>NZ_CP180447.1:0-5507704 GCF_051131765.1 Klebsiella sp. I138
TCAAAGTCATGAGCACCGGACAGGTCTATAACGCTGACCGCCTGGGGATCTTCACGCCAAAACAGGTTGACCGTACCGAACTGAAATGCGGTGAGGTAGGCTGGCTGGTATGCGCCATTAAAGATATCCTCGGCGCTCCGGTAGGGGATACCCTGACTACGTCACGTAACCCAGCAGATAAAGCGCTGCCGGGCTTCAAAAAAGTGAAGCCTCAGGTGTATGCCGGTCTGTTCCCGGTGAGTTCCGATGATTACGAAGCCTTCCGCGATGCGCTCGGTAAACTGAGCCTGAACGATGCTTCCCTGTTCTATGAGCCAGAAAGCTCCACGGCGCTGGGCTTCGGCTTCCGCTGCGGCTTCCTCGGCCTGCTGCACATGGAAATCATCCAGGAGCGTCTGGAACGCGAATACGACCTGGATCTGATTACCACTGCTCCGACGGTTGTCTACGAAGTGGAAACCACGTCGAAAGAAGTCATTTATGTCGATAGTCCGTCCAAGCTGCCGCCGCTGAATAACATTCAGGAGCTGCGTGAGCCGATCGCGGAATGTCACATGCTGCTGCCGCAGGAGTTCCTGGGCAACGTTATCACGCTGTGTATTGAGAAGCGTGGCGTGCAGACCAACATGGTTTACCACGGTAAACAAGTTGCGCTGACCTATGAAATTCCGATGGCGGAAGTGGTTCTCGATTTCTTCGACCGTCTGAAGTCCACTTCCCGCGGCTACGCGTCGCTGGATTACAACTTCAAACGCTTCCAGGCGTCTAACATGGTCCGTGTGGATGTGCTGATCAACAGTGAGCGTGTTGATGCGCTGGCGCTGATCACCCACAACGATAACGCGCCGTATCGTGGCCGTGAGCTGGTGGAGAAGATGAAAGAGCTGATCCCACGCCAGCAGTTCGACATCGCGATTCAGGCAGCTATCGGTAACCACATTATCGCCCGTGCGACCGTCAAGCAGCTGCGTAAAAACGTCCTGGCGAAATGCTACGGCGGTGACGTCAGCCGTAAGAAAAAGCTGCTGCAGAAGCAGAAAGACGGTAAGAAACGTATGAAGCAAGTGGGTAACGTTGAGCTGCCGCAGGAAGCGTTCCTCGCCATTCTGCACGTCGGTAAAGACGGAAAATAACCATTAAGGAGTTGGCATGGCGAACATGTTTGCCCTGATCCTGGTGATTGCAACCCTGGTCACGGGGCTTTTGTGGTGCCTGGATAAATTTATCTTCGCACCAAAACGTCGTGAACGTCAGGCCGCTGCTCAGGCAGCGACCGGTGATAGCCTCGACAAGCAAACGCTGAAGAAAGTCAGCCCGAAACCGGGCTGGCTGGAAACGGGAGCCTCGGTTTTCCCGGTGCTGGCGATCGTTCTGGTGGTGCGCTCATTTATTTATGAGCCGTTTCAAATCCCGTCCGGTTCGATGATGCCAACGCTGCTGATTGGCGATTTTATTCTGGTTGAGAAGTTTGCCTATGGCATTAAAGATCCGATCTACCAGAAAACGCTGATCGAAACCGGTCATCCGAAGCGCGGTGATATCGTGGTCTTTAAATATCCGGAAGACCCGCGTCTGGACTACATCAAGCGTGCTGTTGGCCTGCCGGGCGATAAGATCACCTACGATCCACTGGCAAAACAGGTCACCATCCAGCCGGGCTGTAGTTCCGGCCAGGCATGCGGCAATGCGTTGCCGGTGACTTACTCCAACGTTGAGCCAAGTGATTTTGTCCAGACGTTCTCTCGTCAGAACGGCGGTGAAGCGACCAGTGGATTCTGGCAGCTGCCGAAGGGCGAAAGTAAGGATGACGGCATTCGCCTGACGGAACGCAAAGAGACGCTGGGTGAGGTCACTCATCGCATTCTGACCGTGCCGATTGCTCAGGATCAGGTTGGGATGTATTACCACCAGTCTGGTCTGCCGCTGGCGACTTGGATCGTGCCGCCGGGCCATTACTTTATGATGGGCGACAACCGCGATAACAGCGCCGACAGCCGCTACTGGGGCTTTGTGCCAGAAGCCAACCTGGTGGGTAAAGCCACGGCAATCTGGATGAGCTTCGAAAAACAGGAAGGTGAATGGCCGACCGGCGTGCGTTTATCGCGTATTGGTAGCATCCATTAATTTCCCTGCCTTATTCACGCTGCCGCTGCAATGTTGGCAGCGTGAATTATTTAATATTTAAATCTATTCAAACTAACGACATCCCTTGTCGTTGCGTATAGAATATCCCCCCGAAGTTTTGGTTGTCTCTCGTAAGAGTGACACTGCACACGAAACCGCGTTGGTTGATTTTACTCTGAATAATTTGGGTTGCAGAAAGGCGGCAGGCGAGCGCGCAGGCAATCTAAATGGCGGCAGGGCTGCCCAGGTCGGTTTCGTGTGCTGCATTTTTGACGCATTCATTTATTGGTAACGCATGAACCCCATCGTAATTAATCGGCTTCAACGGAAGCTGGGCTACACTTTTCATCATCAGGAGCTGTTGCAACAGGCATTAACTCACCGCAGTGCCAGCAGCAAACACAATGAGCGCCTGGAGTTTTTAGGTGACTCTATTTTGAGTTTTGTGATCGCGAATGCGCTCTATCATCGTTTCCCTCGGGTAGACGAAGGTGATATGAGCCGTATGCGTGCCACGCTGGTACGAGGCAACACGCTGGCGGAGATCGCCCGCGAGTTTGAACTGGGTGAGTGTCTGCGCCTTGGCCCGGGTGAGTTGAAAAGCGGCGGCTTCCGTCGTGAGTCTATTCTGGCAGATACCGTTGAAGCATTGATTGGCGGGGTATTCCTCGACAGCGATATTCAGAACGTTGAGCGCCTGATCCTCACCTGGTACCAGAGCCGTCTGGACGAAATCAGTCCGGGCGATAAGCAAAAAGATCCCAAGACCCGTTTGCAGGAGTATCTGCAAGGTCGCCATTTGCCGCTGCCTTCTTATCTGGTGGTACAGGTGCGCGGTGAAGCGCACGATCAGGAATTTACTATCCACTGCCAGGTCAGTGGCCTGAGTGAACCGGTGGTTGGTACAGGTTCCAGCCGTCGCAAGGCGGAACAGGCCGCCGCCGAACAGGCGCTGAAAAAGCTGGAGCTGGAATGAGCATCGAAAAAAGTTATTGTGGGTTTGTCGCCATCGTTGGCCGCCCGAACGTGGGTAAATCCACGCTGTTGAACAACCTGCTTGGTCAGAAGATTTCGATCACTTCTCGTAAAGCGCAGACCACGCGTCACCGCATTGTCGGTATTCATACCGAAGGGCCGTATCAGGCAATCTATGTTGATACCCCGGGCCTGCATATGGAAGAAAAGCGCGCGATCAACCGCCTGATGAACAAAGCGGCGAGCAGCTCAATCGGCGATGTTGAGCTGGTGATCTTCGTTGTCGAAGGCACTCGCTGGACGGCTGATGACGAAATGGTGCTGGGCAAGTTACGTGATGCCAGAGCGCCGGTGATTCTGGCGGTTAATAAAGTCGATAACGTGCAGGAGAAGGCTGACTTACTGCCGCACCTGCAGTTCCTGGCAAGCCAGATGAACTTCCTCGATATCGTACCGATTTCTGCGGAAACCGGCATGAACGTGGATACCATCGCCGGGATTGTGCGTAAGCATCTTCCGGAAGCGGTTCATCACTTCCCTGAAGATTACATTACCGACCGTTCTCAGCGCTTTATGGCCTCCGAAATCATCCGCGAAAAGCTGATGCGTTTCCTTGGCGCAGAGCTGCCGTATTCCGTTACGGTGGAGATTGAACGTTTCCAGACTAACGAACGCGGCGGTTATGATATTAACGGCCTGATCCTGGTTGAGCGTGAAGGGCAGAAGAAGATGGTGATTGGCAACAAAGGTGCCAAAATCAAAACCATTGGTATTGAAGCCCGTAAAGACATGCAGGATATGTTTGAAGCACCGGTTCACCTCGAACTGTGGGTGAAAGTGAAATCCGGCTGGGCTGACGACGAGCGCGCGTTGCGCAGTCTCGGCTATGGCGACGACGTGTAAGATCTCCACCCTATGGCTTTCGAGGTGCAGAAAGGCGGTAAGACCGCGAGTCCCCGGGAGCTGACTCCTGTCATTGACTGGGCGCAGCCAACGCGCCCGCAGCTTGCAAGACGACGAGTATGATGGAAGGCTGGCAGCGCGCTTTCGTTCTGCATAGTCGTCCCTGGAGCGAAACCAGCCTGATGCTGGACGTCTTCACGGAAGAGTCAGGTCGCGTGCGCCTGGTAGCAAAAGGCGCACGTTCCAAACGCTCCAACCTCAAAGGCGCCCTCCAGCCTTTTACCCCCTTATTACTCCGTTTTGGCGGTCGTGGCGAAGTGAAAACGCTGCGCAGCGCCGAAGCCGTTTCATTGGCTCTTCCGCTCAGCGGTATCACGCTTTACAGCGGTCTGTATGTGAACGAGCTGCTTTCTCGCGTGCTCGAACATGAAACACGCTTCTCCGAACTCTTTTTCGATTACCTGCACTGTCTGCAGGCGCTGGCGGGTGCAAGCGGTACGCCGGAGCCGGCGCTGCGCCGGTTTGAACTGGCGCTGTTAGGACACCTGGGGTATGGCGTCGATTTTCTTCACTGTGCCGGCAGCGGTGATGAGGTGGATGACACCATGACCTATCGCTACCGTGAAGAAAAAGGTTTTATCGCCAGCGTGGTTATTGATAACAACACGTTTACCGGGCACCATTTGAAAGCGCTGGCTAACCGTGAATTTCCGGATAGCGATGCGCTGCGCGCCGCAAAGCGCTTTACCCGTATCGCCCTGAAGCCCTATCTCGGCGGTAAACCGCTAAAGAGCCGGGAGCTGTTTCGCCAGTTTATGCCCGCCCGCGCAGCGCGAGCGGCTGATAAAACGAATAACGATCAATGAGGATTGTCATGGCTGAATTATTGTTAGGGGTCAATATCGACCATATTGCGACACTGCGTAACGCTCGCGGCACCGCGTATCCGGATCCGGTACAGGCGGCGTTTATCGTCGAGCAGGCTGGCGCCGACGGAATTACCGTTCACCTGCGCGAAGACCGCCGCCACATTACCGATCGCGACGTTCGTATTCTGCGCCAGACGCTGGATACCCGAATGAATCTGGAGATGGCGGTCACCGAAGAGATGCTGGCTATCGCCTGCGAGACCAGACCACACTTCTGCTGTCTGGTACCGGAAAAGCGTCAGGAAGTGACGACGGAAGGTGGCCTGGATGTAGCGGGTCAGCGCGACAAAATGCGCGATGCCTGCAAGCGTCTTGCCGATGCTGGTATTCTGGTCTCTCTGTTTATTGATGCCGATGCAGAGCAAATTAAAGCCGCCGCAGAAGTTGGTGCCCCTTTCATCGAAATCCACACCGGCTGCTATGCCGACGCCGAAACCGATGCGCAACAGGCAAAAGAGCTTGAGCGTATTGCGACGGCGGCAACCTTTGCCGCCAGTCTGGGTCTGAAGGTCAATGCCGGCCATGGTCTGACCTACCATAATGTGAAAGCGATCGCCCGGATCCCGGAAATGCACGAGCTGAATATTGGCCATGCGATTATTGGTCGTGCGGTTATGAGCGGCCTGAAAGAGGCGGTTAGCGAGATGAAGCGCCTGATGCAGGAAGCGCGCGCGTAATGGCTATTCTGGGGCTGGGCACCGATATTGTTGAAATTGCTCGTATTGAAGCGGTGGTCGCCCGTAGCGGCGATCGCCTCGCCCGGCGCGTACTCAGCGACAGCGAGTGGGCGATTTGGACACAGCACCAGCAGCCGGTCCGCTTTCTGGCGAAGCGTTTTGCGGTGAAAGAAGCGGCGGCGAAAGCCCTGGGAACCGGCATTCGTAACGGTCTGGCGTTTAACCAGTTCGAGGTTTACAACGACGAACTGGGGAAACCCAAACTGCGTTTGTGGGGCGAGGCGAAGAACCTGGCGGAACGTCTGGGGGTCAGTAGCATTCACGTGACGCTGGCCGATGAGCGTCACTATGCTTGTGCTACGGTCATCGTGGAGAGTTAGAGCCCGCTGGGCGCAATATCAGAATCAGATTTTATCCGCGTGATGCATTAACACAAACTTGTCCCACAGCTGCTCTTCATTTTCAACGTGTGCCGGATCTTTCAGAATCGTATTCGGGATCGGGCACACTTTCTGGCAGGTAGGCGTTTCATAGTGGCCTACGCATTCCGTGCAGCGGTCGCTGTTAATTTCATAAATGCTGTCACCCATTGAAATGGCCTCATTAGGGCATTCCGGTTCGCACATATCGCAATTGATGCATTTTTTGGTGATTAACAGCGCCATTGGGAAATTCTCAGAAACAACACAAAGAGGGCGGACATTATACGCCTGTTTTCTGTTCACACCAGTTTTTTCACCAGCGCCTCGCTGTGTCGGATGCGCTCAGGCGCATGTTCCAGATCCTGTTGAACCAGCGCCATAAACAGCAGGTCGGTCAGCATCATCTGTGCGCTGGTGGAGGAGATGGCCGCGCTGCGCGTCGCCTGTTCTTCGGCGATAGTATACAGGCACTGCGTGGCCTGCTGTTGCAGGGCATTGGGGGTGAAACCGGTGATCGCCAGGATCCGACAACCTACGCGCAGCGCTTCCCCGGCAGCCATATTGATTTCACGACGTTCGCCGGAGTAGGAGATAGCCAGCAGCAGATCGTCTGACGACATCGCCTGCACGGTGGCGAGCAGGGCATGCATATCCTGTTCGGAGACGGCGTTAATACCGATCTTCATCAGCTTCCAGCCGAAATTACGCGCCACCAGGCCAGAAGCACCAATTCCGGTAATAACCACCCGGCGAGCATGACGCAACAGCGCAACGGCTTCCAGCAGTTTCTCCTCGCTGTTTACATCCAGCGAAGCGTGCATGGCGGCCACGTTATCCTTAATCAGTTTCTCGCCTACCAGGCGCAGCGGATCGTCGCCGCGGATCTGGTTATGGACCGGCACCGACTGCGGGTCGGGCGCGCTGGCCAGCGCTTCGCTCAGTGCCAGTTTCAGCGCCGGGAAACCTTTAAACCCCATCTTCTGCGCGAATTTCACGACGCTGGACTGGCTGACACCTGCCACGCCTGCCAGCTGTTGTGAACTGAGGTGGCGGGTCTGGTCCGGCTGAGCCAGAATAAAATCTGCCAGCTTTTTATCGCTTGCTGCCAGCGACGGATAGCGCTGGCGGATGCGGATTAAACAGTTCATCGGTTTTCCTCAGGACAACCTTCGCCCTCTGCTGAAAGAATATTGTATTCGATTATAAGAGGATTGCGGCGAATTAAAAATTCTACCGCTGAGATTTATTGATGGCAGAGAAGCTGCCTCAACCCAGGCTTAACGCCCGTGGATGTTTTCTCTGTTTATGGCGCAAGACTGTTAAGCTATCGGCACCAGAGATAATATTCGACAAAAAGAGGTCAGGTTTGAAGAGCAGCACGCGGCGAGTGGTTTTTTTTGATCTCGATGGAACGTTGCACCAGCAGGATATGTTTGGCGGCTTCTTACGTTATGTTTTGCGTCACCAGCCGCTGAACCTGCTGCTGGTGGTACCGCTGTTGCCGGTTATCCTGGCGGGGCTGGCGGTAAACGGCCGGGCGGCGCGCTGGCCGATGAGTCTGCTGCTGTGGGCCTCAACGTTCGGGCGCAGCGAGCGCGCGCTAAAACAGCTTGAGGCCGATTTTGCCCGCTGGTTTCGCCAGCGCGTGACCGCTTTTCCCGTTGTGCAGGCCCGGCTGAGTGACTACCTGACCCGTCACGATGCTGACGTCTGGCTGATTACCGGGTCGCCGCAATCGCTGGTTGAACAGGTCTATAGTGATAGCGCCTGGCTGCCGCGGGTGAATGTCATCGCCAGCCGGATGGAGCGCCGCTGCGGAGGCTGGGGGCTGTCGCTACGCTGTCTGGGCCATGAGAAGGTTATCCAACTGGAGCAAAAAATCGGTGCGCCGTTGCAGCTATACAGCGGCTATAGCGATAGCGAGCAGGACAATCCGCTGCTTCATTTCTGTCAGCACCGCTGGCGGGTCACCCCGCAGGGCGATCTTCACCAGTTAGAATAGTGTGCATTGTTTGCCGGCCATGTATAATGCGCCCCGCTTTTTCCGCAGGAGTGCCCGTTTTGTCTGACCATGAACTGAACGATGAATACTGGATGCGTCACGCTCTGACGCTGGCTAAACGCGCCTGGGAAGAGGGCGAAGTGCCGGTGGGTGCCGTACTGGTACACAACAATCAGGTGATCGGCGAAGGTTGGAACCGGCCAATCGGGCGCCACGATCCGACGGCACACGCTGAAATTATGGCGTTGCGTCAAGGAGGACTGGTGCTGCAAAACTATCGCCTGATTGACGCGACGCTGTACGTCACGCTCGAGCCGTGCGTGATGTGCGCCGGTGCGATGGTCCATAGCCGGATTTCGCGGCTGGTATTTGGTGCCCGGGATGCAAAAACTGGCGCGGCCGGCTCGCTGATCGATGTTCTGCACCACCCGGGTATGAACCATCGCGTGGAGATAGATGAAGGAATACTGGCGGAGTCGTGCTCAGGCATGCTCAGTGACTTTTTCCGCTGGCGGCGGGAGGAGAAAAAAGCCTTGAAAAAGGCGCGTCAGGCCGGGGACGCTTAGTGCCCCAGTCCCGGGATTTTCAGCCTGGCGTTGTCGACTAACGATTCCGCGCGAAACTGGAAAAAGGGTATTGTTCGCTGCTCTTTATCCAGTTCATCCGGCATTACCGCCGGATAGTCTCCGGCAATGGCCAGCCGCTGTTCATCCTTTCTCTCTTTTTCTGACAGGTAGCCCACCAGGCTGATGTGGTATTTGCGGATATTTTCCACGTACGCATAGGCTTCGTGCCCTCGCGCATAGCCATATTTCAGCCGGCTGTAATAGGGCTTCTGGCTGAGCAGCGGCAAACGCTGTTTGACGTCCGCCCAGCTGTCGGGATTGCCTTTCTGTTTTTTGGTCAGCGAAATGGCGTCAAGAATATGCGCGTAACCCATATTGTAAGCCGCCAATGCAAACCAGATCCGTTCATCTTTAGGGACCGAATCCGGTATCTTATTCATCATATCCTGCAGGTAGCGCATACCGCCGTTAAGGCTCTGTTCCGCATCTGTGCGGTCGGTTAACCCCAGACTCTGTGCGGTGTTTCGAGTCAGCATCATCATACCGCGTACCCCGGTGGGCGAGGTCGCCTGCGGATCCCAGTGTGACTCCTGCCACGAGATAGCCGCCAGCAGGCGCCAGTCGATTTGGCGCGCGTATTTCTCAAACATCGGCTGCAGGTCAGGCAGAATATTTTCAACGGCGCGCAGGAACGTACGCGTATCGACATAATCGAAATCGTTGCCGTGGCCGAGGTATTTTTCTTCCAGTCTCGCCAGCGTGCCGTCCTCATTCATATTGTTGAAGAAATCCAGCATTGCCGCAGACAGTGAATTATCCTCGCTTTTGACGCTAAACCAGGTCACCGGTTGTTCATCGCTGATATCCAGGGCGACGGCCAGTTCCGGATGCACGCGCTGGAACAGACTGACCGCGACTGAATCAGCAATGGTGTAATCCACTTCGCCATCGATAACCGCCTGCATTAGCGCCGTTGTTCCGCGCTTCTCATCCACGCGCCAGCCAAGATCCGGGAATTTATTCCCTTTCAGCGCCTGCAGGTCGTTAATGGCGACGTGGCCTGGGGCAATCACCAGCTGTTCTGCCGTGAGGTTGGCGAGGCTACGCGGGCGCAGGTTACCAACCCGATAGACCAGCTGCTGTGATACTGAATAGTAGCCGGGTCCCGGCTGATAATTTTTGACCCGCTCTGAGTTGTAGACCAGCCCGGCAGCGAGCATATCGGCATTGCCGTTATCGAGGTCATCGAACAGCTGGCTGATATTTTGCCGGACGGTTACCTTCAGCTTAACGCCGAGGTAATCGGCAAACTGCTGTGCGAGCTCGTAATCCAGCCCGTAGGTTTTGTTATTGATGGTCGCGAAGGTTAGCGGCGAATTGATGGTACTGACGCGCAGCTCACCGCGCGCCATAATCCCTGCGACGCGGTTCTCCGGCTTTCCGGACCACGGGATCGACGGCCACAGGGCGGCCGCCAGCAATAAGGTCACAATGCCGATGAGCAGATAATTAATCTTTAGTTTTTTCAGATAGTTAATCTTCTGCAGCTCTGTGTTCCTCAGCAGGCTATGAGCGGAAAAGTTAAAAGACAGTCGTCGAATGAGCGGCATTTTGCTTAAGAATGCGCCAGTTGGCAACTTATTCGCGAGGAAGGTCACATTAATTGATAAACCAGGGGAATGATTTTATTTCCACGCAAACGGTTTCGTCGAGGCTCAGGATTCACTATAATGGCGCCCGTTTCCCCCCTGGCTCATATTGAAAGCTGCGAAGACGAGAGACTTATGATGGAAATTTTGCGTGGTTCACCTGCACTGTCGGCATTTCGTGTTAATAAACTGCTGGCACGTTTCCAGGCGGCCAACCTGCCGGTTAGCACAATATATGCAGAGTATGTTCATTTTGCCGAACTGAACGCGCCGCTCAGCGGTGATGAACGTGAGAGGCTGGCGCGACTGCTCAAGTATGGCCCACATTTAAACAGCCATACCCCAACCGGTAAATTACTGCTCGTCACTCCCCGCCCTGGCACCATCTCCCCCTGGTCTTCTAAAGCTACCGATATTGCCCATAACTGCGGCCTGTCGCAGGTTGCGCGCCTTGAGCGCGGCGTGGCGTACTATGTGGAAGCCAACACGCTGAGTGAAGAGCAGTGGGCCGCTGTCGCGAGTGAACTCCACGACCGAATGATGGAAAGCGTCTTTAGCGCGCTGGAAGAGGGCGAAAAGCTGTTTGCTCAGCATCAGCCGACGCCGGTGACCAGCGTTGACCTGCTGGGCCAGGGACGTCAGGCGCTGATTGATGCGAACCTGCGACTGGGGCTGGCGCTGGCAGAAGACGAAATCGACTATCTGCAGGATGCGTTTAACAAGCTTGGCCGCAACCCGAACGACATCGAGTTGTATATGTTTGCGCAGGCGAACTCCGAGCACTGCCGCCACAAGATTTTTAACGCCGACTGGGTCATCGATGGCGAACAGCAGCCGAAGTCGCTGTTTAAGATGATCAAAAACACCTTCGAAAAAACGCCTGATTACGTTCTGTCCGCTTATAAAGATAACGCCGCGGTCATGGAAGGTTCTCAGGTAGGGCGCTTCTTCGCCGATCGCGAAAAAGGCCGCTATGACTACCATCAGGAAGACGCTCATATCCTGATGAAAGTAGAAACGCATAACCACCCGACGGCCATTTCTCCGTGGCCGGGCGCGGCGACCGGCTCCGGCGGTGAAATCCGCGATGAAGGGGCTACCGGCCGCGGAGCGAAGCCGAAAGCAGGCCTGGTGGGCTTCTCGGTTTCCAACCTGCGTATTCCTGGCTTTGAACAGCCGTGGGAAGAAGATTTCGGTAAGCCGGACCGCATTGTCACCGCGCTGGATATTATGACCGATGGCCCGCTGGGCGGCGCCGCATTTAACAACGAATTCGGTCGCCCGGCGCTGAACGGCTATTTCCGTACCTATGAAGAAAAAGTCACCAGCCATAACGGCGAAGAGCTGCGCGGGTATCACAAACCGATCATGCTGGCAGGCGGTATTGGCAACATCCGCGGCGAACACGTGCAGAAAGGTGAAATTATCGTTGGGGCGAAACTGATCGTGCTTGGCGGCCCGGCGATGAATATCGGTCTGGGCGGCGGAGCGGCTTCTTCGATGGCGTCCGGTCAGTCCGATGCCGATCTCGATTTCGCCTCCGTGCAACGTGATAACCCGGAAATGGAACGCCGCTGTCAGGAAGTCATCGACCGCTGCTGGCAGCTGGGCGATGAAAACCCGATTCTGTTTATCCACGACGTCGGTGCGGGCGGCCTGTCTAACGCCATGCCGGAGCTGGTCAGCGACGGCGGGCGCGGCGGTAAATTCCAGCTGCGCGATATCCTGAGCGACGAGCCGGGCATGAGCCCGCTGGAGATCTGGTGTAACGAATCCCAGGAACGTTATGTGCTGGCGGTTGCCCCGGAACAGCTGCCGCTGTTTGATGAACTGTGCCGCCGCGAGCGCGCGCCGTATGCGGTGATCGGTGAAGCTACCGAAGAGCTGCACCTGAACATGAGCGATTCCCACTTCAACGACCAGCCGATCGATCTGCCGCTGGATGTGCTGCTGGGTAAAACACCGAAAATGACCCGCGATGTCCAGACGCTGAAAGCCAAAGGCGACGCGCTGGATCGCCAGGACATTACTCTTGCCGATGCCGTGAATCGCGTTCTGCATTTGCCGGCCGTCGCCGAGAAAACCTTCCTCGTGACTATCGGCGACCGTACCGTGACCGGGATGGTGGCACGCGATCAGATGGTTGGTCCGTGGCAGATCCCGGTGGCAAACTGCGCGGTGACCACCGCTAGCCTCGATAGCTACTACGGCGAAGCGATGGCGATTGGCGAACGTGCGCCGGTTGCGCTGCTGGACTTTGCGGCGTCTGCCCGTCTGGCCGTCGGCGAAGCGCTGACCAACGTTGCGGCAACGCAAATTGGCGCGTTGAATCGCGTGAAACTCTCCGCAAACTGGATGGCCGCGGCCGGTCACCCGGGGGAAGACGCCGGCCTGTATGAAGCGGTGAAAGCGGTAGGTGAAGAGCTGTGTCCGGCTCTGGGCCTGACTATCCCGGTGGGCAAAGACTCAATGTCGATGAAAACCCGCTGGCAGGAAGGCAGTGAGCAGCGCGAGATGACTTCGCCGCTGTCGCTGGTGATTTCCGCTTTTGCCCGCGTGGAAGATGTGCGTCATACCGTGACGCCACAGCTCTCCACGGAAGATAACGCCCTGTTGCTGATTGATTTGGGTAAAGGTCGTAACGCGCTCGGTGCGACCGCGCTGGCGCAGGTCTATCGTCAGTTGGGCGATGTTCCGGCTGACGTGCGCGATGTCGCGCAGCTTAAGGGCTTCTGGGATGCGATGCAGGCGCTGGTCGCCGAACGCAAGCTGCTGGCTTACCACGACCGCTCTGACGGTGGTCTGCTGGTCACCCTGGCTGAGATGGCCTTTACCGGCCACTGTGGCCTGACGGCCGATATCGCCGCGCTGGGCGACGATCGCCTGGCGGCGCTGTTTAACGAAGAGCTGGGGGCCGTTATCCAGGTTCGCGCGACGGATCGCGAGGCGGTTGAAGCGCTGCTGGCTTCTCACGGCCTGGCGGATTGTGTCCACTACCTGGGCCAGGCAACGGAAGGCGACCGCTTTGTTATCACCGCGGATGGTCATCCGGTGTTCAGTGAAAGCCGTACCACGCTACGTATCTGGTGGGCAGAAACCACCTGGCAGATGCAGCGTCTGCGCGACAACCCTGAATGTGCCGATAGCGAACACGAAGCAAAACGCCACGATAACGATCCGGGCCTGAACGTTAAGCTCTCTTTCGATATCAATGAAGACATTGCCGCCCCGTATATCGCTACCGGTGCGCGTCCGAAGGTGGCAGTGCTGCGCGAGCAGGGCGTTAACTCCCACGTTGAGATGGCGGCAGCCTTCCACCGCGCAGGCTTTGATGCCATCGACGTGCACATGAGTGACCTGCTGGCGGGCCGTACCGGCCTGGCTGATTTCCAGGCTCTGGTGGCCTGTGGCGGCTTCTCGTATGGCGATGTGCTGGGGGCGGGCGAAGGTTGGGCGAAATCCATTCTGTTCAACGAGCGCGTGCGCGACGAGTTTGCAACCTTCTTCCATCGTCCGCAGACCCTGGCGCTGGGCGTCTGTAACGGCTGTCAGATGATGTCCAACCTGCGCGAGCTAATCCCGGGAAGCGACCTGTGGCCGCGTTTCGTGCGCAACTACTCCGACCGTTTTGAAGCGCGCTTTAGCCTGGTCGAGGTCACGCAAAGCCCGTCTCTGCTGTTACAGGGCATGGCCGGCTCGATGATGCCGATTGCCGTTTCTCACGGTGAAGGGCAGGTGGAAGTACGTGATGGCGCGCATCTGGCTCAGTTGGAGAGCAAGGGCCTGGTGGCGCTGCGCTTTGTCGATAACTTCGGTAAGGTAACGGAGAACTATCCGGCTAACCCGAACGGTTCACCGAACGGGATCACCGCCGTGACCAGCGAAAGCGGTCGCGCGACGATTATGATGCCGCATCCTGAGCGCGTATTCCGCACCGTGGCTAACTCCTGGCATCCGGAAAACTGGGGTGAAGATAGCCCGTGGATGCGTATCTTCCGCAACGCGCGTAAGCAGCTGGGCTAATTCAGCCGCACACGCGGAGCCTGCCAGGCATTCGCCGTCACCTGTAAAGCCCCCCGACTTTGAGCGGGGGCTTTCTTTATCTGTGATGGCGGTCGTCTGAAGGTGTCGGGAAATGCCGACAAACGCGGGGGAATGGTGTCGCTAATTGGAGACACTTAACTTGTTGATTTTAAATAATATAGATAAATGGAGTGTGATGTGTTGCTAAATAGCGACACTCTGTGCAAAAAAGCATCGGTACACGAATGCGCTAATAATGTTATAAAATCATTATATTTCATTGTGTTAATAAATTGTTTTGCTATGTGGCACAGTTAATGCATAATAATAACCAGTGGCTCATTCACCTTCTTATGTCAGCCCCTTCGGGACGCGCTACATAAACTTCGAATGACGCACAACAAGGTGCCTGCCGTCCAACTTCTGATAATAGCTCTGCTTTATCAACCATCGGGCGAAACGTCGAGTTAGGCACCGCCTTATTCCATAACAAAGCCAGGCAATCGCCTGGCTTTGTTATATGCGTGACAGAAAGGTCGATTGCACCTGTTACTCTGCGGCATCCTCAGTTAGCATCGTGATGAGCTAATGATTGAGACCCTATCCTTGAAGCGAATCTCTCTTTTTCCCCGTTCATTGCGTCAGCTGGTGACGCTTTCGTTTGTGTTGATTCTGCTGCCGCTGCTGGTTCTGGCCTGGCAGGCATGGCAGAGCCTGAATGCGCTGAGCGCACAGGCCGCGCATATTAACCGCACAACGCTTGTCGACGCCCGGCGCAGTGAGGCGATGATAAACGCGTCGCTGGAAATGGAACGTAGCTATCGACAGTACTGCGTGCTGGACGATCCGACGCTGGCGAAGGTTTATCAAAACCAGCGTAAACGCTACAGCGAGATGCTGGATGCGCATGCCGGAGTGCTGCCCGATGAAAAAATCTGGCAGGCCCTGAGCCAGGAGCTGAGCAATCTGGCGCAGCTCAGATGCAAAAATAGCAGCCCGGATGCGCAATCGGGAGCCAGCCTGGAAGCCTTTGCCGCTGCCAACAGCGAGATGGTTCAGGCAACCCGGACGGTGGTCTACTCGCGTGGGCAGCAGCTTCAGCAGGAGATTGCCGAGCGCGGGCAGTTTTTTGGCTGGCAGGCGCTGGTTCTCTTTCTGTTGAGCCTGGCGTTGGTCCTGCTGTTTACCCGAATGATTATCGGCCCGGTAAAAGGGATCGAGAAAATGATCAACCGCCTGGGGGAGGGGAAGTCGCTGGATAATGCGGCGCTATTTACCGGCCCGCGCGAACTGCGTTTCGTCGGTGAGCGTATTATCTGGCTGAGCGAGCGTCTGGCGTGGCTGGAATCGCAGCGTCATCAGTTTTTACGTCATCTTTCGCATGAGCTGAAAACGCCCCTCGCCAGCATGCGGGAGGGCACTGAGCTGCTGGCCGACCGCGTTGCCGGGCCGCTGACGGTGGAACAGCAGGAGATCGTCGAAATTCTTGATAGCAGTAGCCGCAATCTACAAAAACTCATTGAGCAACTGCTGGATTACAATCGCAAGCAGGCGGATGGCCCGGTCCCACGCGAGGCTGTTGATATTGCTGAACTGGTTGATAGCGTCGTGGCAGCTCACAGTTTGCCCGCACGGGCTAAAATGATGCATACCGCGATTGACCTGGTAGAACGTACCTGCCTGGCAGAACCCGCATTATTAACCAGTGTGATGGATAATCTCTATTCCAATGCGGTGCACTATGGTGCTGAATCCGGTAACATTCGTATCCATAGCTACCGGCACGGTGAGCAGGTTCGCATCGACGTGATGAACAGCGGCGAGCCGATCCCGCTGGCGGAAAAAAATATGCTATTTGAGCCTTTTTATCAGGGAAGTCATCAGCGTAAAGGGGCGGTAAAAGGCAGCGGTCTGGGCCTGAGCATTGCCCGGGATTGCGTCCGACAAATGCAGGGAGAACTTAGCCTGGAGGATGATGAGTCCGGGTTTATCTGTTTCCGCATAACGCTACCCGCCGCTGAGCCGGGAAAAACCAACACATGAATCAACAATGGGGGAATATGTCCCACCTCTTCGTAGTGGTTCGTACTTTCAAAGGATGGCTGTTGTCCGGCGTTTCTTGTCTGGCGCTGGCAGGGTGTTCCACCACTTTTTCGCCGCACACGGCAAGTGACAAAGCACAGCCCGAACTGCCGCAGCACCAGGTTGCGGATTTTCTTTCGGTTGACTGCGCCGATATCTGGTCACTGAAAAGTGAAGCCAGCGATAAAAACCCGCTGTACTGGCTGCGCGGGATAGATTGCGCCGACCGTCTGGCGCCGGTTCAGGCGCGGGCAGAAGCCAAACAACATAATGATGACAGCTGGCAGGATGCGTTTAAACGCGGCATTTTGCTGGCGGATGCGAAAATAACGCCGGATGAACGCCGCGAGCTGGTTTCCCGCCTGAATACGTTCAGCCCGCAAATTGCCGTGCAGGTCCGGCCGCTGTATCAGCTCTGGCGTAATGGTCAGAACAGGCAACTGCAGCTGGTGGATGAACGTGCCCGGTACGCGAAGTTGCAGCAGTCCAGCGATGCCGAACTGGAGGCACTGCGCCTGCAGGAAGAGCAGCTTCGCAGCCAGCTTGAGCTGACCACCCGCAAGCTGGAAAACCTCACCGATATTGAACGCCAGCTATCCAACCGCAAGCCCGGAGGGAATTTTAATTCCGACGGCAGCCACGGCAGCGATAAAGTTCCGGAGGTCATTCATGACGATCCGTAAACCGGCCCATCTGCTGCTGGTGGATGACGATCCGGGTTTATTAAAACTGCTGGGAATGCGCCTGACCAGCGAAGGCTACAGCGTGGTAACCGCTGAAAGCGGCCCCGAAGCGCTGCGCATTCTGGCTCGCGATAAAGTCGAACTGGTGGTCAGCGATTTACGCATGGACGAGATGGACGGCCTGCAGCTGTTCAGCGAAATCCAGAAAGTGCACCCAGGGATGCCGGTGATCATCCTTACCGCTCACGGCTCGATTCCCGATGCGGTGGCGGCCACCCAGCAAGGGGTGTTTGGCTTTCTGACCAAACCGGTGGATAAAGACGCCCTGTATAAAGCCATCGATGATGCGCTGGAGCACAGTGCGCCGGCGACGGATGAACGCTGGCGACAGGCAATTGTGACCCGTAGCCCGCTGATGCAGCGCCTGCTGGAACAGGCCGGGATGGTGGCGCAGTCCGACGTCAGCGTGCTGATTAACGGCCAGAGCGGAACCGGGAAAGAGATTGTCGCGCAGGCGATTCATAATGCCAGTCCCCGCCATGACAACCCTTTCGTCGCTATAAACTGCGGCGCGCTGCCGGAACAGCTGCTGGAATCCGAGCTCTTTGGCCATGCGCGCGGGGCGTTTACCGGCGCGGTCAGCAACCGGGAAGGGTTGTTCCAGGCCGCAGAGGGCGGGACGCTGTTTCTCGATGAAATCGGCGATATGCCGGTGGCGCTCCAGGTGAAGCTGCTGCGGGTATTGCAGGAACGTAAAGTACGCCCGCTGGGCAGCAACCGCGATATCGATATTGATGTGCGTATCATCTCGGCGACCCACCGCGATCTGCCGAAGGCGATGGCGCGCGGAGAGTTTCGTGAAGATCTGTTTTATCGCCTGAATGTGGTGAATCTGAAAATTCCACCGCTGGCCGAACGCGCAGAGGATATCCCCCTGCTGGCGAATCATCTGCTGCGTCAGTCTGCCGATCGACACAAGCCGTTTGTGCGGGCGTTTTCTACCGATGCCATGAAACGGCTGATGGCGGCCAAATGGCCAGGTAATGTGCGCCAACTGGTGAACGTGATTGAGCAATGCGTGGCGTTGACCACATCGCCGGTCATCAGCGATGCGCTGGTGGAACAGGCGCTGGAAGGGGAAAATACCGCGCTGCCGACCTTCGTCGAAGCACGCAATCAGTTTGAGCTTAACTATCTGCGCAAGCTGCTGCAAATTACTAAAGGCAACGTCACCCATGCGGCAAGAATGGCGGGGCGAAACCGAACTGAATTTTACAAGCTGCTGTCGCGCCACGAGCTCGACGCCAACGACTTTAAAGAGTAGCTCCGCAGCATGACGCAAGTTATGATACGGTAAGCAACCGGTTACGCGACATAGACAGGAACACCATGAAAAAGATTGATGCGATTATTAAACCTTTCAAGCTGGATGATGTGCGTGAAGCGCTGGCCGAAGTCGGCATCACCGGGATGACGGTCACGGAAGTAAAAGGCTTTGGCCGTCAGAAAGGTCACACCGAGCTGTACCGCGGTGCAGAGTACATGGTGGATTTTCTGCCGAAAGTGAAAATTGAAATTGTAGTCACTGACGATATCGTTGATACCTGTGTGGATACCATTATCCGCACGGCGCAGACCGGCAAAATCGGTGACGGTAAAATCTTCGTCTTTGACGTTGCCCGCGTCATTCGTATTCGTACCGGGGAAGAGGACGACGCGGCCATTTAAGCCGGGTCGTATTCTGACTCCTCCTCCCGGTCAGCCTTGCGTGACCGGGAGGAGGTTCCCGAATGGCAGCATCTGGTGCCTCATCCGGGTTATCTCATCACAGCACTTTATGCGGGCCAAAACATTCGTAGTGAATGTTGTCGCTACTGGCGCCCAGCGCCACCAGCTGTTTCGCCGCATGCTGCATAAAGGCCACCGGGCCGCAAAGATAGAACTGCATCTGCGGGTCGCGCAGCGTGTCAGCCACAGCAGATAGCTCCATCAAACCTTCGCTATTAAACCGTTCTGCCTGACGATCCGCTGCCGTTGGCGTGCGATACCAGACGTGGGACGTAAATTTCGGCAGACTGGCGCCGAGCGTAGCAACCTCGTCGGCAAATGCGTGGACATCGCCATTTTCCGCTGCGTGGAACCAGTTCACCTGGGCCGTATGCTGCGTTTTAGCCAACGTGTCCAGCATCGCCAGCATCGGTGTCTGGCCGACGCCGCCGGAGATCAGCGTGACCGGCGTTTCGGGTTCAACGGCGAGGAAGAAGTCACCTGCCGGCGCTGCCAGATGCACAATATCCCCTTCCTGCGACGCATTGTGCAGCCAGTTTGAGACCTGACCACCGTTTTCGCGTTTAACTGCGATTCGGTAGCCTTTGCCGTCGGGCTGGCGGGTCAATGAGTACTGGCGAATTTCCTGATATTCAAATGCCTGCGGCTTCAGCCAAATGGCCAGGTACTGGCCCGGCTGGTAATCCGCCACCGGCTGCCCATCTACCGGTTCCAGATCGAAGCTGGTAATCAAGGCGCTACGCGGGGTTTTCTTCACGATGCGAAACGCACGAGTGCCTTCCCAGCCGCCGGTTTTACTGGCGTTATCCTGGTAGATTTCGGATTCACGGTTGATAAAGACATTCGCCAGCACACCGTAGGCTTTACCCCATGCATCAAGCACTTCCTGGCCCGGACTGAACATTTCGTCGAGCGTCGCCAGCAGATGACCGCCGACGATATTGTACTGTTCTGGTTTGATCTGGAAGCTAGTGTGTTTCTGCGCGATTTTTTCAACCGCAGGCAGCAGAGCAGGCAGATTGTCGATGTTGCTGGCGTAGGCGGCAATGGCATTAAACAGCGCTTCACGCTGGTCGCCGTTGCGCTGGTTGCTCATGTTGAAGATCTCTTTGAGCTCAGGATTATGTGCAAACATGCGATCGTAAAAATGGGCGGTCAGCTTTGGTCCGGTTTCGATGAGCAGGGGAATAGTGGCTTTGACCGTAGCGATGGTTTGGGCGTCGAGCATAGCGGCTTCCTTCAGTGTTTTTTAAATGATGTATTTTATATGCATCTTATAAAAATAACCCTGCACTGTAAATGGTTCTTTAACACATTTCCCCGCAGTGGTAACAACATGAAGAATTTGCATCACAAACCTGAAAAGAAATCCGTTGATAATCGGTGAGTCGTTGTTGCTCAAAGCCTTGTGTAATGCGGAGCCAATCGTTTGCGTAAAATCCTTTGTCAAGACCTGTTATCACAGAACTATTCAGTTATACTGTGGGCCGTCGCCCAAAAAGGCCCCCCTTTTAGAGCTGTAATCTATTGTTAGCTGAGCAGGAGATGCGGATGTTAAAGCGTGAAATGAACATTGCCGATTATGATGCCGAACTGTGGCAGGCTATGGAGCAGGAAAAAGTACGTCAGGAAGAGCACATCGAACTGATCGCCTCCGAGAACTACACCAGTCCGCGCGTTATGCAGGCACAGGGTTCTCAGCTGACCAATAAATATGCCGAAGGCTATCCGGGCAAGCGCTACTACGGTGGTTGCGAATACGTTGATATCGTTGAACAACTGGCGATTGACCGTGCAAAAGAGCTGTTCGGCGCGGATTACGCTAACGTGCAGCCGCACTCCGGTTCCCAGGCTAACTTTGCGGTCTATACCGCTCTGCTGCAGCCGGGCGATACCGTTCTGGGGATGAACCTGGCACAAGGCGGTCACCTGACTCACGGCTCCCCGGTTAACTTCTCGGGCAAACTGTACAACATCATTCCTTACGGTATCGATGAGTCCGGTAAAATCGACTATGCAGACATGGCGAAGCAGGCTCAGGAACACAAACCGAAGATGATCATCGGTGGTTTCTCTGCTTACTCCGGTATCGTTGACTGGGCAAAAATGCGTGAAATCGCTGACAGCATTGGCGCATATCTGTTCGTTGATATGGCCCACGTTGCAGGCCTGATTGCAGCAGACGTGTACCCGAACCCGGTTCCGCATGCTCACGTTGTGACGACCACCACCCATAAAACCCTGGCGGGTCCGCGTGGCGGCCTGATCCTGGCGAAAGGCGGTAGTGAAGAGCTGTATAAAAAACTGAACTCTGCCGTATTCCCGAGCGCGCAGGGTGGCCCGCTGATGCACGTTATCGCAGGTAAAGCTGTCGCACTGAAAGAAGCGATGGAGCCTGAGTTTAAAGTCTACCAGCAGCAGGTTGCGAAAAACGCGAAAGCCATGGTCGAAGTGTTCCTGGATCGCGGCTACAAAGTCGTCTCCGGCGGCACTGAAAACCACCTGTTCCTGCTGGATCTGGTGGATAAAAACCTGACCGGTAAAGAAGCTGACGCCGCCCTGGGCCGCGCCAACATCACCGTCAACAAAAACAGCGTACCAAACGATCCGAAGAGCCCGTTTGTGACTTCCGGTATCCGTATCGGTTCTCCGGCCGTGACTCGCCGTGGCTTTAAAGAAGCGGAAGTGAAAGAGCTGGCCGGCTGGATGTGCGACGTGCTGGACAATATCAATGACGAAGCGGTCATTGAGCGCGTGAAGGGTAAAGTGCTGGATATCTGTGCACGCTTCCCGGTTTACGCATAACCTTTAACGCGCAAGCGTAAAGGAAAAGGCCGCGATTGCGGCCTTTTTGACGTCTGGCGGTCAGGGATTATTTAGCGGCGGTCCAGGGATATCGCTCCCGGCCCGGTGATGGCCAGCAGCAGGAAGGCACCCGCTATACTGATATTTTTGTAGAAGTTAATCATATTTGGCACTACCGCATCACCGGACATATCCCAGTAATGATGGCCAATGACGGCGGTGCCGAGGGTGTAAAAAATAAAGATAACCGCCAGCGGACGGGTGAAGAAGCCGAGAACAATCAGGATCGCCGCCGGGACCTCCATCAATATTGCGATAATGGCCGAGAGCGTCGGGAGCGGAGCGCCGGAGGAGGCCATATATTGTACCGTGCCGCTAAATCCCAGCAGTTTGGGATAGCCAAACAAAATAAACAGCAGGACGACGGCAATACGGGCGATCAACAGCAGAACGGGGCGGGAAGAGCCAAAGTCAAAATAGCGTAGTGTGTTCATAATCAATCCGTTGTGAAGATGAGTGATTTAAACGTAATACACAATTTTGTGATCTGCCACATACCTTTTGCGATCAACGCAATGTCTGCAATTGCTCTTCCACGTACAGATAGCCAATGCCGAGCAGCTGCTGCTGACGACTCAGTTGTCCGAAGCCAATTTGCGTAGCCCTGGTTCGCGGGGTGTCACGATGATCGAAAGGGTTGAATCCTGTCTGCCGGATGATGGTGTTCAACCATTCTTCGCCAAAGCCGCAGCTGCGGCCGTACAATAAAATATTATTTATATTCAGGATATTCAGGAAATTGTAGAGGCTAAGGCCGATGGCATTTGCGGAGTCCTCCACCCATGTATGAAGGCGGGAATCACCCTGCTGCCACTTTTCGATCAGGACATCGATGGTCAACGCGTCTGGATTATCTGCCAGATCGGGTTGTGTTTTAAGCCATATCCGCGCCTGCTTTTTCAACGCGCTCAGCGATGCCACCGTTTCCAGGCAACCATAGCGCCCACAGCCGCAGGCAACGCCATCAGGATTGATAATGGTGTGCCCAATCTGACCGCTACCGTAAAGGCTGCCGCGCCAGACCTGGTCGTTGATAACAAACGAAGAACCAATACCGTAGTCAACGTTAATAACGCAGAAGTCCCGGTACTGCCCGTCATTTTGCCATTTTTCTGCCAGCGCCAGCATGACGCAGTCGTTATCGACCATGACGCGGACATTGAGCTTCTCTTCCAGCAGATATTTCATCTCTACGGGCTGTTTCCATGGGGCCTGCGGCATGGTCTGTGAGACCCCTGTCCCCGCATCGACCTGGCCGTGAACCGCCAGCGCCAGATTGATTTTGCGCCCTGGCCAGTTCTTGCGGTACTGGTGCCAGCATTTCTCAATTGCCGCCAGTAATGCCTGCGGAGTAGGGGCGTCGATGGCGTGGTATGCAACATCGCCCTTTGCGCTCAGACAGGCGTTGCCAAGCTGACACTCGATACTGGTTGGTGTGATGTTCATGCACAGGGTCCAGTCACCGTCGGGGGCGATAAGCCAGGCGCCGCTGCTGTGACCACGAGCGAGGCGGTCATCCTGCACGTTGACAACTCGGCCTTCCTCTTCCAGCTCCTGGAGGATATTGCTGACCGCGGGAATCGAAATTTGCGCCAGCCGCGCGAGCGCCGATTTACTGGCCCGTTTCTTACGGTACAGATACTCCAGCAGTACGCCCTTGTTGTAATGCCGAATTTGCTGATTGTTAATACAGGCTTTCATAAACTAAACCTTGTTAACTAAATTGCGTGATTATTGTGCGTAAATACGCTGATTCTGTCTATTAAACTGCTCTCATAATTTCACTTCAGTATGTCTTGTTAACTTTGAGGGCGTTATGAGTTCAGTAAACGTTTGGCAGGAAACGGTACATATTCCAACCTATGAAACGGGGGCGCAGGACATCCATCCCATGTTTCTGGAAAATCGGGTTTATCAGGGTTCTTCCGGGGCGGTGTATCCCTATGGCGTGACGGATACGCTGAGTGAGGAAAAAACGCTGAAGGCATGGCAGGCCGTGTGGCTCGAAAATGATTACATCAAAATCATGATCCTGCCCCAACTGGGAGGCCGTGTGCACCGTGCGTGGGATAAGGTCAGGCAGCGTGATTTCGTTTATCACAATGATGTTATTAAACCCGCGTTAGTTGGCCTGCTGGGTCCGTGGATCTCCGGAGGGATTGAGTTTAACTGGCCGCAGCACCACCGGCCCACTACCTATATGCCGGTTGATTTTACTATTAGTGAAAATGACGATGGCTCAAAAACCGTCTGGGTTGGCGAGACGGAGCCGATGCATGGGTTACAGGTGATGACCGGGTTTACTCTGCGTCCGCAGCGCGCGGCGCTGGAGATTGGTAGCCGGGTCTACAACGGCAATGCCACGCCGCGCCATTTCTTGTGGTGGGCGAACCCGGCTGTAAAAGGCGGCGACGGCCATCAAAGCGTATTTCCTCCGGATGTTACTGCGGTGTTTGATCATGGCAAACGTGCGGTTTCAGCGTTTCCGATTGCTACCGGAACCTATTACAAGGTGGACTATTCGGCTGGCGTCGATATCTCACGCTACAAAAATGTTCCGGTACCGACCTCCTATATGGCGGAAAAGTCAGAGTACGATTTTGTCGGCGCCTGGTGTCACGATGAAGATGGCGGGCTGCTGCACGTCGCGGATCATCACATTGCGCCTGGGAAAAAGCAGTGGAGCTGGGGTTACAGTGAGTTTGGTCAGGCGTGGGATAAAAATCTGACGGATGACAATGGGCCTTACATCGAGCTAATGACAGGCGTTTTCGCCGATAACCAGCCAGATTTTACCTGGCTCGATCCATTTGAAGAAAAGCGATTTGAACAATACTTCCTGCCTTACCATTCACTGGGCATGGTACAGAACGCGTCGCGCGATGCGGTGATCAAACTGCAACGTGAAGAGGGCAGCATTATATGGGGAGTCTATGCTATTTCTCCTCTTACCGCCCACCGGCTAACGGTTCGCGAAGAGGGCAACTCACAGCTGCTGTTGAATGAAATGATTGAGCTGGCGCCATGCGCTGCCGTTCAGGGAGCGTTAGCCGGGATTAATCCTGCTCGCCTGACCATGGAGCTGCTGGATAGCCATGGCAGGTGTGTTTTGCGCTATCAGGAGCATCAGCCGCAGGCCTTGCCGCTGCCAGAAGTGGCGGAAACGCCCTTAAGCGCCAGCGAGATAAGCAGCGTGGATGAGGCGTGGTTTATCGGCCAGCACCTGGAGCAGTATCATCACGCCAGCCGCTCGCCGTTTGACTATTACCTGCGTGGCATTGAACTGGATCCGCAGGACTATCGATGCAATCTGGCGCTGGCCATGCTGGAATACAACCGCTCGGACTTTCCGCAAACCGTCGAGTATGCGACCCGGGCGCTGTCGCGGGCCCATCGGTTGAACAAAAATCCACAGTGCGGACAGGCAAGTTTACTTCGCGCCAGTGCTCGAGAGCGACTACAGCAGTGGCATGATGCGCAGGAGGATTTTTGGCGCGCGGTGTGGAGCGGCAACAGCAAGGCGGGAGGATATTACGGACTTGCCCGACTGGCGGCACGTACCGAGCGCTACGACGATGCGCTGGCATTTTGTCGGCAAAGCCTGCTTGCGTGCCCCACAAACCAGGACGTGCTGTCGCTGGAGACCTTCTTACTGCATCTCATCGGCCATCACTACCAGGCCAGGCAGCAGATTGAAAAGCTGCTGGGCGACTATCCACTAAATCCCACGCTGTGGTGGCTCAATGCCACAATATCAGGGACTGAAGCGGATACGGCGCGATGGTCAACCGTCTGTCAGGATCGGGATATTAACGCACTGCTGACCGCCGGTCTGCTGTTGAGCTGGGGGATGCCGGAGCGGGCGAAAAGCGTACTGGCGGTGCTTAACTGTCAGAAAACACTGTCGCTCTATTTACAGGCCAGCCTGGCCGCAGGACACGAACGTATTGCGCTGATCAATCGTGCCCGCGAGGCATTCCCTGACTTCGTGCGTTTTCCAAATCTGCTGGTGGAAGTGGCTGCTCTGGAGATGATAACCGAGTGCTATTTTGCTCAACATCTGCTTGCCTGTTTCCACTATAGCCGGCGTAACTATGAGAAAGCGACACAGCTATGGTATCGCTGCGTTGAAATAAAGCCTGATTTTGCCGATGCCTGGCGAGGGCTGGCGATTCATGCATGGAATAAACAGAGTGATAGCCGCCAGGCGGCAGCGTATCTGGATAAAGCCTGTGTCCAGCAGCCGCAGGACGCTCGCCTGCTGTTTGAACGCGATCTGCTGGATAAGCTGACTGCCGTTGAGCCGGGAAAACGCCTTGCCAGGCTGGAGGCTAATCTCGCGACCGCTCTGAAACGCGATGATTTGACGGCGGAGCTGCTTCATCTCTGGCATCTGGCTGGCAACGCTGAACAGGCGGCAAACGTGCTTGCTTCGCGCAAGTTCCATCCCTGGGAAGGTGGTGAAGGCAAAGTAACCAGTCAGTTTGTTATCAACCAGCTATTGCGTGCCTGGCAGCATCTTCACCAGCAGCCGCAACAGGCCGAAGCGCTGCTGCTTTCCGCGCTGCATTATCCAGAAAACCTGAGCGAAGGGCGCCTTCCGGGACAGACCGATAACGATATCTGGTTCTGGCTTGGTATTTGCGCCAGGCAGCAGGGTAGGGAAGAACGCACAGTCGAGTGTTTCCGTAAGGCGGCATCAGGCGATCGGACCATCAATATTCATAGCTACTACAACGACCAGCCGGTGGATTACCTCTTCTGGCAAGGCGTGGCCCTGCGGATGCTCGGCGAGCGTCTGGCAAGTGAGCGTCTTTTCACTGACATGTTGCAATGGGCTGAGCATATGGAAACGGCGCAAATAGAAGCCGATTTCTTCGCCGTTTCACAGCCTGACCTGCTGGCGCTTTATGCCGATATTCAAAAACAGCATCAGGAGAAGTGTTTACTGGTACGCGTTCTGGCGACGGCGGGATTAGGCGGCGGAGCGCGATATGAACAGGCGCTGTCCGAGCTGGAAACGCTCAACCCTGCCTGGGCGAAGGCGGCGTTACTTCGGCAAACTCTGCCGTTTGTGCTGCACCTCATTAACTAAAGAGCGTTTACTGTAATGTTTGAGCGGTCTGACCCGCCGCTCTCCTCGAGATGTTTAGAATATGTGAAATCGTTCGCTGGCAGGCTCGCCTGCCGCCGAAACCAAACAACAATAAATGCCTGACCCTACAGGAGGCACGTATGTCTAAAAATAAGGCAGTCACGTTTTTTTTCTGTTTACTGTTAACGTCGTTGAGTATTTCATTCCCCGGCCATAGCGCAGCGAAAGCGATCACCGTGGGGGCTATCTACCTCGATACCCAGGGCTATTACGCCGGGGTGAGGCAGGGTGTGCAGGATGCGGCAAAAAGCACCGATGCGAAAATTCAGCTGATTGAAACCAACGCGCAGGGCGATATTTCTAAAGAGAGTTCATTTATCGATACGCTGGTCGCGCGTAACGTGGACGCCATCATTCTTTCCGCCGTTTCAGAAAATGGCAGCAGTCGCGCAGTTCGGCGGGCTAATGAAGCTGGCATTCCGGTGATTTGCTACAACACCTGCATTAATGAGAAAGGCGTCGACAAATATGTTTCTGCCTATCTGGTCGGCGACCCGCTTGAGTTCGGCAAAAAGCTGGGTGATGCGGCGGCGGATTATTTTATTACCAACAAAATTAGCGCGCCGAAAATTGCAGTCATCAATTGTGAGGCATTTGAGGTATGTGTACAGCGGCGCAAAGGTTTTGAAGCCGCGTTGAAGGCGCGTGTTCCGGATATGCAGATTGTCGCGAATCAGGAAGGAACCGTTCTGGATAAAGCTATCTCGGTTGGCGAGAAACTGATTATTTCCTCACCTGACCTGGACGCCATCATGGGAGAGTCCGGTGGCGCAACGCTGGGGGCGGTAAAAGCGGTCCGTAACCAAAATAAGGCCGGTAAAGTCGCCGTATTTGGCTCCGATATGACCACCGAAATAGCCCAGGAGTTAAACAGCTATCAGGTGTTAAAAGCGGTGGTGGATATTTCTGGCAAGAAGATGGGTAGCGCCGTTTTCGCCCAAACAATGAATGTAATTAATAAAACCCCACCGGCAAATAAAGTTATCCCGGTCGCTATCGATACCTATACCCAATCTGAAGACGGCAAGCAGTGGCTGGCTACGCATGTCGACGGTTTGCCTTAATTCCCCTGTTGAATAACTGAGGTAAAGACCCGATGACGGCAACAGAAAAAACGGCGGTGCCGGTGGCACAGATCTTAGGGGGAAATAAGCGTTATCCCGGCGTAGTTGCACTGGATAACGTTGATTTCACGCTATCAAAAGGTGAGGTTCGGGCGCTGCTGGGGAAAAATGGCGCGGGAAAGTCCACCTTAATACGCATGTTGACCGGAAGTGAAAGTCCTGACAGCGGTGAGATTTGGCTGGCGGGTAAACGTCTTGAAGGCAACGAGGCGACGCTTACCCGCCGGGCCGCGGAGCTGGGCGTCAGAGCCGTATACCAGGAGTTAAGCCTGGTCGAGGGATTAACAGTGGCGGAGAACCTGAGCCTTGGCCAGTGGCCACGCCGCAATGGCATGGTTGACCAAAGTGCGATGGTTCGCCATGCCGCGCAGGCATTGGCTGCTCTGGGTGTTGATGTCCCGCCTGATGCGCTGGTCGACACGCTTAGCCCGGCGCAAAAGCAGCTGGTTGAAATCGCCCGTGTGATGAAAGGCCAGCCGCAGGTAGTGATTCTTGATGAGCCGACCAGCTCGCTGGCCAATGCTGAGGTCGAGCTGGTGATCAGTGCGGTGAAGCGAATGTCGGCATTGGGCGTTGCCGTAGTGTATGTCAGTCATCGAATGGAGGAGATCCGCCGTATCGCTTCTTGCGCCACCATTATGCGCGATGGTCAGGTGGCGGGCGATGTCACGCTGGAGAGTACGACAACGCAAGAGATCGTATCGCTGATGCTAGGAAGAGAGCACACCAGTCTGCCGCTAATTAAATCTGACGTCGCGCTGACAACGCCGGTGCTGCAGGTCGCCCGGCTGCGCCATCCGCCCAAACTTCAGCATATTAATTTTACGTTGCACCGTGGCGAAGTACTGGGTATTGCCGGGCTGTTGGGATCGGGGCGTAGCGAGCTACTCAAGGCTATCGTCGGCTTAGAAACGTTTGCTGAGGGGGACATCACGCTTAATGGCGTGCATATTCCGCATCCCCGATATACCTCGATGCTCAAGAGCGGAGTGGGTTATACCCCGGAAAACCGTAAAGAGGCAGGCATCATTCCGCTGCTGGGCGTGGATGAGAACACGGTGATGACCAATCGGCACAAAATTAGCCGACGCGGTGTACTGAACTGGCAGCGGATTCAGCAACTGACTGCCGCAGTCATGAGCCGCATGACGGTTAAAGCGGCAAATACGCAGACTGCTATCGGGACGCTCTCGGGCGGCAACCAGCAAAAAGTTGTGATTGGGCGCTGGGTTTACGCCGGAAGTGAAATATTACTTCTTGATGAACCCACGCGCGGAGTTGATATCGAAGCCAAGCAGCAGATTTATCGAATTGTGAGGGAACTTGCCGCGGAAGGAAAAAGCGTCGTATTCATTTCCAGTGAAATAGAGGAGCTGCCTTTAGTCTGCGATCGTATTTTGCTGCTGCAAAACGGTGAATTTACCCGTGAGCTTTTAGCCCCCGTAAATGTCGATGAATTAATGTCGGCAATTTTATCCACGCATTAGCTATCACGTTTATTGAGGGATTAACAGATGTCTGCCTCATCATTAACGCTGCCGCAAGGCAAAAATGCCACACCCAAGCAATTTATCAGCCGTCATATTAATGAAGTTGGTCTGCTGGTGGTGATTGCTGTTTTATATCTGGTGTTTTCATTTAACGCCCCGGGATTTATTTCTTTAAACAACCAAATGAACGTGCTGCGTGATGCGGCGACGATTGGTATTGCCGCATGGGCGATGACGCTTATTATTATCTCCGGTGAGATTGATGTCAGCGTCGGTCCGATGGTGGCGTTTATCTCTGTCTGTCTGGCCTTCCTGTTGCAGTTTCAGGTGCCCCTTAGCATAGCCTGTCTGCTGGTGCTCATCCTCGGCGCAGCGCTGGGAACCCTCGCCGGCGTATTACGCGGTGTATTCAACGTGCCCAGCTTTGTCGCGACGTTAGGTTTATGGAGCGCATTACGCGGTATGGGACTGTTCATGACCAACGCGTTGCCGGTTCCCATCGATGAAAATGAGGTCCTTGACTGGCTTGGGGGGCAGTTTATGGGGATCCCCGTTTCGGCGTTAATTATGCTGATTCTGTTCGTCATCTTTGTCTTTATTAGTCGCAAAACCGCCTTTGGCCGTTCCGTCTTTGCCACCGGCGGTAACGCAACGGCAGCGCAACTCTGCGGGATTAACGTCAAACGGGTGCGTATTTTGATTTTTACCCTTTCAGGTTTGCTGGCCGCGATTACCGGTATTCTGCTGGCGGCGCGGCTAGGATCGGGTAATGCGGGCGCCGCCAACGGTCTGGAGTTTGACGTTATCGCTGCGGTGGTGGTCGGTGGTACGGCGCTGTCCGGTGGTCGCGGCTCGCTATTCGGCACTTTATTAGGCGTTCTGGTTATCACCCTCATTGGCAATGGGCTGGTGCTTTTGGGTATTAACTCATTCTTCCAGCAGGTTGTTCGCGGGTTAATTATCGTGGTTGCTGTTCTGGCGAATATATTGCTGACCCAACGCAACAATAAACTTAAACATTAAAATTCATTAGTTTGTCTGGAGGGAATTATGAAAACAATGTTGGCTGCTTTTTTACCCGGGAACTCTAGCGTTGAGCTGCGTGAAGTACCGGTACCCACTCCGGGGATTAACCAGGTCCTGATTAAAATGAAATCCTCAGGAATTTGCGGTAGCGATGTTCATTATATTTATCATCAGCATCGTGGTACCGCTGCTGCACCGGATAAACCGCTGTATCAAGGTTTTATTAATGGCCATGAGCCCTGCGGGCAAATTATGGAAACAGGGGCCGGCTGCCGGCATTTTAAAGCGGGCGATCGGGTGCTGGTGTACCATATTTCCGGATGCGGATTCTGCTCCAACTGCCGTCGCGGTTTTCCAATCTCCTGTACCGGGGAGGGTAAAGCGGCCTACGGCTGGCAGCGCGATGGCGGCCATGCGGAATATTTACTGGCGGAGGAAAAAGACCTCATTCACCTGCCGGATGCGCTGAGCTATGAAGATGGTGCGTTTATAAGCTGCGGCGTAGGGACAGCCTACGAAGGTATTTTGCGCGGCGAGGTCTCCGGGAGCGACAACGTTCTGGTTGTCGGGTTAGGGCCCGTTGGCATGATGGCGATGATGCTGGCAAAAGGTCGCGGCGCGAAACGCGTTATTGGCGTCGATATGTTGCCGGAGCGCCTGGCGACGGCAAAACAGCTGGGGGTGATGGATAACGGTTTCCTGGCGACCACGGAAAACCTTCCGGCACTGATTGCCGAACTGACGCGCGGCGGAGCGGATGTGGCTCTGGACTGTTCTGGCAATGCCGCGGGACGCCTGCTGGCGTTACAATCTACGGCAGATTGGGGAAGAGTGGTGTACATCGGAGAAACCGGGAAGGTTGAGTTTGAGGTGAGCGCCGATCTGATGCACCACCAGCGGCGTATTATCGGCTCCTGGGTGACCAGTTTGTTCCATATGGAGAAATGCGCCCGCGACCTGACCGACTGGAAACTGTGGCCGCATAGCGCGATTACCCATCGTTTTTCTCTGGCCCAGGCGGGGGAAGCCTACGCGCTAATGGCCAGCGGTAAATGTGGCAAAGTGGTGATTAATTTCCCGGATTAAGGAGCCGTGATGACGCTTTTTACACTGGATGATGGTCAGCTGCGTCTGCAGGTTGCGGAGCGCGGCGGCGCGATCGAGGGGCTGTGGTGGCTTCAGCAAGGGAAAACGCTCCCGGTGCTGCGCCCTGGCCTGAATAGCGGCGTGGCGGTGGAGTCCTCTTGCTTCCCGTTGGTGCCGTTTGGCAATCGGGTGAGCGGTAATCAGTTTTCCTCGCCGACAGGGCGGCATCATTTGGCGCCGAACGTTGAGTGGGATAGCCACTATCTTCACGGCGACGGCTGGCTGAATAGCTGGCGCTGTGTGGAGCAATCGCCTTCGCAGCTGAGGTTAGAGTATGTTCACCGGCAGGGAATCTATCAGTACACCGCACAGCAGAACTTTATCTTAAGCGAAAGCGGCGTTGAGGTGGAGCTGAGCGTGACGAATGATGGCGAGGCGCTGCCGTTCGGCCTTGGCTGGCATCCATATCTACCGCTGTCGCAGGAGACGCGGGTGCAGGCGCAGGCCACTGGCTACTGGCTCGAGAGAGAAAGCTGGCTCACCGGTGAGCATCAGGAGAATTTGCCGCAGGAGCTCGATTTCAATCAGCCCACGCCGCTACCTGAGCGTTGGGTGAATAATGGCTTTTCCGGTTGGGATGGTCGCGTGACGATCCGCCAACCGGGGCTGGGGTATCAACTCTCTATGACCACCGAGCCGCCGGCGCCATGCTATTTTGTTTTCGTTTCCGATCCGGCTTTTGATAAAGGTTATAAATTTGATTTCTTCTGTTTTGAGCCAATGAGCCATGCACCTGACGATCATCATCGTCCGGGCTTTGGCCAACTGACCATGCTGTCACGTGGCGAAAGCATGCGGCAAAAAATGGTGCTGCAAGTTCGCCCGGTTTAATCCCGGCCTGCCCGGAAACGGGCAGGTAAACTTCACCTTGCGGCTTTCCTGCTTTATCGCCAGACTATCGGCTCCATTCGGGAGGGAATCATGGTCTTGCACTCCACGCGCTGGCTGGCGCTTAGTTACTTCACCTACTTTTTTAGCTATGGCATTTTCCTGCCTTTCTGGAGCGTCTGGCTGGCGGGGACGGGCTTAACGCCAGAAACCATCGGCATGTTGTTGGGCGCAGGGCTGGTGGCCCGTTTCCTTGGGAGCCTGCTGATCGCCCCGCGGGTCAGCGACCCCTCCCGGCTGATTTTTGCTCTGCGTATCCTCGCGCTGCTGGTGCTTCTGTTTACCCTGGCCTTTTGGGCGGGAAACCACGTCGCCTGGCTGGCGGTGGTGATCGTCGGATTTAACCTCTTTTTCTCTCCGCTGGTGCCGTTGACCGATGCGCTGGCAAACACCTGGCAAAAACAGATAACCATGGACTACGGGCGCGTGCGTCTGTGGGGCTCCGTGGCCTTTGTTATTGGTTCAGCACTCACCGGCAAGCTGGTCAGCCTGTTTGATTATCGGGCCATTCTGCTGCTGCTTAGCCTTGGCGCCGCGTCTATGCTGCTGGGCATGCTGCTGAAACCGTCGGTAATGCCACAGGGAGAGTCGCGCCATCAGGAAGGCGCGGGAGCGGCGGCCTGGCTGTCGCTGGTGCGGCAAAGCTGGCGCTTTCTCGCCTGCGTATGTCTGCTCCAGGGCGCACATGCCGCCTACTATGGCTTCAGCGCGATATACTGGCAGGAAGCCGGTTACTCAGCTTCCGCCGTGGGCTATTTATGGTCGCTGGGCGTGGTGGCCGAGGTCGTTATCTTTGCTCTGAGCAAAAAAGTCTTTAGCCGCTTCAGCGCTCGGGAACTGCTGCTACTTTCAGCGGTGTGCGGTCTGGTTCGCTGGACGTTGATGGGGGCAACTACGGCACTGCCGTGGCTCATCGTCACGCAGATTCTGCACTGTGGAACCTTTACGGTCTGCCACCTGGCAGCGATGCGCTATATCTCCGCGCGTGAGGGAAGTGAAGTCATACGTCTGCAGGCGGTCTATTCCGCAGTGGCGATGGGCGGCAGCATTGCAATAATGACGGTGTTTGCCGGCTTCCTCTACCAGCACCTGCATCAGGGCGTATTCTGGGTGATGGCGCTGGTGGCCCTCCCGGCGCTGGTACTGCGACCGAAAGCGGTCGCCTAATCCTCCAGCATTTTACAAATATGCAGCCGCTGGTGATCGCTGAACATCTCTTCAGCGTGAAACAGCGGCGGGGAAAACAGCGGAAGGGCGGTGGCATACGGCGTGACAACCAGCGCTACGCCCTTTGGCGCTCCTTCCTTCTCAAAAGCCTGCACGCTCTGGTATTTAATATTGAGCGGCAGCAGAGTCAGTTCGCGTAGCTGGAGTTCAAGCGCCTGTTCGAGCATGGGATTATCGTGGGTCAGCAGCACGACCTGTTTTTCATGCAGATCGCTTTTTTGCATCAGCCATGCGCCAAATATAACCGCAATCAGACCAACCTCTTCCTGATTGAACGCGATCTCATATGTTGCTTCAAACTCGCTCAGCGCCGCCTGGGTCGTTCGCATCAGACGCGGATACAAGCGACTAATCTCTTCCGGCAGCGCATTATCAATGCCGATGGCGAACACGCTACGGTTGAGCGCCTGCGACAGGTGAATATACAGCTGATCGCTGAGTCCCTGGTCGTCGCTGAACGGCCGGCCTGCCAGATCCTGGAAACGATGAATTAAGCGGGCGATGGCCAGGTGCAGGCGTCTGTCCTGGTGGTGCCCGTCGCGGATGGGATCGGGGGTTTTCAATAACATGAAAAGCAGCGTCAGGAACAGCTGTTCACCCGCGTGCGGCGTCCCGGCAATCCGGCGCTGCCAGTGCCGGACAATCTCCTGCGCGAGAGCGAATTCCGCGGCCTCTTGGGCCCAGCGCTGTTGTTCATGGGTAAAATCCGGCGTGAGCCCAAGATGATGCTGAAGCAGGCAATATTGCAGGTACAGGCGCAGGAAATGGATATCCCGGCAGTCAAACTGGCGATTGAGCATCCGGGAGCAGCGGTTAACCAGCGCCTGCAGATTGGTATCGTCATACAGCGTGCGTGCAATGCCCTGCAGTTTAAGCTGCGTTTTTAATGCTGGCGTAAAATGATGAGCAATAAAATGCGGGCATAAACGCAGCGCCCGCCGCAGGCCGTGCAGCAGACACAGGCGTTGATCGATTGCAGCACCTTCAATCCGGTAGCTGCCGTCCACCTGTGACGAGAGCGTCAGTCGGTGGTAACGCTGAATTTCGCGTCCGGTCTCCGCGATATCCTGCCGGGCCGTTGTCTCATCAACCTGGTTGATGTGGCTGAGCCGTTCGGGCGTCACTGACTGCCCGGGCAGATAAAACATCAGAAGAACCTGGCTACGGCGCTGTGGACTGGAAAGCGCAGATGGTGGTTCAATGACGGTCATCATCTGGTGAGTTCCAGTTAGGGTTTTTGCTAAGAATAGCTAATGGATGAATGGAGATCAGGGCAGTTCGGCACCTTTACGTCAGGATTGCTGGCTAAGTTCACAGAATTTTTCACGTGAGGATCGGATGAAGAGAGTGAAACAATGCACCAGTGCGGCATTTTTCATGGTTTTATCATTTAGTGTGCTAGCGCACCCGCATAGTTTCATCAGTCTGAAAACGGAAGTCGTGGCGGACAACGGACAGCTCACCGGTTTTAAAATGCGCTGGACGATGGATGAAATCACCTCCGCAGACCTGCTCTACGATGCGGGAAAGGCAAAACCTGGCGATGAAGTCTGGAAAAAGCTGGCGGCGGAAGTGATGGCCAATGTGCTCGGTCAGCATTATTTCAGCGAGCTCTGGCACAACGGTCAGCGGGTGAAGTTTGATAACCGGCCCGATGGCTACGGCCTTGAGCGCGAAGGGCATCAGGCGGTGCTCACGTTTACGCTACCGCTGGCAAAGCCTCAGCCCCTGGCCGGACAGACCCTGACGCTGTCGACATTTGATCCCACTTATTATGTCGATATGCACTATGACAAAGAGAGCGACGTTATGTTGCCCGCCCCATTGCGCGCGGCGTGTCAGGTTAAGGTCACCACGCCGGAGCCGAATGAGAAAATGTCGGCCTTTGCCCAGTCGCTCGATAAAGCCGATGCTCCGCCGGAAGATATGGAACTGGGAACCTACTTTGCACAGAAGGTGACGCTGACATGTCAGTAATTTTTCCTCATACCGCACGCACTTCGCGTCTGCGCCAGCTGTGGCCGCTGGCGATTTTTTTGTTGCTGGCGACAGCGGCAGGGATCTGGCTATGGCAGGCCTGGCCGCAGGTCTTGCTGAAAAGTACCGTCTGGCAGCGGGCGTTAAATCTTGAGTTGAGCAGCCTGCTGAAAGCCGTCGCGAAAAACCCCTCAGCGGCGGGGTTTTCGCTGCTGGCCTTTAGTTTTATCTACGGGGTGCTACATGCATTAGGGCCCGGGCACGGCAAGATAGTCATTACGACCTGGCTGGCGACACATCCGGCAAAACTTAAATCCAGTATTGCGCTGACGCTGGCAGCCTCGCTCCTGCAGGGCGTTGTGGCGATTGTGCTGGTGGTGGTGGTGTTAACGCTCCTGCAGCTCCCGGCCAGGCAGCTGCATCTCAGCAGCTTCTGGCTGGAGAAGGGCAGCTATCTTCTGGTGGGGGCGCTGGGTCTGCTGCTGTGCTGGCGGGCGCTGAAAAAGCTGCGGACCGCGCTGCGGCGACCCACGTTCACCGTCTTTACACCGCACCACGTTCATCATGCTCATTGTGGCTGCGGGCATCAGCATATGCCTGCGCCGGATCAGCTACAAAGCGGCGATGACTGGCGCGCACGGCTGGTCATTGTCCTGTCAATGGGGATGCGGCCCTGTTCCGGGGCGATCATGGTCCTGCTGTTTAGTAAAGTGATTGGGGTGTTTAACTGGGGAATGGCGGCGGCGCTGGCGATGGCGGCGGGAACGTCGCTGACCATCAGCGGGCTGGCGCTGCTGGTTCATGGCTTTCGTCAACTGGCCGTTAAACTCAGTGGTAACAAGACGCCACCGCTGTGGCAACATGTTGGCTGGGCGACGTTGGCGCTGTCGGGCGGAGTGGTTTTAGTGGTTGCGGCGCTGGTGATGTGGAGTAGCGCGGTGCCGGCCGGTGGGGGAATACGACCATTTTGAGGAACACCCTCACCCCGTAAACCAGGGTGAGGGGGGAGAGATTAACGCTTCAGCGCTTCGCTCAGTTCGTCACGCATATTCGCCAGCATTGCTTTAACGACACGCGGGTTACCTGCAACGATGTTGCCGGTGTGCAGGTAGTTGTGGCCACCGGTGAAATCGCAGACCAGAGCGCCTGCTTCACGAGCAATCAGTTCACCTGCTGCAAAATCCCACGGTTTCAGCGCGATTTCAAAATAGCCATCAACGCGGCCTGCGGCCACGTAAGCCAGATCCAGAGCAGCAGAACCGGTGCGGCGGAAATCAGCACACTCGGTAAACAGCTTACCGAGAATATTCATGTACGCCGTCGCGTGCTGTTTTGCTTTGAACGGGAAGCCAGTTGCCAGAATAGTACCGTCCAGGTCGCGAGCATTGCTGCCGCGCAGACGGTAGCCGTTCAGCTGAGCGCCCTGACCGCGGGTAGCGGTGAACAGTTCATTACGCATTGGATCGTAAACTACCGCAACTTCAGTACGGCCTTTGATGCGTACGGCGATAGATACGGAGAAGTGTGGCAGACGTTTGACGAAGTTGGTGGTGCCATCCAGTGGATCGATAACCCATTGAACATCCTGATCTTCACCTGCGTGTTCACCGCTTTCTTCGGTGATAATGGTGTGCTGCGGGTAAGATTTGCGAATGGTTTCGATAATCAGCGCTTCAGCTGCTTTATCGACGTTGGTCACAAAGTCATTGCTGCCTTTCTGGCTCGTTTCTACGGAGTCTGGGGTTTCGTAGTGTTTGGCAATTAAATTACCCGCCTTGCGCGCTGCGCGCACGGCGATGGTCAGCATCGGATGCATCGGTCTCTCTCACTGGATGTTAAAGAACGGGAAAAAACGGCGCACATAGTAACAGTGAAATCTGCCTATGTCTTCGTTTTATGATAGCATGCGTGAATAATCTTTAGCCGAAGAACCATAATGCTGCAAAATATTCGAATCGTACTGGTAGAAACATCACATACTGGAAATATGGGCTCCGTTGCCCGGGCAATGAAAACCATGGGGTTAACTAACCTGTGGCTGGTTAACCCGTTGGTTAAACCTGATTCTCAGGCTATCGCTCTGGCGGCTGGCGCCAGTGACGTCATTGGCAATGCGCAAATCGTTGATACCCTGGATGAAGCCCTGGCCGGCTGTAGTCTGGTGGTTGGAACCAGTGCACGTTCACGTACTTTGCCGTGGCCCATGCTGGACCCGCGTGAATGTGGTCTGAAGAGCGTAGCGGAAGGGCAGCATGCGCCGGTTGCACTGGTCTTTGGCCGCGAACGCGTTGGGCTGACCAACGATGAACTGCAAAAGTGTCACTATCACGTGGCTATCGCCGCAAACCCGGAATACAGCTCACTGAATCTGGCAATGGCGGTGCAGGTTATCGCCTACGAAGTGCGCATGGCCTGGCTGGCGACGCAGGAACAGGATACACCGGCCGTGGCGCACGAAGAGACGCCGTATCCGCTGGTCGATGATTTAGAACGTTTTTATGGTCACCTCGAGCAAACCCTGCTTGATACCGGTTTTATTCGTGCCAGCCACCCTGGGCAGGTAATGAACAAACTGCGTCGCCTGTTTACCCGCGCACGCCCGGAAAGCCAGGAGCTGAATATCCTGCGCGGAATGCTGGCGTCGATCGATCAGTTAAAGAAAGATAAGTAAGCGCCTGTATTCCTTGCCGGGGGCGATTTTGCCTTATCCGGCCTACAAAATCGTAGGTCCGGATAAGCGAGGCGTCACCGGGAAAATACAGAACGCACGGATGGTTAAATACCTGACTAAAACAGTCAAGTAAATAGTTGACCAAATTACTCGGGAATGTCAGACTTGGCCCTGCTATGCAATACCCATATTAATAAAAAGCCCGGGCAGGGGCGAGTTTGAGGTTAAGTAAGACATGAGACTGACATCTAAAGGGCGTTATGCTGTGACCGCGATGCTGGACGTTGCGCTCAACTCTGAATCGGGCCCGGTTCCGTTGGCTGATATTTCTGAACGTCAGGGGATTTCGCTGTCCTATCTGGAACAGCTGTTTTCCCGCCTGCGTAAAAATGGTCTGGTATCCAGCGTACGTGGCCCAGGCGGCGGTTATTTGTTAGGTAAAGAAGCTGGCAGCATCGCCGTTGGCGAAGTGATCAGCGCAGTAGACGAATCGGTTGACGCGACCCGTTGTCAGGGTAAAGGCGGCTGCCAGGGCGGCGATAAGTGCCTGACCCACGCGCTGTGGCGTGACCTGAGCGAGCGCCTGACCAGCTTCCTGAACAACATCACCTTGGGTGAACTGGTCAATAACCAGGAAATCCTCGATGTTTCAGGTCGTCAGCATAGCCATGAATCCCAGCGCAATACCCGCACTCAGGACGCCATTGACGTCAAACTGCGTGCATAATACTCGTCTTGTTTTCGCTTGCGTCCTCGATGATGCAAGGTGAAACGGTCAGAGTAAAAACGATAAAAAAAGAGATTTCAGAATCAGGCCGGGATGTTGCGACATCCCGTGTTCCCGGTCGTACATCAAGCCGGTTGCCTGGTTCCTTGCATTGAGTGATGTACGGAGTTAAAGAGCAATGAAATTACCGATTTACCTCGATTACTCCGCAACAACGCCGGTGGACCCGCGTGTTGCCGAGAAAATGATGCAGTTCCTGACCCTGGACGGGACCTTTGGTAACCCGGCCTCTCGTTCACACCGTTTCGGTTGGCAGGCTGAAGAGGCGGTTGATATCGCCCGTAATCAGATTGCTGAACTGGTCGGTGCCGATCCGCGTGAAATCGTCTTTACCTCCGGTGCAACGGAATCCGACAACCTGGCGATTAAAGGTGCAGCCAACTTTTATCAGAAAAAAGGCAAGCACATTATTACCAGCAAAACCGAGCACAAAGCGGTTCTGGATACCTGTCGCCAGCTGGAGCGTGAAGGTTTCGACGTCACCTACCTGGCACCACAGCGCAACGGGATTATCGATCTGAAAGAGCTGGAAGCCGCGATGCGTGATGACACCATCCTGGTCTCCATCATGCACGTGAATAACGAAATCGGCGTTGTACAGGATATCGCCACTATCGGCGAACTGTGCCGCGCGCGTGGGATCATTTACCACGTTGACGCTACCCAGAGCGTGGGCAAACTGCCTATCGACCTGAGCCAGCTGAAAGTTGACCTGATGTCCTTCTCCGGTCACAAAATTTACGGTCCTAAAGGTATTGGCGCACTGTACGTTCGTCGTAAACCGCGTATCCGCATTGAAGCGCAGATGCACGGCGGCGGTCACGAGCGTGGCATGCGTTCCGGTACTCTGCCAGTCCACCAGATCGTCGGTATGGGTGAAGCTTACCGTATCGCGAAAGAAGAGATGGAAACCGAGATGGCGCGCCTGCGCGGTCTGCGTAACCGTCTGTGGGAAGGCGTTAAAGATATGGAAGAGGTGTACCTCAACGGTGACCTCGAGCAGGGCGCGCCGAACATTCTCAACGTCAGCTTCAACTATGTTGAAGGCGAGTCGCTGATTATGGCGCTGAAAGACCTGGCCGTTTCCTCCGGTTCGGCGTGCACCTCTGCAAGCCTTGAGCCGTCCTATGTGCTTCGCGCACTGGGCATGACTGACGAACTGGCACACAGTTCTATCCGCTTCTCTTTAGGTCGATTCACTACCGAAGAAGAGATTGACTACACCATTGATCTGGTTCGTAAATCCATCGGCCGTCTGCGCGATCTTTCTCCTCTGTGGGATATGTTCAAACAGGGCGTGGATCTGAACAGCATCGAATGGTCACATCATTAATCGGTAGGGTATAAGGAGAATTCATCATGGCATACAGCGAAAAAGTTATCGATCATTACGAGAATCCGCGCAACGTCGGCTCTTTCGACAACAGCGATGAAAATGTTGGCAGCGGCATGGTTGGCGCCCCGGCATGTGGCGACGTGATGAAGTTGCAGATTAAAGTCAACAATGACGGTATCATTGAAGACGCACGCTTCAAAACCTATGGTTGCGGTTCTGCTATCGCCTCCAGCTCCCTGGTGACCGAATGGGTTAAAGGGAAATCCCTGGACGAAGCTCAGGCTATCAAGAACACCGATATCGCCGATGAACTGGAACTGCCGCCGGTGAAAATTCACTGCTCCATCCTGGCGGAAGATGCGATTAAAGCCGCAATTGCGGATTATAAAAGCAAACGTGAAGCGAAATAATTAAGAGGTTATTGTATGTCGATTACTCTTAGCGACAGCGCAGCGTCGCGAGTTAATTCCTTCCTGGCCAACCGTGGCAAAGGCTTCGGTCTGCGCTTGGGTGTCCGCACTTCGGGCTGTTCAGGTATGGCCTACGTGCTGGAATTTGTTGACGAGCCGGCGGCAGAAGACACCGTGTTTGAAGATAAAGGCGTCAAGGTAGTGATCGACGGCAAAAGCCTGCAGTTCCTCGACGGCACTCAGCTGGACTTCGTCAAAGAAGGCCTGAACGAAGGGTTTAAATTCACTAACCCTAACGTCAAAGATGAGTGCGGCTGCGGCGAAAGCTTTAACGTATAATCCAGACACTATCCGACGTGTTTCAGGCCGCACCAGGGCGGTAAACGCGTGAATCCCGGTGACTGACAGCCGTCGGTCCAGCGGATAAACGAGTACAGCCCACAAAGAGGCGGCCCGAAATACACGGGTAGAGGACCCCACCGCGGTGAACCGTGAGTGGGGTTTGCTTTATCTCGTTAACCCTGAGGTTACTATGGACTATTTTACCCTCTTCGGGTTACCGGTCAGTTATACCCTTTCGCAAGAACAGCTGGCTGTCCGGTACCAGGATTTACAGCGCCAGTATCATCCCGATAAGTTCGCCAGCGCGAGTGCGGCCGAACAGCTCGCCTCAGTGCAGCAATCCGCAACGATCAATCAGGCCTGGCAAACGCTCCGTCACCCGCTGACCCGCGCTGAATATATTCTTTCGCTTCATGGCTATGACTTAGCCAGCGAGCAGCATACCGTACGTGATACCGCCTTCCTGATGGAGCAGCTGGAGCTGCGCGAAGAGTTGGATGAGATTGAAAAATCGCAGGATGAAGAACGCCTGACGGCTTTTCTCAAACGCGTGAAGGGGATGTACGACCTTCGTCATCAGCAGGTTGTTGAACAATTAGATAGCGAGACGTGGGACGCGGCGGCGGATACCGTGCGTAAACTGCGTTTTCTCGATAAACTTCAGAGCGTTGCAGAACAACTCGAAGAAAAGCTGCTCGATTTTTAATTTTCGGAAGCAATTATGGCCTTATTACAAATTAGTGAGCCTGGTCTGAGTGCCGCGCCGCATCAGCGTCGTCTGGCGGCGGGGATTGACCTGGGCACCACCAATTCTCTGGTCGCTACCGTGCGTAGCGGTCAGGCCGAAACACTGCCCGATCATCAGGGGCGCTACCTGCTGCCTTCCGTGGTGAACTACCATGCATCAGGTCTGAGCGTCGGGTATGACGCCCGACACAATGCGGCCCTCGACCCGGTTAATACCATCAGCTCCGTAAAACGGATGATGGGGCGCTCGCTGGCCGATATTCAGTCCCGCTACCCACATCTGCCTTACCAGCTTCAAGCCAGTGAAAATGGCCTGCCGATGATCCAGACCGCAGGCGGTTTGCTCAACCCGGTTCGCGTCTCCGCCGATATTCTGAAGGCGTTGGCCGCCCGGGCAACGCAGGCGCTTTCCGGTGAGCTCGACGGCGTAGTGATTACCGTGCCGGCCTACTTCGACGATGCCCAGCGTCAGGGCACCAAAGACGCCGCGCGTCTGGCTGGTCTGCACGTACTGCGTCTGTTGAATGAACCGACTGCCGCGGCTATTGCCTACGGGCTGGATTCCGGTCAGGAAGGCGTTATCGCGGTTTACGATCTCGGCGGCGGCACGTTTGATATTTCGGTACTGCGCTTAAGCCGCGGGGTATTTGAAGTGTTGGCGACCGGCGGAGATTCTGCGCTGGGCGGCGATGACTTTGACCATCTACTGGCAGATTATCTGCGCGAACAGGCGGGCCTGAGCGATCGTCGCGACAACCGTCTGCAGCGTGAACTGCTGGATGCGGCCATTGCAGCAAAAATCGCCCTTAGCGATGCCGATTCCGTCAGCGTAGACGTCGGTGGCTGGCAGGGGGATATCACCCGTAGCCAGTTCAACGAACTGATTGCTCCGCTGGTGAAACGAACTCTGCTGGCCTGTCGTCGCGCGTTGAAAGATGCGGGAGTGGCGGCTGAAGAGGTGCTGGAAGTGGTGATGGTGGGTGGTTCAACCCGCGTACCGCTGGTCCGTGAGCGCGTCGGTGAGTTCTTTGGCCGCATGCCGCTGACCACTATTGATCCGGACAAAGTGGTGGCCATTGGCGCCGCGATTCAGGCCGATATCCTGGTGGGCAACAAGCCGGATAGCGAACTCCTGCTGCTCGACGTTATCCCGCTCTCTTTAGGGCTGGAGACGATGGGCGGCCTGGTGGAGAAAGTGATCCCACGTAACACCACGATCCCGGTGGCGCGTGCGCAGGAGTTCACAACCTTCAAAGATGGTCAGACGGCAATGTCGATCCACGTGATGCAGGGCGAGCGTGAGCTGGTGCAGGACTGCCGTTCCCTGGCGCGTTTTGCACTGCGCGGTATTCCGGCGCTGCCGGCGGGTGGGGCGCATATTCGCGTCACTTTCCAGGTGGATGCCGATGGCCTGCTGAGCGTCACCGCAATGGAAAAATCGACCGGCGTCGAAGCCTCCATTCAGGTGAAGCCGTCCTACGGCCTGACCGACGGTGAAATCGCCACCATGATTAAAGATTCGATGAGTCACGCCGAACAGGATATCAAGGCACGCATGCTGGCTGAGCAAAAAGTTGAAGCCGCGCGCGTTCTTGAGAGCCTGGAAAGTGCGCTGGCCGCCGATGCCGCGCTGTTAAGTGCCGCAGAACGTCAGGCTATCGATGAGGCAATGGCGCAACTGCGCGTCGTTGCAACAGGCGATGATGCCGACGCTATTAAAGATGCGATTAAAAATACAGACACACAAACCCAGGAATTTGCCGCACGTCGTATGGACCAGTCGGTCCGTACTGCGCTGAAAGGCCAATCCGTGGACGAGGTTTAATATGCCAAAGATCGTTTTTCTGCCCCATCAGGATCTGTGTCCGGATGGCGTAGTTGTGGAAGCTGAGATCGGTGAGACCATTCTGGATGCTGCTCTGCGCAGCGGCATTGAGATTGAACACGCTTGCGAAAAATCCTGTGCCTGCACCACCTGCCATTGCATCGTGCGTGAAGGTTTTGATTCGCTGGCCGAAAGTACCGAAGATGAAGATGATATGCTGGATAAGGCCTGGGGTCTGGAACCCGACAGTCGTCTGAGCTGTCAGGCGCGCGTGACTCACGACGATCTGGTCGTTGAGATCCCGCGTTACACTATCAACCACGCACGCGAGCATTAATATGGGACTGAAATGGACCGATAGTCGTGAAATTGGTGAAGCGCTGTATGACGCCTTCCCGGATCTCGACCCAAAAACCGTTCGCTTCACCGATATGCATCAGTGGATTTGCGAGCTGGAAGATTTTGATGACAATCCGACCGCATCCAATGAAAAAATTCTGGAGGCGATTCTGCTAGTCTGGTTAGATGAAGCAGAATAATTTCCGCGACATGTTTCGCGCTGCAGATGCGTGGCTCGTGTTTGCTCATTCCCGCCGCACGGTAATCTGTGCGGCCGGGGGGTGAGCGGCTAACCGCCTCCTCCCGCAGCGAGAGTCATCGGAAAAATAATATGGGCTGCCTTTTGGCGGCCCTTTTGCCAAATGCGGCTCTTTTGCCAAATAAGGATAAAGATAAAATGACCGAAGCCATGAAGATTACGCTGACGACCCAACCTGCTGACGCGCGCTGGGGAGAAAAAGCGGCTTACAGCATTAATAATGACGGCATCACCCTGCATCTGAACGGTAAAGACGACCTGGCTTTGATTCAGCGCGCGGCGCGTAAAGTCGACGGGATGGGGATCAAGCACGTTGCGCTGAGCGGCGAAGGCTGGGATATCGAGCGGGCGTGGGCATTCTGGGCCGGCTATAAAGGGCCGAAAGGCAGCCGCCAGGTCGAATGGCCGGCGCTGGACGACGCGCAGAAGCGCGAGCTGGAAAACCGCCTGGCGATTATTGACTGGGTGCGTGACACCATTAACGCCCCGGCGGAAGAGCTGGGCCCGGAACAGCTGGCTCAGCGCGCGGTCGATCTGCTGTGCGGTGTGGCCTGCGACAACGTCACCTACCGTATCACGAAAGGTGAAGACCTGCGTGAGCAAGGCTACCTTGGCCTGCATACCGTTGGCCGTGGTTCTGAACGTCCGCCGGTGCTGCTGGCGCTGGACTACAACCCAACCGGCAACAAAGAAGCCCCGGTGTATGCATGCCTGGTCGGAAAAGGCATTACCTTCGATTCCGGCGGCTACAGCATCAAGCAAAGTGCATTTATGGACTCGATGAAGTCCGATATGGGCGGTGCGGCAACGGTCACCGGTGCGCTGGCATTCGCGATTACCCGCGGCCTGAACAAACGCGTGAAGCTGTACCTGTGCTGTGCTGACAACCTGATCAGCGGTAACGCTTTTAAACTGGGCGATATCATTCGTTACCGCAACGGTAAAACCGTGGAAATCATGAACACCGACGCCGAAGGCCGCCTGGTGCTGGCTGATGGCCTGATTGATGCCTCGGCGCAGAAACCGGAGCTGATTATCGACGCCGCAACGCTGACCGGTGCGGCAAAAACCGCGTTAGGTAACGACTACCACGCGCTGTTCAGCTTTGATGATCCGCTGGCTAACCGTCTGCTGGCAAGCGCTCAGGCGGAAAATGAGGCCTTCTGGCGTCTGCCGCTGGCCGAATTCCACCGTGGCCAGCTGCCGTCTAACTTTGCCGAACTGAACAATACCGGCAGCGCGGCCTATCCGGCTGGCGCCAGCACGGCGGCGGGTTTCCTGTCTCATTTCGTTGAGAATTATCATCAGGGCTGGCTGCACATTGACTGCTCGGCAACTTATCGTAAATCGGCGGTTGAGCAATGGTCTGCCGGTGCCACCGGCCTCGGCGTGCGTACGATTGCTCATCTGTTAACCGCAGAGTAACGCTCTTGCCGGTGGCGCTGTGCTTATCCGGCCTGAGAAATTTGTTGGCCCGAGCAAGCGCAGCGCCGCCGGGCAATTTAAAGTAACGAAAATATGTCCGAAACTAAAAATGAATTAGAAACCCTGCTGGAAAAGGCGGCGACCGAGCCGGGCCACCGTCCCGCATTTTTCCGTACGCTGTTGGAATCCACTGTGTGGGTTCCGGGTGCGGCAGCGGAAGGTGAGCACATTGTCGAAGAGAGTGCCGTAGACCTGCAGCACTGGGAAAAAGACGATGGCGCATCGGTCATTCCGTTTTTCACCTCGCTGGAAGCCCTTCAGCAGGCGGTTGAAGATGAACAATCGTTTGTGGTGATGCCGGCACGGACTCTGTTTGCGATGACGCTCGGCGAAACGCTGTTCCTCAATGCGAAACTACCAACCGGTAAAGAGTTTATGCCTAATGAGATCCAGCATCTGCTGGGGGAAGAGGGCAGCCCACTTAGTAGTCAAACCGTGCTGGAAGGCGGCGAGTCCTTGCTGTTGTCTGAGGTCGCAGAGCCACCTGCACAGATGATTGACTCCTTAACCACGCTGTTTAAAACCTTGAAGACCGTCAAACGCGCCTATCTGTGCTCTATCAAAGATAGCGCCGATGCTCCGGCAAATTTGCTGATTGGTCTTGAAGTGGAAGGCGATATTGACGAGGTGATTCAGGCGACCGGCAGCGTGGCGACCGACACCTTACCCGGCGATGAGCCGATTGATATCTGTCAGGTCGTCGAAGGTGAAAAGGGGATCAGCCACTTTATGATGGCCCATATTACGCCGTTTTATGAAAAGCGCTGGGGCAGCTTCCTGCGCGACTTCAAACAGAACCGCATTATCTAAAGTAACGGGGGCATCCGCCCCCGCCGTTATTTTTATTGCACCGGTTCGATCGGTAGATCGCTGCGTGCCCCCCATTCGCTCCATGAGCCGTCATACAGACAAACGCCGTTGACGCCCAAAGTCGTCAGCGCCAGAACCACCACCGCCGCCGTCACGCCGGAGCCACAGCTGGCGATAATCGGTCGCTCGAAATCCACGCCCTGACGAATGAAAATATCATTCAGCTCATCAACGGTTTTGAGTTCACCGTTGATCACCAGATCGGTCCACGGCACGTTCAGCGCGCCGGGAATATGGCCGCGACGCAGCCCCGGGCGAGGTTCATCCACCAGGCCATTAAAGCGCCCGGCCGGACGAGCATCGACGATCTGCGCCGATCCTTCATGACTGACCAGCAGCACGTCGGTCAGACGTTTGATCACTTCGGGATCGAAGCGTCCGTCAAATTCCCCTTCCGCAAGTTCAGGCACGCCCTGTTCCAGCGGCAGTTCATCGCGCTGCCAGCCAGCCAGACCGCCGGCGAGAATAGAGACGTTTTCGACGCCAAACGTGCGCAGCATCCACCAGGCGCGCGGGGCTGAGAAGAGATTACCTTCGTCGTAAACCACCAGATGTTTATCGCTGCTGACTCCCAGCTCGCGCATCGCGACGGCGAAGGCTTCTGCCCGCGGCATCATATGAGGTAAAGGGCTGGTGCGATCGGACAGGGCTTCAATATCGAAAAATACGGCGTTGGGTATATGGCCGGCACGATATTCCGCAGACATATCACGCAGGGCTTCCTGGCCTGCCGGGGCCATGCGTGCATCGATAATCTGAATTTCCGGGTCATCAATATGTTCCGCTAACCAGTCAGCGGCGACAAAAAACGAGGTAGACATGGAGCCTCCGTTTTATTATTCATCAATCAATGAATTGTCGACGTTTTCCCGGTGCCTGACAAGTTAAGGACGGCGAAGTTGCGACGCGGCTACGGACGATCAAATACCGCCAGCCAGATTCTGGCGGGGTGGCTGTTGGTAATTCCGTCGTTGGCGCATAATACTGTGTTCACGATACGTATCAGGCTTTTGGGCCGAGGGGTTAAAGGATGAAACCATTTCGTTTAGCGGCGCTGTCGCTGGCACTGTTGACGGCACTCTCACTGACCGCCTGTGATGACAGCGGTAAACCGCAGGCCGTAACGCCAGCCGGTTCTTCTGCTGCGGACACAGGAGCGGCAAAACCGGATAGCACGCAGCTGGCGACGCTGGCAGAAAAGAGCAAAGGCAAAGCACTGACGCTACTCGACGCCTCTGAAATCCAGCTGGACGGGGCGGCCGCGATGGTGCTGACCTTCTCTGTGCCGCTTAATCCCGATCAGGATTTCTCACGCAGCGTGCATCTTGTCGACAAAAAAAGCGGCAAGGTTGACGGCGCCTGGGAACTGTCGCCTGACCTGAAATCGCTGCGGCTACGCCATCTTGAGCCGAAACGTGAACTTATCGTCTCCGTTGACCCGACGCTGAGTGCCCTGAACGCCGCGACCTTTGATACCTCGTTTGAAAAAACCATCACCACCCGTGATATTGCCCCGAGCGTCGGCTTTGCCAGCCGCGGTTCGTTGCTGCCGGGCAAAGTCGTTGCCGGGCTGCCGGTGATGGCGCTGAACGTTGATAACGTCGACGTCAACTTTTTCCGCATCAAGCCGGAGTCGCTGTCCGCTTTCGTCAGCCAGTGGGAATACCGCAATTCATTAAGTAACTGGGAGTCCGATGAGCTGTTGAAAATGGCCGAGCTGGTTTACAGCGGGCGTTTTGACCTCAACCCGGCGCGCAATACGCGTGAAAAACTGCTCTTGCCATTGGCCGATATTAAGCCGTTGCAGCAGCCTGGCGTATACGTCGCGGTGATGAATCCGGCGGGGCGCTACAGCTACAGCAACGCCGCTACGCTATTTACGTTGAGCGATATCGGCGTGTCGGCGCACCGCTACCATAACCGGCTGGACGTCTTTACCCAGAGCCTTGAAGACGGTGCGGCCCAATCCGGTATTGACGTACAGCTGCTGAACGCGAAAGGGCAAACCCTGGCCCAGGCGAAAAGTGATGGTCAGGGCCACGTTACCTTGCAAACCGATAAAGACGCGGCGCTGCTGCTGGCGCGCAAAGACGGGCAAACCACGCTGCTGGATCTCAAACTTCCTGCGCTCGATCTGGCCGAGTTCTCGATTGCCGGCGCCCCGGGGTTCAGCAAGCAGTTCTTTATGTTTGGCCCGCGCGATCTTTATCGCCCGGGAGAAACGGTCATCCTCAATGCACTGCTCCGCGACGGAGATGGTAAGCCGCTGGCCGAGCAGCCGGTGAAGTTCGACGTGGTTCAGCCGGACGGCCAGGTTGTCCGCTCCCAGGTGAGCAAACCGGTCAATGGCCTGTATCAGTTTACCTGGCCGCTTGATAGCGGGGCGGCGACCGGAATGTGGCATATTCGCGCCAGCACCGGTGACAACCAGCCGCGCGAGTGGGATTTCCACGTCGAGGATTTTATGCCTGAACGCATGGCGCTGAATCTGACCCCGCAAAACGCACCGCTTTCCCCGGAGGCTGAAGTGCACTTTGCCGTTACCGGTGCCTATCTGTATGGCGCCCCGGCCAGCGGTAATCAGCTCCAGGGGAAACTGTTCCTGCGTCCTCTGCGTGATGCGGTCACGGCGCTACCGGGCTTCCAGTTTGGTGATATTGCGGAAGACAATCTCTCCCGTAGCCTGGATGAAGTCCAGATGACGCTGGATGAAAAAGGCCACGCCGATGTGACCACTGCCAGCCAGTGGCAGGATAGCCATTCGCCGCTGCAGGTGGTATTACAGGCAAGTCTGCTGGAGTCCGGCGGTCGCCCGGTTACCCGTACCGTACAACAACCGATCTGGCCTGCCGATACGCTGCCGGGGATCCGCCCGGAATTTGCCCTCAAAGATGTGTACGACTATCGCACCGACAGTACTGTGAAACAGCCGGTCGTCGATGAAAACAGCACCGCTGCCTTTGAGATTGTCTATGCCGATGCCAAAGGCGAGAAAAAAGCCGTCTCTGGCCTGCAGGTCCGTCTGATCCGCGAGCGCCGCGATTACTACTGGAATTGGTCTGATAGCGAAGGCTGGCAGTCGCAGTTCGATCAAAAAGATCTGCAGGAAGGCGAAGAATCACTGGATCTCCAGGCCGGGCAAACGGCGAAGGTGAGTTTCCCGGTGGAGTGGGGTTCCTATCGGCTGGAAGTGAAGGGGCCTGATGATGTCGTCAGCAGCGTGCGCTTCTGGGCGGGCTACAGCTGGCAGGATAACAGCGATGGCACCGGCGCCGCGCGCCCGGATCGGGTCATGATGAAGCTGGACAAAGCCGCCTACAAACCCGGTGATACCATCAAACTGCACATCGCCGCACCAGCGGCGGGTAAAGGCTATGCGATGGTTGAATCCAGCGAAGGGCCGCTGTGGTGGCAGGAAATTGACGTCCCGGCAAGCGGGATGGCTCTGTCGATTCCGGTCGATAAAAGCTGGAACCGTCACGATCTCTACCTCAGTACGCTGGTGATTCGCCCCGGGGATAAATCCCGCGCCGCGACGCCGAAACGAGCGGTTGGCCTGCTACACCTCCCGCTGGGGGATGAAAACCGCCGCCTGACGCTGGCGCTGGATGCACCGGAAAAGATGCGCCCGAATCAGCCGCTGACGGTGAAGGTCAAAGCCAGCGTGGCACAGGGGGAAGTGCCAAAACAGGTTAATGTGCTGCTCTCCGCCGTTGATAGCGGCGTGCTGAATATTACTGATTACGCCACCCCGGACCCGTGGAATGCCTTCTTTGGTCAGAAGCGCTACGGCGCGGATATTTATGATATCTACGGTCAGGTCATTGAAGGGCAGGGCCGCCTCGCCAGCCTGCGCTTTGGTGGGGATGGCGATGAACTCAAACGCGGCGGTAAACCCCCGGTTAACCACGTGACGATTATTGCCCAACAGGCACAGCCGGTTGTCCTGGACGATCGCGGCGAAGGGTCGGTTACGCTGCCGATAGGTGATTTCAACGGCGAACTACGGGTAATGGCTCAGGCGTGGACCGCCGATGATTTTGGCAGCAGCGATGAGAAAGTGGTGGTGGCGGCGCCGGTGATTGCCGAGCTGAACACGCCGCGCTTCCTTGCCAGCGGTGATGCGACCCGCCTGGCGTTAGATCTCCGTAACCTCACCGACAGACCGCAAACCCTGAATGTCGCGCTGACCGCCAGCGGTTTGCTGCATCTTGATGGCGCGGCCATTCCGCCGGTACAGCTGGCCCCCGGCGCCCGCAGTACGCTGTTTGTTCCGGTGAGCGCCCGCGATGGTTTCGGCGATGGCCAGGTCAACGCCACGATCACCGGTCTGAATCTGCCGGGTGAGACGATAACCCCGATGCAAAAACAGTGGAAAATTGGCGTGCGCCCGGCCTTCCCGGCGCAAACTGTCAATACCGGCGTAGTGCTGCAACCGGGTGAGCACTGGCAGGTGCCCGCCGGGCAAACGCAGGGCTTCTCGCCGGCGACCCTCCAGGGGCAGCTGATATTCAGCGGTAAGCCGCCGCTGAATCTGGCCCGCTACATCCGCGATCTGAAAGCCTATCCTTACGGCTGCCTGGAGCAGACCGCCAGCGGACTGTTCCCGGCGCTTTACACCAATGCGGCACAGCTCAAAGCGCTGGGCATTCCCGGGGACAGCGATGAAAAACGCCGTGCGGCGGTGGATATCGGTATTTCCCGGCTGTTGCACATGCAGCGTGATGACGGCGGATTTGCCTTGTGGGACAAAGAAGGGCCGGAAGAGTACTGGCTCACCGCCTATGCCATGGATTTCCTCGTGCGGGCGGGTGAGCAAGGTTATAGCGTGCCGGCGCAGGCGATGAATAACGGTAACCAGCGTCTTCTGCGCTATCTGCAGGAGCCCGGCCTGATGACCGTGCGCTATAGCGATGACGCGGCGGCCAGCCGCTTCGCCGCTCAGGCCTATGCCGGCCTGGTGCTGGCGCGCCAGCAAAAAGCACCGCTCGGTGCCCTGCGCGAAATCTGGAGCCGCCATGACCAGGCGCGCTCAGGTCTGCCGCTGTTGCAGCTGGGCATTGCCCTCAACGCAATGGGCGATGCGCCACGCGGTGAGCAGGCCCTGAAGCTGGCGATGAGTACGCCGCGCCAGGACACGAACCGCTGGCTGGGCGATTACGGTAGTGCGCTACGTGACGATGCGCTGAAGCTGGCTCTGCTGGAAGAGAACAAACTGCTGCCGGATGCGCAGAACGTGTTACTCAGCACCCTCGCGCAAGAGGCCTATGGCCAGCGCTGGCTCTCCACTCAGGAGACGAATGCGCTGTTTCTGGCCGGCCGGACATTACAGGACTTACCCGGCAACTGGCGGGCACAAACGTCGCTACAGGCACAGCCGCTGTCTGCGGATAAAGCACAGACCCGTAATTTGAGCGCAGAACAGCTGGCGGCCCTGCAGGTCAGCAACACCGGCGAACAACCGCTTTGGCTGCGTCTTGATAGCAGCGGATATCCGCTCACCGCGCCGCAACCTGCGGGGAACGTACTGGGCATTGAGCGGCAAATCTTTGACACCCACGGCCAGCAGAAATCGCTAACCTCGCTGCGTAGCGGCGAGCTGGTACTGGTGAAGCTGGAGGTAACCGCCAATCGCAACGTTCCGGACGCGCTGGTGGTAGACCTGCTGCCGGCTGGACTGGAGCTGGAAAATCAGAATCTGGCAAACAGTAGTGCCAGTCTGCAGGAGAATGGCGACGCGGTGCAGAACCTGCTTAACCAGATGCAGCAGGCGGATATTCAGCATATCGAGTTCCGCGACGATCGTTTCGTCGCAGCCGTGGCGATTAATGAAGGGCAGCCGGTGACGCTGGTTTATCTGGCGCGGGCGGTCACGCCGGGAACTTATCAGGTCCCGCAGCCGCAGGTGGAATCGATGTATATTCCGCAGTGGCGGGCGACCGGCTCCGCCAGCGGCCCGCTGACCGTTACGCCGTAAATGCGGCTGCAGGTTAATATAAAACGCCGCTGGCGCTGGCTGACGGCGTGCCTGTTTATGCTTTGGCTGGCGACGCTGGTAGCCGATCGCCTGTGGCCGCTACCGCTGCATGAGGTTACGCCGGCCCGGGTGGTGGTGGCTGAAGACGGCACGCCGCTGTGGCGTTTTGCTGATAATCAGGGCGTCTGGCGCTATCCGGTCACTCTCAATGACGTGTCGCCGCGTTATCTACAGGCCCTGATCCAGTATGAAGACCGCTGGTTCTGGCGGCATCCGGGCGTTAACCCATTGGCGGTAATTCGTGCCGCCTGGCAGGACCTGACCTCCGGGCGGGTTGTTTCCGGCGGCAGCACGTTGACCATGCAGGTCGCAAGGCTGCTCGATCCCCATCCCCGAACCTTCGGCGGCAAGCTACGCCAGCTTTGGCGTGCGCTGCAGCTGGAATGGCATTTATCAAAAAGCGAGATCCTGACGCTGTATCTTAACCGCGCGCCCTTTGGCGGAACGCTTCAGGGAATAGGCGCCGCCAGCTGGGCCTATCTCGGCAAACCCCCCGCGCAGCTCAGCTACGGTGAAGCCGCGCTGTTGGCCGTGCTGCCGCAGGCGCCGAGTCGTTTACGGCCGGACCGCTGGCCGCAGCGCGCCCAGGCCGCGCGGGATAAGGTGCTGGCGCGAATGCGTACCCAGGGGGTCTGGCCTGACAAGGCCGTGCAGGAAGCGATTGAAGAACCGGTATGGTTGTTTCCACGGCAGATGCCGCAGCTGGCGCCGCTTTTTTCCCGCCGTGTGCTGGCGAGTAGCCGTAACGAGAAAGTGGTGACGACGCTGGATGCCGGGCTCCAGCGTCAGCTGGAAGATCTGGCCCTCAACTGGAAATCGCGCCTGCCGCCGCGCAGTTCACTGGCGATCGTGGTGGTTGACCATACCAATATGAAGGTACGCGGCTGGGTCGGTTCAGCAGATATTACCGACGATAGCCGCTTTGGACATATCGATATGGTCTCGGCGATCCGTTCGCCGGGCTCGGTCTTGAAACCGTTTGTTTACGCTATGGCACTGGATGACGGGCTCATTCATCCCGCTTCTTTATTACAGGATGTTCCGCGCCGCTTCAGCGATTACCGCCCCGGTAACTTTGATAGCGGTTTTCATGGCCCGGTCAGCGCCAGCGAAGCGCTGGTGCGTTCCCTGAACCTCCCTGCGGTTCAGGTTCTTGAAGCCTACGGACCAAAGCGTTTTGCCGCGACCTTACGCAATGCCGGTTTACCGCTGAAGCTGCCGGCTGGCGCGGAGCCAAATCTGTCGCTGATCCTCGGCGGCGCGGGGGCAAAACTGGAGGATATCGTTGCCGGTTATAGCGCATTCGCCCGTCATGGCAACGCCGCGCGGCTGCGGATGACGCCCGACGCACCGCTGGTGGAAAGACCGCTGCTGTCACCGGGTGCCGCGTGGATAGTGCGGCGTACTCTGGCCGGAGAAGCGCAGCCGGTTCCTGATGACTCGCTGGTTCAGGTGGTTCCGCTGGCGTGGAAAACCGGCACCAGCTACGGCTATCGCGACGCCTGGGCGATTGGGGTAAATGCGCGCTATCTGATCGGTATCTGGACCGGACGACCGGACGGCACTCCGGTAGTGGGGCAGTTCGGTTTTGCCAGCGCGGTGCCATTACTGAACCAGGTGAATAATATGCTGCTGGCGCGGCCGATGACGGGGCGCGGCGGGTTGCCCACCGACCCGCGTCCGCAGACGGTTAGCGCGGCAACGATTTGCTGGCCCGGCGGGCAGAACCTGCCGGCAGGCGATACTAACTGTCGTCGTCGGCTGGCCACGTGGCTGCTGGATAGCAGCCAGCCACCGACGCTGTTGCTGCCGGGCCAGGAACAAGGGCGCGGTATTCGCTTCCCGGTCTGGTTAGATGGGCAAGGGCGGCGGGTCGCAGCAGATTGTCCCGACGCCATACGCAAGAGCATTGATGTCTGGCCGCTTCCGCTGGAGCCATGGCTGCCTCCTGCTGAGCGGCGCGCTGCCCGTCTGGGAGGCGTTTCTCCCGATTGCCCACCGCCCCAGACCACGGATGTGGCTCCGATGGTGCTCTCAGGGGTACGTGATGGTGCGGTAATTAAGCGTTTACCGGGAGAGACGCGGGTGATGTTGTCGTTGCAGACGACCGGCGGCGAAGGGCGGCGCTGGTGGTTTCTCAATGGCGAACCGCAGGCCGCGGCTGGCGCCAGCGCAACGCTGTCCCTGGAGCGGCTTGACCGCTATCAACTGGTGGTCATGGACGAGAGCGGTCAGGTGGCGGCGGCGAATTTTACGCTGCAATAGCGGGGGACGCTCAATCCCCTGTTTTATGTGTTGCTAAAACTCGTCTTATTTTAACAAAATGTTACCTTCATCCATAGGCAGCGCCGGCGTTGCTCATTATAATGCGCGCCAGGCCATACGATCGTATGCGCAACAACAGAACATTTTATTAGAGGTAATCATGGCTATTGAACGTACTTTTTCCATCATCAAACCAAACGCGGTGGCAAAAAACGTTATTGGCGGCATCTTTTCTCGCTTTGAAGCTGCAGGGTTCAAAATCGTCGGCACCAAAATGCTGCACCTGACCGTTGAACAGGCTCGCGGTTTCTACGCTGAGCACGAAGGTCGCCCATTCTTTGACGGTCTGGTTGAGTTCATGACTTCCGGCCCGATCGTTGTCTCCGTTCTGGAAAGCGAAAATGCCGTGCAGCGTCACCGTGACCTGCTGGGTGCAACCAACCCGGACAACGCGCTGGCAGGTACTCTGCGTGCAGATTACGCGGACAGCTTCACCGAGAACGGCACCCACGGTTCCGACTCCGTTGAATCTGCCGCTCGCGAAATCGCGTTCTTCTTCGCTGAAGGCGAGGTTTGCCCGCGCACTCGCTAATCTCCCGCGTCTTTCACGCCACCGCTTTGTTGGCTTTATTCGCGCACCCCGGTCACCGAGTTATCTCTGCTGTCGGAGATTTGCGAATTTGCCGCCTCGCTGTGACGCGAAATACTTTGGAGATTCGTCGCCTCGGCTTTACGACAATCGAAAAGCCATAGAGGATTAAGTACGCAGCAACAGATTTTTTCATCATTGCCACGTGCAAACGTGGTATTGATGCAGCAGAATTTGTACAATGCAGCGCCCCTGGACGAGCACTCGTTTATAGGGGCGTTTCTTTTTTTTAACCCACCTGGGGCCATAACGTGTAACAACGAGGCCGGAAAAGATTATGTCTGAACATATTGTCACACCTGATACCGCCGTTCTGACGGTGCCGAACAAAGATGCCAAAATCAACCTGCTGGACCTGAACCGTCAGCAGATGCGCGAGTTTTTCAAAAACATGGGCGAGAAGCCCTTCCGCGCCGATCAGGTGATGAAATGGATGTATCACTATTGCAGCGACGACTTTGATGATATGACCGATATCAACAAGGTGCTGCGCAACAAACTGAAGGAAGTCGCGGAAATTCGCGCACCGGAAGTCGTTGAGGAGCAGCGCTCCAGCGACGGGACTATCAAATGGGCGATTGCCGTGGGCGATCAGCGCGTAGAAACGGTTTATATTCCGGAAGACGATCGCGCGACTCTGTGCGTTTCATCGCAGGTAGGTTGTGCATTAGAGTGTAAATTCTGCTCGACGGCCCAACAGGGCTTTAACCGTAACCTGCGGGTTTCTGAAATCATCGGGCAGGTATGGCGTGCGGCGAAAATCGTCGGCGCGGCGAAAATTACCGGCCAACGTCCAATTACCAACGTGGTAATGATGGGGATGGGCGAGCCGCTGCTGAACCTGACCAACGTCGTCCCTGCGATGGAAATCATGCTGGATGACTTCGGCTTTGGTCTCTCTAAACGTCGCGTGACGCTGTCTACTTCCGGCGTGGTACCGGCGCTGGATAAGCTCGGCGATATGATCGACGTGGCGCTGGCCATTTCCCTGCATGCGCCGAACGATACGATTCGTGATGAGATCGTGCCGATCAACAAGAAATATAACATTGAGACCTTCCTGAATTCGGTTCGCGGCTATATTTCGAAGTCCAACGCTAACCAGGGCCGCGTTACCATCGAGTACGTTATGTTGGATCACGTCAACGATGGCACCGACCACGCCCATGAGCTGGCGGCGCTGTTGAAAGATACGCCGTGCAAGATCAACCTGATCCCATGGAACCCGTTCCCGGGGGCACCGTATGGCCGTAGCTCGAACAGCCGTATCGACCGTTTCTCCAAGGTGCTGATGGATTATGGCTTCACGACAATTGTGCGTAAAACGCGCGGCGATGATATTGACGCCGCCTGCGGACAGCTAGCCGGCGACGTTATCGACCGTACCAAACGTACGCTGCGTAAACGTATGCAGGGCGAAGCCATTGATGTGAAGGCGGTCTGATAAATGACGCAGCGCGCGGCATGAAGCGTGTGCTGCGTATTTATGCCTAATCGCCAGGCGAAATACGCGGATTCGGGCAATAATTACGGTGCGTTTTTGTCGACTTTGAGGCAGTATGTAGCGGCACTACAACCGCTTAGCATTCAATATTGATAAGTATCTGTGATAGTGGGTTATACGGACTTATACTCTTTGTATGACGTTTAGCAGATGTTTCGCGGCGCGGGTTTAACCGGCGCTGAACTTTAAATTCACGTACCAGTAGTTGTCGAATGAACACTGAAGCCACTCAAGACCATCAAGAAGCAAATACGACGGGCACGCGTCTACGTAATGCCCGCGAACAACTCGGACTCAGCCAGCAAGCGGTGGCGGAGCGCTTATGCCTGAAAGTTTCCACGGTTCGTGATATTGAAGACGATAAGGCGCCGGCCGACCTGGCCTCAACATTCCTGCGCGGTTATATCCGCTCCTATGCGCGTCTTGTACATATTCCCGAAGAAGAACTGCTGCCAATGATGGCAAAGCAGGCTCCGATTCGCGCCGCGAAAGTTGCGCCGATGCAGAGCTTCTCTCTGGGCAAACGCCGTAAAAAGCGTGATGGCTGGCTGATGAGCTTCACCTGGCTGGTGCTGTTTGTGGTGATTGGCCTCAGCGGTGCCTGGTGGTGGCAAGACCACAAAGCTCAGCAGGAAGAGATCACATCGATGGCTGACCAGTCAAGCGCTGAACTGAATGCGGGCGACAGCAGCCAGAATGTTCCACTGGATACCGGTGCCGGCAATGCGGCACCGGACAGCTCAGCTAATATCGCCAATAGCGCACCGGTTGACTCTTCGCCAGCGCCAGTGGCCACGGCTCAGGCTCCGGTTGATAATAACGCTGTTGTGGCACCATCTCAGGCCAATGTGGATAACGCACCGGCCGCAGCGGCCCCGGCTTCTCCGTTGCCAACCACCCCGGCTAACGCAACCGCTTCGGCGGCTGCGGCGCAGGATCTGGTACTGAACTTTTCTGCCGACTGCTGGCTGGAAGTGAGCGATGCAACCGGCAAAAAACTGTTCAGCGGTTTGCAACGTAAGGGCGGTAACCTGAATCTGAGTGGTCAGGCACCTTATAAGCTGAAAATTGGTGCCCCGGCGGCGGTGCAGATTCAGTATCTGGGTAAACCAGTCGATTTGAGTCGTTTTATCAGAACTAACCAGGTTGCGCGTCTGACCCTCAATGCCGAACCATCACCGGCGCAGTAACAGACGGGTAACGCGGGAGATTTTTCATGCATAACCAGGCTCCGATTCAACGTAGAAAATCAAAACGTATTTACGTTGGGAATGTGCCGATTGGCGATGGCGCCCCTATCGCCGTACAGTCGATGACCAATACTCGCACCACCGATGTGGCTGCGACAGTAAACCAAATCAAAGCCTTAGAGCGCGTTGGCGCGGATATCGTCCGCGTCTCCGTTCCGACAATGGATGCGGCAGAAGCGTTCAGGCTCATCAAGCAGCAGGTCAACGTCCCGCTGGTCGCCGATATCCACTTTGACTACCGTATCGCCCTGAAAGTGGCGGAGTACGGCGTGGACTGTCTGCGTATCAACCCGGGTAACATCGGTAACGAAGAACGTATCCGTATGGTGGTTGATTGCGCCCGCGATAAAAATATTCCTATCCGTATCGGCGTGAACGCCGGTTCACTGGAAAAAGATCTGCAGGAAAAGTACGGCGAGCCGACGCCTCAGGCGCTGCTGGAATCAGCAATGCGCCATGTCGATCATCTCGATCGTCTTAACTTCGATCAGTTTAAGGTCAGCGTGAAGGCATCTGATGTTTTCCTGGCCGTTGAGTCCTATCGCCTGCTGGCGAAACAGATCGATCAGCCGCTGCACCTTGGGATCACCGAAGCCGGTGGCGCACGCAGCGGTGCGGTGAAATCGGCGATCGGCCTGGGGCTGCTGTTGTCCGAAGGGATCGGCGATACCCTGCGCGTCTCCCTGGCCGCGGATCCGGTGGAAGAGATCAAGGTTGGCTTCGATATCCTGAAATCTCTGCGTATTCGCGCCCGCGGTATTAACTTCATCGCATGCCCAACCTGTTCGCGTCAGGAGTTCGATGTTATCGGTACTGTTAACGCGCTGGAACAGCGTCTGGAAGACATCATTACGCCGATGGATATTTCGATTATTGGCTGCGTGGTGAACGGTCCGGGTGAAGCGCTGGTCTCTACGCTTGGTGTGACCGGCGGTAATAAAAAAAGCGGCCTGTATGAAGACGGCGTGCGTAAAGACAGGCTGGACAACGACGATATGATCGATCAGCTGGAAGCGCGAATCCGTGCGAAAGCCTCGATGCTTGATGAAGCGCGTCGTATCACCGTTCAGCAGGTCGAAGAGAAATAATCCGGGGCGGTGTATCACTTCCCGTGTATGATTGAACCTGCAGACGCGCGGCGTCGGGGTTCATTTTTGTATATATATAAAGAGAATAAACGTGGCAAAGAACATTCAAGCCATCCGTGGCATGAACGATTATCTGCCGGGCGAGACCGCTCTCTGGCAGCGCATTGAAGGCTCACTGAAACAGGTGCTCGGCAGCTACGGTTACAGCGAAATCCGTTTGCCGATTGTAGAGCAGACCCCGTTATTCAAACGCGCGATCGGTGAAGTCACCGACGTGGTTGAAAAAGAGATGTATACCTTCGAGGACCGCAACGGCGATAGCCTGACGCTACGCCCGGAAGGGACGGCGGGCTGCGTACGTGCCGGCATCGAACATGGTCTCCTGTACAATCAAGAACAGCGCCTGTGGTACATCGGGCCAATGTTCCGCCACGAACGTCCGCAAAAAGGGCGCTATCGCCAGTTCCACCAGATGGGTGTTGAGGTTTTTGGCCTGCAGGGCCCGGATATTGACGCTGAGCTGATCATGTTGACCGCGCGCTGGTGGCGTGAGCTGGGCATCGCTGACCACGTTGCGCTGGAGCTGAACTCCATCGGTTCACTGGAAGCGCGTGCTACCTACCGCGATGCGCTGGTTGCCTATCTTGAGCAGTTTAAAGATAAGCTCGACGAAGACTGCAAACGCCGCATGTATACCAACCCGCTGCGCGTGCTGGATTCCAAGAATCCGGAAGTGCAGGCGCTGCTGAACGACGCACCTGCGCTGGGCGACTATCTGGATGAAGATTCCAAAGCGCATTTCGCCGGGCTGTGTGCCCTGCTGGATGATGCCGGTATTCGCTATACCGTGAACCAGCGTCTGGTTCGTGGCCTGGATTATTATAACCGTACCGTGTTTGAGTGGGTCACCACCAGCCTCGGTTCTCAGGGAACGGTCTGTGCTGGCGGTCGTTATGACGGTCTGGTGGAGCAGCTGGGCGGGCGTGCAACGCCGGCCGTAGGCTTCGCCATGGGACTGGAACGTCTTGTTTTACTGGTTCAGGCAGTAAATCCGGAATTTAAAGCCGATCCTGTTGTCGATATATACCTGGTAGCCGCCGGAACCGACACCCAGTCAGCAGCAATGCGTCTGGCTGAGCGGATTCGCGATGAGCTGCCCGGCGCTAAGCTGATGACCAACCACGGCGGCGGCAACTTTAAGAAACAGTTTGCCCGCGCGGACAAATGGGGCGCTCGCGTTGCTCTGGTGGTCGGTGAATCAGAAATTGCTGACGGAAACGTGGTAGTGAAGGATTTACGCTCAGGTGAGCAAACTACCGTAACGCAGGATAGCGTTGCTGCGCATTTGCGCGCACTTCTGGGTTAATCTCCCGGGAATCATTAGTCAGGAGAAGGACTGCGTGGAAACGTATAACAACGAAAATGATCAGGTCGACGCGCTCAAGCGCTTCTTTGCCGAGAATGGCAAAGCGCTGGCGGTTGGTGTGATTTTAGGGATTGGCGCATTAGTTGGCTGGCGCTACTGGAGTTCTCATCAGCAGGATACGGCGAGAGAATCCTCTTTAGCCTATGAAAACGCCATTTCCGCGCTCAAATCAGACAAGCCGGAAGCGCTGAATTCGGCGGAAAAATTCGCCGCTGACAGCAAAAACAACTATGGCGCGTTTGCCTCTCTGGAGCTGGCCCAGCGTTTTGTGGATAAGAACGATCTGCAAAATGCGGAAAAGCAGCTTCAGCAGGGCCTGGCCGCCGCGTCGGATGATAACCTGAAGTCGGTTATCAATATGCGTCTCGCGCGTGTACAGCTGCAGCTGAAAAAACCCGATGAAGCGCTGAAAACCCTTGATGGCATTAAAGGTGAAGGTTGGGCAGCCATTGTCGCCGATATTCGCGGCGAGATTCTGCTCAATAAAGGCGATAAGCAAGGCGCTCGCGCGGCGTGGGAAGCTGGCGTGAAAAGCGATGCTTCACCTGCGCTCAGCGAAATGATGCGTATGAAAATAAATAATCTGTCCATCTGAGAGGGACTCGATGCAATTGCGTAAATTACTTTTGCCAGGGCTGCTTTCCGTTACTTTATTAAGCGGTTGTTCGTTGTTTAACAGCGAAGAAGATGTGGTGAAGATGTCACCACTGCCGACGGTGGAAAATCAGTTTACGCCGTCCACGTCCTGGAGCACCTCTGTTGGCGATGGTATCGGCGAATTCTATTCTAACCTGCACCCGGCTTTCGCGGATGGCGTGGTCTACGCGGCTGACCGTAAAGGCACCGTCAAAGCACTGAACGCTGACGATGGCAAGGAAGTGTGGTCGGTTAATCTGGCTGAGAAAGACGGTTGGTTCTCCCGTACGCCTGCGCTGCTTTCCGGTGGCGTTACCGTATCTGGCGGCCATGTCTATATCGGCAGCGAAAAAGCGCAGCTGTTCGCCCTGAACACCGGTGATGGTACCGTGGCATGGCAGGCTCGCGTCGCAGGTGAAGCGCTTTCTCGTCCGGTCGTCAGCGACGGCATGGTGCTGGTTCATACCAGCAATGGCCAGTTGCAGGCGCTGAACGAAGCGGATGGGGCGGTGAAGTGGACCGTTAACCTGGATATGCCTGCGCTGTCTCTGCGCGGCGAGTCTGCACCGGCTACCGCCTATGGCGCAGCTATCGTTGGCGGCGATAACGGTCGCGTTAGCGCCGTGCTGATGCAGCAAGGGCAGATAATCTGGCAGCAGCGTATCTCTCAGGCCACGGGACCGACTGAAATCGATCGTCTGAACGACGTTGATACTACCCCAGTTATCGTTAACGGTGTGGTTTACACGCTGGCGTATAATGGCAACCTGACCGCGCTGGATCTGCGCAGCGGCCAGATCATGTGGAAACGTGAACTGGGTTCAGTGAACGACTTTATTGTTGACGGCAACCGTATCTACCTGGTCGATCAAAATGACCGTATGCTGGCGCTCACCACCGAAGGTGGCGTAACGCTGTGGACGCAAAGCGATCTATTACATCGTCTCCTGACGGCGCCGGTGTTGTATAATGGCAACCTGGTCGTCGGTGATAGCGAAGGCTATATGCACTGGGTGAACCCGGAAGATGGTCACTTTGTGGCTCAGCAGAAAGTCGATAGCTCCGGCTTCCGTACCGACGCGGTGGTAGCCGATGGTCGACTGCTGATCCAGGCAACAGACGGCACGCTGTATTCTATTACACGTTAGTCGTGACGGCATACTCACGGCTCCCGGGTTTTTTCGCGGCGGCCTGACAACCGCCGAATCGTTGACTGAGGTCACTGATTCGGCAAGGTAGTCGGCAGCGAATTATCTGAGAGATAACGGGTATAGTGCGTATTGAGAAACGGCCCCTGGCAGACAGGGGCCGTTTTGACTTTTTTTAAAACGTCGATAAATCGATGTTGCATAGCAATTTGTAAGAGGCATTTAACATGATACCTGTGGTCGCGCTTGTCGGGCGCCCTAATGTTGGAAAATCCACGCTTTTCAACCGTTTGACGCGCACTCGTGATGCGTTGGTCGCGGATTTCCCGGGGCTGACTCGTGACCGTAAGTACGGTCGTGCTGAAGTTGAAGGTCGTGAATTTATCTGTATCGATACCGGCGGTATCGATGGCACCGAAGACGGCGTAGAAACCCGTATGGCTGAACAATCGCTGCTGGCGATTGAAGAGGCGGACGTTGTGCTGTTTATGGTTGATGCACGCGCGGGCCTGATGCCTGCCGATACGGCGATCGCCAAACACCTCCGCTCTCGTGAAAAGCCGACTTTCCTGGTGGCGAACAAAACCGACGGCATTGATGCCGATCAGGCGATTGCCGACTTCTGGTCGCTGGGGTTGGGTGATATTCATCCTATCGCTGCGTCTCACGGTCGTGGCGTGACCAGTCTGCTGGAGCACGTCCTGCTGCCGTGGGCAGAAGAAATCGACCCGTCGGAAGAAGTTGATGAAGATGCGGCGTACTGGGCGCAGTTTGAAGCGGAACAGAACGGTGAAGAAGTTGAAGAGCCGGAAGATGACTTCAATCCGCAAGATCTGCCGATTAAGCTGGCGATTGTGGGCCGTCCGAACGTGGGTAAATCTACGCTGACGAACCGTATCCTGGGCGAAGATCGTGTCGTGGTCTACGACATGCCGGGCACAACGCGCGACAGTATCTATATTCCGATGCAGCGCGATGAACGTGAATACGTGCTCATCGATACTGCGGGCGTGCGCAAGCGCGGTAAAATTACCGACGTGGTAGAAAAATTCTCGGTCATCAAAACGCTGCAGGCGATTGAAGACGCCAACGTGGTGATGCTGGTTATCGATGCACGTGAAGGGATTTCCGATCAGGACCTTTCTCTGCTTGGTTTTATCCTTAACAGCGGTCGCTCGCTGGTGATCGTCGTCAATAAGTGGGATGGCCTGAGCCAGGAAGTGAGAGAGCAGGTTAAAGAGACGCTGGACTTCCGTCTGGGCTTCATTGACTTTGCGCGCATCCACTTTATCTCCGCACTGCACGGAAGCGGCGTAGGTAACCTGTTTGAGTCCGTACGTGAAGCGTACGACAGCGCGACCCGTCGCGTCGGGACGGCGATGCTGACCCGTATTATGACCATGGCAGCAGAAGATCATCAGCCGCCGCTGGTACGCGGTCGCCGCGTGAAGCTGAAATATGCGCACGCCGGTGGTTATAATCCGCCGATTGTGGTTATTCACGGTAACCAGGTTAAAGACCTGCCTGACTCCTACAAGCGTTACCTGATGAACTACTTCCGCAAATCGCTGGACGTGATGGGTACGCCGATTCGTATCCAGTTCAAAGAAGGGGAAAACCCGTTTGCTAACAAACGTAATACCCTGACGCCGAACCAGATGCGTAAGCGTAAGCGCTTGATTAAACACATCAAGAAAAGCAAGTAATTGCATAATAAAAACCCGACTCTGTCGGGTTTTTTGCCTTTTGCCCCCCACAATCTGATGAACGGAGTGGAACATGCGGTTAGGTTTTATTGGGCTTGGCGCCGTGGTTGAGACGGCCTATTTACCGGCATTGCGACAGATTTTTGGTCAGTCAGCGAGTTGTCTGGGTTTCGATCTTCGCCCCGAGCGCGAGCTGGAAGGGGGGGGACGAAGCCAGTCACTGGAGCAACTACTGGCAAGTCCGATTGACACCCTGTTTGTCACCACCTCTTCACTGCATCACCTCGACGCGCTTGAGCTGGCTTTAGCCTCGCCGATTCCGCGTATTGTGGTGGAAAAACCGGTTGTGGCTACGCTGTCGCAAATCGAAAGACTTAAAACGCTGCTCGCAGAACCTGAAGCCGCATCTCGCGTGCTGGCGCTCGATCACTGGATGGCGCGTAGCGGTGCCATGCAGCTGGCGTTGGGAGTGCTGAACCCGGCGTGGCAGCCGGAAGGGGCAAACCAGACGGCAGACCGCGTGGTTAATTCCCTTGATGGGATCGTCAAAATGGAAGGCTTCCTTCAGGAGCCAAGCGGCTTCAACCTGGCGGGAGAGCCCATCGCGCTAAACTTTGCCACGGGCGAGCCTGATACCCGCCAGCTCCAGCATCCTGACGGTGTGATTATTGATATCGGTACTCATGTGCTGGCGATGATGCGCGAAACCGTGCGCGCGTTGGGTGGAAGTCATGAACTCTCACTGCAGGTGATAACCGCGAAAGATCGTCTCGGTCGTCCGATTGCCAAAGGCGATGTCTTTACCGCCGAAGGGGAAGCCCATCTCAAGGGGTCTGTGAGCGGCATTCCGGTCGATATCTGGCTGAATAAATACGCCGGGCCAGCGGGTGGGCAAAAAGGGCTTCGGCTGCATCTTCGTGATGGGCGCATTATCAGCCATGACCGACGCGGCACGCAGGATGTCCTCGAGCTGATTGAGGGTGAAAATGTGCAGCGCTGGACGCTCTCCGGCACGATCTACGCGCACTGCCTGGCAGAGTCTATTCTCGGCGAAAAAAGCCTGTACGAGCGCGCGCCAGAAGAGGTGAGTCTGACCACTCAATGTCGGCTGGAAGAGGTCGAGCTGCTTTTGCAATTACAGCAGCAGCTGCGTGGCCCACACTGATTGCGCCGTGATAAAATAACCAAAACCCTTTGAAGGAGTCGCGATGTCTATCACCTGCCCGGATTGCCATGCAGAGCTGGAACCAGTAAACGGAATGGCGCACTGTGAAGCGTGCCGTAAAGATATCGAACTGCAAGCGCTATGCCCTGACTGTCATCAGCCTCTTCAGGTTTTAAAAGCCTGTGGCGCAGTCGACTATTTTTGCCAGAATGGGCACGGTCTGATTTCGAAGAAACGCGTTGAGTTTAAACCGAAGTAAACCGGCTTTAGATCAGCTGATGTTGCCGGGTGGCGTTTGCTTACCCGGCCTGCAAAATTTTTCACTTCAGATGGTTGCATGCAATTTGCCGGACCGTGTAAACGAAGCGCCGGCGGGCGGTGTCGGGCACAATCTAAACCGACTTTTTCTTGCGGGTCTTTTTGGCGGGAGTAATGCCTTTCACTTCACTTTCGACCCAGCCATCGTTCAAGCGGGTGGTCAGTAGATCGCCGGCCTTCACCTGTTTTGTTTGCTTCAGCACTTTACCGTCGCTGGCTGAGGTCACGCTGTAGCCGCGGGCCAGCGTTGCTAACGGGCTAACGGCTTCCAGGTGGGTCACCGCGTTGCCGAAACGTTCGCGCTGGTCGCTTAAACGCGAGCGAATGCTCTCGGTAAGGCGATATTCCAGTTGCTGAATGCGTGACTGAAAACGGTGAATGCGCGGCTGCGGGTTTTGCATATTCAGACGCTGAATCACGCGCTGTTGACGCTGGTCGGTGCGCTTTATCTGCGTCTCCAGCGCCAGGCGCATCCGTTCACGCAGGCGCTCCAGCGCCGTTTGCTGGCGGACTAACCGCAGCTGCGGATGCTGCTGCTGAAGCCGGTGGTACAGCTGGGTAAAACGACGGTGGCGGTTGGCGATAAAATAGTCCATCGCCATTTCCAGGCGCTGTTGCCCGGACTGTAGCTGACGCAGCAGCTCCTGCTGGTTGCGGCTGACAATTTCTGCGGCCGCGGAAGGGGTTGGCGCCCGCAGGTCGGAGACAAAATCGGCGATGGTCACGTCGGTTTCGTGGCCGACGGCGCTGACGACCGGAATGCGGCTGGCAAAAATAGCCCGCGCGACCCGCTCATCGTTAAAACTCCATAAATCTTCCAGGGAACCGCCGCCGCGGCCGACGATCAGCACATCACACTCCTCACGGAGGTTGGCTAATGCAATGGCGCGAACGATTTGCCCCGGCGCATCGTCACCCTGAACTGACGTGGGGTAGATAACCACCGGCAGAGAAGGATCGCGCCGTTTCAGTACGTGCAAAATGTCGTGTAGCGCCGCGCCACTTTTCGAGGTGATGACGCCCACGCAGTGCGCAGGAGAGGGGAGCGTTTGCTTATGCTGCTGGTCGAAAAGGCCTTCTGCCGCCAGCAGCGCTTTTAGCTGTTCATACTTTTGCTGTAACAGCCCTTCACCGGCAGGCTGCATGCTCTCGACAATAATCTGGTAGTCGCCGCGCGGCTCATACAGCGTGATATTGGCGCGGACCAGCACCTGCTGCCCGTGCTGCGGGCGAAAGGTCACCCGCCGGTTGCTGTTGCGGAACATCGCGCAGCGTACCTGGGCGTTATCGTCTTTTAAGGTAAAGTACCAGTGGCCGGAAGAGGGCTGGCTGAAGTTTGATATCTCACCGCTGATCCAGACCTGGCCCATTTCCTGTTCCAGCAGCATACGAACCGTCTGGTTTAGGCGGCTGACTGTGAAAATTGCAGGAGATTGAGATGGCAACATGTGAGCAAGATCAAATTTTAAATCAGCAGGTTATTCAGTCGATAGTAACCTGCTGATGGGCGATCGCAAGTATTATTTTCAAAAAAGGGTAGATGCAATCGGTTACGCTCTGTATAATGCCACGGCAATATTTATCCACCCTGGTCGAGATATTGCCCATGCTACGTATCGCTAAAGAAGCTCTGACGTTTGACGACGTCCTCCTCGTTCCCGCTCATTCTACCGTTCTGCCGAATACTGCCGATCTCAGCACTCAGCTGACGAAAACCATTCGTCTGAATATTCCAATGCTCTCCGCAGCCATGGATACCGTAACAGAAGCGCGCCTGGCAATTGCCCTGGCACAGGAAGGCGGCATCGGCTTTATTCACAAAAACATGTCTATCGAGCGCCAGGCGGAAGAAGTTCGCCGCGTGAAGAAACATGAGTCCGGCGTGGTATCTGACCCGCAGACCGTACTGCCTACAACTACCCTGCGCGAAGTGAAAGTGCTGACCGAACGTAACGGCTTTGCCGGCTATCCGGTCGTGACCGAAGACAACGAACTGGTCGGTATTATCACCGGTCGTGACGTGCGCTTCGTGACCGACCTGAACCAGCCGGTCAGCGTTTACATGACGCCGAAAGAGCGCCTGGTCACCGTCCGTGAAGGCGAAAGCCGTGAAATCGTGTTTGCCAAAATGCACGAAAAACGCGTTGAAAAAGCACTGGTTGTTGACGCAGGTTTCCACCTGCGTGGCATGATTACCGTTAAAGATTTCCAGAAAGCGGAACGTAAACCGAACGCATGTAAAGACGAGCATGGCCGTCTGCGCGTCGGTGCTGCCGTTGGTGCAGGTGCGGGTAACGAAGAGCGCGTTGATGCGCTGGTCGCCGCAGGCGTTGACGTTCTGCTGATTGACTCCTCCCACGGCCATTCCGAAGGCGTTCTGCAACGTATTCGCGATACCCGTGCAAAATACCCGGACCTGCAGATCATCGGCGGTAACGTCGCGACTGGCGCAGGCGCTCGTGCTCTGGCTGATGCCGGTTGCAGCGCGGTGAAAGTGGGTATTGGTCCTGGCTCCATCTGTACGACTCGTATCGTTACCGGTGTGGGTGTTCCGCAGATTACCGCTGTGTCTGACGCCGTTGAAGCGCTGGAAGGTACCGGTATTCCGGTTATCGCCGATGGCGGTATCCGTTTCTCCGGCGATATTGCGAAAGCGATCGCCGCCGGTGCTTCAGCCGTGATGGTCGGTTCCATGCTGGCCGGTACCGAAGAGTCTCCGGGTGAAATCGAGCTGTTCCAGGGCCGTTCTTACAAATCTTACCGTGGTATGGGCTCTCTGGGCGCGATGTCCAAAGGTTCCTCTGACCGTTACTTCCAGACCGATAACGCTGCCGACAAACTGGTACCTGAAGGTATCGAAGGTCGCGTAGCTTATAAAGGGCGCCTGAAAGAGATCATCCACCAGCAGATGGGCGGCCTGCGCTCCTGTATGGGGCTGACCGGCTGTGGTACCATTGACCTGCTGCGTACTAAAGCGGAATTCGTACGTATCAGCGGTGCGGGTATTCAGGAAAGCCACGTTCACGACGTGACGATCACCAAGGAATCCCCGAACTACCGTCTGGGCTCCTGATAAGTTTCCGCGCCCGGCTCATGCCGGGCGCTCTGTTTTTGTTTCACTTGCCTCGGAATTAGCGTCAATGACGGAAAACATTCATAAACATCGCATTCTCATCCTGGACTTCGGTTCTCAGTACACCCAACTGGTGGCGCGTCGCGTGCGTGAACTGGGCGTTTACTGTGAACTGTGGGCGTGGGATGTCACGGAAGCACAGATTCGCGAATTCAACCCAAGCGGCATCATCCTTTCCGGCGGCCCGGAAAGCACCACCGAAGAGAACAGCCCGCGTGCACCGCAGTACGTGTTTGAAGCTGGCGTGCCGGTATTTGGCGTGTGCTACGGCATGCAGACCATGGCAATGCAGCTGGGCGGCCACGTAGAAGGCTCTAATGAGCGCGAGTTCGGCTATGCGCAGGTTGAAGTTGTTACCGATAGCGCGCTGGTACGCGGTATCGAAGACTCCCTGACCGCAGAAGGCAAACCGCTGCTGGACGTGTGGATGAGTCACGGCGACAAAGTCACCGCTATCCCGTCTGATTTCGTGACCGTTGCCAGCACCGAAAGCTGCCCGTTTGCGATTATGGCGAACGAAGAAAAACGCTTCTATGGCGTACAGTTCCACCCGGAAGTGACCCACACTCGTCAGGGTCTGCGCATGCTGGAGCGCTTCGTACGTGATATCTGCCAGTGCGAAGCCCTGTGGACGCCGGCGAAAATCATTGACGACGCGATCGAGCGCATTCGTGAGCAGGTGGGTAACGACAAAGTGATCCTCGGCCTGTCTGGCGGCGTGGATTCTTCCGTTACCGCAATGCTGCTGCACCGCGCCATCGGTAAAAACCTGACCTGCGTATTTGTGGACAATGGCCTGCTGCGTCTGAATGAAGCCGAGCAGGTTATGGATATGTTCGGTGACCACTTCGGTCTGAACATCGTTCACGTGGAAGGTGAGAAGCGTTTCCTGGATGCGCTGGAAGGTGAAAACGATCCGGAAGCCAAACGTAAAATCATTGGCCGCGTCTTCGTAGAAGTGTTCGATGAAGAAGCGCTGAAGCTGGAAGACGTTAAATGGCTGGCGCAGGGCACCATCTATCCGGATGTGATCGAGTCTGCTGCGTCTGCGACCGGTAAAGCACACGTCATCAAATCTCACCACAACGTGGGCGGCCTGCCGAAAGAGATGAAGATGGGTCTGGTTGAACCGCTGCGTGAGCTGTTCAAAGACGAAGTGCGTAAGATCGGTCTGGAACTGGGTCTGCCGTACGATATGCTGTACCGCCACCCGTTCCCGGGGCCAGGTCTGGGCGTGCGTGTGCTGGGCGAAGTGAAGAAAGAGTACTGCGACCTGCTGCGTCGTGCGGATGCTATCTTCATTGAAGAGCTGCACAAAGCCGACCTGTACAACAAAGTGAGCCAGGCGTTCACCGTGTTCCTGCCGGTCCGCTCCGTCGGCGTGATGGGCGATGGGCGTAAGTACGACTGGGTTGTTTCCCTGCGTGCAGTCGAAACTATCGACTTTATGACCGCGCACTGGGCGCATCTGCCGTATGACTTCTTAGGCCGCGTGTCTAACCGCATCATCAACGAAGTCAACGGGATCTCCCGTGTCGTCTATGACATCAGCGGCAAGCCGCCGGCGACGATCGAGTGGGAATAACCGGATAGCCCTTCCTGCGTTTTTATGAGCAGGTAGCTAAATAAAACCCTCTGTTTTTACAGAGGGTTTTTGCTTTTATGGCCCAGGGCTAATGGTGGGGTTTATCGCTGAACTGCGGGACCTCCGTTGAGAAACGGGCGCTGCGGGAATCTCGTTCATAACCCTGATGCTGGCTCAGAATCGCGTAGAGCTCGGGGCGCCGTCCGTGGATCCAGCGCCGGCCCGTGGACATGGCCAGCAGGCTTAAGTCCAGCGTGGCGCAGACCAGCGTATTTTCAAACGCATCGGTCTCTTCAATAATGCGCCCGTAGGGATCGATAATCATCGCATTGCCGGTACGAACCTCTCCGCTGTCCAGCCCGACGCCGTTACTGAACAAGATAAACATCCCGTTATCGTGCGCTCTTGACGGTAGCCAGCGGAGTAACCATTCCCGGCCGTTACTTCCCTGGCATGCGGCTTTTAACGCGTCAGGATCCTGATAGCGGTTTTCCCACAGGGCTACGGGAACGGGTTTCATACCGAACGGACTGCGAGAGTTTGTGCCGCCGGTTTGATGGGGCGCCAGCAGGATATCCGCCCCCAGCAGCGCGGTGGCTCGGGTATTTTCCGTCAGATTGTTATCCCAGCAAATCAGCACGCCAACCTTCACGCCCCACGGTGTGTCAAAGACGGTAAAGCTGTCTCCTCTGTCTATCGCAGGATGTTCAAAGGCATGCAGTTTGCGGTGGACATGCTTCTGACCATCCGGCATACAGACAACATAGGCGTTATACAGGCGGCCGTCGCTTGCTCTTTCAATCAGTCCTGCGCCAATGGCCATCTCATAGCTTTGCGCCAGGCGGGCAATGCGCGCCAGGGAAGGACTGTCGTCAATGCGTTCGGCCAGTGAACCCACCTCTGCGGTGCTGAGATTGATAACGTGCCAGTAGCCGGTAATACACATTTCCGGAAACGCCAGAATTTGCGTACCCTCGCGGGCAGCCTGGTGGATAAAGTGTTCCATAATGTCCAGGTTATAGGACTTATCATTGGCGCGATGGCAGAACTGTACCGTCGCCACCTGAAGTTCGTTGTTCATCGGTATCTCCTCGTTGCTAAAAACTGCGTTCATTACGCCAGCAGAGGTACGGGATGTATAATCACGCTTTCTCCGCGTTTGATAAGGGACTGGAATGGACATCAAATTAATACGCGCGTTCGTCACTCTGGCCCAGCAGCGGCGCTACCATGCGGCGGCTGATATCCTGTGTTTGACCCAGCCGGCGTTGACGAAACAAATCCAGACCCTGGAACATCTGACGGGAATGACGCTTTTCCAACGGGGGCGGCAGGGCGCGCAGCTGACGGCGGCGGGGGAGGCCATCTATGCTCAGGCCTGTCATTTTGTGGAGCAGCACGATTTATTTTGTGCCTGGACTGAGCAGGTGAGGCGCGGGAACATCGGTAGCCTGGCGTTAGGTTTCGGCATCTCAACGTTTCAGGTGGCTCCTGGGCAAGTGAAAGCTTTTCGCCAGCAGTGTCCCGATATTGATGTTTCTCTGAACGATATCTCTTCCCACGAGCAGTATCGGATGCTGCTGGATGGGCATCTACATGCCGGATTTGTAAGGATGCCGGTTCCGGATACGCTGCAAGCACAGGCGCTGATGGAGGAGAACCTGGTGCTTGCAGTCCCTGCTGGTGCCGAAGGAGACTTCTCGGATATTGCCTCCGTGCTTCGCCAGTTACCGCTACTGCAGATTAACCCAAGACGCGGACGCGGGCTGGTAGAGCAAACGGCGCGCTTCCTGCAAACCAATCATCTTGCTGCTGATATAGTGGCTGATGCCGATGATATTCATACGCTGCTGGCGCTGATTGCCACCGGAAACGGCGTTGCACTGCTCCCGGCCGGGGCATGTCATCTGCTCCCGGCGGGGGTAAAACTGGTTACCGTTGCCGGGGAATGTGCGCGGTGGCAGGTTGGCCTGGCCTGGAACCCTCAGGTGACGAATGCCATCCGCGATCGGTTTATCGCAATGGTCTTTCAGAAGAGCGCTGAGGAGCCTGGAAATCGATAATTTCCGGAGTCATGTCTGGCGCTCGATAAGTCTGGTTCCGGGCAATAGCCAGCGCCAGCCCGGCGACCACCAGCGTTAGCGCTGCAGAAATCCCCAGGCTCCCCTGAATCCCGAACTGATGATTTAACCAGGCGTAGGCAAACGGTGAAGCTGCGGCTAACAGCTGGGCGGGGATCAACAGTATCCCGGTTTGTCTGGCGTAATCTTCGGCAGCAAACAGCTCTAACGGAAGCGTCGCCTTGAACACCGTCGTGAGCCCGTTAATCGCGCCATAGCCCAGCACAAACCCGCCTGCCGCCCAGAGAATATAAGGACTGCTCAGGCCGACCGAGAAACATACGGGCATGAGCAACGTGGTCAGTAGCGTCAGTCTGAGCGGTGTGAGTGCTGAACCGGAAGCGACCTCCAGAAAACGGGCGCCGGTCTGGCCAATACCCCAGAGCATTCCCGCCGCAACAGGCAGGCCATAGTGGGCAATAAATTCCGGCAGGTGAGTAGATGTACCGTTGGAGACAAACGTCACCAGGGCGATCAGCGCTGCATACAGCAGGCCAACTCGCCTGTGCCGGAGGGGCGTGGGCAGGCGCTCTTTATGCGGTATGACTGCGGGCCGTTTGCTGTTCGGCATCCGCCACAGCAACAGGGCGCTGAGCAGACCCAGCAGGCTATACACCAGCAGCGCCTGCCGCCAGTCCATCACCGTTAGCAGGCATGCGCCAAGAGGCCAGAAGAGGGCAGAAGCCAGGCCGCCTGCCAGCGTCACGCGGGAGATACTCCGTCTTGCCTGCTGCCCGTAAAGATTCACCAGCGCGGCGAACAACGTATCATACAGCGCCAGACGCATACCGATGCCGGTAAGCAGCCAGGCGACCAGCCAGCCGGGCAGCGTATGTACAGTGGCCATCATGGCGCATCCCGCGGCAATCGCCAGCGTACCGCTGATCACAATCCGCTGGCCGCCAAATCGGGCCAGCAGTCGGGCGACGAACGGTGAGAGCAGCGCCATCATTAACATGGCGAGTGTCAGGCCGAGGTAGATTTGCGTCGCCGGCCAGCCGGTATCTTGTCCGATAGTCCGGGCAAAGGTGCCCGGCATGTAAAATGATATTCCCCAGTTAATCAATTGATGACATCCGGCGGCAAGCGTGAGCATGCCGGGGGCGGCCAGCGTCTTCTCTGTATTTTTCATCGTATTCCGGTCTGTTATGCAGTTGTCGGCAGCATAACCTGCGCGCTATTGTGCAGGCAGACCCGTCTGTTTATGACCCCTATAAGAGAAACTTTGTAATGACGACGTTGAATCTGGGAAATCTGGCTACTTTTCGGCTGGTGGTGCAGCGGGGAAGCTTCTCTGCGGCTGCCGATATCCTCGGGCTCTCGCAGCCCGCGGTCAGCCTACAGGTACGTCAGCTGGAACAGTTTCTGCAAACCCGACTGATTGAGCGGACCGGCCGGGGGATTAAAGCGACGGCGGCCGGTATGGCGCTCCTGGCTCATAGTGAACATATTGAGCGGGCAGTCAGCGCGGCGGTGCAGTCGGTAAACGAATTTAACCACGAGATCAGCGGCGCGATAACGCTCGGAACCGGAGCCACCGCCTGCATTCACCTCTTACCCCCTGTTTTACAGGCGCTGCGACAGGCGCATCCCCTGCTGACGGTAGGCGTTACGACCGGCAACACGGTGGATATCGTGCGTGCCGTGGAGGAGAACCGACTCGATCTTGGACTGGTCACGCTCCCGGCGCACGGGCGCAGCCTGGCGGTGACTCCGCTGGTGGAAGAGGAGTTCGTGTTTATTTCTGCCTGCGGGCAGGATGTGCTGTCCCCGGATCTGACGCCGGAGGTGCTGCAGGCGCTGCCGTTGATTGCCTTTGAAGCCGGGAGCGGAACCCGGGAGCTGATCGATGGCTGGTTTCGCGCCACCGGGCAGGCTGTTGCGCCGGTGATGCAGCTGGGGAGCATTGAGGCGATTAAGCGCATGGTTCGTGCCGGGCTGGGATACAGCATCGTTCCACGCATGGCGGTGGTGCACCAGGACGATCGGCAAGGACTGCGCGTTCAATCGCTAACGCCGGTTTTGCACCGTCAACTAGGCGTAGTGATGCGTCAGGATAAAATTCTCAGCAAAGGGATCGGCGAAATGCTGCGCCTGCTACGAGAGGGACAGTTGAGCGTTTAGGGCAATGTTGTGCCGTGTTGGCTGGCACCGTAATGTGCTGGCTTATTCCCGCGGCGGCGTATCAACTGGGATCGTGGATTGCTGGGACTCGATCTTGTCCTGATGGTGATACCAGGCGCCGATAGAAGAGTAGACGAAGCGTCCAAAGAAAAAGATAAAGCTGATAAGCAGTACGATACGGGTCATGCGACGGTTAAATCGATGTCGTTTACGCATACTGGGTGCCTGACTCACAAAAGGTTCCTTGAAGTATACCCACAAGCGGGGCGATGAGGGTATTAAGGCACAGGAACGCAGCAGGGTCAATTGATGAGGATGTAAAAATCCGCCGTTCAAACATTACTTAATGTTATATAACATAATCATCATATTCACATGTGTTTTGCTCCATTCGATCTGACGCATAAAAATAAGTTTTATTAATCTTAGCTAAAGGGTTTCTTGATTTGTATCAAAAGTCCGTCGGCACTGATAACTAAAATCTCTTGCCTGTTCCGCGCGGTTATTCCTTGCGCGGCTAAGATGGTTGGGTTGGATGCCTGCCGGAATATACCCAGCGGGAATTTGGGTTATCTGTAGAGCATCAATGAAAATAATTAAACAATACAGACAATATCGGGATAAGTGGTGGGCATTACCGCTAATTTTACCCCTGCTTTTACTGCCCCTGGCGAGAGGGGCAAATACCTATGCTGAGCTGAACGGTAATGAAGTTTCGCTGTACTATTTACCGCTGGCGCTGGTCCAGAGCCTGATGCTGTTTTTTGATGTGGCGGCGCTGCCGGGCATCATCATCGGCCTGCTGTGTACCGTGGCTCGAGGAATGAACCCGTGGGAAACCATTGAGGTTGTTTTCCACTTTCTCATCCCGGCTGTACTGTGCTGGGGCGGCTACCGCATTTTTGTACCGCGCCGACAGCATATTTACCACGGTAACGTCAGTCTGATGCCGTATCGTCTGTTCTGGCAGATGCTGCTGCCCTCACTCATTTTTCTCGTGCTTTCTCAGGTTGCCGAGTATCTCGGTATGCATCCACGGGCAACGGGGCTTGCTGGGGTCGACCCGCTCAGCTTACGTTCGCTGATTGCTTTTCAGGCCCTGATGGTGGGGTGCTTAACCGGCGTACCGCTGTGCTATTTCTTAATTCGTATTATCCGTAATCCTTTATACCTCCGCAGTTTTATTTCTCAGGTGAAATTACAGGTTGATCCAAAAATAAAATGTGGTGAATTTGTTTTATGGTCGGCATTGTTGTTAGCGCTATTGGCATTATTATTAATGCCACTGAATGGTCATAGCACAATATTTAGCACAAACTATACATTGTCATTACTTATGCCGGTAATGTTGTGGGGAGCGATGCGCTTTGGCTATCGCTGTATCTCGATGATCTGGACACCGGTTTTAATCGTGATTATCCACTTTCACTATCGCTATTTGCCTTTTTCTCCGGGCTATAACAATCAGCTGGCCATCACCTCGTCGAGCTATCTGGTGTTCTCATTTATTATTGCCTATATGGCCATGCTGGCGACCCAGCAGCGCCTGATTCATGCCAGGGTACGGCGGATGGCATTTCTCGACCCGGTCGTTCATATGCCCAATCTACGGGCGCTTAGCCGGTCGCTGGATGGTTCAATGTGGTCGGTACTGTGCTTTTTACGTATTCCAGAGCTGGAGTTACTCGGGCGCCATTATGGCGTTATGTTGCGCATTCAATATAAGCAAAAGCTGGCTGAATATTTGAGCGATCTGCTACAGCCGAATGAAGCTGTTCACCATCTGGCCGGACACGATCTGGTGATCCGTCTTGACAGCAGCGATCATCAAAAGCGCATTACCACGCTGGACGAACGTATTCGGCAATTTCGCTTTATCTGGGATGGGATGCCACTCCAGCCCGCCGTGGGCATGAGCTACTGCAGCGTTCGCTCACCGGTTAAGCATCTCTATCTGCTGTTAGGTGAGCTGAACAACATAGCTGACATGTCACTGACCAGCGGTCAGCCGGAAAATCTGCAGCGCCGAGGTGCCGTGCATGTACAGCATGGTTTAAAAGGCAAAGTGGCGATGATGAACCAGATCCAGCAAGCGCTGGAGCAAAACCATTTTTGCCTGATGGCGCAGCCGATCGTTGGTATTCGCGGTGACAGCTATTATGAAGTGCTGTTGAGAATGACGGGCAGCGACGGGAAGCTGATTTACCCGAATGATTTCCTGCCGGTGGCGCATGAGTTTGGCCTGGCGTCACGTATTGATCTGTGGGTACTGGAGCATACGCTCTCCTTTATGAATCAGAACCGGCAAATGTTGCCCGGACTGCGGCTGGCGATTAACCTTTCTCCGGTTTCCGTCAGCAGAAGCCAGTTCCCTGGCGAAGTGGAACGCCTGTTGGCGCAGTATCATGTTGAACCGTGGCAGTTAATATTTGAACTCACGGAAAACCATTCACTTGGCAATCCTGAGCAGGCACGCCAAACGCTGGCGCATTTGCAGGCGCTGGGGTGTCGCGTGGCAATCGATGATTTTGGTACCGGTTATGCCAGCTATGCCCGCCTGAAAAGCCTCAACGTTGATCTCCTCAAGATTGACGGCAGCTTTATCCGCAATCTGCAGTCCAGCAGCCTGGATTATCAGGTCGTGGCATCAATTTGCCATCTGGCGCGGATGAAAAATATGCAGGTGGTTGCAGAGTGCGTGGAAACACCGGAGATTCGACAGCTGGTACTGTCATTGGGGATAGATTATCTGCAGGGCTATGAGATTGGTCTGCCGGTTCCGCTGGCGTCTCTGGTGACGGCAAAAGCGAGCTGACGGGAGAGGAAACAGGCCGGGTCAGAGCAACCCGGCCTTGGGCTTAGTTCTCGCCGTCGGGCTCTTCTTCTTCGGCAATTTTCAGCAGCCAGTCAGGCACGCCTTCCCAGTACTGCTGCTCTTTTTCCAGATCGAGCAGCACCAGCGCATTTTGGCTAAACCAGTCGTGCGGGAAGACCAGCGTCCAGTGATTGGCTTCGGTCTTCAGCCTGAGCGTTGGCGGTGTGGTGGTCGCCTGGCGTTGGTTATTCAGCAGAATACCAAGGCGTAAAAGCTGAATAAGCGGCAGGAACTGCTTTTTCTTAAACAGCGTAAAGCGCGGTAAATCGTCCAGTTTGATCGCTTTACGGTGATAGCGAACCAGGGTTGCCATCAGCATTTGCTGTTCCTGATTGAAACCAGGCAAATCGCTGTTCTGCAGGATATAAGCCGAGTGGCGGTGCATGCCGCTGTGGTTAATATTCAGCCCCACCTCGTGCAGCATAACCGCCCATTTCAGCAACGCCGACAGATTCGGGTTGTCCAGTTTAGGGTTCTGTTCCTGCCACTGTTCGAACATATGAGTGGTGGTTTCCAGCACCCGACGCGCCTGCTCACGGTCAATATTGTACTGGTTTGCCAGGCTTTGCGCGGTGCGACTGCGGATATCCTGATGGCGGAAACGTCCCTCCATCTCGTACAGCACGCCTTCGCGTAGTGCGCCGTCGGACAGACGCAGCTCTTTGATCGCCAGCGCGTCGAAAACGCCGCAGAGGATAGCCAGACCCGGTGCAAAGACCGCTTTGCGTTCCTCCGACAGACCCGGCAGGCTGAGCGCGTCAAAGTTTTTATACTTCAGCACTTCCTCAACCAGCATTTCAAGACGTTCCGGGGTGATAAAACCGTCTTTCTCACCCATTTCGACCAGCACTTCCTGTGCGGCTTTGATGGTCCCGGATGCGCCGAGCGCCACGTTCCAGCCTTGGATGCGGAACTGCCACGCCAGGGTTTCCAGTTTCTGTACCGCCGACAGACGCGCACGCTGGAAATTCTCTTTGTTGATGGTGCCGCCAGGGAAGTAGATCTGCGAGAAGCTAACGCAGCCCATACGGCGGCTCTCAACCAGACGCGGCTCGAAATCTTCGCCAATCACCAGTTCCGTCGAACCCCCGCCGATATCGATGACCAGCTTACGGCCCCGTTCCGGCTGCGTATGTTCGACGCCCATAAAAATCAGGCGCGCTTCTTCGTTACCGGAAATTATCTCAATCGGATACGGAATGACTTTTTCCGCCCGCTTGAGAAATTCAGCGGCGTTGGCTGCCTGACGCAGGGTGTGTGTCCCGACGATGCAGACGCTGGAGGGGGAGAAACCCTGCAGGCGTTCGGCAAACAGCGACAAGCAGTTAAGCCCGCGCGTGATAGCCTCTTCGCTGAGTACAGAATTCTCATCTAGCCCATCGGCCAGGTGAACCCGCTGTTTCAGACGACCGATGATCTGCATAGCTCCGTCGACGACACGGGCGATCACCATATGAAAACTGTTTGAACCAAGGTCGACCGCGGCGAACTCCTGCGGACGAGGGGTTTTTTCGTTTATTGGCATAGGTTAGTCGGGCTGTTCGAGTGATTTGAGATAGTCGTAGATCGCCAATTGTGCACGCACTTTGCGGCGATTGCCGCGCTGCACATAGCGATTACTCAGTTCTTTATCAAGATAGCGTGCTTTGACCGTATCGTTGAACAAGAGATCAAAAATATCCAGGACGCGCTGTTTCAGCCGTGGATCCAGCAGCGGCGCGGCGACTTCAATACGGTAGTCAATATTGCGTGTCATCCAGTCCGCAGAGGAGAGCCAGACCTGTTTATCACCGCCATTTTCAAAAACATAGACGCGATCGTGCTCAAGGAAACGGTCGACGATACTGGTGACGCGAATATTCTCGCTGATCCCTTCCAGTCCGGGAATCAGGGAACACATGCCACGAATCAACAGATTAACAGGAACCCCAGAACTTGATGCGGCATACAGGCGATCTACCAGCCCTTTATCGACCAGGTTATTCAGCTTCAGGGTGATGCCGGAAGGCTGGCCGTTTTGGGCGTTGCTAATTTCTCTGTCGATCATTTCATACAGCAGGCGGCGCGAGTTCTGCGGTGAAACCAGCAGGTAATCGAAGCTCACCGGGCGATAGGGGTTTTCGATAAAGTTGAAGACGCGGCGCACTTCATTGGTGATGCGCGCATCTGCCGTCAGCAACGAATAGTCGGTGTACAGACGGGCTGTTTTTTCGTTGAAGTTGCCGGTACCGATATGCGCATAGCGGACGACTTCTTCCCCTTCTTTACGCGAGATCAGGAACAGCTTGGCGTGAATTTTCAGTCCCGGCGCGGAGAAGATAACGTGTACGCCGGCTTCGGTCAGACGCTTCGCCCAATGAATGTTGGCTTCTTCGTCGAAACGCGCCTGAAGCTCCACCACCACGGTGACTTTTTTCCCGTTATGGGCCGCGTGGATCATCGAGTCAATGATACGTGAATCTTTGGCGACACGATAAATGTTGATTTTGATTGCCAGCACGCTCGGATCGAATGAGGCCTGGCGCAGCAGCTCCAGTACGTGCTCAAAGGTATGGTACGGGTAGTACAGCAGCACGTCGCGTTCGCGAATCGCATCAAAGCCGTTGCGGAATTTATCGAACCAGGTGTGGCGCAGACGCGGCAGCGGCTTGTTGACCAGATTCGCCTTACCGACGTTCGGGAAGCCGATAAAGTCTTTAAAATTATGATAGCGCCCGCCTGGGAGCATTGAGTCGTAACGTGAAATGGAGAACATCTCGCGCAGCATTTCTACCATGGTGTCCGGCATATCGCGCTGATAAACAAAGCGGACTGGTTCAGCCGTCAGGCGCTGTTTCAGGCTCGAAGACATCAGCTCCATCAGGCTCGACTCCATCTCGTGCACCAGATCGTACTCGGCGTCACGGGTCATTTTCATCGAGTAGGCGTTCAGCGCATCGTAGTCAAAGAAGCCTTTAAAGATATCATCCAGGCAATAACGCAAAATGTTATCAAGCAGGATCATTGGCTTGCGGCGTCGCGGCGCTTCCGGCGGCAGATTAACGAAACGCGGGACTTTATCTGACGGAATTTCCAGCAGGGCGTAATTGATGGTTTCGCCGCGGATGATTTCGACCGCGAGATAGGTGTAATCGTCTTTCAGAAACTGGATAAGATCCGTCTCAGGGTTAATCAGAATGGGGGTGATGTGCTGGCGCAGGTACAGTTTAAAATAGTTGCGTAGCCAGGACTGCTGGTTCACCGAAAGCTGGCGTTCATTGATCAGGAAGATCTGGTTACGCGCCATCTCCAGCAACAGTTCATTATACAGGCTGTCAAATTCCTGGTCGGCCTTCAGTACTCGGGCCTGAATTTTGCCTAACAAATGGCGAGAATGGGCGGTACTGCCTTGTTCTTCGCTAATTATGATGCGGCGCTTAAGTTCAGCGAAGCGCACTTTATAAAATTCATCGAGGTTGTTGGAGTAGATTCCCAAAAAGCGCATGCGCTCAATCAGTGGGTTGCTTTTATCCGCCGCTTCCTGAAGTACGCGTTCGTTAAAGGACAACCAGCTGAGTTCTTTCTCGATATATAGCTTTTCCTGGCCCATTACAACTCACACTCCGGTTGATTGATGTTGCTTTTTCATTATGGCGAGCTTTGCCATTGAATGTCCAACTATGTCAAAGAAGTATGACAGTTTTCTTTCAATATGCTGTGAAGAAAAACGGTGGCGCACGAGTGCTGATATTGTGTGCAAAACAGAGGCGCTCCTGGGCATAAATCATGCATAGTTCGTACAGGAGAGAGGGCGAGGATATCGGCACACGATGAACCGGAAAAATGCGCCTCAGGCGAGGGCTGGAGGCGCTGATGGTTATTCTTCGGCTGCATAGCCTTGCGGTGGCAGAGGGGCGTTGTCAAGCCAGGCCTGATTCCCCTCCATGCGCAGACGACCGTCCATAAACCAGCTCACGACCAGTGGATAAATGGCGTGTTCCTGGGCCTGCACACGAGCGGTGATCTCGTCTTCGCTATCCTCGGCAAAAACCGGCACTTTGGCCTGTAAAATCACCGGACCGCCGTCGAGTTCATCAGTGACGAAATGCACCGACGTACCATGCTCCTCATCACCGTTTTCCAGCACCTGGCGATGCGTATGCAACCCCGGGTATTTAGGCAACAGCGACGGGTGGATATTCAGCAGGCGCCCCTGGTAATGGGCGACAAATGCCGGGCTCAGGATCCGCATGTAGCCCGCCAGTACCACCAGATCCGGAGCATAGGCATCAATCTCATGCACCAGCTCGCGATCGAAAGCCTCGCGATTGGCAAACTGGCTGGCCGTTAGCGCATGGGCCGGAATATTGGCCTCACGTGCGCGTTCAAGGCCGAACGCGTCGGCCTTATTGCTGAATACCGCTCTCAGGGTGCCGTTAATCTGCTTTCGGGCGCAGGCATCAATTATCGCCTGCAAATTACTTCCGTTACCGGAAATCAGCACCACAATGTTTTTCATTCAATGACCACACGCTGTTCGGAATCTGAAGCTTTGATATAGCCTATTTTCCACGCGTTTTCACCTTTCTCACTCAGCAGCGCGATGGCGCTGTCGGCGACTTCTGCCGGCAGGGCGATAACCATGCCGACGCCGCAGTTAAAGGTACGGTACATTTCATGGCTGCTGACGTTGCCGGCCTGCTGCAGCCAGTTAAAGACTTCCGGCCATTGCCAGGATGATTCGTCGATGACCGCCTGGGTGTTGTCCGGCAGGACGCGAGGAATGTTTTCCCAGAAGCCGCCGCCGGTCAGGTGTGCGATTGCGTGAACTTCAACGTTAGCAATCAGGTCCAGCACCGACTTAACGTAGATGCGGGTTGGTGCCAGCAGATGGTCGGCCAGCGGCGAACCGTTCAGGTCGGTGGTTTGGGGATCGACTCCGCTGACGTCGATAATTTTACGCACCAGCGAGTAGCCGTTGGAATGTGGGCCGCTGGAGGCCAGTGCGACCAGCACGTCGCCATCGGCGACTTTGCTACCATCGATAATTTCTGATTTTTCTACTACGCCGACGCAAAAGCCCGCGACGTCATAGTCATCGCCGTGGTACATGCCCGGCATTTCCGCCGTTTCGCCGCCAACCAGCGCGCAGCCAGACTGCAGGCAGCCTTCAGCGATACCGCTAATGACGCTGGCTGCCGTATCGACATCCAGTTTACCGGTTGCATAGTAGTCGAGGAAAAACAGCGGTTCTGCGCCCTGGACCACCAGGTCGTTGACGCACATCGCCACCAGGTCGATACCGATAGTATCGTGGCGCTTCAAATCCATCGCCAGACGCAGCTTGGTGCCGACGCCATCAGTGCCGGAAACCAGAACCGGCTCGCGGTATTTCTGCGGCAATGCGCACAGTGCGCCGAATCCGCCCAGTCCACCCATCACTTCCGGGCGTCGGGTTTTCTTCACCACACCCTTGATACGGTCGACGAGAGCGTTGCCTGCATCGATATCTACGCCGGCATCTTTATAGCTGAGAGAGGTTTTATCGGTCACTGCGAAATCTCCACACATTTGCGGTAGCAAGAAAAATCGGCGCAATTCTAACAGGGAAAGCAAACGTTTGCGAGCCTGCTTTACAGTCGGCGTTAATCGGCGGGGATATGAACAAATTTGAACCGCTTCACGAAAATGAAACCGGGTACATTCTTGTACTTGCCTCTGCCATCTGGAATGTCCATCATGCCACTGAAACCGGTTTCTTTTTTTATTCAGAAGAGCCGAACGTAGATTCTGCGGGGATTCAGGAGGAAGGGACGGGATGAACATTGCCGCATTTGATATCGGTGGTACGGCATTAAAAATGGGCGTGAGCACCGATGCGGGAGCGCTGCTTGAAAAAGGAAAGCAGTCGATTAACGACAGCGACGGCGACCAGATACTGCAGGCGATGCTGGCGTGGATTAGCGCTCATCCGCAGTGTGAAGGCGTAGCAATCAGCGCACCAGGCTATGTCAACCCGCACACCGGCTTTATCGAAATGGGCGGGGCAATCCGAAAATTCGATAATTTCGCCATCAAAAGCTGGCTGGAGCAACAGACCGGGCTGCCCGTTGCTATCGAAAACGATGCCAACTGTGTCCTGTTGGCCGAGCGCTGGCAGGGCAAAGCGTCCGATATGAGCGATTTTCTGGTCTTAACGATCGGAACCGGCGTCGGCGGCGCGATCTTTTGTCACAACCAACTGGTGCATGGCGCGCGTTTTCGTGCGGGCGAATTCGGTTATATGCAAACCGATCGTCCCGGTACCCGCGATGTTCGCCGTTACTCAATGAATGAAAACAGCACGATGCGCGTATTACGCCACCGCTATGCCGGGCATGTCGGTAAATCGCTGGAGGCGGTGACCGGGGAAGAGATCTTCGACCGCTATGATGCCGGCGATGCGGTCTGCCAGCGGCTGGTCGCTGACTTTTTCAACGGCCTCGGTACCGGTCTGTATAACCTGGTGAACATTTTTGATCCGCAGGCGATTTTCATCGGCGGCGGCATTGTGGAGCGGCCGGGATTCCTGGCGCTGCTGCGTGAGCATTTGGCCTGGTTCGGCATTGAGGACTATCTCGACACCGTCAGTCACGGCAACGATGCCGGGTTGATGGGGGCGGTTTACCATTTTAATCAGCAAAACCGATCGCTTAACGGCGATCGCTCATAAGGAAGAGAACATGTCTGGATTTAAAGAAGGTTTTCTGTGGGGCGGCGCAGTGGCGGCGCATCAGCTGGAAGGCGGTTGGCAGGAAGGTGGTAAAGGCATCAGCGTGGCCGACGTAATGACCGCCGGTGCACACGGCGTGCCGCGTGAAATCACCGACGGCGTACTGGCGGGGAAAAATTATCCCAACCATGAGGCGATTGATTTTTACCATCGTTATAAAGAAGACATTCAGCTGTTTGCCGAAATGGGCTTCAAATGCTTCCGCACCTCGATTGCCTGGACGCGCATCTTCCCGCAGGGCGATGAGCTGGAACCCAATGAAGCCGGTCTACAGTTCTATGATGACCTGTTTGATGAATGCCTGAAGTACGGTATTGAACCGGTGATCACGCTCTCCCACTTTGAAATGCCTTACCACCTGGTGACCGAGTATGGCGGCTGGCGTAACCGTAAGCTGATTGATTTCTTCGTCCGCTTTGCGAAGGTCGTGTTCAACCGCTACCAGCATAAAGTGAAGTACTGGATGACCTTTAATGAGATCAATAACCAGGCTAACTTCCACGAGGATTTTGCCCCGTTCACCAACTCAGGTCTGAAGTATCTGCCGAATGAAGATCGCGAGCCGGTAATGTATCAGGCGGCGCATTACGAGCTGGTGGCCAGTGCTCTGGCGGTAAAAGCCGCGCGCGATATTAATCCATCGCTGCAGGTCGGGTGTATGATTGCGATGTGCCCGATTTATCCTCTCTCCTGCGCGCCAAACGATATGATGATGGCAATGAACGCCATGCATCGCCGCTACTGGTTTACCGATGTTCACGTCCGTGGGAAGTACCCTCAGCATCTGCTGAACTACTTTGCGCGTCGCGGTTTCGCGTTGGATATCACTGAAGAAGACCGTCAGGCGCTGGCCGAGGGCTGCGTCGACTATATTGGCTTTAGCTATTACATGTCGTTTGCCACCAAGGCCACCGATGATAATCCGCTGCTCGATTATGACGAAACGAAGAGCCTGGTCTCTAATCCGTACGTGCAGAAGTCAGACTGGGGCTGGCAGATTGACCCGGTGGGTCTGCGCTACTCCCTGAACTGGTTCTGGGATCATTACCAGCTGCCGCTGTTTATTGTCGAAAATGGTTTTGGCGCCATCGACGTGCGCGAGGCTGACGGCACGGTGGACGATCGCTACCGCATTGATTATCTCTCTGCACATATTGCCGAGATGAAAAAAGCGGTGGTAGAAGACGGCGTTGACCTGATGGGCTATACCCCGTGGGGATGCATCGATCTGGTTTCTGCCGGCACCGGTGAAATGAAAAAACGCTACGGCTTTATCTACGTCGATAAAGATAATGAAGGTAACGGAACGCTGGATCGCAGCCGGAAGCAATCTTTCGCCTGGTATCAACAGGTTATCAGCAGCAACGGCGAAACGTTGTAAAACACCCCTTAAGCCCCGTCCAACCCCGCCTGTGCGGGGTTTTTTTATTTTGTTTTATACTGGCTCAGGCAGCGCAAAGCATTTTGGTTGATCCCGGTCAAACATATCGGCTATGGCGCAAATGGAAAAAAGCGGTATAATCCCGCGATTTTTTTTGTGGCTGCCCCTCAGAGGAGAAAGAGAATGAAGATTGTGGAAGTGAAACACCCGCTCGTCAAACACAAGCTGGGCCTGATGCGTGAGCACGACATCAGCACCAAACGCTTCCGTGAACTTGCCTCAGAAGTGGGGAGCTTACTGACTTATGAAGCCACTGCCGATCTGGAGACTGAGAAAGTCACCATCGAGGGCTGGAATGGCCCGGTAGAAATCGAACAGATTAAAGGAAAGAAAATCACCGTTGTGCCAATTCTGCGCGCCGGTCTGGGGATGATGGAAGGGGTTCTGGAGCACGTACCGAGCGCGCGTATCAGCGTAGTGGGTATTTATCGTGACGAAGAAACGCTGGAGCCGGTTCCGTATTTCCAGAAGCTGGTGTCGAATATTGACGAGCGTATGGCGCTGGTGGTTGACCCGATGCTGGCAACCGGTGGTTCAATGATCGCCACAATCGACCTGCTGAAAAAAGCGGGCTGCTCCAGCATTAAGGTGCTGGTTCTGGTGGCGGCGCCGGAAGGGATTGCTGCGCTGGAGAAAGCGCACCCGGACGTCGAGATGTATACCGCATCCATTGACCAGGGTCTCAACGAGCACGGATACATTATTCCGGGTCTCGGCGATGCCGGCGATAAGATTTTTGGTACCAAGTAATTGCATAAATAATAAGAAGCCGACTTTGAGAGTCGGCTTTTTTTTGAATAAAACAAACTCACAGCAACTAATAAACGACTCTCAGAGGAAAACACTATGACGCGCCGCGCAATCGGGGTGAGTGAAAGACCGCCGCTTTTACAGACCATTCCACTTAGTTTGCAACATCTGTTCGCTATGTTTGGCGCAACGGTTCTGGTGCCAGTCCTGTTTCATATCAACCCGGCTACCGTCCTGCTTTTTAACGGACTCGGGACATTGCTGTATCTTTTCATCTGTAAGGGAAAAATCCCGGCGTATCTTGGTTCTAGCTTTGCGTTTATCTCTCCGGTTCTGCTGCTGCTGCCGCTGGGGTATGAAGTTGCGCTGGGCGGCTTCATTATGTGTGGCGTTCTGTTCTGCCTCGTCTCCTTTATTGTCAAAAAAGCCGGTACCGGCTGGCTGGATGTCATGTTCCCGCCAGCGGCAATGGGGGCAATTGTCGCCGTTATCGGTCTGGAACTGGCGGGTGTAGCCGCCAATATGGCAGGCCTGCTGCCTGCTGACGGGCAATCGGCGGACAGCAAAACTATCATTATTTCGATGGTGACGCTGGCGGTGACGGTCTTCGGTTCGGTACTGTTCCGTGGCTTCATGGCCATTATCCCGATTCTGATTGGCGTCCTGGTTGGCTACGCGCTTTCCTTTGTCATGGGCGTTGTCGACACCACGCCGATTGCCGAGGCGCACTGGTTCGCCCTGCCGACGTTCTACACGCCGCGCTTTGAATGGTTTGCGATCCTCACCATCCTGCCTGCTGCGCTGGTGGTGATTGCCGAGCACGTTGGCCACCTGGTGGTGACGGCGAATATCGTTAAAAAAGATCTGATCCGCGATCCGGGCCTGCATCGTTCGATGTTTGCTAACGGTCTGTCGACGATTATCTCCGGCTTCTTTGGCTCAACGCCGAACACCACCTACGGTGAGAACATCGGCGTCATGGCGATCACCCGCGTCTACAGTACCTGGGTTATCGGCGGCGCGGCCATCTTCGCCATTCTGCTCTCTTGTGTTGGCAAGCTGGCGGCGGCGATTCAGATTATCCCGCTGCCGGTGATGGGCGGCGTGTCGCTGCTGCTGTACGGCGTGATCGGCGCGTCCGGTATCCGCGTGCTGATCGAGTCGAAAGTGGACTACAACAAGGCGCAGAATTTGATTCTGACCTCGGTGATCCTGATTATCGGCGTTAGCGGTGCGAAAGTGCATATTGGTGCGGCGGAACTGAAAGGCATGGCGCTGGCGACGATTGTCGGCGTGGGCCTGAGCCTGATCTTCAAACTGATCAGCGTTCTGCGTCCGGAAGAGGTGATTCTGGATGCGGCCGACAGTGAAGATGTAAAACATTGATCCTGCAACCGGGCGGCGATCCCGCCCGGTTCTCTCCTGGCATACTTCGTGGTAAACTCTTCGCGTTTTTCTGTAAGCCTATGATGAGGTCCATCTGAACGCACCGGCACAGCTCTCTTTGCCACTGTACCTTCCCGATGATGAAACTTTCGCGAGTTTCTGGCCGGGTGATAATCCTTCTCTTCTTGCTGCCTTACAGAATGTTTTGCGGCAGGAACACAGCGGGTACATCTATATCTGGTCACGCGAAGGCGCGGGGCGCAGTCACCTGTTACATGCCGCCTGTGCGGAGCTCTCCCAGCGCGGCGATGCAGTGGGCTATGTTCCACTGGATAAGCGCACGTGGTTTGTACCGGAAGTGCTCGACGGAATGGAACACCTTTCGCTGGTCTGTATTGATAACATCGAGTGCGTGGCCGGCGATGAGCCGTGGGAAATGGCTATCTTCAACCTGTATAACCGGATCCTTGAATCGGGCAAAACGCGTTTGTTGATTACCGGCGATTGCCCGCCGCGCCAGCTGAATCTCGGGCTGCCGGATCTGGCATCGCGCCTCGACTGGGGGCAAATCTACAAGCTGCAGCCATTATCGGATGAAGATAAGCTCCAGGCGCTACAGCTGCGTGCGCGCCTGCGTGGTTTTGAGATGCCAGAAGATGTCTGCCGTTTCCTGCTCAAACGTTTAGACCGCGAAATGCGCTCGCTCTTTATGACGCTCGATCAGCTCGATCATGCCTCTATTACCGCGCAGCGTAAATTGACCATTCCTTTCGTGAAAGAGATCCTCAGGCTCTAGTCGTGGCGGATCTCCACGCTTTGCGAACCCCATTCGAATAGCCTGTTTGCTGCGCCATCGCCGTTAACCGCGATGGCGCATTCGCATCAGTTGACGATGTCCAGAACGTTCTCTGGTGGGCGGCCGATACGCGCTTGACCGTGGCTGACGACAATGGGGCGTTCCATCAGCTTCGGGTTGTCGACGATAGCCTGAATAAGCGCATCCTCGCTAATCTGCGGGTCGGCGAGATCCAGTGATTTATACAGATCGTCTTTCTGGCGCATCAGTTCACGAGCGCTCACCATGCCGAGCATTTTCAACAGCTGGCGCAGCGTGGCGGCATCCGGCGGCGTCTCCAGATAGAGCACAACCTCGGGGTCGAGACCGTTAGCCTTCAGCAGGCTTAAGGTGTCGCGGCTCTTGGAGCAGCGGGGATTGTGATAGATTTTTACCGCGTCAGACATGTCGTCTCCTTACATTTTTTGATAGGGGCGGAATCGTGCCTGCAACTGACGCAGCTGATCGATGCGTGCATCGTAGCGAGCCTGCTGCAAACTGCCCAATTTCACCTGCGAGCTGGCGCTACTCAGCAGGGTTATAGCCTGATCGAGCTGGCCGACCAGCGCCATGCCTTCAGCGCGCGCCGCCAGCTCCTGGTCACGATGGCCGAGCGTCGCTTCAGCCTGTGCCAGCAAATCCCAGCCGTTGCTGTCATCTTTGTTGTTAAAGGTGTAGCGGTTGAGGATTTTCTCTGCTTCTGCCGCTTGACCACCCTGTAAGTATGCGTTGGCCAGGTTCAGCTGCAGCACCGGGTTGGTTCGAATTTCACGGGCATTTTTCAGGCGATTAATCGCATCGGCCGTTTTCTTCTGCCCGAGATCGATATCGGTCGCCAGGTCAAGATACCAGGCGTTTTGCGGATCGGCGCTCAGCAGCGGCTGTAGCGTTTTGCGCGCCAGATCGTAATTATTGCTTCCCATCGCCAACAGCGCCCGCCCGTACTGGGAGGCGTGCTGTTCGCGGATATTGCCTTTCGACCACGCGTTCAGCAGATCATCGTCGAGCTTATTTTCTCCGGAATTATACATCCCGAGGGTTCTGGCCTTGGCCATGTAAAAATCGGCCGAGGACTGCACGACGACCGGCCGCATCTGGTTTGCGCGGTTACGGGCATCGGCCAGTCGGCTTTCCGGCAGGGGGTGGGTCAGCAGCATTTCCGGTGGGCGAGTTGAGTAGCGCGACTGGTCGAGCAGTTTGCCCATAAATGCAGGCATCGCCTGCGGATCAAAGCCGGAACGCTGTAGCACCTGAATCCCGATGCGGTCGGCCTCTTCTTCGTTTTGTCGGGTAAAGCTGATCATCCCCTGCTGGGTCCCTGCCAGCGTGCCGGTGAGCGCAGCCATACCTGCCTGCGGGCTGGCCATCGCCAGCAGAATAGAGCCCAGCGCGCCGACCCAGGTCAGCGGAGCGTTGCGTTTTTGGTCTTCCATCGCACGCGCCAGATGGCGCTGCGTGACGTGTGAAATTTCGTGCGCCATGACCGATGCCAGCTCGCTTTCAGTATCTGAATAGCGGAACAGGGCAGAGTGCAGCACGACATTGCCACCAAAGAATGCGAAGGCGTTAATCTGGTCGTTATTAATCAGGTAAAAGTGAAAAGGGGTGCGCACAGAATTCGCGTGCGAGACCAGGCGCATGCCTAAGCCGTTAATATATTGCACCAGCAGGGGATCGTTGATGAGCGGCGCGCTACCTCGTAGCTGACGCACATAGTAATCCCCCATCTGCATTTCCTGGCCAATAGAGAGTGTGCTTCCCGCAGAGGTGCCCATATCTGGCAGGGTATCTGCGGAGTCAGCGAAAGCAGGCAAAATCGACCCCAGCGTCAGCGACGCTATGACGGTTGCCACCAGCGTTTTCTTTAACTGCCTGAACATAACCTCTGTCCTGTAATGTGGGTGTGCCAGTTTGACCGATAGGGCGGCGTAATGTTCCATTTCCGCGCGTCATGCGAGTTTAGCTGGCGCAGAGACTATTGAAAATATGATATTCACACCAGCGTGAATGTTTGTGGCTTTGCTAATAAAAGCGAAGTCTTTCAGGTGACATTTAGATACAATTCCCTCGGTTTTTTTGCCGCTATGCGCTTCAGGGAAGGGTTTATGCTTGAGATGTTAATGCAGTGGTACCGTCGTCGGTTCAGCGATCCAGAAGCGATAGCGCTGCTGGTTATTTTGCTGGGCGGATTCGGCATCATGTTTTTTTTCAGCGGCCTGTTGGCGCCGCTGTTGGTCGCCATTGTGCTGGCTTATTTGCTGGAATGGCCGACAGTCAGGCTTGAGCGCATAGGGCTTTCGCGAACCTGGGCAACCTCATTCGTGCTGATTCTGTTCGTGGGCGTATTACTGCTGATGGCGTTTGTGGTGATGCCCGTTGCCTGGCAGCAGGGTATTTATCTGATTCGCGATATGCCCGGGATGCTCAATAAGCTTTCCGACTTTGCCGCGACGGTACCGCGCCGCTATCCTGCGCTGATGGATGCCGGAATTATCGACGCCATGGCGGACAATATGCGTAACCGCGTGCTGACCGTCGGTGATTCGGTGGTCAAGTATTCCCTGGCGTCACTGGTCGGTCTGCTGACCCTGGCGGTCTATCTGGTCCTGGTGCCGCTAATGGTATTCTTCCTGCTGAAAGACAAAGAGCAGATGCTGAACGCCGTGCGCCGCGTGCTGCCGCGCAACCGCGGGCTGGCGGGGCAGGTATGGAAAGAGATGAACCAGCAGATTACCAACTATATCCGCGGTAAAGTGCTGGAGATGATTGTCGTCGGCGTGGCAACGTGGATTGGCTTTATCCTGTTTGATCTCAACTATTCGCTTTTGCTGGCGGTGCTGGTCGGGTTCTCGGTGCTGATCCCGTATATTGGCGCCTTCGTGGTGACGATTCCGGTAGTCGGCGTGGCGCTGTTCCAGTTTGGTGCAGGCCCGGAGTTCTGGAGTCTGTTTGCGGTCTATCTGATTATTCAGGGGCTGGATGGCAACCTGCTGGTACCGGTCCTGTTCTCAGAGGCCGTCAACCTGCATCCGCTGGTGATTATCCTGTCGGTGGTTATCTTCGGTGGGCTGTGGGGGTTCTGGGGGGTCTTCTTTGCGATTCCGCTGGCGACGCTCATTAAAGCGGTGGTTCATGCCTGGCCGGACGGCCTGGTGGTGGAAGATGAGAAATAAAAACCCTGACGAGGATCGCCGGGATTAAAACGAACGCCGGGTCAGTGAAGCATGACCCGGCGCCCTGCATCGGGCAGAACGTTAGCCGTTCTCTTTCAGCCAGTTCAGCACCACGTCGTGGTGATTGCTGGTTTTAAAGTTATCAAACACGTGTTCGACTTTGCCGTTGCTATCTATCAGGAAGCTAATACGGTGAATACCATCATAGGTTTTCCCCATAAACGATTTTTCGCCCCAGACGCCAAACTGCTCGCAGACCTGGTGATTTTCATCAGACAGTAACGTGAAGTTAAGCAACTCTTTTTCGGCGAAACGGGAGAGTTTTTCCGGTTTATCAGTACTGATACCCAGTACCTCGACGCCCGCTTTTTTTAAGTCATCCATGTTATCGCGCAGGCCGCAGGCCTGAACGGTACAACCCGGGGTCATGGCTTTCGGGTAAAAATAAACCAGAACACGCTGTCCCTGGAAGTCGGTTAAATTTACTTCCTCGCCGTCCTGGTCCGGTAAGCTAAATTTCGGTGCAATATCACCGGCTTTCAGTGGATTCATTACTCAAACTCCATCCTGTTCATCATATTGTGAATAATTAACGATGTTAATACTGCCTTGTGCGTTCAGTTCTGTACATAGGGCTTTGAACGCTTGTTCGATATTTGATGCATTTTGTGTTGCAGGGCTGTGTGCGGTTATCTGAATAAATAACTGCGCTGAATCGTCATCACCGCTGACCTGGGTACGAGAAACCAGTTCGGCGATATTCATATTCCACGCGTCAAACAGGGCAGTGAAACGCTCGATAATGTGCGGCGAGTCCGGTACCTCAACCTGGACCCAGACGGTGTTTGGCATGGCCTGAGGGGGCCGCGCGGTCGTCCGCTTCATTACGATCAGCAAATCCAGCTCGGCACCTTTCAGCGGCAGGGTCGACTCGATAAGCGTAATCGCGTTCCATGAGCCTGAAAGCAGCATGATAAACGTAAACTCGTCACCAAGCATGGCCAGCCGGCTGTCTTCGATATTACAGCCGCAGCTGCTGACGTGGCGGGTGATGGTGTTCACGATGCCGGGACGGTCAGCGCCCAAAGCGGTAATAACCAGATAGTGTTGTAATGAGGCGGTCAAACCTGTTCTTCCTTTAAAAAGGTGAGGTAACATTAGGAAAGCATAAAAAAAACCGGCATACAACATCCCTGATGGCCTCGGGTCTCTTGCTTTTATTACGGCACCAAACGTAACATTGAGAATCTTGTCGCACTTCAGCTCTGAGGATGGCCCATGTTCACGGGAAGTATTGTAGCGCTTGTCACGCCGATGGATGAAAACGGTAACGTCTGCCGGTCAAGCCTGAAAAAACTGATTGATTACCATGTCGCCAGCGGAACCTCGGCGATCGTTTCGGTAGGGACTACCGGAGAATCCGCGACCTTGAGCCATGAAGAACATGGCGATGTCGTAATGATGACGCTTGAACTGGCGGACGGGCGTATCCCGGTCATCGCAGGTACCGGCGCAAATGCAACCGCAGAGGCGATTAGCCTGACCAAACGTTTTAACAATAGCGGTGTTGTAGGTTGCCTGACCGTCACTCCGTATTACAATCGCCCGACCCAGGAAGGGCTGTTCCAACACTTTAAAGCTATCGCCGAACACACCGACCTGCCGCAAATTCTGTATAATGTGCCGTCTCGTACCGGCTGTGACATGCTGCCGGAAACCGTCGGTCGCCTGGCGGAAGTAAAAAATATTATTGGTATTAAGGAAGCGACGGGGAACTTAAGTCGTGTTCATCAGATCAAAGAGCTGGTTTCAGATGACTTTATTCTGTTGAGCGGCGATGATGCGACCGGAATGGACTTTATGCAGCTCGGCGGTCAGGGCGTGATTTCCGTAACGGCGAACGTTGCGGCTCGCGACATGGCGGATATGTGCCGGCTGGCAGTAGAAGGCCAATTTGCGCAAGCTCGTGCAATTAACCAACGTCTGATGCCATTGCATACAAAATTATTTGTCGAACCCAACCCGATCCCCGTGAAATGGGCATGTAAGGCGTTGGGTCTTGTGGCAACCGATACGCTGCGCCTGCCGATGACGCCGATTACCGAAAACGGTACTCAGGTCGTTACCGCAGCGCTGAAGCATGCCGGTTTGCTGTAAAGTTTAGGGAGATTTGATGGCTTACTCAGTACAGAAGTCGCGCCTGACGAAGGTTGCGGGTGTTTCATTGGTCCTGCTTCTCGCGGCCTGTAGTTCCGACTCACGCTATAAACGTCAGGTGGGAGGCGACGAGGTTTATCTGCAAGCGGCGCCGCTCAGTGAACTTCACGCGCCTGCGGGCATGATTCTGCCGGTCCAGGTGGGTGATTATAATATTCCGGTTGCCACCAGCAAAGGCTCCGTGGGCAAAGCATTGGATATCCGTCCACCGGCTCAGCCTCTGGCACTGGTGAGTGGCGCTCGCACTCAGTTTAATGGTGATACCTCTACGCTGATGGTCGAGAACGGTCGTAGCGGTTCGCTGTGGGCGCAGGTTGCCAGCATCGTACAGTCTAAGAACTATGTCATCACCAAACGTGACGATGCCAGCCAGACGCTGAATACCGACTGGGTTGAATGGACTCGCCTCGATGAAGACCAGCAGTATCGTGGTCGCTATCAAATCTCTGTGAAACCGCAGGGCTATCAGCAGGCGGTAATCGTGAAGCTGGTGAACCTGGAGCAGGCCGGGAAGCCGGTATCTGACCCGGCATCTCTGCAACGGTATAGTACTTCGATGCTGAACGTCATTTCCGAAGGTCTGGATATGAACGCCACCAGCGCTCAGAACGCGGCGCAGAAAAATGCCGGGGCCACCTTCGACGTGCAGAGCGCGGCTGATGATACGGGGCTGCCGATGCTGGTTGTTCGCGCACCGTTCAACATGGTGTGGCAACGCCTGCCGGGCGCACTGGAAAAAGTGGGCATGAAGGTGACGGATAGCACCCGTTCGCAGGGCAGCATGGCGCTGACCTACAAGCCGCTGTCTGACAGCAGCTGGCAGGCGCTGGGCGCTCACGATCCGCAGCTGGTGTCCGGTGACTATAAACTGCAGGTCGGCGACCTCGATAACCGCAGCAGTCTGCAGTTCATCGACCCGAAAGGGCATACGTTGACGCAGTCGCAGAATGACGCTCTGGTGGCCGTATTCCAGTCCGCATTCAGTAAGTAATAAAAAAGGGCTGGAGCAATCCGGCCCTTTTTTCTGTATAGTGACGCAAACGTGTGCGTCAGCAGAAAAGCGCAATTTTTATCGTCTATATCTTCACTGGAGTGACAAAGATGCAAAAGCAAGCTGAGTTGTATCGTGGTAAAGCGAAAACCGTTTACAGCACCGAGAATCCGGATCTGTTGGTACTCGAATTCCGTAACGATACATCAGCAGGGGATGGCGCGCGCATTGAACAGTTCGACCGTAAAGGCATGGTGAATAACAAGTTCAACCATTTCATTATGAGCAAACTGGAAGAAGCCGGCATCCCGACTCAGATGGAAGCGCTGCTCTCCGATACCGAATGTCTGGTGAAAAAGCTGGAGATGGTTCCGGTTGAGTGCGTGGTCCGTAACCGCGCTGCCGGTTCTCTGGTGAAGCGTCTGGGTATCGAAGAAGGGATTGAACTCAATCCGCCGCTGTTTGACCTGTTCCTGAAAAATGATGCGATGCACGATCCGATGGTCAACGAGTCTTACTGTGAGACTTTTGGCTGGGTAAGCAAAAAGAATCTGGCGCGTATGCAGGAACTGACTTTCAAAGCCAACGACGTTTTGAAAAAGCTGTTTGATGACGCGGGTCTGATTCTGGTCGATTTCAAGCTGGAGTTTGGTCTGTTCAATGGCGAAGTCGTGCTGGGCGATGAGTTCTCGCCTGATGGCAGCCGCCTGTGGGATAAAAATACCCTCGATAAAATGGACAAAGACCGCTTCCGTCAGAGCCTGGGTGGCCTGATTGAAGCCTATGAAGAAGTGGCCCGTCGCCTGGGCGTTAAGCTGGACTAATTCTCCCTTCGCCAGAGGACGGCCCCGTCTTCTGGCGCTTCGCATGTTGTTTCCTGTGGTAATTCTCCTCTTAAGCGCCTACGATCTCTCATATTAATGAATTTGTTATGTTGAGGTGCCTATGCGTTGGCAAGGGCGTCGCGAGAGCGACAATGTGGAAGACAGACGAAATAGTACGGGTTCGCCAATGGGCGGCGGTGGAGGTTTTCGCCTTCCCAGCGGCAAGGGCGGGATCGTCCTGCTGATAATCGTGCTGGTTGCGGGCTATTACGGCGTTGACTTAACCGGCATGCTGACGGGAGAACCGATCGGCCAGCAGCAAACGACGACCCAGCGTTCCGTCAGTCCGAAAGACGATGAAGCCGCAAAGTTTACCTCGGTTATCCTGGCGACAACAGAAGACACCTGGGGACCTATTTTTGAAAAAATGGGGCGTCAGTATCCGCAGCCGAAGTTGGTGCTTTATCGCGGCTCCACGCGGACCGGCTGTGGTGCCGGCCAATCGGTGATGGGGCCGTTCTACTGTCCGGCGGACAGTACCGTCTACATTGATCTGTCTTTCTATGACGAGATGAAAAATAAGCTCGGCGCGGGGGGCGATTTTGCTCAGGGCTATGTTATCGCCCATGAAGTGGGCCACCATGTACAAAAGCTGCTAGGGATTGAATCGAAAGTGCGCCAGCAGCAGCAGAATGCGTCGCCGGCGGAAGTCAATCGCCTGTCGGTTAAAATGGAGCTTCAGGCCGACTGTTTTGCCGGCGTCTGGGGCCATAACATGCAGCAGCAGGATGTTATGGAGACCGGTGATCTGCAGGAAGCCCTCAATGCCGCCGAAGCCATCGGCGACGATCGCCTCCAGCAGCAGAGCCAGGGGCGTGTGGTACCGGACAGCTTTACGCATGGTACTTCTGAGCAGCGCTACACCTGGTTCAAACGTGGTTTCGACAGCGGCGACCCGGCGCAGTGCAATACCTTTGGTCGCGCGCTCTGATTGCTCTCGTCCATGGATAACTTGCTTAACCTGACGGCGCAAATGGCGCAAGAAGGTATTCGTCGTCTGCTGGTGCTCAGCGGTGACGATGCGTGGTGTCTTCAGCAGGCGTTGCTGCTGCGTGAACGCCTGGCTGGCGACGGGCTGTGGGTTGGCCCGCTGCCCGTCGCGGCGCCTTATATCTCTCCGGGTACGCTGAAATCCTTGCTCGGGCGTGAATATCACCACGCCTTCTTTGATGCCCGCAGCGGCTTCGACGTGGCGGCCTTTGCCGCGCTGAGCGGTACCCTGAAGGCAGGAAGCTGGCTTATCCTGCTGACGCCGCCTTTCGCTTGCTGGCCGACGTTGCCTGATGCTGATTCTTTGCGCTGGAGCGACGCGGCGGAGCCGATTCCAACCCCAAATTTTGTCCACCGCTTCTGTCAGCGAGTCTGCGTGAATCGTGATGCCGTCGTCTGGCGCCAGGGGGAGCCCCTGACGTTACCGGACGACTTGTCGCGGCCGCACTGGCGGCCAGCTGACGGCCATCCTCAGACCGGGCAGGCCGCGGTGCTTACCCGCCTGGCCGCGCTCCCTCCCGGCATTGCTGTAGTCACCGCCGAACGCGGTCGGGGAAAATCCGCTCTCGCCGGAATGCTGATACGCCAGCTTGCGGGCGATGCTATCGTCACCGCTCCGGCGCGCGGTGCGACCGATGTCATGGCGTCTTTTGCCGGAGAGGGTTTTCGCTTTATGGCGCCCGATGCGCTGCTGGCTTGCGATGTTCAGGCATCGTGGCTCATCGTTGATGAAGCGGCAGCCATTCCCGGGCCGCTTCTTCGTCAACTGGTCGCCCGTTTCCCTCGCACCTTATTGACCACTACCGTCCAGGGCTATGAAGGGACCGGGCGTGGGTTTCTGCTCAAGTTTTGCGCCAGCTTTCCCCACTTACACCAGTTTAGCCTTGATGCCCCCATTCGCTGGGCGCCTGGTTGCCCGCTGGAAGCGCTGGTCAGTGAATTACTCCTGTTTGGCGATGAGACCTTTACGCACTCTCCATCGGGTGAGGTGGCGTTTGAGGTGGTGAGTCAGGATAGCTGGCAACAGCATGCCGGGCTCGCCGAGGCGATGTATCAGCTCCTGTCCGGGGCGCATTACCGCACATCGCCGCTGGACCTACGGCGGATGATGGATGCCCCTGGTCAGTACTTTATCTGCGCCCGCGCGGAGAATGGCGTTGCCGGAGCATTGTGGCTGGTGGCGGAGGGCGGGCTTGATCCCGCGCTCAGCCGGGCGGTATGGGCCGGGTTTCGCCGCCCGCGCGGTAATCTGGTTGCGCAGTCGCTGGCGGCCCACGGCGGTAGCCCGCTGGCGGCTACGTTACTGGGGCTGCGAATAACCCGCGTTGCCGTGCATCCGGCTCGTCAGCGCGAAGGGGTGGGCCAGGCTCTGATTGCCCGGGCGGTAGCGCAGTATCAGGGCCTTGATTATCTTTCGGTCAGCTTTGGTTACACGCCTGAGCTTTGGCGTTTCTGGCAACGCTGTGGCTTTACGCTGGTGCGCTTAGGTGCTCATCGTGAGGCAAGTAGCGGGTGCTATACGGCGATGGCGCTTTATCCGTTAACCGCCGCAGGGCATGAACTGGTTGAGCAGGAGTCGCAGCGCCTGGTGCGCGATGAGTTCTGGCTGCAGGAGTGGCGTGAAACGTCGTTGCCGCTGTCGGCGGTACCAGCAGCTATGCTTACAGAAGATGACTGGCTGGACGCCGCGGGCTTCGCGTTTGCCCATCGCCCGCTGCTGGCGGCGGTCGGCAGCCTGAATCGCCTGTTGTCGTATACCGAGTTACCGCTTGCGGCGCTTCGTGCTCGTCTGCAAGGGCAGGATGAAGCGGTGATTTGCACCGGCCTGAGGCTGCCCGGACGCAAAGCGCTGTTGGCCCGAATGCGCGACGAGGCGGGACAGGCATTGTTCAGTCTGGACGCTTCTCGGGCCGCGAGACTGCGCCAGCAGATCGAAGAACTGCAATTTTTTTAACTAACTCATTCAGTTAAATGTCATGGTCATATTCCGCGTGCGGCGTAAACTGCCCACGTAGACTAAGGAGACAGCCATGAAACACGACCATTTTATTGTACAAAGCCCTGCGACACCTGCCCAACAGCTGCTGTTGCTGTTTCATGGCGTCGGAGATAACCCGGTTTCAATGGGGCAGATCGGTAGCCTGTTTGCGCCGCAGTTCCCGGATGCGCTGATCGTCAGCATTGGTGGCGCGGAGCCTTGTGGCCCGCCGCCGGGCCGCCAGTGGTTTTCCGTCCAGGGTGTGACAGAGGAAAATCGCCAGTCGCGCGTTGATGCGATTATGCCGACTTTTATTGAGACCGTGCGCTACTGGCAGAAACAGAGTGGCGTGGGTTCGCTGGCAACGGCGCTGATTGGTTTTTCCCAGGGGGCCATTATGTCTCTTGAAAGCCTTAAAGCCGAGCCTGGTCTGGCATCGCGGGTTATCGCATTTAACGGACGCTATGCGACGCTTCCGCAGTCGGCAACCACCGCGACGACCATCCATTTGATTCACGGCGGTGAGGATCGCGTTATCGATCTGGCATGGGCGGTATCGGCACAGGAGGCGCTTCAGCAGGCTGGTGGTGATGTGACGCTGGATATCGTTGACGATCTGGGGCATGCGATTGACGATCGCAGCATGCAGTTTGCTCTTGAACGCCTGCGCTATACCGTGCCGAAGCACTATTTTGACGAAGCGTTAAGCGGCAGTACGCCGAAAGATGACGACATTATCGAACTGCTCTAATCGCGTATTTCTCCTGCGAATGCAGCCCCCGGATAAGGCGTATCACGCCACTATCCGGGGACTTCCCGGTAGCGTGACGCTTATCGGGGGAGAGTCTGAACTTACTTCTTCGGCTGGTCGTGCTTCGGCCAGTCGTCATCGTCGTCCCACTTATCGTTGCAATCACGATGGGGCGGCAGATCCGGCTTATTGGCGAGAAACTTTTTGTGGTCAACGCGATTAAGATCCTTAATGACGTTAATCATGACGCCGACCAAAAATACCAGCACCAGAATCCACCAGTGGTTAATTAGCCATTCCATGTGCGCTTCCTCTTTTTACGTCGAGGTCGTCAGGCGACCAGTTGTTCCATGATGCGTTGATACATCCGCGCCAGCAGCTGCAGGTCGGCGGCATTCACACATTCATTTATTTTGTGAATAGTCGCATTCACCGGCCCCAGCTCAACCACCTGCGCACCCATCCGGGCAATAAAGCGACCGTCGGAGGTGCCGCCGTTGGTCAGCAGCTGAGGTTTGATCTCATTATAGTGCTCAACGGCGTTCACCACCGCTTCGACCAGTTTACCACGGCTGGTGAGGAACGGCTGACCGGACAGCCACCAGTCCAGGGTATAGCGCAGCTGATATTTTTCCAACAGCGCGACGACGCGGGCTTTAATCATTTCATCGGTCAGTTCGGTACTAAAGCGGAAGTTGAACTGGACGTACATGTCGCCGGGGATGACGTTATTACTGCCGGTACCCGCCTGCACGTTGGCAATTTGCATACTGGTGGGGGGGAAGAATTCATTGCCTTTATCCCACTCGATACCCACCAGCTCCGTCAGCATGGGCGCTGCGCGGTGAACTGGGTTATCGGCGAGGTGCGGGTAGGCGACATGGCCCTGTACGCCGTGAATGGTCAGGTTACAGGTGAGTGAGCCACGGCGGCCGTTTTTAACCACGTCACCGACGACTTCAGTGCTTGATGGTTCGCCCACCAGGCAGTAGTCCAGACGCTCGTTACGAGCCATTAGCGCTTCGACCACTTTCACCGTTCCGTTCTGGGCGCTGGCCTCTTCATCGGAGGTGATCAAAAAGGCCAGACGACCTTTGTGATTCGGATACTGGGCGACAAAGCGCTCGGCGGCAACAACCATCGCGGCCAGGGAGCCTTTCATATCTGCTGCGCCGCGGCCAAAGAGCATGCCGTCGCGAATGGTGGGTTCGAAGGGCGGGTTAATCCAGCGGTCAGCGTCGCCGGCTGGAACAACGTCAGTATGGCCGGCAAAGGCCAGCGTTTCGCCGCGCCCGCGCCAGGCCCAGAAGTTTTGCGTATCACCGAAATCCATCGGTTCAACGGTAAAGCCAATCGCACGCAGGCGTTCGACCATTAACGCCTGGCATCCCGCATCATCGGGGCTGAGGGAAGGGCGGCGGATAAGCTGCTGAGCCAGCTCAATGACCGGGCAAGACATAGACTATACCTCGTTAACAAGCTTCTTATAAGTGAGTTCACTGAAGCCCAGCAGCATAGGCTGCCCGGGCGCGCAGAGCAATGGGCGTTTGATAATTGCCGGCATTTCCAGCATCAGCAAAGCGGCGGTATCGGCGTTCTTGATACCGGCGCGCACCGTTTCATCCAGTTTGCGCCAGGTGGTACCGCGGGTGTTGAGCAGCGCCTCCCAGCCCAGTTCGGCGATAAACGTGTTTAATAACTCGCGATCCAGGCCATCAACGCGATAATCATGGAAGCGATATTCAATGTGATTCGCTTCCAGCCAGCGGCGGGCCTTTTTGATGGTGTCGCAGTTCTTGATTCCATACATAGTCAGCATAATTAAACCTTTTCTTTTACGTTGAATTAAGCGATTAACTCAGAAATTTCCGAATATATAAGACCGTATAAAATAATACGGTAATGGCGTTAATAAATATCATTTTTTAGCATCATTGTAAGGTCTGGGCGAATATTGGCCATTTTATGCGCGATAAACGAGATATCGCCAGCCAGCGCGGGGATAAAAGGCAAGGTGCCCGCAGTAGAAATAATCTTAAAACAGACATGATGTTGCAGAATGTTGCTATACGTCACATTAAATTTACACTCTCAGGCCCATAGTAGCGGCAAATCAGCGAGGGTATGGGCATTCAAGCGATGTGTAGCAATCGCAGCGATAACTTTTATGTCCTTCCCATCACCAACCAATTTGCATAAAATCACCCATAATAATAAGAGAGGCTATTATGATTGAACATGAACTAGGGAACTGGAAAGATTTTATTGAAGGTATGCTTCGTAAATAAATTCCGCAATGTGAGCAGGGTAATCGCACAGCCAAAATAATGGCCTGGCGGCTGTAAACAGATAAAAAAGGCGACTATTGCAGTCGCCTTTTTGTTATTTATTCGGCAAGGAACGGGTCGCTCAGGACCCGGCCTGGTTATTGCGGGCGTTCTTTTTGCGGGAAGCGTCGGCGCACCAGCACGAAGAACAGGGGGACGAAGAAGATGGCCAGAACCGTGGCGGAAATCATCCCACCCATCACCCCGGTACCCACGGCATGTTGACTGCCTGAGCCGGCGCCGGTGCTGGTCGCCATCGGCAGAACGCCAAAAATAAACGCCAGCGAAGTCATCAGTATCGGGCGCAGGCGCTGGCGGCAGGCCGACAGCGTGGCGGCGAGTAAGTCTTCCCCTTTCTCGTTTAGCTCATTCGCGAACTCGACGATCAGAATGGCGTTCTTCGCCGACAGGCCGATAACCGTCAGCAGGCCAACCTGGAAGTAAACGTCGTTTTCAAGGCCGCGCATCCAGGTAGCCAGCAGCGCGCCGATAACCCCCAGCGGCACCACCAGCATGACCGAGAAGGGGATAGACCAGCTCTCATACAGCGCCGCCAGACATAAGAACACCACCAGCAGCGAGATGGCGTACAGCGCCGGTGCCTGAGCGCCGGACAAACGTTCCTGATAGGACATGGCCGTCCAGTCGAGACCAAAGCCGTTTGGCAACTGCTGGGCCAGTTCTTCCATGATATTCATCGCGGTACCGGTACTGATACCCGGCGCGGCTTCGCCGATGATTTCTACCGCCGAGTAGCCATTGTAGCGCTCCAGGCGCGGGGAGCCGGTTTGCCACCGCGATGTGGCAAATGCAGAGAACGGCACCATCGTGCCGCTGCTGTTGCGCACGTACCACAGGTTAATATCGTCTGGGAGCATGCGGTAAGGGGCAGCGGACTGAACGTAGACCTTCTTCACGCGGCCGCGGTCCATAAAATCGTTCACGTAGCTCGAGCCCCACGCGGTTTGCAACGTATTGTTAATATCGTCTATGGCTACGCCCAGGGCCTGGGCCTTGCGCTGATCGATATCAATTTGTAGCTGCGGACTATCGTCGAGGCCGTTGTGGCGAACCCGGGTGAGTCGGTCATCTTTCGCTGCCAGCTCAAGCAGCGTGTCTCGGGCCGCCATGAGTGCCGCGTGTCCGTTACCGGCATGGTCTTCAAGCTCCATATCAAAACCGGCTGAGCTGCCCAGTCCACTGATTGCCGGTGGATTGGTGGCGAAGACGCGCGCCTCGTTAATGTTGTTAAAGGCTTTTGTCGCCCGTTCAATTATCGCAAAAGAGGTGCCGGTTTTCGCATCGCGATCGTCCCAGTCTTTCAGCCGGATAAACATACGCGCAACGTTCTGCCCGTTGCCGCCGGGGCCGGAGCCGACGGTCGCAAAAATAGAGGCAATGTTGGCCTGTTCGTGGCTGAAGAAATAATCTTCAACTTTCTGCACCACTTTTAAGGTCTGTTGCTGGGTCGAACCGCTGGGCAACTGCACGGAAGTCAGGAACATCCCACGGTCTTCCTGAGGCAGGAACGAGGTGGGGAGGTGTAAGAACAGAAGCACCATTCCCCCCAGCAGCAGCACGTAGATCATTATCCAGCGCAGTGAGCGGTGCAGGATTCGGCCAACGGCGGTTTCGTAGCGGTTGGCATTGCGGTTGAACATGCGGTTAAACCAGCCGAAGAAGCCTTTTTTTCCGTGCTCCTCACCTTTCTTTATGGGTTTTAGCAAGGTGGCGCACAGCGCAGGGGTGAGGATCATCGCCACCAGCACCGACAGCACCATTGCTGTCACGATGGTAATAGAAAACTGGCGATAAATTGCGCCGGTTGTGCCGCCGAAGAAGGCCATCGGGATAAATACCGCCGATAGCACCATCGCTATCCCGACCAGCGCGCCCTGGATCTGGCCCATGGATTTGCGTGTCGCTTCACGCGGCGAAAGGCCCTCTTCGCTCATGATGCGCTCGACGTTTTCGACGACCACGATGGCATCATCCACCAGCAGGCCTATCGCCAGCACCATCGCGAACATCGTCAGGGTGTTGATACTGTAGCCGCAGGCAAACAGGATGGCGAAGGTCCCCATCAGAACCACCGGTACAGCAATCGTTGGGATCAGCGTCGCCCGGATGTTTTGCAGGAACAGATACATCACAAGGAAGACCAGCGCGATAGCTTCCAGCAGCGTTTTCACCACGTCATGAATCGACGCTTTAACAAAAGAGGTGGTTTCGTAGGCGATTTTATATTCAAGGCCGTGGGGGAAATACTGCGATAGCTCATCCAGACGATTGAGCACCAGCTCGGCGGTCTGCATTTCATTGGCCCCGGAGGCCAGCTGAATACCGAGGCCGGAGGCCGGGTTGCGATTATAGCGGCTGAGGTTATCGTAGCTTTCCGCCCCCAGTTCGACTTTTGCCACATCGCCGAGAGTGACCAGCGAACCGTCCTGATTCACGCGCAGCGTAATATCGCGGAACTGCTGCGGCGTTTGCAGCAGTGACTGGGCGTTAATGGTGGCATTGAGCGACTGGTTGTTGACCGACGGCGTGCCGCCAAGCTGGCCGACTGCAATCTGGGCATTTTGTGATTCGATGGCATCGGTGACATCTTTTGCCGTCATCTGCACGCTGGTGAGTTTGGCCGGATCCAGCCAGATACGCATTGAGTATTGCGAACCGTAGGCCGTGATGTCGCCCACGCCGTTGACGCGGCTGAGCGGCTCCTGAATGTTACTGGCCACGTAGTCGGAGATATCTTGCTTATCCATACTGCCGTCAGTGGAGACGAAAGCGATGGTCAGGATGTTGGTATCACCGGTTTTACGTACCGTTACCCCCTGGTTTTGCACATCCTGAGGCAGTTTTTTCATCGCCGATTGCAGCTGGTTTTGCACCTGCTGCATGGCTTCATTGGGGTCCGTTCCGGCGGTAAATGTCAGCGTAATGGTCGCCTGGCCCGCAGAGCTACTCTGCGAAGACATATACATCAGATTATCGAGGCCGGTCATATTCTGCTCGATAACCTGGGTGACGGTATTTTCCAGCGTTTGTGCGGAAGCGCCAGGATAGTTGGCGGTAATACGCACGTTAGGCGGTGCAAGATCGGGATATTGCTCAACGGGAAGCGATAAGATTGCAAGCGTTCCGGTCAGGCATAGCAGGATCGCCAGAACCCACGCGAAAATGGGGCGATCGATGAAAAAATTCGCCATCAGAATTGAGACCTCATTGTGTACATTTTTGTTATCGTACCGACTGTAACACTCTATAGGTAACGCCACGGACAAACGTGGAGAAATTAAGGAGATAGTGTAATTTATCGTGTGCCTTTTGCGCCATCGTAAAGATGTCTTTGCCCATACCATTTTAGCCTTTCTGATTTTTTCCTGTATTTTTCCCTCACGTTGCGCTCATTTTTCATGACAGTTTTGTGAAATAAAACATTATTTCATCAAATTTTCTGCAGGGGTGCGCCCTGGCGTGGGCAGGGCGCAATTTTTGTGCTTGCTGCTGGTTGGTTGATTATCTTCGATTTTTTACTTACACCATGCGTATTTACGCAAAAATACAATGCATGGCATATTTCGGCTGTGTTCGATGGACCCTGATGTTCGGTGCCATGGATAATCAAAAACACAGACAATAAACGGGCGCATAATTCACCCGGCCAGGTGGTCTTTCGTCAACCTCCTCAGTCATCGAACCTGTAATTTGAAGTTTTCACAGGAATATATCATGTTTTATATTTAATGATTTTGAGTATTTAGTTATCGGTCATGTTTCTCACGTACTGCTCAAACTTATAATGTACTATGGTGTCTGTATTATATTCAGGTCTGGTGGTTATGGTTGTTAAATTAAATGAGAAGATATTGTCGTTAATGATTTTTTGAGGCGATGATTTAAAAAATATCATTTTTATGGTGAAGTAAACTATGAATAAATCTGAGCCGCTCAATAATATTGAGCCTGTGAATAAGCAAATTTATCGTGTGCTGAGGAAAGACATCGTAGAATGTCATATACAACCGGGAAAGCTGTTGTCTGAAAAAGAAATGGCAATACGGTTTGATGTCTCCCGGCAGCCGGTAAGGGAAGCCTTTATTAAGCTTGCTGAGGCCGGGTTGGTGCAGGTATTACCACAGCGCGGCACCGTGGTGAAAAAAATATCTGAACGGCAGGTTGCGGAATCACGCTTTATTCGTCAGGCGCTAGAGTGTGCGATTGTTCGCCGGGCAACGGAAAACGTCACGTGCGAGCAGTTATCCGTGCTTGAGAGCAATCTATCTTTGCAGACGCTGGCGGCTGAACAGCGCCAGTATCGTGAGTTTTTGCGTCTTGATGATACGTTTCATCAATATCTGACTCACATTGCGTCTTACCCTCGAGCCTGGGAAACCATTGAATCAATCAAAGCCGCGATGGACCGGGTTCGCTTTCTCAGCCTGATGATTGTCTCTCCCCCTGAGATGCTCATTCAGCAGCACTACTGTATTTTTAATGAATTAAAAGCGGGTGATCCGGATGCCGCAGAAAAAGCAATTCATGAACACCTACAGGAAATGACCTATTCTATCCTCCCCATTTCGCAGCTTAACAACGAGTGGTTTGAGTAAGAATAGTGGGCCTGGGTGTGGACTTTTATACGCATTATGAGTAGGCAGGATTTATATTGTGGATATTTTTAATGACCCCCGTCTCAACAAGCGGAAGTTAATTTACCGACCCTGGGTTATCACGGTGATGGCGATTGAAAGGACTCCTCGTTATTGCTGGTAAATTGTAGTCTGGAGCTTATCGTATGCATTTCCTCTGCTGAATATGATGATTGCACATCAGCGCAAATAAGGCAGCAACAGACCATACACTCCGTTACTGCCAGTATATACATTGTGCTCATGGTTAAATGAACAGCATTAATGATAGTTTGCTAAATGAATGCGTTAACCTCCGAAGATATAAACTGGCAACCATAAGGCAATTTTCGGATAAGCAATGACCAGAATGACGACTAACAGCTGCAAGATAACAAAGGGGATCACACCAGTATAAATCTGCGTCATCTTAATCGATTTATCGGTAATCGCCCCGCGCATGTACAGCAATGTATAGCCAAAAGGAGGGGTTAAAAACGACGTTTGCAGCACGAGTCCGACGATGACCCCAAACCAGACCAATACATCCCCGCGCCCGACAAAATCATAGTTGAAGGTCATTGTGGCAATAATGGGGCCAAAGATGGGCAGAAAAATAAGTGAAATCTCTATCCAGTCAAAGAAAAATCCGACAAAGAAAGTCACCACAACCAGTACCAGCAGCAGCGTATAGGCTGTAAAGCCCGCCGACTCAATAGCATCAATCAGTAAATGCTCACCGCCAATAGAACGGAAAACATAGGAAAAAACCGTCGCGCCGAAGACGATAAAGAAAATCATTGCGGAAACGAAGGCGGTGCTCTGCACCACATCGTTCAACATACTCAGAGTAAAGCGGCGTTTCAGTACCGTCAGCAAGAAAGCGCCAAGCGCTCCGACGGCCGCTGCCTCTGTTGGTGTTGCCCAGCCCGCAAAGATCGATCCCAGAACCATCAAAATCAGAAATACGGGCGCCAGGATCCCTTTAACAATGATGAGCAGCATTTCATGAGGGCTGTGATCCGGAACATCCACCGCTTTTGGCGCCATCTTTGGAAAGAAGAACCCCAGGGTGATAACCAGCACAATATAAAGCAGCAGGTTTAACATCGCCGGTCCGATGGTCGCCATAAACAGACGGCCGATCGATACCTGCAGCACGTCTCCCATGAAGACCAGCATCACCGACGGTGGAATAATAATACCGATGGTTCCCGCTGCCGCAATCGTGCCGCAGGAGAGTGCATTTGAATAGCCCGCGCGTTGCATGCTGGGGAGAGCCAGAGTGGTCATCATAATCACTGTAGCCGATACTACGCCGGTCATTGCTCCGAGAATACCGCCTATCAGTACTACGCCAAGCGCCATGCCACCGGGTACGCGCCTGGTGATAATACGTATTGCATCCAACAGGTCAACGGCAATGCCGCTACGTTCCAGCAGAATCCCCATAAAAATAAACATTGGGCCGGCGACCAGCGTAAGGTTCTCCGCCAGTTGCTGCCAGGCGCGTGGCAGAATATTAAAGAACTCAATCATGGAGAATAAATCATACTGACTGGCTATAAAACCAAACAGCATGCCTGTTCCTCCTAACACATAGGCCACAGGATAGCCGGAGAAAATCAGCAGTGAAAGCGCGATAAACATCGAAATGGGAATAAAAAAACTGGCATCTAGTTCGGACTGAATTCCCCAAACTCCGATCGCCAGTAGGATCAGTGCAACCAGAGCTAATCCCAGGGCTTTACGTATGGGGGATTTCTTCCCCATTATTGCTGTGGTCATCATCACTGCGCCTCCGTGCGGTGAGAGGATATTGCTTTTAACTGTGCAATAATTTTGACTATCCGACTTAACATAGCCAGTAGTAGCAACGTTACCCCTACGGGGATAGTCGCTTTAATTAACCAACGGTTAGCGATGCCATGGCTCGAGATTGACCCTTCACCTTGTTCAAAAGACATCATGGCAAAGTGAAAGCCAAAATAAATAACGGAAAGCAGGTAAGGTAAAGCCAGAAACAGCGAACCGCAGAGATCCACTTTCAGCCGGTTTTTTTCGCTGAAATTTTCTCTGAAAACGTCCACCCGCACGTTCATATCTTTCACCATTACCCCGGCAAAAAGAAAAATAAACAGCAGGGTATGCAAATGCCATTCCGCTTCCTGTAGTCCTGTCGATCCAACCCCACCAAAACGGCGGGATATCACATCGTACAAAGTGACCAGCGTGAGCGGAATTAAAAACCAGGCGCATAGCTTCCCGATTTTTAGCATTATTTTATCAATACCGTCGGCTATGTTTAAGAGCTTACTCGTCATAAAGCACCTCCAAATGGCAGCAGGCCACGGCCTGCTGCCAACGATTATTCAGGTAATTTCCCGGAAGAGAGATCTTTCCACTGGTTATAGGATTTCTGGAATTGATTATAGGAATTCGCGACTTTTTTAAAGTCAGGGTTACTGGCACTGAATTCATCACTGACCTGATGCCAGGCGACATTCAGTTGATCAAGAATCGTTTGTGGGAAGATTTTGATCTGTACACCTTTCGATTTAATGAAATCCAGCGCGTCTCCCTGAATAGCTTCACCAACGGCAATGCTGTCCAGCACGGCCTTATCGCAAGCGGACTGGACAGACTGCTGTTGTCGTGGGCTCAGGACATCCCATTTGTCCTTATTAATTAGCAGGGTTTGTATCGAGGAGGTCTGGTGCCAGCCTGGGAAATAGTAATATTTGGCAATCTCATAAAGCCCCATATTCTGATCCAGTGCAGGCATAGAATATTCAGCTGCATCTATTACTCCGCGTTCAAGCGATGCATAAATATCACCACCGGCCATATTTTGTGTGGAGACCCCCAGTTTTTCATAGGTTCTGCCTCCCAGGCCAGCGATACGCATTTTCAATCCTTTGAGATCGGCCTCGCTATTGATTTCTTTATTAAACCAGCCACCAGCTTCCGGTGCATTAAAGCCACAGGTCATCCCTTTAATATTATACTTGGCCAGAAGCTCATCGCGCAGCTGGTTGCCTCCACCTTTGTTCAGCCATGAAATTAAACCATTGGCATCGGCACCAAATGGAACTGCATCGAAAAATGCCAAAGCAGGGTTTTTCTGAGCAAAAAATGACAGTCCCGCGTAACCCATATCGATAGAACCGGTAGAGATCGCATCAAAAATACCTTCATTGGGCACCAGGCCTTTAGGTTCAAAATACTGGATACGCACACTTTTATCGGAGAATTCAGCAACATCCTTCGGCAAATTTTGTGTTACCGGCCCGAGAATAGCGAGTGAAGAGGCGTAGCCGCTTTGCATTTTCATGCGCACCGTTTTCTCTTTATCGTCTGCCTTAGCGCCAGTGCTTATTAACAGTGCAAACAGCGAAAGCGCCAGAGTGCTTGTTTTACGTATTGTCATTGTTTTTTCCTTATGGTTTTCGCGACGGAAGTAGTCGATTTTCCTGGCCTGAAGGAACCCTGCTGCAGTGTCTCCTCAGCCGTAACAACAAGGCATCATGTTGCTTTTTTTTCAGCAGTTTTGTCCGCTCCAGAGAGGGGCATCTTCGAGGCGTGCAACGAGTATTCAGGGTGATAATATTTCGTCCGTGACAGGTTGCAGATACTTCGGTATTAATAAATCTCACTGTGAAGTTATCCGGTTTCTTTATTTTATAAAAATAACCATAAACACATCTTCCATACAAGAATGTTTGTTTGTTTTTGTGGGTATGGATCATGTTTTCATCTTAGGGGGTGGGGCTATACTGGAATAAATTTCATAATGGTGAAGGTGATTGGGTGTTATTACACATTTTGCATGAAAAGAGTGCTGATTGTAGTGGTGTAAGAATATGAATCTAAACGTTTTTTAAGGTGATTGTATTGCATTTTTAGATAAGTATTCATTTCATGATTTGTTGGTGCTATAGACATTCACCATGAATGCGGATTATTGATAATGATTATTTAAATGACTGTATTATTGATATTAAATATGGTTGGGTCTGTTAGTTGTTTTGTTTTTTGGATGTTGTACGATTAGCCTTTCCAATTATGGGGGCTGATATTAACTGCCGCGGTGAATTATTCTCGCTGCTCCTGCCTGTTATGGAACTCGTGTTATGGAAATATTCTTCACTATTCTAATCCTTGTCCTGGTTGTTTCGGTCTCCAGCGTTATTACGAGGGTTATCCCGCTGAATATTCCTCTTCCATTAATTCAAATTGCGGCGGGAGCGGTGCTGGCACATCCTCTGTTTGGTCTGTACATTGAGTTCAATCCCGAACTGTTTTTATTGCTGTTTATTCCGCCATTGCTGTTCGCCGAAAGCTCCAAAATGCAGCCCAGAGAGCTGATGAAAAATAGCCGGGAGATTATCTCTCTCGCTCTTCTGCTGGTGCTGATCACCATTTTTTGCGTGGGTTATGCTGTTCACCTTCTTCTTCCTGATATGCCGCTGATTGCCGCCTTTGCGCTGGCAGCGGTACTGTCTCCCACCGATGCTGTCGCATTACTGGGTATTGTCGGCAAGGGCAAAATTCCTGAAAACATTCAGAACGTCCTGGAAGGAGAAGCGCTCATGAATGATGCTTCAGGTCTGGTAGCGCTGAAGTTTGCTGTTGCTATAGCCATGGGCACGATGGAGTTTAGTATCCACGGCGCAACAATCGCCTTTTTCGTGGTGGCCCTGGGCGGCATTGCCGTGGGCGTGGCACTGGCGTGGCTCTGCGGAAAGATGTTACTCATCATTAGCCGATACGCCACGGAAGAGCCAGCGATTCTGATAGTTCTGATGCTGTTGCTTCCTTTCATCGTGTATCTGATCGCCGAACACCTGGGGGTGTCCGGCATTCTGGCCGCCGTAGCAGCAGGGCTGACGACGGGTCACTCGGGCGTAGTTCATCTTGCTCCTCTTCGGCTCAGGATAAAGGCCAGGAGTACGTGGTCCATGCTGGAGTATGTTTTTAATGGCATGGTGTTTCTTATACTCGGCTTACAATTGCCAGGGATTATTTCTGAATCGCTTATGCGTGCGCAAAGTGACCCAACGATTCAAACCTGGCATCTGGTTCTGGATATTGTATGGATCTATCTGGCATTAATGGCGGTTCGACTTTGCTGGCTGTGGTTGATGCGGCTATACAGCCGTAAAGTCGATCGCAGGCACCCGATGTCATTTGCCAGCTATAGAACGCGCGATCTCCTGCTGGCGACATTTTCCGGCGTTCGTGGGGCCATAACGCTCGCCGGAGTTCTATCGATACCACTGTTTGTGTCCGGTGGCGACGCGTTTCCCGCTCGTTATCAACTGGTCTTTCTTGCTACCGGGATCATCCTGTTTTCGTTGGTGTGCGGTATTGTGATACTTCCTCTGTTGCTAGGGAAAAATGTCACGCTGTTTAGCGAAAGACAGCAAAACGAAGAGGGGGCCGCGCACTTTTTTATGGCCAAAATGGCGATCCTGAGTGTGCAAAAAACCCAACAGCGCCTGCTGCATGACAGCACTATAAATCTCGATAATGAGCTGATTCTGGAAATTGGTTCCAGGGTTATCGGGTATTTGCGACGCCATGAAGACGATACCACCTCAGAAGACAGTCAGTTGCTGCTGCAATGTGAAAGACTTGAGCGGACTTTTAATCTTGCCGCTCTGAGTGCAAAACGAGCGGCAATCTATCAGTTACGGGCCAGGCAGGAGGTGGATGATGACACGCTTGCAAAAATAGTTCGTGAACTGGATTTGCTTGAGACGCTTCTTGCCGAAAAATAATCGTAATTCCCCTCGCAATACCCGCGGGTTTGCCGGCAAGGTGTTCTGTGCCTGACAGAACATCGGGTTCGGCACGCAATTTCATTTAAGAGCCTATCCATTAGGCTATTTTATTTGCCATTTTGGCCCTGGGCAGTGCTCAACATCCTCACGTACTACGTGTACGCTCCGGTTTTTCCGCGCTGTCCGTGTCCAAACTGGCTGCAACAATGTACGACTACTGAGACAGACTCTAAGTCAAAGAATTTGATCCAAAACGGGTTATCGCAAGAAAAATAATATTCTGGGCAAATGAACATTGTTCCTGCCCCGTTTTGTCGGGTAATAAATAGTCATGCGAATCGAGGGGTTATTCACCAACGACCGAAGGAAACCATGAACCACTTTATTATCAGCGATAGTCGCAAATGCATCGGCTGCAAAGCCTGTGAAGTGGCCTGCGTGATGGCACATAACGACGAACAGCACGTTCTGACCCCGCAGCAGTTTTTACCGCGTATTACCGTGATTAAGCACGAGCAAAAACGTAACGCAATAACATGTCGGCATTGTGAAAGTGCCCCCTGCGCCCGCAGCTGTCCGAATGATGCCATCAGCCAGATAAACGACAGCGTACAGGTCAATGAGGAAAAGTGTATTGGCTGTAAGTCCTGCATGGTGGCCTGTCCGTTTGGGGTGATGGACATTGTTCTGCTGCCGGCAGCGGCGGGGAAAGTGAAAGCGACAGCGCATAAATGTGATTTATGCAGCGGTCGCGAAGCCGGGCCTTCCTGCGTGCAACACTGCCCGGCGCAGGCGTTGCAGCTGGCGACGGAAGATACCCTATTTGGGATGGCAAAGCAGCGGCGCCTGCGGACGGCGCGGCTGGATGCCCGACCGTGGCATGCGCATCCTGGCGACATGGCGTCGCTGGATGCGGGCGCAAAAGCCCGCCAGATGGCGGCAACTCCGCCGCGCTGCGAGGCGGCTAAGCGGCCGGCGGCGACCCGTAAAATGGATTTTTCCGAGATAGTCCTGCCGTTTAACGCCGGGCAGGCGCAGGAGTCCGCGCAGCGCTGCCTGCAGTGCGGCGAACACAGTATCTGCGAATGGACCTGTCCGCTGCACAACCATATTCCCCAGTGGATTGAACGGGTCCAGGTGGGAGATATCGCCGCCGCCGCCGCGCTTTCGCACCAGACCAACTGTCTGCCGGAGATTACCGGCCGCGTCTGTCCGCAAGATCGTCTGTGTGAAGGGGCCTGTACGCTTCGCGATGAGCAAGGGGCGGTGACCATCGGCAATATTGAACGCTATATCTCCGACCAGGCGCTGGCGCAGGGCTGGCGACCGGATCTCTCCCGGGTGGTCGACAGTGGCAAAAAAGTGGCCATTATTGGTGCCGGGCCGGCGGGCCTGGCCTGTGCTGACCGGCTGATTCGCCACGGTGTGCAGCCGGTAGTCTTTGACCGCCATCCGGAAATTGGCGGTTTGCTGACCTTTGGTATCCCCGCCTTCAAACTTGAAAAATCACTGCTTGCCCGGCGGCGGGAGATTTTCATGGAGATGGGGATTCGCTTTGAGCTGGAGTGCGAAGTGGGCAAGGACGTGGCGTTAACCACCTTGCTTGACGAGTACGATGCGGTATTTATCGGCGCCGGAACCTACCGTTCAATGAAAGCGGGACTGCCAAATGAGGACGCGCCAGGCGTCTATGACGCGCTTCCGTTCCTGATTGCCAATACTAAGCAGGTGATGGGACTAAGCGAACTGCCCGATGAGCCTTATGTCGATACCCACGGACTGAACGTCGTGGTACTGGGGGGCGGCGACACGGCGATGGACTGCGTGCGTACCGCGCTGCGTCACGGGGCGAAACAGGTGACATGTGCCTATCGTCGCGATGAGGCCAATATGCCAGGGTCGAAAAAAGAGGTGAAAAACGCCCGTGAAGAGGGGGCGATGTTTGAGTTTAACGTTCAGCCGGTGACGCTGGAGCTGGACTGCGACGGCCGGGTCTGCGGCGTACGTTTTCTGCGTACGACGCTGGGTGAACCGGATGCACAGGGACGGCGTAGCCCATCGCCTGTACCCGGTAGCGAGTTCGTCATGCCTGCCGATGCGGTGATTATGGCCTTTGGTTTTCATCCCCACGGAATGCCGTGGCTGGAGTCCGTCGGCGTACAACTCGATAGCCGGGGGCGGATTAAGGCTAATGTGCAGAGTCGCTATCGTTATCAGACCACGCACGACAAAATTTTTGCCGGCGGAGATGCCGTACGCGGTGCCGACCTGGTGGTGACGGCGATGGCCGAAGGGCGCCATGCGGCGCAGGGAATCATGGATTATCTCGGCATAAAATCGGTCCAGCTTCACTAACGACAAACCCGGCCCCGCAGCGTAGTATGACTGCGTCATTCCACGCTGCGGGGCCGTATGTCACTCAACATCAACGTTATCAAAGATAAACTTCTCTCCGAAAACTACTTCATTTTACGCAATATGACCTACGAGCTGACGCGCAGCGACGGCAGCGTGGTCCGTCATAAGCGCGAGGTTTACTATCGTGGCAACGGCGCCACAGTGCTGCTGTATAACCGCCGCAAGCAAACCGTCGTGCTGGTCCGTCAGTTTCGCGTTGCGACCTGGGTCAACGGTAATGATGACGGGATGCTGATCGAGACCTGCGCCGGGTTGTTGGATAACGATGAGCCGGAAGCCTGTATCCGCAAAGAGGCCATCGAAGAGACCGGCTACGAAGTGGGCGATGCGCGTAAGCTGTTCGAGCTGTACATGTCTCCCGGCGGCGTGACCGAAATTGTCCACTTCTTTATCGCTGAATACAGCGATGCCCAGCGGAAAAACCGTGGCGGCGGCGTTGAAGATGAAGACATTGACGTGCTGGAACTGCCTTTCAGCCAGGCATTACAGATGGTTGCCAGCGGCGAGATTCGCGATGGCAAAGCGGTGATCCTGCTGCAATATCTGCAAACATCGGGGCTGATGGCGGGGATATCTGATAAATCTGATTGAGTAACGCGTCTCCGCTGGTGAAGATGGCTGCTGTTTTGAGCGTTATTCTCTGGGGTTGTGCCGCGCATGCTTTATCGGGTTCTTTTTATTCTGCTTTTCGGTGTGCTACCGACGTCATGGGTGTGGGCGGCGCCGGCACAACAGCTTTTTGGCGATTGGCTGGTCACCTGTAATAACCAAAATTTCTGCGTCACCCGTAATGTTGGCCTGCATCATGGACTGGTCATGACCCTCAGCCGCAGCGCCGGTGCCGTTACGGATGCCAGCCTGCGCATTGAGCTGGGTGGGATCGGTAACCCGGTTGCCGCATTGGCGTCGATCGCCCCTCGACTTCTGCTTGACGGTAAACCGCTGGCGTTGACCGATCAACACTGGCAGGTGGCGGATAAGCTGCTCAAAACCGGGGATAGCGTGACGATCGATGCTTTTCTGCAGCAGGTGCAGGAAGGGCAGGCGATAACCCTGGTGAACGGGCTGCAAACGCTTTCTCTGCAGGGGCTTAAAGCTGCTTTGTTGTTTATCGATAGTCATCAAAAACGCGTTGGCAGTGAAACCGCCTGGGTGGGGAAAGGTGAAGAGCCGCCGCTCAGCGTCCCTCCGGCCCCGGCGCTGCGGGCGGTTGGCAAAGTCGACCTCTCGCAATCGCCGCTCAGCCGTGATGAGCTCAATGACCTGATGGATTACGGCAACGAGCGGATGAATAATAGTGCGTGTTCACTGGACCCTTTCCGGCGTGAGATTCGGGTGACCGCGTTGACGGATGAGAAAGTGTTGCTGATGGTCAGCTGTGAAGCGGGGGCGTACAACACCATCTGGCTGGCCTGGCTGGTATCGCGCCAGTCGCCGCGCATGGCCCGCCAGGTCCGCCTGACGCTGCCCTTTCAGCCACCGGGCAATGCACCGCGTGAGATTGAACTGATTAACGCCAGTATCGACGAGCAACGTCACGAGCTGGTTACTCTCGATAAAGGTCGCGGCCCCGGTGATTGCGGGGTTCAGACCCGCTGGCGCTATGACGGCCAGCGGTTTAGTCTCGTACGCTATGCGCAGCAGCCGCAGTGCGATAACTGGCAGGGGCCAGATGCCTGGCCCACGCTATGGGTTACCCGTTACATATTTCATCCGCGAGACTGACGATATGCTCGACGGTAAAGCCGAAGAACGGGAAGAGCTTATCCGCCGGCGCCGATTCACCGTAGCTTCTCATCCCGACGATACCGCCTTTTAGCCCAACATATTTATACCAGTAGTCGGCGATGCCGGCCTCGACCGCAATTCTGGCGCTGACATTACCCGGGAGAACGGACTCGCGGTATTCCTTGTCCTGCGCATCGAAAACATCGGTTGAGGGCAGAGAGACGACCCGGACGTTAATACCTTTGGCGAGCAGTTTTTCCGCCGCCAGCACGGTAATCTCAACTTCCGACCCGGTGGCAATGAGGATCAGATCCGGTTTGCCCCCCGCATCTTTCAGGACGTACCCGCCGCGGGCGATATCCTGCACCTGCTGTGGCGTCCGCGCCATTTGCGCCAGATTTTGCCGCGACAGAATCAGCGCAGTAGGGCCGGTTTGTCGTTCAATTGCCGCCTGCCAGGCGACCGCCGTTTCGACCTGATCGCAGGGGCGCCAGGTGCTGAAGTTCGGCGTCAGTCGCAGGCTGGCCAGCTGTTCCACCGCCTGATGAGTCGGGCCATCTTCTCCCAGCCCAATCGAGTCATGGGTATAGACCATAATTTGTCTGGCCTTCATCAGCGCCGCCATTCGCGCTGCGTTACGGGCATATTCGACAAACATCAGAAAGGTGGACGTATAAGGAATAAAGCCGCCGTGCAGGGCGATCCCATTGCCGATCGCCGTCATGCCGAATTCGCGCACGCCGTAATGAACATAGTTACCCGCAGCATCCTCTTTGATAGATTTTGAACCGGACCAGATGGTGAGGTTACTCGGCGCCAGGTCCGCCGAACCGCCCAGCAGCTCCGGCAGAATCGGGCCATAGGCATTGAGGGCATTTTGCGATGCTTTGCGGCTGGCAATTTTTGCCGGCTCGGCCTGCAGCTGCGCGATGTAGTCCCGAGCCATTTCGCTCCAGTTCTCCGGCAGCGCGCCGTCCATTCGGCGTTTCAGCTCCGCCGCCAGTTCAGGATACTGTTGCTGATAAGCGGCGAACTGTTGATTCCACGTCTGCTCCGCCTGTTCGCCACGAGGACGAGCATCCCAGTGCTGATAAATCTCTTTCGGAATCTCAAACGGCGGATATTTCCAGCCCAGCTTCTCGCGGGTTAATGCTACCTCTTTCTCCCCCAGCGCCGCGCCGTGCGACTCTTCCGAACCGGCTTTATTCGGTGAACCAAAACCGATCACGGTACGGCAGAGAATCAGCGACGGTTTATCGGTGACGCTCTGAGCCTCGAGAATAGCCTGCTTCACCGCCTGCGGGTCATGGCCGTCAATATCGCCAATGACGTGCCAGTGATAGGCCCGAAAACGCGCGGCAGTATCGTCGGTAAACCAACCCTCGGTTTTACCATCGATAGAGATGCCATTATGGTCGTAGAAACCGATCAGTTTACCGAGTCCTAAAGTCCCCGCCAGCGAGCTGGCTTCGTGGGAAATCCCCTCCATCAGGCAGCCATCGCCCATAAACACCCAGGTGTAGTGATCGACGATATCGTGACCGGGACGGTTGAACTGCGCCGCCAGCGTGCGCTCAGCAATCGCCATGCCGACGGCATTAGCCAGACCCTGGCCGAGGGGGCCGGTCGTGGTTTCAACGCCGGGGGTATAGCCGTGCTCCGGGTGGCCGGGCGTTTTCGAGTGCAGCTGGCGAAAGTTTTTCAGCTCGGAGAGCGGCAGGTCGTAGCCGGTCAGATGCAGGAGACTGTACAGCAGCATTGAGGCGTGGCCGTTGGAGAGCACAAAGCGGTCGCGATTGTACCAGTGTGGGTTGATGGGGTTGTGCTTGAGGAAATCATTCCACAGCACTTCGGCGATATCCGCCATCCCCATCGGGGCACCGGGGTGGCCGGAGTTGGCTTTTTGGACGGCGTCCATACTCAGGGCGCGAATGGCGTTGGCAAGTTCTCTTCGGGACATAATGGACTCCTGAAACAAGATGTTGCATGAGTTTTTGTTGATTGTTAGTGGTGGCGTTAATAGGGTCGATAACTAAAAAGCATAGCAGACGGGACTATCATTGCTTTCGAAATCAGGTTACATAAATGTTATAAATCGATAACAAATATACCGTTGCGATGGTCAGAGTTTGGCGGCGTTCAAAGTTTGAAAAGCCGTCAGGCGAGATACTATGCCCCACCTTAGGGTGGGCACCGGGATAGTCATTACGCTCCACCCCCTACGACCGATACGTGAAAGGAAAAATAAAATGGATGAGCAGTTGAAACAAAGCGCCCTCGATTTCCATGAGTTTCCCGTTCCCGGGAAAATTCAGGTTGTCCCCACGAAGCCTCTTGCGACGCAGCGCGATCTGGCGCTGGCCTACTCGCCGGGCGTGGCGGCACCTTGTCTGGAAATAGAGAAAGACCCGCTGGCCGCCTACAAATATACCGCCCGTGGCAACCTGGTGGCCGTTGTCTCCAACGGTACCGCGGTGCTGGGACTGGGGAATATCGGTGCGCTAGCCGGTAAGCCGGTGATGGAAGGCAAGGGCGTTTTGTTTAAAAAATTCGCCGGTATTGATGTGTTCGATATCGAAGTCGATGAACTGGACCCGGATAAATTTATTAATGTCGTTGCGGCGCTGGAGCCGACCTTCGGCGGCATTAACCTTGAAGATATCAAAGCGCCTGAGTGCTTCTACATCGAGCAAAAGCTGCGCGAGCGTATGAACATTCCGGTTTTCCATGACGATCAGCACGGTACGGCCATTATCAGTACCGCCGCGATTATCAACGGCCTGCGGGTAGTTGAGAAGAATCTCTCCGACATTCGGATGGTGGTATCCGGTGCGGGCGCAGCGGCTATTGCCTGTATGAATCTGCTGGTGGCGCTGGGAATGCAGAAACACAATATCGTGGTCTGCGACTCCAAAGGCGTTATCTATAAAGACCGTGAGCCTAATATGGCAGAGACCAAAGCGGCCTATGCGGTAGAGGATGACGGCAAACGTACTCTGGATGACGTCATTGACGGCGCGGATATTTTCCTTGGCTGCTCAGGCCCGAAAGTGCTGACGCCGGAAATGGTGAAGAAAATGGCCCGCGCGCCGCTGATCCTCGCGCTGGCGAACCCGGAACCGGAGATTCTGCCGCCGCTGGCGAAGGCAGTCCGCGAAGACGCGATTATCTGCACCGGGCGTTCTGACTACCCGAACCAGGTTAACAACGTCCTGTGCTTCCCGTTTATCTTCCGCGGCGCGCTGGACGTTGGTGCCACGGCGATAAACGAAGAGATGAAACTGGCTGCGGTCCACGCGATTGCCGAACTGGCGCACGCTGAACAAAGCGAAGTGGTCGCCTCTGCCTACGGCGATCAGGATCTGAGCTTTGGCCCGGAATATATTATTCCGAAACCGTTCGATCCGCGCCTGATCGTCAAGATCGCACCGGCAGTTGCCAAAGCGGCGATGGACTCCGGTGTGGCCACGCGGCCGATTGCTGACTTCGATGCCTATATTGAGAAGCTCAGTGAGTTTGTCTACAAAACCAACCTGTTCATGAAGCCAATCTTCTCGCAGGCGCGCAAAGAGCCTAAGCGCGTGGTGCTGGCGGAAGGCGAAGAGACGCGCGTTCTGCATGCGACGCAGGAACTGGTGTCGCTGGGTCTGGCAAAACCGATCCTGATCGGCCGTCCGAGCGTCATTGAAATGCGTATCCAGAAGCTGGGGCTACAGATCAAAGCCGGTGTTGATTTTGAGATTGTGAATAACGAATCCGATCCGCGCTTTAAAGAGTACTGGAGCGAGTATTACCAGATTATGAAACGCCGCGGCGTAACCCAGGAACAGGCGCAGCGGGCAGTGATTGCGAATACGACGGTCATTGGCGCAATCATGGTGCACCGTGGTGAGGCGGATGCGATGATCTGCGGCACTATCGGTGACTACAATGAGCATTATGGGGTGGTTCAGCCGCTGTTCGGCTACCGCGATGGCGTCAGTACGGCAGGGGCTATGAATGCGCTGCTGCTGCCAAGCGGGAATACCTTTATTGCCGACACTTACGTTAACAACGATCCAACGCCGGAGCAGCTGGCAGAAATCACGCTGATGGCGGCGGAAAGCGTACGTCGTTTTGGTATTGAACCGCGCGTGGCGCTACTGTCGCACTCCAACTTCGGTTCTTCTGATTGCCCGTCAGCCAGCAAAATGCGTGAGGCGCTGGCGCGGGTGAAAGCGCTGGCGCCGGATCTGATGATCGATGGTGAAATGCACGGTGATGCTGCGCTGGTGGAAAGTATTCGCCATGAGCGGATGCCGGACAGCCCGCTGAAAGGCTCTGCCAACATTCTGGTGATGCCAAATATGGAAGCCGCGCGCATTAGCTATAACCTGCTGCGCGTCTCCAGTTCGGAAGGGGTGACCGTTGGGCCGGTGCTGATGGGCATAGCGAAGCCGGTGCATATTCTGACGCCGATCGCTTCCGTACGCCGTATCGTCAATATGGTCGCGCTGGCGGTGGTTGAGGCCCAGACTCAGCCGCTTTAAGGGATGTGTCGGGTGACGCTGCGCTAACCCGGCCTACAGAGCAACGTAGGTCGGGCAGGCAAATGCGCCGCCCGGCATTAAACCCACTCGCGGACCTGAATAAACTCACTCAGGGCAGCCTCCGGGCTGCCTTCTTCCGGCTGGTAGTCATACTCCCAGCGCACCAGCGGCGGCATCGACATTAATATCGACTCCGTGCGCCCGCCGGTCTGCAGACCAAACAGCGTTCCTCGATCCCACACCAGATTGAACTCCACGTAGCGGCCGCGACGATAGAGCTGAAAATTCCGCTCGCGTTCGCCGTATGGCATGTCTTTGCGTCGTTCAATTATTGGCAGACAGGCATCGGTGTAGCCGTTGCCCACCGCCTGCATGAAGGCGAAGGCGTGATCAAAATCCGGGGTATTCACATCGTCAAAAAACAGGCCGCCAATCCCGCGCTGCTCATGACGATGTTTGAGATAGAAGTAATCATCGCACCACTTTTTATAGCGTGGATAGACCTCTTCGCCGAACGGCTGACACAGATCGCGAGCCGTACGATGCCAGTGAACGGCATCCTCCTCAAAGCCGTAGAAAGGCGTCAGGTCAAACCCACCGCCGAACCACCACACCGGCTCTGCGCCGGGCTTTTCAGCAATGAAAAAACGCACGTTGGCATGGCTGGTGGGCACATAGGGATTTCGCGGATGTACCACCAGCGAAACCCCCATGGCCTCAAAGCTGCGACCGGCGAGTTCCGGGCGATGCGCCGTTGCCGAAGCCGGCATGGCGTCGCCATGAACGTGGGAAAAGTTAACGCCAGCCTGCTCAAACACGCCGCCATCGCGCAGAACCCGGCTGCTGCCACCGCCGCCGCCTTCGCGCTGCCAGCTGTCTTCGACAAATTCACCGCCGTCGACGGCACTCAGTTTCTGGCAAATGGTCTCCTGGAGCTGGAGGAGATAGCGTTTTACCTGTTGTGCGTCGGGCTTCATTTACGTCTCTTCGAATGGGCCTTCTGGTTATCGAACCAGTGGAAGTAGCTGATAATACCAGAAGCGATCGCGCTGGCGATTTTCTGCCGGAACGCGGTGGTACCCAACAGTTTTTCTTCGCCCGGGTTGGTGATAAATGAGGTTTCAACCAGCACGGACGGGATAGACGGCGACTTCAGAACCACAAACGCGGCCTGCTCGGTGTTGCGGCTATGCAGCTTATGCACCGGCTTAATATTCTTCAGAATATGCGAGCCCAGCGTCAGGCTGTTTTTAATGGTATCGGTCTGTACCAGGTCAAACAGTACCTGCTGTAAAAGATGGTCTTTCGCCGTGGCTTTTTTACCCGCGACCTCATCGGCGCGGTTTTCGCGATCGGACAGGTATTTCGCCATGGCGCTACTTGCCCCGCGGTTGGAGAGGGCAAATACCGATGCGCCAGCGGCGCTGGGATTGGTGAAGCCGTCGGCGTGAATCGACATAAAGAGATCCGCACCGTGCTGATGGGCGATTTCCACGCGGTCGTACAGCGGGATAAAGGTATCGCCGGTACGCGTCAGGCGCGCGTCGATACCATTGTTACGCAGGATGCTGCGTACGTTTTTGGCAATCGCCAGTACGACGTGCTTCTCTTTCGAGCCGTTGTGGCCGATGGCGCCGGTATCAATACCGCCATGCCCGGGGTCGAGCATTACGATGCGTTTTGCGCCCGCCTTTTTCGCCGCGGGTTTGCTGTGGCCATTGGACGTCGTCAACGGCTGTTCTTTTGCGATGACCTGCGATGAAACTCCGGAGAGCGTCATGGCAGCCAGTCCTGCTTTCAGCACCTGGCGGCGCGAAGCAAGTATTTTTAATGGTTTAAAAGTGCTCATTCGGCCTGAATTGCAAACAAGTGGTACCTGGTGTTATATCGTATCGCGTTTTCCGTTACGACCATTCAAAACAAGAATTGTTTTACTTTTCATTTCAATACATGACAGGGCGTATTATGTCATTTTTTCCGCTTCATTTCGCCTGATATTGGCTATCCGCTAAAATCACGCCATAATCGCTGTTTTTAAGCCTGAAAAATGGGGAATACCATGGAGATACGCGTTTTTCGCCAGCAGGATTTCGAGGAAGTGATTACGCTGTGGGAGCGCTGTGAGCTTCTGCGTCCGTGGAATGACCCGGAAATGGACATTGAGCGTAAGGTTAACCACGATGTCAGCCTGTTTCTGGTCGCGGAAGTAAATGGCGAAGTCGTCGGCACGGTGATGGGGGGCTATGACGGTCATCGCGGTTCTGCCTGCTACCTCGGCGTTCATCCGGAATATCGCGGCCGCGGTATTGCCAATGCGCTACTGAACCGGCTGGAAAAAAAGCTGATCGCCCGCGGCTGCCCAAAAATTAATATCATGGTTCGTGACGATAACGACGTGGTGCAGGGGATGTATGAGCGGCTTGGCTATGAATATGCGGACGTGCTCAGCCTGGGCAAGCGTTTAATTGAAGATGAAGAATACTGAGTTTACCCCCGCTGATTTCGATGCGCACGGGCGGCTCAGGCTGCCGTTTATATTCTGGTGCGTACTGCTACTACAGGCGCGAACCTGGGTACTGTTTATTATGGCGGGAGCCTCGCGCCAGCAGGGCGATGTGCTGCTGAACCTGTTTTATCCCGATCATGATAATTTCTGGCTAGGCTTGTTGCCGGGGATACCGGCGGTACTGGCGTTTATCGTGAGCGGACAGCGGCAGCGCTTTCCCCGTCTCTGGCCGCTGATGCGTTGGATGCTGGTGCTTTCACAGGCGCTGCTGCTGCTCTGGCAACCCCTGCTATGGCTAAGCGGCGAATCGCCTTCGATGCTGACTATCGGCCTGCTGCTCGCTGATATCTATGCCTTCTGGTGGCTGTTAGCCAGCCGCCGGCTGAAAGCCTGTTTTCAGGAAGATCGGGTTTAACGGCACTTTTTGCCGATCCCGCACTCCAACAGGCGTCAAATAAACAAGAAAGGACCGTGTCATGAAATCGCTACGTTTACTTCTCTGCGCCGTACCGCTGGCGTTAACCGGCTGCTCCACCCTGAGCGCCGTCAACTGGTCAGCAGCCTATCCGTGGAACTGGTTTGGTTCCTCAATGGAAGTGACCGAGCAGGGGGTGGGCAACCTGACGGCCGCAACGCCGCTGAATGAACAGGCCATTAGCGACGCGCTGGGCGGGAGCTATCGTCTGCGCAGCGGGATGAAAACTGCCAACGGCAATATCGTACGCTACTTTGAAGCGCTGAAAGATGACAACGTCGCGATGACAATTAACGGCGATGCGGGAACTATCAACCGTATCGAAGTCCGGGACAGCGAGATTAAAACCGATCGCGGTGTAAAGGTCGGTACGCCATTTAGTGAACTGTACAGCAAAGCCTTTGGCAATTGTCAGAAAGGGGCAAGCGACAATGGCGCCGTGGTGGAGTGTAAAGCCGACGGCAGTCAGCATATCAGCTATGCCTTTACCGGCCACTGGAATGGCCCGGAGGAGCTGATGCCTTCGGACGACACGCTGAAAAACTGGAAAATCAGCAAAATTATCTGGCACCGCTAATTTGATCTGAAGAGACACGGCACAGGGAAAAAACGGGTACAATAGCGCGATAAAAGTGCCACAGCGTTGTGGTTGTATCATTCAGGAGGAGCGATGTCTCAGGTTCAGAGCGGCATTTTGCCGGAACATTGCCGTGCGGCGATTTGGATTGAAGCCAATGTCAAAGGGGACGTCAATGCCCTGCGCGAAGCCAGCAAAGTTTTTGTCGATAAATTAGCCACCTTTCAAACGAAATTCCCGGATGCACAGCTGGGGGCGGTAGTTGCATTTGGCAACACCGTCTGGCGTGAGCTGAGCGGCGGCGTGGGTGCCGAAGAGCTTAAAGATTTCCCGGTGTACGGAAAGGGCCTGGCGCCGTCTACGCAGTACGACGTACTGATTCACATCCTCTCTGCACGTCATGAGGTGAACTTCTCCGTTGCTCAGGCAGCCATGGCGGCCTTTGGCGATGTGATTGAAGTGAAAGAAGAAGTTCACGGTTTCCGCTGGATTGAAGAACGTGATCTGAGCGGTTTTGTCGACGGCACCGAAAACCCGGCAGGCCTTGAGACCCGCAGTGAAGTGGCGATCATTAAAGATGGCGTAGATGCCGGCGGCAGCTACGTGTTCGTTCAGCGCTGGGAGCATAACCTCAAACAGCTGAACCGCATGAGCGTTCCGGACCAGGAAATGATGTTTGGCCGGACGAAAGAAGCCAACGAAGAAATTGACGGTGACGATCGCCCGGCAACCTCGCACCTGAGCCGCGTTGACTTAAAAGAGGACGGCAAAGGGCTGAAGATTGTGCGCCAGAGCCTGCCTTACGGCACCGCCAGTGGCACGCATGGCCTCTATTTCTGCGCGTACTGCGCGCGTATCTATAACATTGAACAGCAGCTGCTGAGCATGTTTGGTGATACAGACGGCAAGCGTGATGCCATGCTGCGCTTTACAAAACCCGTCACCGGCGGCTACTACTTCGCACCGTCGCTGGATCGTATCCAGGCGCTGTAAGCTACAAGCACCGGCACCTCTCTCCCGGTCGGTTTTCCGATCGGGAGGTTTCCTTATTGAGTATCGAATATTCCGCTTTTTATTATTCTCCATGAATAACTCCAGTATTTTTTAACCGCTCGTTTTCATTTTCACTTCGCACATTATTCGTTATAGTGAATCCGCACGCAGGTAATAATAAATTAATACATTCACCTCTTTTATTAATTAAGATACAAGGATTCAGTATGACTCTTAATAAATCTCTGGCCGTGCTGGTCATCGGCTCGGTATTCATGCTTTCCGGATGTGGTGCGGTGAATACCGTCATAAAAAAACGCAATCTGGAAGTCAAAACCCAAATGAGCGAAACGATCTGGCTCGAACCGACAAATAACCGCACGGTATATCTGCAAATAAAAAATACGTCGGATAAAGACATGAGCGGGCTACAGGCAAAAATTGCCAGCGCGGTGACGGCACGCGGGTACCAGGTGGTGACTAACCCCGATAGCGCCGGCTACTGGATCCAGGCCAACGTGCTGAAGGCGGATAAAATGGACCTCCGCGAGTCCCAGGGCTGGCTGAGCCGCGGATACGAAGGGGCTGCAACCGGCGCGGCGTTGGGGGCAGGGATTACTGCCTATAACTCCCATTCGGCCGGTGCGACGTTAGGCGTCGGTCTGGCCGCCGGGCTGGTGGGGATGGCCGCAGATGCGATGGTGGAAGATGTGAACTTCACTATGATTACCGATATTCAAATCGCGGAAAGAAGCAGCGTTAAAGTCCGTACGGATAATGTCGCGGTATTACGCCAGGGAAGGTCAGGGGCGAAAATACAGACCAGTACGCAGCAAGGCAATCAGCATAAATATCAAACGCGGGTCGTCTCTAATGCGAATAAAGTTAATCTGAAGTTCCCGGAAGCTCAGCCGGTTCTGGAAGAACAGTTGGCAAAATCGATTGCCAATATTTTATAATTATTTATCGGCCCGTCAGTGCGGGCCATTTTTTTATTATATGAGTAGCCATGTGTTTATTTCGTGGCTTTATTATTCGGTGTTCTGCGACGGCCTTCTGGTATTATTGATATTTTAAATGAACCGCCCCCACCAGCTAACGGGACGAACAGCTCTGGGTAGCGCACAAGATTTCAGAAGGATGAGTACGACCGGTTTGTCTGGCGCTGTCCGGGACGCAATGGAAGAACCCCTGGCGTATCCTGGCGTGCCGGTTGCTGCTACCTGGTCCTGTCGTGTTTGAGCCCTGCCCGGCCCTTATTCTCTTTTCGACTTCCAAATCGCCAAACGGTATATAAAACCGTTACTCCTTTCATACTCGTTATAAATATTATGGCTATAAGAAAGTCATCAAACTGATAAGGGTGCGCAATGGCGGTTAAATCACTGAACAAAGGATATCTGGCACTGGCTGCTTCCGTGCTGCTGGTTGCGCAGGCGCAGGCGACTGAACTGCTCAACAGTTCTTACGACGTCTCCCGCGAGCTGTTTGCCGCCCTTAATCCGCCGTTTGAACAGCAGTGGGCGAAAGATAATGCCGGCGATAAGCTGACTATCAAACAATCCCATGCCGGTTCGTCAAAACAGGCGCTGGCCATACTGCAGGGCCTGAAAGCTGACGTGGTGACCTATAACCAGGTAACGGACGTACAGATCCTGCATGACAAAGGCAATCTGATACCTGCCGACTGGCAAAGCCGCCTGCCGAACAACAGCTCGCCGTTCTACTCCACCATGGCGTTTCTCGTTCGCAAAGGAAACCCGAAGAATATCCATGAATGGAGCGACCTGGTACGTCCGGACGTGAAGCTGATTTTCCCGAATCCGAAAACCTCCGGCAACGCGCGCTATACCTATCTGGCTGCGTGGGGTGCGGCGGATAAAGCCGACGGTGGCGATAAAGCAAAAACCGAACAGTTTATGACCCAGTTCCTGAAAAACGTCGAAGTGTTTGATACCGGCGGTCGCGGGGCGACCACCACCTTCGTTGAGCGCGGGCTGGGAGACGTTCTGATTACCTTTGAATCGGAAGTTAACAACATTCGCAAACAGTATGAGGACCAGGGCTTCGAAGTCGTGGTGCCGAAGGTCAACATTCTGGCGGAGTTCCCGGTTGCCTGGGTAGACAAAAATGTGAAGGCCAACGGAACCGAGAAAGCGGCGAAGGCATACCTGAACTGGCTCTATAGCCCACAGGCCCAGACTATTATCACCGACTATTACTATCGCGTGAACAACCCGAAAGTGATGGATACGTTGAAGGATAAATTCCCTCAGACCGAACTGTTCCGCGTCGAAGACCAGTTTGGTTCCTGGCCGCAGGTGATGAAAACCCACTTTGTCAGCGGCGGTGAGCTGGACAAACTGTTGGCGGCGGGGCGTAAGTAATGTTTGCTGCGGCGTCTAAGCGCGTGCTGCCGGGCTTTACCCTGAGCCTCGGCACCAGCCTGCTGTTTGTCTGTTTGATTTTGCTGCTTCCCCTCAGCGCGCTGGTGATGCAACTTGCGCAGATGAGCTGGAGTCAGTACTGGGAAGTGGTAACGAATCCACAGGTGGTGGCGGCTTATAAAGTCACGCTGCTGTCAGCGTTTGTCGCCTCGATTTTTAACGGCGTATTTGGTTTGCTGATGGCCTGGATTCTGACGCGCTATCGCTTTCCGGGCCGCACGTTGCTTGACGCATTGATGGACCTGCCGTTTGCACTGCCGACCGCGGTAGCGGGCCTGACCCTGGCTTCACTGTTTTCAGTTAACGGCTTTTACGGCGAGTGGCTGGCGAAGTTTGATATCAAGGTGACCTATACCTGGCTTGGTATTGCGGTTGCCATGGCGTTTACCAGTATTCCGTTTGTGGTGCGTACCGTACAACCGGTACTGGAAGAACTGGGGCCGGAATATGAAGAAGCGGCGGAAACGCTGGGCGCCACGCGCCTGCAGAGTTTCCGTAAAGTGGTGCTGCCAGAACTCTCTCCGGCGCTGCTGGCCGGCATCGCGCTGTCGTTTACCCGCAGCCTTGGTGAGTTTGGTGCGGTCATTTTTATCGCCGGCAACATTGCGTGGAAAACTGAAGTCACCTCGCTGATGATTTTCGTGCGCCTGCAGGAATTTGATTATCCGGCGGCGAGCGCGATTGCGTCGGTGATCCTTGCGGCTTCACTGCTGCTGCTGTTTTCCATCAACACCCTGCAAAGTCGCTTTGGTCGACGAGTGGTAGGTCACTAATGGCGGAAGTTACTCAATTGAAGCGTTACGATACCCCCCGCATCAACTGGGGGAAATGGTTCCTGATCGGCACCGGGATGTTGGTTTCCGCCTTCATTTTGATCGTGCCGATGGCCTATATCTTCTTCCAGGCCTTCAGCAAAGGGCTGATGCCGGTACTGCAAAACCTGGCCAACCCGGACATGCTGCACGCTATCTGGCTGACGGTAATGATCGCGTTGATTACCGTACCGGTGAACCTGATTTTCGGTACGCTGCTGGCGTGGCTGGTGACGCGTTTTACCTTCCCAGGCCGCCAGCTGCTGCTGACGCTGCTGGATATTCCTTTTGCCGTCTCGCCGGTGGTGGCGGGTCTGGTATATCTGTTGTTCTATGGCTCGAACGGCCCGCTCGGTGGCTGGCTGGACGAGCACAACCTGCAAATTATGTTTGCCTGGCCGGGAATGGTGTTGGCCACTATCTTCGTCACCTGTCCGTTTGTGGTGCGCGAGCTGGTGCCGGTCATGATGAGCCAGGGCAGTAACGAAGATGAAGCGGCAATTCTGCTCGGTGCATCCGGCTGGCAGATGTTCCGCCGGGTCACTCTGCCAAATATCCGCTGGGCGTTGTTGTACGGCGTGGTGTTGACTAACGCCCGTGCTATCGGCGAGTTCGGTGCGGTCTCGGTGGTGTCGGGTTCCATTCGCGGTGAGACGCTGTCGCTGCCGCTGCAAATCGAATTGCTGGAGCAGGATTACAACACCGTCGGTTCTTATACCGCCGCAGCGCTGCTGACGTTAATGGCTATTTTGACCTTGTTTTTAAAGAGTATGTTGCAATGGCGTCTGGCCAATCAGGAAAAACGCGCGCAACTGGAGGGGAAGCATGAGCATTGAGATTGTCAATATTAAGAAATCTTTTGGACGCACTCAGGTGCTGAATGATATTTCTCTGGATATCCCTTCCGGGCAGATGGTCGCTCTGCTGGGGCCGTCTGGCTCCGGGAAAACCACGCTGCTGCGCATCATTGCCGGTCTGGAGAATCAATCCAGCGGCCACATTCGTTTCCACGGTACCGACGTGAGCCGCGTGCACGCCCGCGATCGTAAAGTGGGTTTTGTCTTCCAGCACTATGCGCTGTTCCGCCATATGACGGTATTTGAAAATATCGCTTTTGGCCTGACGGTGCTGCCGCGTCGCGAACGTCCAAACGCTGCCGGGATCAAAGCGAAAGTCACCCGGCTGCTGGAAATGGTGCAGCTGGCCCATCTGGCCGATCGCTACCCGGCACAGCTTTCCGGCGGGCAGAAACAGCGCGTGGCGCTAGCGCGTGCGCTGGCGGTAGAACCGCAAATTCTGCTGCTCGATGAGCCTTTCGGAGCGCTGGATGCTCAGGTGCGCAAAGAGCTGCGCCGTTGGCTGCGTCAGCTGCATGAAGAGCTGAAGTTTACCAGCGTGTTCGTAACCCACGACCAGGAAGAGGCGATGGAAGTGGCCGATCGCGTGGTGGTCATGAGTCAGGGTAATATCGAACAGGCCGATGCGCCGGAACAGGTCTGGCGCGAGCCCTCCACCCGCTTTGTGCTGGAGTTTATGGGCGAAGTTAACCGCCTGAAAGGCATTATTCGCGGCGGCCAGTTCCACGTTGGCGCGCATCGTTGGCCGCTGGGTTATACCCCGACCTATCAGGGGCCGGTTGATCTGTTCCTGCGCCCCTGGGAAGTGGATATCAGTCGGCGTACCAGCCTCGACTCACCGCTGCCGGTACAGGTGCTGGAAGCCAGTCCCAAAGGGCACTACACCCAATTAGTTGTCCAGCCATTAGGGTGGTATGACGAGCCGCTGACCGTCGTGCTGTCGGGTGATGATGCGCCGTATCGCGGGGAACGACTGTTTGTTGGCTTGCAGAATGCGCGGCTGTATCACGGTAATGAACGGATCGAGCCGCGTGAGGATATTGCTCTGGCGGAGTCAGCCTGATAGTTTATTGAATATGTTTATCGCCCGGTGACGCTGCGCTTACCGGGCCTACAGTTATCACTGCGTCTTGTAGGCCGGGTAAGCGAAGCGCCACCCGGCTTTTTTATTGAGTAAAAATCGTGAATACACTTGAACACACCATCGGTAATACCCCTCTGGTCAAGCTTCAGCGCATGGGACCGGATAACGGCAGTGAAATCTGGGTCAAACTGGAAGGCAATAACCCGGCAGGTTCAGTCAAGGACCGCGCCGCGCTGTCGATGATCGTTGAAGCTGAAAAACGCGGTGAAATAAAGCCCGGCGACGTCTTAATAGAAGCCACCAGTGGGAATACCGGTATCGCGCTGGCAATGATCGCTGCGCTGAAAGGCTACCAGATGAAGCTTCTGATGCCGGACAACATGAGCCAGGAGCGCCGCTCGGCAATGCTCGCCTACGGTGCTGAACTGATCCTGGTCACCAAAGAGCAGGGGATGGAAGGTGCGCGCGATCTGGCGGCGGAAATGGCGCAGCGTGGCGAGGGGAAACTCCTGGATCAGTTCAACAATCCGGATAACCCTTATGCGCATTACACCACGACCGGGCCGGAAATCTGGCAGCAGACCGGCGGGAGGATCAGCCATTTTGTCTCCAGCATGGGCACTACCGGTACCATTACCGGCGTTTCTCGCTTTTTGCGTGAACAGGATAAGCCGGTAAGCATCGTGGGATTACAGCCGGAAGAGGGGAGCAGCATTCCGGGGATTCGTCGCTGGCCGGCTGAATATATGCCGGGAATTTTTAATGCGTCTCTGGTTGATGCGGTGCTGGATATTCACCAGAAGGATGCGGAAAACACCATGCGCATGCTGGCGGTGCGGGAAGGTATTTTTTGCGGCGTCAGCTCCGGCGGTGCGGTTGCCGGGGCGTTACGAATAGCGCGTGAAAACCCCGGTTCGGTGGTGGTGGCGATCGTGTGCGATCGCGGCGATCGCTACCTGTCCACCGGGGTGTTTGGCGAAGAACACTTCAGCCAGGGCGCGGGTATTTAAAGCGCGGGAGAGTCCAGCAGGTCGGTACCGTAGGAGTTATCTACGGTACACAGCCAGCGTTGGCCCTGTTGGCGAAAAACATAGGTTGCGCGGCGCGTGATCTGGGTGGTTTCCCCTGCCGGGGTGGGGATATCCAGGCGGGTTTCCATAATCACCAACGCAGTGTCGCCGCCTTCCAGAATTTCCATTTTGCCCTGAGTGACCACCAGCCGATGCTGAAAATAGTCGGCAATGGCGAGAAAGGCTTTACGGATATTCTCTTTGCCTTTCACGACCATCTCCGGTTTTACCACCAGCAGCGCATCCTCTGCATAGTAGTCCATCAATGTGTCGTAATCTTCCTGCGATATAGCGCGATCGCAGGCTTCAATGGCGGCTTTTAGCTGCGGGTTTACCATAGATACCCTCCGGGGTTAGCGTGGATTATTGGTTAGCAGATTATCGAGAAATACCCCTAGCTTCTGGTTCATCTCGCGATAATCCCAGCTGCGCATCTCCTGCACAGAACGGATAAAACGTCGGCCTCTTGCGGCCTCAAGCTCCTCCTGCGAGTGGGCAATAAGCCGTTCAATGACTTCAGCATCAAATTCCATATGGCACTGGAAACCATATACCCGGTCGCCGTATTTCACAATTTGTCGCGGACAGCCTTCGCTTGCGGCCAGTACCGTTGCCCCTGGCGTCATGCCAGGCATATCGTTATGCCAGTGTCCCACCACCAAAGAGGAGCCAAAATGGGCGATATTGGGATCCCGCATCCCCTCCGCGGTGAGGGTTATGGGATAGTGGCCGATCTCTTTTTCCGGGCTTTGCATGACGGGCGCGCCCAGCGCTTCACCAATCAGCTGCGAACCAAGACAAATGCCGATTACGATGCGCCCGGCGGCAATGGCCTGAGCAATAAGGTTTTGCTCAGCATGCGTATCAAAATAAGCGCACTCCGCCAGCGTGGTACGCGGCGATTGTGGGCCGCCGAGCACGACCAGCATATCGAAACCCTCCGCGTTTGCGGGCAGGGGGTCACCGGCGTAAACCCGTGACCAGCTGGTGGCATAGTTCCGCGCCTGTGCCCAGTGCAGGTAGGCTCCCGGCGCTTCAAAATGTTCGTGGACGATAAAATGAATCTGCATAGGCAATACTCCCGTCAGGACTGGAGAACGAAGCATAAATCATCAGCCAGTTGCTCAATTTGGTCATCGCTTAAGGTGCCGAGCGACAAACGAAGGCCATGCGATGGCGCGCGAATACCGAATGCTTCGCCTTCGCGGACTAACCAGCCGGCGCGCGCTAAACGCAGGGCGATTGGCTGGCTTGGTTCCGTCAGCGGCAGCCAGAAACTCAGACCGTCTCCCGGAGAGAGGGAGCTGAAACCCCGGAGGGTCAAGGCCGAAACCAGTTTTTCATTCTGCCGACGATAATGGCGCCGACTTTCCGCCAGAGAGGCAGTAAATGCGTCATCATTCAGGCAGGCAAAAGCAAAATCCTGCAGCAGATGGCTGACCCACTGACTCCCGGCGTTGAGCCGCAGACGCAGCGCTGCCGAAGTGGTACTGTCGCTGGCGACAAACGCCAGACGCAGATCCGGCCCAAGCGTTTTTGACATGGAACGTACCAGCGCCCAGCGCTGAGTGGTGGCGGGCAGCGGCGAGTGCCAGGGTGCGGTCGATAATAATGCGAAGTGGTCATCAATAATCACCAGTGCCTGCGGGTAGCGGACCAGAATCTCGCGGATAGCTGTCGCCCGGGCTTCGCTGAAGCTGCTGCCGGTAGGATTGTGCGCGCGTGGGGTCAGAATCACGGCACGCACCCCGTTGCGTAAGGCGGTTTCCAGTTCGCCAGGCAGCATCCCTTCGCCGTCCACTGCCACCGGGCACGCGTTAAATCCGGCGTAGCGCAGCATATTAATACTGCTGAGGAAGCAGGGGTCTTCAACCGCAACGCCGTCGCCGGGCAGAAGCAGGGCGCAGAGCAGCCGTTCCAGAGCGTCAATGGCGCCGCTGGTGAGGTTAATCTCGGTATGGATCCCCAGATCCTGGTGCATCCAGCGCTGTGCCCATGCTGCCAGCTTCGGTTCCACCGCGGCGTCGCCGTACAGGCGCGGAGCCAGGGATAGCTGGTTCAGATAGCGGGTAAGATCCGGTAGTCGGCGAGGGTCCGGGTTGCCCCCGGAAATATCGTTGAGCGGTGAAGAGGGGTCTCCGCCTTCCTGGGCCTGCGGCGTACCCACGGCCTTGATGGCCGTACCGTTGCGCCCCTGGCTGATGGCCAACCCGGAGGTGACCAGCCGCTTGTAGGCTGCCGCGACGGTGTTGCGGTTAACCATCAGTTCAGCAGCCAGCTCACGAACCGGAGGCAGAGTTTCTCCGGGTTTTAATACTCCGCTTTGTACCAGGTGGCGGATGTTATCAAAAATCTCACTGGCGGTTTTTCCGACGATCATTATTGACCTATGACAAAATGAATTTTAGCATAGGACGAATGATAATCAGAGTATGACTCGCTGTCCAGCGGGGGGAGAAGGGATGGGCCAACAAGACGAAATACAATCAGTGCTCTTCAACGATAAGAGCCGGGCGTTACAGGTCGACATCGTCGCCGTACAATCGCAGGTCGTGTATGGAAGCGTCGGCAACAGCATTGCGGTGCCGGCAATCAAACAGCATGGGCTGCGGGTCATGGCCGTACCGACCGTGCTATTCAGTAATACGCCGCACTACGATACGTTCTATGGCGGGGTGATCCCGGAAGCGTGGTTTGTGGGCTATCTGCAGGCCCTGGAAGAACGTGATGCGCTGCGTGAACTGCGGGCGGTGACCACGGGATATATGGGTAGTGCGATACAGATTGAACGCCTGGCGCAGTGGTTACGCAGGATCCGCGAATCTCACCCGCAGCTCTGTATCCTTGTCGACCCGGTGATTGGCGATGTGGATAGCGGGATCTACGTGAAGGCGGAAATCCCGGATGCATATCGTACCCATCTGCTGCCGCTGGCGCAGGGAATTACGCCTAACCTGTTTGAACTGGAAACGCTGAGCGGGATGCCCTGCGGGCATCAGCAGGAGGCGATTGCCGCCGCGCGCAGTCTGCTATCCGATTCGCTGCAATGGGTCGTCATCACCAGTGCGCCAGGAATGGACAATGCGACGATTAATGTTCTGGTGGTGACGGCCGATGCCGTAGAAGTGGTTGTGCATCCGCGGGTTGAAACGGACCTGAAAGGAACCGGCGATCTGTTTTGCGCGGAGTTGATCAGTGGTCTGGTATCAGGCCTGGCGCTGGGAGCGGCGACCCATGCCGCAGCGCAGCGCGTGCTGTCAGTGATGACCTGGACCGATCGACATGGCTGCGATGAGCTGATTCTGCCGCCGCCGGAGGTGACTGAGTGAAGAGCTATCGTCTGGTTGTCCGTCAACAGGGGCGGGTTGTCGGTCATTTTGACACCACCGGTAATGAGGCCCTGGAAGATGTTTGTGTGGCTCGGTCGCTGTTCGGCGTAACCGGAGGATACCAGTGCGATCTGCTGGTTTCAGAAAATGAGCAGCGGATTCTGGAAAGCGGTCCGGAGGGAATGAAGGTGCTTTCTCGGGAGAAGTGCTATCAGCCGGTGAAATCCATAAGATAAAAAAATGGCGCCATAAGGCGCCATTTTTTCTGCGGCAAGAATTACTTCTTGATGCGAATGACCGGGGTTTCACCCACGGTTACGCTACCGGACAGTTTGATCAGCTCTTTGATCTCGTCCATGTTGGAGATAACAACCGGAGTCAGGGTCGACTTGGCTTTCTCTTCCAGCAGCGGCAGATCGAATTCGATGACCGGGTCACCCACTTTCACACGCTGACCTTCTTCGGCGATGCGTTTGAAGCCTTCGCCTTTCAGTTCAACGGTATCAATACCGAAGTGAACAAACAGCTCAATGCCGCTATCCGATTCAATAGAGAATGCATGGTTGGTTTCAAAGATTTTACCGATGGTACCGTCTACCGGCGCAACCATTTTGTTGCCGGTAGGTTTGATGGCAATGCCATCACCCACAATTTTTTCCGCAAAAACCACATCCGGCACGTCTTCGATGTTGACGATCTCGCCAGAGAGCGGAGCAACAATCTCAATAGTTCCGGAGTCTTTTTTGTCATCAGAAACCAGAGATTTCAATTTATCGAACAAACCCATGATCTTCTCCTAAGCAGTAATTTGGGCCGCGCATCTCGTGGATTAGCAGATTGTTTTTTCTTCAATGAACTTGTTAACCAGCGTCATTAACTCGTCCGTTGTCGGTTGAGCAAGAGCCTGCTCTGCTAATACTTTCGCATCTTCGAAGTTCGTGTTACGAATAATCTTCTTGATACGCGGGATGGAAATGGCGCTCATAGAGAATTCGTCCAGCCCCATACCCAGCAACAGAAGTGTAGCACGTTCATCGCCCGCAAGCTCACCACACATGCCGGTCCATTTGCCTTCAGCGTGAGAAGCATCAATAACTTGCTTAATCAGCGTCAGAACAGATGGCGACATTGGCTGGTAAAGATGTGAAATCATATCATTACCACGGTCAACTGCCAGAGTATATTGCGTTAAATCATTGGTTCCGATACTAAAGAAATCAACTTCTTTGGCTAAATGATGCGCAATCGTTGCCGCGGCTGGTGTTTCAACCATGACGCCGACTTCGATTGTTTCGTCAAATGCTTTACCTTCGTCACGCAGTTCCTGCTTATAGATCTCAATCTCTTTTTTCAGTGCACGCACTTCTTCAACAGAGATGATCATCGGGAACATGATGCGAAGCTTACCGAATGCAGAGGCACGCAGGATGGCACGCACCTGGTCTCGCAGGATCTCTTTACGATCCATCGCGATACGCACGGCACGCCAGCCCAGGAACGGGTTCTCTTCTTTCGGGAAGTTCATGTACGGCAGTTCTTTATCGCCGCCGATATCCATGGTACGAACGATAACGGCCTGAGAGCCGCACGCTTCGGCAACCGCTTTGTAGGCAGCAAACTGCTCTTCTTCAGTCGGCAGCGCGTCGCGGTCCATGAACAGGAATTCTGTACGGTACAGGCCTACGCCTTCTGCGCCGTTGCGCTCAGCGCCATCGACGTCGCGTACGGTACCGATGTTGGCACAGACTTCAACCTGATGGCCGTCCAGCGTAATCGCCGGCAGATCTTTCAGCTTGGCCAGTTCTGCTTTCTCTTCTGCGACCTGAGTCTGCAGTTGGCGCAGTTCTTCGATTTGTTCGTTAGTCGGGTTAACCAGAACCTGGTTATTCACCGCATCAAGAACCAGATAATCACCGTTTTTCACCTGCGTGGTGACGCTACCGGTACCCACGATGGCCGGGAGTTCCAGAGAACGCGCCATGATAGAGGTGTGGGAGGTACGGCCACCGGCGTCGGTGATGAAGCCCAGCACCTTGTTCAGGTTCAGCTGTGCGGTTTCTGACGGCGTCAGATCGGCAGCAACCAGGATGACTTCATCCTGAATTGCGCTCAGATCGATGATTGCCAGGCCAAGGATGTTGCGCAGCAGGCGCTTACCGATGTCACGTACGTCAGCCGCACGTTCTTTCAGATATTCATCATCCAGCTCTTCCAGGGCAATGGCCTGACCTTCGATAATCTCATTCGCTGCCGCATCGGCAGTCATGTGCTTATCTTTAATCAGGGCTATGATTTCCTGCTCAAGCTCCTCATCTTCCAGCAGCATGATGTGCCCTTCGAAGATGGCTTCTTTTTCTTCACCGAAAGTTTCACCAGCTTTGGTTTTGATGATCTCCAGCTGGGCGGAGGCCTTGGCGCGGCCGCTCAGGAAACGTTCGACTTCCTGATCAACCTTATCGGCAGAAATTTTCTTCCGGTCGATGACAATTTCGTCTTCTTTCAGCAGGAGAGCCTTACCGAAAGCGATACCCGGGGATGCTAAAATGCCTGAAATCATAACCCTACCTTACTTGTGACTGATATTAAAAAGAACCCGTGAACTTATTCGAGTTCAGCCATCAGTTTTACCAGATGCTCAACTGCTTTCTGCTCATCTTCGCCTTCAGCGGAGATGGTGACGACGGTACCCTGAGTCAGACCCAGAGTCTGCAGTTTGAACAGGCTTTTGGCGCTGGCGCTTTTGCCGTTGGAGGTAACAGTGATCTCAGAAGTGAAGCCTTTTGCTTCTTTAACAAACTGAGCAGCAGGGCGGGTGTGCAGACCGTTCGGAGCGGTAATGGTAACTTCTTGCTGGAACATTATATTTCCCCAACTTATAGGTTTAGTGTTGTGGACCTAAAGTCTAGCCTAACGGCGAGGCTTTAGCCTGTATTGTTAGCGCCGGCATTACGTGTCTGGCTAAGGTGTCAGCAGCGTGTTCGCTGTGAAGACCATCTGGCCGTGGACGTCTGGCACGTCATTAAACATTATGCAGCGAAAGGAAGACTTGAACCAAATCATAAAATCGATTCAGCTTATGGAAATCCGATTTTGAATAATTTCGCGCATCAAAATAAATGTGTTGGTTAAATACCAGACCCTACGCGGTGAATCAATGCCAGGAGGGGTAAAACTTTGACGTATGCCACAAAAAAGCACCTAAAAAGGTGCTTTTTTACACAATGCTAGCTAGCTGGCATCACTGTTGCAGTTCTTTCTCGGTGAAGAGATCGGCAAACAGCGCTGTGCTTAAATAACGCTCACCTGAAGAAGGTAGGATAACCACAATATTCTTATTGGTAAAGGCCTCATCTTCCTGGAGCTTCAGTGCCGCAGCGACGGCCGCGCCGGAAGAGATACCTGCCAGAATGCCTTCTTCATCCATCAGACGACGCGCGGTGGAGATAGCTTCCTCGTTAGTGATGGCAACGACTTTATCCACCAGTTTCAGATCGAGGTTACCTGGAATAAAACCGGCACCGATGCCCTGAATTTTATGTGGACCAGGCTTCAGTTCAACGCCAGCCAGCGCCTGAGCGATTACCGGAGAGTCGGTCGGCTCAACCGCTACGGTTATCAGATCTTTTTTGCCTTTGGTGCCTTTGATATAACGACTTACGCCGGTCAGCGTACCGCCGGTGCCGACGCCAGAGATAAAGACATCAACCTGGCCATCCGTATCTTCCCAGATTTCAGGACCGGTTGTCTTTTCATGGATTTCCGGGTTTGCCGGGTTGCTGAATTGCTGCAGCAGCAGATATTTTTCCGGGTTGCTGGCGACAATCTCTTCGGCTTTCTGAATGGCACCTTTCATGCCCTTCGCGCCTTCGGTCAGTACCAGATTAGCGCCCAGTGCTTTTAGCAATTTACGCCGTTCGATACTCATGGTTTCCGGCATGGTCAGCGTCAGCTTGTAGCCGCGCGCAGCCGCCACGTAGGCGAGAGCGATACCGGTATTGCCGCTGGTCGGTTCAACCAGTTCAACGCCTGCTTTCAGTACGCCGCGTTTTTCGGCATCCCAAATCATATTGGCACCAATTCGGCATTTTACGCTAAAGCTCGGGTTGCGTGATTCCACCTTTGCCAGGATGCGCCCGTTACCGATTCGGTTCAGTCGTACTAACGGCGTGTGGCCGATAGTCAGGGAGTTGTCTTCAAAAATCTTACTCATGGCCCGTCCTTAACTGTATGAAATTTGGGAGTACGGCTCCAGCATACCCGCTTAAAGAATATGCGGAAGTAAGGATTTAGCATATCTATATTCGGAAGGGAAATAATGGTGAGCCAGAAGGAATAAGCAGCGGTATATAGCCGTTATGCTTCAGGCCACGTCTTTGTTGGCCTGAAGCATCGAGTGACAGGAAAAGGGACTATTTCCACATGGCGTGTTTATCGCGATAGCAATCGACCCACATGGCCGTAGCACCGCAAATGGCGACCGGCAATATGACCAGGTTCAGTATCGGGATCATCGTAAATAAGCTGGTCAGGGCACCAAACTGCATATTGGTGACTTTACGGGTACGCAGCGCCTCGCGCATGGTTTTAAACGGGACCTTATGGTTATCGAATGGATAGTCGCAGTACTGAATGGCCAGCATCCATGCGCTAAACAGGAACCACAGCACCGGCGCCAGCGTTTGCCCGATTCCGGGAATAAAATAGAGAATCAGCAGAACGATTGCGCGTGGCAGGTACCAGGAAAACTTCTGCCACTCGCGTTTCATGATGCGCGGCACATCTTTCATGATGCCAAAAATCCCAACGTCCGGCGGTGTGGAGCCGGTCAGGCGGGCTTCCAGCTGTTCTGCGAGCAGACCGCTAAACGGTGCCGCAATCCAGTTCGCTATCGTGGAAAAGAAGTAACCAAACACCAGAAGGATCGACATGACCACGATGGGCCACAGCAGATAGTTCAGCCATTGTAACCATTCCGGTACATGACTCATTAAGGATGGAATCCAGCTATCCAGGCGAGTGAACAGCCACCAGAAGGCGCCGCCCATCAGGACAATATTGACTAACAGAGGCAGAAAAACGTAACGACGAATTCCCGGCAGCCCGATCAGTTTCCAGCCCTGCGAAAAATAGTAGACGCCGCTACGCGGGGAAGATGTAGATGTTGAAACCATGGTCAGGCGATGCTCCTCTTTTGACATCCTAACTGAATGCCCGCTTATTTTATCGGGTTGCCAGACAATAACCAGTTAGGAAATGTTCGAAAAAACAGCAAAAAGCACGATTTAGTTCATCTTTATGTAGTGAAAGCGGTAGACGCACTTGCACTCGACGTAATCGACAAATACTCTTAGTAAGTAAATGTTTGCCGTGGTGGCAAGGTGTTAGAACAACAGAGAATATAATGATGCAGGATTTGCGTCTGATATTAATCATTGTTGGCGCGATCGCCATACTCGCTTTACTGGTACACGGTTTCTGGACCAGCCGTAAAGAACGTTCCTCGATGTTTCGCGATCGCCCACTGAAACGTATGAAGTCTCGCGATGACGAAGAGTCTGAGAACGATGACTTCGATGACGATGTTGAAGGCGTAGGTGAAGTTCGCGTTCACCGGGTTAACCACGCCCCTAATGGCGTGCATGGGGAGCAAGAAGCACCTCGCCAGGCGCCGCCGCAACACCAATATCAGCCCCCTTACGAACGTCAGGTGCAGCAGCAGCCTGCGCGTGCGGAAGAGCCGGTACGGCAGCAGCCCGCGCAGCATCAGGTGCAACAACCTCATGTGCAGCCGCCTCAGGTGCAGCAGCCACCGCAGCCTGTTGCGCAGCCGCAGCCCGTGCCGCCGCAATACCAGCCTCAGCAACCGGTCGTGCAGAGTGCGCCGCCGCAGCCAGCTCCTGTGCAGCAGCCGGCATCACAGCCAACTGCCGCTCAGCCTCAGCCGGCGCCTGAACCTCAGGCCGCCGAGCCGCAGCCGGCACCGCAGCCAAAAGAGCGTAAAGAGACGGTTATCGTGATGAACGTTTCCGCGCATCAGGGCACGCAGATTAACGGCGAAGTGCTGATCAACAGCATCCAGCAGGCGGGCTTTAAATTTGGCGATATGAATATTTTTCACCGCCATCTCAGCCCGGACGGCAGCGGCCAGGTTCTGTTCAGCCTGGCGAATATGGTTAAACCTGGTACCTTCAATCCTGACGGTATGGCGGACATGACCACCCCTGGCGTGACGATCTTTATGCAGGTGCCGTCGTTTGGTGATGAACTGCAAAACTTTAAACTGATGCTGCAATCCGCACAGTATATTGCCGATGAAGTCGGTGGTGTGGTGCTGGACGATCAGCGTCGGATGATGACCCCGCAAAAACTGCGCGAATATCAAGATCGTATTCGTGAAGTTAAAGAGGCTAACGCCTGATTTTTTCCCGGCGTTTCGTCTACCAATCCAGAACCCCCGCCTGCCGGGGGTTTTTTATCATTGATGGTGTGATATGGAATCGATCGAACAAAAACTAACTGAACTGCGAACCACGCTTCGCCATCATGAATATCTGTACCATGTTATGGATACCCCGGAAATTCCGGATGCGGAATATGACCGGCTGATGCGTGAGCTACGCGAGCTGGAAGCCCGGCACCCGGAGCTGATTACCCCCGATTCGCCAACCCAACGCGTGGGCGCGGCGCCGCTGGCGTCATTCAGCCAGGTTCGCCACGACGTTCCGATGCTGTCACTGGACAACGTCTTTGATGAAGAGAGCTTCCTCGCTTTCAATAAGCGCGTTCAGGACCGGCTCAAGAGCAGTGATGACCTGATTTATTGTTGTGAACTGAAGCTGGACGGACTGGCGGTTAGTATCTTGTATGAAAACGGCGTGCTGGTGCAGGCGGCAACCCGCGGCGACGGCACTACCGGCGAGGATATTACGGCCAACGTCAGAACAATTCGCGCCATCCCGCTGAAGCTGCGGGGCGATAATATCCCTGCTCGGCTGGAAGTTCGCGGCGAGGTCTTCTTACCTCAGGCCGGCTTTGAAAAAATCAACGAAGAAGCTCGTCGTACCGGAGGAAAGGTGTTTGCTAACCCGCGCAACGCGGCGGCAGGCTCATTGCGCCAGCTCGATCCGCGCATTACTGCGAAGCGACCACTTACTTTCTTCTGCTACGGCGTGGGCGCGCTTGATGGCGGTGAACTGCCGGGGAGCCATTCCGGTCGTCTGCAGCAGTTTAAAGCATGGGGGCTGCCGGTTAGCAATCGGGTGAAACTTTGCCATACCCCAGAGGAAGTGCTTACTTACTACCGAAAAGTTGAAGAAGACCGGCCGAATTTAGGTTTTGATATTGATGGCGTGGTTATCAAAGTCGATTCTCTTGAGCTTCAGGAACAACTGGGGTTTGTGGCCCGTGCGCCGCGCTGGGCCGTGGCCTTTAAATTCCCGGCCCAGGAGCAGATGACGTTTGTACGAGACGTGGAGTTTCAGGTCGGTCGTACCGGGGCCATCACACCGGTAGCGCGCCTTGAGCCGGTGCATGTGGCTGGCGTTCTGGTAAGTAATGCCACCTTGCATAATGCCGATGAAATTGAGCGTCTGGGCCTGCGTATTGGCGATAAAGTGGTGATTCGTCGCGCGGGCGACGTGATTCCGCAGGTCGTCAACGTCGTACTCTCAGAGCGCCCGGATGATACGCGCGAAATCGTCTTTCCCACCCATTGCCCAGTGTGTCACTCCGATGTCGAACGCGTTGAGGGCGAGGTCGTCACACGTTGTACCGGCGGGCTGATTTGCGGCGCACAGCGCAAGGAAGCGTTAAAGCATTTTGTCTCTCGCCGCGCGTTAGATGTGGAAGGGATGGGAGATAAAATTATCGACCAGCTGGTTGAGAAAGAGTATGTCCACACCCCGGCAGATCTGTTTCGCTTAACCGCCGGGAAACTCACGGGCCTGGAGCGTATGGGGCCGAAATCAGCACAAAATGTCGTTAATGCTCTGGAAAAATCAAAAGCAACGACCTTTGCGCGTTTCCTCTACGCATTAGGTATTCGCGAAGTCGGTGAAGCAACGGCGGCCGGTCTGGCGGCATATTTTGCGACGATTGAAGCGCTTGAGCAGGCTTCCATTGAGGAGCTGCAAAAAGTGCCGGACGTGGGTATCGTCGTTGCCACCCACGTTTTTAACTTCTTTGCCGAAGAGAGCAACCGCGATGTGATCGCTCAACTGCGTGCTGAGGGGGTCAACTGGCCTGCACCAGTGGTCGTCAATGCTGAGGAAATTGACAGCCCGTTTGCCGGTAAAACGGTTGTCCTGACCGGCAGCCTTAGCCAGCTTTCGCGCGATGATGCCAAAGCGCGGCTGGCTGCGCTGGGGGCGAAAGTGGCCGGTAGCGTCTCGAAAAAAACGGATCTGGTGATTGCCGGCGAAGCCGCGGGCTCTAAGCTGGCTAAAGCGCAGGAGCTGGGTATTGAGGTGATTGACGAAGCCGAAATGCTGCGGCTGCTGGGAGAATAACGTGGATAAGGCACAGCTTATCGAGATTGCTAATACGGAGATGCCGTTTGGCAAATACAAAGGCCGTCGTCTGATTGATGTGCCGGAGGAATATTTGCTGTGGTTTGCCCGTAAAGATCAGTTTCCTGCCGGGCATCTTGGGGAACTGATGGCATTAACCTTATTGATTAAAACCGAAGGGCTGACCCAGTTGGTTCAGCCCTTGAAGCAGCCGCGTTAAGCCTCAGAGGCGCGGGTTTTCTCCTGCGCCTGTCGCTCTTCAGCCTGTCGTTTGTAGCGTCGTGCCAGCACGGCGCACACCATCAGCTGAATCTGATGGAAAATCATCAGCGGCAGCACCATTATCCCCAGAATTGACGTCGGGAAGAGAATGTTGGCCATCGGTATGCCGTTCGCCAGGCTCTTTTTCGAACCACAGAACACAATCGTGATTTCGTCGGCTTTATTAAAGCCGCATTTACGTGCGACGAAGATATTAATGGCAATCACAATGGCCAGCAGGACCAGGCTGACGATCACGATGAACAGCAGCGAGCCGACGCCGACTTTATGCCAGATCCCGTTCACCACGGCTTCGCTGAATGCGGAGTAGACCACCAGCAGAATAGAAGTCTGATCGGTTTTTGAGATCCACTTTTTATGGCGTGCAACCCAATCGCCAATCCACGGGCGAGAGAGGTGGCCAAGAACAAACGGCAGCAGAAGCTGCAGCATAATCTTACCGACCTGTTCCAGGCTGCCACCGGCGCCGTGCAGATTCATCAACAGGCCAACCAGCAAGGGTGAAATAAAAATCCCCAGCAAACTTGAGGCCGATGCGGAGCACACCGCCGCAGCGACGTTCCCCCCGGCCAGGGAGGTGAAAGCAATCGCCGACTGGACGGTAGCGGGTAAGATGCAAAGATAGATAAATCCGGTATACAGCGCCGGGTCGACGTTAACGGGTGCCCACCAGGCAAATAACACACCGAGAATCGGGAAGACAATAAACGTACTGCACATGACCCACAGGTGCAAACGCCAGTGACCGCCGCCGGCAACAATGGCCTCGCGGGAGAGTTTAGCGCCGTGCATAAAAAACAGCAGCGCAATGGCGGCGGTGGTTAAATTCTCAAAGAAGGGGACAAAACCGCCGCGGGCCGGAAAAAAAGAGGCCAGAAGCACCACGGTGACGAGGGTAAGAGTAAATGGATCAAGAATGCGGAAAAGTTTCATAAACGCTCCTGAAAATCGATATAGCTATTGTGCTTTTTCTATTTTGAGAAATAAAATTAATTTATTGCATTCATTCATGAATAAAAAATATGAATTATTCTCTACGCCAGTTAAAGGTTTTCGTCACCGTTGCCCGGGCAAAAAGTTTTAGCCGGGCAGGGGAGATTATCGGCCTCAGTCAGTCTGCGGTCAGCCATAGCGTAAAAGAGCTGGAGCACCAGACCGGCGTTCGCTTGCTCGATCGTACGACCCGAGAAGTGGTGCTGACAGAAGCGGGGCAGCAGCTGGCCGGTCGCCTTGAACGCCTGCTGGACGAATTAACCAGTACGCTGCGCGATGCCGGGCGGGTCGGACAGCAGCTGACGGGAACCGTACGCGTTGCGGCCAGCCAGACGATTTCAGCGCATCTGATCCCACAATGTATTGCCCACAGTAATCAATGTTACCCGGAGATCGACTTTGTTTTGCACGATCGTCCGCAGCAGTGGGTTCTGGAAAGTATCCGCCAGGGGGAAGTGGATTTTGGCATTGTTATTGACCCCGGTGCGGCAACCGATCTGCAATGTGAAACGGTGCTGGCAGAGCCATTTTTGTTGCTTTGTCGTCGGGATCACCCTTTTGCACAAAAGGCATCCGTGAGCTGGCAGGATCTTCAGCATGAGCGGCTGGTGTTGCAGGATTACGCATCAGGTAGTCGTCCGCTCATTGATGCCGCACTCTCGGGGTTTTCCGTTACCGCGAATATTGTGCAGGAAATTGGCCATCCGGCAACGTTGTTTCCGATGGTTGAGTCGGGGATCGGCATCAGCATCTTACCTGCGCTAGCCCTGCCGCTCCCTCAGGGAAGCCATTTACAGGTGAAGCGTCTTACGCCGGTGGTGGAACGCCAGCTGATGCTGGCACGACGTAAAAATCGCTCCTTATCCACTGCGGCAGAGGCGCTATGGGAAGTGGTGCGGCAGCAGGCCTGCCAGTTAACGTCTTTGCGTCAGCATGACCCTTTGTATCAGAAATGAAATCAATAGCTTTTTGATATTGAACGTCCTGGAAAACTGTATTGGTAATCGATTGCGTACCATCGTTATAACAACATGGTACCCAATCAATATCTCGATTCTTCAGTTTTTAAGGACATCTCATGAGCCACTCTCTTTTCTCTCAAAACCCATGGTATAGCGCAGATATTATTCGCGGCTATAAGCCTGATTTTATGCCTCGTGTCGCTTTTATCCTTGGCTCTGGCCTTGGCGCGCTGGCAGAACAAATTGAAGATGCCGTGGCGATTAGTTACGAGAAACTGCCGGGCTTCCCGGTTAGCACCGTGCATGGTCATGCGGGTGAACTGGTACTGGGTAATCTGGCTGGCGTTCCCGTCGCCTGTATGAAGGGGCGTGGGCACTTCTATGAAGGGCGGGGGATGACGGTGATGACCGATGCTATTCGGACGCTAAAACTGTTGGGGTGTGAACTGCTGTTTTGTACTAACGCGGCAGGTTCTTTACGTCCAGACGTTGGGCCGGGTAGCCTGGTGGCCTTAAGCGATCACATTAATACCATGCCAGGTACGCCAATGGTGGGTCTGAACGATGAACGCTTCGGCGAACGCTTCTTTTCTCTGGCGAATGCCTACGATGCGGATTATCGCGCGGTTCTGCAAAGCGTCGCGGCAGAAGAGGGGTTTCCCCTCACTGAGGGCGTATTTGTCTCTTATCCCGGGCCGAATTTTGAAACAGCCGCAGAGATTCGCATGATGCAGATCATCGGTGGCGATGTGGTGGGGATGTCCGTGGTACCAGAAGTGATTTCCGCACGCCATTGCGGACTTAAGGTCGTGGCCGTCTCCGCGATCACCAACCTGGCTGAAGGGCTGGGTGATATCAAATTATCTCACGCGCAAACTCTGGCGGCAGCCGAACTCTCCCGACAGAACTTTATCAACCTGATCTGCGGCTTCTTACGCAAACTGGCCTGAATTAATAATAAAAATGACCCCGCTTGCGGGGTCTAACTTTAATGGCAAGGAACGGAAAAATGGGTATCGCATCTCGCTTAAAACTCATGTCGTTTTTGCAATATTTTATCTGGGGAAGCTGGCTGGTAACCCTGGGGTCTTACATGATAAACACGTTGCATTTTACCGGTGCAAACGTTGGCATGGTGTATAGCTCTAAAGGGCTGGCAGCAATTATTATGCCGGGGATTATGGGGATTATTGCCGATAAATGGCTACGTGCAGAACGGGCCTACTTGCTCTGCCATCTCGTCTGTGCGGGAGTGCTGCTTTATGCGACGACCGTTACCGATCCGGATACGATGTTCTGGGTGATGCTGATTAACGCGATGGCCTATATGCCGACGATTTCGTTGTCAAACAGCGTCTCCTACTCTTGTCTGGCGCAGTCTGGTCAGGATCCGGCGACCGCGTTTCCCCCCATTCGCGTATTTGGCACTATTGGTTTTATTGTCGCCATGTGGACGGTGAGCCTGATGGGGCTTGAACTGAGCAGCGCGCAGCTGTACATCGCTTCTGGCGCGTCGTTATTCCTGGCGATGTATGCGTTTACGCTACCGAAAATTCCCGTTGCCGAGAAGAAAGCCGGTACAACGCTCGCCAGTAGGCTGGGGCTGGATGCATTCGTGTTGTTTAAAAATCCGCGGATGGGCATTTTCTTTTTGTTTGCGATGATGCTGGGAGCCGTGCTGCAAATTACCAACGTTTTCGGTAACCCATTCCTGCATGATTTTGCCCGCAATCCGGAGTTTGCCGACAGTTTCGTGGTGAGGTATCCCTCTATTTTGCTTTCAGTGTCGCAGATGGCGGAAGTCGGCTTTATTCTCACCATTCCATTCTTTCTTAAACGCTTCGGTATTAAAACGGTGATGCTGATGAGCATGCTGGCGTGGACGCTGCGCTTTGGCTTTTTTGCCTTTGGCGATCCGTCTCCGTTTGGTTTTGTTCTGCTGCTGATGTCGATGATTGTATACGGCTGTGCATTCGACTTCTTTAATATTTCGGGGTCGGTGTTCGTTGAGCAGGAGGTCAGCTCGACTATTCGCGCCAGCGCGCAAGGACTGTTTATGACCATGGTTAACGGCGTCGGGGCGTGGGTGGGGTCGATTCTGAGCGGTATGGCCGTGGATTATTTCTCGATTGATGGCGTAAAGGATTGGCAAACTATCTGGCTGGTGTTCGCAGCCTATTCATTGATGCTGGCGGTTATTTTTGCGCTGTTCTTCAGGTACAAGCACGAGCCTGAGAAGCTAATGAAGAAACAGCTGGCCCATTAATCCTCTCTGACGGCGGGGTTCATGCACCCGCCGTTTCAGTTTTTATGATGCTATGTGGTAACTTTGCGCATTATTCTTCTCTTCAGGAGCGCATGGCACATGGAACGCACGCATCGTATCGATCTGAAGTTATTGCGCTATTTTGTTGCTGTCGCAGAAGAACTGCATTTTGGTCGCGCGGCTGCACGTCTGAATATGTCGCAACCTCCGCTAAGTATTCACGTCAAAGAGCTTGAGCAGCAGCTCGGTACGCTATTGTTTGTTCGTCACTCCCGCAGCGTGGCGTTGACCCATGCAGGTAAAATCCTGATGGAGGAGTCTCGTCGTCTGCTTTCCAGTGCAAATCAGGCTCTGGCGAGGGTGGAGCAGATTGGGCGAGGGGAGGCGGGCCGGGTAGAGCTGGGCGTGATAGGTACGGCAATGTGGGGGAAAATGCGCCCGGTGATGCGTCGTTTTTTGAAAGAGAACCCTAACGTTGAAGTGCTTTTTAGAGAGAATATGCCGGCGATGCAGATGGCAATGCTGGAGCGACGAGAGCTGGATGCCGGGATCTGGCGGATGGCGATAGAGCCTTCCCCTGGATTTACCAGTCTGCGTTTACATGAGTCCTCTTTTTTAGTTGCTATGCCTGAAGAGCATTCGCTTACTGCTCGTGAAAAAATACCGCTTGAGGCGTTACGTAACGAATACTTTGTTACCATGCCCTCAATACATACCGACTGGACGTTTTTGCAACGCGTTTGTCAGAGTGCTGGATTCTCTCCGATGATTGTCCGTGAAGTAATGGAGCCGCAAACGGTTCTGGCGATGGTGAGCATGGGGATTGGTATTACGCTCATAGCGGATAGCTATGCGCAGATGACATGGCCTGGGGTGGTATTTCGTCCGCTGGAAGAGCGAATTCCCGCTGATTTATTTATCGTATACGACCAACATCAGACCACGCCTGCACTGGATAAACTGGTTGCGGCACTGGTGAATTGACGCCTATCGCAAAAAGGTGCCGTGAGCATCTTCGCCGGGCTTATTTATTTGCAGGCAGGAAAAGACGCTTTTTCCGCTTACGCATAGCAAAAAGGCGCCTTTAGGGCGCCTTTCTACATTGGTGGGTCGTGCAGGATATGACTCGTCTCATCCTGAGACTCGCCCTTCGGGTCGCCTGGGCGGCGATGCAAAATTGCTCCCGGCAATTTTGTCGAACCTGAGGCAGGTTCTCATCCAGCACGGATTGCGCATAGCAAAAAGGCGCCTTTAGGGCGCCTTTCTACATTGGTGGGTCGTGCAGGATATGACTCGTCTCATCCTGAGACTCGCCCTTCGGGTCGCCTGGGCGGCGATGCAAAATTGCTCCCGGCAATTTTGTCGAACCTGCGGCAGGTTCTCATCCAGCACGGATTGCGCATAGCAAAAAGGCGCCTTTAGGGCGCCTTTCTACATTGGTGGGTCGTGCAGGATTCGAACCTGCGACCAATTGATTAAAAGTCAACTGCTCTACCAACTGAGCTAACGACCCGAAGTGGTGGGTGATGACGGGATCGAACCGCCGACCCCCTCCTTGTAAGGGAGGTGCTCTCCCAGCTGAGCTAATCACCCACTTCGGTACTTCACATTTTAACAAGAAATCCAGCTGGCGAGAAAGTGGTGGGTGATGACGGGATCGAACCGCCGACCCCCTCCTTGTAAGGGAGGTGCTCTCCCAGCTGAGCTAATCACCCACTTCTCAATTTCTTGCTACACGGCGGAGACTACCTAAGTAGTGGTGGGTGATGACGGGTTCGAACCGCCGACCCCCTCCTTGTAAGGGAGGTGCTCTCCCAGCTGAGCTAATCACCCCCGCTGTGTGGAGTCGCATTATAGGGAGAGTTGAAAATGAGTCAACGCCTTTTCTAAATAATTTGTTTGTTCGTCGTAAAATTAGCCAAAACGATCGCGAAAGCATCTGTGGCGCATGATTTATAAACAAAAATAGCAAAGCGTGACGTTCAGACCTGAACAACATTGAGGAATCAGCCCACGGTGTTAGAATATTCCTCCATAAATACCCACGGACTCTGCCGGTTGTCGGCATCTTTATTAAACGTAAGGCCATTTCATGAAAATCAAAACTCGCTTCGCGCCCAGCCCGACAGGCTATCTGCACGTTGGCGGTGCGCGTACTGCTCTCTATTCCTGGCTTTTTGCTCGTCACAACGACGGTGAGTTTGTACTGCGTATTGAAGACACCGATCTTGAACGCTCAACACCGGAAGCAATTGAAGCCATCATGGATGGGATGAACTGGCTGAATCTGGAATGGGACGAAGGTCCGTATTTCCAGACCAAACGTTTTGACCGCTACAACGCCGTTATTGATGAAATGCTGGAAGCGGGTACGGCGTATAAATGCTATTGTTCGAAAGAACGTCTGGACGCGCTGCGCGAAGAGCAGATGGCGAACGGTGAAAAGCCGCGTTATGACGGACGCTGCCGTCACGGTCACGAACACCACGCCGAGAACGAACCTTGCGTCGTACGCTTTGCTAACCCGCAAGACGGTTCTGTCATTTTTGACGACCAGATCCGTGGGCCGATCGAGTTCAGTAATCAGGAACTGGACGATCTGATCATTCGTCGTACCGATGGCTCCCCGACCTACAACTTCTGCGTTGTTGTGGATGACTGGGATATGGAGATCACGCACGTGATCCGCGGTGAAGACCATATCAACAACACCCCGCGTCAGATCAACATCCTGAAAGCGCTGAATGCACCGGTACCGGTGTATGCCCATGTTTCCATGATTAATGGCGATGACGGCAAAAAACTGTCAAAACGCCACGGCGCCGTGAGCGTCATGCAGTATCGTGATGACGGATACCTGCCAGAAGCACTGCTGAACTATCTGGTGCGTCTGGGCTGGGCCAGCGGCGATCAGGAGATCTTCAGCCGTGAAGAGATGATCAAGCTGTTCTCCCTGGGGTCGGTGAGCAAATCGGCCAGCGCATTCAACACGGATAAACTGCTGTGGCTGAATCATCACTACATTAATTCGATGGCGCCGGAATACGTTGCAACTTACCTGCAGTGGCACATTGAGCAGGAAAATATCGACACTCGTAATGGTCCGCAGCTGTCCGAGCTGGTTACTCTGTTGGGCGAGCGTTGCAAAACGCTGAAAGAGATGGCGGCAAGCTGCCGTTATTTCTATGAAGAGTTTGCCGAGTTTGATGCCGACGCCGCGAAGAAACATCTGCGCCCGGTTGCTCGCCAGCCTCTGGAAGTTGTGCGTGACAAACTTGCTGCCATCAGCGCGTGGACCGCAGAAAATGTTCACCATGCCATTCAGGCGACGGCGGATGAGCTGGAAGTCGGGATGGGTAAAGTTGGGATGCCGCTGCGCGTTGCGGTAACAGGAGCTGGTCAGTCACCGGCTCTTGACGTTACGGTCCATGCTATCGGCAAATCCCGCAGCGTAGAACGTATCAACAAAGCGTTAGCTTTTATTGCAGAACGCGAAAGCCAGCAATCCTGATAGCAGGTTTACTATTGAAGGCTTAACAAAGCGGCAGGTCCAATCCTGCCGTTTTTTTTCGCTTATTTTTCGCCGGAAATGCCCAGTCGTGACAAAAAACCACTGATCCCTTCCCGAGCGAGCAAATCCCGCAGGTGCTGCTGCTCTTCCGCCGTCATCAGATGCAGCGTTTCAGCAATTTGCCGCCAGATGGCGTCAGCATTGTTAACAAAATAGTGGCTGGTCGGCTCTGCCAGCTGGTTCTCCGTCAGCAGATGGCGCAGCGCCGGAATATTAGCCAGAAAATCGAGAACCGACTTATCGATAACAATGAGGCGGGCACGTCCACCCTTTACGCCGGGAATGCTCTCCGTGCGCCACTGTTGTTCTCTGACCCAACGATTAATGGTTTGTCTGGCCAGCCCAAGGCAATCAGCCAGCTCAGCCGGCGTCATTTTATCTTTTAGTTTCATCATTAAGTTACTGGTCACGAATATCCAGACGCTGGAGTAACCCGGTAATGCCTTCACGCAGCAGCAGCGACATGAGCTGCTTTTGTTCGCCAGGGGTCATCTCTTTACTGAGCGTCAGGAGTAAAGGTTCAAGGTCGTTTTCTGCCGCGGAATAAGAAGAGGAGGGCTCCGCGAGGCGCTGTGCGCTGCGAATAAACTCTTTAACTTGTTCATTAACGTGTACGAGACGTGCTTTACCACCCTGCACACCGGGGCGAGGCGAGGTTTGCCACCCTTCTTTACGTACCCATTTATTGATTGTCTGCCGGCTGAACCCGGTGAGATGCGCGATTTCTTCAGGTGTCATTCGTTCCTTGAGCATACTATTTCCTGAGTAAAAATGTGGGAATTAGCTGTTCATGTTATAGCATCCTTTTAGGCGAAAGAGTGACATGTTTAACGTCTACCTGCGATAAGGCTCGCAATGTCAGCGAGTTGCCTGCTTTTTCAGCGATCACATTGCGAGGATTAATTTTGCCGTTGACACCTGACGAAGGAATTCATATTATGCCGCCCGTCAACACGACACGTTTTACGGTTCGGGGCTATAGCTCAGCTGGGAGAGCGCTTGCATGGCATGCAAGAGGTCAGCGGTTCGATCCCGCTTAGCTCCACCAAACTCTGTTCCCATCAGGTTTGGTTCGTAAAACACTTTGTGGGGCTATAGCTCAGCTGGGAGAGCGCTTGCATGGCATGCAAGAGGTCAGCGGTTCGATCCCGCTTAGCTCCACCAAATTCGGAACCCTCGCTACGGCGGGGGTTTTTTTTGCCCTCGCCAATGTAAAGCACTTTCTGGTTAAGTCAGGAACTGTTCTGCCATTAGAATTATACGTAATTTAAGATTCTTCCTCGGGTTATTTTCTTGCCTGAATTAATCATCCCCTTTAATATTTATTCAGATAAAACAGTATTACCCAACGCCGGAGTTTTGATTAACAACAATGATTGATAACTTTAACATTAATATCAGAAAAACGTTACTCGCGTTGGTTGTTTGTTTAATATCAATCCCATTAGCCAGGTTTATTTCACCTCAAGCTATTGTCGACGGGAACCAGGTTTTTCTCGCATGGCTGCCATTAAGTATGATGTACGCGGTTATTTTTATATTTGGCCGCTACGCAATTGCACCATTAATCATTGCTTTTGCTATTACCAATCATGTGATCCTTCCCCTGACGCTATTGCAGTCGATACTCCTGTTATTTTGTCAGCTATTTTCAGTCCTGGTGTCCTGCGCGATTGTCAGAATGTTGATTGGCAGAACCTGGCGCAGCGGGCTCACGGCAAAATATATGGGAACGCGGATCTTCTGGGGCGGTTTTTTTGCACCAGTGTTAATGAAGTTGACGATGTATCTGGTGGGCGTTTTTTTCTCATTTCCGCTGGCTATCTCTAGCTATTTCAAGGGTATGCCAGCTATTTATACGATTATTGATATACAAAGCTTAATCAGCGCTGCATTAATATTTACCACCTTCTTTTATTATCCAATGCGGATGCTTATCAGTCCGCGTTACGCAAAAGTATTCTGGCGACGCCATTGCAAACCGTGGTTATGCCGCGAGCGTCGGGCATTTACGTTGTACTGGTTTATGGTGTTGGGCGCCATATTAGTGATACTTTGCGCACCCTATGATTCTGATTATATTGCAGGTTATTTGGTACCGCTTATTTTCATCCTCTATTTTATCGGCATTAGCCGACTGGGCCACGTATTAATTCGTATTTCATGGACTGTTTCGGCATTTTTACTCGTGGCTTATAATCGAAACTTTCTCCAGGGTGTTCAAACTGAATATTCCCTGTCATTTGTACTATCAGTGCTGATCTCCTTTACCATCTGTTTGTTTTATATGGTAGATATTTATGGCCAGAACGAAAGAATTAAACTCCGCTGGCGGGACCAGGCCCAGGAAGACCCGCTAACCGGGCTCCCCAACCTGCGTGCGCTCGAATGCTACCTGCGCAAGGACGTTGACTTCGTCATCAGCAGCCTGCGAATCGCTAACCTCGACTTCCTCAGCCGCCATTACGGGATGATGATGCGGGTTCATTGCAAACGCCAGATTGCCAGCAAACTACAGCCGCTTCTGGGTGAAGAAGATGAACTCTTTCAACTTCCGGGCAGCGAACTATTGCTGGTTTTAGGAGGCCCTGACCCTTCTGCTCGCCTGGGCCATATGGTGGCGATGCTGAATCACAAGAAATTCATCTGGAACAATCAGGCTCTGGATCTGGAATTTGGCGCGGCCTGGGTGAGATACCGCGGTGTTGAAGAAGAACTTCATCCGATGCTGGGCCAACTGAGCTGGCTGTCAGAGCAGGCGGGAAATGGCCGACAGGTCCTGGCGCTGGACGCTGCACAGGAACACGTTTCCGATCAAACCAGCGAACAGGTACGGATGTTGACCCAGGTGAAACAGGCGTTGAATGAGCGTGGTCTTATTCTCTATGCCCAGCCGATCCAGAATGCAGCAGGAGAGGGGTATTACGAAATCCTGACGCGTATGCAGTGTGATAAAGCGATGATGACTCCTGACCAGTTTATCCCGCTGATTGTTCAGTTCAACCTGAGCCAGCGTTTTGACATGCTGGTTCTGGAGACGCTTTTTAGTACGTTATACCTGCACCCGGGACAGCATTTTTCCGTCAACTTGCTGCCTTACACGTTGATGCAAAATAATAGCGCAGCGCAGATTATTGCCTTGTTTAAACGCTATCAGTTGTCTCCAGAAGCGATAACCATCGAGATTACCGAAGAACAGGCGTTCAGCGATGCAGGAGAGAGTATGCATAACATTCAGCAATTGCGGGATTTTGGCTGCGCTATCGCCATTGATGATTTTGGTACAGGTTATGCGAACTACGAGCGCCTGAAGCGCCTGCAGGCGGATATCGTCAAGATTGACGGCTGCTTTGTCCGCGATCTCGAGAGCGACCCGCTGGATGCCATCATGATTAAATCCATTATTGAGGTCGCGAAAGCCAAAAATCTGACGGTGGTGGCGGAGTACGTCGAGACGGAACAGCAGAAAGAAAAGCTGCTGGCATTAGGCGTTGACTATTTGCAGGGATATTTGATCGGCAAGCCGCGTCCGCTTAGCGAATTGCGGGCGTAAAAAAGCCGGGGCAAGCCCGGCTTATATACTCACTGGCGAGATTACAGAACCAGTGCGGCGATAGACGCTGAGAGCACGCTCACCAGAGTCGAACCGTAAACCAGCTTCAGGCCAAAGCGGGAAACCACGTTTCCTTGCTCTTCATTCAGGCCTTTAATCGCCCCGGCAATAATCCCGATAGACGAGAAGTTGGCGAAGGAAACCAGGAAGATAGAGATAATACCTTCGGCACGCGGAGAAAGCGTGCTGGCAATTTTCTGCAGATCCATCATCGCGACGAATTCATTCGAAACCAGTTTGGTGGCCATAATACTGCCGACCTGCAGCGCTTCACCTGCCGGTACACCCATAACCCATGCAACCGGATAGAAGATGTAGCCAAGGATCCCCTGGAAGGAGATGCTGTAGCCGAACCAGCCGGTGACGGTAGCGAACAGGGCGTTCAGCGCGGAGATTAACGCGATGAAACCGATCAGCATAGCCGCAACGATAATGGCAACTTTAAAGCCCGCCAGGATGTATTCACCCAGCATTTCAAAGAAGCTCTGGCCTTCATGCAGGTTGGACATCTGCAGATTTTCTTCGCTTTCATCGACACGATACGGGTTAATCAGCGACAGGACGATAAAGGTACTGAACATGTTAAGCACCAGTGCTGCCACAACATATTTTGGTTGCAGCATCGTCATGTACGCACCGACGATAGACATGGAAACGGTCGACATTGCGGTCGCGGCCATGGTGTACATGCGGTTGCGTGACATTTTGCCGAGAATATCTTTATAGGCGATAAAGTTTTCCGACTGGCCGAGAATCAGTGAGCTGACGGCGTTGAATGACTCCAGTTTGCCCATGCCGTTAATTTTGGACAGCACGGTACCAATGGCGCGAATGACGATAGGCAGGATGCGAATATGCTGCAAAATACCGATCAGCGCGGAGATAAAGACGATTGGGCACAGAACCTTCAGGAAGAAGAAGGCCAGGCCTTTGTCATTCATATTACCGAAGACGAAGTTGGTCCCTTCGTTCGCAAAGCCGAGAAGTTTTTCGAACATCTCGGAGAATCCTTTCACAAAACCCAGGCCAATATCAGAGTTCAGGAAGAACCATGCCAGCAAAACTTCAATGACAAGTAATTGAATAACATAACGAATACGAATTTGCTTACGGTTATGGCTGACCAGAAGGGCCAGTATAGCCACCACTACGATCGCGAGGATAAAGTGCAAGACGCGGTCCATATTTGCTCCAAATATGAGGCAGGTTAAATTTCTGTGCACATTCTATGTAACAAGACCAAAGAAAACGAGATCAAATCCACACTATTGCAAGGAACTGTGACCAATCACCAAATTAGTGATCAAACATACATTTTTGTTATGTAGCGTAAAGGTTTTAAAAGTTGCTTAGATTGTACTAATCTGTGATCTGGCGAGATGCAATTTCATCAATGCCACTTTTTCGTTGTTAGCCGCTATCGTTCCCCCCTATCAAAGCAATAATGATCATCTTTCTAAATGAACTTGATAATCATTCGCATTTTGATAGCATGAAACATAGCAAAGGCTATATTTCAGAGGCAGAAAATGACAAGCAGTCGCGTTGAGAATAGCAGCGGTCGCGCAGCGCGCAAGATGAAGCTCGCATTGATGGGGCCTGCGTTCATTGCTGCCATTGGTTATATCGATCCCGGCAACTTTGCCACCAATATCCAGGCCGGTGCCAGCTTTGGCTATCAGCTGCTGTGGGTGGTGGTATGGGCCAACCTGATGGCGATGCTGATTCAGGTGCTGTCGGCAAAGCTGGGGATTGCCACGGGTAAAAACCTGGCGGAGCAGATCCGCGATCATTATCCGCGCCCGGTGGTGTGGTTTTACTGGGTGCAGGCGGAAATTATCGCCATGGCGACCGACCTTGCCGAATTTATTGGGGCGGCCATTGGCTTTAAGCTGATTCTCGGAGTGTCGCTTCTGCAGGGCGCGGTATTAACCGGGTTCGCGACCTTTTTGATCCTGATGTTGCAGCGTCGTGGGCAAAAGCCGCTGGAAAAAGTCATTGGCGGTTTACTGCTGTTTGTTGCTGTCGCCTACATCGTAGAGCTGATTTTCTCCCAACCGGCGCTGGCGCCGCTGGCAAAAGGGATGATCGTCCCGAGCCTGCCGAACGGTGAAGCGGTGTTTCTGGCCGCCGGGGTGCTTGGTGCGACGATCATGCCGCACGTCATCTATTTACACTCTTCGCTAACCCAGAATCTGCACGACGGGACGCGAAAAGAGCGCTATAACGCAACTCGCTGGGACGTTGCGATTGCCATGACCATTGCCGGATTTGTGAACCTGGCGATGATGGCCACCGCTGCCGCCGCATTTCATTTTAACGGTCATACGGGGATTGCCGATCTCGATCAGGCTTACTTGACCCTGGAACCGCTGCTAAGCCACGCGGCCGCAACTATCTTTGGCCTCAGTCTGGTGGCCGCCGGTTTGTCATCGACGGTGGTGGGAACGCTGGCAGGGCAGGTAGTCATGCAGGGGTTTATTCGCTTCCATATTCCACTGTGGTTTCGCCGCGCGGTCACCATGCTGCCATCGTTTATTGTCATTATGATGGGACTGGACCCGACGCGAATTCTGGTGATGAGCCAGGTGCTGCTGAGCTTTGGTATTGCTCTGGCGCTGGTACCGCTGCTGATTTTCACCAGTAATTCGCAGCTGATGGGGGATTTGGTCAATGCGCTGTGGGTGAAACGGACGGGATGGGTGATTGTCGCCATCGTGGTACTGTTGAATGGCTGGTTACTGGTTGCCACGCTATTTGGATTGTAATGCAGATAGCCAATAAATCGGGGAGCCATGTGGCTCCCCGACGTTGTTAATGATGGCCATGACCGTGGCCGCGACCGCCGCCCGGTCCACGCCCCCAGCCGTCATGATGATCGCGACGGTCGTTCCAGCCCTCACGATAACCTCGTTCGTACGCATTGCGCTTGTCCCAGCCGCGATGACGCCCGTTATCATGGTGACGCCAGCGGTTGTCACGCCATTCATAGTTACGACGCCAGTAATCACGGTCGCGCCAGCCGCCACCGTCCCAGTAGTTACCGTAATTATCACGATCGCCTATTTGTAATTTTACAGATGGCAGCAGGGTGATCTCTCCGGCATTAGCAACCAGTGGCGCTGTAGCCAAAAGCACTGCAGCCAGAATCAGTGACCTGAACATACTCTTCTCCTTCACGATCGGGGCCTGAAAGCCTGATGAAATGGGCTCTCATTGGGCCTGTTAACGTGATATTACGGGGCGGTAAAGCCCCGCAGCATTGGATGAACTCCTAAATCGCGGATAAGAGCACTTTTTGCTAAAGTAAAATTGTCTTTACGCCGCAAGTATCGCGTCGATCTCTGCACACTCTGCTGCGCTGAAATGGCGGTTAGCCAGCATGCCGATAGCATCATCAAGCTGGGCGGTTTTGCTGGCACCTATCAGAACTGAGGTCACTTTCTCTTCGCGTAAAACCCAGGCCAGAGCCATCTGCGAGAGCTTCTGCCCTCGGGCCTGCGCCAGTGCGTCGAGCCGGCGAACTTTTTCCAGTTTCGCCTCCGTCAACTGATCCGCTTGCAGGAAGCGGCTGCCGCTGGCCGCGCGGGAATCTGCCGGGATACCGTGTAAATAACGGTCGGTTAGTTGACCACCTGCCAGCGGTGAAAACGCAATGCTTCCCACGCCTTCTGCCTGCAGAAAATCGAGTAGCCCATCTTCAACCCAGCGTTCGAGCATGGAATACTTTGGCTGGTGGATAAGACACGGCGTTCCGAGGTCGTTGAGGATGCGCACGGCTTCGGCGGCCTGCTCAAGGGGATAGTTGGAAAGACCGACATACAGCGCTTTGCCCTGGCGTACAATATGGTCCAGCGCGCGCATGGTTTCCTGTAGTGGGGTTTCGGGATCAGGGCGGTGATGATAGAAGATATCAACGTACTCCAGCCCCATGCGCTTCAGGCTTTGATCGAGACTGGCCACCAGATATTTACGCGATCCCCAGTCACCATACGGCCCGTCCCACATGGTGTAACCGGCTTTACTGGAGATAATAAGCTCGTCGCGCCAGGGTAAAAAATCCTCCCGCATGATACGGCCGAAATTGCTTTCCGCAGAGCCCGGTGGCGGCCCGTAGTTGTTGGCTAAATCAAAATGGGTGATGCCAAGATCGAAGGCATGTCGCAGCAGTTGACGGCTGGTCTCTACTTGCGTTTCGTCGCCAAAATTGTGCCAGAGGCCGAGTGAAATGGCCGGAAGCTTTAATCCGCTCCGGCCACAACGGCGGTATTCCATCGTTTGATATCGTGCCGTATTTGCCTGGTAAACCATACTTCCTCCGCAGATAGAACAGGTTGTGTATACGTTTACACTAAAGAATGTTCAGCGCAGAGTACACACCTCAAATGCGTAAATTTTGCTTTCCACATCGATTATTGACCGCTATCTGGACAGTTGGATCGCTTATTCAATACTCAGATCACCTGCAACAGGAAGAGGAGTATGGAGATGCAACCGACTTACACCATTGGCGATTATCTGCTGGATCGTCTCGTAGACTGCGGCATAGACCGCTTGTTTGGCGTACCTGGAGATTACAACTTACAATTCCTCGACCGCGTAATCGCGCATCAAGCGTTGGGATGGGTTGGCTGTGCAAACGAGCTGAATGCTGCGTATGCTGCCGACGGATATGCGCGCATCAAAGGTGCCGGTGCGCTGCTGACGACTTATGGCGTCGGCGAGTTGAGCGCGCTTAACGGCGTGGCGGGCAGCTATGCGGAACATATTCCGGTGCTGCATATTGTCGGTGCGCCCAGCACCGGGGCGCAGCAGCGCGGAGAGCTTCTGCACCATACGTTAGGGGATGGCGACTTCACGCACTTTTCGCGAATGAGCGAACAGATAACCTGCACGCAGGCCACGTTGACGGCGGGTAATGCCTGTCACGAAATCGACCGTGTATTGAGCGATATGCTGACTCACCATCGCCCCGGCTATTTGATGTTGCCTGCCGATGTGGCGAAAGCAAAAGCGACGCCCCCCGCTCGTCGGCTGGAGATTGAGGGACCGCCTGCGGATGAGAATCAACTGGCTGGATTCCGTGAATATGCCGGGCAGATGCTGCGCAGCAGTCGGCAGGTCTCGCTCCTGGCTGATTTCCTTGCCCAGCGCTATGGCCTGCAGGATACGTTACGCGTGTGGGTAGCGAAAACGCCGATTGCCTGTGCCACTATGCTGATGGGGAAAGGGCTGTTTGATGAGCAGCAGCGTGGTTTTGTCGGTACGTACAGCGGTATTGCCAGCGCGCCGCAAACCCGTGAGGCAATTGAAAATGCCGATACTATCATCTGCGTAGGAACCCGTTTTACCGATACCATCACCGCCGGATTCACCCAACATTTACCCCTTGAGCGCACAATTGAAATTCAACCGTTTGCCGTCAGAGTTGGCGATCGCTGGTTCAGTCGCATCCCAATGGATCAAGCGCTTGGCGTATTGATGACCCTCTCTGCCAGCCTGTCCGCAGAGTGGACGTTGCCAGCCTGCTCTGCGCCAGAAGTGGGTAGCGTAACAGGCGGGAATCTTACCCAAGGCAGCTTCTGGAGCACAGTCCAGGAGCAGCTGCGTCCTGGGGATATTATTCTTGCCGATCAGGGGACTGCGGCGTTCGGCGTGGCGGCGCTGAAGCTCCCCTCAGATGCCACCCTGCTGGTCCAGCCGCTGTGGGGGTCGATAGGGTTTACCCTGCCGGCCGCCTACGGCGCGCAAACCGCCGCGCCGGGCAGGCGGGTCGTGCTGATTGTTGGCGATGGAGCGGCACAGCTGACGATTCAGGAACTGGGATCGATGCTGCGTGATAAACAAAACCCGCTGATTCTGCTGCTCAATAACGAAGGTTATACGGTTGAACGAGCGATCCATGGCGCGGAACAGCGCTATAACGACATTGCGCTGTGGGACTGGAACCGCCTGCCTGAAGCTTTTGCCCCCGATGTTCCTTCCCGCTGCTGGCGCGTGACGCGCACGGAAGAGCTTGAGGAGGCTATGGCCGAAAGCATTGGTTCAGATAAACTGACGCTGGTGGAAGTCATGCTGCCCAAAATGGATATTCCCGACTTCCTGCGCGCGGTGACCCAGGCTCTGGAGGAGAGAAACAGCCGCGTCTAATCGTTTCGTCGTCTGGCGATCATCATCGGCTTCCCGGCCAACAGCAGCCAGGCCGGGAGCATAACAATGCACAGCAGAGGTAACAGGGTGGTATCCGGTACCACCACTGCCGCCATAAACAGGCTAAGCCAGCCATCGCGGGTCACCACCAGCGTCATCCCCAGAATAGCGCAGGAGACCGTGATGGCAGCCGGAACGGCATCGACGTGCGCGTGCAGCATTAAGCCGAGCGCCACGCCGACGAATACCGCAGGAAAAATTCGCCCACCGCGAAAACCGCTGGCGGCCGCAATCACCAGTGCCGCCAGCTTCACCAGCGCAATCAGCAAAAAGTCGCCGGCCGTCAGGGTTTGGTTCACGGCGATTTGCTGCATTTCATCGAGGCCTTTAAACAGCGTGATATGACCGCCCACAGCGCCGAGAATCCCCAGCAGCAATCCGCCAACACCCAGCGTTAACACCGGGTTTTTCAGGCGATTCATCAGCGCATGCAGTCGGGGCAAACACCAGACTGCGACCATCCCTACGGCAATCGCAATTAACGTCACGATAGCACCGCTGAAGATATCGACGATATGCATTTGCGGATAAACGGGGACAGGCAACGAGAAATTAGGATGGAAGAACAGGTCCGTGGTCAGGGCGCCCGCAGCAGCAGCCAGCAGAGGTGCAAACAGTCGATCCCACAGCGGCACATCGTTGCTGCTGTTGAGGGTTTGCGAAAAAATCAGCGCAGCGGCCACCGGAGTGCCGAACAGGGCGCCGATAGTGCCGGAGGCGGCAAGAATCGTCCAGTCCAGCGAACTGACGCGGGGGAACAGACGAGAGCCGATAGCCACCGCAAGGGCGATATTCATGACCATTATCGGATGTTCCGGCCCAAGGCTGACGCCGCCCGCCAGACCCAGCACTAAAGCCGCTACCAGGCCCGGCAGCGCGCCGGTGCTGATAGGTGCGCCGATCAATGATTCAGTGGCCGGATCGGGCCCGGCATGTCCCGGGCTAAAACGTACGACCAGACCAACGGCGATACCGGTTAGCGTGAGTACGGCGATAGTCCAGAGCTGACCGCTGGATTCGATACCTAAACTCAACGGTATGCTGGACCAGATAAAATGTTGCAGTATGGCCGCAATCTTCATCGTCACAATCAATACAAGGCTGGAAGCGATACCAATAATCACTGCGGGTATCGATAACAACAGCATCGTTCTGGCGCGCGGATGCAGCATGAAACATTTCCTTTTAAAGGTCGTGAAGCACGATTTTGCCTTTGCCTCTGAAGGGCGTCGATGCAAATGGTGCTGAAACGATAAACTGACGGCTATGCCTGACGATCCCGCAGTGCGTTGAGAATCATTTTGCACAGATTACAACCTAAATGTGACATAGGTCGCTAAACTGTGGGCACTTATACGTTGGTCGTTGTTGTTAAGGCATCATGAATTTACAGTGTGCCAAAAGAATCATTTTGACTTTAGTGGAGCCGTAACGGAATGACAAAATTTGCTTTAGTAGGAGACGTCGGCGGAACCAATGCCCGACTGGCATTATGTGATATTGCAAGCGGGGAGATTTCCCGGGCAAAAACCTATTCCGGGCTCGATTACCCCAGTCTTGAAGCCGTTGTCCGTGTCTATCTGGACGAGCAGGGCGTTGAGGTTGAAGACGGCTGTATCGCGATTGCCTGTCCGATCACCGGTGACTGGGTGGCGATGACCAACCATACGTGGGCTTTTTCCATCGCAGAGATGAAAAAGAACCTCGGGTTCTCGCATCTGGAAATCATCAACGATTTTACCGCGGTATCGATGGCGATCCCGATGTTGAAGCCCGAGCATCTGATTCAGTTTGGCGGTACGGCGCCGGTAGAAGGGAAACCTATTGCCGTTTACGGTGCGGGAACCGGCCTGGGCGTCGCGCATCTGGTGCATGTCGACAAACGCTGGGTGAGTCTGCCGGGTGAAGGCGGTCACGTTGATTTCGCGCCGAACAGCGAAGAAGAGGGGATTATCCTCGAAGAGCTGCGCGCTGAGCTGGGCCACGTTTCCGCCGAGCGCGTGTTATCCGGTCCGGGGCTGGTTTATTTGTATCGGGCGATTGTGAAAGCCGACGGTCGCCTGCCGGAAAATCTCCAGCCGAAAGATGTCACCGAACGCGCGCTGGCCGACACCTGCATCGACTGCCGTCGCGCGCTGTCGCTGTTCTGCGTGATTATGGGGCGCTTTGGTGGCAACCTCGCGTTGACGCTGGCGACCTTCGGCGGCGTATATATTGCCGGCGGCATCGTTCCGCGCTTCCTGGAGTTCTTTAAGGCGTCCGGTTTCCGCGGCGGGTTTGAAGACAAAGGGCGTTTTAAAGCCTTCGTCCAGGATATTCCGGTCTACCTTATCGTTCACGATAATCCGGGCCTGCTAGGTTCCGGGGCGCACCTGCGCCAGACGCTGGGGCAGATTCTTTAAAACTGTGCTGGTCAGATAGCCCGTTCCGGCGTTGCCGAGCGGGCTATTCCCTTTCTACATCCCTGCTACAGATGCATGAGCTGGCGAAATTCTTTAACCTTGCTGCGGCTGACCGGCACCTGAAACTCCAGATCGCGTAAACGCAGGATGTAGGTGTTGTTGAACCAGGGCTCAATCTCGCGGATTTTATTCAGGTTAACGCAGTATGAGCGGTGACAACGAAAGAAGTGCGCTGGCGGCAGTTTGCCGCAAAACTCCGTAATATTCATTGGCATCACGAACGACTCCCGACGGGTATACACGAAGGTCATTTTTTCGTGGGCTTCCGCATAGTAAATATCGTGAATGCTGGTCACGATAATTCGCTCATCTTTAATCAGATTTATCGTATCGTTTTCCCGCTGAGGATTGGCTGGCGACCCGGCCTGACCGCCCGTCTGCTGCTGTTGCCAGGCGCTGGTCAACTTTTGCAGCATGTTAATGATCCGTGATTCCTGATATGGCTTCAAAATGTAGTCGAATGCTTCCAGTTCAAATGCCTCCACCGCATGCTCTTTCCAGGCGGTGATAAACACAATAAACGGTTTATGCGCAAACTGACTGATGTTTTGCGCCAGCAGAACGCCGTCCAGCGAGGGAATGTTGATGTCGAGAAAAATGGCATCGACCTTGTTGTGCTGCAGGAACTTCAGCACGTCAAGCCCGTCGTCGAACGTGCCGACAATCTCCATCTGGCTATGGGTATTAATTAACCACGTGAGCTCCTGCTGCGCCGGGAACTCGTCTTCAACAATGATGACTTTCATTTTTTCTCCGTTCATGGCAGCAGAGACACCGGAGTGGTCTGGGAGGCGAGCTTATCCGGCACGTAGAACGCAATCTCCGTACCCGGATTCATGCGGCGGATATGCAGCCCTTCGCCATACAGCAATTTTACCCGATGGTGTACGTTAAGCAGGCCGATTTTATTACCCGGCATTTCATCCGCCTCCACACGTGCGACCACGGCAGGATCGATACCATTTCCGGTATCTCGAACGCTAATCCTGACCCGATTGCCGCACTCGGTGATGCCAATAGTGACCACTCCTTTGCCCTTGCACGGCTGGATCCCGTGGACGATGGCATTCTCCACCAGCGGCTGAATCAGCAGGCTCGGTATCACGCAGCTGACCTCATCATCAATATCGTAGATAACGGTCAGTTTATCGCCGAAACGCGCCTGTTCGATGGCAATGTAATCCTTGATTTGGTACAGCTCTCGTTTGATATCAATCTGCTCGTCATCTTTTAATTCAATGTTATAGCGCAAATAGCGCGACAAATTGAAAATGAGCTGGCGGGCAGTGTCCGGATTCATGCGAATTGAAGATGAAATGGCATTGAGGGCGTTAAAGAGAAAATGCGGGTTGATTTTGCTCTGTAAGGCGCGCAGCTCGGCCTTGTTGGCCATTTCGCGCAGCTGCTCCGCTCGCGAGACTTCCAGCTGGGTGGAAATAATTTGCGACAGCCCGACGGCCATCTCCTGCAGAGAAGAGGTGATGCGGTGGGCATGGCAGTAATAAATTTTCAACGTTCCGGTGACGACACCTTTTTCGCGTAGCGGAATGACCAGCATCGAGTGAATTTCAGGCGTTCTGTAGGCCTCATCATTATTTTTAATAATGATCTTCCCACTCTCGATTGCCTGACGTGTCGTGGGGCTGATGTCATTGTCGCTATCGTGGTAGTTGCTTTCACCAAACCCGACGTAGGCCAGAACCCGGTCGGTGGTGGTGATGGCTACCGCATCAGCATTGATATCGCGGCGAATGATGTCGCAAACCTGGCGCAGGGATTCGCTGTTTACCTTGCGAAAGAGCGGTAGCGTCTTGTTGGCGATATCCAGCGCCAGTTTTGCCTGACGCGCGGCGCTGGCCTCTTTTTCGCCTTCTACGCTCTGGACCAACAGCACGATAAAGCCGATACAGACGCTGCCAAGGATCATCGGGATCCCGATTTTGGAGACGATATCCATGCCCAGTGAGAACGACGGCGCCCAAAAGACCACGAGGATCATGGTTAATGTTTCGCAGAGCATCCCGGCGAGAATCCCGACCTTCCAGCGCTGTGCTTTCGGGACCTTACTGTTAATCAACCCCGACAATAGCCCAGCGACGATACTGGTGATAAAGCAGGGGATGGCGGTCACGCCATCAATATCAATGAGATAGCGATGCACGCCGGCGATAGCGCCGACGATAGCGCCAACCCAGGGGCCAAACAGAATACCGCCGGACATGACGGCGATAATTCGCACGTTGACCAGGGAACCCTCTACCGGAACGCCAGACCAGGTGCTGAACAGGGCAAACAGGGAAAAAATGGCGATAACCGCCAGCAGCTCTTTCGGCGTATGTGCAGACTTATGCAAAAGCTCGCGAAACAGACGCAGGCGAATCAGGAAAAAAAGGCAAATCAACATGAGTGCCGCGCGGTCAAAAACCGCCAGCAGCATAGTGAATATTTCGTGCATGGGTGCGCCGTGTCTATCGCGGGAAAGAGACATGATAAAAAACCTGGCGGCAGAAGGCCAGCCGAAGCGTCGAACAGAGAAATGGCACACTAAAAAAAGGGGATTAATGATGACGCCAGAGTCTGTCTGCTGAGCCGTCGTAGAATGATATAAACAGGTAAATTAATAGATATTAATATGTTGCATTCATTTTTCGATCCGGCTAAATCGGGAACAGCAGCTGCCGTGTTGTATGATGCTGATGCCCGCTTTTTTCGCCAGCGATTATTTTTCTCTCACCCCCTCGACAGCATCATTTTTTTCGGGTTATTTTCTAATCTCGTCGCAAACGCGACAGCGTCGCTCGGACGGTCCGGGCGCTAACGTTACTCTGAGGAATCTATGACTGAATCCAGTCCTGAACGCCGTTTCACACGTATCGATCGTCTGCCCCCTTACGTTTTTAACATCACGGCTGAACTGAAAATGGCTGCGCGTCGGCGCGGCGAAGATATTATCGATTTCAGTATGGGCAACCCCGACGGCGCGACGCCACCGCATATCGTTGAAAAACTGTGCACCGTGGCGCAGCGGCCAGATACGCACGGCTACTCGACTTCCCGCGGTATTCCTCGCCTGCGCCGCGCAATTTCGCGCTGGTATCAGGATCGCTATAACGTCGAGATCGATCCGGAATCGGAAGCGATTGTTACAATCGGCTCAAAAGAGGGGCTGGCACATCTGATGCTGGCGACGCTGGATCATGGCGACACGGTGCTGGTGCCGAATCCCAGCTACCCAATTCACATCTACGGCGCGGTTATTGCCGGTGCGCAGGTGCGTTCGGTGCCGTTGGTGGAGGGCGTTGATTTCTTCAACGAGCTGGAGCGGGCGATTCGCGAAAGCTACCCGAAACCGAAAATGATGATCCTCGGTTTCCCCTCCAACCCGACTGCGCAGTGTGTCGAACTGGAATTCTTTGAAAAAGTGGTGGCGCTGGCCAAGCGATACGATGTGCTGGTGGTACACGATCTGGCCTATGCCGACATCGTCTACGATGGCTGGAAGGCGCCTTCAATCATGGAAGTTCCCGGCGCGCGCGATGTGGCCGTTGAATTCTTTACGCTCTCTAAAAGCTACAATATGGCCGGCTGGCGTATCGGCTTTATGGTCGGCAACAAAACCCTGGTCAATGCGCTGGCGCGGATTAAAAGCTATCACGATTACGGTACATTCACGCCATTACAGGTTGCGGCGATTGCTGCACTTGAAGGCGATCAGCAGTGCGTGCGTGATATTGCGGAGCAGTACAAGCGCCGCCGCGATGTGCTGGTCAAAGGGCTGCATGAAGCGGGCTGGATGGTCGAGTGTCCTAAGGCATCAATGTACGTTTGGGCGAAAATTCCCGAGCAGTATGCAGCGCTGGGTTCGCTGGAGTTTGCGAAAAAGCTGCTTCAGGATGCCAAGGTCTGCGTTTCGCCAGGTATCGGCTTCGGCGACTACGGTGATACCCATGTGCGCTTTGCACTTATCGAAAACCGCGATCGTATCCGCCAGGCCATTCGCGGGATCAAATCGATGTTTCGTGCTGACGGGCTGCTTCCCGCATCGGGCAAGTCGGCCGGCGAAAGCCACGAGTAACCGCGCGAATTAAAGAACAGCATCAACAAAAAACGGGAGCCGCTGGCTCCCGTTTTTTTGACACTGGCTGTGCTTAAATCATCAGGGCAAAAGTACCGGCCCAAACGATGACCATAAAAGACACGCCCATAATAAAGTATTTCACGACTCATCACTCCGCGTTCTCGGCGAAACGCCTAAATGAATTTAATCTTCATTGTTGATTCTGATCTGTCGCAGTAAAACCAGATGATTCTGGCGGCTGCGGCAGGTCGAAATTCTGTGCTGTAACTGCTCCAGATGGCGCTAATGTACGCCTAAAAAATGAGGGAAACAAGAGGCATTTTTTTATTAATTTTTAGTTACTTACGAGTGTCGTGATTCGGCGACACATTAATTTCATTCGGTAATAAATTCCATTCTGGCGACGGCTTTTCGCCACATCAGCCTTCAGGCGATAGCTGTTTGATTTTGGGATTTATTCTAATAGGACATGCCGGTTATGCGGCGCGGAAAACGCTCTCCCGCGCCGCAACGTGCGGGCTTAATCGACGGCAGGCTCCGGCTGACGCCAGGCGTGCGGATAGCGTGCCGGTATAAAACGCAGGGTGATGCCCATCAGCACAATGACGCAGACGGCATGAAGCGCCCAGTCGAGCACATAATTGCCGCTCAGGCTTCGTAACAACCCCGACAGCCACGGAGACGCGCCGGCAACGATAAAACCGATACCCTGCATAAAAGCCACCAGCCGGCCAGCAATCGCCGGCTGCCGGGCGTGATCGAGCGCCAGTACCAGGCACAGCGGGAATGCGCCGCCCAAACCGATGCCGCAGCTCATGGCCCAAAGCTGTGGGACCTGTAGCGGCAGCCAGATAAACCCGCAGAAACCGATGAGCTGGAGCAACAGTGTCAGCAGCAACAGCCTGCGGCGATCGTCGTGGCGTGCCAACATGGGAATCAATAGTGCCCCTGCGGTCTGCCCTACGGTCATGATAGCCAGCAGGGTTCCGCTGAACTGAGCGCTGTGACCCGACTGCATATAATAAGGGGGGAGCCAGGCGATCAGGCTGGTGTAGCCGCCGTTAATCAGGCCAAAGTAGAGCCCGAGCGTCCAGGCGCGACGGCGGCGGAAGACGGGCGCGGTTACCGAAGCGCCGACCGGATGTGGCGCGGCGGACGGGCGGCGGCTCACCGACCACCAGCCGAATAGTGCCGCGACGGCGGGCAGTGCCCACCAGGCAAGGGCGTGGTACCAGACGGCGCTGTGCTGTGCCAGCCACGGCGTCAATGCGGCCCCCAGGCCACCTCCGCCCATCAGCGCCGCGGACCACAGCCCCATGACCTGCGGCGTCCGGTGCGGAAACTGACGCTTGATGACTGCCGGAATGGTCGCCTGAATAATACCAATCCCGATCCCACCGAGCAGAGCGCTGCTGAGCAGAAGCCCGCTGCGCGGCGCGAATTCACGGAGCAGAGCGCCAGCGGCGATCACCATCAGGCTCAACACAACCCCCCGGCGTTCGCTGATCAGTCGGTCAGTCCACGGACTCGCCAGCGCCAGGAACCCCATTGCGATGACCGGGATCGCGGTGAGCAGTGAAACGAGGGTAAAACCCATTCCACTGGCCTGCTGTAACTGTGGAAGAAGTGGGCCGATGGAGGTCAAAAGCGGGCGCATATTGATACCAACCAGAACCAGCACCAGAAGCATCAGGCGGTTGCGGCAGGTCGGGCTCATTGTTGTTTATCCGCCCACAGTTGGTAAAGCGCGAGGCCCTCAGGCTGAGGGCTATGGTGAATCGCAAGCGACTGTGTTTCCAGCGGCTGACTTAGCTGGTAGTAGATTGCGGCGGTGGAGAGACGGAAAGGTTCGCCATCCCGGTTACTGTTTGCGAAATAAACCTCGCGTATACCGGTCAAATAGATAGCACTCAGACACATCGGACAGGGCTGGCCGCTGGCATAAATGATGCACTCATTGAGCACCCGACTGCCCAGGCGCAGCGCGACGTCGCGAATCGCGTTGAGTTCTGCATGAGCAGTCGGATCGCCGTTTTGGTGGAGGGTGTTGACGGCCCGGGCGACAATGTCGCCGTTGTGGACGACGACAGCCCCAAACGGGCGCCCGCCGTTTTCAACATTGGTTTTGGCCAGGGCAATGGCGTGCTGAAGATAGATATCGTGAACAGACATAGCGGCTCCGGAAAAAAGCGGACTTGTTGCGGGAAGAGGGAAAGCTGCGGTTGCGCATCCGGTCAGAGTACGCATCTTGTTTCATAAGTTAAAAGACTTATTTATGATTGGGTCCATTGCTTTTACTTATAGGAGCGGCACATGCTGTTACGCCATCTCACCTGTTTTCTGGCGGTCGCCGAACATCGTGGTTTTACCCGAGCCGCGACGGCGCTGCATGTTTCGCAGCCGGCACTCTCACAACAAATTCGCCAGCTTGAAGAGGTGCTCGGCGTCCTGCTTTTTGACCGCAGCGGGCGCAGCATCCGTTTGACCGATACCGGCGAGGTCTGGCTTATCTACGCTCGTCGGGTGCTCCAGGATCTGGAAGAAGGCAAGCGAGCGCTGCTGGACGTGGAAGATCTGCAGCGGGGAGTGCTGCGCGTGGCGATGACGCCAACATTTACGACCTACTTTATGGGGCCGCTGATGGCGGCTTTTTATCAGCGTTACCCGAACATCACGCTGACGATGCGCGAAATGGCTCAGGATCGGATGGAAGCGTTGCTGCTTAACGATGAGCTGGATGCCGGGATTGCTTTTGGTGATATTGGCTCACGGGATATTGTGGCCGCACCGCTGTTCAGTGAAACGCTGGCGCTGGTGGTTGGCCGGCATCACCCGCTGGCGGGTCAGCGCAGTATGAAGCTGGACGCACTCAACCAGCAGTCGTTGATTTTGTTGAGCGAGGAGTTTGCGACGCGCGGGCAAATCGACAGCTATTGTCGGCAGCATGGTATTCAACCGACGATACAGATGGAGGCCAACTCTATCAGCGCGGTGCTGACGGTGATTCAACATACTCAGCTTGGGACGTTGTTACCGGCTGCCATCGCGCGGGACCACGACGATCTGGTCGCGGTGACGCTCACGCCGGTGCTGCTGGAGCGCACGGCCTGCCTGTTACAGCACAAGGGAGCATGGCAGAGCGCCGCGGCGCGCGCGTTTAGCGCGATGGCATTCCAGGTCGCCGGGGAGCTTAGCGGTGGGAAAACCCCATGACAGTGCCCGTTTACCAGGTGTAGCCGACGGCCAGAATGCCATACAGCTCGCCGTTGTGCTGAACAAGTGGGCTGTCGGCGATATCTTTATCATACAGTTCGTAATTTGCCGCGAACATGCCAACCCAGTGGGGACTGAAACGGTAGCTGGTGATAATCGCCGCCATGGGTGAGACGGTGGTGCCGGTATCCCACTGCTGGCGCTGCGGGGTCGCTTCGCTGGCCGATACGCCGCCGAAATAGTAGTTGGCCATATTACTACTGCGGATCATCAGCCCCATTCCCGGCATGACCAGCAGATTATCTTTAATGATCGGGAAATCCGCCCACAGCAGCAGCTCCTGCCCGTCGCTGCGGCCGGTAACGTCGGAGCTGATTCGAGCGCTCAGCAGCGCATAGGGGGTAATCAGCGTAGCGCCGATACCGGCTTCAAACTCGCCCTTTCGCTTCTCCATCCCCTTGAAGGCGCTATTATCGCTGGGATCTAAGTTGCCAAACCGCCAGCGGCCATAGCCGTAAAAGGCGACTTTGTCGTCGATGTGAAAATAGTAACGGGCGCGATCCCCGAGATAGATAAACTGATCGCCGAAGTAGAGTCCGCCGGGAATAAAGTAAGTTTCATTATCCTGCTTCTCGTAGCGCGCCGTTCCGCTGATGGTTGCCGCTCCCAGTATCAGTCCTTTGGGGACCGGGCTATTCGGATTCGAGGCGGAGAAGATATCGATGGAACCCAGATCAACCTCGGCGCTGGCGGGCGAAGAGCATAACATCAGAGAGCAGAGAGCAGCGGCAGGGTAGCGAAATGGTTTCATCCGTATTCCAAATATGATGAGGGATTATGGAGCTAATACGCAGATGCTTTACAGATGAAGCATTGCTAATGTGAATATATACCAGCCCTGGTCAGTCGGGGGGCGGGTTTTTTGTTTTTTCTTAATTTGTGACGACCGTTTTTCTATGGGATATGAAGGTCTTAATCCGCCGCTTCCCGGCAGCGGATTAATTTGAACCTGTCTGCCTGGGATTAGCGAAGATGGCCACCATCGCCAACCTGAGCCTGGCGATACCATTCCATCAGTTCAAACGTTCCTTCTTCACCTTCCGCGGGCGCCCAGGTGACATAATCCGCGGCAGCAACCGGCTGATAGCCGCCGTGTTTGACTTCAAAAATGACGCCACCGGCGTCCAGCGACAGCACCGCATGCCAGGTCCCGGCATCCATCTCTAACGCCGTACACTCTTCACCGAGTACGATGCGGCGAGTGACGTAACCTTGGTCATCAAAAGTCAGCACCACAAAGCGCCCGCTGAGAGGTAACAGCAGTTCAAAGGTATGCGGATGACGGTGAGGGCGAATATAGGTTCCTGGTTCCATCGCGATCGCCAGACGTTGTACGGGATCGGTTAATTCAGGATGAAAATTACGATGAGCACGTAAACGAGGTGAACGTGCTGCCGCTTCGCTCTGCTGTTGCATGTCACTGAAAGTGATGTTTTTCATTTAACCGCCTGACGTAGGATCTGAGTGTGCGAATGGTTTCGCGACTGTGGATAAACACTGCGCTTCTTTGCAGAAACCAGCCGCCGCATTGTATCTATTTAAGCGTGAAATGTCGGGGAGAATCTGTGACAGAGCGTGAGCAGGCAACGGTGCGATAGCCGCTGCCTGTTTTCTTCGGTTTCATGGTGCTACAGGGATATCGCTATCATTAAATACTTGCCGGTTAATGATGCTTTAGAGCACAAGGTGTCAGCGGTCCTGACCCTCAGCCTCTAAAGAACATCGTATTGTGGTTATGCCATAGACTTCTCCTGGACAATGACATTCGTTATCCAACCTATAGCCCTTGATCCGCTAGTTCCGTCTTCGGTGACAAAAGCATCAGAGCAATCAGGGTTACCATCAATCAATTGCTTGACCGCAATCAGCCGTGCATTTTTCCCGACGATGGCAAATGCCGCGAAGGTTTTATTGAGCGCCGGGTCAGCTAGCAGGTTCTGCAATGTTAACGTTGCTGCTGATGTTCCAGAGGGCTGTTTAAGGAGAAATTTATCGATAAAGCTTTGATGAAGGATATAAAGAATCTTCCCCGTACTATCAACAATGGGCAAGCGGTTGCGATTATTCTGTTCCAGAGGAGTAATAATGGCTGTTTGAAGATTCACTGCACTGAAATTATTGCCTGGAGGCAACGTTAATTTTAACGTTGTATCTGCGGACATATCTAACATCACTTCAGTGACCGGTATGCTCTGCAGTCGTTGTTCAGGGGTTAATTGACGAATAAGGTTGGCGCTTTGTTGTGCCGCTGCCACATAGTTTTCTCTGGAAAAATAGAATGCCAGAACGGTCCCAATCCAGGTGCCTATAAGTGGCAGGATCATGGTGAGAATATCTTTGATATTATTAAATTTTTCACTGCCGGTAGCACTGCCTTTATATGCAGCGAAAATTGCGATGCTAGCCAGTAAAAATATAATTATCAGAGAAAAATAGAGAACATATTTTCCTAGTTTTGTTCTCTCTAAGGATTCTGCATCCGAAAGATAGTTAGCTGTAGTCGGTGTGTTGTCTGCCATGATTTACTCCTGCTGAATGGCTTGAATAAATTATGTTGGGCTGCGAAAAATAATGACGGTAAAGTGAAAAAATCGTAGCCAATGTACCGTTGCGTATTAGAGTATCCTGATAAAATCTTTGCTATCAGCGGAACGCGTTCTGGCGGCAACTTCATAACCGTTTTTGCTTCCATCATCATTTGTATTACCTTCGATGGTTTTGAATACGTCGAATGTCCCGCCAAAACCCATACCGGTATGGCTATAGTCACCCGCTTCTCGTCGGACTAAGAAAATGTACGTTTGACCGAGGGACGCCCAGGAGCTCTTGCCAGCTTGCAGGTCAGAACCTTTTACCAGGCGGCCCGCCGATTGGGCCTGAGATGCAAGGACATCACACGATAGTGACCCGGTAATGGGTAATGATAACCCCAGTTCTGTCGCAGCCTGTTTAAGGATAAAACTCACAAATCCCGCACACCACAACCATTCTGGTCCATCGTATCCTCCGGTATACACCCTGACCCACGGTCCTCGGTTGTCGCCACCATATTCTCTGGGATGATTGGCGAGATGCTGCTGAGCGACGTTAAGAATGCGCTCCCCCAGGGAGGCTCCCTGACTGTCGGTAAGTGCCAAAGTGAGAGGGGCGACGAGTCTGGACCATGTTGCCTCGTCCACGATGCCTGTCTGGGGGAGATGGTTGTTTGTTTGAAACTGACTCACGCAGCTTGTGGTAGCAGGACCGTAGTCGCCGTCTATTTTGGTCCCAACGTTATGATGAGAGAGCCATTCTTGTACGCGCCTGGCTCCTAATCCTTTACTACCTGCCTGCAGAGGGCCGGGGAAGTTCAGTTCATTTTTTACGGCATTTGAATACTGGGTCGCTTGCATTGGGTGACTCCGGCTGTAGTGATGAATTAAATGATAATTTATGTATCATAGATATAACGCATTTCACTTTAATGGTTGCCTGACACTTTTAGCTTCCCAATAATAGAGTTAATGTTTAATGGTTGCTCAGGGCTATTAAAATCATCATGATATAATAAGGCGTTATTGGTTAACCATGTTAAATATTATGACGTCATTGATTCAGAGTAAAAGTAAGGAGTGAGATTAAAAGCGTAAAAAATTCGTCATTTTATAATGGGAGGCGATTTTTTTGTGAAAAACGATCATCTCCACGATAATATTTCATGGCTATGGTGCTGACAGTCAAGCAGTATGAAAATATTGCCTTACTGCTTTTTTTAATTATAGCACTCCCGGAGCTAAATTTGGGGTGTAAGCAAAGAACATCCCCGCTACGCAGTTGTTATGTAGAGGATGCCGAATTCCGAGTAGAGAAAACAGCATCGCTACGTTCATTAATAGCAACGTTCTTAGAAGAGGCTTTTGTAATACAAAAAATACATAACAGACTAACTGTTTTCTTCATGTTGAGTTCAGCTTTTAGGATAGAAGAAAAAAAGACCTTTTCAAGGTCGATACTTTCGTTGTGGGCGTATATTTTTGCTTGCAGGTGATAACACTCATGCTCGCAGTTACAGGCATTTATTATTAAATGGGTAAAAACTTTGTTTCAAATAGGGTTTCTTGTGTCAGCCATTGATGCTGAGGGGCGGAAGTGTTGATCTTCTTCGCTTAAATGCGACAGAAATTTGCCTCCAGAGCGGCTAAACCTCCCTTATTTCTTTTATGCACAACCGTCGGATCTTGTAGCTCATCACAAACTGGATGATGATTTGGGTTAAGGAGTGGGTGTGTCTAAAGACGATCTGCTGGTTCACGAGGATACTTTTGGGCGTTATTTCTGGAGATGGATGCATCTGAATATAGGCTCAATGCCTTATTCTGCGTAGGGTTTTTGGGTAAAACGAATGAGGAAGGTCGAAAACTATGGTGTCCCCTGCAGGAATCGAACCTGCAACTAGCCCTTAGGAGGGGCTCGTTATATCCATTTAACTAAGGGGACGAAGCGGCGGGAGTATAGCGTTTTTTTCCTTGTTCGTTAAGCATCTATGGCTTAACTGCTTAAACTCTCGCCACTTAAGGGTGTTTTTTAGCTTTAAGCTGCGCTTTTTTATCGTTGCTCATGTCATTGCGGATTTGCGCGTGGCTGAGCAGCGCGAAGATAAACGTCCCGCCGCAAATATTGCCGGCCAGCGTCGGTAGCGCGAAGGGCCAGATGAAGTCCTGCCACGGCAGCGAGCCGTTGAAGACCAGGTAAAAAATCTCAACGCTGCCGACAACAATATGAGTGGTATCAGCAAGCGCAATCAGCCAGGTCATCATGATGATCACCACGATTTTTGCCGAGCCGGCGGCGGGAAACATCCAGACCATGGTCGCTACCAGCCAGCCGGAAATAATCGCGTTAGCGAACATCTCAGACGGTGTATTCTCCATCACCTGTATACTGATCGCCTGAAACGCACCACGGGTGGCATCGTCAAAAATCGGCATCATATTAAAGGCCCAGGCCGCAATCCCCGTGCCAAGCAAGTTGCCGAGAAGGACCACGCCCCAGAGTCGTAATAAGAGAGCAATATTACCGGGCGTCGGCTTATGCATGATCGGTAATACGGCGGTGACGGTATTTTCCGTAAACAGCTGCTGGCGGGCCATAATGACGATAATAAAGCCGAAGGTATAACCGAGATTCTCCAGTAAATAACCGCCGGGAAGATCGCTCAGATGAACGTGGAAAATGCCTTTTGCCACCATCGATGCCCCCATCGACAGACCGGCAGCCACCGCTGACCACAGAAGAGCAAGGGCATCACGCTCCAGCTCTTTTTCACCCTCCTGGCGGATCTCCTCATGCGTGGCCATCGCGCGCGAGGGCAGACGCTTCTCGTTGACCTCGATCGGTTCACCATCCTGTTTTTCTTCGCTTTCAACCTCCACATCTTCGCTATGAAGGCGATCGTGAGGTTTGGGATCTGTCGTCATGCCATTTCCTCCTGCGTTTTTCGCTCTCATAAGCGTAGAGATAATTCCTTCGCCGGGCCCAGGATAACTTCTTAAATTTTTAGGAATGGCAAGAATAGCAATACGAATATTGCAAAATATGTATAGAATCAGGACGCAACAATTATGCCAAAGAAGGCTATGCTGAAAGCAGGCACCAGATTGCAATTTGCTTCGGGCGATATCGTATGGAGGCTGCAGTCCCCGGATAACCCACAGCAATAGCCAAAATTAACAGGGAGACACCTATGAATTTTCGCCTGTCGGCGCTTGCGCTTGGCGCCACATTGCTGGTGGGATGCGCCAGTTCCAGCTCTGGCGATCTGCCGCAGGGGCGTTCAGACCCTCTTGAAGGGTTTAACCGTACGATGTTCGACTTCAACTTTAACGTGGTGGATCCGTACGTGCTGCGTCCGGTTGCCGTGGCCTGGCGTGATTATGTTCCGCAGCCGGCCCGAAACGGGCTGAGTAACTTTACCAGCAACCTTGAAGAACCGGCGGTGATGGCGAACTATTTCCTGCAGGGCGATCCCTATAAAGGTATGGTGCACTTTACCCGTTTCTTCCTTAACACCCTTCTTGGGATGGGCGGCCTGATTGATGTCGCCGGGATGGCTAACCCGAAACTGCAGCGGGTTGAACCGCACCGCTTTGGTAGCACCCTGGGGCATTATGGCGTGGGTTACGGTCCTTATGTGCAACTGCCGTTCTATGGCAGCTTTACGCTGCGTGATGAAGGCGGTGATATGGCTGATGGCCTTTATCCAGTGCTTTCCTGGCTGACCTGGCCGATGTCTATCGGTAAGTGGGCGGTCGAAGGGGTTGAGACGCGTGCTCAGCTGCTGGATTCCGATGGCCTGCTGCGCCAGTCTTCCGACCCGTATATCATGGTGCGTGAAGCGTACTTCCAGCGTCATGACTTTATCGCCAACGGCGGTAAACTCACGCCGGTTGAGAACCCTAACGCTCAGGCGATTCAGGGCGATCTGAAAGATATCGATTCGCAGTAAAAAAATTAGATACGACAATAAAAAAGGGTGAACGCGTGGTTCACCCTTTTTTTATGCGAGCAACGGATTAGAAGCGGTAGTTGAAGTTCGCGCCGTACAGCCACGCGGTCCCTTCAGAACGGAAGGTATACGGACCTTCTTTGATTTCTACGTGCTGACCGTGCATGTATGAAACGCCTACGTCAACCGAAGCATCTTTGTTGAACGCATAGGTGGTACCTGCGCTCAGCCACAGACGATCCTGATCCGGGATGGAGATTGAACGGGTGCTGGCCGGGACCGGGCTATCATCGAAGGCGATACCGGTACGGAAGGTCCAGTTATCGTCATAGTAATAGGTCGTACCCAGTGCGATACGGTAGGCGTCTTTAAAGCTTTCGTCTTTATAGAACAGCGTCTCACCGTTGCTACCCGTAGCTTTCAGCTCCTGGAACTGACTCCAGCTGGTGTAGGTCATGCTGTAGTGGACAGCCCACTGCGGCGCGACGCGGTTATAACCGGACAGCTCCCACATTTCAGGCAGGTTCAGGGTCAGAGAGCCGTCGGTGGTTTGACCGTTGGTGCCCGCCGGAAGCCCGAAGTTGCCGAGGATCTGGTTGTACGCGGAAGGTAAGCTGCTCTTGTAGTTACCGTCAAAGTCGATCTTCACTTCTGAACGGTAGGTGAAGCCGTAGCGGTTATTCTTATCGACTTCATAAAGAATACCGGCGTTCCAGCCAAAGCCCCAGGCGTTACCGTTGAGGTGAGCGATTTGCGTATCCGCAGGAATTTGCGAAACAGGGCCTGCCAGCTGCGGCGGCAGTGCGCCAGAGCCTGCAACGATTTGCCCCAAATCGCCCGCATAGCGTTCAATCTTGGCTTTCGCATAGACCGCATCAAACCCTAAGCCAAAGCTCCAGTTACTGTCCAGACGATAGGCGCCGCTCAGGTTGAAGTTTGCCGTGGTTAAGTCCGTTTTTCCGCCCATGCTCCCGGCGGCATAGTCATCGGCGTACTCGGTCGCCAGACCGTAGTTAGAGGTAATAGACGCCCCCCAACCAAACTGATCGTTAATTGGCGACACAAAGTGGAAGTTAGGCACCCATGCTGTTGGCGCAATATTATCGGCGTTCAGGCTTTTGCCTGTTGGAGACTGGCCGGTAATATTGACATTAGGGTCAACAAACACTGCGCCCGCAGACATCGTCGGGCGATCAAACATCATGATCAATGCTGGGTTACGGCTGGCATTGCCCGCATCGTCAGCAATTGCACCTTCACCGGAATAGGCGCGACCAAGGCCTGATGAAGAGAATTCATTTAACTGAAAGCCTGCTGACCAGGCCTGTGTTGAAACAAGTGCTACAGCCACTGCGAGGGCAGATTGGGTAAAGCGGGTTTTCTGGCTCATGCCCATAACCTCATTGAGTTATTTTTATTTAAACTATGTTACATGCCGTAACAGAAGCGCGAAGTGTAGGGTCTGCTTTACGACATAGAAATCAGACCAGTGCGCTGAGTATAGGTCTGACCAGATGAGATGTTGCAAGTTTGTTTATGAGATTTTTCAATTGTGATGCGAAAAAAGCGATCCAGCTGGCAAATTTGCCCCCACAGGCATTAACCAAAACGGGCATTTCTTGTTTTGGATCATTTTTAAGTGTGATTTCGGTCACTTAGGTCTTTTGTTGTCATTAACGACTGGAGGCAGCTCCCGGCCGGGCGTAAAATAAGCATATTAATTGTCTGGCACCATTGAGTGCATATACAGAGGAAATCTACGATGAGTAAAGTTAGTGCAGATGAAACCCCGGTTTGCTGCTGTATGGATGTTGGCACCATTATGGACAACACCGATTGCACCGCCTCTTACAGCCGCGTTTTTGCCAATCGCGCCGCAGCGGAAGAGACGCTCGCCGCGTTGACTGAAAGAGCGCGTGGTGTGGAATCTGAACCGTGCAAAATTACCCCGACCTTTACCGATGTAGAAGGCGGCGTACAAATGGATATCGATTTCGTCTTCTGCTGTGAAGCCGAAACCCTGATTTTCCAGCTCGGTCTGCGTTAATCTCCCTTCAACGCCCCTCCCGTCAGGGGCGTTATCTTCTCCTTTCAATGTGTTTTGGCTCCCACTTTTTCTCTTCGCCGATTGGCTTAATGTAAAAAATTAGTTAAAACTGTTATCAGGTCAGACCACTTGGTTTTATCGGTTAACAGGGGAAAGTCATGAGTCAGGCATTACCGCTTGTCACCCGTCAAGGCGATCGCATTGCCATTGTCAGCGGTTTACGTACGCCGTTTGCCCGTCAGGCCACGGTATTTCACGGTGTTCCCGCCGTTGATTTGGGGAAAATGGTCATCAGCGAAATGCTGGCTCGCAGCGACATCCCCCCGGAAATGATTGAACAGCTGGTATTTGGCCAGGTGGTGCAGATGCCGGAAGCGCCGAATATTGCGCGTGAAATTGTTCTTGGTACCGGCATGAGCGTACACACCGATGCTTACAGCGTAAGCCGCGCCTGCGCGACCAGTTTTCAGGCCGTCGCAAACGTTGCGGAGAGCCTGATGGCGGGGACGATCCGCGCAGGAATTGCCGGCGGGGCCGACTCTTCATCCGTATTGCCTATCGGCGTCAGTAAAAAGCTCGCCCGCACGCTGGTCGACGCCAATAAAGCGCGCACCCTCGGACAGCGCCTGAAGCTCTTCTCCCGTTTACGCCTTCGCGATCTTTTGCCGGTACCGCCTGCGGTGGCCGAGTATTCGACCGGGCTACGGATGGGGGATACCGCAGAGCAGATGGCAAAAACCTGGGGAATTACCCGCGAACAACAGGATGCGCTGGCGCATCGTTCGCACCAGCTGGCTGCCAAAGCCTGGGAAGAGGGCAAGTTAGCGGCTGAAGTGATGACCGCATACGCTCCGCCCTACCGTGAGCCGCTGGAAAACGACAACAACATTCGTAAAAATTCAACACTGGCTGATTACCAAAAGTTACGCCCGGCTTTTGACCGAAAGCATGGGACCGTCACCGCAGCAAACAGTACGCCGTTAACCGACGGCGCCGCGGCGGTGATCATGATGACCGAATCACAGGCCAAAGCGCTGGGATTAACTCCGCTTGGCTATCTGCGCAGCTACGCCTTTACCGCCATTGATGTTCGCCAGGACATGCTGCTGGGGCCAGCGTGGTCAACGCCGCTGGCGCTGGAAAGAGCGGGTCTGACGCTGGCTGACTTAACGCTTATTGATATGCATGAGGCTTTTGCCGCGCAAACGCTGGCGAATCTGCAATGCCTGGCCAGCGACCGCTTTGCCCGTGAGGTCCTCGGGCGTTCTCAGGCGACGGGGGAGGTGGATGAGAGCAAATTCAATGTCCTCGGTGGCTCAATTGCCTACGGGCATCCTTTTGCCGCCACCGGTGCGAGGATGATCACCCAGACGCTGCATGAGCTGCGGCGCAGAGGGGGCGGATTTGGTCTGGTCACCGCCTGTGCGGCGGGCGGCCTGGGTGCCGCGATGATTCTGGAGGCCGAATAATGGAAATGACATCGGCATTTACCCTTGATATTCGCCCGGACAACGTCGCCGTTATTACTATCGACACCCCCGGCGAGAAGATGAATACCCTGAAAGCCGAATTTGGCCACCAGGTGCGGGCGATCGTTCGCCAGATTCGCGACAATAAATCCTTACGCGGCGTCGTGATGATTTCCGCAAAGCCGGACAATTTTATCGCCGGCGCGGATATCAACATGATTGCCCGTTGCTCCACTGCTCAGGAAGCGGAAGCGCTGGCCCGCCAGGGACAACAGATTATGGCGGAGATCCACGGGCTGACGATCCCGGTGATCGCCGCTATCCACGGTGCCTGCCTCGGCGGCGGCCTTGAGCTGGCGCTGGCCTGCCATGGGCGGGTATGCAGCGATGACGATAAAACGCGACTGGGCCTGCCAGAGGTTCAACTTGGGCTGCTGCCGGGTTCCGGCGGCACCCAAAGACTTCCCCGGCTGATTGGTGTCAGCAGCGCACTGGAGATGATCCTGACCGGTAAGCAGCTTCGTGCACGCCAGGCGCTGAAAGCGGGCCTGGTGGATGAGGTGGTCCCGCATTCAATTCTGCTGCAAACGGCGGTGGAGCTGGCGCTGAAAGGGCGTCCAGCGAGTCGCAGTATGCCGATACGTGAGCGAGTGCTTGCCGGGCCGCTGGGCCGCAGCCTGCTGTTCAGGCTGGTGGGGAAAAAGACCCGTCAGAAAACCCAGGGTAACTATCCTGCCACCGAGCGTATCCTGCAGGTGATAGAAAATGGATTAGCCCATGGCTGCAGTAGCGGCTACGCCGAGGAAGCGCGTGCCTTCGGCGAACTGGCGATGACGCCGCAGTCTCAGGCATTGCGATCGATATTCTTTGCCAGTACGGATTTGAAGAAAGATCCCGGCGCCAGTGCGCAGGCCGGGCCGCTGAATCGTATCGGTATTCTCGGCGGCGGCTTAATGGGCGGCGGTATTGCGTATGTGACCGCCTGTAAAGGCGGGCTTCCTGTGCGCATCAAAGATATTCAGGCGCGGGGAATTAACCACGCGCTGAAGTACAGCTGGGAACTGCTGGATAAGCAGGTTCGCCGCCGTTATCTGCGCGCCAGCGAACGGGACAGACAGCTGGCGCTGATTTCCGGTTCCACAGATTTTGACGGTTTTGCCCACCGTGACGTGGTGATCGAAGCCGTCTTTGAAGATTTAACCCTCAAACAGCAGATGGTGGCCGATATCGAAGCACACTGCGGCCCGCAGACAATCTTTGCCTCTAATACCTCCTCGCTGCCTATTGGCGAAATTGCAGCGCAGGCCAGCAGGCCCGGTCAGGTCATCGGCCTGCACTTCTTTAGCCCGGTTGAGAAAATGCCGTTGGTTGAAGTGATTCCTCATCAGCATACCGCCCCGCAGACGATCGCGACGGTGGTGAAGCTGGCTAAAATGCAGGGTAAAACGCCGATCGTCGTGGCTGATAAAGCAGGCTTCTATGTGAACCGTATCCTGGCGCCCTACATAAATGAAGCGATGCGCCTGCTGGTGGAAGGTGAGCCCATTGAACATATCGATAAGTCATTGGTGAAGTTTGGTTTTCCGGTTGGGCCCATTCAGCTGCTGGATGAAGTCGGGATTGATACCGGCACCAAAATTCTTCCGGTTCTGGAAGCGGCGTGGGGGGAACGTTTTAGCCCGCCTGCAAATATCATTGATGCGATCTTGAATGACGATCGCAAAGGCAGAAAAAATAGCCGTGGTTTCTATCTTTATGAGACAAAAGGGCGTACAAGCAAAAAACGACCTGATGCTGCCGTCTATTCGCTGCTCGGTGTTTCTGCTCCGCAGGCGCGCCTGTCAGCGCAGCAGATATCCGAACGCTGCGTGATGCTGATGCTTAACGAAGCCGCACGCTGCTTCGATGAACAGGTCATTCGTAGTGCACGCGATGGCGACATCGGTGCCGTGTTTGGTATTGGCTTCCCGCCGTTTCTTGGCGGCCCGTTCCGCTATATGGATAAACTCGGTGCGGGTGAAGTTGTTGCCATCTTGCAACGCCTGGCTGCTCAGTACGGCCCACGTTTTACACCATGTGAAAATTTATTGCGCATGGCCGAGCAGGGGGCAACCTTTTGGCCCACTGGCGAACGGATGACCTAAGTTTTGGTCAAAGAAGGTAAATCCAACGATGAACGACCCGTTTGTTGGCTGTTTTGTAAACAATCATTGACTATACTTACGCCATTGAGGTAAAAAACAGCGTTTCATTCGTTGGATGAATCAGGCACAATGCCCGGCCACCGGGTCGACTGCGTGCTATCTATGCAGGTAAGACTGCGGTGCTTCTGGTTAACAAAAGCGGTGCAATATGCAAGTTTTTATCATGCGTCACGGCGACGCTGCCCTCGATGCAGCCAGTGACTCGGTTCGTCCCTTAACCGTTTGCGGTTGTGATGAGTCTCGTCAGATGGCAACCTGGCTGAAAGGTCAAAAAGTGGATATTGAACGGGTTCTTGTGAGTCCTTACCTGCGTGCTGAACAGACGCTGGATGTGGTAAGAGAGTGCATGAACCTGCCTGAAAATGTCGACGTGATGCCGGAGCTCACGCCGTGTGGCGATGTTGGCATGGTCAGCGCCTGGCTTCAGACGCTGGCAAATGAAGGTGTTTCAACGGTGCTGGTTGTTTCGCACCTGCCGCTGGTGGGGTACCTCGTCTCAGAGCTGTGCCCGGGAGAAACTCCCCCGATGTTTACCACTTCGGCTATTGCCTGTGTCACGCTCGATGCCAACGGCAAGGGTGAGTTCAACTGGCAGATGAGCCCCTGCAACCTGAAGATGGCGAAGGCTATCTGACCCTCCTCCGGAGCGTCCGTCTTACGGAAGCTCCGGCGGCTGCCACTCTTCAACTTCAATCAGCACCAGCAGTGCGGCGTCTCCGCCGTACTCTTTTGGCGCCTGGTGAAAAGCCATAATATGTGGATGTTGCGCAAGCCACAGCGGCGTTTGCTGCTTGAGGATGTGTTTCCCGTGCCCGTGCATCACGCAGGCGCAAAAGACATGCTCGCGACGGCAGGCGGCAATCAGCGCGCCCAGTTCCTGCTTCGCCTGCTGCTGGGTCAGCCCGTGCAGATCGAGAAACAGCTCCGGTGAATAATCCCCGCGGCGCAGTTTTTTCAGTTCAAAATGACTCACGTCCGAACGAACATACTTTACCGACCCTTCGGTATTCAGCAGCGGCTGAAACTCATCGGAAAAATAGTGGCTGTTATCAGCCTGTTCCTGAAGTAAGCGCTTTGGCGGAACTTCGGTGATTTTCTTGCGCAGCGGGCGGTGAACGATGGTGTCTTGCTTAATCTGACGCGTGCCGGTCATCAGCTGCCGGAACAGCGCCTGATCCTCGCCGCTTAGCGATGTTTTCTTTTTCATTGCCCACTCTCATCATTTCTTTTCGCTAGTTTACCCGACTCGGCCGCTATTCAGGCAAGCAAAACGTATTTTTCCCCGTCTGTCTGACGTAAGAATGCTGATTTATCGCCGCCTTCGTGGCAAACTAGCCGCCGAATTTACAGTAGAGCGTGTCCTGGAGGATGGCGTGGATAAAATTTTTGTTGATGAAGCAGTCAATGAGCTGCATACCATTCAGGACATGCTGCGTTGGGCGGTCAGCCGCTTTAGCGCGGCGAATATCTGGTACGGTCATGGTACGGACAATCCGTGGGATGAGGCGGTACAGCTGGTGTTGCCATCGCTCTACCTGCCGCTGGATATTCCGGAGGATATGCACTCCGCACGTCTGACTTCCAGCGAAAAACATCGCATTGTTGAGCGCGTTATTCGCCGCATCAACGAGCGGATTCCGGTTGCCTACCTGACCAATAAAGCCTGGTTCTGCGGCCATGAGTTCTTCGTTGATGAACGCGTGCTGGTGCCGCGCTCGCCAATCGGTGAGCTTATCAACAATCATTTCGCCGGTTTGATCGATCATCAACCGCAGCACATTCTGGATATGTGTACCGGTAGCGGCTGCATCGCGATTGCCTGCGCTTACTCTTTCCCGGAAGCGGAAGTGGACGCGGTGGATATCTCCGTTGACGCGCTGGCCGTTGCCGAGCAGAACGTTGAAGCGCACGGTCTGATTCATCAGGTGACGCCGATTCGCTCCGATCTGTTCCGCGACCTGCCGAAATTACAGTACGACCTGATTGTGACTAACCCTCCATACGTTGATGAAGAAGACATGTCCGATCTGCCGGGCGAATATCGCCATGAGCCGGTGCTGGGTCTGGCTTCCGGCAGCGATGGCCTGAAGCTGACGCGTCGTATCCTTGGCAATGCGCCGGATTATCTCAGCGACGACGGTATTCTGATTTGTGAAGTCGGTAACAGCATGGTACATCTGATTGAGCAGTATCCGGATGTACCGTTTACCTGGCTTGAGTTTGACAATGGCGGAGACGGCGTCTTTATGCTGACCAAACCGCAGCTGATCGCCGCCCGCGCGCATTTCGGCATTTATAAAGACTAAAAAACAACACGCAAACATGACGGAGCCGTGATGGCAGGAAACACAATTGGACAACTCTTTCGCGTCACCACCTTCGGCGAGTCGCACGGTCTGGCGCTGGGCTGCATTGTTGACGGAGTGCCGCCGGGCATTCCGCTAACCGAAGCTGACCTGCAGCACGATCTGGATCGTCGTCGTCCTGGGACGTCGCGCTATACCACGCAGCGTCGTGAACCGGATCAGGTCAAGATCCTCTCTGGCGTATTCGAAGGCGTGACTACCGGTACCAGCATCGGCTTACTGATTGAAAATACCGACCAGCGTTCTCAGGATTACGGTGCGATCAAAGATGTGTTCCGCCCTGGGCACGCCGATTACACCTATGAGCAAAAATACGGCCTGCGCGACTATCGCGGAGGCGGCCGTTCCTCGGCGCGTGAAACCGCGATGCGGGTTGCGGCTGGCGCGATTGCCAAGAAATACCTTGCGGAAAAATTCGGGATTGTTATCCGCGGCTGTCTGACCCAGATGGGCGATATTCCGCTGGCGATCAAAGACTGGGAGCAGGTGGAACAGAATCCGTTCTTCTGCCCTGACCCGGATAAAATCGAGGCGCTTGATGAGCTGATGCGCGGCCTGAAAAAAGAGGGCGACTCCATCGGGGCAAAAGTGACCGTGGTTGCGGATGGCGTTCCTCCGGGCCTGGGTGAGCCGGTATTTGACCGTCTGGATGCTGACATTGCCCATGCGCTAATGAGCATCAATGCGGTGAAGGGTGTGGAAATTGGCGATGGTTTCGAAGTGGTAAAACTGCGCGGCAGCGAAAACCGTGATGAAATCACCAAAGCCGGCTTCCAGAGTAACCATGCCGGCGGCATCCTTGGCGGTATCAGCAGCGGTCAGCAGATTGTCGCGAATATCGCGCTGAAGCCGACCTCCAGCATCACCGTGCCGGGCCATACGATTAACCGTCACGGTGACGAAGTCGAAATGATCACCAAAGGGCGCCACGATCCCTGCGTAGGCATCCGTGCGGTGCCGATCGCAGAAGCAATGCTGGCGATCGTGCTAATGGATCACTTTATGCGTCAACGCGCGCAAAATGGCGACGTGACGACATCAATTCCACGCTGGTAATCGATGAATAAAACCGTTATCGCTCTGCTGGCGCTGGTCGCCAGCTCTGCCTGCCTCGCGGCAACGCCGTGGCAAAAAATCACCCAGCCGATTAGCGGCAGCGCGCAGTCTATTGGTGCATTTGCGAACGGCTGTATTGTCGGCGCACAGGCGCTGCCGCTGAACGCGACCGGTTACCAGGTCATGCGTACCGACCAGCGTCGTTATTTCGGCCATCCGGACCTAATCCAGTTTATTCAGCGCCTGAGCAATCAGGTGCATAGCCAGGGTATGGGGACGATGCTGATTGGCGATATGGGTATGCCAGCCGGCGGGCGTTTTAACGGCGGTCACGCCAGCCATCAGAGCGGGCTGGATGTCGATATCTTCCTTCAACTCCCGCAAACACGCTGGAGTTCAGCGCAGCTTCTGAAGCCACAGGCGCTGGACCTGGTTGCTGGTGACGGGAAGCGCGTGGTGCCATCGCTGTGGAGCCCGCAGATTGGTCATTTGATTAAGCTGGCGGCAGAAGATAGTGACGTCACGCGAATCTTTGTTAACCCGGCTATCAAGCAGCAGCTGTGTCTGGAAGCCGGCAACGATCGTGGGTGGTTACGCAAAGTCCGACCGTGGTTCCAGCATCGGGCGCATATGCACGTTCGTCTGCGTTGCCCTGCGGGAAGCCTGGAGTGCGAAGAACAGGCTCCACCGCCGCCGGGAGATGGCTGCGGCGCTGAGCTACAAAGCTGGTTTGAACCACCTAAACCCGGAACAACCTCTCCTGTGAAGAAGACGCCGCCTCCGCTGCCGCCTTCCTGCCAGGCGCTACTGGATGAGCATGTGCTGTAATGGAAAGCTTTATTGAGCTGTTTATGGTGTCGCCGACGGTACTGGTGGCGCTTTTTTTCGTGGCTATACTGGCGGGATTTATTGATTCACTGGCGGGCGGCGGCGGGCTATTAACCGTTCCGGCGCTGATGGCTGCCGGTCTGCCGCCGGCGCAGGCGCTGGCGACAAACAAGCTGCAGGCCTGTGGAGGATCGCTTTCCGCTTCGCTCTATTTTATCCGCCGCAAGGTGGTGAACCTGGCCGACCAGAAACTCAATATTCTGATGACGTTTATCGGCTCGACCGTCGGCGCGCTGCTGGTGCAGCACGTCCAGTCCGATATTCTGCGCCAGATCCTGCCGGTGCTGGTGATCGGCATCGGCCTGTACTTCCTGCTGATGCCGAGATTAGGCGAAGCCGACCGTCAGCGTCGCCTGTATGGCCTGCCGTTTGCCTTGATTGCCGGCGGTTGCGTGGGCTTCTATGATGGTTTCTTCGGCCCTGGAGCCGGCTCTTTCTATGCGCTGGCCTTCGTCACCCTCGCCGGGTTTAACCTCGCTAAGTCTACCGCTCACGCCAAGGTGCTGAATGCGACCTCCAACGTCGGCGGGCTGCTGCTGTTTATCATTGGTGGCAAAGTCATTTGGGCGACCGGTTTCGTGATGATGGCGGGGCAGTTTATTGGCGCTCGCGCCGGCTCAAGGCTGGTTCTGAGTAAAGGACAATCGTTGATTCGTCCGATGATTGTGGTTGTCTCCGCCGTGATGAGCGCGAAACTTCTTTATGACAGCCACGGTGCTGAAATTCTTCAGTGGTTGGGAATTCATTAATGCAACAGCAACACCATTATCAGCAGCTGATCGCTATTTTTGACGGCTGCTTTGCCGATGATTTTAATACCCGTCTGATTAAAGGCGACGACGAACCGATCTATCTTCCGGCAGACAGCGACGTGCCATATAACCGCATCGTCTTTGCGCATGGCTTTTACGCCAGCGGGCTGCATGAGATCTCTCACTGGTGCATCGCCGGAAAAGCGCGTCGCGAACAGGTTGATTTCGGTTACTGGTACTGTCCGGATGGCCGTGATGCCATGACCCAGTGTCAGTTCGAGGATGTAGAGGTGAAGCCTCAGGCATTTGACTGGCTGTTTTGCGTGGCGGCGGGTTTCCCGTTTAACGTGAGCTGCGACAATCTGGAAGGGAACTTCGAGCCCGATCGCATTGCCTTTCAGCGGCGGGTTCATGCCCAGGTGATGACCTTGCTGGAACATGGCATCCCTGAACGTCCGGCGCGGTTTATTCGCGCATTACAAGAATATTATCAGACGCCGCCGCTGACGGCGGAACAATTCCCGTGGCCGGAAGACCTGCAATAAAGCCACGTTTGACACTAGAAGAGGAAAGACAATGCTCGCGGAGTTTGAATCACGCATTCTGGCGCTGATTGATGAAATGGTAGAACACGCCAGTGATGATGAACTGTTTGCCAGCGGCTATCTGCGCGGCCACCTGACGCTGGCAGTAGCCGAGCTGGAAGGAGAGGACGATCACTCTGCGAAAGCCATCAACGATCGGGTGATTCGCAGCCTGGAGAAAGCGATCGGCGCAGGTGAACTGTCGCCACCGGATCAGATCCTGGTACAGGGCATGTGGGACAGTTTGTACCAGCGGGCAAAACAGTAATCCTCTTGACCGCCCGCTCTCAAAGCCCGGCCGAGCAGTGCGACGCCGGGTATCGCTCCGATGCCACTGTGCTTTCCCACTCAGCCGGCAGATACGTTTGCCCTCCGGTTTATTTTACCGCTTTTCCCTTCAGTAGCTTGCGAACCCATAACCGATTCGGATTCAGCGCTGCCAGCGTTTCCCGGTCCAGCGGCAGCGGCTCGCCGCTCATCTGCGCCGCGAGTATTTCTGCCGTTAACGGTGCCGAGCACAGTCCACGCGAACCCAGTGCTCCCATCACAAACAGATTATGATAAACCGGGGCCGTCGGCGCCTGTTCTTTATGCTCAGCCAGCGTCGCGTACTGCGCTAAGGTGGCATCATAATCCGGTACATTTCCCACCATCGGTAAATGATCGCGGGTGGCGCAACGCACGCCGCAGCGGGCGTCATTCGCGCTGATATCCACTTCGTGCGTCCACGTTGCCTGCGGGAAGCAGTCAATCAGCCGCTGGCGGTTTTGCTGTTGGTCATCGGTGCTGAAGACCGCATCGGTCTGCCCGCGATGGTAGCTGGCGCCGATGCAGTGCTGCCGGGTGCGAGGATTCTGCGGCGTCAGGTAGCCGTCGTAGCACAGCACCTGGCGCAGAGCTGACAGCCCTGGCGTTGTCGGAATATGGCTTACCTGACCCGCCACCGGATACGCCGGCAGCCGCGCAGTCTGAGGGAAGTCGGTCAGCAGATGACCGTTTGCCAGCACCACCACCTCATGTTGCAGTTGCTCGTTGAGCTGCCAGCCTTCATGGTCAGCGGTAAGCGCCGTGACCTTCACGTTATAGCGGGTGCGTAGGCCTCGTGTTGCTGCCAGCGCAAGGAGTTCTGCCGTCAGCTGCTGCGGATAGAGCCAACCTCCTGCGGGATAGGTGATACCGCCACAGCCGGTTTCCACGCCAGCAGTCTGTGCGACGGTCTGCGCACTGACGGCAACGGCAAGCTCTTCCGGCAGGCCGAGTGCCAGCATTTGCGCGATTTTCTGCTCGCTTTTCTCATCCCAGGCAAGCTGGGTGACGCCGCACCATTGATGGTCGAACATCACCGGAAGAGCATCATATAAGCGGCGTGCGAAGGTAAAAGCCGCCGGGAAGAAACGGGCCAGCGCCGGGTCGTGCTGGCTAAGCAGGGGATAGAGCGCTCCCTGGCGGTTGCCGGATGCACCTTCCGCCGGGGCGCTATCAGCGCAGTATAAGGTGACCTGCCAGCCGCGGCGGAGTAGCGCGAGCGCGAGCAGGGCGCTGGCAATACCACCGCCAACGATCGCGACATCACGTTTCTGGCTGCCGGTGCGGGCAAACCAGGGAGTACGAGCGGGTATATTCAGCGTTTGGGTCATTTCACCGGTTAGCATTTCGCGTTTGCGGCCAAACCCTTTACGTTTCTGCATGGTAAAGCCCGCGTCCTGCAGGCCGCGGCGCACAAAACCGGCGGAGGTAAAGGTTGCCAGCGTTCCGCCCGGTCTGGCCAGACGGGCCATTGCGCAGAAGAGTTCTAGTGTCCACATGTCCGGGTTTTTCGCCGGCGCGAAGCCATCAAGAAACCAGGCGTCAACCTGCTGGTTTAGCGAGTCATCGAGCTCGTGGGTCAGCTCATTGATATCACCGAACCATAAATCTAACGTGACGTGCCCGTCATCAAGCAGTAGTCGATGACAGCCTGCTATCGGCTGCGGCCACTGCGCCTGTAGCTCTTCTGCCCATGGTGTCAGTTCTGACCAGTGCTGGTGGGCGCGCTGAAGATCGGCGGAGGTCAGCGGAAATTTTTCGAAACTGATGAAATGTAATCTTTGCAGGGTAGCGTCGGGGTTATCGCGGCGAAAAACGTCAAACGCCTGCCAGAGTGTCAGGAAGTTGAGACCGGTGCCAAACCCGCTCTCGGCGACCACAAACAGCGGGTGCGGATGGACCGGGAAGCGCGTGTCGAGGCGGTTGCCGCCGAGGAAAACGTAGCGTGTCTCTTCCAGACCGTTGTCATTGGAAAAGTACACATCATCGAAATCTCGGGAAACAGGTGTACCCTCAGCGTTGAATTCCAGGTTGGCAGGTTGTATGGCGTTTTGTTTCACGTAAGTTACTCGAATCTCAAGGCGTAGAACGATCTTAACGATGTGTGCCGGGAGGCGCAAATTTATACACAAAATGGCTGATCGGACTTGTTCGGCGTACAAGTGTACGCTATTGTGCGACTCGAAACTTAAAATAGTGTGACTTACAGAGGTATTGAATGAAACGTGCAGTGATTACTGGCCTGGGCATCGTTTCCAGCATCGGTAACAACCAGCAGGAAGTCCTGGAATCTCTGCGTGAAGGGCGCTCGGGGATCACTTTCTCTCAAGAATTCAAAGATTCTGGTATGCGTAGCCACGTGTGGGGTAACGTCAAACTGGACACCACGGGTCTTATCGACCGCAAAGTGGTCCGTTTCATGAACGATGCCTCTATCTACGCTTACCTTTCAATGCAGCAGGCTATTGAAGATGCCGGGTTAAAAGACGAAGTTTATCAAAACAACCCGCGTGTGGGCCTGATTGCAGGTTCCGGTGGCTCTTCGAAATCTCAGGTGTTTGGCGCTGATGCCATGCGTAGCCCGCGCGGCCTGAAAGCAGTGGGTCCTTATGTTGTGACCAAAGCGATGGCCTCAGCGGTTTCCGCCTGCCTCGCCACCCCGTTCAAAATCCACGGTGTGAACTATTCCATCAGCTCCGCTTGCGCGACTTCAGCACACTGTATCGGCAGCGCGGTTGAACAGATTCAACTGGGCAAACAGGACATCGTTTTTGCCGGCGGCGGCGAAGAACTGTGCTGGGAAATGGCCTGTGAGTTTGACGCCATGGGCGCACTCTCCACCAAATACAACGAAACGCCGGACAAAGCATCCCGTACTTATGATGCACACCGCGACGGTTTTGTTATTGCCGGCGGCGGCGGTATGGTTGTCGTTGAAGAGCTGGAACATGCTCTGGCGCGCGGTGCACACATTTATGCAGAAGTTGTCGGCTACGGTGCAACATCCGATGGCGCCGACATGGTTGCGCCGTCAGGCGAAGGCGCAGTGCGCTGCATGAAGCAGGCGATGGCCGGTGTAGACACCCCGATCGATTACCTGAACTCCCACGGGACTTCAACGCCGGTTGGCGATGTGAAAGAACTGGGTGCGATTCGTGAAGTCTTCGGTGATAACAGCCCGGCTATCTCCGCGACCAAAGCGATGACTGGCCACTCCCTGGGCGCCGCGGGCGTACAGGAAGCGATCTACTCTCTGCTGATGCTGGAGCATGGTTTTATTGCACCAAGCATTAACATCGACGAGATGGATGAGCAGGCGGCGGGTCTGAATATCGTCACCAAACCGATCGAGCAAGCGCTGACGACTGTGATGTCCAACAGCTTCGGTTTTGGCGGCACCAACGCCACGCTGGTGATGCGTAAACACAGCGCATAATCGGCTGGTTATTTAACCGATATGTAGAAAGGGAGCCCACGGGCTCCCTTTTTTGTCTTCTTGACAGGGCCGGACCTCAGCAGGCAAACTGCTGCGAAACATTATCCCCGGTAATGCGTAAGCGTTTAACGTCATCCAACGCGCCTTAACCCTGATAATCAGGTGGAGGGGGCGTGGCTATCACCTCGCCTTACTCTGCGAACTGGAGTAAAGCATGTCCGCAGCGACTGAAACAACAAGTACCTCTTCAGCAAATATTTCATTATTCCGTATTACCTTTGCCGTCTTTCTGACCTATATGACCGTAGGCCTGCCGCTGCCGGTGATCCCGCTTTTCGTTCACCAGGAGCTGGGCTTCGGCAATACCATGGTGGGTATTGCGGTGGGCATTCAGTTTCTGGCGACGGTTCTGACACGAGGCTACGCTGGCCGGCTGGCCGACCAGCATGGTGCTAAGCGCTCGGTGCTACAGGGAATGCTGGCCTGCGCGTTAGCCGGAGCGGCGTGGCTGCTGGCCGCGTTGCTGCCGGTTTCCGTACTGGCAAAATTTGCGCTGCTGGTGCTTGGGCGTTTGATCCTGGGCTTTGGCGAAAGCCAACTGCTGACCGGGAATTTGAGCTGGGGGATGGGGTTAGTCGGCCCCGCGCGTTCAGGAAAAGTGATGTCATGGAACGGAATGGCAATGTACGGTGCGTTAGCCGTCGGTGCGCCGCTGGGATTACTTATCTACTCCCGCTTTGGCGTTGCGGCACTCGCCTGCGTCACTATGGCGTTGCCGCTGCTGGCGCTGGCGATCAACGGTACGGTAAGTAAGGTTCCGGCACACGGTGGAGAACGCCCGTCGCTATGGAGCGTGGTGGGTATGATCTGGCGTCCGGGTATTGGCCTGGGGTTACAAGGGGTAGGTTTTGCGGTAATTGGTACCTTTGTCTCGCTCTATTTTGCCAGCCGCGGTTGGGCGATGGCGGGCTTCACGCTGACCGCTTTCGGGGGCGCTTTTGTCCTGATGCGAATCCTGTTTGGCTGGATGCCGGACCGCTTTGGTGGCATTAAAGTGGCGATGGTTTCACTGCTGATCGAAGCCATCGGCCTGACGCTTTTGTGGCTGGCGCCGAGTGCCTGGTTTGCCCTGGCAGGGGCCGCGCTGACAGGCTGCGGCTGCTCGCTTATCTTCCCGTCCTTAGGCGTTGAAGTTGTAAAACGTGTACCGGCTCAGGTCCGTGGCACTGCCCTGGGCGGCTATGCGGCATTCCAGGATATTTCATACGGCGTCACCGGTCCGCTAGCCGGGCTGCTCGCCACCTCGCTGGGCTACTCTTCCGTCTTTATGGCGGGGGCGATATGTGCCGTTCTGGGCATCTTCATGACGTTGCTCTCCCTACGAAAATAGGGCGATTCCCGGTCTTCAGCGAGGAAGACCGGGGGCTTTGCGTGGCAGGTAATACTTCACCTGAAATTCAAACATGTTGGTATAGAGAATGGAGTAGTCTATCGGCTGGTGCTGCTCGTCGATAGCCTGAGTTTGCATCCTGATGATCGGATCTTTTGTGCTGATATGTAGCAGCGTGGCCAGCTCCGGAGAGGGTAATATTGGCACAATGGACTCATAACAACCGTCTATACGTATCCCGCATTCGTTTTCTATATACGAGAACTTCGACTTTTTCATATGGGCGATGGTCAGGTCAGGAAAGCGTGTTGCCGAGAGCCAGGTTTCTTCTAATTGCATCGCAATGTTATCGATAAAACGCAATCTTTTAGCATAATATACAAGCTCACCGTGCTGTAACTGCAAACCTTTCGCAATTTCTTCTGACGCGGTTTGTAATTCAAATTTTAGAATCTGACTAGAGGGCGTTTTACCCTCGTTGCGGGCAATTTCGGTAAAACTGTCTAAATGAGTCACTGATGCCTGGAAATGCTTATTTCTAATCCATGTTCCCGAACCATGCCGGCGTTCGATTAAACCATCCTCCTCCAGGGCCTTTAGCGCCTTGCGCAACGTATTTCGTGAAACATGATAAAGTTCTGCTAATTCTTTTTCTGATGGCAGAAGATCGCCAATGCTGTAGAGCGGGCTATTAATTTTGTTTTTCAGTAAATTAACTACATTTTTATAAACCACTTTTGAACCTCAATAATCCCTTTGAAAACATGGGCTTGTAGTTGTATATTGTTAAATCTACGCTGACACGTTCATTTTTTCCTTTGCTTTTGAACAACTTTTCTCTTGCTAACTGTGATCGCAACTGCGGATAAGAAAATTAACAATTATTACAGTGCTCGTCAATTGAGGCTTATGAACAGGAAAGGGAAGGGGAAATGAAAAATATATTGTTAGTTTGTGCTGCCGGGATGTCCACCAGTATGCTGGTGAAACGTATGCAGGAACATGCCGCAGCGATCGATATGCCGGTAAATATCAATGCATTGGCTATTTCTGAAGCCAAAGAGAAAATCAAAAAAAACGAAGTGGATGTGGTTTTATTAGGGCCGCAGGTTCGTTTTCAGAAAAGTGAAATAGAGGATGTGGCCCAAGGGAGAATGCCGGTCGCAGTTATTGATATGAAATACTACGGGCAAATGGATGGGAAAGCCGTGTTAGACAGTGCTCTCGTGTTGCTGGCCAATAAATAATAATTTTTTATTACACCGGTGAACGCCTGGATAACAGCGTTGTGCTGCCGGATATCTCTGCTCCAGCTATGGGGCGCTATCTCAGATTATTAATAAAAATAAGGGTTCATCATGAGTTTTATGGATGCCTTTGAACGTGGCATGGAAAAAATCCTTGTCCCCGTGGCCATAAAATTAAATTCTCAGATTCACGTGTCAGCGATTCGGGATGCATTTATTTTATCATTTCCGATCGTTATGGCCAGTTCACTGATTATTTTAATTAACTTTGCAATCCTGTCTCCCGATGGCTTTATTGCGAGCATCTTACATTTGGGGACGATATTCCCCAACCTTGCCGACGCGCAGCAAATTTTCACCCCGGTAATGAACGGTTCAGTCAATATTATGGCGATATTGATTACCTTTCTGGTCGCGCGCAATATTGCCATTAGCTACCAGCAGGACGATCTGCTGTGTGGGCTGACGGCCATTGGCGCCTTTTTTGTCGTTTATACGCCCTATACCATCATTGATGGTCAGGCTTATCTGACGACAAAATATCTCGGGCCGCAGGGACTGTTTGTGGCCATTATCGTCGCGATGATCTCCAGCGAGGTATTTTGCCGACTGGCGCGTAACCCAAAAGTGACGATTACGATGCCGGCAGCGGTGCCGCCAGCGGTGGCGCGTTCGTTTAAGGTGCTATTGCCTATCTTCTTCGTGATGATCTTCTTTTCCATTATTAACTACCTGCTGACCCGTATTTCACCTAACGGTCTCAACGATCTGATCTACACCCTGATTCAGGCACCGCTGAAGGATATGGGTACCAACATTGTCACCGTTCTGGTTCTAGGGCTGGTGGCAAACTTCCTCTGGGTGCTGGGGATCCACGGACCTAATACCGTCGCGGCGATTCGGGAAACGATTTTCTCGGAGGCAAACCTGGAAAACCTTTCCTATGCGGCCTCGCACGGCACCACATGGGGCGCGCCTTATCCGATAACCTGGACCGGTATCAACGATGCGTTCGCCAACTGCGGTGGCTCCGGAATGACGCTGGGTCTGCTGCTGGCAATCTTCATTGCTTCGCGGCGTAAAGATTATCGCGATCTGGCGAAAATGGCCTTCGTTCCAGGGTTATTCAACATCAACGAACCGGTGATGTTTGGTTTACCGATAGTCCTGAACCCGATTCTGGTGATTCCGTTTATCCTGGTTCCATTTATTAACTCATTGATTGGCTATTTCTTTATCAGCATGGAGTTTATTCCTCCTATTGCCTACGCGGTCCCGTGGACCACGCCAGGTCCGCTGATTGCCTTCTTTGGTACCGGCGGTAACTGGCTTGCGCTCTTTGTCGGCATTCTGTGTCTCGCTGTTTCAACGGTTATCTATTTACCGTTTGTGATTGCGGCGAATAAGGTCAATACCGCGGCGGCCGCGGAATAATGAATAACTCAATACCTGTGGGGAAATAAATATGTTTGCGGATGAAAGCACGGTGATGGAGCTGCTTATCCATGCCGGACAGGCCCGCTCAGACGCGATGGAGGCCATTGCCGCCTCGCGTCGCCGGGAGTGGGGAGCGGTTGAAGCGTTAATGGCCAGTTCAGAAATGGCCTGCCGGGAGGCGCATAAGATACAAACGGCGCTGATTGGCCTTGATGAGGGCTGTGGAAAAATCAACGTCAACCTTATTCTGGTGCATGCGCAGGACCATTTAATGACCGCGATGCTATGCCAGGACCTGGCCAAAGAAATCATTGCACTACGACAAGAAATCTCTGCCTGACTTTACCTGCCTTCGGCCGTCCGGCTGAAGGCGAATTATAAAAATATGAAAGGTACTCTATGTATTCAAGTCAATTGAAGGTTAGCTTATTGTCTTTATCGGTACTTCTGGCTATTTCGTCACCTTCTGTAATAGCAGCGAAATTAACGATTGAACAACGTCTTGAACTGCTGGAATCAGAACTGTCAGCAAATAAAAAAGAATTACAGAAAACGCAATCACAATTATCAACGTATAAAGATAAAGTGGCCGTATTGCAGAAAAGTATTAAAGAGAATGAACAACGGCACGTGACTGCGGGTTATCCGACGGCGACCTCACCGGTGGCAGAAAATATCGTCAATGAAAATAATGAAATCAGCCAGCGAGCGGCGCCGGCAGAAGTAAAAGCGACACAGCAGGTTGCGGTTATTAATACCGATGGTAAGAAGGCGAAAGTTGAGAGTATCACCATGAAGGATCTCAGCAAGTTCGTCAAAGAGGATATTGGTTTCAGCTACCAAGGGTACCTACGTTCCGGTTGGGGAACCTCGAATCACGGTTCGTCGCAGACCTATGCGGCGGGCTCGCTGGGCCGTTTTGGTAATGAAATGAGCGGCTGGTTTGATTTGACGTTAAATCAGCGGGTCTATAACCAGGACGGGAAAACCGCCAATGCCGTCGTAACCTACGACGGTAATGTCGGCGAGCAGTATAACGATGCCTGGTTTGGCGATACCAATAATGAAAATATTCTCCAGTTCAGCGACATCTATCTCACCACCAAAGGGTTCCTGCCGTTTGCGCCGGAGGCGGATTTCTGGGTGGGTAAACATAAACTGCCGGAGTATGAAATCCAGATGCTCGACTGGAAATCGTTGACCACCGATGTCGCCGCCGGTGTCGGGATCCAAAACTGGGCGCTGGGCGTCGGGCAGCTTGATGCTTCCCTCAGCCGCAATGATGTGGATGTTTATTCGCGTGATTTCGCACAGACCACGCAAATGAATACCAACTCGGTGGATCTGCGCTATCGCAATATTCCGCTGTGGAAAAATGGTTCGCTGTCGTTAATGGGCAAATATGCGTTTGCGAATAAAAATGATCAGCAGGAGAAAAACGAGGACAACAACAGCGACTTCACGCTCAAAGATACCTGGATGGCTACCGGGATCGTCCGCCAGGAGCTGGAACGTAAGGGCTTTAATGAATTTACGCTCCAGGTGGCGAATAACTCCTACGCCAGCAGCTTCTCGAACTTCTCCGGGGCCAGTAACTCCATGGCTCACGGGCGCTACTATTATGGCGATCATACCAACGGCGTCGCTTTACGTCTGATTTCTCAGGGAGAAATGTACCTGGCCGATCGGGTGATTATGGCTAATGCGCTGGTCTGGTCGCACGGAAACGATATCTATAGCTACGAAAGCGGCGCACATAGCGATTTTGACAGCTTCCGCGCGGTGATCCGTCCGGCATGGATCTGGGATACCTGGAACCAGACCGGGGTGGAATTAGGCTGGTTTGCCCAGAAAAACAAAACGGAGCAGGGCAAGGATTTGAAAGAATCGGCGTATAAAACGACGCTCTACCATGCATTGAAAGTCGGGCCGAGCCTGTTAGGTTCGCGACCGGAAATTCGTTTCTACGGGACCTATATTAATATCCTGGATAACGACCTGTCACAGTATCGGTTTAACGATGACAGCAAGGATGAGTTTATGCTGGGTGTGCAGGCCGAGGTGTGGTGGTAATCGCCTGACTGAGAGACAAACGCCCGCATCGCGCGGGCGTTTTATTATAAAGAAAGCCGGGCCCGACCACGCGGTCAGTGACGGCGAGCACTGCGGGATTACATCACCAGCCAGAGCAGGCCAAACAGTATTATCAGCGCCAGCAGAATCACTCCGGGCTTTTTGAATCGCTCTGCAAGTGAAGATGGCTCCGGTGGTAGTGCGGGAATGGCCAGCGTTTCTTGCGCCCGGGCGACGCGAAGGACGAAGACTTTATTCAGTAGCGTCAGTATTTGCGTCGCACTCAACGCCGTTTGCGGCGTGACGTGCCAGCTGTGCCGGGCAAAATCAGCGATTTTTTGCCACTCCTGCACTTCCAGCGGCTGCTTGAGCGCCGCCTGCAACGAGGTCAGCGTCGGGGCTGACTGCGCGCTCAACGTCTGCCGGGCCTGTAGCCAGTAGGAGAGGGGGGTGAAATGGGTTGCCGGAATCAGCTCACCGGTTTTCACTCCGCACAGTTCCAGCATCGACTGCCAGATAAGCTTGCCGGGCTCGCCGGTTGCAGCGGCAAGACGGCTCACCTGCTGGTTGAGCGTACTATGCTCCGCAGGTAATAGCGGACGCAAGGTCGGCTGGCGTTGCTGCGGCTGAGGGATGGATAGCTGACCGTTCTGCAGAAGCTGCAGTACGTTTTGCAGCTGTTCCTGAGTCAGCGCGTGCAGCGTTGTTTGTCCATAATGCTGGCGAATATAATCGCTCACCGCCTGACGGTTATTTCCCTGACCCAGCAGCTCGCTTAGCTGTGCCAGAGTCTGGCGGTGATGGTGGTTTTGCTGCGCCACGGTTAAGCGCTGATTCAGGTTGTTTTCGGCGGCGCTGAAATGGCACGCCAGCAGCGGCGCATCGCCTTTAAGTCCCAGGTCGTGCTTGATTCCCGCCCACACTTCCGCGCTCTGCTGCGAGGTTAACGCCACAAGGCGCGTAATCAGTCGCTCGAGAACGGTGCGTTGTTGCATGGTAAGCGCAGGCTCACCGATGGCGGAAGCGCCGGTCCCCGGGGGACGATCGGACATACCTGAAACGGGTTGTGTCATATTAATCCTTTCCGTATTGCTGTACTGAGGCCCGGTGATGATGTTCCTGGCGGCGAGATTATGGCACACTTCCCCGGTTTACTCTCGTTCTCAGACAGGTACTGAACCGTGAAAATCCTCGTTGATGAAAATATGCCCTATGCCCGTGAGCTTTTTAGTCGTCTGGGCGAAGTCGAGGCGGTCCCCGGCCGTCCCGTGCCCGTTGATGCGCTGACCGGCGCCGATGCGTTGATGGTTCGATCCGTTACGAAAGTCAATGAAGCGCTGCTCTCCGGCAAGGGGATTAAATTCGTTGGCACCGCGACAGCCGGGACCGATCATGTCGATCAGGCATGGTTAGAGCAGGCCGGAATTGGGTTTTCGGCCGCGCCAGGCTGCAACGCGATTGCGGTCGTTGAATATGTTTTCTCGGCGCTGCTGATGCTGGCCGAGCGCGACGGTTTCGCACTGACCGATCGTACCGTCGGGATCGTGGGTGTCGGCAACGTTGGCGGGCGTCTGCAAAAGCGTCTGGAAGCGCTGGGGATCAAAACGCTGCTGTGCGATCCGCCGCGCGCCGATCGCGGTGACGAAGGTGACTTCCGCACGCTGGACGAGCTGGTAGAAGAAGCGGACGTTCTGACGTTCCACACCCCTTTGTATAAAGAAGGCGCTTATAAAACCTTGCACCTGGCGGATGAAGCGCTCATTCGCCGTCTGAAACCGGGAAGCGTGTTGATTAACGCCTGCCGTGGGCCGGTAGTGGATAACCGGGCGCTGTTAGCCTGCCTGCAGGGCGGGCAGTCGTTAAGCGTTGTGCTTGATGTCTGGGAACCGGAGCCGGATCTGAACCTTGCGCTGCTGGACCGCGTTGATATTGGAACCGCGCATATTGCGGGCTACACTCTCGAAGGCAAAGCGCGCGGGACGACGCAGGTTTTTGAAGCCTACAGCGCCTATATTGGTCATCCGCAACAGGTGGCGCTGGATACCCTGCTGCCTGCCCCGGAATTTGGCCGTATTACCCTGCACGGCGCGCTCGATCAGCCAACGCTGAAACGATTGGTGCATTTGGTGTATGATGTGCGCCGCGATGATGCGCCGCTGCGAAAAGTGGCCGGTGTAGCCGGTGAATTTGACAAGCTACGCAAAAATTATCAGGAACGCCGTGAATGGTCATCCCTGTACGTACAGTGCAGCGATGTGCAGGCGGCGACGCTGTTGCGTCAGCTCGGTTTTAATGCCGTACATCATCCCATTCGTTAATGTCTTCTTAATGACCCTGTTGGATACTCCGGCAGGGTCGCTTTTCTCTGGAGTAAACCACCATGTCTGAAGGCTGGAACATTGCCGTACTGGGCGCAACGGGCGCCGTCGGCGAAGCCCTGCTCGAAACCCTTGCTGAACGTCAGTTCCCGGTGGGCGATATCTATGCGCTGGCGCGCAATGAGAGCGCGGGAGAGCACCTGCGCTTTAGCGGTAAGTCGGTGATCGTGCAGGATGCTGCCGTATTTGACTGGACGCAGGCCCAGTTGGCCTTTTTTGCCGCCGGCGTCGAAGCCAGCGCGGCCTATATTGATGAAGCCACCAACGCGGGCTGTCTGGTTATCGATCTCAGCGGTCTGTTTGCGCTGGAGCCGGACGTTCCGCTGGTTGTGCCGGAAGTGAACCCGTTTGTGCTGGCTGACTACCGCAATCGCAACGTGATCGCCGTTGCCAACAGCCTGACCAGCCAACTGCTGGCAGCGTTGAAGCCGCTGATCGATGAAGGCGGTCTGTCGCGTATCAGCGTGACCAGTCTTATCTCCGCTTCCGCGCACGGTAAAAAGGCCGTTGATGCGCTGGCGGGGCAGAGCGCGAAGCTGCTCAACGGCATGCCAATCGACGATGACGATTTCTTTGGTCGCCAGCTGGCATTTAACATGCTGCCCCTGCTGCCGGATCGTGAAGGTAGCGTGCACGAAGAGCGCCGTATCGTCGATGAAGTCCGCAAAATCCTCCAGGATGAAGGGCTGATGATTTCGGCCAGCGTTGTGCAGTCGCCGGTATTCTACGGCCATGCGCAGATGGTGAACTTCGAAGCCATGCGCCCGCTGGCGGCAGAAGAGGCACGCGACGCTTTTGCCCGCGGGGAAGATATTGAACTGTCCGCCGAGCGCGAGTTCCCGACTCAGGTCGGTGATGCGTCTGGCACCGCGCAGCTGTCGGTCGGCTGTGTACGCAATGATTACGGAATGCCTGAACAGATTCAGTTCTGGTCCGTTGCCGATAACGTGCGTTTCGGCGGCGCGCTGATGGCCGTGAAAATCGCGGAAAAACTGGTGCAGGAGTATTTGTACTGATGTCTGAGATGGAGCAGCAGCCGGTCTATAAAATCGCGCTGGGCATCGAGTACGACGGCAGCAAATATTACGGCTGGCAGCGGCAAAACGAAGTACGCAGCGTGCAGGAGAAGCTGGAAAAGGCGCTCTCGCAGGTTGCCAATGAACCGATCGGCGTTTTCTGCGCCGGACGCACCGACGCCGGTGTTCATGGTACCGGCCAGGTTGTGCATTTTGAGACTCACGCGCTGCGCAAAGACGCGGCCTGGACGCTGGGGGTAAATGCGAATTTGCCTGGTGACATCGCCGTACGTTGGGTGAAACATGTCCCGGACGATTTTCACGCCCGCTTCAGTGCCACGGCGCGTCGTTACCGTTACGTCATCTATAATCACCGCCTGCGCCCGGCGGTGTTAAGCCAGGGGGTCACGCATTATCACCAGCCTCTGGATGCTGAGCGGATGCAGCGCGCCGCCCAGTGTCTGCTGGGTGAAAATGATTTCACCTCATTCCGTGCGGTGCAGTGCCAGTCGCGAACGCCGTGGCGCAATATTATCCATATTAGCGTCACGCGATATGGCGCGTATGTGGTGGTGGATATCAAAGCTAATGCCTTTGTACATCATATGGTAAGGAACATTGTCGGTAGCCTGATGGAAGTGGGTGCCGGGAACCAGCCAGAGAGCTGGATTGCAGAACTTCTGGCGGCGAAAGACAGGAAGCTGGCTGCCGCAACGGCAAAAGCCGAAGGGTTGTATCTGGTATCGGTGGATTATCCGGCCCGCTACGATCTGCCGGTGATGCCGATGGGCCCGCTGTTTCTGGCGGACTAACATTAACCTTTATCCTTCAGGCTGCCTCTTTGTTGGCCGCATCTGAGCGTTCCGGTCGGAGAAGTCTTTCTGCGATCGGCAACGACCGGTTTGTCGTCGCACTGCACCCTGGCCGATTTTGTGTCGTGTCATTAAGGACTCATACGATATGGACCTGATTCGCTTTTTAATTGATTTCATCCTGCATATTGATGTTCATCTGGCTGAGCTGGTTGCCAATTATGGTGTCTGGGTATACGCCATTCTGTTTTTGATTCTGTTTTGCGAAACGGGTCTGGTGGTGACGCCATTCCTGCCGGGAGATTCGCTGCTGTTCGTGGCAGGCGCGCTGTCTGCACTGCCGACAAACGACCTGAACGTACATCTGATGGTGGTATTAATGGTCATTGCGGCGATTGTCGGCGATGCGCTGAACTACACTATCGGGCGGCTGTTTGGCGAAAAGCTCTTCAGTAACCCCAATTCGAAGATTTTCCGCCGTAGCTATCTGGATAAAACCCATTCGTTCTACGAGCGTCACGGTGGCAAAACGATTATTCTCGCGCGTTTTGTGCCGATCGTCAGAACCTTCGCCCCGTTTGTGGCGGGAATGGGTCATATGTCCTATCGTCATTTTGCAGCGTATAACGTTGCCGGTGCGCTGCTGTGGGTTCTGCTGTTTACCTACGCAGGCTACCTGTTTGGCGATTTACCGATCGTGCAGGAGAACCTGAAGCTGCTGATTGTCGCCATTATCGTCCTGTCGGTACTGCCAGGGGTTATCGAAATTATTCGCCACAAACGCGCTGCGGCGAAGCAGACAAAATAACTCTCCTGCCTTGATCTTCTTCGGGCAGAAGGTTGCTGCCCGAAGAGGGAAGTGTGAGCGGTACGACCACTTTTTTATCCCATGTTACGGGATGTTATGATTTAATGTGCAACATTCATGGTCTGTAAGGGTCAAAAATGGCATTATGCGCCCCTTACGACAAAACTGGCATCGACCAGGTTCAGGCAGAAAGGTTATCAATGAGCTGGATTGAACGAATTAAAAGCAATATTACTCCCACCCGCAAGGCGAGCATTCCCGAGGGTGTATGGACCAAGTGCGACAGCTGCGGGCAGGTTTTGTACCGCGCAGAGCTGGAGCGCAACCTGGAGGTTTGCCCTAAGTGCGATCACCATATGCGTATGTCGGCGCGTAATCGCCTGCATAGCCTGTTGGACGAAGGTTCCCTGGTGGAGCTGGGAAGCGAGCTCGAGCCGAAAGATGTGCTGAAGTTCCGCGATTCGAAAAAATACAAAGACCGTCTGGCGTCCGCTCAAAAAGAGACCGGTGAAAAAGATGCGCTGGTGGTCATGAAGGGCACCCTGCACGAGATGCCGGTTGTCGCAGCAGCCTTCGAATTCGCCTTTATGGGCGGCTCGATGGGTTCAGTTGTAGGCGCTCGCTTCGTGCGCGCGGTTGAACAGGCGCTGGAAGATAATTGCCCGCTGATTTGCTTCTCCGCTTCCGGCGGCGCGCGTATGCAGGAAGCGCTGATGTCGCTGATGCAAATGGCGAAAACGTCCGCAGCGCTGGCGAAAATGCAGGAACGCGGTTTACCGTATATCTCCGTATTGACCGACCCGACCATGGGTGGCGTATCGGCAAGCTTTGCGATGCTGGGCGACCTTAACATTGCTGAGCCGAAAGCGCTGATTGGTTTTGCGGGGCCTCGTGTTATCGAACAGACCGTACGTGAGAAACTGCCGCCGGGATTCCAGCGCAGTGAGTTCCTGATTGAAAAAGGGGCGATCGATATGATCGTTCGCCGCCCGGAAATGCGTCTGAAGCTGGCCAGCATTCTGGCGAAGCTGATGAATCTTCCGGCACCCAGCCAGGACGTCTCTCACGAAGGTGAGGTGGTGCCACCGGCACCGGATCAGGAACCAGAGGCCTGATAATTCAGAGGGCAGGCCTGACGGCGCTGCCCTTTTTTAATTATATGCGCCATCGTTCAAACTGCGGCGCGGCGGTAGGGTTACAGCCCCTTAGGGGCCTGGGCCATAGACAGCGCGGATGACGAGCGCAGCCGGCAAGAGGCAGTTTGAAGGATGAAGCGTATTTACCGTTAACTCTCGCGGACATCATGGAAAAAGAACCTATTCCTCAGGCCACGTCGCCCCTGGCTACGTGGCTTTCCTATCTGGAACATCTGCACAGTAAAACCATTGATCTGGGGCTGACGCGCGTGAGCGAAGTCGCCGGGCGGATGGCGGTATTAAAACCTGCGCCGTTCGTCTTCACGGTGGCGGGAACCAACGGAAAAGGCACCACCTGCCGTACGCTGGAGTCCGTGCTGATGGCGGCGGGTTACAAGGTTGGGGTGTATAGCTCGCCGCATCTGGTGCGCTATACCGAACGCGTGCGCGTGCAGGGGGCAGAACTGTCGGAAGCGGCGCATACCGCCTCTTTTGCCGAAATTGAAGCGGCCCGCGGCGAGATTTCCCTGAGCTATTTCGAGTTTGGTACGCTCTCTGCGCTGTGGCTGTTTAAACAGGCTCAGCTCGATGTGGTTATCCTTGAAGTCGGCCTGGGCGGTCGTCTTGATGCCACGAACATCGTCGATGCTGACGTGGCGGTGGTGACCAGCATTGCGCTGGATCATACTGACTGGCTGGGGCCGGATCGAGAAAGTATTGGCCGTGAAAAGGCCGGTATTTTCCGTGCAGGTAAACCGGCGGTCGTCGGTGAGCCTGATATGCCGCATACCATTGCTGAGGTCGCCGCCGAGAAAGGCGCGATACTGCTGCGACGCGACGTTGACTGGCGCTATGCCGCCGATGCGCAGACATGGTCGTTCAGCGACGGGGAGGGGACATTCGTGGATTTACCGTTGCCTCTGATTCCGCTGCCGAATTCCGCCACGGCGCTGGCTGCGCTGCGAGCCAGCCGGCTTAAGGTGAGCGATCGGGCGATTCGCGACGGCATTAAACAGGCCATGCTGCCGGGTCGTTTTCAGATAATCAGCGAGACGCCGCGCGTTATTCTCGATGTGGCGCATAATCCTCATGCGGCAGCCTGGCTCGCCGGACGTCTCAAAAGCCTGCCGAAAACGGGGCGCGTGCTGGCGGTTATTGGTATGCTGCATGATAAAGATATTGCCGGAACGCTGGCAAATCTGACGGCGGAAGTAGATAGCTGGTACTGCGCGCCGCTGGAAGGGCCGCGCGGTGCGACGGCGCAACAGCTGCAGGAACATTTACGCGCAGGAAAAGCTTACGCTGACGTCGCTCAGGCCTGGCATGCGGCCATGGCCGACGCCAGGCCGGAAGATACGGTGCTGGTGTGTGGTTCATTCCACACGGTAGCACATGTAATGGAAGAAATAGACGCGGGGAGAATCGGTGGCGAGTAAGTTTCAGAACCGTTTAGTCGGGACCATTGTGCTGGTGGCGCTGGGGGTTATTATTCTTCCAGGGCTGCTCGACGGTCAGAAAAAGCATTATCAGGACGAGTTTGCGGCCATTCCGCTGGTGCCAAAACCGGGCGATCGCGATGAGCCGGATATGCTTCCTGCGGCGACTCAGGCTCTTCCGGCTCAACCGCCTGAAGGGGCGGCTGAAGAGGTCAGGGCGGGAGACGCGGCTGCGCCGTCGTTGGATCCGTCACGTATCCCGGTTAACAGCAATAGCTTCGATGATACCCAGGACCCGGTCGTCGCGCCGAAGCCGCAGCCCAAACCGCAGCCTCAACCTCAACCTCAACCTAAGCCCCAGCAGCCGAAGCCAGTTGATAAGCCGCAGACGCAACAGGCCGTCGTGCAGACGCCGCCGGCGAAACCGGCTGAGATTCCTGCACCGACCGGCAAAGCCTACGTGGTGCAGCTCGGCGCGTTGAAGAACGCGGATAAGGTCAATGAAATCGTCGGTAAGCTGCGTTCCTCCGGGTTCAAGGTCTACACGTCGCCTTCGACGCCAGTTCAGGGTAAAATCACCCGTATACTGGTCGGCCCTGACGCCTCGAAAGATAAACTGAAAGGGCAGCTTGGCGACCTGAAACAGCTCTCCGGCCTGAGCGGTGTGGTCATGGGATATAGCCCCAACTAATCTTGCCCCTCGCCGCGCTGGTGAGGGGCAAAGCTCCTGTCTGACGCGCTTTCAGGAGGCGAAAGACAGCATGGCGTTGAATGTTTTTTCAGCGCCATTTTTATTTCTGTAGGGCACGGAAATCCCTACGCAAACGTTTTCTTTTTCTGTTAGAATGCGCCCCGAACCGGACGACAGGGCGTAAATCGTGGGATTTTTATGGTCTGGATTGATTACGTCATTATAGCGGTGATTGGTTTTTCCTGTCTGGTAAGCCTGATCCGCGGCTTTGTTCGTGAAGCGTTATCGCTGGTAACCTGGGGATGTGCTTTCTTTGTCGCCAGCCATTACTACACTTACCTGGCTGTCTGGTTCACGGGCTTTGAAGACGAAATGGTCCGCAATGGGATTGCTATCGCGATACTGTTTATCGCAACGCTTATCGTTGGCGCCATCGTCAACTATGTGATTGGCGCACTGGTAGAGAAAACCGGCCTGTCGGGTACCGACAGGGTGTTAGGGATCTGTTTTGGCGCCCTGCGTGGCGTGCTGATTGTCTCTGCGATTCTGTTTTTTCTCGATAGTTTTACCGGTATGGCGAAAAGTGAAGACTGGCAAAAGTCAGAGCTTATCCCGCAGTTCAGTTTCGTTATCAGGTGGTTTTTTGACTATCTGCAAAGCTCGTCAAGTTTCTTGCCCAAAGCATAAGCGTTGGGATGTGGCTGAACGAGGAAAAGACGTATGTGCGGTATTGTCGGTATCGCCGGTGTTATGCCGGTAAACCAGTCGATTTATGACGCGTTAACGGTGCTTCAGCATCGTGGCCAGGATGCCGCAGGCATCATCACGATTGATGCAAATAACTGTTTCCGTTTGCGTAAAGCAAACGGCATGGTGAGCGATATTTTTGAGGCTCGCCACATGCAGCGTATGCAGGGCAATATGGGGATTGGCCATGTTCGCTATCCTACGGCGGGCAGCTCAAGCGCTTCTGAGGCACAGCCTTTTTACGTCAACTCGCCGTATGGCATTACGTTGGCGCATAACGGCAACCTGACCAACGCGCACGAGCTGCGTAAGAAGCTGTTTGAAGAAAAACGCCGCCACATCAACACCACCTCCGATTCTGAAATCCTGCTTAACATCTTCGCCAGTGAGCTGGATAATTTCCGTCATTACCCGCTGGAAGCGGATAATATTTTTGCCGCGATTGCCGCCACGAACCGTCAGATCCGCGGCGCCTACGCCTGCGTGGCGATGATTATCGGTCATGGTATGGTCGCGTTCCGCGATCCGAACGGTATCCGTCCGCTGGTTTTGGGCAAACGTGATGTCGGCGACGGCCGTACCGAGTATATGGTGGCCTCCGAAAGCGTGGCGCTGGATACTCTGGGCTTCGAATTCCTGCGCGATGTGGCACCGGGTGAAGCGGTTTATATTACCGAGAAAGGCCAGCTGTTTACCCGCCAGTGCGCGGAGAATCCGGTCAGCAACCCGTGCCTCTTCGAGTACGTCTATTTTGCTCGCCCGGACTCCTTTATCGACAAAATTTCTGTCTACAGCGCACGCGTCAATATGGGCACCAAACTGGGTGAGAAGATCGCCCGCGAGTGGGAAGACCTGGATATTGACGTGGTCATTCCCATTCCGGAAACCTCCTGCGATATCGCGCTGGAAATTGCCCGTATCCTCGATAAGCCTTATCGCCAGGGCTTCGTGAAAAACCGTTACGTTGGCCGTACGTTCATCATGCCGGGTCAGCAGCTGCGCCGCAAATCGGTGCGCCGCAAGCTCAATGCAAACCGCGCGGAGTTCCGGGATAAAAACGTGCTGCTGGTGGATGACTCCATCGTGCGTGGCACCACCTCAGAACAGATTATCGAGATGGCACGTGAAGCCGGTGCGAAGAAGGTCTATCTGGCTTCTGCGGCCCCCGAAATTCGTTTCCCGAACGTTTACGGCATCGATATGCCGACGGCAACCGAGCTTATCGCTCACGGTCGTGAAGTGGACGAAATTCGACAGATCATCGGCGCTGATGGGCTAATCTTCCAGGATCTGGACGATCTGATTGATGCGGTCCGTGCGGAAAACCCGGATATTCAGCAGTTTGAATGTTCCGTATTTAACGGCGTATACGTCACCAAGGATGTGGACCAGCAGTACCTTGATTATCTCGATTCCTTACGCAATGACGATGCGAAAGCGGTGCAGCGCCAGAACGAAGTGGAAAACTTAGAGATGCACAACGAAGGCTAATTTGCCCGACTGTTGTGAAAAGCCCGCCGTCTGATGACCGCGGGCTTTTGTGTTTTTCGGATCAGGCTTCATCGACCCAAATACGCATTTCGCCTTCGCCACGGTTGGCCCAGCTAAACCACGGAATAAAGGTTAAGGTCTGTTTCTCTACCGCCGTCGGGCGATGGTCAAAGCTGTACAGCGGTTTATCCTGCCGGGCGGTCAGCACGCGAAGTCCCTCTGCCTGTAGCACTATTTTGCCCTTTAATACGCCAACGCCCTGAATTTCGCGCAGTTCGCTCTCTTTAGGTAGCGACAGATTGTGCAGTTCGGTACCGTTATCCGCCTCTTCAAGGCAGTACACCAGCGGCCCACGCTGAATAGCAACTTTACCTGCGTTGTGACGCACCAGCGGGTTGGCGTAGACCCGGCGGATGGTCATCGGTAGATGTAACGTAATGACGTCTCCCTGTTGCCACTGGCGAGTGATATGCAGATAGCCCTTCAGCGGTTCGCCCTGTGCCGCCTCGCTGTTGATGAACACCTGCGGCGCTTCACACCATTCAGGCAGACGCAGCGCCACGGTATGCGTGACTGCCTGAGAATGGGTGAAGGTAATATTGACCTCTTCGTCCCACGGGTAGTTACCGTCTATCTTCAGCGCTAATGTCTGGTCATTGATGGTGAACTGGGCTTCACTGCCGGCGTAGAAATTGATAAACAACGCATCCGGGCGCGGCGTAAACAGATAGTGACCGATGGCCACCAGCGTACGGGCGATGTTTGGTGGGCAGCAGGCGCAGCCGAACCAGCGCTGCCTGACCGGTTTAATATGATCGTAAATATGGTTATGCGGGATGCTTTTCGGGTAGGTTTCCAGCGGATTGACGTAAAAGAAGTGTTTGCCATCCAGCGCCATCCCGCCCAGAACCGTATTGTAGAAAGCGCGCTCCATCACGTCGGCGTAGTGCGCATCGCCTTCCATTTCCAGCATCCTGCGGGCGAACATCATCAGGCCAATTGAGGCGCAGCTTTCACCGTAAGCAGTGTCGTTCGGCAAATCGTAATCGCTGGTGAAGGCCTCGCCAATTCCCTGAGAACCGATGCCACCGGTAATGTACATTCTCCGCTGGACCATATTGTTCCAGATGCGCAGGCAGGTCTGGCGTTTCTCTTCGTCACGGGTCATCCGGGCGATATGAGCCAGCCCGGTCATCAGATAGACCGAACGCACGGCGTGGCCCACCGCCTGGCTTTGTTCATTCAACGGCTGGTGCGCGTGGGTATAGGCTTTATCCTTCACCATCCACGCCGGGCCCCAGTTGTCCCAGTGCCAGGTGCCACCGCGTTTTTCAAACTCAATATCGTAGTAGTACGGCTGCCGTCCGCGTTCTTCCAGAAAAAAGCGGGCCAGTTCCTGATAACGTGGCTCCCGGGTGACTTCATACAGGCGCATCAGCGCCAGTTCAATTTCCGGGTGCCCGGGATAGCCGCGCAGCTGGCCCTCGTCAGGACCAAAAACGTCGTTGATATGGTCGGCAAAGCGGCAGGATATCTCAAGCAGGCGGCGCTTGCCGGTGGCCTTGTAAAAGGCCACTGCGGCTTCAAACAGATGCCCGGCGCAATACAGCTCATGACACTCCGCAAGATTGGTCCAGCGCAGACCCGGCTCTTTCACGGAATACCAGGTATTCAGGTAGCCATCTTCACCCTGCGCCTTTGCCAGCAGTTCAATCACTTCATCGGCGGTTTTTTCCAGCGTGGCGTCAGGCTTTTGGCTTAAAGACCAGGCAACCGCTTCCAGCCACTTGGTAACGTCGCTGTCCTGAAAGACCATCCCGTAAAATTCACCCTTTTCCAGTCCGGCTGCGATGCGGTAGTTCGCCAGCGCATGGCTTGGCTCGGCGTCAGGAATATTATCGTTCAGCGCTTCCCACTGGTAGGGAATGACCACATCGCGAATCAGACGTTGGTACTCTCCCAGAAAAGGGTCGGTTACGGTAATTCGGTTCAGTTCAGCTTCGATGACATCAGACTGCATTATGTATACCTCAGGAAATTTGCGAATGTCGTAAGTGAAGATCGGTAGAAATACGTTTCATCATTGGGCCATTCAGGCGGCACTTCAGCAGACACAGCGCCAGCACCAGATGGAAAATCGCCGGAACCACGCTTTGCAGCAGGGTAATGCCCTGAACGGAGGCGGCGGTTTGGTTTCCCAGACCCGGCTGGTAGGCCACCATGATCAGGATCAGGCTGATAATGCCGCCGGATGAGGCCCAGGAGAGCTTGATAAAAAACAGGTTGAAGGCAAAGTTCATCCCGGAAGAGCGCACGCCGTTCTTCCACTCGCCGTAGTCGTCGGCGAATGCCATGATCGAGAAGTGCAGCGGCAGGGTGAAACCGAGGACTATGTTGTTGAGCAGGATGCAGGCCAGCCACAAGGTCTGATGCTGCGGGCCAGTCGGCAGAAACCACATTGCCAGGCCGAAGACCACCAGTACCAGGTTGGTGTAAAAGTACAGTTTGACCATATCAAAACGGCGGGAAAGCGGGTTCACGATCACCGCCCCGGCAATCGCCGCCAGCGTCACGACGGCAAAAAACAGCGACATAAAACCGGCGCTGCCCTCTAAAGCGTAAGAGATGAAATACATATAGCCGCCGCCACGAATACAGAGAATATTCACCAGCAGGAAGGACATCACCAGCATCATCAACAGCTGATCGTTTTTGCGCAGACCCTGCAGATGCTGACGCAGCGTAAATGTTCCCGCCAGCGACAGGGGAACGCGCTCTTTGACCCAGAAAAAGCACAATAAAAACATCACTGCACCGATGGCGCAGAGCACGGTCACGCCGTACTGATAACCCCTGGCAAGATTGCCCTGGCCAAAAAATTCCACCATCCACGGCAGACCGACGGAGACCAGGAAACCGGCAATGCCGCTGAGCACAAAGCGCCAGGACTGGCAGGACATCACCTGATCGTGACGGTTGGTCATCGCGTTAATCAGCGCACAGTAGGGGACGTTGTTGGCGGTATAGCCCACAGAGAGCAGGAAGTAGGTGCCGAAGGCCCAGGCTATCTTCATATTGGCACTCATGTCCGGCACGGTGAACGTCAGGACCCCGATGACGGCGAGCGGAGCGGCAGTCCACAGCTGCCACGGGCGAAAACGGCCCCAGCGGCTGCGTGTCCGGTCCGCGATAACCCCCATCACCGGATCGGAAACCGCATCAACAATTCGCAGAGTAAAAAACATCGCGCCAACAATGGCCGGGCTGAGGCCAAACACATCGGTGTAGAAAAACAGCAAAAAACCGCTGATTAAATCTGAGATGCAGTGACCGCCGGCATCCCCTAATCCATAACCTATTTTTTCGCGGGTGGAGAGACGTTCTCCCGCATCAACGATCTGCACATCGGTATCGAGATTATCGGCTGTAGCCATAATCAATCCTTATTTGCGTAAGCAGGCTGTGATGATCCAAAACGTCATTACGGCGTATCTCTGACGATTTTTAGTAAATGCAATGCGAGGATGAGCATAGATCTGATGCCCTGTCTGGAGATATATCCGGCGTTTACTGTTGTGATTGTGATCTTTATTTTTACTAGAAATAAATTTTTTATGTCTACTTTGATCACATAAATAAGCCGGGGAGCACACTGAACCATCGGTTGTTCGTTAAAGTACAACCACATTTACAGCAGAAAAGGTCGGCGAAAATGTATTTAGGGATGGATATTGGCGGAACCAAACTCGAAACCGTTCTTATGAGTGAAGAGGGGGATGTGCTGTGGCGTAGGCGGGTTGCTACGCAGAAAAACAGCTTTGGACAGTTCTTGCAGTGTGTGATTGAACAGGTTAAATACGCCCAGGATGAGGCGGGTAAGACCATCGGTATGGGGTTCTGCCTGCCGGGAGCGATTGAACTGAATTCTTGTTTAGTAAAAAACTCAAACATACAGGTTGTTAATGGTCAACCATTGCATGATATTCTTAGTGAATATTTTTCCCAGCCGCTTGCGGTGGTGAATGACGCCAACTGCTTTGCCCTGTCGGAAGCGACAGACGGCAGCGGAGCCGATCATCATGTGGTATTTGGCGCCATTCTCGGGACGGGATGCGGCGGTGGGATTGTCACACATCGGCGGCTTCTGACAGGGCCAAATGCCTGCAGCGGCGAGTGGGGACATAACCCATTACCTCACTATACGCCTGAATTCGATGGTGAATCCCCGGTGTGTTATTGCGGGCAGCGTCATTGTCTGGAGTCGTTCATTTCCGGAAGCGGGCTGGCCAGGCAGTTTCGTCAACGCAGCGCTCAGAATGTGACGGCGGAAGATCTTGTTAAGCAAATGCGCGAAGGGCGAGAAGTCGCCCTGGCGGTGTGGCAGCGCTACCGCGACCAGCTGGCACGCGCGTTTGCCGGGGTGGTTAATCTGCTCGACCCGGACGTTATTGTCGTGGGTGGTGGGCTGTCCTGCGTGGCCGAGCTGTATAGCGGTTTATCGGAGGAGATGGCAAAGTATGTGTTTGGCGGTCGTTGTAAAACGCCCGTGCTGGCGGCTAAATATGGTTCCAGCAGCGGTGTACGTGGTGCGGCGTGGGCGGGTAAACAGGCTTTAAATAATGGACGAGCGTGAGTATTCGCGCCAGACAGGTAAACGAGCGGAATGGTAAAAAAGACCCGAATTAAAGACATTGCAACAGCCAGCGGCGTCTCTATTGCTGCCGTTTCCCGCGCCCTGAAGGGACAACCGGGCCTTAGTGAAGAGACGCGCCAGCGGATCTTGTCCGTAGCGGAAGCTGAGGGTTACGATTTTACCCGGCTGCGCAGCGGGCGTATCAAACGGCTGTTGTTCCTGCTGCATCGCCATCATAACATCGCCAGCGCATTACCGTTTTATTCAAATGTGATGCTGGGGGTGGCCGATGCCTGCCGGGAAAATGAGATTGCGATGAGCTTTCAACCTATCGCGCCGGATGACTCGATTGCCGAAATGATTGCCTTACATCAGCCCGATGCGCTGATTTGCGCTGGCTATCTGGAAGCGGAAATACTGGCTGAGCTGCGTAAAATTGCTTTGCCCGTGGCGCTGGTCGACCTGTGGGCCGCGGATTTCCCCTGTGTGAATCCGGATAACTATCACGGCGGTTTTGTGGCTACCCGTCATCTGCTGGAGCAGGGCAGAAAGCGTATCGCGTTTCTTGGACACTCCCGCCGCCACTACAGTATTCGCCAGCGCGTTGAAGGCTACCAGCAGGCGCTCTTTGATGCCGGCATCGTGCTTCCTGAGGTGTATACGGTGGAAGTTCCCCCGGTAAAGGATATTGAACTGGCACTGGTTGAGGGGATGGAAACGTTACTGGCGCTACCTGAGCCCCCGGACGCTATCTTTGCCTATAACGATATGGCGGCCCTGGTGGCGATGCGGGTCTGCGTGCGCAAAGGACTGAACGTACCGGATGATATGGCCATCGTCGGTTTTGATGATATCGATGCCGCCGCCTGGGCCTATCCACCGCTGACCACCGTGGCAATCGATAAGCGCGAGCTGGGTCGTGATGCATTTCGTTTGCTACTGAATGATGAAGGTGAAAGAAACCTGCTGATGCCGGTGCGTCTGGTCGTGCGAGAAAGCTCCGTCAGCCGCGGCGCTCGCTTGCGTCCGGCGCTATAATCCGGCAAAGTCTGCCCCATTATGTGGAAGAGGCAATCATCGTGAAACGACTTATCATTGGTATCTCCGGCGCCAGCGGCGCCATTTACGGTGTGCGACTGCTTCAGATTTTACGCGATGTGCCGGATGTCGAAACCCACCTGGTCATGAGTCAGGCGGCGCGGCAGACACTGGCGCTGGAGACGGATTATTCCCTGCGAGAAGTGCAGGCGCTGGCGGATGTGGTCCATGATGCGCGCGATATCGCGGCCAGTATCTCATCAGGGTCGTTTAAGACGGCCGGAATGGCGATACTGCCTTGCTCCATGAAAACGCTCTCAGGGATTGTCCACAGCTATACCGATGGGCTGCTAACCCGTGCGGCAGATGTGGTCCTTAAAGAACGCCGTCCGCTGGTGCTGTGCGTCCGGGAGACGCCGTTCCACCTCGGGCATCTGCGCCTGCTGGTTCAGGCTGCGGAGATGGGGGCTGTCATTATGCCGCCGGTTCCGGCCTTCTATCACCGGCCGCAAACCCTGGATGATGTGATTAATCAGACGGTCAATCGGGTCATCGATCAGTTCGATATCACTCTCCCTCAGGATCTGTTTACCCGCTGGCAGGGGCCTGCTGATGCACTAAAGTAGTGCGTCTTATTAACCTTTGCGCCCCTGCAGTGCAATTTTGTCGCCTCGATCAAATCCTCAACATTTAATTTGTTTTTTTGCGTTCAGGCACTGCGGTTTATCCGCCAATGCTGTTATCTTCCCTTTTAAGACAATCCTGCAACTTTATATTAACAAATTTAACGCTGTTTCCAGCACGCACTGGGAAGATGGCATAAAACCTGCAGGATGAGTCGGCAGCACACACATAACGAAACAACGCACCATATAACAACATCACGACACTTAAGGGTATTGTATGAAGAAGACGATCCTGGCCCTCTCTTTAATGATGGGAATCAGCAGTGCCTCCAGCGTTTTTGCCGCACTTCCGCAAAGCATTCGTATCGGGACCGATGCCACCTACGCGCCTTTCTCCTCGAAGGATGCAAAAGGCGATTTCGTTGGTTTTGATATCGATTTAGGCAACGAGCTGTGTACGCGTATCAAGGTGAAATGCACCTGGGTGGGAAGTGACTTTGACTCATTGATTCCGTCGCTGAAGGCGAAGAAAATTGACGCCATTATCTCTTCATTATCGATTACCGAAAAACGTCAGCAGGAGATTGCCTTCTCTGACAAGCTGTATGCCGCAGACTCCCGCCTGATTGCGCCAAAAGGCTCATCAATTCAGCCAACGCTGGAATCTCTGAAAGGCAAGCACGTCGGTGTCTTGCAGGGCTCCACGCAGGAAGCGTACGGCAATGAGCGCTGGCGTAGCCAGGGCGTTGATGTGGTCGCTTACCAGAACCAGGATCTGATCTATTCCGACCTGGCCGCAGGCCGACTGGACGCAGCATTGCAGGATGAAGTCGCTGCCAGCGAAGGCTTCCTCAAACAACCTGCCGGTAAAGATTTCGCCTTTGCCGGCCCCTCTGTTAAAGACAAAAAATTCTTCGGCGACGGTACCGGCATTGGCCTGCGTAAAACCGATGGTGAGCTGAAAGCCGCTTTCGACAGCGCGCTGGCTGAAATGCGTAAAGACGGAACCTACGACAAAATGGCGAAGAAGTACTTTAACTTTAACGTCTACGGTGACTAAGTACGCCGCTGGCCCGGGAAACCGGGCCTGATGGATTATCTATAACCGCAGTTGCACTACATTGGTGCAAATCGCCTTTTGATGTTCTGTTTTGGTGCATAAAAGGCGGTTTTGCCGGGCGGTTAGTGCATACTTAAGCGTTTATGGTGCGAAATAATTGGCCTCCCGGCGCAGAATGCTTTGCCTTACCGGGGCGAATAATGGCACGATAACTGGCGTAAGTACTTCTAATAAACCCGTTAGAATGACAGTCTGTTGAGGATAGTTATGAAAAAACTGGCGTTGTCTCTTTCTTTAGCGCTGGCCCTTTCCAGCGTTTCCACGGTATTCGCAGCCATTCCGCAAAAAGTACGTATCGGTACCGATCCAACTTATGCCCCGTTCGAATCGAAAAATGCACAGGGTCAGTTGATTGGTTTTGACATCGATTTGGCAAAAGAGCTGTGTAAGCGTATCAATACGCAATGTACCTTCGTTGAAAACCCGCTGGATGCGCTGATCCCATCTTTAAAAGCGAAGAAAATCGATGCGATTATGTCTTCGTTGTCCATTACCGAAAAACGTCAGCAGGAAATTGCCTTCACCGACAAGCTTTACGCTGCGGATTCCCGTCTGGTGGTGAAAAAGGGCAGTGATATCACCCCGGATCTCGCGAAGCTGAAAGGCAAGCGTATCGGCGTGCTTCAGGGGACGACCCAGGAGACCTATGGCAATGAACACTGGGCACCAAAAGGCATTGAGATTGTCTCCTATCAGGGCCAGGACAATATCTATTCCGACCTGACCGCCGGGCGTATTGATGCGGCGTTCCAGGATGAAGTTGCAGCCAGCGAAGGATTCCTCAAACAGCCTATTGGCAAAGATTATCAGTTTGGCGGTCCGTCCATTAAGGATGAAAAACTGTTTGGCGTTGGCACCGGTATGGGCCTGCGTAAAGAGGACAATGAGCTGCGTGAAGCGTTGAATAAAGCCTTCGCGGAAATGCGCAAAGACGGCACCTACGACAAGCTGGCAAAAAAATATTTCGATTTTAACGTGTACGGTGACTAAGCATCATACGTACCCCATCGCGTGCATATTGGCGCGCGATGGTCGATGACAGACAGGGCAGACAGCATGCTGTACGGGTTTTCGCAGGTTATTTTACAGGGCGCTCTTGTCACGCTGGAGCTGGCTCTTAGTTCGGTTGTGCTGGCGGTCCTCATCGGTCTGGCGGGTGCCGGAGCAAAGCTGTCGAGCAATCGACCGTTGGCGTTGGTGTTTGAAGGTTACACCACGTTAATTCGTGGTGTGCCCGATCTGGTGCTGATGCTGCTGATTTTCTATGGGCTGCAGATTGCGCTGAACACGCTCACCGATGCGCTGGGGGTATCGCAGTTTGATATCGACCCGATGATTGCGGGGATTATCACCCTGGGCTTTATCTACGGCGCCTATTTTACCGAAACTTTCCGCGGCGCCTTTATGGCGGTGCCGAAAGGACATATTGAAGCGGCGACGGCGTTTGGTTTCAGTAATGGACAGACCTTCCGGCGGATCCTCTTCCCGGCGATGATGCGCTATGCGTTACCGGGAATCGGTAACAACTGGCAGGTTATCCTGAAAGCGACGGCGCTGGTATCGCTGCTGGGGCTGGAGGATGTCGTCAAAGCGACGCAGCTGGCGGGGAAAAGTACCTGGCAGCCATTCTACTTTGCGATTGTTTGTGGCCTGGTTTATCTCGTATTTACAACGATTTCCAATGGTGTACTGCTGCTGCTTGAACGCCGTTACTCCGTGGGCGTGAAGAGGGCTGACCTGTGATTGAGATTATTCAGGAGTACTGGAAATCCCTGCTGTGGACTGACGGTTATCGCTTTACCGGGGTTGCCATCACGCTATGGTTGTTAATCTCCTCGGTCGTGATGGGCGGCATACTGGCGGTATTTCTCGCTATCGGGCGCGTCTCTAGCAATAAATACATTCAATTTCCGATCTGGCTGTTTACCTATGTATTCCGCGGTACACCGCTGTACGTACAGCTGCTGGTGTTCTACTCCGGGATGTATACGCTGGAAATCGTCAAAGGCACTGAGCTGCTGAATGCCTTTTTCCGCAGCGGCCTCAACTGTACGGTACTGGCGTTAACGCTGAATACCTGCGCCTACACCACAGAGATTTTTGCCGGGGCGATCCGTTCCGTTCCTCCGGGAGAAATTGAAGCGGCGCGGGCGTACGGATTCTCGTCGGTCAAACTGTATCGCTGCATTATTTTGCCGTCTGCGCTGCGTATCGCGCTGCCAGCGTACAGTAACGAAGTGATTCTGATGCTGCACTCCACCGCGTTGGCCTTTACCGCCACCGTGCCGGACCTGCTGAAAATTGCCAGGGATATTAACTCGGCGACCTATCAGCCTTTTACCGCCTTCGGAATTGCCGCGGTACTCTATTTAATTATTTCGTATGTGCTGATTAGCTTGTTCCGCAAGGCGGAAAAGCGCTGGTTGCAGCATATAAAACCTTCTTCGACGCATTGAGACCGCCATGTCCGACAATAAATTAAATGTTATCGATCTCCATAAACGTTACGGCGAGCATGAGGTGCTGAAAGGCGTCTCGTTACGGGCGCAAGCCGGGGACGTTATCAGCATTATTGGTTCATCAGGTTCCGGTAAAAGTACCTTTTTGCGCTGCATTAACTTCCTGGAAAAGCCCAGCGAAGGCACGATTGTGGTTAACGGGCAGAATATTGGTCTGGTCCGCGATAAAGACGGTCAGCTGAAGGTTGCAGATAAAAACCAGCTGCGATTACTGCGTACTCGTCTGACGATGGTGTTCCAGCATTTCAACCTGTGGAGCCACATGACGGTGCTGGAAAATGTCATGGAAGCACCGATCCAGGTCCTCGGATTGAGCAAGCAGGAAGCCCGCGAACGGGCGGTGAAATATCTGGCGAAGGTTGGCATTGACGAGCGTCAGCAGATTAAATACCCGGTGCATCTCTCCGGCGGTCAGCAGCAGCGCGTCTCTATTGCGCGTGCGCTGGCGATGGAGCCAGATGTTCTGCTGTTTGATGAACCGACTTCGGCGCTGGATCCTGAGCTGGTAGGGGAAGTGCTGCGCATCATGCAGAAGCTGGCGGAAGAGGGGAAAACCATGGTGGTGGTGACCCATGAAATGGGCTTTGCACGCCATGTTTCTTCACACGTTATTTTCCTGCACCAGGGCAAGATTGAAGAAGAAGGTCATCCGGATGAGGTGTTTGGCAATCCGAAAAGCCAGCGCCTGCAACAGTTCCTGAAAGGCTCCTTGAAATAAGCCTCGCCGTTTCTCCCGGCGAAAGAGTACGCCGGGAGCCGTTTTACCGTTCCCGCCGATAAATCCAGTCATCTAATCCACGCCGTTCAGGTGCCAGGCTTTTTCCAGCACCTGGATCCGCACAAAACCGTGTTTTTCCAGCAGGCGCGATGACCCGATATTGTCGCCCAGAACCCATGCGTTAATCGCGTTAACACCAAGCTGATTAAAGCCGTAATCACATATCGCCCGCAGCGCTTCACTGGCATAACCCTGGCCCTGTGCGTACGGGATGAGGGCGTACCCGACATCTGCCTCGTGCGGATTTTTACTGCTGATGCGCAGGCCGATATCACCGATGGCAGCACCTTTTTCGTCACGCAACACAAAGACACCGGGGTCAGCACAGCGCGCATCAAACAGGGTACGTAGCGCGGGTTCATCGAGCACTTCGCCCATAAAGCGCATCACCTCGCGGTCGCAACGCAGGCGGAGGAAAAAAGGCCAGTCAGATTCCGTAAACGGGGAAAGCAGGAGCCGGGGAGTGGTTAGCGTCATGATAAGCAGGCCATTTCGGTAGTTCGTCCGCTAACCTTAACACCAGAAAGTACCGGATAACACGATCTTATACCGCTCTGTTGCCCTGAATTACCCGGCGGCTGGTGAAGTCGGCACAGGCTTGTCGAGCCCGTGAAAATAGTGCAGTACGGTTTCGCTACGCCGGGAAGCGCGCAGCTGCAGGGCCAGGTTCAGGCTATCGAGGATCTCTGCATGTTCGACCAGAGGAGCGTCTGCGGCAATTCTTCCTTCCGTGACCAGCCAGCTGACGATGGTTTTCCAGCGCCACAGCGGCGAGTTGCCTTTTACGCGCTGCACGGGACCTGGGAATTTGCCTGAGCCTCGAGCCCCATCTTTCAACAGGGCGATGGCCTGTCGGGAAAGGCCGGCGAGTTCAGCGATATCGCTTAATCCTACCAGCGTCGCGTCAACGGACTCGACCCGGGCATTGAGTTCTGGTGCAGATTCGATGTTCTCAATCGCCGACAGAATTGCCCGTTCAAGCGATTCACTTTCACGATCGAATTCCAGATACACTGCCGTCCCGTAAAAACAAACCAGAGCATCAGTACAACCGGCGTGATGCAATGCATCCTCAAGACCCGGCGTCCGGGCGCTGACGCCTGACAGCGTGAGCGTGAAGTTGTAGAGGGCCATCATTTGCGATCCTTATAATAATGAAGTCATTCAGCGGCAGCGGTCGACCATTCTGATAATTTGCCTTGCGTGATACTCGGGAACGCTCGGTGTAGACCAGACGCTCATCATATGTTCACGATGAGCGGTTGTACCGCACCTGAGTCGTCCGAAGCAGTGCGCGCTATTCCCGCCCGCGATGAAAATCCACCCCCGCGATCGGGCATAGGTAATGGCTGCTCTGATGTGTTTATCCGGATGTTCCTTCATCAATGCATCTCCTGATACTGAACGCCATGTTGACAGATGTCAACATGGCGTTGTTGATAAAATCGACATCAGGACCTTATGACAGAGAGTAGAAGAGGATGCTGGAATCAGCTTCACAGCGATACCGTAACGGCAGCAGGAGACAGAGTTACTGCGAGACTGCTTCCACAGGTGGTGGTTAATCAGGGGAGGCCCGGGAGAAAGGCAAGTCTCCCGGGATTACCCTATGGCGTGTTTAGCCTACGATATTTTTTAGCGCCTCTTCCAGATCGTACCAGCGGAAGCCAAAGCCCGCGTCTTCCAGACGTTTTGGTAGCGCCCGCTGGCCGCCGAGCACCAGTACCGACGACTCTCCCATTAGCAGGCGTATTGCCGTTGCCGGTACGCGGAAAATCGCCGGACGATTCAGCGCATGGCCGAGGGAATGGGCAAACTGCTCATTGCGGACCGGATAAGGTGAAACCAGATTGAATGGCCCGCTAAGATCGTTATCCAGCAGCCACAGAATACCGTTGACCATATCGTCGATATGGATCCAGGCCAGATACTGCCTGCCGTTACCGATAGGGCCGCCGAGGCCGAGCCTGAAGACCGGGAGCATTTTGGCCAGAATGCCGCCCTTAGGCGCCAGTACTACGCCGGTGCGCAGCAGGCAGACACGAGTGCGTTCGCTTTGCGCTTCACAGGCCAGTTGTTCCCATCGGGCGCAGAGTTTGTGGGTGAATTCATTGTGCGGTGGTTCATCTTCGGTCACCACCACTTCCCCGAGATCGCCATAATAGCCTGCGGCAGAACCGCTAATGAGCACGGCTGGTGGGGTATCGCTGGCGTTGAACAGGTTCACCAGCTTTTGGGTAATATCCCAGCGGCTGTGGCACAGGCGGTGCTTTTGCTCAGCTGTCCAGCGTTTGTCGGCGATGGGTTCGCCCGCCAGGTTGATGACGGCATCAATATCGTTGAGGTGATGCTGACCTTCAAAGCCGCGCCACAAAGTGACGCGGGCATCCAGTCGGGTTTGCGCCTTTTCCGGGCTGCGCGTTGATACCGTTACGTGATGCCCAAGCTCAAGAAGCCGGGGGATCAGATGCCGACCAATCAGACCGGTACCGCCAGTAAGCAGAATCCTCATAGCGCCTCCCTAAGAAGCTTAGCGCCGCCAGCTCATGGTCATGGAGACGGAGTCGGCGTAGCGCAGTGCATAAAGTTTATCGATCTCGACTTCAGCATATGTGACCCAGTGATGTTCGCATGCGATATCGAGCACATCCTGAGTTAATTTTTCCAGCAGCGAGAAGCGGTTATTCTCAATATGGCTGATGATGCGCTTGGTAATCGTGCGGTAATTCAGAGCATCGTTAATATCTTCACTGTTGCGGGACCGGTCGGCCGGGTAGTGAATAGCGACATTGACGACGACATCCTGGCGGTTAGCGATCTCTTCTTCTTTGATCCCGATAAAAGTACGTAAGCGCAGGTTCTTTATACGAATAATTGCGTCTGGCTGAGACATTGCAGGCTTCCTCCGTGTTGTCATTTCCGCAATCATACATGAAAGCATGCCATGCGAGCAGGGGGGTTATTCGTGTTGTATTTTTATCATGGCCTGGCCGGTTGCCGGGCGCTGTCGAATGCGTTCAAACCAGTTATGAACCGCCGGGAAATGGACAAGATCTATCCGTTGTCGCGGGTGTGCGCGAACCCACGGCCAGCAGGCAATGTCAGCAATACTGTAGTGCTCTCCGCCGAGCCATGGACTGACCTCCAGACGGCGGTTCAGCACGGTGTACAGCCGCTGAGCCTCGACCTGATAACGTTCGATGGCATAAGGCACCGCCTGCGGTGCGCTATGGTTGAAATGGTGATTTTGCCCCAGCATGGGGCCTAAGCCGCTGACCTGCCAGAACAGCCACTGGAGCGTCGTATGGCGCTCTCGCAGCTCACCGCTGAGTAGTTTTCCTGATTTCTCCGCCAGGTAGAGCAATATCTCCCCGGATTCAAACAGACCGAGCGGGGCGCCGCCATCGACGGGAACGTGGTCGACGATGGCCGGAATTTTATTGTTCGGAGAAAGGGCGAGAAACTGCGGACGAAACTGTTCACCCTTATTGATATCGACCCGAATCAGGCGATAGGCCAGCTGTGCCTCTTCGAGAAACAGAATGATTTTTTGGCCATTAGGGGTGGGTGCGTAGTAAAGGTCGATCATGGTGTCTCCCGCCGTCGTAGGTCGCACGTTTTCGAGTATAGGCGACCTGCCGGTATCCGGGAGAACGGAACGCTAAATTTTGCCCGCGGTCGCGTCGCGCCTCTCATGCACCAGTTCGATAAAGGCCTTCAGCCCGGGTGGAACATGACGACGACCGGGATAATACAGGCGCAGGCCGCCGAACGACGGGCACCATTCATCCATGACGCTGACGAGCTTGCCGCAGGTCAGATCCTCCTGGATAAACCAGTCTGAGATAAAGGCCAGGCCAATACCGGCCAGTGCGGCACGGTGGATAGCGCGCATTTCGCTGAGTGTAATCCTCGGCGGGACGTTGACCGTCAGCTTTTGCTGATGGCGCTCCAGCTCCCAGTGATAGAGCCCGCCGTGGGACATACGCATCCCGATGCTCTGATGACGCAGCAGATCTTCCGGGCTATGCGGGATGCCATGACGGGCAAAATACTCTGGCGTGCCGACGATTCGCATCCGAACGTCGGGCGTCAGCGTGACGGCAATCATATCCTGCGGCAGCGACTCGGCGAGGCGGATCCCGGCGTCATAGCCTTCGGCAACAATATCGACCAGCCGGGATTCGGTGGCAATATCGAGGCGCATGTCCGGGTAGCGTTTGAGGAAGGTATCGAACAGGTCGAACAGCAGAGCGACGCTTTCGCGTGGCGCATTGATGCGTAGCGTGCCGGTGGGCATTTCCGGCTGGGTGGCTATCTCTTCCGATGCGCGCTGAATTTCTGCCAGCGCGGGAGCTACGCGTTCAACGTAGCGCTGCCCGGCCTCCGTCAGCGCGACGCTGCGGGTGGTGCGGTTAAACAGGCGCACGTTGAGCCGTGCTTCCAGCCCGGCGATAGCGTTGCTGATGGCGGTGGCCGACATACCCAGCTCCCTGGCGGCAGCGCGAAAACTCTGGCGGTGTGCGACGGCAAGGAGGACTTCCAGTTCAGTAAGACCGCTTCGGTGCATGATTATCCCGATTTTCGTGACAGGCTATGTCGATTATACCCTCTTATCGTGGCAATACGTCGACTCTATACTTCCTTTCATCAAACCAATGAGGAAGATAAACATGCTGCACATCGACAAAATTTATATCAACGGTGAATTTGTTACCCCGCACGGCAGCGAAGACTTTGAGCTGTTCAACCCGGCGACGGAAGAGGTAATTGGCCGGGTTCGGCTGGCGGACGAAGAGGATGCACGCCGGGCGATTGCCGCAGCAAAAGCCGCTTTCCCTTCCTGGTCGCGGACGACAAAACAGGAACGTTTGGCCGTACTTGAACGGATGTACCAGGCCGTGCGGGCGAGAGAGGCGGATTTATTCGACGCGATTGTGACCGAATATGGGGCACCGGCATCACGCTCACAATGGATGGCATCGTGGCCGGCACAAACCATTAAACAGGTGATGGAGACGCTGGAGCGCTTTGAATTTGTTGAGCAGGCGGGGCGCGCCCAGGTCGTGATGACGCCGGTTGGCGTCGCGGGGTTGATTACGCCGTGGAACAGCGATGCCGGTTTTATCTGTAGCAAGCTGGCGACGGCAATGGCGGCGGGCTGTACGGCGGTGATTAAACCCAGTGAGATGAGCGCCTGGCAGACGCAGATTGTCACCGAAGCGCTGCATGCGGCGCAGATCCCCGCCGGGGTATTCAATATCGTGACCGGACGCGGCGAAGTCGTAGGGGATGTCATTAACCATCACCCTGATATTGCGAAAATCTCCTTCACCGGTTCTACCGCCGTCGGGAAACACATTATCACCAGCGGGGCGCAAACGCTGAAGCGCGTTACGCTGGAGCTCGGCGGTAAATCACCGACCATTATTCTGGATGATGCTGATGCACAGCAGGCGGTCCCGCTGGCGCTGGCTGCCGGATTTATGAATAGCGGACAGGCCTGCGTCGCCGGGACGCGAATTCTGGTGCCGGCCGAGCGCCTGGCGGAGTTTGAACAGGCTATTGTGCAGGCGATGGCGGACTATGTTTCCGGCGACCCGCGCGATGCACGGACGATGATTGGCCCAATGGTTAGCCGGAAGCAGTGGCAACGGGTGCAGGATTATATTCGCCTGGGGCAGCAGGAAGGGGCCAGGTTGCTGATCGGCGGCGAGGGACGACCGCAGGGGATGGAAAAAGGCTGGTGCGTGAAACCCACCGTTTTCAGCGACGTCCACAACCAGATGCGTATTGCGCGGGAAGAGATCTTTGGCCCGGTACTGGTGCTGATCCCGTATGAGGATCAGGCCCAGGCCATTGCCATTGCTAACGATACCAGCTATGGACTGAGCGCCCTGGTGTTAAGCGGGGATCGGCAGCGTGGTCAGGACGTTGCGCTGGCAATAGAATCCGGGCGCGTGCTGGTCAATACTCTCGAACATGAACCGCAGGCCCCGTTCGGCGGCTTCAAGCAATCCGGGCTGGGACGCGAGATGGGGAAATGGGGAATGCAGGCGTATCTGGAGCCGAAAACGATGGTCATTGGCTAACCGTCAGAAGTATGCAAAATCCTCATGGTGCGGTAAGTGACATCCCTTAACAGACAGGATATGTTGACTTATCGCTCCATAATTTATTGAGGATATCATGAGCCAGCCCGCCATTACTCTGTGGTCCGATGCGCAATTCTTCTCGCCGTACGTTATGTCCGTGTACGTTTCCCTACAGGAAAAAAGCCTGCCTTTTACCCTTAAAACCGTCGATCTCAACAGCGGCGAAAACCAGCATCCCGACTGGAAAGGTTACACCGTGACCCGCCGCGTGCCGTTGCTGGAGGTGGGCGATTTTGTGCTTAGCGAATCATCTGCGATTAGCGAGTATCTGGATGAGCGTTTTGCGCCGCCGGAGTGGGAGCGACTCTATCCCCACGATCTGCAAAAACGGGCCCGGGCCCGGCAGGTGCAGGCCTGGCTGCGCAGCGATCTGATGCCTGTGCGCGAAGAGCGCTCGACCGACGTGGTCTTCGGTGGGCAAAAGAAACCGGAGCTGAGCGCGGCGGGTCGCAAAAGCGCGGAGAAATTATTCGCAACCGCTTCTGAGCTGTTGGCCCACGGCGGCAACAATCTGTTCGGTGAGTGGTCAATAGCCGATTCCGACCTCGCCTTGATGATCAACCGACTGGTGCTTAACGGCGATGATGTTCCGGAGTCGCTGGTGGACTATGCTACGTTCCAGTGGCAGCGCGCATCGGTGCAGCGTTTTGTCGCACTGTCCGCTAAACGCGCAGGCTGATTCGCGGCAGCGGTTCCGCTATCATAGGCGCATCGTAATGCGTGGAGACGGAAGAAATGAAGCTGATGTTTGCATCGGATATTCATGGTTCCCTGCCCGCTACTGAACGCGTGCTGGAACGGTTCGCGCAAAGTGGGGCGCAGTGGCTGATTATTCTTGGTGATGTACTGAACCATGGGCCGCGTAATGCGTTACCTGAAGGCTATGCGCCAGCAGAGGTCGCCGTGAAGCTCAACGGCGTCGCGCAGCGCGTGATTGCCGTTCGCGGCAACTGTGACAGCGAAGTCGACCAGATGCTGCTGGACTTCCCTATGACTGCTCCCTGGCAGCAGGTGCTGAATGAGCGTACCCGTCTGTTTCTGACTCACGGGCATCTGTATAGCCCTGAAAAAATGCCGCCTCTCGCCGCTGGCGATGTCCTGGTTTATGGTCATACTCATATTCCGGTTGCTGAGCGACGTGGCGATATTTTTCTCTTCAATCCTGGATCGGTCAGCATTCCCAAAGGGGGATTTTCCGCCAGCTATGGCCTCCTGGAAGGGGACCGACTACAGGTTTTAGCACTCGATGATCATCAGGTTATTGCAGAGGTTGCAATTAACCCGTAATTTACCCCCAACCGTAAAGACGCGCCGCGAGAGCGCTTTCAAAAGTAAGGTTTCCTGATGGCGGAACAGAACGATTTGGCAAGCACAGAATGGGTAGATATTGTTAATGAAAACAATGAGGTGATAGCGCAGTCCAGTCGCGAGCAAATGCGCGCGCAGTGCCTGCGCCATCGTGCAACCTATATTGTGGTTCATGATGGAATGGGCAAAATCCTGGTGCAGCGTCGCACCGAGACCAAAGATTTCCAGCCGGGGATGCTGGACGCTACCGCCGGTGGCGTCGTGCAGGCCGATGAGCAACTGCTGGACTCAGCTCGTCGGGAAGCGGAAGAAGAGCTGGGGATTGCCGGCGTGCCGTTTGCCGATCATGGCCAGTTCTATTATGAAGATAAACACTGTCGCGTCTGGGGAAGCCTGTTTAGCTGCGTGTCGCACGGACCGTTTGCGCTACAGGAAGAGGAAGTGAGCGAAGTCTGCTGGCTGACGCCGGAAGAAATTACCGCCCGCTGTGATGAATTCACCCCGGATTCGTTAAAAGCGCTGGCGCTGTGGATGACCCGTAACGCCGGGAATGATGCGGCAAAACCGGAAAAACAGGAAGAAGCAGAGTAGCCATCTAGCAGCTATCCCGCAGGCATAAACTGGAGACGATGGGTTTTCTGCCGCTCCAGTTTCCTTCATTCAGACGCTCCAGCAGCGCGCGTCCAGCTTCAATACCAATCTTATGATGCGGGACAGCCATCGTGGTTAGCGGCGGCTGGCAGACCCGACTGACATCGCTGTCTCCGAAACCGACGACGGCTAAATCATCAGGGACTTTGATCCGCCGACGCTGGCATTCGTACAGCGCGCCGCACGCCAGTTCATCAGAAACGCAGACCAGCGCATCGAGTTCCGGCCATGCCAGCAGAAATTCAGGTAGCTGAGAGGCGCCGGTGGAAAAGCTGGGGGGGAGGGCTGCGTTAATGACCCGATTCGGTGACATATGGTGGCGTAACATCGCTTTATACCACCCCTGCAGGTGCTGCTGAAATATCCACTGTTCCTGATTGGCGCACAGCAGGCCAATATTTTGATAGCCGCGGTGGATGAGCATCTCAGTAAGTTCGAACATGGCGGCTACGTTATCAATGCCGATATTCATATCAATCGGATCAGCGCGCATAGCGCCCATTTCCATGACCGGTATCGAAGCGTTGTTCAGCCAGTGGCGTACGGTATCGCTGTGCTCAACGCTAAGAAGAATAGCGGCCGCAATGTTAGATGCCAGCAGCGTTTCCAGCAGCTTCTCTTCCTGTTCAAGGCGATGCTGCGACTCCGCCAACATTATCTGATAACCCGCGGGTTGTAGCACCTGCTGAAGCCCGGCAAACATAGCCGAGCATCCCGCTTCGGCGAGATTGGGTACGACCATGGCTATCGTTCTTGAAGAGGCGGAAGCAAGCGCACTGGCGGCCAGATTGGGCATGTATCCCAGTTCCTGCACCGCGGCTTCGATTTTTTCACGGAGTTTATCGGAAACCTGCTCCGGCGTGCGAAGTGCACGCGAGACGGTCATTGTGCCCACGCCAGCAAGCTGGGCAACATCGGCGATCGTCACTTTACCGGTACTACGCCGTTTTCGGGTTAGAGACATACACATTCCTGCTGCACAGACGCTTTTCAATCGCCCCTGTCACTTTACGTTTCGGGAAGTATACGCTTTAAATCCACATTTTTGCTGCGTTTTAATCTGATGATTGTGAATTGATAGCGCTATCACAATTTTGAATGTTATCTGTTGGTAGCGCTATCTTTGTGATCTTTATCGCAGCTAACAGCGGTACGCTTGAATAAAGTTTGCTCATCTTTTGCTAAAAAACGGAGGGTTAAAATGCTCGGTAAATGGATCTTTGATGCCACCATCACGCTCCGACAGAGCGTGGAGGCATGGCCTGAGGCGCTTGAAATATGTGCCAGACCGTTGCTCGACGCAGGCATTATCGTGCCCGAGTATGTGACCGCGATTATGCAGCAACACGCTAAGCTGGGGCCGTATTATGTGCTGGCACCGGGGCTGGCAATGCCGCATGCGCGGCCTGAAGAAGGAGCAAAAGGTTTAGGTTTATCACTGCTTAAGCTGGAACAGGGCGTGTCGTTTGGTTCAGAAGAATTCGACCCGGTCGATATTATTATTATGCTGGCGGCTCCCGACAAACATAGTCACATCGAGCTAATCGCTGCCCTGGCAGAATTATTTTCCAGTGATGAACATATGAGGGAATTACATCAGGCGAAGACTCCGGAGGAGATTAATAAAATAATCGCGCAATTCTGACTTAATTTTTTATTCAACTGATTACACATTACGCGCCTGCGTGATGCGGACCTACTCTATCTAAAAAAGGTGATAGCTATGAAAATTATGGCAATTTGCGGCTCTGGCCTGGGCAGTAGTTTTATGGTTGAGATGAATATAAAAAAGGTGCTTAAAAAACTTGAAATAGAGGCCGAAGTGGAACACTCCGATCTGTCGTCGGCAACGCCGGGCGCGGCAGATTTATTCGTGATGGCAAAAGATATTGCCGCCAGCGCTAGCGTACCGGCAAGCCAGCTGGTGGTGATTACTAACATCATTGATATTAATGAACTCGAAGCGCAGCTGCGCGCGTGGTTCGCCAAACAATAATTATTTGTAGCGAGGCGGATATGTTTATCCTTGAAACGCTGAATTTTGTTGTTGATATTTTGAAAGTACCTTCGGTGCTGGTGGGGTTAATTGCACTGATCGGTCTGGTCGCGCAAAAGAAATCATTTTCTGACGTCGTAAAAGGAACGATTAAAACCATCCTGGGTTTTATTGTTCTGGGCGGCGGGGCGACGGTGTTAGTTGGCTCACTGAATCCGCTGGGGGGCATGTTTGAGCACGCTTTTAATATTCAGGGGATTATTCCTAATAACGAAGCAATTGTTTCTATTGCGCTTGAAAAGTACGGGGCTTCAACCGCGCTGATTATGGCATTTGGGATGGTAGCGAATATTCTGGTCGCCCGTTTTACGCGTCTGAAATATATCTTCCTGACTGGGCATCATACTTTTTATATGGCTTGTATGATCGGCGTCATTCTCACCGTGGCGGGCTTTGAGGGCGTGGGACTGGTGTTCACCGGTTCATTGATCCTCGGTCTGGTGATGGCATTTTTCCCGGCGCTGGCGCAGCGCTACATGAAGCGTATTACCGGGACTGATGATATTGCCTTCGGTCATTTCGGTACGCTGGGCTATGTGCTTTCAGGCTGGATCGGTAGCGTCTGTGGGAAAGGCTCTCGTTCGACCGAAGAGATGAATCTGCCGAAGAACCTAAGCTTTCTGCGCGACAGTTCAATCTCTATCTCCCTGACGATGATGATTATCTACCTGATCATGGCCGTGAGCGCAGGGCGTGAGTATGTGGAAAGCACCTTTAGCGGTGGCCAGAACTACCTGGTATACGCCATCATCATGGCGATAACCTTCGCTGCCGGGGTGTTTATCATCCTGCAAGGGGTGCGTCTGATACTGGCGGAAATCGTGCCGGCATTTACCGGCTTCTCTGAAAAACTGGTGCCGAACGCGCGTCCTGCGCTGGATTGCCCGGTGGTTTATCCGTATGCGCCCAACGCGGTCCTGATTGGCTTCCTGTTTAGTTTCCTCGGCGGCCTGGTGGGGCTGTTCCTCTGCGGACAGTTTAAGTGGGTGCTGATTCTGCCGGGCGTAGTGCCGCACTTTTTTACTGGCGCAACGGCTGGCGTGTTTGGCAATGCCACCGGCGGGCGGCGCGGCGCGATGATCGGCGCTTTTGCCAACGGTCTGCTGATTACCTTCCTGCCGGTTCTATTGCTGCCGGTACTGGGTGCAATCGGTTTTGCCAATACCACCTTCTCTGACGCCGACTTCGGCGCGGTCGGTATCGTGCTTGGTAATCTTGCACGCTACCTGCCGCCGGCTGCGATAACGGGTCTTGTTGTGGCGCTGTTCGCTCTGCTGGTTGCGTACAACGTCTTTGCGAAGAAGAAATCTGCGGGTAATAGCGCGCAGGAGAATAGCGGAGCCAAATCATGAGTGTGCAAGAAGTCACCCAACTGGCGCGGGATATTCGTGTCGCCACGCTAAAATCACTGACGAATCTGGGCTTTGGTCACTACGGCGGCAGCATGTCGGTCGTTGAGACGCTGGCGGTGTTGTACGGCGCAGTAATGAAAATCGATCCCGCCGACCCAGACTGGCCGGAGCGCGATAACTTTGTGCTGTCCAAAGGCCATGCAGGCCCGGCGCTGTACAGTACGCTTGCGATTAAGGGCTATTTCCCGCAGGAAGAGCTCAGTACGCTTAACCATAACGGTACCCGTCTGCCAAGTCATCCGGATCGCCTGAAAACCCGAGGCGTGGATGCGACAACAGGTTCGCTGGGGCAGGGGATTTCGATTGCCGGCGGTATGGCGCTCTCTCACAAACTGGCCGGGCGTCCGAATCGGGTATTCTGCATTGTTGGCGACGGCGAGTTGAATGAGGGGCAGTGCTGGGAAGCGTTTCAGTTTATTGCCCACCATCGCCTGAACAACCTGACGGTATTTGTTGACTGGAACAAGTTACAGCTTGACGGCAAGCTGGACGAAATTATTCGCGCTTTCAACCTGGAAGATAAATTCCGCGCCTTTGGTTTTGATGCCGTCACCGTCAAAGGTGATGACATTCCCGGACTGCTGGCGGTGGTGCAGCCGGTTCCTCCGGTCGATGCCCGCCCGCGCGTGGTTATCCTCGACAGCGTTAAAGGTCAGGGGGTGCCGTATCTTGAGCAGCTCAGTAATAACCATCACCTGCGCCTGACGGACGAGATGACAGCGGCGCTGAACGAGACCATTCGCCAGCTGGAGGCTGAACATGATTAAGGTTGCACCTGCAGGACAAAAAGACGCTGTAGAAATGCGTAAAGTCTACGCCGGATTTATCGCTCAGCAAATTGAAGCCGGCAGCCCGATTATCGCTCTGGAAGCGGATCTGATGAGCTCGATGGCAATGGACGGCGTGGCGCGGAATTATCCGCAGCACGTTATCAACTGCGGCATTATGGAAGCCAACGTGATAGGTACCGCTGCAGGGCTGTCGCTCACCGGAAGAAAGCCGTTTGTGCATACTTTTACCGCGTTTGCCAGCCGACGCTGTTTCGATCAGCTTTTTATGGCGCTGGATTATCAGCGTAATAACGTCAAGGTGATCGCCTCCGACGCGGGGATTACCGCCTGCCATAACGGCGGCACCCATATGTCGTTTGAAGATATGGGCATCGTTCGCGGTCTGGCGCATTCAGTGGTGCTGGAGGTTACCGATGCGGTGATGTTTGACGATGTCCTGCGTCAGCTGATGAAACTGGATGGTTTCTACTGGGTGCGCACCATCCGCAAACAGGCGCCGAGCGTTTATGCGCCGGGCTCGACGTTTACTATCGGTAAAGGAAACGTACTGCGCGAAGGCGACGATATTACGTTGATTGCGAATGGCATCATGGTGGCAGAGGCGCTGGAGGCGGCACGTCAACTCGAACAGGAAGGCATCAGTGCGGCGGTCATTGATATGTTTACCCTGAAACCCATTGACCGCATGCTGGTAAAAAATTATGCCGAGAAAACCGGGCGCATTGTGACCTGTGAAAACCACAGTATTCACAACGGATTGGGTTCGGCGGTAGCAGAAGTGCTGGTTGAGACCTGTCCGGTACCGATGCGTCGCGTTGGCGTGAAGGAGCGCTATGGCCAGGTTGGGACCCAGGACTATCTGCAGAAGGAGTACGGCTTGACGGCACATGACATCGTGTCGGCATCGAGAGAGCTGCTGTAATAAAAAAGGCGACCGCGTGAGAGGGTCGCCTTTTTTTGCCGGATGGCGTTTCGCTTTTCCGGTCTACAAACTGTTCGGTTGACTAAACCGTAGGCCCGGCAAGCGCTAACGCCACCGGGCTTTTAAGCTTACTGCTGCTGCTGAGAAGACTGAATCGCGGTCAGGGCGATGGTGTAGACAATATCATCTACCAGCGCGCCACGAGACAGGTCGTTCACCGGCTTACGCATACCCTGCAGCATTGGCCCGATGGAGATCAGGTCAGCAGAACGCTGTACGGCTTTGTAAGTGGTGTTACCGGTGTTCAGATCCGGGAAGATGAACACGGTAGCGCGGCCAGCAACCGGCGAGTTCGGCGCTTTGGATTTCGCGACGTCAGCCATTACCGCAGCATCGTACTGCAGCGGGCCATCGATCATCAGGTCAGGACGTTTTTCCTGGGCTAGGCGAGTCGCTTCACGCACTTTTTCTACGTCGCTACCTGCGCCAGAGGTGCCGGTGGAGTAGGAAAGCATCGCAACGCGCGGCTCAATACCGAAGGCAATCGCGGAGTCTGCGGACTGGATAGCGATTTCAGCCAGCTGCTCTGCTGTTGGATCCGGGTTGATCGCACAGTCGCCGTAAACATAAACCTGTTCCGGCAGCAGCATGAAGAATACGGAAGAAACCAGAGAGCTACCCGGAGCCGTTTTGATCAGCTGCAGCGGCGGACGGATGGTGTTGGCGGTGGTGTGAACCGCGCCGGAAACCAGACCGTCGACTTCGTCTTGCTCCAGCATCAGCGTGCCGAGAACCACGTTGTCTTCCAGCTGTTCACGCGCAACTGCTTCGGTCATCCCTTTGCTCTTACGCAGTTCGACCAGGCGAGCCACGTAGCTTTCACGCACTACTTCCGGATCAACGATTTCGATGCCAGCGCCGAGCTCTACGCCTTGAGCGGCAGCAACGCGGTTGATCTCATCCGGGTTACCCAGCAGGACACAGGTCGCAATACCGCGTTCTGCGCAGATTGCTGCGGCTTTAACGGTTCGCGGCTCATTGCCTTCCGGCAGAACAACGCGTTTGCCCGCTTTGCGCGCCAGCTCGGTCAGCTGGTAGCGGAAGGCCGGCGGAGACAGACGGCGGCTACGCTCAGACGTCGCGGTCAGGGATTCGATCCAGTCAGCGTTGATGTAGTTTGCAACGTATTCCTGAACTTTCTCAATGCGCTCGTGATCGTCAACCGGAACTTCCAGGTTGAAGCTCTGCAGGCTCAGGGAGGTCTGCCAGGTGTTGGTGTTCACCATAAAGACCGGCAGGCCGGTAGCAAATGCACGTTCGCACAGCTTACTCACGCGAGCGTCCATTTCGTAAGCGCCGGTCAGCAGCAGTGCGCCGATTTCAACGCCGTTCATGGCGGCGAGGCAGGCGGCAACCAGCACATCTGGGCGGTCTGCCGAAGTCACCAGCAGAGAACCTGCGCGGAAGTGTTCCAGCATATGCGGAATGCTGCGCGCACAGAAAGTCACGGACTTCACGCGGCGGGTGTTGATGTCACCTTCGTTAACGATGGTGGCATTCAGGTGGCGCGCCATATCGATTGCACGAGTTGCGATCAGATCGAAACTCCACGGTACCGCGCCGAGAACCGGCAGCGCGCTGCCAGTTTGCAGCTGAGCCGGATCGATCTTCACAACTTTCGCTTTGGAAGAGTCATCGAAGATTTCTGACAGATCGGGACGGGTACGACCCTGTTCGTCAACCGGCGCATTCAGCTTGTTGACGATAACACCGGTAATGTTGGTGTTTTTCGCGCCGCCAAAGCTGTTGCGGGTCAGCTCGATACGTTCGTTCAGCTGTTCCTGAGTGTCGGTGCCCTGAGACATGACGAAGACGATTTCTGCGTTCAGCGTTTTCGCAATTTCAAAGTTCAGAGACTGAGCAAACTGGTGTTTACGGGTCGGAACCAGGCCTTCAACCAGCACGACTTCAGCATCCTGAGTGGACGCGTGATAGTTAGCGATGATCTCTTCCATCAGCACGTCTTTCTGGTTGCCGGAAAGCAGCGACTCGACGTGGCTCATCTTCAGCGGCTCAGCGGCCGGAAGATTTGAATTAGCGCGAACGATGGTGGTCGTCTGGTCTGGGGCATCGCCACCAGAGCGTGGCTGAGCGATAGGTTTAAAGACGCTCAGACGAACGCCTTTGCGTTCCATTGCACGGATAACACCGAGGCTGACGCTGGTCAGGCCAACGCTGGTTCCGGTCGGGATCAGCATGATTATACGGGACACGATATATCCTCTTTCGTTACCGCCAGAATATGGCGGGATAGAAAACTACACCACCAGCTTCCCGCCATACTTCAAGCTGCATGTGCGTTGGCTTTGCTCGTTCACCCCAGTCACGTACTACTCGTACGCTCCTGGGGATTCTCTGCGTCGCCGCCTTCCTGCAACTCGAATTATTTAGGGTTATAGCTGGCGGTGTGGAATCAGGCGGTCAGACGGTTGGCGTCTTGCGCGATAACCAGCTCTTCGTTGGTCGGGATGACCAGAGCCGGGCGAGTGCCTTCTTTGTTGATGAAGCCAGACTTGCCGAAGCGGGCAGCCAGGTTACGCTCGTGATCAACTTCGAAGCCCAGGACGCCGAGTTTGCCCAGAGACAGTTCACGGACCATGGCTGCGTTTTCACCGATACCACCGGTAAAGATAACGGCATCCAGACGACCGTCCATCAGTGCGGTGTAGGAACCGATGTACTTGGCCAGACGATGGCAGTAAACGTCCATTGCACGTTTAGCATCGGCTTTGTCAGTGTAGTTATCTTCAACGTAGCGGCAGTCGCTGGTGACTTCGGTCAGACCCAGCAGGCCAGACTCTTTAGTCAGCATTTTGTTGATCGCGTCAACGCTCATGCCCAGGGAATCATGCAGGTGGAAGATGATAGCCGGGTCGATGTCGCCAGAGCGGGTACCCATGACCAGGCCTTCCAGCGGGGTCAGACCCATAGAAGTGTCAACGCATTTACCGTTGCGGATAGCGGAAACAGAACCACCGTTGCCCAGATGGCAGGTGATGATGTTCAGCTCTTCAACCGGTTTGTTCAGAACTTTCGCGGCTTCCTGAGTCACATAGAAGTGGCTGGTACCGTGTGCGCCGTAGCGACGTACGCCGTGCTCTTTGTACAGGCTGTACGGCAGGGCATACAAATAGGACTCTTCCGGCATGGTCTGATGGAACGCGGTGTCGAACACGGCAACGTTCTTCTCTTTCAGATGCGGGAATGATTTCAGTGCTTCGGCAATACCGATCAGGTGAGCTGGGTTGTGCAGCGGAGCGAAAGAAGCGGAATCTTTGATGCCCTGAATAACGGAATCATCAATGACCACGGAGCTGGTGTATTTTTCACCACCGTGGACGATGCGGTGGCCGATTGCGGTCAGTTGAGCAGACAGTTCTGGTTTTTGTGCCAGAATAGTGTTAACGATAAAGTTAAGCGCTTCACTGTGAGCGGCGCCAGCGCCTAAATCTGCTTCATGTTTGCTGCCTTCCATTTTCCATTTGATACGTGCTTCAGGAAGATGGAAACATTCAGCTAAACCAGACAGATATTCGTCACCGTTTACGGCATCAAGGATAGCAAATTTCAGTGAGGAGCTACCGCAGTTCAGAACCAGTACTAACTTACTCGACATGGAAGTACCTTTTATGATACGTGGCTAAAAAAACGTCATTGTGTCACAAAGCGTAGCGCAGGATGACAACGACATTTATGATTAACATCATGCCTTGTACTGTTTTCGGGCACGATGGGAGAAGTACATTTGATTTTAAGCCATTTTGGATAATTTTCAGCCAATGGCAGAATGTGCGATAATTTGACTAACCTGGTCAAAGGGTCTATCGCCCTTTCAGGCGGGCACAGGATACCTGATTGCCGCAGCCATTGCCAAAATGTTTTGAACGTTGTCATACACAGTTGGTGTTTTGCACAAAATTTTTAAGTTTTATATGTAAAGTTGAGGTAGAGCCATGTCGACCCCCGATAATCGTCCCGTTAGCTTTTTTAGCTTGTTCCGCCGCGGGCAGCACTATGCAAAGACCTGGCCTTTGGACAAACGCCTCGCCCCGGTGTTTATTGAAAACCGCATCATCCGCGCCACTCGCTACGCGACCCGTATCATGCCGCCGATTGCCGTTTTCACGCTGTGCTGGCAAATCGCACTGGGCGGGCAGCTTGGCCCGGCGGTCGCGACCGCGCTGTTTGCCCTGAGTTTGCCGATGCAGGGATTATGGTGGTTGGGTAAGCGTTCGGTAACGCCACTGCCGCCGACCGTTCTGAGCTGGTTTTATGAAGTCCGCGGTAAATTGCAGGAGGCGGGGCAGGCGCTGGCGCCGGTCGACGGCAAGCCGGATTATCAGGCGTTAGCTGACACGCTTAAGCGCGCCTTCAAACAACTGGATAAAACTTTCCTTGATGATTTGTAATTTACTCAGGAAAACGCATATAAAAGAAGGCGCATAATTAATGCGCCTTCTTTTTTCACGCCGTAAAGTGCTACAGGAGTCAAAAAATGGAAATGACCAATGCGCAGCGTCTGATTTTATCTAATCAGTACAAGATGATGACGATGCTCGACCCGGACAACGCTGAACGCTACCGCCGCCTACAGACTATCATCGAGCGTGGATACGGATTACAAATGCGCGAGCTGGATCGTGAGTTTGGCCAGCTGACGGAAGAAACCTGCCGAACCATCATTGATATTATGGAAATGTATCATGCACTGCACGTCTCCTGGACGAACCTGAAGGACGCAAGTGAAATTGACGAACGCCGGGTGACCTTCCTCGGGTTTGATGTGGCAACCGAAGCACGCTTTCTCGGTTATGTCCGCTTTATCGTCAACGTTGAGGGGCGCTACAGCCACTTTGATGCCGGCACCCATGGCTTCAACTCGCAGACGCCGATGTGGGACAAATATCAGCGTATGCTCAACACCTGGCACGCCTGTCCGCGTCAGTACCATTTAAGCAGCAACGAAATTAATCAAATTATTAATGCCTGATGGAGGTTTCCGTGCAGTGTAAAGGTTTCCTGTTTGATCTTGACGGGACGTTAGTCGATTCGTTACCCGTGGTGGAGCGCTCGTGGCGCAAATGGGCAGATCGTTTCGGCATTTCGCACGATGAATTACTGAACTTCATTCATGGCAAACAGGCGATAACCTCTTTACGCCATTTTTTGCCGGGGCGCAGCGAGGAGGAGCTACAGACGGAGTTCCGCTGGCTTGAAGCCATCGAAGCGGCGGATACCGATGGCGTCACGGCGCTGCCAGGGGCCGTTGCGCTGCTGAACACTCTGGATGAAGCCGGGATCCCATGGGCTATCGTCACCTCCGGTTCGGTGCCCGTTGCCCATGCGCGCCATCGCGCGGCAGGCCTGCCGGATGCAAAAGTTTTCGTCACCGCAGAGCTGGTGAAACATGGAAAACCGGCACCGGATGCCTACCTGCTGGGAGCGGAGCGCTTAGGGCTGGCGCCGCAGGAGTGCGTTGTGGTTGAGGACGCGCCAGCCGGCTTGCTTTCAGGGCTGGCGGCGGGCTGCCGCACGATAGCCGTGAACGTTCCGGCAGATGCGCCACGTCTTAACGAGGCCGATCTCATCTTAACCTCCCTCGAAAACCTGGCAATCGTCAGAACGTCGGACGGGATTGTTAATGTTACGGTTAAAGACTAATCTCATGACGTAGCCCCGCATTGCCGGGGCTTTTTTATGCAAAACTTCCAGCTCCATCTTCAGACAAGGATAAGTTGTGAACGGTGAATTGATTTGGGTGTTATCTCTTCTTGCCGTCGCGATCGTGCTCTTTGCCAGCGGGAAAGTGCGCATGGACGCGATTGCGCTGCTGGTGATAGTGGCCTTCGTCCTCAGCGATACGCTGACGCTCGGCGAAGCGTTCTCTGGTTTTAGCGATCCGAACGTTATTCTTATCGCGGCGCTGTTTATTATTGGTGATGGCCTGGTACGAACCGGGGTCGCCACCAAGGTTGGCAGCTGGCTGGTGAAGGTTGCCGGCAACAGCGAAACAAAAATGCTGGTCTTTCTGATGCTGACCGTCGCCGGGCTTGGCGCCTTTATGAGCTCGACCGGCGTAGTGGCTATCTTTATTCCGGTTGTGCTCAGCGTTTCCATGCGCATGAATACATCGCCATCGCGCCTGATGATGCCGCTCAGTTTTGCCGGGCTTATTAGCGGAATGATGACGCTGGTTGCCACGCCACCCAACCTGGTCGTGAACAGCGAACTGTTGCGCGAAGGGTTGCAGGGATTTAGCTTTTTTAGCGTCACGCCGATGGGTCTGGTAGTACTGGTGCTGGGCGTGCTCTATATGCTGGCGGTGCGCTTTATGCTGAGAGGCTCAGAGGGCGAGCAGAGCCGAGACGGGCGTAAAAGGAGTACCTTTCGCGATTTAATCAAAGAGTATCATCTGACCGGTCGGGCGCGCCGTTTGGCCATTCGCCCAGGCTCGCCGATGATTGGCCAGCGTCTTGACGATCTCAAGCTGCGCGAACGCTACTGCGCGAACGTGATTGGCGTAGAGCGCTGGCGCCGTTTCCGCCGGGTCATTGTCAACGTGAACGGCGTTTCCGAGTTTCGTGCGCGTGATGTGCTGCTGATTGATATGTCCGCGTCAGATGTCGATTTACGCCAGTTTTGCGGTGAGCAGATGCTTGAACCAATGGTCCTGCGCGGTGAGTATTTCTCGGATCAGGCGCTGGACGTCGGTATGGCCGAAGTTTCGTTGATTCCTGATTCGGAATTAATCGGTAAAACGGTCCGTGAGATCGGTTTTCGTACCCGTTTTGGGCTGAATATCGTTGGCCTGAAGCGCGATGGTAAAGCCATGGATGGGTCGGTCGTCGACGAGTCGTTACAGCTTGGCGATATTATGTTGGTGGTGGGTAACTGGCGCCAGATTGGCCTGCTGGCGAAGCGCGGTCGCGACTTTGTCGTATTGAATATGCCCGTTGAAGTGAACGATGCCTCACCTGCGCACAGCCAGGCGCCGCACGCCATCTTTTGCCTGGTGCTGATGGTCGCTCTGATGCTTACCGACGAGATCCCCAACCCTATAGCGGCAATTATCTCCTGTCTGCTGATGGGCAAATTTCGTTGTATCAATGCCGAAAGCGCCTATAAGGCGATTCACTGGCCAAGCATTATATTAATCGTCGGGATGATGCCTTTTGCGCTGGCTTTGCAAAAAACCGGCGGTGTTGATCTGGTGGTGAAAGGGCTGATGGACGTGGCCGGTAGCAAAGGTCCATATGTGATGCTGGGCTGTCTGTTCGTGATGTGCGCGACGATCGGTCTGTTTATTTCCAACACTGCCACAGCGGTACTGATGGCACCGATAGCCCTGGCGGCGGCGAAATCCATGGACGTCTCGCCTTATCCATTTGCTATGGTGGTGGCGATGGCGGCATCGGCGGCCTTTATGACGCCGGTCTCTTCGCCAGTCAACACGCTGGTGCTGGGGCCCGGAAAATATACGTTCAGTGATTTTGTGAAGATTGGCGTGCCGTTCACCGTCATGGTGATGGTGGTCTGCGTGCTGTTAATCCCGATGCTGTTTCCGTTTTAAGCGGTTACGGGACTGCCCCGGCCTGGGAGGAGCGGCCTGGCCGGGGTCGCACAAATTTACAACGGAGAATCCTGGCTGATTTCATCCAGCGAGAGCTGGAAGCTGGGGACGAAGACCTGCATAAAGTAGTCCATCTCCTCGCTGCGGCGCGAGGCCAGCGTTTTCTCAAGGCGACCTTTAGCCAGTAAAAACTCATTATTTCCCGCGGAGAGCTCTTCCAGACATTTTAAATAGGCGCAGAGTGCATCCGCCTGCTTAACGATGGATTTTTCATCTTCGCTATAGCTGTGTTCATCGATCAGCGGCTCAAAAATATCGCGCAGCGCGTCTGGCACCATATCGATCAGCTTTTGCTGAGCAATTTTTTCAATCGCCTTATATTCTTGCGCAATCTGCGAGTTGAAATATTTCACCGGAGTCGGGAGATCGCCGGTTAAGACTTCCGACGCATCGTGATACATCGCCAGCAGGGCGATACGTTCCGCGTTTACCTCGCCGCCAAACAGACGATTCTTGATCGCGGCCAGCGCGTGGGCCACCATGGCAACCTGCAGGCTGTGCTCGGAAACGTTTTCGGTCCGGACATTGCGCATCAGCGGCCAGCGGTTAATTAACTTCAGGCGAGAGAGGTGGGCAAAGAAATGACTCTGACTCATAGCAACCCTTAATCAGTGACAACATCGGGTTGTATTGTGCGCAGGGATTGCCGCCGGATGCAAATACCGGCGGCGGGCTACGTTTATCCGAGCTGGTGATAGCCGGAGAGGAAACGGCCAAAACGAGAAATGGCCATTTCCAGATCGTCTTCACGCGGGAGGGTGACAATACGGACATGATCCGGCCACGGCCAGTTAAAGGCGCTCCCCTGGACCAGCAGCACTTTCTCCTGCAGCAGGAAGTCGAGCACCATTTTCTGGTCGTCGTGGATATTAAAGCGCCTGGCGTCGATTTTCGGGAACATGTACAGCGCCCCTTGCGGCTTAACGCAGGAGACACCGGGGATCTCATTGATCAATTCCCAGGCCCGGTTGCGCTGCTCGTACAGGCGACCGCCAGGCACGATAAACTCACTGATGCTTTGATAGCCGCCTAATGCGGTTTGAATGGCGTGCTGCGCCGGCACGTTAGCGCACAGACGCATGGAAGCAAGCATCTCCAGACCTTCGATATAGCCCTTCGCGTGTTTTTTCGGCCCGTTCAGTACCATCCAGCCCTGGCGGAACCCGGCAACGCGGTAGGTTTTGGACAACCCGTTAAAGGTGATCGTCAGCAGGTCCGGGGCCAGCGCGGCGATCGAATGATGCTGGGCTTCGTCGTAAAGGATCTTGTCGTAGATTTCATCAGCGAAAATGATCAGGTTGTGCTGGCGGGCAATCTCAACGATCTCCATCAGCAGTTCTTTGGAGTACACCGCGCCGGTCGGGTTGTTGGGGTTGATAATCACGATACCGCGCGTGCGCGGGGTGATCTTCGCGCGAATGTCGTCGAGGTCCGGGAACCAGTCGGCAGATTCATCGCACAGATAGTGCACCGCTTTGCCGCTGGAGAGCGAAACGGCAGCAGTCCACAGCGGGTAATCCGGCGCCGGAACCAGCATTTCGTCGCCGCTGTTCAGCAGCGCCTGCATGGCCTGAACGATCAGCTCGGAGACGCCGTTGCCGATATAAATATCTTCGACCGTCACATCGCGCATGCCGCGCGCCTGATAGTGCTGCATGATGGCCTTACGCGCAGAGTAAAGGCCTTTCGAGTCACAATAACCCTGAGCGGTAGGCAGATTGCGAATAACGTCAACAAGGATCTCGTCGGGGGCATCAAAGCCGAACGGTGCCGGGTTGCCGATGTTCAGTTTCAGGACTTTGTTGCCTTCTTCTTCAAGGCGTTTTGCCTCTTTCAGAACCGGGCCGCGGATGTCGTAACAGACGTTATCTAACTTGCTGGATTTTTCGATAGGGGACATGAATCTTTGACCTTTTAGCTGTTATCGCCACTCCCTGCCGTGGAAGTCAGCACGGAACAATGTACTCTTCATCCCCGAGGTTTTGAAGGGTTAACAGGAGAAGATTTTGCTAAAGTGAATTTTTTGGTTTAATCAATTTATCTGGCTATTGCCTTTATGTTTTATAGAATATGCCTTTAACCATTGATTACTTGGTCGAAAGTTGTGTTGTTTTGCGTTTTTATTGAACGTTTATATCGTTTCATCTCGTGGGGCTGGTCTGGTGCGGTTGTTTTTTGTACGCATCACTCCGTTTTGTATGAAACGGTGTATAACTGATAAAGAGTCACGGCTGTAGCGTTAATGTTAAATATGCTTAATGAAAACATTTAACAAATTAAAAAAACTTTTATTTTTTCGCAATCTAGAATTTATGTTTTGTTAATTTAATTAAAGACCTGAAAAAAAATTTAAAATTGGCTTTAATAATAATGATTAGATCTTATAAATAATTCAGTTTTCGGTTAGGATACCGATGTTAATATCGATTAAGAGCCTGGTTTAATTCGTGGCTTGTTATTAATATATTGTTATTGCAGGATTTTTTTGTTCAATCTCTTTCGTTTTTCACAATGAGTGCGATTCAGGTAATGAGGCGGGCATTTTGGGCGTAGAAGCCTTTTTTGAATGACGTCACAGAATTTCGCTTGTGGTAATAAAAAGCGTAGAGCTACGAACAATATATGACTCAGATTTTTCGCAGGTCTTTGCGGAAGAATACTTTAAAATGCAATAACGTTCTTCCAGTTGCGCATTCCGTTTTGTGAATGTGCACAAGGCTCAAGGAATAGCCGGAAACCTGGAGCACAGCGTCAACAAGGCAGGCCAGCGTAAGCCACCTGTAAGTGAAGAAATATGATAAATACAAATCGTCCGATACTGAATCTCGACCTCGATCTGCTGAGAACATTCGTTGCCGTTGCCGATCTAAGTACTTTTGCCGCTGCCGCTGCCGCGGTATGCCGTACACAATCCGCCGTCAGCCAACAAATGCAACGTCTGGAACAGCTGGTCGGGAAAGAACTCTTTGCCCGCCATGGGCGGAACAAATTACTCACCGAGCAGGGTATTCAACTGCTGGGCTATGCGCGAAAAATTCTGCGTTTCAATGATGAAGCCTGCATGTCGCTGATGTTCAGCAGTCTGCAAGGGATCTTAACGATTGGTGCATCTGATGAAACTGCAGAAACTATTTTGCCGTTTTTATTGAACCGGATTGGCAGTTTCTACCCGAAGCTGACGCTGGAAATTAAAGTCCTCAACCATGCAGAAGCCGTGGAGATGCTGACGAGCGGAGCGATAGATCTCGCGCTGACCACTCACCAGACGGCCGTTTTTGATACGCTGATGCTGCGTACCTCCCCGACATTATGGTACTGCGCTGCGGATTATATCCTGCCGCGGGAGGAGTCGATCCCGCTGATCCTGCTGGATGAGCCAGGACCATTCCGTGAAGACATCATCGCGGCACTCAATGCTGCTCGTGCACCCTGGCATCTGGCGCATTCTGCGTCGACGCTGGCGGGAGTCAAAGCAGCGGTCAAAGCGGGCCTTGGCGTTACCGCTCGTCCGGTAGAAATGATGAACCCGGAGCTGCGCGTGGTTGGCAAGAACGAAGGGCTTCCCGCTTTGCCGGATACGCAATATGTCCTGAGCTGTAATCCGCAGAAGATAAGCGAGTCGGCGCAGGCCATTTTCCAGTCGCTAAGCCAGGACTATAACCCCTGGTCGTCTGAATCCGTTTTTACCCCTGAAGGGGGAGATAATTCCCTCGTTTCTTGAGTGGAGTAAGCTACACAGATCACAAAAAGCTGGTAACAAATTGTAAGTGTAAAAAAGGGCCGCTAAGGTTTGAATTAAGCCGTGCGGTTCTTTTTTTTCTTATTTTACAGTGATTTTCAGTATTTAATTGTTTTATTTTTATGTTTATCAGTGAGTTACATGTTGTAAGGTGCTCGCTTCCCGACTTTTCCCTGCACTTTCAATACTTCATGCTAATGTTAAAAAACCGGCCGGATTGTTGCTGTTTTATGGGTTTAATTAACAAAACCGTGTCACAGATCAAGAAAATACCCCTCCTTAGGGGGAGGAATCGAGGCTAAATCCTGTCAAAATAGACGGGTAATTTTGATTTACAACAGAAACGGACACGATTCAACAACACTAAATCCGGTTAGTATGCAAGGTTATTTCGCATAAAAGGGCATTTAATGTTAATGAAAAAAATCTAATGTAAATTAATGTTGTTAAAACTTTTGTTGAAGTTGACAAAAGGTTAAAGAAAGGGGTAAAAAGCCACCGCATACAGCCTTCTACGATAAGTAGGGACGCTTTTTTGCAAGGTTATTTTTTTATTCCTCCCCGTGAAACGCTGTGGCGTTCATCTGCCAGCAAGAGCAGAGGGTTTAGCGCTACACTTTTTTGGTTAAGCAATGCGTATGTCAACATCCACTGAAGTCATCGCTCATCATTGGGCATTCGCTATATTTCTCATCATTGCCATCGGCCTGTGCTGCCTGATGCTTGTCGGGGGCTGGTACCTCGGCGGTCGCGCGCGCGCGCGTAGCAAAAACACGCCGTTTGAATCGGGGATCGACTCCGTTGGTTCGGCTCGCTTACGTCTTTCTGCGAAGTTTTATCTGGTTGCCATGTTCTTCGTTATCTTCGACGTGGAAGCCCTGTATCTCTACGCATGGTCGACTTCTATCCGCGAAAGCGGCTGGGTCGGCTTTGTGGAAGCCGCAATTTTCATTTTAGTGCTACTGGCAGGTCTGGTTTACCTCGTTCGTATCGGCGCACTGGACTGGACGCCTGCGCGTTCCCGTCGCACGCTGGTTAATCCAGAAACAGACAGTCCCACTAACCGTCATATGCAGTAAAAGCGAGGCAATAAGATGGATTATACGCTCACCCGCATAGATCCTAACGGTGAGAACGACCGTTACCCCCTGCAGAAACAGGAGATCGTCACTGACCCCCTGGAGCAAGAAGTCAATAAAAGCGTGTATATGGGGAAACTCGAACATGCGCTGCATGACATGGTGAACTGGGGCCGCAAGAACTCAATCTGGCCCTACAACTTCGGCCTGTCATGTTGCTACGTTGAAATGGTGACGTCATTCACTGCGGTGCATGACGTTGCGCGTTTTGGCGCCGAGGTACTGCGTGCTTCTCCTCGTCAGGCTGACCTGATGGTGGTTGCCGGCACCTGCTTCACCAAAATGGCACCGGTCATTCAGCGTCTTTATGACCAGATGCTGGAGCCAAAGTGGGTTATCTCCATGGGCGCCTGTGCCAACTCCGGCGGAATGTACGATATTTATTCTGTCGTCCAGGGCGTGGACAAGTTTATCCCGGTTGATGTTTACATCCCAGGCTGCCCGCCGCGTCCGGAAGCTTATATGCAGGCGCTGATGCTGCTGCAGGAGTCTATTGGTAAAGAACGTCGTCCGCTCTCATGGGTGGTTGGCGATCAGGGCGTGTACCGCGCCAACATGCAGTCGGAACGCGAGCGTAAACGTGGTGAACGCATTGCAGTGACCAATCTGCGGACTCCGGACGAGATTTAACTTGCGCCTGCGGGCGGCGGAACAACACTTCGCAAATCAATCTACAACAGCGCGAAGCCTCGCCCGGCAGTCACCACGGACCTTTTGCAATGGTGAACAATATGACCGATTTACATGCGCATGACGCCGCACCAGCCTGGCAAACCCGCGATCACCTTGATGACCCGGTGATCGGCGAACTGCGCAATCGTTTTGGGCCGGATGCCTTTACCGTTCAACCTACCCGCACCGGTGTTCCGGTGGTTTGGGTCAAGCGCGAACAGCTGCTGGAGGTGGGTGATTTCCTGAAGAAATTGCCGAAACCTTACGTCATGCTGTTCGATCTGCACGGTATGGACGAACGTCTGCGTACCCACCGTGACGGGCTTCCCGCCGCGGATTTTTCCGTTTTCTATCACCTGATTTCCATTGAACGCAATCGCGACATCATGCTCAAGGTAGCATTGTCCGAAAACGATCTGCGCGTGCCGACCTTTACCAAACTGTTCCCGAACGCCAACTGGTATGAGCGTGAGACCTGGGAAATGTTTGGCATTGATATCGAAGGCCACCCGCACCTGACGCGCATCATGATGCCGCCGACCTGGGAAGGCCATCCGCTGCGCAAAGATTACCCGGCACGCGCCACCGAATTCGATCCGTTTGAGCTGACCAAAGCCAAGCAGGACCTGGAAATGGAAGCGCTGACCTTCAAGCCGGAAGAGTGGGGCATGAAGCGCGGAACCGAAAATGAGGACTTTATGTTCCTCAACCTCGGCCCGAACCACCCGTCCGCGCACGGTGCTTTCCGTATCGTTCTGCAGCTTGATGGCGAAGAGATCGTCGACTGCGTACCGGATATCGGTTACCACCACCGTGGCGCAGAGAAGATGGGCGAACGTCAGTCCTGGCACAGCTACATTCCGTATACCGACCGTATCGAATATCTCGGCGGCTGCGTGAATGAGATGCCATACGTACTGGCGGTAGAGAAGCTGGCAGGGATCACCGTGCCGGATCGCGTCAACGTGATTCGCGTCATGCTCTCTGAGCTGTTCCGCATTAACAGCCACCTGCTGTACATCTCGACCTTTATTCAGGACGTCGGCGCAATGACGCCGGTGTTCTTTGCCTTTACCGACCGTCAGAAGATCTACGATCTGGTAGAAGCCATCACCGGTTTCCGTATGCACCCGGCGTGGTTCCGTATTGGCGGGGTGGCCCACGACCTGCCGCGCGGCTGGGATCGCCTGCTGCGTGAATTCCTTGAGTGGATGCCAAAGCGCCTGGATTCTTACGAGAAGGCCGCGCTGCGCAACAGCATTCTGATTGGCCGTTCGAAAGGCGTAGCCGCCTATAACGCCAAAGAAGCGCTGGAGTGGGGTACCACCGGTGCGGGCCTGCGTGCGACGGGGATTGCTTTCGACGTACGTAAATGGCGTCCGTATTCTGGCTATGAAAACTTTGACTTTGAAGTGCCGACCGGCGGTGGCATCTCTGACTGCTACACCCGCGTAATGCTGAAAGTCGAAGAACTGCGCCAGAGCCTGCGCATTCTCCAGCAGTGTCTCGATAATATGCCGGAAGGCCCGTTCAAAGCGGATCACCCGCTGACGACGCCGCCGCCGAAAGAGCGCACGCTGCAGCATATCGAAACCCTGATTACGCACTTCCTGCAGGTTTCCTGGGGCCCGGTCATGCCGGCCAACGAATCCTTCCAGATGGTTGAAGCGACGAAGGGTATTAACAGTTACTACCTGACCAGCGACGGCAGCACCATGAGCTATCGTACCCGTATCCGTACGCCGAGCTATGCGCACCTGCAGCAGATCCCGGCGGCTATTCGCGGCAGCCTGGTATCCGACCTGATCGTTTATCTGGGTAGTATCGATTTTGTTATGTCAGACGTGGACCGCTAATTATGCACGAGAATCAACAACCACAATCCGAGGCTTTTGAGCTGAGTGCGGCAGAGCGTGAGGCTATTGAGCACGAGAAGCACCACTACGAAGACCCGCGTGCGGCGTCCATCGAAGCGCTGAAGATCGTTCAGAAACAGCGCGGCTGGGTGCCGGATGGCGCGATCTACGCGATCGCCGATGTACTGGGCATCCCGGCCAGTGACGTGGAAGGCGTTGCAACCTTCTACAGCCAAATCTTCCGTCAGCCGGTTGGCCGCCACGTGATCCGCTATTGCGATAGCGTAGTGTGCCATATCACCGGCTTCCAGGGCATTCAGTCAGCTCTCGAGAAAAAGCTCGACATCAAACCGGGTCAAACCACCTTTGATGGCCGCTTTACTCTGCTGCCGACCTGCTGCCTGGGCAACTGCGACAAGGGGCCGACGATGATGATTGACGAGGATACTCACAGTCATCTGACGCCGGAGGCGATTCCTGACCTGTTGGAGCAGTATAAATGAAGACAGTGATCCGCACTCCCGAAACGCATCCGCTGACCTGGCGACTGCGCGATGATAAACAGCCGGTATGGCTGGAAGAGTATCAGAGCAAAAACGGCTACGCCGGTGCGCGTAAAGCGCTGCTGGGCCTGGCGCCGGATGAGATAGTCAATCAGGTGAAAGACGCTGGTCTGAAAGGACGCGGCGGCGCGGGCTTTTCCACCGGTCTGAAGTGGAGTCTGATGCCGAAAGACGAATCCATGAACATCCGTTACCTGCTGTGTAACGCCGATGAGATGGAACCGGGCACCTATAAAGACCGTCTGCTGATGGAGCAGCTGCCGCACCTGCTGGTGGAAGGCATGCTTATCTCTGCGTTTGCGCTGAAAGCCTACCGTGGCTACATCTTCCTGCGCGGCGAATACATTGAAGCGGCGGTACATTTACGCCGTGCCATTGCCGAAGCAACCGAAGCCGGTCTGCTTGGCAAAAACATTCTCGGCACCGGTTTCGATTTCGAGCTGATCGTGCACACCGGGGCAGGGCGTTATATCTGCGGTGAAGAAACGGCGCTGATCAACTCCCTCGAAGGCCGTCGCGCTAACCCGCGCTCCAAGCCGCCGTTCCCGGCGAGCTCCGGCGTCTGGGGTAAACCGACCTGCGTGAATAACGTCGAAACCCTGTGCAACGTCCCGGCGATTCTGGCCAACGGCGTTGAGTGGTATCAGAACATTTCAACCAGCAAAGATGCCGGTACCAAGCTGATGGGCTTCTCTGGCCGGGTGAAAAACCCAGGCGTCTGGGAGCTACCGTTCGGGACCACCGCGCGTGAAATCCTTGAGGATTACGCTGGCGGCATGCGCGACGGCCTGAAGTTCAAGGCCTGGCAGCCGGGCGGTGCGGGGACTGACTTCCTGACCGAAGCGCATCTTGATCTGCCGATGGAATTCGAAAGCATTGGTAAAGCGGGAAGCCGCCTGGGAACCGCGCTGGCGATGGCCGTCGACCACGAGATTGGCATGGTGTCGCTGGTGCGCAACCTGGAAGAGTTCTTTGCTCGTGAGTCCTGCGGCTGGTGTACGCCGTGCCGCGACGGTCTGCCGTGGAGCGTGAAAATTTTGCGCGCCATTGAACGCGGAGAAGGGCAGCCGGGTGATATCGAGACACTTGAGCAACTGTGTCGGTTCCTTGGTCCGGGCAAAACCTTCTGTGCGCATGCGCCAGGTGCGGTTGAACCGCTGCAGAGCGCCATTAAATATTTCCGCGACGAATTCGAAGCAGGCATTAAGCAGCAGTTCAGTAATACCCATGCTATCAACGGGATTCAGCCGAACCTGCTTAAGACGCGCTGGTAATGTCTCCACAAGCGCGTTCAGGCCGCGCAAACGCGGTGGTCTGAACGGCAAAGTGGTAACGATTTTTTAATTTGGAAGCATGCTAATGGCTACGATTCATGTAGACGGCAAAGAATACGAGGTCAATGGAGCGGACAACCTGCTAGAGGCTTGTCTCTCTCTTGGCCTTGATATTCCATACTTTTGCTGGCACCCGGCGCTTGGCAGCGTCGGGGCTTGCCGCCAGTGTGCGGTGAAGCAATATCAAAACGCGGAAGACACGCGTGGTCGCCTGGTGATGTCCTGTATGACACCGGCATCCGACGGCACCTTTATTTCCATCGACGATGGTGAAGCGAAACAGTTCCGCGAGAGCGTGGTCGAGTGGTTGATGACTAACCACCCGCACGACTGCCCGGTTTGTGAAGAGGGCGGTAACTGCCACCTGCAGGATATGACCGTTATGACCGGTCATAGTTTCCGCCGCTATCGTTTCACCAAACGTACCCACCGTAACCAGGACCTGGGGCCGTTCATCTCGCACGAAATGAACCGCTGCATCGCCTGCTATCGCTGCGTGCGTTACTACAAAGATTATGCTGACGGTACCGACCTGGGCGTTTACGGCGCACATGACAACGTCTACTTCGGTCGTCCGGAAGATGGCGTGCTGGAAAGCGAATTCTCTGGCAACCTGGTCGAAGTCTGCCCCACCGGTGTATTCACCGATAAAACGCACTCCGAGCGCTATAACCGTAAATGGGATATGCAGTTTGCCCCGAGCATCTGCCAACAGTGTTCCATTGGCTGTAACATCAGCCCGGGCGAGCGCTATGGCGAACTGCGTCGTATCGAAAACCGTTATAACGGGACCGTTAACCGCTACTTCCTCTGCGACCGCGGTCGTTTCGGCTATGGCTATGTGAACCTGAAAGACCGTCCGCGTCAGCCGGTTCAGCGCCGCGGCGACGATCTGATTACCCTTAACGCCGAACAGGCGATGCAGGGTGCTGCGGATATTCTGCGTCAGTCGAAGAAAGTGATCGGTATCGGCTCTCCGCGCGCCAGCATCGAGAGCAACTTCGCGCTGCGCGAGCTGGTGGGTGAAGAAAACTTCTATACCGGCATTGCCAAAGCTGAGCAAGAACGTCTGCAGATGATGCTGACCGTGCTGCGCGAGGGCGGTATTCATACCCCGGCGCTGCGCGAAATTGAATCCTACGATGCGGTTCTGGTGCTGGGTGAAGACATTACCCAGACCGGCGCCCGTATCGCGCTGGCCGTGCGTCAGGCGGTGAAAGGGAAAGCGCGTGAAATGGCCGCGGCGCAGAAAGTCGCCGACTGGCAGATCGCCGCGATCCTCAACATCGGTCAACGTGCGAAGCATCCGCTGTTCGTCACCAATATCGATGATACCCGTCTTGACGATGTCGCCGCGTGGACCTATCGCGCGCCGGTTGAAGATCAGGCGCGTCTGGGCTTCGCGATTGCCCATGCGCTGGATGAAACCGCTCCGGCGGTGGACGGACTGAGCAGCGACCTGAAAGGCAAAATCGACGTGATCGTTCAGGCGCTGGCCGGGGCGAAGAAACCGCTGATTGTCTCCGGGACCAACGCCGGTAGCCTTGAAATTATTCAGGCTGCGGCCAACGTGGCGAAAGCCCTGAAAGGCCGAGGTATTGACGTCGGTGTCACGATGGTGGCTCGTGCGGTGAACAGCGTCGGTCTTGGCATGATTGGCGGCGGCTCTCTGGAAGAGGCGCTGAGCGAGCTGGAAACCGGCGCAGCCGATGCGGTTGTGGTACTGGAGAACGATCTGCACCGCCACGCTTCCGCCGCGCGCGTTGACGCTGCGCTGGCTAAAGCACCGCTGGTGATGGTTGTCGACCATCAACGCACCGCAATTATGGACAAAGCGCACCTGGTACTGTCTGCCGCGAGCTTTGCCGAAAGCGACGGGACAGTGGTCAACAACGAAGGCCGCGCACAGCGTTTCTTCCAGGTCTATGACCCGTCTTACTACGATGCAAATACCGTCATGCTGGAAAGCTGGCGCTGGCTGCATTCCCTGCACAGCACCGTCGACAACCGTCAGGTTGACTGGACGCAGCTGGATCATGTGATTGACGCCGCTATCGCTAAGCTGCCGCAGCTGGCTGGCATTAAAGATGCCGCGCCGGACGCGTCTTTCCGCATTCGCGGGCAGAAACTGGCTCGTGAACCGCATCGTTACAGCGGTCGTACGGCGATGCGCGCCAATATCAGCGTGCATGAACCGCGCCAGCCGCAGGATAAAGACACCATGTTTGCCTTCTCGATGGAAGGGAACAACCAGCCGTCTGCACCGCGTTCGCAAATCCCGTTCGCATGGGCACCGGGCTGGAACTCCCCGCAGGCGTGGAACAAGTTCCAGGATGAAGTGGGCGGAAAACTGCGCCACGGCGATCCGGGCGTGCGTCTGATTGAAGCTTCCGCCAGCGGTCTTGAGTACTTTACCGCGGTGCCGGCAGGCTTCCAGGCTGAAGAAGGTCAATGGCGTATCGCGCCTTACTACCATCTGTTTGGCAGCGATGAATTGTCGCAGCGTTCTCCGGTCTTCCAGAGCCGCATGCCGCAGCCGTACATCAAGCTCAACCCGGCCGATGCCGCGAAGCTTGGCGTCAACGATGGCGCGATGCTCTCCTTTAGCGTTGAAGGCCAGGCGCTGAGTTTGCCGCTGATCGTCTCGGCAGGTCTGACAGCAGGGCAGGTTGGCTTACCGATGGGCATGCCGGGCATTGCGCCGGTACTGACCGGCGTTCGTATTGACACACTGCAGGAGGCGAAAGCATGAGTTGGTTAACACCGGATCTCATCGACATTCTGTTAAGCATCCTCAAGGCAGTGGTGATTCTGCTGGTGGTGGTGACCTGCGGCGCGTTCATGAGCTTTGGCGAACGTCGTCTGCTGGGTCTGTTCCAGAACCGCTACGGACCAAACCGCGTCGGCTGGGGCGGCTCGCTGCAGCTCGTCGCCGACATGATCAAGATGTTCTTCAAAGAGGACTGGGTTCCGCGCTTTACGGACCGCGTTATCTTTACTCTGGCGCCGGTTATCGCCTTTACGTCATTGCTGCTGGCCTTTGCTATCGTGCCGGTCAGCCCGACGTGGGTGGTTGCCGACCTGAACATCGGGATCCTGTTCTTCCTGATGATGGCCGGCCTGGCGGTTTACGCCGTGCTGTTCGCCGGCTGGTCGAGTAACAACAAATACTCGCTGCTGGGGGCGATGCGTGCATCTGCACAGACTCTGAGCTACGAAGTGTTCCTCGGTCTGTCGTTGATGGGCGTGGTCGCGCAGGCGGGGTCGTTCAACATGAGCGATATCGTCAACAACCAGGCGCATCTGTGGAACGTTATTCCGCAGTTCTTCGGCTTTGTCACCTTTGCCATTGCCGGCATTGCGGTCTGTCACCGTCACCCGTTTGACCAACCGGAAGCCGAGCAGGAACTGGCCGATGGTTACCACATCGAATATTCCGGCATGAAGTTCGGTCTGTTCTTCGTCGGTGAATACATCGGGATTGTTACCGTGTCAGCGCTGATCGTCACGCTGTTCTTCGGCGGCTGGAATGGCCCATGGTTACCTCCGTTCATCTGGTTCGCGCTAAAAACCGCGTTCTTTATGATGATGTTCATTTTGATCCGCGCATCATTACCGCGTCCGCGCTATGACCAGGTAATGTCCTTTGGCTGGAAGGTATGCCTGCCGTTAACGCTGATCAACTTGTTGGTAACGGCGGCTGTCATTCTCTGGCAGGCGCAATAAGGGGTGAATTGACCATGACCTTAAAAGAATTATTGGTGGGGTTCGGCACCCAGGTCCGCAGTATCTGCATGATCGGGATGCACGCCTTCGCCAAACGTGAAACACAGATGTATCCGGAAGAGCCGGTATATCTGCCGCCGCGCTACCGTGGCCGTATCGTGCTGACGCGCGACCCGGACGGCGAAGAGCGCTGCGTTGCCTGTAACCTGTGTGCGGTAGCGTGTCCGGTAGGCTGCATCTCTTTGCAAAAAGCAGAGACCAAAGATGGCCGCTGGTACCCGGAATTTTTCCGCATCAACTTCTCACGCTGCATTTTCTGCGGCCTGTGTGAAGAAGCGTGCCCGACCACGGCGATTCAGTTGACCCCGGATTTCGAACTGGGTGAATACAAACGTCAGGATCTGGTGTACGAAAAAGAGGATCTGCTGATTTCCGGTCCGGGCAAATACCCGGAATATAACTTCTACCGGATGGCGGGTATGGCAATCGACGGCAAAGATAAGGGCGAAGCAGAGAACGAAGCTAAGCCTATCGACGTCAAGAGCCTGTTACCGTAAGGAGAGGGCAATGGAATTCGCTTTTTATATCTGTGGCCTAATCGCCATCCTCGCGACGCTGCGGGTGATCACCCATACCAATCCGGTGCATGCGCTGCTGTACCTGATTATTTCGCTGTTGGCGATTGCCGGGGTGTTCTTCTCGCTGGGCGCGTACTTCGCCGGTGCGCTGGAAATTATCGTCTACGCCGGGGCCATCATGGTGCTGTTCGTCTTCGTGGTGATGATGCTCAACCTGGGCGGCAGCGAAATCGAGCAGGAGCGTAAGTGGCTACAGCCGGGGATCTGGATTGGTCCGGCTATCCTTTCTGCGGTGCTGCTGGCGGTTATCGTGTATGCCATCCTCGGTCTTAACGATCAGGGAATTGAGGGTGCGGCGATAAGTGCGAAAGAAGTGGGTATTGCGCTGTTTGGGCCGTATGTACTGGCGGTGGAGCTGGCCTCCATGCTGCTGCTGGCCGGTCTGGTTGTTGCCTTCCACATTGGCCGCGAAGAGCGCATCGGTGAAGTGCTGAGCAACCGTCAGAACGATAGCGACAAAAGAAAAACGGAGGAACACGCATGATTCCCTTAACACATGGGCTGATCCTCGCCGCGATCCTGTTTGTTCTCGGCCTGACGGGTCTGGTTATCCGCCGTAATCTGCTGTTTATGCTGATTAGCCTGGAAATCATGATCAACGCCGCGGCGCTGGCTTTCGTGGTGGCAGGCAGTTACTGGGGCCAGACCGACGGTCAGATAATGTATATCCTCGCCATCAGCCTCGCGGCTGCGGAAGCGAGTATCGGCCTGGCGCTGTTGCTGCAGCTCCATCGTCGCCGCCAGAACCTGAACATCGATTCAGTAAGTGAGTTGCGTGGATGAACATGCTTGCCTTAACCATACTTCTGCCATTGATTGGCTTTGTTCTGCTCTCGTTTTCCCGCGGGCGCTGGTCGGAAAACCTCTCCGCCACCGTGGGGATGGGCTCAGTCGGCCTGGCGGCGCTGGTGACCGCATTTGTCGGCGTTGACTTCTTTGCCAACGGCAAACAGGCGGTCAGCGTTCCGCTGTGGACCTGGATGTCGGTGGGCGATTTCAACATCGGCTTCAACCTGGTACTGGATGGTCTCTCGCTGACCATGCTTTCCGTGGTGACCGGCGTGGGCTTCCTGATCCACATGTTTGCGTCCTGGTATATGCGTGGTGAAGAGGGATACTCTCGCTTCTTCGCCTACACCAACCTGTTTATCGCGAGCATGGTGGTGCTGGTACTGGCCGATAACCTGCTGCTGATGTATCTCGGCTGGGAAGGCGTGGGCCTGTGCTCCTATCTGCTGATCGGTTTCTACTACACCGATCCGAAGAACGGTGCCGCCGCGATGAAAGCCTTCGTGGTAACCCGCGTGGGCGACGTCTTCCTCGCCTTCGCGCTGTTCATTCTCTATAACGAACTGGGGACCCTGAACTTCCGCGAAATGGTCGAGCTGGCGCCACAGCACTTCGAAGCGGGCAACAATATGTTGACCTGGGCGACGCTGATGCTGCTGGGTGGTGCGGTCGGTAAATCGGCACAGCTGCCGTTGCAGACCTGGCTTGCGGATGCGATGGCCGGTCCGACGCCGGTTTCTGCGCTGATCCACGCCGCGACCATGGTGACCGCGGGCGTCTACCTGATTGCCCGTACCCATGGCCTGTTCCTGATGACTCCGGAAATTCTGCATCTGGTTGGCATCGTAGGGGCGGTGACGCTGGTGCTGGCAGGCTTTGCCGCGCTGGTACAGACCGATATCAAACGTGTACTCGCTTACTCCACCATGAGCCAGATTGGCTACATGTTCCTGGCGCTCGGCGTTCAGGCATGGGATGCGGCGATTTTCCACCTGATGACCCACGCGTTCTTTAAAGCGCTGCTGTTCCTCTCGTCCGGTTCGGTCATTCTGGCCTGCCACCACGAGCAGAACATCTTCAAAATGGGCGGCCTGCGTAAGTCGATTCCGCTGGTGTATGTCTGCTTCCTGGTGGGGGGCGCGGCGCTGTCCGCACTGCCGCTCATCACCGCAGGCTTCTTCAGTAAGGATGAGATCCTCGCCGGCGCGATGGCAAATGGTCATCTTAATCTGATGGTTGCGGGCCTGGTCGGCGCATTTATGACCTCGCTGTACACCTTCCGTATGATTTTCATCGTGTTCCACGGCAAAGAGCAAATCCACGCGCACGCAGGGAAGGGGATTACCCACCATCTGCCGCTGATTGTGCTGCTGATTCTGTCTACCTTTGTTGGCGCGCTGATTGTGCCGCCGCTGCAGGGTGTACTGCCGCAGACAACCGAACTTGAGCACGGCCGCGTGATGACGCTGGAGATTGCCTCCGGGATTATTGCGATTGCCGGTATTCTGATTGCCGCCTGGCTGTGGCTGGGTAAACGCACGCTGGTGACCGCTATCGCCAACAGCGCGCCGGGCCGCCTGCTGGGTACCTGGTGGTACAACGCATGGGGCTTCGACTGGTTGTACGACAAAGTGTTCGTGAAACCATTCCTCGGCATCGCGTGGCTGCTGAAGAGCGATCCGCTGAACTCAATGATGAACATTCCGGCTATTCTCTCCCGCTTTGCAGGTAAAGGTCTGCTGCTCAGCGAGAACGGGTATTTACGCTGGTATGTGGCATCAATGAGTGTCGGTGCGGTTGTCGTGCTGGCGCTGCTGATGGTACTGCGCTGAGTTTGGGGATTGTGGTTGTTCTGTCGGGTAAGCGTCTCGCCATCCGACAGAACAAACCCAAAGGTAATTTTAGAATTCGTTGAAAATCTGTTCCTGAAGTACAGGCGTCATCGGCGAAGCCGGACCGAATACCGCCAGCGCAGAGCAACCGGAGCGTACTGAGGTACGTGACGGTAGCGAGCACTGCCGGGATTTGGGCTGACGAGTGAGACAGCCTGAGCAGGAGTAAATATAAGGGACATACTTAGCTATGTTATTACCCTGGTTAATACTAATCCCCTTTATCGGTGGGTTTCTGTGCTGGCAGACTGAACGCTTTGGCGTGAAGATGCCACGCTGGATCGCGCTGATCACCATGGGATTGACGTTCGTACTTGGCCTGCAGCTGTGGATGCAGGGCGGCTATTCTCTGACGCAATCCGCGGGTATTCCGCAGTGGCAGTCCGAATTCGTGATGCCGTGGATCCCACGCTTCGGTATTAGCATTCACCTTGCAATCGACGGCCTGTCGCTGCTGATGGTGGTGCTGACCGGTCTGCTCGGCGTGCTGGCAGTACTGTGTTCGTGGCGCGAAATCGAGAAATACCAGGGTTTCTTCCACCTCAACCTGATGTGGATCCTGGGCGGCGTTATCGGCGTGTTCCTTGCCATCGACATGTTCCTGTTCTTCTTCTTCTGGGAAATGATGCTGGTGCCGATGTACTTCCTGATCGCGCTGTGGGGCCACAAGGCTTCCGACGGTAAAACGCGTATCACGGCGGCAACCAAGTTCTTCATCTATACCCAGGCAAGCGGCCTGGTGATGCTGATCGCCATCCTGGCACTGGCATTTGTCCACTTCAATGCGACCGGCGTCTGGACCTTCAACTACGAAGATCTGCTGAAAACGCCGATGTCCCACGGCGTGGAATACATGCTGATGCTGGGCTTCTTCATCGCCTTTGCGGTGAAAATGCCGGTGGTTCCGCTGCACGGCTGGCTGCCGGACGCCCACTCCCAGGCGCCGACCGCGGGTTCCGTTGACCTCGCCGGTATCTTGCTGAAAACGGCGGCCTACGGTCTGCTGCGTTTTGCCTTACCGCTGTTCCCGAATGCCTCTGCCGAGTTCGCTCCCATCGCGATGTGGCTGGGCGTTATCGGTATCTTCTACGGCGCGTGGATGGCGTTCTGCCAGTACGATATCAAACGTCTGATCGCTTATACCTCCGTTTCCCATATGGGCTTCGTGCTGATTGCTATCTATACCGGCAGCCAGCTGGCGTATCAGGGGGCGGTGATTCAGATGATTGCGCACGGTCTGTCCGCTGCGGGTCTGTTCATTCTGTGCGGCCAGCTGTATGAGCGTCTGCACACCCGCGATATGCGCCAGATGGGCGGCCTGTGGAGCAAAATTAAATGGCTGCCAGCGCTGTCGATGTTCTTTGCCGTCGCCACCCTGGGGATGCCGGGTACCGGTAACTTCGTCGGCGAATTTATGATTCTGTTCGGCAGCTATAAAGTGGTGCCGGTGATTACCGTGATCTCCACCTTTGGGCTGGTATTCGCTTCCGTCTACTCGCTCTCGATGCTGCATCGCGCGTACTTCGGTAAAGCGAAGAGTGACATCGCGGCGCAGGAGCTGCGGGGAATGTCTCTGCGCGAACTGTCGATTGTTCTGCTGTTGGTGGTTCTGCTGGTGCTGCTGGGCTTCTTCCCGCAGCCGATTCTGGACACCTCACATGCTGCGATGAGCAACATTCAGCAGTGGTTTGTTAATTCCGTTTCTACTACAAGGCCGTAATTCGCCATGACAATAACTCCACAACAACTGATCGCACTGCTACCGCTGCTGATCGTCGGCTTGACGGTGGTGGTTGTGATGCTCTCCATTGCGTGGCGACGCAATCATTTCCTTAATGCCACGCTGTCGGTTCTCGGACTTAACGCCGCGCTGATCTCGCTCTGGTTCGTGGGTCAAAACGGTGCGATGGACGTCACGCCGCTGATTCGCGTTGACGGCTACGCCATGCTCTATACCGGGCTGGTGCTGCTGGCAAGCCTGGCCACCTGTACCTTTGCGTACCCGTGGCTTGAGGGATACAAGGACAATAAAGAAGAGTTCTACCTGCTGGTGTTAATCGCCGCGCTGGGTGGCATTCTTCTGGCGGGAGCGAACCATCTGGCGGCGCTGTTCCTCGGTATCGAATTAATTTCGCTGCCGCTGTTCGGCCTCGTCGGTTATGCCTTCCGGCAGAAGCGTTCGCTGGAAGCGAGTATCAAATACACCATTCTGTCTGCCGCAGCGTCTTCATTCCTGCTGTTCGGTATGGCGCTGGTCTATGCGAACTCGGGCAACCTGTCCTTCCTGGCGCTGGGTAAAAGCCTGGCAGACAACACCCTGCACGAACCGCTACTGCTGGCGGGTCTGGGTCTGATGATTGTGGGCCTGGGCTTTAAGCTGTCTCTGGTTCCGTTCCACCTGTGGACGCCGGACGTTTATCAGGGGGCGCCTGCGCCGGTATCAACCTTCCTGGCAACCGCCAGCAAGATTGCTATTTTCGGCGTGGTCATGCGTCTGTTCCTGTATATGCCGGTGGGCAACAGCGAAGCGGTACGCGTGGTGCTGGGCCTGATTGCCTTTGCCTCTATCATCTTCGGCAACCTGATGGCGCTGAGCCAGACCAATATCAAACGTCTGCTTGGCTACTCCTCCATCTCGCATCTTGGCTATCTGCTGGTGGCGCTTATCGCCCTGCAAAGCGGTGACATGTCAATGGAAGCCGTCGGTGTCTATCTGGCCGGTTACCTGTTCAGCAGCCTCGGCGCGTTCGGCGTAGTCAGCCTGATGTCCAGCCCATACCGTGGTCCGGATGCCGACTCGCTGTACTCCTATCGTGGCCTGTTCTGGCACCGTCCGATTCTGTCGGCGGTGATGACGGTTATGATGCTGTCGCTGGCGGGTATTCCGATGACGCTGGGCTTTATCGGCAAATTCTACGTTCTGGCCGTCGGTGTGCATGCGCACCTGTGGTGGCTGGTGGCCGCAGTGGTGGTTGGTTCGGCAATTGGTCTGTACTACTACCTGCGTGTCGCGGTGAGTCTGTATCTGAGTGCGCCGGATAAACTGAACCGCGATGCACCGTCGAACTGGCAGTACAGCGCTGGCGGTATCGTGGTGCTGATCTCTGCGCTGCTGGTTCTGGTGCTCGGCGTTTGGCCGCAGCCGCTGATTAGCATTGTGCAGCTGGCTACGCCGCTGATGTAATCGCCGGGGCCGGGGTTCACGCCGCCGCTCCCGAAACAATGCCTGCCAGTCGCGATACTGGCAGGCATTTTTTTGCCTCATCCTTTCTGTTCCAGCTCCTGACCGACTCGTTACAGGCTGTAGACCATAAAGTCCTCGGCCAGCAGGGTCCGGGGAAAGACCTCCCGGCACTCCGCCAGCAGACGCAGACAGCCTTCATCGTCATAGCGCGAACTAAAGTGGGTGGCGATAAACATCCGTACGCCGGCATCGCGTGCCAGCGCCGCTGCCTGCTGGCTTGACGAATGACCACGGCTATTGGCCTTTTCCGCCATTGCCTGCTCCAGCGTCGTTTCATGAACCATCAGGTCAACGCCGCGCGCCAGCTCCAGCGCAGCTTCGCAAGGAGCGGTATCGCCAAAAATCGCCAGCTTTTTACCGGGCGTCGCCGGGCCGAGATACTCCGTACCGTCGATTGTCCTTCCGTCCTCCAGCACAACCGTCTCTCCCTGCTTCAGACGCTGGAATAACGGCCCCGGCTGGACGCCATCGGCAATCAGGCGGGCGGCATCCAGGGTGCCGGGTCTGGCGTGCTCCTCGATGCGATAGCCGTAGCATTCCACCGGGTGATTCAGCGGATAAGCGGTGACCCGATAGCCCTCCTCATCAAATACGAGGCCCGGGCCCACTTCGACAATCGTCAGTGGGTAATCGGTCCATGAGCCGCTCAGGCGCAGGGCGGTCTCGACAAACTCCTTCAGCCCCGTCGGGCCATACAGCGTCAGCGGCAGCGAATTACCCTGCATTGAGCGACTGCACAGCAGGCCGGGGAGGCCGAACAGATGATCGCCGTGTAAGTGGGTGATAAAAATTTTATTCAGTTTTCCGGGGTGGTAGGGGGTATGCAAAAACTGATGCTGGGTACCTTCTCCGCAGTCGAACAACCACATCTCCGCTGCCGTCGGCTGTTGCAAATTCAGCACGATAGACGTCATATTACGTGTACGGGTCGGCACGCCTGCGGATGTCCCCAAAAATGTTAATTCCATCGTCCAGTGTCCTCAGGGCGCGGGTGAAAAAACTAAAGTATACAGGAGCAGTTAATGATTACATGGCAGGATCTTCACCACGCAGAGCTGACCGTCCCGCAGCTGTACGCTTTGCTGAAGCTGCGTTGCGCCGTATTTGTCGTTGAACAAACCTGCCCTTATCAGGACGTTGACGGTGATGATCTGATTGGTGAAAACCGCCATCTGCTTGGCTGGCGCGGGGATGAGCTGGTGGCCTACGCGCGCATTCTAAAAAGCGACGCTGATTTTGAACCGGTGGTGATTGGTCGGGTCATTGTCAGTCCGGCGGTACGCGGTGAGAAGCTGGGCTATCAGCTGATGGAGCATGCGCTGGCCAGCTGCCGTCATCATTGGCCGCAAAAGGCTATCTACCTCGGTGCCCAGGCACACCTGCAGCGTTTTTATGCCAGCTTTGGTTTTCAACCGGTGACCGAGGTGTACGATGAGGACGGTATCCCCCATATTGGTATGGCCCGTGAAGCCACCGTCGACTGAGAGCCTGGCGTATCAGCCTCTAAGCGATATTCGCGTAACCGCGTAAAGAATCTATACTTTTTATCCTTCAACCCGCCTCCTGGTGGGCGGTTGCCGTTTGCGGTAAAGTCCGCTCCCTCATCATGGGTACTGCAATTTTATGCGGGTACCCCGTATAATCTGTGGTTTTTATTCTGTGGAGGTTTGCGTGCTGTCTGTTTCCACTGCGCTGGAACGCTTACGTGGCTGTCTAACCGACGATTTTCCGACGTCGCCCGGTACGCGAATTTTCGATATTCCTTTTCCTCTCCATGATGCTTTTGACCCGCTGCTGTGGTGCGGTCATCAAGCTCAGTGGCCGCAGTTTTACTGGCAACAGCGCAATGGTGATGAAGAGCTTGCCATGCTCGGCACGGTGAAAACTTTCCCGTCCCTGGCTGAGGCGCACCGCTTTTTGCAGCGCCAGGGGCAGGCGGATTTGCGGATTTGCGGCCTGAATGCGTTTAATCCACAGGAAGGCACGCTGTTCCTGCCGAGGCTGGAGTGGCGTCGGGTAGGGGGGAAAGCCACCCTGCGCCTGGTGCTGTGTAGCGAGACTTCCTTGCAGCAAGATGCAAATGCGGCCCGTGAGTTTCTCCTGGCGTTAACGCCTGACCAGGCTCAGCCTGCCGCGCTGCCGTCGGTGCTCTGTGAACAGCATTTCCCGGACTATCCGCAATGGCACGAGCTGATTGTGCAGGCAACCCAGGCGATTGCCGCAGGGGAAATGGATAAAGTGGTGCTGGCGCGGGCGACGGATATCCAGTTTGCGGCCCCGCCGGATCCGCTCGCGATAGTCGCCGCCAGTCGGCGGAGTAATCATCGCTGTTTTCATTTTATGCTGGCCTTTAACGCGCAGCAGGCATTTTTTGGCTCAACCCCGGAGCGGCTTTGGCGTCGGCGCGGGACGCAGCTGCGAACCGAAGCACTGGCCGGAACCGTTGCCAGTCATCCTGACGATCGCCAGGCGCAATTGTTGGCCGACTGGCTGATGAAAGATGATAAAAACCAGCGCGAGAATATGCTGGTGGTAGAGGATATCTGCCAGCGTATGCAGGATGATGTCCGTTCGCTGGACGTACTGCCCCCGCAGGTGGTACGCCTGCGTAAAGTGCAGCATCTGCGGCGCTGCATCTGGGCTGAGCTCTGGCACCCTGACGATGCCCGCTGTCTGCACCAGCTGCAGCCGACAGCCGCGGTCGCCGGGTTACCGCGCCAGGCGGCGCTGGCCTTTATTACCCGCCATGAACCCTTCTCCCGGGAATGGTACGCGGGCTCCGCAGGCTATCTGTCGCTGGCGCAAAGCGAATTCTGCGTGGCCCTGCGTTCGGCGAAAGTCGAGAACGCCACGCTCAGACTGTATGCCGGCGCCGGGATTGTCAGTGGTTCCGATCCCGAGCAGGAGTGGCAGGAAATAGAAAATAAGGCGGCGGGGCTGCGTTCGTTGTTAGTGACAAAAACGTAGATAAACGACGCATATCAATACTCCATTGCTTTGTATTACCTATACTTAGCCTCAATATTTGATATCGGACAAATTCATGTCAGTAAGCGCATTTAACCGACGCTGGGCGGCGGTGATCCTGGAAGCATTAACTCGCCACGGCGTGCAGCATATCTGCATTGCGCCGGGCTCGCGCTCGACACCTCTTACGCTGGCAGCGGCGGAAAACCGCGCATTTATTCCCCATACCCATTTTGATGAGCGCGGTCTTGGCCACCTGGCGCTGGGGCTGGCAAAAGCCAGCCGGCAGCCGGTGGCGGTGATTGTCACCTCCGGAACGGCGACCGCCAACCTCTACCCGGCCTTGATTGAGGCGGGACTGACCGGTGAAAAGCTGATACTTCTCACCGCCGATCGTCCCCCTGAGCTGATTGACTGCGGTGCGAACCAGGCAATCCGCCAGCCGGGCATGTTTGCCTCTCATCCCTCGCAGACGCTGTCGTTGCCGCGTCCGTCACAGGATGTGCCCGCGCGCTGGCTGGTGTCGACGATCGACCAGGCGCTGGGCTCCCTGCATTCCGGTGGGATCCATATCAACTGCCCGTTTGCCGAACCGCTGTACGGTGAGATGGATGACACCGGCGTGGAGTGGCAGCAGCAGCTCGGCGCATGGTGGCAAAGCGACAAACCCTGGCTGCGGCAGTCCCTGCATCTGGAAAGCGAAAAGCAGCGCGACTGGTTTTTCTGGCGGCAAAAGCGTGGCGTTGTCGTCGCGGGTCGCATGAGCGCCGCAGAGGGTAAAAAAGTCGCGGAGTGGGCAAAAACCCTTGGCTGGCCGCTGATTGGCGATGTTCTGTCCCAGACCGGGCAGCCGCTGCCGTGCGCCGACCTGTGGCTGGCGAACGGTAAAGCGGTGAGCGAGTTGCAACAGGCGCAAATCGTAGTGCAGCTGGGCAGCAGCCTTACCGGCAAACGCGTGTTGCAGTGGCAGGCTACCTGCGAACCGGATGAATACTGGGTGGTCGATAATCTCCCCGGACGCCTGGATCCGGCTCATCATCGTGGCCGTCGGCTGGTCTGCCCGGTGGAACAGTGGCTGGATCTGCACCCGGCGGAGAGTCGCCAGCCGTGGGCAACAACCATCCCTGCGCTGTCGCGGCAGGCCTGGCAGGCAGTAGCTGACCGCAGCGACGTCTTTGGTGAAGCCCAGTTGGCTCACCGGATCCGCCGCTATCTTCCTGACCAGGGGCAGCTGTTTGTCGGCAACAGTCTGGTGGTCCGGCTTATTGATGCGCTGTCGCAGCTTCCGGCTGGATACCCGGTTTACAGCAACCGTGGCGCCAGCGGCATTGATGGCCTGCTGGCCACGGCGGCTGGTGTCCAGCGGGCCAGTGCCCGCCCGACGCTTGCGATCGTTGGCGATCTTTCCGCACTCTACGATCTGAACTCCCTGGCGTTGCTGCGTCAGGCTTCTGCGCCGCTGGTGCTGATCGTGGTGAACAACAACGGTGGGCAGATCTTCTCTTTGCTCCCGACGCCGCAGGATGAACGACGCCAGTTTTATCTGATGCCGCAGGATGTCAATTTCGGCCATGCGGCAGCCATGTTTGGCCTTCATTACCACCGCCCGGCAAGCTGGGATGCGCTGGAAGCGGCGCTGGCCGGTGCCTGGCGCCTTCCCGGCGCTACGCTGATTGAGCTGGTAGTGAATGAAACAGAAGGGACGCACACGCTGCAACAGCTGCTGGCACAGGTCAGCCGGCTATGAGTCTTCACGCCCTGTGTGAAAAGGGGCTGTCAGCAGGCTCTCCCTGGCTGGTCTTTCTGCACGGCTTCTCCGGCGATAACCGGGAGTGGCAAACGACAGGCGCTGAGTTCAGCGCTTGTCCGCGGCTGTATATTGATCTGCCGGGCCACGGCGGCTCGCGCGATATCAATGTCAGCAGTTTTACAGAGGTCAGCCTACAGCTGGAACAGACGCTGGCGCACTATCATGTTCAGGATTACTGGCTGATTGGTTACTCGCTGGGCGGGCGCATTGCGATGTTTTTTGCCAGCCAACCGCGGCGCGGTCTGCGTGGGCTGGTCGTGGAGGGGAGCCATCCTGGACTCCAGGATGAGCAGGAGCGTCGGCAACGCTACTGTGCTGATGCCGCCTGGGCAGAGCGCTTTCGCCGTGAGCCGCTGGCGCAGGTTTTTACCGACTGGTATCAACAGCCGGTCTTCGCTTCCTTGAGCGCGGAGCAGCGGGATGCGCTTGTTGCGTTACGCAGCCACAACAGCGGTGCCCGTCTTGCCGCGATGCTGGAGGCGACGTCCCTCGCCGTCCAGCCTGACCTGCGTGCGCAACTGCGCGCGCGGCACTACCCTTTTCATTATCTTTGCGGCGAGTACGACGCCAGGTTTCGCGCCATTGCGAGCGACCTCGACGCAACGACACATATTATTCAACATGCCGGACATAATGCGCATCGGGAGAATCCCGCGGCGGTGGTGTCATGCCTGGCACAGTTTTTAGCGAGTTAACTAAAGGACATCCTATGATCTCTCTTGATGAAGCAATGCTCTACGCCCCCGTGGAATGGCACGATTGCTCCGAAGGCTATACCGACATTCGTTACCAAAAATCGACGGACGGGATTGCTAAAATCACCATTAACCGCCCGCAGGTACGCAACGCGTTTCGCCCGCTGACCGTGAAAGAGATGATTCAGGCGCTGTCCGATGCCCGTTATGACGACAATATTGGCGTCATTATCCTTACCGGCGAAGGCGATAAAGCCTTCTGCGCCGGCGGTGACCAGAAAGTGCGCGGCGATTACGGCGGCTATCAGGACGATTCAGGCGTGCATCACCTGAACGTGCTCGACTTCCAGCGCCAGATCCGCACCTGTCCGAAACCGATCGTAGCGATGGTGGCGGGTTATTCCATCGGCGGCGGTCACGTCCTGCATATGATGTGCGATCTGACGATTGCTGCCGAAAATGCCATCTTCGGTCAGACCGGCCCGAAAGTCGGCTCGTTTGACGGCGGCTGGGGCGCATCCTATATGGCGCGGATCGTCGGGCAGAAAAAAGCGCGCGAAATCTGGTTCCTGTGTCGTCAGTACGATGCGCAGCAGGCGCTGGATATGGGGCTGGTTAACACCGTGGTTCCGCTGGCGGATCTGGAAAAAGAGACCGTACGCTGGTGTCGTGAAATGCTGCAAAACAGCCCAATGGCGCTGCGGTGCCTGAAGGCGGCGTTGAATGCCGACTGCGATGGCCAGGCGGGGTTGCAGGAGCTGGCGGGGAACGCGACCATGCTGTTCTACATGACCGAAGAAGGACAGGAAGGGCGCAACGCTTTTAACCAGAAGCGTCAGCCGGACTTCAGTAAATTTAAACGGAATCCATAATGCGTCAGGCCCAGGTTTACCGCTGGCAGGTACCGATGGACGCGGGCGTGGTACTGCGCGAGCGCCGGTTAAAAACTCGCGATGGGCTGTTCATCTCTCTACAGGACGGTGAACGTCAGGGCTGGGGGGAGATTGCACCGCTGCCGGGCTTTAGCGTGGAAACGCTGGAGGAGGCGCAGTCTGCGTTGCTGGCATGGGCGAGAGCCTGGCGTCAGGGCGAGAGCTTACCCGAGCCGTCTCAACCTTCTGTAGCCTTCGGCGTCAGCTGTGCGCTGGCGGAGCTGAACGATGAACTGCCCCAGGAGGCGGAGTATCGCGCGGTACCGCTCTGCACCGGCGACCCCGACGAACTGTTTGCCAGGCTTGCCGCACTCCCCGGTGAAAAGGTGGCGAAGGTCAAGGTCGGGCTATACGAGGCGGTACGCGACGGCATGGTCGTTAACCTGCTGCTGGAAGCCATTCCCGAGCTGACGCTCCGTCTGGACGCCAACCGTGCCTGGACGCCGCTGAAAGCGCAGCAGTTTGCGAAGTATGTTAATCCGCAGTACCGCGACCGCATCGCCTTCCTTGAAGAACCGTGTAAAACCCGCGATGACTCACGGGCTTTTTCCCAGGAAACCGGCATCGCAATTGCCTGGGATGAAAGTCTGCGTGAGGCGGATTTTCGTTTTCAGGCGGAGCCGGGCTTACGTGCGCTGGTGATCAAGCCGATGCTCACCGGCAGTCTGCGCAAAGTGCAGGAACAGGTCGCCGCGGCCCACGCGCTGGGGCTGACGGCGGTGATCAGCTCATCGATTGAATCGAGCCTCGGGTTGACGCAGCTGGCGCGCATTGCTGCCTGGCTGACGCCGCAGACCCTGCCCGGACTGGATACGCTGGCATTAATGCGCGCGCAGCTGGTTCGCTCCTGGCCCGGCAGCCCGCTGCCCTGCATCAATAGCGCTGAGCTGGAGCCGCTGCTGTGATGTTTAGCGACTGGCCATGGCGCCACTGGCGCCGGCTGCGTGGCGATGCACCCGCGGTGCGCCTCAACGATACTCCTCTGAGCTGGCGCCAGCTGTGCGCTGAGGTCGACGTCCTGGCAGCAGGGTTCAGCGTTCAAGGGGTCAACGAAGGCGATGGGGTGCTGCTGCGGGCTTATAACCAGCCGGCAACGTTGCTGGCGTGGCTGGCCCTGCTTCAGTGCGGCGCCCGGGTGCTTCCTCTCAATCCACAGCTTCCGACTTCGCTGCTGACGGCGTTATTACCTTCTCTTGATCTCCGCTATGCGCTGGTGCTGAACGGTGAACCTGCTGCCATCGACTTTTCGCCGCTGGAGCTGCAACGCGCGGGGGGCGACTCTGCGCTGCCCTGGTGTGAAGAACGTCTGGCATCGATGACGCTGACTTCCGGCTCCACCGGGCTGCCAAAGGCCGCCGTGCACACCTGCCGGGCGCATCTTGCCAGTGCGGAAGGCGTGCTGGCAATGATCCCTCTGGCAGCGGAGGATGACTGGCTGCTGTCGCTGCCCTTGTTCCATGTCTCCGGGCAGGGCATTCTCTGGCGCTGGCTGCTGGCGGGCGCGCGTCTGACGGTAAGAGAAAAACAACCGCTGGAACAGGCGCTACGAGGCTGTACTCATGCCTCGCTGGTGCCAACCCAGCTGTGGCGGCTGCTCAATAGCGAGGCCGACGTGTCGTTGCAGGCGGTGTTGCTGGGCGGGGCGGCGATTCCTGTGGCGTTGACCGAACAGGCCCGCGCCCGGGGGATTCGCTGCTGGTGCGGCTATGGTCTGACGGAATTTGCCTCGACGGTATGCGGCAAAGAGGCCGATGGTGCGCCGGATGTCGGTCAACCGCTACCGGGGCGCACGCTGAAAATTGTTGAGGGTGAAGTCTGGCTGCGCGCCGACAGTATGGCCGCAGGCTACTGGCGCGATGGCGGAGTCCAGCCGCTGGTCAATGAGCAGGGCTGGTTTGCCACCCGTGACCGGGGTGAAGTTCGCGATGGCAAGCTGACTTTGCTTGGGCGGATGGATAATCTCTTTTTCAGCGCAGGGGAGGGGATTCAGCCTGAAGAAGTTGAGCGGGTGCTGCTGGCCCATCCCCAGATTCAACAGGCGTTTATCGTCCCACTGGATGATGTTGAGTTTGGTCAGCGTCCGGTGGCGGTCGTGGAGTGTGATGCGCAGTGCGATGTCGCCACGCTGGCGGCCTGGGCGCAGGATAAGCTGGCTCGTTTTCAGCAGCCTGTGCGCTGGCTGAGGTTACCGGATTCGTTGAAAACCGGCGGGATTAAAATCTCCCGCCGGGCGTTACGTGACTGGGTTAATACTGCGTAGTCAAGCGTGTTAACCGGGGTTGGCTTCGGCCCGACGCTGGCGTTGCTTGCGCAGGTAGCGCAGCAGCGGGGGAACAACGATGACGGCGATGGCGAGGAACAGCAATGTTTTGGTCACGCCGCTTCCCCACAGAATCGACAGGTTGCCGTTGCTGATAGACAGCGCCCGGCGCAGGTTCTGCTCCAGCATTTCCCCGAGTACGAAACCTAAGATCAGCGGCGACATCGGGAAGTGCATTTTACGCAAAATGTAGCCGAGCACGCCGAGTCCCACCATCAGCAGTAAATCAAAGGTGGTGCTGTGAACCGCGTAGACGCCGACGGCGGAAACGGCGGCAATAGCCGGAACCAGGAACCACAGTGGGATTGTCAGCATCCGGGTGAACAAGCCGATAAGCGGGATGTTCATAATCAGCAGCATCACGTTGGCGATCAGCAGCGCGGCGATTAATCCCCAGACGATATCCGGTTGCTCGGTAAACATTGCCGGACCCGGCGTGATGTTATACAGCGTCAGCGCGCCCATCATCACCGCCGTGGTGCCGGAGCCGGGTACGCCGAGAGTCAGCATCGGAATAAACGAGCCGCAGGCGGAGGCATTATTGGCAGCTTCAGGGGCGGCAACGCCGCGGATATCCCCTTTGCCGAAGCTGTCGCTGCTGCCGCTGAGCTTTTTCTCCGTCATATAGGTGATGGCGCTGGCAATCGTGGCGCCGGCACCGGGCAGAATGCCGACGAAGAAACCCACCACCGATGAGCGCAGGGTCGCGCCCACGCACTGGCCGGCCTCTTTGGCATTAAACAGCATGCGCCCGGTTTTGCGGACCAGCGTTTGCCCGCTGCTGGTGCTTTCCAGCATCAACAGAATTTCAGAGACGGAAAATAGCCCAATCACCACCACGATAAACTGCACGCCATCCGAGAGATGGATACTGTCAAAGGTAAAGCGGTAGACCCCGGTATTGGCATCTACGCCCACCGTTGCCAGACCTAAACCAATCAAGGCGGCAAGAAACGATTTCAGCGGGTTCTGCGCCATCATGCTACCCAGGCAGGCAATGGCGAATACCATCAGGGCGAAATACTCTGCGGGACCAAATGCCAGCGACCACTGTGCCAGCACCGGTGCGAACAGAATAATGCCGCCAATGGCGATGAGCGATCCCACAAAAGAGCTGACCGCCGAAATCGACAAGGCCACCCCGCCGCGCCCCTGTTGGGCCATCGGGTAACCGTCCAGGGCGGTCATAATGGCGGCCGCATCGCCGGGCACATTGAGTAAAATTGACGAGATGCGCCCGCCGTACTCGCAGCCGATATAGACCGTTGCCAGCAGAATCAAGGCCGATTCAGCGGGCAGGTGCAGAGCAAATGCCAGCGGCAGCAGGATCGCCACGCCGTTAATAGGCCCGAGCCCCGGCAGTAGGCCAACGATGGTCCCGACAAAACAGCCAATCAGCGCAATCATCAGGTTCGTTGGCGTCATCGCCACGGCGAAGCCCTGCGAAAGATAAATCCAGGTATCCATAGACTTCTCCGTTAACTTAACCAGACGCCGAGCGGCAGGGTGACATCGAGCAGGGTATCAAAGGCGTACCACAGGGCCGCGCCCATCACGACCCCGGCAATGGCGGTAGCGGGCAGCGTAGCGCCAAACAGCAGGCCAATAACGGCGGTCAGCAACGCGGTGGCAAGCGGGAAACCCAGCCATTCAAATCCCCACGCGTAAACCACCAGAACCACCACCATGGTTAACAAGCGTTGTAAGACCCTGTTTCCTGGCCACGTCACCGTATCGGGGCGGCGTAACAACAGCAGGACCGAGCAGAGCAGCATCAGGCCGATAATCCCCAAAGGAAACGGGCGGGGACCGACGGGTTCATAGGCGTACTCGCTGTGAATCTGCCAGGCAACGAATATCCCGCCTACGCAGAGCAGCAGCCAGATGCCAGCAAAAATACGATCGCTCATGGCAACCTCCGCAGATTATTTCGCCAGACCAAAGGCTTTGGCCTGTTCGCGATAGTCGTTGACCTGTTTCTTCACGTAGGCATCAAGTGCTTCGCCGCTCAGGTTGAACTCAAACAGACCGCGCAGTTCGCGCTGCTTTTTAAATTCCTCGGTCTGCTGGAGCTTGTTGAACTCCTCAACCCACCACTGGTAGTCGGCATCGCTGACTTTCGGGCCGACATAAAAACCGCGAATAATCGGCCAGACTAAATCGTAACCCTGCTCTTTGGCAGTCGGGACATTGGCCAGTGCGCCGGGCAGTCGTTCGCTGGAGAAGACCGCCAGCACGCGGATTTTGTTGCCCTGCAAATAAGGCACCATTTCGCTCAGATCGCCAGAAACTGCCTGGACATGGTTCCCCAGCAGCGCCGTCACCGGCTCACCACCGCCTTCGAAAGCGACGTAGCGCATTTTATGTGGGTCGACATTGGCCTTCTGCGCCATCAGGGCCGCTTTCATCCAGTCCTGACTGCCGATGGAGGCGCCGGCGCCGATGACAATATTGGCGGGGTCTTTTTCCATTGCTGCCATAAACGAGGGTAAATCTTTCCACGGAGAGTCGGCGCGCACGGCGATCATCCCATAGTCGGTGCCAACGCTGGCAAGCCAGCGGACATCATCGACACCGTAACGGCCAAACTTACCTTGCGATAAATTGAGCAGCGAGCCGCCGGAGAAAGCGACAACGGTACCCGGTTCACCGGGACGTTGCGCGACGATGGCATTGTAGGCGACCGCTCCGACGCCGCCGGGCATGTAGGTAACCCGCATTGGCTTAGCGATAGCGCCTGTTTCCATCAGGCTGACCTGAATGAGTTTACAGGTCAGATCGAAGCCGCCGCCGGGCTTGGCCGGAGCAATACATTCGGTACGGGAGGGGGCTTCAGCGGCATACGCCGAGGCGCTACACAGACATAAAGCGAGTGCGCTAAGATGGCGAAGGAATGGTGTGTTCATAGGCTTCCTCAATCGGGTACAGGACAGGTTTATTCTGATTATGTGAAACAATATCGAACCATTTGGTTGCGCAATTGTTAAATCAACAACCTTTCATTTCCCTTTCAGTGCCGGGATAACTTTGCAAGATGTGATAGATATCTCTTATTTTCCTCTGAGAAAGGTCCTCCTCAGCGCCGAGGCTATTCCCGGTGATGCGCAGGCGTACAACCACAAAAGGGCCAGCTATTGGCCCGGGGATTTAGCAGGGAGAGTGAGGAGGATATAAGGCGAGCATACGAAGGAATGGCGCAGATTAATCTGCAATCTCATGAATAGCGATGAGCCTTCATCGGCGCTTTTTTATAAAAGCGAGTTTTGTCTTTCTGATATCTCTTATATATGAACATAGTGAAAATACGGATATAGCCAGCAGTACGACGGCGATGATTAAGAATAAAAGATTACCCATGCTATTAGTCCCTTGATAGTCTGGTGTTTTTTCGTATTTAGTATGGGAATGTTATTGGGTGAAAAGTGTGATCTTCATCAAACCTTGTACCCGGTCATGCATTACAGAGCGGAATTAATACATTTTAATGATGCGTATAATATGCCGAATTTCGGCGATATTATTTCGCCGTGGCGGAGTAAAAACGGCACGTCATTAAAGGCAGAATAACGTTATTACTCACCCAATATGCGCGATACAAAATCCATTTCGTATTGGGAGTACCCGCAGAATTCCTGCTGATTTCAGGGGCCGGAATACACTGTATTACCGGTGAACATCCCGTCTCTTCCCGGAGAGTGTTAAACCGCTAACAAATAAACCGCACCGATGTTGCATATTTGTTTCGATTTGTCATTCTCATCCTTTTTCTGCTCGTCGCGCTGTGATGGATGCTTGTCCCCATGGGTTGACCATGGAACAACGGGCACGTGTTGTGCAGATAAACATGGAGATATCACCGCAATGCGCCTCTTATTAGCCGAAGATAACCGTGAGCTGGCCCACTGGCTGGAAAAAGCGCTGGTGCAGGGTGGGTTTGCCGTCGACTGTGTCTTTGATGGTCGGGCGGCTGACCACCTGCTGCAAAGTGAAAAGTACGCGCTGGCGGTGCTGGATATCGGTATGCCAGGGCTCGACGGTCTGGAAGTCGTACAGCGGCTGCGCAAACGAGGGCAGACGCTACCGGTGCTGCTGTTGACGGCGCGCAGTGCGGTGGCGGACCGGGTTAAAGGGCTGAACGTCGGGGCGGATGATTATCTGCCGAAACCGTTTGAGCTGGAGGAACTGGATGCGCGGCTACGGGCCCTGCTGCGGCGCAGCGAAGGGCAGGTGCATGAAGTACAACAGCTGGGTGAGCTGGAGTACCGTGATGAGGGGTATTTTTTGCTGCGGGGGCAAATGCTGTCGCTGACCCCGCGCGAACAGGCGCTATTAACGGTGCTGATGTTTCGCCGTTCCCGCCCCGTCTCGCGTCAACAGCTGTTTGAGCAGGTCTTCAGCCTGAATGATGAAGTCAGCCCGGAGAGCATCGAACTCTATATCCACCGGCTGCGTAAAAAGCTACAGGACAGCAACGTGCGGATTACGACGCTGCGCGGACTCGGCTATGTGCTGGAGAGTGGCTATGAAGCTGGTTAAACCGCAGTCGCTGTTTGCCCAGCTGCTGTTGTTTCTCGGGCTACCGCTGGTGCTGCTGTGGGGGCTTTCGGCGTTTAATAGCTATGTGAGCGCGCTACAGGCGGCGACGCAGGCCTATGATCGGACGCTACTCTCCTCCGCTCGCACCGTGGCGGAACGGCTGGTAGTCCGTGAGGGCAGGCTGGAGGTCAACGTTCCCTGGGTGGTGCTGGACAGCTTTGAGCTCAATATGAACGACCGCCTGTACTACAAGGTGGTGGACCCGGACGGGAAGGTCATTTCGGGTTTTGACGATTTGCCCGCCATGCCGCCTTCCACTTCACGTACTGCGCTCTATCCGGCGCTGGCGTGGTTTTACCACACCGAATATCGTGGCCAGGCTATCCGTGTGGCGCGCCTGCTCCAGCCGATCAACGAAGGCGGTATTCTTGGGATGGCGGAAATTTATATTGCGGAGACGCTGCAATCGCGGCGCTGGCTTGCGGGACAGCTGCTGTTTTCTTCGTGGGTATCGCAGGGGTTACTGGTGCTGCTGACGCTGGTGCTGACCGGTTGGCTCCTGCGGCGTGTGCTGCGCCCGATGCGCCAGCTCTCGGCGCTGATGGTGCGGCGCGAACCCGGCCTGCTGACGCCGCTGCCGGAGCTGCTGCCGTGGTCAGAAACCCGGCTGCTGATAGTGGCATTTAACCGCTATATCGACCGGCTCAGGGTAATGATTTCGCGACAGGAACGTTTTAGCGCGGATGCTTCCCATCAGCTAAAGACGCCGCTGGCGGTCTTAAAAACTCAGGCCTCCGTGGCGCTGGCCAGCGATGATCCGCAGCTGTGGCGCGAGAGCCTGCAGGCCATGCGCACCACGCTCGACGGGACGATCCTGCTGACCGAACGCCTGCTGCAGCTGGCGAGCGTGAAGCGCAAAGAGCAGGGGGAGCGGGCTTTCTCGGCGGTCGATCTCCAGGATATTGTGCAAAACAGCTGCTTTTCCCGGATTGTGCAGGCACGCAGTAAAAATATCGATCTCGGCTATGAGGGTGAACAGTCAGCGGTCATGATTGCCGGCGATCCGGTTCTGCTAGGCGAGCTGTGCGCTAATCTGCTGGATAACGCGATTCGCTACACGCCGGTAAACGGAACGGTCACGCTGAGCCTGCGCCGTGAAGGCGAAGGCATCGTTATGGACGTTGACGATAGCGGCCCGGGTATTGAGGATGACCTGATTCAGCAGGCGCTGCTGCCGTTTCAGCGCCTGGAAAACGTCGGGGATAACCCCGGCGCGGGCCTTGGACTGGCGCTGGTAAGCGATATTGCCCGTCTGCACCGTTGCTACCCGCAGCTGCTACGCAGCGAAACGCTGGGCGGTCTGAAAGTCAGACTGCGATTTCTGGCTGCGGCGTCGGGTCGCTCAGAGTAAGCCTTTTAGGGTTAATGTTTTGCGGGTCGCGACATTCAGATCGTAGCGCTGCAAATCTTCTGCCTTAACCCAGGCATACTCCTGAAACTCGTCGTTAAGAGTGACTTCGCGGTTGGCGCTGCGGCAATCGAAAATCAGGTAAATCATATAAATCTCTTCTTGAGTGCCGTCGGCATAGGTTTTAACCCGGATATCGTCGCTGAAGGTCCACGGCGTAATCTGCGTCAGCTGCAACGCCTCGCCCAGCTCTTCGCGAACTTCCCGGCGTAGCGCCTCTTCAATGCGCTCGCCCGGTTCCACGCCGCCACCGGAAAGTGCCCACTGCCCGGGGAAAACGCCGCGATCGTCGGCCATTTTGCAAAGCAGATAGAGCCCTTCATTTTGAATCAACGGGCAGACAATGGTCCTTTGGCGCATGGTGAACTCCCTGGCTAAACGGTAGGAAAAAGGTGTTGGAGGACCAGTTTGCGAGCCGTCTCGCTAAACCGCAAGCCGCATTGTCTGGATTTTCACGACATTATCCGTAGCAACTGGTTACAATCACGAAGGTAAAGGTCGTTTTAGTGCATTGATTCCTCAGCATTCGGCAGTACAATTCTGCGGTTTTTGGGACTTTTTTGATTATTGTTTTCTGGATAGAGTAAAAATGAAAAAGAGCATTTTATTAGGTCTTGCTGGCGTGATGTTCGTTTCAACTGCGGCACATGCGATCAGCGTGACCGGAGAAGCCGGTGAGCATTACACCAACCTTGGCGTCGGCTTCGGTACCGAGTCTGCAGGTCTGGCAGTCACCGGCAACTGGATGCATAGCGATAACGATGGCGATGCGGCCGGTCTGGGCCTCGGCCTGAATATTCCGCTGGGGCCTTTCCTGGCAACGGTTGGCGGTAAAGGGGTTTATACCAATCCGAAGAGCGGCGATGAAGGTTATGCCGCGGCGGTTGGCGGCGGCCTGCAGTGGAAAATTGGCGACAGCTTCCGTCTGTTCGGCGATTACTACTACTCCCCGGATTCACTCTCCAGCGGCATTCAGAGCTATCAGGAAGCGAATGTTGGCGGGAGCTGGACGGTAATGCGTCCGCTGAGCATCACGGCCGGTTATCGCTACCTGACCCTCGAAGGCAAAGACGGCAACAAAGACAATACGATTGCAGACGGCCCGTACGTCGGCGTCAGCGCCAGCTTCTGATCCCTCAACGGCGCGGACTTCCCGCGCCGTATTCCTGTCTACTCCGCCTGCGCCTTGCGCTATAGTATTCCCACCTGGCAGGCAAGGAGTGAAGTGAATAATGATAAATGTGGAAATGCTGTCCACCGGCGATGAAGTGTTGCACGGGCAAATCATCGATACCAACGCCGCATGGCTGGCCGATTTCTTTTTTAATCAGGGATTACCGTTAACGCGTCGCAATACCGTAGGCGATGATCTTGAATCCCTGGTGGCGGTGCTACGCGAACGCAGTGAGCAGGCTGATGTACTGATTGTGAACGGTGGCCTTGGGCCAACCAGCGACGATCTGAGTGCGCTGGCCGCAGCGACCGCCAAGGGTGAAGGGCTGATTCTGCACGAAGAGTGGCTGGAAACCATGACCCGCTTCTTTGCCGAACGCGGACGTCCGATGGCCGCAAGCAACCGCAAGCAGGCGGAGATCCCCGCCAGCGCAGAGATGATCAACAATCCGGTAGGGACGGCCTGCGGTTTTGCCGTTCAGCTCAATCGCTGTCTGATGTTTTTCACCCCCGGCGTCCCGTCGGAATTCAAAGTGATGGTCGAACAGGAAATCTTACCTCGCCTCCGCGAGCGTTTCCCGCTGGCTGCGCCACCGCTGTGTCTGCGTCTGACGACCTTCGGTCGTTCGGAAAGCGAGCTTGCACAAAGCCTCGATCCGCTGGTGCTGCCGTCGGGCGTCGTTATGGGCTACCGCTCTTCGATGCCGATCATTGAACTCAAGCTCACCGGACCGGCGTCGCAGCGTGAAGCGATGCTGGCGATATGGCCGGAAGTGAAAAAAGTGGCGGGGGAAAGCATGATTTTCGAGGGCACCGAAGGGTTGCCCGCGCAGATCGCGCGCCATTTGCAGGAGCGTCAACTGAGTCTGACGCTGAGCGAACAGTTTACCGGCGGTTTACTGGCGCTTCAGCTATCGCGAGCTAACGCGCCGCTGCTGGCAAGCGAAGTGGTCCCGTCCCAGGAAGAGTCGCTGGCGCAGTCTGCCCGCTGGGCCGCAGAGCGGCGGGTGAATCATTTCGCCGGTCTGGCGCTGGCGGTCAGCGGCCAGGAAGCCGAACACCTGAATTTTGTCCTCTCGACGCCGGAAGGCACCCATGCGCTGCGGGTCAAATTCAGCGTCACCCGCTACAGCCTGTCAGTCCGTCAGGAAGTCTGTGCGATGATGGCTCTGAACATCCTGCGTCGCTGGCTGAACGGTCAGCCGGTCGCCGGTGAACATGGCTGGATTAACGTCGTGGACACCTTGTTCATTGACTGAACTTCCTCAGACAGGCGCCTCCAGCGCCTGTGCCAGTAGGGTAATCGGATGTTCACAGCGCTTGCTGGTGGACATCTCGATTTGCCATTTGCAGGTTTCGCAATCGGTGATCACCAGATCGGCGCCGCTCTCCTCAATCTGACGAAACAGCGGTGCGCCGATGGCCTGCGAAGAGGGATAGTTTTCCGATTTAAACCCGTAGGTGCCGGCGATGCCGCAGCACTGCGAATCCAGCACCTCCAGCTGCAGCCCCGGGATCTGTCGCAGCAGTTCAAGGGTATACAGCGACCAGCCCATTTTCTCCATATGACAAGGCGTGTGATAGACCACCTTCAGCGGCAGCGGCCGTAAGGGCAGGGTGCGTCCGGCATCAAGCTGGCGCCAGATCCAGCGGGTCGCCAGCTCGACCCGGTCGCGAACGTCCTGGTTATCGACATCCAGCAGGTGCGGGTATTCATCGCGCAGGGTAAACGTGCAGGTTGATGAGGTGGCGATGACCGGCAGCGGCGTCTCCCGCATCGCGGTGACGTTGCTCTGTGCCTGGCGTCGGGCCTTGGCAAAAAAGCCGTTGGCGATAAGCGGCACGCCGCAGCATTTTTCTTTGCTTAAGAGCTGTACGCCGGTGCCCATCGCATTCAGTACACGGATGAGATCGTGCCCGAGCTGCGGATGGTTGTAGTTGACGTAACAGCCGTGAAAGAACGCCACCTGTTCACTAAACTGCGCCTGAAGGGCCGCCTGCCGACGATAAGCCCGACGAAAAGTGCCAAAGCCGTATTTTGGCAGCGTCCGGCGGTGGTCAATCTTGAGCGCCGTATCGAGCAGCCGGCGAACCGGTTTTAGCCCCGTAGCGGCGTTGACCAGCGGAGCAAACGGCGTCGACAGCGTGCCCATCAGGTCGGTATGGCTGAGGATAGCATCGCGAAGCGTCGGCTTTTGCTGACCGTACTGCGCCCGCGCTCGCTGGATAATATCGCCAATTTTAACATCAGAGGGGCAGGCGACTTCGCAGCGCTTGCAGTTAATACAATATTTTAAGGCTTCGTCGTACAGCGCCCCGTCTTTCAGCCGCAGGCGTTCACCGTCCGGTCCCGCTTGTTTCGGGCCGGGATAGCGGGGATTTACCCGGCTGACCGGGCAGCTGGTGGTACATACGGTACATTTAATGCAGCTTTCAAAGCGGGTGTCGCTCATCGCGCGCCTCCGGCAAGATCATTAATCAGGTTTGCGACGTGCAGCGCGGTGACTGCGCAAACGCCGCCGCCGCATCCTAGCTGGATGGCGTCAAAACCGCCCAGCAGCGAGCCGATGGCAAACAGGTTGTTCAACGGCTGACCGTCAAGCTGCGGGCGGAGCTGTGCATCCGTTTTCAGGCCGAAGCGCTGCCAGGGTTGGGAGGCAAAGAAATCACGCTGATACCAACTCTCTCGCGGGGAGGTCTGGTGCAGGTCGAGGCCGAGAATCGACTCCCGAACGCGCTCTTTATCGGCGGTCAAACCGTTGCTGAAGAAACTCCCGCTGGCCAGAACCGCAAAGCGGGGACGAAGCGCAACATCGCCATGTTGCCGGGTCCAGACGGCGGTGACGCTTCCCTCCTGATGGCTGATTCGCGTAACTTCGTCTCCCGCCAGCCAGGTGCCACCGGTCCGAATAAAACGACGCTGGAGCTGGTTATGCAGGCGCATGCCCGGAACCGAAGGCGGCAGCGTGGGCAGCAGGCGCAGCGGGCAGGGCAGCTGTTCCTGCAGCCAGGTGTACAGCCCGGCATCATTCAGGCCGAAGCAGGCGGGCATAATCAGCAGGTCGTGCGCCTGCGCCAGCGGGAGTAATGCGGCAAGCAGCGCAGGCCAGTGGGCCTCTTCGTCGAGCATTCTGGCGATATTCACCGCGCGAAATTCACTCGGGTTATCCCGCAGCACATCCAGCATCGGTAAGTCTATTTCTGCTGCTATCGCGTTCACGCCCTGCTGCATGAGCGATGCGGCGGCCAGATGCGGCTGGAAGTCGGCGAAACCACCGATGCCTACCACGCCAACGCGGCGAGCGGACAGCGGCGCCACGGGCACCTCCTGCGGAGAGAGCCACGTCGGGCGCAGGGTGCCCAGCGGCGTGACGCGCGTATGCGGCCGCCTGGCCTCACCGTGCATCGCGATGCCGCTGGCAGCCAGCAGCGCCTCGGTTTGCGCGGCGTACGCCATGACCTGGTCCGCGCCCAGCAGCGCATAAGGATGTGCGGGAAGCTGTTCTGCCAGGCGGGTAATCCCGCGGGCAACATCGCTGACGGGGTCGCCATCGGGAAGGGCGCAGAGCAAATCCAGTGACGCAGAGGAAAAGTGCAGTGCGCTTTGGCCCCGGCTGACGATAACGCTGCGCAGGCCGAATTGATTAAGCGTCAGCCCGCAGAGCAGGCCAGCCAGGCCGCCGCCGATAATTACGCAGTCAAATTTCATCCTGGGGCTCCTTTTGCAGTCCGCACAGTCCGAGGTAGACCCAGCGGGTGAATTCGCTTTCCCGTAGCGCATCGCCCCAGGCAACGGGCTGGACGCCTTTCCAGCGTTCGTTTAAAAAATCAGAAAGCTGGGTCAGCGACTGGGTGGGAGTGGTGATGTTAAAACGCTGTAGAAGCCCGGCGGCCCGACAGGCGCACAATTCTCCCTGGCAGGTGCCCATGCCGATTCGCGTACGGCGACGTAAATCGAGCAGGTTGCTGACCGCTAAATTTTCCACTGCGTACTGCACTTCTCCGGCGGTCACCATTTCACATTCGCAGATGAGACTGCGATGTTGCCGGGTATCTCCAAGCCAGGCTGGCGTGCGATCGCCGTGGCGATAGAGAGCGGAACCGCGCAGCGGGGCGGGTAACGAGATGATTTTTTTTACCGTGGCTTCGGGGGGCTCCGTTGAGCCAGGCAGCGGGGTATCGGCGGTAGAACAGGGGATGCTGTTGCCCAGCTTGCGGCAAACGGCATCCGTTGCCCACTCCGCCATCAGACGATAGGTCATCAGCTTACCGCCGGTGATGGTGATAAAGCCCTCCATTCCGTCGCGTTCGGCGTGATCGAGCAGAACGATACCGCGGCTGACGCTACGTCCGCTGGGGTCATCATCGCTGGCCACCAGCGGGCGTACGCCGGAGTATGCGCGTAGCACGCGCGTACGGCCGAGCACCGGGGCCAGTTTTTCCCCTTCCCGCAGCAGCGTGTCAACTTCGGCAGCGGTGACCCGGTTGTCATCAATCTCATCGTAGGGAATATGCTCAGAGGTGGTGCCAATCAGTGAAATGGTATCTCCGGGCACCAGAATATCGGCATCGGCGGGTTTGCGGCAGCGATTGATAACCTGCCGGTTAATGCGATGATCGAGGATCAGCAGCGATCCCTTGGCCGGGAACATGGCGATGCGCAGATCGGCATATTCAGCGATCCGTTGCCCCCAGATCCCGGCGGCATTGACCACGATACCGGCGTGCAGGCTACGCATTTCGCGACGTTGATGATCATAAAACTGTACACCGCAGACGCGATCCGCCTTGCGGAGAAGGCCGGTGATTTCGCAGCCGGTCAGAATGTTCGCGCCATGCTCCCGCGCGTCAAGCATGTTGGCGGCCGTGAGGCGGAACGGATCAATGGTGCCGTCGGGGACCTGTACGGCACCAAGCAGGGCCGGATTGACGGCCGGCTCGATGCGTAGCGCTTCCGCAGGGGATAGCTGCCGGGTTTCGATGCCGGCCTGCTGACAGGCGGTGATAAACGTTTGTTGCCACGCCAGATCGTCCTCGGGAAGGGTAATAAAGAGTCCGTGGGTTGGTTCAACGCAGTGGCGGGCGATGCGGCGCAGGATTCGGTTTTCGCTGATGCATTCCCGAGCTGATTCACCGTCGGTAACGGCATAGCGGGCGCCGCTGTGCAGCAGCCCGTGGTTGCGCCCGGTTGCCCCGGTGGCAATATCGTGGCGTTCCAGTAGCGTTACGCGCAGCCCTCGGAGCGCGCAGTCCCGCGCGATCCCGGCGCCGGTTGCGCCGCCGCCGATGATAATGACATCGCATTCACGGGTTTCGGCCATCGTTCAATCCCTCTGCTTTCGTTTTGCGCCATTTAGCCATACAAAGAGTATATTTTGTTTGATTTCGAGCATATTCGCGCGTTATTCGAGCGCGTTGTGTGATTCCATGCTCACAATGGAATTTTTTTGTCATATTTTTGTAACAAAGCGTGCGATGTTTCACAGTATCCATGCCGGGCTTTGCCTACCATCCCGCCTCATCAGAAGTAGGTGATTAGATTAGATTTTTCTTATCGGTTTCAGTAGAGAAGAAATGGCCACGGAGGCTGCTATGTTCACTATTTTTAAACCCGCACCGCATAAGGCTCGTTTACCCGCGGCGGAAATTGACCCTCTGTATCGTCGACTGCGCTGGCAAATTTTTATCGGTATTTTCTTTGGTTATGCCGCCTACTATCTGGTTCGTAAAAACTTTGCCCTGGCCATGCCCTATCTGGTTGAGCAAGGTTTTTCCCGCGGCGATCTGGGTTTCGCCCTCTCCGGTATTTCGATTGCCTATGGATTTTCGAAATTCATCATGGGATCGGTATCGGATCGCTCGAATCCGCGCATTTTTCTGCCCGCAGGTTTGATTCTGGCTGCGCTGGTGATGCTGGTGATGGGGTTTGTTCCCTGGGCGACCTCCAGCATTATGGTGATGTTTGTGCTGCTGTTCCTGTGCGGCTGGTTCCAGGGGATGGGCTGGCCGCCGTGCGGGCGGACGATGGTGCACTGGTGGTCGCAGAAAGAGCGCGGTGGCATCGTTTCGGTGTGGAACTGCGCGCATAACGTGGGCGGCGGGATCCCTCCGCTGCTGTTCCTGCTGGGGATGGCCTGGTTTAACGACTGGCACGCGGCGCTATATATGCCGGCGTTTGGCGCAATTGTGCTGGCGGTATTTGCCTTTGCGATGATGCGCGATACACCGCAGTCCTGCGGCCTGCCGCCGATTGAAGAGTATAAAAATGACTACCCAGATGATTACAGTGAAAAGCATGAAGAAGAGCTGACCGCCAGGCAGATCTTCAGGCAGTATATTTTGCCGAACAAACTGCTGTGGTATATCGCCGTAGCCAACGTGTTTGTCTATTTACTGCGTTACGGCATCCTCGACTGGTCGCCGACCTATCTGAAAGAAGTGAAGCACTTTGCGCTGGATAAATCGTCCTGGGCCTACTTCCTATATGAGTATGCGGGGATCCCGGGCACGCTGATTTGCGGCTGGATGTCCGACAAGGTGTTTAAAGGCAATCGCGGAGCGACCGGGGTTTTCTTTATGACGCTGGTGACGATTGCGACCGTGGTTTACTGGCTTAACCCGCCGGGCAACCCGGGTATCGACATGGCCTGTATGATTGTCATTGGCTTCCTGATCTATGGCCCGGTGATGCTGATTGGCCTGCATGCCCTTGAGCTGGCACCGAAAAAAGCCGCCGGTACTGCCGCCGGTTTTACCGGTCTGTTTGGCTACCTCGGGGGGTCCGTTGCTGCCAGCGCGATCGTTGGCTATACGGTTGATTTCTTTGGCTGGGACGGCGGCTTTATGGTGATGATCGGCGGTAGCGTGCTGGCGGTTGTGTTACTGGTGGTGGTTATGATTGGCGAAAAGCGTCATCACCAACAGCTGAAGCCGTCTTAATGAGGAAGAACATCGCTGACCCGCGATGAGAGTAACAAGCCCATTTGTGCCGGCTGGCGCGAATGGGCTGTCGCGAAGAGGTTACATCTCGATTTCGATATCACCTTTCGCCCGGCAGCAGCAGGGCAAAATCTCTCCCGGCTGGATAAACGCCAGCGGCTCGGTCAGCCAGTCAACCTGGCCGGAAACCAGCCGCGTGCGACAGGATCCGCAATAGCCGGCGCGACACTGATACTCCACGTCGATATTATGCGATTCCAGTGCAGCCAGCAGGGAAGGGTGTTCATCCTGACACTCAAGGCGAGTGTCAGAAATTTTCAAAAAAATGCGCTTCATCAGAGCTGGAAATTGCTCAGGTCGTCCGCGTCGACTTCGGCATCGATCTGGCCGACCAGGTAGGAACTGACTTCAACTTCCTGCGGGGCAACCTGCACGTTATCGGAAACCAGCCAGGTGTTAATCCACGGAATTGGGTTGGAGCGGGTCTGGAACGGTAGATCAAGACCCACCGCCTGCATGCGGATATTGGTGATGTACTCTACGTACTGGCAGAGAATATCTTTGTTCAGGCCGATCATCGAACCGTCGCGGAACAGGTAATCCGCCCACTCTTTTTCCTGCTGTGCCGCCAGAACGAACAGGTCATAGCACTCCTGCTTGCACTCTTCGGCAATTTCTGCCATCTCCGGGTCGTCCACGCCGGAACGCAGCAGGTTTAGCATGTGCTGGGTGCCGGTCAGATGCAGCGCTTCGTCACGAGCGATGAGACGGATAATTTTGGCGTTGCCTTCCATCAGCTTGCGTTCGGCAAAAGCAAAGGAGCAGGCGAAGCTGACGTAGAAGCGAATCGCTTCCAGCGCGTTGACGCTCATCAGGCACAGGTAGAGTTTCTTTTTCAGCTCGCGCAGGCTGACGGTGACGGTTTTCCCGTTGACGGTGTGGGTGCCTTCACCCAGCAAATGCCAGTAGCTGGTCAGTTCGATCAGCGTGTCGTAGTACTGGGAAATGCCTTCCGCACGTTTCTGGATTTGCTCGTTGGTGACGATATCGTCAAAGACGATAGCCGGATCGTTAACGATATTGCGGATGATATGGGTATAGGAGCGAGAGTGAATCGTCTCCGAGAACGCCCAGGTTTCCACCCACGTTTCCAGTTCTGGAATCGAAATCAGCGGCAGCAGGGCCACGTTCGGGCTACGGCCCTGGATGGAGTCCAGCAGCGTCTGATACTTCAGGTTGCTGATGAAAATATGTTTTTCGTGTTCCGGCAGCGCCTGGTAATCGATACGGTCGCGGGAGACATCTACCTCTTCCGGACGCCAGAAGAAAGAGAGCTGCTTTTCGATCAGCTTTTCGAAGATGTCATATTTTTGCTGATCGTAGCGGGCAACGTTAACCGGTTGGCCAAAAAACATCGGCTCAAGCAGCTGATTGTTTTTTGTCTGTGAAAAAGTGGTATAGGCCATTGCAGAGAGTCCTGTTGAGATTTTATTGCCCGGCGGCACAGCGCTTACCGGGACTACAAAACCGTAGGCCGGGTAAGCAAAGCGCCACCCGGCAAAAAAAACTTAAATCTTACATGCACCGCTTTCGCAGCCGTCGTCCTGGATGGACGGCGCCAGATCGTCCTGGGCATCTTCCGCGCCATCACGGGTGTTGTGATAGTACAGAGTTTTTACGCCGAATTTATAGGCATTGAGCAAGTCTTTCAGCAACTGCTGCATTGGCACTTTACCTGACGGGAAACGCGTCGGGTCATAGTTGGTGTTGGCCGAAATCGACTGGTCGATAAACTTCTGCATGACGCCAACCAGCTGGAGGTAGCCGTCATTGTTCGGCATTTCCCACAGCAGCTCGTAGTTACCCTGCAGTTTTTCGTAGTCCGGTACGACCTGACGCAAAATACCGTCTTTCGAGGCTTTAATGCTGACATGACCGCGCGGCGGCTCAATACCGTTGGTGGCGTTAGAGATCTGCGATGAGGTCTCAGACGGCATCAGAGCAGAGAGCGTAGAGTTGCGCAGGCCGTGCGTCTTAATCGACTCACGCAGCCCTTCCCAATCGTAATGCAGCGGTTCGTTGACGATAGCATCGAGATCTTTTTTATAGGTATCGATCGGCAGGACGCCCTGCGCATAGGTAGTTTCGTTGAACCACGGGCACGCGCCCTGTTCAATCGCCAGCTGGTTTGAGGCTTTCAGCAGGTAGTACTGAATGGCCTCAAAGGTTTTATGCGTCAGGTTGTTGGCGCTGCCGTCAGAGTAGCGTTTACCGTGCTTCGCCAGGTAGTAGGCGAAGTTGATCACGCCAATACCCAGCGTACGACGGCCCATTGCGCCGCGTTTAGCCGCCAGAATCGGGTAGTCCTGATAATCCAGCAGCGCATCCAGCGCGCGAACCGCCAGGACCGCCAGTTCTTCCAGTTCGTCGAGGCTCTCAATGGCACCAAGGTTAAAGGCGGACAGCGTACAGAGCGCAATTTCGCCGTTTTCGTCGTTGACGTCATCCAGCGGTTTGGTCGGCAGGGCGATTTCCAGACACAGGTTGGACTGGCGAACCGGTGCCACAACCGGGTCAAACGGGCTATGGGTGTTGCAGTGGTCAACGTTCTGGATGTAGATACGCCCGGTAGAGGCGCGTTCCTGCATCATCAGGGAGAACAGCTCAACCGCTTTGATCCGCTGTTTGCGAATGCTGTCGTCTTTTTCGTACTGGGTGTACAGGCGCTCAAATTCGTCCTGGTTGGCGAAGAAGGCATCGTACAGCCCTGGAACGTCTGATGGGCTGAACAGGGTGATGTCTTCACCTTTCAGCAGACGGGTGTACATCAGTTTGTTGATTTGTACGCCGTAGTCCATGTGACGAACGCGGTTGGCGTCGGTGCCACGGTTGTTTTTCAACACCAGCAGGCTTTCAACTTCCAGATGCCACATCGGGTAAAACAGCGTGGCTGCACCGCCGCGCACGCCGCCCTGTGAGCAGGACTTCACCGCCGTCTGGAAGTGCTTATAGAACGGGATACAGCCGGTGTGGAATGCTTCACCACCGCGGATTGGGCTGCCCAGCGCACGGATGCGGCCGGCGTTAATCCCGATGCCTGCGCGCTGGGAAACGTATTTCACGATGGCGCTGGAGGTGGCGTTGATGGAGTCGAGGCTATCGCCGCACTCGATCAGCACGCAGGAGCTGAACTGGCGGGTTGGGGTGCGCACGCCGGACATAATCGGCGTCGGCAGCGAGATTTTAAACGTGGAGACGGCATCATAAAAACGCTTGATGTAGTCCAGACGTGTCTCACGCGGGTAGTTTGAGAACAGGCACGCGGCAACCAGGATGTAGAGGAACTGGGCGCTCTCATAAATTTCACCGGTCACACGGTTCTGTACCAGATATTTGCCTTCCAGCTGCTTAACGGCGGCATAGGAGAAGCTCATATCGCGATCGTGGACAATGAACGAGTCCATCTGCTTGAACTCTTCTTCCGTGTAGTCTTCCAGCAGATGAGTATCGTATTTGCCGTTTTTAACCATTCTGGTGACGTGATCGTACAGCGCTGGCGGTTCAAACTGGCCGTAGGCTTTTTTACGCAGATGGAAGATGGCCAGGCGCGCGGCGAGATACTGGTAATCCGGCGCATCGCGGGAGATCAGGTCCGCGGCAGCCTTAATGATTGTTTCGTGGATATCGGCAGTTTTGATGCCGTCGTAGAACTGAATGTGGGAGCGCAGTTCTACCTGAGAAATCGAAACGTTATTCAGTCCTTCTGCCGCCCAATCCAGTACGCGATGGATTTTATCGAGATTGATGCGCTCGGTGCTACCGTCACGCTTTGTCACCAGCAGACTCTGATTCATGTGGATTATACCTGTCCGTGAGAGAAAATATCCCCCGCTTATCCACAGAACGTCGTTGTGACTAACTCTGTGGATAAATACTATATGTAGGGGGTTGTAGATAAAAAGAACGCTATATGGTGAGTATTTTAGTAAGGATTCTTTTGAGTACAAGGGTTGATTTTGACGTTAACTTGAGGTTGCGGAAGCGTAATGATCGCGAAGTCCACGTCGCATAAGGCCTGGCGGAGATGTCAATAAACTGGAAAATAAAAATGAAAATTTGATCGAGTGCTGATTTCTTCGACGGATGTAAAAATTACGCGGCTTGATGCCGCGCAATCATCAGATAATCCTCATACGAAAAACAGCTGACGTTAAGCGTTTTTTGCCGTTGTATGTAACATGTAGTTAACATCTACGCCCGGCGCCAGCTTGAAGGTATTCGTCAGCGGATTGTAGTGCAGGCCGATAATATGCTGCTCTTTCAGCGTTGTCTGATCAACCCAGCCGATAAGCTCCGCCGGCTTGATGAATTTTTTCACATCATGGGTCCCTTTTGGCACCATCTTCATCACGTACTCAGCGCCAACTACCGCCATCAGCCACGCTTTACCGTTGCGGTTAATGGTGGAGAAGAACACCTGGCCGCCGGGTTTCACCAGACGGGCACAGGCGTGAACTACCGATTGCGGGTCCGGCACGTGTTCCAGCATCTCCATGCAGGTCACCACATCGTACTGCCCGGCGTGCTTCGCCGCGTGCTCTTCTACCGTCTCCTGGACATACTCCACCTGCACGCCGCTTTCCAGCGCGTGCAGTTTCGCCACCTGCAGCGGTTCAAAGCCCATATCGAGCCCGGTTACCGTAGCGCCTTCGCGCGCCATGCTCTCGGCAAGGATGCCGCCGCCGCAGCCAACGTCGAGTACCTTTTTACCAAACAGGCCACCGGAGCGCTCCGCAATATAGCCAAGACGCAGCGGATTGATGCGATGTAAGGGTTTAAACTCGCCCTCTAAGTCCCACCAGCGCGAGGCGACGGCTTCAAATTTAGCAATTTCATTATGATCAACGTTGTGGGCCACCGGCTGTTTTTCGGCATTCATGGGCGCTTTGACTCCTTTTCTGTTCAGACCGGCGAGTATATCAGCAGACCGGCATGAATAAACCGTCTATGCCCGTCGCCTTTCGCGCTAACCCGATTACGCTTATCGGGACGCCGGTATTTTCCGCCACGATGCAACGCGAAATTCATTGGGTATAGATTTACCCGTATCACCGTGGCTGTGTTATAATTTGCGACCTTTGAATCCGGGATACAGTAGAGGGATAGCGGTTAGATGAGCGACCTTGCGAGAGAAATTACACCGGTCAACATTGAGGAAGAGCTTAAGAGCTCGTATCTGGATTATGCGATGTCGGTCATTGTTGGCCGTGCGCTTCCGGATGTCCGAGATGGCCTGAAACCGGTACACCGTCGCGTACTTTACGCCATGAACGTATTGGGCAATGACTGGAACAAAGCCTATAAAAAATCCGCCCGTGTCGTGGGTGACGTAATCGGTAAATACCACCCTCATGGTGATACCGCCGTTTATGACACCATTGTACGTATGGCGCAGCCATTCTCCTTACGTTATATGCTGGTCGATGGCCAGGGTAACTTCGGTTCTGTCGATGGCGACTCCGCCGCAGCGATGCGTTATACGGAAATCCGTATGTCGAAAATCGCTCACGAGCTGATGGCCGACCTCGAAAAAGAGACGGTTGATTTCGTTGATAACTATGACGGCACGGAGAGAATCCCTGACGTCATGCCGACGAAAATCCCTAACCTGCTGGTAAACGGTTCGTCCGGTATTGCCGTCGGGATGGCAACCAACATTCCGCCGCATAACCTGACGGAAGTGATTAACGGCTGCCTGGCTTATATCGACGATGAGGACATCTCCGTCGAAGGTCTGATGGAACATATCCCAGGTCCTGACTTCCCGACCGCCGCCATTATTAATGGCCGTCGCGGCATTGAGGAAGCCTACCGCACCGGCCGTGGCAAAATTTATATTCGCGCCCGCGCTGAGGTAGAAACCGACGCTAAAACCGGCCGCGAAACCATCATCGTGCATGAAATTCCTTATCAGGTGAACAAAGCTCGCCTGATCGAGAAAATGGCCGAGCTGGTGAAAGAGAAGCGTCTGGAAGGGATCAGCGCGCTGCGTGATGAGTCTGATAAAGACGGCATGCGCATCGTTATTGAGATCAAGCGTGATGCGGTGGGTGAAGTGGTTCTTAACAACCTCTACTCGCTGACTCAGCTGCAGACCTCTTTCGGCATTAACATGGTTGCTCTGCACCATGGTCAGCCGAAGATCATGAACCTGAAAGATATTCTTTCTGCGTTTGTGCGTCACCGCCGTGAGGTAGTGACCCGCCGGACTATTTTCGAGCTGCGTAAAGCCCGCGACCGTGCGCATATCCTTGAAGCTCTGGCGATTGCGCTGGCCAACATCGACCCGATCATTGAACTTATCCGCCGCGCGCCAACGCCTGCGGAAGCGAAAGCCGGGCTGGTTTCCAGACCCTGGGATCTGGGCAACGTGGCGCCGATGCTGGAACGCGCCGGTGATGATGCCGCTCGTCCGGAGTGGTTGGATCCAGAGTTCGGCGTACGCGACGGTCAATACTATCTGACCGAACAGCAGGCCCAGGCTATCCTGGATCTGCGTTTGCAGAAGCTGACCGGCCTTGAGCATGAAAAACTGCTCGACGAGTACAAAGAGCTGCTGGAACAGATTGCTGAGCTGCTGCATATCCTCGGCAGCGCCGATCGCCTGATGGAAGTGATCCGTGAAGAACTGGAAGCCATGCGCGAGCAGTTTGGCGACCAGCGTCGTACCGAAATCACCGCCAACACCGCAGATATCAACATCGAAGATCTGATCAACCAGGAAGATGTGGTGGTCACCCTGTCTCATCAGGGCTATGTGAAGTATCAGCCGCTGACCGACTATGAAGCACAGCGTCGTGGTGGCAAAGGTAAATCAGCCGCACGTATTAAAGAAGAAGACTTTATTGACCGCCTGCTGGTGGCCAATACCCATGACACGATCCTCTGCTTCTCCAGCCGTGGTCGCCTGTACTGGATGAAGGTCTATCAGCTGCCGGAAGCAAGCCGCGGTGCTCGTGGGCGTCCAATCGTCAACCTGCTGCCGCTGGAAGCCAACGAACGCATCACGGCGATTCTGCCGGTACGCGAATACGAAGAAGGTGTGAACGTCTTTATGGCAACCGCGAGCGGTACCGTGAAGAAAACCGCGCTGACCGAGTTCAGCCGTCCGCGTTCGGCGGGTATTATTGCCGTTAACCTGAACGAAGGCGATGAGCTGATTGGCGTTGACCTGACTAACGGTAACGATGAAGCGATGCTGTTCTCGGCCGCCGGTAAAGTGGTGCGCTTTAAAGAGAGCGCGGTCCGTGCCATGGGCCGTACCGCAACCGGCGTTCGCGGCATCAAGCTGGCGGGTGAAGATAAAGTGGTTTCGCTGATCATTCCTCGCGGCGAAGGCGCTATTCTGACCGTCACGCAGAATGGCTACGGTAAACGTACGGCGGCGGAAGAGTATCCGACCAAGTCCCGTGCGACGCAGGGTGTTATCTCCATCAAGGTCACCGAGCGTAACGGTTCCGTCGTCGGCGCCGTGCAGGTTGATGATTGCGATCAGATTATGATGATCACCGATGCCGGTACGCTGGTTCGTACTCGCGTGTCGGAAGTCAGCATCGTCGGTCGTAACACTCAGGGCGTTATTCTGATCCGTACCGCGGAAGATGAAAACGTCGTGGGTCTGCAGCGCGTTGCTGAGCCGGTTGATGACGAAGAGCTGGATGCCATCGACGGCAGCGTAGCGGAAGGCGACGACGAGATCGCGCCGGAAACTGACGCAGACGCGGATGATGACATTGCCGAAGATGACGAATAATCTGCGGTAGCTCGACGAAAAGGGCCGGGATATCTCCCGGCCTTTTTTATTGGTCCGCGTATCTGCCTACGCTGTGTGAAATCCAGAGAGTATAACGTTGCGACGAAACGTGTTTACCGCTACCTTAACCCCATTCTGTTGAGTCCCTGACGGCCGAGTATCGCCACATTGAAATATCTTGCCTCTTTTCATACCACGCTAAAGGTTTCACGCTACCTGTTCAGAGCGCTGGCGGTACTGCTCTGGATGCTGATCGCTTTCGTCTCCGTGTTCTATATCGTCAATGCGCTGCACGACAGAGAGTCAGAAATTCGCCAGGAGTTTAACCTCAACGCCGACCAGGCGCAGCGCTACATCCAGCGGACTGCGGATGTGATTAAAGAGCTGAAATACGTCGCGGGGAACCGTACTGCCAGCGGGGGCGAGGGAGGGGATTCTCCGGTTCCGAATGGCAACATCGCCGTTCCTGATTTCGAGCCGCTGTATCCTGATTCCGATTGCGGGACGATGAGCACCACCTGGCGTAATTCTCTACAGTCGCTGGCGTGGTTTATGCGCTACTGGCGGGATAACTTTTCCGCGGCGTACGATCTCAACCGCATCTTTCTCATCGGCAGCGATAATTTATGTATGGCTAACTTTGGCCTGCGCGAAATGCCGCTGGAGCGCGATCAGGCGCTGAAAGTGCTGCACCAGCGCATCGAACAGTATCGCGATGCGCCGCAAAACGAACGCGGGAGCAACCTGTTCTGGATAAGCCAGGGCGTGCGTCCGGGCGTGGGATATTTTTATGCGCTGACGCCGGTGTATATGGCAAACCGCCTGCAGGCGATGCTGGGGATTGAGCAGACCATTCGTATGGAGAGCTTCTTTACGCCCGGCAGTCTGCCGATGAGCGTCACGATCCTCGATGATAACGGTCAGCCGCTCATTTCTCTTGCCGGGCAGGACAATAAAATAAAAAGCGAAGCCCGCTGGATGCAGGAGCGTATCTGGTTTGGCTATACCGCCGGTTTCCGCGAGCTGGCGTTGAAGAAGAGCCTCCCGCCGTCGTCGCTCAGCATTGTGTACTCAGTCTCGGTCGATCAGGTGCTCGAGCGCATCCGAATGCTGATTATCAACGCGATTGTGCTGAATATTCTGACCGGGGTGATTCTGTTCGCGCTGGCGCGGATGTATGAGCGGCGGATCTTTATCCCGGCGGAAAATGATGCCCAGCGGCTGGAAGAGCACGAACAATTCAACCGCAAGATAGTCGCGTCGGCTCCGGTCGGGATTTGCATCCTGCGTACCCTCGATGGCACCAATATTCTGAGTAACGAACTGGCGCACAACTACCTCAACATGCTGACCCATGAAGACAGGCAGCGCTTAACGCAGATTATTTGCGGCCAACAGGTCAACTTTGTGGATGTCTTGACCAGTAATAACACTAACCTGCAAATCAGCTTCGTGCATTCGCGCTATCGCAATGAAAACGTCGCCATTTGCGTGCTGGTGGACGTCAGCGCTCGCGTCAAAATGGAAGAATCATTGCAGGAAATGGCCCAGGCCGCAGAGCAGGCCAGCCAGTCAAAATCGATGTTCCTCGCGACCGTCAGCCATGAACTGCGCACGCCGCTGTACGGCATAATTGGCAACCTTGATTTATTGCAAACCAAAGAGCTACCCAAGGGCGTCGACAGGCTGGTCACGGCGATGAATAACTCGTCGAGCCTGCTGCTGAAGATTATCAGCGATATTCTTGATTTCTCGAAAATCGAATCCGAGCAGTTGAAAATCGAGCCCGGTGAGTTCTCACCCCGTGAGGTGATGAACCATATCTCCGCCAACTATTTGCCGCTGGTGGTGCGTAAGCAGCTGGGGCTTTACTGCTTTATTGAGCCTGATGTTCCGCAACTGATGACCGGCGACCCAATGCGGTTGCAGCAGGTTATTTCTAACCTGTTGAGCAACGCTATCAAATTTACCGACACCGGCTGTATTGTCCTGCACGTGCAGTGCGCGGGAGATTACCTGCAGATTAGCGTGCGTGATACCGGCGAAGGGATCCCGGCAAAAGAGGTGGTGCGCCTGTTTGACCCGTTCTTCCAGGTCGGGACCGGCGTGCAGCGCAACTTCCAGGGCACCGGTCTGGGGCTGGCGATATGTGAAAAGCTCATCAGTATGATGGATGGCGATATTGCCGTCGAAACCGAGCCGGGAATGGGCAGCCGTTTCACCATTCGTATTCCGCTGTATGGCGTGCAAAACCGGTCGCCGCTGGCGATCGATGGTCTGGCGGACAAATGCTGCTGGCTGGCCATTCGCAATACTTCCCTGGCGCTGTTTGTTGAATCGCTGCTCAATTATCACGGGCTTCGCACGCAAATCTATGACGGACGCCAGCCGGGGGAAGATGATATTTTGCTGACGGATGATGAACCGGATATCCGCTGGCAGGGGAGTGCAGCGGTGATTTTCTGCCGCCGGCATATCGGTATTCCGCTGGAACGCGCGCCTGGGGAATGGATCCACAGCGTGACGACGCCGCACGAGCTGTTGCCGCTGCTGGGACGTATTTTCCGTATTGCGGTAACGGCCACCGAACACGGACCTGCGCTCGCCGCTCCGGAAACCCAGGTCGCCAGCAATGACGATATGATGATCCTGGTGGTGGACGATCATCCGATTAACCGTCGACTGCTGGCGGACCAGCTCGGCTCGCTGGGATATCAGTGCGTGACGGCAAACGATGGGGTTGATGCGCTGACCGTGCTAAGCAAACAGCATATCGATATTGTGCTGAGCGATGTCAACATGCCGAATATGGATGGCTACCGCCTGACCCAGCGCATTCGCGAGCTGGGCATGACCCTGCCGGTTATCGGGGTGACCGCCAACGCCCTGGCGGAGGAGAAACAGCGCTGTCTGGAATCGGGGATGGATAACTGTCTGTCTAAGCCGGTGACTCTCGATATTATCAAACAGACGCTGGCGGTATACGCTGCGCGAGTGCGCAAAGAAAGAGAATCGAGCTGAGGATGAGCAGCGGCGCGGGCGCGTCGGCTGCTTTACTTGCCCGGATAAGGCGCGCTGGCGCCGTCACCCGGGCAGGAGGCGTTACTCTTTGTCGGTGGCGCTAAGAGAAACGGAAGACAGATAGTTCAGCAGGGCGATATCATTTTCCACGCCGAGCTTCATCATCGCCGATTTCTTTTGGCTGCTGATGGTTTTAATGCTGCGGTTCAGCTTTTTGGCAATTTCGGTTACCAGGAAGCCTTCGGCGAACAGGCGGAGAACTTCGCTCTCTTTCGGCGAAAGGCGCTTATCTCCGTAACCGCTGGCGCTGATTTTTTCCAGCAAACGCGAAACGCTTTCCGGCGTGAATTTTTTGCCTTTTTGCAGCGCTGCCAGCGCTTTAGGCAGGTCGGTCGGCGCGCCTTGTTTCAGCACGATCCCTTCGATATCGAGATCCAGTACGGCGCTGAGGATCGCCGGGTTGTTGTTCATCGTCAGAACGATAATCGACAGATCCGGGAAATGGCGTTTGATATATTTGATCAAGGTGATCCCGTCGCCGTATTTGTCGCCAGGCATCGACAGGTCAGTAATCAAAACGTGTGCGTCTAACTTCGGAAGATTATTGATAAGTGCCGTTGAATCTTCAAATTCGCCGACCACGTTGACCCATTCGATTTGCTCAAGAGATTTGCGAATACCGAACAGTACGATCGGGTGGTCATCGGCAATAATTACGTTCATAGTGTTCATGTATTAGGCTACCTTGCTACAGCAAGCTCTTGACGTAAACGTCAATGTCGCTGATATATTTTTCTATGCCTTGCGCATCTTTCTCGCGAATCAGATGCTCAAGCGTTTCACATAACTGTTTGCCGGGTATCAGATTAAGCATAGCAAATGCCCCTTTGAGGCGGTGCGCTGTCTGCGCCAGCGCAGCTAAATCGCTCGTTGCCAGTTCAGTATACAGCCTCTTAACATCATCCGGAACCGTGTCGGCAAATAGTGCGTAATAGCCGCTGGCATGGAGTTCGGCGTTACTTTCGCTTCCCGGAGAGGCGGATTGCCCCTCTTCCTGCGCCAGCTGCTGTTCAATCAGTTGCAGAATGGCTTCCTGCATGGCTGTGCTGATATTAAAATTGACACGCAGCTGGCCTGGGCCAATTTTGCGTATCCCAACCTCATCATCGCTTAAAAGCAAGCCCGAAGCAGTAAGATTAGACGGATTATCCGTTAAAAAGAGATCGTATTCTTGACTTGTCAGCCTTTCGTCCGGGGTGATACAGCTTGCTCCCCAGCTTTCAAGCTGGCGTACGACAATTCGGCGCACCTCATTGGCGGTAATATCCAGCATCACCACGACATCATCCAGCAGATGCTCGCCGGAGTCGCTCTCTTCTTCGCTGGCCGGCATCTTGAGATGCAGTGAATAGCGGGTTCCCAGCGATTCGCGCGCTTTAATGTTCATCTGGCCGCCAAGCTTGCGCGTCAGGCGATCGCAGAGCCAGAAGGTGAGGGCGTTGGCGTTGCCGTACAGGTCGGACTGGGTCTCATTCAGGTACGGGAAGTGCATATTATCAATTTCGTTTCCGGAAACGCCGTTGCCGGTATCCAGAATGCGGAAGGTCAGCCGATCGTCTGCGGACTCATCTTTACTCACTTCAAGCGTAATTTTGCCAAGTTGCGTCGTGGTGACCGAATATTGAATGAGCAACAGCAGCGTACGGCGCAGCGCATCACGATCGCCATAACGTTGCTCATTGGCCGGTAGCGCATTATTGATAAGCAGCTGCAGACCTTTGCGCTTAATGATTGGCAGCACCTCGGGCACCACTTCATCAATAAGCTCCTGAATGGAGAACAGCCCCGGACTGCTTTTCCAGCTGTCGCTCTCCAGCAGGTTCGCCAGCTGAATTTCATCAATCAGATGCACCAGTTGGTCCGCATGCTGTGCAAGCTGGAGACTCTGGGCAATCCCAATGGCAGCCGCTTCTTCCGCCAGGCTCTGCGCCGGTTGCTTTAAGGCGCTGCCGATATGCTGCATAAACGCGACGCGTCCCTGCTGGTTTTTTTCATACAGACGCTGAGCCTGCTTCAGCTTTTTACTGACCAGCACCTCCCGGTCCTGATCGCGAATAATGAAGATCTGCGTCCGGGGCGCGACCTGGCTGCGATACTGGCGAATTTCATACAGCTCGTTATTGACCGTCGCTTGAATAACGCCCTGATGCTGATCCGCCATGTTGGTGATGTTCTGCAGGTTCAGGTGCGGCAGGAGATGATCGGCAATCGGGTTGCTGATGATCGTGCGGTTGGCTTCCTGATCGTGGACCAGCAGTCCCAGCGGCAACAGCGAGACTATCTCTTCGTTAATCGCGCGCAGGGTACGCAATTCACCGCTGGCGGCAGAAGAGACGGCGGTACCGGTCTGACGGTTGCGGCCATTGTAATGACGGAAGGTGGTGAAACCGAACAGCGTCAAAGCCAGCAGACCGATAATCAGCAGCAGCGGCAGGAGAACATTCTGCAGGGATTCCAGCAGCAGCGAACCGGTCGGTACGACCCACACCAGGCGCATACCGGTGGTGTTGATACCGGTGGTGATTTCAATTCGTGTGCCGTTAAAATCGATATTAACGCTATCGGCCGCTTCTTTTTCCGGACTGGCGGCCGCGCTCTGCGCCGGGTCGGGTTCAACACGGAAATTATCCAGCGCCATGCCCGGCGGGATGAGATCGTTAATCGGCAGATCGAAGGCAACAACGGTCGGCAGGTGGCCCGGCTGGTTAAAGGTGGTGCGCAGGGTGAAATAGTGGCCATTTTGCCAGGAGAGGTGGCGTAGAGACGAAAAGGTTTCTCTCTCGTCCAGGGTGTTTGCCTGCAGCAACATTTCTGCACGGCGGGATTCCACTACGCTGGTAATCGCTGACTCTTTAAAACTGGATGACAGGTCTTTCAACGGCAGCGTAGACACCAGGATCAGACTGTTATCCAGACCATTCAGATAGTACATCGACCACGGGATAGTTTCCGCGCCCCACAGGATGTCGAGGTAGCTGGACATTTTTTGCGTCATTTCCAGGGTGGCGCTGTCGTGAGATCCAAAAATGAGCGCTTCGGTTTTCCGTCGCGGTTTTTCCAGATAGTAAACATCCTGCTTCAGGCGTGTCTCTTGCAGGCCATCTCCGGCCGTACTGGAAGGGGTTGCGGCGATATTGTCGTAAATCTGCCAGGTTGCGTAGCGCCAGGTATCGATGCGTTTATGTAACGCATGGCTCACATCAATAACCTGATAGCTTTTATCTTTCAGCCACGTATTGACCGCGCTTTGAATCATGACACCCATCGTCGCCAGCAGGACGATGACCATTAAAATGAAGAAGCGGGTGATGCTGCCTGGCATCAGGGAGAATTTTTTCTGGGTCATCGTGTGACGGAGCGGCTCATCAAGGTTTGTAAGCAGGGCATCGCCCCAGGTAGCTGCTAGCAGAGTAAATACGCTGAACAGTATAAAGGCTAATTTATCAAATCCATACTACAGATTGCGGTTCAGTAATTTTTTAATCGTGAGAATTATCTTAAAGCGGTCGGGAGTAATAAGTCTCAATAAGATGTACAGCAATATGGTGCTTGTACAATTATTTACCTGTTTCTGGTAATAAATAGCACTAAATAACAAGAAATTACCCAGATAAGCCTTTCCTTACCCGCGAGGTGATTGATTAATAACCGTTATTTTTTTCCGTAGATAACACAGGATATTTAAAGTTATGTAAAGAAGGGTAAAAAAAAACCGAATGCGAGGCATCCGGTTGAAATAGGGGTAAACAGACATTCAGAACTGAATGACGGTAATAAATAAAGTTAATGATGATAGCGAGAGTTATTCTAGTCGCCGGGGTGGATTTTGTTTTGTCATTCAGTGCTATACATGAAACAACGTGTAACTGCATGAAGTTTAATGGGAAAATTTATTTTCTTGATTATTGGTGCTTATTTTTATGATTTTCTTAGTCTAAGAAAAGTTCCCCTGTATTTACAAATTGAAACATCTTGTGCGCAATTTGAAACACCTTAGAAGTTTTCGTATCATATTCTTGTTGGATTATTCTGCATTTTACAGCACAATGAATATAGCCGACTGATTAGAAGGGTAATCAGTAAGCAGTGGCATAATAAAAGGCATATAACAAACAGAGGGTTAATAACATGAAAGTTAAAGTACTGTCCCTCCTGGTACCGGCTCTGCTGGTAGCAGGCGCAGCGAATGCGGCTGAAATTTATAACAAAGATGGCAACAAATTAGACCTGTACGGTAAAATCGACGGTCTGCACTATTTCTCTGACGACAAGAGCGTTGACGGCGACCAGACCTACATGCGTCTTGGCGTTAAAGGCGAAACTCAGATCAATGACCAGCTGACCGGTTACGGCCAGTGGGAATACAACGTTCAGGCGAACAACACTGAAAGCTCAAGCGATCAGGCATGGACTCGTCTGGCATTTGCTGGTCTGAAATTTGGCGACGCGGGCTCTTTCGACTACGGTCGTAACTACGGCGTTGTTTACGACGTAACTTCCTGGACCGACGTTCTGCCGGAATTCGGCGGCGACACCTACGGTTCTGACAACTTCCTGCAGTCCCGTGCTAACGGCGTTGCAACCTACCGTAACTCTGACTTCTTCGGTCTGGTTGACGGCCTGAACTTTGCTCTGCAGTACCAGGGTAAAAACGGCAGCGTCAGCGGCGAAGGCGCGACCAACAACGGTCGTGGCGCTCTGAAACAGAACGGCGACGGTTTCGGTACTTCCGTAACTTATGACATCTTTGATGGCATCAGCGCTGGTTTCGCATACGCTAACTCCAAGCGTACCGACGATCAGAACGCACTGGTTCTGGGTGAAGGCGACCACGCTGAAACCTATACCGGCGGCCTGAAATACGACGCGAACAACGTCTACCTGGCAACTCAGTACACCCAGACCTACAACGCAACTCGCGCTGGCAATCTGGGCTTTGCTAACAAAGCACAGAACTTCGAAGTGGTTGCTCAGTACCAGTTCGACTTCGGTCTGCGTCCGTCCGTTGCTTACCTGCAGTCTAAAGGTAAGGACATGGGTAACTACGGCGACCAGGATATCCTGAAATACGTTGACCTGGGTGCGACCTACTACTTCAACAAAAACATGTCCACCTACGTTGATTACAAAATCAACCTGCTGGACGACAACAGCTTCACCCGTAACGCCGGTATCTCTACCGACGACGTGGTTGCACTGGGCCTGGTTTACCAGTTCTAAGTTGCACGAAGTTGATGAAAAAGGCGCCTCTGGCGCCTTTTTTTTATGCCCGGTTTAACCTTGCTGGTGTAATCTTGCTGCCTTAGCAAGAGGAACCTGATTTTATGGATATCACTTTTTTCCGCACCGCGCTGTTCAGCGTCTGCGTACTGCTTTCCGGCTGCGATTCAGCCACTACTCCCACCGTGTCAAAAAGTGCAGCGACCGTGCTGGACGGCAAGACGATGGGCACCTTCTGGCGGGTCAGCGTCATTGGCATTGATGAAAACAAAGCTCAGGCGTTGCGACAAAAAGTCCAGACGCAGCTGGATGCCGACGATCGCCTGCTGTCCACCTGGAAGAACGACTCTGCACTTATGCGCTTTAACCATGCCACCACGACAGACCCGTGGCCGGTTAGCGAAGCGATGGCCGATATTATCACTCTGTCGCTGCGTATCGGCGCAAAAACCGACGGTGCCATGGATATCACGGTAGGTCCGCTGGTGAACCTGTGGGGGTTTGGCCCCGACAAGCAGCCGGTAAAAATGCCGGATCCGCAGCAGATCGCCGCCGCGAAAGCACGCACGGGGTTACAGCATCTGACGGTCATCAATCATGCCGATCGACAATATCTGCAAAAAGACATTCCGGATCTGTTTGTCGATCTCTCCACCGTCGGCGAAGGTTACGCCGCCGATCATCTGGCTCGCTTGATGGAGCAGGAAGGGATCTCGCGCTATCTGGTTTCGGTCGGCGGCGCGCTGGTCAGCCGGGGGATGAATGCTGACGGGCAGCCGTGGCGGGTGGCGATTCAGAAACCCACCGATCGTGAAAATGCCGTGCAGGCGATCGTTGATATCAACGGGCACGGGATCAGTACCTCCGGCAGCTACCGCAACTATTATGAGCTGGACGGTAAGCGCATTTCGCACGTTATCGACCCGCAAACCGGCCGACCCATCGATCACAAGCTGGTTTCGGTCACGGTGATCGCACCGACGGCACTTGAGGCGGACGGCTGGGATACCGGTCTGATGGTGCTGGGGCCGGAGAAAGCGCAGGAAGTCGTGCGTAAGCAGGGGCTGGCGGTCTACATGATCGTCAAAGAAGGCGACGGGTTTAAAACCTGGATGTCGCCGCAGTTCCGCACTTTTCTGGTTGGCGAAAAGAATTAAACAGCAAGATTTCGGATTTTTTTCATCGGGCGCTGATTCAGACTGGCGATACACTTAAAGCAGGAGCCCGTTATGAAACCGATCATTACCGATACCGACGATCGCCGCTGGCAGGCGGTGTGCGATCGTGATGCGAGAGCCGATGGCCAGTTTGTTTTCGCCGTACTGACCACCGGTATCTGCTGCCGCCCGTCATGCCGTTCGCGGCGTGCGCTGCGGGAGAACGTCCGTTTTTACCCCAGCGTTGAGGCGGCTCTCGGCGACGGCTTTCGTCCCTGTAAGCGCTGCCAGCCGGATAAAAACGACCCGCAGCAGCAGAAAGTCGACAAAGTGACCCGAGCCTGCCGCCTGCTGGAGCAAGAATCACCCGTGACTCTTGAGGCGTTGGCGCAGGAGCTGGCGGTCAGCCCTTTTCATTTTCATCGTGTATTCAAATCCGTCACCGGAATGACGCCCAAAGCCTGGCAGCAGGCGTGGCGTGCGCGGCGCTTACGCGAGGCGCTGGGGCAGGGGGAAAAAGTGACCCCCGCGGTATTGGCGGCCGGCTTCCCCGGAGGCAGCAGCTATTATCGTCAGGCAGATGCTGCTCTGGGTATGACCGCCAGCCAGTTTCGTCGCGGCGGAGAGGATACCGACATTATCTATACCTTCGGTGATTGTGCGATTGGGCGTTGTCTGGTCGCAGAAAGCGAGCGCGGCGTCTGCGCCGTTTTACCGGGGGAAGAGGATGCGGCGCTGCGCGATGAGTTATCGCGTCTTTTTCCTCACGCGCGACTTCTGCCGGGCGATGCGCATTTCTGCCAGCGGGTGGCGCACGTTTTTGCCCATCTGGACGACCCTCGCCAGGCCGTTAACCTGCCGCTGGATGTGCGCGGCACCGCGTTTCAGCTGCGCGTCTGGCAGGCGCTGCGCCAGATCCCGGCCGGAGAAACCCGTAGCTATCGCCAGGTCGCGCAGAGTATAGGCCAACCGCGTGCGGTCAGAGCGGTAGCAGGCGCCTGTGCGGCCAATAAGCTGGCGATTGTTATCCCCTGTCATCGGGTGGTTCGCGAGGGTGGGGCACTCTCAGGCTATCGTTGGGGAACGGCTCGCAAAGCGCAACTGCTGGCCCGGGAAGCGCAAACAGAGGAGAAATGATGCTCGATTTATTCGCCGATACGCCTCCCTGGCAGGAGTCGCTGGCACCGGGCGCCACCATTCTGCGGCGCTTCGCGTACGCGCGCGCGGCGGCGTTGCTACAGGCGATGAAGGCCGTCGCCAGCCATTCGCCGTTTCGTCAAATGGTGACGCCAGGAGGCTACACCATGTCGGTGGCGATGACCAACTGCGGCAGACTTGGCTGGACCACCGATATGCACGGCTACCTCTATGCGCCCGACGACCCGCTAACCGCCCAGCGCTGGCCGCCGATGCCGGCGATATTCAGTGAACTGGCAGCGGAGGCCGCGCTGGTCTGCGGCTATCCCGGTTTTAGTCCCGATGCCTGTCTGATTAACCGCTACCAGCCCGGAGCAAAGCTCTCTCTGCATCAGGATAAAGATGAACGCGACCTGCGGGCGCCGATTGTGTCGGTATCGCTGGGGCTGCCCGCCGTGTTTCAGTTTGGCGGCCTGCGGCGTAACGACCCGCTGCGGCGTGTGCTGCTTGAACATGGCGATGTGGTGGTGTGGGGGGGCGAGTCGCGTCTGTTTTACCATGGAATTCAAGCGCTGAAAGAGGGGGAGCATCCGCTGACCGGCGCCTGCCGTTACAATCTCACTTTTCGTCTGACTGGCTACAACGAACAAAAATAAGAATTATTCTTGATGTCATCGGCGAGCAGTTTAAACTGCTGGCTGTTTTGCTTGCCCGGATTGTGTGTTATGGAACTCCTCCTGCTTGTTTGGCGCCAGTATCGCTGGCCGTTTATCTCCGTCATTGCCCTGAGCCTGCTCAGCGCGGCGCTGGGAATCGGGCTTATTGCCTTTATTAATCTGCGCCTGATGACCGTGGTCGATACGTCGTTGACGGTGCTGCCGGAGTTTCTTGGTTTATTACTGCTGCTGATGGTGGTGACGCTGGGTTCCCAGCTGGCCCTGACCGCGCTTGGACACCATTTTGTCTTCCGCCTGCGCGGCGAATTTATCAAACGCATCCTTGATACCCAAATCGAAAAGGTCGAGAAGATCGGCAGTGCCTCGCTGCTTGCTGCGTTAAGCAGCGACGTACGCAATATTACGATTGCGTTTGTGCGCCTGCCGGAGCTGGTGCAGGGTATTATCCTGACTTTTGGATCTGCCGCTTACCTGGCCTGGCTGTCGGGAAAAATGATGATGGTCACCGCGCTGTGGATGGCGCTCACCATCTGGGGCGGGTTTGTGCTGGTCGCTCGCGTCTATAAGCATATGGCGACGCTGCGGGAAACCGAAGACAAGCTGTACCATGATTACCAGACGGTGCTGGAAGGGCGTAAAGAGCTGACCCTCAACCGGGAACGCGCAGAATACGTGTTTAACCAGCTTTATCTGCCGGATGCCCGCGAGTACCGTCATCACATTATCCGCGCCGATACGTTCCATCTCAGTGCGGTGAACTGGTCGAATATTATGATGCTGGGGGCCATCGGGCTGGTGTTCTGGATGGCAAACGGCCTCGGCTGGGCAAACACGGCGGTGGCGGCAACCTACTCGCTGACCTTGCTATTCCTGCGCACGCCGCTGCTTTCAGCGGTCGGCGCGCTGCCTACGTTGCTCAGCGCCCAGGTGGCGTTTAACAAGCTGAAGACGTTCTCCCTGGCGCCGTATCGCGCCGAATTCCCGCAGCCGGAGCCGCATCCACACTGGCAGACCCTGGAGCTGCGCGACGTCTGCTTCCACTATCCGGACAATACCTTTGCGGTGGGGCCGATTAACCTGACCCTGCAGCGTGGCGAGCTGGTCTTTCTGATCGGCGGCAATGGAAGCGGTAAATCGACACTGGCGATGCTGCTGACCGGGCTGTATCAGCCGGCTTGCGGGCAGATTCTTCTCGATGGCCAGGCCCTTGCGGCGGACAAGCCCGAAGATTACCGTAAGCTTTTCTCCGCGGTCTTTACCGATGTCTGGCTGTTTGACCAGCTGCTGGGACCGGATGGAAAAGCGGCCGACCCCGCGCTGGTCGGGCAGTGGATGGACTACCTGCAGATGGCGCATAAGCTGCGGCTGGATAACGGCAAGATTGTGGATTTGAAACTGTCGAAAGGGCAGAAAAAGCGCGTCGCGCTGCTGTTGGCGCTGGCGGAAGAGCGGGATATCATTCTGCTGGATGAGTGGGCGGCGGACCAGGATCCCCACTTCCGGCGTGAGTTTTACCAGGTGCTGCTACCGCTGATGCAGCAGATGGGGAAAACCGTCTTCGCCATCAGCCACGACGATCACTACTTCCAGCATGCTGACCGTCTGCTGGAAATGCGCAGCGGGCAGTTGACAGAGCTGACGGGAGAAGAGCGTGAGCTGGCTAGCCGTGATGCGGTAGCCCGCACCGCCTGATTAAATGCGCCTCCTGGCGAACAAGAGGCGCGGTTGTTGAATTTTCCGTCATCTGAACAGGGTGACGGTTATTTTTTCTCCCTCCCCGCGCTATGCTTATGGCACCTGGCCTGACATATATTCTCAAAAGGATTGCCTGACCGATGTCCGTTTTGCATAAAAAAAGCGCCAGATTACGTGATGAAGAGCGTGCTCGCCTCATCTGGCTGCTGACCACCGATAAAGCCGTGACCTCGGCGCTGACAGGCAAATTAACCCTCGCTGAACGCTATGACGACGGCACGCTGGCGGACGATCTGGCGGAAGTCGAAGTGCTGGTCTCCCATCTGCCGCCGCCGGATCTCGCCGATGCCCTGGAAGCGTTGCCTAACGACGGGCGTAATGCGCTCTGGCAGCTGGTAAGCAGCGACAAACGTGGCGAGGTGCTGCTGGAGGCGTCAGAGAACGTCTGGGGCGACCTCATCGATAAGATGAGCGACCACGAGGTACTGGACGCGCTGCAAACCCTGGATATCGACGAACAGGTCTATCTGGTTCAGCACCTGCCGCGAAACCTGACCGGCCGTTTACTGGCGACGATGCCGCCGGAAAAACGCGCACGCGTGCGCCAGATGATGCGCTATGCCGACAATACCGTCGGGGCGATCATGGAGTTTGAAGTCATTGTCGTGCGCCCGGAAATGACCCTGGCGGCGGTACAGCGCTACCTGCGGCGGCTGGGTAAAATGCCGGAGAACACCGATAAGCTGTTTGTCACCACCCGCAATAAGCTCCTGCTGGGCGAACTGGAGCTGCAAACGATCCTGCTTAATGATGCGCAAAAGCGGGTTGGCGATGTGATGGAAGGGGATCCGGTAACCTTCCAGCCGCACGAAGAGGCGGAAAAGGTAGCGCGGACCTTTGAACGTGACGACTTGCTCAGTGCCGCGGTCATTGATGCCGAAGGGAAGCTTATGGGGCGCCTGACCATCGATGAGATCGTTGACGTCGTTTATGAGGAGACGGACAGCGACCTGCGCGGTATGGGCGGCCTGAGCAGCGAAGAGGACGTTTTTGCGCCGGTCAGTAAAGCGGTAAAAACCCGCTGGGCGTGGCTGGCGGTGAATCTGTGTACCGCCTTCATCGCTTCGCGGGTGATTGACGGGTTTGAACACACCATCTCGCAGCTGGTGGCGCTTGCCTCATTAATGCCGATTGTCGCCGGGATCGGCGGGAATACCGGTAATCAGACGATCACGATGATCGTGCGCGCCATGGCGCTACAGCACATTCAACCCGGCAGCTTTTCGTTTTTGATTATGCGTGAAATGGGCGTTGCGCTGATTAACGGCCTGGTATGGGGTGGGATCATGGGGGCGATCACCTGGTGGTTGTACCAGGACCCGCAGCTGGGCGGCGTGATGACGCTGGCGATGATGCTGAATCTGCTGATGGCGGCGATGATGGGCGTGATTATCCCGATGGTCATGGTCAAACTGGGCCGCGACCCGGCGGTCGGCTCAAGCGTAATGATCACCGCTATCACCGACACCGGTGGTTTCTTTATTTTTCTGGGTCTGGCGACGATATTTCTGATGTAACCGGCGGTCTGCTGCGCAGGCGACGGGGAATCAGCACCAGCAGCACGAGACCGGTCAGTACGCCAATCGCCAGATTGCCGGTCCCGACCGTCGCCCCGACGGTCGCCAGCATTACCAGCGTTTCCGGCCACGGATGACGCGTCACTTCCGCCGGGCGAATGCTATGCCAGCTGAAGGTCTTTGCCGCCACAATCACCATGACTCCGGCCAGCACCACCATGGGAATTTTCGCCATGACTTCGCTCAGGCCGGTTACCAGCAGCAGCAGTACGAGGCCCGCCGCAACGGTTGAGACGCGGCTACGGCCTTTGCCCATTTCGACGTTAACGATGGTCTGACCGATCATCGCGCAGCCGGCGATACCACCGTAGAGTCCGGCCAGAATATTGGCGATGCCCAGCCCGGCGCTCTCGCGCGCTTTGTTCGATGGCGTATGGGTCAGGTCATCCACCAGTTTCGCCGTCAGCAATGATTCCATCAGGCCAACGAAAGCGATGCTCAGCGCACAGGGCCAGATAATGCGCAGCGTATGCAGATCGAGCGGAACCAGCAGAGCAGTGAATCCCGGTAATCCGCCGCCCATCGTGCCTTCATCTCCGACGGTAGGCAGCACCTGGCCGGTGGTGACGGTAAACAGCGTCAGCAGGACAATGGCTATCAGCGGCGAAGGGACGGCTTTAATATAGCGCGGGCCCCACAGCACGATCAGCAACGTCAGCGCAAACAGGGCGAGAATCAGCGGCTGTTTGCTCCAGAAATGGGGTACCTGGGCAAAGAAGATCAAGATCCCCAGCGCGTTTACAAAACCGGTCATCACCGCTTGCGGAATAAATCGCATCAGCCGGGCCATGCCGCACAATCCAAACAAAATTTGAATAATACCAGCCAAAATGACAGCGGGCAGGATGTATCCCACGCCGTGCTGGTGCACCATTGGCCCAATGACCAGCGCAACCGACCCGGCCGCAGCGGTGACCATGGCCGGTCTGCCGCCGAGAACTGACATCGTCAGGCACAGCACAACGGAGGCTATCAGGCTGACCTTCGGGTCAACTCCGGCAATCACAGAAAAGGAGATAACCTCTGGAATCAGGGCCAGCGCGGTGAGTACGCCCGCCAGGGTTTCCCGGGTCAGCAGCGACGGCGAGCGTAATACGTGGCGAAGAGCGCCATTTGAAGAGGTCGGGACGTGGTTTGTGGCCTGATGCATAAGCGTTTCGCTGGTAGATAAAAGCCGGCGCCACGAGCCTGAGCTTGTGTGCGGTCTGTCACAAAACAGGGGATGATAGCGCGTGAACGTGACATATACCAGTACAAAATATGATTTACCGTACACATTTATTAAACATTTTTATAACAGATCTCAAAACTCAACTTAAATTTTAAACAATATTTAATTTTTTGATCTTCAGTGTTACCTTGATTCTCGATAATCGTTTCACCTGCGCTAAATATAAAAGCGAGTAAAGTAAGGCTCAAATTCGATGAAGAAAAAGATGGCCGTACCCAGCTCACCGGCGGTTGGTTCAAATACACCTCGGACCAACACCCGCCATGAGCAAGAGACGGATGTATTGTTGATTGGCGGCGGCATCATGAGCGCCACGTTGGGAACCTGGCTTCAGGAACTTGAGCCAGACTGGTCTATTACCATGGTCGAGCAGATGTCCAGCGTAGCTGAAGAGAGCTCGAACGGCTGGAACAATGCGGGTACCGGTCATGCGGCATTGATGGAGCTGAACTACACGCCACAAACCGCCAGCGGGATTAACATCGACAAAGCGGTCGATATCAATGAATCCTTCCAGATCTCCCGGCAATTCTGGGCCCACCAGGTGACACGCGGCATACTCAGTAAGCCGAAATCGTTTATTAACAGCGTACCGCACATGAGTTTCGTGTGGGGCGAAGACAATGTGAATTTCCTGCGCGCGCGCTATGCGGCGTTGCAGCAGAGCGAGCTGTTCCGTGGGATCCGCTATTCGGAAGATCATCAGCAGATTAAAGCCTGGGCGCCGCTGGTGATGGAAGGACGCGATCCGCAGCAAAAAGTGGCCGCTACCCGAACCGAAGTCGGGACCGACGTCAACTACGGTGAGATCACCCGTCAGCTGATTGCCGGCCTGCAGACCCATGATAATTTCTCCCTCCAGCTTGGTACCGTCGTACGTCGTTTTAAGCGCAACGCGGACAATAGCTGGACCGTGACTCTGGCCGATGCCGATAACCGTCGCCAGAAGCGCGTGATTAAAGCCAAATTTATCTTTATTGGCGCCGGTGGCGCCGCGCTGACGCTGCTGCAGGAAACCGGCATTCCGCAGGCGAAAGAGTACGCTGGCTTCCCGGTGGGCGGTCAGTTCCTGGTGTGTGAAAATCCGGAGGTGGTTAACCACCATCTGGCAAAAGTTTACGGTCAGGCTGAAGTGGGCGCGCCGCCGATGTCGGTGCCGCATATCGACACGCGGATTATCGATGGCAAGCGCGTAGTGCTGTTCGGGCCGTTCGCCACCTTCTCAACGCGCTTCCTGAAAAACGGTTCTTTGTGGGACCTGCTGGCATCAACCAATACCTCGAATATTCTGCCGATGCTGAATGTCGGTCTGGATAACTTCGATCTGGTGAAATACCTGATTAGCCAGGTGATGCAAAAAGATAACGATCGCCACGAGGCGCTGCGCGAATACTATCCTGAAGCGAATAAAGAAGACTGGCGCTTGTGGCAGGCCGGCCAGCGCGTGCAGATTATCAAACGTAGCGGGAAGAAGGGCGTGTTGCGCCTGGGCACCGAGGTGGTCAGCGATGATGAAGGTACCGTTGCTGCGCTGCTGGGGGCTTCTCCAGGGGCGTCTACGGCGGCGCCAATCATGCTGCAACTGATGGAAAAGGTCTTTAAAGAGAAGGTTCAGTCAGCGGCCTGGCAGGCGAAACTGAAAGAGATCGTTCCATCATACGGCCTGCGCCTCGATGGGAATCCAGCGGCGATTGAACAGGCGCTGGCGTGGACCAGTGAGGTTCTGCAGCTACACTATGAGCCGATTGCGGTGGTGGATGATGTCCCTGCGGCGGAGCTGAAGCCTCTGTCCGGCGATAAACCGATGGCGGATATCGCACTGTAAATAAAAAATCCGGCGACATTTGCCGCCGGATTTTTACCGTTCACGCCTGCCGGGATAGGCGCTTAGCGCTCGACGGCATTGCCGATAGTTTCATCTGCTTTCCAGATGCGATATTTCACTTCGACGTTATCAGGCGTGTAAACCACGATAGGCAGCTTGCTGTTATAGCGCAGCATGGCATCATCGCCTAACCCCGCCATGACAAACTTACGCTCTTTTTTGCCGTCCGGGCAGGCCATCATGGTTGAAACCGGTGAGGTCACTTTGTCAAACACGTAATAATTGTAGCCCCAGCCTTCCAGGGTTTTGCTTTCCAGATGGCCGCCGAGGCGATGGCGGTTGCAGTCAACTTCAAGCGTCTGGCCAATCATCAGTTCAACTTTAAATGCGTATTCGTCCTGCTGCTGTGGCAGCTGAATCACCTGACGCTTCATGCCTTTTTCCGCCTTCGGATAAGGTGCAACCTTTTCCAGAGGCTGTTCAGCGGCCAGCGAGCTGGTGGAAACACAGGCAACGGCCAGCAGAGAAACAGCAAGCGTAGAGAATTTCTTCACGATTCATCATCCTTTGTTATCGATCTTTAACGCCAAAAGACTAACACTCTTTTGCTGAATGGTAAGAATTATTTACCAACATTTTCATATATTCTGGGCGGATAAGCTGGATATTTAATATGGATTGCAAGCATTCACTCTATGCTATCTTCCTTTGAGCATAAGGTTCTGCAACCTTTTTTGATGATTTTTGGCGACTGACAGAAATCAGCTGCCCGGTATTGATAATTATCAATAAGCGAAGAAGTTTTCATATGAGTTTATTTCAGTCGAACAGAACAATGCTCCCGAATTAGAATGATTCATCAGGGAAATTAATTGAAACGGAATGGTTATTAATTGTGAATCAATCATATGAGTGATGATAGATGAAAGTAAATAAAATCGTGCTGGTCATGGTTCTGGGGGCCGCATCGGTTCTTGCCGGATGTACCTCTGAGGCGCAACGTCTGGCTAATTGTGAAGCCAAAGGGATTTCTAAAGACACCTGCTACTTAGCAGAACAAAATAAGCAGGCTGCCCTTAACGCCACCTATGAGAAACAGGCCATGGAGAATGCGGCCAACGCGGTCCAGCATGCGCAAAGCGCCCGGGAAATAACGAAACATTTCGCCGGGATGACGATCAAAGTGACCAGTGGTGGGATGACCGTTGACGGCAAACCGGCTGCGGTGCTTGAGAAAGCGGAAAAGGCCACGGTTTATCAGCAAGGGCTGTATAACTTTATTGTTTACCACACCGGAAAAGTTGCGGTCACCGAAAACGGCGTCTTTAAAGGATATGCCAAATAACAGGTGATGCCAGTGAAGGGGGGAAACGACGTTCCCCCCGATGCTTATTCATCGCGACTGATTTTTCCTTCTTCGATGAACTCTTCATCTATTTCGTCAGTATTGCCGGCGTGCTCGCGCCCCGATAGCAGATTCCAGCAGGCGATAAACAGGGCGGCGATCAGCGGGCCGATGACAAAGCCATTAATACCGTAAATCTCCATGCCCCCCAGGGTGGCTATCAGGATCATATAGTCCGGCATTTTGGTGTCTTTACCCACCAATAGCGGGCGCAAAATATTATCCACCAGGCCTATGACAATCACGAAGAAGCCGACGATGAACGCCCCTTGCCAGAGCTGATCGGTGGCAAACAGGAAGATGGCTGCTGGTATCCAGACAATGGCGGAACCTATCGCCGGAATAAGCGACAAAAACGCCATGATGGCGCCCCATAAAATGCTGCCATCGATACCGGCGACCGAAAAAGCAATACCGCCAAGTATCCCCTGTGCAAGGGCGACGGCGACGGTACCTTTTACGGTTGCTCGTGATACCGCTGCAAATTTGGCAAACAGGTGCTGCTTAACGTAGTTAGACAGCGGTAACGCTTCAAGGATCAGCATCACCAGGTAGGGACCATCTTTGAGCAGGAAAAACAGCAGGTAAAGCATAATGCCAAAACTGACGGTAAAGCCGAAGGTTCCTTTACCAATCATAAATGCGCTGCCGGCCAGATATTGCCCGCCCTTCAGGGCCACGTCAGAGAGCTGTTTCTGAATCTGCTCGGCGCTATCAAGGTTATGCTCGGAGAGAAAGCTTCTGGCCCATCCTGGCAGGTGGGCAAACAGGTTTGCCACCACCGTAGGAAACTGGGTGTCATTATGCTGTAGCCTCGTATAAACCAGGTTCAGCTCTATCGCCAGCGATGAAATGATAATGGCCAGCGGGGTGAAGACAATCAGGCAGATAATCGCCACCGTTAACAGCGACGCCAGACCGTTGCGCTCGCCAAGGCGGGTGCGCAATTTGTTCTTCACCGGATTGAAAATGACCGACAGAATCGCCGCCCACAGAATTGCTGAATAATAGGGGGAAAGAACATTAAAAAAGGCGAGGCTGACCACCAGCAAAATCAGGATAAAAAATCCCTTCGTAAGTCCATTAACTCTCATATTCATTGTTCCGGCTTATGACTGGTACAGTCAAATTGTAGTCTCTCTGGTTTAAACTCGACACCTGAGGGGCACGATCCCGGTGTAAACCTCTCCTGGAGGTTATGACGTAAATGACGGGCATAATCAACGGAGAAGAAATACGGTTATTGCTAAAAAGGTAGGTTTCTAGCTGAAGGGACAGACCTGTTTCGTCATACTCTGCTGTAACGTAGACCATGCCTATTGGTAAAGTCAGCACTTACTTAGCTGCTCTGGCCTGACAGAAAATGGCTATCATGGTCGCTGCGGGTAATTTTGTAGCACTCCCCTTGCACACGAATTAGAAACCTGCACTGCTTTTTCTGCGAGGCTGCGAATGAAGATGCAATGTCTTTATTCAGAAGATTATCAGAACATTCACCAGGTCACCTCCAGGAAAATGCTTTTTTTATGAAATAAGTAATACGTAATATAATAATTCATTGAAATACTTATATGTATGTTTTGTTTGCGGTATAGTATCTGAAATAACTTGAAAATTTAATTTTTAATAAATGTTTAGAGGTAAGTGATGAAGCGGTTAAAAATAATTTCTGTGTCATTAATGTTAATGACATTGGCTGGGTGTGCTACAAATATGTCAGAAAGAGCAGCACATGTTCAGGTGATATCCCAGGAACAAGCTCAGCAGTATAAATTTGTGTCGAATATAACCGGCTCTTCTACCTTAACTGGTGTTGCTCGTCATACGGGTTATCAAAATGCAATGAATGAAGTATTAGATAAGGCAGCAGAAAAGGGCGCTCAATATGTTGTCATAGATCCAGGCAGTGCGCCTTCCTATTGGGCAACCAGTGAAATAATAAGAGCAACTGCCTACAAAGACAAATAGAGTTACACCTCACTTTATCCAATCATTCTAATCCGGCAGGCATGATAAATGATCATGCCTGTTGTGATTTCTAGCTGCGGTTCACGATTTCAGCAATAAAATAATGGAAGGGTGTTTGATTTATCATTATTTATCAATTGGTTATGTTGGTTGTCATGATGGTGATGAGATTAAACCTTCAGAAACTGCAAATTTATTCTAACAGTAATTTAAATTAGCCTGCTATTTATTAAGGGTTGTTAAAGGTTGGGGCTTAATGTTTTTATATGAAAAACAATCATACATTATCTAAGATTAATGATTTAGGACATGCGGTTCTCGTATGATATTTTTCTTATTTATCGATGTGCGTAATAATCCTGCCCGAGAGGTTAAATCTAATTTCTTGTTTTAACTGTTCATTAACGAAAGTCAGCTATGTGGTTTATGGGAACTATAGCAGCACTTGATAATAATAAATTATTTTTATTTTGTTAGTGAGATTGATTTGATGACATAAAAATCATGATTGTTGTTTTATTGTGATGAATAAGTAGCTCGTTTTTCTTATTGTAACATAATGAATTTCGAAACTTTAAATAATTTCAGAGATAAATAACATGAGTAAGTTTATTGCCATTGTTTTTGTGCTTTCAATGTTGACGGGGTGTGCGACTGAGAGAACGATTACACCAGTAATTGATTCATCTCCAAGGCCTGATATCCATTTAGAATATCCTCTTATGATGTCTGTTTTTGATGGGAGAACCAGCAATCGAGATGAAAATGCAACACAATCAATAAAAGAAAGTTTAACAAAAATTTATGGGAATAATATTCAGTGGATCTCTGACTTTGATAAAGTGCCAAATGGGCGGACGGCAGTAAGAATCAGGCTCATTGTATTAGGCGCTAATTTTGGCAGCCGAATTATAACTTCGTCAGGCTATGAGAGTGCGGTGTATTCGGCCCGCTCATCCGCGACAGATGGGTGGGGGACTGTTATGGGGGTTGCTGAGGGGAACACGGTTATCAACTCGTCAGCGGTAAGTACAGAAGGTTGGTGGAATGGAACTGCATGGGTTGATTTTGTCATTGAGGATAAAACAAGCCCACAGAAAATAGAGTTCACAGTCCCACTGGTTGCTGAGCATCAAGAAAACAATATGTGGGGATATGCTTCAGGAACTAAGGCGGCTGAAGTCGCATGGAATTCTGTGTCGGCACAGTTACTGCGTGCAATTGATGCTGTTTTACACAAAGAAAGCCAGTAAAATCGCTTGGCTCAATGAAAGCCACAATACTGTTACACGCTGAAGATAAAACAACATCTCGTTTTCTTATTATGCTCGTTACGGAACAGAGTGTAGCGGTTTTACTTAAGTAGCCCAGGCCTGATGATGTCTTAACCATACAATGGGGAGACTTTACCTTACGGTATGGTTTTCTTAAAAGTATTAGGTAAGAACATCCAGCGACAAGAATATAGTCAAGTTAAGGGTAGGGTTCTACAAAGAGGTTACTAAAACCAGATTAGATACTTTGCATTACTATTATTGTCTTGTACCTCATGACAGGGTTTCACCCCACAGACTCCCCGTACGAAAAACAGGCATAAAAAAACCAGCCTTAAAAGGCTGGTTTTTCAGGGATTTTTGGTCGGCACGAGAGGATTTGAACCTCCGACCCCCGACACCCCATGACGGTGCGCTACCAGGCTGCGCTACGTGCCGACGCATGAAGGACAATATTACCCGTTCCCCGACCGAATGCAAGCCACGAACGACTGATTGATTCATAATTAATCAATCAGTTAGCGATAAATCGTTTTTCGTCCGTCAGGATCTGCAACAGCAGACTGAGCTGAGGTTTCCGGTTATCAATTTTCTTACCGTCGCTGTTCCAGGTGCTGTAGGTACCGTTGTGATTCAGCACCACGGTGACCTCGGTTGAGGTGACAGCCAGCGTGTCGCTGTTGGCTGCCGTCACCCAGGGCCGGCGACGTGCGGGGCTGAACAGGTCTTCACCCTGCGAATATTCGTTGGCCGGTGTGGAGACGTGCAGCAGGCGCTGCATCAGGGTCGTCATCACATCTTTGTTGTTAGTCAGCGTTGCGATGTTCTGCGCCGGAATTCCAGGCCAATGAATAACCAGCGGTACCTGCAGCCGATCCCGGGACCAGTCAAACTGACCGTGCTGCGGATTCAGCGGCATGCCGTGAGCACCGGTGATAATTACCACGGTATTGTCCAGTTTCCCGGCATCACGCAGGCTGCTCAGCACCCGGCCGATTTGGGTATCGACATCTCCTGCGGCACGGCTATAGCGGCGGGCAAAGTTTTGCTGCTGGCTATTCTCCAGCGTCGTGCCGTTCAGCGAAATCCATGAGAACCAGCGGTTTTCATCCTGAGCATAGCGATTGAGCCAGCCAATCCACTGGTTCGCCGTTTGTTCATCACTTTGCATTTTCTCGCTCGGCAGCGAGAAATCTGACAGTAGCGCCTGACGATAGAGCGGGCTGCTGAAGCCATCGGATGAGAACAGGCCCAGCTGATAACCCTGCTGATTAAAGGCGGTTATCAAGGCTGCCGGGATGCGGGCCGACAGCACGCCATCCATATAGCCCGGTGAAATCCCGTAGAACAGGCCAAACATACCGTTATCGGTGGTGTTGCCGGAACTCATGTGCTGGGTAAAGTTGACGTTCTCCTGCGCGAAACTGGCAAGTTCCGGCATGTTTTTCTCAAAACGCGAATAGTTCAGGTTATCGACGGTAATGAGCAGAACGTTGTAGCCAGCGCCCAGATCCCGGTAGCGCAGGGGGCTCAGCGGATACTCTACGGAGACGGCTTCCGGCGCGCCCTGTTCCACCAGACGACGCTGGTAATCCTGGGCATCAAGCAGGCCATGTTTCTCAAGGAAACGGCGGGCCGTCATCGGATAAGAAAGCGGCAGGTTTGCCCGTTGCATGGTGATCGGGCGATAGAAGTTCGCATCCGCCCAGATATAAACCAGGTGGCTGCTGATAAAAGAGAGAAAGAAAAGCCAGGCGACGGGACGCGCATAGCGGCGCCGGCGCGTCAGGCTGCGCAGCTTCTGCCAGCTCCAGGTCGCAAACAGCATTTCCAGCAAGAAAATAACCGGCACGCTGATAAACATCAGCTGCCAGTCGCGCGCCATCTCATTCTGATCGGGGTTGATCACCAGTTCCCAGACAATCGGGTTAAGATGCAGGTGGAAACGGGTAAAGACTTCGCTATCGATCAGCAATAGCGTCATACCCACGGTCGCCAGAATGACCGACAGGAAGCGCATCAATCTCTGCGATATGACGACAAAGGTCAGCGGGAAGAGAATCAGGACATAGCTGGTAAAGACCAGAAAACTGAAGTGACCCACGAGGCTGACATACGAGAAAATACGTCCGCCCAGAGTCGTGGGCCAGTCGGCGACAAAAAGATAGCGGCTGCCGAGCACCATGGCCAACAACATGTTGAACAGGGCGAACCAGTGCCCCCAGCTGACCATCTGGGAGATTTTTTCTCGGTAGGGCTGACGAAGAGTCACCATATACAGTTGTTGGTTATCCTTAGTGCGCCGGGTCGTCGTTGATTGAAGACTGCAGAGCCTGGGCAAAAGAACGGGCGATTGCCTGACGCTGCGCCGGCGCGACGCTACTATTGATCAGGTTGGTCACCATATTGCCTAGCACCATCAGTGAAAGGTCAACGGGGGCTTTGTGTGTTTCCAGCACGTTGGTCAGCTCGCTGAGCAGCTGTTCGACGTGTTCATCACTATAGCGGGATAATTGCGGCATAAACTCAAAATCTGTTTGTTCGTGAAAGGGCAACATATTACCGTAGCAGCAGCTTTTTTTCCGCATTTTTTCGCCACGGCGCAAAAGCGCGCAGGATCGCGAGTCTCAGGCGGTCGAAGAGTCACGCGGTGGTTGCGTCGCCGTCCCGGCGGTGGTTGAATACCGGCCGGTCTAAAAGGAGAGTTTAACATGAGTCTGGATATCGACCAGATTGCCCTGCATCAGTTAATTAAACGTGATGAACAAAACCTCGAGCTGGTGCTGCGCGATTCCTTACTGGAGCCGAATGCGACGGTCGTGGAAATGATGGCCGAGCTGCATCGTGTCTACAGCGCGAAAAACAAGGCCTACGGTCTGTTTAATGAAGAGAGCGAGCTGGCGCAAGCCCTACGCCTGCAGCGTCAGGGCGAAGAAGACTTTCTGCCGTTCAGCCGGGCGGCAACCGGTCGTCTGCGCGACGAGCTGGCGAAATATCCTTTCGCGGAAGGCGGTATCGTCCTGTTCTGCCAGTATCGCTATCTGGCGGTAGAGTATCTGCTGGTGGCGGTGCTGAATAACCTGAGCAGCATGCGTGTTAACGAAGATCTGGACATCAGCTCCACTCACTATCTCGATATTAATCATGCCGATATTGTGGCGCGCATCGATTTAACCGAATGGGAAACCAACCCGGAATCGACCCGCTACCTGACCTTCCTTAAGGGCCGGGTCGGGCGTAAAGTGGCCGATTTCTTTATGGACTTCCTGGGCGCCAGTGAAGGGCTGAATGCCAAAGCGCAGAACCGCGGCCTGTTACAGGCTATCGATGATTTCGCCTCCGATGCTCAGCTCGATAAATCAGAGCGGCAGAACGTGCGTCAGCAGGTTTATACCTATTGCAACGAGCAGCTGCAGGCGGGTGAAGAGATCGAGCTGGAGTCCTTATCAAAAGAGCTTGCCGGCGTCAGCGAGAAATCCTTCCAGGAATTTACGGCTGAACAAGGGTATGAACTGGAAGAGAGCTTCCCGGCGGACCGCAGTACGCTGCGCCAGTTAACCAAGTTTGCCGGCAGCGGCGGCGGGTTAACGATCAACTTCGATGCAATGCTGCTGGGCGAGCGGGTGTTCTGGGACCCGGCGACGGATACGCTGACCATCAAAGGTACGCCGCCTAATCTACGCGATCAGCTACAGCGCCGGACTTCCGGCGGTAGCTGATTCCCGGCCAGCCCCGGCGGCAGGCCGGGGTTGACGTTCGGCGATCGTGTTCACCCGGAGCGCCTACTCGGCGCGGACACGGATCGTCTCGACCCCGCACTGTGTCAGCTGCGCCTGTAGGGCGTCATCCAGTAAACCATCGACAATCAGCGTACTGGCAAGGCTTAACTCACCCACCGCAAAAGCCGATGCCGAATTCAGTTTCTCCTGCGACGCCATCACAATGGTTTCAGCGGCGCGTGCGGCGAGTGCCCGCTTGATGCCTGCTTCTTCATAATCGCCGGTGGTGAAACCGGCGCGGTAGTGCACTCCGGTAACCCCCATAAAAAACAGGTCAGCATTGATTCGTGCAATTCCCTCCAGCGCGGCGGCGCCGACGGTGACTACCGAATGTTTAAACAGTCGTCCCCCGATAAGAATGACTTCAATTAACGGCCGTTCGACCAGCGCAACGGCAATGCCGGGGCTATGGGTTACGATAGTGCAGGCCAAATCTGCAGGAAGACACTTGACCATTTCTTCGGTGGTGGTGCCGCCATCGATAATGATGACCTGACCCGGTTGGATCAGCGCTGCAGCCCGGCGGGCGACGGCTTGCTTCGAAACAATTTGCACGTTTTTTCTTGTTTCAATCGGCGCGATGGCCGCCGAAACCGGCAGGGCGCCACCGTGGACCCGCTGCAGTTTGCCTTCCGCCGCCAGCTCGCGTAAATCCCGGCGAATTGAGTCTTCAGAAACGCCAAATCGTTGACTTAGCTCCCCGGACATCACCTGTTTTTCGGCGGCGAGAATCTGCAAAATCTGCTGTTTACGTTGGCTAGCAAGCATACTTTTACCTTCACGTTTTGTCTTGTTTGTGCGTTATTTTGCATGTTATGGTGCCTGCTGTCACCTCATCAGGGGAAAAAACATGCACAATAATGCGCCGCACGTTCGCCATGTCCGCGAAACGCTGCTGTCCGACAACTGGTATACGTTGAAAAAATACACCTTTGAACTGCTGCGGCGCGATGGCCATTGGCAGGAACAGAGCCGCGAAGCCTACGATCGCGGAAACGGTGCCGTGATTCTGCTTTATAACCGGGTAAAACAAACCGTCGTGCTTATTCGCCAGTTTCGTTTTCCGGTGTGGATTAATGGCCATGATGGCTTTTTAATCGAGGCCGCCGCCGGGCTGCTGGATAATGCGTCACCGGAAGAGCGTATTATCGCCGAGGCGGAAGAAGAGACGGGCTTTCGCGTCACGAGTATTGAACCGGTTTTTACCGCCTATATGAGCCCGGGTTCGGTAACGGAAAAGCTCTACTTTTTCATCGCGGAATACTCGGCAGACGATCGGCGGAGCGAAGGGGGCGGACTGGCGGCAGAAGGGGAGGATATTGAAGTCCTGGAGTGGCCATTGGCCCGGGCGCTGCAGGCGATACGTGATGGCGAAATTGTGGATGCTAAAACCATCATGCTGCTGCAACACCTGGCCCTCAATATGTCGTCGCACCTTGCCGCGACGTAAGCAAGGTGCGATAACACCTAGTGCAGTTTGCGGGCGATGGCGCTGTACATCAGCGCCGCTTCCAGCGGCTGGGCGTTAAATGACGGTTCGGCCTGCGGCCAGGTCGACCACTGCACAATCACCAGATGTTCCGCGCGGTTAACCATGATCACCTGACCATAGATACCCAGCGCCCATAGTGAGCCTTTCAGGCCCTGCTGGGGGGCAGGTTCGACATGTTGCGCATTAGCTGGAATGGCGTTATTCCACCATTGATAGCCGTAAATGCCTTCCGGGTGCGCCGGGGAGACTGATTTCTGCGCGTGGGTCCAGGCCGAGGATTGGTCAAACCAGCCGTCAGGCACCCGTCGTTGTCCGTTGGCCAGGCGCCCATCCCGGGCAACAAATTCGCCAAAACGACCCCAGTCTTCCAGGGTGGCGTTAAAGCCGTGCGCCCCGACGTCATGCTTGCCCTGCTGATATGCGTGCCAGACGCCGTCGTGCGCCATTCCACCCGGCTGCCACAGGCTCTGCTCCAGCCAGGCGGCAAGCGGCATACCGGTCGCACGCTCCAGAACATCACCCAGCAGCCATGCGCCACCTGAAGAATAGGACCACCGTTCGCCGGCGGGATGCGTACGCTTCAAAGAGGCCACGATTTTGCGCACGCAGGCGTAGGCGCCCGGCTGGGCTTCACACTGGGTCAGCCGGGCGAAATGGGACTGTGGGTTGGTGTAATCTTCGTTCCACTCGACGCCGGAGGTGTGCTGAATCAGCTGCTTAAGCGTGACACCGTCCCAGGCGGTGCCTTTCAGATCGGGTTCATACTCGGTGACCAGGTCATCAAGCGAATGGATTTTACCCTGCTGAATCGCCACACCCACTAAGGTGGAAACCACCGCTTTACCCACCGATCGGGAGGTCCACAGCGTCGTGTCGGTATTGCCTGCGCCGAGGTATTTGTAGGCAATTTTGCCCTCTTTGAGCACCAGAAAACCGGTAACATTCTGGCGCTTCAGGTAATCCTGTAAGTGCCAGGTCTGGCCATTTACCGTATAGCTGGCGTCGGTGAGCGGCTTATCTGATGGTGATAACGGTACCGCGGTACCGTGGCGGAAAACATCGCCGGTATAGTTACGGTAGTCGTTGCGAAAGCCGATTACGCGGGCAGATTGATCCCAGTTGAGCATATCTTTTGTTGCAGGCAGAACGGGGTCCAAAGGCGTCGGGCAGACATCCAGCGCCACGCCGCCGCAGGTGTGAGGTGGCTGGGCCTGCGCCATGCTGATGGTAGGGAAAAGCGCCAGGGCTAACGCCAGGGCCAGGGGAGAGGTGTTTTTTATCTTTGTCATCAGAGTGTCCTTATTAGCCATAACAACCAGGCCTGCAGTATATAAATCCCCTTCGGCAGGCTAAAATCAGCCCATGGGGGATTTTCCCCCCAAAGGACAGAACAGAATGACAACGCTGCACTACTCATTTGCTCAGATTGAGGCGTTTGCCACCATCGCAGAGACGGGAAGTCTTTCCCGGGCGGCGATTCGCCTCGGGAAAGACCGTACCACGCTGCGCGATCTGCTGGATTATCTCGAGGATGCGCTGGGATATGCGCTGTTTCTGCGCGAAGGACGCAGCCTGGCGTTAACCCCCGAAGGGGAACAGCTTTTCCGCCAGGCGCATTTACTGCTGCGTCAGGCGCAGGCCTTTGAGTCATTTGCGCAGACGTTGCCGCATACGGCGGGACAGGCGCTGCGGGTGGTGTACGATCCGTTTGTGCCGCGACAGTTTCTCTGCGCGCTGACGGATCATCTTGCCCGGTACTCGCTGCGGATCAGTTGCTGGAGCGCATCACGGCGGGAAGCGGAGCAGGCGCTGGCCGACGGGCAGGCCGATCTGGCCATTTGTCAGGCCAATAACCGTACTCTCGGTAGCGAAATGGAGTGGCGAGCGCTGGGAACCGTTGATCTGCGTTTTTATGCGGCAGAGCACCTGTTCGCTGACTCCGAAGCTCCGCTGACGCTACTCAATCTGTCGCTGGTTCCGCAGCTGGTTATGCATCGCCGTGCCGATGAGCAGATTGCCCGGCGGGTACAAATTTCGGGTCATACGCTGTACATGAATGAGAAGGCGTTACTGCGTCATGCGCTACAGCAAGGGCAGGGCTGGGGATTCTTACCGGACCATTTTCAGGCCGCTGGCTGGGAAGGGGTGAAGGAAATTGAGACGGAAGTGGGCAATCAGGGACTCAATGTCACGATGGTGATGCTCTGGCTACCGGGAATGAACAAACACCCGACGCTGGGTGGGGTGGTCGATTTTGCCCCTCAGCTGTGGGGGGACAGCGCATAACAAAACGCCCCGGGCCTTGCGGACCGGGGCGTTTGCCATACAACTTACTTTCGGCGATTAAGCGCGAACGAAGTCGATGTGAGACAGTTTTGGCTTGAACGGGTGACGCTGAACAGCCTGAACTTTCACTTTCTCTTCTTTGCCATCGATAACGAGGGTCAGAACTTCATCGTAGAATTCAGCTTTGCTCTGAATGTTCCACAGTTTGTCCTGGTCCAGCTCAATTGCTACCGGAGTAGCTTCGCCGCCATAAATGATGGCCGGGAATTTGTTAGCTGCACGCAGGCGGCGGCTCGCACCCTTACCCTGCTCTTTACGTACTTCTGCGTCGATAGTAAACATTGATGTCTCTCTATATTTAAATCCTGCTACAGGCGACCCAGCAGCAGGCAGATGATCTGCTTTGCGAATGCAAAAGCGGGCGGCATTATATCCACCAATGGCGCTAACGGCAATGAAAACCTCAGTCGCAGGGGCGATTAACGCAGTTCATTGGCCCGGCGAAAACGTCCCTGATAGTCGAAGATTTTTTCCCTTACCTGCCAGTATTGTCCTTTCATGCGCGCGACGACAAAGTCCGGGTGGCGCAGCAGCGGCAGCTGGGCAACAATATCGGCAGGGGTTATCCAGCGCAGCGGAACACCCGGCGTACGGGTATGCGGGCGGATAAACAGCTGCTCAAACGCGGTTCGCTGGGCGGGTGTCTGCAGGCGGAAGCGCTCGCTGACATCGGCACCATCCTCGTCGTAATAGGTAATTTTCAGCCACGGGCCTTTGTCATCGGCCCCGTGCTGCAAATCCATGCCGCTACAGCGTAGCACCAGCGCGTCTTTAAGCTTCAGCGCCGCCTTCAGCATATCATCAGGGTCGACCAGAATCGTGTCGCACTCGCGGCAGCGGCGGGCGGCGATATCATTTTCCGCATTGCACTGCGGGCAGTTTTTAAAACGAAAGCGGAAATCGCACTGTTCACGATGGCCGTCGTCATCTTCAAACCAGCCCTGGCAGCGACGGCCAAAATGTTCAATCAATGTGCCATCGGCGGTCGTCTTGCCCCAGAACGTATTGGCGAAGCCGCAGGCCGGGCAGAATACCTGTACCGGCACGTTATCGCTCTTGCCCTTCGGCGCGCCGACCTCTGGTGCATAGAGATCGTGAGAATTTCCGGCATAGTCAAGAATCAGGCAATCTGTTTTGCCCGGCGCGAGGCGCAGGCCGCGGCCAACAATTTGCTGATACAGGCTGACGGATTCGGTAGGGCGCAGGATAGCGATCAGATCGACATGCGGGGCATCAAACCCGGTGGTGAGGACCGCCACGTTAACCAGATAGCGATACTGCTGCGCCTTAAAGGCGTCGATGATGCGATCGCGCTGGGGACCCGGTGTTTCACCGGTAATGAGCTCCGCGTCGCCCGCGGGCAGCAGGCCGGTAATTTCCCGCGCGTGCTCTACCGTGGAGGCGAAAATCATCACCCCTTTACGCGTCTGGGCGAATTCAACGATCTGGCTAATAATATGCGGCGTAATGCGCTGCTGCTTTTTTAGCTCAAGGTTCAGGTCGGATTCACTAAACAGACCGTTGCTCTGGGGCTGAAGGCGGCTGAAATCGTACTGTACCACTGGCATATCCAGCCGTTCCGGGGGCGTCAGATACCCGTGCTTAATCATATAGCGCAGCGGCAGTTCGTAAATACAGTCGCGAAACAGCGCCTTTTCGTCGCCGCGAACCATGCCATGGTAATGAAACTGGTAGATCCAGCCCTTGCCGAGGCGGAACGGGGTGGCGGTCAGCCCAAGCAACCGCAGCTGCGGGTTAACCTGCTGTAAATGGCTGATAATCTGCTGATACTGGCTGTCGTCGTCATCGCTGATGCGATGGCACTCATCGATAATCAGCAGTGAAAACTCAGCCTGAAACTGTTCAAGGTTACGGGCTACCGACTGCACGCTGCCAAAGACGACTTTGCCGTGGCTCTCTTTGCGTTTCAGGCCAGCTGCGAAGATATCCGCCTCCAGCCCAAGCGCACAATATTTGGCGTGGTTTTGCGCAACCAGCTCCTTGACGTGGGCCAGCACCAGTACGCGACCGCGCGCCAGGCGCGCCAGTTCGGCGATGACAAGGCTTTTGCCGGCGCCGGTGGGCAGGACAATCGCGGCAGGTTCATGATGGCGGCGAAACCAGGCGAGCGTGGCGTCAACGGCCTCTTTTTGATAGGGGCGTAATGTAAAAGTCATGGATATACTGGCGTTAATTAACTCGCAAATAGTATGCCACGAATCTTTTCCCTTGAGTGGCGTTAAGAGCCCGTTATACTAGCCAGTGAACTTCTTCTTTTTCGGGTGTTTGCCCGCTCCAGCATTATTACAGGCTAAAAAAATCTCATGCGACTTGATAAGTTTATCGCTCAGCAACTTGGCGTCAGTAGGGCTATTGCCGGACGTGAAATCCGCAGCAGCCGCGTTCTCGTGGACGGCGACATCGTCAAAGATGCTTCGTTTAAGCTCCAGCCAGAGCACGACGTGGAGTATGACGGCAATACGCTGACCCAGCAGAACGGCCCGCGCTACTTTATGCTCAACAAGCCGCAGGGTTACGTATGCTCCACGGACGATCCGGATCATCCGACGGTTCTCTATTTCCTGGATGTCCCGGTGGCGCACAAGCTGCATGCCGCAGGCCGACTGGATATCGACACGACCGGTCTGGTACTGATGACCGATGACGGGCAGTGGTCGCACCGGATTACCTCTCCGCGTCACCACTGTGAGAAAACCTATCTGGTGACGCTGGAAAACCCGGTGGATGAGCAAACTGCCGGACAGTTTGCTAACGGCGTTCAGCTGCACAATGAAAAAGAGTTAACGAAACCTGCGCGCCTTGAAGTGCTGACGCCGACGGTAGTTCGCCTGACGATCAGCGAAGGGCGCTATCATCAGGTGAAACGCATGTTCGCGGCGGTGGGTAACCACGTGGTTGGCCTGCATCGTGAACGTATTGGCGACATTATGCTGGATGAATCTCTGGAGCCCGGCGAGTATCGCCCGCTGACGGAAGACGAGATTGCCAGCGTTGGCCTCCAGCATGCACGGAGTAAAACGTGACGGCAAAGCAGAATTCTTCACTGGGGATTGTGTTTATTCTTGGCCTGCTGGCCATGTTGATGCCATTGTCGATTGATATGTATCTTCCGGCGCTGCCGGTGATCTCGGCGCAGTTTAATGTGCCGGACGGCAGTGCGCAGATGACGCTCAGTACCTATATTCTGGGCTTCGCTTTCGGTCAGCTACTGTATGGCCCGATGGCGGACAGCATTGGCCGTAAGCCGGTTATCCTCGGGGGAACGCTGATTTTTGCGGCGGCTGCGGTGGCCTGCGCGCTATCGCAGACCATCGAGATGCTGATTACCATGCGTTTCTTCCACGGCCTGGCGGCCGCGGCCGCGAGCGTGGTCATCAACGCCCTGATGCGCGACATCTATCCGAAAGAAGAGTTTTCGCGAATGATGTCGTTTGTCATGCTGGTCACTACTATCGCGCCGCTGGTTGCGCCGATGGTGGGCGGTGCCGTGCTGGTGTGGTTCAGCTGGCACGCGATCTTCTGGATTCTCGCGCTGGCAGCACTGTTGGCCTCTGCGATGATCGCTTTTTTCATCAGCGAAACGCTGCCGGTTGAACGGCGGCAAAAATTTCGCATGCGCACCACGCTCGGTAACTTCGCGACCTTGTTCCGTCATAAGCGGGTGCTGAGCTATATGCTGGCGAGCGGCTTCAGCTTTGCCGGGATGTTCTCATTTCTGAGCGCCGGGCCGTTTGTTTACATCAATATTAACCACGTTTCGCCGCAGCACTTTGGCTACTATTTTGCGCTGAACATTGTCTTCTTGTTCATCATGACCATTATTAACAGCCGCTTTGTCCGGCGGGTCGGGGCGCTGAATATGTTCCGCGCCGGGCTGTGGATTCAGTTTGTGATGGCGGTATGGATGGTGGTCTGTGCGCTGCTGGATGTTGGATTCTGGGCGCTGGTAGTCGGCGTTGCGGCATTTGTCGGCTGCGTATCAATGGTCTCCTCCAACGCGATGGCGGTGATTCTGGATGAGTTTCCGCATATGGCAGGCACCGCCTCTTCCCTGGCGGGGACGTTCCGCTTTGGCATCGGGGCGGTTATTGGCGCGCTACTGTCAATGGCCACTTTTACCACCGCCTGGCCGATGCTTATTTCGATCGCCTTTTGCGCCAGCAGCTCCATTCTGTTCTACCTCTACGCCAGTCGGCGGCGAAAAATCATTCAGTAAAATTCCTTCCAGAGGGGCGATTTCCGCCCCTTTTTTGATGCACATCAACCGCGATGGGCTTCATGGTTCTGTAATTTGTTTCTTTTATGTAAAATCAATTAGTGTAAAAAGTCGCATTGTTGCGATAAAAAAGTTGTTTTGGATCACAGAAACGGGTACATATAGCCCCGATCTGTTTCCGTAGCGAAACTATAAAGTTCTGGATTATAAGTCGTTAACCCTGGCGCGATGCGGGTGTAAACGTTTTCTATGCTGATGCAGGACTATTTGTCAACAGTGTGTTAATATTGATGTAAATTTATTGTGAAGCATTTTGCTTCCGGGGAAACTAAGTGAATACACAGCAACTCTCTATCGTACACCGTCTGCCGCAGAGCTATCGCTGGCTGGCCGGTTTTGCGGGTTCAAGAGTTGAACCGATTCCGCAAAACGGCGTACAGGGTGAAAATAGCCTCGTGGCGCTGAAGCTGCTCAGCCCGGATGGTGAGAAAGCATGGCCGGTTATGCATAAGCTCAGCCAGGCGCTCAGCGACATCGAAGTCGATAGTTCTATCGTTGAGTGTGAGGGTGAACCGTGCCTGTTCGTTAATCTGCAGGACGAGTTTGCGGCAACCTGTCGACTGAAAAACTTTGGCGTGGCGATTGCCGAACCTTTCTCTGGTCACAACCCATTCTGACCGTCAGCCCAGCGCCAGAAGCTGACGGGTATACTCCTGCTGTGGAGCGGTAAACACGCGCTCGCACTCTCCCTGTTCGACGACTTCCCCCTGTCGTAGCACCATCACCTGATGACATAACGTTCGCACCACGCGTAAATCATGGCTGATAAAAATATAGGCCAGCCGGTGTTTTTGCTGTAACGCTTTCAGCAGGGTCAGAATTTGCGCCTGTACCGTCTTGTCCAGCGATGACGTGGGTTCATCAAGCACGATGAGCTGAGGCTTCACAATCAGCGCCCTGGCAATCGCAATACGCTGGCGCTGGCCGCCGGAAAACTCGGCAGGATAGCGATGGCGCGTTTGCGGGTCCAGCCCCACCTCCTGCATCACCTGTATCACCGCCTGTTCACGCTCAGCCGGCGTTAACGTTGGCTGGTGAACACGCAGCCCTTCCTCAATAATCTGCAACACGTTCAGCCGGGGATTCAGCGATGAATTGGGGTCCTGGAAGACTATCTGCATCCGCTGGCGCAGCGGTAGCATTTGCCGACGACTCCGTCCCTGTAACGCTTCACCCGCAAAAGCGATTGCCCCCGCGGAGGCAATCAGGCGCAACAGCGCCAGCCCGGTGGTGCTTTTTCCCGAACCGGATTCGCCCACCAGACCCAGCGTTTCGCCCGCGCGCAGCTGGAAATTCAGCGCATTGACCACCCGATTATGATCGACCACCCGGCGAAGGATCCCTTTGCGAATCGGGAAGGCGACGCTCAGATCGGCAGCCTTAAGCAGCAGCGGAGCATCGGCGGGCAGCGGTACCGGGCTACCGGAGGGCTCGCTGTCCAGCAGACGACGGGTATAAGGGTGTTCAGGGGCTGCGAAAAGCGTGCGACAGTCGTTTTGCTCGACGCAGCGACCGTTTTGCATCACCGCCACGCGATCGGCGAGCCGGCGGACAATGCTTAAGTTATGGGTAATAAACAGTAGCCCCATATTCAGCTCGTTTTTCAGCTCGCGGAGCAGTTGCAGGATGTGTGCCTGTACGGTGACATCCAGTGCGGTAGTCGGTTCGTCGGCAATCAGCAGCTCTGGGCGGGTAAGCAGCGCCATAGCAATCATGATGCGCTGGCGCTCGCCGCCGGAGAACTGATGCGGGTAGTCCGCCAACCGGCGCACCGCCTGACGGATACCGACCCGCTCCAGGCAGTTAAGCATCTCGCCGCGAGCGGCCTCTTTGCGCATGCCTCGATGTAAAGACAGCACTTCATAGAGCTGCTTTTCGAGGGTATGCAGGGGATTGAGCGAGACCATCGGTTCCTGAAAAATCATCGCGATACGGTTACCGCGCACTTTACTCAGCGTGCGCTCATCGGCATGAAGCAGCGACTGGCCGTGAAAGCGGATGTCTCCGCCAGGGTAACTGACCGGCGGCGAGGGCAGCAGGCGCAGCACCGAGAGCGCGGTGACGCTTTTACCAGAGCCGGATTCACCCACCAGCGCCAGGGTTTCGCCGGCGGCAATGTGCAGGGACAGCGCGTTAACGACGGTGTGCGTTTTCCCCTGCTGACCAAAGGCGATGGAGAGGTTGTCTATCTCTAACAGAGGTTGCGTCATGTCATATCGCCTTAGCGGGATCGAAGGCGTCGCGTACCGCTTCACCAATGAAAATTAACAGCGATAGCAGTACGGCGACCGATAAAAAGGCGGCGATGCCCAGCCACGGCGCCTGCAGATTGTTTTTCCCCTGCAGCAGCAGTTCACCCAGCGAGGGGGAGCCTAACGGCAGGCCGAAGCCGAGAAAATCCAGTGAAGTCAGGGTGGTAATTGAACTGCACAGAATAAACGGCAAGAACGTCAGGGTCGCGACCATGGCGTTGGGCAGCATATGGCGGAAAATAATATGGCGGTCGTTGACCCCCAGCGCCTGGGCGGCGCGAATGTAGTCATAGTTGCGGGTACGCAGGAATTCCGCGCGTACCACCCCGACCAGTGCCATCCAGCCGAACAATACGGTAATCACCAGCAGCCACCAGAAGCCTGGCTGGACGACGCTTGAGAGCAAGATAATCAGAAACAGAGTTGGCATGCCTGACCACACTTCGATAAATCGCTGTCCCCACAGGTCAATCTTACCGCCGTAGTAACCCTGAACCGCCCCCGCCAGCACGCCCAGCACGCTGGAGAAAAAGGTCAGCAGCAGGCCAAACAGAATCGATATCCGCGTGCCGTATAAAATACGGGCCAGCACATCACCGCCGTTGGCGTCGGAACCCAGCCAGTTTTTCGTTGACGGCGGTGAAGGGAAGGGCGTTTGGGTGGCGAAGTCAATGGTGGTAGCGCCAAAACGGATCGGCGCCCACAGCACCCAGCCGTTATCATCCAGCTGCTTTTGCAGCCACGGATCCTGGTAGTCGGCGGCGGTAGCAAACGGACCGCCAAACGTTGTCTCGCTGTAATTTTTCAACGCCGGAACGTACAGGCTGCCGCGATACTGCACCAGCAGCGGTCGGTCGTTGGCAATCAGTTCGGCGCACAGGCTGGCCACGAAAAGAATCAGAAACAGCCATAGCGACAGGTAGCCGCGGCGATTGTGGCGAAAGCGCGCCCAGCGGGCCTGATTAACGGGACTCATAAAAGACATCAGCGGCCCTCAAAATCGATACGGGGATCGACCAGCGTGTAGCAGATATCGCTGACAATATTCAGCAGCAGGCCGATCAGCGTAAAAATATACAACGTGCCGAACATGACCGGGTAATCACGGGAAACGGTGGCTTCATAACCCAACAGCCCCAGGCCGTTGAGAGAAAACATCACCTCAATCAGCAGCGATCCGGTGAAAAACATACTGATAAACATCGCCGGGAAACCGGCTATCACCAGCAGCATGGCATTGCGGAATACGTGGCCCCACAAAATTTGCTTTTCGCTTACCCCTTTGGCGCGGGCGGTCACGACGTACTGCTTACGGATCTCATCAAGAAAACTGTTTTTAGTCAGCATCGTAAGCGCGGCAAAGCCACCAATGACCGTCGCCAGCACCGGCAGCGTAATATGCCAGAGGTAGTCGAGGACCTTCTGATACCACGTCAGGCTATCGAAGTTGGCCGACACCAGCCCGCGCAGTGGAAACAGATCCAGATAGCTGCCTCCGGCAAAGAGAACGATCAGGATAATGGCGAACAGGAAGGCCGGGATGGCGTAGCCAATAATCATCAGCGTACTGCTCCAGGTATCGAACTGGCTGCCGTTATTGACGGCTTTGCGGATGCCGAGCGGTATCGAAACCAGATAGATAATCAGGGTGCTCCAGAGCCCCAGGGTGATGGAGACCGGCATGCTGTTTTTGATCAACTGCAAGACCGACGCGCTGCGGAAAAGGCTGTCGCCAAAATCGAAGCGTAGATAATCCCCGAGCATTTTCAGATAGCGCTCGTGGAGCGGCTTATCAAACCCGTAGCGGTGGGTTATCTCGGCAATCACCTCCGGATCGAGACCGCGCCCACCGCGATAATGACCTTCGCTGATGTTACCAACGCCGGTACGCGCATGGCTGGCGGCCATGCCGCTTTCTCCGGCGCCCGGCAAGCCGCCGCGATTGCCAAATTCAATGGCGGCAATCGCCTGATCGACCGGGCCGCCCGGGGCAATCTGGACAATAAAAAAGTTGATCGTAATGATCGCCCACAGCGTGGGGATTATCAGCAACAACCGGCGGAACAGGTATGCGCCCATCGTGATTCCTTACCGTCTGTCCGCGGGCAATTTTGCCGCTTTGTTCACGTCATACCACCAGGTATCAAAACCGGATGAGTAAACAGGGCGGATTGATGGGAAGGAGAATTTATCCCAGTAGGCCGTTCTGTCCTGTGCCATATACCACATCGGCAGCATGTAATAGTTCCAGGTGAGCACCCGGTCTAACGCGCGACCCAGAGGCAGTAGCTTTTGCTTGTTACCCTGCCAGCGGATGATCTGCGCGATCAGGTTGTCTACCACCGGGCTTTGAACTCCCGGAGCGTTATAGCTGGAGTGAATATACGACGACGACCAGGCAATTTGCAGGTCAGTTCCTGGCCACGGCGTTGCACGCCAGACGATGGGCATCATGTCGTAATCCCGGCTGCGTCGACGGTTACTGTACTGCGAATTATCGACCTGACGAATATCCATCGTAATGCCGAGGCGCTGGAGATGATGCTGGAACGGCAGTACCCAGCGATCGTTGCCCCCGGAGGGCAGCAGCAGTTCAAAGCGCAGCGGCTTACCGGTGACGGCGTTGACCCGGCGCTGGTTTTTCAGCACCCAGCCCGCTTGATTAAGCAGCGCATCTGCCTGCAGCAGATTTGCCCGGTCAAAGCCATCACCGCCGGAGCGCGGTGGTTGGTAAACGGCGGTGAAAACCTCCGGCGGCAGCTCGTTTTTCATCGGCGTCAGCAGCGCGAGCTCTGCTGCATCAGGCGCCTGTCGCGCGGCATATTCGGTATTCTGGAAATAGCTGTCAGCCCGGCTGTATGAGCCATAGAACAGCGCCTTATTCATCCATTCGAAATCGAAGGCAAGGGTAATGGCTTCCCGGACCCGGCGGTCGTTAAACACCGGTCGCTGGATGTTAAATGCCAGCCATTGGGTATCCTGCGCCGAAGTATTCTGGTACTCATCTTTGACGATATAGCCATGGGTAAAATTACGTCCGACGTAGCGAGTCGCCCAGTTCTTGGCTATCGTCTCTTCTCGCCGGTCTACGGCGCCGGCCTTAAAGGCTTCAAAGGCAACATTATCATCCAGATAATAGTCGTAGCGCAGAGTGTCGAAATTCCAGCGCCCGCGGTTCACCGGCAGGTCTGCCGCCCAATAGTCTTTAACCCGTGAATAGATAATGTACTGGCCCATTCGCCAGTCGGTAATCCGATAGGGGCCGCTGGCCAGCGGCGGGGTGGAGAGCGGGTCGCTGAGCTTATGGTTGCGCCAGAATGCCTCCGGCATCACCGGCAGGGAGAGCAGGCTCAGCATATTCTCTTTACCGGGCTGCGCCAGCGTGATGCGTACGGTAAGCGGCGCAACGGCCTCGACGGTCGTCCCCTTGTAGAACAAACGGAACTGCGGCACCCCTTCGGTCATAAATTTATGGAACGTGAAGGCGACGTCGCTGGCGGTAATCGGGCTGCCATCATGGAAGCGCGCGCGTGGATTGAGGGTTATCTCCATCCACGAGAAATCATCGGCGTAGCGCGTGCGCTCGGCAATGAGGGGATAATAACTGCCCGGTTCGTCATCGGAGGTGGTGAACAACGTGTCGTACAGGGCGTCGGTACGGACTCCCGGGTTACCGCGTAGCGCATAGCGATTGAAGTTGTCGAAGGTGCCAATGGTGGCGATGACGATCCCCCCGCCTTTCGGGGCCTGGGGATTGGCATAATCGAAATGGTCAAAGCCGACGCGGTATTTCGTTTCGCCAATGATGGCAAAGGTGCTGCTTTCTTGAATACTTTGCGCCTGACTATTCAGGCTCAGTAAGGTCAGCAATAGCAGGCCGAGGCGCGCAAACATAGCCAGGTGAGCTCCTCTGTGGGCAGGCATCATAAAGGACCGTTACCGGGCGGAAAAATAGTGAGCCGGTTCGTCATGTGCCGCGATCAGCGTTTCCAGCGGCAGCGGACGGCTCAGCCAGTAGCCCTGCAGGTAGTCTACGCCGTGTTTGCGTAGCCATTCCGCCTGTTCTGGTGTTTCAACGCCTTCTGCAACGGTCATCAGCTTCAGGCGATGGCTGAGCGTTAGCACCGCGTCGAGCACCGGAGAGGTGACGGTTTCGGTCCCGATGGCCTGCACAAAGCCGCGATCGATCTTAAGATAGTCAAAGTTATAGCGCTCCAGGTAGATAAGCGCGCTATGTCCGGTACCAAAATCGTCAATCGCAATTTCAAACCCCTGCTCGTGCAGCCAGTCGAAGATAGCCAGCGATTTGTTTTTGTCGATCATCGCGCGCTCGGTAATTTCGAGAACCAGGTTGAAGTGGCCACTCGGCATGGCGGCGGCGAACTGCTGAAGGTCATGCTGAAAACTGTCAGCATGCAGATGGGCCGGCGAGATATTCAGACCTAGCTTGCTGCCAGCGGGCAGAATTTTTTGTAGGGCCGGTGCATCGCGGGCAATCAGAGACAATAGATGATGAGTGAGCGGCACGATCATTTGCTGGGTTTCGGCCAGGTTAATAAACACGTCGGGGGGGATTTCACCGGCCACCGGATGTCGCCAGCGCATCAGGACTTCGATACCGCTAATACGCAGGGTATCGGATTTGACTACCGGCTGATAGACAACATAGAACTGATGGTTCTTTATCCCCTGCAGGATAGCTTTACGCGGGTCAGATTTTAGCGCCAGCACGTAGTAGCCGATCAGCCCGCCCAGCAGGCCGCACACCACCCCCAGCAGCAGCGCAAACTGCGTATTCTCCGACAGCCAGCTGTTGGCATAAAGATACACCTTCAGCGGCACGCCTTTGATTTGTAACTGGCGAATGGGTTCGGAGGGCATGCTTTGCAGGTCAACGAGGCTGTTAGTCAGGGTGGAAAGGGCGGTATCGTTGACGACCAGCGCAATACTGCTGAAATCGTTCTGCCGGGCGGAGTAGAGAATATAGGGCGTCAGGTTGGTATTGATTGAGACAAAAATCCCATCATCGCCGTCGCCGTGCGGGTTGCGTACCCACATAGCCAAAGCCGCGCTCTTGGGCATCATTGGCGTCCCGGGCAGGAGCCGCATATCGACCGTTTTGCGTGTATCAAGATGTGGGATGAGACGTATCAGCGGAGTATTCATTGGGCCAGTGGCGGAGGAGCAAAAGACGACACCATTTTTCACCAGCAAAAACGCGCGCACGTTCGGACTAAAGGCCGCCCTTGCGGTCAGACCTGACGCAATGTTTTCACATTGCTGATCGACCAGCGGTTGCAGATCGGCGATGGTTTTATCAAGGTCGCGAAAGTAATCAGTCAGGTAAATGTTGACGTTGTCGATGATGCTGTCAAAGCGTTCAGACCGGCTGTGGTAAATTGCCATAAACTGAATGCTACCGGCCAGCAGGGCGACGATCACTCCGATGAGTATGCTGGTCAGCCAAATATTACGCCGGGGGGACAGATAACGGGTAAGCATAGGCTATAGTCGGTCCGTGTTAATGAGTCGCGCCAATGGATTGATAGAAAACGTTTTCTCTATCTCCACTACAAGACATAGCTTATATTGCGGCATTCATATGTAAATAGACAAAAAAAAACACTGCCGCAGCAGTGTTTTTTTGTTCCTGATGTCAGCCAAGGGAAACCGACAGCAGGAAGGATTACGAGCGGCTCAGAACTCGTCGCGCTTCGTTATAGCGCTTTTTCCAGTACGGCTCGTTCATGCTGGAGATGGTCACACCACTGCTGGTGGAAGCATGGACGAACTGATCGTTGCCGATATAAATACCGACGTGGCGACCGGTGGAACCTGCACGGAACAGCACTAAGTCACCGGTACGCAGTTGAGAGCGTGAAATGGACTTGCCGGAATCCTGCTGCTCAGACGTTGAGCGCGGCAGTTCCAGGCCAAACTGTTCACGGAAGGTACGCTGCACGAATGCAGAACAATCAATCCCTTTCCGGGTGCTGCCGCCGAGGCGGTAACGCACGCCTTTCCAGCTAGCATACTGGTCCATCAAACGAGACTTAACGTCCAGATTGTTGACCATTTTTTCAAATTCATCCTGAGAGGCTTGCAGTGATGATAAATCGCCACTACCCACAGCATGCGTCTCAGAATGCATATTCTTTGCGGTACTACTTGTCGAACTACAGGCAGAAAGCAAAACTGCCACTGCAATCGCGGGTACAACCCGCAAGATATATCTCAAAATCGGCTGAGATTTGACCATGTTGTTTGTTTTCCCTTGTTGTCCTTAACGACAATGTCGTTATAAAAAATGCCAAACGTGTTAGAGCCTAAATACCTACCGGCAATGAGACAAATCCTTAAACCTAAATTTGTGGGATACCGCACAAATTTATTTTTGAGCCAGATTGACGTTGCTGGAAAGGCAAAACGAGAACGAGGTTACCCTATCAACCGTGGGATGGCGAGCGGTTTTGCGAGATTTCTTATAAGAATTTGTACGTCTAAAAGTGAATCATCGGGAAAGCGTAAAATAGCGTCATTTATGGGTGAAAAATACGCAATTTGTTCATTTGTAAGATGATTAATGTGACAGGAGTATGACCTGGACGATAAAAATATAGACAAATATAAAAAGGGACCGAGAACGATCCCTTATGGGTACGGTTAATAATATGTAATGAGGCGATTAATTTTTACCCATATCGCCCGGAAGCGATCGACTAAACCAGGCAATTAACGTGTCGCTTAATGGCGTCAACAATACCCAGGGGATGCCAATGAGCACCGCGGTTAATGAACCAACGGCAATATCGGTAAACCAGTGCGCACCAATCATGACCCGTGGGAAGGCGAAAACAACAAAAATGGCCAACGCAATAGCAAATGCCCGACGGCCAAAATAGCGCCACATGAAGGTTGCAAAAATCAGCAGCATCATCCCGTGGTCGCCTGGAAAACTGTCTTTTGAGGCATCTTTGGTCGGGAAAGAGACGACATCGCTCACCTTAACAATCTCGCTAAATGAGAGTGAAGGACTGGCGCGTTTAACCGGCATCAGATGCTGTGCCAGCTGATTAATCACTACCGCGAAGAGCAGCATGACCAGGCCGATAATAACGATTCGACGACGGCCGGCGCTTTGTTCTTTCAGCCAGAAGCTCAACATCAGGCAGCCCATCGCCAGCAAAGAGCAGGCATCGAAAGCGCGGTTATTGATGATGGCTAACAGCCAGGCGTAGGCATGACTCTTGCCCACGCCGTGGTTAAAGAAGTGGAAAATGGCGGAATCCAGCGGCAGCCAGAATCCATGATCCGTGGGCAAATACCACGAAAAAAAGAGTGCAAAACCCGCGGCGTTAAGCAGCAGGATCAGAGGAATTCGGTTTTTAATCATAGCGGTTGCGAGTTGTGTCAAACGGCGGGAAACATACCCGCCTTAGTTTAAACGAAGTTTCAACAAAGAGGCTTGTAGCGCATTCCAGTCCGCCTCGGATTCCGTGATCAGCTCAATGCGGCTGTCAGGAGGCGCAACGTTTTGGGTTTCAATATGCAGATCAAGCCCCTGGCGATTGATACGTACCAGGCCTTCCGCAATACGCATCACGCCTTTTACGCGGGCAACTGGCGCCAGGCGAGCCCACTCAAGCAGGCCGATGGTATCAAATGTCGTATCGGCATCAAAAATCCAGCCGCAGGCCTGGTAGCCCTGGCCGCTGTTCAGGCTCCGACGCCAGCGCTGGTGGTCCGGCAGACTGAGGGCGGCCAGGCCTTTTTTCTGCCCGTGACTATGAGCATGCCCGGCACTGTCCGGCAGTGGGGCAAAATTAAGGCGCGGTAAGTCCAGCAGCGCCGGGTCGATGTTCCCTTGCGTTGCCGTGACGTGCAGACGTTCCCCGGCATGTTCCTGCCACCAGGCGCTAAAGGCCTGTTCGCTTTCAACCGTCATTCTGTCCGCTTTATTACTAACAATGACGTCGGCAGCAGCCAGCTGATCGCGAAAGTTGTCATTCGCCATCACTTTACTGTCCAGCAGCTGGCGTGGGTCCAGCACGCACAGCGTAGCGCGCAGATCGATCCACGGTTCGTAGACGGCGGCGGTCAGAATATCGAGAATTTGTTTGGGATGGCCGAGCCCGGTAGGCTCAATCAACAGACGATCCGGTTTTCCCTGGCGCAACAGGGTATTCAACCCAACCTGCATCGGCAGGCCGTTGACACAGCACATGCAGCCGCCGGGGATCTCTTTGAGCAGCGCGCCGCTATCGGCCAGCAAAGCACCGTCGATACCGACTTCGCCAAACTCATTAACCAGTACGGCCCATTTTTCATCTGCAGGCTTATGGGCCAGCAGATGAAGAATCGAGGTCGTTTTACCGCTGCCGAGAAACCCCGTGATCAAGTTTGTTTTGGTCACATTTTCTCCAGGAAACAAATGTAATGTTGTAACAGTTGTGACTATCCTGACGAAAAAAAGGGGAAAAGAGAAGGGTTACGGCGGACAGAAAAGACATCTGTCCGCTAAAAAGCAGAAATTGTTAAATCTCCGGTACGTTGGCGATGGCCTGGCGGGCCCCCACGGCACAAAGCTGATCCCAGGCCGCGGTAACATTGGCTACAAACTGCGCATTGTGCGGGAGATCGCGACCAAAGATTTCTTCCAGTGAAAGCAGGGCTGCGACGCGTTCTTCTTCGCGGCTGCCGGCAACCAGGGCCTGAATCTTCTCACTCAGCGGATCGCGGATATCGATGACATTGCCGGCATCGTCTGTGCCGCTGACGTAGCGCATCCAGCCCGCAACGCCGAGCGCCAGCAGCGGCCAGCGGCTTCCGCGTTCAAGATGTACGCGAATGCCGTCAAGCATGCGTTGAGGAAGCTTTTGGCTGCCGTCCATGGCTATTTGCCAGGTGCGGTGTTTTAACGCCGGATTGCTAAAACGCGCGATCAGGCTGTCGGCATATTGCGGCAGATCGACGCCTTCGATGGTGAGCGTGGGGGCCTGTTCATCGAGCATCAGCCGCCGGGCAGCACTGCGCAGAATCTCATCCTGCATGCAGTCGCTGATATGCGCATTGCCGGCAAGGTAGCCGAGATATGCCAGGAAGGAGTGGCTGCCGTTGAGCATCCGCAGCTTCATCTGCTCCCAAGGCAGCACATTATCGGTCATCTGGACGCCGGCCGTTTCCCATGCCGGGCGGCCTGCCACGAAATTATCTTCAATCACCCATTGAATAAAGGGTTCGCAGCTGATGGCGCAGGGGTCTTCCACGCCAAGTGCGGCGCTGATTTCAGCCAGCGACTCATCGGTGGCGGCCGGTACGATACGGTCAACCATGGTGCCTGGAAAACTGACGTGTTCGGCAATCCACTGTGCCAGTTCAGGATCGCGTTTTTCCGCCATACCCAGCACGGCATTTTTAACCACGTGACCGTTGTCAGGAATATTATCGCAGGAGAGCACGGTAAACGGCGGCAGGCCGCGTGCGCGGCGGCGAGCCAGGGCCTCGACCAGAATGCCCGGCACCGACTGCGGCAGCGCCGGGTTTTCCAGATCGTGAATGATGCGCGGCTGGGTCAGATCCAGTGAGCCGGTTGCAGGGTCGATGCAGTAGCCTTTCTCGGTGATGGTGAGCGAGACAATGGCCACCTGCGGTTCGCAAAATTTTTCGATGATCGCGGGAAGAGAGTCCAGCTTTGCATTCAGACATTCGTGGACGGCGCCAACGACAATCGGCTGGTTACCCTGCGCGCCTTTTTCCAGCACGGTGAACAGGTGGTCCTGCTGACGAAGCTGGCTCATCAGCCGGTCGCCGCTGAACAGACTGATTTCGCAGATCCCCCAGTCTCCGCCGCGGGTATTCAGCACCCGATCGGTCAACAGGGCCTGGTGTGCGCGATGAAACGCGCCGAAGCCAAAGTGCACGATACGCGAACGCAGCTGGCGGCGATCGTACTGAGGAAGCTGCACGCCTTCTGGCAGCGTAGCGGTAGCAATAGTTGTCATTCTTCACACACCTGATTAACCAATGTTTAACAATGCCAGTGTAAAGTTATATGACAGCAAATTAAATTGGTGAGCCGTATTTATACGCTTAGTGTGAGCTGGATCAATCAATCTGGCGGGATAAATTGATCCTTCACGGGAAGCCTGTATGGTAGTCATCATTGATGTTCGCATTATTGGTATAACAACTTTGAGAGGGCATAGCGATGGAACAAACCTGGCGTTGGTATGGACCGAACGATCCGGTATCGCTTGATGATGTACGGCAGGCAGGCGCGACGGGCGTAGTCACCGCACTGCACCATATTCCCAACGGTCAAATCTGGCCTGTTGAAGAAATTAAACAACGTCAGGCGTTGCTGGCAGAAAAAGGGCTGACGTGGTCGGTCGTTGAAAGCATTCCGGTGCATGAAGAGATCAAGACCCATAGCGGGCAGTGTGCGACCTGGATTGCCAACTATCAGCAAAGCATCCGTAACCTGGCAGCCTGCGGGATTGACACCGTTTGCTACAACTTCATGCCGATTCTCGACTGGACGCGTACCGATCTGGAATACCTGTTGCCGGACGGTTCGAAGGCATTACGTTTCGATCAAATCGCCTTCGCGGCGTTTGAGCTGCATATCCTGAAGCGTCCCGGCGCCGAGGCAGATTACAGCGAAGAAGAGCAGCGCCAGGCGCAGGCCTGTTTCACGGCGATGAGCGAAGCGGACATTGATAAGCTGACTCGCAACATCATCGCGGGTTTGCCGGGGGCAGAAGAGGGCTATACCCTCGACCAGTTCCGCGCACGCCTGGCGGAATATGACCAGATTAATAAAGCCCAGCTGCGTGACAATATGGCCGTCTTCCTGCGCGCTATCGTGCCGGTATGTGAAGAAGTGGGCGTGCGCCTGGCGGTTCACCCGGACGATCCGCCGCGCCCAATCCTCGGCCTGCCGCGAATCGTTTCGACTATCGAAGATATGCAGTGGCTGAAAGAGACCGTAGATAGCATAAACAACGGCTTTACGATGTGTACCGGTTCTTACGGCGTGCGTGCCGATAACGACCTGGTGAAAATGGTGGAAACGTTCGGTGACCGGATTCACTTCACCCATCTGCGTTCCACCTGTCGTGAAGAGAACCCAAAAACGTTCCACGAAGCGGCGCACCTGACCGGCGACGTTAATATGGTGGCGGTGGTCGATGCGATTCTGAACGAAGAGCTGCGCCGTAAGCATTCGGGCGATCTGCGTCCGATTCCGTTCCGTCCGGACCATGGTCACCAGATGCTGGACGATCTGCGTAAAAAAACCAACCCGGGATATTCGGCGATCGGTCGTCTGAAAGGGATGGCGGAAGTGCGCGGCGTGGAGCTGGCGCTGAAGATGACGAAGTATCCTGAACTGCTGTAAATTTGGCGGTGAGAACGTAAAAAGGACAGCCTGGGGCTGTCCTTTTTTGTTTTCTTGCGCTGCACGCTATGGATAAGGCGTTTTCAGCCTTATCCAGCATCAAGCGTTATTAGTCTGCGCGGCCCATATAGCGGCTTTCTTCGATATGGATACGAATCTTCTCGCCGGTGGTCAGATATTCCGGAACCTGAATCACCAGACCGGTGCTCATGGTCGCTGGTTTGGTACGGGAGCTGGCCGATGCGCCTTTAATGCCCGGTGCAGTTTCAACGATCTCCAGGTCCACGGTCTGTGGCAGTTCCAGCGCCAGCAGCTGGCCATCCCAGGTCAGAACCTGCATGTCAGGCATGCCACCTTCCGGGATAAACAGCAGCTCTTCTTCAATCTGCTCTTTGGTAAAGGTGTATGGCGTGTAATCTTCTTTATCCATAAATACGTACTCGTTGCCGTCAACATAGGAGAAGTCAACGAAACGGCGGGTCAGCGTCACGGTATCAACGATATCGTCGCCCTTGAAGCGCTCTTCCACTTTCAGGCCGGTACGCACATCAGAGAAACGCATTTTGTACAGCGTTGCTGCGCCACGGGCGCTCGGTGACTGAATATCAATATTTTTTACAATCAGCAGCTTGCCGTTGTAATTCAGCACCATACCTTTTTTAATTTCATTCGCTCTTGGCATTGCAGTAATCCTGTCACTTAACGATTCAAAAAATATCGCGTAAAACTACTCGTGCCGCGCCTTTCAGGCAAGCGGAATTCGCGAGTTTTGCTATCTCTGGGCAAAACGTTTAGGCTGAGCCGTGAACCGCAATATCAAGAGAGTCATGTATGGAATGTCGTATCGATTGCGGTGCCTGCTGTATTGCCCCTTCTATTTCATCCCCGATCCCAGGAATGCCTAACGGCAAGCCCGCTAACACGCGCTGTATCCAGCTTTCAGACAATAATCTGTGCAACATCTTTACGTCGCCGCTCAGACCGAAAGTGTGCGCGAGCCTGCAGCCGGTTCTGGAGATGTGTTCGACGAATCGTGATGCGGCTATGACCTATCTTATCCAACTGGAGTCCAGTACAGCACCATAAGTATTTGTCGTACATCTATCCAGCCCGCCTCACAAGAATGGACAATGCCACCACCATCCCTGGCGGCGGCTTGCCTGCAACAAACGGTCTCAGACGGCAACGTCGCGACGAGGGATGCTGGTACGCTGTTGAATTTCCCAGTTGGCGGCAAGGCCGACTTGCACATCAGACGGTGCCAGCATCGCACGGCCACGAATCAAATCCGCCGCGCGTTCTGCCAGCATAATCGTCGGTGCGTTCAGGTTGCCGTTAGGTTCGGTCGGGAACACCGATGAATCCACTACCCGCACACCTTGCAGGCCATGAACACGCAGTTCAGAATCGACCACCGCAAGGCTGTCTTCACCCATCTTGCAAGAACCACACGGGTGCATGGTACTTTCCATATTGGCACGCACAAAAGCATCGATCTCTGCGTCTGTTTTCACATTCGGACCAGGGGCCAGTTCCTCTCCACGGAAGCTGTCCATTGCTTGCTGGCCAATTACCTCACGCGTCAGGCGCACACACCGGCGGAAGCCTTCACGGTCTTCTTCGCGCTCCAGATAGTTAAAACGGATTTCCGGATGCTGATACGGGTCGGCGGAACGGACACGCACATAGCCGCGGCTTTTGGGTTTATTGGGGCCAGTCAGCACCATAAAACCGTGCCCTTTGAACGGTTTGTCGCCGTCATAGCGCATTGCCGCAGGCAGGAAGTGGAACTGGATATCCGGCCAGCGTAACCCTTTAGCTGAGCGGATAAACCCGCCGGCTTCAAAATGGTTGCTTGCCCCTAAACCGTCTTTGAACAATAACCAGCGCAGGCCAATCATTGCCTTAGAGAACAGCCCCATTTTACTGTTGAGTGACACCGGCTCTTTACATTCGAACTGGATGTAAATTTCGGCGTGATCTTGCAAGTTTTCCCCCACGCCGGGTAAGTCGTGTTTCACCTCAATGCCAGCTTTACGCAGCACGTTGGCCGGGCCGATACCGGAACGCTGAAGCAGGTGAGGGGAACCGATAGGACCAGAGGAGACTATCACCTCACGGGCGCAGTGCACGATGTGGACGACCCCGTTTTGCTCATATTCAACCCCCACCACACGCTTGCCTTCGAGCACCAGTTTACGGCTCATGGCATTGGTGATGACGCTCAGGTTTGGACGTTCCATTGCCGGGCGCAAATAGGCGTTTGCCGTCGACCAGCGCACGCCATTTTTGACCGTCATATGCATGGCGCCAAAACCTTCTTGCATATAGCCGTTGGTATCTTCGGTTTTTATGTAACCTGCCTGTGCGCCTGCTTCTACCCAGGCCCCATACAGTGGGTTTTGCATATTGTTGCCGTTGTTGGTGCTAAGCGGACCTTCTGAGCCCCGGTAGTCATCACCACCAAACTTGAAGTTCTCCGCTTTACGGAAATACGGCAAACAGTTGCGGTAACCCCAGTTTTTCGCCCCTAATGACTCCCATTCATCGAAGTCATAAGCATGTCCGCGGATGTAAACCAGGCCGTTTATTGACGACGACCCACCCAGCACTTTGCCGCGAGGGCAGTGCAGGCGGCGGCCATCCAGATACGGCTCGGGTTCGGTTTCATAGTGCCAGTTATATTTTTTGGTGTTCATCGGTAGCGAGAACGCGCTCGGCATTTGAATGATGATGCTCTTATCACTCCCGCCGAATTCAATTACCAATACCTTGACGCCAGGGTCTTCCGTCAGACGGTTTGCCAGTACACAGCCTGCGGACCCGGCACCGACGATGATGTAATCATATCGTTTGGTAGACATAATATTTTTGCTCCATTTTGGTTCTGGACAATCGTCTCAGGCTCGTTTTTTCGTCCCGGTGGTGTACTCCGGCATATTGGCTTCGATATGTGCAATGACCGTCTCTTCATGATGCAAATTGAGCGAGCGGCAGGCTATGTAGTAGGTGATGCTTGAGACAATAAGCCCGACAAGCCACGCCAAATCTACACTGCCCATCGCCCTGGCAATCGGGCCGATGAACACTTCCCGGCTACCATCGAAGATGCAGAAGAAGGGGATCATCGCCACAAAGCCGACAAAGTAAGACAGCAAGCCGCGCGCCCCCCAACGGCCATAAATGTTGTCGTGCGGCAAGAAGAAATGTGGAATGGCATAGCGGCCACGGCGCACGAAGAAATAGTCGGTAAGGTTGACCGCCGTCCACGGCACCAGAAAGTAAAGCATCACCACCAGGTAGATGTTGAGTACCGACAAACCAGATCCCGAGTTGTAGATGCTCATCGCCACGCCCAGTTGCAAAAACACCACGAAGATAATCGCCACCACGCGTGCTTTAGCCGTCGGTTCTATCTTCTTAAAGGAGTCAACACTGGTGATGGTGGTGAGTTTGGCGCTGTAGATGTTCATCGCGATAACGGGTAGGAAAGCCAGTATAGTGATGGCGACCACTACCGTACCCAGATGCGGCGCGAAGCCCGCACCCACCGCGTTAAGGGCGACCAGCACATTGGTGGCCTGCAGATGGGCCGCCAACCAGCCACCGACCGAAATCATCCATGCACCCGACAGCGATGCCCCTAAAAACACCGCTGCGATGAGCTTGCCACTAGAGGTATTTTTCGGCAGGTAGCGTGAATAATCAGAAACATACGGTGCATAGGCAATGTTATAACTGGCTGCTGCCGCAAACTGGGCAATAAAACCGGTCCAGTTAAAGCCTAACCGCGATCCCTGAACGGCTCCTTCTATCGCTGGCGCGTCATGCACCCAGCCCATCAGCACCGCAAGGGTGACCAGACCGTACAACGGCAGCGACAAATACAGTGACCATTTAAAGGTTTTGTGCATCCAGTCGTGGCCGAGAATAGCCAGAATGGTGGCAGGCACCGTTACTGCGAGTGCGACTTGTATCGGGTCCCAACTGAACAGGGCTTTTAGCCCCTGCATCATCAGCACCAGGTTGACAATATTAAAGCCTGCAAACACAAACAGCGTGGCAATTAATACCAGCACTACCCCCCGGTAACCAAACTGGGCGCGTGACTGAATCATCTGCGGCAGCCCGAGATGCGGCCCTTGTGAACCATGGAAGGCCATGAACAATGTGCCGAACATGATACCCAGCGTTCCGCCGATGGTGGTCCAAATCGAATCAAGCCCGACACTCGGCCCGACAAAGCCTATGGTCATGGTAAAGAAGGTAAAGTTGCCGACAAACCAGAAAGGCCCCTGGCTTGAGAGTTTATCGGTGCGTTCATGTTCTGGCACAAAATCTATTGAGCGTCCTTCGATAGTGCTTTGCTCGCTGTAGCTCCCTTTCGCGGCTGTAGATTGAGTTTGCATGGTGTACCCCATGAGCAAAAAGGGTGAAGCAATAAAATTTATCAAGCCAGCCACTGGCCTGTTCGTGTTCATTTCGCAACGGTTCCCCAGGCGAGCAGCATCATGCTGAAAGCCTGGGCGGGCGTGTGGCATTACGACGGCAGCGTTATCCAGACGGTTTTGGTTTCCATCAGGTAGTCGAGTTGTTCAGGCCCGAGGTCCTTACCAAAACCAGACTCTTTGTAGCCACCAAACGGTAGGGCTGGGTCGATGGTACTGTGCGCGTTCACATACACTGAACCGGCTTTGAGCTTTGGAATCAGAGTGTGTACACCGGCAAGGTCGTTGGAATAAATGGCGGCGGCCAGACCATAGGGTGAATCGTTGGCAAGGGTAATGGCTTCCTCGACGGTATCGAACGGTGCGGTTACCAGCACCGGGCCGAAGATCTCTTCCTGGACAATGCGCATTTCATTGCGGCAGTGGGCAAAGATGGTTGGCTCAACAAAGAAACCGTTTCCTTCCCGGGGGCGGCCACCGTAGTACAGCGTCGCGCCTTCGTTAATGCCCGCTTCAATGTAGGACAGCACGGTGTCTTTTTGTCTGGCGGATACCAGCGGGCTGATGAAGCACTCCTCGTCCAAACCCGGTGCTATTTTTAGCGTCGCGGTGTAGTCGGCAAGCGCGGCCAGAAACTTGTCATAAATACTGCGGTGAATATAGGCGCGCGTACCGGCATCGCACACCTGACCTGAGTTAAAAAACACGCCGTTGGCAACAGCCTGGGCTGCTGCCGGGATGTCTGCATCTTCTAACACCAGAACCGGAGATTTACCGCCCAGCTCAAGGGTGACACGCTTGATGTTTTCAACCGCAGTCTGCCCGACGGCTCGGCCAACAGGGGTTGAACCGGTGAAGGTGACTTTATCGATACCTGGGTGGCGGGTCATAGCCGCACCAATCACGCTGCCGTAACCGGTGATGATATTAACCACGCCGTCCGGGATACCCGCTTCCTGGACCAATTCGGCAAAGCGCAATGTTGAGAGCGAAGTAAGCTCCGCAGGTTTAATCACCGCGGTACAGCCGACCGCCAATGCTGCCGCCAGTTTCCATGCCATGGTCTGGAGCGGGAAATTCCACGGCACAATGGCAGCCACTACGCCAAGCGGTTCTTTACGGGTATAGGCCAGATAATTGCCTGGCAGCGATGGCTCGACGGTGCGGCCATGCAGTTTAGAAGCCCAGCCTGCAAAATAGCGGAAGGTATCAATGGTGCCCTGGATATCAACAGCACGCGCCTGGGCTGCCGATTTACCCATATCGATGGACTCAATTTCAGCCAGTTCATCGGCGTTGGCTTCAATCAGGTCAGCCAGACGGTGCATCAGGCGCTCACGCTCAAGAGGCTTCAGGCCACGCCACTCACCGTGGTCAAACTGATGGCGGGCGGCGGCTACCGCGCGGTCAAGATCGGCGGTGGTTGCAAGTGGAATAGTGGTGAGCACGCCTTGCGTGGACGGCTCGATAACCGCACTCACTTCACCGGTGCTGCCCGTTACCCACTGGCCGCCAATGAACATTTTCTGTGGTTTAGTCAAAAAGCGCCGAGTTGTTTCGGAGATACCGTATTGGTCGAGATACTGTTGTACTGTTGCGTCCATTTGCATGTCCTCTCTTTTTTAAACCCGAATTTTGCCCCCCGGGTTTGGGGGAGAAGGGTGATGGCAACACCACACCGAATTTAGTTAGCGATATCGGGCTTGTTTACGCTCATGGAAAATGAAACCAATGCTGTTCATCAGTAGCTGGGCGGCAAGGATCGAGGTCACGCCCGTTGGATCATAAGCCGGAGCGACTTCCACCAAATCCATACCGATAATGTTGCCGCCACTGCGTTTAGCGAGAGCCTGAATGATTTCCAGCACCTCGTAATACTGGAAGCCGCCATGACTTGGTGTGCCTGTGCCCGGGGCGATAGAGGGGTCGAAACCGTCAATATCAATGGTCAGGTAGTAGTTACAGCCCCCTGGAATTTGTTCGAGTACACCCTCAGTGCCTAAGCGGCGTACATCACGCACTGACAGAATGCTGGAGCCCGCTGCACGTGCTGAGTCATAGTCGCTGCGGTTAGATGAAGAGACGTTACGAATGCCCAACTGGGTCATGCCGACGATATGGTCCATTTCTGAGGCGCGGCGTAACGGGCTGCCATGGCCATAGCGCACACCGTGACGTTCATCGACAAAATCAAGGTGGGCATCGAAGTGGACAATGTGAACCGGACCCAGACCTTCGTAGGCTTTGATGACCGGGGCGTGTATTGAATGATCGCCACCCAAAACAATCGGCATAGCACCGGAGGCAAGTATTTTACGCACTGCCAGTTCAATATTGGCGTTGCTGCTCACCATATCGGTATGGACGATATCCGCATCACCCACATCAACCATGCGCACCTGGTCTTCAGTCAGGTAGAGCACATCATCTTCATGGTCATAAGCACCGGCATGGCCGAATGAAAATAGCGTAGACGCTTCACGAATACTGCGTGGTCCAAAACGGGCACCAGAGCGCCATTGGGTGCCCATATCATTGGGTGCGCCGAGAATAGCGACATCAGCATCTATTTCTTCCCAATTAAGGCAAACCGGCGATTTGGCAAAAGTACAATGCCCGACGAATGGCAAATTTAATCGCCCTGTCTCATAGTTATTGTTTCCCATGTTTTCCCCATTCACTGTGGATATTCTGATGCGACCTGGCACATGTTTATTTGCCATGACATTGACTATGGACAACAATTTGAGGGATAAAAATAGAAAATATCAGATGTTCATATCGGTAATTCCGAAGCAATTCGTGAAGGGAGCAAAGCGTGAATCAACTGCACAATATTGATCTTAAGTTGCTGAGAATTTTCATGACAATTGTGAACTGCAACGGTTTTTCAGCCGCGCAGGCCGCATTAAATGTTAGCCAATCCACCATCAGCGAACAGATGACCAGTCTTGAAACGCGACTTGGCGTCAAATTGTGCGAAAGAGGGCGCAGCGGTTTTCGTCTTACCGAATACGGAGCGGCTACTTACGAGGCGGCACAACGCCTGCTGCTGGCGGTGGACACGTTCTGCATGGATACCTCAGCGCTTAAGCAGCATATTTCAGGCAGGCTTTATCTGGGCATTATTGATAATACGGTTACCGACAGTGGCAGCGTGCTGTCACGCGCGTTGCGTGGGTTTGTCTCGCATGGCCACGATGTGCAGCTGGATATTTACATTGGCACCCCCGCAGAGCTTGAAGCCCGTGTGCTGGATGGGCGCTTACATATCGCAATAGGCCATTTCCCGTTTGAGGTAGCCGGGTTGTCATATACCCATATCTATGACGAGCCTGATGGCCTGTATTGCAGCTGTTATCATCCCTTGTTTAATAACTTACCCAGTGGTGAAGTGCTTATTGAAACTATCCGTGATAGTCAAATAGTGGCACGGAGTTTCTTGCAACAGCGCGATTTGCAATTGCTTAAATCAGGCAGTGCGGCGGCAACGGTGGATAATGTTGAGGCGCAGGCTATTTTAATTCTGACCGGTGCTTATATCGGTTTCTTGCCAACGCATTACGCCCGCCAATGGGTGGATACGGGCCAGATGCAACAAATTGTGCCGGAACAATTTGGTTCGAAATGGCCTTTTTCTTCGGTAACCAAGCGCACAACCACACAACCTGCCGTGCTGCGCGTGTTTATGGAAGCGTTGATGAGTCATGTACAGCATATTTCGGTTTGATAGTTGAATTACCACAGATAATTTAGATGTTTACTTTTATGAGTATTTTTCCGTTGAATGTGGATATATCAGAATCATGAAATGCAGTTGTTTCATAGATGAAAAATACACATGTGAGTACAGTTTGTGACTTATTGAGGATGATGACTTTGGGGGATAGGAAAATAAGATATGCCTGATGCTGACTGCAGGGGTATAAATTTAAAACCATGAATAATTGTATATCTGGCAAGCCCGCTAATACGCGCTGCATCCAGCTTTCAGCCAATAATCTGTGCAACATCTTTACGGCGCCGCTCAGACTGAAAGTTTGCGCGAGCCTGCATCCGATTCTGGAGATGTGTTCGACGAATCGTGATGCGGCTATGACCGGTCTTATCCGGCTGGAAGCGAGTACCGCGTCTTAAACGTCCTTTATGCGCCACAGGCAAATCATTGAGGCGGCACCCATGCCGAGTGCAATCCAGAAAACCGCGTGATAGCTCCAGATTTCAGCGACGACGCCCGCCAGCGAACCGGCGATAATCCAGCCGACGCGCGTTGTATTGGTATAGAGCGTGGTGGCGGCCCCGGCCTGGCCTGGCATCAGGTCCTGGAAATAGAGCATGCCTATACCCGCCAGGATACCGATGAAAATGGCGTTCAGCGCCTGCATCGCCAGCAGTAATACTGGCGTATGCACCAGCAGCATCCCCACGTAAAACAAGATTCCTGCCACCGCAGCAATACGCATCAAAAACCGCTTTCCAAAGCGCCTGGCGTAATAACCGGCAATCAGCATCGTCGGGATTTCCAGCCCGGCGGCGGTCCCCATCATCAACCCGGCCAGCTTCTCTGACAAATGCAGTTCATTAATGATATAGAGCGGCATATTAATAATGTACAGGCTATTGATACCCCACATTAATGTGCAAACGCTGAACAGCAGTAGCGCATCGCGACGATGGGTTCGCGGCGCTTCCAGATGACCCACGACAGCCTGTTTCTCTTTGCGCATGCTGGGCAGAAAGAACCAGACCATCGCCCCGCAGACGACGAAGGCAATCGCGGCGCAGAGATACATCACGGTAAAACCGAAGCCCATCGCCAGCGCGTAGGCCAGCGGCGGGCCGATGACCCATGCCAGCGAAACCTGGGCGCGTAGAATGGAGCTGAACATGACGGCTTCGCGGCCGGTTTTATCGGCATGCTCGCGCGCAAGGGCGAACATCTGTGGGTTAGCGGTAGAGCCGAAGCTGCTGAGGAAGACCCCGACGAACAACAGGATAAAGTAGTTGCGATTCCAGGCAAACAGCAGGCAGGCCAGGACCCCGAGCAGGCAACAAAAGACGATCAGCTGTTTACGATCGCCCTGGCGGTCCGAACGTCCGGCCAGAAACTGACTGACCAAAATACCGATGACCGCGCTGCCGGTAAAAAAGAAACCGACCATCGCCGGGCGTACATGCACTTCATTGGTCAAGAACAGGCTCAGCGTCGGCGTTTGCAACGCGCCGGCGATGCCTGTCAGGAAGGCGACGATCAGGAAAGCAGAAGAGGTTAAATCGAACCCGCGTCGAGGGAGGGCGGTGCTACTGTTTTGCATGTGCGGTTATCTGTAATTGTTAGAGCAGCGGAGTTTACGCCGGCACTCAGAAAATGAACAGTAGTATGGTATGAAAAATTAAAAAGCAGTTTCAAATTAAGATGTTCAGCAAAAAGCTGACGCCAGGCTGAATGTGGAGAGTGAGCTTCAGCAAAAATGTGCTGCACCTCTAATTTCTGTTATCAGGATGATAACAGATCTTGCGCAGTGGATAAGAAAGGTACAGACTCATTGAAACGTTTCAGCGTCATCGGGAGTTTATCCATCAGGAAGATGACGCTTTTTTTCTCAAAGTAGCTGAAACGATTCAATTCAGCAGGAGAGGAGAACCATGTTCCAGTTATCTGTGCAGGATATTCATCCCGGCCAGCAGGCCGGTAATAAAGAAGAGGCGATTCGTCAGGTTGCCGCAGCGCTGGTCAGCGCGGGCAACGTGGCGGAAGGCTACCTTAACGGGATGCTGGCTCGCGAGCAGCAGACCTCCACATTCCTTGGCAACGGCATTGCTATCCCGCACGGGACGACCGATACGCGTGACCAGGTGCTGAAGACCGGCGTTCAGGTTTATCAATTTCCACAGGGCGTTACCTGGGGAGAAGGGCAGACCGCGTACGTGGCTATCGGCATTGCCGCCAGCTCGGATGAACATCTGGGGCTGCTGCGTCAGCTGACCCACGTCCTGAGCGATGACTCGGTGGCTGAACAACTCAAGTCAGCAACCACGGCGGAAGAACTGCGAGCCCTGCTGATGGGCGAAAAGCAGAGCGAAGCGCTGAAGCTGGATAATGACACTCTGAGTCTGGATATTGCTGCCAGCGACCTGCTGACCTTGCAGGCGCTAAACGCCGCACGTCTGAAGGAAGCCGGTGCCGTTGACGCTTCCTTTGTCAGCCGCGCGATCAATGATACGCCGCTGAACCTTGGGCAGGGTATCTGGCTGAACGACAGCGCGGAAGGTAATCTGCGCAGCGCGATTGCGGTTAGTCGCGCCGCGAATGCCTTCACTACCGATGAGCAGCCGGTATCACTGCTGATCACCGTCGCGATGGCGGATGAACAGCCTACCGCGGTACTGAGTCGCCTGAGTAATCTGCTGATTGATAAAAAAGCTGACCGTCTGCTGAAGTCTGATGGCGCAACCTTGCTGGCTCTGTTGACCAGCGATGATGCCATCGCCGACGACGTGCTGAGCGCTGAGTATGTGGTGCGCAATGAGCACGGGCTGCATGCGCGTCCGGGCACGATGCTGGTGAACACCATTAAACAATTTTCCAGCGACATTACCGTCACTAACCTCGACGGTTCCGGCAAGCCGGCCAATGGCCGCAGCCTGATGAAAGTCGTGGCGCTGGGTGTGAAGAAAGGTCACCGTCTGCGCTTTACCGCGCAGGGTGAAGATGCGCAACAAGCGCTGGATGCGATTGGCGAAGCGATCGCCGCAGGCCTTGGGGAGGGCGCATAAATGAGCAGACGTGTAGCGACAATTACTTTAAACCCGGCATATGACCTGGTGGGTTTCACGCCGGAAATTGAACGCGGCGAAGTGAACCTGGTACGGACTACCGGCCTGCATGCGGCAGGTAAAGGTATCAACGTGGCAAAAGTGCTGAAAGATCTCGGCATTGACGTCACCGTTGGGGGATTTCTTGGCAAAGATAACCAGGATGGTTTTCAGCAGTTGTTCAGCGAGCTGGGGATTGCCAACCGCTTCCAGGTCGTGCAGGGCCGTACGCGCATCAACGTTAAGCTGACGGAAAAAGATGGCGAAGTGACCGATTTCAACTTCTCCGGTTTTGAAGTGACCCCGGCCGACTGGGAACGCTTCGTTAATGACTCCCTGAGCTGGCTGGGCCAGTTCGATATGGTGTGCGTCAGCGGCAGTCTGCCGTCAGGCGTTAGCCCGGAAGCCTTTACTGACTGGATGGTTCGCCTGCGTAGTCAGTGTCCGTGCATTATCTTTGATAGTAGCCGTGAAGCGCTGGTTGCTGGTCTGAAAGCCGCGCCGTGGCTGGTGAAACCAAACCGTCGCGAGCTGGAGATTTGGGCTGGCCGTAAGCTGCCTGATATGAAAGACGTGATTGACGCGGCGCATGCGCTGCGCGAGCAGGGGATCGCCCATGTGGTTATCTCCCTGGGAGAAGAAGGCGCGCTGTGGGTTAACGCCTCTGGCGAATGGATTGCAAAACCGCCTTCAGTCGAAGTGGTCAGCACCGTAGGCGCCGGAGATTCCATGGTTGGTGGCCTGATCTACGGCCTGCTGATGCGCGAATCCAGCGAACATACGCTGCGCCTGGCTACCGCCGTGGCCGCACTGGCGGTCAGCCAGAGCAATGTTGGGATTACCGATCGTACCCAGTTGGCCGCCATGATGGCGCGTGTCGACTTAAAACCCTTTAATTAACAGCAGGAGAGGCATAATGAAAACGCTGCTGATTATTGATGCCGGACTTGGACAGGCGCGCGCCTATATGGCGAAAACCCTGCTGGGTACCGCAGCGCATAAAGCGCATCTTGAACTGACAGACAACCCGAACGATGCTGAACTGGCGATCGTTCTCGGCGCCACCCTGCCGGCTGATAGCGCGCTGAACGGTAAACAGGTGTACCTCGGCGATATTAATCGCGCCGTTGCCCACCCGGAACTGTTCCTGAGCGAAGCGAAAGGCCATGCGACGGCGTACGCTGCGCCGGCTGCTGCTGCGCTGCCGGCCGCGACCGGTGGTGCCAAACGTATCGTGGCGATTACGGCATGTCCTACCGGCGTCGCACATACCTTTATGGCGGCTGAAGCCATTGAAACCGAAGCCAAAAAACGTGGCTGGTGGGTGAAAGTTGAAACCCGCGGTTCCGTTGGTGCCGGCAATGCAATCACCCCGGAAGAAGTTGCTCAGGCGGATCTGGTGATTGTGGCGGCCGACATTGAAGTGGACCTGGCAAAATTTGCCGGTAAGCCGATGTATCGTACCACCACCGGTCTGGCGCTGAAGAAAACCACGCAGGAGCTGGATAAAGCCGTTGCGGAAGCAAAACCGTACCAGCCTTCCGGACAGGGCAGCCAGCAGGCTGACTCTGCGAAGAAAGAGGGCGGTGGAGCTTATCGTCACCTGCTGACCGGTGTTTCTTACATGCTGCCGATGGTTGTTGCCGGTGGTCTGTGTATTGCGCTCTCCTTCGCCTTTGGGATTAAAGCCTTTGAAGTGAAAGGGACGCTGGCAGCCGCGCTGATGCAAATCGGTGGTGGTTCAGCCTTTGCGCTGATGGTACCGGTGCTGGCGGGCTTTATTGCCTTCTCCATCGCGGATCGTCCAGGTCTGACGCCGGGTCTTATTGGCGGTATGCTGGCCGTCAGCGGAGGTTCCGGCTTTATCGGCGGGATCATCGCCGGTTTCCTTGCCGGCTACGTTGCCAAACTGATTAGCACGAAATTAAAACTGCCGCCAAGCATGGAAGCGCTGAAACCGATTCTGATCATTCCGCTGGTTTCCAGCCTGATCGTCGGTCTGGCCATGATCTACCTGATCGGTAAACCGGTTGCCGGCATCCTGGAAGGTCTGACCCACTGGCTGCAAACGATGGGAACGGCGAATGCCGTGCTGCTGGGGGCAATCCTCGGTGCAATGATGTGTACCGATATGGGCGGCCCGGTGAACAAAGCGGCCTATGCCTTTGGCGTTGGTCTGCTGAGTACCCAGACCTACGCACCGATGGCGGCGATTATGGCGGCCGGTATGGTGCCACCGCTGGCGATGGGTATCGCTACGCTGGTCGCTCGCAACAAGTTTGATAAAGGCCAACGGGAAGGGGGCAAAGCGGCGCTGGTTCTGGGTCTGTGCTTTATCTCTGAAGGGGCGATTCCGTTTGCTGCCCGCGACCCGATGCGCGTCCTGCCATGCTGTATCGTGGGTGGCGCGGTGACCGGGGCTATCTCCATGGCTATTGGGGCGAAACTGATGGCGCCGCACGGCGGTCTGTTTGTCCTGCTGATTCCAGGCGCAATTACGCCTGTCCTGGGTTACCTGCTGGCGATTGTCGCCGGTACCCTGGTGGCCGGTCTCTCCTACGCGGTGTTGAAACGCCCGGAAGGACAGACGGTAGAAAAAGCTGCCTGAGTTATCCTCAGCTAACCATTTACTTAGCTAAACAAAAGGGCCGATTATTCGGCCCTTTTTCTCTTTCTGTGTCGCGGTACATTCCGCGCAGTCCGGCGTCAGGCTGAAGCTTCTTCCGTTTGCTGCGCTCGCAGCCAGGCTATCTCTTCACCCCAGATATCCGGGTTGATGGTTTCCAGAATCAGCGGGATGCCGTCGAAACGGCTGTCTTGCATAATCCAGCGGAAAGCATCGTGGCCGATATTGCCTTCGCCCAGGCTGTGGTGGCGGTCAACGCGGCTGCCGAAGGTGCTTTTGGCATCGTTGAGGTGCATGCCGCGCAGGTAGCGGAAACCGACAATCCGTTCGAAATCGGCGAAGGTTTTCTCACACTCCTCCGGGCTGCGCAGATCATAACCGGCCGCGAAGGCGTGGCAGGTATCAATGCATACGCCGACGCGGGATTTATCTTCGACGCCGTCGATGATGGCGGCCAGGTGCTCAAACTTGAAACCGAGGTTGCTGCCCTGGCCGGCGGTATTTTCAATGACCGCAGTCACGCCTTCGGTTTTGGCCAGCGCGATATTAATAGACTCGGCGATACGCGCCAGGCACTCATCTTCCGGGATCTGCTGGAGATGGCTGCCGGGATGGAAATTGAGCAGCGTCAGTCCGAGCTGCTGACAGCGGCTCAGTTCATCAATAAAGGCCTCGCGAGATTTTTCCAGCGCGTCCTCAACCGGGTGGCCAAGGTTTATCAGATAGCTGTCGTGCGGCAGGATTTGTCCAGGACCAAAGCGGTATTTTTCGCAGGCGGCTTTGAATTCAGCAATCGTCTCGTCGCTCAGCGGGGCGGCTCGCCATTGACGCTGGTTCTTGGTAAACAGCGCGAAGGCGGTGGCGTCGATTTCGGCGGCGCGAATGGCAGCATTGGCCAGTCCGCCGGAGGCGCTGACGTGCGCTCCAATGTATTTCATAAAAAAACTCCAGTTAAGCCGCTGGGGGCAGGGTAATGATAGCGGCTTAACTGCAGAGTTACATCAATGAATGCGTACGTTCGACCAACCCGGTTATGCCATCAGGCTGTGAATGGCCAGGTTGATAGCGCCGCCGCCGACAATCAGCCAGACGAACAGCATCAAGGCCATCAGCAGCGGTTTGGCACCGGCTTTTTTCAGCGCGCTGACGTGAGTAGTCAGTCCCAGTGCGGCCATCGCCATCGCCAGCAGTACGGTATCGAGCGTCACCAGCATATCGACGACTGATTTTGGCAGCAGGTGGAAGGAGTTAAACACTGCGACCAGGATGAAGAAGATGGCAAACCACGGAATGGTGATTTTGCTTTTCTCTCCCTGGCCCTCAGGCGCCAGCTGTTTGACGCGAGCGGCCAGAAACAGCAGGAACGGAGCCAGCATCATGACGCGCAGCATTTTCGCGATCACCGCGGCGTTTTCCGCATCCGGGCTGATGGCATGCCCGGCAGCCACTACCTGTGCAACTTCGTGCATGGTGGAACCCATATAGATGCCATAGGCTTCCGGGGTGAACCAGTGGGCCAGCATCGGGTACATGGCCGGGTAGAGGAAGATAGCCAGGGTACCGAAAATTACCACCGTAGCCACCGCGACGGTGACTTTACTGGCTTCCGCTTTGACCACGGGTTCGGTGGCCAGAATCGCGGCGGCGCCGCAGATGCTGCTACCGGCACCGATCAGCCAACTGGTATGTTTGTCCAGACCGAAGACCTTCTGCCCAAGGAAGCAGGCGATAAAAAAGGTGCTGGTCAGCGTCAGGACGTCAATGGTGATACCGCTAACGCCGACATCGGCGATTTGGGCGAACGTCAGGCGAAAACCGTATAAAATAATGCCGAGTCGTAACAGATACTGTTTGGCAAAGATTACGCCGCCGTCACAGGACTGCCACAGTTTAGGGTAAATGGTGTTCCCGATGACCATACCGAATAAGATGGCCAGCGTCAGCGCGCTGAAGCCGGCACCGGCAATAGCAGAAAAGCTGCCGGCCCAGAGTGCCGCGCCGGTCAGAACGGCGGTCAGCGCGAGTCCCGGGATAAAATGCCACAAGGTGCGATGTTTTGTCGGTAAAGTGAGTGCTGTCATAACCTTCTCCTTTGTCTGTGTAAAGATTACGACGTGCTGGTATAAATATAAAATTGATTATATATTTATAATCAATCGGAATAAGTGGTAAACCCGGCGTACTTCAAGTTGCACGTGTGTTGGCTGCGCGCACGCTTCTCAGTCACTTACTTCAGTAAGCTCCTGGGACTCGCTCTTTTGCCGCCTCCTGCAGCTCGAAATTTTTCGCGTTTTTGGTGACATTCCCACGATCGGCGGGTTGTCGGAGAGCCACGCTGCATATAAATGAAGGCAGGATGAGTTATGCATATCACGCTACGGCAGCTGGAAGTTTTTGCTGAAGTGCTTAAGAGCGGTTCAACGACTCAGGCGTCACAAATGCTGGCGCTTTCGCAATCGGCGGTCAGTGCCGCGCTAACCGATCTGGAAGGGCAGCTGGGCGTACAGCTGTTTGACCGCGTCGGCAAGCGGCTGGTGGTGAACGAGCACGGTCGGCTGCTGTATCCGCGTGCGCTGGCGCTGCTGGAACGTGCGGTAGAGATTGAGCAGCTGTTTCGCGGCGATAACGGCGCGATTCGCGTGTATGCCAGCAGCACCATCGGTAACTATATTCTGCCGGAAATTATCGCCCACTATCGCCGTGATTTTCCCGACTTGCCGCTGGAGCTGAGCGTGGGTAATAGCCAGGACGTTATCAATGCGGTGGCCGACCTGCGCGTGGATATCGGGCTTATCGAAGGGCCATGCCATGCGGCAGATATTATCGCCGAGCCGTGGCTGGAAGATGAACTCGTGGTGTTCGCTGCGCCGAATTCGCCGCTGCTGGAAGGTGAGGTGACGCTGCAACGGCTGGCGGAAGCCCCGTGGATCCTGCGTGAACACGGCTCCGGCACGCGCGAAATTGTCGACTATCTGCTGCTGTCGCACCTGCCGGCGTTTCATTTGGGCATGGAGCTTGGCAATTCAGAAGCCATTAAACATGCCGTGCGCCACGGCCTGGGCATCAGCTGCCTCTCCCGGCGGGTGATTGCCGAGCAGCTAGAGGTGGGGTCGCTGGTTGAACTGGCGGTACCGTTGCCTGAACTGACCCGCACCTTGTGGCGGATTCATCATCGGCAAAAACATATTTCCAAGGCTTTACAGCGTTTTCTGCGCTATTGCCAGGTGTAAGTCACCGGCGATAAGCAGTGGTATTATCATGATAGATCAGGAGATTATGACTGGCATTTCCGGGGATTAGTGCTTTACTAATAATCCATTGTCGATCATGAAGCTCTCTTATAACTTCGCATTTGTACCGGATGGAACCCGGATCGTCTGCTACAATCGCGCCTCGTTTTTTGGATGGATAGCATTTTCACATGGTTTCGGATACTAAAACCACAGAAGCGCCCGGCTTACGCCGTGAACTGAAGGCGCGCCACTTGACCATGATCGCTATTGGCGGTTCCATCGGTACAGGTCTTTTCGTTGCATCTGGTGCAACTATTTCTCAGGCAGGCCCTGGCGGGGCACTGCTTTCCTATATTCTGATCGGTCTGATGGTGTATTTCCTGATGACCAGCCTGGGTGAACTGGCGGCATACATGCCGGTATCCGGTTCCTTTGCGACCTACGGTCAGAACTATGTTGAAGAGGGCTTTGGCTTCGCGCTGGGCTGGAACTACTGGTACAACTGGGCAGTTACCATCGCCGTTGACCTCGTGGCATCGCAGCTGGTGATGAGCTACTGGTTCCCGGATACCCCTGGCTGGATCTGGAGCGCACTGTTCCTCGGCATTATGTTCCTGCTGAACTGGATCTCCGTGAAGGGCTTCGGCGAAGCGGAATACTGGTTCTCGTTGATCAAAGTGACTACCGTCATCATCTTTATCGTCGTTGGCGTGATGATGATTGTCGGTATCTTCAAGGGTGCACAGCCGGTGGGCTGGAGTAACTGGACTACCGGTGATGCGCCATTTGCCGGGGGCTTTGCGGCGATGATCGGCGTGGCGATGATTGTCGGCTTCTCCTTCCAGGGCACCGAACTTATCGGGATTGCGGCGGGTGAATCCGAAGATCCGGAGAAGAACATTCCGCGCGCGGTACGGCAGGTGTTCTGGCGTATCCTGCTGTTCTATGTGTTCGCGATTCTGATTATCAGTCTGATCATTCCGTATACCGATCCCAGCCTGCTGCGTAACGACGTGAAAGATATTTCCGTCAGTCCGTTCACCCTGGTCTTCCAGCACGCGGGCCTGCTGTCTGCGGCGGCGATCATGAACGCGGTTATCCTGACGGCGGTACTGTCTGCGGGTAACTCGGGAATGTATGCATCAACGCGTATGCTCTATACCCTGGCCTGCGATGGTAAAGCGCCGCGTATCTTCTCGAAGCTGTCTCGTGGCGGCGTGCCGCGTAATGCGCTGTACGCAACGACGGTGATTGCCGCACTGTGCTTCCTGAGCTCGATGTTTGGTAATCAGACCGTTTATCTGTGGTTGCTGAACACGTCCGGGATGACCGGTTTTATCGCCTGGCTGGGGATTGCCATCAGCCACTATCGTTTCCGTCGCGGCTATGTGCTGCAAGGCCACGATCTGAACGACCTGCCGTATCGTTCGGGATTCTTCCCGCTGGGACCAATCTTCGCCTTCGTACTGTGTCTGATTATTACGTTGGGCCAGAACTATGAAGCGTTCCTGAAAGATACCATTGACTGGGGCGGCGTCGCGGCAACCTATATCGGTATCCCGCTGTTCCTGGTGATTTGGTTCGGTTATAAGCTGGCGAAAGGGACCCGTTTCGTGCGCTACAGCGAAATGAAGTTCCCGCAGCGTTTCAAAGGCTGACGCTCAAAACCGATACTCATCGCTTGCATAAAACCCTCTTTTTAAGAGGGTTTTTTTATATCTGCGTTTCTTACAAATTGATACAGTTCTCCATAATTTTATTGATAATCGAAATCATTATCTTTATCATCCTCATCAAATTCAGGATGAAGCCAATCCCCATATCTTGCGGGTCGTGAAGAACCGGCAAGGGGCGACCAGCCACGTCAACTGTAAAAAAAGACCGCGCGTACCGCCTATGAGCGGTGTGCCGACAGTTCGTGTTAATTGCACCTTTTGTTTGATTCGTTATAGACCTCATGGAGATATGGAATGTTCAGGTTAAACCCTTTTGTCCGGGCGGGATTGTGCGCATCCGTCGTATCACTGGCGTTCCCGGCATTAGCCGAAGTCAATGAAGAAACGCTGGTTGTCACCGCCGCGGCAACTGAACAGAGCGTAAAAGATGCCCCGGCCAGTATCAGCGTCATCACCCAGCAAGATTTACAACGCCGCCCGGTTCAGAACCTGAAAGATGTCCTGCGCGATGTGCCTGGCGTACAGCTCACCAACGAAGGCGACAACCGTAAGGGCGTCAGTATTCGCGGCCTCGACAGCAGCTATACGCTGATTCTGGTCGATGGCAAACGCGTCAACTCACGTAACGCCGTCTTCCGCCATAACGATTTCGATTTAAACTGGGTCCCGGTCGATGCCATCGAGCGCATCGAAGTGGTTCGCGGGCCGATGTCCTCTCTTTATGGTTCCGATGCCCTCGGCGGCGTGGTGAACATCATTACCAAAAAGGTCGGCCAGAAATGGACCGGTACCCTGAGTGCTGATACCACGATTCAGGAGCATCGCGATCGCGGTGATACCTATAACGGTCAGTTCTTTACCAGCGGCCCGCTGATTGACGGGGTGCTGGGAATGAAAGCCTACGGCAACCTGGCAAAACGCGCGAAAGACGATCAGCAGTCCTCCAGCAACGCCGCCGGTGAAACGCCGCGCATTGAAGGCTTTACCAGCCGCGATGGTAACGTTGAGTTTGCGTGGACGCCGACCGATAACCAGGACATCACCGCCGGCTATGGCTTCGATCGCCAGGATCGTGACTCCGACTCCCTCGACCGCAACCGCCTGGAACGTCAGAACTACTCCCTCAGCCATAACGGGCGCTGGGACGTGGGTAACAGTGAACTGAAGTTTTACGGTGAAAAGGTTGATAACAAAAATCCGGGCCAGGACGGCACCATCACCTCAGAAAGCAATTCCGTAGACGGGAAATACGTGCTGCCGCTGGGGATGATCAACCAGCTGGTGACCTTCGGTGGGGAATGGCGCCACGATAAGCTGAAAGATCCTGTTAACCTGAGCAGCGGGGGGAAATCCACCTCCGCCAGCCAGTACGCGCTGTTTGTTGAGGATGAGTGGCGAATTTTCGAACCGCTGGCGCTGACCACCGGTATTCGTATGGACGACCATCAAACCTACGGCGATCACTGGAGCCCGCGTGCTTACCTGGTCTATAACGCAACCGACACGGTTACCGTGAAAGGCGGCTGGGCAACGGCCTTTAAAGCGCCGTCGCTGTTGCAGCTGAACCCGGACTGGACGACCAACTCCTGCCGCGGCTCGTGCAGTATTATCGGTAACCCGGACCTGAAGCCGGAAACCAGCGAAAGCTTCGAGCTTGGCCTGTACTACCGCGGCGAAGAAGGTCTGCTGGAAGGCGTGGAAGGGAGTGTGACCACCTTCCAGAATAACGTCGACGATATGATCGATATTCTGCGGACCTCCAGCGCCAGTGAAGCGCCGGGCTATCCTAACTTTGTCGGCTGGAAAACGGTCAACGGCAAACGCGTGCCGGTCTTCCGCTACTTCAACGTGAATAAAGCGCGTATCAAAGGGGTGGAGACCGAGGTCAAAGTGCCGTTCGGCGACGAGTGGAAGCTGACGATGAACTACACCTATAACGACGGTCGCGATCTCAGTAACGGGGGCGATAAGCCGCTGCAATCTCTGCCGTTCCATACTGCGAACGGAACGCTGGACTGGAAGCCGCTGGATGACTGGTCCTTCTATGTCACCGCGAACTATACCGGCGAGCAGCGTGCGGTCAGCGCTACCTCGAAAACGCCGGGTGGTTACACCATGTTTGATATCGGTGCCGCATGGCAGGTGACGAAGAGCGTGAAGCTGCGTTCAGGCGTCCTGAACGTGGGTGATAAAGATCTGAGCCGCGATGACTATAGCTATACCGAAGAAGGGCGCCGCTACTTTATGGCGGTGGACTACCGCTTCTGATTGAGGCCGAAGGAGGGCGGACGGCAAGCGCTGGCCGCCCTTGCTAATAGCCTCGGCAATCGTCCTGAATGCAAAGGCGAGTTTTTATTTTTACGGCGGCATCTCATTGTATTAACGCCGCCATCGCACAACCATGCGCGGCGCAAAATGGCGTATACCCTATAGGGAGAGATGCTCCCATTCTGTACTGGGATGGATGACTTCCTCCGGTATGTTCAGAACTGAAATGCGACGGTGAGTGGTAAAGCCGCCGGTTATTTCCGCTGGTGTCCAGAACACGTTAGGGGGCAGGGCTAAAATTGAGAACATGACTGGCGTCATGTTGATCAATGGGGAGCAGGTCGACGTTATTCATTAATCGAATCTCCATTGACCGAGAACAATAATGCGCAATGTCATACTTCCCGCTTTCGTCGCCGTGTTTTTTTTCGTTATCGGCGTGTCTATTTTAAATATGCAGCTGTGGTATTCGGCAAGAATAAGTAGTGCGAACGGAGCCCAGCATGCGGCAAGAAGGATTAATGCCATTCTGGAGGAAGCCCGCCTGGCGACAAAAACCGCGCTGGATGTGGCGAGCAAAGGCTGCTCACCGGAAGGTCAGTTTCAGCTTGGGACCGAGGCGGCGCTCAAACCACACCTCAGAACGATTTTGATTATTAAAGACGATAAAATATGGTGCTCCTCGCTGCCGGGGAACCGGGTGCTTCTTTTGCGTTTAAACAGTATCCCGGACGCCACGCTAATGCTGATCCAGGCGAAGAACACCGTGAATGGTCGGCCGATTCTGGCCTATCAAACTCACTTTCCGAGTGGGAAAACCGTTATCAGCATCAGCGATGTTCATATTCGTGACGCGCTCAGCAGTAATATGCAAAATACTCACTTTGCTTTAGTGGTGGGCGACCGGACTATCGGAACGTCAGGCGATGTCAGAAACACGGACTTAAGCAGCAGTACCACCGGTTATTTTCAGTCTGCCGAATTTATGTTTGGTATTGAATACAATCTTCCGGCGTTTTTTAGTGTTAAGCGAATGATTAATCAAGGGGCCGGTTTGCTGATCTTTATTCTGTTTGTCGCATGCGCCCTGGCCTGGCTGCTGTTGAAATATGCAAACAAATACACGACGCCAGAGGATAACTTACGTAAAGCGATTGAGAATGGTGAAATTGTTCCTTTTTACCAGCCGGTCGTTAATGGCCGAACCGGCGCGATATATGGCGTTGAGGTTTTGGCAAGATGGAAGCACCCGCAGCTTGGACTGATTTCGCCGGCAACGTTTATCCCGCTTGCAGAACGCACGGGGCTGATTATACCGTTGACGCAAAGTCTGATGGCACAGGTGGTGTCGCAGATGAACAAAATCGTCAGCAAGCTGCCCGATGGTTTTCATATCGGCATCAACTTCAGCGCCTCACATATCAGCTCGCCACAGTTTATGGATGACTGCCTGAAATACCGGGAAGGTTTCCACAACCAAAACTTAACCCTGGTACTTGAAGTGACCGAACGCGAGCCGCTACACGTTGATGAGCAGCTGATCGCCAACCTCAATACCTTACACGCTCGCGGCTTTTCTATTGCGCTGGATGATTTCGGCACCGGGTATTCCGGGCTGTCTTATCTTCATGATTTGAACATCGACTACATCAAGATCGATAAAAGCTTTGTTGGACGGGTGAATGGGCTTGATGAATCAACAAAGCTGCTGGACTGCGTGCTTGAAATGGCGAGCAAGCTCTCGTTACGGATTGTCGCTGAGGGCGTTGAAACGGTAGAGCAGCTGAATTACCTCAACCGGAAGAATGTCATCCTGCTGCAGGGCTATTATTTTTTTAAACCGGTTTCCTATATTGAGCTGATCAAGATTCTGCTGTCTAAAAATAAAGAAACGGTGGTTCTTGAATAGCGCATGGCACCGCGGGCGAAGGCCGTCTGAGCATGCGAAGAGAACGGTGCGCCAGCAACGGGGCGGCACACCGACAGGAAATCAGGCCAGCAGATAGCGGGCGTGAAAACGCAGATGATCTTCGATAAATGAAGCGATGAAATAGTAGCTGTGATCGTAGCCGGGTTGAATTCTCAGGGTTAACGGCCACGCCTTTTGCCGCGCGGTTTCAGCCAGCACCGCTGGCTGTAGCTGTAGCGCGAGGAACGTGTCGCTATCGCCCTGGTCGATAAGCGTCGGAATCGCGTCAGCGGGCTGGCTTGCCTGCATTAATGCACAGCTGTCCCACGCCTGCCAGGCCGACGCATCGGCGCCCAGATAGGCGGTGAAGGCTTTTTGTCCCCAGGGGACCTGCGTCGGGTTAACGATAGGCGCGAAGGCAGACACGCTGGTAAAGCGGCCCGGGTTTTTCAGCGCCATTATCAGCGCGCCGTGGCCGCCCATCGAGTGGCCGCTGATTGCCGTGCGCTCGCCGACGTTAAACTGCGAACGGATGAGCTGCGGTAGTTCGTCGCGCAGGTAGTCATACATGCGAAAATGCGCAGACCACGGTGCTTCGGTGGCGTTCAGATAAAAACCTGCACCTTTACCCAGATCCCAGCCGGCATCATCCGCGACGTCATCGCCGCGGGGGCTGGTATCCGGCATCACCAGAACAAGGCCCAGTTCTGCGGCCACACGCTGGGCGCCCGCTTTGGTGGTGAAGTTTTCATCATTGCAGGTCAGCCCCGACAGCCAGAAGAGAACCGGCGGCGGCGTTTCGTCACGTAAGGGAGGTAAAAAGATACTGAACGTCATTGAACAGTTCAGAGTACTGGAGTCGTGCCGCCAGCGCTGCTGTCGACCTTCATAACAGCGATGCTCTTCAAGCAATTCCATGCAGGGCTCCTCAGGAAGGTAAATGCGGGTGTCAGGCCATAATACAGATATTTCATGCACCCGTGAGCAACTTTCACTTTCTCCTTTAAGGAACATATTGCATCATTAATGCAACTTTTAACCAACATGCCCGATGCTGCCTGCGCGCCCGAAACGGTGCGATGCTGTCCGGCGGTAAGCGGTGTAATGAACGGCGGGCATCGCGGGTTTGATAAGCGGTACTAGGCCCGTCGCGAGGGATCGATAGCTAACGCAAATTTCAATAATTATCGTTTCGGCTACTGGATTATGTGCGCCACCTCACGCACAATGAACGCAAACTTTGCCCGCAGAAGAGCAAAGAGCGCCACACCTGCAGGAGAACCTAAATGTCAGCACTGAGTAAAGAAGCCATACTCGTTCATGAAGCGCTGGTCGCTCGTGGGCTGGAGACGCCGCTGCGTCCGCCAGTACAAGAAATTGATAATGAAACTCGCAAGCGTTTGATTGCCGGACACATGACCGAGATTATGCAACTGCTGAATCTTGATCTAACTGATGACAGCCTGGTGGAAACCCCGCGACGCATTGCGAAAATGTACGTCGACGAGATTTTTTCCGGACTGGATTATGCCAGGTTCCCGAAAATCACCGTTATCGAAAACAAGATGCAGGTTGATGAAATGGTGACCGTACGTGACATCACCTTGACCAGCACCTGTGAACATCACTTTGTCACTATCGATGGTAAAGCGACGGTCGCTTATATCCCGAAAGATTCGGTGATTGGCCTGTCGAAAATCAACCGTATCGTGCAGTTCTTCTCCCAGCGCCCGCAGGTGCAGGAGCGACTGACTCAGCAGATTTTAACGGCGCTGCAAACGCTGCTGGGCACCAGTAACGTTGCGGTCTCCATTGATGCAGTACACTACTGTGTGAAAGCGCGCGGCATTCGTGATGCCACCAGTGCGACAACGACGACTTCTTTGGGTGGCCTGTTTAAATCCAGCCAGAATACTCGCCAGGAGTTCCTGCGCGCCGTACGTCACCACAACTAAAAAACGGAGCAGGGCAGATGGAGCGAAATGTCACGCTGGACTTTGTGCGCGGCGTTGCCATCCTGGGTATCCTGCTTCTGAATATCAGCGCCTTCGGCTTGCCGAAGGCCGCTTACCTCAACCCGGCATGGTCCGGGAGCATCTCCCTCACTGACGCCTGGACCTGGGCGATTCTCGACCTGTTTGCTCAGGTCAAATTCCTGACGTTATTTGCCCTGCTGTTTGGTGCCGGCCTGCAGATGCTGTTGCCTCGCGGCAAGCGCTGGATCCAGTCGCGGCTGACGTTACTGGCGCTGCTGGGCTTTATCCACGGTCTTTTTTTCTGGGATGGCGATATTCTGCTGGCCTATGCGTTGGTGGGACTGGTGGCCTGGCGCATGGTGCGCGATGCCCATCACATCACCTCGCTGTTTAATACCGGCGTCATGCTGTACGTGGTCGGCGTTGCGGTCCTCGTGCTGCTTGGCGTCATTACTGGCGACGCGCCGAATCGTTCATGGGTACCCGATGCGGCGAATTTACAGTACGAGCAATACTGGAAGCTGAACGGTGGCATGGAGGCGGTGAGTAACCGTGTCGATATGCTCTCCGATAACCTGCTGGCGCTCGGTGCCCAGTACGGCTGGCAGCTGGCGGGAATGATGCTGATGGGCGCGGCGCTGATGCGCTGCGGCTGGTTAAAGGGGCAGTTTAGCCTCAGCCACTATCGCCGCACCGGCGCGCTGCTGATTGTCGCCGGCATGGCGATTAATCTGCCGGCTATTTTTGCCCAGTGGTATCTCGGGTGGGATCCTCGCTGGTGTGCGTTCCTGTTACAAGCCCCGCGCGAGCTGGGTGCACCGTTGCAAACGATCGGCTATGCCTCGCTGGCATGGGGCTTCTGGCCACAGCTGTGCAGGCTGCGGCTGGTGGGCGCCATCGCCTGCGTCGGGCGGATGGCGCTGACTAACTACCTTTTACAAACGCTTATCTGCACCACCCTTTTTTACCGCTTTGGCCTGTTTATGAAGTTTGACCGCCTGCAGCTGTTAGCCTTCGTTGTTCCGGTCTGGGCGGTGAATATAACCTTTTCGCTGCTTTGGCTGCGTCATTTCCGTCAGGGACCGGTGGAATGGCTGTGGCGTCAACTCACCCTGCGTGCGTCAGGGACCTCACTAAAAAACACATCCAGATAACGATCTCGATCACAATCATTAACAAAACGGATGTAACCGTTTCCAGGCTTGTGACATCACTCACGTAGCGTGCGGCACGTCGCTGCCAGAATAGCCACCTTGCTGAACACAGGAGGTGGGTGTGACGTATTGCAATTCTCTTAAGGGCGGTAAGCATGATCACCATTCGTGATGTCGCCCGTCAGGCGGGTGTTTCCGTGGCAACCGTCTCGCGCGTGCTGAATAACAGTGCGCTGGTGAGCCCGGATACGCGGGAAAATGTAATGAAAGCGGTAACGCAACTGGGCTACCGGCCGAATGCCAATGCACAGGCGCTGGCGACGCAGGTCAGTGACACCATTGGCGTTGTGGTGATGGATGTCTCGGATGCCTTTTTCGGTGCGCTGGTGAAAGCGGTGGATACCGTCGCTCAACAGCATCAGAAATATGTGCTGATCGGCAACAGCTATCATGAAGCTGAAAAAGAACGTCATGCCATTGAGGTGTTGATTCGCCAGCGCTGTTCTGCCCTGATCGTTCACTCCAAAGCGCTCAGCGATGAAGAACTTGGCGACTTTATGGAGCATATTCCGGGGATGGTGCTGATTAACCGCATTGTGCCCGGTTTTGCCCATCGCTGCGTGGGGCTGGATAACGTCAGCGGGGCGCTGATGGCGACGCGGATGCTGCTGAACCACGGCCATCAGCGGATAGGCTATCTCTCTTCAAATCACGGCATTGAAGATGACGATATGCGCCGGGAAGGGTGGCTTAAGGCGTTACAGGAGCAAAACATTATTGCGCCGGAGAGCTGGATTGGCTCGGGCAGCCCGGATATGCAGGGGGGCGAGGCGGCCATGGTCGAGCTACTGGGGCGCAATTTAGGCCTGACCGCGGTCTTTGCTTACAACGACAGCATGGCGGCCGGGGCGCTGACGACGCTCAAAGATAACGGCATTGCGGTACCGCAGCATTTATCGCTCATCGGCTTCGATGATATCCCTATTTCTCGCTACACCGACCCACAGCTGACAACCGTGCGCTATCCTGTTATGTCAATGGCGAAGCTGGCAACGGAGCTGGCACTGCTGGGAGCGGCGGGCAAACTGGATCATGATGCGCGTCATTGCTTTATGCCAACCCTGGTGCGCCGTCATTCGGTGATGCCGCGGCAAATTGCGGGGCCGATCACTAACTGATGATGTGCCTTATGTAACCGCTTTCAATCTGTGAGTAAATTCACAGTATATTAACATTCAACTGATTATGATGGCCACGTTTACCAGTCTGAACCACTCTATCACGGTGATTAATCATTTTTACCGTAGGAATAAGGCGCTAAACGCGTAATAAAGTCGTATTTCTGGAGCGTTACCCTACACGGAAGACAGAATTTACAGTCGTGAACGTTGTTGCGCGGTAACGTTAATTTAACAAATGCCTGCCAGCTATTTTCACACCAACGACCCTGCATAATAAAACCGGAGATTCCATGAATAAGAAGGTGTTAACCCTGTCTGCTGTTATGGCTAGCATGTTATTTGGCGCAGCGGCACACGCAGCTGATACCCGCATCGGCGTAACCATTTATAAATATGACGACAACTTTATGTCGGTTGTGCGTAAGGCTATCGAGAAAGACGGCAAATCAGCGCCAGACGTTCAGCTGCTGATGAATGACTCGCAGAATGACCAGTCCAAACAGAACGACCAGATTGACGTTCTGCTGGCAAAAGGGGTGAAGGCGCTGGCGATTAACCTGGTGGACCCGGCAGCTGCGGGCACCGTTATCGACAAAGCGCGCGGCCAGAACGTGCCGGTGGTGTTCTTCAACAAAGAACCGTCCCGCAAGGCGCTGGACAGCTATGACAAAGCCTTCTACGTCGGTACTGACTCCAAAGAATCCGGGATTATTCAGGGCGACCTGATTGCCAAACACTGGAAAGCGAACCCGAACTGGGATCTGAACAAAGACGGCCAGATTCAATACGTTCTGCTGAAAGGCGAGCCGGGTCATCCGGATGCTGAAGCACGTACCACCTACGTGATTAAAGAGCTGAATGACAAAGGTCTGAAGACTCAGCAGCTGCAGATGGACACCGCAATGTGGGATACCGCTCAGGCGAAAGATAAAATGGACGCCTGGCTGTCTGGTCCAAACGCTAACAAAATTGAAGTGGTTATCGCCAACAACGATGCGATGGCAATGGGCGCAGTTGAAGCACTGAAGGCCCACAATAAGAGCAGCATTCCGGTATTTGGCGTAGATGCCCTGCCTGAAGCTCTGGCGCTGGTTAAATCTGGGGCGATGGCGGGTACCGTGCTGAACGATGCCAATAACCAGGCGAAAGCGACCTTCGATCTGGCGAAAAACCTGGCAGCAGGTAAAGAACCCGCGGCGGGTACTAACTGGAAGATTGAGAATAAGATCGTCCGCGTACCTTACGTTGGCGTAGATAAAGACAATCTGAGCCAGTTTATCGGCAAATAATTATTGAGTTACGGGCGTGGGTTTTTATCCGGAATGCGTCAGGTTGTGATACCGCTTAGGTTGAAACAATCTGATTTATCCCGGGGATTCGCGCCCCATTATTCCTGATACAGAACCAGACCCTGAATACGACACTTATGTGTAATTAGGGTGTGTATGAACGCAGCCAGGTATAACTATGGTCAGCAATAATAGCGAACGGTCAGGCGAATTCTTGTTGGAAATGAGCAATATCAACAAATCGTTTCCTGGCGTCAAGGCACTCGATAATGTCAATCTGAAAGTCCGTCCTCATTCTATTCATGCATTAATGGGAGAGAACGGTGCGGGAAAATCAACATTATTAAAATGTCTTTTTGGAATCTATCAAAAGGATTCTGGAAGTATTCTTTTTCAGGGGAAAGAGATCGATTTCCATTCGGCGAAAGAAGCGCTGGAAAACGGTATTTCAATGGTTCATCAGGAATTAAACCTGGTATTGCAACGTTCGGTGATGGACAACATGTGGCTGGGACGTTATCCCACCAAAGGGGTGTTTGTCGATCAGGAAAAAATGTATCGCGATACCAAAGGGATATTCGACGAACTGGATATTGATATCGATCCGCGCGCCCGCGTCGGGACCTTATCGGTATCACAGATGCAGATGATTGAAATTGCTAAGGCATTCTCGTATAACGCGAAAATCGTTATTATGGATGAGCCCACGTCATCGTTGACGGAAAAAGAAGTCAATCATCTCTTTAAGATCATCCGTAAGCTAAAAGAACGCGGCTGCGGGATTGTTTATATCTCCCACAAGATGGAAGAGATTTTCCAGCTGTGTGACGAAATTACCATTCTGCGCGATGGCCAGTGGATTGCTACCCAGCCGCTGGAAGGCCTGGATATGGACAAGATCATCTCCATGATGGTAGGGCGCTCCTTGACCCAGCGCTTCCCGGAAAAGCACAACACGCCGGGTGAAACCATTCTGGAAGTGCGTAACTTGACGTCACTGCGTCAGCCATCGATTCGCGATATCTCCTTCGATCTGCGTAAAGGGGAAATTCTCGGTATCGCCGGGCTGGTGGGGGCGAAACGTACCGATATTGTGGAGACACTTTTCGGTATCCGCGAAAAATCAGGTGGCACGATTACGCTGCATGGCAAGAAGATCAATAACCATAGTGCGAATGAAGCCATTAACCATGGTTTTGCTTTAGTGACCGAAGAGCGCCGTTCTACCGGGATTTATGCTTATCTGGATATCGGCTTTAACTCGCTGATCTCCAATATTAAGAAATATAAAAACAAGGTGGGGCTGCTGGATACTTCCCGCATGAAAAGCGATACCCAGTGGGTTATTGACTCGATGCGTGTGAAAACCCCCGGCCAGCATACGCAAATTGGTTCGCTGTCCGGTGGTAACCAGCAGAAGGTTATTATTGGTCGCTGGCTATTAACCCAGCCGGAAATTCTGATGCTTGACGAACCTACGCGCGGGATTGACGTGGGCGCGAAATTCGAAATTTATCAGCTGATTGCTGAACTGGCGAAGAAAAATAAAGGCATTATCATTATTTCCTCCGAGATGCCGGAGCTGCTGGGTATTACCGACCGTATTCTGGTAATGAGCAACGGGCTTGTTGCCGGAATTGTTGAGACAAAAACCACTACGCAGAACGAAATTTTACGTCTTGCGTCGTTGCATCTTTAAGAGCAGGGGCTTCTCATGAGTGCGTTAAATAAAAAAAGTTTTCTCACGTACCTGAAAGAGGGTGGGATCTACGTTGTTCTTTTGGTTTTGCTGGCCATTATTATTTTCCAGGACCCGACGTTCTTAAGTTTGCTGAACCTGAGTAACATCCTGACCCAGTCATCGGTACGTATTATTATCGCCCTCGGCGTCGCCGGGCTGATTGTTACCCAGGGTACCGACCTTTCTGCCGGCCGTCAGGTTGGGCTGGCGGCGGTCATCGCCGCGACCATGCTGCAGGCGGTCGACAATGCCAACAAGGTGTTCCCGGATATGGCCACTATGCCTATTCCGCTGGTGATCCTGCTGGTTTGTGCGATTGGTGCAGTCATCGGTCTGATTAACGGGATCATTATCGCTTATCTGAACGTGACACCGTTTATCACCACGCTCGGCACGATGATCATCGTGTACGGTATCAACTCCCTGTATTACGATTTTGTCGGCGCATCGCCAATTTCCGGCTTTGATAGCCACTTCTCGCAGTTTGCCCAAGGGTTTATTGCGCTGGGGACGTTCCGCCTGTCGTACATTACTTTCTACGCGTTGATTGCGGTCTTCTTCGTGTGGATTTTGTGGAATAAAACCCGCTTTGGTAAAAACATTTTTGCCATCGGCGGTAACCCGGAAGCGGCCAAAGTTTCTGGGGTTAACGTGGCGCTGAACCTGCTGATGATTTACGCCCTGTCCGGCGTGTTCTATGCCTTTGGTGGGCTGCTGGAAGCTGGTCGTATTGGCTCGGCGACAAACAACCTCGGCTTTATGTATGAACTGGATGCGATTGCGGCCTGCGTCGTCGGCGGCGTGTCGTTCAGCGGCGGTGTCGGTACGGTGCTTGGGGTTGTGACCGGGGTTATTATCTTCACCGTCATCAACTACGGCCTGACCTATATCGGCGTTAACCCGTACTGGCAGTACATTATTAAAGGGGCGATTATTATCTTCGCCGTCGCGCTGGATTCACTGAAGTACGCGCGCAAAAAATAAGCGTTCGTGGTTATCCCGCCCGCGCCATTCGCGCGGGCTTTTTTTTATGCGTTGTGGCAAGTGCGACAACACCGAGATACGGCCCGTCACTTACTTTTTTGCAGTTCCAGCAGCTGCTCCGGCGACACGGCCGGATAGGACTGCGCTCCCTCTGGCACTTCCTGCAATGCCGGAATCGGAATAAGTGGCCCTAAAAAGCGTGGCTCGCGTTTGAAAACGTAGAGATCTGCCAGCGCGCCAAACCGGGCGCCAAACTCACGTAAGCGCACGTTCCACATATCCTTCGGCGAAGGCACCGCATAGCATTGCGCCTGAATGCCCATATGCAGGGCGATAAACAGTGCCCGTTCGCAGTGGAAGCGCTGGGTAATGATAATAAAGTCGTTAGTGTCGAAAACCTTCCGGGTGCGCACGATAGAATCGAGGGTGCGGAATCCAGCGTAATCCAGCACGATATCGGCAGGATCAACGCCGCCTTTGATTAAATCCCGGCGCATGGTCATCGGTTCATTGTAGCTTTGCAGCGCATTATCGCCGCTCAGTAACAGATAGTTCACCTTCCCGCTGTTGTAAGCGTTCAGCGCTCCCTGAATACGGTAGCGGTAATACTGATTAATGACTCCGGTGCGATAGTACTTGGCGGTACCGAGTACCACCCCAACCTGGCGGTAGGGCAGATCCTGTAGCTCGTCATAGATATAGGGGGCGGTTTTCCAGCTCATCCAACGGTCAAGACCCAGCACGGTCAACAGCAGCAGGCCGAACAGGACTAACAGGCTGTATAACACACGCTTTAACATTCACCAGACTCATATGAACAATGGAGCTATCAGGCTACTTTACCCGCCGGGCAAGAGCAAGAAACCATCGTTTAATTGCGGGGATTTTCAACAATGCGGGCGAGAGGCCCGCATTACGAGCAGATTAACCGAGCAGGACGCGATCGATATTCTGACAGCCCAGCGCTTTCAGCGTTGCAACAGTCGCATCCCACTGAATCAACGCCGCATCGGCTTTTTCAGCCAGCATTGCACGCTGAATGTCCGGATAGTCATATCCGTTGAGGCTCATCAGGTTCAGCGCACCCTGCAGCGGTGGCAACGTCGGGTTAAACGCAGCGTTTTCTGCATAGCTACCGGCGAAAATGGTGCCGTCTTTGAGCTCCAGCGCCACGCCGGAAGGGGAATTGCTGTACGGCATGTGGCTGCGGTTGGCTGCCTGAATGGCCGCCTGCGTCAGGACATCGCCGGTCAGCGGGAAACCATGATCCTGCTCATCCATCAGCAGCGTTTTGATCTCCAGGTCTTTTGGACCGAAGGCATCTGGCAGATAGTGCTGTAGCGAATGCGCTTCACGGCCCGGCAGATGAATACGCAGCACCTGGCTACTGTTCAGCTCATTCATAAACTGACGACAGTGGCCACAGGGGGTGTAGTTAACGGTAATGGCACGCAGCGACTTTTCACCGCGCAGCCAGGCGTGGCTGATGGCGCTTTGTTCGGCGTGTACGGTTTGCTGCATGGTGGCACCGAGGAATTCCATGTTGCCACCAAAATACCAGGTGCCGCTGATGCCGCGGGCGATGGCGCCAACGTTAAAGTGGGAAAGATCGGCACGCGCACAGGCCGCCGCAAGCGGCAGCAGCGCAAAGGCCAGCGCGTCTTCATCGAGTCCTGTTGCGTTTCGCAGCGCAGCGACCTGACCTGCATCCAGTAAGGCCGGGAAGTGCGGGTCGAGAAGCATCGGGGCGATAGCCGCTTGCAGATCTGCCGCCAGAAGGGGAAGAGCAGCTTGAAAACGTGGATGCATGGCGTTGCCTCTTAACAATGTAATGGGAATCTAGTGTACGGGCGGGGATGGCCCGTATATGTGATTAATATCTCATTGTTTATGCAACATGTTTATGTTGCATTGATAAGTGTGATGTATGTCACATTTATCCCACTACAGCCAGGATCACCGGGAATAAAAAGGGCGCAACCAGCGAGGTAATAATCCCGCACAGCACCAGCGCCAGAGAGCTGAAGGCTCCCTCCTGATAGTCCAGTTCCGCGCAGCGGGCGGTGCCCAGGGCGTGCGATGCGGTCCCCATCGACAGGCCGCGTGAGGCTTTGGTGCGAATACGCATCAGGTTGAGCAGGGTGTGGCCGAAGACCGCGCCGAGAATCCCCACGAAAATGACACATACCGCGCTGATGGCTGGAATACCGCCAATGCTACCGCTGACCGCCATTGCGATCGGCGTGGTGACCGATTTCGGCATAATCGACGCGGCGATTTGCGGCGTGGCCCCGAGCAGCAGTGCGACGGTGGTGCCGGTTACCATCGCGACGACGCTGCCGATAAAGCAGATCGTAATGATCGATTTCCAGCGGGCGCGGATCTGGTGCAGCTGCTCATATAGCGGAAAGGCTAGCGCCACGACCGCCGGCTGCAGCAAATCGTTGAGAATTTTACTGCCCTGAAAATAGCGATCGTAGGAGATACCGCTGATCAGTAAGAAAGGGATGATCACGACCATAGCGACCAGCAGCGGGTTAAGCAGCGGAAATTTAAACCGTGCGGCCAGCTTACGGGCGAGGAAAAAAACAATCAGCGTCAGCGGCAAGGACCACCAGATTTCATGCATCATCTTTGACTTTCCCTTTTTGACCGATCACTTTGCGTTCGCCGTGAACCAGATGTGAGCTCCAGCTCACCACCAGGAAAACGACTAATGTACTGATTGTACAGGAGATCGCTACCGGGCCTAGCTGCGCACGCAGCAGATCCCAGTATTGCATAACGCCAACGCCGATGGGCACGAACAGCAGCGCCATGTAGCGAATCAACACGTTGCAGCCGGGGTTGACCCATTTTGGCGGCATAATCTGTAGCGCCAGAAGGACGAACAAAATCAGCATCCCGATTATGCTGCCGGGGATTGTAATGGGCAGCAGGGAAGCAATAAAAATCCCGACGTATAAACAGGCGTAGATCAGGACAAAAGCCCGCAGGTACTGCCAGATAATATTCAACGATTTACTCATGGTAATAACCCTTGATGAACCGAATTCATCATACAATTAAACCTTGAAATGTGCTACCGATCACATCATGAATTCTACGCATACCTTGAATAGAGTAATGGAACCTCTGAAGGTGCGGAATGCATGGTTATGAATTCTGCGTTAAATAATAGAGGAAACGGCTCAGGGCGTACGATGGGGCTTCGCTTTTTCGCCAGAACACCCCGACGCTACCTTTTTGTTCAATGCGCGGCAAATTAAGAATAACCAACTGATGCTGCGCGGCATAGCGCTGAGCCAGACGTAATGAAAGAATAGAAATCATATCGCTGCTTTGCAGTAAATTACTGGTGACATTCATGGAAGCCGACTCGATGGTATTTTCCGGTAGCATCACGCCGTTATCTGCCAGCGCATGGTCAATACTCAAGCGAATTGGCGTCCCGGTAGGCCAGACTATCCAGCGCCAGTGAGCGAGATCGGCCCAGCTCAGATGCGGCTCTTTGGCGAGCGGATGATCGGGACGGGCAACAAAACAGACCGGTTCGGTATACAGCACGCGATAGTGCAGCGGCAGTTCCAGCGCACGTCCGCCCACTCTTCCTACCACAACGTCCACCACTCCGGAGAGGAGATCGTTAAGCAGCGGAGTCATGACTTTTTCTTCAATATTCAGGTGCAGAGTCGGCATCTCTTTGAGCAGCGAAAGTATGGCCTGAGAAACGCAGTCGGTCGCCACCGGCGAACAGCCGATCATCAGGCTGCCTACCTGCCCACCTTCTTTAAAGCGTTCAATTTCGTATTGCGAGCGCGACATATCGTTAATCAAGCGCTGGGCATGTTGCAGCAGCAGTTTGCCGCCTTCAGAAGGGCGCAACCCCTTGCTATGGCGCTCAAACAGCAGGATGCCGACCTCTTCTTCAAATTGAGTCAGCCATTTTGATAGCGCGGGCTGGGTGATATTCATCATTTTCGCCACCTGAGTGAGATTACCCTGTTCCCCCAGCGCAACCAGCATCTGTAAATGGTGGAGCTTCAGTTTCTGCGTCCAGTTAGCCATCAGCAATAACCTCCAGGTTATGTCTTTGCCCGAAATGTCATTGTACATTTCATCGCCAAACTTACAAAATCGCAACATAAAAGAAATAAATACAACATCTCCTCTCCCTGCACCGAGGCACAACGATGACTCAACGACGTGAACTACAAACGCTGCTGAATGCCGCACCCATCGGTGCCCGGCAGTGGCGGGTAATTATCTGCTGTTTTCTGGTCGTCATGCTGGACGGCTTTGATACCGCGGCCATCGGTTTTATCGCTCCCGCCATCCGCGTTCACTGGCAGCTAAGCGCCAGCGAACTGGCGCCGCTGTTTGGTGCTGGCCTGCTGGGGTTAACTGCCGGGGCGCTGCTGTGCGGCCCGCTTTCTGACCGTTTTGGTCGTAAGCGGGTGATTGAGTTCTGCGTCGCACTTTTTGGCCTTTTCAGTCTGCTGTCGGCCTTTTCTCCCGACCTGGAGATGCTCGTTATTCTGCGCTTTTTGACCGGGTTAGGCCTTGGTGGAGCAATGCCGAATACCATTACGATGACTTCAGAATATCTGCCCGCTCGCCGTCGCGGCGCGCTGGTGACGCTGATGTTTTGCGGTTTCACTCTCGGCTCTGCGCTTGGTGGAGTCGTTAGCGCGCAGCTGGTGGCGGATATTGGCTGGCAGGGCATTCTCGCACTCGGCGGTATTTTGCCGCTGATGCTGGCCGCCGTGCTGCTGGTTATTCTCCCCGAATCTCCGCGCTGGCAGATACGCCATCGCAAACCGCAGGCGGTCATTGCGAAAACCGTAGGGGCAATTACCGGTGAGCGCTACACCGATACGGACTTCTGGCTCGATGAGCCTGCTACCGGCCAAAAAGGCAGTATTCAGCAGCTGTTTGTCGGCCGCCAGCTGCCGGTGACGCTGCTACTGTGGGTGGTGTTCTTTATGAGCCTGCTGATTATCTATCTGCTCTCCAGCTGGATGCCGACGCTGCTTAACCATCGCGGTATCGATCTCCAGCATGCTTCCTGGATAACCGCGGCCTTCCAGATAGGCGGTACGTTTGGCGCGCTGTTGCTGGGCGTGCTGATGGACCGCTTCAACCCTTATCGCGTGTTGGCATGGAGCTACTGTCTTGGCGCGGTCTGTATCGTGATGATCGGCCTGAGCGAGGACGGCCTGTGGTTAATGGCGCTGGCTATCTTTGGTACCGGCATTGGCGTCAGCGGTTCTCAGGTTGGCCTCAATGCCCTGACCGCCACTCTTTATCCGACCCAGAGCCGCGCGACCGGCGTGAGCTGGTCCAATGCCGTTGGCCGCTGCGGTGCCATCGTCGGGTCGCTCTCTGGCGGAATGATGATGGCGATGAATTTCTCTTTCGACACTCTGTTTTTTGTCATAGCCGCCCCGGCGGCAATCAGCGCCGTTATGTTGATGCTGCTGACGCGGGTGGTTCGCACTCCGATTACCGTACCTGACGCGCTGCCTTCCGCCGGCATCGTGAATAAATAAGGAGAAACTAAATGTCTCAATCCTCGATGGAAAAAAACGAAGGTCGCCAGCAGTTTTACCAGCATATCTCTGGCCAAAATCTCACCCCGCTGTGGGAGTCTTTGCACCACCTGGTACCGACAACGCCGAACCCCAATTGCGCAACGGCGTACTGGAATTATCAAGAGATACGCCCGCTGTTGCTGGAAAGTGGCCAGTTGATTGGTGCCAAAGAGGCGGTTCGCCGGGTGTTGGTGCTGGAGAATCCGGCCCTGCGCGGCCACTCCTCCATTACCTCCTCGCTGTACGCTGGCCTGCAGCTGATCATGCCCGGCGAGGTGGCGCCTGGCCATCGTCACAATCAGTCGGCGCTGCGCTTTGTGGTAGAAGGCGAGGGCGCATTTACCGCCGTTGATGGCGAACGTACCCGGATGCAGCCCGGTGATTTCATCCTGACGCCGCAGTGGCGCTGGCACGATCACGGGAACCCTGGTGATGAACCGGTTATCTGGCTCGACGGACTTGATCTGCCGCTGGTTAACTATCTTGGCTGCGGTTTTGCCGAAGATTATCCGCAGGATCAGCAGCCGGTGACCCGCAAAGAGGGCGACTACTTGCCGCGCTATGCCGCTAACATGCTGCCGCTGCGCCACCAGGTGGGGAACTCCTCGCCGATATTCAACTATCGCTATGACCGCAGCCGCGAAGCACTCCATGACCTGACGCGCATGGGCGATGCTGACGAATGGGACGGCTACAAGATGCGCTATGTCAACCCGGTCACCGGTGGCTACCCGATGCCATCGATGGGTGCCTTCCTGCAGCTGCTGCTAAAAGGATTTCACTCGCGGGTGGCGAAAACGACCGATAGCACCATTTACCACGTTGTGGAAGGCCACGGGCAGGTGACCGTCGGCGAGCAAATCTTCACTTTCCAGGCAAAAGATATCTTCGTGGTGCCGACCTGGCACGGCGTCTCATTTACTGCCGCCGAAGACACCGTGTTATTCAGTTTCTCGGATCGCCCTGTTCAGGAAGCGCTCGGCCTGTTTCGCGAAGCTCGTTATTAATCATAAGGAAACCGATCATGACTCAATATGTTTTTGCACCCCAGGCCCCGGTTAGCATTCCTGTTGTCGGCAGCGACGAGCAATTTCCCGTCCGCCGTGTTTATTGCGTGGGGCGCAACTATGCCGCCCACGCCCGAGAAATGGGCTTTGATCCGGATCGCGAACCGCCGTTCTTCTTCTGCAAGCCTGCTGATGCGGTGGTTCCGGTTGCCGCGGGTACCACGTTGGATCTGCCTTACCCGGCCCAGACCGATAACTACCATTACGAAATTGAGCTGGTGGTCGCCATTGGAAAACGCGGCAGCAATATTCCGCTGGAGCAGGCCCATGAGTACATCTGGGGCTATGCAACCGGCCTGGATATGACCCGTCGCGACCGCCAGATGGAGATGCGCCAGATGGGACGTCCGTGGGAAATTGGCAAGGCGTTTGACCTTTCGGCGCCGATTGCCCCCCTGCATAAAGCGCAGGCTACGGAAGTTAATCAGGCGGAGATCTGGCTACAGGTAAACGGAGAAGATCGGCAGCGCAGCGATATTCAGCATCTGATCTGGTCAGTCAATGAAACGATCGGCTACCTCTCGGGCTTCTTTGAACTGCACCCCGGAGACCTGATTTTTACCGGCACGCCGGAAGGGGTTGGCCCGGTGGTCAAAGGGGATGTGATGAGCGGTAACGTCGAGGGGCTGACCCCCATCTCCGTACGTGTGGTATGAGGTGAGAGATGAAGCTGTACAGTTTTTTTAATAGCTCGGCATCGTATCGCGTGCGGATTGCATTGGCGCTAAAGGGCATTGATTACCAGAGCGTCGGCGTCAATATCCGCATCGGTCAGCAGCACGCGCTCGATTACCGGCGCCTGAATCCGGTGGGGCTGGTTCCGACGTTGATAACCGATGACGGGGAATCTCTGGGGCAGTCTCTGGCCATCGTTGACTGGCTTGACCGTCGCTATCCGCAGGTGCCGCTTTTGCCACAGGATGACCCGGCGCGAATGCGGATACTGGAGATTGCTTTTGCCATCTCATGTGACATTCATCCGGTTAATAACATGCGCGTTTTACGCTACCTGAGCGATGAACTGAAGGTGAGTGAAGAGGATAAGACGCGCTGGTACGCGCACTGGATCCAGCAAGGGTTAAGCGCGGTGGAGCAGCTGTTGCGTCAGGCGAAGTCCGGTTCGTTTTGCGTCGGCGATACGCCAACGCTGGCGGATTGTTGCCTGGTGCCGCAATGGGCTAACGCCCTGCGCATGGGCTGCGATCTTAGCCATTTTCCACGCTGCCAGGCCGTCTATGACGCCTGCACCCGGCTGCCGGCTTTTATTGCCGCTGCACCGGAAAATCAACAAGATAAAATTTCGGCCTGAGGGGAAACGTATGGCTAAAGTGACGCGAGCAATTATTGTCGGCGGTGGGATTGGCGGGGCTGCGACGGCGCTATCTCTGGCGCGCCAGGGAATCAAGGTTATGCTGCTGGAAAAAGCGCATGAGATTGGTGAAATCGGTGCCGGGATCCAACTGGGTCCGAACGCTTTCTCCGCGCTGGATAGTCTTGGCGTGGGGGAGGTAGCCCGTCAGCGTGCCGTTTTTACCGACCACATTACGATGATGGATGCGGTGAATGGCGAAGAGGTCGTACACATTGAAACCGGGCAGGCCTTTCGCGATCACTTTGGCGGTCCCTATGCGGTCATCCATCGCGTGGATATTCACGCTACCGTCTGGGAGGCGGCATTAACCCACCCTGGCGTGGAATACCGAACCTCAACCCAGGTGGTCGATATCCGTCAGAGCGCCGATGAAGTCACGGTATTTGACGAACGGGGGCAGAGCTGGACTGCTGACATTCTGATTGGCTGCGATGGCGTAAAATCGGTGGTTCGTCAGAGTCTGCTTGATGATTCGCCGCGGGTGACCGGGCACGTGGTCTATCGGGCGGTGATTGAGGCGGCCGATATGCCGGAGGATTTGCGGATTAATGCGCCGGTACTGTGGGCTGGCCCGCACTGCCATCTGGTGCATTACCCGCTGCGCGGCGGGAAGCAATATAACCTCGTGGTGACGTTTCACAGCCGGGAAAGCGAAGAGTGGGGCGTACGCGACGGCAGCAAAGAGGAGGTTCTCTCCTATTTCAAAGGCATTCATCCTCGCCGCGTCAGATGCTCGATAAGCCAACATCCTGGCGGCGCTGGTCGACGGCCGATCGTGAGCCGGTGGAAAAATGGGGTAATGATCGCATCACTCTGGTTGGCGATTCCGCTCACCCGGTTGCGCAGTATATGGCCCAGGGGGCGTGTATGGCGCTGGAGGATGCGGTGACGCTGGGGAAAGCGCTCCATCACTGCGACGGCGATGCCGCCCGCGCCTTCGCGCTGTACGAATCGGTGCGGATCCCGCGCACTGCCCGCATTGTCTGGTCTACGCGTGAGATGGGGCGGATCTACCACGCCGCAGGCGTCGAGCGTCAGGTGCGCAACCTGCTGTGGAAAGGTAAAACTCAGGACGAGTTTTATCGCGGTATTGAATGGCTCTACGGCTGGAAAGAAGATAACTGTTTGTCTCCTCGATAAGCCCGGCAGCCGGGCGAAGAGAAAGCGCATTGAGATCTTTCAACCGGCGCACAGAGGCGCTACCATAGCGCCTCTTTTTTTTCCGGGTAACAACATGCGTGTATTACTGGCGCCGATGGAAGGCGTGCTCGATTCGCTGGTGCGCGAGCTGCTGACCGAAGTGAACGATTACGATCTGTGCATCACCGAATTTCTACGGGTGGTGGATCAGCTGCTGCCGGTAAAATCGTTTTATAGACTGTGCCCGGAACTCCATCATCAAAGCCGCACGCCTTCCGGCACCCGCGTTCGGGTACAGCTGCTGGGACAGTATCCGCAATGGCTGGCCGAAAATGCCGCACGGGCGGTGGCGCTGGGCTCCTGGGGAGTCGATTTGAACTGCGGCTGCCCATCAAAGCTGGTGAACGGCAGCGGCGGGGGAGCAACATTGCTTAAAGACCCGGAGCTGATTTACCGCGGTGCAAAAGCCATGCGCGAAGCGGTACCGGATCATCTGCCGGTGACGGTAAAAATTCGCCTGGGCTGGGACAGCGGTGCGCGCCAGTTTGAAATAGCCGATGCGGTACAGCAGGCCGGGGCGACGGAGCTTGTCGTTCACGGCCGCACCAAAGAGGACGCTTATAAAGCGGAACGCATCAACTGGGCGGCGATTGGCGAAATTCGCCAGCGGCTGTCGATACCGGTTGTCGCTAACGGCGAGATCTGGGACTGGCAAAGTGCGCAGGATTGCCTGGCGGCCACCGGCTGTGACTCGGTGATGATTGGCCGCGGTGCGCTTAACGTGCCAAACTTAAGCCGGGTTATTAAATATAACGAGCCGCGTATGCCGTGGCCGCAGGTGGTTGAGCTACTGAAAAAATATACCCGTCTGGAAAAACAGGGTGATACCGGGCTGTATCATGTTGCGCGCATCAAACAGTGGCTCAGTTATTTACGTAAAGAATATACCGAAGCGCTGGTGGTATTTAATGAGATCCGCACGCTGAAAACATCCGCTGAAATTGCGGCGGCCATTGATCGCTATTAGACGAGATTGTTAAATCGCTCACACTTTATTACTTAGGGCGTTTCTGTTGTTGAGAATTTTCGCCATAGAGTGATATTGTAGGATTCTATTATTCAGGGTTGCTACTGATTACAGGCAAAACCTAAGCACTTCCGCCATTCGTGGCTGGAGTGCTTAGGTTTTTTTTTGTCTTTTATTCTTGAGGAATTAAATGGATAACTAAAACAATAGCTTATATCTATGCATGCGTCATCAATAAAGCAGTTTAATGACTGACGGGCAGGTATTGTCAAAATAAAAATGAAGATTAAAAACGGGCGATTTTATTGCCCGGGGCCAGCTATTACCTTGACTCAGTAACAATGGATATCGTTATGAATAACAATAAAATAAATCATCTTCTGTTGATGGTGACATTTTCGCTGTTGACACCCGGGGCATTCGCAGCGGAGACGGCAAAATGGAACGGTACGCTATTAGGCTTTGAGAATCCGCAACCAGGCTTACTCGGGGATATGCTAGGGATTCGCCCGATCCTCGAAGACAACGGATTTAATTATAATCTCGGCTACCTTAATGAAATGGGCTACAACGCGGGCGGCGGATATAACCATGACAAACAGCTGGCCTATATTGACCAGGTTGCTCTGACCTTTACTCAGGACCTCGAACGCTGGACCGGTATCCCGGATGCGCGCCTTGAGGGCAATATTGTTAACCGCAACCACGATGACAACCTGACCACCCAGCGACTCCAGGATCCGCGGGTTAATTTTAACGATCTGGCGCAGGAAAGCTGGGGCGGTCAATCCATTACCCGCCTCGGCTGGCTGACCTTTGCCCGTAGCTTTGATGACCGTCGGCTGACGTGGCGTATCGGGATGATGAATAAGGTGCAGACCTTCGACCAGATTATCCCCTGCGATTTCCAGCTGCTTTCACAGTGCGGCGGTAAGTCCGCCAACTCGATGACCTGGAACAACTGGAACGTCCATACCTGGGGAACCACCGTCGAATATAAGCTGACCCCGGCGCTGACGCTGAAGGGCGGCATTATGGAGCAAAACCCGGAGGCCTCTTCCCGCAGCCACGCGTGGAGCTGGTCGACAAAAGGCAGTAAAGGCATTCTGCTGCCGGTGGAGATTGAAGCGCGGCCGGTAATCAACGGCCTTTCCGGTGCGTATAACCTCGGCGTGCTCTACACCAACGCGCCGCAGAGCGATCTGTATACGGGAAAATCCGGCGGCCCCGGGGCCACCGACCCGCAAGGCTATGCGCAACACGATCGCACCTGGTTTTTGTATGCCGGGATGAACCAGCAGATAACTCGCCATGCCGACGATCCTGACCGCGGGATGAGCGTCTCGCTGAGCGGCAGCTATAGCGATCAGCGCAGCAACTACATCCATACCGCCGTGGCCGCATCCATGCGCTATCGAGGCCTGTTTGACGCCCGTCCGCAAGACTGGCTGGGCTTTGGCCTGACCTGGATGGATATGAGCAACCATTACGCGCGTAACCAGCAGTATATGAATGAGGTGAGCGGCGCTACGGACTACTATGCGGCAAACTACCAGCCGGTGGCGGGGCATTCGGTGAATGCCGAACTGTACTACCGCCTGCGGCCTGTTTCGTGGCTTGAGCTCCAGCCGGGCCTGCAGTACTGGCATCGCCCCGGCGGGGTAGCCGAGACTCAGGATGCCTGGGTTATCGAGTGGAAAACCGTGGTGACTTTCTGACGGTCTCTACGATGACGAGCGATTAGTCGCGATCTGTATCACGTTTTTTTGTTTCGTTAGTTGAGACAACAAAAGAAGTTGTTACAGTGCGGGAGTTGGATTGCTACTGCTTCGGCAGGCAAAACCTGATTTCCCGGCTTGTGTCGGGGGTCAGGTTTTTTTGTTTTTGGGGTTCATATGCAAATCGCCAAAGTTCTTAATAATAATGTGGTGGTTATTCTGGACGAGCAGCGACGCGAACAGGTGGTGATGGGGCGCGGGCTGGCCTTTCAAAAACGCGTCGGTGACGTTCTGGATGAAAGTAAAATTGAAAAGGTCTTCGCGCTGCAAAGCGATGAGCTGGTGGGCCGCCTGGGTGAGTTACTCAGTCAGATACCGCTTGACGTCATGACCACCTGCGACCGGATTATCGATCTGGCGCGTGGCAAACTGGGTAAGCTGCAGGAGAGTTTGTACATCACCCTGACCGACCACTGTCACTTTGCCATTGAACGGCAAAAAAATGGTATGGCGATCCGCAACGTCCTGCTGTGGGAAATTAAGCGGCTCTATCCGAAAGAGTTTGCGCTGGGGCAGGAAGCGCGCGCGATTATCGCCAGGCGGCTTGGTGTTGAGCTGGCCGAAGACGAAGCCGGGTTTATTGCGCTGCACCTTGTCACCGCGCAGCTCAACAGCGAAATGCCGGAAGTGATGCACGTCACCCGGGTGATGCAGGAAATCCTGCAACTGGTGAAGTATCAGCTGCAGCTGAATTATGACGAAGAGTCACTGAGCTACCAGCGCTTTGTCACCCATCTGAAGTTTTTCGCCCAGAGGATGCTGACGCGTACGGTGGTGGCAGATGATGACGTTACGTTGCATAGCGCAGTGAAAGATAACTACGCCAAAGCGTGGAAATGCGCGGAAACCGTCGCCGCTCATCTGCAGAAAAGCTATCAGCGGTCGCTGACGACGGAAGAAATTATGTTTCTCGCCATTCATATCGAGCGAGTGAGAAAAGAAGGGCGCTGATTCCCTTCTACCTAAACCCAACATAATTCGAGTTGCTTGTAGGCGGCACAGCCCTAACAAATCGGTATTAACCGATTTGAACGCTGCGCGCAGCGGCCCTGATAAGGGTGAGGCTCATGGATGAGCCGAATAAGGGGGCAGCCAACCCCCAGGCAACTTGAAGGATGAAGGGTATAAAACTGGATTGTTACTGCATAACGCAGGCAAAACCTGAGCGCGACGCCATCCGGCGTAGTTCTCGGGTTTTTTTTATTTTTACACTCAGTCACGGTTGCCTGCGGGCAGCTGAAGTAAGGAAAACAGCATGGAATATAAAGCACTTGCGCAGGATATTCTTAGCCGGGTTGGTGGCAAAGAGAATATTGTGAGTCTGGTTCACTGCGCCACACGGCTGCGCTTCAAACTCAAAGAGAACAAAAAGGCGGATGCGGAAGGACTGAAGGCGAACCCTGGCGTTATCATGGTGGTGGAAAGCGGCGGCCAGTTCCAGGTGGTCATTGGTAACCACGTCCATGATGTCTGGCAGGCTGTGCGTAATGAAGCGGGCCTGACGGACGACAGCGAACCGGTGGCAAGCTCCGGGGAAAAAACCTCGGTACTCGGTCAGGTGATTGATGTCGTTTCAGGGATCTTCACGCCGTTTATCGGCGTGCTGGCAGCATCGGGGATCCTGAAAGGGCTGTTGGCGCTGGCGGTGGTCTGCGGCTGGCTGACTACGCAGCAGGCGACCTATAAAATCTGGTTTGCCGCCAGCGACGCGTTGTTCTTTTTCTTCCCGCTGTTTCTGGGCTATACCGCAGGGAAAAAATTTGGTGGCAATCCGTTTATTACCATGGTGATCGGCGGGGCGCTGACCCATCCGCTGATGATTCAGGCTTTTGAAACCGGGCAACTTTCCGGGGCTGAGGCGGCGTATTTCCTGGGCATCCCGGTAACCTTTATCAACTACAGCGCCTCGGTAATCCCGATTATCCTTGCCTCCTGGGTGAGCTGCTGGCTGGAGCGTAAAAGTAACGCGCTGCTGCCTTCCTCAATGAAAAACTTCTTTACGCCACTGGTTTGCATCGCCGTGGTGGTTCCGCTGACCTTCCTGGCCATCGGGCCGGTGGCCACCTGGCTAAGTCAGCTGCTGGCCCACGGCTACCAGATTATCTACACGGTCGCCCCGTGGCTGGCAGGCGCGGCGATGGGCGCGCTTTGGCAGGTGTGCGTGATTTTTGGCCTGCACTGGGGGCTGATACCTTTGATGATTAATAACCTGACGGTGCTGGGGCAGGATTCGATGCTACCGATGCTGCTGCCTGCGGTGATGGGGCAGGTCGGGGCGGCGTTGGGGATCTTCCTGCGCACCCGCGATGCGCGGCAGAAAGTACTGGCGGGATCGGCGGTGTCTGCCGGGATCTTTGGCATCACCGAGCCGGCTATCTATGGTCTGAATCTCCCGCTGCGCCGCCCGTTTATCTTTGGCTGCGTGGCCGGTGCTATCGGCGGGGCCATCGTGGGGCTAAGCGACAGCCACGTCTACTCCTTCGGCTTTGCGAATATTTTCACCCTGGCGCAGATGATTCCGCCGCAGGGAATGGATGCCACCGTATGGGGCGGGGTGATTGGCATCGTCGCGGCGCTGGTTATCTCCTGTGCACTGACCTTTATTGCCGGCCTGCCGGCGAACCGGGCGGAAGCGGCGGGCGTTCCGCTCGCCCCGGTATCGGAAAACGATATCCTTGCCCCGATGTCCGGTACCGCGCTGGCGCTGGACCAGGTTCCGGATAGCACCTTCGCCAGCGGCCTGCTGGGGAAAGGCGTGGCGATCATTCCGGCCGTTGGCAAAGTGATCGCCCCTTTCTCCGGGGAAGTTGCATCATTATTCCAGACCAAACATGCGATTGGTCTGCTCAGCGATAGCGGTATTGAGTTGCTCATCCATGTTGGCATCGACACCGTGAAACTCGATGGCGTGCCGTTTACTGCACACGTCAAAGAAGGTGACAAGGTGAAGGCCGGTGATTTGCTGCTCGAATTTGACCGCCAGGCCATTCTGGACGCCGGCTATGACCTGGCGACCCCGATTATTATCAGCAACAGCGACGATTATCGTTCCGTAGACATCGTATCCACCAGCGTGGTCGATGCCGGGCAGCCGTTGTTGTCTGTCAGCCATTAATCACAGGAGAGAAAGATGAAAAAATTCCCGCAGACGTTTTTATGGGGCGGCGCAACCGCGGCAAACCAGGTGGAAGGCGCTTATCTGGAGGATGGTAAAGGATTATCAACGTCAGACGTACAGCCGCACGGCGTGTTTGGTGACGTCGTTGAGCGCGTACCGGGCGACAGCGGTATTAAAGATATTGCGATCGATTTTTACCATCGCTACCCGGAAGATATCAGTCTGTTTGCCGAAATGGGCTTCAACTGCCTGCGGGTGTCCATCGCCTGGACGCGTATTTTCCCCGATGGCGACAATGCCGAGCCAAATGAAGCCGGGCTGGCCTTTTATGACCGCCTGTTTGCGGAAATGGCGCAGCACAATATCACGCCGCTGGTGACGCTATCGCACTATGAAATGCCGTGGGCGCTGGTGAAAAATTACGGTGGCTGGGGCAGCCGCGAGGTCATTGGCTTTTTCGAACGCTATGCCCGGACGGTGTTCACCCGCTACAAAGAAAAGGTCAAACTGTGGCTGACCTTTAACGAAATCAATATGTCATTGCACGCCCCGATGACCGGTGTCGGTCTGCCGGAGGGCAGCAGTAAAGAGGCGGTTTATCAGGCTATTCATCATCAGCTGGTGGCGAGTGCGCTGGCGGTAAAAGCCTGCCATGAGATTGTGCCCGAGGGCAAAATCGGCAACATGCTGCTGGGGGGCCTGATGTATCCGCTTAGCTGCAAACCGGAAGATATCTTTGAAACCCTGCAACAGAACCGCAGCTGGCAGTTCTTCGGTGACGTGCAGTGCCGTGGTGACTATCCGGGCTATATGCTGCGCTATTTCCGCGACCAGGGGATGACGATTACGATCACCGATGCCGATCGCGCGGCGCTGAAAGAGACCGTGGATTTTATCTCTTTCAGTTATTACATGACCGGCTGCGTCACCGCCGACGAGGAGCTGAACAAAAAGGCGCGCGGAAATATTCTCAGCATGGTGCCAAACCCGCATCTGGCAAGCTCCGAGTGGGGCTGGCAGATCGATCCGCTGGGTCTGCGGACGCTGCTTAACGTGCTGTGGGATCGCTACCAGAAGCCGCTGTTTATCGTCGAAAATGGACTGGGGGCGAAAGATAAAGTCGAAGCCGACGGCAGCATTAATGACGACTACCGTATCAGCTATCTGAACGACCATCTGGTGCAGGCGCGGGAAGCCATTGAAGACGGCGTGGAGCTGCTGGGCTTTACCAGCTGGGGGCCAATCGACCTTGTCAGCGCCTCGAAGGCGGAGATGTCCAAACGTTACGGCTTTATCTATGTCGATCGCGATGACAGTGGGAACGGGAGCCTGGCACGAAGCAGGAAGAAAAGTTTCTTCTGGTACAAAGAGGTGATAGCCAGCAACGGCGGCAGTTTAAAAGCGTGATTGTCTGGCGGCGTTTGTCGGCGAGATAAGGCCGCCCAAGGCCCGGATAACGTCCGGGCCATTTTTACTTATTACGCCGGTTTTCGCGCGCGTAGCAGGAAGATCATCGGCCGCTCTTTTTCTTCATCCAGGGCCGGCTGGGCGGCGATTTGCTCTGCCGTCGGTCCCCACTCATCGAGATGTTCAATCACAAAACCGGCAGCAATAAGCAGGTTAATCCAGCTGGCCAGCTTACGGTGCTGTTTTTTCACTCCATCGGCAAACCAGTTGCTGATGCGTTCACCCTCTTGCTGATAATGGCTCACCGGCCAGATTTTCTGCCCGGCATCATCTTTCTGCCAGCCCTGGCGCAGCGGAGCGGTGTAGATGGGATGTTCGGCGGAAAAAACCAGCGTTCCGCCTGGCGTGAGTGCCTGATAAATCTCTGCGAACAGCGGGGCAACGTCAGGAAGATAGTGCAGGGCCAGCGAGCTGTAGACCAGTTCGCAGCTGCTGGCGGGCAGGGTGAGCGTCTGCAGGTCTTCGCAGCGGTAGTCAATGTTACCTTCCGGGTTCATGTCGCGTGCGCGCTCCAGCATCCGGCTGGAAATATCAAACCCGGTGACCTGCGCGGCGCCTTGCTCGCCTGCCCAGCGGCAGAACCAGCCGTAACCGCAGCCGAGGTCAACCACCCGCAGGCCGGGTAAAGACGGCAGCATGCGTTGAATTGCTGGCCACTCCGGCGCACCGTCGAGCCCTTTTACCGAACGGTCGAGAGTGGCATATCCTGCAAAAAAATCAGGATCATCGTAGATATTCTGGCTCATTATCACTCCATGAATTATTTGTTTATTTTTAATTATCCAGGTGTTTAGTCACACACTTTACTAAACGGCTAAATTTCATTTAACTTATTATAACCAACCTAATTGAGTTATCTGACCTGTCTAATGAATCTTACTCTGAGAAAAAGCGTATTGGCTGGGTTCCCCCTGGTCATCGCTCTGGCTGGCTGCGCGCCGTCCCATGATATCGGCAACCCGCCGCAGCAGCAGACACCTGCCTCTCGTGTGTCTATGGATCTGCCCGCCGCCGTTAAAAATGGCTGGCCGCAAAGCAACTGGTGGCAGGATTACCGCGACCCGCAGCTCAATAATCTGATTCAGCGTGCCCTGGCGAATGCGCCAGATATGCAAATTGCCGATCAGCGCATCAAGCTGGCGGAGGCTCAGGCGCGCATGTCGCAAGCCAATCTTGGGCCGGAGATGGATTTCTCTGCCAACGTTGAACGGCAGAAGATGTCGGCGGAAGGCCTGATGGGGCCGTTTGCAACGGATACCGACGGCAATACCGGGCCGTGGTATACCAACGGGACCTTTGGCCTGACGGCGGGCTGGGATCTGGACCTGTGGGGCAAAAACCGGGCACTAGTGAAGGCCCGCATTGGCGAGCTCAAAGCCCAGGTGGCGGAAGAGGCGCAAACCCGCGAGCTGCTGGCCAGCAGCGTGGCACGACTTTACTGGCAGTGGCAGACCGAAGCGGCGGTGAAAACCGTACTCCAGCAGGTTAAAAGCGAACAAAACAATATCGTCAGCGTGGACCAGGCGCTATACCAGCGCGGGATCACCAACTCGGCCGAAGGAGCTGAAAACGATATCAATGTCAGCAAAACAGACCAGCAGCTGGCGGACGTTGCGGGCAACATGAAAGAGATCGAAGCACGCCTGATGGCGCTGACCAACAGCCAGAGTCAGGCGCTGAATCTGCATCCGGTGAATCTCCCTGAAGTCAGCGCGCAGATGCCGACGGAGCTGGGGTATGAGCTGCTGGCTCGGCGCCCGGACCTGCAGGAAGCCCACTGGTATATTGAGGCCTCGCTGAGCGAAGTCGATGCGGCGAAAGCGGCATTCTATCCGGATATCAACCTGATGGCTTTCCTGCAGCAGGATGCGCTGCACTTAAGCGATCTGTTCCGCCACTCTGCGCAACAGATGGGGCTGTCAGCCGGCTTGACGCTGCCTATTTTTGATAGCGGCAGGCTGAACGCCAACCTCGATATTGCCAGCGCGCAGAATAATCTGTCGGTGGCCAGGTACAACAAAGCGGTTGTTGACGCGGTGAATCAGGTCGCGAAGACCGCCAGTCAGGTTGAGACCTTGATGGAGAAGAACCAGCAGCAGCAGCAGGTTGAAAAGGACGCCCAGCGGACGGTCAGTCTGGCTGAGGCTCGCATGAACGCGGGGATCCTACCCGGATCGCGCGTCAGTATGGCCAGGTTGCCCGCGCTTCAGGAGCGTATTACTGCGCTGCGCCTGCGCGGCCAGTGGCTCGATGCCAGCATTCAGCTGACCTCGGCGCTGGGCGGCGGCTATCACCAGACCACCAAATCAAGTTAACCTCTTAAGGGCACCCTCTGCACGGCCGGGCTCCCCGGTCGTCAGGCGGTGCCCGATCGCGGCTACTCTTTCTTTTTTGCCTCGCGGCGCCTGAACCACCAGTGCGCGGCTATCACCAGGACCACGATCAGAATAAGCCAGATCCAATGCTTCAGATGCGCATCAAGATGATGCAGCCATGGCCCAATCGCTTCCCCGCCCAGATAGCCCAGCGTCGTAAATAACAGCGCCCACACCAGTGCACCGAGGATGTTTAACGGCAGGAACACTTTCGGCGGCAGGCGGCTGGCGCCGATTAATAACGGGCCGATCACCCGGAAACCGTACATAAAGCGGGTCCCAATCACGAACAGATAGGGGCGGCGTTGAATCATGCGCTGCGCTTTGCGGATCCGCGCCTGATGGCGAGAAAAACGTTTCAGCAGCTTGCCGCCAAAGCGTCGGCCCAGCAGGTACAGCAGCTGATCGCCAATCATCCCGCCGAGGGCAACCGAAATAACCACCAAGGGAAATTTTAACAACCCCTGATGCGCCACCACGCCACCCAGCAGGGTGATGGTTTCGCCTTCCGCCATGCTGCCAATCACCAGCGCAGCGTAGCCATAATGGGAAATCAGATTATTGATATCCATACAAAAATAAACTCCCTTACCCTGATGCTCCCGCCATCTGTTCCGCGGCTGATCGTGCCGGTTGCACAGCGTGAAGAATCAACTGGGTCAATCATCAATAGGTTAATCATACACCCTGGGGCTTAAAACCAGGTTAAGCGCCTGTCCCATTGGGGCTATTTTGCGAGTTATGTTGAACCCGGGCAGTGCTCGAATTCTCACGTACTCCGCGTACGCTTCTGTTTCTCCCCGCTGTCCGTGTTCAAACTGCCTGCATTAATAACGCCTGCGGGAACAGGCGCTAAGCGCATTTTTATTGCTGTACATAAAATAATCTCGCAGGGTGAATTATACTTGAATCAGTGCTGTACGAAGCCGCGACAAGGGGGACGCTATGAACCATGTCTGGGGACTATTCTCTCATCCGAATCAAGAGATGAGCGTTATCAAGAGCGAAAACGAGACTATTTCGCACCACTATACGCACCATGTGCTGGTCATGGCGGCGGTTCCGGTTATCTGCGCCTTTATTGGCACCACGCAGCTTGGCTGGAACTTTGGCGATGGCACCGTGGTAAAACTTTCACTGTTTACTGGCCTCGCATTGGCGGTCGTGTTCTATGCCGTGATGTTGGGTGGGGTAGCGGTGATGGGGAGGATCATCTGGTGGATGGCCAGAAACTATCCGCAGCGCCCATCGCTTAAACGCTGCATGGTGTTTGCCGGGTATGTTGCTACGCCGCTGTTTCTGAGCGGGCTGGTGGCGCTTTATCCGCTGGTCTGGCTGTGTGCACTGGTGGGTACGGTTGCGCTGTTTTACACCGGCTACCTGCTGTATCTCGGTATCCCGACCTTCCTGAGTATTAATAAAGAAGAGGGGCTCAGCTTCGCCAGTTCCACCCTGGCTATCGGGGTTCTGGTGCTTGAAGTCCTGCTGGCGATAACCGTTATCTTGTGGGGATACGGCTACCGGCTGTTTTAACCTTTCAGGCACTAGTTTGGGCTGTACGATCTGAACGGTCGTCTGAATGGTTTAATCGCTTCACCTATTGCCGGCATAAATAGATATTTATGCCGGCAATGCAGCATTTCCTCACGATTCTTATTAGTCAGCTGCCGTTCTGCCGGGGTATGATAGGATTTGCCAGCGTTGCCTGTTTCCCGGCGACGCAGCGTACGTTAATAACGTGCAAGAATACTTTTCAGAATACTCACGATGCCGAAATTTCGAGTTTCTTTGCTCAGCCTGACGTTGCTCCTGGCTGTGCCTTTTGCGCCTCAGGCGATAGCAAAAACCCCCGTGGCCGCGACGGCCCTGCAGCCGGAAATTGCTTCCGGTAGTGCGATGATCGTTGACCTTGCCAGCAAAAAGATTATTTACCAGAGCCAGCCGGATCTGGTTCGCCCCATTGCGTCGATTACTAAGGTGATGACGGCTATGGTGGTCCTGGATGCGCATCTGCCGTTAGACGAGATGCTCACCGTTGATATCAGCCACACGCCAGAGATGAAAGGTATCTATTCGCGCGTGCGTCTGAACAGCCAAATCAGCCGTCGCAATATGCTGCTGCTGGCGCTGATGTCCTCTGAAAACCGTGCCGCTGCGAGCCTGGCCCACCACTATCCAGGCGGCTATGACGCTTTTATTCGCGCCATGAACGCCAAGGCCCAGGCGCTGGGTATGACTCATACCCGCTACGTTGAGCCAACGGGCCTGTCGATTCACAACGTGTCGACCGCGCGTGACCTGACGAAACTGCTGATGGCGACCGAGCAGTATCCGCTGATCGGCCAGTTGAGCACGACCAAAGAAGATACGGCCACCTTTGCCCATCCGGCCTATACGCTGCCGTTTCGCAATACCAACCACCTGGTCTATCGTGATAACTGGAATATCCAGCTGACCAAAACCGGCTTTACTAACGCCGCGGGCCACTGCCTGGTGATGCGTACGGTGATTAATCAGCGCCCGGTGGCGCTAGTGGTGATGGATGCGTTTGGGAAATATACCCACTTTGCGGACGCCAGCCGTCTGCGTACCTGGGTTGAGACCGGGAAGGTGATGCCGGTTCCTGCGTCCGCGCTGAGCTATAAAAAGCAGCGTGAAGCGCAGATGGCGGATGCGATGCTGAAAGGCGGCGCGCAGACCGCGCAAAACGATTAATGCCTCTCCCCCGACGCGTAAACGCGAGCGGGGGATTTTTTTATTCCGGAATCGTTAAGTCGCCTTCACCCAGCTGGCGCTGCATAATGAGCGTATCCCGCCAGTCACCCATCTTATACCCGACGCTGCGCAGCTGACCCGCCACGCTAAAGCCAAATTTTTTGTGAATGGCGAGCGAGCCGGCGTTGTTATGCCCGTCGCCGATAATCGCCAGCATCTGTCGCCACGGACCTTGTTCGCACTTTTCAATTAGCTGCGCAAGCAGGGCGCTGCCGATACCGCGCCCACCCATGCCTGATTCGACATAAATCGACTCTTCGAGGGTGTAGCGATAGGCCGGCCGGGGGCGGTAAAACGTCGCGTAGCAGTAGCCGACAATCGTCCCACGCCACAGCGCAACCAGCCAGGGCAGCCCGTTGTCGCGTACGGTTTTGATGCGCTTGCGCATTTCATCGACGGTCGGGGGAATATCTTCGAAGGAGGCGCGCCCGTTCAGCACGTGCCAGACGTACAGCGCCGCAATGGCGTGCGCGTCATCGGGCAGGGCTTCGCGGATTTCTAATTCAGCGCCGTGTAACATATCCGCTTCGGACATGATGGGACTCCTTAACCAGGTTTGCCGGAGAGGCGTTTCTCCGGCGTGCAGCGTAATACAGAATCCCGTAACGCGTCACCTCTGATTAATGCTCTTCGGTGACATCACTCTCGTTCGCCTGGCGCTCGCCCCAGTACTTCTGCTTACTGGTTTTACCGAGTCCCGGATTCATGCTGTTGGTTGGGTCATTCTGGCGATAGAACTGCTTTAAGCTGTCCGGCGCGGCGTAGAGATGCCCGACGTTATGCTCGGCGGGATACTGCGCGCCGCGCGCGTTGAGCAGGGCCAGCATTTGCTCTTTCAGGGCGTGGGCGTCGACGCCTTTCTTGACGATGTAATCCTGGTGGAAAACGTGGCACATGAAGTGGCCGTAGTAAAGTTTATAGACCAGCTGGCTGTCTATCTCGGGCGGCAGGTGCTCAAACCACTCGGTATCGTTACGACGCAGGGCGATATCCAGCGCCAGAATATCTTCCACTTCGTCGGCATGCACGGCCTGGTAACGGATGGCGGCACCCGCGGCGGCAAAGCGATGAAGGAACGCTTTGCTGCCTTCTTCCGGCGTGCAGGCGAAAAAATCCCCTTCGGCGGTGCGGAAGTATTCCGTCAACCACGTCTGAGCTTCTTCAATACCGTCACCCGCCATTTTCAGCAGCAGGTGATGTTCATATTTATCGCGCCATGTTTTCATTCGCGCCGGGAGGTGCGCCGGGAAAACGTGCCCAAGTTTTTGCATAAAGCGGTCGGTAAAGTGGGGCTTAAACAGTGACACTTTATCCAGCATGGCATCGGTACGGCCTTTCATGGTGAAGAAGAACGGCATTTTGTCGGTGCCGAGCTTATCGATCATCAGGAAGGTGTCTTTACCGTAGCGCTCGGCAATATCGTAGATATCGCGGTGCATATATTCACCCGCCACCGGCAGATGCTGAAACTCGGCCAGAATATGGCGGCGAATTTCCGTCAGCACCGCCGGGTTGTTGGTGCCGATATAAAAGACCTGCTGGCGTTTCTCCGCCGGGAAGGTGTCGAGGCGTGCGGCGAATACCGCCAGCTTGCCAGCGCAGCCGGACGATTCAAACAGACGGTCCGGGTCGGCATTGTAGCGCGCCGGGGTATCGGCATTGACATCGCGTACGCGGGAGACGTAATCGTGGTCATGGGCATGGCGGCCGTCGTGCAGGACATCCTCGTCTTTGATGCGATCGTCGTCGAGGCGGCTGAGGATCTGTTCCGGCGTAGTGCCGAGGTCAATGCCGAGGTGGTTAACCAGGCGCAGCTTGCCATTTTCGTCAATCTGGGCGAACAGCGACATTTCGGTATAGGCCGGGCCGCGCTGCACCAGCGAACCGCCGGAGTTGTTACAGATCCCGCCGATCACCGAGGCGCCGATACAGGAAGAACCGATAACCGAATGCGGCTCGCGGCCCAGTGGTTTCAGCGCTTTTTCCAGCGAGTAGAGCGTGGTGCCCGGGAACGCCAGCACCTGTTCACCGTTGTCCAGCAGATGTAGCTTATCGAGGCGCAGGGTGCTGATAATCACGATGTCGCGGTCATAGTCGTTGCCGCTTGGCGTAGATCCTTCGGTGAGTCCGGTATTCGCCGCCTGCATCAAAATGATTTTATCGGCGTCGACGCAGGCGCTCAGCACGCGCCACAGTTCCAGCAGGGTTCCGGGAAAGACCACCGCCAGCGCATCGCCCTGGCCGGAGCGGAAACCCTTACGGTAACGTTGGGTTTTTGCCGGATCGGTTAACAGATGGGAGGAGCCAACCAGTCTTGCCAGTTCCGCCAGAAAATCAGAATTATTCGATGTGTTTGCAGATGACATGATCCACTCCTTGTGGTGGTACCGAAAATATCGGGATTAAGCATAGCGCTTTGTATGACAATTTTGTGCACGAATGTGTCGAAAAATCAGAGAAGAACCTTAGCATTGTGCAGGCGTCTTGTTTATATATATGGCAAACTGCGGTTTTTATTATGTTTTGCCGTAATCCCGGCCTGAGAGAAAGAGAGATAAAAATGAAATGGCTCTGCACTATAGGCGTCGCCGTGAGTCTGGCGCTGCAACCCGCTCTGGCGGATGAACTGTTCGGCAATCACCCTTTAACGCCGCAGGCGCGCGATGCGTTTGTGAGTGAACTGCTTAAGAAGATGACCGTCGATGAAAAAATCGGCCAGTTAAGGCTTATCAGCGTCGGGCCGGATAACCCGAAAGAGGCAATCCGCGAGATGATCAAGGAAGGCCAGGTCGGGGCGATCTTCAACACCGTGACCCGTTCGGATATCCGGGCGATGCAGGACCAGGTCATGCAGCTCAGCCATTCAAAAATCCCGCTGTTTTTCGCCTATGACGTGATTCACGGCCAGCGGACGGTGTTCCCGATAAGCCTCGGTCTGGCTTCCTCCTTTAACCTGGAGGCGGTCAACACCGTGGGCCGCATTTCGGCATATGAGGCGGCAGACGACGGCCTCAACATGACCTGGGCGCCAATGGTCGACGTCTCCCGCGACCCACGCTGGGGTCGCGCCTCGGAAGGTTTCGGGGAAGACACCTTTTTGACGACCGTGATGGGACGGGCGATGGTTGAGTCGATGCAGGGTAAAAGCCCGGCGGACCGTTATTCGGTGATGACCAGCGTCAAGCACTTCGCCGCCTACGGTGCGGTAGAGGGCGGGAAAGAGTACAACACCGTCGATATGAGCCCGCAACGCCTGTTCAACGACTATATGCCGCCTTATAAAGCAGGGCTGGACGCCGGTAGCGGCGCGGTCATGGTGGCCCTTAACTCGCTAAACGGTACGCCTGCGACCTCCGATGCCTGGCTGTTAAAAGAGGTGCTGCGCGATGACTGGGGCTTTAAAGGTATCACCGTCTCCGACCATGGTGCGATCAAAGAGCTGATTAAACACGGCGTCGCCTCCGATCCGGAGGACGCGGTACGCGTAGCGCTGAAGTCGGGCATCAACATGAGTATGAGCGATGAGTACTACAGCAAATACCTGCCGGGGCTGGTCAAATCCGGCAAGGTGACGATGGCGGAGCTGGATGACGCCACGCGGCATGTGCTGAACGTCAAATATGATATGGGGCTGTTTAACGATCCGTACAGCCACCTTGGTCCTAAGGAGTCCGATCCGCAGGATACTAATGCCGAAAGCCGTCTGCATCGTAAAGAAGCCCGCGAGGTCGCGCAGCAAAGCCTGGTACTGCTGAAGAACCGTCTGGAGACGCTGCCGCTGAAAAAATCGGGGACCATTGCGGTTATCGGCCCGCTGGCCGACAGTAAACGTGACATGATGGGCAGCTGGTCGGCGGCAGGCGTGGCGGATCAGTCGGTAACGGTGCTGACCGGTCTTAAGGACGCGCTGGGCGACAAAGGTAAGGTGATTTATGCCCGCGGCGCGAACGTGACTAACGATCGGGGCATTGTGGATTTCCTCAATCTGTATGAAAAAGCGGTACAGGTTGACCCGCGCTCGCCGCAGGCGATGATCGACGAAGCGGTAGCGGCGGCAAAACAGTCCGACGTGGTGGTTGCTGTGGTGGGCGAGGCGCAGGGCATGGCCCATGAAGCCTCCAGCCGTACCGATATTACTCTGCCCCAGAGCCAGCGTGATTTGATTAGCGCGCTGAAGGCCACCGGCAAGCCGCTGGTGCTGGTGCTGATGAACGGTCGCCCGCTGGCGCTGGTGAAAGAAGATCAGCAGGCTGATGCCATCCTTGAGACCTGGTTTGCCGGGACCGAAGGCGGCAATGCTATTGCGGATGTGCTGTTCGGCGATGCCAATCCGTCCGGGAAACTGCCGATGTCGTTCCCGCGCTCGGTTGGCCAGATTCCGGTGTACTACAGCCATCTCAATACCGGTCGTCCGTACAATGCCGACAAACCGAACAAATACACTTCACGCTACTTTGATGAAGCGAATGGCCCGCTGTATCCGTTTGGCTACGGTCTGAGCTACACCACCTTTAGCGTCTCCGATGTGAAAATGTCGGCGCCGACCATGCAGCGAGACGGCAGCGTCACCGCCAGCGTGCAGGTAACCAACACCGGCAAGCGTGAAGGGGCGACGGTGATTCAGCTTTATCTGCAGGATGTTACCGCGTCGATGAGTCGCCCGGTGAAAATGCTGCGTGGCTTCAAGCGCGTGACGCTCAAGCCGGGAGAGACGCAAACCGTCACCTTCCCGATTGAAATTGATGCGCTGAAGTTCTGGAATCAGAAAATGAAATACGACGCTGAACCGGGCAAGTTCAACGTCTTTATTGGCGTCGACTCTGCTCGCGTGAAGCAGGGGGAATTCGAGCTGCTGTAATAGCAAAAGCGGCGGGTTACGTAGGCCGGGTAAGGCGTCAGTCGCCACCCGGCAGAAGCACGAGCTTCATGTTTTAAACCCGTTTGTCATCACTCTCAAAGGCCGAATATTCGGCCTTTTCTTTTTCCGCCTGCACTAAATGAACTACGCTTTTCTCTTAAGCTCCTGTTAATGGAGCGCAAATTAAAGAGGGACGCGGGGATGATAAAGGCAAGTGTTTGGTCAGGTGCGCTGGTGCTGGCAGCGCTGGTCAGCCTGCCGCTACAGGCGGCGGAACCGGTTAAAGTCGGCTCAAAAATTGACACCGAAGGGGCGCTGCTGGGCAATATTATTCTGCAGGTTCTGGAAAGTCATGGCGTGAAAACCATCAACAAGGTGCAGCTGGGGACCACTCCGGTGGTGCGCGGGGCGATTACGGCGGGTGAATTAGATATTTATCCGGAATATACCGGCAACGGCGCCTTCTTCTTTAAAGACGAAAACGATCCGGCGTGGAAAAACGCGCAGCAGGGTTATGAAAAGGTCAAAGCGCTTGATGCGGAAAAAAACAAGCTTATCTGGCTCACTCCCGCGCCGGCCAACAACACCTGGACCATTGCCGTGCGTCAGGATCTGGCGGATAAAAATCATCTGACCTCGCTGGCCGATCTCAGCGCCTGGCTGAAAAAAGGAGGGGTCTTTAAGCTTGCGGCCTCCGCCGAATTTATCGAGCGTCCGGATGCGCTTCCGGCCTTTGAAAAAGCCTACGGCTTTAAGCTCAATCAAAGCCAGCTGTTGTCTCTGGCGGGCGGTGATACTGCGGTGACTATCAAAGCGGCGGCGCAGCAGACCTCCGGTGTGAATGCGGCGATGGCCTACGGTACCGACGGGCCGGTGGCGGCGCTGGGGCTGCAAACGCTTAGCGATCCGCAGGGCGTACAGCCGATTTATGCCCCGACGCCGGTGGTGCGCGAAGCGGTGCTGAAAGCCTATCCGCAAATCGCGCAATGGCTACAGCCGGTCTTTGCCAGCCTGGATGAAAAAACGCTACAGCAGCTGAATGCCAGCATTGCCGTGGAAGGGCTGGATGCGAAGAAAGTTGCCGCAGATTATCTGCAGCAAAAAGGGCTGCTGAAGTAGATTATTCGTGGCTATTCGCTGTTATAACCGCGTATCGCTGCTGCTGGCCGGTTTACTGCTGCTGGTCGTTGCTCTGCCGTTCGTCAACTATGCGCCTAACCGTCTGCTGTCAGGGGAAGGGCGCTGGCTATGGCAGATTTTACCCTGGCTGACGGTCGTACAGGTCTGCGGGGCGCTGCTGCTGCTCCTCCTGTGCTGGCTGCCGGGGCGCAGACCGCTGCTGCTGAGCTTTCTTTTCGTGGATGTGCTGCTGGCGCTGCTGTTCTGGGGCGCGGGACAGGCGGCGGTGCAGCTGGCGCACAGCGGTTCGCCGCTGGCGCGCACCTCGCCGGGCAGCGGCCTGTGGCTGTCGCTGGCGCTGTGCCTACTGTTGGCCAGCGATGCCATCCGGCGGCTGAGCGCGCGGGCTATCTGGCGCTGGCTGCTCAATGTGCAAATCTGGCTGATTCCCTGCGTGCTGCTGGGCGGCGGGGCGCTGGATCAGCTCTCGTTGTTAAAAGAGTACGCCAATCGCCAGGACGTGTTTGATGCTGCGCTGCGCCAGCATTTAACTCTGTTGTTCGGGACGCTGCTGCCGGGGCTGCTGATTGGGCTGCCGATAGGCGTTGGTATCTGGCGGCAGCCCCGCTGGCAGGCGCCGGTTTTCACCTTCCTGAACGTCATCCAGACGATCCCTTCGGTTGCGCTCTTTGGCCTGCTTATCGCGCCGCTGGCGGGAGTGGCCCGCCATTTTCCCGGCCTGGCGGAATGGGGGATTTCCGGAACCGGGATGACGCCTGCGCTGATTGCGCTGGTGTTGTATGCCTTACTGGCGCTGGTTCGCGGAGTCGTGACCGGCCTGCAGCAGGTGCCGCGCGATGCGCTGGAGAGCGCGGGGGCGATGGGAATGAGCGGCGCTCAGCGTTTGTGGCACGTGCAGCTGCCGCTGGCGGTGCCGGTTTTGCTGCGCAGCCTGCGGGTAGTGAGCGTGCAAACCGTCGGCATGGCGGTGGTGGCGGCTCTGATTGGTGCCGGCGGGTTTGGGACACTGGTCTTTCAGGGACTGTTAAGCAGCGCTCTGGATCTGGTCCTGCTGGGGGTGATCCCGACGATTGCGCTGGCGGTGGTGGTCGATGCGCTGTTTGCGCTGTGGGGTGCGTTACTGAAAGGAGAGGCGGGTGATTGAATTTGATGGGGTAAGTAAATCCTTCGCCGGGCTGCCGGCGGTGAAAAACCTGAACCTGAACCTGCGTGAAGGCGCTTTCTCAGTGCTCATCGGGACCTCCGGGTCCGGAAAATCGACCACGCTGAAAATGATCAACCGGCTGGTTGAACATGACCGTGGCACGATCCGTTTTGCCGGGCAGGATATTCGTCAGCAGCCGGTGCTGGCACTGCGCCGACGGATGGGCTATGCCATTCAGTCTATCGGTCTGTTTCCGCACTGGACGGTCGCGCAGAACATCGCCACCGTCCCGCAGCTGCAAAAGTGGCCGCAGCAAAAAATCGCGTCGCGCGTTGACGAATTAATGGCGCTGCTGGGACTGGAACCGACGCTGCGGGCGCGCTATCCGCATCAGCTGTCCGGCGGGCAGCAGCAGCGCGTTGGCGTGGCGCGGGCGCTGGCGGCAAACCCGGAAGTCCTGCTGATGGATGAACCGTTTGGCGCCCTCGATCCGGTTACCCGGGAGGCACTCCAGCAGGAGATGATCCGTATCCACCGCCTGCTGGGTCGGACAATCGTACTGGTCACCCACGATATTGATGAAGCGCTGCGGCTGGCGGATCACCTGGTGCTGATGGACGGTGGTGAAGTCGTCCAGCAGGGAGCTCCGCTGCAGATGCTGCTCGACCCCAAAAATGCTTTCGTGCAGACTTTTTTTGGCCGCAGCGAGTTGGGCGTTCGGCTGCTGTCGCTGCGCGGCGTGGGCGACTACCTTCGGCGCAATGAACGGCTTGCCGGCGATACGCTAAACGTGGCAATGACCCTGCGCGAAGCGCTGTCGCAGTTTATCGCTCACCGCTGCGAGGTATTACCGGTCGTGGATGAACAGGGTGCAGCGTGCGGCACTCTACATTTTGCTGACCTGCTCGGCGAGGAGGTGCGGCGTGAGCCTACTTCGTGATCCGCTGCTGTGGCTGCTGGCGCTGTTTATCGCCATTTTGCTGCTTCTGCCGTACAGCGCGCCGCTCTTCAGCGCGTTGTTTCCTGAGCTGCCGCGCCCGGTCTATCAGCAGGAGAGTTTCGTCGCGCTGACCTTCGCGCATTGCTGGCTGGTGGGGCTCTCCAGCCTGGCGGCGACGGTGGCAGGCGTTGGTGCCGGGGTGGCGGTGACGCGCCCGGCAGGCCGCGAGTTTCGCCCGCTGGTGGAGACCATTGCCGCGATGGGTCAAACGTTTCCGCCGGTGGCGGTGCTGGCGATCGCCGTTCCGGTGCTGGGTTTTGGCTGGCAGCCGGCGCTGATTGCGCTGGCGCTGTATGGCGTATTGCCGGTCCTGCAGGGAACTCTGGCCGGACTCAGCGCCGTACCGCCGGGCGTGGTGAGTATCGCCAAGGGAATGGGCATGACGGACTGGCAGAGGCTTATCAGAGTGGAGCTGCCGCTGGCTGCGCCGGTCATGCTGGCCGGGATCAGGACCTCGACCATCGTCAATATCGGGACGGCAACCATTGCGTCAACGGTCGGGGCGAATACGCTCGGCACGCCGATTATTATCGGACTTAGCGGATTTAACACCGCCTACGTGCTGCAAGGGGCGCTGCTGGTGGCGCTGGCAGCGATCGTTGTCGATCGCGGATTTGAACGGCTGAGTCAGCGGATCAGCCGACACCGCCGCGAACAATAAACGAATAACCGGCGAGCATAACGCCGCTGATCCCGCCGATGGCCATGAATAAGAAGAGGGTGATGACCGCGATTTTCGCTGGCTTCATAATAGGCTCCTGATGTTAACGCAGCGATTATACGGTGAAGCGCAGGTGTTAATAAAACATTAATTGCTATTTAGCCAGATAACGTGCCCCTGCTGCTGCCAGGCCTGGAGCTGCTCCTGCTGCGTGAGGGTCGGGGTTTCGCCGCACCACACCAGCAGGGTGCTGTCAGGGAACAGATCGGGGCGAATCTGCGCCAGCGAGTGGGGAAGGACATCGACCCGCCAGCCTTGTTCACAGGCGATCCAGCCCTCCAGCCACAGCCGCGTAGTGTCGTTGACATTCCAGCCGAGCACCAGTGCATGACTGCCCGGGTGCTTGTAGGCGCTGGCGAGGCGGTGGGCAATATGATTGATCAGGATCCCGTCGAGTATGCTGCGCAGCGCAATAAGCGTCGGCTGAGGGCTGAGCAGGCGGTGGCGCAAAGGGATAAACAGATGGTTGACCAGCGTCAGGGCCGTATAGCTGTGATTACGCTCTTTGATCCATAGCCGCAGGCGATGGTAGCTGCCGTCGTGCAGGTACCCCAGCAAAATCTCCTGCTGCTCACGCCAGCCGCCTTCTTCTTCCCCACTCGTGCTGTCGTTGAGCAGGGTTTTGACCTTACCCACCTGAACACCGGAATCAATCCAGCGCTTAATTTCGCGGATACGGTCAATTTCCTGTTCGCTAAACAGACGGTGTCCTCCGTCGGTGCGCTGCGGTTTCAGTAAACCATAGCGCCGCTGCCAGGCGCGGAGCGTTACGGGGTTGATGTCACAGAGCTGAGCCACTTCACCAATTGTATAAAGCGCCATATATTCCCTCCCGCAAAGTCTCCCTTATAACTGTAGAAGCTGTTTGCGGAAGAAGAAAATTTTGCTCGTTTTTTGTTCGCCTTGTTGGTGGGGGCCGAGCAAGAAGTGTGATCCTGACCATGATTTGTTATTTTCTTGTAGTGCTTCAAAGAAAGTTATGACCCGGCAGTGTATGTTACGCGCTTTCGAGTGAAGCGTGGTCTGTGGGTATGTACGAGTTCGATCTGGTGTTGCTGCTGCTTCAGCAAATGTGCGTGTTTTTGGTCATCGCGTGGCTGATGAGTAAGACGCGGTTGTTCATCCCGCTGATGCAGGTCACCGTCCGTCTACCCCATAAGCTGCTGTGCTACGTCACATTCTCCATTTTCTGCATTATGGGGACCTATTTTGGTCTGCATATCGAAGACTCCATTGCCAATACCCGCGCCATTGGCGCCGTGATGGGCGGCCTGCTCGGCGGCCCGGTCGTCGGTGGCCTGGTGGGGCTGACCGGCGGGCTGCACCGCTATTCGCTGGGTGGCATGACGGCATTAAGCTGTATGGTTTCCACCATTGTCGAGGGGCTACTGGGGGGGCTGGTTCACAGCGTGCTGGTCAAACGCGGGCGGTCGGATAAAGTTTTCAGCCCGCTCACCGCCGGGGCCATTACCTTTTTTGCCGAACTGGTGCAGATGATGATCATTTTGCTGATCGCCCGTCCGTTTCAGGATGCGCTGCATTTGGTGCAAAGCATTGCTGCCCCGATGATGGTAACCAACACCGTGGGTGCCGCGCTGTTTATGCGTATCCTGCTGGATAAACGGGCGATGTTTGAGAAGTATACTTCGGCTTTTTCCGCCACTGCGTTGAAGGTTGCGGCCTCGACGGAGGGGATCCTGCGCCAGGGCTTCAACGAAGAGAACAGCATGAAGGTGGCGCAGGTGCTTATTCAGGAGCTGGATATTGGCGCGGTAGCCATTACCGATCGCGACAAGCTGCTGGCGTTTACCGGCATTGGCGACGACCACCATCTGCCGGGTAAGCCCATCTCGTCATCCTATACGCAAAAGGCGATTGATAGCGGCGAAGTGGTGTATGCCGACGGTAACGAGGTGCCTTACCGCTGTTCAATCCACGCCAACTGTAAGCTGGGGTCGACGCTGGTTATCCCGCTGCGCGGTGAAAATCAGCGGGTGATTGGCACCATCAAGCTGTATGAAGCAAAAAACCGCCTGTTTAGTTCTATCAACCGCACGCTGGGGGAAGGGATTGCCCAGCTGCTGTCGGCGCAGATCCTCGCCGGGCAGTATGAGCGTCAGAAGGCGCTGCTGACCCAGTCGGAGATCAAACTGCTGCACGCGCAGGTGAATCCTCATTTTCTGTTTAACGCCCTGAATACTCTGAAGGCGGTGATTCGCCGCGACAGCGATCAGGCCGGACAGCTGGTGCAGTACCTGTCGACCTTTTTCCGTAAGAATCTGAAGCGGCCGTCGGAGTTTGTCACGCTGGCGGATGAGATTGAGCACGTGAATGCGTATCTGCAAATTGAGAAAGCGCGCTTTCAGGCTAATTTGCAGATCCATATGCTGGTACCCGATGCGTTGGCTCACCATCAGCTGCCGGCGTTTACCCTGCAGCCGATTGTTGAAAATGCCATCAAGCACGGGACTTCGCAGCATCTCGGGGTCGGAGAAATAACCCTTCGCGCCAGCCAGCACGGGCGCTGGCTGCAACTGGATATTGAGGACAACGCCGGGCTGTATCAGGACAATCCCAACGCCAGCGGGCTGGGAATGAGCCTGGTCGACCGACGTTTACGGGCGCGCTTCGGCGCCGACTGCGGTATTACCGTGACCTGTGAAGCGGAGCGTTTCACTCGCGTTACGCTGCGACTGCCTCTTGAGGAGAACGTGTGTTAAAAGTGTTGATAGTTGATGATGAACCGCTGGCACGGGAAAATCTGCGTGTTTTGCTGGAGTCAGCCGGCGATATTGAGATTGTCGGGGAGTGCGCCAACGCGGTAGAAGCGATTGGCGCGGTGCATAAGCTGCGCCCGGATGTGCTGTTTCTCGATATTCAGATGCCGCGGATCAGCGGCCTGGAAATGGTCGGAATGCTCGATCCTGAGCACCGGCCTTATATCGTATTTCTGACCGCTTTTGACGAGTATGCGGTGAAAGCGTTCGAAGAGCATGCGTTTGATTATCTGCTAAAACCCATTGAAGCACCGCGGCTGGAGAAGACGCTGGCGCGTCTGCGTCAGGAGCGCAGCCTGCAGGATATCTCGCTGCTCGATGATACCCAGCAGGCGCTGAAGTATATTCCCTGTACCGGCCATAGCCGTATCTGGCTGCTGCAAATGGAAGATGTCGCCTTTGTCAGCAGTCGAATGAGCGGGATTTACGTCACCGACCGTGAAGGGAAGGAGGGGTTCACGGAGCTGACCTTGCGCACGCTTGAGAGCCGGACGCCGCTGCTGCGCTGCCATCGGCAGTATCTGGTGAATATGGCCCATCTGAAAGAGATTCGTCTTGAGGAAAACGGCCAGGCAGAACTGCTGATGCGGGCCGGGCAAACGGTGCCGGTGAGCCGCCGCTACTTAAAAAGTCTGAAAGAGGCGATTGGTCTGTAAAACGGTGGAATCGTGGTAGACTTAGCGCCAGTATTTTTCATCATGAAGGCATTATGATCAGTAACGATATCTTACGTAGCCTGCGCTACACCCTGAAAACCAATAATAACGACCTGGTGCGTATTTTTGCCCTGGGCGATTCCGTCGTCAGCGCAGAGCAGCTGGTACCGTGGCTGAAAAAGGAAGACGAAGAGGGCTTTCAGCGCTGCCCGGACATTATGTTGTCGATTTTCCTCAACGGCCTGATCTATGACAAACGCGGCAAAGATGAGTCTGCGCCACCGCTGGCGGTAGAGCGCCGGGTGAATAACAATATCGTGCTGAAAAAGCTGCGTATCGCCTTTTCGCTGAAAACCGATGATATTCTCGCCATCATGACCCAGCAGAAGTTTCGCATTTCCATGCCGGAAATCACCGCCATGATGCGCGCGGCGGATCATAAGAATTTCCGCGAATGCGGTGACCAGGTCCTGCGCTATTTCCTGCGCGGTCTGACCGAGCGCGTACACGCCAAACCGTAATTCCCGCTTTTTGACTGGCTCCAGGGAAGGCGCTTGTGCTGCGACCCGGGAGCCACAATCGGTCTACTTCACCTCTTTAAATCCCTGTTCTGTGAGTAGTTTCTCGGATACTGACATGGACACCTCCTGCAACGCGCAGTTGGTCACCATCGAGCCGGGCAGCTTGCACAGTTCGCCCATGTTGGCCCGGGTAAAATCGACGCTGAGATGTTCCAGCGCCGAGGTCTCCTTATAATCAATGGTCTGCTCTACGCCTTTAACGTCGAGGTAAACGCTTCTCATCGGCTCAATTAAGGCCCGCGCCTGTTCCTGATTCGCCGCCCCGATGGTCTGATAGGGAATCGTGTTATTCGCCTCCTGACGCAGGACTTTGTCGCCGACGTAATGGTAGGTAAACACCAGCTCGACGCCGTTCTCCGTCCGGGTAAAGGTTTTGCTCTTTTCTTCGGAGTTATCGCAGCCCGCAAGGCCGACAATCAGAAGCGAAGCCGTCAGAGCGGTGATCATCCTGCGGAAAATATTCATCACGGTCCCTTGGTTGATAGTGAATGACGTCCCGGTTTTCAATCGGCAGACAGGTTGATTATTGTCAGGATTGGCGTGGCGCGCAACGCACAGAAAAGGCAGCACGGCGCTGGAGTGGCCCGATGACGAAGGTGCGGAAGGGATAAAAAAAGCGCTGCCGAAGCAGCGCTGTATGCGGGATTATTTAACCTGCTGACCCGGCTGGGCGCCGCTGTCAGGGCTTAACAGGAAGATATCTTTCCCGCCAGGACCTGCCGCCATCACCATCCCTTCCGAGATGCCGAAACGCATTTTACGCGGGGCCAGGTTAGCAACCATCACCGTCAGACGACCGATCAGTACCTGCGGATCCGGGTAGGCGCTACGAATACCGGAGAAGACGTTACGCTTCTCACCGCCCAGGTCCAGGCTCAGACGCAGCAGCTTGTCAGAACCGTCGACAAACTCGGCGTTTTCAATCAGCGCGATGCGCATATCGACTTTGGCAAAATCGTCAAAGGTGATGGTGTCCTGAATCGGATCGTCCGCCAGCGGGCCGGTGACCGGTGCGGCAGTGGCTTTTACCTCTTCTTTCGACGCTTCGACCAGCGCTTCAACCTGCTTCATCTCGATACGGTTGTACAGCGCCTTGAAGGTGTTGACCTTATGCGACAGCAGCGGCTGCTGGATAGCATCCCAACTCAGTTCGCAGTTCAGGAAGGCTTCAGCACGCGCGCTCAGGCCAGGTAGTACCGGTTTCAGGTAGGTCATCAGCACGCGGAACAGGTTGATGCCCATGGAGCAAATGGCCTGCAGGTCGGCATCGCGGCCTTCCTGTTTCGCCACGACCCAAGGCGCCTGCTCGTCGACATAGCGGTTGGCCAGGTCGGCCAGGGCCATGATTTCGCGCACTGCTTTCCCGAACTCGCGGCTTTCCCAGGCATCGCCGATGGTGACGGCGGCATCGGTAAAGGTTTTATACAGCGCCGGGTCGGCCAGCTCTGCCGCCAGTACGCCATCAAAGCGCTTGTTGATAAAGCCGGCGTTGCGCGACGCCAGGTTCACCACCTTGTTGACGATGTCGGCGTTCACGCGCTGAATGAAATCTTCCAGGTTCAGGTCGATATCATCGATGCGGGAAGAGAGCTTGGCAGTGTAGTAATAGCGCAGGCTGTCAGCGTCAAAATGCTTCAGCCAGGTGCTGGCTTTGATAAAGGTGCCGCGTGATTTGGACATCTTGGCGCCGTTAACGGTCACGTAACCGTGTACGAACAGATTGCTCGGCTTGCGGAAGCCGCTGCCTTCCAGCATCGCCGGCCAGAACAGACTGTGGAAGTAGACGATATCTTTGCCGATAAAGTGGTACAGATCGGCGTCGGAATCTTTCTTCCAGTAGGCGTCAAAGCTTGTGGTATCGCCGCGTTTGTCGCACAGGTTCTTGAAAGAGCCCATGTAGCCGATTGGCGCATCCAGCCAGACGTAGAAATATTTGCCCGGCGCGTCAGGAATTTCAAAGCCAAAGTAAGGCGCGTCGCGGGAAATGTCCCACTGCTGCAGACCGGAATCGAACCACTCCTGCATTTTGTTGGCGACCTGCTCCTGCAGCGCACCGCTGCGGGTCCACGCCTGCAACATTTCGCTAAATGAAGGCAGGTCGAAGAAGAAGTGCTCGGATTCACGCATCACCGGGGTTGCGCCGGAAACGACGGATTTCGGGTCGATCAGTTCGGTCGGGCTGTAGGTCGCACCGCACACTTCGCAGTTATCGCCATATTGATCCGGTGATTTACACTTCGGACAGGTGCCTTTTACGAAACGGTCCGGCAGGAACATGCCTTTCTCCGGATCGTAAAGCTGAGAGATGGTACGGTTTTTGATAAAACCGTTCTCTTTCAGGCGCCCGTAGATCAGCTCAGACAGCTCACGGTTCTCGTCGCTGTGCGTCGAGTGGTAGTTGTCGTAGCTAATATCAAAACCCGCAAAATCGGTCTGATGCTCCTGACTCATTTCGCCAATCATCTGCTCCGGAGATACGCCGAGCTGCTGGGCTTTCAGCATGATAGGCGTGCCGTGGGCGTCGTCGGCGCAGATGAAATTGACCTCGTTGCCGCGCATTCGCTGGTAACGGACCCAGACATCAGCCTGGATGTGTTCCAGCATGTGGCCGAGGTGGATTGAGCCGTTGGCGTACGGCAGTGCGCACGTTACCAGAATTTTCTTCGCGACTTGAGTCATAGTGGGCATTACATCTTCTGTTGAAAAAGGGCTTTTGATATTACCAAAAGGGTAATGGGTGCGCCATAAATGGCTGACCATATATGGATAATCCTCAGCTGTGATAAACTCTGTTATTACTGAAAGCATCTCATAACAACAAAGGAGTCGGGATGAATTCGCAATCCCAGGCCAAATCCCCCGAACGTCTACGTGCGATGGTCGCCGGAACGTTGGCTAATTTCCAGCACCCCACTTTGAAGCATAATCTCACCGCGCTGAAGGCACTGCACCACGTTGCCTGGCTTGACGATACCGTGCATATCGAGATCCAGATGCCATTCGTCTGGCACAGCGCTTTTGAAGATTTAAAAGAGCAATGCAGCGCCGATCTGCTGCGTATTACCGGTGCGAAGGCAATTGACTGGAAGCTGTCGCACAGCATTGCCACGCTGAAACGGGTCAAAAATCAGCCGGGTGTCAACGGGGTCAAAAATATTATTGCCGTGAGCTCCGGCAAGGGCGGGGTCGGGAAATCCTCCACGGCGGTTAACCTGGCGCTGGCGCTGGCCGCAGAAGGGGCGAAAGTCGGGATCCTGGATGCCGATATTTATGGTCCGTCTGTTCCCACGATGCTCGGTGCAGAAGATCAGCGGCCAACCTCGCCAGACGGCACCCATATGGCGCCGATTATGAAATTTGGCCTCGCCACTAACTCTATTGGCTATCTGGTGACCGACGATAACGCCATGGTGTGGCGCGGTCCGATGGCCAGCAAGGCGCTGCTGCAAATGCTGCAGGAGACGCTGTGGCCGGATCTGGATTATCTGGTGCTGGATATGCCGCCAGGCACCGGCGACATTCAGCTGACGCTGGCGCAGAACATCCCGGTCACCGGCGCAGTGGTGGTGACGACGCCGCAGGATATCGCGCTGATCGATGCGAAAAAAGGCATCGTGATGTTTGAGAAGGTGGAAGTTCCGGTATTAGGCATTGTGGAAAACATGAGCATGCACATTTGCAGCCAGTGTGGCCACCATGAACCTATCTTTGGCACCGGCGGCGCTGAGAAGCTGGCGGAGAAATACCATACCCAGCTGCTGGCGCAGCTGCCGCTGCATATTCATCTGCGTGAAGATCTGGATAACGGCACGCCGACCGTCGTTGCTCGTCCGGAAAGTGAGTTCACCGATATCTACCGCCAGCTGGCGGGGCGCGTAGCGGCGCAGCTCTACTGGCAGGGGGAAGTGATTCCCGGTGAGATTGCCTTTCGCGCGGTGTAACGCCGGCGGATAACACAACGCCCTGGACTTTTCTGTGCCGGACCGGACAGCAAAAGGACAGGGCGTTTTCGTTGGCGCTATCTGGCGACAGCCCGTCAGCCATTAGTGCTGATAGAAGATTTCGCCGTCGTAAATTTTGACAATTTTACCTTCGGTATCGGTGATCAGCACGTAGCTGCCGCCCATATAGGTGTAGTGGGTGCCGGCGTCCGGCGCGGGCAGGTTACGCTGCTGCCACTGCTTAATGGTGTATTCTGGCGTTAAATAAAGCGGTGGTACGGTGTCACCTACGCGGAACTGCGTGAAGTCTGCGGTGAAACCATCAAGTTCATATTTTTGCACGCCGCTGGTGGACGCCGCCCATACGGTACTGGTGCTGGCCAACAGTACGCCCAGAAGCATCATTTTTGTTTTACGCATAATTTCCTCATTATTATCCTGGATTACCCTGGACACAAAATTGCAGCCTCGTATCATTCCCGAAGCATGGCCGGGAAGGCAAGCGTTGGTTGCGTTAAAAATGTAAGAAAACGATGGGCGGGTTGCCTGCTTTTGGCGCAGAGGGCCTGTTTTGAGAACAATCCTGGTAGCAGGAGTCGGGAGTCACTATGTTCAGACTGGAAGATCTGACGCTATTTGTCCGCGCGGCGGCGCTGGGCAGCTTCAGCGATGCGGCGCGCGAGGTTGGGCAGCAGCCGGCGCAGGTGAGTGCGGCGATAAAGCGTCTGGAGACCACGCTCAATATTCGTCTTTTTGCGCGTTCCACCCGCAGCTTGCGCTTGACGCCTGAAGGGGAAACCTGGCTGCCCTATGCCAGACAGATGCTCGATACGCTGCATGCCGGGCTGCAAAAAATCCAGGTGCCGGACGACGAAGTCCGCGGGACTTTGCAAATTGCGGTGCCCTCCGACCTGGGGCGTAATCTGCTGTTGACCGTCTTTCGTGCGTTTCGCCAGCGGCACCCGGCGCTGAAGCTGCGGATCCTCTTTTCCGATCATCGCACCGATGTATTTAAAGACCCGGTCGACGTCGCCTTTCGCTACGGCGAAAACGACGATGCCTCATTTATTTCGCTACCCGTCGCCCCGGAAAACAGGCGGGTGCTGGTGGCTTCACCGGCGTGGGTTGCCGAGCACGGCGAGCCGCCGACGCCGCAAGCGCTGGCCCAGCACAATGCGCTACTGTACGTGCTGCGCGGCAGGCAGTTCGACCGCTGGCCGCTAAGTCTTGACGGTGTGGTTGAGCATATTCAGGTTTCCGGCGCCATTGTCAGCGACGACGCCGAGGTGATTCGCCGTCTGGCGATTGCGGGAGAGGGCTTTGCCTATAAGTCAGCGCTGGATGTCAGCGATGATATTCGCGCAGGCCGCTTGCAGATTCTGCTGCCGCACTATCAGGGCGACAGAGTACCGCTCAATATGATTTGCCCGCACCGCAAGCAGCTCTCTGCGGCGGTGCGGCTGCTTTATGAAGAAGTCAAAGCGCACTGTGAAACGGTGCAGGCCGGCGCGCTACGCGGGCCTGCGGGCGATTAGTGCCTGACCAGCGTGGCAAAGTAGTAGACCAGTGGTACGGCGAGGATCCACAGCCCGAGCGGGATTTCTCGCCACTTTCCGGCAACCGCTTTAATCATGATATAAAACAGCAGCCCGCCGGCGATACCGGTGCCGAAGCTGTTCGCAATCAAGGTGATCATCACCATCATTAATACCGGTAGCCCGTCGGTGAAACTGGACAGGTCGACTTTACGCAGGCCGCTGAACATGTTCAGGCCAATCAGGATCAGCGCCGGGGCGGTGGCCTCTTTCGGGATCATCAGGGCAACCGGGGTAAACAGCAGCATCAGCAGGAACATGACCGCGGCGGCCAGCGCCGTGAGTCCGGTCTTACCGCCCGCTTCGGCGGCGGCGGAAGACTCAATCAGCGCGGTAGCCGCCGGGATCCCCAGCCACGGGCCGATGGCCGCGGCAATCGAGTCGACCATAAACGGCCTGTTGATCTGCGGCATATTGCCTTCTTCATCCAGCAGTCCCGCTTCGCCGCCTACCGCCAGCGTGGTCCCCATGGTGGAGAAAAACTCCGAGGCAAAAAAGACAAACAGGTACGGCAGAAAAGCAATATTCAGCGCACCCAGCATATCGACCTGGCCGAGGACCGGTGCTAACGAATGCGGCATCGCGATAAAGCTGCCCGGCAGATGGGTGACACCGGCCGGAATTCCCACCAGAGTGGCAAACAGGATGGCCCATAAAATAGCGCCCGGCACGCGCCGTGCCTGTAGCGCAATGGCCAGAAACAGTCCGCAGAGCGCCACCAGCGCACCAGGGGACAGGAAATCACCCAGCATCAACGCGTTGGTTTTGGCATTCGCCAGCACCAGGCCCGCATTGCGAAAGCCAAGTACCGCCACGAACAAACCGATAGAGGCCGTCAGCCCCAGCTTAATTGACTGAGGTACCGAGCGGGTGACCACTTCGCGCAGGCCGAATTTGGTTAGCAGAAAGAACAGAATACCCGACCAGCAGGCGATACCGAGGCCAATTTGCCAGCCGATCCCTTCGCTCCCGGCCAGCGTGACGCCCACCAGCACCGAGCCACCGATGCCCGGCCCGACGATAAACGGCAGGTTGGCATAAAACGCCATTAGCAACGTCCCGGCGACGAAGACCAGAATCGTCCCCGTGGTGGCAGCGCCTTTATCGATGCCGCCCACGGCCAGCAGGCCGGGAATGACGACCAGCAGATAGGCGGCCGCGAGAAAGCCGGTCACGCCCGCGAGGCACTCGGTACGCAGCGTACTGCCGCGGGATCGCAGGGAAAAGCGCCGCTCCAGCCAGCTTCCCTGCGTTGCGCTATGAAGTGTGTTGTCGGCCATGCTCAGGCTCCCCGGTGATTATTGTTGTGAGGGTCAGGGGCCGGGGTTTCCCGGCAGTCTATCAGCGGCTCGACAATCTGGCGGGTGGTGCCGTCAGTCAAACCCAAATCGGTCAAATGCGGTCCGGCATTACAGGCGAGACAGGTTCCCTCGATGGCCTTAAATACCCGGTAGGGCGGCTCCCAGTCGGCAATTTCCGCACTGAGGTCGCGTAATTCGCGGAACTGTCGCGCGAGCTCCGCCGCCGGAAGCTCGGAGAGCATGCCGGCAATCGGCATCGCCACATGGGCAAGAATCGTACCCTGCCGGGAGAGCGCCATACCGCCCCCGGAGGCAATCAGCTGGTTGGCAGCCAGCGCCATATCCTCGGCGCGACGTCCCAGCACCACGAGGTTATGTGAATCGTGCGAGTAGCTGGTGGCGATGGCTCCGCGCAGCTCCCCCCAGCCTTCAAGCAGGGCGATTTGCGGCGTCGCCTGATGGCGGCCGTGGCGATGCTTAACCCAAATCAGGCTAAACCCGTCAGGCAGCTGAACTTCGCCGTGGCGTACCTGGACTTCAATCTCTCCCCATTGCGTAAAGCGCGCGCCGCGAATGTGCCGCAGGCGGGCAACGCCGTGAACAATCCCGGGCACCCGCAGCACAAAATCGTCCGTGCTCAGCGGCGCCAGCGGTAGCGTATTGCGCGGCGGTGTCACCCCCTCGGCGGCGGCAATCGGCTGGAGAAGCGCGCCGTCACGGGCTATCAGTTCTCCGGCCACGTACACCTCGCGGGCCTGAAGCTTATCCAGTGAGTCAAACACCACCAGGTCGGCGCGGCGGCCTGCCGCAATCAGTCCCAGGTCGTTACGCTGCAGGCGAATGGCGGCGTTCAGGGTGGCGAAGCGCAGAACATCGGTGGCGGCCAGACCGTGCTCAATCAGCAGGTTGAGCAGGGCAATAATGCCCCCTTTTTCCAGCAGCATGTCCGGCGGCACATCGTCGGTGCAGACGGTGATCTGCGAGGAGAGGTGCGGCAGGGTTTTCAGGGCCTTGACGATATCTGGCAGCAGATACGGATGCGAACCGCGAATTTCCAGAGTCAAACCGGCACGCAGCTTTTCCAGCGCATCTTCTGCCGAAGTGAGCTCATGATCGGAGGTGACGCCCGCCGCGAGGTAAGCCTGCAGGTCAGCGCCGCTCAGCCCTCTGGCGTGTCCCTCAATCAGCTTACCGCTGTCGAGACCAGCCTGAACAATCTCCTGCATCCGCTCGCTGCCGTTGAGCACACCATGCATGTCCATCACTTCCGCAACGCCGCAAACCTCCGGCCATGCCAGCATGGTAGTCATCTCCGCCCCGGCAAAGTCGGCGCCGGACATTTCCAGCCCCGGGGTCGATGGTACGCTGGATGGAGCGGCGACCATCACCCGCAGCGGCAGGTGACGACTGGCGGCAACTGCATAGCGCACGCCCTCGACGCCGAGGACGTTGGCCAGCTCATGCGGGTCCCAGAAAACCGCGGTGGTTCCCTGCGCGAGGACAATTTCCGCATAGCGTTCGGGGGGCAGGTGGGAACTTTCAAGATGGACGTGGGTATCCATCAGCCCCGGCGACAGGTACGCGCCTTCCAGCGCATGGTGCTGGTGAGCATCGGTGCGGCTACCGCGCGGGTGCACGCTGGCGATCATCTCGCCAACGATACCGACATCGGCTGCGCGGATTTCACCGGTGACCATGTCGACAATCTGCGCCCCGGTCAGTAACAGGTCAAAAGGCGTTTCGCCCCGGGCGGCCAGGACGGCGCGGCGGCGGTTTTCAGCACTGCTGGACATAACAACTCCGGCACAAGGATAATGGCGATACTCTAGGTGCACAGCAAACGTTTGCCCAGATGAATAAATTTATCGCCCGATAAGCTCGGGTTATTCTGCCCGATTACCCTTAGCGAAGAATAAGATGACCGAACCGTGGCAGCGCCTGCCCGCGCTTTCTCTCAAGCAGCTACAGTATTTTGTGACCCTGGCGGAGCTGCGTCATTTTACCGATACCGCCAACCGTCTGGCCATCAGCCAACCGGCGCTGAGCAGCGCGCTGCGGCAAATCGAAACGGTGCTGGGTGGCAAACTGGTGAACCGGACGGCCTCCTCGGTCACGCTGACCGAGCTGGGGGCCGCTATTCTGCCGCACGCCCGGCGCGTATTGAGCGTGGCTCAGCTGGCGTTTCACGATATGGAACAGATCGTGGCGGCCGGCGGCGATGGTACCGTACGTATCGGCCTGGTGCCCTCGGTGAGTTCGCTGCTTTTTCCGCTCCTGCCCCAGGTCCTGGCGCAGACCTTTCCCCGACTGCGGGTGGAATTCCACGACCAGACCAACGATGCGCTGGTGCGTGAGCTGGAAAGCGGGAAGATTGATTTCGGCATCGGCGCCATCGACAGCTCGTTACCGGCTACGCTACAGGTCTATCCGCTGCGTGAAGACCCGTTTGTGGCGGTACTGCACGGCGATGATCCGCTGGCTGACCAGCCGCACCTGCCGTGGAAGCTCCTGGCCGGGCGCGATATTGCGGTATTCTCGAAAGGAAATATTCAGCGCCTCGTTGGAGCGCTGGCGGAAAGCCATCGCCTGACGCTGAATACGCGTTATCAGGTGGATTATATTGAAACGCTGTATGGTCTGGTGCGCTCGCGGCTGGCGATTGCCATCCTGCCTGAGCTGTATACCACCCATCTGCAGGACCCGGCGTTGAAGATCGCGCACCTCCAGCAGCCAGCGCTGGCGCGTACCGTTGCGTTAATGCGCGGACCACAGCCGCTGCCGCCGCTGATTGAGCAGTGCTTTTCTCTGCTGCTCAATTCACTACGCGAATCGGCCGCGCGGCTCAGGGCAGATGCTTGATCAGCACGTCGATCGTCAGATGATTAATATACTCCAGCGAATGGGACGCTATGACCCCCAGTAGACGGTTATGATGCCCGGCGATAATCAGATCAATACCCCGCTGGTTGACGCAGGCTTCGACATCTTCGAAGCGGCGGGTGGTGACCAGCGACAGAGTTTGTACGGGCAGTGAGACGCTGGCCGCCAGCTCATTAAGCAGCACTTTCGCCTGAATCACCTCTTGAGAGACGTCATCATCGAGCAGGCTATCGGAGACGTAATTCAGCGCCCGATAGTCGGTGCTGATATGCGCAAGCGTGATGCGCATAGCGCTCTCTTCCGCCATTCTGGCCGCATGCTGTAGCAGTGGAATACCGTCCTGGCTGCTGTTAATCAGTACCAGGGCATGGTGATAAACGGGCATAGCCGTACCTCGACGAGTGGTGTCACCGGGAAGGTAGCTCCCTGATGTTCATTTTGTGCCCGCCGCGGTGGGAATGCAAATGGCGCGATGTGCATCGCGCGGTCCGCCGTCTGGCGAAGCGTCACCGGGGAGGCACGGTGGAAAAAGGTAAAAAAATACCCCACAGCCGAAGGCTGCGGGGCAGGGCAGGATTGCCGGGGAGATTACGGTGTGACGATGTTGAACCAGAACTCAAACTTGTCCATGTAGCTCAGCATTTCGTCCAGCTTCGCGCCATTACCGGTAATTTTCACGTCGCCTTTCTCTTCAGCCTGCTTCAGGGTTTCCTGCTTCAGGATGATTTTGTTTAACGTGTCGCGGTTCAGCGTGATGTTGGCATCGGCGTCTTTCGCTACCACGTTGGCGGTGTGGTTGAGCACGCCGTTTTCCAGCTCCAGCTTATACTTCCCGCCGTCTTTCCCGAGATCGATATTGAAGACCGCTTTTGCATTGCCGGCCTTCACGCCGTCAATATGCACGCCCAGATAATCGAAGAACATCTCCGGCGTCATCGCCCGCACCGTATCCGGGCTGGCGGTGTTTGGCGTAGGCAGCTTCTGCACGCCGTTACGCAGTTCCTGCGCGCCGGTCAGGTAGAAGTTACGCCACGGACCGGATTCGGCCTGGTAGCCCATCTGCTCCAGCGCATCAGCCTCCAGGTTACGTGCTTCCTGGTTTTTCGGGTCAGCAAAGACCACTTTGCTGGTGACCTGCGCGACCCAGCGGTAGTTACCCTGGCTGTAATCTTCTTTGGCTTTTTTCAGCACGTTGCTCGCGCCACCCATATATTCGACAAACTTCTTCGCCGCCTGCTCCGGTGCCAGCTCGTCGAGGGTTGCCGGGTTGCCATCGAACCAGCCGAGATAGAACACGTAGGTGGCTTTCACATCATGACTCACCGAGCCATAGTAGCCGCGGCTTGCCCACTGTTTCTCCAGCGATGGCGGCAGCGTAAAGTTAGCCGCGATTTCATCGCGGGTCAGACCTTCGTTGGCCATACGCAGCGTCTGGTCATTGATGTAACGGTACATATCACGCTGACCTTTCATCAGCTTCACAATGTTGTCGTTACCCCAGGTTGGCCAGTGGTGCTGGGCAATAATAACTTCAGCATCGCTGCCCCAGCGGTCGATAGCGGCGTTGATGTATTTCGACCAGGCCAGCGGATCGCGGATTTTTGCGCCGCGCAGCGAGTAGGTATTGTGCAGCGTGTGGGTCACGTCTTCCGCTGCCTCAATCATTTTCTTCTCTTTGACGTACCACAGCATTTCGGACGGAGCCTCGGAGCCCGGCGCCATCATGAAGTCGTAGGTCAGGCCATCGATCACTTCTTCCTGGCCGGTATGCGTAATGTAGTTGGTCGGCTGTAGCAGCGTCACGGTACCGGCGGAGGTGGTGGTGCCCAGCCCGGCACCGACCTGGCCTTTGGCATCAGGTTTGAGCAGGTTGCCGTACATGTAGCTGGCGCGACGGCTCATGGCGTTACCGGCCATAATATTTTCGGAAACCGCTTCTTCCATAAATCCGGCCGGAGCGTAGATTTTCACTTTGCCTGACTTCACATCCGCTTCATCAACCACGCCGCGGATACCGCCGTAGTGGTCAACGTGGCTATGGGTAAACAGGACCGCGACGACCGGTTTTTTGCCACGGTTTTTGAAATACAGTTCCAGGCCTTCTTTGGCCGGTTCTGCGGACAGCAGCGGGTCAATAATCGTGATCCCTTTCTCGCCTTCCACGATAGTCATGTTGGAAAGGTCAAGGTTACGAATCTGGTAAACGCCGTCGGTCACTTTATACAGGCCGCTGATGTTAATCAGCTGCGACTGACGCCACAGGCTCGGGTTAACGGTTGCCGGAGCTTTTTCGCCTTCTTTGATGAAGTCGTACTTCGCCGGGTTCCAGATAACGTTACCCTGTTCGCCTTTAATGACTTCCTGGGGCAGAGCGGCGACAAAGCCTTTATGCGCATTTTCAAAGTCGGTTTTATCGGCAAACGGCAGCTTGTTATACAGTGCGTTATTTGCCTGCTGGGTGGCTTCGGTTGCCTCTTTCGGCATAATCTGCGCGAAAGCTGAAACGGACAGCGAAGTTAAAACACCGGCCAGCGCCAGATGTTTTGCGATCTGATTTAATTTCATTGAAGGGCCTCTTGGATAATTTTCGTCGGGCTCAAAGAATAATGTTGAAACGACGAAAGCAAATCTGGAGTAATTGCTGACCATTGTAAGGGAATCTTATGAGTGCGATAGTCCCATATGGGACTGGCCATCAATCAAAATGAAACCGCCGGGAATGAGCATGATGTTCGCTGCTATACTAAAGCCGACAGCAAAAGGCGTGAGAAGGGGAAGTGCGTGAATTTTCAGGAAATACATAGCTATTATCAAACGCTAAAAATAGACACCTATCTGGCGGGAATTACCGAGGAAGGTGAAACGCTATCCGTGTCGATAAATAAAAAATTAGAATTAAAGGCCGGATATATTTATTTTTGTATCGACGGTTCTTTATCGATGGTTATGCCCGATAACGGGCTGATTGTAGGGAATACAATTGAACATATGCCGGTCGGTTTGCTGGAAAGATATTGTCCATTAGCGAAATTTGAATATAGCGCGGTAACCGCGGTGGAGCTTATCAAAATAACGTATGAGGCGTTCGACCGTATTTTTATACAAAACAGCCCGCAGCGCGTTCAGGAGCTGGCGACCATCATGGCGTATATGACCATCTTCACCATCGATCTGCACCATGAACGGCGGCAGCTCACCAGCTATCAGACTATCCGGCCGATGTTGTTTCGCTATCTCTACCGTCAGCAAGCGCACAAAGGTGAAAATGAAGGACTGGCGCTGTTTATCATTAAGCGAACGAACCTGTCGCGCACGCACGTTTTCCGGGTGCTGGCCGATCTGAAAGCCGGGGGCTACATCACGATGGTAAGAGGCAAACTGGTCTCCATCGACCGGCCACTGCCGGAAGAATATTAGGGTGGCTGCCGGGGTGGCGTTTTCTGCTGGATCGGTGACGATGTGGCAGCGTATTTTCGAAAGCGCGCCCGACATCAGGTGCTTGCGTCAGGCGTCGGCTTACCGTAACCTGCCTGCCGAGAAGATAGATATCTTCTCGATGACTCGGGGTGCCCTTCTGCGTGAAGGCTGAGAAAAACCCGTACCACCTGATCTGGATAATGCCAGCGTAGGGAAGTCAGAGACCCATTGGGTCGTTGCTTCTTCACCGCCTGGCTGGAGCAAACGATGCAAGCTGAGCCTCTCAATCCCGCGCACATAGCGCATCTGCAACATCTCTTTCGCCGTCATTCTCCCCTTGTTCACTGTATGACCAATGATGTGGTACAGACCTTTACTGCTAACGTACTGCTGGCGATCGGCGCCTCTCCGGCGATGGTGATTGACCCGCAGGAAGCGAGCCAGTTTGCGGCCATTGCCGATGCATTGCTGATTAACGTCGGAACCCTGACCATCGAGCGCGCAGAGGCTATGCGTGCCGCGGCGCTCAGTGCGCAAAGCGCGGGTAAGCCGTGGGCGCTGGATCCGGTGGCCGTCGGAGCGTTAACGTTGCGTAGCGAATTTTGCCATGAGCTGCTGAGCCTGCACCCGGCCGCCATTCGCGGCAACGCTTCCGAGATTATGGCGCTGGCGGGAATGAGCGCCGGTGGGCGCGGCGTGGACACCACCGATACCGCCGCCGCGGCGCTGCCTGCCGCTCAGGCGCTGGCGCGACAGATCAATACCATCGTCGCGGTAACCGGCGAAGTGGATTACATCACCGACGGGCAGCGCACGCGTACGGTCAGCGGCGGGGATGTCCTGATGACGCGGGTGGTGGGTACCGGCTGTGCGCTCTCTGCCGTGGTGGCGGCCAGTACCGCGATGCCCGGCGACCGCCTTGAAAACGTTGCGGCGGCCTGCGGCCTGATGAAACAGGCGGGAGGCGCGGCAGCGCTCGGCAGAGGTCCGGGCAGTTTTACTCCGGCGTTTCTTGACGCGCTGTACGGGGAGAACAAATGATGAAACGAATTAATGCGCTGACCATTGCCGGCACCGACCCCAGCGGCGGTGCGGGGATCCAGGCCGACCTGAAAACCTTCTCTGCGCTGGGAGCCTATGGCTGCTCGGTGATCACTGCGCTGGTGGCGCAAAATACTCGTGGCGTGCAGTCGGTCTATCGTATCGATCCTGATTTTGTTGCCGCGCAGCTGGATTCAGTATTCAGCGACGTCCGTATCGATACGACGAAAATTGGCATGCTGGCAGAAACGGATATCGTCGAAGCCGTGGCGGAACGTTTAGCGCGCTATCAGATAGAGAACGTCGTCCTGGATACGGTCATGCTGGCGAAAAGTGGCGATCCGCTGCTCTCGGCTTCAGCGGTGGAGACCTTACGCACCCGGCTCCTGCCGCGGGTTTCGCTGATCACACCGAATCTGCCGGAAGCGGCGGCGCTGCTGGATGCACCGCATGCGCAAAGTGAAAAAGAGATGCTCGAACAGGGGCGGGCGCTGCTGGCGATGGGCTGTGGCGCGGTGCTGATGAAAGGCGGTCATCTCGATAACGCGGAAAGCCCGGACTGGTTGTTTACCCGCGAAGGCGAACAGCGGTTTACCGCACCGCGCGTCCAGACTAAAAATACCCACGGTACCGGATGTACGCTCTCTGCGGCGCTGGCGGCCCTGCGCCCGCGCTATAGCGACTGGGGACAGACGGTGGCCGAGGCGAAAGGCTGGCTCTCTGCGGCGCTGGCGCAGGCGGATTCGCTGGAGGTGGGCCACGGTATTGGACCGGTTCACCATTTCCACGCGTGGTGGTAAGCCTGATATACTGGCGTGAGAATTCTGCCAGGAAAAGATAAATGGAACAGGCGCATACCCGGTTAATTACCCAGCTTGTTGAACGGATTGCGGCAGCGGATAACGCGCCGCTCTATCTGAAGTTTGCCGACACGATCAAGGATGCCGTGCGCAGCGGCTGGCTGGAAAATGGCAATATTCTTCCCGGTGAACGCGATCTCAGCCAGCTCACCGGCGTGTCGCGTATTACCGTACGCAAAGCGCTCCAGCTGCTGGAAGATGAAGGCGTGGTGACCCGTTCGCGCGGTTACGGGACGCAAATCAACAACATCTTCGAGTATTCCCTGAAAGAAGCTCGCGGCTTTACCCAGCAGGTGGTTTTGCGCGGTAAGAAGCCGGATACGCTGTGGGTGAACAAGCGTATTGTCAAATGTCCGGAAGAAGTTGCCCAGCAGCTGGCAATCGCGGCGGGCAGCGAAGTGTTTATGCTCAAGCGCATTCGGTATGTTGATGAGGACGCCGTGTCGCTTGAAGAGTCCTGGGTGCCTGCACATCTGATTCATGATGTGGATGCGATCAGCGTCTCGCTGTACGACTACTTCCGCAGCCAGCAGATCCTGCCGCAGCGAACCCGCTCACGCGTCAGCGCCCGGATGCCGGACGCCGAATTCCAGGCGCATATTAAGATGGACAGTGCTATCCCGGTGCTGGTGATCAAACAGGTGGCCCTCGATCAGCACCAGCACCCCATCGAATACAGCATCAGCTACTGCCGTAGCGACCTATACGTTTTTGTGTGCGAGGAGTAGCGCTTCGCGGTCCGGGGCGCAATCGCCGCCCCGATGGCCCACGACCCAGGCGGCAACGGCGTTCCCCAGCGTAACCGCCTCTCCCAGGCTCCAGCCAGCGGCCAGCCCGGCAAGCGTCCCGCCGGCGTGGCTGTCACCCGCGCCAATCGTATCAACCACCGTGGTCGGGAAAGGGGCGGCGAGGCCGCTTTCCTGCGGGCTGAAATACCAGGCGCCTTCTTTATCCAGACGCACAATCAGCGGTGCGGCATATTTATTCAGCCAGGCGGCGCCAAATTCGCTGACCTGGGGAGAAAACCCATTGGCATCGGCCGCGATCGCGGCTTCCTGCCGGTTGACGGAGACCAGCGGCTTAAGGGCCATCAGGCGCGTCATCAGCGCTTCGGGAATATCGGCAATCCGCGGGCCAAAGTCGATAAACGCGCTGACCCCGGACTGCCGCTCCAGCCAGGCCACCAGTCGTTCACCGCTGGCGGATGCCAGCTGATAACCGGAAAGGTAGACCAGACTGCCGGGCGGTGAGTACAGCGGTTTGAGCCACGCGTCGCACCATTGGTTTTCCACGCCGCTGAAGGACATAAAGGTCCGTTCGCCGTCTGGCTCAACCAGCGCCAGGCACCAGCCATTGTCCCCGTCGGCCTGGGTGATGACGCTCGCTAACCCCTCCTTGGCCAGCCGGTGGCGGATAATTTCCGCCCACACCCCCTGGCCAATCGGCAGCGCGTTTTGGGATTCGATCCCCAGCCTTTTTAACGCCACGGCGATGTTCAGCGCGCAGCCACCAACGTTCACGCTCTGCTGTTGCAGCTCGATATCACACCCGCGCCAGGGCAGGGCATACGCGTCGGCAATCACATCAATCACCGCCGCGCCAAGGACGGTGACCGGGCGTTGTGCTCTCAGCGTGGCCAGTTTGTCCGTTAACTGTTGGGCATTCATTCGGCCTCCCGCTGCTGGCGATAATGCATCAGGGCATCGGCATAGCGCGTGAAGTCCAGTTTGTTGACGTCGTCCAGGCGCGCCTTCAACGCGCCATCGATGGCTGACACACCGTGTAAAGCGCCGCAAATCGCCGTCGCCATGGCCCCGATAGTATCGGTATCGCCGCCAAGATTGGCACAGAGAATAGCGCAGCGGTTAGGGTCAGTACCGGCCAGTTCAACCATCGCTATTGCGCACGGCACGGATTCAATGGTGCTGGTCCCGGCGCCGATGAGCTGATAGAGCCGCTCGCTGGCGGACTCCAGACCATCAGCTTCTCGCACGGTCCGTAATGCCAGCTCAATACGCAGCGCCAGTGAAGCGCTAAACGTGGTGGTCCGCATTTCCTGTGCGTGACGTGCCACGCCCGGCAGGGCGTCAACAATCGCTGACCAGTCGGCGCCGTCCACGGCTCGCGAGATAGCCCAGGCGATAACCGTAGCGCCCGCAATCGCTAAATCAGATTTGTGCGTCGGGCTGGAGGCTGCCGCCACCTCGCCGATAAACGCGTCAAGATTCCCGCCCGGCAGCAGGCAACCCAGCGGAGAGGCGCGCATTGCCGCGCCGTTGGTGACGCCGTTATTATCCAGTTCGCTGACCGGCTTACCGCTGCGAATCGCGTTGAGGGCAATTTTCGATGTCGGCCCCAGGACATTTTTATTGAACGCATCGAAGCCTTCGGCCCAGCGCAGAATATGTCGGCCAATCACATCCGGCACGATCTGCCCGTCGCATTCCATGATGGCGTCGGCAAGGCACAGGGCCATCGATGTGTCATCGGTAAATTCCGCCTCGGCAAAGTAGCAGGCGGCATTATTCTCCGCCGGGCCAGGCAGGAAGCGGTCGATCCAGCCAAAATGGGCTTTCACCCGCGATCGTGGCCATAGCTCCGATGGCATGCCCATCGCATCCCCTAACGCCTGCCCGTAAAGAGCACCGAGAATACGTTCTGCTTTCATTTCACTTCCCCTTGTTTAAGCTCAGCATTTTGCGTGTCTACGTCGATGGTCGTAATCTCTTTGTCCGATTCACGGAAAAACACCATGAACAACACGGCGATAACGGCAATCATGACTGCGCCGAACGTCCACATGCCCGCCCAGTTGAAGGTGAGGCCGTTGACGGGAGGCGATAAGGCGAACATTTTTTCCATCATCACGCCGCCGAGGCGGTAGCCGAGCAGGCTACCAAAGCCCTGGCAGCACAGCGTGATTAAGCCTTGTGCCGCATTGCGCATCGACACCGGCGCCTTCTTGTCGACGTAGATATAGGCGGTGACGTAGTAAAAATCGTAGCTGACGCCGTGCAGCAGAATACCGAGGAACATCAGCGTATAGGTGAAATAGTTCTCCGCGCCGCCGAAGACGAAAAAGCCATAGCGAATCGCGGCGGTAATCAGACCAAGAAGCAGAACCTTTTTAATACCAAACCGTTTAGTAAAGAACGGCAGTGCCAGCATAAAGAAGATTTCAGAGAACTGGCCGAGGGTCATCCATCCGGTGGCGTTTTTCATGCCGGCTTCGGTGAGATAGCCGTTAGCGAAAATGTAATAGAAGGCCAGGGGCATGGCGAACAGGAAAGAGCAGAAGAAAAAGACGAGGAAGTTCTTGTCCCGCAGCAGGATCAACGCATCCAGGCCCAGCATCACTTTCAGGTCCAGTTTGCCACTGCTTTTCGGTGGTGTATCCGGCAGAAACAGCGCAAACACGCCGAGCAAGGCAGAGCTGCCGGCAGCGATCAACAGCGGCACGTTGGTGGGTGAAATATCGCTCAGCCCGAGCATCTGCGGTAAAAAACCGCACACCAGCCCGGAGCCGATCCAGCCGATCGTTCCCATCACCCTAATCCGCGGGAAGTCGCGCTCAACGTCCGCCACGTTAGAAAATGCGATGCCGTTGGTCAGGGCGATAGTCGGCATATAGGTCAACGAGTAGGCAAGCAGAAGTGGGAAAAATCCGCTGAAGGTCGTCTGCTGTGCGGCGAAGTACATCAATATCGCCCCGGCGAACATCAGCACCGCCAGTACTTTTTGCGCGGAGAAAAAGCGGTCAGTCAGCGAGCCCACCAGGATTGGCGACAGAATTGCCGCGATGGCGGTACAGGCGTAGGACCAGCCGATTTCACCGGCGCTGAAGCCGCTCTTACTCAGCCACAGCCACAGAGGGACAAACCAGGCGCCCCAGATAAACCACTCAACGAACATCATGAACGACAGCTTTGCTGTAGTTTTCATCTTTGGATCCTTCATGACAGGTAGGGTACGCCTTTAAGATACCATTTGATAATACCTTTAAAATACCTTTGGGTGGATTGTTTGAGCAAGGTAACACTTTTTGTCCCTGAATCGTGCCAGCCGACATAGCTTAAAAATGCGATCCCGGCTGGAAAATATGTGAAGTCGGTACCAGGCTTAACCTGCCCAAATAATTGGGTCAGGATAATACATGCCGGCCGCCGCCGGCACTTACGGGAGCATAGCTATGACTGATATTACGCAGTTGCTTGGCAAAGATGCCGACAGCCTTTTACAGCACCGTTGTATGACCATTCCAGCTGACCAGCTTTATCTGCCGGGGGCGGATTATGTTGATCGGGTTATGGTGGATAACAATCGTCCGCCGGCGGTGCTGCGTAATATGCAAACCCTGTACAACACGGGGCGCCTGGCCGGAACCGGATATCTCTCCATCCTGCCGGTTGACCAGGGCGTAGAACACTCGGCGGGCGCCTCTTTTGCCGCCAACCCGCTGTACTTTGATCCGAAAAATATCGTCGAACTGGCTATCGAAGCCGGTTGTAACTGCGTAGCGTCCACCTATGGCGTGCTGGCCTCGGTATCGCGTCGCTATGCGCACCGCATTCCCTTCCTGGTCAAGCTGAATCACAACGAGACCCTGAGTTACCCGAATACCTTCGACCAGACGCTGTACGCCAGCGTGGAGCAGGCATTCAATATGGGAGCCGTAGCGGTAGGGGCGACGATCTATTTCGGTTCTGAAGAGTCGCGCCGGCAGATCGAAGAGATCTCCGCGGCGTTCGAACGCGCGCATGAACTGGGCCTGGTAACCGTGCTGTGGGCCTATCTGCGCAACCCGGCATTTAAGAAAGATGGCGTCGATTACCATGTTTCGGCCGATTTAACCGGGCAGGCTAACCACCTGGCAGCCACCATTGGCGCCGATATCGTGAAGCAGAAAATGGCGGAAAATAACGGCGGCTATAAAGCGGTGAACTTCGGTTATACCGACGATCGCGTCTATAGCAAGCTGACCTCGGAAAACCCGATCGATCTGGTGCGTTACCAGCTGGCTAACTGCTATATGGGGCGCGCCGGGTTAATTAACTCCGGCGGCGCGGCGGGCGGTGAAACGGACCTGTCGGATGCGGTACGCACGGCGGTTATCAATAAGCGTGCAGGCGGGATGGGGCTGATTCTCGGTCGTAAAGCCTTTAAGAAATCGATGGGCGACGGCGTGAAGTTAATCAACGCCGTCCAGGATGTGTATCTTGATGGCAAAGTGACTATTGCCTGAGTCGGAACAAAAAACGGTGCAAACCCCTCTGCGTTCAGAGGGGTTTTTTAGTTTCAGGAGATGCTGGCCTTCAGTGAGACGGCGGTCGAACCAGACAGACCCGGTTGTTCAACGCGAATAAACGCGCAGAGGAAAAAGGCCAGCACGTACAGCACGGTGTAGGCCACCACCACCCCAATCGTGCTGAAGTACGGCAGCAGCACTACCGCAATCGCCGGCGCGAGGAAGTTCGACAGCCCCGCCGACAGGTTGTAGACCGAAATCGCCGCCCCCTTGTGCTGTGGCTCCAGCGCCGGGAATACCGCCGCCATCGGAACAAACGCCGCCACAAAAATCCCCAGCGCGATTGCCGGTATCAGCGCCATGGCAAAGTTATGTCCGAAGTGCTGCGGGATGGAGTAAAACGCCAGGCTCGACAGCGCCATGCCGAGGCAGCCAAACCAGCGAATGACTTTCATCCAGCCCATTTTTTCTGCCACGATCCCCCAGAACACGTTGGAGAAAATGGTGGTGAAGAAGAAGGCCGCCCACACCTGGAGCCACTCTGAGGTGGTGAAACCCAGCTCATCGACAAACATCAGTGGCATGATCACCGCAAAACCGAACAGCGACAGGGTGTTGATAATGCGCACCATGCTGGAGAGCAGGATATTGCGGTTGGTGTAGAGCAGCGTGGCGGCGCGCCCCAGCTCGGCAAACTTCTGCCGGGTGGTGAGGTTCTGCATATGGCGCGGCGTCTGAATATGGCGCAGCGACACCAGCGCGATAATCCCGCCGGTCACGCAGAACACCAGCGCCAGCCACAGGGTGCCCAGCTCGCCGATATGCGGGATGGTAAAGCTCGGGATATAGCTGCCGAACACGCCAATACCAACCGAGTACACCGCCCAGAACCAGCCCAGCGCCGAACTGGCGCTGTCGCTTTTCACGTTATGCACGATGGCGACGATAAAGGAGTAAAGGAACAGCGGGTAGGCCAGGCCGCGGATACCGTAGAACAGCAGGATCAGCGGGTAGTTGGCGTGGCCGAGGCCGAAGACCAGGAACAGCACGTGGAACACACACCAGAGCACGAAGCCAATGAGCATCGTTTTCTGCGGGGTGATGATCTCGGCGACCACGCCGGAGACCCACGCCGACAGGGCGGCGGCAAGGCCATACAGGGTAAAGGCGAAGGAGGCCTGGGCCGGGGAAAAACCCAGCTCCTTGATGTAGTGCGACAGGAAAGCCAGCTCAAAGCCGTCGCCGGTCATAAACACGGCGATGGCGATGTATCCCCATATCAGATTCAGCGGCAGACCGAACCACTGTTTGCTATTCACGGACATAATGACCTCGTTTTTCAGGGTACAGGAAGCCACTCCGGTGCAGTCACCGGAGGGTTTTTATTATTAAAAGAGTGGGGTCGGGCGTCGGGGGGGCTATTCCCGAATCAGCCGGGCGGCCTGTTGCAGCGCCAGATAAGCCTCGTAGCGGCGCTGATGAAGCGGCTGATACTGCGTGGTACAGCGATAGGTTTTATCCACCTGGGTAAATTGCTTCATGGCCTCCGGCAGCGAGGCGGAAACCCGACCGGCTACGGCGCCAAGAATGGCCGAACCGAGCAGTACCGGTTCACTGCATTCGGTGCTCACAATGGTCATGCCGCAGGCATCGGCCAGCAGCTGGCGAACTAACGGGTGCTGCCCCGCGCCGCCGCTGATAACGATATTTTCGCTGGTAATCCCGCAGGCATTCTGCGCGTCAACGATCTGTCGCAGACCGTAGCCGATCCCGCATAATCCCGCGACGTAGAGCGCAAGCAGGTTGTCCAGATCCCGCTCCATACCTAATCCGGCAACGATCGCTCTGGCATCCGGGTCCGCCAGCGGCGCGCGGTTGCCTAAGAATTCCGGCACCACATGAAGCCCGGCGGCAAGTCCGGCGGCCTCGGAAGGAGTCGCCACCTGGGCCAGCACCCGGTCGGCGAGATAGACCGGTAGTGCGACGCCTGCTTCCTGCGCCAGCTCGCGCGCCTGTGCGGCAGCCGGATGGAAACTTAACAGCTGGTCGATGGCGGCGCCTGCCGCGCTTTGCCCGCCTTCGCTCAGCCACAGGCCCGGTACCATGGCAGAGTAGTATGGCCCCCAGACGCCGGGTACGAAGACGGCGTTTTGCGTGGTGGTCATGGTGCAGGAGGAGGTGCCAAAAACATAGGCCATATTGTTGATAGCACCATCAAGGACCCCTACGGTACCGATACCGCCAGCGTGGGCGTCAATCATACCCACCGCAACCGGCGTACCGGCGGGAAGGCCCATCTCCTGCGCCGCCTCGGCAGCCAGCCCCTGACCACACGGCGTGCCCGGGTCAACAATGCGCTGGCCGATACGCGCAAAATCGTCATCGGCCAGATCTCCCAGACCAATCTGGCGGAAATAGCTGGCATCCCAACGCTGTTCATGGGCCAGATAGGTCCATTTACAGGTGACGGTGCACACCGACCGGGCTAAGTCGCCGGTGGCGCGCCAGGTCAGGTAATCCGCAAGGTCGAAAAAGTGACGCGCCTGCTGATAGATATGTGGCCGGTTCTCCTTGAGCCAGAGGATTTTTGGCGTTTCCATCTCCGGAGAAATTGTGCCGCCGACATACCGCAGCACGGAATGTCCGGTGGCGTTAATCTTTTCCGCCTGACCGGTGGCGCGGTGGTCCATCCAGACGATGATATTGCGATCCGGATCGTCGGAGGGGCCGACCGCCAGGGGTTCACCGTGTTCACCCACCACGACCAGCGAGCAGGTGGCGTCGAAACCAATACCGGCAACCGACTCCGGCGAGACGCCGGAATGCGCGACGGCGGTTTTAATACAGCTGCATACCGCCTGCCAAATCTCGCGGCTGGATTGCTCGACTACGCTTCCCGCACTGCGAAAGAGGGTGATTTCCCGCGTCGCATGGGCGAGGAGTTTGCCGTTAAGGTTGAAGATGCCGGCGCGTACGCTGCCGGAGCCGACATCGACGCCAATAATGGTTTGGGTATTGTCATTCATAAAGCCGTCCTTAAGCCTGCCGGGTTGAAGAGTCAGAGATCCACGCTGTTAGGCAGGATAACGAGATCGCGTACGGTCACATTTTTCGACCGCGTCACCATAAACAGGACGGACTCCGCGACTTCAATCGGCTGCATCAGGCTGCCGTTAGCCAGCGCCTCTTCCATTTTTTCTTTCGGCCAGTCGTCGAGCAAAGCGGTTACCACCGGGCCCGGTAAGACGGCGCCGACGCGCACGCCATACTGTGAAACCTGGCGACGGGTGGTGTGGACAAACGCCTGCACGGCGAATTTTGAGGCGGTGTAAATCGGTTCCCAGATAACCGGTACGACGCCGGCGATGGAGCTGGTAAAGATGATGTCACCGGATTTTTGCGCAATCAGATGCGGCAGCACGCTACGTACGCAGCGGAAGGCGGCATTGGTGTTGAGATGAAGGACGCGATCCCAGACGTCCGGGTCTCCTTCGGCGACCGGCCCGCCGATGTAAGCCCCGGCGTTGGCGTGGAAAATATCCAGCCGCCCGGTGAGATTCAAAATGCCGGCAAGAATGTTGTCGACCTGATCGGCCTGCATTAAATCCACCTGCAGGGCGAAGGCGTTTTCACCGAGTTCGGCCACAATCTTAGTTAACTTTTCACCTTCTCGGTCGATCAGCACCACTTTGGCGCCCGCCGAGAGCAGGGTTCTGGCGCATTCGAGGCCGATGCCGGATGCCGCACCGGTGACGGCGGCGACTTTACCATTGAGAGAAGTATTCATAGAGGATACGGAGTGGTTCATTTTATAATCCTTCATTGAGTCTGTTTTGGTAAATCGATCTGGTCCTCGATAAGCATGGGCCAGCGTTGATGTTATGCATGAAAAATTGTTAAGGTGTTGAATAAAAGCGTTATTTATAAATGCACGCTGAAAATTGAGCGATGAATAACGTCATTCGCCATGGAGCATAATGGTTGCTCAATCGATGAAGCTAATGTTGCTCCAGCTTCATCGATTGAGCAAGTGGGGAAATTAACAGCGAAATGAATTTGTGACGCAAGTTGGGAAAATGAAAAAAATCACTATCTACGATCTGGCGGAATTATCCGGCGTTTCGGCCAGCGCGGTCAGCGCTATCCTCAATGGCAACTGGAAAAAACGCCGTATCAGCGCAAAACTTGCGGAAAAAGTGACGAAGATTGCTGAAGAGCAGGGCTATGCGATAAACCGCCAGGCCAGCATGCTGCGCAGCAAAAAGTCACATGTGATCGGCATGATTGTTCCCAAATACGATAACCGTTACTTCGGCTCCGTTGCGGAAAGCTTTGAAGAGATGGCGCGCGAGCGCGGTCTGCTGCCGATTATCACCTGTACCCGCCGCCGCCCGGAGCTGGAAATAGAAGCGGTGAAGGCGATGCTCTCATGGCAGGTGGATTGGGTCGTCGCGACCGGGGCGACGAACCCGGATAAAATTGCCGAACTCTGTCAGCAGGCGGGCGTGCCGACCGTTAATCTCGACCTGCCGGGTTCGCTGGCGCCGTCAGTCATCTCGGACAACTACGCCGGGGCTAAAGCGCTGACGGACAAGATCCTCGACAACAGCGCCAGGCGTCATGGCAGGCTGGCGCCGTTGACCTTCGTCGGCGGGCGCAGCAGTGACCACAATACCTTTGAACGTCTGCGTGGCTTTCGCGATGCGCACCTGGCGCGAGGCCTGAGCGTTCCCGATGAGAACGTGCTGGCTCCCGGCTATTCAAAGGGTAAAGTGGAGGCCTGTATGCAGGCCCGGTTCAATACTCCGGAGGAACATCTGCAGGGGCTCTTCGTCAACTCGACGATCTCGCTGGAAGGGGTGGTCAGATGGCTGGCGCAGCTGGGATTAACCGGCACCGAGCAGCCGCCGATGGGCTGCTTCGACTGGGACCCGTTTGTCTACCTTCTCGGCCACGACATCGATATGGTGCAGCAGAATGTCCCGGCCATGCTGGAGGCGGTATTTGGCATTATTGATTCCGGCGATGCCAGCCAACAGCTGGTTGAAATCCCGCCGCTGCTCATCGGCAGCCGCGAACACGTCTGAATGTTACGCGGGGCGGCAGCAAGGGCTGCCGCTAGCGCGTCAGCAGCCAGCGGGCGGTATGTTCATCCGTGACCAGGCCGTTTATCCAGCCGCCTTTCAACGCCGCCAGAATGGCCGGGCGTTTATATTCTCCGCAGGCAACCGCAATACGTGGGCACTGATTCTGGCGAATATCGTAGCTGGTGATCATCCGGTTGATATTGCTCTCCACCACGCCGCCGTCGGCATCAATAAAGCGACCGAGGATCTCGCCAATTCCGCCCTGGGCCGTTAGCTCATCCAGCTGCGCCTGGTTGATAAAACCGTCCTTAAAGATCGGACTGTGAGTGCCGAGCGGGCCGATGCCGACGAAAATCACGTCCGCCTGCTGCGCCACGCCTGACACGTTGCGGAACAGGCGGCTGGTGCACCACATCTCATGCTCATCCACGGTTTGCGCATAGCGCGGTGCGGGCCATTGATAATATTTGGCCTGAATTTTCCGCGCCAGCAGCAGGGGAACATCGTCGTAGTAGTTGCACTGCCCGTCGGCATCCATGGCGCTAATCAGCGCCACGCAGCGCGTGTTCAGGCTGGCAAAGTCGATGCGCTGCATGGTTTTTTTCAGCGTCAGCCCGGAGCCGATGCCGATAATTTTTGCTTTATCATCCTGCATATAGCGGGCCATCAGCTGATAACAGCCAAATGAGACGCTGTCCAGGGTGCTTTCTTCGCTCCACGCAGGGACGATATTGCAGTCGATCAACTGATATTTTTCCTGCAGGAGCTGCGCGTAGTCGAGGCAGTTGGCCACCGGATGATGGAGGCCAATCGAGACAATCCCTTCTTCTTTGGCGGCGGCGATCATTCGCTGCACCACCGGCCTGGAGGTACCCAGCTGGCTGGCGATCTCGCTTTGATTCAGACCGGCAATGTAGTACATCCATGCGGCGCGGACCTTCTGATCCAGCCTGATATCATCTTCTTTACCCATGATTCCCTGCCTTAAGCGTGCGGTCAAAAATATGCCCGGCATCATTCAATACGCAGACGGGCCCCGGGGCCACGTGCAAACTCTGGGTTCGCGGTCTTTGCTGCCAGGAAACCTGCGTACTCAATAATGATTGAGGCTATAGCCGCATTCTCGCCGCGGTTTTGAAATCAGGCAAGCTTTTGCTCTTATCTGGTCATTTATAATTTTAATGGGCAATTGCTCTTTTGTGATCCGTCGCTCTTATTTGGAGCAAATGATCATCTACAGTGAGTCACATCACTCAAGGAGATCAGAATATGAATCAGCAATTCACATGGCTTCACATCGGTCTGGGTTCGTTTCATCGTGCGCATCAGGCGTGGTATCTGCATCGCCTGATCGCCTCCGGCGATAAGCGCTGGCATATTGCGGCGGGAAATATTCGCCAGGATGCCGAACAGGTGGTTCAGGCGCTGGCCGCCCAGAACGGTCGCTACGTGCTGGAAACCGTCAGTCCGGAAGGGGAGCGCGAATATGAAGAGATCACCTCCATTCAAAAACTGCTGCCGTGGCAGGACGGGCTACAGCCGCTGATTGACGAAGGGGCCAACCCGCAGACCAAAGTGATCGCCTTTACCGTGACGGAAGGGGGTTACTACCTGAATACCAGCCATAAGCTGGAAACCAGTAATCCGGATTTAATCAGCGATCTGCAGGGTGGCTGCAAAACCATTTACGGCACCATCGCGCGTATTCTGGAAAAGCGCATGGCGGATAACGCCGGGCCGCTGACGCTGCTTAACTGCGATAACGTTCGTCACAACGGTGAGCGTTTTCACGACGGGCTGGTAGAGTTCCTGCAGCTAACCGGCAAGCGGGCGGTCATGGCGTGGCTGACGGCGAATGTGACCTGCCCGAACACCATGGTGGACCGCATCACTCCGCGTCCGGCGGCCGACCTGCCGGCGCGCATCAAAGCGCAAACCGGTATTGACGATAAGGCGCCGGTAATGGGCGAAACTTTTATTCAATGGGTGGTAGAGGATAATTTCCGCGATGTGCGCCCGAACCTCGAAGCCGTCGGCGTGGAGATGGTGGATTCGGTTATCCCATACGAAGAGGCGAAAATCCGCATTCTGAATGCGTCGCACAGCTGTATCGCATGGGCGGGTACTCTGATCGGCCAGCGCTATATCCACGAAAGCACGCTAACCGATTTTATCTACGCAATCGCCGACCGCTACGTTACGGAAGATGTGATCCCATGCCTGGGTGACAACGGGATCGATTTGGCGACTTATCGCGACGTCGTTCTTAAGCGCTTTACCAACCCCTATATCCAGGACACCAACCAGCGCGTGGCGGCGGATGGATTCTCGAAAATCCCGGCGATGATTGCTCCGACGATGCAGGAGTGCTACCAGCGCGGGGTCCGCCCGGATGCAACCGCCATGCTGCCCGCACTGTTCTTCGTCTTTATGGAGCAGTGGCATAAAGGCACTCTGCCTTACGCGTATCAGGACGGTATTCTTGATGCCCAGGCGGTCCATGAAATGTTCGAATCCAGCGACCCGATTGCGCTCTATGCCAAAGACCGGGCGCTGTTTGGCTCCCTGACCGAACGGGCCGATTTCCTGGCGCTGATGCGCGAGAAGATTGCCGCCGTTTATTCCCTGATCCAGTAGGAGGTTGCTATGTACTTAGGCATCGATCTTGGCACCTCGGAAGTGAAAGCGCTGGTTATTGATGAGAACAATGACGTTGTTGCCAGCCATAGCGCGCCGCTGACTATTCAGCGGCCCCATCCACACTGGTCAGAACAGGCGCCGCAGGCATGGTGGGAAGCCACAGAGTATCTGATGACCACGTTGCGGGAAAAATGTGGTCCTCACTGGTCCGCTATCAAGGCCATTGGCCTCTCCGGGCAGATGCACGGGGCGGTAATGCTGGACAGCCGCGGGGAGGTGATTCGCCCGGCCATTCTGTGGAATGACACTCGCTGTGCGCAGGAGTGTCGTGAACTTGAGGAGATGGCTCCTGAGCTGCATCAGGTTGCCGGAAACCTGGCAATGCCGGGGTTCACCGCGCCGAAGCTGCTGTGGGTGCGCCGCCACGAGCCGGCAAACTTTCAGCGCACGGCAACGGTGATGCTGCCGAAAGATTATCTGCGTTACAAAATGACCGGCAAAAAAATCTCCGATATGTCGGATGCCGCAGGGACCCTGTGGCTGGATGTTGCGAAACGCGACTGGTCCGATGCGCTGCTGGATAAGTGTGGTCTGTCGCGCAGTCAGATGCCTGCGCTGGTTGAAGGTTGCGAGGTGTCCGCCACCCTTGACCCACAGATTGCCGCACGCTGGGGATTAAATGCCTCGGTGGTGGTGGCTGGCGGCGGCGGTGACAATGCGGTAAGCGCGATTGGCGTTGGGGCGGTCTCGCCTGGGGATGCGTTTATCTCATTGGGAACGTCCGGGGTGCTGTTTGTTGTCACCGATGCCTATCGCCCGGCGCCGCAGTCGGCGGTGCACGCCTTCTGCCACGTTTTACCGAACCTGTGGCATCAGATGAGCGTGATGCTCAGCGCCGCCAGCTGCCTGCAGTGGTTCTGCCGTTTAACCAGCACCACCGAAGTGGCGCTACTGGAGGAGATTGCCCAACTGAGTGAAGAAGAGAAGGCCAATGCGCCGTTCTTCTTGCCCTATCTTTCCGGGGAGCGTACGCCGCATAACGATCCGGATGCGCGCGGGATGTTCTGGGGTATGACGCATTCCAGCCTCCGCGCACAATTGGGCTACGCGGTGCTGGAAGGGGTGAGCTTCGGTATCAACGATGGCTTGCAGGTCCTGAAAGAGAGCGGTACGCGCATTGAACAGTGTTCGCTGGTGGGCGGCGGAGCCCGCAGCCCGTTCTGGGCGCAGCTGCTGGCGGATATTCTTGATATGCCGGTTGTGACCCATAAAGGCGGTGAAACCGGCGGCGCGCTGGGCGCGGCGCGACTGGCCTGCCTGGCTGCAGGGAAGCCGCTGGCTAGCGTCTGCGAAAAACCGGAGGTCTACCAGACCTGGCGCGCTGCGGCCGAACGTCATCAAATCCTGATGCAGCGCTATGCGCAGTTTAAAGCACTTTATCTCAACGACCTGAATTTCCGACATCACTGATTTTAATAATAAAAACCCTCCGGTGACTGCACCGGAGTGGCTTCCTGTACCCTGAAAAACGAGGTCATTATGTCCGTGAATAGCAAACAGTGGTTCGGTCTGCCGCTGAATCTGATATGGGGATACATCGCCATCGCCGTGTTTATGACCGGCGACGGCTTTGAGCTGGCTTTCCTGTCGCACTACATCAAGGAGCTGGGCTTTTCCCCGGCCCAGGCCTCCTTCGCCTTTACGCTGTATGGCCTCGCCGCCGCCCTGTCGGCGTGGATCTCCGGCGTGGTCGCCGAGATCATCACTCCGCAGAAAACGATGCTCATTGGCTTCGTGCTCTGGTGTGTGTTCCACGTGCTGTTCCTGGTCTTCGGCCTCGGCCACGCCAACTACCCGCTGATCCTGCTGTTCTACGGTATCCGCGGCCTGGCCTACCCGCTGTTCCTTTACTCCTTTATCGTCGCCATCGTGCATAACGTGAAAAGCGATGGTGCCAGTTCGGCGCTGGGCTGGTTCTGGGCGGTGTACTCGATTGGTATTGGCGTGTTCGGCAGCTATATCCCGAGCTTTACCATCCCGCATATCGGCGAGCTGGGCACCCTGTGGCTGGCGCTGGTGTTCTGCGTGACCGGCGGGATTATCGCGCTGGTGTCGCTGCGCCATATTCAGACGCCGCGCCATATGCAGAACCTCACCACCCGGCAGAAGTTTGCCGAGCTGGGGCGCGCCGCCACGCTGCTCTACACCAACCGCAATATCCTGCTCTCCAGCATGGTGCGTATTATCAACACCCTGTCGCTGTTCGGTTTTGCGGTGATCATGCCACTGATGTTTGTCGATGAGCTGGGCTTCACCACCTCAGAGTGGCTCCAGGTGTGGGCGGCCTTCTTCTTCACCACCATCTTCTCCAACGTACTGTGGGGGATCCTCGGTGAGAAACTGGGCTGGATACGCGTCGTGCGTTGGTTTGGCTGCCTCGGCATGGCGCTGTCGAGCCTGGCGTTTTACTACATTCCACAGCACTTCGGACATAACTTTGCCATGGCGCTGATACCGGCAATCGCGCTGGGGATTTTTGTGGCGGCGTTTGTTCCGATGGCGGCGGTATTCCCGGCGCTGGAGCCGCAGCACAAGGGGGCGGCGATTTCGGTCTACAACCTGTCGGCGGGGCTGTCGAACTTCCTCGCGCCGGCGATTGCGGTAGTGCTGCTGCCGTACTTCAGCACGATTGGGGTGGTGGTGGCCTACACCGTGCTGTACGTGCTGGCCTTTTTCCTTTGCGCCTTTATTCGCGTTGAGCAGCCAGGCTTTGCCCTTAAGCAGGTACCTGCCCGCAAAGACGTTGAGTTTTCTTGATAACAGTATCGGGCTGACAGGAGAGTCCCGTCAGCCCAGTCTGAGGTAGATGATGAGCATTAAAGCGGTAATTTTTGACATGGATGGTGTGATTATTGATTCGGAAGCCCTGTGGCGCCAGGCGCAAAGGGAGGCGCTGGCCAGCTGGGGCGCGACGGTCAGCGAGGAGGAGTGTGAAACGCTGACCAAAGGCAAACGGCTGGACGATATTGCTCGCGTGTGGTGTCGGCACTGCCGGCTGGCGATTGCGCCCCAGCAGCTGGAGCCGCTTATTTTGCAGCGTATCATTGGGCTGATTACGGCAAAGGGGGAGGCGATGGAGGGCGTCAACGAGGTATTGGCGCATTTTCGCCACCAGGGCTACCGGATCGCGCTGGCAACGTCCTCTTCTCACCAGGTCATTTCCGCGGTACTCGATAAGCTCGCGCTGCGCCCGTATTTTGACGTAATTTCCAGCGCCGATGATGAAGCCTGGGGCAAACCGCACCCGGCGGTCTATCTCTCAACCCTGCGCAAGCTGAGTCTACGCGCTGAACAGTGCCTGGTTATCGAGGACAGCTTTCATGGTTTTTGTGCGGCACAGGCGGCGGGTATCGCCACGGCCGTTATTGCGCCAGACTGCCAGCACCCGCGTTTTGCCGCCGCCATCGCCCGTCACCACTCGCTCTCCGGGCTGCTGCAAAAGCACCCGGAGCCCGATCTGGCGGTGGGCTAAGCACCCTATTAGTGAGCGCAGAATTCCTGGAGGTGTAAACGGTCTGTTAATCTCTTCATTCTGCGCTCGCTTTTTCTGCCGGGCGTATTATTTTAGCAGCGCACAGTCCGGCGGCAGACGGCAGCGCAGCGCGCCGGGGATAATTTCCATGCGGAAATGCTTACCGGTCAGAGGTTCACCATCGAGGTTAAAGGTCATCTCGTGCGGAGCGGTGATTTCGAACCATGACGATACGCCGTCGACGAGGTTAGGGGAGTTGTCGGGATTCGCCAGGGTAGTAAACAGCGCGGGGAGCAGCTCTTCGCCGGTAAAGACCCGCAAATGCAGCAGGCCGTCGTTAATCAAGGCCTGTGGGCAAAGCTGCTGACCGCCGCCGGCCTGGCGACCGTTGCCGATGCCGATAACCAGCGCATTTCCGCGCCAGCTAAAGTTCTCCCCGCGGATCTCACAGCGGTCGGGCTTCAGGGTATCCATACGCATCAGACCATGAATAAGATAGGAGACGCCGCCCAGCGCGGCTTTGAGTTTTTCCGGCGTTTCAGTGGTAATCCGGGTGCCAAAGCCACCGGTCGCCATATTAATAAAGCCGGTTTTATCGTTTACCCGCGCGACGTCTATTGCGATATCGCGACCGACGATCGCCAGCTTCAGCGCGCTGGCAAGATCCTGGGGGATCCCTACGCTGGTGGCGAAATCATTGGCGGTACCCAGCGGCAGGATCCCGAGTGCGACCTGGCTTTCACGCTGGACCAGCGCCGTGGCGACTTCATTGATGGTGCCATCACCGCCGCCGGCAATCACCGTACCCACCTCAAGCTGTATGGCTTCATCGACAAAGCGGACGGCATCGCCTTTTTCCCATGTCACGCGAACATGAATGTCGAGTCCTTCATCGCGCAACAATCTGACAGCGTCGCGCAACTGCGGTTCGTTAGCTTTTTTGCCATTAAGAATCAGTAAGCTGGCTGGGAACGTTGGCATGAATATGGCTTCCTTTTCGCACAAGATGCAGAAAGTGTACAGCATGAAGGCGGGGATGGATATTTTGTAACATCAGCCACGGACGAAGAAGGAGAAGGGCAAAGCGGTGCGTGAAAAAATAAGCCCGCGTAAGGGAGATTACGCAGGCTAAGGAGGTGGTTCCTGGTACAGCTAGCATTTATGGGTTATGTTTTTCAGCAAGATGGATGATACCCACTTCAAACGAAACGGTGTGTGATCCGTTTCTAATATCCGTGCATCCTGAAAAAATAACCCTGATAAACTAGTTACTATGTGGATTGCGGGTGCTCTGACCAGCAAAGTTGCGCATCAGCAGAGCATACTGCAACTCCATCTCTTCCGGCACAGGTAACCATACTGTATAGCCATCGCCAGGGGCGACCGGCATCACTTCACCTTTGGCATTTACCATATGCTCAAGGGTAAAGTTAACGTTGCCCTGCGGGGTCATCAGCTCAAGGCTGTCGCCGATAGAAAACTTATTCTTCACCGCCACGGCGGCCAGCTGGCCGTTGCGCTCGCCGGTGAATTCCCCCACAAACTGCTGACGTTCGGACAGGGAGTAGCCGTACTCGTAGTTCTGATAATCATCATGGGTATGGCGGCGCAGGAAGCCTTCGGTGTAGCCGCGGTGGGCCAGCCCTTCCAGCGTTTCCAGCAGGCTTTCGTCAAATGGTTTGCCCGCGGCGGCGTCGTCGATAGCCTTGCGATAAACCTGAGCGGTGCGCGCGCAGTAGTAGAATGATTTGGTGCGGCCTTCGATTTTCAGCGAGTGCACGCCCATTTGCGTCAGACGTTCGACGTGCGCGATGGCGCGCAGGTCTTTGGAGTTCATGATGTAGGTGCCGTGCTCGTCTTCGAAGGCGGTCATGTATTCGCCCGGACGCTTGGCTTCTTCAATCATGAAGACCCGGTCGGTTGGCGCGCCGATCCCAAGCGTTGGTTCGACGGTCTGTACCGGAATCGGCTCCTGCCGGTGAACGATATTGCCAACAATATCTTCTTTGCCTTCCTGGACGTTGTATTCCCAGCGGCAGGCGTTGGTGCAGGTGCCCTGGTTCGGGTCGCGCTTATTGATATACCCCGAGAGCAGGCAGCGGCCGGAATAAGCCATACACAGCGCGCCGTGGACGAAAATCTCAATTTCCATTTCCGGGACCTGGCTGCGGATTTCGGCAATTTCGTCCAGCGACAGTTCGCGGGAAAGAATCACCCGGCTCAGGCCCATCTGCTGCCAGAATTTAACGGTCGCCCAGTTGACGGCGTTAGCCTGTACCGACAGATGAATCTGCATATCGGGGAAGTTTTCCCGCACCAGCATAATCAAACCCGGATCGGACATGATCAGCGCGTCCGGCCCCATATCCACCACCGGCTTCAGATCGCGAATGAAGGTTTTCAGCTTGGCGTTGTGCGGCGCAATATTGACGACCACGTAGAATTTTTTCCCGAGCTGATGGGCTTCATTGATGCCCAGCTGCAGGTTTTCGTGGTTGAATTCGTTGTTGCGCACGCGCAGAGAATAACGCGGCTGGCCAGCATAAACGGCGTCTGCGCCATAAGCGAAAGCGTAACGCATATTTTTCAGCGTTCCCGCCGGGGATAGGAGTTCCGGTTTAAACATGATGTTCTCGTTCTGATGACAGGTCAGATTCGCCACACCTGATGCGGCGACTTGGGGAAGCACGCTCCGAGGGAGAGTGCCCACACATTAAGGGTGGGCATTGTAGCGCTGTGGGGAAGGAGAGTAAACCGTCTGGCATTAATCAATGCGCCGCTCACTCGAAACCGTAGCGTCTCCCCGCAGGCGCTGCTACGCACCTGACCGGGCTACTGAAACCAGTAACCCGGTCGGCACAGCGCCACCGGGAACAGGTCGGGCAGGTGGTTAGCTACGCCAGACGGCAGGTGTCGGCCTCCCAGCGATAGCCGACGCCGTAGACGGCGCGGATAAACGACTGCTCGGCGTCCAGCGACTCCAGCTTACGGCGCAGGTTTTTGATATGGCTGTCGATAGTCCTGTCGGTCACCACGCGGTAATCATCATAAAGGTGATTGAGCAGTTGCTCGCGCGAGAACACTTTACCCGGCTCCTGCGACAGGGTTTTCAGCAGGCGAAACTCTGCGGGGGTCAAATCCAGCAGCTTATCGCGCCATGAAGCCTGAAAACGCCCCTCATCGACAATCAGCGGACTTTCCGCATCCAGCGCCAGCAGATCGCGGCGCGGTCGGCAGCGGCGAAGAATTGTTTTCACGCGGGCGACGACTTCGCGCGGGCTGTAGGGCTTGCAGATATAATCGTCGGCACCAATCTCCAGTCCAAGCAGGCGATCGATTTCCTCAATTTTCGCCGTCACCATGACCACCGGAACGTCGGAAAAACGGCGGATTTCCCGGCACAGCGTCAGACCATCGGTTCCCGGCAGCATCAGATCTAACAAGATCAGATGTGGCGGGGTCTGGCGAACGTAAGGCAATACCTGATCGCCGTGATTAATCAGGGTTGGCGCATAACCTGCTGCGAACAGATAGTCGAGCAGCAACTGACCCAGCTTGGGTTCATCTTCCACGACAAGAATGCGTGGGGTATTTTCATCAACAGGCAATTCACTCATACGTCTCTCGATATATCACGTTCCAGAGGTAACTCTACTTTAATGCTAACCCCGCCAAAAGGCGAATGGTCGGCCCGTAAGGTGCCGCCGTGGGCAGCGACGATGTTGACACAGATTGCCAGCCCCAGCCCGGAGCCGCCGCTGGCACGGTTGCGCGAGCCTTCGGCACGGTAAAAGCGCTCGCACAGCCGTTCCAGCTGCTGATCGCTCACGCCCGGACCGCTGTCGGCAAAATCAAGGATTAAGCGACGGCCTTCCTGGCTGGCGCTGATCAGCAGACGCCCGCCGCTATCGGTATAGCGGAGGCTGTTTTCCAACAGGTTGTTAAAAAGCTGCATCAGGCGATCGGCGTCGCCAAATACTGTTGCATTTTCCGGAAGCGAAACGGCGATGGTCAGCCCCCGGCTGGCAAAGCGTTCACGGAAGGCGCCCGCCGCCACCTCCAGCAGCGTAATGATGTCAACGGAGGTTTTTTGATAGGCCAGCGCGCCTTCATCGGACATCGACAGCTGGTGCAGGTCGTTGACCAGTTTGGTCAGGGTGGCGACCTCCGCCTGCAGCGAGGTGACGGAATCCGGGGTGAATTTACGCACGCCGTCCTGAATCGCCTCCAGCTCTCCGCGCAGCACCGCCAGCGGAGTGCGCAGCTCGTGGGAGATATCCGCCATCAGATCGCGGCGCATTTGCTGGTTGCGCTCAAGCGTGCTGGCCAGCTGGTTAAAATCCTGCGCCAGCCGGCCGAGCTCATCGCTGCTGCTGACGGCCACGCGGGTAGTGAAATCTCCCGCCGCCAGACGGTGAGTCCCTTCGACCAGCCGTTTTACCGGCGCCAGCAGGCCGCGCGCCAGCGGGAAGGTCGCCAGCGCGGCAAGGATTGTCGACAGGGCGACGATGAGCCAGCTGGTGCGTTTTTGCTGACGGTCAAAGTTAATATCGGTATTGCGCGTCAGACGTTCGACCGGCGAAGCGATGACTGCGCCAACCTGTACGCCGTCAACGACGATGTCGCGACGGCTGCCGTCTTCGGGCACCCCCTCACGGGGACCAACCAGCACGCGCCCTTTTTGATCAACGACCCAGAAAAGCGTGCGCCAGCCGTGCGGAGGCATATCCGGGCCGGGCCCACGCGGGCCGCCGGGCGGACCGCCCAACGGGGGACCATCGGGCGGTGGACCCTCGGTGCCAGGACGACGATCCGGATCCGCACGGCCGTCAGGCCCGCCGCCGGGATTCGCTTTGCGCCCGCCGGGGAAGCGATCGTCGTTATCACGATCGAACGATTTCAACAGTTGGAAAATAAAACGATCGTTGTTGCGCAGGAATTTCCAGTTACCGTGCAGGGCATACTGCTCGCTTAGTGCATCCCCCAGCATCGTCAGCCGCTGCTCATTTCCGCGCTTGATATAATCGATAAACCCGCGTTCAAAGCTGATACGCACTGCCCAGTGCATGCTGATTAACAGCACGATGCAGGTGGCTAAAATCGCCAGGAACAGCTTGCCGGTAATTCCGGGACGCCATAGCTTCACGGCTCACTCCTTTTACGTCTGGCGATCGCGGTATTGCTGTCGGTATCATCCGGAACGCGGGAAAAAATGCATGCCGGTAGCGCAATAATCACCGCCATACACAGGTAGGTGTAGAGAAAGACCTGATGGGTGGTTGCGGCATCGGCGCTGATATGCTGCTGTCCGAACAGGCCGAGCAGCATCCCGGCAACGGTAACGCCAATACTCATCGACAACTGCATGACCATCGACAGCATACTGTTACCGCTGCTGGCGAGGTCGTCCGGCAAATCTTTGAGCGTCAGAGTGTTCATGGACGAGAAGCGGCTGGAGTTGATCATCCCCTGCACAAACAGCACCACCGGCAGCAGCCAGTACCAGCCCGCCAGGGCGACGGCCATAAACAGCAGGCTGACCAGCGCCAGGCCGACGGTCGCCACCATTAACACGCGGCGGTAGCCAAAGCGGTTCACCACCTGCACCACGATACGTTTCATGCCCATGCTGCCAAGTACCATCGGGATCATCATCAGCCCGGCGTGAAACGGCGTAAATCCAAGGCCAATTTGCAGGAATACCGGCGTCATAAAGGGCAACATACCGCTGCCGATACGCCCGGCAAAGCTGCCGCCGAGCCCAAGGGAGAAGGTGCGGTTGCGAAACAGATTCAGACTGAACAAGGCGCTGTCGTTGCCCCGGGCATACCATAAATAAAGCAGGATTGAGGCCACGCCAACGGCCACCAGCGCGGTCAGCAGCAGTGGGGAAATGCCCAGACCTTTTTTACCGTCAAGCGCGAGGGTCAGTGTCGCCATCCCCAGCGCCAGCAGGATAAAGCCAAAAATATCGAAACGCCGGGTCTGGAGCGTGTAGTTAGGCATCAGCCACAGGGTGGCGATGGCGCCGATAATGCCTACCGGAATATTGATTAAGAAAATCCAGTGCCAGGAGGCGTATTCCACCAGCACGCCGCCGAGCGCCGGGCCAAGCAGAGGCCCGACCTGGCCGGGGAGGGTGACAAACGTCATGGCCGCCATGTACTGGGCGCGCGGTACGATTTTCATCACCGTCAGACGACCGACGGGAACCATCATGGCGCCACCGATGCCCTGCAGCACGCGGGCCATCACTAGCTGATCGAGGGTCCCGGCCTGGGCGCAAAACAGCGACCCGAGCGTAAACAGAATAATGGCGCTAAAAAAGATATTGCGTACGCCAACCCGGTCCGCCAGCCAGCCGCTGGCGGGCAGCATGATCGCAACCGTCAGTACGTAGGAGACGATAACCATATGCATGTGCAGGGGGCTCTCCCCAAGGCTTTTAGCCATCGAGGGGAGGGCGGTATTAACGATAGTGGTGTCCAGCGACTGCATAAAGAAGCCGAAAGCCACTATCCATAATTGCCAGCGTACGCTGGAGGGAAGCTCTGTCATGTTATTCGCTTACCGGTTGGCTGGATTTTCGCGAAAAACGCAACCGCAGACGGTCAAAGAACAGATAGACCACCGGGGTGGTGTAGAGGGTCAACAGCTGGCTCATGACCAGCCCGCCGACGATGGTGATCCCCAGGGGCTGACGCAGCTCTGAACCGTCACCGCCGGAGAGCACCAGCGGCAGCGCACCAAACAGCGCCGCTAAGGTCGTCATCATAATCGGACGAAAGCGTAACAGGCAGGCCTGGAAGATTGCCTCTTCCGGCGGCAGGTTGCCGTTGCGCTGCGCCTCAAGGGCAAAGTCGACCATCATGATGGCGTTTTTCTTCACTATCCCAATTAATAGCATGATACCGATAAGCGCAATCAGGCTAAACGGCGCGCCAAACAGCTCCAGCGCCAGCAGCGCCCCCACGCCCGCCGAGGGAAGGGTGGAGAGAATCGTTAACGGATGCACATAGCTTTCGTAGAGGATCCCCAGCACGATATACACCGTGGCAATGGCTGCCAGAATCAAAATGACCTGCGAGTTCATGGTCTGCTGGAAAACCTGGGCGGTACCGGCATAGGAACCGCGCACGCTTGAGGGTACCCCAAGCTGGGTCATCGTGCGGTCGATGGCGTCGCTGGCTTCCGACAGCGATTTGCCGGTCGGCAGGTTAAAGGAGATCGTCGATGCCGCCGACAGCCCCTGATGGTTAACCGACAGCGGTGCGTTGGCCGGCTGCCATTTGGCAAAATAGGCGAGGGGAATCGGTTTGCCTTCGCTGTTGATCACAAACATCTTATCCAGCGCACTGACGTCCTGGGTATAAACCGGATCGACCTCCATCACCACTTTATACTGGTTTAGCGGCTGGTAAATCGTCGAGATCTGCCGCTGGCCGAAGGCGTTATTCAGCAGGTTGTTGGCATCCTGGACGCTGATCCCGAGACGCGACATGGTATCGCGGTCGTAGATGAGATCCATTTCTGCACCGTTATCCTGCTGGTCAGAGTTGACGTCCGCCAGCTCCGGCAGCGCGGCGAGCGCTTTTCGTATCTTTGGTTCCCATTCGCGTAGCGCCGAGAGATCGTCCGACAGCAGCGTGTACTGGTAGCTGGCGTTGGCCTGGCGCCCGCCGACGCGAATATCCTGGACCGCCATCAAGAACAGGTTGGCACCCGGTTCTTTCGCCAGTTTTTTGCGCAGCCGATCGATAATCTGCTGCGCCGTTTCATGCCGCTGGTCGCGAGGTTTGAGGGTGATAAACATCATCCCGCTGTTGACGCGTGAACCGCCGGTAAAGCCAGTCACGTTATCCACCGCCGGATCTTCGCGGATGATTTTCATAAAGTCCTGCAGCTTGCCGCGCATCGCCTGGAAGGAGATGCTCTGGTCAGCCTGAATACCGCCCATCAGTACGCCGGTATCCTGCTCCGGGAAGAAGGTTTTTGGAATCGAGATATAGAGCCAGACGCTCAGCGCCATGGTGCCCAGCAGCACCAGGCCAGTGCTACGGCTATGCCTGAGGACCCACTTCAGCGATTGACCATAGCCGCCCTGCACGGCGACCAGCAGGCGACCGAAACCGCGGTTACGCGTCGGTTCTGATGGTCTGCCGCTTTTCAGCAGCCAGCCGCACATCATTGGCGTGAGGGTAAGAGAGACTGCCAGCGAGATGCCGATCGCCACCGACAAGGTAACGGCAAATTCGCGGAGCAGGCGCCCGGGCAGGCCGCCCATCAGCAGCAGCGGTAAAAAGACCGCCACCAGCGAGAGGCTCATCGACAGAACGGTAAAGCCGACTTCGCGGCTCCCCTGTAGCGCCGCCTGGAGTGGCTTCATACCGGCCTCAAGATGGCGGGAGATATTTTCCAGCACCACGATGGCGTCATCTACCACGAAGCCGGTGGCGATGGTCAGGGCCATCAGCGACAGGTTGTTAAGACTGAAGTCGCACAGATACATGGCGGCAAAGGTGCCAATCAACGAGACCGGAACGGCCACCGCCGGGATCAGCGTTGCGCGTCCGGATCGCAGAAACAGAAACACCACGAGGATCACCAGCGCGACCGAGATAACCAGCGTCTGCTCAACTTCTTCGAGCGAGGCGCGGATCGTCGGCGAGCGGTCCTGGGCAATTTGCAGGTCGATGGCCGCCGGGATGGTTTTCTGTAGCTCCGGCAGGCGGGCGCGAATGCTGTCCACCGTCTGGATGATATTGGCTTCCGGCAGTTTGCGGATCATCAGCAGAATGGCCGGTTTCGCGTTGGTCATCCCGGCGTTGCGCACATCCTGCACCGAGTCGCTGATCTGGGCGACATCGCCAAGGCGCACCGCTGCGCCGTTGTTGTAGTGAACGATCAGCGGCTGGTATTCCGCGGCGGTTTTGAGCTCATCGTTGGTTTGGACCTGCCAGCGTGAGCTTTGGTCCTCCAGCGCGCCCTGCGGCTTACGGACGTTGGCGTTATCGATAGCGGTACGCACAGCATCCAGCGAGACGCCCTGGTTAAACAGCGCCTGCGGGTTCAGGTCGACGCGTACTGCGGGCAGCGAGCTGCCGCCTACGTCGACGTCGCCGACGCCGTCAATCTGAGCGATAGTTTGCGCCAGCTGAGTCGAGGCAAAATCGTACAGCTCGCCCTGGGAGTAGGTATCCGAGGTGAGCGTCAGGATCATGATCGGCGCGTCGGAAGGGTTAGCCTTGCGATAGGTTGGACGGCTGGGCATTCCGCTCGGCAGCAGGTTTTGCGCGGCGTTGATCGCCGCCTGCACATCGCGGGCGGCGCCGTTGATATCGCGGTCGAAATTGAACTCCATAATGATACGCGTGCTACCCAGCGAGCTGGAGGAGGTCATTTCTGATACGCCGGCTATCCGGCCCAGAGAACGCTCAAGCGGCGTGGCTACCGACGAGGCCATGGTTTCCGGCGAGGCGCCGGGCAGCGAGGCGCTGATCATAATAACCGGGAAATCCACCTGCGGCAGCGGGGCGACCGGCAGCAGACGGAAGCCGAGAATGCCGCACAGGGTGATGGCGAGCGAGATCAGAATCGTCGCCACCGGGCGGTAAATGAAGAGAGCGAAAAACTTCATTTACGCCTCCTCCTCATGCCGTGGGAAGCGGCTCTTGATATACAGCGACAGGCGGTCAAAGAGCAGATAAATCACCGGGGTGGTGAACAGCGTCAGCACCTGACTTAGCATCAGTCCACCCACCATGCCAATCCCCAGCGGACGCCGCAGCTCGGCGCCGACGCCGGTACTCAGCATCAGCGGCAGCGCGCCGAGCAGGGCGGCAAGCGTGGTCATCAGGATCGGGCGAAAACGCAGCAGGCAGGCCTGATAAATCGCCTCACGCGGCGGCATACCCTGTTCACGTTCGGCGGCCAGCGCAAAGTCGATCATCATGATGGCGTTTTTCTTAACGATACCAATCAGCAGGATAATCCCGATAATGGCGATAACGTCCAGCTCGCTGCCTGCCAGCCACAGGGCCAGCAGCGCCCCGACGCCGGCGGTCGGTAAGGTCGACAAAATGGTGATGGGGTGAATGAAGCTTTCATACAACACCCCAAGCACGATATACATCGCCACCACCGCAGCCACCACCAGCCAGACGGTATTGCCTAGCGCCGACTGGAAGGCGAGGGTACTGCCCTGGAACTGGGTGCGGATGTCGGTCGGCAAATCCAGCGCCTGTTCGGCGGTGAGAATGGCATCGACCGCATCACCCAGCGAGTAGCTGTCCGGGACGTTAAACGAAATGGTGGTCACCGGGAACTGATCGAGATGGTTTATCGACAGCGGGGCAAAGCGCTGCTCAACGCTGGCGATGGATTTCAGCGGCACGATGCCGCCTGCGCTGCTGGTCAGGCGAATATTGTCCAGCGCCGCCAGCCCCGGAGTCTCGCGGGTGTCGTGCTCCAGCACTACGCGGTACTGGTTGGCCTGGGTGTAAATGGTCGAAATCAGGCGCTGGCCGAAGGCGTTGTACAGCGCGTTATCGACGTCGGCCATGGTGATCCCCAGACGGCTGGCGCTGTCGCGATCGACTTTAATATAGGCCGCGAGGCCCTTATCCTGCCAGTCGCTGCTGACGTCAGAAAGCTGTGGGAGCGCCTGGAGACGCGTCAGCAGTTGCGGCACCCAGTTACTGAGCGCATCCAGTGAGTTCGCCTGCAGGGTAAACTGGTACTGGGTTCGACTGACGGTTGTATCGATAGTCAGATCCTGCGTCGGCTGTAAATAGAGTTCGACGCCGGGAATTCCGTCCACCGACTTTTGCAGACGGGAGATTACGGTCTGCACGCGATCGTCGCGCTCATCCAGCGGTTTGAGGTTGATCTGCAGACGGGCGCTGTTCAGCGCCGGGTTGGTGCCGTCAACCCCGACGTAAGAGGTCAGGCTCTCCACGGCCGGGTCTTTGAGGATGGCGGCGGAAACCTGCTCCTGGCGCTGCGCCATACTGGCGAACGACGCCGACTGCGGGGCCTGTAACGTTCCCTGAATAATACCGTTGTCCTGAATCGGGAAGAAGCCTTTGGGGATAAACACCCACAGCATTACCGACAGGACCAGCGTGCCTAAGGCGACGCTCAGCGTCAGCCACGGGTGATTCAGCACCCGGCTAAGCATCCGGCCATATGCGGCAATGACCCGCTCGAAGAAGCGCTCGCTGGCCTGCGAGAAGCGGTTTTGCTTACGCAGCGACTCGTGGCTGAGCATCCGCGCGCACATCATTGGCGTCAGCGTCAGCGAGACGACGGCGGAAATCAGTATCGCCACCGCCAGGGTAATCGCAAATTCGCGGAACAGCCGGCCGACGATATCGCCCATAAACAGCAGTGGGATCAGCACCGCGATCAGCGAGAAGGTCAACGAGATGATGGTAAAACCGATTTCTCCGGCGCCCTTGAGCGCGGCGGCAAGCGGCTTTTCGCCTTTCTCGATATAGCGCGAGATGTTTTCGATAACCACGATGGCGTCATCGACGACGAAGCCGGTGGCTATCGTGAGCGCCATCAGCGTCAGGTTGTTAATCGAAAAGTCGAGGAACACCATCACCGCGAAGGTACCCACCAGCGACAGCGGTACGGCGACGCCGGGGATAATGGTCGCCGGGACGTTACGCAGGAACAGGTAAATGATCATCACCACCAGCGCAATCGCCAGCATCAGCTCGAACTGGGTATCGCTGACCGAGGCGCGAATGTTGGTGGTCCGGTCGGAGAGCACCTGTACCTTGACCGATTTCGGCAGGCTTTCTGTCAGCTGCGGCAGCATCTGGCGCACGCTGTCGGCGGTGGCGATGATGTTCGCCCCCGGCTGGCGCTGGACGTTCATGACGATCGCCTGCTGGTTGTTGGCCCACGCGCCAAGCCAGCTGTTTTCCGCCCCCTGCTCGATGGTGGCGATATCGCCAAGGCGAATCGGTGCACCGTTCTGATAGGCCACGATCAGGCGGCGATAATCTTCCGCTGACTGCATCTGGTCGTTAGCGGAAAGGGTGACAGCGCGGGAAGGGCCGTCAAGGCTACCTTTAGCCGAGTTGACGTTGGCGCTGGTAATTGCGGTGCGAATGGTTTCGCTGGTCTGCCCCAGCGCGGCAATGGCCTGGGCATTGAGCTTCACGCGCACTGCCGGGCGTTGACCACCCGCGAGGGTGACCAGCCCGACGCCGGAAACCTGGGAGATTTTCTGCGCCACGCGGGTTTCCACCATATCTTCCACCTGGGTCATCGGAATGGCGGAGGAGGTGACCGCGAGGGTCATGATCGGCGGATCGGCCGGGTTGACTTTACTGTATACCGGCGGGTTTGGCAGGTCGGACGGCAGCAGATTGGTCGCGGCGTTGATGGCGGCCTGGACTTCCTGTTCGGCAACGTCCAGCGGGAGCGCTAGCTGAAACTGGAGTGTGACGACTGAGGCGCCGCCGGAACTTTGCGACGACATCTGTTTAAGGCCGGACATCTGGCCAAACTGGCGTTCAAGCGGAGCGGTAATCGCCGACGTGACAACGTCCGGGCTGGCGCCGGGATAGAGAGTGACCACCTGAATGGTCGGGTAATCCACTTCCGGCAGGGCGGAGACTGGCAGGAAGCGATAGCCAATGATCCCCGCCAGCATAATCGCCACCATCAGCAGCGTGGTGGCGACCGGGCGCATGATAAACAGTCGGGAGGGGCCGCCCGTACTGCTCGGGGGTAATACTTGCATCAGGAGCGCGCTCCTTTTTTACCGTATTCGCGGCTGGTGGCCTTTTCCGTCGCGGCAGGCGCGCTGTGCGGGTCCACGACTTCCACCTTCGCCCCTTCGGTCAGACGATCGATACCGTCGGTCACCACCCGGTCACCCACCGATAGCCCGGCGGTAATCACCACTTTCAGGCTGTCCTGAATGCCCGGCGTCACGGTGTGCTTGCTGACTTTGTTTTCTTCATTCAGTACCCAGACAAAATGGCCTTCATTACCCATTTGCAGCGCGGCGGTCGGGATGACGATAGCGTTTTGTTCCGTGTCCACCAGCATGCGGGCGTTGACGAACTGATTCGGGAACAGGGCGTCATCCTGGTTGTTAAAGCGCGCCTTCAGTTTGATGGTCCCGGTGGTGGCGTCAATCTGGTTATCCAGACTCAGCAGGGCGCCTTCGCTGATTTTCTGTTTATTGGTCCGGTCCCAGGCCTCAACCTGTAACGTTTTCCCGGCTTTCTGGGCCTGAACAACCGTGGCGATATCATTTTCCGGGAGCGTGAAGACTAAATCGATGGGGTGCGTCTGGGTCAACACCACGATACCGGTAGTATCGCTGCTGGAGATCTGATTCCCGATATCCACCTGTTTTAAGCCAACGCGGCCGTCAATCGGCGCGGTGATGCGGCTCCAGTTCAGCTGCAGCTGGGCGCTGGCTACGGCGGCTTCATCGGCTTTAATGGTGCCTTCCGTTTCGCTGACCAGAGACTGTTGGGTATCCAGCTCCTGGCGCGAAACAAGGTTGGTTTTCACCAGCTGTTGATAGCGGGCGAGGTCGCGGCGGGCATTGGCGAGCGTGGCTTTATCTTTGGCTAGCTGGCCCTGGGCTTGCGCCAGCGCCACTTTAAACTGGCTGGGATCGATCTCGGCGAGCAGATCGCCCGCCTTGACCTGCTGACCTTCCTGGAAGTGGATAGCCAGCAGCTGGCCGTCAACCCGGCTGCGGACGGTCACCGTATTAGCCGCCGTCACCGTGCCAAGGCCGCTGAGATAGCGAGGCACGGATTCGCTGGTGGCCGTCGCCGCCTGAACCGGCGCCAGGGCTGCGCCGAAACGACCGTGACGAGCACCGCCAGGCGCCTGCTGCTGTGCGCCGTTCGCCGCAGAAGGCGTGGCGTTTGTCGCTGCACGACCCTGCCAGAACCAGTATGCGACACCGGCGACGACGATGACCGCCAGAGCGGTTCCCCAACGGAGTGTATGGCTGCCTTTCATTAATTTGCTATCTCATCCTGAAACGTTTCGCGAAATGATACTAGTTTAGTGACCAAACGCCCCGCAAAAATGGAGGAATTATGAAAAGACTGTTGAGATATGTCTGGATAAAACGCTTTTCGATGAGCCGGTTACGCGAAAACATAACGGATAATCTGGCCTGCGATTCATTGCCCGTCACGCGTTCCCACCAGGTTTTGGCGGGGCGCCGCGGCTTTTCATACCTGGTATAACGACGCTGACGCCATTATTATCAATATTATAGGTCTGAACTGCAGGGGCGGGTACGTTGGGTTTCAGGATTTGCGAGGCGAATGCCAGTATCCATCAGGGGTTGCGGAGAGACGATGAAATTTATCCAGAAGAAGAAATGGCTGCTGGCGGGCGGCGGCGTCGCTGTGCTCCTTTCCGCCTTGCTGACAAATTTTGTCATGCTAAATCATCAGCGCGCCCAGCTTGATACGCTGAGCCATGAGCTTCTCACGCATGCCGAAGAGGTGACCACGCAAATCATTTCGTCCATTCATCATGCGCAAACACGGCAAATTGATGGATGCAACAAACAGGCCATCGCCGCCCTGCGGGAGGTCATCTGGAAGTATGCTAACGTTGAGGATATTGGCATCGTTGAGAACGGAAATCTGGTCTGTACCGCCAACTGGGGAATGCTGGATAAACCGCTGCCGCTGCCCGCTGAGAAATATGTTGTGCCGAATGGGTACAGTATTTACAAGGGGGTAAAAAACTATCTCCCGTACGGCGTTGTTCTGGATATGAGCCAACAGGGCAACATTATTTCGTTTACTTCATCCTTTGCCTTTCATTCATTTTCCCGGCGTAACTACGGCCTTAATTTTTCGTTAACCAGCTTAAACGGGGGCCATGTCTTTCTTAATGATGTGAAATTCGATACGGGCTCCGCGCCTGCGATCAACATCAGCCTGTGCAGCCAGAAATATGACATTTGCGCGCACCTGGCCGAGCGAAAACAGGGCTTTTTCTCTCTCCCTCCGCTGCTTATTGCCCTCATCATGAGCGCGGCTTTTATTCTTGGCGCGGCATTTTGTTACGCCATTCTGAGCTATCTCAGCGAACGGCGATCGCTGGAGTTTCGTTTAAAAAAAGCGATCCTTAATCAACAGATTTACATGGAGTATCAGCCTCTGGTTTGTGCCAAAAACGAACGGGTTGTCGGCGTCGAGGCGCTGGTACGCTGGCATGATCCGATATTTGGTCAGGTCTCCCCGGAGCTGTTTATTTCGATGGCTGAACAGCTGAATGTCTACCACGATATTTCTAAGCTGGTTATTGAGAAAGCGACCAGCGAGTTGCAAACGATTTTAGTCGCCGATGCGCAGTTCACCCTGGCGATTAATATTGGCAAATGTGAAATTAATGACCCACATTTTTTAGATAATCTCCTGCGGACTTTGCAGCATAACGGTATTCGGCCGCAGCAGATTAAAATTGAAATTACCGAAAGAAGCGGCGAATACTACAAAAAAATCGCGGCCTTTTCATTGCAGGCAATGAACCGGGGATTGCGGATCGCCCTCGATGATTTCGGCACGGGCTCTTCAAACCTGCTGTGGTTAACGGAAGTCTTTTATGATGAGATAAAACTGGATAAGTTTTTCGTCAACGGACTCAAGAATGAGTATAAGCGAACTATCCTGACGTCGATTCTGGATGTCGTCTACAGGCTGAATAAGCAGATCGTATTTGAAGGCGTAGAAAGTAAAATCGATTTTGAGTTCGTCAAATCCTTCGATGAAAATGCGTTAATTCAGGGTTGGTATTTTTACAAATCGATGCCAATTGAAAAAGTTACGGCGCTGCTGCTGCCTGGCAATCATGCCTACCGACTGCAAAACGCGCATATTTAGTCTCCCGGCAACGGTGCATATCGGCAGCGGAATGCGTCGTTTGTGCGGCAATATACAGCGTAAATTGATCTCCCCGGCCGGCTATTCAGCCGGACTGGTGACAACATCTGTTTGATAATCAAGAAAACCCGTTGCTTTACCGGCATGTCGGGATCAACAACGATTATTTGTCACCTGAGGGTTCTCTATGCATTTTACCCAAGCCATCGCCCGTCTGCCGGCCGCAACCTGTGCAGCCGGTCAAACTACCGCCCGGCTCGGTGCGCCGGATATCGCGGGCACAACTCGCCAGTTTATGGCCTACGTGGAAACGTTGCTGCAACTTGGCCTGAAAGTGACCGTGTTGCCGGCGGCGGCGGATTATCCTGATGCCCATTTTGTTGAAGATACCGCGGTTGTGATGCCGGAGCTGGCGGTGATAACTCACCCGGGCGCGCCGAGCCGCCAGGGAGAAGTGGCGACGATTGCGCCGGTGCTGGCCGGTTTCCGTTCCCTGGTACACATGAGCGATCGCGGACATATGGACGGCGGTGATGTGCTGCTGGTCGGTAAACAGTTCTTTGTCGGCCAGACGGCACGTACCGATGAACAAGGGATCCGCGAGTTTGCCGCCGCCGTTGAACCGCACGGATATCAGGTCACCTCAATTGAGGTGAGCGCCGGGCTGCACCTGAAATCTATTGTTAACTATGTCGGACGTCATACGCTGCTGCTGACGGAAGGTTACGTCAATCATCCGGCGTTTAGCGCCTTCAACACGATTGTGATCCCGCAAGAGGAGTCGTATGCCGGGAATACGTTATGGATCAACGACACATTAATTACGCCTCAGGGTTACCCCTATACCCTGGGTGAAATCAGTAAGCTGGGGATGCCGATTGTACAGCTCGACACCAGCGAATTTAAAAAAATGGATGGCGGCCTGACCTGCCTTTCACTGCGTTTTTAGCCACGTCGTTGACATCAGGGGTCACAGATATGAAAACACGTATTGCCGCATTACTGGCCTGTATGGCGCTCAGTGCGCCGCTGGCCGCCCAGCAGTTTGATACCATCAGCTTCGGCGTTGACGGTGGCTATCCGCCCTTCGACGTGCTGGCTCCCAGCGGTGAGATCACCGGCTTTGATATTGATATTGCCAATGCGCTCTGCACACAGCTGAAAGCGAAGTGCGTCTTTGTGAAGCAGCCGTTTGAGAGCATGATTGCCGCGCTGAATGCGCATAAATTTGATGCGATTATTGCCTCGCTGAACATTACCGATGAGCGTAAGAAGGAAGTGGATTTCACCGACCGCTACTATCGTAGCGCGGCGCAGCTGGTTGCGCGCAAGGGGAGCCCGCTACTGCCGGATGCCGCCAGCCTCAAGGGTAAGACCGTTGGCGTCCAAACCGGCTCGACCCATGAAGCCTACGCCAGAACCCACTGGGCTAATCACGGCGTGAAGATTGTGGGCTACGCCAACCAGGACAACGTCTATCTGGATCTGCTCTCCGGGCGTATCGATGCCTCTCTGCAGGACAACATCCAGGCGGCAACCAGCTTTATTGACACCCCGCGCGGGCAGAAATTCGCCTTTGCCGGCCCGGTTATCAGCGATGGCAGCATTTCATCTGATGTCGGTATTGCGGTGAATAAAGACAATCCGGCATTGCGCGATGCCCTCAACGGGGCAATCAAACAAATCCGCGCCGACGGTACCTATGCCGCCATTCAGAAAAAGTACTTTAGCTTTGATATCTACGGCAATTAAGCCGTGAAGGGGAGGGCGCGATGGTCGATCGACGCCCCTTTACGCCACGGGTGGAAGACAGAATATGGTTGCAGATTATTTACCGTTACTGTTACGCGGTGCGGGGCTTTCGCTGTGCGTCATGCTTGTCTCACTGCTGGTGGCGCTGCTGCTGGGGCTGGTGAATGCGCTGATTAAGCTGTTCGGGCCGCGCTGGCTACGTTGGTTTTCCACCGGCTATACCACGCTGGTGCGCGGCATCCCTGAACTGGTCATTATGCTGCTGCTGTTTTTCGGCGGCGAGATGCTGGTCAACGTGCTGCTGTCGCTGGTGGGACTTGGTCCGGTACGATTCAATACGTTTATTTCCGGCGTGCTGGCAATTGGCTTCGTGTTTGGTGCCTATTACACCGAGACGTTTCGCGGGGCGTTTCTCACCGTCGAGCGCGGGCAAACCGAAGCGGCTGAAGCATACGGTATGCGGCCGTGGCAGGTCTTCCGGCGCATAATGCTGCCGCAGATGCTTAGCTTTGCTATCCCAGGCATCAATAATAACTGGCTGGGGCTGATGAAAGCATCGGCGCTGGTCTCGATCCTCGGTTTAGAGGATATGGTGTGGCTGGCGGAACAGGCCGGGCGCGCGACGCAAAAACCGTTTCTGTTCTACTTCCTCGTGTCGCTGATTTACATGGTCATCACCGCACTGTCCAGCTGGCTGTTTAGCTATCTGGCGAAGCGCTATGCGCTGCGTTCTTCCACGGCGGGAGCGGCGCAATGAACCTACAGACCTTTATCGACGCGGTGCCAGGCTATTTGTGGAGCGACGGCAACGGTTCCGCCAGCGGGCTGGTGATGACGGCGGAGCTGTTTTTGCTGTCCATTGTCCCGGGAATGATGCTGGCGGTGCTGCTGGCGATAGTCCAGGCCTTCGGTCCGCGCCTGCTGGCGTGGCCTGTCCGTGGTTTCACCTGGTTTTTTCGCAGCACGCCGCTTTATCTACAGCTGATGCTGATCTATTACGGGCTGTCGCAGTTCGACATCGTCCAGCTGGGCTGGCAAAACGACCAGCCGTTCTGGCTGCTGTTTCGCGACGCGACCTTCTGCGCTACCCTGGCGCTGGTGCTGAATACCGCGGCTTACGTCGCGGAACTGCTGGCGGGAATGATGGCGACGTTCCCACGTCAGGAGTGGGTAGCCGGCGAAGCCTATGGCATGAGCAAGTGGCAGATTATTCGCCGCCTGGTTCTGCCCGCCACGCTACGGCGGGGGATCCCGGCGCTGAATAATGAGATGGTGTTTTTACTTCACGCTACTTCGCTCGCCAGCACCGTGACATTACTGGATATCACCGGCGTTGCACGGGCGTTCTACGCCATCACCTATTCACCGTTTATTCCGTTCCTGATGGCCGCCGCGCTCTATTTACTGTGCACCTTTTTGCTGATCTTCGCCTTTTCGCGAGCGGAGCGGCGCTGGCTGGCGTTTATCAAGCGCCCCTGATCAGGAGCGTTTGATGGACTGAAGCTCCGTCAGGGTGACGATTTTATCGACGCGAAACTTTTTGCTGGTCAGCCAGCTGTCCGCCAGTTGGCAGTAGTGCGCCATGCTGCGACAGCCGATACGCACCAGGAAGTCAAAGCTGCCGCTGACCAGCCAGCAGTCAAGCACCTCCGGCGTTTGGCGCATCTCCTGTTCAAAAACCGGCTGAGAGCGGCCGTGGTCAGCCAACGCAATTTGCGCTTGTACCACGAAGGCATGCTCGGGTTCGGGAAGTTCAATCATTGCACTGTAGCCACGGATAATTCCGTCGCGCTCAAGGCCACGTACGCGTTCCAGGCAGGGACGGGCGGTGAGGTTTACCTGCTCCGAGAGCTTTTGATAAGAAATGCGGCCATCCCGGCGCAGGATTTCAAGGATCTTGTGATCGATACGGTCAAGCCGGGCTTTCTTTTCCACAGATAGGACGTCCAATGAAAATTAAACACTATACCTTACCCGAACATGCTCTCAGTGGGCAGCGGCAATTAACCCATTTTCATTTTGGCGAACCCGGCCGCGGAGAGAAAGTCTATCTGCAGGCGGGGCTGCACGCCGATGAAATTCCGGGCATGCTGGTTCTGCATTATCTTAAAAGATTACTCAGCCAGGCGGAACGGCGCGCGGAGCTGCGCGGCGAAATTATCCTTGTTCCGGTGGCTAATCCGCCGGGGCTGGCCCAGGTGGTCCTTAACGGCGGCATCGGGCGTTTTGACCTGACGAGCGGGCGCAATTTCAACCGCGACTTTCCCGATCTGGCTCAGCTTGCCCAGCGACATCTCGCTGCCGATGCCCCGCTAACCCGCGAAGCGTATCTCCAGCAGGTTCGCGATGCAATGCGCGATGCGCTGGCCGCCGAACCGCTTCGCAGCGAGGTACAGGCTTTACGCCACCATCTGCTGACGTTGGCCTGCGATGCCGATGTGGTGCTGGATCTGCACTGCGATGACCGGGCCATTCTACATCTGTACGCCGATCCCGCCTGGCAGGCGCAAGCCGGGGTTCTGGCCGCCTTTTTAGGCATTGGAACGGTGCTGCTGTCGCAGGAAAGCGGCGGCAATTCGTTTGATGAAGCCTGCGGGCTTCCCTGGCACCGCCTGGCGGCGCGTTATCCGCAATGGCAGCATGGCCAACCCGGTTGTATGGCGGTGACCGTGGAGCTTCGCGGCCAGCAGGATGTCAACCATGCGCTGGCCCGCGAGGATGCCGGGCGCCTGTACCGCTATCTGCAGTTTCGCGGGGTGCTGGCGGGGGAGTGTCACGCTGTTCCACAGCAGGAGACGCTGATGCTGCCGTTTACAGGCGGAGAAATCGTAACCGCGCCGGCGAGCGGGATCTTCGTAGCATTGAAACAGCCCGGCGAGTGGGTCAGTGCCGATGAGGTGGTGGCAGAGATTATCGATCCGCTCACCGATATGATCCAGTCGGTCCGCCCCCAGGTGGGCGGGTTGATCTATGCCAGCCGTCGGGCGCCTTTTGTGACCTTTGGCGCTGAGCTAATGAAAATAGCCGGTAAGCAGCCTTACGTCGGCGGCGGTGGGCTGGCGATGTAAGACGTAGTGAACGAGCGATCTCCACCCGCTCTTAGGGGGAGCCCGGAGCGGCGGTCCTGGGCGGGTTAAGATTGATATGTATCAACTGTTTTATCAACTCAAGAGATAAATAACTAAAAAAGAGTTGTAACCCTTGCAGCTTTTATTCAATTTATATGGTGAATGTTTAGTGCGCACTTATAAAAAAATCATATGTGCATTAAAATCAATACATTAAATAAATCAGGGGTTCATTTTTGTGGCAAGTGCAAACAAACTCACGCTGTTTATCGTTATCTTCATGCTGTTGGGGATCCTCTCCGGCGCGGTGATTCACTCCTACGCCTCTCCGGGCGCGATTGCGTCATGGTCGGAAAATATCACGCTCTTTACCGACATGTTCTTACGGCTGATTAAGATGGTCATTGCGCCGTTAGTCTTCAGTACGCTGACGGTCGGCATTATGCGCCTGGGCGAAACCGCAACAATCGGGCGGGTTGGCGGTAAAGCGATGGTGTGGTTCATCACCTCGTCAATCCTCTCTATTCTGGTAGGGCTGGTGATCGTGACCATTGAACATCCCGGCGCGGGCTTAAATCTGGCGATTCCCAAAGAGTCCGTTGATACCGGCCTGGCGGTCAGCGGGATGAGCTTAAAAGGGTTCCTGTCTCACACCATCCCGACCAGTATTACCGAGGCGATGGCGAACAACGAAATTCTGCAAATCGTGGTGTTCTCGATGTTCTTCGGGATTGCCGGGGCCTCGTTGGGGGAAAAATTCAATGCGCCGCTGGTGGCCGCGCTCAACGTCGTCTCTCATATCATGCTGAAGGTCACCGGCTATGTGATGTACGTGGCTCCACTGGCCATCTTTGCCGCGATCTCTTCGGTTATTGCCTCCCAGGGGATGGGTATTTTGCTGAACTATGCCTCCTTTATCGGCGGTTACTACGTTGCCGTACTGCTGACCAGCGCGGTGCTGCTGGCGGTGGGCTATATGGTGCTGAAAAAAGAGGTTTTCCGCCTGCTCAATATGCTTAAAGACCCGGTGCTGGTGGCGTTTACTACCAGCAGTTCTGAGGCGGCCTATCCGAAGACGCTGGAGCGGCTGGTCAGTTTTGGCTGCTCGCGTAATATCGTCTCTTTTGTCTTGCCTATTGGCTACTCCTTTAACCTGGTCGGGTCGATGGTCTACTGCTCCTTTGCATCGATGTTTATTGCCCAGGCGTATAATATCCAGCTGAGCTTTACCGAAATTACCGTCATGATGCTGACGCTGATGCTGGCCTCCAAAGGGATTGCCGGGGTGCCGCGTTCTGCGTTGGTGGTGCTGGCTGCGACGATCCCAAGCTTTAATATTCCGGTTGCCGGGATTCTGCTGCTGATGGGGATTGACCATTTCCTGGACATGGGCCGTTCGGCAATTAATGTGCTGGGCAATGGTATTGCCACGGCGATGCTGTCGAAAAATGAGGGATTATTGCAAGAAGAGGCCCCGGAAGCGGAACCTCAGCAGGTGCAGGCCTGATAATCCGACGCCCCCTTCGCCGGGGGCGCATTTCTTGAATGACGGAAAAAGAGGCCCCTAACAGGCACGCAAGGGGCAATGTGACGAAATAAATACACCCATAATAAGGCATTCATTTTAATTGTATAAAAATATGCGGTAGTATCTTTATACCCAGGTGCCGGATAATATTAGCGGTTAGCGCCTGCAAATGAATAGTTATTTCCCATCAAACGCGTTTTTTTCAGAACTGTCCCCCTGCGCAACCCACTAAATTCCTAATTTTAACTCGGCTAAGTGCATACTGATGCTCGGTTGGCGGCCTCATCCTCTTTCTTTTAATAAATTAATAAACTGAAAGAAGTCATAGTGATTATTCAGTCCGTATTTCTCCATAATCTGTTTTTTATGATAGAGCACAACCTTCGGGCTGATCTGATGAAGGGTGGATATTTTACGAATATCAAAACCATTTATCAAACCATGGGCCACGACGACCTGCGAAGGTGACAGGGTTTTATGTGGGCAGTTGGCGCATATTAATGCCGGATCGATAGCACCTTTTAACGCCGGTTGTTCACTCATTTTCAGCGCCTTGTTTATGATGTCATGCATTCTGTCAACATTGACCAATCTGACGGGTACGAAGGTGACATCTTTCAGGCAGTTCACTATCCGGTGTTTTTCGGGCAGGCTGTCATAGCTATGCAATATGATAACTGAACTGTTTTTCTTACGGTTTTTAATGCTGATGTTACAGAGGTGAATCTCACCCGGCAAAACCTCTGCGATGATAATGTCCTGAGCGGACAACTCGTCTGCGGCAGTGGTAAACCTGACCATCAGGTCGTCTCTGGCCTGGGTGAGTTCGTTGACTATTGCCATTAGCGAGGCCCTGAGAAAGGTGTTTCGACTAATGATCGCGATGCTTATTTTTCTCATGGCGTGACTTTCCTGCTGCACCAAAACAACGCCATGCTGCAAGCAACCTTCCGGGGCGTATAGGGCAATAGCTATCGTACGGGAAACCGCATTTCAGCAAAGGTATTTATCACCTTTCATAAAAACGGCGGGTCCTGGCTGATTATCTTTTTCGGTTTTTTTTATAGCTGAAGGGGATCTTTTGTTTTTTTCTGTCTTTAATGTAGGAAATAAGACTGTATACCGAGACGCAGAGGAAAAATATACACAATAATAAAGCTAACCAGGTTTGCAAGACCATGTTTAATCTCCCTTAACTGAGTTTTATGGTGTCGTAAATGCGCAAAAGCGCGGACGCAAATATTGTTATTCTGTTAGTACGCAGAAGGCTGTTATCGCCGCGACGTTTGTCGGGTAGAGCATTCGCGTCATGTCGCCGCGTGGAACGGAAACTCGGCCCGGTATACCCGGGAAAGTAGCGAGTCCGGAGAGACGGGTACTTCGCCTTCCCGCAGGATGGCTGATTTCAGTCGGTACGTCGGCGGCATCAGGCCAATGTAAGAAAATTCTTAATATGCTGTCAGTCTCATTCCTCTCATTTCTCTCAAAAAACGAGGGAAAATTAACAAAAACAGCGAAATTAATAACTTATCGGCAATGAATCGGTCCGCAGCGAAGGCCAGACCGGGCGGAAAATAGCGATGAGGGGGTTAAGGAATAAAGGCCAGGCCTTTGCCAAAAATAGCCCGGATCGGCAACGTCATACCGTGAAGACGCGCTTTGTTGCGTAGGCGACTGATGACTACGTCAATACGGTGCAGCTCTGGTTCATCCTCATCGGGGAAAAGATACCCGTGCAGATCGACTTTGCTACAGACTTCACTGCGGTTGTGCATTAAGCGCGCCATCAGCCGGTGCTCCTGCTGTGTCAACGGCAGTGCCGTGCCAGACGGTGCCATCAGACTTTCCGGCTGTAATACCCATGCAGAGGAAGCAGGCCGATCGGTGATGGGTGCGGAAGCAGGAGAACGGGCGTTTTCCTGCGCCAGCCGGGCACCCAACGCATCAATGGTCTCCGCCAGATCGGAAAAATTAACCGGTTTGATGAGGTAGAAATCCGCGCCAAGGTCGAAGGCCTGTAGCTTATCCTGCTCATGTCCTCTGGCCGTCATGACGATCAGCCCGTATTCACCAATCTCATTCAGGTAGTCCAGTACGCTGAAGCCGTCTTCTCCGGGTAAGCCGATATCGATCAGCACAATATCTACCGGGTCGCGATGCAGCTGCCGCCAGAATGCTTCCGCGCTGTGGACGCCCCATGTGTTAAAGCCGCGAAAGCGCAGGAACGCCAGCAGCTCATCGAGAAGATCGGCGCTGTCTTCAATGATCGCCACGCGTAATGTCATGATTTTCCTTTCTGCTGTGGTGGGTCAACCTGGGGGAGCGTGAGTGCAAATTCACATCCCGTCGGCCCGTTTTTTGCCAGCCACAGCTCTCCGCCGTGTGCCTGGATGATTTGCCGGGAGACGTACAGCCCAAGACCGGTGCCAGCAGGCGCGGAAGTGCGAACGGTACCACGCCGGTAGCGCTCAAAAATCCGTTCGGCCTGGTCAACGGCAATACCTGCTCCCTGGTCACGAATGCGTATTTCGCAGTGGCTCGCCTTCGGGCGAATGTCGACCACAATCTCGCCTGCCGGGGCGTACTTCACCGCATTATCCAGCAGATTGGCTAACGCAATGCAGAGCAGCCCACTATCGACAAAAAGCGTCGGCGAGCGCGTCGCGGAGTCGACGGTCTTTCCGGCCAGAATAATGGTCAGATAATGGTTTATAGAGAGTTCAACGACCGTGGCCGCCATGTCGATCGCTGAAAACAGATCGGCGTTGTGCTTATCGACATGCAGCGCGCTGGAGGATAGCCGGGCATCGGCCAGGCAATTATCGGTTAACTGCACCAGGCGTGTTGTCGCCCGCTGCATGCGGTCCAGGCGCGGCCCTTGCGCCGGTTCCGGGGAGCAAAGGCGTAGGTTTTCCAGCGCCGCCTGGATAACGGAGAGCGGCGTTCTGAATTCGTGCGCCACCATTCCCATAAACTGGCGTTGCTGAAAGCTGGCCTCGCGTTCGATCTGGAGCTCGCGCGTCAACTGCTGCTTTTGGGTCAACCTGCGGTTTTCGGCCCGGATTCGCAGCACCGCGATGATGAGGACGGTGACAATATGCACAATCAGCGCGTACTGCCAGGCCGAGTAAATGGCGTTATGGAAAGGGATCACGCCGTGTATGGAGAGCAGCACCAGTGCGGCCGAGACCACATACACGGGAGGTAGCAGTCCCAACAGCAGCGTGTTCAAATCAATCGCTTTGCGCCGCCAAAGCGTCCAGGACGTGATCAGCAAAATGGGCGCGGCAATAAAGAACATACCGCCTTCAATTTGCATGGCCAGCCCGTAAAAACCCAGCGGAACGCTGGCGAGCAGAGCAATATTGACGCCAATCGCGATGAGCAGCAGCCGATGCAAGCGAGGCATATTATTTTTAAGATCAAAAACCTCACTATGCAACCACAGTGCTGTGGCGTAGCTGAGCAATGACAGATAGCTGATCATCGCATCCTGCACGGGGAGAACGGTGTTGCCGAAAAACCACTCCGGGTAGCCATGCAGAGCCGCCACCAGCGGATAGTTAAGGGAAAACAAGCAAATTCCCCACAGCAGGCGGCGACGCAGTAATAAAGCGAGCCACAGGGCAATTCCGCTGGCAATCGCCGCCAGACCAAAATAAAAGCTCCAGAATGCGGTATCCCGGGTGGCGCTGCGCACAAATTCCTGCGGCGAGGAGAGCGTAGCCAGCAGGATCAGCGTGCTACTGCTGCGCAGGCGAAAAACAATATCGTAGCCCGCGGCGGTAGGGGGCGGCGGCATAATCAGAACGCTCTCACGATAGTCCAGGTCGCTATCGCGGCGGGCGGCATGGTCGCCAGACTCGTTATGCGTCCACGGGAGGCCGCTGCCAGAAGGGCGATAAAAAACGCTGAGATGATCGACAAATGAGGGGCCGACCTGAAGCCAGCGTGGTTCGCCGTTAAAGTATGAAGCCGGCAGGTGGCTCCGAAGCCAGTACGTTTTTGACGAGTAGCCAAACGAAGGAATGCGCTGCCCGGTATTGAGCGAACTCGCCGGCTGCGTGAGGAAAGTCTCCAGCGTCAGCGAACCGTCGGCGTCGGCAAGCCACTCCACGGGAGTGTCCATACCAATCTGGTGGCTTTCAGCACTGGCGGGGGCGCAAAACGGCAGCGCTGACGCGATCGCGCAGCAGACCCAGAAGAGCACTCTGTTGCCCCAGGTGAGCAGGGCGGCGAAGCCAGAACTGGCGCTTAAATGATGCAAACTCGCCCCCTACGGTAACGGCAACAGAACAAGAGAAATAGTCAATCTCGCCTGCGACATGCACAGGCGGTCCCCCAGGATCCGGGAAATAAATGCGTAGGTTCAATCGGCAAAGCATTTTGCAGGCGGCGAGGCGATTGTTCCAGCGTTATTTGCATAAGGTGCTACTGGCCAGACCTGCTCTTCATGCCGCGCCAGATAAGGCGTGTGGCAGAGATAGCCTCCGATTTTAAGCGGCCTGGATGGTGTAATGTGACGTTGAATTAGCCATGCAGCGATATAAAACGCTGGTGTCGGCGAATATAGCGCGATGATAAAACCGGTAATAAGCGCGTTATCGGGAGCATGACTTGCGCAGATGGCTGGCGTGTAGACGGCGGCGTGGCAGCGGAAGGGGATTTCCGTTGGGAAAAACGGGGCAGGAACTGCCCCGTAGACGTTACGCGAAAACGACCTGTGCCCAGCGAGCCAGGCCGGCGGTAACGGAGCCAAAATCATCTCCACCGGCAATCGGGATGCCCGGCAGGTGGGCTGCCAGCGCTTTCTTAATCAGCGGTGAGCGGGCGCTCCCCCCGGTCAGGTAGATAACATCCGGCGTTTCGCGGCTGTTGTCCAACGCCAGCTGAACCTGTTCCATAATGCGCGTCAGCGGCTGATTTAACGCAGCTTCCAGCCCCTGCTGGCTAATCGCCGTAGCCAGTTCATTGCCGATAAACGGCAGCCCGGCGGTGACATGGTCCTGCGCGGAGAGGGCGATTTTACTCTCTTCCGCACTGCGTACCAGGCGATAGCTCAGACGCTGGCGCCAGACTTTCAGCAGCAGGGCGACTTTATCGGCGTCGCGGGCATCGCGCATCAAATCATTGAGCAGGCGACCGTTGGCGCTGCTGTAGAAATCCGTCTGCGCCGGGACATCGTTGATCGCGACCGCGTTCCACCATGGCAGAACCGGTAACGCGATCCCTTTTTCGGTTTCGCCACCCATTCCCAGCAGCGGCATCAGGCATTTAAACGCCAGCGCGATGTCAAGATCGTTCCCGCCCACGCGGCAGCCGCTGTGGCCGAGTAAACTCTGTTGACGGTCGGCTTTCTGGCGCCACTCCGGGCCCATCAGCAGCAGCGAACAGTCGGTGGTACCGCCGCCGATATCGACGACCAGCACGCGCTTTTCTTCATTGAGGGTGGCTTCGAAATCCAGCCCGGCGGCAACCGGTTCAAACTGAAAAACGACGTCGCGGAAACCGGCGCGCTTTGCGGCGCGTTCCAGGATCCCCTGGGCCTGGGCATTTGCGTCATCGCCGCCAAGCCCCTGGAAGTTGATCGGCCGGCCAATGACCGCCTGGTCAATGGTTTCCGTAAGCTGCGTCTGCGCCTGCTGTTTAATGTGCAGCATCATGGCGCACACCAGGTCTTCAAACAACGCCACCTGTTGCGGCTTCAGGCCGCTGGCGCCGAGAAACGATTTTGGGGATTTAACGAAGTACACTTCTTCCGGATCGTCGACGTATTGATGCAGCGAGGCCAGACCAAACTGAACGCTGGTGCCGAGGACGTCGATGTCTTCGTCGCGGTTATAGTTGATGGCGCGACGCAGCAGTGCCTGGTTTTCATCACCGTTAGTCGGCACATTATGGTGGCGGTAGAGCCACTCGCTGACCGCTTCGCGGGTCGGTGCAGACAACATTGACGGCAGCAGCTTGCTGCCGTTTTCCAGCGTTAACAATTGCGGATGATTATCACGCATCACGGCAACCGAACAGTTGGCGGTTCCGTAGTCAAAACCAATAAACATGACCTGAAAAATCCCCATGCCAGTGAAGAAGGGGGGCGACTTTAGCGGATTGCCGCCACGGCGACAACTGGAATTTAAAAGCAAGGCATGTCGAACGCAGAGCGTCTATCATTGAGGGAATTGAAGAAGGAGAAATGATGACGCTGTTACCCTGGCACCCGCCCTACGACCCGGAATGGATATTTGGTTTTCTTCGCGCACGTGCGGTAGCGGGCGTCGAAACGTTCAGCGAGGGGGGCTACACCCGCAGCTTTTCGCTGGCGGGCCATCGGGGCCTGATAACGGTTGTGCCCGATGTCGCGGCCCAGGGTTTACGGGTTACCTTGTCTGATGGCCTGCAGCCGGTGGCCGAGGCGTGTTTTGCCCGAGTTGCGCGCCTCTTCGATTTAGCCTGCGACCCGCAGCAGGTAGCCATGGCATTGGGGCCGTTAGCCAGCGCGCGGCCTGGGCTGCGTCTGCCGGGCTCCCTTGATGCTTTTGAGCAAGGGGTGCGTGCGATTCTGGGCCAGTTGGTCAGCGTGGCGATGGCCGCGAAGCTGACGGCAAAGGTCGCGGCGGCCTACGGGGAACCGCTGGTGGAGGCGCCGGAATACACCCTCTTTCCTGAACCACTGGCGCTGGCACAGGCGGACCCCGTCGAACTGAAAAGCGTGGGAATGTCGCTGCGACGCGCCGAGGCCCTGATCCACCTCGCGCAGGCGGTGATTGATGGTGTTCTGCCGCTTGAAGCGCCGGACGACGTTGAGGCGGGGATGAAACAGCTGCAAACGCTGCCCGGCATTGGCCGCTGGACCGCAAGCTATTTTGCCCTGCGCGGCTGGCAAGTAAAGGACATTTTTCTGCCGGATGATTATCTGATTAAGCAGCGATTCAGCGGCATGACGCCCGCGCGCATTGCCCGTTATGCCAGCCGCTGGCAGCCGTGGCGTTCCTATGCCTTATTGCATATCTGGTATACCGAAGGATGGTCGCCGAACGAGGAATAGCCGTGCAGGGCGCATATCACTGGTATCGACGCGCTGAAATCCCTATAATTGCCGCGTTTGACGGTCAAACGTCACCCTTCCAATGCATTAAATCATTCGAGATGCGTCATAAGACGCGTTAGCGTGTTGAACAGACCCAAAGGGCGAGGCCATAAGCCGCGCCACGCGGTGGCAGCTCGAAGGATTCGGTGTATATACATCCAGGTTAATCAGGTCGCAAAAAAGTTATGACTGATACGTCTCATCAGTGCGTTATTATAGGCATCGCCGGCGCATCGGCTTCGGGAAAAAGTCTTATCGCCAGCACGCTGTATCGCGAATTACGTGAACAGGTTGGCGATGAACATATTGGCGTTATTCCGGAAGACAGCTACTACAAAGATCAAAGTCATTTGTCGATGGAAGAGCGTGTTAAAACCAACTATGACCATCCCAGCTCGATGGATCACAGTTTACTGTTCCAGCATTTACAGATGTTGAAAAGCGGCCAGCCGATTGAACTCCCGGTTTACAGCTACGTTGAACATACGCGGATGCCGGAAACGATTCATATCGAACCGAAGAAAGTGATTATCCTTGAAGGTATTTTGTTACTGACGGATGTTCGCCTGCGCAATGAACTGAGCTTCTCAATCTTCGTTGATACGCCGCTGGATATCTGCCTGATGCGTCGTATCAAGCGCGATGTCAACGAACGTGGTCGCTCAATGGACTCGGTCATGGCGCAGTATCAGAAAACGGTTCGCCCGATGTTCCTGCAGTTTATTGACCCTTCCAAGCAGTATGCCGACATCATTGTGCCTCGCGGCGGTAAAAACCGCATTGCGATTGATATTCTGAAGGCAAAAATCAGTCAGTTCTTTGAATAACACAGACGAATTGTGTAACGTGCAAAGAGAACCCAAATTGCCCTTAGCCCCGGAAGGTGTAGGGGCGCGATGCCATAAAGGAGAGAGCTCATGCGTCTGTGCGACCGAGATATAGAAGCCTGGTTGGATGAGGGACGGTTAGTCATCAGTCCGCGCCCGCCCGTTGAGCGTATTAACGGCGCGACCGTTGATGTGCGGCTGGGGAATAAATTCCGCACGTTTCGCGGCCATACGGCGCCCTTTATCGACCTGAGCGGCCCGAAAGCGGAAGTGACCGCGGCGCTGGACCGGGTCATGAGCGAAGAGATCGTGCTGCCGGAAGGCGAAGCCTTCTACCTCCATCCGGGAGAGCTGGCGCTGGCGGTGACCTATGAGTCGGTGACGCTGCCTGCTGACCTCGTCGGCTGGCTGGACGGGCGCTCCTCTTTGGCGCGCCTTGGGTTGATGGTGCACGTGACCGCGCACCGTATCGATCCCGGCTGGTCTGGCTGTATCGTGCTCGAGTTCTTTAACTCCGGCAAGCTGCCGCTGGCGCTGCGCCCGGGGATGCCGATCGGCGCATTGAGTTTTGAACCGCTGTCGGGCCCTGCGGCACGGCCCTATAACCGCCGTGAAGACGCCAAATATCGCGACCAACAGGGCGCGGTGGCGAGCCGAATCGACAAGGATTGATAACGTAAGCGGTGTATTGAGGGTGCCATGAGACGAATTCTGACGACGCTGATGATCCTCCTGGCGGTAGTTGTCGCCGGGCTGACCGCGTTGGTATTGCTGGTTAATCCCAACGATTTTCGCGCCTATATGGTGCATAAGGTGGCGGAACGTAGCGGTTATCAGCTTGAACTCGATGGCCCGCTGCGTTGGCACGTCTGGCCGCAGCTGAGCATTCTTTCCGGTCGCATGACGCTGACCGCGCCGGGGGCTGCCGAACCGGTGGTCCGGGCGGACAATATGCGTCTTGATGTCGCGCTAATGCCGCTTCTTTCCCATCAGCTGCAGGTCAAGCAGGTGATGCTGAAGGGCGCGGTCATACAACTTACACCGAAGACCGAAGCCGTGCGCAACCAGGATGCGCCGGTGGTTCCTCACGACAATTCGCTGCCGCTGGTGGCGGAAGACAGCGGCTGGTCCTACGACGTGCGCCAGCTGCAGATTGCCGACAGCGTTCTCTTTTTCCAGCATGAAGACGGCGAACAGGTGACGGTTCGCGATATCCATCTGCAGATGGATCAGGATGAGAATCATCATGCCACGCTCGACTTTTCCGGGCGAGTCAACCGCGACCAGCGTGACCTGGCGCTCTCTTTCTCCGCCGAGGTACAGGGCGGCGACTACCCACACTCCCTGAAAGCGGATATCTCGCAGCTGAACTGGCAATTGCGCGGCGCCGAGCTGCCGGGTGAAGGCGTGAGCGGGCAGGGCAGCATGCAGGCAAACTGGCAGGAAGATGAGAAAAAGCTGAGCTTCGATAATCTCAATCTGACGGCGAACGGCAGCACGATTGCCGGGAATGCCAGCGTGATTTTAGGCGATCGGGCCGACTGGAATCTGAATCTTCATGCCACTAGGCTAGACCTCGACAGCCTGCTGATTCATGGCTCACCGGCGACCGATTCTGGTGCCAGCCAGCAGGGACAAAGTCAGCCGCGACAGCTGCGCCCGGTTATTGCCGATAGCGATATTCAGGAAGATTATAATAGCCTGCGCGGATTTACCGCACATATGTCCCTGACTGCCGACCAGTTACAGTGGCGCGGGATGACATTTACGCAGGTGAAAAGCGACATCAGCAACCAGCTCGGGCTGCTGACGGTCAATCAGTTGCAGGGTGAGCTGGACGGCGGGCAGATATCGTTACCCGGCACTCTCGACGTGCGCGGGGATGCCTCCCAGGCTTCTTTCCAGCCCAAACTGGATAACGTTGAGATTGCGACCATCCTGAAGGCCTTTAACTATTCGTTGAACCTGACCGGTAAACTCTCCTTAACCGGGGATTTCGCCGGCGAAAGAATTGATGCCGACGATTTCCGTCGTCGCTGGGACGGGGACGCGCAGATACAGATGGCGAATACTCGCACCGAAGGGCTGAACTTCCAGCAACTGGTGCAACAGGCCGTTGAGCGCAGTACCAGCGTGCAGGCGCAGGAAAATTACGACAACGCCACGCGGCTGGATGCCATGAGCAGCGAACTCCAGCTGGCGCAGGGGCTGGTCACGTTGAAGAGCCTGCAGGGGCAATCAGAAATGATGGCGCTGACCGGGCAAGGCGAGCTCAATTTGCTGAAAGAAGACTGCGATATGCGCTTTAACGTGCGCGTCCTGGGTGGCTGGAAGGGCGAAAGCAAGCTTATCGATAAACTCAAACAGACCGCGATCCCGCTGCGTATCTACGGTAAATGGCAATCGCTGAGCTACAGTCTGCAGGTCGACCAGGTTCTGCGTAAGCAGCTGCAGGATGAAGCGAAACAGCGGCTTAACGACTGGATTGAACGCAATAAAAATACGTCAGACGGGAAGGAAGTGAAGAAGCTGCTTGAGAAGCACTAACCGGGATTGGCCGGTGGTGTGACATTCCCGGATAGTGGCACCTGCCCATTAGCCGGGCGACTTTCTTGCTTTTACTCATCGCCCCGGTCAGCCATCCGCTACCGGGGCGTTTCTTTGGTCGTAGGAGCTACACTTCGTAATTCAGCTCATCCTCTTGCGGCGGCGGGGGAATAATCTGCACTTTCTGCACCCGATGACTCTCGACCTGCAGCGTCCGTAAGATGTAGTCGCCAATTTTCACCTCTTCACCCGCTTCAGGCACATGCTGCAGATTTTCCATCAACAGACCGGCAATCGTGTGATATTCGCGTTTATCATCCAGCGGTAGCGGAATGTACTGCACTAAATCTTCCAGCGGCATATGCCCGTTAGCGGTCCAGCTGCCATCAGGGTTTTTCGCGATATCGTGGCGAGCATCAATCTCTTCCGCTTCGTTAGGCAAATTGCCGGCGATAGTCTCCATCACATCGCTCAACGTCACCAGCCCTTCAACGGAACCAAACTCATCCACCACAAAGGCAAAATGGGTCCTGGCATGGCGGAACTGTTCGAGGGCAGGCAGCAGGGGCAGCGTTTCGGGGAACACCAGCGGCTGACGGAGCAGGACGCGCAGGTCAAGCGGTTCATGGCGTAGCGACTGCTGTAGAAGGTCGATAACGTGGACCACACCCAGCAGATCTTCATCATCTTCGCCTCCGGTGACGACCAGCCGGGTATGCTGATTTTTCTCCAGCAGCGCACGGATTTCCTCCTCCGGTGCGCTAAGGTCAATATGCTCGATATCATGACGCGACGTCATAATACTGCTGACCGTGCGCTGGTTGAGATTCAGCACGCGCCCAATCATCCGGCGTTCCTGGGGGTTGAACAGCGGGTTATCGGACTGGCTGTCAAGCAGTGCGGCAGAATCGCTGCTGAGCTCGGCGTTTTCCTTGTGGCCGCTAAGTAGGTTCATCACCGCCTCAGTTGTCCGCTGGCGCAGCGTGAGGTTAGCTGAGAGGAAACGACGGCGGTTGAACAGCGCCAGCTGATTCAGCGATTCAATGATGACGGAGAAGCCAATGGCCGCATACAGATAACCTTTCGGAATGGGGAAACCAAACCCTTCGGCAATCAGGCTGAAACCAATCATCAGCAAGAAGCTCAGGCAGAGAATAACGATGGTCGGGTGGCTGTTCACAAACCGCGTCAGCGCCTTGCTCGCGAGCAACATTAAACTCATGGCAATCACGACGGCCGCCATCATCACCGCCAGGTGATCCACCATACCGACGGCGGTGATCACCGAATCAAGGGAGAAGATGGCATCCAGCACAACAATTTGGGCGACCACGCCCCAGAACTTCGCCCCTTTCCGCTGCACCGGGTTATCGCTGTCTTTCCCTTCGAGTCGCTCATTGAGCTCAACGGTGGCTTTAAACAGCAGGAATAACCCGCCAAACAGCATAATCAGATCCCGGGCGCTAAAGCTGAGGTCATGGTAGGTGAACAGCGGTTTGGTCAGCGTAACTAACCAGGATATCGAGGCGAGCAGCAGCAGACGCATCAGCATTGCCAACAGCAGGCCAATCACCCGCGCACGGTCGCGCAGCGCTGAGGGGAGCTTTTCAGCCAGGATCGCGATAAATACGAGGTTATCAATACCGAGGACCAGCTCTATAACCACCAGCGTTATGAGACCGGCCCAAATTGAGGGGTCGGCAATCCATTCCATCATTTTCTAAAACCTATACAACCTAAGAGTGCCATCCCTCGATCATGGATAAGCGACAGATAAATTGCAATATATTCTCGTCTTATGACGGCTCGTAAACGAGGGCTGGCGCGTGAAATGCTGCGGCCTGCAATATCAGGTTGCATGAATTATAAACACACAAGCTTATTTTTTATGCGCACAAACACATTAATAAAAGGAATGATTTGGGGTGACTGGATATAAGTTTTCATATATTGCAGTGGGCCAATAATGTTGGTTATTGCCTGTTCAGGCCAAAGGGGAGTACGAAAATCAGCCTGGACCAGGAAGCGATCGTTAAACATTTATGTTCAATCATCAACACGCAACAATTCAGATTTTCATACTACTGATTGTCGTGGCTTGCAAAATATCTTGTTTAATCAGACGATAGTCGTAGCTATAAATGAGGTATGAAAATCAGAGCCGAGGGATGGCATGGATGGCGGACAGGGCGCGAGGGAGAGCATGATGAACGTTTCAGTGGACATTTTGCGTTATTTTTTACCAAAAATAGCGGTATTGTATTATTTTTATGAATTATATTTTGTCGCTCACCGAAATAAACCGTTTATTTCTCTGTATTTTACGCATTTCACAATAACTTTATCTGTAGTGCCCTATGTTGGTCGTGCAGAGATAAGTCCCGTCCTTGCTATGAAAACGGAAGAAAATCCTGAAGTAGTGCATCATATGGCACCAGTAGCATGAGAATTTTCTTAAACCGATCTGTCGAACCGTATACTTTGAGTGTATTCTCTGATCAAACATGTAGTTTCGGAATTTTGCGGGAAGTCGGACCGATAGCAAAACGGTAATATCACAGATTGATACCAAGGGAACCTGTAATCGGGCTGGTATCGAAGATTTATCACTATATGGGTGGATATGAGAATGGCAAGTTTGAAAGCAGTTATTCCGGTAGCCGGATTGGGGATGCACATGTTGCCGGCCACCAAAGCGATTCCGAAAGAGATGTTGCCGATCGTCGATAAGCCAATGGTCCAGTATATCGTTGACGAGATTGTGGCAGCAGGCATTAAGGAAATTGTCCTGGTGACCCATTCTTCTAAGAATGCCGTGGAAAACCATTTCGATACCTCCTACGAACTGGAAGCGCTGCTTGAGCAGCGTGTTAAACGTCAGCTGCTGGCTGAAGTACAGGCGATTTGCCCGCCGGGCGTCACCATCATGAACGTACGCCAGGCGCAGCCGCTGGGGCTGGGCCACTCTATTCTCTGCGCGCGCCCAATCGTGGGTGATAACCCATTCGTGGTGGTGCTGCCGGACATCGTGCTGGACGACGCCAGCGCCGACCCGCTGCGCTATAACCTTGCCGCGATGGTGGCACGTTTTAATGAAACCGGGCGTAGCCAGGTGTTGGCCAAGAGAATGGAAGGCGATCTGTCCGAATATTCCGTGATCCAGACCAAAGATCCGCTGACTGTGGAAGGACAGATTGGTCGGATTGTCGAGTTTATCGAGAAACCGGATGAGCCGCAGACGCTGGATTCCGATCTGATGGCCGTCGGGCGCTATGTGCTTTCTGCCGATGTATGGGCCGAGCTGGAGCATACCGAACCTGGCGCATGGGGCCGCATCCAGCTGACGGACGCGATTGCCGAGATGGCGAAGAAGCAGCCGGTCGACGCGATGCTGATGACCGGTGATAGCTATGACTGCGGTAAAAAGATGGGTTATATGCAGGCCTTTGTGAACTACGGTCTGCGCAACCATAAAGAAGGCACCAAATTCCGCGAAAGTATTAAAAAGCTGCTTGCGTAAATACGCATGTGGGATTTAAAAAAAAGTGTGAAAATGTAGGGTTTACAGAAGTATGAGGCATAAGTGAGAGATGTTGCATGCTTCTGTAGACAAGCCTGGTGATTAAAGCAGCATATATTTGTTAAATATTAATCAATGTAAATCATATGGTTATGCCTATTTTCTGAACCTGGTTTTATGTGTAAACAGAAAGTGACTTCAGAGACATCTGGTTGTTCTCCCGGTCCTGCTGTGATGGAATGGTCGGAGTAGCACAATTTTATGTTTGCGAATAATCACTTAGTGAGAATTTTCTTAAAAAAATATGCATGTTGCTGGTTGTCATAAAAAAATAAAACTTGACTGAGATCATGCTTACGCATTAAACAACTGTGATGCATGCATAAAAATGTGAAGTTATCGGATGTGTATGCCCATACCGACGTCATGGAAAAGGCGCTGCGGACTGGAGATATCGTCAAAGGATGAAAAGTAAATGAACTGGCAGTGGGTCTCTTTTTTTGGCGATAGTACCGTGCTGTTACCCAGCGCGGCTGCAGTGTTCATCGTTTTATTTCTGCGCAGGCCTTCCAGACAGATTGCCTGGCAGTGGGGATTGCTGTTCGGGATCACTGGCACCATCGTCAGTGCATCAAAACTGGCCTTTATGGGTTGGGGACTCGGCATCCGCGAGATTGATTTCACCGGTTTTAGCGGGCATACCGCTTTATCTACGGCCTTCTGGCCTATTTTCTTATGGCTGCTCTGTGCTCGCGGTACCCTGACTTTACGTCGAGCGGCTATTGCGATGGGGTATTTACTGGCAGTTCTCGTCGGATATTCCCGACTGGCGATTCATGCCCACTCCCCATCTGAAGTGATTGCCGGACTGTTGCTCGGCGCCTGCGGTAGCGCGCTGTTTTTACTGCTGCAACGAAATGCGTCGCGCACCGTTGATGCGAAGCTCTCCTGGGGTGGGGTGCTCAGCCTGATTATCATCCCTGTCGTGCTGTTGAACACCGGTACTAAAGCGCCCACTCAGTCTTTACTGGGGGAGATTGCCGTCAAGCTGGGTCCGTTGGAAAAACCCTTTACTCGGGCCGATCTGCATAAGAATTTTTACTGAATGCGGCGCTGACGATGAACGTAACAACAGAAAATAATAGAACCAGCCTCAGTTATTGCATATTCATATTCGTGAAATAAATAGTTGTTACTACATTCTGAACAATATTCACGATTGCGCAGGAAATAACGTGGTTGAGAACAATCCTAAATAGAGATGCCGTATCTTATTTCTGGGTTTGCGTTATGTTTGTCAAGTATAAAAAATGCATAAAAGGTATTAAATTTTGTAGTTGACGGAAGTGTTTTTAATTCGCCACCTCCGGACGGGTGTTTGTATTAATTCTTATAAAACAAGTGGTTATGCATTGCGTTTGTACTCTGCAGGATTCTGCCTGCTTGGGCGATGAGATATTATTGAATAATCTTATTGAGAGTCGTCTACTTGTCGGATGAGTACGCTTGGCGGTTTTTTCATATGTGAATAGTTGTCATTTTTACTCCCATTTGTCGGCAGAATCTCGTAAACTTGATGCCGCTAAAAATACAGTCAATGATTAATAATCAGGCGAACGCGAAGCCAGAAAAAAAGTATAAATGAAGTACAGTGCATTGGTAGCTGTTAAGCCAGGGGCGGTAGCGTTTTCGAAGCCGTCAATTTCATTTCTGTTGTTACCTTCATACGTTCGAAATTCCTAAAACCGGACGCTACGGATGATTATCCACAACAGCCGTATATAATCGGCAATCTTTCTGCTTCGACAGAATTTTGTACCTCTGGCTGGTTTGGCGGCACTCATGTTTCCGTCAGGGAGTGACTGGCGTGGCGAGTGTTGCGATGTTTTGGGGTTACGCTGAACATATTTCAAATACTGCGTTGTTGCTTACGTTCGAAGGCTCAGGTTATTGCATCATCACTGTCGAACAAACATACTACGACTGGCGTCAGAGTGCGCTCTCTAAACTCATATTCCCCATGACTCGCCAGCTTGCGGAAACGGGGCTAAAAATGGATCTTGTACAATGATGAAAATCGCGCGTCTTGCACTTGCTTTGGGGCTGTTGACATCGGCGAGTGCTCAGGTTTTTGCCTCTGGTCTTGTACTGAATGATAACGAACTGCGCAACGATCTCTCCTGGCTTTCTGACCGAGGAGTTATCCAGCTTAGCCTTTCTACCTGGCCTTTGAGTCAGGAAGAGATTACCCGGGCGTTAAAAAAAGCGAAACCCTCATATTCTTCTGAACAGGTCGTGCTGGCGCGCATTAATCAGCGGCTTTCCTCTTTAAAGGCTGATTTCCGCGTGAGCGGCTACACCTCAACCGACCAACCGGGAACGCCGCAGGGCTTTGCGCAGAGCCAGCCGGCGGATAACTCGTTATCCCTGGCATTCAATAACAGCGGTGACTGGTGGGATGTTCATCTACAGGGGAACGTGGAAGGCGGCGAGCGTATCAGCAATGGATCCCGTTTTAATGCCAACGGCGCGTACGGCGCGGTGAAGTTCTGGAATCAGTGGCTGTCTTTTGGCCAGATGCCACAATGGTGGGGCCCTGGCTACGAAGGCAGTCTGATTCGCGGGGACGCCATGCGACCAATGACCGGTTTCCTGATGCAACGTGCCGAGCAAGCGGCGCCGGAAACATGGTGGCTGCGCTGGATTGGCCCGTGGCAGTATCAGATCTCCGCTAGCCAAATGAACCAGTATACCGCGGTGCCGCACGCCAAGATTATCGGCGGCCGTTTGACCTTTTCACCATTCCAGTCTCTGGAACTGGGGGCTTCACGTATTATGCAGTGGGGAGGGGAGGGGCGCCCTGAATCCTTTAGTAGCTTCTGGGATGGACTTACAGGTAAAGATAATACTGCTGCCAATGACCCAAATGAGCCGGGGAACCAGCTGGCTGGATTTGATTTTAAACTGAAGCTTGAACCAACCTTGGGTTGGCCAGTCAGTGTATACGGCCAGATGATTGGAGAAGATGAATCCGGTTATCTGCCATCGGCCAATATGTTCCTTGGTGGTATTGAAGGGCACCACGGCTGGGGTAAAGATGCAGTTAACTGGTATGTGGAAGCCCATGATACCCGCACTAATATGAGCCGGACCAACTACAGCTATACGCACCATATCTACAAAGATGGCTACTACCAGCAGGGCTATCCACTAGGTGATGCCATGGGGGGCGACGGGCAGTTGTTTGCGGGTAAAGTTGAACTGGTCACCGAAGACAATCAGCGCTGGAGTGCACGTCTGGCGTATGCCAAAGTAAACCCAGAAGATCAGTCAATTAACAAGGCATTCCCACATTCTGACACGCTGAAGGGTGTTCAGTTGGGGTGGAGTGGGGATGTCTATAAAACAGTCCGGCTGAATACATCGCTGTGGTATACCAATGCGGACCATAGCGATAGCGATGATGTTGGCGCAAGCGCCGGGATCGAGATCCCATTTAGTTTATAGGCTAAATGCTACAGGAAGTCAGGAGAATGAAGTTTAGCCAACCATTCTCTATGTGAAGCCAGGTGGGAACTAACTGGTGGACAATATGTAGCTCAGGCATTGGCAAATTTTAGTTTACTGATGATGTGACATTATGAAGAAAAAAATTGTTAGATTTTCGGCATTAGCGTTGGCAATAGGGTTATTAGCGGGTTGTACTATTATGCCAGGGCAGGGATTGAACAGCCTGCGCAAAAATGTAGTTGAATTGCCTGATAGCGATTATGACCTGGATAAGCTGGTGAACGTTTATCCGATGACGCCAGGTCTTATCGACCAACTGCGCTCGCCGACGGTGATGGCCCAGCCAAATCCGCAGCTGGATAATTTACTCAAAAGTTATGAATACCGCATTGGCGTGGGCGATGTGCTGATGGTGACTGTGTGGGATCACCCAGAACTTACCACCCCGGCAGGGCAGTATCGTAGCGCCAGCGATACAGGTAACTGGGTTAATGCTGATGGTACAATTTTCTATCCTTATATTGGAAAAGTACAGGTTGCAGGCAAAACAGTTGCACAGGTACGCCAGGAGATTGCCAGCCGTTTAACAACATATATTGAAAGCCCTCAGGTCGATGTCAGCATTGCGGCATTTAGATCTCAAAAAGTATATGTGACGGGGGAGGTTTCAAAATCAGGGCAACAACCGATCACTAATATACCGTTGACTGTTATGGATGCTGTTAATGCTGCAGGTGGACTGGCGGCTGATGCTGACTGGCGAAATGTAGTGCTGACCCATAATGGTAAAGATACCAAAATCTCCTTGTATGCCTTGATGCAGAAAGGTGACTTAACCCAAAATCATCTTCTGTATCCCGGCGATATTTTATTTGTGCCCCGTAACGACGATCTGAAAGTCTTTGTTATGGGGGAGGTGGGTAAACAAAGCACGATGAAGATGGATCGCAGCGGTATGACGTTAGCTGAGGCTATCGGTAATGCCGAAGGGATGTCTCAATCGTACAGCGACGCAACCGGTGTGTTTGTTGTGCGTCAACTGAAAGGTGATAAGCAAGGGAAAATAGCTAATATCTATCAGCTAAACGCACAGGATGCGTCGGCGATGGTTTTAGGTACCGAATTCCAGTTGCAGCCATACGATATCGTTTACGTGACTACTGCTCCTCTTGTTCGCTGGAATCGTGTAATTTCCCAGCTTGTGCCAACAATTTCTGGGGTTCATGATATGACAGAAACTACTAAATATATCAGGACTTGGCCATAATAATGTTTGATTCAATTTTAGTTGTTTGCACAGGAAATATTTGCCGATCACCAATCGGTGAACGTTTATTACGACAGCTACTGCCAAATAAAAGGGTTGATTCTGCTGGAGTAGGAGCATTAGTTAATCATCCTGCTGATGAATCTGCAATTAGGATTGCCAAAAAATATGGACTTTCGCTTGAAGGGCACAGGGGAGTAAAATTCACCTCAACACTAGGGCGAAAGTATGATCTGTTACTAGTAATGGAACAGAGTCATTTGGAACAGATTAGCCGCATAGCACCAGAAGTTCGTGGAAAAACAATGCTATTTGGACACTGGCTTGATGGAAAAGAGATTCCAGATCCGTATCGCAAAAGTGATGAGGCATTTGACTCGGTATATCAGTTGCTTGACCAAGCTAGCAAGCGCTGGGCTGATAAATTAGGCGAATAAATTTCAGGAAATTTTGCATGACTTCAGTCACAAATAACAAATCGGCTATGCCGGAATCGGATGAGATAGATCTAGGGCGTCTTATCGGTGAGTTAATTGATCACCGCAAACTCATTATTTCCATTACATCTGTGGTAACTCTGTGTGCGTTACTATATACGCTGCTCGCGACACCAATCTATCAAACAGATGCATTGATTCAGATCGAACAAAAGCAAGGAAATGCAATATTAAGTAGTCTTAGCCAAGTGTTACCGGATGGGCAACCGCAGTCGGCTCCAGAAACAACATTATTACAATCAAGAATGATTTTGGGAAAAACCGTAGATGATCTAAACCTTCAAGTTCAGGTTAAACAAAAATATTTCCCTCTGATTGGTCGTGGAATAGCGCGGTTAATGGGGGAGAAAACAGGGCGTATCGAGGTTGGCCGTCTATACTTACCTGGTAGTGATGAAGGGAGTAGCAATGCACCTAGTATCATTGTGACGGTTAAGGATCAACATCATTATATAGTAGAAGGCGAAGACTTCACTGCTGACGGGGTTGTAGGTACACTTCTTAATGAACATGGAATCTCTCTGCTGATTAATGAAATCAATGCTAATGCAGGAGATCGATTCACCGTAACACAGTTACCCCGCTTGAAGGCAATTTCTGACCTTTTGGGTACTTTTAGTGTTGCGGATCTTGGAAAAGATACCGGTATGCTAACTTTGACTCTTACCGGTGATAACCCAAAGTTGATTTCTCATATTCTGGATAGCATTAGTCAAAACTATCTTGCTCAAAACATAGACAGGCAAGCCGCTCAGGATGCAAAAAGTCTGGATTTTTTAAATCAACAGTTACCAAAGGTACGCGCCGAATTAGACTCTGCAGAAGATAAATTAAATGCTTACCGTAAGCAAAAAGACTCTGTCGATTTGAATATGGAGGCGAAATCAGTACTAGATCAAATAGTTAATGTTGATAATCAATTAAATGAATTAACATTCCGAGAAGCTGAAGTATCCCAACTGTATACGAAAGAACATCCGACATATAAAGCATTGATGGAGAAGCGGAAGACACTCCAAGAAGAGAAAGCTAAGCTTAATAAGCGCGTAAGCAGTATGCCTTCAACTCAACAGGAAGTGTTACGCTTAAGCCGCGATGTGGAGTCTGGTCGGGCAGTATATCTGCAATTGTTAAATCGGCAACAAGAACTAAATATTGCTAAGTCGAGTGCAATTGGAAACGTAAGAATTATTGATAATGCAGTAACTGATCCTATTCCAGTTAGACCTAAGAAAGTACTAATTATCATTATTGGAGTTTTTTTAGGGTTATTTATATCAGTAGGTTTAGTATTACTGCGTGTATTCCTTCGCCGCGGCATTGAATCACCCGAGCAGTTGGAAGAAATTGGGATTAATGTGTATGCAAGCGTACCAATATCTGAATGGTTGGCAAAAAATCCGCGACAATCTAGCAAGCTGCGGAAAAATGAATCGGATACATTATTGGCCGTTGATAATCCAGCTGATCTAGCCGTTGAGGCTATTCGTGGTCTACGTACTAGCCTACACTTTGCGATGATGGAAGCTAAAAATAATGTCCTGATGATATCAGGCGCTAGCCCAAGTGCGGGTAAAACTTTCATCAGTAGCAATTTGGCTGCGACTATTGCCATTGCAGGGAAAAAAGTATTATTTATTGACGCAGACCTACGTAAAGGGTACGCGCATAAAATGTTTGGACACAAGAGTGATAAAGGACTATCCGAGTATTTATCAGGGCAAGCATCCCCAGATATGGTTATTGAGAAAGTCACCGGTGGGGAGTTTGATTACATCGGTCGTGGGCAAATCCCCCCAAATCCTGCTGAATTGCTTATGCATCCTCGTTTTGAGCAATTGCTTAGCTGGGCTTCTCAGCACTATGATTTAGTTATTATTGATACCCCTCCAATCTTGGCTGTCACAGACGCAGCAATTATTGGGCGCTATGCTGGTACATGTTTGCTAGTTGCTCGATTTGAAAAAAATACAGCAAAAGAAATAGATGTCAGTATGCGGCGCTTCGAACAAAGCGGTGTAATAGTGAAAGGGTGTATTCTAAATGGAGTAGTAAAAAAAGCTAGTAGCTATTATGGTTATGGTTACAATCACTATGGCTATTCTTATTCTGATAAAGAATAACTTAAATAAATACTGGACTCCGCTAACATGGAGTCCAGTTAAATATCTTTTTCCATTTATTATAATTAACTATCCATATCTGCGAGGATATCATGACGCATTTGGCAAGAAATGTTAGCTGTAGTATTGCGCTAGCATTAGCAGATTTTATTAGTATAACGCTATCGCTATATTTAGCTTTAGGAGTACTTTCAGTCACGTTAGAACATTTTGACCAAAGAGTTCCTGAAGATCAAATCGACGGATGGATTGGTTTGCACTGGTTATTGGGGATTTGTTGTGTTGCTTGGTACGGCATAAGACTGAGGCACTATTTTTACCGTAAAACGTTTTGGTTCGAATTAAAGGAAATTTTGCGGACGTTAGTTATATTTGCTGTCATTGAAATTGCTGTAATTGCATTTGCAAAGTGGTATTTCTCACGTTATGTTTGGTTGATGACATGGGTTTTTGCTGCAGCATTAGTACCTTTGTTCAGAATATCTATAAAATACATTTTAAATAAACTAGGTATTTGGATGAGAACTACTTGGATTATAGGTAGTGAAAAAAATGCGCGAGAGGCTTATAAAGCAATAAATAGTGAGAATAACCTAGGTTTGAAGATTGTTGGTTTCATTAGTGCTGAGGGCGATACTAATAATGATGCTACTATTGATGGGATTCAAGTCGTTCAAGCAAATAAAAAATGGTTATCTACTATTGATAGACATACACAATTTATTGTTGCTGTAGAAACACATCAGAGTGATATACGTAATAGTTGGTTGCGCGAGTTTATGATCCGTGGGTATCGCTACGTGTCGGTAATACCTACATTGCGTGGTATGCCTCTTGATAGTACAGATATGTCATTTATATTCAGCCATGAGGTGATGATTTTTCGAGTACAACAAAACCTAGCTAAATGGTCATCTCGCTGTATTAAAAGAGCGTTTGATATTTTTGGTTCATTGTTTATTATTATAGCGCTCTCACCTCTATTAATTTATATTAGCTACAAAGTAAAAAAAGACAATGGTCCCGCAATTTATGGCCACGAGCGTGTAGGAAAGGATGGGAAACCATTTAAGTGTTTAAAATTTAGATCAATGGTTATAAATTCAAAGGAAGTGCTTGAAGAGTTACTGGAAAATAACCCAGAAGCTAAAGCTGAATGGGATGCTACCTTCAAATTAAAAGAAGATCCCCGGATTACAAAAATTGGTCAATTCTTGCGGCGCACTAGCTTAGATGAATTGCCACAGTTGTTTAATGTACTTAAAGGTGAAATGAGTCTCGTCGGACCTCGGCCGATTATTACAGCTGAACTAGAGCGTTACAATGATGAAGTCGATTATTATCTTTTAAGCAAACCGGGCATGACTGGATTGTGGCAGGTAAGTGGGCGTAGTGATGTTGATTATGATACGCGTGTATATTTAGACGCTTGGTATGTGAAGAATTGGTCAATGTGGAATGATATAGCTATCTTGTTTAAAACTATTAGTGTAGTGCTTAAGAAAGATGGTGCTTATTGATTATAATTAATTTCTTTTAAAGGAAATTCTAGTGAGGACTCTTTCAAAGGCAGTGATATTACTATCATTGATTTTTTCTGTCACAAACTATGTGCCAGTAAGTGTTATGGTCTTATTATTAACCCCACTTGCAATTGTGGGGATTTTTTACAGGAGTGATTTTTTAAAATTCAAAAAAATTGAGTTGTATCTATTGTTATTGTATAGCTATGTGATAGTTTCTGCCATAGTATATAATTCAGATTCCTTCTTGGAGTTTGATTTTTATAGAAAAGATGGGAATTTTTTGATTAGTTATCTAATATTATTAGTCTTTATATTTTTCCCATTAAATATTGATATTGATATTGATAAGTGGCTAAAACGTTCATTTATTATATTTTCCATTGCTTCCTGTATTGCATTTTTAATCATGCCTAAAGAAGTTCCTGAAGAAGGCGGTGCAACAGTCCATCACTTTTTCTTTTTATCGCATAATGCAGCAGGCGGTTTCTATTCAGTCATCGGCGCAATGGCATTAGGAATGTTTATACACAACAAGAATAAGTTGTATTTATTTTATGCATTACTTTTTGTCTTTTTCTTATACATGACAAATTCAAGGGGTAGTATCTTAGCAATAATAGCTGCATTTGGATATTCTTTAATAAAGTTTAAAAAGCCAATTTTTATATTTGTTTTATTCTTGGCTATTCAGTTCTTCATTGTGTATGAAACATATCCCACTTGGGTGGCGATGGGGAAACTTATGTCAGAGAATGCAAATTATACAGTGTCAAATGTTGCTGCTGGGATGAACTTCCAAAGGGTTGGAACATTTATAGATCGGTTATACTATTTATGGCCAAGGGCACTTGATAATTTTATTCATTCTCCCATTGTGGGCTTAGGGTTTGGTAGTTATGATGATTTATATTATAGATATAGTGATGTAATACCTCATTTATTTTCAGTTAAGGATGGTGCTTTTATTAGACACTCTGAAGCCCATGCACACAACTCTACGTTTACAATATTGGCTGAGTTAGGGTTAGTTGGGTATTCTTTGTTTGTTCTGCTTTTTAATGAAATTAATAAAAAAATAATATCATTAAAAGACAAGGAGCCGGGGATATTCATGGCTTTAAGTTTGGCATTTTGGACTTGCGTTTTTTCATCAGCGACAGAACACCGCATAACAACTCCTTCACAAATGATACCTTTCTTTATTTTGTTTGGTATTTGTTACTTGAAATTTTTTGGGAGAGGAAAAAAATATGATTGAATGGGTTACTATGTTTTTCAAGGAAATAAGAATTCAACCAGTATTAAGAAGTAGGGTAATAATATTCCTTTATCGGCTATCATCGGTTTTTTTTAGCCCTTCAAAAAATCCATTGAAATATTTTTTCATAACATTTGTGTTTTTATATTATTTTATTGTTGAGTTTTTGTGGGGGGTGGAAATTAAGCCTAAAACGAAAATCGGTTGGGGGGTAAAAATTTTCCATCCAATGGGGATTATCATTAATCCTGGGTCAGTATTAGGATGTGGTGTTGTACTGAGACATGGAGTTACGATCGGGAATAAATATAATAAAAAAAATGGTAAAGAGACAAAATGTCCGATAATTGAGGATAACGTCGATTTTGGTGCTTATGCGTGTGTCATAGGTGAAATAAGAGTTGGTGAAGACTCAACTATCGGTGCTATGAGTTACGTGGATTTTAACGTAGAGCCCTCTTCTGTCATCGCGTCTCATAGAGGTATTATATTAAGGAAAAAGCATGACTAATACAATTAGCGTATATATACCGACGCATAATAGACCGGTTATGTTAGCAAGAGCTTTGGAATCATTACTGTCTCAAACATATAAAAACTTTCAAGTGTTAGTATGTAATGATGGGTCATCTAAATCCTATAAAGAGGTTATAGAGAATTATAGAGATTTGTTTTGTGATTTTAAATATATAGAAAACCCATCTCCAATGGGAGCTTGCTTTTCCAGGAATAAATTAATTGAAATTGCTGATGGTGAGTATATAACAGGATTAGATGATGATGATGAATATCTTCCTACAAGGCTTGAGGATTTTGTTACATCAACGTATCTAGAGAAATATGCTTATCTGAGTGCAGGTCATATCACTAAAACATCACAAGGAAAATTTAAACAAAAAATTGATGAGCGGGTTATAACACTCGATGCTTTATTGTCAAAAAATATAGTCGGGAATCAAGTTTTCACTAAAACTGTTTTTTTGAAAAAGAGCGGAGGATTTGATGAAAAATTGCCTGCTTGGCAAGATTATGATGCTTGGGTAAATCTAACGCAAAAAATTGGAAATGGGTTTCGCTTAGAAAAATACAATTATCAATGGAACACGGATCATGAAGAGGGAAGAATTAGTAACTCATTAAAAGCTGAGCTAGGGTATGAACTATTTATTAAAAAACACAAAGATATATTATCAAAAGAAAATCTTAAAAGTCTTTTTATACAAGACAAGATAAATAGGAATGTTGATATTGGCTTTGGCGATATTATTAATAATTTCAGTGTCTCTATTTTGGCTTCGGTGTGTAAATATAAACTTAAACAAAAATTTCCAGATATAAAGGAAAAGATATATAAGGCATCGAAATGAAAGTATTGCATATCTCGGATAGTTATGAAGGTGGTGGTGCTGAGGCGGTTTTAAGAGATACAATAAAAGTTTGTGAAGAGTTAGGCTATCAGAATAATATTTTTGTTTCAGATAAAAAAACGAATTTAATATCTTATGTTTTTTCTATTAAAAATTATAAGCAGTTATTAAAGAAGCTTAACGAATTTAAACCGGCCATTATACATTTACATAATTACTACCATTATCTGTCACCATCAATTTTGTTTGCTATAAAAAAATATAAAAAAACAGTACAGTGCAAGGTTATATTTACAGCTCATGATTATCATATTATATGCCCCAATAGCGGATTTCAATATTTTAAAAATGATAAAAGATATAACTTTGATTGCAAGGTAAATAATATAAATTTATTATGTCGATTTGATCATAGGACTATTTATCATTCATTACTTAAAGTGATGCAGCATTTGCTTTGTTATAAAGTTTTAAAATTAAGAGATGTTTTCGATGTCATCATTTCACCTAGTGAATTTTTAAAAAATACATTTATTAATTACGGAGTGATTCAACCAATAACAGTTATTAGGAATCCTGTTGCCATAACTAAGTCTGAGCGAAAATATTTATTAGAAGATAATTGTATCCATATGGTCTTTGTTGGACGCATAACTCCTGAGAAGGGACTTGCTGAGTTTATAAATAAAATTAATAAAGAGACTAAAGAACATATGCATCTTCATATATATGGTTCAGGGGAATCTTTAGAAATGATCAAGTCATTGCAATGTAGGAAATATTTCACCATTAGTTTTCATGGGTTTATTGACAGAAGTTCGCTTATCTCGGAAATATCAAAATATCATATTTTCGTACTACCCTCTATCTGGTTCGAAAACGCACCAATATCAATAATTGAGGCGACTGCTGCAGGTCTCCCCATTTTAGTACCTAACTATGGGGGATTAGCTGAAATTGCAAAAGAAACATTACTTCATTATGAATTTGATTATGAAAAAGATAATATTTCTGAACTTATTAAACAAGCTTCGTTGTTGAAGGGTAACAACAAATTGATTCATCCAGAAAATTTTTCTTATACGACATATAAATTAAGTATAAACAGCTTATATACTGACAATAAATTCGTAGATTAGTCTATTTTGGAGCTAAGTGAATTATGAGGCATTATATCTTGCTGCTTTTTTTTATATTGCAGATGTTTTGTTTTATGAAACAAGTATCAGCAGTTACATTTAGTGATTTTAACGGTTCAAATGGTATGTCATCTGTTGTACTTCTTAAAGAACAAGGGGTCTCAATAATTCGAATTGATATACCATGGAATGATATAGAGAAAACTAAAGGTGTTTATACATTTACTAAATATGATGATGAAATTTTAGCAGCAAGAAAAGCAGGATTTGATGTCTTACCTGTGCTGGCTTATGTTCCTGAGTGGAATAAACGCATTAAAGGTCAGATCGGCTCACCACCATCTGATTATTCTGCATGGAGAGATTTTGTCGGTGCAACGGTAAAGAGATATCGTGCTACCCCATATAATATCGATTTTTTCCAAATTTGGAATGAACCAACGATGAAGGCCAAGTTTTGGCTTGGGGATAATATTGACTTTATCACCAACGTATATATACCAGCTGCTAAAATTGTTAGGGGTTATAATGGAAAAGTTGTATTTGGTGGTTGGCCGCAATCCAACTCCTTAGATGAGTTTGATCATATACTGGATAAACTAGGCGCCATACAATATACAGATATAATTGATTTTCATTATAGAGATTATAAATCCTACATTAGGTTTTATGATAAATATATCAAGACAAACAAAGCTGAAGGTATTTGGCAAACCGAATTAGGTTACTCATCAAAACCTCAATACCTTTTATCAACATATCTTGGTATTATGAACTGGGCCCTTAATCACAATTGGGTTTCTGCTGATATGTACAAAGTGTTTTGGTATCCTGCTTGGGGGAGTCGTGAAAAAAACTTATATGGATTGGCCACTACACTTAAAGACAGGACTGAGACACTCACTGAAAATGGTAAAGAACTGACATTATTAAACCAAATTTATGGAGCTGGAGCTTTATTGAGTCAAAAAATTAGAAGCAATGTTGAAATTGATCCAGAAGCTAATGATTATATTTTTGGTGTTATGGTTGGTGGGAAAGATGTTGTTATTGCTAACTCACTATCGAATAATAGCCAGAAAACATGGCAATATGAATTTTCGACTGATAGAAAACCAAAGAGTGTAACAATGATTTTAGTTAATGGTGACAAGCATCCACTAAGTTACTCCTACAGTAATGGTACTCTTCAGGTATTTGTTGATGAGAATGATATACATAATTTCCTTGGCAATTTAAAACGGAAAATTTTCTTTATAAAAGTATCATAATCTCGGGTTGTTCCCTTGTGTTATATCGATATTATCTGAAAAAATAAATGCAATAATTGAATTGGTATTATTGGTTTCAAAAAATCTATGCATAATCGTATCATAAGCCTAAAACATAGGCTATGTGGTGTGTGAAATAATGAGGATCTTATGTTGCAAGGTATATCTGAAGATATTAGTGTTGGTCTTGTTGCTGATTGGTTAGTCACGTATGCAGGATCAGAGAAAGTCATTGCTGAATTTATCAATATATTCCCTCAATCTGAACTCTATTCTGTGATAGACTTTCTTTCAGACGAATCACGTGCTCGGTTTATGAATAAAAAAGCCACAACAACGTTTATTCAAAAATTACCTAAAGCGAAAAATAACTATCAACGATATCTACCATTAATGCCATTGGCAATCGAACAATTAGATGTGTCAAAACATGATATTATCCTTTCCAGCAGCCATGCGGTAGCAAAAGGTATTTTGGTTGGCCCTGATCAGTTGCATATCAGCTATGTTCATTCTCCTATCCGCTATGCATGGGATTTACAGCATCAATACCTACGGGAGGCAGGACTTGATAAGGGGCTGAAATCTTATATTGCCCGTTTGTTATTGCACAAAATAAGAATATGGGATTGTCGGACGGTTCATGGCGTAGACCATTTTGTTGCAAACTCACAATTCATTGCAAGAAGAATCAAAAAAGTATATGGACGTGAGGCGGATGTAATCTATCCGCCTGTAGATATAAATAAATTTAAGTTAAATTCTAGTAAAGAGGATTACTATTTTACTGCATCTCGCATGGTGCCGTATAAAAGAATAGATTTAATTGTTGAAGCTTTTTCTGAAATGAGTGATAAAAAACTTGTTGTTATTGGTGATGGCCCTGAGATGCAAAAAATAAAAAGTAAGGCCAAGAAAAATATTGAGATTTTAGGTTACCAATCAGATATGGTAATGCAAGAATATATGCAGAACGCGAAAGCATTTGTTTTCGCGGCGGAAGAGGATTTTGGAATAATACCTGTCGAGGCTCAAGCTTGCGGTACCCCTGTGATTGCTTATGGTAAGGGTGGCGCTCTTGAGACGGTAAGAACTCTTGGTACAGATAATGCCACAGGTTTATTTTTCAAAGAACAATCTGTTAAAGATATTATTGATGCAGTAAATGTGTTTGAACAGAATTGTGATAAATTTATTCCACAAATTTGTAGAAACAATGCCTCAAAATTCTCTGTTGAAAGATTTAACAATGAGATGGGTGATTATGTGAAAAACAAATATGATCTTTTTAAGCAAAGATAGATACAAGAAAGGATTATATTATGATGTTGTTGTAACGTATTTATTATCTGATAACTCAGCGTTGTGTATGAGCTTAAAGATTTAATGACAATTAATTTCCGTCAGTTCATCATTTGTCATAATGGATCTTGATTTATAATCACTTGTGAAAATGTAAAAATATATTCAGTCATTTTTGATAAATTGATGCATATTTTCTCATTTTTATTAATTCCAAGTTTCTTGGATTTTGTTTTTATTCGATGTAATTTGAGCATTCACTTATATGGAGTGCTCATTTTGTTTAAAGTTAATGGTTGTTGTGTTGGTAATTTGAATGGTGCATAAAATATAAGACCTATGATCCTAAATTAACATATTCTGATTTGTACATAGGTTGTTCTAATTGACATTCAATTCTGAAGAAAATAATTATGAGTTGTATAATTCAAAAATATTAAATGTTTGTTTTTTGCGATCTATGAGGAAGTCTCATTTGTTTAGATCTAAACCCCAAGATCACTTATTGTATTAGTTAAGGATAGTAATGAAAAAAAATAGTATCACCAATGCAATTTGGATGGTGTCTGAAAAACTTGTTACTTTATTTGGTTTGTTTTTCGTAACATCTTTCGTTGCTAAATATATTGGGCCTTCACGATTTGGACAACTGGCTTTGGCCATAGCTATATTTCAGGTAATTCAAGTTATAGCCCAATTAGGGTGCGATAATATAATTTTTAAACGTGTTTCAGAAAAAGTGACTTCAGGGTTGAAGTTAATATATTCTACTTTTCTTATTCGCGGTGGAATATACTTCCTATTCTCAATGGTTGTCTTGTTAGCTTTTTATAGTAAAAGTGATTTTATTAATTACATTTTTTTGATTTCTGTTTGTATTGCTTGTTTTTTCACATCCATGGATGTGTTTACTATATATAATGATGCAACATTGAACTCTAAGTTCAACACTATTGCTAATGTGTTGGGACTAATTGTTGGTTTGGTTTTACGCTATGCTATCGCCTTTTTTGAGTTGCCTGTTTATTTCTTATCAATTCCTATAATACTAACAACCTTGATTCCATTCCTGATAAGGCTTGCTTATACACCTAAAGTTACTTTTATAAAATCGAAAGATAAATGGCGTTATAATAAATACCTTTTCTCTACTGGAATACCATTGGTGATTTCTACGGTATCAATGACTATTTATTCAAGAGTTAATCAGTTTTCACTTTCCTATCTTAAAGGGAGTTACGAACTGGGGATTTATTCGGTAGCATTAACATTAGGGACTGCTTGGGTTTTCATAGGAAATGCTCTTGCAATATCTTATCTCTCAAAAATATATGCTGAGAAGAATGAACTGCTCGCATTAAATAAAACATCTGGTTTACTGTCTGGTGTTTTTATATTGCTATCAGTATTCCCTTTGTTTTTTTATTTTTTTGGTGAGAAAGTAATTGTAACACTATATGGTGAGAAATATATTGGTTCTTACGAAATTATAATAATCTTGTGTATTTCAACAATAATCACTGCCCTGGGATTCATATCTAATAGATACATTGTCAAACTGTCTGGGTATAGATATTTATCCAAAAAAACATTCATTGTGTTGACTTTAAGTATTCCTATTTCAACTGCTTTAGTTTATTTCTACGGTGTGTTTGGCGCTGCTTACAGTGTTTTGATAGTAGAGTTTTTATCTCTAACCATAATGAATTATTTTTTTCGTAATGGAATAATTCTAAAATTACATCTTGCTGCATTTAACTTGCGGAATATATCTACATTGAAATAGTTCTAGTTGAGTATCGATGTTATCCTTTAATCCGCTATTTTTTGCTCTAAAATACGGAATGCTTTTAATTGTTATAGTAGAGTGCACTTTTGTTTTTTATAAATAAAAAATCATTAATGTTATTTTTTCATTCGTTATTTATTTTTATACCTTTTTTTTGCATTTAATGTAAAATAAAGCAGTTTTGAATTTGTCTTAGCGAGCACACAAAACAGGAGTATGTAATAATGTCCAAGCAACAGATCGGGGTTGTCGGTATGGCAGTGATGGGGCGCAACCTTGCGCTCAACATCGAAAGCCGTGGTTATACCGTCTCTGTTTTCAACCGCTCCCGTGAAAAGACCGAAGAAGTGATTGCCGAGAATCCGGGCAAGAAACTGGTCCCACATTATACCGTTAAAGAGTTTGTTGAATCCCTGGAAACTCCACGCCGCATCCTGTTGATGGTGAAAGCAGGCGCTGGAACTGATAGCGCGATCGATTCTCTTAAGCCATATCTGGACAAAGGCGATATCATTATTGATGGTGGTAACACCTTCTTCCAGGATACTATTCGTCGCAACCGCGAATTGTCTGCTGAAGGTTTTAACTTCATTGGTACCGGTGTTTCTGGTGGGGAAGAGGGCGCACTGAAAGGCCCGTCTATCATGCCTGGTGGGCAGAAAGAAGCTTATGAGCTGGTAGCGCCAATTCTTGAGCAGATCGCTGCTCGTGCTGAAGACGGTGAACCTTGTGTCGCCTATATTGGTGCTGACGGTGCGGGTCACTATGTGAAGATGGTGCATAACGGCATCGAGTATGGCGATATGCAGCTTATCGCTGAAGCATACTCTTTACTGAAAGGTGGTCTGGCGCTTTCTAATGAAGAACTGGCAACAACCTTTACCGAGTGGAACGAAGGTGAGCTCAGTAGCTACCTGATTGATATCACCAAAGACATCTTCACTAAAAAAGATGAAGAAGGTAAATATCTGGTTGATGTGATTCTTGATGAAGCAGCCAACAAAGGTACCGGTAAATGGACCAGCCAGAGCTCACTCGATCTGGGTGAACCGCTGTCCCTGATCACCGAATCTGTCTTTGCACGCTATATCTCTTCGCTGAAGGACCAGCGTGTTGCAGCGTCTAAAGTCCTGACGGGGCCAAAATCTCAACCGGCTGGTGACAAAGCCGAGTTTGTAGAGAAAGTTCGTCGCGCTCTATATCTGGGCAAGATCGTTTCTTATGCTCAAGGTTTCTCCCAGCTGCGTGCTGCATCGGACGAATACAACTGGGATCTGAACTACGGTGAGATTGCCAAAATCTTCCGTGCTGGTTGTATTATTCGAGCGCAATTCCTGCAGAAGATTACTGATGCTTACGAGCAGAATGCGGGTATCGCCAATCTGCTGCTGGCGCCGTACTTTAAACAGATCGCTGATGAATATCAACAGGCATTGCGTGATGTAGTGGCTTATGCTGTTCAGAATGGCATCCCAGTTCCGACATTCTCTGCTGCCATTGCCTACTACGACAGCTATCGCTCAGCAGTCCTTCCGGCCAATCTTATTCAGGCTCAGCGTGATTATTTTGGTGCTCATACTTATAAACGCACTGATAAAGAGGGCGTTTTCCACACTGAGTGGTTAGACTAACCTTTTTTTATAGTCGGGTCATATGGCCCGATTATTTATTATGTCGTTTGCAATCATTTATTTGATGTATTTTCTCACGCTAAATTTTTAATCTCATTTTCTTGTGTTAAATCAATATTCATTTTTTTATTTACAACATTAAATATTTGATATTTGATATTTGATATTTGATATTTGATATTTGATATTTGATATTTGATATTTGATATTTGATATTTGATATGCATATGCCTATATTCGTCTGCTTTTGACTTCGGTAACGTGCTGGGTGTTTAATAATAGGGTTTTAATTAAAGGATATTAATATGCTGCTTCCTGTGATTATGGCTGGCGGGACTGGTAGTCGTCTTTGGCCAATGTCTCGTGAACTTTATCCAAAACAGTTTTTAAAACTGTATGGGCAAAACTCAATGCTGCAGGAAACTATTTTTCGACTCTCTGGACTTGAAATTCAAGAGCCGATGGTCGTCTGTAATGAAGAACATCGATTTTTGGTAGCGGAACAACTGCGTCAGATTAATAAATTATCACAAAATATCCTACTTGAACCTGTAGGACGTAATACAGCCCCCGCAATTGCTTTGGCTGCATTGCAAGCGACGCAAAATGGTGATGATCCGCTGATGCTAGTTCTTGCTGCTGATCATATCATTAGTAACCAATCTGTTTTCCATAGTGCTGTAAGGGTTGCTGAGCAGTATGCCCAGATGGGGCACTTGGTCACCTTCGGTATTGTCCCAAATACACCAGAAACTGGTTATGGTTACATTCAACGTGGTGTAGCTCTGACAGATGAAGAGCACTCACCTTATCAGGTGGCCCGATTTGTCGAGAAACCCGATCGCGAGCGGGCGGAAGCTTATCTTGCTTCTGGCGATTATTATTGGAACAGCGGTATGTTTATGTTCCGGGCGAAAAAATATCTATCAGAACTGGGGAAATTTCGACCAGATATTCTTGAAGTCTGTCAGGCCTCAATTAGCGCGGCTGACAGTGGTAACGACTTTATTAATATTCCGCATGACATTTTCAGCACCTGTCCAGATGAGTCTGTCGATTATGCGGTCATGGAAATGACAACTGATGCTGTGGTTGTCGGTCTTGATGCAGACTGGAGTGATGTCGGCTCCTGGTCTGCTCTGTGGGATGTTAGTCCTAAAGATGTGCAAGGAAATGTACTGAGTGGGGATACTTGGGTACATAACAGCGAAAACTGCTATATCAACAGTGACGAAAAATTAGTAGCGGCAATTGGTGTGGACAACCTGGTCATTGTCAGTACCAAGGATGCGGTACTCGTAATGAATAAAGACCGCTCTCAGGATGTTAAGAGGGTGGTAGAATTCCTGAAACAGAATCAGCGCAGCGAATACAAGCGCCACCGAGAAATATACCGCCCGTGGGGGCGTAGTGATGTCGTTGTTCAAACCCCTCGTTTTAACGTCAATCGTATCACGGTGAAACCCGGTGGGGCTTTCTCTATGCAAATGCATCATCACCGTGCGGAACACTGGGTTATTCTCGCTGGTACAGGTCAGGTGACCGTGAATGGGAAACGATTCTTACTGACAGAAAATCAGTCAACCTTTATTCCTATCGGTGCTGAACACTGCTTAGAAAACCCGGGGAGAATTCCTTTGGAAGTGCTGGAAATTCAGTCTGGGTCCTACCTTGGAGAAGACGATATTATCCGTATTAAAGACCAATATGGCCGTTGCTAATTTTTGGGAATATCATATAAATGACACAGTTAACATGCTTTAAGGCTTATGACATCCGTGGTGAACTGGGCGACGAGTTGAACGAGGACATCGCCTACCGTATCGGGCGCGCCTATGGCGAATTTCTGAAACCCGGGAAGGTTGTAGTGGGGGGCGATGTGCGCCTCACCAGCGAGTCGCTGAAGCTGGCTCTGGCCCGGGGGCTGATGGACGCCGGTACTGACGTGCTTGATATCGGCTTGAGCGGCACCGAAGAGATTTACTTTGCCACCTTCCACCTCGGGGTAGACGGCGGGATCGAGGTGACGGCAAGCCACAACCCAATGAACTACAACGGCATGAAGCTGGTGCGCGAGAACGCGAAGCCCATCAGCGGTGACACTGGTCTGTGTGATATCCAACGCCTGGCGGAAGAAAATCAGTTCCCACCGGTCGATGCCAGCCATCGTGGGACGTTGCATCAGGTATCTATCCTGCATGAATATGTGGATCACCTGATGGGTTACGTCAACCTGGAAAAATTTACTCGCCCTCTGAAGTTGGTTGTGAACTCCGGCAATGGAGCCGCTGGGCATGTCATTGATGAAATCGAAAAACGTTTTATCGCGGCAGGTGCACCGGTAACCTTTATCAAGGTACATCATCAGCCTGACGGTAATTTCCCTAATGGTATCCCTAACCCGTTGTTACCAGAGTGCCGACAGGATACTGCTGACGCCGTTCGCCAGCATCAGGCGGATATGGGGATTGCTTTTGATGGCGACTTCGACCGCTGCTTCCTGTTTGATGACGAGGCGTCGTTTATCGAGGGGTACTACATTGTCGGGCTGTTGGCGGAAGCGTTCCTGCAGAAGCAGCCGGGGGCGAAAATCATTCACGACCCGCGCCTGACGTGGAACACGGTGGACATCGTGACCTGCAGCGGTGGTCAGCCGGTGATGTCGAAGACCGGGCATGCGTTCATCAAGGAGCGGATGCGCCAGGAAGACGCCATCTACGGCGGGGAGATGAGTGCGCACCATTACTTCCGCGACTTTGCCTACTGCGACAGCGGGATGATCCCGTGGCTGCTAGTGGCGGAGCTGCTGTGCCTGGAAAACAGCTCGCTGAAGTCGCTGGTGGCGGACCGCCAGGCGGCGTTTCCGGCGTCAGGGGAGATTAACCGCAAGCTGGGTAATGCGGCGGCGGCTATTGCGCGTATCCGCGAACGCTATGAACCAGATGCCGTCAACGTGGATACCACCGACGGTATCAGTATTGAATACCCGGAGTGGCGCTTTAACCTGCGCAGCTCGAATACTGAGCCGGTAGTGCGTCTCAACGTGGAGTCAAAAGCAGATGATGCATTAATGAAGGCTAAAACAGAAGAAATATTAGCTCTACTTAAATAGAACTTATTTTACTTAGAGCTATAGGGCTGATGTGTGGGATTATACATCACCTTATGGCTCTTCCTTGACTTCCTATTTTTCTGAGAGTAAAACCGCCAGAAGTGTTGATTACAGGGTGGCAACTATGCCGCCGTCCAGTTAACTGATTAAAGTGTGATCGAATGAAAATTACTATTTCCGGTACCGGTTATGTTGGTTTATCGAACGGCATCCTGATTGCGCAGAACCACGAAGTGGTCGCGCTGGATATCGTACAATCTAAAGTTGATATGCTGAACCAGAAGATATCGCCGATTGTCGATAAAGAGATTCAGGAATATCTGGCCGAAAAACCGCTGAATTTTCGTGCGACAACTGACAAGCAAGATGCATATCTCAATGCCGACTATGTCATTATCGCCACACCGACTGACTACGATCCAAAAACCAACTACTTCAATACCTCAACGGTTGAAGCTGTTATTCGTGATGTCGCTGAGATTAATCCCAACGCGGTGATGATCATCAAATCGACCATTCCGGTCGGCTTCACCCGTGACATCAAAGAACGTTTGGGTATCGATAATGTCATTTTCTCCCCAGAGTTTCTGCGCGAAGGCCGTGCGCTGTATGACAATTTACACCCTTCCCGTATCGTCATCGGCGAACGTTCTGAACGCGCGGAGCGCTTTGCCAACCTGCTGAAAGAAGGGGCGATTAAGCAAGACATCCCGACGTTGTTTACCGACTCGACTGAAGCGGAAGCAATCAAGCTGTTTGCTAATACCTACCTTGCTCTGCGTGTTGCCTATTTCAACGAACTGGATAGCTACGCAGAAAGCCAGGGCCTTAACAGTAAGCAGATTATTGAAGGCGTGTGCCTGGACCCACGGATCGGAAATCACTATAACAACCCGTCATTCGGCTACGGCGGCTACTGCCTGCCTAAAGATACGAAACAGCTACTGGCAAACTATGAATCGGTTCCGAACAATATCATTGGTGCTATTGTCGATGCGAACCGTACTCGCAAAGACTTTATTGCTGACTCTATCCTTGCGCGTAAACCGAAAGTGGTTGGGGTTTATCGCCTGATCATGAAGAGTGGCTCAGATAACTTCCGCGCTTCTTCTATTCAAGGGATTATGAAGCGCATTAAAGCCAAAGGTATCCCGGTTATTATTTACGAACCGGTAATGCAAGAGGATGAGTTCTTTAATTCTCGCGTGGTTCGCGATCTGGACGCCTTCAAACAAGAAGCCGATGTCATCATTTCCAACCGCATGGCTGAAGAACTGTCTGATGTTGCGGATAAGGTTTATACCCGCGATCTGTTTGGTAACGATTAGTCTTTTCTTATGCTAAGGACCAGCAAGTTTGTCGCTGGTCCTGCCTCATCTTCCTGCAACCCAAAATAGTTATTGCCTCAATTTTATTCGCTTTCATCAACGCTGATCTCTGTAGTGTGATGTAGCCTGTAATTTTACGCTAAACTCGTTGCCTGGTTGAAAGTGGTCGGATATGTTAAATCACACCCTGTGAAGAGCTACCGTCACTGAGATGTAGATGCCGGAGATAAGCGCCGGAAGGGAAAAGAAGCCTGCTATGCAGGCTTTTTTTGTTTTTGTGCCAATGGCGCCTGTCGATTAAAAGGTACAGGGCTTGAACAAAGCGGATGCTTCATTAAAGGCACTAAAAAGTGAGGGGGGGGGTTAAACCGCAACCTGGTGATTGCGGTTCAGAAAGAAAAATGCGACAAATCAGGCGTTATAATATGCCTTGTACCAGTCTACGAAGTTCTTCACCCCGTGTTTGACCGAGGTCTGTGGTTTAAAGCCAACGAGATCATACAGTGGCTTCGTGTCAGCGCTGGTTTCCAGCACATCCCCTGGCTGAATAGGCATCATGTTTTTCTCGGCTTCCATCCCCATCGCTTCTTCCAGCGCAGTAATGTAGTCCATCAGCTCTACCGGCGAGCTATTGCCGATATTGTAGATTCGATAAGGGGCTGAACTGGTGGCCGGTGAGCCATTTTCTACTGTCCATGCCGGGTCTGGCTGCGGAATAACATCCTGCACGCGGACAATCGCTTCTACGATGTCATCGATGTAGGTGAAGTCACGCTTCATTTTACCGTAGTTGTAAACGTCGATGCTCTTACCTTCCAGCATCGCCTTGGTGAATTTAAACAGCGCCATATCCGGGCGTCCCCACGGGCCGTAAACGGTGAAAAAACGCAGGCCGGTAGTGGGAATGCCATACAGATGAGAGTAGGTATGCGCCATCAGCTCATTGGCTTTTTTAGTTGCCGCATACAGTGAAACCGGGTGATCGACAGAATCATCCGTAGAGAACGGCATCTTACGGTTCAGGCCATACACTGAACTGGAAGAGGCATATAACAAATGTTGCACTTTGTTATGTCGGCAGCCTTCCAGAATGTTCAGATAACCGATCAGATTAGCATCAGCATAGGCATGAGGATTTTCCAGCGAATAACGCACGCCAGCCTGTGCTGCCAGGTGGATCACGCGATCAAACTTCTCAGTAGCAAAAATTTGCGCAATACTTTCGCGATCGGCGAGATCGGTTTTGTAAAAGCTAAACTGAGGGGACTGCAGCAGATCCAGGCGAGACTGCTTAAGATTGACATCGTAGTAATCGTTCATGTTGTCGATGCCAACAACCTCGTGACCCGCCTCCAGAAGGCGCTTACTTGCATGAAAGCCGATGAATCCTGCGGCTCCAGTGACTAAAAACTTCATGTTCATCCTCCGGGTTTGTTGTTCCCCGCTATATATATTCGTCGATTTTACACTGGCTTGCCTCAGGGATCATCTGCTTTACCGTTGCAGGATATAAGCGCCGATGTTGATGTCAGTTGTGAACGTTCAGCAGAGGACGGTTCAGGTGACGATTACGATGAATATAGCTCATCGTAAACAATAATCATTATCATTTATTGAATAAGTTAGCGTAATAATAATTCCTGATGTTTTTATGAAAATTAATGCCCGAGAGTCTGGAGTACAGCCACGATCCAGGCATCAGGCTGCTCCTTTCAATATCCTTCCTATATATATATTTTCCGAACATTTCATCTAAACCATTCGGTATTGTTATGTCTATCGTTGTCTTTTCTTTGTTTTTTCATTTAAAATCAATTAGTTGTGAATTATTATATCGATTGTTCAAATAATGTGCCGATAATGTTTAATTTTAACCTGTACTGATTCGTCATGCTTTTTCATTTTTATTCTTACTGAGCAGAGCTATAATGCGCGCGTAATTCATATCCTATACGGATGTGTTATTGAGGAAGATCAACGATCAATTTCGCCAGCATAACCGGTGAGTTGCATAATAGAACCGGGGCGAATCTGCGACAACTCGCGAGAGGAGTCGTAAGCGAATGTCGTTGGCAAGGCGTTAGCGCAGTTCAGCGAAGCTGGTGCCTCGGTAAAGATTAGCTGGCGAGTTGTCAGCACTTGCTTCACTGTTTTTCGCGCAATCTCGACGCCGGCCATCCCTCTGGTTTACCGCGGTACAGATGTGAAAATGAGAAAGTCCTGATGGATAGAATGGCGCAAAACAGTGAGAGTGACGGCCTCGCACTGCCATGCTTTCCGCGGCATAAGTTTGAAAACAGAGCTATATCTACTGATTGATATATCTCTGTTTTTAGCTTTTATGTACAAAGCTGACTAGTCTGGTTTGTAGGGCGTGAAATTTACATCAACGGCAATGGGTATCAGGCATAACCTGACCACCCTGTCGTCGTGGAAACCATAAGCGATGTATACAGTATTGCAGCATTACGCACTTTGGTTGCGATAGCCAATGGCGGTAGCGTGCCTGAAATTTTAAAAATATGCCTGAGTGGCATTTAACTCATTGAAAAACGAGAGAGAGTATGAAGATCCTTGTCACCGGTGGCGCTGGGTTTATTGGTTCTGCCGTCGTTCGTCATATTATTGAGAATACCCAGGACGAAGTCCGCGTCGTGGACTGCCTGACTTACGCAGGTAATCTCGAATCTCTGGCCTCCGTGGCCGACAATGCGCGCTATTCTTTCTCGCGTACGGATATTACCGATGCCCAGGGCGTTGCTCAGCAGTTCAGTGAATTCCGGCCTGATATCGTGATGCACCTGGCAGCCGAAAGCCATGTTGACCGCTCCATTGACGGTCCGGCGGCCTTTATTCAGACCAACCTGATCGGCACCTTTACTCTGCTGGAAGCGGCCCGTCACTACTGGTCATCGCTCGATGCGGCTGCGAAGCCGGCCTTCCGCTTCCACCATATCTCCACTGACGAGGTCTACGGTGATCTCGACGGCACCGACGATCTGTTTACCGAAGAGACCCCGTACGCGCCGAGCAGCCCGTACTCGGCTTCCAAAGCCGGCAGCGACCATCTGGTCCGCGCCTGGAACCGCACCTACGGTCTGCCGGTGGTGGTGACCAACTGCTCCAATAACTACGGTCCGTACCACTTCCCGGAAAAACTGATCCCGCTGACTATTCTCAATGCGCTGGCCGGCAAACCGCTGCCGGTGTACGGCAACGGGCAGCAGATCCGCGACTGGCTCTACGTCGAAGATCACGCCCGCGCCCTGTATAAAGTGGCGACTGAAGGTGAGAGCGGCGAAACCTACAATATCGGCGGCCATAACGAGCGGCAGAATATTGATGTGGTCCGGACCATCTGCAGCATCCTGGACAAGGTGGTGGAGCAGAAGCCGGCCGGTATCAGCCACTTTGCTGACCTGATCACCTTTGTCAAAGACCGCCCGGGTCATGACCTGCGCTACGCGATCGACGCGTCAAAAATTGCACGTGATCTGGGCTGGGTGCCGGAGGAGACCTTTGAAAGCGGGATTGAGAAAACGGTCCGCTGGTATCTGGATAACCCGACCTGGTGGCAGCGCGTGCTGGACGGCTCCTACGCCGGCGAACGTCTTGGCCTGAATAACTGATTAAGGATACGATCAAATGAAAGGTATTGTTCTGGCCGGGGGCTCCGGCACGCGTTTATATCCGATCACCCAGGGCGTGTCCAAGCAGCTGCTGCCGATTTACGACAAACCCATGATTTATTACCCGGTGTCGGTCCTGATGCTGGCCGGGATCCGCGATATTCTGATCATCACGACGCCGGAAGATATGCCGGCCTTCCAGCGCCTGCTGGGTGACGGTTCGCAGTTCGGGGTGAACTTCAGCTACGCCATTCAGCCGTCGCCGGACGGCCTGGCACAGGCCTTTATCATCGGTGAAGAGTTCATCGGGAATGATGCCTGCGCGCTGGTGCTGGGCGACAACATCTATTTCGGTCAGAGTTTTGGCAAGAAACTGGATGCGGCGGCCGCGAAAACCTCAGGCGCGACGGTGTTTGGTTATCAGGTCCTCGACCCGGAGCGTTTCGGCGTAGTGGAGTTTGACGAGCACTTCCGGGCGCTGTCGATTGAAGAGAAACCGCTGAAGCCCAAATCTGACTGGGCGGTGACCGGGCTCTACTTCTATGACAACGACGTGGTGGAGATGGCGAAGGCGGTGAAACCGTCCGCGCGCGGTGAGCTGGAAATCACCACCCTGAACCAGATGTACCTGGAGCGCGGCGATCTGCAGGTGGAATTGCTGGGCCGTGGTTTTGCCTGGCTGGATACGGGCACCCATGACAGCCTGATTGAGGCCTCACAGTTCATTCATACCATCGAGAAACGTCAGGGGATGAAGGTCGCCTGTCTGGAAGAGATCGCTTTCCGTAACCAGTGGCTGTCTGCGGAAGGGGTGGCAGCGCAGGCTGAAAAGTTAAAGAAAACTGAATACGGCGCGTATCTGAAGCGTCTGCTCAGCGAACGTTAATCACCTGCCGACTGAATACAGGGTACTGGATCATGAAAATTTTACTGATTGGTAAGAACGGCCAGGTGGGCTGGGAGCTGCAGCGTTCGTTGTCGACGCTGGGAGAGGTGGTTGCCGTTGACTATTTCGATAAGGAACTGTGCGGGGATCTGACCAACCTCGAAGGCATTGCGCAGACCGTCCGGCAGGTGAAGCCGGATGTGGTGGTCAACGCGGCAGCGCACACGGCGGTAGATAAAGCTGAAAGCGAGCGTGAACTGTCTGACCTGCTGAATGACCGGGGCGTGGCGGTGCTGGCTGCAGAGTCAGCAAAGCTGGGTGCCCTGATGGTGCATTACTCCACCGACTATGTGTTCAACGGGGAGGGGAGTCACTACCGTCAGGAAGAGGAGGCCACCGGGCCGCTGAACGTCTACGGTGAAACCAAGCGTGCCGGTGAGCTGGCGCTGCAGCAGGGGAACCCGCGGCATCTTATTTTCCGCACCAGCTGGGTGTACGCGACCCGCGGGGCGAACTTTGCCAAAACCATGCTGCGCCTGGCCGGTGAGAAAGAGACGCTGTCGATCATCAACGACCAGCACGGCGCGCCGACCGGGGCCGAGCTGCTGGCAGACTGTACCGCCATCGCTATTCGCGAAGAACAGCGTAACAGGGCGGTGGCAGATATTTATCACCTGGTGGCCAGCGGAGAAACGAGCTGGTATGACTATGCACGCTTTGTATTTGATGTGGCGAGAGCAAACGGCGTGCAGCTGGCCATCAAAGAGGTGAACGGGATCCCGACAACGGCGTATCCAACGCCGGCAAAACGGCCGCTGAACTCGCGGCTGTCGAATGATAAATTCCAGCGTGTGTTTGGCGTGACGCTCCCGGACTGGCGCCAGGGTGTAGAGCGGGTGATTGTGGAAGTTTCAGGCAAGTAGGTGAGCAGACAAAATGAATATTATTAAAACAGACATTCCTGACGTACTGGTGTTTGAACCCCGGGTGTTCGGTGATGCGCGCGGTTTCTTCTTTGAGAGCTTCAGCAGCAAGGTATTTGATGAGGCGGTGGGTCGTCATGTTGAGTTTGTGCAGGACAACCACTCGCAGTCGCAGAAGGGCGTGCTGCGGGGCCTGCATTATCAGCTGGCTCCGCATGCGCAGGGCAAACTGGTGCGCTGCGTTGAGGGTGAAGTGTTTGATGTGGCCGTTGACGTACGCCGCTCGTCGCCGACGTTTGGTCAGTGGGTGGGGGTGGTGCTGAGTGCGGAAAACAAACGCCAGCTGTGGATCCCGGAAGGGTTTGCGCATGGCTTTATGGCCCTGAGCGAGACGGTACAGTTTGTCTATAAAGCGACGAACTACTACGCCCCGCAGTCAGAGCGCAGCATTCTGTGGAATGACCCGGATATTGGGATTGAGTGGCCTGAGCTGGACGGCTGTATGCTTTCTTTGTCAGAGAAAGATATGCAGGCTCATACTTTGGCCATAGCGGAAGTCTACGCATGAGTATAAATTTGCTTGTTAGATTATTGACATCACAAGTGGCTATATAAAAATAATAAAAAAATTTTTATTCTGAAGGTAATCGATTAATGAATTATAAAGCAATGAAGCCCAAAGTTATTGCTTCTATTGTATTATTTAATCATTCCTATGATGATATTAAAGATACGTTTCTCTCGTTATGCCGTGAAGAGAGCGTTGAAAAAATAATCTTCGTTGATAATGGTGGTTGTCAGTGGGCTGCATCATTGAATGAACCTAAGGTGATCTATATAAAGTCTCCTTATAATTGTGGTTTTGGTACCGGACATAATCTTGCTATTAAAGCCAGTGCTGATTTTGATGGCTATTTTTTAGTATGCAACCCTGATATCAGCTTTGATAAGCTATCACTAGATAAATTAGTATCGTTTGCATGGGAAAATGAATATAATTTTGTTTCCCCACAGATCATCTATAAGAATGGTGAGCGCCAATATAGCTGTCGTCTCTTACCAACGCCTGGTAATCTCTTCTTAAGACGCTTTCTTCCTTCAACGGCAATTAAGTATGATGCCACATACGAACTGAAGGATGCTGAGTATGATAAGGTATTTTCTCCCCCATCAGTATCTGGCTGTTTTATGCTTTTGTCTAATGCTTTATTACAAAAGCTGAATGGTTTTGATGAGCGCTATTTTATGTATTTGGAAGACGTCGATTTATGTCGCCGTGCATTACAGCTCACGAAGATCTATTATTGTCCAGAAACAACAATTGTTCATGTTTTCAATAAGGGATCTTATAAAAGCAAATTGCTGCTTTGGTATCATGTTCGTTCTGCCATCACCTATTTTAATAAATGGGGATGGTTTTTTGATAAAAAACGACATGCTTACAACGAATCAGCATTGCGCAATATTCCTAGAAAACTAAATTAATTCATTTGGTATTATTTTAGAGCTTAAAATGAAAAATCCACATCAGAAACCGTCATCGTCTCCAATAGACATAGTTAAGAGTATATATACTCACCGTAGTATAATCTTGCAAATGACTAAGCGAGATGTTATCGGCAGATATAAAGGTTCAGTAATGGGCGTATTGTGGTCATTTTTGAATCCTTTATTCATGCTGACAGTGTATACCTTTGTTTTTTCGGTGGTATTTAAAGCAAGGTGGTCAGCTGGTGGAGATGAAAGTAGAACACAATTTGCAATAATATTATTTGTTGGTATGATCGTCCATGGTTTTTTTGGGGAAGTAATTAATAGGGCGCCGCAGATAATACTCAATAATACTAACTATGTAAAAAAAGTGATTTTTCCTTTAGAAACATTATCTGTCATATCCCTGGTAGCTGCTTTGTTTCACACTGTTATTAGTTTGCTTGTGTTATTAACCGCTTTTGTTATATTTAATGGGTTTATACACTGGACAATAATATTTATCCCTTTAGTTTTCCTTCCGCTAGTAATTTTTAGTCTTGGTTTGTCATGGATTTTGGCTTCGCTAGGTGTATTTTTGAGGGATGTTAGCCAAACTACGGTTATTATAACGACTGTTATGATGTTTTTATCGCCAGTATTTTTCCCTATCAGTGCGTTACCTGAGAAGTATCATATTTGGATTATGCTTAATCCTGTGACATTCATCATTGAACAGGCTCGAACTGTATTGATTTGGGGCGGACTACCTAATTTTATAGGTATTTTACTCTATACCATTGGAGCATCCATTGTCGCCTGGCTTGGTTTTGCATTTTTCCAGAAAACAAGAAAAGGATTTGCTGATGTCCTCTAATCAAATCGCGATAAAAGTAACTAATTTAAGTAAATGTTACCAAATATATTCTCAGCCGTGGGACAGATTGAAGCAATTTTTTGCACCAAAAATAAAAAGTGTTATTCGGCGTGAAAGTCGAAGCTATTTTAAAGAATTTTGGGCACTGCGAGATGTTTCTTTCTCGATAAATCGTGGAGAAACTGTTGGTATCATTGGGCGAAATGGTGCTGGGAAGTCGACATTATTGCAAATGATTTGCGGTACGCTTACTCCAACTGTAGGTGACATTGAGGTTAATGGTCGTGTGGCTGCATTACTTGAGTTGGGAGCAGGGTTTAACCCAGAGTTTTCTGGTCGTGATAATGTTTATTTAAATGGCAGTGTGCTAGGCTTGAGTAAATCGGAAATTGATAATAAATTTCAAGAAATATTAGATTTTGCTGATATCGGTGAATTTATTGATCAACCGGTAAAAACTTATTCTAGTGGCATGTATGTACGTTTGGCATTTGCCGTTCAGGCCTGTATCGACCCAGAGATTTTGATTGTTGATGAAGCCTTGGCTGTGGGTGATATTGGTTTTCAATATAAGTGTTTTAAGCGTATGGAAACGCTTAAGAAAAAAGGAACAACCATTATTATGGTCACGCATTCAACAGGTAGCATCCTGGAATATGCAGATCGCTGCCTTGTAATGAAGGATGGCATGTTAGTCGGTAATACGACGGATGTATTGGCCGCCGTTCTTGCCTATGAAAAAGGTATGCTGATGACCGAACGTACTGATACATCAGAGAAAAAAGAAACTGTTTCCCGAACGGGGAAAATTGCATCTGCTGATGAATTATCCGAGATACAAAATACGCAAAGTAATGCTGATGTTGATGAAAAACGGTTTGGAAGTGGTCGGGCAATAATCGAAGATTTCTCCATATTTAAAGCAGATGGCACACCGATTTCTGAAAAACCATTAGTAAAACCAAATGAAGAAATTTACTTTTCCTTCAGTCTAAACTCATCCGAAAATATAAATGATGTTGTTTTAGGTGTTTCGCTATCAAGGACGCAAGGCGGGGATATCTGGGGGGATAATAATATTTTCGCTGGGCATAAGGTAGACTTGATTCCAGGGATACGTAAGCTTAAATATAAAGTTAAACTGCCTATTAACACTGGCGACTATCTCGTGCATTGTGGTTTAGCTTGTTTTAATAATGGTGAACGTGAGGAACTCGATCAGCGGCGTCCGATTGCTAAAGTAAAATTCTGGTCATCCAGAGAACTTGGCGGTGTTATTCATTCTCCTGTGCAAGTTATAGACGGAGATTAACTATCATGATTGGTATTTATTTACCTGCCTTTCCGTTTCGTGGTGTAAAAGCTCCATATTTATGGTTTTTATATAAAGCGATGACGGCTATTAAAGAACCGTTAGCACTGATCACTACGCAAGATTATTTGCTTCCTTATTCAACGTGGCAAGAAGAGGGGCGCTGGGAAGTTACTGATGATGGCCAGAAACGTTTAGATTATAAAATTCCCGATTTTTCATCTCGCCAAAAAGATATCATCTATATTGTTAATGAAGAATCATTATCTGAAGCATTAAAAGAGTGTGGCGGTAATAGCAATCTACTTTTTAAAAAATTTCTAACAGAAATCATTCCTGATTTTAAAAATGCATTGATTGATGCATTACAAAATGAAAATAACCTTGAATGCATTCTGACTATATGTAACTGCCCGTCATTGAATGCTGCAGTAGAAAAATATAATATTCCGGTTATTAACTTGGAGTTAGGTCCTTTGCGTTTTCCGACTTATCTTTTTACTGGTTATTTTGATTTTTCTGGTGTTAATGGAAATACTGAAGCCGAGAAAAGATATTTTGCTGCTAAAAAACAAGGTATTGTATTTAATAAAAACAGTAGCATATCAAAATTACGCGATTTTTTTATTAACAGTCGAAATGATGCTGACCACACCGAACCCGAATATGATATTGGAGTGGCATTACAAGTTGAGAATGATTCTAATATTCTTGCTTTTAGCAATGGTTTCGATAATCAAGCTTTGCTGGACTATGCTGAAGGTTCTTTTATTGGAAGAAAGATAGTGCGTCCTCACCCAGGAAGCCAATTTAAGCTACATGAGAATCCTGGATATGAAATTGACAATAACAACTTATCAATAATTGATTTTCTAAAAAAATGTCGAAAAATACTGACCATTAATTCCAGTGTTGGTCTGGAAGCTATGTTAATGGACATTTCTGTAACTATTTTAGGAGATTGTTCATATGCATTTTGTAATGTTGATGATATTGATGAACGAGTTGAACGTCTAACCTTCTATTTATTTTCTTATCTGGTTCCATTTGATTTGTTGTTTGATGCGGAATATATACGCTTTCGACTGACCTCACCATCGGAACATGAAATATTAAGTAAGCATATTCTATATTATATATCTACTCAAATAAATCAGAGCGTTATTGATATGAAAACATCTACTACAGATGTCGTAGAAAATGGGATGTATGAGCGAGGTCTCTTGAAAGAGCTCGAAGGCTTGAAGCTAAAAAATAGTGAGTTGAACAATATTGTGAGCAGGTTAGAGTTAGAGTTACAACAAGAGAAATTGTTGCAAGCTGAAAATGACAATAATGACATGCTCGTAGATGTTATCGTACCTGTTTATGGCGGTTTGCAGGAAACTCAGGAATGTATCGAGTCTGCTATATCAACACTCCCTTCATGGGCTGAATTAATTGTTATTAATGATGCTTCACCTGAACCTGAACTGACAGATTGGCTACGCAAACGTGCGCAAGATAAAAGCTTTAAGCTACTCGAGAACGAAAATAATTTAGGCTTTGTTGCAACCGTCAATCGTGGAATGAAATTGCATTCAAAACGGGATGTTCTTCTTCTAAATAGCGATGTGGAAGTTGCTAATAAATGGTTGGAACGTATCCATGATGCTGCTTATAGCCGCGAGCGTGTAGGGAGTGTGACTCCATTTTCAAATAATGCGACAATTTGTAGTTTCCCCAATTTCTGCGAAGATAATGAGCTATTTGCCGGAATGGATGTCCAGGCTCTCGATGATGAGTTTGAAACATATGGCAAAGAGAATAATCTTATCGAGATACCAACAGGTGTTGGTTTCTGTATGTACATTCGCCGTGACTGCTTAAACCAGGTTGGGTATTTTGACGAAGAGACTTTCGGTCGCGGTTATGGAGAAGAAAATGACTGGTGTCAACGTGCTGCAAAAGCCGGTTGGCCGAACTTCCATCAATTAAACGTTTTTGTTTATCACAAAGGCGGGGTAAGTTTCGCTGGAGAGCAGAGCCCACGCAAAATTCGCGCGATGGAACTTCTGAATGAATTACATCCAAACTATACCCGTGATGTAATGGAATTTATTTCGAGAGACCCTGCCAAGCAAGCCCGCCAGCGGATGTTGCTTCGCATTCTGGCGAAAGCTAATCTTCATAAAATACTGCTGGTTTCTCATCATATGGGGGGAGGGACAACTTATCACCTCGAAGAGTTGTCAAATTTTTACAAGGAGAAAGCATGCTTCTTTCTGTTAAAGCCTAATGCAGACAACAGTAGTGTAGTGATCTCTCTGAGTGCTGACGGGCGCATATGCAAAGAAAGTATCTCAGTTGATATTAATAATGGTTATGATGAACTGTTGGGATTATTACGCTTTTTAGGCATCTCACATATTCATTTCCATCATTTGATGGGAATTCCTGAAAAGATCAGAAAACTGCATGTAGATTTAAAGTGCTCCTATGATGTAACGATTCATGACTACTTCGCAATAAATGGGAACCCATCATTAACTGACAAAAATGGCCTGTTTATTGGCGATAATGTAATAAATATTGATGAAATATGTGCCGAAACGTATCCGTTACCTGTTGGAACTTCTGCTTCCACATGGCGTTCAAATATGAATGCATGGTTGTTTGGGGCTGAGCGAGTTATTTTCCCATCGGCAGATACCAAAGCCCGGTTTACACGATATTTTCCTGATATATCTGAGAAGGCTGTCATCGCATGGCATCCCGATTATGAGACAAATGCACCATATCCAGACGTCAGAAAAACCTACACTGGTGGTCGGAAACTGAAAGTTCTTGTCCTTGGCGCAATCAGCCGTGAAAAAGGCGCGTTCATGTTGGATGAGGTGGCGCATGAACTTAAAAGAGAAAACATAGAGTTCCATCTTCTTGGTTACGCTTGTAGTACTCTAAACGATGCCGTCATTTGCCATGGTGCTTATTCCAATCAGGATTTAGAGCAAAAACTAAATGATATTGCTCCAGATGTTATGTGGTTCCCTGCTCAATGGCCTGAGACATATAGCTATACGCTGAGTGCTGCACTTCAATATGGTTTACCGGTTGTTGTACCAAATATTGGTGCTTTTGGTGAACGACTCATTGGTCGAAAATTTAGCCGGGTTATTAATTGGGATGTATCTTTCCAAAAAATGAGTGAGCTATGGCGTCAGGCTATTGCAGATTTTGATGGATTTTTCCAACAAAAGAATGTTGACCCAATGCCGGATGTTTCATCAGAAACACGTGTTGATAATTTCTATCGTGATTTTTATATACGCGAATCATGGTGGCGTGAAAGTGCACTTGGCAGAATTGATTTTAAAACTTTGATAGATGGTTTCTATACTTCAGATAACATCGCAATAGCAGAAGAAAAAATATATCAGCCTCAAGGAAGAAAGGAAAACTTATTGGCTGTTTTATGGATGTTGCGGCAACACCCTGCGTTATCCTGGGTAACCAAATTTATCCCCTACCGTTTGCAGCGATATGTAAAACGACAATTGTCTCGCCGTGCATTACATGAAATTGTTCGATGAACATTGGTATAACTAACGCAGATAGATAGTATTACATAGTCTGTCATTAGCTCTTAATCAAGCACAAGGAAATAGTGACGGACACCTATCGGGCAAGCATCGTTGTGCTTGCCCGAAACAATTGAACTACTTCACACACTCATTATTCTGTCATGATTCCTTTTAGTGCGCGATAAAAGTTTGATGAATAATAGCTTGCATTATTTTCACTGATACTGAATTTTTCATGTTCTTTATCGACGCCAAAACTCTCTGGCTTGAGCTCAAAATAATAAGGACTAATAAATATTGCACCATTATTATGATGGCGCTCCAGTGCATCATAGATAACTTTTTCATTTTCAACCATAGGGTGCGCTTCAGGGATCCCATAGCGTTCAATTCCAGATGCCTTCAACCAATTAAATGTATATTCACCATAAAATGCTGAGCCATAGGTATTTAATCCAATATTGTAATAAGAATTTTTTTTAAGTGAATCCTCAACTGCAAGTTTTTCCTCATTCCAGTCTGCATTAAACATTGGAGCAATTTGGTGAGAGAAGGTTTTATCCTCTCCAATGCATGATGAACTTACAATGTCGGCATATTTTCTTATTTCATTTGCTACTTCTTTTTTTCTGAAATTGTAGAATTCTTCTGATAATGGATTATAATATACAGGTTTTAATGATTCAGGATAGTCATTCCAGAACTTCATGGTTTTCTCTTCAGGCAATTTAACGCCTTCCCCGACGCGGACTGGTTTTGTTTGTTGTCGATCTATCACAGGTACATCGATACTTTTCATTAATGTCAATTTCCCATTATTCTCATGGACAACATCTACAACATGTATTCCTTTACTCATCTTTCGAAAATCAAGATAATATCGATACCCTACCGCTGAAGTGCCCAAAGTTGGCATTGCCTGATATACATCCATTCTGCTCAACCCACTCTCTGCATATCCCACATCTTTTCCATCTATGAAAATCTTAATTTTGGCTGCTCCGTGATTATTTCCTGCTGCCCAACCATAGATTGCCAACCTTCCTGATGAAGCATAATCAAGGTGCTCAAAAAAATTATTCAGATGAACTGTATTTATATCTTTTGATGGCGGGTTAATTTCATCAAATGATTTATATTCTGAATCAATTTTGTCATTAAGTGATTTAATGCTTTTATATTTTTCAAATAAATAACTTCTAAATTTTTTAATTGACTTTTCCGAGTAATCGGTAAGTTTCATTTCCCCACGGTATCCCATACCATTAAAGAAGTCGGGAAATGTATAGTGAACTTCACCAAGGACTGTTACAGCTCTAATTTTTTGTTTGTCTACTGTATCTAATGCGCAGACCTGCGATAAAACCTCATTAATTGCGTCTTTGCGTATCTTATCAATTAGTGAGTTATTTTCATTAATTGCCCAAGGGTATGTTTTGCTGGAGAAATAGTTATCGACAGGGACGGTTCCATCGCTAAGTTGCATCATGTTTTTACTATCTATTTTAGTGATTAATTCTTCTGTTTTTGCACCCTCAGAGACGGAAAAATGGTTCGAAAATAGATAAATAACTGCTTGCCTGTTTGTGTCATGTAGTAATTTTAAGCGATAGCGTATTTTTTCTTTATCGATCTCATATGAGCCATCATTGTTTATCTTTACATAAGATAATAATGGGAAGCTTAGCATATAGCCCATCTGAAATTTTCCATCTTTACTTTTTTCAGGGCCAAATTCAGATAGTTTTTTTTCGATGAGTGTAGACGAGGTTTCATTTATTGATTGACAGTATTTTGCTGCCTCGTATGTATTGGTCATTCCTTTATTTATTGCTGACTGACAGATGTCAATACCACCAATCATAGGTGATATCAGCGTGCTTTCAGCAAATACAGTTATGGGGAAAATGCTAATGGCTAAAATGAAAATAGTTTGTTTCATACTTTTTTTGACCTTTATATATATTTATCATGTATTTTAGCCGATATTATGTATAAGAGCATGTACAACGTCTCAAAACTGCTATGATTACGCTGAAACTGTGTTGTAAATCAAAAATGCGTGTTGAATGTATAATCTTAGTGTTGTAAAGAGCTTATACGGATGTTGTTTATAGAGATTTACGTTTGATAAGGGCATTCATCAATGATGAATGCCCTTAAGAGAAAGGATAATTATTCGTTTACCGGTATGAGGTAAATCGGAGTCTGTTTCAGTTCAGAGAACAGAGTTTTATCAGTGACGACTCTTGAGATTATCAATCACTTCCCCTAAATCTAGCCCCTGATCCTGCAGCAGCACCAGCAGGTGATACATCAGGTCCGATGCCTCGTTCTTCAGTTCGAACTGGTCATGCACCGTTGCGGCCAGCGCGGTCTCCACGCCTTCTTCCCCAACCTTTTGCGCAATCCGCTTTGTTCCACTGGCGTACAGCTTCGCGGTATATGAACTTTCCGGGTCGGCATGCTTACGCTCGGCCAGCAACTGCTCCAGCTGATAAAGGAACAGCCACTGGTGACCGGCGTCACCGAAGCAGCTTGATGTGCCTTTATGGCAGGTCGGGCCGATTGGGTTGACCAGTACCAGCAGGGTGTCGTTATCGCAATCCGGGGTAATGCTCACCACGTTGAGAAAGTTGCCGGAGGTTTCTCCTTTGGTCCACAGACGCTGTTTGGTCCGCGAATAAAAGGTGACTTTCCCGCTCTCTTCGGTCTTCGCCAGCGCTTCCTGATTCATATAGCCCATCATCAATACTTCGCCGGAGATGGCGTGCTGCACGATGGCCGGCATCATGCCGTCGGTTTTTTCCCAGTCCAGCTCTTCAGTTAACATACCCTAATCTCCACGCCCTGTGCTGCCAGGTACGTTTTCAGTTCACCAATATTAATAATCTGCTTGTGGAACACTGATGCCGCCAGTGCGCCGTCAACGTTGGCCTCCTGGAAGGCCTCGAAGAAGTGTTCCATAGTGCCTGCACCGCCGGAGGCGATCAGCGGCACGTGGCAGACGGCGCGCACTTTTTTCAGCTGCTCAAGATCGTAACCGTTACGCACGCCATCCTGGTTCATCATATTGAGTACGATCTCGCCGGCGCCGCGCTTCTGGACTTCCTGTACCCAGTCGAGGGTTTCCCACTGGGTCACCCGGGTGCGGCTCTCATCGCCGGTATACTGATTCACGTGATACTTGCCGCTCTCGGCATCAAACCAGGTATCGATGCCCACCACAATGCACTGCACGCCAAAGCGGTCGGCAAGGCGGGTAATTAGCGTCGGGTCGGCCAGCGCCGGGGAGTTAATCGAAATCTTATCCGCGCCAAAGGAGAGGATCTGCGCCGCATCGTCGAGGGATTTAATCCCACCGGCGACGCAGAAAGGAATATCGATCACTTCCGCTACTCGCGACACCCAGCTTTTATCCACCACGCGGCCATCGCTGGACGCGGTGATATCGTAGAACACCAGCTCATCTGCACCTTCGTCGGCATAGCGTTTCGCCAGCGGGACGATATCGCCAATGATTTCGTGATTACGGAACTGCACGCCTTTCACTACCTGGCCATCGCGAACGTCGAGGCAGGGGATTATCCGTTTTGCCAGCATTGAATGGCCTCCGTTACGTTGAATTTCTCTTCCAGCAGGGCACGACCAACAATCACACCGCGCACGCCGGTACCGCGCAGGGCGGCAATATCATGCAGATCGCCAATGCCGCCAGAGGACTGGAAGGCCACCTGAGGATAGCGGGCGCACACTTCTTCATACAGCGAGACGTTTGATCCCGCCAGGGTGCCATCGCGAGAAATATCGGTGCACAGGACATGCTGCAGGCCGACGGATTGATAGCTCTCCACTAATTCTTCGAGCGTGACGCCGGAGTTTTCCTGCCAGCCGCTGACGGCCACCTGCTTATTCCCTTCGGCGTCGATGCGCACGTCCAGCGCCAGCACCAGGTGCTGCGGGCCAAAACGCTTAAACCAGCCTTTAACCACTTCTGGCGATTTCACCGCCGTTGAACCCACCACCACGCGCGTCACGCCCGCGGCAAGCAGGGCTGCGACATCGTCTTCCGTCCGCACGCCGCCGCCGACCTGCACCGGCACATCAACGCCGGCAACCAGCGTCTTGAGCAGGGTGATCTGGCGCTTCTGCGGGTCTTTGGCGCCGGTCAAATCAACCAGGTGCAGGACTTCCGCGCCTTGTGCTGCGTAAGATTGCAGACGCGGCAGCGGATCGTTACCGTAATCGCGCTGCTGACCGTAATCGCCCTGATGGAGACGGACAACCGTGCCGTCAATTAAATCTAAAGCCGGGATTATCATCACATCTCCAGGAAGTTTTTCAGCAGCTGCGCACCGGCGCTGCCCGAGCGTTCCGGGTGGAACTGAACGCCAAAGAAATTATCTTTCTGCACCGCAGCGGTGAACGGTTCGCCATAGTGGCACTGCGCGATGGTATAAGGATTCACCGGCATGGCATAGCTGTGGACGAAATAGAAATAGGCGCCGTCATCAATACCGCGGAACAGGCGGTTTCCCGCCTTCGGGTAGACGCGGTTCCAGCCCATATGCGGCAGCGGGAGTCCGTGGTCGGTCATCTTCGGCACGTCTTCTTCGATAATACTCAGCAAATCCACGCCGTTGCTCTCTTCGCTGCGCCGTCCCAGCAGCTGCATGCCAAGGCAAATACCGAGTACCGGCTGAGTGCAGGCTTTGACCAGCTCGATCAGCTCGCGCTCGCGCAGCTGGTCCATCGCCGCCTCCGCAGTACCGACGCCGGGTAAAAATAGCTTATCGGCGCGCAGCACCACATCCGGGTCGCGACTGACCGCTGGCGCGTAGCCGTGACGGCCAATCGCCGACTTCACCGAATTGAGGTTGGCGCAGCCGGTGTCGAGGATCACCACGTTCATCACAGTACCCCTTTCGATGAGGGCAGCGTATCGCCCTGCACGCGAATCGCCTGACGCAGCGTACGGCCAAAGGCCTTAAACAGGCTTTCAACACGATGATGGTCGTTCTTGCCCTTGGTTCTCAGATGCAGGGTCACCGCCATGGTGTAGGAGAGTGAGCGGAAGAAGTGCTCAACCATCTCGGTGCTCAGATCGCCCACGCGCTGATAGGCAAAATCGGCTTTGTATTCCAGGTGCGGGCGACCGGAAATATCCAGCGCGCAGCGGGCCAGACATTCATCCATCGGCAGCACAAACCCAAAACGGTTAATCCCACGCTTATCGCCCAGTGCGAGCCTCAGCGCCTCACCCAGCGCCAGACCGGTATCTTCCACGGTGTGGTGATCATCAATATAGAGATCGCCACCGACGTTAATTTCAAGGCGGAAACCGCCGTGGGTGGCAATTTGATCGAGCATATGATCGAAGAAGCCGACGCCGGTGTGGATTTTGCTGCCACCTTCGCGATCCAGCCAGACTTTGACATCCACCTGCGTCTCTTTGGTGATGCGCTCAACGTGGGCATAGCGGTCGCGGCGGGTCAGCTGTTCGCAGATAGCCGGCCAGTTCAGCGTTTCGCGATCGTAACGCAGGCCAATAATGCCCATGTTGTCCGCCAGCGTAATATCGGTAGCGCGATCGCCGATGACGTAGCTGTGGGCTTTATCCATCACGCCATCTTCCAGCCACGGCAGGACCAGCTGGGTTTTCGGCTTCCGGCAGTCGCAGTTGTCAGCCGGCAGGTGCGGGCAAATCAGCACCTCGTCGAAATTGACGCCCTGAGAAGAAAACACCTGCATCATCAGGTTATGCGGGCCGTCAAACTCGGCCTGCGGCAGGCTGTCGGTCCCCAGACCGTCCTGATTGGTGATCATCACCAGCTTGTAACCTTCCTGCTGTAGTTTCAGCAGGGCAGGGATAACCCGTGGCTCAAAGGCCAGTTTTTCAAAGCGGTCTACCTGGAAATCAACCGGTGGCTCAGAAATCAGCGTACCGTCACGGTCAATAAAGAGAAACTTCTGGGTCATACATTCTCCGCAGTCAAAGCGTCAATCACGCGCTGGCTCTCTGCACGGGTACCGATAGTGATACGCAAACAGCCGCTTAATGAGGGTTGTTTATTTTGGTCACGTAAGATAATGCCCTGATCCCACAAAGATTTAAACACCGCACTGGACGCTTTAAAGCGCACGAGGACGTAGTTGGTCTCGGAATCGAATATCTGTTCAACGCACGGGATACCGCGTAGCTGGCCAGTCAGGTACTCACGTTCGTCGAGAATCTGCGCCACGCGTGCGCGCATGGCGGCGATACCCTGGTCGTTAAGCGCCTGGGCGGCAATATCGGCAACCGGTGTCGAGAGCGGATAGGGGGCGATCACCTTCATTAACAGCGCAATCACTTCGGCATTCGCCAGGGTAAACCCGCAGCGCAGTCCGGCAAGGGCAAACGCTTTTGACAGCGTGCGCAGAACGACCAGGTGCGGATAGTCGCTGAGCCAGCCGGCCAGCGTCGCCTGCGGACAGAACTCAATATAGGCTTCATCGGCCACCACGATCGCTTTCCCGCGGGTCATCTCCAGCAGGGTACGCATGTCGTCGGGGTTGATAATCTGTCCGGTCGGGTTGTTGGGGCTGCAAACAAAGACCACCTTCACACCGTCGAGGTTCGCCGCGATGCCGGGCAAGTCGAGCTGCCAGTCGGCAAGCGCTGGCACCGTCCGGCAGGTCACGCCGATGGTTTCGGCACTGACGCTGTACATTCCGTAGGTCGGCGGGCAATAGAGCACGGCGTCTTGTCCGGGTTCGCAGAAGGCGCGGATCAGCAGCTCGATACCTTCATCGGCGCCGCGGCTGACCAGAACCTGCTCCGGTTTCACCCCCGCATAGCGGGCGTAATTCTCAATGACTGCCTTCGGCTGGCATTCCGGATAGCGATTCAGCGTTTGCTGAGTCAGCTGAAATTCGACGGCGGTCGGGAATTCATTCGCGTTCAGCCAGACATCGCCCTTACCGCCCAGACGACGGGCAGACTGGTATGGCGTCAGAGCTCGCACGTTGGCGCGGGCTAAATCTTCGATGCTCATGCTTGCTCCTTAAGGGCTGCAACGCGCAGCGTAACGGCATTTTTGTGGGCGGTCAGGCGCTCTGCGGCGGCGAGGATCTCAATGGTCGAGGCGAGGGCGGCAAAACCTTCGCGCGACAGCTCCTGCACGGTCATGCGTTTCTGGAAGTCCGCCAGCCCCAGGCTGGAGCAGGTGGCGGTATAGCCATAGGTCGGCAGCACGTGGTTGGTGCCGGAGGCATAATCACCGGCGGATTCCGGTGACCAGTCGCCGAGGAATACCGAACCGGCGCTGGTGATGCCGTCAACCAGGTCACGGGCGTTGCGGGTCTGGATAATCAGATGCTCCGGTCCGTACTGGTTGGAGATGTCTATACACTGGGCGAGATCGCGGGCCACGATAATACGGCTGGCCGAAAGCGCTTCCCGGGCGGTTTCTGCTCGCGGGAGCGCCGCCAGCTGGCGTTCAACGGCGCGGGCGACTTGTTCACCCATTGCGGCATCCGGCGTCAGCAGGATCACCTGCGAATCAGGACCGTGCTCAGCCTGCGAAAGCAGATCGGAGGCAACAAAGTCCGGTGTGGCGCCGCTGTCAGCGATGACCAACACTTCCGACGGGCCCGCCGGCATATCGATTGCCGCACCGTCGAGGCGCTGGCTGACCTGGCGCTTGGCTTCGGTGACGAAAGCGTTGCCAGGGCCAAAGATTTTATCGACTTTTGCGACCGACTCGGTGCCGAATGCCAGCGCGGCAATGGCCTGCGCGCCGCCGACGTTGAAGACCGTACGCACGCCGCACAGCTGGGCGGCATAGAGAATTTCATCGGCAATCGGCGGCGGTGAGCACAGAACCACCTGCTGGCAGCCGGCGATGCGCGCCGGCGTCGCCAGCATCAGTACCGTGGAGAACAGCGGAGCGGAGCCGCCGGGAATATAGAGGCCGACGGAAGCAATTGGGCGAGTCACCTGCTGGCAACGTACGCCAGGCAGCGTTTCTACATCCACGCCCGGCAGTTTTTGCGCGTTGTGGAAGGTTTCGATATTGTTGACCGCGACCGCCATGGCTTGTTTCAGCTCATCGCTCAGGCGTGCACCGGCGGCGGCAATCTCTTCTTCACTGACTTGCAGCGTTTTGACGTCGGTTTTATCAAACTTTGCGCTGTACTCGCGCAGCGCCGCGTCGCCGTTATTTTTGACGTTATCAAGAATGTCTGCCACCGTCCGGGTGATGCTGTCGGAGGCAGAAATCGCCGGGCGCATTAAGAGCTGCTGCTGTTGGTCTGCGCTACAGCGGTTCCAGTCGATGATGGTGTTAAAGCTCATGGTCATTTCCCCTGTCTGATTTCTGAAACAGGCCCGTTGGGCCTGTTGCGCCTGGATTACTCCATCATCTTCTCGATGGGCAGGACCAGAATGGAGCTGGCACCCAGCGCTTTCAGTTTTTCCATAGTTTCCCAGAACAGGGTTTCGCTGCTGACCATGTGCATGGCGACGCGCTGTTTGTCACCCGCCAGCGGCAGAATGGTCGGGCGTTCAGCGCCGGGCAGCAGGGCTACCACTTCTTCCAGACGCTCGGTTGGCGCATGCATCATGATGTATTTGGATTCACGCGCCTGAATCACGCCCTGAATACGGGTCAGCAGGCGGTCGATCAGCTGCTGTTTAGCATCGGCCATCTCACCATCGCGCTGGATCAGGCAGGCTTTGGAGCGGAACATGACTTCCACTTCGCGCAGGCCGTTAGCTTCCAGGGTGGCGCCGGTGGAGACCAGGTCGCAAATCGCGTCGGCCAGGCCAGCGCGCGGGGCAACTTCAACCGAACCATTCAAGAGACAGGATTTAAAGGAGATACCTTTCTGATCCAGATACCGCTTCAGCAGGTGCGGGTAAGAGGTAGCAATGCGTTTGCCGTCCAGCGCCGACGGGCCGTCCCAGCTTTCATCCGCCGGGGTGGCCAGCGACAGGCGGCAGCCGCCAAAATCAAGACGACGCAGAGTGAAATAGCGCGGGTCTTCGCCCTGGGCACGGCGGCTCAGCAGCTCTTCTTCCAGCACGTTCTCGCCGATGATGCCCAGATCCACCACGCCGTCCATAATCAGGCCCGGGATATCGTCATCGCGGACACGCAGAATGTCGATCGGCATATTTTCCGCCAGCGCAATCAGACGCTGGGTGTGCAAATTCACTTTAATGCCACAGCGGCTCAGTAATTCGCGTGAATCTTCGCTCAGGCGGCCTGATTTTTGAATAGCTATGCGTAAACGGCTGTTGTCTAACATTCTTGTTTTCCTCTTAATTCCTGTCTGAATCTGTCCGAATTTGGTTCAAAAAAAAGCCCCCGGAAGTAAATCTTCCGGGGGCTCTATTCGCGCTCATGCACCTCTGGAAGATCTAATCGTCTTCCAGCACACATCGCCTGAAAGACTAGTCAGGATGATGGTGATGATGGTGGTTTTTAAATTGAACGCAGTTCATAAAATTCTCTTTGAATGACTATGCATTTGATGCCTTTTAACCTAAACCACTTCAAGCGCAGAAAGCAAGGGCTTTTTACCATCATTAATTCATTTCATCTTCACTGAAGAAATTGTCAGTTGCCGCTGGCTGGCGTAGCCTTAAGACTGCACAGCGAAAGAGTCAGGAGCCAGGTATGAAAAAGGTCGCAATTGTCGGTTTAGGATGGCTGGGCATGCCGCTCGCTTTGTCATTAAGCGCGCGCGGATGGCAGGTTACCGGCAGCAAAACCACCCAGGATGGCGTGGAGGCGGCAAGGATGTGCGGTATCGAAAGCTATCCGCTACGCCTGGAACCGCAGCTGGTCTGCGATGCCGAAGATCTGGATGCATTGATGAACGTTGATGCACTGGTGATTACGCTGCCGGCTCGTCGCAGCGGGCCAGGAGAGGATTTTTATCTGCAGGCGGTCCAGGAGCTCGTCGATACGGCGCTGGCCTACCATATACCGCGGATAGTCTTTACCAGCTCCACTTCCGTATACGGTAATACAAACGGTACGCTCAAAGAGAGTTCACCGCGCAACCCGCAAACGGCCAGCGGCAGGGTGCTGAAAGAGCTGGAGGACTGGCTGCATAATCTCCCGGGTACGTCGGTGGATATTCTGCGTCTTGCCGGTCTGGTGGGGCCATCTCGTCATCCCGGGCGCTTTTTTGCCGGCAAGTCAGCGCCGGACGGCCAGCAGGGGGTGAATCTGGTGCATCTGCAGGATGTCATTTCAGCCATCGAGCTGCTGTTACAGGCTCCAAAGGGCGGACACATCTATAATATATGTGCGCCCAAACATCCGGCGCGCGGCGTTTTCTACCCGCAAATGGCCCGTGAACTTGGGTTACCGGCCCCGGTGTTTGCCGATAGCCCCAACGGCGGCTCGGGCAAGCTCATCGATGGTAACCGTATCTGCTACGAACTGGGGTTTGACTATCAGTACCCCGACCCGCTGGTGATGCCGATGGAGTAATCCGCCAGCGGGGGAATCGCGTACCTAAGGGGGCGGCGATGAAACCACTGCTGGATGTCCTCGTCATTCTCGATGCGCTGGAAAAAGAAGGAAGCTTTGCCGCGGCGTCGGCAAAGCTCTATAAAACGCCTTCTGCGCTGAGCTATACCATTCATAAGCTGGAAAGCGATCTTAATATTCAGCTGCTTGATCGCAGCGGCCACCGTGCACGCTTTACTCCCACCGGACAGATGCTGCTGGAAAAGGGGCGCGAAGTCCTCCATACCGCCCGCGAGCTGGAAAAACAGGCCATTAAACTGCATCAGGGCTGGGAAAATGCGCTGGTGCTGGCGGTGGATAATACCTTTCCATTTATTTTACTGGCGCCTCTGGTAAGCCAGTTCTATCAGCAGCATGCCGTTGCCCGGTTGCGCTTTTTGCGCGATACGCCAGCCAGAGGGTGGGATGCGCTGGTGGAAGGGCGGGCAGATATCGTGGTGGGGGCATTAAGCGACCCGCCTGCGCTTGTCGGTTATGGTTTCAGCCAGCTGGGGGAGCTGGCGCACATCTTTGTCGTCGCGCCACAGCATCCGCTGGCAAAAATGAACGCGCCGCTAAGCTGGCGGACAATGAAACACTATCGGGCTATCGTCAGCGAAGGACAATGGCCGCCGGTTGATGATCAGGAAAGTCTGATGACATATGATTTTCCCGGTCAACTGATGTTGATTACCGCGGGACTGGGATGGGGGTATGTGCCAGAGTACCTGGTACAGTCTCAACTGGACAGCGGCGAACTGATAGAAAAAGAGGTTGTCTCTCATTTTCCCGCGCATCGGGCGTGGCTTGGCTGGAATGAAGACGCGGCCGGGCTTTCCTGCGCATGGTGGCGCAGCGAAATTTTAGCAAATAATGCTATCCATACGGTCTATGATAATAAAATCGCATAAATATTAATCCGTTAAGTAATTGTAGCGAAGATTTGGCTCTTCAACATCTTGTCATTTGGCCGGTAAGTGTTGCAAAATACGCGGCCTGAAAAAATAGAAATTAGCCGACCCTTTTTAAAGTGTCGGTTATTTTTTTGCTTTAAAGACACATCATTCAATACCAAGAGGCCGGGCTTCGTACCGGATAGATATTTACTAAAAACCGACAGTCGTTGTCGCTGAGGAATACACTGAAATGGGGCAATTTTTTGCTTACGCGCTGGCATTCGCCGTAAAAGGGGATAACCACCATGTCGCATAACGCTACTCCAAAAACCTCTCGCGTGGAATTACGTAAAACGCTTACGTTGATTCCGGTTGTAATGATGGGCCTGGCCTATATGCAGCCGATGACGCTGTTCGATACGTTTGGTATCGTCTCTGGATTGACCGACGGTCACGTCGCGACGGCCTACGCCTTCGCGCTGATCGCGATTCTTTTTACGGCACTAAGCTACGGTAAACTGGTTCGTCGTTTCCCGTCAGCGGGTTCCGCTTACACCTACGCTCAGAAATCCATCAGCCCGGCCGTTGGCTTTATGGTTGGCTGGTCATCGCTGCTGGACTACCTGTTCATGCCGATGATCAACATTCTGTTGGCGAAAATTTACTTTGAAGCGCTGATGCCTTCCGTTCCGTCGTGGATCTTCGTGGTTGCTCTGGTCGGTTTTATGACCGTATCTAACCTGCGCAGCATCAAGGCGGTGGCGAACTTCAATACCCTGATCGTGGTTCTGCAAATGGGTATTGTGGCGGTGATTGTCGGCCTGATCATCTACGGTATCATGCACGGTGAAGGCGCCGGCACGCTGGCCAGCACCCGTCCGTTCTGGTCTGAAGGCGCCCATGTGGTACCGATGATTACCGGTGCGACCATTCTGTGCTTCTCGTTCCTCGGCTTCGACGGTATCTCTTCGCTGTCTGAAGAGACCAAAGATGCAGAGCGCGTGATTCCGAAGGCTATCTTCCTGACTGCGCTGATCGGTGGCCTGATCTTTATCTGTGCGTCTTATTTCCTGCAGCTGTATTTCCCGGATATCTCCCGCTTTAAAGATCCGGATGCATCGCAGCCTGAAATCATGCTGTACGTTGCTGGCAAAACCTTCCAGTGGGGCGTGCTGATTTTCTCCAGCGTGACCGTTCTGGCTTCCGGTATGGCCGCGCATGCGGGCGTGTCGCGTCTGATGTACGTGATGGGCCGCGACGGCGTATTTCCGTCCAGCTTCTTTGGTTACGTTCATCCGAAATGGCGTACCCCGGCGTTTAACGTTCTGCTGGTGGGTGCGATTGCGCTGCTGGCGATTAAATTCGACCTGGTGACTGCAACGGCGCTGATTAACTTCGGTGCGCTGGTGGCCTTTACCTTCGTTAACCTGTCGGTAATTTCACAGTTCTGGATCCGTGAGAAGCGTAACAAGACGCTGAAAGACCACATCAACTATCTCGTGCTGCCAACCTGTGGTGCACTGACCGTTGGCGCCCTGTGGGTCAACCTGGAACAGAGCTCTATGGTTCTGGGCCTGATTTGGGGCACCATTGGTCTGGTCTATCTGGCTTGCGTGACCCGTCGTTTCCGCAACCCGGTGCCGCAGTACGAAGACATCGCTTAATCACTCAACGTGATAAGAAAGCCGGAGGGAAACCTCCGGCTTTTTTTTGCCTGTTTTACCCGGTGGCGCTGCGCTGACCGGGCTACGGGGTGGTAAAACGGGGTAGGGGCTGCGGACCAGCGGTAGCCCGGACTGGCGCGGTGCACCGCCTCCGGGATGTACTGAGGAAGGAATGCTTTAGCTTTCTTGCCGCATCACGTAAAGCAGTGTATCCAGCAGCCCGGGAAAGCGGGCATCGAGATCGTCCCTGCGCAGGGAAATCATATTTTCCCGCCCCTGCGGGCGCTGCCAGATCACGCCGCTATCGCGCAGGACGCGCCAGTGGTGGGTCATTGTCGACTTGGCCACATCTTCATGACGCAGGGCGTTACAGCTCTGTTCACTGCCATCGGCCAGGATGCGAACGATCTCCAGACGCATCGGGTTACCAAGGGCAAAAAGAACATTTTCCAGGCGAATGTGTTCACGTTCGGGGTGATTGGCGATCATAATATTCCTGTGTCGGCGGTTGCGCGGCTCCCGGGAGCCGCAGCCCGTATCGGCGGCTGCCTGGTAATATATCCAAACTGGAGGTCTAAAGCCACGCGTGCAAGCCGCTCTGTTACCAATCGCTGTGATAGTAAAAAATAGTTCGAATATACTCGTACAATTGTACTATGATAGCTGCTGTTAACTACTCTGCGGCACAATTTGGCCGCTTACTGACAGTCAAAAATGACTAAGGACGCATCATGCCCCGACCCATCCCCCTCGAACGTTATCGCAACATCGGTATCTCCGCGCATATCGATGCCGGTAAAACCACCACCACCGAGCGCATTCTGTTTTACACCGGAATGAGCCACAAACTGGGTGAAGTACACGATGGCGCGGCAACCACTGACTGGATGGCGCAGGAGCAAGAGCGCGGAATTACCATTACTTCCGCTGCGGTGAGCTGCTTCTGGCCGGGGATGGATCGCAGCTTTGAGCCGCATCGTATCAATATTATCGACACCCCGGGGCACGTGGACTTCACCATCGAAGTCGAGCGCTCTATGCGTGTGCTGGACGGCGCGGTCATGGTCTACGACTCCGTCGGCGGCGTGCAGCCGCAATCGGAAACCGTGTGGCGGCAGGCGAATAAATACCACGTCCCGCGGCTGGCCTTCGTCAATAAAATGGACCGCCCCGGCGCCGATTTCTTCCGCGTCGTGCAGATGATGATTGACCGCCTGAAGGCAAATCCGGTGCCGATAGTGATCCCGATTGGCGCAGAAGAGCACTTCATTGGCGTGGTGGATCTCATCAAAATGCGCGCCATCTTGTGGGACGATGCAACCCAGGGGATGACCTTCAGCTATGCGCCGGTGCCGGATGAGCTGCTGGCAACCGCGCAGCAGTGGCGGGAAAAAATGGTATCCGCGGCGGCGGAAGCCAACGACGCGCTGATGGATAAATACCTTGAAACCGGTGAGCTGAGCGAGGCCGACATCGTGACCGGTCTGCGCAAACGCACCGTCGGCGGTGAAATTCAGCCGGTGCTGTGCGGAAGTGCCTTTAAAAATAAAGGCGTACAGCGGATGCTTGATGCGGTGATCGAACTGATGCCATCGCCGCAGGATGTCCCGGCGATTGAAGGCGTTGATGAGAAAGGGCAGCCAGCGGAGCGCCATCCTGGCGACGAGGAACCGTTCTCGGCGCTGGCATTTAAACTGATGACTGACCCGTACGTCGGCCAGTTGACTTTTATTCGTGTCTATTCCGGCACCCTGAAAAAAGGCGATGCGGTTTACAACCCGGTCAAAGGTAAGAAAGAACGTATCGGGCGTATTGTGCTGATGCATGCTAACGATCGCCATGAAGTGGATGAGCTGCATGCCGGGGATATTGCCGCCTGCGTCGGGCTGAAAGATGTCACCACTGGCGACACGCTGTGCGACCCGGATGCGGTCATCACTCTGGAGCGAATGGAGTTCCCGGAACCGGTGATTTCACTGGCGATTGAGCCGAAAACGAAAGCGGATCAGGAAAAAATGGGGATTGCGTTGCAGCGCCTGGCGTCTGAGGATCCCTCCTTCCGTCTGCATACCGATGAAGAGTCAGGGCAGACGATTATCTCCGGGATGGGCGAACTGCACCTGGAAATTATCGTCGACCGCATGAGGCGTGAATTCGGCGTGGAGGCCAATATCGGCCGTCCGCAGGTTACCTACCGCGAGACCCTGCGTAAAACGGTGAAAGAGGTAGAAGGGAAGTTTGTTCGTCAGTCCGGCGGGAAAGGGCAGTATGGTCATGTTGTCCTGACGCTCGAACCGCTGGCGCCGGGGAGCGGCTTTACGTTTGAAGACGCGACGAAAGGCGGCGTGGTGCCGCGGGAATACATCCCTTCCGTGGAGAAAGGCTTGCGTGAAGCAATGGGTACCGGTGTGCTGGCCGGTTATCCGGTGGTGGATGTCAAAGCGACCCTGACTTTTGGTTCGTATCATGACGTCGACTCATCGGAAATGGCCTTCCGCATGGCGGCGATTTTCGGCTTCAAGGAGGGGGCGCGCAGGGCTGATCCAGTCATTCTTGAACCGGTGATGCATGTGGAGGTGGAAACGCCGGAAGAGTACGCCGGGAATATTATGGGCGATCTCTCTTCTCGTCGCGGAATGGTGCAGGGGATGGAAGAACGTTTCGGCAGTCAGATTATTCGCGCGGATGTCCCGCTGGCTGAAATGTTTGGTTATTCCACTACGCTGCGTTCGATGTCGCAGGGACGAGCGACCTACAGTATGGAGTTCCATCACTACGCGGAGGCCCCGCGCAACGTAGCTGAGGCGATTATCGCCAGCCGCGCTAAAGGCTAAAATGTCCCCGGAAGTGATGCTGCGCATCTTTCCGGGCGACCACACCGCAGTGAGCTTTATCGCCCGGACAAGGCGCCTCAGGCGCTGCCTCCGGGCATTCCCTTCCGTTAAACAATCTCTTGCGCGTAGTGCCACAGCGCCTTCAGCTGCGCCAGCTTTTCGCTATCCTGCTCATGCTGCTGATACAGCATCTGCAGCTCATCGGCATAGGCCTGCAAAAACTCCGGCGTAAACACCTCGCGACGATGTTCTAGCCAACGCAGCTGCTCAGCCTCGTCGAGACTGCCGGGGAAGTTACGGGCACGGTAGTTAAACAGCAGTCGTTCTATTCGCTTATCAGCAAAGGTAATATCCAGCGCCGGAAGATTGCGCGGCTCGGTTTCCAGGACAATTTTCATCGCCGCGCGGTCGGCATCGCTGAAAAAACCGTTATAGAGCTGTGTATCGACGTTGTCGGAAGGAACAAACGGCTCCGCTTCGGCAAAAATGGCCACCACTTTTTCCCGTACCTGCGGATGACTACGCAGCAGCTGCAGATTATCCAGGCAGCGCTGACGGTTAATCCCCAGGCGGTCGGCATCTTGCGGGCGTAGGGTATTGTCCTGCGCCAGCACCGGGCATTTATTGAGATGGACCAGCTTAATGGGTACCGCCGCCAGCTCGCCCAGTTCGGCTTTTGGCGTGTACAGACGCTCGCGCAGCGTATCGGCATCCAATTCAAGCAGCGGCGTCATATCGCCGGCCAGATCGACCATGATAACCGCGTTACGGTTATCCGGATGCCAGGCCAGCGGAGCGACCAGACTGGTGTTGCCGCGCGCCGCACCGAACATGCCGGACACATGGACCAGCGGTTTCATCTGCGGAACGTCGATAAGCGTTGCCAGCTTACGCTTGTTTCGATGGCTGTAGAGGTAGTCGAACAGACGCGGTTGCTGAGCCTTGACCAGTTTTGCCATTGCGATGGTGGCGTAAACATCGGCCATCGCGTCGTGGGCGTTGCTGTGCTCAATGCCGTTGGCGACGGTCAGGTGCTCAAGGCGGAAACTCGGCAGGCCGTCATCGTTCTCTGGCCAGTTGATCCCTTCCGGGCGCAGTGCATAGCAGGCACGCATCACATCCAGCAGATCCCAACGAGAGTTGTCGTGCTGCCAGCTCCAGGCGTATGGATCGTAAAAGTTACGATAGAAAATATTGCGGCTGACTTCATCATCGAAGCGCACGTTGTTATACCCGACGATACAGGTTTTTGGCACCGTGAACAGATCGTGAATGCGGCGGGCAAAGGCGGCTTCGTTCTCGCCTTTGGCGTTCGCTTCCTGCGGGGTGATCCCGGTAATCATCACCGCCTGCGGCTGCGGCAGATAGTCGTCGGCCAGTTTGCAGTAGAAAACCTCCGGTTCACCGATGATATTCAGTTCCGCATCGGTGCGAATGGCGGCGAACTGGGCCGGCCTGTCAAGCGAAGGGTGGGTACCGAAGGTCTCGTAATCGTGGAATAAAAATCCGGGCTGGTTGGCGCTATCTTGCATAGTCTGTTCATTTTCCATGGTGGCTGGCACCCGATATGGTAAACGATTTGCCAGGCCATCAGAAGGGCATTGGCCGTACTGCACCTTTGCCGTGTCATATTTTCTTGCAATTAAACCCTGATTTGAAAGGAGAACTTCCGTAAAAAGGACGGCGGATCTGTCAATTTAGAGGATATGCCGTTGAAAGGCCGTTTTTTTATTGCTGTAACTTTGCTCGCTTCGAGCGTTTCTTGCGCATTTGCTGCTAATGATTTCCCCGTCACCGTGGCGCCACCGTCCATCCAGGCGGGCTCCTGGGTACTGATGGACTATACGACCGGCCAGGTACTGACGGCAGGTAATGAACATCAGCAGCGTAACCCCGCTAGTCTGACGAAGCTCATGACCGGTTACGTTGTCGATCGCGCTATCGACAGCCACAAGATCACCTTTGACGATATTGTCACCGTCGGCCGTGATGCCTGGGCGAAAGGCAACCCTGTTTTTGACGGTTCGTCGCTGATGTTCCTTAAGCCTGGCGATCGGCTCAGCGTGCGGGATTTAAGCCGCGGCCTGATCGTTGACTCCGGCAACGACGCCTGCGTGGCGCTCGCCGATTATGTCGCGGGTGGTCAGCCGCAGTTTGTGGCCATGATGAATGAGTACGTCAAAAAACTGCACCTGCAGGATACCCACTTTGAAACCGTGCACGGCCTGGATGCGCCGGGCCAGCACAGCTCGGCGTATGATCTTGCCGTGCTGTCGCGGGCGATTATCCACGGCGAGCCGGATGTTTATCATATGTACAGTCAAAAAAGCCTGACGTGGAACGGGATCACTCAGCAAAACCGCAACGGGCTGCTGTGGGATAAAACCATGAACGTCGATGGCTTGAAGACCGGCCATACCTCCGGCGCCGGCTTTAACCTGATCGCCTCTGCAATAGACGGCCAGCGACGTCTGATTGCGGTAGTGATGGGGGCCGATAGTCCGAAAGGACGCGAGCAGCAGGCGGCTAAACTGCTGCACTGGGGCCAGCAAAATTTCGATACCGTCCAGGTGCTGCAAAAGGGCAAGAAGCTGGGTAGCGAGCACATCTGGTACGGTGATAAAGACCAAATCCAGCTTGGTACCGATCAGGATTTCTGGCTGGCGCTGCCGAAGTCGGAAGTGCCGCGTATCAAGGCAAAATACGTCCTGGACAAAAAAGATCTCGAAGCGCCGATTGCTGCAAACCAGCGGGTCGGCGAAATCTCGCTGTATGACGGCGACAAAGTGGTTGCCCACTGGCCGCTGGTGACGCTGGAAAGCGTCGGCAAGGGCGGGGTGTTCTCGCGAATGAGCGACTATCTACACCACGCGCTGTAACCGCAACGCCCCGACAGGGGCGTTTTTTTTGCTCATAATTTGCCAGCCTGCATTGGCCACTCTGTGAATCAGCGCACATACTGATGTGCATCACCTGGCTACAGTGTATGTACATTTATACAGTTGTTATCAATGGTGGAGGCAATATGCACTATAGCGTGAAGTCCGTCGGCAAACGTACCGTTGCCGGTTTTCATATGGTGGGGCCCTGGGAGCAGACCGTTAAGCAGGGTTTTGAGCAACTGATGGCCTGGGTCAGCGGCAGCCAGGTTCCGGCGCAGGAGTGGCTGGCCGTTTACTATGACAATCCCGATCAGGTTCCGCCGGAGAAGCTGCGCTGCGATACGGTGGTTACCGTGGCAGATAATTTTGTGATTCCAACCAACAGCGAAGGGGTGATTCTCACCGAGATCGCGGGGGGCGAGTACGCTATTGCCAGCGCGCGGGTAGAAAATCATGACTTCTCCACGCCGTGGCTTGCATTCTTCAATAGCCTGGTGCAGAGCAAAGAGTATCAGATGGCGGAGAAACCCTGCTTTGAACGCTATTTGAACGACGGCAGTCAGGACGGTTACTGGGACATTGAAATGTATGTCGCGGTCGAACGCGTCGCGCGATAAGCGCATATCCATTCTACGGACAAGGTTTTTTACATTAGCGTGCTGCTTACGCTGAAAAAGCAGTTACAATTGGCCTTTGCTTCCTGCTGCTGTTTGTTTGCTGGAGAGGTTTGTGCGCGCTGATAAATCACTTAAGCCTTTCGAAATCCGTCTGTATCGCCACTATCGCGTGGTGCATGGTATTCGAATTGCTCTGGCCTTTGTCCTCACTTTTTTACTGGTTCGTCTGCTGCATGTACCGGAAGGAACGTGGCCTCTGATCACCCTTGTGGTGGTGATGGGGCCTATTTCGTTCTGGGGTAACGTGGTGCCGCGCGCTTTTGAGCGTATCGGCGGGACTATCCTGGGCTCGGCGCTCGGGCTGGTTGCGTTAAAACTTGAGCTTATCTCCTTACCCATTATGGTGCTGTGGTGCGCGGTGGCGATGTTCCTCTGCGGCTGGCTCGCCTTGGGGAAAAAGCCTTATCAGGCGCTGCTCATCGGTATTACGCTGGCGGTGGTCGTCGGCGCGCCGCCCGGGGATATGCACACCGCACTCTGGCGAAGCGGCGACGTTATCTTTGGCTCTCTGCTGGCGATGCTATTCACCGGTATCTGGCCGCAGCGGGCGTTCCTGCACTGGCGAATCCAGATGGCAAACTACGTCACCGCCTTCAACCGCCTTTATCAGGCCGGGTTCTCTCCCAATCTGGTGGAAAGACCGCGGCTGGAAAAACATCTGCAAAAAGTGCTTAACGATGTGGTGAAAATGCGCGGGTTGATTACGCCGGCAAGCAAGGAAACCCACATCCAGAAAGCCATCTTCGAAGCGATTCAAACCGTGAGCCGCAACCTGGTATGCATGCTGGAGCTGCAGATCAACGCCTACTGGAGCTCGCGTCCCGGCCACTTTGTGATGCTAAACGCCCATACGCTGCGTGAAACCCAGCAGATGACTCAGCAAACGCTGCTGACGATTGCGCATGCGTTGTATGAAGGTAACCCGCAGCCGATTCGCGCCAATACGGAAAAGCTTAACGATATCGTCGCTGAGCTGCGTGAGCTGATGAAAGAGCATCAGGGGGATAGCCTGTCGGAAACCCCGATTCATGGCTACGTCTGGCTAACGATAGAACTGGCGCGCCAGCTTGAACTGCTGTCGAATTTGATCTGCCGGGCTTTGCGTAAATAAAAACCAGATGCGCGCGTTTTACCTACAGGTTGCTTCGATTCAGCAGCGTTTAGGGTTATGATAAACGTCAAGGAAAAAACATTGTCATCAGCGGCTGCTAACAGTTATGTTAGCCCTATATAGCAGTCGCTTTAGCGAATCCGAATCTCAAATATTAGGGGTGTAAAAATGGAAACAACTAAGCCTTCTTTCCAGGACGTACTGGAGTTTGTTCGTCTGTATCGTCGTAAGAACAAATTGCAGCGTGAAATTCAGGACGTTGAGAAAAAGATCCGTGATAACCAGAAGCGCGTACTGCTGCTGGACAACCTCAGTGATTACATCAAGCCTGGCATGAGCGTTGAAGCTATTCAGGGTATTATCGCCAGCATGAAAAGCGATTACGAAGATCGCGTTGATGACTACATCATCAAAAATGCCGAACTGTCCAAAGAACGTCGCGACATTTCCAAAAAGCTGAAAGTCATGGGCGAAGCGAAGGTCGAAGAGTAATCGCATCGTACCTGCCCGGCGGCGGCTCTCGCCGTCGGGAATTATCCCCTTCTGATTTATCTCCTTCTCCCTGCGGGAACCGCTGCGTCACGCCAGCTTCTGCGCGCGACGGCGCTCACGACGGGCTACGGCAAATCACCTGAAAGTGCTACGAGGAACATGATGGACAATCTTTCGGCTTTCATCGCCGACATTCCGCAGCCGGATCGTGCGGCGATGGCTCAGGCGCAACAACATCTGGACGGTTTGCTAAAACCGCCGGGCAGTCTGGGACGGCTGGAGGCGCTGGCGGTCCAGCTGGCCGGGATGCCGGGATTGCAGGGGCAGCTACAGCTGACGAAAAAAGTCATTGTGGTGATGTGCGCCGATCATGGCGTCTGGCATGAAAGGGTGGCTATCTCACCGCAGGTCGTCACGGCGATTCAGGCGGTTAATATGACTCGCAAAAACACCGGCGTTTGCGTGCTGGCGGCCCAGGCTGGGGCGCAGGTTCATGTGGTTGATGCCGGTATCGACGCGGATCCGATCCCCGGACTGGTGGATATGAGCGTCGCGCGCGGCAGCGGTAATATTGCCCAAACGGCGGCTATGAGCCGGGAACAGGCAACGGCACTGCTGCTGGCCAGCATTCGCTATACGCGTGAACTGGCGGCGCAGGGCGTACGCGTCTTCGGCGTTGGCGAACTGGGGATGGCAAACACCACGCCGGCGGCAGCGGTGGTTAGCGTGCTCACCGGGAGCGATGCGCAGGATGTTGTCGGTATCGGCGCAAACCTGCCGGTTGCGCAACTGGGACATAAAGCAGACGTCGTCCGCCGGGCGATTGCTGTCAACCAGCCCCAGGCCGAAGATGGGCTGGACGTGCTGGCGAAGGTGGGTGGGTTTGATTTAGTAGGCATGACCGGCGTGATGCTGGGTGCCGCCTCCTGCGGACTCCCGGTTGTGCTGGACGGCTTCCTTTCCTATGCGTCAGCGCTGGCGGCCTGTCGCCTCGCCCCAGGCGTGCACCCCTACCTGATCCCCTCGCATCTGTCGGCGGAGAAAGGGGCGCGTATTGCGCTGGAACATCTCCAGCTAAAACCCTATCTGGATATGGATATGCGACTGGGTGAGGGCAGCGGTGCAGCGCTGGCGATGCATCTGGTACAGGCGGCGTGTACGGTATTTAACGAGATGGGGACGCTGGCAGAGAGTAATATTGTGCTGCCGGACAGCCACTAATCCGGATTCAGGGCGACCGTCGTCGCCCTGAGTCTGTGCCGGTTTACAGCGCCTTTTGCCACACGCTTTGCGGCAGCAGATAGACATTTGCTTCTGCGCTCATCCCGTCCGTCACGATGTGATGAATCCCGCTGGCCATCACCGCCAGGGTCACGTCAAAGGCGTTCAGGCTATCGCCAAATCCCGCGGTCAGGTTCAGCATTGAGCCGTTGGCCATCAGGTAAACGGTTTTATCACCCATCCGGTAGGCATTAATATACGGCATCACTTCCTGATGGCTGAACTGGCGCAGATAGCCGCAGTCGATCTCTTCCGCGACGTGGCCTACGTTGAGAATAAATACGCCATCCTTCGCCTTATCCAGCGCCGCGCTGTTGACCACTTTCTTCGCGCCGGTTGCCGTTGCGACAACGTCTGCTGAGGCGATGGCATCCTGCAAGTCGACAACGTGCCAGCCATCATAGGCGGCCTGCAGGCGACGGGCGGGATCGATTTCTGCCACCATCACCTGGCCACCAAAGGCTTTCGCTGCGGCAGCCACGCCTTGACCCACCAGACCGTAACCAATCACCAGCACTTTTTTCTCATGCAGAGTCAGATGGGTTGTCTGGAAGAAGGTGTGCCAGGCGGTGAGCCCTACCATATGACGGTTATGCAATCCTTCTTTAACCGGCAGATCATCCCAGTTAAAAATAGGGTAGCCGGGACGAATATCGCCGAGGCGGCTGACGCCGGAGCCGGTTGCTTCCAGCCCGGCGACAATATTGCCAAATTCACCGCGCTGGTGGAGCAGGGTGGTGATATCAGCCCCCATTTCACACAGATGGGTGGGACCCCATGCGATGGCTTTTTCCCATGACTGCTGCCAGTCAGCATCGCTCATGTCGCGCCAGGCGCACGCTTGCGCACCGCGCGCCACTAGCCAGGAGACAACCTCATCCTGAACGGTAGTGGGGTTACAGGTGGTCAGAAAGACTTCCGCCCCTTTCTCCAGAATGCCCTGCACCAGCGGGATCATTTTCATATCCAGATGCATGCAGCAGGCCAGACGGACATGGCTGAGATCGGGGAGGGCGGCGACCTGGCGCAACGTACGCGGCATATTCTGGCTGGCCCATGCCACGTCGTTCTCTAAATTTGTCTTATTATTCACTGTATTGTGACCTTCAATCCGTAGAGTGGGTTTAGCCCCGATGGGGAAATGATTCTAACGCAGTGTAGGGGAATCGCATAACGGCGGCCTGCCGCTAAATTCAGGGGGAAGTAGCCCCTGGAAAGATAGGGTTGTTAAAATATAGTTAAAAAATGAAAATGAAATATAAGTTATTCCTATGATGTAAGTGAGCCGTTCGATGTTAAGCGTTTTACCGACCGTGATGTTTTCGCGGGTGCGCATTTTTCTTGGGCGATTAAAGCCGCACGCTCTGCCGGTTGCCCGAAAACATATTTTTCTTGGCTCGATTGGTGCCGGTACGGGACTGGCCATCACCAGCCTGTTCAGCCACTGGCTGCTGGGTGAGATGAACCTGTGGTTTATCGCCCCGATGGGCGCCTCCGCGGTGCTGCTGTTTGGTGTGCCGAGTAGTCCCCTGGCGCAGCCGTGGTCAATAGTGGGAGGCAACGTGGTTTCGGCGCTGATCGGTGTCTCCGTCGGAATGTGGGTGCCCCATCTTGCCCTGGCCTGTGGTCTGGCGGCTGGGCTGGCGATTGCGGCCATGTATTTCCTCCGCTGTCTGCACCCGCCAGGCGGCGCCGTTGCACTGACGGCGATCCTCGGTGGTGCGGGCGTCCACAGCGCGGGATACCATTTTGTGCTGACGCCGGTTTTGCTGAATTCAGCGATGCTGGCGCTGCTGGCGATCATCTTCAACAATCTGGTCGGACGCCGCTATCCCCACTCTTTGGCAGCGGAAGAGGTCAAACCCAAAGTCGTGCCGCTGGGTATTCCGGTGACCCGCGAAGATATCCATGCCGCGTTACTCGACGGCCAGTTCCTTGATATTGATGAGGATGATGTTCAGGAGCTGCTGGAAAATATCGAACACAAAGCGCGGATGAGGATAGCCGCCGCGCCGAAAACATAACGGCGCGAGGCGGGGGAGATTACAGCTCCCCGGTCAAATACTGGGCGACGCCGCGGCCAAAACTCCAGTCGCCTTTCTGGTTACCGATCATGGAAATCATCAGGTCGTCAGCACTTAACCCGCAATGTTCCTGTAGTTCAGCGAGGAGGGCGGCATAGAAATGCTGCTTTTGTTCTTCGCTACGCGGGCTGGTGTAGACTCGCACGACCACCAGGTTTTTGCTCCGCGTTAATCCCAGTCCGGTATCCTCGATCACCATATGGTGAGCTTTGTTTTCGTGAACAATCTGGTAACGATCGCGATCCGGCACCTTAAACGCATGAATAACCGCGCGATGTGCGGCATCCAGCAGGACGTTAAGTTCGCGCTCGCTACGCCCTTCAATCACATCAAATATCAGTAACGGCATGGCAGGTACTCCTTACAGGGTGAATAAGCTGACTTCCACGATGCTATCCCATGTCCTGATGAGCAAAAACCGCTATAGTTGAACTCATTGTTTATACAGGTGAACAATCAACATGAGCGAGATTCGCCCGGAGAGTTACTGGACACATTTGTACTGGCTGACGGTGCTGGAAGAGCAAAAGAGTTATACCCGCGCGGCGGAAAAGCTGGCGGTCAGTAAGTCGGCGATCAGTCAGAAAATCAGCGAACTGGAGCGAATCACCGGCAAAACGCTGGTGCATCGCACGACCCGTAACGTCACGCTCAGCGAGGATGGCCTGCGGCTGGTGGCGGATCTGAATGAACCTTTCGGGCAGCTCCGTGACATCTTTGCCGGAACCTGCGATGAGGGGGGACCGCTGCGGGGAACGTTACGGGTGACGGCACCGGTTGCATTTTCCCGTCAACTGCTGGTACCGGCAATAACGCCATTTCTGCATCAGCATCCTCAGCTTCAATTACAGCTGGAGGTCACCGACCGGCTGGTATCCCTGGCCAGTGAGGGGTTTGACCTGGCGATTCGCCACTGCCGCCGCGAAGCATTACCGGAGACTCACGTGGCCTGGCCGCTGTGCAGCACGGCGACGCTCATCGTGGCATCAGCGGAATATATCCGCCGTTTCGGCCGCCCGGAATCCCCGGAGGCGTTGCGCCATCATCAGTGTCTGACCTATCCGCGCGGGCCGCAAAGCCCACTGTGGACGTTTGAGTCCTGCGAACAACCGGCTGAACGGGTGAGCGTTAAGGTGCATGGCCCTTTCGCCACCAACAACAGTGAGTCGCTCCGCGATGCGGTGCTGGCGGGCCTGGGGATTGCGCTGCTGCCCGATTTCAGTGCCCGGGAGGCCATTGGCCGTGGGCTTGTGCAGGAGCTGCTTCCAGGCTGGCGGCCGGTCGAGGTCTTCGCGCCGCATCTGTATGTCATCCGGCCCTACGCGCCGCGCGTGTCGCGCGCGCTTGAAACCTTCAGCCGCTATTTGAAGCTCACCTTTAGCTGAGATGCGCCAGCTGTTCTGCCAGTGCCTGGCGAAAGCGGGGAAGTAAATCCGTTTCGCCGGGCAGAAGCTGCGCCAGGGTTACGGTTTTATCTGCACGATAAACCCGGCCACTGTTGAGGTGGGCCTCGAAATCATTCGCTGCCTGATGCGCGGCGATCAGATTGGTGTCCAGCAAGATCACCGCATGGGCGAGGACCACGTGTCCCTGCCCATCGGCCAGAGAGCGCCAGTACTGGGCGGTACCGACAATCTTGCGGGCGTGGTCGCTCTCGCCGCAGGCCAGGTTGTAGCGCCCGTCGCAGAACGACCCCGTCACCGCCTGATAATGACTCCCGATGCCAAAGGTTGCCAGCGTGCGCTGAAGCAGCCCGCAAAGCTGAAGATAGATCGGTTCCGCCGCATCTCCCAGCGGCTGGGTAACCGGCCAGGCGAGGCTGAGATTGATAATTCCGGGTCCCTGCGGAACCAGTCCGCCGCCGGAGCGTCGGATCCACACCGGCCAGCCGCGGCGGGAAAAAAGGGCGCTGACGTCGCTGAGTTCACTAAATTTGCGATAGCTGCCGGGCACTACCAGTCCCTGCGGAGCCTGCCAGAGGCGGGCAACGGCTTCACCACGGCGGGCTTGCTCAAACAGCGGTTGTTCAGCAAGCGTCGGGTCAGGGCAATAGAGTAGCGGGAGCGACTGGGATTGAAACTGTGCTGGCCAACAGGCCGGGCGGTTGTCCGGAATCATAAGGTCTCCATCTGGACGGCGGTTCCCCGCCGTCCGTCACGCATTCAGGCATGAGGGTTCTTTTTCATCAACATGGCGGTGATGGCGGAGAGCAAGCAGCCGACGGTCAGGTAAATCGCTACGCTGTGCCATGAGCCACCGGAGAAGGTCACCAATGCCGCGGCAATAAAGGGCGTAAATCCGCCGCCGATGACGCTGGCGACCTGATACCCGACGCCGGCTCCGCTGTAACGATAGCTGGCACCAAACATTTCGGTGAACATCGGTTGCTGGACACAAACCACCATATCATGGGCGATATTGGCCAGCATCAGGGCGAAAAAGAGGATCCAGAAGTACGACTGGCTTTCCAGCGCCATAAAAAACGGGAAGGCGCTGAGCGTGCCGATTAGCGCACCGGTAATGTAAATCCGTCGACGGCCAAAGCGGTCGGCAAGCCAGGCGAAACAAGGGATCGTCAGGCAGCTGATCCCGCCGACCAGCAGGCCAATGTTGAGGAATAATTCACGCGGTAGCCCGAGATTCTGCGTTGAGTAATTCAAGGCGAAGGCGGTGACTATATACATAGTCAGCAGCTCGCACAGGCGCAGGGCAATAATCATTAAAAAGGCGCCGGGATGACGGAACAAGGCTTCAACGACCGGCAGGCGTTTTTTGGCCGTCGTCTGGTGCGTATCCTGCTGCTGATTTTCAAATTCAGCTGATTCGGTCATACCGTTGCGGATCCACAGTGCGGCCAGCACCAGCACCACGCTGAACAAAAATGGCAGGCGCCAGCCCCAGCTGAGAAACTGCTCGTTGGTGGTGTTTGCACTGATCAGCGAGACCAGACCGGTGGAAAGCAGCAGGCCAACGCCGTAACCCACCTGGACACCGCTGCTGTAGAAGGCTTTTTTATTCTTAGGCGCGCTTTCTACTGCCAGCAGCGCCGCGCCGCCCCATTCTCCGCCAACGGCGAAACCCTGAATGGCGCGCAGGGTGACCAGTAAAACGGGGGCCCACCAGCCGATTTGATTAAATGAAGGGAGTACGCCGATGCAGGCGGTTGCAATCCCCATCATCCAGACGGTCATCATCAGCATCCGTTTACGTCCGAGACGGTCGCCAAAATGGCCGAAGATAATGCCGCCTAAGGGACGAAACAGAAAGCCGACGCCGAAGGTGGCAAAGGCAGCAAGCGTACCCATGGCCGGGCTAATCTGCGGGAAAAATTCCCGGTTAAAAACCAGGGCGGCAGTAATGCCGTAAAGTAAAAAATCGTACCAGTCCACCACGGCACCGGCAAAGCTGCCCCAGGCCGCTCTTTTGGCACGGTTGAGTGAACAAGTCTCCTTGCCGGGGCGGGGGGAAATAAGCGTTGAGTCCATACCTGTCCTGTCTTTGCAAAGTTTGTCATTATTGGAATGAGACGCAGTCTTAGCGGCGTCAGTAGAGAGACTACCGCGCCCCCGAATGAGAGAAAAGATTTTTACAGAAAGTGCTGCCTTAATCGCAAAAAATGTGCTTTTTATCTCCAGGTGTAAACATGGTGTCAGAGTGTTCTGAAATGAGAAAATATTTTTAATCGAGAACCTCATAACCCGCTGCTGACATCTTTTAAGAATTGACCCTAATGGTTTACAATTAAGTTATCTCCAATTCCGGAATGGTGAGCTAAATGCGTCTACTTTTCGCAGTTTTATTTTGTGTTATGGTTTTGCCTAATGCTTTTGCAGAAAAACTGCCAGCCCCTACGGGGAAGCCCGTTTTAACCATTTCCGGCTTGATTGGAAATACAAATGCAGGCGATACCGCAGTGTTTGACCTGGCAGCATTAGAGAAACTGGGGATGGAAACTATCGTCACTACCACTCCCTGGTACTCAGGAAAAGTGCGCTTCGATGGCATTTCCCTCAGCAAACTCATGGATTTAGTGGGCGCCAAGGGAAAGACGGCCAAGGTCATTGCCCTGAACGACTATACGACGACGGTCCCGCTCGATGACTTTCACAAGTTCCCTGTTATCCTGGCGCTAAAAATGAACGGCGAATATATGCACATCCGCGATAAAGGGCCTTTATTTATTGTTTATCCGTACGACAGTCTCCCTGAACTGCAGAACCAGATTTATTATTCCCGTTCGGCATGGCAAGTTTCAAAAATTATCATAGAGTAAGGGTTTGATCTTGAATCGAATACTTACTGCAATTATTTTGTCGCTGTTCATCATCACCGGATACATTACGTATCTGGTGCATGAGCGGCAAAGTGAGTTACAGAAATTAACCCGCTATACGGACTCCTGGTCAGTCTCCCAGATGGTTTCCGAGTATATGCGGCTGGAGTCGAGTTTAGGTGCGTTCGCGCTTGGCGTGGAAAGCACCGACCGCGATCAGGTACGCCTGCGCCTGGATATCATGCTGAGCCAGATTGAACTGCTACAGCAGGGCGATCTGGGCAGTTTTATTCATAAAGATGCCTGGCGCCAGGCCACCGTCGATAGTTTGATCAGTATTTTGCGCCAGCTCGACAAAGAGCTGGATACGATGACGCCTGCACAGATCAAGCAGGTGTTAGGCAAAATGAGTGAGCTTGACGGTCCAATGACGTCGATTGCCTCTACCTCGCTGGTGCAGGGGATCGATGTTGTTAATCAGACTCACGATAAAATTCAGAATCTGTATTACATCTACTCAATTATTTCCGTCCTTTTGATTACAACCTGTATCACGTTGGGACTGCTGATGCTGCGGCAGAATAACAATCTGCGGCGCGCCCACGTGCGCATGAAGCTGCTGGCCGACGATCTGCAGCTCTCAAAAGAGAAGCTGCAGGTACAAAACCGCCGCTTGCAGTACGATGCCTATCATGACTCACTGACCGGAATGCCTAACCGACTCTCCTTCTGGCAAAAGCTGCAGGAAATTGTCAATCAGGTCAGGCCTTACCATGGCTGTGCCGTGGTGATGCTTTTCGACCTGGATAATTTTAAAGATGTAAACGATACGCTTGGCCACGATTCCGGCGACAAGCTGTTGCAGGAGCTGGCAAGCCGGCTGTCATTTTTCCGTAAAACGGCGGAAACGCTCTACCGCCTGGGAGGCGATGAGTTTGCGCTTATCTCTTATGACCTGAGCGAAGAAATGGCGCTGGAACGGGCGATGGTGATCCGTGAAAAAATTATTCAGCCGTATCAAATCTATGACTCGATGATCAACATCGATGCCTGTATCGGCCTCGTGCTCTCCGATCGCGAAACGCGTACCGACTATTTATATAAATGTGCCGATCTTGCGCTGTATGAGGCGAAAAAAGAGGGGGCGGGTACCGTTAAAGTCTTCCGGCCCGGCATGCTGCAACGGTTACAGGAAAACAAATCTTTTGAGGACGATCTGCTGCAGGCGCTCGGTAATGGCGAATTCCGGGTTTATTACCAGCCGATAGCCGATACAGTCAGCGGTGAAATCTACGGTTACGAAGCGCTGGTTCGCTGGTTCCATCCGGTTCGTGGCGTGGTTCCGCCGAGCACCTTTATTCCAGTTGCCGAGAAAACCGGCATGATAAACGCCCTCGGCGAGTGGGTGCTGAGTACCGCCTGCGAAGAGGCTGCGCGCTGGTCATCGCCGCTTAAGGTTTCCGTGAATGTCTCGCCCATTCAGCTGATTAACAGCTCATTGACCGATGTGATTGTGTCCGTATTGAAAAAAACGGGACTCGATCCGCATCGTCTGGATCTGGAAATTACCGAGTCGGATGTGTTCAATGAAAACACCCGCTCCTTAGAGATCCTCAGCCAGCTGCGCGAACTTGGCATTCAGATTTCTATTGATGATTTTGGTACCGGCTACTCGTCATTGTCGCGCCTGAGTTATTTCCCGTTTGATAAGATAAAAATCGATCGCTCATTCGTGATTAATATCCCAGTACAGAAAGACGATCTTGATATTGTGCGCCTGATCATCAGCATGGGGAAAAGTTTACATATGCGTATCGTCGCCGAAGGCGTCGAAACCGAAGAACAGTTACAGTCTCTGCAACAATTAGGTTGCGATCTGGTTCAGGGCTATCTGATAGGTAAACCCGGGCCCCTGAACACGCCGGCAAAATAAATCATACTCCCTCCTTTCTTATTACGGATCTGAAAAACCAGATCCGGCCATTCTTATATTTAAATAATACTAACCCTTATTGAGTATAAATAGAGGTAGGGGCTCAGCATGTTAAAAAATAATCCCCTGAGTGATTAAAAGGGGTATATCATATGCAACATATTTCACCGTTTCCGACCGCCCGGAACAGGGCGGAAAGCGAGGCCGAATCATGCAGCGAATGATTATTCCCACCCACTATGTACACACCCGAACCACGCCGCTGTGGACCAAAGAGACGGCGCCGGCATCAATCTGGCAGCGACATCTTGATGCCGGAACGCGGCAGGGTGTGTATCCCCGTCTGGCGGTGATGCAGGGGGCGATCCGCTATTACGGCTATGCCGATGAGACGAGCCCGGAAGCGGTAGAAACGCTGACGATTGAAGCCGGACAGTTTGGCGTATTTCCGCCGGAGAAATGGCACAGAATTGAAGCATTGACCGAGGATACCGTCTTCAATGTGGATTTCTATGTCGATCCTCGCATTCTGATTGAGGGATAAGGACGCACGTATGAACAGCGATAACAGAGGTTATTCATTGGCCGTGGCGAATGGCAACAATAATGACAGGCAAGAGAAAGTCTATTTGAAGCCGATGGCGCTCTATATTCCCGCCATGGCTGAGCAGGCGCTGGCGGAGCTTGTGGTGCCGCTGTCGTCTGACAATGCGCAGGGGAAGGGTTTCATTCTGTCGGTGACCAATAATAATAATGGCGTATCGGTGGATAAGGAGTTTGCCTCTTTGAGCGAGCTGCAGGCGCCGGGCGTGGCTGCCGATGCGGTAAAAGATCTGATTAATATCGTGCGCGGTTATGAATCGGATGAAGAGACCAACGTCTGCGGCTGGTAGGTCAGCAGAGATAAATAGCGGGCGCTAGCGGGCCGCTTTATTGGAGCTTTCAGAAAGGCCTTGCAGACAGATGCCTCGGGGCAGGCGCCCCGGGGAGAATACGGAAAGCCTGAAGCACGGATATCCGCCGGTAAGCCGGGCCAGGCTTTCCTCGTGTGCACAAACAAAAAGCCCGCTCGGGTTTCCCTGAGCGGGCTTTTCTATGTATGGCTCCTCTGACTGGACTCGAACCAGTGACATACGGATTAACAGTCCGCCGTTCTACCGACTGAACTACAGAGGAATCGCTGTGGGGTCGTATCTTAGCGGCGAAAAAATTTTTGTCAAACATCAATTTGTGCCGAAACGGTCAATTGCCGCATCCATCAACAATTTGTTGCTATTACCGACAATTATTAAGGAAAAATGTTTTGCAGGATGCGCCATTCTCTATCATTATTTGAAATGTAGTTTCAACTTTGCTCACTAAGGTCTCCTTTGAACGTCACCTCCGCAGTAAGCCAGGTCTTTGGACGCACCACCTGGTTCAAAAAGCGTAAAAGTTATCGTGTACTTTACTGGCGTGAAATCAGCCCCCTTGCCATACCTATTTTCCTTGAGAACACCTGCGTTTTACTGATGGGCGTCCTGAGTACGTTCCTGGTCAGCTGGTTAGGAAAAGAGGCGATGGCTGGCGTGGGTCTGGCCGACAGTTTTAACATGGTGATCATGTCGTTCTTTGCCGCCATCGATCTCGGTACCACGGTGGTCGTGGCCTTTAGCCTCGGCAAACGCGACCGGCGGCGGGCGAGGGCGGCGGCGAGACAATCGCTGGCCATTATGACGCTGTTCTCCATCCTGCTGGCGGTGGTTATCCATGCATTCGGTAGTGAGATCATTAATTTTGTCGCCGGTGAGGCCTCGGCGCCGGTGAAGGAGATGGCGCTGACCTACCTGGAGCTGACGGTGTTGAGCTACCCGGCTGCTGCCATCGCGCTCATCGGCAGTGGGGCGCTGCGCGGAGCAGGCAACACCAAAATTCCGCTGTTGATCAATGGCGGGATGAACATCCTCAATATCATCATCAGCAGTATCCTGATTTACGGCATTTTTTCCTGGCCGGGTCTGGGTTTCGTTGGGGCCGGTCTTGGGCTGACAATCGCCCGCTATATTGGTGCCGTGGCGATAGTCTGGGTGCTGGCAATTGGCTTTAACCCGGCGCTGCGCATCTCGCTGAAGAGCTATTTTCAGCCGTTTAATCTGGCGATTATCTGGGAAGTGATGGGCATTGGCATCCCGGCGAGTATTGAATCGGTTCTGTTCAATGGCGGTAAGCTGCTGACACAGATGTTTGTTGCGGGCATGGGGACCAACGTCATTGCCGGTAACTTTATCGCCTTTTCCGTCGCCTCGTTGATTAACCTGCCGGGGAATGCGCTGGGTTCCGCCTCCACCATTATTACCGGGAAACGGCTGGGGAAAGGGCAAATAGGCCAGGCGGAACGTCAGGCATGGCATGTATTCTGGCTGTCGACGATAGTCCTGACGGTCATTGCGTGGGGCACGGCGCCGTTTGCCAATCTTATTGCATCGTTTTACACCAGCGAAGAAGACGTCAAAGTGGTGGTCAAAGAGCTGCTGTGGCTGAACGCCTTCTTTATGCCTATCTGGGCGACCTCGTGGATCCTGCCTTGTGCCTTCAAGGGGGCGCGTGATGTGCGCTATACCATGTGGGTATCGATGCTGGGGATGTGGGGCTGCCGCGTGGTCGCGGGTTACACTCTGGGCATTGTGCTGGGTATGGGGGTGATCGGCGTCTGGCTGGGGATGGTACTCGACTGGGCGGTACGCGGGGTACTGTTCTATGGCCGAATGGTCAGTGGGCGCTGGCTATGGAAATATCCGAGAAGCAAGGTTCAAGTGGACGAAACATAACCACTTTTCAGGCGAAACGGTACTTTTTGCCCAAAGTGGAGAATAAATCGGCAAACGATTTAAATTGTGCGAAACAGCCTTTGACAAGGCCAGGCGGCGCCGTTAATATTCGCCCCGTTCACACGATTCCTCTGTAGTTCAGTCGGTAGAACGGCGGACTGTTAATCCGTATGTCACTGGTTCGAGTCCAGTCAGAGGAGCCATATTTAAGAAGCCCGCTTAAGGAAACTTAAGCGGGCTTTTTGCTTTTCTTTTGCTGTCACAATGTGCTGAAAATGCCTGACCCTTTGCGCGAGTTTCCTCGCGCAAAGGGGGCGAAAAGCGCGTTAGCGGAACGGCGGTTCGTTAAAGGTTCGCAGCTTGCGTGAGTGCATATGGTCACCTTCTGCGCGCAGCAAATCGATGGCCTTAATACCTATCTGCAGATGCTCGGAGATAGCCCCTTCATAAAAGCGGTTGGCCTGGCCCGGCAGCTTAATTTCACCGTGCAGTGGTTTATCAGAGACGCACAGCAGTGTGCCGTACGGGACGCGGAAACGGTAGCCCTGGGCCGCAATGGTCGCGCTCTCCATATCGATGGCCACGGCGCGGCTGAGGTTAAAACGCAGTGCGGAAGCGGAATAACGCAGCTCCCAGTTGCGATCGTCGGTGGTGACGACCGTGCCGGTACGCAGGCGCTGCTTGACTTCCTCACCCGGCATCCCGCTGATCTGTTTGGTGGCGTCGTACAGCGCGCGCTGTACTTCGGCAATGCTGGGGATCGGGATATCCGGCGGCAGTACCGCATCCAGCACATGGTCGTCACGCAAATATGCATGGGCCAGCACGTAGTCGCCGATGGTCTGGCTTTCACGCAGGCCGCCGCAGTGGCCAATCATCAGCCAGACGTCCGGGCGCAACACCGCCAGATGGTCGCAGATGTTTTTGGCATTTGCCGGGCCGACGCCGATATTAATTAACGTAATCCCCTGGCCATCTTTGGTTATCAGGTGCCAGGCGGGCATCTGATGCTTTTTCCATGCCAGATCGGACACGGCCTGCTCGGGGGCTTCCGTATCGGCCGTTATCCAGATCCCACCGGCGCAAGAAAGCGCAATATAGGGGCTGTCAGGATCGAGGATCTGACTGCAACCCCAACTGACGAACTCATCAACGTAACGGGTGTAGTTGGTAAACAGAACGTACGGTTGAAAATGATCGACCGGTGTCCCGGTATAGTGCCGCAGGCGTGCAAGCGAGAAATCGACACGGCGGGCGTCAAAATGGGAAAGCGGGTGGTGCTCGGTGGGATGGAATAACCCGTCTGCGGTTTCATCACCAATTTGCGACAGCTCGGTTGTCGGGAAATGGCGAGTCAGGCCCGCGCTCATTGAGCGATCGAGGGTTAATGCAGAACCGTCGATGACATAAGGATAAGGGATTTCATGCTGCGACAGTCCGACGCTAATATGCGCGCCGTAATCCTGATACAGCGACGTTAGCTGTTCCAGCAGGTAGGCACGAAACAGTTTCGGATTGGTAATGGTGGTGGTGTAGCAACCGGCATGGGTGAAGCGGCCCCAGGCCCGGGTTTTTAACGCTTTATGGTCCGCACCGTCCCATGAAACGGAGAGCTGCGGATAGACAAACAAGCCGTTAGCACGGACGTCGTCATCCGGGAGAACGCTGTGGCTGATATATTCGCCGATGGCTTTACGTAATGCATTGACCGAACGTTCGTACTGCAATTCAAGCTGATTCAGTGCTTGTTCCGGGGTCAGACTGGCGGCCTTGTGGTTCATCTTCGCTCCTTTATTCAGGTCTGCTGACATGCTTGATAGTATGTCACAGACGGAAAAGAGCGAAGGGGAATTTCATCCGCTGAGCGGTGAAAGTGATTGAATTAAATATTGTTGCTAAAGGGGCTGGCGCTGATTCATGACTCAGATTTGGCAATTTCCGCCCAGCGTTCGCCGCTGAATTGCGCCGCTTTTATCACTTTTAACGTTTTTGCCGGATCGTCATTCAGGCAATACAGGGCATTTGCCTGCGGCGTGAGTTTATCACCGCACTGTATTCCGCAGCGCTGAAGGGTGATTTCGGCAATAATCAATAAATGAGCGCTTTGTAAGACCGCATAGTGATGCCCGGATTTCTTAGATGATTGTACTTTTTTTACCCACCATTCCATAAGTCTTTCCCTGAACTGTGCGATTCCTGGCGATAATTAACTTTTGCTGCACATCTGACAATCACAATGGTCCATTGGTTTAATCTATGTTTAAAAAGGCAAGCTTCACCTTTGATAGAAAGGGCAAGATTGTGTCAGAAACCGTGTTGGGCAAAAATAAACGGATAGTGATATGGCAATAATACGTTTTAAGCGACGTCTGAATAAGTCTGGCTTAAAAATCGCGTCTCTTGTAAAAAAAATTGCCATCGGGCTGGCCGTGGTGGCGTTGGCCTTTTTTATTGGTCGTATTTATGAATCACAACGCGGTGCGGAGTTGCATCGGTGGCATACCTGGTCTGCCGATGAAATGACGGTCGATGAGCTTGAGCGGGCGACCTTTGCCGATTATCAGGTCCATGAGGCGGCTATTTTTAGTGATATGCGTCATAACATCACCGATGCCCTCCAGGACGATGAAAAAACGCCGCTTAACCGGTTTTACGCGCAAAGCCGGGTTTATCCGCAAAAGTTTCAGCCTGACTGGAACCAGTCATTTGTGTTGTTACCTCAGGGGACACCGCGCGGAGCGGCGGTCTTGCTGCATGGTCTGACGGACTCCCCCTATAGCGTGCGTTATCTGGCGCAGAACTTCCAGCAGCAGGGATTTGTTGCGGTTGTACCACGCCTGCCCGGGCACGGTACGGCCCCGGGGGCGCTGACTCGCGTAAGCTGGGAAATGTGGATGGCGACGACGCGCCTGGCGGTGCGGGAAGCAACGCGGCTGGCGGGGCCCGATACCCCGCTGTATCTGGTTGGATATTCTAACGGTGGGGCGCTGGCGCTGAAATATACGCTCGATGGACTGGAGGATAAATCGCTGCGTCAGCCTCAGCAGCTGGTCCTGCTGTCGCCGATGATTGGCGTGACCGCGTATGCTCGATTTGCCGGACTCGCCGGTTTCCCGGCGATTTTCCCGGCCTTTGCGCGTGCGGCCTGGCTGAATGTGGTACCTGAGTTTAATCCTTATAAATACAACTCATTTCCGGTGAACGCGGCCCGACAGTCGTGGTTGTTAACCCAGGCGCTACAGCGGCAAATTATTCGGGCATCACGCAGCCAGCAAATTGCCAGGCTTTCGCCGGTATTGACCTTCCAGTCGGTGATGGACTCAACGGTGAGCACTCGCGCGGTGGTCGATTCCCTGTATCGTTTTTTACCCGCTAACGGCAGTGAGCTGGTTATTTTTGATATTAATCAGGCGGCGAATTTACGCGCGTTTTTCCGGCCGTCGCTCTACTCGGCCGTCAGCACCCTGTTGCCGCCGGCGCCGCGTCGCTATGGTGTCACGGTGATTACCAACGCCGGGCCTGCCACCAACGAGACGGTCGCGCGCGAAATGCCGGCCGGCCAGCGAACCGATAGCGTGACTCCGCTGCATATTGCCTGGCCGCAGGATATGTATTCGCTCTCGCACGTTGCGGTGCCGTTCCCGCTCAGCGATTCACTGTACGGGCGCGAGCCGACGGAGAAAAATCGCTACGGTATTAGCCTCGGTACTATTTCGCTACGAGGTGAAACCGCGACCCTGAACGTCGGTATCGATACCTTGATGCGCGTCACCTCGAACCCGTTCTTTCCTTATATGATGGCGCGTATCAATCGCTCTCTGGCGTGCGCGGGCCAGCCTGACAAGATGGCCTGCATTAACGCTGCGGCAGACGCGCCCGGGTCAGAATAGGGTCACGTGCAGAATAGTTCGCACCAGAATACCCGCTATTGCGCCGGAAGCGGCAAAGCGGAACAAGCGTACAAAGCGGGAGCTGATACCCAAAAAAATGCCGATACCGGGAAGATCAAAGGTCTGAACGAGCAGCCCGGCGGAGGCATTGAGTTGGCTGACGGTGACTTTGCCTTGCTGAACTAATTCTGAAATCACGCCGAAATAAGCCGTCCCACCAGCGAGACATTTCACCAGTGCAGGAAGGACGAAGTTGGCCGGAATATGCAACCACTGTAGCAGCGGCATCAGCAGGTGCTGGAGCATTTCGATGAGACCGGCGGCCTGCATGACTCCGACAATGGTTAATGACAGGATCAGCATCGGTACTGCGCCGAGCGCAAGACGGATGGCATCGGCCCCCGCATTGTTGATGACGGCAATCACGCCCTGGCTGTTTTGCTCTGCGTTCGGCAGCGCTTCGGCACGGGCATTCTCCACCACCGACAGACGGCGACCGGTGACGTGCCAGGTCACCGCTGCGGCGCATAAACCGCCGATAATCGAAATGGCAATCGAGGCCATCCAGTGCAGGCCAAAGGGGGTGAGAGGGTAGAAGACGTTGCCCTGTCCCATGGCAAAGACCATGGCGAGCGTTGCGGCCATCTGCCGGTCCGAGACGCCGCGTTTATCCATAATGGCCAGCGTTGCCAGCGGAGCGGCGAAGCTAACGAAGTTTATCTGAATCAAGGCGAATGCGCTCATTCCACTAAGGCCAAAAGGTTTGAGCAGAGGGGCGACCCAGCGAACGATAACATCCAGTATGCCGCGGACTTCCAGATATTTCATGATCATCAGCATGACGACCATAATGGGTAATAGCGTATATAGCGCGACATCAACGGAGGATTTTCCCGCCGACATAATAATGCCGATAAGATCCATTTATTTCTCAATCACCGCACATCGAAATGATAATGGGCTTTATCATAATCCCCGCCGGGAGGAAATGATACGCCTGCTCGCGGTCCGGCGTCCGGCAATGAAATGAAAGAATAAGCTAACGATATGACCTCATCATATATCCCCTTGCGGTTTTTCTGTCGTTTCGGTGTCGAACAGGAATGATTTCCGATAAACAGTTGCTCACTTGCGTGATGAGTTCATGCCCTCGAACGCCCGCCGGGAAATATATTGTCAGCTCAAGTAAGCAGAAAAACCTATCACGAAATAACCCGGTGACGATGCGTATCGCCACCGGCGGACATTAGCGGATCATTTCGGCCGCAATTTTCTCTGCCACCATAATAATAGGGGCATTGATATTGGCGGTGGGAACACGTGGCAGGATAGACCCGTCGACGATACGTAATTTTGACAGGCCATGGACCCGGCCCTGATTATCCGTTACCGCCATGTCATCGTTCCCCATACGGCAGGTGCTCGTTGGATGATGTTCGGTATTTGCGACCCGACGGAGCCAGGATTCGATCTCCTCATCGCTTGCCGACAGAGAAGGCGTGTCGACAAAACCGCTCAGGTAACCGTTCCATGCTGGCTGATGAACCATTTCCAGCGTTTTCCTTATTCCCTGAACCATTTCGGTTACGTCTCGCCTGTCAGTTAAATAGTTGAAGCGAATCACGGGCTTTTGACGAGGGTCGGACGAACGTAGTGAGACAGAGCCCCGACTGTAAGGGCGCATCTGGCTGACAAAATACTGGAATCCATCGGCGATATGCACTTTTCCGGACTGAAAATCGGCCAGGAAGGGTAAGAACTCATGCTGCATATTGATGTAGTCAACCTCGTCGCTGCTTTTAAAAAAAGCCCCCACTTCGAAGAAATTGGTTGCGCCTAACCCTGACTTAAATAACGACCATTCGGCCCCGAGCTTGAGACGTCCCAACATATTAAGCTGCTTGCAAATAGAAACGCCTTCCGGGGAACGAAAGCGCAGGGGAGCGACGACATGATCTTGCAGGCAGGCGCCGACACCCGGAAGATGGGCAACGGGAGCTATACCATGCTCGCTAAGCTGCGTACGATCGCCGACCCCTGAAAGCAGGAGCAGATGAGGAGAACCAATGCTTCCCGCACACACAATGACCTCGCGGGACGCATGAATGTCCTGACGCGATCCGCCGTGCTGTACGGTCACGCCGATGGCCTCTGTGCCAGAAAAAATAATGCGCTCCACCAGACAGTCGGTCATCACGGTCAGATTCGGTCGGTTTGCGACCGGTTTTAGATAGGCAAGGCTGGTGCTGCAACGCACTCCGTTACGAATTGTCGCCTGGGTGACGTGCACGCCTTCCTGGGCGCCGCTGTTGTAGTCCCCGGCATTTTTCAGACCAAATTGCTGGCCTGCGTCGAGAAAGCGCTGATATAAAGGATGATCGGCTTTACTGCGCGTTACGGAGATCGGGCCATTACCGCCGCGTTCAGGGTCTCGACCCTCTTCGAAGTTTTCCAGTTTTTTGAAATAGGGGAGGCAGTCGGCAAAATCCCAGCCGCTGACCCCAAGGTTTTTCCAGTTATCGTAATCCTGGTGGTGGCCACGAACATGCACCATCCCATTGATAGATGAGCTGCCGCCCAGACAGCGTCCACGCGCCTGACCAATGGTTCTGCCGCCGAGTTCAGTTTCTGGTTCGCTTTCAAATTTCCAGTTATAGACATCGCTCTCAATGGGGAAGGTCAGCGCTGCGGGCATCTTGATAAAAATGCTGTTATCTCGCGGACCGGCCTCAATCAGACAGACGCGTGTGTCAGGATTAGCAGTGAGCCTGTTCGCCATTACACAGCCTGCGGAACCTGCGCCAATTACCAGATAATCGAACTGCTGAATATGTTTAACCATGTTTGTTAACCTGACTCTTATGACTTAATAGATACGGATTGCTGTCTGGACGATGAAGTTATATCGGTGTGATCGGATTCATTAGCGACAACATACAGCGAGAGTGCTTCCCAACGGCGCTGGCCGCTGCTTTTCAGCTTGTATAAGCGCCATAAGCCGATGAGCAACAGCCCGGCAAAGGCAACCGGGGCATAACCGACCGGCGGTTCGGGTAAAGGGAACAGAGAATAGTAGAGAACGCACAGCAGGACAGCGCTGGAAAATACAGGGAACAGGATATGCATCGTGATACTTAACGACTTACGCATGGTCGTGGTGAAGAAACGGATAACGCCGATGTTGCCCATAATGTAGACGAATACGTAGATAATGGTCGCGAGCGTTGCCAGCATAAAGAACACCTGGTCGGGGGCAACACAAGAGCCGGCAACCAGGCCAATAACCAGACTTAACAGCGTCTGGGTAAGAATCGCAATGTGCGGCGTACGATGCCGGGGGTGTACTTTTTTCAGCCATACCGGCATGGTTTCTGAACGAGCCATGGCAAACCAGTTGCGCGTGGCATCAACGGTGCAGGCAATACAGACGGCAATGCCAGAGTTCAGTAACGCCAGCAATACCAGTACCCAGGCTGGCCCCCATAGACGGTGTGCGACGGTTAATGCCGGGTTATCCGTTGCGGCTCCCAGCGTATCCATATGGGCGATCCCCCAGCCAGACTGAATCCCCCATGCGCAGAAAACATAAAAAATACCCAATAAAATGACCGAGCCAACGATTGCCTGCGGAATCACCTTCCGCGGGTTTCGCGCTTCTTCAGCAACGGCTGCCGCCCCTTCCCAACCCGTGAATGCAAAGATGGATAAAACAACAGCGAGGAAAAAACCGTGCGATGTTGGGCTGCTGGTCGGCAGAAAACCTGCAAATGTGACGCCGCCTTCACCAGGCGAAAGCAGGCCGCATAAAGCCAGTGCCGCGACAATTAAAATTTCAAAAACGGACAAAATGGTCAGCATTTTGCCGGAGGTTTTAATGCCTTTATAGGCAACAGTTCCAACCAGAATCAAAATAAAGAAAGTGATAGCCTGCCAGGGAATGTTAATTCCGTAGTTTCTGGCAATTTCATTTTGCATGACAAACCCGGTATAGGCGGCCAGCCCACCCGGTATCAGAGCCACAATCCATGAGTACATCCAGCCGACGATAAAACCTGCACTTGGGCCGACAGTGGCGCTAACGTAGGTATAAAACCCGCCCGCAGATGGAAAGTGTTTACCTAATTGCGCCAGTGAAACCGCCACGATAAGGCCGATAATAAAAGCCACGATATAAGCGGAAGGTGCGCTCAGACCGGCCTGCTGACTATTAAATGCGATAGTGGTCAGTACTCCCACTGCGGGAGCTATCTGCGCAATACTTTGCATCAAAACGGTTGGCAGGCCAATCGAGTTACGCTGCAAACCCGTTTCTTGCCCGATGGGAGAACGATCGGCTTTCATTGAAAACTCCTGATCTATTGTTAGAAGAATTTATCAAATGTTGTGAAAGTGTTTCGTGGAGAAGTATGCTTGCATGAAATCGTGCAAGTCAATGCTTGTTGTCGTGTGTTTACACGATAATTCGCGCGTTACGTGATGTTTGTCGCGCTTTTTTGTTATTGACTGCACGAAATCGTGCGTATAGCATGAGGATATGATTAACCAAGAGGGTTTACTTATGCCAGTTCAATTCAGTCCATATGAAGCCGATCTCCAGGAACAGGTGAATGCGCTTGAAGCGCAGCTCGCTTACACCTTACCACCGGCATTAGGTGAATTAGATTTGCACGCTTTCGGGCGTATTGTGCTATCGGGTATGGGATCGTCAGATTATGCGACCATCCCGATAGAGCGTGAGCTGCTGGCCATGGGGCTACCAGTATGGCGTGTGGATGCAGGGAAATTGTTGGATACGCCTGAGCTTATTACTTCGGATACCTTGCTGTGGCTAACGTCCCAGTCGGGGATGAGTGGTGAAATCGTGGCTCTGCTGGAGGTGCTGAAGGGAGATAAACGCCCGGCAACAATTATTGGCGTCACCAATGGTGAAACCAGCGAACTGGCTAAGCAAAGCGATATTCTGGTTACGCTAAAATCCGGTCATGAAGCTACCGTCAGTGCTAAAAGCTATCTCAATACGCTGGTTGCGCAGTATCGTGTTTTCCTGGCGCTGACCGGGCAGAGTGAAGCGCCTTTACTGGCTGAGCTGACTGCGTATTTACCGCAAATAGCCGGGCTAATTGCCGAAGATGCCTTCGTCCACCCTCTGACCCAGACGTTATTTCGCCATTTACAGCCGCGCATAGCATTGATCGGTACCGGAGCGGATGGCACAACGGTCATGACGGGGGCGCTGATTTTAAAAGAGGCCAGTAAAATGACCGCAGAAGGTTATCTTGGCGGAGAGTTTCGACATGGTCCAATGGAGACCTCCGGCGAAGGGATGCTGGCACTATTGATTGGCGATAAAGGCAGTGAAACGCTGGCTCGTCTCGCAGAGGAGCTGGATGCCAATGGGACAACCGTCGTGACAATTGGACCTGAACGTTACGGGAATGGATTACACCTGCTAACCTCGTCCGGCGAAACCTTACTCCGCCTGATTAGTGGGATGCTCTATATCCAACACATGACGGTGGCATTGGCGAAAGCGAAAGGTCTGGAGCCGGGTAAGTTTTTCTATGGACAGAAAATTACGGTGAAAATCTGATAATCCATCGGCGCTGATGCCATAAATGGTAGGGAGAGTAGGTTGAGATGATGCAGTCAAATGTTTGTGCTGGCCTTGATATTGGAGGGACAGGCATCAGGATAGTTATTATGTGTGAAGAGGCCGTTTTGGCCTCAACGACGATACCGACAGCATCGTTTGCCTTTCTCACTGTTCGGCAGCGAGTATCGACGCTAGCCCAGCATATTCTCGGCTTGCTTCCCTACGATACGCGGCTTAATGGGGTGGGTATCGGGGCCAGCGGGCCGGTTTATACCGACAGTGGCGTGATTGATAATCCCTATACCTTACCGGCCTTTTCCGGTTTTTCCCTGACAGCCGAACTAGAAAGTTGCCTGCAGGTACCGGTTAAAATAGATAACGATGCCACGACAGCTGCATTGGGTGAAGGCCATTTTGGCGCGGGGATTGGTAGCTCGCGGTTGTTGATGGTGACGCTGGGCACGGGAGTGGGCGTTGCGCTGCTGGATCACGGTAAGCCGTCTCGGATGGCAAACGGAAGCCATCCGGAAGCAGGGCATATTCCTGTCAGTGATAACGATCAGCTTTGTTACTGCGGGTTGACCGGGTGTTGGGAAAACCTTGCCGCGCGCAGCTGGTTACAGACTCAGCTGATGTGTCGGTTACCTGAGGTCGATTACCGGCGACAATCTTTGTCCGACTGGCAGGACATCTGCCGGCAGTCTCCTGAAATAACCAACGTATTTCATCAGTATGGGCGGCAGGTCGGAAAAGGGTTAAGTTCTCTCTTAATGGCATATGGCCCAGACACGACGGTATTGAGCGGCAGTGCTGCATCACTCTATCCATTGTTCGCGCCAGGCCTGCAAAGCGTTCTGCAGCGTGCTGCGGGATTCGAAATCAACCGTAATATTCACATTTCGCTGCTGGGTGACACTGCCGGGGCAATGGGAGCAACCCGGCTTCTCCCTGATGCGACTTTGCTTATTTAGCTGATTACTATTACTATTCACACGAAATCGTGCATATCACAAGGGCTGTAGTCAATGACCGCGACAGAGCGCAGAAATCAAATTATCGAACTGATCAATGAGCGGGGATACATCAATAGTGGTGAGCTATCCGCTTTTTTTGCTGTCGATAGCTCAACTATTCGCCGTGATTTAGCCTTTCTTGAAAAAAATGGTCGCCTGCTGCGTACCCACGGCGGCGTCCTGCCTCAGCAGGACTCACTGGATGGCGACTCCCCGTGGAACGTGCGGCGTGATATGAACGTTCAGGCCAAATGTGCAATCGCTCAGGCGGCGTTGGCCTGCATTAAAGATGGTCAGACGCTGATTCTTGATAATGGCTCAACCGTATATCAGCTGGCAGTGGCGCTACGGGAGAGAAAGAATATTACCGTGATTACCAACGATTTAATGATTGCCATGCAGCTCTCCCAGCATCCATCTATTACTTTACACGTTGCAGGCGGCGTCATGCTCAATAATGTGTATACCCTGGTCGGACCGGATACCCTGAGTAAGTTTGCGAACGTGCATACTGACTGGGCATTTCTCGGCGCTGAAGGCGTTCATTTTGATAGCGGTATTACTAATATCAATACCGTTGAAGTCTCGGTGAAACAGGCGATGATAGCGGCGGCGAACCAGACAATTGTGCTGGCGGACAGCTCTAAAATTGGCCACAAAGCATTCTCACATGTATGTGGGCTGGATGCCATTAGCCGGGTGATTACTGACGATCGGCGGGCGATTAAAGATACAAAGCGCTACGGTGATAAACTGGAGATAGTGAGCGTGCAAGAGCCTGTGAGGTAGTCGGCACGAAGTCTTCCCGTAACAGTGAGAAGACTTTGACAAGAAACATTCGATTGCCGCGCTCAAGAACAAAACGCAGAGAAGAAAAGCAAAAAGCCCGCTTAAGTTTCCTTAAGCGGGCTTCTTAAATATGGCTCCTCTGACTGGGATCGCCTTTGCCAGTAACTGGCTAATAAATAAGCTAAACCTGAATTTCCTTTCTGTCAAGACCGCTAGAATGACCACCCATCGTTGCCGATTACTTAAAATAGGCTTATACGCTTCGCTTCACGTGTTGATCGTTCTATGGTGAACTCTACATATGAAGGATGGGTAGCTAGGGTGAGCTTCAAAAAGTCTGCTCTGTGCCAAAAGCCGACGTTGCCTGGCGTCTCTGTGTTTAATCAAGTGCGAACCGGTGACGATAGCAACTTTGTTCTTGAGTCTCATGTCCGAATCCCCTCTGAATTTATCATCAACTAACGCATGGTGTAGCGCTGGCAGAAAGCCAGCATTTTCCAACAACCTTCATTAACGTGGATAATTCCCCACCGCTCGGTTTACTGCAGCCCAGGCCGTCATCACATCACGCTGGCTCATGGCCAATGCCTGTCGCGCCTGGATATTACTGCGCTGCGCATCCAGTACATCGATAAAGTTGCTGAGTCCACCATCATATCGCGCCTGGATTAGGGTCAGCGCCTGTCCTGCACTGTCCGCTCGCGTCTGCTGTTCAATAAGCTTTTGTTGCGCCGCCGCATAACGGCTTAAGGCATCATCTATTTCCTGCCACGCTTTCAATACGGTTTTGTGATAATCAACCGCCGCCTGCTGCTGATCGGTTTCCCGCAACACCACCGTTGCCTTACGACGACCACGGTCAAACAGCGGCAGATTCAGGCTCGGCCCAACGGACCAGCTGCGGCTGCCCCACTCCGTGAAATTATCCGCGCTGTAGGTATCCATCCCAATTCGTGCGCCCAGCGTGATGCTCGGATAGAGTTCTGCCTCGGCGACACCAATTCTCGCCGTTGCTGAATGCAGTTTTGCTTCTGCCGCCCGAATGTCAGGCCGGTTACGTGCCACTTCAGACGGGAGCCCCATTTGCAGCGGTGGCAATCTGTCAGATTTCAGGCTGTCTGCGTGGTATTGCAGTTGCTGCTGTAGCGCGCCAGGGCGTTCGTCGAGCAACAGCAATAGCTGGTTCATCGCCACACCTTCCTGGGCCTGCAGGTCGATCAGGTTCGCGCGGTTCGCCGCCAGTTCACTACGCTGTCTTTCCTGTGTGGTCTCATCCAGCGCTCCACCTTCGGTTCGTGCCTCAATCAGTGAAAGACGCTCATTCAGTGCGTTTTCATCCTGCTTAGCGAGCTCGATTTGTTGCTGAATACCGCGCAGGTTGTAGTAGTTATTCACCACATCGCCAATAATGCTCAGTCTCGCCAGCTCCAGCATTGCCTGCTGGGATTCGACATCGGCGTCAGACGCTTCTACCGCCCGGCGTACATGTCCCCACAGGTCTATTTCCCATGAGAAGTCCAGCCCGCCCTGATACCAGTTCGACGGTGCAGCCATCAGTTTGATGAGTTCATCCGGATTTGGCAGAGCTTCTTTCAGGGCACGCGTCGAGGGGCTGTTCTCGCTCTGCTGGATGCGGGTGACGCTGCCGGTGGCATTGATATCAGGGGTTTGCTGTGAATTCACAATCTGTTGCTGGGCGCGGGCGCTGGCAAAGCGTAATGTCGCGCTGCGAATATCCGGGCTCGCCGTTAAGGCTTTTTCAACCAGCGCGTCGAGCACAGGATCGTTGTAGCGTTTCCACCACTGATTGTCTGTGACAACACTACCGCCCGGCAGCGTGTGCAACGCGGCATCGCCGCTGCGCCAGCTTGTCCAGTCCGTAGGCGCTTCTGCCTTTGGTTTCTCAAAATCCGGGCCTACGGTACAACCACTGATGAGACTCATCGCCAGTACCGTCGCCACGGCGGATAAAGGGTAACGAGTGAAAATGGAAAAACAGTTATTCATCTTAATTCCTGCATCAGTACAGTCGGTTACGGAACAACCACGCGGCCAGAGGCATCGTGATGACCGTCATGGCAATCATGGGAATAAAATCAAAGGCGACGTCACTTAAGCCAGCCCCTTCCAGATACACCCGGCGCACCAGATCAATCGCAAAGCGCAGTGGGTTGGCGTACGTCAGGGTATCGAGAACGGCAGGCATGGTTTGTACCGGCGTCAACAATCCGGAAAGCAACATCAGCGGCATGATCAGCAAGAAGGTGTACAACATCGCCTGTTGCATGTTGATGGAAACGGCGGAAATAGACAGCCCCAGACCGACAGCAGCAATGTTAAAACAGAGCAACCCGAAATAGAGCACAAGCAGCGAGCCGTTCATCGGGATCTGGAACCACAACAGGATAACCAGCAGAATGATGGTGGACTGTAGTAATCCGACCAGCACCGGAGGAATGGCCTTACCAATCAATAACTGCATCGGCGTAAATGGCGTCACCAGAAGCTGATCAAAGGTTCCCTGCTCCCGCTCCCGGGCGACAGAAAGTGCCGATAACAACAATGTTTGCATCATACTGATCGCCGCAATCAGCGTGGGCATCAGTCCCCAGCGTGACTCAAGATTTGGGTTATACCAGGCCCTGACCTCGACATTGATGGGTGACAGGTTTCCTGTCTTGCGCTGATTAAAATCGGCGACCACGGCGCTGATGTATCCCGCTGCGGCTCCGGCGGTTGACGAATTACGCCCGTCCAGAATCACCTGCATCGGCGACGTCTGCCCAAGGTTAAGCTTGTTTTCAAAATCAGGCGGGAACGTCAGCACCATTAGCGCTTTTCCGTCCATCACCACCTGCTGAATTTGCGACGCTGACGTCAGAGTGGCGGTGCGGTTAAATACGCCGGTCCCGTCCAGATGCGAGAGAATTTGTGCTGAAGCCTGACCACGACTTTGATCCAGTACGGCATAGTCAACGTGGTTAACATCATAAGTCGCCGCATAGCCAAACAGTAAGGCCTGCATGAAAACGGGAGCAATCAGGATCGCCCGGTTGGCGGGTTCTTTAACGATGGTCAGGATCTCTTTTCTGACCAGAAAGCCGATGTGCCGCAGCCAGTGTTGGAGTTCAGATATCATACGTTACCTCAGCCGTTTGCGAAGGGAAAGCCGTGAGGCGTTAATCAGGATCACCGCATAGAGCAGCAGAATGCCGCACTGACGGAAATACATGGGCCAGTCGTCCCCGCCCAGAAACAGCGTCTTGATGAGCGACATGAAATGGGTCGCCGGTAAAATCTGACTGACTACCTGGACCACAATCGGTAAATTGCGGATATCAAACACAAAACCTGAAAGCATCATCGCCGGCATAAAGCTCGCGATGAGCGCAATCTGGCTGGCTAAAAACTGGCTTGGCGCGTAGCCCGATATCGTCAGCCCCATCCCCAGCGAAACCAGCAGATACAGCAGCGAGGCGGTGATAATGGCGAAGAGAGAGCCTCTGATGGGAATGGCAAACAGGTAATGTGCCGCCAGCAGGCAAATAACGAGGTCAACGGCCCCAATCACCATATACGGTGCCAGTTTTGCCAGTACCAGTTCCAGTGGGCGCACAGGGGTGACAAACAGGGCTTCCAGCGTCCCCCTTTCGCGTTCGCGGGCAATCAGTAATCCGGTCAGGAAGGCCCCGATCAGGGTCAAAATCAGCACGAGGATCCCCGGCACAATAAACCAGGTACTGATCCCGGCTTCGTTGAACCACATCCGTTGCTCGATGGAGACGGTACCCGCTGCTGCCGTGAGATTTTGTCGATCAGCCTCAATGGCCGTCTGCGTACCCAATGCGCCGGAAATATAGCTCTGTGCAGCTGAAGCAACGCTGGTGACGGCACCATTGAGCAAGACCTGTATTTTGCCCTTTCCTGAAGCGCTGTTTTCGGCATAGTCGGAAGGTATACGCACAATGGCATCCGTCTCATCTCGCCGGAGTGCCGTCTGTGCTGCTGTGAAACTCGGATACTCCTGTACAGAAAGATAACGACTTCCCTGCAAGGCGGTAATTACCTGATGGCTTTGGGTTGTGTGCTGTTCCTGCACTACTGCAACCCGCGCTGTGCTCAGATCAAAAGACACGCCGTAACCAAACAGCAGGATCAGCACGATGGGCAGCAGAAAACCGACCGCGAGGTTACTTTTATCACGTACCAGCTGTCGGGTTTCTTTACGGGTCAGTGAGACCAGACGACGAAAGAACGTTGAGTCACTCATGACGGGGCTCCTGTCTTGCGACCTCAGCACGGGAATTTTCAACGATGGCAATGAAGGCGGTATTCATATCTGCGGTATGATCCAGCCCTGCCTGCTGGCGAACTTCCTTCGGCGTGCCGAGTGCCAGCAGCTTTCCCGCATCCTGAATCGCTATCCGGTCGCAATACTCCGCTTCTTCCATAAAGTGAGTCGTCACAATAATGGTGATACCTTTATTCGCCAGTTCGCCAATGGTGTACCAGAACAGTCGGCGGGCCAGCGGGTCGATACCACTTGTCGGTTCATCGAGGAAGACGATTTCCGGCTCATGCAGCAAGGCGACTGCCATGGATAAACGCTGTTTGAATCCCCCCGGCAGTTCACCGCTGATGGCATCCGGGCTCAGTTCAAACTGCTTCAGTGAAGCCTCAATCTGGCTGTTTAACTTTTCCCCGGACAGGCCATACGCGCCGCCGAAGAACGTCAGGTTGTCGCGCACGCTCAGGTTGCCGTAAAGGGCAAACTTCTGCGAAACATAGCCAATACGGGCGCGGGCTTTCGCTCGCGCCGTGCGCAGATTCATGCCAGCGACTTCCAGTTGCCCACTGGTCGCAGGAAGCAGTCCGCACAACATCCGAAAGGTGGTGGTTTTTCCAGCGCCATTTGGCCCCAGCAACCCGAAAATTTCGCCGCGTTCGACGTCAAAAGAGGTGTTCGCCACCGCCGTGAAATCACCAAATTTACGTACCAGGTCTTTGACGACGATGACCGGTTTGTCGCTGTCGTTGCCATTGTTTTGTTCAGAAACCATTTCCGCTTTGACCGGGCCGGTCGGCACCGTCGAATCCTGCTGCTGCGCCTGATGCAGCAACAGCATAAAACCATCTTCCACCTCTGCTTCTCTGGGGGTGGCATTCACATCTTGCGGCGTGGCTTTATCATCCGGGGACAGGCAGATAAAACGGACGGCATCACCTTTGGGAACGGCATCCGCAATGGCATCGCGCTTTTCGAGCAAATGCGCCTGTAAAACACGAGATTTAGTGCCCTGTGGAGGTACCGCCAGCCATGTCCTGCCTGCGGCCTTCTGGCGCAGCATTTCAGGTTTACCTTCTGCCAGAACCTTGCCGTGATTCATGACGTAGACTTGCGAGCAGCGCTCGGCTTCGTCCATGTAGGCGGTACTGATAATGACGCTAAGCTGTTCATCCTGAACCAGCTGTTCGATGATTTTCCACAGATCACGACGGGAAAGCGGATCAACCCCCACGCTCGGCTCATCGAGCAGCAGCAACTCAGGAGAACGGACCAGCGTGCAGGCCAGCCCCAGTTTTTGCTTCATCCCGCCAGAGAGTTTTCCCGCCGGACGTGCCGTAAAACGGGCTAAATCGGTTATCGACAACAGTCGTTCGAAGCGTTCCTGCCTGACTTGCTCAGGGACGCCATGCAAATCTGCGTACAAATCGAGATTTTCATGCACGCTGAGGTCGTCATACAGTCCAAAGCGCTGCGGCATATAGCTGATGCGGTTTTGCACTGACTGAGGATCGACAGTGACATCGGTGCCCAGAACTGTCAGGCTGCCAGAAGTCGGTTCATACAGCCCGGCAATCAGCCGCTGAAAGGTGGTTTTCCCCGCGCCATCCGGACCAACCAGCGCAGTGAGTTCACCCGCACGAATATTGAGCGTCAGGCCATCGAGCGCTCGCGTTTCCGGCGCATTTTTGGTGACACCTGGAAACAGGCGCACCAGGTCACGGGCAATGACGACATCCTGACGTTCAGTTCCCGGCATCGCGCTGATTCTCTGTCTGAGTGTTGATGGTCACTGTGGCGGGTTGCCCCATGCGCAGAACGTTAGTTGGGTCGTCAACGACAATGCGGACTTCAAACACCAGGTTGGTACGCAAATCTTCGGTCTGGACCGATTTAGGCGTGAACTCCGCCACTGAAGAGATAAAGCCCACTTTGCCGGTTACAGGTTTATCAGGGAAGGAATCCGTGAATATGTTGGCTGACATCCCTGATTTTACACGTCCCAAATCGCCTTCATTCAGCCACACACGGACCCATTTCGGCTGACGAAGCGCCAGGGTATAAACCGCTTTTTGCGGGCCAGTCATGTCGCCCGGTTCCTGAAGTCGCGCACGGACAACGGCATCCACGGGAGAGCGTAATTCTGCCTGTGAGAGATGATATTGCAGCAGTTCCAGCTGCGCCTGGGTGGCGCGAACCTGCGCCACGGAGGCTTCACGTTGTTCTGAACGTACCCCTTTTTCCATCAGGGTCAGGCTTGCCTGGCGCTCTTTTACGCTGGCCTGGGCAATGCGAAGATTGCTGCGTGCGGTGTCCAGTTCCTGTTTGCTGATGCCCTTCCCACCGGTGCTGCCAGAAATGCGTTGAATACGGCTAATGTCTTCGGTGGCTTTTTGTAATTGCGCCTGGGCAGAGGCCAGTTGCGCCCGACTCTGCGCCACTTCTTCAGGGCGTGCACCGGCCTGCTGCTCACGCACCGTTTGCTTCTGAGCGTCCAGCTGTGCCAGAGCCTGCTGCTCCTGAATTTTCAACGCCCGGGTGTCGAGAGTGGCAATAACCTGTCCGGCCTTAACCTCATCACCCTCATCGACAGCGAGTGTGCTGATGCGGCCGCTGTCTTCAAAGGCCAGCGACACCTGACGAATGTCGACATTTCCATGCAGCGTAAGCTGGTTTTTATCACCATCATGACGACCAAACAGCCAGAAAGCGCCTCCAGCAAGGATAAGCGCCACAATAACCGCCCCGGCGATGATTTTTTTATTGATCATAAAAGTGTCCTGACGTGCCCTGAGGTATCTAGTTTAAATTCAATTTAGATTTATAGTGTGCAATAATAAACCCCATCTTGTCGAATTAAGTTATCTGGATGTTGTGGATTATGAGCAGAGCACGCCGAAGCGATGGGGATATCACCCGGGAAAGCATTCTCGAAGCGGCAGGAGAGCTGATCGCAGAGAAAGGATTTGCGCAGACCAGCAACAAAGAAATCGCTAAAAAGGCCGGTGTTGACCTGGCCGCCATCAATTATCACTTTGGTGGTCGTGATGGCCTGTATCTCGCTGTCCTGACACTCGCTCACCATCATTATCTGGATGGGGATCAGCTCGCGCAGATCGCCGAATCAGCTCAACCCGCAGAAGATAAATTGGGGATTTTCCTGGAAACGTTTCTGGCGAAACTGAACCATCCGGATGACTGGCATGGGCGGGTTTTTGCCCGTGAGATGCTGTCGCCTTCAGCACAACTCGGCGATTTTATTAATGCTGAAGGCGCCAGAAAGATTCAGTCAGTAAGGCGGATTGTGGCTGAAGCCGCGGGCCTTGAAGAAGATGATCCCCGCCTGCTCCCCTGTATGCTGAGTGTGGTTGCGCCGTGCATGATGCTGATGGTCGCGGGAAGCCGAATGCCCGGGCCGGTACAGGAAATCGTAGCAATGCAAACAAAAGCCCTCACTGCGCATTTTAAGTTGTTCTCGTTAGCCGGACTGAAAGCTATACGTGAGAAAAACCAGAAGTAGTTTCCTACTCTATTGCGTCCGTTTACTTTCTGATGGCATTTCCTCAGAGTAAGCGAATTAACCATATGCTTATATAAGCAATTGATGTTAAGGGTAACTGGAGCCATTCAGACATCTGCACTTAGCTTTGACACTGTTTATTTCAGTTGGCCCCTCTAATCCAGCTTATTTTTATGCTGAAGTATTATTCTCTTCAGCAAGAAATTTCTTTTACGCGGGCGATTCATTGGCGACAGCGTTCAATGGACATGAGAACTGTCGCCACCCTGAGTTCGTTTTCATGTACAACTTCTGCTTTTCGCTCAAAGCGGACCTTTCTTTCCCACCTGCCTTTTGTTTTGCCCCCTTTCTTCCGTATCTCCTTCGCCCTTGCATACGATTAATCCGCGCAGATCCGACTTTAGCTTTTTACGAATCTGCGGAGAAGAAAAGAGGGATTATTGCCAGAATCTAACAAGCGCCATAAGATTGTTGCGAATAGTGCATTATTGTCTTTTTGGATAAAAAGATGTCGATTATTGCTAAAAGTGGTTCAATGTCTCTGGCGGCGAATCAGCGATGAAGCGGCGCTCAACATTTTCACCCAGAACGTCCGTCCTGACCCTAGATAGAGTAGACCCTTTGAGGCCGCTCTGTGTATAGCGGACCTTGCTAATCTGTCTGTGTATGGAGCAATGGGAACTAGTCACAGGACAATCTACTTCTAATTGCTTAATATTCTGGGCATCAGTTGCGAAAATTTCAATTTTCTGTCAGGACTATGCCGTGGCGATCTTCGATATCGATAAAGATGAATTACTCGGACTCTCAGATACTCTTTTGGAAGAGTTAATTGCGCGCCTTGCTGAAGCCGAAGTGGCAGCCTGCGGTCATAGCCCGGCGTGGGTGCGCTGGTCGGGATCGATCAACGCACCTGATGGTGGAATTGATGTCCATGTGCAGGTGCCGGTTGAACAGCTTAACTCCGGGTATATTGAGCGACCTGATACCGTCTTCCAGGCAAAAAAACACAAAATGCGCAGGGCAGATATTCTGCGAGAGATGGCTCCTTCTGGCGTCCTTTCTCCCATGATATCCGGCCAGGCCACAAAGGGGGGAGGCTATATCATTGTCAGTCTGGATGAGGACTGTTCCCCCTCTATGCTTGCCGAACGCGTCAAGGCGATGCATGAGGCCGTCAGGCATGATCCCTCTCACCCAACTCTTCATCTGGCTTTCTATGATCGCGCAAAGTTGGCTCAGTGGATAAGACAGCATCCGTCAGTAATGCTGTGGGTAAACAGAATACTGGGGCGGGGATATTCCGGCTGGCAGCCATATGGAGCATGGAGTTGCCCTCCAGTGGGGGCGGAAGATACCCTGATTACCGCGTCCGGTATCACGATCTCATTTCCGTCAGAAAAAGGTCACCCTCTTAGTATTGAGGATGCCATCGGGCCGATACGCCAGCTTATCCGGACCACTCGGAAGGCCGTGCGTATTACTGGTTTATCTGGCGTCGGTAAAACGAGGATTGTTCAGGCCTTGTTTGATGAGTCCGTAGGCGCTGATTCCCTGGACCGCACTCTGGCGGTCTATGCCGATACAGGTGACGGTCCGCTTCCTTCGGCTGCAGCCATGCTTGAACGCCTCATCGCTGACCAGCGCAGCGCAATTATGGTTCTAGATAACTGCCCGTCTGAACTGCATGCTTCCCTAGCAGCGAGAGTTACCTCGGTGGGGAACAGGATCAAGCTAATTACCGTTGAGTATGATATTCGGGAGGACAAACCTCAGACCACGGAGGTTATCCATATTGAGGCGATAGGAACGGAAGTGGCGGAAAAACTTCTGCTACGTCGGTTCCCCGGTATCGGACAATTGAACGCCCGTAGAATAGCTCAATTCGCTGACGGGAATGCAAGAGTCTCGCTGGCTATTGCCGAGAGAGTGGAGGAAGGGGAGTCACTGGCCGTTCTGTCTGATGCACAACTCTTCAACAGACTTTTTGAACAACGTCATGAACCGGACGAGGGATTACGGGAGCAGGCCGAGCTACTTTCACTGGTCTACTCGTTTTCGATTAACTTTTCTGAAACAGGCAATAGTGAACTTGAGAGCCTGGGTACGCTCGCGGGCTATTCATATAACCAGCTATACCGGACGCTCAAAAAGCTGACAGAACGCCACATTCTTCAGGCCAGATCGCACTGGCGGGCCATCTTACCCCATGCTATCGCGAACAGGCTGGCCGCCTCCGCGTTGGACAGCTTTCCGGTGGCGTTTCTTCGTTCATGCTTTGAATTGCCTGGACGGGAGCGCCTGCTTATGTCGTTTGCTCACCGGCTGGGCCATTTACACGATCATCCGGTGGCAAAGGAGATTGCAGCTGCATGGCTCCAGCCGGGGGCGTTGCTGAGTAACTTGCTGGTGTTAGAGGACTTACCAGCTCGTATGCTGGAGTACATTGCACCGGTGGTGCCTGACGTTCTACTTAACCGGATTGGCGAGGACCTCAGGACTACAGACTTTAAAGGCCAGAAAAGACATTACGATCCTCGCTGGAGCACTATCCTCGACCTTTTACAGGCACTGGCTTGGGAGTCTTCATACTTTGACCAGTGCGCCAGCCTTCTGCTGCAAGTCGCGGATCATGAAACGGATAAGCCTGGTCAGAAGAATGCACGGGACAAACTCACCTTGTTCTGTCAGCCCTACCTGTCAGGCACACATGCTTCTCTGGAGCAGCGAATTGCGGTTCTTGAAGAATGTCTCTCTTCAGGTATGTCACAGCGTCGGGCGCTCGGACTGAGAATGCTTTCTGCCGGACTTAGCGGTTCGACGTGGACAGGTTCGGGTATCTGTGAGTTTGGTGCCCGGCCGAGGGATTATGGGGCAGAACCAGACTATAAGGCGTTGATGACGTGGCGGCGTGCGTTCATTGCGATTGCTGTTCGCGTCGGGAACTCTGGTGATATGCGTCTTGCCAGCGGTGCACGAACTATTCTGGCAAATTCACTCAGCGGCCTGTGGAGTGACAAGAAGATGGGCTCAGTCTTGGTTGATGCCGCACGTACACTACATGCTCATCATTCGTGGGGGGAGGGCTGGAAGGCGATTCGGACAAAACTGTACTTTATGCAGAAGGATCCTCAGGTATCACCCGTTCTGCTTGAAACTTTTGATGCTCTGCAAAGGGAGCTCAGACCGAATGATTTGCTTTCCGGTATCCGGCTTTATGTCTTTAGCAAAGGTCACCACAACTGGGTGCTTGATGACGAATTTAACCGAAATGATCAGGACCGATACGCTGAAGCTGAAGAGCGACTGATGGCCAGAGCAGAGCAACTGGGGCGTGAGTTTGCCGCTTCAACACTTTGCCTTTCTGATCTGACGCCCAATTTGTTCTCTTCTGAGTGGATGCCTTACCGTAGCGCATTCGGGGAGGGGCTTGCTCAAGGAACTGCGAGCCCTCGTGAGATCTGGCAATTGCTTATAAAAGAACTAGAACAGGACTCTACAGAAAATAAAGATTTTTCGGTCTTTCTTGGCTTTATCGACGGTGTGGATCGTATTAATGAAGCTATGGCCCATGAATTTCTGGATCAGTGCGCTGTGCATCCTTCCCTATGTCGAGTTCTGGTTAAATTGCATCCTCGGCGAGATTTTACAGAAAGGGATTTGGAACGATGCATGTCGCTTCTGGATAAACCGGATATCCATCCGTTTATGTTTGACACCTTTTTGTGGGATAAAAAATGCTGGCACCTTCCAGTCTCCCGGGTGCTCGAACTGGCTGAACGATTATTAGTCATGGAAAGCGGCGAGGAACCGGTTTTAAATGGACTCGGTATGAGGCTACACGGCAAAAAAGCGACAGAGGACATGCCTGGGCCGGAACTTCTTCAAGTCGGTTTCAGGGCAGCCATTCAGGTTTTACAGAAAGATACTGACGCTCGGGGTAGTCTTGTAGATGTCTTTATGGAATCGGTTGTGGCGGCGGCATTGCAGTTAGACGAACATGACGTGCTCAAGCATCAGTGGCTGGATGCTGTCTTCTCAGCGATTGATAAACACTACGGCTATATGAATGAGTATCGTAAAACTATAGAGACAACAGTGGCACTTATACCTGAAGCGTTTCTCTCCCGCCTGTTTGCAGATTCTGAGGACCAATGGTGTATGCGATTGTTCTTTATGCGTGGAAGCATTGGGGATACCCCGCTGCTTTCAGGCGTTGACATCAAAACCTTGATTGACTGGTGCTCCAGCAGTGACGATCCTAGAATATGGGCATTTGTGCCGCAGGGGTTGGAACTTTGGGTAATAATTCCTGACACAAGCGGGACGGTCTTACATGAAAATGCTGTCAAATTCCTAGAGGCGGCACCTGAACCATCCTTGGTCCTCGATTCTTTTGCAGAATTAACGAGTCCCACAAGCTGGAGTGGCAGCCTTGCAAAAATATGGCAGTCACGGGCTGACGCTTTCAATAAACTCATTGAACACGAGCGGGACGACATTTCAAACGTTGCAAAAAAAATCCAGGAGAGATTGATGCTAATGATTGAGCGTCAAAGGAATCGGGAACAACAGGAAGATCGTAAAGGTGAACAGCGGTTTGAGTAATGATGACTATCCATAAGGATCTTAATGACACTTTAACACAAGTGTTTTCAGGCATCTCAATTGCAGTCAAATCGTCCGCTTTTCGCTGTGAGTTCAATGGGTCGATGCAACGCTATCCTTAATCAAGGGGGTGAGTTGTCAAAAGTTGTCGCCTGCTACCATCTCCATCGGAGATTCTTAAGTTTACGCACTCTAAGTTACAGTTGCTTCAAATAGTTGCCAAAATACTGAAATCGAGTTTAATAGTGGGCTGATATCTCAGCACACAGTGTACAGGGACACAAAATGCATCATTTAAATGATTTCCCCAAAAGAGATAGAAACCACAGGATTGAAAGACTCGCGATATCTGCTTTTGAAAATTTCCTTAGGGATTCAAATGATTTTTTTATTCAAAGTCAGGATGTAAATGATTACGGCGTAGACTATCAACTCGAAATCACAGAAAATGGTCAAGCAACTAATATTAGACTGTTTGTTCAACTAAAAGGTACTGAGCAAGAATTGAATAATGATGGTTCGGTCAGTATATCTGTTAATAGAGCTAACCTGAATTATCTATTAATGCACCCTTATTCTTTTTATGTGTGTTTCCATGCCCCAAGCAATAGTCTAAAAATAACATTCGCTGAAAGCGTGATTCGAATCTATGATCAGTCTGAAAAGCAATGGGTTGAGCAAGAAACACTCACTGTAAAATTCATTGAGGATATTTCTGACTCTCGTTTACATGAAATTGCAGAGGTGGCTAGATTTAATGCCATGAATGACCGTAATGCTAGAATCGAGTTGATAACAAATCACATTTCAAATGTTAGCGATGTTATTAATAAAGCCATACCGAAGATACATATACCAGAAGATAAAAAATTAGCTCATGAATTGCTTAATTCATTGTATGAAAATAACCATGATGATGTAATAAGTGCTAATTTTTATGAATTTTTAGCTATTTTCGGCCCTGATCATCCGGCGATGATCATTCCATATATGTCTGAAATAAATAAGGTTATGGATAGAGTTAATGGAAATAAAGAAAGGGTTTTAAATGGTATACAATATCTTAGAGATAGATTGGAAGAGGGTAAAATAACAAAGGGAAGCTTATATTATTCAATAGGTAATGGATATACGGCTCTTGACAGAGACAAAGAAGCTATTCAAGAGTATAAGACTGCTCTTGAGCATATAACCGAAGCAGAGAAATTAGCTGCGCAATGCTACAAAAACATGGGTAGTAGTTACTCAAAGTTAGGGAGTGAAAATGAAGCATGTGAATGCTATAAGAAGGCACTTGAGTTAGACCCAAACTTAAGTGAAGCTAACTTAGCTTTGGGAGTAATTCATAATCGTAGGGGTAATTATGAATTGGCATTAGAATATTTAGATAGAGTGCTTTTCCCAGGAAATTATCAGCATAAACTAATTTATGTTGATAAATGGAGGATTAACACTCTTTTCAATATGGGGGATTATCGTTCGGCATATAGAGAGATTAATAATATATTAACTCGGAATGATAATAAAGAGGACTTATGGAAATGGTGCTTAATGCTAGTTGCAACGTTCTGCCGAACTTCGACTGCTTCTGCTAAGCTTAGCTTGCCTTTTTGGGCTCGCTTTTTAGAATTCTACCCTTATCACCCTGATGCATCTAGAGAAATTCTATTGGCGAAAAATTACTTAAATGTTAATGATAATTTAACTAAATATTCGTACCATGATTTTAAGAAGGAGTTTGAACTGCGAATAAATAATGTAAGTAATGAAGATAGTGCTTTTTTGTGGGATCGTATAGGTCATTGGGCACAAGATGAAGACGAGTGGGAAGATGCAGAGTTACATTTCCGTAAAGCATATGAAATTGCGGGTGGCGAATATGGATATTGTCTTGGAGTAGCTCTGAATCATCTTGGTCGCTTCCAAGAGAGCTTACCTATTTTGGTTGAGCAAGCTGAACAAATCCAACCTGATGATTTTAGTTGGTTCCAAGTCGCTGTTGCCTACGAATTTCAAGGATATATTCAAGAGGCAATCGATTCTTATGAAAAATGCTTATCAATAAATAAAAAAAACGAATTGGCATTATTCAATCTTGGAGGTCTCTACTGGAATTCGAGAAATTATGATGAAGCAAGTCGTGTCTGGAAGCTGGCAGTGGCGTATTATCCCTAGCATGAGCTTTCGCATAAACTTAGAAAGGATATTCCATTTATTTTAAATTGATCTTCTTTATTAGTGACGAGCTTAAAGTCGTAATTCATAGAAAAAATCACGGATATGGGACATAAGTTCGTTGCTACAGAACAGTATAATATACTTAGATTTGAATGCATATGATCTCTAAATGTGAATGGCACAATTATGCGGGATACAATTCAGGTCTTCGCTCAAAGCAGACCTTGCTGCGCTTTAGGCGGTACGCTTCGTGCTCAAAGCTGATTCTCTACGCCTGAGGAGATCTTTAGATTTTTTTAGTAAACATGGCCCTCACTCCTTCTGGTGAAAATCGTAATCCGATTGCGTAGGGTAATTACATCCCGGAATCGGGCTAGCATTACAGCCCCCTAAAGGCGTTGTTTGCAAAGGTTCATGTTTGTCTGAGTAACTATATTCCTGAATGTGTTGCTCCGAATTTACGGATTGCCTTGAAGAAAAGGGCTGTTCTGGCGGTGTGCTTTGAAAGGCGTACACCTGAGTAGCACAGAGCCACAGTAAGGGGAGTAGGGTGCAGCGGGTGAGTGCATTCATATATTCTCCAGACGGAATTTACGCTAATTATATAATATGCGCGATTGACTCAATAAAAATTCAACGAAGAACTGAAAATATAAGACCAGGTATAGAACTCTACATGCCGATAGTCGCCGGGAAATATCGTGGACAGACTTTTCGTTAATGCTCATAGTCAGGCCACAAGGGTCGCTGCAGTAATGACTTCTGAACCTTATAACAAATTTCGGCACGACACTTTTATCGTCTTTTTCATAATAAAACCTCCGTTTTTTGTTTTAATTGTCCTCCGGATGTTTCGGACATTGGATGCCCGTAACATCCGGAGGCTGCGGGGACGGGCGGCAAAGAGCCCGTGAAGATGCCCGTAATGAATGGCAAACCCCCTCAGGAATGAAGAAAATACGTAATCAATGCGGGGTACGCTTTGCTGACCACTTTTACTGAAGTACTTTTCTATCTCAGAAGTAGGTTGTCCAGAAAGAGGAAACTGGCATCGCCAGTACCAATGCAGGAAGCATACTGGCTACCGGGAAGACCTTGATACCGGAAATACGCAGGCCAGTCGCTACCATTAGAACGCCACCCACTGCTGAAAAGTCGGCCTGCATGGCAGGCGTGGTCAGAGGCAATATATATATCGCACTGTAGGCGAGTGCTAACTGAATGATAAGCTGGGGGACAGCGACTAATGCCACGGCGTAACCCAGGGTTGTGGCAAAAATGAGGGCGGTCAGCAAATCCAGGAACGCTTTCGCGATAAGGATGCTCGAGTCCCCGGTCATGCCTTCGTGCATCGCACCAAAAATACCGGTGCCACTGGCACAAAAAAGGACGATGATCGCCACATAGTTTTGTAAAAACCGCGCCTGTGAGTCTTTGTCTCCGGGATCGCTTTTCACGACGAGCTCCACCAACCCACGGGCTTTTCCGCCCAGGTGGCTTATGCCTTTTTCCAGATAGCAGAGCTCGCCCACCAGTGTGCCGAGAAGGACCGAGAGAACCATGACGGGCATATGGCTGACACTTGTCACCAGGACGATCCCCATACACAGGGAGGCCGCACCAAAAATGAGCGGCATTGAGGTACGTAACCTTTCAGGTAGACGTGAGCTAATGATGGCTCCTGCCATCCCGCCGATCACGACGGCAGAGCCGTTGAACCATGGGCCTGTAATCATAGCGATTTACTCCTGTTATTCAGGTTGGGAGTTTCACCCCAGCGCGGCAATGTGTCGCAATCAAGGTCGAGTAAACTCAGCGCCCGCGCAACACTATGAGCGATGATGTTCTCAGTACTTGCAGGGCGTGCATACCAGGCAGGTACGGGTGGAAAAATGATGCCGCCGGTTTCGGTAACCTGAAGCATGTTACGAAGGTGCCCGGCATGCAGCGGCGTTTCCCGGACCATCAGAACCAGCCTCCGGCGCTCTTTCAGGGTCACATCGGCTGCTCGCGCCAGCAAACTGTTGGTAAAGCCCGCCGCAACAGCGGCGAGGGTGTTCATCGAGCAGGGGGCAATCAACATCCCGGATACCCTGAACGAACCGCTGGCGATGTCGGCGGCAATATCATCAAAGGGATAAATGACATCAGCCAGCTTATGAACGTCGTCTTCTGACAGAGTGGTTTCCAGACTGCGGGTCAGATGAGCGGCAGGAGAAATCACAACGTGACTTTCCACGCTAAGTTGTCGCAGATAACGCAGGGCCTGCACTCCATATAAAAAACCGGATGCACCACTGATCCCAATGATGACGCGCTTTCGAGGAGAACATTCAGATGTCGACATTATGGCGTCCTCAGTAGTTGAAGTTATCGGGGAGGAAACGACTGATCTCGACCTCCATGAATTCGCTGCGGCGAAACTGGCCTTTCATCGTGAACGGAACGGTACAGTCGAAAATAGTTTTACAAGCGATCCCGTGGTCGCGGACGGAGTAGCTAAAAGCCGGGTCAGAGGACGGATCGAGGGGATGGCACCTTACGCCGGGTATAAACACCGTGCTGATATCGCCCTGATAGCGTGTCGTCATTGCCCATATCACGTCATTGAGATCGAAAATATCCACATCGTCATCAACCAGAATCACATGCTTGAGTTCCGAGAATGCGGAGAAGGCCAGAAGAGCCGCCTGACGCTGACGACCTTCATCGTTTGGCAGACGTTTTTTAACCTGCAATACGGCAAGATATTTTCCTGTCCCGGGTGACGGGCAGTGAACATTTTGCACAAAGCCGGGAAGGGCGCGCTCCACCAGTTGCAGAATACTGGCCTCGGTGGGGATCCCCGCCATATTGGTATGCTCGTCACTTGGACCAATGCAGGTCTGCAGAATTGGGTGACGGCGATGGGTGATGGCTTTCACTTTAATCACTGGCACCATTTGCTGTGACTGTCCGGTATAGCCGGGAAATTCCGGCATGGCTTTACCACTGTTGGTATTTTGATCCTCCCTGACCCGATAGTTAGGAATGAGTTCCCCCTCGATAACGACTTCGGCGTTCGCAATGGCCCGGGCATTCACGGTCAGACACTGGCATAGCTCTACAGGCTGTTTGCGCAAGCTCCCTGCCACTGACAGTTCGTCAAAACCAAGTGGAGTTGTGGGGGGTTCGAAGCAGGCACCGATTTCAATGGCTGGGTCGACACCAATGCTGATCGAGATAGGAAGTGGAGCCCCATCTTCCTCGGCCTTCTGGCGGAACACATCCAGATGCCTGCCGGGAACGAAGTACATGGATATTTCATCCCTGTTTTGCACGCACAGGCGATGAATAGTGATGTCATGATCGCCGGTATGTGGATCGGCTGCGTAGCACATGCCGAGAGTGAAGTAAGGACCGGCATCCTCCGGCGTATTCGTGGGTGCGGGCAGGATGTTGAGGATACTGAAATCCGGATCGGATGCCAGAAGGACTACTTCCTGGCAGACGGCATTTTCCTGCGAAATAACGACAGGCCTTATCGGGGTACTTACCGCGTCTTTCAGTAAAAAGGCCAACTTATCGGGTGTGGTATCCAGTAGCCGGGCCACGCGTTTTCGCGAGGCGAGAAGGCCTATCAGCACTCGCATATCGGTATAGCCTTTAATCCGGTTAAAGAGCATGGCTGGACCAATACGGGTCGGACGCATAACCGTACCGTGTGCCCCAATGTATCGGTACACCCCTGACAGTTCTGCACTTGGATCAACGGGTTCATCGGTTTCGATAAGCTCATCATCAAACTTGCGCAGTACGGCCAGCGCACTGCGCAGGTCAGTCACTTTTTGTGTTTGAGACATTACGTTTTCCTCAGTAAGTCCCCGGGAGACAGCATGCCCGGTGTGTTTTTATCTTCATCCTGCAGGCAATCACAGGACGAGCCGTTACATCACTGACAGTATGTGAGGCAACATAAATCCCCGTCTAATCACATTAACGACGTTTTTAATGTGGGATTGTTATCGAAAAATAGTGATTGGAGGAACGTGTGGACTATCGGTATTTGCATGCATTTGTGGTGCTTGCCAGAGAACTGCATTTTGGAAAAGCCGCACTGCGGCTCAACATCACGCAGCCAGCCTTAAGCCGTCAGATTAGAGTGCTGGAAGATCAGCTTGGCATGGTGCTATTTACGCGTGATCGTCGTCATGTGGCGCTGACTGTGGAAGGAACTCAGCTTGCAGCGGAGGCGCGGAGCGCCGTCAGTCATTACGAAAAAATGCTGAGCCGTGCGAGTAGCCTTCGAAAAGGCTATAAAGGACAACTCATACTGGGTTATGTCGGATCTTCCATTCTTGATCCCGCCCTGACACGGTTAATCACCTGTTTTCGCGAGACTAAACCGGATGTTGAGATTGTTATTGAGGAGCACAACGTTGACGAACAGCTCACCCTCCTGCTCGACCATCAACTGGATATGGGGCTGCTCCGATCGCCTGTTCCGCATTTTGCCAACCTGGACTACGTGGATATCGCCACCAGGTCACTCATCGCCGCAGTACCGCACACGCATCCGCAGGCAGGTGCCGGTAAAATAGAGCTGGAGACGTTGTCTGGGGATACATTTATGATCCAGAAAGATCCGCCTGGGGTCGGGCTAGGCTGGTCTGCATTACATGCATGTGAGATGGCCAGTTTTGTCCCGCCAAAAATCTATTTTACTCGCGATGTTGCGGTGGCTATTGGCATGGTGTCGATGGGAATAGGAGTTACGCTGGTGCCAGAAACCCAGCGTTCTGTAACGTTGCCTAATGTCTGCTATTGCCTGCTGCACGGTCCCGAGGCCACAACGACCCTAACGCTTTGCTGGCCGAAATTCAGGAAAAGCAGGGAACTGATCGAGTTTGTCCGCTCTTTAACGCTTGGTTGAATCTTAAGAAATACCCTGCCTCATATCTAAATAGCTGCAGTTGAGTCATAGCCAGCTATCAAAATTGAGAAGACAAATCCGGGGAGAGGTGCCCCAGATCCCATCTTCAGGAAGATGTGTTTCAGGAATGCATTCGTGATGCAGGGGATGCCGGTAAGACGATTTTCTCATCGGGTAATTCGGCGGTATCGGAACAGTTGACGACGGCAGGGTGGTGAATGGAACCCTCTGGATGAAATGCTCGGGCAAGAGGGATGGACTGTGCTGAAGAGAACACTGACAGAACGAGCATGATGCTGGCAAAAAGGGGACTCTGGATATTCATTGTTTATCTCCTGATGGTGTTCATCTCTCCAGAGAATACGCTTGTCACTCTTTTTATTTGTTTTCCTGAATTAAAATTTACCGGTTTTATGTGGTTCTTCCGTAAACGTTATTACATAAATTAACATCGAGTTTCTAACCCCAAATTGAGGTTAATGAATAATTGTCTTGTTTTTTATCATACAAATTAACCGGCAGCTCAGATCCAAACTAATACCTGTAAATTCAAACCCCAAACCCCAAACCCCAAACCCCAAACCCCAAACCCCAAACCCCAAACCCCAAACCCCAAACCCCAAACCCCAAACCCCAAACCCCAAACCCCAAACCCCAAACCCCAAACCCCAAACCCCAAACCCCAAACCCCAAACCCCAAACCCCAAACCCCAAACCCCAAACCCCAAACCCCAAACCCCAAACCCCAAACCCCAAACCCCATCTCACCGCTGGCGAGTAAGGGGCTCTATATCTGTCTATTCAGGGATAGTTTTTTCTCCCGCGTGATTTCCGTTCATGTATCTGCTTCCGGTTAATCGTTTCCCAGCACAACCCGTCCCGCAAGGGTAAATGGCACGCATGCTGCGCCCTTGCAGGATGGAACGATGCCGGGAAAGCGAACCGTCAGGCGATACGAAGACGAAAATCACACCACTGACGGAGAAAAAACATGACTATGTCCCTGCATACCCAGATAAGTGCCCCTAACGCGACAGTGGTGACCAGCGTATCCTCGCTGGATCTGTCAGGCTCCTCAAAAACGAAATGTTCAACGACCAGAACCGACATTTATCAGACTGTTACCGACAGCATAATTGCGGCGCTGGAAACCGGGGTTAAACCTTGGGTATGTTCTTGGCATCAAACTCCCGGTATGTCCGGTTTACCGTCCAATTACGCCACCGGTACGGCTTACAGCGGAATGAATATCATGTTGCTTTGGTGCAGCGCGTCAAAACAGGGATTCTGTGATTCACGCTGGATGACCTACAAACAGGCAAAAGCGGTGGGTGGGCAGGTGCGCAAGGGAGAACACGGCACTACCGCCATTTTCTATACTACGCTGGAAAAGGAAAATGATAACGGAGAAACTGACTATATTCCGATGCTGAAAACATTCACTGTATTTAATGTTGAACAAATTGACGGTTTGCCCCTGAGTGATGACGCCGTTTTTCCGGCAGAGACCTTTGAGCCATTACCACGTGCAGAAGCACTTCTTCATAGTAGCGGTGCAACCATTATTGAAAAAGGACAGAATGCTTTTTTTACACCATCAACCGACGAAATTCGCTTACCTGAACGGTATCTTTTTATTGATGCTGCTAATTTCTACGCAACCGGCCTGCATGAGCTCGTTCACTGGAGTGGGGCAAAAAGTCGGCTGAACCGTGAAATGAAAGGGAAATTTGGCAGCGAGGGGTATGCGTTTGAAGAGTTGGTCGCGGAGCTGGGGAGCGCATTCCTGATGGCGGATCTGGGGATAGTTGGAGAAGTTCAGCATGAAAGTTATATCGCTTCCTGGCTTGAAGCACTGAGGAACGACAAACGCTATATTTTCAAGGCCGCCAGCGCGGCATCTACAGCACATCGCTATTTGATGGATAAAATCTGAATAGCAAAAGGCCGCAAAGGAATGCGGCTTTGTGGGCTAGGGTGCTAAACCAGTAAAGGTATAGTTATAGTAGTAATATTGGTGAAGCGGAGCGCAGCCAGGGCTAGCACCGAACAGTCATGTTCTTTTAGTGGAACTAAGACAACCCTAAGGAGGGACTGATGTAAAGCTACTCTAAACCGGTATAGCCCATATCGCCTGACGGCTTTCTCGTGCAGGACACAACCAAATATGACAGGCTGCGAAGAGCGAGGAGCGGACCTACCATAATGATATGGTTTCAACGGGGAGTATCTTTGCCTGAATGCTTCAGTTGGCACTACGGGCAAGCTTATCTATCGATGGGCCAGAAACCCGATGATAGTTAACACTCCTGATAATCTGAGCACCGAGAGACTCATAAAACTTCTGCGCCTGTTGGTCTGCTGCCACAGATAACCAGTCGAGCTGAAAGCACCCCCGTTCTTTAGCCCGGCTGGCTATAAAACCCATCAGCCCTCTTCCAATTCCAGCCCTTCTGAAAGGTGCAGAAACAAAAAGCTCTTTGATAAACATTTGCCCACTGAAACGCGGTGAGGGGTACATTACTGACACACATGAGAACGCAGCGATAACTCCATCACAAACCACTTTATGAACTTCGGTTCCGGAGTCGGCTGCAAACATCTTATCCCTCAGATACGTGGACATGTCACTCCTGGACAGGCAAAGCGTCTGGTTATAGTAGGTTTCCATTTCGATAAAAATATCAGCCAAATCATCATATTCGTCTGGTCTGCAGATGGTGATGTGCATGTATGGTCCTTAATCAAAATGTAATGATTTATCATAGCGTAAGGAAAACAGAAGTGAGGGAGCTGTCTCAACAATGAGCTCTACAGCACTTCCCTCCTCAGAGCACTGATGTTTGCTGCTAAGGGTACACAGCGGCTGGATGCAGCTATGAGCGAGGAGCCGACCTAAAGATGTTGCTTCAACATGCGATAAAAAATGATCACCTGCAGGTTTCGTAAGGACCGGCAGACAGCTGGTCCTGTGAGGAGATTATTTCAGTCCCAACACGCTTATCACGCGGGCAATTTCTGCGATACCGCCTGCTGACAGCGGCTGCAGTGGACGAGGTAGGCAATCCGTATCGGTCAGTCCAAGCACGCCAGCAGCAGCGGCGATCACACGAATACTCCCGCCATGTTTACGGAACAGCGCCCACAGTGGTTCCATTCGGGTTGTTAGTGCCGTGACGCGGGCATGATCCCCTGCTGCTGCTGCCTCAGTGATCTGTTTTGCGGTTTGCGGGAACAGACCACCGCACACGGAGTACCAGACTTCACAGCCGGCATTTAATCCCAGCCCGGCATACACATCGCCACTGATACCGATTGTCACTCCCGAGCGAAGATGTTGGCGTAGCGCATTCACCCGCTCAGCGGCCGCTGCCGGGCTGTCAGGAACACCCGGGATCTTAACCGAACGAACCCCCGCCAGCGATGACAGGCGACCGTGCAGTTCATCAGTAAAAGTAAAATGGGTGGTACCCGGATTATCATAGACACAGACCGGAACAGACACGTGCCGGGTCACCGTCTCAAAAAGCGCGAAGACCTCTTCATCTCGGAGTGACTGGTAGCTGACCGCCGGAAGCAACAGGGCATCCGCGCCTGCGGCCTGCGCATCATCGGCCAGATGCAGGATGGCATCAGTGCTGACTGCCCCCACACACACCATCACCGGGATATCTTCGGCAAGCTGTTTAGCCAGAGTCGCAATGCGTTTGCGCTGCTCCCGGGTCAGATAAGCATAGCTTCCGGTTGAACCCAGAATGCCCAAAGAATCAACACGTGCCGTCGTGAGGCGGGCCAGAATTTTAATAAACCCCTGTTCGTCGACGCCGCTGGCGGTGATCGGGGTTAACGGAAAAGCGGACAAGCCGGTGAACATCGTGTTTCTCCTGAATGATATTACTGGCATTGCTCTTCGATGAGAGCCACTTCAAACCACAGACCGGGCATCATTCTTTCAAGGCCGTCGGTCAGCACCTTCCCGGCTTCGTGAAGCATCTCGAGCGGCATCTGTGGGAGACTCTCCAGAATGAACCACATTTGCTGAGCTTCCACGTCCAAGCGGGTTCTGATCCCCTGCCGCCAGTTCCAGCGACGGCAGGTCACGCCAGCATCATCGCACCAGACAACCTCACCTTGCGAGGGATATTCAATGGCACTCTCACCGTCTTTGACGGTATCAAAAGGCTCTGTTCCTTTTGCCACAATCAGACGCGGTGAACCCTGATAGGCAGCGATATTCTCTCCACCCACCGGAACGGCGTAGCGGAGGCTAACGGCGTTATAAAGATTAACAATGGGATCGAGCGCGGGCATCGTACCGTCACGTGATACGCGCTTACGTAGCGCATCCGCTGAACATGGCGTACGTTTCGGTTTAGCACCAAACGTCTGAAAAACCTCAGCCCAAGCGGCCAGATGAGATTCCGCCCATTCAGGCTCACCTGCCAGAACCGCTTCACAGGCTTCCTTAAGCGCCATTTCTCCAATATCGGGGTTCAGCACCGGCGCGGCTTTTACGCAGATACTGAGTGCCCGAAAGCCGGGGGCAATACGATAAATTTCAGGTGCAATTGACGGAGAGACTGTTAACACGTGATAATCCTGTAATGACTAATTTTAACCATGATAATGACCAATGACTAAAAAAGTCAATTTAATGACCGAAGCTAATGCGATCGCCAGCACCGTGAATGAAGCCGTATCCCAGCGGATTAAGCTGTATCGCAGGCAAAAGAAAATATCACTTGATGAACTGTCCCGTCGGGCGGGCGTCAGCAAGGGCGCGCTGGTTGAGATTGAAGGGTGCCGGGCGAATCCCAGCATTGCCCTGCTATGCCGCCTCGCTGCTGCGATGGGTGTTTCGGTGGCTGATTTTGTGGATGTCAGCGCCAAACCGACCGTGCATCTCATTGCTGAAGATGAGATCCCTCAGTTGTGGGAGGGAGAAAAAGGCGGGAGAGCAAGGCTACTCGCAGGATCCGGTGGCCCCGATATGACAGAGCTCTGGATGTGGGAAATGCAGCCGGGGGAAAAATTTGCTTCACCCGGTCACACGGAAGGGACGCTTGAACTGTTTTATGTTCAGACGGGCACGCTGACACTGGGAGTACAGGAGCATCTGTATCTGGTGAAAACCGGATGTTCGGCCACCGCCAGAACGGACGTTCCTCATTTTTATGAGAATCAGGGGGAGTGCCCATTGGTATTCATCATGACAGTACATGAAAAAGCATCCTGAGCATGGCCCAATATAGAAACCAGCCCTCGCCAGCAAGGTTTGTCTGTTCACAAGTAAATGCAGAAGGAGACGTTCAGTGAGTAATCAGCATCTGAGTTTTACCAAAGACCAGTTTACTGTCACAACCGACCCTGCTTCTTTTCAACTGGAAGCCATTCACGATTACCTCTCGCAATCTTCCTGGGCTCCTGGTATTGATGCTGAAACGGTCAGGATTTCAGTCCAGCACAGCCTTTGTTTTGCGCTTCTGGATGGAACAAGGCAAATCGGCTTCGCCCGTCTGGTCACTGACTATGCCACTTTTGGTTATCTGTGCGACGTCTATGTGCTGGATGAGTTTCAGAAAAGTGGTCTTGGCCGTTGGCTGATTGAATGCTGTCACGCTCATCCCTTGATGTCACGCCTGCGACGAATAATGCTGGTCACCGACAGCGCGCCCTGGCTATACCAAAAACTGGGGTATAACCCGTTGAACAGGCCAGACTTTGTCTGGCAGATCAATCGACCAGACATTTATCGTAAAACCGAAGGTAAGTGAATTCCTTCGGAGAATAATGACAAATGTCAATCCGTAGGGCTGGCGCATCTGATCCAGAAGAATTTGCCATATTCGCGAAGCAACTTTGCGATGTCCGCTTTTGGCACGTAGCAGCCAGAAAGAAGGGACACCAAGTCCGCTCTGAGCGAGAAACGGACATTCATTTGAAGAGGAGAATATCGAAGTCAATACGTTGGATGTCAGTCAGTACCAGAGTTATCGGTTAAAAGCTAAGAATGATAAAAAAAGCCCGGATATTATCCAGGCTATAGCAAAATCATTAATAAAATACTGCGGTAAGAATTACTCTACGACCACAACTATTTTGCCAACCTGGCCATTGGCCTCCATATATCGCTGGGCGTCTGCAATCTTGTCGAGCGGGAACGTTTTATCGATGACAGGCTTCAGTTTGCCGACTCGTAAACCTTTTGTTACGAAGGATTTTGCGCGCGCCATTTTTTCAGAGTCCATCGTGATTTCAAACAGCTCATATCCACGCAGAGTGAGGTGCTTACCGAGAATATCAAATACAGGTACAAGCATGTCACGGCTATCGAGCGCGCCATACTGAAAGAACATGCCCTGCGGTGCCATCACCTGAGTCAGTTTTGCCACGTCCGGACCGCCGACGGGATCAAAAATAATATGGGCTCCCGCACCATCTGTTGCATGATTGATTTCAGTAACCATATCCTGCTCCGCTGTAGCAATGACGGCGGCTGCACCGGCTTTCAGGAGCATTTCGCTTTTTTCAGTGGTGCGCGTCAGCGCGATGGGTTTTGCACCCAGCATGTTAGCTATCTGTATGGCAGCCAGACCCACGCTGCTTGATGCTGCGCGGATCACGACATTCTGACCAGCCTGAAGGTTGCCATATTCAACCAGCGCACCATAAGCAGTGACATACATCATCCAGCTTGCGGCGGCTTCCTCGAAGGAAAGGTTTTCCGGATGCTTCACGACAGCGTGAACCGGCGCGTTGACCAGTTCGCCGTACATGCCGTATTCATTAAACATAAATGAAGGGATCACACTTACCAGCTCTCCACTGGCAAACTCTTCAACATTCTCACCTACGGCTTGAACAACGCCTGCCGCTTCATAACCAAGACGTGCCGGAAATTCCGGCTCAATAACATACTGGCCGTTGCGGTACATGATTTCTGCACGGTTGAGACCAATAGCATGTACGCGAATCTGCACTTCACCTGCGGCCGGCGCGGGCACTTCTATATCAACAACTTCCAGCACTTCCGGACCACCGGTGCGGTTAAAGGTAACAACTTTAGACATATTCAGCTCTCGTCAGTTAACGGCACATCTTCAGAGTAATGCCGAAGAAGTGCCCGAATCATTTGTGAACAATCTACAGTGTTATAAACGCACCAGTAATAGCCTACAGGGAACTTCAGTATTAATTATCCATTAACAATCAGCCTGCTTCAGCGCATCTGTGTGGCCATAATGTCACTGAACCAGTCGATAAAAACCCGTACTTTTGGAGACAGATAGCGCCTGTCCGGATACATCACTGACACGGGCTTTGACACCGATGGGTATTGCGGCAGAATCTCTTCAAGAGCGCCGGAAGCAATATGGGGAGCAACGGCATCATAGGTTGCCTGGATAATGCCCAGACCAGCCAGAGCACAGGAAAGCAGAATATCGGAATTATCAACCAACAGGCTGCCCGCAGGACGTAGCGAAACAATGCTACCGTCTTCGATAAACTTCCATTCCATGACGTCACGACTGTGGTCGCTAAAAAAGTTAATTGCCCGATGTTTATCCAGATCCGCAAGTGTTTCTGGCCGCTCATGCTGCTGCAGGTAAGACGGGGCTGCACAGGTAACCATCCGGATGTCACCAAGACGTCTGGATATAAAACTTGAATCCTGAAGCGCGCCCAGGCGGACAAGGCAATCTACGCCTTCCGTAATCAAATCAGTTTTTTTATCCGATGAAACCAGCACAACGTCAATACCAGGGTACAGTGCCTGAAAATGCCTGAGATTAGGGATCAAGATGGCATGTGCCAGCGCCAGGGGTACATCAAGTCGCAGGCGTCCTCGCGGTGGAAGAGTCGGTGAAAAACTGGCCATCATGTCATTAACTTCAGCCAGAACATGCCTGGCATGATGATAGAACTCATCCCCTTCAGCAGTAACGCTCAGCTTTCGGGTTGTGCGATGAATGAGTTTTACACCCAGATCATGTTCTATCTGCTGTATTGCTTTGCTCACGGTGGGGCGATGGATCTGAAGTACATCAGCGGCTTTTGTGAAGCTACCCTGCTCAACAACCTGTATAAAAATATTAAGGTATTCAATCATGTTGATATGCACGTGATCACCTGTTTTTTAGGCTGTTTAAAACTGGCATTGTAATGTAAACCATTCCAACGACATTAATTCTTTTCGTCAGATAAGGACTTCCCGGTTGTCACTATGTCCGTCCGCCTTTGGCACTAAGCGGCCAAACTAACGGCTTTGAAGGTCCGCAGTGAGCGAAAAGCTGATTTTGAGTAAGGCGTGTTTAGATAGCCGATGTGTAGAAGAAGTATGCCTGACAGGAGTCGCTATATATCTACGCGAAAAGAAGCGCAATTGACGTCCTATGCCTCCCCGGAACAATAATGTCACCATGGTGCTGGCCTCATTTAACCCTTCGGTTGCCCTGAAGTTTAATGTGCATGATAGGATGTAGCGGTTTCGTGTGCTGACCAAGAAGGGGCTTATCAATCCACTGCGTGGTTCTCCTGCAGACTGGTAAACCGCCTCTCTTTGTTTTCTACAAGATTCTATATCTGCTGGCTGCGATGATACAGTTCGGCAATCCAAGGTGAATGTTTACCCTTTTCATAAACCATGTGCAGCTCTTTTCGGGGACGGGTGACGCCTACATAAAAGAGGCGACGGGCCTCGCGAAGGGCATTATCTGAAGCTAGATCTCGCTTACTCGGGAAGTCATATTTATTTACCCCAAACATTATGGCTACATCAAATTCTCGGCCTTTTGCACTATGAAGAGTGCTAAGGGTGATGTGCCCAGTTCCTTCTACTTTCCCAGCGAATACATCCAGAGCCACATCCAGTCCTCTGACGGGGTCGGTTCGTTTCAATAATTCAGCGATGACATCCCACTCCTGCTGAGTGTTCTGTGAGATACCCATCCATCCAGTGATGAACTCATCATTTAAACGTCTCAGCCACTCGTGAGCACTTTCAGCTTTATCAATTCCGGTTCGTAAAAAGGTGATGAGCTGTACGGTCAGTAATTGTTCTTCAGCACGGCTTGCGCGGCGGCCATAAACAAGAAAGAGCGCCTGACCCAGTAAGAGGTTAAATGGTGGAGAGGCTTCTTTCCATCCCCCTGTTACCCACTGACTGCAGGCTTCGATGAAACGGGCAAGAAGAGAATTGCGCTTAATGAGAGCATTACTGTCAGCACGTATTATGGCAATATTTCTGGCCTTGAACTCATCCGCAACTTTATCGCCAAGCCAGGCTGCCCGGTAAAGAACCCCGATGCGTTCAGGCTGAAACCCTCTTTCAAACAACGACGAAATTAGATCATGAGCGATAAAATGCGCCTGTGCGTCATAATCGCCATTAATCCCATGGAATCCTAACTCTCCCTCTGGATTACCATCGGGGCCAACATAATCGCGGTCTTCTCCCAGCGCCCCTAGTGATGCCCTGATAATTTTCGCGCCAGATCGATAGTTGAAGCGAAGACGGAACGGTCTTACATCTGCCCGTGAAACAAGACTATCCAGTAGCCTTGGATTTGCACCATTAAATCCGTAAATGGACTGATCTGCATCACCGACCGCAAACAATCGTATTCCACCGTTAAAGCACAGCAGCAGAACCAACTCATGAAGAGCGTGCCCTAGATCCTGATATTCATCTACAAACAGAACAGGATAGCGCGACCGGATAGCATTACGTATCCATTCATGCTCGCTAATAATACGAAAAGCGATGAGTGGCATATCATCAAAGTCAATCAGTCCTAAGCGCCGAAGTTCTGCCTCATAACCTTCAATAAAATCTGCCAGCTCTGGATTGTTATCTCGCCAAGCTGGTAGGCGTCGGTTCACATCCCGACGTCGTTTCTCTTCTGCAAATTTCCACCGTGCATGAGGATCTCCGACAGCTCCGAATCTAGCCCGGTAAGCCACTTCAACAGCCGCGCGACTCTCGTCTCTGGTCGCCACACGAAAATCATCCGGCAGCAAACCCGGTATACATCGTGAGTAGGGGATTAAAACCTGATTTAGTGCAAAGCTATGCACGGTACCAATAAAGTTCCGATCACCGCCAGTGACGTCAAAGCAGGCCAGACGTCCTTCAAGTTCAGAAGCACATTCATTGTTGTAAGTAATGCAGGCCACGCCTCGGGGGTCAGCGATCTCTTCAATCAGGGTACGTGCCATGGCGGTCGTAAGTGTTTTGGTTTTCCCGCTGCCTGGCCCAGCAATAACTACGCAGTGGCCAGGATATGTGGCCGCAGCGTACTGCTCTCTGTTCGGCAATAGCTCATTCAGAGCCTCTGAAAGTGCGCGCCGGTCAGACATTCGACACCACATATTGAATAGCTGAAGCAATATACTCCGGCGGCGCAAGCCCAGGTGCTTTTTGCTTCAGCTTGGCAGCCAACCGTCCTTTACCTATGTCAGATATCATCGCGAGAAGTTGCGTCGGGTCTGGAACCATACCGGCACGCCATGAAGCTATCCTTGATGAACGTAACATACCAAATCCCTGTTCATCGAGGATATCCAGCAGCGCTTCTTTGAGGCCAGTCGTATTGGCCACGGCGACTTCAAACGTCTGATCGTTTAAAAAAATACCAATCTTTTCAAATGCAGGCTTACACTCTTCATAAGAACGATTATTGAGCCAATTAATATTCCCAGGAGTTAGTTTTTTTAGTTTTCCCGATACATCGCTAAATGCCTGCCAGATACCAATTGAACGTGTTTTACCCATCGGTTGTTTCGTACCATCCAGTGGGTCCCAGTCGGTTACGACGGAAAAGGGTAGTCCGAGGCTGGCTGCCAGCTTCACGTATGGTTCAAAATTAACTCCCGCTACGTTACATACCGTAATCCCAAGCTGGTCGAGATTGATCCCCATGGCCTGTGCGAAACCTGGAAGTAAAACCTCCTCAGCATCGCCTTCAACAAATATTACACCGTTAGCAAAAAGCAGCTCCGATCTGGTTGCTGTAAGATACCGTTCAATGTCGTCGAGTTCTTCACTGGTTACTGGCAGTTCAGCTAGGGAAAAAGCTCGCGATCGCCCTTGCGGATCCCTGCAAATGCGAACGACAGAACGAAGAGGAGCAATGGTTGCCAGCGTCGGAGAATGGCTCGTGACAATCAATGACTGATCTTTGTCGGCATTATTGAAGAGTTTGTCAAAAACAGCGCGCTGAAGCTGTGGATGAAGGTGTGCTTCGGGTTCTTCAATACAAAGCAGGGAGAAATTACGTTCATTCTTTTCACGTCGCCATGCAAACTCTGCTAGCTTAAGTGATATCAGAGCCACGTTTGCAGAACCTAGGCTCGCTTCAATGATGCCTCTCTTTCCATCATCAATGAACATAGAGATAGAACGCATCAATCTGAGCGGGTCAGCAGGTGCAAAACGGAGGCGGGCATCTAAATCATGAGCAGTTCCAGCCAGGTCAAGAATGCCACCACGCAGAGAATTTTCGAGATCCTTAATTGATGGGAACTTTTCCATGGTTTCCGTTGCAGCCTGAAGTTCAGTTGCTACGCGATCCAAATCGGCTCGGCTCAGTGAAGAGAATGCATCTTCCAACAAGGGACGTAGCGGGGAGCTTCGCCAGGAAGCAAGCTGTGCTTCTGCATCGCGTAACGCGTCCAGCATATCAATGGAGATCCGCCGCCTGACGCGTCCAGGAATGGCTCGCGATTCCTGACCTCCGCCAAAAACAATAAACTCACAATCCTCACCCGAACGTGGAGCCCCATCGACTTCTTCCTTTTTACGAAAAATGTAGCTCAACCTTGCTACGGTAGGATCCTCTGCAATGCGAAAATCGGTCAACAGAGCTGAGAGGGAGGGGGCACTGTCGAAATCGGCGAATTCAAGGTGCACCTCAATTTGAGGGTTTGATTCAAGGTCGCAACCATCCCAGAAATCTGACAGCTTAAGCTGCCTAGCTGAATCAGGCAGAGTGGGATCAATAACCAGTCGAATTGCGAAAAGCAGATTACTTTTACCGACACGATTTTCCCCCAATAACACAACATTACCTGCCAGGGGAATATCAGCTGCCTCAAAATTTCTAAAGTTGCGGATTCCGAGTTTTGATAAATACATAAAACTCCCTCTAAATGCATTACATAGATTTTGGAAAGGCGTTCTTCTGGCAAAAATCTCATAAAATTTAACAGCGAAGGTTCTGAGCGATTTTACTTTATTCTTTTCTTATCATTGGCCGTTATCCGGGCAGACATATTGTCTAGCCGGATAGTCAGACGCCAAGCAAGAGAGTGCGACGGAATCTTTCATCGCCTGCTGAAAGCTAGCTTCGCTGCGAAAAGCAAAAAAATCATTCCAGTAGCGCGGTCCAGCCAACGTATTACTTTCTCTTTTCTGAGTAAGGAAGCCAGCGGACGTGTCGCGCCGATAAGCACCATCGACCACGTCATACCAATCGCCATATGGATACTTACCAGCATAAATGTCCAGATAACCGGTGAGTGCCCCTGTGGAATAAACTGGGGTAAAAAGGACACATAAAAGATACCTACTTTAGGATTTAGGGCATTACCAAGAATGCCTTTCAAAAACCAGTTTGAAGCGGATTTTTCACAAGAATGGCTTTCTGCAAGCTGTTTTCTTGGGCGAAGCAGCATATTTATACCAAGCCAGCTTAAATAAGCGGCACCACAGTACTTAAGAATGTCATAAGCCAGTTGTGAAACTGCCACAAGCGCACCCAGCCCGAAGGCCACCGCCACACCCCATACTAAACAACCGACACTAATGCCTAGTGCAGCACGAATTGCCTGTTTTCTACCTTCTACTGTGGCAGTTCTTAATATCAGCGCTGTGTCCAGGCCTGGCGTTAAGGTCAACAGAACAGCTGCAAAACTAAACGCCAGAAGCGCGTCCATGATGGACATAATAACCTCTCCAGGATCATAAAAATTACTTGCTCACACTGGATCAGGACTCCAGCTCCTTTAAGTTTACGGAAATATCTTACAAAGCCCATCTATTCCGGTCACGTTTATCCTTCAAAAAGATAGGTGGTCTTACGTCCCTTCCTGGCACATAGCTGCTGTTGCAGCCCTGACAACCTTAGACTTCAATCGACTCAGAGATCTCTAACGCATCATCGATTTCAATGCCCAGATAACCGCCTGCTGACAGCTTCTGAAGATCTGGTTATGGATTTTCGTGCTCACGATCTGCACGCAGCTGTCCCTCCGCCCGACCACATGTTCACTTTGAGCTGTGAGTTCAACGGGTCGATGCAACGCTAGCCTTAAACAAGGGGGACGTTGACATGACTATAGAAATCGTGGCGATTCACATCACGTGAATGGCGATACCTCAATAAAGGTACGCATGATGAAAACGACAGGGCAGAATTTGACAGGGCACTATAGAAGCCATGATAGGTGCAATCGAGGCGCTCGATCAGGCCGTGGGTTAAGATTAGTACTGAATCCCTCGTCTGATGTGATTCTTCAGAGGTATATCTATATGAAGTGGTCGATAAAGTTAACCACTTTATCAGGGGGGGGTTAAAACCACGATAGGTCCGCTTCTGCACGGAGCAGACAGAAAGCAGAACCACCAAATCCGCCACGAGCCAAAAAACCTAAATATGATCTGACAGTTACATGTATCAATGAAACTGTCGCTGCCAGATCGATTACGCCTTACTATCTGAAAATTATGCCATTTTCTGCATTGTACATTCGAATTAACAATAATCAGGAGGCATAAACTGAAAGGAGCTCTTTAGCTGCCAGTTGACCAAGCGCATTGGCCGCAAAAGGACTGTCACCTGTCAGTACCTTACGATCCTTGTACACGCTTCCTTTAATATCATCATTAACAATATTTATCCCCATTTGCTTAAGCGCCTCCCCAAAATACCATGTGAGATGGCCTGGCATATAACCTATATCGGGCGTCTGCTTATCAGCTGAATCAGGGAAAGCACAAATAGAATACCCTTTTAGAGGGTTTTCACCATTGCGCAGCGAAAGGAATGCTGCAGGGCCATGGCAAATGGATATGACGAAGCGGTCATTGTTCATGAACCAGCGAAGAGTATCGGCTACTGCGCTGCTTTCTGGCAGCCCAATCAGTGCGCCGTGGCCACCAGGAATAAACACGGCAGCATATTCACTTTGCTTGTTCAGGCTATTCAATATATCAGACAATTTTTCAGGATTTTGGAACTTGTCTCTATACCGGCTGAAAAATGGCATAACTTTCTCATCCTTATGCGGCATGGCCCAGTATTCGAACTTGGTCATGTAACCTGAGATTGTCGCAATGTCAAAATCAAAACCAGCAGCATGCAGGTGATACATTGGAATAAGCGTTTCAACAGGATGGTTTCCCGTTGAGAACAGGGCCCCGCTATCAGTCATCAGGTAACGCTCATCCGCAGCGATGACCAGCACCTTCTTCCCTCCCATGCACTGTTTAGGATGGTCGTAGTCACTAAGGTCAGATACGGGGCTGGTAAACTCACTAAGGGAATAGTCAGAGGGGAAAAATGCGTTTTCTTCGGCATGATCCACTTTCGGGTGTTTACTTTTATCATTTGTCATTACGTATTCCTCGTTGATTGGTGTTAACTCTCTTTCTCGGGCCTGATTTCGCCGCTTATAAGGGCGACCAGGATAGCCTGAGTAGTGGTAGTCTCTTCCATACGGTTGCGTACGTATCTCAGGTGGTTTGCTACAGCATGCGGAGATATTCTCAGTAAACCAAGAACCACTTTAGCTTTTGATGACTCATACCTTCAAACTAAACGCTCCTTTAATACCCATATTTACGAATACAGGAATCATATTGTCGCGCAAAATTTCAATAACAAAATTATGATAATTCAATAACTTTAAAAGTGGTTTTGTGTTCCAGTTTTATGCTAGGTGAAATCACACGATATTTTATAAAAAATCGATTTAACTGTAAGTAATTCATATGATTTTTTCATAAGAACAACTTAAAAGCAGTTCGCTTCAGCCCGGAGTGTGCGTTCAGTGAACGGCCTCTTCATGGACGAAACCGAGAAAAAATAGGCTACAGTCACAACCACACCGTAAAGTAACTTCTCTCACATGCTGTTTCAGAGAATTCAGGCCCCCTCAGATCTTCTTGCATCTGAAGAATGGTATCCAGAGCTATCCTGATCACATCTGAATGCAATAGTTGTTTATACTAGGCGCATGACAGAATCATAAAATGAGAGCTATCCCTTATTATCATGACTTCAGTGGAATTTAAATTTGCGTTGAGGTAGCGATATCGAGGCGTTGCAGTTCGTCAATCGTGTAGATGCGGAAGACATTCCGGTGGCGGGTTTCCAGTGGGATGTGCTGATGGTTAACGATGACGTACTGGATGCTATCAAAGAGCCGTTCAAGACCGCGTTTTTTTTGCGGGTCTGGCACAATATAAAAAACGTAGATCCAGTCTTTACGGGTTCGGGCCAGTAAATGACTGGCGATGATCGACTGGTAGCGGGCTTTGGTTTTCAGATGGCGCTCGGTCTCAATGGCGATCATCGTGCCGGCGGGAAGAGTAATCAGTCCGTCCGGGCGGTGGCTGACCTGATAACGGCTCAGGAAAGTTGTGCGATCGCCATGTATCCAGCCGCATGCGCCTTTTTTTTCGAGGATGATCCGCGCCATCTGATTATCAAGGTGATGCTCCAGCGTCCAGCCTGTGAGTTTTGAAGGCTCAAACCGGGCCGGGAAAATTTCATCATCAGGCTGTATTACGACCGCCAGCCCGTCGTTGGTAATTCCCCACAATGAAATTTTCTTAGTACGTGATACTAGGACGTGTTTTTGTATTAACCCCATTTCATCAACTTTTGAAAGCAGGGAATACAGTGATTTATGATCCCTGAAGCCGAACAGCAGCATCAGTGTTTTAAAATCACTGTACGTTTCTTCTTTCAGGAAATTCAGCAGTCGTTTTATCTTCTCGCGATGTCGGGTCTGGCGCTCGCGGTATGCGGTGATAAGCATCATTTCCCCTTCTAAAAGTTCAGTAACGAGGGATGATCCTCTTTACCTGCACTTGTTGTTATTGTGTGTTTCTCGTCCGGCTTATCAAAAAAGAGATCGGGTTGTGTTGTCGTGATAACTGATGTTGATGACGGTCCGGATGACATTTCTTCCTCGTCAAAATTCAGGGCAATGTTGACTCTTGCGGCGGTGGCGGCAATAGCGGGCGATACGGCACAGATCGCCAGTTCCCTTTTTTTAACCCTGATGGGAGAAATCAGTGAAGCAGAGGGGAGGGCTTTGGTGGTGAAGATAAAACTGACAAAATCAGGTAGGTTCAACACCATATTACTGTCGATAAAGAAACGCTCGGCCTGCCTGATGGTGCGTTCACTATCGATTGTCTCTGTCAGTACCGCATCTGTTTTCGCTTTGCGGACCTCATCATCGACTAATATGGTGCCCGACATCCTTGCCACCCATTCAGCGGTATCAGGGTCCATGACACGATAAACCAGCTTGAATTTAGCATTCTCCACGACAGCACCCACTACGGCATCGCTTTTCAAATCTGCAGGACAATCTTTTAAATCGGCAATGGATTGGTGGTCCATAATAATGTGTACACCTTTATCCCGTGCCGCACCTAACCCTTCGAGCGCAGGCTTGGATAAATGGTATTTCAGTTCGGAAAGGTAAATAGCAATGGGGCGGGGTGTGTGGTTTACCCGGTCGCGCCTTTCTGCGAGCTGGTACAGGCGAACCAGCAGCATGCGCTGAGCGGTAATAATTTTGCTGTTGCGCATTGAGCCAATCACATAGCAGCAACCACCGTTATCAAATATCGTATTGAGGGAAAATCCTGTCGGTGCATTGATGGCATTGAGTAAGGCCAGTTCCTCAATTTTCCCGAAAAAGGCTTTTATCTTATCAGCGATACTTTGAACGTATTCCCCGTTATACACATCCCGAATGGTTGAGGTCGTGTTACGGGCGACAAATTGTGCAGCTATTCGGGCTGCTTTGCGATCGTCAATGCGATAAAAGTCAGACTCTTGTCCTTTCTCCGCCAGACTGAAACCCGCCACAAAAAGTTCTTCCAGCTCATCGGCGGTGATATCTTTAATCAGGTTTAGCTGGTATACCTGTTTCCTCAGGTCAATTAGGGCAAAAGATTTCCCTGCATCCTCGCAGGCTTTCCGGTAAAGGTGTGGGGCCCACTCATCATCTTTGGGGTCCATAACAAATACGCCTTCACCAGCCAAAATACTTTGATAAAGTAATATCCCGGTAGCAACCCCTTTACCGGCCCCCGTGGTCCCGATGATATCGGCATGTTGTTTTTGCCAGTCTTTTAACGGCAGGTACATCGGCTGTTTCATTCTGTTCATGCCGATAAAAATACCTTTGCTCAGATCAATATAATCCTCCGGGTTATAATGCAATGTTTCCGGTAGCAGCGATTTCACCGTTCGGACATCAGTACGTAATTCCCTTTCCAGAGTGGTTTTTCTGACGAACCGATTTTTTACTTTATCGAGTTCAGGTGTTAACACCCTGCGCAGAAGAATATGGAAAACAAAACCGGCTGCGGTAGAGGTGATCAGTATCAGCCAGGATAGGACGGTATTGCTTGTGGTTATCTTTATTCGGTATATCCACTGAAATAATTCATTCACCACGGGCGCTATTGTGCCAAACAAAAAGCACAGTATGGAAAAAACTATCACCAGCTTTTTCCATAAAGGGGCTTTCAGTCGTTCATCGCTTTTCATCGACGCGAAGAACGGCATGGCCAGCCCCGATAATAGCGCCAAAATAGGTTGATACTGGTGCATCAAAACGAGTAGTTCCAGCATGCCGTCCACTATCGGCGATAGTGAAACGATCAGCTTATTTAACACCATAATGCCTCCTGTGTCGGCCATTCGCCCCATGACATCGCCCCCTCAATTCGCCCCACGGTGTTGGGCGAAAAGCTGGGGTGAAAGCAGGGGAAAACAGAGGTGGCTGCGGTGCAGCCATGTGCCGGTAGATAGACTTTCCGGCCCGAAACGACGTGCGCCAGTTCATGCGGGCTGGACGCCCTTATTGCCTGGTGCATGGGGGTAATGTCGTGGCTGAACGCCGCGCCAAAACCCCCAGGGTCAACGGCGGCACACCGTCGCCCGCTACGCGCGACCAACCCCTTTAAGACGCGCGTTTCGCCTGTTTTTTTCTCGCAAGCTCCAAAAAACGGGAACGCTGCTTTAAAGGGGTTGGTCGCGCCTGATCGGTAATATCCCCGCTGGGGCGGGAAATATTACCTGGCTTGACGGTGTGCGGGGCAAGCCCCCCACAAAAAACGGCACCTGGGCGTGCCTTTTTGCTCGCTGGGGCGGCAAAATTTTTGCGGCTCCCCCGGCCTGCTTAATTCGCTGTGGGCGAATGTGCGCAGATGGATGCGGTACCTGAAAATTAACAATTTCTGCGAAATTGAATTTTCTGTCCGCGTTCCACTGGCTTATTTCACGGCTTAACAATTTCTCCGAAATTGAAGCCAGAAATTAGCCGGCCTCAACCCCGCCGTCTGTCAGTCTGTGGCGCTGTGAGGCATAGTGTAATGTCCGGTGGTTCACACCTGTTCGCGATATATTTCAGCACGGCATTCCTGTTCAGCCTTTAATACCTCCCGGTAGGTTTCATCATCGATTTTCGTTCCCTGATTTTCGGCGTATCGTCTGAGTTTGTCAGCATCCTGTTCATTAAGACACGAAAGATGATGTCGCAATAAACTGATCAGTCTACTTTCATAGATCTCATAGTAAAGGCCGCATCCCTGATTCGCTTCCTCAGAGAACTTTCTGTACACGGCTCCGACCGATATTCTGTCATGATGCATTGAGTGGATGTTGGAAATAAAAAGGTTTTCTTTATCCATATTTATTTCTTCCCAAAAAACGTACTAACATAATGGCCGGGGGTTTATTATCCTCTGAGTCTGCCAAATCTGGACAGGATTTTATTCACCGCCTCCGGGTCGGCACTGGCACATTCTCCGAGGAAAGCTTTTCTGGCATTCAGTGTATGACCGGGTAAAAATCCGTGTTTATTTTTTTTGACGATATTAAAGAAAGCTTTTTCAGCTGAATGGCATTCACTCCCTCCACTGTTTCCGGTCGCTTTCCCGTACATACATAGCGCGACTTCGCATGGGTCCGCGGCGAAGCAATAAACAGGGGGCACAATGGCAATGCACAGCATTACCGTCGCAATGGTGGCGTATTTCATGAAGAAGTCCTTACCATAATGTCTGTACCAGGATATCGGTATATTTAATGTGAAAAATAAATATAGGTATCGCTACACGTCAGGCACTGAGTTGCAGGTTGATATTCAATAACACCTTTTGCGCCGTGCTGGCGAAGCCAGCTTGTTGCAGTAAAGAATGCCGTACCTGATGGTGTAGCAACAACAATACGCGTCGAATGCGCAACCGCGTAAAATACGTCGGGGGCCCAGAGTGTCTCGTTAAACTGCGTTGAGTGAACGGACAATAACCACTTCCCATTAACGACAGGGGAAGGATTAATAACGGGGTTGTCATTCCATTGCGGTAAACTGATATTCACTGACTCGCCCGATTTATCCCATTCAACCGATACCGGTGGGGGTGGTGACGAACAGCCGGTAAGCATCATTAAAAATAACAGTATATTGATAGTTTTCATTATGCTTTCATCTCCTCGAAGAAGGCATTACGGTGCAGTGGCCGGAAATAGATATCATTCATCCGGCGCACGTTGCCGTCTAAATCAATACTGACAATAACATCCAGACTGTCCAGCACTTTACGTAACATAAACGTGTAAGGCAGCCGGGCGCATTGTGGGTTTTCATAACAGCGGGTAATAAAACCGTCTACCGCTTCTATTGCTGAACCCGCATGAAGGGAAGTCATACTGCCTTCATGGCCGGAGCCGGTTATTTTGAGAAAATCCCAGGCTTCACTACCGCGCACTTCGGTTAACAATATACGGTCGGGATTCATGCGGTAATTCCAGCGCAGAAGACTGGCTGGCGTCACAATCGAGCCTTTTTCATCTGCTGATTCGGACGGATAGAAAAGGTGGACATAGTTTTTATGAACAAAAAAGGTGATTTCCGGATTATCTTCAATGGTCGTAATGCGCAAATGGCGAGGAATAAAACCAATCAGCATCTTCATGTAGGTTGTTTTCCCGGTACTGGTTTCCCCGACCACCGCGATAGTTTTACCGTGCTCCACGCACTTCTCCATGAAACGCGGGATATCTTTGGCGGTATACAGGCTCAATAATTCCTGATCGTACGTCTGGGTGGTTTCTGAGCCCCTCACCCTGTTATAAAAACCGGCGTCGATGTAGCTCTGGTGGGGAATTTGTACCTGTGACGGCTTTCGGATAGTTATGGAGACTGTGTTGCGCTCACAGGCCGGAGGGACAATAACCTGGCAACGCTCACCGGATTCCAGCGTGGCTGACAGCCCCGGTTTGATATCTTCAATATTGTCGCCGTGATGCTTTGCCAGGCATCTGGCGAAGTTGTAGCACCCCTCATAATCCAGCGAAACACTGTGCAGCTCCCAGATACCATCAATTTTGGTAAATAGCTCGCCCGGGCGGTTGACGGCGATTTCTGTTAGTCCAGGATGAGCAATAAAATCGCCAAAAAATCGCTGTGTATAGCGATCGAGAGAGATGTTTTTCATGTGATATCCTTGTATCGGATACATTTATGGAGGGAGTATGTCGAAGACGAAAGTACTATTCGCTTATTGCCATGAACTTGGACGTTGTTTATCCATTGATGAAGCGCGAACGGAATTTTTTTCCAGAAAGCCGGAAGAAAGGAAGCGGTTCACTTTTTCATGTAGCGATCGTAACTGTGATGTCACCATTAGCGGTGTTAACTATCACGTCAAAGCTGAAGATGGTGAGAAATTCAAGGCTGCGCACTTCCGTTCACCTCATCCTCACAAGTTCGGATGTGAATGGCTCGAGTTCACCGAGGATGCGGATCAGGACCGGCGTCCAGACGAGTCAGAGGCTGATTTTACAGAACGAAAAGCAAAGCAAAAGCTGACGGACTATATCAACTGCTTTGACCCTTCAATTGATGATCCTGATGGCGAACCATCCGATCCCGTGAAGCTTGTTACGCCTGTTCACACAAGAAAAACGGTTGGGGATGATGATAAAACGGGTACAAATGAAGAGCCCCGCTGGAGTCGCTACACGCGAACCAACCAGCTTCAGCGACTTATCGACACATGGCAGGAAGCGAAAGAAACGCTGTCTCAGGATGAGTTCAGGGCGTTGAGACTCAGGATCATGCACCACGATCAGGTCTATCTACATGAATATATAACGCATATACAGCGTGGATTGGCTAATCCGTATTCGGGCGTCATCTATGGCGGTGGAACCCTAATGCATCGGTATGGTCGGGGTTTTCTGATTAATTTCTTTGATAAACATGAGGGGAAGCCTGTTCGTCTGTATGTCAGTAAGGATCTGATGGCGAAAGGGCGGTTTGGTCATTATATCGATGAGATTCTGGACACTAAAAACGTCAGATATTTCCGTATATTTCTACTCAATCCGGTTGTTTCCGAGCGGGAAAACAGCACAGGAAAAAGCGTTATCAACCTTGAAATATCAAAGCTGCGTCAACTGGCGATTTACTACGAGCTGAACTCCAGCAGGGAAGATGAATCTTCATCGGTGGAGACGGAGGGAGAAAGCCCGGCGTAGCGGGCTAATGTCGTCACAAGAATGAGTATATCGGTGACGTCAGGCAGCGATATCTGCTTATGTGCCAGCCGGATATCGTCAGAGGAAAACGGCGGGGCATCCAAAGGGCCTTCACTGATGGTGATACAGAACGTTTGTCCTTCACCTGAGCTAATACTGAGCTCTGCCAATGCGCCGCTTGCACGATAGCATGTCATGACTATTCTTCTGATTACGGTAAGGTGTGACAATAAGTCGTTGACGACAGCATTGCTGAAATCGTCCCTTACGATGATGTCTGTCGCCGTGACACCAAACAAAAACTTTCGATTATTCACTCTTCATCCTCAGCGTGTAGATGCCTGAAAAATCAATATCCTGGCCTGTGACCAGGTTGATGAGTTCACCCTGTTTTTTGTATAGAGTCGGTGGGATATTAATGCTGTTTTCCAGCGTGGTACGTGCCATATCCGCCATAGCCTGACGGCTGTTTTCTGTATAGTCAGTATTCCGATCTTTCTGACCGGCGCTGTTGGATGCCCATGCGCCAATATCGGGGATCATACCGACCAGTAATGCGCCTCCAAATCGCTCCCTGAAATGCGAGTCGATCCAGCCATCAACGCCAGCCTCGCCCAGCTCTCCGGCAGCACTCGTATCGACCAGCGGAATATCAAGGAAAGGGGGCTGGCGGGTACGTAGTTTCGTGATGATGATGAATGCGCGTCCCTGTCCCTGCGTCATTCCGGTTTCTGCGCCAGTCTGGTACATACCCGTGGCGGTAGTCCCTTTTTCAATCAGCTTTGTATTACCGCTGGCGCTCCAGATGTCTTCGGCTATGGTGCAGCGGATTTTCCCAGCCCGATCTGAGATAAAACGGTAATCCAGTGAGCAAGGAATAGCGGTATTTTCCGGCACGTACAGATCGGGATTGTAAGGAATTCGCCGGACCGCTGTCGGGGACTGTTCCGGCTGCGGCGACGAGGTGTTTAGCTGCTGACCGGTATTAGAAGATTGTGTCCCTGACGGCTGCCCGGTAGAGGATACCTGCGTCATTTCCTGATGCCGGGTCCGTACCGGATTTAGTACCGCTGAACTTGATCCCTCCCGGCGCACCAGAAAACGGGCTTTATCTAAGTCGGGCAGTGCCTCCGATCCATTGGGTGTCTTACTGCCAGGGTTGTTGTCCGCCGGTTCTGGTGTTTTCGCGTCGATATAGTGCGTACCCAGATCGGTACGTTGTCGGGAATCGGTCCGATCTGTCGGGGGCACCGTTTCCTGAGGCTTTTCTATACCGGGCTGCCAGAGAAGATTTTGGTATATCCAGTTACCCACCCACGCCAGTGCAATCAGGGCAACGGCAGCGAATGCCAGAAAAGCGGTGGCTTTCCCCCGCTGGCGCTTTTTCAGTTTATTGACAGCCGGCTGTATGGGATCGTTATTGTCATCATCCTGCGAGGTGTGAAGCACAGCTTCACGCTTTGCGCGGGCCTCGCGCTCAAGCGCAGCAATATCATCATCCTTCTGTGTCGGACAGGACCTGGATTCATCTGGCACAGGATGCAGATGTTCGTCGTTCATTTATACGGTTCCTCAGATGTTAATGGGTTGCAGTTTTTTCCACTCGCTCAACCTGCGGGGAAACTGTGGCACCATCTGCGACCTGAACCCTGCCGAAACCACGATTTTCCAGTCCGACCACAGCCCGACCGGAACGCAGGACCAGACGGGGCGTGACCTCCTGAATAACGAGAACAGTAAAGTTGCCTTTCCTGCGAACACTGCTGTTAACCACGTGCTCCTGGCCGTTTAGCTCTTTCGTCAAAGAGGGAATGGATTTGGCCGGGGAGAAGCCCACGAACGTAAAGCGACCATCGTCATAGGCGAAGTCCGGAACGATACGCGTGCTATTGTTCCCCGGATATTTGAGATAGTCCCAGTTTCGTGGCGTCTGCGCGGCGTTAAGAGCCTGTTGGATATCGGCCTGCTGTTGTTTCTGCTCCCGTTCCCGCGCTTTGGCTGTCACTTCACGGCCCGCTTTTTCGTGTGCTTCCTCGGGATAGCGATAACTCACCTGAAAAGCAGGCTGCTGCGATGATTTTTCATCGATGACGTTTAGCTCGACGTTATACAGCCGCCGAGTGGTAACAATTAGCATGTTGGTATGCCAGTCCTGACTGTTGGGAGGAATGACCACCTGCGCAGTATTATCGTCCACTCCGGGGGCACCCTGAACCAGGGCTACCGGGCGGATACTGACCCGGTTTGCGTCTGTTGTGGCTTCCCATGCTTCCTCAAAACCTGGTTTAGCACTGATAACCGCTTCGTCATTGTCAAAGATCAGCGTGGTTACGAAACCGGGTCGGGTATTGACGACGGTGACGTTAAACGGGTTATAGACAACCTGCTGGAGACGGGCGTCGTAGCGGCTTGCTTGTGGTATTGCAGTACCCCAGGCTATACCGCACATCGCCAGTGTCAGTGCGAAAAGAATGATACTTTTCATTATTCAACTCCCCTGATTTCACGATCTGCCTGCCAACTGGTCACCGTAAAACCGAACGGGTTAACTTCCCGCTCTGTATCGCTCATTTCCTTACTGGGGTCGGAGTGGAATGTCAGGTGGGCATCCCAGTATTCTGTGCGCGTACTGCTATCAGCGAGGTGGCGGATAGTTTTTTTGTAACGGAGGATGGCGACTTTATCGGGGGCAGTGCCTTCGGTGATCTGATTAGACAGGATATCGATATGTACGGTGTGGACCTCATTCTGGTACACCTTATCCGGGGCGTCTTTTCCTGCATAAAGAGCCAGATAATCATCATTAACCTGAGGGCTGTTATAAACCTGTACCGTTGAATAATCGTCCTGTAGGGCAGGGTAAATGTAACGTTCACGCACTCTGACGTAACTTGAGGTCATCGCCTTCTGATAAGCTTCTTCCGCTGTCAGACTCATTTTTGACGCTCGGGTGACGTGTTCCACCCGTCCGGTATGATTATCTACAGCATACAGCTCAATAACTGTCTGTTTCAGCGGTAATATCAGCACCACAGTGGTGAGTGCCAGTATGGCAATGAGTAAGCCCGCGCCGCCAACCATAAATCCGGCCTTCGTGGCGCGTTTGTCCCGCTCAATCATTTTCTGCTCAAAGGTGCGGGAATCCGCAATGATTGACTGTTCACTCATGATTGTTTAACTCCGCCATCATCTGAGGCGTGTTTACCGGGATGCCATGCCCACGAAAGGCCGGGGGGTGGGGAGACTGCGCACAGCCGTAAAGCGCGCACAGTAAAATCAGCGCAATCAAGCGTTTCATGGGATGTTTCCTCAGTGGGATGGATAGGGGGTTGTGATAGCGCCGGGGGGATTGACGGAAATAGTATGCAAGGAATGACAAGTTTAAAGATGGAATTTCTGAACGGTTGTTTCTCTTGATTTCGCCAGTCGCCGGGCCTCGTTCCTGGCGATCATTTGTTCAATGGCATACTTACGTGCCTGAGCAGCTCTGTATCCCGGGCCGCTGCCGGGTTTATCTGTACTGGCATCTCTCCATCCCTGAAGATTGTCCTGAATTGCGCGGGTTGTCTGCTTCCCGGCTCCTGCGGCTAATTTCCCAGCACCAAACGCCGCTGCGCCTATACCCACGGCGGCCAGTCCCTGCATGGAGATAGTGGCTCCCGCCCCGGCTAGCGCTCCGGCCAGTTTTGCGGAAAGGTATACCATTATTGCCGCGCAGACCCCGGCGAGACAGACCTGAGCACCTAGCTCCACAATATTAGATTGTGCAGATATTTGTGTGGCAATATCTAAGCGGGAGTTTAAATAATTAACGACCACTCGTAGCGACAATGCAGAAAACAGAACCGTTAATATGGCTGCGAAAATATTTTGCAGCCAGTTGTTAAACATGGGACGTAAAAAGCCATACATGAGACAAAAGATAAATACGGGGGCTGTGATGCTGAGCAGCAAAACCATGACCTCTGCGATCATTGCAACAAAGGCTGTAATAGTCATTAATACGAATATCCCAAGCCACACATAAAATTGAGCTGTGATGCCCTCATCTTTTATGTATGTTGAATTATCCATGTCGTGTAACGTTTTACCTAATACCTTCGCTTTATCCCATAAGCTATCCAGTAGTTGCCATATATTACCGTTGCCGGAAAATCCCTCTTTTAAGCCATTGATAGCGTCAATGACCCCGTCGAGATAACCGCTGACATTGGCCACAAAGGACAGGATGATGGCCATCCTTATGATGTCCCACATGACGTCCTCCATGGGGGTGGACAACTTACCTGCCAGGCTCTGGTATCCTCGCCACATGATATAAAGTGTCGCTGACGTTGCCGCCAGTCCCAGCATCATGGCGGAGTATGACATCATCAGTCCCTTTGTTGCGTCGGTGACTCCCCCTATCAGGTGTTTTTCAACACCGATAAATACACCACCAGGCATATTAACCTCACTATGAATTCAGGTTGGGAGTGGGGGCATTTAACTGTTGAATCTGAAAATGAGCTTCATTGGCATTTTTACAGTTCTCAGAGGTATCGCCTGTTTTCAGGCATTTTTCATACATCGTTTTTAGCTCATCGGGATGATCTTTGTACCACTGGGGCGTTTTGGTTTCGTCTTTGCAGCCGCAAATGATGAGGAATAAAATGGAAAAAAACGAAAAGGTTATTAAACGCATGTGAGACTCCTTTAGCGGTTTAAATCGGGGGTTGGTGCAGTTAACTGCTGCTGGTTCCACTGTTTGAGACGCTCATCCTGCAGCACTTTCCCGCGTTTTTCTGCCGCCTTCACACTCATTTCCCACTGGTCAGTGAGCGTGTTCAGCATCACTGATTTCAACTGAATGCTGTTGGCAAGGTCCTGCGACTCCTTTGAGTCTTTAGATAGTGCAATACGGTTCGAAAGGTTGTTGATCTCGCCCAGCGTCTGGCTGACCTGATCCTGGATCTCGTCAGTCTGCTCAAACTGAATTGCCTTGTTGATGACCTGTTGTTTGCAGATATCGGCATAGCTTCCGGACTGCTCAGTGTTGCACGTATCGAAAACCCGGTACTTTGCGTATAGCGTATCAAACTGCCCGGCGGTGCCACCGGAAAGTAGCAGGTCGTTGAGTGTCTGGCCCGGTTTACGCAGTTTTTCCAGATCTGATTTAAGACTCTTCGCTTGATCAACGAAATCAACAATATTCCGGACACCGGTGGCCGTTGCTAACTGGTCTTTATATGCCTGAATTTGACTCTCATAATGCTGCACTGTTTGTATCCAGCGTTGTGCCTCTTTCAGCCATTCGAACTCTCGTAGTGGGTCAGCATCCACCAGAACAGGGATACCTGCATGTGCCAGCGGGCTGATGACCACACACGCAATAATTAATGCATGAAAAGGCCGTTTCATCATGAATCTCCTGTGGGTTTTCAGAGTGCCTGAGCCAGGTAGGTGTCCAGCCATTCATGGGGCTGCATCCCTTCCCGGTAGAGAGAGTCGAAGATTTCCAGGTTGTCGGTGCTGCCGCTCATGACTTTTGTGTACCTGCCGATCCCGGATAGATCGAGCGTCACACGTGCAGCAAAACGCTTTATGTCGCCGCGTCTAAATTGATTTTTTACCACTACATACTGGCGGGCCTGCGGATCCAGGGCTTTCACGACGTCGAACACCTCCGGTTCAAACTTCATTCCGTCGACATAGTGTGCCCGGTCGGCACTGGGGTTAGCTGCCAGAATCTGCGTGCCGCACTGCTCAATCACGGCAGGCGCAATTTCATCCCTGATGATCTCCGCCGGGGACTGGGTTCCTACAACCAGCATTCCATTTAGCTTGCGGATAGTTTTCAGTCGGTTATAGGCGAAATCCTTAAAAACCGGATCCCGTAGCCATTTCCAGAACTCATCCATGAAGATAACCAGTCGACGTCCGTCGAGTAGGCTGGTAATGCGGTACAGCAGATAAAAGGAGATCGGCGCGCAGATGTTCGCATCGTCAAGAAACTCTGTGCCGTCAATGCCAAAGTTATCGCAGCGACTGATATCGAAGGTGTCTGATGCGTTATCAAACACCCAGCCAAACTCGCCACCCTGCGCCCACTGCGACAGGCGAATACTCAGGCCGTTCTCCTGGGCTTCTCGGGTCGCAGGCTCCGGAAGATTCTCCAGTAAACGGGTGATCCCATGAATACGGTACTGTGGTTCATTACCGATCACTGCAAGTATGGCGTCATTTAGACGTCGCTCATTGCGGGGCGTGATAGTCGCACCGTTACGCGTACACAGCAGTTTCATCAGCTGACTAATGAAACTGATATTGCGTTTCGTTGGTGATAGCGAAAACGGGTTCCACCCGGTGGGCTCGCCATGTGTAATGCGGTAATAACGACCTCGCAATGCCCGGATATTCATTTCTGCGCCCCGATCCTTATCCAGATAAACGGTTGTCAGTCGTTTGGTTTTTGCGTCGGGAGAAAAACTCTCCGTACGGCTATATTTCTGCTGCATGTTTTCCAGAAATGTCATGAGCATGGTTTTGCCCGAACCGTTGGTGCCGAGAATGCAGGTACTGGCTGGGTTCTTCTCGTTGAATTCGTCTTTGTCCGCCAGCGTATTGTGCAGGTTCAAATAGTAGCCATCCCCTGATGGGGTACGCAGTAGGGCCATCGCATCCCCCCAGGGCGCGTTATCTCGCTTGCCGGGGTAGAAATTGTGTAGTGAGGTTAGCTCCACAAAATTCTGACTGCTCAGCTCACCCTTGCGGGGCCGCAGATGATAATTGCCGGGCAGTTGCGCCATATACCCGGCTGAAAGAGAAAGCGCGGCGGGAACCGATATAATACCGAGGTTATTCAGGGCATTGCTGATTTCGCTGGTATCGGCTACCAGAAGGTTCAGCGTGCGGGAAAACACCATGATGGAAAAATGGTGTTTTCCATACGCAATTTTTCCCGATGTTAGCAGGTCAAGTGCCACATCCAGATCTAGCCGCTGTGATACTGCATCATCATCTGAACTCATTAACAGACGTCGGGTGCGTTTGATGGCCTTCCGGGCTTCTTCCCGTGACATGCAGGTGTAGGACTGTGTGATGACATAATCGCAGGGAGCATAAAGAAGCGAATCCATCATCCCAGCCGCTGTTTCTTCCGGGAACTCTTTAACTTCCAGACCACGGAAATACTGGGTGCCGCTGGCATAGTTTATCTGTCCAGACTCCCCAGAGAAAAACAGCGCCGCCGATCCCATGACGGAATATGCGGGAGTGCGGGTGACGCGTATCCTGCGCCACTGGTGCGTCAAGAGGTACTCGTAAAAGGATAACTGGGAGGAGAACACCGCCTGTTCTTCGCTGAAAGTACCAAGAGAATGTGCGGCGTAGCGTGACAGGGCGGTATCGAGGGTACCTTTAATTTCCAGCATCTCCTGCAACGCACCGTCAAGCTCTTTAAGTTTCTGGCCGTCTTTCATACGCCGGTGTCCGGCTTTTTCCAGACTGGCAAAAGGGCGGTAGCAGGCAGTCAGGAACAAGCGGTTACGGCGAAACGGGTTAGCCTCCAGCGAGGCATAATACAGACGGCTGACTTCATCGGCGTAAGGGTTGTCGGATACCTTATGTAGCGAATCGGTAAATGGCTCCCTTACGTTATGGATATAGAAGGTGACCGGCATCCCCTCGAAAGAGCGGATAAGTCCGTGCAACTGGTTACGGTCAATATTGAGCGTTTCTTCTGATTCACAATCGAACGGAGTGCCCGTCAGTTCCCAGGTACAGTAGAGGTCACTATTGGGTGAGCGGACGACATGTTGATGAATATGCGATGAATACGGAATGTATTTCCTGAGCGTGGCACTCTGATTCAGTTTCATGACATTGAGAAACTCCGTGATATCAACAGCATCATGCTCAATGGGCATAAATGCTGTTGCGCTAAATAGACGGTTTGCCGCAGGTTTTCCTCTTGCCCTGAGCCAGACGGCCATCAGGCTGAACCGCATGGGTTCATTCCTGGTGAGCGATTTCATCACCAGAAATTCAATTGGGAGTAAGGTAAGGAAAGCGACGGAGGTCCAGACAGCAACGATGATGGTGAGACCCGTAACAACCAGTAGAGGCACCATCGGCACTCCCCATAGTGCCGCCGGACGTTTCATTGCCTTAAGCAGCTTTGCCATAGATAACCTCTCAGCTCATCAGCAGTGCGCCGATTTCACTGCCTCCACCAATCAGGATGCCGCCAATGATGATGTAGGCGCACTGGGACAGGCTTTCGCCTTTCCAGAGTGTCTTGTAACCTACCCAGATCACGGCCACGGTAATAGTGATGGCCGCCAGACCATTAAGGCCGGTGGCGACTTTCTCCATCACGGTATTTGCGCGTTGAAAGCCGTCGGCAAAAACCGGAGGTACAGAACAAACGATGATTGCAAATGCGGAAACAGAACTGAAAGCGGCCTTAAGTTTGCGGCAAAGTGTCATTATTCGTTCTCCTCACGGGGGGACAGGGAGAGGCTCCGGCGCAATGACGGCGTAGAGATCTTTTCGATGGCAATTTTCTTCTGGCGGAATTTTGAGGGGACGCCACGAACCACGCCCTTAGGCCAGATTACGCAGGGACGTAACTGGTCACCGGCAGACGTAGGCTTCATGAACGGCGGGGGTGTCAATTTATCCTTGTGGGTTCCGGGTACGGCATAGCGGGGAGCTGCAGCGTAACCAATCCGTTGCACATAGCTGGTTCCGGAAAAAGCCGCTTCCGGCTGTTCTCCGGTACGGAAATTGCCGGAGTAGTAGCAGCTCAGTGCTCTTTTCAGCGAGCCGCCGCGTCGGTAACAGTCGTTGAGGATGTATTCGAAAACAGACAAATTGGTACAGGGATCAAGCAGGTCAGAGGCTGTCACACCGTAATGATGGAAATTGGTGCTGGTAATTTGCATCAGCCCCACAGAGTAACGGCGGCTCTGCGCCACAAGGCGACGTATGATTCGCTCTGCTCTTTCCCGGCTGGTGGGCTGATGAGAAATGATTTTATTGTGACTGAAGGTGCGTGAGCCCCTTGGGATAATTTCGGCAATCGCATAAGGGTTAAAATTGGACTCCACCCTAACGACGTCGAGTGCTGTGGACGGATGAATGCTGGCGGCACACTGCATGGCCACCGCCAGAAAGGCAGATGTGGAAAGCATAGTAGCCTCGGGAATGCGGGCAGCGTACATAGCGAAAGAACCATGCATGCTGAGGGAAACTTGAAGGGTTAAATGTGTGGTTCCGATATTGTGAACGCTTTGCGCCGGATTGCCGAAACCATAATAAAGGGTGTCATGAGATATTCTTTACAGGGCTTTTGACTCGGGTAAATGCTGCACTAATTTTATTACGGTAGATATTTTATTTCAGCGTATCTGTTGAAAATTCCAGACCGACAAAAATATGTCACTTGGTTTTATCTGGATAGCTCTCTAATCAAAATAATAATAAACGGGTCACATCCCAATTCTGCATTCCGATTTCAACGGGTCAGCGAGAACATTCAGCGGCACACTGAATTAAGGTTGTGTGATAGCCTGATATAAATTATTAAAGAACGGTGCTCGACCGGGCTGAATAAGTGCCTAACTGTCAGGGCGATGAGCAGAAACACTATCAGGATGAATTTAATTACTATAAATTGGAATGATAAAGTAAAGATGAAATGCCAAGAGTTTTTTGGGGCTGAATTTTAGTAGTGTAAGGGGGGGATAATCGGTAATTGAGTTTTTACTAATAGTGAAATATAAAGACGTGCGGGGTTTTAATTCCCTGCACGCCTTGCTGTTAACATTAGCATTTACGTCGTTCAAGCATTTCTTGGCATTCTCTACACGTTGTTACTCCCGGCAGAGTGCGCCTCCGTTTTTCAGGAATTGGTCTACCGCAGAACTGACAGTGATACAGGGAAGGCGTGGCTGCTGGTTTGAAACGGCTTTGCTCAATCATTTCCTCCAGACGTTGCTCATTAAATTCCTGGTCGCGATCAACTTCGTCAGGCATATCATGTCCTCCTGTCTGTCCTCCCCTGCTCGCAAAATGTGATTCGGTTACACACAGCAGTGAGTGAGGGGGGATTGGGCTCCGAGGCTAACTCTTCGGTGATCTTCATCATGATGTTAAGTGCTTCATTAGTATTAGGACTTTTCCCTTTTAACGCCTTCCATCGGCACCATATTGTGGCATCCATGGTTTCATCAGGAAGAGGTGTGCGTCCATACGGTACAGATATGCCCTGTAATCTGCGGTTGAAACAGACATCGTTGGAAGTAAGACCAAAATAATGCTTTAGTAATGCTATAGACCCACCTAACCGGATCGCCCGATTAATTTGCTGATGATGCTGGGTTTCAGTACGTGCTCTTTCCAGCTGCTTGCGTAAAATGTCATGGTGAATTTTGACTGTAATAAATGATGCGGGAGAGTGGCAGGTGGTCAATAATGCATTAAAGGGTAACTGACTTATTTCGTTAACTTCTTCAAGAGTAAATCCAAGAGTTTCACCGTAAGATAAGTCACCGTCCTTCAATGCATAAATTACATCCGCGAGTACGTAATAATTCAGCGAGGGAAACATAAGTTATCTCTCTTGTCTTAACGGTTAGCTAATTTACGATTAATCCATTCGTCAATCTCCGACTCGAGCCAGGCTACACTGGCTGGGCCGATTTTTATTGAGAGTGGGAAACTCTTGTCTTTCATATACAGATAGATTTGTGAACGTTTAAGACCTGTTTTTTGCTCGACCTGTCTGAGGCGTAATAATTGATGAGATGGCATTTGTTCCTCCAGGGGCTTATGGCATTGCTATCATAAAGGAACACAGAATGATGTTTAGATAAAGACAGTGAACCCGTATCACGAAATTATTCACCCGTAATACGGATCTCAGAGCTATATACACTAAGGATGTACTACTTCACCGTAGTTTTAAACGATAAAGGGGATCCACGCTCCAGCGCCGTTTTTAGCGTATCACCGCTGAGATGATCGGTGATGCCATCAGAGATTGCCCATTCTTCAAATATAGACAAGAGTTTGTAAGGTTGTTTCACCAGAGGGCGTATATCATCATTATGATGACAGGCTAGCCAGAAAAGCCGGGATAAGGGCGTCGATATTCTCGTCGGAGATAACGTGGGGTTTTTATCGCTGGTTAGCTTTTCTATTACTCTCTCAATTTCTACACATTTTATGACGAAACAAGCATCTTGAGGCAAGTCATGCATTGGGAAGTAGTATGGATCCGCATAGCCCAGATTTTCATTCCGCAAGCAAAAGTCTTTGATTATAGAGGTGGTTTCATCCGGTAAGTATTTTATCTTGCTCTGAATTTGTTCTTTCCATGATATTTTATTGAAAAGCAAAAAAAGTTCATTTCCACTCGTAACAGTGATGCCAAAATTAATGGTGTCAGGATTATCAATAGGTAGTGGCATGCTGAGAGAGTCTGCTAGATATCTTTGTATGATAATGTATTCAAATCCAAATAGGTTCGTGTCTAAAATATTCCTGCGAGATGAAAAGTAATCTCCTTCAGTAGAGATGATAAGGTTTCTATTATTTATGAAACAATGCTTATCAAGAAAACAGAGTCTCTTTAGTTCTGATTTGTCCAAAGTGGATATTTTTACTTTTCCTCCATTTTTAGTTATTTTTCGTAATGTCACCGGAGACTGGAAGTATATAGATAGGTTGATTTGCCCATACAGTGCACAGCGATATATTGTACTTTCTGTAATTGAAGTGTGGAATGTCTCATTAATCACTTGCGCTGCTTCTTGTATTGTTAACCAGTTTTTTGCCATAAGCTTGAGATTGCTATTCCAGGACATAAGTGATTTTCCTTCATTTGTTTTCTTTGGCAATTATCTGATGCCATATGTTAATTGATTGCTATCAATGTGAGAAATACCTCAACGTTTATAGACATGCGAGGTTTAGAAAAATAAATTATCTTATTGATATTTCTTCTTTATAGCTTGTGAGTGCTAGCTGCCAATGATGCATGGAAAGGGTCTTTATAGGTGTATATCATATCCGTTAATTTAAACCATGTTCTATTGTCCAGAGTCAGAATCCATCTAACTCTGGATACGTTTTCACCAGTGATAACTTATCCCTGTGTCAAGTTTATCTGCACAGTCAACTTCGGCAGGGCTATTTCTGACGTTATTAAATTTATAATCTAAAAATATCTGCATATTTTTGTTGAAGTAGTAGCTAAAGCCTATTTCTTCATAATCCAGCACTCGGGTTCGTTGGCCAGCGATTTTTTGCGTCAGGTGAGTATAACCAATGCTGGGCTGAAATTTGTCGGTCAGCATATATTTAGCCAGGGCTTCATAGCTGAAGGCGTTGGTATTATTATTGCGAGGCAGGGGGTTGATAGCATCATTACTCTGCGTGAAAACAGTGGCCAGATACAGTTTTTTGCTCTGGTACTTAAGCCCCTCTGCGAAAGTCCGAATATTTTTTTTGTAACCGGCATTTTGTTGCTGTGAAAATGTGGTCTCGGAAGATGACGCAGCAAAAAGTGCACTGAGCTTTGGCGTAAAGAACCAGGACAGGGAAGTACCAATACCATTGCCGTTCTGTTGTCTTAAGGCTCGATTTTCGTTGTTACTTTTGAACTGGTATTGCATCGCTAATTTCACAGTCTGTTGAAAGACCGATAATTTTTTGTGCCACGTCATAAGATTAAGGGCTCGGCCACGCATGAAGTTGTCAATGTAGTTATAGGACATTTCCCTGAATAAGGGAGAGCGGTCGGTTATTGAGGTTACGTCGTACAGTACCCCCCAGTTCCGACCGATATCCAGGCTTCCCCAGTACGGGTTGTCTACACCCAGAAACGCTAGCCGGGTTGCATTTCTGCTGGCATCTGATGCACTAACCGTATATTCCCACTGAGCGTAGGTTTGCCAGTTGTGGGTAAGGTCATGCTTCCCAATCAACCCAAAATAGAGATAGCTACGATCGCCATCATCTTTGATGTTATTACTGGTAAAACGTCTCGCAATGATAGTGCCATAAAAATCGAGATTTTTACCGTCCTGGTTCAGAACGTTGACCGCAAAAGAGTACGGTGAGAAAAGTAGTGTGATTGATATAAAATAATAGCGTAAGTAATGCAATGTCATGATAAACATCCCTAAAGATGGCTCAGCATCTGAATGGTGGCAGGGTGGACAATTTACCGCGACATGTGCTCATTGCTTAAATCCAATGGAATGAGATTATTATCGTTATGCTGAAACGTTTTGTTTGTGGCTAAAATAACTGATAATGCCATTAGAAATGGCGGATGCAATTTTGTTGCGGAATGCCGTTGTGCCTAATAATTTCTCCTCCTGTGGGTTGGTGATAAAAGAGGTTTCAACCAGGACAGATGGGATATAGGGTGATTTAAGTACGGCAAAAGCTGCCTGTTCTGTATGGTTTGAATGCATATGGTGGACAGGAGAAATATGGCGAACTATATGTGATCCCAGTAAAAGACTTTCCCTGATGGTTTCAGTCTGTTCAAGATCGAAGATGATTTTGTCGAGATACTTGTCTCTGTGAATGATTTGTTTTCCAGCGATATTATCAGCAGCATTCTCACTTTTAGATAGATACCTTGCCATAGCGCTGCTGGCCCCCCGTGTCGAAAGTGCAAAAACGGAAGCTCCATGGGCTGCAGGACTTGCGAAACCATCGGCGTGAATGGACATAAATAGATCGGCTTTGTGTGCATGAGCAATCTGTACGCGATCGTATAGTGGAATAAATGTGTCATCCGATCGCGTCTGTAGTGCATTAATACCGTGGCTATTGAGAATGGTTTTTATCTTAGAGGTAATATCCAGTACTACATGTTTTTCCAGCGAACCTTCACTACCTACTGCGCCGGAATCAATCCCCCCATGTCCAGGATCTAGCATTATCGTAAATTTCCTGCGCCCATTTGTTGGGAGGGAGGAATGCTTATGACTTAGCTGAGGTCGCGTATGTGCGTATGTAAGTGGTATAGCCAGTGTATTGGTTGCGAGGGCTGCCAAACCAGTAAGAATAAGTTTTCGTCGGGTAATGTTGGTGTTCAATGTTGCCGCCTCATACAGATTAATCGTTATGTTATAACGTTATGAATTGTTTGAGGTCGAGGACTTGAATGTTATTTTTTGTTGCTTCGGGTTACTTAATATTAATCACTGGAAAAACAGGAGGCGCTCAATGTATTGATAAATTTGATTATTAATACCTGTCACTGCCTCTCATCGCTTGAATCATGATGACATCAGGCGTCCAAAAACGATCGTAATCTGCAAGAGTATTGCTGATTGGCCCTTGCCCGTCGTGTTTACTTAAAATCCTGAATTATCAATCAGGACGATTGACTCCTCCTGGAAACATATTGATATAGATCCTTTCAAAAGATAATTATTCTCATTATCCGTGGTTATGTTATAACGTAACAATTAAGGGTGTGCCGACATTTCGAATGAGTCTATCCATTATTGGATGACTTATTCTGGGGAGGAATTATGTCAACTGAACATATCAAAGAAGAAAAACTCAACATTGGTGCCGTGCTGGCTGTATCACTTAGTACAGTGATTGCGATGCTGGACAGCACTATCGCAAATGTTGCCTTACCTGTTATTGGCAAAGATTTTGCCGTTTCAGAAGCTGCATCCATCCTGATAATCAATGCCTACCAGTTTGCTGTGGTCGCTTCATTGCTGGTATTCGCTGCATTGGGAGGCAAAATAGGTAACAAACGTATTTTTATTCTTGGGGTGATTTTTTTTGCGCTTTCCTCGTTAGGCTGTGCACTTTCTGAAACACTGATGATGCTGACGGCTTTTCGCGTCATTCAGGGCTTTGGGGCTGCGGCCATTCTAAGTGTGAATGCGGTGTTGATTAAAGAGATCTATCCTGCACGGTTGTTAGGTCGTGGATTAGGGATTAATGTAATGGTGGTCTCTGTTTCCGCAGCGGCGGGCCCGTCAATTGCTTCAGCTATTCTGTCAGTTGCGAACTGGAACTGGTTGTTTTCTATTAATGTACCGATCGCTTGTATTTCATTGCTGCTCTGTATTGTATCGTTCAAACCGACGCAACGTACCGAAAACCGGTTTGATAAAGCGGGGGCGTTGCTGGTTTTCCTGACGTTCGCTTCGTTTTCAACGATGATGCTGGGTCTGGCGAAGAACAATGTGTTAGATGTTATCCCAAGCTCGATTATTCTTGTCGTCCTGGCAATCACTTTGTATTTGAATCAAAAAAGAAAGGTTACTGATGCCTTGATCCCGGTTGCGATATTTCGCAACAGGACATTTTCTCTGTCGTTATTAATGTCTTTATTATCATATAGTACGCAGCTACTGGCATATGTCTCCTTACCGTTTTATTTTCATAATGTATTAAACCGCAATGTCGTTGAAATTGGCATACTGTTAACGGCATGGCCGCTGGCGACAATGTTGACCTCTCTGGTTGCGGGTGAACTTATCAAAAAGTACGAACCCAATCTGGTAGCATTCACCGGATTATTACTACTTTTGATAGGCACTCTGTTAATGACATGGCTACCCGCACAACCCTCGAATCTGCAAATCCTCTGGCGGATCGCTATTTGTGGTTTTGGTTTTGGACTATTCCAGTCTCCTAATAATTTTCTCATTATGACTTCAGTTCCACATGAAAATAGCGGTATTGCCAGCGGATTATTAGGCAGTTCACGTCTGATTGGGCAGATTATTGGTTCTGTGTTGGTGGCGTTTTTCTTTAATAATTTTGGACGTAATGTAACGAATATTAGTCTTTTCGCCGGGGCGTTGTTCTCATTCATGTCTCTGACGGTGAGTTATCTTCGCTTTAAATCTGCATCTCAGAACGTTGGTTTTTTTAAGAAAGTAATGTAAGTCTGTCAATAAAATAATCACGCCATGCTATTAAATCACTATCCATTTAAATTGTTGAGGCGCTAAGTATGCTTAATGGGAAAATACTATTATCATTGTTCATATCATCTATAATATTATTATCAACGGCAAGCTATGCCAATAGTAGTGAGGTAAGAAAGACGCCAAATAATCAAAATATGAAAAATTCAGAAGAAATACCTATAAAATTCAACCGTATTATTATCACTGGGAATTGCCCCTTTGGTGTAATTATGGCAAGTGATTTAGCATATAAACATGTTGTGGGCGTTGGACCTTGGGCTTTTCTGCATTCAAACATGAAACTACTCAAGGATATGAAGCCAGATATCGACCGTATCACTACTGATTTTATTAATAAAGACTATGTTGTAAATATGGAATCCCTGCTAAATCTAAAGCCAGATATTATTTACTATTATGGTAAAAGTCAGAATGATAATCTGGAGCGGGCAGGGATCCCCACCATTAATCTTGATGCTGGTGGTGACACGAAATTTGAGCCAGTAGTAACGCAGATTTATTGGGAAAACGAATTTAACCAGACCCTTGGTTTACCCCACAGTCACAAATTTTCGGATGCATGGAAGAGAAGTCTCAATGAGGCAAAACCATATGCCGAGAAGATCAAATCACAACATATTCGGGCATTGTATCTTGAGCAGAGTGATGGAAAAGAGCTCAAGGTGAGTGGGCCAAAAACATATGGTGATACCTATCTTAAGATGGCGGGGATGGAAAATGTAGCAAGTGATCTGGTGGTAAAAGGGGATGCTGGCAGGTACATTAATATTTCAATGGAGCAAATAATTCAGTGGGATCCCGATGTTATATTTGTGGTCTTTGGCAGTGCTAAGGATATTCTTAATAATAAAAATCCCGGGCAAGACTGGCATAATGTAAAAGCATTCAAGGATGGGAAAATATTTTCCACACCTGTGGGGCTACATAATTGGGGAGGATTGTCTGCTGAGACTGCGCTATTACCATTGTTTATGATTAATAAATTTAATCCTGACTATATAACAGATGCAGAGTTGAAAGTTGCAACGCAGTTACACTATAAAAAAGTGTTTGATTATGAAATTCCGGACGCGTTATTAACCGATGAGTTAAGACAGCGGTAATAAAATAATTCGGCGCATCGGTTTTTAATTTGAAAGGTTAGTTATGAAGGAAAGACAAAAATACCGCATGCTAATGTGGTTTTCAATAGTATTGTTACTGATTATGGCTATGATTTCTTTGTTCATAGGCCGCTATACATTATCTTTCCTCGGAATCATGACGGAGGTATTACATGATAATGGTCGCCGTTGTTTGAGCACAGGATTCTCGGTTATATGCAATCTACGGTTGCCAAGGATTATTGCCGTAATGATGGTAGGGGCAGGGCTATCAGTAGCAGGCGTGACGTATCAAGCTGTGTTGCGAAATGCGCTGGCGAGCCCGGATGTGCTCGGTACATCTTCCGCCGCAGCGTTCGGCGCAGCACTTGGGATACTGCTAGGTTTCCCACTACAACTCAGCGCTTTTTCCTCTTTCTTCTTTGGCATTGTCAGCCTTTTGTGCGTGATGGGACTTTGCCATTTCAAGAAAAACAATGGGGAGCTCACGACTATCCTGTCGGGCATCATAGTGGCTTCGGTGTTTATGTCTTTTGTATCAATCATTAAATATGTTGCCGATCCACAGGACGAACTCCCGGCTATCGTCTTCTGGCTTATGGGGAGTTTCGCTTCTTTGGTCAAAGAGCAGGTTTACGGACTCATCCCGCTATACATCATTTGTTATCTGGTTATCTACAAACTTCGATGGAAAATCAATGTGTTGTCTCTGGGCAATGATGAGGCCAAAATTGCTGGAATGAATCCACAATTGTTGAATGCAGTTTTGCTAATCACAGCCTCAATATTGGTGGCAGCATCAGTCACCATCGCTGGCGTGGTGGGCTGGGTTGGTCTGGTTATCCCGCATCTGGTTAGAACGCTGGTCGGGTACAACCATAGCAAACTGATCCCGGCTTCGGCCGTATGTGGTGCGTTGTTTTTATTGGTCATCGACAACATTGCCAGGACCCTGACTTACGCAGAGATCCCCATTGGAATACTTACTGCTCTGGTTGGTGCGCCTTTATTTGCTGTACTGTTCATCGCGAGTAACCGATATGATCGAAGTGAATAATCTGACGTTCGCGTTCAAAAAGAGTAAAACTGCCTTTAACAATATCAGCTTCTCCATTGATGAAGGTGAAGTACTGTGCGTACTAGGACCGAATGGTGTTGGTAAAACAACATTGCTTAAAACGGTTACCGGTCTGTATCAACCGGTTAGTGGCTCATGTCATATAAGACGAGTTGAAAACCGGAAAGCTCGTATGGCTTATGTCCCACAGGCCAAACGTGTTCACTTTTCTTACAACGTACTCGATTTCATCTCCTTTGGGTGCCCATTACGGGGCGGAATGCTGGCATCTCCTGGGGCGAGGGATATCGAAAAAGCGGGGCAAATATTGTCGGGGCTTGGTGCTTCATATCTTGCAACCAAAGACGTTAACCAGATCAGTGGTGGTGAGCTACAGATGTGTTATATCGCGAAGGCGCTGGTCTCAGAGCCGGACATCCTTGTGCTTGATGAACCTGAATCAAATCTTGATTTTAATAATCAGTCTCTCATTATCAATTGGTTGCACACGTTGTCACGGGAGAAAAATGTTACTATTATCCTGAATACGCACTTCATCAATCATGCTAATAACATTGCAGATAAATGTCTGCTAATGGGCAAAGATAGTTACTGTTTTGGAACTACACAGAGTGTCTTACAAGAGTCTCTCCTCGCCGATTATTTCCACGTACCAATTAAGCGATGTTATTTTGAACATAATGGAGTGCAGAAAGAATCATTTATTGTTGCATTGTGAAAGGGAGCCAATGTCGAAGAGAAAATAGGGGCGAGGCATTTTTTATTGCGAAAACGTACGAGTTAGATATAAATTCTGATAGAAATATTATTTGCGATTGATCAATTATCCAACTGTATATATACGATAAAATAGCTTTGATCGATGCATGAAATAGCAGCTTCATGTTGTAAAAAATACTACTCAAGGTGTAATTATGATTAAAAAATACGTTGAGGAATATCTTAGTCAGATATGCATAAAAAGGTACTCAATTATTACCATTAATTCTCTTGATGAGGTTTTCATTATATCTAACATGCCTAATTGTTGGGAGCGGGATTTTCTAAAAAGAGAGCTGCATCTTCGAAGTAATATTGTATTGAAAGCTAGAAATAAAATAACCCCTTTCAAATGGTCTTCTGTAAACAGCAACAATGAAGATATCAAGGCTTTATCCAATAAGTACAATATCCGCAGCGGGGTGACTTTTGTTATAAAAATAAATCACGATGTGGTGATTTTTACGATGTACTATGATGAGGATGATGAGGATTTCATAAGGTGTTACTCTAGAAAGAAACATAAAATATTGTATGATGTTATGAGTCTTTTTGAAGCCCATTATAAACAAACACCAAAACATGTGTTCACTGTACGAGAAATGGAAGTTATGAATTTGCTGAAGTTTGGGAAAACTTATATTGAAATAGCATTTATTCTTGGTGTGAGTGAAAGGACCGTCAGGTTTCATATCAATAATATTCTCGATAAATTGAATGTGACATCAGTTCGTTATGCGATCTTTAAAGCGACTTCCGAAGGTTTGATCTGACAAGGTGTCCCTTGTCAGATAATCTATCAGTAACGATAAAATTCTGAAAGACGTAATCTCAAGCCATCGGTATCAAGTCCATGCGCCCGCATGTGTTCTTCTGGTGTCCCAAATTGTCTGAGCTCCTTTAGCTTTACACCAATGGACAAGATTCTGTGAGGTATATCGGACAACACCTCAGCTATAGCATGAGTTGTCGTTCCTTCCAAGTACGGTTCTACGATTGCGACATCAGGAACTGAAAGAGTATTCTGCAAAGTTGCACTGTCGAAAGGTGTGATCATAGGCGCATACAATACTGTTAAGTCGAGATTCTCTGTAGCAGCTAGGACATTTTCAGCAACTGGACCCACTGCGATTACGGTGCCTATATGTCCTGTTCTCAGCACTATAAAACTATTCTCACCAGACCAGTATGTACGCTGGTTTGTTTCAGTTGATAGCCGGATGTAATACAGACCAATATCTTTTGCAGCCATACGAAGTGCGAATTCAGCTTCCTCGGCATTACCTGGAATGATGATTTTCCAGTCTGCAAGTGTACTCAGCAGAGACACATCTGCCGGTGACTGGTGCGTACGCCCATCAACTGACAAATCATAAGAGGCTCCGGCGCTGACCAATACCGCGCCGATATTCTGATGATTCAGTGCAATTTTAATTTGCTCGAAGGGACGTTCTATCAGGAAACTAGCAAAGGTATGTACAAATGGGCGCATGCCTGACATTGCCAGACCTCCTGCAATATCAATCATCAGTTGTTCCCTAATCCCGACATTGATAACCCTATCAGGAAAATTGCTTAAAACATCTGTGAATCTCTCTGCGGTAATATCAGCAAGTACCAACGCAATATTGTCGTTTTCTCTGATCAAGTCTGACATGACGACAGCAAAACGCTGTCGCATTGCGTTTATTTCTGCAAATCGTTGATCCCAGGTTAAAACTGTTTTCATCTTATGCCCCTGAATTGTCTACGAGGTTTACCTGATTTTGTATCTACAGTAGCAATGATAGCGTGAGGTTTATGGGGATGTTCTCTTACAAACGCCCGGTACAGTTCCTCATGATCTCTGCCATTAACACAGGTGACCTTCCAGCCCTCAATGGAAAAACGACGTGAGATTCCTCCCGGCCAACCCAGAGTGGATGAGTCATTGTCTATGACGACGACATTCAGCTCTGATAGCCCATGTCTGCCTGCAAAAGGAATCGCCTCGAAATTTGAACCTTCATCGAGTTCCGCATCCCCCATAAGAACCCAATGTTTTGGGCCTATAATTCCTCTGGCCCGCAGTGCCAAAGCTGAGCCAATAGCCAGAGGTAGGCCGTGCCCTAAGGAACCGCTGGAAATTTCTACACAGTCTAGTTTGGTCCTGTCTGGGTGATACCCAAGTTTGCTGTTATATTCACCGTAGGTTTTCAGCAGTTCCTGAGAAATAAAACCTTTTAATACCATTACGGCATAAAAGGCCATCGGTCCATGGCCTTTAGATAAAAAGAAGCGATCCCTATACTCATCTTGTGTCTTATTGGGAGAACAATTAAGCACTTTGTCATACAACACTTGAATGACATCAAGCGTGGAGATAGAAGAAGGTGCATGTTTTTCATCTCCCGTCATCAAAGATAAATAATGATTCAGAAGTTCTCTATTACTAAGCGCATCTTCAGTATTGTTCATTAACATTTTCTCGCGGTTTTATGAAAGTCGGAATTAAAGTAATGATTGCGCAGCTAATCAAAACTACATTCCATCCGTATAGGGTATACAGATAAGAAGATATAAATCCGCCAACTGCGCCGCCTGTAACAAAACTCGTCATATAGCAACTTGCGGCCCGAGCTTCGTTTCCCTTACAGGAAAGGAATAGCCCTCGTTGGTTATTTATATGTATTAACTGAATAAGTGCATCAATTAATAATGCACCTATTACAGCGGTTACTAATGAATCTCTAAAGAATCCCATTATCACCAAGGCTAACACAATTAAATAATATAGTGCATTGTCTTTATAGTTTATGCTTTTCAGAATTATGGAAGAGAATAAGGCAGATGAGGCACCTGCAGCTCCTGTAAGGGAAAAAAAGCCAATTTGGGATTGACTGAGATGAAAACCGGTTTCTAAGTACATTGATACATTGCTCCAGAATGCAGAAAATAAGAACATAATGATAAACGCACTCAGGCAATAATGCATAATAACCATATTCTGTGATATGCTGCTGATATTTAGTTGTAAAATATGACTATAAGATTCTTTAACTTGAGAGATTCTATTTTGAGGTTCTGGATAATTAATAAAAAGCAGTAAACTTGAAAGAAACATCAGTATTGCCGCTATAGCATATATCGACTTCCAACCCCATATTTCACTCAATAAACTTGACAGGAAACGGGAGAAAAGAATTCCTGTTAATACACCTGCCATTATTCGACCTATAAATCGTGTCCCGTCTTTTTGTTTGCTCAACCCTGCCGTAATTAAAGGGATCGCGGACGTACCTATTCCAATTAAAAATGCAGTGGTAGATAAAACATAATAGCTTTTTGTTATGAAAAAGATCATTAAAGCAATCGTCGAAATTATGTACAGGAGTATGATTAACATTTTTTTGTTATAGAAATCACCCAGCGGAATTATAAAGAATAATGAAAAAGCATTTCCGATAAGAGAAAATGAATACAGCATGGATGCGTTCACATAAGGAATCATAAGCTCACTGCTAATTATAGGGGCCAGTGGTTGAATGTAATACATATTGGCTGCGGTAAAACCACATATTATAGGTATAATATAATTTATCATTAAGCCACTTCGCTTTTCCATGCTGCACCTTATGTCATTTCCAATAATCTGCGGAGAAAAGATGAATGTCGGCCTCATGTATGAGTTCTTCATTAATATCGGTAAATTTATTCACCATATACTTCACACCGGTAGCGACCATTTCATCACGTTGGTAGTTATGTGGCATAGATGCGGGAACACCAATAAAACCTGCTCCCAGGGACTTACATACTTCAGCTACCCTATTAATATCATCAATGAAAACAACCTCATCAAAATCCAAAGAAAATATTTCTTTTATAATTTCATACATCCCGGGACGGAAAGCATTAATGTCAATATATGGAATCTTTTTATCAAAGTAATTCTCATAGGGTTTTAAATACGTGTCGAAGCTATATTCCTTATTTCTTCCCCCATAACATGTAATGCGTGAGCCTGTATTGTTCAGCAATGCCAATGTCGATTCGATACCCGGGATGACTTCAACTGGATGTTCTTTCAAGTAATCCTCCCTTGTTTTAAAAAAATCCTTAATGACTTTTTCACCTGAATAGGGAAGTTTACAGGCTAGTGCGAGGTTATGGCCGGCAGTTACTTGCGGTGAGCCCCAGACGCTACGTTCGATCAGTGATGAGTAATTCACACCAAATGATTCAACAAAAATTTTAATTGCCGGGCTGTAGGTGTCATTCAGAACAACACCATCACTATCTATCGCAAATAATTTTATTTTTTTGAGGTTCATATCATTTCCCCTCTGCTGTATTGGGAAAAAATAAGCGCAGAATTTTGCCCGCCAAATCCAATAGATGTGCTGAGTATGTGTTTAATACCTGCTCCCCGGATTATATCTGCTGCGATATTTACTTTTATTGCTTCATCAACATTCTGTAACCCGGCAACAGGCGGAATTTCATCATTTAGCATTGTGAGTACAGAAAAGACGGCTTCCATAGCCCCTGTTGCGGCGAGACTATGCCCGGTAACGCCTTTAGTTGATGTCACCCAAGGATAGTCTCCGAATATATTGGAGAAAACACATCCCTCAAGGGAGTCATTCAATGGTGTTGACGAGCCATGTGCATTAATGCATTGAATATCGCCCGGAGTTAATAAAGCATCCTCTAGAGCCTTGTAAATTGATTGAGATAACCCGAAACCATCAGGTGAGGGCGATGTAATATGATGTGCATCATTTGCTGAACCATATCCGGATAACGTTGCATAGATCCTGGCTCCGCGATCTATCGCATTTTTCTCATTTTCTAATACCATGACCGCTGCCCCTTCAGAGATAACAAAACCATCCCTTTCTTTATCAAACGGACGTGACGCTAGCGACAAGTTACTATTTTTCGAAAGTGCGCCTATTTTTGTGAAAGAGGACACAACCAATGGTGTGATCGGCGCCTCGCTGCCTCCGGCAAGTACATTGTCGCATTGTCCGCTTTCAATAAGGCTTTTGGCTGTTCCAATTGCATCGGCACCGGATGAGCATGCTGTACCAATCAGGTATGTTGGACCATTAATACCGAGTTCAATTGCTATATTACCGATCGCCATACTTCCCATTGTAGACAAGAGATAACGAGATCCAATAGTTCCGACGTCTTCCTGTATTGCTCTTTTGTTCAGTTCTTCTAGATAGGTTATACCTGCAAGTGAATTACCGAGTACGATACCTGTTTTCGGCCCTCTGTGAGCTTTGCCTAAACCCGCATCCTCGACAGCGCTACGCGCAGCATATAATGCAAACTGAATAAAGGGGTCGCTCCGCCAGATCAACGATTTACTCATATGCCGATCGGGTATGAAATCCTGAATGGGGCATGACCATGAGACTTCAAGATTTTTCAGGCGGGGATCAGGTTTTGCCATTCCCATTCCCTGAAGCAGGGTCGAGTAGCACGCCTCTGGGGAGTGCCCAGCGGAGGAGATAATTCCCATCCCTGTAACCACGACTTTATTTTTCATAATCATGCGCCTTTTAATTTTGCATGCTGTAATCCTCTGACCCTTTCCATAATACTCTGCAACGTATCTTTATTGACCAGAGCTAATTGGCCACTATCAATATTAAAAGCTCTTTCAATTTCAATCTGGAACTCCACAATACTTATAGAATCTAGCCCCATATCATCTAAAGTTCTGTCATCCTGAAGGTCCTTTTCAGAAACACCAAAGACATCTGTCAGTAAAGTTCTCAATCTATTCATATTCACCTCTCAGTACTAAGTTAACGGTTGCCAGTGTTTTCTTATTCTGCGTTATATCAATATCAAAGGAATAGGTATTATTTTTGAATGTAACCTTTTTGATTAAAACGAATGCAGGAATGTGCTTTTCCACATAGCACATGAAATGTGCCTCCATACTCATTAGAATAAATTTTTCGGTTTCTTCATGCATGTATATCAATAGGTAACAATAACATATTTGTTTTGCTGACTCAGTTATGTTCAAGCCTGTAATATGATCCTGCTCATGATCATTTAGCGATTTGTTATTTTCATCAATCTTGATTGTTGCATTGACATACGGTCCGCTATCATTTAAATCTGCCAGAATGACATTATCAAGTTTTGTGTAACAAACACATTTAGGCGAGAGAGGTATTGCGATTGATGAAATAGTGGTTTTAACTGGTGTTTTGCGAATGAGTTTATAACAATGACTTGTTATATATCTTACGCCTATTATTACGGTGGCTATGACTGTGTCTTGTAATTTAAAAACAAAATTAAACTCATTTTTTATTGTTTTATTTGTGATCGGGTGCTTGGTATGAATATCTGCTGTGAGGTCTCCAGTAACTACGGCTTTAGATGGGTAATATGTTAGGGACCAATTGTTGAGTAAGAATTTATGACCCAACTTGATACCAAACTCAGTATGCGACAAGTATGTTTCAACCTGTCTTGCACATTCTAGTAAAAATAAAGGGTTTATCCCATTTGCGCAGGCGAGAAAGTCAGAGTAAAAGTGATGCTCAGGGACTAACTTAAAATCAGCCTGGAAATGGTTATTGGAAATACGTGAGGTGTTTTGTAGGAACATCTCGCTTTTATTCTTCTTATGTGTATATAACTCAATATTTTCCATTTCTTTCACAGAACCTTCAAAAACATCAAACTATTAAACACTTTTTAAGATGAGATGAAACTGTCAGTTCTGACAGGGAGGGCTTTATCAATGAAGTTATAAAGCATGTTTAACACTAGAGGTTGGATTTTTGCACACTATCCTAACCTGACCGATTTATTACTACATGTCGTGACAATTCCAGCGGAATACATAATAGTCCATTAAGCATTGTTACTTTTTGTGAACTCGACTGGCAAAAACTGGGGCGAATCACATTAGATGAAAATACGTAGGCCAACCGCCGCTAGGTGATCGGATACATTATACGACGCATCAGTGTTACCGCTGGCTTTCTCGTAACCGTATTCAATATAAGTCACTACGTTTTTCCCCAGCCAGTAATCGGTACCCAGCGTGGTGGACTGGAAGTGTTGACCGTCCATCGCATCACCGCCTTCGGTCCAGTCAAAGTTGGCATAGACGCTCCACTCAGGGGTAATTTTGAACTGTGAAGCATATTCCAGACCCAGAATCGTTTCCTGGTCGTTAGTCTGTTTACTGGCGCCGCTGGCTGCTGCCTGAACGTCATCGACTTTGTTGATATAGTAAGTCGCTTGCGCGCCGTTATACCAGGTGAAACCATCAACGCTGGTTGTGTACTTAGCGTTCATCCCTATCGAATAGGTATTACCGTCATAAGAAGGGCCGGTCACCGTTGTGACTGGAACCGTACCACCGTGCGGACCTATGGGTACATCCTTGGTTACGGTGCCCTGATTGACCGAATAGTTGTTATAAGCTGCCGTACCGGAAAGTGAGAAGCCATTATCGAAGCGATATTGTGCTGCCAACGCCGCACCGCCGTGAACAGTCGCGGAACCATCGTGGTACGCATCATGCATATCCGGTCCGTTGCCATAACCGCTGCCAAAACCAATTTTATCGACATCGTCATTCCCCTGGCCCATTACACCCACCGTGAAGGCCTTGGTGTTGTAATAATAAATAACAGCTGAGTTAATAATATCGGTCGACATACCAGCAGTATCATGTTTGGCTTTGCCACCGTAGGCATAGGTGGTATCAATTCCCAGCCCCCAGTCGGTAGGGGCATATTGCTTACCGAAAGTCACCACGCCATATTCATCATTCCCTATCCCCGCATACGCCTGACGAGTGTAAACATCATTACCCTGGTTATTAGTTGCGGAATCCAGACCGTGTATCCCAGTTTCATAATAACCTGCCGCGTAATAGCCTTTGTCATTAATATTGTGTCGTAGTGCGATACCGAGACGTGAGTCGTTGTTTTGTATATTATGTTCTACACTGTGTGCCGAATCGTCCTTTGCCATAAGACGTAAGGACCCCATAACTGAAATAGCTGTATCATCATTTTGATAAACCATCTCCCCCTTGGTCTGTGTAGCGGTATATGCTGGAGCCGCATGATCCCCGCTACTCGCCTGTGCATAGGCAGGTGCGACTATCGCTGCAGTAATAATCGGAGCAACAATAAACGGTCTAAGTCTTATATATTTTACGCGCATAGAAACTCCATAACCAATGTTTAAGTTTATTTAAGAGATTTTTTAAAGGTGGAGAGTCTATTAAAAGCTTTTGAATATAAAATAAAACTGTCAGTTTCGACAGGGGGGGTATTTTCAATTAAATTATTAAGCATTTTTTTTCGGAGATGTGGATTTATTGTGCTGTATTACCCAAACGGTTTTCCATGTAGTTGGGGATAGTAAAAAAGCCGCATCAATCTGCATTGATGCGGCTTTGATTTGTCAGGACGATTGATTCATTAGGAAGGTTGAAACGCCGCTTTTTCTCTGCCCAGAATATAGGGCGGTATATAGGTTTTGCGGCAAGTATCCAGATAATCAGACCACCACTGCATCATTGCCTTTCTGGCTTCCAGATGCTCTGCTCTGTGAATATATGCCTGGCGCACGGAGTTACATTCCTGGTGGCTCATTTGCCGTTCAACAGCATCCTGTGACCATATACTGGATTCCATAAGGGCACTGCATGCCATTGTCCTGAAACCGTGACCACAGATTTCTGTTTTTGTGTCCCAGCCCATCAGGCGTAGCGCCTTGTTCACCGTATTTTCACACATGGGTTTATACGCATTATGGTCCCCGGGGAACACGAGTGCATTATCTCCTGAGATATCCTGAATCTTTTTCAGGAGCGCGATCGACTGTTGTGAGAGGGGTACGATATGAGGCCTGCGCATTTTGGCACCGCGACCAGAGTAACGCACTCCTTCAATAGCTTCACGCGTGGCGGGTATTGTCCAGACCTTGTTTCCGAAATCAATTTCATGCCAGCGGGCAAAACGCAATTCACTCGAGCGAATGAACAGATGCAGTGTTAGCAGGATGGCAAGGCGGGTGAGTTCACGGCACTGCTGAAAACTCTCAATGCTCTCAAGCAGTTCAGGAAGACGCTCCAGTGGTAGAGCGGGGTAGTGACGTTTTACTGGTGGAGCCGTCACGCCGTCAAGGTTCGCTGCCGGATTAAAATCGATTAATCCATGATGCACGGCGTAGCGCATGATATTCCGGAGGTGCTGGCGTGTACGGGATGCAACTTCCAGTAGACCCTTTTCCTCAATTCCTTTTAATAGAGTGATGAAGTGGCGGGGTTTCAGTTCTGAAACTGACATGGTGCCAATGACCGGGAAGATATGATTACTCATGCTAGCCAGCAGACGGTCGGCTGTATTTTGTGACCATTTTTTATTGCTCTTGTGCCATGCAAGTGCAACGTTTTTAAACACTTTCTTTGGTATCTGAGAACTGCGTTCGGCTGCTCGCTGCTCTGCTGGATTGATGTTCAGTACCAGCATTTTGCGAATACCTTCACGTTGACTACGGGCGTCTGAGAGGGAGATAACCGGGTAGGCACCGAGTGCAATGCGGGATTCTTTGCCCTTAATACGGTATTTGAGATACCAGTGACGTGAACCGCCAGGTTTGACAAGGAGATACAAGCCGTGTGAATCGGAAACTTTAAAGGGTTTATCAGATGGTTTGAGACTGCGGATTTTGGTGTCGGTAAGAGACATATGGGGTCACTCCATAACAGAACGAACCGGACCCCAGATTTGACCACCAATTTTTCCCGATGCGGAGGATAAAATCAAAATGCATCGGAAGAAGTTTTCACGCTAAGCTGTTGTATCAAAACCAGACAGGCATTAATGAAGCTGCACGAAAACTAGAATTTGGCTCCTCTGACTGGACTCGAACCAGTGACATACGGATTAACAGTCCGCCGTTCTACCGACTGAACTACAGAGGAATCGTGTGAACGGGGCGCATATTAACGGCGACGCATGACCTTGTCAAAGGCAGAATCGCCGGAAGACGTTCGATCGCTGACAATTTCAGCAATGAACACCCTTTTGCCGTCATTTCCATCAGTGCGCACCGTTGTGGTGCAAAAATACCTCTAATGGGGCATAGCGTAATCCGCTTACCGGGCAAATAAATAATCCGTTGCTATCAGAATCGCTTATCACGCGGCCTGTAGCGGCCTTTGCGCCGATGCGAACAAACTGGCAAGCAAATTGCAAAACCTTCTGTATCTCAATAGCCAGCGTTGGTACTGGCTTTCCTTACAGGAGGCAAAATGAACTTAAGACGACTGAAGTATTTTGTAAAAATCGTCGATATCGGCAGTCTGACCCAGGCAGCTGAAGTCTTGCACATCGCACAACCGGCGCTGAGTCAGCAGGTGGCGACCCTGGAAGGCGAACTGGACCAGCAGCTGCTGATTCGGACAAAGCGCGGCGTTACGCCGACCGAAGCCGGGAAGATACTTTATACCCATGCGCGTACTATTCTGCGGCAGTGTGAACAGGCGCAGCTGGCGGTGAATAACGTTGGCCATACGCTTAGCGGGCAGGTATCGATTGGCCTGGCTCCGGGAACCGCCGCGTCGGCTATCACGATGCCGCTGTTGCAGACGGTACGCAACGAGCTGCCAGAAGTGATGGTCTATCTGCAGGAAAGCAGTGGAACAATCCTCAATGACAAATTACTTAGCGGTCAGCTGGATATGGCCGTGCTTTACGAGCGCTCGCCGGTTGCCGGCATCATCAGCCAGCCTTTGCTGAAAGAAGATCTCTATCTGGTGGGAACCCGCGATTGCCCGGGGCAGAGCGTTGATCTGACCGCGGTGGCGGAGATGAATCTGTTTCTGCCGCGCGATTACAGCGCGGTCCGGGCACGAGTGACGGAAGCCTTTACGCTGCGCCGATTGTCGGCGAAGATCATCGGCGAGATTGAATCAATTACCACGCTCACCGCGGCCATTGCCAGCGGAATGGGCGTCACCGTACTGCCTGAGTCCGCCGCACGGTCGCTGTGCAGCGCGGCAAATGGCTGGATGGCGCGGATCAGCACGCCATCAATGAGTCTGTCGTTATCGCTGAATATGTCGGCGAAAGGCAGCCTGTCGCCGCAGGCGCAGGCGGTGAAGGAGATTTTACTCTCGCTGGTGAGCCGCCCTTCGCTGGAAAACCGTGAATTGTTGCTGGTAAGTTAATCTATATTCCCGAAAGGAATAAGTTGCTGGTTTTTATTATTTGTTAGTAAGGACAACAGACTTTAACAATAGAGCATATGTTATGTCTGTTAGCCCGGAGGAAAGGGTGAATTTCCAGCAACTAAAAATTATTCGTGAGGCGGCCCGTCAGGATTACAACCTGACGGAAGTCGCAAATATGCTCTATACATCGCAATCAGGCGTCAGCCGTCATATTCGTGAGCTGGAAGAAGAGCTGGGGATTGAGATCTTTATCCGACGCGGTAAGCGTCTGCTGGGGATGACCGAGCCGGGAAAAGCGCTATTATCGATTGCGGAACGTATTCTCAATGAAGCCAGCAATGTCCGCCGCCTTGCTGACTTATTTACCAACGACGCATCCGGTGTGCTCACGATTGCGACGACCCACACCCAGGCCCGCTACAGCCTGCCGCCGGTGATTAAAGCATTCCGCGAACTCTTTTCCGATGTCCGCCTGGAGTTGATTCAGGGGACGCCTCAGGAGATTGAAGCGTTGTTGCATAATGGTGGTGCCGATATTGGTATTGCCAGTGAGCGCCTGAGTAACGATCCGACGCTGGTGGCCTTTCCCTGGTTCCGCTGGCATCACAGCCTGCTGGTGCCGAAAGAGCACCCGCTGGTGCAAATCTCTCCTTTAACCCTTGAGGCTATTGCCCGCTGGCCGCTGATTACCTACCGTCAGGGGATTACCGGGCGATCACGTATTGATGAAGCCTTTAACCGTAAGGGGTTGATGCCGGATATCGTCCTTAGCGCGCAGGACTCTGATGTGATCAAAACCTATGTTGAGTTGGGACTTGGTGTGGGACTGGTCGCTGAACAATCGGGTGATACCCGGGAGTCGGATACCTTTACCCGCCTGGAAACGCGGCATCTGTTCGATGCCAATACTGTCTGGCTAGGGTTAAAACGCGGGCAGCTGCAACGTAATTATGTCTGGCGCTTTATCGAACTGTGCAACGCCGGGCTGTCGCTGGATGAAATTAAACGCCAGGCCATGGAACCGGAAGAAGCGGCCATTGATTATCAGATTTAAAGCATTATCGCGGCGGTGGATGAAGGAAGATCGGTTCGCCGCCACGATGAGGTAAGAAAAACGCTATAATTCATTCACGATTGTCGCGACTGAGGAAGGGAAATGGTGCGGCGTGTGAAATTACTTTGCTCTCTTTTAGTTATTCTCTCAAGCCAGACTGCGCTGGCCGTAAGCTACCCGTTGCCGCCGGAAGGAAGCCGTCTGGTAGGTAGCCCGCAGCTGATTACCGTACCGCAGAATAATACTCAGCCATTAGAAGCCTTTGCGGCGAAATACGGGCAAGGGTTGAGTAATATGCTGGAAGCTAACCCCGGCGTAGATGTCTTCCTGCCCAGGTCAGGCACGACCCTGGTTATCCCGCAGCAGCTGATTTTACCTGCCACGGTACGCGACGGTATCGTGGTCAACGTCGCGGAAATGCGCCTTTATTACTATCCTCCGCAAGGAAATACTGTTGAAGTTTTGCCAATTGGTATCGGCCAGGCGGGGCGAGAAACGCCACGTAACTGGGTGACTACCGTAGAACGTAAACAGGAAGCGCCAACCTGGACCCCAACCGCGAATACCCGACGTGAATATGCCAGCAGAGGCGAAAGCCTGCCGGCGTTCGTTCCGGCCGGACCAGATAACCCGATGGGGCTGTACGCGATTTATATCGGCAGGCTATACGCTATTCATGGCACGAATGCCAATTTTGGTATCGGGCTGCGCGTCAGCCAGGGATGCATTCGCTTGCGTAACGATGACATTAAGTATCTGTTTGATAATGTGCCGGTCGGCACCCGCGTGCAAATTATCGACCAGCCGGTGAAGTTTACCGAGGAACCCGACGGTAGCCGCTGGGTTGAAGTTCATGAACCGCTGTCGCGCAACCGCGCGGAATACGAATCTGACAGAAAAGTGCCGTTGCCCATGACCGCTGGGATACAGGCGTTTGTGAAGGGTGAAAGCGTCAATGTCAATCAGGTGGAGCACGCGCTTGAACGGCGCTCTGGCATGCCGGTCAAGATCAGCGAGGCCGGGTCAGTAAACCATTTCGGCAGCTGACGACCGGTATTGACGTTGACCTGCACAGCGTCATGCTGGAAACAGAAGCATGACGCGGCCTTTTATATTTTGTCGGACCAGATGACCAACCCAATCCCCGATAAAATAATTAACGTTGAAATGACCAGCTGAAGGTCCAGCGCCTCATTCATAAACAGGGCGCCACCCAGTGCAGCCAGACAGGGCACGCTTAACTGAACAGTGCTGGCGGTGGATGACGAGAGCTTTGGCAGTAAGGTATACCACAGCAGATAGGCCCCCGCAGAAGTGATAGCACCTGCGATTATCCCCAACAGTAGCCCCGTCGTATCAAGCTGTAGCGCGTTGAAATGCACTGCGATGGCCAGCAGCGCAATGGGAACGGAGAGAATGAAATTCCCTGCGGTGGCCGAGGCAGCACTGGCTGCCGTTCTTCCGGTAATACAGTATGCCGCCCAGGCGACGCCGGACAACATCATCATGCCAGCAGCAAACGCAGGCGGGGGCGCGGCGCCTGGCAGGAGCAAAATGCCTATCCCTGTCAGTGCGGCGAGGATACCAATAACTTTCCAGCGGGTGATTTTCTCGCCATGCAACATCCCCCAACCGGTCATGACCAGCTGGACCGTGCCAAACAAGAGCAGGGCGCCCGTCGCCGCGTTTAACGACACATAGGCGATAGAAAAGGCAAACACGTAACCAGACAATAACAGCGCGTTGAGCGGGCTGTATTCGATTTTATAGCTTCCGCGGCGAAGGAGAATAAGCAGGTACAGGGCCAGCGCGCCGCTCATCAAACGTATACTGCCAAATGAGATCTCATCGATATAACCGCCTGTTATTGCCACCCTGCAGAGTACCGAATTGGCTGCAAATGCGGTCATTGTCAGCAGGATTTTTAATAACATAACCGTGTCTCCGGGGCCAGGCTCGGACGACGTCTCTCAACCTGCTGGGGATAATCATTCAACCATTGTGCCGGATTGTCATTGTCGATAATACAGAAAAGGGAGCTATAGCCCCCTTATCAGTCAATCAGGCGTGATGACCGGCCATAACGCCACCGTCAATATCCCAGATGGCGCCCGTAACCCAGCCGGTATTGTCGGACAGCAGGAACGCCACGGTTTCGGCAATATCGGCCGGAGAACCTACGCGACCGATCGGATGGAAACTGTCAAAGCTGTTCATAACCGCGTTAACTTCCTCTTTCGGGATAAAACCTTCGTAAATCGGCGTGTGAACAACTGCAGGAGCGACGGCATTGACGCGAATGCCGCTCGCACCCAGCTCGATAGCCAGATTTTTGGTCAGCGCATGCAGACCGGCTTTTGCCATCGAGTAAGCAGAGGATGGCGTGGCACCGATAGCCTGATGCGCCCACATTGAGCCGATATTAACGATGGCGCCCTTGATCCCTGCCGCCACCATATTGCGTACTACGTCACGGGTGATAAAGAAGGTTGAACGGTTAATATTCATATACATATCATAGTCAGCTGCATCGTGTTCGGTAAAAGGTTTCGGGAAGAAGACGCCTGCCGCATTCACCAGCAGGCTGATATCCCGGTGCTCAGCATTGATGATATTGGTGACATGCTGCATGCCTTCCGCGGTCATCAGATCGGCAACAATGATGGCAACCTGGCCGTATGCAGATAAAACCCGGCAGGCTTCTTCTGCTTTATCCTGACGGTTTCCCACTAATACGGCGCTGCCGCCGTTTTTCAAAACGTGTTTTGCCGTTTCAAAGCCTATGCCGCTGGTACCGCCGACTACTAACAATTTTTTACCTGCAAATGATGTTGTCATCATAACCTCTGTACTGGTTTGCCTGTGATGTGAAAGCGGCCGTTGGCTCGTCTTTCTGTGGCGGCATATTCACACTGACGACCAGGGTTGGCGAATCAGAAGATATTTAATGACGAGATAGAAATTCTATTTCGGGGTAAAGGTTCTGTGCCAGAATAGACGAAACCCCTTTATGGATAACCATCATGCGATCGCTCAACCGGCTTAAATGGCTACATGCCTTTGAAGCCACGGCACGACACGGCAGTTTTACGGGAGCGGCAGAAGAGCTGGGCGTCACACCTGCCGCGGTCGGGCAGCTCGTCAGATCGCTGGAGGAGTGGGTGGGGTATCCGCTGCTACATCGGGTGCGTAGCGGCAAGGAGAGGCTGGCGTTAGTCGGTGAAGCGCAGGCGGCTTTAAAGGATATCAGCGAAGGTCTGGACAGCCTGGAACGCGGCCTGAATAAACTAAGAGGAAGAAAATCTCGCTCAGTCATTGTGCTTACCGCCTCCCAGGTGCTGATGATGAACTGGCTCATGGAACGCCTGAATCGCTTTTCGGAACAGCATGAGAATATTGATATCCGGCTCGATGTCACCGAGAAACTCATGGACGTGGTACACGGTGAAGCCGATATGGGTATTCGCTGCGGCCCTGGTGACTGGAGCGGATTAAGCAAAACGTGGCTTATGGATGAAGACGTGGTGATGGTCTGCAGCCCGCTGCTGTTGCCCGATATCACTGGCTGCACGCCGGCGTGGTTGTCAGAGCAAAAGCTGATCCATGATGATACGCCGCATCCTGGCGCTCATTTCCCCTCCTGGGACGCCGTGCTGGCAAAAATCAGCGCCCCGCCAGCCCGGATGAGCGGTCTGCATATTAACTCGACCTCCGCCGTCATTCTGTCCGCCCTGAGTGGGCGAGGGGTGGCAATGGTCCGCCGGGCATTGGTTCAGCAGGCGATCGATAACCAGCAGTTGCGCGTACTGTTTAGCGATTTTAGCTGGCCGCTTACCTGGTCCTATTATCTGGTGATGTCTGAACATTCGCAGATGCGACCTGAAGTGAAAATCCTCCACGACTGGTTGATCCATGATGTGAAACCAGCGCTGTGACCGACGTTGCGAGACAGGATGTGGCAAAGCAAAAAGCCCGCTTAGTTTCCTAAGCGGGCTTCTTAAATATGGCTCCTCTGACTGGACTCGAACCAGTGACATACGGATTAACAGTCCGCCGTTCTACCGACTGAACTACAGAGGAATCGTGTGAACGAGGCGAATACTACTGGCCTTACATTTTTGTGTCAACACTAAAATTAACTCACTGATTCAACTGGCTAAATTTACGTCAACTCGTTGTTTTAGTGCACTGTGTGCTTATCGTCGTCATCCAGTAGACCATTTTCACGTAATCTTTGTAAGGGGTCCTGGCGATAGAAATGGCAGAACCGTTGCCAAAGTGCCGGGAAGCGCGGGGCAAAAAGCTCGGGGGCGCTAAAGAAATATTCCGATAAGACGGCAAAACACTCTGCCGGGTCGGTCGCTGCGTAGGCGTCAATACTGGCGGCGCTCTCCCCAACCAGATCGATTTCATCCTGAATGTTATTCATCGCCGCGTGGAGGTCGTGCTCCCAGCCGGCAACTTCACGTAACGGAATCAGCGGTACGCCGCTGGCACGATCGCCATTGCGGGTATCCAGCTTATGCGCCACTTCATGCACGACGAGGTTGAAGCCGGACGCATCGAAAGAGTCCTGAATATCCAGCCAGTTAAGGATAATTGGCCCTTGCTGCCAGCTCTGCCCGGATTGCACAACCCGCTGATTATGGACCAGACCAATATCATCTTCCCATTCATCATCAACGACAAACGGGGCAGGGTAGATCAGCACTTCGTGGAAGCCATCCAGCCATTCGATGCCAAGCTCAAGGACGGGTAGACAGAACAACATCGCAATGCGGGCGTTTTGCAGCGGGGTGAGCTCGAGCCCTTGCAGGGCAACCAGACGTTTTTGTTGTAAAAAGCGTGCAGCCATCTGCACCAGTTCCCGCTGTTCTTGTGCAGAAAGATTGGCTAAAACAGGAATGGCAAGCGCTTGTTCCCAGGGCATTTCTGCGTTGCCGGACTCTTCATCTACTTTCCAGGGCCATTTAAACATCATATTGCTCGCAAAGTCGTCACTTGAACATAATTAAAGAGACAGGAACTATTAAAGTGCCAAAGAACCTGGCATTATAGCAACCTCAGCGGAGAGATGCCGGAGCGGCTGAACGGACTAGTCTCGAAAACTAGAGTAGGGGCAACTCTACCGGGGGTTCAAATCCCCCTCTCTCCGCCACTATTCAAACACTTACGTCAATTCCTTTCAACGACCCGCATCACACTTGGCATAGTGTTGGTATAACGGGGCGTCACATTCTCATCAATCATCATCCTCTGATTTCTCAACGACGGGAAGTGCTCACTTCGACGACACCCGCTGGCAGCAGCCTTTTGCCATTTGCAAAACAGGTGATAGAAGGGGGGCGGGCAGGTTTTTGGCGAGCGATACGGCAGCAGCGCTGCGTGAAAAAGCCCGCACGCGGCGGGCTTAGCTTAAGCGCGGAAAAAAACGCATCAGAACTGATAGGTTATGCCGACAGCAAACTGGTCGTCAGTCGCGGAGCCGGTGATGGCACTGTCTTTATCATCAAGCAGGTTAAATTTGTAAGCCGTGTAAACGTTGAAGTTTTTGTTAAAGTAGTACCAGGTGCCCAGTTCAACATAGTTCATAATTTCAGCATTTCTGCCATTGCCAGCCCCAAGATCTTTGCCTTTAGCATAGACATAGCCGAGGGATGGGCGCAGACCAAAGTCGAACTGGTACTGAACCACGGCCTCAATATTTTGCGTTTTGTTGGCGGTTTTGTTGATGAAAACGTCATTTTCTATCGGCGTCATATTGTGGGATTCGGCATACATTACCGCCGTGTAAAGGTTATTGGCGTCATACTTCGCTGCTAAGCTCCAGACTTCTGCGGTTTCGCCTTTGCGGTCCGCTGCCTGTTCGTCAGTGCGGTCCGAATTGCTGTAGGCAGCGGCAAAGCCAAAGCCATCGACGCTGTAAACGACCGACGTGCTATAGCCGTCACCGTTAGATTTTAAACGGTCGCGGTTATTATTTTTACCCTGGTATTGCAGCGCGAAATTCAGACCATCAACCAGACCAAAAAAGTCGCTGTTACGATAGGTGGCAACGCCGTTGGTACGGCCGGTCATAAAGTTGTCGGTAGCCACCAGACCATCACCACCCCATTCGACCAGCATGTCGGTAAAACCTGCTGCGTCATAAACCAGCCCGTAGTTACGGCCATAATCAAATGAGCCGAAGTCGGCGAGTTTCAACCCCGCAAACGCCAGGCGCGTTGCGCTACCCTGTTCGCCTTCTGGTTTATCCGCTTTGATATTGTACTCAAACTGACCGTAACCGGTCAGGCTGCTGTTAATCTGAGTTTCACCCTTGACGCCGAAACGAGCATAGGTGGTATCCTGGGAGTTATTGTCACTGTTGTCGCGGTCGGTATTGGTGAAAACATGCTCGCCTACCATTTTGCCGTAGAAGTCCAGCTTGTTGCCGTCCTTATTATAGATTTCTGCTGCGTTAGCCGCTCCGGCTATTAATAAGGCCGGAACCAGAAGTGCCAGTACTTTTCTTTTCATTATGTTTTCCCTTTGTATTATAATTAATATGAATGGAGATAAGTCTTGCTGAAAGCTATTTAATACTATCGGGAAGGTTCGGTATTTTTTAAAATAAAAATGTAAATAAATTATATTGAATATTTCAAAATGTTTCCATTTGAATCTTTATATTTTAAATCTATCATTATAAAACAATGCATTCATATGATTTATTGTCTTTCATAACATTGGGTTATTGGTTTTTTTAGATGAGGTTGTAGATTTTATTTAATATGGTTTTTTTATTCATTTTGCATAATGGATTTGGCTTGTTTATTTAATTCCGGTAATGCGTGTTTTAGATTGAGAGTGCCTGGGTGAACATTCATTTTGTTATGTCAAAATAATCATCTGGCATCTTAATTATTTTGTTCGCCACCTAAAGTCAGAAGGGCGGGTATATTATGCTCTGGGCTGCTATTTCTCTCTGTATACCCGCGGGCATCAGCACGGTTTCCCAGTCGCTGAAGGGACTGTTCCATCCTCTTTTTCACAGTATAATGTGACGTGCGTCACCTTTTTCCGGTGTCGCTGTTTCGTTGTCAGTTAAAGGAGAGGAATGAATGGAGCAGAAAGCGAAACGGAGCCCGGGTGGGAAACTTGCCCTGTGGGTCTTTTATGCCTTTTGTGGTTACTTTCTGTGGGCGATGCTGCGCTACTGGTGGGTCGTTGGCAAAATTGAAAGTGTTCCCGGAGCGGCAATAGATGGGGATCTTGGATCGACGACGGGTAAGTGGCTTGGCGCTCTGCTTGGGTTTCTTGTACTGAGCCTCGTGGGTGCCATTCTGGGCGCCATTGCCTGGTACACCCGGCCTGTTCCCGGGATGCATGAACATCACGATTAAAGTTGCTATGCTCAACGCTGGCCTTTTCTCAGAGGAACGCGCATGGAACAACTTGACTGGCAGCAACGATTTGAAGCCTGGCTCGCGGGGCATCATCCGCAGGGTGACTCGGCCCATGACATTTCGCACTTTCGTCGCGTGTGGGGAACCGCGCAGCGGCTGGCCGAAGACTGTCAGGTCGATCGTCTGGTCATTCTGACTGCCTGTTATTTTCATGACATTGTTAGCCTGGCAAAAAATCATCCTGAGCGCAGCCGCTCCTCGGTGATGGCGGCAGAAAAAACGCTGGGTATTCTCCAGTCGTCGTTCCCTGATTTTCCGCGTGAGTGCTATCCCGCTGTTTACCATGCGATTGAAGCGCACAGCTTCAGCGCCGCTATTGCACCGCAAAGTACGGAAGCCAAAATTGTCCAGGATGCCGACCGGCTGGAAGCGCTCGGCGCAATTGGCCTTGCCCGCGTTTTTGCCGTGTCCGGAGCGCTCAATAATATTTTATTTGATGCGGACGACCCCTTTGCAGACCGGCGTGAACTGGATGATAAAAAGTACGCGTTGGACCATTTCCAGCGCAAACTGTTGCGCTTACCCGAAACGATGCAAACGGACAAAGGCAAAGCGATGGCGGTGCACAATGCTCGCTTTCTCGTGCAGTTTATGGCCAAGCTCAGCGCCGAGCTACGCGGCGACCCGTTGTCGGTGGATGACGCGGTTTTAAGGCGCTTTGACCCACAGCCCTGAAACTGCTCACGCGATTTATGGTACCCTCTGCAAAATTGTCCGGGCTGGTTGAGGATATGCCGCAAAATTTATTGAAGGAAAAGAGCCTGTCATTGCCTCCGGAACATGCCGGGGAAGAGGCTCAGGCGCTGCTGCGCCGGCTGATGACAATATACGATGTAAAAACGCTGGTGGCATTTCTGCTGGCCGTTGGCGATCGTCACTGGAGTCCGGCAATATTAAAACGCGTGGCAACGGTTGACCGGGCGGCAAGTCGTATCACTGCCAACGAGTATGCCCGTCTGGCAACGCTGCTGCCGCCACCGCCGGCCCATCATCCCAATTATGCCTTCCGCTTTGTCGATCTCTTTGCGGGAATCGGCGGTATCCGCAGCGGTTTCGAAGCGATTCGCGGGCAGTGTGTTTTCACCAGCGAGTGGAATAAGCATGCGGTGCGAACCTACAAAGCCAACTGGTATTGTGACCCGGAACAGCATCGCTTCAATGAAGATATTCGCGATATCACCCTCAGCCATCGCCCGGATGTCAGCGACGAGCAAGCCGCTCAGCATATTCGCGACACCATTCCTCCGCATGATGTTTTGCTGGCGGGCTTTCCCTGTCAGCCTTTTTCGCTCGCGGGGGTCTCGAAGAAAAATGCCCTGGGCCGGGCCCACGGTTTCGCTTGCGAAACGCAGGGCACGCTGTTCTTTGACGTGGTGAGAATTATTGCTGCCCGGCGACCGGCAATCTTCGTCCTGGAAAATGTTAAGAATCTTAAAAGCCATGATAAGGGACGGACTTTCCGCATTATCATGCAGACGCTGGACGAGCTCGGCTATGAAGTTTCCGATGCCGGGCACAGCGGCGCGGACGATCCGAAAGTGATCGACGGGCGACATTTCCTTCCCCAGCACCGCGAACGTATTGTCCTGGTGGGCTTTCGTCGCGACCTGCAGCTGCATGACGGTTTTACCCTGCGCGATATCTCAACGCTCTTTCCGACCGCGCGCCCGACATTTGGCGATTTGCTGGAGCCGACGGTGGATGCCAAATTTATTCTGACGCCGGTGCTATGGAAGTATCTCTATTACTATGCGCGCAAGCATCAGGCGCTGGGCAACGGGTTTGGCTATGGCCTGGTTGATCCGCTCAATCCGCAGAGCGTGGCGCGCACGCTATCCGCGCGTTATTACAAAGACGGCGCAGAAATTCTGGTCGATCGCGGCTGGGACCGCCCGTTGGGCGAAAAACACTTCGATGATTCACAGAACCAGCTCCGCCGTCCGCGGCGGCTGACACCGCGCGAATGCGCACGGTTGATGGGGTTTGAAAGTCCGCAGGGCTATCGCTTCCGCATTCCGGTTTCTGATACCCAGGCATATCGCCAGTTTGGCAATTCGGTCGTCGTGCCGGTGTTTGCGGCCGTCGCAAAATTGCTTGCGCCGAGAATCGCCAGGGCCGTGGCGCGTCGTGAATCCGAGGATGAAGACGGTGGACGTCCACGATAAAGCCACGCGCAGTAAAAATATGCGGGCTATAGGTCAACGCGATACGGCGATTGAAAAGCGACTTGCGGTGCTGCTCAGCCAGGCCGGATTTGCATTTACTGTTCAGGATGCGGCTCTGCCGGGCCGCCCGGATTTTGTTGTTGCAGAGTACCGCTGTGCTATTTTTACCCACGGCTGTTTCTGGCACCACCATCGCTGCTATCTGTTTAAAGTCCCTGCGACGCGCACGGATTTCTGGCTGGATAAAATCGGTAAGAACGTTGCCCGGGATAATCGCGATATGGCGCGTTTACAGACGCAGGGCTGGCGGGTGCTGATTGTCTGGGAATGCGCGCTGCGCGGGCGGTTGAAGCTGAGCGATGAGGCGTTGACTGAACGCCTGGAAGAGTGGATCTGCGGCGGTGGTCACCGCGCGCAGATCGATACGCAGGGCATCGGCGAGTTAGAACTTACTTCTCCACCTCACAAGGCGTGACTTCTCTTCGCGCGGGAAACAGGTATTTTCCCAGCGTCACCAGCACAACGGCGAAAATAATAACGCCCAGCGCCAGCCATTCGACGGACGACAGGCTTTCACCGGCAAACCCGGTCCCCAGCAGTACTGCCACTACCGGGTTAACGTAGGCGTAGCTGGTGGCGACCGCGGGGGTAACGTTGCGAATTAAATACATATACGCGTTAATAGCGATAAGAGAGCCAAAAATGGCCAGATAGGCAACGGCAAAAATGCTGGACCACGACGGCATTTGGGTCAGAGTTTCGCCAGTCAGCCAGGAAGCGACCGCCAGGACTATCCCCGCGGCGAGCATTTCAATTGCCCCCGCCATCATGCCTGTCGGCAGCTCAATGCGTGAACCGTACACGGAGCCAAATGCCCAGCTCATCGAGCCGATGAGGATCAGGAATGCCCCCCACGGATTGCCACTCAGGTTGCCGCCGCTGTTAAGCAGAATGATCCCCGCCAGGCCGATAGCAATCCCCAGCCACTCAATCTTGCGGGTGGTGATACCAAAAAAACGGCTAAAACAGAGTGTGAAGAGCGGGACGGTTGCCACCATAACCGCCGCGATGCCTGAAGGCACATGCTGGTGCTCAGCCAGGGTGACAAAACCATTCCCGACAGCCAGCAGCAGGATACCGATCAGGGCCGCGTTAAACAGAGGTCTGAGCGGCGGAAGCGAGTGGCCGGTTGCCAGTAAATACGCCAGCAGCAGTCCACCGGCTGAGAGAAAACGAATGCCGGCCATCATTAGCGGAGGCCAGCTGGCGACCCCAACGGCGATGGCAAAATAGGTCGATCCCCAGATGATATAAAGCGCAAACAGGGCTCCGATAAGCGGCAGAAGCTGACGGGTAGACATACGTCCTCACGACGGTACAGAGATAGAAAGGAGGCATATAGTAAACGTGAAAACTACCGCGCTGGCGAGCGCTTTAATTGATCCATAATTGTTAAATTTATATTGACTATTTGCCGCTCTGGGCGAGAAAGCACTTTTACCTCATACTTATGCGAATACGACAGCTAAACGCTCAGGCCGTGGCCAATGGCTCGCATCACCGCCCGTGTGGTTTTGCCGTTAACTCTCAATAAATGAAGGAAGGTCATTTTGGCAGGAAGTAGTCTTTTAACGTTGTTAGATGATATCGCCACCTTACTTGACGATATTTCCGTGATGGGGAAGCTGGCAGCAAAGAAAACAGCCGGCGTGCTGGGGGACGATCTTTCCCTCAATGCTCAGCAGGTAACGGGAGTGCGCGCAAACCGTGAACTGCCCGTCGTATGGGGCGTTGCCAAGGGATCGTTCGTCAATAAAGTGATTTTAGTCCCGCTGGCCCTGTTGATTAGCGCATTTATTCCTTGGGCAATTACGCCTTTGCTGATGTTGGGCGGTGGATTCCTGTGCTATGAAGGCGTTGAAAAAGTGCTGCACAGCCTACAGGCGCGTAAACACAAAGAGGATCCGCAGGCCCGTCAGCAGCGTCTGGAAGCGCTCGCTGAGCGAGACCCGCTGGCATTTGAACGCGATAAAGTGAAAGGAGCGATACGGACTGACTTCATTCTTTCGGCCGAGATCGTGGCCATTACGCTTGGCATCGTAGCCGACGCACCGTTGTTAAATCAGATTCTGATTCTCTCCGGGATTGCCATTCTGGTGACTATCGGCGTGTATGGCCTGGTGGGGATTATCGTGAAGCTTGACGATATGGGCTACTGGCTGGTGGAGAAAAGCAGTGCGCTGGCGCAGTGGGTTGGCAAAGGGTTGCTGGCGATTGCGCCGCGTCTGATGAAGCTGCTCTCCGTCGTCGGAACGCTGGCGATGTTTCTGGTCGGGGGCGGTATTATCGTCCACGGCATTGCGCCGCTCCACCATGCGGTTGAACATTTAGCAGGTGAACAGGCCGGGCTTCTTGCGTCACTGCTGCCGACGGGCGTCAACCTGGTGCTGGGATTTATCGTCGGCGCGGTGGTGCTGGCTGGCGTGAAGGCTATTTCCAGGCTGCGTGCTACGGCGGAGTAAAATCGGCTGGTGATTACGCAAAATCGCTCAGCTTCGTCTATGGTGAAACAGTTTCTCCCAGATGACGGACTAAAAAATGGTATTGTTGGTCAGTGATGAAGTGAGGCGAAAGAGCGGAGGGCCGCGCATGGTTGTGACGGGCTTCGCCAGCGGAATGGTCGAGTGTCGTTGGTACGACGGTTTTGGCGTTAAACGCGAGGCATTCCGCGAAGATGAGTTAGTACGTGGGGATGGGCGACAGCAGAACGGTGCCTGACCCCCTATAGCGCCCGGCAAACGCCGGGCGTTTTGTCGTTTTATTGCTTGTTTAACAAACAGGGAGCGTTGATGACGTTTGTATCTTTGATTGTACTGCGAGAGAACAATGGATAAACCACAGTGGGTAGGAAGACTTCGCCGCGTTTCTAGCCCGGGACATGTGGTTAATTATTGTTTTGTCGCGGTATTATTCTTTTCTACGCTCTTGATATGGCGCGAGGTGATGGTGCTGGAAGGGGCGTACGTCACCAATCAGCGCAATAATCTGGAAAACGTCGCCCACGAAATGGACGGTCTGCTGCAGTTCAATATCGACAGGATTGTATTTTTTCGCAACGGGATGCAGTCGGCCCTTGAAACCCCACTGGATTTCGCGATTTTACGTGACGCAGAACAAGAGTACATGAGCAAACGTCATGAGCCAATCTGGTCCGTGGCGCTACATAACCGGCGGACGTTACCGGTATTTGGCGTTTCTGACGCCTTTGTTGACAGCCAGAGTTCGTTGTCCCGCAACGACTCCCTGACCGGCAATGAGCTGATGGCAGCCCTTGAACTGGGCTATCTTCTGCGCCTGGCTGACAACAACCGCGGTTTTAACGAGCGGATGCTTTACGTCTCGCGCAGCGGTTTTTTTACCAGTACCGAATCGCCAACAAGTGCCGCACAGGCGCAGATGCAGTATGTTCAGGCGATCGGCGCCCCGTGGTTTCTTCGGCAGTCGCAGCGCAGTAACCCCGGTCGCGGCGTGGTCTGGCAAACCGTTCTGGAAGAGGATGCGCAAAATGACGACCCGGTGGTAGCGGCCTCTATTCCCCTGGATTTCCGACATGACTGGCTCGGCGTGTTATCGATGGATTTTTCGGTACGCGAGATGAAGGCGTTTCTGGTCAGTGCCATTAAGGGCGGGCAGGAGGGGGAGTACCAGCTGTATGACAGTCGGCTCAACCTGATAGCCTCTTCGGCTTCGGATAATGTACTGACCCTGCTGTCACCCCGCGAGCAGGCGATGCTGAGCTATGCGTTTTTACATGAAAACCGGGGCGGGATTCGTTTGTTAACGCGCTATATCAGCTGGGAGAAGTTAAATAACTTTGATGGTGTACTGCTGCGAATCCATACCCTCCAGGAAGGCGTGCGCGGTGATTTTGGCTCCATTACTATTGCGCTGACGCTGATGTGGCTGCTCTTTACGCTGATGCTAATCATCTCCTGGCTGGTGATTCTGCGGATGGTGCGCAACATGAGCATTTTGCAGAAGTCTTTGCAGTGGCAGGCCTGGCATGATGCGTTAACCCGCCTGTTAAATCGCGGAGCCTTATTCGAAAGGGCGATCGTCACGAGCAAAACGTGCGAACGGACAAACCGTCCGATCGCAGTGATCCAGCTCGATCTCGATTACTTTAAGAAAGTGAACGATCAGCACGGCCACCAGGCGGGCGACCGCGTACTGTCGCTGGTTGCCAGTACTATTGCGAGCAATATTCGTGAGGGAGATCTGGCCGGTCGCGTTGGGGGCGAGGAGTTTTGCATTGTCATGCCAGATACCACATTACAGGCGGCGACCGCCATTGCCGAACGCATCCGTATTCGCATTTATAGCCGTGAAATCTTACTCTGCAACGATACGAGTCTGCGGATTAGTGCCTCGCTGGGGGTGAGCTGTAGTGGCGATCCGGCAGGATATAATTTTGAAAACCTGCAGTCAGTTGCCGATCATCGGCTATATCTGGCCAAGCAAAATGGACGCAATCAGGTGTGCTTTAAAGATTAGCGGCGGCATGCCTGAATCGAGAAATGAGATTTATCTTAAAAAAGTGCCCGGGGTAAATCAGAATTTGGGGAAGGGAGCCTGTAATAAACCCTTACGGTGTCTGGATTTTTGGCGATAGATAAAAAGTTCATATCATTTCTCAAATATTTTCTTCATGAATAGCTCTTGTCATGCAAAATAATTGAGGATAATGTTTTCCCCGCAACGGATTTCCCGGTGTAACGAATTTTCAAGTGCTTCTTGCATTAGCAAGTTTCATCCCGACTCCTGCGAGTCGGGATTTTTTTCACCTGTATCTAGCGGTTGATCTCAGTGACGCTAAAGTCATGAATATCGAGCTCAAAGGCTTCCGCTAGTTCACGCCAGGTGTGATAGTCGCGGCCATCAACGCTCACGTGGTGAGGGTCGTCTCGCGTACGCTGTATCTCACTCTCACTGATTTCATTAATCGCCGCCAGCAGGGCGTCAACATCGACATTCACCCCGTGACTTCCCGCATATCCACTACCTTTGGCGGTTTTCATCATGGCTACCTCGCTTGGTTCCGATCGTGCCTCTTTAAGTATAGGCATAAAATTTTTCTACGGATGATGCAGTGCAGCCGCCAGCTACGAGGCGCTGCGGTCTATAAAAACATCACTCACCGGGCGGGGCACTGCACAGCGGGCAGTTTTGTTCTACACTGGCTCAAAAATAGAGGAGATAAGTTATGCAGGTGAACGATCGTGTCACGGTGAAGACCGACGGTGGCCCACGTCGATCGGGTGTAGTTCTGGCAATTGAGTCGTTTAGTGAAGGGACAATGTATCTGGTTTCGCTGGAAGACTACCCGCTGGGGATCTGGTTTTTTAACGAAGCAGGGCATCCGGACGGGATTTTTGTTGAGAGAGAAGACTAGCTCGCAAAACGTCTGAACTGGCGGAGATCGCGCCGCCAGTTTTTCACCTGCGCCAGTGTCAGCGCAGGTTGACGTGTATTCCGCTGGTAATGTTTTCCGCCAGGCGAACGATGTGGTAAATCACCTGTTTATTGTGCGTCTGGATTTTCTTTTTAATATTTCCTTTATGCGATGAGACCGTCTTCGCCTTAATGTTCATTTGGCTCGAAATTTGCTCCGTGCCATAGCCGGCCATCCACATTTTCAACATATTCGACTCGGCGCGGCTTAGCGATAACGTCGGCATATTGATACGTGCGCTACTGTAATTATCATATTTAAGACGGTTACCCAGAATTTCATCAAGGTCTCTTGGCGTTAGCGATTTAGAGCTAATAAGTAAATTCTTACGCACCAGCAGATAGTGATCAAAATGAATGTTGGCCAGCGACATAAAGATAACAAATAGCGTTCCAGGATGCTGAGTTATGATATGTCGAATCAGCTGATTGCTCGGCGAATGATGAATAAAGCAATCTTCATTGATAAATACTACCGCCGGATGCATGAGCTCACAGCTCTCTTTCAGGCTTTCCGCAGAATGTACTTCAGTTATGTCTCGTTTCCTTATTCCCCGGCTGGTCAGATACCCGGACAATCCCAGTCGGGTATAGCTACACAAATCCATGATAATCGTTGACATGACCCATCCTCAATCAACACGTAACGATAATTTATCCCTCGCCCACAAGCGCGATGAAATCCATTTAAGTGGGTAATAAAAACCCGGTCCAGCACAGGAACCATCAGAGAGTCTAAACTATTCCGTAATATTGCCCATAATTTGCCAGGAATACTCCCAAAGTCATCTCAGTGTGGAGTTATGTGAGGGAATTAAAAGCAAAAATACGCATTTCCAGACAGGGTTAGGCGCGAATAGTGAATATTTTTAGGACTTTCCTTATGCTGACTGCGCGAATAATCATCTGCCTGTCATCGAGACTTCATTATGGATATTAATGAATATTGCGCGGTTGACGGGTAACTATTTTCTCCGCCGGCGACGGAGCCGTTCCGTTGGCGGTGATTTTCCTGAGTCTGACGCGGGTTGACGGGAAGGGTGGCGGGCATAACGCTTTAATGCCACAATACTTTTTTATCGGTTTGTGGGATGGATGATGAAAAAGATAGTGATTGCGGGTGCGCTGTTTACTCTGGCCGGATGCGTCCAGGTTGATAATTATGATGCCGTGGTCAAGGCGCCCGCGCCCGCCGGGTTAGAGGGATACTGGCAGTCTAAAGGCCCACAGAGCGAAATGATGAGCCCGGATGCGATTGCCAGTCTGATTGTGACCAAAAATGGTGACACCCTGGATTGCCGTCAGTGGCAGCGAGTGATCGCTACGCCGGGTAAATTAATGCAGCGTGACGAACAGGTCTACAACGTCACGTCCGCTCTGGATGTCTATCCCGTTGAGCGTTCGGGTAATACGCTGCAATACGATCGCATGACCCTGACCCGCGTTGACCGCCTGACTGCCGAATGCGAACAAGCATGGAAAAAGGCTGCGGGGAAAAACGCGCACTAAAGCCGCTGCGGGCTGACGCAACGTTCAGCCCGCGATATTTCCCGATACTATAGCACTTCTTCAATGACCCAAACGCTGACGCCTCCGCCGTTGCAGGTAAACGTGCCGGCGCCTTCGTCGTCGGTTTCCACCACCTCTTGCCGATTGCCGAGAAAGTCCTTCCAGCGCTTATTGCCGTAGTTAGCGCCCAGCGTCAGCAGCTTTTCGCCCTCATCGCCGTTAGACAGGACAACGACGCATCCGGGTTCCTCCTCGGTACCGCTGCGGCTAAAAGCGATGCAGTTGGGATGATCGAACCACAGGGTCTGGACGCCGTGAGCAAAACGCTGGCGGGCATCGATGAGTTCATGGAGTTGCTCAATCACCGGCATCTCGATGGCGTAAGTCTGGCCGTCACCGCCGGTATCTTCATAGCTGGCGCCGAAAAGATCGGCATAAAAAACCGAAGGTACGCCGTTTTCACGCAGCAGAATGAGCGCATAGGCCAGCGGTTTAAACCACGGCTCAACCGGTGCTTCCAGCGCCTGCAATGGTTGAGTGTCATGGTTGGTCACCAGAGTGACGGCGTGAAACGGGTCGGTTTCTACCAGCGTGCCGCTGAAAATCTGACTCATATCGTAGTCGCGACCCTGGCGTGATGCCTCGTGAAACTTCATCTGCAAAGGGGCGTCAAACAGCATCGTCTTGCCGTCCACTCGCTCGATATATTGCTGGAGTTTATCCACTTCATGCGACCAGTATTCAGCCACGATAAACAACGGTTTTGTTGCCACTTCCTGGACGTGATCGATCCAGGCTTTATAAAACCATGCGGGAATGTGTTTAACCGCATCAAGGCGGAAACCGTCGCAGCCGGTTTGCTCCATGACCCAACGGGCCCAGTACTTTAGCTCCTCAGCGACCGCATGATTACGAAAATCGATATTCTCGCCCATCAGGTAGTCAAAATTACCCATCTCATCATCAACCTGGTCGCTCCAGCCTTCGGCGGTATAGTCATTAACGATTTTAAAAACGCCGTCCTCGTCGGGATTCTCAATGTGATCGACGCCGCTGAAGCATTTGTAGTCCCAGATAAACTGCGAATATTGCCCGGCCCGGATGGGGAAGGTGTAGCGGGTCCAGGCTTCGCACTCGATAATCTCATCGGCAATTTGCGTCCGGTCCTGTTCATCAACGCGCTGTACGCGAATACGCTCTTTTTCATCCGCACCCATTTTGTGATTGACCACGACATCGAGAAGAACGGCAATATCGTGCTGGCGAAGCGCGGCGATGGCGGCGAGGAGCTGCGATTTATCGCCATATTTTGTGGCGACGGAGCCTTTTTGATCGAACTCACCGAGGTCAAACAGATCGTAGCTGTCATAGCCAACGGAATAACCACCGGATGCGCCTTTGTATGCAGGCGGCAGCCAAATCATATTAATGCCAATTTCATTGAGGTTCGGTGCCAGGGCTTCGACCTCGCGCCACAACTCACCGCCGGTGGGGTAATACCAGTGAAAGCACTGCAGTAACGTGGGGTTTTTCATCTTCCGTGCTCCAGACGTCATCAAGCTGACCTCTGCAGTATGAGATATCTCCAGCAAATCCGATGAATTTTGGCTGCTTTTTCGCTATGTCTTAAATGGCTGCATATATAATGTTTTGGAATAAGATGTAGCGTATAGGTGTTGGTGAGTGAAACTAAACGCCTTACACTACAGGAAAATATCACTGTTAGGGGTATCTATGAAATTAGCACTTCTGGGTCGTCAGGCGCTGATGGGCGCAATGGCTGTCGTTTTCATGGCGGGCGTCAGCGCACAATCTTTTGCTGCGGAAAATCTGCTGGGTCAGATTAAAGAGCGCGGAACGCTGCGTGTAGGCCTGGAAGGGACTTATCCGCCGTTTAGCTATCAGGGCGACGACGGTAAGCTGACCGGTTTCGAGGTCGATTTTGCCAGTGAGCTGGCGAAACATCTGGGCGTGAAGGCCGATCTGAAACCGACCAAATGGGACGGGATGCTGGCTTCCCTCGATTCCAAACGGATTGACGTGGTGATTAACCAGGTCACGATTTCTGACCAGCGTAAGAAAAAATATGACTTCTCTACCCCATACACCGTTTCTGGCGTGCAGGCGCTGGTGAAAAAAGGTAACGAAGGTATTATCAAAACCGCGGCCGACCTGAAAGGTAAAAAAGTTGGCGTGGGTCTGGGGACCAACTACGAAGAGTGGCTGCGCCAGAATGTGCAGGGCGTGGATATCCGTACCTATGATGATGACCCGACTAAATATCAGGACCTGCGCGTAGGCCGTATCGATGCGATTCTGGTCGATCGCCTGGCAGCGCTGGATCTGGTGAAGAAAACCGGCAATACCCTGGCCGTGACGGGTGAAGCGTTCTCCCGTCAGGAGTCTGGCGTGGCGCTGCGTAAAGGCAACGAAGACCTGCTGAAAGCGGTTGATGGTGCCATCGCCGATATGCAGAAAGATGGCAGCCTGAAAGCGCTGTCGGAAAAATGGTTCGGTGCTGACGTAACTCAGTAACGGCTGGCGGTGAAAAAAGGCGCTTCTGATAGCGCCTTTTTTTATTTCGTACGCAAGTGCGTGCATAATAAAGATAACTCAGTCAGGAGGTACCATGTCACTGCAAAACTTAACGCGCTTCCCGCGCCTGGAATTGATTGGCGCACCGACGCCGCTGGAATATCTGCCGCGCTTGTCCGATCATTTGGGCCGCGAGATTTTTATCAAACGTGACGACGTGACTCCGCTGGCGATGGGTGGCAACAAGCTGCGTAAGCTGGAGTTCCTGGCAGCGGATGCGCTGCGCGAGGGGGCGGATACGTTAATCACGGCCGGCGCGATTCAGTCGAACCACGTTCGCCAGACCGCTGCGGTTGCGGCGAAGCTGGGCCTGCACTGCGTCGCGCTGCTGGAAAACCCAATTGGCACCCGTGCCGAGAACTATTTAACCAACGGCAATCGTCTGCTGCTGGATCTGTTTAATACCCAGGTCGAGATGTGCGATGCCCTGACCGATCCCAACGCCCAGTTGGAAGAGCTGGCAACCCGCATCGAAGCGCAGGGCTATCGACCTTATGTTATCCCGGTGGGGGGCTCGAATGCGCTTGGCGCGCTAGGCTATGTAGAAAGCGCGCTGGAAATTGCCCAGCAGTGCGAAGGCGCCGTCGAGATCTCATCCGTGGTCGTGGCATCCGGAAGCGCGGGCACCCACGCCGGTCTTGCTGTCGGGCTCGAACAGCTGATGCCGGGGGCCGATTTGATCGGCGTCACCGTATCGCGCAAGGTGGCCGAGCAGTTACCGAAGGTCGTTGCGCTGCAGCAGGCGGTGGCGAACAGTCTGGAGCTGCAGGCCAGGGCTGAGATTACGCTGTGGGATGACTATTTTGCACCGGGCTACGGCACGCCGAATGACGAAGGTATGGAAGCCGTGAAGCTGCTGGCGCAGCTGGAAGGCATTCTGCTGGATCCGGTCTATACCGGTAAAGCGATGGCCGGGTTGATCGACGGTATTCATCAGAAGCGCTTTAAGGATGAAGGGCCGATTTTATTTATCCACACGGGTGGAGCGCCGGCGCTGTTTGCCTATCATCCCCATATTTAAAGCAGAACATACAGAATGCAAGAAAGTATCCAACTGGTTATTGATTCCGCGCCCTATCTGCTGAAAGGCGCGGTGTTTACTTTACAGCTGAGCATCGGCGGCATGTTCTTTGGCCTGGTGCTGGGCTTTATTCTCGCATTGATGCGTATGTCGCCTCTCTGGCCGATAAGATGGCTGGCGAGAATGTATATTTCCATTTTCCGCGGCACCCCGCTCATCGCCCAGCTGTTTATGATCTACTACGGCCTGCCGCAGTTTGGCATTGAGCTGGATCCTATTCCGGCGGCGATGATCGGCCTGTCGCTGAATACCGCGGCCTATGCAGCAGAAACGCTGCGTGCAGCGATCGCGTCGATTGACAAAGGGCAGTGGGAAGCCGCAGCAAGTATCGGGATGACGCCATGGCAAACGCTGCGCCGGGCGATTTTGCCGCAGGCGGCGCGCGTGGCGCTGCCGCCACTCTCGAATAGTTTCATCAGTCTGGTGAAAGATACCTCGCTGGCGGCCACTATTCAGGTTCCTGAACTGTTCCGTCAGGCGCAGCTGATTACCTCGCGCACGCTGGAGGTGTTCACCATGTACCTGGCTGCCTCGCTGATTTACTGGGTGATGGCGACGGTACTGTCCTCGCTGCAAAACTATTTTGAAAACCAGCTTAATCGCCAGGAGCGTGATCCAAAATGAGTGCCATTGAAGTCAAAAACCTGGTGAAAAAATTCCACGGCCAGACGGTACTGCACGGTATCGACCTCAATGTGCAGGAGGGGGAAGTCGTGGCGATTATTGGCCCCAGCGGGTCCGGTAAAACGACGCTTCTACGCAGTATTAATCTGCTGGAGCAGCCGGAAAGCGGCACCATTCGGGTGGGTGACGTTACCATCGATACCGCGCGGAGCATCAACCAGCAAAAAGGTTTAATTCGCCGCTTGCGTCAGCACGTTGGTTTTGTGTTCCAGAACTTCAATCTGTTCCCGCATCGTACGGTACTGGAAAACATCATCGAAGGGCCGGTTATCGTCAAAGGTGAAGATAAGAATGAGTCTGTTACCCGCGCCCGGGAACTGCTGGCAAAAGTGGGGCTGACGGGTAAAGAAAATAGCTATCCTCGTCGTCTTTCAGGCGGTCAGCAGCAGCGTGTGGCGATAGCGCGCGCGCTGGCGATGCGCCCGGATGTGATTTTGTTTGATGAACCCACTTCGGCCCTCGACCCGGAGCTGGTTGGCGAGGTGCTGAATACTATCCGCCAGTTGGCCCTGGAGAAGCGCACGATGGTCATCGTGACCCATGAAATGAGCTTTGCTCGTGATGTTGCGGACCGCGCTATTTTTATGGATCAGGGCCGCATCGTCGAACAGGGAGAGGCGAAAGCGCTGTTTGCTAATCCGCAGCAGCCGCGTACCCGTCAGTTCCTTGAAAAATTCCTGATGCAGTAAACTTACCAGCTCGCAGCGGCCGTTCCCAGCGATGAGGGCGGCCGCGACCAGACCACCGGCGTACCCGCCAGCTGTAATGGAAAACGCAGACGTTCACCCAGACCGAAGGCCGACCACTCCATCGCCGGTAGAAAATCGCTCCGTCCCGGGGCACAAAAAGGCGGACCGTCATCCGGGGTTGGATATTGCATTAAACATGCCGCCACCCGAGCGAGAGATAAGCGAGCACGATAGCCTTCCCCGTATTCCGCACGCCGATAAAGACCTTTGAGCACCGCTGCCGCCATAAAATAACCGGTGGCGTGATCCAACGCCTGGACCGGCAGAGGCACCGGCCTGTCCGCCTGATACCACTCCTGACCCGCTGACGCAATCCCACTGGCCATCTGCACCAGACTGTCAAAACCGCGGCGGTTGCGCCAGGGCCCACTCCATCCCCAGGCATTCAGCGAGACATCGACCAGGCCGGGTCTGAGTCTGGCTCGCGTCTCGCTATCTAATCCCAGCGCGTCCAGCGCATCGGCACGATAGCCGTGCACGATAACATCGGCCTGACAGAGCAAATCTATTAAACGTTGCTTATCGATTGGTGTTTTTATATTCAGGTGCGCGCACCGTTTACCCGGCGTCATCTCTTCTTCCAGCGTAGGCTCGTGCCAGTCGGGTGGATCGATACGTAGCACCTGCGCCCCGAGACCCGCGAGCAGGCGGGTGGCCACTGGTCCGGCAATAATCCGCGTTAAATCGAGAACCCGAATGCCGAGCAGCGGCCTGCTACAATCCAGGCGCCAGTCGACGGGGGAGCCTGGCGGCAAGCATGCTTCAATTAGCAACGGTTCCTTACCGATAGCGATACCCTGTGGATGCTCTTGCCAGCCCCGGGCGCTGCGCATTGCCGCCGCGCAGCCTCCGGCCTCGACTACGGCCTGCTCCAGCGCTTCGGCCTGCCACTGACGCACCGCAGACGCCAAAGAATCACGCGTCTCATGTTCGCCTAACACGCGCGACATAGCCCGCCGGTGGTGGGCTGCGTTGGTATGTAAGCGGATCCAGCCTGCCTGAGTGGGGTAGTCTCCCGCCAGCGGATCCCACAGCGACTGGGGCGCCCGGTTTACAGAATACAGACTATGATTAAACCAGAAAGAAGCGAGGCGCCGATCGACCCGGGGTCTTTGTGCGGAGCCTGTTAGCTGTGCCAGATGTCCACCAACGATGGCGAAAGCGGCGGCGGCAAAATCGGTGACAGCAAAGCAGGAGGGAAGCGCCCCTGTTCCGGTAAATTCGATGTCCGGGGCGGGATGCAAACTAAAGGCCCGCCACAGCCGGGTATATATCGTTAGTAGCGATAAAGGATCCGACATACTCTTCTCCTGTAGCTGGTGAATAGCGCCAGTAACGGTCTAATAAGTGCGATGCATACGATATTTTATACATATAAATAAGATTTATGTGTTAGTTTTCTGTATTTCTAATAATGATTATTACTCAGGAGTTATTTGGTCGGTTATGAGGGACAATGATTTTTTCAGCTGGCGGCGGGAAATGCTGCAACAATTTCAGTCAATCGCGGCAGGAGAGGATGTTTATAATCTCCTGCAACAACAAACGGAAGGGCTGGAATATGACTATTTTGCGCTTTGCGTGCGCCATCCCGTGCCCTTTACCCGGCCCAGGGTGACGCTACAATCGACCTATCCGCAGGCATGGATGTCGCACTATCAAGCTGAGAATTATTTTGCTATCGATCCGGTACTGCGCCCCGAAAACTTTATCCGGGGGCATCTGCCGTGGGATGACAGACTGTTTCGCGATACGCCTGAATTGTGGGATGGCGCGCGCGACCACGGGCTGTTGAAGGGCGTCACACAGTGCCTGACCTTACCCAATCATGCGCAAGGGTTTCTGTCCGTTTCCGGTAAGAGTCGCAGCGCGGGCCCTTATCATGAAGATGAGCAGGAAATGCGTTTAAGGACGCTCACTGAACTCAGCCTGCTGACATTATTGCGTCTGGAAGATCCGATGGTTAAACCGCCGGAAATGAAATTCAGTCGACGTGAACTGGAAATATTGAAATGGACTGCGGAAGGCAAAACTTCGGCTGAAGTCGCGATTATTCTCTCTATTTCAGAAAATACCGTTAATTTCCATCAAAAAAATATGCAGCGAAAATTCAATGCACCGAATAAAACGCAAATCGCCTGTTACGCGGTGGCGACGGGGCTAATTTGAGCGAGTAGGGTGTTCTGCGTGTCAGACGTGGGACCGGCTGTGGTGAACTCACAGCCGGTTAACTGTTACTGGCGGTAAGCTTGTTTAATTTGCTTAACGGTGCTGGAGAATACGGCAGCCTGAGCCTCGTCTTCCATCTGCGTGATCTGTTTTTCCATTTTAATAATCACACGACCCGCATCTGCCTGGCCCATCGCCTGGAGCATCAGCGTCAGCAGCGTTTTAAGGCAGGTGACTTCCTGCGCCAGTTCTTGATTATTTTCTGCAGTGGAAAAATCTGGAGTGCTCATCGATATCCTCGTTTGCTATCGGCGCTTTAGCGCAATACTAAATGTTAAGGCGGCGCAGTATACCACAAGCGGCGGAAAAAAAAGGAGCGCGTAATTTATGTTCTCTCATCAGAGGTGTAGGCGGTTTAATTGCCTGAATAATACGTAATCTGCACCACCGCCGTACGTTAATTTTGCGGCAGGCTGTTTTCAAAGCTAATTATTGTTACATATTTTGTTTCGTATTTATCAATGCGGCATTGCATCGCGTTGCGTGTGTTTTTTGTAGGTTAAATGTTAAAAATGAGGCGTAATACAACTTATTGTTATCTATAAGTTTCCACTAACTGTGCAAACAAATTGACATATCAGGGGAAGAAACTTTCCGCCGGGCATTCTTTTGGCTTTTAAAGTGACGAGAAAACCCGGTAATATGTGTGAGATAAGCTATCCGTAGCGTTATCCCTAATTCTGGAGATTATTCCTTTGATCAACGTCCTTCTTGTTGATGACCACGAGCTAGTGCGCGCAGGGATACGACGCATTCTGGAAGATATAAAAGGGATTAAAGTTGTCGGTGAGTCCTGCTGCGGCGAGGATGCCGTGAAATGGTGTCGCGCCAATTCCGTTGATGTTGTTCTGATGGACATGAACATGCCTGGAATTGGCGGCCTGGAAGCCACGCGTAAGATTGCGCGTTCCATTGTCGATACCAAAGTGATTATGCTCACCGTGCATACTGAGAATCCGCTGCCGGCAAAAGTGATGCAGGCCGGTGCCGCAGGCTATCTGAGTAAAGGTGCTGCGCCGCAGGAAGTGGTGAATGCCATTCGCTGCGTTGCGTCCGGTCAACGCTATATCGCTTCTGATATCGCACAGCAAATGGCGCTTAGCCAGATTGAGCCGGAAAAGACGGAATCGCCTTTTGCCAGTTTGTCTGAACGCGAATTGCAGATTATGCTGATGATCACCAAGGGTCAGAAGGTGAATGAGATCTCAGAGCAGTTAAATCTGAGTCCCAAAACCGTGAACAGCTATCGTTACCGAATGTTCAGTAAATTAAACATCCACGGTGACGTTGAGCTGACCCACCTGGCCATTCGTCATGGTTTGTGCAATGCGGAGTCGTTAGCAAGTCAGTGAGTGATGTTTTTGACGCAAAAGCTTTCCTGAAAACGGTAACCAGCCAGCCGGGCGTCTATCGCATGTATGATGCTGGCGGTACCGTCATCTATGTTGGCAAAGCAAAAGATCTGAAAAAACGGCTGAGCAGCTATTTTCGGAGCAACCTGGCTTCGCGTAAAACAGAAGCGCTGGTGGCGCTGATAGCCCAGATTGACGTGACCGTAACCCATACCGAAACGGAAGCGTTGCTGCTGGAGCACAACTACATCAAGCTGTATCAGCCACGCTATAACGTGCTGCTGCGCGATGACAAATCCTATCCTTTTATTTTCCTGAGCGGCGATACCCACCCTCGTCTGGCAATGCACCGCGGCGCGAAACATGCCAGGGGCGAGTATTTCGGTCCTTTCCCGAATGGCTATGCGGTGCGCGAGACGCTTGCGCTGCTGCAAAAAATATTCCCCGTTCGTCAGTGTGAAAACAGCGTTTACCGGAACCGGTCACGTCCGTGCCTGCAATATCAGATTGGTCGCTGTCTGGGCCCCTGTGTCGCAGGGCTGGTGAGCGAAGAGGAGTATGCGCAGCAGGTTGAATATGTGCGCCTGTTCCTCGCGGGTAAAGACGACCAGGTGCTGACACAGCTGATTGCCCGAATGGAGAAGGCCAGCCAGGCGCTGGAGTTTGAAGAGGCGGCGCGTATTCGCGACCAGATCCAGGCGGTTCGTCGGGTGACAGAGAAACAGTTTGTCTCGAATACCGGCGATGACCTCGACGTCATCGGCGTCGCCTTCGAGGCGGGCATGGCCTGTGTCCACGTTCTGTTTATCCGCCAGGGGAAGGTGCTGGGCAGCCGCAGCTATTTTCCGAAGGTGCCCGGAGGCACGGAGCTGGGTGAAGTCGTGGAAACGTTTGTCGGTCAGTTCTACCTCCAGGGCAGCCAGATGCGCACCCTGCCGGGAGAGATTCTGCTCGATTTTAATCTTGGTGATAAAACCCTGCTGGCGGATTCACTCTCCGGGCTGGCGGGCCGTCGGGTGAACGTCCAGACGAAACCTCGAGGCGACCGCGCCCGCTATTTGAAGCTGGCGCGAACCAATGCCGCCACGGCGCTAACCACTAAACTTGCTCAACAGTCGACTATCCATCAACGTCTGCAGGCGCTGGCTACCGTGCTTAAACTGCCGGCTGTCAAACGTATGGAATGTTTTGATATCAGCCATACTATGGGTGAGCAGACGGTGGCTTCCTGCGTGGTATTCGACAGCAACGGGCCACTGCGGGCGGAGTATCGACGCTACAATATTACCGGAATTACGCCTGGCGATGATTATGCAGCGATGAATCAGGTCCTGCGTCGTCGCTACGGCAAAGCCATAGAAGAGAACAAGATTCCGGATGTTATCCTCATAGACGGCGGTAAAGGCCAGCTTGGGCAGGCGAAAAGCGTCTTTGCTGAGCTGGATGTACCCTGGGATAAACATCATCCTCTCTTATTGGGTGTGGCTAAAGGCAGCGATCGTAAAGCCGGGCTGGAAACGCTATTCTTCGAACCGGAAGGTGAGGGGTTTAATCTGCCACCGGACTCGCCAGCCCTGCATGTCATTCAACATATTCGTGATGAATCCCACGATCATGCTATTGCCGGTCACCGTAAAAAACGGGCAAAAGTGAAAAGCACCAGTTCACTGGAAACTATCGAAGGGGTCGGGCCAAAGCGCCGCCAGATGCTGCTGAAGTACATGGGTGGGCTGCAAGGATTACAGCAGGCCAGCGTCGAGGAGATAGCAAAAGTACCGGGTATATCTCACGGTCTGGCAGAAAAGATCTTCTACTCGTTGAAACATTAGGGGCTCTGTAGCAACATAGGGCTAATTTTTACTTCTAACAGATAGTTACCTGTCACTATGCAATTTAATATCCCTACATTGCTTACTCTGTTTCGCGTCATCCTGATACCGTTCTTTGTGCTGGCGTTTTATCTCCCTTTCGTCTGGGCGCCGTTTGCCTGCGCACTGATCTTTTTTGTTGCCGCCGTTACCGACTGGTTTGATGGTTATCTGGCCCGCCGCTGGAACCAGAGCACGCGTTTTGGGGCTTTTCTTGACCCGGTTGCCGATAAAGTCATGGTGGCAATTGCGATGGTGCTGGTGGTTGAGCATTACCACACCTGGTGGGTGACGTTGCCAGCCGCCACGATGATTGCGCGCGAGATTATTATTTCTGCTCTGCGTGAGTGGATGGCCGAACTGGGCAAACGCAGCAGCGTGGCGGTCTCCTGGATTGGGAAAGTGAAAACGACTGCGCAGATGACGGCGCTGGTTTGGATGCTGTGGCGGCCAAATGCGTGGGTTGAATGGGCGGGTATTGCGCTGTTCCTTGTCGCGGCAGTGCTGACGCTGTGGTCCATGTTGCAGTATCTGAACGCTGCGCGCGGAGATTTGCTTGATCAGTGATCGTTTCGCCGCAAATTTCAGCAAACGACACAAGGATTTAAAAAATATCGTTGACTCATTTCGCCAGGTAAGTAGAATGCAACGCATCGAACGGCAGCACAGCTTGCCAGACGATAACAAAATCAAGTGATTAGCAAATTTGCTTGGTGATGCGGGAATAGCTCAGTTGGTAGAGCACGACCTTGCCAAGGTCGGGGTCGCGAGTTCGAGTCTCGTTTCCCGCTCCAAATTAAAAGCATCGGCAGTAGCGGGTGTTAAAGTTTTAAAGGCGCGTTAGCAAAGCGGTTATGTAGCGGATTGCAAATCCGTCTAGTCCGGTTCGACTCCGGAACGCGCCTCCACTTTCTTCCCGAGCCCGGATGGTGGAATCGGTAGACACAAGGGATTTAAAATCCCTCGGCCATAGGCTGTACGAGTTCAAGTCTCGTTCCGGGTACCATGGGAAAAACAGAATAAAATCAATGATAAGCAGTGTCGTGAAACCACCTACGGGTGGTTTTTTTGTTTTTGTCCCATCGCCTCTCCCCCTTTGCCCACAATAATGTCCCGGCGCTCCAGGATAATCTTTGGTAAGAGCTTATCCCGCCAGGAGTCATGGGCGCAGGCAGTTTGCACCCGGCCCGCACGCGAAACTGGAGCGTACACGCAGTACGTGAGGATTTCGAGCTCAGCCCAGGTTCAGCATGGCAAGCAAAATAGTCCTAATCAGATAGGTTCTAAGTCATCCGCATATCCTGATATCATCCAGGTCCGCAATCCACAAAAGGGTGTTCATATGCTGCATTTGGGCCTGCCGGGGAAGGGTAAAATATTCGTCGGTGATATCCACGGCCAGCACAGTAAACTCAGCGCTTTGCTGGAGTGTCTCGATTCTCATTACCAACGGGATGACCATACGCTGATCTTTGTTGGCGACCTGATTGATAATCAACCAGGGGCGCAGATCAACCACCTGGCGGTACTGGAACGGGTGAGGGCAGAGGTGGTGTCTGGCCATGCAGTATGCCTGATGGGCAATCATGAATTTAACGCCGTTGGCTGGGCGATGCGACATCCGCTTAACGCTCAGCCGTTGCGCCCGCATTCGCAGAATAATCGCCGCCAGCATCAGGCATTTCTGAATGATGTCGTCGAAGACAGTCCTCAGCATGCTTTCTGGATTGACTGGTTTAAAACGCTGCCGCTCTTTGTTGATTTTGGCGATGTCAGGGCGGTGCATGCATGCTGGGACGATGCGACTATCGCCAGTTTGCGACCGTGGCTGGACGAGCAGAACCGTTTAAAACCAGAAAGCTGGCTCTATGCTTTTGATAAACGACACCCTCTGTTTCGGCTGATTGAAACTGTTCTCAAGGGGCCGGAGCTGAAATTACCTGCGGGCTTTAGTTTCGTCGATAAAACGGGCATCGAGCGCCAGCATATTCGGGTGCGCTGGTGGCGGGATGATGCGAAAACCTATCGCCAGATAGCCCAGGTTCAGCCGGAGATGGTTAACCGGATCCCGGATATCCCGCTGGAACAGGCTCTCCCCGGCAGAACAGATATTCCTGTTGTTATTGGGCACTACACCCTATCCGGCGAGCCGCGTGCCTTGAGCGATCGTGTTGTCTGCGTCGATTACAATGCGGCAAAAGCACACAACCCGTTATGTGCATGGGTTCAGGACTCCAGTTCGCCGCGTGCGGTGACTGGGGCATTTGTCCGCGGGTCCGATTCATCATTCCGCCATCATGTCGGGTAGCCCGGGTTTATCGCTTAACCTGCCATTTTTCTCAGGCGCATCATTGGCAAATTACGCTAAAATAGCGCTCCGGCTTGCCGGGACATTATCCTTTGGGAACAGGATGCCATTACGGCAATAAAAACAATTTAAATGAGGGATCTTATGGCGACATTGCTTGAAAGCTACGGTAATTGCTTCCGCAAATATGCCACTTTTCGCGGCCGTTCGGCGCGTAAAGAGTACGTGGTTTTTACCGTCGCAAACTTTGTGCTTTCTGCTGTTCTGGGATTAATTCCGATCGTTGGCGGCCTGTTTGGTCTGATCATTATTATTCCCGGGATTGCCGTCGCGGTGCGTCGTCTGCACGATCTGAACAAATCAGGCTGGTGGCTGTTGTCGCCGTATGCCGTTTTGCTGATCGGCTTTATTGGTATCATCGCCACCGTTGACAATGGTGAAGCGGCTGCCTGGGTATGGATCACGGCGGCGGGCGGCATGGCGGCTCTCGCGCTGTCTATCTGGCTGCTGTTTGCCCGCGGCACCGACGGAGACAACCGCTTTGGCGGACCTCAGCAAGAGAGTGAATACGGTCCGTCTGCCGCCCTGCAGAGCGCACAGATCTCTTCCGCTGATGATGTTCGGGAACGTCTCGCACAGGCGAAAAAAATGTTTGATGACGGGACCATCTCCGAGAGCGAATACGAAACCATGCGTGCCAGTATTATTAAAGACATTTAACGCTCGCTGAATACGTGTCGGGTGGTTTTCTCCCGGCATTTCCGCTACTGTATGCGCCATTTTTCTACCACGACGAGCCTGTTTATGAAAACCGGACCCCTGAACGAAAGCGAACTGGAATGGCTGGACGATATCCTGTCGAAATACGCCACCGAGGGCGCCATCCTTGATGTCTCAGAGCTTGACGGCCTGCTGACGGCGATTCTCTCCGGACCGAAGGAGATTGAACCGGCGCAGTGGCTGCTGGCAATCTGGGGCGGGGCGGACAACGTACCGCGCTGGGCGAACGATCGCGAGCGCGACCGCTTTGTTAACCTGACTCTGCAACATATGAGCGATATTGCCGAGCGTCTGGAGGACTACCCCGATCAGTTCGAACCTCTGTTCGGCACCCGCGAAGAGGAAGGTCAGGAACTGACGATTGTTGGGGAATGGTGCTTTGGCTATATGCGAGGCGTTGGCCTGGGCGACTGGTCTGGTCTACCGGATGAGCAGCAGGCAGCGCTGGACAGCATTGCTTTGCACGGCACGGAAGCGCAGTTTGCGGCGGTTGAAGCGCTCTCTGTCGATGAATTTATCGCCAGTGTCGACAATATCACTCCTGCAGCGCTCTCTTTATATCACTACTGGACCGAGCATGCTCAGCCGCAGGACGTGCCGCAGCCGATCCGCAACGAAGCAAAAATCGGGCGTAACGATCCGTGCCCGTGCGGCAGTGGTAAAAAGTATAAGCAGTGTTGCTTAGCAAAATAATCAAGGGGCCAACAGGCCCCTTTTTTTATCCTACCGCCGGGAGCAGACCCGCGACGATGCAAAACTGAATCGCGACAATAGCGATACCGCACAGCAGAACCAGCCACAGTGCCGGCGCTCCGCCAGCTACCCGCCAGGGGGCGTCAGGGTGTTGTTTCCGACTCTTCATCACCAGCAGTGAAGGTAGCATCAGCGCCAGCACCGCCAGCGCGACGCCGGCATAGCCCAGCGCCATGACGAATCCACGCGGATAAAACAGGGCAAACGCCAGCGGCGGGAGAAAGGTGATCGCTCCGCTCTGCAGACGGCCGCCAGGGCTGTTTTTGCGCTGGAACAAATCCGCCAGATAATCAAACAGGCCCAGCGATACGCCGAGGAACGAGGTGGCCAGGGCGAGGTCGGCAAACAGATGTACCGCCAGCTCAACGTGCGGGGAAGCCACGACTTCGCGTAGAGCCTCGAGCAGCCCATTCAGGCCAGCGTTTTTCGCCAGTAGTGCGGTAAACGCCGGGGAGTCAATGCTACCGAGGGTCGCCAGCTGCCAGAAAATATAGGCCACCAGCGGGATAAAACTACCGATGATAAAGACCCGACGCAGCTTACGAATATCGCCGTTAAGATAGCTGACGATACTCGGCACGCTGCCGTGAAAACCGAATGAGGTAAAAATGACCGGAATTGCCGACAGCGCCAGGCCCTGCTGGAGCGGGAGCGTCAGCAGATTTATCCGGTGGATATGCGGCAGCAGCAGCACCAGCATAATGGCGAGAAAGATAATCTTGGCGCTAAACAGGAAGCGGTTAAACAGATCGACAAGGGACGTGCCGAGGCAAACTACCGCGCCACCGACGGCGGTAAACAGCAGAACGCCGCCCGCCGGAGGAAGCGACCAGCCAAGCCACTGATTGAGGCTGGACGCCAGCAGTTCGCCCGCGCCGCTGATGTAAGCCGCGGTCAGCGCATACATCAGAAATAACATGCAAAAGCCGGTTACCCACTGGCCGTAACGCCCGAGATAGCGTGCTGCCAGCGAGCCGAGTCCCATATCTGCCGGTACATGTTGATAGACTTCCAGCAACAATAGCGCGGTGTAGCACATCAGCGCCCACAGCGCGATCAGTAAGCAGAAGGTCACACCAAACCCTACGCCCGCAGAGGCCAGCGGCATTGCCAACATCCCTGCGCCGATTGTGGTGCCGGCGACGATTAAAATACTACCCAGAGTGCGGTTCTTCACGTTTCTCTCTATCCATGAAGGAATTAACAATAAAATATGTCGCGCAGAGTATGTGAAATTCTGACTCTCGTCAAATGAGGGTTACAGTAGTTGTAATTAAATATTTACAGTTATCAGTGGCCGCCTGAAGGCTGCGCTGGCGCAAAACTTCCCGCTATCCGCTGGGCTATTCTGGGCGTTTTACAGGAGGAGTTATGCAATCGATTCATGGCCATGAAGTGCTGCAGATGATGATCGCCACGGGTGAATCTTACACGACGGCCAGCCTTGAGGCCGCAATAACCGAACGCTTCGGCGCCGGTGCGCGCTTTCATACCTGCTCGGCGGAAAATTTAAGTGCGGCGGAGCTGGTGGCGTTTCTGCAGAAAAAAGGGAAGTTTGTTGCCGTGGAGGCGGGGTTTAATACGCGAGAGAGTAAAATTTGCCGTCATTAATTTAGCGGCGAAGCTGGAACCTCGCCGCCAGGGGAATTAATTCTGCGTGTCGAGCGTAGCCAGCTCTTTATCAATAAAGTACAGACCTTCGCCACTTTTACCGGCGAGGGTAAGTTTATCAATAACAGATTTAAATAATTTCTCTTCTTCGTGCTGTTCAGCAACGTACCACTGCAGGAAATTAAAGGTCGGATAATCCTGGTTTGTCATAGCAGCGTGGGCCAGCTCATTAATTTTCTGCGTAATCAGCTGTTCATGTTCGTAGGTGACGCGGAACAGCTCATCCAGGGATGCGTATTCGGCAAACGGCGACGCGATTGCGTTGATGCAAGGCAGGCTGCCAGTATCGGTCAGATAATCGAACAGGCGCTGCATATGGGTCATTTCTTCCTGCGCATGACGGCGGAGGAATGCGGCCGCACCTTCAAAACTGTTGTAGCTGCACCATGCGCTCATTTGCTGATAAAGCAGAGAGGAATAAAGCTCAAGATTCATCTGCTCATTCAGTTTATCGATCATTTCTGTTTTCAGCATCGGGTGTGCTCCGCAAATAAAGGGTCAACGTAATTGTGCGGTTACTATAATTTGTTATTAATTTATTTGCAAAAAGTAAATTAAAAAACTTATTTATTAAAAATGAAAATGGGAATAAAACGCATTGGCAATTTAATAAGTAATGAGAATGGTTTTGGTTTAATATTTTAGCCAGTACTTGTTATCAATATAAAAACAGAAATATGAAGCTCTCTGCCGTCGGAGGATGAGCTGCGGCTGGCGGATTTGCTCGTTCTGGGTGGGGACGGACGCGGGGGATCGCGGGCGCAAAGCAAAAATGTGAAGCACCGCGTAATTTATAAAACAACTTTTCATAAAATTTGAAAGTGTGTTTGTTAAGTAGTAGAGTCCATCATAACGCTAACGAACTATCGCGGAAGCACCCGCACAGCATTCAGGAGAGTAAAGCATGAAAATTGCACTGATGATGGAAAACAGCCAGGCCAGCAAAAACGCCATCATTCTCAATGAATTAAACACCGTTGCCGATGAAAAAGGATTCCCGGTCTACAACGTCGGGATGAGTGATGAGCACGACCATCATCTGACCTATATCCATCTGGGCATTATGGCCAGCATCCTGTTGAATTCAAAAGCGGTTGATTTCGTGGTCACCGGCTGCGGTACGGGGCAGGGGGCGATGATGTCGCTGAACATCCACCCGGGTGTGGTTTGCGGCTACTGTATTGATCCGGCCGATGCCTTCCTGTTTGCACAGATTAATAACGGTAATGCACTGTCTCTGCCTTTTGCTAAAGGTTTTGGCTGGGGTGCAGAGCTGAACGTGCGCTTTATTTTCGAAAAAGCCTTCACCGGCCGCAATGGCGAAGGTTATCCGCCGGAGCGTAAAGAGCCGCAGGTACGTAACGCTGGCATCCTCAATACGGTGAAAGCCGCCGTCGTGAAGGAGAACTATCTCGATACCCTGCGCGCCATCGATCCGGAACTGGTCAAAACTGCGGTCTCCGGCCCACGTTTCCAGCAGTGTTTCTTTGAGAACTGCCAGGATAAAGAGATCGAAGCCTTTGTGCGCCAGATAGTCGGCTAAGCTCTTCAGTTTCGTCTCGAATAAGGCCAGCCTCCGCTGGCCTTTCTGCTTTTATTTCTTTCTCTTTGATACGCTGCTGCCGGCATCTTGAGTTAATCGCAGACTATCCACCATTCCCACCAGACAAATTAACACAATGAAAATAAAGGAGAGGCGGAAGCTTATTCCCGGCAATGCTGACAGGTTTAACCATTCACTGGCTTTTTCACCAATACGAATACCAATTGCACCAAGGGTAATTCCCAGGCCTACAGCCAGCTGCGAAGCGGTACTGAACAGGGTATTGGCATAGCTCATCTGCGGTGGCGGGATATCGGCAAAAGCAAGCGTGCTGACGCCGGTGAACTGAATTGAGCGGAATACGCCGCCGAGATAAAGAATCGTGCAAATGAGCCAGACCGGCGTTTGCGGCGTTAAAAAGGCGCAGGCGAGCAGCGACAGAACGTTTAATCCCCCGTTTATCAGCAGCAGACGGCGGAAGCCGAGCCAGCGGATAAGCGGCGTGGTGGCGGGTTTAATCGTGAAGTTGCCGACAAACACCGCCAGCACCAGCAGCCCGGAATGGAAAGGGTCCATGCCGAAACCGACCTGAAACAACAGAGGCAGCAAAAAGGGGACCGCGCTGATGGAGGCCCGGAAAAGCGACCCTCCGTACATCGTGACCCGAAAGGTGGGGACCCGGAGCGCGTCCAGACGTACCATCGGCCAGGCTGCCCGGCGGAAATGGCGCAGAGAGAATAACATGCAGCCCATGCCGATCCCCAGCAGAACAAGGGTTGCCCAACCCTGGGGCCGGGTATCGCCGAGAAGCTCCATCGCGCTCACCAGGCTGACCATGGCCACCGATGTTGCAAGGAAGCCGGGAAGGTCAAAGGGGCGTCGCTCCTCTTCCCGGATATCGGGGATAATGCGTAGCGACAGCGCGATGGCTATCAATCCCAAGGGAACATTAATAAAGAATATCCAGTGCCAGCTGGCATAGCTGGTGATAAAGCCCCCCAGCGGCGGGCCGATGATCGGTGCAACCAGCGCCGGCCAGGTGAGGGTCGCAATCGCTTTAATGAGCTGATCTTTCGGCGTGGTACGTAGCACCGCCAGGCGGCCGACCGGAACCATCAATGCACCGCCCATCCCCTGCAGAATACGCATCGCGACAAAGCTGTCCACGTTGGTAGAAAGACCGCAAAAGACTGAGGCCAGCGTAAAAATCGCCAGCGCGAGAGTGAAGATCTTACGTGCGCCAAAACGATCGGCAATCCAGCCGCTGGCCGGTATCAACACCGCCAGCGTAATCAGATAGGCGCTGATCCCAATATTCAGATCAACCGCCGCGACGCCAAAATCTTTAGCCATGTCCGGCAGCGCTGTGGCGATCACCGTCCCGTCAAGAAACTCCATGAAGAATGCCCCGGCTACCAGCAGCGCGGGAGCGGAGAAGGCGCGGCCTTCCCGTGAAGAGAGATCTGTACTCATTGTGTCTGCCATTGCCTGGTGAGGTTGGTATCGAACGAAAAGTGTGCCGGACTCTTAACGTTTCGATTTTCCTCACTTTTGTTTAATTTATAAATTATACTTGTAAAAAAATTGTGATTTGTCGCATATTTATATTGATTTATGTGACGCAAGTCATATTATAGGGCCATTGAACGTAACACCTGCATAACAAAAACGGAGTCGCTTCATGAAGCTGCGCAAAATTTTGAAGAGCATATTCGAGCAGTACTGCAAAACATTCAAAGATGTACCGCCTGCCGGTATGTTCTGATAAAAAAACCTGCTGCGGCAGGTTTTTTTATCTCTCAAGATTTAGGTTACTATTACGCTCCTCGAAAAAGGAGTAATAAATGTCTCAACATGTCACCGAACAAGACGAACTGGTTTCCGACGTTGTCGCCTGCCAGTTGGTTATCAAACAGATTCTCGACGTCATTGATGTTATCGCCCCTGTTGAAGTGCGCGAAAAAATGACCAACCAGCTGAAAGCCATCGATTTTGCCAGCCACCCGGCTTCGGCCGATCTGGTGACGCTGCGCGCAGTGCAAAAAGCCATTGCTCTGATTGAGCTTAAGTTTACGCCGCAAGGTGAAGCACACTGAGTTGTTTCGCCCCGCTGTCGTTGTCGATAGCGGGGCGTTGACGCAGATCTAATGAGAGGCAATTGTCCTTATTGATGCTGGCTGCTCATCCTGAAACAGCTTGCTGTTGCCCCAGCACTCTTCATAGCGGTGGCCAACTAAATCCTCGACGATGATCCGCACATCAGGCGGAATATCGCTAACCTGGCCGCCTGCTTTAATCCGCGCCACTTCCTGTAGCACGACCAGGTGCGCTTTGCGATCCAGCTTCATTTGCTTGCTGAATACAATAGCCGCCAGCGCTAGCAGAATGACTCCGCTACAGAACACTACCGCAATGGCAGTAACCGCGCTTTCTGGTTGCGTATGCGCTTTTGACTGGAATCCGTAGAAACTGAGAATGGCTCCCATCGTAAAGACGATAATCGAGCGCAGGATTTTCCCTGAGAAGGTCATGGCCCCTGCGTAAATTCCTTCGCGGCGGCGGCCGGTATAGATCTCATCGACATCGGCGAGGAAGGTGTAAACGGTCCACGGAATGTAGTACACGCCACCGGTACCGAGGCCAAACAGCACCGTTATCCCAAACATCAGAATGGTTGCCAGATGGGCCGGCAGGTGGAAAAACCACAAGGACGTATACAGCAGCACGGAGAAAATCACGATGCATAGCGCCAGGATATAGGGCTTACTAAACCCTTTTTTCACGCACAGGCCGATAAACAACGCGGTGGAGATCAGCTGCAGAATTGAGTTCAGGCTGTTCAGTCCGGCAACCATTGCCGGATCGTGCTGCAGAACAAAGATAACGAAGTAGGTAAAGATCGAGGCAAACAGCCATTCTGCACCGAAACCACACAGATACATCCCGAGATGCTTGCGGAATACCCGCAAATAGAAGGTCGAACGCATATCCTTTGCCAGCATCAGCAGCGTTGTCAGTAGATTTTTTTTCTCACTCACGCGAGTCTCTTCTTCACGTGGGCGCTCCCAACTGCAATACCACAGGCAGGAAATGGCAATGATCAGAATAAGGCCGTAGGTCAACCCGGTCAGGAAGAAAGGTGTCGCAGAATCTTTACCGTATAAAAGGATAAACTGACCGGGGATAAAAGCGGCCAGGAAGTTAGCCAGCTTGCCGAAAATAGCCTTATAGCCGGTCAGTTTTGAACGTAATGAGAAGTCATCGGTCATTTCGGTGGCTAAGGTTTCGTAAGGCACCATGACTGAGGTATAAATAATCTCAAAGACGACATAGGTGCAGAGGTAGTACCAAAAGCCAAGGCCCTCAACCCACAGCAGCGGGTAAAACATCATCAGCGGAATGCCGATAAGTAAAAAGAAGCGCCGCCGCCCGAAGCGTTTACCGAGCCGCGTTTTACCAAAGTTATCGGTCAGGTAGCCCATTAGCGGGTTACTAATGGCGTCGATAATACTGGCGACGGAAAAAATAAACGACGCCTCGATCAGCGTCAGCCCGCAGAACGTTGTGTAGAAATAAAGTAGCCAGGCGCCGCTGATCGCCAGCGCGCCACTCCCCAGTAAATTACCGCCGCCGTAGGCTAGCTGATGGCGTAACAAAATCGGTCTTCCCTGCAACCCTTGTGAGGTTGAAGCCGCGTATCTTGCCATTAATATAAACTCCGTGTTTTAAATTTTTGAAACGCTGTTTTTATATTATTAATGGCGATAGCGAAAAGTGATCTCCGTCACTAATCATTCGCTATGAGATTTCCCGGCGTGGTAATGCGATCGGCTTAAAAGTTTTTAATACTTTTCAGGAATAAAAACGGTGCCGAAGCGCCGAAAATGATGTTTCAGCAGAGGAGGCGTCGGGAGGAGGACAATCGAGGGCGTGCAAGCCGGTAGTTCATGGGCACCCGCAAGAGCCGGGCGGCTGCGCCTGTCAGGCCGAGAGTTATAAAGTGGTGCGGAGGGCAATTCCCTCAGGATTTAGCGTCACTGAGGGAACCGTTGGTGTGGTGTCCGCCGCTGCGGTCTTAATCCTGGTGACGCGCCACCAGGCTCAGCAGATGGCGGTCGGTTTGATGCATGCACAAGCCGGCTTTGTCCGCATTGCGAACTTCTTCAAGTACGCTCTGGAGCAGAACGCCATCCTGCTGCTGCTCTTTTTCTAACAGAGTCAGAAAACGCCAGGTCTTATCATCGCGATGCGTTTTGGCTTCCTCGGTCAGCCCGGATAGCATGCTACTCCGCTGTTCATAATCGGCCAGCGTCGTGGTGAACAGATCTTCGAGGGAGTTACAGTCGTGGTCGTAGCTGCCTTCGCTTTTGACGATCGGCCAGTTTCCGCCGGTCTTCATAAAATCAAATACGCGCATCATCTGCGTCACGCGAGATTGCGCGCGGGAGCGTAAAAAAATGGCGGTGCCGTTCAGGCGCTGCTGCTCGCACCACTCACTAAGATGCAGATACAAATTTGATGCACGGAACTCAAGGTTCATCTGATTATTGAGTTTTTGAGCCATTCCAGGAACTACCATAAAAATATCCTTATTAAGCTGGAGGTGTCATCCACACGTCGAGAACCTTCGCCCGTGAACGATCTAATGCGAGACTCTTTACGCGTAACATTGTTGGCAAAATAATGAATTTGCACTTTCCCTATGTCATCGGTAATTAATTATTCACTACCGAGATATATAGAATACTCTCAAGAATAGATTAAGAAAACTCTTAAGGTAGTGTTTTTACGTTTCGTTACAACATCCATATAAAACATGTTGTTATTGTATTTTTCTCTTTTTATATGTTTATCTTGTTGATTTTATTTGGTTTATTAATTTCATGGCTATTTTTATGATATGGATGAGTGCTACGACATATTTATTAAATATGAATTTAACTTTGGCTTCATATTTCGGTCATGTCGTATCTATCTTTCGGCAAAAAAGAAGTTACAGCCAATGGTTATCTCGCCGTTTTGATAATCTGGGTTAACCGGGGCACTGAGGTATATTCTGTTATTAACGGAAATAAAAGCCTTCTTATCGGCATTTCATCTGGTGAGAAGACGCATCCGTAAGGTAAACCGCTGAAGCGGTGCATTGCGGCAATTTCAGGACGGCCCAGGAGGATGCCAGCGACTGATACAAGGATAAGTCTGCTGATGATATGGATAATATTGCTATATTCAGGGTTAATTGTCTGACAATTAGCTCTTTTATTATGTCATTTTTCGCTGAATCTATGTACGCAATTACTGTAATTTCGCGATGTGATAACGCTCTCGTATGGAGAATTGATTTCCGGCTATTACTAAATGAACAAAGGCAATGCGGTATGTGATTTTTCTAATGCCTTGTTTTACGTCCGATAAAAAAATTAAGTCCGATACTTCCCTACAGAAAAGCAAAATAAAGCTGGAGTTTACCATGCACAAATTTACTAAAGCGCTGGCGGCGATCGGTCTCGCTGCGGTTATGTCACAATCAGCTATGGCTGAAACGCTGAAACTCGGTTTTTTGGTGAAACAACCTGAAGAACCCTGGTTTCAAACTGAATGGAAATTTGCTGATAAAGCCGGCAAAGATTTAGGTTTTGATGTGATCAAAATTGCGGTCCCTGACGGTGAGAAAACGCTTAATGCTATCGATAGCCTCGCAGCCAGCGGCGCCAAAGGTTTTGTCATTTGTACCCCCGATCCCAAACTGGGGGCGGCGATTGTTGCGAAGGCGCGCGGATACGATATGAAAGTCATCACCGTTGATGACCAGTTCGTCAATGCGAAAGGCAAACCGATGGACAGCGTGCCGCTGGTCATGATGGCCGCTAGTGAAATTGGCGCTCGCCAGGGTCAGGAGCTGTATAAAGAGATGCAAAAACGCGGCTGGGATGTGAAAGATACCGGGGTCATGGCGATTACCGCCGATGAACTCGATACCGCCCGTCGCCGTACAACCGGCTCGATTGACGCACTGAAAGCTGCCGGTTTCCCGGATAAACAGATCTATCGCGTCCCCACCAAATCCAACGATATCCCGGGTGCCTTTGACGCCGGTAACTCGATGCTGGTACAGCATCCTCAGGTGAAACACTGGCTGATCGTGGGGATGAACGATAACACCGTCCTGGGCGGTGTGCGCGCAACCGAAGGGCAGGGCTTTAAAGCCGGGGACGTGATCGGTATTGGTATTAATGGTGTGGATGCGGTTAACGAACTCTCCAAAGCGCAGGCGACCGGCTTCTACGGGTCTCTGCTGCCAAGCCCGGATATCCACGGTTATAAAACCAGTGAAATGCTCTACAACTGGGTCACCAAAGGCGCGGAACCGCCAAAATTCACCGCAGTTACCGATGTGGTGCTGATCACGCGCGATAACTTCAAAGAAGAGCTGGCGAAAAAAGGGCTGTAAAGCCTGGTTGACCATGCCTCCTGCACCCTGCGGGAGGCAGAGCACAGAAGAGCGGAGTCGTGATGCAACAGTCTACCCCTTATCTCTCATTTCGCGGTATTACCATGACGTTTCCCGGCGTTAAGGCGCTGACCGACATTAGCTTTGACTGCTATAGCGGACAGATCCACGCCCTGATGGGGGAAAACGGCGCCGGAAAATCGACGCTGCTGAAGATTCTCAGCGGCAACTATTTCCCTACCGCTGGCGACCTGCAGATTGGCGGGCAACCGCGCGTATTTAACAATACCACCGAGGCGCTTAACGCCGGGGTGGCGATTATTTATCAAGAGCTGCACCTGATCCCGGAAATGACCGTCGCGGAAAATATCTACCTTGGCCAAATCCCGCATAAGTACGGGTTGGTCAACCGCTCGCTACTCAACTATGAAGCTCGCCTGCAGCTGGAGCATCTGGGGCTGGATATCGACCCGGAAACGCCGCTGAAATACCTCTCCATCGGCCAGTGGCAAATGGTGGAGATTGCCAAAGCGCTAACCCGCAACGCAAAAGTTATCGCGTTTGATGAACCGACCAGTTCGCTTTCCGCACGTGAGATCGACCATCTGTTCCGCGTCATTCGTGAATTGCGCGAAGAGGGGCGTGTCATTATCTATGTCTCGCACCGCATGGAGGAGATCTTTGCGCTCAGCGATGCGATTACCGTATTTAAAGATGGTCGCTACGTGCGTACCTTCGATGATATGCAAACCGTGAGTCATGATGCGCTGGTGCAGGCGATGGTGGGGCGCGAGCTGGGCGATGTCTACGGCTGGAAACCGCGCGAATATGGTAAAGAGCGCCTGCGCCTGGATCAGGTCAAAGCACCTGGCGTGCGCAGGCCGGTGAATCTGTCGGTGCGGAGCGGGGAAATTGTCGGCCTCTTTGGGCTGGTGGGCGCCGGGCGTAGTGAACTGATGAAAGGGTTATTCGGCGGAACGCGTATCACCGGCGGTCAGGTATACATCGACGGGCAGGTAATTGACATCCGCAAACCGGCGCAGGCCATTCAGGCCGGTATGATGCTGTGTCCGGAAGACCGCAAAGCAGAGGGGATTATTCCTGTTCACTCCGTACGCGACAATATCAATATCAGCGCCCGACGCCGGCATATTCACGCGGGCTGCATCATCAATAATGGCTGGGAAGCGCAGAATGCCAGGCACCATATCCAGTCCCTCAATATCAAGACGCCAGGTCCCGAGCAGCTGATTATGAATCTCTCCGGCGGTAATCAGCAGAAGGCGATCCTGGGACGCTGGCTATCGGAAGAGATGAAAGTGATCCTGCTGGATGAGCCGACCCGCGGTATTGATGTGGGAGCCAAACATGAAATCTATAACGTCATCTATGCGCTGGCGGCTTCTGGCGTCGCCGTTGTTTTCGCCTCCAGCGATTTACCCGAAGTGCTTGGCGTAGCCGATCGTATCGTGGTTATGCGCGAGGGCGAGGTGGCGGGCGAACTGCTGCATGAAGATGCCAACGAACAGCGGGCGTTAAGCCTTGCGATGCCAAAAGTGAGCCAGGCTGTCGCCTGAGTAAGGAGTCAACAATGTCCTCTGTTACCACCCCGAATGCCCGCCGATCTTCGTTCAGCTTTAGCCGAATCTGGGATCAGTTTGGCATGCTGGTAGTTTTTGCCGTGTTGTTTCTCGGCTGCGTGATTTTTGTGCCTAATTTTGCCTCGTTTATCAATATGAAAGGGCTGGGCCTGGCGATTTCGATGTCCGGTATGGTGGCCTGCGGCATGCTGTTTTGCCTGGCATCCGGTGACTTTGACCTGTCGGTGGCGTCGGTCATCGCCTGTGCTGGCGTGACGACGGCGGTGGTGATTAACCTGACAGAAAGCATGTGGATAGGGATTGCCGCCGGTCTGCTGTTGGGGGCAATTAGCGGACTGGTTAACGGTTTCGTGATTGCCCGGCTGAAAATTAATGCGCTGATCACGACCCTGGCCACGATGCAGATTGTGCGCGGCCTGGCCTATATTATCTCCGACGGGAAAGCCGTGGGTATCGAAGACGAGCGCTTCTTTACCTTAGGCTATGCCAACTGGTTTGGCCTGCCGGCGCCGATCTGGCTGACCGTCGCCTGCCTGATCGTTTTCGGTTTACTGCTCAACAAAACCACCTTTGGCCGCAATACTCTGGCTATCGGGGGTAATGAAGAGGCGGCTCGTCTGGCGGGGGTTCCGGTCGTCCGGACCAAGATTATTATCTTCGTGATCTCAGGCCTGGTGTCTGCCGCCGCAGGGATTATTCTCGCCTCGCGAATGACCAGTGGCCAGCCGATGACCTCGATAGGCTATGAGCTGATCGTGATTTCAGCCTGCGTGCTGGGTGGCGTGTCGCTGAAGGGCGGGATCGGCAAGATCTCATACGTGGTGGCCGGGATCCTGATCCTCGGTACCGTAGAGAACGCGATGAACCTGCTGAATATCTCGCCATTTTCTCAATATGTGGTGCGTGGCGTAATTTTGCTGGCGGCGGTCATCTTCGACCGTTACAAACAAAAAGCCAAACGGGCGGCTTAATTATCCCCCAACCTTTCAGTTTACTCCTTGATTATCGCCGGTGCCCGCTGCGCTGGCGATAACTATCAAAAATGGCGATCCCGGTCACACTGTCTATACTTACATGGCTAACAATTCTTTAACAACCAGCTTTGCGCTGGCCATGAAAGGAGGAGAACAGGGTGGCTGACCAGATATCTGTACCGCCTGTGCCAACGGAACATCATGCATTTTTCTTTGACCTCGACGGCACGCTTGCCGATATCAAACCTCATCCCGATCAGGTTGTTATTCCCGCCCATGCGCTTCAGGCGCTGCAGCAGCTCGTGCAGCAGCAGGAAGGCGCGGTGGCATTGATTTCAGGGCGCTCTATGTCGGAGCTTGATGCGCTTACCCGTCCTTATCGGCTGCCGTTGGCCGGGGTTCACGGGGCTGAACGCCGCGATATCAATGGTAAAACGCACATCGTCACGCTGCCGGATGCGCTGCTCAAGGCGCTGGATCTGCAGCTACGCGCGGCGCTGGATACGATGCCCGGATGCGAACTGGAACACAAAGGGATGGCGTTTGCGTTGCATTATCGCCAGGCTCCGGCATTTCAGAGCGCGGCACTGTCGCTCGCCCAGGGAATCGTCAAGCGTTACCCCATTCTGGCGTTGCAACTGGGCAAGTGTGTGGTGGAGATCAAACCGCGCGGGGTGAATAAAGGAGAAGCGATCGCCACGTTTATGCAGGAAGCGCCGTTTCAGGGGCGCAAACCGGTATTCGTCGGCGACGATTTGACGGATGAATCCGGCTTTCACGTGGTGAATCAGCTTGGCGGTATGTCGGTAAAAGTTGGCAAGGGTGACACCCAGGCGCAGTGGCGTCTGCCGGATGTCGCGGCCGTTCAGAATTGGCTCAACAGCATCGCAAATAATAAGCAACAATCCGATGCGCAAAAAGACAGGAGAGAGGGTTATGGGGCGCTTAGTCGTAATATCTAATCGTATTGCGCCACCTGATGATAAAAAGGCCGGCGCGGGTGGCCTGGCCGTCGGTATTTTGGGGGCGCTGAAGGCTGCGGGAGGATTGTGGTTTGGCTGGAGTGGGGAGATTGGGGATGACCAGAAACCGCTCACTAAGGTGACGCGCGGGAATATCACCTGGGCCTCGTTTACACTCAATGCGCGGGACCATGACGAATACTACAATCAGTTTTCCAACGGCGTGCTGTGGCCCGCATTCCACTATCGGTTGGATCTGGTGGACTTTCAGCGCCCGTCCTGGGAAGGCTACCTGCGGGTCAATGCGACGCTGGCGGAAAAGCTTCTGCCGCTGATAGAACCCGATGATATTTTGTGGATCCATGATTATCATCTGCTGCCTTTTGCCAGCGAGCTGCGCAGGCTCGGGGTCAATAATCGCATTGGCTTCTTTTTGCATATTCCGTTCCCGACGCCAGAGATTTTTAACGCGCTGCCTCCGCATGCTGAGCTTCTGGAGCAGCTCGGTGACTACGATCTGCTTGGCTTCCAGACCGAGAATGACAGGCTGGCATTTCTTGATAGTATCTCATTACAGACCCGGGTTGTGACGCGAGATGGCCGATGTCATGAGGCCTGGGGCAAACATTTTCGTACCGAGGTCTATCCGATAGGCATCGACCCTGACGAGATTGCGCGAAGTGCAAAGGGGCCGCTGCCGCCAAAACTGGCGCAGTTGAAAAGTGAGCTCAAAGGCGTGCAAAATATCTTCTCCGTTGAGCGGCTGGATTATTCCAAAGGCCTGCCGGAGCGCTTTCTTGCCTTTGAAGCCCTGCTGGAAAAATACCCGCAGCATCATGGCAAGATTCGCTATACGCAGATTGCGCCAACCTCACGCGGTGAGGTGCAGGCTTATCAGGATATCCGCCATCAGCTGGAGACCGCCAGCGGGAGAATCAATGGCCAGTATGGTCAGTTGGGCTGGACGCCGCTGTATTATCTGAATCAACATTTTGAACGCAAACTCTTGATGAAGGTGTTCCGCTATTCCGATGTCGGATTAGTGACGCCGCTGCGCGATGGGATGAATCTGGTGGCGAAAGAGTTTGTTGCCGCACAGGACCCGCAGAATCCGGGTGTCCTGGTCCTGTCGCAGTTTGCCGGTGCGGCGAACGAGCTGACCAGTGCGCTGATCGTCAATCCCTACGATCGCGACGAGGTAGCGGCGGCGCTGGATCGCGGCCTGACGATGCCGCTGGCGGAACGTATCGCGCGCCATGCTCAGATGCTGGCGGTGATCAAGGATAATGATATTCATCATTGGCAGGCACGGTTCATCACGGATCTAAAGCAGATTGAACCGCGCAGTGAGGAAAGCCGATTACAACGTCAAGTCTCAACGTTCCCCAAACTGGCTTAGGCACGGCATCAGTGAGGTAAAGGCTAACGCCCCTGGGCGTTAGCCTTTTTCGAGCGAAACCAGCAAAACGTCCACGCCGCTGCTGCCGACGATGCTCTTCGCCGAGCAGGTCGCGCGCGAAAACAGGCTGTGGTTGTGATTGCCGCAAATCACCAGGTCCACGCGATGCTGTTGGCAAAAATCTTTGATGTGGTGGCTAAGCTCGCCGCTGGCAATCGTAACTTTATCGATAGGGTAATCAGCGTCTTTCGCCAGTCGTGAGAGGAAATCACGCGTTTCTTCATGCATTAAATCCCGCAGATTTTCCAGCATCGGCGCGGCAAACTGGTTGTATAGCTCCGGATCGGTGGCCAGCGTGATCAGGCTGACTTTGGCATCCAGCGGGCGCGCAATGGAGACCGCTTTATTGATAAGCACGCTGCTTTCCGGCGTTGGGGCGACGGCGACTAACAGATGAGAGTAGGACATCAGGCCTCCTTTAGATACGCGAAATAACCCTTCATACTTTCTTTACTCCCATTTTTAATATCCCGCAAGACCCGTTCATCACACATCCGCCGCACGATTCCTGGGGAGGAAAAATCACCTCTCAGTGAGCTGAGTTACTATTGCGGTCCTTGGTTTTGTTATAAAAGAAAAGCTGTTTTATAAATCGGTGATGCGTGTCCGCCAACTCTTTGTATCTTTGCCACGGTTGGGCGAGGTCTGGCAAAAATGAAAAGGTATCCCTTTTCCCATGCTTCTACTGTAGCCATATATCAACTCCCTTTTGGCTGAGCCAGAAAGTTTGTCGGAGTTCTCTAAAAAAAAGACACAGGATTTACGGCGATGAAAACACGTAAAATCGGTTTGGCTAACTATCTTGCCTATGGATCGGGCGACTTCCTCGGAGCCGGGACGACAGCGCTGACTGCGGCCTGGCTACTCTACTTCTACACCACCTTCTGCGGCCTCTCTCCTATCGAGGCGACATTGATTTTCGCTACGGCGAGAGTGCTTGACGCGGTGATAAGCCCGCTGATGGGCTTCCTGACCGATAACTTCGGGACAACGTGGCTCGGCAAGCGCTTCGGTCGGCGCAAATTCTTTATTTTGCTCGGTATTCCTTGTGTGTTCAGCTACTCCATCATGTGGGTTGGCGACATGGGATTCTGGTATTACCTGCTTACCTATCTGTTGTTCGATATTGTCTACACCATGATTCTGGTGCCCTATGAAACGCTGGTGCCGGAAATGACGGATGACTTTAAACAAAAAACGAAATTCTCCGGCGCCCGCATTTCGATGGCACAGATGTCCGCTATTCTGGCGTCATTCCTGCCAGGGATACTGCTGACCCAGTTTGGTAAGGACAATGCGGTCTCTTTTTTCTACGCAAGCCTTGTTTTCTCCGTGCTGTGTGCGCTGATGCTGACTTTTGTCTGGTTCTTCACCTGGGAACGTCCGCGAGAAGAGTGGTCGGAAGCAGCGCTGCGGGCAGAAGAAGAGAAACGCAATCTGTCTTTGGCCCAGAGCCTCAATCGCCTGTTTATTGAACTGAGTTCGACGCTGCGGATTAAGATTTTCCGCCAGCACTTAGGTATGTACCTTGGCGGCTATATTGCCCAGGACGTCTTTAATGCCGTCTTTACCTACTACGTGGTCTTCGTGCTGATGCAGGAGGCTGCAATGGCATCGAACCTGCTGGGTACGATGGCTATCTTCCAGTTTATTGCCGTCATCGCCATGATCCCGCTGTGTATTCGCTTTGGGCCTGCGCCTTCTTATCGCATGGTGGTGGTGCTGTTTGGTCTGAGCTCGCTGTCCTATGCGGTGCTCTACTATGCCGGGCTGAGCGATGTCTACTCGCTGCTGCTGTTGGTGTCGGCCGTTGCGGGCCTTGGACGTGGCGGGATCAACTATGTGCCATGGAATATCTATACCTATATCGCGGATGTGGATGAGGTTATTACCGGGCAGCGTCGCGAAGGGATTTTTGCCGGCATTATGACGCTGACGCGAAAAGCATCCCAGGCGGGGGCGATTATGCTGGTGGGGATAATTATGCAGCTCTCCGGGTTTGTCTCCGGGCAGAAGACCCAGCCTTATGAAGTGAGCCACACCATTCTGTTAATTCTGAGCGTCGGCACGCTGCTGGTGCTGGCCTGCGGTTTCCTGGTTTCTCTGCGCTTCAGACTGAATCTCGCGACACACAGCGTGCTGCGGGCCGAAACGCACAAAATGCGCCAGTCAGGTCGTGCGCAGCCGGAGCTGGCGACGGCGGAGGATCGCGCGGTAGTCGAGATGCTGGCCGGCATGCCTTACGACGCGCTGTGGGGAAACAACAATATTGGTTATCTGAACCGCAATAAGCCTGCTGCGCCATCGCTTAAGCAGGGTGCTGAAATGAAATCGACATACAACCGAGGTTAAAAATATGAAGGTTTGGCCTGTCAAACACAGCCCGTTGCTGCGTCAGCCGGAGCATTTTATTGCCCGCAGTGAACTGCAGGCGCTGATCCAAAAAGTGACTCATAACCTGGTCAATATTCGCGATGACGCGGGGACATTTCTGCTGCGCCTGGACGACGGGCGGGTTATAGATACCAAAGGGTGGGCCGGATGGGAGTGGACGCATGGCGTGGGTTTGTACGGTATTTATCAGTACTACCAGCAGACCGGAGATACGGCGATGCGCGATATTATCGACAGCTGGTTTGCCGACCGTTTCGCCGAGGGGGCGACCACCAAAAACGTTAATACCATGGCGCCATTTCTGACCCTGGCCTGGCGCTACGAAGAGACGAAGAAGCCAGAGTATCTGCCCTGGCTAGACAGCTGGGCAGAATGGGCGATGTATGAAATGCCGCGTACGGAACACGGGGGGATGCAGCACATCACGCTGGCGGAAGAGAACGCTCAGCAGATGTGGGACGATACGCTGATGATGACCGTCCTGCCGCTGGCTAAAATCGGTAAATTACTCAATCGTCCGCAGTATGTAGAGGAGGCAGTGTATCAGTTTTTACTCCACGTACAGAACCTGATGGACCGGGAAACTGGGCTGTGGTTCCACGGCTGGAGCTATGACGGTCAGCATAACTTTGCGCGGGCTCGCTGGGCGCGGGGAAATAGCTGGCTGACGATGGTGATCCCTGACTTCCTTGAACAGGTCGATTTACCCGAGCACAGTGCCGTCAGACGTTACCTGATCCAGGTGCTGAACGCGCAAATCTCCGCCCTGGCAAAATGCCAGGATGACAGCGGCCTGTGGCACACGCTGCTGGATGACCCGGACTCTTATCCTGAAGCCTCGGCGACCGCCGGTTTTGCTTACGGTATTCTGAAAGCGGTGCGCAAACGCTATGTGAACCGGGATTACGCCGGGGTGGCGGAGAAGGCAATTCGCGGAATTGTGAAAAATATCTCCCCGCAGGGTGAGCTGTTGCAGACGTCGTTTGGTACCGGAATGGGCAGCAATCTGGAGTTTTATCGCCAGATCCCGCTCACCTCAATGCCGTACGGGCAGGCGATGGCGATCCTGTGTTTGACGGAATATCTGCGCAAATACCGTTAGGCCAGAATTCTGGAACGACGGAAATCGACACCTGATGGACATCCGCCCGACCGTGTCGATACCGGGTCAATCCTTTGCAGGCCTGATAAGCACAGCGCCATCAGGCATTTCCCCGGCGGCGCTATGTCGGCCGGGGCGACGAAAACCCATAAAAAACCCGGCATTCGCCTGATGCCGGGTTCCCAGGTCCGCGATAAACCATAAAAAAATGCTGGCCACTTAAAGTGACCAGCACGAGGTATTCGCCGGTTTTTTTGCGCTTACATTCGCTCGACGGTTTCGATACCCAGCGTATCCAGACCCTGCTTCAGGGTTCTGGCGGTCAACTGCGCCAGCTTCAGGCGGCTGTTACGGGCGGCTTCACTCTCTGCGGTAAGAATCGGGCAGTGCTCGTAGAAACCAGAGAACAGGCCGGCCAGATCGTAGAGATAGGCGCACATCACGTGCGGCGTTCCTTCACGAGCTACAACGGTCAGCGTCTCTTCGAACTGCAGCAGGCGTGCGGCCAGCTGCGCTTCGCGCGCTTCGGTAATGATAACCGGGGCCGCTGCCAGCGCTTTCTCGTCAACTTCCGCTTTACGGAACACGGACAGCACACGGGTATAGGCATACTGCATATACGGCGCGGTGTTGCCTTCAAACGCCAGCATGTTATCCCAGTCAAACACGTAGTCGGTGGTCCGGTTTTTGGACAGATCGGCATATTTCACCGCGCCAATACCGACCGCATTTGCCAGTTTTTCCAGCTCATCGGCAGACATGTCCGGGTTCTTTTCGGCAACCAGGCGGCGTGCGCGGTCCAGCGCTTCATCCAGCAGGTCGGCCAGCTTCACGGTACCGCCGGCGCGGGTTTTGAACGGCTTGCCGTCTTTACCCAGCATCATGCCAAACATGTGGTGTTCCAGCGGCACGGATTCCGGCACGTAGCCCGCTTTACGGACGATAGTCCACGCCTGCATCAGGTGCTGGTGCTGACGGGAGTCGATATAGTAGAGCACACGGTCGGCGTGCAGGGTTTCGTAACGATATTTCGCACAGGCGATATCGGTAGTCGTGTAGAGGTAGCCGCCATCCTTTTTCTGGATGATGACGCCCATCGGTTCGCCTTCCTTGTTTTTGTACTCATCAAGGAACACCACGGTAGCGCCTTCGCTTTCCGTCGCCAGGCCCTTCGTTTTCAGGTCGGCAACGATGCCCGGCAGCATCGGGTTGTAGAGGCTTTCGCCCATGACATCATCACGGGTCAGGGTGACGTTAAGACGATCGTAGGTAATCTGATTTTGGGTCATGGTGATATCGACCAGCTTGCGCCACATCTCCAGGAAGTAAGCGTCGCCGCCCTGGAGTTTTACCACGTAGTTACGGGCGCGTTCGGCAAAGACTTCATCCTCGTCATAATGCTTTTTCGCATCGCGGTAGAAACCTTCAAGGTCAGACAGCGCCATTTCACCGGCGTTTTCCTGCTGCTGCTTTTCCAGCCAGGCGATCAGCATGCCGAACTGGGTGCCCCAGTCGCCAACGTGGTTCGCCCGGATCACGTTATGACCGAGGAACTCCAGCGTGCGGACGGCGGCGTCGCCGATGATGGTCGAACGCAGGTGGCCGACGTGCATCTCTTTGGCGACGTTCGGCGCCGAGTAGTCAACGACGATGGTTTGCGCCTGCGGCTGGGTGATACCCAGGCGGTCTGACGCCAGCGCGCCGTTCACGTTTTCCGCTAAAAATGCCGGGTCGAGAAAAATATTGATAAAGCCGGGTCCGGCGATTTCAACCTTGTTAGCAATGCCGCTAAGGTCGAGATGAGACAGTACCTGCTCTGCGAGTTGTCGCGGCGCCATACCCAGTTTTTTCGCTACTGCCATCACGCCGTTAGCCTGATAGTCGCCGAACTGGATTTTTGCTGACTGGCGGACCTGAGGTTCGCAATCGGCAGGGGCACCTGCTGCGATCAGGGCCTGGCTGACTTTTTCTGAGAGAAGAGCCTGAATATTCACCGGAATACCTTACGTTTAAGGCGCTGTAACCCCTGCGGGGTAGCGCCGGAATGTGGACAAATTAGGGCAGGAGTATACTGCATTTGCAGCCATGCGTCAGCACCGTGCGCGCGGCGCCGGGCGGCACGCTTAATGAATAACCACTCGATGGAGCCCGTGGAAGATTCCCGGTTGGTCGCCGCCGGGAAACACGTTAAATTACTCACCCCTTTGACGTGCATTGAGGTGCAAAATGGCAAACTGGCAGCAAATTGATGAACTCGACGATATTTCCGCGGATCTGCCGCGTTTCACCGATGCATTAAGCGGGTTCGCCACTCGACTCGGGCTGGATATCGCTCCGCTGGGGGCCGACCACATTTCCCTGCGTTGTCACCAAAATGCTACGGCGGAACGCTGGCGTCGCGGTTTAGAACAGTGTGGCACGCTGCTGTCGGAAAACACGATTAACGGTCGGCCGATCTGTCTGTTCAAACTCGATGAGCCGGTTTGCGTGGCCCACTGGCGATTCAGCGTCGTTGAGCTGCCGTGGCCGGGTGAAAAACGTTATCCGCATGAAGGGTGGGAGCACGTCGAAATTGTGCTGCCAGGCGAGCCGGAAACACTCAATGCTCGTGCGCTGGCGCTGCTTTCGGATGAGGGGTTGAGTCAGCCGGGAATATTTGTCAAAACCAGTTCGCCGAAAGGGGACCGTGAACGGCTGCCAAATCCGACTCTGGCGGTTACGGATGGCCGCGTCACGATAAAGTTCCACCCGTGGTCAATTGAGCAAATTGTCGCCAGTGAACAATCTGATGCGTAACAGTGTGAAGCGACGCGGTTTTTGAACGGATAATTCATGACATGCTGTGTTGCCCGCAGCGTGAAGGAGAGAGTAATGACGCTACTGGAAGTGTGTTGTTATAGCATGGAGTGCGCGCAAGAGGCGCAGCGCCAGGGTGCCGACCGAATTGAGCTTTGCGCCGCGCCGCGTGAAGGGGGGTTAACTCCGTCGCTGGGCGTGCTGAAAACGGTGCGCGAAACGGTGACCATTCCGGTACATCCGATTGTTCGGCCACGCGGTGGTGATTTTTGCTACACCGAAGGCGAATTCGCGGCGATGCTCGACGATGTGACGAGGGTTAAGGAGCTGGGTTTTCCCGGCGTGGTAATCGGCGTATTAGATGCGGATGGCGGGGTTGATACCGCGCGCATGAATAAAATTATGGCCGTAGCGGGTTCGCTGGCGGTGACGTTCCATCGGGCTTTTGATATGTGTGCCGACCCGTATCAGGCTTACCGCACGCTGGCTGATTGTGGCGTGGCCCGAATCCTGACATCAGGCCAACAGGCCAGCGCTGAAAAAGGACTTTCATTAATTACGGAACTTATTGCCCTGGGTGATACTCCAACCATTATGGCTGGTGCAGGTGTTCGAGCGGCCAACCTGGCGAAGTTTCTTCAGGCAGGTGTGAAAGAAGTACACAGCTCGGCCGGGCACTGGGTGCCATCGCCAATGCGCTTTCGTCATTCCGGATTGTCGATGTCCGCCGATGCCGACGCAGATGAATATTCGCGCTATGCCGTTAACGGCCTGGCGGTTGCAGAAATGAGGCAAATAATTTCTGCGCAGAGAAGTTAAACCGTTTTTTGCTGCACATCATGTCGCCCAATATGATGATTGCCCGTACCAGGCCCCTGCAATTTCAACAGGGGTCTTTTTTTCGCCTTTATTTACGCTCGGCTGACTTTTTTGCCAGCGACTGCTGGGTTTCCGGTTTGCTGGCAATAATCACTGCACGCACCGGCGCCGGGTAGCCTTCAAGCGTTTTACTGCTGTCGTTGGGGTCGAGGAAGTCAGCCAGTGACTCTGTGACCATCCAGTCTGTCCGGCGCTGCTCTTCGGTGGTCGTGGTGCAGACATCGACGATTCGCACATCGACAAAACCGCATTTCTCCAGCCACATTTTCAGCGCCGCGGCTGAAGGGATGAAGTAAACGTTACGCATCTGCGCGTAGCGATCGCCCGGCACCAGAACGCTGTTTTCATCCCCTTCAATAACCAGCGTTTCCAGCACCAGTTCACCACCGTCGACCAGCTGGTCTTTGAGCTGCCATAAATGGTCGAGCGGCGAGCGGCGATGGTACAGTACGCCCATCGAAAAAACGGTATCGAAGGCGTTAAGCGCCGGCAGTTGCTCAATACCCAACGGGAGCAGGTGGGCACGCTGATCGTTGCCCAGCAGTTTGCGCACCGCTTCAAACTGGCATAAAAACAGCTGAGTCGGGTCTATCCCGACCGCCAGGTGCGCGCCCGCGCCGATCATGCGCCACATGTGATATCCGCTGCCGCAGCCGACATCGAGAATGGTACGCCCGGTCAAATCGGAAAGGTGTGGCAAGACGCGTTCCCATTTCCAGTCAGAACGCCATTCGGTGTCGATGTTCACGCCATACAGCGAGTAGGGCCCTTTGCGCCAGGGCATCAGGTTTTTAAGCAGGTTCTCTACACGCAACCGGTGCCCTTCGCTTAACGGCGTTTCGCTTTCGGCGGTGACGCTATGCAGCAGGTCCAGACGATACGGCGCAAGTTCAGGTAAAAACTCGACGGCCCGCTCCCATTCGCGGAATTTGCCGTGCAGCGCTTCACGTTGCCAGGCTGCAACCTGGGCGGGCAGCGTCTCCAGCCAGTGGGAGAGCGGGCTGACGGCAATGCGCTGATAAAAATGACTGAAATCGATCATGCTTTTTCCTCGGACTTCACTGCCACCAGTGAACCAAAGTTAAAGCACTGGAACCACAATTCGGCATGTTCAAAACCGGCTTTACGCAGGCGTGTTTTGTGCGTTTCAACCGAATCGGTCAACATGACGTTTTCCAGCATGCTGCGTTTCTGGCTGATTTCCAGCTCGCTGTAGCCATTGGCGCGCTTAAAGTCGTGGTGCATGTTGAACAGCAGTTCGCCAACGTGGGTATCCTCAAAGCTGAACTTTTCGGACAGCACCAGTGCACCACCGGGATTCAGGCCCTGGTAAACTTTATCCAGAATGGCCTGACGCTCATCGGGGGCAAGAAACTGAATGGTAAAATTCAGCACTACCATGGAGGCGTTCTCGATAGTGATATCCCGAATATCGCCTTCTACTACCTCGACGGGGGTCGGCGCTTTGTAGGCATCGATATGGCGACGGCAGCGTTCAACCATGGCAGAAGAATTATCCACCGCCACAATTTTGCAGCCCGGGTGAGCAATGTTACGCCGGATAGAGAGCGTTGCCGCTCCGAGCGAACAGCCGAGATCGTAAACCTGAGTATCGGGCTGAACGAAGCGTTCAGCCAGCATGCCGATCATGGAAATAATATTGGAATAGCCGGGAACAGAGCGCTGGATCATATCCGGGAAGACTTCAGCAACCCGTTCATCAAAGGTCCAGTCGCCGAGACTGGCAATCGGCGCGGAAAAAAGCGTATCGCGGTGAGACATAACGTTAAACCCGAAAAAACGAAAACGGCGTATTGTGCGCTAATGTAAGGAGAAAACCAACTCCCAGGGCATATACCACAGATTCGCGAGCACCATCAGCAACAAGGCACTCCAGGTGGCGCTCATTCCCGAGCGGCGCCAGCTATAGAGCCGGTGGTGAAAACCATAGGAGTGCATCAGTCGTCCGGCAATCAGTAAAATACCGCAGACGTGTACCATCCAGTTCTGCGCGCCATTCATCTCCATAAACAGCAGCAGAATGATGCCAATGGGCACATACTCAACGGCATTGCCGTGCACGCGGATAGCAACCTGCAGCTCGCTAAACCCTCCATCACCATACCCGACGTGGTATTGCGTGCGCAGACGGACGACATCAAAAGAAAACTTAATTAGCAATAACGCACCCAACACCGCGTACAGCGCGCTGACCATACAAAAAACTCCCTTTTACTCTTTCAGATGGCTCCGATTAGCATAGCAGGATATCAGAAAAGCGCGGTCTGCTGCGGAATTGACGGTGCGGCACCGACGTCAGGGATCACCCGGCGTAGATCATCCCATAGTGTGCTGACCAGCTCCGGGGCCTGAGCGATGTCCGGGGTGTGGAGAAATAAATAGGGCGTGGTGGACTGGCACCATTTGGGCAAGGTTTGCAGCCAGACGCCAAACAGCCGGTGATTTTGTGCCATGTCGTCGCTGCCGATAAAGCGCACCAGCGGGTTACCCGCCGTAACCACGGCATGAACCGGGAGCCTGGGTTTTTTACGCTGGGCGTCGAGCATCGCCGGATTTCGCGCCACGGCGCTATGGACCGGGCGGCTGTCGAGAATGGCACGATTGACGTTGCGCTGATGCAGCCCGCGGTTGAGAGCCTGTTCGGCGTCGCCTTTGGCAAAAAACTCCGGATGCCGCACTTCGACACCATAGGTGAACTGAGCCGGCAAAGCGTCAAGAAACTGCCACAAAGCGGGCAGGTCGCCGGGGCCGAAGGTGGCGGGCAGCTGTAGCCAGTACTGGCCTGTTCTCGTCTCCAGCGGCGCCAGACGAGTAAAAAACTCGTGGCATAAGTCATCGCAATGGCGCAGTGCAGCCTGGTGCGAAATAGTGGCCGGGAATTTAAAACAGAAGCGAAAATTATCGTGGGTTTGTTCATACCAGCGGGTGACTATCTCTGCCCTTGGCAGGGCATAAAGGGTCGTGTTGCCCTCCACACAGTTAAAGTGGCGAGCATAGTCTTCAAGGCTGGTGATGCCCAGCCGCACCCATTGCGGGTGCGACCATTGCGGGAGCCCAATATAGATCATAAGGCGGCGAGAACGTCCTCAGTGCTGCGCACGCGGGCGATGCGCGGGAAAATATGCGTCATGCTGCCCTGATGCTGGTCGGCTGACGCCGCGCTGCATGCGTCTTCAACGATAACCAGATTGAAGCCCAGTTCCCAGGCATTACGCGCGGTAGACTCCACGCCGATATTGGTGGAAATGCCGCAGAGGATAACGGTCTCGATGCCGCGACGGCGGAGCTGCAGCTCAAGATCGGTGCCATAGAAGGCGCCCCACTGGCGTTTAGTCACCTCGATATCGCTCTCCTGCTTACCTAATGCCGCCGGCCAGTCCCACCAGTTTCCCGGCAGCGCGTGTGCGCCGGTCTGGGCATCAACCGGCTGCTTCAACGCTTCGGCAAAATCAGCGGACCAGCCAACGCGGACCAGGATCACCGGTGAACCCTGCTGGCGACACTTTTCAGCCAGGCGGGCGGCGCGTGCCACCACTTCATCTGCACGATGCGGCCCGCCGGCGAAAGGTAAAATACCTTCTTGCAGGTCGATGACGACGAGCGCCGTTTTTTTCGCATTGAGTTCTAACATGGTATCCCCGTATCTTCTTCAGTGGTTTGGCCGTTACAATACCGTTGCCGATCCCGCTCATGGGTAACAATTTTTGTTAATTTTTGTGAGCACAGGCAATAAGCGTACAGCAAAGCAACGTACAAACTGCATCGGGCTTATCGTGCGGCGGAAATTCTATTATAATGACCGCCTTTTTTCATTCAGTTGTGACATTCAGCTAAAGCTGCGACTCCGTCGCCTGCGAGGCAGGCAACAATCCGCCTGCGGCTAAGTTAAGGGATATCTCATGCGTACAGAATATTGCGGACAGCTCCGTCTGTCCCACGTGGGGCAGCAGGTGACTCTGTGTGGTTGGGTCAACCGTCGTCGTGATCTTGGTAGCCTTATCTTCATTGATATGCGTGACCGCGAAGGCATCGTGCAGGTGTTTTTCGATCCGGATCGTGCGGAGGCATTAAAGCTGGCTTCCGAACTGCGCAATGAGTTCTGCATCCAAATCACCGGTACCGTGCGTGCGCGCGACGAGAAAAACGTCAATAGCGAGATGGCGACCGGTGATATCGAAGTACTGGCTTCTTCGCTGACGATCATCAACCGTGCAGAAGCGCTGCCGCTTGACTCCAATCACGTCAACACCGAAGAAGCACGACTGAAATACCGCTATCTGGACCTGCGTCGTCCGGAAATGGCCCAGCGCCTGAAAACCCGTGCGAAAATCACCAGCTTCGTGCGCCGCTTTATGGACGATCACGGTTTCCTCGATATCGAAACCCCGATGCTGACTAAAGCAACCCCGGAAGGGGCGCGTGACTATCTGGTTCCGAGCCGCGTTCACAAAGGCAAATTCTACGCGCTGCCGCAATCGCCTCAGCTGTTCAAACAGCTGCTGATGATGTCCGGTTTTGACCGTTACTATCAGATAGTTAAATGCTTCCGTGACGAAGACCTGCGTGCAGACCGCCAGCCGGAATTCACCCAGATCGACGTAGAAACCTCCTTTATGACTGCGCCGCAGGTGCGTGAGGTGATGGAAGAGCTGGTTCATAAGCTGTGGCTGGACGTGAAAGGTGTTGATCTGGGCGCATTCCCGATCATGACCTTTGCTGAAGCCGAACGCCGTTACGGCTCTGATAAGCCGGACCTGCGTAACCCGATGGAGCTGGTTGATATTGCCGATCTGGTAAACGCGGTTGAATTTGCCGTCTTCTCCGGCCCGGCCAACGATGCCAAAGGGCGCGTTGCCGCTCTGCGCGTGCCTGGCGGTGCGGCGCTGACCCGCAAACAAATTGATGAGTACGGCAAATTCGTCCAGATCTATGGCGCGAAGGGCCTGGCTTACATGAAAGTCAACGAGCGTGCGAAAGGCCTCGAAGGTATCAACAGCCCGGTGGCAAAATTCCTCAACGCTGAAATCGTTGACGCTATCCTTGAGCGCACCGGTGCCCAGGATGGCGACATGATTTTCTTCGGCGCGGATACCAAAAAAGTGGTTGCCGATGCGCTGGGTGCGCTGCGTCTTAAGCTGGGTAAAGACCTGAGCCTGACCGACGAAACCAAATGGGCGCCGCTGTGGGTTATCGACTTCCCGATGTTTGAAGACGATGGTGAAGGCGGCCTGACCGCGATGCACCACCCGTTCACCTCGCCGAAAGATATGACCGCAGATGAGCTGAAAGCCGCGCCAGAAACCGCGATTGCGAACGCCTACGATATGGTGATCAACGGTTACGAAGTGGGCGGCGGTTCCGTGCGTATTCACAGCGGTGAAATGCAGCAGACGGTCTTTGGTATTCTGGGCATCAACGAACAGGAACAGCGTGAAAAATTCGGCTTCCTGCTGGATGCGCTGAAGTACGGTACGCCGCCGCACGCGGGTCTGGCTTTCGGCCTTGACCGTCTGACGATGCTGCTGACCGGTACCGATAATATCCGTGACGTTATTGCCTTCCCGAAAACGACCGCAGCGGCCTGTCTGATGACAGAAGCTCCGAGCTTTGCTAACCCGGCTTCTCTGGGTGAGTTAGGTATTCAGGTTGTGGCGAAAGAGACAAAAGAGTCTCCGGAGAATAAGTAAGATGTCATTCAAGCTTCCCGTTTCCGTTCTGGTGGTCATTTATGCCGAAGATACGAAGCGGGTGCTGATGTTGCAGCGACGCGACGATCCCGCTTTCTGGCAGTCGGTAACCGGCAGTCTGGAAGTGGGAGAGACCGCAGCGCAAGCCGCCGTGCGTGAAGTAAAGGAAGAGGTCGCGATTGATGTTGCTTGCGAGCAACTGACCTTAATGGACTGTCAGCGCACGGTGGATTTCGAGATATTTTCTCATTTACGTCATCGCTACGCGCCGGGCGTTGAGCGCAATACGGAGTTTTGGTTCTGTCTTGCGCTCCCTCATGAACGCCAGATTGTCTTTACGGAGCATCTGGATTACCGCTGGGTTAATGCGACAGAAGCCGCCGCATTAACCAAGTCGTGGAGTAACCGGCAGGCGATTGAAGAATTTGTAATTAACGCCGACTCATCTTCCCGGTGATTTGCAGGTCGAAAGGCTGCGGGAAGCAGGCATTTTTGGAGAGTTTTTTATGGCAGGTCATAGTAAATGGGCCAACACCAAACACCGCAAAGCGGCACAGGATGCCAAACGCGGTAAGATCTTTACTAAAATTATTCGTGAGCTGGTTACCGCTGCGCGTCTGGGCGGCGGCGATATCGCTTCAAACCCGCGTCTGCGTGCGGCAGTGGATAAAGCACTGTCTAACAACATGACCCGCGACACCCTGAACCGTGCTATCGCCCGTGGCGTAGGCGGCGACGATGACGCGAACATGGAAACTATCATTTACGAAGGTTACGGCCCTGGCGGCACCGCGGTCATGGTTGAATGCCTGAGCGACAACCGCAACCGTACCGTTGCCGAAGTGCGTCATGCCTTCAGCAAAACCGGCGGTAACCTCGGCACCGATGGCTCCGTGGCCTATCTGTTCAGCAAAAAAGGGGTCATCTCTTTTGAAGCTGGCGACGAAGACGTCATCATGGAAGCCGCACTGGAAGCCGGTGCTGAAGACGTGGTGACCTATGACGACGGCGCGATTGACGTCTATACCGCGTGGGAAGAGATGGGTGCCGTGCGTGATGCGCTGGAAGCGGCTGGCCTGAAGGCTGATGCGGCTGAGGTCTCCATGATTCCGTCGACCAAAGCAGATATGGATGCGGAAACCGCACCAAAACTGCTGCGTCTGATCGATATGCTGGAAGACTGCGACGACGTGCAGGAAGTTTATCATAACGGCGAGATCTCTGATGAGGTCGCAGCTACGCTGTGATCCCCGTAATTTTTCAGCCCACAGCGGCGTTGACGCTCCTCGCTAACCCCGGTCACGTAGTTAATCTACGCTCCCGGGGATTCGCAGCGCGGTTGCCTGGCTGTGAACTGAAATATTCAGGGTCTCAGAGGTTAGTTGTTACCGGAGAGGCGTGATGGCGATTATTCTCGGTATTGACCCGGGGTCACGGATTACCGGCTATGGCGTGATTCGTCAAGTCGGACGGCAGCTGAGCTACCTTGGCAGCGGCTGTATTCGGACCAAAGTCGACGATTTACCATCCCGCCTGAAGCTGATTTATGCTGGCGTGACGGAAATTATCACCCAGTTTCAGCCGGACTATTTCGCCATTGAACAGGTGTTTATGGCGAAAAACGCCGACTCAGCGCTGAAGCTGGGGCAGGCGCGAGGTGTGGCGATTGTCGCGGCAACGAATCAGGACCTGCCGGTCTTTGAGTATGCGGCAAGGCAGGTAAAGCAAACCGTTGTCGGCATCGGCAGTGCGGAAAAAAGCCAGGTCCAGCACATGGTGCGCACGCTGCTTAAGCTGCCCGCCAACCCCCAGGCGGATGCGGCGGATGCTTTGGCCATCGCCATTACCCACTGCCACGTCAGTCAGAACGCGGCTCAGATCAGCGAAACGCGGCTCAATCTGGCGCGTGGACGCTTACGATAACGTCAAATCAGGCTGGATATTCATCCAGCCTTTTTTTATGATACCGCAGATACTTTAGCCCTTAACGCAGGAGTTCCATGTGATAGGCAGACTCAGAGGCATCGTTCTCGAAAAACAACCCCCGCTTGTATTACTGGAAACGGGAGGCGTGGGCTATGAAGTACATATGCCGATGACCTGTTTTTATGAACTGCCGGATGTGGGCAACGAAGCGATCGTTTTTACCCATTTTGTCGTCCGCGAAGATGCGCAGCTTCTCTATGGTTTTAACAACAAGCAGGAGCGCACCCTGTTTAAAGAGCTGATTAAAACCAACGGTGTAGGGCCAAAGCTGGCGCTGGCTATCCTCTCTGGTATGTCGGCACAGCAGTTTGTTAACGCCGTGGAGCGTGAAGAGCTGGCTGCCCTGGTGAAACTGCCGGGGATCGGGAAGAAAACCGCAGAGCGTTTGATCGTTGAAATGAAAGACAGGTTCAAAGGCCTGCACGGCGACCTGTTTACACCGGCGGCGGATCTGGTGCTGACTTCACCAGCCGGCCCGTCTGACGATGATGCCGAGCAGGAAGCGGTTGCCGCGCTGGTGGCGCTGGGCTATAAACCTCAGGAGGCCAGCCGGATGGTGAGTAAAATCGCTCGCCCGGACGCCAACAGTGAAATGCTAATTCGCGAAGCGCTCCGCGCTGCGTTGTGAGGTAAGGGATGATTGAAGCAGACAGGCTGGTATCGGCAGACAGCGCCGGGTTTGAAGAGACGGCCGACCGCGCAATCCGCCCTAAATTACTGGCAGAGTATGTCGGTCAGCCGCAGGTGCGTTCGCAAATGGAGATTTTTATCCAGGCGGCGAAGCTGCGCGGGGATGCGCTCGATCACCTGCTGATCTTTGGCCCGCCGGGATTGGGGAAAACCACGCTGGCAAATATTGTCGCCAATGAAATGGGCGTCAACCTGCGTACCACCTCAGGTCCGGTACTGGAGAAGGCGGGTGACCTGGCCGCCATGCTGACCAATCTCGAACCCCATGACGTGCTGTTTATCGATGAAATACACCGTCTTTCACCGGTGGTGGAAGAGGTACTGTATCCGGCGATGGAAGACTATCAGCTGGATATTATGATCGGCGAAGGGCCAGCGGCGCGTTCGATCAAAATCGATCTACCGCCGTTTACCCTGATTGGCGCCACGACGCGGGCAGGGTCGTTAACCTCGCCGCTGCGTGACCGCTTTGGCATAGTCCAGCGGCTGGAGTTTTATCAGGTCGCTGACCTGCAGCATATTGTCAGCCGCAGCGCCCGCTATATGGGGCTGGAAATGAGCGAAGACGGGGCGTTGGAAGTGGCGCGTCGCGCGCGCGGTACGCCGCGTATCGCCAACCGCCTGCTGCGTCGTGTTCGCGATTTTGCCGAGGTGCGCCACGATGGTAGCATCTCGCTGGAAATTGCCGCTCAGGCGCTGGATATGCTGAACGTTGACGCCGAAGGGTTTGATTATATGGACCGGAAACTGCTGCTGGCGGTAATCGATAAGTTCTTCGGCGGCCCCGTGGGGCTGGATAACCTGGCAGCGGCGATTGGTGAAGAGCGGGAAACCATCGAAGACGTTCTGGAGCCGTATCTGATTCAGCAAGGCTTTCTACAGCGCACGCCGCGAGGTCGTATGGCGACGGTACGTGCGTGGAATCACTTTGGCATCACGCCGCCGGCAATGCCCTAATCCTCATCCCGTCAGGCCAGATCCGGTGTGGTCTGGCCTGGTGTCATACCCCGGCGCGCATTGCGTGACCGGGGAAAACGCCACTCAGGATGCGGGTTTTTTCATCATGCTGAAGATAAACAGCACGGCGGCGCACAGTACTACGGACGGGCCGGCGGGCGTATCGTAAAACGCCGAAAAGGTTAGCCCCCCGGTCACCGCCACGATTCCCACCCCAACGGCAACAGCGGCCATTTGCTCCGGCGTACGGGCAAAGCGGCGGGCCGTCGCGGCAGGAATGATCAGCAGCGAGGTAATAATCAACGCCCCGACGAACTTCATGGCAACGCCAATGGTCAGCGCGGTGACCAGCATCAGCAGCAGTTTCACCCGCTGCAGCTTCACGCCATCGACAAACGCGAGGTCAGGGCTGATCGTCATCGACAGCAGGTTGCGCCACTGCGAAAGCAGAATGGCCAGCACGATAACCACGCCGATGGCGATAGAGATCAAATCTTCCGGCGTCACCGCCAGCAAATCGCCAAACAAATAGGCCATCAGGTCGACGCGAATATTCGACATCAGGCTGACCACCACCAGGCCAAGCGACAGCGCGCTGTGCGCCATAATCCCCAGTAAAGTATCCAGCGCCAGATGCGGACGTTTTTCGAGCCACACCAGACCGCCAGCCAGCATTAAGGTCACGGCGATCACCGCATAAAACGGATTCACGTTAAGAAGCAGGCCGAAGGCAACGCCAAGTAAAGAAGCGTGGGCCAGGGTATCGCCGAAATAAGACATGCGGCGCCAGACGACAAATGACCCTAGCGGGCCAGCCGCGCAGGCAAGCATAATCCCGGCCAGCCAGCCGGGTAACAGAAGTTCAATCATCAGCGCTCATTTCCCCGACGCAGTACAATCCGCCCCTGCAGGTCATGGCGGTGATTATGATGGTGGCGATAAATACCCAGCTGTTCCGCACCGCGCTGGCCAAACATCGAGATAAACTGCGGATGCATGGAGACCACTTCTGGCGTGCCGGAGCAGCAGATATGCTGGTTCAGGCACAGCACCTCATCGGTTTTTGCCATCACCAGGTGCAGGTCGTGGGAGACCATCAGCACCGAGCAATCAAGCTCCTGGCGCAGCTGGTTTATCAGATCGTACAGGGCAACCTGCCCGTTCACGTCGACGCCTTGCGTAGGTTCGTCAAGCACCAGCAGCTGTGGCTGATTCAGCAGGGCGCGGGCTAACAGCACTCGCTGAGTCTCGCCGCCGGAGAGTTTTTGCATCGGTGCTTCTATCAGGTGCCCGGCCTGGACACGTTTCAGCGCCGGCAGGATATCCTGCCGGTGGGTGCCGGGGCGCAGGCGCAGGAATCGGCTGACGGTCAGCGGCATCGTGGCATCAAGATGTAATTTTTGCGGGACATAGCCAATCCGCAGATTATTCTCACGCTTGATAACACCATCAGTGGGTGCCAGCAGTCCAAGAACCACCCGCACAAGCGTCGATTTTCCCGCACCATTGGGGCCGAGTAAGGTCAAAATTTTGCCGGGCTTTAGCGTCAGCGAAATGTCAGACAGTACGCGTCGTTGGCCGAAGGCGACCGAGACGTTTTCCAGAGTTACAAGATTTGTCATGTCAAATTAGGGGTTGCACAAGCCAGTGAATGTTATAATATCACATCTTTCTCATTCATTACGATGATTAGACGCATTATGTTACATAAAAATACGCTTCTTTGCGCTGGACTTGGCGCCGTTTTTTTGTTCACTCAGACGTCTACGGCGAATGCCGCCGTGGTTACCTCAATGAAACCCTTAGGCTTTATCGCTTCCGCTATCGCTGATGGGGTGACAGACACCCAGGTTCTGCTGCCTGACGGCGCCTCGGAGCATGATTACTCATTACGTCCTTCTGATGTAAAACGCTTACAGAACGCAGACTTAGTGGTCTGGATTGGTCCAGAGATGGAAGCATTTATGGACAAGTCAACGCAAAGCATTGCGTCGAATAAAAAGGTGACCATTGCTGAGCTGGACGGCGTGAAACCGTTGCTCATGAAAGGGGCGGACGATGACGATGACGAACATGGCCACGAACACGCCGCAGGTGAAAATAGTGACGGCGATCACCATCACGGTGTTTACAATATGCATCTGTGGTTATCCCCAGAGATAGCGCGGCTTTCAGCGGTTGCAATCCACGATAAATTATTGGAACTTATGCCGCAGAGTCGAGCCAAACTTGACGCTAACCTGAAAGAATTTGAGGCAAAATTAGCCTCAACGGATAAGCAGGTGAGTAACGAGCTCGCACCGCTGAAAGGTAAAGGGTACTTCGTTTTTCATGATGCCTATGGCTACTTTGAAAAACACTACGGTCTGACCTCTTTGGGTCATTTTACCGTTAACCCTGAAATACAGCCTGGTGCGCAGCGTTTACACGAAATCAGAACACAGCTGGTTGAGCAAAAAGCGACTTGCGTTTTTGCTGAGCCACAGTTCAGGCCAGCCGTTATAGAAGCTGTTGCCAGAGGCACCTCTGTGCGCATGGGGACTCTGGACCCGCTTGGCATTGGAATTAAGCTGGGTAAAGAAAGTTACCCGCAGTTCCTTGACCAACTGGCGAAACAGTATTCGAGCTGCCTGAAAGGAGATTAACGAGGAAGTGAATACGTGCAACAGATAGCCCGCGCTGTCACTCAGGCATTCAACAATTTGCCACGACCTCACCGCGTCATGCTGGGGTCGTTGAGCGTTCTGACATTAGCGGTCGCCGTCTGGCGACCCTACATCTACCATCCGGAATCCGCCCCTATTGTCAGGACGATTGAGCTGGAAAAAAGCGAAATTCGCTCTCTGCTGCCGGAAGCCTCCGAGCCTATCGATCAGGCGCCGCAGGAAGAAGAGGCCATTCCTCAGGATGAACTGGACGATAAAGCCGACAGCGATTCAAACGGTCACGAATATGTGGTCTCTACCGGCGATACGCTGAGCAGCATTCTTAACCAGTACGGTATCGACATGGGCGACATCGCCCAGCTCTCTTCCGCTGATAAAGAGTTACGTAACCTGAAAATTGGTCAGCAGCTGTCGTGGACGTTAACGGCGGAGGGAGATTTGCAGAGCCTGACGTGGGAAATGTCGCGTCGTGAAACGCGCACCTATAACCGGGTGGCTAACGGCTTTAAAATGAGCAGTGAGCTGCAGAAAGGGGATTGGGTCAACAACGTGCTGAAAGGGACCGTTGGCGCCAGCTTCGTTGCCAGCGCCCGTGAAGCCGGGCTCACCAGTACGGAAGTGAGCGCGGTGATCAGAGCGATGCAGTGGCAGATGGACTTCCGTAAGCTCAAAAAAGGTGATGAATTCTCGGTGCTGATGTCGCGCGAAATGCTTGACGGTAAACGGGAACAGAGCCAGTTGCTGGGCGTGCGTTTGCGTTCAGAGGGCAAAGACTACTACGCGATTCGCGCCGAAGACGGTAAGTTCTACGATCGTAACGGTACCGGTCTGGCGAAGGGCTTTATGCGCTTCCCGACGGCGCGTCAGTTCCGCGTCTCGTCGAACTTTAACCCGCGTCGTCTGAATCCGGTAACCGGACGCGTCGCCCCACATCGCGGCGTTGATTTCGCGATGCCTCAAGGGACGCCGGTTCTCGCGGTCGGCGATGGTGAAGTGGTGGTGGCTAAGCGCAGCGGCGCGGCGGGCTATTATGTTGCCGTTCGCCATGGTCGTACGTACACCACCCGTTATATGCACCTGCGCAAGCTGCTGGTGAAACCGGGGCAGAAAGTGAAACGCGGTGACCGCATCGCGCTGTCTGGCAACACCGGGCGTTCTACCGGTCCGCATCTGCACTATGAAGTGTGGATTAACCAGCAGGCGGTGAACCCGCTAACGGCGAAACTGCCGCGTACTGAAGGGCTGAGCGGTTCCGATCGCACGGATTATCTGGCCCAGGTCAAAGAAGTCATACCGCAGCTGCGATTTGACTAGCAGAATGCCAATGAAAGCCGGTGCCTGTCGCGCGCCGGCTTTTTCTTTTGTAGGTTCCCCATCGTATCGCTAAACTATACCGAGACTTATTCGGGTTGCGGCTAATATGGCTGGAGCTTGCAGTTTGACGGGATTACCCCATTATCTTTTTTATGCAGTACGGCTGTGGACTGGGCATGGAAACGAAAAAAAATAATATCGAGTTTATTCCAAAATTTGAAAAATCCTTTTTACTCCCGCGCTACTGGGGCGCCTGGCTGGGGGTTTTCGCGTTTGCGGGTATTGCCCTGACGCCGCCTTCTTTTCGCGATCCGATCCTCGGTAAGCTGGGGCGGGCGGTGGGGAGGCTGGCAAAAAGCTCTCGCCGCCGTGCGCAGATAAACCTGCTGTACTGCTTCCCGGAAAAGAGCGAGCAGGAACGCGAGGCCATTATCGATGCAATGTATATGGCGGCGCCGCAGGCGATGGTCATGATGGCCGAGCTGGGTCTGCGTGACCCTGCGCATGTTCTTTCCCGGGTCGACTGGCAGGGCAAAGAGATCATCGATGAACTGCAGCGTAATAACGAAAAAGTGATTTTCCTGGTGCCGCATGCCTGGGGAGTGGATATTCCGGCCATGCTGATGGCTTCCGGCGGCCAGAAAATGGCGGCAATGTTCCATAACCAGGGGAACCCAGTCTTCGATTACGTGTGGAATACCGTCAGACGTCGCTTTGGTGGGCGGATGCACGCGCGCAACGATGGCATTAAGCCGTTTATCCAGTCGGTCCGCCAGGGCTACTGGGGCTACTATTTACCCGACCAGGATCACGGGGCTGAGCACAGCGAATTTGTCGATTTCTTCGCTACCTATAAAGCCACCTTGCCGGCAATTGGCCGGCTGATGAAAGTATGTCGCGCTCGCGTCGTGCCGTTGTTCCCGGTCTATGATGGCAAAACCCATCGTCTGACGGTGCTGGTCCGTCCGCCAATGGATGACCTGCTGGAGGCTGACGATTTCACCATCGCGCGACGGATGAACGAAGAGGTCGAAATTTTCGTCAAGCCACATACCGAGCAATATACCTGGATCCTCAAACTGCTGAAGACGCGTAAACCCGGGGAAATTGAGCCTTATAAGCGCAAAGAGCTGTATCCGAAAAAGAAATAGCACCTGTCTTCACCGGCGCCGGCAATGAATGCCAATGAACCAGCCGGGTTCATTGGCTGTATTGTCTGAGCAAAGCCACATGTTCGCTAATTAACCGGTAGCGATATTCCGGTCGACCGGTGAGCCCGTAATGATTATGGGTAAACAGAATACCCGTCTTTTCCAGCCAGATTAAATATTTACGACACGACACTCTGGAGATTTGCAACGCGCAGGCGAGCTCGTTCGTTGAGAAGGCGTGCTCCTGATGACTATCAATCCATCGGCACACCAGCCGCAGCGTTTGCGGCGTTAACCCCTTAGGCAAGCGGCGAGCGTTCTCCGGGCGTGGGGTGCCACTGCGCAGTAAATCGTCAACATCGGACTGCTCGTAGCTGGATTTGGCGTTTTGCAGATCGCGACGTTTGCGCCATGTCAGCAGCGCTTCCTCAAAGCGGGGAAACTGAAACGGTTTGAGCAAATAATCGACCACGCCATAGCGCATCGCCGTCTGGACGGTTGCTGCGTCGGCGGCGGAAGTAATCATGATCGCATCGATGCTGCGGGCGCTCGTGCGCAGGACCAGCAGCAAAGACAGACCATTATCTTGTTGCATATATACATCCAGCAGGACCAGGTCGATCGGTAACATATGGCTCAGCATTTGCTCTGCTTCCGCCACCGTCGAGGCGATACCGCAGCAGTGAAAATCGGCAACCCTGCTGATAAACAGCCGGTTCACTTCCGCCACCATCGAATCATCATCCACAATAAGCACATTGAACATGCGCGGTTCCTTTGACTATCGGGAAGCATGGGAATCGACGCCTGGATGCTTCCCGCAGGATTAACGAAGGGACGTGTCGCTAGAGCGATGAACGCTTGTATGAGGTATAGCGTGCGTGCCAGAAGGTTTTATCGATATTCGCGATCAGCTCTTCCTCGCTGAGTTTTGCGGCGACCCCTTCGGCCTGGGCCATGAGCGCGACATCGATGGCGATGGCCCGCGAGATTGCCTCAATCTCTTCCACCGGCGGTAATAATCCGCCTTTACCGGAAGTGGCGAGCGGCGAGTGGGCTGCCAGGGTTTTACTGCTGGTGATCAGCATGGCTTCGGTCACGCGCTCCGCTTTTGCCGCCAGGATACCTAATCCCAGCCCGGGGAAAATGTAGGCGTTGTTACACTGCGCAATATCATATGTCTCCCCCTGGCAGAGCACCGGCTCGAACGGGCTACCGGTGGCAATCAGGGCATTTCCCTGGGTCCATTCCAGGAGATCTTTCGGCTGCGCTTCGGCGCGTGAGGTGGGGTTAGAGAGCGGCATCACAATCGGTCGCGGGCAGTGGCGGTGCATTTCTTTGATAATCTCTTCACTGAACAGACCCGGTTGTCCGGATACGCCAATCAGTACAGTCGGGTGCACGTTGCGCACGACATCCATCAATGAAAGGTTTGCCGACGTGACGTCCCAGTGGGCGAGATTTTCCCGGGGCGTGACGAGAGCTTGCTGGAAATCGAGCAAGTCAGGCGTCTCGCTGGTCAGTAAACCATAGCGATCGACCATGAAGACGTTACTGCGGGCTTCTTGCTCCGACAGGCCATCATCAACCATCAGCGCAATGATCTTTTCGGCAATACCGCAGCCGGCAGAACCGCCGCCCAGGAACACCACCCGCTGATCGCGCATACGGGTGCCTGCTACGGCGGCGGCGGCAATGAGCGTACCCGTCGTGACGGCGGCCGTTCCCTGGATATCATCGTTAAAACAGCACAGCTGATTACGGTAGCGGTTTAGCAGGCGGCTGGCGTTCTTCTGGGCGAAATCTTCAAATTGCAGCAGAACGTGTGGCCAGCGACGTTTTACCGCATCGACAAACATATCCATAAACTCCGTATACCGATCGTCGTCAATGCGCGGATGGCGCCAGCCCATATACAGCGGGTCTTCCAGGTGCTTCGCGTTATTGGTCCCGACATCCAGCATCACAGGCAGCGTCGAGGCCGGGTGAATCCCCCCGCAGGCGGTATACAACGACAGTTTGCCAATCGGAATGCCCATTCCGCCGATGCCCTGATCGCCAAGACCAAGGATCCGCTCGCCGTCGGTAACGACAATCACCTGGATATCGTTGCGGGAGAAGCTTTGCAGCATCTCGTCAATGTGATGGCGGTTTGGCCATGAAATAAACAGACCGCGTCCACGGCGATAAATTTCGGAAAAGTGTTCGCAGGCTTCACCGACGGTGGGGGTATAAATCACCGGCAGCATCTCTTTCATATGACGGCGGAGCAGATGATAAAATAGTGTCTCGTTAGTATCCTGAATATTACGCAGATAAATATGCCGGGAAATATCACGCTTAAACTGGCTGAACTGTTTCCAGGCTCGCTCGGTCTGCTCTTCGATGGTTTCGACATTATGCGGCAATAGCCCCTGAAGATTAAAAGCGGCGCGCTCTCCTTCGGTAAAAGCGAGCCCTTTATTTAATAGCGGATTTTCCAGCAGGACTGCGCCATTGTAGGGGGTATATAATGTTTCTTTAACTAACATTTCATGACTCCTGAGTGTTGTTTAAATAAAAACAGGGTTTAACTTGCTAAATAATATTGCGCAGGGGCGCTTAAGAAATTAAATAAATCATAATGCCTTCGGTAACGACGCCAATCGCTGTGCCGAGTAAAATAGAAGATGAGGCCGGTTCAATATAAGTATCACTGCGCAGTGCAAACATGCCGGCTGCAATGGCAGAAGGCGTAGCACCAATGATAATCACCTGCTGCATCAGGGTGTGGCTGAGGCCAAAAGCGAGACCTGCCGCAGCCATCATGGCGGGCTGAATCAGATTTTTAATACTGATATTGGTACAGGTCTGAATATTGATAGTCGGGCGTTCGCCATAAAACAGCAGGCCAAGAGCAAACAGCGACAGGCCGCCGGCAATTTTGCCGACCATTTCAATCGGCATGCTGAGCATGTGCGGAAGCTGTACGCCGGCAAGGCTCAGCAGCACCCCGGAAATGGGGATCCAGACGATAGGGTTTCTTATTGCCTTCAGCAGGTTTTGCATCACCAGTTTGCCGGCATGGATTTTTTCCGCATCGGCGGCCGCATCTTTATCACCCATGCGAATCAGGATAATCGTCAGAGGGATCATGAAGACGCTGGTGATTAAGTTACCGATGAGGACGCCGAGAAATCCTTCCGGGCCAATCAGTACGGCCAGAACCGGCGCGCCGAAATAGGCCATATCAGGAAATGCGCATACCAGGGATTGAATCGCGCTGGTTTTGATATCATGGCGAAAAACATAGCGAGATATCAATAGTGTAAGAAAGTAGGAGCCCATCAGGCCAATCACTAACACCGCCATAAAAGCGAAGTTTTTAATTTTATCGGGGTTGGTATTTAATGCACCGATAAAAAGATGAAAGGGCAGGGCAAAGCGAATGACGACGGTGGCTAACACCGAGGCATCTTCGCGACGGGTATAGCCTAACTTACCGCTGAGCCAACCGAGTAACATGATAAAAACTAATGGGAACAATGATTGCAATAGCAGCGTAGGCATAAATTATCCCGAAAATAGAGTGTAGGGTTTATTGTGGTTTTTAATCTAACGATCCCTTAGGAATTGAAAGGTGATTGAAATCACAGTGGCCGCTGTTTAAATAATTTCGCCTTGGGAACTTTACTTACAAATATCGGGCTGGAGAATAAATTCTTGTTTTATATGCTTGAAAGGAAGGATTGTGACGATGCATAACTTTAGCTACACAGTAATAAATTAAATTACTTAAAAGGGAGTTTCAAGCTCAGTCACAAAGTCGAGAGCGGAGATCGTTGTTTTCTTTTTTATACAAAATCACTGTGCTACCGTTTAGTTGGATTTAATAATAGCGACTTCTCATTTTTGTTTTTTATTTTTATTTAATAGTGCGGTTTTAATATTGCGCCACACCCCTACACCATCCATCTCAATTCAGGTGAAACATGAAAAATAATTCACTCAACCATCCGATAGAACAAACGCATTCGAGCGGGAAAAATCCGCGCTTCTTTTCCAGTGTTGACGTCGGTGCCGTACCTTTAACGCTGTTTATTGGTATTGCGGTGATTGTTGTCACCTCTTCGATGGCGGGGCTGCTGCCGAAGAATATGATTGGCGGGCTGGCGGTCATTATGACCCTGGGGTTTGCTTTGGCCAAAATCGGCCGGATGGTGCCGGTGCTTAAGGATATTGGCGGGCCGGCAATTCTGTGTCTGATGATGCCGTCCGTACTGGTCTATTTCGGGGTGTTTGACCCGCATACATTGGGTACCGTGCACCTGTTGATGAAAGAGGCCAATTTACTTTATTTCGTCATCGCCTGTCTGGTTGTCGGCAGTATTCTGGGAATGAACAGAACCATTCTTATCCAGGGAATGGTGCGTATGTTCGTTCCGCTTGTGGTAGGGACCGGAGCGGCAATTGCAACGGGCCTGCTGGTGGGTAGCCTGTTTGGCTACAGCATGTACCACACCTTTTTCTTTATTATTGTGCCGATTATTGGTGGCGGTATCGGGGAAGGGATCCTGCCGCTCTCGCTGGCGTATTCTGCGATCCTCGGACAGACCCCGGATGTGTATGTCGCCCAGCTGGCCCCGGCTGCGGTGGTGGGGAATATCTTCGCGATTATCTGTGCGGGATTTCTGGCTCGTCTGGGCATCCGTCGCCCGTCGCTGTCCGGTGACGGTATGCTGATCCGCAGCCATGATGATAACCACGTTTTCTCGCAGACTCAGGGAGGACAGCCTACCGATTTCCAGCTGATGGGAGCCGGGCTGTTAATGATCTGCGCATTTTTCATCGTTGGTGGGCTGCTGGAGAAAGTGCTGCACATTCCAGGACCGGTATTGATGATACTGGCCGCCGTACTGTGCAAATACACCAAAATTATCCCTGCGGCAATGGAGCTGGGAGCCCACAGCTGCTACAAATTCGTTTCCGCCGCACTCGTCTGGCCGCTGATGATCGGCCTCGGAATGCTGTACGTTCCCCTGGAGAGCGTGGTCTCCGTTTTCTCTATTGGCTATGTTGTGGTTTGCGGTTCTATCGTAATTGCGATGGCGTTAAGCGGCTTTTTCATCGCTTCACGCCTGAATATGTACCCTGTTGAAGCCGCTATTGTGACCAGCTGTCACAGCGGGCTGGGCGGTACCGGGGATGTGGCCATACTCTCGGCATCGAATCGCATGTCGCTGATGCCGTTCGCACAGATTGCCACCCGCATTGGCGGAGCCTCAACGGTGATTGCCGCCACGCTGCTGCTGAACTGGATTGTTTGATTACGGATAAAAAAAACCTGCCAGCGTGATGCTGGCAGGTGGAGGCGTTTTGGATGAGGCCGAGCTTATTCGACGGTCAGAATACGCGTGGTATTGGTGCTGCCGATGGTGCTCATGACGTCACCCTGCGTTACGATAACGAGGTCGCCAGTGACCAGATAGCCTTTATCGCGCAGCAGGTTTACTGCATCGTGCGCTGCGGCAACGCCGTCGTTGGTGCTGTCAAAGTGAACCGGCGTAACGCCGCGATACAGCGCGGTCAGATTCAGCGTACGCTCATGACGGGAGAGCGCAAAAATTGGCAGGCCAGAACTGATGCGCGAAGTCATCAGCGCAGTACGACCGGATTCGGTCATGGTGATGATAGCCGTCACGCCTTTCAGATGGTTGGCCGCATACATCGCCGACATCGCAATCGCTTCTTCAACGTTGTCGAACTGAATGTCCAGACGGTGTTTGGACACGTTGAGGCTTGGGATTTTTTCAGCGCCCAGGCAGACGCGGGCCATCGCGGCAACGGTTTCAGACGGATACTGACCGGCGGCGGTTTCCGCAGAGAGCATCACGGCATCGGTACCATCGAGGACGGCGTTTGCTACGTCCATAACTTCTGCACGGGTTGGCATCGGGTTGGTGATCATCGACTCCATCATCTGAGTCGCGGTGATGACCGAACGGTTCAGCTGACGGGCGCGGCGAATCAGGGCTTTCTGAATACCCACCAGTTCCGGGTCGCCGATTTCAACGCCAAGGTCGCCACGGGCAACCATCACCACGTCAGAGGCCAGAATAACGTCGTCCATCGCGTCCTGATCGCAGACCGCTTCTGCACGTTCAACTTTCGCCACGATCTTCGCATCGCAGCCGGCTTCGCGGGCCAGACGGCGGGCGTAGTTCAGGTCTTCACCGCAGCGTGGGAAGGAAACGGCCAGATAATCAACGCCGATTTTCGCTGCGGTGATAATGTCAGCTTTGTCTTTCTCGGTCAGCGCTTCAGCGGACAGACCACCGCCCAGCTTGTTGATGCCTTTGTTGTTCGACAGCGGTCCACCCACGGTGACTTCGGTGAACACTTTCAGGCCCTGAACTTCGAGCACTTTCAGCTGTACGCGACCATCGTCCAACAGCAGGATATCGCCAGGGACAACGTCCGCCGGCAGACCTTTATAATCAATACCGACTTTCTCTTTGTCGCCTTCGCCTTTACCCAGCTCTGCGTCGAGCAGGAATTTGTCGCCGATATTCAGGAAGATTTTACCTTCTTTGAAGGTGGATACGCGAATCTTAGGGCCTTGCAGATCGCCGAGGATAGCGACGTGGCGCCCCAGTTTTGCCGCGATCTGGCGGACTTTATCCGCACGAATCTGATGATCTTCCGGGGTACCGTGAGAGAAGTTCATACGTACTACGTTAGCGCCTGCGGCGATCACCTTTTCAAGGTTGTTATCACGATCGGTTGCCGGGCCTAAGGTCGTTACGATTTTGGTTCTGCGAAGCCTTCTGGACATGTAATACTCCGTTGACTAAAACAACTTTGGTGTTGCGTGAACATGGAATCGGTGGTGCCGGCCAGCAATGTCGCTAAGCCGGGACATAACCGAATGTGTAATGGGTCACTACCTAATTATCAAGTTTTATGGGTTGTCGCTGTGTACAGGCAGTTCTTTATCAAAACGCGATTCCTTCAATGCTTCCTTGACCCGCTTCAAGTTATCTCTGAATTTCGCTCCTCGACGGAGGGTAAAACCGGTAGCCAGCACGTCGATAACCGTCAACTGGGCAAGACGCGAAACCATTGGCATGTAGATATCCGTATCTTCGGGGACATCAAGCGTAATCGACAAGGTTGCCTCGCGCGCCAGCGGGGTACCCGCCGACGTAATGGCGATGACCATGGCATCGTTTTCACGCGCCAGCTGCGCCAGTTCGACCTGGCTTTTCGTCCGGCCAGTATGTGAGATAATCACGACAACGTCATCATCATTGCAATTCATACAGCTCATGCGTTGCAGGACAATGTCGTCGGAGTAGATAACCGGAACATTAAAGCGGAAAAATTTGTTCATGGCGTCATGGGCAACGGCCGCCGAAGAGCCCAGACCAAAGAAGGCAATTTTCTTGGCCTGCGTCAGAAGGTCGACGGCGCGGTTCACCGCTGACATATCGAGAGAGTGGTGGACCTGATCTAAACTGGCCATAGCTGACTCGAATATTTTTCCCGTATAGGACTCTACGCTGTCGTCTTCATCGACATTACGGTTAACATAGAGAGTCCCGTGTGCCAGGCTCTGTGCCAGGTGGAGCTTAAAATCGGGAAAGCCACGGGTTTCAAGGCTGCGACAAAAACGATTAACGGTCGGCTCGCTGACGCCAGCTTCGAGCGCCAGGGCCGCGATGCTTGAATGAATCGCCTGATCCGGCGTGGCAAGAATGACTTCCGCCACTTTGCGTTCGGATTTGCTAAGGTGTTCCAGTCGGGACTGGATTTTTTCCAGCATGTTCATGGGTAACGGGGCGCTCATCAGTGGAAGCGATTTCATTAATGGATGAAATCATCAGGCGTTTTAGCAAGAATATACCCCTCTGCCGCCGCAAGCGGGGAGGAATAACGTTAAAAAATGTTGTTTTTTTTCATTACATGATCAGAGTCGTATTTTATTAACTTAAAACCGGTCGAAACAACGAACGCTTTTAGCCACTTGCCCAAATAGTCGGCGGAAGTTTTCTCCGCGTGCGGTTTAGCGCCGGGAATCGGGCCTGAGGCTTTCGGGAAGTTCGTAAACACAGTACAGTGCAGTGTAAGAAAATTACAAATATAGCCTGGCATAAGCACCAGACTATCAACTGAGGAGAATGACATGGCGGTAACGCAAACGGCCCAGGCATGCGATCTGGTCATTTTCGGCGCAAAGGGTGACCTGGCGCGTCGTAAATTGTTGCCTTCCCTGTATCAGCTTGAGAAAGCTGGCCAGATCAACCCTGATACCCGGATTATCGGGGTCGGACGTGCTGACTGGGATAAAGATGCTTACACCAGGGTAGTGCGTGAAGCGCTTGAAACCTTCATGAAGGAAAAAATTGATGAAGGTTTGTGGGAAACCCTGAGCGGACGTCTGGATTTTTGTAACCTCGATGTGAACGATACTAAAGCGTTTTCCCGTCTGGGCAAAATGCTGGATCAGGAAAAACGCGTCACCATCAACTATTTCGCCATGCCGCCGAGCACCTTTGGCGCCATTTGCAAAGGCCTTGGCGAAGCCAAGCTGAACGCCAAACCTGCGCGCGTAGTGATGGAAAAACCGCTGGGTACCTCTCTGGATACCTCGCGCGAAATCAACGACCAGGTTGGCGAATTCTTCGAAGAGTGCCAGGTCTACCGTATCGACCATTACCTTGGTAAAGAAACGGTGCTCAACCTGCTGGCGCTGCGCTTTGCGAACTCCCTGTTTGTGAATAACTGGGACTGCCGCACGATTGATCATGTTGAAATCACCGTGGCGGAAGAAGTGGGCATTGAAGGCCGCTGGGGTTACTTCGATCAAGCCGGGCAAATGCGCGACATGATCCAGAACCATCTGCTGCAAATCCTGTGCATGATCGCCATGTCGCCGCCGTCAGACCTCAGCGCCGACAGCATTCGCGACGAAAAAGTGAAGGTCCTGAAATCGCTGCGCCGCATCGATCGCGCCAACGTGCGTGAGAAAACGGTTCGTGGTCAGTACACCGCAGGCTTTGCCCAGGGCAAAAAAGTGCCGGGCTACCTTGAAGAAGAGGGCGCGAACAAATCCAGTAATACCGAAACCTTCGTGGCGATCCGCGTGGATATCGATAACTGGCGCTGGGCCGGCGTGCCGTTCTACCTGCGTACCGGTAAACGTCTGCCGACCAAATGTTCTGAAGTCGTGGTGTACTTCAAAACGCCGGAGCTGAACCTGTTCAAAGAGAACTGGCAGGAGCTGCCGCAGAACAAGTTAACGATTCGTCTGCAGCCGGATGAAGGCGTGGATATTCAGGTGCTCAACAAAGTGCCTGGTCTGGACCACAAACACAATCTGCAGATAACCAAGCTCGATCTGAGCTATTCGGAAACCTTCAACCAGACTCACCTGGCGGATGCCTACGAGCGTCTGCTGCTCGAAACCATGCGCGGTATTCAGGCGCTGTTCGTGCGTCGTGATGAAGTGGAAGAGGCGTGGAAGTGGGTTGACTCCATTACTGAAGCCTGGGCTGCCGACCGCGATGCGCCGAAGCCGTATCAGGCAGGTACCTGGGGGCCGGTTGCCTCAGTGGCAATGATTACCCGCGACGGTCGTTCCTGGAACGAATTTGAATAGCCACGTGATTATCCGGATGGGTTATTTTACCGGTAACATGATCTGACGCATCTAGTCGCATAATTTTTGCTCTTTTAAGCCCCGGGAGGATTCACCCCCGGGGCTTTTTTTATTACACTGCGGGTAGATATTTTGCCGCTGAGCTGCAGTGTTGGTGCCTTTCACCTGTAAAGATGTTGCTAAAACGCTGTGGCCGGACAGATAAAAATTCAGGAGCCTTTATGAATTCGACAATGTTACGGGTAACAAATCGCATTATCGAACGGTCGCGAGACACCCGCACCGCCTACCTCGCACGGATTAACCAGGCGAAGACGGATACCGTCCATCGCGCACAGCTGGCATGCGGTAACCTGGCTCACGGCTTTGCTGCCTGTCAGTCGGACGATAAAGCCTCGTTGAAAAGCATGTTGCGTAACAATATTGCCATTATTACCTCGTACAACGACATGCTGTCCGCCCATCAGCCCTATGAGTATTACCCTGATATCATTCGCAAGGCTCTGCATTCGGTGAATGCGGTCGGCCAGGTTGCGGGCGGGGTACCGGCGATGTGCGATGGCGTGACTCAAGGCCAGGACGGGATGGAACTCTCTCTTCTGAGCCGCGAAGTCATTGCCATGTCGGCCGCTATCGGCCTGTCGCATAACATGTTCGACGGCGCGCTGTACCTGGGCGTATGTGACAAAATTGTCCCGGGGCTGACGATGGCCGCGCTCTCCTTTGGTCATCTGCCGTCAGTATTCGTGCCGTCAGGCCCGATGGCCAGCGGCCTGCCGAATAAAGAAAAAGTGCGCATTCGCCAGCTATATGCTGAAGGCAAAGTTGACCGTATGGCGCTGCTGGAGTCTGAAGCGGCGTCCTACCACGCGCCGGGGACCTGTACGTTTTACGGTACGGCGAACACCAACCAGATGGTCGTGGAGTTTATGGGCATGCAGCTCCCGGGCTCGTCGTTTGTGCATCCGGATGCTGAACTGCGCCAGGCGCTGACCGCCGCTGCCGCACGTCAGGTCACGCGCATGACCGGTAACGGTAATGAATGGATGCCGTTGGGCAAAATGTTTGATGAGAAAGTGGTGGTGAACGGGATCGTTGCACTGCTGGCAACCGGCGGTTCGACCAACCATACGATGCACCTGGTGGCGATGGCCCGCGCGGCAGGGATCATCATTAACTGGGATGATTTCTCCGACCTGTCTGACATTGTTCCGCTGCTGGCGCGTCTCTACCCGAACGGTCCGGCGGACATTAACCACTTCCAGGCTGCGGGCGGCGTACCGGTGCTGGTACGCGAGCTGCTGAAAGGCGGCCTGCTGCATGAAGACGTCAACACCGTGGCCGGTTTCGGTCTCTCCCGTTACACCATGGAACCGTGGCTGAACAACGGCGAGCTGGACTGGCGCGAAGGGGCGACCGCGCCGCTCGACGATCAGGTTATTGCGACTTTCGATAAGCCATTCTCTCGCCATGGCGGGACGAAAGTGCTGAGCGGCAACCTCGGTCGTGCGGTGATGAAGACCTCTGCCGTACCGGTCGACAACCAAATCATCGAAGCACCAGCGGTGGTGTTTGAAAGCCAGCACGACGTCCTGCCTGCTTTCGAAGCCGGAATGCTGGACAAGGATTGTGTGGTTGTTGTCCGTCATCAGGGGCCAAAAGCGAACGGTATGCCAGAATTACATAAACTTATGCCGCCACTTGGTGTATTATTGGACCGCCGTTTCAAAATTGCGCTGGTTACCGATGGTCGACTCTCTGGCGCATCAGGCAAAGTCCCGTCAGCAATCCATGTTACGCCTGAAGCGTACGATGGCGGGCTGCTGGCAAAAGTCCGTGATGGCGATATCATCCGCGTCAACGGGCAAACGGGCGAATTGACGCTGCTGGTGGATGAGGCTGAACTGGCCGCACGCCAGCCGCATGTTCCTGACCTCAGCGGTTCGCGCGTCGGGAGCGGCCGGGAAATGTTTGCAGCGCTGCGTGAAAAACTCTCCGGAGCAGAACAGGGCGCAACCTGCATCACTTTTTAAGACGATACAATTTGTAGATCTGGCGAGAGAGAAACTCTGATGAAAAACTGGAAAACAACTGCAGAAGCAATCCTCACCTCCGGCCCGGTTGTCCCGGTGATCGTGGTGAAAAAGCTGGAACACGCTGTGCCGATGGCCAAAGCGCTGGTTGCCGGCGGCGTACGCGTACTGGAAGTGACTCTGCGTACCGAGTGCGCACTGGATGCTATCCGCGCGATTGCCAAAGAAGTACCGGACGCGATTGTCGGTGCAGGTACCGTAACAAACGTAGAACAGCTGAAAGCCGTGACCGATGCGGGCGCGCAGTTTGCTATCAGCCCGGGTCTGACTGAGTCTCTGCTGAAAGCGGCGACTGAAGAAGGGACGATCCCGCTGATCCCGGGTATCAGCACCGTATCCGAACTGATGCTGGGCATGCAGTATGGCCTGAAAGAGTTCAAATTCTTCCCGGCAGAAGCTAACGGCGGCGTGAAAGCGCTGCAGGCTATCGGCGGTCCGTTCGCGCATATCCGTTTCTGCCCGACCGGCGGGATCTCTCCGGCGAACTACCGTGACTACCTGGCGCTGAACAGCGTGCTGTGCATCGGCGGCTCCTGGCTGGTTCCGGCGGATGCGCTGGAAGCCGGTGATTACGACCGCATTACCAACATTGCCCGCGAAGCAGTTGAAGGCGCGAAGTAACTTTCACGCCCTGATAAATCGCGAAGTCCAGACCCGGTAGCGCTTGCGCCACCGGGTTTTTTTATCCCTGAACCAGGACGGCCGATGCGGCAGCTTTCGCCCGTGCCACCGCTTCATCAACGCTATCGGCAACGGCCAGCGTAACGCCCAGGCGACGAGAGCCATCAATGTCCGGTTTGCCAAACAGGCGCAGCTGAAGGCCTGCGCCAACCGCTCCCTGAATATTATTAAAGGTGACGTTGTGGCTGGTGAGCTGCGGCAGAATCACCGCTGAGGCCGCCGGGCCATACTGGCGAATCGCGCCCACCGGCAGACCAAGGAAGGCACGGACGTGGAGGGCAAATTCTGAAAGATCCTGTGAAATGAGCGTGACCATTCCGGTATCGTGTGGACGAGGAGAGACTTCACTAAAGATAACCTCGTCGCCGCAGACGAACAGCTCCACGCCGAACAGTCCATAGCCACCGAGCGCCAGTACGACCTTGCTGGCTATTTCCTGCGCGCGGGCCAGCGCACGTTCACTCATCTGCTGCGGCTGCCAGGATTCGCGATAATCGCCATCTTCCTGGCGATGGCCGACCGGCGCACAGAAATGGACGCCGTCGACGGCGCTGACGGTAAGCAGAGTAATTTCAAAATCGAAATTGACCACGCCCTCGACGATAACCCGGCCTGCGCCGGCGCGGCCGCCCTGTTGCGCATAGCGCCAGGCATCGGCCAACTGGTCATGGTGACGAATAAAACTCTGGCCTTTGCCGGATGAGCTCATGACCGGCTTCACGATGCAGGGAAGCCCTGTCTCAGCAACGGCCTCACGAAAGGCGGTTTCGCTGTCGGCAAAGCGGTAGGAGGAGGTGGGCAGCTGCAGCTCCTCCGCGGCCAGGCGGCGAATACCTTCACGATTCATGGTCAGTTTTGCCGCGCGGGCAGAGGGGACGACTTTCTGCCCGGCCAGCTCCAGCTCGACCAGCATATCCGTGGCGATGGCTTCAATTTCGGGCACGATGAAGTCGGGTTTTTCTTCTGCAATCAGCGCGCGCAGCGTTTCGCCGTCCAGCATGTTGATGACGTGCGAACGATGCGCCACCTGCATTGCCGGCGCATCAGGGTAGCGGTCTACCGCGATGGTCTCAATGCCCAGCCGTTGACACTCAATGGCGACTTCTTTACCCAGTTCACCGGAACCTAACAACATCACCCGCGTTGCTGCCGGGCGCAGCGCTGTGCCTAATAACGTCATGACTCTTTTCCACAGTAAAAAAACATGCGCCGCATTATAGACGAAAACGTTTGCGTCTGTCTTTATGGCTGTTGGTTGAGTCTCGGGTGAAAATTTGCTATACTGTATAAAAATACAGTATAAAAGAGGCTGCACAATGGCGGTTGAAATTAAATATGTGGTGATCCGCGAAGGTGAGGAAAAAATGTCGTTTACCAGCAAAAAAGAGGCCGATGCTTACGACAAAATGCTCGATCTTGCCGAAGTCCTCAACGACTGGCTGGTAGAGTGCCCGCTCACGCTGGATGAAGCACAGCGCGATGAAATGGCAATGTGGCTGGCGGAACGCAAAGAGACGCTACATCATATCCTGAGGTCGGGAAAACGTCCGGAAGCGGAAGATGAAACGGCCGGGCAGTCCTCTGAGACCGACATCCAGGGGGCAGAAACGCCGGAAGCCGCAGCAGACGAGTCGCACGAACCCCCAGCGCCAGCGAAATCACGGAAGGTAAAGGCGGCCTGACACTAGCCGAATTTGCGCATCTTTAGTTGTCCATCACATTTCCTTACATCTCGTCGTTTAGGCTGGTGATTACGCCTAATATGCAACGAGGGGAATCATGGCTAACTGGCTTAATCAACTCCAGTCTCTGCTGGGTCAGCAGGGACCATCTTCATCATCAGGTGAGAGGCCGGATGGGAAAAACTTCCTCCTGCCTGGCGCGCTAGGTGGCCTGGCAGGGCTGCTGGTAGCCAGTAAATCATCGCGTAAGCTGCTGGCCAAATATGGCACCAGCGCGCTGCTGGTTGGCGGCGGAGCGATTGCGGGAAGCGTGCTGTGGAATAAATACCAGCAGAAAATACAGGAAGCTTCGCCCGCGCAACCTGTTGCTTGCACCGGGCAATCCGCCATCGCGTCGCAGGACTCGCCGGCGACCGGGCTTGATGCCCGCAGCGAACGGCTGATACTGGCGCTGGTGTTTGCGGCTAAAAGCGACGGGCATATTGACGACAGTGAGCGGGCAAACATCGAAGAGCAGCTGCGTGCGGCTAATATTGCCGTGCAGGGCCGCGTATTAATCGATCGCGCCCTGGCGCAGCCGCTTGACCCGCAGCGTCTGGCTCAGGGCATCACTAGCGAGCAAGAGGCGCTGGAAATCTATTACATCAGCTGTGCTGCGATCGATATCGACCATTTTATGGAGCGGAGCTATCTCAACGCCCTCGGCGAGGCCTTAGGGCTCCCGGCGGAAGTGCGTGCCGACATCGAACAGGATATTCAGGCACAAAAACAGGCGCTTTCTATCTAAATCAGCAGGTTTTGCTTGCAACGTGGGCCACTTTTGCCACCCTTATACACACGCCATCCTTCAAGCCGCTTCTTGAATGATTTTGTGTATGAAATACAGGATGCAAAAGACCAAAAGATGCCACCAAAAGCAAAACGAATCCCCCACGCCATGACCCTGCATGGCGATACCCGCCTTGATAACTACTTCTGGCTGCGCGACGACGATCGTTCGCGGCCGGAAGTGCTTGATTATCTTCGCCAGGAAAATGAATACGGGCAGAAGGTCATGTCCACTCAGCGCAGCCTGCAGGAGCGGGTGCTGAAAGAAATCATTGACCGTATCCCGCCGCGTGAAGTCTCTGCACCCTACAGCAAAAATGGCTATCGCTATCGCCAGGTGTATGAACCCGGCTGCGAATACGCTATTTACCAGCGCCAGTCGGTGCTGAAAGAAGAGTGGGATGAATGGGAGGTGCTACTCGATAGCAACCAGCGCGCGGCGAAGAGCGAATTCTATACGCTTGGCGGACTGGGGATCTCGCCGGACAATACGATCATGGCGCTGGCGGAGGACTATCTCTCCCGACGGCAGTACGGCCTGCGCTTGCGTAACCTACAAAATGGCGAATGGTATCCCGAGGTGCTGGAAAACGTCTCGCCAGAATTTGCCTGGAGTAATGATTCGCAAACGCTGTGGTATGTCCGCAAGCACCCGACTACGCTGCTGCCTTATCAGGTGTGGCGACATACCGTTGGCGCCTCACCGCGATCCGACGTTCTGGTCTACGAGGAGAAAGACGAAACCTTCTACGTCAGTATCCATACGACCACCTCCCGGCAATTCGCGGTTATCTATCTTGCCAGTGCAACAACCAGCGAAGTACGGCTGCTTAATACTGAAATGCCGGATGCTGAACCGGTGTGTTTCCTGCCGCGGCGTAAAGATCATGAGTACAGTCTCGATCATTTCCAGCATGCCTTCTATCTTCGCTCCAATCGCGAGGGTAAAAATTTTGGCCTCTACCGCACCCATGAACGTGACGAAAAACAGTGGCAGACCCTGATTGCCCCGCGCCAGGATGTCATGCTCGAAGGTTTCACCTTATTTACCGACTGGCTGGTGGTCGAGGAACGCCAGCGCGGGTTAACCAGCCTGCGCCAGATCAACCGTAAGACCCGGGAAGTGGTCGGGATCGCCTTTGATGATCCGGCCTATGTCACCTGGCTTGCATATAATCCAGAACCGGAAACCTCCCGGTTACGTTATGGTTACTCCTCCATGACCACCCCGGACACGTTATTTGAACTGGACATGGATACCGGTGAGCGACGGGTACTCAAGCAGCAGGAGGTGAAAGGGTTTGATGCCAGTCGCTACCGCAGCGAACACCTGTGGATTAAGGCCCGGGATGGCGTGGAGGTTCCGGTTTCTCTGGTTTACCGGCATGAACATTTTCGCAAGGGCGCCAGCCCACTGCTGGTCTACGCCTACGGGTCGTACGGTGCCAGTGAAGATGCTGACTTCAGCGCCAGCCGCCTGAGCCTGCTCGATCGTGGCTTCGTATTTGCTATAGCCCACGTCCGCGGCGGCGGTGAATTAGGGCAGCAGTGGTACGAGGATGGCAAATTCCTGTGTAAGAAGAATACCTTTAACGATTATCTCGATGTCTGCGATGCGCTGCTGGCGCAGGGATATGGTCATCCTGGCCTCTGCTACGGGATGGGCGGCAGCGCGGGTGGGATGCTAATGGGGGTTGCCATTAATCAACGGCCAGAGCTGTTTCACGGCGTGGTGGCGCAGGTTCCGTTTGTTGATGTCCTCACCACGATGCTCGACGAGTCGATTCCGCTGACGACCGGGGAATTTGAAGAGTGGGGAAATCCGCAGGATGAAGAGTACTATCGCTATATAAAAAGCTACAGTCCTTACGATGACGTTAAGGCGCAGGCCTATCCACATATGCTGGTTACGACCGGCCTGCATGATTCGCAGGTGCAATACTGGGAGCCGGCAAAATGGGTAGCGAAACTGCGCGAGCTGAAAACAGACGATAACCTGCTGCTACTGTGCACCGATATGGACTCTGGCCACGGCGGTAAGTCGGGGCGCTTTAAAAGCTATGAAGGAGTGGCGCTGGAATTTGCCTTTCTGATTGGCCTGGCGCAGGGGACATTACCCGGCCAGGCAGACGTTTAGCGCGACTACTCCCCGAGATAGTGCTTGAGCGTCAAGCGCAGCTCGGGGCTCATGCGATCCAGGTTATTGAATAGCCAACGCAAATAGCCCGGATCGTTTTCTGCTATTTCGGCAACCGCCTTGCCACGATATTTCCCGAAGCTAAAGGTGGTCAACAGCGCCGGGCGGCCGGTAATGGTTGCCATCTCATCCGGCTGCCAGCCGGAAACGTTGATAATATCGAGCAGCAGCGCAGCGGTAATATAGCAGTCGTACAGCGCGCGGTGTTGATGGAGCCCCGCGGGCGTAGCGACATTCAGCTTCCGCGATTTATACAGCCCCATATTACTGTATTTAATGCCTGGCCACAGACGACGGGCCAGCTTCATGGTGCAGATCCACTCCCCGTGCATTTCCGGCAATACCCGACGGTCGAAGCTGGCATTGTGGGCGACATACCACGGGCTGCCGACGTAATGCGGGAGCACCTCTTCAATCCACGGCTTATCGGCAACCATCTCTTCGGTGATATGGTGAATCGCCATGGCCTGAGGGCTGATAGGGCGGTCGGGGCGCACCAGATGGCTCATGGGATTGGTTATCTGTCCGTCGACAATATCAACGGAGGCAATTTCAACAATACCGCCCTGTAATCCGCAGGTTTCCGTATCGATTACGCGTAGCATGGCTCACTCCTGGCCAAAGAAACCAGCGTAATTGAATGCGCAGCGCTTGCCAACCGGGACGTCAGCAGGGGGCGGGAATTATTTTGCTTTAGGTTCATAGGGCAGACGCGACAGCGAAACAGACGCCAGACGATGGGCAATCAGACGTTCACGGAACCAGTCACGCAGGTGTGACGGCTGCTCGCGTTCAACTAAATCGGCGACAACAGGCATATTGTAGCGCTCTTTAAAGGCGACACCGGCCGCGGCAAGGTCGACGTTGACTTTGTCCATCTCGTCCTGCGGAATATTGGCCAGATTTTTTTCCATTTGGTTTCTCCTTCATGATGCCGAAAACCGATCGGGCGCGACGTCGGACCGGGACGCATCGCTCGACTACGCCATTATACAGGGTTATTCTCTGTGCTACATACATAACGAAAAGGAATGACGATTATGCGTACTATCGCCGGGCGCGCGCTGCGTGCCTCCGCTTTTCTCGCCGGTTTCCTGGCGAGCACTGCTGCCTTTGCCCATGCGCATCTTCAACAGCAAACGCCTGCCGCAGATTCCACTGTCGCCGCCTCTCCCGAGTCGCTGACGCTTAGCTTTTCTGAAGGTGTCGAAACGGCCTTTAGCGGCGTGACCCTCACCGGACCGCAGCAGAAAACGGTTGCTACCGGCAAGCTTGCGCGCAGTGACAGCAATCAAGCCGAGCTGATTGTCCCGCTGCCGCAGCCTTTGTCTGCGGGGGAATATACCGTCGACTGGCATGTGGTCTCCGTTGATGGCCACAAAACCAAAGGGCAATACCACTTTTCCGTGAAATAACCATGCTCGCGGGAATCTATATCGGCCTACGCTTTGTCCACTTTCTCTCCCTGATGGTGGCGTTCGGCTGCGTACTGTATGGCGCGTGGTGGGCGCCGTTAACCCTGCGGCGTTTACTGATGCAGCGTTTTTTCCCGCTGCTTCGTTATCTTTTGCTGCTCAGCGCGGTATCTGCACTGCTGATGCTGATGGTGCAGGGCGGCCTGATGGGGAACGGCTGGGGGGATGTCTGGCAGCCAGCAATCTGGCAAGCCGTTGCCGGGACTCGCTTTGGCAGCGTCTGGGTCTGGCAGATTCTGCTGGCCTGGATTGCGCTGGTGGTTGCGTGGCTGAAACCTCGTCGTCCGGCTCGACTGCTGCTGGTCCTGCTGTGCGCGCAGCTTCTGCTAATGGCGGGTGTCGGCCATGCGGCAATGAGCGACGGTGCGCGGGGCGTTTTGCAGCGTACTAATCATGCTGTGCATCTGTTCTGCGTTGCGGGATGGTTTGGCGGACTGCTGCCGTTTATCTATTGCCTGCGTCTGGCAGGCGGACGCTGGCGTCATGCGGCGATCGGCACCATGATGCGCTTTTCCCGCTACGGGCATCTGGCGGTCGCGGGCGCGATTGCCAGCGGTATGGTGAATGCGTTGCTTATCCAGGGCGGAGTATTCCGTGATTCACCCTGGGGACTGATGCTATTGATCAAATGTGCCCTGGTCGCCGGGATGGTGGCAATTGCGCTGGTGAACAGGTATGTTCTGGTGCCACGTATGTCGGTGAACGGAACGCGAGCGGAGCAGCTCATTTTGCGCACCACGCAGGTTGAAATGGCGCTCGGTGCCTTGGCGCTACTGGCCGTCAGCCTGTTTGCCACCTGGGAACCTTACTGAATTAACTGGCTAAATCATGAAAAAAACTCTTTTGACTCTGTTGTTACTGGCAAGCTCAGGCGTCGCGCTGGCGGCACCGCAGATTATCACCGTTAGTCGCTTCGAAATGGGGAAAGACAATTGGGCGTTTAGTCGCGAGGAGGTGATGCTGACCTGCCGTCCGGGAAATGCGCTGTTTGCCATTAACCCCAGTACGCTGGTGCAGTATCCGTTGAATGATGTTGCCGAGCAGCAGGTGAAAGCGGGTAAAACCAGCGGCCAGCCGATCTCGGTTATCCAGGTTGACGATCCTCAGCATCCAGGACAAAAAATGAGCCTGGCGCCATTTATTGAACGCGCGCAGAAGCTTTGCTGATCCTCGACTGTATCTTACTGTATTAACATATAAAAAACCGCCGACATCCCGTTTCGGGAGCGGCGGTTTTTTGCTGGCATGCGCCATTTCACCAGGATTTATTCGACCACTTTTGTCGCGGACTGGAAAACCTGACGCGGTAAACTATTCTTATAAGGCAAGGCGACTTAGCCTGCATTAATGCCAACTTTTAGCGCACGGCTCTCTCCCAAGAGCCATTTCCCTGGACCGAATACAGGAATCGTGTTCGGTCTCTTTTTATCTAAAGCTTATCAACGTGTTACAAAGTAAGACCAGAAATCATCCCTGACTTCCCGTTACGGTCTTTTTCCCTTATACCACAACAAAAAACGCCTTAACATTCTCTTTACAGAAAATCTGAGCAGGATGACCCGATGCTCGCGGGTCGACGACGTGAATGTGGGATCTCCAGGATCTTGCTCGCAAACCCATCATTGGCGTCGGGCGCGTGCGGCCCAGTGCTCATCGCCGGAGCCGTGTCGACGAATGGAATATAAACGTTTCAAAGATACAATGGCTTATTATTTTATTGCGATCTATTTACCGCCGGTTGACAGGAAATGCAACACGGAGAGGAGACATCGTTTAATAAAACATGAGGCGTTATTCTGGTGCGACAAAAGACGGGTACAGCTGGGATTCAAGGTAACTGACCAGCGTCCAGATTTCGCCGCTGAAAATAAACCAAAGCGCACTGGAGAGAATTATTATGACGATAGCCAGGAGGACAACTTCACTTTTACTCATAACTTCAATGGCTACCCGGGAGGAAAACGATGAAGGTATGATAGTAACGAAACCACAGGATAAGATGCAAACGCCGTAGTTTAAAAACGGCGTTTGTTTGATATAAACGGGAATCAGCAGGTTAAGGACGAGGCGTGAGCACGGCGACCTGTGCGGCCATGTCGTCAAGCAGCTGGAAGCGACGGCGGTATTCCGCCCGTTTTTTACTGGCGATGCTGTCCAGCGATTTTCTTTCAAGCTGTAGCGGCAAGCGCCAGCGCCAGGCGCCGTCAGCCACACCGTCGATTGATTGCCAGAACTCATCATAGCTGGCGTGAAAATGGCGGCCCTTACTCAGGCGATAGCGCAGTGCGCGGAAAACGTGGCCGTTATCGCTTACGCCATAAATGGCCTGAATGTGGCTTCGCGCAGCCAGCGCCCAGATAAACTCCAGCAGCAGGCGTTTAGGAAACAGGCCATAGCAGGCGCGAGTAGCCAGCTTGATCACTTCATGCGGCACGTTACGCCGCGGTCCCTGCAGCCCGCCGATAACCAGCTGCCACTGGTCCTGCTGGCGTACGACGCTGAATGTTGCGCTGGCCAGCACCGTCTGATGACCGTCGCGCAGCCATAAGGTGGTTTCGCCTTCGCGCTCGGCTTTGCCGGCAGAAGAGGCTGACAGCGTGAACCGGGCCTCATCTTTACCCTGCAGTTCCAGCAGAAGCGTTTCTTTGGCGGAAGTCATGGCCGCAGCCAGATGCGTACCGGTCAGTGAATCAATGAACTGGTAATGGCTGATAATCGCCTGAGCGCGCTGGCTGGCGTTGATTCCACGCATCAGATACTGACGATGGACTTTGCCCGGCAGCGTCACCTGCGCGGAGAGCAGTTGGGTAAAGTCAGGGCGCGCAGAGAGATTATCCAGCATGGCGCGAGTCGGCGTATAAAATAATGCCGTACGCAGCAAAAATTTAAGCCGGTAATTACGCTTTTGCCAAATCGGAGCGGGAATAAGTCTGCCCATCACCAGATCGGCAATAAGATTTGTGCGTGGCTGTTGTGCGTAGGCTGAGTGCAGGCTATTGTCCGTCACGATAAAATACCTCGTTGTTATTTAGCCTCTATTTTAGGGGCTCAATGAGGGGCGGTTAATATGCTGGCGGACTATATTTCTGTTTCGTTTAAATTTGATTGAGGTGGGTAACTTCGGGATCGCCGGTGAGGTAATTATCTATAATTGTATCAGGAGGACAAAATATGTATCAGCGTATTGATGGTTCTGCCTGGCGAAATATCTGGGTGGTTGGCGATCTGCACGGTTGCTTTGCCTTGCTGATGGATAAACTCCGCGAGGTAAAATTCGACCCTTATCAAGATCTTCTCATCTCCGTCGGCGATTTAATCGATCGTGGGCCGCAGAGTGCGAGATGTCTTGCGCTCCTCGACTGCCGCTGGTTTTGCGCGGTACGGGGGAATCATGAACAGATGGCGCTGGATGCACAAGAGAGCGGGGCGCTGACGCTGTGGGTGATGAACGGAGGCAGTTGGTATCAGGAGAGTTCGCGCCGCGAGCGCCAGCAAATTGATGAGCTCTTCGTCCTCTGCCGTCAACTGCCGCTGATCGTGGAACTCCGCGCCGGAGATCTGCGCCATATTGTGGCTCACGCCGACTACCCGGCAGCAACCTACCGGTGGCAACTGCCAGTGGACGAACAACAGGTCTTGTGGAGCCGGCATCGTCTTACGGATCACCTGGCCGGTCGGCATGGTGCGATTGGCGGAGCGGATCACTTTTGGTTCGGCCATACGCCGTTGAAACAACCCTATAGCAGCGATAATCAACATTACATTGATACCGGGGCGGTGTTCGGTGGCGAACTGACGCTGGTACCGCTGCAGCGGGCGGATTAAAAATCGCTGTATTCGCGGGCAGGCTGCCAGAAACTATCAATAAAATCCTCGACCGGAAAGCAGCCGCCCTGGCGTATCCGCTGATCGTCCATCGCAACCAGACATCGTCGTTCGTTATCGTAGACGTCTACAACAATATCTTCGCAGCCACCGTCCAGGTAACAAATAAATAAAACTAAGGCAAACATCCTGGCCCCATATTTGGGTTTGTTCGTCAGTATAGGGTAGCTCAGAAACGGGGGGAATAAATAACCCGTCTCAGGCGACGGGTTCTTTTTGAATCAGGCAACGCGCATGATCCAGGCGTCAGATTGTTGATCGTAGTGCTTGCGGTAAAGAACAGAATGTTGACCATCAAGAATGGCGGGAACGCTGGTTTCTGCGTCCCAGCCATCCAGTTGCATACATAAATCCGGATCGGATTTGCAAGGGATGCTTAACGTTCGCTCTCCCTGCTGTTCACCGTGCAGTTCGGCATCGTCTATCTCAAACGCGCCGATACGAATACTGGTTCTACCCATAAATTCACCCCGTTGTTCTGCTGAGTTGTGGTACGACCAGTTAAGGCCGCCATTTTTCAGCGTAGACAACAGGGGGCAAACCGCCAGTAAAAAAATGCGATTTTTTTGCAGTCGATCACGCCTGACCGGCGAAAAGTTTTCCGTCACGAACCAGCTCACGCGGATAGCTGTTTTTTAACCGGGAGCCGACTTTCTTGGCGAGGCCCAGAGTCGCCCCCTGGAACGTGACGATAACTTCATCCAGCTGCGGTGGCGTTTGGGGGTAGACGTCGCGACCACGATACCATTCTTCCGCTTCGGCCTGGGTCAGCTCAAAGGGAGCATCGGGTGCGGCGAGCGCGATCACCGCTTCGTGCTGCCAGCGATAGCCTTTGTTATGGGTTTCCGCCAGACGAATTCCAATCCGGGAAAAACGCACCCGACCGATGAATGACTCCAGCGCTTTTGGGAACAGCCAAATTTCTTTATCGCGTTGCCAAAGGCTGTGACTGTCGTCCCAGTGGAGGCCGACGGCGGCAGCGGCGGTAGAAATTGCCGCGGTTTCACGGCCTTTCACCGGCGAAAAAGGAAATTTTCCGACTTTGTAACCCGGTATCGGGAGCGGTTCAATCGCCGCAGTTTTCTGTAACCGGGCAACAAAAAAACCTTCGCAGTCAAAAATCTGCGGGAAGACGTGGAGAAATCCCTCCGCCGTTAAGGCATCCGTGGCCTGCGGGAACAGCTCGCCCAGCGGTAAGACTTCAACTGCCTGGGGGTAGCGGGCGAGCAACCACTGGACGACTTCTTCGTTTTCTTCCCGGTTAAGGGTGCAGGTCGAGTAAACCAGCGTGCCCCCGGGGCGCAGCGCATGAAATGCGCTGTCGATGAGCTCACGTTGAGTCCCGGCGATTTGCTGGTTACTCTCCAGCGACCAGTTTTTCAAGGCATCGGGGTCTTTACGCACGACGCCCTCGCCTGAGCAGGGAGCGTCGAGCAGAATGGCATCAAAGCACTCCGGCAGCGCGGCGCCAAACACCCGGCCATCAAAGTGGGTTAATGCAACGTTGCTGATGCCGCAGCGGCTGATATTCGCATGCAGGACTTTAACCCGGCTGGCGGAAAACTCATTGGCGAGGATCCCGCCTTCGTTTCCCATCCGTGCAGCTATCTGCGTCGTTTTTGAACCCGGCGCGGCGGCCACATCCATCACCCGCTGTGGCATATCGCCATCGGCAAACAGCGCGGCAACTGGCAGCATTGAACTGGCCTCCTGGATATAAAACAGGCCGCTCAGGTGTTCGGCGGTGCTGCCCAGCGGCAGGGCGTCTTCATCTTCTCGTTCAATCCAAAAACCTTCTGCACACCAGGGAACCGGCGTCAGCTGCCAGCCATAGGGCGCCACCCGTTGCAGAAAATCAGCAACGGTAATTTTCAGCGTATTCACGCGCAGGCTGCGGCGTAACGGCCGCTGACAGGCGGCGATAAAGTCATCGAAGGCGAGATGCGCTGGCATCGCGTCACGCATTTGAGAGAGGAATTGCTCGGGAAAATAGACAGCGTTTTGAGCCACTGGTGCGCACCACAAGAAAAAAGGGTGCGCAGTTTATCATAAACGCTCCGGCGGGGGACACCGGAGCGTTTTGCTTACTGTGGCAGAGCGGTGCCCCATTCACGCCACTCTTTCGGTTCGCTTTCCAGCAGCAGGAAGTGTTTCCCGTCCTGAGCCTTCGGCGCCAGCGGCGTACCCGGCGGCGTGGCAAAGGAGATACCGCCACGAATAAACTGGTTAAAGGTCCCGGTTTTCACGACGCCGCCAATCAGGCCAAAGTCGAGGTTATACCCGGAAGAGAGCCAGAAGACCGAGTTGTTACGGACCAGATACTGATAGCGTTTGCTGATGCGTAATTTGACCATCACGCGATCCGACATCGAGCCCAGCGTCAGCCCGGTAACCGTACCGACTTCCAGTCCACGGAACAGAACCGGCGTACCGATATCCAGCGAACCCGCTTCCGGCACTTCAACAACGATGCTCAGGCCGTCAATGTAGCGGGAGTCGCTAATCGTTGTTTCCTGAATTTCGAAATCACGACGCGGTGAGCCGCGGCCGGGTTCAACGTTGATATAGGGCTGGAAAATCGTGTCCAGATGTTCGACGCCCGCCGCAGAAATCTGCGGGGTTATCACGGAGAAACGAGTCCCGCCGCGGGCGAAGGTGTCGACATATTCCGGATAGAGTACGGCTTTTGCCTGGACTTCATTTTTGGCGGTAATCAAATTCAGGGTCTGAACCTGGCCAATATTAATCCCCAGGTAGCGAATCGGCATCCCTTCGGAAATTTTACCCGCATCGAAGGCATGCAGGGTAATCTGGCCGCCTACCGCGCGCGCTGCGGTTTCAGATGCGTAGAGAATACGTTTATTGCTGATTCGCGCGCCGGCGCTGCTGCCGCTGAGATCGTCAAAGCTGATGGCGCCTCTCAAGGCTCGGGACAGCGGTGAGGCCTGCACAGTAAGGCCATTCCCGTCGAGCTGGACTTTGGCGCCGCCTTCGGCCCAGAAGACGCTATTATTGGTCAACAGATAGCGGTATTCCGGCTTGATATGCAGATCGATATCAAACGCATTGCGGCGCGGCTTAACCGAAATAATCTCGCCGACGGCAAACTTACGGTACAGCACCACTGAACCTTCCTGAACGTCCGGCAACGTTTCCGCCGTCAGGCTCAGGGTCGTCGTCGGAACGTCGCTCAGGCTGTTTTCTGCCGCTTTTTCCATATTGGCATACAGCGGATAGCTGGACTGAATCGCCCCTTTTTCGCCAGGAATAATGCGAATACCGCCTTCTACCCACTCGCTGGCGCTGGCGCCAAGCACTTTAATACCATCGAAACCGACTTTTACGTCAAGGCGGCTGTTAACGACAAACTTACTGTCGCCGCGGACCAGGTTGCGATATTCAGGCGTAATCGCCACCTGGAAGGTGACGCCTTTGGCAGTCAGCTTGCGTTCCAGAACCTGGCCCACCTTCACGCCGTACAGCATGAGCGGTTGTCCGGCATCAATACCGTAACTCTCCGATGCCGTCAGCGTCACCGTGGCCACGTCAGGTTCATCCAACAGCGATTTGTCCGCCGGGAGCACCACAAAGTGATTACGCATTTCCCCTTCACCGGGTACCAGTTCAAAGGTGTTTCCGGTTAGCAGCGCACTAAGACTGGGGTTATCCAGTGAGATTTTCGGCTTTTTCATCTGGATAAGCGTTTTATCTCTGAGCAGGGTGACGACGCTCGGGTCGACCGTCATTTCGCCAGTCACTTTACTGCCGGGAGTCAGATTGAGTTTGGTCAGTTGCCCGACTTCCAGCCCCTGATACATCAGCGGCGTGGAGCCTGCTTTCAGACCCTCGCCGTCGGGCAGTTCCAGCGTGACCAGCACGCCGCGCTGACTGTGGGCCAGATCTTCGTACAGACCGAATTCATCGTTTTGTTGCGCGGTAGTGGAATCGGCAGGGGAGTCAAAGGCGATGGCGCCGTTGACCAGCGCCGAAAGGCTTTCCAGCTGAACTTTCGCGCCGCTAAGGCCAACATCGGCCTTGACGCCCGACACATTCCAGAAGCGGCTGCCTTTTTTCACCAGCTCGGTAAAGCGGCGCTCGATCAACACATCGATAGTCACACCCTGGTTGTTATCGTTGAGTGCGAAGTCATAAACACGACCTACCGGAATTTTGCGGAAATAGACCAGCGATCCGCTGGTCAGCGAACCGAGGTCCGGCGCCTGCAGATGGATCATCAGCTCGCCGTTATTGATATGGTATTTCGGTTGAGTATCGAGTGCGACGAAATGTTCCTGCGGATCGCCTTTGCCGGGCATCATACCGATATAGTTACCGCCAACCAGGGCATCAAGGCCGGAAACGCCGGCCAGGGATGCTTTCGGCGTGACCAGCCAGAACTGAGTATCTTTACGCAGAGCATCTTTCATGTCGCCTTTAACGCTGGCGGAGACTTCGATTTTGCTGAGGTCTTTACTCAGAGAAATATTCTCGACGGTGCCCACCTCTACCCCCTGGTAGCGGATAGGTGTGCGCCCCGGGACAATCCCGTTGGCCGACTGGAAGTCGATGGTAATCGTCGTACCGCGATCGTTATAGCTGGTCCAGATTAGCCAACTGGCAATCATGAGCGCTATCACCGGCAGCAGCCAAAATGGCGAGATGCGACGTTTGGTTTTGATTCTGGCTTCAGTCGGTGAAGCGGGCGTTTCCTGACTCATGTGCGTCCCAAAGTAAGCGGCTGTCCAGCCATTCAACAGCAAGGATAGTTAATATTACCGCGGCCCCGAAATATACCGCAGCGGGTCCCATCGTAAAAGCGAGGAGTTGGTCGCGATTAATCAGTGACATGGTTAATGAGATAACAAAAAGATCCAACATTGACCATCGGCCGATCCAGGTAATCAGCCGTAGCAGGATGATGCGAGTACGCAGCCCCTGTTCGCACTTGAATTGTATGCTCACTAATAGCGTAAACAACACAATAACTTTGGTAAATGGCACCAGAATACTGGCGATGAACACCACCGCGGCAATTGCCACGTTGCTGTTGCCCAGGGACATAATACCGGAAAGGATCGTATCATCCTGGCGCGCGCCGTTAACGTAAATAATGGAGATTGGCAGCAGGTTTGCGGGGAGCAGGAATACCACCGAAGCAATCAGTCCGGCCCAGCTTCGCTGCAGGCTTTGCGGCCGCCGATGGTGCAGCGGCGTATGGCAGCGCCGACAGCGCCCGCGAGCATCGCGAAAGCCGGTGTGGTGACAGCCGGTACAAACCTGTAGCGCCGGGTCGGGCCTCAGTGCGGGCCGCTGCGGATAAAAACGCTCCCACAGCTCCTCAACGTTCATATGAATGATTGTCAGAATGCTGAGCAGCGTGAGCGAGATAAAGGCCACAAGCCCGACGCCCGGCTGCAGGAAGGCATAGTCCTGCACTTTGATTGACGCCACGCCGATGCCGACCAGGTAGATATCCAGCATCACCCACTCTTTAAGCTTTTCCAGCATCAGCAGCACCGGGCGTAAATTCATCCCCAGTACGTTACCCAGCCAGAGGTAGGCAATGGAGGTAACCAGCAGTGCCGGTGCGCCAATGGCGCAAAACAGCACCATCGCCGCGGTGAGCGGGTCGCCCTGGCCGGTCATTTGCCAGATGCCCTGGATGACGTTTGCGTCGATACGCACGCCAAGCAGATGCAGACGCAGCAGAGGCTCAGTCCACGCAAACGGCATCAGGAGCATCATGGCAATGGCCATACTGCCAAGTCGTGAAAGAGACCAGTCGCGGCCATCGCGAACTTTCGCGTTGCAGCGGGGACACCATGCGCTTTGATTACGCTTTAGCACCGGCAAGCGAAATAGAACGTCACACTGCGGACAGCGGTGATAATGGGCCTGGGGTAGCGGACTGCTGACCGCACGCACGACCATCTTTTTTGCCGGGGTAATCGGTTGTGTTTTTAGTGGCATTTATTGCGAACAGGAATGAATGTATCTCACTATCTTAACCCAGGAATGAATTCATCTTGAGCCTGAACGCATTTAATGCTTATTTTATTAGGCTGTGCGTGTTTAGCAGTAAGACAACTAAGTGACTATATAATGAACAAAACAGAATTTTACGCGGATCTGAACCGTGATTTTCAGGCATTAATGGCAGGCGAAACCAGTTTTCTGGCTATGATCTCTAATACCAGCGCGCTGCTGTTTGAGCGACTGAGCGAGGTTAACTGGGCAGGTTTCTATCTGCTCGAAGGGGATACGCTGGTTTTAGGACCTTTCCAGGGCAAACTGGCCTGCGTACGGATCCCGGTTGGACGAGGCGTTTGCGGTACGGCCATTGCGCAAAATCGCGTTCAGCGCGTGGAAGACGTTCATGCCTTCGACGGACATATTGCATGTGATGCCGCCAGCAATTCGGAAATCGTCTTTCCGCTGCAGGTGAACAATCAGATTATTGGCGTTCTGGATATCGACAGCATTGCGCATTCCCGCTTCACCGCTGAGGATGAGCAGGGGCTGGCTGAACTGGTCGCACATCTGGAAAAACTCATTTCTGCGACCGATTATCAAAAAATATTCGCCCGCGTCGCAGGATAATCAACGGATAACGTAGCATTTAGCGATGGCGTCATTATAATGACGCCTGTTCATGCCTGCGGCTTGTTGGCTACGTCCGTTGTAATCAGGAAATTTCATGGAAAATCAACCTAAGTTGAATAGCAGTAAAGAAGTTATCGCGTTTCTGGCCGAACGTTTCCCTCAGTGCTTCAGCGCTGAAGGCGAAGCTCGCCCCCTGAAAGTCGGTATTTTTCAGGATCTCGTTGAGCGTGTTGGGGGAGAGATGAATCTCAGCAAAACCCAACTTCGTGCCGCTTTACGTCTTTATACTTCGAGCTGGCGCTATCTGTACGGCGTTAAACCAGGCGCAGTCCGCGTTGACCTTGACGGCAACCCGTGCGGCGAACTGGAAGAGCAGCATGTTGCACATGCTCGCCAGCAGCTTGAAGAAGCAAAAGCTCGCGTTCAGGCGCAGCGCGCAAGCCAGCAGGCTAAAAAGCGCGAAGCCGCCGCTGCTGCGGGTCAGCAGGAAGACGGTACTCGTCGTGAGCGTAAGCCACGTCCACAGGTTCGTCGCAAAGAAGGCACCGAACAGCGTAAGCCGCGTCCAGCCGTTGCGAAAGCACCGCGTGAAGAGCGTCATACCCCTGTTTCAGATCTGACTACGTTAAGCGTTGGCCAGGTTCTGAAGGTGAAAGCAGGCAATAACGCCATGGACGCTACCGTTCTGGAAATCACCAAAGATGGCGTTCGTGTACAGCTGACTTCTGGTATGTCAATGATTGTACGCGCAGAACACCTGGTGTTCTGAAACGGAGGCCGGGCCAGGCATGAACAAATTCTTTAAGCTCACCGCGCTTGCGGGCCTGCTAGCAATAGCAGGCCATGCGTTCGCCGTGGACGATATTACCCGAGTCGATCAAATTCCCGTGCTGAAAGAAGAGCCGCAGCACGCGACGGTGAGCGAGCGAGTGACCTCGCGTTTCACGCGTTCTCACTATCGTCAGTTTGATCTCGACAACGCCTTCTCGGCAAAAATTTTCGACCGCTATCTGAACCTGCTGGACTACAGTCACAATGTCCTGTTAGCCAGTGATATTGCTCAGTTCTCGGCGAAGAAGAATCAAATCGGCGACGAACTGCGCACGGGAAAACTGGACGTTTTTTACGACCTGTATAATCTCGGGCAGAAGCGTCGTTTCGAGCGCTATCAGTATGCGTTGAAGGTGCTGGAACGTCCGATGGACTTTACCGGCAACGATAACTTCAACCTTGACCGCAGCAAATCACCCTGGCCGAAAGACGAAGCCGAGCTTAACGCGTTGTGGGATGCCAAGGTTAAATTTGACCAGTTGAGCCTCAAGCTTACTGGCAAAGATGATAAAGAAATTCGCGAGACCTTAACGCGTCGTTACAAATTTGCCATTCGCCGTCTGGCGCAATCTAATAGCGAAGATGTGTTCTCCCTGGTGATGACCGCCTTTGCCCGCGAGATTGACCCGCATACCAACTATCTGTCCCCGCGTAATACCGAACAGTTCAATACGGAAATGAGCCTGTCGTTAGAAGGGATCGGTGCGGTATTGCAGATGGATGACGACTATACGGTGATCAATTCGCTGGTGGCGGGTGGTCCTGCGGCGAAGAGTAAATCGATCAGCGTCGGCGATCGCATCGTTGGCGTTGGCCAGTCCGGCAAGGGCATGGTTGACGTTATCGGCTGGCGTCTGGATGACGTTGTTGCTCTGATTAAAGGGCCGAAAGGCAGTAAAGTCCGTCTCGAAGTTTTGCCTGCCGGTAAGGGTGCCAAAACCCGTATCGTCACGTTGACCCGTGAGCGAATTCGTCTGGAAGATCGCGCGGTGAAAATGTCGGTGAAAACCGTCGGCAAAGAGAAAGTCGGCGTGCTGGATATCCCAGGGTTCTACGTTGGCCTGACGGACGACGTCAAGGTGCAGCTCCAGAAGCTGGAGAAACAAAACGTCAGCAGCATTGTTATCGATCTGCGTAGCAACGGCGGCGGGGCGCTGACCGAAGCGGTTTCGCTTTCTGGTCTGTTTATTCCTTCTGGTCCGGTCGTTCAGGTTCGTGACAACAACGGCAAAGTGCGCGAAGACAGCGATACCGACGGCGTGGTGTACTACAAAGGCCCGCTGGTGGTGCTGGTCGATCGTTTCAGTGCTTCCGCCTCTGAAATCTTTGCTGCCGCAATGCAGGACTATGGCCGCGGATTGATTGTTGGTGAACCGACCTTTGGTAAAGGCACCGTACAGCAATATCGTTCACTGAACCGGATTTACGATCAGATGCTGCGCCCTGACTGGCCGGCACTGGGTTCTGTGCAGTACACCATTCAGAAGTTCTACCGCATCAACGGCGGCAGTACCCAACGTAAAGGTGTAACGCCGGACATCATGATGCCTACCGGTACCGAAGATCGCGAAACCGGCGAGCAGTATGAAGATAACGCGCTGCCGTGGGATAGCGTCAATGCGGCGACCTACGTAAAATTCGGCGATATGAAGCCGTTTGATCCGGAACTGCTGAAACTGCATGATGAGCGGATCGCCAAAGATCCCGAGTTCCAGTACATCATGAAGGACATTGCTCGTTATAACGCGATGAAAGATAAGCGCTATATCGTTTCCCTGAACTACGCTCAGCGTGAAAAAGAGAACGAAGAAGACGACGCGACGCGCCTGGCGCGGATTAACGACCGTTTGAAGCGCGCAGGTAAGCCGCCGCTGAAGAAACTGGACGATCTGCCGAAGGATTACCAGGAGCCGGACCCGTATCTTGATGAAACGGTCCATATCGCGGTCGACCTCGCGCATCTGGAGAAAGAGATGCCCGCGGTAGAACCGCCGGTCAGCAAATAAGCACCCAACGGGCACATTGATTGTGCCCGTTTTTATTTCCGTCCCCCTCCAGACCGGCCTCGCGTAAAGATACAAAATGTCAACAATCTACCCGGATGTCAGCACGGCGTGACAAAATGTAAAGTTGTGTTTTTCTCGTGACTTAGCGGGGCCTGATCGTTGAAAATTGGCGTTCTACCCATACGATATGGGTAATCGCATAGTGCGTTTTGTTAAATCGAGGTTAAAAGAAAATTATGATGCGAATCGCGCTCTTCCTGTTGACCAACCTGGCAGTGATGGTGGTGTTCGGGCTGGTGCTAAGCCTGACGGGAATACAGTCAAGCAGCATGACCGGGTTACTGATCATGGCGCTGCTTTTTGGTTTTGGTGGTTCGATCGTTTCGCTAATGATGTCGAAATGGATGGCGCTGAAATCAGTGGGTGGGGAAGTGATTGAGCAGCCGCGCAATGAAACAGAACGCTGGCTGATGAACACCGTCGCGCAGCAGGCGCAGCAGGCAGGTATCGGCATGCCGCAGGTTGCCATCTACCACGCACCGGATATCAATGCGTTTGCCACCGGAGCTCGTCGTGATGCATCTCTGGTTGCCGTGAGCACCGGGCTGCTGCAAAACATGAGCCGTGATGAGGCAGAAGCAGTTATCGCCCACGAAATCAGTCACATCGCCAACGGTGATATGGTCACCATGACGCTGATTCAGGGTGTAGTGAACACCTTCGTTATCTTTATCTCGCGCGTTATCGCGCAGATTGCCGCCGGTTTCCTGGGCGGTAACCGGGATGACAGCGAAAGCAGCAACGGTAACCCGCTGATTTACTTTGCCGTGGCTACCGTGCTGGAGCTGGTGTTCGGTATTCTGGCCAGCATCATTACCATGTGGTTCTCGCGTCATCGTGAATTCCACGCGGATGCCGGGTCTGCCAGACTGGTCGGTCGTGAGAAAATGATTGCCGCTCTGCAACGTCTGAAAACCAGCTATGAGCCGCAGGAAGCCAGCAGCATGATGGCGTTCTGTATCAACGGTAAGGCGAAGTCAATGAGCGAACTGTTCATGACTCACCCGCCGCTGGATAAGCGTATTGAAGCGCTGCGCAGTGGGGAATACCTGAAGTAAGGTTGTTTCTGAGAAGATAAAACAAAAATCCGCGGCCTTCGGGCTGCGGATTTTTTTATGGGCGAAGCCCGGCGAGAGTGGCTATTGTCCCGGACGGGGCTGGGTCACACGAAGCCCGCTGACGGCGGCGGCAATCACCGCCAGTCCACCGGCCAGCAGCAGGGCACTGTGTGTGCCGCTGTTGCCCTGCAGATTGAGGAGCAGGGCGACCAGCGCCGCGCCGGTGCTTTGACCGAGCAGACGCGCGGTTCCCAGCATTCCGCTGGCGCCGCCGCTGCGGTGGCTCGGCGCAGAAGAGACAATGGTGTGGTTATTCGGTGACTGGAACAGACCAAAACCGGCGCCACATAGCGCCATACGCCAGATAATATCCAGATCGGAAGGCGACGAGGGCAACAGCGCCAGACCAAACAATCCGCAGGCCATTACCAGTAAACCAATGGCCCCCAGCAATCCCGCATGGACCTTTTCAATCATATAACCCGCCAGCGGTGCCATCACCATGGTGGCTAAGGGCCACGGCGTCAGTAACAACCCGGTTTCTACTTCACTGCGCCCCATCATCGACTGCAAAAAGAAGGGCAGAGAGACCAGCGCCAGCATTTGCGCGCAGAAAGAGCAAATGGAGGTGCAAATAGAAAGGGAAAAAAGCGGAATACGCAGCAGGTCAATTGGCAACAGCGGTACCGGCATTTGCAGCTGGCGGCGAACAAAAAAGAAGCCAATAATCAGCATCGCGGCTACTTCTGCGAGCACAAGCTTCCCGGACTGGCCTTGTGCAAAACCACCGAGGGCGGTGATCAACAGGCCGAAGGTCAGCGCATTCATAATGGCGCTGGGGAGGTCAAAACGGGTAATTTTGCTACGCCCGGTATTGGCCGGCAGGTAGCGCATGGCGAGGATCAGCGAAACAATCCCCAGCGGAATGTTAATAAAAAAGAGCCATTGCCAGGAGGCGACGGAGAGAATAGCCGCCGCAATCGTGGGGCCGGCTGCCGAGGAAACAGCCACCACGAAGGAGTTAATTCCCATCCCGCGGCCAAGAAATCGCTGGGGGAAAATAAGCCGGATCAGCGCCGTGTTGACGCTCATCAGGGCAGCGCCGCCAAGCCCCTGCGCAACGCGTGCGAGGGTCAGCATCTCCAGGGTCTGAGAGAGTGCGCAGGCCAGAGAGGTTAAGGTAAACAGCGCAAGACCGATTTTGTAGATGCGTCGATAACCAAACATATCGCCGAGGAAGGAGAGCGGCAGAAGGGCAATCACAATGGCGATTTGATAGGCGTTGACTATCCAGATCGAGGCGGCCGGTGAGGCATTTAAATCGGTGGCAATGGTCGGCAGAGCCACGTTGGCTATCGCTCCGTCAAGTACCGCCATGGCTAACCCTAGAATGATGGTCAGAATTGCACCGTAGCGCTGCGGTATAGGCAGGCCATCGGAAATGTTTTTATCCATGTTGAGTATGTGTCTTTAGGGTAATTATTCTCTGAGTAATGATTTTAGCATTGATTATTCGGCTGTATGTCGCAGATTTGTAACGATTGAGCAGAAGATCGATTGCGAGGGCCGTGATGCGAATTTATAATAAAAACCGGTTCTAATTTTTATAAAACAGTTACGATGAGGTGATAAATGGCAGTTGCAGATTTGGATAAGCAGCCAGATTCTGTCTCTTCGGTCTTGAAGGTTTTTGGCATTCTGCAGGCGCTTGGTGAAGAGCGTGAAATCGGCATTACCGAACTGTCTCAGCGCGTCATGATGTCAAAAAGCACCGTTTATCGCTTTTTGCAGACCATGAAATCGCTGGGCTATGTGGCTCAGGAAGGCGAATCTGAGAAATACTCTCTGACCCTGAAGCTGTTCGAACTGGGCGCGCGTGCGCTGCAGAATGTCGATCTGGTGCGCAGTGCCGACATCCAGATGCGTGAGCTTTCACGTCTGACGAAAGAGACAATCCACCTGGGGGCGCTGGACGAAGACAGCATCGTCTACATCCACAAAATAGACTCAATGTACAACCTGCGGATGTATTCACGCATCGGTCGCCGCAATCCGCTGTACAGTACCGCGATAGGTAAAGTGCTGCTGGCGTGGCGAGATCGCGCTGAAGTTGAGCAGATTCTGGAAGGTGTGGAATACAAACGCAGCACCGACCGTACCATCACCAGTACTGAAGAGCTGCTCGGCGTTCTGGATCAGGTGCGCCAGCAGGGCTATGGCGAAGATAACGAAGAGCAGGAAGAAGGGCTGCGCTGTATTGGCGTACCGGTCTTCGACCGCTTTGGTGTGGTGATTGCTGGTCTGAGCATCTCATTCCCGACGCTGCGTTTCTCTGAGGAGCGTCTGAACGAATACGTCGAGATGTTACACACGGCGGCGCGTAAAATTTCTGAACAGATGGGGTATAACGACTATCCATTCTGAAAAGAATGACCGTCGGGTATAGGCAGAGCGACAGCAGGAACGCGCTTCCCGCTGTCGCATATTCGCATCACCCTTTGTCGATAACGGTTTCGCTTTTACGTAAAATCGGGCAGTCGGTAAGGCCGATAATACCGCTATCAGAATGAACGTATTGTGCGGTGCTGGTACCGCGAGCGGTCAGATATTTACACTGAAGCCCCAGTCCGGCTGCGTTCTCATTGCTGCCAATCAAGATGCCATAGCCGCTTAATAATATGCCAATCCATACGATAGCCAGTACTACAATGGAACGAATGATTAATCGCATTGTTGCCTCATTGTTTGCTTTATCCCTGCGTTTATTTTGACAGCTACACGTATTGAAACAAGTCTATGATTCCTAAACTTGTCTTTCGTATTACAGTTAGCCACGGTTTAAGATGCTCATGTTATCCTGGAAACATCGAATACTGATGCGGAGAATGGAGTGAAAAAATTACGCTGGGTTTTGCTGATAGTCGTCATAGCAGGGTGTTTGTTGCTGTGGACTCAGATGCTTAACGTAATGTGCGATCAAGATGTACAGTTTTTCAGCGGCATCTGCACAATCAACAAGTTCATCCCCTGGTAAGACATTTTTATTACGACCGATTTTCTTCTGCTCTGCGAGTGGTAGAATGTACGCCTTCTCTTTGAGGTGGTGAAATGAGTGAGTTACTAAATCCTGGGATCTTAAATCTGGCATCGCTGGCACTTTCCGTCGTGCTGCTGCTTGTCGGTTTGTTGTTATGGTTTTTTGTTAATCGCGCAAGTTCGCGCACCAATGAGCAGATTGAACTGCTGCAGGCGTTACTGGACCAACAAAAGCGACAAAATGCGCTACTGCGCCGCCTCTGTGAAGCCAATGAGCCTGAGAAAGAAGAGGTTGCCAAGACTTCAGCGGGAGAAAAGGACGATGACGACTTTATTCGTCTCGTTGCTGAACGGTAACTAACTGACAGGTGTGCACCGGCCAGGTGTGCACCTGAACCAGCGTGGCGCACTATAACTTTTTCTTATCTTTTCTGACCGTTTTGTCACACATATTCCCCCACTTAATGTGTTCCGGCTCGCAATTCTGGCATTGATGTTACTGGGTTTTTAGTTAATCAAATAAAATAATAACATTCTGTTTTAATTGTCTGAAGCAAAAATAGTGTCATTAATGTTTCATGTTTAAATTGTATTATGAATTATATTTATGACGTAATCCTGAGCCCAATTTATATCCCTGTATATCCTCAAGGTATGCCAATTTTCTTCTATAGATATGAGCTTTTATACGCATCGTTATGCACCTGCCTGGCCTCACTCTTCTGAATCCACATCGTTCGAATCCCCTGGCTGCTGGAGCGACTGAAGTTGTTGAGCTATGGTAAAAAAAGTTGCAACCATTGGGTTAACTATATCGCTAATCCTCAGCAAGCAACACGGGCCTTCCCGTGCGGCAAAGGCGCATAAATGTGCAGGTGATCAAATGATTCCCTTATAATTTGTGCGAAGGATCGAGACACGTTTAAAAATGGCTTGCCATTGTTTTCGTAGTATGTGATAACACGTTTCGGGTTAAACGAGGTACAGTTCTGTTTATGTGTGGCATTTTCAGTAAAGAAGTTCTGAGTAAACACGTTGTCGTTGAATACCGCTTCTCTGCCGAACCTTATATTAGTGCCTCATGCAGTAGTGTGTCAGTTTTATCTATGTAAGCGCCTGTGGGCGAAAAAAACAGTCTAAGGAATTTTGCAAATGGCAAAGATTAAAGGTCAAGTTAAGTGGTTCAACGAGTCTAAAGGTTTTGGTTTCATTACTCCGGCTGATGGCAGCAAAGATGTGTTCGTACACTTCTCCGCTATCCAGGGTAATGGCTTCAAAACTCTGGCTGAAGGCCAGAACGTTGAGTTCGAAATTCAGGACGGCCAGAAAGGTCCGGCAGCAGTTAACGTTACTGCTATCTGATTCAAGACCACTCATCTTGTAAGAAAAGCCTCGCCTCTGCGGGGCTTTTTAGTCTTTATTGCAAAACATTTCCATTTCTCCCCTTCCGTCGTGCTTTGTTGCAAAACAACATCCTTATTCGCATAGTTTCGCATTCTGTTTTGCCGATTTTCTGTTAAATCAGAGGGTTGCAAAATAATGCTGGAGCTACGGTGCAAAAGAACAAAAGTAAGTCAGTTGCAAATTTTACCCCTCTTCGTTTTGGGATGCTGTGCGTGGCGATTCTTTGTTGTCTCGGATTGCTGTTAGGGCGCGTGGCCTGGCTGCAAATAATTTCACCGGATAACCTTGTTAAACAAGAAGATATGCGCTCGTTACGAGAAGAGCCCATTGACGTCCAACGAGGCACAATCAGCGACCGTGAAAACCGTCCGCTGGCGGTCAGCGTTCCTGTCAGCGCCATCTGGGCCGATCCGCAGACGATGATGCAGAAAGGGGGAGTAGGCTATGGTCCTCGCTGGCAGGCGATGGCAGAGGCCTTGCATCTCAACCTGGGTGAGCTGGCTAAACGGGTTGAAAGCCACCCGCATATGCGGTTCATTTATCTGGCCCGTCAGGTTAACCCTGAACAGGCTGAATGGATTGATAAGCTCCATCTGCCGGGGATTAACCTGCGCGATGAATCGCGTCGGTTTTATCCAGCGGGTCACGTCGCGGCTAACCTGCTTGGATTTACCAATATCGATAATCAGGGCATTGAGGGCGTTGAAAAGAGTTTTAATGCGCAGCTGACGGGCAAAGCAGGGCGCCGGCTGGTGCGAAAAGACCGTCATGGTCACGTGGTGGAAAATATCACCGAAGTGGCGGCAGTACCCGCACATAATATTCAGCTGAGTATCGACGAACGCCTGCAGACGGTCACCGAAGATGCGCTGGATAATGCGGTAAACTGGAATAAGGCGGAATCTGGCGCGGCGGTGCTGATTAAAATCGACACCGGCGAGATTTTATCGATGGCCAGCTACCCGGACTTCAATCCTAATAACCGTGATGACGCCAAACTGGATGATTTCCGCAACCGCGCCATTAGCGACACGTTTGAACCGGGTTCAACGGTAAAACCGCTGGTGGTGATGACGGCATTGCAGCAGGGGATTGTTCAGCCGGACAGCGTGGTGGATACCCATCCGTTTGTGCTCGATGGCCACCGAATCCGCGATGTTGGCTATTATCCGGAACTGTCGTTGACCGGCATTTTGCAAAAATCCAGCGATACCGGTGTGTCGCATCTGTCGCTGGCGATGCCCGTTCAGCACCTTATCGATACCTACAAAGCGTTTGGTTTTGGTGACCCGACCGGCCTGGGGCTGACGGGCGAAAGCTCGGGCCTGATGCCTCAGCGTCGCTACTGGGGTCAGCTGGATCGCGCCACCTTTGCCTTCGGGTATGGTCTGATGGTAACCCCGCTACAGCTGGCTCACGTTTATGCCACCATCGGCGGTTTTGGTATCGAACGACCGCTGTCCATCACCCGCATCGACCCGCCGGTCATTGGGACGCGGGTGATGCCAGAGCCTGTCGTGCATGAAGTGGAACATATGATGGAGAGCGTGGCGCTGCCGGGCGGGGGCGGAACTAAGGCGGCGGTGCGCGACTACCGCATTGCGGTAAAAACCGGGACGGCGAAAAAGATTGGACCAGACGGCAAATATATCGATAAGTATATTGCCTATACCGCAGGCGTGGCGCCTGCCAGCCATCCTCAGTTTGCGCTGGTGGTGGTGATTAACAATCCGAGCAACGGCGCCTATTACGGCGGGGCGGTCTCCGCGCCGGTCTTTAGCCAGATCATGGGAGATGTGCTGCGACTGGAAAATGTCATGCCGGACGGTATGCCGCAGGGTTCGGAAAATCTGATTGTGATGCATAACGGGGATGCCGCGCCGCCGGCGTTGTAACAGTGGTCTGAAAGGGCGAATAGCGCTACACTTTCGCCCTTTCAGCGACACCGGAGTTGTCATGTCATACAGTTGCCCACTTTGCCACGCGCCGCTTGCCCGCCGTGAAAATAGCTATGTCTGCCCGCAGCGGCACCAGTTCGATCTGGCGAAAGAGGGGTATGTCAATTTACTGCCGGTGCAGTTTAAACGCTCCCGCGATCCGGGCGACAGCGCAGAGATGATGCAGGCGCGGCGGGCGTTCCTCGACGCCGGCCACTATCAACCTTTGCGCGACGCCATCAGCGCGTTTCTATCCACCGCTGCGCCTGACCGTCTGTTGGATATCGGCTGTGGGGAAGGGTATTACACCCATGCGTTTGCCGAGATTGCTGCCCACTGCTGGGGTCTGGATGTCTCAAAATCTGCTATTCGCGCCGCAGCCAGACGCTATCCGCAGGTCAGCTTTTGCGTCGCATCGAGTCAGCGTCTGCCGTTCGACGATGCCAGCCTTGATGCGGTGGTGCGGATTTACGCCCCCTGTAATGCGCAGGAGCTGGCCCGGGTCGTCAGACCCGGCGGATGGGTAATTACCGCGACACCTGGGCCGCAGCATTTGCTGGAGCTGAAAGGGCTGATTTATGATGAGGTGCGTCTGCATGAGCAAAATCATGAAGAGATGGCGGGCTTTACCTTGAGTCAGCAACAGCAGCTGGCTTACCCAATGCAGTTGAGCGGGCTCGAGGCTGAAGCGCTGCTGCAGATGACGCCATTCGCGTGGCGGGCAAAACCGCCGGTGCGTGAAACTCTGCGTGCCCAGGCCACTTTCCGCTGCCAGACCGATTTTATGATCCATTGCTGGCAGCGCGAGGCCTGAGAGTTAACCGGCGAAATGGCTCCAGAGGATCTGGGCGCCAATGCCTATCAGCACAATGCCGCCAAGAATTTCGGCCCGTTTGCCCAGCAGCGGGCCGATAAACCGTCCGACCATAATCCCCAGGGTTGACATCACCAGCGTTGCACAGCCGATCGCCAGCGCGGTAGCGATAATGTTGACCTGCAGGAACGCCAGGCCGACGCCGACGGCCATCGCATCGAGGCTGGTGGCGAAGGCGGTAGTGACCAGCAGCCAGAAACCATGACGGCGGGGAGCTTCACTCGCATCGTCATCGGTCCCGCGGAAACCTTCGATAACCATACGTCCGCCGAGAAATACCAGCAGCACGAATGCTATCCAGTGATTCCATTCCAGCACGAACTGACTGGCGAGCATCCCCATGCCCCAGCCGACAAGCGGGGTGAGTGTTTCGATAGCACCGAAAATCAGCCCGGTACGCAACGCTTCGGAGAATTTAGGTTTGTGTAAGGTGGCGCCTTTACCGATGGAAGCCGCGAAGGCGTCCATGGACATGCCAAAGGCAAGAAGAATCGTAGCGGAAATGTTCATGATTGCGTCCTGACCGGGGAAAATCCATATGACACATCACTACCCCCAGTAAATATACGCGATCCGATAGCCGGGTATCGCGTACAGCGGTGATGTGTCTATGGTCTCGCCTGATTGAACATCTTCTTCAACCCGTACGTGCCACGTTTTGCAACGAGTATGTTGACACGTACATTTCCTGACAGGCAGGAAATCGGCTACTCCCCAACGACGGGCGCAACCTTAACATATTTTTAGAATATAAAACAATAACAGGATTTATTTATTTCAATAACCAAATGATAACGATTTTCATTTGAATTTATGGGTAAATAAATCGTTAAATAATATGGTTGAAGTGAACAAAAGTAATATAGCCATGGCTATATTACTTTTGTCGAAATTTGCTGAAATATAGCGAAGGCTATATTTGTAACTCACTGAGATGAAACGAGAAGTTTGTATATCTTTTCCAGATCGTCGATGTTTCGTACGCGAATAAGCAGGCGCCGTTGTTCTAATTGCATCACCAGTACGCCATCTTCCGATAAATTCATCTCTTTAATTCGCTTATATTCAATCCAGATATTGGCGAAGAAAAAGCCAGTTGGTTTGAAGATGATTTTCGGTGTCCGGATCCAGAACAGATACAGCCCCATTAACGCCAGTGCAGATAATAACCATGTGGTTATTAGCGCGCCGTGGCTAATGATGTTGTTATAAATCAGAATGGCGGTCAGACCGACGAAGATGATCCCGTCAACGCGGCTGCGGCGGAGCAGGGGGATAGCCAGGAGTAGCGGGCCGTTGCGGCGGGGCATAATAAACTGGTCATAAATGGCAAACGCCAGCAGAACAAGAATAAACAGAATCAGCACCAGATCCGTGATTGTCATCCATCCTCCAGTAAAAAAAAACCGGGGGCAAGCCCCCGGCGTACAACAGGATTATTACAGGCCCAGCAGGCCGATAGCGTAGCCGACGATACCGATGACGAAGAAGCCAACGATGATCCACAGGGCGTTAACTTTCTTACGCAGCAGCCACATACAAGCGAAAGTCAGCAGCAGTGGAACCAGGCCAGGCATCAGCTGATCAAGAATGGTCTGCACGGTGGTTACACGAGTCTGCCCATCCTGACCGGTGATTGTCGACACCACCAGCGGGATATTCACGTGCGTCCACTTGTTAACCAAGGCCCCCATGACAAACAGGCCGAGAATTGACGCCCCCTCGGTCAGTTTTTGCAGGAAACCGCCGCCCATATCTTTAACGATGTCGATACCTTTACGGTAGCCGTATGCCACGCCGTAGTAACGGGTCAGCAGACGTACTGCGTTAAACAGGATGAAGAACAGCAGAGGACCCAGCAGGCTGCCGCTCATCGCGATACCTGCACCTAATGCTGCAAATACCGGACGAACGGTACCCCAGAAGATGGGGTCGCCGACGCCGGCCAGCGGCCCCATCAGACCAACTTTGATACCGTTGATGGCACCATCGTCGATCTCTGCGCCGTTAGCACGCTGCTCTTCCATCGCCAGCGTTACGCCAAGAACCGGCGCCGCAACGTACGGATGGGTGTTAAAGAACTCCAGGTGACGTTTAATCGCCTGTTTACGGGCATCGTTGTTCTCCGGGTACAAACGACGAATTGCCGGTACCATCGCGAAGCAGAAGCCCAACGCCTGCATACGTTCAAAGTTCCATGACCCCTGGAACAGGTTAGAACGAATGAACACGCCACGAATATCACTCTGAGTGAGTTTTTTCTCGGTGGTATTTTTAGTCATATCAACCATTTCGCTCACCTGTTAGTCCAGTTCGTTATCGAGATCGTTATTACCAGCAGCCTGCGCTGGCGCACCCGCTACGCGGTTGTATTTCGGGCTCAGCTGGATATAGAGGATAGCCATTACGGTACCGATCACACCCAGAGCAACCAGGTTGAAGTTGGTGAACGCTGCGGTGACGAAGCCCAGGTAGAAGAACGGCATCAGGTAGCCCGCACGCATCATGTTGATGACCATTGCGTAACCGACGACGACGATCATACCGCCCGCGATGTTCAGACCACCGGTAACCACTTCAGGAATTGCATTCAGCAGGCCCTGAACTTCGCTGGTGCCGACGGAGATTGCCACGATAACCGCAGGGATTGCGATACGCATTGCCTGCAGGAACAGGGACGACACGTGCAGCCAGGAAATCGCTGTCAGGTTGCCGTTATCGGCGGCCTTATCAGCGGCGTGCTGGAATGCCACGGTAATAGTACGAACGATGATGGTCAGAACCTGGCCTGCCGCTGCCAGCGGGATAGCCAGCGCGATACCGGCGCCGATACCCTGATGACCGGCAATAACCAGAACGGTAGAAATGATGGATGCCAGCGCGGCATCTGGTGCAACCGCCGCACCGATGTTCATCCAGCCGAGGGCGATCATTTCCAGGGTACCACCGATGATGATACCGGTTTTCATATCGCCGAGAACGGCACCGATCAACGTACAGGCGACCAGAGGACGGTGGAACTGAAATTCATCAAGTACCGACTCCATACCCGCAATACACGCGACGATGAACACCAGCACAATCTGAAGAAAGGTAATCTCCATTGTACTTCTCCTGTTGATTAAGTCTTAAGTTGAAAATTGGGGCCGACCCACAAGGTTATTTCGACACCTTGGCAATCAGGTCCATCATTTTCAGTTTCTGGTCGGTGGAAACTTTACGGACTTCCAGTTCGATACCGCGGGCATTCAGCTTTTTGAATGCTTCAATATCTTTTTCATCGACCGAAACGGCGTTGTTCACCTGCGTTTTACCCTGACGGAAAGCCATACCGCCGATGTTGACGGTCGTGATTTTCACGCCGCCTTCAACGACACGTTCGACGTCGGTAGGGTTAGTAAACAGGAGCATGACGCGATCGCCTGCGTATTTCGGGTTGTTATAGACGCGAATCATCTTCGCGACATCGACAACGTGGGCCGTCACGCCCGGAGGAGCAACCTGAGTCAGTAACGTTTTGCGTACGGTATCCGCCGCCACTTCATCGCTCACGACAATAATGCGGGCAACGTTGGTTTCTTTAGTCCAGCGAGTGGCCACCTGACCGTGAATAAGACGGTCATCAATACGCGCCAGGCCGATAACCATGTAGTCGTTTGGACCCATAGGTTTTGCCGGAGCTGCCGCTTTTGGTGCCGCCTTAACCGGCGCCGGAGCAGCTTTTTCCACGGCTTTCGCTTTCAGCGCCTTCACGCCTTCACGACCGGTTTCCACCGCCAGAGCAACCAGCTCGTCGAACGACGGATCGTCGTCGCGCGCCATCAGCGTTTCGACCAGCATCGGAATGTTGACGCCAGCAATGACTTCGTAATGTTCTTTATCGACGACAATGCGGCTGGCAGCATTGAATGGACTACCTCCCCACGTATCGACGAGAAACAACACGCCTTTAGTTGTATCCAGCTTTGCCAGCTGTGCGTTGTATTTTTCGATCAGCGTTTCGGCGTTTTCACCCGGAACGAAATCGATCCAACCAACGTTTTCCTGCTCGCCCAACAGCATTTCTGCAGTTTTCAGCAGTTGTTCTGCAGCCCAACCATGTGTGCCTATTACAATAGCAATCGTCACTTGCTACCTCCTTTATTATCGTGAATGCATCATCTGATGTGATACATCCTGAATCACTCTTGCGAACAAAATCGATTCAGTGAGGGTGTAAGATATAAAATAATTACTACCGCGAATTATTTTAGATAGTGAAAAAATAATTAATGTGATGAAGATCCGTTAATCACGCATCTGCGAGTAATAATTTCGCAGCGCAAAAAATAGGCTTACCTATTGCAAAGACTGGTAAAATTTTTTCCAATCTTCCTCCATTTTTTGCTATGTTTAGCTTCCGTTTAATTACTCAGGAGTATAGGGCATAGCCCGCTGTATGGACCCTCATCGACGTCTTTTCACCTTCTGGCACTTTTCTGCCGCCGCTACCTGCTACGCTTTTTTACCAGCAACGATTGTCTCTGCCGTGCATGACATCGCGATGACTCCGTCTGTCGTAAACTGGAGCAACTCATGGAATTCTTAATGGATCCCTCTATCTGGGTCGGTTTGTTGACGCTGGTCGTCCTCGAAATCGTGCTCGGTATCGACAACCTGGTCTTTATTGCCATCCTTGCGGACAAACTACCGCCGAAACAACGTGATAAAGCGCGTTTGATCGGTCTGTCGCTGGCGCTGTTCATGCGTCTGGGACTGCTATCTGTCATTTCGTGGATGGTAACCTTAACCAAACCGCTATTCAGCATTGCTGATTTCTCTTTTTCCGGGCGCGACCTCATCATGCTGCTCGGGGGGATATTCTTGCTGTTTAAAGCGACCACGGAACTGCATGAGCGGCTGGAAAACCGCCAGCATGATGCCGGTCATGGTAAGGGGTATGCCAGCTTCTGGGTGGTGGTGCTGCAAATCGTCGTGCTTGATGCGGTCTTCTCGCTGGATGCGGTGATTACCGCCGTCGGGATGGTCAACCATCTGCCGGTGATGATGGCTGCGGTGGTTATTGCAATGATGGTGATGCTGCTGGCTTCGAAGCCGCTGACCCGCTTCGTTAACCAGCATCCGACGGTTGTGGTGCTCTGCCTGAGCTTCCTGTTGATGATTGGCCTGAGCCTTGTGGCTGAAGGCTTTGGTTTCCATATACCGAAAGGGTACCTGTACGCCGCCATTGGCTTCTCGATTACCATTGAGTTCTTCAACCAGGTGGCGCGTCGCAACTTTATTCGCCACCAGTCGACGCTGCCGCTGCGTGCACGCACGGCGGACGCTATCCTGCGCATGATGGGCGGGCGTAAACAGCACGCCGTAAGCCACGATGGTGAGAGTCCAGCGCCTGTTCCGGTACCGGAAGGGGCGTTTGCGGAAGAAGAGCGCTATATGATTAACGGCGTCCTGACGCTGGCGCAGCGTTCGTTACGCAGTATCATGACCCCGCGCGGTGAAATCAGCTGGGTGAACGCGGAACAAAGCGAAGAAGAGATTCGTCGCCAGCTGCTCTCTTCGCCGCACAGCCTGTTCCCGGTATGCCGGGGCGAGCTGGATGAAATCATCGGTATCGTGCGAGCCAAAGAGATGCTGGTGGCGCTGGAGGCCGGTGAGAACGTCGCGGCGTTAGCCTCGGCTTCCCCGGCAATCGTGGTCCCGGAAACGCTGGACCCGATCAATCTGCTGGGCGTTTTACGCCGCGCACGCGGGAGCTTCGTTATCGTGACGAACGAGTTTGGCGTGGTGCAGGGGCTGGTAACGCCGCTGGATGTCCTGGAAGCCATCGCGGGTGAATTCCCGGATGCCGATGAAACACCGGAGATCGTTGCCGATGGCGACGGCTGGTTGATCAAAGGTTCGACCGACCTGCACGCCTTACAGCAGGCGGTAGGGCTCGATGACATCGTCAATGAAGATGAGGATATCGCGACGGTTGCCGGACTGGTGATTGCCGTTAACGGTCATATACCGCGTACCGGCGACGTCGTGGAACGCGCACCGCTGCAGTTTACTATTCTTGAAGCTAACGACTATCGTGTCGATCTGGTACGCGTTGTCAAAACGGTGCACGACAGCCACGAAGAAGAGTAACCCTCACTTTCGTCATCTTTCGTCATCATGACCGGCCGGTCTCCGCAGGAGGCCGGCCGTTTTTATTTTACGCCTCCGCATCGGCCTGCTGCCGGGCGGCCAGCCACTGCGGGAATTCCTCAACAGGCATCGGTCTTGCGTAGTGATACCCCTGTAGAATATCGACACCGTGGTGCTGCAGATAGTCGGCCTGCTGCTGGGTCTCCACGCCTTCCGCCACCGTCACAATGTGCAGCCGGTGCGCCAGCGCGATAATCATATCTGTTACCGTGGCGTTCACGCTGTCGACGCCGATGGCGCTGGTAAAGGATTTATCAATTTTAAGCACGTCAGGCCGCAGTTTTTCCAGCCATGAGAGTGAGCTGTTGCCGGTGCCAAAGTCATCGATTGCAAGGTAAACGCCCTTAAAATGCAGGTGCTCCGCCATATGGTGATCGCCGTCCTGCAATACATCACGCTCGGTGAGCTCAACTACCAGCTGCTGCACGGGGTAGGCGCTGAACCACAGTTTATGCAGATCCCGCAGCAGTTCACCCTCGGCAAAATGACGGGCGGCGACATTAATCGAAATGTGAAAATCTTTATCATTGGGGAAAAGCGGCAGCTGGCGCGCGGTTTCCGCAATAACATAGCGGGTGAGGGGCACGATCAGGTTGTAGCCTTCGGCGATAGGAATGAAAACGTCCGGTGAGATACTTCCCCGCCGTGGATTATTCCAGCGCAGCAAAATCTCGACACCAGTGCATTTTCCCGAACGCAGGTCTTTTAACGGCTGGCACCACAGCGTGAATTCGCGCGCGGCGATGCCCAGGCTGATTTCCCGGGAAAAACTCATCCTGCCAGCGGTCGCCAGCCAGGCAATTCCGGTCATCAGTAAACTCAGGATCAGCGCCAGCGGCAGCTCACCGGGTAGCTCATTGAGCGCAATAGCCGAGGCTCCGGGGCCGCTGACGTTGATAGCAAACGGAAACTGCGTTGAATGTTGACGGTAAATAATCTGCTCGCCGGGAAGCGCGGGTTGATCGACGATCCCGCTACCGCTGATAAAGTTCTTCGCCCCGACGCTAAGCCCAATGCCGGTAATCAACGATGATTTCGCATTGAGAATTAACTCTCCCAGCAGCTCAATATTGATGATGATCATCACACCATCGGCGCTATTGAATGCGGATGGATACCATTGAATCAGGATGGGAGAGCCAACCAGCAGCGTGCTATCGGTCGAAAATGTCAACAGCGCCCGGTGGGTTGGCAGGGCTGGCTGCAGTTGATGAACCGAGACGTTACGATCGCCAAAGATGCTGGAGCAGTAGAGGATATTCGATTTAACCAGGGCGATAGAGCGCACGGTTTGTAGCGAGGCCGCCAGTTTGCGCAAAGGCAGACGGACATCCTGGCAGGGCTGTCCGACCAGATGCAGCAACGACAGGTGTTGTTCTGACAGCGGCCGCAGAATTTTATCCATCGCCACCACCATTTTATTGGTGGTCATCTGGACGCGCTGCTGATTTAAACTACGCTGTGAAATAAATCGGACGACCAGCGTGGTGGTCAACGTCAGGAGCGCAACAATCAAACAAATGGTAACCCGTTTACGGCGGTACGTCGAAATGACCTTTTGTGCATTTTGCATGCGCGACACCCTGTCGACTCTACGTGTTGATTAGAATAACAACCGTTATCGACCAAGTGTAGTGGATGTAAATAAATAACAGAGAAAAATGCGCCCGGATGGGCGCATATACACGGGGAAGGTTTAGTCACACTGAACTTTGATGGCCAGACCACCGCGAGAGGTTTCGCGATACTTCGCGTTCATATCTTTACCCGTCTCATACATGGTCTCAATAACCTTATCGAGTGAGACGCGGGGTTCGCTGGTCCGACGCATGGCCATACGCGCGGCGTTGATCGCCTTCACGGACGCAATGGCGTTACGTTCAATGCAGGGAACCTGTACCTGTCCAGCAACCGGGTCGCAGGTGAGCCCCAGGTTATGCTCCATGCCGATTTCTGCCGCAACGCAAACCTGCTCAGGGCTCGCGCCAAGAAGCTCGGCAAGTCCCGCCGCCGCCATTGAACATGCCACGCCAACTTCACCCTGACAGCCTACTTCCGCGCCAGAGATGGACGCGTTCATCTTATACAGCGCACCAACGGCGCCGGAGGCCATAAAGTAGCGGATATAAATGTCCGGGCTGACCGATTCGATAAAGTGGTCGTAGTAGGCCAGCACTGCCGGGACAATACCGCATGCCCCGTTTGTCGGGGCCGTCACGACGCGCCCGCCGGCGGCATTCTCTTCGTTTACGGCCAGGGCAAACATATTCACCCAGTCAATGACGTTCATCGGATCGTTTGACAGCTTATCGCTGGCGACCAGCAGGCGGCGCAGCGCCGACGCGCGACGCGGCACGCGGAGTGGACCCGGCAGAACGCCCTCGGTGTTCATCCCGCGGTCGATACAGGCGCGCATGGTCTGCCAGACGTGAGCAAAATAGTCTTCAATCTCTTTTTTGCTGTGCAGCGCCAGCTCGTTTTGCATCACCATGCCGGAGAGCGACAGACCGGTCTCTTTGCAATAGGCCAGCATCTCCTGCGCCGATTTGAACGGGTAGGGAACGTGCAGTTCATTCGCGTTTTCTTTGCCGAAATGTTCTTCGTCGACGATAAAACCGCCGCCAATAGAATAATACGTTTTGCTGTAGATCTCGGTATCGCCAGCCCAGGCATGAATCGTCATGCCATTTTCATGCAGCGGCAGATTGTCGCTACGAAAACGCATTCCGTCATCCTGCGGGAAATCAACTTCGTGCTGCCCTTGAGCCAGCAGCAGACGCCCGCGGGTTTCTACGTCGCGGATAAATGCCGGTATTGCGTCAATATCGACCGTATCGGGCTGATTACCCGCCAGTCCCATAATAATGGCGATATCCGTATGGTGGCCTTTGCCGGTTAATGAAAGCGAACCGTAGACGTCAACCGCTACGCGGGTCACTTCATTAAGCAATCCCTTTTCGACCAGGTCATCGACGAACTGTTTACCGGCCTTCATCGGCCCTACAGTATGGGAAGATGAGGGACCAATCCCCACCTTGAACATGTCGAATATACTAATCACGATAATACTCCTGACAGGGTTACCGCAGGTGCGGTAACGATGTGATAACTGCGCATAGTGTAAGAGGGAACCGGACCATCAGCTTAACTATTCACATGAATTAAACTAATGAGTAACGGTGGATTTACTAATGGTGAGAGCGCATTCTCATTTTGAGTATATACCTTAAACACCCCTCCGGCTGCCGGGGCAGCAATGTGCTCGCAGGGGCCGGTGCGACCGGGGTTTCGGCCGCGCATGGCGTATTGAGGAATGCTAAGGTTTAGTTCCGATTTGCAGGGCCAGCTCACGAATAATACCGGCGGTCATTCCCCAGACAAAATAGTGCTGATACCACGACAGCCAGACCCGGTGCGAGTTGCCCCGGCGATGAACGTCAAGCGGATGATAGCGCCCCAGACGCAGCGCTTCGGCCAGCGGCATTTCGAACACCGCCGCAACCTCGTCCTGACTGGCATGATAGTGGAGATTTGGCGGAATAATGCCGACTACCGGGGTTACCTGAAAGCCGGTGACGCTATCCACCGGCGGCAGTACACCGATTATCTCAACCGACTCGGGCGGAATCGCGACCTCTTCCTGCGCTTCGCGCAGCGCGGCGGCAATCAGCGTCGCATCGGTCGCATCCACTGCTCCCCCGGGGAAGGCAACCTGACCGGCGTGCTTACGCAATCGCGGCGAGCGTTGGGTCAGCAGCAATCCGGGCTGCGGGCGACGAACGATGGGTACCAGTACCGCCGCCTGACGCTGATTCAGCGCGCTGTACGAGGGCTGCGGGCGCAGTAATTGAAAACGCGAAAGAAAGTCGTCCAGCTCAAGGGCGCCATCCGCCATGTTCTAGCTCTCCAGTTGTTGCAAAATACGATTAACTTTATCAAACGTTTCCTGGTATTCGGCGGCTTCTTCACTGTCCGCCACAATGCCGCCGCCGGCTGAACAGTATAGCTGCCCCTGGTACGCCGTCAGCGTGCGTATAGTAATACTGGTATCCATATTGCCACACAGGCTCAGATAGCCGATACTGCCGCACCACGCGTTGCGCCGCTGCGGTTCGAGCTCATCGATGATTTGCATCGCCCGCACTTTGGGGGCGCCGGTTATCGAGCCGCCGGGAAAGGCCGCGCGCAGCAGGTCGCTGGCGTGCAGATGGCCCGGCAGCCTGGCGGTAATGGTACTCACCAGATGATGCACCGCCGGGAAGGGCTCAACGACAAACAGCTCCGGAACCCGCACGCTACCGGCTTCGGCAACCCGACCGATATCATTACGCATCAGGTCGACAATCATCAAATTCTCTGCCCGGTCTTTTGGCGAGCTGGCCAGCTTCTCCGCCTGACGGGCATCCTGTTGCGGATCGGCCAGACGCGGCAGCGTGCCCTTAATCGGGCGGGTCTGAATCTCGCCCTGGTGAAGCTGAATAAAACGTTCCGGCGACAGGCTGAGTACGGCGCCTTCCTGCAGACGAATAAAGGCGCTAAACGGCGCGCGATTGACGCGGTTCAGCTGGCAAAATGCCTGCCATTCATCGCCGCGGTAGCTGGCCTGAAAGCGCTGTGCAAGGTTGACCTGGTAGCAGTCACCGCTGTGCAGCCAGGCCTGGACCTGACGGAATTTTTCGCCGTACTGCTCGCGGCTCATATTCGAGCGCCAGGCCGAAGTCAGTGCAAAGGGCGCCGTGGCGGCAGCGGACTGTGCTTCCAGCCACCGCAGGCGGGCGTGCGGATCGTCATAGCTGAGCAGCGACACTTCACGGCGTTGATGGTCAACAATGAGCGCCCAGTCATAAATACCGACGGCCATATCCGGCAGCGCAATGTCCGCTGCGGCGTGAGAAGGCAGGGTTTCAAAACGCCGCCCAAGATCGTAGCCAAACAGCCCCAGCGCACCGCCGAGGAACGGCAGATGGGGATGCGCCTGCGGTGTGAATCCACGCCGTTCCAGCTGCGCCTGCAACAGCGTCAGCGGGTCAGCCGTGGAGCGAGTCTGCCTCTGGCCGTCATCAACGACGGTTTCCTCACCGCGAGTGAGCAGCGTTGCGTACGGATCGGCGACAATAATGTCAAAACGGTTATGTGAATGCTCGGCAAAACCGGAGTGCAGCAGCATAGCCCACGGGGCGGTACTTAAAGGAGTAAAGTAGCGCTCGGCAGCATCCGGGTGCCATGGCAGGGTAATAATAGCGGGGGACAACATCTTCCTCGATCCTAATCGTCACCGTCCGCTGGAAAATCAGGCGGCCGGCATGAAATAATTACGCCACACAATGTAGCAGGAGTGAGTTATGTTTGCAGGTTTACCTTCGCTGAGCCACGAGCAACAGCAAAAAGCGGTAGAACGTATCCAGGAGCTGATGGCTAACGGGATGAGCAGCGGCGAGGCCATTGCGCTGGTAGCAAGTGAACTGCGCGCCACCCATACCGGTGACCGGATCGTAGCGCGCTTTGAAGATGAAGATGAAGATGAGTAAATTACTCTGTGTACTGCGGTGAGATGCCGCTTTCCGCCAGCGGAAGGATGGCATCAGGTCGTTTCCCTGGCTCGTCGTACAGCGTCACGTGCGTCACGCGATCGCCGCGCCAGAAGGTAATTTGCGTACCGACTGGCGTATGATGTACGTTCACTTCCGTCAGCGGCGCGCTGTTTGCCAGATCCCACAGACACACAAAACGCGCCTGCGGCAGGTGATTGCGTATCACCAGATAGCTGAGATTGCGAATCGCCGGGTTATCAGGTGCCAGCCCTTGCCAGAGTTCACCATCACCGGACAGCCAGAGTGCAACGGTATCGCCACCGCGCGCAAAGTGGCGCGGTTGACAGCCGTTCAGCGGCGTCATGGTTGCTTCGGTCATTCGCCGCAGCGGTCCGCTGAGCGAAAAGGGCTGGGCCGTACCGCTCTGATCCAGCGCCTGTGCCGCCAGATGCAGCGTCCAGTCGAGCTGCTGGCGATGCGGGTTCTCCACGGTGGACAGATCGATCAGCACATCTTCAAGCCACAGCAGGCGACGGCGGAAGCGCACGTCTCGCCAGGCCGTAGCGTCCCACTCGACGCGGCTATGACTGTTGAGCTTCGGCGGTGGTTTGCCCCAATCAACCTCGCAATCCAGCCACAAAGAGTCGTCATCCATATGCCAGCCTGATACCTGCGGATTGGCCGGAGGCTGGTTGCTCTGATTTACGCAAAGCGTATTGTGCGTGGCGCTGTTTTTATAATAGTCGTAGTGCATTTTCGCGCCGTAGCCGGTGGTGCCCATATCCGTAAGTAGCCAGCCGTTACGATGCCAGAGCATCAGCCCCAGCCGGTCGTAATGGTCGTGTTCGCCTCCCCAGGGGCTGTGTTTGATCAATAGCGCCTGCTGCGGCCGCCGCCATAACGTCAGACCCGCGCCCGGCGCATACAGCGACTGCTGCGGGATGAGCGCCAGGGGCGATTCCGGCAGAGACTGTTCGCGCCATAGCAGGGTTTCACGCTCATCGGGCGCCGTTTCGGTAAACTGCAAGACTGCGGCGTACTGCGGGTCACGCCAGATAAACCAGGCGAACTCGTACAGATCCCGGTGATGGAGCTTCTCCTGCCCGGCGAGGCAGTCATTAAGCCGAGGGAAGGTGCCGTCTGGCAGCAGCAGCGACAGCGGGAACTTCAGCATCGCCTGATACCAGGGGCCTTCCAGCAGGCTCCAGCGGGTGCCGCGTGCCAGCTTCTCGAAGGCGAAAAAGCCCTGCAGCGCGTAATAGTGATAGTGAACGGAGCCTTCAAACCAAAGCCCTTCCGCCAGCAGGCCGTTTTCCAACTGCCAGCGCAGACCGTACGGCTGGTTAACGGCAAACTCCAGCAGCGTTTCATCTTCGAGGACGAAACCCAGTATGCCAAGCGCCGCGCTGATTTTGACTTCATGGTTGTGAATCTGTGGACTACGGTGGTCGCGCAAAAACGTTGCCGCACAGCGCAGCAGGTTTTCACTGATGTGTCGCTGTTCGCCGGGCGTCAGGCTGTCGCGAATAAAGTCATAACCTAGCGCCATCTCCAGAATGCAGTTGGCTTCGCACAGCGTCTGGGCGTTCATCTTTCCCGGTCCGTTGTTGGGAATATCGCCGTGAATTTCATAGCCGGGATAGACATCGGCATAACCCATAAGCAGCGTGCGAACTCTATCGCGATACGCCGTTTCGCCGGTCAACTGCCATATCAGCCCAAGCTGCTGGCATGTGCTGGCGTTACGGCCGTTCATCTCGCGCCACCAGGCGCCGTCCCACGGTTCGCCACGAAATAATTCACCATCAACCGGGCAGGCATGCTGGTGGGGGGTATCCGCCTGCCACGTCAGGCGTACGCCGTGGTGTGGACAAAAGTAGTAGAGGTTCCAGCTGGCGATCCCTGACTGCGGAATGAGAACCTCTGTCTGAAGTACCGACTGCGCATCCTTCACGAGCCGTTCAAGCAGCCCGTTATTAGCGGCTGCACGTCCGACAATATTGGGCCAGATCCCAGAAAATTGTTTCATTAGCGGTTATCCCTGACCTCTGACGATGCGGAAAGCGGGGCGATGAGCGTAGTGATATCGTCGGGATATTTCGCCCGCAGCCACTGCGCTTTGTCACGGAACAGCGGATCTTCCGGCCAGGCGTGCGCGGCGGTGGCGATATTGCGCAGCGCTTTCTTGTCGTCCATTTTATCGATGTCTTTCCAGGGCCATGGGGTATCGCTGTCAATAAAGCTGGCGATGTACTGATAACCTTTGCGCAGGCTATGGTCATCAAGAGTGAAATTCCAGATGTCGACGCCCGCTTTCTCGCCCAGTCGGCCGAGGCGGTTGTAGGCTTCGAGGTTGAAATTGCTGTAGTGCCACGGACGCGTGCGCTCCAGTTCGGCCATCTGGCGGCCTTCGATATCAAACTGACCCGCAATACGCCGCAGCTGGGTGATATACAGGCGCTTTTTCGCCTCGTCGATTTTACCGCTGAACAGGGCGAAGGCGGCGGCTTGCATATCGAAATAACTGCCGTGATTGTTATGCCAGTTCTCTTCTTCAAAGCCGTTCTGGCTGGTGGTCATCCAGTGATAATAATCACCAAACCACTGCTTTAATGCGCTAACGTCGTTTTCGCTCAACGCAACTGAGGATTGCAGCAGGGCGATGGCGTCAATGACGTCAACCAGCGCGCGGCTATCAATAATGCCGATACCGCGTCCGGTATTAATACCAGGAATGGCCTGAGCATGCTGCAGGTTGGGAGCCATACGCGTCTTTGGATCGAGGAACCAGGTCTTCAACTGGGTCGCCGCCTTTTGCGCGTAGCGATCGTCGTGGGAGAAGTACCACGCCAGCGCCAGCGTTGACACGTCATTACTCATCTTCACCAGCCGGTTTTTATCGGTGGCGTCACTATTGGCGTCAGGGTTGGTTTGCCCATCTTTGCGAATATAAGGAAGCCCGTCTTGGGTATCAGGGTTTGGCCACCAGTATGGTGGAAAACTGTAGTAGTCGTGCTTGTTGCCGCTGGCGGCGACCAGCGTTTTATCCATCACCGAGAACAGCGGATGCTTGAGCGCCAGATCGGCTTTTTTTAGCAGAGCCGCTTGTGCCTGAACAAATAGCGGGTCTTTCGCGGCAATCTGCTGGCGGCTGAAGGCTAAATCCTTTCCGTCTAGCGTGTACGGCTCATCGGCATACGAGGGGGCGCTAAGGCCGGAACAAAACAGCGCAATGCATAACAAACCTCGGCGAGGTATTGAGTTCATCGTGATAACCCTTCTACAAATATGAGAAAAGATAACAACAGAATTATACCTGACGCGTATTTAAATGACGCGTGAGACAGGCGGTGTAATTAAAAACAATATATTTGAATATTCGATGACGAGCAGTGTAAAAGACAAAGTGATTTTTTTTGTGATACTCATCAAGTTTATCGTTATGGAGAGATAATGACGTTTTTAATGCCAGGTACATCACGGAATTCGGCTTTTTTCTATATTTTTTGAATGTTTTAACAAAACAAGTAAATTTTTAAGATGTTGATTTTAGTTGTTATTATTTTTTGTCACTTTTTTTGTCACTTCCACATGTGATCTACCTCAATTTTCTGGTTTTTGAAACGCAATTTCTTTTTTGTGCTGTTGTATTGGGAAATACATTTCTATCTAATGAATGGAAATATTTGTTGCGTCAGCTGTATTAATGCCTGAACGATATTCAAATTCCCTTTCATGTATTAATTGAGAATTTAATGACCTTTGTGCCTACAATAAAGGATATGCCATCATGTCTGCGAATAAATTACGTTCATTGTTACTTCTCACCGCACTCGGGCTTGGCGTTAGCCAAAGCTACGCCGCTACAACCCTCAATGTCTGGATCCGCGCCAGCAATGACTCGAAGAATATCTACAAACAAGAGGCGGAAAAGTTTGAACAAAAAACCGGTATCAAAATTGAGTATTTCAACGCCACCACCGACTTTGAACAGCGGCTGGCTCGCGCCACTGCGGGCAACGCCTTACCCGATCTGATTTTTAACGATGCGGCGTCGCTGGGGCAGTTTATCCAGTTAGGTATTGCCGAAGAAATTGACCCGCAGGCGATCGCGGGCGGCGATCAGCTATTCCAGACGGCGTGGAAGAGTACCCGCTATATCGACGGTAAATACTATGGCGTGCCGACCTCCGCGCAAACTTTCGCCCTGTTTGTGCGCAAAGACTGGCGGGAAAAACTGGGGCTGCCGCAGCCTAAGAGTTGGGATGATATTCAGGCCCTGGCAAAAGCTTTCACCACCCAGGATCCCGATGGCAACGGCAAAAATGATACCTACGGGTTTATCGTTCCCGCCTCCACGACGCGCGGCTACGCCAGCTGGTTTATGAGCAGCTTTATCTGGCAGGCAGGCGGTGATTTCGTGACGGAACGCAGCGGAAAATTCAGCGCTTCGCTCAATACGCCGGAAGTGGCTCAGGCGATGACTTTTATGCGCACCATGATGTGCGACAAAGTCACGCAGCCGGGCGCAATTAACGCCACTACCGCCGACGTTATTCCCTCCTTCCGCGCCGGGCAAAGCGGCATGTTCTTCAGCGGCCCGTACCATATCGCGCTGTTCGATAAAGACCCAGGTAAAGACAACTTTGAAGTGATTCCGGTGGTGGGGCCTAAAGGTGAAGCCACCCTCGCCGAGGGCACCACGGTCTTTATGATGAAGAGCAGTACACAGAAAGAGGCGGCGCGTCAATTTATCGAATTTATGATCTCCCCGGAGGGGCAGGAAATAGGCATGGGTAAAGGGAGCCAGCATATACCGGTGGTGCGTCTGCCGGTGAATAAGAACGTCGACGTCAAAGCCGTTTACCAGGACGCGCGCTGGGAGACTTTCGCCAGACTTTACAATGAACAGGGACGCTATGTGCCGCAAATTCCCAACTGGACGCCAGTGCGTCAGGTGGCAGCCGATGGCTTTAACCGCATTTTTGCCGACTGCAACAGCGATATCACTGCCGAGCTGAAGACTATCGACGGCAAGGTTAACGCTGAGCTGAAAAAACAAAATGTGCTGGCTAACTGAGGACCGACGTTATGACCCTGCATGAGACGAAATCCTCGCCGATAAAGCAGGCCGATTCGCCTGACGCGATCGGGTGGCTGAGTGCGAAGCGTAAGCGGGCGCTGATCCCGTGGCTGTTTTTAGCGCCTGCGCTCATTATTTTCAGCTGGTTTAAGTTTATCCCGATGATTCAGGGTCTGGTGATGAGCTTTTACAAGGTTAACTTTAATCAGCCGAACGAGTGGGTCGGGCTCGATAACTTCACCCGTGCTTTTTCCGACGTAGAGCTGCACGCGGCGGTAGTTAACACACTGCTGTACGTCGTTGTAACGATGTTCGCCGCGGCTATCCTGGCCTTCTTTCTCGCCATGCTGCTGGAAGGCCCGGCGCGCCATCTGCGTTTTATTCGCACCGCCATCTTTTTACCCGCAGTCACTAGCGCGGCAATCGTCGCCGAAATGTGGCGTATTTTATTCAACCCAACGCCCAACGGCGTGGTTAACCACATCCTGAGCTGGTTTGGCGTCGCCGACCAGGGTTTTCTTGCCAGTTCCGACCAGGCGCTGGGGGTCATCATGCTGCTGCACATCTGGAAGGCGGTGCCTTACAACATGGTGATTTTTATTGCCGGTCTGGCGGGGATCAGCCGCGATTTATACGATGCGGCGAACGTCGACGGCGCCAGCTGGTGGAACCGTCTGCGCTACGTCACGCTGCCCGGTATGATCCCGGCGTTCTCGGTGGTGCTGATGCTCTCCTTTATTCGTGGTTTCCGCGTGTTTGCCGAGGTGTATGCCACCACCGGCGGTGGGCCCTCTAACGCCACGGAAATGGTCATGACCCACATCTATAAATTGGGTTTTGAACAGTTTGACTATGGCTACGCTTCGGCGGTGTCGTTCCTGCTGTTTACCTTCACGGTTTTCTTAACCATTTGTCATCTGACGCTGAAAAAACGTATCGCCCGTTACTAAGGAGCCGCGATGTTAAGTAAACGCTGGGATACTGCAGGACGTTGGTGCATCTACGCGCTGCTGCTGATTGTCTTTGTCGGTCCGTTCTGGGGCATCGTCGCCACAGCATTCAGCGGTGCGCCGGTGAAACCGGGCGAGCTGCTGGCCTGGCCGAATCAGTTCTCGTTTGAAAACTTCATCTTTGCGTGGATGGATATTGGCGTCTGGCAGTATTTGCTGAACTCCATTCTGGTGGTGTTCTTTGGCACTGTTCTGCAGGTGTCGGTCAGCGCGCTGGCGGCGTATGCGCTGGCTCGTAAGAAGTTTCGCGGTGTGGCGCTGGTGAGTCTGGTTATTTTGTCCACCATGATGCTGCCGGAAGAGGTCATCGCGATTCCGCTGTACATGATTATTAACTGGCGGCTGCCGTATATCGATGCCTCGCTCTACAACAGCTACCTCGGGATGATTTTGCCGGTCGTCGGCTGGGCGTTCTCCATCTTTGTCCTGACCGAATTTATGTCAGCGATTCCTAAAGAGCTGGAGGAGGCGGCGCGCATCGATGGTGCGAACGAGTGGCAGATTTTCTTCCACGTCATTCTGCCGCTGGTGAAACCGGCGCTCGGCACGGTGGTGACCTTCGGATTTATTATGATTTGGGACCAGTACCTGCTGCCGCTGATTGTGGTTAACCAGGACAGCCTGAATACCATTCCGGTGATCCTCGGCACGCTGCGTACCGATGAGAGCATCACGCCGAACATCTTTATCGCCATAACGCTGCTGGCGATGCTGCCCAGCATCATCGTCTACCTGGGTCTGCAAAAACATTTCAATCGCGGGATTATGTCCGGCGCGGTCAAAGGATAAGGAGTTACCGATGGGATCTGTTGTACTGAATAGCGTACGTAAATCGTATGGTGATGCGCACGTCATTAAAGACGTGTCGTTGACTATCCCGGACGGCGAGTTCTGCGTCCTTGTGGGGCCCAGCGGCTGCGGCAAGTCTACGCTATTGCGCATGATCGCAGGCCTGGAGGAGATCTCCGGTGGGGAAGTGCACATCAACGAGCGTAACGTCACGGAAGTGGAGCCGAAGCTGCGCGACATTGCAATGGTGTTTCAGAGCTATGCGCTCTACCCGCAGATGACGGTGCGCGAAAATATGGGCTTTGCCCTGAAGATGGCTAAACTGCCGAAAGCGGATATCAATCAGAAGGTCAATGAAGCCGCGGCGCTACTGGGGCTGGAACCGTTGCTGGAGCGCCTGCCAAAAGATCTCTCCGGCGGCCAGCGCCAGCGTGTGGCGATGGGGCGGGCGATCGTGCGTAAGCCGCAGGTATTCTTATTCGATGAACCGCTATCCAACCTGGACGCCAAGCTGCGTACCCAGGTGCGCGGCGAGATCCGCGAATTGCATCGTCGACTGAAAACGACCTCGGTATACGTCACCCACGATCAGATTGAAGCTATGACCATGGGACAGATGATCGTCGTCCTGCGCGATGGGCGAATTGAACAGGCGGGCACCCCGCTGGAGCTGTACGACCAGCCGGCGAATCTGTTCGTCGCCGGATTTATCGGTTCGCCGGAGATTAACCAGCTTCCTGGCGCGGTTGTGCTGAGCGGCAACGTGACCAGCCTGCGTCTTAAAGATGGCTCACTGCTGGCTTTACCCGCGGGGTTACGAGTGACCGACGGTCAGCAGGTGGTGTATACCATTCGCCCTGAGCAGGTCAACGTGGTCCATGAAGCGCGCGACGATGCGCTGGCGGCGAAGGTCACGGCGGTGGAGAACACCGGTTCGGATATGCAGCTCTTCTGCGATACCGGCGGCGGGGCGTTTACATCGGTGTTCAAACAGCGTCTGGCAGTAAAAGAGGGGGATAAAATCTGGCTACAGCCGAAGCTCTCGGGCGTGCACCTGTTCGATGCGCAAAGCGGTCAACGCATAGCGTGCCGGGAGGGAGTTTAAGGTGGCGATGAAGCTGTACACCCTTGATGAAACCTGTCTGGAAAACGCCCGCGCGGGCTTAAAACAGCCGTTCTCGCCATTGCAGTTGGCGCTGAGCAAGCTGGTGTCGGAGGCCGACATTCTGCGCCGCGAAGCGCCGGAAAGCGTGGTGCACAAAAAACTGCGCCCGGCGAGCGGCGACGCGCACGATTACTACAGTCTGGGAACCTACTGGTGGCCAAACCCACGGCGTCCCAACGGGCTACCCTACATTCGCCGCGACGGACATATCAACCCGCAGTGTGAAAATAACGATACCGACACTTCGCGCATTATCCGGATGTGCGAACGGTGTCTGACCCTGGGGCTGGCGTGGTACTTCACCGGTCAGCGCCAGTACGCACAGGGGGCGGCCGCGCAGATCCGCTGCTGGTTCCTTGATGCCGACACGCGAATGAATCCACATCTGAACTATGGCCAGGCGATCCCGGGGATTGTTTCCGGCCGCGGTACCGGGTTAATTGACACCCGCTTAATGTGGATGGTGGTTGATACCATCGGCTTGATTTGTTCAGCGAACGTGCTTGATACCGACGATATTATTGGCCTGCACCAGTGGTTCCGCGATTTTAACCACTGGATGTACTACAGCGAAATCGGCCACTCAGAGTACGTCTGGCACAATAACCACGGCACCTGGTACGACGCCCAGCGGACGGTTAATGCGCTTTTCTATGGCGATAAAGGGCTGGCGGCGCGGATCATCGAACAGGGGATCACCCAGCGGATGGCGGCGCAGATTGACCAGGATGGCAAACAGACCATGGAGCTCGAACGTACCATCCCTTTCCACTACTCGCTGTTTAACCTGGAAGCACATCTGCTGCTGAACCGCTATGCCGAGCACGTCGAGTTCGACCGCTGGAACGCCATCCGTGATGGGCGAGGAGTGAAGCAGGGGATTGATTACCTGGTGCCGTTTATCCGGGAGCCGGATCTGTGGCCCTACAGCGACCTGCAAGGGATCGTGTGGGATAGCGCGCTGCGGGTGCTGCTGCAGTCTGTGCGGGGGTATGCAAAACAAGCTGCCAGCTATCGTGATGCGCTGAAATGCGTGCCGCAGGAGACGCAGCAGCTGAGGGAACAGTTAATGTGGTGCGCGGGTTGAGAGAAACGAAATGCCAGGCCGGATGGCGAGTCGCTATCCGGCTTGCTGAGTTACCGCTTACACTGCGGCGATAATTTTAATCTCAACTTTGTATTCAGGCTTCATTAACGCAGCCTGGACGGTGCAGCGTACCGGTGCATGACCGGCAACTACCCAGGCGTCCCAGGCTTTGTTCATGGCGGCAAAATCACTTTTGTCCGCGAGGAAAATGGTGGCATCAAGGATACGCGACTTGTTGCTGCCCTGTTTTTCCAGCACGGCGTCAATCTGAGCCAGGGTGTTTGCAGTTTGCTCAAAGGCGTCCGCATCAAGGTTTGCCGGTACGCCGGTGTAGTAAATGGTCTGGTTGTGGATGACCACATCAGACCAGCGGGCTTCAGCATCGATACGCGTAATTGTCATTTTAGTTTCCTTAGGTTTCATTCCATCAGACAGCGGCAAGACTGCCATAATGTTCCGTCCACGTCACTACCCGGGCTGGTGAAACGACGCCCTCCCTGACATAATCACTGTCCAAATAACCAGGGGGCATTGTGATCGACGATTTTGCAGCAGACGGACAGTTGGCCAACGCGATTCCGGGATTTAAACCACGTGAACCGCAGCGCCAGATGGCGGTGGCGGTGGCCCACGCCATCAAAGAGGCTCGGCCGCTGGTGGTTGAAGCGGGGACCGGTACCGGGAAGACTTACGCCTACCTGGCGCCTGCGCTGCGGGCCAATAAAAAGGTGATAATCTCTACCGGTTCGAAAGCGTTGCAGGATCAGCTGTACAGCCGCGACCTGCCTACGGTGGCAAAAGCGCTGAACTTTACCGGTCGGCTGGCGCTGCTGAAAGGGCGTTCGAATTACCTGTGCCTTGAGCGTCTGGAACAACAGACCCTGGCCGGCGGCGACCTGCCGGTGCAAACCCTGAGCGATGTTATCCTGCTGCGCTCCTGGTCTAATCAAACCATTGATGGCGATATCAGCACCTGCGTCAGCGTGGCCGAAGACTCTCAGGCCTGGCCGCTGGTGACCAGCACCAATGATAACTGCCTGGGCAGCGACTGCCCGCTGTACAAAGATTGCTTCGTCGTCAAAGCGCGTAAAAAAGCGATGGATGCCGATGTGGTTGTCGTGAACCATCACCTTTTCCTTGCCGATATGGTGGTGAAAGAGAGCGGCTTCGCCGAGCTCATCCCCGAGGCGGAGGTGATAATTTTCGATGAAGCGCATCAGCTTCCGGACATTGCCAGCCAGTATTTTGGCCAGTCGCTTTCCAGCCGTCAGTTACAGGATCTGGCAAAAGACATCACCATCGCTTACCGCACCGAGCTAAAAGATACTCAGCAACTGCAAAAGTGCGCCGACCGTCTGGCCCAGAGCGCGCAGGATTTCCGCCTGCAGCTGGGTGAGCCTGGCTATCGCGGCAACCTGCGCGACCTGCTGGCGGACAGCAACATCCAGCGGGCGCTGCTGCTGCTCGATGATGCGCTGGAGCTGTGTTATGACGTAGCGAAACTGTCCCTTGGGCGTTCAGCGCTGCTGGATGCCGCCTTTGAACGCGCCACGGTTTATCGCGCCCGGCTTAAGCGGCTGAAAGAAATTAACCAGCCGGGCTTTAGCTACTGGTACGAATGCACTTCCCGCCACTTTACGCTGGCGCTGACGCCGCTGACCGTGGCCGACAAATTTAAAGAGGTGATGGCGCAAAAACCGGGTAGCTGGATTTTTACCTCCGCGACGCTGTCGGTTAATGACGATCTTCACCACTTTACCGCACGGCTTGGCATTGACGAGGCGGAATCGCTGCTCCTGCCCAGCCCGTTTGATTACGCGCATCAGACGCTGCTTTGCGTGCCGCGCAACCTTCCGCTGCCGAACCAGCCCGGCGCCGCGCGCCATCTGGCCGCGATGCTTAAACCGCTGATTGAGGCTAACGACGGGCGCTGCTTTATGCTGTGTACATCGCACGCAATGATGCGCGATCTGGCGGAGCAGTTCCGCGCCACCATGACGCTTCCGGTCCTGCTGCAGGGAGAAACCAGTAAGGGGCAGCTGTTGCAGCAGTTTGTCAGCGCGGGCAACGCCCTGCTGGTCGCGACCAGTAGCTTCTGGGAAGGGGTAGATGTGCGCGGCGATGCGCTATCGCTGGTCATTATCGATAAACTGCCGTTTACCTCACCGGACGACCCGCTGCTGAAAGCTCGGATGGAGGATTGTCGCCTGCGCGGCGGCGATCCGTTTGACGAAGTCCAGCTGCCGGATGCGGTCATTACGCTGAAACAGGGGGTCGGGCGCCTGATCCGCGACATCGACGATCGCGGGGTGCTGGTTATCTGCGACAACCGGCTGGTGATGCGCCCCTATGGTGCCGTGTTCCTGGCCAGCCTGCCGCCCGCGCCGCGAACCCGCGATATCCGCCGGGCGGTGCGTTTCCTTGCCGTACCGCCGGCGAGGTAATCTGGCGCAAAATGTGGTAAGCTGCGCGCCATTTTGTCAATCTGCTATAGCGAGAGCGCGACAACTTATGCGAATTTTGGCTATCGATACCGCCACGGAGGCCTGCTCCGCGGCGCTGTGGAATGATGGCACCCTCTGTGCTCATTTCGAAATCTGTCCCCGTGAACATACCCAACGTATTCTGCCGCTGGTGCAGGATGTCCTGAACGAAAGCCATGTGTCGCTGACCGATCTGGACGCGCTGGCGTTTGGCCGCGGGCCAGGCAGCTTTACCGGCGTGCGCATCGGCATCGGCATCGCTCAGGGGCTGGCGCTGGGGGCTGAACTGCCGATGATTGGCGTTTCGACGCTGGCCACCATGGCGCAGGGAGCATGGCGCAAAACCGGGGCGACCCGCGTACTGGCGGCCATCGATGCCCGAATGGGCGAAGTTTACTGGGCGGAATATCAGCGTGATGAGCAGGGTGTCTGGCATGGTGAAGAGAGTGAAGCCGTGCTGAAGCCCGAAGCCGTCCGCGAACGGCTACAGCAGCTGGACGGCGCCTGGGCAACGGTGGGGACCGGCTGGCAAGCCTGGCCCGATCTGGCCGTGGACGCCACGCTGGTATTAACCGACGGCGACACTGCGCTGCCGGAAGCGGAAGACATGCTGCCACTGGCGTGTTACCTGCTTGCTGCCGGGAAAGCCGTTGCCGTCGACAAAGCCGAACCGGTTTATTTGCGTAACAACGTGGCGTGGAAGAAACTTCCTGGCCGAGGATGAATCTCAGTAAGCATAAGACTGAGATAAGGAGTCTCATCATGGCGGGTCAAAACAAAGCAGTACGTTGGTTTTTAGCGGGCGCCGTTGCCGTCGCGTTAAGTGGATGCGTGTCGGTGCCGGACGTGATTAAAGGCTCCAGCCCGACGCCACAGCAAGATTTAGTCCGGGTTATGGCTGCGCCACAGCTGTACGTTGGTCAGGAAGCTCGCTTCGGCGGTAAGGTCGTCAACATCCAGAATCAGCAGGGCAAAACCCGCCTGGAGATCGCGACGGTTCCGCTAGACAGCGGCGCCCGTCCTGAGCTGGATGAGCCGTCGCGCGGGCGCATCTTCGCTGATGTGAACGGTTTCCTCGATCCGGTTGATTTCCGCGGCCAGCTGGTGACCGTTGTGGGGCCGATTACCGGTGTTGTCGATGGTAAAGTCGGCGACACGCCGTATAAATTTATGCTGATGAATGCGACCGGCTATAAACGCTGGAACGTTGTGCAGCAGGTTATGATGCCGCCGCAGCCTATGGACCCGTGGATGGTCGGCCCGCGCCCGTGGCGTTACGGGTATGGTGGCTGGGGTTACGGTGGAATGGGTTGGTACAATCCCGGGCCTGCTGAAGTCAGAAATGTCGTAACTGAATGATTTTGCGGTTTTTGTAAGCTATTTTTAAGCTAAAAGAAACAGCGGCTTGTCCGCTGTTTCTTCATTTTTAGTCTGATAAGAAAAATAAATAGTGACGCGCTTCGCAACCTGTAAAACGCCTAATTAATAAACTGGTACGCTGAGTTAATATAATGTTAACAGAATGTTTGTTAATCAGGGGCTGTGATGACGACGAATAACTATTTCAGAGGTGATGCAGTGAAAAAGGTTTGGCTAAACCGTTATCCCGCCGATGTTCCGGCGGAGATAAATCCTGACCGCTACCAATCCCTGGTTGAATTGTTTGAACATGCCACCACGCGTTACGCCGACCAACCGGCGTTTATCAACATGGGCGAGGTGATGACCTACCGTAAGCTGGAAGAGCGCAGTCGGGCGTTCGCCGCTTATCTTCAGCAGGGGCTGGGGCTGAAAAAGGGCGACCGCGTCGCGCTGATGATGCCTAACCTGTTGCAATACCCCATTGCGCTGTTTGGCATTCTGCGTGCGGGGATGATCGTGGTGAACGTCAATCCGCTGTATACGCCGCGTGAACTTGAGCATCAGCTGAATGACAGCGGGGCGGCGGCGATTGTTATCGTTTCCAACTTTGCTCATACCCTGGAGAAAGTGGTCGAAAAAACCCAGGTCAAGCATGTGATTTTGACCCGCATGGGCGATCAGCTCTCGACGGCGAAAGGCACCCTGGTGAATTTTGTGGTGAAGTACATCAAGCGCCTGGTGCCGAAATATCACCTGCCAGATGCTATCTCTTTTCGCAGCGCGCTGCATAACGGCTACCGTTTGCAGTATGTTAAACCTGAAATCGTCAGCGAAGATCTGGCTTTCCTGCAATACACCGGCGGAACCACCGGCGTAGCGAAAGGGGCCATGCTCACCCACCGCAATATGCTGGCCAACCTCGAACAGGTGAATGCGACCTACGGGCCGCTGTTGCATCGCGGGAAAGAGTTTGTTGTGACGGCGCTGCCGCTGTACCACATCTTTGCGCTGACCATGAACTGCCTGCTGTTTATCGAACTTGGCGGCCAGAACCTGCTGATAACCAACCCGCGTGACATTCCCGGGCTGGTCAAAGAGCTGGCAAAATACCGGTTTACCGCGATGACCGGGGTCAATACGCTGTTCAATGCCTTGCTCAATAACAAAGAGTTTCAGCAACTCGACTTCTCTTCTCTGCATCTCTCTGCCGGCGGCGGAATGCCGGTGCAGCAGGTGGTTGCCGAGCGGTGGGTTAAGCTCACCGGCCAGTATCTGCTGGAAGGTTATGGTCTGACGGAGTGCGCTCCTCTGGTGAGCGTTAACCCGCATGACATTGACTACCACAGCGGCAGCATCGGGTTGCCTGTTCCGTCGACCGAAGCGAAGCTGGTGGATGATGATGATAACGAAGTGCCGCTGGGGATGCCTGGTGAGCTGTGCGTGAAAGGGCCGCAGGTGATGCTGGGCTACTGGCAGCACCCGGATGCGACTGACGACATCATCAAAAACGGCTGGCTGCATACCGGCGATATTGCGGTAATGGACGATGAAGGTTTTATGCGCATTGTCGATCGCAAAAAAGATATGATTCTGGTTTCGGGGTTCAACGTCTATCCGAATGAAATTGAAGATGTCGTGATGCAGCATTCTGGCGTTCAGGAGGTGGCAGCCGTCGGTGTGCCGTCTGGCAGCAGCGGCGAATCGGTGAAGATTTTCGTCGTGAAGAAGGATGCGGCGTTGACGGAAGAGGCGCTGATCACCTTTTGCCGTCGCCATCTGACCGGATATAAAGTGCCGAAACTGGTTGAATTTCGTGATGAGCTGCCGAAATCCAATGTTGGAAAAATTTTACGGCGAGAACTGCGTGACGAAGCCCGCGCTAAAGTAGACAATAAAGCCTAAGGTATACGAGAGTCGCCAGACGCCGGCTAAGCCGGCGTTTTTTATGGGCGCAAGTTAAGAGAGCATGATTTGAACTATCAGATGATCACCACCGACGATGGTCTTCGCACCATCTGTGAAGCAGCAGGCGCGGCGCCCGCGGTTGCGCTGGATACCGAATTTGTCCGCACCCGAACCTACTACCCGCAGCTGGGGCTACTCCAGCTGTTTGACGGTGAACGGGTTTCGCTGATTGACCCGCTGGAAATCACCGACTGGGCGCCCATGCGCGAGCTGTTGCTGAACCAGGACGTCACCAAATACCTCCACGCTGGCAGTGAAGATCTGGAAGTGTTCCTCAACACCTTTAACCTGATGCCGCAGCCGTTGATTGATACCCAGATTCTGGCCGCTTTCTGTGGCCGCCCGATGTCCTGGGGATTTGCCTCGATGGTGGAAGAGTATTCCGGTATTGCGCTGGATAAGAGCGAATCGCGTACCGACTGGCTGGCGCGCCCGCTGACCCAGCGTCAGTGTGATTATGCTGCCGCGGATGTCTGGTATTTGCTGCCTATCGCCAGCAAGCTGATGGCGGAAACCGAAGCTGCCGGCTGGCTGGATGCCGCGCTGGACGAATGCCGTCTGATGCAGCAACGTCGCCAGGAAGTGCAGGACCCGGCGCAAGCGTGGCGTGATATTGGCAACGCCTGGCAGCTGCGGACCCGCCAGCTGGGCTGTCTGCAGCTGCTGGCTGAGTGGCGTTTACGCAAAGCGCGGGATCGCGATATGGCGGTCAATTTTGTCGTTCGCGAGGAGCACCTGTGGAATGTCGCCCGCTATATGCCGGGGAGCCTTGGCGAACTCGATAGCCTGGGGCTATCCGGTAGCGAAATTCGTTTCCACGGTAAAACGCTGATAAGTCTGGTGGCGAAAGCGCAGGAGCTGCCGGAAGAGGCGCTGCCGGAACCGCTGCAAAACCTGATTGATATGCCGGGCTATCGCAAAGTCTTTAAAGAGATCAAAGCGCTGGTGCAGGAAGTGAGTACTGAGAAAGGGCTAAGCGCAGAGCTGCTGGCATCAAGACGGCAGATTAACCAGCTGCTGAACTGGCACTGGCAGTTGAAAAGCGGAAATACGCTACCTGAGCTGATTTCCGGCTGGCGCCGCGATCTGATGGCCGATCGTCTGAAGGCGTTGCTCAGCGACTATCCGCGCTAAGGCGCAGCAAAAAGCCCGGGTAGATTATCCGGGCCAGAGTGCCAACGGGCCCGATAGCGCAAGGCTGCCGGGCACTATCGGGTCAGGGTTTCGACTCTTCCGTTTCTGGCAAAGTCACGTTCAACTCCAGAATCGAAATATCGCCATCCCGTTGTTCCAGCTGAACGCTGACCATTTCCGGGTCAATCTGCACATACTTGCAAATCACTTCCAGAATATCTTTGCGTAACTGCGGCAGATAATGCGGTTCAGCGTCGCCGCGACGACGCTCCGCGACGATGATTTGCAGGCGCTCTTTCGCAATGTTGGCCGTGTTCTTTTTCCGCGAGAGAAAAAAGTCGAGTAATGCCATAATTTATCCTCCGAACAGGCGTTTGAGGAAACCTTTCTTCTCTTCTTCAATGAAGCGGAAAGGACGTTCTTCTCCGAGCAGACGTTCAACCGTATCGGCATAGGCCTTACCCGCGTCTGACGCATCATCCAGAATAACCGGCTCACCCTGGTTTGACGCCCGCAGTACGGACTGGTCTTCCGGGATTACGCCAACCAGATTGATGCGCAGAATTTCCAGAACGTCTTCCATGCTCAGCATGTCGCCTTTGTTTACGCGCCCTGGGTTGTAGCGCGTCAGCAGCAGGTGTTCTTTAATCGGCTCATCGCCATTTTCCGCACGGCGGGATTTGGAAGCGAGGATACCGAGGATACGGTCGGAGTCGCGAACGGAGGAGACTTCCGGGTTAGTGGTGATGATAGCTTCGTCGGCAAAATAGAGCGCCATCAGCGCACCGGTTTCGATGCCTGCTGGAGAATCGCAGACTACAAAATCAAAGTTCATCTTTTTCAGTTCTTCGAGAACTTTATCTACGCCTTCGCGGGTCAACGCATCTTTATCACGCGTCTGAGAAGCAGGAAGGATGAAGAGGTTATCGGTGCGTTTATCTTTGATTAACGCCTGATTCAGCGTGGCATCGCCCTGAATCACGTTGACGAAGTCATACACTACCCGACGCTCGCAGCCCATAATCAGGTCGAGGTTACGCAGACCGATATCGAAGTCTATAACGACCGTTTTCTTTCCCTTCTGGGCCAAACCGGTAGCGATGGCCGCGCTGGAGGTGGTCTTGCCAACGCCCCCTTTACCCGAAGTCACAACAATAATGCGTGCCATAGAAATTCCTTGTTAAAAAGGGACTAACTCAACGGTTGAATAGTCAAAGCGGTATCACCCAGACGCAGGCGGGCCGCTTTGCCATAAAATTCGGCCGGGATATTATCACTCAGCCAGTATTCTCCGGCGATGGAAACCAGTTCCGCCGTGAGGTGTGAACAAAATATTTGCGCTTCTCTGTCGCCACCTGCGCCCGCGAGCGCGCGTCCTCGCATCATGCCATAAACATGGATATTACCGTCGGCAATAAGTTCCGCACCGGCACTCACATGGTTTGTAACAACAAGATCACAGTTTGGTGCATAAATGCGCTGACCGGAACGTACCGGCAGATCAATTAAACGCGTTTTTGTGATCTGATTAACAACTGGCGGCGGTGCAACCGGCTCTGGTGGCGCCTGACGGGGTATTTTTTCTTTCCCTTCCGTCAGTAAGGGAATGCCGGTGCGGTCGATTTCCGTTTTGAGCCGCGGGATTTTGCAACCACTCACGCCCATAATCCGTAAACCGGTGCTCGCAATGGCTTCATGCATAGGGCGCCAGTCAACGTCGTTTTCGACATTGCTGATATTCACAACGACCGGAGCGTGACGTAAAAAAGCGGGAGCCTGGGCGATCTTGTCTTCTAACGCCTGACGAATAACCTCGGGATTTGCATCGTGCAAATGAACGACAGATAAGGTGAAGCTACTACCCTTAAGTTCGATTGGCGTATTTGACATCCTGGCCTTACTCAATTTGCTGTTTATCACGCGCCGAAGTGCGGTGATATTCCGAAGACTAAAAGGCATGTTATAGTCACTCATATATTGAGGCAAGTGACCACGGGTCTAATTCCGAGTAAAACTATGTTTTGTGTGATCTATCGAAGTACTAAACGTGAGCAAACCTATTTATATGTCGAAAAAAAAGACGATTTCTCTCGCGTTCCCGCCGAATTGATGCAGAGCTTCGGCACGCCGCAAATGACCCTGCTTTTACCGCTCGACGGACGTAAAAAGCTGGTCGGTGCCGATCTGGAAAAAGTCAAACAGTCACTGAAAGATCAGGGCTATTATCTGCAACTTCCCCCTCCGACTGAGAATCTACTTAAGAAACACCTGGCGGAACAGGGGAATAAATCCGATTAACCCACCGAGGGGAAATAATGTACCAACATCATAACTGGCAGGGAGCATTACTGGATTACCCGGTAAGCAAAGTCGTTTGCGTGGGCAGCAATTATGCAAACCACATTAAGGAAATGGGCAGTGCAATGCCGGAAGAGCCGGTGCTGTTTATTAAACCTGAGACGGCGCTATGCGATATCCGCCAGCCGTTGGTGCTCCCCGAAGGATTGGGTTCGGTGCACCATGAGGTCGAACTGGCGGTGCTGATTGGCAGCACGCTGCGTCAGGCGACGGAAGAACACGTGCTGAAGGCGATAGCGGGCTACGGCGTGGCGCTGGATCTGACTCTGCGCGATCTGCAGGGCAAAATGAAAAAGGCCGGCCAGCCGTGGGAAAAAGCGAAGGGCTTTGATAATTCCTGTCCGGTCTCCGGTTTTATTCCGGCGGCGGAATTTCACGGCGACCCGCAAAATACCCCGCTGAGCCTGAAAGTAAACGGCAGCGTTCGCCAGCAGGGAACGACGGCCGATATGATCCATAAAATCGTGCCGCTGATCGCTTATATGTCACGTTTCTTTACGCTCAAAGCCGGCGATATCATCCTGACCGGAACGCCAGAAGGCGTCGGCCCGCTGAGCAGCGGCGACGAACTGGAAGTGGGTTTAAACGGTTTAACGTTGTCCACCCGCGTACTGTAACGTCCTCTTGCCGCCTTTGCGGGCGGCAAAACTTGCATCAGCGTGCCAGACTGGTTATAAGGTGCACCCTGAATGGCAATGACGGACATCCCCTATGAGCGAACAACTTTTCTGGCAGCAAAAAACACTTGATGAAATGACCGACGCGGAGTGGGAATCGCTGTGCGACGGCTGTGGACAGTGCTGCCTGCATAAGCTGATGGATGAGGATACGGATGAGATTTATTTCACCAACGTCGCCTGTCGTCAGCTCAATATCAAAACCTGCCAGTGCCGTAACTATGAACGCCGCTTCGAGTACGAGCCGGACTGCATTAAGCTCACGCGAGACAATCTGCCGACGTTTGAATGGCTGCCGCCGACCTGCGCCTATCGCCTGCTTGCTGAAGGTCAGCCTCTCCCGCACTGGCACCCGCTGCTCAGCGGTTCAAAAGCGGCGATGCACGGTGAACGTATCTCCGTACGTCATATTGCGGTAAAAGAAGAGACCGTGCGCGACTGGCAGGATCATATTCTGAATAAGCCTGACTGGGCGCAGTGAGGCGTTAGCGCCTGCTGCTGTTTGCTAAAACCCGCCGCCAGGCGGGTTTTGTGTTTTAAGGTATCTGAGGCCTGGATCAGCCTTTCTTCGCGTGAAACAGCCCGTCTTCGCCGTGCGCGTCCTCTTCAACCCAGAAGTTGATATTGAACTGCGCATCGTCGCTCATCTCAATGCGATGCCAGTACTGTGGTGGGCTGGTGGCGAACTGACCGGCGTTAATCACCACTTTTACTTCCGGTTCGCTAGCCTGCTCATCGGCAAAGCCATAATAAGTGACGGTTCCTTCCATCACGCACAGCTGGCCAAAAACGCCGGCGGCGGTATTGTGGTGGCTGAGCAGGGCGGCAGGAACGTTCTCCCTGGTGAAGAACGGAGTGGAGCGTTTAACTTTCCAGTGAGCAGGAATACGCAAGTGAGACATCGTCAGCTCCTTAGTCGACATTTATAAGATGCATTTAATATGCATCTTTGTGGGCGGCATCGTCAATGGACAGGTAAAAAAAAACGCCCCTGAAGGAGCGTTTTCGTTGTCGTTGGCTTAGCGCCCGAAGAGATCGCGTTTTTTCGGTTTGAACGGCTGAGCAATCAGCACCAGCACACCCACGATCAGATAGGCGGCGAAGATCCCCACCAGCCACTGCGGCATCTCCAGCGTCAGAAACTCCCACTGGCGTACGGAACAGTCACCGCTGGCCACGAACATCTGCGGGATCCATTTATCCAGCGGCAGCCATGTTGGAAAGCGGGCGGCGAAATCACAGGTCTGGAACGGGGAAGGGTGCAGCTGAATCATGGTGTGCTCCCATGCCAGTTGCAGGCCTCGCAGCGCGCTGTACAGCCAGATAACCAACGCCACATAACGCAGCGGTGTTTTCGGCGCAATGGCTCCGACAATACCGGCGCCCATAATGCCTAATAGCGCACAACGTTCATAAATACACATCACACACGGTTGCAGCAACATCACGTGCTGGAACCAGAGCGCGACTAATTCAAGAATAAAAGCGGTTAACGCCATCAGGAGCCAGGCTCCGCGTCCCCTTGAGCACTGGTTTAAATATCGCAACATAGTCATTTCCCTGGAACTTGCTAAATCATGGCAGTGTAAACGAAAACCGAACCGACGCCAGCAGCAAGCCCGAAAATATTACGTAAAAGAATTTTGACCATCCGCCGGTGTGCGGCGGACGATCGCTCTGTTTTTTTAAGGAAGCAGCGGCGTGACGATCCACTGGTGATCAAGCATCCACTGAGTGGCGGGCATCAGCGTGAATTCCACGCACAGCAGCCCCACCAGCGTCATCACAATGGTGTAAGGCAGCGCCATCCACACCATGCGACCGTAGGAGAGGCGAATCAGCGGCGCCAGCGCAGAGGTCAGCAGGAAAAGAAATGCCGCCTGGCCATTAGGGGTTGCGACGGAAGGCAGGTTGGTGCCGGTATTGATAGCCACCGCCAGCAGCTCAAACTGAGGCAGGCTGATAACACCGTGCTGCAACGCCGTTTTGGCTTCGTTAATATACACCGTGCCGACGAAGACGTTATCTGAAATGGACGACAGTAATCCATTGAACAGATAGAACAACGACAGCTGGGCGTGGGGTGAGGCCTGGAGGACAAACTGAATCACCGGCGTAAACAGATGCTGGTCGATGATCACCGCCACCACGGCGAAAAAGACGGTCAGCAGGGCGGTGAACGGCAGCGCCTCGGTAAACGCTTTACCAATCGCATGCTCGTCGGTCACGCCGGAGAAGGTCGTCGCCAGAATAATCACCGACAGGCCAATCAGCCCCACTTCTGCGAGGTGCATCGCCAGCGCGGTGACCAGCCAGATGCCGATAATCCCCTGAGCAATCAGCCGCAGGCGATCCTGACGGCTACGCTGCTGGCGGCTGCGATCGTCGAATTCCTGTAGTACCTTACGTACGGCAGGCGGCAGCGGCTCGCCGTAGCCGAACCGTTTGCTTTTCTCCAGCAGCAGGCAGGTCAGCAGACCACAAAGCATCACCGGTAGCGTGACCGGTGCCATACGTAAAAAGAACTCACCGAAGTGCCAGCCAGCCGCTTTAGCAATAATCAGGTTTTGCGGCTCGCCCACCATGGTCATCACCCCGCCGAGTGCTGTCCCGACGCCTGCATGCATCATCAGGCTGCGCAGAAAACCGCGGAACTGTTCCAGAACGTCGCGATAATGCTGATCGATATGGCTGTCATCGAGGATATCGTTATCATCCGGGCGCGCGGAGGCGACGCGGTGATAGATACCGTAAAAGCCAACCGCGACGCTTATCACCACGGCCACAACGGTCAACGCGTCAAGGAACGCGGAGAGGAAGGCCGCAGCCAGGCAAAAAGAGAGCGACAGCAGCATCTTGCTGCGAATGCCCAGCAGCAGGCGGGTAAAGATAAACAGCAGCAGCTGCTTCATGAAGTAGATCCCCGCCACCATAAACATCAGCAGCAGGAGCACCTCCAGATTACTGGCAATTTCTTCGCGCACGTGTTCCGCACTGGTCATGCCGATCATCACGGCTTCAATCGCCAGCAGGCCCCCCGGCAGCAGCGGATAACATTTAAGCGCCATGGCGAGGGTGAAGATAAACTCCACCACCAGCATCCAGCCGGCAATAAACGGATTGAGATAAAAAACCAGCGGGTTAATCAGCAGAACGATGATAAGAGTGAGTTTATACCAGTCAGGGGACTGGCCAAGAAAATTGCGCCACAGGGCGCGGCCATAAGACATTTCCACGACAGACTTCCTTCCCGTCAAATTAATGACATAATTTTACGCGTAACTATTCACAAGATTACCAGTTGAGCAAAATGGGAAGCAACTTACTTCGCCTCACGTTCCGGGGATGGCGGGAGGAACGAAAAGCTGAAAATGAAACGGCGATCCCCTTTTAATTACTTTCTGGCGCTATCTGCTCTATAGCGGCTCTGGTATGATGAGTGGAATTTGCAACGCTGTGTAATGGAAATCTAATTATGGTCATTAAGGCGCAAAGCCCTGCGGGTTTCGCGGAAGAGTACATCATTGAAAGCATCTGGAATAATCGCTTCCCCCCTGGAACCATCCTCCCAGCTGAACGTGAACTTTCTGAACTCATTGGCGTGACCCGCACCACCTTACGCGAAGTGTTGCAACGTCTGGCCCGTGACGGTTGGTTGACTATCCAGCACGGTAAGCCGACAAAGGTGAATAACTTCTGGGAAACGTCCGGGCTGAATATTCTCGAAACTCTGGCGCGTCTTGATCATGACAGCGTTCCACAGCTGATTGATAACCTGCTGTCGGTGCGTACCAATATCTCTACGATCTTCATCCGTACCGCTTTCCGCCAGCACCCTGAAAATGCGCTGGAAGTGCTTGCCAGCGCGCGTGAAGTTGAAGATCACGCCGACGCGTTTGCCGATCTGGATTACAACATTTTCCGCGGCCTGGCGTTTGCCTCCGGTAACCCGATTTACGGCCTGATCCTCAACGGGATGAAAGGGCTGTACACCCGCATCGGTCGTCACTATTTTGCCAACCCGGAAGCGCGCAGCCTGGCGCTGGGCTTCTACCACCAGCTGGCGAAAGTGTGTGAAGAAGGGCTGCACGAGAAGGTTTACGAGATAGTGCGTCGCTATGGCCACGACAGCGGCGAGATCTGGCACCGGATGCAGAAAACGATGTCCGGCGATTTAGTTATCGGCATGCGTTAAGCACACCGACCGTAAAAAAATGCCCGGCACTATGCCGGGCATTTTGTTTTCACCGTTTTACAGCGTGTTCTGGCGCGGTGGGCTACGCTCCAGCAGTTCGATACTGCCATCGGCATTTTGCTGCTCCAGCAGGATATCAAATCCCCACAGGCGATGGACGTGCTTGAGCACTTCCCGCCGTCCTTTATCCAACGGAACGCGGTTATGGGGCACGTAACGCAGCGTCAGTGAACGGTCGCCGCGCAGATCGACGCTCCACACCTGAATATTCGGCTCCAGGTTGCTGAGGTTGTACTGGGCAGACAGCTTCGCGCGGATTTCCCGATATCCCTCTTCGTTATGAATAGCGGAGATCTCCAGATAGTTATTGTGGTCGTCATCCAGCACCGTAAAGAAACGGAAATCACGCATGATTTTCGGTGACAGGAACTGGCTGATAAAACTCTCATCTTTAAAATCACGCATCGCGAAATGGAGCGTTTCCAGCCAGTCGGAACCGGCGATGTCCGGGAACCAGTATCTGTCCTCTTCGGTCGGAGACTGGCAAATTCGCTTAATGTCCTGGAACATGGCAAAGCCCAGCGCGTACGGGTTGATCCCGTTATACCACTGGCTGTTATAGGGCGGCTGGAACACCACGTTGGTGTGGCTGTGCAGAAACTCCAGCATAAAACGTTCCGTCACTTTCCCTTCGTCGTAAAGGTGATTGAGGATCGTGTAGTGCCAGAAGGTGGCCCAGCCTTCGTTCATTACCTGCGTCTGCTTCTGCGGATAAAAATACTGGCTGACCTTGCGCACAATGCGCAGGATTTCACGCTGCCACGGCTCCAGCAGCGGCGCATTCTTCTCCATAAAGTACAGCAGGTTCTCCTGCGGCTCTGAAGGGTAGCGGCGCGCGGACTCAATGGTTTTCTCTTCTTCCCGCTTTGGCAGGGTACGCCACAGCATATTCACCTGACTTTGCAGATACTCTTCCCGGCTTTTCTGCCGCGCTTTTTCCTCCTGCAAAGAGATTTTCTGCGGGCGTTTATAGCGATCGACGCCGTAGTTCATCAGGGCATGACAGGAGTCGAGGAGCTTCTCAACCTCATCAACGCCGTAGCGCTCTTCACAATCGGTAATGTATTTCCGGGCAAAAATCAGATAATCGATGATTGAGCTGGCGTCGGTCCAGCTGCGAAACAGATAGTTGTTTTTGAAAAAAGAGTTGTGCCCGTAGCAGGCATGGGCCATAACCAGCGCCTGCATGGTGATGGTGTTCTCCTCCATCAGATAAGCGATACAGGGATTGGAGTTAATCACGATCTCATAGGCCAGCCCCTGCTGCCCGTGCTTATACGCTTGCTCGGTTTCGATAAATTTCTTACCGAACGACCAGTGCGGGTAGTTGATGGGCATCCCGACGCTGGAATAGGCGTCCATCATCTGCTCGGACGTAATGACTTCGATTTGGTGTGGATAGGTGTCGAGACGATACAGCTTCGCTACCCGGTCAACCTCGGTAAGGTAGGTTTCCAGCAGTTCAAAAGTCCAGTCGGGTCCATCGCTTAAACGAGTGGTGTCCCTGTTCATGGAATCAATCGTAGCCATTAGCGCGCCCTCGTTGTAGGTGGCCCTCTCTGTACGGAGAGCCTCACATCAAGCATAGAACAGGGCATGACAAACTGCGCCTCCCGACAATTTCTTTTCTTCGCGATTTAGCAATCTTAAAGGCCTTTTCTGCATCATCTTGCAGAATATTATTCTGGGTAAAAATGAAGCGCAGCAGGAGATAGTAAATCTATAGGGTCAATGCTGGTGCGGTTTGCTGTGAGTTAAGTCACCATAAATAAAGCGTATGTTGAATAATATTTTCAACTGAGTTATCAATTTGTAATCAGATGATTGTTCTTTAACTATTACGGAGTCGCTATGCGAGTCGTCATACTGGGAAGTGGGGTGGTTGGGGTTGCGAGTGCATGGTATTTAAGCCAGGCGGGTCACGATGTGACGGTTATCGATCGTCAGCCCGGTGCGGCAGAAGAGACCAGCGCTGCTAACGCCGGACAAATTTCCCCGGGCTATGCTGCGCCGTGGGCGGCGCCGGGCGTGCCGCTGAAGGCCATCAAATGGATGTTCCAGCGCCATGCGCCGCTGGCTATCGGTCTTGACGGAACTCAGTTCCAGCTGAAGTGGATGTGGCAAATGCTGCGCAACTGCGATACCCGCCATTACATGGAAAACAAAGGGCGGATGGTGCGTCTGGCGGAATACAGCCGCGACTGCCTGAAAGCGCTGCGTGAAACCACCGGGATCCAGTATGAGGGCCGTCAGGGCGGCACGTTACAGCTGTTCCGTACCGAAAAACAGTATGAAAACGCCACCCGCGATATCGCTGTGCTGGAAGATGCCGGCGTACCGTACCAGTTGCTGGAGGCGAAGCGCCTGCTGGAAGTGGAGCCTGCGCTGGCCGAGGTCAGCCACAAGCTGACCGGTGGTCTGCGTCTGCCTAATGATGAAACCGGCGATTGCCAGCTGTTTACTACGCGCCTGGCGGCCATGGCGGAGCAGGCCGGGGTCACCTTCCGGTTTAATACGCCGGTAGATGCGCTGCTGTATGAAGGAGAGCAGATTGCCGGGGTGAAATGCGGCGCGGAAATTATCAAAGGCGATGCCTACGTGATGGCCTTTGGTTCTTACTCTACCGCAATGCTGAAGGGGCTGGTGGATATTCCGGTCTATCCGCTGAAGGGCTATTCACTGACCATTCCGATTGCACAAGAAGACGGTGCGCCGGTATCGACTATCCTTGATGAAACCTACAAAATCGCCATTACTCGCTTTGACCAGCGCATTCGCGTGGGCGGCATGGCTGAGATCGTCGGCTTTAATAAAGAGCTGCTGCAGCCGCGCCGGGAGACGCTGGAGATGGTGGTGCGCGATCTGTTCCCGCGCGGTGGCCACGTTGAGCAGGCAACCTTCTGGACCGGGCTGCGTCCGATGACCCCTGACGGTACGCCGGTGGTGGGGCGGACCCCGTATAAGAATTTGTGGCTGAATACCGGGCATGGCACGCTGGGCTGGACGATGGCCTGTGGTTCCGGGCAACTGCTTAGTGATTTGATCTCGGGCCGTACACCGGCCATTCCGTACGATGACCTGGCCGTCGCGCGCTATAGCCCCGGCTTTACCCCGTCGCGCGCTCAGCACCTGCACGGCGTCCATAACTAAGGAGTCTTCATGTCCCGTCCTGTATTGGCCAGCCTTGATTTGCCGGCCTTGCGGCAGAATTTGCAGATTGTCCGGCGTGCGGCTCCCGGCTCCCGTCTGTGGGCGGTGGTGAAAGCCAACGCCTATGGTCATGGTTTGTCGCGCGTCTGGAGCGCGTTGAGCGGAGCAGATGGTTTTGCGATGCTCAATCTTGAAGAGGCGATCCTGCTGCGCGAGCATGGCTGGAAAGGGCCGATTCTGATGCTGGAAGGTTTCTTCCACGCCGATGAGCTGGCGCTGTTTGATAAATACCGTCTGACGATCAGCGTCCACAGCAACTGGCAAATTAAAGCGCTCCAGCAGGCGAAGCTGCACGCGCCGTTGGATATCTACGTCAAGGTCAACAGCGGGATGAACCGGCTGGGCTTTATGCCGGATCGTCTTCATACCGTCTGGTCGCAGCTGCGGGCGCTGAGTAACGTCAGTGAAATGACGCTGATGTCGCATTTTGCCGATGCGGAGAATCCGCAGGGCATCATTGAGCCGATGCGCCGCATCGAGCAGGCGGCGGAAGGGCTGGACTGCCCGCGCTCGCTGTCAAACTCGGCGGCTACGCTATGGCATCCGGAAGCCCATTTCGACTGGGTGAGACCGGGGATTGTGCTGTATGGCGCATCGCCTTCCGGCCAATGGCAGGATGTCGCTAATAGCGGCCTGAAGCCGGTGATGACGCTCAGTAGCGAAATCATCGCCGTACAAAACCTGAAAGCGGGAGAGGCGGTTGGCTACGGCGGCCTGTACCGGGCATCAGGCGAGCAGCGTATTGGGATTGTGGCCTGCGGCTATGCGGACGGCTACCCGCGCGTGGCACCGGACTGTACGCCGGTGCTGGTTGACGGCGTGCGTACGACCACGGTTGGTCGGGTCTCAATGGATATGCTGGCGGTGGATTTAACACCTTGCCCGCAGGCCGGGATCGGCGCGCCGGTCGAGCTGTGGGGCAAGGAGATTAAAATTGACGATGTCGCCAGCGCCTGCGGCACCGTCGGCTATGAGTTAATGTGCGCGCTGGCACCTCGCGTTCCAGTAGTGACAGGGTAACTTACCTGAACGGCGCCATTCGCCGGTCTTATGAGCCAGAATTTCAGTAAGTTACTGGAGTTCTGGTTTTCCGCTTACGGTGGTCAGGAAAACCGATGCCGTTGTATGCCAGGGAAATACCCGTGTCAGCAGTACGTTGGCGGCGTTTTCCCGCCTCCCCTGAATCGGGATTATACTGCAGAGAACATCCTGTTATTTCCCGGTCAGCGTATACGCCTTATTCAATGAGCGTCGTGAGAATGTCCTGATTCAGACATGGTAGGCTTTATCGTGCTGGAGATCGCCTGGCCAGCGACTATATACCTGTCATAAGGGACGTCAGTTAGCAGCAAAATGGCGGCGGTGATATTTGCGAAGGGTGTTTATTATTCCAGACGGAATAGTTACCGGTGATTTTTTAAGGAAAAATCTATGCAACATTGTCGGCTGATAGTGTGGGCAACCCTGGTTATTTTCGCCACTGCGGTACAGGCTGAAGACCATGTTTACGGCGAACAGCGCATCAGCGGCTGGTGGAACTGGCTCAAAAACGATGTTTCGCAAACCTGGAATCAGCCGCAAAACTATGACCTGTATCTGCCGTTTCTTAGCTGGCACAACCGTTTAACCTACGATAAAGAGAAAACGGATAACTACAACGAGATGCCCTGGGGCGGCGGCTTCGGCCTCTCTCGTTATCACGATGACGGCGACTGGAGCTCGCTATACGCCATGATGTTTAAGGATTCACATAACAAGTGGCAGCCGATCGTTGGCTACGGCTGGGAGAAGGGCTGGTATCTGGATAGCCGCCAGGATTTCCGGCTTGGTCTTGGCGTGACCGCCGGGATCACCGCCCGCGATGATTTCGCTAATTACGTGCCCTTACCGATTATTCTTCCCTTGTTTTCCGCGAGCTATCGGCGACTTAGCGTACAGTTCACCTATATTCCAGGCACCTACAATAACGGTAACGTTCTGTTTGCCTGGCTGCGCTATGGTTTTTAAACCCGGCGCCAGGCAGAGCGCTGGTGATTTAAAGGGTGATCACTTTTTTAGCGATGGAGTTGGATAACGCCAGCATTGAAATCAATACCGAGACGATAAACGTGAGGGCAATCAGCATTAATTTTGTGGTTAGCGAACTGATTGGGATAAGGGTGCTCAGGAGATGAAAAATTGAGTAATGGAGGATATAAACCCCGGTCATCGTTTTGCTGATTGCCGCCAGAATACTCTCTTTAAACTCGCTGTTTTTCCGGAAACGGACGCCGTTGGCCGCAATAACCAGCGCGACCACCAGAATATAAATTTGCGAACCGGTGAGAATGAACGCATTTCTGTCGGCCTTGAACAGGGCGAAAAAGAAATGGCGCTCGTAAAACCAGGTGAAAAGATAAATAAAGGGTATCGCAAACATCGTGGCTTTGACCACGTTATCGCGATTAAGCCAGCGCACCACCAGCGGGTCGCTAAACAGCTGACCGGTTAAATAGAACAACAGCCAGGTCCACAGGCGGTACTGCGGCGCCAGCGTCAGCGTATGCACGTTGGGATAGAGGGCCGCCAGCAGGTCGTAACCATAGGAGAAAAGCAGCAATACAAACACCACGCCAAAGAAGAGCCTTCTGCGCTGGCTTAGCCACTCGATCAGCGGGTGGAAGGTATAAATCACAATAAAGGCGAAGACAAACCACGGCTGGATAAGATAGCCGCGCTGGTAAGGCTCCCAGAGGTAGTAAATCGTCATCCAGAAAAGAAAGACGATCACCACGCTTTTAATTTTTCCCATCTGCCAGCTCGTACTATGCCGGGACTGGGCATCGAGATAGCCGGCCACCACAAAAAACAGCGGTGTGGTGATGGTCGAGATAAACGTCAGAAAGCCGAGGATCCAGTGGTAATCGTAATCATACCGATCCCAAGTGTTATAGATGGTAAAGAACGTTACCGCCGTCATGCATCCCAGCGTTTTAATAATATTTAACCCGGTGGTGTTCATTGTGGTTGCTGCATATCCTTAGGGTGGAAACAGGCGTAAATAACCGGAAGAACCAGTAGCGTCAGAATGGTCGCAAAACCCAGCCCGAACATAATAACGACCGCCATACTCTGGAAGAAGACGTCCAGCAGCAGCGGCGCCAGGCCGAGCACGGTGGTGAAGGCCGTGAGCAGTATCGGGCGTAAGCGCGAGGTGGCCGCATAGATAATCGCCTCGTGCTGCGGTTTTTCCTGTTTTTGTTGTTCAATCTCTTCGACCAGCACGATGCCGTTACGGATAAGCATTCCGCTCAGGCTGAGTAAGCCGATAAGCGCCATAAAACCAAAAGGGATGCCGGTAATTAAAAATCCTGGCGTCACGCCGATCAGCGCCAGCGGCACGGTCAGCCAGATGGCAACGGCATTTTTCAGCGAGCTGAACATCAGGACGGTGATGACGAACATCACCAGATAACCTAATGGCAGGGTGGTGAACAGCCCCTGCTGCGCTTCGCTGGAGTTCTCCGCGTCGCCTCCCCACTCAATGCTGTAGCCGTGCGGCAGGCTGAGTGCGTTAATCTGCGGCTGGACCCGCGCCAGAATATCGCCCGGGGTTTGATTGCTCAGCGGGTCGGGGCCGGTCATCACCGTGAGCACGCGGCTGCGGTCGCGGCGCAGAATTAACGGGTCTTCCCATTCGAGGTTAAAGCCGCTGACCACGTTGCTCAGGGGAATGTACTGCTGACGGCTTTGGCTCCACACCAGCACGTTTTTCAGATGGTTAGCATCCTGACGTTCGGCGGCCGGCGGGCGCACCACCACCGGCAGCAGATCGGCGCCTTCGCGGTACAACCCGGCGCGGCTACCGCTGAAATTTATCTGCAGCGCACTGTCGATATCTTGCTTATCCACCCCCAGCTCGCGCCCCAGGGTCGGGGAATACTGCGGGCGGATCGTTTTACTGCGGTTTTGCCAGTCGTTACGCACGCTGCCGACGGCCGGATCTGCCGTTAGGATAGTGCTTACCTGGCTGGCTATCAGCCGCAATCTGTCGGGATCGGGGCCTTTAATTCGCACCTCGATGGCGCTGTCGCCGGATGGCCCAAACATCACCCGCTTGCTGCTGGCATTCACCTGCGGATAGTTGCGCGCAATATAGGCATCCATGTGGCGAGTGAGGGCGTCAATACTACGCTGGTCGTCCATGCGCACCATGATCTGCGCATAGTTGCTGTACTGGCGCTGGCCGCTATAGGTGAGGATAAAGCGCATGCTGCCCTGACCGACGGTCGCCACGGTGGTGATGACGCCGGGCTGGCCGTTAATCGCGGTTTCGATATCGCTGGCCATTTTTTCCGTGGAGGCAATGTCGGTGCCGTAGGGCAGCCACAGATCAACAAAGAAGATCGGCGTATTGGATGACGGGAAAAAGTTCTGCCGCACCGAGCCAAATCCCCAGACTGCACCGGCCAGTAGCGCGGCCATCACCACGAGGGTGACGGTTTTTTGCCGCAACAGAACATTGAGGATCCGCTGATAGCTGCGGTAAAAGCGTCCGCGGTAAGGATCGGCCTCAGCGGCCGGCGGCGGGGAGGCAGCGCCTTTAAACAGCCACCATTTGATCAGCACGGGGGTAATGGTGAGCGCCGAGAACCAGCTGAGCATCAGGGAGATTAACAGCACCTGGAACAGCGATTTACAATACTCCCCCGTCGAGTCCTGCGACAGGCCGATGGGCGCGAAGGCGAGGATCGCAATCACCGTTGCCCCTAGCAGGGGCAGGGCGGAACGGCGGATAACGTAGTTGATGGCGGTCAGTAACGTTGACCCCTGCTGGCGGGCAATCAGCACCCCTTCGACAATCACGATGGCATTATCGACCAGCATGCTAAGGGCGATAATGAGCGCCCCCAGCGAGATCCGCTGTAGCTCAATACCCCATAGATACATAATCAGCAGCGTGCCCAGCACGTTGAGCGCCAGCGAGAACGCGATAATAATGCCGCTGCGCACGCCCATAAAGATCAGCAGCACGCCGACAACAATGGCCAGCGCCATTAAAAAATTAGTGATAAAGCCGTTAACCGAGTGGCCAACTTCAGCCGCCTGATCGTAGAACAGATCGAGGTGAATCCCGGCGGGTTTTTCCGCCGACATTTGTTCCAGCTTTGCCTCCAGCGCATGGCCAACATCGATGACGTTGACGCCGGGAATGAACGAGACGCCCATCGTCACCGCCTGGCGGCCGTTGGCGTGGTAGATGCTGGATGGGGATTCGCTCAGTCCGCGCGAGATCGTCGCAATATCCCGCAGCCGGGTCGCCGCTCCTGTACCGTGCGGGTTGATCGGCAGGTCGCCCAGCTCGTCGATATTTTCAAATTCTCCGGTCGGATGCAGGCGAATGGACTCGCTGCCGGATGTTATCTCCCCGGCGCTGGAAACGACGTTCAGACGGCTGAGAATGGCGGAAAGCTGGTTAAGCGTGATACCGAGTGCCGCCATTTTAGGCAGCGAGATATCAATGTTAATTTGCTGGGGGATCGCCCCGCCGATGGCAACCTTGCCGACGCCGGGCACCAGCACCAGCTCCCGGCGCAGCTGCTCGGCATAGCGGACCAGCTCCGGATTGGTAAAACTGTCGCCGGAAATGGCAAAGAAGAAGCCAAATACGTCGCCAAAATCATCGTTCACGAAGGGGGAAACTACGCCCGGCGGGAAGAGGCGGGCCGCATCGCCCACCCGGCGCCGCAGCTCGTCCCAGATTTGCGGCAGCTCGTTGGAGTGGTAATTCGAGGCGATATTCACCGTAATCTGCGACAGCCCGTTGGACGAAATAGAGCTGACGTTATCCAGGTAGGGCAACTGTTGCAGGGCGTTTTCCAGCGGCAGGGTGACCTCTTCCTCGACCTGTTGCGCCGATGCGCCAGGATAGTGGGTAATGACTACCGCCGTTTTAATGGTAAAGGCCGGATCTTCCAGACGGCCGATATTGAGCAGGGCGAAAATACCGCCAATGCCCAGCAGCAGAATAGTGAGCCAGACGCGAACGGGATTATTAATAAACTGGCGAGAGATATCCATTACAGGCCTCGTTCACGCGTCCAGATTCTAACCGGCTGTTGGGCATGCAGTTCGCTTACTCCAGCCGCCACAACGCGCTCGCCGGCGCTGAGCCCGTCGGTAATAACCACCCCCTGGGTTGTCACCTGCCCGACGCTCACTTTGCGATCCTCAAGATGCAGTTGCTCGCCATCGCCTTTAATCACCCACACGTGCGGCTCGTTGCGTGGATGATTATCGGGATTGAATACCGCCTCAACCGGCACCACCAGCGCTTCACGACCCGCGTTGGCGGGCAGATTTGCCAGATTCACCGTCACGGTGCCGCTGACGCCGCCCACCGCAGGGAAATCAGCCGGGCGCGGCATGGTCAAAATCACCTGCCAGGTGAGAGTGCTATTGTCGCTGCTACCGGAATGTTCTTTGTACTGGGCGGTGAACTGGCGGTCCGGCAGGGCGTTGATTTTCACTATCGGGCGGTACTGCGCGTTGCGAATATCAAAGGTGCTAAACAGGTTTTCCGGAATACTGAAGACCACATCGAGGAGATCGGTACGCGTTAGGGTCACAATGGTCTGGCCGGCGGCGACCACCTGGTGATTGCGAACCGGCACGCTGGCCGCTACCCCGCTGAATGGCGCGTTTAGCGTCATCTGGTCGAGTTCTTCGCGGGCAATTTTCAGCGCGGCATTTGCCGAGTCGCGGCTGGCGCGCTGGATGTCCATTTCGGCTTTCGAAATAGCCTGGCGGCCGGCCAGGGTCTGGAAACGATCGAACTGCCGCTGTGCGAGCGTGGCGGCTGTTTGTCGTTCATTGACGCGCTGTTGGACTTCCCGGGCATTAAGGCGGGCGAGGACCTGTCCTTGCGTAATGTTTGCACCCTGACGAACGTCGAGCGATTCAACCTGGCCACCGCGTTTAAAAGACAGATCCGTCGAATCCCCGGATTCGATGCGTGCAGGAAAAACACGTTGCTGTAAATCACCGACGGCGGTCACCTCCACCGCTTTAACCATCCGCGGTAGTGGCGTGACCTGAGGTGCTTTCTGATCGCAAGCTGTTGTTATTAAAATAACAACAGGAATGAGAGAAAAATAACGCTTCACTGTATTCCCCTCAGAGTGAATAGATTTATTTTACATGTTTGTTACAAGCGCCATGATTATTCAGCCAACGCGGAGACAACGACATAAGTGAATAAACCTGTCGCCGTACAGGCAATGATTGCCAGGGCGATAAACAGGCTCAGACGGACCAGACTATAGCCAAACATCGCGTCTCCTTTAGTACTGGATATATAGTAAGTAAATTCTCATATACCTAATTATGGAGTGGTTTTTGGAAGTGCTATAGCTCCTGATTATGAGCATAGTCGTAGAAAAGCGGAAATGTTAAAAAGAGTAAAAATTGTCCTTATGTCGGCATTTTAGCGGTGTTTTCAGCCGATTTGTCTGAGGGTGGGCGGGCTCTGTGATATTTTTCAATATAATAATTGGTGGTTGAATAATGTTAACCGTCCTGTGCTACGTTTAATTATACCGACTTCTGTACCAGCTTTTGTTTCTGAGATTCTTTCCTCAATACGACACGTCAGGCGTTAATCGCCAACTATTCTATTGGTAATAAAAGGATTGTCTGTATGTATAAAAATATCCTGGTCCCGGTTGATGTCTTTGAAATCGGCCTCGCCGACAAAGCGTTATCCCATGCTCAGTTTCTCGCGCAAAGCGCTTTTGGGCAAATTCATTTAGTGCATGTAAACCCGCTGTTTTCCCCGCAGCTGACGCGCGGATTTATTTCTGATGCGCGAAAAATGGAAGACTATCTGATTAAAAACTCAGAGGAAAAACTTGCTGAACTGGCCAAAAAGTCCAGCCTGCCGGAAAGTGACATCCATATTCATGTCCGCAGCGGCAATATTCGTGATGAAGTGATCAAACTGGCCGATGAGCTGCAGGCGGATGTAGTGATTATTGGCTCGCGTAACCCCAATATTCAGACCCATTTGCTGGGTTCCGAGGCGGCAAGCATCGTGCGTTATGCCCACGTTCCGGTTTTCGTTGTGCGTTAGGGGCGGCCTGATGCTGTTCTGATTTCCGTTACAGGAGTGAGGAGATAACTATGAGTACAGACAAACCGGCTGGCCCGTTCTACAAGCTCTCCGTGGATGAAACCCTGACCAGCATCAACAGTTCCTCCGAAGGTATTAGCAGTGCAGAAGCCGCCTCGCGACTCCAGCAGTACGGTGAGAATGCGCTACCACAAAAGCCGGGCAAGCCCGCGTGGCTCCGTTTCCTGGCCCATTTCAACGATGTTCTGATTTACGTCCTGCTGGCGGCCGCGCTGCTGACTGCGGTCATGGGGCACTGGGTCGATACCCTGGTAATTCTGGGCGTCGCAGTGATTAATGCCCTGATTGGCCATATTCAGGAAAGTAATGCGGAAAAATCGCTGCAGAGCATTCGCAATATGCTTTCCAGCGAAGCGGTGGTGATTCGCCAGGGGAACCATGAAACGGTGGCAACCACCGCGCTGGTGCCGGGTGACATTGTGGTGATCCGTGCGGGCGACCGAATCCCTGCCGACCTGCGGGTTATTGAAGCCCACAATCTGCGCGTGGAAGAGGCGATTCTTACCGGCGAGTCGACGGTCGTGGAAAAAAACACCGAGGCGCTGAGCGGCGATCTTCCTCTCGGCGATCGCACGAACCTGCTGTTTTCGGGGACCACGATCAGTTCTGGCGGCGGTAAAGGCCTGGTGGTAGCGACTGGCGGGGATACTGAACTGGGCCATATCAACCAGATGATGGCGGATATTGAAAAGCACCGTACGCCGCTGCTGGTACAGATGGATAAGCTCGGCAAAGCCATCTTTATTATCATTCTGGTGATGATGGCCGCGCTGTTCGTCTTCAGCCTGCTGTTTCGCGATATGCCGGTTTCAGAGCTGATGCTCTCGCTGATAAGTCTTGCGGTGGCCTCGGTGCCGGAAGGTTTACCGGCGATAATCTCGATCATACTCTCTTTGGGCGTGCAGACCATGGCGCGGCAGAAGGCGATTATCCGCAAGCTGCCGACCGTTGAGACTCTCGGGGCGATGACGGTGATCTGCTCGGATAAAACCGGGACGCTGACCATGAACGAGATGACGGTAAAAGCCGTCATTACGGCGGATACCGTCTATCGGGTAGAAGGTGATAGCTATGAACCGATCGGGAATATTCACCCGGTAGATGGGGCCGGGCCGGTTGTGGTGGCGCCCGGTACGCTGCTTGAGCGCTATTTGAGGACCATTGATTTATGTAATGACAGCCAGCTTATCAAGGATGAAAGCGGGTTATGGAAAATTACCGGCGGTCCAACGGAAGGGGCGCTGAAAGTGCTGGCGGCGAAAGTCGCGCTGCCGGTGGTGGCAACCGAATTGCGCAGCAAGATCCCTTTTGATTCGCAATATAAATATATGTCGACGCTCTATCGGATCGGTAATGAAGAGATGATCTTAATCACCGGTGCCCCGGATGTACTGTTCCGGCTTTGTCAGCAGCAGCAGACCGAGGACGGCCTGCAGCCGCTGAATCAGCCTTACTGGGAAGCAAAAATTGAAGAGTATGCGCGGGAAGGGTTACGAATGGTCGCGGCGGCGTGGAAACCGGCGGCCAGCGGGCAAAGCGAGCTGACCCATCAGGATCTGCAGCAGGGGGTTATCCTCCTCGGTATTGCCGGAATGATGGACCCGCCGCGTCCGGAAGCGATTACGGCGATTGGCGACTGCCTGCAGGCGGGCATTCGCGTGAAAATGATCACCGGCGATCACCCGCAAACCGCGATGAGCATCGGCAAAATGCTTGGCATTGGCAATGCCGGCAATGCCATCACCGGGCGTGAACTGGAGGTGATGGACGACCTGCAGCTCAGCGAAGCCGCGCAGAAATTTGATATTTTCGCCCGTACCAGCCCGGAAGATAAATTCCGTCTGGTGCAGGCGCTGCAGAGTAAAAAAGAGGTGGTGGGGATGACCGGCGACGGGGTGAACGATGCCCCGGCGCTGAAACAGGCCGATGTTGGCATCGCCATGGGCATTAAGGGAACCGAGGTGACCAAAGAGGCGGCCGATATGGTGCTGACCGATGACAACTTCGCCACCATCGCCAGCGCGGTCAGGGAAGGGCGGCGGGTGTACGATAATCTGAAGAAAACCATCCTTTTTATTATGCCAACCAACCTGGCGCAGGGGCTGCTCATTATTATTGCCCTGCTGGCAGGGAATTTAATTCCGCTGACCCCGGTGCTGATCCTGTGGATGAACATGGCGACCTCCGCCACGCTGTCGTTTGGCCTGGCGTTTGAGGCCGGCGAGAAGAACATTATGAAGCGCCCACCGCGCGATCCTAAGCTGCATGTTATGGATGGTTTCGCTATCTGGCGGGTGATTTTTGTTGGTTCGATGATAGCCGTGAGCGCCTTCGTTCTGGAAGCCTGGCTCCAGCCACGCGGTTATTCGCCAGAGTTTATTCGTACCGTCCTGCTGCAAACGCTGGTGACCGCTCAGTGGTTTTATATGCTCAATTGCCGCGTCGCCGACGGTTTTTCTCTGAGTAAAGGGCTACTGGCAAACAGAGGCATCTGGATCGTCAGCGCCGTCCTGCTGGTGCTGCAACTGCTGATCATCTACGTGCCGTTTATGCAAATGCTGTTTGGTACCACCGCGCTGCCGTTCCGCTATTGGGTGATCACGTTTGTCATCGGATTTGTGATGTTCCTGATTGTGGAAATCGAAAAACCGTTAACCCGGAAATGGCGTACTGCCTGATGTACATCGACATGAGGATGCCTACTGTGAAAACGTTCAGGTAAAAGATAGGCGGGCATCGGGGATTGGTCTTTCCCACGGCTAGCGTGGCCCTGAAGGCCACGCTAGCGGGTTTGCGGAGGTAATGTCGGGGGTTTTATGCGGCTCTGCAATGAGCAAAAGTATGCAATATTAATATCTTAACCAGGATGATGAGGCGGATCACTCCGCCTCATCATCCGCCACGCGAACCCCGACCTTCAACACGTGGTCTTCTTCTTTCTCCGCGACCGTCCATAGCATTCCGGCGAACTCCACCTGATCCCCGACGACCGGCGCAGCACCGAGCAGATGCTGAATCACATCGCCCAGCGACTGCTGGTGATCGCGAAACTCTTCCCCGCCGTCCAGGCCATAAATTTGTGCCACATCGGCGAATTTTGCGCTGGCATCCAGAATAAAGTCGCCGAAGAAGCGCTGATCGAGCGCCACCGGAGGCGACTGGCTGAACATTTTGCCCAGCGCAGGCAGGTCGTGCTCGCGGCCAATGACGCAGAGAATATCGCCTTCAAGCAGACGGGTACTGCCGGTCGGATGCAGCAGCACATTGTCGCGGAACAGCGCGGCAATGCGCGTTTCCGGCGGCATATGCAAATCGCGCAGCGCCGCGCCGACGCACCATTTATCGGCGCTCAGCTGATAAACAAACTGCTCCCAGGGGTTTTCCGGGTGAATATCCAGCCCGACACGGGAAATGGGCCAGCCGACCGGCGGGACCACCACTTTGGCTTTTTTGGCCGCCCAGGAGAGCGATGTTCCCTGCAACAGTAGCGAAACCAGCACCACGAAGAAGGCGACATTAAAGAATAAGCGGGCATTTTCAAGGCCGGCCATCATCGGGAAGACGGCGAGAATAATCGGCACCGCACCGCGCAGGCCAACCCAGCTAATAAACACCCGCTCGCGCAGGTTAAAGCCGCGAAACGGCAGCAGGCCGGCAAACACCGACAGCGGACGGGCGATAAAAATCATCCACATCGACAGCAGCAGCGCCGGAATCGCGATAGGCCACAGATCCGACGGCGTGAGCAGCAGACCGAGCACCAGGAACATAGCGATTTGCGCCAGCCACGCCAGTCCGTCAAAGTTTTGCAGGATCCCGTGACGGTTGCGAATAGGTCGGTTGCCCAGCAGGAAGCCGCACAGATACACCGCCAGAATGCCGCTACCGTCCAGCGATGTGGTCACGGCAAAAATCATAATCCCGCCGCTCAGCGCCAGCAGCGGATACAGACCGGTAGGCAGAACGATACGGTTAATCATCTGCAACAGCAGATAGCCGCCGCCGAGACCGATAGCAATACCCAGGCCGAACTGCTGCACGATATGTACGGCAAACATCCAGCTCAGGCCGCTTTCATGCTGCTGAATCATCTCGATAAGCGTGATGGTCAGGAACACCGCCATCGGATCGTTGCTGCCGGATTCAATCTCCAGCGTCGAGCCCACGCGTTCGTTCAGCCCTTTGCCGCCGAGCAGCGAGAAGACCGCCGCGGCATCGGTTGAGCCGACAATCGCGCCGATCAGCATCCCTTCGATAAGATCGAGATGGAACAGCCACGCGGCCATCATTCCGGTCAAGCAGGAGGTAATCAGTACGCCGACGGTAGCCAGGGAGAGGGCCGGCCAGAGCGCAACGCGGAACGAGCTCGCCTGAGTGCGCATCCCGCCATCCAGCAGGATAACCGCCAGCGCCAGGTTACTCACCATATAGGCGAAAGGGTAGTTGTCAAAAGGGATGCCGCCAATACCGTCGACGCCCGCCAGCATACCGATGGCGAGGAAGATAACCAGAATCGGGATGCCAAGGCGTGAGGAAAAGGAACTCAATAAAATGCTACAGGTTACTAATACAGAACCCAGAATAAACAGACTAATGACCGCACCGGCGTCCAAAGTTGACGTACTCCTTACTGGCGTGAAGTTTTTATGAAAGTGACATCATTTTAACAACCTGTAGCGTATCCGAAAATGTGTAACAGAAGTTTTTATTCTGTCAGTACCGGATGTCCGCTGAGGGTTAAGGTGGTGGTGGCCGCATTGTTCACCAACAGCGCATTTGCGCCGAGGGGCAGGGTCACGGTTCGCTGTTCGTGGCCGAAGTCTAACCCGCTGATAAGCGGAACATCGAGCTGCGCGCGGAGATAGTCGTAAACCATGGGTAAATCATACCCGGCATCGTAGTCGTTAGGGTTAGCGCCGGTAAAGCTGCCGAGAACAATGGCCCGCTGCTGCGCGAGGATACCACTATTCAGCAGCTGTAACAGCATCCGTTCCACGCGGAACGGATGTTCGTTAATATCTTCCAGCACCAGAATGCCGTTGGCTATCTGCGGCATCCAGGGCGTCCCGAGAAGCGAGGTTAACATGGCCAGATTTCCGCCCCATAAGGTGCCCTGGGCCCGACAGTCCGGGCCTTCTCCCGGCCACTCAAGGGTAAATTCCGGGCTACGCAGGGCCTGCCAGAAGTGGTGTTCGGTAAATGCATCCAGCGTTTCGGCTCCGAAGTTACCTGCCAGCATCGGACCGCTGAAGGTGATTATGCTACCCTTTGCCAGCAGTCCCATTTGAATCGCTGTAAAATCGCTGTGTCCGCAAATGAATAGCGGGTTTTGCCGCTGGCGCGCAATGAGGGCCTGCCAGTCGATGTGAGGGAGCAGGCGGCTGGCGCCGTAGCCGCCGCGTACCGGCATCACGATACGGTTAGCACCTTCAAGGGTGGCCAGGTGGTTAATGTCGCTCAGGCGTTCATGCTCAGTTCCGGCAAACCGCTGCTGGCGGCGGGGAATGACCTCCTGGTGCATGACCTGATGCCCGGCTTCCTGCAGGCGCTGAACGCCGCGGTTCGCCGCCTCCTGGTTGAGGCAGTACCCTGAGGGGGCGACCAGATAAAACTGAGACATGACAATTCCTTGCTAAGAATGAAAGGGTTATCATGCCGCCTGGAGCGATTATTGTCATCTCCACGCGGCAAACTTCAGCCAATAAGGATAGATGTGTGAAATTGAGATGGTGTGTTTTTATCGTTGTATTGTTGGCCGGCTGTAGCTCGAAACAGGATTACCGTAACCCGCCGTGGAACGCTGAAGTTCCGGTTAAGCGCGCGATGCAGTGGATGCCAATCAGTGAAAAAGCCGGTGCGGCGTGGGGCGTTGACCCGCAGCTGGTGACGGCGATTATCGCCATTGAATCCGGCGGCAATCCGACGGTTATCAGCAAATCAGGCGCGGTTGGCCTGATGCAGTTGAAGCCCTCAACATCCGGTCGCGATGTCTACCGGCGTATGGGCTGGCGCGGCGAGCCGTCGGTCAGCGAGCTAAAAAATCCTGAACGTAATATTTCAATGGGGGCGGCTTACCTGAGCATCCTCGAGAATGGTCCGCTTGCCGGGATTAAAGATCCGCAGGTGATGCGCTATGCGGTGGTGGTTTCCTACGCCAACGGCGCCGGGGCGCTGCTGCGCACGTTCTCCTCGAATCGCCAGGATGCCATTGATGAGATCAATGATATGGACGCCGATGAGTTCTTTGAGCACGTGGTGAAAAAACATCCGGCTCCGCAGGCTCCGCGCTATATCTGGAAGCTGCAGCAGGCGCTGGACGCCATGTAGTGATGTCGTTTTTTCCGCTCGCGCTGTGTTCGACCAGCGCGAGCGGAACGCTTTTCAGACAATCCCTAGAAGTCGTAGCCGACGGTGGCCGTCACGGTGCGCTCGGCTCCCCAGTAACAGTTGCCGGTACCGTAGCAGCCGGAGATATACTCCCGGTCGCTCAGGTTGTTGGCATTGACCTGCACAAAAGCCCCTTTCAACGACGGTGACCAGACGCCAAGATCGGCGCGCACCATGGCATCGAGCAAGGTGACCGACGGCAGACGTTCGGTGTTGGCATCATCCGCCCACTGCTTGCCGATATAGCGTACGCCAGCCCCTGCGCTAATGCCTGCCGGGAACTGATAGCGCGCCCAGAAAGAGGCCATCTGATCCGGCGTCAGCTGCGGCGTATTATCGTTGGTACCATCCTTGGTGTCCTGGAAGCGCAGGCGGTTCCAGGTGTAGGAGGCGAGGGTGCTCAGCTCCGGTGTAATCTGGTTGTGCATCTCCAGTTCAACGCCCTGAGAGTGGACCTTACCCGCCGGAATAAAGGTCGCGGTGGCGATATTCGGGTCGCGCGTTGCCACATCTTTTTGCGTCAAATCGTAGATGGCAATGCTGTACATATCGGCGGTACCCGGCGGCTGGAATTTCAGCCCCGCTTCCACCTGCTCAGCGGTCGTGGGCTTGAGCAGCGTTCCGTTGGCTCCCGGCAACATGGCTGGCGTAATCGCCTGGCTATAGCTCAGATACGGCGAGAGGCCGTTTTCCAGGGCGTACAGCAGCGATGCCCGGCCGCTGATATGGTCATCGGAGCGGCGGCTGGCGGTGCCGAAGGTATCGCTGACCTGCTGAGAAACAATGCGATCGTACCGACCGGAAACATCCAGATGCCAGCGTTCCCAGACCATTTCATCCTGAAGGTAGATCCCCGTCTGGTAATAGCGACGGTTATTGTTATCGCTGTAGGTCACGGTATGCCCGGTTTGCGCAGTGTAGCCGCTAAACGGGTCGAGCGGCGATGCGCTCCCGGCTCCGGTCCACAGATCGTTGCGGAAACGGTGATATTCCGCACCGAGGATCAGCGTATGTGCCAGATCGCCGGTGGTGAAATCGGCACGCAGACGGTTATCGGTGGACCAGGCGTCCAGAGAGCCGCGAGAGCCGCTGTAGCCGCGCGCCAGCATATCGCTGTCATCAATCCAGCCGACCTGATACACCTGATCCAGCGACACGTTGGTGTGGGTGTAGCTTCCGGCGGAATAGGCCGACCAGACGTCGTTGAACTGATGATTAAACTCGTAGCTGTAGATTTGCTCGCGGCGTTGATATCCGTCTGATGGGTCGCCTTCGTTGGTGCTGGTGGACAGCTTACGTCCGTTGTGTGCGTAGCGGGTGCCCTCCAGCGGCAGCGAACCGTGATAGCCGCCTGATGGATCTTTTTGCAGGTAGGCGCGCAGCAGCATTGAGGTGTCGGAATCCGGCTGCCAGAGCAGGGAAGGCGAAATAGCGTAGCGCTCTTCGCGGGTATTATCGTACTGGGTATCGCTGGTCCGCGTCATGCCGATAATCCGGTAAGCCCACTGATCGTTGATGGCATCGGTATAATCGAAGGCGGCCCCTTTCGTATTTTGCGTTCCGCCGCTGAGGCGGAAATGGCCTTCTGAGGTAAACTGCGGACGTTTAGAAGTCAGGTTCACCACGCCACCCGGCACGCTCTGGCCGTACAGGGCCGAAGACGGGCCTCTGATGACATCTACCCGCTCAATAAACCACGGATCGATTTGCAGCACGTTGTGGCTGCCGCCGTCGCTCATCAGGCGCATGCCGTCCAGGAACAGGTTATCAACGTCGCCGCCGTGGTAGCCGCGTAACGACACCGTATCAAAGCGGGTTGCTCCGCCGCCGAAGCTAGAGTAAACCCCCGGAGTATAGGTCAGCGCCTGGCTGATGGTATTAGCCCCCTGGTCATCCATCTGCTGGCGGGTGATAACGGAGACCGACTGCGCGGTGGTAATCAACGGCTGATCGGTTTTTGTCGCACCGGCTGAGGTTTTTGCGCTATAGCCTTGCGTCGGCGAGGTGGCGGAATCGATGGGCTGAGCGGTGACAACAACCGTCTCTTCCGCCAGGCTGGCGAGAGGGAAGGCGGCGGCCAGCGCGCATAGCAAGGCGGAGCGTTTGAAGGTGACGCGAGCGGTCATGACATAATCCTGAGTTGACGTAGCCTGGTACTCCTGTACGCCGCCACGAATAAAAAACGAAAGTGTCATCTTTCGTAAAAAAGTAATGCGAATTATTATTGTTTGCCTTCTCATGATCAAGTGGGATTTTGCCGCGACGTCCGGCAAAGACCGTGAGAAATATCAGGATGTTGCCGCTTAAGAGGCGCGTGATGCGCCCGGAGGAAGTGAGAGAGAAATCAGAGGGCTACTATATCAGGTAGGTTTTGGTCGGGTCAGCGGCGGCAATTCCAGCTAATGAGCGCCCAGTCCCGGGCGTCAACCTGGATCGTCTCCGGGTTTTGCTGCGCATACCAACGCGAGAGTCGCTCCCGCTCGGGCGGGCTGAGTGTGCCAAATGCTGCCACCACGTTGCGTTCAAAGCGCGGATAGCTGCTGTTATCCTGAGGATCGCCATAAATAAAGTCGACGCTGGCATGAATCCCCATTTGATACAGCACGTTAATAGCATAGAGATAGTTAGGGAGCGCGACGCTCTCTCGTCCCAGGGCGCGGAGGATCGTCGGCGAGGCAAAACCCGGGTTCACCAGATGGGTGGTGTAGACTCGTAACCGCGCCTGGTCATTGAGCTTCGCCATGGCGTCGCCCAGATCGGCCACCAGGGTGGAACGTGAAGCAACGGCGATATCGCAGCGTGGAAGTCCGGCCCAGCTCTCCTCCCACGCCCGCTGGTGCCAGACCGCGTGATGAACGCCCTGCGCCTGTGCCCGACGAGCGGCAACATCAAGCATCCCCTGACTATAATCGACGCCACATACCAGCATGAGCTGGTCGGCCAATGCCAGGGCGACGGTGCCCGGACCACAGCCCATATCAAACAGGCTGCTGGCGCCGCACAGATCAATTTTGGCCAGCAGCTGCTGGAGGTAACTGTCGATGACCGGTGTATTGACGACGGCAATGTTCTCCGCCCGGGCATCCCAGTGGGCGGGCGGTTTTTCTCTACGCCCTGCCAGAGCGAGCTGCTGTTGGTAGAGGCTGGCGAATCGATGTCGTCAATCAGCATGAAGTTTTCCATTACGGCGAGTGGTCTGAAAACAGCAGACTAACGCGATTATCGTCAAGGGGGGAGAAAAAAACGCGGCGGTGAACCCGCCGCGTCAAGGGATCACGGTGCTGCTTTTTTGTCCGGAGCGGCAACGCTATCGTTGGCAGCCGGAGGCGTACTGGTAGTAGCGGCTGCGGGTTGTGCTGTTTTCTCGACCGGGCGTGAGGCCGGAAGTGAATCGCACGGCTGCTCTTTCGGACAGATTAAATCCAGCATTTTCAGCGTCACGCCGTTGGTCCAGCCGAAGCCGTCCTGCAGCGGATACTCCCCGCCACCACCGCCGGTGCCCGTTGAGCTGACGTCATATTTTTCGACCAGCTTCTGTTGACTGTCGTAGGTATGCTGGACGTTGCTGAGGAAGCGCCAGCTCACCTCCATGGCGATTTTTTGCTGGCCGTAGTTTTGCAGCCCCTGGGCGGCAACCCACTGCAGCGGTGCCCAGCCGTTAGGCGCATCCCACTGCTGCCCGCTGTTCACGGTCGTGGTGGTTAATCCGCCAGGTTTCAGTAACTGCGCTTCTGCCGCCGCCGCAACTTTCGCCGCCCGCTCGCGGGAGGCGGCGTTCACGTACAGCGGGAACAGCGCCGCGGCGGTGAGCTGATTACGTACCTTATGGGTCTTGAGGTCGTAATCGGCATACCAGCCCTCTTTATCATTCCACAGATATTTCTCAAGCGCCTTCTGCCGGTCATTTGCCAGCCCATCGTACTGCGCCGCTTTTGCATTGTCGCCAGCGGCTTTGCTGGCGCGGGAGAGGGTTTTTTCCATATGGAACATCAGGGCGTTGAGGTCGACCGGGACGATGCTGGTGGTGCGGATGGTCCCCAGCTGTTTCGGGTTATCCATCCAGCGCGAGCTGAAATCCCAGCCCGAGGCCGCGGCAGAACGCAGGTCGCGATAGATCTCCGTCGCCGGACGATTCGGGTTGTTCTTTGCGGTGGTGACATCATCGAGCCAGGATTCCGGACGCGGCGTATCGTTATCATCCCAGTAGCGGTTCAGCAGCGCACCATCTTCCATACGCACCACCCGCTGGTTGGCTTTTCCCGGCTCCAGCGATTCGGCGCCCTTCATCCAGTACTGGTACTCTTTTTCCATCTGCGGCAGCCAGGTTTTTAGCGCCTGGTCGCCATCGTGGGTGGCAAGAAGTTCGACCATAAATGAGAAAAACGGGGGCTGTGAGCGGCTCAAATAATAGCTGCGGTTACCATTGGGGATATGGCCCCAGGTGTCTATCTCCGACGCGAAGTTAGCCACCATATCTTCAATTTTATCCCAGTGTCCGCTCTCAGCCAGGCCCAGCATCGTGAAGTAGCTATCCCAGTAATAAACTTCGCGAAAGCGGCCGCCGGGAACCACGTAAGGTTTGGGCAGCGGCAGCAGCGAATCCCACTTCTCAACCTCGACGGTACTGCGGGTTAACACCGGCCACAGGCCGTTGATATGCTGACGCAGCGTCTGACCCTTTGGTGGAATGTACTGGTCATTATCCTTTGGCAGGGTGAAATTCAGCTCGACGAAATGGCGGAGATCGAAACTGGTCTGGTTTTTTTGCATGCGGTAATCGGCGAGGATCATCAGCGGATCGCTGTTGGGAATCGCATCGGCGAAGGTTTTCTGGTCGGGGAAGAGTCTGGCACTTTGCACATCATTGAAGAGCGGGCCGAGCATCACATCCGGGGATTGCGGCGTGGGTTTGGTTTCCACAGCCTGGACGGCCAGCGTCGACAAAGCGAAGATCGCGCCTCCCAGCGCCAGATGTAAAGCGTAAGGCAACGTTGCGGGACGACGTGAAACCGTTCTCGTCATGGGTAGTTCTCCTTATCATTTCAGACGGTCTTGCCACTGCATTTGACCATCAGAAAACCTTAGACGAATATCCGTCATCCGGCTTGTTGCAGATAACATTTTGCGTCAAAACAGACAATTTACCTGCCCGAGCGGGCAGACGAACGATAATAAAAGACCCGGAGACATCTGCCGGTAAAAACGGTGTGTTGTTATCGGCTTATTGAAGACTGACGGGAGCTGCGGGTGAACCGACGCCATTTTCTGCTGTTAAGTGCCGCCTCGCTGTTCATGGCGGCTCGCGCCGGGGCCGGTCGCCATCGGGAAGAGGCGCTCTGCTTATGGCCGGGCGAACCGCCGGGCGGAGGCGGGCCATCGGGGGAGGCGATACTCTCTTCCCACGGCGCGCTAAGCCATATTGTCCAGCCGCAGCTGTCGGTCTGGCGGCCAGCGGTTCCCCGCGGTCATGGCGTGCTGATTGCCGCCGGGGGGGGCTATCGGCGCATTGAAATGGCGAAAGAGGCCTGGCCTGCCGCACGTTGGCTGACGGTGCGAGGCTATACAGCCTATGTTCTGAGCTACCGGCTTCCCGGCGAAGGGTGGGGCGCCGGGGCGCTGGCGCCGTTACAGGATGCTCAGCGGGCGCTGCGGCTGATTCGCGCGCGGGAGAAGCAAGTCAGCCTGCTGGGGTTTTCTGCCGGGGGGCATCTGCTGGGAATGGCGGCCTGCCGGGCTGATTTTGCCTCTTACGCTCCACAGGATGCCCTCGATGGCTACCCCGCGCGTGCTGACAAAGCCGCGCTGATTTATCCGATTATTTCGCTAATGCCACCCTACAGCCACACCTCCACGCACCGTATCCTGGCGGGATCGCACGCCTCGGATGCGGTTGACCGCGCCTGGTCGGTACAGACCTACGTGAACGCACAGACACCGCCTTGTTTCCTGACCCAGGCGGAGGATGATTCGGTGTCCGATCCGCATAACACGCTGATTATGGCTGCTGCCTGTCGACAGCATCAGATTCCGGTCAGTCTGTATCGTTACGCCCGCGGTGGTCACGGTTTTGCAATGGGGCGCCCAGGTACGCCAACCGTTCAATGGCCGGAGCATTATGCCCGCTGGCTGAACGCGGAATAGCCGCGATGGCGCAGGCGCGCAGCGTTTGCTTCATCGTGGTGCATAGCGGGCGCGGTATCGGCTATCGGGCGGGTTATTTTTTGCACAATGAAGCGGCGCGCCGAGGGAAATTGCACTCGTATCTCGCCATCAGCTACCTGGCATAATAAATGCTTATCTCTTTGTGGGGTTACCCCAAAGTGAGTATAACCGGAGGAGACGGCCATGATAAAAATAACGCTTCCTGACGGGCATTATTATGATGAGATGCTTACCGCGCAGGGACAGCAGCGTCACCACTATAACGCCTGGTGGCAATGGTTTCACAACACCGATCAATTCTCTATCCGGCAAAAGAAAGAGCAGGCGGAGCTGCTTTTTCATCGCATCGGCATCACTTTTAACGTGTATGGGGAAGATGAAGGTACCGAACGTCTTATCCCCTTTGATAGCGTACCGCGCATTATTCCCGGCGGAGAGTGGAAAAAGATCGACCGCGGTATTCGCCAGCGGGTTAAAGCGCTGAATGCTTTTTTGTACGATATCTACCACGAGCAAAATATTCTGCGGGCGGGGCTTATTCCGGCTGAGCAGGTACTGGCCAATGAACAGTATCAGCCCTGCATGCAGGGAATAAACCTGCCCAATAATACCTATGCCCACATTACCGGCGTCGATATGGTGCGCAACAGCGATGGCCAGTATTACGTGCTGGAGGATAACCTGCGTACCCCGTCAGGGGTCTCCTATATGCTGGAAAACCGCAAAATGATGATGCGTCTCTACCCGGAAATGTTCGAAAATCACCATATTGCGCCGGTTGAGCGTTATCCGGGCTATCTGCTGCAAACCCTGCGTGAAAGCTCCCCCGTAGACGATCCCTGCGTGGTGGTTATGACGCCGGGCCGGTTTAACAGTGCCTATTTTGAACACAGTTTTCTTGCCCAGCAGATGGGCGTTGAGCTGGTGGAAAGCGCCGACTTGTTTATCAAATCAGGGGCGGTCTACATGCGCACCACCGAAGGGCCGCGGCGGGTGGATGTGATTTACCGGCGTATTGATGACGCCTATCTTGACCCGCTGGCTTTTCGCGCTGACTCGATGCTCGGTGTCCCGGGACTGCTGTCGGTATACCGTAGCGGAGGGGTCGTGCTGGCCAACGCAATTGGTACTGGCGTGGCGGACGATAAATCCATCTATCCCTTCGTGCCGGAGATGATCCGCTTCTATCTTGGCGAGCAGCCGATACTGAACAACATTCCAACCTGGCAGTGTCGTAAGCCGGAGGATTTGCAGTACGTGCTGGGGAATCTGGAAAGAATGGTGGTTAAGGAAGTTCACGGCGCAGGAGGCTACGGCATGCTGGTGGGGCCACGCTCAACCAAAGACGAGCGCGAAGCGTTCCGCCAGCGTCTGCTGGCCAATCCGGCCAACTATATCGGTCAGGATACCCTGGCCCTGTCAACCTGCCCGACCTTCGTGGAAGGAGGGCTCTCGCCGAGGCATATCGATTTACGTCCCTTTGTACTTTCTGGCCAGGAGATCCGTCTGGTGCCCGGTGGCCTGACGCGAGTTGCGCTCACGGAAGGCTCGCTGGTGGTGAACTCATCGCAGGGCGGTGGCACCAAAGATACCTGGGTGATGGAGGATGGTGAATCATGCTGAGCCGGACTGCGAGTGAACTTTTCTGGATGGCGCGCTATCTGGAGCGCGCGGAAAGCTATGCCCGGGTGCTTGATGTGACCTGGAAACTGTCGATGATCCCGCGTCACAGCCAGCAGTCGCGGGACCTGGCCCTGCCGCTGAATTTATCGCTAACCCATGAGCTGTTTCAGGCGCGACATGCGCGCTTTACCATGAGCAATTTGCTCAATTTCTTTGCGCTCGACGGCAACAATCCTTGCAGCATATATAGCTGTGTGGAGATGGCCTGGAACAATGCCCACGCGGTTCGCGGTAGCCTGTCCTCCGAGGTCTGGGAATGTATCAATGCCACACGCATTGAACTACGCCAGCTCCGCCAGCGGGGAATTAGCGAACTGGGTACCGACGGTTTTTTCGACTGGGTAAAGGAGCGGGTACACCTGTTTCGCGGCGCGGTACTGGGTACGCTACTGCGTAATGACGCCCTGAGCTTTATCGGTATCGGCACCTTGATTGAGCGGGCCTACGCCACCACGCAGCTGTTGCTTATCAAAGATCAGCAACTGAGCAGTGATCCGGATCCGGTACGCGAATATTACCGGCTGGATACCCTGCTTAGTGCGGTCAGCGCCCGCGAAGCCTACAACAGTATTTTTCGCCAGCCGGTCAGCCGGGAAACGGTGATGGAACTGCTGATTCTGCGCAATGACGTGCCGCGCTCCCTGCGGGCCTGCATTTCCGATCTTATCGGCCAGCTGGAGCACATTGCCAACGATCGATCACACCTGCCGCTGCGCCTCGCGCACCAGCTGAATGTCGATCTGCGTTTCAGTACCCGCGACGATCTGGCGGGCGCCGATTTACAAAGTTACCTCAACGGACTGCTGGCGCGTATTAACGCGCTGTCCGACAGCATCAGACAAACCTATCTGGAGGCGCTATGAAACTGGTCATCGATCACCTGACCCGCTACGGCTACGATGAAGAAGTGAAGTTTTCGACCCAGTACCTGCGCCTGACCCCGCGCAGCACCGGGCGGCAAACTATCACGTCATGGACGCTGACCCTGCCGGAGGGGGCGGCGGTGACTACCACCGACGCGTGGGGAAATGTCCTGCATGTGTTAACTCTCGATAATCCGCATAAAGAAATCGCCATCCGCGCCAGCGGGATCGTGGATATCGCTCAGAATAGCGAAGAGAGCGACGTGGCGGATGAGGAACTGCTCTCTCCACTGGTCTATTTACGCTGCACGCCGCTGACCCGCGCCGATGAGCGGATCCGCGAATTTGCCCAGCGCCTGTATCGCAGCGACCAGCCGGAGGAGAGCCTGAATCAACTGATGGCGGACCTGCTACTGAGAATGCCATACTCTCCGGGGGCGACCCAGGTGCAGGACTCCGCCGCCGATGCCTTTGCGCGGGAAAAAGGGGTCTGTCAGGATCATACCCACGTTTTCCTTGCCTGCTGTCGCGCGCTGGAAATCCCGGCGCGCTACGTCAGCGGCTACGTGTACAGCGATAATGCTCAGCATGTCGCGATGCACGCGTGGGCCGAGGTCTGGCTGAACGGGCGCTGGCAATCCTTCGATATCACCAACAATACCCGCTATCTGAATCAGCATTTGCGGCTGGCGACCGGGCTGGACTATCTTGATGCCTGCCCGGTGCGCGGGACCCGGCTGGGCGGCGGCGGGGAAATTATGCTAACCAACGCTGAAGTGCGCGAGCATTCGCAACAGGCGCAGCAGCAATAAGGGCAGGAACGATTAACGATGACCTACTGTGTGGCCATGTGTTTAGCGGATGGGCTGGTTTTTGCCTCAGATTCCCGTACCAACGCGGGAGTGGATCATATTGCGACTTTTAAAAAGCTCCATGTCTTCGCCGAGGACGGAGAACGAGTCATGGTGCTACAGTCCGCAGGAAATCTGGCTACCACCCAGAGCGTCATCAGCCTGCTGAGTACACGGATTGCGACTCAGCAGGAACCGCATCTGATGCAGGTGAACTCGCTGTACGATGCGGCGATGCTGATCGGTAAAACGCTGCAAGAGGTTATCCAGCGCGACAGCAGCAACCAACAGCACTGTGGCAACACCAATTTTAACTGCAACCTGCTGCTCGGTGGGCAGATTGCAGGGGAAACGCATCGGCTGTTTCATATTTACCCGGAAGGCAATTTTATTGAAGCGTCGTACGACACCCCGTATTTCCAGATTGGTGAGAGTAAATACGGCAAGCCGATTATCGACCGGGTACTGAGCCGGGAGACGCCGCTGGAGCAGGCGATGTGCTGCGCGCTGATCTCGATTGACTCCACGCTGCGCAGCAATCTTTCCGTGGGCCTGCCGCTGGATACGTTGCTGTACCGCAGCGGAAGTTTGAGCAGCGCCGGGCAGCACCGAATTACCGAAAGCGACCCGTACTTCAACACCATTCGCAAGGCGTGGTCGGAAGGACTGCAAAGCACGTTTCTGACTCTGCCGCCTTTTTCCCCGGGCCTCGATCGTTAATTCGCCCGCCTCGCTCAGGACGTTTGCGCCAGTCGTTCGCCGGTGGCGGCATCGAAGAGATGGATTTTCTCGCGCCGTGCCGCCAGCGCTAATGGCTGGTGAACCTGCGCGTCGAGACGCCCGGCGACCTGCACGTGGACAGGGAAACCCTGCCAGTCCAGGTGCAGCAGAGTGGACTCCCCGGTAACCTCCATAATATTCACGATCCCCGGCAGGCCTTCGGCTGCGGGCTGGATATCCTGCGGACGGAGCCCGACAATCACCGGCGCCTGACCTTGCTGCCCGGCGGCCGGATACCAGCGTTCAGGCAGAGCCAGCCACAGCTCTGCGCACAGCACACCGGGCTGACCATCGCGATAGTGAATCTTGCCTTCCAGCAGATTCATCGGCGGTGAGCCAATAAATCGCGCCACGAAGGTGTTACGCGGACGATCGTAGATAGCCAACGGCGCCCCTTGCTGCACGATAACGCCGTCGCGCATCACGACTATCTGGTCCGCGAGCGTCATCGCTTCAACCTGATCGTGGGTGACGTAAATCATGGTGGTTTTGAAGCGCTGATGGAGGGATTTGATCTCGGCCCGCAGCTCCATGCGCAGCTGCGCATCGAGGTTAGAGAGCGGCTCATCGAACAAAAACACCTGTGGGTTGCGCACCATCGCCCGGCCCATTGCCACGCGCTGACGCTGACCGCCGGAAAGGGCGCGGGGATAGCGAGCCAGCAGCTTGTCGATACCCAACATACTGGCGATATGCTGGACTTTGTTTTTCTGCGTCGCTTTGTCGACCTTTTTAACCTGCATATGGAAGGCGAGGTTTTCGGCTACCGTCAAATGCGGATAAAGCGCGTAGCTCTGAAAGACCATCGCGACGTCGCGGTCGGCGGGATCGAGATCGGTAATTGGCCGGTTGTTCATTAAAATTGCTCCGCCGGACAGGCTTTCCAGCCCCGCCAGCAGCCGCAGCAGCGTTGATTTCCCACAGCCGGATGGCCCCACCAGCACCGTGAAGCTGCCGTCCGGAATGGTCAGATCCAGCGGGTGCAGCACCGTCTGTTTACCGTACTGCTTGGCAACGTTTACCAGTTCAACGCTGGCCATAGTCGACCTCCTCGATAGAATGTTGCAGGGTTCGCCAGTCGGGATATCGACGAGGGGATGAACCGATCGCGTAGGAGGCAACGGCGTTGCCCCAACGTAACGCCTGTGAGGCCGGTTGGCCATTTAACAAACCGGCGAGAAACCCGGCATTAAAACTGTCCCCGGCGCCGATAGTGTCGATAACTTCGACCGGTTTCACCGGCGCGTGTTGACCCTGCTCTGGGGTCCACCACCAGGCGCCCTCGGCGCCGCATTTGACAATACAGCCGCCCCGGCCGCTGAGCCGACCCGCCAACGCCTGGGCCGCCGCCGGGAGTACGTCCCTATCTGCAAGGCCGAGCGTTTCAACTTCATTGAGCAGCAGCCAGTCGCAGTCGCCCAGCCAGCGGTGAGTCGCCTCGCGCAGCGCGCTGTCCCAGCTGTGCGGCGGCCAGCCGGTATCGACCGCCACCTGGAAACCGCGTTCGCGCAGCGTCGCCAGCAGGCGCGGATAGTCCGGCAGCAGCGCGGTACATAAGAAGGTGCCGCAGAGCAGCAGAATATCGCCGGGCGTCGCCTGCTCCGGGATTTGCGTCAGAATATCGTCGGCGGATAAGCGGGTGATATGCCCGTAGTTGCTGAGAAACGAGCGTTCTTTGTCGGGATGCGTCACCGCCACCGTTAGCGAGGTCTCGCAGGCGTACTGCGGCCAGCGCTCTGCGCTGCCGGGGAACTGTGCCGCCAGCCAGGCGGTAAAGGCGTCATCCCCCTGACAGCCGACGGTGCAGTGGGGGAGCTGCATCGCCGCGGCCGCCAGTGCGCAGTTGCCCGCCGAACCGCCGGGTCGCAGCGCGCTGTGTTCCAGCATCACCTCGGTGCCGGGAGGCGGCCAGTGCGCGAGGGTACCCATAATTAAGTCAATATTGTAATTACCTGCAATGTAGAGCACAGGCGCGGTGAGCGTTTGCATAGTTATCCTTTACTTCCACCGTTAGTGAGGCCGCTGACCAGCGTTTTTTGTAACCAGATGGCGATAAACAGCGGTGGGACCGAGGCGAGAATGCCGACGGTGGCAACCAGCCCGTCATCGGTGGCGCGTCCGGCGGTAAATCCGGCAATCGTGACCGGGAGCGTCTGGGCGGCGATGTTGCTGGTAAACAGCAGCGAATAGAAAAACTCGTCCCAGGCCAGCAGCCAACCGAATAGCGCCGACGCGCCAAGCATCGGTTTTGCCAATGGAATAGTGATGCGCAGCAGTACCTGCCAGACCCGCAGCCCGTCGAGCCGGGCGGCTTGCTCAATATCCTGCGGCAGGGCGTCAAACTGGTTTTTCACCATCCAGGTGAGAAACGGCATGATCAGCGAACAATAGACCAGTACCAGCCCGCTACGGGTATTCAGCAGCCCGAAATGTTCGAGAATAAAATAGAGCGGCAGCACGAAGGCCACCGGCGGCACCATATAGATCCCGAGCCCGGCGTACAGCCAGCCGTCGCGCCCCGGGTAGCGCGAAAAGCTGAAGGCGGCGGGCACCGCCAGGACGAGCGACACCAGCGTTGCCCCGACGGCAACCAGCAAACTGTTGCGCAGAGCGGGGAGAAACAGCGCCCCCGGCTCTCCGGGTTGCAATGACAGCAGGCGAGCGTAGCGGCTGAAGTCCCACTGGCGAGGCAGCCACTCCAGCGGCACTCGGGTCAGATCGGCGGTGGCACTGACGCTCATCAAAAAGAGCCACGCCATTGGGGCCAGAATCGACAGCGCAACCAGCAGGGCCGCCAGATAGCGCAGCAGGGTACGGAGTTTACGCTTCATAATCGATGCTCCGGCGACGCTGACGGAGCAGCATAAACAGATACAGGGCGATCAGCAGGGCGCACATCAGGGTCATCAGAATGGCGTACGCCGCGCCGCTGCCTGCCCGCAGATAGCTAAAGGACTCCTGGTAGACGAAGAAACTGAGCGTGCGGGTACTGTCCAGAGGCCCTCCGCGCGTCATCACATAGATGATATCGAATACCTTAAACGCATCGATGGTGCGCAGCACGAGGGCCACGCCGAGCGGGGCGGCGATTGCCGGGAAGGTAATGGCGCGAAAACGCCGCCACGACGAGGCGCCGTCAAGGCGCGCCGCTTCGTATAAGTCCTCCGGAATGGATTGCAGAGCGGCCAGCACCAGCAGCGTGACCAGCGGATAGTTCTTCCAGATATCCGCCAGCATCACCGCGTTCAGGGCCGAGTCCGGTGATCCCAGCCAGCTGCGATAGCCGTCAATAATGCCCAGTTGAGTGAGCAAGGCGTTGATGCTGCCGTAGTCCGGGTTGAAGTTGAGCCGCCACATCATCGCGTTAACGATAGTCGGCAGCGCCCAGGGCAAAATAACCCATACTCGCAGGATATTGCGCCCGTAAAATGGCTGATTGAGCAACAGCGCCACCAGTACACCGATAACACCTTCAATGGCGACGGAGACCACGGTGAAATAGAGCGTGCGGGCGAAGGCGGCGCGAAAATCCGGGTCGGTTAACGCATACAGATAGTTATCCAGCCAGACGTAATTTGTCACATCGCCATTACCCACCAGCGCGGTATCGGTAAAGCTTAGCCACAGGGTGCGTGCCAGTGGCCAGGCCGTCAGCAGAAACATCACGATCAGCATGGGTGCCAGAAGCACCCATGCCTGACGCTGCTCGCGTTGTTGCAAACTCAGCATCAAAAGTCCTTAACGCAGGCGCGCCGCGCTTTGATCAACGGCTTGCATGGCGGCATCCGGAGCGGCCTTACCCTGCAGGACAGCCTGGAGCTGCTGCTGCAACGCGTTGGACAGCCGCGAGTAGTCCGCGGTTTCCGGGCGCGAAAGCATCACGTTCAGCGACTTATCTGCTGCGGCGATCAGGCTCTCCTGGCCTTTTGCTACGGTCGGGTCCTGATAGGAGGATTTCCACACCGGCAGGCTCAGCTTCGCATATTTATCCTGCACCGGCTGAGAGGTCAGATAGTGAATATACTGCCACGCCTGCTCCGGATGCTGGCTGGCTTTGGCAATGCCTAACCCCATCGACCCATTCACCGCACCGGGTTTGTCCGGTGTATCGCCGGGGGCCGGAATAATGCCGACATCACCCGCCACCTTGCTCTGTTTCGGGTCGTTGGCCATGTTGTACATATAGGTCCAGTTCAGGGCAAACGCCGCATCGCCGTTGGAGAAGGCTTTGCGAACATCCTCCTCCAGATACTCGCGGGAGGCGGGGTTGCTTAAGCCGTCATCCAACGAGCTTTTCATCAGCGTGACCGCTTTCAGCGACGCCGGGGTAGAAAAATCGAGCTTGCCGTTTTGATAAAATTGCCCGCCAAACCCGGAAACGAGGGTCGTGTAGTCGCACACCAGCGCTTCGGCCTGCGACCAGCTCCAGACCAGCGGGTATTTGACGATACCTTTATCCTTGATGATTTTGGCGTCATCCAGCACCTGTTGCCAGGTGGTCGGCACCTGTTTGATACCGGCTTTGTCCAGCATCGCTTTGTTGTAGTAAAGGTATTTGGTATCGAGGATCCACGGCATGCCCAGCGTTTTGCCCTTGTACACCACGGTATTCATGGCACCGGGGAAGACTTTCTCCCGCTCGGCGGCGGGAATGCGCGCTGAGACATCCTGCAGGAGATCGAAGTGGCTAAATTCGGCAGGCCAGATAGCATCGAAGAGCACCACGTCATAGCCGTTGCCACCGGCTCCGCGCGCGGCAACGATTTTGTCATGCAGCGCTTCGTAGGGGACGAACTCAAGGTTGATTTTGATATCCGGGTTTTGTTTTTCAAAGTCGGCGGTCATGGCACGAATGTCGTTTTCACTGTACGCCGCCTGGGTCATAAACAGGGCGTTAACCTGGGTGGTGGTGGCTGCCGCACTCCCGCTGATGACCAGCATAGCCAGCAGGCCGGCTTTAACCCGAAATGCACTCTGGTAGTTCATGTTGCTCTCCGCTGTACTGAAAAGAGGAATATGATTGATTAAATCAATTTGATTGATTTAATCGGGGCGACAATACGGCCTGAACTTCATTCGTGGCCCTTAGCATAAGCGTAGCAAAGCTTATGCCACCCGAAAGGTGGCCAGAGAATGTCGTTGCGGGAATTGTGACGCTGGCTAAAATTGCAGCATGATGCGACCAGGAAGGGACGGAATGAAAACCTCGGGAACGAACCTTGAACATGCGCGTGTACACAACCGGCGAGTGGTGATTGAGGCCGTGCGGTTGCACGGGACATTAACCCGGGCGGAGCTGGCGCGCATCACCGCACTGACGCCGCAAACGGTCTCCAATATTGTCGCCGAACTCCAGCAGATGGCGCTCCTCACCAGCCATGAACCACGACGCGCGGCAGGACGTGGCCAGCCTGCGGTGCCGGTGAGCCTGAACCCCGCCAGCGCGTGGTCAATTGGGGTTCATCTTGACCATCAGACGTTGATTATCGTGCTGGTTGATCTCACCGGCGAGATCCATTTCCGCCGACTCATCCTGGTGCAAAAGCCCCAGCCTGGTGCCACCTTTGCCCGTATTGCCGACGTTGTGCAGGAGATCAAAGCGCTGCCCGGGCTCGACTGGAGCCGGGTACTGGGCATGGGCGTTGTGATGCCAGGGCCGTTTGGCGTAGAGGGGATTTCATCGACCGGGCCGACTACTCTCAACGGCTGGGAAGGGGTGGATGTGGCGTCGGAACTGGCGCGGATAAGCGGCCTGCCGGTTACGCTGGAAAATGATGCCACGGTGGCGGCTATCGGCGAGCGCTTCCACGGCGTGGCGCGCCAGCTGAATTCGTTTGTTTATCTGTATATCGGGACCGGGCTTGGCGCCGGGATCTTCACCGACGGCCATATTTATACCGGTCATGCCCACAACGCCGGGGAGGTCGGGCATATCGTGGTGCAACCGGGAGGGCGCGCCTGCTACTGCGGCAACCGGGGCTGTCTTGAACGCTATGTTTCCCTGCAGGCGGCCTATGAATTTTGCGGACTTGATCCCTACCGGGCGCTGCCCGAAGATCTGCTGGCGGTGGACGACTCGCTATTCGATCGTTGGGTCGAGACGGCGCTACCTTCGCTGCGCCAGGCCATTAATTTACTGGAGTGCGTATTCGACGCGGAAACGGTCGTTGTCGGCGGTATGATGCCCGCGCCGCTGCTGGAGAAAGTACTGGCCCGCCTACCGCCGCTGTATCAGTCGGTGCGCGGGCGCTATCTCCCGGCGATGCGGGTGAAGATGGGCATGACGGGAACCGATACCGCCGCCCTCGGCGCTGCCGCACTGCCGATTTTTGATGAGTTTAACCCGCAGTTTCAGGCGTTGATGAAGTAGGCCGCGGTATTTCAGCTCAGCAAGGTCCGGGCCGTCAGTTCATCGGTAATGAGTCCCCGCAGCAGACCGCTGGCCAGAACTGCACGTAGGGCGACGACCTTTGTCGCTCCACCGGCCAGGGCAACAATGTTGTCCCGACGCCGAAGATCCAGCTTAACCGCCATGGTTCTGGCGGTTAAGCTGTTATCAATTCGTTGTCCACGTGCGTCGAAGAAATGCCCGAGTATTTCGCCTACCGCACCGGCGGCGGCGAGCGTGTTAATCTCTTCCCGCTCTAACATTCCGGCCTCAACCAACTGGGCCGCAGGTTCGACGGTACCAATACCGACAAGCTTGAGGCTGCTTGCGGCAGCCATCTCAAACACCTGACCGACGCCGCGCTGGGAGAGCAGGACTTCCCGATCTTCAACAGTATTAGCAAAAAACGGTACCGGCATGATGTAAGCCCTGGCCCCGGTTTTCTCAGCAATACGGTGCATCACGTCGTGGGGGTTAAGAGCGTAATTACGCGTCAGGCAGCCGAGTAAGGAGACGAAGCGTACACGTCGCGCATCAAGGCGCGGCAGTTGATGAATCGCGGCGGAGAGCGTTCTCCCATGGCCCAGTCCGATAGTCATCTCTGGGTTATTCCCGAGCACCGTACGCAGATAATCAGCGCCCGCCACGCCGAGCGCCCGGACAGGTAAGCCCTCTTCGGCGACGTCCGGGGCTACGCGGCAGACATCAAGCCCATACCGCTCACGCAGGCGAGACTCCAACTCTACGCAGCCGATGATATCGCCATCAATCGTAACCTTAACGGCACCTTCCGCAACCGCTCTGGCGATAAGACGATGGGTTTTTACCGACGGCAGCCCCAGTCGTTTAGCCACTTCGGCCTGGGTCAGGCCACCGACGTAATGCAGCCATGCTGCCCGCAGTCCCAGGGACTCATCGCTGTCGGAAACAGAGGGTAATTTCATTGGCTCAGGCTTTCGGCAGCGGTAACTGATGGATTTGAAGTACGGCCTTCGCGGCTTCCTGACCCTTTTTGACGAAATGCGCGGTGTAAAAGTCGATGAACTCGTCGGCAGGCTGGAAGTTGTGTGGCGTCAGGGAGACGGAGAACATCGGGACTTCCGTTGCCAGCTGTGCCTGCATCAGACCGCTGACAACGGCCTGAGCCACGAAGTCATGGCGATAAATACCGCCATCGACCACCAGCGCGGCGCAGACGATGGCATCGTATTTTCCGGTCTTCGCCAGACGCTGGGCGAGAAGCGGCATTTCAAATGCGCCGGGAACGTCCCAGCTGTCGAGTGAATAATCGACCTGTTGGCGCTCCAGTTCTTGCTGAAAACCGCTCTGGGCCTGACTGACGATGTCACTGTGCCAGTTGGCTTTGATAAAGGCGACTTTTAACGATGGCATGGCATACTCCTGTAAAATGACCGCATCAGGGGGTCAAATAATTTAGACCTTCAGGTCCCGTACGCCGCTATCGATATAAGGAGCCCAAAAGGCGACGCTTTCAGCGATATCGGCTACAACCTGGCTATCGGTCGGTTCACGCTCTTTGAAACTGAGCTCAAGGCAGATCTCATTATCCTCAGCGCCACCGCGCGCCAAAGCGCGAAGCAAGGGCTCGGGCTGAATCCGGCCGTTAACATTATACTGTAATGTAAAGGGACGATGCCCGCCTTTATCCAACATGCTCTGCTTAATATGAATAATGGGCGAGTGGAGCGGTACCGCTTCCGCCCAGGCATAAGGATCGTAATCGCGCGGGTCCTCAGAGGTGACATCGCCGTGGTCGATATCGGCCATCATCTTCATCGGGAGCGCCATATCGGCAGTGCTCAATCGGTCCTGCAGGGCCAGGCAGGCGGGGATCGTTTCTCCAAATTCACGCCCTACGCTCATCGGTTCCCAAAACAGGTACTTCAACCCTGCCGTTTTTGCATGGGCTGCGACCTCGGCCCAGCACTCGATAGCCATCGCGGTTAAATATTCCCGCCGCTGCGGATCGTTGAAATCTTCACAGGTAAATATGGCGAACTGAGAACCGATAGCCTGGCCGCCTAGTTCGGCGATGATATCGGCAAATGTTTTAAACCAGTCAACATAGTAGCGTCGGACATCCGGGTCCGGATGTCCAAAATGGTTCAGTCGTCCGTAGGGACCGGTCATGCCAGAAGTGACGCGGACACCGGTTTCCTGCAGGGTCTTGCGCATTCTCCGCGTCATCTGCCCGATCACAGGCGCGGGCCAGCCGGGATTAATAAATTCATGGGTAAGCTGCAGATCGCGGATGCGAATTTGCCGGGCGACGGTGTGAATCAAGGCCTGCGGATCGGCAAAGCGGTTAACCAACGGGTTAGTATTCAGGGATAACGTCAGTGCCATTATCGCCTCCTTAACCGGCCCGCGCCTGGAGCGGGACGTCGACGGGAGGAGTACCGTTCGCCGTGAACCAGTCGCAAAATATCTGCTGCTGTTCCTCCGTGAGATGCAGACGGTGTTTAGTGCGTCGCCACAAAATATCTTCCGCCTGCAGCGCCCATTCGTTTTCGACCAGGTAGCGAACTTCAGCGGCATATAATAAACCGCCAAAATGTGGCCCCAGCGCCTCAAGACTGCGGGCTTCGCCGAGGATCCGCGGCAACCTTGCACCATACAGTCGTGCATAGTGTCGGCACAGCGCCGGCGGTAGCCACGCATACTGTTCTTTCAGCGTCTGAAGGAAGGCATCAAAATCAGCATGGGCAATCTCTCCGCCGGGCAGGGTCGCATCACGGGTCCAGTCAGCGCCCATCTGAGGGAAATAGGGGGCAAGCTTTTGCATGGCATGTTCGGCCAGCTTGCGGAAGGTGGTAATTTTGCCGCCGAAGATATGCAGTATCGGCAGGCGCTGTTGCTCATCAAGGTCGAATACATAGTCGCGGGTAACGGCCGAGGGGTTTCCTTTACCATCATCAAACAGCGGACGAACGCCTGAGAAACGTGTTATCACATCTTCAGATCGCAGTTTGATTTTGAAATAGCGATTTACAGCATCAATCAGATACTGCTGCTCGCGGTCATCGGCGCAAACGGAATCGGCATCGCCTTCCCATGGAATATCGGTAGTGCCGATTAGCGCCTTGTCGCCCTCGTATGGGTTAATAAAGATGACGCGCTTATCGTGATTCTGTATCAGATATGCCTGCTGGCCCTGCCAGAATTTATCCACGACGATATGCGAACCCTTCACCAGACGCACGCGACGCTGGCTGCGGCTATGGGTGACCTCGGAAATAATATCCAGTACCCAGGGGCCAGCGGCATTCACCAGACCTCTGGCGCGCACGACGTTTTGCTCACCGGTTAGCGAGTTTTGCAGCGTGACCTCCCAGGCCTCAGCGGTCCGTTTTGCGCCAATACAGCGTGTGCGGGTAAGAATGGTCGCACCGCGTTCGGCTGCGTCAAGAGCGTTGAGAGTGACCAGGCGGGCGTCGTCAACCCAACAGTCGGAATACTCAAAGCCTTTTTGATACTGGTTGAGCAGCGGAGCGCCTTCAGGATCGCGATGCAAATCCAACGTGCGGGTGCCGGGGAGCTTCTTGCGGCCGCCAAGATTATCGTACAAAAACAGGCCTAGTCGAACCAACCAGGCCGGGCGATCGATCGGGCTGTGCGGGAGGACAAAGCGCATAGGCCAGATAATATGCGGTGCAGCGTTGAGCAGGACTTCACGTTCAATTAGCGCTTCGCGCACAAGGCGGAACTCGTAGTATTCGAGATAGCGCAGGCCACCATGCACCAGTTTGCCGGAACGGGAGGATGTCCCCTGAGCCAAATCATCTTTTTCACACAGCATCACTGACAGCCCGCGACCGGCAGCATCGCGGGCAATGCCCGCGCCATTGATCCCGCCTCCAATGACCAGTAAATCCAGAATTTTTTCACTCATCTTCGACTCCATTAATCCTGTTAACGCCCTGCACCGGGCTGTTTTAAAGCTCGCCATACCGGCGGCAGCTCGCGGCGAACCTCCTGGTAGCTGTTAAAGAGGTGCTGATAGCGGTCGGTTAATACTGACGACGGGGCTTCTATCGGATCCAGCAACGGCGTTACCCAGTCCTTCACGCAGTGGGCCATGGAGGGATAAGCCCCGATCGCCACGGCCGCCATCATGGCTGCCCCCGCGGCACCCGCTTCTTCACGTCGACTGCTGCGTACCGGCACGCCGATGCAGGCGGCCAGAATTTGCCGTAATTGCGGGGAACGGATAGCGCCGCCGGTCAGACGGAGTTCGCCCGGAAGCGAATTGCCCATGGCCTGATAGCAGTCCCGGGCGGCAAGGCCAATCCCTTCAATAACCGCGCGCACCATGTCGCCGAAACCGTGGCTGTAGCTCAGGCCAACAAAGCTGGCACGGGCCTCGGCGTTGACAAAGGGACCGCGCTCGCCGGCCTCGGAAATATAAGGGTGGTAGAGCAGGCTGCCGGGTTTTGCCTCGCTCAGCCAGCGGTCGATGTGCTGAACAAGCCGGGCATGGTCCACTTCACAGCCAAAGCGGGTGAGCAGGTCTCCGGCGAGATGGAGCAGCCAGTCGAGGTTCAGAGTGGAGGCCATATTGGTCTGCACCTGGGTGACATAACCCGGCCAGGGGAGGGGGATGACGTAACCGGTTTGCTCCGGGTTGAGCCACACCTCTTCGGTGGGCACCGCCCGCAGATGAACCCCGGTTGAGCCGACGATAGAGCAGGCGGTATTCGCTTCGCCGGTATGCACGCCGGCGCCGAGGGCGGTCATGGCCATATCGACATAGCCCAGACTGACGGGCGTACCGGCCTTCAGACCGGTCACCGCAGCCGCTTCGATACTCAGAGGATGCGTGATTTGCGTCCCGTCGATAATCTCCGGCAGCAGCGCGCGACGATGTTCCAGCCCCAGCGCGGCGATGGTTTGCGGGTCATAGCGTTGCGTGCGGAAGTTGCCGAAAGTGAAGCTCGCTTCTGACGGATCGGTTGCCCGCACTCCGGTCAGGTTGAGGTACAACCAGTCCTTGCAGTGAAAGGCGACTTCGCTGTTATCCAACAGCTCGCGATGGAAGCGGTCCATGTGCGCCATCTGCGAACCTTGCTGACAGGTGCTTAAACCGGTTCCCGTCGCTTTAAAGCGGGCCTGAGCCAGCGGCGAACGCGTCAATCGTTCCACCGTGGGGGCTGCCCTGGCATCCAGCCAAATCCACGCATCGCCTACCGGCCGGTTGTGGGCCCCCACCAGCCAGGTCCCGTCCCCTTGCGCGGTCACCGCGACGGCGACTACCCGGGAAGCCAGATTATCAACGGATTCGGCTAACTGACGAATGGCCGTCACGGCGTCTTGCCATGTTTTGCTCATGGACTGCTGTGCGGCACCTCCTTCACCTCGGGTATAGCCATTCCTGACGGATGCGCAGCCAAGCTGTTCGCCACCGGGGGTAAAAGCGACTGCTTTGACCACCGATGTACCGGAGTCCAGCCCCAGAATAATGTCGCGATTACCCATCGATACCCCCGTAGTACGGGTATTTGCCTTGCCGAGGAAAAAAGAGGATGTTCATCGGTGGTCACCATTATGTTAATTAAATGTGATTGTTTTGATAAATACATTCATACACCATCTCTCATGGAGTTAACATATAAACAGTATTATTTTTCTTTAAATGTAATAAATTTCATTTGATAAAGCGGTGACGATCACGCTTTTAACCTCTTATGGCCTGGGTGTCTGATGACGTTTAGCGGTTGCATTCCGCTATTTATGGGGCTTTTGCCGACATCGAAATTTTTAGATCCAGATCGCGCTCTACAGAAAAACCCAAATCCAGCATTGACAATAGCGCAACAAACGAACAATTCTCATCACATATAGATATCTTATTTATAACATTACGGTGTATCTCTCTTGCCAACGCTAACTGTCTGTGAGGTCAACATTATGTCCGGTGTTTCCGCACTTCCTGCTCAATACTCGCGCCAACGTATACGGCGCTACACGCTGATCGCCGTTGCCGTTCTGGTCACTCTGACTGCGATCGTCCTTGATACAAAAGTGGTGAACCTCGGTACGGCGGATGAGGCGCAGGGCAAGGGTTTCTCTGTCGAAACCTATGGTGAGAAAACGTTCCCGCAAATTAAAAAGGCCGTTGAAAGCCGGGCTGTCGACGCGAGCGAGTTGGCCAGTGCGCTGCAATCCAGTCAGCAAGCGGCGGTAAAAAAATACGGTGTAGGGAGCACGCTTCCGGTGATATCCGTGCGTTTTCAAGGCGTTGTCGGTGAGGGCAAAGCAGGGATCTACAGTGTGACGGTACCGGGCTTGCCGCAAGGCTGGAAAGTCCGTTTGCAAACCGGGCCGGTATTAACCGGTACGGAACTGCGTGATGCCACCGGTCACATTCAGTTTGGCGATTTTACCAACCAGATTGAGTACCAGAATGCGGGAGTGGCCATCAACAGGACGTTGAAAACGACGCTGCTCGATGGTCTGGATCGCCAGACTCTGCCCGGGAAACCGGTGGTCGTGGTGGGCGTTTTTCGTTTACTGACGCCTAATAACTGGCTGGTGACGCCGGTCAGCCTGGAGGTGAAATGAAAGCGCTCAATCTGCATCCGGCCCTGCTGAAGGGCGAGATTATTCTCTCCGCGCGCAATATCAGTAAAGTTTATGGCTCAACGCATGCCTTAAAAGGGGTGAATTTTGATATCCGCCGCGGTGAGGTGACCACGCTATTTGGTGAAAACGGCGCTGGAAAATCCACGCTAATGAAAATTCTGTCCGGTGTTATTACCCCCAGCAGCGGCGAAATTATCCTGGAAGGGAAGGCCAAAGTATTCAGCTCCGCCAGCGACGCGCGAAATAGCGGGGTGTCGATTATCCATCAGGAGCTGAATCTTGCTCCCAATATGAACGTTCGTGACAACATCTTTATAGGTCGGGAAATCATGAAAGCGGGCGGTGTGGATTATGCCGAAGAGACGCGTCGGACTGCTCACCTGATGAAATCGTTAGAAGAGGGCATCGACCCGCTGGCACAGGTAGAACATCTCCGCCTCGGTCAGCAGCAGATAGTAGAAATTGCACGCGCACTCTCGGTAGAGTCGCAAATTCTCATCATGGATGAACCCACTTCAGCACTAAGCGCGGCGGAGGTGAGCGTTTTATTCCAGGTCATTCGCGATCTGACCCGGCAAGGGGTGGCCATCGTCTATATCTCCCACCATCTGGAAGAGGCACTGGAAATTACCGACCGGGCGGTGGTTTTGCGCGATGGCGTAATGACCGCCTACGCCCACCGCGCGGAGATCGATCTCGAATGGGTGGTGAGAAATATGGTGGGCGAAAGTTTTGACCTGGGATCGCCACCTGCCGGGTATGAGTTCGGCGAAATCGCGCTGGCGGTGAATAACCTGACGGTCGAGGGAAAAGCGGGTATCCGCCTGGTGGATAACCTGTCGCTGACGGTACAGGCCGGGGAGATTGTTTGCATTTACGGTCTGATGGGCGCCGGACGTACCGAGCTGATGGAGTGCGTTGCCGGACGGCAGCGGCAAGCTGCGGGGAGTATTTTACTCGGCGGTCATGATGTTTCGGGTCTGACGATTTCGCAACGTATTACCAGCGGGCTGGCGCTGGTTCCGGAAGATCGTCAGCGGGATGGCCTCGTACAAACGCTCTCCGTGGGGGAGAACCTGACGCTGGCCAGTATCGGTGAGTTTGTTCGCGGCATGGTGCTGTCGACACGCCGGGAAAAGCAGCTGGTGAGTGACAGTATCCGCAATGTCACGGTCAAAACGGCTAGCGCAGATGCCCCGATCGGATCGTTATCCGGTGGCAATCAACAGAAGGTGGTCATTGGCAAAATGCTGTCGACACGACCGAAGGTGATTTTACTGGATGAGCCGAGCCGCGGGATTGATATCGGGGCAAAAGCGGAGGTGTTTCGCCTGCTGGCGGAAAATGCGCGAAAAGGGCTGGCGGTCGTCTACTCCACCTCTGAGGTCGGGGAGTGTTTAAGCATTGCGCATCGCATCATTGTCATGAGCAAAGGCCGCATTTCGGCCATTTTTGATGCCAATGTCAGCAAAGAACGCATCATGGCAGCCTCCGGCGAGTCATTGGTGGTATGAAAATAAATACGGGAGTAAAAACCATGACCGACAGAACCCAATCTTTGAGTGACGTCCCGTCGCTTACGCGCGCAATCCGCAGCCATAAAAGAGGCAGCGTGGCCCGCATTTTACTGGAGGGACGCGCCTTTTTTGCCCTGCTGTTGATTATTGCTGTGTTCTCTTTCCTGTCACCGAACTACTTAAGCGGTGCCAACTTTTTGACCATGGCCTCTCATGTCGCCATTTTTGGCCTGCCGGCGATCGGGATGCTGCTGGTGATCCTCAACGGCGGTATCGATCTCTCCGTCGGTTCGACGCTGGGCCTGGCTGGGGTTTGCGCGGGTTTTATGATGCAGGGGATTAGCCTCGAAGCCCTGGGCGTCGTGCTTTATCTGCCGGTGTGGGCAGTCGCGCTTCTGACTCTGGCGGTGGGCGCTCTGGTGGGACTGGTAAATGGCGTACTGATTGCCTGGTGCCGGGTGCCGGCGTTTGTCGCCACGCTTGGCTCGCTATATGTGGCGCGCGGTGTGGCATTGCTGATGACCAACGGTCTGACCTACAACAAGCTGTCAGGCAGTGCCTCGCTGGGCAATACCGGATTTGACTGGCTGGGGTTCAACCGCATTTTTAATATCCCCGTTGGCGTGCTGGTACTGGGTGCTGCTGCGTTAGCCTGCGGTTTTCTACTGAGTCGTTCGGCTTTCGGTCGCTGGCTGTATGCCTCTGGCGGCAACGAGCGTGCGGCAGAGCTATCCGGCGTGCCGGTTAAACGAGTGAAAATCAGCGTGTATGTCTTATCCGGTATCTGCGCGGCGATGGCGGGTCTGGTGCTCTCATCGCAGCTGACTTCCGCCGGGCCTACCGCCGGTACGACCTATGAACTGACGGCAATTGCCGCAGTCGTGATCGGCGGCGCGGCGTTGACCGGCGGCCGAGGAAACGTCAGAGGCACTTTATTAGGGGCCTTTGTTATCGGTTTTCTCTCCGATGGTCTGGTCATCATCGGCGTTTCAGCCTATTGGCAGACGGTGTTCACCGGTGCCGTTATTGTGCTGGCCGTTCTGCTGAATACCCTGCAATACGGTCGCCGCGCGCGCTAGCCTCTCTCTTGTCCGGGACGGAGGCCAGGCCGTATTCGTCAGGACATTTTTGCGTACCTGTACCCCTACTATAACGGAGCAATAACACTATGTTTGATAACAGCAAACGTTTTATCCTGGTCGCGGCGCTGACGGCTTTTTCTGCCCCGACGTGGGCCGAAGGACTGATGACTATTATTGTCAACGACCCGTCGAATCCCTACTGGCTAACGGAAGGTAACGTCGCGCAGAAAACGGCGGAGAAGCTCGGATATACGGCGAAGGTCAGCGCGCATAAAGGCGATACCAATACCGAAAGCCAACTGATTGATACGGCGATAACCAATAAATCAAAAGTGATTATTCTGGATCCGGCGAATGCCGATGGATCGATTGGTTCGGTGAAAAAGGCAATTGCCGCGCACATTCCGGTCTTTGTGATTAATGCGGAGTTGAATCAGAGCGGGCTGGCAAAAGCGCAGCTGGTTTCCAACAATGCGCAGGGCGCGGCGTTAGGCGCTCAGCAGTGGGTTCAGCAAGTTGGCGATAGCGGAGACTACGTGGAGCTTAAAGGGCCGCCGTCAGACAATAACGCCGCAACCCGTGCCAATGGTTTTGAAACCGTGCTGAGCCAGTATCCCGATCTGAAAAAAGTGGGGAGCGAGGTGGCAAACTGGGATCGCACGCAGGGGTTTAATAAAATGCAGTCGCTGTTGCAGGCCAACCCCAATATTAAGGGCGTTATCAGTGGGAACGATGAGATGGCGCTAGGTGCCATCGCGGCGCTCAAAGAGGCCGGAAAACTGAAGCAGGTTACGGTTGGCGGCTTTGATGGTTCGCCGGATGCGGTCGATGCGGTAAAAGAGGGAACGCTTGCGTACACCGTCATGCAGCCGGTCGCGACATTTGCCGCAAAAGCCGTTGAACAGGCGGATCGTTTTCTGAAAACCGGCAAAACAGGAGCCCCATCTGAGAAGCAGCTTTTTGACTGCGTATTAATCACCAAAGAGAATGCCGCTAAGATGACCGCGCCATTCATCTTAGCGCAATAATGGCCTGACCCGCGAAATTGGGGGGAGTCGCCTCAGTTCAGGATGGCCTGATTTGCTAATTCGGCATTTTAGCGGTGTAATTAACACTGTTCAGGCCTCTTTTTTGATCTCTTTATGGACGAAATATGACGCAATTTACTCAGGATAGATCGCTTAACGTTTTTATGGCGGAAGGCCTGCCTGGCGACAGTCGACAGGCTCGTCAGCGGGTTCGCCGTCAGCTGATTGTCGAAGCCGTCATGGTTGAAGGGGCCATTCGGATTGAGGATATTACGGAACGTTTTGGTATTAGCCTGATGACTGCCCACCGCGATATCGATGAACTGGTTGAGCGCGGCCTGCTGCATAAATCCCGAGGCGTGGTATCGGCGACGTCGACCAGTCTCGTTGAATCCAGCGACATCTACCGTTCGACCCGACAGCTTGAAGAAAAACAGGCTATTGCGGAAGTTGCGATGGGGTATCTGGAGCCGGGACAAGCGGCGTTTCTTGATGACTCCACGACCGTATTTCAGATGGCGCGATTGCTGCCGGCCAAAGCCCCGCTGACGGTTATCACCAATTCTCTGACCTTAATGAGCGAACTGAAGGGCCTACCGGATATCACGTTACTGGGTCTGGGGGGGCAGTTGCACAACTGGTGCAATGCTTTTATGGGACATATGACGCGTAACGAGATTGCCGGGCTGCGGGCGGATAGGTTTTTTCTCAGCATGTCGGCGATTACGGATGACACCGTGTTTCATCAGTCTGCCGAGACGGTTGAAACCAAGCGTGCAATGTTTGACGCGGCGCAGCAGCGTATCTTGTTGATGGATCATACTAAGTTTGAACGCCGCGCGCTGCATCGCTTTGCCCATCTCAGCGAGTTTGATGTGGTGATTGTCAATCAAGGTATTCCCATCCCGACGCTCAACCATCTGCGAGAGCTGGATCTCAATGTGGTGGTGGCACCAATGGCGGCGAACGGCATTATTAAGTAGGTCTCTGCGGTACGGTTTATCAAGCAAAGTGCACAATCGCTACTTTCTGGCAAAGCTAAGTGATTTAAATACTTTGTTATTTTCCGCGTTTTCTCACATCTTCGGGGAAAAAATAACGCGGAAAGAGTACCGGTAGTTATGACGCAACATTCGGCAAAGTATCTGCATCAACAGCAGCGAGATCTGATTCACCAGCTTTCCCGTCGCTGGCTATGGCGCAGCGAATTACCCACCTGGCTACTGATTATCGTGGTCTACAGCGGCTGGTTCACCACACTGGCCTACTGGCAGGCGCTAGGGCTGTTCCCGGCGACCGCGCTACTCATCTGGTTTACCGCCTGGTATATGTCACTACAGCATGAGCTCATCCACGGCCACCCGACGCCATGGCCGTGGTTTAACCAGCTGCTGGGCACCCTCCCGCTCGCGGTATGGTATCCCTACGGTCTGTATCGTGATTCTCACCTGGCGCATCACAATAACGATCGGCTGACCCTGCCGGTTGACGACCCTGAATCCTACTATTTTACCGATGAAAGCTGGCGGCGTTTCTCGCCCTGGCAGCGTAAAGTCATTCATCTGCGCAATACGTTTATCGGCAGGCTGCTGTTGGCTCCACTGCTGGATATTGGGCAAACCCTCGCCGCAGCGGGGAATGCTTTTCGTCAACGACAGAGCAAGGCGATGGCGATGTGGCTGATTCACGGCGGACTGCTGGCCGGCCTCCTGGCGTGGATCGCACACTGTGATTTTTCGCCGCTCTATTTCGTGGTTGTGGTCAGCTACCCGGCGCTGGCGCTGACTAAAATTCGCTCCTTCCTTGAGCACCGGGCCGCCGATGACCCGCTGGCGCGGTCGGTTATCAATGAGGCCGGGCTGCTGTGGCGGGTACTCTTCCTTAATCTTAATTATCACTCCGTGCACCACGACCTGCCCGGCGTGCCATGGTACGGACTGAGAAAAATCTACCTGCTTGAGCAGGAACGATACCAGCGGCGTAACCACGGGTTTGTCGTACGCGGATACGGAGAATGGCTGCGGGCGTTTTTCTGCAACGCGGTGGAGGTCAACGCCCATCCCGGCGTCAGGAAGGCCCGTCAGGCAGGAGAGAATGATGAGTCATAGCGTGGTTTTTCCGATGTATGCCATTAACCCGCAGGAGAACCAGGCGTTAGAAGCCGCGGTGCGGGAGCTTGTGCTCGCCCGCGGGATCGACGTGAACCCGTTAACGCCGACGCCAACAGATTTGCTCGCGCACTGGCGTCAGCCGGACCTGCTGTTAAGCCAGACCTGCGGCTATCCGCTGGTCACACTGCTGGCGGAAGTACAGACGGTGGGCTGTTTTCACTATTCAGCTCCCGGCTGCGAAGGGATTAATTACCGTAGCCTGCTGGTGGTGCGTGAGGCGGATAAAACGCGGAGACTGGTTGATTTCCGTGGACGGCGGGTCGTCTGCAATTCTCCCGACTCACAGTCGGGCTACAACATTTTACGGAAAATGATTGCCCCGCTTGCCCGAGAAGGGCGATTTTTCAGCGAAGTCAGGTTTAGCGGTAGCCACCGGGAATCGCTGATCGGTTTACAGCAGGGCGAGGGAGACATTGCCGCAATCGACTGCATCAGTTGGGCGATGCTGGCGTGTCACGAGCCTGCCGTGCTGGAAGGCTTGTGCGTCATTGCGCAGAGCCCGGCGGCGCCAGGACTGCCGCTGATTGCCGGGCCGCACGTTTCAGCACGCACCCTGGCAGGCTTAAGAGCGGCGCTCCAGCAGTTGGTCAGCGATCCGCAATATCGTGAGCGCTGCGGAGCGCAGTTTATCTGCGGTTTTAGCCCGGTGACCCGGGAACCCTATTCCCGGCTGCTGGCGTGGCGCGAAGAGGCGCGGCGAAAGGGAGTGACGCAGCTCTAAGAGGTCGGAGAAGGGCTGGCCTTCTCCGGATCAGGGTCAGCGAGTGTTCGCCGCCGACGGGCGTGGAGCAAAGCGATTTTCCGCCGCCGGTAAACCCAACTTTTCCCGGAGCGTACCCGGCGGATAGCTTTCTCTCATGACGCCATTGCGTTGAAGAATCGGCACGACCTGCTCGACAAAACGGTCGAAGTCGCCCGGTAATAGCGGGAACATCAGATTAAATCCATCGGCCGCGCCGGCGCGCCAGGTTTCGGTGAGCGCGCTGGCCACCTCTTCCGCACTACCGATCAGCAGCCAGCTATCGGAGCTTTGCAGCAGTAAACGGCCCAGTTCCAACATGGTCAGCGCCGGATCATAGTCGCGGATCAGCCGCAGCGCGGTGCGAATACCGTCAAAGGTCTCTTCGTCCGGCAGCGGCGGCAGCGGCTGGTCGACGGCGTAGGTTGAGAGATCCATACGCAGGTACGATGAGAGCAGGTCGATGGCCATCTGGTCGCTCATTAAATGGTTATTGAGCTGCTGGCGCGCCTCTTTTTCGGCATTCGAGTTAACGACCACCGGCAGCACGCCGGCGATAATCTTGAAATGCGCCGGATCACGCCCTTTTGCATGCAGACGCTGGTTCATCTCCTGGCGATAGCGCAGCCCCTCTTCAATGGATTTAATAAACACGAAATGCATATCTGACCAGGTTGCAGCCAGCTCTTTCCCCGCCTCAGATGAACCCGCCTGTACCAACACCGGATGGCCCTGCGGCGGACGCGGCACGTTCAGCGGTCCGCGCACGTTAAAGAACTCACCGTGGTGTTCGAGATGGTGCACTTTCTGTTTGTCGGCAAACAGGCCGCTCGCTTTGTCATACAGGACGGCATCGTCTTCCCAGGAGTCCCACAGCCGGGTGACAACATCAATAAACTCCCCCGCGCGCTGATAACGGTTGCCGTGCTGCGGCAGCTGGTCGAGGCCAAAGTTTGCCGCTTCTTCCTCCAGCCATGAGGTGACGACGTTCCAGCTTGCCCGGCCATTACTCAGGAAATCGAGCGAAGCAAAATAGCGCGCAAGGTTGTACGGTTCGTTATACGAGGTGGATGCCGTGCCCATCAGACCAATATGTTCGGTGACGGCCGCCAGCGCGGAGAGCAGGGTGATGGGTTCCAGCCGGGCGTTGGCGTAATGGGTCAGACCGCTGGGCACCGTATCCCAGATTGCGATATGGTCGGCAACGAAAATGGCATCCAGGGTAGCCGCTTCGGCTTTCCTGGCCAGTTCGGCATAATAATTGAGGGTGAAAATTTCTTTTCCAGGCGCCTGCGGGTGGCGCCAGGAGAACCGGTAATCTCCCTGGGGATTAAAGAAAAACAGGTTCAGAATCATATGGTTTTTAGACATTGTCGCACTCGATTGGGTGATAGCCACTCCCTGGCAGAGGGGATTAAGGGCTTGTCAGATTGGCATTAACCCATTGCTCGGCAACGGCCGCCGGGTCTTTATGCTGAAGATCGACCTGCTGGTTCAGTGCGATTAGCGCCGCATTGTCGAGCCTGGCAGAGACTGCATTGAGCACGCTGCTGACATTCGCGGAGAGGCTGGCTTTGCGCACCAGTGGGACCACGTTCTGGCTGGGCTGCTCATGCTTATCGTCGGCTAATACCACCCAATCCTCTTTGGCCAGGTTGCCCTGCGTGGAAACGACGGTCGCGACGTCGATTTTGCCGGAGTTCAGCGCCAGGCGGGTCAGTGGCCCCCCCATATCCAGCGACTTCACCGCTTTAAACTCAAGGCCATAGACGCGCTTGAGACCCGGCAGCCCGAGCGCGCGAACCGCTAGCTCCGGCGGCCCGCCGATGGTCAACTGGTGGGCAATCGGCTGGAGATCGGACAGTTTCGTCAACTGGTATTTTTTGGCGGTGTCCGCGCGTACCGCCCAGGCGGTAATTGAGGTCGCCGGAGAGGGATCGAGCAGCGCGAAATCCGCGGGGAGCACTTTCGCCAGCTCGGCGCTAACGTCACTCTGGCGAGTAGCCAGCGTTTTCCCGTCATAATAGTTCAGCAGGGCGCCAAGGTATTCCGGCACAATATCGATCTCACCGCTCTTTAGCGCCGGCAAAATGATTTCGCGGTTGCCGAGGTTCAGCCGGGTTTTGACTTCGATATTCTTTTTCTTTAGCGCGCTGGCGTAAATATTGGCGAGAATGGAGCTCTCGGTAAAATTGGCACCACCGATAGTCACGCTTTCTGCCAGCGTAGCAAAACTCAGACTAAATAATCCCGCGGCGAGCAGGGATAAGCGGAACCGCCGGGTGTTAACAGGGAACCCCAGTATATGTTTCATAGAGCCTCTTTATGTGCAGATGATGGATGGTTTCAGGACGGTGTTTAATACTCTGGTGCGATGGCGGTATGGCTAAACTTTCGGTTGCAACAGGAGAAAAGCAGCTCACTGCCGATAGCCAGTAGCGAGACCACCAGCGATCCGGCAATAACCTGCGGGATATCGCGCTGCCCAAGACCGTCGATCAGGAAGCGTCCCAGGCCCCCGAGGCCGGCATAAGCAGCGACCACGGCGGTGGCGATCAGCTGCACCAGCGCGGTCCGCAACCCGGCGATAATCAGCGGCGCGGCCAGTGGAATACGCAGCTGCCACAGGCTTTGCCATGGGGTCATCCCCAGCGCAGTGGCGGCGTCGCAAAGCGGGCGGTCGGCATGATAAATCCCGACCCACGTATTCGTCAGAACAGGGGGGATCGACATTGCTACCAGCGCGGCAAATACCGGAACATCATTAAAGCCAAATAAAATAATGCACAGCAAAATGAGGCCTAATGACGGAATGGCGCGGCCAATATTAAACAGGTTAATAATGATAAAGGCGCCTTTGCGCCAGTAGCCGAGCGCAATACCCAGCGGCAGCGCGATTGCCGATGAGATAAATATGCTGATAAGAACATAATAAATATGTTCGCGCAGGCGTATCAAAATACCCGCATCACCAACCCAGTGTGCCGGTTGTGAAAGCCAGCGGACGGTAGCCAGTAAAATATCCATTAGCGTGCCCAGGGCGTTAGCCAATAGCCGACGTGCGCTATCAGGGAATCCAGTAAAAATGACAGCACGAGGCTTAACGCCAGGCTGACAATAATAGGGGTAAGAAAATCCTGATTAAATCCCGCCAGCAGCAATTGCCCCAGACCACCCTGGCCAATGAGCGCGGTAACGGTGACCAGCCCGACCAGCGTCACCGAGGCGATCCGCAGGCCGGCGAACAGGGAAGGCACCAGCAGATGCAGCTCAATATCAATAAACCGAAATCCGCGCGTATAGCCGAGGGCGCGCGCCGACTCCAGTACGGCGGCGGGTAATTTTTCGATACCGGCGATGACGTTACGCAGCAGGATCAGCAGCGAATAGATCGTTAACCCGATGACCGAGGTCGTCAGCGATAGGCCAGTAAAGGGCAATAAGAGAATAAATAGCGCCAGCGAGGGGATCGTAAAGACGATCCCGCAAAGGTAAATTAACGGCTGGGCGGTGGCGGGCCAGCGCAGCGTCAGAACAATCAATGCCCCGGTCAGCAGGGTGCCACAAAACAGCGAGACGCAAACCAACTGCATATGCTGCCACAGCAGCTCGCCAATCAGGATTTTGTTGTCGATAATCCACTGCCAGTCAATCATAGCGGCGAATTTCCACGTGGCCGTCCAGCACATGCTGGAGCAGAGCGTGAGAAACGCTGCCCTGATATTGCCCGTTGGCGTCGACATGCACCAGCACGCCGCCCGGCGCATCCAGTAATGCGCTGTAGGCAAAGCGGAGCGTGTTCAACGCCGCCAGCGGCTGGACTATCGGCAGCGTGATGCGTTTATCCGGGTCAAACCAGTGTACGGGTCGTTGATGTTTATCCAGCATCAGCCGCAGCGGGCTGATGACCGTTGGATGTGGAGTAGCTATCGGGGCCAAACCTTCATCTATCAGCGGGACATCATGTCGCGGCAGCTGACCCACCTGAATCATTCCCAGACGTTTAAGATTCGGTTCCGGACCAATAAAACGCCGGACGAAATCGCTCGCCGGGTGCGCCAGAATGCGGTCCGGTGTATCACACTGTGCCAGCACTCCCCCTTCCTGAAAAATGGCGATTTTATCACCCAGCCGAATAGCCTCATTAATATCATGCGTCACCAGGACAATAGTCTTATGCAGACGCTGTTGCAGCAGTAACAGCTCGTCCTGCAGGCGCTCGCGCACGACCGGATCAATCGCGGCGAACGGTTCGTCCATCAGCAGAATTGGCGGGTCGGCGGCTAACGCCCGGGCGATTGCCACACGTCCCTGCTGCCCGCCTGAGAGCTGGTGCGGATAGCGTGCAAGCAGGTGGCGGTCCAGAGACATTAAGTCAACCAGCTCATCGATGCGTGCGTTAATCTGTGTTTTGCGCCAACCCAACAGGCGAGGGACCGTGGCGATATTTTGTGCCACCGTGCGATGTGGAAAGAGCGCGGCGCTTTGCATCACAAAGCCAATCTTACGCCGCACCTGAATAATATCGGCCTGTGCGATGTTAACGCCCTGGACATACACGCTGCCGGAGTCCGGTTTATCGAGCTGATTAATCATGCGTAAGATGGTGGTTTTGCCGCATCCGCTGGGGCCGACAAATGTGCAGAATTCACCGCTATTAATGACGAGATTAAGGCCACGGATTGCCGCATGCTCACTGCCGGAGTAGGTCTTATTGATGTTGTCTAATCTGATCATGATAAAATGTAACGCTCTGAATTTATTGATAACTTATGAGTTTCATGGCGGCATGAATAAAATACAAATTACAGAGCGGCTTCAGGGAGGGCAAATACGTTATTCGCATTTGCATAGTTGGAATATGTTCAATTCTTAGCGGACAGAAACATGGTTTTTATCTGGTCTTGCCGCGCAAGGCGTTTTTTTGTTCTGCTGGCGGGCAGAAAACGACGATTCTGCTGCCGTTTTCTGGTCTGTAAGAGGGACGCGCCGAATATTGATTTCATAAATTGTGATGTCAGGCACAAACAGCTGTCTGTGAAAGTTTTTGTCGTATGAAAAATTACATTTGATTTTAATCAAGAAATTACATGCTGCAAAACGTGAAAAAAGCAGAGTTAAAAATGTTTATAAAATGATAATGCCTTGTGTGTTTTATTTAGCGTAAAAATGAATGAAATATACTTTTACAAACAACCAGGGCAAAAAAGTGTGACCCCTTACGATTTTTAAACAAACAAAAGTATTATTTGTCATTATATTTTATTGTTTACACCAACAGTTGAATAACAATACCGCTGAATAAATGCACGGCTAATGGTGAAATAACAGACGTGACCACTATGGAAATAGCTCAAAAATTAACCTTTGTTATCCCCATAAAATATTGTTATCCCCGCATGATTTTTTGACAAAAATCATGCCTTATTGTGCTTATTTATTTGTATCCTATTGATATTGCTGGTTTAACGTTGCGTTTTAAACACGGGTTAAATACCTGTCAGAGGTGTTTGTGAGGGGTCTCACATAACCCTTCGATCGCCATTTGGTACACTTCACCGCGTCGAAAAAATAATTAAAAGCAGGTTGATATGAATACGATTCCTCTGCCAAAAACACAGCACCTGGTCGTTTTCCAGGAAGTTATCAGAAGTGGCTCAATCGGCTCGGCAGCAAAAGAATTAGGATTAACACAACCTGCGGTGAGTAAGATCATTAATGATATTGAAGCGTATTTTGGCACGGAGTTAGTGGTACGCAAAAATACCGGCGTCACGTTGACCAATACTGGTCAGGTGCTGCTGTCCTGGTCTGAATCAATAACCCGTGAAATGAAAAATATGGTCAATGAAATGCACAGTATGACCTGCAACACGGTGGTTGACGTCTCGTTCGGTTTTCCATCGCTGATTGGCTTCACCTTTATGTCTGACATGATCCACAAGTTCAAGAAGGTGTTCCCTAAAGCTCAGGTATCGATGTACGAAGCGCAGCTCTCTTCGTTCCTGCCGGCGATTCGCGACGGACGTCTCGACTTCGCGATTGGTACGCTGAGTGATGAAATGAAGCTCCACGATCTGCATGTGGAGCCGCTGTTCGAATCTGAGTTTGTACTGGTCGCCAGTAAGTCCCGAACATGCACCGGCACCACCACGCTGGAGTCGTTGCAAAACGAACAGTGGGTGTTGCCACAAACCAATATGGGTTACTACAGTGAACTTCTCACCACGCTACAGCGCAGCGGCATCAACAGTGAAAACATCGTTAAAACCGACTCCGTCGTCACGATTTATAATCTTGTTCTCAATGCTGATTTCCTGACGGTTATTCCCTGCGATATGACGATGCCTTTTGGCTCCAACCAGTTTATTACTATCCCGATTACCGAAGCACTGCCGGTCGCACGTTATGCGGCGATTTGGTCAAAAAATTATCGTATTAAAAATGCTGCCTCGGTATTGGTAGAATTAGCAAAAGAATATTCAGCATCTGGCGGTTGTCGCAAAAGACAATTAATTGAAATTGACTAGTTAAACAGATTTATTCTTGGTTATAAATTCATGCCCGCGCGCTGATTACCAGCCGCTGGCACCGGCTAACTATACCCTGAATAATTCAAATCGTAATCGCTGACAGATAATTAATGCTGTCGGAAAAATACGCTTTGAAACATGATGGGATTATTATTTGATATCCAGGTTAAGAGGCTATAATGCACATTACATACGATCTCCCGGTTGCCATTGAAGATATCCTCGAAGCAAAAAAAAGACTGGCAGGAAAAATTTATAAAACGGGCATGCCGCGCTCTAATTATTTCAGTGAGCGTTGCAAGGGCGAAATATTCCTCAAATTTGAGAATATGCAGCGTACCGGCTCGTTTAAAATTCGCGGCGCGTTTAACAAACTCAGTTCATTAAGCGAGGCAGAAAAGCGTAAAGGTGTGGTGGCGTGTTCTGCCGGTAACCATGCGCAAGGGGTGTCGCTGTCCTGCGCCATGCTCGGTATTGATGGTAAAGTCGTGATGCCTAAGGGGGCGCCGAAATCAAAAGTTGCCGCAACCTGTGATTATTCGGCGGAAGTGATTCTCCACGGCGACAACTTTAATGACACCATTGCCAAAGTCAGTGAAATTGTCGAGATGGAAGGTCGTATTTTTATTCCTCCGTATGACGATCCTAAAGTGATTGCCGGGCAGGGCACCATTGGTCTGGAAATAATGGAAGACCTTTATGATGTCGATAATGTGATTGTACCAATCGGCGGCGGTGGTCTTATTGCCGGCGTGGCGGTGGCGATTAAATCAATTAACCCGACAATCAGAATTATTGGCGTGCAGTCTGAAAACGTTCACGGGATGGCTGCTTCGTATTATGCAGGCGCTATTACCAATCATCGAACGACCGGCACCCTGGCTGATGGATGTGATGTTTCGCGCCCGGGGAATCTCACTTATGAAATTGTTCGCGAACTTGTCGACGATATTGTACTGGTGAGTGAAGATGAAATTCGTAATAGCATGATTGCATTAATCCAGAGAAATAAAGTTATTACCGAAGGCGCCGGGGCATTGGCCTGTGCCGCACTATTAAGCGGGAAGCTCGATAGCTATATCCAGAACCGGAAAACCGTCAGCATTATTTCTGGAGGCAATATCGATCTTTCCCGTGTTTCGCAAATTACTGGTTTAGTTGACGCTTAATCTTATGGTGAGGACAGGATATGAGTACTACTGATAGCATTGTATCCAGCGAGACAAGAGAGTCATCCTGGCGTAAATCGGACACCACGTGGACCCTGGGATTATTTGGTACTGCCATCGGCGCCGGGGTGCTCTTTTTCCCCATTCGTGCCGGATTTGGCGGCTTAATCCCAATTCTGTTGATGCTGGTTTTAGCCTACCCCATCGCCTTCTACTGCCACCGGGCGCTGGCCCGGCTATGCTTGTCCGGGTCGAACCCCTCCGGCAACATCACCGAGACGGTGGAAGAGCACTTCGGGAAAACGGGGGGGGTGGTGATCACACTCCTGTACTTCTTCGCCATTTGCCCGCTGCTGTGGATTTACGGCGTCACTATTACCAACACCTTTATGACCTTCTGGGAAAATCAGCTGCAAATGCCGGCGCTTAACCGTGGCTTTGTGGCGTTGTTCCTGCTGCTGCTGATGGCATTCGTCATCTGGTTCGGTAAGGACCTGATGGTTAAAGTCATGAGCTTCCTGGTCTTCCCGTTCATCGCCAGCCTGGTGCTGATTTCACTGTCGCTGATTCCTTACTGGAACTCTGCGGTTATCGATCAGGTGAATCTCAGTAGCATCGCCTTAACCGGTCATGACGGCATCCTGGTAACAGTGTGGCTGGGGATCTCCATCATGGTCTTCTCCTTTAACTTCTCGCCGATTGTCTCCTCTTTCGTGGTCTCGAAACGAGAAGAGTATGAAAAAGATTACGGCCGCGATTTCACCGAGCGCAAATGTTCGCAGATTATCTCCCGTGCCAGCATGTTGATGGTGGCGGTGGTGATGTTCTTCGCCTTCAGTTGCCTGTTCACGCTGTCGCCGGAAAATATGGCGGATGCTAAAGCACAGAACATCCCGGTGCTCTCTTACCTGGCGAACCATTTTGCATCGATGTCCGGCAGTAAATCATCCTTCGCGACGGTACTCGAATACGGCGCATCGATTATCGCGCTGGTGGCCATTTTCAAATCCTTCTTCGGCCACTACCTCGGTACGCTGGAAGGGCTGAACGGCCTGGTGCTTAAATTCGGCTACAAAGGCGATAAAACGAAAGTCTCCACTCGCAAGCTGAACACCATCAGCATGGTCTTCATCATGGGGTCTACCTGGGTTGTGGCTTACGCCAACCCCAATATCCTCGACCTGATTGAAGCGATGGGCGCGCCAATTATTGCCTCACTGCTGTGCCTGTTACCGATGTACGCCATCCGTAAAGCGCCTTCTTTGGCTAAATACCGTGGCCGTCTGGATAACGTGTTCGTCACCGTGGTGGGTTTACTGACCATCCTGAACATCGTCTACAAACTGTTTTAATTAAGCTCAGGATGAGCGGAGTAATGAAATGAATGAATTCCCGGTAGTTCTGGTCATTAACTGTGGTTCGTCTTCAATTAAATTTTCAGTCCTTGATGCAAGCAGCTGTGATGTTTTAATGGCGGGAATTGCCGACGGGATTAATTCTGAAAATGCCTTTTTATCTGTCAATGATGGCGAGCCAGTAAAACTGGCTCACCGCAGCTACGAAGGCGCATTAAAGGCAATTGCATTTGAACTGGAAAAACGTTCGTTAATAGATAGCGTGGCTTTAATTGGTCACCGCATTGCCCACGGTGGAAATATATTTACGCAGTCCGCCGTGATAACCGATGACGTTATTGAGAATATCCGTCGGGTATCGCCATTAGCACCGTTGCATAATTACGCTAACCTCAGCGGCATTACCTGCGCACAGCAGCTTTTCCCGGGCATCCGGCAGGTGGCGGTGTTTGATACCAGCTTCCACCAGACGCTGGCGCCGGAGGCCTATCTCTACGGGCTGCCGTGGAAGTACTTTGAAGAGCTCGGCGTGCGGCGCTACGGTTTTCACGGTACTTCGCATCGCTATGTGTCACAGCGGGCGCATACGCTGCTGGCGCTGCCGGAAGAGGATTCCGGGCTGGTTATCGCCCATCTGGGCAACGGTGCCTCTATCTGCGCCGTGCGCAACGGGCTGAGCGTGGACACGTCAATGGGGATGACGCCGCTGGAAGGGTTAATGATGGGGACCCGCTGCGGGGATGTCGACTTCGGCGCCATGGCGTGGGTGGCCTGCGAAACGAACCAGACCCTCAGCGACCTTGAGCGGGTGGTGAACAAAGAGTCCGGACTGTTAGGTATTTCCGGTCTTTCTTCCGACCTGCGGGTACTGGAGAAAGCCTGGCACGCCGGGCATGAACGCGCCCGCCTGGCAATTAAAACCTTTGTCCATCGTATTGCCCGCCATATAGCCGGTCATGCCGCGTCGCTCCATCGCCTTGACGGGATTATTTTTACCGGCGGCATCGGTGAGAATTCGTTATTAATTCGTCGGCTGGTCATTGACCATTTAGCCGTACTGGGGGTGACCCTGGATCCTGAAATGAACGGCCTGCCCAATTCACGCGGTGAAAGAATTATTTCCGCTCATTCCACCCGGGTTATTTGCGCGGTTATTCCGACGAATGAAGAAAAAATGATTGCCCTCGATGCGATTCACTTAGGAAAAATTAACGCGCAAGTGGAATTTGCATAACTTATTTTTGTCCTGTAGAGAGACTATTTTTCATGAAGGTAGATATCGATACCAGCGATATGCTGTATGCCGAAGCCTGGCTTGGTTTTAAAGGTACGGACTGGAAAGAAGAAATTAATGTCCGCGATTTTATTCAGCACAACTATACGCCATATGAAGGGGACGAATCATTTCTGGCCGAAGCCACGCCGGCCACCACCGCATTGTGGGAACAAGTGATGGCGGGTATTCATATTGAAAATGCGACCCATGCCCCGGTCGATTTTGATAGCAATATCGCGACCTCGATTACCGCGCATGATGCCGGCTATATCGAACAAGAACTGGAAAAGATCGTCGGACTGCAAACGGATAAACCGCTGAAGCGCGCCCTGCATCCGTTTGGCGGCATCAACATGATCAAAAGTTCTTTTGATGCCTACGGTCGCGAAATGGATCCGCACTTTGAATATCTGTTTACCGATTTGCGCAAAACGCACAATCAGGGCGTATTCGATGCCTACTCTCCGGATATGCTGCGCTGTCGCAAATCCGGTGTGCTGACCGGTCTGCCGGACGGCTACGGTCGCGGGCGTATTATTGGCGACTATCGCCGCGTGGCGCTGTACGGTATCCGCTACCTGGTGCGTGAACGCGAGCGACAGTTTGCCGACCTGCAATCAAACCTTGAGTACGGGCAGAATCTGGAAGCAACAATTCGTCTGCGCGAAGAGCTGGCGGAGCACCGTCGTGCGCTCCTGCAAATGCAGGAGATGGCCGCGAAGTACGGCTGCGATATCTCTCGCCCGGCGCGTAATGCTCAGGAAGCAGTGCAGTGGGTCTATTTTGCCTATCTGGCGGCGGTTAAATCGCAAAACGGCGGGGCGATGTCGCTGGGTCGTACCGCCACTTTCCTCGATATCTATATTGAGCGCGACTTCAACACCGGACGCTTAACGGAGCAGCAGGCCCAGGAGCTGATCGATCACTTCATTATGAAGATCCGCATGGTGCGCTTCCTGCGTACGCCGGAATTCGACACGCTCTTCTCCGGCGACCCTATCTGGGCGACCGAAGTGATCGGCGGAATGGGGCTCGACGGGCGTACGCTGGTGACGAAAAACGCCTACCGCTATCTGCATACGCTGCACACGATGGGGCCAGCCCCGGAGCCCAATCTGACGGTGCTGTGGTCTGAAGCGCTGCCGATTGCCTTTAAAAAATATGCGGCCCAGGTCTCTATCATCACTTCATCTTTACAGTATGAAAACGATGATCTGATGCGGGTCGATTTTAACAGCGACGATTACGCCATTGCCTGCTGTGTCAGCCCGATGATCATTGGCAAGCAGATGCAGTTCTTCGGCGCACGCGCTAACCTGGCCAAAATCCTGCTCTACGCAATCAACGGCGGTGTGGATGAGAAGCTGAAGATCCAGGTTGGACCGAAAACGGCGCCGTTGATGGATGATGTGCTCGATTTCGACACGGTGATGGAGAGCCTCGATCACTTTATGGACTGGCTGGCTGTGCAGTACATCAGCGCCCTGAACATCATCCACTATATGCACGACAAGTACAGCTACGAAGCGTCGCTGATGGCGCTGCACGACCGCGACGTGTATCGCACCATGGCCTGCGGAATCGCCGGGCTGTCGGTGGCGACGGATTCGTTGTCGGCCATCAAGTACGCGAAGGTGAAGCCGGTTCGCGATCATAACGGGCTGGCGGTGGATTTTGTTATCGAAGGCGACTATCCGCAGTATGGCAATAACGATCAGCGGGTCGACAGTATTGCCTGCGACCTGGTCGAGCGTTTTATGAAGAAAATTAAGGTGCTGCCGACCTACCGCAACGCGGTACCGACCCAGTCGATTCTGACTATCACCTCCAACGTGGTGTATGGCCAGAAAACCGGCAATACCCCGGACGGCCGCCGGGCCGGCACACCGTTCGCCCCAGGGGCTAACCCGATGCATGGTCGCGACCGCAAAGGAGCGGTGGCATCATTAACCTCCGTCGCTAAGCTGCCGTTCACCTATGCCAAAGACGGTATTTCCTACACCTTCTCTATTGTCCCCGCCGCGCTTGGCAAAGAGGAGACGACACGCAAAACCAACCTGGTGGGGCTGCTGGATGGCTACTTCCATCATGAAGCGCACGTTGAAGGCGGACAGCATCTGAACGTCAACGTGATGAACCGGGACATGCTGCTGGATGCCATCGAGCACCCGGAAAACTATCCGAACCTGACGATTCGCGTCTCTGGCTATGCCGTGCGCTTTAATGCGCTGACCCGTGAGCAGCAGCAGGACGTCATTTCACGCACCTTTACCCAGGCGCTGTAGCGCCGGAGGAACGATGAGAAAGATTATAGAGACCCCACGTGCGCCGGGAGCCATCGGCCCCTATGTCCAGGGCGTTGACCTTGGCCATCAGGTTCTGACTTCGGGGCAGATTCCGGTCTGCCCTGAGACCGGAACGGTTGCCGACAACGTGGCCGACCAGGCGCGTCAAAGCCTGGAAAACGTTAAGGCGATTGTGGTAGCGGCTGGGCTTGAGGTGGGGAGCATCGTCAAGACCACCGTTTTCATTACCGATCTAAATGACTTTGCCACCATCAATCAGGTCTATCAGCAGTTCTTCGATGAACATCAGGCCACCTACCCGGCGCGCAGCTGCGTGCAGGTCGCGCGCCTGCCGAAGGATGTGAAGCTGGAAATTGAAGCCATCGCAATACGCGACGTTTAAGGCAACGGCGACGGCTGAGGGTAGCCTTGCCCGTCGCGAAATGAGTGTGATACCTGCTCTCCACGAAACGGCAATCCGAGGATGTGGATATGATTAGCGCATTCGATATTTTTAAACCTGGCATTGGTCCTTCGAGCTCGCATACCGTAGGGCCGATGAATGCCGGAAAACGTTTTATCGACCAGCTGGTGGGTATGGGAGACATCGCCCATATCACCCGTATCGGGGTCGATCTTTTTGGTTCGCTGTCGTTGACCGGCAAAGGCCATGCGACCGATGTCGCCATTATTATGGGGCTGGCGGGAAACAGACCACAGAATGTCGATATTGACGCCATTCCGGCGTTTATCGAGCAGGTGACGCGCAGCGGGCGCCTGCCGGTCGCCAACGGCGTGCAGACCATGGACTTTCAGATTGCGGACGACATTGTGTTCCATGCCGAAACTCTCCCGTACCACGAAAATGGGATGAGGATCACCGCGTGGAATGGAACAAGCCCGTGGGCAAGCCAGACCTATTACTCCGTTGGCGGCGGTTTTATTGTCGAAGAAGGCGTCTGCGAACAGGGGCAGGTTGCGCAGGCCCCGGTGCCGTATGATTTCCACTCCGCCAGCGAACTGCTTCATCTCTGTGAGCGCAACGGGCTTTCGGTCTCCGGACTGATGATGCAAAACGAGCTGGCGCTGCGCAGTAAGGCAGAAATAGACGCCGGTTTTATGCGCATCCACGAGGTGATGTGCGACGGCATCGAACGTGGGATGAATACCGAAGGGGTGCTGCCCGGTCCGCTGAATGTGCCCCGGCGCGCGGCGGCATTAAGGCGGATGCTGGTCTCCAGCGACAGCCTCTCCAGTGACCCGATGAACGTGATTGACTGGATCAATATGTTCGCCCTCGCGGTCAGCGAAGAGAATGCGGCGGGCGGGCGGGTGGTGACCGCCCCCACCAACGGCGCCTGCGGTATTATTCCTGCCGTGCTGGCCTATTACGATAAATTCCGCCGTCCGGTTAACGCCAATTCGCTGGCGCGCTATCTGCTGGCGGCGGGGGCCATTGGCGCGCTGTATAAAATGAATGCGTCAATATCCGGGGCCGAAGTTGGCTGTCAGGGGGAAATCGGCGTCGCCTGTTCGATGGCGGCGGCGGGGTTGACCGAGCTGCTTGGCGGCAGTCCGGTACAGGTTTGCATTGCGGCGGAAATCGCCATGGAGCATAACCTGGGACTCACTTGTGACCCGGTTGCCGGCCAGGTGCAAATCCCCTGTATTGAGCGTAATGCCATTAATGCGGTTAAGGCCGTCAATGCCGCTCGCATGGCGCTGCGCCGGACCTCCGAGCCGCATGTTTCGCTGGATAAGGTTATCGAAACGATGTATGAAACCGGCAAGGATATGAATGATAAATACCGAGAAACATCCCGGGGCGGGCTGGCGATAAAAGTGCTCTGCGTGTAGGGCGCTTTTGACCGACCCGCTAATACGCAGACCCGTACAGAGAAGGATCGGGGGTGGCAGGTTGCCGCCCCCGATGCATTTTGGTCGGGCCACCGTGGTTTACAGGGTGCTCTGTTTAACCGTCGTTTTCATCGGAATCGAGGCGATGACCACCGCCCCCAGCACGAGGAACCCGGCAACCATAAAGATCCCGGCGTTGAAATTCCCCGTGACGTCTTTCAACCAGCCCATCAACAGCGGCCCCAGCGCCGCGCCGGTCATGCCGGTCGCGTTGATCACCGCAATTCCCAGCGCCCGCGCGCGCAGGGAAATTGACTGGTCAGGGGTGGTCCAGAAAATCACCATGGCGGCAAAGGCGCCGGCGGAAGCCATCACGATACCGGTGTATTGCAGCAGCGGGGTGCTGCTTGACGCGGTGAGCATCCAGCCTGCCGCCGCGAACAGATACGGCAGCAGCGTATGCAGTTTGCGCTCCTTCAGGCGGTCAGAACGTTTGCTCCACCAGATCATTGCGACGATAGTACAGACCTGAGGAATCGCACTCAGAATACCGATGGTGATGTTACTGCTCTGTTCGTTGAAACTGCGCAGAATCAGCGGCGTCCAGACGCTGAGGGCGCTCAGCGTATTGGTCAGGCAAAAATAGGCCAGCGTATAGAGCATGATGACCGGCGTAAACAGCTCACGCAGCATGCTGCGCTGTGACAGCGGCAGGCGGGGTTCGCTGAGCTGCGACTGTTGTGCCGCCTTGCGATCGGCCTCCAGCATCTCTTTTAAACAGGCTTTATCATCGGCGGTCAGCCATTTGGCCTTATCCGGGCTGTCGTCGAGCCAGAACCATACCACCAGCCCCAGCAGCACCGACGGGAACCCTTCGAGTAAAAACAGCCACTGCCAGCCTTTCAGATTCAGCACGCCATCGAGATTGAGAATATACCCGGAGGCCAGCGAGCCGAGCGCCATGGTGACGGGCATCGCAATCATAAACAGGGCATTAGCGCGGGCGCGGTACTGCGCCGGGAACCAGAAAGTTAAGTACAGCAACAGGCCCGGCAGAAAGCCAGCTTCGGCAATCCCCACCAGCATTCTCAGTACGTAAAGGCTGTTCGGGCCAGTGGCAAACATCGTGGCGGTGGAGGCAATCCCCCACACCACCATCAAAATAGCGATCCAGCGGCGCGCGCCGACGATGCTGAGCATGATGTTGCTGGGAATACCGCAAATTACGTACATCACGTAAAACAAGGTGGTGGCCAGGCCGAACATGGTGCTGGTGAGCCCCAGATCCTTGCCCATGGTCAGGCCGGCAAAGCCGATGTTGATACGGTCGAGGTAAGAAAAGACGAACAAAATAAAGAGAAAAACGATTAATCGACGAAATAGTTTATTGATGACGGATTGCTGACGTGCATCCAAAGGTCTCGCCGCAGAGGAAGGCGGGACCAGTACCTCGGAGCGGGTCTGTTCCATTGAAGGACTATTGTTCATCAAAAGCTCCACATTGTGATTATTAGTATCGGTCAACAGGTCGGCTAAACGTATAGGAAACAGACAGGCCAAACGTCAATTTATTGTTTAAAAAATGATACATAATTGTTAGTTGATCGACATTTTAGAATCATAATGAGAGCCAGATCGCCTGGGGATAATACACATAATGCCGGGTGATCTGGTGGCGGAGAAGGGCGTTACGATACTCATAAAACGCGTGAGAAAACCCCTGTTTTCCATCGGTGAGTGGCGGCCTTTAACGTGATGAAAGCGAGTTTTTAGTGAGTTAAACGCGCTGGTGGCGGATGTTAATGTGAGTAATTACTTGAATTTTCATGTAATTGTCGCCTGAGCGAACGCCCATCTCTGGCGGCTGCCGTCGGTTAACGACCGCTGTCAGCAATATGATTCATTTTTAATTGCCTGCTAATTAATTATGAAGCTTATTGTTGGCGGGGTGACATCCGTTATATGCCGGTAGATTCAGAATGGACTGTCATTTCGCGCAGCGATGGGTTCGCCGCTGACGGGATGAACAAAATGCAATTCACTGGCGTGCAGCATCAGCCGTGGCGTCTGTTCACTGCCTGGCCACGTCAGACCATCGTAGAGATCGCAGCCCAAAATAGGGTGCCCCAGCAGCTGGCAGTGGATACGTAGCTGGTGGGTGCGCCCGGTTTCCGGGAACAGCTGTACCCGGCTCAGGGGCAACAAGATGCCCGCTGCGCTCTCGTGGGACAGACGTTCGGTTACCCGATAGCGGGAGCGGGCGGGTTTGCCGTCGATGGCGCATATCGTCATCCGCGGGAAGCGCGCCGGATCTTTTGCAATAGGGGCATCAATCACACCTTCATCATCACTGAGGTGCCCGCACAACAGCGCACTGTAAACCTTACTCACCGAACGCGCGCTGAACTGATGGCACAGCGCGGCATTAATTGCCTTATTTCTCGCCACCACCATCAATCCCGACGTGCCAAAATCAAGACGGTGAACGAGCGTACAGCCGGGGAATTGCTGTACCAGCCGATGATGTACCGAATCGAGATTCTGCGGGTTTTTTCCCGACAGACTAAGCAGGCCACCGGGCTTGTTGATCAGCAGCAGGTGCTCATCCTGATACAGGATTTCAATGGGGTCGCGACAGGGAGGCGCAATAAAAGTATCGACGATGGTAGACATGAGCGGGCGCTTAAAAAGGACGGGGGCGGATAATAGCGAATTTTCCGCCCGCTGGCGACTCTGGCGGCATATTCTCAGATGCCATGGGCAGCGGCGCCCCACGCTTGCCGGGAAGCCGCTGCCGTGTTGCTACTGCTCGCGACGGGCGATATACAGCGCCAGGTCAACCAGACGGTTGGAGAAACCCCATTCGTTGTCATACCACGCGAGGATCTTCACCATGTTGCCGCCAATGACCAGCGTTGACAGGCCATCAATGATGGAAGAGCGTGGGTCGCCTTGATAATCGCTGGAGACCAGCGGTTCATCGCTATAGCCGAGGATCCCCTGCAGCGGGCCAGCCGCGGCGGCCTGTCGGAACGCCTCGTTGACCTCTTCCACCGTAACGTTGCGCTCAAGAGTGACGGTGAGGTCAACGATGGACACCACCGGTACCGGGACGCGCAGCGAATAGCCGGTTAAACGACCGTCAAGTTCCGGGATAACTTTGCCTAGCGCTTTGGCTGCGCCGCTGGAGTAGGGAACAATGGACAGCGCAGCCGCTCGGGCGCCGCGCAGGTCTTTCTCCGGCTGGTCGTGAAGAGCCTGGCTGTTGGTGTATGCGTGGGTCGTGTTCATCAGACCGTGCCTGATACCAAAGTGCTGGTGCAGGACCTGAGCGGCCGGGGCGAGGCCGTTGGTGGTACAGCTGCCGTTGCTGACGACCGCATGCTGCTGCGGATCGTAGCGCTGGTGGTTGACGCCCATCACGATAGTTAAATCATCATTCTTGCCGGGTGCCGAGATGATCACCCGTTTTGCCCCACCACGGTGAATGTGCACCGCCGCTTTTTCACGATCGGTGAAGAAACCGGTGGCTTCGATGACGATATCCACCTCTGCGTCGCGCCAGGGAATATTTGCCGGGTCGCGTTCGCTGTAGACGATGACAGGTTGACCATCGACGCTAAGCTCCCCGTCGGCGGCTTCCACGGCCACCGGCAGAGTGCCCAACAGCGAGTCATATTTCAACAGATGGGCCAGCGTTTTGCTGTCCGTCAGATCGTTGATGGCGACAATCTGAATGTCCGGATTTCCCAGCGCTGCGCGCAGGACGTTGCGTCCGATCCTGCCGAAACCATTAATACCGACCTTAACCATGATCAACTCCTTATTTGTTGTCTCTGGCTGTACTGTAGGCTTCCGGCATTTTGGCGTAAATGACAAATAACGATCACTTTACGCCATTTTACGGCAGTGAAAACGCTGACGATATTCCCCCGGCGTCAGGTGCAGCTGCTTTTCAAAGATGCGCCGCAGGTTGATGGCGCTGCCAAAACCCGTTTGTTCGGCAACGCTTTCCAGCGTGTCGTGGGTCTGTTCAAGCCGCTCTCTGGCGGCGGCAAGACGCGCTTCGGCGACGTAGCGCGCCGGGGAGACCCCGGTTTCTCGGGTAAACACGCGGGTGAAATTCCGTGGGCTCATGGCGACTTTTTCTGCCAGGGTCTCCACGCAGAGGTCGGCGGTGATATGGCCGAGAATCCACTTCAGCAGATCGCCTATCGGCCCCGGGCTGTTGATTGGCTGGAGGTTGTAGCGGCTAAACTGCAGCTGGCCACCGGGGCGACGAAGATACATCACCATATCCTGGGCAATATCGCGGGCGAGGCTAAAGCCGTAATCTTCTTCCACCAGTGCCAGCGTCAGGTCGAAACCGGAACTGACGCCGCCGGATGTCCAGACCGAACCGTCCTGGATGTACAGCGGCCCGCCTTCGACGCGGATTTCGGGAAAGGCCGACTGCATCGACTCCAGCAGCTTCCAGTGGGTAGTTGCCCGTCTGCCATTTAGCAGACCGCTTTGCGCCAGCAGGAGCGCGCCCCCGCAAACGGAAGCTACCCGCCGCGCATGGGGCGCGGCGAGACGCAGCCAGTCGACGACGGCAATGCCTTCCTGCTCGTTTTGTCCTTTACCGGTGATGATAATGGTATCGAGGGGCTCTCGCGGATCCACTTCGTGGAGCCGATGGTCGGCGAGCAGGTTCAGCCCGGACTGACCGTGGATCACCTGATGGGGCTGGGTGGTGGCGACGGCGACGCGATAACGCGGTGATTCAGCATCATCGGCGCGCAGGCGGTTTGCCTGCATCAGAATGTCGGCAATACCGGCGGACTCAAATAACATACCGCCATCGGGCACTATAATCAGTATTTTCTTCATGTCCTGAAAAGTAAACCTTTAGCAAAATAAGTCAACAAGCGGGTGGTGGAGTCACAGCCAAATGCGGCAGGATAAAAGGCCACCTGCGCAGGGAGCACGGGGAAACAGGGGCGTGCCTTCAGCGGTGGAAAACCCGGCGCGCTTAGTTTTCCAGGTGGGAGGCGGAGTCGAGGAGAAAATCGATCAGCGCCTTCACTCTGCGGATTTTACCCGCGCTTTTTGGGTAATAGAGATAGACCGGGGGATACGTTTTCCAGTACGCCTCCATGACCGGGATGAACTGTGCTTTATCCGGCTGTAACCGATAAATGGGTTCAAACAGCCTGCCGATACCCAGCCCGTGACGTATTCCGTCGGCCATGACGTCAATATCATTACTGATGAGCTGGCCCGGCATATCAACGGTTAATTGCTCCCCGTTATCATTCAGGATCAGCGGGAGAATACGGTTGTTAGTGATAAATCGATAACCGATCAGCCTATGCTGGTGGAGGTCGGCGGGAGTGTCGGGCGTGCCAAAGGCGTTAAGATATCTCTCGCTCGCATAGAGTCCTTCGCGAAACGGCTTCATCAACTGGCGTGCAACCACGCCACCCTCAAGAATATCTCCGAAGCGGATACCCAAATCAAAACGCGCATCAACGATGTTCACGGTCCCGTCGTAAACGGAAATCTCGAGCTGAATTCCGGGGTAACGTTGGCAAAACTCCGCCATTGTTGGCTTGAGTATCAGCAGGTAGGCGAAACGGGAGAGGGTGATTCTGATTAGCCCGGACGGTTCCTGGTTTTGATCCCGAATGCTCTCAAGTGCTTTTTCCAGCGAGTCGACCGCCGGGGTGGTCTGCGCTAACAGCTGTTGACCGGCGTCCGTCAGTTCGATACGTCGCGTGGTACGGACAAACAGCGGGTGACCGATATGCTGCTCCAGCAGTTTGAGCGCTTTACTGACCGATGGCGGGGTGATCTCCAGCTTCCTTGCGGCAGCCGAGATGCTGCCTTCGCGAGCGATGCTCTGAAAGATGCGTATCTGGTTGTATATCACGTTGTTCATCACGTCATCCTGAAGCAATGGGAGAGTCGATTATTAGCTATTAGCTAAAAGTCCTTAAGCTATTAGTACCCTAAAAAACAGAATATAACCTGCTTATACTGAACCTCTGTCATACAACACACTGTAAAAGAACCGAAAATGGAAAACGTACTGATTATTTCAGGGCACCCGAATCTTGAGGCTTCTGTCGGCAATTCGCTGATTCTGCAGGAGGTTGCCCGGGCGCTCCCGGCGGTGAATATTCGCCGTCTGGATGCGCTCTATCCTGATAATAATATTGATGTTGCCGCAGAACAGGAAGCGCTGCTGAAAGCTGACGTCATTGTCTGGCAGTTTCCTTTTTCCTGGTACTCCATTCCGGGGAAAATGAAGCTCTGGCTGGATGAAGTTTTTGTCCACGGATTCGCACATGGCTCTACGGCAAAGCTCGGTGGCAAAAAGCTGGTGCTCTCCTTTACTACCGGCGCACCGCAGGCGGTTTATTCGTCTGATGGTTTCTTTGGCCACAGCGTTGAGGATTATCTTCTGCCGTTTACGACGACGGCGGCGCTGTGTCAGTTGGATCTGCAAAAGCCGGTGTACACCTGCGGAATTAGCTACGCAAATCGTGATGAAGACAAAATTGCACAACAGAAGGTGCTGGCGAAAGAGCACGCCGCACGACTGATTGCGCTTTTGCAAACGTTATCACCTGACAGCAAACAGGCTAAATAAGCACGAGGTTGCCCGATGTTTATGATTGATATTACGGTCAATGGCGAGATGAGCGCTGAACAACACGCGTCGCTTTTCCCGCAGCACGTTGAATGGTTCAAAAAGTACTTTTCTATGGGCCAGTTTGTTCTTATCGGCCCTTATACCGACGGTGAACGCTCGGGCGTCATTATTGCTCGTACGCAAAGCCGGGATGAACTGATGACTATTCTTAGCGAGGATGTTTATTATCCAGACCTTGCTCACTATGAGATTCGACCGTTTTCTCCCCGGCTGATTGCTGACAATTTGCCGCAGTTGCAGGAGGGCTAAATATTATCGAACAGGTGACGCAGAGGAGGAATAAGTATGAGCTGGAATCACGATGTACTGTCGAATATTGATGTCGCGGACGATCTGAAAATAGCGCCTTATCATCCGGACAGGCAGACGACCGGTACGCCGACGTGGATTTGGGCGGTGGCGGTTGAAAACCGGCTGTTTGTCCGGGCCTATAGCGGCGTGGCATCCCGCTGGTATCAGGCGGCACTCAGCCAGCGAGCCGGCAGGGTCTTTGCGGCCGGCCAGGTGTTTGAGGTGACGTTTTCCCCGGAAACCGACGCTGGCATGATGCAAAAAATTGACGCCGCCTATCGGCGGAAATATGCGCAAAGTCGTTATTTGTCGGCAATGGTGGGCGCACGGGCCGCGGCGGCAACGGTCGAAATCCTGCTTTGCTGATACCCTTATCAGGAGAAAAAACGATGCACTATGTTCCGTTGGGTAAAAGTGACTTGATGGTCTCCCGAATTTGTATGGGCTGCATGGGGTTTGGCGATCCCGCGACGGGCCAACACAGCTGGACGTTAAACGAAGCGGAAAGTCGCGAGATTATTCGCGATGGTCTGGAGCGCGGAATCAATTTCTTCGATACCGCAATCGCCTATCAGAATGGCTCCAGCGAGCGCTTTGTCGGCAGGGCGCTGCGCGATATGGCAAAGCGTGATCAGGTGGTCGTGGCAACCAAGTTTCTGCCGCGTACGGCCCAGGAGATTGCCGAGGGCGTCAGCGGAAAGCAGGCGATTGCCTGCTCGCTTGAACAGAGTTTGCAAAATCTGGGCATGGATTATATCGACCTTTATATCTACCACATCTGGGATTACAACACGCCGGTCATCGAGGTCCTTGAGGCGCTGCATCGCGCGGTGCAGGAGGGAAAAGTCCGGGCGATTGGTATTTCAAACTGTTTTGCCTGGCAGCTGGCAAAAGCGAATGCGCTCGCCGAACGCGAAGGCTTGACGCCGTTTGTTTCCGTTCAGAGTCATTACAATTTGATCATGCGCGAAGATGAACGGGAGCTGTTTGGGCTGTGCGCTGAAGATAATATCGCAATGACGCCTTACAGCGCGCTGGCCAGCGGTCGGTTATCGCGTATCGCGGAGAATACCACCCGACGCGCCAGTGAAGATCGCTACGCAAAAATGAAATACGACAAAACGGCGGAACAGGACCAGATAATCATCAACCGGGTGGCCGAACTGGCTGACCGCTATCGGGTGTCAATGACTGAAATTTCGCTCGCCTGGCTGTTAACAAAAGTGACCGCGCCGGTCACCGGGGTGACTAAAAAACAGCATATTGACGACGCGCTGAAGGCGGTCGATCTATCGCTCAGTGAAGATGACATTCGCTATCTGGAAGCCTGCTACCAACCGCACTTTCTCTCGGGGATCATGGCGCAAAATACCCCCCAGCATAAAGACCGCCAGCAGGTCTGGAGTCGCTAATGGCAAATCGTGTCATTTCACGCGTCTGATTGATCGTCTCAAGATGCCGATGAAAAACCGCTTATCCCAAAGGATGATTTCGCCCGAGAAGACCGTGGTACGTTAGCCATGTTCCCTTCCGGTTGATATCGCATCCGTTGCTGAAAATAAGGTAAAAGTATGTCGAAAATGAATCCATCGAGTTTGTCAGTTGCCGATATTCAGTCCGTTTCTCCTGCTCTGGCCCGCTTTGCGAGTGACGTCATTGCCGATGATCTCTGGGGGCGCAGCGAACTCTCGGCGCGTGACCGAAGCATCGTAACGGTTGCTATCCTGATTGCCAGAAACCAACCCGCGGAGCTTGGGCTGTATGTGGGGATCGCGCTGGATAACGGTGTTTTGCCCGCAGAAATCTCAGAGATCATTACCCATCTGGCGTTTTATACCGGCTGGCCCAATGCGTTCTCTGCGGTACCGGTGGTGGGGGAAGTGTTACGCACCCGTGCGGAGAAAGAGGCGTAATCCACCTCGACGTTTAGCCCGGCACCGGGAAAGACGATAAAAGAAAAATCCACGCCAGCGCGTGGATTTTTTTGTACATAACTGCATTTTTCAGAAATATGCGCGATGTTCAGATCTATTATTTTAAATTAATCAGGCCTGCCTGAGAAAATATCCTGTGTATATATTTAATGTCTTCAGCAGGAATATCATGCGAAGATTCTCATTTCTCTCGATGCAAAATGTTAATTAATGCGAATAAATAGAACATTAGGTTAACATTTTTTCTTGTTATTCATTTTTTGTTTGTGAGCGGTTTCATTATTTTTTAGCGGTAAATACGGTATGGTCTGGCTGCATTTAAGCTGACCTGGTGGATATCATGAAAAATAAATACAAACTACACGAATTTCTTGATGTTGACCGGTTGCAAACGCTGCAGGACAATTTCAGTCAATCGATGATGATTGCCCTTGTGGTGGTCGATCAAGAAGGCATTCCGGTGACCCGCGCGAGCGGTTTCTCTGATTTTTGCGCTCGATCAAGAATGAATGCCACGCTGGCCCGCCACTGCTACGATAGCGATAGCGCCGGCGGAAGGGCGGCAATGCTCGCCGGAGAACCGGTGGTTTACCGCTGTTACTGCGGTTTTGTCGAATTTGCCGTGCCAATAATGATTAATAATCATTATCTCGGCGCATTTATATCAGGGCAGGTTAAGGTCGAAGCGGAGAAAGAGCAAACCATCCCCTACATCCTGAATAACAATCATCTGTGGCAGGAGAATCCCTGGCTAATTAATCTGCATGAAAACACACCGCGCATGCCCTACGAACGCTTCGAATCCACGGCCTATACGCTGCTGCATGTTGCGTCCTATCTGGTCGAACAGGCCCATGCCAACAATATCCAGCGCGAGCTGCGACAAAAAGAGCAGGAGCTGACCAGCGAGCTGCGCAAACGCGTGGAGATCGAACGGTCGTTACACGACGCTGAATTCAAGGCGCTTTCCTACCAGATTAACCCCCATTTTTTGTTTAACGTGCTGAATACGATCGGTCGTCTGGCGTTTCTCGAAGATGCCAGCCGGACGGAAACGATGGTCCATGATTTCTCAGATATGATGCGCTATTTGCTGCGTAAAAATAACAACGGTCTGATTACCCTTGGCCGGGAGATGAATTATGTTAATTGTTACATGGCCATTCAGAAAGTAAGAATGAATGAGCGCTTTGACTATGTCTGCGACATTCCAGAGAAATATAATGAAACAGTTTGCCCGTTTTTAATTCTTCAGCCGCTGGTGGAAAACTTTTTTAATTATGTCGTCGAACCGCGTGAAACTAAAAGCCACATAAATTTACGTGCAACCGACGATGGTAAAGATGTGATTATCGATATCACCGATAACGGGGATGGTATTTCACCAGAGGATATTGAAGATATTCTCTCTGGCAATCAAAATCGACAGAAAGGCGGGATCGGTATTAATAATATTAACAACCGCCTTCAACTGTTATTTGGTGAAAACTATGGTCTGCAAATCACCAGCCCCCATAAGCCGATGCTCGGCACCACGGTAAAACTACGGTTCCCGATGGTGCCTGCTGAGCCTGGAGTGTGAGAATGTATAACATTGTGATTGTCGAGGATGAATACATTGAGTCAGAGTCGCTCAAGCGTATTGTCTCTCGCTGCGTAGAGAATTCCGTGATTCATGAGGCGTCCACGGGGAAGAAGGCCATCCAGCTTATCGATGAGCTGAATCAAATCGATATGATGCTGGTGGATATCAACATTCCGTTACCCAACGGCAACCAGGTTATTGAGTATCTCAAGCAGAAAAACACGCAAACTAAAGTGATCGTCACGACGGCAAATGATGACTTCGACATCGTGCGTCATATGCTGAGCCTGAAGGTGGATGACTATCTGTTAAAGCCGGTCAAACAGAGCATTCTCAGCGATACGATACGCAAAACGCTGCTGGTGGATGAGCAGGGGGCTGTCGCGACCCGGGAGCAACGACAGACGATAAACGGCCTGATAAGCAGCTGTGATTATCCCGGCTGGCACACGTTTCTTTTCGGCGTTCTTGACGCGGCCTACGCGGAGCAGACCCCTGATAACGGTGGTGCGGACACGCTGACTGACGTGCTCGAACTGCTTGTGCAGCATCTGGCCGGCATGGGGGATAAATATGCCCCGTGTCGCCAGAGCCTTACCGAAATGATTCAGAGCATTCATCAGCACGGGCTGTCCGCCAGCCGCTACTGGCAGACAATGGTCGGCTTATTAAACCTCAGCCATGACATATTTGAGCTGTTATTTAAAAGCGCCAGCGGCAGCATGGATTTTGTCGCCAGAGCACGCTTCCACATTGAAAAAAACATGCTGAACAACGTGACGCTGGACGATATCGCCGCAGAATCATTTGTCAGCCCATGTTACTTGAGCCGGGCGTTTAAAAAGAGTACCGGCAGTGGGTTCTCAAGCTATATCACCAGCCGCAAAATCAATATTGCCAAATCCCTGCTGCAATTCAGCGAGTTAAAAGTGAATACCATTGCTCTGGAGCTCTCCTGGCAGGATGCGAACTATTTTTGTCGGATCTTCAAGAAAGAGACCGGTATTGCCCCATCGGATTATCGCCGTACCGCCTCTCCCGAGGCAGGCTGATATTCACCCGGGCTTTTTTGCGCAGGCCGTAGCGTAAGCGCAAGAAAGTCCGCCATCCCGGCAAGATAGTTTACTCGTCGACGTTCGGCTCACCGCTAAGATGGGACACGATTCTTTAAACAGTGGCCCTGCCGTGGATGAATATCTTTTTACCTCTGAATCGGTTGCCGAAGGGCACCCGGACAAGATGGCGGACCAGATTTCTGACGCCATTCTTGATGCCTGTTTACTCAAAGACCCCTGGGCTAAAGTAGCCTGTGAGTGCCTGGTGAAAACCGGGGCGGTGATTCTGGCCGGGGAAATCTCGTCGGATGCCCGTATCGACATCGAACAGATTGTCCGGGCTACCGTGAAGTCGGTGGGCTACGACCACTCGTCGAAAGGCTTTGATGCCTCAACCTGTGCGGTTATCAGCATGCTCGGCAGGCAATCAGATGATATTGCTAACGGAATTCGTGCCCGCGATCCGGCATCGCTCGGGGCCGGCGATCAGGGAATAACTTTCGGCTATGCGTGTGATGAAACCCCGCAGCTGATGCCCGCGCCCATTCTGTATGCACACCGGCTGATGGCACGCCAGGCACAGTTACGTAAAACGGGCCAACTGGCGGGATTATTACCGGATGCGAAAAGTCAGGTCACGTTGCGTTATGGTGACGGACGAATACAGCATGCGGATACGATCGTCGTTTCCACTCAGCATCGCGCCGATATTCCGCTGGCGACGCTGCGTGAAGCGGTGATGGAAGAAATAGTGAAACCCGTTATCCCCGCGCGCTGGCTGACACCGGCCACGCGGCTTCTGATTAATCCCGCCGGGCAGTTTATCAACGGCGGGCCTGCTGCAGACTGCGGCCTGACCGGGCGCAAAATCATTGTGGATACCTACGGCGGCGCAGCGCGCCACGGCGGCGGGGCATTTTCCGGGAAAGATCCTTCGAAGGTTGATCGCTCGGCGGCCTATGCCGCGCGCTACGTGGCGAAAAATATCGTAGCTGCGGGGCTGGCAACACGCTGTGAAGTCCAGTTGGCCTGGGCTATTGGCCTTTCCCGACCGGTTTCGGTCACGATCAATACGTTTGGGACTTCCCGCCTGACGGCGAACCTGCTGGCACAGCTGGTCGAGCGTCATTTTGACCTCAGCGTATATGGCATTATCCGCCAGCTTGATTTGCTGGCACCTCGCTATCGCCAGACGGCCTGCTATGGCCATTTCGGTCGGGAAATCTTCCCCTGGGAGCGTACTGATAAGGCGCAGCGGCTGCGTGATGATGCCGCCGGTCAGCAGTCCGCGCCCGTGTGTACCCCCTTGCATGAAAAATAACAGGAGAGAGAGTTATGTCCGGGCAGAGCTTAGGCTTAATTGAAACCGTCGGCTTAACGGTGGCGGTAGAGGCCGCCGATGCCGCAATAAAATCGGCGAATGTCGAACTGGTCGGATACGAGCTGACTAAGGGCGGCGGGCTGGTGACCGTAAAGTTAACGGGTGAGGTTGGCGCCATGAACGCGGCCGTGTCGGCCGGAGTTGCCGCCGCGGGCCGGATTGGACAGGTCTACGCCTGGAAAGTGATTGCGCGCACCGCCAGCGGAATTGAGCATTTGATTGCTTCACCGCAAACGTGCGGCGCAGCGCCAGAACCTGCGTTATCCGCCGCAGACATCATTCCGGCCGCGACATCGCACCCTGACTCGGCGATACCGGTGGTCAATCTTGAGTCTGTCACCGAACCTGCGTCCTGCTTTGATATTGAGGATGCTCTGAGCGTTGCATCGTCGCAACCGCCGGTGGAGAAAGCTGAACCGGCTGAGGTTCAGCCTGCCCATGAGGAGACGGAGCAAAATGCCGAGCCGGTTCAGGCGCTGGCAGATGAGAAAAAAACGGCGAGAACGCGCGCGAAAAGCACCCGCCGCTAACCTTCAAGCTTTTCAGCTAAGCCACCTGCGGGTGGCTTTTTTTTGCTGTGTGCCTGGAGAGCGGTGGCGTGACGCCGGGTACCGTGTTTGAGCTATCGAATGTCCTCCGGACAGATCGGTCACTCTTCGCGGTATTGCTCGAGTTTGCCAGGGGAGACGAACCATTAAACGGGCAGGAGAGGGTGAAAATACTCCGCCGCGCGACTACTGCGCCGGCGGAGTGTAGATGTCAGGTCAGTTAAGGCGCCGGTTGATTCACCGTGGCGTCGACGGCTTTTGCGGTGGGAAGATGACGCCCGATACCGTAGCGGTAGATCGCCGCACCTAAGATTCCGCCGATGACCGGCGCAATTAGCGGCACGATGAAGTAGGGAATATCTCTGCCTCCGGTCATAGCAACTGACCCCCAGCCGTTGAGAAACGTAAACAGTTTTGGCCCGAAATCACGGGCCGGGTTCATAGCAAACCCGGTTAGCGGCCCGGTTGCCGCGCCGATGACTGCCACCAGCAGACCGATCAGCAGCGGTGCAAGTGGCCCTTTAGGCACGCCGTTGCCATCGTCGGTCAATGCCATAATCAGGCCAATCAGCATCGAAGTAATGACGATCTCCACCAGTGCGGCGAGCCAAACGCTGATGCTTGCCGCCGGATAGGTCGAAAAGATGCTGGCCAGATACAGGCTGTCCTGGCTGCCGCGTACCATCTGGTGGGCTTGTTCATAATCGGCGAACAGATTGTGATACAGCAGATAGGTGAGCGCGGCGCCGCAAAATGCGCCGGCCATCTGCGCCAGAATATAAGGCGTCACTTTTTTCGCATCAAAGCGGGCGAACAGCCATAATGCGATGGTCACTGCCGGGTTAAGATGAGCGCCGGAGATGCCTGCCGTCAGGTAGACCGCCAGCGCAATGCCCAGACCCCACACAATGCAGATTTCCCAAAGACCAAAGCTGGCGCCGGCCAGTTTAGCCGCACACAGTACGCTGGTACCGAAAAACATAAATAATCCGGTACCCAGAAATTCAGCGATACACGGCCCGGTTACTGATTCACGAGAGTCACTCATAGTTTTTTTCCTGTATTAAGCGATGCGTTATGCCATCTCTTAACGATTGGGGTACAAGGGATAAGAGCGCGAAATCATTTTCCTGTTGTGTCAGGGCTATCCGCCGATATGGCAATGAAACCCCATTGATTCGACGATTTTTTTCAGGCTGGCCATTTTGTCTTCTGATTGTGAGCCGGCATCGCCCATGGGGTAAATGCGGCCCAGCAGGGTATATTTATTTTCCCCAAAGGTGTGATAAGGCAGCAGATGAATGGTGTCTACGCCAGACATCAGGCGGGCAAATTCCGCGATGCTGCGAATCTCCTCCGGGCTGTCGTTCACGCCGGGAATCACGGGGATGCGCACAATCACGTGAGTAATAAAGGAGATACGAATCAGGTTTTCCAGAATAACCCGGTTATCGACACCCGTATTATGTTGATGAACAGCGGGATTAACGGCTTTAATATCCGTCAACGCCAGATCGACCCACGGGAAAACATCCTCAATGACCGCTTTGGATGCCATTCCTGTCGTTTCCATCGCGGTGTGCCACCCTTTGGTTTTACAGGCTTTTAAAAGCTCCCGGGCAAACGCCGGCTGCGCCAGCGGTTCACCGCCTGACAGGGTTATTCCGCCACCGGATCGCCGAAATAAGTTTTCCTCCTTTTGCAACTCACGCATTACCTCACTGACGGTCATGCGCTTGCCTTTCATTTCCAGCGCCTGAGTCGGACATACCGCGGTGCATTCGCCACACTGAATACAGCGTTCGCGGTCAATAAAGAAAGGGTTATTGGGTGAGAGCGCGCGCTGCTTACAGGCGTCGACGCATTTCCCACAGCGGATACAGTCGCTTTTTTTATAGATTAACTCGGGCTGAGGGCGCTGAGATTCCGGGTTGCTGCACCACTTGCAGGCCAGCGGACAGCCTTTAAAAAAAGGTATCGTGCGGATGCCGGGACCATCATGCAGGGAGTAGCGTTGAATATTGAATAAAACGCCTTCGGTATCGTATTCGACTTTGTTCATAACATCACTCGTCAAAAAAGCGACCACCAGGCAACAGCAAGTCAGCCGCTAAAATCGGGTCTGATAAAGGGCCATACGTCGCCGTATGGCCCTGGCAGGTCAGGCAAAATCAGAGTTGCTGCTCGGTACGGCTGATGATGTCATCCTGGACTTCTTTCGCCAGTACCACGAACTGCGCGCTATAGCCCGCGACGCGAACCACCAGATCCTGGTGCTGTTGCGGGTTTTTCTGTGCTTCCAGCAGCGTGTTGCGGTCGATAACGTTAAACTGGACGTGCATCCCTTTCTTATCGAAGTAGTTACGTACCAGCCCACCAAAGTTCCGCAGGCCTTTTTCCCCAGCCAGTGAAGAGGGCAGGAATTTCTGGTTGTAGAGCGTACCGTTCGAGGCGATAAAGTGATCCAGTTTCGCCACCGAGTTGGCTGCGGCGGTTGGACCAAGAGTATCTTTACCCTGACGCGGCGATACGCCGTCGGCCAGCGGCTCTTTCGCCAGGCGGCCATCCGGGAGTGCACTCACGTCTTTACCAAACAGAACGTTCGCCGATACCGGATAGATACCGGCCTGGAAACGCCCGCCGCGTGGGTTGGTGTACTTCTCCACTTCCTGACAGTAGATCAGCGCGCAGTTACGGGCGACGAGGTCCACTTCATCAATGTCGTTACCGAAGCACGGCGTATTTTCCAGGATATGACGAATTTCTTCATACCGTGAATTGCCGGCTGACGGGGCCGGGCTAACGCTGGCAAGCTGGCGGTAAACTTCATTTTTGATTTCGGCCGGATTAAGCGAACCGTGTCTGTCGATAATCCGTTTAACCACTTCGTAAATATCCTGCTCGCCTAAAGAGGATTTAGCCGATGCAGTATGCGGCTGGCCGCCAACCGGGTAGCCGAAGTTGGCATCCAGCGCGCCCTTAAGTTCCTGAAGCGTCAGGCGGCGATCCTCGAACACCTGTTTTTGGATGGCATAGACGGAATCACCGGTGTCGGCAATGCCGAAGGCCTGCGGCCCGGTAAAGTTGTAGATCGCCCCGCCTTCTTGCAGGGATTTCCCCCGACCAATACAATCATCCACCAGCGCGGACAGGAACGGCAGAGGACAGCGTTCGCCATGGGCAATATCAACGCTATTGCAGGCTTCAACCAGCTGGTGAACAAAGTGCGCCATTTGTTTTTTGAAGGCGGCGTAGAAGTCGTCCATGCTGGTGTACTGCGTTAACTCGCCGGTGGCCGGGCCGAGCTGTTTGCTGCCGGAACGGCCGTTGTTCAGCGTAATTTCCAGCACCTTCGCGACGTTGAAGAATGCGGCGTCGTGCCAGCCTTCGGTGCGATGCGGCGCCTGCGGCTCCACGCACCCAATGATGCAGTAGTCGCGTGCGTCATGTAGCGATACGCCGCGGTTCTGCAACGCCGGGATGATCACTTCATCGTTGTACATGGCCGGAACGCCAAGGCCCAGACGGACCAGTTCGCAGGCGCGATACAAAAACTCGTCCGGCGTGCCCTGCCAGACGCGAATGGAGAAAGAGGGCTGCGGCAAACGCACGTGGGCCGTGGCTTCCATGCACATATAGGTTAATGGGTTGGTGGCATCACGACCGTCCTCGGTCTGACCGCCGACGCACAGGTTCTGGAACACGGCGTAACCGGCGAAGGCCTGGGCGGAAATTTCATCGCGCGTTTTGTTGATATCGTTAAGCTTGATCCAGCAACAGTCCACCAGCTCCTGAGCAAATTCGCTGCTGATGGCAGTGTCTGCCGCGAGGTACGGATACATATACTGGTCGAAACGGCCGGGAGAGATCGAGTGGCCGCTGGATTCAATCTGCAGCATGCTCTGAATAAACCAGAAGGTCTGGCAGGCTTCCCAGAAGGTTGTGGCGCCGTATTCAGGGACGCGGGTACAGTTGTTCGCAATCTGTTCCAGCTCGCGCTGGCGGGCCGGGTCACGTTCTTCGCGGGCAAGACGGGCCGCTTCCTGCGCATAACGATGTGCGAAATTAATGGCTGCCTGGTAGCTCAGAATAACGGCGTTGTAGAACTGCTCTTTTTTGATGTAATCAGACGTGCTGCGATCGAGGTTATCCCGCGCGCGGGTGACTTCATCAATGATCCCGCGAAAGCCGATTTTCAGTACCTTGCCATAATCGACGCTGACGTGTCCTACTCCGCCAAAGAAGTAGTTGCCCACGGTGAAAACGCCGTTGCCCATGCTCTCTTTCGTCGCATCGGACATATAGGAGGCGGCAAGCGAACTGGTGGTTTTACCCGGCCAGTATTTAAACGCCTGGTGGAGTTCGTCAGCGGTTTTTTTCTCAATGATAAACGGGTCGGCAACACGCTGTGCCATGGTGTCGAACTCTTTTTCGACCCAGTCATAAGAGAACTCAGGGCATATTTCAGTCGAGCGCGGGTTAATAGTCACGGCGCCGACAATTAATTCATCAGGACGAATGGTGACCGGCAGCTCATTAAATATTTTCTCAACGACTTTTGCCCGGCGCATAATAGCAGGAAGCTGCTCATTCTCTTTATATGCTTCGGTTGCCAGCACTGCACGTTCGGATTCTACATAAGGTTTAGCATGCAGAATCATATTTTTGAGTCTTACTACACGGTCGGTCGGATGAGTAAAGCCTTTCTCTAACATACAATAACTCCCGAAATGATATAAGCGTGGTTCATTAACCACACCTGAGTTTTTTACCTGACGGTAGTGCCGGGTACGCTAGCTAATCGTGCCGCTGCCAATTAAACTAATAAATTGCCGTAATATTTCCGGGTGCGCCATCCAGGTGGTCGCGGTGACGAGATTACCGTCATGCACCGCCTCGTGGTCTGCTGCGCTAACCCAAGTTCCGCCGGCCATTTCAATTTCTGGCTTTAAGGTGAAATATCCCGTCAGCTTCTTACCTTTTAATATTCCGGCAGCAACCAGAATTTGTGGCCCGTGACAGATGGCCGCAATCGGGAGCGAAATATTATTGGCGCAGTGGATGATATTTAATACCATCCGGTTCAGACGTAAATATTCCGGTGCGCGTCCGCCGGCAAGATATATTCCGCAATATTCCTGGACTCGAACTTCGTCGAAGGATGCGGTTAAGCGAAACAGGTGGCCCGGTTTTTCGCTATAGGTTTGATCGCCCTCAAAATCATGAATCGCGGTCTTTATATATTCCCCACTGCGTTTTCCGGGACACACAACATCAACTCTGAAACCTAACATGCTTAATGCCTGCCATGGCACCATGACTTCATAGTCTTCAGAGAAATCGCCTGCGAGTAGCAAAATTCTTTTCATAAGCGAACTCTCAGAATGAACTGTCATCATCCTCAATAATACGCATGGCTTCATTCACCGCGGCTATTTCGCCGAATATCGCCAGCGTCGTGATATGTTGCGGACAGCTGCCAAAGATCTCCGATACCGCAACATGTGCGCTTTTGCTCGCCAGGTCGGCGTAAAAGTACAGATCCGGTACCGGCAACATAATCAACCCGATAGCGTCAATACGGATGCTTTCCAGCCGATTGCGTGACTCCGAAGGCATCCGCCTTTTTAGCATGGCGAGCGTTTCCGGGGTCGGCGCGTTGATGATGCGTTTTTTCATGATCGAGTCAGCCATCCTGCTTCAGTCAACGAATATTGAGCGCTTCAACCATCACACAGCGGCGGTGCCTGGCGAACGAGCGGGCCGAGGTCAGACCTTCACCGGTTGGGCCGGCAATCGTAAATGTGGCATGACCTTCACCGCCGACGCCCAGCCCGGCGTACGAAGGGCCGTTTTTCACAAAAATAGTCGTCTGGATCAGGCGTGCCATTTTGGTCAGTTTGTCCACGTTGGTAGAGTGCATCATGGCCGTGTGGCGATGGCCATGCTCGACCTTCACCGCAAGATCGATCGCCTCATCAACGTTTTCGACCCGGACCACCGGCAAAATCGGCATCATTAATTCGTGCACCACGAAGGGATGATCGCGTTCGGTTTCGATCAGAACAACTTTGATCTCTTCCGGGACGCTGATACCGATCTGCTGCAGGATATAGCGCGCATCTTTCCCCACAAACGCGGTACTCGGACCGTTGCCTTTTTCATTCAGCACCAGCGCTTGTAATTGCTGAATATGTTGCTTATCGCACAGCAGCCAGGCGCCACTTTTTTTCATGCAGTGGATGAGATAATCAGCCACCTCATTGACCACGATGACCTCTTTTTCCGCGACGCAGGGGAGGTTGTTATCGAAACTGCAGCCGTTGATGATATCCCGGGCTGCCTTCTCGATATTGGCGGTTTCATCTACGACCACGGGGGGATTGCCCGCACCGGCACCAATCGCTTTCTTGCCGGAAGACATCACGGTTTTCACAATCCCTGGCCCGCCGGTGGCAACCAGCATATTGATACGCGGATCGCCAATTAAGGCATTGGTGTTGTCAATCGACGGGTTGGCGACCGTCACCACCAGATTGGCGGGGGCACCGAGTCGGGCCAGCTGCTGATTGATCAACCTGACGCAATGCAATGACACCTGACGTGACCGCGGGTGTGGGCTAAAGACCACGGCGTTGCCCGCCGCCAGCATACCGATGGTATTGTTGATAATGGTCTCCGTCGGATTAGTGGTCGGGGTGATCGACCCAATCACGCCATAGGCGGAGTACTCGGTCAGCGTCAGTCCGCCGTCGCCGCTTATCGCGGCGGTGGTTAAATCCTCAACCCCCGGCGTTTTTTGCGCGGCAACGCGGTTTTTCACCAGTTTGTCGGCATAATTTCCCATTCCGGTCTCTTCCACCGCCATAGTGGAGAGGGTATGCAATATTTCCTCTTGCAGGAAAAACTGACGAAGGCCATCAACGAAGCAGATGCGATCCTGCATTGCGCAGTGGCGATACTGGATTTGCGCCTGCTGCGCAGCAGCAATGGCATCATCCATGGTGGCAAAAACACCGTCCCCGGAAGCCCCGTCGACAGCGACGGTGGCTCTGGCCTGGCTTGCCAGTACGTTGGCCACAATTGCATCGATATCGCTCCTGTCGAGCGGTGATGCGGCCGCCGGGGCGCGCTGTTCGGGCGCGGGCTCAGCCGTTTTGGTATATTTACTCAGCACGCGGGAGACGGCCTGAGTAATATCAAGATCGTTCATGCTGTATATTCCTTACTTCGCGTCGCTCGTGTCTGTCTGCCATCAAATGTACGGCGTCGTGGTCGATTTGATGGGCGCCGGATCGAGCGTAGCCAGCAACTGTTTCCCGACGTCTCTGGCGGCAATGACCGCTTGTCGTACCGCACCAGAATCACCGGCAAACGTGAAGATCACTTCGTTACTGAAGCTGGTGCCGTGCGCCGGGCTGGCGTAGCCTACCGGCTCGATAACCGCGGCTTTTGCCGCCGCATCGGCGACTACAATGCCAATCGCCGCCGGTGACGCGCAGGTCAGCCCGAAGGATTTGCCTATTGGGGCACCGAAAGCTTTGTTAAGGGCGCTGCTGGCGCGGGCGGTATACTGGAACTCCAGATGACCGGCCGGGGAGCCATATACATCGCCCATGGTGCGCTGAATTTCACCCAGAGCAACTTCCACCGCGCGGCGTACATCGGAGACATCGGAAGCGCCGAAAACGATCAGGCAACCATGTCCACCGCCGCCTTCGGTATCGCGAGCCAGCTCAATAGAGAGAATCTCACTGTTAGTGGCTTTAATCGCTTCATCCGCCGCAAATATATGCGGACCGGCTCCGGTACGGGCGCCAAGAATACCGATTGAGCGATATTTCTTGTCGATATTCATGACTTCATGTAATTGATGATCAACATTGGCAATAACTAATCCAATAGTGTGCCCGAGGGCTGTGCCGACAAATTCAGTTAAACCACAACCAATAAAGCTGGCCGCCGTTGTGTTATTTGTACGATCATCAGTTTGCTTGTGCATTACTTCAGATATAATCTGCTCAACAAGATTATCTCTCATGGTCGGTATCCTCTGGCTTTATTAACTGACAGCTTTCGGCAGGATTTTTTCCACTTCGATATGCGGACGCGGGATGACGTGTACGGAGACCAGTTCTCCGACTTTACCTGCCGCCGCTGAGCCTGCGTCCGTTGCCGCTTTGACCGCACCGACGTCGCCGCGAACCATTACGGTAACGAGCCCGGAGCCAATTTTTTCGTAACCCACCAGTGTGACGTTAGCGGATTTCACCATGGTATCTGCGGCTTCAATTGCGGAAACCAGACCTTTTGTTTCAACCATACCTAATGCTTCTTGTTGCATAACGACCTCAATATTTCCAGGTGAGAGTAAAAGCAAGTCATGAAATAACCCGTGAGGGTTGAGTTCATGAACTTAATAAATTCATGCACTACGATGTTATTGCGCCATGGACAAAATGTTTTGCCCGTCAGAGAGATTTTCTTGTTTTCCCGTTTTAAGCTGGACAATAAAATCCTCCCCGAATGACAGCGCTGAGAAATTCTTCACGCGGCGCCTTCGAAAAGGGGGGCAAGCGCGGCCGCATCTTGCGCAATCATCTGTTCTTCATTGGTGGGAATTACCGCCACAACCGGAGAGCCGGGACGCGAGATAACGCCCTCCCGGCCAGCCACCATTTGCGCATTGCTGGCCGCATCGAGCTGCACGCCAAATATCGCCAGCCTTTCGGCGGTGAGCTCGCGTACCAGCGCCGAGTTTTCCCCTATGCCGCCGGTAAAGATCAGGGCGTCAAAGCGATGCAGTGACGCGAGATGGGCACCAAGATGACGGGCAAGTCGATGTACCATGACATCAATTGCCAGGGTTGCCCGGGGATCGCCCTTGCTGCGAGCCTCTTGCAATGTGCGGCAATCGCTGGAAAGCCCGGACAGGCCGAGCAGACCGGCTTCGCTATTGACCATATTGTAAAGCGATTCGATAGTCTGCCCGGTGCAGCGGGCGATATAGGCCGCCGCGCCAAAATCGAGATCGCCGCAGCGTGTCCCCATCACCAGGCCTTCAAGCGGCGTCATGCCCATTGAGGTGTCCACGCTGTGCCCGTTTTTCACCGCGCACACCGACGAGCCGTTGCCGAGATGTGCAATCAGTATGCCGTGGTTGGTCGGATTGAGACCCAGGCGCGCGACGGCTTCGGCGGCGATGAAACGATGAGAGGTGCCATGAAAGCCATAGCGTCTGACCTGAAGCTGGTGTAAATACTCCAGAGGAATGGCGTAGGTATAGGCCTCCGGCGGTAGCGTCTGATGAAATGCGGTATCAAACACCGCAACCTGCGGTAGCTCGGGTAACAGGGCAATGGTCGCTTCTATACCTACCAGGTTGGCTGGATTGTGCAGCGGTGTCAGTACCGACAGCTCCCGAATACGCTCGATGATCGTCGGCGTGAGCCGCACGGAGTGTTTGAAATCATTGCCGCCGTGCGCCACGCGATGGCCGATGGCGGACACATCCGGCAGCAGCGCCAGCTCGTCGAGCCGGGCGAACAGCGCCTTTAGCGCGCAGGTATGGCTGGAGCCATTAAGTTGCTCGCGGGTTTTATTCCCGTCAGCATCTTTAAACGTGATGCAGGCTTCGTGCAGCCCCAGTTTTTCCGCGAGTCCGGAGAGTAGCGGAGTCTCCCGATCGCGCGGGATGATGGAAAACTTGAGGGAAGATGAACCACAGTTAATAACCAGAATCAGTGACGCTGACGACATAATGACCCCTGCCTGTATCTGTTTTCTTTAGAAAGATTCATTGAATGGTGTGAGTGAAAATCGCTCACGGCTGAAGCGTGCCAGGGTCTGCGTGGCAATCGCGATGTCTTCCTCGACGCTGCCGCCGCTGACCCCGATGGCGCCGAGCAATACGCCGCCGGACCAGCAGGGGAGCCCACCGCCAAAGCAGCAGAGGCCTTGCGCATGCTGCAAGCCATAGAGGCTGGCGCCGGGCAGCACTTCGGCCGCGAGCTGATGAGTCGGCATTTTGAGCGCCACCGCACTCCAGGCTTTTTGCGTCGCCAGCGTATGGCTGATGAGCAGGACGTTATCCTGACTAAAGAAGTAGCGCTGGTGGCCGTGGGTATCCACCAGGCTGAAAACAATCGGCACGTTAGCGTTGTTTGCGGCATCGTTGGCATAGCGGGCCAGCGATGCCGCATCCAGCAGACTAAGCGAGGCCGGAGGCGGCGTTAACTGGCGCGAAATTGCCTCGTTGATACAGCGATCCAGCTCGGGGTTCGACGTCGAGTGCATGGTGTTCCTCCAGGGCGTTTACTGGCCATTAAGATCGAGTGAGTCGACAATACCGACCACGGCCGCATCGATGACGGAGTGCTCTTTGCTGGTGGTCATGCGCGCAGAGCTGCCGGTCGTTACGATCACGATTTCGCCATTTCCCGCGCCGACGAAGTCGACGGCCACCTGCGCCGTGCCGGTGGGCTGATAGTGTTCATCCAGGCGGGCAACAATCAGCAATTTTGCGCCATTGAGCGAGGCATGTTTGGTGGTCGAGACCAGTGCCCCGGTTACTTTTGCCAGATACATATGTCCTCCTGGTGGCTCTGCGCTATAACGATGCCGCGGTCGCGAATTTCATCGCGCGCGGCGGGGGTGATTAGCGTCCGGTGTCCAACGGACAGCACCGCGCCTCTGGGATGCTGGCGTACATCGCTGAGCGTTATCAGCGATTTACCGACGCCAGCTTGCGGCCTGCGTTCCCGGTGGGTGATGGGGCGGCCAATCACGGTGATGCCGTACTCTTCGAGTGTGGCGACGTAAGTAGCCAGCCGCGCCCGGAATGCGCAGGGGAGCGGGCTGGCGGCGTCATCCTGGCATTCGGGATTGAGCGTAACGATTAGCGGTTTATTCAGACTCAGGGCATGGAAGGCCCAGCGACACACCCGGTTATCGCGAATACCTAACGCGATTTTGCTCAGACTGTTGGTGGACAGCGAGGGCAGATACAGGCCTGTGAAGGCGTCCTCCGTCTGCCACGGCTCCCGGTCATCGCGCAGGACATCAACGCCGCGCTGTGTCAGCGCCTGCAGGCAGGATGAGGGCAACGATACCTGCATGGCGCTGTGGGAAAAGGCCATGACCAGCAGATAGCCGCTTTTGTCCAGAGCCGTCAGGCAATCCAGAGTTGTGGGCAGCGTGGTCAGATCCTCGCCGCTTAGTATCACACGCATGACCTTGCCGTGAGTTTGCAAGCGCCGTCGACGCTGCTCCAGCATGTCGGCAATGAGGCTGTCGAGCCGGTGAGAGAGTCGCTGTGCATCCATCGTATTCCTCCTCAGCAACAGCGCATGGCAATGCCAAGCGGCGTCACTAATAGTGGTTGCTGCGCCTGAATGACCCGTTTGCCGGTCGCATGGCGGAAAACATCGGCAAACTGCTGAAAGCTGCTGGCACCGCCGACCAGGTAGATGTCATCGACCGGATACCCTGCCAGCCAGCCCGTGACCAGATGTGCCATTTTTTCGGCGACCGGACGGACCACGGCGAAGACCCGCGCTTGCTCCTCGGGGGATTTCTTCAATGTTTCCGCTTCGGCGAAAGGTATGCCCAGCGCGCCTGAGAGTACCAGGGTCATATGGTTGCCTCCGGTCGGCTCATCGGCGCTGAAAATGACTTTGCCGTCGCGCAGAATGCTAATGCCGGTTGTACCACCGCCCACATCAACGACCGCGCCGTTGCGGATATTTAAGGCCAGGGCGGCGGCCACGGGTTCATCGACGACGTCGGCCACCTCAAATCCCGCGGCCTCTACCATATTGACGATCACTTTCGTGTTCCCGGGAGTAATTCCCGGCGGGATTGCCGTCGCCGCGCGGGTGAGGGTGAGCCCAAGGCGCTCTTCGAGTGTGGCTTTCAGGCCGCTCACCACCCGGCTGGCGCTCAGATAATCCACCACCACGCCATCTTTCACCGCGCGTGAGGGGTGGCTGATCCCGGCGACCGGACGGTCTTTTTCATCCAGCACCACAAGGGCGATATTGGCCGTACCAGGATCGACACCCACTTTCAGCCCGCCCGTCCAGGCGCGATATTCACCGCTGTTGACCAGCTCCGCCAGCGTACACAGCCGCCTGATTTCAGCGCTGTCAGCCATGGTGACGTTCCACGTTTGCGCGCGTCACGCAATCGCCGTTACGCAAGCCAAAACCGTTGGCCTCCTCAACATCGACATGCATTTCCAGCACCGCATCCGTGCTCACACGGACCACCACGTGGCTGAGAATGCCGCCGCGATGTCCGTCGATGCGCACGTCGATCTCCATGCCGTCGCGCAGGGCGTGCTGCTCGGCCTCGGCAGGTGAAATATGAATATGTCGCCAGGCGACAATGGCGCCGTCCGTTTTGCTGACCCGCCCGCGTGGGCCAATAATGTCGATCCCCGGCGAGTCCTGAAGGTTGCCGGACATTCTTAAAGGCGCCTTCACGCCGAGGATAAAGCTGTCGGAGACGGAGATTTCTATCTGGGTAGCGCTGCGCAACGGGCCAAGGACCCGCACCCTGGTGAGTTCTCCTTTCGGCCCGCACAGGGTAACCGTCTCGTCGGCGGCATATTGCCCCGGCTGTTTGACCGCTTTCATACGGGTGAGTGTGGAGCCATAGCCAAACAGGACGTCCATATCTTCCCGGCTCAGATGAACGTGGCGATTCGAGATGCCAATGGGGATATTCAGCGTCTGTACGGCACGGTGTTCGGTCATTGCCCCTGGTCCACGGGCCTTAAGTTCCTGGAGAATTTCGCGGGCGATCAATTCGGCTTGCTGCTGGGTGTCATTCATAGCGTCAACAACCTGAAAGTAATGAAAAGAGCGATACAAGCATATTCAGTCCCGCGTCGGCCTTTTTGCCGTTACGCAGGACTTTTTTGACGGTCCGCCGGGGGGAGGACAATCTTGTCCAGATCTACCCGGCGATTGCGTTCAGCAGACGGTCGACATCTGCGGCGCCGGGCCGACAGGGATTAGTGAGCGTGCAGCCATCCGCTAAGGTGGCGGCGATCAGCGCCTGGCGCAGGGAAGCAAAATCTGCCGGGTCTTTACCCAGCGCCCGCAGCGTTGCCGGGATGCCAAAATGGCGATTCATATCGTTAATGTTCCCGACCAGCGCGCGCAGAGTGTGTTCGGGCGTGTCGGCCTGGATCCCCATAATGGCGGCGCATTTCAGGTATCTCATCCGCGCATGCGGGGAATGTCGGGCGTTGTGCTCAATAATTAAGGGCAGCAGCATGGCGTTAATTTTGCCGTGCGGGATATGCAACATCCCGCCGATGGCGTGTGCCATACCGTGGACTAATCCCAGCCCCGCAGAGTTGAACGCCATGCCGGCCATGCAGGAGGCGTTGTGCATATGGCTCCGCGCCGCAATATTTTTCTCATCGTTAAAAACGTCGGGCAGGTTTTGCCAGACCAGCGCGATGGCTTTTTCGGCGAGCGCATCGCTAAAGTCATTTGCTCCCGTTGAAACCAGTGCCTCAATGGCGTGCGTCAGGACGTCCATCCCGGTATCTACCGCGACCTGACGAGGAACAGATAACACCAGATTCGGGTCGAGGATGGCGCAGTCCGGGATCAGTTCATCAGCAATCAGCGGATACTTTCGTCCGTTTTGCGGGTCGGAAATAATGGCATATGAGGTGACTTCTGAACCGGAGCCGCTGGTGGTCGGAATGGCGATAAGCTCAATGGTGTGGCCAGGCAGGTACTCTTCAAGCGTGACCTTGATTCCTTTGGCTGCATCAAGAGAGGAGCCGCCGCCCAGGGCGATAATGACATCGGGCTTGAAGCTTTTAAACTGCGTGGCGCCGGCATGCAGGATCTCAACGCTCGGGTCGGGTGTTACATCGCTAAATATAGAGACGCTGGCCTGCGGCATTTCGTTTATCAGGTAGCGCGTTTTACCGGATGTCACCATAAAATTGTCGGTCACAATCGCCACATTTTTATGGTTCAGCCGACGCAACGTATGAATTGCGTCTTCACCAAAATAGACGTCAGGAAGAGAAAAGAAATAGCTCGCCATCTTTCGATTACCTTATCCCTTGAGCGGATTGCGGGGATGCAAACGCCGGATGTAAAAAGAGAGCTTATTGTGTCACGGGGTCGAGAAGAAGCCGCTGGCGATGCTTGTGCACCGTCAGGATTAAGTTGCGGTTGTCTTTTATTGCGGACAAAAAAATGCAGTGTGTCAGGCCTGAGGCCGCGACGGGATGACTATAAAAAATCCACGCCGGGGCGTGGATTTTATGTTTCTGGCTTGATTAACAGAACACCGTGAGATGTCCTGTTGCCGGAAGGGAAATTAGACGTTGAACAGGAAGTTCATCACATCGCCATCTTTAACGATGTAATCTTTTCCTTCGGCACGCATCTTGCCTGCTTCTTTCGCCCCTTGCTCACCTTTGTAAGCGATAAAGTCTTCATAGGCGATGGTCTGTGCGCGGATAAAGCCTTTCTCAAAGTCGGTGTGGATTTTGCCTGCCGCCTGCGGTGCGGTGGCGCCAACAGGGATAGTCCACGCGCGAACTTCTTTTACGCCAGCGGTAAAGTAGGTCTGCAGGTTCAGCAGCTCGTAACCGGCACGAATCACGCGGTTCAGGCCAGGTTCTTCCAGGCCCAGCTCGGCCATAAACTCATCGCGGTCGGCATCGTCCAGTTCAGCGATATCAGATTCTACCGCGGCACAGACGGCAACCACGACAGAGCCTTCAGCAGCGGCAATCTCACGAACCTTATCCAGGTACGGGTTGTTCTCGAAGCCGTCTTCGTTCACATTCGCGATGTACATGGTCGGCTTCAGCGTCAGGAAACTGAGATATTTGATGGCGGCCTTGTCTTCTTCGGTCAAATTGCTCAGCGCACGCAGCATACCGGCATTTTCCAGCTGCGGCAGGCATTTTTCCAGCGCGGCCTGTTCGGCTTTCGCGTCTTTATCGCCGCCTTTGGCTTTCTTCTGTACGCGGTGCAGGGCACGTTCGCAGGTATCGAGGTCGGAAAGCGCCAGTTCGGTGTTGATAACGTCGATGTCGTCTGCCGGATCCACTTTGTTATTCACGTGGATGATGTTGTCATTTTCGAAGCAGCGAACCACGTGGCCGATGGCTTCGGTTTCGCGGATGTTAGTCAGGAACTGGTTGCCCAGACCTTCACCTTTGGATGCGCCTTTCACCAGGCCCGCGATGTCGACGAATTCCATGGTGGTCGGCAGAATGCGCTGCGGTTTGACGATTTCAGCCAGCTTGTCCAGACGCGGATCGGGCATCGGCACGACACCGGTGTTCGGCTCAATGGTACAGAAGGGGAAGTTGGCCGCTTCAATACCCGCTTTGGTGAGCGCATTGAACAGGGTGGATTTGCCGACGTTGGGCAAACCGACGATACCGCATTTGAATCCCATGATTTAAATCACCTTAATCTTTGGATAATCAACCCGTTACAGTGAACAGATTGCAGAAAAGTAAATAGCTTTGCCTATTATACACGGTGCGCGGCAAAAATTCCGCACGTCGACCGGTTATTGCGCTTTAAAAGCGTGTAAACGATTGGTCGCTTTGGTGAGACCTTCTTTCAGCCACACCTCGGTGCAACGTGCCGCTTCGTCAACGGCTTCATCAATCAGTTTCTGTTCGCTCGTCGGCGGTTTGCCCAGCACAAAGCCGACAACTTTATTTTTATCGCCTGGATGGCCGATTCCGACGCGTAAGCGATGAAAGTTGGGGTTATTGCCCAGTTTGCTGATGATATCTTTCAGACCATTGTGGCCGCCGTGTCCGCCACCGAGCTTAAATTTTGCCACTCCGGGCGGCAGATCCAACTCATCGTGCGCCACCAGAATCTCATCCGGATTAATGCGGTAGAAGGTGGCTATTGCCGCCACGGCTTTGCCGCTGAGATTCATAAAGGTGGTTGGGACCAACAGTCGGACATCTTCGCCGGCAAAGTTGATTCGCGAGGTGTAACCGAAGAATTTGCTCTCTTCGCGCAGCGGGGCGCGATGGCGTTCAGCCAGTAAATCTACGTACCAGGCGCCAGCATTGTGCCGGGTCGCCGCGTATTCTGCTCCGGGGTTTGCCAGGCCGACAATCAGTTTTATCGTCACTTTTCTATCCTGCTTGGGTCGTTCTCTGGCGCGTAGTGTACTGTGTGCTGACGCGGTTGACAAAATTCTGCCAGCACCGCGGCATGGGTAGAGATAATTACCCCTATGAACCATTAGAATTTGATGTTGTTCAGTAAGTTATTTGTAAGTTTTTGTTGATCAGATATTGACTAATGTGATCGCCAGCGCAATCAGTCTAATCACCATTGTCTATACTAGACCTATAAGTTTTGGGGATATTCCCATGTAACCCAGAGTTGCGGAGGTGACTTATGAAACGCAGAAACGCTTCATTACTCGGTAATATACTGATGGGTTTAGGATTGTTCGTCATGGTTGTTGGCGTCGGTTATTCTATTTTAAACCAGCTTCCGCAGCTTGACCTGCCGCAGTTCTTCGCTCATGGCGCAGTGTTAAGTATTTTTGTCGGCGCCGTTCTTTGGCTCGCAGGGGCGCGTGTTGGCGGACACGAGCAGGTTTGCGACAGATACTGGTGGGTTCGCCACTACGATAAACGCTGCCGTCGTGACCAGCACCGGCATAGCTGAGTAATTTCATCGCACCGACCGTCTGGCGGCGGGGTGCCTGCTTAAAGTTTTCATATGCAGCCAGCTGCTTTACCGGTAGCTGGCTGTTTTGTTTTTTATCGCGCCTCTTTTGTACCTGCGTGAACTCTCCTGCTGCGAGGGTGATTCCTTCACGATAAACTTCCCCCATCTTTTTTGCTCTTGACCCTGACGTAACGTCAGGCGGCAGAGTAGCGCTATGGGTGAACGACAGGAGTAGCCATGTTAATTCAGGTAGGTGAACTGGCGAGACGAGCCGGAATGACCGTCCGCACATTACATCACTATGAGCAAACGGGGCTGCTGCTGCCGTCGGCCAGAAGCGCGGCGGGTTACCGACTCTATAACCTGGCGGCCGTTCAGCGTCTGCATATGATTAAGGCGCTGGCGCAGGCCGGGCTGGAGCTCGCCACTATTAAGGACTACCTTGACCAGGATTCGCTTTCGCTAACGGACCTGCTGGTACAGCAGATAACGACGCTGGATAAACAGCTGCGTGCGGTTACCACGCTACGCGAACGGTTGATTACGCTGCGTGATGAACTGGGACGCGGAAACGAGCCCGACCTGGAGTCCTGGCTACAGACGCTGGAGTTAATGAAAATGTACGATCGTTGGTTTAGTCCACAAGAGTTACAGGTGCTGCCATTCGCAGAGCAAGATGAGCAGCGTAACCAGATCTGGCAGGCGCTGGTATCGGAAGGGCGAGAGCTGATGGCTGAATCATGCCCGGCGGAGGACCCGCGAGCCATCGCGCTGGCGACCCGCTGGATGGAACGCCTGGAACTGGATACGGCCGGGCGGCCGGAATTTCTTACCCGTCTGAACGAGATGCACGCGGCGGAACCGCAAATGCGCGAACAGACCGGCATTACCGCGGATGTCGTTGACTACATTACCCGTGCCTTTGCCCAGAGCAAGCTGGCTATCTGGGCACGCTATCTCGATGCCGATGAGCTGGCCTTCACCCGCGCGCACTACTTCGATCGTCTGATGGAGTGGCCTGTGCTGGTGACGGCGCTGCACGAGGCCTGCCGCGAGCGTCGCGACCCGGCATCTGAAGCGGGGCAGGCGCTGGCCCGGCAGTGGCTGGCGTTGTTTCAGTCCTATGCCGGAACGAATCCTCAGACCCAGCAAAAGTTCCGCACTGCGATGGCGCGCGAACCGCACCTGATGAAAGGGACGTGGATGACGCCGGAAGTGCTTGGCTGGCTCCAGCAGGCGATTGGCGTGATGATGACGCAGGCGCGAGCGCCCGCGTCACGGTAGTTAAATGTCGGCCAGAGCGGCAGCACGGTCGGGATAGAAACTCAGGCGTCCGGGAATCGGCTTAACGCCCGCCCGGGCCAGCGTACGCAGCGGCTGAAACTCAAGATTCGAGACGCGTAGCTCACAGCCTTCCGGCAGCTTGTTGACGAAGCGCTGGAAGGCATCCAGTCCTCCGGCATCCAGCACCGGTACCGCATCCCACTTCAGGACCACAATCCGTTTCCCGGATATCCGCGTTTCCAGGTCGTTAAACAGCCCTTCGGCAGCGGCAAAGAATAACGGCCCAATCACCCGCAGGACCAGCACATCATCGGGAGTATCCACGTTAACCGGCGCCAGGTGCGTCATGCGCGCAATACGGCGCATAAACAGCAGCGAAGCCAGTACGATGCCAACGCTGATAGCGATAACCATATCAAACAGCACCGTCAGCGACATGCACATCAGCATGACCACGATGTCGTCCTTCGGCGCGTGGCGCAGCAGGTTAACCACCTTGTGCGCCTCACTCATGTTCCATGCCACCATCAGCAGCAGTGCCGCCATTGCGGAAAGCGGGAGCCAGGAGAGCAGCGGCGCCAGCACCAGCAGCGCCATAATGACCAGCAGCGCATGGATAATGGCGGAAACCGGCGACGTTGCCCCGGCGCGGACGTTAGCCGCCGAGCGGGCAATCGCCGCCGTGGCAGTGATCCCGCCGAAGAAGGGGGCGACGATATTGCCGAGCCCCTGGCCTATCAGTTCGCTATTGGCTTTATGTTTCGTGCCGGTCATACCATCGAGCACCACCGCACACAGCAGTGATTCGATAGCACCGAGCATGGCCATAGAAAAGGCCGCCGGCAGCAGTGCCTGCAGCGACGCCCAGCTAAGCGTAAAGTTGGAACCCGGCATATCCCACGGCAGCACCAGCTGTGGTAACAGTTGCGGGATCCCGTTACCCTGGCTGCCATCAGCCAGAATATAGTGAAACTGAGAGCCGATGGTCGCAACATGACCGCCCATAAGGTTGACTATCGCCATCACCGCGCAGCCCGCCAGCAGCGCCGGTAGGTGGCCGGGTAGACGGATCCTCAGGCGCGGCCAAAGAATCAGGGTGCCAAGAGTGACGATACCGATCGCCGCATCGCCGGGTTTGGCCGTCGGCAGCGCCATCACCAGAGCGGAGACTTTCTGCAGATAGTGCTCCGGCACATGTGCCATTTGCAGACCCAGAAAATCTTTAATTTGCATGGTACCGATGGTGATACCAATACCGGAGGTAAATCCGAGGGTGACGGACAGCGGGATATATTCAATCAGACGGCCAAAGCGAGCCAGGCCGAAAAGAATTAAAAAGATCCCGGACATCAACGTCGCCACCAGCAGCCCTGCCAGGCCAAACTGCTGCGACACCGGATAGAGGATAACCACAAAGGCGGCGGTGGGGCCGGATACGCTAAAGCGCGAACCGCCGGTCAGGGCGATAATAATCCCGGCGACGGCGGCGGTATACAGCCCATACTGCGGCGCAACGCCGCTGCCAATGGCCAGGGCCATTGCCAGTGGAATCGCAATAATCCCGACCGTTATCCCGGCGATTAGATCGCGGGTGAAGCGAGCGAGCGTGTATTTTTCTTTCCAGCAGGCATCGATGAGGGCGCGGAAAGGCATCACATGTGAGGAAAATAATCTGTTCACAATAATGTTTCATCCATGAGCGCATCATCTGTCAACTAAATGGCAGGTGAAGGAGGCATTAATCATACAAATTGGGTTCAGAGACAAAAAAACCCGCCGCAGCGGGTTTTTTGGCCGGGCTCGATTAGTGTTCGAACATAGCAGAGATAGATTCTTCGTTGCTGATACGACGAATCGCTTCTGCCAGCATGCCGGACAGCGTCAGCGTACGCACTTTTTCCAGCGCTTTGATTTCCGGCGCCAGCGGGATGGTATCGCAGACGACGAATTCATCAATAACAGAGTTTTTAATGTTCTGAATCGCATTGCCGGAGAAGATCGGGTGAGTTGCGTAGGCGAATACGCGTTTTGCACCACGTTCTTTCAGCGCTTCTGCTGCTTTACACAGCGTGCCGCCGGTGTCGATCATATCGTCAACCATGACGCAGTCACGGCCGGCAACGTCACCGATGATATGCATCACCTGGGAAACGTTAGCGCGCGGACGACGTTTGTCGATGATAGCCATATCGGTATCGTTCAACAGTTTGGCGATAGCACGAGCGCGAACCACGCCACCGATGTCCGGAGAAACCACGATCGGGTTATCCAGGTTCAGCTGCAGCATGTCTTCCAGCAGGATTGGGCTGCCGAATACGTTATCAACCGGAACGTCGAAGAAGCCCTGAATCTGTTCAGCATGCAGGTCAACGGTCAGTACGCGGTCAACGCCGACGCTGGACAGGAAATCGGCAACCACTTTCGCGGTAATTGGCACACGAGCAGAACGCACACGACGGTCCTGACGAGCATAGCCGAAATAAGGAATAACAGCGGTGATACGACCCGCCGAAGCGCGACGCAGGGCATCAACCATAACAACCAGTTCCATCAGGTTGTCGTTGGTGGGAGCACAAGTGGACTGGATGATGAAAATATCACCACCGCGTACGTTTTCATTGATTTGTACGCTGACTTCGCCGTCGCTAAAACGACCTACAGCGGCGTCGCCAAGAGAAGTGTACAGGCGGTTGGCAATACGTTGTGCTAGTTCCGGGGTGGCGTTACCAGCAAAAAGCTTCATATCAGGCACGAGAAGAACCTCAGGCATGCGTCCAGTGGTGGATGAACAGGGCCAATAACTGTGCGGGCGGCACTATTCTATCCAGGCGGTGTATTTAAAGAGAACGATGCAACGTCTGGAACAGGGTGACGCTGTCACCGTTACTCAATTTGCCCGGCGTACTGACGGTAATTCGTGCCAAAAGCAGAATTACTTAGGTAGGGTTAGCTTGAGCGGGGAGATATTAACTCCTCGCGCTACAAAGCCTTGTAGCCATGCCGGGGCTTTTTCCAGCACCTGACGAGCGGCAGATTCGGTGTCAAATTCAGCAAAGACACACGCTCCTGTGCCGGTCAGGCGCGACGGCGCATATTCTAACAGCCAGGAAAGCGCCGCATCAACCTCGCGAAAACGTTTTCTTGCGATAACCTCGCAATCATTGCGAAATTCACATTTTAATAACGTACTTATTGACCTGATCGGGGTGTCTCGTGGTAGCTCCGGGTCGCGGAAAACGATCGGCGTTGGAATACTGACGCCCGGATGGGCGACCAGGTACCACTTTTCTGGTGGTTCAACCGGCGTCAGCACTTCGCCGATCCCTTCGGCAAAAGCCGCATGGCCGCGTACGAAAACCGGTACATCGGCACCGAGCTGTAGTCCCAGCGTTGCCAGGGCGTCTTCAGATAAGCCGCAGCCCCATAGATGGTTGAGCGCAACCAGTACGGTGGCTGCATTGGAGGAACCGCCGCCCAGACCGCCGCCCATCGGCAGACGTTTGTCGATGCTGATATCGGCACCGCTGCCGGGAGGCAGTTGCCCGCACGCGGTTGCCGCCTGCATGAGCAGCCTTGCGGCGCGAATAATCAGGTTCTCTTCGTCAGGCACGCCGTCAACCGGCGTCAGCAGACGCAGCGCGCCGTCATGACGCGGTTCGATGGTGAGCGTATCGCCATAGTCAAGAAACTGAAACAGCGTCTGCAAGGTGTGATAACCATCGGCACGCTGTCCGGTGACGTACAAAAACAGGTTCAGCTTTGCAGGAGAGGGCCAGCGGGTCATCATTTCACAATCCAGTTATCCATTTTCAGCTTAATGCGCTGACTGCCGTTGTTCAGTTCCATATTGGCCGGCAGCGATGGCTGGGTATCGCTGGTATAGCCACCGTAGGTGACGTGCCAGGTTTTGCCGTTCTGAGTATAGTTCAGTTCGCTCAGGCGGTATTTATCATCGAGCGAGTAGTCGGTTGCATCGCCCGGCAGGCCAACGATCCACTGGCGCAGGCTGTTGAGCGGGATCGGCATTCCGGTCAGGCGGCCAATCATCTCTTCGGCATCGGTCGCGGTATAGGTCTGACCCTTGTTATCGATCAGCGTCACGCTGCCCGGCTGGGCGGTCAGTGACAGCTCGGTGCTGCCTAGCGGGTTGGTCAGCAGCAGGCGATAGCGATCCTGGCCGGTTTGCTGCCAGAAGAAGCGTGCGTAAACTTTTTGTTCGTCGGACAGGTAAGCGAAGGCGCCGCGGGTCTGGTACTGGGTCAGATTGCGGACATCCTGCTGGTGCTGACGCCACTGTGGAGAGTCAGGGCTTTTGCCAGGGCCTTTTGGGGCGTTGAGAGTACAGGCGGTCAGGACCAGGCTTGCCAGCGGCAACAGGCGGAGCAGTCGATTCATAATGATGACAAATCCTTGATGTCTACAGTGAAATCCGGCGACGGGTGAGTACGCACACGATTTGTGTAGCGGGTTACAATTATAACCCTTAATGCTAGCGTTGCCCGACGATAGCGTCTACGTTCAAATTGTCTGAAATCAAAAAATTACCGTTAATGGCCTTTACTGCCGGGCCTATTACTCCAAAAGGGGAGCGTCTCTTTTATTGATTCCGTGCATCCTGTATGATGCGCTCAGACTAACCTTAGCAACGCTGGTACTACTCCCTCACAATGACCCTTTTAGCTCTTGGCATTAATCACAAAACAGCCCCGGTCGCGCTGCGAGAACAAGTCACGTTTTCGCCGGATACGCTCGATCAGGCGCTGGAGAGCTTGCTGGCTCAGCCAATGGTGCAGGGCGGGGTGGTGCTGTCAACGTGCAACCGCACGGAGCTTTACCTCAGCGTTGAGGAACAAGATAATTTGCAGGAAGTGCTCATCCGCTGGCTGTGTGATTATCACCATCTCAATGAAGACGACCTGCGTAAAAGTCTGTACTGGCACCAGGATAATGACGCGGTCAGCCATCTGATGCGCGTTGCCAGCGGTCTGGATTCGCTGGTGCTGGGTGAACCGCAGATTCTGGGGCAGGTGAAAAAAGCCTTTGCCGATTCCAGCCGCGGCCACCTTAACGTCAGTGAACTGGAGCGGATGTTCCAGAAGTCGTTCTCCGTGGCAAAACGCGTTCGGACCGAAACCGATATCGGCGCCAGCGCGGTCTCCGTGGCTTTCGCCGCCTGTACCCTTGCGCGACAAATCTTCGAATCACTTTCAAGTGTGACGGTGCTGCTGGTTGGCGCCGGAGAAACTATCGAGCTGGTGGCGCGTCATCTGCGCGAGCATAACGTGCGTAAAATGGTGATTGCTAACCGTACCCGCGAGCGCGCCCAGGTTCTGGCCGAAGAGGTCGGCGCGGAAGTTATCGCGCTGAGCGATATCGACGAGCGGCTTAAAGAGGCCGATATCATTATTAGTTCTACCGCCAGCCCGCTGCCGATTATTGGCAAGGGGATGGTGGAGCGTGCGCTGAAGGCGCGTCGCAATCAGCCGATGCTGCTGGTCGATATCGCGGTACCTCGCGATGTTGAACCCGAAGTCGGCAAGCTGGCGAACGCCTACCTGTACAGCGTGGACGACCTGCAAAACATCATTCAGCATAACCTGGCGCAGCGTAAGGCCGCGGCGGTGCAGGCCGAATCGATCGTCGAGCAGGAAACCAGCGAATTTATGGCCTGGCTACGCGCCCAGAGCGCCAGCGAGACTATCCGCGAATATCGTTCCCAGTCCGAGCAGGTCCGTGAGGAGCTGACGGCGAAAGCGCTGGCAGCCCTGGAACAGGGCGGTGACGCGCAGGAAATCATGCAGGATCTGGCGCGTAAGCTGACCAATCGCCTGATCCACGCACCAACCAAATCTCTTCAGCAGGCTGCCCGTGACGGGGATGATGAACGCCTGCATATTCTGCGCAACAGCCTCGGGCTGGAATAGCGCACATTTCTCTTTTTATCAGGACAGGGTGAATTCACGCCTATGAAGCCTTCTATTGTTGCCAAACTGGAAGCTCTGTACGAACGCCATGAGGAAGTTCAGGCGCTGCTGGGTGATGCTGCGACCATCGCCGATCAGGATCGATTCCGCGCGCTGTCGCGCGAATATGCGCAGCTGAGCGACGTTGCTCGCTGCTATACCGAATGGCGCCAGGTGCAGGACGATATTGAAACTGCACAGATGATGCTCGACGATCCGGAAATGCGCGAAATGGCGCAGGAAGAGCTACGCGACGCAAAAGCGAAAGGCGAAGAAATGGAGCAACAGCTGCAGGTGCTGCTGCTGCCGAAGGATCCGGATGACGAACGTAACGCCTTTGTTGAAGTCCGTGCCGGTACCGGCGGCGATGAAGCGGCGCTGTTTGCGGGCGATCTGTTCCGTATGTACAGCCGTTATGCCGAAGCCCGCCGCTGGCGCGTGGAGATCATGAGCGCCAACGAAGGCGAACATGGCGGCTTTAAAGAGGTGATTGCCAAAATCAGTGGCGATGGCGTTTATGGCCGTCTGAAATTTGAGTCCGGCGGTCACCGCGTACAGCGCGTACCGGCTACCGAATCCCAGGGCCGCATTCACACCTCCGCCTGCACCGTAGCGGTGATGCCGGAGCTGCCGGAAGCCGAAATGCCGGATATTAACCCGGGCGATCTGCGTATTGATACCTTCCGCTCCTCCGGGGCCGGCGGTCAGCACGTTAACACCACCGACTCGGCTATCCGTATTACCCACTTACCGACCGGTATCGTGGTGGAGTGCCAGGACGAACGTTCCCAGCACAAAAACAAAGCCAAGGCGCTGTCGGTGCTCGGCGCGCGTATTCGTGCGGCGGAAAACGCCAGGCGTCAGCAGGCGGAAGCCTCAACCCGCCGTAACCTGCTGGGCAGCGGCGATCGCAGCGATCGTAACCGTACCTATAACTTCCCGCAGGGACGTGTTACCGACCACCGTATCAACCTGACGCTCTACCGTCTGGACGAAACGATGGAAGGTAAGCTGGATATGCTGATTGAGCCGATTGTTCAGGAATACCAGGCCGATCAGCTGGCTGCGCTCTCCGAGCAGGAATGATGACTTTTCAGCAGTGGCTGGCGCAGGCTATTGTCCGACTGAGCGAGAGCGAAAGCCCGCGACGCGACGCCGAGATCCTGTTAGGACACGTTACCGGCAGGGCGCGGACGTATCTCCTCGCCTTTGGTGAAACGGTACTGACTGAGGCCGAGGAAACGCAGCTGGCGGCGCTGCTGAGCCGCCGTCAGCGCGGCGAGCCGGTGGCGCATCTGGTGGGGGAGCGTGAGTTCTGGTCGCTGCCGCTGCTGGTTTCTTCCGCCACGCTCATTCCGCGTCCGGATACCGAATGTCTTGTCGAACAGGCGCTGGCGCGACTGCCTGCGACGTCGTGTCGGATTCTGGACTTAGGGACCGGCACCGGTGCGATTGCGCTGGCGTTAGCCAGCGAACGCCCCGACTGCCAGGTGACCGCGGTTGATGTAATGCCCGACGCGGCGGCACTAGCGGCGCGCAACGCCGAACGTCTTGCCATCCCTAACGTCACCGTCCTGCAAAGCCACTGGTTCGCTGCGTTGGCCGGACAGCGGTTCACGATGATTGTCAGCAATCCACCCTATATCGACGAAACCGACCCGCATCTGGATCAGGGCGACGTTCGTTTTGAGCCAAAGAGCGCACTGGTTGCCGCCGATAACGGGCTGGCCGATCTCGCACATATCATCCGCGAAGGGCGTCATTTCCTGACGCCTGATGGATTGATGCTGCTGGAGCACGGCTGGAAGCAGGGGGAAGCGGTGCGCGCGCTGTTTCATGAAGCGGGCTACCGTGATGTGATGACCTGCCGTGACTACGGCGATAATGACCGTCTGACGATCGGGCAATTTCCCGGCATGGAGAAGGCTGGCGTATGAATCTGTTTAGTGCAGTGCTGTACCTGCATATCGCGTGTGTGGTGGTGTCCGTCAGTTTGTTTGCCTTGCGCTACTGGTGGAATTACAGCGGTAACGCCCGGCTGAACCAGCGCTGGGTGCGCATAGCGCCACACTGTAGCGACACGCTGTTATTTCTCAGCGGGGCGGGGTTAATGGCAATAACGCACTATCTGCCTTTCACTGAAGACGGCTCATGGCTGACTGAAAAGCTGTTTGGCGTTATTATTTACATCGCATTGGGTTTTATCGCGCTGGGCCGTCGTCGCCCGCGCAGCCAGCAGAGCAGGTTTATTGCCTTTCTGTTGGCTTTGGTGGTGTTGTTCATCATCATACAACTCGCCATTACAAGAACACCGTTACTGGGGTAAGTCATGAGGTCATTAGCTGATTTCGAATTTAATAAAGCGCCATTGTGCGATGGCATGGTCCTCATTTCTGAATTAATCCGCGACGATTTTCCAACGCACTATGTGCAGGATGAACTGGAGCGGCTGCTGGGCCTGGCGCAGGAGGAAATTGCCTCTTCGTGGGATCAGGAACGTCAGCTGGAGCGCTTGCTGGAGCTGTTCTACCATGAGTGGGGCTTTCGCGACTCCCACGGCGTTTACCGGCTGTCGGATGCTTTGTGGATCGACAAGGTTCTGATCAACCGTCAGGGGAGTGCGGCGTCATTAGGGGCCATCGTACTGTGGATTGCCCAGCGCCTGTCGCTGCCGCTGGTGCCGGTTATCTTCCCGACGCAGCTGCTGCTGCGTGCGGACCCGGAAACCAGCGAAGAGATGTGGTTGATTAATCCGTTCAACGGCGAAACGCTCAATGAACATATGCTGGAAGTCTGGCTGAAGGGCAATATTAGTCCGGTTGCCGAGCTGTTCAACGAGGATCTTGATGAGGCAGATAACGCCGAAGTGATCCACAAACTGCTCGACACCTTAAAATCGGCGCTGATGGAAGAGCGGCAGATGGAGCTGGCCCTGCGCGCCAGCGAAGCGCTGTTGCAGTTCAATCCGGAAGATCCGTACGAGATTCGCGATCGCGGGCTGATCTACGCCCAGCTTGAGTGCGATCATGTTGCGCTGCTGGATCTGAACTATTTTGTTGAACAGTGTCCAGAGGACCCGATCAGCGAAATGATCCGCGCGCAAATTAATACGATTTCGCATAAACAAATTACTCTTCACTAATCTGGAATGATTCCGGTTACACCCTGATAAGGCGATCTTATGAAACAAAAAGTGGTTAGCATTGGTGATATCAACGTAGCAAACGACCTGCCTTTCGTCCTGTTCGGTGGGATGAACGTGCTGGAATCCCGCGATCTTGCGATGCGTATCTGCGAACACTACGTGACCGTAACGCAGAAGCTGGGTATTCCTTATGTGTTCAAAGCCTCTTTTGATAAAGCCAACCGTTCTTCCATTCACTCCTATCGTGGTCCGGGCCTGGAAGAAGGGATGAAAATTTTCCAGGAGCTGAAGCAAACCTTCGGCGTGAAAATCATCACTGACGTTCATGAAGCCAGCCAGGCGCAGCCGGTTGCCGACGTGGTTGACGTGATCCAGCTGCCTGCGTTCCTCGCTCGCCAGACCGACCTGGTGGAAGCGATGGCGAAAACTGGCGCAGTCATCAACGTGAAGAAACCGCAGTTTGTCAGCCCGGGCCAGATGGGTAACATCGTCGACAAGTTTATTGAAGGCGGTAACGACAAAGTGATTCTGTGCGACCGTGGCGCGAACTTCGGCTATGACAACCTGGTTGTCGACATGCTGGGCTTTGGCGTAATGAAGAAAGCGTCCAACAACTCACCGGTTATCTTCGACGTGACCCACGCGTTACAGTGCCGCGACCCGTTTGGCGCCGCTTCCGGCGGTCGTCGTGCGCAGGTTGCAGAACTGGCACGTGCAGGGATGGCAGTGGGTATTGCGGGTCTGTTTATTGAAGCGCATCCGGACCCGGAACACGCGAAATGCGACGGCCCGTCCGCGCTGCCGCTGGCGAAGCTGGAGCCGTTCCTCAAGCAAATGAAAGCCATCGACGACCTGGTTAAAGGCTTTGATGAGCTGGATACCAGCAACTAATCCAACGCTCCTGAACGTGAAAAGCCTGCCCGTTGCAAAACCGGCAGGCTTTTTTTATGGTCCGGTCAACCGCAGGTCACCGGGGAAAACTATCAGGCAAAAATAGTCATCAAATAGGCGGCAAAGAGTGCCAGGTGCGCGGCACCGTTAAGGACATTGGTCCGGCCGGTGGAGAAGGAGATATGACACAGCACCAGCGAAGCGACCATGACGATCATCTCCGGTGCACCAAGGCCAAAATGCAGCTCGTTGCCGGTTAAGAAGGCGATTAAGGTCACCACCGGGACGGTCAGCGAGATGGTTGCCAGCACTGAACCAAAGAACAGATTCATCGCACGCTGGACCTGATTACTCAGCACCGCTTTCAGCGCACCGAGCCCTTCCGGTGAGAGGATCAGGAGCGCTACCAGGAAGCCAGTAAAGGCCACCGGCGCGTTCATGCTGGTCAGTAGCGTCTCAAGCGGGCTGGCGTTCATCTTCGTGACCGCAATCACCGCCACCAGGTGAACTAACAGCCATGCGGTATGCCAGGCGCTGCTGTGTGCAGACGGCTTGCCGTGATGCGGGTTATCATCATCGCTGTCATCTTCATGCTCATAAATAAACAGGCTCTGGTGCGTTTTGGTCTGAATTAACAGAAATACGCCGTACATCGCGGCGGAAATCAGTGCCACCAGCAGGGCCTGACCGGTACTGAAATTCGCACCCGGCAGCGCCATCGGGAAGACCAGTACAATAATCGCCAGCGGGAACAGGGCGATAAGATACTGCTTGATGCCAAACAAATTCATGTACTGGGTGGCGAATTTACGCCCGCCCAGCAGCAGAGAAAAGCCGACCAGACCGCCGGTGACGATCATAATGATCGAATAGAGGGTATCGCGCATCAGCGTGGGGGCCGCATCGCCGGTCGCCATGAGCGCAGAAATCAGGCTGACTTCGAGAATGACCACCGAAAGACTTAAAATTAACGAACCGTACGGCTCACCAAGGCGGTGCGCCAGTACGTCTGCGTGGCGTACAACGCTGAATGCGCTACACAGAATACCGATTAAGGCCAGAATATTAATGCCAATGACCGCTGGCAGCGATTGACTACTTCCGAAGAAGATAAGCACCGCCAGCGCCAGAATCGGGAAAACAAGCGATGTCTCCTTGTGGCGGGTCTTCACCGCCTCATGTACATGCGTCATGAACCATCTCCATTTTATGCAGGTGTTATAATTATAGATAACGTAAGTTGATAAAATAACAGAGAATACCGAGTGTGAAATGAATTTTTACTTAAATTTACGGCTATTAATGATAAATATCCTTAGATAGTTATAACTTATGATTATTGCAGTTTTATGTTTATTGTTCATATGCTTACTGAAATTAATTATCAATTATACCTCGCTGTATATCCCGCACATTGCTGTTAAAGACAGGGTTTTTTGTTGTAAACCGCAGGTGAATATCTCGGATGCCGGTAAATCGGGCTTAGCCGGACGGATACCCGTATTCAGCCAGTGATGGTGCAGCCGAACTGCCCTGTAAGCCTTACGCCACGCCTGTCAGTACAAAAAATGCCGAACAAAAATACGGTACTGAACCATGCCAGACGAAGACCTTATTGACCCGGCTGCCGCATCTGCTACTGCCCGGCTTGTCAGCGTGTCGTTCATTGCTTATTGTCGATTAAAGCTGGATAATAATTCGGCAATATTTCAAGGATGCCATCAGATAATCGCCGGGAAGCGGGCAGTGGCGGAGGTAGTAGACAGTGTTAACACGTGATTTCTTAATCAATGCGGATTGTAAGACGGCGTTTGGTGCTATTGAGGAATCGCTACTCTGGTCGGCAGAGCAACGGGCAGCTTCCCTGGCGGCAACGCTGGCCTGTCGTCCTGATGCCGGCTCGGTGTGGATTTTTGGCTATGGTTCGCTTATGTGGAATCCGGCCCTTGAATATCGCGAATCCTGCACCGGTACGCTGCCGGGATGGCATCGTGCCTTCTGCCTGCGGTTGACTGCCGGGCGAGGCAGCGCCTGTCAGCCGGGGCGCATGCTGGCCTTGAAAGAGGGTGGGCGTACCACCGGCGTAGCCTATCGACTCCCCGACGAGACGCTGGCAGATGAACTGACGCTGCTGTGGAAGCGGGAGATGATCACCGGCTGCTATATGCCGACCTGGTGCAAGCTGGCGCTCGATGACGGGCGGACGGTGAATGCCCTGGTGTTCATTATGGATCCCCGGCATCCCCTTTTTGAGCCGGACACTCGCGCTCAGGTCATTGCGCCGCTTATCGCCAAAGCCAGCGGGCCGCTCGGCACGAATGCTCAGTACCTGTTCTCGCTGGATCAGGAGCTGCGCAAGCTCGGCATGCACGATGACTGCCTTGACGATCTTGTCGGGAAGGTGCGGACGTTGCTCGGAGAAAGCAGCCAGCCGGGGCTGGCCTGAGGCATGCCCGGGGTGACCCGGGCAAGTTTTATCAGGCGGGAACGTAGCTGATGGAGTGCTCCAGTGACTGGCTGTGGCTGTCGATCAGTACGTTCCAGGTGCCGTTATAGGGCACGGTCAGGTACGCGCTGTCGCGATCCTGCACGCTCAGAATATCCGCATGACTGTCACCGGCAGCCTTCGCGCTCATCAGGTGAATATGGCAGCGTTCAGAACAGCGAACCACCAGCGTATCACCACCAAACAACATCAAACTTGCTTTAACCATCGCCATTTACATACCCCGTTGTTATCTGTCTACAGCATCCTGCCTGCTCAATCCCGCGCGTGATATTGTTCACACTTTACTCATGGCATAACACCAAATGGGAAGCGGACGAATGCTGATTTTGATCAACAAAATGGATAAAGATTAAACAAAAATGATGTTGTGCCTGAAAGCATTCAGCTGACTTACCTTTTCCGTTAATAAACGATGCTTGCGTGATATTTAATCCCGCCAGAAGGGGTTTCTTCAGAAGGTCAGGACTTTATCGGCCGCCAGGGTCCACTGCGCCAGCTCCACCAGGGTGCCAATCTCCACGCCGTCAATCAGCGGTAGCGGGGTGATACCGCGCCCATCGGTGCAGGTTTTGCACAATTTCACCGGTACATTCTGCGCGGTGAGGATCTCCAGCATTTGCTGAATGTTATAACCTTCCGCCGGTTTCTGCCCGCGCAGGCCAGCCGTCACTGCATCGGACATTAAAAATAGCTTCAGATCGAGTTCGGACTGCTGCTCACGCAGGGCTATCGCCAGGCGCAGGCTATTGAACAGCGATTCGCTACCGTAGGCAGCGCCGTTGGCGACAATCACAATACTTTGCATAGGGACTCCTTGGTATAAGGCACGGTTATTGCTAGCTAAAGCGTAAAGCGAAGTATAAAGCGTTAACCCGGGAGGGGGTATGAATAATACGGCTGGCATTGTGCCGGAAGCTAACAGGTGGTTTCACCGCGCGCGGCAGCTGCAAAAAGAGCAGCTACGCCAGCTGACGCAGCAGGGTACGCTGGCAAGCCGGATAAGCGCGCTGGTGCACATGCTCCAGTGCGAACGCGGGGCGTCCAACATCTGGCTGTGCTCCGGCGGTCGACTCTATGCTGCTGAGTGTCGTGCGGGCTCGGCGCTGGTGAACGAACAGCTTCTCGCCTTTCGCGAGGCGCTTGAACCGGTGCGGGAGTGCGCCAGCAGCGCGCTGTGCTGGCGAATTGCCAGCGCGGTCTGGTACCTGGAGCAGATTCGGGCGCTGCGTGACGCCGTGCGTAGCCGCACGATCGTCGCCGAAGAGGCAACAAGCCAGTTTAGCCGCATTATCCGCCACTTATTGAACATTGTGCCGCAGCTTAATGACAGTATTGACGATCCGCAAATTGCCGGGCGCATGGTGGCGCTCTACAGCTTTATGCAGGGAAAAGAGCTGGTGGGGCAGGAGCGTGCGCTGGGAGCATCCGGTTTTGCCCGCGGGCAGTTTAGCGACGAACTCCGTCAGCTGTTGGTGGACAGAATTGATGGCCAGCAGCCCTGTTTTGACAGTTTTCAGGCGCTGGCTGATGAGCCGCAGTCGACGCTGTTTCTGACACAGTGCCAGGCCAGCCTGGAAATAGAGCAGCTACGGCGGATTGCCTGTACCCGCCAGCCTTCGGCGGATGAGGGGGAGACGGCGCTACGCTGGTTTTGCGCTCAGACCCAGCGCCTGGAGCAGATGCGGGGTCTGGAAGAGCGGTTGATCGACGATCTGTTGAACGTCGCCGACAGACTGCGCGACGGCGAAGAGCCAGCAACGCTGCCGGCCAACTGGGCGGAAGATGACGGTGGGGATGACATCGCGCGCCGTCTCGACAAACAGCTGTTGCCGCTGGTCCGTCGGCAGGCCTACGAACTACAGCAGCTCTCCGGCCAGCTAGCATCGTTAAAAGATACGCTCGAAGAGCGCAGGCTGATTGAAAAAGCGAAAAGCGTGTTGATGATTCATCAGGGGATGCAGGAAGAGCAGGCCTGGCAGACATTGCGAAAAATGGCGATGGATAAGAACCAGAGGATGGTGGAAATCGCCCGCGCCCTGCTGACGGTAAAGGCGCTGTGGTCGGTAACCCCAAAGGAGTAGATGCACAATCAGTGGGCATTTACTGCCAGTCGACGGTGCAAATCGGGGTGTGTTCCAGACAACAAGCGCGGTAAAAGCGCGTAACACGGCTCGTGGCAAACCTGGCATCCGCGTTGCATTAGATTATCCGAGTGAATAAAAGTTTTGGGCAACGGGCCAACGACGGTCGGTGTGTCCATGGATAAAGGCGTCCTGCAGTGCGTAAGCACTGCCGGGCGCTTTTTTTTGCGCGTTCTGGAGCGGGTATGGGCGATAAATTTTCGATTTCACGACGACGTTTTTTACAGGCGGGGGCCGCGCTGGGCAGCGCCATGTTACTGCCTGGCATGATGCAGGGCGCGTGGGCCGCGGGCTCCGATAAACCGGAGCAAACCACCGTCCGGGTGGGGTTTATTCCGCTGACGGACTGCGCGCCGATAGCCATCGCGTCATTGAACGGATTCGACAAGAAATATGGCATTACCCTGGTGCCTTCCAAAGAGGCCAGTTGGGCGGCGGTACGCGATAAGCTGGCCGCCGGTGAACTGGATGCGGCCCACATTCTCTACGGCCTGCTGTATGGCCTTGAGCTGGGGATCGCCAGTAAGCCCCAGTCGATGGCTAACCTGATGACCCTCAACCGCAATGGCCAGGCGATAACGCTCTCCAGCGACCTGCAGGAGAAAGGCGTGACAGACCTCGGCGGCTTGAAACGGCTCATCGGGCAAAGTGCACCGGGCAGTTACACCTTCGCCCACACCTTTCCCACCGGAACGCACGCGATGTGGCTCTATTACTGGCTGGCCAGCGGAGGTATCGATCCGTTTGAGGATGTGCGCACCGTGGTGGTGCCGCCGCCGCAAATGGTGATGAACATGCGCATCGGCAACATGATTGGTTTTTGCGTTGGTGAACCGTGGAACGCGCGGGCGATCAACGATCGCATCGGGTTTACCGCCGCCACCTCGCAGGCTATCTGGCCGGAACACCCGGAAAAAATCCTCGGTACCCGCAGCGAATGGGTTGACCGTAACCCGAATACCGCCCGTGCGCTGGTCGCGGCGATTCTGGAGGCCTCACGCTGGATTGAGGCGTCGGAAGAGAACACGCGCGAGACGGCGCGTATTCTGGCGAAGCGCGCCTGGCTGAACACTAAAGAGCAGTATCTCACCGGACGGATGCTCGGGGAGTACGACAACGGGCTGGGTCGCCGCTGGCAGGATGCCCATCCGATTCGCTTCTACGACCAGGGGGAGGTGAGCTTCCCGTGGCTCTCGGACGGGATGTGGTTTTTAACCCAGTTCCGCCGTTGGGGATTATTAAAAACCGCTCCGGATTACCACGCGGTGGCCCGGCGCATCAATCGCATTGATGTCTGGAAAGAGGCGGCGCAGGCGGTGGGCGGGGTCCCTACGCCGACGGCGATGATGCGTAGCAGCACATTGATGGACGGTACGGTCTGGACGGGGGCCGATCCGGAAGGCTACGCCCGCGGCTTCGCGATTCAACGTAAGGGGGCATGAAATGAAACACGCGCACAGTACGCAACCTGCTATTTCCACAGAGAAAACGCCGGGTGAAGTGATTACCCTGCCGCCGGTACAGGTCCGGCGGACCACGCCGCCGCTCACACGCTGGCTACGCGAAACCGTTCAGCGACTTTTGCCACCGTTGCTGGGGCTGGGATTGTTGCTGCTCTGCTGGCAACTGGCGGCGATGAAGAGTAAAGGCTTTCCGACGCCGCTGAGTACGCTGGATTCCGCGCTGACCCTGTTTGCCGAACCGTTCTATCAGGACGGGCCGAACGACATGGGGATCGGCTGGAACGTACTGGCGTCGCTACAGAGGGTGGCGGTGGGGTTTGGCCTTGCGGCGCTGGTAGGCATTCCGCTGGGCTTTTTGATCGGCCGTTCGCTGTTCTTTGCCCGCATGTTTAATCCGCTGATTGCGCTGCTGCGTCCGGTCAGCCCGCTGGCGTGGCTACCTATCGGCCTGCTGCTGTTCCAGAAAGCGGAACCCGCCTCCAGCTGGACCATTTTTATCTGCTCGATCTGGCCGATGGTGATCAATACCGCCGAAGGGGTTCGCCGCATTCCGCAGGACTATCTCAACGTGGCCCGGGTTTTACAGCTTTCAGAGTGGACGGTGATGCGACGCATTTTGTTTCCTGCGGTACTGCCCGCGGTGCTGACCGGCGTGCGTCTCTCTATCGGCATTGCCTGGCTGGTGATCGTTGCCGCTGAAATGCTGACCGGCGGTCTCGGGATCGGTTTTTGGATCTGGAACGAATGGAACAACCTCAACGTGGAAAACATCATCATCGCTATCGTCATTATCGGCGTCGTCGGTTTACTGCTGGAGCAGGGACTGATGCTGATCGCCCGTCGCTTCAGCTGGCAGGAAAAATAGGGGAGTTGCTATGAAACCATTAATTCAGGTGCAGGCTGTCAGCCAGCGCTTCAACACCGCCAGCGGCGAGTTTCTGGCCCTGCAAAACATCTCTTTTGATATCTATGAAGGGGAGACCGTCAGCCTGATTGGTCACTCCGGCTGCGGGAAATCAACGCTACTTAACCTGATTGCCGGCATTACCTTACCCACGGAAGGCGGGCTGCTGTGTGATAACCGGGAAATTGCCGGTCCGGGACCCGAGCGCGCGGTGGTCTTTCAGAATCACTCCCTGCTGCCGTGGCTGACCTGCTTTGACAACGTGGCGCTGGCGGTCGATCAGGTTTTTCGCCGCACCATGAGTAAAGCCGAACGCAAGGCGTGGATCGAACACAGCCTTGAGCAGGTGCAGATGGGCCACGCGCGGCATAAGCGCCCGGGCGAAATCTCCGGCGGAATGAAACAGCGGGTGGGGATTGCCAGGGCGCTGGCGATGAAACCGAAAGTGCTGCTGCTGGACGAACCCTTTGGCGCGCTTGATGCCTTGACCCGTGCTCATCTGCAAGACGCGGTGATGCAAATTCAGCAGGCGCTGAATACCACCATCGTGATGATAACTCACGATGTCGATGAAGCGGTGCTGCTCTCCGATCGTGTGATGATGATGACCAACGGCCCGGCGGCGACGGTGGGTGAGATTCTTGCCATCGACCTGCCCCGGCCGCGCCACCGGGTTCAACTGGCGGACGACAGCCGCTATCACCATCTGCGACAGCAGATTCTGCACTTCCTCTACGAAAAGCAGCCGAAGGCGGCGTAGGGAGTGGCGATGAAGCGGCGACTGGTGATTATTGGAAACGGTATGGCGGCCACCCGGCTGGCGGAAACGCTGGTAGCCGGAGCGGGCGACAGATTTCAGATTGTGATTATCGGCGATGAACCGTATCAGGCCTATAACCGCATCCAGCTGTCACCGGTACTGGGCGGGGAAAAAACGCTGGCACAGACGCGGCTGCTGCCTGAGGAGTGGTATCGGCAGCATGGTGTGACGGTGCGTATCGATGAGGCGGTGCTGTCCGTCGATCCGCAGACCCGTACGCTTCGCACAACGCAGGTTGAGCTGCCCTGGGATGAGCTGATCTTCGCGACCGGTTCACAGGCTTTCGTCCCGCCGCTGCCCGGTGCAAATCTGCCGCATGTCTTCGCTTTTCGCACGATTGCCGACGTGGCCGCCATTCTGGCTACCGGTGGCCCGGCGGTGGTAATTGGCGGCGGGGTGCTCGGCGTTGAAGCCGCCGCCGCGCTACGGCGTCATGGTGACAACGTCACTTTACTGCATCGCGGTAGCTGGCTGATGGAGCAACAGACCGATGCTTTTGCTGGCCAGCAGCTACAGCACCAGCTGGCGGAGCGCGGTATCCAGTGCGTCACCGGCTGCGGAATTGCCGCCATTCGCGAACATGATGTGGTGCTGGAAGATGGCCGGACGTTTGCCGCCAGCCGCGTGGTGCTGGCGACCGGCGTACGCCCCAACATTCAGCTTGCTCAGCGTAGCGGCGTGGCCTGTCGTCGCGGCATTGTCGTTGACCGCCAGTTGGCCACCGCGCTGCCGGGGATTAGCGCCCTTGGCGAGTGCTGTGAAATTGACGGCCGGACGTGGGGACTGGTAGCCCCTTGTCTGCGTCAGGCTGAAGTGCTGGCCGGGCGGCTATGCGGCGCGCCGGAGGCAGATTTTCACTGGCAGGACGGCGGTACTCGCCTGAAGGTCACCGGTATCGAGCTCTTTAGCGCCGGTGAGCTGCTGGCCAGCGACCACGACGAACTTTGGACCAGCTGGGACCCCCTGGCCCGCCACTACCGCCGCCTGCTGGTTCGCGATGGCAGGCTACACGGCGTTTTACTGCTGGGCGACTGCGCAGCCGCGGCGTCGCTCACTACGCTACTGGGCACCTGTGCACCGACAGACTGGCTTTTCGACCCTTCTTCAACGCAGCCGCGCGCTGCAGGACAACTTCCTATGACAAAACCTGTTTTGGTGCTGGTCGGACACGGCATGGTCGGCCACCATTTTCTTGAGCAATGTGTCAGCCGTAATCTGCATCAACAGTTTCGGATCGTGGTGTTTGGCGAAGAACGCTACGCCGCTTACGATCGGGTGCATTTATCGGAATACTTTGCTGGCCGCAGCGCAGAATCGCTGTCGCTGGTGGAAGGCGATTTCTTCAGTCAGTACGGGATTGAACTGCGGCTGTCTGAACCGGTAGCGGCCATCGACCGCGAGGCGCGAGTGGTGCGCGATGCCAGTGGGCATGAAACTCACTGGGATAAGCTGGTGCTGGCGACCGGTTCATATCCTTTTGTCCCGCCGATGCCGGGCCACGATCAAGACGGCTGTTTTGTTTACCGCACGCTGGACGACCTCGACCGTATCGCCGCCAGCGCCAGGAGCGCAAAACGCGGAGTGGTGATTGGCGGTGGCCTGCTCGGGCTGGAAGCCGCCAACGCGCTTAAGCAGCTGGGGCTGGAAACCCACGTCGTTGAGTTTGCCCCGAACCTGATGGCGGTGCAGTTGGATAGCCCGGGGGCGGCGATGCTCCGGGAGAAAATCAGCGATATTGGCGTCGGGGTACATACCTGTAAGACGACGCAGAATATTGTGCGCCACGAGGACGGCCTGACGCTGAATTTTGCCGATGGTGAATCGCTCGCCACCGATATGGTGGTGTTTTCCGCCGGTATTCGCCCGCAGGATTCGCTGGCATGCGGTAGCGGACTGGCGGTTGGCGAGCGCGGTGGGATCGTTATTGATAATCAGTGCCGCACTTCCGACCCGGACGTACTGGCGATTGGTGAATGCGCTCTGTGGGATAACAAAATCTATGGCCTGGTGGCCCCAGGTTATCAGATGGCGAGAACGGCGGCGGCCGTCCTGACCGGTGAAGAGGCGAGCTTCAGCGGGGCGGATATGAGCACCAAACTGAAGCTGCTGGGTATTGATGTGGCCTCCTTCGGCGATGCGCACGGGCGGAGCCCCGGCAGCCAGAGCTACCAGTGGACGGATGGCCCGGCGCAAATCTACAAGAAAATTGTCGTCAGCCAGGATGGCAAAACGCTGCTGGGCGGTGTGCTGGTAGGCGATGCCAGCGATTACGCCACGCTCCTGCAAATGATGCTGAACGCAATGGCGCTCCCCGCGCACCCGGAAAGCCTGATCCTGCCTGCGCGGGAAGGGAGCGCGCCGAAAGCGCTGGGCGTGGCGGCGCTGCCGGACAGCGCACAGATCTGCTCGTGCCACAACGTCTCTAAAAGCGATATCTGCCAGGCGGTGAAGGCGGGGGCGAGCGATATCGCCGCGATAAAAAGCGGTACTAAAGCGGCGACGGGCTGCGGAGGGTGCAGCGCGCTGGTTAAACAGGTGTTGGAGTATCAACTCTCCGCGCAGGGCGTCGAGGTGAAAAAAGACATCTGCGAACACTTCCCGTGGTCGCGCCAGGAGATCTATCACCTCGTGCGCGTGAATCACATTCGCACCTTTGAACAACTGATTAGCCGTTACGGTCAGGGGCACGGCTGCGAAATCTGCAAGCCGCTGGTGGCATCGGTTCTGGCCTCTTGCTGGAATGAGTATCTGCTTAAACCGGCGCATTTACCGCTGCAGGATACCAATGACCGCTACTTCGCCAATATCCAGAAAGATGGGACCTATTCAGTGGTCCCGCGTATGGCGGCAGGCGAGGTGACGCCGGATGGGCTGATTGCCATCGGGCAGATTGCTAAACGCTATCGGCTGTACAGCAAAATTACAGGCGGCCAGCGTATCGATCTGTTTGGCGCGCGACTGGAAGAGCTGCCGGCTATCTGGCGCGAGCTGGCGGAGGCGGGTTTTGAAACCGGCCACGCCTATGGCAAGTCGCTGAGAACGGTAAAATCCTGTGTCGGCTCGACCTGGTGTCGCTATGGCGTCCAGGACTCGACGTCGCTGGCGGTCACGCTGGAGCATCGTTACAAAGGGCTGCGCGCGCCGCACAAAATCAAAATGGCGGTCTCTGGCTGTACCCGCGAATGCGCCGAGGCGCAGGGGAAAGATATCGGCGTGATTGCCACGGAAAAAGGCTGGAATCTCTACGTCTGCGGTAACGGCGGCATGAAGCCGCGGCATGCAGACCTGTTTGCCAGTGATATCGACGACGCGACGCTGATCCGCACGGTTGACCGCTTGCTGATGTTCTACATTCGCACCGCCGACCGATTGCAGCGCACCAGTACCTGGATGGATAACCTTGAAGGGGGGATAGACTACCTGCGCGAAGTGATTCTTAACGACAGCCTGGGAATCGGCGACGAGCTGGAGCAGGAGATGGCACGGGTGGTGGCGAGCTACCAGTGCGAATGGCAGACCACCCTGAACGACCCGCAGCGGCTGGCGCTGTTCCGTTCTTTTGTGAACAGCGAGCGGCCAGATGATGCCGTGCAGCGGCAAACGTTACGCGGTCAGCCGCAGCCGGTCGCGGCACCGGTTCGCGACGAAGGAAACGTATCGACTCGCCCGTGGCAGGCCATTTGCGACCTTGAGGCGATTCCCGCCCAGGCCGGTATCGGCGCGCGCCTGGGCGAACGTCAGATCGCGCTGTTTCGGTTTGGCGAGCAGGTTTATGCCCTCGATAACCTGGAGCCAGGTAGCGACGCCAACGTCCTTGCGCGCGGCATCCTGGGCGATGCCAGCGGGGAGCCGATCGTGATTTCGCCGCTGTATAAACAGCGTATTCGCTTGCGCGATGGGCGCCCCAGCGAAGGCGGCGACCCGGTGGTACGAGCCTGGCCGGTGAAGGTAGAAAACGGCACGGTGTGGGTAGGGAATCAGGTTCTTCTGGCGCGCGCGGAGGCTTCCTGATGGATGAAATCCGAACCACGTGTCCCTATTGTGGCGTGGGATGCGGTGTCCTGGCGCGGGTGACGGAAAATGGTCAGGTCAGCGTACGCGGCGATGAGCAGCATCCGGCAAACCTGGGGCGTCTGTGCGTCAAAGGCGCGGCGCTCGGGGAAACCACCGGTCTGGAGGGACGGATGCTGAGGCCTGAGCTGGATGGTGAGCCCGTCGACTGGCCGCAGGCGCTGACGGCTGCCGGAACCCGGCTGGAGGCCATCATCGCGCAACACGGACCGCAGGCGGTGGCCTTTTATGCCTCCGGTCAGCTGCTCACCGAGGACTATTACGCGGCGAATAAACTGATGAAGGGGTTTATCGGCGCGGCCAATATCGATACCAATTCGCGACTCTGTATGTCCTCGGCGGTGACCGGATATAAGCGCGCCTTCGGCGCTGACGTAGTGCCGTGCAGCTACGAAGATGTGGAAAACAGCGATCTGGTCGTGCTGGTGGGGTCAAACGCCGCCTGGGCACATCCGGTACTTTATCAGCGGCTGGTCCAGGCGAAACGCGATAATCCCCGGATGAAAGTGGTGGTTATCGACCCGCGGCGAACCGCCACCTGCGATATTGCCGATAGCCACCTCGCACTTGCTCCCGGCAGCGATGGCGGGCTGTTTGTCGGCTTGCTGAAGGCGCTTGCCGATGCCGGTGCGCTGACGGGCGATTTTCGCGATTGCTCGCAGGCGCTGGCGGCTGCCGCAGGCTGGGATACGATGCAAGTTGCCGGGTTCTGCGGGCTGGAGGTTCAGCAGGTCGCTGAGTTCTATCGTGACTTTATCGCCGCGCCGCGGGCAATAACGCTTTACACCATGGGGATCAATCAGTCGGCCAGCGGCAGCGACAAGTGCAACGCCATCATTAACGTTCATTTGGCCAGCGGGAAATTCGGGCGTGTGGGCTGCGGCCCGTTTTCGCTGACTGGCCAGCCAAATGCGATGGGGGGCCGAGAAGTGGGGGGCCTGGCAACGATGCTGGCATCCCATATGAATTTTGAACCACAGGATTTGCACCGACTGGCGCGTTTTTGGGGCACTGAACGTCTGGCGCAGACGCCGGGGCTGACGGCGGTGGAGCTGTTTGCCGCGATCGGCCGCGGTGAGGTGAAGGCGGTGTGGATTATGGGCACCAACCCGGTGGTATCGTTACCCGACAGTCATGCCGTGAGCCAGGCGCTGGCCGCGTGTCCGCTGGTTATCGTCTCCGATGTGAGCGCCAGGACGGATACCGCGGACTTCGCACATATTCGGTTTCCGGCGCTGGCGTGAGGGGAAAAAAACGGCACCGTCACCAACTCAGAACGGCGGATTTCCCGTCAGCGCAGCTTTCTGCCGCCGCCAGGGAAAGCCCGGGCCGACTGGTGGATAATCGCTCGCGTGGCTGAACGGCTCGGCTTTGGTGCGGCATTTGCCTGGCGCCATCCGCATGACGTTTTCAGCGAACATGCTGCACTTTCTGGTTTTGAAAATAACGGCCAGCGGGCATTTGATATCGGTGGGCTGGCGGATCTCAGCCGCGAGGCCTGGGATAACCTGGCACCGGTGCGCTGGCCGGTCAGCCGCACCGGTGCCGGACTTGATTTGCAGCAGGGCTGGCACGGCGATGGCAAATTGCGCATGGTGCCGGTAACGCCTCAGGCCACGCGCGCGATAACCGACGCCTTTTATCCGCTGATCCTCAATAGCGGTCGCATTCGCGATCAGTGGCACACCATGACCCGCACGGGTTCCGTGCCACGCCTGATGCAGCATATTGCCGAACCGATAGTTGAGGTCGCGCCAGAAGATGCCAGCCGCCTGCACCTGCACGATGGGGGGCTGGCGCGAATCTGGTCGCGCAGCGGCGTGATGGTGGCGAAAACGGTGGTCAGTCGCGGGCAGCGTCGGGGGGCGTTGTTCGTACCGATGCACTGGAACAATCAGTTTGCCCGCCAGGGAAGGGTGAACAACCTGCTGTCGGCGGTGACGGATCCCTGGTCCGGTCAGCCGGAAAGTAAGCAGGTGGCGGTGGCGATTGCGCCCTGGCGCCCCGCCTGGCACGGTGAACTGTTTTGTCGTCAGCCGGTTGCGCTGCCGACATCGGTCCACTGGCGCCGTCGGGCGGCCCTGGAGGTGAATCATTTCTCTTTAGCCGGAGAGCACGCTCCGCAAGGGTGGCTGACCGACTGGTGTCAACGGCAGGGATGGCAGATGCACATTGCCCACGCCGGGGCAGTCTGGAATCTGCTGGCCTGGCACGAGGGAAGGCTGATGCTGGGCTGGTGGAGCGACGCCTGTGAACCGACCCTCGACGCAGGGTGGATAGTCAGCGCGTTTCACTCTGCTCCGGACACGCCATCGCAGCGGCACGCGCTGCTTGGCGGTAAAAAAAGCGGTGAGACGGCCCCTTCCGGGCGGATCGTATGCAGCTGCTTTAGTATTGGCGAACGCGCTATTCTTGCGGCCATCACCAACGGCTGTCGCACGGCCAGTGAGCTGGGTAAGGTGTTGAAATGCGGCACTAACTGCGGCTCCTGTATTCCCGAGCTCAAGGCGCTGTTGGCCGAGGTGGAGACGCAAGTATAACGTTCGGGATATTCCTGGAATTGCCCTCGGGGCTGCGGGGGAGGGCAAAAAACGGTAAACTTAGCGACTGTTGCCATCCTTCGTGAGCCAATATCATCCATTCAATGTCTTTGTCGTACCGCGTGACCCCACTCCTTCCGATACTCTTGCTACTGGCAGGTGTTCCCGCTCGTGCCCTACAGGGGAGCACGGCGTTCAGTGATAAACAGGCGGCGCTGCCGGATCTGGGCATTGCCCCGCAGGTTGAAGATGATGCCCGGCATTTCGCTGAAGTGGCTAAGAAATTTGGTGAGGCCAGCATGAGCGATAATGGGCTGACTGCCGGTGAACAGGCGCGAATGCTGGCCATTGGCAGGCTTGGTAACGAGGTGAGCCATCAGCTGGAAAACTGGCTATCGCCGTGGGGGAACGCCAATGTCGATTTGCGGGTGGATAAAGAAGGCAACTTCACCGGCAGTCAGGGCAGCTGGTTTGTCCCATTGCAGGATAACGGAGACTACCTGACCTGGAACCAGTATTCGGTGACTCAGCGGGAAGACGATCTGGTAGGAAATATCGGCCTGGGGCAGCGCTGGAGAATGGGCACCTGGCTACTTGGCTACAACTCGTTCTACGACAAAGTGCTGGGGGAGAATCTGGCGCGAGGCAGCCTCGGTGCCGAAGCCTGGGGCGAGTATTTACGCCTGTCGGCCAACTATTACCATCCCGTTGGAAGCTGGCAGCGCGGGGAAAGTCTGGTGCAGGAACAGCGAATGGCGAGCGGGTATGACGTGACCGCCCAGGCACGGCTCCCGTTCTATCAGCATATTAATACCAGCGTTAGCGTCGAACAGTATTTTGGTGATAGCGTCGATTTGTTCCATTCCGGTACCGGCTATCATAATCCGGTGGCGGTCTCGGTGGGGCTGAACTATACGCCCATACCGTTAGTGACCATGACGGCAAAACACAAGCAGGGCGAGAGCGGGCTTAGTCAGAATAACGTCGGTTTGAATTTGAATTACCGCTTCGGCGTGCCGCTTAAACAGCAGCTGGCGGCCGATGAGGTGGCGATCAGCCGCTCTTTACGCGGGAGCCGCTATGACAGTCCTGAGCGTGATAATTTGCCGGTGGTCGAGTATCGTCAACGCAAATCGCTGTCGGTTTACCTGGCGACGCCGCCGTGGGATTTACAGCCGGGAGAGACGGTACAGCTGAAGCTACAGATTCGTAGCCTGCATGGGATAAAGTCGCTGAAGTGGCAAGGCGATACGCAGCTACTGAGCTTAACGTCTCCCGTGGATGCCAGTAACCCGAACGGCTGGAGCGTGATCCTGCCGGCATGGAGCAGCGAGCCGGGGGCGACCAACCTGTGGCATCTGTCGGTGGTGGTGGAAGATAAAACGGGTCAGCGCGTTTCATCCAATGAGATCGCGCTGGCGCTGACCGAGCCGCTGGTCAAGTTCTCGGCCGACGGCGTTACCTGGCGGGATATGCCTTAGAAAATCCGCTCCTGATGTACCCATACCGCCGCTTCAACACGGGATTTCAGCTTCATTTTCTTCAGCATATGCTTAACGTGTACCTTCACGGTACTTTCGGTTATCTCCAGACGCCGGGCGATCATTTTGTTCGGCAGCCCCTGGGCAATCAGCTTGAGGATATCGCGCTCGCGCGGCGTCAGCTGGCTGATATCGCGATCTGAAGTGGCGCGGTTGGCGCGCAGGCTGGCCGCCAGCACCGGCGTAAGCGCTTCGCTGAGAACCATCTCGCCCGCCGCGGCCTGCTGGAGCGCTTTTAACAGATCTTCCGGTTCCATATCTTTCAGCAGGTAACCGTCGGCGCCACGTTTCAGGGCGGTGACCACATCTTCTTCGTGGTTAGACACGCTGAATACCACCACCCGACCGGAAAGCGATTTTTCACGCAGCTTATCGAGGGTTTCCAGACCATTCATACCCGGCATGTTGAGATCCAGCAGGATCAGGTCGGGATCCAGCGTCTCCGCCAGCGCAATACCTTGTTCCCCGTTGCTAGCCTCGCCAATGACCTGAATATCGCTGGCCATGCTCACGAGTTGTTTCACGCCGGTGCGTAGCATCGGATGATCGTCAATGAGAAGGATGGTTGCCCGTTCCTGTTGACTCATAAGGTTCTCCTTATTGGATTGATATCGATTTTTCCGGGATAAAGGTGACGACGACTTCGGTACCGCCGTTTTCCCGGCGACGCACCTGACAGTCTCCGCGCAAACTCTGAGCGCGATCCCGCATAATAATTAAGCCGTAATGGTTGCTTCGTTCCGCATGATCGGGCACGCCGCGGCCGTTGTCCGCAACCACCATACGTACCTGGTTATCCCGCTGCGAGACGGTCACGGTCACTTCCGTTGCCTGCGCGTGTTTCAGCGCATTACTCAGCGCTTCACGCGCGATTTGCAGGACGTGGATCGCCTGATGTGAAGGGACAAAGCGCGGCGGTAGCTGATAATCAAGCTGTACCGTAAAGCCGAAATGTCCGCTGTATTCCTGGCAACTGGCCTCCAGCGCCGGGCGCAGGCCCGCTTCGGTTAATTGTAGTCGGAAGGTCGTCAGGAGTTCACGCAGCTGTGCCCACGATGTATTTAACTCATTGCGAATCTGGCCCAGTAGCTGGCGGCTCTCTTCCGGCAGGTTTTCGCCCTGCATTTGTAAACAGCTGACCTGCATTTTCATACAGGAGAGCGACTGAGCGATGGAGTCATGCAGCTCGCGGGCAATGGTGGCACGCTCCTCCATTACAATAAGCTGCTGCTGATGCTCCTGGTGCCTGTCGAGTGCGAGCGTGGAGGTGAGCTGTTCGACCAGGGTATCAACCAGCTGCTGCTGATCGTGGCTCAGGTGACGTCCTGCCGGCAGCGTGGCCAGCAGGATCCCATACTGGTTATGGGCGTCGGACAGCCGCCATTTCAGCGTCGCGCCGGTGTCCGGCAGCTGCGGCAGGTCCCGCGGGCATAAATAGCAGCCTTTATCATCGCACTGTATATCCGAGTGGCAGACGAATTCCTGATGATTGTCCTCATCTTCGAAGTCATACACGCGCACTTCAATATCGCGCAGCAGCGTCAGCCCTTGCAGACCGTTGAGCACCGGCGAAATGCGTTCACAAAGGGGAGCGCTGGAGTGCAGGCGGCGGTTGGCCTGCCATAAAAAGGCGAGGATTTCGTTTTTCTGCTCCAGCCCGGCGGTTTTTTCCTGCACCCGCCGTTCGAGTACTGAATAGCTTTCCGCCAGCTCTCTGGACATGTTGTTGAGCGCCATCCCGAGGCTGGCCATCTCATTGCGACCGCTGATATGGACCCGCTGGGTAAAGTCACGGTGGCTGACTGCCCGGGCCATCGCCAGCAGCTGTTTCCACGGCCGCAGCAGCCGCGCCCGCAGCCAGACAATGGTAAACAGGAACAGTAGCGCCATGCCGAGGGCCATCACCCGCTGCATCCAGACGACGTAGCGGATGCGCTGTTCGGTGGTGTGGTCAAAGGAGGTCACCAGGTGGTCTATCCGATCGACAAAGCTGGCGACGTCCGTGGCAACGGTGGCCTGATTCTGCGCGTGCTTCATTCCCGGCGCCAGCTCCAGCTGCCAGTACTGCTGAAGCGCCTTAAGCTGGCTATCCTGACCGTCTCTGAGGGCGGCATCCCGCAGTTCTTCGCTAAAGACGGTGGCATTCATTTCGTCGAGCAGTTTGCGATCGCCTTCGTTCAGCGGCACTGCCGCCAGCAGACGATAGCTCTGCATTCTCAGCGAACCGGCTTTATTGATTGCGTGCGCGCTGCCTTGTACGCCGTGGACCAGTCGGGCGGATATACCGATTCCTGCGACGCCAATCGCCGTCGATAGCAGCACGATTAACGCCAGTTGATTCACTAACGTAAGCGGGGTAAAAAGACGTTTTAACATAGAGTGCGTGGCTCCTGACCGGCAAACCATCCGGGAGTGGCGACTATTCTCGGATATCCCATGGAGTATACCCATACCCATAAGGGATTACCCCTTAATTGTCGGTGGTGGGTAGGTTTACGGGAGGCGATCGCTGAAACTCGGCAGCCATGTGAAAAACCACACTTTTTTTAACGAGAATGACTACTCACTTTGGGTGATGATTTTTTTTTAAGCAATTTGATGACAACTTTTCCTTTGATTTATATCAACTTACCGCCCTCTGTAACCCCTAATGTAGCGGCAGAATATATGAATAATCAGAGGTATTTATGAGTCAATCGTCCCTACCGGAGAAGGCCAGTACTTCAGTCATCACCGACTGGCGTCCTGAAGATCCCGAGTTCTGGCAACAGCGCGGCCATCGTGTTGCGAGCCGGAATTTGTGGATCTCTGTTCCTTGTCTTTTGCTGGCGTTTTGCGTCTGGATGTTGTTCAGCGCTGTGGCGGTCAATCTGAATAAAGTCGGTTTTCAGTTTACGACTGACCAGCTGTTTATGCTGACCGCACTGCCGGCGCTGTCCGGTGCATTATTACGCGTTCCCTACGCCTTTATGGTACCGCTGTTTGGCGGCCGCCGCTGGACCGCATTCAGTACCGGGATCATGATTATCCCTTGCGTGTGGCTGGGCTTCGCGGTGCAGGACACCTCTACCCCGTTCAGTATCTTTGTGATTATTTCTCTGCTTTGCGGTTTTGCCGGGGCTAACTTTGCTTCGAGCATGGCCAACATCAGCTTCTTCTTCCCGAAACAGAAGCAGGGCGGCGCCCTCGGCCTTAACGGCGGTCTCGGCAACATGGGCGTCAGCGTGATGCAGTTGGTTGCACCGCTGGTCGTTTCGCTGTCTATCTTTGCCGTCTTCGGCGGTACTGGCACCGAACAGCCGGACGGCTCCGTGCTGTATCTGGAAAACGCCGCCTGGATTTGGGTGCCGTTTCTGATTGTTCTGACGCTGGCGGCCTGGTTCTTCATGAACGACCTCTCTGCGTCCAAAGCCTCTCTGAGCGAACAGTTGCCGGTACTTAAGCGCGCCCATCTGTGGGTCATGGCACTGCTCTATCTGGCGACATTTGGCTCATTTATTGGCTTCTCTGCGGGCTTCGCGATGCTGTCAAAAACGCAGTTCCCGGATGTGCAGATTCTGCACTTTGCCTTCTTCGGGCCGTTTATCGGTGCGCTGGCGCGTTCGATGGGCGGGGCTATCTCGGACCGTCTGGGTGGTACCCGCGTGACGCTGGTGAACTTCGTGGTGATGGCTATCTTTAGCGGCCTGCTGTTCATGACGCTGCCGACGAATGGTACCGGAGGGAACTTTATTGCCTTCTTCGGCGTGTTTATGGTGCTGTTCCTGACCGCCGGTCTGGGCAGTGCGTCTACCTTCCAGATGATTTCGGTTATTTTCCGCAAAATGACCATGGAACGGGTGAAAGCGCAGGGCGGCAGTGAAGAGCAGGCGATGCGTGAAGCCGCAACCGATACGGCGGCAGCGCTGGGCTTTATCTCCGCGATTGGCGCCATCGGCGGCTTCTTTATTCCGAAAGCGTTTGGTATTTCGCTGGAGCTGACCGGTTCTCCGGCAGGCGCCATGAAGATCTTTTTCGTCTTCTATATTGCCTGCGTCATCATTACCTGGGCAGTTTACGGCCGTAAACAAAAGTCATAAGCCATACCCGTTTGCTATCAGGGCGCAATGTTTATTGCGCCCTTTTTTATGTCGTCTGGACGGGGGAGCAACCTGCCAACGGGGGGATCTACCCCTTAATACCCTGATGAACGCCGAAGGCGCATGATAATCGATGGTTTTTCATTAAAATCGTTAAAAAACAAAAGGATAAAAAATAGAAAAAGATACCACCTCGGAGGTATTTGCGGGTTCAGGCGCCTTTTATAAGCCATTTCGCATTGATCGTTATCAATTCTCTCCCTCTTTCATAGCGTTACCTTCGCTGCAAATGCAGCAATGTCGATTTATCAGAGAGCCGTCAGGCTCCCAACAGGAGAAACCCGATGAGTAAATTCCTGGACCGGTTTCGCTACTTCAAACAGAAGGGTGAAACCTTTGCCGATGGGCATGGCCAGCTTCTAAAAACCAACCGGGACTGGGAGGATGGATACCGCCAGCGCTGGCAGCATGACAAAATTGTGCGCTCCACTCACGGGGTAAACTGCACCGGCTCATGCAGCTGGAAGATTTATGTTAAAAATGGCCTCGTCACCTGGGAAACCCAGCAGACGGACTACCCGCGTACCCGCCCGGATATGCCAAACCACGAACCACGCGGCTGCCCGCGCGGCGCGAGCTATTCCTGGTATCTCTATAGCGCCAATCGTCTGAAATACCCGCTGATGCGCAAACGCCTGATGAAAATGTGGCGCGAAGCGAAAAAACTGCACAGCGATCCGGTTGATGCCTGGGCATCCATTATTGAAGACGCCGACAAAGCCAAAAGTTTCAAACAAGCGCGCGGGCGCGGCGGGTTCGTTCGCTCTTCCTGGCAGGAAGTGAATGAGCTTATCGCTGCCTCTAACGTTTATACCGTCAAAACCTACGGCCCGGACCGCGTGGCAGGCTTCTCGCCCATTCCGGCGATGTCGATGGTTTCCTACGCTTCCGGCGCACGCTATCTCTCTCTGATTGGCGGTACCTGCCTGAGCTTCTATGACTGGTACTGCGACCTGCCGCCGGCCTCTCCGCAGACCTGGGGTGAGCAGACCGACGTGCCTGAATCTGCCGACTGGTATAACTCCAGCTATATCATTGCCTGGGGCTCCAACGTCCCGCAGACCCGTACTCCAGATGCGCACTTCTTTACGGAAGTTCGCTATAAAGGCACCAAGACCGTGGCCATCACGCCAGACTATGCCGAAATCGCCAAGCTGTGCGATCTGTGGCTGGCGCCGAAGCAGGGTACCGATGCCGCGATGGCGCTGGCGATGGGGCACGTTATGCTGCGTGAATTCCATCTCGACAAGCCGAGTCAGTATTTCACCGACTACGTTCGCCGCTATACCGACATGCCGATGCTGGTCATGCTGGAAGAGCGCGAAGGCTATTACGCCGCCGGCCGAATGCTGCGCGCGGCCGACCTGGTGGATGGCCTGGGCCAGGAAGAACACCCGGAATGGAAAACCGTCGCCTTTGATGAAAAAGGTGAAATGATGGCGCCGAACGGCTCTATCGGTTACCGCTGGGGCGAGAAAGGGAAATGGAACCTTGAGCAGCGTAACGGGACAACCGGTGAAGAGGTTGAACTGCGCCTGAGCCTGCTTGGCAGCCACGATGATGTTGCCGAGGTTGGCTTCCCGTATTTTGGCGGTGACGGCACCGAACACTTTGCCAGCGTCGAACTGGAAAATATCCTGCTGCACAAACTGCCGGTGAAACGTCTGCAACTTGCCGACGGCACCACTGCGCTGGTGACCACCGTGTACGACCTGACCATGGCTAACTACGGTCTGGAACGCGGCCTGAATGATGAAAACTGTGCGACCAGCTACGAAGACATCAAAGCCTACACCCCAGCCTGGGCTGAAAAAATCACCGGCGTATCCCGCGCGCATATCATTCGTACCGCGCGTGAATTTGCCGATAACGCCGATAAGACCCACGGTCGTTCGATGATTATTGTCGGTGCTGGTCTGAACCACTGGTACCACCTCGATATGAACTATCGCGGCCTGATTAACATGCTGGTCTTCTGCGGCTGTGTAGGTCAGAGCGGCGGCGGCTGGGCACACTACGTGGGCCAGGAAAAGCTGCGTCCTCAGACCGGCTGGCAGCCGCTGGCGTTTGCACTTGACTGGCAGCGCCCGGCTCGCCACATGAACAGCACCTCTTATTTCTACAATCACTCCAGCCAGTGGCGTTATGAAACCGTCACCGCGCAGGAGCTGCTGTCGCCGCTGGCGGACAAGTCGCGCTACAGCGGTCACATGCTGGACTTTAACGTTCGCGCCGAGCGTATGGGCTGGCTGCCATCTGCGCCGCAGCTCGGCACCAACCCGCTGCGCATTGCTGATGCGGCGAAAAAAGCCGGAATGAACCCGGTGGATTACACCGTTAAATCCCTGAAAGAGGGGTCGATTCGTTTCGCCGCAGAGCAGCCGGAAAACGGTAAAAACCATCCGCGTAACCTGTTCATCTGGCGTTCCAACCTGCTGGGCTCCTCCGGTAAAGGCCACGAATACATGCTCAAGTACCTGCTGGGTACCGAGCACGGCATTCAGGGGCTGGATCTGGGCAAGCAGGGGGGTGTGAAGCCGGAAGAAGTGGAATGGCAGGATAACGGCCTCGACGGCAAGCTGGATCTGGTCGTGACGCTGGACTTCCGCCTGTCGAGTACCTGCCTGTATTCCGACATCGTGCTGCCGACCGCGACCTGGTACGAAAAAGACGACATGAATACCTCGGATATGCATCCGTTTATTCACCCGCTGTCTGCTGCGGTCGATCCGGCCTGGGAATCAAAAAGCGACTGGGATATCTATAAAGGTATCGCGAAGGCCTTCTCGGAGGTTTGCGTGGGCCATCTCGGTCAGGAAACCGATATTGTCACGCTGCCTATTCAGCACGACTCCGCAGCCGAACTGGCGCAGCCGTTAGACGTGAAGGACTGGAAAAAAGGCGAGTGTGATCTGATTCCAGGTAAAACTGCGCCGCATATTATTCCGGTCGAGCGCGACTACCCGGCAACCTATGAACGTTTTACCTCTATCGGCCCGCTGATGGAGAAAATAGGCAACGGCGGTAAAGGGATTGCCTGGAACACCCAGAGCGAAATGGACCTGCTGCGCAAGCTCAACTACACCAAGGCGGAAGGCCCGGCGAAAGGCCAGCCGATGCTGGATACGGCCATTGATGCGGCGGAAATGATCCTCACGCTGGCACCGGAAACCAACGGTCAGGTGGCGGTGAAAGCCTGGGCGGCACTGAGTGAATTTACCGGTCGTGACCACACGCATCTGGCGCTCAATAAAGAAGACGAGAAGATCCGCTTCCGTGATATTCAGGCGCAGCCGCGCAAGATTATCTCTAGCCCGACATGGTCTGGCCTTGAAGATGAGCACGTTTCCTATAACGCCGGTTATACCAACGTTCATGAGCTGATCCCGTGGCGTACGCTCTCCGGTCGTCAGTCCCTGTATCAGGACCATCAGTGGATGCGTGACTTCGGTGAAAGCCTGCTGGTTTACCGTCCGCCGATCGACACCCGCTCGGTGAAATCGGTGATGGGCGAGAAGTCCAACGGTAACCCGGAGAAGGCGCTGAACTTCCTGACGCCGCACCAGAAATGGGGCATTCACTCGACCTACAGCGACAACCTGCTGATGCTGACCCTGGGTCGCGGCGGGCCGGTCGTGTGGATGAGTGAAGAAGATGCCAAAGAGATCGGAATTGAAGATAACGACTGGATTGAAGTCTTCAACAACAACGGCGCCCTGACCGCTCGTGCGGTCGTGAGCCAGCGTGTACCGGCCGGGATGACCATGATGTACCACGCGCAGGAACGTATCGTGAACCTGCCGGGTTCTGAGATCACCGGACAGCGCGGCGGTATCCATAACTCGGTGACGCGTATTACGCCGAAACCGACTCATATGATCGGCGGCTATGCGCACCTCGCATACGGCTTTAACTACTATGGCACCGTAGGTTCTAACCGCGATGAGTTTGTGGTGGTCCGTAAGATGAAGAACATTAACTGGCTGGATGGCGAAGGCAATGACCAGGTACAGGAGAGCGTAAAATGAAAATTCGTTCACAAGTCGGCATGGTGCTGAATCTCGATAAATGCATCGGCTGTCATACCTGCTCAGTGACCTGCAAAAACGTCTGGACCAGTCGTGAAGGGACCGAGTACGCGTGGTTCAACAACGTTGAAACTAAGCCGGGTACCGGTTTCCCGACCGACTGGGAAAATCAGGAAAAATGGAAGGGTGGCTGGATCCGTAAGATCAACGGTAAGCTGGTGCCGCGCATGGGTAATAAAGCGCTGCTGCTAGGGAAAATCTTTGCCAACCCCCATCTACCGGGTCTGGATGATTACTACGAGCCGTTTGATTTTGATTACCAGACGCTGCACAACGCGCCAGCAGACAGCAAGGCGCAGCCGATTGCCCGCCCGCGCTCGCTGATTACCGGTAAGCGCATGGACAAAATCACCAAGGGCCCGAACTGGGAAGACGACCTGGGTGGTGAGTTCGAGAAGCTGTCGAAAGACAAAAACTTCGAGAACATGCAAAAAGCAATGTACGGCCAGTTCGAAAACACCTTCATGATGTATCTACCGCGTTTGTGCGAGCACTGCCTCAACCCGGCGTGTGTGGCTACCTGCCCAAGCGGTGCTATCTACAAGCGTGAAGAAGATGGCATCGTGCTGATCGACCAGGATAAGTGCCGCGGCTGGCGGATGTGTATTACCGGCTGCCCGTACAAGAAGATCTACTTCAACTGGAAGAGCGGCAAATCTGAGAAATGCATCTTCTGCTACCCGCGTATCGAAGCCGGTCAGCCGACGGTATGCTCGGAAACCTGCGTAGGCCGTATTCGTTATCTTGGCGTGCTGCTGTACGACGCAGATGCGATTGAAAATGCAGCCAGCACTGAAAACGAGAAAGACCTGTATCAGCGTCAGCTGGACGTGTTCCTCGACCCGAACGATCCGAAGGTGATTGAACAGGCCCAGAAAGACGGTATTCCGCTGAGCGTGATTGACGCGGCGCAGAAATCGCCGGTCTATAAAATGGCGATGGACTGGAAGCTGGCGCTGCCGCTGCACCCGGAATACCGCACGCTGCCGATGGTCTGGTATGTTCCACCGCTGTCACCGATTCAGTCCGCAGCCGATGCCGGTGAACTGGGCAGCAACGGTATCCTGCCAGACGTGGAAAGTCTGCGTATCCCGGTCCAGTACCTGGCCAACCTGCTGACCGCAGGCGATACCCAGCCGGTGCTATTGGCGCTGAAACGTATGCTGGCGATGCGTCACTTCAAACGCACGGAAACCGTCGATGGGGTTATCGATACCCGTGCGCTGGAAGAGGTCGGGCTGACCGAAGCGCAGGCGCAGGAAATGTACCGCTATCTGGCGATTGCCAACTACGAAGATCGTTTCGTGGTGCCGAGCAGCCATCGCGAACTGGCCCGCGAAGCCTTCCCGGAGAAAAACGGGTGTGGCTTTAGCTTCGGTGACGGTTGCCACGGCTCTGACTCGTCCTTCAACCTGTTCAACAGCCGCCGCATTGATGCGGTAGATGTGACCAGCAAAACGGAGCCGCACGCATGATTGAACTCGTGGTTGTTTCACGTCTGCTGGAGTATCCGGATGCGGCCTTATGGCAGCATCAGGGCGAACTCTTCGACGTTCTGGCCTCATCAGCGACACTGGATAAAGAGGATGCCCAGACCCTGGGCGTTTTCCTGCGCGACTTAACCGCGCAGGATCTGCTGGACGCGCAGGCCGCCTATAGCGAACTGTTTGACCGTGGTCGCGCAACGTCGCTGCTGCTGTTCGAACACGTTCATGGCGAATCTCGCGACCGTGGGCAGGCGATGGTTGACCTGATGAATCAGTATGAGCAGCACGGTCTGGTACTCGACAGCCGCGAGCTGCCCGATCACCTGCCGCTGTATCTGGAATATCTGGCGCAGCTCCCGGAGAGCGAAGCTATCGCCGGTTTGCAGGATATTGCGCCGATTCTGGCGCTGCTATGCGCGCGTTTACAGCAGCGTGAAAGTCGCTATGCCGTTCTGTTTGAGCAGCTGTTGAAGCTGGCAAACAGTGCGGTAGATGAGGCGAAAGTCGCGGAGAACATCGCCGATGAAGCGCGCGACGATACGCCGCAGGCGCTGGATGCGGTCTGGGAAGAAGAACAGGTGAAATTCTTTGCCGATAAAGGCTGCGGCGAGTCAGAAATCGCTGCTCACCAGCGTCGTTTTGCCGGAGCCGTGGCCCCGCAATATTTGAATATCTCTAACGGAGGACAGCAATAATGCACTTCCTGAATATGTTCTTCTTCGATATCTATCCGTACATTGCCGGGTCGGTTTTTCTGATAGGCAGCTGGCTGCGCTACGATTACGGCCAGTATACCTGGCGTGCCGCCTCCAGCCAGATGCTGGATCGCAAAGGGATGAACCTGGCGTCTAACCTGTTCCATATCGGGATCCTGGGTATTTTCGCCGGGCATTTCCTTGGCATGCTGACGCCGCACTGGATGTATGAAGCGTGGCTGCCGTTGGAAGTGAAGCAGAAGATGGCAATGTTTGCCGGCGGTGCGTCCGGGGTGATGTGCCTGGTAGGTGGCGTGCTGCTGCTTAAACGTCGCCTGTTCAGCCCGCGCGTTCGCGCGACTACCACCGGTGCGGATATACTGGTGCTCTGCGTGCTGGTTACCCAGTGTGCGCTGGGCCTGCTGACCATTCCGTTCTCTGCCCAGCATATGGACGGTAGCGAAATGATGAAGCTGGTGAACTGGGCGCAGTCCGTGGTGACTTTCCACGGCGGGGCGTCTGCGCACCTGGACGGCGTTGCCTTTATCTTCCGTATCCACCTGGTGCTGGGGATGACGCTGTTCCTGCTGTTCCCGTTCTCCCGCCTCGTGCATATCTGGAGCGTGCCGGTGGAATACCTGACGCGCAGATATCAGATAGTCCGCGCGCGTCGCTGATAGTCCTGTTTCGGTCGAATCATACCCCGCTCTGACGGGGTTTTTTGTGGCCCAGGGAGAGCCCGTCACCCCAGCCTAAATTATTCCCCGCCGCCGCAAACAGAATCAGCACGCCTCCGGCCAACTGCACCGGCGTCAGCGCATGGCCAAAGACCAGATAATCGACAACGATCGCCACAATCGGATAGATAAAGGAGAGTGACCCGGTTATGGGCGTCGGCAGTTTCTGAATGGCGCTGTAGAGCAGTTGGTACATGATGCCGGTGTGCACGATGCCCAGAATCAGCAGGTACCGCCAGGGGAACCCGGCGGTAAAATCCGGGGTATGAACCAGCGGCAGCAGCATAATTGTCCCGACGATGACCTGAATAAAGGCAATATGCTGAGGCGGAAGCGGGCGCAGCTTACGGGTGATTATCGCCGTTAAAGCGTAGAAAAAGGCGGCGCTAAGGGCCAGGGCAATGCCTGTAGCCAGCTGGCCGCCGTGCGGTTGCATCAGTTCGCTGGACAGCAGGACCACCACACCGAAAAAGGCCAATGTCAGCCAGCCCCATTTAATGAGCGTAACCCGTTCACCGGCCAGCATCCCCATCAAGACCAGCATAAACGGCTGGGTGTTATACACCACGGTAGCCATGCCAATTGAAATCCGGGCGTAAGCGGCGAAAAGCAGCAGCCAGTTAATGACCAGCGCGACGCCCCCGAGGATCGCCAGCAGCAGCGTTAGCCGTGTGAGCTGGCTGAACGGCTGCCGGCTGAGGTAGATAAAGCCGAACAAGGTCAGGGCGCCAATCAGACAGCGCCAGAAGACAACATCGATTATCGGCAATCCGGACAGTAAAACGAATGCGCCGATCGAACCTGAAATTATCATCGCCAGGCTCATTTGCCAGACGCCCGTTAGTGTGTGTGTCATTTTTCTACCTCCGTTGTCATGGCGATTATTGTCGTTAATCAGATGACAGGTTGATATGCATGTTTTAAGGTAAAAAATGAGAACTACTTTTATTTATCAGGTAAAACCGATGGAACACTTAATTGATAATATCGACCGCGCGATTCTGGCCTGTCTGGCAGAGGATGCGCGTATGTCGCTCAAGGTATTAAGCGCGCGGGTGGGGCTGACGTCACCCAGTACCGCTGAGCGGGTGAAGCGCCTGGAAGAACGCGGGGTGATACAGGGATATGGCGCCCGGGTCAATCTGGCGGCGTTGGGATATACCCTGCAGGCGCTGGTTCGCGTCAGACCTTTGCCGGGACTGCTACAGAAGGTTGATAAATATATTCAGGCGATGCCGGAATGCATCGAAAGTGACAAGGTCACGGGCGAAGATTGCTTCGTGATGCGGCTGGTGGTGCGGGATATTGCGCACCTTGATACCCTGCTGGATGGTCTGGCAGAGCACGCCCAGTGTAATACGTCGATAGTGAAAAGTTCCCCGGTAAAAAGGCGCTTACCGCCGCTGTAGCGTGACCCGAGCTTCATCTGTATCCCTGTATGGGCAGAATAGAGAATTTTCAGCGTTGGATTTGGCAGAAGTACGACAGGGAAGTGATGGTGGCGGGGGAAGGATGACTCAGCGCGGTGCGCTTCGCCCTTCGGGTCGTTGCCTGCGGCAACGTTTTCTCGCTACGCTCGAATCGAACCTTTGTCGAAGCTTCTCATCCTTCCCCGTATGGGCAGAATAAAGAATTTTCAGCGTTGGATTTGGCAGAAGTACGACAGGGAAGTGATGGTGGCGGGGGAAGGATGACTCAGCGCGGTGCGCTTCGCCCTTCGGGTCGTTGCCTGCGGCAACGTTTTCTCGCTACGCTCGAATCGAACCTTTGTCGAAGCTTCTCATCCTTCCCCGTATGGGCAGAATAAAGAATTTTCAGCGTTGGATTTGGCAGAAGTACGACAGGGAAGTGATGGTGGCGGGGGAAGGATGACTCAGCGCGGTGCGCTTCGCCCTTCGGGTCGTTGCCTGCGGCAACGTTTTCTCGCTACGCTCGAATCGAACCTTTGTCGAAGCTTCTCATCCTTCCCAGTATGGGCAGAATAAAGAGTTTTCAGCGTTTGATTTAGCAGAAGTACGACAGGGAAGTGATGGTGGCGGGGGAAGGATTCGAACCTTCGAAGTCGATGACGGCAGATTTACAGTCTGCTCCCTTTGGCCGCTCGGGAACCCCGCCAGGGGTATCTTAGATAACAACATTCAGCGGAATGAATGGTGGTGGGGGAAGGATTCGAACCTTCGAAGTCGATGACGGCAGATTTACAGTCTGCTCCCTTTGGCCGCTCGGGAACCCCACCACGGGGTAATGCTTAATACTGGCCTGCTTCCTTCTGGGGAAGCGGGGCGCATCATATCAAATGACGCGCCCCTGTAAAGCTTTCCGTTGATAAAAATAAACCGGTTGTCTGAATTTTACGCGTAAAGCTGCAAAGCTAACCAGTTCATTTCATTATCGATTAAAGAATAATCGTTCGGTTACCGTAAACAAACACGCGCTGGGCCAGAACCTGATACAGCGCACGGCTTAGCACATTCTTCTCAACATCACGGCCCGCGCGCATCATATCTTCAGCCGTATAGGTGTGATCGACATGAATGACATCTTGCATAATGATCGGGCCTTCATCCAGGTTGTCATTAACGTAATGGGCGGTGGCACCGATAATCTTCACGCCGCGTTCGTAGGCCTGATGATAGGGACGGGCGCCAATAAAGGCCGGCAGGAAGGAGTGATGAATATTGATAATCTGATTCGGGAAGCGGGAAACGAATTCCGGCGTCAGCACGCGCATATATTTCGCCAGCACTACGTAGTCCGGCGCGTAGGATTCAATGGCATTGCCCATCTGCTTATCGTGCTCTTCACGCGTTAACCCTTCGTGACTGACCAGCTGGAACGGAATATCAAAACGTTCAACCAGCGAGCGCAGCGTTTCATGGTTGCCGATGACGGCTGCAATATCGACATCCAGGCCGCCGTAGTTGGCTTTCATCAGTAAATCGCCAAGGCAGTGCGCCTCTTTGGTGACCAGAATCACCACGCGACGACGGCCTGCCGGCGTCAGTTCGCGAATAGACCCTTCCGGCAGTGCGCTATCGAGGTCAGCGAGCAAAATGGCATCATTAAAAATACCTTCCAGCTCGGTACGCATAAAGAAGCGGCCGGTACGGTGATCGACAAACTCGTTGTTCTGCACGATATTCAGCTCGTGCTTGTAACAAATATTCGTGATACGCGCGATGAGTCCTTTCTGGTCAGGGCAAATGGTGCGTAGTACTTTACGTTGTAATGAATGCATCGCGAGGAAAATCCTGTAGTGTTTGCTATTGCTGGCGCCAGTTTTACTGGCCGCAGCATTTTTTAAATTTTTTACCTGAACCACAAGGGCAGGGGTCGTTACGGCCAATCAGCGGCCGAGTGCCGTCGATATAGTACCACCGTCCATTTTCTTTTAAGAATCTGGAACGTTCAATAATGGCGCCGGGGCGGTTATCGTCGTGATATCGCGCGATGAAACTGACAAAACCCTCATCAGGGTGACGGCCAGCATCAGCAGCAAATACGGTTAAGCCTTGCCATTGCGTTTTGGCGAAGCCCTTTTCCAGATCGGCACGGAACTGCTGCGGCTGACAAGAGGGGTGCCAGGTGTTGATCAGATAATCGGCATCCTTCATGACAAACGCGCTGAAGCGGGATCGCATCAGCTGTGATGGATCTGGCGCGAGCAGCGAGCCGGTCAGATATCGCTGACAACATGAGCTATACTCCAGAGCGCTGCCACACGGGCATAATGGCGACAAATTGGCCTCCATGGAAAAGAATCACGGCGCATCGGCGCCAAAGTGTTTTATGTTAACTGAGCTGTGGCAATGATGCCATGCTCAGAGTGGAAGGAAGTATATCGGTAATAATGAGAAAGCTTAAGATTGGTCTGGCGTTAGGGGCGGGAGCAGCCCGTGGGTGGTCGCACATCGGTGTGATTAAAGCGCTCCAGCGCGCGGGTATTGAAATTGATATCGTGGCAGGATGTTCCATTGGGGCGCTGGTGGGCGCAGCTTTTGCCTGCAATCGACTCCCGGTTCTTGAAAAATGGGTCTCCTCTTTTAGCAACTGGGACGTGCTGCGGTTGATGGATCTCTCCTGGCGTCGCGGAGGTTTACTGCGCGGTGAACGCGTATTCAACCAGTTTCGGCAAGTACTGCCTGTCTCTGATATCGAACGCTGCGACCGTCGCTTTGCGGCGGTGGCGACCAACTTAAGTACCGGCCGTGAGCTGTGGTTTACCGAGGGCGACCTGCACCAGGCCGTGCGCGCCTCCTGTAGTATGCCGGGCCTGATGTCTCCCGTTATGCATAATGGCTACTGGCTGGTTGATGGCGCGGTGGTGAACCCCGTACCGGTTTCTCTGGCGCGGGCGCTGGGTGCGGATATCGTGATCGCCGTAGACCTGCAGCACGACGCGCATCTGATGCAGCAGGATTTATGGTCAATCGAGAAGCCGCAGCCTGAAGAAGAAAAAGATTTTTCCTGGCACGCCCGAATTCGCGCGCGCCTTAGCGGCATGACTTCCCGTCGTGCGGCGACGCCAACGGCAATGGAAATTATGTCTACCTCTATTCAGGTGCTGGAAAATCGCCTGAAACGAAACCGCATGGCGGGAGATCCGCCCGATATTCTGCTGCAACCATTTTGCCCACAAATATCCACTCTTGATTTTCATCGAGCCGGTGAGGCAATTGCTGCCGGGCATCAGGCGGTTGAAAAGAAAATGGATGAACTACTACCCTTGGTGCGCACCGCGGTGTGATGCCATTCAACTAAGACTTAAGTAAATTCTGACAGGCGATAGTGTGAATTGCATGCCACTATTTAACTATCGTCAGCCAGAGGAGAGATCATGACGCAGCCATTGGCGGGAAAACTGATTCTGATAGTTGAAGACGAAGCCGTTTTCCGCTCACTCTTGCACTCCTGGCTAACCTCACTGGGCGCGACAACAGCGCAGGCTGAGGATGGCGTGGAGGCACTCCAGAAAATGGCCGAGTCAAAACCCGACCTGATGATCTGCGACATTTCTATGCCGCGAATGAATGGCCTCGAACTGGTGGAAAACCTGCGCAACCGGGGCGAACAGCTGCCGATTCTGATGATTTCGGCAACGGAAAATATGGCGGATATCGCCAAAGCGTTACGCCTTGGCGTTCAGGATGTGCTGTTAAAACCGGTAAAAGACTTCAACCGTCTGCGTGAGACGGTGTATGCCTGTCTGTATCCCAACATGTTCAACTCGCGGGTTGAAGAAGAGGAGCGTTTGTTTGAGGACTGGGATGCGCTGGTGAGCGATCCCTCCGCGGCTTCAAGACTTTTGCAGGAGCTCCAGCCTCCGGTACAGCAGGAAATATCAAAGTGCCGTATTCACTATCGTCAGCTCGTGTCGGCGGATAAACCCGGCCTGGTGCTTGATATCGCACCGTTATCAGAAAATGATTTGGCATTCTATTGTCTGGATGTCACACGAGCAGGGGATAATGGCGTACTTGCGGCATTGTTGCTGCGGGCGTTGTTTAATGGATTGCTTCAGGAACAACTCGCCCATCAGGGGCAGCGCCTGCCGGAAATGGGAAACCTGTTAAGACAGGTAAACCAATTACTTCGTCAGGCTAATTTACCTGGGCAATTTCCATTACTGGTAGGTTATTACCATAGCGGTCTTAAAAATTTGATATTGGTATCCGCAGGCCTGAACGGCACGCTCAATACCGGAGAACATCAAATTCAGATCAGCAATGGGGTTCCGTTAGGGACGTTGGGCAACACCTATCTCAACCAAATTAGCCAGCGCTGTACATCATGGCAGTGCCAAATTTGGGGGGCCGGGGGCCGTTTGCGACTGATGTTGTCTGCGGAATGAACAGTTACCTGTTTTTTTAAGCTGGTAGGATTACCGGGCAATCTTTTGCGGTGGTACTATCATTGAGTTTTATTAGTAAAAGTCCTAATTCGAGGGAATCCGAACCTTTTCAGACCAGGTTTGCCTGAGTGGACTGATATACTCGACGCGTTATTATTAACGAAAAGTTTAAAAAACGAACAGTCCAGGAGATTTCAATGGCTGCCCTTAATTCTAAAGTAAGAAAAGCTGTTATCCCGGTTGCGGGATTAGGTACCAGGATGCTACCCGCCACCAAGGCTATTCCGAAAGAAATGCTGCCACTGGTAGATAAGCCTTTAATTCAGTACGTTGTTAACGAATGCATTGCGGCCGGAATTACTGAAATTGTTCTGGTAACCCATTCGTCTAAAAATTCTATCGAAAACCATTTCGATACCAGTTTTGAACTGGAAGCTATGCTGGAAAAACGTGTTAAACGTCAGCTTCTGGAAGAAGTTCAGTCTATTTGCCCGCCACACGTCACCATTATGCAGGTTCGTCAGGGTCTGGCTAAAGGCCTCGGCCATGCCGTTCTTTGTGCGCACCCGGTGGTGGGTGATGAGCCGGTCGCGGTTATTCTGCCAGACGTTATTCTGGATGAATTCGAGTCCGATCTTTCCCGTGATAACCTGGCAGAAATGATTTCTCGTTTTGATGAAACAGGATCCAGCCAGATTATGGTTGAGCCCGTTGCTGATGTAACGGCTTATGGCGTTGTGGATTGCAAAGGTGAGTCTCTGCAGCCGGGCGAAAGCGTACCGATGGTAGGCGTGGTTGAGAAGCCGAAAGCCGATGTCGCGCCGTCTAACCTTGCTGTCGTTGGCCGCTATGTGCTGAGCGCGGACATTTGGCCGCTGCTGGCGAAAACGCCTCCGGGAGCCGGGGATGAGATCCAGCTGACCGATGCTATTGACATGCTGATCGAAAAAGAGACGGTTGAAGCCTATCACATGAAAGGCAAGAGCCACGACTGCGGTAATAAACTGGGTTATATGCAGGCTTTTGTAGAATATGGCGTGCGCCACAAATCTCTGGGCGCAGATTTTAAAGCCTGGCTGGAAAAAGCAGTAACTAAGTAATCGTTTTCAGCTGAATGATAACCGGGGGCGAATTTCGTTTCCCGGTTTTTTTATATCGCTAAACCACAGATAAAAAAAATCCCGCCGAAGCGGGATTTTTCAAATACAACTTTCGATTAAAGCAGGAAATCGTCCAGGGTTTTACCCTGCTCGTCCATGGCTTTTTTGATCACGGCTGGAGTACGACCTTGACCGGTCCAGGTTTTGGTTTCGCCGTTTTCATCAACGTAGCTGTATTTAGCCGGACGTGCAGCGCGCTTAGCTTTGGTGCCCGCTTTAACTGCAGCCATGGTGCTCAGCAGTTCATTCGGATCAATACCATCAGCAATCAGCATTTCACGGTATTGTTGCAGTTTACGAGTACGCTCTTCAATTTCTGCAGCAGCAGCGCTTTCTTCTTCGCGACGTTCGTTAACGACAACTTCTAATTTTTCCAGCATTTCTTCTAGCGTTTCAAGGGTGCATTCTCTTGCCTGCGCACGAAGAGTACGGATGTTGTTCAAAATTTTAAGTGCTTCGCTCATTGTAGTAATCTCAAACTTATATTGTGGGGTGGTTTGTTGGAGTAATAATAGAGCGATATAATCAGATGTGCAATAGGGTAGAATGTAAGGAATTCAAAATTACTTGTTATTTCTCGCGGCAATTAATTAATTTAAGTTAAATTTTTCGTGCGACTTCACATCTTTTTCGCTTATAGCCTAACCTGAATCCTAAGCTAAAACCCTGAGATAGTATGCTTTTCTCTGTGTATCGGGAGTAAAGTTATACTTCGAAGGGATAAATATCCCCCTTGAGTATTAGCGTATTAGTTGTGGCAAGCGTTAATATAAAGCCGTGAGCAAAAAACGTTATAGCGAGCCGGGGAATGCGCCGATTCGCACAAAAGGACAATCGCCGTAGGTTGCGCAACGGTGTTACCTGCACAAATTGCAGACATTCGTATTCAATTAAGAATCTTAATCTATCAACGTGTCGGCAGGCTCACATTCACCGCTATACCCATGTTGAAAGGGCGGATAGTCGTAGAAAATATGCTACAATTTTGCCGCGATAAAACACACTGATTGGGGTTATGCAGCCGATGGCTCAACTTTATTTCTACTATTCTGCAATGAATGCAGGTAAGTCGACCGCCTTGTTGCAGTCATCATACAATTATCAGGAACGCGGCATGCGTGCTCTGGTTTATACCGCTGAAATTGATGACCGCTTTGGTTCCGGCAAGGTCAGTTCAAGAATTGGTCTCTCATCGCCTGCCAGGCTGTTTAACCCGCAGACATCACTCTTTCGCGATATTGCGACTGAGCATGCGCAGCAGCCTGTTCATTGTGTCCTGGTCGATGAAAGCCAGTTTCTGACTCGCGAGCAGGTACATGAATTGTCCGAAATCGTCGACCAGCTGGATATTCCGGTATTGTGTTACGGTTTGCGTACAGATTTTCGCGGCGAGTTGTTTATTGGCAGCCAGTATTTATTAGCCTGGTCCGATAAGCTTGTTGAATTAAAAACGATCTGTTTCTGTGGGCGTAAAGCGAGCATGGTACTGCGTCTCGATCAGGAAGGGCGGCCTTACAATGAAGGCGAGCAGGTCGTGATTGGCGGGAATGAGCGCTATGTTTCCGTTTGCCGTAAGCATTATAAAGAAGCGTTAAGCGAAGGCTCTTTAACGCTTGTGCAGAGTAAACACCGTCCTTGCTGAGTTCTCAGCTCAACGCTCTCTCAGGCGCATATACGGCGCCTGCTGAGTAACCTTACGGCTTTCCTTTATTACCCGGCAGCCGCCTCTCCCTGCATCGCTGATGTCATTTCCGCCCGCTGCTGCGGCGGGAAAACATAAAAGGATATCTTGCGCTTTAGTGCAACAGATACAGCTGGCAGGCCAGGCGTATTTTACTCTTCTCAGTGGTGTTGGGATGGTATGGGGCATTCGTTGCACACCGTCAGACCATGACTATTTTGCCGTGCCCTTGCGGTAAAACACTTTCCCGGCGACAGTAATGGCCCGGCAGGCGCTTTGGTTAAATAACTGATGAAATAGCCCGCTTAGCGGTGCTGAAAGCAGGTGCCGTCAGCGGAGCCATATACAAACCCTGGCAGTAAGATGGCGCCTGTTCTGCCCCCAAATGAAACTTAGCCGTACCCTGCGATGAAGCAAAAAAAAGCCCCATCCGAAGATGAGGCTTTTAATCACGTTACCGGAGTCGATTAAGCGGATTTTTTCGCTTTTTTATCGGCTTTCGGTGCTGCTGCGGTTTCTTTCTTCGCGGCAGTTTCACCTTCGCTGAACTCGTTACCGTAGAAGGTATCCAGCAGAATCTGTTTCAGCTCGGAAATCAGTGGGTAGCGCGGGTTAGCGCCGGTGCACTGGTCATCGAATGCATCTTCAGACAGCTTGTCAACGTGGGCCAGGAAGTCAGCTTCCTGCACGCCAGCTTCACGGATAGACTTAGGAATACCCAGTTCAGCCTTGATGCTTTCCAGCCATGCCAGCAGTTTTTCGATTTTCGCTGCGGTACGGTCGCCCGGTGCGCTCAGACCCAGGTGGTCTGCGATTTCAGCGTAACGACGACGAGCCTGCGGACGGTCGTACTGGCTGAATGCAGTCTGCTTGGTTGGGTTGTCATTCGCGTTGTAACGGATAACGTTACTGATCAGCAGGGCGTTAGCCAGGCCGTGCGGAATGTGGAACTGAGAACCCAGTTTGTGCGCCATGGAGTGACATACACCCAGGAAGGCGTTAGCAAACGCGATACCGGCGATAGTCGCTGCACTGTGTACTTTCTCACGTGCTACCGGGTTCTTAGAACCTTCGTGGTAGGACGCTGGCAGGTACTCTTTCAGCAGTTTCAGAGCTTGCAGAGCCTGGCCGTCGGAGAACTCAGATGCCAGTACGGAAACGTAGGCTTCCAGGGCGTGAGTGACCGCATCCAGACCACCGAAAGCACACAGGGACTTCGGCATATCCATGACGAGGTTAGCATCAACAATCGCCACATCCGGAGTCAGTGCATAGTCAGCCAGCGGATATTTCTGACCGGTTGCATCGTCGGTTACAACGGCGAACGGTGTAACTTCAGAACCGGTACCGGAAGTGGTGGTGACGGCGATCATTTTCGCTTTCACGCCCATTTTCGGGAACTTGTAGATACGTTTACGGATGTCCATAAAGCGCAGCGCCAGGTCTTCGAAGTGGGTTTCCGGATGTTCGTACATCACCCACATGATTTTCGCGGCATCCATCGGGGAACCACCGCCGAGAGCGATGATAACGTCCGGCTTGAAGGAGTTAGCCAGATCCGCACCTTTACGTACTACGCTCAGAGTCGGGTCAGCTTCAACTTCAAAGAAGACTTCAGTTTCAACACCGGATGCTTTCAGCACGGAGGTGATCTGGTCGGCATAACCGTTGTTGAACAGGAAGCGGTCAGTCACAATCAGCGCGCGTTTGTGACCATCAGTAATCACTTCATCCAGTGCGATTGGCAGTGAGCCACGACGGAAGTAGATAGATTTCGGAAGTTTATGCCACAACATGTTTTCAGCTCGCTTAGCAACGGTTTTCTTGTTGATCAGGTGCTTAGGACCAACGTTTTCAGAGATGGAGTTACCACCCCAGGAACCACAACCCAGAGTCAGGGAAGGCGCGAGTTTAAAGTTGTACAGGTCACCGATACCACCCTGAGAAGCCGGGGTGTTAATCAGGATACGTGCAGTTTTCATCATCTGGCCGAAGTACGCAACGCGAGCCGGCTGGTTGTCCTGGTCGGTGTACAGGCAAGAGGTATGACCGATACCGCCCATCGCAACCAGTTTTTCAGCTTTATCTACAGCGTCTTCGAAGTTCTTCGCACGGTACATTGCCAGCGTCGGAGACAGTTTTTCGTGAGCAAACGGCTCGCTTTCATCAACGTCGGTCACTTCACCAATCAGAATCTTGGTGGTGGTCGGAACGGTGAAGCCTGCCAGTTCAGCAATTTTGTATGCCGGCTGACCAACGATTGCTGCGTTCAGCGCGCCATTTTTCAGGATGATGTCCTGAACGGCTTTCAGCTCTTTGCCCTGCAGCAGGTAGCCGCCGTGGCTGGCGAAACGTTCGCGAACAGCGTCATAGACAGAATCAACAACCACGACAGACTGCTCAGACGCACAGATAACGCCGTTATCGAAGGTTTTAGACATCAGTACAGATGCTACAGCACGTTTAACGTCTGCGGTTTCGTCGATAACAACCGGGGTGTTACCCGCACCTACGCCGATAGCCGGTTTACCGGAGCTATAGGCCGCTTTAACCATACCTGGACCACCGGTCGCGAGGATCAGGTTAATGTCAGGGTGATGCATCAGCGCGTTAGACAGCTCAACGGAAGGCTGGTCAATCCAACCAATCAGATCCTTCGGTGCGCCAGCAGCAATTGCAGCCTGCAGAACGATATCTGCCGCTTTGTTGGTGGCATCTTTAGCACGCGGGTGTGGAGAGAAGATGATCGCGTTACGCGTCTTCAGGCTGATCAGTGATTTAAAGATTGCTGTGGAAGTCGGGTTAGTCGTCGGAACGATACCGCAGATAATACCGATAGGTTCGGCGATGGTGATAGTCCCGAAAGTGTCGTCTTCAGAGAGAACACCGCAGGTCTTTTCATCTTTATATGCGTTATAGATGTATTCGGAAGCGAAGTGGTTTTTGATGACCTTGTCTTCGACAATACCCATGCCGGATTCGGCAACGGCCATTTTTGCGAGAGGGATTCGAGCATCTGCGGCGGCCAAAGCGGCGGCACGGAAGATCTTATCAACTTGTTCTTGAGTGAAACTGGCATATTCACGCTGGGCTTTTTTTACGCGCTCTACAAGTGCGTTAAGTTCAGCGACATTAGTAACAGCCATAATGCTCTCCTGATAATGTTAAACTTTTTTAGTAAATCAGTAGCTCGATTCGACAGTATAGACAGGCTGTTAACAGCTTGCATCTAAATGTTAAGGTGTCTTTTTTTACACCACTGACTTCATTGATTTACTAAATAAGCTTGGCTTCTTTAATTCTCAGGTACCGCTGTGCTGCACTCTTTTGGTGTGAACAAGGTTACTCACTTCTGAGTACAATTTACGTGATTTAGATCAAGTTTACGTGAAGCTGACACCTTTCAGCTGTCTGTTTTTTAGCCGGTCAAATCAAGTGTGATAATAGATATGCAGATTTAGTGAATAAGTAGCTAAGCGGAAACAAATATATAACATGCCATTTTGTCACCGTTATACGTATATTTGAGATGAATTATGCTACTAAAAAGCGTATCTTCTGCGCGAATATTTTATGTGACTAACTGTCAACAGCCATTTTTAATGATGCTGCGGAGCGCACTGTGACTCTACCGTTGTTTGATTTTTCAGCTTACTTTAAGTTTTTCATTGGGTTATTTGCGCTGGTTAACCCGGTTGGCATCATTCCCGTCTTCATTAGTATGACCAGCTATCAGACGGCAGTGATCCGCAATAAGACCAATCTGACGGCGAACCTCTCGGTGGCCATCATTCTGCTGACCTCGCTATTTCTCGGCGACTCCATTTTGCAAATATTCGGCATTTCTATTGATTCATTCCGAATTGCCGGTGGGATCCTCGTGGTAACTATTGCTATGTCGATGATTAGCGGCAAGCTCGGCGAAGATAAGCAAAATAAGCAGGAAAAATCAGAAACCGCGATCCGGGAAAGCATTGGCGTTGTACCGCTGGCGCTGCCATTAATGGCGGGGCCCGGGGCAATTAGTTCGACTATCGTCTGGGGGACCCGTTATCACACGGTTGCTCATCTCTTTGGATTCTCGGTGGCGATAGCCCTGTTCGCCCTGTGCTGTTGGGGGATTTTCCGCATGGCGCCGTGGCTGGTCCGCCTGCTGGGGCAAACAGGTATCAACGTTATCACGCGTATTATGGGGCTGTTGCTGATGGCGCTGGGGATTGAGTTTATCGTCACCGGTATAAAAGCGCTGTTTCCAGGCCTGGTGAGTTAAACCTGCCGACACTACGCGGAGCTGTGGGCTCCGCGTTTGCGTTATTATTAGCAAAACATATCAATAATGCTGATATGGGCGTACAAGATAACTTTCCATAATATCTGTTAATTTTATTGTTTATCAATCGGTTGCATTGCTTTTTCGACGTTCCCTTCCTTTTGTTCACCCCATCACCCCTGTTATTTTCTTCACATCATTCTCTGGTGCTTGCCGTCGCATAATTGAAATGATATTAGTAATTTCATAGACGGGGCAGATGAATGTGCTAAATAATAACCTATTGTTAAATTTTTGTACAAAAAACCACCTTGATGCGCTGACGCGGCATCCGAAATGAATGGTTTTTCGTATCTGTATGAAAGGTAACTCCTTTAATGATTTTCTCGCCAAAAGACAGGGCAAGATGCCGGCGTAGAAAAAACCATAAAAGAGAATCCGGTAACATATTTGCAAATTGCATTGGCGGACAAGATGGCCTTTTGGTACTTTCCGCCGTGATCGTCTACTGAATAATATGCGCAAATGAGAATTATTATTAAATAACTCATTGCCGCTGAAACCGCCCCCTGACTGGGGCTGAAAGAATCGACGCCAAGGCTGCCGTTTGAGCGGCCGTAATAAATAAGTCGGTGATAGCAAGCAGTAAAGTCTGACAGCAGCATAAACTCCTGCACTGTACAGAATCCCGTAAGGGGAAAAAAACAGGCTGGTTATATAGCCAGCAATTATAATGAATGGAGTAACAACACAATGACCATCATCACCAAAAAAAGTCTGGTAGCTGCGGGAATTCTCTCTGCGCTCATTACCGCGAATGTTGCCATGGCAGCGGATGTACCTGCAGGGGTGCAGCTGGCGGATAAACAATCACTGGTGCGTAATAACGGCGCAGAAGTGCAATCTCTGGACCCGCATAAAATTGAAGGTGTTCCGGAATCCAACATTAACCGTGATTTGTTTGAAGGGTTAGTGATTGGCGATATTCAAGGCCATCCGATTCCTGGGGTCGCAGAATCCTGGGAAAATAAAGATTTTAAAGTCTGGACGTTCCATATTCGCAAAGATGCAAAATGGTCTGACGGCTCGCCGGTGACCGCACAAGATTTCGTTTATAGCTGGCAGCGCCTGGCTGATCCAAAAACCGCTTCTCCGTATGCCAGCTACCTGCAATACGGTCACGTGCTGAATGTCGATGAGATTATCGCAGGCAAAAAACCGACCAGCGACCTGGGTGTTAAAGCCATCGATGATAAAACCTTCGAAGTCACGCTGAGCGAACCGGTTCCTTATTTCTATAAACTCCTCGTTCACCCATCAGTTTCCCCAGTACCGAAAGCCGCCATTGAAAAATACGGCGAGAAATGGACTCAGCCTGCCAATATCGTAACTAACGGCGCCTATAAGCTGAAGGACTGGGTGGTTAACGAACGTATTGTGCTTGAGCGTAACCCTCAATACTGGGATAACGCGAAAACCGTCATTACTCAGGTCACCTATCTGCCGATCTCTTCCGAAGTTACCGACGTTAACCGCTACCGCAGCGGCGAAATCGACATGACCTATAACAACATGCCGATTGAACTGTTCCAGAAACTGAAAAAAGAGATCCCACAAGAAGTTCACGTCGACCCGTATCTGTGCACTTATTACTACGAAATTAATAACCAGAAAGCGCCGTTTACCGACGTCCGCGTTCGTACCGCGCTAAAAATGGCGCTGGACCGCGACATTATTGTTAATAAAGTGAAGAACCAGGGCGACTTGCCGGCATATAGCTATACGCCACCGTATACCGATGGGATGAAGGTTGAAAAACCAGAATGGTTTACCTGGTCTCAGGATAAGCGTAACGAAGAGGCGAAAAAACTGCTGGCGGAAGCTGGATATACCGCTGATAAACCGCTGACCTTTAATTTACTGTACAACACCTCCGATCTGCATAAAAAACTGGCGATTGCCGTTGCGTCCATCTGGAAGAAAAATCTGGGTGCTAACGTCAAGCTGGAAAATCAGGAATGGAAAACCTTCCTCGATAATCGTCATCAGGGCACCTTCGACGTAGCGCGCGCTGGCTGGTGTGCGGATTATAACGAACCGACCTCGTTCCTGAATACCATGCTGAGCGACAGCTCAAACAACACCTCTCATTATAAGAGCCCGGCTTTCGATAAAATTATCGCTGAAACATTGCAAACCAATGATGACGCGAAACGTGCAGACCTGTACGCGCAATCGGAAAAGCAGCTGGATAAAGACTCAGTGATCGTCCCGGTCTTCTACTATGTCAACGCCCGTCTGGTTAAACCGTGGGTGGGTGGCTATACCGGTAAAGACCCGTTAGATAATATTTACGTTAAAAACCTTTATATTATCAAACATTAATGGCAATACGTGGGGCAGGTGACGCTTGCCCCACCGTGTCTGAATTCATCGCACTCGATAGGCACAGGCCAGAAGGTACGGGCAATGTTAAAATTTATTTTTCGTCGCTGTCTGGAAGCGATTCCGACGCTATTTATTCTTATTACGATCTCATTCTTCATGATGCGTCTCGCGCCGGGGAGCCCCTTCACCGGTGAACGTACGCTGCCGCCGGAAGTGATGGCGAATATTGAAGCAAAATACCATTTAAATGACCCCATCATGACCCAGTACTTCCATTATTTGAAGCAACTGGCGCACGGTGATTTCGGTCCTTCTTTTAAATATAAAGACTATTCGGTAAACGACCTGGTGGCATCGAGCTTCCCGGTATCGGCAAAATTAGGTCTTGCCGCCTTCCTGCTGGCAGTCGTGCTCGGCGTGACGGCGGGGGTAATTGCGGCCCTGAAACAAAATACGAAGTGGGATTACGCGGTCATGGGGGTGGCAATGACCGGCGTGGTCATACCCAGTTTCGTCGTTGCACCGCTGCTGGTGATGATATTCGCTATCACGCTGCACTGGTTGCCCGGCGGTGGCTGGAATGGCGGGGCGCTGAAATTTATGATCCTGCCGATGGTGGCGCTGTCCTTAGCCTATATCGCCAGTATTGCGCGTATTACCCGCGGTTCAATGATTGAGGTCTTGCACTCCAACTTTATCCGCACCGCGCGGGCGAAAGGGCTGCCGATGCGACGCATCATTTTCCGCCATGCGCTGAAACCCGCGCTGCTGCCGGTCCTGTCCTATATGGGGCCAGCTTTCGTGGGGATTATCACCGGCTCAATGGTCATCGAAACAATCTACGGTCTTCCGGGTATTGGTCAGCTCTTCGTGAATGGCGCGCTTAATCGCGACTATTCGCTGGTGCTCAGTCTGACAATCCTGGTCGGTGCGCTGACTATTCTGTTTAACGCGATTGTTGACGTGCTGTATGCCGTTATCGATCCGAAGATTCGCTATTGAGGCTGGGGTTCGCCATGATGTTAAGTAAGAAAAGCAACGAGGCGTTGGAAAACTTCAGTGAAAAGCTGGAAGTCGAAGGACGTAGTCTGTGGCAGGATGCCCGCCGTCGCTTTATGCATAACCGTGCAGCCGTTGCCAGCCTGATTGTGCTGGTGATTATCGCGCTGTTCGTGACGATTGCACCGATGGTGTCGCAGTTCTCCTACTTCGATACCGACTGGGGAATGATGTCCAGCGCCCCTGATATGGCCTCTGGTCACTACTTTGGTACTGACTCTTCCGGTCGCGACCTGCTGGTTCGCGTGGCTATCGGCGGGCGCATTTCGTTGATGGTCGGGGTGGCTGCGGCGCTGGTCGCGGTGGTCCTCGGCACGCTCTATGGCTCACTTTCCGGCTACCTGGGCGGCAAAGTCGATTCTGTAATGATGCGTCTGCTGGAAATCCTCAACTCCTTCCCGTTCATGTTCTTCGTTATCCTGCTCGTCACCTTCTTTGGTCAGAACATCCTGCTGATTTTCGTCGCCATCGGAATGGTTTCCTGGCTGGACATGGCGCGTATTGTGCGCGGCCAGACGCTGAGCCTGAAGCGCAAAGAATTTATTGAAGCGGCGCAGGTCGGCGGGGTATCCACCTTCAGTATTGTGGTACGCCATATCGTGCCTAACGTACTGGGCGTGGTGGTGGTGTACGCCTCTCTGCTGGTACCGAGCATGATCCTGTTTGAATCCTTCTTAAGCTTCCTTGGCCTGGGTACTCAGGAACCACTGAGCAGCTGGGGGGCATTGCTCAGCGATGGCGCGAACTCCATGGAAGTGTCGCCGTGGCTGCTGCTGTTCCCGGCGGGTTTCCTGGTGGTTACGCTGTTCTGTTTTAACTTTATCGGCGATGGCCTGCGTGATGCCCTCGACCCGAAAGATCGCTAAGGAGCGCCGTCATGAGCACAATTGAAACGGCAAAAATGCCTCAGGCACAGCAACAGGCAGGCCTGCTGCTGGATGTGAAAGATCTCCGCGTGACGTTTAGAACGCCTGATGGTGATGTCACGGCGGTGAACGACCTCAACTTTAATCTGCGGGCCGGGGAAACGTTGGGTATCGTCGGTGAATCGGGATCCGGTAAGTCGCAGACCGCGTTTGCTTTGATGGGGCTGCTGGCTTCCAACGGGTATATTGGCGGTTCGGCCCTGTTTAATGGTCGTCAGATTCTCAATCTGCCGGAGCGCGAACTGAATAAGCTTCGCGCAGAGCAAATCTCAATGATTTTCCAGGACCCGATGACCTCCCTGAACCCGTATATGCGAGTGGGTGAGCAGCTGATGGAAGTGCTGATGCTGCATAAAGGTCTGGGAAAAGCCGAAGCCTTTGAAGAGTCGGTGAGGATGCTGGATGCGGTCAAAATGCCGGAAGCGCGCAAGCGCATGAAAATGTACCCGCACGAATTTTCCGGCGGTATGCGCCAGCGCGTAATGATCGCGATGGCGCTGCTGTGTCGGCCCAAACTGCTGATTGCCGATGAGCCAACAACCGCTCTGGATGTCACGGTTCAGGCACAGATCATGACCCTGTTGAACGAGCTGAAGCGCGAATTCAATACGGCGATCATTATGATTACCCACGATCTCGGGGTGGTTGCCGGGATCTGCGACAAAGTGTTGGTGATGTACGCCGGACGCACAATGGAATACGGTTTGGCGCGGGATGTCTTCTATCATCCTTCACATCCGTACTCTATCGGTTTGCTGAATGCGGTTCCTCGTCTGGATGCCGAAGGGGAGTCGCTGCTGACCATCCCAGGCAACCCACCAAACCTGTTGCGTCTGCCGAAAGGCTGTCCGTTCCAGCCGCGCTGCCCGCACGCGATGGAGATTTGCCATAGCGCTCCGCCTCTGGAGGAGTTTGCACCGGGCCGTCTGCGCGCCTGTTTTCAACCAGTAGGGGATCTGCTATGAACGCCGTTACGGAACAAAGAAGAGTCCTGCTTGAAATTGCCGATCTGAAAGTGCACTTCGATATTAAAGATGGCAAGCAGTGGTTCTGGCAGCCGGCCAAAACGCTGAAAGCGGTAGATGGCGTTACGCTGCGTCTCTATGAGGGCGAAACGCTGGGCGTGGTCGGGGAATCCGGCTGCGGCAAATCGACGTTTGCCCGGGCGATTATTGGTCTGGTAAAGGCCACCGACGGTAAAGTAGCCTGGCTTGGCAAAGATCTGTTGGGCATGAAGCAGGATGAGTGGCGCAATGTGCGTAGCGATATTCAGATGATTTTCCAGGATCCGCTGGCTTCGCTGAACCCGCGTATGACGATCGGTGAAATTATTGCCGAACCGCTGCGCACCTATCATCCAAAAATATCCCGTCAGGAAGTGCGCGACCGCGTTAAAGCGATGATGATGAAGGTGGGCCTGCTGCCGAACCTGATTAACCGCTATCCGCACGAATTTTCCGGCGGTCAGTGTCAGCGTATTGGTATCGCCCGCGCGCTGATCCTGGAGCCGAAGCTGATTATCTGCGATGAGCCGGTTTCGGCGCTGGACGTGTCGATTCAGGCTCAGGTCGTCAACCTGTTGCAGCAGCTGCAGCGTGAAATGGGCCTGTCGCTGATCTTCATCGCGCACGACCTGGCGGTGGTGAAGCATATTTCCGATCGCGTTCTGGTGATGTATCTGGGCCACGCGGTAGAGCTGGGCACCTATGATGAGGTGTACCACAACCCGCTGCACCCCTATACCAAAGCGCTGATGTCCGCGGTGCCGGTGCCGGACCCGGATCTGGAAAAGAACAAAACGATCCAGCTGCTGGAAGGGGAGCTGCCTTCGCCGATTAACCCGCCGTCGGGGTGTGTTTTCCGCACACGCTGCCCCATCGCCGGGCCGGAATGTGCGAAAACGCGTCCGGTGCTGGAAGGAAGTTTCCGACATGCGGTTTCCTGCCTGAAGGTTGACCCGTTATAATCTCTGGGGCTGACGTAGGTCAGCCCTTTTTTTTGTGAGGTTAACGTGGTTGTCAATTTTCACGCCGCTCGCCAGCGGCTGTATCATTTACTCTTCGATCAAACGCGTCGCTCCGGGCGGCGGTTTGAAGGTTTGTGCGGTCTTTTTGCGCTACTGAGCGTGCTGGTTATTTTTATTGAGTCCGGTCTCGGTACGCAATACCACCTGACGTTTGACGAGTGGCATATTTTCGTCTGGCTGGAGCTGTTTGTTACCGCTGTTTTCACCCTCGAGTATCTCCTGCGTATTATCAGCTGGCCCAAACCCTTCAACTATATATTCAGCTTTTGGGGAGTGATTGATTTAGCCACCATTTTGCCGCTCTATGTGATGTGGATGTGGCCAGAAATGGGGCTCAACTATGTGTTTGCATGGCGAGCGATGCGCGCCATTCGCTGCTTACGCATTCTTAAGCTGCTGCGTTTTATGCCGTCGTTGAATATTTTCTGGGCGGCAATCGTCAGCGCCCGTCATCAGCTGATCTTATTTTATTCCTTTATTGCCATCGTAATGGTTATCTTTGGCTCGATGATGTATCTGATTGAAGGGCCGCAATATGGGTTTACTACCTTAAATGCGTCGGTGTACTGGGCGATTGTCACCATCACGACGGTCGGCTATGGCGACATTACTCCGCATACCCCGATAGGCCGAATTCTGGCCTCTGTGCTGATCTTAATCGGTTATTCCATCATCGCGATCCCGACAGGGCTTATTACTACGCACATGACCAGCGCATTGCAAAATCGCCGTGCGCAGCGTGCGTGTCCCAACTGTCAGCACGCCGCGCACGATAAAGATGCGCGCTATTGCAATGCCTGCGGGAGTGAACTGCCGGAATAGTCGGGAGAGGAAAATAAAACGGCAGCCGGTCTGAGACCGTCTGCCGTTTTTTATCTTTAGCGGTGAGGGTAACGCTTATTCACGCCACAGAATATGGCACAGCTTGTGATCTTTTTCGCGGCACAGCAGGATGCGCGCAAAAATATCGTTAATTTCGCCGCCATCGGTATCGGCAAGGCCAATCACGACTTCCGCGAAGAAATCCGGGTTGAGGTCATAATCGACATGCTCTTCCCAGTCTGGCGCCGGATCAAACAGTTCGGCGCCGCCGCGTTCTTCAAACTGCAGGTTGAACAGAATGACATCCGCCGGATCGAGGTTGTCGACAGCCAGCTCCAGGAAGATGTCATAAGCTTGTTCGAGCGTTTCGTCTTCGGTCAGGCGATTATTTAAATCCATATCCATGATTGCTACCCGTTAAACATCTGATTGGCACGTTTTACAGCAACGGACTGAAGAAGTAAAACAGTCGCTCGGTGATCCGCTGCCAGAGCGGCCGTTTTAGCCATAGGCGGGCATCCAGCAGGCGCGAACGGGAGATATAATCGTCCTGAACGGCCGCCAGATCGCCGCCAAAGCCGACGTCGTCAATGACCAGCGTGATTTCAAAATTAAGCCACAGGCTACGCATATCGAGATTAACGGTACCGACCAGACTGAGCTCGCCGTCGACCAGCACGCTTTTCGTATGCAGCAGACCGCCTTCAAACTGATAAATTTTCACCCCGGCTGCCAGCAGCTCGGTAAAGAAGGCCCGGCTGGCCCAGCCAACCAGCAAAGAATCATTTTTACGTGGCAGGATGATACTCACGTCGACCCCACGCTGCGCCGCAGTACAGATTGCGTGGAGCAGATCGTCGCTCGGCACGAAATAAGGCGTAGTCATGATCAAATGTTCTTTGGCGGAATAGGCGGCGGTGAGCAGCGCCTGGTGAATCAAATCTTCCGGGAAGCCGGGGCCAGAGGCAATGGTATGAATCGTGTGCCCGCTGGCTTCTTCAAAGGGCATAATATTGAGGTCCGGCGGCGGCGGTAAAATGCGCTTGCCGGTTTCAATCTCCCAGTCGCAGGAATATACGATGCCCATTGCCGTCGCGACCGGGCCTTCCATACGTGCCATCAGATCAATCCACTGGCCGACGCCGGAGTCTTGTTTAAAGAAGCGCGGGTCGACCATGTTCATACTGCCGGTATAGGCAATATAGTTATCGATCATGATCATTTTACGATGCTGGCGCAGGTCCATGCGGCGCAGAAAAACACGCATCAGGTTAACCTTCAGCGCCTCGACAACCTCGATACCGGCATTACGCATCATTGCCGCCCACGGGCTGCGGAAAAAGGCGACGCTGCCGGCTGAATCAAGCATCAGGCGACAATGGACGCCGCGACGCGCTGCGGCCATCAGCGATTCTGCAACATTGTCGGCCATTCCGCCGGGTTGCCAGATGTAAAACACCATCTCAATATTGTGTCTGGCTAGCTGGATATCGCGTATCAGGGCGTGCATGACGTCATCAGACTCGGTCAGAAGCTGCAGCTGATTGCCTTTGACGCCAGCAATCCCCTGACGGCGTTCGCAGAGCTGAAACAGTGATTCAGCGACCGGGCTGTTATCCTCGGCAAAAATATGTTTGCAGGCTTTAAGATCGTTAAGCCATTTGGCGGTGGAGGGCCACATCGCCCGGGCGCGCTCTGCCCGGCGTTTGCCAAGGTGGAGTTCGCCAAATGAGAGATAGGCAATAATACCGACCAGCGGAAGAATATAGATAATCAGCAACCACGCCATCGCTGAAGGTACGGCGCGCCGTTTCATCAGAATGCGTAATGTTACACCGGCGATGAGTAACCAGTAACCGAGGATGACTAGCCAGTTCACCACCGTGTAAAAGGTTGTCATAGATGAAAAATCCTTTTGAATAACTCTATGTCATGAGTTTACGCATCAACATCCATCTGGCAAATAAAAACGCAGCGAAAGCGTTGGTCAGCCAGATTCATGGGTTTATAATGTGGTCTGTTTTTCACTTGTAGAGTAGTAGCAATGAAGCGTAGTAGAACGGAAGTAGGGCGCTGGCGCATGCTAAGACAGGTGAGTCGCCGCAAGTCCCGCTGGCTGGAAGCCCAATCGCGCCGCAACATGCGCATCCTTTCCATCAGGAAGGAACTGGTGAAACGACAACGTGGTTCCCTGCTGTTTGTCTTCACTGAGTACTGATATAACTGGGTACTGATATAAAAGGCACCGTTTACGGTGCCTCTGTTATTTTGTACCGGACGGCTTCAGAACACCTTCTTATAAGGTTTCACGGAGACGTTCTGATACACGCCAGCCGCAATGTAAGGGTCATCGTTTGCCCATGCTTTTGCCACTTCCAGTGATTCGAATTCGGCAATGACCGTCGAACCGGTAAATCCAGCGGCACCAGGCTCATTGCTGTCGACAGCAGGCATTGGTCCCGCGGTCAACAGACGACCTTCATCTTGTAATAGCTGTAAACGTGCCAGGTGGGCGGGACGTACCGACAAGCGCTTTTCCAGAGAATCGGCAATGTCTTCAGCGTAGATAACGTAAAGCACGGCAAGGCTCCTTATCAATAAATAGGCGAATCACGTTAAGTGAAACCGTCGTTGACTGCAATGCAAAGATGCGCAGCGGATTAAAATGCCATGCTTCAGGATTTTTTTCCCGCAAAACGGGGCAAATTTTGATGCAAGATAACAAGGCTTATTGAATATGATTGCTATTTGCATTTAAAATCGGATTATCATTTTTCAACAGAAACGACTATGAGCGCAATGACCCTTGATTTACCTCGCCGCTTCCCGTGGCCGACGCTGCTGTCCGTGGCTATCCACGGTGCCGTTGTGGCGGGGTTGCTTTATACCTCGGTACATCAGGTTATTGAACGGCCATCTCCTTCTCAACCTATCGAAATTACCATGGTGGCGCCGGCGGATCTTGAGCCGCCTCAGGCCGCGCAGCCGGTGGTGGAACCCGTTGTTGAACCGGAGCCAGAGCCCGAAGTGGTGCCGGAACCGCCGCAGGAAGCACCGGTCGTCATTCATAAGCCTGAGCCTAAACCTAAGCCAAAGCCTAAACCTAAGCCGAAACCGGAGAAGAAGGTTGAGCAGCCGAAACGGGATGTGAAGCCAGCGGAAACGCGCGTGGCTTCACCGTTTGAAACCACCAACACGGCGCCGGCGCGTACGCAGCCGAACACCGCGCCAGCAACGGCGAAACCCACGCTAACCGCACCGAGTGGCCCGCGGGCACTGAGCCGTAACCAGCCGACATACCCGGCACGTGCCCAGGCGCTGCGCATTGAAGGCACCGTACGCGTTAAGTTTGATGTGACGCCGGATGGGCGACTGGATAACGTGGAAATTCTCTCCGCGCAGCCGGCCAATATGTTTGAGCGTGAAGTGAAAAGCGCATTACGCAAATGGCGCTATGAAGCGGGTAAACCGGGTACCGGCGTTACTATGACGATCAAATTCCGCCTGAAAGGCGTAGAGATCAGTTAACCGCGCCGTCACACAGCAAAAGGGCCCCTTACGGGGCCTTGTCTTTTAGGACTTCATCCAGCGCTTTTTGCGCCGTCACCAGGTGCTGACCGCCGAACAGAATCGCCCGGTTTAACAAGGTGTAAAGCTGATAAACCGGCTGGCGCTCAAGGAAACCGGACGGCAGTGGGGAGACCGACTGATAGCCATCGTAGATCTGCGGTGGCTGCTCAGGATGCAACGGCAGCATCGCGAGGTCGCACTCTCGGTCCCCCCAGTAGCAGGCAGGATCGAAGATGTAGGGCCCGTTTGGCCCCAGCGCGCAGTTACCTGACCATAAATCGCCATGCAGCAGTGATGGTTGCGGCTGGTGGTTGCTTAAGCGCTGCTGCACATTCTCAACGATGCTGTCGATATCACCGAAGTTAAGCCCTTTTTCAGCAGCCAGTTCCAGCTGCCAGCCAATACGCTGCTCGGCAAAGAAGGTTGACCAGCGGCGTTGCCAGGCGTTCGGCTGCGGCGTGGTGGAAAGGTCGTTATCAAAATCCAGCCCGAACTGCGGCTGATCGCTCCACTGATGCAGATGCGCAATGTGCTGCCCGAGCAGGAAGGCGTTGTGCGCGTCCAGTGGACGAGGGGGGAGATATTCCATCACCAGAAAACTGTAATCGCGATCGCTGCCAACGGCATAGACCTGCGGGACGTTAACGGTTTTACTCCGCGACAGCAGCTCAAGCTGGTCTGCCTCAGCGGTAAAGATAGGCAGAAGCTCACGTTCATCACATTTAACAAAGTAGTCCCGCCCGCCGAAACGTAAGTGCCAGGCCGCATGAATCTCACCGCCGGGCAGTTCGTTACGTAGTTCGATTTCAGCTGCTTCGGTATGCCAGTCGCTTAACAACGTGCTGATAGCTTGCCACATGCTGTCTCTCCCCTTGTTTTCCACCATTTCATAAGGTTAGCCCATAACCCCGGTGTAAAATTCGAACTGACGCACAACTGGCGCGCTTCGCTGCGCTAATCGCACTTATTGAGCTTTCAACCACTGCGCAAATGTGGTGACGGTGACGTCAACCGGACGACCCAGCGCGGTTTCTGCCAGTCCGGCGCTGAGCGCTTTTACTTCGTCGGCGCTTTGCGCGGAGATCAGGCCAAAGGTATTCGTACCCAGCTCATGGACTTTTCCGTGCTCGTCATTGAGCACGAGAGTAAACCCGGCGCGGGTGAGATGATTACTTACCTCGTTAATTTCGGTCAACGTCTCTTCCTGAAAGTGAACCGTGATGACGTGGGTAACAATTTCTGTGCTCATTTTTCACCCTGTTGTAATCCATAGAATTTTCAGCATAGACCATGATGATAATTTGGCGACTCCCTCTGCGTCAGCAGAGGGAAGGGGAATTAATGACCGCACAGATAAGTGTAGATTTTATGCGTGTTTTCCAGCGAGCACAGACGGGTGCCCTGGTTTATCGTGGCAGCGCTACCGGCGGCGACGCCGAAGCGGACCATATCCTCCAGGCTGGCATTTTCTGCCAGACGCAGGGTCATGGCGCCGACCATGCTGTCGCCCGCACCGACGGTACTCTGGCTTTTCATTGGCGGGGGTACGACCTGCACGCTACCGCTGGCATCAACGCCCAGCGCACCCTGTGGACCGAGTGAAACCACCACCCGACGGGCTTTACCTGAATGAATCAGCTCTTGCGCGGCACGACGAACGTCATCCGGCTGGCTCAGATCGCGCTGCACCAGGGCACTCAGCTCTTTCTGGTTAGGTTTGACGAGTTCAATGTTGCCGACTTCAAGAGCGGCGGCCAGCGCATCGCCGGAGCTGTCAATAATGCAGCGAAGGCCGTGCTGCTGCGCGTTTTTGACTAGCTGAGTCAGGTTTTCAACGCCGATTCCCGGGGGCAGACTGCCGCTGACGACCAGCAAAGAACCGGCTTCAATCGCCAGCACTTTTTCTTCGAGGTGACGGAATTCTTCTTTCGTCAAGGTGGCGCCAGGCATCACGAAACGGTATTGCTCGCCGCTGGAGCCGACGTGGACATGCAGATTTTGCCGCGTCCAGTCCTGCGCTTCGATAGTTTCTACCGGGACCTGCTCATCGGCGAGGAGGGCGGTGAGATGTTCGCCGGTGGCGCCACCTGCCGGGTAGATTGCGGTTGCCTTGCCGCCGAGAAAGGTAATAGCACGCGCGACGTTAATGCCGCCACCGCCGGGTTCGAAGACCGGAGTGCTGCAGCGGAGTTTACCTTCAGGGTACATTTGCGGTGTCAGCGTTGCGCTGTCGAGCGAGGGGGCCAGCGTTAGCGTATAGATTTTGGTCATCCAGGTTCCTCCATGATACGAGTTAAGCTGTTCTGTTTTTAAGCATGGCACTTCTTGTCAGGAAGGGGAAGCGATAGCAGGTCGTGATTTGTAAAACGCTATTTATTTTTATCTTTATGAAATAAAGATTGTTCTAAGAGCTGTCTTATTCAAAAAATGAAATAGTAATTGATTGCTATGTTAATCGTGCTTTTTTATAATTCTCTGCCTTTCATTGGACCTGCAAGATACTAAAAATCATTCAAGATGCGTCGAGGCGGCGAGGGAAGCCATCCCACAAAAGCACAGCTGCTGCTGTGTAGGGGATGTCTTAGTGGCGCCAGCAAAGAAGTAGCCTGAAGGATGACGCGTATAGCGATCCTCGCGAAAGTTTCCGGGACCAGCTGGGTCTCTCTTTTTGTTGTACGGACTCTAAATTAAATGAAGCTTTTGAAGACAGTACCCGCAGCGGCATTGCTGGCGGGGGGGCTCTTTGCGTCTGCGCACGCACTGGCCGATGATTCCGTTTTTACTGTTATGGATGACCCTTCCACTGCCAAAAAACCTTTCGAAGGTGCTGTTAACGCCGGTTATCTGGCGCAGTCCGGAAATACGAAAAGTTCTTCAATGACCGCGGATTCCACGCTGACCTGGTACGGCAATACGACGGCATGGTCGCTGTGGGGGAACGCCAGCAACACGTCGTCCAACGACCAGCGCTCTTCCGAGAAATACGCAGTTGGCGGCCGTAGCCGTTACAACCTGACCGACAGTAACTACGTGTTTGGCCAGGCCAGCTGGTTAACTGACCGATATAACGGCTATCAGCAGCGCGATGTTCTTACCGCGGGTTATGGTCGTCAGATTCTTAACGGACCGGTTCACAGCCTGCGCTTTGAATTCGGTCCTGGCGTGCGCTACGACGAGTATACCGATGGGGATAATGATACCCAGCCGCTGGGTTATGCCTCCGGTACCTGGGCCTGGCAGATGACCGATAACACCAAATTCACCCAAGGGGTGTCGGTGTTTGGTGCCCAGGACACCACGCTAAACTCAGAAAGCGCGTTGAGCGTCGCTATCAATGCGCATTTTGCCCTGCGAGTTGCCTATAACCTGACCTGGAACTCCGAACCGCCATCCTCGGCGCCGGAGCATACCGATCGCCGCACGACGCTGTCGCTCGGGTATAAAATGTAACTTATTTCAGGCCGGGAAACCGGCCTGATTGTTTTAAAATTAGCAATAAGTGACATTATTATTTTTGGTCTTTTGTTTTGTTTTTTATAAAAAGAAAATAACTCCACAATTCCCTCATAATTCATTTTTTCCTGACAACTCTGTAGATAATTTGACACAAATAGCTAAATATTAGTCGGACAAAAGTGTGACCGGGATCTATACTGTTAACCATCGACAAAGATGAGATCTTTGCCGGACAACCTTCAGTAAATAAGAGAATGACCAACATGAAAAATAGCAAAATCGCAACCGCGGCCGTGATGCTGTGCACCTTGTCGTTTGGCGCGCTTGCCGCTAACCCGGTCCCACAGCCAGACAACAAGGACCATACGCAAATCGGCATCGCGAAAGCAACCGATGTTGAAGCCGGTTCTAATATTGCGCCCGGTTCACAATCAACCGGTCACTCTATGGACGATGCGTTTAATGTGCATACGCTTGTTGCCGGTGAGTGGTCCTGATATTTTATCTGCCGCTACGATGTTTTAATTTTAGAAAATATAAAGCCGGGTAGAGATGTACCGGTTTGTTTTCTGAATTCTTGCCAAATATAGTTTTTAACTGCTCGCTAATTTTTGCTATTGCGTATTGTCGCATAGCGGTCTCTACGTCATTTTTTCGTAGTGCCTCCTCTGGTGAAATATCCAGCGGGTTTCTTCTGGCTCTTCCCCCTTGTTTTATCAATAACCGTCACCATTTATCTTGTTCTGACTTTTAACACGCACTAATGATGTGTAAACTAAAGGCCGGTGTTATCAGCAGGCGGCTGCAGGTGGGAACGGTTCGGTAAACGGTCGTCCTCATATTTCGCAGAGTGAAGCGGGAACTGGGCTATAACTTGTTGATAATTATTATTATATTGTTTTGTATGTGCTCTTTCGTGTGGGGCACCACTGCAAATAAGGACATAAAATGCCTGTAATTACGCTTCCTGATGGCAGCCAACGCCATTTTGACCACGCCGTTAGCCCGCTGGATGTTGCTCTGGATATCGGTCCGGGTCTGGCGAAAGCCACGATCGCTGGACGTGTGAACGGTGAGCTGGTTGATGCCTGTGACCCCATCGAAAATGATGCAACCCTCTCTATCATCACTGCAAAAGATGAAGACGGTCTGGAGATCATTCGTCACTCCTGCGCGCACCTGCTCGGTCATGCGATTAAGCAGCTGTGGCCAAACACCAAGATGGCAATCGGCCCGGTTATCGACAACGGCTTCTATTACGACGTCGACCTCGATCATACGCTGACCCAGGAAGATATCGACGCGCTCGAAAAACGTATGCACGAGCTCGCCGAGAAGAATTATGATGTCATCAAGAAAAAAGTCAGCTGGCACGAAGCGCGTGAAACCTTCGTGAAGCGCGGCGAGACCTATAAGGTGTCGATTCTTGATGAAAATATCGCCCATGATGACAAGCCTGGCTTATATCATCATGAAGAGTACGTCGACATGTGCCGTGGACCGCACGTGCCGAACATGCGTTTTTGTCATCACTTTAAGCTGATGAAAATCGCCGGTGCGTACTGGCGTGGCGATAGCAACAACAAGATGTTGCAGCGTATTTACGGTACCGCGTGGGCAGATAAAAAAGCGTTAAACGCGCATCTGCTGCGTCTGGAAGAAGCGTCCAAACGTGACCACCGCAAAATTGGTAAGCAGCTTGACCTGTATCATATGCAGGAAGAAGCGCCGGGTATGGTCTTCTGGCATAACGACGGCTGGACTATCTTCCGCGAGCTGGAAGTGTTTGTCCGCTCCAAGCTGAAAGAGTACCAGTATCAGGAAGTGAAAGGCCCGTTCATGATGGACCGTGTGCTGTGGGAAAAAACCGGGCACTGGGACAACTACAAAGATGCGATGTTCACCACATCTTCTGAGAATCGTGAATACTGCATCAAGCCGATGAACTGTCCGGGTCACGTGCAGATCTTTAACCAGGGTCTGAAATCCTATCGTGACCTGCCGCTGCGTATGGCGGAGTTTGGTAGCTGCCATCGTAACGAGCCATCGGGCGCGCTACATGGTTTGATGCGCGTACGTGGCTTTACTCAGGATGATGCACACATCTTCTGTACTGAAGAGCAAGTACGTGATGAAGTGAACGCCTGTATTCGTATGGTCTACGATATGTACAGCACCTTTGGCTTCGAAAAAATCGTCGTCAAACTCTCAACTCGTCCGGAAAAACGTATCGGTAGCGACGAGACCTGGGATCGTGCTGAGGCGGATCTGGCAGTCGCGCTGGAAGAAAACAATATCCCGTTTGAATATCAACTGGGTGAAGGCGCGTTCTACGGTCCGAAAATTGAATTTACTTTGTATGACTGCCTCGATCGTGCATGGCAGTGCGGTACTGTACAGCTGGACTTCTCTCTGCCGCAGCGTTTAAGCGCCTCTTATGTAGGCGAAAGTAACGAGCGTCAGGTACCAGTAATGATTCACCGCGCAATTCTGGGGTCGATGGAGCGCTTTATTGGCATCCTGACCGAAGAATTTGCCGGTTTCTTCCCAACCTGGCTTGCGCCGGTGCAGGTCGTGGTGATGAATATTACTGATTCTCAGTCTGAATACGTTAACGAATTGACTCGTAAACTACAAAATGCGGGCATTCGTGTAAAAGCGGACTTGAGAAATGAGAAGATTGGCTTTAAAATCCGCGAGCACACTTTACGTCGTGTCCCGTATATGTTGGTTTGTGGCGACAAAGAAGTCGAAGCCGGCAAAGTTGCCGTGCGTACCCGTCGCGGGAAAGACCTCGGCAGCATGGACGTAAATGAAGTGATCGAAAAGCTGCAACAAGAGATTCGCAGCCGCAGTCTTCAACAACTGGAGGAATAAGGTATTAAAGGCGGAAAACGAGTTCAAACGGCGCGTCCGAATCGTATTAACAGCGAAATTCGCGCGCAAGAAGTTCGCTTAACAGGTCTGGAAGGCGAGCAGCTTGGTATTGTGAGTCTGAGAGAAGCTCTGGAAAAAGCTGAAGAAGCCGGAGTAGACTTAGTCGAAATCAGCCCTAACGCCGAGCCGCCGGTTTGTCGTATCATGGATTACGGCAAATTCCTCTATGAAAAGAGTAAGTCTTCTAAGGAACAGAAGAAAAAGCAAAAAGTTATCCAGGTTAAGGAAATCAAATTCCGACCTGGTACCGATGATGGCGACTACCAGGTAAAACTCCGCAGCCTGGTTCGCTTTCTGGAAGAGGGTGATAAAGCTAAGATCACGCTGCGTTTCCGCGGTCGTGAGATGGCTCACCAGCAGATCGGTATGGAAGTGCTTAACCGCGTCCGTGACGATCTGAGTGAACTGGCAGTGGTCGAATCCTTCCCATCGAAGATCGAAGGCCGCCAGATGATCATGGTGCTCGCTCCTAAGAAGAAACAGTAAGGCCTTCAAGTAGCAACTTCTGTGGAGCCTTTGGGCTTCGCAGATGTTGTTCGCCTATGTTTCGTTTATTAACAATGCGAAGTGGAAGTTATTAAAATGCCAAAAATTAAGACCGTACGCGGTGCTGCTAAGCGCTTCAAAAAAACCGGTAAAGGTGGTTTTAAGCACAAGCACGCAAACCTGCGTCACATTCTGACTAAAAAAGCTACCAAGCGTAAACGTCACCTGCGTCCGAAAGCCATGGTTTCCAAAGGCGATCTGGGCCTGGTAATCGCGTGCCTGCCGTACGCATAAGTCGTTAACCCTTTTAAACTTTTTAATTAGAATAGATACAGGAGAGCACATATGGCTCGCGTAAAACGTGGTGTAGTTGCCCGTGCACGTCACAAGAAAATTTTGAAACAAGCTAAAGGCTACTACGGTGCGCGTTCTCGCGTATACCGCGTTGCCTTCCAGGCTGTTATCAAAGCTGGTCAGTACGCTTATCGTGACCGTCGTCAGAAAAAGCGTCAGTTCCGTCAACTGTGGATTGCGCGTATCAACGCAGCAGCACGTCAGAACGGTATTTCTTACAGCAAATTCATCAACGGCCTGAAAAAAGCCTCTGTTGAAATCGACCGTAAGATCCTGGCTGACATCGCAGTATTCGACAAATTAGCGTTCACCGCGCTGGTCGAAAAAGCGAAAGCAGCTCTGGCATAAGCCAGTTGAAAGAGGGAGCTTGTCTCCCTCTTTTCGTTTATGCCCGTCTTAGAATTATTTCGGGCATAACCCTATCAGAAGATTGACTTTTATTGCCGTAAGCTTTTCAATACAGGTCTTACGTTTCGTACCAGACAAGGTAATGCAAGCATGAATGCTGCTATTTTCCGCTTCTTTTTTTACTTTAGCACCTGAACTCAGGAGGCTAGCGCGTGAAAGAAGAAACGGAAAACAGCGCCAAAAGCCTCCCACTGTGGAGGCTTTTTTCGTATATGAACGTGTTCATTCTATTTCAAGCTGCAGGTACGCGGGTTGAGCGTGTATCCGGCAACAGTGCTTTCTCTGCGCTGAGTGCGATGCGGCCCGGCGCCGCCTGTGACTCGAAATAGTCAGAATAAAATAATGACCATAACCGGTGTCTGCACCGACATAATGAGGAAAACCATGTCACATCTCGCAGAGCTGGTTGCCAGTGCGAAGGCAGCCATTAATGAGGCATCAGATGTTGCCGCGCTGGACAATGTCCGCGTGGAATACCTGGGTAAGAAAGGGCATCTGACCCTTCAGATGACCACCCTGCGTGAGCTGCCGCCAGAAGAGCGTCCGGCCGCTGGTGCGGTCATCAACGAAGCGAAAGAGCAGGTTCAGCAGGCGCTTAACGCGCGGAAGGCCGATCTGGAAGGCGCTGCGCTGAACGCGCGTCTGGCCGCCGAGACTATCGACGTCTCTCTGCCTGGCCGTCGCATTGAAAACGGCGGTTTGCATCCGGTAACCCGTACCATCGACCGTATCGAGAACTTCTTCGGTGAGCTTGGCTTTACCGTTGCGACCGGTCCGGAAATCGAAGATGACTATCACAACTTTGATGCGCTGAACATTCCGGGCCACCACCCGGCACGTGCCGATCACGATACTTTTTGGTTTGATGCAACACGTTTGCTGCGTACCCAAACCTCCGGCGTGCAGATTCGTACTATGGAAAACCAGCAGCCACCGATCCGCATTATTGCGCCGGGCCGCGTTTACCGTAACGACTATGACCAGACCCACACGCCAATGTTCCACCAGATGGAAGGCCTGATTGTTGACACCAACATCAACTTCACCAACCTGAAAGGGACGCTGCACGACTTCCTGAATAACTTCTTTGAAGAAGACCTGCAGATTCGTTTCCGCCCGTCCTACTTCCCGTTTACCGAGCCGTCTGCTGAAGTTGACGTGATGGGCAAAAACGGCAAGTGGCTGGAAGTTCTGGGTTGCGGCATGGTACACCCGAACGTCCTGCGCAACGTTGGCATTGATCCGGAAATCTATTCCGGCTTCGCCTTCGGTATGGGGATGGAGCGTCTGACGATGCTGCGCTACGGCGTAACCGATTTACGTGCGTTCTTCGAAAACGATTTGCGTTTCCTCAAACAGTTTAAATAAGGGCAGGACAGAATAATGAAATTCAGTGAACTGTGGTTACGCGAATGGGTTAACCCGGCTATCGATAGCGAAGCGCTGGCCAACCAGATTACCATGGCAGGCCTTGAAGTTGACGGCGTTGAGCCGGTTGCCGGGTGCTTTAACGGCGTGGTCGTTGGCGAAGTGGTTGAGTGCGGTCAGCACCCGAATGCCGACAAGCTGCGCGTGACGAAAGTTAACGTCGGCGGCGAACGCCTGCTGGACATCGTGTGCGGTGCACCTAACTGCCGTCAGGGGCTGAAAGTTGCGGTGGCGACCATTGGCGCCGTGCTGCCAGGTGATTTCAAAATTAAAGCCGCTAAGCTGCGCGGTGAGCCTTCAGAAGGGATGCTGTGCTCGTTTTCCGAGCTGGGTGTCTCCGACGATCACAGCGGTATTATCGAACTGCCGGCGGATGCGCCGATTGGCACCGATATCCGTGAATATCTGCAGCTGGACGATAACACTATCGAAATCAGCGTTACGCCGAACCGCGCCGACTGCTTAGGCATCATCGGTGTGGCCCGTGACGTGGCCGTGCTGAACAAAGAACCGTTGAACGCGCCGGAGATTGTCCCGGTAGCGGCCACTATTGCCGATACGCTGCCGATCGCCGTTGAAGCGCCGGACGCCTGCCCTCGCTACCTGGGCCGCGTGGTTAAAGGCATCAATGTTAAAGCGCCAACGCCGCTGTGGATGAAAGAAAAGCTGCGTCGCTGCGGCATTCGCTCCATCGACGCGGTTGTCGACGTGACCAACTACGTTCTGCTTGAGCTGGGTCAGCCGATGCACGCTTTCGACTGCGACCGTATTGACGGCGGGATCGTCGTTCGCATGGCGAAAGAGGGCGAGAAACTGGTTCTGCTGGATGGTACCGAAGCGAAGCTGGATACCGATACTCTGGTCATCGCCGACCATCACAAAGCGTTGGCTATGGGCGGCATCTTTGGCGGTGAGCACTCCGGCGTCAATGACGAAACGCAGAACGTGCTGCTGGAATGTGCATTCTTCAGCCCGCTGTCGATCACCGGCCGCGCGCGTCGTCACGGTCTGCACACCGATGCGTCTCACCGCTATGAGCGCGGCGTGGATTCAGCGCTGCAATATAAGGCGATTGAGCGTGCAACCCGTCTGCTGATCGACATCTGCGGCGGCGAAGCGGGCCCGGTTATTGATGTGACCAACGAAGCCGCTCTGCCGAAGGCGGCGACCATTACTCTGCGCCGCAGCAAGCTGGATCGTCTGATTGGCCATCATATTGATGATGCGCAGGTCAGCGATATTCTGACCCGCCTGGGCTGTGAGGTGACGGCAGGTAACGGTGAATGGCAGGCGCTTGCCCCGAGCTGGCGTTTCGATATTGCCATCGAAGAGGACCTGGTCGAAGAGGTGGCTCGCGTTTACGGGTATAACAATATTCCTGATGAACCGGTGCAGGCGGGGCTGATTATGGGCACCCACCGCGAAGCTAACCTGTCGTTGAAGCGTGTAAAAACGCTGCTTAACGATAAAGGCTACCAGGAAGTCATTACCTACAGCTTCGTTGACCCGAAAGTACAGCAGCAGATTCACCCGGGTGAAGAAGCGCTGATTCTGCCGAGCCCTATCTCCAGCGAAATGTCGGCGATGCGCCTGTCGCTGCTGACCGGCCTGCTGGGTACCGTGGTGTATAACCAGAATCGTCAGCAAAGCCGCGTCCGTATTTTTGAAAGTGGTTTACGCTTCGTTCCGGATACGCAGGCTCCGCTGGGTATTCGCCAGGACGTGATGCTGGCCGGTGTTATCTGCGGTAACCGCTATGAAGAGCACTGGAACCTGGCAAAAGAGACCGTCGATTTCTATGATCTGAAAGGCGATCTGGAGTCCATTCTGGACCTGACCGGAAAATTAGCGGATATCGAATTCCGCGCAGAAGCGAACAGCGCACTGCATCCGGGGCAGTCAGCCGCGATTTATCTGAAAGGTGAACGTATTGGTTTCATTGGGGTTGTTCATCCTGAACTGGAACGTAAACTGGATCTGAACGGCCGTACTTTAGCGTTCGAACTGGAGTGGAACAAGCTTGCAGACCGCGTGGTGCCTCAGGCGCGCGAGATTTCTCGTTTCCCGGCGAACCGTCGTGATATCGCGGTTGTCGTCGCAGAAAACGTCCCTGCAGCCGATGTTTTGACAGAGTGTAAGAAAGTTGGCGTAAATCAGGTAGTTGGCGTAAACTTATTTGACGTGTACCGTGGTAAAGGGGTGGCGGAAGGCAGTAAGAGCCTTGCGATCAGCCTCATCCTGCAGGATACCAGCCGTACACTCGAAGAAGAGGAGATTGCCGCTACCGTTGCCAGATGTGTAGAGGCATTAAAAGAGCGATTCCAGGCATCATTGAGGGATTGAACCTATGGCGCTTACAAAAGCTGAAATGTCAGAATATCTGTTTGATAAGCTTGGGCTTAGCAAGCGGGATGCCAAAGAGCTGGTAGAGTTGTTTTTCGAAGAGGTGCGTCGTGCTCTGGAAAACGGAGAACAGGTAAAACTCTCCGGGTTCGGCAACTTCGATTTGCGTGATAAAAACCAACGCCCGGGTCGTAACCCGAAAACGGGGGAAGATATTCCCATTACAGCCCGGCGTGTGGTGACCTTCAGACCCGGCCAGAAACTTAAAAGCCGTGTCGAAAACGCTTCGCCCAGAGACAAATAATCTGAACTAACTAAAAAGGCCGCTGATGCGGCCTTTTTCTTTTGTACAACAAATTAAGCACTTACAGCAGTAACCATCACCTCAACGAGGATATCAGGCCGTGCCATTTCCGCCTGGACGGCGGCACGCGCGGGGCTGTGGCCTTCCGGCATCCATGCGACCCAGGCCTCATTAAACCCGTCAAAATCGCGAGACATATTCTTCAGCCACACCTGCGCGGACAGAATATGGCGATTATCACTCCCGGCCTCGGCCAGCAGCGCGTCAATTTTTGCTAAAACCTCCCGGGTTTGCTGCCGGATATCGTCTTCGCTGCTTTTCGGGGTCTGCCCTGATAAAAAAATCAGGTCGCCATATCTCACGCTGGCGGAAAGACGAGGCTGCGGATGATGACGTTCTATTTTCATGCTGAGTGTTCCCATGTCAGACCTTCTAAAGAAATGGCGGGACTATCGCCATTGAGTAGTGCGCCAAGCACCACCGCGCTGCCGGCGGCCAGAGTGAAGCCGAGGCTTCCCTGGCCGAGGTTCATCCACAGATTCTGGTATCCGGCACGGCCGAGCAGCGGGGGGCCTGCAGGCGTTGAGGGGCGCATGCCGCACCAGGCTTCGGCATCCTCAACGCCCTCTAATTCGGGGAAACTGCGGGTGACAATCTTTTTTAGCGCCCGGATACGCTCAGGGCGTAGTTCATCTCCGTCGTAGCCTATATCGACCATGGCTGCAATGCGCAGCCGATCGCCCAGTCGGGCATAGACCACTTTATGACCGTAATCCGTCACGCTGAGATCGGGCGCAATACCGGACCTTATCGGATAGGGGAGCGTCAGGCTGTAGCCTTTCAGGGCACACAGCGGAACGCGAATGCCGGTACCGGCCAGAAGGGGACCGCTGCCGTTTCCTGCCGCCACGACGTACTCATCGCCAACAATCGTTCCCTGGCTGGTGTTGACGGAAATAATACGTGCGCCTTGTTTATTTAGCCGCAGTACTTCGCAGCCGCTGCTCAGCGTAAAGCTGGCGCTGGCAGTCAGTTTATCCAGCAGTGCCTGGCAAAATTTTTGACAGTCGGCGGTTTCATCACCGGGGGAATAAATGCCGCCTTGTAACGAAGTGTGAATATATTTCAGCGCCGGCTCAAGCTGAATACACTCATCGGCATTCAGCGTTTGTTGATATTGCGGGCTGATGCCTTTAACGGCTTTATTAAAGTCATATGCCCGGCGGTGAACGATTAATTTGCCGGAGCGCCGCCAGTGGAAGTCGTGCAGGCTATCTGCTTCCAGCCACTCCTGCATCACCTGGCGGCTGAGCAATGACAAGCGCAAGATATGGTCGCCGTTGAGCTTATTTGTCTGGCTGTTGCAGGCGCGGAGAAATTGCAGCAGCCAGCGCCACTGCCCAGGCGACATTGTTAATCGCATATTGAGCGGGGAGTCGGCCTTGCCCATCCACTTCATCCCCTGTAGCGGAACGCCACGATCGGCCAGAGGGGCCACATACCGATAGCTGAGCTGCCCACCGTTAGCAAAGCTGGTGGCCAGACCCGGTTGCGCCTGACGTTCCAGCAATTGCACCTGGTGACCGTTTTTAATTAACTCATAGGCCGTGGCCAGCCCAATAACACCGCCGCCAATAATGACAATGCGCTTTTTCATAACCTGATAGACCCGCTGCTGATAAATGCATGGGCTTTATGTCAAAGCATTTGCCCCTGTGGCGCAATTGACTTTTTCTTTTCAGGGTATAACTCCAGGTTAATCTCCTGCAGCTGCTGGCGGAGTTGCGTGCAGAGAAAATCGACAAATTTCTGGCTAATGGGGCTGAGGGAGACATCCGCCCGACGCAGTAAACACAAGGAGATCATCATCGGTGGTGCAATCGGATGAATCATCGCCGGCGCCAGGTTATGGCGGGCGGAAAAGATGTCGGTAATGCTGCATCCCATGCCACGCTTCACAAATTCAGTGGCCATGTAATAGGTCTGCACGTTCAGGCGGGTCGTCGAAAAGTCGCGGCGGGTCGCAATGGCGGCGGAGAGGGAGTGCGGCCCGGGTGAGATCCAACGCTGCTGGTCAATTTCTTCAATCGCCACCTCTCCCTGTCGATAGTCCCGGTCAATGTACACCAGCGGGACTTCAGCGATGGCGGTGGTGGTAATGTCGCCCTGTTGAACGGGCTGCAGCGTCAGAGCCAGATCGATCTCGCGCAGGTCCAGTTTTTTGACCAATGTCTCAGTGTGTTCGGTGGTAAGCGTCATCACCAGATTGGCATTTTGCTGATAAAAATCGGTGACCAGTTCAGGAACCAGACTTAGGCCAAGACTCGGCAGGCAGCCGAGGCTAATTTTGGCTCTGGGGTCCCGGGCCAGGTTATCCGCCAGAAGGCGGAGGTTATCCAGATCCTGGTAGATATTCTGGGCTTTTTCGAACAGCGTCAGGGCTTCGCTGCTGGGCAGCAGTTTACCGCGCACCCGCTGAAAGAGTTTAAAACCCAGCTTTTGCTCGGCGTTTTTTAGCGCTTTGCTGGCGGCGGGCTGAGAGATATTGAGCGATTCCGCTGCTCGAGAAAGCGTGCCGCAAGTCATCACGGCGTGGAAGATTTCCAGGTGACGCAGTTTCATGAGGAGTTAACTCAGGGTTATAGAGGCCAGATAAAAAGTCATTTTCTAATAACACTAAGTTAACATAAATTTAATCCTCAATCAGCGAGCCGTTTACTTATTGTGCTGATTGTCCCGCCTTCAGGCGGAGCACCCGGTTCTCAGAACAATACCTGTTGTCCCTACGCATACCCTCAGGCGACAAGCCAACAATTATAACGAGGGGGGATATTTTCTGAGCAGGTCCGACTACGCCGAGCCCGACTCGCGGCCGGTTTTATTGGCATCAAGGAGTTATATGAGTGACTCAACGCTCTCTGGTAATCCGATAACCAGACGGAATATCACCAGAAAAAATATCATTATTGGCCTGCTGCTGGGTCTGTTTTTATTGACCGCATTCTGGTGCCACGGAAGGCCCGCCGCGGAACTTGGTCTGCTGAGCTTTACCCCACTCGTGGCATTAGCAATCCTCTCGCTCGCTGGGGTGGATATTGTGCTGTCGGTGATCTCATCCATTATTATTGCGATGATTATGACGTCTACCAGCTTGCCTGAAATGGGGACGATGCTGGCAAAATCGACCGGCTCTTTCATCGCCACCGTAGGATTAATTATTATGCTCGGTGCCGGCGTCGGGGAAGTCGCGACCCGAACCGGCGCAGCGGTAGAGCTGGTGAAATTTGTCGTTCATCGTATCGGTCTATCCAGCCAGACCCGAGTCAAATTTGGTATCGTCATCTCGTCGATTCTGATCTGCGGTTCTCTGGGGACCATGGCTGGGGGGAATGCGATCATCGTGGCGGTGATTATCCCCGTTGCGGCAGCGGTCAGGCTGACGCCGCCGACGGTGGCCGCCCTGATGATGACCGCCGGTTCCATCGGACTTTTCACCGGGCCGTTTACGCCAAGTACCGTGACGATTCTCAAACTTGGCGGCCTCAGCTATCCGGATTACTTGCTGTATGTCGGGCTGCCGATGAGTGCGGTTACCTTGCTGGCCGGTTGGGTGATGGCGGGGCGTATTCAGAAGATGACCGAAGGAAAGCTGCGTTACGAGGTCGACCTTAGCGAAAAAACGCAGGTGGAAGAGAATCCTGCCGTTACACGACGCAAAAAGCTCAGCGCGCTGGCATTTGCGGCAACGATTATCGTGATGGCCGTTGTTGGGGTGGTAATAAAAGCCGGTTTTAGCTTCGCCATTATCGTGATGCTGCTGGTGGCACTGATCACCGGGCTGGTTGGCGGTCTGCGACCCACGCAGATTTTGCAGGCGCTGTATCATGGCTGCGGTCGTCTGGTATGGATGTTTATCCTTTACTGGCTTTATAACCCGATACTTGAGCTGATGGATGGGCTCCATGCCTACCAGGGACTGCTGGACTATACCCAGCCGCTGCTTAACGGGATCTCCCCGGCCTGGCTGTGCTTTTGTATCTTTGCCTTTAATATTATCGGCCACGTTCCCGGGGCGGCGGTGGCGCAGATGACCTTTACGCATAAGATTTTTGGCCCGATGCTGATGGCCGCTGGCGTTCCGCCGCAGGGGACCACGGCGGTTCTGCTGGCCTCATCGCAGGTGGACTGGTTTGGCCCATTCCCGTCCTCGGATATGTTCGGGCAGATGGGGCTGGCGCAATCCACGCATCTCAAGTACATGCTCTATAACGGCTGGGCTATCGTTATTGCCAACGTTATTCTCTTCGCTCTGCTGTTTCAGGTGCTGGTGTAAGAGGCCTTCCGGCCAGCGCGATGGGGCGGGTTTCCTGTTGTGCTGGTCAGCGGTTAACCCGGCTATCTCTTCCTTGCCGGGAGGTTTTGCTTTAATCCCTTCTGTACCCACCGTAAAATCAACGGCATCTCTTTCTGGCACCACGGAAATTATGCTGACCTTTGTCCAAACTCAACAGCGCCGCAGCCGGCGCTGGCTCATTGCACTGCTGCTGCTGCTCCTCGCGATGACGACCATCAGCCTCTGCGCCGGAGATCAATGGATTGGCCCGCAAGAGTGGTTCAGCAGTCAAGGGCAGCTTTTTGTCTGGCAGATTCGCCTGCCGCGTACGCTGGCCGTACTGCTGGTGGGGGCGGCGCTGGCACTCTCCGGGGCAATCATGCAGGCATTATTCGAAAACCCGCTGGCAGAGCCTGGGCTGCTGGGCGTCTCTAACGGTGCCGGCGTGGGGTTAATTGCCGCGGTACTACTGGGGAAAGGCTACCTGCCGGGTTGGATGCTGGGGCTGTGTGCGATTGCCGGAGCGCTGGTGATAACCTTTATTCTGCTGCGTTTTGCCCGGCGGCATCTGTCAACCAGCCGCCTGCTGCTGGCGGGCGTTGCGCTCGGGATTATCTGTAGCGCACTGATGACCTGGGCGGTCTATTTTTCCACCTCTTTCGACCTGCGCCAGCTTATGTACTGGATGATGGGCGGGTTTGGCGGCGTGGACTGGCAGCAGCTGTGGCTGATGCTGGCTCTGTTGCCGGTACTTATCTGGGCGTGTCTGCAATCTCAGCCGCTCAATCTTCTGGCGCTGGGTGAAGTGTCTGCTCGCCAGCTGGGGCTGCCTCTTTGGCTGTGGCGCAGGCTGCTGGTCGTGGCGACGGGATGGCTGGTTGGCGTGAGCGTGGCGCTGGCAGGGGCGATTGGATTTATTGGTCTGGTTATTCCACATATTCTGCGACTATGTGGTTTGAGCGATCATCGAGTTCTGCTTCCAGCCTGCCTGCTGGCCGGCGCCAGCGCGCTGTTAGGCGCCGATATTATTGCTCGTCTGGCGCTATCGGCGGCGGAGTTACCGATTGGCGTTGTCACGGCGACGCTGGGCGCGCCGGTTTTCATCTGGCTGCTGCTGAAATCCGCACATTCACAATAAGCGGCACGCTGGCGCAGCATTTGCCGCGGCGCCAGCGGAAAGCCGGGTGAGATTACCAGCCTTTTATCGCATCGCCTTTGTAAACTTCCATGGCTTTATCCGCGACTTCTTTGGTCTGGAAAGCCTCTTTCAGCTCCTGAATCTTTTTGCTGTCTTTATTCTCTTCACGTGAAACGATGGCGTTCACATACGGAGAGTCCGGCCCTTCCATAAATAAGCCATCGCGAGCTGCGGAAAGCCCTGCCTGCGCGGAGAAGTTCGTATTAATGATCGACAGCGCAACGTTCGGGTCGTCAAGCGTGCGGGTCAACTGCGGCGTATCGACTTCCACAATTTTCAAATGTTTCGGGTTGTCGATGATATCCAGTGAGGTCGGCAGATAGCCCACGCCCTCTTTAAGCTTAATCAAGCCCTGGGCCTGCAGCAGAAGCAGACTGCGCCCTAAGGTGGTGGTTTCGTTGGAAATGGAAACCGTTGCGCCGTCCGGCAGCTCGCTGATATTTTTAATTTTGCGTGAATAGGCGGCAATCGGGAAGACAAACGTTTTACCGACGATAGCGAACTTATAGCCGCGCTCTTTTGACTGTGCGTCAAGATAGGGCAGCGTCTGGAAGGCGTTAGCATCAACGTCTTTATTATTTAACGCTTCATTTGGCAGGACGTAGTCATTGAAGGAAATAACGTCGACGTCGAGGTTATATTTTTCTTTCGCCACCTGCTCAACCACTTTCCAGATAGCCTCATCCGGGCCGGTGTTGATCGCGACTTTAACTTTGTTGTTATCGTCAGGAGAGCAGGCCGATAACAATACCACGGAGGTGGCGATTAACACTGAGCTTAACAACTTTTTCATTAATAAAACTCTCTCAAATAGGTCCATAACAAAATGCTATTACATCAATTTAACACTGTACACTGAATTGCCTGCTGACCATATTGAGAGGAATTCATGTTGCCGTCGTCTACGGTGCGGTGTTCCTCTCAGCCGATTCGACGTAGAATGGACGCCCGTGAATCCGCTACAGTAGATAGGGATCACCTTAATCAGAAACCTGCTTTATGCACGGAGGGAAGGCTATGCAACACGATATTCTGAATACTGAAGTCACCACGATTGATGGCCAAAAAACGACGCTCGCTGATTACGCGGGTCGCGTTCTGCTGGTTGTGAATGTGGCCTCTAAATGTGGTCTTACGCCGCAGTATGAGCAGCTGGAAGCATTGCAAAAAGATCTCGAAAACGACGGGTTTACCGTACTTGGCTTCCCGTGCAACCAGTTTCTGGGTCAGGAACCGGGGAGCGAAGAGGAGATTAAGACCTTCTGTAGCACGACCTATGGCGTGACTTTCCCGCTGTTCAGCAAGGTAGACGTCAATGGTGAACATCGTCATCCGCTCTATCAAAAACTGGTTGAAGCCGCGCCGCAGGCCGTGGCACCGGAAGGCAGCGGTTTCTACGATCGCATGGCAAGCAAAGGCCGCGCACCGGCCAACGTCGGTGACATTTTATGGAATTTCGAAAAGTTCCTGTTGGGCAAAAACGGGCAGGTTATCCAGCGCTTCTCGCCGGATATGACGCCGGACGACCCGCAGCTGGTGGCCGCGATTAAAGGAGCGTTAGCGGAATAATGCCGTTTTTGATGCAGCTGCAGGATGTTGAAGAAGCGGGGCGTCTGGCGCCGTTTAGCGCGCAGGTGCGCCCCGGCGAAATGGTCCATCTGGTGGGGCCAAATGGCGCCGGGAAAAGCACCTTGCTGATGCGAATGGCGGGACTGACTTCGGGACCAGGACGCGTTATTTTGAACGAGCGTAAACTGGACCAGTGGCCGGCGCAGGAGTTGGCGCGTCACCGGGCCTACCTGACTCAGCATCAGATGCCGCCTTTTGCTATGCCGGTGTGGCACTATCTGTCGTTGCATCTGCAAAGTGGCGGGCACAGCGAACTGCTTGCCAGCGTTGCTGATAAACTGGGCCTGAGCGATAAGCTCGGGCGTCAGGTGAATCATATTTCCGGAGGGGAATGGCAGCGCGTGCGCCTGGCGGCGGTCATTCTACAGATTCATCCGCTGGCAAATCCTGTGGGGCAGCTGCTGTTGCTGGATGAACCCATGAACAGCCTGGACGTGGCGCAGCAGGCGGCTCTCGACCGGGTGCTGGGCGAGCTGTGCGAGGCGGGGGTGGCGGTGGTGATGAGTAGTCACGATCTCAACCACACCTTGCGGCACGCCCATCGTTCCTGGCTTATCTGCCGGGGGCAAGCCATCGCCTGCGGTGAGACATCCGAGGTATTAACCGAAGAAAATTTAACCGCGGCCTATGCGATTCCTTTTCAGCGCATCGCAGTGGCCGGTCATTTTATGCTCGTTGCGTCACAGTAGCACGAAGCAACCTTGCCAGTGTATTGATAAACCAGCTAAATTATCCTGATGGAATGATAAGGAACAGAGGAATCGTCTGAGATGCGTTTGTGGTTCATTTTATTGACGGCGCTATTTCTGGCTGGCTGTAGCAGTCACCGGGCGCCGCCGCCGAATCCGCGGCTTGCAGATTCCATTACCGTCATCGCTAACCTGAACGATCAGCTACGCAACTGGCGAGGTGCACCGTATCGCTATGGCGGTATGACGCCGCGTGGTGTGGATTGTTCCGGATTTGTAGTAAGGACCTTCCGCGATAAGTTTGCTCTGCAATTGCCGCGCGAAACCCGGGCCCAGGCAGAAATCGGCACTAAAATTGATAAAAGCGAACTGTTACCGGGCGACCTGGTCTTTTTCAAAACTGGCTCAGGTGACAGCGGGCTGCATGTGGGAATCTACGATACCGACAATCAGTTTATCCATGCTTCAACCAGTCAGGGGGTGACGCGTTCCTCCCTGGATAACGTTTACTGGAATAAGAAGTTCTGGCAGGCGCGCCGAATTTAGCATCGTGGATGCAGTGAAAGGACAAGCGCGAGCTTAATGCTGGTCACTTAAGGTGGTCAGCATTTTTCAGTGTCCTGCGCTACAGGTGAGCGGCCCAGGGCCGGTCTCGCCCATACCACCGTAAAAACGAAATCCCTGACATCACAGCGACCTCCGGGAGGAGACGCTCCTGCAGATGTGTTGCAACCTGGCAGCAGCAGATAAAAAATCGGCAATCCCTGTGAGATGACAGATTTCTACACCCCCGCCGGATCGGTCAGCCGACTGTTAATCGAACGATATTAAGCGCGAGCTTCCCTTTTTTATGTCGATAACCCTGCTGTTCACCCGTGTTAATACCTTATTGAAGGCACTACACTGGAGACAGGAGGAACCATGACCCTGTCTTTTACTACCCACTGGCGTGATGAACTGCCGGATTTTTATACTGCATTAACGCCCACTCCGCTGAAAAATGCCCGACTCGTCTGGCATAACGCGTCGCTGGCGCAAACTCTGGGCATCCCCGATGCGTTGTTTCACCCGGTGCAGGGTGCCGGCGTATGGGGGGGAGAAACGCTGCTGCCCGGCATGTCGCCACTGGCGCAGGTTTACAGCGGCCATCAGTTTGGCGCCTGGGCCGGCCAGCTAGGGGACGGTCGGGGAATTTTGCTCGGTGAGCAGCAGCTGCCCGATGGTCGACGCTTTGACTGGCATCTGAAAGGTGCCGGACTGACGCCTTATTCACGGATGGGCGACGGGCGCGCCGTGCTGCGTTCGACGATCCGTGAAAGCCTGGCCTCAGAAGCCATGCATGCGTTGGGGATCCCGACGACCCGCGCACTCGCCATGGTCACCAGCGACACCCCGGTGCAGCGCGAAACCCTGGAAAGCGGCGCTATGTTAATGCGCCTGGCGCAGAGCCACGTGCGTTTCGGCCATTTTGAACACTTTTATTATCGTCGTGAGCCGGAGAAGGTGCAGCGGCTGGCTGACTATGTTATTCGTCACCACTGGCCTGAACTGGTGGATGAAGCGGATAAATACATCCTGTGGTTCCGTGACGTTGTCACCCGAACGGCGACGCTTATTGCCAGCTGGCAGACGGTAGGCTTCGCTCACGGCGTGATGAACACCGACAATATGTCAATTCTCGGGCTGACGATGGACTACGGTCCTTATGGTTTCCTCGATGATTTCAAACCCGATTATATCTGCAACCATTCTGATTATCAGGGCCGCTATAGCTTTGAGAATCAGCCGGCGGTTGGGTTATGGAATCTACAGCGGCTGGCACAGTCGCTGTCGCCGTTTATCGCGGCGGATGCGCTAAATGCGGCTCTGGATAACTACCAGCATGCGCTGCTGACGGTGTATGGACGTCGGATGCGCGATAAGCTGGGTTTGTTCACCCAGCAGAAAGGCGACAATGACCTGCTGGACGGACTGTTTGCGCTGATGATGCGTGAAGGCAGCGATTATACCCGCACCTTCCGGATGCTGAGCGTCAGCGAACAGCACAGTGCCGCGTCGCCGCTGCGCGATGAGTTTATTGACCGTGCGGCCTTCGACAGCTGGTTTGCAAGCTACCGCGTGCGCCTGGGCGATGAGCAGATAGAAGACGCGCAGCGCCAGCAGCATATGCAGAGCGTTAACCCGGCGCTGGTGCTGAGAAACTGGCTGGCACAGCGGGCCATTGAGCAGGCAGAGCAAGGGGATATGAGCGAAGTGGCGCGCCTGCATGAGGTGTTAACCCAGCCGTTTACAGACCGACTTGATGATTATATCAACCGTCCGCCCGACTGGGGCAGGCACCTGGAAGTCAGCTGCTCCAGCTGACGTTGTCCTGTTAACCATCTCAGGGCTTGCGGGCAGAGAAGGCCTATTTGGTCAGAATAAGTTTTCCGGCATGGGTCTGGCGCAGCAAATAGCGCTGGCCGCCATGTTCAATCACGACCCGGCCTTCAGCGCCGAGTAGCGTGCGGCTGTTAATGATTCGATCCGTAGGAACAGGGTAAGGGGCATTGTCTTTTGTTTTTTCTGCTGTGGCAGTGTTATCCATTCGCGTCATAGCACCAAAATAAAAATAAAAGCAACAATGATAATCATTATCAGTAATGTTAATTTTCACGGCAAGCGTTATTTATGAAAACGCTATTATTGGGGGGGGGGCTACGCCGGACGGGTAGAGAAACAGCCCCACCACGGCGTGGCGGGGACGGGGATTACAGGCGGGTGGCGGTTGCCGCAGCCAGCTCGGCCAGCAGACGCTCGCTATCTTCCCAACTCAGGCAAGGGTCGGTAATGGACTGTCCGCGGGTCAGCGGCTGGCCGGCTACGACCTTCTGCGTGCCTTCAAGCAGGAAGCTTTCGGCCATAATACCGGCAATTGACGTGGAGCCTGCGCGGATCTGCTGGCAGATATCGGCGCATACCTCCAGCTGACGACGGTGCTGCTTCTGGCAGTTACCGTGGCTGAAATCAACCACCAGCTGTTCCGGCAGGTCAAACTCGCGCAGGGCATCGCAGGCGGCAGCCAGATCATCGGCGTGATAATTTGGCCGTTTACCGCCGCGCATGATGATATGCCCGTACGGATTGCCGCTGGTCTGATAGATAGTCATCTGTCCTTGCTTATCAGGCGACAGGAACATGTGGCTGGCGCGGGACGCGCGAATGGCGTCAACGGCGATACGGGTGTTGCCATCGGTGCCGTTTTTGAAGCCAACCGGACAGGAGAGTGCGGAGGCCATTTCCCGGTGGATTTGGCTTTCGGTCGTGCGTGCACCGATAGCGCCCCAGCTAATCAGGTCGGCAATAAACTGTCCGGTCACCATATCGAGAAACTCCGTGGCGGTAGGGACGCCGAGCTCGTTAACCTGCAGCAGCAGCTGGCGTGCCAGCTCAATACCGTGATTTACCCGATAGCTGCCGTTAAGGTCGGGATCGGAAATCAACCCCTTCCAGCCAACAACGGTACGCGGTTTTTCAAAGTAGGTGCGCATAACGATTTCCAGCTGCGGCTGGTAGCGCTCGCGCATACCCTGCAGGCGGCGCGCGTAGTCCATCGCCGCGTCGGTATCGTGAATGGAACACGGACCGATGATCACCAGCAGGCGGCGATCTTCACCGTTAAGGATCTTTTCAATTCGGCGGCGGGAGGCGGCTACGTGCGCCGCAACGTCGGCAGACACGGGATGCCGCTGTGCCAGTTCCGCGGGCGTCACCAGGCTTTCAATGCGCGCGGTACGCAATTCGTCTGTTTTATTCATTGGAGTCTCAAAAAAATCTGTTTCTTCCGCAGCGAAAATGCCGGGAAGTGATGCGCATCACGATAAACCAATCTCTGCTTATTGCAAGAGCAGGTCATGATCCTGTATAGGCCACGAGCGATAGCATAAACAAATTTTCTCCAATGCACTAGTTCATTAGTACATTCTTCGATTCAGCCCCATGATGTCCATGATTTTAGTCGCAATTTCTTCAACCGAATAATTAGTGCTATTCAGGCAGGGAATTTTATTCTTGCGATACAGGGCTTCCACCTCAGTCACTTCCATTCGACACTGACGCATTGACGCATAGCGACTGTTTTCACGACGTTCTTCGCGGATCGCCGCCAGCCGTTCCGGGTTAATGGTTAAACCGAACAACTTATGCTGTAAGGGTTTGAGCGAAGCCGGAAGAATCAAATTGTCCATATCGTCGGCGATAAACGGATAGTTCGCCGCACGGATCCCGTACTGCATCGCCAGGTACAGACTGGTGGGGGTTTTACCGCAGCGCGAGACGCCCAGCAGGATGACCTGGGCCTGATCGAGATTCCGCAGCGAGATACCGTCGTCATGAGCGAGGGTGTAATCAATAGCCGCGATGCGCGCATCGTACTTGTTCAGGTTGCCCGGAGTCAGGCCGTGGGTCCGGTGAGCGATCGGCGTGGGGTCGAGCCGCAGTTCCTGCTGAAGCGGTGCCACCAGAGCCTGCACGATATCCTGACAAAACCCTTCACTCTGCAAAATAATGTCGCGAATTTCAGGGATAACGATGGAGTAGAAAACCAGCGGCCGGATGCCGGTCTGCTGAAAGATGGCGTCAATTTGTTCCTTTACTGCCCGCGCACGACTGATATTTTCGACAAACGGCAGCGTAAAACTGCTGATGGCAACCGGAAATTGCGACATCACCGCATGCCCCAGCACTTCGGCCGTAATGGCGGTACCGTCGGAAATATAAAATACGTGGCGATCTACAGCACTTTCCATTTTGACCATCCGGTATAATGAGTTTAATTACCTGAAAGGAGATATTAAATTTAAGCATATCCCTTTAGGCTTTGTCTCACTTTAAAAAATGAAACGGTATTTTTATTTTTAATGAAAAGGCTGGTTCAGTTTCTTGTTTTGCCTGTATTTTGTATCTTATTGCAGCAGATTTCAGCAGAATCATTGAGTTAGCTATATTGGGAAAAGTATCCTAAAAAAGGAAAAATAATTTGCTTGAACGATTCACCGTTTTTTTCAGCCGCATAAATATGTCAGGATAAATCCCGTAGTTGATCGTGAGTTTTTTATCACTGGTATTAAATCACAAAAGGATTGTCTCGATGTCCAACAATGGCTCGTCACCGCTGGTGCTTTGGTATAACCAACTCGGCATGAATGATGTAGACAGAGTTGGGGGCAAAAATGCCTCCCTTGGTGAAATGATTACGAATCTGTCCGGTATGGGTGTTTCCGTACCGAACGGGTTTGCCACCACCGCTGATGCCTTCAATCAGTTCCTGGACCAAAGCGGTGTTAACCAGCGCATTTATGAACTGCTGGATGAAACCGACATTGATGACGTTTCCGCATTAGCGAAAGCGGGCGCCCGGATCCGTCAGTGGATCATTGATACGCCGTTCCAGAGTGAACTGGAAGAGGCTATTCGTGATGCCTATAGACAGCTGTCCGCGGATAATGCCGAAGCCTCTTTTGCCGTGCGTTCATCCGCCACGGCGGAAGACATGCCGGATGCCTCCTTCGCCGGGCAGCAAGAGACATTTCTTAACGTGCAGGGCTTCGATGCCGTGCTCGTCGCCGTGAAGCATGTTTTTGCTTCGCTGTTTAACGATCGCGCGATCTCCTATCGCGTGCATCAGGGTTACGACCATCGCGGCGTGGCGTTGTCCGCCGGGGTACAACGGATGGTGCGTTCCGACCTCGCCTCATCCGGCGTCATGTTCTCCATTGATACCGAGTCCGGCTTTGACCAGGTGGTATTTATTACTTCCGCCTGGGGTCTCGGCGAAATGGTTGTGCAGGGTGCGGTAAACCCGGATGAATTCTACGTCCATAAGCCGACGCTGGCGGCCGGTCGTCCGGCCATTGTGCGGCGTACGATGGGATCGAAAAAGATCCGCATGATTTATGCCCCGACTCAGGAGCATGGTAAGCAGGTGCGTATCGAAGATGTGCCGCAGGCGCAGCGCGATATTTTCTCGTTAACCGACGAGGAAGTGCAGGAGCTGGCGAAGCAGGCGGTGCAGATCGAGAAGCATTACGGCCGTCCGATGGATATCGAATGGGCTAAAGACGGTCACACCGGCGAGCTGTTCATCGTCCAGGCGCGTCCGGAAACCGTCCGCTCGCGTGGCCAGGTGATGGAGCGCTATACCCTGCATGCGCAAGGGCAGATTGTGGCCGAAGGCCGCGCAATCGGCCATCGCATCGGTGCCGGTCCGGTAAAAGTGATTCACGATATTAGTGAAATGAACCGTATCGAGCCGGGTGACGTCCTGGTGACCGACATGACCGACCCGGACTGGGAACCGATCATGAAGAAAGCCTCGGCAATCGTGACCAACCGCGGCGGACGTACCTGCCACGCGGCGATTATTGCCCGCGAGCTGGGGATCCCGGCGGTAGTAGGCTGCGGTGACGCGACCGATCGCATCCAGGAAAACCAGAACGTGACCGTTTCCTGTGCCGAAGGCGATACCGGCTACGTCTACGCCGAGCTGCTCGACTTCAGCATTAAGAGCTCAAGCGTGGGTGAAATGCCGGACCTGCCGCTGAAAATCATGATGAACGTCGGTAACCCGGATCGCGCATTTGACTTCGCCTGTCTGCCGAACGAAGGCGTTGGCCTGGCGCGTCTGGAGTTTATTATCAACCGCATGATTGGCGTCCACCCGCGTGCGCTGCTGGAGTTTGACGACCAGGAGCCTACGTTGCAGAACGAAATCCGCGAATTGATGAAAGGCTACGATTCGCCGAAAGAGTTCTACGTTGGTCGCCTGACCGAAGGGATCGCCACCCTCGGCGCGGCGTTCTATCCGAAGCGGGTGATTGTGCGTCTGTCCGACTTTAAATCTAACGAATACGCCAACCTGGTGGGCGGCGAGCGTTATGAGCCGGAAGAAGAGAACCCGATGCTCGGCTTCCGTGGCGCCGGTCGCTATGTTTCCGACAGCTTCCGCGATTGTTTTGCGCTGGAGTGCGAAGCAGTGAAGCGCGTACGTAACGATATGGGCCTGAGCAACGTCGAAATCATGGTGCCTTTCGTACGTACCGTCGCTCAGGCGAAAGCGGTAGTGGAAGAGCTGGCACGGCAGGGCCTCAAGCGCGGCGAGAACGGCCTGAAAATCATTATGATGTGCGAAATTCCGTCGAATGCGCTGCTGGCTGAACAGTTCCTCGAGTACTTTGACGGTTTCTCTATCGGTTCGAATGATATGACGCAGCTGGCGCTTGGTCTGGACCGCGATTCCGGCGTGGTCTCTGAGCTGTTTGACGAACGTAACGAGGCGGTGAAAGCGCTGCTGTCGATGGCGATTCGCGCGGCGAAAAAGCAGGGTAAATATGTCGGTATCTGCGGCCAGGGTCCGTCTGACCATGAAGATTTTGCCGCGTGGCTGATGGAGGAGGGGATTGACAGCCTGTCCCTGAATCCGGATACCGTGGTGCAAACCTGGCTTGGCCTGGCTGAACTGAACAAATAAGTCCTCAGCGAATACCCCTCGATCCCCGTCAGTAATGGCGGGGATTTTTTATTTTCAGTCCCCACCACCGCTTATTTGCAGTCAATCACATAAACAGGAAAAAAACAAAATATCGTAATCCCGCAGTGAATTTCTACAATTGTTGCTTTCCCGGGTATTTTTAATACTTACACCGCGTCATCGGATTCTCATACTAACGACTTAGTGAAAAACGCTGCCTCGCGTGTAAGGATAATAATGACTCTTTCCTCTGTACTGACTACCAAAAATAAAATTGGCTACGGCCTTGGCGATATGGCCAGTGCGCTGGTATGGCAAACCGCGACGCTGTTTCTGGCCTATTTTTATACCGATGTATTTGGGCTGCCGGCTGCGATAATGGGAACCATGTTTTTAGTCGTGCGGGTCATCGATGCGGTTGTCGATCCCTGTATTGGGGCACTGGTGGATCGTACCCAAACCCGTCATGGACGTTTTCGTCCCTGGCTGCTGTGGTTCGCTATTCCCTTCGGCGTCAGCTGTATCATTACCTTCTACGTTCCTGACGTGGGGGAAACGGGGAAAATTATCTATGCCTGCGTAACCTACACGATTCTGAGCTTTATTTATTCGGCAATTAACGTGCCTTACTGCGCGATGCCCGGCGCGCTGACGATGGACCCGCACGAACGGCATTCCCTACAATCGTGGCGCTTCGCGCTGTCGTTTATTGGCGGCCTGATTGTGACCGTCATTGCGCTGCCGCTGGTGGCCCATCTGGGTGGCGGCAATCCGCAAAAAGGCTATTTTTATGCCATGAGCCTGATGGGGATCCTCGGCATCGTCCTTTTCTTTAGCTGCTTCTTCCTCACACGGGAGCGCTATACCCCACAGAATGATGCTTCCGGGTCGATATTAAAAGACCTGAAACTGTTGGCTGGAAATAGCCAGTGGCGGATCGTTTTTATCTTTAATATTTTACTGTTAACTGCGGTTGTGACCCGTGGCTCAGCAACGATGTATTACGTTAAATATGTCATGCAGCGCCCGGATATGGTGTTTACCTTTATTGTGTCAGGAATGATTGCCGCCCTGCTGGGGGCATTATTATCTGAACGCCTGCTGGGTAAATTTGACCGGGTACGGGCATATCAATGGACGATAATAACGTTTGTCATATTTGCAGCTGCCATTTTCTTTATTCCGGCGAACCAGATCTGGCTGATATTCGGACTCAACGTCGTCTTTAGCTTTATTCAGAACCTGACGACTCCCCTCCAGTGGACGATGTTTTCGGACGTGGTGGACTACGAAGAACACCGCAGTGGCCGCCGTCTCGACGGGCTGGTGTTCTCGACGGCTTTATTCGCCATTAAGTTTGGCCTGGCACTTGGGGGCGCGGTTGTGGGCTGGATCCTTGGTTTTGTCGATTATATCCCGAACGCGGCCACACAGTCGGCGGCGGTACTGGGCACCATTAACACGTTGTTTACGCTGATTCCGGCCGCGTTGTTCATTCTGATGGCCCTCCTGCTGATGTTCTACCAGTTGAACAGCGCCAGGGCGGACAGCATTGCCCGTGAACTTATCCGTCGGCGTGAAACAAACGTCTCCGCTACCGCGCAACCGGCGCTGAATTCTGCCCTACAGGAGTAATGGTATGACCCTAATTTATCAGGATGCTCGTCGCCCGATTCATGAACGCGTTGCCGATTTGCTCTCGCGCATGACGGTGGAGGAAAAGATTGCCCAGATGCACGCTTTTTGGCTGGTGCTCGCCGAGGATGGCGAACACCGGGAACGCAGCGATATGAGCGATGAATTTGCCGGCGTGAGCGCCCAGGCTTCCCTGGCCGAACGTTTAAAGCTCGGTGTCGGACAGATAACCCGTCCGCTGGGCACCCATATTGTTTCGGCGCAGAGCGGCGTACGCGCAGCCAATCGTCTACAGAAGACGCTGGTGGAGGAGACCCGGCTGGGGATCCCGGCGCTGTTTCACGAAGAGTGTCTCGTTGGGTTGTTGTGCAAAGAGGCGACGCTGTTTCCCTCCTCGCTTAATTACGGCTCGACCTGGGATCCGCAGCTGGTGGCACGGGCCGCGCGGGAAATCGGCGCAGAAGCCCGTTCCACCGGCTGCAAGCAGGGGCTGGCGCCGGTCCTGGATGTATCACGTGATGTTCGCTGGGGACGCACCGAAGAGACGTTCGGTGAAGACCCCTGGCTGGTGGGGGTGATGGCCTGCGCATACGTCGAAGGCTTGCAGGGGGAAAAGCGCGATGTGCTGGCGACGCTGAAGCATTATGTCGGCCACTCCTTTAGCGAAGGGGCGCGCAATCACGCCCCCGTGCATCTTGGCTTTTGCGAACTCAACGATACGTTCCTGCTGCCGTTTGAGATGGCGGTAAAGCTGGCCAATGCGGGGTCGGTGATGCCGGCCTATCACGATATCGATAATCAGCCCGGACACAGCGACCGCTTTTTGTTAACGACGGTCTTGCGTGAGCAGTGGGGGTTCGACGGGATTATCGTCGCTGACTACGGCGGGGTCAGTTTACTGCATCAACACCATGGGATAGCACATGATGCAGCGGAGTCCGCTGCGCTGGCCTTTAACGCAGGGCTTGATGTGGAGCTGCCGAAAGATGATTGCGCCCGGCATCTGCAGGAGGCGCTGGACCGGGGCTTAATCGCCATGGCGAAGATTGATGAAATTGTCGCCCGGACGTTGACGGAGAAGTTCCGGCTGGGCTTATTCGAGCAGCCTTATACCGATGTCGACGGCATTTCGCTACAGTCGCCAGCGGCACGTCAGGCCGCTCGAGAAGTGGCGACTCGCTCTCTGACCCTGCTGGAAAACCGCGGCATCCTGCCGCTCCAGGGGCAACCCAGGATTGCGGTGATAGGGCCAACCGCCGACGACCCGCTGGCATTGCTCAGCGGCTACAGTTTCCCGGTTCATCTGATTATCAGCGATATGGTGGACGACGTGTCTCAGGTGACGACGCCGCTTGCGGCGCTGCGTCATTATCTGGGGGCAGCGCGGGTGAGCTATGCCAAAGGCTGCCATATTATTGAACGACGGATGGCCGGGGCGCCGGTCTTCCCCGGAGACAGTGGCGGCAAGCCGATGCAAGAATCGCCGGTCTCGTTCGACACGAGTTTGATACCTGAAGCGGTAAACGTGGCGCTGGAGAGCGATGCGATCGTCGCCTGCGTAGGGGATCTGGCCGGTCTGTTTCAGAGCGGAACCGTCGGGGAGGGTTCCGATACCGATAGCCTGAATTTGCCGGGCGTGCAGCAGGCGCTGCTTGACGCGCTGGTTGCAACCGGAAAACCGGTGATTGTGGTCATGACCGGCGGACGGCCCTATAACCTACAGGGGCTGGAAGACCGCATCGCGGCGCTGCTGATGGCCTGGGCTCCGGGGCAAGAGGGCGGATGGGCTGTGGCCGATGTCTTAACCGGGCGCGAGGAGCCGCAGGGGCGCCTGGTGGTTAGCGTCCCCAAAAGCGCGGGCGCGATGCCGTACTACTACAACCACAAATTGAAAAGCGGCGGTACGCCGTTCGCCTTCCACTTTGGTTCACGCTACCCGTTTGGTTACGGGCAAAGCTGGACCACCTTCGAGTACGGACAACCTGAGCTGCTGGCCCGACAGGTCGCGTGCGACGGGGAAATTGCGCTTCAGGTGACGGTACGCAACAGCGGCGAACGTCGCGGCAGTGAGGTCGTTCAGCTGTACGTCAGGGATAAGGTGGCTTCGATGGTGCGTCCACTGCAGGAGCTTAAGGCGTTTCAGCGGGTGACGATAGACGCCGGAGAAACCACGACGCTGACCTTTTACCTGCCGGTCGATATGCTGAATTTTACCCGCCGTGACGGGCAACGCATTGTCGAACCCGGTGAGTTTGAGCTTCAGGTTGGGGCGTCGTCTGCGGACATTCGCGGGACGGCAACCGTGAGTGTCTACGGCGAGGTGCGAGAGCTGTCGCAGAAATGGCAGATGATGAGCCGCTGTGAAGTGCGCGGATAACCACCTGCATCGTAGCTTCCGGCAACGTTATTGAGCCTGGGGCAACACAAACGGCAGCCATACGCGAACAATCAAAAAAAAAGCCCATCGTGGGAGATGGGCAAAGACTACACACAGCAATTCGTTGTTTCACTCAGGGGATTTCCATGCTTATAAATCAAGGTGTTGATCTATAACCGTGCCCTAATAGTAGACACAGCCTTTTTTTGCGTCGATCAGATTCATCTCAATCGTTAAAGGAGTGTGAAGAATACGTCGCTGGCATCGCATGAGAGGGGCGTTAAAAAGGCAGGGTGCGGAATTTTTTTATCAGTTTTTCTTATGATTAAGGCGGGTTTCCCCGCCCTGATGTTTTACTTTTGGCTGCTGATATTGCCGACATTTAATGCTTCAAGTTCCGCCAGAACCTGATCGGGATCTTTCGGCGGCGGGGGAACTTCCTGCAGCCAGGCATCAAACAGGCGCCAGGAGACGGCAAGCAGAACCGGGCCGATGAACAAGCCAATCATGCCGAAAGCGATCAGGCCACCAATAACGCCGGAGAGAATCAGAATCATCGGCAGATCGGCCCCCATGCGAATCAGCATCGGGCGGATAACGTTATCCATGGTGCCCACCACGCAGCTCCACACCAGCAGCACCGTGCCCCAGGTGGTATCCCCGGTCCAGTAAAGCCAGATAATTGAGGGGATCAGGACAATTAAAGGCCCCAGCTGCACCAGACAGGTGAAAATCATGACTACGGTCAGCAGCGCGGCGTAAGGCACGCCGGTAATCGCCAGGCCAATTCCTCCCAGCACTGCCTGAACCAGCGCGGTCACCACCACGCCCAGCGCCACGGCACGGATTGCCTGGCCGGCCAGGAGTACCGCTGCATCGCCGCGTTTTGCCGCCAGACGTGTCGCAAAATAGCGGAATCCATAGGCGACCTTCTCACCCTGCCAGTACAGCAGCGCGCTGAACAGCAACATCAGGCCGCAATAGACCAGCAGCTTGCCAATATGCGCCGCCTGGCCGACGAACCAGGTGGTGGTGGTACCGATATAGGGCCGAATTTTAGCCATAATGGCTGCGCCACCCATATCCAGCAGGCCGTGCCAGGCCGCGTAGAGCTTGTCGCCGATCAGCGGAACGCTATTGAGCCAGGCGAAATCTGGCAGCGTGACATTTCCGGTGGAAATGAGTTTTATCAACGGCACGCTGTTATCGACCAGGCTATTGACCAGCAACGCAATGGGAATAACGAATAATAAAAACAGCAATACCGTCATGACCAGCACGGCAAGGGCGCGCTTACCGAATAAGATGCGCTGCAGGCGCAGCAGAACCGGCCAGGTGGCAATGACCACGGTGCCTGCCCAGGCGAAGGACAGAATAAAGGGTTGCACCACCCACAGGCAGGAGATAATTATCAGGGATAAGAACAGTACCGACAGCAGAATTTGCGGTATATCCCGGGGTTGGCGATCGTTAATCATAGAGAAATTTTACCTTTCCAGTCGCGTCAAAATGCTGACGCCGCGTAAATCCATATACTGATAATAATATCAATAATTTCACGGGCCTGATTTTGCACATAAATCTCGTGGGCGCATATGAAAAAAATGTGATAAAAAGTTGACTGCGCCACGCAATCGTTTAGTTACCGACACACAAAATCATCCGGACGCATCGAGGCGGCGTGCAAGTACCCTGACGTCCGGGAACGCTTTGCCCGGCGTCGTTTACGTGGTGGCGTTGCCCGTAAGGGTTCGTTTCACGCAAGGATTCGGCAGTAAATGCGCCAACAAGAGGCAGTCTGAAGGATGATATCTCTACAACACAACATAGTCAGGCAGGGTCAAGCATTATGATCCCACAAATTTCTCAAGCACCAGGTGTCGTTCAACTGGTATTGACTTTTTTGCAGGTACTGGAGCAACAAGGATTTACCGGCGATACCGCCACCAGCTATGCCGACAGGCTAACAATGGCAACAGATAACAGCGTTTATCAGCTGTTGCCGGATGCAATTTTATTTCCCCGTTCGACGGCGGATGTCGTCTTACTGGCTCGACTCGCCGCGGAAGAACGTTTTCAATCGCTGATCTTTACTCCTCGCGGCGGCGGGACCGGCACCAACGGCCAGTCGCTTAATGCGGGAATCATCGTTGATATGTCCCGCTATATGAATCGCATACTCGAAATCAACCCGGAAGAAGGGTGGGTACGCGTCGAAGCGGGCGTCATTAAAGATCAGCTGAACCAGTATCTTAAACCGTACGGCTACTTTTTTGCGCCGGAGCTTTCCACCAGTAACCGCGCAACGCTGGGCGGAATGATTAATACCGACGCATCCGGCCAGGGGTCGTTGGTGTACGGTAAAACCTCGGACCATGTGCTGGGCGTGCGTTCGGTGCTGATGGGCGGGGATATTCTCGATACCCAGGCGATGCCCGTTGCCCTGGCGGAGACCCTGAGCCGCGAGCAGTCGGCCATCGGGCGGATCTACCGTACGGTATTCCAGCGTTGCAAAGCGCAACGTCAGCTTATTATCGATAAATTTCCAAAACTGAACCGCTTCCTGACCGGGTACGACCTGCGCCACGTCTTTAATGATGAGATGAGCGAGTTCGATCTGACCCGTATTCTCACCGGTTCGGAAGGGACGCTGGCCTTTATTACCGAAGCGCGTCTCGATATTACCCGGCTGCCGAAGGTCCGCCGTCTGGTGAATATCAAATACGATTCATTTGATTCTGCGCTGCGTAATGCGCCGTTTATGGTCGCCGCAAAGGCGCTGTCGGTCGAAACCGTTGATTCAAAAGTGCTTAACCTGGCACGTGAAGATATTGTCTGGCATTCGGTCAGCGAGTTGATTACCGACGTGCCGAATAAAGAGATGCTGGGGCTGAATATTGTCGAATTTGCCGGCGACGACGCTGAGCTTATTGACGGCCAGGTGACCAGTCTGTGCGAGCGCCTTGATGAGCTGATCGCCGCAAGCGAAGCCGGCGTCATCGGCTGGCAGGTTTGTCAGGAGCTGGATGGCGTTGAGCGCATCTACGCGATGCGTAAAAAAGCGGTAGGGCTGCTGGGGAATGCTAAAGGCGCCGCCAAGCCGATTCCCTTTGCGGAAGACACCTGCGTGCCGCCGGAACATCTCGCCGACTATATCGTTGAATTTCGTGCGTTGCTGGACAGCCACGGCCTGAGCTACGGCATGTTTGGCCACGTGGATGCCGGCGTGCTGCATGTGCGTCCGGCTCTGGATATGTGCGATCCGCAGCAAGAAGTGCTGATGAAAAAGATCTCCGACGACGTCGTGGCGCTGACCGCGAAATACGGCGGTTTGCTGTGGGGAGAGCACGGTAAGGGCTTCCGCGCCGAGTACAGTCCGGCATTCTTTGGCGAAGAGCTTTATCGTGAGCTGCGAAAAGTCAAAGCGGCATTCGACCCGCAAAACCGTCTCAACCCAGGGAAAATCTGCCCGCCGGAAGGCGTTGACGCGCCGATGATGAAAGTGGATGCCGTGAAGCGCGGCACCTGGGATCGTCAGATCCCGATAGCGGTGCGCAGCTCATGGCGCGGTGCAATGGAGTGCAACGGCAACGGTCTGTGTTTTAACTTTGATGTTAAAAGCCCGATGTGTCCGTCAATGAAGGTCAGCAACCACCGTATCCACTCGCCAAAAGGGCGCGCGACGCTGGTGCGCGAGTGGCTACGCCTGCTGGCGGACCGCGGTGTCGATCCGAATCAGCTGGAGCACGATCTCCCGGGAAAACGCGCCAGCCTGCGTACCCTGGTAGAGCGGACCCGCAACAGCTGGCACGCGCGCAAGGGCGAGTATGACTTCTCGCATGAGGTCAAAGAGGCGATGTCCGGTTGCCTGGCCTGTAAAGCCTGTTCAACCCAGTGCCCGATTAAAATCGACGTCCCGGAGTTCCGCTCGCGCTTCCTGCAGCTTTATCACAGCCGCTATCTGCGCCCGGTTCGCGACCATCTGGTGGCGACGGTGGAGTCCTATGCACCGCTGATGGCCCAGGCGCCGAAAACCTTCAACTTCTTCATTAACCAGCCGTGGATGCGCAAGCTGTCAGAAAAGCACATCGGAATGGTGGATCTCCCGCTGCTCTCGACGCCGTCGCTGAAGCAGAGAATGGTAGGGCATCGCTCGGCAAATATGACCCTGGAGCAGCTCGAAGCGCTCAGCGCCGCGCAGAAAGCCAACATGGTGCTGGTGGTGCAGGATCCGTTTACCAGCTATTACGACGCGCAGGTGGTGGCCGATTTTGTTCGCCTGGTCGAAAAGGTGGGTTATCAGCCTGTGCTGCTGCCGTTCTCCCCTAATGGCAAGGCGCAGCACATCAAAGGATTTCTGTCACGCTTTGCGCGCACGGCGCAGAAAACCGCCGATTTTCTCAACCGCGTGGCGCAGCTGGGCATGCCGATGGTGGGGGTCGATCCGGCGCTGGTGCTGTGCTATCGCGACGAATACAACCAGGTGCTGGGCGACAAGCGGGGTGATTTCCGCGTGATGCTGGTGCATGAGTGGCTGCCACAGGCGCTGCCGGAAACTCGCACACAGGAGAGCGGCGGAGAAGCGTGGTACCTGTTTGGCCACTGTACGGAAGTGACGGCGCTGCCCGCCGCGCCGAAGCAGTGGGCGGAGATTTTTGCGCGCTTTGGCGCGAAGCTGGAAAACGTCAGCGTGGGCTGTTGTGGCATGGCCGGGACCTACGGTCATGAGGTGAAAAACCATGCCAATTCGCTGGATATCTACGCGCTTTCCTGGCAACAGGCTATTCAGCGTTTACCGCGCAACCGTTGCCTGGTAACCGGATATTCCTGTCGGAGTCAGGTGAAGCGTATTGAAGGCAGCGGGGTTCGTCATCCGCTGCAGGCGCTGCTGGAGATTATTGGATGATTTGGAAACGTCAGACGACGCTGGAACAGCTTAACCGCATGGGCGAAGGCAATATGGTCGGGCTGTTGGATATTCAATTTGATGTCTTTACCCACGACACCATCGAGGCCACCATGCCAGTGGATAGCCGAACGCATCAGCCGTTTGGTCTGCTGCACGGCGGAGCATCCGTGGTACTGGCGGAAACGCTGGGCTCGGTGGCCGGCTATTTGTGCAGCGAAGGTGAGCAGAAGGTGGTTGGCCTGGAGGTGAATGCCAACCACATTCGCTCGGTACGTGGTGGCCGGGTTCGCGGCGTCTGTAAAGCCTTGCATGTCGGGTCACGCCACCAGGTGTGGCAGATCGAAATCTCCGATGAGCAGGGCCGCTTGTGCTGTTCCTCTCGCCTGACTACGGCGGTGGTCTGAGATAGCCGCAACTGACTAAGGTTTTTCTCATTCAAATATAAGGGGGAAATACTTCCCCTTTATATTCAGCATATTTATTGCGTTTCATCCTTAATCGTTTCGCTGGGGCCATTCTTCTGCACGGAGGCAATTCCTTTTTTTGCCGCTTCTTTGGAGGAATACATTTCGCTGGTGGCGATAGTTTCGTGATTATCCGCCTTTAACAGGAAATACCACGGTTGGGAAACGCTTTTCTCAGACTTTTTAATTACGTAATACCCCATCTTTAACTCCTTTTCGCATTAGAACCGACACCATGATATGTAGACTATGATGGCTTAAGCAGCAAGTCATCCGCGGTAAAAATATAATTCATGAATCATTCACGCTATTTATGCTACTATTTAAGAACGATACACTTGCGAGTAACATAGAGGACGGAGTTAACTATGGGTATCATTTCCTGGATCATTTTTGGTCTTATTGCCGGTATTTTGGCTAAGTGGATTATGCCAGGCAAAGACGGCGGCGGTTTTATCGTCACTATCGTTCTGGGGGTCATTGGTGCGGTTGTAGGTGGTTGGATCAGTACGTTCTTTGGCTTCGGCAAGGTCGATGGATTTAATTTCGGCAGCTTTGTCGTGGCGGTAATAGGTGCATTAGTCGTACTGTTTATCTACAGAAAGATTAAAAGTTAATATACCGTCATCATTCATGCGGCCTCATCGCCGGCGGTGATGAGGATATAGACGTTCAGCACGAAATCAGACGCCAAATAAAAGCTGCCATGCGAACTGGCAGCTTTTTTTATGCCGCAGGCGTCAGCTGGAAAATGAAACCAGGATGACTCAGGGATGGCTCAGGGCATATCGGGAACCGGGACAACCTCCACGCGCACTTCATAATGTTTGGCGGTACCTGTCGGGATCAGCGTGGTCAGTTTGTTAATAGTCTCAGCGGGGTTATCGGTGGCAACCGTTGCAGAGAATAATACCGGCTTTCTCGGTGGGAATGGCGGTAAAGGCATGGGCATCGGGCCACGTCCCTGAGGCATATCCATCAGGGGCTGTCCGGCATAATTACCTGCGGGAGCAGGGGTGTCGGTTTTATCTGCCGCAAATGCGCTGGCCGCTGCAATTGAAACGGTGGCTAACAGAGCAATGATTGTTCCTTTCATCTTCGTTACCTCTTTGGAATGTGGCTGAAATCTTAGAGGCAACGCATTTCACGAACAATCCCGTGGAGGGCGAATCCTCCAAAACTCCTCATTTCATAACGAATGTGAAGTTCCGTTGCGGGAAGCAGAATTCTGACTGGTTTAGTTCAGCAGTACGCTCATCACCAGCAGTACCACCATGCACATCGACATAATACTGATATCAATCATCCTGTACGGCAAAACTCCAGGTAAGCAGCGCCTCCGACGACGAGCCGAAAACTGTAGGAAATTTAAGCAGGAATTGTACATCAATTTACCGGTAGAGAAAAAACCTTTATTCCTGGTTTTTATCCGAATTTAGCATGATAAGCCATTCGCTTTCCCGGATAACAAATAGCCATCCAGAAGGATGCTTATAGATTGTTCTGATTGATTAAGGCAAAGGTGAGCTTGTCGCGGGGGCTGTACGCAGAACAAGCTGTTGATTTTACTATTAGTGCTAATCTGCTGAATGGACTGTTTTCGATTTCAAAAATAGGTATTTCCGATACACCTTTCCCATTGCCTGCTCTCTCCGCGAAAAACGCTAAATAACTTATTATTTATCAATATATTAAATTACAAAATAGTCACCTGATAACCTGCAGGCGAGGGTCTATGCTTATAAAAAGCGAGATAAAAGGGCCTGAGAAGGAAATACCCCTTCTCCGGCTGGGTTGAAGTGATAATCGTTATCATTAACATGGCCGTATGCCCTGATGGCGCTAACCAATGAGGTAGAGCGATGGAATTAAATGCAGGAACCTTCAATCCCGACGATTTTAACTGGCGTGGTCTGATGATGACTCCCGCCGCGGCCGCCCATATTTGTCACCTGGTGAGCCAGCAGCCCGATAAGCAGGGGTTGCGTCTGGGTGTCAAAACCAGCGGTTGCGCCGGCTTTGCTTACGTCCTTGAGCTGATTGCCGAGCCTGCGGAAGACGACCTGCTGTTCGAACGCGACGGGGCCAGACTGTGGGCGCCGCTACAGGCTATGCCGTTTATCGATGGCACAGAGCTGGATTATGTTCGGGAAGGATTAAATGAAATCTTTAAGTTTCATAACCCGAAAGCGCAGCATGAATGTGGCTGCGGTGAAAGCTTTGGGGTTCAGGCGGAGTAACTATGTCTCGTAATACTGAAGCAACTGACGATGTCAAAACCTGGTCCGACGGGCCGCTCAACTATAAAGAAGGCTTTTTTACCCGCTTAAAGACCGATGAGCTGGCAAAAGGCATTAACGAAGAGGTGGTGCGCGCCATTTCCGCCCGCCGCAATGAGCCCGAGTGGATGCTTGAGTTCCGGCTAAACGCGTTTAACGCCTGGCTGGAGATGGAAGAGCCGCACTGGCTGAAAGCGCACTACGACAAACTGGACTACCAGGATTACAGCTACTACTCGGCACCCTCCTGCGGTAACTGCGATGACACCTGCGCGTCAGAGCCAGGTGCGGTACAGCAAACCGGTCCTGGCGCCTATCTGACTGAGGAAGTCGAAGAGGCTTTTAATCTGCTGGGCGTCCCGGTGCGCGAAGGGCGTGAGGTGGCGGTCGACGCGATTTTCGACTCCGTTTCGGTGGCGACAACCTATCGGGAGAAGCTGGCGGAGCAGGGGATTATCTTCTGTTCGTTTGGCGAGGCAATCCACGACCACCCGGATCTGGTGAAGCAATATCTCGGTACCGTGGTGCCGGGTAATGACAACTTTTTTGCCGCGCTGAACGCAGCGGTAGCCTCTGATGGCACCTTTATCTATGTCCCAAAAGGCGTGCGTTGCCCGATGGAGCTGTCGACCTATTTTCGTATTAACGCGGAAAAAACTGGCCAGTTCGAGCGCACTATTCTGGTGGCCGATGAAGGCAGCTACGTCAGCTATATCGAAGGATGTTCCGCCCCGGTACGCGATAGCTATCAGCTACACGCGGCGGTGGTCGAGGTGATTATTCACAAAGACGCCGAGGTGAAATATTCCACGGTGCAGAACTGGTTCCCCGGAGACAACAACACCGGCGGGATTTTGAACTTCGTCACCAAACGTGCGCTGTGTGAAGGCGAGAACAGCAAGATGTCGTGGACCCAGTCAGAGACGGGCTCCGCTATCACCTGGAAGTATCCGAGCTGTATTCTGCGCGGCGATAACTCGATCGGCGAATTTTTCTCCGTGGCGCTGACCAGCGGACACCAGCAGGCCGACACCGGTACCAAGATGATTCATATCGGCAAAAATACCCGTTCGACAATTATTTCGAAAGGGATCTCCGCCGGGAAAAGCCAGAACAGCTACCGCGGGCTGGTCAAAATTATGCCGACGGCCACCAACGCGCGAAATTTCACTCAATGTGACTCGATGCTGATTGGACCGGACTGCGGCGCGCATACTTTTCCGTATGTGGAATGCCGCAACGACACTGCACAGCTGGAACATGAAGCCACCACCTCGCGGATCGGTGAAGACCAGCTGTTCTACTGCCTGCAGCGCGGCATCAGCGAAGACAATGCTATTTCAATGATCGTCAACGGCTTCTGTAAAGACGTCTTCTCAGAGCTGCCGCTGGAGTTTGCCGTCGAAGCGCAAAAATTGCTGGCTATCAGTCTGGAACACAGCGTCGGCTAAGCGCCAGGCACTACGAATTAAGGGAAATGAGATGTTAAGTATCAAAAACTTGCAGGTTGCCGTTGAAGACAAAGAGATCCTGCGTGGCCTGGATCTGGACATCCGGCCTGGGGAAGTACACGCCATCATGGGGCCAAACGGCTCCGGGAAAAGCACCCTGTCCGCGACCCTTGCCGGACGTGAGGACTATGAAGTCGTCGGCGGTAGCGTGGAGTTTAAAGGAAAAGATTTGCTCAGCCTGGCGCCGGAAGACCGCGCGGGCGAAGGGATCTTTATGGCTTTCCAGTATCCGGTAGAAATTCCTGGCGTCAGCAACCAGTTTTTTCTGCAAACGGCGCTCAATTCGGTGCGCAGCTATCGCGGCCAGGAAGAGTTAGACCGTTTCGATTTCCAGGATCTGATGGAAGAAAAAATTAAGCTGCTGAAGATGCCGGAAGATTTGCTGACCCGGTCGGTCAACGTCGGCTTCTCCGGCGGTGAAAAGAAGCGCAATGATATCCTGCAAATGGCGGTGCTGGAACCGGACCTGTGTATTCTGGATGAATCGGACTCCGGGCTGGATATTGACGCCCTGAAGATCGTGTCTGATGGCGTTAATGCCCTGCGCGACGGTAAGCGCGCTTTTATTATTGTCACCCACTATCAGCGTATTCTCGACTATATCAAGCCTGATTACGTCCACGTGCTCTATCAGGGGCGAATCGTCAAATCCGGCGACTTTACCCTGGTCAAACAACTGGAGGAGCAGGGCTATGGCTGGCTTACCGAACAACAGTAACGCGTTGCAACAGTGGCATCATCTGTTTGAGGCGCAGGGCGAACGGCGCACACCCGAGGCACGCCAGCATCTCCAGCAGGTATTGCGTCTTGGTCTGCCGACGCGTAAGCATGAAGAGTGGAAATATACGCCGCTGGATGCGCTGACTAAAGGGACCTTTGTTGCGCTTCAACCCGGCACGCTGACGGCCGCAGAGCGGGACGCGCGGGCGCTATCGGTGGATGCCTGGCGGCTGGTCTTTATCGACGGGCGGTTCAGCGAGACGTTAAGCGATAATCTGGCAGACAGCGGCTACGACGTTAGCGTGGAGGCGCAGCGTCAGGGATTGCCTGACCCGGTGCTGCCGGAAGTGTTCCTGCACCTCACCGAAAGCCTCGCGCAGACGGTAACGCGGATCCGCGTGAAGCGTCATCAGCGACCGGCGAAGCCGCTGCTGCTGATGCATGTGACGCGTGGCGGTACGGGCGACGACATGAACACCGCGCATTATCGCCATCATCTTGAGCTTGAGAGCGGCGCAGAGGCCACCATTATCGAGCACTATCTGAGCCTGGATGAACAGCGCCACTTTACCGGCGCGCGACTGACGATGTCGGTGGCGGATAACGCCCATTTGCAGCACATCAAGCTGGCGTTTGAGAATGCCCAGAGTCAGCATTTTGCCCATAACGATCTCTCGCTCGGTCGCGATGCTTCGGCCTTTAGCAGCAGTTTCCTGCTCGGTGGCGCGGTGCTGCGGCACCACACCAGCACGCATCTGCTGGGGGAAAACAGCAACCTGCGGATCAACTCCCTGGCGATGCCGGTCAAAAATGAGGTTTGCGACAGCCGGACCTGGCTCGATCATCGGGTGGGCTACTGTAACAGCCGTCAGCTGCATAAGACCATCGTCGGCGATAAAGGACGAGCGGTCTTTAATGGCCTGATAAATGTCGCGAAGCACGCGATTAAGACCGACGGCCAGATGACCAACAATAATTTGCTGCTGGGGCGTCTGGCGGAAGTGGATACCAAACCACAGCTGGAAATTTATGCTGACGACGTCAAATGCAGCCACGGAGCCACCATCGGGCGTATTGATAACGAACAGCTGTTCTATCTTCGCTCGCGCGGCATTACCCAGCAGGCGGCGCAGCATATGATCCTCTACGCGTTCGCCGCCGAGCTGACGGAAGCTATCAGTGATGACGCGCTCAGGGCACAGATTCTGGCACGAATTGGCCAACGTTTACCGGGAGAGCCCGCATGACATTTTCAGTTGAACGGATACGCGCGGATTTTCCGCTGCTTAGCCGGGAGGTCAACGGTCAGCCGCTGGTCTATCTCGACAGCGCGGCCAGCGCGCAAAAACCCGAGGCGGTGATTCGCGCCGAGGCGGAGTTTTATCGCCACGGCTATGCCGCCGTCCATCGCGGTATTCACACTCTGAGCGCAGAGGCGACGGCGCGGATGGAACAGGTGCGCCAGCAGGCGGCGACGTTCCTGAATGCGCGCTCAGCCGAGGAGCTGGTATTCGTACGCGGGACCACCGAAGGGATCAACCTGGTGGCCAACAGCTGGGGGAATGCGAACGTCGGCGCCGGCGATAACATCATCATCAGCGCCATGGAGCATCATGCCAATATCGTGCCCTGGCAAATGCTATGTCATCGCGTTGGGGCTGAGCTGCGGGTTATTCCGCTCACGCCTGACGGCACGCTGCAGCTGGATGCTATTCCGGGTCTGTTTGATGAACGCACCCGCCTGCTGGCCATTACCCAGGTTTCTAACGTATTGGGGACGGAAAACCCGCTGGCAGCCCTGATTCCGCTGGCCCGACAGCATGGGGCTAAAGTGCTGGTGGACGGAGCGCAGGCGGTGATGCACCACGCGGTAGATGTGCAGGCGCTGGACTGCGATTTTTACGTCTTCTCCGGGCATAAGCTGTATGGCCCGACCGGGATTGGGATCCTCTATGCGAAAGAGGCCCTGCTACAGGACATGCCGCCGTGGGAAGGGGGCGGGTCGATGATTGCCACCGTCAGCCTGACGGAAGGAACAACCTGGGCGAAAGCGCCGTGGCGCTTCGAAGCCGGGACACCCAATACCGGTGGGATTATTGGCCTTGGTGCGGCGTTTGAGTACGTCAGCGCGCTGGGCCTTGCGCACATCGCCGAGTATGAGCAGACGCTAATGCGCTATGCCTTGCAGGCGCTGAGGGCGGTTCCCGATCTGACGCTCTATGGTCCGGACGCACGCCTGGGGGTGATTGCCTTTAATCTTGGGGCACATCACGCCTACGATGTGGGCAGCTTCCTCGACAATTACGGCATTGCGATTCGTACCGGCCATCATTGCGCAATGCCGCTGATGGCGTTCTATAACGTGCCGGCCATGTGTCGGGCTTCGCTGGCGATGTACAATACGACGGAAGAGGTGGATCGGCTGGTCGCAGGGCTACAGCGAATTCACAAGCTATTGGGCTAAAGGAAGCAATCATGGCGGCGTTACCGGATAAAGAAAAACTCCTGCGCAACTTTACGCGTTGCGCGAACTGGGAAGAGAAGTACCTTTATATTATCGAACTTGGCCAGCGCCTGGCGCCGCTGAGCGCCGCTGAGCATAGCGCGGAAAATATTATTCAGGGTTGCCAGAGCCAGGTGTGGATTGTGGTCGAACAGCTCGACACAGGCGTGTTATCGCTGCGCGGCGATAGCGATGCGGCGATCGTCAAAGGGCTAATTGCCGTGGTATTTATCCTCTACGACCAGATGACGGCGCAGGACATCACCGACTTTGATGTCCGCCCGTGGTTTGAAAAAATGGCGCTGACGCAGCATCTTACGCCTTCGCGGTCGCAGGGGCTGGAAGCCATGATTCGCGCAATTCGCGCGAAAGCCGCAAATCTTAGCTAGAATAAAACAGGTAGATTTCATTCTGTTACGTCAGGCCGGATGTTGTGTCAGCCTGACGACAGATCCTGGCGTTTTATCAGCGAAAGAAGGAATCTCAGTATGAAACGCGCATCTCTCATCACCGTAGCCCTTCTGACAGCCCTCAGCGCGCAGCACGGCGCCTGGGCGGTAGATTACCCTCTTCCCCCTGCTAACAGTCGGATCATTGGCCAGAATCAATGGTGGACGGTTCAGGAAGGGGATCGCAATCTGCAGGCTATCGCCCGCCATTTCGACACGGCGGCGATGCTGATTCTCGAAGCTAACGACACGCTGGCGCCGGTAGAGCCGAAACCCGGCACTCAGGTATTAATTCCCTCTCAGATGCTGCTGCCGGATGTTCCCCGGGAAGGTATCGTCGTGAATCTGGCAGAGCTGCGGCTGTATTACTTCCCGCCGGGGCAGAACCAGGTTCAGGTTTACCCGCTGGGAATTGGTCAGCAAGGACTGGAAACGCCGGAGATGACCACGCGCGTAGGGCAGAAGATCCCTAATCCGACCTGGACGCCAACGGCGGGCATCCGCGCGCGTTCCCTGGAGAAAGGCATCAAGCTGCCCCCGGTGGTACCTGCTGGGCCGAATAACCCGTTAGGACGCTATGCGCTGCGTCTGGCGTACGGAAACGGCGAGTATCTGATCCACGGTACCAGTGCGCCGGATAGCGTTGGCCTACGGGTCAGTTCGGGCTGTATGCGCATGAACGCGGCCGACATCCAGGCGCTGTTTAACCAGGTTAAAACGGGGACGCCGGTTCGCGTTATCAACCAGCCGGTGAAATTTGCGATTGAGCCGGACGGTAAGCGCTACGTCGAGGTTCATCGGCCTCTGACCCAGGATGAGACAGGCGACACCCGAACGATTGCGTACACGCTTCCTGCGGCCTTCCATCAGTTTGCCGGGGATAAGGCCGTCGATGATGCGCAGCTCAAAAAGGCGCTATCACGACGTGCGGGTTATCCGGTCGTGGTCTCTACGGGTAATGATGTGGCGGCAGGCGGGACGATGCCGACAATGTCAGCGCAGAACGCACCGCTGGATGAGGCGAAAAGAGTACAGTAGCGGGACTGTGGAAGAGGGCAAAAAAAATGGCGCACAATGTGCGCCATTTTTATTACACAGGTACTATTACTTACGGTATTTAGTAGCCTGGTTGTCCAGACGCTGGTTAGCGCGTGCTGCGTCATCTTTAGCAGCCTGGACGTCAGAACGCATTGCGTTCACGTCGTTGCTCAGCTGGTCAACTTTAGCGTTCAGAGTCTGAACGTCAGAAGACAGCTGATCGATTTTAGCATTGCTGGAGCAACCAGCCAGCAGAGTAGAACCCAGGATTACCGCGCCCAGTACCAGTTTAGTACGATTCATTATTAATACCCTCTAGATTGAGTTAATCTCCATGTAGCGTTACAAGTATTACACAAACTTTTTTGGGATGAGAATATTTTTTTACGGTAATACGGTTATTTTTGATCGTTCGCTCAAAGAAACATCGAATTTGGCGGATTAGTTTAAAAATCTTTGTGAAAACAGCACGCTTCCATCGGATTCATCTTAGATAATCTCTTATTAAATAGTAAATTCCGATTTGCATTTTTATTAAGAGTAGCTAGTGAATGAATAAAAAAAAAGCGCCTCCGAAGAGGCGCCTTTAAAAAAAAACGAATTAACCTGTAAATTATTACAGCACGTGCACGGAAGCGGTATTGGTGGTTCCGCTCGGGACCAATGCCCCAGAGACCATAACAACCACGTCGCCTTTGCGCGCCAGGCCGCTCTGCAGCGCCAGTTCTTTACCGAGGATGTAGAAATCATCGGTAGAGGAGAGCTGCTCAACCAGTTGCGGAACAACGCCTTTAGTCAGCACCAGCTGACGAGCGGTGGTTTCGTTGGTGGTCAGTGCCAGGATAGTGGCATCCGGGAAGTATTTACGCACGGCGCGTGCAGATTTACCGCCCTGGGTCGCGACAACAATCAGCGGCGCTTCCAGTTTTTCAGCGGTTTCTACGGCACCACGGCACACGGCTTCGGTGATACGCAGTTTACGGTTGTCGTTATTGAATTCCAGACGGCTGGTCATCACGCGATCGGTACGTTCGCAGATGGTGGCCATGATGGTCACGGCTTCCAGCGGGTATTTCCCTTTGGCGGATTCGCCAGACAGCATCACGGCATCGGTACCGTCGAGGATGGCGTTCGCTACGTCGCCGGCTTCTGCGCGGGTCGGACGCGGGTTCTTGATCATGGAATCCAGCATCTGCGTCGCGGTGATAACCACTTTACGCGCGCGGATACATTTTTCGATGATCATTTTCTGGGCGAAGATAACTTCTTCGACCGGGATTTCAACGCCCATGTCGCCACGAGCAACCATGATGCCGTCAGACGCTTCGAGAATCTCGTCGAAGTTGTTCAGGCCTTCCTGGTTTTCAATTTTGGAGATGATCTGGATGTTTTCGCCGCCGTGAGCTTTCAGGTGCTCGCGGATTTCGACCACGTCAGAACGCTTACGGATAAAGGAAGCAGCAACGAAATCAACGCCTTGTTCGCAACCGAAGATCAGATCCTGCTTATCTTTTTCTGCCAGTGCCGGCAGGGCAATGGAAACGCCCGGCAGGTTAACGCCTTTGTTTTCGCCCAGGTCGCCGTTGTTCAGCACTTTACAGATGACGTTCTTACCTTCGATGGCGGTCACTTCCATCCCGATCAGACCATCGTCCACCAGAACGGTGTTGCCGACGGACAGGTCGGTGGTGAAACCTTCATAGGTTACGGCCACGATTTCGTTGTTACCCACGACAGATTTGTCGGTGGTGAAGGTGAAAGTCTGACCCGCTTTCAGGGAGACGTCATTGCCGCCTTCCAGTTTGATGGTACGAATTTCCGGGCCTTTGGTATCCAGCAGGATTGCGGCTGTCTTACCGGTTTTGCTCAGCACGTTACGCAGGTTCTTGATGCGTTGACCGTGTTCAGCATAGTCACCGTGAGAGAAGTTCAGACGCATGACATTCATGCCCGCGTCCAGCATTTTGGACAGCATCTCTTCGGATTCGGTTTTCGGACCGATGGTGCAAACAATTTTGGTCTTTTTCATGAAAGTTTTAGTCTTTAAGTTGTGAAGGATATGGAAATCTCGCTCCGTAGGCGCACGGCCGTGGAGTCAAACCTGTATTGCGAAAGTTGCTATGCCACGCTCTAAGAATAGGTGACAACAAAAGAGCGTGCAGAAGAAAGTGTGCTGGCGGTTCAGCCCATGAAAAGAGGCAGTATTTTATGCGTTTAGTTGTGCAGTCCAATGCGCTGAAACCATTCAAGAAAGAATCGGTGGGCATTATACGACGGTGAAACAAAAAAAGAAAATGAAAACGATGTTTCATTATTTGCCATAAAAATGTAACAAAAATCAAACTAATCCAAATCTTATCCGCAACACAAATTTTCACCAGTCGCCAGGAAAGATCGCCGCTATCACCCGGTTTTACCGTTTGTTTGCTCCTGGAAATAACCTACTGACGCAAAAATAAAGCGCTGGTTTGATTTATCAGAAAAACATATCAATAATGATTTGATTGATAATGATAATTTGCGAGTCGAAAAGAATGGGAAATAAAGCCAAAGACGACGAGTTGTATCAGGAAATGTGCCGGGTAGTGGGCAAAGTGGTGCTTGAAATGCGCGATCTCGGCCAGGAGCCAAAACATATCGTGATTGCCGGGGTGGTACGCACCGCGCTGGCCAACCCGAAAATCCCACGTTCTGAGCTGACCAAAGAAGCGATGGCGAAAGTGATTCACGCCTTGTCCGGGCACGATTAGGCTTTCCGGTACCTTGCGAGGATTGGCTCAGGAAATCACAAAACGCACCACCGCTTTCACCGCGATATCGCAGTGGTGGGCGACCATCTCTTCATCGTCGATGGTCGGCAGCGGATCGTCGAGATACAGGCTGTTGAAGGTATAAAAGTTTGACACCTGATAGAAGCTAAAGCTGCTGATTAGCCGGTGCACGTCCCGCGCCTGTAGCCCGTCCTGAAAAATTCCCTGCTGCTGCCCGCGCTGAAGAATATCCTCCAGAATCGACAGGGCGGTTCGATTCAGCGGTTTCAACTGCCCCGATGACTGTAGCCACTTCCCGCGCTGCATATTCTCCATACAGATAACTCGCATAAAATCCGCATGCGTCGCGTGATAACGCACGCTCCAGCGTACCAGCTGAACCAGCGCTTCTACCGGTGGGAGATGTTCCAGACCGAGCTGTTGTTCGGTTTCACGAATGCGCGCATAGACGTGTTGCAGTACCGCCTGGTACAGCTGCTCCTTCGTTTTGAAGTAGTAAACCACCATGCGTTTGGTGGTCTGCGCTTCGGTGGCAATTTGTTCCATGCGCGCTCCGGACAGCCCGTGTTCGGCAAAGACGACGATTGCGGCGGTAAAAATCCGCTCCTTCAGGGACTGTGCTTCATCATGAGCCACGACAGACATAACCACTCCTTTTTATCGAGAGACAGAAAATACACATAATGATCACAAATTAGCAACCTTGTGTGGCGTGAATGAACCAAATGATACATATTCAGGGCTCACGTCTGCTGAAGACACGAGGACCTATGCTGCGATCCATTGCCACCGTTTCGATTTCCGGCACCCTGCCTGAAAAGCTCCATGCTATTGCGGCTGCGGGTTATCAAGGCGTCGAAATCTTTGAAAACGATCTGCTTTATTATACCGGCACGCCGGCGGATATTCGCAATCTGGCGGCCGATTTAGGGCTAAAAATCACGCTTTTTCAACCCTTTCGCGATTTTGAAGGCGCCAGTCGCACTCAGTTTGTCGCGAATATGGAACGGGCGAAGCGAAAATTTGCCCTGATGCATGAGCTGGGCTGTGACACGTTGCTACTCTGCAGCAACGTGCAGCCGGACTGTTCTGCCGACGTTGCGTTACAGGTGGCGGATCTCGCCGCGCTGGCCGCGCTGGCGGAGCAGGAAAAGATCGTCATTGGATACGAAGCACTGGCCTGGGGAACGCACGTCAACCGCTGGTATCAGGCCTGGGAGCGGGTGAAAAGCGTAAACAGTCCGGCGCTGGGGATTGTTCTGGATAGCTTTCATATTCTGGCGCGCGGCGACAACCTGCACCGTTTACACGAAGTTCCGGTAGATAAAATCACCTTCCTGCAACTGGCTGATGCCCCGCTGATGAAGATGGACGTCCTCGAATGGAGCCGCCATTTCCGCTGTTTTCCCGGCCAGGGGCAGCTGCCGCTGGTGGACTTTGCCTGCGAGCTGACCCGCAGCGGTTATCGCGGCCCGTGGTCGTTGGAAATTTTCAATGACAGCTTCCGCGCCTCGCCGAATGGCGCAACGGCTAAAGATGGTTACCGTTCGTTGCAGTGGCTGGAAGAGCAGACTCGCCAGCGGTTGGCTGACAGCGACGCGACGCTTTTTGAGGCAGCGGCACTGCCAGCGTTTCTCGGACTGGAGTTTATCGAATTTGCCGCCAGCGCATCGGAAGCGCAGGTCCTTGGCCAGCGCCTGTCGCAGCTGGGTTTTAGTCAGGAAGGCCGCCACCGTTCGAAACAGGTTGCGCTGTGGCGCAACGGCGGTGCGCGAGCAATTGTTAACTACCAGCCGCATAGCTGGGCCGATCATTTCCACCAGCGCCACGGTGTTTCTCTGTGCGCCATGGCGCTGCGCGTGACGTGCAGTGCAGCGATTGTTGACCGCGCTCGCGCCTATGGCTATGCCACCTGGCAGGGGGATGCCGGGCCGAATGAAAGCCCTATTCCGGCGATTTGCGCCCCCGATGGCAGCCTGATCTACCTTATTGAGGCCGGCGACGATATCTACGCCCGCGATTTCCATCTGCGTGACACACCGACGCTGCGCGATGACTACAGCGGCATCGATCATCTGGCGCTAGGTATGGAGGCGGATAGCCGCGATAACTGGATTATTTTTTTCCGCACCGTCTTCGGTTTTACCCTCGAACATGAACAGACGCTACCGGACCCGTACGGGCTGGTACGCAGCCTGGCGGTTCACAGCCCGCAGGGCAATATTCGCCTGGCGTTGAATATTTCCCAGAGCCGCGCCACGCAGATTGCCCGCTCGGTTGCCTGCTATCAGGGGGCGGGTTTGCAGCACGCGGCTTTCGCCAGCCGCAATCTACCCCGGACGCTTGACGACCTGCCGCAGGTCTCCCTGCACGCGCTGCCGATTCCGGCCAACTACTATGAGGATCTGCTGGCGCGCTTTGGTGATGAGGTGAGCGTAGCAATGCTCCAGCGCCTGCACCTTCTCTATGACCGCGACCCCGGCGGCGGCGAATTCCTTCACCTGTATACCCGGCCGTTCGCGGCAGGGCGCTTTTTCTTCGAATTGACCGAGAGACGCAATGGTTATGCCCTGTACGGCGCGGCGAATGCCGCGGTTCGTCTGTCGGCGATGCAATACCGCTAATGATGTATCAAATGGTTCATTAAACACAACGATGTCAACACAATAACAATATTCATCTGCACCCTATGACAGGAAACGACTATGAACGCGTACAGCCAGAATCACACGGCGGCGGCAGAGGCCGCGGCCGTTGTGCCGCGCTCCCGGCGGCGGATTGGGATCCTCTCGCTGCTGGCCATCGGCACGATGATTAACTACCTCGACCGGACGGTATTGGGCATTGCAGCCCCCAGCTTAACGTCTGAACTGGGGATTGACGCGGCGGTGATGGGGATCGTGTTTTCCGCCTTTGCCTGGACCTATGCGCTGGCGCAAATTCCCGGAGGCCTGTTTCTCGACCGCTTTGGTAACAAGGTGACCTATTTCCTGTCGCTCACGCTGTGGTCGCTGTTCACTTTGTTTCACGGTATGGCGATAGGGCTGAAAACGCTGCTGCTGTGCCGCTTTGGGCTGGGAGTCAGCGAGGCACCCTGTTTTCCGGTGAACAGCCGGGTAGTCAGCGCGTGGTTCCCGCAGCAGGAAAGGGCAAAGGCAACGGCGGTCTATACCGTCGGGGAGTACCTTGGGCTGGCCTGCTTTTCCCCGCTGCTGTTCTGGATTATGGGCAGCTTCGGCTGGCGGGCGCTGTTTATCAGCGTCGGCATCGCGGGCGTGTTGTTTGCGCTGGTGTGGTGGCGCTGCTACCGCGAGCCGCACGAAGACACACGCCTCAGCCAGCAGGAGCGGGAGCATATTGTCAGCGGTGGCGGCCTGGTGACGGCGAGCGACCGGCAGACGGCTTTCAGCTGGCCGCTGGTGCGGCAGCTGCTGGGAAAACGACAGATTCTTGGTGCCAGCATCGGGCAGTTTGCCGGGAATACGGTACTGGTGTTCTTCCTCACCTGGTTTCCAACCTATCTGGCCACCGCACGGCATATGCCGTGGTTGAAGGTGGGGTTCTTCGCCATTCTGCCGTTCCTGGCCGCCGCCGGTGGCGTGATGTTCGGCGGCTGGATCTCCGACAAACTGATCAAGGCCACCGGGTCGGCTAACCTTGCGCGTAAGCTGCCTATCGTCGCCGGTCTGCTGATGGCCAGCAGTATTATTTCCGCCAACTGGTTGACCAGCGATCTGGCGGTGATCCTGGTGATGTCGTTCGCCTTCTTTGGTCAGGGGATGGTGGGACTGGGCTGGACGCTGATTTCTGATATTGCGCCGACAGGACTGGGGGGATTAACCGGCGGACTGTTTAACTTCTGCGCGAACCTTGCAGGGATCCTCACGCCGCTGGTGATTGGCTTTATCGTGGCGGCCTTCGGCGATTTCTTCTATGCGCTTATCTATATCGGCGGCGCGGCGCTACTCGGCGTCGTGGCGTATCTGTTTATTCTTGGCGATGTCAAACGCATCGAGCTATCGCAGTAAAGGAGCAGGGGATGATAATTAGTGGTAATACGCGGCTGATCGCGCATCTGGGCTATCCAACCGGCAGCTTTAAGGCGCCGATGATCTACAACCCGTGGTTCGACAAACAGCAGGTGGATGTCAAAGTCGTCCCCACGGGCGTGAGGCCAGAGGAGTTGGCGGCGCTGGTTCCGGCGCTGTTTACGCTGACCAATATTATCGGCGCGCTGGTGACGATGCCGCACAAGATTGCGACCTGCGGACTGGTGCAGCGCCTCAGCCCCACGGCGACCATTGCCGGTGCCTGCAACGCCATCCGCCGCGAAGCCGACGGCAGCCTGAGTGGCGATATGTTTGACGGCGACGGTTTCGTACTTGGCATCCGGCGTAAAGGGTTTCAGCCGGAGGGGGCACGCGCGCTGGTGGTTGGCTGCGGCGGCGTTGGGTCAGCCATTGCCGCCTCGCTGGCGGCGGCGGGTGTTCGCGCCCTCACGCTGCACGACAGCCGCGCAGAGGCCGCACATGCATTGGCCGCGCGTCTGCTGCAACACTATCCGGTGCTGGATATCAGCCTGATGCAGCGCGATCCGCAAGGTCACGATCTGGTGGTCAATGCCACGCCGCTGGGGATGAAGCCGGGCGACCCGCTCCCGCTGGATCCTCAGCGGCTGGCGCCCGGAACCTGGGTGGGCGAAGTGGTGATGACCCAGGCCTTCACGCCGCTGTTGCAAGCCGCTCAGGCTCGCGGTTGTCCGGTTCAGCGTGGCACCGATATGCTGTTTGAAATGATCCCGGCCTATCTGCGTTTCTTCAACCTGCCGGTGGCGACCCCGGAACAGCTGCGCGAGCTGGCGGAAATTCGCTACTGAATCGTTCGCGACCCGGTTACTATATTTCCTTGTTTCCGGGTATATAGCGAATCATCACGATGACCACTGCAATCGTTCTTCTGGCTGCGGGAAGCCTGAAAGGGGCATTTATCCCGCTGCTGGCACGTTTCCATCAGCAAACCGGTATTCTGGTCGAGGCTCATTTTGGTCCCGCGGGTCTGCTGCGCGAGCGCATTGAAGCCGGTGCGCCGTGTTCCGTTTTCGCATCAGCCAACCGCCAGCATCCTCAGGCGCTCTGCCTGGCCGGCCGGGCGGGGGAATGTCATTCGTTTGCGCGGAATCAGCTGATGCTGACCGCCCGTCGGGCCGCCTCTGGCGATGAGGCCGACTGGCTTACGCTCCTGACTAACCCTCAGCTGCGTCTGGCGACGTCGACGCCGGGCTGCGACCCCTCCGGAGACTATACCTGGCAGCTGTTTTCCCGGATTGAAGCCAGCTTTCCCGGCGCCGGCAGCGCCATGATGGCCCGCGCTCAGCAGTGGGTCGGAGGAAGGCAGTCGCTCAGCGTTCCGCCGGGAGAAACGGCGGGGGCGTGGCTGATACGCGCAGGGTTAACCGATCTGTTCATTGGCTATGCTCACTACGCCCGCCAAATGGTCATGAATGAGGATCTGCGAACGGTAGCCATCCCGTCGCCGTGGAATATCGAGGCGGATTATCAACTGACGACCCTCGACGAAAGCGCCGGGGCACAGCGACTGTGCCGCTTTATCCTCGGCCCTGAAGGCCAGCAGTTTTTGCAGACCGCCGGCTTTTTACCGGCTAGCGCAGAATCGTAAACTGCGGCGCCAGCAGCGGCACGTCCGAACCGGGGTGATGAATTTTGCGGACCGGCAGGCCGTAGGCGCGTTGCAGGTGAGGCTCGGTGAGCACCTCCGCGGAACGTCCTGCCAGCCATTCACCGGCCGGCAACAGCAGCAGCGTATGGCTGGCCACCTGCAGAGCGTGGGTAGGGTCGTGGGTGGTGAACAACACCGTACGCGACTGGCGGTGGGCCAGGTCGCTGATCAGCTGCAACACCACCTGCTGGTTGGAAAGGTCCAGCGCCGAGCAGGGTTCATCGAGGAGAATGTTCTGACTGGCACCGACCAGCGCGCGGGCAATCAGCACCAGCTGCTGCTGGCCGCCGGAGAGTGAACGAAATGCACAGCCTCCGAGATCGGCGATACCCAGCTGGCGCAGAGCCTCGTCGACCCGACGTTCATCCTCGGTGGCCGGCTGGGCAAACAGATCGACATGCCGGGCGCGGCCCATCAGCACCACGTCCCGCACCTGCCAGTTAAAGGCCGGGCGAAACGATTGCGGCACAATCGCCACGCCACCCTGCTGGTGAAAGCGCCCGCCAAGCGGCGGCAGCACGCCGGTCAGGGTGTCGAGCAATGTGCTTTTTCCTCGGCCGTTGGCGCCGAGCACCGCCCAGATTTCGCCGGGCAGGCAGTGCAGGCTGAGCGGTGTAAACAGCGGCTGGCGGTGGCCGTAGAGCAGTTCCTCCAGGCTAAGTGAGATGTTCATCAGACGACTCCCCGACGACGTGAGTGAATCAGCAGCCAGGTAAACAGCGGGGCGCCGAGCAATGCGGTAATAATACCGACAGGGATTTCCGCCTGGGTCAGCGACCGGGCCAGATCGTCTACCACTATCATAAACCCGCCGCCGAGCCAGAAGGCCGTCGGCAGCAAACGGCGATGATCGGCACCGACCAGCAGCCGTGCGAGGTGGGGGATAACCAGCCCCACCCAGGCGATGCTGCCGCTGACCGCCACCTGCGCTGCGACCAGAACCGCGCAGCATAGCAGTACGCCGCGGCGCAGTGCGGTGACCGAAACGCCGAGGCCGCGCGCGTCTTTCTCCTCCAGCGCCAGCAGGTTAATACGCCAGCGCAGCGCGAACAGGATAGCGGCGGTAATCAGAATCGGCAGCGCCATGATCGCCACTTTGTGCCAGTTGGCGGTGGCGAAGCTGCCCAGCAGCCAGAAGACAATATTTGGTAGCGTCTCTTCGGTGTCGGCCAGATACTGCATCAGGCTGACGAGGGCGGCGAAAAAGCCGCTGAGAATGATCCCCGACAAAATCAGCACCAGCGTATTTTCCCGCCCCTGCAGCGCCGCAATCAGATACACCAGCATCAGGGCCAGCAGGCCAAATCCGAAGGTGGAGGTCATCATCAGTAGCGTGTCGAGCCCCAGCAGGATGGCCAGCGTGCCGCCAAAGGCGGAGCCGGAGGTTACGCCGATGATATGAGGATCGACCAGCGGATTCTGGAACACCCCTTGCAGCGTGGCTCCGCAAAGACCCAGCGCGCCGCCGGCCAGCAGCGCCATCACCACGCGCGGCAGGCGAACCGACCAGACTATCTGTCCGGCTACGCCGTCGCCGGGCGACAGGTGACCCAACTGGCTGAACACCTCGCTCAGGCTCAGGTGATACTGGCCCGCACAGAGCGAGGCGAGCGCAATCAGCAGGGTTGCCAGCGCCAGCCCGCCTTGCAACAGCGCCGGATGACGATTACTGAGCATCCGCTGTCCACTTCACGCGATAAAATCGCTGGTAGTAATCCTGCGCTTTGGCATCCACGTCCACGCCTTTATAGCGGGCGGGATAGAGCTTTTTCGCCATCCACAGTTCACCAAGCGCCAGCGCTTCCGGCATCGGGTAGCCCCAGGCTTTGGCATATTCCGGCATCAGCCAGACGCGGTGATTTTTAACTGCATCAATACCTTGCCACTGCGGATCGGATTCAATCTGTTTAACGACCTGCGGATAACGGTCCTGGACAAAAATAACCTGCGGATCCCACTGTAAAACCTGCTCCAGTGAAACCTGGCGCGCGCCCTTGACCGACGCGGCCGCGACGTTCAGCGCGCCGGCATGTTTCATCATCAGACCGGTGTATTTACCGGAGCCGTAGGTATTGAGGTCCGGGTTTGCCATATAGACGCGTACCCGCTGGTCTTCGGGGATGTCGGCAACCGGCGCGTTAGCCGCTTTACGCGCCTCAAACGTCGCGTGAATCAGCTCTTCCGCCTGGCTTTTGCGATCGACCACTTCGCCGATCAGGCGAATACCTTCCTTCAACCCTTCGTTATAGGCCTGTTCTTCATCGGCCATCGACGGGTTCATCTTGTTTTTCTCACCGGCGGCATCCTGGCGGAGCGAGATGGCTACCACCGGGATCCCGGCATTCTGAATCTGCTGAATCATCGCCTGCGGGGCATAGTTGGCGACGAACACCACCTGTGGATGCAGCGCCAGCAGGCTTTCGATATTGACCTGGGTTAAATCTCCCGGCGTTGGCAGCTGTTCGATCCCCGGCATAAAACGGGCGAAAGCAGGGCCGAGCTGTTTTTTCCAACTGCTCATCACGCCGACAATCTCGTCGGAGGCATTGAGCTGCACCAGCAGATTTAGCGTCTGATGCTGGAGAACGACGGCGCGGGTAACGTGGTCAGGGAGCGTTACGTTGCGGCCGAGCTGGTCGGTGACGGTACGATCGGCAAAGGCATGACCGGCAAACAGGCAGGCGCTGACCAGCACCAGTCCCGGTAACAAACGGGGTAGTTTTGACATGAGAGGACTCGGTTGCGTGAGAAGAATCGCTGTGTATTAAAATATATAGCGTTAGCGGAAGCAATTTATACCGGCCCGTTTACCCATTCAGGACAAGTTTATTCGTAAAAAACCGCTTCTTCCGCCATTCGCGACTCAATCTGCGCGGCGACCTTTTGCAGCGGCGCCAGATATTTTTGCGTCGCTTGCTCGATAGTCATCGCTTTCGCCATATACACCAGGTTCAGGCAGCCAATGACCCGCTGCTGGCTGCGAACCGGCACGGCGATGGAGGCGATTTTTTCCTCCTGCTGCCAGCCGCGAAAATTTTCGCCGTAGCCCTGGCGTCGCGTGCGCTCAAGGATCGCCGCCAGCTTTTCCGGCTCCCGCGCCAGCTGATATTCTGCTTGCGGGCGTGCTGCCAGGATCTCGAGCACTGCCTGGCGCTCATGGTCCGGGGCGAAGGCCAGCCAGGTGAGACCTGACGCGGTCAGCAGAAGCGGGAGCCGGCGGCCGACCATCGCGCGGTGAAACGACAGGCGGCTGAAGCGGTGTGTGGTTTCACGTACTACCATGGCGTCAACATCCAGCGTGGAGATATCCGTCGGCCACAAGACTTCGCGCAACAGCTCCCCCAGCAGCGGGGTAGCGAGGGCAGAAATCCAATGTTCGTCACGAAATCCTTCACTCAGCTGACGGATCTTGAGGGTTAAACGAAAACTGTCATCCGAGAGACTGCGACGAACATAACCCTCCTCCTGCAGCGTTTCCAGCAGGCGTCTGACGGTGGTGCGATGCAGGCCGCTAAACTCTGCCAGCGTGCCGATCGTGGCGCCGCCGTCGAATTTATTTAACAAATTAAGTAACAATAATCCACGGGTTAATCCGCGGACTGTTTTGTAATCTGCCTGCCTGTTTTCGCTCATGTTACCTCAATAAATATCCATTCAAACAACGATGTGCACCTGGTGCACATCCGGTGATGTTTTGATTGTAGCCGATCTCGCCGACTCTATACTGACCTCACTATAAAAATATATTCACATTTAATTAACAAATTGTCCGGCGCCAGTTTGCGGCCCGAGCGCATTTTGTTTGAGTCGTGAGGTTCTGAAATGACAACATTAAATCCGGATATCCAACCCGCGATACAGCACACCGCCCAGGTGGTTATCGCTGGTGCCGGTCCGGTCGGTCTGATGATGGCCAACTACCTCGGCCAGATGGGCGTGAGCGTGCTGGTTGTCGAAAAACTCGATACGCTGATTGATTACCCGCGCGCCATTGGCATTGACGATGAATCGCTGCGCGCGATGCAGGGTATCGGGCTGGTGGACAACGTGCTTCCACATACCACGCCATGGCATGCGATGCGTTTTCTGACGCCTAAGGGACGCTGCTTTGCCGATATCCAGCCGATGACCGATGAGTTCGGCTGGCCGCGGCGCAATGCGTTTATTCAGCCGCAGGTCGACGCCGTCATGCACGAAGGGTTGCAGCGCTTCCCCCACGTGCGGTGCCTGTTTTCTCGCGAAGTCGAAGCCATGAGCCAGTCTGCTGACGCGGTGACCCTGAATCTGAAGGGACCGGGTGGCGAGCGCGAAACGGTACAGGCCGCCTGGCTGGTGGCGTGCGACGGCGGTGGAAGCTTTATTCGCCGCAGCCTGGGCATCCCTTTTGAAGGAAAAACCGCGCCAAATCAGTGGATAGTCATTGATATCGCCAATGACCCGCTGGCGACGCCGCATGTCTATCTGTGCTGCGACCCGGTGCGCCCGTATGTCTCCGCCGCGCTGCCGCACGGGGTCCGCCGCTTCGAATTTATGGTTATGCCGGGAGAGACCGAAAGCCAGCTCAGTGAACCGGACAACATGCGCCGTTTGTTGAGTAAAGTGCTGCCTGACCCGGAAAACGTCGAACTGATCCGTCAGCGCGTCTATACCCATAACGCCCGCATCGCCGAACGCTTTCGCGCGGATCGTATCCTGCTGGCGGGTGATGCCGCCCACATTATGCCGGTCTGGCAGGGGCAGGGGTACAACAGCGGCATGCGCGATGCCTTTAACCTCGCCTGGAAACTGGCGCTGGTGGTAAACGGTAAGGCGGGCGACACCTTACTCGATAGCTATCAGCAGGAACGTCGCGACCATGCCAAAGCGATGATCGATCTCTCGGTCACCGCCGGTAACGTGCTGGCACCGGCGAAACGCTGGCATGGCACGGTACGCGACGGGATCTCCTGGCTACTGAACTATCTCCCACCGGTGAAACGCTACTTCCTCGAAATGCGTTTCAAGCCGATGCCGCAGTACCGGGCGGGTGCCCTGTTAATGGAGGGGGAAAGCCAAACCTCCCCGGTGGGAAAAATGTTTATCCAACCCAAAGTCACCCTGGAGAGCGGGGCGGTCATGTTGCTGGATGAGGTTATTGGGGCCAATTTCGCCATCATCGCCTGGGGCTGTAACCCGCAATGGGGGCTGAACCCCGGGCAGGTAGCCCAGTGGAATGCCGTCGGCGTGCGATTTATTCAGGTTGTGCCAGAGGTACAGATCCACCGCCAGCAGGACAATTTCCCCGGGGTCATTCGCGTTGGCGATACGCAAAACCGACTAAAAAGCTGGTTTGCCGACCATCAAACCGCCATCGCCGTCGTGCGTCCGGATCGTTTTGTGGCAACGGTGGCTATCCCGCAAAGCCTGGGCGCTAAGCTCGACCGCCTGGCGAACACCCTGCATCTGACCCCGGTCGGCTCCTCGATAATTGAAAAGGTGGCCTGATATGAATGCCTATCTTCACTGTCTCTCCCATACCCCGCTGGTGGGTTATGTTGACCCAGAACCGTCGGTGCTGGATGAAGTCAACGGGGTCATCGCCGAAGCCCGGGCGCGGATCGCCGCGTTTGCTCCGGAGCTGGTGGTGCTGTTTGCCCCTGATCACTATAACGGCTTTTTCTATGACGTCATGCCGCCGTTTTGCTTAGGTATCGGCGCCACCTCAATTGGCGATTTCTCCAGTGCGAGCGGGGAACTACCGGTACCGAAAGCCCTGGCGGAAGCCTGTGCGCAGGCGGTCATGAAAAACGGGATCGACCTCGCGGTTTCCTGGTGTATGCAGGTCGACCACGGTTTTGCCCAACCGCTGGAGTTCTTGCTCGGCGGGCTGGATAAGGTGCCGGTATTGCCTGTCTTCATCAACGGCGTTGCCACGCCGCTGCCGGGGTTCCAGCGCACTCGTATGCTCGGGGAAGCCATCGGTCGCTTTCTCACCACCCTCAACAAACGCGTGCTGATCCTCGGTTCCGGTGGGCTGTCGCATCAGCCGCCGGTGCCGGAGCTGGCCAGGGCCGATGCCCATATGCGCGACCGCCTGCTGGGAAGTGGCAAGCACCTGCCGCCGGAGGAGCGTGAACGACGACAGCAGCGGGTGATCCGCGCCGCGCAGCAGTTTGTGGATGACCCGAACACGCTGTATCCACTGAACCCCATCTGGGACAACCGCTTTATGAGTCTGCTGGAGCAGGGGCGGCTGGCGGAGCTGGATGCCGTCGACAATGACGAGCTGTCGGCGATGGCGGGGAAATCCACACACGAAATTAAAACCTGGGTGGCGGCCTTTGCCGCGCTATCCGCTTTTGGCAACTGGCGTTGCGAAGGGCGCTACTACCGGCCAATACCGGAATGGATTGCCGGATTCGGCTCGCTGAGCGCCGCCACACAGAACTGACTAATCAGGAGATAAACATGAGCTATCAACCGCAGACCGAGGCTGAAACCAGCCGTTTTCTGGATGTTGAAGAAGCCGGCGAAACGCTGCGCATTCACGTTAATGATTGTGGTCACGGAGATGAAACCGTGGTTTTGCTGCACGGTTCCGGACCGGGCGCTACCGGCTGGGCCAACTTCAGCCGCAATATCGATCCGCTGGTGGCGGCGGGATATCGCGTCCTGCTGCTGGACTGCCCGGGGTGGGGGAAAAGTGACACCTTCGTGAATACCGGTTCACGTTCCGATCTCAACGCGCGGATCCTCAAGAACGTGATCGATCGGCTGGATATCAGCAACGTCCACCTGCTGGGGAATTCGATGGGGGGACACAGCGCGGTCGCGTTTACCCTGAGCTGGCCGGAGCGGGTGGGCAAGCTGGTGTTGATGGGGGGAGGGACCGGCGGTATGAGCCTGTTTACACCGATGCCAGGCGAAGGGATTAAGCTGCTGAATGCGCTGTACCGCGAGCCGACCATCGATAACCTGAAGAAGATGATGAATATCTTTGTCTTCGACACAAGCGATCTGACCGAGTCACTGTTCGAGGCACGACTGAACAATATGCTGTCGCGACGCGACCACCTCGACAGCTTTGTCAAAAGCCTGGAAGCCAATCCACGGCAGTTCCCGGATTTTGGTCCGCGCCTCGGGGAAATTCATGCCCAGACGCTGATCGTCTGGGGACGCAATGACCGCTTTGTGCCGATGGACGCCGGTCTGCGTCTGCTCGCCGGAATCACCGGCTCTGAACTGCATATCTATCGCGACTGCGGCCACTGGGCGCAGTGGGAACATGCCGACAGTTTCAACCAACTGGTGCTAGATTTTCTGGCGCGGAAATAAGGAGCCATGATGACAACGCTATCTCTCGAACAGCTGGCACAGCGGCTGCGGGACGCCGAAACTCAGGGGCGAGCCATCGAACCGCTGCGCGCTATCCTCGGTGCCGATAACGCGGAGGCGGCCTATGCCATTCAGCGTATTAACGTCCAGTACCACGTCGCCTGCGGGCGGCGGATTGTCGGACGAAAAGTCGGGCTGACGCACCCCAAAGTACAGCAGCAGCTGGGCGTCAGCCAGCCGGACTTTGGCACGTTGTTCGCCGACATGTGCTATGGCGATAATGCCGAAATACCGTATTCCCGCGTGCTACAGCCCAAAATAGAAGCAGAAATTGCGCTGGTGCTGAAACAGGATTTGCCGCACGCCGATACCACCTTCGACGAGCTGTATGCCGCAATTGAGTGGGTGCTTCCGGCGCTGGAAGTGGTCGGCAGTCGCATTCGTGACTGGTCGATAGGCTTTGTCGACACCGTGGCCGATAACGCCTCCTGTGGTCTGTATGTGCTCGGCGGCCCGGCGCAGTATCCTGCGGGGTTGGATCTGAAAAACTGCACCATGAGTATGACGCGTAATCAGGAAGCAGTATCCAGCGGGCGGGGCAGCGAATGCCTGGGCCATCCGCTCAATGCGGCGGTCTGGCTGGCGCGCAAAATGGCCAGCCTCGGAGAACCGCTGCGTGCGGGCGATATTGTGCTGACCGGCGCGCTGGGGCCAATGGTCGCTATCAACGAGGGCGATCGTTTCGACGCGCGGATCGACGGCATCGGTTCTGTTGCCGCCAGTTTTGTCACTGTAGAAAAAGGGCCGTTGCCATGAGTAAACGTAAAGTCGCCATTGTCGGCTCCGGAAATATTGGTACCGACCTGATGATCAAAATCCTGCGCCACGGGCAAAACCTGGAAATGGCGGTCATGGTGGGTATCGACCCACAATCTGACGGCCTGGCCCGCGCGCGTCGTCTGGGCGTCGCGACGACTCATCACGGGGTGGGCGGGTTGATGCAGATGGCGGAATTTGCTGATATCGATTTTGTTTTTGATGCCACCAGCGCCGCCGCGCACGTGAAAAATGATGCCGCGCTGCGTGAGGCCAGGCCCGGTATCCGCTGTATCGATTTGACGCCGGCGGCGATCGGCCCTTACTGCGTACCGGTCGTTAACCTGGCCGCAAACCTCGACCAGTACAACGTCAATATGGTGACCTGCGGCGGGCAGGCTACTATCCCAATGGTGGCCGCCGTTTCTCGGGTCGCCAACGTGCACTACGCCGAAATTGTGGCCTCGATTGCCAGTCAATCAGCGGGACCGGGCACCCGGGCAAACATTGATGAGTTCACCGAAACCACCTCGCGGGCTATCGAGCAAGTGGGCGGCGCGGCCAAAGGGAAGGCGATTATCGTGCTTAACCCGGCGGAACCCCCGTTGATGATGCGTGACACGGTGTATGTGTTGAGCGAAGCCGCCTCGCAGACGGAGATCGAAGCCTCGATCGCGGAGATGGCGGCCGCGGTGCAGGCGTATGTTCCAGGATATCGCCTGAAACAACGGGTGCAGTTTGAGGTGATTACCGAGGATAAACCGGTCAATCTGCCGGGTATTGGCCGCTTTTCCGGGCTGAAAACGGCAGTTTATCTGGAGGTCGAAGGGGCCGCCCACTACCTGCCGTCGTATGCCGGAAACCTCGATATTATGACCTCAGCGGCGCTGGCGACGGCGGAGAAAATGGCGCAGTCAATGAACGACTCTGCGGGAGACATCGTATGAACGGTAAGAAACTCTATATCTCGGATGTGACCCTGCGCGACGGAATGCACGCCATCCGGCATCAATATTCACTGGATAACGTGCGTCAGATCGCGCGAGCGCTGGATGCCGCCGGCGTCGATGCGATAGAGGTGGCCCACGGTGACGGTCTGCAAGGTTCGAGTTTTAACTACGGGTTTGGCGCCCATAGCGATATCGAATGGATTGAAGCGGCAGCGGAGTCCGTTACGCGGGCGAAGATAGCCACGCTGCTGCTGCCCGGAATCGGGACGCTGCACGATTTAAAACAGGCCTATCAGGCGGGGGCGCGGGTTGTCCGGGTGGCAACCCATTGCACGGAAGCGGACGTTGCCGCTCAGCACATCGCTTTTGCCCGCGAGCTGGGAATGGATACCGTGGGTTTTTTAATGATGAGCCACATGACGACCGCGGAACAACTGGCGCTGCAGGCGCAGAAAATGGAGTCCTTCGGTGCCACCTGCATATACGTGGTTGATTCGGGCGGCGCGATGAACATGGGGGATATTCGCGAACGCTTCCGGGCGCTGAAGTCGGTTCTGAAGCCGGAAACCGCCACCGGCATCCACGCGCACCATAACCTGAGTCTCGGGGTCGCCAATTCGCTGGCTGCGGTCGAAGAAGGCTGCGACCGGATCGATGCCAGTCTCGCCGGAATGGGTGCCGGGGCAGGGAATGCGCCGCTGGAGGTCTTTATTGCGGCAGCGGACAAGCTGGGCTGGAACCATGGCACGGATCTGTATGCTCTGATGAATGCGGCGGACGAACTGGTGCGCCCGCTGCAGGATCGCCCGGTCCGGGTCGATCGTGAAACGCTGGCGCTGGGCTACGCCGGCGTTTACTCCAGCTTCCTGCGTCATAGCGAAGTGGCGGCAGCGCGGTACGGTCTTAGCGCGGTCGATATCCTCGTCGAGCTGGGCAAACGGCGGATGGTGGGGGGGCAGGAAGATATGATTGTCGATGTGGCGTTGGACCTGCTCAGCCGCGCGAAATAGAAAAACGGGCAGCTGGCAACGTATCGGCCGCCCATCACCTGCTTTGCCTTCGCTATCGCACAGGTACCCTATGACCACGACAACCTCTGGATCGGCTTCACGCCTGATGGTAACCATCGGGCTCTGTTTTATGGTTGCCCTGATGGAAGGGCTGGATCTACAGGCCGCGGGGATTGCCGCCGCCGGAATGGCACGCGCCTTCGCACTCGATAATATGCAAATGGGCTGGATCTTCAGCGCGGGCATTCTTGGACTGTTGCCCGGCGCGCTGGTGGGGGGAATGCTGGCGGACCGCCACGGCCGCAAGCGGGTGCTGATAGCATCGGTGGTGCTTTTCGGCCTGTTTTCCCTTGCAACCGCGCTGGCGTGGAGTTTCCCGACTCTGCTGCTGGCGCGCCTGATGACCGGCGTAGGCCTGGGCGCGGCGTTGCCGAATCTTATTGCATTAACGTCCGAAGCCGCCGGACCGCGCTGTCGCGGTATCGCCGTCAGCCTGATGTACTGCGGCGTGCCGGTGGGTGCCGCGCTCGCGGCGGCGCTGGGGTTCTTTGGCGAAACGTCCGCCTGGCAGACGGTGTTTTGGGTCGGCGGTATTGTGCCCCTGCTGCTGGTACCGATGTTGTTGCGCTGGCTGCCGGAATCCGCCGTTTTTTGTGTCGGAACGCCGGGCACGCCCCTGCGCACGCTGCTGGCACCTGAAAACGCCGTCGCCACGCTGTTGCTCTGGCTGTGCTATTTCTTCACCTTGTTGGTGGTCTATATGCTGATCAACTGGCTGCCCATGCTGCTGATTGGCCAGGGTTTTCACGCCAGCCAGGCGGCAGGGGTGATGTTTGTTTTACAGCTGGGGGCCGCCTGCGGCACGCTGTTGCTGGGGGCGCTGCTGGATAAGCTCAGCCCGCTGCTGATGTCGTTGCTTATCTATACCGGCATGCTGGCATCGCTGCTGGCGCTGGGAAGCGCATCCACATTCCCGGCGATGCTGTTCTCTGGTTTTGTTGCCGGACTGTTTGCTACCGGCGGACAAAGCGTGCTGTACGCCCTGGCACCGCTGTTCTATCGTACGGAAATTCGCGCGACCGGCGTCGGCACTGCGGTGGCCGTCGGGCGGCTTGGGGCGATGAGCGGCCCGCTGCTGGCGGGGAAAATGCTGGCGCTGGGCGCCGGCACCGTCGGCGTGATGGCCGCCTCGGCGCCCGGAATTCTGTTGGCTGGCGTAGCGGTATTCTGGCTGATGAACCGCCAACGGCGGCAGGCTGTGGCCTGACGGCCTCTGGGGACCACACTCGCAGACTCGCCGTTGCCTGACCTTGCGCAACGGCGGACTTTGGCATACGGTAAATCATCATCAATTGATTCTCGCTGCCACTATGTCCTTTCCATCCCGTTTACTTAGCGATATTCCCGGCATCCGCTATGCCTTTCTCGACGTACATGAAACGGCCGCCTTCCCCTACAGTGAAATGGCGCCGGTGAAGCTGGTCCACGGCAATGTGGTTCATCATTATCAGACGCCGCAGGCAGAACGACCGCATGCCGATGCGGTGTTTACCGCACTGCGCGGGCAAAAAGTGGGCGTGGTGACCGCCGACTGTCTGCCAATGCTGATGGCCTCCCGTGACGGGCGCTTTGTCTGTAGCGTACATGCGGGCTGGCGCGGCGCGGCCAGCGGGATTATCGGCAATAGTCTGGAACATTTTACCCGGCATGGCGTGTCGCCGGACGAGGTGATAGTGGCGATCGGGCCGCATATTCAGGCCTGTTGCTACGAAGTCTCGGCGGCGTTTTATCAGGCGCTGCTGGCAATGCCGACCGGCGAGCTGGCAACACAGCATCGCGACCGGCTGTTGCTGCAACGTTTTGAGCCGGCAGCCGATACGCTAAAAGCCCGGGCGACGGGGGATGATAATATGTGGTTCGATCTACGGGCGTTCGGTCAACTGCTGTTACACCGCGCGGGAGTGGCGGAAAACAACATCGAATGGCTGGGCAGCTGTACCTACTGTACACCGCACGCGCTGGGATCGTTCCGGCGGCGGACCCACTTCCCGGCGGAGAAAACGTTTCAGTATTCGTGGATTATGCGCGACGCCTGATTGATCGCCCGGACAGGCCGCGACGGCGCTGTCCGGGGCACGTTGATACACTCAGAAGTCCATTTTCACCGTAAACTGCACTTCCCGCGGGTCGCCAATCTGGTTGCCCAGGTTATTCGTGGCGATGGAAGAGGTGTAGTAGGTCTTATCAAACAAGTTCTTCACGTTAACCTGCAGCGTCACCGGATATTGCAGCTTCATCTTATAGGCGGCGAAGACGTCGGCGACTGCGTAGCCCTGCAGATAATAGTCCGCGCCGTTGGTGCCGGAGCGCTTGCTTACCGCGCGACCGCCGCCGCCGACGGTCAGCGTATTGCTGTCGTAGACGTTATGGATATCGTAGCTCAGGAACAGCGAGCCGGTATGTTTCGGCACGTTGGGCAGCGGTTTCCCGGCATAGTCAGGATCGTCGATCACTTTGGCATCGGTGTAGCCGTAGCTGGCAATGACGCTCAGGTTATCGGTTATCGAACCAGCCAGATCCACCTCTACGCCGCGTGAACGCACTTTGCCCGCGGTTTTAGCGACCGTCTCGTCGCCGACGAGTTCGCTGTACATCACGTTGCGCTTATGAATATCAAACAGCGCAATGTTGGCGGTAATCCCGCTTAGCAGGTCAAACTTGGCGCCCACTTCATAGGAGGTGGATTCTTCTGGCGGCAGGTTGCCGATATAGCTGGCGATCGATGACTGCGGCATAAACGACTGCGCTACGTTACCGAACAGCGACACGGTCGGCGTCAGCTTATACACCAGGCCAAACTTCGGCGTCCATTTCTGGTCGCTGCTGTCGGTATTGACGTTAAACGGACGGCCTTTGCCTGCGTACTGGGTGTAGTACTGGTAGCGCATCCCGGCGACGGCAATCCACTTGTCGGTCAGATAAAGCGCATCCTGCACGTAGGCGGCGTAGCTCTCCTGCTGAATACGCTGATCGCTGTCGGAGGCTGAGACGGTGCTGCATGTGCCAACTGTGCCGTAGACCGGGTGATAAATATTAAACCCTTTCACGTTCTTACAGCGGATCATATCGGTGCGCAGCAGATCGTAATTCTCATAGGCGATGCCGGTGAGCACTTCGTTATAAAAGCCGCCGACCACCACGTTGCCCTGCAAATCAGCGCGGGTTGTATGCATCTTCTGCGTTGAGCCGTGGGTGGCGTCAACGCGGCGGGTCAGATCGCCGGTGGCTGAATCATAGGCCATCACGCGGGCCTGATTATCGTTGTAGTGATCCTGGCTGTAGCTGTAGTCAAAGCGGGCGGTCCAGGCATCGTTCAGGCGGTATTCGGCATTCAGCTGAGCCAGATCGGAATAGCCGTCGGTAATGTTAAACGACTCGTCAAAACGCGTTTTCCGATCGACGTTGACCGCGTGGCCGGTATTCAAATCGAAGATGGTGCCGCGATCGAACGGGGTATTATAGTCGCGATGAGAGTACGACACGTTCACCGTGGCTTTGTCGCCAAACCAGGTCAGGGAAGGGGCGATAAAGCTGCTCTTCTCTTTGCCAAAGTTGCGCCAGTAGTCTTCATTTTGATACTCACCGATGATGCGGTACGCCAGGCGCGTCCCTTCGATTGGGCCGGTGACGTCAAACTGACCGGTACCGCCGCCAAAGCTGGTGGAGGTGGCCGAAATCGAGCCGCCGAAGGTTTTCTCCGGGCGCTTCGTGACGACGTTTATCAATCCACCGGGATCAAGAATACCGTACAGCGTTGAGGCCGGGCCTTTCAGCACCTCCACGCGTTCGGTCGCGGCGTTAAAGCTGCGTGGCAATACGGTACGCAACCCGTTGGTCATAATCGAACCGTCGCGGTTGGCGCCAAAACCCCGGCGTGTAAAGGCGTCCTGGGTGCCGCCGAGGGTGTTGGTCTGGACGACGTTCGCAACGTTATACAGTGCTTCGTCAAGGGTGGTGGCATGCTGATCTTCCAGCACCTTGTCGCTGACGGTGTTTACCACCTGCGGGATGTCCAGCAGCGGCATCGACGTTAACGTCGCCGTTGAGCTGGCAAGCGGCTGGTAGCCGTTGGTGTCGTGTTGCGAAGCGTTATCCGCCACCACCGTCATGGTTTCGTCACCGCCACTTTTCTCTTTAGAGGCGCTGTTTTCTGCTGCAATTAATCCCGGTGAGGTAATGGAACCCAAAAATATCAGTGAAAAAAGAGCTCGCCCTTTCAGCGTAGTGAAAGGGATCGTTGATCGCGTCATTTATCTGTTTCTCGTGAACGAATCTGTCCTTTGCAGACAGAAAAACCCAATTAAATCATTGCCCTTAAAAATATCATCTGCCTGTTCATCGCGATGATTTGCGTTCAGGCTTGTAATTGAGAATCATTCAATCATGAGAGGATGTAGTAGTAAATGTTATGTAAGATAAAAAATCAACAACCGATAAATCAGCGATTTTTGCATGTTTTGCCATAAATTATTTCTTTCTAACCTATTGTTTATAAAATCTAAATTTCTATTTTACTCATGCGAATATCTTCGTAGTGCAGCCATTTTATGAGCGCTGAAACAGAGTATTGACTACTACATTCATCCGCCGCATGATCAAAAGAGAATGAGATGTATTTTTGTTTGAGTGCAGAACGTGCTGGCTGATGCCACGCCGTTGCGGCGCAGGAGCGAGTTATGCCACAGCGGGTGATGCCTGCAGAGCAGGGGATCGTGCTGGATTCCCTGTCGGCCGGATACGGCCAGACCCTGATTGTCGATGATATCAATCTGACGATCCCCCACGGTAAAATGACGGTGCTGGCCGGGGCCAACGGCTCCGGTAAATCCACGCTACTGTCGACAATTGCCCGGATGCTTAAACCGCTTGGCGGCAGCGTGCGTCTGGATGGTCAGACGATTCACACCATGCCGACCCGGGCGGTTTCGCGCCAGCTAGGGATCTTGCCCCAGTCGCCGATCACTCCCGAAGGATTAACGGTGTTTGAACTGGTATCCCGCGGGCGCTATCCCTGGCAGGGACTGATGCGCCAATGGTCAGACGCCGATGAAAAAGCGGTGGAAGAGGCAATGGCGTTAACCGGCACTACTGAATTCGCCCATCTGCCGGTGGACAGCCTCTCTGGCGGCCAACGTCAGCGCTGCTGGATTGCCATGGCGCTGGCGCAGCAAACGGCGACGATCCTCCTGGACGAACCGACCACCTGGCTCGATTTACGCTACCAGGTCGATATTCTCGAACTGCTGCAAACGCTGACCCGAGAACACGGGCGCACGGTGATAACCGTGCTGCACGACCTGAACTTCGCGGTGAACTATGCCGATATGCTGGTTTTCCTTAAGAAAGGACGTATTGCCGGCGTCGTGGACGAAAATGCCAGCTGTACGCCGGAGCTGATTAAAACCGTGTTTGACGTTGAGGTGCAGATGTCACTCAACCCGCAGACCGGGAAACCCTTCTTTATGCCCTTTCGCGCGCGGCAGGGGGAAGGCCAATGAGCGCCTCCGCGCTGATGATGCACCGCCGCCTACAGACTCGGCCAAAACGGGCGCTGGCGCTGCTGGTGGTGCTGCTGATTGTCGGTTCAATCGTGCATCTGGGACTGGGCGCGCGCTGGATTGCGCCTGAGACGGTACTCCAGGCGCTGTTCCACTATGACCCGCGTAATTTTGACCATCGGATTATTGTCGACCTGCGGCTGGTTCGCCTTGCGGCGGCGCTGTTGACCGGCGCGGCGCTGGGCGTTGCCGGGCTGCTGCTGCAAACGGTCATTCGTAATCCGCTGGGCGAACCGCATATCCTGGGGCTGAACGCCGGAGCCTCTCTGGCCGTGGTGGGGACATCGGCGCTGGGTCTGAGCAACATGGCATCGGGACGCCCGCTGATTGCCGCCGGGGGAGCCGCGCTGCTGTTTGGGGGAGTGATGCTGCTGGCGACTTCCGGGCGCGGCGGAGCGACGCCCCTGCGCATCACGCTCTGCGGCGTGGCGCTCTCAGCCTTTGCCTCGGCGGTAACTGCCGCGATCCTTATTCTGGATGAACAAACGCTGCTGGCGATGCGCACGTGGCTGGCGGGCGATCTTGCCGGATTAAACTGGCAAACGCTACGCGGGGCGGCGCTTCCGGCGCTGGCCGGTGGGCTGCTTGCGCTGCTTATTGCGCCTCGCCTGAATGTCCTGGCGCTGGGCGACAAGGTCGCGTTGGGGCTGGGGGTGAATATTGTCCAGACCCGTTTGCTGGGCCTGGCAGCGATCGCGCTGCTGTGCGGTGCGGCGGTGGCGGTGGCCGGGCCGATCGGCTTTGTCGGGCTGGTGGTGCCGCATGTGATCCGTCGTCTGGTCAGCGAAGATATTCGTCTGGCGCTACCGCTGGCGGCACCGGTCGGGGCGCTGGTGCTGCTGTTGGCAGATATCGCTGCCCGCACCCTGGTCGCGCCGCAGGAGCTGGCGACCGGGGCGATGACAGCGCTGGTTGGCGCGCCGGTATTTATCTTTATCGCGGCGAGGTTTTTTAAATGAAAAACGCGGCGCAACGTGCCGGTTTCCGGCCTTTTCGGGCGGGAACCTGCCATCTGCTATTGCGTCCGTCGGCGCTGAACATCGCCGCGGGGCTGATTATCGCTATTGTACTGCTGGCGAGCTTTGGCCTGGCGCGCGGCAGCTTTCCGCTGCCTTCCGGCACGCTGGCTCGCGCGCTGTTCTTTGCGGAAAGCATCGGCGAGCAGCAGCGCTTTATCCTGTTTGATATCCGTCTGCCCAGGCTGCTGATGGCGCTGCTGTGCGGTGCCATGCTCGGGCTGGCGGGGGCGGCAATGCAGAGCATCACCCGCAACGGACTGGCGGACCCGGGGCTGATTGGCGTCAAGGAAGGAGCCAGCGTCGTGGTACTGACGTTGATCCTGTTCTTTCCTGCCGTCGGGCTGGTCTGGCGGCCGCTGGCAGGGATTCTGGGCGGCGCGCTGGTGGCGCTACTGGTGCTGGTGCTGGCCCGCGATTGCTCGCGCCCGCGCTTTATTCTGATCGGTATCGGCGTCTCCTGGACACTGGCGGCCGCCGTCGGCATTTTTATGACTACCGCCGATGTACGCGATGTACAAACGGCGATGATCTGGCTGGCCGGGAGCCTGCATGCGGCAACCTGGCCGCTGCTGGCGGTAGCCTTTTTCTGGGCGTTGCCGGGGACGTTCATTCTGTTCCTGACCGCCCGTGCGGCGGACGTAGCGCAGCTTGGCGACCGGACCGCCGTCGGGCTTGGCGTACGGCTTCAGCAACTCACCCTGCTGCGATTTTTCGCGCCGGTGCTGCTGACCTCCGCCAGCGTCTCCTGCGTCGGGAGCCTTGGCTTTGTGGGGCTGATGGCGCCGCATATGGCGCGCTTTCTGCTGCGCGGCGGCCAGGTATCATTACTCTGCGGTAGCGCGTTGATTGGCGCGCTGCTGGTGCTGTTCACCGATACTCTCGGCCGTCTGGCCTTTGCTCCGCTGCAAATTCCCGCCGGGATTGTCATTGCGCTAGTGGGTTGTCCGTTTTTTATCTTGCTGCTGTGGCGTCGTCGTGACGCCCTGTAATGTTGAAGGGTTGCTATGCGTTGGTTTATTTCATTGCTGTTGTTAGTGGCGGGTGCCGCCGGCGCCGCCGATCGTCAAACACAAACCTTTACCGATGATTTAGGGCGGGTGGTGACGGTGCCGCTGCACCCGCAGCGTATCGTCTCGATGCACGACCTGGATATCACTATTCCACTGATTGAACTCGGCGTGCCGCCGGTGGCCAGCCACGGGCGTACGCGTCCCGACGGTAGCCACTTTCTGCGCTCCAGCGCTCAGTTGACCGGGGTCGATTTTGATAACAGCGCGATTCAGTTTATCGGCACCGCGGATATCGATCTCGAAGCGGTCGCTGCGGCGAAGCCGGATCTGATCATTACTGAACCGAGCCGTCACGTCTCCGTAGAACAATTGCAGAAGATTGCGCCGACGGTCAGCATTGACCATTTGCAGGGCAGTGCTCCGCGGATTTACAGCAAGCTGGCACAGCTCACCGGCACCGAGGCGCGGCTGGCGATCCTTGAACGGCGCTATCAGGCGCAGATCGCGCAGCTCAAAGCGATGGTGGATACCCGGAATATCACCGTATCGGTTATTCAGGCCAACAATGGCAAAGTAACCGTTCACCACTCCTACCATGCCCTGGGGCGGGTGCTGCGCGATGCCGGGTTCCGTTTCCCGCCGCTGATTGACAAGATCCCTGACGGCCAGCGTATTGACGTCAGCGCCGAGCAGCTGCCGGAGCTGGATGCTGACTTTGTTTTTGCTACCTGGCGATCCGATACCGGCGGTAAGCCGCAGGAGGAGCTGCAGGCGATGGAGAGCGTTATGCCGGGCTGGTGCGACTTTATGCGCGCCTGCCGCACCGGGCGCTACATCCTGCTGCCGCGTGAAGAGGTTATCTCTAACTCATTCGCCGCCCTGAGCCTGATGGTGGCGCAGGTGCAATCGCATATTGCCGGTCGTCCACTGCCAGCGGGGCTGAAATGAAAACGCCGGTGAAAAGAGAGAAGGGGCGGGTTGATTTGTTCGGCGACCGCTTTCGTGCCCGGGCGCATCAGCTCTCACCGCGCCTGCTGGCGGTGGTCAGCTATATCAATGAAAACCGCGAAGTGGTGCTGGAGCGCACGGCGATGGAGATTGCCGCCGCGACTCAAACGTCAGATGCCACGGTGGTGCGGGCGATTCAGGCGCTCGGGTTTGCCGGACTGCGTGAGCTGAAGCAGACCATGGAACGCTGGTTTGGCCCGTCGATTACCTCTTCGGAGAAAATGCTGTCAACGGTAAACGCGCTCTCCAGCGATGTGAATTCGAGCATTGATTTTGTGCTGGAGGGCCATCAGCGCGCCTGCGAAGTGCTGTCTCGTCCGGCTAACCGCGCCGCCGTCGCCCAGGCGGTAGCGCTGCTCAGCGACGCGCGGCAGGTGGCGATTTTCGGCATTGGCGCATCGGGGATTCTGGCGGAGTACACCGGCAGGCTGTTTAGCCGAATCGGCCTACCGTCCTATGTGCTGAACCGTACCGGATTCAGCCTCGCCGAGCAGCTGATTAGCCTGCAGCGCGGCGATGTACTGATTATGATGGGGCAAAAATCGCCGCATCGGGAAGGCATGACCGCGCTGCGCGAAGCCCGACGGCTGGGTATTCCGACCATTTTGCTGACCCAGGCGACTGATTCCCGTTTCAGCCAGGAAGCGCAGGTGGTGATCGACGTCCCGCGCGGCGGCGATAACGGTCGGGTTCCGCTCCACGGCACGGTACTGGTCTGCCTCGAAATGCTGGTGCTGTCGGTGGCGACCACCACGCCGCAGCGCACCATGAAATCGATGAAGCGCATTAACGAACTGCATAAAGCGATTGGTAAATCCGGCGGCAAACGTAGCTAAGGACAGGATAATTCACCCGCTGAAAGGTTTCCGGTTGCAAGTCATCGTGATGGTGTGTATTTTTATGCAAAATAAATGCATAAAAAAGAGGTTGTCATGGTTGGAAACTGGATGAAAGCGTGTTGTCTGATGATGGCCCTGGCGGGGAGCGCACAGGCAGCACAGGAAACCTACGTTGTCGGTTCGGGCGGCACCTACCGTCCGTTTGAGTATGAAAACAGCCAGAAGCAGCTGGAAGGTTTTGACATCGATATCATCAAGGCGATTGCCAAAGCGGAAGACTTCAATATCAAGCTGGTGAATACCCCGTGGGAAGGGATCTTCGCCACCCTCGGCACCGGCGATCGCGATATCATTATCTCCGGAATAACCATCACCGATAAGCGCAAGCAGATGGTCGACTTTTCCGCCCCTTATTTCCCGGCTGAACAGTCCATCGTGGTACCCGCCGATTCCAAAGTGACCTCTCTGGCCGCGCTGAAAACGGAGAAGGTTGGGGTGGTGAACTCCAGTACCGGCGACATCGTGGTCTCTGATGTCCTGGGCAAAAACAGCACCTCCATTAAGCGTTTTGATAATACCCCGCTGATGCTCCAGGAGCTGTTTGAAGACGGCGTCAGTGCTGCGGTGGGCGATGTGGGCGTGGTGAAGTACTACATCAAACAGCACCCGGATAAACAGTTTAAGCTGGTGCCGGATGCGAAATTTGAACGTCAGTACTTCGGGATTGCGGTGGCGAAAGGCAACGGTGAACTGCAGGCGAAAATCAACGCCGGCCTGAAGAAAATCGTTGATGACGGCACCTACGCCAAAATCTATAAAACCTGGTTTGACGACAACGTCCCGACCCTGCCTGCGCAATAAATTATCTTTTGGTTTTCATGACGGCTATCGACGCGTGCGATAGCCGTATTTTTTAGGGAAGCACTATGACGGGATTCCGTTGGGAGATCATCGAGGAGTACGGTCCGCTGTTTATGGACGGCGCCTTGATGACAATTAAATGTACCATTATCTGCGTGATCCTCGGCACCCTGTGGGGGCTGACGTTAGGCCTTGGGCGCATGGCGAAAGCTGAGCACGGACCGTGGAAATATGTGCTGCGCTATTTGGTGCAGTTCCCGGTTCGCGTCTACGTCAGCGCGTTTCGCGGCACGCCGCTGTTTGTGCAGATTATGGTGGTGCACTTCGCGCTGGTGCCGCTGTTTATCAACCCGCGTGACGGTCTGCTAGTCACCGGCGGGCTGATGAGCGCTGATTTTGCTCGCGAACTGCGTTCGAACTATGGGGCATTTCTCTCCTGTATCGTGGCCATTACCCTCAATGCCGGCGCCTATGTTTCGGAAATTTTCCGTGCCGGTATTCAGTCGATTGATAAAGGGCAGATGGAAGCCTCCCGCGCGCTGGGCATGCCGTGGTGGAAAACCATGCGCCAGGTGATTTTGCCGCAGGCTTTTCGCCGTATTTTGCCGCCGTTGGGTAATAACGCCATTGCCATCGTCAAAGACTCTTCGCTGGCATCGGCGATTGGTCTTGCCGATCTGGCCTATGCTGCACGCACCGTTTCTGGCGCCTACGCCACTTACTGGGAACCCTACCTGACAATCTCGCTGGTCTACTGGGTTATCACCTTCCTGCTGGCGCAGCTGGTTAACCGTCTGGAAAAGAGGTTTGGCAAAAGTGATTCACATTAAAAATCTGCACAAACGCTTCGGCGACAGCCACGTGCTGCGGGGCATCAGCTGCGATATTCAACCGCAGGAAGTGGTGTGCATCATCGGGCCGTCAGGCTCCGGGAAAAGTACGTTTCTACGCTGTATGAATGCCCTGGAAACCGTCAGTGAAGGCATCGTGGAAGTGAATGGTTTTGCGGCCCATGACCATACTACCGATCTGAACAAGATGCGCGAAAGCGTTGGCATGGTGTTCCAGCGCTTTAATCTGTTTTCGCATATGACGGTGCTGGACAACCTGATAATGGCGCCGATGAACCTGCGCGGTATGCGCCGCTCGCAGGCAGTACCGCTGGCGGAAGAGCTGCTGGCGAAAGTGGGGCTCAGCGACAAGCGCGATGCCTGGCCCTCCAGCCTTTCCGGCGGCCAGCAGCAGCGGGTTGCGATAGCCCGGGCGCTGGCGATGAAACCGTCCATTATGCTGTTTGATGAACCTACCTCCGCGCTGGATCCGGAGCTGGTGGGCGATGTGCTGGCAGTGATGAAAAATCTCGCCAGCGAAGGCATGACGATGGTTATCGTCACCCACGAAATGGGGTTTGCTCGTGAAGTCGCCGACCGGGTTATCTTTATCGATCAGGGGGTTATTCAGGAAGAGGGCAAGCCGGAGCAGATCTTTAGCGCACCGGTAAATCCGCGTACCGCGGCGTTTCTCAGCAAGGTTCTGTAACGCTGTCGGGGGAGACGCCATCAGGGGTAAACCCGCGATGGCGTGATTCTCCCGCACGATTACATCGAACGCTGCGCCGTTTCAGGCTCTTCATCATCGTCGTGCACCCGTCTGGCGTTCGCCAGCAGCGCTTTCTCGGTTTTCCCCAGGCATTGAATCAGCAGGAAAAGCACGCCGCAGGCCAGCAGGGCGACCAGTAAGCCATCATAGCCAGAAACGCTGATCAGCAGGCTGCTGACCACTGGCCCGGCAACGCTGCCCGCCGACCAGAAAAACCCCAGCAGCGCATTGATCATAATAAGCTTCTGCCCGCTGAAGGTTTTACCGGCGCGCACCAGTGAGAGTGTATACAGCGCACCCGCCGCCGCGCCGAGGACAAGGCAGCCGATGATCAGCTGAACGTGAGAGGCCAGCAGGAACGGCAGGGCCAGCAGGGAAAGGCAAAATACCACCGCGCAGCTCAGGTGCACGCGGCGGATGCCAAACTTATCGGCTACCCAGCCCAGCGGCGCCTGGAACAGGGCATCGCCGGTTAAAACGATAGTCACCAGCAGGACTGCCATCGCTTCGTTCAGCCCTTTATCCATTCCGTAGAGCGGCATCAGCGCCAGAATACTGGCGTCAAAGAAGGCGAAGCAGAAGACCCCGGAGGCCAGCACCGGTAAAAATGCCCCGAGGCTGCGCCAGCTGGCGCGTTCGGAGAGGCTCTCGCGGCTCCCGGTGGGCAGATGGCGCAGCATCAGCAGGCACGCCGCGGTCAGGCCGACGACGGCCAGCAGCACCCAGAATTGATAATCGGCGCCGGCGGAAATCAGCAGTGGCCCGGCCAGCTGACAGCCGGTAAACGCCGAGGCATAAATACCGGTCAGCGTCGCGCGATTTTTACCCGCCGCGCCACCGGTTATCCAGCTTTCGCCAAGTACGACGATCACCCCGGAAGCAATACCGGTCAGAAAGCGCGGCAGCAGCAGCTGCATCAGATCGACGGTCAGGCAGGAGGCGATGGTGGCGAGCGCCAACAGGATCAGGTTAACCGTGAGCAAGGTGCCCATTTCAAAACGACGGCACAGCGCAGGTGAGAGAAACGATGAGAGCATCATGCCTGCCGGCGGCAGTGCGGCCAGCAGGCCGACGTAGACGGTGTCTATCTGCTGCTGAGCAAGCTCAAGACTGATTAAAGGCACCGTATAACCGGTGATAAAGCCCACTAATGACGCGGCCATAATCATCGCCAGCGTGGGGGCAAGGCGATTCTGGTCTGGGTTAAACATTTTATTCCCGATAACGGAAGTCAACAGGTGGATAATCCGGCAAAGTGCCGACGACCCTGCATATTAATTAATCGGATGCGTGCTGTCACCGTTGAAATGACTACCAATATTGATACGCGTTAGCGAACGTCCGGTAAAACGCGCCGTTCGGCGTCCGGGGAGTGTTGTCAGCACGCTGATGAAAGGATATAACGAATAGGGCATTCCGCCGGCGGCGGTCGGATGTCTATCGGATGCATAAATGTCTATCGATTCAATACTCGTTCAGCGTTGATGCTGTGCAGGAAAGGAGTAACACATGGCAGTATCGCCTTCCTCGATCGCCGAGGCCATCCGCTGGCGACGTGATTTTCATGCCAGCCCTGAACTGGGCTATCAGGAGCAGAAAACCTCGCGCCGCGTCGCTGAATTATTGACATCCTTTGGCCTGCAGGTGCATACCGGGCTGGCAGGAACCGGGGTGGTCGCGACCCTTGAAAACGGCCCCGGGCCGGTGATTGGCCTGCGTGCCGATATGGACGCGCTGCCGATTACCGAGCTGGGTGACGTCAGCTATCGGTCCCGCAACCCGGGCGTGATGCACGCCTGCGGACATGATGGCCACACCGCCATGCTGCTGGCCGCGGCCTCGCATCTGGCGCAGACCCGCCGCTTTCGTGGGACGGTGCATTTTGTCTTTCAACCGGCCGAGGAGAATCTCGGCGGCGCGCGTAAAATGGTGGAAGAGGGGCTGTTTCAACGCTTTCCGATGGACGCTATCTACGCGCTGCATAACTGGCCGGGACTGCCGCTGGGCCACGTGGCCATTAACGAAGGGCCGATGATGGCCTCGCTGGACGCCTTTGAAATCACCCTGACCGGCAAAAGCTGCCATGCGGCAATGCCGGAAAGCGGCGCCGATCCGATCGTCGCCGCCGCGCAGCTGATTATGGCCCTGCAGACCATCCCTTCGCGCCGTCTGTCGCCGCAGGAGTCTGCGGTGGTCAGTATTACCCAGATTAACGGCGGCGAAGCGATTAACGTTTTACCGGACAGCGTGGTGCTCCGCGGCACTTTCCGCTGCCTGAGCAACCGGGTACGTGAACGGGTGAAAGGGCTGATTGAACACTATGTCAGTACCCAGCCGCAGGTTTCCGATGTACAGGGGAGCATTTCCTGGTATCCCGGCTATCCGGTGACAAAAAACCATCGTGCACAAGCGGCAAACGTTCGCGATGTGGCGGTGGCGGTGTTGGGCGAGGCGGCGGTACACGGGCAGATCAATCCGTCGATGGCGTCGGAAGATTTTGCCTGCATGCTGGAGGCCTGTCCTGGCGCCTATTTCTGGGTCGGGACCGATGGCGAAACGCCGTCAAAACCGCTGCATAATGCCGGCTATGATTTTAACGACGATCTCATTGAGCCCGGCGTCTCGCTGTGGACGGCGCTGGTGGAAAAACTGCTGCCGGTAAGCTGACGGCGCTGGCGGGTTCGGCGCTTATTGACGTGAAAGGGAGAGGCGATGCCTCTCCCTTTGCATTCAGGCGCTCACTGCCGCCTTCAGCCGCGCTTTCATATCACTGTAGGCGCGCCAGGCGTACTCCTCTGCCCAGCGCTGGTCGATGATGGGATCTATCTTCACCGCGCAATATTTGGTTTCCGGCGTTTTCGAGATGGGATCGAGGTTATCCTGGGTGAGTTCATTGCAGGCTCCGACCCACCATTGATAGGTCATATAGACGGCACCGTGATTGATACGGTCGCTGATATCCGCGCGGGTAATCACCTTGCCGCGACGTGAGCTAACCCACACCAGCTGCCGGTCGGCGATCCCCAGACGGTCGGCATCGGCGCGGCTTATCTGTACGCGACCGGGTTCATCGGCAAGGGATTGCAGCGCCGCGCAGTTACCGGTCATTGAGCGGCATGAATAGTGGCCCACCTCGCGTACGGTACAAAGCACCAGCGGATAGTCGGCATCCGGCGTTTCCGCGGGTGCACGCCACGGGGCAGCAAACAGCTGGCCTTTTCCCGACGGGGTGTCAAAGCGGTTTCCTTTATACAGCCAGGGAGTGCCGGGATGATCGTGCGTCGGGCATGGCCACTGAACGTGATTCATATCGCCCATTTTTTCATAGGTCACGCCGTAGAACAGCGGGCAGAGTTCGCGCATTTCGTCCCAGATTTGCTGGTTATCGGCGTAATGCATTGGATAGCCCATTTCGCTGGCCAGCAGGCTGATAATCTCCCAGTCGCGTTTGACGTTACCCGGTGCCGGGATCGCTTTTTCGAAGCGCTGAAAACCGCGATCGGCACAGGTAAAAACGCCGCCGTGTTCGCCCCAGGAAGTGGCCGGCAGCAGCACATCGGCCATTTCGGCGGTTTTGGTCATGAAGATATCCTGCACCACGACAAAATCCAGCGCCTCGATACCCTTACGTACCAGCCCCAGATCGGCTTCCGTTTGCAGCGGATCTTCCCCCATGATGTAGTAGGCTTTGATATCCCCGGTCAGCGCTTTATGCGGAACTTCGGTAATGCGGGTGCCGACCTTGTCATCCATGATGGCCGGGTCGATCCCCCAGGCCTCGGCGAATTTGGCCCGTACGCCGGGATCGGTCACCTCCTGATAGCCAGGGAACAGATTCGGGAGCACGCCCATGTCGCAGGCTCCCTGAACGTTGTTCTGCCCGCGCACCGGGCCAACGCCAACATGTTCGCGCCCGAGGTTGCCGGTCAGCAGAGCCAGGCTGGCCAGGCCTTTCACCACGTCGACCGCCTGGCCGAACTGGGTCACGCCCATGCCCCACATGATGGTGGCTGAAGGCGCGGCGGCAAACATTCTCACCGCCTGACGTACCTCCTGCGCCGGGACGCCGGTGAGGGCCTCGACCGCTTCAGGCGAATAGGCTTTTACCGCGTCGCGATAAGCGTCCAGCCCTTCGGTAAAGCGTTCGATATAATCATGGTTATAGAGATCTTCTTCCAGCAGGACATGACCGAAGGCATTCACCAGCGCCATATTGCTGCCGTTGTTGAGCTGCAGGTGGCGATCGGCAATGCGAGCGGTTTCGATGCGACGCGGGTCGCAGACGATAATTTTCGCGCCGTTTTCGCGTGCTTTGATCACCCGACGGGCGACGATAGGGTGCGAATCCGCGCAGTTGTAGCCAAATACCAGCAGACATTTTGAATGCTCGATATCGCTGATGGAATTGCTCATCGCGCCGTTGCCCAGCGCCTCCTGTAGACCCGCCACCGACGGACCGTGACACACGCGGGCACAGCAGTCGACGTTGTTGGTGTTTAACACCGCCCGGGCGAATTTTTGCATCACATAGTTGGTTTCATTCCCGGTACCGCGGGATGAGCCGGTCGTCATCATTGCGCGCGGGCCGTACTGTTCTTTAATCTCCCTGAGTTTTTTTGCCGTATAGCGAATCGCCTCTTCCCAGCTGACGGGGGTGAATTTCCCCCCTTTTTGGTAGCGAATCATTGGCTGCTTCAGCCGCGGGGTGAGCAGCTGAGTATCATTAAGAAAATCCCAGCCGTAATACCCTTTGAGGCATAGCTGGTTTTGATTGGTTACCCCATCGGCAGCTTCCGCGCGGATAATTTTATTGTTATCGACAACCAGCTTGAGTTTGCAACCCGCCCCGCAATAAGGGCAAACGCTTGTGACTTTTTTCATCAGTAACAGACCTGTTAACAGTGAATGAAGATCAATGGTCAGGCCGGGCCCGGCCCGCCATCGTCATGGGAGCCCTTCGCCGCGATGCAAGCAGAAGGCAGGAGCGGTATGCAGAAATTGTGCCAATAATAATTTATTGATTTATATGAAAATTAATTTGATTGGCGGCGCGGTCGTCGTGATGTCGTCACTAATGACGATGACGTAACAGAACGCCCGGGAAGGGCGTTCCAGGAGGCTTTAGCGCATTGTTTGCTGAAACTGTGCCAGCGTCTGCGGTGATAATCCAGCTTCCTGTGCCGCTTCGCAGATTGCTTGCCAGCTGCCGGCATCCAGAGGAATACCCCGCGCCAGGCGTTCCTGACGGTTGGCCTCTTCCCACTCCCCCGGTACCAGAATCGGGGTGTGCTCATCGTGAGGCGACTGTTTACACCAGTCGATAAAGGCTTCCGTTTCGCGCTGCATGTCCGGCGCATCGAAGGCTTCCGGGTCAAGAATAATGGTGGTCATACAGTTGAAGATGGCGTCAACGCAGGTTTGCAGGCTCTGCTGATGCGTGGTCTGGCCGCCGGAGACGGCGCCGCCGAGGATTTCACACAGCGTGGCGAGGGCGTAGCCTTTATGTTGTGCAAAGGTGAGCAGGGCGCCAAGCGGTGAGGTCTGCATCACCGCCGGATCGGTGGTCGGTTCGCCGCGAGCGTCAATCAGCGATCCAACCGGAACGGCTTCGCCTTTATGCCAGGCAACGCGCGTTTTGCCAAAGGCAATCGCGCTGGTTGCATAGTCGAGCAGCAGCGGCGGCTGGCCTTTACGCGGGAAAATCACGCACAGCGGGTTGGTACCGAAGCGACTGTCTTTACCCCGAAACGGGGCGACCATCGGGTCGCCCACGACGCTGACGAAGTGTATCGAGATGAAGCCTGCCGCCGCGCACTGCTCGGCCCAGTAACCGATGCGCCCGATGTGATGCGCGTTGCGCAGGGCGATAGCTGCCATGCCGTGTTGCCGGGCTTTCTCAATACCGATCTGTATCGCTTCATGGGCAACCACCTGGCCAAAACCTGCGTTGCCATCGAGCGTCACTACCGCGCCGGCGTCCTTCATCACGCTGGCATGGCGATTAAGCTGCAAATGGCCCTCGGCATGGGAGCGCACATAGCTCGGGATCATTCCCACGCCGTGTGAGTCGTGACCCGCGAGATTAGCAGCCACCAGATGGTCGGCGATAAGGGTGGCTTCGGTGGGGGAACTGCCAAGCTGAATGAAGAGAGTGTTGACGAACTGATGCAGATCCGTCGCCTGAAAACGATATCCGGTTTGCACTGATACGCTCCTGTTGTTTTTTTGATTGTGTTGTTGTTTTGTTAAGTTTGCGATTCCATGCTGCTCTCCTGGGCGGAGAAGATCAACATTTTGCGCACAGGAGAGAATTGAGGGGCAGAGAACAGGATTGAGGCCGCAGGTGCTGTTCGCGGTGGCGATAATCATTATGATAAAAAATGAGAATCAATACGAAAGAGAAAAACAGAATGAATATCAGCACGCTATTATTAATTATCGTCGCCATCGCCCTGCTGGGAATATCCGTCTATTGTTTACTGAGTTATATTAAAGAGCGCAAGGCGACGCATTTTAAATCATTCCGCCACCGTTAACGTCAATGCGCGGTTTTAACAGGGATGGTTGTCACGCCAGACTTTCGGCGAAAGATGATATTTTTCACGAAAGTTTTTGCTGAATAACGGGTGGCTGATAAAGCCGCACAGCCAGGAGACTCGCTCGACGGGCAGGTGGGGATTGCTTTCCAGCAGCTGACGGGCGGCCTCCAGCCGAATCTCTTTAATTACCGCCATCACCGACGTTCCCTGTTCGTTGAAGGCCCGGTCGAGACTGGCTCGCGAACAGCGCAGCGTCCGGCAAAGCAGGTCGGGAGAGAGCTGGTGTTGATGATAGTTGAGCGTAATAAACGCTCTTGCGCTATTGACAATATGGCTTAATTTCCCGGATGAACGCAGCCCTTTTTCCTCGGCCACATCGGCTAGCACCAGCAGCGAAATTTGATGCAAACTATCGACGATAGCGGCGGTCTCTTGCGGTGATAAATGGTCTGACCGTTCATCCAGAAGCTGCATATGCGATTTTAAAAATAGCGCTAAAGGATGATTTTCCAGTGAAATAATGGGGCTGGTGAGTTTTCCGCTGAATAATGTTTTTATTTTCTCATTATGCGGAATGATATAGAGCTGTTTAACATCGTCACATTGGTAATGGTAATAATCATTGCGCTGGTGAACAATCAGCATTCCCGGATTGACCTGCGCGGCGGCAGATTTTTTTCTGCCGTTAATTAACTGGTGGCCGTGGACTAATAAGGAGATATAAACAGAGGACTCTGCAACCTGATGAGGATCGAAGAACGTTTCATTCCTTGAACCCATCGCACTACAATAGTCGCCGGAAAGCCCAGAGATAGTTTTGTGATGAGCAATAATGTCTGCCGGGCGGCGGTTGTTCACCACCTTGATCCCGTAACAGCTGAGGTTTTGCGCTAATTGCTGATAGCGATCTTCCGGCGCAATATCCGCCGCGCTTAAAACATGTGGAACGTACAGCGTCGAAGGTCTGGACATGGGTGTCTCTTATCCCGGGTTGACGTTGGCAGGTGGTTCTGTTTTATCCCTCTGATTATAAGATTAATCTTCATTAAAGCCAGCAGTCAGCCTGATTTTTACATTGGCCAGGGGGGAATGGTTCAGCATGGCCTGGCAAAGCGAGCAATACGTAGCACATGGCTGTGCCAGGCCCGCCCGCCAATCAGCGGAAATCTATTTTCATTTAATCCCTGCGTGGCACTTGAAATATAAAAGCATTTAGAGCCTATCCCATTAGACTATTTTATTTGCCATTTTGGCCCTGGGTAGTGCACAAAATCCTCACGTACTGCGTGTACGCGCCAGTATTTCTGCGCTGTCCGGGTCCAAACTGGCTGCAACAATGTACGCCTACTGGAATAGGCTCTTAATGTGAATTATGGACCTTATTTAAAGTGGCTGGCATGAAGCGCTGTTTTTTAATTGAATAAAATAAACTGCTCTTATTTGTGTTGATTTTTTTTCTGCCGAAGACTCGTGAAATAGCAAAAAAGAGAGTGGACAGAGGGGTGAAATTCATCGCAATCTAAAAAGAGGTATTCATTTCGCAACGGGGAAATACGCGAATGCGCAAGAGTAAAATAATTGTTTTGTGTTTGATGGTTATTTGTGTTTTATGTTTTGCAATTGTTGCTGTTTATTTTTTATTGCTCAAGGATAACGCTGCACAGCCCGTCAATGAAGAGACTGAAGCAGCGGTCTTGAATGTCGCCGGATTAGCTAAAAACGGGCATCCCGACGAGCAAACGTTAAGCGCGCTGTTCCAGACCCGTATCGTGACTCGCCAGCTGAATCTCGATCGCGGCGTGCTGGTCCCTATTGGGCAAACTGGCGGAGAACAACAGCGCTGTGCAGACCTGCCGCCGACGCGCGACCCGGCGCAGGTCAGGCGTCGCTGTGTGCTGGTGGATATTTACCTGGTCCGCGATACCGACCAGCATATTCAGCAAATTATTTTGCCGGTCTACGGTAAAGGGGCCAAATCAATGATGTATGCGCTGGTTGCTCTCAGCACAGATGGCCGCACGGTAAATGACCTGATTTATTACCAGCAGAATGAGACACCGCTGCTCGGGGCGAGGGTGGAAGACCCGCAGTGGCGCAGTCAGTGGGCAGGGAAAAAAATCCGCGATGAACGTGGACGGCCCGCGTTGAAGGTCGTTCAGGACAGTGCTGGCCAGCATGACGCCTATACCGTTGACGGCATCAGCGGGGCGACCCTGACCTCAACCGGCGTAGAGAAAAGCATGAATTTCTGGATGGGAGAGCAAGGGTACGGCAATTTTCTCCGCCATCTGCAGAATGATTCCGCGATATTAACCCAGTAATCTCCAGCCGTTTGCATCCCCGCCACGACGCCGCTTCCGGCGTCGTTTTTTTATCTTACCGGCAGGTAGGGCGTCAGCACCGGACGCACGCGCAGCCCGACACAAAACGTGTTGTTCTTTGCAACTTTTTACATAAATTGTCACCATTTGACATTTTTATGATCTGGGTCATGTGCACTGTAAGGAAAAATGACAATGATAACTATTATCATTACCGTTAATGGAACCCGTCATGTCTGCTCCTCGCTCTTTGCTGCTGCTCACGTTGCTCAGCGTCCTGTTCAGCGCATGCGCGATGGCGCAAACCCGCTACGCGCCGCTGATCGAGGATATTGAGCACCGGCTGGATAAAACGACCGAGCTCTACCAGCAGCAAAAAAACAACGAGGCGCGTCGGGAAGTGCAGGCCGCCTATTTCGACGTGTTCGAAAACCTCGAAGGCCCGATCCGCATCAATTTTTCGGCGCGCAAAAGCTACGAAATGGAGAGCACTTTCGGTGACATCCGGCGCATGATTGCCGACGGCAAGCCGCTGCAAGAGGTTCAGGCTCGGGTGGACGGGCTAAAGAAAGCGCTGCGTGACGTTGAGCCTGTGCTGGATGGCGGCCACCGGCTGGTGGCCGAAGAGCAGCATACCGCGTTGACCCGTGGCGACATTGCATTGCACTGGCAGAACAGCTTCCGCACCATCGATGATTTGTTAGCGCAGGCGGTGAGCGCCTATCAGGCGGGAAATGACACTCTCGCCAGTCAGCAGGTGCAGCAGGCGCACTATCAGGGGTTTAAAAACTCAGAGATGGAAATGTCGGTGCGGCAAAACCGCTCGGCAAAAGATGCGGCGGCCATCAACCAGCAGTTTACCGCCCTGATTGCGCTGACGTCCCAGCCGGATCGGCTGAACGATGTGGCTTATCAGGTGACGACGCTGTTGCAGGAACTCGAAGACATACTGCCGGGACTGCCGACGACCCGCGATGACCAGCCGGTGAATGCCCCGACAGCAGACGAGGGGAGCGAGCCGCTCACCGCTGACGCACCGGGAGCTGACTGGGCCAGCGTTGCCACCGGGATCAACCAGAGTATCGATGCGGCGCTGGCGCGCTACCAGCGCGGCGAGGCGTCCGCTGCCATCCTGGACATTCAGGACACCTACTTCGACCGTTTTGAAGCCACCGGGATGGAGAACAAAATCGGCTCCCGCGATGCCGCGTTTAAAACCCGCCTTGAGGCCCACTTCACCCGCCTGGTCAGCCAGATGAAGGCCGGACAGCCGCTGGACAAACTGGTGGCTGAAGCCGCCGCGCTACGAGCGGATCTGCATCAGGCGGTGGCAATGCTGGGCGAGGGCGAAGAGACGCAGTGGAGCCTGCTGCTATACAGCCTGATGATTATTGTCCGTGAAGGGCTGGAGGCGCTGCTGATTGTGGCGGCTATCGTCGCCTGGCTGGTGAAAAATAACCATCACGACAAACTGCCGTTGATTCGTCAGTCGGTGGTCGTCGCGCTGGTTGCCAGCGTGGCGACGGCGGTCGTTTTCCAACGGGTGTTTACCCGCTCCGGCGCCAGTCGGGAGCTGCTGGAAGGGATGACCATGCTGATTGCCGTGGTGATGCTGTTCTTTATGAGCTACTGGCTGCTGTCGAAAGTCGAATCCCGCCGCTGGAAAGCCTGGCTGGAGGGCAAGCTGACGCATTCGCTCTCTCGCGGCTCGCTGGTGGGGCTATGGCTGACCAGCTTCCTTGCCGTCTATCGAGAAGGTGCCGAAACGGTCCTGTTTTACTTCGCCCTGGTTGGCGATGCGCAGGGTGTTTCCGGGCTTCTTGCCATCGGCGCCGGGTTTGTTATTGGCTGCGTGCTGCTGCTGGCCGCGTGGCTCATCATGCGCTACTCGGTGGTCCGTCTGCCGCTTAAACCCTTCTTCATTTTCACCGGCGGCTTTATGTACCTGATGGCATTTGTTTTTGCCGGTAAAGGCGTCCTTGAGCTGGTGGAAGGCAAGCTGTTTCAGCCTACGCTGGTCGGCGGCGTGCCTGAAATCAGCTGGCTGGGCATTTACCCCTATCTGGAAACCCTGGCGCCGCAGGTGATTTTACTGATTGCGGCCCTGGTCGCCCTGTGGATGATGCACCGGCGCAATCACCTACCCACAGCACAAATAAAAAATAATATTTCAACATTTTAAGACGAGAGGATTTGTCAAATGACCATCAAAAAAAGCCTGATTATCGGGGCCACCGTGGCCGCTATTTTTACCGTGCCGGCGGCGCTGGCCTTTAAAGAGTATCCGGCCGGTGAACCGGTCACCATGAATGAGATGGAGATTGCCGCCGTCTATCTTCAGCCGATTGATATGGAGCCGCGCGGAATGGGGCTGCCGGCAGCGAAATCAGATATCCATCTGGAGGCCGATATTCATGCGGTGGAAGGGGGAAAGAATGGTTTTGGCGCCGGTGAATGGATTCCCTATCTGACGATTGCCTATACCCTGGTCAATAGCGATACCGGTGAAAAGCAGGAAGGGACTTTCATGCCGATGGTCGCGAGCGACGGTCCGCACTATGGCGCCAATATTAAAATGATGGGCGTCGGCAATTATAAAGTGACGTACCACATTGAACCGCCATCAAAAGCCGGGATGCACCGTCATACCGACAGCGAAACCGGGGTTGGCCGCTGGTGGAAACCGTTCGATGTCAGCTATGAATTCAAATACGTCGGCCTGAACTAAACGTTCGTCGCGCAGGATGGCCAGCAGGCCGTCCTGCGGTGTATTACCGCCTGCGGATTACATATCCTCCGCCGAACCGGGTCGAAGTTATGAGTTATTTTTTCGTCACCACGCTCCAGGTCTTTTTCTGCATTACGCTGCTGTCCTCGGTTCTCTGGGGCCGCGCCGCGCCTCCTTCACTGCGCCCCCTCACGTGGACGCTGCTCACGGCGCTGGCCGGTGGGCTGCTGGCCGGACTGTTTATTCGCGGGAGCCAGACGCTACAGCTGATGCTGGTGAGCGGAGAAATCCTCCTTTCTCTGCTGTTTTTACTGAGCTTCTGGTGGGCCTCGCCGCGTCTGCGCTACGTGTGGCAGTGGATCCTCGTATTTGGCGCCGCCCGTCACTGGGCGCTGGACCCCAATCTTGGCGGGTTAACCTCCACCCACGTACTGAACACCGACCTGCTGCTGAACCTGACCGCGCTAACGCTGGCCTTTGCGCTGTTGTGTTTGACCGCTGCGCTGTGCGCTCTGCTGCTGCGCCGGATGCGCTGGCCGTACTGGCCGCTGACGATTGTGCTGATGATCCTGCTTTGGCTACCGCTGTTCGGCAATCTGCTGCTGCTGTTGATGAAGCTGCAAATCATCCCCTTACTGAAGCCGCTGCTGAGTTTTGTGGCCAAAGTGACCAACAATGCAGCCAGCTACAGCTGGTTTGCAGCCGCTGTGCTCCTGCTGCTGTGCCTGGGCTGGACCCCGGTTATTCGCCGCTATGCCCGGGCGGTGAAGGCGGCGGCGGAGCCGGTTGCCCGTCGACTGGCGTTGGCCGAGCGCCGCAGCGCTGTTCGCCTCGGGTTAACGACGGTCTGCTGTGCGCTGGTGATTTCAGGTGGCCAGCTGTGGTGGGATCTGGTGGCCTCCCGGCCGCCGAGGCTTTCTGAAGCTCAGCCGGTCACTCTCGCGGCTGATGGGCTGGTCCATATCCCGCTTACCCAGGTGCGCGACGGGAAACTGCACCGTTTCGTCTGGGTGGCAGACGACGGTAAGGCGGTGCGCTTCTTTATTATCAACCGCTATCCCGACAAATTACGCTTTGGCGTGGTATTTGACGCCTGCCTGCTGTGCGGCGATCAGGGATATGTCATGGAAGGTAACCAGGTGATCTGTGTTGCCTGTGGGGTACACATCTTTATTCCTTCGATTGGTAAACCCGGCGGCTGTAATCCGGTACCGATCGATGGCTGGCATAACGATGAACGTGAGCTGACGATACCCGGTGCGGCGCTGGCCGTCGGAGGCAATTATTTCTCTACCGTGCTGACTATTAAGGTGACTGACCCGGTGGACGGAACGGCCCTGACCAACACGGCGGCAGAGTATAAATACAGCTATGCGGGCAGAACCTGGTTTTTTGCCTCTGAAGCAAACTACGACCGTTTCCGTAACGCGCCAGAGGCGTTTGTTCCCGGCACGGCGCAGGAGGAGTAGCCATGCTGTGGCGAATGATCTATCAGTCATGGGGGCGTAATCTGCGCCGCAAAGCGCTGGCGGTGTTAACCGTTTTCCTGGCCACGAGTCTGATCTCGGCGCTGCTGGCTGTTTCTATCGACATCGGTGACAAAATGTCCCGGGAGCTGAAATCCTACGGCGCCAATATCTTAATTGAACCGGCAGGGCAGGCAGCGCTGCCTGCGTTATTCAGCGAGCAAAGCAACCCGCTGGCCAGCGATGACTTCCTTGATGAGTCCGAGCTGGCCAATATTAAAGATATCTTCTGGCGAAATAACATTGTCGGTTTTGCCCCAATGCTCAGCGGCGAGGCGACCGTTGACGGGCACGATATCCGCATACTCGGGACCTTCTTCAGTCAGCCGGTCGCGATACCGGATGAAGAGGGCTATGAGACCGGGCAGCGCACGGTCAGCCCGTTCTGGCAGGTCACCGGCAACTGGCCGCAGGAGCCGGTGGGCGAGACGCCGCAAACATTAGTCGGCCATGCGCTGGCGCGTAATTACGGCTGGCAACCCGGCGACCCTCTCAGGCTACAGGTGGCGAACGTGACCGTGGACGTGGTGGTCAGCGGCGTTCTCTCCAGCGGTGGTGATGAAGACAACCAGCTGGTGATGCCGCTTAGCGTCGTACAGCAGCTGCTGGGCCTGGCAGGAAAAGTACAGGCGATTCGCGTGTCGGCCCTGACGGTTCCCGAAAATGAGCTGTCGCGCCGGGCGCGTGAGAATCTCGAGGCCCTGAACGCCGAAGAGTATGACCTGTGGTACTGCACGGCATACGTCTCTTCTATTGCTCACCAGCTGGAGGAGGCCATTTCCGGTGCTGAAGTGCGCCCTGTCTGGCAGGTTGCAGCCTCGGAGGGGGTGGTTATCGATAAAATTCAGCTGCTGATGGCGGTCGTCACCCTGGCGGCACTGGCTGCTGCGGCAATGGGTATTGCCTCGCTGATGACCAGCACCATTATGGAGCGAGCCCGGGAGATCGGTCTGATGAAAGCGCTGGGTGCCCGACAGTGGCAAATTTTGCTGCTGTTTTATCTTGAAGCGGCGCTGGGCGGGCTGGCCGGTGGGATCCTGGGGTGTATCGCTGGCTGGGGGCTGGCGAAGATGATTGGCCTGATGCTCTTTGCCACGCCGCTTGATTTTGCCTGGGTGGTGGTGCCCTGCGTGCTGGTGATTGCAGTGCTGATTGCGCTTATCGGCACCTGGTTCCCGGCGCGTCGTATTGCCCGACTTTATCCTGTGGAGGTGCTGTATGGCCGCTAAGCGCGACATGCTGTGGCTATTGGTCTGGCGGGCGCTGCGTCTGCGCCTGCAGCGCGTCAGCGTCGTGTTCACCGCGCTGGCGGTGGGAGCGACCATCGTGACGGCGCTTTCCGCCGTGTGGTTTGATATCAACAGTAAAATGAGCGAGGAACTGCGAACCTTCGGCGCAAATTTTTATATCGGACCAGGGCACGGTACCCGGATGCCGCAGCCGGCACTGCAGGCGATTCTTGACGATGCGCCGAAGGGACTGATTCATGGCGCCAGCCCCTGGCTATACGGCACGGCGCGTACCGAGCTGGAAAAAGTGGTGATAGTCGGCGTGTGGTTTGAGTCGCTGCAAAAGCTGGTGCCGTACTGGCAGGTCAGCGGCAGTTGGATCGGCGTCAGCTTTGATGATCGCAACGCGATGGTGGGCGTTAAGCTGGCCCAGCGGCTGGCGTTAAACGTTGGCGATAGCGTTACGCTGGTGGATCATCAGCGGCGTAAAAAACTGCTGATTAAGGGGATCGTCGAAGCCGGTGACGCGACCGATAACATGCTGATTGTCAGCCTGGACGTAGCGCAGGCATGGCTACAAAAGCCCGGTATTATCAGCCACGGCCTGCTGAGCGTCAGTAACGATCTCGGCCAGGTGGAAAGCTATGCCGGGCAGTTGCAGCAGCGCTATCCCACTCTTGAGATCCGCCCGGTTCGCAAGGTCTCGGCATCCGAAGGCCAGGTGCTGGACAAAATAAAAGGGTTGATGGGGCTGGTCTCTCTGGTGATTCTGGCGCTGTCGTCTTTGTGCGTCAATACCACCCTGATGGCGATTGTGGGCGAACGTGCCCGCGAGTTTGCGCTGCAAAAAGCGCTGGGTGCCAGCAACGGCGATATTATTCGCCAGATGCTGCTCGAAACCAGCATTATCACTCTGGCTGCGGTGGTCTGCGGCTGGCTGCTCGGCTATCTGCTCGCCCAACTGCTGGGGCTGACCGTGTTTAATGCCACCATTTCGCTGCGCCTGCCGGTGCTGCCGATTACCCTGGCGCTGTCTTTACTGGTCGCCTTGCTGGCGGCCATTGTTCCGGTACGCCGCGCGGTGAGCGTTGAACCGGCGAAAGTGTTGAAAGGAGAATAACGCCATGACCGTTACGCCTTTACGTCAGATGGCGATTGAAACCCGCCATTTATCTAAGCGGTTCGGAGATGTTACCGCGCTGGACGACATTAATTTGTGCATCGCCCGCGGTGAGTTCGTCGCCATTATGGGGGCTTCCGGCTCAGGGAAAACGACGCTGATGAATATCCTGACCTGTCTGGACACCGCCAGCGAGGGGCAGGTTATCCTCGACGGAACCGATGCGGCGGCACTGGATGAAGAGGGACGGCGACGCGTTCGCGCGCAGAAGATAGGCCTGGTGTTTCAGCAGTTCCATCTGATTCCTTTTCTGACGGCGCTGGAAAACATCATGCTGGCGCAGCACTACCACAGCGTCGTCGATGAGGCGGCGGCCAGGGCGGTACTGGCACAGGTGGGCCTTGAACATCGCATGACCCATTTACCCAGCCAGCTCTCCGGCGGGGAGCAGCAGCGTGTCTGTATTGCCCGGGCGCTGGTCAATGAACCCCCGGTGATTTTTGCCGATGAGCCCACCGGTAACCTGGATGAAGAGAATGAACAGCGGGTGCTGGACCTGCTAACCGACCTGCATCGCCAGGGGCGCACTATCGTGATGGTGACCCACAACCCGGCGCTGGGAAAATTCGCCGACCGAATCGTACGGCTCCAGCACGGCAAATATCTCGGTGAGGAGGTTAATACCCATGCGCATGCCTGAAGTCATGATGGCGCTACTGATGATTCTGCTCCTGTCCGGCTGTAAAGAAGAGAATCTGGCGCGCGGTGAGACGGCACCTGCGCTGGCGGCCTTTGATTTGCAAGGTAAACCTGCCAGCCTGGAACGCTGGCAGGGGAAGGCGGTGTATCTCAACTTCTGGTCGGCCAGCTGCGGAGGTTGTCTCGCGGAGATGGATACGCTGCAGGCGCTCAGCCAGCGCTGGCCGGATAAACTGGTGGTGGTGGGGGTGAATACCGATCCGGAGCAGGTGGATATCGCGCCGCTGCTGGCGAAGCATGGCATCAGCTACCCGGTGCTGCGCGACCAGCTCCATATTACTCAGGATCGTTATCAGGTTATCGGGACGCCGACATCGATAGTGATTGACGCCAGCGGGCGGGTCCGCGACCTGCATCAGGGATGGCGAAAACCCGAAGAGCTACAGGCGGTGTTTACCCGCCTGGCACAGCCCGAATAGGATCATCCCGTCCGTAGGCCCGGGATGATCCGGTGGGTCGTTTAGTCCAGTACCGAGGGGTCGGCCTCAATCATCATCTGCTTCATCTCGGCAAAGTGCTGGCGGGAGAAATCAGCGATCTTTTCCCAGTCCTGGGCGGTTTTCTCCGCTACCTCAGCGGACAAGACTTTTAACGGCTGGCCGGTTGACCATGCGGTAACCAGAATCTGGCAGGCCCGCTCCAGGGTCCAGATATCGTCAAAAGCCTCACCGATGGAAGAGGCGGTGACCAGAACGCCGTGATTGCCCATCAGCAGACGACGTTTATCCGCCAGCAGCCCGGCCAGCCGCGCACCCTCGGCAACGGTATCCGCCATTCCGCCGTACAGCGTATCTACCGCCACGCGATGAAAATAGCGCGCGGTGTTCTGGTCTACCGGTAGGATCTGCGGATTTTCCAGGCAGGCGACGCTGGTGGTATAGATCGGGTGCAGATGCAGCACCACCCGAACCTCCGGCAGCCGCTGATGGATTTGACCGTGGATCGCCCACGCGGTGGCGTCTACGTCCGGCCGGTGCGCGGCGGATTCATCATCGGCATCCAGCAGCAGCAGATCGCTGGCGCGAATCCGCGAAAAATGTTTCCACTTCGGATTCAGCAGAAACTTTTTGCCGTCTGCCGACAGCGCTGCGCTGAAGTGATTGGCGACGGCTTCATGCATACCGAGATGCGCGATGATACGAAACGTCGCCGCCAGATCGATCCGCGTTTGTTCTTCGTATGAGTAGGCCATCGCGTTATTCCACGGTCGGCATCAGGGTTTTCAGGTCGGCTTCGGTTGGCGGCTGGAAGTTGTATTTCTTCAGCAGCGCCGCGTATTCCGGGGTGGCGCTGAATTTCTTCAGCCCTTCCTCAAGCGCGCTCTTCACTTCGTCGTTGCCTTTTTTGACGCCAAAGCCGTTCAGCACCGGGTAAATGAGCGTATCGGAAGAGATAACGATCCGGTCGCCCAGCTTTTCGACCACGCCGCGCGCCACGGCCGCGTCGGTTATTTGCGCTTCCACCGCCCGCGACAGCAGCGCCTGAGTGGTTTGCGGGTCGGTGCTGTACTCACTCAATACGATAGGCTTCAGGCCTTTCTTCACGCAATAGTCCGCCGAGAGCTTTTGCAGCTGCGCCAGCCAGGAGGTCGCTCCCATCGAACCGATTTTATGGCCGCAGAACTCTTCCGGGGTTTTGGGCTGATAGCTGGCGCCTTTAAGGGCCAGAATCGATTCGCCGCTTTTCAGGTACGGCACCATGTCGATCACCTTCAGGCGTTCGGCGGTGATATACATCGATGAGTTGGTGATATCAAAACGTCCGCCCTGTAGACCGGGGATCAGATTAGGAAAACGGGTATCCGTATTGATCGCCTCGCGGCCAATGGTGTTGGCCAGACCGGCGAGAAACTCGATATCAAAACCGGCCGGCGTATTATTTTGCATATATTCATAAGGATAAAAGGTCATATCCGAACCGGCGGTTATCTTCCCCGGCTGCAGGAAAGCTGCAAATGAGCTGAACGAGGTCAGGGCGCCAGCGGTACAAAGAAGCAGTGCGTTACAGTGTTTCATAAAACCTCCAGGGGATAACATGACATGCTGGCAAGATCGTGGCCGGCCTGCTGAACGAAGAAAGAGGCGCCGCGCGGCTTCTGCGGCAAACGTAGCTGATTGGCGGCGCTGCGAACGAGGCCGCTTTCCTCGCCGGCGACCAGCTGCCCGGCATGAAGGCTAGGCAACGGGTTTTCGCCAAACGGCAGGGCGTCTTCGGCGGCATAAACGCTGATAAACAGCGTTCGCGGTAGCTCGGTTTCATTGGGACTCGATGCGTGAAGCAGGCGGGTATGCATAAAGCAGACGGAGCCTGACGGGCCAAAGCAGGCTTCGGGCTGCTGGCACTGCGCCGACACCACCTCATCTTCGACGGACCCGGTAAAACGTCCGTCCTGCCAGTGGGACCACAGCGGCCCCTTATGGCTCCCCGGTACCACGTTCAAGGGGCCGTTTTCCGGCGTCACTTCGCTCACCATCAGCAGGGCGGTGATAATGTCGTCATTGCTGTGCGGCGTGAACAGAAAGTCCTGATGCCATTTCACCTGGGTGGCGGTAAACGGCAGCTTGGAGTTAATTTTGCTGTGATGAAAACGGGTGCCGCTGCCGCCGATAAGCTGGGCGGCAATCGTCGCCATGCGCGATTGCAGGGCGGCGTGCTCAAAGGCGGCGGAAATTTCCGTTGGCGAACTGACCCGACGCAGAGAAGGGTGGTCGGCGCGGTGGTCACTTTCCAGGTCGAAGCGCGGACGGCCGTCCAGTGTTTCTCCCCAGACCGCGGTATGGCGGCGGCTTTCTTCGACCCAACCGTCAAAATCCTGCTGTAAAGCGGCGACTTCGGCAGGAGAAAGCACCCCTTCGACCACCAGAAAACCTTGTTGATGAAACTGTTCAATGTGCCACTGCGCAATCATAATTTTTCCTTTCATAAACGAAGCGTTAAGCCAGGGAAACATCTTTCAGGAAGGCGTCCACGCGCGGATGGTTGCCGTCGCGCATGGCCTGCGGCGTGTCGTCGCACACCACGCGCCCTTTTTCCATAAAGACAATCCGGTCGGAGACTTTGAAGGCAAAATTCATTTCATGGGTCACGATGATCATGGTGATGCCTTCATGGGCCAGCGATTCGATAACCTGAAGCACCTCATTGACCTTTTCCGGGTCAAGCGCCGAGGTGGGTTCATCGAATAACATAATTTGCGGGCGCATCATAAGGGCACGGGCAATCGCCACGCGCTGCTGTTGGCCACCGGAGAGCTGGTGTGGATATTTCCACGCATGGTCCAGCATGCCGACCTTATGCAATAGTTCGCAGGCCTGCTGCTTCAGCTCGGGTTTCGGTGCCAGCCGATGGTAGCGCGGTGCCAGCAGCAGGTTGCCGAGAACCGTCAGGTGGGGGAACAGGTTAAAACTCTGAAACACCATGCCGATGTTCAGGCGGTACTGTGCGTTCTCTATAAAGCGGGGTTTCTGCACGCCCTGACGGTCGAGGTGAATAAATGGCTGACCGTTAATACGAATCTCGCCGTTGTCTATCTGCTCAAGCCCGTTGAGCAGACGGATCAGGGTGGTTTTCCCGGAGCCGGAAGGGCCAATCACCGATACCACTTCTCCCGGCTGAATTTGCAGGCTGACGGCGCCGAGCACTTCCACATTGTTATAGGCCTTGTGAAGTTTTGACGCCTGCAACGCCGGATGGGGATGGTCGACCACGTTACGTACCGTCGCCGGACGTGTTTGCGTCGCCAGTCGCTGCATCTCGCTGTCGATAGGGCGCGTGACTTTACGCCGGGTAACGTCGAGATAGCTTTCCAGGCGTTTGAGCAAGAAATCGAAGACGGTAACGATCAGGACGTAGTAGAACGCCACCGCCGCCATGGTTTCCATCACCAGGAAGTTCTGCGAATAGAGGCGCTGACCGACCATCAAAATTTCGGTCAGGGAGATGACGGATACCAGCGAGCTGAGCTTCACAACGGCAATATATTCGTTGGCCAGCGCGGGCAGGGCGACGCGCAGCGCCTGGGGAATAATCACCCGCCATTGGGTGCCGGCATAGCGCAGTCCCAGCGCCCGGGCGGCTTCACTCTGACCTTTAGGTATTGAGAGCAGGCCGCCGCGGTGAATTTCGGCCACGTAGGCGGCTTCGCTCAGCACCATCGCCAGCAGGCCGGCCCAGAACGGGTCGTTGAGCACCGCCGCAGAAGCCGGTACCGCCTGCGGCAGGTTATAGACGAAGATCAGCAGCACCAGCAGCGGCAGGCTGCGGAACAGCCAGATATAGAGCCGCGCCGGGAGATTAAAAAGCTTGCGCGGCGACTGCTTGGCCAGGGCGAGAACAAAGCCCAGCACAATACTGCAACCCCAGGTCAGCAGACTTAATTTAATGACGGTCCAGGTGGCCTGCCAAAAATCTGCATCGCTGAGCAGACTTAACATGTAGTTCCAGTTAAACGTCATGGGCTATTTTACTCGCCATAATTAACGGAGATGAATGCGATACCGATGATCAAAAATAGGGCATCGCCAGGGCTTATCTTGCAATTACACTATGCTGGCAGTTTTCGCCGGGAGGCAATTAGTAAATTTTTGGCCTTTAAGTTTAAAAAAACTATACAGGTCGATTAACTTCAATAAATTTAAAGCAATGAGTGCGAAACAAGAACTAAACATTAAAAAAACAATTGCGGAGACTGGTCAACGAAATACGCGGGGAAAAGCATTTTTGTGCAATGGTGGGGCGTTCAATGAATTAATCTGGTGCAGCGTGATTCAGGTTGGTGCAATTAACCCGATGAGACGATATAGCGATTATTTTTACCCGGCCAGGAAAGTAAATAACGCATTTGTCCGGTAAGAAAATAATGACCCATAGATGAAATGGCATGATGCTTGCAGAGAATGCATATATTGCATATCAGGAAACTATACCGTTTCCGTTCGGGACAATATTTCATATAGGGTGAGACTATGACGCGATTCACGCTCAAACAACTTAAATACTTTGTTACCGTTGTAGAGACCGAGAGCATCGCGGAAGCGTCCCGGCAGCTGCATATTGCCCAGCCGTCGATCTCGATTGCCATTAAAAACCTTGAAAGCACCTTTGAGCAGCAGCTGTTTATTCGCCATCATGCGCAGGGCGTTTCACTGACCTCTTGCGGGCGGCGTTTTTATGAGAAAGCAAAGGAGCTGTTGCGCCTTTCATACGAGTTTGAACAAAACTCCCGCGCCGATAAGGAACTGGTTTCCGGGACGATTTCCGTGGGCTGTTTTGAATCCGTCGCACCGCTGTATATGCCAAAGCTGGTGGCCGGGTTTAAAAAAATGTATCCCGAAATTACCCTTCAGCTGTATGACGGTGAACAGCATGAATTAATGCACGGCCTGCATCGCGGGCGCTTCGATCTGGCGCTGGTTTACGATCTGGAATTAGGTCATTCGGTCAATAAAGAGATGCTGAATGCACCGCATAAACCGTATGCGCTACTGCCCGCCAGCCATCCGCTGGCACAGAAAAGTAGCGTGACTTTGCAGGAGCTAAGCCATGAGCCGATGATTTTGCTCGATGCGGTGCCGAGCAAAAATTACTTCATCACTATATTTAAAGAGAAGGGTTATCACCCGGAGGTGGCTTACAGCTCGCCCTCTATCGAAATGGTGCGCTGTATGGTCGGGCAAGGGCTGGGGTTTTCGGTATTAGTTACCCGACCGCTTTGCGATATGACCTATGACGGAGAAAGGCTCGTGCAGCTGGATATTGAAGATGACATGCCAGCCTCGACATTAATTATGGCGCATCTTGCCAATAATGAACCCACCCGGCCTACACAACTGTTTATGGACTATTGTCGGAGCATTGAATTAACCCCCGCACATCTTTGAATACATAGCCGGTCGTCGCTACGGGCCTGTTTATTCCCGTCACACCATTGAGGCTCGTAATTTTCTATTTAGCGACTCGTTTTAAAATAATTTACCATCGGCGGGCGATTAAATAACCTGAGTGCGTTCTATTTACCGTGGCGAAACACCCGGCTGGCCAGGGAATTATTCCGCCACATGATTGTTCGGCACAGGAGGGTTAACTATGCAAAATCAGCGTGTTCCAGGCATCGATGCGCAGACGATCGACCGCTATCAGACGGACGGTGTGGTGTTGCTGAAAGGCGTATTTGCGCCGTGGATTGAGAGCCTGGCTACCGGCGTGGCACAACTGATGGCTAACCCCAGCGAATACGGTCACGCCCGTACGGTGGTGCCGAAAGATGGTTCCGCCCCTTTTTTTCAGGATTATTGCAACTGGTCGCGGATCCCTGATTTTGAACGTTTTGTCCGCCAGTCGCCAGCGGCAGAAATCGCCGCCGCGCTGATGCAGTCGAAAACGGCAAAATTCTTCCATGAACATACTCTGGTGAAACCGCCCGGCGGCAGCACGGTGACGCCGTGGCACCACGACCAGCCCTATTACTGCGTAGAAGGGCAGCAAAACGTTAGCCTGTGGATCCCGCTGGACCCGGTGGCGGAAGAGATTTCACTGCGCTGCATCCGCGGTTCGCACCGCTGGGGAGATGAGTACAGTCCAACTCGTTTTAACGGTTCAAAACTCTACGCCCACAGCCGCTTCAAAGAGCTGCCGGATATTGACGCCCATCAGGACGATTACGATATCGTCAGCTGGGCGCTGGAGCCGGGGGATGCCGTTGCCTTTCATTACCGGACCCTGCACGGTGCGAGGGGCAATACCTCCGCGCGTGCGCGGCGGGTATTCTCCGCGCGCTGGGTCGGAGATGATGCCACCTTCGCCGATCGCGGCGGCGTGACTTCGCCGCCGTTTCCGGAGTTGACGCTGAAAGATGGCGAGGCGCTGGTCTCTTCGCTATTTCCCCAAATCTGGCCGCGGGAGTAACGGCAGCAGGCAGCGGTAATTGCTTCAAATAAAGCGGCTGAGTAATACCTCAAGATTGTTCTGGTCCACGGCAAATAACCGGATGCCTTCGGCAAGCTTTTCCACCGCCATCGCATCCTGATTATGCGCCCAGTAGAATTCCGCTTCGCCCATCGGTTCCGGTTTAACCTGCACCACGCCATCCCAGCTCAGCGGGGCAGGGACTGGAGCGGTGCTGTCGTGTAGCTGCGCCAGCAGCGAAGGCGCGACGGTTAGCCGATCGCAGCCGTTCAGCGCCAGCACCTGTTCCGGCGTGCGGAAACTGGCGCCCATCACTACCGTCCGATAACCGTGAGTTTTATAGAAGTGGTATATCTTCTGTACGGATTCCACGCCCGGGTCGTTGTCGACCGTAAATACGGTTTCCGGCTGATTCTTTTTATACCAGTCGTAAATTCGGCCCACAAAAGGGGAAATCAAAAACACGCCAGCATCGGCGCAGGCACGAGCCTGAGCGAAGGAAAAAAGCAGCGTCAGGTTACACTGGATACCCTCTTTTTCCAGCGTCTCGGCGGCGCGGATCCCCTGCCAGGTTGCGGCGAGTTTAATTAAGACCCGCGATTTATCGATGCCTTTATCCTGGTACAAGGCGATGATGTCTCGCGCTTTACGGATACTGGCTTCGGTATCGAAAGAAAGGCGGGCATCGACTTCCGTGGAGATGCGTCCGGGAATGCTTTTCAGGATCAGGGCGCCAATGCTGACTGCCAGAGAATCCGCCACCGCTGAGGGCTGCACCTTTTTTCCCGGCTGTCGGGACTGCACCGCCGCGACGGTATCTTTTACCCGTTTCTGATATTGCGGAAGCTGCGCCGCTTTAAAAATCAGCGAGGGATTGGTGGTTGCATCTTCTGGCTGATAGGCGATGATACTGTCAATATCCCCGCTGTCGGCAACAATCGTTGTCCGCTGCTTTAATTGTTCAAGTTGATTCATAACCATTACCTGTTCTTTCATCACGTTCCTGAAATAATAAGGAGCAGCCCGCTCCTTATTATTGCGTTAGGATATTGAAACCGGAGGCGGGGTTACTTTGCCCGTGCGACGCGGGTGGTCAAACCGGGCATATTGAAACACTCGGCCTCGTTTTGAATCATGTCCTTGATTTTATTCACCACATAACGTTCAGGCTCAATGCCAAAGGATTTCAGATTGGCAAACAGGGTCTGCATCTCTTTCACTACCGCCGGTTTTTCGTAGTTATAGTGACCGCTAAGTTCGAGGATCTCTTTCAGCAACGCAGGGTCATTGAAAATTTGCTCTTCAGATTTGTTTTTGTGCTCATCGGTCATCCATTTTTCCCATTTATGGCTGAGCACGCACTCGCGGGTCAGTACGGTTTTCAACGCCGAGGCTGATTTGATAAAGCCTTTTGCCGCCAGATCTTTTTCGACTTCCGCCAGTTTCAGATAGGCGCGGGTTTCGATGGTACCGTAGGCCGGAGCGACGTTCATCGCGGTGATCCCAAGGCCAGGATGCTTGAGCAGAATTTCATCGGGCAGGTAGTCGCCGTTGTGCTCTTTCAGGCCCACGCCGTGGCGGGTACTGATGGCGGAAAGCTCGGCGGACTGCCGGTCATTGAAGTGGCCGACGTTTTTGGTCAGGCGAGTCAGCGTACCGGTCTGGCCAACAATAAACAGCGGTCGCGGCAGGGATTCGGCTGCGAGGCGTTTATTGAGCTCAATAATAAACCCTTCATAGGCGCTGACGTCAGTCAGGCCACCGTTGGTTTCTTCGGTACCGACCTCATAGAAGAACTCTTTCAGGTTGTTGGCCTGACGATAGCTTTCGCAAAAGCGGATCAGCTCAACGGTGCGGCTGAGAACCAGTTCGATATCAATCACTTTGCCGACGACGTACGGGTCTTTCGTCGGATCGATATGCAGAAGATCGAAACCTGCATCCATATCAATCTGATAGGAACGACGAGCCAGCTCCATCGCTTGAGCCTCAGGAATATGGTCTTTACGTTCTTTATCACGCTGCCACGGGCCGCCGTGGTCGCGGCAGAGGAAATAGTCGCCGTCAAAACCGACTTTTTCCGCCATGGCTTTCAGGTCGGCGGCAAAGCGGAACTGATCCCAGTTATTGACGTAGCCGGCGCCAAATTCATCAGCATCGACCTGATTGCGACTGGCAATAAACATCAGCGGCAGATCTTTTTCTTTACCGAGTTCAAAACAGGCCTGGATCAGCGCCGGAGACATTGGGCCAATACCCAGCATCGTGGATTTGCCACCGTTTACGATATAATCAACGTACTGTTTCATTGTATTTTTCATGATAACTCCTCAGGCTTTATTCATATCAGTAGTCATGGTTTTTTTAGCCGACTCTTTTTTTACCGGGTCGCTAATGTTGGGGCGCAGAATATGCAGGCAAACTGCGGTGACAATAACGCCGATAGCCATATCAATGACGTACCACATTGGGGCTTTATTGACGCCGGCAATCGCAATTAAACCGCCATGCGGCACCATCGATTCGACGCCATGAATCATTGCCAGACCAGCGCCGACAGCGCTGCCGATAATAATTGACGGTAAGACGGTCTTAAGATTTTTAACGGCAAAGGGAATTGCTCCTTCGGTAATGCCAATTAATCCCATAAAGGCTGCGGAAGTACCCATCCTTCTTTCATCTTCCGCCCATTTACGCTGAGAAATAAACGTTGAGAGAGCAATGCCCAGCGGCGGAATAGCGCAGGCAATACGATAAGCCCCGTTCGGTCCGTAAATACCTTCGGCCATCAGCGCAAGAGTAAATGCCGTGGCGGTTTTATTGACCGGCCCTCCCATATCAAATGCTGCCATCGCGCCAAGAATCAGACCTAATACCACGCCACTGCTCCCCTGCATATTCGAGAGCATGGCGACCAGCCATTTCATGGCGATACCGATAGGACCGATCAGGACATAGAGATAAAGCATGCCGACCAGACAAGTCGAGACGATGGGAATAATCAGGATGGGCATCACCGGCATCAGGACTTTGCCGACTTTCCAGCTTTTGACCCATTTAGCGACATATCCGCTGAGAATACCGAGCAGCATCGCGCCGAGAAAACCAGTGACAACATGGTCTGCCCCCAGCGGCGTAGTGGCCATAAAGCCGGTAATGACCCCTGGTGTCAGTCCCGGCTTCCCGGCAATTGAATAGGCGATATAGGCGGCCAACACCGGGATCATCATCCCCAGACCGGCGCTCCCGATGGCGCCAAGGTTTAATAAGAAGGGGTTGGTCACGACCATGCCTTTGCCCGCAACCGGTTCACCGCCAACCAGCGACAGCGCCAGACAGATCCCGCCAACGACGACCACCGGCATCATATATGACACACCGGTACTGAACGCTTTGACTAAATCATCCTTAATCGCTTTCATTTTATCCGACATTTTTAATCCTCCAGAACCCTCTAATTTTTTGAGGTGCGATCGTGAGATTGCGGCGATATCAGCCGCAGGCGCTCAGACCTGTCCGCAGAAATACAGAGTTCGCAGAAATATAATTAATATTTTTAATCATCACCCCGGATGTCGAAATAAATCCGGGGAAGATGGTGTTATTTAACTTACAAGCCGCTCGGCTTTATCAATAATGGCAGCCGGATCGCGCACAACTTCCGCTGGATTGAGTGAGATAATTCTTCCTGCGTCTTCTTTTTCTTCAAAACGTTCGACGCCTTCGATACCAATAGCGATCGCCAGGATAACGACATCGGCTTCGGCAATTTCCTCTTCACTTAATTCATTTTCAATGCCCATGCCGCCCTGGGTTTCTACCTTGACGGTATAACCTCTTTTTTTGCATTCTTGCTCGATAGCTTCCTGAGCCATATAGGTGTGGGCGACTCCGGTAATACACGCTGCAACGCCGACAATTTTCATGAGTGACTCCTGAGTATTTTATTTGGCTGTTAATTAAAAGGTGATTCAATTAATCCTGATTTCATACGGCTAATGTTTTTGCCATCAGGTTGTAGAGTACGGTGACGTCTTCGGCATTTTTTATTTCATGGCGAAAATCCTCTTTCATTAGTTTTCTGGCCAGGGTGGAGAAATATTTCATGTGCGCGTTGGCGTCGGCGGATTGACTTACCGTCAGCATAAAGACGGTTTCGACCTGCTGATCGCCCCACATAATGGGCGTTTCCAACGTCGCCATACTGATGGTGGAGGTGTGGATATGTTCCGATTTGGTATGGGGAATGGCGAAGCCATAGCCCACAGCGGTGGAAAAGGCGTCTTCGCGCGCCCAGATATCATCGCTCAACCGTTCCCGGCTATCGGTGCGATGGTGTAGCCAGAGGTTATCAGTCATCTTTTGTATGACTTCATTTTTATCGTTGGCCTGTAGACCATAGAAAATAAACTCTGGTGTGATGATGGGCCTGTGGTCGACCGCTTTCACATCCGGGGAACGTAGGGCGGTCTTAATTTCAGCCGAACGTTTTAAGGCCACGATGTCCTGCGCCAGGCGTTGGCATTTGGCATAACTCAACTCGCGCAGGGCGTGTTTGACGCCGGGGATTGCGGCGCCGCTCATGCTGAGTTCATCGAAGCCCATACCGACGAAAAGGGGCAGAAAGTCTTTGTTGGCGCCCAGTTCCCCGCAGAGGCCAATCCATTTACCCGCACGATGGACCTCATCGGCAGCAAATTGCAGGGCGCGAAGAAATGCCGGAGCATGATTGTCGTAGACGCTCTCGACCTGGGTATTTCCCCGGTCGGCGGCGAAGAAATACTGGGTCAGATCGTTACTGCCGACGCTGAAGAAATCCGCGTGTTCGGCAATGTCGCTAATGGCGAAGATGACCGAGGGAATTTCCAGCATCACGCCGAGTGCAATCTCATCGTTAAACGCCAGTCCTTCCTCTCGCATCTCGCTTTTGACCTCATCGAGCACGGTGCGACACCAGATAACCTCATCGACGCTGGCAATCATTGGGATCATGATTTTTGCGTTGCCGTAAGCTGAAGCACTGAGGATCGCTTTCAGCTGCATGGCAAACAGGTCGCGGTAGCGCGGATAGGTGCGGACCGCCCGAAAACCAAGAAACGGATTTTCTTCTTCACCGATACTGAGATAATCGACCGGTTTATCACCGCCGATATCGAATGTGCGAAAGATGACTGGCCTGCCGTCGGCCAGGCGTATGACCTGGCCGTAGAGCGCCGCCAGCTCGGGATAATCCGGCGGCGTTTCACGATCCATAAATGACATTTCGGTGCGAAACAGGCCGATACCTTCAGCGCCCTGACGAAAGGCGGATTCCGCTTCTGCCAGACTGGCAATATTGGCGGCGATCTCAACGGGATGGTCGTCGAGAGTGAGGGCCGGTTCGTGGACTTCGGTCAGCATCTGCCGCTGCATGGTTTGCTGCACGGAGATTTCATTGCGGTAATAGCGCAGCACTTTTTCGTCCGGGTCGGTAATCAAAATCCCCGGATTGCCGTCGATGATGACGTTATTTTCCTCATCCAGCGCCAGCGTAGAAAAATCAATATCGGTGAGGGTTGGGATCCCCAGCGAACGCGCAAGAATGGCCGTATGGGACGTTTTTCCGGTCGCCGATAAGATCATGCCAGCCAGATACTCTTTATTCATACTGAGAAACTGACCGGGCGTCAGGCTGTCGGCCAGAATAATCGATGGTCGCGTTAATTCGAAACGATTTTGCGGCAGCACGCCTGCTCCGTAAATGGCCGTAAGCAGTTGTCCGGTAATATCGAGAACATCAAGGGTTCGCTCTTTTATATATTTACTTGATGAGCGGTTAAGTATATCGCAAAACTCCATTGCCGCTTTGATAACCGCTCCCCAGGCATTTTCACCATCGACAATTGCGTCGGAAATATGGCTTTGAAAGGTGACGTCGCTAATAATTGATAAATGTGCCTGGAGAATGTCATGTTCAACGCCTTTATTCATATCCAGCGCCGCCTGTTTATCATTTTTAAGCGTTTCTAAGCCGGCGAGGAAAATATGCTGTTGATGTTCAGCCTGGTCGTTCCCCCCGGGATTGCGTGCCAGCATTTCGCTCAATGACAGGCTCTGGATCCGCAGCGGTTTCGCAATGGCGACGCCACCGCTGATACGTGAACCCTGGATGAAGTTGAGTTGGGTTTCGCGCAGAGAACGCGGGAGATAGCCCGCAGGCGCGGCGTTATCGACGGGTTGGCTGACTTCATAAGAGGGCAGTTTTTTGAGCAGCGCACTGAGTTTACGCGCGGCATCAGGCGCATCCTTTCCGCTGAGCGTAATATCACAGACGTCATCGAACAGGGTATCGGTAGCGACAATGGCGAGGGCGCTTTTGCCATTACCCTGAATGCCGCTGCGTATATTTTTCCAGCACACCGCAGATTGAAAAGTATTACACAGCCGCTCGATATGTCCCGCAGGTCTGGCGTGAATACCCTCCTTCAGTTCACATTGATAGGTTATTGTCTCTGACATTATCGCTCCCGGTCATCTTATCGCAAAGGCTGATTAATTTTCAGAGCAGGTGTCGAACCTGCTGTTCATGTTTTATATCCTTCATCGTTCGCCTCTTCCTTTGAATAGAAAAAAAGTGACCTTTGCTCGAATAAAATAGCCGGATGGGTAATTTGTGATGGCTGTCATGAAATTAAGCGATAAATGGGGTTTGTTTCTGCGCTGAAAATATAGCAACGCCGTGTGACAAGGCTCACGCGTTTGATTAATCGTGAACGATGGTCACGTAATTACTATTAAAACAACTTTCTTCCTATTTAAGCGCCACCAATGAATGCAGTACAAAATAAAGCACACTCATTTTATTTCCGTGGTAGAAGCGATGCATTTTCGTGGAATATTGTTGGATTTAGACGGGACGCTGGTTAACTCGCTGGATTTCGTCGAGGCATCCTGGCGGGCATGGGCCGCTAAAAAGCAGCTGGATGCTAACGCGGTGTGTCATTTCCTGCATGGCAAACCGGCGATGGCGACGCTGCGCCATTTTCTGCCTGCGGCCAGTGAACAGACGATCGTTGAAGAATTACGCGCGCTGGAAGATTTCGAGGCGGCCCATCCCGAGGGCATTACCGCCGTTGCGGGCGCCGGAGAGTTTCTCCACCGGCTGGCGAGCCTGCAGGTACCCTGGGCCATTGTGACATCGGGGTCGCACAAGGTTGCAACCGCGCGAATCAACCATGTCGGCTTCCCCGAGCCGCCCGTGCTGGTAACCTGCGACGATATTTTTGAGGGTAAGCCCCATCCGGAACCCTTCCTCACCGGCGCCACCAGACTCGGCCTTTCTCCCGCCAGCTGTCTCGCATTTGAAGACTCAACTGCCGGCCTGCTGTCTGCCGTTCATGCCGGCTGCGTGACGATTGAAGTGCTGACCCGGCAGTCGGTGGTTCATGACATCGAGACCTGGCAAACCATCGAACACTACCTTGGCCTGAGCGTGATGCGAGAGGGCGAGGCTGATTTTTTTCTTAAGCTGTAGAGGGAGTTTGACATGCCATCACGAAAAAACCTGGCAAATGCCATCCGTATGCTGAGCGTTGATGCCGTACAGCAGGCAAATTCCGGCCACCCTGGCGCACCGATGGGGATGGCGGATATTGCCGAAGTTCTGTGGCGGGATTTTCTTAACCACAATCCCGCCAACCCGCGGTGGGTCAACCGCGACCGCTTTGTGCTTTCCAACGGCCACGGCTCGATGCTTATTTACAGCCTGCTGCATCTCACCGGCTATGACCTGCCTGTCGAAGAGCTGAAAAACTTTCGCCAGCTGCATGCGAAGACGCCGGGCCACCCGGAAGTGGGCTATACCCCTGGAGTGGAAACGACCACCGGGCCGCTGGGGCAGGGGATCGCTAATGCGGTCGGCATGGCGATTGCTGAGAAAACCCTTGCCGCGCAGTTTAACCGTCCAGGTCATGAGATTGTCGATCACTTCACCTATGTCTTTATGGGCGACGGCTGCATGATGGAGGGGATTTCACACGAAGTCTGTTCCCTGGCCGGGACGCTTAAGCTCGGCAAACTGATCGCGTTTTATGACGATAATGGCATTTCTATCGATGGTCATGTAGAAGGCTGGTTCACCGACGACACCGCCGCACGCTTTGAGGCCTATGGTTGGCACGTGGTGCGCAGCGTGGATGGCCACGATCCCGCGGCAGTTCACGCCGCTATTGAACAGGCAAAGTCAGTAGCGGCGAAGCCAACATTGATTATCTGCAAGACGGTGATTGGTATGGGCGCACCACATAAAGCCGGGACGCACGATGTACACGGTGCGCCGCTGGGCGAGGCCGAAGTGGCGGCGACGCGTGAGGCGCTTGGCTGGCCGTATCCGCCGTTTGTTATCCCTTCTGAAATCGCCGCGCAGTGGGATGCCCGGCAAGTCGGTCAGGCGAAAGAGGCCGCGTGGAACGACACATTTGCCGCCTACGCGAAAGCGTTCCCCGAACTGGCTCAAGAATATACCCGGCGGGTGAACGGGCAACTGCCCGCAGAGTTTACCAGTAAGGCGCAGGCATTTATCGATAGACTGCAGGCCAAACCGGCAAAAATCGCCAGCCGCAAAGCATCGCAGAATACGATTGAGGCCTTTGGACCGTGGCTGCCTGAGTTTCTCGGCGGTTCTGCCGACCTCGCGCCGTCAAATCTGACGCTGTGGTCAGGTTCCTGCTCAATTGTTGACGATCCCGCGGGGAACTATATCCACTACGGAGTGCGTGAATTTGGCATGACCGCCATCGCCAACGGGATAGCCCTGCACGGCGGGTTCCTGCCGTATACCTCGACCTTCCTGATGTTCGTGGAGTACGCCCGCAACGCGGTCAGAATGGCGGCGCTGATGAAGCAACGACAGGTGATGGTCTATACCCATGACTCGATAGGCCTGGGTGAAGATGGCCCGACCCACCAGCCGGTGGAACAGATAGCCTCTTTACGCCTGACGCCAAATCTCAGCACCTGGCGGCCGTGTGATCAGGTGGAGTCTGCGGTAGCGTGGAAGTTTGGCGTTGAACGTCAGGAGGGGCCGACCGCCCTGATTCTCTCCCGACAAAACCTCACCCAGCAGGAGCGAACCTGGCAACAGGTGCAGGACATTGCCCGCGGTGGCTATGTTCTGAAGGCGTGCAGCGGGCAGCCGCAGTTGATTCTTATTGCCACAGGCTCGGAGGTTGAACTGGCCGTTGCGGCGTGGGCGACGCTCACCGCGCAAGGCGTCCGCGTAAGGGTTGTCTCGATGCCATCCACGGATACCTTTGACAAACAGGAGGCGGCGTATCGTGACGCCGTGCTGCCGAAGGTTGTCACCGCGCGTGTAGCGATTGAGGCCGGTATTACCGACTACTGGTACAAATACGTTGGCCTCAACGGCGCAATTATCGGCATGCGGAGCTACGGCGAATCCGCCCCGGCGGAGGAGCTTTATCAGGCGTTTGGCATCACCGTTGAGGCGGTCTTGCAGCAGGCAACAGCGCTACTGGCATAACATTCACGGCCCCTTGATCTGTTGAGGGGCCGCATTTCATTCAGGGGAGATAACATGTATCCCGTTGACCTTCATATGCATACCCTGGCCAGCACTCACGCCTACAGCACGGTCCATGATTATATTGCCGCCGCGGTGCGAAACCATATCCGGCTTATTGCTATCACCGATCATGGCCCGGAGATGGTTGATGCGCCGCATCCGTTTCATTTTAGTCATTTACGTATTTTGCCGCGTATCGTCGAAGGCGTGGGGATCTTGCGCGGGATTGAAGCCAATATTAAACCCGGCGGTGAGACCGATTGCAGCGACAAAATGCGCGCCTCGTTGGATCTGGTTATCGCCGGATTCCATAAGCAGGTGTTTGCACCGGCGGATATCACGACCCATACCGATGCGCTGATTGCGGTCATAGAGAGTGGGAAGGTGCATATCATCAGTCACCCGGGCAACCCGGAATACCCGATTGATATCCCGGCGGTAGTCGCCGCCGCCAAAGCCTGTCATGTGGCGCTGGAGGTGAATAACGCCTCTTTTGTGCATTCACGCAAAGGCAGTGAAGCAAACTGCCGCAAAATCGTCGCCGCCGTCGCCGAAAGCGGTGGGCTACTCGCCTTAGGCAGCGATGCGCATAGCGCTTTTTCGTTGGGTGATTTTAGCGCCTGTCAGGTTCTGCTTGATGAAGTCGGTTTTCCTGCCTCAAGGATTCTGAACCACTCGCCAGGACAGGTTCTGGCGTTTCTTGAGGATCATGGCGGGGGAAGAATCCCCGGCCTTGAGGCGCTGTGGACGTGAAAAAAGTGGCTCCCGGTAGCACTACACCTGCCGGGGACTAGCTGACACAACCTACAGGTCGATAATATTGCCTCTCGGCAGATTCAGCGACTTGCGGATCGCGGCGATAACCTCCGTCGGCTTTAACAGCAGCGAATTGATGCACACATTCAGGATCCGGCAGCCCTCGAAGCGCGAGGGATTATCGATAGTAATATCAGACGCGATGATGGCGAGTTCTGATGTAAAAATGTCTTTGTCGGTTATCTGATTCTTCAGCCCAAGTACGCCCTGGGTCTCTATTTTTATGGCGAAATGGTACTGCCGGGCCAGTTTTTCCAGCTGCTCAGCGGCCATGTAGGTGTGGGCTACGCCGGTTGCGCAGGCGGTTACCGCCACGATATGGAGATTCCGTTCGCTGGAGAAGGGCTGAATATCATCTTTTCCTGCACGGGTTGTCATAAACTTGCTCCCTTATTTTTGCGCCGGTACTCAAGCGGCGTACAGTCATTGATATCTCGAAATACCTTGCAGAAATAGTTGGTATCAGTAAAACCGCACTTCTCTGAAACCTCATTTATTTTCAGATTGGTATTTGTTAGCAACGCTTTGGAATGTGAGATGCGGGCTAACTTCAGATACTCGTTAAATTTCACGTCTGACTCCTTCGAAAACAGACGTGACAGATAGCCTGGCGAGATATTAAAGGTCGCGGCAACGCTTTCCCGACTAATATCCGTGTGGTAGCGGCTATCAATATGGCTTTTTATTTCATCGAGCAGAGAAACGGGTCCTCGGCGGTTATTCAGACCATCGGTTATCTGATGCAGCAGGTCGTTGATGAGCACATAGACGATATGGGCAAAGGTTTCGCCGGTGTTATCCTGTGCCCACGCCAGCGACTCGGCCAGCTCAAGGAGACGATCGCGAACGGTGCTGCTGGAGTTTTGCAGATTATACTTTTCCACCTCTTTAAACTGGGCGCCGTCCCAGTTGCTGATGCTAAACCCCACGTCCTGCTTCCAGAACACGACCGACATGCAGATAACCGGGCTTTCCCACTGCGGGGAGTTCCAGCTATTGGCCGGAATATAGGTAATCGTGCCGACCGGGCGTTCATATTTGACGATTCGGTCTGCGCCTTTTGGCAACAGCATACTCAGCGAGCCTTTCACCGTCAGCTCAATACGCGGAACGTGCAGATGGTAGGCCATCGCCGGAGCCTGGGCGCTGCCGTTGGCCACCAGCACGCTCTCATTCGCCGTCCCCTGGGTACTGAATTCGCTGAGAATAGATTGAATAAAGGTGCCCATATTATGCCTGCGGTTTGATAACGGTCTTTAAGACCTTGACCGCCACGGCGGTGGTAACGGTCCCGGCTAACACAGAAACGATATAGCCAAAATGATTACTGACTACCGGTAAAACAATGAGCCCGCCCCAGGGGGCGGCATTGGTTGCGCCAAACCACAGCGACAGAATGGCCGCCACGGCACTGCCGAGCATAATTGCCGGGATCACCCGCACCGGGTCGGCTGCGGCAAAAGGGATGGCGCCTTCAGTAATCCCCATAAAGCCCATAATCACGGCAGGCTTTCCCGCTTCCCGTTCAACATCATTAAAGATGCCTTTAAATAAGAACGTTGCCAGCGCCAGCCCGAGCGGCGGCGTGCAGTCTGCAGCGGCGACTGCCGCCATCAGCTGCGGGTTGGTGGATATCAGGGCCACGGCAAAGAAAAAGGCGGTTTTGTTCATCGGCCCGCCCATATCGACGGCGATCATGCAGCCCAACACGCCGCCGAGAAGAATAAACGAGGCGCCCTGCATATTGCCCAGCCAGACGCTAAGCCACTTCATTACGCCGGCGATGGGGTCGCCAATAATGTAGTACACCGCCATACCGGTGAGGAATGTCCCCACGAGCGGGATAATAAATATCGGCAATACCATCCGCAAAAAGTGGGGAATGTTGAGTCGGGCGATCGCATTGAGCAGAATAGTAACCACCAGTCCGGCAATAATGCCCGACAGCATGCCGCCTAAAAAGCCGGCGCCCATCTGGTACGCCATCAACCCGCCGATTGCACCCGGTGCGATGCCCGGCTTATCGACCATCGAATAGGCGATAAATCCCGACAGGATCGGGATAAACAGCGTGAGCCCGGCCACACCAATTTGTGACATGGCCTTGAGAAAACCGTGGTCCGGTACGGCGGCTTCGCCATTAAACATCACCGCCAGCGCCAGCAAAACGCCGCCTGCGACGACAAACGGGATCATGTACGAGACGCCGGTCATAAAATGCCGTTTAGTATTTTTTAAGAGTTTTAACATGCCAGCCTCATAACGGGTTTGATGCTTAAAAATCCAGCGTTCCGGATATCAGGTTGTAGAGCGCTTTCGGACTTTTGGCCTCTTTGATTCGGATGACAAATTCATCATTCATCAGCATCCGCGCGAGGGTCGAGAAGTACTTCATATGCGCGTTATCCTTCGCGGATTTGCCGATAGTTAGCATAAACAGGGTATCCACCATGACGCCGCCCCAGGCGATAGGCTGGCGCAGCGTCGCAATGCTGACGGTGGAATCCTGGACGGCGTCCGTTTGGGCATGAGGGATGGCAAAGCCGGAGCCTACCACGGTGGGAAACGGCACTTCCCGGGCCCAGATATCGTTGCACAACTTGTCCCGCGCCTCGGTACGCTGATGAAGCCACAGGTTGTCGACCAGCATTTTGATCGCTTCATTTTTGTCAGCAGCATCGATGTCCCACAAAATCATTTCCGGCGACAGGAGGGGTTTTGGGGCGGCCACGCCGCCGGACATTTGCAGCGCCGTATAAACCTCTGCCGCGCGCTGGCTGCGGCAAAGCGACTGTGCAAGCGTCTGGCAATCGGTGTAATTTGCCTTTTGCAGAGCCTGCTTTACCGCCGGAATCGCCGGGCCGTTCATGCTCAGTTCATCGAACCCGAGGCCGATGAGCAGGGGAAGCCGCAGCGCGTCGGCGGCCAGCTCACCGCACAGGCCGATTGGTTTACCGGCCCGATGCGCCTCGTCTACCGCCAGGCGCAGAGCGCGCAAAAAAGAGGGTGCCAGGCCGTCATCGGGTACTTTTACCGCAGCGTTCCCGCGATCGGTGGCAAAGAAATACTGGGTCAGATCGTTGCTGCCCAGACTAAAGAAGTCGGCATATTCGGCCATGTCCGCGATGGCAAACAGCACCGAGGGAACTTCGAGCATTATCCCGAGCTCGATATGCTCATCGAACGCCAGTTGTTCGCGGCGCATCTCCTGTTTAACGGACTCAAGCACTTCCCGGCACCAGATAAGTTCTTCGGTTCGCGCGATCATCGGTAGCATAATTTTGGCGTTTCCTGCTGCCGACGCGTGCAGAATTGCTTTAAGCTGCCGGGCAAAAAGCGGGCGGTGCAGCGGGTAGTTCCGCACACCGCGCAGGCCGAGAAACGGATTCGCTTCCCTGCTACCACTGAGGTATTCCACCGGTTTATCGCCGCCGATATCGAAGGTGCGAAAAATAACCGCTTTGCCGGCTGCCAGAGTAACCACCTGAGTATAGAGATCGGCCAGTTCCTCGTAGGCGGGCGGTGCTTCGCGCCCCATCAAAGTTATCTCGGTACGGAATAAACCAATCCCTTGTGCACCGTTGTCAAAAGCGGCCTGCGCTTCCGCCAGGCTGGCAATATTCGCGGCAATGTGCACCCGGTGGCCATCGTTGGTTTCCGCCGCTGCCAACATGCTTTCCTGCAACCGCTGCTGCATGGCACGCTGCACGGCAATTTCGTGCCGGTAATAGCGCAGGATCCTTTCGTCCGGGGCAACGATCAGAATGCCCGGCTCGCCGTCGATAACCACCTGCTGGTCAGGAGCCAGGGTCAGCGCCGAAATATCGATATCGGCCAGGGTCGGCACACCCAGAGAGCGAGCCAGGATTGCGGTGTGCGATGTTTTCCCCGTCGCTGAGAGCACCAGGCCCGCCAGATGGCTTCTGTCGAGCGCCAGAAACTGGCTGGGCGTCAACGTGCTGGCAAAGACAATGGTCGGTTCACTCAGCGTGAGCGGCGAATGTGCCAGCGCCTGTTCGCCATAGAGCGTGCGCAGGAACTGGGTGGCGATATCGAGGATATCCAGCGTTCGCTCCTGAAGATAGTGGCTGGACGTACGCTCGAGTTCACGGCAAAAATCAACTGCCGAATGGATGACGGCGGACCAGGCATTCATCGAGTTGCTCAGATATTCGATAGCCTTATCCTGAAATGCCATGTCGGTCATTAATGTGAGATGGGCTTCTATCAGATCGTGTTCAATGCCCTGGGTGTGCCGAAGGGCGCGATTTTTTTCCTTACGCAGCGCCTCAAAGCCGGCGAGAAGCCGGGCTTTTTCGTTGGCAAAACCCGCGAAATGACCGGGATTACACGCGATAAGGTCGGCAAAAGTGAGGCCCGGCATCACCCGCGGCACCGCGATGGCGGCACCTTTATTGATGCGGGTTCCCTGAATGACCTGCGGATGAAGTTCCATCAGGCAGCGGGGAAGGTCGCCCTGTGTGGTTTCGGTTTCCGGCGTCAGGCGAAAGGCCGGTAGTTCAGCAAGCAGCCCGCGCAACTGCGCGGCGGCATGTTGTTCATCATCTCCGCTGAGGGTGATGCGGCATTCGTCATGAAGTAACGTATCGGTGGCTACCAGAGAGAGGGCGCTTTTGGCATTTGCGTGTAGATGCGTGCGGGTATTTTCCCAGTCAATGGCGGCCTGGAACAGGTTACATAAGCGCGCAATATACCCCGCTGGCCTGGCGTGGATCCCTTCATTAAGCTCGCATACATAGGTAATGATCGCCGCCATGTCGACTCCTGGATACTGTCGTGCACGAAAATGTCGTGCATTAGCCCGCTATCTTTCCCTGTTCACGTAAGCGATGACATAGTAAAAAAGTTACCTTTACTTAAAAATAGTGACCTGATTGTGATTTTGTGACTATTGTCATATTTATGAGCCCGGAGATAACGACTTAGCTGTTTGATTTAACGTCGTTTTATCTTTCTCACGTTTACCCATAAGTTTGCGATGTAGGTCACAAAATTTAAGCTACAGGCGAGGTCGCAGGAGAGGGCGTTTTCAGAAGGGTGCCCGGCTACCGCCGCTCAATACGGCCCAAATGGCCATCAAAAGAGATTGCGCCATTTTATTACCCTTTCATCAACGTTATTAATGTCGGGAATTACCCGGTGAACTTCATCTTTTCTTAATATTCCTCGCCGCCGGTGCTTATCTCGATACGGCTGTTTCTCACTCTTCATTTATTTAAATTAACCCAGCGTCACAAAAGCCGGAAAAAAACAAACCCCGTCGTTGCAACGCCCTGATGTCTCACTATATGTTAAATTTGTGTTTAATAAATGATAATTAAGGGTTGGTTTTATGTATAGGAAAATTGGTGGTTTAGTGGTTTCACTGACGACAGTCTTCTCCTGTTCTGTGCTGGCAGAATTACCTCAGGGTTACCCGGCTGATTATCAAAAAGTGGTTGATGCCGGGGTGAAAGAGGGCAGCGTTGTCATCTATTCAACGACGGATACTAAAGCCGCCGGCCCGTTAATTAAAGGGTTTGAGGCGCAGTACCCCGGGATAAAAGTTGAATATAACGATATGAACAGTACTGAACTCTATAACCGCTATATCAGCGAGCAGGCCGCGGGTGGCGGCAGCGGTGATGTGGTCTGGAGTTCGTCGATGGACACGGCGCTAAAACTCGCGACGGATTATGCCGAGAAATACGCCTCACCTGAACTGAGCAAGCTGCCAAAATGGGCCGTCTGGCAGCAAAAAGCCTACGGCACAACCTACGAGCCGGTGGTCTTTATCTATAATAAACGTCTGATTCCGCAGGGCGATGTTCCGGACTCTCATACCGCGCTGGCAAAACTGGTCGCCGCCCAGGCGGAGAAATTCAAAGGCAAAGTCACCACCTACGATATCGAGAAATCCGGGCTGGGCTTTATGCTGGCGGTGCAGGACAGTAAAGCTGACGCCAACTATTTCGCCGATCTGGCGGGGATGGCGAAAGGCGGCCTGACCGTGCAGTCCTCGACCGGCACGATGATGGAGAGAGTCTCCTCGGGTGAAAACCTGCTGGGCTATAACATTCTCGGCTCCTACGCAGAAGCGCGGGCGAAAACCGACTCATCATTAGGGATTTCATACCCGAAAGATTATGTGCTGGTATTGTCGCGGGTCTCATTTATTACTCAGGAGTCCGCACATCCGAACGCCGCCAAACTGTGGTTCGATTATGTTCTGTCGGAAAAAGGCCAGGGTATTCTGGCTAATCAGGCCGATATTCCGTCTATTCGCAACGATATTGAAGGTAAAAATGATATCGACGGAATGACTAAAATGCTGGGGAGCGCGCTGAAGCCGATTCCGGTCGACGAAACGTTACTGGAATATCTGGAGCCGCAAAAACGTCTGCAATTTATTAAACAATGGCGTACCGCCGCCGCAAAATAATGTCTGTCAGGCTGTGCATCATCGATTGCACAGCCTTTTTCGTGCCGGGGCAGCCCGGTTTTCAACACCCGTCTGGTTTGTACTCCGCGCCTGACCAAAGGGATGACCTATGAATGTATTACGCAGAAAGTGGCAGGGGCTGCCGCGCGGCATCGTGGTACTGATAACGGCATTAGTGATTTATATTCCGCTGTTATTTATCGTGGTGCAGAGCTTTCTCTCCGCCCCTTTTTTCGCCCGCAGCAAAGAATTAAGCCTGGGGGCCTTCGAATTTATTTTTACCGACCCCGACTTTTATCTTGCGCTAAAGTCCGGTTTTATTCTGGCATTTGGTCTGGTGCTGATTGCAATACCACTCGGTGGGATCCTCGCATTCCTGATGGTGCGTACCGATTTACCCGGCCGCCGGTTTATTGAACCGCTGATCCTGGTCCCCATTTTTGTCTCGCCGATGGTGCTGGCCTTTGGCTATGTGGTGGCGGCAGGACCGGTTGGCTTTTTCTCGCAATGGGCCGAGCAGCTGCTGGGATTTGTGCCGTGGAATATCTACTCCATGTTCAGCATCGTGGTGATTGCCGGGCTGACGCACGTCCCGCATGCCTATCTCTATATCTCGTCCGCGCTGCGCAGCGTCGGTTCGGACGTGGAAGAGGCAGCGCGAACGGTAGGGGCTTCTCCGCTGCAGGTGATGACGTCGGTCAGCCTGCCGATGGTCCGCCCGTCGATTCTCTACGCCTGCGTACTGCTGTTCTTCCTCGGTCTGGAAGTGTTTGGTTTGATGCTGGTGCTCGGAGACCCGGAGGGCAACATGGTGCTGGCCACCTATTTGTATAAGCTCACCAACAAGCTCGGCACGCCGTCTTATCATCTGATGGCGGCGGTGGCGGTGGTGCTTATCTGTATCACCATTCCGCTGGTCATGTTACAGCGGCGTCTGATGCGCACGGCGAACCGGTTTGTCACCATGAAGGGTAAAGCATCGCAGGCGCGAGCGCTGCCGCTTGGCAAGTGGCGCTGGGTCGCAGGTGCGGTGGTCGTCTTCTGGCTAACCGTGACCATTGGCGTCCCGTTAATTGGCGTGGCAATTCGGGCGTTTATCTCTAACTGGGGCGTGGGGGTTTCTCTTTGGGATGAGCTGTCGCTGGCCACCTTCCGCAATATCTGGCAGCAGCCGAATTTGCTACGTGCCATCGTCAACTCTATGGCCATCGGCATTTTTGGCGGTGCGCTGGCGGTGATCTGCTATCTGTTTGTCGGCATAGCAATGCACCGCAAACCGGATAATGTGACGCGCTTTCTTGATTACAGCGTGCTGGTTCCACGTGCGGTGCCGGGCCTGCTGGCCGGGCTGGCGTTCTTGTGGGTGTTTTTGTTCCTGCCGATGTGGCTGGATCAGTCGCTGAAAAACGGCTGGCTTTCGGCCCTGCCGGTGGCAGACTGGCTGCGCGAACATCTGATTGTCCAGCTGCGGGCGCTACGGAATACCATTTTCAGCGTCTGGCTGGCTTACACCGTGGTGTGGATGGCTTACGGGCTGCGGCTGATCTCCTCAACACTGCTCCAGGTGGCACCGGAGCTTGAAGAAGCCGCTCGCAGCAACGGTGCATCGCGTGGTCAGGTGACCCGCCACGTCACGGTGCCGCTGTCACGCTATGGCCTGATTGGCTCCTGGCTGCTGATGTTTCTTATCTTTGAGCGTGAGTATTCCACCGGCGTCTATCTGCTGTCGCCGGGGACGGAGACGATTGGTTCGATGCTGGTCTCGCTGTGGGCTGCGGGAGCCATTGATATTGTCGCCGCGCTCTCGTTTATCAATATCCTGCTGGTGGTGGTCGGGCTGGGTATCGCCCTGCGCTTTGGAGTGAAATTACATGATTGAATTATCGGTAGAAAACCTGCATCTGACCTATGGCGACAACCCGGTGTTGAAAGGGGTGTCGATGGAGCTAAAGCGCGGGGAAGTGGTGTCATTGCTGGGGCCGTCGGGAAGTGGCAAAACCACCTTGCTGCGTGCCGTTGCCGGGCTGGAGAAACCCACCGGCGGGCGGATTACTATTGGTAAACATCAGGTCTATGATGGCAATCCGCGCAGCGAAATTCCGGCGGAGGAGCGCAATCTGGGGCTGGTGTTTCAGTCCTACGCTCTGTGGCCGCACAAAACGGTATTCGAGAACGTGGCTTACCCGCTCCGGCTGCGAAAGGTCGCTGCTGGCGAGATGAAACAGCGGGTGCAGGCGGTGCTCGATCAGCTGGGACTGGGGCACCTGGGCAACCGGCATCCGCATCAGCTATCGGGCGGGCAGCAGCAGCGCGTGGCGATTGGCCGGGCGCTGGTCTACAACCCGCCGGTTATCCTGCTTGATGAACCGCTGTCGAACCTTGATGCCAAGCTACGAGAAGAGGCGCGGGTGTTTCTGCGCGAGCTGATTATCAAGCTGGGGCTGTCGGCGCTGATGGTCACTCACGATCAGAACGAAGCGATGGCGATATCCGATCGCATCCTGCTGTTGAACAATGGTGTGATTGAACAGCAGGGGACGCCACAGGAGATGTACGGTAATCCGGCGACGCTGTTTGCCGCCGAATTTATGGGTAGCAATAATCGCCTGCACGGCAAGATTACCGACGTTGTCGATGGCCGGGCGCGGATTGAGGGGGCGAGCTGGGCGCTGTGGGGGATGGCCGATGGCCGGGTCAGCGTTGGCCAGCAGGCGACGGCCGTGATCCGCGTTGAGCGCCTGCGGCTGGGCTCTACGCCGCAGGATAATATGCTGGAGCTTCCGCTATTGACCAGCATGTATCTCGGCGACCGCTGGGAATATCTGTTTCGTACTCAGGGCGATGATTTCGCCATTCGCGCGTACGGTACATCCCTGCGTGATGCGCAGCATTGTCATCTTTCGTTCCCGGCCAACGACCTGTGGATTTTCCCACACGCCTGAGGCCTGGCGGGCTGGCCGGGCGGTGGGGCAGATGATGCCGCCCGGTTAATTAAACGATCACTGCTGGCCTTTTGAAAATATCACGTCGAGAAATAATCTCGTCACGTTAATAATGTATTGCGTCTATTTTCAGCGTACCGATGAATTATTCTTCACCTGTTTCATTCGCCGCCGCCGCGCACGGAATAATACCCGCGTGGAATATAGTTAATATCCGTTATTGACTAATTTAACCGCTCGAATTGTTTAATTTTTACGGAATCTTACGTTTGCACCCGGCCTGGCAGGCATGTACCATAAACAAAAAATAACATTTGTGATACATGTCACTCTTTTTGCGGCAATGGTCAGACCCATACCGGCACTGATTCCAGCCATACCGCTGCCTTGTGGATATTTAATAAACGTTCTCATTATCAAATGAACGGGGGTATTTTCCCTTTTTTCATTCCGGTTGATGAGAATCGACTAATATCCAAACGATAACTCTATAAACACCATCGCCAGTGGCGATTTATTTTTTTGTACGACTTTATGGCACTGAGCCAGCAGGTCCGCTAAAACGGTACCTTTTTGGAACCGGTTCCAAAGCAGCGTTTGCTGGGCTTGTTACAACAAAATCAGTAATTTAATTGACAGGAATGTGAAAATGTCGAGCGAAAAAACCAATAATTCGAGGCGTGATTTTTTAGTAAAATCAATGGCTTTGATACCAACGGTCGTGATCGGAAGCGGCAGCGTCGGTGTGGTTGCCGCCGCCAGCGTCGCGCAGGCCGCGGATGGCTCCAGCATCGCCGGAGCGACCTCCGTAGCTGCCAGCGACTGGAAACCGCAGTTTTTTAATGACCGCGAGTGGTCGTTTGTTAACGCCGCGGTGGCGCGCCTTATTCCGGCGGACGAGCTGGGGCCCGGCGCGCGTGAAGCCGGCGTGCCGGAGTTTATTGACCGCCAGATGAACACCCCGTACGCCACCGGCGCTATCTGGTATATGCAGGGGCCGTTTAACCCCGATGTCCCAAAAGAGATGGGCTATCAGCTGCCGCTGGTGCCCAAACAAATTTATAACCTCGGGATTGCTGATGCCGACGAATGGTGTCAGGGCGAGTATCACAAGCCGTTCGCTGAGTTGACGCCAGAGCAGCAGGACGCCGCCTTAGGCCAGTTTGAAGCCGGCAGCGCCGACTTTAAACAGCTGCCGTCTACACTGTTCTTTTCTTACCTGCTGCAAAACACCCGCGAAGGCTTCTTCAGCGATCCGATCCATGGCGGTAACAAAGGCATGGTTGGCTGGACGCTGATCAATTTTCCCGGCGCACGCGCCGACTTTATGGACTGGGTTGAACGGGGTGAACGCTATCCCCTCCCGCCGGTATCAATTAATGGGGAGAGGGCATAACGATGGCCACCGTACTGAAAAAAACCGATGTCGCGATTGTAGGCTTTGGCTGGGTTGGCGCAATCATGGCGAAAGAGCTGACCGAAGCGGGGCTAAATGTTGTCGCGCTGGAGCGTGGTCCGATGCGCGATACCTGGCCTGACGGTGCTTATCCGCAGGTGGTTGACGAGCTGACTTACAACATTCGTCGTAAGCTGTTCCAGGATCTGTCGAAAAGCACCGTCACCATTCGGCATAACACCAGCCAGGACGCGGTACCGTATCGCCAGCTGGCGGCGTTTTTGCCGGGTACCGGGGTCGGCGGCGCCGGTCTTCACTGGTCCGGGGTTCATTTCCGCGTGGATCCGATAGAGTTGCGGATGCGCAGCCATTATGAAGAGCGCTACGGCAAAAGCTTTATTCCGCAGGATATGATTATCCAGGATTTCGGCGTCACCTACGACGAGCTGGAGCCATTCTTCGACAAAGCCGAAAAGGTTTTTGGCACCTCCGGTACCGCCTGGTCGGTGAAGGGGCAGGTGGTCGGGAAAGATCGCGGCGGCAACGTTTTTGCGCCGGACCGTTCGGACGACTTCCCACTGCCGGCGCAGAAAAATACCTGGTCGGCGCAGCTGTTTGAGAAAGCGGCGCGGGAGGTGGGCTACCATCCCTACAATCTGCCGTCTGCGAACACCTCAGACTCCTATACCAACACCTACGGCGCACAGATGGGGCCGTGCAACTTCTGCGGCTACTGTAGCGGTTATGCCTGCTACATGTATTCCAAAGCGTCGCCGAACGTCAATATCCTGCCCGCGCTGCGTCAGGAAAAGCGTTTTGAGCTGCGGACCAACGCCAACGTACTGAAGGTCAACCTGACCGCCGATAAACAGCGTGCCACCGGTGTAACCTACGTCGACGGCCAGGGGCGCGAAATGGAGCAGCCGGCAGACCTGGTGATTATCGGCGCCTTCCAGTTCCATAACGTCCACCTGATGCTGCTGTCCGGCATTGGCAAACCTTACGATCCGCAAACCGGTGAAGGGGTCGTCGGGCGTAACTTCGCTTATCAGAACATGACCACCATCAAGGCCATTTTCGACAAAGACACCATCACCAACCCGTTTATCGGCGCCGGCGGTAACGGCGTCGGGATTGATGATTTTAATGCCGATAACTTCGACCACGGGTCGGCAGGCTTTGTCGGCGGTTCACCGTTCTGGGTGAACCAGGCCGGAACCAAACCTATCTCCGGGCTGCCGGTTCCGCCGGGTACGCCGGCGTGGGGTAGCAAGTGGAAATCGGCGGTGGCCGACACTTACACCCATCATCTGTCGATGGATGCGCACGGCGCGCACCAGTCCTACCGCCAGAACTATCTCGATCTCGATCCGAACTACAAAAACGTCTTCGGCCAGCCGCTGCTGCGCATGACCTTTGACTGGCAGGAAAACGATATCAAGATGGCGCAGTTCATGTTCGACAAAATGGCCCCTATCGCCAAAGCGATGAAGCCAAAATATATGCTCGGCAGCCCGAAAAATGCCAACAGCCACTTTGACACTACCAGCTACCAGACGACGCATATGAACGGCGGTGCGGTGATGGGGGAAGACCCGAAAACCAGCGCGGTGAACCGCTATCTGCAAAGCTGGGATGTGCACAATGTCTTCGTTATCGGCGCCTCTGCCTTCCCGCAGGGCCTGGGATACAACCCGACGGGGACGGTAGCCGCGCTGGCCTACTGGTCAGCAAAAGCGATCCGCGAACAGTATCTGAGAAACCCGGGTCCACTGGTGCAGGCATAAAGGAAGGCAAATGATGAAAATACAATGGTTATCGGCACTGGTGCTCGGGGCATTAAGCTGTGCAGCGTTTGCCGACGAGGCGCCGGCAAGCAGTAGTTTGATTCAGCAGGGGGAGTACCTGGCGCGTGCCGGGGACTGTGTCGCCTGTCACACCAACGGTAAAGAAGGGAAACCTTTTGCCGGCGGTTTACCGATGGAGACGCCAATTGGCACCATTTACTCCACCAACATTACCCCGGACACTGCCCACGGTATCGGCGGCTATACCTTCGAGGAGTTTGACGACGCGGTGCGCAAAGGGGTCCGTAAGGATGGCTCGACGCTCTATCCGGCGATGCCGTACCCGTCCTTCGCCAGGGTGAGTGAAGCGGATATGCGCGCGATGTACGCCTACTTTATGCACGGCGTAGCACCGGTGGCCGAAGCGAACCGCGATACTGATATTCCGTGGCCGCTGTCAATGCGCTGGCCGCTGGCGTTCTGGCGCGGGATCTTCGCCCCGGCACCGAGCGATTTTGTCGTCAACCCACAGGTAGACCCGGTGCTGGAACGCGGGCGTTATCTGGTCGAAGGTCTTGGCCACTGCGGCGCCTGCCATACTCCGCGAAGCCTGACGATGCAGGAAAAAGCGCTCAGCGAAAACGAGGGTGACGACTACCTGGCGGGCAGCAATGCGCCGATTGACGGCTGGGTCGCCTCCAGCCTGCGAGGTGAAAACCGCGACGGCCTGGGCACCTGGAGCGAAGCCGAACTGGCGGAATTCCTGAAAACCGGGCGCAACGACAAGTCCGTCGTTTTCGGAGGGATGAGCGATGTGGTGGAACACAGCCTGCAATATCTCTCTGACGACGATATCACCGCGATTGCCCGCTATCTGAAATCGCTGCCGCCGCGCGGCGGTAAACAGACCCCTGCGCCGGTTGAAGACAGCGTGGCGAAGGATCTGTGGAAGGGCGATGACAGTAAACCCGGCGCGGCGCTGTACGTCGATAACTGTGCGGCCTGCCACCGGACCGATGGCGTGGGCTATAAACGCGCCTTCCCGTCACTGAAGGGCAACCCGGTGGTGCAGACTGAAGATGCAACGTCGCTCATCCACATCATCCTGACCGGAAGCACCACTCCGGCGGTGAAAAATGCGGTGTCTAATCTGACCATGCCGTCGTTTGGCTGGCGTCTGGACGACCAGCAGGTGGCGGATGTGGTCAACTTCATCCGCCCCAGCTGGGGAAATAAGGCGCCACCGGTGACCGCCAGCGATGTCGCTAAAGCGCGCAAGGACACCGCCATCGTTCGCGATGCGAAGGCAACAGGTAACGCGGATATCTCGAAACTGCCGGTTTCCGGGCAGTAGCCGTTGAGGATACGCCGCGTAGGCGGTGCATCCCGAACGGGTTTTCGCGGCTAAAGACGGTTTGACGGTGAGGAGAGTGTATTCATGCTGCATGCAGAAGGACTTAGCGGCGTCTTTGATGACCGGGTGCTGTTCCAGGCGCTGACCGTGACGCTCGGACCCGGCGAGCTGCTGCAGGTGGCCGGTGACAATGGGGCCGGGAAAACCACGCTCCTGCGGATGCTTTGCGGTCTGGTGCGCCCGGAAAGCGGCATGGTCAGCTGGCGGGGTGAACCCCTGGCGAACGCGCGCGACGCGTATCACCGGCAGCTGCTGTGGCTGGGACATAAACCCGGAGTCAAAACGGCGCTGACCGCGGATGAAAACGTGCATTTTTTCTTTCCGCAAAGTCATCAGCAGACGCGCGAGGCGGCGCTGGCCGAAATGGGGCTGGCGGGTTATGAAGACGTCCCGTTGAGCCAGCTCTCGGCCGGGCAGCAGCGGCGGGTTGCGTTAACGCGCCTGTGGTTGACGTCGGCGACGCTGTGGGTCCTCGATGAGCCGTTTACCGCGCTCGACCCGTCGGCCATTGAGACGCTAAGCCGTCGGCTGGAGCAGCACGTTCTGGCAGGCGGCAGCGCGATCCTCACTAGCCATCAACCGCTGCGTCCGCTGGCCTGTGCTCTACGCACGTTAAGGCTCGGTACCGGAGCAGAGGAGAACGCATGATAGGGACGCTGTTTGTCCGCGAAATGCGCCTGGCATGGCGCAGCGGGGCGGAGATCCTCAATCCGCTGTGGTTTTTCCTGGTGGTGATAACCCTGTTTCCGTTTGGCGTCGGGGCCGACCCGCAGCTGCTGGCGCAGATAGCCCCCGGTATCGTCTGGGTTGCCGCTCTGCTGGCGGCGCTGCTGGTGATGGACAAGCTGTTTCGTGACGACTGGCAGGATGGTTCACTTGAGCAACTGCTGCTGCTGCCGACACCGCTGGTGGCGGTGGTGCTGGTAAAAGTGGTTGCACATTGGGTGATGACCGGTCTGCCGCTGCTGGTGGTTTCCCCGCTGGCGGCGCTGCTGCTGGGGATGGCGCCCCACGATGCCGGGGTGCTGGCGCTGACGCTGCTGCTGGGCACCCCGACGCTAAGTTTTTTAGGGGCGGTTGGGGTCGGCCTGACGGTCGGGCTACGGCGCGGGGGAGTGTTGCTAAGCCTGCTGGTTTTGCCGCTATCGGTACCGCTGCTTATTTTTGCCACCGCCGCCATCCAGGCCACCGCCGCAGGGCTGCCGGTGGATGGCTATCTGGCGATTCTGGCGGCGTTCTTAGCCGGCAGCGCCACGCTGTGCCCGTTCGCCACCGCTGCCGCGTTGCGGCTGACGGTGCAATAATACGCTGCGGTGACGCTGCCGCAGCCATAAAACAGTAGTGTGAGCAAACGTTATGTGGAAAGCATTACATCAACTGGCGATACCCGAACGGCTGTACGGCCTGTGCGGCCGCTTTATTCCATGGCTGGCCGCGTTAAGCGTGCTGCTGCTGGCGGTAGGGTTTGTCTGGGGTTTTGTCTACGCACCGGCGGATTATCAGCAGGGGCAGAGCTACCGAATTATGTATCTGCACGTCCCGACGGCTATGTGGTCGATGGGCGTCTACCTGGCCATGGCCGTGGCCGCTTTTGTGGGGCTGGTCTGGCAGGTGAAAATGGCCGATCTGACGGTGGCGGCGCTGGCGCCGGTGGGCGCCGCCTGTACGGCCGTCGCGCTGATCAGCGGGGCGGCATGGGGAAAACCGATGTGGGGGACGTGGTGGATCTGGGACGCTCGTCTGACGTCGGAGCTGGTCCTGCTGTTTCTCTATGCTGGCATTATTGCGCTCTGGCACGCCTTTGACGATCGCCGCCTGGCGGGCAGGGCGGTGGGTATTCTGGTGTTAGTGGGGGTGGTGAATCTGCCCGTTATTCACTATTCGGTCATCTGGTGGAATACCCTGCACCAGGGATCGACCAATATGCAGCAGAGCATCGATCCCAGCATGCGTCTGCCTCTGCGAATCTGCATTCTGGCCTTTTTGAGCCTGGTGGCCACGCTGACCCTGATGCGCCTGCGTAACCTGATTCTGTTACAGGAGCGGCGCCGACCGTGGGTCCAGGCGATGGTCCAGATGACGAAAGGAGCGGAAAAATGAGCCCCGCGTTTTCATCCGCCGCGGCCTTTCTGGCGATGGGCGGCTACGCTTTTTACGTCTGGCTGGCGGTGGCGGCGACGCTGCTGATTTTCGGGGGACTGACTTTGCATACCCGGTGGCAGCGGCGGGCAGTGTTCCGCGAGCTGAGTCGTCAGCAGGCCCGGGAACGGCGCATTGCTGCCCACCGCCGGGCACAAGCGGAGGCTGCCGATGCAAACGCGTCGTAAAACCCGGCTCGGTATCGCGCTGGCGGTGCTGGTTGGCCTGGGACTGACCATTGGCCTGACGCTGTATGCCCTGAGCGCCAATATCGATCTTTTCTATACCCCGGGTGAAATCCTCTACGGTAAAACGGAAACCCATGAGCGGCCGCATCGCGGCCAGCGCCTGCGCATCGGTGGGTACGTCCAGCCCGGCAGCGTCAGGCGCGACCCGCAGACGCTGGACGTCAGCTTTCAGCTGTATGACGCCCGCGGCGTGGTGAACGTCAGCTACCGGGGGATTCTGCCGGATCTGTTTCGCGAGGGGCAGGGCGTGGTCGCTCAGGGCGTGCTCGACGGCGACCGGCATATTACCGCCCGGCAGGTACTGGCGAAGCACGATGAGAACTACACCCCGCCGGAAGTGAAAGCGGCCATGGGGCCGGACAACAAGGGAGAACGACCATGATGCCGGAACTGGGGCATTATCTGCTGTGCCTGGCGGCGGGCCTGGCTCTGCTGCTGGCCATTTATCCGCAATGGGGGGCCTCGCGGCAGGACCCCCGACTGATGGCGCTGGCGCGCCCCCTGGCCTGCGCGCTGTTTTTCTGCATCGTGGGTGCCTTTCTGGTGCTGGTGCATGCCTTTGTGGTCAATGATTTCACCGTGCGCTATGTGGCGGATAACTCGAACAGTGCGCTGCCGGTGTGGTACCGGGTGGCGGCGACCTGGGGCGCCCACGAAGGCTCTTTGCTGCTGTGGGTGCTGCTGCTAAGCGTCTGGACCTTCGCCGTGGCGCTGTTCAGCCGGGGGATGCCGCAGGACGCCGTCGCGCGGGTGCTGGCAGTGATGGGAACCATCGCCTTCGGTTTTCTGCTGTTCATTCTGTTCACCTCGAACCCGTTTGCCCGCACGCTGCCGCTGTATCCCGTCGATGGCCGTGACCTCAACCCGCTGTTGCAGGATATCGGCATGATTTTCCATCCGCCGATCCTGTATATGGGCTACGTAGGCTTTTCGGTCGCTTTTGCCTTCGCCATTGCTTCCCTGCTCGCCGGGCGGCTGGATACGGCCTGGGCACGCTGGTCGCGGCCGTGGACCCAGGCGGCGTGGGTGTTTCTTACCCTTGGTATCGTGCTGGGGTCGGCCTGGGCCTACTACGAGTTGGGCTGGGGCGGCTGGTGGTTCTGGGACCCGGTTGAGAATGCTTCGTTTATGCCGTGGCTGGTGGGCACGGCGCTGCTGCATTCCCTGGCGGTCACCGAAAAACGCGGCAGCTTCCGTGCCTGGACCGTGCTGCTGGCGATTGCCGCCTTTTCGCTGTGCCTGCTGGGGACCTTTCTGGTGCGTTCCGGGGTGCTGGTGTCGGTCCATTCGTTCGCCTCTGACCCGACGCGGGGGCTGTTTATCCTCGCGCTGCTGGTACTGGCTATCGGCGGTTCGCTGTTGCTGTTTGCTATCAAAGGGGGGCAGGTGCGGGCGCGGGTGGCACACGGGCTGTGGTCGCGGGAGTCGTTCCTGCTGGGGAATAACATTCTGTTGATCGCCGCCATGCTGGTGGTCCTGCTGGGTACGCTGCTGCCGCTGGTCCACAAAGAGCTGGGACTTGGCAGTATTTCGATTGGCGAACCGTTCTTCAACACCCTGTTTACCGCCCTGATGGCACCGTTTGCGCTGCTGCTGGGGCTGGGGCCGCTGATCCGCTGGCGACGTGACGATCCGGGCAGGCAGTTCAGGCGGCTGAGTCTTGCCCTTTTGGTGACGTTGTCACTTTCTCTGCTGCTACCGTGGCTGCTACAGGACCGGATTGCCGCCATGGCGGTACTTGGCCTGATGATGGCGATGTGGGTATTGCTCTGCGCCCTGATTGAAATTCATGAACACGCGACTCACCGGCACGGTTTCTGGCGCGGGCTGCGGGTCATTTCGCGCAGCCAGTGGGGAATGGTGTTGGGCCACGTCGGTGTAGCGGTCACGGTGATCGGTATCGCCTTCAGTCAAAGCTATAGCATCGAGCGTGACGTTCGCATGAAAACCGGCGACAGCATCGATATTCATCATTACCACTTTGTGTTCGCGGGAGTACGCAATATCGTCGGGCCGAACTGGACCGGCGGTGAAGGGGTAATTACGGTGACGCGCAACGGCCGCCCGGAAGCGACGCTGCTTGCGGAAAAACGCTTCTACAGCGCCAGCCGGATGATGATGACCGAAGCCGCTATCAGCGGCGGCTTGACCCGCGATCTGTATGCCGCGCTGGGTGAAGAGCTGAACGATGGCAGCTGGGCGGTGCGCTTGTATTACAAACCGTTCGTGCGCTGGATCTGGTACGGCGGCGGGCTGATGGCGCTTGGTGGCCTGTGCTGTATGCTCGACCCGCGCTACCGGATGCGCAAAAAAAGGCAGGAGGCATAATGAATCGCCGGCTATTTTATATCCCTCTGGCGCTGTTTCTGCTCCTGGCCTGCGCCCTGTTCTGGCAGCTGATGCGCAACGCAGACGGTGACGATCCGACGATGCTCGAATCTGCGTTGATCGGCAAGCCGGTGCCTGAGTTTCGCCTGGAAGCCCTGACGGCGCCGGGGAAAACCTACAGCCGTTCGGTACTGGTTGACGGTAAACCGCTGCTGCTTAACGTCTGGGCCACCTGGTGCCCGACCTGCCGCGCCGAGCATCAGTTTCTTAATGATCTGGCGAAGCAGGGGGTGCGCGTCGTGGGCCTCAACTACAAAGACGATCGCCAGAAGGCGGTGAACTGGCTCGACAGTCTGGGTAATCCCTATGCCCTGAGTCTGTTTGACGGTAGCGGCATGCTGGGTCTGGACCTGGGCGTATACGGCGCGCCGGAAACCTTCCTGATTGACGGCAAAGGGATTATTCGCTGGCGCCATGCCGGGGATCTTAACGCGCGTGTATGGCGCGAGCAGCTCCAGCCGCTGTGGCAAAAATATGCCCAGGAGCCGGCAGCATGAGGCGCTGGATGTTGGCGATGCTGGCACTGTTGCTGACCGGCCAGGCGCTGGCGGCGATCGATACCTGGCAGTTTAAATCTGAAGCGCAGGAGCAAGCGTTTCGCGAGATAACCTCCCAGCTGCGCTGCCCGAAGTGCCAGAACAATAGCATTGCGGACTCGAATGCGATGATTGCCGCCGATATGCGGCTGAAGGTGTATGAGCTGATGCAGCAGGGGCAAAGCAAAGATCAAATCATCGCCTATATGGTGGCGCGCTACGGCCATTTCGTCAGCTATGAACCGCCGTTGACCGCCGGAACCATGCTGCTGTGGCTGCTCCCGGGGCTGTTTGTGGCTGCGGGCGTCACGCTGTTAGTCGTGCGAACGCGACGCCGCGGTGTCGAAGACGCGTCGCTGAGCGAGCAAGAACGTCAGCGGCTGGCGGCGCTACTCAATAAAGGAGAGGATCGATGACCCTGTTTTTACTGCCGGCGCTGCTGGTGCTGACCGGGGCGCTGGTGCTGCTGTATTTCCCCTGGCAGGGCAAGGGGGCGCAGGACCGTGATAGCCTGAACCGGGCGCTGTATCAGGTACGACTCGAGGAGCTGGCGCAGGATTCCTCTGCCGAGCGGGAAGCGCTGGTGATTGAGCTACAGCGCACGCTGCTGACCGATATTCCCGATGCCACGGCGGTTAAGATTCGCCCGCTCAGCCGTTGGGTACTGCTGCCCGGCGCGCTGGCGCTGGTGCTGCTAAGTGTCGGACTGTTTCTTAAAACCAGCGATATTGGCCAGGTACTGCTCTGGCAACAGGCACAGCGCCAGTATCCGGGCCTGATAGCGCAGGTGAAAGATCCCACGGCAGCGCCGCTGCGAATGGATCAACTCGCGCAGCTCAGGCTGGGTCTGCGCAGTCAGCTTGAGGACCAACCCGACGATGTCGCCGGCTGGCAGCTGCTGGGGCGTATTGGCCTGTTGCTGAACGACGGCGAGACGGCGATAGGGGCTTTTGCCCGTACCCATGGTCTGGCGGCGGACGATCCGGCGGTGACATTTGATTATGCCAGCGCGTTGGTTCGGGCCGGCGATAGCGGCCAGCTACGGATGGGAGAACTGCTGCTGCGCGAACTGCATCAACAGCAGCCGCAAAATCTGCCGGTGCTGGAACTGTTGGCGCTGAGCGCAGTACGCAGTGAAGATTACCCGCAGGCGGTTGCGGCATTGCAAAACCTGCTGGGAGCATTGCCGCCCAACGATGCGCGACGCCAGGCCATCGAACGCCAGCTGGCACAGGCGCAGCAACGTGCGCGCTAAGCTGCCGCTCTGCGCCGGGGATTATCTGCATAAATCAGGCTAAATATCACCAGGGTGCTGCCGCGCAGCCCCTGGCGATGTAGCCCGCGCATTCGGGGGCCGGCTGGCGATATTCACAACTGCGGAATACGAGTCCGGCGGCCGGGAAAATATCCCTTATGCATCGGGGAGCATTTCGCCAGTTGAAGGAGATTCAGGAAAGATAGACGTTGGCTGCCGTGGGGCCGCGCAGACCGTTAACCCGACGAAATTCAACGCGAATACCTGGAGTTATTATTTCTGATTCGCCTGGGGATAATGCTGAAATATGGACCTGAACGTCTTTACGACCATCGGAGGGAATTATAAGGCCTTTGCCGGTTTTATTATCAAACGCTTTGACAATGCCTGTCATTTTTTGGAACAAATAAAATCCTTGTAAAAATAAGTACCGGCGCACTATACATTAATTAAACGATAAAGCTATCTATTTCATTTTTGCAAATCGGGCTTCCGGACGGCTAAAATAAACCTTGCGAATAAATATTGCCTGTGCCCTAATGACGGGGTCGGTTTGTAAGACAGAAAGCAGTTCACTAAAACTAAAGCAGTCCTCATTTCCAGGCGTTATCGCTGATACCTCCTTCCTTGAGTCCCTCCATTAAGTGTTAAGTTGATTCTGTAGCGCAAGCCAGTTTGCCGAAAAGGGTTCATCCAAAGGAATATCACATGTCGAATAAAATGACTGGTTTAGTAAAATGGTTTAACGCAGATAAAGGCTTCGGCTTTATTACGCCTGCCGACGGCAGCAAGGACATCTTTGTCCATTTTTCTGCAATTCAAAGCGAAGACTTCCGCACCTTATTTGAAGGGCAGAAGGTCGAGTTTGATATCGGCAGCGGGGCGAAAGGCCCGGCGGCGACCAACGTCGCGATTATCGGCTAAATTTGCTGAATTTTAGGTGTCTGCGACAACGAAGACGGCCGCGGCCCGAGTAGACAGATGCATAATTTAAAAAATCAGATTTAAATTTATTTAAAACCCGCCAGCGTGCGGGTTTTCTATTTGCCTGAAAAGTAACAACCGATTGTGCCATTCATTCAAGGTGATAAGAATAATCTAATCAATGATGGATTTCGTGGAACAATCAGCGTCTGGCATCTAGAGATTAAGCAGCAGTTTTTGCTGTAGTCTGGAAGAGTTTGTGGCAGTAAGGGCAGATAAGCTGGGCGCCTTTTTGTACTCGGCTGAAGCTGTGTTCGGAATCCTGGGAGCAATTAGGGCAGGTACATTTTACAAGGTAATTACGGCGGGTTTTAGCATCTTTTCGATCTGACATATGATTTCCTTCCTGATTTAATGGTCTGAAACCATACATCATTATCAAATAAATAGCTCGAACTCATTGTGCGCCAGCGAAAATAAGCGGGCGGGAGTCATACACCTCGGCAGGGAAAATTGCACGTATGGGGCAGTATAGCTCAGGAGGGGCGAACCCCTCCCGAATGCCCTGGCGGCTATTGTGCGACCCAACCTCCGTCCATGTTCCACGCCGCGCCGCGCACCTGGGCGGCGCCTTCGCTGCACAGAAACAGCGCCAGCTCTCCAAGCTGTTCCGGAGTCACAAACTCGCCGGAGGGCTGTTTTTCCGCCAGCAGCTGTTCGCGGGCTTTCTCCGGGTCCACGCCGTCGCTGATGCGTTTATCGATCTGCTGCTGTACCAGCGGGGTTAATACCCAGCCTGGGCAAATAGCATTACAGGTCACGCCGGTTCTGGCAGTCTCCAGCGCCAGCGTTTTGGTCAGGCCCACTACGCCGTGTTTGGCAGCGACGTAGGCCGATTTATCCTTCGATGCCACCAGCCCGTGAACCGATGCAATATTAATAATGCGCCCCCAGTTTCGTGCCCGCATTCCGGGCAGCGCCAGGCGGCTGGTGTGAAACACGCTGGAGAGATTAATGGCAATAATATCGTTCCACTTCTCCACGGCGAAACTCTCTACCGGCGCCACATGCTGGATCCCGGCATTATTGATAACGATATCCACACCGCCAAATTCTGCCTCGGCGTAGGCCATCATGGCCTCAATTTGCCGGACATCGCGCAGGTCGGCGTCGTGATAGCCCGGCGTTTTCCCGACCTGCGCGATTTGTGCTCGCGCAGTTGTGCTATCGCCAAAGCCGTTGAGGATAAGCTGTGCGCCAGCTTTTGCCAGCACGTTGGCGATCCCTAAACCGATGCCGCTCGTTGAGCCGGTGACCAGTGCCACCTTGCCGTTCAGATTCATTGTATTTTCCTTTGTCATACCGGTTAAATCCTGTCGGATAAACGCTGCCGCTTAGACAATGCCGGTTAAATAGAAGACGGCAATGACAAACAGCACCGCCAGACTTTTAATCAGGGTAATGGCAAAAATCCCGCCGTAGGCCTGACGGTGGCTGAGGCCGGTGATGGCCAGCAGGGTAATCACCGCGCCGTTATGTGGCAACGTATCCATGCCGCCGCTGGCCATCGAGGCCACGCGATGCAGCACCTCCAGCGGAATGTTAGCGGCGTGGGCGGCAGCGATAAAGGTTTCCGACATCGCCGCCAGCGCGATACTCATCCCACCGGAGGCTGAGCCGGTAATCCCCGCCAGCGCCGTCACGCTGATGGCTTCATTCAGCAGCGGGTTGGGGATAGCGGTCAGCGCCTTTGATAAGACCAGGAAACCGGGAAGCGCGGCAATTACCGCGCCAAACCCATACTCCGATGCGGTGTTCATCGCCGCGAGGATTGCCCCGCTGACGGCGGTGCGGCTGCCTTCTGCCAGACGCCCGCGAATATTGCGAAAGCCGAACAGCAGCACCACGACAATGCCGGAAAGTAGCGCCGCTTCCACGGCCCAGATAGCGGTAATCTTACCCACCTCGGTCACGATAGGCTTCGCCAGTCCGGGCAGAACCAGTTCGTGACTGGCGCCGTACCACTGCGGGATCCAGCGGGTAAACAGCAGGTTAAGTATCCCTACCAGCAGCAGCGGGGCAATCGCAATCAGCGGGTGGGGAAGGTCGATGTTATCCGGCGTGTCTGGCTCATTTTGCAAATCCGTGCCGTAGCCTTCACCTTTGAGCTGGGCTTTACGGCGCTGACGCTCCAGCCATAACAAACCGAAGGTGATAATAAACAGCGAACCGATCAGCCCGAGCCAGGGCGCTGCCCAGGCGTTGGTACCAAAAAAGCTGGTTGGAATAATGTTCTGGATCTGCGGCGTACCGGGCAGAGCGTCCATGGTGAAGGAAAAGGCGCCCAGCGCAACGGTTGCCGGGATCAGCCGCTTGGGGATACCGCTTTGGCGAAACAGCTCGGCGGCGAAAGGATAAACCGCAAACGCCACCACAAACAGCGATACGCCGCCGTAGGTCAGCAGGGCGCAAACCAGTACGATCACCGGGATAGCGTGGCGCCGGCCAAGGATCTGAATGGCGGCGGCGACGATAGCGCGCGAAAACCCCGACAGTTCGATCAGCTTGCCGAACACCGCACCCAGCAAAAACACCGGGAAGTAGAGCTTCACAAAACCGACCATTTTTTCCATAAACAGGCCGGTAAAGGTCGGGCCTACCGCACCGGGGTCGGTGAGCAGCACCGCCCCGAGGGCGGCGATAGGGGCAAAGAGGATAACGCTATATCCACGATAGGCGGCCAGCATCAGTAACGCCAGCGCGGCCAGGGCAATCAAAACACTCATCACGACGCCTCACTCTCATTGTTATTGTTGGGTACAGTTCGAGAAGTTACGGTTTCAGGGCATAGCGCAGCAGGTGTTCCCGGCGCGACTGGATACGTTGTGTCCGGGCATTATCCCAGCGATAAAAGCCTTGCCCGCTGCGGGCGCCGGTCTCGCCCCTGGCCACCTTTTCCGCCACCAGTTCCATCATTTCTGTGCCGCTGGCCAGCTCCGGCAGCAGGTGCTGACAAATATCCTGTACCGTCGCCAGCCCGGTCATATCGGCCGCCTCCAGCGGACCGACCATGGCGTAGCGACGGCCTAGTGAAGCCCGCATCACCCGGTCAACCACCTCCGCCGAAGCGATACCGCTTTGTACGATGTGCAGAGCTTCACGCAGCAAAGCGAACTGCAGTCGGTTGCCGACAAAACCCGGTGCTGCGCGATTCAGGACTACGGCTTCCAGCCCGCAGGCGGTGAAAAAGTCGCTGACAAGGGGAGAGAGCTCCGGGCGGGTGGTGCTTCCCGGCACGACTTCGACCAGCGGAATAAAGTGCGGCGGGTGCCAGAAATGGGCGATCAGCAGCCGCTGCGGGTGGCGCATGCCCTTGGCGAGACTATCCGGCGGCAGGCCGCTGGTATTGCTGGCGATAATGGCATCATCGGCAATGAAGGTTTCCAGCTGCGCGTAAAGCGCATGTTTGAGCGGCAAACGTTCGGGAATAGCCTCAATCAGCAGGGTACATTCGGCCAGCTCGCCGAGGTGGGGGGGCCCGGCCAGCCGGGCGAGGACGGCCTGTTCGAGGGGGGCGTCAAATTGCCCGCTCTCGTGCAGCTCATGCAAAATAGCGGCGGCGACGGCAGGGACTTCCGCAAGACGAGCCGGGTCGGTGTCGTACAGTCGAACCCGGTGGCCGTGACGAGCAAAGTGGCAGGCGATGCCGATACCCATCAGTCCGGCACCCAGTACCGCCAGCGTTGGTTTATACATAATGCCTCCTGTTAGCGTGCGATAGTCATGGCGATACCCTGTCCGCCGCCTACGCAGAGGGTTGCAAGCCCTTTACTGACGTTCCGGCGCTGCATTTCATGCAGCAGGGTGACGAGGATCCGGCAGCCGGAGGCGCCGATAGGATGGCCTAACGCGATGGCGCCGCCGTTGACGTTAACTTTGCTGCTTTCCCAGCCCAGCGACTGACCTACGGCCAGCGCCTGAACGGCAAAGGCCTCATTGGCCTCAATTAAGTCCACTTCATCCAGCTGCCATCCGGCCCGTGCCAGCGCCATCTCGCAGGCGCTAACGGGGCCAATGCCCATCACCGCAGGATCGACACCCGCCACCGCAGCGCTGACAACGCGGCCCAATACCGGCAGCCCCAGTTCATGAGCTTTGTCGGCACTCATCAGGAGCACCGCCGCCGCGCCGTCGTTAAGCGAAGAGGCGTTCCCGGCGGTGACGGTGCCGTTTTGTGGACGAAACGCAGGGCGCAGCTGCGCCAGCTGAGTCTGCGTGGTGGCAGGTCGGGGCTGCTCATCACAGGTAATGACCTGCGGCGGTTGCTTCCCCTGTCTGACAGCGATCGGCACAATCTCGTCGTCAAAGCGCCCAGCCTCCGTTGCCGCCGCCGCTTTCTGCTGTGAGCGTGCGGCAAAGGCATCCTGCTCCTGACGATCGATGGCGTACTGGTCGGCCAGGTTCTCCGCTGTAACGCCCATGTGATAGTCGTTGAAGGCGTCCCACAGGCCGTCCTGAATCATGCTGTCTTGCATGCTGCTATGGCCAATGCGCAGCCCGGCGCGGGCACCATCAATCAGATAGGGCGCGTTGCTCATGCTTTCCTGGCCGCCGGCGATAACGATCTGCGCATCGCCGCAGCGAATCGACTGTACCGCCTGCTGCACGGCTTTCAGGCCGGAGCCACAAACCAGATTGACGGTGACCGCCGGGCAACTGACCGGCAGACCGGCGCGCAGGGCCGTCTGGCGCGCCGGGTTTTGCCCGCAGCCGGCGGTCAGGACCTGGCCGAAAATCACCTCATCGACTTCCTCAGCCGGCAGGGAACAGCGGGCCAGCAAGCTGCGCACAACCTCCGCGCCGAGATCAACGGCAGAAAGCGCGGAGAAAACGCCGCGAAAGCTGCCGATGGGCGTTCTGAGCGCACTAACAATCACCACCTCTTTCATTGTGTATCCTCAGTTGAAGCGCATTTCGCAGACGTCGTCCGGCACGATCAGCTGTCCGGCAGTTTTACGGATAATTTCGTCGAGGGTGACGCCGGGGGCGTATTCGCGCAGCACGAAAGCACCGTCGCGAATCTCCAGCAGGGCGAGGTCGGTCAGCACCCGCTGGATGCAGCCGACGCCGGTCAGCGGCAGGGTGCACTGCGACAGGAGCTTGGATTCGCCGCTTTTCGAGGCATGGGTCATCACGACGATGATGTTTTGCGCACCGGCCACCAGGTCCATCGCGCCGCCCATGCCTTTCACCATTTTTCCGGGGATCATCCACGAGGCGATATTGCCCTCGACGTCGACTTCAAAGGCTCCGAGAACGGTCAGGTCGACATGGCCGCCGCGGATCATGGCGAAGGACTGTGCGGAATCGAAAATCGCCGCGCCGGTCCGGGCGGTGACCGTCTGCTTTCCGGCGTTAATCATGTCGGCGTCGAGCTCCGTTTCATCCGGAAAGCCGCCCATGCCGAGCAGACCGTTTTCGGATTGCAGCATGACGTCAATGCCCGCCGGGATGTAGTTGGCGACCAGCGTCGGGATGCCGATGCCGAGGTTGACGTAGTCGCCATCGCGCAGCTCTCTGGCGACGCGCATGGCCATTTGTTCGCGAGTCAGCATGATCATAGGCTCCCTGCGCGCAGCGTGCGCTGCTCAATACGTTTTTCAAACTGGCCAACGATCAGCCGGTCGACATAGATTCCGGGGGTATGAACAGAAGAAGGTGGCAGTTCGCCAGGCGGGACTATCTCTTCAACCTCAACCACCGTAATACGGCCTGCGGCGGCCATTAGCGGGTTAAAGTTTTGCGCCGTATGACGATAGATAACGTTGCCGTACCAGTCCGCTTTCCAGCCTTTGATAAGAGCGAAATCGCCGGTGATGGCCTCTTCAAGGATGTAGTGTTTGCCGGAGAACTGGCGTACCTCCTTGCCTGTCGCGACCGGCGTACCGTAGCCGGTGGCCGTATAAAAGCCGGGGATACCTGCGCCACCGGCGCGGATTTTCTCCGCCAGCGTTCCCTGTGGCGTCAGTTCTACCTGTAGCTCTCCGCTCAGCGCCTGCTGTTCAAATAAGGCGTTTTCACCCACGTAAGAGGCGACAACTTTGCGTACCTGGCGGCTCTCCAGCAGGATGCCGAGGCCAAAGCCGTCGACGCCGCAGTTATTTGAGACGACCGTCAGCCCCTGCACGTTTCGGCGTTGGACTTCGGCAATCAAATTTTCAGGGATACCGCACAAGCCAAAACCCCCGGCCAGCAGCGTCATCCCATCCGTTAACCCTTCCAGCGCCGCTTCGTAGCTGGCGACGCGCTTATCCAGTCCTGCCATGTTTCACCTCTGCTGGCTTGCGATGGGGCTATCATTGGGGGCGAAGACTGATTTGTTAATTTTGAATTTGTGACCCACTCATTTGGTTTTCTTATTAATTTATTGTTAACTAAATTTATTCAATTAGTTAACAGGAGGAAAAATGAGAATGAGTGTCAAACAGTTACGCGCGTTTTTAGCGGTAGCTCACACTCTGAATTTTGCCCATGCCAGTGAACGGCTGAATCTTTCGCAGCCGGCCCTCAGTTTGACGATTAAGGGGCTGGAGGAGGTGCTCGGTGGCGCGTTGCTCCAGCGCAGCACCCGCAAAGTGACGCTGACTCAGGAGGGGGAGATATTCTTACCGATGGCCCGCCAGCTGCTGGCAGACTGGGATAACGCCGAAGAGGCGATGCGCCAGCGCTTTACCCTACAGCGAGGCAAAATATCGGTGGCTGCCATGCCGTCGTTTGCGGCAAACGTGCTGCCTGAGGTGCTGAAAGCCTTTCGCGATCGCTATGCCGGCATTAACGTAACCGTGCACGATGTCATTAACGAGCAGGTGATTGAGATGGTCCGCGAAGGCCGGGTGGAGATGGGGATCGCCTTCGAACCGGCGCCGACCAATAATTTACTGTTTACGCCGCTTGGGGTTGACCGCTTTATCGCTATTGTCCCGAAAACATCGCCTCTCGCCAGCAAGCAGCGCCTTTCATGGCGTGAACTACTCAGCCTGGATTTTATTACGCTTCAGCGGCCTTCGGCGGTCCGCCTGATGCTCGAAGAGGAGCTGGCGCGCAGCGGGTGTAAGCTGGACGTAGCCCTGGAAAGTCACCAGCTGGTGACGGTGGGAAGAATGGTTGCCAGCGGGCTTGGCGGCAGCGCCGTTCCGGCATTATGCCAGTCGCAGATGCAGGCGCTGGGCGCGGTGTGCCTACCGCTGGATAATCCGCCGATTGAGAAATGTGTTGGGGTGATACATGCCGGGCATATGCAGCTGTCGAAGGCGGCTCAGGCCATGCTGGAAACGCTAAAGGGCGCATTCTCTGCCTGAACGGCGGGGAGGGGCAAAAAAACCGGCAGAGGTTGCCGGTTTAGTCATCAGATTTTGCAGGCATCGCCACAATCGTCATCGGCGACGATCGCCTGGGCTTTTTTGTCAGCGTCTTCAAGGCGTTCGGCATTGCGCTCTTGCGCTTCTTCCAGACCGCTGAATACCAGGTTTTCGAGATCAATTTCCATGAGTTACCCATTTTAGTTCAGTTTTGACCGTGGTCAGATTATAGAGCAAAACGCCCGCAGGATGAACCCTGCGTATCCATGACCGCACAGAGCGGTAATAACCCGGTCCAGCGTTTTATTTTTAACCGGCGACCATAAATGACTGCCAATAATAAGAGTTGACATGTTTCTGGATTTAATTATAGAGCATGGGAATGATTATCTGACTATTTACTAAATGAAAGGACAACGGGCGGGTAATCAGGCGTTGACTTGAACTATTTATGATATTATGGCCGCGATTATGGTTGATTCTATGGATCTTGATCAATGGCTCAAACAGCAACAGTCGCCATCAAAGAATGGCGAAAAAATAATAAATTCATTTGTCAAATTAAACTCAAATATAAAAAGGTCTTACGAAAATGCAGAGAAATACCTCTGGCAGGGGGAAAGTATAAGGAATATCAAGAGCTTTGTGATAAATACGTTTGCGCCAGATTAACCGGCGCAACGCAGGGGCTGGTCAGTTTTCAGGATAAGCCATTCAAAGCCTATTTAAATCGCAAGATGTCCAAAAGAACCAAGCTGGATATTGCTCATGGTTCTTTGATTTTTATGGAGAAAACCTTCTGTCCTGCTGCATTGTCTCAGCTATTTAATGTGACAGATTTCGGGCTGACATTGGCGGAGATTCCGTTGAAAAACGGCAGCCACATTGCGGTAAAACTGCTGGCTTCGCCTTTTCAGGAGGAGGGCGAGCTGATGCTATTAATGCTTGAGGGTGAAAAACGCATCTACAGTATCTGTTTTTCCTGTACCGAAGATGGCCGGGCTTATATTGGCGGCATTCAGGGAGGAAAAGATATTGCCAATGACGATATTAAAGTGTTGACCAAAGAGCTGCATGGTACCCGGCCAAAAAATTTAATTATTTCTCTGCTGTATGGTTTTTTACAGCACAGCGATATTAAAGAGATCTATGCCATCGACTCCGATTTTCATGTCAAAAGCGAGAAAGTACAAACCAGTTATTCTGCGCTGTGGCTGGAAGTGGGAGGCGAAAAACATCGTCGCGGATGGTATAAATTACCCCCCCAGGAGATAAAGAAAAGCCTGGAAGAGGTCAAAAGCAAGCATCGCAGCCAGTTTATCAAACGAGAAGGTTTGAAGGAGCTGGCGCAGCAGGACATGATGGCCGCCCTGCGGCAAATCAGCGGGTCTTTGCCCGCACACTAACCTGCAATAACCCATGCGCTGGTCAACAGGGGGCTGTTGACCAGCCATTTCTCGCCACACAATCATCGGCTTTCCATGCAACTTCATTTTATAAATTAAAAAATTTTAAACATTTAATGCTGGTTAGTTTTACATAACTTTTACAAATCCATATACTTTATTACGTTCTTCGCTCGGCTCATGAGCGTCCAACCAGGATGTTATGCGGTCTGTATCCGGTGCGAGTGGATCGGATGCTGTTAAAAATAAATATATTGGTTATAGCGACTTATGTCGTATGGGATGAGATATGGACGAACAACGAGGTAGCGGAAGAGGGATTTTCTTCACCGTCTACCGGGTCATATTTGTATTACTCAGTTTCTGCATCGGACTCTTTTTTACTTTCTGGGGCGGTAAGCTCCTGACACTGGGCGGTAGCGCCTGGTATCTGTTGGCCGGCGTGGCCTATCTGCTCATCGCTATCGGATATCTTATCCGCAGTCGATACGCGCTTCCTCTCGCTATTGCGACCTTCTTACTGACCCTGGTCTGGGCGCTCTATGAAGTGCAGCTCAGCTACTGGGGACTGATTCCGCGCCTGGTGGTGCCCGCGCTGCTGCTGATGCTTGGCCTGTGGCTGGCAACAACGCTGCCGGTGAAACGGGCCCGCGTGCGCTATGCCAACTGGAGCGCCGCAGCGATTTTTGTCGTCCTGCTGGCGACGCTGGTCTCCGCGTTTTATCCCCATGGCGGTATTCATCACGGCGTGGTGAAAGCCGCCTCCGATAGCAAGCCGACCCTGGCCGCACAAAATGACAACTGGGAATTTTTCGCTCGCGATGCGTCCGGTACCCGCTTTGCGCCATACGATGACATTACCCCGGAAAACGTTAAAAACCTGAAGGTGGCGTGGACCTACCACACCGGCCGTCGGGTGAGCGGCCCGGGAATCGGCGTGGATGAAAATACCCCGCTGCAAATTGGCGATACTTTGTACTCCTGTACGCCGCTGAACGTGGTCACTGCCCTGGATGCGGATACCGGCAAAGCGCGCTGGCGTTTTGATCCGCATGCGCAAACCGCCGAGCACGTCACCTGCCGCGGCGTGGGCTACTATGATGTGCAAAGCGATACGTCGCTGACGGCACAAGAGAAAGCCAGCCCGGACCTGCAGCAGTGTCCACAGCGGATTCTGGTCTCCACCGTCGATGCGCGCCTGCTGGCGCTGAATGCCAAAACCGGTGAGCTGTGCGATAACTTCGGTACCCACGGCAGCGTCGATCTCAAGCAGGGGATGGATAACACCGAAAACAGCAAGCGCTACCACCCGACGTCTACGCCGGTGATTATGGGGCACATTGCGGTACTGGGCGGCTGGGTTCGCGATATCGTTCACGGCGAGCCTTCCGGCGTAGTACGTGCCTTTGATGTGCGTACCGGGAAAGTGGTCTGGGCCTGGGACGTAGGCCAGCCGGAAAATATTACCGACCCGGAAAAAGGGCGCGTCTATACCCTCGAAACGCCGAACGTCTGGACGGTCCCGGGCTTTGATAAAGAGCTGAACCTGATTTATCTGCCGACCGGTAACGGTCCGCCGGATTACTGGGGCGGCGACCGTAACGAGGCAAAAGAGAAGTACGGCTCTTCCGTGGTCGCGGTGGATGCCAGCACCGGTGAAACGAAGTGGGTCTTCCAGACCGTTCACCACGATATCTGGGACTACGATTTACCGTCGCAGCCCGTGCTGTTCCACATGAAAAACGACCAGGGTGAAGAGGTCCCGGTTCTGATCCAGACCACTAAAACGGGTCAGATCTATGTTCTCGACCGCCGTACAGGCAAGCCGGTCACGCGAGTTGAAGAACTGCCTGTGGCGCACGAGGGTGCAGAAGGCGAACACCTTTCTGCCACCCAGCCATTCTCGACCGGGATGCCGCAGTTAGGCGTTGAGCCGCTGACGGAAAAATCGATGTGGGGCGTCACGCCGTTTGACCAGTTGATGTGCCGAATTGATTTTAAAGAGTCGACCTGGCTTGGGATGTATACCCCGCCTTCCGAAAAGCCGTACATCGAGTGGCCGAGCCTGTTGGGGGGGATGAACTGGGGCGGTATCTCCATTGATGAACGCACCGGGACGCTGTTTGTTAACGATATGCGGATGCCGCTAAGAATGTCGTTGGTGCGCCAGGAAGATATGGCGAAATACAAAGTCTCTACCGATGAAGTGCCGGGGTTCATGGGTACCGTGCGTCCGCAAATCGCCGGGCCATACGGCGGCGTGCGGATCGATATTCTGCAATCTGCGCTGGGGATACCGTGTAATACCCCGCCGTTCGGCACCATGAGCGCTATCGACCTCAATACCCGCCAGCTGATGTGGCAGGTGCCGATGGGCTCCGTTGAGGATACGGGTCCGCTGGGCCTGAAAACCCACATGCATATCCCGCTGGGGATGCCAACGCTGGGTGGCCCGACGTCAACGGCTTCCGGGCTGATCTTCTTTGCCGGGACTCAGGATAACTACCTGCGGGCGCTGGATTCAGCAACCGGGAAAGAGCTGTGGCGCGCACGGTTGCCGGTTGGGGCCGTGGCGGCACCGCTTATCTATAAATCACCGAAGACCGGAAAAGAGTACGTCGTGATTTCCGCCGGCGGCGCGAGCCATTCTCCGGATGTGGGGGATGATATTATTGCCTACGCGCTGGAAGAATAGCGCTCTGATAACGCTCCTTTAAGTTTGCCGCTCCGGCGGATTAAAACCAGCCAGCATTCGTGCTGACTGGTTTTTTTTGCTTGTCCCGCTGGCTCCGTCGGCCTGACTTCTCGGTTTAGCGAGGGGCGGCCACCGCATGGCAGGCCACATGGTGGCCGGCGGCTATCTCGCGCAGCGCGGGGATTTCGCGACGACAGCGCTCGTTGGCCTGCGGGCAGCGCGAGGAGAAACGACAGCCGGGCGGCGGATTGGATGGATCGGCAATTTCGCCTTGTACCACCGCGACGGGTTCAGCAAGCGGATCGAGCGTGGGTACCGCAGCCAGCAGCGCCTGGGTGTACGGGTGCCGCGGTTGGGCAAACAGCGCATCGCGGCTGGCGGTCTCCACCAGCTGCCCGAGATACATTACCGCCACGTCATCACACAGATGCTCCACCACCCCGAGGTCATGGGAAATGAACAGGAAGGTGACGCCGAGTTCGTCGCGCAGGTCGGAAAACAGATTGATGATCTGTGCCTGGATAGAGACATCCAGCGCCGAGATCGGCTCGTCGGCAATGATAAAGTCCGGGTTGAGGATCAGCGCGCGGGCAATACCGATACGCTGGCGCTGGCCGCCCGAAAACTCATGCGGAAAGCGAGTGTAGTGCTGCGGGGCCAGACCGCAGATTTGCATCACCGCAATCACCTTGTCATACAGCTCCGCCCGGCTGCACAGCTTATGTTGCAGCATCGCTTCGCCGATCGCCTCCCCGATGCGAATTCTCGGGTTAAGCGAACTGTAGGGGTCCTGAAAGACCAGCTGGATTTTGGGCCGTAGCGCCTGCATCTCCTGCGAAGAGAGCGCGGAAAGCTCCCGACCCCGGTATTTAACGCTGCCGGCGGTCTTCTCATACAGCCCCAGCAGAGTACGGCCCACGGTGGTTTTCCCGCTCCCGGATTCGCCCACCAGGCCGAAAATAGTCCCCTGGCGAATGCGAAAGCTCACGCCGTCCACCGCCCGCAGCTGCCCGGTTTGTTGGCCAAACAGCCCGTCGTGCAGCGGAAAGTATTTTTTTAAGCCGTCGACTTCAATGACGTATTCATTGTTCATGCTATTGGCTCCGCTGGGATCGTATGAAAGCAGGCGACCTGCTGCGGGGTTCCCAGCAGCGGGGGAATACCCTGGCGACAGCGTGTGCTGGCTCGCGCGCAGCGCTCGGCAAAGGCACAGCCGGGCGGCAGCGCCGCCAAATCCGGAACCTGCCCGGGAATCGAATAGAGGCGCTGTCGTCGTTCGCCGGCAACCGGACGCGATGCGATCAGCCCCTGGGTATAGGGGTGCTGCGGGTTGCGTAAAATATCGCCGGTAGCGCCGTATTCGACCACCCGTCCGGCGTACATCACCACCACCTGTTGCGCCATCTGTGCAATCACGCCGAGATCGTGGGTAATCAACATCATGGCCATCCGGTCGGCCTGTGCCCGATCGCGCAGCAGGCGCAGGATTTGCGCCTGGACGGTCACGTCCAGCGCGGTGGTGGGCTCATCGGCGATCAGTAGCTTCGGCTGGCAGCTCAGCGCCATGGCAATCATCACGCGCTGTAGCATGCCGCCGGAAAGCTGGTGCGGGTAGCTGCTCATCAGGCTGTCGGCGCGAGCTAGCCCCACTTCGCTGATTAAGCGTGTGGCATGATGCCAGGCGGCCTTCGGTGATTCACCCCGGTGGCGAATGAGCGGCTCGCAGAGCTGCTCACCGAGAGTCAACACCGGGTTCAGCGCGGTCATGGGTTCCTGAAAGATCATCGCCAGCTGGTTGCCGCGCAGGTCGGCCATTTTATGGGCTTTGAGACGGAGCAGGTCCTGTCCCTCAAAGAGGATTTCTCCGCTATCAATGCGTGCGGCCTGGGGCGGAAGCAGTCCCATTAGGGTCATTGCGGTGACGCTTTTACCGCAGCCGGATTCGCCGACCACTCCGACGGTTTGCCCGGCATGAATGGCAAATGACACCTCCTGTACCGCCCGCACGCGCTGCTTTTCGGCGGCAAAGGAGACGGAGAGTTGTCGGAAGGTGATTAACGGGGCGCTCATTTCAGCCTCTGTTTCATTTTTGGATCCATTGCATCGCGCAGGCCGTCGCCCAGCACGTTAATGGCGACCACGGTGATAAAAATGGCGATGCCCGGCGGCATCCACAGCCACGGGCGACGCTGGAAGTCGATCAGGCTGTTGGCGGCGTCCATCATATTGCCCCATGATGGCGTGGGCGGGACCACGCCCAGCCCAAGATAGCTGAGGGCCGATTCGCTAAGAATGGCATTTGCCACCGCCATCGTAGCCATGACCACCAGTACCGGGAGGGTATTGGGGAGCAGGTGGCCAAACAGACGACGGCGGGCGGAGAGCCCCAGCACCTGGGTTGCCAGCATAAAATCACGCTCGCGCAACGACAGACACTGACCGCGCACCAGGCGCGCCAGCTTCGGCCACTCCAGCAGGCTAAGCATCACCACGACCATGTAGATTCTGGCGTCCGGAGAAAAATCGAGCTCGGACAACATCGCTCCGGCGACAATCAGCAGCGGCAGGCCGGGAATGGTCATCACCAGGTCTGCCAGACGCATGATCAGTTTATCGGTCAGACCTCCGGCATAACCGGAGACGGCGCCGAGCAGGTAGCCCAGCGCCACCGATAACAGCATGGTCAGCAGGCCGATCGTCAAAGAGATGCGGCCGGCCAACAGCAGACGGGTATAAACATCGCGGCCGAGAAAATCGGTTCCCAGCCAGTGCTCAGCGCCAGGTGGTTTGTTAATCATCAGCACATCAGTAGCATCATCTTTCCACGGCGACCAGACCGGCCCCAGCACGCACCAGGCGGCCATCAGCGCCAGCACCAGCAGGCAAAACATGGCCAGCCGGTTGCCTTTGAGCGAGCGCCATGCCTGGTGCCACGGCGACGGGGTAATCCGGGCGAGTGCCGGGATCTCCGCCTTGCGCAGGCGGCGTTGCGTTGAAAACAGAGAGCTAAACATTATGATCTCACCCGAATTCGCGGGTCGGCCCACGCGTAAAGGACGTCGGCAACGAGGTTGCCCAGAATGGTGAGTACCGCCAGAAACAGGGTAAAACCCATCAGCACCGGATAATCACGGGCCGCCAGCGAGTCGATATGAATATGCCCGGCTCCGGGCCAGTTAAAGACCTTTTCCGTGATGATGGCGCCGGAGAACAGCCCCGGCAGCTCAAAGCCAAGCAAAGTGATAATGGGCAGGAGGGCATTGCGTAGCGCGTGTTTGAAAATGACCGTCCGTTCACGCAGCCCTTTGGCGCGGGCGGTGCGGATAAAATCCATTTTGACCACGTCGAGCATACTGGCGCGAAAGTAGCGCGTCAGGCTGCCTGCCTGAAGCATTACCAGCGCCAGAACCGGCAGCACCAGATGTGCAGCCACCTGCAGGATATAGTCCCAGCCGCTGTCATCGCTGCCGGTGTTGGTCATCCCACCCACCGGCAGCCAGTGCAGATCGACGGCAAACCACTTAATCAGCAGCAGGCAGAGGAAAAAGGTCGGAAAGGACATGGCGGCAAAGACGGCCACGCTCACCAGGTGGTCAAACAGCGAATTTGGCTTCATAGCGGAGACGATACCCACCGTCAGCCCGATACCCCAGTAGAAAACCAGCGCAATGCTGGCCAGCAGGAAGGAGTTCCAGATGTACTGGTTTAGCAACTGGCTAACCGGGATCTGGTATTGCAGCGAGAACCCCAGGTCGCCTTGCAGCAACTGGCCGAGCCAGTGCAGATAGCGGGTCAACAGCGGCTGATCGAGGCCATAGATGGCTTTGAGTTCAGCGGCGCGAGCGGCGGTGAGAGTAATGTTACCATCGATAAAGTCACCGGGGGTTTTGGCAAACAGCATAAAAATGATAAATGAGGCCAGCAGCAGCATCGGCAGAGTTTGCAGCAGCCGTCTCAGGATGAAGTTTCTCATGACATTCTCACATCAGCCGCCGGGATGCCCTGGCGGCCGGGATGGTTACCTGGTGATTTTTACATCCGGCAGGCTGCCGGTCAGACCGTTATAAATATCCGGTTTAAAACCGCTCACCCGGGCACTGCTGGCCGAGAGAATTTGGCGGTAACCAAGGAGGATAACCGGCGGGTCTTCAGCCAGAACCTGATACAGCTGGTGGTAAATCGGCTTACGTTTCTCAACGTCAAGTACCGAGTTGCCTTCGTTAATCAGCTTATCGACCTGCGGATTGTTATAGCCCGACTCTTTGGCTTCGGTGCTGTAGAAATCCCATACGCCATCATGCGGATCGTTGAGCGTACTGGTGCTGAAGGAAGCCAGGTCATAATTACCCGCTTTACGCTGGGCCATCAGGGCGTTGAAGTCGACCACCTGTGGTTTGAGCACAACGCCAATCTGCTGCCAGTTCTCTTTGGCTATCGGGATTAGGGCATCGTTGAGCACCTTCTTGCTGACCAGCAGGGTGAGTTCCAGACGCTGACCGTCTTTCACGCGGATGCCGTCCGGTCCCGGTTTCCAGCCCGCCTCATCGAGCAGTTTTTTGGCCTGCACCGGATCGTAGTGATAAGGGTTGACCCCCTGCGGGTTGTAGGCCCAGGAGATCGGCGCGATAGGTTCAACCGCCACTTTGCCATAACCCTGATACACCACATCGATCAGCTTCTGGCGGTCGAGGCCGTAAATCAGCGCCTGGCGAACTTTGACATCCTTCAGCGCCGGACGACGGACGTTAAATTCCACCTGGCTGTAATCGCTGGAGCCGTAGAGGTTGATATTGGCGAAACCGAGCATTTTAAGCTGTTCAATATCGTCCGGGCGCGACGTAAATGCGTCATAGTCGGTTTCGCCGGTCTGGAATAGCTGGAAGTTGGTCGACGGGTTGGTGACGCGATAAATAAAGCGCGGGGTTGGCGGTGTGCCACGGTAGAAGTGGCTGTTGGCGTGGAAACGAATCTCCTGACCCGGAATATATTTGTCATAGACGTAAGGACCGTTGCCCAGCGGTTTCCCGTGCAGGGTACGGAGATAGTCGAGGTTGCCACGCTGATACTCTTTGCCGTACCAGGCTTTCGACAGCACCGGGCCACCGATCCTTGAGAGGGTGGTGGCGCCAGGCTGGGTCGTGGTGACCTGCAGGGTAAGCGGGTCGATGACCTTCAGGCCGCTGACGCTGTCGGCTTTTCCGGCTTTATATTCGGCGCCACCGGCAATGTTGGCGAGGGTAATATCGGTGTCGCCATCGTACTTCGGATCCAGCAGCACGGTCAGCGTAAAGGCCACATCCTGCGCGGTGAGCGGCGAGCCGTCGCTGAAGGTCAGGTTCGGACGTAGCTTGATGGTATACACGTTGTTATCCGCGCTGATGTGCCAGCTCTCTGCCAGACCGGGGACCAGGTTGCCGTGGCTGTCCCAGTCGATCAGGCGAGAAAAGATGACGTTAGTGACGTTTTCATCCCAGCCGTTAACGAAGAAGTAGGGGTTAAAGATCCCCTGCGGCTCGGAAATACCGGCGACAACGGTGTCCTTGCGCAGTTTGGCGGCGGCCGGGATCTGGCCGGCGTCGGTGGCCGGGGTGACGCCTTCTGGCAAAATTTCATCCGCGTGGGCAACAGTGGAAAATGCCAGCGTGCCGCCGATTAACGCGATTCCAAGAGCAAGTGAAAACCCGGTCTGTTTAGTTTTTAATCCGTGCAGTAATCTGGACAAAAGTGCTCCCTCATCAAATGATTGCGCTGAAATTTACAATTCATGACGAAAGATAAGAGGCGCACCGCAGCCTGTCTAACAACGAAAAAATATGCTTTATAGCGAATCGGCATTAGCAATAATCTGGCAATAAAATGCCAGATTTTGATTAAGGAGGAGTATTTTCTACCGCTGAGTCTGTGCCCAGCGTCAGGCGGTCTGCGACCCAGCCATGCTGGCGCAGCGCGTCGTCATTCAGCGGCTGGGGCAGGCGGATGCGCAACTGACCGATAACGCGTCCCTGGATCTGCTCACAGTTGCCGTACAGCAGACTGGCTCCGGCGCCCAGCAAAGCGGCAATCTGGTGCAGATCTGGTTCGCCACCGCTGCTGCCGTCAAAGTGCAGAGTGACCAGCTGCGAACCGGCGGCGTGGGGCGCACTTTCGCCGGGCCTCGCTTGATGCAGCGTACGGGTCATGCTGCGGGTGACTTCATGCTGCGGGTTACCAAACACCCGCCACACCTCGCCCTGCTCGATAATTCTCCCGCGTTCGAGCACCGCTACCCGGTCACATAGCGTGCGAATCACCTCCATTTCATGGGTAATGAGGATAATCGTCAGGCCCAGACGCTGGTTAATCTCTTTCAGCAGTTTGAGAACGGAGAAGGTATTTTCCGGGTCGAGTGCGGAGGTTGCTTCGTCGCAAAGCAGGATTTCCGGTTGAGTCACCAGCGCTCGGGCGATCCCGGTGCGCTGCTTTTGCCCACCGGAGAGCTTTGCCGGCCAGCTATCGCGCAGCGCGCTCAGGCCCACCAGTTCCAGCATCTCATCAACCCGACGCAGCCGCTCCGCCCGCGGGATGCCGGCCATTTTGAGCGGAAGCTCGACGTTTTGCGACACTGTTTTAGTCGACATCAGGTTGAAGTGCTGAAAGATCATTGCCACCCGGCGGCGCAGGTCGCGCAGCTGGCTACGTGAATAGTCCAGAGTCTGTTCGCCGTGAATAATGATATCGCCGCTGTCGGCGCTCTCCAGGCGATTAAACAGCCGCAGCAGCGTTGATTTCCCGGCCCCGCTGCGTCCGATAATGCCGAAGATTTCGCCCTGATAGAGCGTCAGGTTGATATCCTGTAGTGCCTGAACGCCGTTGGGATAGGCTTTACCTATCCCGGTTAACTGAATATGCGGTACGGTAGGGGAGTTGTGCGTCACGACAATGTGCTCCGTCAGCCTGGTAGACCGGCAGCATCAGCGCTGCCGGGTACGATCCGGGTATCAAAAGCCCGGGACGATTTTGCCCTTGTAGCGGGTCAGGATAAAGTTGCGCACCGCGTCGGAGTGCAGCGCTTTCGCCAGTTTCTGGATCCCCGGGTCATTGAGATTATCGGGACGGGCCACCAGATATTCGACGTACAGATCGCTGCCTTTTTCCACCAGCAGCGCCTTATCGGTATCAATCCCGGCTTCCAGCGCATAGTTGGCGAAAATAAACGCCAGATCGACCTGATTCACCGCCCGCGCCAGCATGGCGCCTTCCAGCTCGCGGATCTTAAAATGGTGCGGGTTGGCGATGATATCCCGGGTCGCCGACTGCGGGTCTTTCGGGTTTTTCAGGGTCAGCAGGCCGGCATCGCTTAACATAACCAGCGCCCGACCGGTGTTAACCGGGTCATTCGGTACCGCAATGGTGGCGCCATCCGGGATCGCTTTGATGTCATGGTATTTGCTGGAATAGGCGCCGAAAGGTTCTATATGAACGCCCACCACCGGGACCAGATGGGTATGTCGGGTCTGGTTGTAGTTGTCGAGGAACGGGCGGTACTGATAGTAATTGGCGTCGAGATTTTTCTCCGCCAGCTGTTGATTGGGCTGAATAAAGTCATTAAAGACTTTGATTTTCAAATCCACGCCCTGTTTAGCCAGCGCCGGCTTCACGAACTCAAGAATTTCCGCGTGCGGCACCGGCGTGGCACCCACGGTGAGCGTTTCGTTGGCAGCGACAGAGGCGGAGAAGAGGGCCAGCAGCCCGGCAGCGATAAGGTTAATTTGCAGTGTCTTTTTCATGGTCTGTTCCTGGAATATCAGCGGTGTCGTCATTATTTACGGCTCATGTACCGCACCAGGCGGTCGCCGCTCATCTGTAAAACCTGTACCAGGGCAATCAGCAGCAGGACGGTGACGACCATCACGTCTGTCTGAAAGCGCTGGTAGCCAAAACGAATCGCCAGATCCCCGAGCCCGCCACCGCCGATTACGCCTGCCATAGAGGTGTAGTCCACCAGCAAAATGGCGGTCACGGTGACGGCAGCAACCAGCCCGGCGCGCGATTCGGGTAGCAGCGTGTGCCAGATCAGCTGTGCGGTATTCCCGCCCATTGACCAGCTGGCCTCGACCAGGCCGTGATCCACCTCGCGCAGGGCGGTTTCCACCAGCCGGGCGAAGAAGGGCGCGCAGCCCGCCACCAGCGGTGGAATGGTGCCCTGCACGCCGAGTGAGGTGCCGGTGATGAAGGTAGTGACCGGGATCATAACGATCAGCAAAATAATGAACGGCAGCGATCGCAGGACGTTGACGCAAAACGACAGCAGACGGTACAGCCGCGGGGCGTGCAGCAGTCGAGGCTGGCCGGTGAGGCAGAGGACTATCCCCAGCGGCAGGCCCGCCAGGACGGTAAAGCCCAGCGACCAGCCCAGCATCGTGACGGTATCGATGCCCGCCAGCGCGACGTCGTTCCAGTCGATATCGGCAAAAAATTCCAGCACGGGAGCCACCTTAGTTCCAGTCGTGACGCTGGGGGCGAATGCCGTTTAAGACCCAGTTGCCGAGCAGCTGGTATTTCCAGCGTACCGGGTCGTGCAGAGTGTGAACCCGCGCATTACGCCAGTGGCGATCGAAGTTGTGGCGGTTGCTTGTCGCGCGGGTGCCCCCGAGTTCAAACAGGCGGCTGGCAGCATCAAGCGCGACTTCGGTGGTGAACACCTTGGCCCGGGCGACGGCGATGGAGGCCTGCGCGACATGCTCTTCACTGAGATCATGTTTGAACCGGTCCAGTACCTTCCCCGCTCGCTCCAGCAGCGCCTCGGCGGCGGCCAGGCGGCTATCAATCTGCCCGATATGGTAGATGGTGAGCGGATCTTCACCGGCCTGCTCGACGCCGGCATCAATCCACGGGCGGGCGAACTGAGTGACGAACGCGACCGTATCGTTGAGGGCCGCCCGGGCAATTCCGGCATCAATGGCGGCGGTGGTGAGCTGGGCGAAGGGGCCGGCCAGCGTCGGCGTGGCATAGGATTTCCACGTCGGGAAGAGATGGAACGGCTCCACCGCCAGGTTCTCCGCCAGTACCGTGCCGCTGGCGGTATTTCGCTGACCCAGGCAGTCCCAGTCGTCGGCCACCGTCAGGCCAGCGCTGTTACGTGGCACAAAGGCCAGCTGCGCGTTATCGTCAGCATCCAGCGCGAGAATGCCTATCCAGTGGGCGTACAGCGAGCCGGTGCAATAGCCTTTTCGCCCGTTAATGAACAAACCATCACCACGGGCTTCCAGGCGGGTACGAATATCGAGCACCGTTTTTCCTCCGGTTTCGGAGAGGGCATTGGCGAAGCGATATCCTTGCAGTACCAGACTAAAAAAGAAGGCCTGTTGCTCTGCGCTGCCCTGCAGGCGAACATCCTCAAGCAGGCAGTAATGGTTTTGCGGAATTTGCCCAAGCGACGGGTCGGCGGCGGAGATGATGGCAATGACCTGGGCCAGAGTCGCGGCTGAGACCTCGGCACCTCCCCACTGGCGTGGTACCGTGATGCCCCACAGGCCGCTATTGGAAAATGTATCGACGATGTCCGGCGGTACCGTGCCGCGGCGGTCGCGCTCTGCGGCACCCGGCTGCAACAGCAGGGCAATCTCATGGGCAATGGTGAGGGCCTCTTCATCGCTGCGGATGAGGTGTGCATCCGGCGCATTGCGGGTGTAGCTGATGGGTGGTTTGCTCTCTGACATACGGATTTCTCGTGGTTAACTAAACGGCTATATGCAAAAAATAGATAACTAAATAATCTATAATTCCAATGTGTTATATATGGGGAGCAAAGGATGTGCCAAATCGTTATGGATTTTTAAGTCTTTTAAATCAATGTATTACGTTTTGGTTTGCGGGCCGTACTGCTGCGAACGCAACTGAGGTGAAAACGGGCTGTTGCATTTCCAACAGCCTTCGATGGGCAGGCTTGCTGAATATAACGTTATGTAGTCTGATATATAGCGAAAATGACAACCAGAGGATCGGAAATGCATCTGTTCATGTTTTATGTCGGCGGCAATGCGGGGAAATCGAATATTGAAGTCCATGACATTCAGTTTGTGGTGGCGCAAACCCCGGAACAGGCCTGGCCTGCGCTGCGCGAGGCCTGGTTTGGCGATGCGGATAAAATCCATATTGACGGCTATAGCAGGATTAGCTGGGCCGATGGTTACGATGTGACCTTAGCCAAAACACCTGCCCGCGGCAGGGAAAAGCTGTTCTTTGTCAACGCCGGTGGCTATCGCCCGGATACGCTGGCGGAACTGCATGAGTTCGATCTGTTCGTGGCGCATGACGCGCGGGAAGCGAAGGAGAAGGCGCTGAAGACGCTACTTTGCGGCGCCTGGCAGCAGCATAAAGACAATTTGCAGGCCGTGGATGATTGTCTGCTGCTGGAAAAAGTGGGCGACTGGTATTTACATCTGACGCCCAACGCCGGAGGCTCGGCGGCGAAACCCGAGTGGCAAGGCTATCAACCGATAGGGCTGTAATCAGCCCTATCGATGAGTGTTAGCATCAACGGGTTTTCGCTTACCGCAGGGTTCAGGCAAGCGGCTGCCATAGCGCCTCCGGCCTGGCGAACCCTGCCTCCACCTGCGCGAAAAAGCGGCTGGCATGCAGGCCATCAACAAAGGTGTGGTTGAATTTTCCCGCGACCGGAATGACGCCGTTTTTCAACTGGCCCCATGTGAGGGCGGGTACCGCCGCACCCGCATAATACTCGGCATGGGTGATGGCGCTAAAGTGGACCCACGGCAGACAGCTGGCGCAGAAAAAGTGCTCGCCATCGACAATCAGCGGCGCCGGGTCGGTGGTTTTTGCCGCTTCAATTTTGGGCGTCGCCGCCCGGCTAAAGGCGGTAAAGTCGGCGGCGTTGTCGCACCATACCTGGCGAAATCCCTCCTGGACGGTCATGACGGGAGTCATTACCGCAATATCATCGTACTCAATAATATCGTCGCCGCGAACGCGCTGTTTTAGCTGCGGCACCGCATTGGCTGCCCGCAGCAGCGCGTAGAGCGCCAGCTGGAAAAAGGAGACCTGGTTATCCTTTGCACATTCGTACAGGCGCTGTGCTTCCACCGGTACACAGAGATTAAAGCTGGGGCTGGCAAAGGTACGGTAAAAATCAAAATGATCTCGACGATGCCAGGTGTCTTTATCGATAACGTGGTAGGTGGGCACTGCGCGCTCCTGATCGGTATGGGTTGCAGAGATGACTATGCAACGATTTCAATCAGGTTTCCATCCGGGTCTTTGATGACCGCTTCATAATAGCCGTCGCCGGTTGTGCGCGGTGGGGAAACCAGAATCCCCTGCGCCTGCGCCCGCTTCGCCAGCGTATCTACCTGCTGCGCGCCGCCAACCGAGATAGCCAGATGAACCCAGCCGGTCTGGTTATTATCCGGCGTACTTGCCTGCAACCCTGGTTTGCTCATGAGCTCGATAGCAATATCCTCGCCGATTTTCACAAAGTAGGACTCAAAACCGGGATTGGTCTGGCTGCAATATTTTTCGTTAATCTGGCCCTCGAAGAAAGCGGTCCAGAAGCGGGCCTGCTGCTCAAGCTGGCGGGTCCATAACGCGATATGGGCAATTTTCATTTTAAACCTCTTTACAGGGTAGGTTGACAGCGCCTGGCGGATGCATGATCATGCTCCTTGTCGCTCGATTAAGATAATTACAGGAGTTAATGTGCTCGATTATGCAGCTTTCCCTCAGCAACGACAAGCGCTTATTTGTCAGCTCCTTCAGGAGAATGGCCGGGTCGTCTGTACTGAACTGGCCGCCCGCTTAAACGTCTCTGAGCATACGATTCGCCGCGATCTGCATGAGCTCAGCAAAGACGGATTCTGTAAAAAGGTGTACGGCGGTGCGGTAATGAACCTGCCTGAGGCGGGAGATTACAGCGAGAGGAAAGACAAAAATACGGCAACAAAACTCAGGATCGCGCAGAAATGCGCAAGGCTGGTAAAACCCGGCGGCTGTATTTTTATTGATACCGGCACTACGAACCTGGCAATGGCCGAGGCGTTACCCGCCGAGCTGGCGCTGACGGTGGTGACCAACTCGCCGGAAATCGCCGCGGTGCTGCTCAAAAAACCGCTTTTTGATGTCGTGATGCTCGGCGGGCAGGTCCAGCGAGCATCGGGCGGCTGCGTGGGAAGCTCGGCGGTGGCCCAGCTGCAGGGCGTGCTGTTTGACCAGGGGTTTATCGGCGGTTGTGCGATGGCGCCGGAATCCGGCCTGACGGGGTTTGACTATGCCGATTGCGAATTCAAAAAAGCGGTGATTAAGCAGTGCAGTGAAATTATCGTTGGTCTGACCTCGGATAAAATTCCGGCGGTGGCCCGTTTTGTGGTGGCGCAAAGCGGAGATATCGATGTGCTGGTGGTGGAAGAGAATATCAGCCGGGAGTACAGCGCCACTTTCCGCGAACATGATATCCGGATTTATACCGTCTGATGTCCACTGGGAGACGGATTACCCCGCCGGAATAGCGGGGCTATCCGATGCCTGTTTCTTTTTGCCATTGCTCCGGTGAACGATCCAGGTTGTTACATAGAGATTCCATTTGAATAACGATTCCTATTCTCCGCGTCGGTGATACACTGACAAACTGTGATCTTTGTCATACCGTAATTTATACCGAGAAAAGAGACACTGCTATGCAACATATCATTGAGGGGTTCCTCAACTTCCAGAAAGAGATCTTCCCGCAGCGTAAAGAACTCTTCCGCAGCCTGGCTTCCAGCCAGAATCCCAAAGCGCTTTTCATCTCCTGTTCAGACAGCCGTCTGGTACCGGAGCTGGTCACCCAGCAGGAACCTGGACAGCTCTTTGTCATTCGTAACGCCGGGAATATCGTCCCCTCGTTCGGGCCTGAGCCTGGCGGGGTGTCAGCCACGATTGAGTACGCCGTTGTTGCCCTGGGCGTTACCGATATTGTTATCTGCGGCCACTCCAACTGTGGCGCAATGACCGCCGTTGCAACCTGTCAGTGTCTGGATCCTATGCCGGCGGTGGCGCACTGGCTGCACTATGCAGACGCGGCAAAAGCGGTGGTTGAAAAGGGGACCTGGAACAGTGAGATTGATAAAGTGAATGCGATGGTGCGGGAAAACGTCATCGCCCAGCTGAACAATATTAAAACTCACCCGTCGGTGGCCGTCGGTCTGCGTGATAAGGCGCTGCGCCTGCATGGCTGGGTTTATGATATCGAAAGCGGAGAGATTGGCGCGCTGGATAAAAACACGAAAACCTTCGTGTCGCTGTCCGACAACCCGGCCGTCTACTTCGAATAAAGCCTCGTCTCAGGGCACGGACGCCCTGTGAGTCATCCGTTTCTCTTCGCTTTCGCAAAAATCATTTATCCCATCTTACTTTAGCGTACTGCGCCCGGCTGGCGATCCTGGCGCTACCGTAACCTCGGTAAGTGCGTCGATACGCCGTATCGATGAACTACAGGCCTGGATGCAGCAAACGGCGTCGGCGTGATGGTTGAACAATCGCCCGGGCTATGGCTTCCCCCATTTCGGCGCTGGCGGTAATTCCCTGGACGAAGGGTCGGTCATGCAGTAGCCACGGCAGGGCTGCAAAGGCGACGCGACCCCGTGCCGCTGCCGGCTCCTGCAAGGTGTAGTCATCGCCCACCTCAGGGATATCCTCTCCGGTCGCCTGGAGCTGCTCGCGTAAGGTCGGGAAGGGCAGGTCTTTCGTTTTTAACGCTTTTTGCCCCCTGGCATCGATAAACAGATCGAAGGTATGCGATGCTTCCGGGGTGGTTATCACCGTTTTATCCTCTTTGATAACCTTCTGATAATCCTCGCCAAGTGCGAGGATATCGATGAGGCCAGCCTCGCGCAGCGCCAGCAGGCGGCGAATAGATTCAGAAGGGATTGCGGCGTAATTATCGATAAAAACGCGGGCGAGGCCAGTTTTAAACCGCTGACTATCCTGTTCATCCAGATGTGGGACAACGTCCTGGACCGCCTCATGTAGCCGAAGAATGGCATACCGCCACGGGACCGTGTATTTCCGGCGTTTGTTGCGCTCGACTTCCTCAAGATTGGCCTGAGCCCAGTGGAACGGATCGTGTTCACGGCGTACGCGGAACCACGCGTCGCTGAAGCTATCGGCATTCAGCGTTGGCAGAGCGATGCTGGCGCTCCAGCGCGGATCGGCATTGTCGATTTCCGCGATAATCAGCCTGAATATACGGTCGAGTAAGCCAGTCTGACCGGCGGCAATAGCCGTTTCCAGCGCCTGTTGGGTGAAGACAGAGAGCGGCTCATAAGGGATCGGGCAGTAGAAATCTGCCTCCGGTAAGATACCGGAGCGCGACATCAGCACCACCTTAAGCGCTGCGCTATCCGCATTGAGCCGGAATCGCAGCGGTTGATCGGCGGATTCGACAAAATGACCATGCTGAGCCACTACGGCCATCGAGGCATCAAGCCCGCTTAGCGAGGTGCCCATGACGCCAACCGTGCACGCCGGGATACAGGCGTCCATCAGGCCGGACCAGGGGCTGGGGAAGTAGCTACGCGTTGACTTCTCTTCTGCGGGCCAGACGTGGCCGGTGGCGATGACTGCCAGGTCAACGCGTTCTGCTACCGCTTCGCCTTGAGCCCAAAGTCTGACACCGTCGGCGCAGGCCTGCAGGTCGGTGACTTCACATGACTCGCGAAGGGTGACCTGTACGCCCTGGGTTTGCGCCAGCGTCAGCAACCCAAGAAACTGATCGCGGAAATATTCGCCGAGCAGCAGACGCGGAAGAAACTGGCGAACATGAAGTGAATCGCGGCGGACACCGTAGCGGGCGAGATGCGCTTCGCTCTGCTCGTTGAGCCAGTCGATGTAGGTTGAAAGCAGCGGCGGGATTTCAATACTGGCGATGTTTGCCAGCATCATGCGCGAGTTTTCTTCGTGACTGTACGGCATGCCGACACCGGCCCGATCGGCCTGTTCATAAAGGGTGGCGGCAAAAGGGGCCTTTAACTTTAACAGCCAGTACAGGGTATAAATCCCGGTGGGACCTGCGCCGACGATAGCAATTTTTCTCATGCAATATCACCTGTGGTCATGGCGCTTTTAGCAACCTTGTCCGTCGGTCGGGAGGCAAACGGACCGTATCCGGGACGATCCGTTTTCTCGCGCGACCCGCAGCGGAAACAACGGTTATTTTTGCAGTACTTCGGCAAATTTGGCCAGCCATTGCGGATGGGCGGGCCAGGCCGGGGCGGTAACCAGATTGCCGTCGACGTGTGCCTGATCGATGGCGATATCAGCATAGTGTCCGCCGCTAAGCCGTACTTCCGGCGCACAGGCCGGATAGGCGCTACAGGTACGGCCCTTTAGCACCCCGGCGGCGGCCAGAAGCTGTGGGCCGTGGCAGACGGCGGCAATTGGTTTGCGCGCAGCGTCGAACGCCTGGACCAGCTTAATGACATCGTCATTCAGGCGCAGGTACTCAGGGGCTCGCCCGCCGGGGATCAGCAGGGCGTCGTAATCGGCCTCTTTTACCGCCGCAAAATCGGCGTTGAGGGTAAAGCGGTGACCGGGCTTCTCGCTGTAGGTCTGGGCACCGTCAAAGTCATGGATCGCCGTCATGATGTAGTCGCCTTTAGACTTATCGGGACAGACCGCGTCAACCTGATGACCAATCATCTGCAATGCCTGAAACGGCACCATGGTTTCGTAATCTTCGGCGTAGTCTCCGACCAACATCAGAATTTTTTTGCTCATCCGCATCGCTCCTCCAGGAATAAAGATGCCTAAGGTATAGCCCAGTGGAGGGGGGAATGCGAACCGGCAAACGGGGGGATGGCTTTGTTTTGCGGTGTATCACGCGGGGGCGATAGCGCGAAGCTGAAAGTATACGTAGGGGGGAGTACAGGAGACTGAAATGAATAATGCGCCAGAGCGGGGCGTGCAGAGAAAATATCAGACAGCGGGAAAAAAGAGAGTGTGCGAAAACACACCTTTCAGTAGACAACAGACGATGTCTGCGAATAAAGAATGGTGCGTCCGAGTGGACTCGAACCACCGACCCCCACCATGTCAAGGTGGTGCTCTAACCAACTGAGCTACGGACGCATTATGGTGCGTTTAATTGGACTCGAACCAACGACCCCCACCATGTCAAGGTGGTGCTCTAACCAACTGAGCTATAAACGCATTATGGTGCGTTCAATTGGACTCGAACCAACGACCCCCACCATGTCAAGGTGGTGCTCTAACCAACTGAGCTATGAACGCAATGTTGTGGTGACAACGGGGACGCATATTAGCGACAGGATGGGGTTGTGGCAAGAGGCAAACGTCACTTTTCTTTCAGATCTCACGCGATTGCGGAAGTTTTATGCATATTGCTTATATTTTACTGATGATAAAGGATATTTGTTATCCAGTTGTGGTTGTCGCTCGGCGATGCGGGTGTTGACGCGGCGCGAAGAAAGGTTCGGTAAAGCCGCTGGATAAAAGGATGACCAGATGAGTTATGTCTCAAAAACCTGAGTCAACGATGTCGTCGGGGTTAGACGGGAAGCCGCGGCTATTTAAAAATAAGGCGAAGGGTATAAAGCGCGCAGAGGACTAACAGGATCAGAATGAGCTCAAAACGATAACGCTGCAGCATAGTGGCCTCCTGAAAGAAAATCGGCGCTGAAGCAGCGCCGATTCATGATTAACCAGAACTACCGGAAGAATTAAGCAGCCGGCTGTGCAGCAGGTTTAGCAGCCTGATGTTTAGTGGTTTTGTGATGTTTTTTAGCAGCCTGAGCTTTCTGCGCTACTGGTTTAGCGGCAGCTTTGTGGTGTTTTTTAGCGGCCTGGGCTTTCTGCGCTACTGGTTTAGTGGCAGCTTTGTGGTGTTTTTTCGCAGCCTGGGCTTTCTGAGCTACCGGTTTGGTTGCGGTTTTGTGGTGTTTTTTAGCGGCCTGGGCTTTCTGCGCAGCGGCTGGTTTGGCAGCGGCTTTGTGGTGCTTTTTAGCGGCCTGGGCTTTCTGTTCAGCGGCTGGTTTGGCAGCGGCTTTGTGGTGTTTTTTAGCGGCCTGAGCTTTCTGCTCTGCAGCTGGTTTTGCGGCAGCTTTATGGTGTTTTTTGTGATGAGTGGTCTTGGCAGTGGTGCTGTGAGTTGCAGCAGCCGGAGCCTGAGTGGTGCTTACTGCATCAGCAGCGAAAGCAGCGGAAGACAGACCCATAGCAGCGGCAACGACCAGAGCTAATACTTTTTTCATTCTGATATCCTCGAAATTGTTTCTTCAGTGAACCCCACTGCGGGGCTGTTGAAATCACTATAAGTTTTTCTTTTCCCCGCTTCAGTGAGTGTTTGGTATCGGCGAGTAACGGAATGTACAAAGAGTGCGATGTGAGGACGTCAGGGAGGCTCCGCTAACGGGAAAACGTTAGCGGAGGGGGGGGGCACTTCAGGTGCGCAGCGTGCTGGCCAACGTTGTGAGCAACGTCTGGCGTGGCATACGTACGCAATAGGCGGGCTGGCCGCGCTCAAAACGCCATCCTTCGGACAATGGCCCGGCGTCAACAACGTCAAAGCCAAACGCCTCGTACAACGCAGCGGCTATCGCTTTTCCCTCATCGCTGTCGCCTGCCAGCGGCAGCGCGCGACGATTTTCCGTGCCTGCCGGCAGGCCATCACTTTCCAGTTGGGTCATTGGAATGGCGTTAAACGCTTTGGTCACTCTGGTGGCCGGCAGAATTTGGGCCAGTAATTCGCTGGTCGTCGTTTCTCCGGACTCAAGGGCCGCAATTATTCCGTCGCGCTCGGGATAGTAATTCACCGCATCAATAACATGCTTATCTTTTATCCCGGCGACCGGCAGCGCATGAACGGCGCTGAGCGGCACGGCAATCACCACCACTTCGCCAAATTCGGCCGCGTCATTTGCGCTGCCGATACGACAGCCAATCATTGGACCCAGGCTGAAAAGCGTCTGTGGTCCCCGGGAGTTACTCAGCATGACATCATGGCCGGCCTGAAGCGCAAGCTTCGCGATTGACCTGCCTACGAATCCGGCACCAATAATTCCAATCTTCATTTTCCACTCCTGAGGTGAGAACGTTGAGATAGTCAATTTAATTCCCTCCTGGCAGAAGATAAATCGTAGGATAGTTGAATGATAAACAACTCAAATGAATGAATCATGGATCAGCTAACCTGCATCAAAGTTTTCGTTAAGGCTGCGGAAACGGGCTCGTTTGCCGCGGCAGCCGGGCAGTTACGACTCTCGCCGCAGATGGTTGCCCGACACGTAGCCGCGCTTGAGGCCCACCTGGGCACCTCACTAATCGCCCGAACGACGCGCAGACAGACGCTCACCGATATTGGCCGTAGCTACTATGAACGCTGCCGCGTGGTTTTGGCTGACGTTGCCGAGGCGGATGCGGTGGCACAGGAGATGAAAGCGACCCCTTCAGGCATCATCAGGGTGAATGCGCCGGTCACTTTTGGATCACACGCGCTCTCCACGTTTATCACCGACTATCTTGCCCGTTTTCCTGACGTCCAGGTTGAGCTGACGCTGAGTGACCGCATTGTCGACCCGATCGAGGAGGAGTTTGAGGTCATTATTCGCATCGGCGAGTTGGCCGATAGCTCGATGGTCGCGTGGCCGCTGCTTCCTTACCGCCTGATTGCCTGTGCGTCACCCGCTTATCTGTTGCAACACGGCGAACCGCATATGCCGACCGACCTTCAGCATCATGCATGCCTGGTCTATGGTCACTGGTCGGCGGGCAGCGCTTGCCGCTGGCAATTTGAGAAAGAGGGTGTGGTCATCGAGATCAAACCGAGCGGGCGGTTTCGTGCGAATGACTGGAAGGCGCTGATGAACGCCGCCATCGCGGGGCACGGTATTACTCTGGGGCCGGAAGATGTGCTGAGAACGGAAGTTGAACGCGGGAGCCTGGTACAGGTTTTGGCGGATTTTTCCGGGCCTTCGCGGCCCATGCATATTCTCGTGCCGGCCGGACGTCGGCGGACGACAAAAATAAAATGTTTTGTTGATGCCTTAAGAACCGCACTGGGCCCGCGCTGAGCCCCTGCGAGCATGAGGAGCGGCACCCCGTAAACAGGGTGCCGCTACGCGTTAGCGCGCCGCGCGTTGCAAAATCACGTTAGACGGCTGGCGCTGCAGGAAACGCATTCGCAGCATCATCAGTACCGCCGCCGAGGTGAGCCCGATAATAAACCCGCACCAGAAACCCGCGGGTCCCATGCGTGGGACGATCGTATCCGTTAAGGCCAGCAGGTAGCCGCTTGGCAGCCCTAGCACCCAGTATGCGGTGAAGGTAATAAAGAAGATCGACCGGGTATCTTTATAACCACGCAGAATCCCGCTGCCAATGACCTGTACGGAGTCGGAAATCTGATACACCGCGGCCAGCAGCATCAGCTGGGAGGCCAACAGCACCACTTCCGGGTTGTCGTTATAGAGAAGTGCAATCTGCTTGCGCATCAGGATGGTGAAAATCGCCGTTATTACGGCCATGCAGACGCCCACGCCGACACCGGTTCTGGCAGAGACCTGGGCATCCAGCGTGGAACCTTGCCCAAGACGGAAGCCGACGCGGATAGTCACCGCCGCCGCCAGCGATAATGGCAAAACGAACATCAGCGAGCTGAAGTTCAGGGCTATCTGATGGCCGGCGACGTCCACAATCCCCAGTGGGGACACCAGCAGCGCAACGACCGCAAACAGGGTCACTTCGAAAAAGAGCGCCAGCGCTATCGGCAGGCCCAGCTGAACCAGACGTTTAAGCACGCTGAAGTCCGGTTTGCCAAAGCCTTCATCGCTGCGGATATCGCGCATAGAGCGGGCGCGACGCACCCAGGAGATCATGCACACAAACATCACCCAATACACGGATGCCGTCGCCACGCCGCAGCCGATACCACCCAGTTCCGGCGCACCAAAATGGCCGTAGATAAAGATGTAGTTAACGGGAATGTTGACCAGCAGGCCGATAAATCCCATCACCATGCCTGGTTTGGTTTTGGCCAGCCCCTCGCACTGGTTACGCGCGACCTGGAAAAAGAGGTAGCCTGGGGTGCCCCACAGGAGCGCACGCAGGTAGCCGACGGCGATCTCGGCAAGAGCCGGGTCGATATTGTGCATCGAGCTGATAATGTAGCCTGCGTTCCACAGCACGATCATTACCAGCAGCGAGACGAACCCTGCCAGCCAGAATCCCTGACGGACTTGATGAGCAATGCGGTCGCGACGACCGGATCCGTTCAGCTGCGCGACAACCGGCGTCAGCGCCAGCAGCAGGCCGTGGCCGAAGAGAATGGCGGGCAGCCAGATGGAGGTCCCAATCGCGACGGCCGCCATATCGGTGGCGCTGTAGCCACCCGCCATCACGGTATCGACAAAGCCCATAGAAGTCTGGGCGACCTGTGCGAGGATCACAGGAATGGCCAGTGCTAATAACTGACGCGCTTCAATAAAATACTTCTGCACGTGAACACCTTTATATTGTTGTTATTTTGAGACTAAAAAAGCCGCCGTAAATGGCAGCAAGAAGAAAGAGCAGAGGGGGTTTCCAGTCTATTGTAGCGAGGATGCGCCATTAAGCCAGTGAAAAAATGGTAGGGCACGATGCGCGCTGGCAACCTGTTTTCCCAGCTGGTATTGTTCCTGGCAGGTATAACGGTAATGATACCGTCACGAAAGTCTACAGGAGCAAAGCATGTTTACTGGCATTGTGCAGGGGACCGCTAAAGTGGTGTCCATCGATGAAAAACCCAATTTTCGCACCCACGTGGTGGAGCTGCCAGAGCATATGCTCGCCGGCCTCGAGACCGGGGCATCGGTGGCACATAATGGCTGTTGCCTGACAGTCACCGAAATTGACGGCCCGCGCATCAGTTTTGATCTGATGAAGGAGACGCTGCGCATTACCAATCTCGGCGCCGTGCAGGTGGGAGATGTGGTGAACGTAGAACGTGCGGCGAAATTCAGCGATGAGATCGGCGGCCATCTGATGTCCGGTCATATTATGACCACGGCAGACATCGTCAAAATACTGACCTCGGAAAATAACCGCCAGATCTGGTTTAAGGTTCAGGACCCGACGCTGATGAAATATATCCTCTATAAAGGGTTTATCGGTATTGACGGGATCAGCCTGACGGTCGGCGAGGTGACGCCAACCCGTTTTTGCGTGCATTTGATTCCTGAAACGCTGCAGCGCACCACGCTGGGGGTAAAAAAACTGGGCGATCGGGTCAATATCGAAATCGATCCGCAAACGCAGGCGGTGGTGGATACCGTAGAACGCGTGCTGGCGGCGAAAGCAGCGGCACAGCAATCGGCCGATGAGTGATTCGGCGCTGATGCCAAATCACTTATCCTGGAGCCTGAAATAAGCATCCCCCGTTAAACGGGGGATTTTTTTAACGCGCGACGCGAAGACCGTTCTCAACACCGCGAGAAAAGACAACCTGCCAGAGCTGAATATCGCGCGCGCGAAAAGCCCCCGCGCAGGCATTCAGATAATAACTAAACATGCGTTTAAAACGTTCCGAATAGTTGTCGGCAATGTCGGGCCAGCTGGCCTGAAAACGCTCGTACCAGGCCATCAGCGTGGTATCGTAATCGGCGCCGATATTGTGCCAGTCTTCCATCACAAAATGGGATTCGCTGGCTTGCGCAATCTGAAGTACCGAAGGCAGGCAACCGTTGGGGAAAATATATTTATTGATCCACGGGTCAACGCTGTGGTCTGAAACTTTGGAACCAATGGTGTGTAATAAGAAACGGCCGTCGGCTTTCAGATTGCGATCAACCACCTTAAAATAAGTGGCGTAATTTTTAGGCCCCACGTGTTCGAACATCCCGACGGAAACAATGCGGTCAAAACTGTCCTGTAAGTCGCGGTAGTCCTGCAGCAAGATAGTGACATCTAATCCTTCACAGCGCTGTTGGGCCATTTTTTGCTGTTCAGCAGAAATGGTGACGCCAACCACGCTGACGTGATAATTTTTGGCCATGTAATAAGCCAGACCACCCCAGCCGCAGCCAATATCCAGCACCCGCATCCCTGGCTCCAGCTGCAGTTTGCGGCAAATAAGATCTAATTTTGCCTGCTGTGCCTGTTCCAGAGATTGCGCATCTTTCCAGTACGCGCAGGAATATTGCATATAGGGATCGAGCATGCGGTTGAAAAGGTCGTTGCCGAGGTCGTAGTGTTCTTTGCCGACAATCCAGGCGCGTTTTTTACTTTGTAGATTGAACAGGCGAGCGCCCGCGATACGTAATGTATCTTTGAGATGATGCGGGAGCTGACTTTCCAGACCGGCACGTAACACTTTGTGGAAGAATATATCCAGCCGTTCGCAATCCCACCAGCCGTCCATATAACTTTCGCCTAACCCTAGCGACCCTTCCTGGAGAACGCGCTTAAAAAAGAGCGGGTTTTTAATCCGGATATCGGAGGGGGCAGGACCATTGATTTCAATGCCCGCACGGCCGAGTAACTCGGCAGTAATTCGGTACCAGTCGTCGTTTGGTACACTGACTTCTTCTATACACGATGAACTCATAGCTTCTCCATCACGCCCAAGTGATCAGAACCTTAAAACAGCGTAGACGCTTTTTTGGCTTTGTGAGAAATCTCACGGAATATCCGTGAAGCAGCTATCCGACGTAGAACAGAGGAAGGGTGATAACCCTTGCCGAAAGGCCTTCCATGGTGAAACGGGATGCATCCTGCCCCCGTTAAAATCAAAAAAATTTCTATTTATGTGAAGCAGGATCCAGTATAGGCCGCTGATAACGGCCTTTCAATAAAAATATATTAGCAGGCTAATTACTGGGCCGTAACATCACTGAAACGCATTTATGCGTGCGACGATTCGGCCGTCAGGCAAGTAGCCTGCCGCTGCATCAAATAGCCTATCCCGGCCAGTACGATGGAGACCAGCATGACGCTGGTGGTCGTCAGCAGCGGCGTGGCAATTAACGCAGAGACCAGTAGGCTGGTCAGGAAGCACAGTCCCAGCTGCAGGGTATTTTGCAGCGCTGCGGCGCGACCTGTTGCCTGTGGGAACGGCTTCAACGCCTGGGCGACAACGATAGGATAAATCCCGCCGTTGACGATAGCCATTACGCAGAAGGGAACCATCACCGCAATAATTGACACATTCTCAACCAGCCCCACCATCCAGGTCGCGGCAACGCTGACGGCGAAAATAACCAGCAGCCACGGCAGCAGCTGTTGACCCTGCCATTTTTGCAGCGCTGCCCGGCACCCGTAGCCGCCGACTAAAAAGGCGATCGTCTGCGGAACATAGCTTAAACCAATAGCGGTCGGGCTATAGCCCATGTCATGCAGAATAAACGGTGACCCGGTCAGCCAGGCAAAAAAGCTGGCGGAGCAGGCGGCGTAAATCAGTACGTTTCCGCTGTATTCGCGCGAGCGCAGCAGCGTCATAAACGTCAGTTTTTTCTCGCTGCCTCCCGTCGGCTTGATGACCGGCTTCAGACGCAGGGCGGGCACCATCAGTAGCAGGGTGATGGCGAAAAGAGTGGCAAAGATGGCCTGCCATTCCAGATGCGCGAGCAGCCAGCTGCCGAGCAAGGGTGCGAGGGCCGGCGATAAGCCAACCAGCGGCATGATGGTGGCGAAAATGCGGTTAGTGCGCTGGGCGGGATAATAGTCCGTAACCATCGCCTGCCAGGTGACCGCCGCCGCGCAGACGCCGATTGCCTGAATAAAGCGAAGTACCAGCATCAGCGTAGCATCGCGAACCCACAGCATGCCCAGGCAGCTGATAGCGAAAATTGTCAGTCCGATCAGCAGAACCGGTTTGCGGCCGTAGCGGTCTGAAAGCGGGCCCCAGAACAGCTGCCCGATGGCGAAGCCGGCGAGGAACAGGCTCAGGCTGGCGCTGACCGATGCCGCAGAGGTATTGAGATCTTGCTGAATGGCCGAAAAGGCCGGCAGATACATGTCGGTAGCCAGGAAACCCAGCACGCTGAGTCCCGCCAGCCAAACTAAAAATCCTTTCCCGGGTTGTTGCATAACGTTCTCTTTCTTCTGATGCAGGTATGATGCCGCAGAGTGTAGGGAGTGCATTCTGGCTTGTGAAACGCTAATATTTGCTACATGCATTCAAAATTTTTGCAGGCAGAATATGTGGTCCGAATACTCACTGGAAGTTGTTGATGCTGTGGCCCGCAACGGGAGCTTTAGCGCGGCGGCACAGGAACTACACCGCGTACCCTCAGCGGTCAGTTATACCGTACGTCAACTGGAGGAGTGGCTGGCGGTGCCGCTGTTTGAACGTCGCCATCGCGACGTCGAATTAACGCCGGCCGGGGTCTGGTTTTTACAGGAAGGGCGCTCTGTTATCAAAAAAATGCAGATCACCCGTCAGCAGTGTCAGCAGATAGCCAACGGCTGGCGCGGCCAGCTGTCGATAGCCGTCGATGACATTGTTAAGTCAGCACGGATGCGGCAAATGATTGTCGATTTCTATCGCCATTTTCCGGATGTCGAACTGATTGTGTTTCAGGAAGTGTTCAACGGCGTCTGGGATGCGCTGGCCGACGGTCGCGTGGAGCTGGCCATCGGCGCAACCCGTTCGATTCCAGTGGGTGGGCGCTACGCCTTCCGCGATATGGGCATGCTGAGCTGGCATTGCGTGGTAGCGAGCCATCATCCGCTGGCGCAGATGACGGGGCCGCTCAGCGATGACGTGTTGCGCAACTGGCCGTCGCTGGTGCGAGAAGACACCTCCCGATCGTTACCAAAACGCACGACCTGGCTACTGGACAACCAGAAAAGGGTGGTGGTACCGGACTGGGAATCATCGGCGACCTGTCTGTCGGCGGGACTGTGCGTGGGAATGGTGCCGACCCATTTTGCTCGCCCATGGATCGATTGCGGCGAATGGACGGCGCTTGAGCTGGAGAACCCGTTCCCGGATGCCGCGTGCTGTCTGACCTGGCAGCAGAGCGACACGTCTCCGGCGCTGTCATGGCTGCTGGATTATCTGGGCGACAGTGAAACGTTAAACCGGGAGTGGCTGCGGGCGCCGGAGTGACCGGCGCCGTAGGGACATTTAGCGGCGGTAGTCGACGAACGGGCCGTCGACGACGGAGCGACGCTCGACCAGACGAGGGTGGACTTCGATAGACTGCGACTCTTCGCGCTTGTTAACGATACGATCCAACAACATGTTGAAGGCTGCTTCGCCGAGAGAATCTTTCGGCTGGTGAATGGTGGTCAACGCCGGGCTGAAATAGCGGGCGTTGCGCACGTTATCATAGCCGATCAGGGAAATGTCCTGCGGAACGCGCAGGCCCATCTCGTCTGCGGCGCAGATTGCACCCATCGCCATAATATCGCCGCCGCAGAAGACCGCCGTCGGGCGATGCTGCTGACTGAGGATCTGCTGCATTGCGCGATAGCCAGATTCTGGTTCGAAGTCCCCCTGAACAATCCAGTTTTCCGGCACGACGATCTGCGCTTCTTCCATGGCCTGCATAAAGCCCGCCAGGCGCCCGGCGCCGGTATTGCGTTCCAGCGGGCCTGGGATCACGCCGATCTCGCGGTGGCCGCGTTCGACCAGGTAACGGCCGGCCATATAGCCGCCTTCAAAGGCGTTATCGATGACTGAATCGGTAAAGTCAGCTTTTGCTTCACCCCAGTCCATCACCACCATGGGAATATGGCGATACTCTTCCAGCATGCTGAGAACCGATTCCGGGTATTCGGAACACATGACCAGCAGACCATCAACGCGCTTTTGCGCCATCATCGACAGGTAGGCCTGCTGCTTTTCGAGATCGTTCCACGCATTGCCCAGAATCAGGGTATAGCCTTTCTGGAAACAGCTCTTTTCTACGGCTTCAATAATCTCAGCGAAATAGGCCGCTTCGCTGCTGGTGGCCAGCAGGCCAATCGATTTGGTGTGATTAACCTTCAGGCTTCGCGCCACGGCACTTGGGGAATAGTGCAGTTCTTTGATAGCCGCCCAAACCGCGTTGCGGGTTTCTTCAGCAACGAAGCGGGTTTTGTTAATTACATGTGAAACTGTTGTAGTGGAAACGTTTGCGCGCTTCGCTACATCTTTAATTGTTGCCATTACTTCTCACTCCAGACCTTGACCTGATCGTCTGATTATCGATACGTAAACGTTTGCCTATACACACCCTGAATACAATGTTCAACATTGCATCACGTCGGGAAAACGACACAGAACGACAGGAAGGGGTCAATGGCCGATACGCTTTCAAATTAGCGTGGGATTTTGTCCGATCTTGCGGCAAAGGGGAAGAGCAAAAATGTGCATCACCCTAAATCTCAGAAGATTTTTACGCTATATTGTGTAAAAATGAGCAAGCTCACTTTTCGTGTGGGGATAACTGGGGGGAAAATTGATGGATACAGATTTAAAGTTTTCGCTGACAACAACGATTATTGTCCTGGGTCTTATTGTTGCCGCCGGGCTGACAGCGGTACTGCACTGATTTTGTCGGGGGAGAGGCCTCTTTCCCCCAATATTCCCCATTATTATCAATTTCGCAAAAATCTTTTGTCATTTCGTTTACTTCTGTTTTTTTGTGATTGATGTCATGCTTTTGACTTCTGATGAGATACCGTCGCTGATGACGGTCTGCTGGAGTCATTGAATGAAAATCAACTTTCCCTTGTTAGCGCTGGCGATAGGCGCGTTTGGTATTGGCACAACGGAGTTTTCCCCGATGGGACTGCTGCCGGTGATTGCCAGGGGCGTCGACGTCTCTATTCCTGCGGCGGGGATGCTGATCAGCGCTTATGCGATTGGCGTGATGGTCGGAGCGCCGTTAATGACGTTGCTGCTCTCTCATCGCGCGCGCAGAAATGCGCTGATATTTCTGATGGCGATATTCACCCTGGGTAACGTCCTCTCTTCAATGGCGCCGGATTACACCACGCTGCTGCTCTCACGTATTATCACCAGCCTGAATCACGGCGCTTTCTTTGGCCTTGGTTCGGTGGTGGCGGCGAGCGTGGTGCCGAAACATAAGCAGGCCAGTGCGGTGGCGACCATGTTTATGGGATTGACCATCGCCAACATTGGCGGCGTTCCGGCGGCAACCTGGCTGGGCGAAACAATCGGCTGGCGAATGTCATTCCTGGCGACTGCGGGGCTGGGGCTGGTGGCGATGGTCAGCCTGTGGTTCTCGTTGCCTGAAGGTAGCGCCGGCGATCGGCCGAATGTTAAGCAGGAGCTCTCCGTGCTGCTCCGCCCGCAGGTGCTATCTGCGCTGCTGACCACCGTGCTCGGCGCGGGGGCCATGTTTACGCTCTATACCTATATTTCACCGGTGCTGCACACCATTACGCATGCTTCACCGCTGTTCGTCACCGCGATGCTGGTGTTGATCGGCGTCGGCTTCTCCCTGGGGAACTACCTGGGCGGTAAATTTGCCGACCGCTCCGTCTCCGGGACGCTAAAGGGTTTTCTATTGCTGCTGATGGTAATTATGCTGGCCATTCCGCTGCTCGCTCAGACGCCGTTGGGGGCCGCTATCAGTATGGTGGTCTGGGGTGCGGCAACCTTCGCCGTGGTTCCGCCGCTGCAAATGCGGGTAATGAGAGTGGCTCATGAAGCGCCGGGACTGTCATCTTCGGTGAACATCGGGGCGTTTAACCTGGGGAATGCGCTGGGTGCGGCAGCCGGTGGCGCGGTAATTTCCGGCGGGCTGGGCTATGCCTTCGTACCGGTGATGGGGGCGATTATTGCTGGTCTGGCTCTGCTGCTGGTGCTGTTTGGCGGCCGTTCGCAACCGGAAGAGGCGTTTGCCGGGCAGTAGATTTATTCGCAGAAGGGTTGCCCCTTCTGCGTAAACGTTTTATGCCGCCAGATTGGCTGCGACAAACGTCCAGTTTACCAGCGCCCAGAAGTGCGCCAGATACTCAGGGCGAGCGTTACGGTAGTCAATGTAATAGGCATGTTCCCAGACATCCACGGTCAGCAGCGGTTTGGCGTCGCCGGTCAACGGCGTGCCAGCGTTGCTGGTGGAGACAATGCTCAGGCTGCCATCGGCATTTTTAACCAGCCATGTCCAGCCTGCGCCAAAGTTCTTCGCTGCCGCATCGGTAAACTTCGCTTTAAAATCTGCAAAGCTGCCGAAAGACTGGTTGATGGCAGCTGCCAGCTCGCCTTCCGGCTCGCCGCCCGCATTGGGTGCGAGGCAGTTCCAGTAAAACGTGTGGTTCCAGACCTGAGCTGCGTTGTTAAAGATGCCACCTTCGGAAGAGCGGACGATCGCTTCTAAAGACTGACCTTCAAACGGAGTGCCTTTGATCAGGTTGTTGAGGTTGGTGACGTAGGCCTGATGATGCTTGCCGTAGTGGTATTCCAGGGTTTCTGCGGAAATGTGCGGCGCCAGGGCGTCTTTTGCATACGGTAATGCAGGTAATTCAAACGACATTGTTACTCTCCTTATAACTTCTTGTTTTTTAGCTCACATTCAAAGGATGTTTCACCATCCAGAACTGCCTGTACTGTCTATCGCCGGGACGAGTGCGACAGGCTTTTATTGTGATCAGAATGCTAACACTTGCCGAACGGAGTTAAAAGCCTTGCAATGATAAAGGGTATATTTAACAACCGTGATCGGCGCAGCCTACACCCGGAAGGGGGAAAAAATGTCAGGTAAGAGGAGGGGAGTCTGTTCTGCGTGACCGGCGTGCGAATTCCGTGCCACAGATAACCTACCGCAGGTGCGGCAGGTGAGAGTTAGCGGATAGTTTTCGGGGTCATCACGCGGCGGGCGCCAACATAGTGGCGAATCCAGTAATCTTCGCTTAATGAGGTTATCTGGATATCACGGCCGGTACGCGGCGACTGAATAAATTTACCGTTGCCAACATAGACGCCAACGTGGTCGGCGGTGCCGCGCCCACGGGTACGGAAGAACACAAGATCGCCGCTTTGCAGCTCCCCGCGATCGACCGGACGGGCGTCGCGCAGGTGGTACATCTCATTCGCGGTACGCGGAATGCGGATTTTGACCAGATCCTTATAGGCGTAATAAACCAGTCCACTACAGTCGAAACCGGTACGCGGTGAGGTCCCGCCCCAGCGATACGGTTTGCCAATCTGATCCATCAGCTTAGACATGGCGGTGCTTTGCGCTCTCTGTACGCGGGCTTTGTGCGCATCTGCCAGCGTTAGCGGCTGTTCTTCCACGACCTGCTTACAGCGCTTTTTATAGCCTTTGCGCACGACACATTTGCTCTGCACGCTGGCCATAACCGGTGCCGGCTCGGCGCTCGGCGTGAGCGGTTTTGCACACTGTTTTTTATACCCTTTACGCAGGACACATTTTTTAGTGCCGGCGGCCTGACGGTTCAGCGCCGTTTGGCTGGATGCGGTGGTGCGGGTTGGGTGTCTGGTGCGGGTAGCCGTCGAGGCTTTCTTGCTGGAGGTTTTGGTCGTGGACTTTGTTTTCTGGTTGGTGGCTTTTTTCTTACGTTCTGTAGTGCCCTTCGCCGAATGCGCTTTTGGCGTGGCGGAGGTGTGCGTATGCCCTGAAGCATGCGCCAGTGGAGTAAATGAGATAGATGTAAACAGTAATGCACAGAGCGAAATCGCGATTTTGTTTAGCCGCGCCACTGAGCAATCCCCTGATTAATGACAGATATGTACCCATACCTGACGGTGAATGACAAAACCCAACGATTCTAAAGCATAAAAACCCGGAAAGTTAATACTCTTTTGTATCTAAAGTGTCGTTTGATTAACAATTGCAAAAAATTATCTCAGACATTAACCACCTTGTGCGGAAAATGTACAGCGATAAGACATGTCCGAGAGCAAAATGATATTTTTAAGGCAACTTCTGGCCGCAGAAGATAAAATATAATGAGTGAAAAAAATGTTATTATCTGTCCTGCGTTCAGGACGCTACAATGACAAATTACTGCCGTATAGAAGTTAAGGAAGCATGACAATGAGCACGACTGTAGAAAAAATCCAACGTCAAATCGCTGAAAACCCGATCCTGCTGTACATGAAAGGGTCTCCGAAACTGCCAAGCTGCGGTTTTTCCGCTCAGACCGTGCAGGCGCTGTCTGCATGCGGCGAACGTTTTGCCTACGTTGACATCCTGCAGAATCCGGATATCCGCGCGGAACTGCCGAAATTTGCTAACTGGCCGACCTTCCCGCAGCTGTGGGTTGATGGTGAGCTGGTTGGCGGTTGCGATATCGTGATTGAAATGTATCAGCGCGGCGAACTGCAACAGCTGATCAAAGAAACGGCGGCGAAGTACAAGACCGACGAACCGAAAGCGGAATAAGTCTGCTGCCAGTAAAAAAGCGACTTCAGATGAAGTCGCTTTTTTTTGTCTCTTATTCGCTTTCTGCGAGCGGCAAAGGCCAGCCGCCAAGACGTTTCCAGCGATTGACTATCTCGCAAAACAGCTGCGCCGTCTGCTCGGTATCGTACAGTGCAGAGTGTGCCTTGGTACCATCAAATGCCATACCGGCAGCCAGGCAGGCTTTAGACAGCACAGTCTGGCCGAGTGCCAGTCCGCTGAGTGCTGCGGTATCGAAGGTCACGAAAGGGTGGAACGGATTGCGCTTGAGTCCGGCGCGTTCAGCGGCGGCCATCGTAAAGGTGAGATCGAACGTGGCGTTGTGCGCCACCATAATGGCACGATTACAATCGTTGTCCTTAATCCCCTTACGGACCATTTTAAAAATGGCGTGCAGGGCGTCGTATTCACTTACCGCACCGCGTTCAGGATCGTTCGGATTGATGCCGTTAAAGGCCAGCGCCTCAGGTTGCAGATTGGCACCTTCGAAAGGTTCAACATGAAAATGCAATGTCTCGTCCGGCATCAACCAGCCTTGCTCATCCATTTTCAACGTAATGGCGGCGATCTCAAGCAGGGCGTCGGTTTTAGCATTAAACCCGGCGGTTTCTACATCAATCACCACGGGGTAGAAACCACGAAAACGGTCGCACAGACCATTAAGTTGAACGTTCTCGGACATCTGATTCTCTTAACTGGAAAAAAGTAGCGCGCATTATGGCAAATTTTGCCACGCCTTGCAGCAGGAAGGGGAAAAACAGCGGGCGCCGCTAAGCGCCCGAAGTCGGTTAGTTGCCAAGACCTTTGCCGGCGTCTTTCTCTTCAATCAGTTCGATTTTGTAACCGTCCGGATCTTCAACGAAAGCGATAACCGTGGTGCCGCCCTTAACCGGGCCGGCTTCGCGGGTGACGTTGCCGCCGTTCTGGCGAATACGCTCGCAGGCTTCGGCCGCGTTATCCACGCTCAGCGCGATGTGACCGTAAGCGCTGCCGAGGTCGTATTTGTCAACGCCCCAGTTGTAGGTCAGCTCGATAACAGCGGTCTCGCTTTCTTCGCCGTAACCTACGAAGGCCAGCGAGTATTTATACTCGGTGTTTTCGCTGGTACGCAGCAGCTTCATGCCCAGCACGTTGGTGTAAAACTCGATAGAACGTTGCAGATCGCCAACGCGCAGCATCGTGTGAAGTAAGCGCATAGTTTTTATACTCCTTGTTTACAACCCTTTAGTCGGGCCATAGGTGCAATTGTCAGAATAGCGTAACAAAACGGACAAGGCGTTTCATACACCCGAGCACTATAACGTAAAAAGGCCGCCATTTCAGGCGGCCCTTACGCTGACATCTCTCAGTGTACCAGAGGCCGCCGCCAGTTTAGCGCTCGCGACGTGCCCGACTTTGCTGGATTACGACTTCTTTAAATCAATGCGCACAATGCGCTCTTTCGCCCCTTCGACGAACAGATCCGGATCCCAGTCGCGATTGAAACCTTCTTTAATGCCAACGTAGAGCGTATCCATATCGTCTGATAACGCCATTTGATTCGGATAGACCGGCACGCGGAATTCACGGCTGATGGCGTAGGTGGTGGCGTCAACTACGCTAAGAGTACCGCTGGTAAAGTTGGTGACGTACAGCTCGTTGTATTTCGGATTGTACTTTACCGCGTTGGCACCGGCGCCGGTACGGACATAACCAAGCTGTTTGCCATCGCGGAGGCTAAAAATATACAGTCCGTCGAGCGGCCCGCTTCGGTCGTCATGATCGAACGTCACCACAAAGATTCGACCGGATGCAGAATCCACGGTTAAATTCTGTGCGCTGGTAAGCTGCGGTCCGGACGTCTCCAGGGGAAGAGTCCGCAGCAGGCGCTGCGTTTTGGCATCGATCTCGTTAACGTAGTCTTTGCCACCGACATAGATTTTCTGCGTTTTTTCATCCAGCGTCAGGCCATAGGCCGTACCTTTGTACGCATCTGGTACCTCTCCTTTAACGGCCAGCGTCGCGCCATCCAGCATGAGCAGCTTATGTAGCGGCTTCATCCCTTCCGGGGTATTCAACATATTGCTGTAGTTGATGAACAAGGTATCGGCATCCTGGCTGTAGACCATATGGCGCAGATGCTCGAAGCGGGAGTCCGCGGCATCTGCGGCATTAAAACTGAGCTTCTCGCTGGTTTTGAGCAGTTTGCCGGTGGTGGTGTCGAGCAGACTGATTCGCAGCGAGGCCGACTGGGTGTGCCCGATATAGAGCCGATGCTGAGCCGGGTTTATCGCCAGGGAAAAGGCCCGATACGGCATATCGTAGCGCTGCTCAATGTGCAATGACGACGGATTAAAGGCATATAAATAGCCTTTATTCGCTTTTCGGTTAACGCGATCGGTCACGGCCGCATAAACGTGCTGATGCGCATTATCAAAAGCCAGCTCATAGATCCCTTCGTCGGCCTCCTGAAGATAGTTTGTTTTCAGGGCAAAGCGCGACGCTTCGCGCGGCGGAGGGTCAATGGCGAAGGCAAGGGTCGGGAACAGGGCGGCCATTAGCCACGTTGCCAGCGGTTTTTTCAGATCTAAGCGGGTCATCTTGGGTTCCTGATGTTCATCACAGGTTAAACGGAATAAGGGCGCTCCCACGCAGCGGGGAGCGCGCGGTATCAGAACTGGACTTCGCCACCGAAGATCCAGGTCCGGCCCCGGGCGGTGGTATTGACAGATGCGCCTTCTTTGGCGTAGTCGAGACTCTGATTCATCCGGTTAAGGGCTTCGGCATAATCGCGGTTGGTGACGTTCTGCACGCTCAAACGCAGCAGTACGCTCTCCGTCATCTGCCAGGTGCTGTAGAGATCGATGACGGTCGGGATATCCGGCATGCTCTCTTTAGGGACGGTGCCGGTGTCGACGTTGATCCCCTCGCTGCTCAGCCGTTTTGATTTACCGGTAAATTTCACCAGGCTGCCGACGGTGAGCCGCCGGTCGAAAAGACGTCCACCGATATCAAGGGTGGCGTAGCTGGCGGGCAGATCGCTCAGATCGTTGTAGGCGAAGCTATAGATCGTGCTGGCAACCGAGGTGGGCTGGTCGGTGTGCTGTTTGCTCCAGGAGAGATTGGCATAGGCGAAGCCCGCGTCGTACCCGGCCTCAATTTCATAGCCTTTAGTGGTCACCGGAGAAGGGGTGTTGACATAGATATTGGCATTAAAGTCGCCGGACGAATTTGCGCTGTCTTTGCACAACTGGCCGGTATAGCAGAGCGTAAAGGATTCGCTGGTAATGTAATCTTTGATACGAGAGCGGTAGGCCAGCGCTTTTAAGTGGAAGCTGTCCTGTTCGAACAGAACACCTTGTTGATTCACGTTAAACCCCACTTCCCAGGTGTCGGCTTTTTCAGGCTTCAGGAACGGGTTCATCGAGGCGCCGCCTTCGTTAGCAAAAAAGACCTCCTGAACGTTCGGTGCGCGGGATGAACGGCTCCAGCTGACAAAAGGCTGGAGCCAGGGGGTAACCTGTGCTGAGAAGGTCGCGGATGGGTTAACCGCGTGGTCATCAAGGTGTAGGTTGCTTTCTCCCTGTGGAAAACACTTTTCATCGTTGGCACAGGCCGGTTTGTAGCCTTCGACCTGGCTGCGGGTGTAATTCAGATTTAGATCTAACGTATAAATATCCCGGCTCAGCGTCAGACTGGAATATAATGCCGAGATGCGTTGTTTCCCCGCTGGTGCAAAGGCGTTGCGGTCAGTTTCAGTATCCTGAATAAAACGGCGGGTATAGCGCGTGTCCATTAATTTACTACCGAGCTGGAAGACGCTGTAAATATTATTTGTTAATTTAAAACGACTGGTATTGCTAAGGTCGATGGCGTTGGATTTATTGGTGGTTGATGAACTATTGAAATTATACAGCGATTCCGGCTTATAGTCCTGGTTTCCACGGCTGGTACTGGCCAACATGTTTATTTCCACCAGCTCATTGAGCGGAGCGTAGTGATAACGCAGGTAATAGTCGTCGCTGGTAATGTTGCGGCGGGTAAACACGTTACTGTAATTTCTGCCGGAGAATTCGATTTTGTTGAACTGGTCCGGGTTAACATTCACCTTATAGAGCTGGGATCGAGGCTCCTGGCGCAGATATTGATTATCATCGCCAATGAAATCTTCGCTGCTGCGTCCGCCGCCGTTTTTATAGGTTGCATAGGTTCGACTGCCGCTGATGCCCACCAACGCGCCAAGTGCGCCGCCGTTGGCAAATGTGTCTGTTTTACCCGCCACCGCCACCATGCCCGTACGCCCGAGTCCATTATCACCGACTGAGAAACGTGAAAGCAGGCCTGTTTGCCGCCCCTCCTTGAGAACGTCATCAATCCCAATGGTGCGCATATTGGCGCTCCCTGCCAGGGCATTTACCCCTTGTGAACCGGCGCTGCTGCCGCGGGTTATGTCAACTTCAGCGAGGAAATTGGGGTCGAGCGGAACGCCAGCCGCGGTGTTAGCTCCGCCGTGGTAGTTGGCCGGTGCCATCCCATAGTAAGTCTGAGTTACCCCATCCACCATTGTATTGACCCGGCCCAGACCGCTCATTCCGCGGATGTTGACACCGATAGTCCCCTGCAGTGGATCGATTTGCGTATAGGTGCCCGCCATGCTGCGTAATGAGGCATCCAGACTCTGCAAATTCTTATTCAGCGTCCGTGAACTGTAGGCCCCGGGGCGGGTATAGCTCTCTTCTGACGACCCTACGGGACTTTTATCCGCGAGCGGATTATCCGTAATGGTGAGCGGGGAGAATACCGACTCGCCTTTATTTTCCTCAGCGAAGGCAGAGCCGTTTAGTATAAGCAGTCCGGCCACAAGACCCGTAACTATTTGTGGTTTTTCCATAATCAATTCCTTTTAAGGTATTATTTTACTGCGCAAAATGAACCCCTCTGCGCCGCTTTTATCTCTAAGGGCTACAGTGAGTTGTTCATAATAAAAATTAATATCTGGCCGCTCTGCCTTGATAATGCGAGCGGCTTCTGTTGATTGAAATTAAAAACAGCACAGCTGTGGATGCTGGAATGTTATTATTTTGTCAGGGTAATATTCATGGCGCCTTACCCGGGGTTATATTTTTAACAGACCGAATTCGACCGGAAGCGTAACCTTATGCACGCCGTTATTTAAAATTTCCTGCGGCGGTGGCGGAAGCGGCCGCGCATTGTCCACGGCACTGATTGCCGCTTTGTCCAGTGAAAGCGTCCCCGATGAGGCGACCAGTTGCGTACTGAGTATTTCGCCGTGGGCATTCACGCTAAACGCAATCATTGCGGTTCCACTACGTTTGCGCCGCCGCGCATCTTCAGGATAGTTGCGCATTTTATTGATTTTCCCTTTAACCAGCGCCTCCCAGCTTATCTTGCTGGCGCTGATGTGGACGGCATCCGTATCCAGCGGGGCCGCATTGCGCCGGGTGAGAGCGGGCTGGACCGGCGGTGCAGCCAGACTGGTCATTGCGGCATTCCCGGCTTCAGCCCGCTGCTCATGCCGGGACTGTTTCCTGGCCTCAGCCGTTTTTTTGACCCGCTGCGGCAGTTTTGCCACCGCCTGCCTGAATTCCGCATCGGGGTGCTCAAGGCGCTTCGGTGCCTCTTTGTCAGGGGTTATCTCCACGCGGGTCATTTGCTCGACTTTACGCTGCTGGCTGACGCCAGGTGCCAGCTCCGGCCTGACGAATAAAACTTCAAACTCCGGAGCATATTCCATCATCACCGCTGCCGGGGGGGTCTCACGCGGTTTTAGCGAAAAATGAATAATAAACGGTAGCACCAGAGCCGCGTGGAACAATATGCTGGCCGTCGAACCGCCGACCCAGGAAACTCGAGGTGAGGTGAATGGTGTATTGATCTTGCCGCTCATTTTGTTTCCTGAACTGACCAGATGTAGTCGGCCTGTTTTGCCGTCAGCGTCGTCCCTTCGCGGGTGAGCATCACCACCACCGGTTTTTCCACCGCCAGGTCGGCCAGATGCAGCGGTACGCCAACGTCTTTTGCCGCATGGTAACCCCCGGCGATCAACAGCGTCGGGCGCGGCGCCCGTGAAAGTTGTCCGGCCATAAAGCGGTCGCGGTGCTGCTGAATAGCAACCATGGCGTTGACCTGTTGTTCACCGATCTGCCCGTCATGCATGAGATAGATAATGGCCGACAGGGACTGTCTGACCTGTGGGGTTGATGTGCGCGCGCCGGGAGGGAAAGTGGGGTGGCGATAAATTTCTGTCACCTGCTGCCGGCTGATATTGGCGGCGAGCAGCGGGTAGGGGGCTTCCAGTGCCGTCATAACCACATCACGATACAGATCCCACGGCCAGCCGCTGTTCCAGCGCAGTGCTTCGGCGGCGCGGGTCGGGCTGACCGAAGAGCCGGACGCGCTAGCCTGCTTAACCCGATTGACCGCCTCCTGCTGGCTGATATCGATCATCTCCATCAGGACGCTACCCTGGGGACGGGATTGCGCCAGGTTTGTTAGCAACCATTGCTCAATTTGGTGATGATGAACGTTAGTATGCTCTTCGCCGATGATGACTATCGGGGCGCTGTCGAGGCGAGTCAGGAGCTGCGCGGGTGTGAGCATCCTGCCGGTGCTGGCTTCCTGAATACAGGTACACTCCACGCTTGTGGCGGGCGTAGAGAGGGCCGGGAGCGGTGACGCATTCTGGCAGGCTGACAGAGCTAATATGCTGCCGATAACCAGAGATTTGAAGAAATATTCCGTGTTAAACATACATATCCGTTTGGGTTTCTTTAGCTGTGGTTTTTTATGCTAATTCGTGCCGCGGGATTATATGTAGTAATGATAATGATTATCAAGATCATTCTCATTTACAATTTTGTGTGGCGTCAGGGGGGAGAAACCTGAGTACGGGAAGCGGGCATGAGAGGGGGATGAACGCCGGGAAGTATAGCAGTAGCGGCGGCTGGCCGCCGCTACTGGAAAGGGATTACAGTGTCGGGTAATCGGTGTAGCCTTCAGCACCGCCGCCGTAGAAGCTCTCCGGACGCTGTGGATTCAGCGCGGCTTTATGCTGCAAACGCGCCACCAGATCGGGGTTGGCGATATAGTCACGGCCGAAGGCCACCGCATCGATTAAGCCTTTGCCGATCAGATCGTTAGCTTTTTCTACCGTGTACGCACCGGCACCGATAATTGCACCCGGGAAGCGGTCGCGGACTTTTTGACGGAACGCTTCGCTGTACGGCTGGCCACCGGCCCAGTCCGGCTCGGACATGTGCAGGTAGGCAATACCGCGTTTTGCAAGCTCTTCAATCAGATACAGTGCATCGGCTTCTTCATTCGGACCGTTATCGACATTCTGGAAACTGCCGATTGGCGATACGCGGATCCCGATACGCTCAGCGCTCCACTCTTTGCTGACCGCATCAACCACTTCCAGCACCAGGCGCGCACGGTTTTCGACGCTGCCGCCGTACTGATCGGTACGGTGGTTAGACGAAGGGGACAGGAACTGGTGCAGGAGATAGCCGTGCGCCGAGTGCAGCTCAACGAGGTCGAATCCAGCATCACGGGCGTTGCCTACCGCCTGGCGGAAATCATCGACGATTCCCGGGATTTCATCGAGCTCCAGCGCGCGCGGCATGGAGGTGTCGACACGAATAGCGTGGCCATTTTCATCGCGCAGCGAGGTGCGGGTACCCGCGCTGATCGCTGACGGCGCAACCGGCGCTTCGCCACCAGGCTGCAGGGAGTTGTGGGAAATACGTCCGGTATGCCACAGCTGTACGGCGATGCGGCCATTTTCGGCGTGAACGCCGGCGGTGATTTTCTGCCATGCGGCGATCTGTTCCGGGCTGTGCAGACCCGGGGCACCGGCGTAGCCTTTAGCCTGTGCGGAAATCTGCGTTGCTTCGGTGATAATCAGACCGGAGCTGGCACGTTGACGATAGTACTCGCCCATAAGCGGGGTCGGAATGTCGCCCGGTTCGATGCTGCGCAGGCGCGTCAGCGGAGCCATAAACACGCGGTTAGGTACGGTTATCGCACCGACTTTCAGTGGGGAAAACAGTTTTGATTCGGACATAATAACTCCTGAGTAGACCGGTCGACTTGTAATTCGTTAAATAAAAACGCCTGTTAAACGTCAGGCGCCGCAATAATCTGTTTAGCATGGGCAAGGGCGCTTTCCAGCGGCATTGCGCTGCGGGTGATCTTGGCCTGTAAATTGGCTCCCAGCCACAGGGAATAAAGCACCTGAGAGAGGGTAAACGCATCACCGTTAAATGTCAGGCTACCTTCCTGACGGCCTTTTTCCAGCGCTTCACCCAGCAGCGTAATAATCTGGCTGGCGCCTTTGTTCATTTCCGAGCGCATGGATTCAGATAAATCACACACTTCAGCGGAGAGCTTCACCGTCAGGCAGCCGCTGATAATACCCTGCTGACAAAACTGAGTCAGCGTGTGCTGGTAGTAGGCCAGCAGGCGGTCGCGGTAGCTTCCTTCACCGTGGGTAAAGTGTTCAACCAGGCGACGGATATAGCCGGCGTAGTGATATTCCAGCAGCGCAACGCCGTAAGCTTCTTTAGAGCGAAAATAGTGGTAGAAAGAACCTTTCGGCACTTCCGCTGTTTTCAGCAGTTCGCTCAGGCCCATCCCGGTAAAACCGCGGTGCATGCACAGCTGTTCGCCGGTGGCCAGAATATGTTCGCGGGTATCGCATTCGCTATGTTTGTTCATGGCGCTCACTGTAATAGACCGATTGGTCTAATGCAAGAAAAATAAAAATGCCTCATCAGGCAGAGGCTGAGCAACAAAAGTTGCGCTGTCGGGTTGAAACGTCTTCAATGAAAGATACAACGAAGTCACCGGAGGCGTGGAGTGGCAGAGCAGCTGGAGTTTTTCCCGGTACAGAGTCCGTGTCGGGGAATTTGTCAGTCAGATGAGCGTGGTTTTTGTCGCGGTTGCTTTCGCAGCCGTGAAGAGCGTTTTAGCTGGCAAACAATGAGTGATGTCCAAAAGCAGGATGTACTGCGCCTGTGCCGCCAGCGTTTATTGCGCAAATTACGCGCGAACAAGCCTCAGGCCGAGGAAGAACCGCAGCAGCCTTCACTGTTTTAATGGCAAAATTGCGTATACTCAACACACTTTTTTGTTGAGGACGTTGTTATGGTTCAGCGTATTGCTATGGCCCCGCAGGGGCCGGAATTCTCGCGTTTTGTTATGGGCTACTGGCGTTTGATGGACTGGAATATGTCCGTGAACGAGCGGGTCAGCTTTATTGAGCAGCACCTGGATCTGGGTATTACCACCATTGATCACGCCGATATCTACGGCGATTATCAGTGCGAAGCGGCGTTTGGCGAAGCGCTTAAGCTGGCTCCACATCTGCGTAGCCGAATGGAAATTGTCAGCAAGTGTGGGATTGCTACCAAAGCCCGCGCCGAAAATACCATCGGCCACTATATTACCGACCGCGATCATATCGTCTTAAGCGCCGAGCAATCGTTGCGCAATCTGGCGACAGACCATCTGGATTTGCTGCTGATTCACCGCCCTGATCCGCTGATGAATGCGGATGAAGTGGCAGAAGCTTTCCTCGCACTGCATCACAGCGGTAAGGTTCGCCACTTTGGCGTGTCCAACTTTACGCCAGCCCAGTTTACCCTGCTGCAATCGCGCCTGCCGTTTACCCTGGCCACCAACCAGGTTGAGATTTCGCCGGTACATCAGCCGCTGCTGCTGGACGGTACGTTGGATCAGCTACAGCAACTGCGGATCCGGCCAATGGCATGGTCCTGCCTCGGCGGCGGACGTCTGTTTAATGATGACAGCTTCCAGCCGCTGCGCGATGAGCTGGCTCAGGTTGCTCAAGAGCTGAATGCCGAGAGCATCGAGCAGGTGGTGTACGCGTGGATCCTGCGTCTGCCGTCGCAGCCGCTGCCGATTATCGGCTCCGGTAAAATTGAGCGCGTTCGCGCTGCCGTGGTGGCTGAGAAGCTGAACATGACTCGTCAGCAGTGGTTCCGCATCCGTAAAGCCGCGCTGGGTTACGACGTACCGTAATCGAGCTTTTCGCCTGCACAATGGCCGTTCCAGGTGCAAGTTGCCTGAAATAGCGCCATTGTGCGGGCGCTGTCCAGAACACCATCTTCGCGTAGCGTGCTTCGGCGAAAGCCAGATAATCGACTGCGGTCACGCCCCGCTTACTCTTTCCGCTATTGTCCCGACGGCAGGTGCCTGCTCTAACTGCGACAAGGCGCAATACAGCCGCCAGATCACGGCCGCCAGCTCTTTTGCCGCCGGCTGGTGGTGATGGCTCAGGGTATCGCAAATACGCTGTAGTTCCTGCAACGTCGAAGCCAGGGGACGCTGCTGGACGCCGCGCTCGCTCATGACATCCCGCAGCAGACTGATGCACAAATCCCGCACCTGCGAGAGCGGATCGGAACGCGTTTCCCACTCGCGAAGCTGCCAGACAACGTGCGAACAGTTAAGCAGCACCACGCCCCAGCGCAGCAGCCAGCGGCGGGCCAGAGCATCCTGGCTGTTACTTAACTGACTGATGTGATGGTAAACCAGCGATTCAAACTCGTGCTCGCTATGCTGAGGACGACGGCTCAGCTGATCGACAAAGTGACGGCGTAACGCTTTAATATGCCGGCGGCTTTTTCGCGCATCCGAACCGGGGCTTATCACGGCAAACGCGAGCCAGGCAAATCCCACGCCAATGATTTTCCCCAGGTTATCGTTCAGGAAAGAGGCGAAGTCGTAGACCGGCGGGTTGGTCACCGAAATAAACGATCCCATAAACACAATAAGCTGGCCCCACAGGCCGGCCAGCTTTGGCATCTGTAGCTTGAGCAGCTGCATGGTGGTCAGCAGAGGAAAAAGGAACAGCAGGAACTGCCACAGGTCGGTTATCTGCACCATCAGGCCAAACTTCACCCCAAAGCTAAACACCGACAGCAAAATCAGCGTGCGCATCAGCAGGGTTAACGATTTGAACGGTGAGGGTGAGACTGAGTAAAGCACGCAGCAAATCGCCGCCAGGGTGAGCGCGGCAGCGCAGGCCTGCCATTGGGTACTGATACCCCAGGCGCCCACCGCGACCAGCGCGCAGAACGTCCTGATGCCGTTCCATAGTGCCTCCGCCTGATCGGTATGACGCGCTAACGCCGGGGCGGAAGGAACGTTGAATTCAGCGATGGCCGACGCATTTTCCACGCGGCGGATCCAGCGGCTGCTGTCCAGATATAAGCGGCAAAAGTAGCGTAGCCGTTTCCAGAAGGCGAGATGGCGATAGTCGGCATCGGCTAAGGGCGCCAGCGGAGCGATTATCCGCGCGACGGCGTAAAAATCGGCCCGCGGATTGGCCAGCGCGATAAGCAGGGCTTCCAGCACTTCACGGGTATTCGCCGGCGCAGCCGGCCAGTTGATCAGCATCCGGCGCAGGCTGGAGATAACGCTGGTCAGGCGCAGCTGCTGGTGGAGTAAGTAGTTGAGCAGCGGGTTTTGACGACGAAAGCGGTAATGGCTCCAGAAGGCCTGAATTCGCAGCAGGTTCATGGTCAGGATTTGGCCGATCACGCTTTCGTGGGCGCTGCGAATCGCATCGGTAGTTTCCGGAACCCACAGCAGGCTGGCGTGCTCAAGCAGGCGCGCGTGCATATTTTTCAGCGCCGTCAACAGCGTGGTTCCGTCTGAGGTGCTGGGCATGATCATCATCATCAGCCCGCCGCACAAGATCCCAACGATGACCTCGCAAACCCGCGACTGCGCGATAGTCCACAGCTCGTTGGCGTCGGTGATATTAATGACCGGAAAGGCGATAATAGCGCAGGTATAGCCAGCGAGCTGGAAGGCATAGGCGACGTTATTGGTGTACATCGCGCAGGCCCAGGTACAGAACGCAATCCACGCTGAAATGCTGAATAAAAACAGCCATGGGTCGTTCAACGTATGCCCGGCGAGCAGCAGCGCAGCGCAGGCGCCGAGCAGGCTCCCGGCAATACGGCCAAAACTCTTACTGATCACACCGCCAACCGTCGGGAAGCTGACGACAGCGGCGGAGGTCATCGCCCAGTAAGGCTCGTCAAGATCCAGCCAGTAGGCAAGGCTCAGCGCAAGACACATAGCAATGCCGTTACGCAGGGCGTAGCGCCACTGCGGACGGCTGGCTTTAACCCACGGAAGAGCCCGCCACGACAGGGCCTGCAGTTTCATCAGGGCTCGCCAATTGAAACGGTGCAGGTAGTGCCGGAAACCAACGTTGTATCCGCGGGCAGAGCGTCAAATTCGATGCGTACCGGGACGCGCTGGGCCAGGCGTACCCACGGGATATTGGGTTTAATATTGGCAACGAGGCTATTCCCGCTTTCAATGCTTTGATCCACAATGGCACGGCCGATGCTGGATACGTGACCCTGTAACGTCTGTTTGCTGCTGTACAACACAATCTGCGCGGTGTCGCCGGGGCGAATGTGGCGTAGTTTGGTTTCTTCAAAGTAGCCAATGACATAAAAAGAATGGCTGTCGACAAGGGCGAAAACCGGGTGGCCTACCGAGGCATAGTCGCCTGTGCGGGTCGTCAGGTTGGTTACCCAGCCGTCAACCGGCGACTTCACTTCCGTCTGGCCAAGCTGCCACTGCGCGTGTTCCAGGCTAGCCTGCGCCACCCCGACTACCGCTTTGGTGGCCTCAAGATTGGTCGTGGCTGTGTTCAGCGCGGTATTCACACTTTCCAGATCTTCGGCAGAGATTGCGTTCTGCGAAAGGTTACGCCGGCGATGGGCGTCGCTGGCTGCTTTAGCCTGCTCGGCTTTCGCTTTGGCCATTTCGGCTTTGGCTTTAGCGAGCTGGGCCTCGGCGTTGAGGGTAGCAATGCGATAGGGTGTGTCATCAATCATGAACAGCACGTCACCCGCTTTGACCAACTGGTTATCACGGACGTTAAGCTGAAGAATGCTGCCGGAAACCTGCGGCGTAATGCCGACTTGTTCGGCGCGGACTTTGCCATCCCGAGTCCAGGGCGATTGCGTGTAATAGTTCCAGACCAGCCACGCGGCAATGATGGCGAGTGCGGCGACCAATAGCGTCGAGAGATATTTTAGTTTTTTCATGTCGTGAACATTACCAGGCAGTCAGTAAAACCAGAGCCAGACAAACGGAAAGTGCAAACAGGGACAGATCCATCAGCAAGGGATGCCAGATATCGCCGGCGTACATCCAGTCGCGCAGCTGGCGATGAATCACCAGCCAGATAAAAAATCCCAGCAAAACGGCTTTAAACAGGGGAGGAAAGTAGACAGACGCGCCAAATACCAGGTCCTGGAGCGACAATCCTGAAGTGTTAAGACTCAGTTTCACAAGCAAAAATCCTTTGCCATTGCAGGGAGAATGTTCAGGGCATGCTATTATTACACATTGTAAATCATTGTTTTGAATTTGGTGAATCAGGTAATTCATTTGTTTTGATTATTTAAATGCTGCACACTATTCTAAAATCAGTATAATAACTTAGCAAGCTAATTATAAGGAGATGCAATTGGAATCGCCACTGGGTTCTGATCTGGCACGTTTAGTGCGCGTCTGGCGCGCGCTGATCGACCATCGCCTGAAACCTCTGGAGTTAACGCAGACGCACTGGGTCACGCTGCATAATATCCATCAGCTGCCTCCCGAGCAGTCGCAGATTCAACTGGCGAAAGCTATTGGTATCGAGCAACCTTCTCTGGTGCGCACCCTGGATCAGCTGGAAGAGAAAGGCCTTATTTCTCGCCAGACTTGTGCAAACGACCGGCGCGCGAAACGAATCAGGTTAACGGAAAAAGCGGAGCCGCTGATCAACGAAATGGAAGAGGTGATCGGCAAGACGCGCGATGAAATTCTGTCTGGTGTTTCAGCAGAAGAAGTCGAAACGCTGCTCAATTTAGTCCGTAAACTGGAACAGAACATCCTCGATCTTCAGGCAAAAGATTAACTTCTTCAGGGCCTTGATAACTCAAGGCCCTTTTTTCATACTCTCTTGATCACCCGCGCCAGACAACCACCTGATTACGCCCGCTATTCTTGGCCTCATACATCGCGGCATCAGCTCGTTTTACGCACTCTTCGGCGCTGAGAGTACTGTCCGTGGTCGTGAACACCCCGGCGCTGATGGTCATTTTTTCCGGGAGATCCTCTTGCTGCTCGTTTATGGCAAGACGGATGCGCTCTGCCACCTCCAGCGCCTCTTCTGAGGGGGTGTTAACCAGCAGCAGGGCAAACTCTTCCCCGCCGATGCGGGCAGCTGAATCTTGCGTGCGGACATTCTTCTGTAAAACGTTGGCGGCAAACTGGATGACTTTATCACCCTGCACATGACCGTAGTTATCGTTAATGCGTTTAAAAAAGTCGAGGTCGCTGACGATAACGGAAAGCGGCTGTTTGGCCGATACCGCCGGCAGCAGGGCGGTGAGAGTATCGTAAAAATAGCTGCGATTGTATAAACGGGTCAGTGAATCGCGGATCGAATTCTGATAGGAATTCATATATTTATTTTCTGATTCACGATAGAGGCTAAACACGTCGCATAGTAAAATAAAAAACATAAATAACGTACCGATCACTTCGAAGAAACGCGCGTGATACCAGGCGTTTTCAGTGCTGCCTTCAGAGAGTAACAGGAAACCAAGAATCAATATATATGCACTGCAAAAGAAAGCCCCGCTATACCAGAAAATATTTCGTAACCGGGTGATGGAAATAAGCAGTACCAGCGTAATTAACCATCCAGCAGCTAACAAACAGCCAATAATATCACGCCAGAGCACAGAGTGAATCAGGGTAGCATTATCAATTAAGACGGCCACCAGCAGCGGAGTATGGCTTGAATATAGCCATGAAAGAGTAATGACCGCCACTGTAAAACTAATACATAGTGCCAGAATCAGTACATGAGCTTTGCGGGTGAGCTTATCACTATGACGAAAAGCGTATAAAACGATAGCGGTGATGAATAGTATCATCATCATCAGGTTACGAAACGTGTAAAAGATCAGCGCATCGTTGGCGTTGACTAAAAGCCCTGAGTCACAGATGAACCAGTTCGGGTAGCTACTTAAGGTCCCCAGCATCAGCAAGGATGAGCCAGCAAAGGCGCAAGCAATGGCGATGAGATACAGGCGCTTTCTATTACACCAGTATTTCATCACCATAAAACAAGAAACCGTGATGTGCAGTATTAATAAAAATAATGTGAGTACAGGAAAAAGCAGTGGATTAGTTGTAGATATACGACTAATTAATGAGGCGGAGAATAAATGTATTATTCCCATGAAAATAGCGCATATAACGAGGTAGATAAAAACTCGTTTCACTAAGCGTTGGCGTTCAATATGCATACGTTGCATCCTTGTGAAAATAACATTTCCATTCTGTTGGACGTGCTGTGACTATCGTGATATGACGACAATACAATATGGTCAATAATAAATATTGAGCAAAAACAAATATGCTTCGATTATTAGAAAGGGGAGTCAGGTAATTCTGTAAAATAATGTATGGGACATTTATTCAGGCGAGAATGGACAACGCTTTGATATTAACGGTATTTGATATTAACAGAACAGAAAAACAGGGCGGCCAGAAAGGCCGCTCTGATAGGATAAAACTTAACGCGGGGAAACTGTCACCTGGCTGCCGCTGCCGGCAAGCGCGACTCGCTGACCGACGGAGAACGGGGTGCTCCCCTGTTTCTGTACGACCAGGATGGTGTTGCCGTCATCTTTGCGAATTTCCAGTTCAACGCCCTGGGTTTTGTTCATCGCGCTCTGCACGCCCTGGCCGGCTACGCCGCCGGCAACTGCGCCTGCTGCGGTTGCCAGAGAACGGCCCGTGCCGCCGCCAACGGTGTTACCCAAGAAACCACCGAGCACCGCACCACCGATAGCACCGATCGCATTGCTGTCATCACCGCTCTGAATTTGGACTGCGCGGGTATGAACAATGGTCCCGTAGGTGACGCTTTGCACCTGTTTGGCTTCTGATGCGGAGTAAACGTCCCCGGAGAGGCCGCTGCTGCTGACGCAGCCTGCAAGCGATAAGCCAATCATCGAGACAGCCAAAACACGTAAAATCATTTATGAATCTCCTTCACCAAATAGTGTTCTGTTGAACGTCCATACATTCGATTATATGGCATTTCATTGCCGGCTGGCATACTTCCAGCATGGACTATACAAAAAATAATAATTATCCCCCCTTCAACCTAACATAAACGTAAGTTCTTTACGTATTACGCACGCTTTAGCGCTTTAGTGTTAAGAAACGTTAGTGCACCGTAGCATTACCCCCATCTTTATGATGGAGTGTGGGTATACGAAGTCATGGAATGAGAAGGGAGGCGTATGAAATCAGGTCACTTTATCGGCGTAATGTCCGGCACCAGTCTTGATGGCATTGATGTTGTTCTGGCGGCAATAAACGAGAGCGTGGTGGCTCAGAAGGCCAGCCTGTCGTATCCCATTCCTGTAGCAATAAAAGAGGACATCCTGGCTATCTGCCAGGGGCAGCCGCTGACATTATCCCAGCTCGGTCAGCTGGATACGCGTCTGGGCCGCTTATTTGCCGATGCGGTGCTGGCTCTTATGCGTCAGGAAAATTTACAGGCGACGGATATTATCGCCGTTGGCTGCCATGGCCAAACGGTGTGGCACGAGCCGGTTGGCGAGGCACCAAATACGCAGCAAATTGGCGATAACAACCAGATAGCAGCCCATACCGGAGTGACGGTCGTCGGGGATTTTCGTCGTCGCGATATGGCGCTTGGCGGGCAAGGTGCGCCGCTGGTGCCCGCTTTCCACCATGCGCTGCTGTCCCATCCGGTAGAACGACGGATGGTGCTCAATATCGGCGGGATAGCCAACTTGTCGCTGCTGGCACCGGGCGTGCCCGTTCGCGGGTATGACACCGGGCCCGGGAACATGCTGATGGATGCCTGGATCTGGCGCCAGTGCGGTAAACCGTACGATAAAGACGCGCAATGGGCCAGCGAGGGCAAAGTACTGCTGCCGTTGCTACAGAATATGCTCAGCGACCCGTGGTTTGCGCTGCCGGCGCCGAAAAGCACCGGGCGCGAATACTTCAACTATGGTTGGCTGGAACGCCAGCTGGCACGTTACCCAGGGCTGCGCCCGCAGGACGTACAGGCGACGCTGGCGGAGCTGACCGCCGTGACGATTGCGGAACAGGTACTGCTGAGCGGAGGATGTGAACGTCTGCTGGTTTGCGGCGGCGGTGCGCGAAATCCATTGCTGATGGCGCGACTGGCGGCGTTGCTGCCGGGAACCGAGGTCTCCACGACCGATGCGGCAGGAATCAGCGGCGATGATATGGAAGCCCTGGCGTTTGCCTGGCTGGCGTGGCGAACGATGTCCGGGCTGCCGGGCAATCTACCGTCGGTAACCGGTGCGTCAGAAGCCTCCGTGATTGGCGCTATTTTCCCCGCGAATCGAACGCAGAATCAGAGTTAACTGAAATCCCTGTTTTTTAATAACCGGTAAACTGGAAGACGTTAACGGGGGGCAACAGCCCTCCTGGACCGGGAAAGTCGAAGGCAAATGAATGAAAAAAATCCTTATTGCAGTTGTACCCTTTATGCTTGCAGGCTGTAGCTACTATAACCAGTTTGCGGAACGGATGCAGACGGATACCCTGGAGTATCAGTGCGATCAAAAACCGCTGACCGTGCACATCAATAATGTCCGCCAGGTGGCCAGCTTTATCTATGATAACCAGCAGTTGAGCCTGCCTCAGGGGCTGTCTGCATCCGGGGCTCGCTATACCGACGGTGTTTATGTTTTCTGGTCGAAAGGCGACAGCGCCACCGTCTATAAACGTGATCACGTTGTGCTGGAAAACTGCCAGCTGCAAACGGCCAAACGTTGAGATTTCTGTCCCGGGGGCGCACAATGACGCCACCCGATGACTATTTCCTCAATTGCCATGTCTGATAACGACGAATTGCAGCAAATCGCGCATCTGCGCCGAGAGTACACCCGTGGTGGCCTGCGTCGCCACGATCTTCCCGCTGAACCGCTGACCTTGTTTGAGCGCTGGCTCAGGCAGGCTTGCGATGCCCGGCTGGCCGACCCGACGGCCATGGTCGTCGCAACCGTTGACGAAAATGGTCAACCCTACCAGCGCATTGTCCTGCTCAAGCACTATGACGAAAAAGGGCTGGTGTTTTATACCAACCTCGGCAGTCGCAAAGCCCATCAGATCGAAAACAATCCTCGCGTGAGCCTGCTTTTCCCGTGGCACATGCTGGAGCGCCAGGTCATGGTGACGGGCAAAGCCGAACGCCTGTCAACGCTGGAAGTCGTGAAGTATTTCCATAGTCGTCCGCGTGACAGTCAGATTGGTGCCTGGGTTTCGCAACAGTCAACCCGCATTTCAGCCCGCGGCATCCTCGAAAGCAAGTTCCTCGAACTGAAGCAGAAGTTCCAGCAGGGCGAAGTGCCGTTGCCGAGCTTCTGGGGTGGGTTCCGCGTCAATATTGAGCAGATGGAATTCTGGCAGGGCGGTGAACACCGTCTGCACGATCGTTTTTTATACCAGCGCGACAACGCGGCGTGGAAAATCGACCGCCTGGCCCCGTAATCCCGCAAATTTGTTGTGTTAAGCGCTGGTACTGGATGGGCTGGCGCTTTATTCTATAGGCTTCATTTTTCAAGCTGCGTCTTTGTTGGCTGCGTCGGCTTATTGTGGCCGTTTGCTTGCGTAAGTCTCCGTGCTTGCCGCCTCGAGGCAACTTGAATGATTTTGCATAGATGTTTTTTTTCGCGTCTGGCGAAAAGTCGTGTACCGGCAAAGGTGCAGTCGTTTATACATGGAGAATTTGATGGCAAGCAGTAACTTGATTAAACAATTGCAAGAGCGGGGGCTGGTAGCCCAGGTGACGGACGAGGAAGCGTTAGCAGAGCGACTGGCGCAAGGCCCGATCGCGCTCTATTGCGGCTTCGATCCAACCGCTGACAGCTTGCATTTGGGGCATCTTGTTCCATTGTTATGCCTGAAACGCTTCCAGCAGGCAGGCCACAAGCCTGTCGCGCTGGTGGGTGGTGCGACCGGTCTGATTGGTGACCCGAGCTTTAAAGCCGCCGAGCGTAAACTGAACACCGAAGATACCGTGCAGGAGTGGGTTGATAAAATTCGCAAACAGGTCGCGCCGTTCCTCGACTTTGATTGCGGAGACAACTCGGCCATTGCCGCGAATAACTACGACTGGTTTGGCGGCATGAACGTGCTGACCTTCCTGCGTGATATCGGCAAGCACTTCTCCGTTAACCAGATGATCAACAAAGAAGCGGTGAAGCAGCGTCTGAATCGTGACGATCAGGGCATCTCGTTTACCGAGTTCTCTTATAACCTGCTGCAGGGTTACGATTTCGCGTGTCTGAATAAGCTACATGGCGTGGCGCTACAGATTGGCGGTTCCGATCAGTGGGGGAATATCACCTCCGGGATCGATTTGACCCGTCGTCTGCATCAGAACCAGGTATTTGGCCTGACCGTTCCGCTGATCACGAAAGCCGATGGCACCAAGTTCGGTAAGACCGAAGGCGGCGCCGTATGGCTGGATCCGAAGAAAACCAGTCCGTACAAATTCTACCAGTTCTGGATCAACACCGCAGATGCCGACGTTTACCGCTTCCTGAAGTTCTTCACCTTTATGGACATTGAAGAGATCAATGCGCTGGAAGAGGAAGACAAAAACAGCGGTAAGGCCCCGCGCGCCCAGTACGTGCTGGCTGAGCAGGTTACTCGTCTGGTCCATGGTGAAGAAGGTCTGGTTGCGGCGAAACGTATTACCGAAAGCCTGTTCAACGGCAACCTGAGCGACCTGAGCGAAGCGGACTTCGAGCAGCTGGCGCAGGATGGCGTGCCGATGATTGAACTGGATAAAGACGCTGACCTGATGCAGGCGCTGGTCGACTCCGAGCTGCAGCCGTCGCGTGGCCAGGCACGTAAGACCATCGCCTCCAATGCGGTCACCATCAACGGTGAAAAACAGTCTGACCCGGAATATGTGTTTAATGACGGCGATCGTCTGTTTGGTCGCTACACATTGCTGCGTCGCGGTAAGAAAAATTACTGTCTGGTCTGCTGGAAGTAATTGCGTAAAGGCAGGGGCGTGGGAAACCACGCCCCTTATTTTTTGCTGTCAGGTACTCAAATGAAGAATATCCTCGCCATCCAGTCCCACGTTGTATTTGGTCACGCCGGCAATAGCGCCGCAGAGTTTCCGATGCGCCGCCTTGGCGCGAACGTCTGGCCCCTTAATACCGTGCAGTTCTCTAATCACACGCAGTACGGGAAATGGACCGGCTGCGTGATGCCGCCTGCGCATCTGACCGAAATCGTTCAGGGGATTGCTGATATAAATCAGCTTCAGCGCTGTGATGCAGTATTGAGTGGTTATCTGGGCTCTGCCGAACAGGGCGAGCATATTCTCGGTATCGTTCGTCAGGTAAAAGCGGCTAATCCGGCGGCGAAGTATTTCTGCGACCCGGTTATGGGTCACCCTGAAAAAGGCTGCATTGTGGCGCCTGGTGTGGCGGAATTCCACGTCCGCTATGCGCTACCGGCGAGCGACATTATTGCCCCTAACCTGATTGAACTGGAAATCCTCTGCGGCCATTCGGTGGCCAACGTCGCGGAAGCGGTCTACGCCGCGCGTGAGCTGATTGCTCAAGGCCCGCAGGTTGTGCTGGTCAAGCATCTTGCCCGCGCCGGGTCGAGCATGGACCAGTTCGAAATGCTGCTGGTGACGGCTGATGAAGCCTGGCATATTGGCCGTCCGCTCGTGGATTTTGGCCTGCGTCAGCCGGTTGGCGTCGGCGATGTGACCAGCGGATTATTGCTGGTTAAGCTGTTGCAGGGAGCGACGTTGCGCGATGCGCTGGAACATGTGACTGCGGCGGTGTATGAAGTGATGCTGGCGACCAAAAACATGCAAGAGTATGAGCTGCAGGTGGTTGCTGCACAGGATCGTATAGCGCAACCGGAGCACTATTTTAGCGCCACGCAGCTTTAAATGTGGCATCTGCCCGGCGTGGCTGCCGGGCAGATTCGCCTAGCTGACTACAACCCTTCCGCAGCCAGCGCCGCCGCCACCGATGGGCGGGCGGCCATGTGTTTCATCCACGCTTCAATATTGCTGTAACCGGTCATATCTATCTTCAGGGCATAGGCCCAGCGCAGCACGGTAAACAGGTAGCCATCGGCGATGGTGAAACGATGCCCGTTCAGCCACTGCTTCTCCTTCAGCGACTCATCAATATAGTGCAGTTTCTTTTCCAGCTGCGCGCGCGCGGCCGTTTTGTAATCTTCCGGGGTGTCCGGGCGAAAGAGCGGAGTGAAGCCTTTATGCAGTTCCGTTGCGACGTAGTTGAGCCACTCCAGGGTCTGGTAACGCGCAATGGAGCCCACCGGTGCCAGCAGATGGCGATCCGGTACCTGGTCGGCAATATATTGCATAATCGCGACGCCTTCCGTAAGCAGGATATCGTCGTCAAGCAGCAAAGCCGGAACCTGACCTTTGGGGTTGATCTGCAGATAATCATCACCGTTTTCCAGGCGCTTCTTCTGCAGATCGACACCTTGTAACGTGAAGTCCAGTCCGCTTTCGCGTAGGGCGATATGGGATGCAAGAGAACAGGCGCCGGGTTTGTAGAACAGTTTCATCAGTAACTCCTCGTGGCTGCAGTTTTCTGTATGTTAGCCCAGGGGCAAAAAAAAAGCCGCTAACAAAACGTTAGCGGCCTAAATTTATTGGTTTTCCCGAAGCGCTTAAGCGGTTGCCGTATCGCGAGCTTTGCTTACGGAGTCATCGTCCAGGGTCATGCGGTTCAGTTTCGGCGCGATAGCAAACATCAGCACGGAGATAACTGCGGTAGCAATACCAATCTGCAGGAAGACATGACCATATACGGCCAGAGACAGCAGCGGGTCGGTGACGTTATCCGGAACCGCCATCAGGTTCGCGACTTTACCGGCGATAATTGCGGCGCCCGCGGTGGTCAGGAACCAGCTACCCATGATAAAGCCCATCAGGCGCTGCGGTACCAGCTGTGCCACCATAGCCAGGCCCAGACCAGAAATCATCAGCTCACCGATACTCTGCAGCGCGTAGCTCAGAATCAGCCAGTTAACGGAGACGATACCGGCGTCGGTTGCAAACTTCGCACCCAGCGGCAGAACGAGGAAGGCCAGTGAGCAAAGCACCATACCGATCGCAAATTTGTGCGGCATCGGCAGACGGTCACCCATCTTGTTATAAATAGCAGCCAGAATCGGGCTACCGATCATAATCCAGAACGGGTTCAGTGCCTGGAACTGCTCAGGCTGGAAGGTGATACCCAGAATGGCATGCTCGACGTTACGAATCGCAAAGAAGTTCAGTGAAGTCGGCATCTGGCTGTAGAGGACGAAGAAGACGATCGCCTGAACCATCAGGATGAAGGCGACAATCATCTTACGACGCGCAGCGCCTTGCATCGCAATGGCTTCTTTCGCAAAAATAATCACGATGCCCAGAGCCACGACACCCAGCACCATACGGGCAATACCCTGGTTGTGCAGCAGCCAGGTTGCAATCACCACCAGGATGACTACGCCGACGATAGTGGCCAGCAGTTTGCCGTAATGAACCGGGGCGAAGTCAGGTTTAGAACCGTAGTTTTTCACCCACTTTTTGCAGAACATGAAGTTCACCAGGGTGATCAGCATCCCGACAAAGCTCAGAGAGAAGGCGATGCTCCAGCCAAACTTCGCTGCCAGCCAGGGTGTAGCCAGCATGGAGAAGAAGGAACCGATGTTGATGGACATGTAGTACATCGTAAATGCGCCATCAAGACGCGGGTCATCTTTCTCATAGCAGGTCGAGAGCAGGGAAGACGGGTTAGCCTTAAACAAACCGTTACCGACGGCGATGGTCGCCATACCCATATAAACGATAGCTGCATCATGCCCGGAGTAAGCCACCAGCGCGTAGCCAATAGCCAGGACGATAGTCCCCAGCATAATAACGCGTTTGGTGCCGAGCACTTTATCGCCCAGCCAGCCGCCGATAGCCACGAGGCCATAAACCAGTGCGCTGAAGGAGGAGAAGAGTGTAATAGAATCCGCTTCTGACATACCCAGCTGTTTTACCAGGTAAACGGCCATGATCCCTTGCAGGCCGTAATAACCAAAACGCTCCCATAATTCGATCGAGAAGATCAGGTAGAACGATTTCGGTTGTTTGAAAGCGTTAAGACTCACGCTTTCTGCTGGTTTATTGTTTGCAGTTGACACATATACCTCTTTTTTTACATCCCATATTAACGGGGGGTGTTCGGGGCGCAATCTTAGAAGACCGCCGCCTTTATAGTTATTCTGGAGGGAAAACGGGAAGTAATGTTCACTATCCTGGCCATTCAGGCAAGAGTTTTGTAATACTCTGTTACATATATCTTAGGCGTTATAATACGCCAGTCTTTCAAATGTTATACAGAGTTAAATTTCACCTTTTACACATTGGTGATATTTTTATCTGTCGGTACAGGAAAAAGATCGGATAATGGCGATATATTCTGCTGATTAGCCTTGAACATAGTGATATAGCCCATAATCCTAAAAAATGATGGGGTATTGTCCTGGTAAGTGGTGTGCGGGTATTGGAAATGCTGGCTTTCTTTATCATCGTGACAACAATAATTTAACATTAAGTTGCGTGGATGATCTGGATCACAAATGTATAGAAATTTTTTCTCCACAAAAAATGATTAACCTGGATGCGTGTTATATAGGCGGTTTATTGTCCTGCGTAGCGCAGAAATAGTGGCGTGAAAGACAGGGAATTAGCGGAGGAAGCAGAACCATTACCAGATGTAGGGTAATGGCTTTGTTTAAATGTTATGCGTAGACTTTCTCTTTAAACTCGCAGAGATCTTCAATCAGGCAGGAGCCGCAGCGCGGTTTTCGCGCAATGCAGGTATAGCGACCATGAAGAATGAGCCAATGATGGCAGTCGACTTTGAACTCGGCGGGGACCACCTTTAGCAGTTTTTCTTCCACTTGTTCAACGTTCTTCCCAGGGGCAAATTGTGTCCGATTGCAAACGCGGAAAATATGCGTATCGACGGCAATCGTTGGCCAGCCGAAGGCGGTATTGAGTACCACGTTGGCAGTTTTACGGCCCACGCCGGGAAGCGCTTCCAATGCCGCTCTGTCCTCCGGAACCTCGCCATTATGCTGCTCAAGCAGGATCCGACAGGTTTTAATCACATTTTCTGCTTTGCTGTTAAACAACCCGATGGTCTTGATATACGATTTGACGCCATCTACGCCCAGCGCCAGCATGGCGGCCGGCGTATTGGCCACGGGATAAAGCTTCGCCGTGGCTTTGTTCACGCTGACGTCCGTCGCCTGCGCGGAGAGTAAGACCGCTATCAATAATTCAAACGGTGAACTGAAATTCAGCTCTGTCGTAGGATGCGGGTCGTTATTGCGCAGCCGGGTCAGTATTTCCAGTCGTTTGCTTTTATTCATCCCAGACTTTCCCTGTGAGCATCAGCCGGTGCGGCGTGGCTCGCTGCGGCTGCTTTTGCTTTACGCTGTTTGGTACGTTCATCAATCAGGTATTTCACCGCCAGCATCATACCTAAACCGATAAAAGCGCCCGGCGGCAGCATCGCCAGCAGGAACGGCGTATCGGTATGGAATACTTCGATCCGCAGAACTTTCGCCCAGCTGCCCAGCAGACTATCGGCCCCATCAAACAGGGTTCCGTTACCGATGATTTCTCGCAGCGAACCGAGGACGAACATTGCGCAGGTTGCCCCCATGCCGATGGAGAAACCATCCAGCGCCGATAGCGCCGGCCCTTTTTTGGCGGCGAACGCTTCGGCACGACCGACCACGATACAGTTGGTCACGATCAGCGGTATAAAAATCCCCAGCGACTGGTACAGACCAAATGCGTAGGCGTTAATCAGCATCTGCACGACGCTCACGACCGAGGCGATGATCATGACATAAATCGGAATACGGATCTCGGCCGGCGTCCATCGGCGCAGGCTGGAGATGGTCAGGTTGGTCAGCGTGAGCACCAGCGTTGTTGCCAGCCCAAGCCCCAACGCATTGGTTGCGGTTGAGGTTACGGCGAGCAGGGGGCACATGCCCAACAGCTGAACCAATGCGGAGTTGTTTTTCCACAACCCCTGAACAATGACGTCTTTAACTTCGCTCATGGATTACTCTCCGCAGGCCGTGAGTTCGGGGATCTGTGCCGGCAGCGTTTGGGCATACAGGCCGGCGCGCTTAACCGCATTGACCACCGCTCGTGGGGTGATAGTGGCGCCGGTGAACTGATCAAAATCGCCGCCGTCTTTTTTCACGGCAAAGTGGCTGTCGCCAGGCCCATGAATCACTTTACCGGCAAAGTAGGTTATCCAGTCCGACAGGCGTAATTCAATTTTATCCCCAAGACCCGGCGTTTCATGATGTTCCGTCACGCGGGTTCCGAGTACGGTACCTTTAAAGTCGGCGGCGACCAGCAGCTGAATCGCACCGGAATACCCGTCGGGTGCTGTGGCTTCCATAACCACGCCGACCGGCGCGTCATTATTTGTAGCAATCCAGATCTTATGCTGACCTTTGCCGAGCGGCGGGGCGGTAACCAGATAGCAGCTCTTCAGCAGATCGTTATTATAGCGGTCTGCGGGCAATACCTGGTTGAATAACGCTTTTTGCTGCGTTGCCGCCTGCTCAGCAATCGTCGATTTCGTCAGCTCATTGATGGCCGCGGTTAACCCGGTAGAGCCGGCGGCAAAGAGCGCCAGCGTGATGCCGTGTTTGCGCATGCTTTTTAACATCATCGGTCCTCAGCGGTGGCCATACACGCGCGGGCGCGTGTAGTAATCAATCAACGGAACGGTGATGTTCGCCAGCAGTACGGCAAAAGCGACACCGTCAGGATAGCCGCCGAAGCAGCGGATGAGCCAGACCAGCAGACCGGCGAGAGCGCCGAAGATCAGGCGGCCGCGGTTAGTCGTCGAGGCGGTGACCGGATCCGTCAAAATAAAGAATGCGCCGAGCATTGTGGCGCCGGACAGCAGATGTATCTGCGGTGAGGCGAAGCTCTGCGGTGAAAACAGCCAGCTCAGCGTCGCGCAGAGAGCGAGACTTAACAGGAAACTCACCGGAATATGCCAGCGAATGGTCTTCTGCCAGAGTAAAAACAGGCCGCCAACCAGGTAGGCGATATTGACCCACTGCCAGCCGAGACCCGCCAGCGTGCCGCCGTAGATTGGGAAATGAAGGATTTCCTTCACCTCATGCCCGGCATGCAGAGATGTTTTAAACGTATCCAGCGGCGTGGCCTGGCTGATGCCATCGATACCCAGGCGCAGCGCGTTCATGTCACTGCCGCTGGCGGTATGACCGGTGAAAATAACCTGCAGGGCATCAATGAAACCCGGAGCGGTCGCCGCGATCTCATGCGGCGGCAGCCAGGAGGTCATCTGCACCGGGAATGAAATCAACAGCACAACGTAGCCAATCATTGCCGGGTTAAACGGGTTGTGGCCCAGACCACCGTACAGCTGTTTGGCAATAATTACGGCAAAGGCAGTGCCCAGAACCACCATCCACCAGGGAGCCAGCGGCGGAATACTGATGGCCAGCAGCAAGCCGGTCAGCAGCGCGGAGTTATCGGCAAGCGTGGCGGCAATATTCTGTTTACGCAATTTGAGGATCGCGGCTTCCGTAGTCCAGGCCGTGAGGGCGGCCAGGACGAGCTGGGTAACGGTCCCCCAACCAAAGAACCAGGTCTGAACCACGATGCCGGGTACGGTAGCGAGCAGAACCAGCAGCATAATCCGTGAGGTCTGACGCTGGTTGTGGGTATAAGGGGAGCTTGCGATTCTGAAAACCATTTATTCCTCGTTAACTGCCTGCCGGGATGCTTTCCTGGCCTGAACGCGGGCGATTGCTTCGGCGACAGCGGCTTTGCGCGGATCGTCGTTGGCGGCCGACTGGGTCATCTCTTGTTGCTGCTCGGCTTTACGGGCCTTGGCACGGGCGATAGCGGCTTCTACCGCGGCTTTACGCGGGTCTACGGCTTCAGCCGCAGGTTGTATGTCAACCGGGGCAGGCGATTGCTGCTCAGCCTTGCGGGCCTTAGCGCGGGCGATAGCGGCTTCTACCGCGGCTTTACGCGGGTCAACGGCTTCAGCCGCAGGCTGTGTGTCAGCCGGGGCAGCCGATTGCTGTTCGGCCTTGCGGGCCTTGGCGCGGGCGATAGCGGCTTCTACCGCGGCTTTACGCGGGTCTACGGCTTCATCCGCAGGCTGTGTGTCAGCCGGTGCAGCCGATTGCTGTTCGGCCTTGCGGGCCTTGGCGCGGGCGATAGCGGCTTCTACCGCGGCTTTACGCGGGTCTACGGCTTCAGCCGCAGGCTGTGTGTCAGCCGGTGCAGCCGATTGCTGCTCGATCTTACGGGCCTTAGCGCGGGCGATAGCGGCTTCTACCGCGGCTTTACGCGGGTCTACGGCTTCAGTGGCGGGCTGCGCCGTTTCCTGATTTTGCTGTGCCAGCTTGCGGGCGCGGGCCTCGGCCTTACGGGCCTCACGTGCGGCTATGGCTTCGCTGTTGTCCGGTTTTGCACCGGCCTGGATGATAATCGGCTGGGTAACATCGCGCTGTTTTTCGCGCACGCGGGCCAGGGCGGCGTTAATCGCCGCGTGATCTTTCGCTGCGGGCTGAACGGCAGATTGTTTATGGCGTTCCAGACGAGCGGCTTTTTCCCGCTCCAGGCGAGCCTGGCGGGCCTCAAAACGCGCTTTGGCTTCTGCTGCGCGTTTTTCTTCCTGACGGATAGCGTCAATCTCCGCCTTTTCCTGGCGGAAATATTGCACCAGCGGAATATTACTTGGGCAAACCCAGGCACAGGCACCGCATTCGATACAATCGGCCAGGTTATGCGCAGTCGCTTTATCGTGCTGCTGGCCTTTGCTGAACCAGTACAGCTGCTGCGGGAGCAGGTCAGCAGGACAGGCATCGGCACAGGCGCTACAGCGAATACAGCCTTTTTCTTCTTCGGCTTCACCCATTTCGCTTGCTGACGGGGCCAGCAGGCAGTTGGTGATTTTTACCACCGGCACGTCGAGCCACGGCAGGGTGAATCCCATTAACGGGCCACCCATGATGACCATCTGCTCGGCGCTCGGGCAAAATCCAGCGTCTTCCAGCAGATGGCGGACCGGGGTTCCCAGTCGCGCCCACACGTTGCCCGGGCGGGAAACCGCCTCGCCCGTGAGCGTGACCACGCGCTCAGTCAGCGGTTCACCGTCGATCACCGCGCGTTTAACTGCGTAAGCGGTCCCGACGTTTTGCATCAGGATCCCGATGTCCGATGAGCGTCCGCCGTGGGGCACTTGTTTACCGGTGAGGATCTGCGTCAATTGCTTAGCGCCACCGGAAGGGTATTTGGTGGGAATGACCCGCAGCTCAATGCCGTGAGCATCGGAAAGAACCGCCCGCAGCATAGAGATAGCCTGTGGTTTATTATCCTCAATACCGATCAGCACCTGACGCGGCTGTAAAATATGGGCCAGGATTCGGATACCAGCGATAATTTGCGCTGCGCAATCCTGCATCAGACGATCGTCGGCGGTAATATAGGGTTCGCATTCGGCGGCGTTAATGATCAGGGTTTCAATCTTGTCGCCGCCGCCGCGCAATTTGGCGCCCGTCGGGAATCCCGCGCCGCCCAGGCCGGCTACGCCGAACTGATGAATGCGCTCGATAAGCTCTTCGCGGGTTTTGTTCTGGTAATCACTCCAGCCGTCACGCTCAATCCAGCGGTCTTCGCCGTCGGCATCGATGATAACGCTCATTTCCGCCAGCGCGGAAGGGTGGGCGGTGGAGTGCGGCGCGATAGCGCTGACGACACCGGAGGTGGGAGCATGTACCGGTAACATTCGTCCCCAACCGCGGGTCAGAGGCTGACCGCGTAGAACGCGATCGCCTGGCTGTACGCAGAGTTCACCCTCCGCGCCGATATGCTGCTTTAGCGGGATAACCAACTGCTGCGGCAGGGAAACCTGGCGCAGTGGCGTGCCGTTAGACTGGCTTTTCATTTCCGGCGGGTGGATACCGCCGTTGAAGTCCCAGACTTTGTCTTTTCTGAACGCGGAAAATAGCTTAAACATGTTGTTCCACAGGAATATTGCGAACCGGAATAGTGTGCAGATCCCACTTCCAGTTTTCAGTGGTCGTCGCGACAGGCACCATTTCTATACACTGCGTCGGGCAGGGGGCGACGCAGAGATTACAGCCTGTGCAAAGGTCGCTCATCACTGTGTGCATCGCACGGGTCGCGCCGACAATTGCATCAACCGGGCAGGCCTGGATGCATTTCGTGCATCCGATGCAGTTTTTTTCGTCAATCACCGCGAGCATGCGTGGGGGCTCGAGCTCTTGTTCATCGCCATCGATGGGCTGCGGGTCGACGTTCAGCAGGGTAGCAATCTTCAGCATCACCGCTTCGCCACCAGGGGCGCAGCGGTTAATTTTCTCACCCTGCGTGCCGACGGCTTCAGCATAAGGACGGCAGCCGGGGTAGCCGCACTGCCCGCATTGACTTTGCGGAAGTAGCTCATCGACTTTTTCAACGACCGGATCATCTTCTACTTCAAACCGACGGGAGGCATATCCCAGAATTACGCCAAAAATCAGCCCCAGCAGGCTTATGGCGATAACGGCTATCCAGACTGCACTCATATTACAACTTCACCAAACCACTAAAGCCCATAAATGCCAGCGACATTAAACCCGCAGTGACCAGGGCAATGGCGTTACCGCGAAACGGCGCTGGCACATCCGCAACGACCAGGCGTTCACGAATTGCCGCAAACAGAACCATCACCAGCGAGAAACCAACCGCGGCGGCAAATCCGTACAACGCGGACTGCAAGAAGTTATGCCCGAGGTTAATATTCAGCAGCGCAACGCCCAGCACCGCACAGTTGGTGGTGATAAGCGGTAAGAAAATGCCGAGCAGGCGATACAGCGCGGGGCTGGTTTTACGCACGACCATCTCGGTAAACTGAACCACCACCGCGATGACCAGAATAAAGGCCAGCGTACGAAGATAGACCAGATTCAGCGGAATGAGAATCCAGGTATCAATTAACCAGGCGCAGATAGAGGCCAGCGTCATCACAAAGGTGGTGGCCAGTCCCATCCCCATAGCGGTTTCCAGTTTTTTGGAAACCCCCATAAACGGGCACAGTCCAAGAAACTTCACCAGTACGAAGTTGTTTACAAGGACAGTACCCACAAAGAGCAGTAAATAATCAGCCATCAACTCGACCTGAAAACGGAAAAAGCCGCCTATTATCGAATAAATCGAAACCGGCGACAACAGGTTAACTGTGTGGTTATTACGAATTCACGAAGGTTCGTTTAACCCGTTTTGAACGTTTGAAATAGGGGACTAACAGCGCCGCAGCGAGAAGCGGAAACAAAAGCTGGCGCAGGGCCATAACATCTGGAATGGGTGAAAAAGCAAAGGCCTTTATCGCCAACAGCAAAGAGATGAGCAGCCAGATAATATAGTGCTTCGGTACCACGCTGCGCCGTTTGAAAAACGCTATGGTCAGCCACAGGGTATAGTACCACATGCCGATAGCAAACAGCAGCGACCCCACCCAAAGCAGGAGATGTCCTGCGCTCATATCAGCCAGCAGGGCGTAAGTCTGGGAAGCCATCAATGCATTAGCAAATATCAGCAGCGACAGCGACGTGCTAAGCAGTGCAACCAGTAGCCATGCCAGAGGCGCCAGCAGCCACCCGCCGATACGTTCTGCAGAGTGAGAAGACATGATTTCTCCCGGATTTAATGAAAATAAAGAGCGGGAGTATAAGCAACTGGCATGGTTGAGAACAGTCTTTATTGCACGTAACGCCAGACGGACTTCGGAACCTGCCCGATATCGAACAGTTTACCGCCAGAAACCAGTTCCGCCCGACGGTGGTCGGCGGCACGATACATGTTGACGATTTCCGCCGTGTCGGTCAGAGAATAGTTAAGGTGGTCAAAAAGTTTTTCCAGACTTTCAAGCGAACTGATTTTACGGAATTTTAATAAGTAGTCCTGGACGGTCATTTGCGTTTCCATTTTATAATCGGAATAAACAAGTCGAATATTACCAACTGCGAGTAAACCTGCTTTCAACGAACAGAGCCTTCTTAACGGGCCTGGCGGAATTATTTAGGTTGTAAATACTAAAGACAAGAACTGATTTCGTTCCTGGAGTAGTCAAAAGAAATTTAAGAATATTCTATGGCTTAAGCAGGCGCCGGGCGGCGCCTGGGAGAGAAGATTAACGCTGTTTGCCTCGGCTGGCAATAACGTTTTGATACCAAAAAAAGCTCTTCTTACGTTTACGGGCGAGCGCTTGCTGATGATCAACATACACAAAGCCGTATTGTTTTTGGTAACCGTTCAGCCAGCTCAATAGATCAATAAAGGACCAGGGATAATAACCGCGGACGTCGGCACCGGCGTCGAGGGCTTTTTCCAGGGCTGTAATATGGCTGCTAAGATAGTCGATACGTGGATCATCAACGATTTCACCGTCAATAATGGGATCTTTTGCGCCCAGACCATTTTCGGTGATGTAAACAGGAATATCACCGTAGCGTTCTTTGATCATCATTATGCCGTCGGTTAACCCCTGCGGCCAAATCTCCCAACCCCATTCGGTATAGGTGCTTTGCGGGTTGCGTACGAAATAAAACAGTCCCTCGACGCCCGGTTCACCACCGCTTAGCCCTTCCTGAGGCTGCGCAGAGACGGTTTCACGGCGATAATAGTTAAGCCCGATAAAATCACAGCGGTTTTCGCGCAGCAGCGCGTCATCGCCGGGGGCAAACTGCGGGACGCCCCACAGAGTTTGCGTCTGTTGCAGCAAGGACTCGGGGTAATGACCTTTTAAAACGGGGTCGTATAGCCAGTGCGTGTGAATCGCATCTGCCATGTTGGTCGCCTGGCGGTCTTCTTCGCTGTCGGTGAGCGGCGTATGCGGTTGCAGTACGTTGACGAATCCAATCTCGCCGTTGATTCCGCTTTCGCGGAACTGCTTCACCGCCAGCGCGTGGGCAATAAAAACGTGGTGACAGGCCTGAATCGCGCGCGCCGGATCGCGAACCGCGGGAGGGTGGCAGCCATTAATATAGCCATGTCCGATGAACACAATCGTTTCGTTAAAGGTTGCCCACAGCTTCACGCGGGAACCGTAACGCTCGTAGCACAAGCGGGCGTAGTCGGCGAATGCTTCGGCGGTGCTCCGGACTTCCCAGCCGCCCTCATCCTGCAGCGCCTGCGGCAGGTCCCAGTGATAGAGCGTAATCATTGGTTCGATATTGTGTGCCAGCAGCTCATCGATCAAGTCGCTGTAAAACTGAACGCCAGCTTCATTAACTTCACCGCGCCCCAGAGGCAGTAAGCGGGGCCAGGAGATAGAAAAGCGATAGCTTTGCAGGCCCATCTCAGCCATCAGGGCGACGTCTTCACGAAAGCGGTGGTAGTGATCGACCGCGACGTCGCCATTGGTATTCTCAAACGTTGCGCCGGGCTGATGGGCATAGATATCCCAGATTGACGGGCCTTTACCGTCGGCGTCGTGGCCGCCTTCAACCTGATAGGCTGCGGTGGCGGCGCCCCAAAGAAAATGTTGCGGAAATGCGGCCATGAAAAGCTCCTTATCGAATGATAAAGAGAGTGTAATGAATGCGTTCACAGGTGTGCAACCGGTTTCTGAAACCGGTTGCACACTTGCGAAGTGGGTCACTGTTTAACGTCAGCAGAGGCTGGCGGGCTAATGGGACTGGCTGGTCGTTTGTACAACATTAGCAGGAGGCGGGGATTGGTAATTATCAATGTGGTGAGCGATAACCAAAAGCAGGGCTGAAACGCCGAATACTACCCAACCAATAAGTTCTACAATTCTGTTAAAAACGTTGGCCATAATTCTGAAATTGAAAGTTAAAACAGAGGTAAATGTTACTAAATGACGAGAGTAACGCAAGGGCTAGCGGTACAGATTGTCACAATCGCTGCAAAGATGAACGATAGGGAAGCATAAGAAAAGCTAATAAATAAATTGGGGCTTATAGTTATCAGAGGGCGAAAATCCTTGAGCGAGAGGGCTGCAAGATGAGTGACACTATTCGGGTGGGGATCACAGGCTACGGGTACGCGAGTAAAACTTTCCATGCGCCGTTAATTAGCGGTACGCCGGGAATGACCCTGGCCGCGGTATCCAGCAGCGATGAAGGGAAAGTTCACGCCGACTGGCCCACGGTGAACGTTGTGGCCGATGCCGGGAAATTACTCAGCAACCCCGAGATTGATCTGATTGTCATACCTACGCCAAACGATACCCATTTCCCGCTGGCGAAGGCCGCGCTGGAAGCGGGTAAGCACGTTATCGTTGATAAACCCTTTACCGTGACACTGTCACAAGCGAGAGAGCTGGATGTTATTGCCCGACGCTGTGGCCGGCTGCTTTCCGTTTTTCACAATCGGCGCTGGGATAGCGATTTTCTGACGCTGAAATCACTCATTAGCGAAGGGCTGTTGGGAGAGGTGTGCTATCTCGAATCGCACGTCGATCGCTACCGTCCGCAGGTGCGTAACCGCTGGCGCGAACAGGGCGGACCAGGAAGTGGGATCTGGTACGATTTGGGTCCACATCTTCTCGATCAGATCGTCAACTTATTTGGTTTGCCGGTCAGTATCACCGTTGATTTAGCCCAGCTGCGTCCGGGTGCCCAGGCTACCGACTATTTCCACGCCGTGCTGGCCTATCCCCAGCGGCGGGTGGTGCTGCACGGTACGCTGCTGGCGGCGGCTGAAACCGCGCGTTATATCGTCCACGGTTCGCGGGCAAGCTATGTAAAATATGGCCTCGATCCCCAGGAGGAGCGACTGAAAAATGGCGAACGGCTGCCGCAGGAAGATTGGGGATACGATATGCGCGATGGTGTTTTAACCCGCGTTGAAGGTGAAGAGCGCACGGTCGATAGCTGGATGACTCTTCCGGGCAACTATCCGGCTTATTATGCCGCCATTCGCGATGCGCTCAACGGGAGCGGTGAAAACCCGGTCCCCGCCGGCCAGGCCATACAGATTATGGAGCTGATTGAGCTCGGCCTGGAGTCGGCAAAACACCGCGCGACCCTGTGTCTGATATAGCAGCAGTTGCCCGGCAGGCAGGCTGCCGGGCTGCGTATCAGGCTTGCTGAACGCGCTGAATCAGCGCTGCTTTTTCTTGAGGACTTAGAAACGCCTGTTCCAGACCGTTGATCTGTGCCTGGCGAATTTGTTCGCGGCTCAGGCCTGCTGCCGGTGCGGCTACGGTGTATTCGTGAATAATATCGATACCTTGCACCGCCGGATCATCGGTATTGATAGATGCCAGAACGCCGTGTTCAAGGAACGTTTTTAGCGGGTGCTGAGCCAGTGATGCCACGGTGCTGGTCTGAATATTGGAAGTCAGGCAGGACTCAATGCCGATACGCTGCTGTGCAAGATAATCCATCAATGCCGGATCCTCGACGGCTTTAACGCCGTGCCCGATACGTTCCGCCCCCAGCTCACGAATGGCCTGCCAGATGCTTTCCGGACCGGCTGCTTCGCCGGCGTGCACGGTGATACGCCAGCCGGCGTCGCGGGCGAGCGTAAAGTGCTCCATAAACAGACTCCCCGGGAAACCGAGTTCATCACCCGCCAGATCCAGCGCGGTAATCGCATCGCGGTGAGCAAGCAGCGCATCCAGTTCCTGCTGGCAGGCCGCTTCGCCGAAGGTCCGGCTCAGAATACCAATCAGGCGGGTTTCGACGTTAAAATCGCGGCTGCCTTCACGTACGCCGGCAATCACGGCCTCAACCACGCCGTCGACCGGCAACTGGTGGGTCATTGCCATATAACGCGGCGAAAAGCGCAGTTCGACGTAGTGTAGACCGTTACGCGCCGCATCTTCGACGTTTTCATAAGCCACGCGGCGACAGGCTTCCAGCGAGGCCAGAACCTTCACGCCCCAGTCCAGTTTCGCAAGGAAACTGACCAGGTCAGGTTCATTGCTGGTGACCTGAACATGCGGGATCAGAGCGTCGAGCGTGCTGGCAGGAAGAGTGATATTGAACTGGCGGCCAAGATCGAGAATGGTTTGGGCACGAATATTGCCGTCAAGGTGGCGGTGAATGTCGGTTAATGGCAAAGATAAATCAATCATGGTCGCACTCATTTTTTAGTTAAAGTGCACGTCATTATACAGCAACTTTTTAACGCTTTAAAAGTATTGTGAATATCCAGGAGATACACTCATCCGGCAGCCTGGCAATCGTCCATGAGTGACCAGGCTCCCTGTCAACGCGGCATATCGCCAGATGACTGCGTTTGGCTGATATTGTGGATGAGATCAGGAGTTGACGAGAATTTTTGCTATTGTGAGGATTCTCAATGAACTATGTTGCAATAGCGGTCATTATTGTTCTAAGAATCATCTTACATGGAGGTAAGAATGCATATTCCACTCGTCACTATTTTATTTTTGTTGCTGGTGTTCGGCGCATTGCTTGAAATCGGTATTCTCTGATGGTCTTAAACGGCCATACGCCAGGTATTCGGGAGCGAAGAGGGCACCCGGCCCGAACCCGCCACGGTGAGTTTGAACGCTCCTGAATACGATATACTCCAACGACTCATCCCATGCCAGACAACCTTTAAATGATGAAAGCGACTTGCTTAGACCGCATATATCAATCCACTAACGACCAAACTCTGGCGGACTGGCGGGAAAATGAGGGGATCGGTGAGGTTCGTGATACGCCAGCCTATGACCCGACAAAGCTGGCGCTTGCCACGGGAATACAACCCGCAATGTCTGCGCAAATACGCCTGCTTTTCAATGAACTCGGCGAACTTGTGCACAATGATACGCTGGCGGACAGGCTGCCTGTGGCGAGTTTTCATTTCACGTTCTTACCTTTGACACTTCCGCTATACGCAGAAAATGAGGCTCTCCCGGGTAAACTTGAGCAGCTAGTCGATATGTGGGCGGCGTATCAGGCTCAACGTATTACCGTCAGGGATCTGCGACTCGTTGCCCTTCCCGGTCAGCTGCTGTTGGCCGGGATCCCGGACGACGCGGCTCTGGCGATGCGACATGCGTTTTGCCAGAAAGTCCTTGGCTCGCAGTGGAAAGAAGAGCTGCTCGCCAGGCACGCCACCACGCCGCTTCCGGCTCCCTTCTGGCACAGCACGCTCCTTCGCTACGGTGCCGGCTATCTTCCCGAACGGCTGCGCCAGTACTTCCGCCAGAATCAGGCGCTTCGGTTCGGTACGGTTTGCGGAGAACTGAAGTTTGCCAGGGTGAGCTACAACTGGGCCCGCTGTGATGCCGTTGATTTCCAGAGATGAGGCTATCGGCTAGCCGCTTTCCCGCAGGCACGTTGGTCCTGGCTATTTTGCAGTGTCGCTGTATTTATTTCTTTTGTTAACATACAACAGCTTATCGGATTTTTTGATCGCGCTTTCAAGTGAGTCATCAGGCTCTAACTGATGGTTGCCATGTGAGAAAGAGACCCGTTTTTCCTTATCCGTATAGCGTAAGTTTTCTTTGATTCGGGATACCACCTCTAAGCTTTTCGCGTAGTCGGTATCGATGAGGATTAATATAAATTCATCGCCTCCGAGGCGGATGCCATAGTCACTTTTACGAATGGAAAGCTCAATGGATTGTCCCAGAGATTGAATGACCCGGTCGCCCATATCGTGCCCGAGTGTGTCATTGATTCTTTTCAAACCATCACTGTCAATAGACACCAGCGTGACGGGGATATTCTTTTTCAGGGCTGCGTCTATTTTATTGCTCAGCGCATCGTTTAACACTTTTCTGTTATAAAGGCCAGTCATGGCATCAGTAATATTATCTTTAGACAGCTCGGCATGGCGTGCCATTTGTTTTTTAGTATAGCGGCACAGCAACCAGGTGCTGATAAAGTACAGAAATACCAGCCATAAATTGTTGATAATGAAATAGATAAGATCCAGTTTAACATTTAAAACATAGAGCGGGGTTAGATTCTCTTTGTACTTAATGATATTAAAAGATTTAATCATCGAACGGTGAAAATAAATATCATCGGCGCTAGATTCATCCGTCACGTACAGCGACAGGAAGCGCCAGAGCAACGGCCGATCCGCGGTGTAAAAGGCGGTGGCTAAATCATCGATATTGACATCGGTGACGATAATCCCTTTGATCACGCCGTTTTGAAAAACCGGGGTTAACATACTGATAATATTTTTTTTCGTATAGCCGTCCCGGTAAACATGGGAGGTGATATTTTCTCCATGGAGCAAGTCATTGAGTGCCCGGCGATCGATGCTGATGGTATGGGCGCTGCGGGTAATATCGATCACGTTATCATCGCGAACCAGCCAGTTATCGAATTTGTATTTGTTGGCGTCAATGATTTTATTAATATAGATATAGTCATTAATCAGGTCGATATAATATCTGACGTTATTGAAAATATAGCCACGATAGCTGGAAAAGGTATATTTTGACACCGACATCCGATGATCGTTTTGAATAACCGAAAGCGCCGGCACGTCCTGAGCCCAGGCCCGGCAGTCTGAATTACGGGTTTGCAACGTCCCGTTTAAACCATGATAGGTCTGGCTGGTCAGGTTTAAACCCAGCACGCCATTGACCGATTCAAGGTGCTGACAAATACCGTCACGCTCGTTCTTTTGCTCATCCGACGGCGAAGGGATAACAGAAAAAGCTCTGGAAAGCTGAAACGCCATATTCTGATTGATATATTCCGCGTGGGAGAGCGCTGATCTTCCGTTTTCTGCCACGTAGTCCATGTATTTTTCCAGTTCCCGGTATTCCCGCGTGACCAACCCAATGAAAATCGCGGTGGTCATAATAACGATCAACGTATTGATATACCTGAAACGCAAGGAAAGGGTGTTGCTGTCCATCCTAAATTACCTGTGTACATGAAGCGGTGATGGCCCGGGTCCCACTGCGCGGGAAACCTCGTAATGTCGCGCCCGGGTACATCAACGTACCCATCCACAATGGCGAGCAGAAATCAGAAAGACAATATTTGCGCCTGGCATATTTGATGTTCATGCTTTCGCCCCGGCGTAAAAACACCCTCACGTGGTGAGCATGCGCCGGCCTATTGGGCGCAATTGCGTTCAACTCGCGTAGGTGGGTATTGTTATTCATGAAAAATCCCTTTCATCAGCAACCAGATTGAAATTTTAATCTTCATTAGGCCGTATTGCCAGTGACTTAAACCGGAATCTTGCTTTATCCGCAGTGTGGTCATCTTCGTCACGTGTGTGCCAGGGGCTGCGCTCATAGCCAATCGCTATAAATCATAGTGAATCAGTCTTTAATATTGCCAAAGATATTTCTTATAGTGTCAGGCTCTAATTTTACTGCCATGAATGGCAGGCTATTTTAAAAAGGACCCTGGGATTATGGTATTTACGCTAAAAAAATTTGCTGTTTCGTTGGTGGTTGCCAGCACTGCGCTGCTCGCCGCCTGTGGCCCTGACGGACAGGACCCTAATCATATAAAAGTTGGTATCAGTGCGGGGATCGATCAGCAGGTATGGGCGGTTGCGCAAAAAGTGGCGAAAGAGAAATATAACCTTGATGTCGAAGTCATCACCTTTAACGATTTCGTCCTGCCGAATGAAGCGCTGAATAATGGCGATCTGGACATCAACGCTTTCCAGCATAAGCCGTACCTGGATAAACAGATCCAGGAGCGGGGTTATAAGCTGGTTGAAGTGGGAACGACCTTTGTCTATCCGATAGCCGCCTATTCGAAGAAAATACATTCAATTGACGAACTGCCTGAAGGTGCTCAGGTTGCGGTGCCGAACGATCCGACTAACCTTGGCCGTTCGCTGCTGCTGTTGCAAAAACAGGGGCTGATTACTCTTAAGGATGGGGTGGGTCTGCTGCCGACATCGTTAGATATTGTGAATAACCCGAAGAAGCTGAAAATCGTTGAAATTGAGGCACCGCAGCTGACTCGTGCGCTTGACGATCGGCAAATCGCGCTCGCCGTGATTAACACAACGTTCTCCAGTCAGGTGGGACTCTCGCCGAGCCGCAACGGGCTGTTTGTTGAAGATAAGGACTCGCCCTACGTGAATATCTTCGCCAGCCGCATTGACAATAAAGACAGTGCAAAGGTGAAAAACCTGGTGAAAGCGTACCAAAGTGATGAAGTCGCCGCTGCCGCGGAAGAGCTGTACAAAGGTGACGCGGTCAAAGGCTGGTAGTTCATGCTGAATCAGGCCGGGGAGAAGGTTGTCCCCGGCCTGTGCAGTGTTACTTCTGGATCAAATAGCGGATGGTTGGCCCGTCCTGCTGAATATCCAGTACCGTATAGCCGTAGTTGCGCGCATCCTGCGGAATATTATTAATCGACTGCGGGCAATCGCTGATCACTTCCAGAATCTCGCCTTTTTTGAGCGAGGGCATCGCCTCAAGGGTCGCTACGGCCGGATAGGGGCAGGGTTCACCTACCATATCGAGACGATAATCGGGAACGATAGTTTTCATGCGGACTCCTTAACGTTGGCCATCGCGATAGCCTTCTGACGGAAAAAACGTTTCTCCCAGACAATAACCAGCATCAGTGCGATAAATAACAACAGATAGGTCACCAGCAGGCCGCCAAAAGGCCCGAAGGTGGCGAGCAGGTTGACTTTATCCCAGCTGGTGGCCAGCATCGGCGACAAATCATCCCAGAAGTAGGCCAGAATCGTCGAACCAATAACGTTGCCAAGGCCTACCCACCAGTAGTGAACCTGGCCTTCGACGGCACGATACATCCAGCCGGTTTCACAGCCGCCGGCCAGCACGATACCAAAACCGAACAGCAGGCCGCCGATAACTGCATTCGGGCCGGCCCACATGATTTTGGGTTCCATACCCAGTTGGACGTAGCTGAAAATACCAATCGCGCTCGCCGCCATCCCGAAGATAATCGCTTTGGCCATATAGGTACGTCCGGTAATCCACATATCGCGGAACGCGGAGGTAAAGCAGATTTGCGCCCGTTCAATCAGCAGGCCGAACCCAACGCCAAATAGCATAGCCAGCCCGAGTTTTGGCTGATTGACCGCGGTCAGTAATCCCCAGGCGATCATGGCAAAGAACACCAGCATACCTAAACGAAAGCGGCGCCGCGCCTGTGCCGGTTTTTGCGTTAATGGCGACGCCGCAGATACTTTCTGCATCTTCACCGGGATACGGAACAGGGGCAGCAGAGTAAAACGTGCGCTAAACCAGGTTCCGATTGCTGTCGCGATGGCAAAAAACCAGGCATGGAGGGAGAACTGAGGAATACCGGTAAAGAAGGCCGCCAGGTTACAGCCCATCGCCAGGCGTGCGCCGAAACCGGCAATAATCCCACCGGCTACGGCCTGAATAATACGGATCCGGCTGCGTGGCAGGCGTAATTTAACGTTGTTCGCCCACAGCGCGGCCGCGAAACAGCCACCAAACATGCCGATAATCATCATGCCATCAATACGGGTTAACGGCGTTCCATCGAGATGAATGAGTTTAAAATATCCCCACTGTTCGGTATGTACACCGGCAAGCTGTAATAATTGCCCGCCCCAGCGGGTAAATTCACCGGTCACGGCCCAGAATGTGCCGGTAATACCAAAATAATAGGTTGAAAGAATACCTGCCGCGATAACCGCAGGGGCTGGCGCCCAAAATTTAATCAGGTAGGCCTGCTTGAATTGTTGCCATGTCATGAAAGATGCCTCTGAACTCAGAAGGTAAATCACCCCGGGCGGGGTTAAAGAGGGGGGATAATACGCCGCTCATTAAGAGAAAACGCTCGACAGGATCAAAATGGCTCCGTTCCGCCAACAAAAATAAAGGCCACCGCGGTGGCCTTTATTCTCTTTTAGTAAGGCGATAATGGCTTGCCGGAGAGGCAATTAATGAAATCCCAGCCGAACAAGGCTCAACGGGCAATATAACCCTTCGCAGCCTTCTATTTCCACGCAGTCAGAACGGCGCAGTTGTTCTGCCGTTTTACCTTCGCCGTGGATGGCTTTAATGACGCCCGTCACGCCATTGCCTGCCACCATAACCATGCTTCCTGTTGAGATGGCGTTACGGTTACGATCGTAAGTTTTCATGGTTTCCTCCTCTTATCAAAAATCTGAACGGGATGGTTAGCGGCTTTTTAATACACCTTTTGAAAACGTTTTTTTTTGAGCTTTATCAAAATCATGCGCATTTTTTTTCTTTCTCGCCCGCGATCGCGACGGGCGAGAAAACCTGAATCATGTGCTGAGGGCTATGACATTTTAGAGAACATCCAGTACAGCACGGCAGAGAGCAGTACCGAAGCGGGTAGCGTCAGCACCCAGGCCATCAGCAGATTGCGAACGGTGGAAAACTGCAATCCTGAATGATTGGCTGCCATGGTCCCGGCGATACCGGAAGAGAGTACGTGGGTGGTGGATACGGGGAGGCCAAAAGCATCGGCGGCGCCGATGGTGCTCATCGCCACCAGTTCTGCGCTGGCGCCCTGGGCATAGGTCAGGTGCGTTTTGCCTATCTTCTCACCGATGGTGACGACAATACGCCGCCAGCCGACCATGGTACCCAGCCCAAGTGCAAAAGCGACGGCGACCTTAACCCAGAACGGGATAAAACGCGTTGCGCTGTCCAGCTCTTTTTTTAGCGCATCGAGGTTCTGCGAGGTCTCCTGCGGCAGCTGCACATCGGGGTTGCTCTTCAGATGCTTGATGGTTTCCGAGGCCAGATACATATCGTTGCGAGTGTTAGACACCGCCTGGGCCGGGATCTTATCCACCGAACCGTACTGGCGAATCTGATCGCCAATAATGCCGGACAGACGCGCCAGCGCAGGGATAACGTCCGGCGTCAGCTGGCTGTCCCGAACATATTGGGTTAGCACTTCGCGGGGGTCGGTGGGGAGGTTCCCGGGGAATTGTTTGAGCAGCCGGTTTTCGGTGACTTCTGCCAGCGCTGCCACTCGCGGTGCCTGCTCCGGAGGCAGCGTACGGTTGAGCGCGTAGGCAATCGGCATCGTCCCCACCAGGATCAGCATGATTAACCCCATCCCCTTTTGCCCGTCGTTGGACCCGTGGGCAAAAGAGACACCGGTGCAGGTGAGGATCAGCAGGCTGCGGATCCACATTGGTGGCGGGGCATCATTTTTCGGCGCGGCATAGAGCTGTTTGTTTTTGACGAATCGTTTTAACAGCAGTAGCAGGGCTGCGGCGCAGACAAAACCCACCACCGGGGAGAGCAGTAATGAATAGCCAACATTGACCGCCTGGCCCCAGTCGACCCCGCTGGTGCCGTTGCGCCCGTGGAGCAGTGCATTTGAGACGCCGACGCCAATGATTGAGCCGATGAGCGTATGCGACGAAGATGACGGCAGGCCAAACCACCAGGTGCCCAGATTCCAGATAATGGCCGAAAACAGCAGAGCATAGACCATGGCGAAGCCGTTGCCGGTCCCGGCCTGCAAAATCAGTTCGACCGGGAGCAGGGAAATGATACCGAAGGCCACCACGCCACTGGAGAGCAGAACGCCGAGGAAGTTAAAAAAACCAGACCAAATGACCGCAACGGTGGGCGGCAGAGAATGAGTGTAGATGACGGTTGCCACGGCATTGGCGGTGTCATGGAAACCGTTAACAAACTCAAAGCCGAGCGCAATGAGTAACGCCAGCCCTAATAAAAGAAAAGGCACGTAGCTGGTATATACCGTTCCGGAACGGGTCACATCGTTAAATAAACTCACGGCGGAGAACGCGATGCCAATGGCTAATAAAAACACAAAAAAAAGAACAGTTTTTTTACTGTTCTTTTGGTAAATCTTTGACTGGACGACTTGCGGGCTAATGCCGGGCACGACGCGCTGCGAGCTGCTGTTATCGCTCATCAGGAACCTTCCTCTAAACGTCAGACAGGATAAATTGTTACGGGTGACAGCGCTGAACTTATAAAACGCAGATGTCAGTCAGGTTTCTGTTTTATGAACAAATCATTAACCTTGCCAGGCCTTGAAAAATAGCGAAAGATGACCTTATTCGGGTCCGAACAGCATGAAATAAAATCCTGAGGGATATATGAGTCAAGATGTCGCAGGAAAGATGTTAAAGCCCGATTTTGATATGGAAGTATCCGGATTGGCGCATGGATTTCTCTTTCGGGAAGGGCACCAGCCGCTGCAAATTACCTCCCAGCAAGTTTGTACCTGTTATCATGAGCTGGATGGCGAAAATGATTTTGTCTGGCTGCACCTCAACCTCAACCACGCGACAGCCGAGAAGTGGCTGATGAACCATTTTCCCGTTGCCGACTTTTTCTTTGAAGAGATCCGTGACGGCTCGCATACCACCCGGATTGAACGTCAGGGTGACAATCTGTTTGCGGTACTCAACGACGTTATTTTTCACCCCAAAGAGACGACGGCGGAAACGTCGACGCTATGGCTGTACTGCAGTCAGAAGCTGGTGGTGACGGCGCGCTATAAACCGCTGCGCTTTATTGAATGGATGTTGCCGCGGCTGGTGACGTTAAACGTCAATACCTCAACTGCGCTGCTGGCCTTTTTGCTCGAAGAGCAGGAAGAAGTCCTGGAGCAGGTGGTGCGCCAGGCAAGCCGTCACGTCGATGCGATCGAAGAGCGGCTGCTCAGCAATCACGTGCAGCGCAACCGTGCCGACCTTGCGCGATTGCGGCGCATGCTGCTGCGTTTTCAGCGCCTGCTGGCCCCCGAACCTGCAGCCATGTTCCGGCTACTCAACCGTCCTCCGGCGTGGATAGACCGCTCGGTAGTGCAGGAGTTTCGTCAGTTCACCGAGGAGTTTACCGTGGTGCTCAACGACCTTTCCGGTCTGACCGAGCGCATCAGCCTGCTGCAAGAAGAGATCAGCGCCCGGCAAATGGAGCAAAGCAACCGTACGCTGTACACCCTGACGGTGATTACGGTACTGGCATTACCTATCAACATTGTGGCCGGGTTCTTCGGGATGAACGTCGGGGGGATCCCGCTCTCGACCAATCATCACGGGTTTATTCTGCTGGTGCTACTGGTCGGCGGATTCACCCTTGGCGCCGGATATCTTGCCTTTCGGCGGCGGGACGATTTGTAATTCGGTGCACCTCGTTCAGGCCTGCTTCGGGCGTTTAACACGGCTGACACCATGTTAAACGCCGCAGCGTGGCTACGTTAAATCGCGCAGAGCGGCAATCAATCCGTTGACACCTTTTTCCAGTTTCTCCCGGGGACAGCCGGCATTCAGGCGCACAAAACCGACGCCTTCTTCACCGTAGGTATATCCCGGCATAATGGCGACCTTCTGCTCTTCAATGAGCGCCTTTTGCAACGCCCGGTCGTCTACCCCGAGCGGGCGCAGGTCAATCCAGGCGAGATAGGTGGCCTGTGGCGGCTGGCAGTTTAGCTGCGGGAACGCCTGGTTCAGCGCCTGAGCGATATAGCGCATATTGTCCTGCAAATAGGCCCGCAGCGCATCCAGCCACGGGGCGCCTTCGCGATAGGCGGCAATGTGGGCGACCAGCGCCGGAACGGAAGGCGACGAAAGCCCGTCGCGGCTCTTCAGCGCCGTGAGATAAGCCTCACGAGACGAGGCATCGTCAATCAGGCCGTAGGCACCGGTAAAGGCGGGGATATTGAAGCTTTTTGAGCCGGAAGTGAACAGCGCCCACGGACCGCGTGCGACGTCGCACCACGGCGTATGGCGCCGCTCTCCCCACACCATATCCATATGAATTTCATCGCTGATAACCTTCACTCCGTGCTTTTCACACAGCAGGGCGATCGTCTCAAGCTCTTCTCGGCGCCACACTTTCCCGGTCGGATTATGCGGGCTGCAAAGCAGCAGCAGGGTGTTGCGTGGCTCAGCCAACGTGCGTTCAAGCTGGGCCATATCACAATCCCAGTCATTCTCGCGTCGCGTCAGCGGGACCGGCGCAACGCGACGCCGATTACCCTCAATGGTTTTATAAAAGGCGTCATAGGCCGGCGTATGCACCACAATGCCGTCACCTTCGTTCGACCACTGGCGAATCATCTCCGCCACCATATAAATCACCGACGGGCCATAGACGATCGTCTCGCGGTCAACGGGGGTGTGGAAGCGGCTGGCGTACCAGTGGGCAATCGCGCCAAGAAATTCATCGTTTTTCCAGCGGCTGTAGCCGAACACGCCGTGCGCCAGGCGTTGGCTGACGGCGTCAAGAATGCAGGGGGCGGTGGCGAAATCCATATCGGAGATAGTAAAGGGGAGCAGGTCGGCGGCGCCGAAGCGGTCGGCGACGTAATCCCATTGCGTACACCAGGTGCCGTGGCGATCGACCGGCGTGGCAAAATCAAACATTGAAACTTCCTTCATCAAAGCCCCCTCCGGGTCAGGAGGGGGCGAGTATTTATGCCTGGACGGTATTCATCAGTACGGCCATTTCATCTTTTACCGACTGAACCTGAGGGCCGATAACAACCTGCAGGTTGTGCTGATTGAGCTGTACCACGCCGATGGCGCGATTGGCTTTCAGCGCTGCGCTATCCACTTTGCTCATGTCGTGCACCGACAGACGCAGGCGGGTAATACAGTTATCCAGGGAGACGATGTTGTCCGCTCCGCCCAGTGCGGCCAGAATCGCCGGAACGTTGTAACCGGACTTACCGGTAACGCCGGTTACGGCTTTCTCAAATGCGGCATTCGTCTCAATATCGCGGCCCGGTGTTTTCAGATTAAAGCGGGTGATGGCAAAACGGAAGATGCCGTAATACACCGCAAACCAGATGGCGGCAACCACCGGCACCAGGTACCACTTGGTCGACAGGCCGTGCAGGATACCGAAGACCACGAAGTCGATGACGTTACCATCAGTGTTGCCGATAGTGACGCCCAACACCGCCATGATGGTGAAGCCGAGACCGGTCAGCAGAGCGTGAATGACGTAGAGGACCGGGGCGACAAACAGGAACAGGAACTCCAGCGGTTCAGTCGTGCCACCGACGACGCAGGCGATCACGCCGGAAATCAGCAGCCCTTTAATTTTATGACGGTTTTCCGGACGCGCGCAGTGGTACATTGCCAGCGCCGCGCCAGGCAGGCCGCCGAGGAATGCCGGCATTTTACCCTGCGACAGGAAACGGGTGGCGCTTTCAGAGAACCCGTGAGTTTCCGGGCAGCTCAGCTGAGCCTGGAAGATAGTCAGCGCGCCGCTGACGCTGTGACCGCATACATCCATGGTTCCGCCGGCTTCGGTAAAGCGGATCAGCGCCACCAGGATGTGGTGAAGGCCGAACGGTAGCAGCAAGCGCTCACCGGTACCAAAGATCATTGGTCCGAAGTCACCCGCGCTGTTAATCACATGGCCCAGGGCGTTGATGCCCATCGCAAATACCGGCCAGACCAGCGGAATAACCAGACCAACCAGCCCCAGCACGACGGTGGTGATAATCGGCACGAAACGCGTACCGCCGAAGAAGGCCAGCGCGTCCGGCAGACGGATATTGTGAAAGCGCTCGTGCAGCATCCAGACAATAATCCCGGCGATCACCGCCCCGAGGATCCCGGTATCGATCGACTGGATACCGATGATGTTCTGAATATTGTTGGCTTTCAGCACTGCGGCATCAGTCGTGGGCAGAATGCCTTTCGCGGTGAGCCAGAAGTTAACGGCCAGGTTCATGACCGCGTAGCCGACAAAGCCGGCAAAGGCCGCGACGCCTTTATTTTCGCGCGCCAGACCGAGCGGAATTGCAATACAGAACATGACTGGCAGGAAGCTAAAGGCGAAGGAGCCGACTTTGCTCATCCACACAAACACGGCCTGCAGCAGAGGGATATCGAGCCACGGCAGCAGGGTGAGGACGTCATGGCTGCTTAAGGAGCTGCCAATCCCCAACATGATCCCGCAAAAAGAAAGCAGAGCCACGGGCAACATAAACGTTTTTCCTAGCTGCTGGAAAAACTCCCACAGGGTAATTTTTGGTGTCGTTTTTGCCGTCATTAACACGAATCCTGATTTTTTAAGTTATGGGTAGGGTGTAACGTTACGGCAAGATAAAACGTTTTATCACTTTTTAGTGCGATAAAAATCACATAATCAGGCGATGATAACGTTTATAAAGGTAACTCATTGATAAAACGTTTTATCGACCGCCACAGGGAGACGGTTGCAGTTATGGCTATCGCAAAAAAGATCACCATTAACGACGTTGCGCTGATGGCCGGGGTATCGGTGAGCACAGTATCACTGGTACTGAGCGGTAAAGGGCGTATCTCGTCGGCCACCGGTGAACGCGTCAATCAGGCAATTGAGCAACTGGGTTTCGTGCGTAACCGTCAGGCGGCCTCGCTGCGCGGCGGCCAGAGCGGCGTGATTGGTCTTATCGTCAGCGATCTGTCCAAACCGTTTTACGCGGAGCTCACCGCCGGGCTGACCGATGCCCTGGAGTCCGAGGGCAAAATGGTTTTTCTGACCCAGGGGGGGCACGGCGGCGAAAAAATGTGCCAGCGCTTCGAAACCCTGATTTCCCAGGGCGTGGATGGGGTGATTATTGCCGGGGCTATCGATAAAGGCGGGGAACTGCGCGATCGCGCAGCCGAAGTGGGCCTGCCCCTGGTCTTTGCTTCCCGGGCCAGCTACCTCGATGATGTCGACCTTATCCGACCGGATAACATGCAGGCGGCGCAGATGGTCACGGAACACCTTATCCGTCGCGGGCATCAGCGTATCGCCTGGCTGGGTGGACAAAGCGCTTCGTTGACGCGGGCGGAGCGGGTGGGCGGCTACTGCGCCACGCTGTTAAAGTACGGTCTGCCGTTCCACAGCGAATGGGTCGTGGAGTGTGAATCCAGCCAGAAACTGGCGGCCGAAGCGATGACTTCGCTGTTGCGTCAGAACCCAACGATTACCGCCGTGCTGTGTTACAACAGCGTGATTGCTACCGGCGCCTGGTTTGGCCTGATGCGAGCGGGGCGCCAGAGCGGTGAAGACAGCGTGGAGAGCTATTTTGAACAGCGCGTGGCGCTGGCGGCCTTTGCTGAGGTCCCGGAAAGTGCGCTGGACGATGTCCCCTTGACCTGGGTCACCACGCCGGCGCGTGAGATGGGACAAAGCCTGGCAGAGTGCATTCTCCGGCGTCTGGAAAAGGGGCCGATGAGCACGAGAAACCAAATCATGCCCCCGAGGCTGGTGACCCGCAAATAGCCCCTCGAAAGGGGCGCCGATATTAACTTTGGTTCCGCATTCTTGCCCGGTGGCGGCTGTGCCTTACCGGGCCTACGTGATTTTAGCGGTTGCCACGTTTTCAGTAGACCCGTGCAAGCGAAGTGCCGCCGGGCACTGGCAGGCAAACTGAGCCCCTCGAAAGGGGCTCTGAACGTGATTACTGCTGCGGGGTCACCGGCGGAGCAACCTCTTCAGGCAGGGTTTCCTGCGGTGCACCGGGTGCTGCCGGAAGGGTAAAGCCAAACATTCCTGCGAATTCGTCCAGCGGCATTTTCTGCCCGTTCAGGGTGACCTGACCATCGGCATATTGCAGGCTGGAGGTGATCGCGTTGTCATCCATCGTGGTGATCCGGAACATCTGTCCCATCGCCGCCAGGCCTTTCACCTGCTGGTCCGCCAGTTTAGCGGCGTCTTCCGGCTGGTAGCCTTCGAGACCGGCAATCTGAGTCATAAATGCGGTAGCCATATCGACCGGGATGACCAGCTTGCTGTCGAGCGACTTGACGCTGCGATCCACTTCATCAGCCAGCGTTTGCGGCTCAGCGGTGGTCAGAGCAGGATCTTTCAGCAGGATAGACATATTAAAGGTGCTTTCACCTTTCGCATTGCGCCAGCTCAGCGGGGCGATAGTCAGCGAAGGGTTACCTTTCAGCAGAATCGGCAGCGCCTTGAAGAAGGTTTCCGTCAGCGCCTGCTGATACAGCTCAGGGTTCTGCATCAGCTCGGGTTTCGCCATCAGCGCCTGTGCTTCCGCGTTGTACTGCTGGCTGAACTGATGCCAGGCCTGGCCATCAAGATTGGCCAGCTTCACGGTCAGTTTACCGCTGCCGATATCCTGGTTCTGTAGCTTCAGGCTGTTGACGGTGTAATCCAACTGGCTGTTAATCCCTTTGCCATCTTCGGTCAGTGAGGACTGGCCATCAATATTCATGCCTTCCAGCAGGGCCAGCTCTTTACCTTCAACGCCAATCGACAGCTTCTCCAGAGCGATTTTTTGCTTACCGATGCGCTCGTTGAAGCTGGTCATCGTGGTTTCGCCGTCGGTTTTCAGGTTATTAAAGTTCAGCTGTACTTTCTGGTTGTATTCGTTGAGTGCGTTGATTTGCCCGCTGTTCGCTTCGCCGCTCAGACTGACGGATTTGCCTTCGGCATCCGCGTCCAGCTGGAACAGCCCACCGCTGAAGGTGACTTTTTCATCGCCTTTGGCGTAGTCCAGGGGCTTAAGATCGATGGCCGAACGGCTGTCGCCGCTGTAGGTAATGCGGGTATTGATGGTAAACGGCGATTCGCCTTTAGCGATATCAAACAGCGCCTTGCTGGCGTCGTTATTGACCAGCGTCGTTCTGACGGACGCCATGGCCGGAGCAAGCTGACCGGATTTCAGCGCCGCAGCCGGGAAAGGACCGTGATCGACGACTTCATCGAATACCAGCGTCTGCCCGGCAGCGAGCCAGCTGTTTTCTTTACCGGCAATCGGCTTCACAACCAGTTGAAGATGGCTGCTGAAAACGCCGCGCTGGTAGTTCTGCCAGGCCAGCTCGACGCCGGCTTCCGGCGCGCTGCTTTGCAGCTGCGCATTAGCCTGTTGTACTACATCGGCGAGGCGGCTTTCCAGCTGCTTCCCTGTGTACCAGGCACCGCCTGTCCAGATAACACCCAGAGCCACGATAATTCCTGCTGCGACCAGCGATTTCTTCATAGCATTTGTCCATAAATAAAACCAGGCGGATCGGGCCGCCTGGTCATGTTGTCATGATGGTGGAAAGTCTAGCAAGCGCGGCTAAAAAGTTCAGTAACTTACTTGAGCTTATTAAAGACGCGCGCCAGACGACCGGAGCCGCTGACGGCGACCGGCGACTCATTGCTGGCAATAAATGCTGACTCGCCGGGTTTCAGGGTCAGGCGCTGTTCGCCCTTATGCAGCACCGCTTCGCCTTCCACGCAGAAAACGATAGCCGCGCTTTCCTGGGCGAGGGAGGATTTTTGCGCCGACAGATCGTGCAGGGAGAAGGCGAAATCATCGACCGGAATCGGGAAGTCCAGTTCGCCGGCGTGTTGTACCGGCTGGGTCAGCAGTTCACCCGCCGGTTTGGCAACGAACTTCACGTTAGCAACCAGCTCCGGGATATCGATGTATTTCGGCGTCAGACCCGCGCGTAGCACGTTATCCGAGTTGGCCATTACCTCCAGCGCCACACCCTGCAGATAGGCATGTGGCGTTTCGGCGAACAGGAACATGGCCTCGCCTGGGTTCAGCTTCACCACGTTGAGCAGCAGCGGCGAGAACAGGCCGCTGTCGTCAGGGTAGAATTCAGCGATCAGGCGGATGGTCTGCCACGGTTCGCCCTGTTGGCTATCCAGCGCCGTTTGCAGGACGCGCAGGGCATGGGCCTTCTCTTCGCCCTGCATGTTCAGCAGGCCGGCGAACAGCTGGCTTAAATGTTCTGCATCCGGGTGGCTGAGGAATTCACCGATCGCCGGGTGCGCGCTGGCAACCGGCTGCAACAGGGTGGCGATGTCGGAGAACTCGCGGAACGCGTTCATTGCCAGGAACGGCGTCAGCGCAAAGACCAGCTCCGGCTTATGGTTGGGATCTTTATAGTTACGCTCAGCGGCATCAAGTGGAATACCGGCGGCATTCTCTTTAGCAAAGCCAATTTCAGAAGCCTGCTTATTCGGGTGAACCTGAATGGACAGCGGCTGGGCGGCGCAGAGCACTTTAAACAGGAACGGCAGTTCACCGAAACGCTGTGCGACCTTGTCGCCGAGCAGGGCGGACTTGTCGCCATCAATGACCTGACGCAGCGCACGCGGGTGACCGTCTGCGCCCAGAATCCGTGAGCTGCTCTTAGGATGCGCACCCATCCACAGCTCCGCCATCGGCAGATTGTTCGGGTTGGCGATACCATAAAGTTCCGTTAAGGCGGTGTGACTTCCCCAGGCATAGTTCTGCACTGAGTTGATGAGCTTTTGCATTCTCAATCCCTGTTTCCACATGATAATAATCGTTCTATTAAACCAGCAAACCGCCGAGAAGCAACTGCTGAAAGAAAAAGTCGTCCCTGTCTCAGTTTTTGTTAAAATTTTGTGTAAAATTGATCGACTCGCTTTTCTACAGGCAAATGGAGTGTCTGCCTGAAATATAATCAGCCAAGCAGTAAGTGAGAGCACAATGTCGAATAAACCGTTTGTTTATCAGGATCCTTTTCCCCTTAAAAAGGATGACACCGAGTATTATCTCCTCAGTCGTGATTACGTCTCCGTCGCCGAATTCGCCGGTCAGGAAGTTCTGAAGGTTGAGCCTCAGGCGCTGACCCTTCTGGCACAACACGCTTTCCACGACGCTTCCTTTATGCTTCGCCCGGCGCATCAGCAGCAGGTCGCCGATATCCTTAACGACCCGGAAGCCAGCGAAAACGACAAATATGTCGCCCTGCAGTTCCTGCGTAACTCCGATATCGCGGCGAAAGGCATTTTGCCGACCTGCCAGGATACCGGTACCGCGATCATCACCGGTAAAAAAGGCCAGCGCGTGTGGACCGGCGGCGGCGATGAAGCGGCGCTGGCGCAGGGGGTATATAACACCTATATCCAGGACAACCTGCGCTACTCGCAGAATGCTGCGCTGGACATGTACAAAGAGGTCAACACCGGTACCAACCTGCCGGCGCAGATCGATCTCTATGCCACCGACGGCGACGAATACAAATTCCTCTGTATCGCCAAGGGCGGCGGTTCGGCTAACAAGACCTACCTGTACCAGGAAACCAAAGCGCTGATCACCCCGGCGAAGCTGAAAAGCTACCTGGTTGAGAAAATGCGCACCCTCGGTACCGCGGCCTGCCCGCCGTACCATATCGCCTTTGTCATTGGCGGGACCTCGGCGGAATCCACGCTGAAAACCGTGAAGCTGGCCTCGACCAAGTATTACGACGGTCTGCCGACCGAAGGTAATGAACATGGCCAGGCGTTCCGCGATATCCAGCTGGAGCAAGAGCTGCTGCTGGAAGCGCAAAACCTCGGTCTCGGCGCGCAGTTCGGCGGCAAGTATTTTGCCCATGACATTCGCGTTGTGCGTCTGCCACGCCACGGCGCTTCCTGCCCGGTGGGGATGGGCGTCTCCTGTTCCGCCGATCGCAATATCAAAGCGAAGATCAACCGGGAAGGGATCTGGATTGAAAAACTGGAAAGTAACCCAGGTAAATACATTCCGGAATCACTGCGTCAGGCCGGTGAAGGCGAGGCGGTGAAGGTCAACCTCAATCAGCCGATGAGCGAGATTCTGGCGCTGCTCTCGCAGTACCCGGTATCGACCCGACTGTCGCTCAGCGGCACCATCATCGTGGCCCGCGATATTGCCCACGCGAAGCTGAAAGAGCTGCTGGATAACGGCGATACGCTGCCGCAGTATGTAAAAGATCACCCGATCTACTACGCCGGTCCGGCAAAAACACCCGATGGCTATGCCTCCGGCTCGCTTGGCCCGACCACCGCGGGGCGCATGGACTCCTATGTCGACCTGCTGCAGTCTCACGGCGCCAGCATGGTGATGCTGGCGAAAGGCAACCGCAGCCAGCAGGTGACCGACGCCTGTCATAAACACGGCGGGTTCTATCTCGGCAGCATCGGCGGCCCGGCGGCGGTTCTGGCGCAGCAGAGCATCCGTAGCCTGGAGTGCGTGGCCTATCCGGAACTGGGTATGGAGGCTATCTGGAAAATCGAAGTGGAAGATTTCCCGGCGTTCATTCTGGTGGATGACAAAGGTAACGACTTCTTCCAGCAGATTCAGACCTCGCAGTGCACACGTTGTGTGAAATAATTGCAGCCGCCCTCCGGGGCGGTTTTTTTATGTCGCTTAGCGGCACGAACGACCAAAATACAATTAAAAATTTGACCAATACTTAACCCTTTATAGCAGGTGAGCTTTGTCGCAATTACGTACTTTGTATTCAAGGAGAAAGTAATGACAACGCATCGCAGTGAAAAAGACTCTATGGGCGCGATTGACGTGCCTGCCGATAAGCTATGGGGCGCACAAACCCAGCGTTCGCTGGAGCATTTCCGTATCTCGACGGAAAAAATGCCGACCGAACTGATTTATGCGCTGGCGCTGACCAAGCGAGCCGCAGCGAAGGTGAATCAGGAACTGGGGCTGCTGGCCGCAGAGAAGGCCGGGGCGATAATTCAAGCCGCTGATGAAGTTCTGGCCGGCAGACATCCCGATGAATTCCCGCTGGCCATCTGGCAGACCGGTTCCGGCACCCAAAGCAACATGAATATGAATGAGGTGCTGGCCAACCGTGCGAGCGAGCTGCTGGGCGGCGTGCGAGGCATGGAACGGAAAGTACATCCTAACGATGACGTTAATAAGAGCCAGAGCTCCAACGACGTCTTTCCGACGGCGATGCACGTTGCGGCGATTATCGCATTACGTGAAACGCTCATTCCCCGGCTTAACGAACTGAAACAGACGCTGAGCGACAAATCTGCGGCGTTCAATGACATCGTGAAAATTGGCCGTACGCATCTGCAGGACGCGACACCGCTGACCCTGGGGCAGGAATTTTCCGGCTGGGTGGCCATGCTGGAACACAATCTTCGCCACCTTGAACTGAGCCTGCCGCACCTGAGCGAACTGGCGCTGGGCGGTACGGCGGTGGGTACCGGCCTGAACACGCATCCGGAATATGCCGTACGCGTAGCGGCGGAGCTGGCGACCCTCAGCGGCCAGCCGTTCGTTACGGCACCGAACAAATTTGAATCCCTTGCCACCTGCGATGCGCTGGTGCATGCCCACGGAGCGCTGAAAGGGCTCGCCGCGTCGTTGATGAAAATCGCCAACGATGTGCGCTGGCTGGCTTCCGGCCCGCGTTGCGGCATTGGTGAAATTGCCATCCCGGAAAATGAACCCGGATCATCAATTATGCCTGGCAAGGTCAACCCGACGCAGTGCGAAGCGCTGACCATGCTGTGCTGTCAGGTCATTGGGAATGATGTGGCGGTGAATATCGGCGGAGCTTCTGGTAACTTCGAACTGAACGTCTATCGCCCAATGGTGATTCATAATTTCCTGCAATCGGTGCGCCTGCTGGCCGATGGCATGGCGAGTTTTAATGAGCACTGTGCGACTGGTATTGAACCGAATCGGGAACGCATCAACCAGCTGCTCAATGAATCCCTGATGCTGGTCACGGCGCTGAATACGCATATTGGCTATGACAAAGCGGCCGACATTGCCAAAAAAGCGCATAAAGAGGGGCTGACGCTCAAAGCATCCGCGCTGGCGCTCGGCTATTTGACGGAAGCTGAGTTCGACAACTGGGTGCGCCCGGAACAGATGGTCGGCAGTATGGCTAGTCGCTAGCCAGCCACAGGTGCAGCCGCGGAATAAGCAACCTCAGCGACTGCGCCTGCGGCTTATAGCGGTATTGCACATTATCCGCATCGTAGTTCAGTAACTCTCCGATATCCGGCACGCTCACCCCCTGAGTGCCGGATATCAGCGTAATGAGCGGGCCAGGGCAGGCGTACTGCACCTGCTTTTGCGCATTGGCATACCACACCCTGGCGATAGGCTGGACCTTCACCGGCCGTTTAATCTTGAGCCTGGCCCGCTGCGGCAGAGCCGCAATATCCTGATATTCTCGCTCCAGCTTGCTCTGCCACTGCTCGCGCGTCCAGGGCGGCACCGCGCGCGGTGATTGCAGGCTTTTTTCCAACTGCATCAGCACTTCATCACGCGTGAGATTTTTAATCACGTGCTTATTGGCCCAGCCGAAACGAACGGTAGTCGGGTCGCGCAACACCGTTAAGGTGCGATAGGCGCTGAGGGTGATAAGCCCCGGCAGATGGCGGTGGACCCATTCAAAACGCGCCGCGGCGGGCAGGCCGGAATCGACGGTGATTATTTTTTCGAAAGCCGCTTTCAGCGCATTGATACGAACAATACTCTGCAATAAAACCGCCTGTTCCTCGCCATCGGATTGCAGGCAGATGGCGCCGGGGAGGCGGACGGCAGCTTTGCTGCTACGGCTTTCCGACTGCTGCTGGATGAACAAGTGGCCGTAGTGTCTGAGCGCCATTTCCAGCGCCGCCTGACCAATATGCTGAACCACCGGAATCGTCTCCAGCGGATCGTGTTCAGCCTCCTTACTGACGGCCGGCAGCTCAAACACCCGGGCGGCCAGCAGGCGACAGGCGCGTAAGTGCATCTGGAGCGTCTGCAGCTCACGTTCTAGCTGGCGAAAGGTATCATTCAGTCGTTCAACGAGGTCGTAGCTGGCCATGCCAATCACCTTAGTTACAACATACTATTTAATTTTTCACTATACGCAGGCCGAAGCACCTGCGCAAGAGGGGTCAGGCAGCGCTTAAATCGGGCAACTGATGGTAGACTGGCCAGCTAAAGCAAAAGCGGGCGCCGCCCAGGGAACTGGCTTCGCATCTCACTTCCCCGGACATGGCCTGGGCGATGCTGTGGACTATCGCCAGCCCAAGTCCACAGCCGCCGGTAGCCCGGTCACGGCTGGGATCAAGACGGACAAAGGGCTCAAATACGCGCTCGCGTTCTTCCGGGTCGATGCCCGGCCCGTCATCTTCAACCTGTAGCGTTGCTCGCGACCCCTGGAGCATCAGGCTGACATGAATACGCTGGTTGCTGTAGCGCAGAGCGTTGTTGACCAGGTTATCCAGCACGCGCTCCATCAACCGCATATCGAGGGCGCCATAGTCGCCGGCGACCACCTCGTGCAGTAGCACATCGCGTTGCGGATTGACCATCTGAATCTCTTCAACGTGTGCGTCTATCCAGGCCGGAAAGTCTGGCGTCGTCAGGCTAAGCTCATTCTGCGGCCGGTCCAGGCGGGCGTAGGTCAACAGCTCCTCGATTAAGGCTTCCAACTGGCCAATATCGCGGTTCAGTGCCTGGGATTCCGCTTCGGTTAGATTTTCGCTCATCTCCAGACGATAGCGCAAACGCACCAGCGGGGTACGCAGTTCGTGGGCGATCCCGTCAATCAACAGCTTCTTGCTGGCGATCAGCGCGTTTATGTTGTCGGCCATTTGGTTAAAGGCCACGCCCAGGCGTTCGAAGCTGGACATACTGTCAAAATGAATTCGCTCGGTAAAATGCCCTTCGCCAAAGCGTTGCGCGGCGGTCTCAAGGCGCAGCATATCCTGCCAGTGGGGGCGCATCCAGATAAACACCGGAAAGGCCAGCGAGATGGCGATAAAAGCCATCAGGGCGACATCCAGCAAACGCATCTCATGCAGGAAGTAGAGGTAGGGAACGGGGCCGACCGACAAAACATAGTGGCTTCGCGGGATACGTTGAATAAAGGTGTATTCGTCATCGAGGGCGACAATATCCCCGGCGCGCAGATGCTGCATTGAGTTTTCCGAGAGCTTAAATTTGCTCAACGGCTCAATGTGCAGATCGAACGACAGATTAAGATCCAGCTCCTTCAGCGTTTTACTCCAGTCGCGAGGCGGGATTTCCCGCAGTTCGCTGCGCATCAGGTACAACGAACTTTTCATCAGATCGTCCAGCGACTGCCGGCCCGCACGTTCGGCGGTGAATTTATACACCAGCCCCACCAGCATCGTCATGACCAGGAAGCAGACGAACAGCAGAAGGTAAAACTGCACAAACAGCTTTTTCATAAAATCCCACCGAAATATAGACGGTTAACTATATCGCTTTTACGTTCAGCAGCGCTATGGGGGAGCCGATATTCCCCCTGGCCTGACCCTACAGCCATTGAACCGTCGAATGAGGCGCAGAGAGATCAACAAAAAACCACCCGCAGGTGGCTTTCTTGTTCAGCCTGCGCCCAGGCGACAAATTAATTGTCCCAGGCGTGGGGGGCGAACAGATACCCTTTGTTGCGTACCGTCTTAATACGATAGGGTTCGGTCGCGCTGTCGAGCAGCTTTTTCCGCAGGCGCGAAATGGCAACGTCGACGCTGCGATCCATGCCGTCGTAGCTGACGCCGCGGAGATTTTTCAACAACGCATCGCGGTCCATAATCTGCCCGGCATGGGTGGCCAGTTCCCATAACAGTTCAAAATCCGCCGTAGACAGCGCCACGCTCTCGCCGCCGAGCAGCACCTGACGGTTGACGGGGTCAATGAGCAGTGAACCGAAGGCGATGGATTTATGCGGCGTAAGAGACGCCGGAGCGCTGGTCACGGGAACGGCGATGTGCTGGCGTAAATGCAGGCGCAGACGTGCCAGCAATACGGCAGGCGGCGTGGTCTTCAGGATATAATCGCTGGCGCCCATTTCCAGCGACAAAATATGATTCATATCGCTGTCCAGCGAGGTGAGCAGCACAATCGGACCTTGCCACTGTCCGCGCAGATCGCGGCATAGCGTCATACCATCTTTACCCGGCAGCATAATATCCAGCAGCACCAGATCGGGTTTTTCTCGCGCGATAACCTCTTCAGCCCGGTCACCTCGCGGTTCCACCACCACGTCCATATCGTGCTTTCCAAGATAGGCGGCGATCAGCGCGCCGACTTCCGGATCATCCTCAACAAAAACGATCTTATTCATATCTTACTTGTACGGGAAAAAGAATTAACATACACCGCCACCAAACTGCCTGCCATTAATCTTTTATAAAAATATACTTCATCCTTCAGACAGCCCCGGCCACAGAGCTTTCTGTGCTCAAAGGGCATCACCCGTTTGCTGCCTTGAGGCCACGTAAATGATATTGTGTGCAAACGGACTTCCGCGATGCGGCATCAACTTGTTGTTTAGATGTTAAGGCTTAATGAATGGGATTGTTGTTAAAAGGCTTGATCGGGGCGCTGGTTGTGGTGCTAATTGGCGTGCTTTCAAAAACTAAAAATTATTATATTGCCGGGTTGATTCCGTTATTCCCGACGTTTGCGCTTATCGCCCATTATATTGTGGCCAGTGAACGCGGGATTGAAGCGCTGCGAACGACCATCGTATTTGGCATGTGGTCAATCATTCCCTATTTTATCTATCTGCTGTCGCTATGGTACTTCACCGGAATTATGCGCCTGCCGCTGGCGCTGACGGGCGCAGTAGGGTGTTGGGGACTGTGTGCCTGGCTGTTGATCCTCGGCTGGAGTCGGTTCCACTAGCGCAGGTGTCTGCCACCGTCGACGGCAAAAGAACGGCCCGTCACGAACCTGCTGGTGAACAAATAATTGAGCAGATCGATAATTTCTTGTTCGCCCGCCACGCTTTTCATGAGCGATTTATCCAGCGCCTGCTGGCGATATTCGGCATCATCGCCCTCATTAAACATGATCAGCGACGGGGCAACGGCATTGACTTTAATTTCTGGCGCCAGCTTACGGGCAAATGAGCGGGTCATATTATCCAGCGCCGCTTTGCTGGCAGCGTAGGCGATATGTTTATCGCTGCCGCGTTCGACGACATAGTCGGTAATATGAATGATGTCACTGGCTGCGTGGCCGTGCCCGCGCAGAAGATTTTCCAGCGCATGGTTGAGCAGATAGGGGGCATGAACGTGGATTTGCATCATGCTGGTCATCACCGTGCTCAGCGGAATACCCGGCTTTTCAGCCATCCAGTCGCTGGCGTTATGGATAATAGCGCGCAGGCCGCCGCCGGCGTGGAGTTTAACCGCTTCGGCAAAGGTCATTATCTGGTCATCGGTACTAAAATCGGCGGCGAGACAGACGGCGCCGGCCTCGCGTAGAGCGTCAATGGCCGGGTAGTGGGTGCGATAGCTGACGATAACGGGCTGCTGCTGATTCAAAAAATGGTGCGCCAGCGCGAGGCCGATGCGGCGGCCTCCGCCGGTGATGAGTATCGGGCGAGGCTGTCGGATAGTCATAGGTGTCTCCTTTGAGTTCAGCAGCAGGGCGACCGCTTACCCCACCAGCATCCACGTTGCCGGTACAGCGGCAACCAGCAAAAAACCAATTAAGGCTAATTCACGGCGTTTGAGCATGCGATCGTGCTGGTGGGTACGGCGAGCGTACAGGAAAACCAGAAGACCCGGAGCGTAAAGTATCACTGACAACAATAAATGCACAGGGCCGGACGCATATAATAACCATAAGCCATAAAGACATGCACCGATACCTACCGCCTTATGCAGCGGGCGTACAGCAATCTTCAGCAGGAAGGCACCCACGAGGAAATAGGGCACCAGAATCATCTCGGATGCGATGGTCAGTAACGTATTGTAGTCCGACTTTGTCAGCCAGATCAGCACCAGTGAAACCTGTACGCTGATATTGGTTAACCACAAGGAGGCCGACGGGGCGTTATTTTTATTCTGTCGGGCAAAGAGGCGCGGGAATGCTTTATGCGTCGCGGCCAGCCAGGGAACTTCCGCCGCCATAATGGTCCAGCTCAGGTATGCGCCACACACGGAAATAATCAGCCCGGCGGCGATCACTACCTCACCCCACGAGCCCATCATTTTTACCATCAGACCGGCCATCGACGGGTTCCGCATTTCCGCCAGTTCCGGACGGGCGACCACGCCTAAAGAGAGCAGGGTCACCAGCAGATAAACCACCAGTGCGGAAAGTACCGCCAGCAGCGTAGCGCGACCAACGTCCTGTTTATTACGTGCACGGGCGGAAACCACCACCGCACCTTCCACGCCGATAAACACCCACAGAGTGATAAGCATGGTGTTCTTGACCTGCTCCCAGACGGGAACCCCGAGCGCCACACCGCTGAAATCAAGAGTGAACGTCTCCAGACGAAAGGCCATGACGGCGAGAACAATAAATGCGCCAAGCGGAATCAACTTGGCCAGAGTGGCGATCAGGTTAATCCCCGCGGCAGTCTGGACGCCGCGAAGCACCAGAAAGTGAACGACCCACAGCAGTACCGAGGCACCGACGATCGCCTGCCAGGTATTACCATTGCCAAAAATAATGGCGTCCGGGGTATCGGTGAAGAAACTGAGTGCGGCAAAGACAATCACCAGATAGGAGACGTTGGCGATCACTGCGCACAGCCAATAACCCCAGGCGGAGCAGAAACCGACAAGTTCACCAAAGCCTTCTCGCGCATAGGTGAAGATCCCGCCGTCGAGGTCGGCGCGAATGCGCGTCAGCAGCAGCATGGCGAAGGCGAGGAACAAAATCCCCACGCCGGTTATCGCCCAGCCAATCAGCAGGGCCGATGGGCTGGCGACGGCCGCCATATTTTGCGGCAAGCTGAATACGCCTGCGCCTAACATAGAGCTCAGTACCAGGGCGGTCAAGGCGCTGAGGCCCAGTTTCTTTTCCATTGTATTCCCGAGGTGACAGCAGTGAATCAAGAATATTTATTTGGCGAAATCGCATAAAAATGGAGGATTACGCTAAGGCGCGGGATTTTACGGAGTGTCTTGTGCGCATGCAATGGCGGCGGGTGAAAAAAAACAAAAAGGCGGCACATTGCCGCCTTTTTGCACAGTTCAGATGCGATTATTTATACAGATCTGCGCTGATGGTGATGTTACCGCCACGTTCCTGCCACTGGCGGGTAATGTGGTAGTACTTCGCCCCTTTCTTAGCAGCGCGCTTGGCGGTCTGGTAAGAAATCTCGGTCATGTTGCCGTAGTTACCGGTGAACTTGATACTGTCGAACGGCGCCATCTGAGCCGCGGTTATCTTGTTCACTTCTTCAACTTTGGTGCCATCCGGTAGCGTGACGGTGTAACGCCCACCTTTTGATGACTGCGTTTCGAAGAAGCGACCTACGCCGGTACCGGAACCGACGGCTGCCGTTGTTGCAACGCCCGGAATCTCAACGTTTTTCGCAGCAACGCCGCCTTCAGCCAGCGCAGCGCGCCCGGCTTCCGAGTCTGCCGGAATAGCATCCGGGCTCTGCAGAACGCGTTTCCTGGCATCGGCTTTATAGACATAAGCGGTGATGCGCTGGTTGCCGCCCTGGTTGGCATCAACCTGACGAACAATAAAGAAGGAGGCCGCACCTTTGGCTTTCGCCGCTTTAGTGATCGCGTCATTCACTTCTGGCTGGCTGCGATAGAAGCCCTGGACTGTCACGGTGTCAAACGGTTCGAGCTCGACGGCCTGATCCTTTGGCAGTTCCATCACGCCGTTGATAATGCGATTTTTCGGGGCATCCGCCTGCGGGGCGTTGTCTTTATACAGGTCTGCCGTTACGCGCCAGTTGCCGCTGTTGCCATAATCAGAAGTGTCGACAACATAAAATGAGGCTGCGCCATCTTTGTCCGCTTTGCGGGACATTGCTTTTACCGCGTCGCCGATGGCGTTAAAACGGCCCGTGATCACCACACGATCGTAGGGTTTTAGCGCCGTCGCCTGCTCCGGAGTCAGCTCGGTCGCTGCATGGGCTGACAACGCTGTCGTAGCCAGGAGAGCAGACGCCAGGAGTGAGTTCTTAAGCTTCATAAAAATAATCCTTTGCCTTGCGCAAACCATGTACTGGTATTGTTGTTGACTGATAACGCTCGATTATTGCATTTAAAAGGAGTGACTGTCTGCGTCATTTTTTGCTTACCGCCCGAATCGTGCATCACAATAATATAACAATTTCTGATATGTTGAAAAAACAGCCTCTTGACCAGCAAAATTGATAATCAATACCACTTTTATAAGTTAACGTAATGTTAATGTTATGTTCTGACTGGCGATTAATGGCGTATTAGCGCACCAGCTAAGCGATTTATCAGGCCTGGCTACAAATTTAAGGTAAATATTGCTGCCTGACACGGTTCGCGTTGCGTTTTACCAATAAAATCAAAATTTCTGTTTTATCGCAGTAGATCACAATCGGTATTTTCAGTAGGTTATAAAAAGTTTGTTACTGTTTCATTTTTTCAGGCGCTGGAAAAGAAACGGCATGTTTTGCCGCTTAACCGTCGTCTGTGAGAAAAGAAAACCATCATCAAAAACCGATGGAAGGGAAAACTATGCGTATCGGGGTACCAAAAGAACGGTTTGCCAATGAAACCCGCGTCGCTGCCACACCAAAAACGGTGGAGCAGCTGCTAAAACTCGGGTTTACCGTTGCCGTTGAAAGCGGCGCGGGCCACCTGGCGAGTTTCGATGACCAGGCATTTGCCCAGGCAGGTGCAGAGGTTGTCGACACCGCTGAAGTCTGGCAATCGCCCATTATTCTGAAGGTGAATGCGCCTGAAGAACATGAAATTGCGTTACTTAATCCAGGCACCACGCTGGTGAGCTTTATCTGGCCGGCACAAAATCCTGAGCTCATGCAGAAGTTAGCGGCTCGCAACATCAACGTGATGGCGATGGATTCCGTGCCGCGTATTTCGCGCGCTCAGTCGCTGGATGCATTAAGTTCGATGGCCAACATTGCCGGCTACCGTGCGATTGTTGAAGCCGCCCACGAGTTTGGTCGCTTCTTTACCGGCCAGATCACTGCGGCAGGGAAAGTCCCGCCGGCGAAGGTGATGGTTATTGGCGCCGGTGTTGCCGGACTGGCGGCCATCGGTGCGGCGAACAGCCTTGGTGCCATTGTTCGTGCGTTCGATACCCGTCCTGAAGTAAAAGAACAGGTGCAGAGTATGGGCGCCGAGTTCCTTGAGCTGGACTTTAAAGAGGAAGCGGGCAGCGGCGATGGTTATGCCAAAGTGATGTCCGAAGCCTTTATTAAAGCGGAAATGGCGCTGTTTGCCGCCCAGGCCAAAGAAGTTGACATCATCGTCACCACGGCCCTGATCCCGGGTAAACCGGCACCGAAGCTGATCACCCGCGAAATGGTGGATACCATGACGCCGGGCAGCGTGGTGGTCGACCTGGCGTCGCAGAACGGCGGCAACTGTGAGTACACTGTCCCAGGCGAAGTGGTGACCACTGCCAACGGCGTGAGGATCATCGGCTATACCGACCTGCCGGGTCGCCTGCCGACGCAGTCCTCTCAGCTGTACGGGACGAACCTGGTTAACCTGCTGAAACTGCTTTGCAAAGAGAAAGACGGCAATATTACTATCGATTTTGACGACGTTGTGGTGCGCGGCGTGACCGTGGTTCGCGAAGGCGAAGTAACCTGGCCGGCGCCGCCGATTCAGGTTTCCGCTCAGCCACAGGCTGCCGCGAAGACCGTAGAGGCGCCGAAAGAGCCAGAAAAACCGGCTTCACCATGGCGCAAATACGCGCTGATGGCGCTGGCCATTATTCTGTTTGGCTGGCTGGCCAACGTAGCGCCGAAAGAGTTCCTCGGCCACTTTACCGTGTTTGCGCTCTCCTGCGTGGTCGGTTATTACGTGGTGTGGAACGTTTCCCACGCGCTGCATACGCCGCTGATGTCGGTTACCAACGCCATTTCAGGGATTATTGTTGTCGGGGCATTATTGCAGATCGGCCACGGTGGCTGGGTCAGCTTCCTGAGTTTTATCGCGGTGCTGATCGCCAGCATTAATATTTTTGGTGGTTTCACCGTTACTCAGCGCATGCTGAAAATGTTCCGCAAAGGATAAGGGGTAACACATGTCTGGTGGATTAGTTACAGCTGCATACATTGTTGCCGCGATCCTCTTTATTTTTAGCCTGGCAGGGCTTTCCAAACACGAGTCATCTCAGCAGGGCAACTACTTCGGTGTTGCCGGGATGGCTATTGCGCTGATCGCCACCATTCTGGGGCCGGACAGCAGCAACGTAGCGTGGATTCTGCTGGCGATGGTTATCGGTGGTGCGATCGGTATCCGTCTGGCGAAGAAAGTCGAAATGACCGAAATGCCTGAGCTGGTGGCGGTTCTCCACAGCTTCGTCGGCCTTGCGGCGGTGCTGGTGGGCTTTAACAGCTACCTGCAGCATGAAACCGGTATGGATCCAATTCTGGTCAATATTCATCTGACCGAAGTGTTCCTCGGCATCTTCATCGGTGCGGTGACCTTTACCGGTTCGATCGTGGCGTTTGGCAAACTGTGCGGCAAAATGTCGTCTAAACCGCTGATGCTGCCGAATCGGCATAAGCTGAATCTTGCGGCGCTGGTGGTCTCCTTCCTGCTGCTGGTGGCCTTTGTCCGCACCGACAGCACCGGGACCCAGGTTCTGGCGCTGCTGGTAATGACCGTTATCGCTCTGGCCTTTGGCTGGCACCTGGTGGCTTCTATCGGCGGGGCAGATATGCCGGTGGTGGTGTCAATGCTGAACTCCTACTCCGGCTGGGCCGCAGCGGCAGCGGGCTTTATGCTTAGCAACGACCTGCTGATCGTGACCGGTGCGCTGGTCGGTTCGTCGGGTGCGATTCTGTCTTACATCATGTGTAAGGCGATGAACCGCTCATTCTTCAGCGTCATAGCCGGAGGGTTCGGGACCGATGGTTCTTCCACGGGTGGCGATGAAGAAGTAGGCGAACACCGCGAAATCAGCGCAGAAGATACCGCTGAGATGCTGAAAAACTCGCATACCGTCATCATTACCCCGGGCTACGGCATGGCGGTGGCGCAGGCGCAGTATCCGGTTGCGGAAATCACCGAAAGATTGCGTGCCCGTGGCATCAAAGTACGTTTTGGTATTCACCCGGTTGCCGGTCGTTTGCCAGGGCATATGAACGTGCTGCTGGCGGAAGCAAAAGTGCCATACGACGTGGTGCTGGAGATGGATGAAATCAACGATGATTTCACCGATACCGATACCGTGCTGGTTATCGGCGCTAACGATACCGTTAACCCGGCGGCGCAGGACGATCCGAAGAGTCCTATTGCCGGGATGCCGGTGCTGGAAGTGTGGAAAGCGCAGAATGTGGTGGTCTTTAAGCGTTCAATGAACACTGGCTATGCCGGTGTACAAAACCCGCTGTTCTTCAAAGAGAACACCCATATGCTGTTTGGTGATGCAAAAGCCAGCGTCGATGCGATTCTGAAAGCGCTGTGATGATGTGCACGTCTAAATAATGTTTGATTCTGAAGCCGTCTCTGCTGAGACGGCTTTTTTATATATCCAGCAAGGCCATTAATTGCTCATAAAGTCGTCAGCCCAGGGTGCTATACTAAGTCTGTTTTTTCACCACACTGAGGATATTATGGATACCGAATTAACCCCCGCGCAAATGGCAATTGAGTTTCTGCGTCGTGACCCTACAGCATTAACCCCCGCGCAGTACCTGAAAAAATTCAAACTTCTCGAACTGGAATTTGCGGATTTGATGTCGCTCTCCTCCAACGAGCTGAAAGAAGAGATCGATCACGCCTGGCGCTTAGGTATCCATTAAAAGCATTATTGCTGTCTATGTGTTGACGATGACGGGGCCGAAAGGCCCTTTGTTTTTTTCCGTAGGCGGTGGGAACCCCGTCAGGAGAACGGATAAAAAATCCCCTGACAAGCAGGGGATTTTTTATCGAGGATGATACGGCGATGGGTTAATCGTCGTCTTCGTCATCCATTTCAACCGGGGTTTTATACTGCTCCGGCTTGAGGACCAGCAGGTCGCAGCGCAGATGGTCGATGACCTGTTCGGCAGTATTGCCCAGAAAGGCCGCTGACAGTCCGGTGCGCCCGACGGTGCCCAGAACAACAATCCCCGCCTGCAGATGTTCAGACAGGTCAGGAATCACTTCTTCAGGCAGCCCTTTTTCAACGTGGGTACGGTTTTCATCAATGCCGAATTTTTGCCGCAGAGCCTTCATAGCCAGCAAATGCTGACCGCGAATGGCATCGTTGTAGATGCTGGGGTCAAAATCGGGCAGTTCAATGGCGATATTAATCGGTGTCACCGGGTAGGCACCGACCAGGTGGACTTCGGTATGGTTGACCTGGTCTGCCAGTTCGAGGGTTTCTTTGACCAGTTTTTCGTTTAACGCGTCGTGGTAGTTTTCTTCACTTGCCAGATTGACGGCCACCAGCGCTTTACCGCCTTCCGGCCACGGCTGATCTTTAACCATCCACACCGGGCATGGACATTTGCGCAGCAGGTGCCAGTCGGTAGGCGTAAAAATAACGGCCTCCAGCTTGTCATGCTGGTGCGCCATTTTCAGCAGCAAGTCATGCTTGTCACTGAGGATTTCCTGAATAATGGCTTCGAAGGGACGATTATGCCATACCACTTTAATATCAATGGGAATGCCGGATTCAATATAAAACCGGGCCTGTTCTTTGATCCAGGCGCTACGTTGGCTGATAACGCCCTGGCGCATCGCGGTTCGCTCATCGGGCGACAGCAGGGTGGTCATCTCATAGGAAAAATCGTAGATCGGCAAAAAGGCTTTGATGCGTCCACCAATCCGTTGGTGTAGATACACCGCACGCCGCAATGCAGGCTGGTCATCCTGATTGGGGTCGATTACTACCAGCATGTTCTGATACTTCGCCATACAGGGTCTCCTTACAACTGTAACTACAGTCTGTAATTAAAAAGATAACCTATATGGATGAAATGAAACAGGGGATCTCCCTGGCCAGATCAACAAATTAGAAAAAAAATGAGCGATCTGGCGGAGGGACACTGAGGATCAGGCGACGTTACGGGCCTGACCGGCGAGCTGAGCAAGCAGGTCGCTATTCTCGATGGTGATGTATTTGCCTTTTACCGCCAGCATGCCGCTTTTCTGGAAACGCCCCAGCAGACGGCTGATGGTTTCGACGGTCAGGCCGAGGTAGTTGCCGATATCACCGCGGGTCATCGTCAGACGGAATTCGCGAGGTGAGAAGCCGCGCTGGGCGAAACGACGGGATAAATTATAGATAAAGGCCGCCAGACGTTCTTCCGCATTCTTTTTGGAAAGCAGCAGGATCATATCCTGGTCGCCTTTGATCTCGCCGCTCATCAGGCGCATCATCTGCTGACGCAGATTGGGCATTTTACCAGAGAGGTCATCAAGCGTTTCGAAAGGAATTTCGCAAACCATTGATGTTTCCAGGGCCTGCGCGAAACTCGGATGCAGAGCGGTACCGATGGCATCAAAACCGACCAAATCACCCGCCAGGTGGAAGCCGGTAATCTGCTCGTCACCTTGTTCGGTAATGGTATAGCTTTTAATGGTGCCAGAACGAATCGCGTACAGGGATTTCAGCTCATCACCGGCTTTGAATAAGGTCTGCCCTTTCTGGATAGGCTTTTTACGCTCGATGATATTATCCAGCTGATCAAGCTCGTGCTCGTTCAGAGTAAAAGGGATGCAAAGCTGACTGATGCTGCAATCCTGACAATGGATTGCGCAACCGCCAGACTGAATGCGTCGTATAATTCTCTTTTCCGGGATCATAAGTCTGCTCAAGCCTTAATTGATATTAGTCAATTTTAACATCTTTTTGTTGAGCAGGTAAGTCTCGAACCGGTGAAACACGTAATATTAAAAGGGTAAAGGAATTATCACTTTTATCTCATTGATAATGCATCAAATGTTAGTCCAGATCATATTGTAAAGTTACCTGATGCTTCCGATAAAAGGCACGTAGCGTTAAAGAAGCAAATATCCCTCATGGCGCAATAACCACTCTTTACGCTGCACGCCACCGGCATAGCCTGTCATGGTGCCGTTGCGGCCGATAACTCGGTGGCAGGGCACGACAACGCTGACCGGATTCGAGCCGTTGGCCGCTCCGACCGCGCGGGCGGCGCCTGGTCGACCTAAGGCTTCCGCCAGCTGGCCGTAATGCATCACGTGGCCGCAGGGAATGGTACGCAGGGCCTGCCAGACTTCACGCTGAAAAGGGGTGCCTGCCGTTGCCGTAGGCAGCGTCTCAATGATGCCGAGATCGCCGGCGAAGTAGGCGTCAAGTTTATGACTCAGCCCGCCAGGATCGCGGGTATCGACGCGCTGATAGCCTTCATGGCGATAGTGCAGATCAAGCAGCTGCGCCATCCGGTCGCTATGCTCTTCCCACTCAACGGCGCGCAGGTGGAACTGCTCGTCGCAAAGTACCCATAGCGGCCCGAGTGGGGTATCGATTTTGTCCTGAAGCAGTACCAGCATCGGTTCTCCTTGTTCCCTGATTCGCAAGATAATTGTTGCCGTCTGTCGACAAGATATCACGCAGTCCGGTGTGGCAACTATACTCCTGAAAGATAATCCACTGCGCTGCGGGTAAAGACCGGAAACAGGAGGAAACATGACGCTCGTTTTCAATCTGCGCGGGGCTCCTGTAGCAGCCAGAATTGCTCACAAACCGTCCCTGAAGATGTTTATTTTTGTATTAATTACGCCGCGCGTGAACGATGGGTTTTTGCTACTTTTGGCTGGCGGCGAATTCCCCTGTGCGGAGGAGCGTTCAGTTCATATTTCTCAGCAGTTTGTCATACGCACGCGGATTAGTGAGAACTGGCTAATTCATCGGGAGGCACCCGGCGCCGCGCATAAATATACAGGCATTCCTTGAGTCAATTATTTTGCCAGCACCCCGGTGTTGGCATTTTTTTTATAATCATTAGAGGTATCGAAATGCAATATATGCTGACGGGAATTTTAATCTTGATTATCAGTGCGTTATTGTTGAACGCTGTCTCTCTTATGATCGAATCTGTTTATAAAATGCTGAAAGAAACGCATTTAAAAAAACGGCATCCGGTGGCTGGCGGTAAGCGGTTTTAAACGGGGTACATCGATACGGTTTTTTATGACCGTAGCAGCGCGTTCCTGGTGAAAAGTGTTGCATCGCGCCGCGCGGATTTTGGATGGTGGCCAGCTTCTGGCCACCCGGTATTATGAGTGCAGGCGTGGGTAAATACCCGGCCCGATAGGTAAACCCAGTACATACCATACCACCAGCATCAGTAGCCAGACGGCGAGGAATATCAGCGGGTAGGGCAGAACGAGTGAATAATAGGTACCGAGTTTTGCATCCGTACGGTAGCGTTGCAGGAAGCCGAGAAACAGCGGAACAAACGGCGATACTGGTGCTAACGGCAGGACGGACGAATCCGCGATGCGAAACAAAATCTGCGCAAAGGCCGGGTGAAACCCAAGCAGCATAAACATCGGCACAAAGATGGGCGCCAGAATGGACCAGATAGCCGAACCGCTGGCGATAAACATACACAGAAATGCCGACAGTAACGCCAGGCCAACAAAGGCCGGAACCCCGTTTAACCCCGCTTGTTCCAGCACATCAGTGAGTCCCACCGCCATAAATTTACCCATATTGCTCCAGTTAAAAATGGCAACAAACTGGGCCAGTGGGAACACCATGACAATAAACCCGGCCATCTCTTTCATCGGCTCAATCATTAACGGCGGCAAGTCCGCCTGACGACGAATTTTTCCGGTAGCGATCCCGTAGGCCAGGGAGACGAAGAAAAAGAAAAAAATAATCAGCGGCACAATACCTTTAATGAAAGGCGAAGGCATCACCGTGTGCTGGACGGGATCGCGTAAAATACCGTTCTCCGGCACCACCATAACGGCAATCAGGGCGATAAAAACCAACGATGCGATGCCGGCAACCCGTAGGCCGAAACGCTGTTCAGCCGTCAGCGCCTGCAGCCCGTCTTCGCTACGGCCTTCCCATTTTCCCAGCCGGGGTTCAACCAACCTGTCGGTGATAAGCCCGCCAACCAGCGTCAGAACGATGACGGAGCTGGCCATAAAGTACCAGTTGTCGATCACGCTCACATGCAGTGACCCATCCAATGTCTTTGCCGCCTCGGTGCTGATGCCGGAGAGCAGAACATCGGTCGTGACGATCAGCAAATTAGCGGTAAACCCGCAGCCGACGCCGGCAATTGCCGCTAGCAGCCCGGCGACCGGATGGCGACCGACGGCAAGAAACATCAGCGCGCCCAACGGTGGCATAATGACCAGCGCGGCATCGGATGAAATATGGCTAAAGAAGGCGATAAACAGCACCATATAGCTGGCATATCGCGCGCTGACGTGCGAGGCCATTTTGACCATTAATGCCGGCAACAGGCCCACCCGTTCGGCAAGTCCGGCACCGAGCACCAGCGCCAGAATGGCCCCCAACGGCGCAAAGCCGCTGAAGTTCTTAATCACGTTAGGCAGAAACCAGTGCAGTCCCTCGATGCTGAGAAGGTTTTTGACCGCCACGCTGGAGCCGTCCGTCGGGTTGATGACCTTTACGCCGAAGGCGGACAGCACGGCGGTCGCAACTGCCAGCGCGATTATCAGATAAATAAACAGCAAAAAAGGGTGCGGAACCTTATTCCCGATCTTTTCAACCCAGCTATAGAGCTTCCCGTTGGGGGAAGGCGACGGTATGGATGACATACTCATGGGCATTCCTCAGTCGTCGTTGTGTTAGTTGTTGTGTTTATTGCGTAAGTTATTTTTTTTATTTTAAAGGTGACGGTGTCACGTTTTTTGGGATCGGGCAATGATAGGCCTGTTCCTCGAGCTGCTGCGTCAGTTCTTGTTGACTGGCTTGCAGCAGCGTGGCATCGGTAAGCAGGCGGATTGCGGTGGCGCCGAGCACTTTCCCCGCCAGCAGCATGCCCTTGTGGGCGATGGCGGTGCGTCCCTGGCTCACCAGCTGCCAGGTATGCAGCGGTGTCCCGACCGCGAAGCAAGGGCTGAAACATTGGGCGACCGGGGTTTTCCAGCTGACGTCGCCGACATCGGTTGATCCCGCCAGGATATTATCGGTAGCGGCCCAGGGGGCGACTTCATCAATCAGGACCGTCTCACGGTGACGACGGGCGAAGCGTTTTCCCTCTTCGCCGCCGGTGCCGGCGATATTCTTCAGACTGTTGTTGAGATCGTTCTCGCTCAGCGTGGCGCGAATTTGGTCGGCAAACTCGCGATCCTGTGGACTCCAGGCCGGTGTGCCATAGTGGCAAACGGCTTGATACATTGCCGCTTCCAGCGTGCGGTTGGGTAAATAGCTGGAGCAGGCTTTTTCGAAACGACAGCCGACCGTCGTTTCCGTCATCAGCGCCGCGCCCTGGGCGATTCTTTCGATGCGGGCATAGATTTGCTGCGCATCCGCCATCTCCGGTGCGCGGATCAAATAGAGCACTTCCGCCTGGGCCTGTACGACGTTGGGCGAAATACCGCCGCTGTCGGTAATGGCATAGTGGACCCGCGCTTTCTCAATAATGTGCTCATTGAGGAAATTGGTACCGGTGGTCATCAGCGTGACGGCATCAAGGGCGCTGCGGCCCAGGTGCGGCGAATTGGCCGCGTGGGCAGCGGTGCCGCTGAAACGCCAGGCGGCCTGAATATTGGCCAGGGTGCTGGTGCTGAACATGCCGGCGTAGGCTTCCGGGTGCCAGGTTAGCGCCGCGTCCACATCATCGAACAATCCCTCACGCACCATAAACGTTTTCCCGGAACCGCCTTCTTCACCCGGGCAACCGTAGAAGCGAATTGTCCCGCTACCGCCGTGCTGCTGTAGCCAGCTTTTGCAGGCCACGGCGGCGGCGAAGGCCGCGGTGCCCAGAAGATTGTGACCGCAGCCATGGCCGTTTGCTCCGGGTGTCGCGGTAGCAGGATGCGCACAGTGCGCCTGTTGGCTTAGTCCGGCCAGCGCGTCGTATTCTCCGAGCAGGGCAATCACTGGTTTTCCGCTGCCGAAGCTGGCGATAAAGGCATTCGGGATCCCACCGGCCTCCAGGCGAATCTGAAACCCTTCTGCTTCAAGGGCGGCTGCCAGTCGCCCGGCGGACCAGAACTCTTCAAAGCGCGTTTCCGGATGATCCCAGATTTCATCGGCGATAGCGGTAAATTCTGCGGCACGGGCGGCGATTGCCTCATCAACATAACGGTAGATAGTCTCCATTACACACCTCGCTGCCAGGGAAAGTTGAGCGCGGTGAGGGCCAGAGTTTCTACGGCAATGGCCATTACGCTCTCATCAAAATCGAATTTTTCGTTGTGGTGGCCCGCGCTGAGTTCGGTGCCAAAAATCATATACGAGGCCAGGCCGTTATGTTGTTGAACCCGGGCCATCATCAGCGTGGCATCTTCAGACCCTGCCGGGGCGGCAATCCGGTCAATAGCCTGTTCGACGCCGGGAACCCGGGACGCCTGCTCGCGCAGATAGTTCACCCACGCCGGAGACGGTGCGCTGGAGGTCGCAGCGCCCATCAAGCGAACGTCGACGCTGGCGCCGTACATCGCCCCGGCGCCCTGAATAACTTCCTGCGCGCGCTCGAATACGTAACGGTTGATGGCTTCGGTTTCACCTCGGGTTTCCACCTTCAGTAGCGCACTGGACGGCACCACGTTTCGCCCGGTGCCTGCCTGCATAACGCCGACGTTGACGCGTGACGCGCCAGCGCTATGTGGCGCAATAGCGTGCAGGCCAATAGCCGCTTGCGCTGCGGCAAGCAGGGCATTCCGGCCATCCTCCGGTTTCCCGCCCGCGTGGGCTGCGACGCCGGTGAACGTCACGTCAAATTTGGTCGTCGCCATAAAATTATCACCGCCGCACACCACCGTACCTGCCGGCACGCCGGTACCGATATGGATGGCGGTAAAGTAATCAACATTGTCCAGTACCCCGGCGGCAACCATCGCCCGCGCGCCGCGGGTGCCTTCTTCTGCGGGCTGGAAAATCAGCTTGATGACGCCGCACAGGCTGTCGGCATAGTGCTGTAAAACCTGGGCCAGCCCAAGTCCGATGGCCGTATGGCCGTCATGCCCGCAGGCGTGCATCATCCCGGGATGACAGGAGGCAAAATCCTCGCGAAACGGGCGGTGGTGATCGTCAGTCTGTTCATTCAGATCGAGGGCATCCATATCGACACGAAAGGCCAGCGTCGGCCCGGGGCGTCCGGTGTCCAGCGTAGCGACGATACCGGTGAAACCACCTTCAAATGCGCTCAGCCACGGTTCCGGAGCCCCTTGCTCGCGGGCGCGTTGAAAGGCTTTTGCCAGCGTCGCCTCATCCGGCAGCCCCATTCGGCTGTCGGCATCGATAACATCGCGGCCCAGCGCCAGGTCATATCCCAGCTGATGCAAGTGGGCGGCAACCTTGCTGGCGGTGCGGAATTCGACCCAGCCGGATTCGGCGTAATGGTGTAAATCCCGACGCCATTGCGTCATCTCCGGCAGCAATTGGCGGATATATTCATTGAGTAACGGCATAACCTGTCCTGTCATATTTAAAAGTGTGATGCGCTTCACGGTGTGATAGCTTTTGCTTATCGCTGATGGGGTTTTTGTCATCGCATTCTTACGTTGCCACAACGCTTTGCATTACAGTAGATGCCATTTTCTTCTGTCTGATAAACAATGGTTATCACTACGGCGATGTCTTTTCAGATTAAATTTCATCAAATTCGCGCCTTCGTTGAAGTGGCGCGCCAGGGCAGTATTCGCGGCGCCAGCAGGACGCTGGCGTTGTCTCAGCCAGCCTTGACCAAGGCCATTAAAGAGCTGGAAGAGGGGCTTTCCGCCCAGCTGTTTGTACGCCGCAGCCAGGGGGTGTCACTCACGGAGAATGGCGAAAGCTTTTATCAGCATGCCAGTTTGATTCTTGAGGAGCTGCGGGCGGCGCAGGAGGATCTGTTGCAACGCCAGGGGGCACTCACCGGGCAGATCAATATTGGCCTCGGCGCCAGCGTCGCACGCTCGCTGATGCCTTCGGTGATTTGTCGCTTTCATCAGCAGCATCCGCTGGTGAAGGTACGCATCATGGAAGGCCAGCTGCTGTCGATGATCAATGAGCTGCGGCAGGGTGAACTCGATTTCACCATCAATACCTATTATCCCGGTCCTTACGACCATGAATTTAGTTTTGAGAAGCTGTTTGAAAAGCCGTTTGCGGTATTTGCTCGCACCGGGCATCCCGCTACCCAGGCAACCTCCATTGATGAACTGCTGAACTACAGCTGGACCATGCCGACGCCGCGCGGCAGCTACTTTAAACAGCTGCAGGATCTGTTTAGCCACCGGGCGCAGATTCCTCACGTCGGCATCGTGTGCGAAACCTTCTCTTCCTGCATCAGCCTGGTGGTGCAGAGCGATTTCCTGAGTATCTTACCGGTTGAACTGGGTAGCGATCCGATGATTGCCGACAAGCTGGTCATGATCAGGGTGAGCGAAACATTGCCGAAAGCAACCTATTACCTGATCCAGCGGCGAGACTCGCGCCAGACACCGCTAACGGCTTCACTGATCACCCAGTTTCGCCGGCAAAGTCGCCATCAGTTTCCCGCCTGAATTCGGCGGGGAAAATGTCGCCGGTTGTCGACAAACGCATTGAGGCTGCGGGGCGCGGCGGCTATAGTAGCCTCCGGTAGCAGCCAGAGGAGTGCTCATGAATCTTGACGACAAATCGCTATTTCTTGGCGCCATGGAGGATGTCCAGCCTCTGAAACGCGGCAATGACGTTCATTGGCATCCTGAACGTAACGTCCGCCCGACGCAGCGTCTCGATGTCCTGCAGCTCGATAACTTTCTCACCACCGGTTATCTCGATGTTCTGCCGCTGGCTACGCCGCTGGAATTTAAGCGTGAAGGGTTGCAAAACGGCGTGCTGGAAAAGCTGCGTCTGGGGAAATATGACCAGCAGGCCAGCCTGAACCTGCTACGCCGGCCGGTCGAACAGTGTCGGCAAATGCTGTTCGCGTTTGTCGTGCAGGCCCGCAAAGAGGGGTTGCGCAATCTGCTGATCGTTCACGGTAAAGGCCGGGAAGATAACGCGCACGCTAATATTATTCGCAGCTATCTGGCGCGCTGGCTGGTCGAACTGCCCGAGGTGCAGGCGTTCTGCATGGCCTCGGCGCACCATGGCGGTAGCGGGGCGTGCTACGTTGCGCTGCGCAAATCCGCCGAGGCGAAACAGGAAAACTGGGAACGTCACGCTAAACGCAGCCGCTAGCGCAGCAGCAGCGTCAACTCTCGAGCCGCTTTTTGCAGCTCGGGCAGCACCCGGTCCAGCATCTCTCGAGTGGACATCTGGCCTGCGTGCACGCCGACGTTCAACGCAGCCTGAACCTGGCCCTGCGGGTTGAACAGCGGCACCGCCAGCGAGCGTAACCCCATTTCCAGCTCCTGATCGTTGAGCGCGTAGCCCTGCTGCTGGACGCGCTTGAGTTCTGCACGCAGCTTATTCACCGAATCTACCGTTTGCGGGGTGTAGCGAATCATCGTCACCCTCGCCAGCATATCGTTTAGTTTCTCTTCCGGCTGGTGACTCAACAGCACGCGGCCCATGGAGGTCGCCCAGGCCGGCAGACGGCTGCCGATATCCAGATCGATAGTCATAATCCGCGAACTGGAGGCCCGGGCAATGTAGAGAATATCGTCGCCGTCGAGGGTGGCTATCGAGCATGACTCGTTCAGCATTTCACTCAGGTGTTTCAGTACCGGCTGCGCCGAACGCGCCAGCGGCGTAGAAGCTAACCACGCGTGACCGAGGGCCAGAATGCGCGGACGGAGTTGAAAATTCTTGCCATCTTCAGCATAAACAAACCCCAGTTTTCCCAGGGTGTACAGGCAGCGGCGCACCGCCGCACGTGGAATACCGGTCTTCTGACTGATTTGCGAGATAGACAGCACCGGGCGCTGCGGCGTGAAGGCCTGAATCACTTCCAGCCCACGAGCCAGCGAGGCCATAAAGTTGGGATCGCCTTTAAACGGATCGCTGTCGCCCGTCAGTAAATCGTCTGGATGCTTCTCCATTCTCTTCTCCATATTTGCCATCGATCACATTCTTTCGCTAAAGATATACGATGTTCGATTATCGCACCATATTTCGATTATCGCCCTTGACCAACATCGTTAAGCGGGTCACATTTTGTGCGAACAACGCATAAAAGTGCGATTACCGCACGTAAAGGAGCAGCCTGATGATTGATAAAAGCGTGTCGACGCTAAGTGATGCCATCGCCGGGATTCACGACGGGGCGACCATCATGATCGGCGGTTTTGGCCCCGCCGGTCAGCCAACGTACCTGATTGATGCTCTGATTGAACAGGGCGCCCGCGAACTCACCATTATTAACAACAATGCGGGCAACGGTGAAGTTGGCCTGGCGGCACTGCTGAAGGCCGGACGCGTGAGCAAGATGGTGTGCTCTTTCCCGCGCCAGGTTGACTCACAGATTTTTGACGATCTTTATCGTCGCGGCAAAGTGGCGCTGGAGCTGGTCCCGCAGGGCAACCTCGCGGCACGGATCCAGGCCGCCGGCGCTGGACTGGGTGCCATATTTACGCCGACCGGCTTCGGCACGCCGCTGGCGGAGGGTAAGGAGACTCGCGAAATCGACGGTCGTCATTACGTCCTCGAATACCCGATCAAGGCTGATTTCGCGCTGATTAAAGCGCATCAGGCTGACCGCTGGGGCAATCTGGTGTATCGCAAAGCAGCCCGCAACTTCGGTCCAATTATGGCGACCGCCGCGAAAACCACCATTGTTGAAGTCTCACGCCTGGTGAGTCTTGGCGACCTCGACCCGGAAAACGTGATTACCCCGGGAATTTTCGTCCAGCGCGTCTATTCGCTGGAAAACCTGACCACCGCGCAACGCGCCTGAGGAGCCCGCCATGCAAAAACTAACCCGTGATGAAATGGCCCAGCGAGTAGCACGCGATATTCCGGAAGGGGCCTATGTCAACCTGGGCATCGGTTTACCAACCCGCATTGCCAACTATCTGCCGAGTGATAAAGAAGTCTTTCTGCACAGTGAAAACGGTCTGTTGGGGATGGGCGGCAAACCGCTGCCGGGTGAAGAAGACCCGGAGCTGATTAATGCCGGTAAAGAGTACGTGACGTTGCTCAAAGGCGGTTGCTTTTTCCATCACGGCGACTCTTTCGCCATGATGCGCGGCGGCCATCTTGATATCTGTGTCCTGGGGGCTTATCAGGTTTCTGCCAATGGCGATCTTGCCAACTGGAGTACCGGTGCACCGGATGCGATTCCGGCAGTGGGGGGAGCGATGGATCTGGCCATCGGCGCTCGTCAGGTTTTTGTGATGATGGATCATCTGACCCGCGACGGCGAGTGCAAACTGGTTGAACAATGCAGCTATCCGCTTACCGGAGTGGGCTGCGTTAGCCGGATCTACACTGACCTGGCAGTTATCGACATCACGGCGGCCGGTCCGGTGGTACGGGAAATTTTCAACGGCCTCTCTTTTGAGGAACTGCAACGCATCACTCCGGTGGCGTTGACCTTCGAACATCTGGCGGAAAGCGCATAAGGAACCTATGATGAATCAGGCATTTATCTGTGATGCGGTGCGTACACCGTTCGGTCGATTTGGTGGTACGCTGGCCACGGTGCGCGCCGATGATTTGGCCGCTCTGCCGCTGAAAGCGCTGCTGGCGCGTAACCCTGGGCTGGATCCTGCGCGTATTGATGACGTGATTTACGGCTGTGCAAACCAGGCCGGGGAAGATAACCGTAACGTTGCGCGCATGGCGTTGCTGTTGGCCGGGCTACCGCAAACGGTACCGGGCAGCACCATTAACCGGCTGTGCGGCTCCAGCCTTGATGCGATCGGCGTCGCAGCGCGCGCCATCAAAAGCGGCGAAACTCAGCTGATGATCGCCGGTGGTGTAGAGAGCATGTCACGCGCGCCGTTTGTCATGGGCAAGGCGGAAAATGCCTTCAGTCGTAACATGCAAATGGAAGATACCACGATCGGCTGGCGTTTTATCAACACCCGGATGAAAGCATTGTACGGCGTCGATTCCATGCCGGAGACCGCGGAAAACGTGGCCGCTGACTTTGCCGTCTCGCGTGCCGATCAGGACGCTTTCGCGCTGCGCAGCCAGATGCGGACGGCGCAGGCGCAGGAAGCCGGGCGGTTTGACGATGAGCTGATTGCGGTATCTGTCGCACAACGTAAAGGCGAGCCGCTGCTGTTTACCCGGGATGAGCATCCGCGTAACACCACCGCTGAGGCGCTGGCGAAGCTGAAAGGCGTAGTACGTGCGGACGGTTCGGTGACCGCCGGGAATGCCTCCGGGGTGAACGACGGCGCCTGTGCCTTGCTGCTGGCAAGTGAAGCGGCGCTGATGGCCAACGATTTGCAGCCGCTGGCGCGGGTTGTGGGAGTAGCGACCGCCGGCGTCGCCCCGCGCATTATGGGCTTTGGGCCGGCTCCGGCGGTGCGCAAGGTGCTGGCGCAAACCGGACTGACGCTGGATCAAATGGATGTCATTGAATTGAATGAAGCGTTCGCCGCGCAGGCGCTGGCAGTCACCCGTGATTTGGGGCTGCCGGAGGATGCGGCGCACGTCAATCCCAACGGCGGCGCCATTGCGCTGGGCCATCCTTTAGGGGCATCGGGAGGACGCCTGGCAATGACCGCGGCTTATCAGCTGCGTCGCACCGGTGGACGCTATGCGCTGTGCACCATGTGTATTGGCGTCGGCCAGGGGATTGCGCTGATTATTGAACGTGTTTAAGGAGCCGACATGAGTTTGTTGACCCCCATGCTGCGCACCAGTCCGCTAACCGCCTGGTTTAGCGATGAGCGGCGGGTGCAGGGAATGCTGGATTTTGAAGCTGCGCTGGTCCGCGCCCAGGCCGCCTGCGGCATGGTGCCGCAGGATGCGGTCGCGCCGATCGTCAGCGCCTGTCAGCATTCGGCGCTCGATTTTCCCGCCCTGGGGCAGGCAGCCGCCAGCGCGGGTAATCTGGCGATTCCGCTGGTCAAACAGCTCACCGCCCATGTTAAGGCGCTGGACGCCGGGGCTGCGCGCTATGTCCACTGGGGGGCGACCAGCCAGGATGCCATCGACAGTGGGCTGGTGTTACAGCTTCGCGGCGCGCTGGGCGAAACGGAAAGGCTGTTACAGCAGCTGATCGACGGCTTCGCCATGCAGGCTGAACGCTACCAAAGCACGGTGATGCCCGGGCGGACCTGGATGCAGCACGCGCTCCCGGTCACCTTTGGCCTGAAGCTGGCGGGTACTCTTGATGCGCTGCTCCGCTGGCAGCAGCGTCTGCGAGAGATGCGCCCACGAGTGCTGGTGTTACAGTTTGGCGGCGCGGCAGGCACTCTGGATTCGCTCAAGGAAGATGGCCCGCCGGTTGCGAAACGGCTGGCCCGCGAGCTCGATCTGGCTCTGCCGGATACGCCGTGGCACAGCCAGCGTGACCGGGTGCTGGAGGTCGGAGCCTGGTTTGCCGGCCTGTGCGGTACGCTGGGCAAATTTGCCAACGATTTTTCCCTGCTGATGCAAACCGAAGTGGCGGAAGTCAGCGAGCCGGTTGCGGAAGGGCGCGGCGGTTCGTCAACTATGCCCCACAAACGTAACCCGGTGGCCTGTAGCGCCATTTTAACTGCGGCTCAGCGTACGCCTGGGCTGGTGGCGACGCTATATGCCAGCCAGATCCAGCAGCATGAACGCGCTCTTGGCGGCTGGCAGGCCGAATGGGAAACGCTGCCGGAGCTGATTATGCTGGTCGGCGGCGCGCTGGTGCACAGCGACGCGCTGGTTCGCGATATGCAGGTCTTCCCGCAAAAAATGCGCGCCGATCTGGATATGACCCACGGGCTGATTATGGCAGAGGCGGTGACGCTGGCGCTGGCGGCGTTTATCGGCAAAGCCGATGCCCATCATCGCATTGAGGCGCTGTGTCGCCAGGCGATTGACGAATCCCGTCCGCTACAGGGCTTGCTGGAGAGCGACCCGCTGGTCAGCCAGCATCTTTCCGCCACCCGTTTAACGCAGCTGCTGGACCCGGCCTCGGCCACCGGCAGCGCCGAACGTTTTGTGCGCCAGGTCGTGGCGCGTTACAAGGAGCAACGTGATGAACCTTGATTATCAGCTGGACGGGCCAGAAGGCGCGCCGGTCATTGTGCTTTCCAACTCGCTGGGAACCACCCGAGCAATGTGGCAGCCGCAGATGGCTGCCTTAACCCAACAGTTTCGCGTGCTGCGCTACGATACCCACGGGCATGGTCAAACGACGAAGTCGGGTAAGGTGACGCTGGCGCAGCTCGGCGAAGACGTGATTGCGCTGCTCGATCATCTGAATATCGCGAAAGCCTGGTTTTGTGGCATCTCGATGGGCGGTCTGACCGGCCTGTGGCTGGGCCGCTTTGCCGCGGACCGTTTTTACGGTATCGCGGTAGCCAACACGGCGGCGCGAATTGGCGATCAGGCCAGCTGGCTTTCCCGCGCGCGGGCCGTACGTCAGGAAGGGATGGACGTGGTGGCTGCCGGGGCGGCGGACCGCTGGTTCACGCAAAATTTTCGCCAGAAGGCGCCGGAGGTGGTCGAAGCGCTTTGCCATCAGCTGACCCACAGCAACGCACAAGGCTATGCGGAGTGCTGTGAAGCGCTGGCGGCCGCTGATTTACGCAGTGAAGTCGGGCAAATTAGCGTACCCACGCTGATTATTGCCGGAGAAAGTGACCCTGTCACTACCGTTGCCGATGCCCGTTTCCTGCATCAGCAAATCCCGGACTCAGAGGTGGTGGTGGTCAGTGCGTCGCATTTGTCCAGCATCGAAGCGCCGGGCGCCTTTAGCGCTGCGCTATTGGGATTTGTGCGGGGGGACGAGCGTGGACGATAAAACGCGTTATCAGCAGGGCATGAGCGTCCGCCGTAAAGTCCTGGGCGATGCCCACGTGGATCGTACGCTGCATAATCTGACGCCGCTTAATGACGAGTTTCAGGATTTTATCACCCGCTATGCCTGGGGAGAAACCTGGACCCGACCCGGTCTGGATCATCATACCCGCAGTATGATAACCATCGCGATGTTGATTGCGCTTAACCGCGAAGCAGAGCTGAAAATGCACCTGCGGGCGGCGTTTAATAATGGTGTGACCCGCGATGAGCTGAAAGAGTTGATTATGCACTCCGCGCTTTACTGCGGTCTGCCTGCCGCCAATGCCACAATGCACCTTGCCCAGCAGGTGTTTGATGAGCAGGATGCTCAGCCGTCCTGAGGTGATTTTGCTGGCCGTTCTCCGGCCAGCATTATGATTTATAGTTCTTTTATTTGCGAATCTTGCGCCGCAGGCGCGGCGTACCAGTCCTCTTTTGCTACCATAACGGTACCCTTCGGCTGCATGACAAAATTCGGCGACATAATCTGCACGCCAAATTCATTGAACACGTCCTGAATATTGCTGTGTAGCGCAGTGCGTCCGTCGGCCAGCGAGGTCGCCGGCAGCAGCTGGACCTGCAGCTCATACGAGACATACCAGTCCATCAGGCCAAGCTGGCGCACCAGCGGCGGCTGGCGGTGGTCAATCCCCGGCGAGCGGTGAGCCGCCAGTTCCAGCATCGCCTGAACCTGCCGCCACGGCGTGTCGTAACCGATGGTGACGCCGGTGGTCAGATTAACCCCGGCCTCACTGTTTTGCGCGCTGAGGTTGGTGATTTTCCCGCTTACTACCACGGCATTTGGCACCGTCACGATATAGTTTTCGCGGGTGACAATTTTGGTGGCCAGCATCCCAATTTCGCTGACTTTACCTTCATTATCGGCAATCCGAATCACATCGCCTTTGTGCAGCGCGCGCGAGTAAATCAGCACCAGACCACTCATGGCGTGGTTCATCACGCCTGCCGACCCCAGGGTTAACATCAGGCCGAAAAAGACGCTTATCCCCTTAAAGGCCAGAGAGTTCGCGCCGGGCAAGAACGGATAGGCTGCGGAGAGAGCGAACAGCCAGATCACCACCGAAATAAGCTTGCGGGTGGCGCCTACCGTTTCCGGATGCAGGCCGGGAATTTGTAAGCGACCGGCTTCCACCTGGCTGAGCAGCAGCTTGACCAGACGGATGATAAACCAGGTAATCAGTAAGATAATCAGAACGATCAGCAGACCGGGCAGGGACGAAACGATGGATAAGGAAATCTCCTGCAATACGCTTATCGACCAGTCGCCCAGCGATTCGCTCCACACCCGCGTCCAGGGGAACAGGCTGAAGGCCCAGCTTAGCCAGGCATAGAGCGCCATCATCCCCAGCAGAATCATCAACAGGGCGTACAGTTTGGTTTCGATATTCCCGAGAAAGCGTCGCCAGCCCTGGGGGATCCAGCTGCGCTTTTCCAGAATTCGCAGCAGAAAAAAACGGCGGACCCGCCGCCAGGAGCGCCAGGCGCCATAATAAAAGGCCGCCAGGAGCAGTGCGCCGGCAGCCACCTTAACGACAGCCAGCGCCAGATAGGGTTTATTGTACTGTTCGCGAAGTGCGGTTCGCTGGGCCTCCATGCGGGCAAGGACCCGCTGGGTGGCCTGGTCGAGCGTCAGGTCATCACCTTCGTCAAGGTCGGCCTGGCTCAGTAGCATAATCGGTTTGCCATTCATGATGAACAGGCGACCCGGCAGGTTGTAGCGCGTGATCGGAACGACCTGTAGCGGCTGACTGATATCCGCTTCGGTAAAGGCCCGCAGCGTATTGCGAATCCGCAGCACGCGTTCTTCGGGCGTTGTCTGACCGAAGGTTGCCTGGAGCATCACGATCGGCTGGTGAAAAATCTTTACCGTACGGGCCTGCTCACGTTCCGTCGGCTGTTGGCGAGGTTCCGCCGCCGAGAGCGGGAGTGCCAGACATAGTGCAAACCCTGCCAAAAATAACGCCTGTATCCTGTTCATATTTAGCACCCAAAAATAGAAAATTATTGTTATTTTTCAGGTGGTCAACGGCACTATCTGACCAGACCCTTTTTTGAGCATAGACCAGCGATCAGCGAATTCAAGAACGGGCTGGGAGCTGAAATCTGGCACCGACGGCAGACACCGCAAACGGGACGACGGCCCGATGAGGTGAACCCAGGCCTTCGCGCTGACAAATCGTGCGATCTTCTTGACGTTACGTTGACAAATAAATGCCTGGTCAGTAGTTTCATTTGTAATTACTGACCAGGCAAATATCATGAGTAATCATCCGGGTATTATTAACAATAAATTTCACTTAGGTTTGCTTATCCACCTGGCTAACCAGTTCAAGGACCAGCTGATTAGCCAGCACTTCTCTGGCATGGACATTACCGCCGCGCAGTTCAAGGTGCTGATCAGTATTTATAAAGGCTTTAACAGCCCGGTAGAGATCAGTAAAAACCTGGTGATGGACGCCGGCGCCATGAGCCGAATGGTGGATCGAATGGTCAAGCGCGAGCTGATCAGCCGCTCCCCAAATCCACAGGACAAACGCCAGGTCATTCTGGCATTAACCGATAAAGGGCTGCTGATTTGTGAGCGCTTTGTCAACGAGGCGCTGGTGTCGATCATCAGCGAACTCACCGCCCGACTTACACCCGATGAATCCCGACAGCTGGTAGAGCTCATGACAAAAATGCTGCCAGACGAGATCGTCGCTCCTCATCGCTAACGAATGAAAAAAGGTCCTCACCAGATGGAAACCACTGCGGCACAACAGGCTGAGCGCGGTAGCAAGCGCAAACGCAACTTTATTATTTTACTCATTATTCTTCTTCTTGCCGCCGGAGGGGGGCTGGCGTGGTATCTGCTGTATGCCCGCTATTATGAGTCCACCGACGATGCCTATGTGAATGGCAATCAGGTCACGCTGACCCCGCAGATTGGCGGTACGGTCACCCAGGTGACGGTGGATGAAGGCGATTTTGTCCAGAAGGGACAGCCGCTGGTGCTGCTTGACCCAAGCGATACCGAAATTGCGCTGCAGCAGGCGCAGGCCAGCCTGGCGAATACAGTCCGACAGGTTCGCGGTCTCTACAGCACCGCGGATAACTACCGTGCGCAGGTAGCGGCGAAAAAAGTGGCGTTGCAGACGGCGCAAAACGACTATGCGCGGCGGCAGAAGATCTTCCAGAGCGGGGCAATTGCGGCAGAAGACCTCGCCCATTATCGCGATGCGGTGACCAGCGCACAAAGCGATCTCCTGGCCGCTCAGGAGGCGTTGCGGACCAATATCGCGATGGTCGATGACACCGTTATCGACAGCCACCCGGAAATTAAAAGTGCCGTCGCCACGCTCCGCCAGCGCTTCCTCGACCACGCCCGCAGCACGATTGTTGCCCCGGTCAGCGGCTATGTCGCAAAGCGCGCGGTTCAGCTCGGCATGCGCGTTGATTCAGGGACCACGTTGATGGCTATCGTGCCGCTGAACGAAGTCTGGGTGGATGCTAACTTCAAAGAGAGCCAGATGAAGGCGATGCGTCTTGGGCAAAAAGTGACGCTCAGCGCGGATCTTTACGGTGATGATGTCGAGTATCACGGCACTATTGAAAGCCTGGGGATTGGTACCGGTAGCGCGTTCTCGCTGCTGCCCGCGCAGAACGCCAGCGGTAACTGGATCAAAATTGTTCAGCGCCTGCCGGTTCGTATCGTGCTGGATGCCCATGATATGCAAAAAAACCCGCTGCGCGTTGGCCTGTCGATGAACGTGAGCGTCGATATTCGCGACGCCGGCGGTCATCTTTTACCGCAGCAAACCGTTAGCAGCCCGCGTTTCACCACGGATGTGTATCAAAACCCGCTGGAAGATGCGGATAAACTGGTGGCTAAAATCCTTCATGACAACAGTAAAGCGGTAGCCGCAGGCGCCCGTTAAGAGAGACGTTATGCAAGATAAGGCTGCCTTTACACCGCCCAATATGTGGCTGGCGGTGCTCGCGCTGTCGCTGGCTACCTTTATGCAGGTGCTGGACTCCACTATCGCCAACGTGGCGTTGCCGACGATTGCCGGCAACCTCGGCGTCAGTGCGGATCAGGGAACATGGGTTATCACCTCATTTGCGGTGTGTAACGCCATTGCGCTGCCGCTGACCGGCTGGTTTACGCGCCGTTTCGGGCAGTTGAAGCTCTTTATCGGCTCGGTGATGATGTTTACGCTCACCTCATTCCTGTGCGGTTTCGCCCACAGTATGACGGAGCTGATTATCTTCCGCGCGCTGCAGGGGTTTTTCGCCGGGCCGATGTTCCCGATGTGTCAGACGCTGCTGCTGGTCATTTACCCTTCCAGTAAACGCAGTATGGCGCTGGCGCTGCTGTCGATGGTGACGGTGGTTGCGCCGATTGTCGGGCCGATTACCGGCGGCTGGATAACGGACAACTACTCGTGGCCGTGGATTTTTTATATCAACGTGCCGATCGGGATCTTCGCCACCATCGTGGTCTGGACCCAGATGCGCGAACGAGAAGAGACGATCGCACACGCTCCCATTGATTACATCGGCATTGCGCTGCTGGTGCTTGGGGTCGGACTGCTGCAGGTGGTGCTCGATAAAGGCAACGATCTTGACTGGTTTGCCTCCACGCACATTATTGTGATGTCGACGATTTCGGCCATTTCGCTGGTTTCCTTTGTTATCTGGGAGCTGGGCGAGCGTCATCCGATCGTTAACCTGCGCTTATTCAAGGATCGCAACTTTGCCATCGGCACGCTTTCGCTGACCCTGGGCTATGCGGCATTCTTTGCTATCAATATTATTTTGCCGCAGTGGCTACAAACGCAGATGGGCTACACGGCGATTTGGGCCGGGCTGGCCGCCGCCCCGATGGGGATCCTGCCGCTGATGATGACGCCGATTATTGGCCGCTACGCCAATAACTTCGACCTGCGGATTCTGGCCTCGCTCTCATTTTTGACCATGGGGGCATCCTGCCTTATCCGTGCCCAGTTCAACACCGATGTTGATTTCCGCACTATCGCGGAGGTGCAGCTGTTTATGGGGATCGGCGTGGCGTTTTTCTTTATGCCTGTCACCACCATCGTGTTGTCAAACCTGAACGGTGCGCAAGTGGCGGAAGGCTCCGGGCTGGCAACCTTTTTCCGCGTGCTGGGCGGCTCTTTTGCCTCGTCGCTCACCACCTGGATCTGGTCCCGGCGGGAAGTTTTCCATCATGCCAACCTGACGGAGAGTGTGTCCGCCTACAATCCTGCCGCGGTGGACTATATCGATAAGATGGGCGGAGCCACACAGCAGCATATGGCGCTGATTGATAAAAGCATCGAGCAACAGGCCTACATGATGTCAACCATCGACTATTTCTGGGTTCTGGGCTGGGGCTTTATGGCGCTGATTGTGGTTATCTGGTTTGCCCGTCCGCCGTTCAGTCGTGCCGGTGCGCCAGGGGCGCCGTCTGCCGGTCATTAGTGGTTCGGCTGCGGGTTGTAAAAAAAAGCCGTAACGCAAAACGTTACGGCTTTTGATTGGGTTAATCAGCCACAATTAGCGCTGAGCACACCCTGCACACTGTTTGTTCTGAATCTGCTGGAAGAAATCGTTGCCTTTGTCATCCACCAGAATGAACGCCGGGAAGTTTTCCACCTCAATTTTCCAGATAGCTTCCATACCCAGCTCCGGGTAAGCCACGCACTCCAGACTCTTAATACTCTGCTGGGCCAGAACCGCCGCCGGGCCACCGATGCTGCCGAGATAGAACCCGCCGTGTTTATGGCAGGCGTCGGTTACCTGCTGGCTGCGGTTGCCTTTCGCCAGCATCACCATGCTGGCACCGTGGGATTGCAGCAGGTCGACATAGGAGTCCATGCGTCCTGCGGTGGTCGGGCCGAGTGATCCGGAGGCGTAACCTTCTGGCGTTTTCGCCGGACCGGCGTAGTAGATCGGGTGGTCTTTCACATACTGCGGCAGCGCTTCACCGTTATCCAGCCGCTCTTTCAGCTTCGCGTGGGCGATGTCGCGGGCTACGATAATCGTCCCGTTCAGCGTCAAACGGGTCGAGACCGGGTGGGCTGACAGCTGTGCCAGGATCTCGTTCATCGGCTGGTTCAGATTAATGCTGACGACCTTTCCTTCACCTTGCTCGCGCAGCGCTTCTGGAATGTACTGGCCTGGGTTGCTCTCCAGTTTCTCAATCCAGATACCGTGGCGGTTGATTTTTGCTTTGATGTTACGGTCTGCGGAGCAGGATACGCCCATCCCGATCGGGCAGGAGGCGCCGTGGCGCGGCAGGCGAATCACGCGGATGTCGTGGGCAAAGTATTTGCCACCAAACTGTGCGCCGAGGCCGAGGTTTTGCGCTTCCAGCAGCAGCTCTTGCTCCAGTTGGATATCGCGGAACGCCTGACCATGTTCATTACCTTCGGTCGGCAGACCGTCGTAGTAGCGGGTAGAGGCCAGCTTTACGGTTTTCAGCGTAGATTCTGCCGAAGTTCCGCCGATCACAAAAGCGATATGGTACGGCGGGCAGGCCGCAGTACCGAGGGTGCGCATTTTCTCAACCAGGTAGTTTTTCAGCTTCGCCGGGGTGATCAGCGCTTTGGTTTCCTGATACAGGTAGGTTTTGTTTGCCGAACCGCCACCTTTCGCCATGCACAGGAATTTATACTCGTCGCCGTCAACGCTATAGAGATCGATCTGCGCCGGCAGGTTGGTACCGGTGTTGACCTCTTTGTACATGTCCAGCGCCGCATTTTGCGAATAGCGCAGGTTATCTTCGGTGTAGGTGTTGTAAACGCCGCGGGCCAGGGCCGCTTCGTCACCGCCGCCGGTCCAGACGCGCTGGCCTTTTTTGCCCATGATGATGGCTGTACCGGTATCCTGGCAGGTGGGTAACACGCCTTTGGCGGCGATTTCCGAGTTGCGCAGGAACTGCAGGGCAACATATTTATCGTTTTCGCTGGCCTGCGGGTCGAGGAGGATTGCCGCGACCTGTTTTTGATGGGAAACGCGCAGCATAAATGCCGCATCATGGAACGCCTGCTGGGCCAGCAGGGTCAGGGCTTCAGGTGCAACCTTCAGGATCTCCTGGCCTTCGAATTCGGCCACGGAAACATGTTCTTTGCTCAGCAGATAGTATTCAGTCTCATCTTTTGCCAGCGGAAAGGCTTCCTGGTAAACAAACGGTTTAGTCGACATAGCTTAGCTCCCTAAGAGTAAAACCGCCGGAGGTGAAACTCCGGCGGTTATGAATCAGAACATCATGGACATCCACGGATAACCAATCAGCAGCAGGGCGGCCAGGAAGATGGCGCCGAAGATGGTGCCGAGGCGCCAGTAGTCTTTCGTCGGCAGATAGCCGCTGCCGTAGTAAATCGGACTTGGGCCGGTACCGTACGGGGTGATGATGCCCATCACGCCGAGCGAGGTCACCATCAGCAGGACGAAGACCTGCATATTCATGCCCGGAATAGTGGAGGCGATTGTCAGCATGGCTGGCAGCAGTGCCGTGGTGTGTGCGGTGGTGCTGGCAAACAGGTAGTGCAGCAGATAGAACGCCAGCAGCAGAACGATAGTCGCAACGCCCGGAGAGATGCCGCTCATCAGCGCGCCGCCCTCTTTACCCAACCAGGCGATAAAACCGGTAGAGGAGAGACCGTCGGCCAGCGCCACCAGGGTTGCGAACCAGACAAAGGTGTTCCAGGCCGCTTTATTGTTGGTGATATCACTCCACGACAGTACGCCGGTCCACAACATCAGGACAATCACCAGCAGGGCAGCCAGCGCCGGTTCAATCCACTCGGCGGCGAAAATCCACATGGCCAGCGCGAAGCAGACGAACACCAGCAGCAGGATCTCATTGCGCGACAGCTTGCCCAGTTTTTCCAGTTCACGAGCGGCCCACAGCGGCACTTCGTTGTTGATTTTGACTTCCGGCGGATAGAACCAGTAGGCCAGCAGCGGCATAGCCAGAATCAGCAGGATACCCAGCGGCAGGAAGGCGATAAACCAGGTGCCCCATGAGATGTTGATGCCGACAATGCTTTTAACCAGCGCAAGGGCCAACAGGTTAGGCGCCAGCGCAGACAGGAACATTGAACTGGTGATACAGGCGGCGGTAATGGCCACCCACATCAGATAGGAGCCGATACGACGGGCGCTGGGGTCGTTTGGTTTAGAACCATACAGCGGCGGCAGGTTGGCGATAATCGGGTAGATAGTCCCGCCGCTACGTGCGGTATTCGACGGAGTGAACGGTGCCAGCAGCAGGTCAGCAAAGGTAATGGCATAACCCAGCGTCAGGCTGCGACGACCCAGATATTTCACCAGAATCAGCGCCAGACGGCGACCGAACTGCGTTTTATCGTAGCCCGCGGCGAACATAAAGGCGCCGAAAATCAGCCACACGGTAGAGTTACCAAAACCGCTGACCGCCCATTTAAAGGAGGCTCCGGCCAGTTTGAATTTCGGATCGGCCAACTGCGCCGGATTGAAGAGCAGCCACTGGCTGCACAGGGCGATAACCACCACCCCGGTGATACCGATCACGGCACCCGGCAGGGGTTCGAAAATCAGTCCGACGATGACGCCAACGAAGATAGCAAAGTAGTGCCATGCATAAGGCGGTAGCCCGTCAGGCACCGGCACGAAGAGTAAAAGAACTGCAACAATAATGGGCAGTGCCATCATCAGCAGGCGGTTTTTATTTGCAGCCTTGGGACTGGCGGCACCGGCAGGCGGTATGGTTGTCTGTTTCTCTTTCATAATGAGTATCTGCGAGTAGTTGAAAATACGGTTGCGTCACGCCATAACCGGTGATTTTTTTAATTTCAAAACTTTCTTTACTTATTAATCGTTGGTTTTAGCTATTGTCGTGACGGTTATTTAACGCATGTTTCCGGGCGTTAAATTTAATTTGTTGGTTATTTATATATTGCGCTTTGATGTCGTATTGCAATTGATCGAGATCAATAAATACCGTCTGTTAGCGCCTTTTTTTATTTTCAAAATAACCCTGTTGGGTGAGGTGTTTATTTGCTTAAAATATCACTAAATGTTAATGGGTGTTCTGGGTAATGGCGATTAACTATCGCTAATTATTTTTTATTTTGTTGATTTTTAAGGTTTTTAATGTGTTTTGTCATTGTTGTTTTTCTTAACAAAAGTGACGGCAATGTTATCGACACTTTGCTTTGTGTGAATGCTATATTTTAAATTAATAATACAATGGAGGTATTGATGTTATTGGAGGTATTAAATAGTTTTTTAACTAACGTAATTACTTTGGTAACTAAAAATAGCGCTATATTATTGGCATGACAACAGGAATTAAAAAACACAACCAAAAACAATTTCGTCACCCAATTCTGAATTTTCAATATTTAAGATCTGGAGTGTTAATATGACCAGTAACCAACGTATATTACGACCTTTTACCTTACCGAATGGTACCGAGCTAAAAAACCGTTTGTTAATGGCGCCGATGACTACCTGCACCGGTTATTTTGACGGCAGCGTCACCAGCGAGCTGGTGGAGTACTATCGTGCGCGTGCCGGCAGCATTGGCACTATTATTGTTGAGTGCTGCTTTATTGATGACTACGGCCTGGCTTTTCCGGGCGCCATCGGCATCGATAACGATGAGAAAATTGCCGGTCTGGCCAAAATTGCTGAGGCGATTAAAGCCGAAGGGTCAAAGGCCATTCTGCAAATCTATCACGGCGGGCGGATGGTCGACCCGCAGCTGATCGGCGGCCGTCAGCCGGTGGCGCCAAGCGCGCTGGCTGCGCCGCGTGAAGGTGCAGCGCTGCCGAGAGCGCTGAGCGCTGAAGAAGTCGAAGGGATGATCGCCAAATTCGGCGACGGCGTGCGGCGCGCGATCCTGGCCGGTTTTGATGGCGTTGAAATCCATGGCGCCAACACCTACCTCATCCAGCAGTTCTATTCCCCGAACTCCAACCAGCGTGATGACGCGTGGGGCGGTAGCCGCGATAATCGTGCTCGTTTCCCTCTGGCAGTGCTGGACATTACCCATAAAATGGTGAGCCAGTACGCTGACGATGCCTTTATTATCGGCTACCGCTTCTCCCCGGAAGAGCTGGAAGAGCCGGGCATCCGCTTTGACGACACGATGTACCTGCTGGAAAAACTGGCGGCGCGCGGGCTTGATTATCTGCACTTTTCCGTCGGCGCATCTCTGCGGCCATCGATTGTTGATACCTGCGATCCGACTCCGCTGATTGAAAAATATTGCGCGCTGCGTTCTGACACCCTGGCCCAGGTCCCGGTAATGGGCGTAGGCGGTGTGGTCAACGCGGCAGATGCGGAGCAGGGGCTGGATCATGGTTACGATCTGATTGCCGTGGGCCGGGCGTGTATCGCCTATCCGGACTGGGCGGCACGCATTGCCGCGGGAGAAAACCTGGAGCTGTTTATCGACAGCACCCAGCGTGAAGCATTGCATATTCCGGAGCCGCTGTGGCGCTTCTCGCTGGTCGAAGCGATGATCCGCGATATGAGCATGGGCGATGCGAAGTTTAAACCCGGTCTTTTTGTGGAAACTGTGCAGGACGACACCAACGAACTGGTTATCAACGTCAGCCTGGAAAATGACCGTATCGCCGATATCGAGCTGGCCGCTGGACCGGTCCAGAACGTGGAATTCACCACCAGCTTCGAAGAGATCCGCGAACGCATTTTAACCGCCAACACGCCGCACGTGGATGCCATTTCCGGCGCGACCAGCCAGAGCGAAGCGGTGAAAAAAGCGGTGTCGAAAGCGATGCTGAAATCAAGCAAAGCGCTGGCGCTGGAAGAAGGTGGTGAAGACCTGACACCGAAAAGCTATGACGTTGTGGTTGTCGGGAGCGGCGGTGCCGGTCTGGCCGCCGCTATTCAGGCACACGACGAAGGCGCGAGCGTGCTGATCGTCGAGAAAATGCCGACTATCGGCGGTAATACCATTAAAGCCTCTGCCGGGATGAACGCCGCTGAGACGCGTTTCCAGCGGGTGAAAGGGATTGAGGACAGTAAAGAGCTGTTCTACCAGGAAACCTTAAAAGGCGGGCAGAACAAAAATAATCCGCAGCTGCTGCGTCGATTTGTGGAAAATGCGCCGGAGGCTATCGAATGGCTGGCACGTCGCGGGATCATGCTTAACGACATCACCACCACGGGTGGGATGAGCATCGACCGTACCCACCGTCCGCGTGACGGATCTGCGGTTGGTGGCTATTTGATCAGCGGTCTGGTTCGCAATATCACCCGACGCGGCATCGACGTCATGCTGGATACATCGGTGGAAGATATCCTGATGTCTGATGGCGAAGTGAGCGGCGTACGCCTGCTGAATGATGAGCAGGAAAGCATCGTGGTACAAACGAAAAGTATTGTGATGGCAACCGGCGGCTTCAGCGCCAACAGCGCGATGGTCGTGAAATATCGCCCGGACCTGGCAGGGTTTGTCACCACCAACCATAAAGGGGCCACCGGCGGCGGTATTGCGCTGCTGGAGCGCATTGGTGCCGGTACCGTCGATATGGGCGAAATTCAGATTCACCCAACCGTTGAGCAAAACACCTCTTACCTGATTTCCGAATCTATTCGCGGCGGTGGCGCCATTCTGGTGAATCAGCAGGGTAAGCGCTTCTTTAACGAGATGGAGACCCGCGATAAAGTGTCCGCGGCAATCATTGCGCTGCCGGAGCATTACGCTTACATCGTCTTTGATGAACATGTCCGGGCTAAAAACAAAGCGGCCGACGAATACATTGCCAAAGGTCTGGTGACCAGCGCCAGTTCGCCGCGCGAACTGGCAGAGAAGCTGGGGATGGATTACCATGCCTTCCTCGCCACGCTGGAACGGTATAATGGGTTTGTTGAAAATCAGCGTGATGAAGAGTTCGGTCGTACGACCGCGCTGCGCGCACCGGTGAATGAAGGGCCGTTCCATGCGATCCGCATCGCGCCGGGGGTTCACCACACCATGGGCGGTGTAACAATTAACACCGACACCGCGGTACTGGATACCCGGCATCAACCGATTGCGGGCGCCTATGCTGCCGGTGAAGTGGTTGGTGGTATTCACGGCGGCAACCGTATCGGCGGGAATGCCGTGGCGGATATTATTATCTTTGGCACCCTGGCGGGCCACCAGGCGGCAAAACGCGCCAGAGGCTAACGCTCAGTGATAACAGGCCGGGTTCGCCCGGCCCATTCCCGAAGGCCAGTGGGCTATCCGGGTGACACAGAGGAGCTTTAACCATGTCTGGCGACAATCGTATCTATAGCTACTCCGCTGTTTTGATGGGTTCCCCCATCTTGCTCAAACTCTTCTCCCACGATGAAGCCCTGGCTTCCCGCACCTTTCAACTGATTAAACATTACGAAGATCTGTTCACCGTCAACCGCGCGCACTCGCAGGTGATGGCGATTAATCATGCCGCCGGTCAGCGTCCGGTGAGCGTCAGCCGCCCGGTTTACCAGCTCATCAAATGCGCGAAAGCGGCCAGCATGGTACAGGAAAGCGCCTTTAATCTGGCCATCGGCCCGCTGGTGAAGCTATGGCGCATTGGATTTCACGGACACAGCGTTCCGGCGGCGGCGGATATTGCCGCGCGCTTGCCGCTGACCCGTCCGCAGGATGTGATCCTTGATGATGCCGCTGGCAGCGTTTTTCTCGCCCGGCCGGGAATGGAGATTGACCTCGGGGCGATTGCCAAAGGCTATATTGCCGACCGGGTTCGCGATGATTTGCAGCGCCAGGGAGTGGATGCCGCGCTGATTAACCTCGGCGGTAACGTACACACCCTCGGGGAGTGGTCAATTGGGCTGAAAAAACCGTTTGCGACCGATAATGCGCTGGTGGGAAGCCTTGACGTCGCAGGCCAGTCGGTGGTGACGTCCGGCATTTACGAGCGCTATTTTGAACAGGATGGCCGCCGCTGGCACCATATTCTCGACCCGCGCACCGGCTATCCGCTGGATAACGAACTGGAGAGCGTGACCATCATCTCTGACGACTCGCTCGACGGGGATATCTGGACGACGTTGATCTTTGGTCTTGGGGTCGAAAAAGGGTGCGCGGCGCTGCATCATCGTGACGACATAGAGGCGATTTTCGTCACCAAAAATCGCGACATTATCCTCTCATCACAGCGCCGGTACCATTTTCACCTGCTGGACGACAGCTACCGGCTTACTGACTGTACTGCTTAAGCAGGCTGTACTGCTCGGCGACCAGCCGGTAGCGATAGACCGGTCGGCCGGTGGCGCCATAGTGAATGCTGGTATAGAGAATATTAATCTGCGCCAGCCAGATCAGATACTTACGGCATGAAACGCGTGAAATATTCACCGCTACCGCCAGCTCATCGGTGGAAAACTCGATCCCCGGATGCCCGTCAATCCACTGGCACAGCGTGCGCAGCGTCTGGGCGGTTAAGCCTTTTGGCAGCTTGCGCGCATCGCTGGCTTCCGGTGCGCTGCCGTGGAGCAGACGGTCAACATCGGCCTGCTCATAATAGGGCTGCCCGGTCATCAGCTTGCGCTTTTCGCGCCAGGCGGTCAGCGCCTCTTCAAACCGCGGGAACTGGAACGGTTTGATCAGGTAGTCGACAACGCCGTAATGCATTGAGGTTTGCACGGTCGCCGCATCGGCAGCGGAGGTAATCATAATCACGTCGATAGGGCGGCCAGATGCGCGGATGGTCGGCAGCAAATCCAGCCCGCTGTCGTGCTGCATGTAGACATCCAGCAACACCAGGTCTATCTCCTGTCCGCTATCGTTAACCATCTCCTGGGCTTTGCTCAGCGTAGACGCCGTGCCACTACAGCGGAAGCCGGGGATCCTCGCCACGTACAGGCGATTCAGTTCGGCTACCATGGCATCATCGTCAACAATTAATACATTTATCACGCATGTTTCCTTTTACTATCCCAGGGAAGATGAACAAAAAATTGGGTAAACACGCCAGGTTCGGACTCGACGGCCAGCGTGCCGCCCAGCTCACGTAGCTGCTGGCTGGCGAGAAACAGGCCAACGCCCCGGTTCTCGCCCTTGGTGGAGAAGCCTTTGTTAAAAATGGCATCAATATTAGCCGCCGGAATGCCCGGACCGTCATCGCTGACTTCGCCGCTTAACCAGCCATTCTGATAGTGCAGCAGCAGGCCGACTTCCCCCTCGCTCTGGCCGCTCATCGCATCCAGCGCATTCTCAATCAAATTACCCAGCACGGTCACCAGTACGGTCACCTGTTTTTCATTTGGGCAGTCGGGGACCAGACTCTCTTCGGCTAAGTTAAGCGTGAATCCTCGCTCCTTGGCCCGCTGGATTTTACCAATCAGGAAGCCCGCGACCACCGGCGATTTGATGCGGTGCTGAATTTCACCGATGTCCGCCTGATAAGTATGGGCGGTTTGCAGCACGTATTCCTCCAGCTTGTCATAGCTTTTCATGTTTAACAGACCGAGGATCACATGCAGCTTGTTCATAAATTCATGTGAAGTGGTGCGTAACGCATCGACATAATTAACCATCCCGTCCAGCCGCTGTAGCAGCTGGCTGACCTCTGTTTTATCGCGGAAGGTACTGATGGCGCCGACGATGGCGTTCTGGCTGCGTACCGGCACGGTATTGCTGATGAGCAGGAATCCGTTGCAGCCGAGCTCGCGGTCATAGATTGGCTCGCCGGTTTGCAGCACCTCTTGCAGATCCGCCAGCAGGGGCGTTTGAGCAATCTCTCTTTCGGGACCGCTGAGCAGGATCTCGCTGGCGGCGGGGTTGATTAGCGTGACGCGTCCTTCGACGTCCACGGCGACCACGCCTTCTTTCAACGAGTGGAGCATTGCCTGGCGCTGCTGGAACTGCGTTGAGATCTCCTGAGGCTCCAGCCCCAGCAGTACGCGTTTGAGGCCGCGTACCAGGCTCCAGGTGCCGAGGCCGCAGACCAGGGTGCTGAACAGTACGGTTAACAGCACGTCCCAGCGGCCTTTGGCTATCTGTTCATCGACTTTACTGAGCGAAATCCCGACCACAACCACGCCGATTTGCTGCTGTCTGTCGTTGAATACCGGGGTAAACACCCGCAGCGCCGGAGCCAGCACCCCGTGATTGACCGCGACATTTTCTTTGCCGGCAAAGGCGGGATAAATATCCTCACCGATAAAGCGTTTGCCAATGAGCTGGTCATTAGGATGCGAATAGCGCACGCCGTGCATATCGGTCACGACGGCATACAGCAGGTCGTTTCGCCGGGTAATTGCCTGCGCCAGAGGCTGGATGAGGCCACGTTCCGGCGGCTGAGTCAGGGCCTGCTTCACTTCCGGCATGTCAGAGAATGTGCGAGCTACCGCCAGCGCGGTGTCTTTCACGCCGTCGCGGGTAGTGTCGCTGATTTGTATAAACCACAGGGCGTAGACCAGCAGCAGCACGGAACCAATCACGCTGCTAATCATGAGCGTCACGGCGGTGCTCAGTTTCATACTCATCAGACGTTTACGCGCGGGCGGAATCGACTCCGCTAGATCCTTCATAACATCCCCTGACATATTCGGTGAGCGGCTATTATCGCTGAAGGTAACCATTTCTTAAAGCTATGTAAAAAAGCAAAAACGGCGGAGTAAGAACCGGGAAGCGTGACCTCACTCGCAGGACCTCGTTATAAATATCCTTATAGTGAATATGGAGTTATTTAAAAGGAGGTTTTTATGAGCAGTAAGCCAACCGCATCAATGATGGAACGACGCCACCCTGAAACCCGTCACATCGACAGTCTCGCCACACTCGATATGCTGACCCTGCTGCATAAAGACGATCGGCAAATTGCCGACGCCGTCGGGGCCTGTTTACCGGACATTGCTCGCCTGGTCGATAATGCTGCCGCAGCCCTGAGTCGAGGAGGCCGGCTGGTGATTGTCGGTGCCGGGGCATCCGGTCGCGCGGCGCTGCAGACGGTCAGTGAGTTTGCGCCGGAGGAAAAACATTCGCTGGTTGGGCTCATTGCCGGCGGCCCGGCAGCCGCGCTGCAGGAGATGGAAACGGCCGCTAACGATTACGATTTGGGCGCGCTTGAGCTGCAGGCCATCAGCTTTAACAGCAACGATATGCTGCTGGCACTGACGGTCAGTGGACAAACGCCGTGGGTATGGGGCGCGATGCGTCACGCCTGGTCTCTTGGCGCGCCGATTGCCGTACTGACCCAGCAGGCAGGGAGTGAAGCCGCCCAGCTGGCGGATATTATTATTGCTCCACAAACCGGGCCGGAAGCCGTCGCGGGGTTCGGCAACCCGAAAGCGCAGCTGGCGCAGCGGCAGATCCTCACCATGTTGACCACCGGTCTGGCGATTCGCGGCGGCAGAGTTTACGGTAACCTGCGGGTCGATTTGCAGGCCACCAGCCCACGCTGGGTTGAAAGGCAAATTGCTATCGTCATGACGGCAACCGACTGCTCGCGTAGCGAGGCAAAAACTGCCCTGGCCAGCTGTAACCAGCATGGTCGGACGGCAATTCTGATGCTGATGACCGGGCTTGACGCCTGGCAGGCACGGGATTTGCTGGCGAAAAATAACGATCATTTGCGACTTGCCCTACGCGAGGCAAAATCTGCCGTACCGAGTGCGGTAAATTGAAACATGCGGCGCGTGAGGGATCGCGCGCCGCGATAGCTGAGCGGTGATAAATAACTAAATTAACCGGCGAGAAAGGATTTAACCCCTTTAATTCTCGCCGTTATTGCTCTGAATTATATTTTCTTGCGCGAGATTTTACTTTTTTAAGTTAAAAAAGTGTTTATCAAAAATTGATTAACTGTGCGGAAAATGTAAATGATATTTTAAAATATAATAGAAATGCGTTAACATGTTTGCACTTATTTCATTGTGCTATGCGATAATTCTATTATGCCTGCAATAAAAAAATCTTTCTTATCTGTGACCGCCCTGGCGATGCTGGTCAGCACCGCGTCTTATGCAAATACTGATGCCGCTAAAAAAACCGATTTCCTGCTGATTGGCGGCGGGATTATGAGCGCCTCCCTTGGCACCTGGCTGCAGGAATTACAGCCGGACTGGAAACAGGTCATGGTCGAGAAGCTGGACGGCGTGGCGTTAGAATCGTCTAACGGCTGGAACAACGCCGGGACCGGCCACTCTGCGAATATGGAGCTGAACTATACTCCGCAGCGCCCGGACGGCTCTATTGATGTTAGCAAAGCGCTGGATATCAACGAACAGTTTATGATCTCCCGTCAGTTCTGGACGGCGCAGGTTAAACGCGGCATTTTGCACGATCCGCACGCTTTTATTAATTCGACTCCGCATATGAGCTTTGTCTGGGGTGATAATGTGGATTATCTGCAAAAGCGTTATACGGCATTGCAGCAAACCACATTATTCCAGGGAATGAAATTCTCCACCGATCATGCCCAAATTAAACAGTGGGCGCCGCTGGTGATGGAAGGGCGCGATCCGCAGCAGAAAGTTGCGGCGACCTGGACGCCGGTAGGTACCGATGTTAACTACGGCGAAATTACCCGTCAGCTGATCGGTAGCCTGAAGAAGAATAATAATTTCACCCTGGAAACTTCTTCCGAAGTCACCGAATTTAAACGCAATGCCGATAATTCATGGCACGTGACGATTAAAAACGTCAATAGCGGTGAAGAGCAGGCGATAGACGCGAAATATGTGTTTATCGGTGCCGGCGGCGGTGCCCTGAAATTACTGCAAAAAACCGGTATTCCGGAAGCCGATAATTATGCGGGCTTCCCGGTTGGCGGCTCCTTCCTGATGACTGAAAACCCGGCGGTGACCAAGCAGCATCTGGAAAAAGTGTACGGCCAGGCCTCCGTTGGCGCTCCGCCGATGTCGGTTCCGCACCTGGATGCCCGTTTCATTGACGGTAAACGCGTGGTGCTGTTTGGGCCATTTGCAACGTTCTCGACGAAATTCCTCAAAAACGGCTCCTTTATGGACCTGCTGAGCACCACCACCACCGATAACGTGCTGCCGATGACCCACGTCGGTCTCGACAACTTCGATCTGGTGAAATATCTGATTAGCCAGGTGATGCTGAACGATGATGATCGTTTCGCCGCGCTGAAAGAGTACTACCCGGACGCGCGCAAAGAGGACTGGAAACTGATCCAGGCCGGCCAGCGCGTACAGATTATCAAGAAAGATGCTGATAAGGGCGGTGTGCTGAAGCTGGGTACCGAAGTGGTGGTCGATCAGCAGAAAACCATCTCCGCACTGCTGGGCGCATCGCCTGGCGCGTCTACCGCGGCACCGATCACCCTTAACGTGATCAAGCAGATGTTCCCGGAACAGTTTGCGTCCCCGGAATGGCAAAGCCGTATTCATGCGATCGTGCCGAGCTACGGCCAGAAGCTGAATGATAATCCTGCGCTGACGCAGCAGGTGTGGGATGACACCGCCGCGACCCTGCAGCTGGAAAAACCACCGGTCATCGACATGAGTAAGACGCAACCCGCCGTGAGCACCGCGAAACCGGCTGAGCCAAAACGTACTGAGTCGCCGCAGCACGATATGGCGCTGTAATCTGACCTCTCGTTCGCCTGAACGAATAAATGCCGGCCGGTGAACAACCGACCGGCATTTTTTTGTCTGGTCGTCGTCGATCACCGCGTCGGTAGCGATGTTGACCTGCACCGTATTGATGAATGCCGTTCATAACCTTGATACGGCTGCGGGGGATTATCCGTTGGCCTTTTCCCGCTAATATAGCCCGCTCTTTACTGCTCTCTCTCCTCGACGGATATCTCACATGACTTTGCCGCACAAACGCGCCGCCAGCGGGCCGCTGTTTATTTTAATTTTAAGCGGGCTGATGGCGTTCACTTCGCTGTCCACCGATATCTATCTGCCTGCCATGCCGGTTATGGCGGCGGAACTGCACGGTGACGCCGAGCTGACCATTACCGGCTTTCTCATTGGGTTTGCCGTGGCGCAGCTTGTCTGGGGGCCAGTCAGCGACCGTCTTGGTCGTCGTACGCCGCTGCTTATCGGGATGGTGCTGTTTATTATCGGATCCGTCGGTTGCGCGCTTTCCACCAGTATTGAGCAGATTATCTTCTGGCGCGTTTTTCAGGCCCTGGGAGCCTGTACCGGACCGATGCTGGCCCGGGCGATGGTGCGCGATCTGTTTGCCCGGACACGCGCCGCACAGATGCTCTCCACGCTGACCATTGTGATGGCCATTGCACCGATTGTCGGGCCGCTGATGGGGGGACAGATGATTAAAATCACCAGCTGGCATGCCATTTTCTGGCTGCTGGTCGCCATCGGTCTGCTGATGCTGGTGGCGCTACGCTGGCTCCCGGAAACGCTGCCGCCGGAACAGCGTCAAAAGGGATCGCCATTGAAGGCTTTCCATCACTATGGACAGCTGCTGCGAAATCACATTTTTATGCGCTATACCCTGAGTCTGACCAGCTATTACATCGCGGCGTATGCTTTTATTACCGGCTCACCGGATGTCTATATTCGCTATTTCGGCGTTGAGCCACAGCATTATGGCTGGTTGTTTGCGGTCAATATCCTCGGTGTGATGGCCATGAGCGTGGTTAACCGCCGCCTGGTGCAGCGCCACGCGCTAGGTGACTTGCTTAAAGCGGCGCTGGTTGTTGCCACGCTGGCGATGGTGACGCTGGCGTTGACGACCAGACTGCATTACGGCGGCATCGTCGGGATCGTCATCTGCGTGTTTCTCTTTTTCTCTATGAACGGCGTGATTGCTGCGACGTCAACGGCGGCAGCCCTGGATGAAGCGGGGGAGTTTGCCGGTTCGGCCTCGGCCTTGATTGGTTCGCTGCAATACGGTAGCGGGATTGTCTCTTCGCTGCTGCTGGCAGGGCTCCATGATGGTACGCCCTGGACGATGGCGTGGATTATGGCCGTCTTTACGCTGCTCAGCCTGCTGCTGGCCTGGACCCCGTCGGCGCCGCTGATGATGAATACACCTCATAGGCTCAAGCCGGTTCAGGTCCCGTCGGGAAACATCACACCTTGCTTGCGCCTCGTTAAAACTTTCGTTGCAGATTACGGTTATACTGGCTTGAATTAACAAGAAAAAAGCGGAAATACCGGGGCAAGCCATGAAAGACGACATTAATCAGGAGATAACCTTCCGCAAACTGGCGGTATTTATGATGTTTATGGCAAAGGGGAATATCGCCAGAACGGCCGAAGCCATGCAGCTTAGCGGGGTGAGCGTCCATCGGGCGCTGCATACGCTCGAAGAAGGCGTAGGCTGCCCGCTGTTTGTGCATAAGGGGCGAAATCTACTGCCGCTGCCGGCGGCATGGACGCTGCTGGAGTACTGTCAGGACGTGACCAGCTTAATGGCGCGCGGGCTGGAGGCGACGCGTAAAGTGGCAGGCGTTGGCCAGGGGCGTCTGCGGATTGGCACGCTCTACTCTCTGACCCTCGAAACGGTTCCGCGCATTATTATGGGCATGAAGCTGCGGCGACCTGAGCTGGAACTGGATCTCACCATGGGCTCCAACCAGATGTTGCTGGATATGCTGGAAGACGACGCCCTCGACGCGATTTTGATTGCCACTAACGAAGGGGAGTTCAGCCAATCGGCCTTTGATGTGGTGCCGCTGTTTGAAGACGATATTTTCCTCGCGGCACCGGCGACGGAAAAGCTCGATACCGCCATGCCTGCCGACCTGCGCGATTATGCCGATCGCAAATTCGTCTCGTTAGCGGAGGGTTTTGCCACCTATGCCGGGTTTCAGGAGGCTTTTCAGGTGGCAGCATTTGAACCCGAAATTGTCACCCGCGTGAATGATATCTTCTCGATGATTAGCCTGGTGCAGGCCGGGGTTGGTTTTGCACTGCTGCCCGGACGTATGAAGAAAGTGTATGAAAACGATGTGCAGCTGTTAAAGCTGGCGGAACCCTATCAGATGCGCCAGCTGATCTCGATTGTCTATTCGCACCATCGGGAGCGTGACGCAGACCTGCTGGCGCTGGCGGCAGAAGGGCGTATGTACGCCCGCAGTCTTAACCGTTAAGCCGACGCACGAGGTGCTGCGCCACTTCAACGCTGTTTCGCTCCATGCAGATAGCCTCGCCCTGCCAGCCCGCGAGGTGCGTCAACCCGGTCAACACGCTGCCGGGCGGCATCTCAATTGCCAGCCGGGCATCGCGCTGATTGGCAGAAACCATCGCGTCCTGCCACTGCACGGTGCGCGCCATATTAAAGGCTAAGTCTTCGGCAATTTTTTGCGGGTCCCACAGCACCCGGCCCGTCGTACCGCTCAGATAAGCATGCAAAGGACGTGACAGTGTCACTGATTTGAAAGCGTTGGCCAGTTCAGCGGCGGGCTTATCCAGCAGTGCGCAGTGCGATGGCACGCTCACCGCCAGCCGGGTGGCCTTGCTGGCCCCGACCTTCAGCGCTTGATGCGCTACCGCAGCCATATCTTCATCCCGCCCGGCAATGACAATCTGCGTTTCGGCATTGAGATTGGCAATAAAGGTACCGCTGCCCGCCAACAGCTTTTCAACCTGATTAAGCTGAAGGCCGACAATGGCCGTCAGGCCGTAGCCGTGAGGATAGGCCTGCTCCATTAAATCACCGCGCAGCGCTACTAACCGCAAGGCATCGTGGAAATCGAGCACCCCGGCAATCACCGCCGCCGGATAAGCACCAATCGACAGGCCGCTGACGATATCGGGGGTGACATCGTGACGCATCAGCTCCCGCGCCCAGGCCACGCCGGCAATCAGCAGACACAGCTGCACCGCGCGGGTGTGGCGTAACGCCTCTGGAGCGTCGAGCTTATCGGTTTCAGCACCGAGCACGGCGCGGACATCGGCGAGAAGTGCAGCGCCGTCGGGCAGGTTTTGCAGCATCCCTGGACGTTGCGTGCCCTGACCGGGAAAGGTAAAGAGGATTTTCATGATGGCTCCCTGTGCCACGGCGTCGCGGTAAGCGCAGGACCGGTGGCGGTTTTCAGCAGAACGCGTCCTTCGCGCAGCCATTCGTTCAGCGCAAATGCGCCGAAGGGCGTTTCAATCTGGGTATCGGCCCGGCACGGTAGCTTCTCAACCTGCGCCTGCCACTGGCGTAGCTCATCGTCGGTCAGCGGCATCGGGGCGCGAATCACTAAATCGAGATCGCTGTCGGCGTGCAAAACCGGAATTTCGGTGGCGAGCGCATAGCCGGTGCTGCCGGTGATGCCCCACAGCCACGGCCATACAAACGTCGTCAGTAAAATAGCCGCCTGAACCGGCGGCTGGGAAACAAACGGGGAGTGCAGCAGCCGTTCGCGTGTCGCGAGCGCTTCGGGCGTCACGATGCGGGAAATCGACTCTGCTTTCACCCATCCGGCGGCGCGCTGCTCGCGTTTCATGCCGCGCACGCCCACCGGAATGTCATTGCTATCATTCGCATCGCGGCGCACCACCACCGGTAGACCGGGGTGCCACTGACGGGCAACCCACGCCTCCTGAACGGTCAGTAAGGCGTCGGCGTTGTTCAGCCACAGTAGGTCGTGCGGGCGCGGGGCGAATGTCATATCAAATACCTGAAGTCAGCGTAATAAACAGCGGTAACGACAGGATACACAGAACGGAGCTTAACAGCAGTACGGCTTCTGCATCCGGCGACTGCACGCCAAAGCGGTTGCCGAACACCACGCCGAAGAAACCGGCAGACAGGGCAATCATCAGAATAGCGGTGATCGCCACCGAGCCGTGCAGGCCGAAGGCCAGAACGATACCCCAGGCGATAAACGGCTGGATCAGCAGCTTGGTGATGGTAGCAATGCCGACCATCGCATTCAGTTTCAGCTTACGGGCGGAGAGGATCACCCCGGTCAGGAACAGCGCGGCGGCGGTAGCAGACAGACCCAGCGGTTTAATTGACGCCAGCAGCAGGTCCGGCATTTTGATACCAATTGCTGACAGGATAACCCCCAGCAGCGGGCCCATGACGATAGGTTTTTTCAGCGAGCGCCACATCAGCACTGGCAGCATCGCGAGGGTGGAACCGCTGTTTTCACCGGCGGCACGGGCTTTTTCGCGCTCAAGGATCAGCAGGCAGAACGGCGTCATCAGCACGGAACCGCAGGCAATGGATACGGCAACGGACAGGGAAGTGGCAGAGCCTTCGCCCAGTACGCTGCCCAGAATCGGCAGGCCGAGTGCGGCATAGTTCGGCAGCGCGACGGTCAGGGTCAGCACCGCGGCATCCTGCGGGGATTTTTTAAACACGCTGGTGGCGAGGAAGTAGATCGCCGCATAGGTTATCCACATTGCCCCGGTCAGCACCACGATCAGCGGTGACTGCGCAACAATGCCCGCCCACGGGGTCTGCACGGTGGCGCTGAACAGCGCGGCGGGCAGAGCAAAGTCCATTACAAAGATATTGAGCAGCGACACATTTTTATTGTCGACCATTCCGGCTTTGCCGGCCCAGAAGCCCAGCAGCATGATGATAAAAATCGGAGCAAGGGCATGAACAATTACGTAAGTCATAGATCACCTGTAGAAGATAAAAAAATTACACTGGCGCGATGGTTATAGTTTTCTAAAAGCGGCGCTCCGTGGGCGCTATGCTGCGCCCGACGGTTGCCGCTTTCGGCAGGTCTTTTTTTACATACTTCTGATGTTGCTCGTTACCAGGCGGCGCGCATCCGTTCGCGAACCAGGACAGAGCTACGGCGATTTTCCGCGCCGAGACGGTTTTTCAACGTAGGATCTTTACGCGCATCCGAAATGGCTTTCTGCACGGTGATTTCCACCCGCGCCAGATCAGCATCTGACGGCGCATCCGGGTTGCTGAGGTTCAGCAGGTCGGAGAGCAGGCCGAGGGTGGCGTAGTTGCTGACGTCATAGGCCATCGGTGGAATGGTTGCCGCCAGTTTTTCCAGCGCTTCAACGGTGCGCAGAGTGATACGCGCGGCGGACGCTTTGCCCATCGCATGCACCAGTACACCTTTATCGTTGATAGCAATCAGGCGGTTTGCCTGGTAGCCGTGCGCCAGAAATGCCCCGGACATTGCTTTGCCGACAATCAGACCGATCACCGGATGGCCCGCCAGGCGTGCCCTGGCATAGGCGCCCGCGGCACCGGCTAGTGCCTGGTGTATGCCGAACGCTTCTTCGCGACGCCCATAGGCCTGGCTTGGGACATCGATCACCGCCACAATCGGGCGCTTCACGTCGTTTTTCGCGTCGGCATCGATGGTTTCATTGACCACTTTTGCCAGCGTCCAGCCTTCCAGCAGACCCACTTCGCCTTTGGCGGCGCGCGGGTAGTGGTTGTTGGCATCCGGTACTACGGCGATAAAACGGACGCTTTCGCCATTCAACTCACCGTCGGCGACCTGTACGGAGGGGCACAGACCGCTCAGGCGCGGCGCATTTGGCGCCAGTTTTTCCAGCCATACGGCCCCACGGCTATTGGACTGAGTCATCATTTCACCTCCCGGGAAAAAAGCTGTTTGATCTGGGCGGTATCCGCCTGCAGGCGGGTATCGAAGTGGGTCAGGCGGGTCAGGTAATCCGCATATTTATCGCTGCGGTGTTGTGCCGGAACGCCTTTGGCAATGGCCTCATTCATCGCAGTTTTCACCGCGTTGATGCCGTCACCGACCAGCGCATCAACCAGCCCGCTGTCGTAACGGATTTCGCCGCCGGTCATGCTCCAGATAAACGGGCGGTCGCGGGAGTCATACTCTTCGATCCCGGCTTCTTGTTCGATGACCTGCGGACCGTTGAGGCCCAGACGCGCTTCGCGGGTGACGATCAGGTAGCTGCACAGGGCGGCGGCGATGGACATCCCACCGAAGCAGCCGACGGTGCCGGCGATAATACCGACCACCGGGGTGTAGCGACGCAGGTCAACGATCGCGGCATGAATGTCCGCGATAGCCGCGAGGCCGAGGTTGGCTTCCTGTAAACGCACGCCGCCGGTTTCGAGGCACAGCACCGCCTGCGTCGGGATGCCGTTGCGGTTGTCTTCTGCCGCCAGTTCGAGCGCGGCCGCCATTTTGGCGCCGGAGACTTCACCCATGCTGCCGCCCTGGAAGGTGCCTTCGATGGCGATGACTACCGCCGACTGACTGTCGATGGTGCCGCGAGCGACCACCATGCCGTCGTCAGACTGCGGTACCACGCCCTGCGGCGCGAGCCACGGGGACATAATGCCTTCGAACGGGTCGAGCAGTTCGCGGTAGCTGCCTTCATCAAGCAGCGCATGGGCGCGTTCACGGGCCCGTAATTCGATAAAGCTGCGGTCGTTACGCATGAGCCACCTCTTCAAAAACCTGTTCGATACGAATGCGCGCCACGCCTGGCGTCGCGCCGAAATCGTGAATAATCAGCGTGCCGGCAGGCAGGCCGTTGATCAGGTTCAGGCGGTCAAACAGCGCGTTCCAGCGGCGAGTGCTGTTGTCCACTGACGTGGTGATATCAATGCTGAGCGTGTCCCCGGCTGCTGCGGTGAACAGCACTTCCATATCACCGGAGCCAACGACGCCTGCCAGGGCTTTACCGTTAAAGGTACGGCTGGCAGGGAATGACAATGTAATGTGTTCCATAACATCCTCTTTAAATTGAGCAAGACGCGGGCGGGCATACCCTGTCGAGAAACAGCGTGGCGGCGAGCAAATCGGCGGCGCCGCCGGGCGAAGCGTTGAGCGCGAGCATCTGCGCGTCGAGTCTGGCGAGCGCTTTGCGGCCCTGAGCCGTGGCGCTGCCGCCCGCAGTCAGCACCGCACGGGCGCCGTGCTGCATGGCTTCGAGGCCGGGCATCCCGGCGCGGGAAAGCACGCAGGTATCGCTGAGCGAGGTCATGACAGCCATCAGCGCGTCGATACGGGCTTCGCTTTCGCAGGCTCCGTTCGCGCGGCTGCGCAGCAGCTGCGGTAGCGCCAGCTTGATCACGTGTGGAAACGCCTGCTGCGCTTCTTCACGCGCGCCGGGCACCCGGTACTGATGCGTGGCTTTCAGCCCTTTGCTGAAGACCTTCGGCGCAGCGGTATCCGGCAGGCAGGCGAGCCGGGCGGCGGCGTCGGCAATCTGCACTGCGCTGGCGTTAGCGCTTAACATCGCGCTCGCGCTGACCAGTAACCCCAGCGCCCAAATTGCCCCGCGATGGGTGTTCACTCCCCCGGTAGCTGCCATCATTTGTTGCTCGCCTTCGCGCCCTAAGCGGCCAACGGCTTCGCGCAGGGCGATGTCGGCCGGGCGCAGCCAGCTCTGCTGAGCCAGTTGCAGAAACGTCGGGGTCAGGCTGTGCGCAGAGCGCTCCATCAGGGCCAGTGACAAATCGTGATGGGCTCCGTTTCCCCGGCTGTCCACCAGACCCGGCTTCGGGCTTAATCGCGCTTCGTCGATCAGGCAGTCGCGGGCGATGAACGCCAGCTTTTCCGCCTGTACCTCGGCATAAGTCTGTGACAGGAGTTTCATTACCAGCTCCGGAATTTCGCTGGTGGGTTGTAAAGACCGTCAGACCATTCCACCAGGTCGGCAACGCTGCCGGCGGCGAGCAGGGAGCGGGTGGCGTCGCTGCGGCGAATACCGATATCTTCCGGATAGACCACTTTGCCGCTGCTGCGCAGTTCGGTGACACGCTTCGCATCGACGCCCAGGCCGATGTCGGTGATCCCGGCGACCGCGGCGACCATTGCCCGACGTTCTTCGAGGCTTTCCGCGCGGTAGAGATAGGCAATACCTTCTTCGGTCAGCACGTGGGTCACGTCATCGCCGTAGATCATCACCGGCGCCAGGGGCATTCCGGAGGCTTTGGCCACCTCAACAGCATCGAGTGTTTCCACAAAGGTGGGTTTCGCGCCGGCCTGGAAGGTTTCGACCATCTGCACCACCAGCTTTTTGCCGCGCTGCATGGGGTCCGGTTCCGTTATCATGTTCAGCCAGGCCGGAGTGGCATGACGACGACCGTGCGGATCATGGCCCATGTTCGGCGCGCCGCCGAAGCCGGAAAGACGACCGCGGGTAACGGTAGAGGAGTTAGCGAGGCCGTCGACTTGCAGGGTAGAACCGATAAACATATCGACCGCGTACTGGCCTGCCAACTGGCAGAAGGCGCGGTTAGAGCGCATGGAGCCGTCGGAGCCGGTGAAGAAGATATCCGGACGAGCGCGGATGTACTCTTCCATCCCCAGTTCGCCGCCGAAGCAGTGCACGCTTTCCACCCAGCCGCTCTCAATTGCCGGGATCAGCGTCGGGTGTGGGTTGAGCGTCCAGTGTTTACAAATTTTGCCTTTCAGGCCGAGCTGTTCGCCATAGGTCGGGAGCAGCAGTTCGATGGCGGCGGTATTAAAACCGATCCCGTGGTTCAGGGACTGCACCTGATGCTCCGCGTAGATGCCTTTAATCGCCATCATCGCCATCAGGATATGTTCCTGCTTAATCAAGCGTGGGTCGCGGGTAAACAGCGGTTCAATAAAGAACGGTTTGTCGGCCACCACCACGTAATCGATCCACGAACCGGGAATATCGACGCGTGGCAAATCGCACTCGTCGTCCACCAGTTCATTGACCTGAGCAATAACAATGCCATCGTGGAAGGCGGCGGCTTCTACCAGCGCCGGGGTATCTTCGGTGCTGGGCCCGGTGTAGAGATTACCTTTGCGGTCGGCTTTGTAACCGGCAATCAGCGCGACGTTCGGCGACAGGTCGACGTACAGGCGGGAGTAAAGTTCGATGTAGGTATGAATCGCGCCAATTTCCAGCAGACCATCTTCCAGCAGCTGCGAAATTCGCAGGCTTTGGGTGCCGGAGAACGAGAAGTCGAGCTTATGGGCTATCCCTTTTTCAAATAGATCCAGATGCTCACTGCGCCCGACGCTGGGCATGATCATGTGCAGGTCGTGGATTTTTTGCGGGTTAACTTCCGCAAGCATGCGGGAGAGAAAATCGGCCTGTTTCTGGTTATTACCTTCAAGAACCACGCGGTCGCCGGGCGCAAGCAGGTGCTCCAGGGCATCGACCAACTGGTCGGTAGGGATAACCTTACCGGAGACGTTAGCGGCAGCCAGTCGCCGCTGCTTTTCCGTACGGCGGCGGTTCCACACGCGTCCCGTCGTTTGTTCGGCATTCATTATTAACCTCCTGATTCGACAGATCGTTTTGATTGTCATGGTATGGCGGTCAGTGTGCGACGCGCGGAGCTGCGCATCAATTAAGCCCGGCAGAGAATCGTTAGCTTGAGAGTAATGATTTCCTGAGTGATTATGTGATGAGGATCGAGGATGGAACCGGGAGGGTCAGCTATGGGGCGATATACAGAGCCATGGTCACCGGTCTCCCGGGAGGGAAACATTGTTGCTATGAAGTAGCATCACAGATAGCGTGGCGTCCCCTTTAGTTGTACAACTGAAGAGAACCTGCCGCTGGCGGCATTGCACCGCCAGGGTGAATACAAACCTACCGACTTAAATCACTTAGCAGTACCGCAATACTCTGCCCGCCAGGGCTCTGCTCAAGTGCGATTTTGACAATAATCGTCAGCGGTACGGACAGCAGCATGCCGACTGGCCCCAGCAGCCATCCCCAGAAAATCAGTGACAGGAATACCACCAGCGTTGATAGCCCCAGGCCGCGCCCCATGATCCGCGGTTCAAGGATATTCCCGAAAACAAGGTTAATCGCCAGGTAGCCCGCCAGCACCACCAGCGCATCGTACAGCCCGCCAAACACCAGCACCTGCAAAATGGGCGGAATGGCGGCCAGGACCGAGCCAATATTCGGAATATAGTTGAGGGCAAAAGCCAGCAGGCCCCACATAAAGGCAAAACGAACGTCCAGGAGCACCAGCATGCCCCAGACGACCAGCCCGGTAACCAGGCTGATGGCGGTTTTTAACACCAGATAGTGAGAGACACTGTCGAGTGCGCGCTGAATAGCGCCCATGCCTTCCACCGGCCTGGACATCAGCTGCTGTAGCTTGGCCGGTAGCTGCGGAACTTCCAGTAGCATAAAGACCACCGTCAGCAGCAAAAGGAAGATGGAGGACATGGCGTTGGACAGCTGGGTAAGCAGGCCGGTCACCATCATCATGACCGCATTAGGGTCGATGTATTTATTCAACTCTACGACGGATACGGTAAAGCCAAATCGCTGTAGCCAGGGAGTCACGGTATGCACCGGGCCGGACAGGGAGGTGCGGTATTCCGGGAGCGTGCGCGCGAGTTCATTTAGCGAGGTGCCTAATGAGGCCAGTAAAACCACCGCCAGCATGACAATCGCACCAATTAATAATGAAATGGCCAGCACGCGGGGGACCCGACAGCGCATCATCAGGTGGACCACGGGGTTGATCACCACGGCGAGGAACAGCGCAAGGATGAACGGGACGATGATATCTGCCGCGAAGCGGATACCGGTGAGAATGATGACCAGCATGCCCAGCATGATGACAATCTTTAATCCATTAAGCGTAATGATGGGTTTGGCCATAGGTGTCCCTGAAAAATATAATCGGGTTTTCCTCACAGTGTAGACCCGAATGGTGCGATAAAATCAGTAAAAATGCATCAGCCGGACGAGGGTGTTACCTTGATAAAAGCCTACGGTGGAGAAAACTATCCTGTTGCTAAAATAAAATAATGAAGTTGCCATCATAATGGCGACTGGCATCAGTAAAAGCTAATCAAAATCAAATGTTGGACGTAAAGAAGTGCAAAGGATTTGAGTGTAATGTAGCATTATGGTACAAATTTACTGTGTATAACTACCGAGGACAATAGTCATCCGCAATGACGAGAAGCAATACCGCGGATAATTGTAATTTTATGGACAATCAGTTCAGGATGTATATTTCTAATCACCCTGCAGTTTCCTTCCTTGTCTGCCGCTTTGCCGGCGAGCAACACTGGCGCTCCGCGCTTTAGTCCTTTCTCTCTGCCTGAGTTGGCGCTATGCGCACGGCTAAACGATCTCAGAATTTTTTCGGTTTACCTTCGCTGTAAGCCGCAGTGGATTATATTCTCTAGCAGGAGAAGGATTATGTTTTATTGGATGTTATTAGCTTTAGCTATCGTTGCTGAAATTACCGGCACACTGTCTATGAAATGGGCCAGCGTCAGCGGTGGGCATACGGGTTTTATTTTGATGCTGGTGATGATTGCACTTTCTTATATATTCCTGGCGTTCGCCGTTAAAAAAATCGCCCTCGGTGTGGCCTATGCCTTGTGGGAAGGTATCGGTATTTTACTGATCACTTTGTTCAGCGTTCTGCTGTTTGATGAAACGCTTTCGCTGGTCAAAATGGCCGGTCTGGCAACGCTGGTGGTCGGGATTGTATTAATTAAATCCGGGACTAAAAAAGCGGTGAAACAACCAGAGGAGTCGGCTCATGCAACAGTTTGAGTGGGTGCACGGCGCCTGGCTGGCGCTGGCGATTGTGCTGGAAATTGCCGCGAACGTTTTTTTAAAGTTTTCAGATGGTTTCCGCCATAAAGTGTACGGCATGCTGTCGCTGCTGGCGGTGCTGGGTGCCTTCAGCGCACTCTCCCAGGCCGTGAAAGGGATTGACCTGTCGGTGGCCTATGCGCTGTGGGGTGGTTTCGGTATTGCTGCCACCATTGCGGCCGGTTGGATCCTGTTTGGCCAACGCCTGAATAATAAGGGCTGGATAGGCGTGATACTGCTGGTGACCGGCATGGTGCTTATAAAACTGGCGTAATGTGATGCCGCCTGCATGCGCGGGCGGCAAAATTTGTTCTCTGTATTATTCTTTAAAAAGAGTACTGGCGGCGCGTTGACCTTCAGCCGTAATGAGGACAGATAATGGTTAATTTGCCTGGTTGGCGCAATCTTCCCTCGGCCAAAACGCTTTCGGTTATGATCTTCCTCGCCGGCATTGGCCTTATTGTCTCAATTATCTCTCTCATCTATCTTTCCCAGCATCTGATTGGCATCAAAACCAATGAAATCGACAGACACCGATCCGTACTCTCCGTAGACGGCGCAGTGCAAACGTCGGTGAACCGCGTACTTTCGCTGGTGCTGGATAATTCGATATGGGATGACGCGGTCAAGCAAACCTATGCGCCGACGCTGAACGCCGGCTGGCTGTATGACTCCTGGGGCTCAGGCTTCAAAATTAATAATCTCTATGACGGTACCTTTGTTCTCGATCAGCATTATCGCGTGCTGTGGGGCTCGTTTCGCAGCCAGGCCTTTAATGAAACCGATATTCGATTTTTTGGCAGCGGCCTGCAAACGCTGATTACGCTGCACGCCGAAGCGTTACGCAGCGGCAAAGGCGCCTACGCCGGGATTACCCGCACCCGTGAGGGGATAGCCTTTATTGGCATCGGGCTGATTCGCCCGACAGTGGGGCGTTTGCAGGTGCACGATGACACGCGCCGCTATCTGGTCGTCACCCGGCATATTAACGCCGAGATGCTGCAAAGGTTAGGTAATACATTCCAGATCAATGGGCTGCATGAAACGCAGGGCAGCGGGGAATATAGTATTCCGCTGCGCACCAATGCCGGGGAGATCATCGGTTACCTGAGCTGGCAGCCGCGTCTGCCGGGTGCTGAGGCTGCACACGCGGCGTCAAACAGCATCAGGCTTATTGCGGTAATGGCTGCCAGCCTGATCCTGCTGTTTATCCTGTTCAGCTGCCTTGGACTGTACAAGCTATCGTGCGGGGAGAAGCTGGCGCGAAAAATCGCCATGACCGACTGGCTCAGCCAACTGCCCAACCGACGGGCGCTGATTGGGCGGTTGAATCAGGTGTGCGAAAAGTCACGGCATGAGATTCAGTGCGTGGTGTTTATTGACCTCGACGGTTTTAAAGATGTCAACGACAACTACGGTCATGATGTTGGTGATGCGCTGATTGCCCATATTGCCAGAGAGCTTCAGCAGCGGGTGCCGGCGGACGGTCTGCTGGCCCGCATGGGTGGCGATGAATTTGCCATGACCATCAGTGGAGAGCAGGCGATCGATCACGCATCGGCTTTTGCGTGGGCGGTGCTGGAGATGCTGAAATCGCCCGTGCATCTCAATGAACGTAAAATTTACATCAGCGCCAGCATCGGTATTGCCAGCGGCACTCCGGCCTCCTGTTCAAGCACCGAGCTGTTTCGCCGGGCTGATATCGCGATGTATCACTCTAAAAAATCAGGGAAAGGGCGTACATCCTGGTATGACGAGACCCTCAGCGATACCCGCCAGTATCAGCTGAATATCGAAAACGGCATTCGCCAGGGGCTGGAAAACGACGAGTTTGATGTCTGGTATCAACCCATTGTTAACGCCGATACATTGGCGATGGAGGGCGTCGAAGCGCTGCTGCGTTGGCCGCGCCGCCCGGAAGGGCCGCTGCCGCCGGATGTGTTTATCGGCATCGCAGAAAGCAGCGGTCTGATCTATGCGCTCGGGCAGTTTGCGCTCTACCGGGCCTGCTGCGATCTGCAATCGGCAGGGGAACTGATGCTGTCGGTGAATATCTCTCCCGCGCAGTTTCGCGACCCGGAATTTGAAACGCGTGTCGTACAGGTTCTTGGCCGCTGCCATTTTCCGGCCCGTCGTTTGCAAATAGAGGTCACCGAAAGCTACGTGATGGAAAATCCCGCCCGCGCCCTTGCGGCCATTGAGAATCTTAAAGCGCTAGGGGCTGCGGTCGCCCTGGATGATTTTGGCATCGGTTATTCCAGCATCGGCTATCTGCGTAGCTTTCGCTTCGATACCCTTAAGATTGATAAATCGCTGGCCGGGCTGGTTGATGTCGATGCCCAGGCCGCGGAGCTGGTTCGCGGGACGGTGCGTATCGCCGGGGCGCTGGGAATGACGGTGGTGGCCGAAGGGGTTGAGAATCAGCAGCAGCTGGCGCTGCTGCGTCGGGCTGGATGCGACCGTCTACAGGGCTTTTACTTCAGCGAACCGATGCCACTTGCATCTCTGTTACAGCTGCGCCAGCAGCAGGGCTAGCGGTTTACTCGCTGGCCAGCGCTTCCAGCCGGTCACGAAAACCGGTCACCGAAATCGCCCGGTTATCCGCCCGCCAGCGATCTTTAGGACCAGGGGCAGAACTCTGTACGGCAATAACCTGCCAGCCGGAATCGGTTTTTAACAGCAGCGGTGAACCGCTATCGCCGGGCAGGGTATCGCACTGATGTGACAGTACCGTTGTCTGCGCCCAGCCGGTCACAATGCAATCCTGATGGTTATATAAATCATCAAGATGGTCTTCCGGGTAGCCGGACTGGGTGACCTTTCTCTCTGCGACCTTCAGCGCGGCGGTGAGCGCGGCTTTATCTCCGCTAAACAGCGGGACAGGGGTAATCCCGCCGGGCGCATAGCGCAGAACAATTAAGCCAAAGTCCCACGGTGCAGCGGCCGAGGGGACAATCCAGCCGTCGCCATCGGCTTTCAGGCGTTTGCCCAGTGTCGGGTCGACGCGGCCTTCAATGCCATGAATCTCATAGACCCAGCTGCCTTTACGGGAGATAAAACGCAGGGCCACGACTTTATCCGGTTTGCCTTTTGGCGGCGTCAGCAGGCAGTGACCTGCGGTCAACGCCAGGTGCGGCGAAATGAGGGTGGCGGTACACAGATTGCCGCTGGCGGTTTCTAACTGACCAATGGCATCCCAGGGTTCCTCTGCGGGATTGCTGACCGGCTTGCGATCGTCATGACCAAAAAAAAGCGTCTTGATATCTTTCGCACTCATGCTGTCATCATCAGCGTGAGCAAGCGGGGACAGCAACCAAAATGAACACAGTAATAACAGTACGTCTTTACGCATATCACTCTCTGGGGAGAAATTATGATTTTACATATCATCCTTTCACGCGCGTCACTCGGGTGAAACGGCCGGGATGATTTTGTGTATATTGACAGTAGCAGGAGATTTAAGTTTATGAAAGTTAAGAGTAATTTTAATTAAAGCAAATGGCGAGCAAAATTACATCAAAACGGCCCTTATTTGCGGAAGAATGAAGATAACTCAACCGGTTAGCGCGTATCTCTCCGTGGTGTTATTTCCGCAGAAACCGGTGTGGGAAGCAACATAAATCGGGTTACCGAAAGTACCAAATCAGACGGAAATCCGGCGTTTGGCGAGTGGAGGTGGCATAAGATTATTTTGTGGGTAACGCCGATAAAACGACAAAAATACAAATGTACTCACCGAAAAATGCACTTCTTTACCGTGTTCTTGAATACTTTCAAAGTGAAACATTTTCTCACCGCAAATATTGTTATTCCTCTCATCCGTTGAGCAAACAGAGATGTTGTCCTGGCGATGATGACACCAGTAAATTCTTATTTCCGGTTTCGGGAGGATGTATGTCAAAAAAAGGTATTCGCGCGTTAGTTTATGTTTCCCTTGCGTCAGTTTTTATCTGGGGCGCGGCGGGATATCTGGTCGTACAGGCCGTTCACGTCATGTAAATCCTCGCAGCAGAAATCACTTCGGTGCCTGGCCTCGACGGGTTATTCCCTCGGGGAATGGCGCCGGAATATGCTCAAGTAAAAATTGATACAGCAGGGCGACGGGCTGCGGATTAAGCGTGTTCTTTGGCCACACCAGATAATAACCCTCGCCGGTCGCAATGGCTTGCGTAAACGGCAGCGCCAACAGGCCGCTGCGAATAGCCGCCAGACTCAGAAAGAGATCCCCCACCGATACGCCGTGCCCGCTCATGGCGGCCATCGTGCCTTGTTCCAGACTGTCAAAAACGATGCCCTGATTGATCTCTACCGGCGAGGGGGTTTCGGCATGCTGTAGCCAGCGTCGCCAGTCCCGACGGTCAGTTGTCGGGTGAATCAATGGACAGGCTGCCAGCCTCTGGCGTGCAGCCTCGACCATCGCCGGGGCACAAACCGGAATCAGCCATTCGGCGAACAACAGTCCATGACATTTATCTTCGCCAAAATGACCGTCTCCGAGGAGGATCGCACAATCGTAAGGCTCGCGGGTGAAGTCGACGCTGTCTCGGTCCATCCAGACGCTACTCATCTCTATTACCGGTCGCGGATGCTGCTGGCGAAAGTGTTGCAGCACATCCAGCAGCCAGCGCATGGTCAGCGTTGATGGCGATTTCAGCCGTAGCTTGCCCACCTGATGTCGTAAGGTCTGGCAGGCTCTGTCGATGGCAGAAAAATTCTCCGCCAGCGCACTGGCAAGCTGTCTTCCTGCGTCGGTAAGCGCGATTTTCGGCCCCTGACGGATAAACAGCCGGCAGTCGAACCAGGCCTCGAGCGTGCTGATATGTCGGCTGACCGCTCCGGGAGTGACGTGCAGCGTTACGGCAGCTTTGCTAAAGGAGCCAAGGCGGGCGGCGGTTTCGAAAGCGCGCAGGGCATACAGCGGAGGCATCGACATGGCTGTGAACTCTCTATGTTGAGTTTTACTCACATTCAAACTCATCATTTGTCGTTTTTCAACCCTGAAATCAAAGTAGAGAATGCGCTGACCGAAAGAGCTTAAAGTGAGTCAGAGTCATGAACTATACGTTGATGGTGGGATATGCCCTGGCGGTGCTGGCGCTGATTGCCACCCCTGGGCCGGTGGTGTTTCTGGTGACCGGTGCCGCCGCCAGGGACGGGGCTTTATGTGCACTGCGTACGATGGTGGGCAGTCATCTGGCGTCGCTGGTATTGCTTGCTGGCGCGGCCGCTATGTTGACCGGCGCGGTGGGAATCAATCCTGATATTTTGCTGCTGCTGGCGATGGCGGGGTCTGTCTATATTACACAGCTCGCCCTGCGTATGCTGTTCACACCTTCCAGAGCGTCTGGACCGGTGGCTGCGCAAGGCGGGTTGCTGGCGGGGTTTGTAACCGCGTTAAGTAATCCCAAGGACATTTTGTTCTTTGTCGCGTTTTTTCCGCAGTTTATTCATATCACCAGCGATGTTGGTCTGAGTCTGGGCCTGCTGACCGTCATTTGGGTGGCAATCGATCTGGCTGTGCTGTCGCTGTATATTTTTGCCATTCGCCGCTGGCTGGCGCCGAAGCATGCCCGCCGTTTAACGACCGTATCGGCGTGTTTTTTGTTGGTTATTGGCGTGTATGGCGTTGGCTATCATTTCTGGCGGATTTTTCGCACGATGGGCGAGTCAAGCCTGATGTCGGGAATATTCTGATGAAAGACAATCGGCGTATTGAAAGGTTACTGGCCCGCTGCGAGAGACGATCGGGTGCCGCTTTATTCAGTAAAGGAAAAAGCGAGTTGCGATCAGCGCGCAGAGGATTAACAGGATCAGGATGAGCTCAAAACGATAGCGCCGCAGCATAAGTGCCCTCCAGAAAAAAACGGCGCTGAAACAGCGCCGATTTAGGATTAACCAGACTTACCGGAAGAATTAAGCAGCCGGTTGTGCAGCAGGTTTAGCAGCCTGATGTTTAGTGGTTTTGTGATGCTTTTTGGCAGCCTGAGCTTTCTGCGCTACTGGTTTAGCGGCAGTTTTGTGGTGTTTTTTCGCAGCCTGGGCTTTCTGAGCTACCGGTTTGGTTGCGGCTTTGTGGTGTTTTTTAGCGGCCTGGGCTTTCTGCGCAGCGGCTGGTTTGGCAGCGGCTTTGTGGTGCTTTTTAGCGGCCTGGGCTTTCTGTTCAGCGGCTGGTTTGGCAGCGGCTTTGTGGTGTTTTTTAGCGGCCTGAGCTTTCTGCTCTGCAGCTGGTTTTGCGGCAGCTTTATGGTGTTTTTTGTGATGAGTGGTCTTGGCAGTGGTGCTGTGAGTTGCAGCAGCCGGAGCCTGAGTGGTGCTTACTGCATCAGCAGCGAAAGCAGCGGAAGACAGACCCATAGCAGCGGCAACGACCAGAGCTAATACTTTTTTCATTCTGATATCCTCGAAAAGGTTTTTTCATTCAACCCCACTGCGGGGCCGTTGGAAGAACTATATGCTTGTCTTATCTGGCTTTCCGTGAGTGTTTGGTATCGGCGTGTAACGATATGTACAACGTGGGACGAGGCGGGGATATCTCAAAGAAGATTGCGCCGGGAGAGCCCCGGCGCAACAGGCTTACAGGTAACGTGAGATCAGATGCTGACGGAAATAGTCGCTGTTCAGATCTTCCCCGGTGGCGTTGATAATGAGCTGCGAAGTGCTAAACCGGCTGCCGTGCTGCCAGATATTTTGCTGTAACCAGTGAAACAGCGTCGAGAAATCGCCACTGGCAATACTGGTCTCCAGCTGCGGTAGCGCGCGTTTTGCCGCGGCCATCAGCTGCGCAGCATACATGGCGCCGAGCGTGTAGGAAGGGAAGTAACCAAACCCGCCATCGGTCCAGTGAATGTCCTGCATACAGCCGTTGCGATAATTGCCGGTGGTGGAAAGCCCCAGCCAGCTCTGCATTTTCTCATCCCACAGGGCGGGAATATCGTCCACCTCGATGTCACCATCGATCAACGCGCGCTCAATCTCGTAGCGCAGAATTACGTGCGCCGGATAGCTGACTTCGTCGGCATCGACGCGGATATAGCCCGGCTTGACGCGCTGGTTCCAGGCGATGAAATTCTCACTGCTGAAAGCCGGCTGCTCTCCGAAACGCTGGCGCACGGCAGGCAACAGGCGTTTTAAGAAGGCATCGCTGCGCCCAAGCTGCATTTCGAAGAACAGGCTTTGCGATTCATGAATCGCCGTTGAGCGGGCAAGGGCTACCGGCTGATCGAGCCATTTACGCGGCAGATTTTGTTCGTAGCGCGCGTGACCCGTTTCATGAATCACTCCGAACAGGGCGCTGAGCAGGTCTTCTTCGTTATAGCGGGTGGTAATACGTACGTCCTGCGGCACGCCGCCGCAGAACGGGTGGGCGCTGATATCGAGGCGCCCGCCATCAAAATCAAAGCCCAGAATCCGCATTGCTTCCAGTCCCAGCTCACGCTGTTCGGCTACCGGGAATGGGCCCTGTGGGGCAACCGGCGGCCGCCGGGACTGTTTTTCGACAACCTCGGCGAGCAGGGTCGGCAGCCAGGATTTAAGATCGGCAAATAACACGTCAAGCCGCGCGCTGGTCATATCAGGTTCGAAAATATCCAGCAGGGCGTCATAGCGGGAGCAGCCTTTTGCTTCAGCGCGAATGGCCGCTTCTTCACGGCTGAGCTTCACCACTTCACGCAGGTTTTCAGCAAAGCCTTCCCAGTCGTTCGCCGGGCGCTGACTGCGCCAGGCATGTTCACAGCGGCTTCCCGCCAGCGATTTAGCTTCCACCAGGCTTTCCGGCAGCAGCGCCGCCTGTTCGTACTGGCGGGTCATTTCGCGCAGGTTCGCCTGTTCAACATCATTCAGGTTTTCCTGGCGCGCGTCGCGCAGTGCCTGAGCGACGCTCTTATCCGTCAGGATCTGATGCTGTAGCACGCCCAGCTCAGCCAGAGCCTCTCCGCGCGCGGCGCTGCCGCCGGGCGGCATCATGGCGAACATATCCCATCCGGCGATAGCACCGAGATGCGAGAAGCGTGACAGTCGCTGGAAGGTGCGGGTAAGTTGCTGATAGTTTTTGTTTTCAGTCATGTTTATTCTGGCCTGTTGCGAGTGAACGAAAGGCGTTGCCCGTTGACCACTACACTAGCCTGATCTGCGTCAATCTTCCAGACAGGATGCGCCGAACGTCTCGTCGGCGGCTCAGGCGAAAGATCATGAACAAACAGAAGATTGTGCCAGTTTTAACGCCTGACCGGCGTCAGGATCGAAATATTGTCATACTGATGTGGTCAAGATGGCTGATTCTTTTTTGAGCAGCGGCTACACTCATTTGAGCACAGGCCGCAGATGGGGAGTCACTATGAATCCGTTCACCATGCTGTTTATTGCACTGCTGTCTATCGATGCCGTCAGAGAATTGTTGGGTGCTTCGTCGGTATTGGGCATGTGGTGAAAGACGTGGCCCGTAAAGGCCACGTGAAGAGAGGTTATTTCAGACGTTTGTGCAGGCAAACGCCGGTAAGAAGTGCTGCCATTAACATCAGAGCGATAAAACCGCCGACGCCATTCCAGCCATATTTATGCCAGAAAATCCCGCCTAATGTCCCCGCGATACTCGAACCCAGATAGTAGCTGAACAGGTACAGCGATGACGCCTGGCCACGGGCGCGGCGAGCACGCGGACCAATCCAGCTGCTGGCGACCGAGTGGGCGGCAAAGAAGCCGGCAGAGAACAGCAGCATGCCGGCGAAAATCAGCCACAGAGATGAGAACAGCGTCAGCATCAGCCCGGCCAGCATAACGGCGGTAAAGGCGAGCATGACCGGACCGCGTCCGTAACGCGCGGTCATTGCTCCGGCCTTCGGTGAGCTCCAGGTCCCGGTCAAATAGGCCACGGAGAGCAGGCCAACCACCGCCTGATTCAGCGACCACGGCGACATCATCAGGCGATAGCCAATGTAGTTGAACAGCGTAACGAACGATCCCATCAGCAGGAACCCTTCGAGAAACAGCAGCGGCAGCCCGCGATCGCGCCAGTGCAGGTGCAGGTTAATCAGCAGGGTTTTGGGGCGCAGCGAACTGGGGCGAAAGTGCCGTGATTCGGGCAGAATTCGCCAGAACATAATGGCTGATGCGAGCGCAAAACAGCTGATGACCGCCAGCGCGACGCGCCAGCCGAAGAAGTCGGTAAACACCCCGGTCAGCAGACGACCGCTCATGCCACCAATCGAGTTGCCGCTGATGTAGAGGCCCATGGAAAAGGCGACGACGCTGGGGTGGATCTCTTCACTCAGATAGGTCATCCCGACCGCCGCCACGCCGCTAAGCGACAGGCCAATCAGCGCTCGCATAATCAAAATGCCGTGCCAACTGGACATCATCGTAGACAGTAAGGAGCAGCATGAAGCCAGCACCAGCGCGGTGACCATCACCTGTTTGCGGCCAATAGCATCCGACAGAGGACCGGTAAACAGCAGGCCGACGGCAAGCATCGCCGTAGAAATAGACAGCGAAACGCTGCTGCTGGCTGGGGTTATGCCAAATTCCGTCGACAGCACCGGCAGAATTGGCTGAACGCAGTAGAGCAGGGCGAAGGTCGCCAGACCGGCAGAGAAAAGTGCCAGGGTGACCCGAATAAACTGGGGGGTACCGCGTTTAATAAACTGATTTGGCTGGGATATAACATTGTCGCTGACTTCGCTTGCCGGCACGGTGTCAACGGTAGTTGTACGACTCACGGAAAAATCCTTGCTGAGAACACAGAGTTAGGAGACATCACAGATCACGTTTTAAGGGTATGAAAATGTAAATATTCTGTCTAATATATTAATAATCTCAAATAAGACGTTTTAAATATGAATATCGAGCTGCGCCATCTTCGCTACTTTATTGCCGTTGCCGAAGAACTCCATTTTGGCCGGGCGGCGGCGCGGCTGAATATTTCTCAACCGCCGTTAAGTCAACAGATTCAGATACTTGAACAACAAATTGGCGCGCGTCTTTTTGCCCGGACAAACCGCAGCGTCAGTCTGACGGCGGCCGGCCGGCAGTTTCTTGCCGACAGCCGACACATCCTTAGCCAGGTCGATGATGCCGCGGCCCGGGCGAGTCGTTTGCATCACGGTGAAACCGGGGAGCTGCACATCGGTTTTACCTCCTCCGCACCGTTCATTAAGGCCGTCTCCGATACGCTATCCACCTTTCGCCGTCGGTATCCGGACGTACATATTCAGACCCGGGAAACCAACACCCGCGAGCAGATAGTGCCGCTCAATGAAGGCGCCCTCGATCTTGGCCTGATGCGCAATACTCAGCTGCCGGAAACGCTGGTCTGGGAGCGGGTGCTGCGCGAACCGCTGTTGGCGATGGTGCCGAGCGATCATCCGCTGGCGCGTCAGTCGGCCGTGAGTCTGGTTGAGCTGGCGCGCGAGCCGTTTGTCTTTTTTGATCCCCACGTCGGGACCGGGCTCTACGATGACATTCTCGGGCTGATGCGGCGCTATGGTCAGACGCCGATGATGGCTCAGGAGGTCGGCGAAGCGATGACGATTATCGGGCTGGTGGCATCGGGCCTGGGCGTATCGATATTACCGGCCTCATTTAAGCGGGTTCAGCTGGATGAAATGCGCTGGCTTCCCATCAAAGAACAGGATGCCGTGTCGGAAATGTGGCTGGTGTGGTCGAAGCACCATGAACAGAGTCAGGCGGCGCAACGCTTTCGGGAATACCTTCTTGCCGCCGCAGCGGTGAATAATTCAGACTAAAAACGGTCAAAAATGTGCGGTAAATCACAAGGCTAAGTAAAAATTTGACGAGTGCTACCGAAGTGCTTCACCATAGCTAAAAGTTTATTTCGAAGCGCGAAAATAAAGGGAGTCAATGGTGGTAGCGGACAGTCAGCCAGGCCATATCGATCAAATAAAGCAGACCAATGCAGGAGCAGTATATCGCCTGATTGACCAGCTTGGCCCGGTGTCGCGTATTGACCTCTCCCGTTTCGCGCAGCTGGCGCCAGCCAGTATTACTAAAATCGTGCGTGAAATGCTCGAAGCACATCTGGTCCAGGAGACGGAAATTCAGGAACCGGGGAGCCGCGGGCGTCCCGCTGTCGGCCTGATGGTTGAAACTGAGGCCTGGCATTATCTCGGCGTTCGTATCAGCCGCGGTGAAATTCACCTCGCGCTGCGCGATCTCAGCAGCAAGCTGGTCGTGGAAGAGCAGCTTGAGCTGGCGCTCCAGCACGAACAGCCGTTCCTGACGCGGGTCGTCGAGCATATCGACCAGTTTTTTATCCGTCATCAAAAGAAGCTGGAACGCCTGACCGCCATCGCCGTCACCATGCCGGGCATTATCGATACCGAAAATGGCGTTATCCACCGGATGCCATTTTATGACGACGTCATCGATCTGCCGCTCGGCGAGGTTTTAGCGAACCACACCGGCGTCTCGGTGTATATCCAGCATGACATCAGCGCATGGACGATGGCCGAATCGCTGTTTGGCGCCTCCCGGGGCGCGCGGGACGTGATTCAGGTGGTGATCGACCATAACGTCGGCGCCGGAGTGATTACCGATGGTCGCCTGCTGCATGCCGGCAGCAGCAGCCTGGTGGAGATAGGCCATACCCAGGTCGATCCCTATGGCAAACGCTGCTACTGCGGGAATCACGGCTGTCTGGAGACCATTGCCAGCGTCGAAAGCGTGCTGGAACTGACCCAGGTGAGGATGACCAAATCCATGAGCTCGATGCTGCATCAGCAGCCGCTGAGCGTGGAGTGGCTGTGCCAGGCGGCGCTACAGGGCGATTTGCTGGCGCGAGATATTATCAGCGGAGTAGGCCAGCACGTCGGGCGGATTCTGGCGATCATGGTCAACCTGTTCAACCCGCAAAAAATCCTGATCGGCTCTCCGTTTAGCCTTGCGGCCGATATCTTGTTTCCGGCGATATCGGACTGTATTCGCCAGCAATCCCTGCCTGCCTATAGCCGGCATATTAGCGTCGAAAGTACACAGTTTTCTAACCGTGGCACGATGGCCGGCGCGGCGCTGGTAAAAGACGCCCTCTATAACGGATCTCTGCTTATTCGACTGTTACAGGGTTAACATTTTTTCGTAGTCACACCAAAAATTGCGCTATCTCAAGCTGGTATCCGGCGGCTTCGCGTAGACTTTTCCCACAGTTTATTCCTTCTCTTCTGTATAAATCATCAACATAACTGTGGGGTTAATGATGTTTAAGCGTTTCTTTATAACAGGTACTGACACCTCTGTCGGGAAGACAGTGGTTTCTCGTGCGCTGTTGCAGGCACTTGCTGCCAGCGGCAAAAGCGTCGCGGGATACAAGCCTGTGGCGAAGGGCAGCAAAGAGACGCCGGACGGATTGCGTAACAAAGATGCGCTGATTTTACAGAGCGTGTCGTCGCTGGCGTTACCGTATGATGCTGTCAATCCCATAGCGTTAAGCGAAGATGAAAGCAGCGTGGCACACAGCTGCCCGATTAACTACGGACTGCTCTCGGATGGGCTTCAGCGCCTGAGCGGGCAGGTTGATCATGTGGTGGTCGAGGGGACCGGCGGCTGGCGGAGCCTGATGAACGACCTGCGCCCGCTGTCTGAATGGGTGGTTCAGGAGCAACTGCCGGTGGTGATGGTGGTGGGCATTCAGGAAGGGTGTATTAACCATGCGCTGCTGACCGCACAGGCCATTGCCAACGACGGACTGCCGATGATTGGCTGGGTGGCAAACCGGATTAACCCAGGCTTAGCGCATTACGCAGAAATCATCGATGTGCTGAGCAAAAAGCTGCCTGGGCCGCTGATTGGCGAACTTCCCTACCTGCCGCGCGCCGAACAGCGCGAGCTGAGTCACTATATTGACCTAACCATGCTCGGTGGCGTGATGGCGGTAGATAGAGTCCTGGCGTAACGTCCGCGAGAGCACCGATGCCAGAACACTGGCAATCAGTAAGCCGGGCAGTAATGCATACTGCCCGGTCATTTCACAAATCATCAACGTTGACATAATCGGCGCATGCGTCGTGGCCGCCAGGAAGGCTGCCATTCCGGTCAGACCAATCATAATCGCTATCCCTTGATCGTGGTGCAGCCACAGCCCGCAGAAGCAAGCAAACAGCATGCCTGTCGCCAGACCGACAAACAGGGTGGGAGTAAAGACCCCTCCCGGCGCGCCGGAGCCGCTGCTGGCCAGTACGGCAATCAATTTACACAAAAAGACCACCGCGATGGCGCTAAACAGCGGCGGCGATTGCAGATAATGCTGCACTGTGCTGTAGCCGTTGCCCCACACCGCAGGCGTCACCAACGACAGCAGACCGACAATTAACCCGCCAAGCGCCAGCTGCCAGGGCGGCGACAGGCGCAGGCGTAAAAAACAGCGATGGCTGTAGCTCATCAGCGCGATAAACAGCGGCCCGCAAAGTCCTGCCAGCAATCCGGTCGCCAGCATCAGCGCATAGTGCAGGGCGGTGAGCGACTCGTGAAATTCCACATGGTACAGCGGCGACGCACCGCCGTTGATCAACTGCGTGAGCAGCAGGGCGATCACCGCGGAAATAACCACCGGTCCCAGTGACGCAAGCATCAGCGTGCCAAATAAAATCTCGGCGATAAACAGACTGCCGGCCAGCGGCGCGTGATACGCGCTGGCCATCCCGGCGGCGGCCCCGCAGGCAACCCACAGCTTCCATTCCGCTTTTGGCGTGAACCGGCGGGCGAAAAGCGACGCGGCCAGCGCAGCCAGCAGAATCATCGCCCCTTCGCGACCAATCGCGCTGCCGGTGGTCACCACCAGCAATGACGCCAGGGATTTGATCAGGCTGGCGGGCGTATCGAACTGCCCGTCACCGGTTTCCAGCGCTTCCATATAGTCGGTGGGGGCATGCGGGCGCTGGCGGGTTCGGCGTTGCCAGAGCCAGAGCAGAGTGCCGGCGGCCAGCCCACCTGCGGCCGGCGTCAGCAAGCGTCGCCACCCGGGCAGTGCCTCAGCCGCATTGACCAGGCTTCCGCTATGATCCTTGAGGAAGAGTCCCTCAAGGATCCCCATTGCATAATGAAACAGCGCAACGGCCAGCGCCGCCAGGATACCGACCAGCGTAGCAATCAGCAGGCGACGAAACATGACCTGAACATCAGGATAATTATGGAGACGATGCATCAGAGGCTTCGGTTAGCGGGAATCATAGGCTTATTGTGATGGGAAATAAGCTTAGACGCAAAAGCTATAAATGCCGGTAGCGATGAAAAATATCCGCAGAATGAGGACGCAAAGGCGAAATTGAGTGCGTGACGTTGTCACGAAAAAGGTAAGCCATGCCGGGGATACCGGCATGGTACTTAACAAAAGAGTGCTTAACGATAAAGCGGCTTGTCGGCGACGGCGACAGGCAGCTGGCGTTGCCATTCGGCAAGCGTGGCCTGCGCCAGCTGACCGAGGGTCTGATAAAAGGGGTGTTCAGCCCCGGCGATAAACACCTCGAGGAAGCGGCCTGACCACGGCAGCAGGTGCCAGGCGAGCAGCTGTGAAAACGCCTCATCCTGCCCTGACTCACTCAGCCAGGCGGCCAGCAGCAGGAGCGTGCCAAAATGATCTTCCGGCTCCTGGCTCTGTGCCGCGTGGCCAATTCCGTTTGCCCGCATCCACTCCCGCAATGCGAGGGTGGAGTCACCAAACAGCACGTTTTCTTTGTCCAGCCAGACCGACCCCCACGGCGGCGCAGGCAGCGCCCAGGGACCAATAAACAGGCGCTGCCAGGCTTGAGGGAGCGGCTCATCGCTCTCTTTGGCAAACCCGTTAGCCAGTGAATCGGCGACCGGGAAAGGCCATTGCCCCTGCCAGCTGCCGTCTCGTAGAGCCGTTACCAGCGGTGCTGCCTGCTCGCTTTCCGGTGCAAATGAAAACAGGGCGCCCAACGTGCGGGCGCTCAATGCGACGGCGTCGCGGGAGTGAGCTTGTGTCATGTCCTCTTCCTTACAGCGGCGGGGCTGACCCTCGCCTGAAAATTAACCAGCAATTGCCATGCCGACGGTCATATGCAGACCGTAAAACAGACCGCGACCAATGAGTTCTCCGGCCAGAACCAGCAGCAGCCCGATAAATAAGCTGCCCGGCCGCGGAGTGTTACTCCGGATAAGCGGGCAGATCCAACAGCCCAGCCCCAGAGCCAGCAGCGCGATGCGCCATACCTGCCACGTTGCATAGTCCGGAACTAAGGCGCCGGCGCGCTGCACTGAGCTGTGGATAGCGTTGAGTTCGAATCCTTGTAATACCACGAGGGCAATGCTGGCAAACAGTGCCAGCACGCTCAACGTAGCGAAAAAGCGACCGTTAAACGCGACGTTAGCCACCCGCAACAACAGCGCGGCAAACAGCGGTCCGCTCAGCACCATCGTCAGAAAGAAAGATGTTGTGGTGCTGCCATTATACCATGTCGGGACGGTCTCAATCTGGTAAACCCGGGTCATCGCCAGCACAAAAACGACGCCCAGCACCATGCTGAGCAGCAGCCAGGGGCGGCTGAGCGCGGCGGGTAATTTACCGAGTGCCCCCAGCAGCCACCAGAGGCCGCCGGTGGCAAAGAACAGGGCGCCGCTGGCGATTTCATTGCTTAGCGCCGATGCACCAACGCGGTTCAGTGAATTGAACGCCCGCAGGGGGGAACCCAGGTGCAGAACCGATGCCAGAAAACCGATCCCCATCATCAGCCAGAGAAAGAACATCCGGCTGACGAGGCGCTGCTGCGCCTCGGAGTTATTGTTTAACGACATCCATCCCAGGCCGGTGACGATGGTCGCACCCGCCACGCATTGCCCCAGAACCGTAAATAGCACCAGCGGCCATTCGTGCCATCCATTACCCATTTGCTACCTCCTTGCCTGTTATCGCGTCGTTTGGACAACACCGAACGCGGGGGATCATGAGGTCGCATCCTCGACCCTGGCGATATCGACCAGGTTAGTGTGCTGCGGATTGCCTTTTGCCAGCGGTGAAGGGCGATGAGTGGTCAGGGTATTAATGCAGGCGCCATGATCGATACGATCGCCGTTCATACTGGCGTCATGCCACGCCCCCTGGCCCATGGCCGCTACGCCGGGCATGATGCGCGGCGTGACCTTTGCCGGAATGCGAAGTTCGCCACGAGGGTTAAACACGCGCACCAGATCGCCGTTTTTAATGCCGCGTTTTTCGGCATCGAGCGGGTTGAGCCACACCTCCTGACGACAGGCGGCCTGTAGCACGTCGATATTCCCGTAGGTGGAGTGGGTACGGGCTTTGTAGTGAAACCCGAAAAGTTGCAGCGGAAACTGGCTACGTAACGGGTCGTCCCAGCCTTCAAAGGTGGAGGCGTAAACCGGCAGTGGGCTAATGGTTTCATCTTTTTGCAACTGCCAGCGGGCGGCGATATCCGCCAGTTGGCTGGAGTAAATTTCAATCTTACCGGAGGGCGTTTTTAACGGATGCGCGACCGGGTCCTGGCGAAAATCACGATAGGCCACAAAATGGCCAGCAGGATCTTTACGCTTATAAATTCCCATTTCTTTCAGCGCGTCGTAGGTAGGCAGCGCGGGATCTCTGGCCAGCATTTTGGCGTACAGATGCTGGAGCCACTGGGCCTGAGTGCGTCCTTCTGTAAAGCGCTGGTGAATATCGCCGCCGAGGCGTTTTGCCACTTCGCTGAGGATCCAGTAAATCGGTTTACGTTCGAATTTCGCCGACGTAGCGGGCTGAATAAATATCAGATAGCCCATGTTCCCGGCATAGTCGTTAGGAATAATGTCTTCCTGTTCGACGGTCATCAGGTCCGGCAGCAGGATGTCGGCATACTTCGCCGATGAGGTCATAAAGTTTTCAATAACCACGATCGTCTCGCATTTGGTCTCATCCTGGAGAATTTCGTGGGTTCTGTTGATATCAGAATGCTGGTTGACAAGGGTATTCCCGGCGTAGTTCCAGACAAACTTAATCGGGACATCCAGCTTATCTTTGCCCCTGACGCCATCGCGCAGCGCGGTCATCTCCGGCCCGCGTTCGATAGCATCGGTCCAGCTAAAGCAGGAGATGGCGGTTTTGACCGGATTGACCAGCACCGGCAGACGCTCAATGGTGAGGGTGTAGGTGGATTCACGTGCGCCGCTGTTGCCGCCGTTAATGCCGACGTTGCCGGTCAGAATTGGCAGCATTGCAATCGCCCGGGAGGCCAGTTCACCGTTAGCCTGACGCTGCGGTCCCCATCCCTGGCAAATACAGGCCGGTTTGGTCATGCCGATTTCTCGGGCCAGCTTAATGATTCGGTCGGCTGGGATCCCGGTGATACGCGACGCCCACTGCGGCGTTTTGGCCGTTCCGTCCTCGCCGTTGCCCATAATGTAGGCCTTATAGTGACTATTCGCCGGGGCGTCGGCGGGCAGGGTTTTTTCGTCGTAGCCGACGCAGTATTTATCCAGAAACGGCTGATCGACCAGGTTTTCGTTAATCAAGACCCAGGCGATGCCTGCCACCAGCGCGGCATCGGTGCCGGGGCGGATGGGGATCCATTCATCCTCTCGCCCGGCGGCGGTATCGGTGTAGCGTGGGTCAATCACGATCATGCGCGCATTGGAGCGTTCGCGCGCCTGTTCCAGAAACCAGGTAATGCCGCCTCCGCTCATGCGGGTTTCCGCCGGATTATTGCCGAACATCACCACCAGCTTGCTGTTTTCGATATCAGAGGTGCTGTTGCCGTCGTTGCTGCCGTAGGTGTAGGGCATGGCGCAGGCAATCTGTGCGGTACTGTAGGTACCGTACTGATTCAGTGAGCCGCCGTAGCAGTTCATCAGCCGCGTAACCGGTGAGGCCGAAGGTGAGGAGCGGGTCATATTGCCGCCAACGATCCCCGACGAATAGTTAATGTAAACGGCTTCGTTGCCGTACTCTTTCACAATTCGTTGCAGATTCCCGGCAATGGTATCCAGCGCTTCAGCCCAGCTGATGCGCTCAAATTTGCCTTCGCCGCGTTTACCGACGCGTTTCATCGGGTAGTTCAAACGATCAGGATGATTGATGCGCCGCCGAATAGAGCGTCCACGCAGGCAGGCGCGCACCTGATGGTCGCCATAATTATCCAGCCCGGTATTATCCGTCTCAACCCAGGTCACTTCATTATCGCGAACGTGCAGACGCAGCGCGCAGCGGCTGCCGCAATTCACCGAGCAGGCGCCCCAGACTACGCGTTCTTCACTTTGGGTCGCCAACTGGACGGCCGCCGCAGCGGAGCGCACGCTGAAGGGGAGCGAAAGCCCACCGGCAGCAAGCGCCAGTGAACCTATCGCGGACGATTTGATTAACGTGCGTCGGCTGACGCCGCCAGAATGTTCCTGACTGGACATGGCTCACCCCATCGTTGTGATGATGCTAAAAGATTGCCGGTATCATTTTCCGGTTGTTGGGTAAGCCATCATACTCAGAGAGGGGTAAAGGGATATTATCCCTGGTCAACTCAGGGATAATATCCTTCGAATGAAAATAAGAGGTTAACGGGCGTCGCTGTCAGAATCGGCGCTGCGGGTATAGGTGATTTTAAAGGTATCGTTGGCGCAATGACCGACCACCTGGGCTCCGGGCTGATCGGGTTGATCGTTTGGCACGATCGCTAAACTAAAGCCTGAGGCCGGTACGCCGTTGTTGACTATCTTTTGTTGAATATCATTTTTCACACGTTCGCAGGAATCGGGGGCGGCCAGCACTGAGGTTGATGCCAGCAGCAGAGCCGCGCATAGCCAGGGAGAGCGTTTCATCATAGACTCCTTATTAATGTTATCCAGATTTAAGCATAGCAGAACTGGTGTAAACAATTGTATTTGCTAATATGATTGCAAGATACACAAAAGGAATCCGGCGTGAAAAAACGGTTATTGCTGATATCGGCGGTGATGGTGCTCAGCGCCTGTGATGCGCAGAAGACGCCAGAAGCATTTACGCCAGAAATGGCGAGTTTTTCCAATGAGTTCGAGTTCGATCCGCTGCGGGGGCCGGTGAAAGATTTCAGCCAGACGCTATTTGACGAACACGATGAGGTGGTCAAGCGGGTCAGCGCTCGCCTGTCCCGGGAAGGGTGTTTCGATCTGCTGGACTTTGAGGACCGCGAAAATAACACCGGTGCGACGCTGATGCTGGATGCCAACTTCTATCTTGACGCGCGTACCCACGAGAAGCGCCTGCGCCTGCAGGGAAAATGCCAGCTCGCGGAACTGCCGTCGGCAGGCGTCACCTGGGAAACGGACGATAACGGTTTTGTGGTGACCGCGCGAGGGAAAGAGACCACGGCGACCTACCAATATGACAGCGAGGGCTACCCGACCGGTAAAACCACCGTCGCAAAAGATGAGCGATTTACGGTGGTTTCCACCCCGGCGGCGGATCCGCGAAAAAAGCTGGATTATACGGCGACCAGCACGTTCAACGACCGTCAACTGGGGAATGTGCGCCAGGCCTGCGACTATGATAGCCACGATAACCCGGTCGATTGCCAGCTTCAGGTTGTCGATGAAAGCGTTCAGCCGCCGTTGACCCGCCGCTATACCATCAAAAATAGCATCGAATACTACTGAGCCGTAGGCTTCAGCAGGGCCTGTCCCTGGGGGCGGTGTTCGCTAATATATTGATGCTGGAACAGGCACATGCGAATGGTGTTGCGATATTCACCGTTGATGAAAAACTCATGAATCAGCTCGCCCTCTACCATAAAGCCCAGCTTGCGGTAGATGTGGATGGCTTTTTCATTTTCGCTGTCAACGATAAGGTACAGTTTGTACAGGTTGAGAACGGTAAAGCCGTAGTCCATCGCCAGCTTCGCGGCGCGTGTCGCCAGGCCTTTGCCCTGATAGTCTGGTGAGATGATTATCTGAAATTCGGCGCGGCGGTGAACATGGTTGATCTCAACCAGTTCTACGAGTCCGGCTTTTTCACCATTACACTCGATAACAAAACGGCGTTCGCTTTGATCGTGAATATGCTTGTCGTAGAGATCGGAGAGCTCGACAAAAGCTTCGTACGGCTCTTCAAACCAGTAGCGCATCACGCTGGCGTTGTTATCGAGCTGGTGGACAAAGCGTAAGTCTTCGCGCTCCAGCGGACGAAGTTTGATTGCATAAGCGTCAGTCATGGCTGTTCCTGTCGATAAAAGCTAAATATCGCGCCCGCGGGCGCCATGGTGTATGACGGATTAAGGTGCAACGGCACGCCCGGTGCGGCGGTCGAGGCAGCGCAGGGTGTTGGGCTCCCAGTAGGCATTGACGTTTGCGCTTTTCTGGCAGTTGTCCTGGGCATCAAAAGCGACGTCGGCCTTGTCCCACTCTTTTTCGGTGCGGGTGTTAACCTTCTGGCGCAAAGAACGGGTGTCGTTCCACTGCTCTTTTTCCATTGTCGCCTGCTGGCGGCTTTGCGCGCTATCGCCAGATTCAATCACCAGTTTGCTGGTTTGAGCGAAGGATGATGCGGTAAAGACCACGGCACTCAGCGCCAGCATGGCGGTCAGGCACCAGCGTGTTTTTTGTGTTGTTTTCATCACGATTTCCTTTAAGTGATAAAAAGAGGGATCCCCCGGAGACTGGGGCCAGTTTACTACATCTCTTTTCGGCGGCATACCCGACAAAAGAGTGTGTGAGAGAAGGATTATTGCGTAAAATGGGCTAACAACCCGATCTCTTTACGTGTCTTTAATGTTCAAAACTACGCTGCTGTTCTTCGCCACTGCGATCTGTGAAATCCTTGGATGCTATTTACCCTGGCTATGGCTAAAACGCGGTGCGACGCCGCTGCTGTTGATTCCTGCCGGGCTGGCGTTAGTGATGTTCGTCTGGTTGCTGACGCTGCACCCGGCGGCAAGCGGGCGGGTTTATGCCGCCTACGGCGGCGTTTATGTCTGCACCGCGCTGCTGTGGCTGCGTTTTGTCGATGGCGTGAAGCTCAGCCATTATGACTGGGCTGGCGCGCTGGTTGCGCTGTGCGGCATGCTGATTATTGTCGCTGGCTGGGGACGCGCTTAACGCGCGTTCTTCTACGATCGCTCACGCTAATGTTAACTTTGATTCTGGCTTATTGCTGGTTTCTGCCTCTTTTGCCCCGCTAGTTTCCGGTTGGGTAGTCGACACTACCCACTCATTCAATCTCGCGTTAGTTATTGCTGCCTGCGTGACTTTCACCGGCGCACTTTGCGACTTCTTCATTGTAAAAGACCGTATTCACTAGCCCACAGAAGCGGTGCTTCACCTCGTCTGGAGAATGTGACCGAACGCGTCTTTTTTTAATTTCATACTTGTATGGTAGTAGGTCTGATGCTTTAATTTTGATCACTTATCGCCAGAATGGAAGGAAACAGAGATGAAGATCGTTGCCGCTGAAGTTTTCGTCACCTGCCCCGGACGTAACTTTGTCACCCTTAAAATCATCACCGATGAAGGCGTTATCGGGCTGGGGGATGCGACGCTGAACGGACGCGAGCTCTCCGTGGCATCGTATCTGCAGGACCATCTCTGCCCGCAGCTTATTGGCCGCGATGCGCACCGAATTGAAGACATCTGGCAGTTTTTCTACAAAGGGGCGTACTGGCGCCGTGGGCCAGTCACCATGTCGGCTATTTCTGCCGTCGATATGGCGCTGTGGGATATCAAAGCGAAAGCGGCGGGGATGCCTTTGTATCAGCTGTTGGGCGGCGCATCGCGAGAAGGCGTTATGGTTTACTGCCACACCACCGGGCACTCCATCGATGAGGTACTGGAGGACTATGCCCGCCACCAGGAGATGGGCTTTAAGGCCATTCGCGTGCAGTGCGGCGTTCCGGGGATGAAAACTACCTATGGAATGGCAAAAGGGAAAGGCCAGGCGTACGAGCCGGCGACCAAGGGCCAGTGGCCGGAAGAGCAGCAGTGGTCGACGGAGAAATATCTGGATTTTACGCCGCAGCTGTTTGCCGCCGTGCGTGAAAAATTTGGTTTTAACGAGCATCTGCTACACGACATGCATCATCGGCTGACGCCCATCGAAGCGGCTCGCTTTGGTAAAAGCATCGAAGAATATCGCCTGTTCTGGATGGAAGACCCCACCCCGGCAGAGAACCAGGCGTGCTTCCGCCTGATTCGTCAGCACACCGTGACGCCAATTGCCGTCGGTGAAGTCTTCAACAGCATCTGGGACTGCAAGCAGCTGATTGAAGAACAGCTGATCGATTACATCCGCACCACTATCACTCATGCAGGTGGTATTACCGGCATGCGACGCATTGCCGATTTTGCTTCCCTTTATCAGGTCCGTACCGGTTCTCACGGGCCGTCCGATCTGTCGCCGGTTTGCATGGCTGCGGCGCTTCATTTTGACCTGTGGGTGCCGAACTTCGGCGTACAGGAATATATGGGTTATTCCGAGCAGATGCTGGAAGTTTTCCCACACAGCTGGACCTTTGACAACGGCTATATGCATCCGGGAGAAAAGCCGGGGCTGGGTATCGAATTTGATGAAAAACGGGCAGCAAAATACCCGTATGAGCCCGCCTGTCTGCCGGTAGCCAGACTGGAAGACGGCACGTTATGGAACTGGTAAGGAGATAAAAATGAAAAGTATCGTGATTCAACAACCCAATGAGCTGATGGTTGAAGAGAGGGAAAGGCCAGAACCTGCGCCAGGAGAAGTCCGGGTGAAAGTCAAGCTGGCGGGGATTTGTGGCTCCGATAGACATATCTATCGCGGGCATAATCCTTTTGCCAAATACCCGCGCGTCATTGGCCATGAATTCTTCGGCGTGATCGATGCCGTTGGCGATGGCGTGACGGACAGAAAGGTCGGCCAGCGGGTGAGCGTTGACCCGGTCATCAGCTGTGGTCATTGCTACCCTTGCTCAGTGGGTAAACCCAACGTATGCACCTCCCTGGTTGTACTGGGTGTCCATCGGGACGGGGGTTTTAGCGAGTATGCGGCGGTCCCTGCGCAAAATGCCTGGCTCGTGCCGGATACGGTTCCCGATCGGCACGCGGTGATGGTTGAACCTTTCACTATTGCGGCCAACGTCACCGGACAGGTGAAACCAACGACTGAGGACATCGCCCTCGTCTATGGCGCGGGGCCGATGGGGTTAACCACGATTCAGGTTTTGAAACGGGTCTATCAGGTCAAGCAGGTGATTGTCGCTGACCAGATTGAGGAACGCCTGCAAATGGCGAAACGAAATGGGGCCGACTGGACAATCCACAACGGTGAAACGTCATTAGCAGAAAGTCTACAGGCTAAAGGTATCAAACCCACGCTGATTATTGATGCGGCCTGCCATCCTTCGATTCTACAGGAGGCGGTCACTCTGGCTTCTCCGGCGGCCAGAATTGTACTGATGGGATTCTCAACTGAACCTTCACAAGTTGCGCAACAAGGTATTACCGGTAAAGAACTGTCTATATTTTCATCGCGGCTGAATGCGCATAAATTCCCCATTGTACTGGCATGGTTAGAACAAGGATTGATCGATCCTGACGGGCTGATTACTCATGAGTTTGAGTATCAGCAGATTATTGATGCTATCGAAATTTTTGAAAAAGACAGAAAGAGCTGCTGTAAGGTTTTATTAACATTTTAAGTCTAATAATTAATGCGAACTCTACATATTACAATTAGAGAAAATAATGATGACTACAGTAAATAATGAGAGAACGACTGCCGATCTCATCCGCGCGGCGGTGTCCGGTTGGTTAGGTACCGCGCTGGAGTTTATGGATTTTCAACTTTATTCTCTGGGTGCCGCGCTGGTATTTCATGAGATCTTTTTTCCTGAGCAATCAGCGGCCATGGCGCTGATTCTGGCAATGGGTACTTACGGTGCCGGATATATTGCGAGAATAGTCGGTGCGTTTATTTTCGGGCGAATGGGGGACAGGATTGGGCGTAAAAAAGTTCTCTTTATTACTATTACCATGATGGGCATTTGTACCACCCTGATTGGTGTTTTACCCACCTATGCGCAGGTTGGTATTTTTGCGCCCGTGCTGCTGGTGACCTTACGTATTATCCAGGGACTGGGTGCCGGGGCTGAAATCTCCGGTGCCGGTACCATGCTGGCCGAATATGCGCCGAAAGGGAAGCGTGGCATTATTTCATCGCTGGTGGCGATGGGCACCAACTGCGGTACGCTGAGCGCCACGGCTATCTGGGCGGTGATGTTTTTTCTTCTCGACCGGGAAGAACTGGTCGCATGGGGATGGCGAATCCCGTTCCTTGCCAGCGCCGTGGTGATGATCTTTGCTATCTGGTTGCGTCTGAACCTTAAAGAAAGTCCGGTATTTGAACAGGTCAGCGAAGGGAGCGCTCAGCAGAATAGCGTCGCAGAGCAGGATAATACCTTTGGCGCGATGCTGAAAAGTAAATCCTTCTGGCTGGCGACGGGCTTACGCTTTGGTCAGGCGGGGAACTCTGGCTTATTACAAACGTTCCTGGCCGGTTATTTGGTGCAGACGTTATTATTTGATAAAGCTGTTCCAACCGATGCCTTAATGATTAGCTCAGGGATTGGATTTATCACCATTCCCTTCCTCGGGTGGTTATCCGATAAAATTGGGCGTCGCGTGCCTTATATTATCGTCAATATTTCAGCCATTATACTGGCCTACCCGATGGTCTCGATTATTGTTGATAAGAGCTACAGCGTGGGCGCCATTATGGCATCGTTGATTGTCATTCATAATATTGCGGTGCTGGGCTTATTCGCGCTTGAAAATATTACGATGGCGGAAATTTTCGGCTCGCGTAACCGCTTTACCCGAATGGCAATTTCGAAAGAAACCGGCGGGTTAGTGGCTGTCGGTTTTGGCCCGGTCCTGGCCGGTATTTTCTGTAACGTCACTGAATCGTGGTGGCCGATTGTCGTCATGCTTATTTGCTATTCGATTATTGGTCTGATTTCCGCTCTTCTCATGCCGGAAGTGCGGGATCGCGATCTGAGCCTGCTTAACGATGCGGCAGACGCAGCGCCTCAGCATAATGAAGTGAGATCCCGTCAGTTAACCTGATCCGTTGACAGACTGGTGTTCAATCTGGCCGGGGGCAGCGCCCGGCTTTTTTATTGTTTCACGCAGATTAAAACAGAAGGTGAGTTGTAAAAATCTTCTTGTATGGTAGTTGATGGAAATCAAAGATGTCATACCAATTGCATGAGATGGTTTACCTCACAGAGGCATTCTCCTCGAGAATGGTTGATTAGTCATCATAAAAACGAGAGTCACCATGGAAAACACGCTTTTAACAGCCAAGGCAACGCTTCCTTCCTACGATCGCAGCAAACTGGTCTCGCGTATCGTCCATCTGGGTTTTGGCGCATTTCATCGCGCACACCAGGCGGTCTACGCCGATATTCTGGCGGCAGAGCAGGGCAGCGACTGGGGCTACACTGAAGTCAACTTGATCGGCGGCGAGCAGCAGATTGCCGATCTGCAAAATCAGGACCTGATGTACACCGTTGCCGAAATGTCGGCAGATGCCTGGACTGCTCGTGTGGTAGGCGTAGTTAAACAGGCGATGCACGCGGAGGTCGATGGCCTGGAACGCGTGCTGGCGAAAATGTGTGAGCCACAGGTGGCCATTGTATCACTGACGATTACTGAGAAGGGTTATTGCCATTCACCCTCTACCGGTGAAATTCAGCTGGATCATCCGCTGATTGCCGCTGATATTCAGAATCCGCATCAGCCAAAATCTGCACCAGGCGTTATTGTTGAAGCCCTGGCACGGCGTAAAGCCGCAGGCCTGCCGGCATTCAGCGTGATGTCCTGCGACAACATGCCGGAAAATGGTCATGTGACGCGCAACGTCGTTTGCGCCCTGGCGCGCGCGATTGACCGCGAGCTTGCCGACTGGATTGCACAACACGTGACTTTCCCGTCGACGATGGTTGACCGTATCGTGCCAGCCGTGACGGCCGATACGCTGGACAAAATTGCACAATTGACCGGCGTCCGCGATCCGGCTGGCGTGGCCTGCGAGCCGTTCCGTCAGTGGGTTATTGAGGACAACTTCGTTGCGGGCCGCCCGGCGTGGGAAAAAGCGGGTGCTGAACTGGTTGCCGACGTGGTGCCTTTTGAAGAGATGAAGCTGCGTATGTTAAACGGCAGCCACTCTTTCCTGGCCTATCTGGGGTATCTGGCCGGATATCAGCATATCAACGACTGCATGCAGGACCAAAATTACCGTCTCGCTGCCCGGACGTTAATGCTTAGTGAGCAGGCGCCGACGCTGAAAGTTAAAGAGGTTGATCTGGACCGCTACGCCGGGCTTCTTATCGACCGTTACAGCAACCCGGCGCTGAAACATCGCACCTGGCAGATTGCGATGGACGGTAGCCAGAAACTCCCGCAAAGGATGCTGGACTCGGTTCGCTGGCATCTTGCACAACACAGCGACTTCAGCCTGCTGGCGATGGGAGTGGCGGGCTGGATGCGCTATGTCGGGGGTGTTGATGAGCAGGGGCAGGCGATTGAGATTTGCGATCCGCTGTTGCCGGTGATTCAGCAGGCTGTTCAGAGCAGCGTTGAAGGGCCGGAGCGGGTTAAAGCGCTGCTGGGTATCGAAGCCATCTTCGGTCGCGATTTGCCGCAGGAAGGGCGTTTTGTTGATGCCGTCACCGATGCCTGGCTGTCGCTAAAAGCGAAAGGCGCTAAAGCAACCGTCGAAGCCTGGGTTCAGGCGCACTAATATTTTGAGTATTCAATGCCGCCGTTGCTGGCGGCATTTATCTATTCTGGCCGTCACTGCTCGTGACCGTCGCCGCTAATCAACCGTTATCCAGGATAACGCTTCCTGCACCATATTTTTCAACCACTATTATCTTGTTTATTTTCGGTGAGGATACCTCCTTTCAACCGAATCTGAGTTTTACGTATTTATACGGATATCTCATTCTGGTCGGAAAAATAACAGTAAATAGATAATAATATGATCGAGGGCATGGAATATACATATCTTTAGCTAACCAAAGCTAACTACATATAATTGATGTTTATTTTAACGAATATCCATATCTCTGGCTTATTATTTGTGCTGAATTGAAAATAAATATGTCATGATGTGTGCAGTAAAATTAAGTCTCTCGGAAAAAGGAGTGCCGAATATGTACAAGAAAATTCTACTGCCCGTCGATGTATTTGAAATGGATTTGAGTGATAAAGCGGTTCGGCATGCTGAGTTTTTGGCATCGGCTGAAGAGGGTGAAATTACCTTACTGAACGTCTTGCCAAACAGCAGTCGTTCAATTTTGCGCGGCTTTGCCGCAGATATTAAGAAGCTCGAAGCCTTTATGCAAGCAGAGTCGGAGAAGAAAATGCAGGCGCTGTCCCGTCTGTTCTCGATTCCCGCTTCACGTATTCATACCCGAGTGGTATTTGGCAACGTGCGGGATGAAATACTGGCAATCGGTAACGCCGATGAGTTCGACGTGATTGTTGTCGGCTCACGCACGCCGGGCTTTTCCACGCATCTTCTCGGTTCGAACGCCGAATCAATCTTACGCTATGCCAAAATACCGGTGCTGGTTGTTCGCTAGCATATTCGTCAATCAGGGCGGCAGGGGCGTTTCTACTACTGCCGCCAGAATCACTTAGTCTTCACTAAACCAGTCGCGATTTTCCTGACGAATTAATAATACCGATTCACTGATTTCGTGCAGGTGAATATTCATTGCCTTTCCCACCGCATCCGCGTCGCGGTTTTCCAGTGCCTGAAAAATTTGATGGTGTTGGCGCAGCAGCATTTCCGGAGGCGTAATGTGATCGAGGCTCATATAGCGGACCCGGTCAATTGTCGCTTTAATATTCTCGACGGTATCCCACGCCAGCTGGCAGTCGGCAATCACCGAAAGCTTTTGGTGAAATTCATCATCCAGCTGAAAGAAATCATTTAATTGCTGGCGTTCAACGGCGATACGCTGCTGATTAAGATTTTGCTCAAGCTGATAGGTTTGTTCTGATGTGATCATTCCGGCGGCACGTCGTACTACGGCGCATTCGATAGCCTGACGAACGAAACACCCGTTACGAACCTGAGAAAGCGAGATCTTATTCACGTAGCTACCGCGCTGCGGGCGAATCTGAATAAGTCCATTCTCAGCCAGTTTGATAAAGGCCTCACGCACCGGCTGGCGAGAAACGCTAAAACGCACAGACACTTCTTTCTCAGACAGCGGGGTACCCGGCGGGATCAAACAATGAACGATATCATGACGAAGGATACGATAAATTTGCTGGTTAACAGGCTGTGTCGGATTGAGTTGCAATTCTGCGGCCATTGATGGTTACTTTTATTGGGTGATATGCGCTATTTTACGCGTTATTTGTCCGTTCGCCCATACCCGACCGCGTAGCGGCCGGGCGGCGAGCCTTAGCCCGCGCGATGGACGCTAAGGCCGGCAAAGCTTTGGCTGACGGGCATCATTTCCAGCGTGTTGATATTGACATGCTGGGGCAGGTTGGCAACCCACCAAACGGCTTCGGTCACATCTTCCGGCGTCAGCGCCTGGGTATTCTCGTAAGCTTTCCCCGCTTTGGCATCATCGCCTTTAAAGCGCACGTTAGAAAACTCCGTACCGCCGACCAGACCCGGTTCAACATCGGTCACGCGAATCGCCGTGCCGTGCAGGTCGGTACGCAGGTTCAGGCTGAACTGGCGCACAAACGCTTTGGTTGCACCGTAGACGTTACCCCCAGCATAAGGCCAGCTGCCGGCGGTGGAGCCGATGTTAATAATATGACCGCGGTTACGTTCAACCATACCCGGTAAAACGGCACGGGTCATATACACCAGCCCTTTGTTGTTGGTGTCTATCATATCTTCCCAGTCTTCAACGCTGGCTTTGTGCGCTGGCTCAAGGCCTAGCGCCAGGCCGGCGTTGTTGACCAGCACATCAATGGCCTGCCACTCTGCCGGCAGGCCGGCAATCATCTCTTCAATAGCGGCGCGATTGCGGACGTCCAGCTGCGCCGTGTAGAGATTATCGCCGAGCTCATCTTTCAATGTTTGCAGGCGCTCTTCACGACGCCCGGTGGCGATCACCTTGTGACCATTAGCGATAAAACGGCGAGTCATGCTTTCACCAAAACCTGCTGTTGCACCGGTAATCAGAATAATCATCATCGCTCCTGTCAATGTTCTCATGCACCCCAACCGGTTTATGTCAGGGCTATCAGTACCGTCTTGCTTAATGTTTTTCTTTAACATTGTTCTCCGGTGTGACCCCGCGCCGCGAAAGCTCGTCGTCCGGAGAAAAAGATTAAGCAATGACGACACACCGTACGCTATAAGCACTGTAGCTACAAAAGAAAAGAGAGTCTACATCCGCGAAGCATGCAATACGTTTCCAAAACAGGTAATTGCGATAATTTGCATCACACGAATGTACGCCGGGAGCAAAAAATAATCGTACCGTGAAGAGACGTCGTTTAACCATTTTTGCCAACGGTAAAATACGTTGCCGGTCAACCTATCCACCGAACCTTGTGGAAAAATAAACAAGAAAGTATTCATGGCATGAATTGATCATCGATGCATTATGGGGATTGTTATTCTGCCGCCGCACGACAACAGAGCGCAGTATTTCAACTTACATTTTTATCGCTACGGCCAGCTGTGCCGGCGCTTTTTGGCCTGAAGAGGGTTCAGATGAACGAATGGGAAGAAGAAGAGAGTATCCCTACGCACGCCACCATAACCCGCACGGCAATCGATATTCTTGGCGTAACCGGTGCGGTGATGATTGCCTGTATTTTCTATTTTTTGCTGTAGCTTCGTGCACGCCTTGCGTATAGGTTTCACTGGCGAGCGGAAATCATTGCGGTCAATCAATGAGTTGCCTAATCTTACTGGATTACCGAGTCCAGGAGATAATAATGGCCGACAACAACCCCTTTTTGTGCGTGAGTCTTCTGCCGTATCAGGCGCCGCATTTTGATCTGATTGACGATAACCACTACCGACCGGCCTTTGATGAAGGGGTTCGCCGTCAGCAGGAAGAGATGGCCGCGATAGTGAACAACCCGGCACCGGCAGATTTTACCAACACGCTGGTTGCGCTTGAGCAGAGCGGGCAGCTTCTGGCGCGCGTCACCCGGGTATTCTTTGCCATGGCCGGCGCGCATACCAACCCGACGCTTCAGGCGCTTGATGAGCAGTTTTCTGCTGAACTGGCGGCGCTGGGAAATGATATCTGGCTCAACGAGGCGCTGTTCCAGCGCGTGAAACAGGTATGGCAACAGCGCGACACGCTGTTGTTAGATAGCGAATCTCGCCGCCTGCTTGATATTACCTGGCAACGTTTTACGCTTGCGGGCGCGACCCTCGGCGAAGAGCAAAAAACGGGGCTGCGGGCGTTGAATACCCAGGCGGCCGCTTTGCAGAGCCAGTTCCAGCAGCGGCTGCTGGCAGGGGTTAAATCCGGCGGTCTGGTGGTCGATTACCTGCATCAGCTAGACGGTCTGAGCGACGAAGAAATTGCTGAAGCCGCAGAGGCGGCACGGGAAAAAGGGTTAAACGACCGCTGGTTGCTGCCTTTGCTGAATACGACCCAGCAGCCGGCGCTGCTTGCCCTACGTCTTCGTCAGACTCGTGAAAATCTGTTTACCGCAGGATGGCAACGTAATCAGAAGGGTGATGCGAATGATACCCGCGAGCTGGTGCTGCGTCTGGCGGAGATCCGCGCCCGGAAAGCCGAACTGCTGGGCGTGGCGGACTATGCCAGCTGGTCGATGGCCGATCAAATGGCCGGGACGCCAGAAGCGGCATTTGCCTTCATGCGCCGGATAGCCCCGGACGCACGGGCAAGGGCGGAGCGGGAGCTGGCGGATATCCAGCAGGTTATTGACGATGAGGGCGGCGGCTTTACGGCAGCGGCCTGGGACTGGTTGTACTACGGTGAGCAGGTGCGACGGGCGACGTACGCCATTGATGAGGCGCAGCTAAAACCCTATTTTGCGCTCGATCGCGTTCTACAGGACGGCGTGTTCTGGACGGCCTCACAGTTGTTTGGTCTGCGATTTGTCGAGCGTTTTGATATTCCGGTTTATCATCCAGATGTCCGGGTATGGGAAATCTTTGACGCCAACGGGGAAGGCCTCGCGCTGTTTTACGGGGACTACTTCTCGCGGGATTCGAAAAGCGGCGGGGCATGGATGGACGTTTTCGTCGAGCAATCCGCGCTGCTCGCACAGCATCCGGTGATTTACAACGTCTGTAACTATCAAAAGCCGAAGGCCGGTTACAGCGCGCTGCTCTCCTGGGATGAGGTCATTACCTTATTCCATGAGTTTGGCCATGCGCTGCACGGTCTGTTTGCCAGCCAGCGTTACGCCAGCCTGTCGGGAACCAATACCCCGCGCGATTTCGTTGAGTTTCCCTCGCAGATCTACGAACACTGGGCCAGTGAGCCACAGGTGTTCGCCCACTATGCGCGGCATTATCAAACGGGTGAAGCGATGCCGGATACGCTGCGCGAACGGATGCTGCGTGCGGCGACGTTTAATAAAGGTTATGACATGAGCGAACTGTTGGCGGCGGCGCTGCTGGATATGCACTGGCATAGCGTCTCATCGGCAGAGATCCCCCACGATGTCGATACCTTTGAAACCGCAGCATTACGCAAAGAACAGATGGATCTGGCCGCCGTTCCGCCACGTTACCGTAGCAGTTATTTTTCGCATATCTTCGGCGGGGGCTATGCTGCGGGCTATTACGCCTATCTGTGGACGCAAATGCTGGCCGACGACGGCTATCAGTGGTTTGTGGAGCACGGCGGGCTGAGCCGTGAAAACGGTCAGCGCTTCCGCGAGGCGATTTTGTCGCGCGGCAACAGCACAGATTTAGCGGAACTATATCGCCAGTGGCGCGGGCACGATCCTAAAATTGAACCGATGCTGGAAAACCGCGGACTGAGCAAGTAGAGCGCTTTGCCGAGTCATCGAGGACCGGGCGCAGAGCCCGGTTTTTTGTCCGTTTTTTCTTCACCCAAATCCCGCCAAAACTTCTCCCAAGGATAAATCTTTAAATTCTGCGAAATTTGCGAGGGGGTCCATTATGTTGTCCGGGAGCAATGACGTTTGCTATCTCCATCACTCCTCCATCATCCACATATCAGCCTCTTCAAACATCTCCTGCACGGCACGGCTGATTTGTTCTTTTTCGTGCTTGCTGGCATCGGTGTTGATTGCCGGTAAGGTCATCATCGGCTTTACGCGGACATCGGCATCGGGAAATATCCGGTGAATACGCTTCGTCAATTCAGCGGTAATTGTCTCCTTTGCCCCGGCCAGCCCCTCAAAGTTCCGCTTGTCATAAATCAGTTCCACAAACATTTCTCATCCCTTCTGCGATAGTTGTTGCGGGTATTTATACTGTATTGATGTACAGTGTCAAGCCAGGGTGATAATACGAAGACCAATAGCGCATGCAGCGGTGGTTCCTCGTGTGCTGCTCGCGAAACCATCAAACAGTTCATCATGAAAAGACCCGCAGGTTAAACGCATCAATCAGTTACAGCAGTGGTGGCAATTGATAGCTGTAATCAATGTTGACCTGGCGAACTGATAAAACTACTGTATATATAATCAGTATTCATTGGTGGGTTTATGATGAAGTTTTTCACGCCAGTTGAGATGCGGCAGATCATCTCTATTCCTTTGTTCAGCGACCCGGTGCAGTGCGGTTTTCCCAGTCCGGCACAGGATTATGTTGAGCAGCGAATCGACTTAAACGAATTGTTGATTAGCCACCCCAGCGCGACGTATTTCGTTAAGGCTGCCGGGGACAGCATGATCGACGGTGGTATCAGTGAAGGCGACTTACTGGTCGTTGATAGTTCGCGTAAAGCGGAACACGGCGATATCGTTATCGCCGCTGTCGAGGGCGAATTTACCGTCAAAAAATTACAGCTTCGACCGACGATTCAGCTTAACCCGATGAACAGCGCCTATTCCCCGATAGTCGTCGGCAGTGAGGACACGCTGGATGTATTCGGCGTCGTGACCTACATCATTAAGTCGGCCGGCTGAATATGTTTGCGCTCTGCGATGTGAACTCGTTTTATGCCAGCTGTGAGGCAGTCTTTCGGCCCGATTTGAAAGGGCGGCCGGTGGTCGTACTGTCAAACAACGATGGTTGCGTGATATCGCGCTCTGCGGAGGCTAAAGAATTTGTGAAAATGGGGGAGCCGTACTTCAAACAGAAGGATGTGTTCCGCCGACATGGCGTGGTCTGTTTCAGCAGTAATTACGAACTCTATGCAGATATGTCAAACCGGGTGATGACAACGCTGGAAGAGCTATCCCCGCACTGCGAAATTTATAGTATTGACGAGGCTTTTTGCGATCTGACTGGCGTGCGCAACTGTCGTGACCTGACAGATTTTGGTCGGGAAATTCGCGAGACAGTATTACGCCGGACGCACCTTACCGTCGGCGTCGGCATCGCCCAGACTAAGACTCTGGCGAAGCTGGCCAACCATGCCGCCAAGCAGTGGCAACGACAAACGGGTGGGGTGGTTGATTTGTCTAATCAGGAACGGCAAAGAAAGCTCATGGCTCGGTTGCCTGTCGATGAGGTCTGGGGCGTCGGGCGCCGCATCAGTAAGAAATTAGAGACTATGGGCATCAAAACCGTATTGCAGCTGGCAGACACCGATATTCGGTTTATCCGCAAGCACTTCAACGTTGTACTGGAAAGAACCGTGCGTGAGCTGCGAGGCGAGCCTTGTCTTGAACTTGAAGAGTTTGCGCCAACTAAGCAGGAAATTGTCTGTAGCCGGTCGTTCAGCAGTCGCATCACGGAATACCATGAGATGCGGCAGGCGATATGCAGCTATGCATCGCGCGCAGCGGAGAAACTGCGTAGCGAACATCAGTACTGTCGGTTTATCTCAGCATTTGTCAAAACCAGCCCGTTTGCGCTAAATGAGCCCTATTATGGCAACAGCGCATCGGTAAAACTGCTGACCCCGACGCAGGATAGTCGGGACATTATCGCTGCGGCTATCAAGTGTCTCGATGCCGTCTGGAAAGATGGACACCGGTATCAAAAAGCAGGTGTGATGCTCGGTGACTTCTTCAGCCAGGGCGTGGCCCAGCTAAACCTGTTTGATGACAACGCACCGCGACAAAACAGCGAAAAGTTGATGGAGGTTCTGGATCATCTCAACGCGAAGAACGGAAGAGGGGCGTTGTATTTTGCCGGACAGGGCATTCAGGCGGGCTGGCAGATGAAGCGGGAAATGCTCTCGCCGCGTTACACGACAAGATACTGCGACTTGCTCAAGGTCAGGTGATATTAGCACCTGTTCATTGCTATCTACCATCACCTGGATTTGCTGCAATATGAGTCTGCTTTGAGCGAGGAGCGGAAGTTCGCTTTAAGTGTATACCAGAGGGGCTCTAAAAGAGAATGGTGTGTATTGCAGGGATGCTTACAAGATCATCAGTATCATCCTCAAGGCCGAATCCGGGGTTAACGCATTATATTCCTCCGGAGTTGCGGTCGCAGTTCGGTTTATTTTTGCTCCGGCTAACTGGGGTCCGCTTGGAAAACGGAAAATACCCTACGTCAAGCTTGTTTTTTAAGCAGGTATGACAGGCGGCTTTGAGCGAGGGGCTGACATTTTCTTAAAAGAAAATATAATGTAAAATAAAATTTAACATTAAATAGACTGGTTAACTTGGATGACTATAAGTATTTTTCATCCATTCAATAAGCGCAGATTCATTAGCAATATCTGGGCTTTCTCTATGGCATTTACTGCATAGCAGAATATAATTTGAGACATCATTACTTCCGCCTAATGAGTGAGGGATAATATGCGCCCTCTCCAATTTTGAGGATTCGCGGCCACAGCAGACACATACATTGAAATCACACGCATTATCATAGCGCGTATCATCCAAACCTCGTTGAATTCCATTGTCAATCCAGTACTGCCAGATCATTTTTTTACTTGGTGCGTTTTGTCTAGGAACTACTGCCATATTACTGCTCCTCAAGAATTCAAACAGTTGATGAGGGATAAGCTGACCTGCGCCCTATAGATTAACACACTACGCTTTTAGCAACGTCCGCTTCTGGCTGTGAGTTCAACTGATGGATGCCAGACATGGATAATCTTGATTTCAGTGATTCAGGTAATATTGCAGCAGAAGATTGAATCTGAATACTTTCTGTCTCTGATTCTGATAACCGGCGATGGACTTCCAGATAACGCGACCCATCGGCCTCCATACTCTCTTTGATCGGTTGATCGACCCGTTCCACGCGTGTTCCAACGGGGACTTCACTGAAGAGCTGTTTAAGATCGTCTGCACGTAAACGAACACAGCCGTGGCTTACGCGCAGGCCAATACCAAAGTTGGCGTTAGTGCAGTGGCTGCGGATCTTTATACTGAATATCAGAGATATATTTTTACAAAATCATCCGAATATCAAGCCTCTTCGGATGAATGAAATAAAAATGATCTAATTTTATTAATTATCGGGTTGTTGGCGCATCGGATTCGTATTGGGTAGGTGAAACGCCAAACAATTGTCGGAATGCGTAGGTAAAGGCAGACGTACTGCTGTAGCCAAGCTCAAGGGCGATTTCAGTAATGCTTTTAGTGCTTCTTAGCATCATGACCGATTGCAACAATCGCATACGCTGCTTCCATGGGCCGAAATTTAACCCCGTTTCTTTCAGAAAATGGCGGGAAAATGTGCGGGGCGACATACCCGCACGTTCTGCCCAATATTCCATCAGATGGGGCTTGTCAGGTGTGTCACGAATTTCACGACACATGGCAAGTAGTGAAGGGGTTATAGGCCAGGTCAACGTAAAAGTGACGTCAGGTAAATCAGACAATACATCCAGCAGAACCTTTACCATTCTGCCTTCCTTGCCCTCTGTGTCGTACAGCTCTGAAACATGTTCCGTGGCGTAGTGAATAAAACTGCGGGCAAATTCCGACACTAAAGAGACGCGACACCCTGCAAGCGGTTGAGACAGTTCAGAGGTGTACACGTCCAGACCTTCCAGCACCGTGTCACCAATGGCGCGAACGGTATGCTCAGTATTCGCCGGGATCCACATTCCATACAGCGCCGGGATAATGTAGGTGGTGTTATCCACCCCCAACAGCAGGGCACCTTGTCTGGCGTAATGGAACTGATCGAAAGGGTGGTGGTGACGATGCGCCTCTGATCCATCTTTCAGCAGATAGGTGCGAAAAAAAACAGGGCGAGGAAGCGCCTCGCGATGGATGTCTATCTCCGTTCGCCAATCCTGCGGGGAAAAAAGGTCTTCTGCCGACATAGTTTATCCTGAGTTGTCATCTACTCTACACAAATTGACGCTTGTTCAGCATACATCATACCTGCAATCAGTAATACTGCATCCAGCAACGGCTTTTGGTTATGCTGAAACGATAAATTCTGAATCCATTACTGTGAAATAAAAAGGGTCCAGCCTGTTCATTATTTATTAAGAATCCCCGTATCTGATATTTTTGATGATTAGAATGTCAGTGCGTTACCCAATCATTTAAATACAGTATGATCTGTATGCCATAAGATGTGAGGCCCGTATGTCTGTTGATGTAAGTTTGTCACCTCCTAATAAACACCACCATTGGTATCGTATTGCTGATGAAATGCTCAGCGGTGCGGGAATCCAAATTAATGGGCATCAGTTATCAGATATTCAGGTTCATAATCCTGATTTTTTCAAACGAGTGATACAACAAGGTTCTCTGGCTTTAGGAGAATCTTACATGGAAGGCTGGTGGGACTGCGATCGCCTGGATATATTCTTTGCAAAAGTATTAAGTGCTAATCTTGATAGCAAACTGCCTGCAAGCATGGCGGATATTATGCGTATTGCCGTGGCCAGAATAATAAATTTACAATCGCGGCAGCGGGCATGGATCGTCGGCAAAGAGCATTATGATATCGGCAACGATCTCTTTGCTAAAATGCTTGATTCTTATATGCAGTATTCATGTGCTTACTGGAAAGAGGGTGCCACGCTCGAGCAAGCACAGGCCGCAAAATTAAAAATGCTCTGTGAAAAATTGCAGTTATCGCCAGGTATGACGCTGCTGGATATCGGTTGCGGCTGGGGTGGACTCGCGGAATATGCAAGCACACATTACGGTGTACATGTCGAAGGCGTGACGATATCTACCGAACAACAGAAAATGGCGCAGCAACGTTGCAAAGGCTTAAACGTGGTAATCAGGTTGGAAGATTATCGCGATCTGAATATGCAATTTGATCGCATTGTGTCGGTGGGCATGTTTGAACACGTTGGACCAAAAAACTATGCAACTTACTTTGAAGTTGTTGACCGCTGTCTGAAGCCTGATGGTCTATTTTTATTGCATACCATTGGTGCCAATCAAACAGACATGAACGTGGATCCGTGGATTAATAAATATATTTTCCCCAACGGCTGCCTGCCTTCGGTGGATCACATCGCTAAAGCCAGTGAAACTCATTTTATTATGGAGGACTGGCATAATTTTGGCGCTGATTATGATAAGACACTGATGGCCTGGTACGCGCGCTTTAATAAAGTGTGGCCGGAATTAAGCCAGAGTTACTCTCCTGACTTCAGGCGAATGTTTAATTACTATTTATGTGCCTGTGCGGGTGCCTTCCGCGCAAGAAACATTCAGCTTTGGCAGGTTTTATTTAGCCGTGGTAAGGATGGTGGAATGTATGTCTACCGCTAATCCGTGGCGTCGGGAACTACTGCAACTTATTGTTTTTACTGTACACGTTGTCAGCTAAGGAATTTATATGTCAAAACAATTATTCACTTCAGAATCTGTCTCTGAAGGACATCCGGATAAAATCGCCGATCAAATTTCTGATGCCATTCTTGATGCTATTATTGAACAAGATCCTAAAGCCCGTGTTGCCTGTGAAACGCTGGTCAAAACAGGAATGGTTTTAGTCGCAGGTGAGATAACCACCCATACATGGGTTGACATCGAAAATATTGTGCGGGCAACCATCAATGATATTGGCTATAACGGTTCAGACTTGGGATTCGATGCTAATACCTGCGCAATATTAAGTGCGATTGGCAAGCAATCCCCGGATATCAATCAGGGTGTTGACCGCGAAGACGAAGAGAATCAGGGCGCTGGCGATCAAGGGTTAATGTTCGGCTACGCCTCAAATGAAACCGATGCATTCATGCCTGCGCCTATTACCTATGCGCATCGTCTGATGGAACGTCAGTCCCAGGTTCGTAAAAGCGGCGTATTACCCTGGCTGCGGCCTGATGCGAAAAGTCAGATTACGTTTGTCTATGAAAATGGGAAAATAGCGGGAATTGATACCGTCGTTATCTCCACTCAGCATCATGAGAATGTGACTCAGCAGATATTGTGTGAAGGCGTGATGGAAGAAATTATCAAACCTGTTTTACCCGAAGAGTGGATTAGGGCTGATACCAAATATCTTATTAATCCGACGGGGCGTTTTGTCATTGGGGGACCGATGGGGGACTGTGGTCTGACAGGCCGTAAAATTATTGTCGATACCTACGGCGGCATGGCGCGCCATGGTGGCGGCGCTTTTTCAGGTAAGGATCCATCAAAAGTGGACCGTTCCGCGGCCTATGCTGCACGTTATGTCGCGAAGAATATCGTCGCTGCAGGGCTGGCCGATCGCTGTGAAATTCAGATTTCTTATGCAATTGGTGTCGCCGAGCCAATATCGATTATGGTAGATACCTTTGGTACCGGAAAACTCGAAAATGAAAAACTGATTATGCTGATTCGCGAGTTTTTCGATCTTCGCCCGCACGGTGTGATACGCTCATTGAACTTATTACGCCCGATCTACCAAAAAACAGCGGCATATGGTCATTTTGGTAGAGATATATTCAGCTGGGAACAGACAGATAAAGCCGATCTGCTGAGACGTTTTATTTAAAACAAGTAATAAGTGTGTAGTCAGTGTTCAATACACATTTTTACTGGATAAGTTTTATGGCAACCGCTTGGCATAAATATCTACTTGGGGTGATGTAATGTCTAGAAGGTCGATGCGTGAAATGCTACGGCGCCCTATAAAGTTGTTGTTCAACTCATTTGCATTTATTTATTTTATATTACAAATGGCACTGATTATTGTGGGTTTGCTGAGTTATATCCGTGAGTTAAAACATCACAGCCACCTGAATAACAGTTAATCTATTCCGATGTAGGTCGTTTTAAATGCATTCAAGGTGAAGCGACCGTTGAACTCACAGCGAGGAGCAGACATTTGGCTCTCTGCCGTTTGTCATGACAGAGAGCACGCCAGAAATGAAGGGGTAGTTCTAGTTCGCTTTACTATTTTGCCGGGATGTGACAATCGTCATCGCTGCCGCCCCCAGAAGTAAGAAACCGCTCAAGCCAAAAGCACTGCGCCATCCCAGAGTGTCAAATACTAACCCTCCTGCCGTTGAACCCAGTGCAATCGAGAGCTGGATCACCGCAACCATTAGGCCACCACCTGCCTCTGCATCTTCGGGTAACGCCCGCGCTATCCATGTCCACCATCCCGTTGGCGCAGCCGTTGCGAGTAGTCCCCACAGGCTCAGCAACACGGCAACAGCCCAGATGCTGTGTCCAACCAGCAGTAACGCCCCGGCAGTCGCTGCCATAAGCAGGGGTATCATGATTAAGGTCTGATAAAACCTTGCGTTCAGGAATATTGATACAGCCAGTGTGCCGACAAAACCCGCCACGCCTATTGCGAGCAAAATCAGAGAGAGGCCAGAAGGACCTACGCGGGTCACGGTTTCAAGAAAGGGGCGCACGTAGGTAAATAAGGCAAACTGCCCTATGAAGAAGAGCCCGCAGGCCAGAAGTCCCGTAGGGACAATGGTGATGCGGAACAGACGATGCACAGATCTCTTTGATTTTTGTTTTTTATCGCTTTCCATCGATGGCAGGCTGACCCACTGCCAGATGAACGCAGCTATAGCCAGGGGAACGAGGCATAAAAAAGCCCCTCGCCAGCCCACGGTTGTCCCCAGATAACTGCCAAGCGGTGCCGCGACAACGGTAGCCAGCGCATTCCCACCGTTAAAAATCGCCAGCGCGCGGGGAACCTGACGCTGCGGAACGAGCCGAATGGCGGTTGCAGCCGACATGGACCAGAATCCACCAATGGCCACCCCAATCAGGGCCCTCCCCAGCATATAAACCGGATAGCTGGGTGCCAGGGCGATGACTATCCCCGATATGGCCATTAAAACCGTCAGCCCCTGCAGGAGATATTTTCGGTTCAGATCTCCGGCAACATGGGAGATAGTCAGGCTGGTAATGACCGCCAGTGCGCCAGAGATTGCAATCCCCTGGCCAGCCAGCCCTTCGGTAATGTGTAAATCACTGGCAATAAGCGTAAGCAGGCTGACCGGCATAAACTCGGAAGCGATCAGCACAAACACGCAAAGCGTCATGGCAAACACGCCTCCCCACTGCACATGGTTTTTTTCGTAAGGCGGTTTTAGTCTTAATGTGGACATTATCAGATCCATTAATATCAAATCGGCCAGATTCAGGCGCAGTCCGGACAGACGTCATTCAGGGAATCACGTCAAAACATGGGTGAAAATGATGCGCAGGCGATTTATAGCCGCCTGCATATATCAGGCGGCTTGGGACGATTATCTTAGGTTGGTTTTGAAAAACTGCTCAAATTTAGTAAACGGAATCTTACCCGCAACGTTGTCATACAGATCAACATGATTTGCCCCCGGAACAATCACCAGCTCTTTCTCGTTGCTGCCGATCGCCTTAAAGGCATCTTCAGCAAAATAGCGTGAATGGGCTTTTTCACCGGTCACGATAAGCGTAGGGATAGTCACTTCATTGGCGTAACTCAGCAGCGGCATATTCATAAATGACAGCGGCATCGTCGCGTTCCAGGCCCCGGTTGAGTTGACCGAACGCGCATGGAAACCACGTGGCATGCGGTAATAATCAAAGAATTCTTTCAGGACCGGATTGGGATTGGCGGGTAACGTTTCTGGCAGAATACGTTTCGACGTACTGACGTTCCCCTTTTCATCAACATAAATGTCATGCCCGCCGGGCGCGAAAGCTCCGTTCTTCGCATCTTCCCAGCGCTGTGCATTCAGATACTGTAATACGGCGCGACGATCCGTAGTGGTATAACGGTCTTTACCATCACCCACGCCATGCCCCATCGCACGGCTCATGTCATACATCACGCTGGTCGCCACCGCTTTCACGCGGGTATCCATCGCGGCGTCGTTTAAGGCCATCCCGCCCCAGCCGCAGATACCCAGTAACCCGATACGATTTCGATCGACCTCTTTTTGCAGGCCCAGGAAATCAACAGCCGCGCTGAAATCCTCGGTGTTGATATCCGGAGAGGCAACGTTACGCGGATAGCCACCGCTTTCCCCCGTATATGAAGGGTCAAAAGCCAGGGTAACAAACCCCTGCTCAGCCAACGTCTGCGCATATAGACCGCTGGACTGTTCTTTCACCGCGCCGAAAGGCCCGCTGACGGCAATGGCCGCCAGTTTGCGCTCGCCGCGATCCTTTGGAATGTAGAGATCACCGACCTGGGTGAGCCCGAAGCGGTTCTGAAAGGTCACTTTACGATGATTAACTTTCGTACTTTCAGCGAAGGTTTTATCCCATTTCTCGACCAGCGAAACTGGCGCGTTCGGATGGGTTGTATTGGCATAGCTCATCGTTGTGACTCCACTTAATGATGCGCAGAGCAGCATGGCTGGTATCGCGGTTGTCAGTTTTTTGGTGAAGGCAGTCATCAAAATCCCCTCATAAAGCGTGATAGGTACAGGTTTCATACGGACAACACTGCTGTGCTTTGTTGCAATGCGGGCATTATAGTGAGCAGAAATAGTGCTTATTAGAGGGGTAAAATTGCTAGAATTAATACCATATTGTTCTAAATGGTGATGCGATAGCGAGGGAAACGTGATGGCGAAACGGGAAAACTATAATGATTTATACCTGTTCATGCAGGTGGTGCGGGAAGGGAGTTTTACCGCTGCGGCGCAACGACTCGGCCTGGCACAATCAGGTATAAGCCGTTCTGTACGCGAACTTGAAGAAAGACTGCGCGTTCAGCTTCTGGCACGTACCACGCGCAGGCTATCGCTCACCCATGCTGGCGAACAACTCTACCGGACCATTGAGTCAGGATTCGACGCTTTAGATATGGGGCTCGCCACGCTGGCCCATTATCGCCAGTCCCCGTCAGGTACGGTACGGATTAATGCCAGTCAGCACGCTATTGATAAACTGCTCCTGCCAAAGCTTGCGGTGTTTAAGCAACGCTACCCTGACATCCGGCTGGAACTCATCAGCGAAAGCCGGTTTGTCGATATTATTGCCGAAAGATTCGATGCCGGTGTACGTCTCGGGCCGGAAGTTGGCGGTGGCATGATAGCGGTCCGTATATCCCCCGACATGGAGATGGCCATTGTCGGTACGCCAGAACACTTTCGCCGTTATGGCTTTCCGCAAGCCCCGGCAGATTTAGCGGTTCATCCGTGCATCGCTTATCAATTTGGCGATGGAAGCCTCTATACATGGGAACTTCAACAGGATGGTAAAAAAATAACGCATCAGCCGCAGGGACAATGGGCTTTCGCTGACAGCTATATGGAAGCCAAAGCTGCCAGACTGGGACTGGGGCTGGCTTATGTTCCGGAAGAACTGGTGTCCGATGATTTAGAGCAGGGTTCGCTCATCAGAGTTTTACAACGCTACAGTCAACGCCTGGAAGGCTCATTTCTCTATTATCCGCACCGCAACGTGTCTCCCGGCCTGCGAGCGGTTATCGATACACTGAGAATTTATGAATGAAGACCAGGCTGTATCCGTGCCAGGGTAACTGGTGCGCTCCTGGCACGGGGGCTGACGGAAGTGGCGACTCTGAAGGTCTGCTGTGAGCGAGGAGCGGACATTTACAAGTATCAGTTTCGATATCTTTTTGGATTATGCCTAAGAAAAAACACGTCAACCTACGGATGTATAAGGCCATTGCCCTGGTACGGCTATCGCTATTGTCTCTACGTTAATCATTGTGGCGCCATTTCTTAACACATTTGATTTTTCACATGTGTTGTTGATTTTATAATCCCAGAGCGTATCCTGTTACTAAATGGAAAGGAGACGTGATGCAATTAACCGCCCTACAACTCTTCAAAAATCTCTCCGATGAAACTCGTCTGGGTATCGTGTTGCTGCTCAGAGAGATGGGGGAGCTGTGCGTGTGCGACCTCTGCACTGCACTGGAACAATCTCAGCCTAAGATCTCCCGTCATCTGGCGATGCTCCGGGAAAGTGGTCTTTTACTGGATCGCAAGCAGGGCAAGTGGGTTCACTACCGTTTATCCCCGCATATTCCTTCCTGGGCTGCCCAGGTGATTGAGCAGTCCTGGTTAAGCCAACAGGACGGCGTACAGGCCATCGCTCGTAAGCTGGGATCAGCCAACTGCTCTGGTAGCGGTAAGGCCGTTTGTATCTAAAAAATTTGCCTTAACATATATGTTTTTACGAATATGAGGTGTTAAAGATGAAAACGTTAACCGTGTTTGATCCGGCGATGTGCTGCAGTACCGGCGTTTGTGGTTCAGATGTCGATCGGTTACTGGTCGATTTTTCAGCTGATGTGCAATGGCTGAAAGGGCGTGGGGTTCAGATCGAGCGTTTCAACCTGGCGCAACAACCGATGAGCTTCGTTGAGAACGCAAAAGCGAAAGCATTCCTGGAAGTTTCTGGAGCCGAAGGGCTTCCGCTGCTGTTGCTTGATGGTGAAACGGTGATGGCCGGGCGATACCCCAAACGTGCTGAACTGGCTCGCTGGTTTGGTATACCGCTGGAAAAGGTGGGTTTAGCTTCCACCAGTTGCTGTGGTGGTAAAACTTCCTGTTGTTGAGTATGTCAGGAGGACATATGAAATTCTTACAGAATATCCCGTCTTATCTGTTTTTCACCGGTAAGGGTGGCGTCGGTAAAACCTCAATTTCCTGCGCAACAGCTATACGCCTGGCAGAGCAGGGTAAGCGCGTCCTGCTTGTCAGCACCGACCCTGCTTCTAACGTCGGTCAGGTATTCGATCAGTCTATCGGTAACACTATCCAGCCCGTAACTGCGGTGCCAGGCCTTTCGGCGCTGGAGATCGACCCACAGGATGCTGCCCAGCAATACCGCGCCAGAATTGTTGACCCAATTAAAGGTCTTCTGCCTGATGATGTTGTGAGTAGTATCCGCGAACAGCTTTCAGGTGCATGTACAACTGAGATTGCTGCGTTCGACGAGTTTACTGGCCTATTGACCGACGGTTCTCTACTGACCCGCTTTGATCACATCATTTTTGATACTGCACCAACGGGCCACACTATTCGCCTTCTCCAGCTTCCCGGGGCCTGGAGTCGCTTCATTGAAAGTCATCCAGAGGGGGCTTCCTGTCTTGGGCCGATGGCGGGGCTGGAAAAGCAACGCGCGCAATATGCTCATGCGGTTGAGGTATTATCCGATCCTGAACGAACTCGCCTGGTGCTGGTCGCGCGATGGCAAAAATCAACACTGCAGGAAGTCGCTCACACTCATGACGAACTATCAGCCATTGGCCTTAAAAATCAGTATCTCGTCATTAACGGTATCTTGCCTGCGCGCGAAGCTGAACGTGATGTACTGGCTGCTGCAATATGGCAACGAGAACAAGAAGCACTGGCAAATCTTCCCGCGAGGTTATCTGACTTGCCGACAGACACACTATTCCTTCAGCCACTGAATATGGTTGGCGTGTCCGCATTGAAAGGCCTGCTCAACAAACACGCTGAGATAGCATCGCTTCCTGAGCAAAGCATACAAAACAAGCCAGAGAATATGTCGTTGTCTGTCCTGGTCGATGATATCGCCCGCAGTGAACACGGTTTGATTATGCTGATGGGCAAAGGTGGCGTGGGTAAAACCACGATGGCTGCTGCCATTGCTGTCAGGTTAGCGGACATGGGATTTGATGTGCATCTCACCACTTCTGATCCTGCTGCGCACCTGAGCACAACATTGAACGGTAGCCTTAAGAATCTGCAGGTTAGCCGAATCAACCCTCATGATGAAACCGAGCGCTATCGCCAGCATGTTCTTGAGACGAAGGGCAGAGATTTGGATGACGCGGGGAAACGGCTGCTGGAAGAGGATTTACGTTCACCTTGCACGGAAGAGATTGCGGTGTTTCAGGCGTTCTCACGTGTCATCCGCGAAGCCGGTAAACGATTTGTGGTCATGGATACGGCACCTACCGGGCATACGTTATTACTGCTTGATGCTACCGGGGCTTATCACCGTGAGATGGCTAAGAAGATGGGGGATAAAGGCCATTTTACCACGCCGATGATGCAGCTTCAGGACCCGGAACGTACCAAAGTCTTGCTGGTCACTCTGCCTGAAACCACACCTGTACTGGAAGCGGCAAACCTGCAGTCCGATCTTGAGCGTGCGGGGATTCATCCCTGGGGCTGGATTATCAACAATAGTCTTTCCATTGCGGTGACTAGTTCACCACTTCTTTGCCAGCGAGCCCGGCAAGAGCTACCTCAGATTGATGCCGTGAAGAACCAACATGCAAGCCGCATAGCGTTAGTACCGGTAATGGCTTCTGAACCCACTGGCATCGAAAAACTCAGAGAGCTGGTGGGTTAATTTTTGTGTTTACAGGTCGGCAGAGCCGCCCTGTCTGGAGGATTTATGTTACTGGCAGGCGCTATTTTTGTCCTGACCATCGCTTTGGTTATCTGGCAACCGAAGGGAGTAGGGATCGGCTGGAGTGCGACACTGGGCGCGGTACTGGCGTTGATCTCTGGCGTTGTACACATAAGCGATATCCCTGTGGTGTGGAATATCGTCTGGAACGCAACGGCAACGTTTATTGCCGTAATCATCATCAGCCTGCTGCTCGATGAATCCGGCTTTTTCGAATGGGCGGCGCTGCACGTTTCCCGTTGGGGCAATGGTCGTGGACGTTTGCTGTTTACCTGGATCGTTCTGCTCGGTGCAGCGGTAGCGGCACTGTTTGCCAACGATGGTGCGGCACTGATTTTGACGCCGATCGTCATCGCAATGCTATTGGCATTAGGGTTTAGCAAAGGCACAACGCTGGCATTTGTCATGGCCGCCGGGTTTATTGCCGATACGGCCAGCCTGCCGCTTATCGTGTCGAACCTGGTTAACATCGTTTCTGCAGACTTCTTTGGGCTAGGCTTCACGGAGTATGCGTCGGTCATGGTGCCGGTCGATATTGCCGCTATTATTGCCACGCTGCTGATGCTGCATCTGTTCTTCCGCAAAGATATTCCGCCGACTTACGACCTGGCTCTCCTGAAAGCACCGGCAAAAGCGATTAAAGATCTGGCAACCTTCAGAACCGGCTGGATTGTGTTGATTCTTCTGCTGGTTGGGTTCTTCGTCCTCGAGCCGCTCGGTATTCCCGTTAGCGCGATTGCGGCTGTTGGCGCTGTAATCCTGTTTGCAGTAGCTAAACGAGGCCATGCCATTAACACCGGAAAAGTGCTGCGTGGGGCACCATGGCAGATAGTCATCTTCTCGCTGGGGATGTATCTGGTGGTCTATGGCCTGCGTAACGCCGGACTAACAGAATACCTCTCTGGCGTACTGAACGTGCTGGCAGATAAAGGACTTTGGGCCGCGACCTTTGGTACTGGCTTCCTGACGGCTTTCCTCTCTTCCATCATGAACAATATGCCTACCGTGCTGGTTGGTGCTCTCTCTATCGATGGCAGCACCGCAACAGGCGTTATCAAAGAGGCGATGATTTATGCCAACGTAATTGGCTGCGATCTGGGGCCGAAAATTACACCTATTGGTAGCCTGGCAACGCTGCTCTGGCTGCATGTCCTTTCACAGAAGAACATGACCATCACCTGGGGGGACTATTTCCGCACCGGGATCGTCATGACTTTGCCTGTGCTGTTTGTAACGCTGGCCGCGCTGGCGCTACGTCTCTCTGTCACTTTGTAATGAGATACTGAAATGAGCAACATCACCATTTATCACAACCCAGCCTGCGGCACGTCGCGTAATACGCTGGAGATGATCCGCAACAGCGGTACTGAGCCGACCGTTATTCTTTACCTCGAAAACCCACCTTCGCGCGATGAACTGATTAATCTCATTGCCGATATGGGGATCACGGTACGGGCACTGCTGCGTAAAAACGTCGAGCCTTATGAGGAACTGGGCCTTGCCGAAGATAAATTTACTGACGATCAGCTAATCGATTTTATGTTGCAACATCCGATCCTGATTAACCGTCCGATTGTGGTGACGCCGCTGGGAACTAAACTGTGCCGTCCTTCCGAGGTGGTTCTGGATATCCTTCCAGATGCTCAGAAAGCGGCTTTCGCTAAGGAAGATGGCGAGAAAGTCGTTGATGATGCAGGTAAACGACTGAAATAAAGATGAAGGGGGCGAATGCCCCCCTTATGTCTTACTTAGCCATCTCGGCCAGCAGATCAATACCAACAGGTTCTTCGCTCCGCAGAGCCGTTAGTGCTATACGTTTTGCGTACTGCTCTTCTACATCAGAGATAAGTGGCAACTCGCGGTTCGCTCTGGTCTGCAGGAAAGGTGAAGATGGTCCAGCAGCGGCCAGGCTGTTATTCACAACCCATGCCCATGGCTCGATGTCAGCGCGACGCAGATCCTGCTGCAGATTTGCCGCTTCCAGAACAGGTGTCGTTTCGGCAAGCGTCACGATAATCACCTTCGTCTTCTCCGGGTCCTGCAATTGCATCATTGGCGTCATCACATGGTCATGTGTTTGCCCCATCTGGCGCACCATTTCCCGGTGATAGGCTCCGGTCGCATCCAGTAGCAGAAGCGTATGGCCCGTTGGCGCGGTGTCCATAATGACAAAATGGTCGTCTGCCTCTTTGATGATCCGCGAGAATGCCTGGAAGACGGCGATCTCTTCAGTGCATGGCGAGCGGAGGTCTTCCTCCAGCACCGCTAGTCCTTCAGCGTCTAATCCTTTGCCCTGATTTTCCAGGACAAAGCGGCGATAACGCTCTGTCTCTGCCTTCGGGTCGATACGGCTAACCTGAAGAGTTGGCAGCGATCCATCCAGCGTGTAAGACAGATGTGCCGCCGGGTCGGATGTGGTCAGGTGGACCTTATGACCACGCTTCGCCAGCGATACCGCCACCGATGCCGCAATGGTCGTTTTACCTACACCGCCTTTACCCATCGTCATGACCAGCCCTTTTTCGGTCTGGCTGAGTTCATCCACCAGCGAGGCAAGTTTCGGTAAATCCAGAGTGCTGAGCGTTGTGCCTGGGAGCTGTAGTGAGGCTTTGGTTTCTGTAAATAACTCACGCAGGGCTTCGAGACCGACCAGATTAAATGGCTTCAGGTACAACTGAGAGCGGGGGAGGTTCGCCAAATTATCAGGCATTGCCTGTAATACTTTTTCTTCCCGAGCCAGAATACTCTGTGCCAGTGGATCATTTTCACCTGCAAACGGCGGCAGCACACCATTGATGGCAAGGTGTTGATGCCGCAAACCGATAGTAGACAGCTCATCGTGGGTATGAGACACCTCTTTTAGTGTCGAAGCCTGGGCACGGGCAACCAGAACTAAGCGAGTGAGAGCTGCATCAGACAGCGCGTTAACCGCATCGGAGTACTGGTGCTGTTGTTTCTCCAGCCCTACCAGAGGCCCGAGATTAGCTGCGGCATCAGGATTCGCTTCCAGATAACCACTCCAGGCTCCCGGCAACTCAAGCATGCGGATGGTGTGACCGGTTGGCGCGGTGTCAAATACGATATGGTCATATTTTTCCCGCAGCTCATGATTGGTCAGCAGGCCGGTAAACTCATCAAATGCAGCGATTTCTGTGGTACATGAACCTGAAAGCTGTTCTTCAATACTGCTGACCACATCGGCTGGCATCAGCCCGCGAACCGGGTCGAGCACGCGGTCACGATAAGCCTGTGCTGCAGCCATCGGATCAACTTCCATAGCGGCAAGATTTTCTACGGGACTGATATCTGTGATTCGGTGGCCGATAGTCTGGCTAAATACCTGGCCGACATTGGAAGCCGGATCGGTACTCACCAGAAGCGTTCTCTTACCCTGATCGGCCAGCCATACCGCAGTAGCACAGGCCAGGGATGTTTTACCCACACCACCTTTGCCAGTGAAGAAGATAAACGGGGGAATGTCTTTTAAAAATGGCATATTCATCAGTGATAGCTCCTCTGGCATTAAGGCATACGTGGAATGCTGCAACAGCGTGGTTGCGTGCTGCCTTCACTCCAGTCCTGAGTAAGCGGAATACCTGACCAACGGGCGATATCTTCTCGCGTCGGGAGTTTGCCTGCCATCACGAGCTTCCCATCGAGCAAGGTGACGGGGAGGGATTCCATTCCTGATGTGTTCAGGAACTCTTTGATGACAGGGGTATTCAGGAACTGCTGCGGGTTCTTCGCAAGGCTGTAACGCTGAATATCAACGCCATTCTTTTTCGCCCATTCGGCGCTGGCATTCCATTTGATGGCTTCGTCGCTGACCACAACGCCACGGGTTGCGCAGCAGCCTGCTGCTTCAAAGATCTCTATTTTTGACATGGACTGTTTACCTCAGTGTTTAGTCATTTGGCTTTACACTGAGGTAAACGAAGGTGGCGGGAAAAAGATGCGCGATTAATTCATTTTTTTGTGGCAGCAGACAGGAGAGGTGTTATCCGCCTCAATTTGGCAGAGTTCTGTCATCGTCTCTTTCAGGTGCTTTCTGGCCCGAAGTAGTCGGGATTTAAACGCCGTAAGCGTGATACCCAGTTCATCGGCCAGGGACTGCTGGGGACGCCGGTTGAGATCGGATTCTTCAATCAGCCACCGCTCATCTTCGGGTAAAGCCTGCAACGTTTCAGGCAGGCAAATACCCAGCGTTGAGATCGCATCATGGGATACGTCAGTCAGTGGGGCATCTTCTTCCAGCTCAACGAACTCCCTGGTGGTGCGGTACTCATCAATCAGCAGATTCCTCGCAGCCCGATACAGCCAGGCTCGTGGATTCTCCATCTCGCAGAAACTGTCTGAATGCGCGCGGGCACGCAGGAATAGCTCTTGCAGAAGGTCTGCTGCTTTTTCGCTATCACCTGTCTTCGCTGTCAGAAAGCGAGAGAGTTCGGCTTCATGTTGCCGCCAGAACACGCTCATGCAGTTGTTGAATGCCGTTACATCACTCATACCAGCCCTCAAATTTTGCTCTGATTAACCCGCCGGGAAAGCTCTTCTGCCGATTCTTTTCGTTCGCTGTAGCGATCAACGAGATAGTCTGAGTTACCTCTGGTCAGCAGTGTAAATTTCACCAGTTCTTCCATTACATCCACAATGCGATCGTAATAAGACGACGGTTTCATTCGTCCATCTTCATCAAACTCTTGCCAGGCTTTTGCCACAGAGGACTGATTCGGGATGGTGATCATCCGCATCCAGCGGCCAAGAATGCGCATCTGGTTGATGGCATTGAAAGACTGAGAGCCACCGCAGACCTGCATAACGGCCAGCGTCTTACCCTGAGAAGGGCGAACAGCGCCTTCCGAAAGTGGTATCCAGTCAATCTGTGCCTTCATGATGCCGGTCATCGCACCATGGCGTTCAGGTGAGCACCACACCATCCCTTCGGACCAACGAACCAGCTCACGCAACGCCATAACTTTGGGATGAGAATCGGGCACATCGTCAGGAAGAGGCAAGCCAGAAGGATTGAAGATCTTCACTTCCGCACCCATCGCGGTCAGCAATCTTGCAGCTTCCTCAGTTGTCAGTCGGCTGTATGAGCGTTCACGCACAGAGCCGTACAGCATCAGGATACGGGGAGGATGAGGAACGGCAGGAACACTTAGCCGAGCCTCTGTAATGGAGGTATCAAACAGATTTGTATCTATATGAGTCAGTTCAGTTTTCATGGTTTTTCTCCCGAGGGAATTTTGTGGCCAGGCGGTCATCCGTTCCTGAGCAGCACTCTTCAGTCAGGAAAGCCATCAGCTCAGCAAGGTTTTCATAGCAGGCATGGCAAAACAGCGTTCTTCCCTGACGTTCCTGGCGAACCAGCGATACTGAAATCAGGGATGAAAGATGATGGCTAAGTGTGGATGCAGGGATACCGAGTTTTTTTTGCAGTTCACCCACAGGCATTCCCTGATATCCGGCTTTGATTAAGGCTTTATAAATCTCGAGCCTTGTCGCGTGCCCAAGCTCTTTCAGTACCGCCGCAGCGAAGTTCAGTTCCATGCTTGCACTCACATTCTATGATTCTATATTTCCAGAATAATGGAAATATTTTTTACTTTCAATATTCACTCTGCCTGGCTGGGGACGAAGTTAAGCGTTTCTAAGTAATGGTCGTGACCTGTCACGTATGTAGGACCAATGTGATGAAGAGGCTAAGCTCTGTACTCTCTTTATGTACGCTGCTGGCACGGAGCGGGCAGAAAGCCAGGTTATGAGGTCAGATGTGAGCGAAGAGCTGACATTGAGTAATCCTTTCCTGGGCCGGCGTTTTATGTTTTCCTTGGCTTAGGCAACGGAACAAGGAAAACACCGTGAAAATCTACTGGACCCTAAAAAGTATTACCGAACTAAAAGACCTGTCTTTTCGGGAGCGCGGAAGACGGTGGCGGAATGCGTATAAATCGGCCTTCCGACACTGGCAGACCTGGGGCGGACTCGTCCTCTGCGGGGCCTTCAGCGGCGCGGGAGCGCACTTTGGCGGCATGGCCGGCACCGTAATATTTGCTGGGCTGGGTGGCTTTATTTACGGCCAGATCGTTACACACGTTGTCCTGAAACATTATCGGCACCGACTGCAGGGCGAAGCCAACTGATCTTTCAGGCCTGAAAGGCTTCCAGGCTCATCAAGTTGCAAGTGACAGGTCTTCGTTCAGCGCGTCTCAGTGAATGCCACGCGGGATCAGCTCATAGCCAGCCAGCTGCACATCACTGGTCTCCCGAAGCTTTGGGGGAAAAGGCCTGCGGCACGCCAGTTAGACCACTTCCTCATTGCGCGAACCACCTACCCCATGAACAGCTCACGGGTAATAACATGATACGACGGCAATAACGTCTGCTCATGGCACTCAGCGGACCTTCTGAAGTCCCCAAGGTCTGCTTTGAGCGAGGAGCGGAAGTTGCTAACAGCATTCTGTGTGAATCAACAGGGAGCAGGTCAGGTCTATATGGCATATTTGTTTAGCTGATTTTCCCTGTCAGTTCTGGCCCCTGACTCTTCACATTGCCGATGGCGCGGGCAACAGGGGGGCAGGTAAAATAGTCCGCTGCCACAGTACCGTTACCGGCAATGTCTCCAGCGTCCTTCCCTCGGCTTCATCCCCGTGCTCGAACGGTACGCTACCGATCGCCGCCATAAAAATCGGCTGGCCATCTTTTCGTTGGGTAAAGCAGGGGAGGATCGCCAACCTTCATTCCTTGTGACTGCAAACCCTAATTTCCTGGCGGGCGTCTAGTGGTCGCATCTGGCTTTAACGTCACCAACAAAAGACGATACGGCATCTTGCGAGACGTAATTTGAGTTTGTCCTGTTGATAGTCATAAATGCTTTCGTCTTATCCGTCGAAATCTGCCACGTCTGAATAGTCAGCCCCAAATCTGTAGAGTATGTTCCCAACATTGATGTCGGGCTTATCACCGTATAGGTCATGATGCTATCGGTTACGGAAGGTGACTTTTTATCAATATTCACAACAAACACTTTTCCCGTGTAGCCATCCTTTTTGAAAGCATACTGGTTGTACTCATTCGCACCGAAACCCTGTAAGTTTTCAATAACCCAGCATCCGGCATGGGCGGATGAGACGGTCAGAAACAAAGCGGAACCGAGCAGACATTTCCTCAGCATAATGAGTTATTCCCTTTTGCCAGAACTGTGGATAGTGAAAGCGCAGCAGCAATTCTACACTCTTATCTACCATTATATTGATGCGTATTCGGCGGCGGCTACGCCTGGCTGTAGACGCAAATGCCGGGTGATGACGGCTGGCGGTGGTTTGTTGAGCGAAGTACCTGGGCGTCGGATGAATAGCAAGGTTTTTCTGTTTTCACCCCGGTCCTCTTCAGGCATCGTGCTCTTTGTGTGACATCGCCGATCAGGTGGAAAGATTAACCCTTTGTAATAAATGTTTTTTTACTTTTTATTTCCCTTCGCTTAGACGAGAATATCCCCCTCGACAATGAAATGGCTGAGAAGGATCCGCTATGTTAGATAAATACTTTCAATTAGATGGTGATAGTGGCGACACGGCTATCGAGAAGCATAAACGTCTGCTCGCTGTTCAGGCTGCCTTAGAAATTTCGAAAGCGGCGGTCTCTTCGTCAACTGCGAACTCCGGTATCCGTAGCCAGATGGATTTACGCAACGTTGCGCAGGAAGTCGCTTCTTTGGCCGATGCGATTCAGGATGCACTTGAAGGCTACGAGGAAAACTAACCCTCGCCATTGATGCGTTTTTATCCGCGCCAGGCCTCGCTTTTGCGAGGCTTTTTTATGGCAGGGTCATCGTGCGGGGTTCCTCCTGATGAGGAGCCCCGCTGACTGCTCTACGGTGTTTTATGGTCTGCGGACCAGTGGCTGACCAGCGTTTCACCGATGGCCGCAATCTGCTTATTGCGATCATCCATGGAGGCCGACGTCCCGGTTAAATAAATCACCACGATGCGCTCGGCTTTACCGTTCGGGCCAAGAGCCGCGACGATACCGCGTGAGCCGCGATTGCCCGCTCCGGTCTTATCGGCGATAAACCAGCCCGCCGGCAGCGCCGAACGCAGCAGCGGCCCCGCGACCTTGTCCTCAACCATCCAGCGCTGTAGCTGCTGCTGCGACGCGGCTGAAAGCACGCTGCCGGTCAGCAAATTCCGCAGCGTCCCGGCCATTGCTGTTGGGGTCGTGGTATCGCGCACATCGCCCGGTCGGGCTTCATTGAGCTCCGTTTCCCAGCGGTCCAGTCGCGAGGTCTCATCGCCGGTGTGGCGCAGAAACGCAGTTAAACCTTGTGGGCCGCCGAGGCTGGTCAGCAGCAGGTTTGCCGCCGTATTATCGCTCAGAGTTATAGCAGCGGCGCACAGTTCCCCTACGGTCAGTCCGTCGGTAAGGTGCTTTTCCGTCACCGGGGAATATTCCACCAGGTCCTGCTGCCGGAAATGAATGCGGCGATCGAGTTTTTCTTTTCCGGCGTCCACGCGCGATAATACGGCGCCGCAGAGCAGCACTTTAAACGTGCTCATCATCGGGAATCGCTCGTCAGAGCGGTAGCCGGCCAGCAGCTCGCCGGAGGATAAATCCAGCTCGGCGTAGCCGACCCGGGCCTGAAGCTGGCTTTCGGTTTTTTTTACCGAGTTCACCGTGGCGTCATGGGCCCAGCCGGGCAGTGCCAGAGCGGCTAACAGCGGAATAAGGGCGAAACGATAGTGGCGCATTCCACAAGGCTCCTTTGGGGGTGTTTTATGTCATTGGGCCTGGCGGACTATGCTTACGCAACGGAAAATAATGAAAATAGGAGTTATGAAGATTCACAATTTCTCTTTTTTCCTTCATCATCTGCCAGCTTTTACCAGTAATAATCAATGCTTAGCTCAGCATAAGAAAGAGTTTTTTTCATTCGGGCTGGTATGAACTATAAGAATGTACTGAAGGTTGTGTAAATGTTTTACGCCGTCGGCAATAATAAATTAACCATTGATCCATCCGGGAGGAACATGGTGGACCCGCTAATTAAGGTCATGCTGGTGGGGGGAAAGGCGGATGGCCTGCTGGTCAGCGTCGCCGGTTCCGCGACGGAATTGTCCGTCACCGCTGCGCAGTACGGCGCGAAATCCGGCATGCCGCTGAGCTATCGGATTGTTTCGCAAACGATCGATGATGAGCGCTACTTTTTCGGCGTGTTTAGCGAAACCCATGACGATGCCGACAAACTCAAAAGAGTCGCGCTGACCCGAGGTATGAAAAAGTCTCTTTGCTGAGGGCGTCTGCGCCGGGCGAATGATTCTCCGTCCGGCCTGGCCGCGTTGTTATTTTTACCGGGAGCACCATGATTCAGCAGATCCGCATACAAAATTTCAGGTCGGTCAGGGATATCGAGCTGGAACTGGGCGCGCTCAATATTGTATTTGGGCCGAATGGCTGCGGTAAGTCCAACATCTACAAAGCTATTCATCTGCTAACGGCCTGCGCTGACGGAAAATTCTCAAACTATATCAGCGATGAAGGGGGCCTGGAAAATATCATGTGGTCAGGGCGAAGTGCGCCAACGGCCCGCCACCCGCGTCGGCTGCAAATTTCCTGCCTGACAACAGAATTCGACTACGAGTTACAGGTTGGTTTCCCGGAAAAACTGCCTTATCCCACCCAGTTTATGCTTGATCGGATTGTGAAAGAGGAATCTATCTGGCTGGCGGGATTTTCCCGGCGTCCGTCCGCCAGGGTATTGCAGCGTAAGAATCAGGCCGCCTTTTTACTTGATGTCAGCGGAGAGAAAAATACCTTCACTGACACGATTTATGAAAACGAATCTATTTTTGGTCAACTGGGCGAACCGCACCGCTTCCCGGAGATTTCCCGGGTCAGAGAAACGATGCGCCAGTGGCGTTTCTATCACGAATTTAATATCAACAGACACTCGGCGCTCCGACACCCGACGGTAGGTTACCGCTCGCCGGTGCTGGACAGCGACGGGCACAACCTTGCCGCTGCTTTTCAGACCATTGTTGAAATCGGCGCGGAAGAACTGCTGCACGAGATCCTTGCCACCGCCTTTCCGGAGTGCGCGTTCTTTTGTGAAAACGAAAACTCGCGCTTCTCAATCAAAATGCGGCGCAACGGGGTATTTCGTCCGCTGCTGGCGGCAGAAATGTCGGACGGCACGCTGCGATTTTTATGTCTGGCCGTCGCGCTGTTAAGCCCGCGCCCGCCGGCATTTCTGGCCATTAACGAACCGGAAAACAGCCTGCATCGACAGATGTTCCCGGCGTTGGCCCGGCTGATTGTTGAGGCATCCCGCTATAGCCAAATCTGGCTGACCAGCCATTCCGCCGAGCTGGCGGCGCTGATTTCCTCGCTGGCTGACAGCCGGATATATGCGCTGGAAAATTGCGACGGCGAGACGCGGATCAAAACCGCAGCGGCAGGGGGATAGTAACGGCCCGTCCGGAGCAACGGGCCGCTGATTAACGCCTTACGCGGCGTTGTTATAACCGGCGGTGGGCAGCAGCGTTTTACTGCCTTTCAAAGTGAACAGCGAGATAATCGTAAAGCTCAGCGTAATCGACCCCAGAATCAGATACGCCTGGTGAAAGCCAACGGTATCATACATTCGTCCAACCCATGCCGAGAGCACGACCCCAGAGAGCTGCTTCGATAAGTTGAACCCAATCAGGAACAGGGTGGCGGACAATTTTGGGTTAAACGCCGAGGAAATATATTTGAAGGTGCCGACCAGCAGGAACGGGACTTCAAACATATGCAGCATTTTTAATATCACCACTTCGACCGCCGTAGTGGCAAATGAAGAACCGAGAATGCGTACGGACATAATAATCCCGGCGGTCAGCAGCGCATTTTTCGCCCCGATACGGTTAACGATAGCCGGAGCGCAGAACATGATCAGCGCATTCAGCAATTCGCCGCCGGTGGTGACAAAGCCAAAGACTTCGGTTCCGCGCTGCGGGTCGGCAAAAAAGCCTTTAAAGAAATTGGCAAACTGCTGGTCGAATACGTCGTAAACGCTGGCGACGCCGACGACATAGATAATAAATCCCCAGAACCGCGGCATGCGCAACAGTTCCGCTGCGACGCGCAAAGAAAATGCCTGCCGGTTAGCGCCTAAAGCATCCATCACCTGGGCACTGTTGCTGCTTTCCGGACGGGAGAACCACAGCAGCACTCCGAGCACCAGCGCAAAGCCGGAAGCAATCCAGAAGGTGATATTTGGGTCGATGCCGAATAAGATGCCGGTTATCGAGGCGCAGAGCGCCCAGCCGATACAGCCGGCCACGCGGACCTTGCCATATTCGAACCGGTTGGCGCGGCTGACGCGTTCGATGTAGGCCTCAACCGCTCCGGAGCCGCTGGAGAAGACGATCCCCAGATAGAGTCCGCCCACCAGCGCACCGACGATAATATTCATCTGCAGCAGCGGTGATAAAACAAAAATAAAGAACGGAGCAAACAGAATTAATAAGATGGTGATGGTCCACAGCAAATGTTTGCGCAGCCCCAGCTTATCGGAAATCAGGCCAAATATTGGCTGGCAAATAATAGCGAACAGTGAAATAGCGGAGAAGACAATCCCGGTTTCCGTTTTGGTCAAATGGTTGACGTCCGCCAGCCACACCGGGAAAAATGGAAAATAGGCCGACATAATGAAGTAGTAAAAGAAAAAGAACAGCAGGAAATAAATAAAATTATGCCGTTCGCGTGGCGCCAGTTCAGAGAATTTCATAGAGATGTTCCATTGTTATTATACTCGTCATCATTCCAGCTGCCTGATTCTGGCGGCGCGCGGTTCCCTTTGTGATGCGACTCGTCCGTGCGCTTCGCCCCGAACAGGGCTTAGCTATTTTCCGCCGCGGTGCATCCCGAATATGCGGGTATAGCCGTTTTTATGGGGGGCAGGAGCCCCCCGTTGGTGGTTTAGCGTAAAGACAGAGAAAGCTGGTACTGCCATTGCGTCCCGAGAAGCAGCCACTGCGGCAGCACGCTGGGTGTCCAGGAGTCATCGCCGCCGACGCCCATGTGCTGGCCGTCGAGTGTTATCCAGACGCCGTTTTCCGGCGTCATCCGATGCCAGTGATCGGTTTCCGTCAGTTGCCCGGTGCCGTAGGGCTGAACCGAGAAGTGGAACGCGTTGCCTGCTACGTGCCAGCGTCCCCAGTCCAGCACTTTGGTGTCGCAGCGCAGGCCGTTTTCGGTTGGGAAAATATACGGCGTGCTCATCTCTGTCAGCGGAAGCTGCCAGCGGGAAAAACAGGCGCTGCTCCTGCGGTCAGGATAGTTTTCATGCGGCCCGTAGCCGAGCCAGGAGACCGGGGCCTGCTGATCGGCGACCTGGAAGCGCAGGCCCACACGCGGCAGCGGCGGCAGGGTGCTGGCGCGTTCGCCGCTCACCGCCAGATGCAGACGACCTTCGCTGTCAAAGGTCATCCGCCACTGGCTAACGATGACCACCTCATCGCCGCGCAGATAGTGCCAGCGGCTGTCGACGATCGTTTCATGTGCCAGACGCTGGGCTTCACAGTGGACGCAGCGCGCTTCGAGCGCATAGAGCCCGGCGCTTTTCCAGCGTTCAACCCAGGCGTTGGGGTCGATACGATCCGTTTCGCTGACGCCGATATCATTGTCCAGCGGGGCGCGAACGAACTGGTCGCGCAGCGCAGACAGCAGCTGCTCTGCGCCCTCAGCTCGCCAGTGGCTTAACAGGCCGCTCTGACGATCGATAATCCATTGCTGGGATCCCTGGCTGATGGTGAAGATCTTATCTTCGACGCTCAGCTCCGGAGCCTGGCCGACCACTGCGGGCGCGGGCACGACCAGCGGGGCGGTGAGAGGGAACTGCGCCCAGGCCACGCGGTGCCCGGCGGCAGACCAGGCTGTCGCCTGCGGCTGAATAACTTCCAGCGTCAGCCAGATGTCCTGCGCACCAGCCGGCAGCGCCAGGCTATCGCACAAGGCCAGCTCACCGTGGCCCTGCGGCGCGAGGTTCAGCGTATGGCTGCCGCTGGCAACGGTTTCACCGGCGGCTTGTACCTGCCAGTTCAGCACTTCATTATCGGTCGCGCGGAACAGGTATTCGCTCTCGACGCCGATCCGCAGCGGGGACTGCGTCAGCAGGCTGAACTGGAAATATTGCTGAGCATGCTTCGCTTCAATCAACGAAGGATGAGGGCGACGATCCGGGAACACCAGCCCGTTCATGCAGAACTGACGATCGTTGGGCTTATCGCCAAAATCCCCGCCGTAGGCCCAGCCGACACTGCCGTCATCGAAGGTTTTCTCAATCGCCTGATCCGCCCAGTCCCAGATAAACCCGCCCTGCAGGCGCGGGTATTCGCGAAAGGCCTGCCAGTAATCAGCAAAATTACCGAGGCTGTTCCCCATCGCATGGGCGTATTCGCAGAGGATCAGCGGGCGCTGTTCACCGGGCAGGCCGATCCACTTTTTAATCCCCCATTTAGGCACGGCCGGAATGAGCTGGTCACGCTCTACGCGGGCGTACATCGGGCAGATAATATCAGTCGCGGAGCTGTCGGCGCCGCCGCCTTCGTACTGAACCGGGCGCGTAGGGTCCTGGCGCTTCAGCCAGTGATACATTGCTTCATGGTTGGCGCCGCAGCCGGACTCGTTCCCCAGCGACCAGATAATAATCGACGGATGGTTGCGGTGACTTTGCAGCATTCGGGTGACGCGAGCGCTGTACGCCGGGAGCCACGCCGGATCGTCGGACAGGCGGTTCATTGGCACCATGCCGTGGGTTTCGATGTTTGCTTCATCGACGACGTACAGGCCGTAGTGGTTACACAACTCATACCAGCGCTCGGCATTCGGGTAATGTGAACAGCGCACGGCGTTAAAGTTATTCTGCTTCATCAGCAGAATATCCTGCAACATATCCTCTTCGGTCACGACCTGACCGCGCTGAGGGTGATGCTCATGACGGTTCACCCCGCGGATCAGCAGCGGTTTGCCGTTGAGCAACAGCAGGCCGTTGTTGATTTCCACCCGGCGAAAGCCAATGTCCCAGGCTTCGGCTTCAATCAGCTCTTCCCCGCGCCATAGGGCGACCACGGTGCGATAGCAGTGGGGCGTTTCCGCACTCCATGGTAACGGCCGTTCTACCGGCAGGAAAAGCGTTGCCCGTTCGGCATAATTACCGCGTTCATCAACGGCCGCCGAGCCGGGGCGCTGACGCTGGCTGGCAACCAGGCGTTCGCCGTCCCACAGGCTGACTTCAGCCACCAGATCGGTAAGCTGACCGTCAGGAGTGGCGATAGACAGGTCGACCTGCAGTTCGCCGTCGCGATACAGCGCATCCAGCTGCGGGGAGATCTGCACGTCGCTGAGGTGCTGCACCGGTTTATTCAGCAACCATACCGAGCGGAAAATCCCGCTCATCCGCCACATGTCCTGATCTTCAAGCCAGGTGCCCGCGCTCCAGCGCATGACCATGACACACAGACGGTTTTCACCTACCTGCAGGAAGGGCGTCAGGTCGAAGGCGGCAGGCAGACGGCTATCCTGGGAGTAACCGACCCACGTGCCGTTGCACCACAGATGAAATGCCGAGTTAACGCCGTCAAAAATAATCTGCGTCAGGCCGTCGGCCAGCCAATTTTGCTCGAGCGTGACATTCAGGGAGTAGCAGCCGGTCGGATTCTCTTCCGGGACCCGCGGCGGCGTGGTGTCGATGGGATAGCGGACGTTGGTGTAGATTGGCGCATCGTAGCCCTCCATCTGCCAGTTAGAGGGGACCGGCGTGCCGCGACTGTCTTCAGGATCGCGCTCGATCCAGCGGGCATCGACAGCAAACGGGCTGCGGGCATAAGAAAACTGCCACTGTCCGTCGAGCAGGCGACGACGGCTGGAGGGGCGGTTATTCCGCGCTTCGTCTATCGTGCGCCAACTGGCAAACGTAGGGTGGGCCGCTAAGCGGTTAACGTGAGTAATGGTCTGATTTTGCCAGTCTTCACGGGCCAGTACGTTGTGAAACGTCAACGATTGAATCGCGCTTGAGTCATGTTGTTGCATACGCATACCCGACGGATAAGTGAGAGAAATGTCATTCGCTAGACAAGAATGATGTCGTTATCAGATATTTTTCTTCATGCCGCAATATTGGCGAAAATGAAACCGACCCGCGATCACGAAACTCTGGAAACGGAGCTGATTTTTGTCGTTAATAAGACATAGAATGTTAGCGGACGACATTTAATAAAAATGTACGATTTTTTACGCTGACAGGAGGCCATTATGCAGCGGCGTTCGGCAACCTTAGACGATGTGGCACACGAGGCCGGGGTATCGCAGCAAACGGTCTCCCGGGTGCTTAATCGGCCCGATGTCGTGTCCGCGCGGACACGCGAGAAAGTGATTCGCGCGATGCAGGCGCTACATTATGTTCCCAACCGTTCGGCGCAGCTGCTGGCGGGGAAGGCGGCGCCCTCAATCGGACTGATTACGGCGTCGCTCACGCTGCATGCACCATCCCAGATAGCATCGGCGGTAAAAAGCCATGCCGGTGTCCATCAGCTGGAGGTCTCTATCGCGATGCCGGAACGCACCGATTACGCTTCGTTGCAGACCCGTCTGGACGAGTTTCGCGCTCAGCATATCCGCGGTGCGATTGTCAGCCTGCCGCTGGAGAGCAGCATCGCTGAACGCCTGGTTAAGGAGAATCCGGATATCGCCTGTTTGTTTCTTGATGTTTCGCCGGAAACAGAGGTGTCCTGCGTGCGCTTTGATCATCGCGACGGCTGCGGAGCCTGCGTGCTGCATCTGTGGGAGCTTGGCCATCGGGAATTTGGACTGCTGGCTGGCCCTGAAAGCTCAGTCTCCGCACGGATGCGCCTTGGCAGCTGGCGGGAAGCATTGCATCGCCTCGGGGTGAGCCAGGCAACGACGGTGTTCGGCGACTGGAGCGCCGCCAGCGGCTGGCAGAAAACCTTTGATCTCTTCCACCGGCAGCCGCGGATCAGCGCCATCGTGGTGGCCAATGACCAGATGGCATTGGGGGTGCTCAGCGCGCTGGCCCAGCTCAATCGTAGCGCAAGCAGCGCCGTCTCGGTCACCGGCTATGACGATACGGCAGACAGCCTGTACTTCCAGCCACCGTTGACCACCGTGGCGCAGAATTTCGATCTGCTGGGTAAAAGGGCGGTGGAGCTGCTGGCACAGCAGATGGCGGCGCCACAGGTGCCGATCCGCGAACTGTTACCTACCCGGCTGATCGTCCGGCAGTCGACCTGGCCGCGTGAGGGGGGAGAACCCCGCGAACCGCTGATTGCACAGCTCAAGGCGCTGGTGGATAAACTCTAAGCCGTTTCGGTTTAACCTTCATTGAAGGTGGATGTGCTAGCGTATGAACAGGCGTAGAGGGAGATGGACATCGCCTCTACGTAAAATGCAAAACACAATCTATCCATGCAAGCATTTATTCACCGCCAGCTATCTGGCGGTTTTTTTTTACCTGTGATTCAGCCTTGTGTACCGTTATTTTATTTAATTCTGCAACCTGCGCATTAATTAATCATATAAAAGAATAAAGCGACTGTTTTTTAGGGTGGTGGTGACGAGGATCTCGGGAGTTATAGTTTTGAAATCAGCATAAAATGCTGATAAGGGGAGTGCCTGTCTACCGCTCCTCTGACGGGAATCAGGACGCGATGACTCACGAATATTTGTCCAAATTTAAATTTAACCCTTTGTTACAGATGGGTTTCAATTTGAGAGCAATAATCGCGGCTCTTCTTCTGTACATTAAGGATAATTGATTGTGAATAAACTGTTCCGCAACACCCTGCTCGCCGTTGCCATGACCGCGGGTTTCTCCATCGCTGCCCAGGCTGCGACTACCGCCAACGACGTACCGCCGGTCTCTCAGGACCCGGTGGTGCAGCACCTTAAGCTGAGCAACGATCAGGTAACCAAAATTAAAACCCTGCATCAGGAATTTGAAACTAATGTCAATAATATCAAAATTGAAGGTTTCAAAGATGGCGCGCTGCTTGATGTGATCCATTCCGGCAAGTGGGATGAAGCAAAAGTGAAACAGCAGCTGGCCGCGTTTGGACAGCTGGATCAGCAGGTCCGTTACTACCGCGTGAAATACTATTTTGGCGTCAACCAGGTGCTGACTCCGGAACAGCGTACTCAGGTTAAAAAAGATCTTCAGGAAGCACTGAATTAATGACGAACCCGCCAGCAATGGCGGGATTCTCTTTTTGCAGGTTCGCATTGTTAGCGACAGAACGGAAAAATGAGCCATTATGAAGAGATTCGCATTCATTGCTCTCGGCTTTCTCGCCTTTACCTGCCAGCCCAGCTTTGCTGGCACTAAAACCATGGTGGATTATGGCGTTGTACAGCAAAGCCAAATCCTCAGTAGCCAGACCCATACCCAGCCGCTGCGTACGCTTGCCGCTGGCGCAGTAGGCGGCGCTATTGGCCATCAGTTTGGTAACGGACATGGGCAAACGGCGATGACGGCAGTGGGCGCCGCGGCCGGTGCCAGCGCATCGCACCATCGGCAAGCGCAGCGTCAGGCCGCCCAGGAGATCCAGCTGTTGATCAAAACGCAGTCCGGTCAGGTAATCCAGGTGACCCAACCCTATGATGGTCGACTTATTTTCAATAAAGGGGATAAGGTTCGCATCCTGACGTCCGGTTCAAATACCAACGTCGACAAATCCGTGTAACGCCGTAAGACCGCCTGCGGACAGACGTACGCGGTCTCTGTTCATGCCATTTCTCGGCAACGCGTTAAAAATTCTCATAAAATATTTGAAAGTCATCCTAAAACCAGCCGTCCATGATAATATTGAGAATTATTATCAATATGGAGGGTGATGATGAAAATAAAATATGCGCTTCTTTTTGCCGGCTGCTGCCTGATATCAGCCTGTACCCCTCAGGTGAAGGGCGTTGAACCTGAACAGCTTGTCTATTCCCAACCCAATTACCCCTATTATGCCCAGAGCAATCGTCTCGAGGGGGAAGTGAAGATCCGTTTTGATGTGGGTGCCGACGGGAAGGTTGAAAAACTATGGATATTAACGTCAGAACCACAGCATCTGTTCGATGATGCCGTCATTGCCGCCGTGGCAAAATGGCGTTTTGAAACCCATAAGCCCTATAAGGGAATAACCAAAACCATCCACTTTAGACTCAAACACGCCCTGTAACGTTAATGTTGCCTCCGCCCTGCAAACCCCTCGATCGTTCAATATCTCTTTGCTGTTGGCATGATTTCGGCTGGCGGGATAATCCTCTGGCGAGAGGCAATCCGGAGATAGCGACAGCCAAAGCAGGAGATATGGCTGGGGCCGAACGGGCTGCTACGCGCTACATTACATGACCCACATAACGAAAATTAGCGCTTATTTGTCGCCATTCTGGCGCTAAATGACGTTAATCTGGTGGGTTCTTATGCTGTGGTGAGGGTGGCATCGCTGAGCCGGGGATGACCATTGCCGATAATGAAATACGAATAAAAACTGTTCTCATAAACAAAAGTGTGATCGCGATCAATATGCCACGTTATGAGTACTATTAAACATAGCTAATGTATTCACTCTTGTAATATTTAGGTGGTAATAGATGGCTATCAAGGATTTCTTTGTACAAACGGAACCCGGGCGCCGCCGTTATGGTGTGGCATTATTTGTGGGGGTTATTGCGGGTATTATGTCGGCATTCGTGAAGTGGGGGGCTGAAGTTCCCTTACCTCCTCGCACATTCTCTGGCGGCAGGGATGAATTTAACCCACCTTATCTTTTTTTACGTGATTACCTTGGTATTGATCCTACGCACACGGTGTATACCTTCTCAGAACACATTATCAATCCGGTGATGGTGACGCATATTATCTTCTCGCTGGTGTTCGCCATTGGTTATTGCCTGGTAGCAGAAGTCTTTCCTAAAGTGAAATTATGGCAGGGGGCATGGGCGGGTATCGTCGCCACTATCGCCGTTCACTGGATCTCTTTCCCGTTATTAGATCTGACGCCCTCACTGTTTAATATTCCTGCAGATGAATATATTTCGGAACTGGTCGGGCATATATTCTGGTTCTGGGCGATAGAAATGATCCGTCGCGATCTTCGAAATCGCATCACCCATGAACCTGATGCCGAAGTCCCGCTGAATTCACCGTTCCGATAATCTCAATACCGGTGATAAACAGGCCCGCCTCGGCGGGCCTTATTGCTGTGTTATCAGAGTAGCCCCAGACGCAGACCTAAATTCGACGGATAGGGGTTAAAGTAGTTTTGCGTCAGCAGGTAGCGATCCGGGTATTCAGCCAGATAGTGCTTCAGCAACGTGATCGGCGCCAGTATCGGCAGCAAACCGGCGCGATAGTTGAGGATCACCTCGCGAAGTTCACCGCGCTGGCGGCTATTTAGCCGGTTGCGAAAATAACCCTGGATATGCATCAACACATTGGTGTGGTTTTTCCGCGAGGCAGGTTGCTTCAGAATCGCCATCAGCTTATTGCGGTAAGCCGCAAAGAAGGCATCCAGGTCTTCCCACTCGTGAAGTGAGGCAACGAACGGCCCTATTTCACGATACCCCGCCTGGTGGTGTGCCAGCAGCTGCAGTTTGTACTGGCTATGAAAATCCAGCAGTGCACGGCGGCTAAGGCCTTGTGCCTGCAGGGCATTCAGCTGGTGAAGGGCGAAGACGCGCTCGACAAAGTTTTCCCGTAGCGCCGGGTCGTGCAGGCGGCCATCTTCTTCTACGGGCAACCACGGGTAGTGCTCCATCAGTTTTTGCGTGAACAGGCCGATTCCCTCTTTGCGCCCGCGGTTGCCGTTTTCATCATACAACCGCACGCGTTCCATGCCGCAGCTGGGTGATTTAGCGCAGACAACAAACCCGGACAGATCGCCCACGCGGGGGAGATACGACCGGATAAACTCATCCATTTTCTCCGTCACATCGGCGTGGGGCGTCTGGCTAAAGTGCATTCGAATATTCCCTTCGCCAGTCTGCACGAGGCGAAGAGCCGGGCGGGGGACAGGCAGGCCGATGGCCATTTCCGGGCAGACCGGTTTAAAGGCCACCCAATCAGCCAGTTCATCCATGACAAAACCCATCCGCTTATGCCCGCCGTCAAACCGAATGGCTGAGCCGGTTAAGCATCCGCTGATGCCGATCGTGGGTTGCGTGTTCATGGCGCCATCCTCTTATTGCGTTCGTCGTATGAAGAACCGGATGACGGTGTATGCCCGGCCTGCGGTCAGGCACCGCTTTGTGCCACCCGTTCTTACACTTAAAACTTACACAATAAATTATGTTTGTCCAAGTATTGGCGAGGGTATTTGGTACTGGTTATGTAATCCCATGTATTAATGGCGTTTATTTTCCCCATGCTTTGCCGCTTATGATGTGCGGAAAAACCAGGGGAAGCCCATCATGGACGCGTTTCGGGGGGATTGTTCACGGCGGTCAGCCCGGATGACAGAGAGATCACATCGAGGAAGTTAACCTGCTGCCGCCAGCATTCGATCTGCTTTTTGCGGGCGGCGGTGAGCTTGCCTGAGGTCACCAGCAGCCAGTTTCGTTCCGGTAAAATCTCGGGGGCCAGGGCCACCGGCGGGACGGGAAGTACGTCGATGCGCTGACCCTGACCGGTGCGTTTGAGGGCTTCCAGCCAGATTTCACAGGGATCGGAGAGATGCCAGCCGGTTATCAGATAGTTATCTCCCGGCGCTTTTTTGTCGCCTTCGAGACAAAACGAGGTGTAGGCGATAATGACGCCGTCGAGCATTTCGCGCAGGGTCATCATCGTCGGCGTCTGGGCGGACAGCTTACTGCGTAACGGGCGCAGCACTTCCGTGACCAGCTCAGGGCGAGGGGCCTCGCGCCCTGAATCGTAGATCAGCTGGCGCAGGGCGTCGAGTTTTCCCTCTTTCAATCGTTGCAGCAGGCTATCCTGCAGGGTTAACCAGTTGTCAGTATGCTGTGCGCCAGGGTGAACCAGCAGGGGTTTCACCTGACCGACGGGAACGCCTTTTTTTACCCAGTCGAGAATTTTGAGCGCCTGCTGAACATCATCGTCACTGTACAGACGATGGCCACCCTCCGAACGCAGGGGTTTGAGCAGGCCATATCGCCGTTGCCAGGCGCGCAGCGTGGTCGGGTTGATCCCGCAAATCCGGGCAAATTCTCCGATGGAATAGGACATGACGGACACCTGAAGAGTGGGAAGATTCTCCCAATATACTACGAAACCAGGTACGGTCATCTCAACGATGCCGCTGACACCCGGTTTATACATGCAGCCGACTGACGCTAAGCCAGCGATTTCAGCCGTCGGTTCAAAACCGGGACTGTCCGTATGTTGCGGTGTCCGGTCTTGTTTCCAGGCAATGAAAAAGCCCCAGAAAGTGGGGCTTATATCAGTTTTAAGCTATCCCTCGTTTGACGGCATCGCTGTCGGCCAGTCGGTGGCAGCAACTATTGCTGAACCTCCAGCTTACCGTTGTCGACGACATAATTTTTCTGATTATTCGGGCCGATATATTCGCTGGCCGGTTTCCCAACGCTGAGGTTGGCAAACGCCGCCGATTTGACCGGGATAAAATTCTCCGCGTTAGCTGGCGATCCTTTACCGCTGTATTTCGCAATATACGGGTAAGGGAACACCGGACGAGTGATTTTTAAGGTTGGCATCCCGGCAGCGACCGGAGTACTTGCACGCTGCGCGCCGTGGAAATGAGCTTGCGCATCGCTATCCGCATCCGCCGATTTTTCTTGTGGCGCCATTGCCGGTTTTTCCAGCTGATCGGTCGCCGCCTTACCGGAAATGAGTTCCTCTGGCGCAATATGCTGCTCGGTCCATTTCATCAACGGTGAGAGTAAGTCTATCTGATCTAAGCCGTCGCCACCGCCACAGTGGCCGACACCCGGTAGCAGGAACAGACGAACAAACTGGTCAGTGGATTTCTCACCAAGATAGGCCTTCACGCCACGGTAGTAGGCGATGGAAAACGCCGGACTGACGGAGTCATCAGCAAGGCCATGCCACATAATCAGCTTACCGTTTCGTTGCAGAAAACCGCTGAGATCGGTGTTGGTTGCGTTATAGAGCGGAGCCAACTGCGCGACAGCAGCAAAGTTTTGCTTGTTTAACGGGAAGTCTCTTAAGGTGGTGATGTGGTGTTTCCCGCCTGGCAGCAATACCGATTGCAGAGCAGGCAGTACCATCGTCTCTGACATTGAGTGACCATCGGCGGTAGCCGGGACTGGCCAGCGTAGTTCGGAACCGAGAGGCAAACCTGCAATCACAAACTGATTCCCGGCGCTGTCATAGGCCCCGCGATAGAGTTTCTCCGCGACGCTGATTTCTTCTGCCGTCAGACAATTCGATTTATCGGTCTGGCTTGCTGCACAGGTAGTCACCCAGTCGGGCGAAAAGGTGCAGGCATACGGATTGGCCAGTATGCCATCGTTTACGCCGGAAAGCGTCGGGCAGTGGGCCAGTACCGAACGATGCAGAATGGGCAGTCTATCCTGCAACAGGATTGCTGAACCATCCGCGCGTAGATTAGCGGCAACGTTCCAGCCGTGGAAAAATGAGTTCTGGAACTGGAAGAAGGCCGCCGGAGCTCCGGCACTGATACCATCAAAATCTTCCGGGAAGCGCTGGGCTTCCATGAGGGCCTCGCGTCCACCGTCAGAACATCCCATAAAATAAGCGTATTTCTGTGGCTGGCCGTAGTAAGCCTGAATCACGGCCTTCGCCAGCAGCGCGGTGAGGTGATTGGCGCGATAAGCAAAATCGATACGTTTCTGGGGATCTTCCGCCCAGCTGGCATCCATCATGCTGCCGCTGTGGCCCATATCGGTCGCGGCGACTACAAATTCTCCCTGGGTGGCTGGCGCACAGCCGCCGGCATTGGTCGGGGTGAGGTTGATTTGCCCGCATAGTCCGCCACATCCAACTTGCAGGAAGCGCTGCGTCCACTGTTGTTGTGGCAGGGCTATTTCAACGCCAGTCGAGGGACCGATGGTGGCTTTGATCTGGCAATAAATTCCTTTGTCAGTTTTTAGCGCGCTTGCAGAGTTAACCGACACTTTCTCGCCCGTCTTGTCACTAAAGTTAATGGAAGTTAACTGGCTACAGTCTATGACTGGTTTTACGGTGGGCAACTTCTCCGCCGCGATGGCCTGCGACGCTATTAACATTATACCCGCGGCTATTAGCCACTTAAGGGTTCTGGTGTAAACCTGTTTCATATTAGCTGGCTCTTTTTTTATCAGTCGATCTGTATTGTGTTGGGTGAATGACAGTGGATTGAGTTTAGGGGCAGACTGTCGCTGATATCAGACAATCCATCGTGAGCCTCAGAACTCAATATTAGCACTGAGTACCAGGTTGCGCGTTTCGCCTTCGGCTACGCGTAAGTTACCGCCGCTGGAGGTATAATAGTGCTTATTAAACAGATTATTTATATTTAACTGCAGATGCGTTTTTTTACCGATGAGTTGATTATCCCAGCCAATAAAACTGTCTGCGACGGTATACTCCGGGAGAGTGAAGCTGTTATCGGGATCGCCCGCGCGGGTACCAACATAACGAACGCCGCCGCCGATACGAAAACTTCCTGGTAACAGGCTAATTTGCTCATTATGGCTTAAATATAACGCTCCCGAATGGCGAGGCGCATTTTGCAGGCGGTTACCATTGTTATTCGGGTCATTCTTATCGTTAACAATTTCTGCGCGGTCGTAGCTGTAATTCGCACTAATATCCCAGCCAGGATAAATCTCTCCGTTCATTTCCACTTCAACGCCGCTGGAGCGGGCTTTATCCACCGCATAAGTCCCTTCGTTTAATGATAAGGCAACATTGCGTTCATCAATACGATAAAGTGCGAGCGTGGCGAAGAGCGCGGGCATCATCTTCCATTTGCTGCCGATTTCATAGGTTGTGCCCTGTTCCGGAGCTTCAACGTGGCCGTTATCGTCAGGATTGGTGGATGGCGTAAATGATTGACTCATGCTGGCGTATAAGGATACCTCAGGCGTCAGCTTATAGATGAGCCCGGTTTGAGGTAAAAATTTATTGCCTTCGCTACTATAGCTCAGCGTGGCAGGGTTACCCTTTGATTCGCGCTGTTCATAATGCTGATAACGGGCACCGGCCACAGCGGTCCAGCGTGATGTCAGATCAATGTTATCTTTGAAATAGACCGAGCGGCTGTGAAGGCGGTTGAGCAGATTACTGTCCGCGGTTTTTTCTGTGCTGCTGTCGGTAACGGTCTCCAGGCCATAAACCGGGTTACTCAGCGTGAAGTCCGTATTTTTTGTCCCGTTATAAGCGTGAGCGCGATAGGTTTGATTCATTTCGTAATCGGTGCCGACGACCAGATTATGCGTCATGCCAAATATTTCCGGCGTACCCATGGCATCCCACGAAACATATTTTGTTTTGTGATTAAACCCACGAAAAGCATCGGGACGCCGCGTCACCACTCCGCTGGTGGCATTGATGGCGGTCGTAGTGACAGTATTGCTACTGTACTTACGTTGGTTCAAACCTACGGTTACGCGGGTTGACCACACGCTGTTGAACTGATAATCCCAGTACGTGTTAAATGTCTGATTGCGTCCCCATGCATGGTTTGAATAATCATCCAGACGGGTTTTGTAACCGATATTAATCGGCTTGCCATTAATAAAAGCCGTGCCGCGATCGTACGGAATATCATATTGATAACTGCTATAGCTGATATTAAAACTGGCTTTCTCTCCATACCACTGTAGCGACGGGGCGAGCAGATTATGTTTATCGTTGCCGTATCCGCGCCAGTAATTTTGCGCCTGTTTTTCGGCAATCAGACGGAAAGCAAAGCCGTTGCCAAGTGGCCCGGTAATATCAATACTACCGGCACCACCTCCGGTACTGTTGTAGTGTCCGCCGACAATCGTGTGCCATTCATATTGCGGTTTCTTACTGACGACATTAATCATGCCTCCGGGATTCAAAACGCCGTATAACAGTGAAGATGAACCTTTCAACACTTCGACGCGATCGGTAGTGGCGTCAAGGTTGAGCCCCTGACTGCTGCGAATACCGTCGCGGAAAATTGAACCGTCGGAGTTCGAGCCAAACCCGCGGCGAACGATACCGTCTTCCGTCTGGCCCAGCGTATTTGCTTGCGCGACGCCGCTGACAAAGCGCAGTGCATCGGACAGATTACTGGGTTGATAATCATCCAGTTGCTTTTGGGTCACCACGCTAATCGACTGTGCTTCATTCAGTTTAGACGTTGGCGTTTTACTGGCGACTGAGGTGGTCTGGTTGGCATAGCCGCTGTCCGCATTTTCGCTCGCAGTCACCGTCATCGTATTATCATCATCAGCAGCATAGCTGCTGGTTGATGAAATTAATGCGCTACTGCAAACCGCAAGCCATATTTTCCCCAACGGGCGCTTGTGGTGCTGAGCGTTTTTATTTTGATTCATTTCAGCTTTTTCCCTGAATATTAAAACAAGATATTTTTATTTTTTGTGCAATGTCTTTCGCTTGCGTTGAGCGGGTAAGGCGAACGGTGGACCTGTATTTGGAGCAGGGCACGAGCCGGTTTTAATGTAAGTGATAATCATTTCAGCATGAAAAAATGTAGTAGTAAATATAAAGAAGCATCTTCATTATTTCTTCTGATTGTAAGTGTTGCTTACAATTATGGGCTTGTGAATATCACAGGTGTGTGAATTTGGCTATCCGGTACGGAGTGCGATATACGACGAAGAAATAATCCAGATTAGCCGACTAAGTAGCCAGGGAACGTAAAAATACGGTGTGACATATCAGCAGTCTGAAATGTTTTAAAATCCTGTCAGGGCGAAGGGGGGCGTCCGTTTAGCGTGGGTGACGGCATTATCTGCAAGCCAGATGAAACACCGTATGAGATAAAGGTGAGGTTTAAATCCAGATATTATTTTGACCGCAATTTATTTTTCGGTATTGCCGGGCGGTATCTGGAGAAGAAGAAAATGATATTGTTGTATTTGTCATGTACACGTCGGATAAGCCACCCGCGGGTGGCTTTGTTAATGGTATCAATCGCCATGGAGCTTAATTCATTAACGAAGGTCAGGCCCATGATAATGGCCTCCACCAGGGCCACCGGGACCTCCGCCGTGACCTCCCGGAGGTGGAATACATCCGGATAGCGATATCGCTCCGCAAAGCACAAAAACGAAGAACATTATTTTTTTCATAATTACTCCTGAACGGGGGAGTGCTAATTCAAAAGCATAAATGTGAATATTTTATGGAGAGTCCGGAAATTCTCGTGGCATCACACATTAACCAGGATTAATCCTGCCGCAGATCGATTTGTGCGATATGTAAAGTTCGTAAGGCTATTCTGAAGGTCGACATTGCTGCCGGGGAAACGGGCTTAACGATGCAATAAGGGTTTTATTTTTGATGAAGGAAACGTCGTGACGGGAAGCCAAAAGCAGAACGCCCCTTGATGCATAAGCAGCAAGGGGCGTTTAAGGGTGGGGATTATCGTCGTTCATCAGTCATCCCATTTGTGGCTTAGATACGCGGCAAGAAAACCAAAGAACAGGATTGTTCCCAGTACTGCCATAAATACATGCATATTTCCCAGCATGATTAACCTCCATCAGTGATTGTGTGCGCTAAGTAGTCCTTATTGAACGGGGTATACGGTTGTTGAATGAATAGTAACCTGGCCAATCTAAACAGATAATTAACCAGGGTAACTTTTTCAGCAGGTAATAAATATTACACAGAGCGATCAGAGCGGGCGTTCGAGGACGAACAGATAGGCCTCGCGTGACCAGAACAGCCCGGTTCGGCGGCGCTCTACGGACATCGTTTTGACTTCCCAGCCCTGCAGGGTGTACTCATTGAGAAAACGGCTCATCTTTTCCGGGTCGGCTTTTGCTTCACCAAAAAACAGACTTCCGAGAATTCCCTCTTTATATAAAACAACGCGACACTCTTTTTTCATCCGGCAGGCTCCTTGCACCATGACAGCAACGTGAAAACCATTGTGACCGACCGTTATGATTTTACAACCGCGGCGGCAGAAAACGTCTTCCGGTATGCGGACGGACTGATGGCAAACTGCTGACGAAAATGATAGCGCAGGGTGCCGGCATCGGTAAAACCGCTGAGCTCGGCGATTTTATCGATGCTGATGCGGCTGTGGGTAAGATGTTGCTGCGCGCGCTGCAAACGTTCGTCCAGCAGCCAGCGCGCGGGGGTCTTGCCGGTCGCCGCCTGAAAGCGGCGTAAAAACGTGCGGGGACTCATGCCAGCCTGCTGCGCCAGCGATGCCACGGTATGGCTGGCGGCGAGATGCTGATGCAGAAAATCAAACACCAGCCCCAGGCGCTGGCTTTCCCGTGCCTGGGCGACAGGGCGGACAACCTGCTGTGCCTGGGCGCCGTCGCGGTGCGGGGAGACAACCAGTCTTCTGGCCACCGTATTGGCGGCATCAATACCATAATCCTCCCGCACAAGGTGCAGACATAAATCGATGCCGGCGGCGCTGCCCGCGGAGGTCATGATGCCGTCAGTACCGACGTACAGCACGTCGGCGACCACCTCAATCTGCGGGAAGCGCTGGCGTAGGGTTTCGGTATATCGCCAGTGGGTTGTCGCTCTGCGGCCATTGAGCAACCCGGCCGCGGCGAGGACAAAGACCCCCGAGCAGATAGAGATAATCCGGCAGCCTCGCGCATGCGCGGCAGCTAAGGCATCGCACAGCGCAGCCGGTACCGGCGCATCGATCCCCCGCCAGCCGGGAACAACGATGGTCTGTGCGTCCTGGAGTAAAGCCATCCCACCGTCGGCCACCAGCCGAATACCGCCGGTAGCCCGCAGCTCACCGTCATCGACGGCGGCGACCGCGAACCGGTACCAGCACTCGCCCATCTCCGGGCGGGGAAGGCCGAATATCTCCACCGCAATACCGAATTCAAAGGTACACAGCCTATCGTAGGCCAGCGCAACGACCCGGTGTTGTGACGGTGTCACGGATGAGTTTGTCAGGATTTTAACGTTTTCTGTCATGGTTGCCAGCAGAGGGAAAGTGGGCGGATTCATTAAATTAGTGGTACCACAGACAAGGAGAATACGCCATGAGTGTTGTTACCGCTTTTACCCCTGCTGCCTCCGCCGAAGCCGTCGCCTGGTTCCGGCATAAGCTGAGCGTTGAAACCGACTGCGCAGATGTACATAACGCAATGCGCGAGGGAGATCGTGATTTCGTCCTGCTGCACGTTGTGGGCAGTGAGGAGGCCTTTTCCCGGCGACATCTTCCGGGCGCGCTACATTTACCCCATCGCCAGATCGATGCCGCCCGAATGAGCGAATGGCCAGCAGAGACGCTGTTCGTCGTCTATTGCGCCGGCCCACACTGTAATGGTGCAGATATTGCTGCCCTGAAGCTGGCTGAACTGGGACGACCGGTCAAAATGATGCTCGGCGGCCTGACCGGATGGCAGGACGAGGGGCTACCGTTCGCGTCGTAAAACGGGAGCGGCCGGTTTACCGCGGTATCCGGCCGCTAAATGAATTTATTTCACGTCCGATGAAATATTCTCGTTTGCCGCAGACGACGCTGCATGACAGTATCTGGACATATAGCCATCCAGAAGTCTAAAATTCAAATAATGAATTATCACGGTAGGCAACTAATCCTGCTCGCCGCTAAGGAGACACCATGCAACGTCAACAGACCCCGTTTCGCGCTGATATTGTCGGCAGCTTTTTACGTCCGGATGCCATAAAAATCGCCCGCCAGCAGCTTGCTGAAGGTGCCATCGATGCCCGTCAGCTGCGTCAGATCGAAAATGATGCCATCCGCCAGTTGGTTCAACAGCAGTGCGATTGCGGCCTGCATGTGGTAACCGACGGGGAATTTCGTCGCGCGTGGTGGCACTTCGATTTCTTCGATGGTTTGCAAGGCGTTGAACGCTACGATTCTGATAAAGGGATCCAGTTCAACGGTGTGCAGACCAAAGCACACGGCGTTCGCGTGATTGGTAAGCTGGCCTTCGGCGATCACCCGATGCTGGAAGATTTTCGCTATCTGAAAAGCGTCAGCGGCGATGCTCAGCCGAAAATGACCATTCCGAGCCCGAGCGTGCTTCATTTCCGCGGCGGGCGAAAAGATATCGATGCGACCGTGTACCCGGATCTTGCCGATTATTTTGACGATCTGGCGACAACCTGGCGCGATGCGATCCGCGCGTTTTATGATGCGGGCTGCCGCTATTTGCAGCTCGACGATACCGTCTGGGCCTATCTGTGCTCCGATGAACAGCGTCAGCAGGTACGCGAACGCGGCGATGATCCTGACGAGCTGGCAAAAACATATGCCCGGGTACTGAATAAGGCCCTGGAAGGCAAGCCGGATGATTTAACCATTGGTCTGCACGTCTGTCGCGGCAACTTCCGCTCCACCTGGATCTCAGAAGGCGGCTATGAGCCGGTTGCCGAAGTGCTGTTTGGCGGCGTTAACATCGATGCTTTCTTCCTGGAATATGATAATGACCGCTCCGGTGACTTTGCCCCGCTGCGCTTTATCCGCCCGGGCAAGCAGCAGGTCGTGCTGGGATTGATCACCACCAAAAACGGTGAGCTGGAAAACCCGCAGGGGGTGAAAGCCCGCTTGCAGGAGGCGGCGCAATATGTCGCGCTACAGCAGATTTGCCTCAGCCCGCAGTGCGGTTTCGCTTCAACTGAAGAGGGGAACGCCCTGAGTGAATCCCAGCAGTGGGATAAAGTCCGCCTGGTTACCGGGATCGCCGCCCAGGTCTGGTAACCGTTCTTCATAGCGCAGCGTTGCACCGTTTTGAGGCAACGCTGCCCGTCTGTTTCTCTCCCTCTGCGCCACTGCGCACCTTCCCGTCGCCAGACAACCTGGCACCATTTTTGCCTTATCACTTCCGGTTAGTCGTTCATTTATTTTTTATCTTTGCGATTTTCAGGAGTGAATCATGCAGCGTCGAACATTATTAAAAGCTTTTGCACTCTCCGCCTCTACCGTTCTCATGGGCTACACATTTCAGGTATATGCCGCCGACACCATTAAAGTCGGGATCATGCATTCGCTCTCGGGGACGATGGCGATTTCCGAAACGCCGTTGAAAGACGTCGCGCTGATGGCCATCGATGACATTAACGCCAAAGGCGGCGTGCTGGGGAAAAAGCTGGAGCCGGTGGTCGTGGATCCGGCGTCAAACTGGCCGCTGTTTGCGGAAAAAGCCCGTCAGCTGCTGACCCAGGACAAAGTGGCGGCGGTTTTTGGCTGCTGGACCTCGGTCTCGCGCAAATCGGTCCTGCCGGTCTTTGAGGAGCTCAATGGCCTGCTGTTCTACCCGGTGCAGTACGAAGGCGAAGAGATGTCGCCAAACGTCTTTTATACCGGTGCGGCGCCTAATCAACAGGCGATCCCGGCTGTGGAATACCTGCTGAGTGAAGATGGTGGTGGGGCTAAGCGCTTCTTCCTGCTGGGTACGGATTACGTCTATCCGCGTACCACCAACAAAATTCTGCGTGCATTCCTGCATGGAAAAGGAATTCAGGATAAGGACATTGAAGAGGTCTATACCCCATTTGGCTACAGCGACTACCAGACCATCGTGGCCAACATTAAGACGTTCTCCGCCGGCGGCAAAACTGCGGTGGTCTCCACGATCAACGGCGACTCCAACGTCCCGTTCTATAAAGAGCTGGCGAACCAGGGGTTGAAAGCGACCGACGTGCCGGTGGTGGCCTTCTCGGTGGGTGAAGAGGAGCTGCGCGGTATTGATACTAAACCGCTGGTGGGGAATCTGGCGGCGTGGAACTACTTTGAGTCGGTCGATAACCCGACCAACAAACAGTTTGTCGCGGACTACCGGGCCTATGCCAAAGCCCACAAGCTGCCAAACGCTGACACCGTAGTGACCAACGATCCCATGGAAGCCACCTGGGTTGGGCTGCACATGTGGGCCCAGGCGGTGACGAAAGCGGGGACGACCGATGTCGATAAAGTGCGGGCGGCGATGGCCGGGCAAACCTTTAACGCACCCTCCGGCTTTACTCTGACAATGGATGCCACCAATCACCATCTGCACAAGCCGGTCATGATTGGCGAAATCGAAGGTAACGGCCAGTTCAACGTCGTCTGGCAGACCGATAAACCGGTACGTGCTCAACCGTGGAGCCCATGGATCGCCGGTAACGATAAGAAACCCGATCACCCGATTAAAACCGCCGCGAATTAAGCACCTCTCTCCCGGGCGTGACGTCAACGCTTACCGGGCTACATGACCGTAGCCCAGGTAAGCGCCAGCGCCACCGGGGATGTCCCCGATTCCCGCGCTATCCCGGTTAGCGTTAACAGGGAGATGACACAAGGAGATACACATGAGCACATGGCGCACGTTGGGTTATTACCTCGCACTACTGATGATGATCGTCCCGTGGCAAACGCAGGCGGCGGAAGCTGACGATTTCGTCGTGGCAAACCGCAGCCAGCAGGCTCAAATGCTAACGCAGTGGGCCGCCGTACCTCAGGCGCAGCGCCTGCCGCTGCTGCGGGCGTTGAAAGCGGAAACGCTGGTCGTGGACGGTAGCGGTCATGCCTTCAGCCAGCAACTGGCGCTGGGGGCCGCGCAGTCTCCACAAGGGCCGACGAAACCCATTCGATTGACGAATCGCTTGCGTAACCTGGTGGCCGGAGCGCTAGCCACGCACCTGCTTTTTAGTGACAGTGTCACGGAAAGGACCGCGGCGGTTAAAACGCTACAACGGGAGGCCACCCCGGAGATGGCCGGCCTGCTGCAACAGCGTCTGGCGATTGAACCCGATGCCGAGATCAAAACGCAGCTGGAAATTGCGCTGGCTCGCCTGCAGCTTGCCAGTCCGGATAGCGCCCGACGACTGGCCGCCGTTGAACAACTTGGCCACTCCGTCGACCCGGAGACTCAGGCGTTACTGATCCCCTATACCGATGTGCAGCATGAGCCCGACGCCCGCGTGCGCGATGCGGCGACAACCAGCCTGAGCCAGATAAAACAGCGCCTGCTACTCGGCGACATTCTCGGGCAGGCGTTTATGGGACTGTCTCTGGGATCTGTGCTGCTGCTGGCGGCGCTGGGCCTGGCTATTACCTACGGACTGCTGGGCGTTATCAATATGGCGCACGGTGAGATGTTGATGATCGGCGCCTACAGCTGCTGGCTAGTGCAGCAGGCGTTGTCCCAGCTGGCGCCGCAGTGGCTGGCGTTTTATCCGCTGATCGCGCTGCCGGTAGCATTCTTGATAACCGGCGGTATCGGCATGGCGCTGGAACGTACCATTATTCGTCATCTTTATGGTCGCCCGCTGGAGACCCTGCTTGCCACCTGGGGGATTAGTCTGATGCTTATCCAACTGGTACGCATGCTGTTTGGCGCCCAGAACCTGGAAGTGGCAAACCCGGCCTGGCTTTCCGGCGGCCTGCAGGTACTACCAAACCTCATCCTGCCCTGGAACCGGCTGGCGGTGCTTGGCTTTGTCATGCTGGTCCTGTTCTTCACCTGGCTCATTTTGAATAAAACGCGCTTAGGTATGAACGTGCGGGCGGTGACCCAGAACCGGGCGATGGCTGCCTGCTGCGGCGTACCGACCGGGCGGGTGGATATGCTGGCTTTCGGTCTTGGTTCAGGCATCGCCGGGCTGGGCGGCGTGGCGCTGTCGCAGCTTGGCAACGTTGGGCCGGAGCTGGGCCAGGGCTATATCATTGATTCATTCCTCGTGGTGGTGCTGGGCGGGGTCGGCCAACTGGCCGGGAGCGTGGTGGCGGCCTTCGGGCTGGGGATCTTCAACAAAATCCTTGAACCTCAGTTGGGCGCGGTGCTGGGTAAGATCCTGATTCTGGTGCTGATTATTCTGTTTATCCAGAAACGTCCGCAGGGGCTGTTTGCGCTTAAAGGGAGGGTAATTGACTGATGAGCCAACCTGTTACATTGACTCTGGCGCGTAAAGCGCCGCGACCGCTACAGTGGCTCGGTGTGCTGCTGGTACTGGGCCTGCTGAGTATGCCTTTTCTGGCGCTGCTGCCGCAGTCGCACCCGCTGGCGGTTTCAACCTGGCTGCTGACGCTGACCGGTAAAATTCTTTGCTATGCCATTGTTGCCGTTGCGCTGGATCTGGTCTGGGGCTATGCCGGCATGCTCTCTTTGGGCCACGGTATCTTCTTTGCCCTCGGTGGGTATGCGATGGGCATGTATCTGATGCGCCAGGCGGCGGGCGACGGCTTACCGGCGTTTATGTCTTTTCTGTCATGGACTGAACTGCCGTGGTTCTGGTGGGGAACGCAACATTTTGCCTGGGCGATGCTGCTGGTGGTGCTGGTTCCGGGCGCGCTGGCGCTGGTGTTCGGCTGGTTTGCTTTCCGTTCAAAAATTAAAGGAGTCTATTTCTCGATCATGACCCAGGCGCTGACCTACGCCGGTATGCTGCTCTTTTTCCGTAACGAAACCGGATTTGGCGGCAACAACGGATTTACCGGGTTCACCACGCTCCTCGGCTTTTCCGTTACCGCGACCGGAACCCGGGCCGCGCTGTTTATGGCCACGGTTTTACTGCTGCTCCTGACGTTATGGGTCGGGTATCTGCTGGCGCAAAGCAAATTTGGCCGCATTCTGACCGCGGTGCGTGATGCTGAAAATCGCCTGATGTTCTGTGGGTACGATCCGCGCGGGTTCAAGCTGCTGGTGTGGACGCTTTCGGCGGTACTGTGCGGGCTGGCAGGGGCGCTGTACGTGCCGCAGGTGGGGATTATCAACCCCAGCGAAATGTCGCCGACCAACTCCATCGAAGCGGCTATCTGGGTCGCGCTTGGTGGGCGTGGGACCTTAATCGGACCGGTGCTGGGTGCCGGGTTGGTGAACGGAGCGAAAAGCCTGTTTACCGTCACCATGCCGGAATACTGGCAGCTTTTCCTTGGCCTGATTTTTATTATTGTGACCCTGTTTTTACCGCGCGGGGTCATTGGCCTGCTGCGTAAAGGAGATCGCTAATGCAACCGGATGAAGGCCTGTTTACCCGCCAGCAGCCCACGGACCGTTTTCGCGAGCAGACGGACCCGGTGCTTGAGCTGGAGAATATCAACGTCAATTTTGATGGCTTCCAGGCGCTGACGAATCTCTCATTGCAGATTGGCGTGGGCGAACTGCGCTGCATTATCGGGCCAAACGGCGCCGGGAAAACAACGTTGATGGATGTGATTACCGGAAAAACCCGGCCGCAGAGCGGCAGGGCGCGCTATGACCAGTCGATAGATCTCCTGGGACTGGATCCGATAGCCATCGCTCGCCAGGGGATAGGGCGGAAGTTTCAGAAACCGACGGTGTTTGAAGCACTTAGCGTCGCCGAAAATCTTGAACTGGCTCTTAAAGGCGATAAGTCGGTCTGGGCCAGCTTACGGGCGCGGCTGAACGGCGAGCAGGAGGACCGTATTAGCGACATTCTGCGCCTGCTGCGTCTTGATGCCGAGTACGGCCGACCGGCAGGCCTGCTTTCACACGGGCAAAAGCAGTTTCTGGAGATCGGTATGCTGCTGGTCCAGGAGCCGCATCTGCTGCTGCTTGATGAGCCTGCCGCCGGAATGACCGATGCGGAAACCGAGTATACCGCCGAGCTGTTTCGAACCCTTGCCGGACAACATTCTCTGATGGTGGTTGAGCACGACATGGGCTTTGTCGAAACGATCGCCGATCGGGTTACGGTATTGCATCAGGGACAGGTGCTGGCAGAGGGGTCGCTGCGTGAGGTGCAGGCGAATGAACAGGTCATTGAAGTCTATCTTGGGCGTTAAGGAGAGCGATGCTACAGGTTAATCAGCTACATCAATATTATGGCGGCAGCCATATTCTGCGCGGGGTCGATTTCGAAGCCCGCCCGGGTGAAATCACCTGCCTGCTGGGACGCAACGGCGTGGGTAAAACCACCTTACTGAAGTGCCTGATGGGGCTGCTTCCGGCGCGCAGCGGCGTGGTCATCTGGCAGGAAAAGGTCATTACGCAACGTAAACCCCACCAGCGCGTACAGGCCGGTATCGCCTATGTGCCACAGGGGCGTGAAATTTTTCCCCGGTTGACGGTCGAAGAGAACCTGCTGATGGGCCTCTCCCGGTTTCCGGCCAGAGAGGCCGGGCAGGTTCCAGAGGAGATTTACCAACTCTTTCCGGTACTGAAAACGATGAAGCAGCGGCGTGGCGGCGATCTCTCCGGCGGCCAGCAGCAGCAATTGGCCATTGGTCGTGCGCTGGCCAGCCGGCCGCAGCTGCTGATTCTGGATGAGCCCACGGAAGGTATTCAGCCGTCGGTTATCAAAGAGATCGGTGAAGTGATCCGCCAGCTGGCGAACCGCGGTGATATGGCGATCCTGCTGGTCGAGCAGTACTATGACTTTGCCGCGGCGCTGGCGGACCGGTATTTGGTGATGTCGCGGGGAACGATTATCCAGCAGGGGAGCGGGGCGGAGATGGAAGTTGAAGGCGTTCGCGATATGGTGACGATTTAATCCTGTCGGCCCATGGGGGCCGGCAGGCTTGTTCACCGTCGTTATTTACGCAACAGCCGCTGTAGCCGAGTCTGGCGCCAGCTGCGGATCCACCCGCCGAAAACAAACAGACGCAGACCTCTGACCAGCAGCAATGCCCCCCAGATACCGGCGACCCACGCTGACCAATAGTAGCCCGGACTGGTAAACCGGTTAATCAGGACCAGCAACACGCACACGACCACGGCGGTCGACAATGAACGGAAAAAACGGCTTTCCTGATGCACGCGCGCTTTTGCCTCTTCAATACGCAGATCGAGAGACTCCTCGTGGCCCGCCGGGGAATCACCGCTAATATCGGCAACGTTGACTTCAAAGACCGCGGCAAGGGCGCTCAGGGTTTCCAGCCCCGGACGGTCGCCATTCTCTATACGCTGAATTGTCCGGACGCTAACGCCGGCAAGTTCGGCCAGCTGTTCCTGAGACCAGGCGCGCTGCAGACGTAATTGTTTAACCTGATTACTGCTGTTCATGATGTCTATCTCCGGGTAATAACCTGAGATGGAGTGTGGTGCCGGGCACTGTCGGGCACCACGATCTGTACCCGACACCAGGACGACATTAACCCGACAGCCGCATGACGCCTGAGTTTATGCGCTGACAGTGGAACAACCATTCTGCCACGGGCGAACTTTCATTCCGCGCAAAATCAGCAGCCACGCGACGATAATAGCGAGCATCAGGACGACAAACAGCGACCAGTGCGGCATATGGGTGAGGATAGATCCGGTCATCATCGGGTTAAAGGCGGCACCCAGCCAGCCCAGCGACTGGGCGGAAAAATAGCTCGCCTTCATGCCTGCAGGGGCGATGTTATCAATCAGCATATATTCTCCCGGCGCATAGATAACTTCGCCAAGCGTAAACACGGCGGCGGCTATGCCCCACAGCAGCAGGCTGTTGTCGGCGAGAATAAAACCACCCAGCCCGAGGATGAAACATCCCGTACCAAAGGTCATTAACGGCCGAATATTTCGGGCGCTCAGGCGACGGCCAACCGCGTACTGGAGTACCACCACCACCGCGGCGTTGACCGGAAGCACGACCGCCACCACCTTTTCGGCAAAATCGCTATCGGCGACCACCAGCACATACTGTGAAATACAGGAGGCGAATGAACCGCCAACGAACGAGGCCAGCAGGCCGGAGAGCGTAAACCACATCAGCGCCCGGTCGCGCAGCAGCACCGAGGGCGACCACTGGGTGGCGTTATTCTCGGCAAAAGCCGCTGAGGTACGCTGAACAAACAGCTGAATAAAAACCAGCGGTAATGCAGCGCAGCCCGCCGCCAGCCAGAAAGGCAGGTTAATACTGTGCATGACCAGCAGCGTGCCAATGGGCGGGCCGACGGTCCAGCCAATATTCAGGAAGGTATAGTTGAGGGAAAAGATCCGCGCTTTCTTTTCTGGCGTGAGAACATCGGCAAACCAGGCCTTCAGCACGGTAGAGAAGACGGAATAGGCGCAGTTGATCAGGGCAAAGAAAAACACCACCAGGCTTACGCTATTGACCAGCGGGATGGCGATAAAGCCGCAGATAAAGGCCAGCACGGCGACAAGCATATAGCGCTTTTTATCAAATTTATCGGCCAGAATGCCGAATCCCAGGCTAAACACGACGCCGACGGTGAGGGCGATGGAAAGCGCATAGCCAATTTTATCCACCTCAAGGTGGTACTGTCGGGTGAGGAAGATAGTCATAAAGGGCAGGGTCGCGCCGCGGCCGATAGTCAGCAACAGCGAGGACGCCAGCAGCGCTATGGTTGAGCGCCTGATGGTCGGTATCATGTTCTTTGCCTGATGAAATGTTATTTTTATGTTGTACTGCTCACAAATACCATGCTCTCAGGGGCTTGTATAGCGCTACCCGGTGTCAGGATGTGCTTTACCTGCCTGCTAAAAATAATGATCTATCCGCAGGCCGTATTTTTGGTTACTTTGATTTTGTTCACAAAAATTCGCACAACAACAGATAACAACAGATAACAACAGAGGCAGGGTATGACACGTAAAGACGGACTGCTGGCGCTGCTGGTCGTGGTGGTTTGGGGGCTGAATTTTGTGGTGATTAAGGTGGGGCTGCACTCGATGCCGCCGCTGATGCTGGCGGGACTGCGTTTTTTACTGGTGGCTTTTCCGGCGCTGTTGTTCGTTCCCCGGCCAAAAATCCCGCTGCGACTGCTGCTCGGCTACGGCCTGACCATCAGCTTTGGTCAGTTCGCCTTTTTATTTTGCGCCATTGGTCTTGGGATGCCTGCCGGTCTGGCCTCACTGGTGCTTCAGGCGCAGGCATTCTTCACCATCATTCTCGGCGTCTTTGCCTTCGGCGAACGCCTACAGGGAAAACAGGTGGCAGGGATTGCGCTGGCTATTTTTGGTGTACTGGTCCTGGTGGAAGCCAGCCTTGGCGGCCAGCATGTGCCGATCCTTGGATTTATGCTGACCCTGGCGGCCGCGCTGAGCTGGGCCTGCGGTAATATCTTTAATAAAAAGATAATGTCCCGCGCCGAGAAGCCGAAAATTATGTCGCTGGTGGTGTGGAGTGCGCTGATTCCCGTGCTGCCGTTTATGCTGGCCTCGTGGTTGATCGACGGCCCGCAGACAATGGCGGCGAGCCTGATGCATATTGATATGCTGACCGTGTTATCGCTGCTGTATCTGGCGTTTGTTGCCACGATTGTGGGATACGGCATCTGGGGATCGCTGCTTGGACGCTATGAAACCTGGCGAGTGGCGCCGCTCTCGCTGTTGGTGCCGGTGGTCGGAATGGCCAGCGCCGCGTTGTTGCTTGGTGAAACGCTAAACGGACTGCAACTGCTGGGTGCCGTTCTGATTATGGGCGGGCTGTATATCAACGTTTTCGGCCTGCGGATACGGCGAGCAGGCGCGGTGTCGAGATAAGCAAAAGCCATCGTATCTGGACATGGATGTCCGATATTCCCGGTGTTATATCCGGGTGGATTAAATTGCCGGCGTCATCAGGCTGAACAGGCCTTTTGTCGACTTATTAAACAGCTCTGTCCGACGTAAGGATAACCTTAAAAACACTGTGAAAAAATACAGTGTTGACAGGTGATTAATAACGAGTAAATTGACCCTATACCGGTGTGGAATTAAGTCAGAGTTTTATTAACCGGTGCGACTTACCTGCTTAAGGTAAGTGAGATGCGATAAAGGCCACGATGTTTTTTGTTTGGGTTCTTCAGCACTGAGCGATAGGTTTAGGCTCGTGTGAAGAGGTTTTAAGGCCACGTAGTCAATCTCGACAATCGCATAATGTGGACGATGGCGCGATGATGTAAGGCCTTGTTGTTGATAGTCATTTCGCGTTTCGAACTGTAGAAAATACGGTGTCGAAAAGACGGCGAAGAGAGTAAGGCAACGCATCAAAGAGTATATATCGCGCGGGCGATGTACTTGTTGAGAAATGTCGTAAAGATAATTCTCGATGAAATAAACAGGATAGAAATTTATCTAACAGGATTTCAGGAGGACAGCAGCATCTGAAGTGCCGATATATCCTGTAAAAACATGTACATCATAGCAGTAGTATTAAATAACTAAGTTGATTAATGTTAAATATTAATTTGAATGTGTCTTAAAAGCCCCGGTGCGTTATTGCTGGGGCTTTTTCATTTTTACGGTTTAAAAAAACGGGTGAAGTTTTCAAGGTGTTGATCATACTGTAAGATCTCTCTTTTGGCTGAGTGTCCTGGCGCCACCACCGCAGCGAGACGCCGCCTGGGTTTGACTCTGAGGATTTCGATATGACCTCTTTTTATCAACTGACGGCAACCAGCCTGGGTGGCCAGCTTATCTCTATGGCTGACTACGCGGGTAAACTGGTTCTGGTGGTGAACACCGCCAGCCATTGTGGCTTCACTCCACAATATGCAGGCCTTGAAACACTCTACAAGAAGTACGCCGCTCAGGGGCTGGTGGTGCTTGGTTTCCCCTGCAACCAGTTTGGCAAGCAGGAGCCCGGTGGCGCTGATGAAATCGCCCAGACCTGTCACATCAATTACGGTGTGAGCTTCCCGATGTTTGACAAAGTGGAGGTCAACGGTGGCGCAACGCACCCGGTATTCCGTTACCTGAAAGACGAATTGCCCGGCGTGCTGGGTGGGCGGATCAAGTGGAACTTCACTAAGTTCCTGATCGGACGCGACGGTAAACCGCTCAAGCGTTTTGCGCCGTATACCCCCCCCGAGAAAATGGAAGCCGTAATCCTTGCTGCACTGAAAATCTAAGTTATCAGCTGCGCCAGAACGTGCGTGAAAGCAGGATCAGCACCGGATAGATTTCCAGTCGTCCCAGCAGCATCGCCATACACATCAGATATTTCGACATATCGTTCAGGCCAGCAAAACCATCGGCGGTCGCGCCAAAACCGAGGCCCATGTTATTGATACAGGCGGCGACCGATGCAAATGACGTCAGCAGATCGTAGCCCTGCAAATTCAGCAGCCAGACAAATACGCAGGTCGTGAGGATATAGAGAAAGAAGAAGCTCCACACCGAGCGCAACACGCGGTCGTTGATGATAGCGCTTCCGACCCGAATACTCATGATCGCTCGCGGATGAGCTAACTGATGCACCTCATGGCGACTCTGCTTCAGAAGGATCAGAAAGCGCAGCGCCTTAATCCCTCCGCAGGTCGATCCCACGCAGCCACCGAAAAAGCTCGCTGACAGCAACAGCACGACGATTTCCGGCGGCCAGGAGGCATAATCCGCCGTTGCCAGACCGTTGTCGGTGATCATCGAGCTGGTGAGAAAAAAGGCGTGGACAAACGATTTTGGCAGGCTGTACATCCCGGCGCGCCAGACTTCAAACGTGACCACCGCGACCACCAGCGCCACAACCAGGAAAAAGAAATGCATCTCGGTACTGCGGCGAAACGGCTTCAGGCTGCGACGTGCGATGGCCACAAAATAGAGGGTAAAGTTAACGGCTGAAAGCAGAGAGAATACCCCGGCGACCAGTTCTATCGCATCGCTCTGGTAGTAGCCGATACTTTCCGTATGCGTGGAAAATCCTCCGAGTGATACCGTGGATAACCCATGGCACAGGGCATCAAAAAAGGGCATTCCGGCAAGCAGAAAAGCGACAGTACAGCAGCCACCCAGCAGCATATAGGTAAACCACAGGCTTCTGGCGGTATCCGCCAGTCTCGGCGTCAGACGCTCCTCTTTAAACGGACCGGGCATCTCGGATTGATACAGTTTCATTCCCCCGATCCCCAGCAGCGGTAGCACCGCCACGGCGAGAACGATGACGCCTAAACCGCCAACAAAGTTGAGCTGGGCACGGTAATAGAGGATCGAAACGGGTAACGAAGAGACGTTGTGAAAGATTGACGCTCCGGTAGTGGTAATCCCCGAGATCCCTTCAAACATCGCGTCGGCAAGCGAGAGGTGCAGTTCGTCATTCAACCACAGTGGCAGCGCACTGATCGCGGAAAACAGCAGCCAGAACAGGACGATGATAAGAAAACCATCGCGGGTTTCGAGATTGACCTTTTCCTGATGCGTGGCCTGCCAGCAGAACAAACCGCCCGAAAAGGCAATCGCAAAAGTAGAGAAAAAGGCAAAGACGCTGCGCTCTTTTTCGACCAGCGCAATCAGCATGGGTGGAATCATGGTCAGGCTGTAAAGCAGAACCAGAAATCCGCACAGGTGAAGAACAATTTTGAAACGGGTTGAGATGTACATCAGCGGTGTTGTCGTTTCGCGAGAGTGACTACGATGAACAGGGATAAGGAATTATATGATATCCGGGAACAAATTGTGACTCAGGGAGTATTGCAAACGGCAATTCAGCCCGCTTTTTGGCCGGGTCAACCGGTGCGGATGCGCACACCGGTGCAAACCATTGCCGTTAAGCCGGTCTCAGAAAAACATCCGGGCGGCGCAGTAAACCAGCAACAGGGCCAGTATCAGATTCACGACCCGGCCATGGCGGCGGAACAGCGACTGAAACAGATGCCCGGCGAGCGCCCAGATAAGATTACCCAGACAACCGATCACCGCCAGGAGAAGACTGACTACGATGACCCAAAAAATATCCTGGGTATACGGCAAAACGAATGCTGATAAGGCGGTGATGCCGTAAAGAATGATCTTAACGTTGGCAAACTGAAGCCAGAAACTGACCCAAAAACTCAGCGGGCGCCCGCTACCGTTTGATGCTGTTGTCGAACTAGTGGCAATACGCCATGCAAGCCAGAGTATATACGCCGCCCCTATCCAGATAAGCCATCGAGTCATCGACGGAAGCAGGCTAATCAGGGTGAAGGTAAATGCGCCGCAGGCAAGCATCAGCACCAGAAAGCCTGCGCTCATCCCCAGCAAAACACGAAGACTTCGCCGCAGACCGTACTGATTTACGGAGCTCAGGGCCAGGATATTGTTTGGCCCGGGGGTTAAGGCGGTAATGAGTGTATAGGTTAAAAAACCACTGATAATCATTGGTGTCACTTGTGCTCTCCTTGTTCCTGCCGCATAGTAGCCGCCCTAAAACATTCAAAAAAGCGAATGTTTTGAATGTCAAAGTTTCAATGTTTCGATATATAGAGGGCCTTATGGATCTGCGTCGCTTCATTACCTTTAAAACGGTTGTCGAGGAGGGGTCTTTTGCTCAGGCCGCACGTAAACTCTGCTGTACTCAGTCAACCGTGACGTTTCAGATCCAGCAGCTTGAGCAGGAGCTGGCATATCCGGTTTTCGAAAAGGTAGGGCGCCGAATGGCGCTGACTCCGGCGGGAAAACTACTCTTGCCGCGCGTGAGGGAACTGACTCGTGTCCTGGACGGGATCCGGCAGATTTCTTCTGCTGAGCAGGAGATTGCCGGGGATCTGCGGGTCATGGTAGGCGAGACGCTGCTGGCCTATAAAATGCCGGAAGTGCTCCGACTCTTCAGAGCCAGAGCGCCAAAGGTACGCCTGTCTCTGCAATCGGTTAACTGCTATGTCATCCGCGATTCGTTGTTGGCTGACCAGACGGATCTGGGGGTTTTCTATCGCGTCGGGAAGGATGATGCGTTGCATATGGAGGACTTCGGGCAGCAGGAGCTGGTACTTGTTGCTTCTCCACAGCTTGAGCCGGTCGATTTTACCCGGCGGGAACAGCATATTCCGCTGAGCTTTATCATCAATGAGCCGCAGTGCGTGTTCCGGCAAATTTTTGAATCTACGCTCCGTGAAAGAAAGATAACCCTTGAAAACACGATTGAACTCTGGAGCATTGAGAGTATAAAGCAATGCGTAGCCAGTAATCTTGGCGTTTCGTTTCTGCCGCGCTTTAGCGTAGCGCGTGAACTGGCGTCTGGAGAGCTACAGGAACTGCCTTTTTCGTCTACGCCAGCCTCGATTACCGCGCTATGTGCCCATCACGCAGGCAGGACGGTCAGCCCAGCGATGCAAACGTTTATTGATTGTATGCATCATTGCCTGGATTAAACCGGCGGTGCAACGGGTGCTGTTGATTGCCATCTAACGTCAGAATCAAAAAAAAAGCCCCGTAAACGGGGCTAAATGCTCGGGTAGTGCAGTTAATTGTAATACGGTACGCCTAACTCATCCGATTTGTCGCTACCGGCAGCCATGTGATTGAAATCAAATGGAGAGTCGTTATGCTCGGAAGGCATAATCATCGCGTCGCGGTGATTGTGGCGAACCGGCGTGGTGGTTTGCTCCGCATAGCTCTGGCTTGAGGCCAGGGCGACCAGGACAATGGCAGCGGCAGCGAATAGTTTCATGATTTCCTCAATACGTCTTGTTGCAGGCGATTAACAGCAGTTGTTCAGTGGCATCAGATAGCGGGATTCACCCGGTATATTGGTCATGCGATATTTGTGCGGCGGAACGTCGAAGTAGTTTTTAAAGGTTCTCGTCAGCGTTTGTTGCGATTCGAAACCGTAGCGCTCCGCCAGGTACAAAATCGGCTCATTGCTCTGCTTGAGTTTTTGCGCGATTTCCGTCAGTTTGCGACTGCGGATGTACTGGCCTAACGAGTGACCGGTCTCTTTTTTAAACATTCTTTGCAGGTGCCATTTGGAGTAACCAGAACGCTCGGACACTTTTTCCAGCGACAGGGGCGATTCCAGGTTATCTTCAATCCACGACAAAATACTATGGATAGTGATGGCGTCATTATTGCGTCTGGACATCATCTTACCTCTTCTTATTACGGCAGAACTTTCTTGAGTAAATGCTCAAGGGTGACCACTTCATCCGCCGACAGATTTTTTGTTAATTCCTGGTGCAATTTCTGACCCACAACCTGATGACACTGCTCACAAAGGGCCGCACCGTCTGATGTCAACTGCACCAGTACGCCGCGCTTGTCATTGGGGTTGGGTAACCGTTCAATCCAGCCTTTACAGACCAGACGGTCGAGCATGCGCGTCATTGCGCCTGGGTCGACCGAAAGCACGGTTTTCAGCTCAACGGGGGTAATACATACTTCGCAACGAATGGAACAGAGCACCCGGAACTGGGTGGACGTAATATCCATAGGTGAGAGGTACTCGTTGAGCAGGCGATCTTTTTTCTGGTTAACCATCTGGATTAAGCGACCGAGGGGGATCATTTCGTTAAACAGATCGCTTGTGTTTTTCACAATGGTTGCCCAGGCAAGTAGTTAATTGCTGCTGATATTATTGCCTAGGCAATCATAAGTCAACCTGATGAATTAGACGATGACACGTTTTGCTAAAACGGGTGCTCCGCCTGGCTTGAGGCGGCGATACCGCGGTCCGTAAAGGGGGGAGCAGGCGATAAGCACTGGAATGATATTGATGACAAAAGTTATACTTACGCGGCGAAACTTTTTAATAGTGGAAGATAAACGGGGCCTTAATTCATTATGATTGAACTCTTTCAAGCGATAGGTCTGGGGCTGGTGGTCATCTTACCGCTGGCGAACCCGCTGACTACCGTTGCGTTGTTCCTTGGTCTGGCTGGCAATATGAACAACGAGGAGCGCAACAAACAATCGCTGATGGCCTCGGTGTATGTATTCATCATCCTGATGGTTGCGTGGTACGCCGGTCAGGTGGTGATGAGCACCTTCGGTATTTCCATTCCCGGTCTGCGCATTGCCGGCGGGCTGATTGTTGCCTTTATCGGTTTTCGGATGCTTTTCCCGCAGCAGAAATCGCATGACTCGATGGAAGCGAAGATGAAATCCGAAGAGTTGGTGGATGAACCGTCGGCCAATATTGCCTTTGTGCCGCTGGCCATGCCGAGCACCGCGGGACCGGGGACCATCGCGATGCTGATCAGTACGGCGTCGACGGTGAAACACGGCGTTGATTTTCCAGACTGGGTGGTACTGGCTGCACCGCCGATCATCTTCGCTCTGGTCGGGATAATCCTCTGGGGCTGCCTGCGCAGTTCAGGGGCGATTATGCGCCTGGTGGGTAAAGGGGGGATCGAGGCGATTTCTCGCCTGATGGGCTTTCTGCTGGTCTGTATGGGTGTACAGTTTATTATCAACGGCGTACTGGAAATTATTACTACCTATCACGCCTGATAATGTCGGTATTGCCTCAGCTGCGAACCGGAAACAAAAAAACCTGCCGATGAGACCACCGGCAGGTTTTTTTATTGCATCACTGCATCAGGAGTGATGCGGCTGCTGATCGTCCAGCGACACTGGCCAGCGGCGGAATATCATCACTGACCACACCAGCGCCACCAGCGCCGGAATCGCCCCGACATAGCCGATAGAACCCATCGAAAGATGCGTGCTGACCTGGCTGCCGACCAGCGCGCCCGCGCCGATGCCGATATTGAAGATCCCCGAAAACAGCGACATCGCCACGTCGGTGGCATCCGGTGCCAGCGCCAGAACCTTCACCTGCATCCCGAGGCCAATAATCATAATGGCGACACCCCAGAAGAGACTTAACACCATCAGATGGTTAGCGCTTTGCGACGCGGGGAGCAGCAGCAAGAGGCTGGCCAGCAGCAGGCCAATAGCGATGCTAATCAGTCCCGAAGCATGCTGGTTGCCCAGCTTACCGAACAGCACGCTGCCGATGATGCCTGCGCCGCCGAGGGTCAGCAGCAGTAAGGTGGCAAAATTACCGCTCAAACCGGCCACCGTTTGCACAAACGGCTCAATATAGCTGTAGGCGGTGTAGTGTGCGGTAACCACAATGACGGTCAGCAGATAGATGCTGAGCAGCGCCGGGCGGCGGAACAGTACCGGCAGACTCTTCAACGAGCCGGAATGCTCGCTGGGCAGCTTTGGCAGCAGTTTGAACAGGCATACGAGCGTCACCAGTGCGCCCAGACCGATCGCCAGGAAGGTGGTCCGCCAGCCAAAATACTGGCCGACAATGCGCCCGATAGGAATGCCGAATACCATTGCCAGTGCGGTACCGGTCGCAATCAGGCTCAGCGCCTGCGCCCGTTTGCCCGGTGGCGCCAGGCGAATCGCTAATGCGGAAGTGATGGACCAGAAAACCGCGTGCGCGAAGGCGATACCGATACGGCTGATCACCAGAACATTAAAGCTCCAGGCAAAAAACGACAGCACGTGGCTGGCAATAAACAAAATAAACAGGCCTATCAGCAGGCGGCGGCGCTCCATCTGGCTGGTCAGCAGCATAAACGGCAGCGACATTAAGGCGACTACCCACGCATAGATGGTCAGCATCATGCCCACCTGGGCGGTTTCCATGCCGAAGCTGTCGGCAATATCGGACAGCAGACCGACAGGGGCGAATTCGGTGGTGTTAAAAATGAATGCGGCGATCGCAAGCGTGACTACCCGAAGCCACGCGACCCTGCGTGAAACCGTGTTTGTAATCATAGATTCTGGACTGGTTACTAAAGAGGAAGAAGAGGCCCCGATCTTAAAACGATTACTGGTGAAAATACAATCGTTTTGTGATCTGGATCTCACTATGCTTTTAAGCGTCATTTATAAGCTAACGGATTCATTTTTATATAGATCGTGTACATGACGCGCTTTTATGTCATGTTGAATAAAAGTAAAAAACAGGAAGGGTTGTATGATGCAGGAAATTGATTTTTACCTGGTGGATGCCTTCAGCGATCGCAATTTTGGCGGCAATGCCGCCGCGGTGTGTCCACTCACCGAATGGTTACCGGACGAAACGCTGCTGAGTATGGCACAACAGCACAACCAGTCCGAAACCGCATTTTTTGTGCGCACCGACGAAGGGTATGAGCTGCGCTGGTTCACCACGCTGCATGAGATCAACCTCTGCGGCCACGCCACGCTGGCCTCTGCGCACATTATCTTTGAATATCTCGATCATCCTTCTGCCACCGTTGTTTTCAGCACCCGTTTTGTGGGAGAGCTGAGGGTAACGCGCAACGGCGACTGGCTAACGCTGGACTTCCCGGCGTGGCAAACCACGCCGGTTGTCACACCGCCGCCGGAGCTGCTTGCCGGGCTTGGCCTGGAGAAGGCCGTAGAGATTCGCGAGGGGCGGGATTATCTGGTTATCCTCGAAAACCGTAAACAGGTGGAAGCCGTACAGCCGAATATGCAGCTGCTTGAACGGACGGGCAAAATGATCTGCATCAGCGCCGCCGACGATGAATATGATTTCGTCAGCCGCTTTTTCTGCCCGGGTGAAGGGGTGGCTGAAGACCCGGTTACCGGGTCGGCGCACAGTATGTTGATTCCCTACTGGGGAGAGAAACTCGGTAAACCGACCCTGCAGGCACGCCAGGTCTCGGCGCGCGGCGGCGATCTGCGCTGCCAGTGGCAGGGTGACCGGGTACTGATTGGCGGGCAGGCGACAACCTATATGATCGGCACCATCACGTTACGCTAAGGAGACGCCGTGAAAGAGATCCCTATGTATCTGGTGTCCGCATTCAGCGATCGGCCTTTTTCCGGCAACCCGGCGGCGGTCTGCCTGCTGGATGCGTGGCTGGCGGATGATATTTTGCTGAAGATGGCGCAGGAGCACAGTCAGTCGGAAACCGCTTTCGTGGTATGTGAAGGCGAAGGGTTTTCCCTGCGCTGGTTCACGACCCGTAATGAGGTGAACCTGTGTGGCCATGCCACGCTTGCCAGCGCACACGTTATTTTTCACCATCTCGATTATCCGCATGCGGCTATCCATTTTGCTACCGCTTCCGGCCGCTTGACCGTCAGCCGGGAAGGGGACTGGCTAACCCTGGATTTCCCGGCGGGTGCAACGCAGGAAAGCACGCCGCCAGCCGCTTTGCTCGCCGGGTTAGGCATTGACCGCTACGTCAGCGCCCGCCTGGGCCGGGCATGGCTTATCGAGCTGGCCAGTCGTGAGGAGGTTGCCGCCGTACGTCCGACTATCTCGGCGATGACGCCCGGCGAACATAAGGTGACGATTACCGCGCCAGGGGATGGCGAGTATGACTTTGTCAGCCGCTTTTTCTCCCCGGGGGAGGCGGTGTGGGAGGATCCGGTCACCGGGTCTGCGCACACGATGCTGATTCCGTTCTGGAGTGAGAAGCTGGGGAAAAGCAACATGCTGGCCCGCCAGATATCGGCGCGCGGCGGCGATGTGCGCTGTGAGCTGAAAGGCGATCGCGTGCTGATGGCCGGGCAGGCGGTAACCTGGCTGCAGGGAAAAATTTTCCTGCGCTGATGTCTGAACTTACCGGGCCAGTGGACCCGGTAACGACGAGGCGCTTTGCTTAACGTGCCTCGAGACGCGCGATATTAGCTTTAATGACGTCTACGGAATGACGGAATTTCTCTGTCTCGTCCGCCGCCAGCTGGAGTTCGATAATCTGCTGAACACCGCTCTGCGCCAGTACGGCCGGTACGCCGACGGCGACATCATGCATGCCGTACTCACCATCAAGAACACACGAGATAGCCAGGGCGCGATGGCTCCCGGTGAAAATATTACGGCAGATTTCGGCGATGGTGCCGGCGACCCCGTATTCTGTACAGCCTTTCCCGGCGTAAATCTCAAACCCAAGGGTGCGGACCTTCTCGGCGATCTGCTGACGGTCCAGCACCTGGCCGGTATGTTTCAGATAGACATCGGCAATCGGGGAACCGTAAACCGACGAGTGGGACCACACCGGAAACTGAGTATCGCCATGTTCGCCGAGAATAAAAGCGTCAATGCTCTGGGCGCCTATATCCAACGCTTGCGCCAGCACCCGACGTAAGCGGGTGGTATCCAGCCAGACGCCGGTGCCTATCACCTGGTTGCGCGGCAGTCCGGAAAGCTTCCATACCTGCCAGGTAATAATATCGCAAGGGTTGGTGGCAATCAGAAAGATCCCGTTGAAGCCGTTAGCCATCATTTGCGGGACGATGCCGCTGACGATTCTGGCGGTCGCGTTCAGCTCGTCGAGGCGGGTCTGACCTTGTTTCAGCGTCCCTCCGGAAACGGTAATCACCGCAATATCCACATCGGCACAGTCGCTGACATCTCGCGTTGAAATGGTCATCATGCCCGGCATATAGGCGGCGGCATCGCTAAGATCCTGGGCATGCGCCTGCGCTCTGGTCGTATTGAGGTCGACGAGGATCAGCTCTTCACAGATAGTCTGGTTCAACAATGCGTAGGCCGCCGAGGTGCCCACATTACCAGCCCCGATAATCATCACCTTGCGTGCTTTGGTATTCATGCTTCATTCCCGATATCAAGTCATCCCATAAAATTACTGCCGTTCAATTGCTTAGCGCAAGAGGGGGCGAGTTGTATAAGTTAAAGCTATGAGAAAGGGGTGTACGCCCTGCGCTACAGTAGGTGAAAAAAGGAGCACACCTATGTATACCATCGCCCCAACATCATTGACCGATTCGGATCTGACTGCGCTGATTGCCCGACTGGATGCCTATCAGGAATCCCTCTATCCGGCGGAAAGTAACCATCTGATTGATCTGAGCCTGCTGGCGGCGGAATCGGTGATTGTGCTGCTAATCCGGGATCCACAACAGCAGGCGGTCGGCTGCGGGGCGATTGTGCTCGGCGATGAAGGGTTTGGCGAAATGAAACGCGTCTTTATTGACCCGGAACATCGTGGACAGAAGCTAGGAGAGCGGCTGCTGGAGGCGCTGGAAGCGGAAGCACTGCGTCGGGACTGCCATACCGTGCGACTGGAGACCGGGATCCATCAGCAGGCGGCGGTCAGATTGTATACCCGCGGCGGTTATCAGACCCGCTGCGCCTTTGCTCCGTATCAACCCGACCCGCTTAGCCTGTTTATGGAGAAACTGCTCGTTGCCGATCTTCGTTCAGCTGTTCTATAAACGCCTCTAGCTGGCGGGTTTTCGCGCCGCGTCGCCAGACCAGCCAGGTGGTCAGCCAGCGCCACTCCTCGGCCAGCGGCCAGGCTGATACCTGCTGGTGGCCGGGCATGCTCTCCAGCATACTGCGCGGGATCAGCGCCAGCCCGGCACCGGCAATCACGCAGGCCAGCATCCCGTGGTAGGACTCCATTTCATGGATCCGACCCGGCGTCGCCCGGTCGGCGTGAAACCAGCTTTCAAAATGACGTCGATAGGAGCAGTTGGCGCGAAAGGCATAAACATTATTGCCGTTCACCTCGCTGGCGCGGGTAATCGGCGGATGGCCGAAGGGGGCCACGATCATCATCTCTTCAGGGAAGACCGGTAGACCCTCGAGGCCGGGGTGCACCAGCGGCCCGTCAACAAATGCCGCGCTTAAAGTTCCCTCCAGTACGCCATCAATCATCGTGCCGGAAGGCCCGGTAGACAGCGCAAGATGAATTTTCGGATAGCGTTGGTTATAGAGCGCCAGCGTCGACGGAATACGAACCGCGGCTGTACTCTCCAGCGAACCCAGCGAAAACAGCCCCTGCGGTTCATCTCCGGCAACAACCATTCGGGCTTCATCGACCAGCGCAAGGATCTGCTGGCTATAGCGTAAAAAACTGTGTCCCGCAGGTGAGAGACGCAGCCGCTGGTTCTCACGAATAAACAGCTCGACGCCGAGATCGGCCTCCAGCTGGCGGATACGGGTTGTCAGATTTGACGGGACGCGATGCACCTTCTGCGCGGCCTGGGTAATGCTGCCGGTGCTGGCGACGGCGTTAAACATCTCAAGCTGGGTCAGGTCCATATTGTTCTTCTTTCGTGAATGGGTTGCTTAATATTATTCATTTTCAATGAAAATAAGGGTAAGCCAGAATGAGGTCAATTCGCAATCAACATTCGTCATCAACAGAGAGAGCATAACGATGAATTTATCTGCAACTCACGCGGTTTCCGTCAACCCGGCCACGGGAGAAAGGGTGTCGTCTCTGCCCTGGGCGAGCGAACAAGAAGTCGATGCCTCCATTGCGCTTGCTGAGCAAGGCTATCGCCAGTGGCGTACGGTGAGCCTCGCCCAGCGCGCCGACGCCCTGCGTAAAGTGGGTAGCGCGCTGCGTGCCCGCGCCGAAGAGATGGCGCAAATGATCAGCCTTGAGATGGGCAAACCGATTGCTCAGGCGCGCGGTGAAGTGACCAAATCGGCGAATCTTTGCGACTGGTATGCTGAGCACGGCCCGGCCATGCTGGCGACCGAAGCAACCCAGGTCGAAAACAACAAGGCGGTCATTGAGTATCGTCCGCTGGGTGCCATTCTCGCCATTATGCCGTGGAACTTCCCGCTGTGGCAGGTATTACGCGGTGCGGTTCCGATTCTGCTGGCGGGGAACAGCTATCTGCTTAAACACGCGCCGAACGTGATGGGTAGCGCGGCGCTGATTGGCGAGATTGTGAATCAGGCCGGACTGCAGGCGGGCGTATTTGGCTGGGTGAACGCGACGAACGACGGCGTTTCACAGATGATTAACGACTCCCGGATTGCCGCAGTGACGGTAACCGGCAGCGTGCGCGCCGGGAAGGCGATCGGCGCCCAGGCCGGCGCTGCGCTGAAGAAATGCGTACTGGAGCTGGGTGGGTCCGATCCGTTTATCGTCCTGAATGATGCCGACCTCGATGAGGCGGTAAAAGCCGCGGTGATTGGCCGCTATCAAAATACCGGGCAGGTTTGTGCCGCCGCCAAGCGTTTTATTGTCGAAGCCGGGATTGCCGAGACCTTCAGCAAAAAATTTGTCGCCGCCGTTGCAGAGCTGAAAATGGGCGATCCGCGGGACGAAGCCAACTATCTTGGGCCAATGGCGCGTTTCGATCTGCGCGATGAGCTGCATCAACAGGTCATGGCCACGCTGGCAGAAGGGGCGACCTTGCTCGCAGGAGCCGAGAAAATTGCGGGCGCCGGTAACTACTATGCACCAACCGTGCTGGGTAACGTCACGCCGGAAATGACCGGATTCCGCCAGGAGCTGTTTGGCCCGGTGGCGACCATTACCGTAGCGCGGGATGCATCCCATGCGCTGACGCTGGCAAATGACAGCGAATTCGGCCTGTCGGCTACCGTCTATACCGCCAGCGTTGATGAAGCAGAGCGTTTTTCTCGCGAGCTGGAGTGCGGCGGCGTCTTTATCAACGGCTACAGCGCCAGCGATGCACGCGTGGCGTTTGGCGGGGTGAAGAAGAGCGGTTTTGGCCGCGAGCTGTCTCATTTTGGCCTGCATGAGTTCTGCAACGTCCAGACCGTATGGAAAGACCGTCGCTAGCGGAAGTCACACCTGACGACCGTCGCCGCGCTCTGCTATACTCCCTGCCCGAATTTGACGGCGGGCAAGGAGCCGGGTGTGGCGACGGTCATCAATAATGCAATGCTGGAAACCATTCTGGCAGAAATCAGGCCGCTGATTGGGCGCGGCAAGGTGGCGGATTATATTCCGGCGCTGGCGAGCGTCAGCGGTAATAAGCTCGGTGTGGCCATTTGTACGGTGGAAGGAGAGCACTATTTCGCCGGCGATGCCCACGAGCGTTTTTCCATTCAATCTATCTCCAAAGTGCTGAGTCTGGTGGTGGCAATGAACCACTATCAGGAAGAGGAGATCTGGCAGCGGGTAGGGAAAGATCCTTCCGGTCAGCCGTTCAACTCTTTATTACAGCTGGAAATCGAACAGGGTAAGCCGCGTAACCCCTTTATTAATGCCGGGGCGCTGGTGGTCTGCGATATGCTACAAAGTCGACTAAGCGCGCCGCGACAGCGAATGCTGGAGATCGTGCGTCGTCTGAGCGGCGTAGCGGATATTGCTTACGATCCGCTGGTGGCGCGTTCGGAGTTCGAGCATTCGGCGCGTAACGCTGCTATCGCCTGGCTGATGAAATCGTTCGGCAACTTCCATAATGATGTGGCGACGGTGCTGCAAAACTATTTCCACTACTGTTCGCTGGAAATGAACTGCGTTGAACTGGCGCGCACGTTTCTGTTCCTCGCCGACCGCGGCATTGCTCCGCATCTGGATACTCCGGTTATTGCCCCTATCCAGTCGCGGCAGGTGAACGCCCTGATGATGACCAGCGGGATGTACCAGAATGCCGGCGAGTTTGCCTGGCGCGTCGGGCTACCGGCAAAATCGGGTGTAGGCGGGGGAATTGTGGCAATCGTACCGCAGGAGATGGCTATCGCGGTGTGGAGTCCGGAACTGGATGCGGCCGGTAACTCACTGGCGGGGACTGCGGTGCTGGAAAAACTGACGCAACGCCTGGGAAGGTCGGTATTCTGATGGAGACCTTGGATCATTTATTTGCTCGTCTTCAGCGCTCGACGTTTCGTTCCCGTTTTCATCTTGGCATGAAAGAGCGACAGTACTGTTTTGATAAAGGGCCGGAGATCATCGACCAGCACGCGGCGGATTTTATTGCCCGCCGTCTGGCGCCAGCGCATATTCCGAATGATGGAAAACAGACGCCGATGCGCGGCCATCCGGTGTTTATCGCCCAGCATGCCACTGCGACCTGCTGTCGTGGCTGCCTGGCGAAGTGGCATGCTATTCCTGCCGGGCGGGAACTGACCGACCGGGAGCAGGAATATGTGGTGCAGGTGATTCACCGCTGGCTGGTTATCCAGATGCATTTATCCGAACGTCGTTAATGCGCATTTATTCGGCATGGGTATGCCGGATAAATATTCTCATGCTATGATAATCCGCTAACTAATTATTAACATAATAATTGCCTGAAACAATTAGACGGATCATTACTGAATGTCTTCACTGTCGATTCGGTTATTCACGCTGTTTCGTGAGGAACACCCCGTGCGTGACGCACTGGTGCTATTCACTCTGACTTTACTGCTCCATTTTTTCGGCGCCATGCTGCGTCTGGTACAAGAACTGTCATTTTTCTGGCCACTTAATGCGGTGATGGCCGGGATCTTTGCGCGCTATGTCTGGCTGAATCGCAGCTATTTTTATGCGACCTGTTTTGTGGCGATGATGGTCTATGACGGTCTGACCTCGCGCTGGGGGATGGGCTTCGCCTCGCTGCTGATCAACCTCTCGAATATTGTCTTTATCGTAACGCTGGCACAGCTGGTGCTTTGGGATAAGCGGCGTACGGGCTCCATGCCAGGGCCGATTAATGTGCTGAATTTGTTCTGTTATTGCCTGCTTGCGGCGTTTCTTAGCGCCGCCGTTGGTGCGCTTGGCTCTATGGATGTCGAGCGGGAGACGTTCTTTTCTCTGCTGGCCGACTGGTTTAGCGAACAGTTCTCGACCGCGGTGCTGATCCTGCCGTTTATCCTGACGCTGACGATCCCTTCGACGCTGAGCGGTTTTCGCTGGAGTCAGCTGCTCCCGATGATTGTGCTGGTGATGTCCATTCTTCTGGGCGTTGCCGTGGGGGGCGCTGAAAGTATCACTTTCCCGCTACCAGCGCTTATCTGGTGTGCCATTCGCTACCCTTTGCCGCTGACCTGCCTGCTGACTTTTGTTACCGGGGTCGGGGAGATCCTGCTGGTGGCGAACGCCTTGATTCATCTCTCGCCCGATGCACATCTGCGGCCGTGGCAGCTGTTCTCAACGCGGCTCGGTATTGCCGCTATGCTCATTAGCCCGGTGATTGTTGCCTCAAGCGTGGAAGCCATTAATAACCTGGTGAAACAGCTGGCGCTGCGGGCCGATTTTGATTTCCAGACTCGCGTTTATTCGCGTTCCGGATTGAGTGAGGCGCTGAAGCGTCAGCCCCAAATTGAAACGCAGCAGCTTACGGTGATGCTGCTGGATATCGACGGCTTCAAGCGGGTCAATGATAGCTGGGGGCATGAGTGTGGGGATTGCGTGCTGGCTCAGTTTGCGCAGCGGGTTCGCGAGCTGGTTGGTGAGCAGGGGCTGGTCGCGCGTATTGGCGGGGAAGAGTTTGCCGTTGCTCTGCTGAGCGCGACGCCGCAGGACGGTCAGCTGCTGGCGGAGAAAATTCGCCAGGGCGTGGCGGAACAGACATTCATCTGGGGACAACAGCAGATTAAGCTGACCCTCAGTATAGGTCTGGCGTGTCGCCCGGTTGGCTCAGGGCGAATTACTGAGCTCTTTAATCAGCTGCTGATGGCCGCCGATGATTATCTTGTCAGTGCCAAGGAAGCCGGGCGGAACCGTATTTGTACTTCGACCCTCGTGGATAATCGGTAATAAGAAAATACGATGTTAGTTTTGCTTGTGTTAAATAAAAGTTAAAAACATAGTGATGTGGTCAATTTCATGGAGCGACCAATGACCACATCCTTTTCTCTTCGTACGCTGTCTTGCAACGATATTCTCGATAATATTTCTTCCCTGAGCGATGTTCTGACCGATTGCGTTAATGGCGGTGCATCCGTCAGCTTTATGCTGCCTTTTTCTCTGCATACGGCGCGTGCGTTCTGGTTGCGCATTGCCCAAAGCGTTGCGGCAGGAGAACGTCTTGTGCTGGTGGCAGAAAATGCCGGGCAGATCCTGGGAACGGTGCAGCTGATTATCGACCAGCCGGAAAACCAACCACATCGTGCCGACGTCGCTAAACTTTTGGTTCACCAAAACGCGCGGCGTCAGGGTCTGGCGAATGCGCTAATGAACTACCTGGAGCAGCTTGCCCGCGAGCAGGGCAAGTCTGTTCTGGTGCTCGATACGGCAACCGGCAGCGGCGCTGAACGTTTCTATGTCCAGTGTGGCTGGGAAAAAGCCGGGGAAATTCCGCGCTATGCCTTAATGCCAGACGGGACGATGACCGCCACCTCATTGTTCTATAAGTTCCTGCAATAACAGAGACAGGTTTGATCAAAACACGGTTTTACTCTTAGAGAAAGCTGATAAGTTATTACACCAATTACTCAGGTTGTATGACTACTCTACGAGGGAACCTATTGTGAAAACATTAAATCGTCGTGATTTTCCCGGCGCGCAGTACCCTGAACGTATCATCCAGTTTGGTGAAGGTAACTTTCTTCGGGCATTTGTCGACTGGCAACTTGACCTGCTGAATGAGCATACCGACCTGAACGCTGGCGTGGTGATTGTTCGCCCCATTGAGAGCGCATTCCCTCCGTCGCTTAGTACGCAGGATGGGCTGTACACCACGATTATTCGCGGACTGAACGAACAGGGGGAAGCGGTCAGCGATGCGCGTCTCATCCGTTCGGTAAACCGGGAAATCAGCGTATACGCTGACTACGACGCTTTTCTTCAGCTGGCGCATAACCCGGATATGCGATTTGTGTTTTCCAATACCACCGAAGCCGGTATCAGCTACCACGCAGGCGATCGCTTTGACGATGCGCCGGCGGTGAGCTACCCGGCGAAACTGACCCGTCTGCTGTATGAGCGCTACAGCCACTTTAACGGCGCGGCGGATAAAGGCTGGGTCATTATCCCTTGCGAACTGATCGACTATAACGGCGAAGCGCTGCGCGAGCTGGTGCTGCGCTATGCCCATGAATGGGCGCTCCCGGCGGCATTTATCACCTGGCTACAGGATGCCAACGCCTTCTGTTCGACGCTGGTGGACCGGATTGTCACGGGCTATCCGCGCGATGAAGCTGCGGCTATCGAAGCAGAGCTGGGCTACAAGGACGGTTTTCTCGCAACCGCTGAGCACTTCTATCTGTTTGTTATTCAGGGGCCTAAATCGCTGGCCGCTGAACTGCGACTGGATAAACTGCCGCTGAATGTGCTGATTGTTGACGATATTAAACCGTATAAGGAACGGAAGGTGGCGATCCTCAACGGAGCGCACACCGCGCTGGTGCCGGTTGCTTTCCAGGCGGGGCTGGATACCGTAGGCGAAGCCATGAATGACCCGGCAGTCTGTGCTTTCGTCGAAAAGGCGATTTATGAAGAGATTATCCCGGTACTCGATCTGCCGCGCGATGAGCTCGAGTCTTTTGCCAGCGCGGTGACAGGGCGTTTTCGCAATCCGTATATCAAACATCAGCTACTCTCTATTGCGCTAAACGGGATGACCAAGTACCGTACCCGCATTCTGCCGCAGCTGCTGGCAGGGCAGGCAAAATCAGGGAAGCTCCCGGCGCGGTTGACGTTTGCGCTGGCGGCGTTGATTGCGTTCTATCGCGCAGAGCGTGATGGCGAAACCTATCCGGTGCAGGATGACGCCGAATGGATGATGCGCTATCAGACGCTGTGGGCACAGCATCGCGATGCGCAGCTCAGCACCAGTGAACTGGTGAAAGCGGTGCTCTCGGTCTCGTCCCATTGGGAGCAAGACCTGACGCAGGTTAAAGGACTCGTTGAACAGGTGACGCTGGACCTGGATGCGATTCTGCTGCGAGGGATGCGTGAGGCGGTGAAGCCGCTGTGCTGAAATAATGTTTGCTGATTAATCAGTGACCCGGCCACGGCCGGGTTATTAATAAACCCGTATTAGTTACAACATACATTGATGTTGCATTAACTCCAGACCGTGCAGGCCGGTCACTCCGCAGATGTTTTGCCGGGCAGAAATCCTCGGTGCTTTCAGACAAAGACGAATAGGGGCAAATTGTGCCCCTGCCGCTTGAAGTATTTTTCGGGCAGGAAAATAATGGGTTATCGTAACGGTTCGGTAACCGCCGATCGCACGCATTACCTGCGTGGTTCAGGCGCCAGAAGAGGAAAGCCCATGCTCATTGATATTCGTGAAATCTGTGCGCAAGACCAAATGCAGTGGCTCCAGCTATGGGAAGGCTATACCTCCTTTTATGGCAGCCCCCAGCCGGCCGATGTGACGGAATACACCTGGCAACGTTTACTGGATCGCAACTCGCCGCTCCTGGGCCGCGTAGCAGAGCTTGATGGCCGCGTGGTGGGCTTCGCGATTTGCGTTCTCCATGAAGGGACCTGGGTGAAAACCCCGATATGCTATCTGGAAGATCTGTTTGTTGACCCGGAGGTGCGTGGCCGCGGCATTGCGAGGCAATTAATGCAGGCACTGCGTACGGAAGCCAAAGAGCAGGGATGGTCTCGTCTTTACTGGCATACACGGACAGATAATCCGGCCCGGAGGTTGTATGACGAATTCACCCCCGCCGATGATTACGTGCGTTATCGCATAACCTGTTAAAACAGCTAACAAGAGAAGATGTTGTTGAGCGGTGTCTGTCTACTGGCTGAAAACAACGCAGGAGAATCAACAATGGAAAAACGCATCGAGACCACCATTAACCTGATTATGTTTCTTTCGCTGCTGGCCACCGCCTGGGATCTCTCCCTGGTGCACCATCTTTCCTGGTAAACCTGCTCACGGCGCCCGCTTCGGCGCCGTGATTGGGGCATCGAATCAGCCGTTCTTCCCGATACCGATCTTTGCCGCCTGCATTCAGGCGCTGTGCTTGCGCTGCGCCACGATAAACAGGCGCGGAAACAATAATAATACCTTTCCGTTACACTGTAACGGATAGTGCTGCTGCAAAAGCGCCAGATAGCGGGTCAGGAAAGCCTCCCGCTGAGCGGCATCGAGCGGTTGCAGATAGGGGCGCAGCCCGGTGGATTGTAGCCAGTCAATAATCGCCTGATGCGATTCCAGCGGGTGATAATAGGTTGTCCGCCAGATATCCACCTCACACCCGCAGGCGGTGAGGATATCGTAATATGCCTGTGCGCTCGGGAGAGGATGCCGCCCGCTCTCCGGGAATCCGAGTTCCTGCGCAACCTGACGCATCAGCGTATGGGACGGTTCCTGCCAGTTGTCCGGCATCTGCACCGCCAGTATGCCGTTGTCCGCCAGTTGATTGACCAGATGCGGAAACAAGGTCTCATGATCCGTCAGCCACTGTAACGAGGCGTTCGCATAGAGGAGATCCGCCGGACGAACGGGGTGATATTCACGAATATCGGCGGCGACGAACCGGCAGGCCGGTAGTGCCTGGGCAGCGTCATCGAGCATCGCCGGTGAGCTATCCACCCCGATAAGCGTCGCTTTTGGCCAGGTGTGATGGAGTAACGCGGTGCTATTACCGGGGCCGCAGCCCAGGTCGACGGCGAAGGTGACGGAATGCTGTGCAATTCGGGCGACTAATTCAGCGGCGGGGCGCGTACGTTCTGCGCCAAACTTCAGATAGAGGGAGGGATTCCAGTCTGCCATGGTTGACTCCGGATAAGGTATACGCGTTCACCAGCATAGAGGGCAATGCCGCCGGATAAAACGTATTTTGTCGCGCATTAATATTTTGTCGCGATTATTGTGACAACGTCACATAACGTCAGGGTAATGTAACACAAGGTTCGGCGCGCAGAAAATGGCGCAAGGGAGATGCCGGGGAACCCGGCATACGGCAGGCTTAATCGCTCTCCTTGAGCGCTTCAGCGCGTTTGGCGGTGGCGTAGACAAAATCCAGCATCGGCTCCAGATCGGTATCATGTCCGGCCTGGATGATTTTACCGCGCAGCCATTCAATTTCGCTGGTGATATCCGGGTGGAAGATATTGTTGTCCTGAGCTTTACGCAGCCATTTCAGCAGAAAGTTGTTCTTTCCTCTGACCCCACCTGCTTTTTTTGATTTTCCATGAATTTTCAGCGCGACTAAGATGCAGTAATAGAAATGAACGCGCTGATTAAAGCTTTGATGCATTTGCGTATTTCCCGCCAGGCTTAAGAACTCACCGTAGAGGCCAGTGATTTGGGTTGGGTTACGTAGCGGGCCGGATCTTTGATTACGCGATCTCTGTTATGCCACCCGTCACGTCAGTACGCCTGTAACCAGACGTGACGAGGATGTTGGCACGGATGCCGAATCGCAGTCAATTGTTGATTAATTTTTTGCCCATACCGGCAACCTGTGGCCGCCGGAGACCATGCCTCAGACACGGTGCAAACCGGTGTGTTGTTGCAGATACACACGCAAAACCAGGAAGAATGCCAGCACGACGACCACCGCCGCCAGCAGATAAATGGTATCCAGAGCATAGTAACCGGCGACCCACCCGGCGACTGGACCGGTTAACCCCAGGGCTAAATCGAGAAAGGCCGAATAGGTACCCAGCGCGGTTCCCTGGTTTTGTTCTTCAACTTGCCTGACCGCTTCCACACCGAGCGCCGGGAAAACTAAAGAGAAACCACAACCGGTCAGCAGCGCGCCACAGCCGGCTATCCAGGCGGAGGGGGCGAGCCAGATGATCACCAGTCCGGCACATTCGACAACGAAGCAGACCAGAGAGACGCGAACGCCGCCGTAACGCGTAATCGTATTGCCGGCAACCAGACGAATGCAGATAAACCCGGCGCTAAACAACGACAGGGTAAATGCCGCGCCTTGCCAGTGCTGTGCGGTAAAGTAGAGCGTAATAAAGGTCGCGATAACCCCGAATCCCACCGTTCCTAATGCCAGGCCGAGGCCATAGGGCCAGATCTTACGCACCACCACGTGAAACGGCGCTCTGACGCCGGCGGTGACGCTGACATCCTGGCGCGTACGGGCAAAAAGCAGGCCGATAACCGCGACCAGAACCACCACGGCGGCAAAGCCGCTGATGCCAAAATAGCTATTCAGCATCACCCCGAGCGGCGCACCAACGGCCATCGCCACATAGGTGGCTACGCCATTCCACGAGATAACCCGCGAAGTATGAATCGCCCCCACGGTTTTGATCCCCCACAGCGTTGCCCCGGTAGCGGTAAAGCTTTCGCCGACGCCGAGAAAAATGCGACCAATCAGTAACGCGGTTATCGCCAGTAGCGGTATCGACTGCAAAACGACGGCACACAGCGTGAACAGGCCGCTTAGCAGGCAGCAGACGATCCCCAGACTGACGACTTTTTTCGGCCCCCAAATATCCGCGTAACGTCCGGCGTGCGGGCGGCTGAACAGCGTCGAAATGTACTGCAGACTGATAACAACACCGGCGATGAGCGTACTGTAGCCCAGTTGGTAGTGGATATATCCGGGCAACACGGCAAGCGGCAGGCCGATAGAGAGATAGCAGATACAGGTGAAAACGACGATCGAGATAATGCGCAGATTGAGCTGAGTATTACTGACAGAAGAGGTCATAACGTCATGGTATTTCAAACGAAGGTGTAAGCAGCATATCCCAGACCCGGCCGTCCGGACGAGCACAGGATGCGTTTTGCCGCCATTTTAGCAGAACCCACAAAAAATAGCGTTGTGACAAGACGAATCTGTGCAAGTCTACGTATTTAATGTATAAATTTTCTACCGGCTCTATTTGTCTGTTTTATCGTCAGGAGGGAAGATGACCGAAGATTTCGCCGCTCTCACCGTGCTATTCGTCGCGGGATTTGGCCCAGTTACACAAAACACTCCGCTTAGCCACGCCTTTTATGCTGACACACTGGGTTTGCCCCTGAAGCGAATGGCGGGTAATGAAGACTATCTGCTGACGGAGCAGGATGCCCTTGCGGGGGTGAAACATTTTGCTCTCTGGCCGCTGGCCCAGGCGGCAACCTCTTGTTTTGGACGTGAAGAGTGGCCGGCAGAACTCCCCGTGCCTCAGGCCTGGATTGAATTTGAAGTGCGCGATATTCAGGTCGCCACCGACGCGTTGATCGCCAAAGGATACCGGCTGTTGATCGCCAATCGTGAGGAACCATGGGGTCAGACCGTCACACGCTTGCTCAGCCCGGAAGGACTGCTGACGGGCGTTACGGTGACGCCGTGGCTGCGCGAGGAGACTCCGTGATCGCACCGCTATTGACGACCGACAGGCTGTTGCTCGTCCCGCTCGACAAAGACGACGCGCCCCAGATTCAGGCCGTCTTTCCGCAATGGGAAATTGTGCGCCACCTGGCGGCCAGTTTTCCCTGGCCGTTCCCTGATGACGGGGCATTTCGCTTTGTTAACACGATAGCTTTACCGGCCGCAGAAAAGGGCACCGGCTGGTTCTGGACAATTCGCCACAGGACTGCACCGGAGAAATTAATTGGCCTGATTACGCTTTCCGACCAGCCTGATAACAACCGAGGGTTCTGGCTGGATCCGGCGTGGCAGCGTCAGGGATTGATGACCGAGGCCTGCCGCTGCGTGACGGATTTCTGGTTTAACACCCTGCATCGTGAGGTGCTGCGGGCGCCAAAAGCCCGCGACAACGATGGGTCGAGGAAAATATCGATGAACAGCGGTATGCGCCTCATTCGTATTGAAAACAGCAGTTTACCGCAGGTATACTGGATGCGGAATTGTGGGAAATCACCCGGGATGAATGGAACCGCCTGCCGCGCTGAACAACGACGCAGCCCGTTACCGTAGCGGTATCGGGCTGTCGGTCATGCCTGTCACGAAAAGTCAGCCGTTGGCTCAGGTTATTTGATTGCCCGGCCGGACCGTTTTCCATAGAATCATCTCTTTCGGAGAGAGAACATGTCCGTCGCCGATGCACTTCTGGCTTATTCCTTAGCCGCTTTACTTCTGACCCTGACCCCTGGCCTTGATACCGCCCTGATTCTACGTACCGCAACCGTCGAAGGGGGTAAAAAAGCCTTTCAGGCGGCCCTGGGGATAGATACCGGGTGTTTTATCTGGGGCGCGGTCGTCGCATTTGGCTTAGGGGCGTTACTTGCCGCCTCGGAAGTGGCCTATAACCTCCTGAAATGGTGCGGGGCCGCCTATCTATGCTGGCTGGGTCTTCAGCTCCTGCTCCGGCCGCGCCGGGCTTTTGACACCCACCAGACCGCCGCATCGCCGGGCAGTAACTGGTTTTTAAAGGGGATGCTCGGAAACGTGCTGAACCCTAAGATGGGCGTGTTTTACGTCTCTTTTTTGCCACAGTTTATCCCCGTCGGGCACTCGCCGGTCATCTGGACCTTCCTGCTGGTTGCTATCCACGTGTTTATCGGCACGCTGTGGTCCTTAACGCTGATCCTCGCAACGCGTTACGCCTCAGGTCTGCTTAAAAAACCGGTATTTATTCAGTGGATGGACCGCACCACCGGCGGAGTATTTATGCTCTTTGCCGCCAGACTCGCACTCAGTCATCGCTAACCACGCCAGGGGCCGCAAGCCCCTGATTACGCATCCTCGACGTACATATTTCGTTGTTCAGCGAAGCGTCGCCATTCTGCTCCCGTACAGTGGCAGCAGACGGCAGCGTGGCGGTCCCGATTCGTCGTATCTTGCTTGCCGGCACATTCATTACCATAATAAAATGAGAATAATAAATTTATATTGTTCTCATTTTAAGATTTTAAATGGCGAGGTAGCGTGTGAATATGACGAAACACCGGCCGGAACGTCAGGCTTTGTTGCTGGCACTGGCCGGTTCCGTGGTGCTGATTATCGGCATGGGTTATGGGCGTTTTGCCTATACCGGCATTCTTCCGGTGATGCTGAATGAGCAAATTCTGTCACTACAGCAGGGAAATCTGGCGGCTTCGGTTAATTACGCGGGCTATTTACTTGGCGCGCTACTGCTATCGAAGGCCAGACCGGCTGACAGCACCCGTCTGACTCTCGCCTCGATGGTGTTCACGCTGCTGTGTCTGGCGCTTCTGGCCTGGGTCACGTCGCCCTTAGCGATTGTGATTGTGCGCGGTATTGCGGGAATGCTGAGTGCGGTGGCATTGATCGCCGCCTCGCTGTGGCTGCTTCAGCATATGAAACATCATCATGGCGCACCGATACTCTATTCCGGCGTAGGGATGGGAATATTTTTATCCGCCGAGTTTATCTCGTTGGCAAAAAGCTGGGCGCTCTCCAGCCCGCAAATCTGGCTTATCTGTGCCGGCAGCGCGACGCTCCTGTTTTTGCTGGTACTGCGCTTGCTGTTGACGCCAGAACACGAGGTGCTTGCCTTGCCACAGCAGACGGTGGCTGCGTCATCGGTGGCAGAAGGGCAAACCGCCGATGCCTGGCGATTGTTAGTGGTATACGGTTTGTCTGGCTTTGGTTACATCATTACGGCGACCTACCTGCCGCTATTTTTATCCGGCACGCTGGCACATATCGACCCCGTGCAGATTTGGGCGCTGTTTGGTCTGGCGGCGGTACCATCCTGCTTTATCTGGCACAAACTGGTGATCAAACTGGGCTATCGTCGGGCATTCACCGCCAACCTGCTGATTCAGGCCGCGGGAGTTGTCCTGCCCGTGATCAGCCACTCATTGTTCTTTTGCTTATGCAGTGCGCTGCTGGTTGGTTTTACCTTTATGGGCACCGTAACCATTGCGCTCCCGGAAGCCAGAAGGTTGAATCATCGGGTCAAATTCAACATGATCGCGGCGATGACGGCCACCTACGGCGTCGGACAAATTATCGGGCCGTTTGTCGCCGGGACGCTGCATAACCTGACGGGATCGTTTAATCCCTCACTGATTGCGGCGGCAGCGTCACTGCTTCTGGCCGCAGGGTTGGTCGCGCTAAAGTCCACTCGCGCTGGCTGACGCCAGCAGCTTTCGCATTTCACTCAGCGCAGGGGACATATATTCCCTGCGCCAGATTAATTGAGTCTGCGCCTGCTTCACTGGCGTAATCTGGCAACCTGCGGGCAGTGTCATGATATCAATCACGCTCTGCGGCAGGATGCCGCTGCAGCTCCCGGCAGCAATGCAGGCAATCATCGCGTGGTACGAGCCTACGTCCTGAACATCAACATTCGCGGTGGAGGCTAAAAATGCTTCGCCGAGAGCCCGATAGGTGCAGCCTCTGGGGAAAGCCGCGAGTTTGATGTCAGCCGAATTTTTCGGGCGCACCAGCATCAGCTGCTCGACGAAAACGGGGACCGCATCGATATCCGCAGGGCAGACGGGTTCACCTTCGGCGGAAACCGGCAGGCTCACCAGTGCACAGTCGAGGGCGGCACTTTGCACCCGTTCAGTTAACTGCCGCGTAGGCTGGGTGTGCAGCGTCAGCTCGACCGCCGGGCAGATCGCGCGGAACTGGGGAAGGAGGTGAATGAGCCGGCTGGCGGCAGTGGCTTCCATAGAACCCATACGCAGGATCCCGGTGGGCTTCGTCGGGTGCAGTGCCTGCTTAGCCTCATCGGCAAGGCTCAGTATTCTTAACGCATAGTCAAGGAAGTGCTTTCCGGCAGAAGAGAGCACCATTTTTTTGTTTCCCCGAACGAACAGTTCAACATCCAGCTCTTCTTCCAGCTGTTGAATTCGCGTGGTGATGTTCGATTGCGCGCGGCCCAGTATCCTGGCGGCCCGGGTGATACTTTGCTCTTGCGCGACAATTTTAAAGATCAGTAACGTGGTGTGGTTCATACTTTTCTTCTAAATATGGAAATGATATTGATCTTATCATCTCAAATAGAGATGGTAAGCACCCGGCATCACACATTCTAGCAGGGTGATTATGACCAACCGCCTTACACAGATACTTGATATTGCTTATCCCATCATACAGGCACCAATGGCCGGTGTCTCAACCCCTGAGCTTGCCGCTGCGGTGAGTAACAGTGGGGGGCTCGGTTCGCTGGGCCTTGGAGCATCGACCGTTTCCCAGGCCGAAGTGCTGATCGCCCGTACCCGTCATCTGACTTCGCATCCCGTTAACGTGAATCTGTTTTGCCACGCGCCGGCGCGCCGGGACCCGCAAACAGAAGCCCGATGGGTAGCGCTTTTGCGCCCGCAATTCGCCCGTTTTGGCGGCGAACCGCCCGAGACGCTGAGTGAAATCTATCAAAGTTTCCTTGAGAATCAACGCATGGCCGAGCTGCTGCTTGACCTGGTGCCTGAGGTCGTCAGTTTCCATTTCGGCGTAGCGGATAAAACGCTGATTCGTCGCCTGAAGGAAAAAGGCGTAGTGACCATGGCCAGCGCCACCAGCGTGCCAGAGGCGCAGCGGATAGCAGCCCAGGGCGTTGATATCGTGATTGCCCAGGGCTATGAGGCAGGCGGCCATCGTGGGATCTTCGATCCTCAGGCCGGCGATCGACAAATGAGTACCCTGACGCTGCTCCAGGCGCTAAAGCAGGCAGTGTCGATACCGGTTGTTGCTGCGGGAGGGATCATGGACGGCGCAGGGATCCGCAGCATGATGCATCTGGGCGCAGACGGTGCCCAACTGGGGACCGCGTTTCTGCTGTGTCCGGAATCAGCTACCGACCACGGATATCGTCAGGCGCTAAGTGCTGATCCTGCGCCAACAACCGTGGTAACCACGGCGATTTCCGGCCGCCCGGCTCGCTGTGTTAATAATGCATTTTGTGAAATCGGCCGCCGGCACCCTGAGTGTATGCCTCCGGACTACCCGGTAGCCTACGATGTGGGTAAAGCGCTGGCCAGCGCGGCAAAAGCGACGGGTGAGCAGGGGTTTGGCGCCCACTGGGCCGGGGAGAACGTCGGAGCAATCCGGGTGTTGCCGGCAGCAGAACTGATGCGCGCGCTCATTCACGAAGGCGGATTTTCTTCTCAGCAAGCGTGACGGCTACGACGGTCCGCCACGCTTGCTGAAGTCTAGCGGCGGTGGGCCAGCCGGCGAACCAGGCGGTCGCCCGCCATCTGCACGCCTTGTACCAGGGCCACCAGTATCAGTACCGTGCCGACCATCACTTCATTATTGAAGCGTTGATAGCCATAGCGAATCGCCAGATCGCCCAGTCCACCGCCGCCAATCACGCCAGCCATCGACGAGAAGCCAATCAGCATAACAATCGTCAGCGTGACGCCGGCCAGCAGGGTCGGCAGCGCTTCCGGCAACAGTGATTTAAAAATAACGTGCCACACAGAGCCGCCCATCGATAAGATGGCCTCAATGCGCCCGTAATCCACTTCATCCAGCGCATTCTCCGTCAGCCGGGCGAAAAAAGGGAATGCGCCGATCGTCACCGGCACCACCGCCGCCGTGCTCCCGAGCGTTGTGCCGATAATCAGCCGGGTAAACGGGATCAGGGCGATAAGCAGCACGATAAACGGCAGCGAGCGGCCGAAATTGATCGTTGCCCCCAGCAGGACGTTGAGTCTCGGCATCGGCAGCAGTCCGTTTTTGCGCGAAATAAACAGCACAACGCCGACAGGCAGGCCGATCAACACGGTAAACAACGCCGCCAGACCAACCATATACACCGTGTCCAGCGTACCGCCAAGCAGCAGCGGCCAGAGATCCTCCCAGCTCATGCGACTGTGCATAATGGCCTCCGGTGATAACCATGGCGAGCGAGAAAATCGCGCTCCGCCTGGGGGTCGTGCAGTAGCGACTGGCGTAGCGTCGACCACGGAGCCACCAGCAGTTCGGCAATGCTGCCGCTTTCGACGATCTCGCCATTTTCCAGCAGCGCAGCGTGGTCGCACAGGGTTTTGACCACCTCAAGCTCGTGGGTAATCAGCACTATCGTCAGATTCAGGCGCTGATTAATATCCGCCAGCAGCCCCAGTACCGATGCGGTCGTCTCGGGATCCAGTGCGCTGGTTGCCTCGTCGCACAGCAGGACATCAGGCCCTACCGCCAGCGCTCTTGCGATACCGACGCGTTGTTTCTGCCCACCCGATAGCTGAGATGGAAACGCCTGTGCTTTATCGCTCAGTCCGACCAGCTCCAGCAGCTCCGCCACTCGCGCCTGGCGGGCGGGTTTTGACACCCCGGCAATTTCCAGCGGCACGGCGATGTTGTCGGCGACGTTGCGCGCGTGCAACAGATTAAAATGCTGAAAGATCATGCCGGTACGCAGGCGCCAGGCGCGCAGAGCGGCATTATCCATTTGCGTAATATCCTGTCCGTTCACAATAATGCGGCCCGCCGTGGGCCGCTCCAGCAGATTCAAACAGCGGATCAACGTACTTTTCCCGGCGCCGCTGCGCCCGAGGATGCCGTAAACCGCCCCCTTCGGGACATGCAGCGATACATTGTTCAGCGCCGGTCGGCCTGTTCCGGCGTAAGTTTTACTCAGCCCGGTCACCTCAATCATGACTGAGGGGCAACCGGGATAACCGAGCCGTTATAGCGTTGACGGATGAACTCGGCCACCTGCGGTGAGGTCAGGTCTTTTGCCAGCTGTTTAATGCGCGGGTCGCTAGCCAGGGAGGGATTGGTGACCAGAATATTGGCATACGGGTTATGGCTGGCGCTCTCAAGCCCAAGAGCGTCCTTGGCCGGAGAAAGCCCGGCTTCCAGCGCATAGTTACCGTTGATGACGGCCAGGTCGACATCGTCCAGAGAACGTGGGATCTGTGGGGATTCAATTTCGAGAATCTTAAGATGCTTCGGGTTCTCCACGATATCTTTTGGCGTAGCAAGCGTCGTGGCCGGGTCGGTGAAAGTGGTGGCCAGCTTGATAAGTCCCTGGCTTTGCAATAAGAACAGTGCGCGGCTCAGGTTCGTGGTGTTATTGGGGACAGCGACGGTGGCATTTTCCGGCAGCGAGGCGAAGTTTTTGTGCTTGCGTGAATAGATGCCCAGCGGCTCAATATGGACCGTCGCGGCGACGGTAAAGGTTTTGCCCAGCGCCTTTTCCTGATCTTTCAGGTAGGGCACATGCTGGAAATAGTTCGCGTCGACGTCGCCGTTAGCCAGCAGTTCATTGGCGTTCACGCCGCTGGTCAGTTCAACCACTTTCAGATCGAGGCTCGGATCGATTTTCTTGATGTAGTTAAGGATCTCCGCATGCGGAACTGGGTCAGCCGCCACGCGTAGCGCGGCGGCCTGTGCAGACGTCCAGGCCAAAGAGAGAGACAGAGCAACCCCTGCCAGTTTAAAAGCGGCATTTTTCATGGTGTTTTCCTTTATTTTTATGTTTAAACGATCAGTTGCTCGGCGCGTTCGCGAAACACATCCTGGTAGTAGCGTTCAGCCACATCCGGATGAGAGCGCAGGCGGCCCTTCAGGTAATTCCAGCCCACTTCGCGCAGCAGCGGGTTTTGCGGATCGCTGTCCGGGCCGAGTGCTTCCTGCGCCAGTTCCGGCGGAAGGGTATACACCGGTACGGTGGCATCCAGCTGCGCGCCGAGGAAAAAGGCGATAGAGAGACGTTCCTGGTGCGCCGGGGGGGACACCACCCGATGTACGGTAGCCCGCAGATAGCCATTGGTAGCCAGCTCAAGCAGCTCACCAATATTGACAACAAAACTGTTTTCCAACGGAGTGGCATCGATCCAGCGGCCCGGGGCCACTTCCACCTGCAGTCCTTTTTGCTCATCCTGAAGCAGGAAGCTGAGGAACCCGGAGTCCTTATGTGCGCCCACACCCTGGTGGCTTTGCGTTTCATGCTGGCCTGGATAGCGGATCAGTTTGATGTGCTCATTAGGCTTATTGCCGTACAAGGTATCAAAGGCGTTGTCAGGTAGCGCCAGCGCTTCGGCAAAGGCGCGCAGCAGGGTGATGCCCACCTCCGTCATGGCGCGCTGCCAGCTCAGTAGCGTCGGTTTTAATGTAGGTAAGGCGTCCGGCCACAGGTTAGGTCCCTGGAGACGCTGCCAGCGCGGAGCACCGTCATCCAGCCGTAGCGCCGGGCGTTCGGCGCCGATGTCGAACTGTTCACGCCAGTCTGGCTGCCCGCGGGTTAGCTCTGATGCGGCACGGTTATAGCCGCGAAAGTGAGGGGAATGAATCATGGCCACCGGCTGTTTTTGTTCATCAGACAGGGCAAAGAAACGACGGGATTGCTGCTGAACAGCATCCTGCAAAGCGTCGTCGACGCCATGATTGATGAGATAAAAGAAGCCGATTTCACGGGCCGCATGGCGCAGGTCGGCTAAAAAAGCCGTTTTTTCAGCAGGGGCGGCGTAGCGTGCAAGATCGAGAATCGGCAAAGTTGTTGCGTTCATTGTGTTCTCCGAAGACGGGATTCAGGACATAGCGTTTATTCAGATTCAGGATTCGGGGACAACAACAGCGCATGGTGATTTCCTCATTCAGGTGGGTGAATACAGCTTGCCCTGGCGGAAAATAATCAACCAATAACGTTCTTTTCTAATTTATGACCGGGCAGGGTTCTGTGCTTTTGCGAATAGTGAATAAAGGCGTCGCGAAAATTGTTTCCGCCTTGCGCAGGGCCGATGTAGCCAGTATGGTGTGCGACATTTCTCAAGTATTCAGGATTAAACATTCAATGCAGCCTTCAAAAGATCCTCTTCACGGCGTCACCCTTGAGGCTTTACTGAACGCTCTGGTGGCAAAGTACGGCTGGGCCGAGCTGGCAAAACGGATCAATATCAACTGTTTTAAGAGCGACCCGAGCATCAAATCGAGCCTTAAATTTTTGCGCCGCACGCCGTGGGCGCGCACAGAAGTCGAAAATCTCTATATTGACTCCCTTGATGATTCGACGCCCGCTGACACACCGCTTCCAACCGATAGTCCGTGGGCTAACTGGCAGAATAAAAAGTAGGGAACAGCGTTGACGTGGTGACGTGGCTATAGCGGAACTTCTGCGCGTAGCGACCCCGGGGCTTTGCCGGTGATGCGCTTAAAGGCCCGGCTGAAAGCGGCCAGGGAGCTGTATCCCAGTCTGAAGGCCACTTTTTCCAGGGTCTGACCTTCATCCGAAATATACTGCACGGCCAGCCGCATCCGCAGTTCCGTGAGATAGCGCGCGGGCGTGGTCCCTGTGGCGGCGAGGAAGCGTTCCGCAAAAACGGAACGTGAGGTCCCGGCCTCGCGGGCAAGCTCTTCGACTTTCCAGTTGACGCCGGGCTGCTGATGCATTGCATAGATAGCCCTGGCGAGTTTCGGATCGCGCAGCACCTGCACCCAACCTGTTGCGTTACCGCAGCCGCACTCGACCCAGCCGCGAACGATCAGCGCTGCCACGACATCGGCAAGCCGCGCCAGAATACCGGCATAGCCCGCCTGGCGTGTGAGCGACTCTCGTTCCATGGCCAGCAGCAGCGGGTGGATTTCGGGCCAGGTTTTCAACAAACGGCTCACCAGCATCACTTCCGGCATCGCTTTGACCAGCGGCTGCATTCCTCCCAGTTCAAAATCCATGCAGCCACTGAAGATGACGGTATTGTCCGCCTCTTTCTGCGCACCCTCGCTTTTGACGCAGCACACCGTGCTGCATACCGGCTCACTGGCTAACTGCATGACATCAATAACCTGCGCCTGGGCATCGGACATTAACGCATGGCTCTCGCCGTTGGGGATAAACAGTGCATCGCCGCTTTCCAGGGTCAGCTGCAGGCCGCTGGCCATTCGCAGCAGCACCTGCCCGCGGCTCACAAAGTGGAACTGGGCTTTACCCGGCACATAGCGAAAACCCACCCCAAACGGACGACCGGTTTCGATGCGGCGGTAATTAACCCCTGAGAGGCGCATGCCGCGCAGGAGTTCACTGGTGAGGTCGAGTGTCTGGCGAGTCATATACGCATTCCCGGACGAATTATCAATAATTGCAGAGTATGCATCATAGATCGTCCGACGGGAAAGCCCTAATCTTGCCGGGATGTTAATTATTCTGGAGAGATGTATATGAGTTCCTGCATAACTGCCGAAGAAGGGATGGCCACGGCCAGACCCGCATGGCGCGCCGTGTATGCTCTGGCATTGGGCGTTTTCGGCCTGATTGTCGCAGAGTTTCTTCCCGCCAGCCTGTTAACACCGATGGCAACCAGCCTTGGCGTCAGCGAAGGGATGGCGGGGCAGGCGGTCACCGCAACGGCCATGGTGGCACTCATCACCGGGCTGCTGATCACCCCCGCCACTAAAAATATCGATCGCCGCTGGGTACTGATGTTCTTTTCTGTCCTGCAGATCATTTCCAGTCTGATGGTGGCCTTTGCCATGTCGCTGGAGTTTCTGCTGCTGGGGCGCCTGCTGCTGGGAATTGCGATTGGTGGATTCTGGTCGATGTCGACCGCGACGGCGATGCGCCTGGTGCCTGCGGCGTTGGTGCCGAAAGCGCTGGCGGTAATCTTCTCAGCCGTATCGATCGCCACCGTCGTCGCCGCGCCGTTGGGCAGCTATCTCGGCGGTCTGATTGGCTGGCGTAACGTGTTTATTCTTTGTACCGTACCGAGCCTGATTGCGCTGCTGTGGCAGCTGTGGGTATTGCCCTCTATGCGCCCGGAAAGCGTGGGCAGTTTTGCTACGCTGTTTAAGGTTCTGCGCCGTCCCGGCATGGTTGGCGGGATGCTGGCCACCATTTTAATCTTCAGCGGTCATTTTGCCTTTTTCACCTACCTGCGCCCGTTTCTGGAAACCGTGGCCCAGGCTAGCGTGGAAGGTGTCTCGCTGATTCTGCTGGGGTTTGGGGTCGCGAACTTTATCGGAACATCTCTCGCCGGGCATCTGCTAAACCGAAGCCTGCGGCTGACGCTGGCGCTGGTTCCTTTTGCTATGAGCATCCTGGCACTGATGATGGTGACGTTCGGCCACATCGCGATGCTTGACGGCCTGCTGGTCGCCATGTGGGGTTTTGCCTTCGGACTGGTGCCGGTTGGCTGGTCTACCTGGCTGGCGACGACGGTGCCGGATGAGGCTGAAAGCGCTGGCGGGCTGCTGGTTGCGTCCATTCAGCTGGCCATCGGTGCCGGGGCGGCCGGCGGCGGGGCGGTGTTTGACCTTAATGGCGCCAGCGGCGTTTTTACCGGCAGCGGGCTACTGCTGCTCAGCGCAATGATTATTGTCTTTGCCGGCGTACGGGTGACATCGACGGTCAGTGAAGAATAAATCTGCGAAGCGTCAACGATGCGCCTGCGGGCGCATTTTTTGGCCTACCGTTCCGGCCAGGCCGCCATGCGTTTCAGCAGGCGGTACGCTCCTTCGTCGCTTATCCCTTCATCAATCGTGACAAAGCCGCAGGTGTCATAAAACGCCAGCGCATTGCGGTTGCGCGTCAGGCACTTCAACTGATAGCCGTGCTCTTGCCAGCCGGGTAATGCCCGCAACAGCATTTTGCCAACACCGCATCCCTGATGCGCGCAGGCCACATGCAAATGGTGAATAAAATGCTCTGGCATCCAGACGGAAATAAAACCCGCCAGCTCTCCCTGCGGATCATGTGCCAGCCAGATTGTCTCACCTTCGGTCTGCTTATCCAGATCGGTTAAGCGGAACCCGACAACGTCCAGCCACGTAAAGGTATGACGTCGCGATAAAAGAAACAGCTGCTGCAACGCGGGCCAGTCATGCCGGGTTGCCTGGCGAACAACAAGAGTCAATCTCACCCCCATTTTGGGCTTAAGCCAGGAATATCCTGGACGGCAACGCGATTATAGCGTCTGCGTATGCCGGGAACAAAAACCGGCACGGGTGGGTGTGTTTTATCCGTCAATTCAATGAGGTCGCCGTGATTTCTGGCTAACCCGGCGACGACTTTCCGCCGTCGGGAACGCCCCTGTGTTACCGATTTACACCTGCGCCAGCGTCAGCTCTTGCGCACTGGCTGCCTCCTGGCGTTTACGTTCCAGCTCCAGCACCCCGCGGTGCGACAGATAGCAAAACAGAATGCAGCACACCACGCCGCCCATCAGAAGATAGAAACCGCCGTGCCAACCGAGTTTATCGACCATCACGCCAAATAAACTGGTACCCAGCGTTGCACCGAAGATGTAACTCATAAAACCGCGCAGGCCGACCGCAGAGCCGACTGCGAAACTCGGGACAATCTCCATGGTTTGTACCGAGGCCAAAAATTGCGGGACGTAAATCAGGCAACCGACGATAGCGGCAAACACCGTGACCATAAATAGCGAATCACTTTTCCAGTAGCCGATCAGGCAGAAGAAAATCAGCGTCATGCAGATCATCGCCAGCGGCATACGGCGGCCTTTAAACAACTTATCTGACAGCCAGCCGGCCAGCAGGGTGGACGGAATGGCCGCCCATTCGAAAAACAGGAATGCGACGCTCATTTCTTCCTTGGAGAAGTGCTTCACCGTCAGGAGGTAGATAGGCAGCCAGCTAATCATGCCGAAGCGCACCATGTAGACGAACACATCAACCATCGACACGTACCAGGCATTTTTATTTTTCAGTACGTAGGTACAAAAGATCTGCCCAGCACTCATGTTTTCCGGGGCTTTTTCAACTTTGCCGGTATTCAGCAGCACTTTTTCTTCCGGCAGCATTTCATCGAGCGCCGGTAAGCCTTCGCTACGCGGCGAGCCCTTGCCCAGAACCAGTACCACGAGGGCAAACAACACCGCAACCGCCGCCGGTACGATATAGCTGGCAGTCTGCCAGTGTTCGGATCCCAGCAGCGCAAAAGCGGTGCCGACGATAGGGGCAACAATCCCGCCGCCAACGTTATGCGAGATGTTCCAGAAGGCTCCTACCCGGCCGCGTTCGCGGCGGGGGAACCAGTTAGCGATGGTAATAAACGACGGACCAACGCCCATCCCTTGAAACAGGCCGTTGATAACGACCAGCGCGACAAAAATCCAGAACGCGTTGCTGAACCCGAGGCCTACGTTTACAACGGCGCACATGACCAGCCCAAATGCCATAAACACTTTCGGGCTGGCCTTATCCGCCAGGCTACTCATTACGCCTTTACTAATACCGTAGGCGATCAGCATGCAGCTGCTGAGCATCCCAATCTGGGTGGCGCTGAGATCGAGCTGATCTTTGAGGTAGGGGGTCGACAGCGTGAAGTTGTTTCGTACGATGTAATAGGCCAGATAACCAAGAAAAACGCTCAGCAGCGCCTGCATACGATAGCGTTTATAGGTGGGGGTAATTTGTTCCGCAGGAATAGTGGTCGTGGCGACTTTGGGTTTTAATAATGAGAGCATAACAGTACCTGTATTTTGTTATCGGTGGTGAGCATCGAGATAATTAAATAAAGCTGTCGTGAATACGCGATGAATTGTGATGAAAACAAAGTCACAAAACAATCCACGCTATTTGAGTCAAAAGTGACTCAAATATGAAAATGGCAGTCCTTTTTTTGACTCAATTATATTTCTTTGGTTTCAGTTTTTGTATGGGATACTTAATCGCCGGGCCTGGCTATATTCTGGTTGCTATGTAATTCAGTACCTCAGTTAGTTTGACCTTGTTAACAGTATGATTTTAATGACAGGGGTATGCTGTTAATTATCCTGTGAGATTAAGCTGGTTGCAGATATTTTTCTGGCATCATCGCTTTCGTTCTGGGCCATGAACCTTTTTGTCACAAATCGTCGTGCGATATTATTTAATCATCTTCTGGTTTTATGAAAACGATCACAAAACCATTTCAGTATAAAGGGCATCTGATGAAAAAACGGTCAAACAAACGACAGCGAGGATGTATTATTGGACTCTTAGTCAGTTTCCTGACGGTCTTTTCAGCCGAGGCTAAAAAAAATGAGCTGGTGATTGCGACCACCTTTTCGCCCGATGCCACGGCCTATATCATCAGTCGCTGGCAGACTCAGCCCCAGTCGGTCATCATTCGGACGCTGAACCGGACTAGCGCATCGCTGGAACAACTGCTGGATGGCGCCGGGGGCGAAAATATCGATCTGGTGCTGACCTCTTCCCCGATGCTGTTGCAGCATCTGCAGGAGCATCAACGGCTGGCCGCCTACCCGGATGCGCCGGCGCAGTCGCAGCAGCTGGTACCCGCATCGATCCGCAGTACCGCTGTTGCGGTGGCCATCTCGGGGTTTGGCCTGCTCATTAACCAGCGGAATCTCAGCGAGCGCCATTTGCCGCTGCCCACCAGCTGGGACGATCTTATGCAGGCGCGCTATCAGGGAACCTTGCTGATGAGCAGTCCCTCCCGCTCGGACACCAACCATCTGATGGTCGAGTCGCTGCTACAGCAGCAGGGCTGGAATCACGGGTGGGAAACCATTCTGAGCGTTGCGGGAAACCTGATCACGATTTCCAGCCGCAGCTTTGGTGTGGCGGATAAAATCAAAAGCGGCTTAGGTTCGGTCGGCCCGGTTATCGATAACTACGCCAATCTGTTACTCGACGATCCCAACCTGGCGTTTCACTATTTTCCGCACTCGGCCGCATCGCCCACCTACGTGGCGCTGATCCGTAATAATTCGTACCCAACGGATGCCCGACATTTTATTCAGTTTTTGCTAAGCCCGGAAGGGCAGCAGGCGCTCTCGGATACCAATACCGGAAAATACTCTATCATTCCCGACCCGGGAAATACGCCGCGCGCGCGCCAGCAGCATCAGCTGCTGAGTGAACCCTCTCTCAACTATCAGCTGATCCTGCAACGCCAGCGGCTGGTGCAAAAGTTGTTTGATACCGCGATAAGCTTTCGCCTGTCGCAGCTGAAAGACGCATGGCGGGCGCTACACAATGCCGAGGCCCGGCTTAAAACGCCGCTGCCGGAGGTTCGCGCGCTGCTGACCGCCATGCCGGTGAGCGAACAGCAGAGTAGCGATGAGCACTATCTCCGGCAGTTGGATAATAAAGATCAGGCCGAGCAGCTGATGATGGAGTGGCAGCTCTTTTTTCAGGAGCAGCAGCGCCAGGCGATCGTCAAACTGGAGAACCTGAAATGAGGTTGCCCGGCTTTATCAAAAACCTGACCATCAGCGCCAGCCTACGCGGTGCATTCCTGACCGGTGCGCTGCTGACGCTGGTCGTCAGCGGCGTCAGCCTCTACTCCTGGCACGAACAGAGCTCTCAAATTCGCTATGCGCTCAACGACTATTTCCCACGGATCCAGACCTCGTTTTTGATCGAAAATAACCTCAACACCCTGGTCGATCAGCTTAATGAATTCCTGCTGGCGGCAAATACCACATCGCGCCTGCAGTTACGTAACCAAATCCTGCAACATCTGGATGACATCGACACGTTAAGCCAGCGTCTTGATATGCCGGAGCGCCAGCAAATTGAGCTGACCCTGCGCGACAGTCGTCAGCTTCTCGCCAGACTTGACCGCTCGCTCTACAACATGTTTATCGCCCGGGAGAAGGTAAACGAAATTACCGCGCGGATTAACTGGCTGCATGATGACTTCACTTCGGAGATGAACTCTCTGGTGCAGGACTTCAGTTGGCAGCAGGGGGCGCTGTTAGATCAGATGGAGGACAAGCAGGGCACGAGCGTTCACCGTCTGCAGGCTAATCTGCGGGCGGTACAGGGTGAACAGCAGCAGGTCTATACCCTGGCACGCATCGAGAGCCAGATTATCAGCGACCTGCGTGACAGGTTGACTGAGGTCCAGTCCATCACCGAGGGAGACGGTAACGTTGAAGGGCATATTCGCTACCTGACCTATCTCAAACAAACCGCAGATGAAAATATGCATCTGCTGGAAGGTTATCCCAGTACGATAACCCTGCGGCAAACCATCGATGAACTGCTCGACACCGGCATCGCGGAAAATAAAATGCCGGCGGCGATTCGGGAATATATTGAGGCGCAACAGGCGTTATCGCAGGTGACGCAAGCCAAAGACACCACGCTGGCGCGTTTTCGCGCTCAGCTGGAGTCCCAGCTCAGCGACAGCCACAATAAAATGCGCACATTTAATCAGCGTCTGGAACATACCATGTGGTTTAGCGGCAGCCTGATTCTGATTGCCACCCTGTTGGCGCTGGCCCTGGCGTACTTGCTCAACCATTATTTTATCCGCTCACGGTTGGTTAAACGCTTTAGCCAGCTTAACCAGGCGGTGGTGCGTATTGGGCTGGGTGACGTTAACGCTGCCATTCCCGTGTATGGCGAAGATGAACTGGGGCGCATCGGTAAACTGCTGCGTCATACCCTGGGGCAGCTCAATCAACAACGTCTGCTGCTTGAGCAGGAGATAGCCGAACGCAAAAGGATCGATACCCATCTGCGTACGACCCAGGATGAACTGGTTCAAACGGCCAAGCTGGCGGTGGTCGGGCAGACAATGACCACTCTGGCTCATGAAATTAACCAACCGCTGAATGCTCTGTCGATGTATCTCTACAGCGCGCGGACCGCCATTCAGAATCAGCAACCGGCCAGTGCCAGCCAGATGCTGAGCAAAGCGGAAGGGCTGATTGGCCGAATCGATGCGATTATCCGCAACCTGCGGCAGTTTACCCGGCGTTCGGAGGCGGATGCGCCCGCGAGCGTCGTCGACCTGCGCCGCGCTTTCGTTTCCGCCTGGGAACTACTGGCCCTGCGCCACAAACCGCTGCGCGGCGTGTTGAATCTGCCGTCAGATATGCCGCAGGTGCTGGGTGATGAAGTCCGTATTCAACAGGTGCTGGTCAATGTGCTCACCAACGCGCTGGATGCAGCCCAGGAAGCGCCCCGCATTTGCGTCGAATGGACCTCTACCGCTGAGGGCTGGACGGTAACGATTGCCGATAATGGCTGCGGCTGGCCGCTGGCGCTGGCGGAGTCGCTGCTGAAGCCGTTTGTCACCAGCAAGCAGCTGGGGCTGGGTATCGGCCTGTCGATCAGCGAATCATTAATGATACAGATGGGAGGGCATTTGCGGCTGGCGTCGACGCTGGAAAATCATGCCTGTGTTGTTTTGCAATTTTTACCCACGGAAATAAGCCATGCTCACTGATCACCATAATATCTTGCTGATTGACGACGACAGCGATGTCCTTGATGCCTATACGCAGCTGCTCACCCAGGCCGGGCACCGGGTTTATGCCTGTTGCGATCCGCTGACAGCGCAGGACCTGGTGAGCGAAGCGTGGCCCGGTATTGTGCTGAGCGATGTGTGTATGCCGCACTGTTCCGGAATCGATTTGCTGAAGATCCTGCATAAACACGATCCGCATTTGCCGGTGATGTTGATTACCGGGCACGGTGATGTCCCGATGGCGGTCGAGGCGGTAAAGAAAGGCGCATGGGATTTTCTCCAAAAGCCGGTCAACCCGGAGCAGCTGTTAGGCCTGGTTGATAAGGCGCTGGCCCAGCGCCAGTCGCAGGTAGTCCGCCGGCAGTGGCAAAAAGAGCAGCTGGAAGATAATCTGATTGGCCGCAGCGAGTGGGTGATTCAGATGCGGCAAACGCTCCAGCAGCTGGCTGAAACGGATGTTGCCGTCTATTTTCACGGAGAACGGGGAACCGGGCGGACGCTGGCTGCGTGCTATCTGCATCGCCTTAGCGCTCGCCGCGACCGGCCGATTGTATTCGGTGATATTCTGGAAGGCCAGGAGGCTCCGCTGCAGGCATGGTGTGAGCAGGCGCAGGGCGGCACGCTGGTCCTGCGCAACCTTGAGTTTCTGACCCAGGCGCAGCAGCTGACCCTGGCCCATCAGCAAGGACAGGATGAACCGCCGTGCCGCCTCGTTACCACGGGACTTCAACCGCTCATTACCCTGGTGGGTAATACTCGCATCATTCCGGACCTTTATTACTGTTTCGCCATGACCCAGCAGTTTTGTCCGCCGCTCTCGCAGCGCCTTGACGATATCGAGCCATTATTCCGGCACTACCTGCAGCAGGCCTGCTTGCGCCTGAATCATCCGCTGCCTGAAGTACCGCCAGCGCTGGTAAAAAAGCTGGTCACTCGTCACTGGCCGAATAACGTGCGCGAGCTGGCTAATGCAGCCAAGCTGTTGGCCGTGGGGGTAATGCCGTTGGCCGAAATCTCCAACCCGCTGTTGCATCAGGTTGAGCCTGTGCAGCTTGACCAGCGAGTTGAGGATTATGAACGGCAGATTATTATTGAGGCCCTGAATATTCATCAGGGCCGAATCAACGATGTCTCGGAATACTTGCAGATCCCGCGCAAAAAGCTCTATCTACGAATGAAGAAGTTTGGCTTAGACAAGCACCATTATCGCTAATCCAGCGCGACCTAATGCTTTACCCGGGCAGTAACCCGTTTTTCGCTCACTATAAAGAGCGAATTGACGATGATAGCGGTCAGGGTGCCGGCCGCCATACCATTGCCCAGTAGCATCTGCACCACTGACGGGAAATTCTGATACAACCCAGGGATGAGAATCGGCAGCATTCCCATCGCCAGACCGGTGGCTAATGCGTAGGTTTTCCCCGGCGTATGCAGCGGTTCGCGGGCAATCATATCGATGCCGATAACGCCGATGATACTAAAAACAATCACCGCCGTACCGCAAACTACCGGCCCAGGGAGGCAGGTGGCAAGGCGAACCAGTGGGGAAAGCAGTGCTATCATGATCAGCAGCAGTCCCGCCATTGCCGTGACGTGGCGGGAGCGGACGTTGGTGGTACGCACCACCCCGATATTTTCCCCCGAGGTAATGATCAGCGAAGTACCAAACATCCCGCCCAGCAGCGAAATAATGGCGTCACCGCGAATCGTCCGGGGGATTGCCTTGCGCACATCCTGCGTCGAGTTGACGATCTCCGCGGTAGCCATCGTTTGCCCGGCGGCCTCAGCCATTGAGATAACAGCGTAGATCAGTAACGGTAGCGACGCGGTGAGATTAAAAACGGGCCAGCCGAACGGGAATAGCTGCGGCAGGCTAAACAGTGGCCCGTTGCTGACCTGGCTGAAATCGGTACTGCCCAGTGCCACGCCCAGCAGGGTGCCGGCCAGTAAGCCAAACATCACCGACAGCTGACGGAGGATCCCGGTAAATGCGAGGGCGAAGATAAGCGTAATCAGCATGGTCGCCAGCGCCAGAATAATGTTGGTTGGCTGTGCAAAATGACCGCTGCCTGGTTGCCCGATAATCAGTCCGCCGTACAAACGAATAAGGTTAATGGAGACCATCAACAGCATAATTCCGATGATAAATGGCGGGAAATGGTGGAGGAAACGGCGGAAAACGGGCAGGGCAATAAAGTAAAACAACGACGTTAAGATGACTGCACCAATCGCCGTCTGAATAGAGGTCTGTAACGCAATCGCGATGAAAATGGCAATTGGCGCGCCGCCCGGCACCATAATAAAAGGCAGCCGAGCGCCGACGTTGCCGATACCGAGGCTTTGCAGTATCGCCCCCAGGCCGCACATCAAAAAGGTCGCGCTCAGCAGCGACGTCGTGACGGCATCGCTAAAATGCAGCGCCTGGGCGATAAGAAATACGGCGGTGATTGGCGTTGCGGCCACCACCAGGACATGCTGAAGCGCGAGCAGCAGCCGGGTTTGCCAGGACAGGGCTTCGTTATCAGATATGTTCGAGCCAGAACGCGACATAAATGCCTCCCAAAGAGGTCAAAAAGTAGCCGTCGGCGTGGGCCGACGGAGAACGGTTATTTCAACCAGGGTACTGCGTCGGCAGCATAGCGGTGCGCGCGGAACGCGCTGTTCTGCTGGCCAGGGATAATGCCCTGACTAAGATGTTCCGGGTAGGTGTTGAAGAAGGGAATGATGTATTCCCATACCGTTTCGCCCTGCGGCGTCACTTCGAACAGGCGGCCAAATGCCGATTCACAGATAAAGGTATTGCCGTTCGCCAGACGCTGAGCGCTTCCCATGTAGGGCGAGAAAAAGGCGGGCGGGAAAATATCGCGGTATTGCCAGGTGATAGCCTGCGTGCGCGGGTCGAACTCCAGCACCGTTGAGTGCGGGGAGGTCACGCCCTGGCGCAGATTGCCATTATCGAATACCAGAATGGTGCCATTCGCCATCTCGACCGGGGTATGTTGCTGGGCGACAATATCCGGACCCGCATGCCAGACAACGCTGCCATTCTCTTTTTCTACCGCAATGACACCGGAGGTGGTGCGCAGGCTCATCAGCACCAGGCCATCATGAGTGACGGACAAACCGTTGATCATCGGCCAGTGGCGACGGTCGAAGATCGTATGTATCGGATAATCTTCCGGCGCCAGATGCTCCCAGGCGCGCCATTCCCATACGACTTCGCCATCGCGGTTGACCTCTTTGACGACATCGCTCTGAATGATGCCATCTGGCGCATCGCGGCGCGGGTCACCGCCGGTGATTCGGGCTGCTATCTCCGCCGGCAGTGGCGCGGCTGCGGTGTACAGCAGATGACCATTTTCCAGCCACTGCGCGTCGTGATGATGAAATATATCTTCGTAATGCCACACCACCTCGTTATCGGGCGTGACTTCATAGAAATCGCCGCCGTGCCAGAGATCCCAGGCCGGGTAGAGATTCGCCGAAGTACGATGGCTCCCGTTATAACCCAGGTTTCCGTTGGGCAGCAGCACCGCATCGCGCCCGGCGCGTACCGGAAGCTGCCACTGGTGCGCCACTTCTCCCTGCTCATCGATCAGATAGACCCGGCCCTCCGCCGTCTGCGGAGCGAAAAGGGTATAGCCGCCAAAGCTTTTCTCCCTGTTGGCGAACGTTAAGCCGCTCGGGCGGCGCCCGAGGGTAAAAGCAGGATCCTGAGATAAGTGTGCCACGTAGCCTCCTGAAAAACCGATTTGCCGTAAAAATTGTTCATTAAAACGTTTTAATGAAGAAACATTAGATAGGAATGGTCGTTTCAGAGCTATGGAGGAACGGCACTTTTTTAATATGATTTCGTTATGTCATAGTGCGGAAATTCATACCCTGGAAATGTGCTAACCTGAGCGTAAAATCCCAGGGAACGCCAGGACTATGTCTGTTCACGAAAAAAAACGCGCAAAACTCATCGACGTAGCCCGTTACGCGGGCGTGTCGCCAGGGACCGTCTCCAATGCGTTGCACAATACCCGCTTTGTTGAGCCTGAGACCCGGCGGCGGATCGAGGAGGCGATTCAGGCGCTCAACTACACCCCTAATATCCGCGCGCGCCAACTGCGCACCGGGAAAACCAATACGATTGCGCTTCTCTCTTCTCTGCCGCTGACGATTGCTTCCGGGGCGTCAAAACTGGGCTTTATGATGGAAATTGCGCTCACAGCGGCGATTATGGCGCTGGAGAAGCAGCACGCGCTGATCCTGGTCCCGCCGGGAAAGAACCCACTGGATATGGTGACGTTTGACGCCGCGATTTTGCTTGAACCCGCGGAAAATGACCCTCAGCTACGGGCGTTGGAGCAGGCCGGCATACCCTGCATCACTATTGGTCGTACGCCGGGTACGCCCACGCCGGTTCCGTGGGTAGATCTGCATTCATCGGCAACGGCTACGCTGCTACTGACGCACCTGCAAATGCAAGGCGCAAAACAATGTGCGCTTTTTGTCGGCACAACGCGTCGGGCCTCAACGTTGGAAACGCAAGCCGCCTACCAACTGTGGTGTGAATCCCGGCAGGTACCCGTCATCTATTATCTTAATGAAGAAGAGGGAGAAACCGCCGGCTATCAGGCCGCTCGTCAACTCCTGCAGGATAATCCCGCGGTCGATGGCCTGCTGGTGCTGGTCGACACGTTTGCCAGCGGGGCGGTTCGCGCCTTTCATGAAACAGCGACCGCGATCCCTCAGAGGATGCGCATAGCCACCCGTTACGACGGTATTCGCGCCCGGGAATCTCAGCCGCCACTCACCTCGGTAAATATGCATCTGGATGAGATTGCCCGCCAGGCGGTGACGCTACTGTTTGCGGTGCTGGCCGGGCAAAACGTCTCTGGCAGCCGTGGCCAGATGCCGGATCTGGTTATCAGATCCTCAAGTCGCATGTCCGATTGGGCCGAGCCGCTTTGAATGATGCCCTGGACCGGTCACCCGGGCAGAGCTAGCGTTGCTGATTAAGCCAACGGCGCTCTTCCGGCGTTGATATTCTGCCAAGCGCCTGGTTGCGATACGGATAGCGGCCAAACTGGTCAATTACCTGCTTGTGCTGTATTTCTGCGCTGAGCGAGCGTCTGCTCGCGTAGCGTCGGTAAAGGACGAGTGCGGCGTCGTGGATGCGCGCGGATTCCGAATGCATGAAGGGCAGTAGCGCAAAATCGCGTCTTTCAATGGGAAGCGGGTCGAAGTCGGGCTGTTTGACCAGCTCCTGCGCCAGGACCAGCGCCATACCGTCGGCGGCAAACGAAAGCGGGCTGTTGCGAAACAAATTGCGAGAGAACTGATCGAGCACGATGATTTCCGCAAGCCGGCCGGAGGCACTGGTGCGCCAGTCGGCCAGCTCCCCACGGACGGCAGCCTGATGCCAGTCAACAAAACGGCCGCGAATTTGCTCATCAAAACGCTCGTTTGCGCAAAACCAGCGTTCGGGTGCGGTTTCGTCAAACCAGAATCTCAGGATTTCCTGGGCATCTCGCGCTGTGTTAACCGACATCTTCCGCTCCTGTTCTGCACTTCCAACGGGTTTTACTCCGTGTCCGCGACCGGCTGCGGTAAACCCGCCAGCGCATTCTGCCGGTCTTGCTCGCCGATGGGGCGCAGTACCCGGCAGGGAACGCCGGCGGCCACGACGTCGGCAGGAATATCTTTCGTTACCACGCTGCCGGCACCAATCACGCTGTTGCGCCCGATGGTCACGCCAGGGTTAATGATCGCGCCGCTGCCAATCCAGACATTGTCTTCCAGCGTGACGGTTTGTGAAAACTGCTGACCGGTGATGCGGATCGTCGGGTCAATCGGGTGCCCGGTGGTCGAGATCGTGACGTTGGGGGCAATCATGACGTTATTACCGATAATCACCTTGCCATCATCGACAACCACCAGATTAAAATTGGCGTAGAAGTTATCACCGATGCTTATCTGACTGCCGTAGGCCACGTGCAGCGGGGGTTCAATCCATACGTTCTTCCCGGTGCGGCCCATCAGCTGACGGATTAGCGCCACGCGTTTTTCCGGTTCAGCGGGCGATGTATGGTTAAATTCATAAGCCAGCGTTTTGCCTCGTAGCCGCTCCTCTGGCATCCCTTCACCCATATCGGTATACAGGTAGCCACCGGCGAGTCTTTCCCTTTGCGTCATTATTTTGAGATCCTGTGCGTTGCTAAAGTAGGGGCTTACGCATCTGGCCTGCGAGTCATCCCGCGTCCGGTCAAGGCCAGTGGTCGAGGGTAGGGTCGTCACCAGGGTGATAAGCCAAAGAATCAATGAGGGCTATGAAAGCCACTTTCTTATACATATCACGGATTTGTGGTAAAAATCGAACCTAATATTGCGGATATTTCACTCAGGCCTGTAGCCAGCGTTTTGCTTCGGCTTTCATCTTCGCTTCCAGTTCACTGCCGCGGGTAGCAAATATCCGTCCCAGCGGAAAACCGCTCTGCTCAAGCAGATAAGCCAGCGAAGCATATTCCCGCGGGTACTTCTTCGCCACGGATTGATCGATGTCGATCGGGCCCAGCGGAAAGGTAAAGGTGCCCATATCGTAAACGCTCTGACGATGGAACAATTTCCACTCCCCGTCTCTTTTTTCCGCCAGATCGTAAAAGCGGTTATGACACTCGCAGCCCAGGTTGAGTTTGACATTCTCAGCGATAATCATGGCGTTAGTTTCAAGAATCGCTTTGCTCCCGTTGGTGCTGAAGGTGATGACGGGCGTACCAATAAGATGTTTCGTGCGCAGGTCGGATTCCCCCATGCGCATGGAACCTTCGACAAAATCGCTTGCCAGCCCTTCAAACCAGGTAATTTCTATCGTGCCATCGGGGTGGAACAGATTGCGTAACGCCGCCCATTCGCTGAGGTCGCGATGCATCCAGCCATTGACCAGATCGTTGAGTTGTTGACGGTCTTGTTGTTGATTGTGCATAACGTGAGCTCCTGTAAGTTAACGGCCTTCAGTTTGCAGATCGCCAGAGTTAAACTCAAATAGATAGATCTGACTGAACAATCATTTTAGATGATGAATGGAGGGACGTATGGAACTACGCCATCTACGTTATTTTCTGGCCGTGGCAGAAGAAGGGCATTTCGGGCGCGCGGCCGAGCGGCTGAATATTGTGCAGCCCGCATTAAGCATGCAGATCAAAGCGCTGGAAACGGAACTGGGCGGGGCGCTGTTTATTCGCACCAGTCGCCGTGTCGTTCTCACCGACGCCGGAAAACTCCTGCAGGCGGAGGCGCAGCGTACGCTGGACCAGGTCGCACATACCCGTCTGACCGTTGAGCGTTCCTTGCGCGGTGAAACGGGCCGCGTTCGGGTAGGGTTTGCCGGCAATGCTATCTTCAGCGGAAAGATGATTAACGACCTGCGTCAGTTCCGAAAGCGCTATCCGGATGCGGAGGTACTGGTTGAGGAGATCGGTGCCCAGCAGCAGGTCGCGGCAATTCTTGCCGGGCAGCTGGATATTGGCTATACGCCAGATAATAGTACAACCAGCACGCCGGCTATCACCACGCATCAGGCTGGTCGCTGGGAGATGATGGTGGCGCTGGCAGACGATCATCCCCTGACCGCTCATGCGCAATTAACGGTGGATATGCTTGCCGGAGAGCCTTTGATTCTGCACGACACTCACGATAATCACGAGCGCCTTTATCTGATGCTGGGCCAGATGCTGGGGAACCAACTGCGCATTGCTCACCGTTCGGGGAGCACTCTGAGCGTACTGGCGATTGCCGCCGCTGGCCTGGGGTTGGCGCTGATTCCTGCGCCGTTGCAGCAGGTGACAATTCCCGGCCTGGTCTATCGCCGGCTCAGCACTCCGGAAGTCATGGCGAATCTGGTGATCATCGGTCGCACCGTTGAGCCAGGCAGCACTGTCGCGGCCTATCTCGCGCTGGCCACTCGCCCACAAACGTAGACGGACGGTTATTTTTTCTGTAATGCCAGCCAGAAAATCAGCGCCGCCGCGCTGATACCCGCGCCCGCCCAACACACCGCATACCAACCCCACAAGGCATAGCATTGTGTGGCCACCACGGCACCGAGCGCGCTGCCTGCTGAGTAAAAGCACATATACGCGCCGACCAGGCGACTTTGCGCGTCAGGTCTGGCAGCAAATATCAGGCTCTGGTTAGTCACGTGGACCGCCTGAACGGCGAAATCCAGCAAAATGACCCCGAGGACCAGCAGCAGCAGGGAAGTTTCGGCCCTGGCAATAAAGACCCAGGAAAAGAGCAGTAATGCCAACGCAATGCCAGTGACGCGCTGGCCGGCGCCCTGGTCAGCCCAACGTCCGGCCTTTGATGCGGCCAGAGCACCGGCAATACCCGCCAGGCCAAACAAACCGATCTGCGTGTGTGAAAGCGATTGAGCGCTGAGGGGCAATACCATGGCGGTCCACAATATGCTGAATGCGGCAAAAATCAGCAGGGCAAAGACCCCTCTGACACGCAGCGTCTGCTCTGTCATCAGCAAGTGGAAAACCGAAGCCATTAGCGTCCGGTAAGTACCTTCCATGGGTTTTTTCCGGGGGGCAGGGATCGCTTGAGAAAGTACGCCGGCCAGCAGCAACATCAGGCTGGCTGCGCTCAGATACACCGCGCGCCATCCGGCAAGATCGGCAATGACGCCCGAAGTAAGGCGCGCCAGGAGGATACCCAGCACTACGCCGCTGGTGACTATTCCCACCGCTTTGCCGCGTTGAGTCGGGGCGGCTAACGAAGCGGTGTAAGCCACCACGATCTGCACGACGACCGCCATGATCCCGACAACTGCCATGGCACCGAGGAACATCAACCAGCGCTGTGACAACCCCGCGATCGTCAACGCACTCGCCAGCAGTATTAGCTGGGCGATCGCCAGATATTTGCGGTTAACGAGATCGCCGAGCGGCACAATAAACAGCAGACCTACCGCATAGCCAACCTGGGTCATGGTGACCACAAATCCGATCGCCCCGGGCTGTACGTGCATGCTTGCCGCCATTGAATCCAGCAGAGGTTGCGCAAAATAGACGTTAGCGACGGCCAGCGCCGCGGTGAGTGCAAACAAAAAGGTGAGCCAGGGAGTTAACCGTGGTTCTGCCCGGTCAGTATCCGCTGCGCTGTACGCTAATGCTATTTCCTCTTTCAGGCCAGGCTTCGTCTTCATGATAATTTCCTGTTGAGATTTTGGTTTCTTTTAAAAACCAGATTGGCGATTTTTATCAGTGATGGTTTTTTTTTGCAACCGATTTTGATTGCGATTATTCTGGTTGCAGTTCAATTCACGCAATGCATGAAGGTGGTGGCGAATGGCAAAGCAGAAATCCCTTACCGACGGTGAATGCCCTGTCGCCAGGACCCTGGAGGCAATTGGCGAGCGCTGGTGCATGATGATCATTCGTGAAGCCTTTGACGATGTCCGGCGCTTCAGCGAATTTCAAAAAAACCTCGGCCTGGCAAAAAACATTCTCGCGTTACGCCTGAAGCAGTTGGTCGCTTTGGGGGTATTCGAAATATGCCCGGCGTCCGACGGTAGCGCTTACAAAGAGTACGTGCTTACCGAGCGCGGTCGCGCCGCATTCCCCATTGTGGTAGCCATGCGGCAGTGGGGGGAGCGCTATATGTTTGAGCAAGGCGGGGTGCACTCGGTATTACTGGATAAGGCCGCGAATCAGGAGCTGTTACCGCTCGAAGTTCGCTCCGCCGGGGGCAAAACGCTGGCACCGCAGGACTGCTATCGGCGACGGGTGGTGAAAGGTGAATAGGGGCTGAGAATGAGGATCTGACGGTGGGCTATACTCACACTTCTTCCCCGGAGTGACGGCCGTACCGTATTTCCGGGCACTGTTTATCCCAAGAAGTGAGGTCATGCCTGATGGATCCTGACATTAAGGGGGGAATTGATATTGCGATGAAAGTTCCCTCGCACCAGTACCAACAGACGGTTGATTTTTACCGGCAGACGCTCAGATTGCCGGAGATTACGGATAAAGCGCCCGCTACCGGTTTTATCCTTGGCCCAAACCGGCTGTGGATCGATGAAGCACCAGCCCTGAGCCAGGCGGAAGTCTGGCTTGAGCTATTCACGCCAGATTTTATCGCAACGGAAAAGTATGTAGCCCGCCAGGGCGTGGTCCGCTGCGACGCCGTTGAACCCTTACCGGAGGGGTTTAAAGGGGGATGGATTATGAATCCCTGCAATATTGTCCATATGCTGCGGGAACCTGAAGCCTGGTAATCCCGCGTTTCCGACGTACGTCGGATGCTGATTTCCCCCTTGAGCGGGTATCATGCGCAAGAGGCCGTTCGGGCCTCTGTGCATGTGTTGTTACCTTACTCAGCCCGGACCGCCGGTATTCTTCTACAAAACGAACGGGTTTACAGTTTAGTCAATCGCTGCACGTTCAGGCTTTCCAGCTTGCCATCCAGAATCTCCAGAAAATCATCGTGATAGGGCATGGCGACATGTTTTTTCAAATCGTCCTCCGATTTCCAGCGCTCGATAAAGATAAACGATACGTTACCCCGGTTGCTGAGGTCGCGGACATCAGGAATCGCGTGACTTTCGTGCAGGTCGTATTGCAGGCATCCCGCTTCCTGATGTGTAGGGGAGACCATTGCCCTGGCAGCATGACGGATCGTATCGATAAATTCCGGGAAGGGGGTAAGGGTGGCAATAATGTTGACATCACTCATTGAGGCGCCTTTTGTTCAACGGGGATAAACCTGGGGTATTTGAGCCAGGGGGTGAATTATTCAGGGTAGTTAAGAACCGTGCGTTGTTCCAGCCGGAGTCTGTTGTGTCAACCTGCCACCAGACGGCACCTTTCATACCCGTAACGGCAAGGTTTCCAGCGTCCCCTGAAGCAATGTGCGCTCCTCACCTGTCAACGTTTGTAGTGGGAAGGGCAAACAAGGAGTGGGTACAGCACCGGTCAGCTCCGCGAGGGTGGCAATCACCCGCAGACTCCCGTGGCGATGATAAAATGGCCACAGTGGTTCAAGCGCTGTATTCAGCCGATATGTTTCGTTTTCATCCCCGAGCAACGCCGCAGTGGACAAAGCAAGGGCGTTGAGGGGGAAAAGACCGGCCAGCACTGAATACCAGATATCACAGCCGGCAAGCATTCCCATAGCGGATCTGGCGTCGCCGCTGATCCCGATTGTAACGCTCTCGGCTACCCGGTTTTTCAGCCTGCTGACGCGCTCCTCCGCACTCTTCCTGTCCGTCGGGAAATCACCGAGTTTAATCGACCCAATGTGGTTCAGGCCGGATAGCGCGATCAACAATTCATCTGTGAACTCAAAACCGGTCGTCGCCGGGTTGTCATAGATGCAAAGCGGAACAGATAATTCACCGGTCACGCGCTCATACAGCCTGAATACCTCATCTAAGCTCAGCTTCTGATAGGCCAGTGGCGCCAGCAAAACGCCCTTTACGCCGGCTTTCTGGGCATCATCGGCCAGGCGCAGCACTTCTTCCGCACTGACGTGGCCAATACTGGTCATGACCGGCGTATCACCCGCCGCCTCTACCGCCAGCTTTGTTGCCCTGAATCGCTGCTCACGCGTCAGGTAAGCATAACTTCCGGTGGAACCCAACGCCCCAATGGAATGTACGCCAGCATCTGCCAGACGCTCTATTAACGCCGTGAATGATTTTTCTTCGATTTCACCCTGCACGAGTGGAGTCAGCGGAAACGCGCACAGCCCTTTAAATATCATCGATTCCTCTTCATACCATGAATACCGGAGTTGAACGTGTGTTTTACCGGGCAAATTTTCGTGAGCCCATTACGCACAAAATAACGCCCAGCGTGATCAGCATCATCAAGGGGTTGACGGCTTCATGCAGCAACGTTGCCGAGAGCGCCAGCCCCAGGAATGGCTGCAATAATTGCAGCTGACCAACGGCGGCGATGCCGCCGATGGCCAATCCTTTGTACCAGAAAATAAAGCCAATCAGCATGCTAAATACTGAGACATATCCCAGCGCTATCCAGGCCGGAGTACGAATTTGAGTTAAAGAATCAGGCAGGGTTATAACTGATGCCGCCAGCATAAAGGGCAGTGAAATAATCAATGCCCAACTGATCACCTGCCAACCGCCCAGAACACGGGTCAGCTTTGCTCCTTCCGCGTAGCCCAGACCACAAACGATGACGGCCGCAAGCATTAGCAAGTCTCCGGTCAGCGATACGTTTCCTCTTTGGGATAACGCAAATCCCATAACCAGCAGGCTCCCCATCAGCGAGAAAAACCAGAAGAGGGGCTTTGGACGTTCACCGCCGCGAATCACGCCAAAAATCGCCGTAGCCAACGGTAACAGACCGAGGAAGACGATGGAATGCGCCGACGTCACGTGCCGTAACGCCATTGCCGTCAGCAACGGGAAGCCCACAATTACACCGAGTGATACGAGTATCAATGGCAAAAGGTGTGCCGCCTGCGGACGTTTTTCACGAAATCCAAAGATGAGCATCATGGCCAGGATTCCGGCTATGGATGCCCGGAGGAACGTCAGAAAGAATGGGTCCATATCGAGTACCGCAATGCGCGTTGCGGGTAACGAACCGCTGAAAATCACCACGCCCAACACACCATTTAGCCAGCCGGCAATAGAGCCCGATTCTGTTTTACACGCTATGAAATTCACCACAATCACCTCAGAGTACGGGAGCGCCCAGGCTTGAGCATCTGTGAGGCCGATGGTAATCTCACGAATCTAATACAATCTAATACAATCAAATTATTGTCATGGATACATTTGATGAAAGCCCGCTATAAAGCCATTGTTGACCGGTTCGCCGCAGTGATTCGCTCTGGTGGTATTGCACCGGGAACGCGTCTGCCGACTCATCGGGAACTGTCCGCAAAGGAGCATATTTCTCTGGCAACGGCGACCCGAGTTTATGCGGAGCTGGATGCGATGGGACTGGTTAGTGGGGAAACCGGGCGAGGGACATTCGTCAGGGAAATTTCGCTGCCGCCTGGTCATGGGATCGACCAGCAATTTGTTGCCGCCGATGTCCTTGATTTGAACTTTAATTATCCGACGTTATCCGGGCAGGGTGATGTATTGCGTGATGCGCTGCGCCGGATTGCCACGGCTGGCGACATTGAATCACATTTACGTTACCAGCCTCATGCCGGCAGACTCAACGAGCGCGAGATTATTGCCGGGCATTTTTCCGGGAACCGCTTTCATCCCGTGGCGGAGAACGTCATTATCGTGAACGGCGCACAACACGGGCTGGCAATTACGGTGATGGGCCTGCTCAGGCCTGGCGATATTGTTGCCGTTGATGCGCTCACCTATCCCGGTTTTAAGGCGCTGGCTGCGTTATTTCATCTCGAACTGATTGCCATTCCGTCACTGGCCGATGGCCCGGACTTTGCCGCACTGAATCGGCTGTGCCAAAAAAGAGATGTGCGCGCGGTATACACCATGCCCACGTTGCATAATCCTCTGGGATGGGTGCTGAGCCAACGGCAGCGAAAAACGCTGGCAGAGATTGCCCGCACTCATGATCTTCTGATTATTGAAGATGCGGCCTATGCTTATCTGGCCAACCGTCCTCCTCCACCGGTGGCTGTTTTTGCACCGGAACGCACCGTCTACATCAGCGGGTTTTCCAAAAATGTAGCTACCGGGCTGAGAGTGGGCGCCGTTATCTGTCCTGAGTTGCATCGTTCCGCGCTGGAAAGAGCGGTGCGGGCAACAACCTGGAATACACCGTCTATTCAGACAACCCTGATATGTAACTGGATTCAGGATGGGACCGTTGCGCGTTTTGAAATGCTGAAACGGCGGGATGCGCGCCACAGACAATCTGTGTTGAGAGAAATGCTAGGGGATATTCCTTGCATCACGCATCCGGGGTCATATTTTGCATGGCTCCCTCTGGCGGATGAGGCAAGGGCGGATCGCATGGTACGGGTACTGATGAACAATAATATTTCTGTTTCAACCGCTGAGCCATTCTGTACGGCCCAGACGGTACCCCAGGCCATCAGAATAGCGCTCGGCTCGGTGAGTATCGAACACTTGCGTAGCGCGCTGGCACAGGTCCGCAAGGCTGTTGAATCAGAACAATACGGTTAGCAAAAAATACGGTCAAGGGTAACAATAATCTGAGCAGTGTTAAGGAGTGTCTTAATGATGGTTCTTCAGGGCAAAGAAGCGCTTAACTCGATTGACTGGTCAGCACTGGCAGAGTTAATCGCCGTCGGCGGGCTGGGGCAACGTGAAACGCAGCTGCTTGAACAGGCTTTTCGTCACAGTACTTTCTGCTGGTTTGGTTTTCACAATGGGCAGCTCGTCGCTGCGGCCAGAGCGATTAGCGATCTGACCTGGTGCAGCTATCTGGCTGATGTGGTCGTGGCGCCGAGCCTACAGGGACAAGGTTATGGTCGGCAGTTAATGCAGCTAATATGCAATGCATTATTACCCTATGGTAAAATTTTTATTTATTCCGTACCGGACAAAACCGGGTTTTACCAGCGTCACGGATTTGAATTACTGACAACGGGTATGGTCTGTTCGAGCGAGGAAAGTATGGCTAAAATGCATGAGCAGGGTTATATCCTGTGATGAACCGGACAGCGTCAGCAACTGTTGATGCGATGCACTTACTAACAGGATTATTCAGTGAATAACAAAACAACGCCTTTTGTCATGACATTCTTTCTGGTTGCTGCGGCAATACCCGCATTTGCAAAACAACCGCCGTCCCTTTTTTCACCAGAAACGCATGTCCTGTGCGACAAGTATATTTGTGCGACGGCTACCGATGGCGTTTCTCGGGCTATGACCGAGAAACATCTGGGTAAGCAAGCAGCGCAGCGACTGAGTTCACAGGGGAAATTTGATCCGACTTCGTTTACCTTTACCGGCGGAACCTTCTGCGATATTAAGGAAAAACTGTGCCGTGAAGACCGATATTATGGCGCAGATGGCAAACACAGTGGTGCGATTTCTGAAAAATATACCCGATTACTGTTCGGTAAATAATATTTAAGCGGGTATGAGTGATAAAAAGTAGGGAGGATGCCGCTAGAATTGAAGTAGCGGCGCCTGATATCTGGTCCCAAAGATAATACCGACGCGCTGGCTGTAACCTTCTGAAAAGGAGGGGATTTTACAAAGAAATAGTACTTAAAATAAATCAGCCGTTTTAAACCGTATGACTGTACTCTTCGTGATTATTGCGCCTGATCCTATTATAAATATAAGGTTGCAGCTGCGCTCCCAACTTACAGGAAAGTTCATTTCGGAGTAGATAGATGACCTTATCACTAACCTTTAGTGCATGGGAAACATCTTTTATGCTCATACCTTCCAGCAGGTGGAAGATCATCTGCTGCTCACGAAGCGTGAAACGAAAATCCTTACACTGTCTTTTTTTATCATGATTAATCGTTGCGGCGCAGTGCATTAAAAATACGCTCATTCGTTCCTTAACTATTCTCGGACTATTATTGCTGGAAATATGCAGAAATGATGTCTGGTCCGGGTTGTACATATCGACAAAAAACAAGACGTTAGTTAGCATAATCCGTTTTGATTCCTGCCATTTTGCGGGCAGAATAATATCGGGTTCAAATTTTTTGCTCCTGGCGCTGTAGATATCAAAAAACCTTAGTGAAAACGGAATGAAATCAATGTATTTATCGATTAAATGAAATGGAATGCCTTCGCCGATATCATTGCGCAGGCTGGACATTTGTAATGACTCTTCAAAAATTGCATTGATGGCAATACCATCATAAACATTTTTGGTGAGGTAGATAAATTTATAGCGCAGACTTGATGCGTTGAAGTCGAGCATGTTTAATTTCCTTATTATTTATTAAAAACATTTCCCACACCGTAATCATCAACCCAGTTAAATGATACTAACTGGGTCCCCAGAGTAGAGTTACTTTTCAAAGGGATACGTATTGATGCATTAGGTAATATCATTCCATTGTCAGGGATGTCTTTTATACGTTGACCGTCATTTAACGTGATATCCAGTAGGGTAAAATGCAAAGGTGATGGGTTAGCCATCTCGATGCAATAATGACTCCCGCATTTCACTGTCGAATACGTCAATCTCTTCACTTCGTTTTCAGGCCTGAGTTTAGCAACATTGGCAGGTCGATAAAATATTTTTATGCGCGTACGAAAGGCGACTTGCAATAAGTTATCATTCCGATTATCTTTTGCATTTGGCTTTGGCGGGACCTCAAGCACATTCAGCCAAAACAATGACTCTTTGTCCGCAGGCAATATGCCTGGGCTACCAACAAACTGGAGCCGTACTTTTCGTGCTTCTTGTGCATTCAACCTGAATACCGGTGGTTGAATGAGAAAGGGCATTTTTATATTTTCAGGTCTCTCCAGAACATCATCGCGATCGGTCCATAATTGCATTAACACTGCGCCATTGCCTTCGTTTTTGACGCTAAATGTTACCTCACGCTCACTTTCATTCAATATGAGACGAGTGTAATTGATATACGTGGCTGAACTGACCATCGGGCAGTACGTAAGCCATAACACAATAAATGCCAGAACGAATTTAATCATAGCGTCAGTTCCAGTCAAACCATATCACTTATAGCTTAAAGTAAATGTTGCCGCCCCGGTAATTGTCCCGGAAGATACCGTGTTATCCGTTTGATATAACCCGGCACGTAATGGAACTGTGTACGTGGCATTGTTTTTGGTTGAGTCATAATCAGTCAGTAAATAAGATGTATTAAATGACAACGGGATATTCTGGTTATTGAGTAATTGAATACCCACGCCGCTCGCACTGGTGGCCTGCGTTGTGTTTAAAGCAAATACGCCCATTGAATTATCGATAATAGCGGTTGTCGGCGTAAATAAATAACTAATACTGGCTAATCCCGCCGGACATTGCGTAAATACCAGATCAAAATCAGTTCTCGCGGTGGTGTAGCCAACACCGGTAAATTCGCTACGACTGACCGATGGTAAATTAACCGTGACATCTGAGGTAGTACAGGTTCCCCCGGTGGTGGAGATGTTTAAACCGCCGGATTTAAATTCGGCAATCATGTAAGTTCCGGAGCCTGCGAAGCTTGATGCCCCATAGGTTTGATAATGACGCATATAAATAGGATCAAAAATACCCGTTGTTCCAGCAGTTAAGGTTGTTGCCGTTTTTACAAATCGAATTTGCACGTCTACGCCGATGTTCCAGGTCGGATTACTACTGTCATAACTGACATTATATGAAGGCCCCGGAGTTTCATATATGCCAGGTACAGTACCGGTCAGTGGAAACCAGTCGCTGGTTTGCCCTTTGATGGTGTAGCGCCAGCGCAGAATATAACCCAGGCCGGCTTTTACTACCGTGTTATAAATTGTATAGGTTTGCCCATCAACCTGGGTGCTTCCTGTCGCTGCATATGGCGGATCGCCTTGCGCCGTCATCGCCACGGTATATCCCTGGTAGGAGGTGACGTGTTTGCATGTCCAGGCCGTTGGGTTAGAAGATGTGAGCCATCCACCTAATAAATCGCCCACCTGCGCATCTTTCCCGACCTCCACGGTGGCTGAGCTGAAATATTGATAGTAACCGTTAGTCCGATCGCAGTTCACCCACGTACCGTCTGCCTTAGCATACCCACACAGCCCAATAAAAGTGAGCAAACACAAGCCTATTACCCGTATCATTTTGTTCATATTCCTGTGCTCCATTTATTGGCAGACCGCGTTAATCAGTGGCATATCATTTATTGATGTAGTCCGTTTAAGCGGTATCTGATAATGAAATGAACAGCGCTGGCTGCCATTATTACCCCACTGGACATATAACCGGCCTGATTCATTTTTCACGCGCACAAAACCCTGACCACCCTGGGTGATATATCCGACGTTATTGTTAGTCTCATCGAAAATAGAGGAACCGAAAGGCAAAACCTCGCCACCATGACTGATATTCAGAAGCGCTGAATGGCCGATGTCGGTCTTATATTTCATCAGGACCACGGCACCTGCCGTTGGTACACTATTCTGGCTGGTAACATCCAGTGAGACGTCATTTGAAAGACCTTTGGGGTCAAGCTCTATCGTATTCTGGCGATATGGCGTCAGGTAGGGGACGGCTGCCTTGCCGCTGTTATCAAGACGCAAGCTGTTGTTGCTGGTAATTTTAGCGCCACCGGCATTTTCAGCCTCAATGACGGCCATCGTATCGCCCATGATAGGTGTGAGGACAATACCATTACGCCAGGCTATCGCGCCGCCCGACATATTCATGCTGTATTGCTGGTAACCATTGCCCGCAGAAAAACTGCCACCCAACGTGCTCCAGGGCGATGTCCAGTTACCGCTGACGCCACCGGTATTTTTGTCGGCACTGTCTTTATAGTGATCAACGCTGGCGAACGCGTTGTAGTTAAATTGACGATCGGTACCTAGCGTGCCGGCAATGGAGTTCTGTAGGCCACGATGATCGCGTTCCTGAACATAGGTGGAGCTCAGATAGGCCGTGCGTGCACTTTCACCCAGCGGCAATGAGATACCGATGGCAATTTTATTATCCCATTTACCGGTGTCCAGATCGCGGGTCCGGTTAGCATTGACGTTGAGAGTAAACTGTTTAAATCCGTTGCTATAACCTATCTGATATTCGGTATCTTGCCCGTTCCTGTTCCAGTAATCTTGAGTACTGGCGCTGATATTAAAGCTGCCCCAGGTATCCGAAAGATTTTGTGCAGCGCTGAGCTGAATGCGGTTTTTCCGGTTAATACTGCTACTGTAATAACCGCTATGAGAACGCTGCTGGGAATCCCGCAAGAGCATTGCGTCATTCATATCGTAGTAGCCCGAACTTGAATAACGATAGCTCGCGAGGGTGATATTGGTATTGGTGACGGGTAATATCTTGGCAAACGATAAACGAATGCTTTGCCCTTCGGCACTGGCCTCGTCATACAGTTTTGTTCGCGCATGCGCAATATCCGCCGATATTGCGCCAATGCCGGTATTCAGGGCAACGCCCACCACCGCCGACTGATAGTCCTGCCCACCCAACAGACCGGTATAACCCGTTATAAGGTTGGTAAAACCATGACGCAGTGTTCCCATCATGATTTCCGGTTCTTCATTGATAGTTGTGTTGTGGTAGCGGCCTCCCATCAGGGAATAGCGCGTGGTCCCCGGGCGTAGCAGTTCAGCAATCGACGCAAAGGTCACGGTGAAACTGTGTTCACTCCCATCGGCTTCTTTAACCGTCACTAATAGATCGCCACCGGTACCCGTAGGGTAGAGATCATCGATGACAAATGGACCCGGTGGAACCGTCGATTCATAAATGCGCATCCCACGCTGGCTAACGCGAACTAAAGCGTTGGTGTTAGCAATGCCGTTAATGAGGGGAGCAAACCCGCGTTGCGAATCGGTATACATCCGGTCGTCAGACATCAACATGACACCGCGAAAAGCGATGCTATCGAAAACTTGTCCATCGGTGGACGATTCGCCAAGAACCAGTTTGCTCTTGAGCGGTACAATAGCGCGCTCCAGGTAGGTATTCGCATTGTCATAATTCCATCCGCGACCGTCGGTCCAGTTAAAAGAGCCGCGATAGCGGAGTCGCCAGACGTCCCAGTTAAATCCGCCTTGTAGGCCCAGATACTGCGTCGAAATAGAATCACTTCCCGACATTTCCGAGTGATAGGCGTTATAGTCATATTGCAGCGTGGCGGCGGTAATGCCATTATCCCAAAGTTCCGGGCTGACATAACCTCGGGCATTGCGTAATAAATAGATTTGAGGTGATTGCACGTTAATTCGCTGCATCGACACATCATAGCTGGCGACCAGATCGGCTGCGATATCCTGAGGCTGTACACAGGCATGCTCTGATTTTAACTTTTCTATTATTTCTGGTTTTAGTTTTTCAATATCAATGCCCAAACTTGAGACTAAATTTAGATCGAAGCAAGGTTTGGCAATGGTTGATTTTTCCTCTGTCATCTTAAAGGTGACATTAGTTCTGCCTTTCCATCGATCATTGACATACAGCTCTACTGAGTATTCGCCTGCGGGTACGGGGTTACCCCGTGAATAAGCGCTGACATCAACGTCTGATCGCATAAAATCCGTATTGAAAATAACATCATCATTTTGTTCGGCATATGCAATCTGAGAAAAAACGATGGAGAATAGAATACATTGTGCAACCTGGGATAAATGAAATAGGGTGCTATTAGTTTTGGGGACTTCGCAGCATCTGTTCATTTTTAGTATTCCCGCCAAAGTCATTAATTACGCTATAAAATAAAGTGAGCCCATATAGGCTATCTGCTCTTTTTTTGGTTAACTGGAGATTAAGTTCTCCTTTAGGTTCGATCATTCTTCTGGGGAATTTTTCAACAGAAGCTACTGCCGGAGAATCTTTTGCCTTGCGAACATCAATGCTGCTAAAGGTAATGAAATAAGGGGAACTGTTTTTAACATTTAACGTATTGCCACGGAGTTCGAAACTGATATTTCTGTAAGCCTCTAATGGCGTTTGCGGTAAGTTGTCCGGGCGATAGAAAAATTTAATCCTGGTGCGAAAAGCGAGCTGTATCAGATTGCTGCCTGATTGAATCATCGTCGTTGGTTTTGGTGGTACTTCAAGCATATTGAACCAATACAGCGTTTCTCTGTCCTGCGGCAGAGCAGGGTTGGCAGCCATAATGCGTAATGCTTGTCCTTTGTTTGGATCAATTCGAATAACCGGTGGCGTAATGATAAAAGGGACTTTGCTTTGTCCAGGCTTTGCTTTTACATCACCATCGTCCATCCATAGCTGCAAAAGATAGGGATTCTTTCCATTGTTTTTCAGTTGTACGATAGATTCTTTATCTTTAGCATTATAAATAATACGTGTCCCATTAATGACGACATCAGCCAGTGCTGAAATAGAAATTAATCCAGTGGCAACAAAAACCATGCTACAGATTGTTTTTTTAAACATGCAAGAACCTCATCATTATAAAAGGGGTAAAGGCCACAGCCTTTACCCCTCGACTGGATTTACTCGTAAATCATTGTGTAATCAACCTGAGTAGTCACTGACCCAGGAATACTTGCACCTGTTGCATAATATTGTGCAAAGTAGTTCAGAGTACCGTTTCCAGTAGCAATGCTTACCGGGATATCATTCTGCCCGTTTGCAACAGAAGCGCCAACAACCAGAGGCTGACGGTCAGCATTCAACAACTGAACTTGCACATTTTGAGCGGTGTCCGCGACGCTGCTGTCGATATTTAAACGGCCAGTATCGCTGTCAGTAAATGCACCAGGTTCAAAGTAGGTCTGCGCGGTATCTAATGACGTACCGGTGCAGCCACTGAGTGAAATATTAAAAGGTGTCATACCTGCTGTTGCACCAGTAGCAGCAAGAGTAGAAGAAGATACGGTAGGCAACGTTACTGTTGCGTCTGCACTACCTCCGTCAACAGAAATGGTACAGGTTGTATCGGTAATTTGCCCATTAATAGTAATAGTGCCATCTACCGCGAAGGCAGATGTCATTACTGCTGATGTCATTACCAGAGCTAATGCTGAAAGAGCATATTTATAGTTACGCATGGAATCCCCTATTTTTATGATGTTGGTGCATGATATATCGACAATACTTTTGGAGATTTATAATCAACCACTCCTTTAAATAAAGAGGTAATACTATCGATGTTGCGTAATGATCATATACAGCCATTACTCAACATGCAATAATAGGAATTTTCAAGTCATTGGCTTTATTTATTTTAAAGTCACTCCTGTGTGTTGGTTTGTGTTTTGATATTTAAAATATATATCAAATTGGATTTTTATATCGGCCTTATCGTATAAAAAAACATAAAGTATTGTAAGTTGTCAGACTTGATCTAAATCAATTTAGACTGATTGCACTAACAATGTTGTAACGGTATCTGTTCGTTTTTGGTACAAAAACAAAACGAAAGAAGTCATGTTATGTATATTTTTATCGCCGATGCGTAATGCGATGGAAAATTCTTTATTCAGTCAACTTCATATTATAAAAAAGCCTTTTATATTAATGCATTGTACTTATACGAACGAAGGCAATCATTTTCATGGGAAATATCTTAATGATCCTGAATAGTTTAATGGTTTGTTAAATTTCAACTTTTCTCGTGATTTACGTCAACAGTGATTTCTCATGAGGAATCCAATTAATGCAACATAATAAACCAGAAGCAAGCTGTGTTTTATTTACAAAAAAACATAATGTCGCTTTTAAATGAAAATGAGCAGCAGGTCACTTAAGCAAAATCGCCTGTTTTATAGGAAAAGTCTTAAGCGCCGTAAGTTTAAAAATTGATTTTGCCGATAATAGAGACACCCGCGCCAGTATCCCGGCAACGGGAAGTGTGAAAAACTGATTAATGTTCTGATAGTTACGCTTCAGATCCTCATGGCAGGCAGATATCCTGTGGCATACCAGAAGAGCAGGGGGATTGGCGCATCAAACCAGTTCTGAACTTTTTGCCGGCTGGTAGCGGATCAAAATCCACGTAGTACGTGTTTTGTGAATTATTATCATTAAACATTGTTGGTCATAAAGTCACTGTGGCGATGAAATGCGTCACTGAGTTGGCTTGATGGTGAGTGATCTCTGGTGATGCTGACAATCTGTTTGAGTTGACGTTCGGCTTTGCGGTTAAACTGAAATATCCTTTATTTAGCCTCAGTTGAAAAGAGTCCATCGCTGAATAATTAATATCGGTCTGGTGTCATTTTATAGACGTTATTGTTTTCACGTTTCCCGATACCAACACCGGTGACAGTGATGATGTTATCGTCAACGCGGTATGTCAGCGCTGCATCCAGCGCCGAGTAACTTTAAGCGTTTGGGTTTTGATCGGCATATCTCTGGCCAGGTAAAATCGTGAGTATCAGCGATACTCTCGTAGAGAAGTGTCGGAAAAGATTCAGAGCGCAGATGATGTGCAACGCACGCGCGACAGACCAGATATCAGGTGGCGGCCGCGACGTTGGTTAAGAGCTGTGTTCACAGTAGCGTTCAAGCAAACGGTAGCTGCGTCTGTCTGAGAACATCAGCAGGATGCAAAACGGATGATATAACGATGGCCATGCAAGTTCAGAAAGATCCTGAACCGGTTTACGTTATTCATCGAGAGACGGTCAGCATTCTTCCTGGTGCTTTGCGGGTTGGGCAAGCCAGAAAGTCAGCACACAACCATGAGCAAAAATAGCCGAATCCTGTCTATCTCCATACAAGTGCGCATAATGTATATTATGTTAAATGCCATTAAAGAGATGCTGAGTTTATCGGTATTCACAGGCCACCTCCAGTCTTGTCCTTCCCACCCGCGCTCTCCTTCTTCCCGATGTACTCTCACCGGTGATTTTCTTCATCAGCGGATTTTTATGACGATAACGGACATGAACAAACCTATCCAACTTTTTTCCCGTCAGCTGTAGCATCCTTGAGTGTTGATAAATGCGACACTTGTCCGCCGCTGTTGCAACCACACGCGTATCTGTTTCACCAGTAATGCCCGGATTTGAGTCAACATTCGATTGCAAAACCACAACACGCCGGCCATTCCGCACCCATCCAATTGAGCCAGCAACCGTTGTACCGTGGTATGTCAGAAACCACACTTTCCGCACCCGAAACGTCCCCGGTTGCAATGGCTCAGAACGTAACTGGAGTATTGACCCAGAGAACTTTGGCTACAACGGTGCCGATATTGCGGTAACCATGCGGAATCTGGCTGGGAAAATAGAACGAGTCACCTTGCTCAAGGAGCCAGACATCATCCCCCAGGCGCAGCTCCAGTTCGCCTTCCAGCACATAGCCTATCTCTTCACCATGGTGCTCAATCAGGCCATCGCTGGCGACGCCGGGTTCGATGATATGAATGTTGCCCTGTAACAAACCACCTTTATGGTGCCAGGTCAGGTTCTCCAGCTCGATGCCCCCTTTTTTACTGCGCTGCAAAAAACGCTTACGGTTTCGCTGCGCAGGCTTCAGTACGGGCTGGTTAGCGGTCCACTCGTCGGCCATCAGGTCGGCAATACTGGTTTCCAGCGCTTTTGCCAGACGGTGCAGCATTGCCAGCGACGGCGAGGCGGCATCATTCTCCAGTTTGGATAGCAGGCTTTCCGAGCATTCCACCTTTTGTGCAAGCTGCTTGAGGGTCATTTCCTGCACCAGACGGGCGTGGCGCAACCGCATTCCCAGCGGAGTTCCGGTAGATTTGATATCTGCGTTTTTTTTCATCTGTCTGCTTCATTAAAACCCGCCAACGGCCTGCATGACGCAGGCCTGGCAAGATAAATCATTCCACAACGGCGAATTGGATTTCTTTCGGTGAGCAGCCGTTAATCGGCACAATGTCCTGCGGGCAAGCGGACATGACGACCACGCAATCCAGCTCCGCTCGAATTTCTACATAATCACCTGCTTTGCTGACGGTTGGCAACCAGGAAATGGAATAATCAGGGTTTACGGGTGTGTTCATCCACAAATTGAGCGGCTGAGGGACTTCACGTGCGCGCAGACCAATCGCATTCAGCGCCATACGCATATTGTCGGCGCAGCTGTCGTGGTATTCCGTAATGCCCATATTGGTATAACGGTACAGATCGCAGGCGGCGATCAATGTGTCGTGCACTCCTGGCGAGGTATCGGTCAGCAGCGTGGCGATGGCGCGGCGTTGGTTGGTCACCAGAACATCGCCTGGCTGCGGGATGATTTTGTCAATAAAGGCACGGGTATGTTCCATGGAAGCAAACTCGCTAAGATCGCTGGTATTGAAAAACCATGTGTCGCACACCTGGCTGCCTGGGGTATTGATGATCTTGATCACCTGCCCTTTTTTCAGCAAAACGGCACGCCCACAGCGCGGAGGAATAGTATACAGCTCGTTTAAAATCGGTGCGCCATCGACTGAAACAGGAGAGTTTGCGGTCGGGTTGATACCCAGGGCATCGCCATTGTCTTTGTCGCAGCAAGTTGGATAGTGTGCAGTTGCAGTCATGATTAAACTCCTTCAAGTGATTGGGATAGCTCGGTCAGTGCGCAGGCCAGCGTTCGGGCTCCTGCTGCCAGTGAGCGAGGATCGGTATATTCAGCCGGGTTGTGGCTAATGCCTTGATGGCTGGGGACAAAAAGCATGCTGGTTGGACAGTGTTCGGCCAGAGACTGGGCGTCGTGAAATGCACCAGACAACAGATCCATATGCGCGATACCCAGCGCATTTCCGGCCGCTTTCAAAACCTGATTGATGCGCGAATCAAAGGTGACCGGCGTTTTATTAAGCAGCGACTCAATCCTCACTTGTTCGCTTGCCAAAGAAGCAATAACCGCATCGAAGTGCGCCAGTTTTTCGGCCGATGGATGGCGATAATCGAGGGTAAAACTCACGCTCGACGGGATGGTGTTGATGGCATTTGGCGTGATCTGCCATCGGCCAAACGTCAGCCGTAACTCCTCATCTGCCGTATCGCCCGTTGCCTTCTCGATGAGCGCAAGCTGTTCGCGTGCCAGGGTCATCGCATCCTGGCGCAGCGCCATCGGCGTGGTCCCCGCGTGTGCCGAAACGCCATGGCAGGTAATCTGATACCAGCGCACGCCCTGAATGCCTTTGACGATGGCCAGCGGCAAGGCGCGACTTTCCAGCACCGGCCCTTGCTCGATATGTAACTCAACGAAGCAGGCCATATTGCGATCCGGACGGAGCGGGATGGCCGCAAAGCGGGCCTGATGGTTTGCCAGCGCATCGCGAAACAAGACCCCATCAACGCCCGTCGCGCCTAGATGTTCGGACAACCTGTCGGGATCGACGAAGGTGCCGGATCCCATCGCCCCCGGCGCAAAGCGGCTACCCTCTTCATTGGTCCAGATGACGACTTCGACCGGGCGTTCAGTAACAACCTGTGCATCATTGAGCGCTTTCAGACACACTAACCCGGCCATCACGCCATAACAGCCATCGTAGTTGCCACCGGACGGTTGTGTATCAATGTGGCTACCGGTAGTGACAGGCGATACCGCCAGTCGTCCCGCACGCCGGAAGAATAAATTTGCCGCAGCATCGCGGTAGACCTCACACCCAAGCTCTCGGGCAAGATCAATAAGCCAGGCCCGAGCATCGAGCTCTACCTCACTCAAAGCCTGACGATCAACGCCGCCATTCTCTAACTTTCCGTATTCTGCAAGCTGTGCTAACAGTTGGTTCAGCCAGTTCTCATCCAGGTAGCGTGCGACCCGTAAGCTCGCTTCCATCATGGTAATTTCTCCAGCTCTTCGGGTTGCAGAGGCCGCCGAAACAGCGGTGCAAGGAAGCTCCTCAGGCGATCGCTTTTCGGCTGCGTAAAAATGTGTCGCGGCGTACCGCTTTCAATAATGTTGCCGTCAGCCATAAATATCAGCCGCGACGAGATATGGGCCGCAAACGCCATCTCATGGGTGACCATCACCATGGTCATGCCCTGCCCGGCGAGATCCCGGATAACGTCCAGCACCTCTTCAACACGTTCCGGATCGAGTGCCGAGGTTGGCTCATCGAGCAGCAATAATTCCGGGTTCAGCGCCAGTGCGCGGGCAATACCCACCCGCTGTTGCTGGCCGCCGGAGAGTCGCACCGGCCAGTCATCTGCTTTTTGCGCCATCCCTACACGCCCCAGTGCAGCCATCGCGGCGGCTTTTGCCGTCTGGCGGGACATTTTTTTACCCAGCACCAGTGGCGCGGCGACATTTTCCTGTACCGTCATATGTGGCCAGAGATTGAACTGCTGGAACACCATCGAGAGCGGCCTGCGCACATCGGCAATGAGGCTGGCGCTATCCGCGTGTGCGAGTCCTCGCTGCGTGCCGGAATAACCGAGCAGCTGCCCTTTAATTAACACCTCGCCTTTGTCGTAGGCTTCGAGAAAATTCATACAGCGTAGCGCGGTGGTCTTTCCGGAGCCGGACGGGCCGATTAGCGTGACTATCTCTCCATGATCGACGCGTAAATTGATGTCATTCAATACCCTATGATTTGCAAATGACTTGCCTACATGGCGCATTTCGAGCACCGGCGCAGATGTGTTGCTCACGTTATTCTCCGGTTCGTAGTCGGTGGCTTAGTGTTTTTATGCTCATACTCACCCCCTGCGCCAGCAGCCAGTAGCTGACGATCAGCAAGGTATAAGGCAGGACATAGCTGTAGGTGTTAGCAACGATCTGAGTTGTTGTCATGGTCAGTTCCGGTACGGTAATGACCGATGCAACCGCACTCTCTTTGATAGTCAGAATGAACTGGTTACCCAGCAGCGGTAGCGCAAATTGAACGGCTTGTGGCGTCTGGATATGCCAGAAACAGCGAATCGTCGAGATGTTGTTCGCCAGTGCCGCCTCCCGCTGACCTGGCGGAATGTTATTCCACGCGGCACGAAAGATTTCCCCAAAATAGGCGGCGCTATAGAGCATCAGCGATAGCAGTGTGGCTTCAATCGCACTCAGCATGATGCCGATGGTCGGCAGGCCAAAGTAGATGACGGCCAACTGTGCGAGAAAGGGTGTGCCACGGATAACCCACACGTAGGTACGCCACAGGTGAAAGGCCAGACCGTGTCTGCCACAGAGTCCATTAAAGGCAAACCCCAACAACATGCCGCCGAACGCGGCGCAAAGGCTTATCCACAGCGTCACGCCCAGGGCCTGAATGTAAGCTGGCAGGTATTGCGTGAGTTCAGTCATCGTTGTTCCCTCTGCCAGTGGCGTTCCGCCTGGCGGCCCAACAGCGCCAGCAGGCTGGTCAGTAGTAAATAGACCAGTGCAACAGCCAGATAGACCTGCAGCGGCTGGTACGTAGATGACGCCAGTTGCTGGCCCACACGCATCAGATCTGTCAATGCAATGACCGACACAACGGCTGAGGCTTTGATCACATCAATCAGTTCAGAAATCAGCGACGGCAGCGTAGCCCGAACGACCTGCGGTACCTGAATACGCCATAACACCTGTCGTGGGCTAAGCCCGCAAATCGCGGCGGCTTCTAGTTGACCTGGGGTGATACTGGCAAAACCGCTTTGCAGAATTTGCGCTTGATAGGCTGCCGTGTTCAGCGTTAATGCCAGCGTGGCGGCCGCAAAGCCGGGAATGTCGAACCCCAACTGCGATGGCAAATAAAAGCAGAGCAGAAGCTGCGCCAGAACCGGGGTGCCGCGAAACAGACTGACCCATACATGGGCCGTCATTCGGTAAATCCGTAACGGGCTTGTCGACATCCGCCATACGCCAATACCCACCATAAAGCCGGCAATCATCGCTGTCAGACACAGCGTTGCGGTGGTGAGCGCTCCCTGAATCAGCATGGGAAGCCAGTGGATAAAGCTCGTTATGAATTCCGTCATCGTTTCCCACTCACAGCGCCGGTACTGGCATTTCTGTTGCCGGAACGGTCATCGTGAAGCCGAACCATTTCTGTTGCAGCGCCTTCATGGTCCCGTCACGATTGGCTTCAATAATCCCGTCGCCGATCAATTTCACCAGAGAGGCACTGTCGGCATCTTTACGCCCTACCCAGCCAAAGAAGGTCTGCGGTCCTATCATTTCCGGCAGTGTGGCAAAAACGCCCGGCCGGGTTTTGATCAACGGACCAAGGTTCGAAAGTGACTGGGCAACGCCATCAAGACGGTGAGATGCCAGGTCGGCATAGGCTTCATCAAACGCAACATACTGTTTGATCTCTTTAATCCCAGGTTTGCCGCTGGCGCGCAGCGCCTGGTCGAAGGATTGCAGAACCTGTAGCTGGCCAGAGCCAGCCTGTGAGCCCACCACTTTGCCGCTCAGGTCATCAGGAGTTTTGATCGCGCTATCCTCTGCTCTTTTGAGCAGTGCAACGGTTGATTCCGCCACCGGAGCGGTGAAGCCGAAGCGTTCAATACGCTGTTTATTGACGGTGACGGCGGTGACCACAAAGTCGAATTTTTTCGCATCAAGCCCCGGCAGGATCCCCTGGAAAGGCAGATCCATCTGTTTCACTTTCACCCCTGGCAATGATTTCGCAAGGATGTGATTCATCAGGTCAACGTCATAGCCAATGATTTTTCCGTTATCAACATATTCAAAAGGGGCGTATCGCGCTTCAGTGGCAACCGAGATCTCTTTTGCTGCTTTAATTCTTTCAAGCAGGTCGGCACTGAAGGCCGTGGAGCAAAAAAGACAGGTGGAGATAAGCACGGGTAAGGCAAAACGATTTAGCGTCATGGCATGGCTCCATTAAAGAGATATGAATTTCATGAAAGTTACTTGAATTTATACAAGCATGAGTCATGCCAATGGCGTTTAAAGGAACGATAAAGTTTTTATCATTATGAAAAATAATATTTATTTTATGCTGGATAACGGGATGTGTTCAGTGCAGGTGCTTTGGGGATGAAAATATGAATGGCTATCATGCACACAAATGGTGCTTTTATTGTTTGAAAAGAGTGCAAAAGCTGGAGTGCTAGTCAATGGTGAACAGGTCATGCCGAATAAAGCAGCCAACCGCGTCTGTCACGGTATAGCTGCTCAGTTTCTCAGATTGCCCGGCAATATGGGATGCATTCAGACAGACTCTGACCTCTTCCTCAGTTGTTCAAGGCTGCCAGTTCAGCACTCACATACCCGCCATTTGTTTTCATAATACTGAGAAGAGCCAACAGCTCACAATTGCTCTTAACATTAAATTTCATCATCAACCGGCGCTTATGTGCGGCGATGGTTTTTGGCGTCAGTTCCAGGTGTCGGGCAATCTGCGCCACATCCTCCCCGACGCAAAAACGATCGACTATTTTCACCTGCTGCGGTGTCAATGTGTCATGACGACACTCCTGGCAGCGTTGTTGCTGCGAGCCTGTCAGGTTACGCTCCTGGCAATTTCCCCACCCCCTGAGAATTAATCTTCCTACTTTTTCAAGAGAATCATTTTTATTAATAAAAATAATATCATTTATACATAATGGCAGGCTTGAACCGTAAGGCGTAGTGACGCCATCATGAATACCAATGATCATGCTGTGTCGTTTTCTGTGCAACAAAATCTTATGGCAAAGGCTGCTTTCACCGGCGGAGAAATGTTTTACAATAATATCCGCCTGCGCAACGCTTTCCTGATTACTGCCAAACTCAAAAACCACTTCACCTGCATGCGTAGGTCGTAACAACTCCCTCAGTAATTGCCCGATTCCCTGGCCGTAGAAGTTGTCTACGCTATTCATCATTACATTCAGTGTGTTCAATTATGAATAACCTTAGCGGTAACATAAGTATTAGCGTTTAAATAATCCAACCGAAATATTACTGATAGGTAAAGTCTATCTGCATCGTGCTGATTATTGTTCCGGGAGTGACATTGCCCGTACTGGTGAACGCGCGTGCTTTAAATGGATAAGAAACCGTGTGTGTCGTGGCATTTATAGTCTGAAGCCATGTGCCCTGCCCTGGATTTACCGATGTATCTGACCAGGCGGCCGAGGCAGGAATAATTTTCACGCCTAACCCTGTCGCTGTTCCGGTGTTAGCAAAAAGCATATTATTCCCCGTGTAAGGGGTGCCAGAAAATGTTGCCAGTGATTTTGTGGTGCTTGCCGGGCAATCTTTTAGTGCCACGGTAAACGCCTGCTCCGTACCGCCATAGACCCCTGCTGATGTCATATCCGTGGCCGGAATATCGCCAAGATTGACGTTCAGGTTAGTATTCGCGGTATCAACATTACAAGGCGATGCAATAACGTTGCCGGTGATATTAACTAATAATGGCGCCGCATTGACACACTGAATACCAGAGGCAATAAACAGCGCACTGATCATTGTTTTTGCTGTAGTGTATTTTCGCATAATTAATCCTTAATATTTCCATAAAGACAGCGGTGATTTTTTATTTCATTGATAGGTAAATGAAACCTGTAATACCGTATTGACGGTTCCCGGCACAGATGTCCTGTCCGTTGCGTACATCCGAGCCAGCAAATTAAATGTTGCTGAACGATCTGACTGCACATTAACCGTGACATTCGGTGCAATCGCTGTGACCATTAGACCGGTATCCGCATTGGCTATCTGCACCGAAATATTAGATGCACTGCCGTCGTTCTTCCATAACCCTGCCGCATACTGGCTCACGGTACCGATGAATACCGCCGTCGCCATATTGATGCTAACCGGGCAACTCTTTAATTTAAAATTGAAAGCGACTAAAGGGGAAACAATTGTCGTATCCAGCGTTGATGTCAATACATTACCAAGATTAACATCAACTGAATTATCCCCATCAACAACACACGGCGTTGCGGCAACCGCACCGCTAAAATCTATCTTTGCATCATAGGCGAATACGCGTCCGATACTGAACACAGAGATGATAAACAGTATTATTCGATATCGTTTTTTCACAGTGACTCCAGCTCCTGTGTAAGGATACTTGCGCTACAGGACATGATAAAAATAAATTAATTATAATAAACCGTAATGGTTATGTTTGTTGCGTAATTGCCGATTGTCGGCGTCGTATTCAAATACGCTAATTTTGTTGTAAATGGCACCGTTGCTGACATAACGCTGGTCATATCCACAAAAGGCGTCACGTTGCTAAAATCTACCGCCTGCCCCGTATTATTGTTAATTAACCCGAGTTTTAATCCATTGCCAAGGTCAAGATTATTTCTATCAGCCAAAGCACTCGATGAAGCATACTGCGCTGTTAATTTGAATGGTGCTGAACAGTCTTTTACTACCGTCGCTGTAAACATCTTATCGGCGGCTGCCGGTTGCCCGGCCACGGCATTGAATGTATTAACGGTATCAAAAACGATACTGGGTGGGCTGACCGTAACGTTCGCCGAACAAGGCATAAAGCGGATCCCTGTCAAGCCACTGTTCGAATAAGTAAAGTTTTCACTGATATTCAACCCCCCTGACCCATCAAGCTGAAATACGGTAACAATATCATAACCCGAATAGTATCCGGTCGTGGCGCCTTTCTTTTTTATAAAAACATTATAGCTAAAGGTAAAATTAACCGGGTAGGTGCTTTTACATATTGCCTCAGTATAATTACATACGGGGATAACAATGGGCAGCGCCACCTGGTATGCATTCATATCAATATTATTACCATTCAGCACAATACCGTACTCAATCCCCGTTGCCAGCGGTAGTCGCAGTGGATTGGGATATAAATAGACATTCTCTGCGGGTCCCCCCCGATCTTTCCAGCAGGTAACATTCATGGTTCTGTTTTCAGAACGCCAGATAACCGTCCCATCTGGCACCGATTGCGGAACGGCAATACTCCCAATTGGTTCAGAGAAACCAAATGAGCCGTTATCGGCAGACTGGCAGCGTAGCGCTAATGCACTGTTAGTCATCAGCATTAACGTGATAATAATAAACAGCGCTGATTTAATATTCCTGAAAAAATTCTTGAGCACGCACTGTATATGTGTTTTTACTTTCATTATCTTCACCAGATAAATTAATACGGTCAGCCATTAAACTGATATGAATAGTATTCCTGTTAGCGACACTGACCGGTTGAGATAACCATCCCGCTCATTGTATCGGGTTCAGGAAGAACATAATCAAGATGGCACGATTGTTTCCCTTCGGTTCCCCACTTCACTTCCAGGGTGCCATCCGGTGCAAGACCGGTTAAATAGACCTGGCCGTTATCACCCACAATAAAGCCCTGAGTATTTTTCTGCGTCGTATCGCTTACCATGGCGCCAAAAGGTACCGGCGTACCGTCCCGGCGTAGCAGGGTCATCATTGCGCGCTGGCCCACGCGGGTGACAAACGTTGCCCGAACGACGGCGCCACGGGTCGGAACAACTTTCTGGTCGGTCAAATCAAGATCGATATGATCCGAAAGTGTTTCAGTATTCAGTTGGATCTGATTACTGCGGTATGGACTGGTAAAAGGCACGATGGCATAGCCGCGCCAGTCGGTCTTCACGCCGGTCTGGTTGGTGATGCCAACCCCGCTTGCACCAGGTGCCTGAACCAGCGCGATGGTTTCGCCCAATGGTTGGCCCATCGTGATGCCGTTTTCATGCACAATCACGCCACCCTGCACACCGTAGTTCACATTCTGACTGTTTCGGTCGTAGGCATAGCCAGCAGTGACTTCCGCGTAGGTTCCGCGGTAGTCGGCATTGATATTGCCCGTATTACCCGTTCCCTGGCTACCGTATCCCTGTTGGATGTTCCAGTTCAGGTTATTATCCGTGAGCGCCGTACCATTTAGCCCAACGGTGTTGGTGGTATGGCCATGTTTACTGGTGTTCAGGTTATTACTGGCAAAAGTCCGTGGTAGAAAACGATCCAGCGGTACGCTGATGTTGAAGCTGAAGACATTGTCACGTTCATATACCCGCTTGCCGCCGCTATCACCGTTACTACTCCGGCTGGCCGTCGAGTTTTCGTTATAGCTATAGTTCAGACCGAAACTGATACTGTTCCAGCTATTGTTATACCCGCCGCCCACCGAGCGCATGGTGCGATTACTGTTCCAGTAATCTTCACTGACCCAGCTAAGCGAAACCGACCCTGCGTTTTGCCAGAGGTTTTGGCTGAGCGTCAACTCACTTCGGTTGCGGCGCCGTTCAACGACCGGCGCCCTGTCACCACCGCGATAGGTATCCATCACCTCTTGCAGACTGTAATACCCATCCGTTGAATAGCGATAGCCGGCAATAGCAAAGTTCGTCCCTGTTTGGATCACGTTCTTACTGTAACGCACCCTCCAGGACTGTCCGTTATCCTGCGGTTTATCCTGCATCGTCGACCATGCCTGGGTGACATCGGTGGAAATTGCGCCAAAGTCACCGAGGTTTTTTCCTACGCCGGCCGCGAGTGATTGATAATTGCTGGCCCACTGACCACCGCCGTATGCCGTCACTCCGGCGGGCAAACCGTAAATCAGCGTCCCCTGGCCAAACGGAGTGTTATCGACCTGACTATCATAGGAACGATATTGCCCACCGGTCAGGCTGTAACGTACTCGCCCTTCGCGTTGCAGCACGGGTAAAGACGCAAATGGCACCACGAATTGCTGCATGCTGCCGTCGGCTTCCTTGATAGTCACCAGTAGATCACCGGACCCACCCGTCGGGTACATATCGGTGATTTCAAAAGCGCCGGGCGCGACATAGCTCTGATAAATGACGTAGCCATTCTGGCGGATCAATACCTGGGCATTGGTACGCGCAATCCCCCTGACGACGGGGGCATAACCCTTCAGACTATCCGGGAGCATGTCGTCGTCAGAAGCCATCTGCCCCCCGCGAAACGGTATACTGTCAAAGACGTCGCTCGGCGAGGAACTGTCGCCCAGCGTTACCAGACTTTTTAACCTGATAACGCTGCGCTGTACGTAGGTATAGACCGTATCCCACTTATCCTGACCGCTGCTGTCACGATTCCAGGTGGTGTAATTTCGTAACCGCCATGGTCCAAGGTTCACGCCCGGCCGAAGGTTGGCGTACTGACTATTGCCATCTCGCGCTTCACTATTGCGTGCATAATTGTTTGAACCGCTCAGGCTATAGTTAAGCAATAATGCCGGGATACCATTATCCCACTGACTCTCGGCAACATACCCGCGCGGTTTTTGTGCAAGCGCGGCTTGTGGAACTCCGATTAATAGCTGTTGGGCACTAAAGCGGAAATTTGCCGATAGTTGTGGAACGGCGCTTAAGTCAGCGCATTTCATTTCCGCGTTGCTCAACCCCGGAAAATTTGCCGTTTTGATTCCCATCTCATTCAATAACGCAACGTTTAGGCAGGGCTGCAAATGTTCATTGCCGCTGGCATCTTTCTGCATATTAAATTCGACGTCGCGGGTATCGAATTGTTGTTCGTTAACATAAATATCAACGCGATACACGCCAGGCTGCTGACCGCCCCCTTCTTCAAATACGCTTAAATCCGTGCTGCCTTGATGCGGGTTACCGATTTCTAAAAGCGCCGGGTTAAAATATTCACGAGCCTGTGCGCTGATTGCTCCTGCACCAAGCGCAAGATGCCCTGCGATTAATAAAGCCAGACGATTTATATTAAAACTATCCGTGTATTTATTATGATTTTTATTGCTATTCATCATATTTCTCCAGGGCTCACGACCGCAGTGACACACCCAGCTTTTACCGCTTTAAGATTAATGTTGCCGTACTGTTGTCGTTATTTATTGCAGTGAGACGTGATGTTCATTACCGATACCGCCGAAATCGCTGATAATTTTCCAGCTCACCGCCCCACCGGTCATTCCCGCGGACAGAGGGAAATTTGCCGTTGTGCCTGGTGCAACGTAGGTGATATCCGGGATGTCTTTCCCACCTATCTTGACACTCTGGAAATTCATATAGAATGGCGTTGGGTTGGTAACCTGCAATTGATTGCCTTTTCGCGACCAGACCAGTTTTTCGGTACTTTCCTCAGGAATACCGCCCAACCCCTGCGGGCGATAAATGAGTTTTATCCGTGTTTTGACAGCAATCTGCAGGGTATTTTTATTCGTTTCTTTCTCGACGGATGGAATAGATTTAATATTTATCCAGTAAAGGGACTCTTTATCCGTAGGCAAATTACCGCCGGCACGCACTACGCGCAGGACGTTATTTTGCCCGCCATCCAGACGAAACAACGGTGGCGTCAGCATAAAGGGGGCTTTCTGAGCGCCACCGTCGACGGTTTCGACCCATACCTGAATCAGATAAGGCGCCTTGTCGGGGTTATTGACGCTCAGTGAAGACTCCTTCTTACCTCCGTCATAGATCAAACGCGTACCACCGACAACCACCCCGGCATAGGATGAGGTGGCAGAAACCAGTAACGCTACCAGCGTCAAACCTGGAATAATTTTCATAAAAAACTCCGATTATTTAAAAAAGAGCCGGACCCATGGCGTTCCGGCTGTATGACTGACGGGCTAAAGGGATGCTTAGTTGTAAGTCACCGAGAAGTTAGCCGTTGCGTTAGCCGGGCCCGGTTGAACCACGGCTTGCGTGGCAACGTAACGTGCCACAAATTTCAGGGTGTTATCCTGGGTGCTAGACAGTGGATAGGCTTTGGACGCGGTGAACAGCGGCAGCACGGTATTGGCATCATCGGACAGCTGGACACCTACACCGCTCGCATTTCCCGCAGCCGGCGTCAGAGCCAGGACGCTGTTGTCACCATCAACATTCGTTCCGTCAAACTTAACCATGGCGTTATGCACGGTGTCCGGGCAGTTTTTCAGAACCAGGGTAAAATCTGTGGCCGCAGCGGTGGAACCCGCACCGGTAAATTCAGATTTTTGTACCTGGCCCAGCGTCACATTGAGGGGGGATGACGGCGTATTCACGACGTCACAACCCGCATCAATAATTTCACCGGTGAAATTAACCTGGCCACCCGCAGCGAAAGCAGATGTTGCAGACAGAACGGCAGTCACAGCAAAAGCAGCAGAGATTAAATTCTTTTTCATTTAACTATTCCTTAATTTGTATAATTAGCTTTGGGAAACCCCAGATATAGCTGTTTTCATATTATTAATTTCCATTAATAATAATGTTGATGCGTGCACTTCATTTTTGCTTAGGTACAAGGTACTGCTGGCGATATTCAGACGGGTGCTTTAATTTTGAAACGAACTCAACAGAATTCTATTTGCAATCATTATTACAACCGTTTATACCCGCCTCCTTGCTTAAATCAATTTTCGTCAAAACCCAGGTTTTACTCAAGGTTTTTCTGGGTGTAATTTTACACCGTAACATTTATTCACATCATTTCTGTTATTTACCATAATGCGCCCAGTAGTAACTCCATCAGAAATCCCGGACATTATTATATACAGGTGCATTACGTTATGACTGAACAACAAAAGCCTTTCTTTACAGAAAACTATGAGCTTGAGAACCAAAAGCCCATTTCTGACATAGACTTGTTAATGAGTCAATTCTCACCAATATCTAACAAATTAGAAACAGTTAATCGACAGATTATTAACTATCATGAGAAGGGTTTAAGGCGCTGTTTTTTATTACATAAAGGAACTGTCTCGCTCTATCGGAGTACCGACAGCATGGTATTAAATACCGAGTCAGCGCCTTATGTTTTTGGATTGAGTACCCAGTTGACTGATTCAGACTACCTTTTTATGCGCACGCATGACTCATCAGATGTCAGCTGGTTACCCATTGAAGAGGCTAACCGGATTATTGCCAGACATAATTTATGGAAAAGTTTGTCGCAGCTGCTTATTTATACCGTGACGCGCGTCTACGATCACTGTTCGAAGATCTCTTCACTGTCGTCCTATGAAATCATTCGTTATCAATTATATGAACTCATGAACGAAATGCCTGAACTGAGAAACAGCGTAACTATTGCCAATTATATTCAGTGTCGCACGTTTCTCTCCCGCAGCAGTATCATGAAAATACTTGCCCAGCTCAAAGCGGGCAATTACATTACGACGGAGCGAGGTTTACTAATCGCTATAAATAACATCCCTTTGCGCTACTAAGGTCATTCCGCATATCGCGCTTTAACATCATGATAAATGGCCATAATGTGATAAGTACGAGCTGAGGGCTTCTAACAAATTATGCTAAAATTAACAAATCTTCTGTCTGATGAAGCGCTCTCTTATGAAAATTATGCAGCCACCATCCAGCGGAGCCGAGCTCATTCAGTCGCAATCCACCCTTGATCTGATTGATAAACTCAGCCCTTTTGTTGTTTTTAACCGCGTCCCTGCCGGGCGGCGTTTTTTCTACACCGTTGAAGATGTCAGGATGTGCTATCTCATACGTAGCGGGCGAGTACGCATCCGCCGCGATGTCGATGAACTCGTTGTCGTTTCCTTACCGGTTCCTAATGTCGCGGGTATTGCGAATCTGCTGCCAGTGGAGTCCGGGTTATTTATCGAAACGATGGATGAGTGTGAGCTGGCTTGTCTGACGGTCACGCAGGCCCGCCAACTGGTAGAGCAGACCAACGCCTGGGAAGAGCTGGCTGGTCATATATCTAAAGTTGCGGCAAATTTGTTCAACCATAACGTCATCATGACGGCACCGACGGCCTACGAAATTATTCGGTTTCAGCTTCTGGCGTTGATGCAAGAGCAGAACGACATCCGCCAGGCGACAACGGCAGCAAAATATGTTCTGCAACGAACCCGGCTCTCAAGAAGTTCGGTGATGAAGATTTTGGCGCAGTTAAAGCAAGGCGGCTATATACAGCTGGAGGATGGCGTGCTGACGTCGCTTAATCATCTGCCGGCAAAATATTAACCGGCAAATCCAGACATTGAAGAAACTACCCATTACCTTATGATTTATAAAACTTTAATTTAAATAGCGCACGCTACGTGAATTCTGCGAGTTTAGCAGGACAGTTATGCGTAAGAATTCACACAGGCGCCCTGCTCTTATCGACTATTGTCCTGTCGTTGGCCTTCCCGCCAGCCAGGCATATACCGACGCCAGATCCCGATCGGCAAATCCCTCTTCAATCGCCTCATCCCAACAGTCGGCTATTTTGCTCAGGATCGGCAGTTCCGTATCTTCCGCTGCATCGAGCGCCAGTCTGGCATCTTTCAGCGCATGGCTGAGCTGCATCTGCGGAGCGAAATCGTTCTCCGCGATCATATCCAGTTTGGCTTTCACATAAGGCGCGGCCAGCGGACCGCCATCAAGCGCGCCCCAAAATTCTCCGGGCGTGAAACCCAGCTTTGCCGCCAGCAGCGTACTTTCCGCCACGCCTTCCATCATCGTAATCAGCCATGCGTTCAGTACCAGCTTCATTTTCTGGCTGTTGCCCGCCTCGCCAAACCATTGCGTACCGCGCGCAATCGCAGCGAAAACGGTCTCGGCTGGGGCACCTCGCTGACGATCCCCGCTGGCGAGGACCAGAATTTGCGCATTCTCTGCCGGCTTTTTGGTTCCTGACACCGGAGCATCGAGGTAGATCATCGCCGGGCAAAGCAGTGCCAGCAGCGCAATAGCCTCTTGTGTTTCTTCAACGCCAATCGTGCCCATCTGGCAAAATACAGCCTCTTTCTGGCAAACCGGAGCTATTTCGCGGATCGCGTTCAATGTGGCCTCACCGTCGGTCAGTACCGACAGAACCACATCCGCCGTCGCCGCAGCCTGTTGAGGAGTAGCATGGCGAATCAGCCCGCAGGCAAGCAGATCCTCACCCCGCTCGGGGGACCGGTTCCAGCCGTGAACGGTGAAGCCTTTTTTTAACAGATTGCTGGCAAAAGCATGCCCCATAGCACCCAGACCAAGAACGGCAACAGCCGGTAAGTTCATTCCATTTCTCCCGCGTTAATATTCACAGCACCTGCATAGCACCCGGCAGCGATCCGCACATGTCGATGATGTCGGTATCACCCAAACCGGGTAAAAGTTATTCAGTATGCCTGTATCCGTGGAATAAAGGCCAGCATGTTTATCGTCTTTATCCTGAAGAAATCAGTGAGTTGCCCTGGGGAGAAAAAAAACGCCGACGGTTAATCGTCGGCGAATGGCGTGATCGGTATTCATCATATTTTAGTGACAACGTCACCTTTCAGGCAACGCCAAGGTAGGCATTTCTTACATCCGGGTTGTTTAACAGTTCCCTGCCCGTGCCGGTTAACTGGATCTGGCCATTCACCATCACGTAAGCGCGATCGGACAGCTTCAGCGCATGATGCGCATTTTGCTCCACCAAAAACAGCGTCATCCCCTGCTGCGTCAGCTCACGCAGGATCTGAAATATCTGTTTAACCACCAGCGGCGCCAGCCCAAGACTCGGCTCATCCAACAGCAGAAGCTTTGGCCTGCTCATCAACGCGCGGGCAATAGCCAGCATCTGCTGTTCGCCTCCTGATAGCGTCATGGCGCGTTGTCCACGACGCTCTTCAAGCCGCGGAAACAGCTGGTACATTCGCGCTTTATCCTCATTTTGGTAGCGATTGCCCACGGGAATTGTCCCCATCAGCAGGTTTTCCTCAACCGTCATATCGGCAAAAATCCGCCGCCCTTCCGGCGCCTGGGCAATGCCATTGCTGGCGATAAAATGGGTGGACTGACGGCTGATATCCTGACCGCGATAGAGAATCTGTCCTTCGGCGATACGCGGCTGGCCAAAAATAGACATTAGCAGCGTGGATTTACCGGCACCGTTAGCGCCAATCAGCGCCACCGTCTCCCCCTCATTAACCGTTAAGGAGACCTGTTTCAGCGCCTGAATCTGGCCATAGAACACATCAACCTGGCGGAATTCCAGCAAGGGTTGGCTCATTCGGCGATCTCCTCTTCCTCTGTCCCCAGATAGGCCGCGATCACGCTGGTGTTCGACTGAATCTCTTTCGGTTCGCCCCGGGCGATCACATCGCCATGATCGAGCACGATGACGTGATCGGAAATCTCCATCACCATGCCCATATCATGTTCAATCAATAGCACCGTAATGCCATGATACTGGCGCAGGAAACGGATTATCTGGCTCAGCGCCTGAGTTTCGACCGGGTTAAGACCCGCCGCCGGCTCATCCAGACAAATCATCTCTGGCCCGGTACACATGGCGCGAGCAATCTCCAGTCGCCGCTGCTGCCCGTAGGAGAGCGTCCCCGCCAGCAGGTTGGCACACTCCTCCATCCCAACGACCTCCAGCCAGTAGAAGGCTCGATCCAGCGCCCGGTTTTCCGCCTGCCGATAGCCGCGGGTATTTAAGATCCCGGCCAGTAAATTACGATTCACCTGCATATGCTGGGCCACCAGCAGATTTTCTATCACCGACATCTCACGAAATAAGCGGATATTCTGAAAGGTTCGCGCCAGTCCCGCCCGGTTGACCAGATGCGTCCCGCCGAACATTTTGTAATAGAGTCGGGAACCCAGAGCGGTGGGATGGAAGAAATCCGCCGGTTGAATCTTTTGCCCCAGCACCTGGATCACATCGGTCATCCGCGAACGGGCATGCAGTCTTATTGCCCCACCGGTTGCACGATAAAATCCGGTCAGGCAGTTAAACACGGTGGTTTTGCCCGCGCCATTGGGGCCAATAAGTGCAGTGATCGACCCTCTTTTGACTTCAAGATTGACATCATTCAGGGCCTTAATACCGCCAAAATGCATCATCAGATGCTCAACCTGCAATATGTTGTCACTCATGGCGCCACTCCCTTACGTACCACAACCCCCGTGCGACTGGTACGCACCAGCCCACGTGGCCGCCAGATCATCATCAGCACCATCAATACGCCGAACAGCAGAACCCGATATTCGTCGAACCCCCTGAGCAGTTCCGGGGCTACCGTCAGGACAAATGCCGCCAGCACCACGCCAAGCGTTGACCCCATCCCACCCAGCACCACGATGGCCAGAATGAGCGCCGACTCAAAAAAGGTAAACGAGGTCGGGTTAACAAAACCCTGATAGGTGGCAAAAAAGACCCCGGCAATCCCTGCCGTCGATGCCCCAAGCATAAACGCCGAGAGCTTCACCAGCACATGATTCAGCCCCATCGCCCGACAGGCTATCTCATCTTCACGCAGCGCTTCCCAGGCGCGGCCAACAGGCATTCGCGTCAGTCGATGCTTAATGAACAGCACCAGCAGAACCACCAGGCACAGCACGGAATAAATAAAGATAAACTTGAGGTTGGGGTTATAGCTGATGTGCAGAAATTCGTGGATCGGCACCCCGCCGTCTTTTGCCCGGCGGCCAAACTCAAGGCCGAACAGCGTCGGCGCCGGGACGGAAACACCATTAGGCCCGCCGGTAAAGCTGACCCAGTTGTTGAGCACCAGACGAATAATTTCCCCGAACCCGAGGGTAACGATGGCAAGGTAGTCGCCATGCATACGCAGCACCGGAAAGCCCAGCAGCGCACCGGCCAGCGCCGCCATAATGGCGCCTATCGGCAGCATCGCCCAGAATCCGAGCCCCAGATACTCATAACCCAGCGCCAGCCCATAGGCACCAATGGCGTAGAAGGCCACATAGCCCAGATCGAGCAGCCCGGCCAGCCCCACCACGATGTTCAATCCCAGGCCCAGCAGGACATAAATCAGTCCGAGAATAGCGACCGTCAGCAGATATTTTGTTGCGATGACCGGGAATACAATCACCAGAACGACCAGCAGAGGAATAATCCAGCGCAGTCGCGAGCGGTAGCCGGCGGGTCTCACGTACACGCCGTCATCTGCGCCATCAAAGCGGGCAAGGAACCGGCGGCCGCTGCGACTTTCCAGCATCAGACTGAGTAGCAACCGCCCGGCCATCACCACGCCGACCAGCAGCAAAACGCGCTGCGTCGACAGATTGAAACTGTAACCTTTAAGCACAATACCCACGATCGGGCCAAATACTATCAGCGCGCACAAGCCGGCCAGGATGCTATCGATCAGGCAGCGCCTGATATCCAGCCCTGGCTTACGGGACACTTCAGCCATGTTCGACCCCTTAAACCTTGGCAACCATTGGGCGACCCAGCAGCCCTTGCGGACGGAAGATCAGGATCGCCACCAGCAGCGCGAAGGAAAAAACATCTTTATAATCCGAGTTCACCAGTCCGGCGAACTGCGCTTCGGCCACTCCCAGCAGTAAACCGCCCAGCATCGCGCCGGGCAGCGAACCGATCCCGCCCAACACCGCGGCAGTGAAGGCTTTGATGCCGATAATAAAACCGATATAGAAATCAAAAGTGCCGTAGTTCATGGTGACCAGCACGCCGGCCAGTCCGGCCATCGCTGCGCCAATGACAAACACCAACGAGATAACCCGGTCGGTATTAATCCCGAGGATCGCGGCCATTCGCCGATCCTGCTGCGTCGCCCGGCAGATTCGGCCAAGCCGGGTGTGCTGTATTAACCAGGTCAGGACAATCATGCCCACCAGCGCAGCGATAAGAATAAAGATTTTGGTCCAGGTGATCTGCACGACCCCATCGCCAACCTCAAAGCGAAGGACGCCGGAGAGCAGCGTCGGGATCCCCTGTTGATTGGGCCCCTGGCTGATTTGTACGTAGTTCTGCAGGATAAGCGACATGCCGATAGCGGAGATAAGCGGCGCCAGGCGCGTGGAGTTGCGCAGCGGTCGGTAGGCAATCCGTTCGATAGTCCAGCCGTAGACTCCGGTCACCACGATGGTAAATATCAGCGTGCCGAAGATCAGCAGAGGAAAAGAGTGGATGCCAAAATAAGAGAGCAGCGCCAGTCCGATTGCGCACAGATAGGCCGAAATCATATACACCTCGCCATGAGCGAAGTTAATCATGCCGATGATGCCGTACACCATGGTGTAGCCGATGGCGATGAGTCCGTAAACGGCCCCCAGCGTCAGCCCATTGATCAATTGTTGTAGAAAGAACGCTTCCATAGACACCATCCTGCCGGTAAACGGACAGCGAACGGCAAAGCACGCCGCACGCTGCCTTTTTCGCGAGTAACACCCTTGTCAGATACAGGGTTGGAGAGTTCAGTTAGCGCTTAAAGCTGGTGGTATTTGCCTTTGTCATCCCACTTATACACCACGTAATCCGAGACCTTCAGATCGCCTTTAGCATCCCAGGCTTTCTTGCCCATAACGGTATCGACGCTGTGCGTTTTCAGCCATTCGCTGGCTTTGGCATTATCGGTTCCAACGGCGTTATAGGCGGCAGCAATTGCCTGAATAGAAGCGTAGGCGTACAGGGTGTAGCCTTCCGGTTCAAAGCCACCGGCGCGGAATTTGGCAATAACGGCTTTCCCTTCCGCAATGGTGCGCGGATCCTGACCAAAGGTCATCAGCACGCCATTGGTAAACTGCGGGCCACCGGCGGCAGTCACCAGCTCCTCCGTCACGATACAATCGCCGGAGAAGAATTTTGCCTGTACGCCCTGTTCTCTCATCTGACGAACCAGCGGACCCGCTTCCGGGTGGCAGCCGCCGAAATAGACGACGTCAGGTTTCAGGGCGCCAATTTTTGTTACCAGCGCGTTGAAGTCCTTCTCACCGCGGGATAACCCCTCGTACAGCACTTCTTTCGTCCCGCGTTTGGCCATCGCGGCGCGCGTGGCATCCGCTAACCCCTGCCCATAGGTATCTTTATCGTGGATCACAGCGATTTTTTTCGCCTTCAGCACATCCAGCATATAGTTCGCGGCAATAGTTCCCTGCTGATCGTCGCGCCCGCACATGCGGAACATATCCTTCATGCCGCGCTCGGTGATTTGTGGGTTGGTCGAACCGGGGGTAATGGTCAGGATACCGGCCTCGTCATACACCTCAGATGCCGGCATGGTGGATGACGAACAGAAATGCCCCACTACGGCGGAGACACCGGACTCATCGACCAGACGGTTAGCCACCGCCACCGCCTGTTTGGGTTCGCAGGCATCGTCACCTTGCACCAGAACAATTTTTTCGCCTTTAATTCCTCCGGCCGCATTAATGTCCGCTACCGCCTGCGATGCCCCTTTCCAGTACTGGGCACCGTAGGTGGCATTAGGCCCGGTAAACGGTCCGGCAACGCCAATCTTCACATCCGCCTGTGCGTAAAATGCCACGCTCATACAACCCGCAATCGCAAAATGAAGAGTCAACTTTTTAAGTTTCAGGGACATTCGATATTCCTCAGCGATTTATAGCCTGGCGCCATGTTATGGCGCGGAAAATATCAATTACTGTTTGATTTGCCGAAGGCTGACAATGTGCCGTCACGGCCGGGGTGGAAGAAGCAAAAATCCCGCCAGGGAGAAACGGCGCGTCAGATCGCTTACTGATGGATGGCGATAACGGGTGATAACAACGTTATCGCCTCCGGCTGACGTGCATTTCAGTACGAGTCAGGAGGTCTGTTGCCATCACGTGGCGAGTCGGGAACTGCGGCGTCCATATCGACCAGCGAGCTAAACATAGTTGCTCTTTTCACCCGCTGCGCACTGCCCTGGTGCAAAAGTGCGAAAATGATCATGAGAGTGAATAATTTTGTTGCGGTATTGTGAACAATATAACAAGACGTGAGGGAATCGACGTGGGAACCTCCCTGCGATGCTGGCGGAAACAAGGATTCCACGCTATGCACTAATAGACCCCTCGCACAGGCTGACGCCGTCTAACAGGAAATATGATGAAGAAAAGACTGATGACCATGACGTTACTGCTGGGATGCAGTGCCGCAGTTCATGCCGAACCGCTGTCAGCCTGGAATGACACGGCCGCAAAACAGGCCATCGAGCAGTGGGTCAAAGGTGCCACGCAGCAAGGCAGCGCCACCTTCATTCCTGAAGACAAGCGCTATGTGGTATTTGATAACGACGGGACGCTGTGGCCGGAGGCCCCGCTGACCTTTCAGCTCCAGTTTGTGATTGATGAGGTTCAACGCCTGGCGCCGCAGCATCCGGAATGGAAAAAGGACCCGCTGGTTACCGCCGTGCTGAACCACGATCTCCACACGCTGGCGCAATCCGGACAGCAGGGACTGCTCAGGCTGCTGGCAATGACGCACACTAATATGAGCACCGAGGAATACAGCCACCGCGTCAGCGCCTGGCTTGACAGCCACCAGGACCGCCGCTTTAGCTGTCGTTACGATAGAATGGGCTATCAGCCGATGCGCCAGCTGCTGGATTATCTGCGTGAAAACGGGTTTAAAACCTGGATTATTTCAGGTGGCGGGATCGATTTCATGCGCGTGATGTCGCAGAAAATGTACGGTATTCCGCCCGAGCAGGTGGTGGGATCCTTTGCGCTGGGCGAATTCTCGCTCTCGAACGATGGCAGCCAGATACGTAAAACGATGAACGGGGCGTTCAACGACGATGCGGCCAATAAACCGGTGGCCATTCATCTGTTTATGGGACAGCGGCCCGTCGCGGCGTTTGGTAACAGCGATGGCGACCTGGCGATGATGCAATATACGGCTTCGAACCCCGATTACTCTACCTTCGGATTGCTGGTACATCACACGGATGCGGCTCGGGAATATGCTTACGACAGCCATCCGCCAGCCAGCGGCAAGCTGGTGAAAGGCCTCGCAGAGGCAAAAACAAAAGGCTGGACCGTAGTTGATATGCAACAGGACTGGAAAACGGTCTTCGACCCGGCGCTATGCCCGGCGAAGTGAACCATCGGGTGCCGCCCTGTCTGCGGGGCGGTGGACCCGCCGCAGATGAATACGCTCACACCAATTGACTTGCATTCGAATCGTAGGAAAATGCTTCCTCACGCAATGACCTATAACGATGACGAATATGATTTTCTGCTCTCATAACGTTCATGTAATCAAAAAAACGACGCTGTCCGCCGTGGCTGTGGCTGCCGCACTGCTGCTGGTGAGCTGTTCCAGCAAACCGCCCCGCTCTCTGGTGACCCCGCTTCCCCCGGCGCTGAAGCAACCCCATTTACCCAAAAGTCATGAGCCGGTGCGTGGTGTCTGGCTGACAACGGTCTCCCGCCTTGACTGGCCGCCTGTTGCCTCGGTAACGATTGGCGACCCTGCGGTACGCATCCGTCAGCAGCAGAAAGCGCTGACCGATAAACTGGATAAGCTGCAAAGCCTCGGTATCAATACCGTCTTCTTCCAGGTCAAACCGGATGGTACCGCCCTGTGGCCATCTAAAATTTTGCCCTGGTCCGATATGCTGACCGGCCACATTGGTCAGGACCCGGGCTACGATCCGCTCCAGTTTATGCTCGACGAGGCCCACAAACGCGGGATGCGGGTTCATGCGTGGTTCAACCCCTACCGAGTTTCCGTGAACACCCGACCGAAAACCGTCAATGAACTCAATGGAACGCTGTCGCAGATCCCGTCCAGCGTATTCGTATTGCATCGGGACTGGATCCGTACCGCCGGCGACCGTTTTGTCCTCGACCCGGGGATCCCGGAAGTCCGTGACTGGATAACCAGCATCGTCGCCGAAGTGGTGGAACACTACCCGGTTGATGGCGTGCAGTTCGATGATTACTTCTATACCGAATCGCCGGGTTCTGCCCTGAACGATAGCCAGACCTACCAGAAATATGGCCAGGGGTTTGCGTCTAAGGCGGACTGGCGTCGGCACAATACCCAGCAGCTGATCGCCCAGGTGTCACGTACGATTAAGCAGCTCAATCCCGACGTTGAATTTGGCGTCAGCCCAGCAGGCGTCTGGCGTAACCGTTCGCACGATCCGGCAGGCTCGGACACCCGTGGCGCAGCGGCCTATGATGAATCTTATGCCGATACCCGTAGCTGGGTTCAGCAAGGCCTGCTTGATTACATCGCCCCGCAGATTTACTGGCCCTTTGCCCGCGATGCGGCACGCTATGATGTGCTGGCTAAATGGTGGGCCGACGTAGTGAAGCCGACCGGTACACGGCTGTATATCGGCGTAGCGCTGTATAAAATTGGTGAACCGTCGAAGAATGAACCCGACTGGATGGTGAACGGCGGCGTCCCGGAGCTGAAAAAGCAGCTTGATTTGAACGAGTCAATGCCACAAATCCAGGGCACCATCCTGTTCAGAGAAAACTACCTCAACCAGCCGCAGACTCAGCAGGCGGTCAACTACCTGAAAAGCCGCTGGGGCAGTCACGCCGTATCGGGGTTTAGCCCCACGCAGACGCCGCCATTGCGCTCTGCAAGCGTGAATGGAACCGTAGTAAGTGAGCCGTAATCGCCTCATACACCGGTTGTGAGAAATCATGCGGTAAAGAGTCCTTTACCGCATCGATGGCGTGCGGGACGTTATCGGCAAAATAGCGCAGAATGTCCAGCATCTGCTCCTGAGCAAACCCGACCTCTTTGGCCGTCGTGAGAAAGTGACGTGGGTAGATCGTCTGAATCTCCGTTTTGCGCCCTTTACTGGCCTTCAGGCTCATTGAGAGCTTGAGGTCGCTCAGATGCAGACCCGTTCCGCCGAGCAGCGGAAAGGCGGAGATAATGTCGTAGAACGGGGTTAAGCGGAAGCTGCCCCCCGGCTGCAGGAAAATCGAGAAGTTCTTGGCATGGCCATCTGTTGCGCCAATCATCCACTGGAATACCATAAACTTCATAAAGTTATAGCGATCCTGTAGCGCCTCGCTGGATCCGCCCAAAAATGCCATGATCGCCCGAATTCCCGGGCCGCCATCTGACTCATATTTAATGGACGACGGAATACCAAACGCCTGACACAGGTCTTCCTGCGGTAAACGCAGCAGTACCGTTTTTTCCTGCGCCCAACGGCGGTCAAAACGCTCAACGGCCAGCGCTCTGATGCTGGCGGTCTGGATGATTCTGGCCTGCGGAACGGCAAAACCCAGCGCCCGGGCCAGGGCTAAACACAGATATTCGTTATCCACGCTTTCGCTAAGATCCAGCACCGCATCCGGCTGTTTTATCTCACCAATGGGGAGCTTAATGATATGCGTGGTTGGCGTGGTGCCGGTAGGAACACACCACCGTTCGCCGATTTTCAGCAATGCGGTTTTTTCCTGGGCGCCGGCGACCGAGATCCTGAAGTCATCATGTTCATTGACCATACCGAGTGGAATATCCGACTGGTAGGCCGTCAGCAGTGCGTCGAGGGCGCGGTTATCCAACGGCTCCCAGCTCAGCGCCCTCCGGGCGGCATTCTCTCCCGGCGGGAGTAATGTCACCGCACCGACGCTGTCCCGCCCGATTTCAGCCAGCAGATCAAACGGCTGCTTTGAACGGGCCTGGTAACGCTTAACAATGCGATCCCGCACCCGCGGGCTGTCCGGCAGCAGGTTATCGAAATAGTTAAACACCGCATCGTCGGTGATATTACCGTACTGCAGCGGGAGCGACAGAGAGAGCGGTCTGGCGCGAGGATTGCGCATCCATGCCTCTTCATAACGAAAGAGATGTGCACCGTTCGCCAGCTTGATCAGTTCGCCAACCCGCTCATTGTTCATCCACGTCACGAGTGTCGCCATTACCAGTCCAGATCCTGTGGGCTCTCATTTTTATCGTCGGTTTCTGGCGCATTTTTTTCGCAAACAACCATCGACAGCTCAAGCGATTGTAAAATTTTGAACACCGTCGTTAACGTCGTTTTCTCGGGATGATTTTCAAAGTTAGAGATAGTAGCCTGTTTGATACCCATGCGCTGCGCGAGGTCGCTTTGCGTCCACTGGTTTTTCTGCCGTACCAGTCTGAGATAGTTTGCCAGCTGAACCGGGCTGTATATCATCGGTGAAGGGCTCATATTGCCTCCTTATCCTTTTGTGCGGATAAATCATTGTTTATACCCTACCAGGGATAAAGTCAACGCCTTCATTAATATCCCCACTGAGGGATAAATATAAAAATATCCCCATTTGGGGATATTTAAGTGCCGATGTGATAGCGGAAATCGCGCGGTAGCCAGGTGACAAGTTCAGCCGCCAACCAGCTCATCGTAGAAGATGCGCAGCCGCGTACGAAGATAGAGTACGGCTTTATGTTTACGGGAGAGCAGCGCCTGCTCGCTGACACCGCTTTGTTGCGCCAGCTCCTTATAGCTGTATCCCTGCAGCTCGGTCTGCTCAAATACCTCACGTTGAGCGGGCGGCAGTTCGGACAGTGCCTGGTAAAGTGCATCCCAGAGCAGCGCCTTCAGATACTCCTCCTCCGGCGTTTGCGGCACGCCAAACAATGTCTGCGAAATTTCATCTTCGGGCAGGCCGTCGTCGCCCTCCCCGCTAACGTAGCCCGAAAGCGGCAGCTCGCGCTTTTTACGCGCCCGGTCGGTCATTTCGTTACGCGCGGCGCGAAACAGCCAGGCGGCCACGTTCTCTACCGGCTGCTCTACTTTCATCAGCTGATAAGTGACCTCCTGGAGGATGTCATCGGCATCGTCGCGGATCGGGGTTCGGCCGCGAATAAACGCTTTCAGTCGCGACCGGCAGGCGGTGATTGCCGATACCAGCAGCGACTCTCTGGCCATCCCTGTTTTCATTTGACTCACTCGTCTGCGGTCGTTTTTGGCGCATCATCCTGCGGCGGCGTTTTCTCATTGCGCCGTTCGCGCCAGCCGCAAGGCCCGCGAGGGTCACGTGGATCGCGATGCTGGAAGCGCTGAATAAACTCTTCGCGCTGTTCCGGGCTCATGCTCATCCAGCGTTCGTGCATCCGCCGACGTGCCATCCCGAACATGCCGGGACGAAAACCCAGGCCACCAAAGAGAATACGCGAGAGCGCCAGAATCCCTAACGCCTGCCAGAAACCGATGCTTTTGACGCCAAGAATGGCCGGCAGCAGCGCATTCCACAGTGACATCACCAGAAGACCGAGGATCGCGACCAGCGCTACGCCGAGAATCAGCGGCTTAGCCATTCGATGGCGACCAAACCCGCGTTCGTGCGGATATCCGTGCATACCAAAACCTCTCATGATCATGACCTCATTAACGTAGTGAAGAGTAAGCTTGTGGTGAGGTAGACGAATGAGCGGTGGAAATATTGCTCAAAAAATTAAAAAAAATGGCATAGAGGGTGAACGGATGGCAGGGAGTCTGATATCACGCGGCGTAGAAGTGGGCCGGCAGTTAAAAACTCATCGCTAAACCGATGCCGTAACCCCGGGTATTATCCCCGAACATATATCGGGCAACGAGACGAGTGCGACTGATAAACACGGGATATTGACTGCTGTCGAGCTCCAGCCCGACGCCAAGCGAACTCAGGCCATTAAACCCGAGCTGCCCGCGCTGATCGCCCAGGTATTCGGTATGTGCGCCTTCGAGAACGTAGCGCACCGGGCTTTTCAGCAGCGTCCAGTCAGAAATGGGCGCCCGCCGGCGCAGATACAGCCCGACGTTTTCTGCGCTGGACTGTCCACTGACGGCATCCGGCGTATTGCCGAAGGTTTGCAGGCTCATGCCGGAATACCGCAATTCAACATCGACATCCTGTTCTTTGGAAAAGAGTTCATAATCCAGCATCAGCGACCCGCCGAGGCCGTAAGCATTGAGCCGCCCGCCGTCGAGAAACTTAAAATCCGCATTTCGACGCTGCTCAACCAGCCAACTGCCAATACGCACATCGCTGGCCATGGTTCCCAGCATAAAGTTAAATATGGGCCGCAGGACCAGCGTGCCGCCCCATTTATCGGTATGTAGCGTGAAATCCCAGCCGATGCCGCCGGTGCCGGTCAGACTGTTCCACTTCGCCGGAACATTGCGGCTTTCATTCCCGTTGCTCAGCACAAACTGCGGGTCGTAGCGGCTGTAGCCCAGGGTGCCTTCTAAATAGACAGGATAGCGCTTGCTGAGGGTCGCTCCGCCGCCAAACTGGGTAATCGACAGCTGGTTCTGCTCATTAGTGCCGGAACCAATATTAAGATCGCTGGCGGTGACATCGGGCACCACGGTGTAGCTCATCAGCATCAGCACGGCATCGGCGCGCTGTTTTAAATGGCTGCCGTCAAGCGCAAAACAGGCCGGAGAGACCAGTAAAAAGGCAGCAGACAGAGTGAAGGCACGCGGCAAAGAAACCATCATTTCTTATTTGAAACCTCACCCGAAGAACAAAGGGTTATCCGCTACGTCAGAGCTGACTCTTGAGTCCTGGCCCGATGAATAAACAGCGGATCATTATAATAATTCAGTATAGCGGCAGTTTTGTATTCGCCATCGTGACAAACTCGTCAGGTAGACAAAATTTCCTGTCCGCCCCTTTGTCGCAGGAGCGGTCATGATGCGGGTCACGCGCTTTTCACCGCCAGCCAGATCGTGCGCCCGCCGCACTGCGGATCGTTGACAACGTGCTTTAGCAGCGAAAAACCGTGGCTTTCCAGCAGTCGACGATATTCCTGCGGGGCCAGGCTGGCATGATACAGGTCATGCCCCTCAAACTGCCCGATAGCTTCGCCGTCGCTGGGGCCGCTGGTAAACATCAGCGGCGCATTCGTACGGGCATGCGCCGCAAAATGGGCAAACATATTACGCTGGGCATCGCGGGTGAGATGAAAGAAACTGTCCCACGCCAGCAGCCCGTCAAACTGCTGTCCCAGCGCCAGAGTACGCATATCCGCCACTGCCCACTGCTGATCCGCGAAGCTACGGCGGCAGCGGGCAATCATCGCCGGGGACGCGTCTACGCCGGTCACCTGAAATTTTTGTCGAATAAAATAGGCGGCGACAGGCGTCCCGTTGCCACAGCCGATATCCAGAATATGGCCACCGGGCCTGATCAGGTTAAGAAACGTATCCAGCCAGGGTTGCTCAAACAACCGGGTTGAACGTAGCTCTGCCCAGCGCTGTGCATAGCGCTCATACAACGCGACGATATTCTCAGCACAAGGATCGTCCGCGCAAGGTATACCATCGGTTGACATGCGTTCTCTCTTCAGATGTTTAATATTTTTCGACCAGATACAGCTTCACTTTATTACGCCCTTCTTTCTTCGCCGCATACAGCGCTTTATCCACGCGATTAAACAGCTGGTCTATCTCTTCGTCATGTTGATGCTCGGCCACGCCAATACTCACCGTCACTGCGCTCGCGTGTTCAGGGATGTGAAAACAGCTTACTGCATGGCGGATCTCTTCCGCCATCTCCAGCGCCATAGCGATGGATGCGTTGGGGAGAAATAACAAAAACTCTTCGCCCCCCCAGCGATAAATCTTGTCCTGACCTTTTCCGGCGGACTCCAGTATTCGGGAAATCGCCAGCAGAACCTCGTCGCCTTTTTGATGACCGTAGCTATCATTAATGGCTTTGAAATTATCGACATCAACCAGCAGCAGGCAGAAACCTTCAGGGCGAAATAACGAAGAGTCAACGATACGATAAAACTCACGACGGTTAAGTAACCCGGTTAAAGGATCATGAGTCGCCGCAAACTCCAGTTCTTTCTTTAAATGCACCTCTTCGGTAATGTCATGAATAATGCACAGCATTAAGCGTATATTGTGCAGCACCACCGGGCCGGCATAGGTCTGAACATAGCGCAGTGAACCGTCCGACAAAATATGGGTAAAATTAAGCGGTTTGTGCCCCCCGGGCAGGCCGGCTACGCCGTGCATCACCGGAAGTACGTCCCGTCCCAGAGTATTGATCTGCCAGGTATGGCGGGTGCGCATCTCATCTGCCGTGTAGTTATAAAAACGCAGTGCCGCAATATTGGCATCAATAATTCGCCCATCCTGCTCAGGGTCAATTAACAGCATCGGGGCGGAACTGGTCATAAAAAACCGCGAGAAGAAGCCATTGCTTCTTCGCTTGTATTGTCGTGCAGGGAGGGCTTTAAACGATCCATTTTGCTGTAGGATTTTTACCGCTTCAAAAAGAATTAAGGTGTCATATTCTTCTGATTTAATCAGCGTCGTTTTGCAATATACCGGAGTAAGGCCTTCCGTCGTTTTAATTGTCCAAACTTCGAATACTTCAGCAATATTTTTGAAGTAGTACAAATAATTCTGCAGGCTACGTTCCGGACAGGTTGAAAGCGTACCTTTGCGCATTTCATCCAGCGTTAAATCACCGCCGAGGGTTCTGGATGCCTGATTGGAATAGACGACCGCTTCTTTAAAAGGATGAACCACCCAGACCGGGGTGCTTAATAAATCAAAAATCGTTAACTCTTTTAATAACATGCAGCCCTCCAGCAAACAGGCACCACGTTTCTGAAACACAACCTCATAGCCAATACCGCCCAGCAGCGTGAGCTAAGGAGATGATTCAGGGAATTCAGACGCGTGATGATGACGCCGCAAGTATAGTTCTTTTTCGTCGCTGTGCTCTGTGCGCCTGGAAAGCAAAACGGGGCTGCCAATGCACAGGCCGGGTGCTTTCCAGGCGTTTTCTATTCTGGTCACTCCGGCATTTATTTCTCTATCCGCTCAAGCTGCGTTTTATCCGCCAGTTCAGCACGGTCAGCAAGCCCCTGGAACTGTGCAGGCGTATAAAAGGTGTCCGGTACCGGCAGCATCTGCATGTCGTGCCCCGGGTGAATTTGCAGCTGCCCAAGCTCTGCCAGCGTATACCCGTCGACCGTCTTCGGCATGGTTAACCGATACGGTGTCGCGGTCTCGAACGGTACCGGCGTCGGCAGCCGATCGTCGCTCAAATCGTAGTTGCGTTTAAGTACCAGAAACTTATCCGGCACCCGGCGGTGGCTGTTCCACCAGTCGCCATCCAGCCGGCGGAACATACTCTCCGTTTCACTACGTGGCGCCACCATCAGCTTAACCAGCACCTTTTTCAGTGCCGCTTCCATCGCCTGATTATAATCATCAACCGAACCGGCATGGCCGCGTAAAATCACGCTAATTGCCAGCCGTGCGCCCAGCAGATTCGAATAGAGATCTTCCGGAGAAAATGCGGATATTTCTTCTGAAAACCCCGGGACCGACTGGAAACCATGCCACTGCGCAATCTCATGCCATTGCGCAAGCTCATAGGCCAGACGCCCTGCCAGCCAGGCGGCAATCTCATAGCGACGGGACATAGAGGCCGGCGGCATAAACGCATTCAGCTGAATACGCCGGACACCCAACTCCTCGCTATAGAAAATGCGCCCCTCTCGCCCGAGCTCAGGGTAAATACGGGTAAACAGATAAAACGTGTTGTCCGCGGTATCGCGAACGTGTGCAATATCGATAAACCCGCCGCGGCGGGTATAAATCAGCCCGTTCTTCTCTTCGCTCAGGCCCACCAGGTTTTTAACCGCCCCCAGCGCGCTGTCGTTGTAATGATGCTTCCCCAGCGTATCGAGGGTCAGGACATTGCCAATTTGATAGACCGGGATTGGCACCCCAATGGCTCTGACGTGCAGGTCATAACCGAAGGCGCAGCACGGGCGCAGCGATTCCGGTGGCGCCAGCTGGCTGACCACCGATTTCACCCGGGGAACCGGGACGGTTGGCAATACCGGATCCTTCGCGCACACCGAGAACGCGGCCGCCAACAAAAACAACAAGCCATTACGCATTAACATCGTCTCCAGGACATAAAGCTGAGGCCTCACAGGCGGCATCTTGCGAGGTTAAAAACGGTATTCGCCGGCGACAAAGAAGCTATTACGTTCGTTAAAACCAAACTCTGTTAAGACGTTAAAGTTCTGCGTAATTTCGTATTGCGCACCCACCAGCATATTCCACGGCGACGAGAGCCGCTGTTTCACATCGAACTTGCCCTGATCATCTTTATTGACCGCAGCGATTAACGGCTGGAGCTCCGGCGGCATATGCAGGTCGGAGAGATTGCCTTTGAACTCCTGCTGCACGTTCTGGTACATACTTCCGACCCAGATACTTAAGTTTGACGGGCCCGCAATACCTTGCAAATTAAAGCGATAGCCGATTCGCGGCGAGATGGTCGTCGCGGAAATTTTACCATCAAGAATATCGAAGTCGGTGCGGGTATAGTTGGTATCAACCAGACCAAACCAGTTGCCATAGCCACCGGCGAGCGTAAACCCGGTGCCCCAGGTGGTTCCTTTGAAGTCCAGAGCAAAATCAATATCCTGCAGCTGCCCGTTCTCATGGAGCCGGTGTACGGATCCGGCAATAATTCGGTCGATCCCGGTATATTTTGACGGATCGGCATCAACGGAGACTTTTGATAAGGACGATCCGCTGGTATGCCCGGCAATACCGTAGATATTTAAAAAAGGGAACACCCACATATCAAGACGCAGGTTCTCAGTTTTACTTTTCTGTCGCGTGTGCCCCGCATCGATGGCGAACATATCGCTCGGAATCGGGTGATTGCCCAGCTTCAGCCCGGAAAAATAGATACTGTCGACCAGAATATCCTGGCGGATATTCATGTAGCTTAAATTGACCCCAAACGGCAGCGGGATGGAATATCCGCGCGCCCGTGCTTCATCACCCCAGATCGGAAAATAGCTGTCATTGCTGCTGTCGGAACTGTCGGTTGTGCTGGCCCCCCAGGCGGTACCCGACGTTAACAACAACATAATTACGGTTTTAGTCCATCTCATTTTTTTCTCATTTGACCTTAAAGTCCGGAACCCACATTAAAATAGACCGCCTGCTCGTGTTCGCTGAAGGCGATATCAATCCCCGTATGTAACCCATACTGGCGCGCTATCAGGTAGCGAAACCCTGTCCCCCACGCCACTTCCGTTTGCTCCCACAATGAATGTGCTTCGTCTGCTGCACTGCCAATGCCGACGAAACCTTGCAGGATCCAACGCGGCTGAAACTCCCAGGCTAGCTGAGTTTGTGCGGTACTCACGTAATCCCCTTGATAGCGATAACGCGAAATCCCGCGTAATTCGATATAAGGGCGAGCCATCGGCGTCAGACGCTTATCATGATGAGTTAGCGACTGATAGTTGCCGGCTACGGCGAGCGTCAGCGTGCGGCTCAGTGGGATAAAGTATTTCCCATCTAAAGAGAACTGATCGTAATGATAGTCGCCGCCCAGCAATGAACGATAAAATCGATACTCGCTCTGTACCGATAACCCCTTCTTAGGATAGAAAAAATTATCCGTAGTGTCATATTCAGCCACCACCCCCAGCGCCGAAGATGCACTTTCCTGCCCCAGTACCTGCTGCCAGATCCGATTGACCACCGGGTTATCGGCAGAAATATCGGTTTTTGCATAAACCTGCGAGGCGCCGACAAATACCGGCGTGTCGCCAATGCGGAACAACAGTTTTTGCAGACCGCCATAGCCCCGGGTCTGCGAGTGAATCGCCGTATTTTTATTCAGGTTGCTGAGGCCGTCAGAATAGATATCCAGTTTAATATTGGCGTAACCCAGCATCACCAGATAGCGGATATGGTCGTTCTTCCAGGTATGCCGATGGCCGCCGCCAACAAACCAGGTGCCGTTTTGCGTCCCACCACCACCAAAAGCAGTGATTGGCGGCGGAATGAAATTATCGCCATCACGCGTGCCTTTACCGTGCAAAAAGAGGCCAAACAGCCCCCCGCCGTAGCCCACCGCCGGCTCCGTGATGACCAGCGGTACCGGAAGAAATCCATACTGGTTATCCTGGAGATAATGGCTCATATCCAGCATGCCATCTTCCGGATCGAACAGATCGGCGGCCGCCGCAGGAAAGGAAAGCGGCACGATGAGCGCCAGCAATAAGGTCGATAGCGAAAACTTCATGCACTCTCCGGGGCCGTGATGGGTTCTGAACGCCCAGGTGGCTGAAGAATAATGGGTTTCAGGTAATGAAAATATATCCTATGGCGCCATGAACTACCAATTTTCGGCCAGAGGTTTTCTTTAATTTTGGACAAAATAGCCCGCCTTAAGCGCATACATTGCTAATAAAAACCGTGCGCATTCTGCTTGTGCGGTGAATTTTCCTGCCAAAAATAAGTGACAGCGTCACCTATGTGTGGCTTAAATCGCCTCCCTGCGGGATTGTAATCAAAAAGTGAATGCCGTATAACATTGCGCAACCGAGGGGTGTCCCGTGAGGGCTGAGATGGCGTAAGCCGAACCCTTTGAACCTGATCTGGGTCATGCCAGCGAAGGGACGGGTCGGCAATTTTGCCAGTTACCGCCATTGCCTGTTCATACTTCCGCACGCCCGGATCTCCCTTTTATCAGGAGGTCCTGTGATTCTTCCCGTCTTCACCCAGGGTATTTATGGTCGTCTGCGCCAGCAGGCGGGACACGACTGGGAACAGTACGTTGCCCATCCTTTTCTTCGCCAGCTCGCCGACGGAACCTTGCCCGAATGCGCCTTCCAGCGCTATCTGACTCAGGACTACCTGTTCCTGATCCACTTTGCCCGCAGCTATGCCCTGTTAGTCAGCAAACTGCGTACGCTCCCGGAGATGCGCGCCGCGGCCGCGTCAATGAACGCAATCCTTGGCGAACTGCCGCTGCACGTCGGCTACTGTGCCGGCTGGGGGCTGGATGAAGCCACGATGGCCGCCGAAAGCGAAGCGCCTGAGACGGTAAACTACACCCGCTATGTGCTGGATATCGGTCATTCCGGGGATGCGCTGGACCTGCTGGTGGCGCTGATGCCCTGCGTCGCGGGCTACGCGGAAATCGGCCTCGGGCTGCTCAACGACCCGGCTACCCGGTTCGAAAATAACCCATATGCTTCCTGGATCCGTAACTACGGCGACGCGGGTTATCTCGACGGCGTCAACGCGGCAATCGGCCTGCTCGAAAATATCTGGCAGCAGCGCGGTGCGCAGTCACGTCTCGCCGAGTTGAGTTCGATCTTCACTACCGCCACCCGTCTGGAAGCCAACTTCTGGCAAATGGGACTGAATGCCGTCACGGCGGTTACGGCGTGATTGCCCCGACGATTCAGGTGCGGGACTTAGGCCTGAGCTTCGGTTCGCGGGTCATATTCGACAATCTGTCGTTTGAGATCCCCGGAGGACAGTGGATTTCGCTGCTGGGTGCCAGCGGAGCCGGCAAAACCAGCCTGCTGCGGATCATCGCCGGGCTGGCCGCCCCGACCCGCGGCCAGGTTTATGCCAGCGACGGCCAGCCGCTGGGGCATCGCCTGGCGTGGATGGGGCAAAAAGACCTGCTCTATCCGTGGCTGAGCGTGCAGGACAACGTTGCCCTCGGCGCTCGTCTGCGCGGAGAACGCGTCGATCGTCAGCGGGTGGCGACCTTATTAGACCAGGTGGGGCTCGGCCAGTGCGCCAACGAGCGTCCGGCATCGCTCTCTGGCGGCATGCGTCAGCGGGCCGCTCTGGCGCGCACTCTGTATGAAGATCGCCCGATCGTCTTAATGGATGAACCTTTCTCGGCGCTGGACACCATTACCCGCACCCGTATCCAGACGCTGGCGGCGGAACTGCTGACCCGGCGTACCGTGGTGCTGATTACCCACGATCCGATGGAAGCCTGTCGGCTTAGCCATCGTCTGCTGGTGCTCTCGCCACCGCCCGGCGGCATTGATGATTCGCACCATCTGGCGGGGATACCGCCGCGGGCACCGGACGATCCGGCCCTGCTGCATAGTCAGGCCGAGCTGCTGCAACAGCTGATGAGGGCCAACGGATGAGAGGAAAACTATTACGCGGCGGCGTGGTGTTCTGTGGCCTGCTGCTGCTCTGGTGGCTGGCCAGCCGCAGCGGCATCCCCGCGTTCCTGCTGCCGTCGCCGTCGGCGGTGGCTAACGCCCTGTGGGTCAACCGCAGCTGGCTGGGGTGGCACACGTTGGTCACGTTAAGCGAGATCCTCAGCGGCCTGGCGCTCGGCGTTCTGCTCGGGGTGGTATTAGCACTGAGCATGATTATGTCGCCACGGCTACAGCGCTGGCTGATGCCGCTGGTACTGACCAGCCAGGCCATTCCGGTTTTCGCCCTCGCCCCGCTGCTGGTGCTGTGGTTCGGCTTCGGGATGAGCGCCAAAGTGATGATGGCGGTACTGGTTATCTTCTTTCCCGTCACCTCCGCCTTTTTTGACGGCCTGCGCCGGGTCAACCATGACTATCTCGACCTGGCGCGCACGATGGGCGCCTCGTCTGGCGCACAGCTGCGTCACGTCCGCCTGATGGCCGCCCTGCCGGCGCTCGGTTCCGGGCTGCGGATGGCGGCTGCCGTGGCGCCCATCGGCGCGATTATCGGTGAATGGGTCGGTTCGGCCGAAGGTCTGGGCTACGTCATGCTCAATGCCAACGCGCGCATGCAAACCGATGTCTGCTTTGCCGCGCTGTTTATTTTAGTGCTGCTGACCATCCTGCTATGGCTGGCGGTGGATGCTTTCTTACACCGGCTGATCAACTGGACGCCGGAATAATGACCCACACGGACAACGATGAAGGAATACCCATGAGCAAATCTATTTTCGCCGGGATGGCCATCACCGCACTGCTTAGCGGTCAGGCTATCGCCAACGAGAAGCTGACGCTGGTGCTGGACTGGTACATTAACCCGGACCATGCCCCGATTATGGTTGCAGAGCAGATTGGCGCCTTTAAAGAGCAAGGACTGGACGTCAAAATAGTCCCGCCGTCTGACCCGGCGCTGCCGCCGCGTCTGGTGGCAGCCGGTCAGGCGGATCTGGCCATCACCTATCAGCCACAGGTGCATTTTTTCGCCGATGAGGGCCTGCCGCTGGTGCGGGTCGGTACGTTGATTAACTCCCCGTTGAACACCGTGATCGCCCTGGATAAAAGCATCAAAACCCCTGCCGACCTGAAAGGCAAAAAAGTCGGCTACTCGGTGAGCGGTATCGAGCAGGCCACGCTGGCAACGATGGCGACAAACGCCCATATCGATCCGCAAAGCATCACGCTGATTAACGTCAATTTCCAGCTAACCAGCGCCCTGCTGGCCGGTCAGGTTGATGCGGTGATTGGCGGCTACCGTAATATCGAAGCTCTGGAGCTAAAATTGCAGGGTAAAGACCCGCAGGTGATGAACGTCGAAGATTTCGGCGTGCCGGCTTACGATGAGCTGGTCATTGTGGCAAATCGTGAGCAAATTCATGCCGCTAAAATCAAAAAATTCCTCGTGGCCCTGCAAAAAGGCGTGGCCTACCTGCACGCCCATCCGCAGGAAACCTGGCAGGCATTTGCCGCCGCTCACCCGGAGCTGAATACCGAGCTGAACAAGCAGGCCTGGCAGCAAACCGAACCCCTGTTTGCCCGTAATCCGGCGGCGCTGGATAAAGCCCGCTACGAGGCTTACGAACAGTTTTTATATAACAACAAGTTGGTTAAAAAGATCACACCTTTAACGCAATATGCGGTCGAACTGGATTGAGTAACCATACAGCTGACGGAAGTATTTCCGTCAGCTAACTCAGCGAAACGGTAATAAACCCCGGCACTTTCACTCACTAAGAATTACACTTTTAATGGTTTTATAACACTTAAATTAAATCATCTAAATCAATGCGTTACCATTGATTTTCGTAATGTAAAAATAACGTAAAAATACCTCAATAAATAAAACATTGAATGACGATTTAAAAAGCCATATATTGTGCGCGCTTTATGAATGGCGATTCATTTTCTTAAACCAATTATTCAACCAGTGTTCAACCGCAACGCTGGTTGTGGGAGTGATATGATGACGGATAAAGTCCGTATTGATACTTTAAGTGCAGATTTATTGGACGCTAACAACGAAACCTTTTTGGCCCGTCAGGCTGAATTCGAATCGAACGTCAGGAGTTACCCACGTAAGCTGCCGCTGGCCATCACAAAAGCGGAAGGCGTGTGGTTAACCGATGCGGATAACAAGCAGTACCTTGATTGCCTTGCCGGCGCGGGTACCCTTGCTCTTGGTCATAACCACCCTGATGTGCTGCAAAGCATCCAAAGTGTCATTACCAGCGGCTTGCCGTTACATACTCTCGATCTGACCACCCCGTTAAAAGATCGCTTTTCTGAATACCTGCTCTCGTTACTGCCGGGAGAAGGCAAAGAATACTGCCTGCAGTTCACCGGCCCGTCCGGCGCTGACGCCGTAGAAGCGGCCCTGAAGCTGGCGAAAAAATACACCGGTCGTTCTTCGGTTATCAGCTTCTCCGGCGGCTACCACGGCATGACCCACGGCGCGCTGTCAGTGACCGGGAACCTGTCACCGAAAGAAGCCGTCAACGGCATGATGCCTGAAGTGCAGTTTATGCCGTATCCGCATCAGTACCGCTGCCCGCTGGGTATCGGCGGTGAAGCGGGCGTGAAAGCGCTGACCTACTACTTCGAAAACCTGATCAACGACGTGGAAAGCGGCGTGCGTAAACCTGCGGCGGTCATCCTTGAAGCCGTTCAGGGTGAAGGCGGCGTGAACCCGGCTCCGGTTGAGTGGCTCCAGCGCATTCGTAAAGTCACCCAGGAACACGGCATTCTGCTGATCATCGACGAAGTTCAGGCGGGCTTTGCCCGTACCGGCAAGCTGTTTGCCTTTGAACACGCCGGGATCGAGCCGGACATCATCGTGATGTCGAAAGCCGTCGGTGGCGGTCTGCCGCTGGCCGTTCTGGGTATCAAGAAGCAGTTTGACGCCTGGGAACCGGGCCACCATACCGGTACCTTCCGTGGTAACCAGCTGGCGATGGCCACCGGGTTGACCACGCTGCGTCATCTGAAAGATAACGACATTGCAGGCAAAGTTGCGGCACAGGGCGAGTGGCTGAAAGGCAAACTGGCCGACATGCAGAAACGTTTCCCGGTGATGGGCCATATTCGTGGTCTCGGTCTGATGATCGGTATTGAGATAGTCAACCCGAACGGCGAGCAGGATCATATGGGTTGCTACCCGGCTGACGGCGCGCTGTCTGCCCTGTTGCAGAAGAAATGTTTCGAAGCCGGCCTGATCCTCGAACGCGGCGGCCGCGGTGGCTGCGTACTGCGTCTGCTGCCGTCCCTGCTGATCAGCAACGCCGAGCTGGAAATTTTCCTCGACAAATTTGAACAGGCCATGCTGGCCGCCGGTGTTAAACCGGTCTGAGTGGAGCGAGTGACCGCAATGTCCAAATTGAATCCGATTCTGGCTGGTTCGCCACAAAGTATTGAGGCTTATCAGCAGGTGATCGCCCAGACCAGCCAGGCCGTTGCGCAATGGCTGCAGCAGCCTGAGATGTATCAAGGGAAAAGCGTCGCCGAACTGCGCGAGCGCATTACGCTTGAGTTCACCGAACAGGGTCTGGGCAACCAGGCGGCGATTGAACGTGCGATCGAGTACTTCCTGAAAGACAGCCTGTCGGTACATCACCCGCAGTGTGTGGCGCATCTGCATTGCCCGAGCCTGGTGGTCAGCCAGGCGGCGGAAGTGCTGATTAATGCGACTAACCAGAGCATGGACTCCTGGGACCAAAGCCCGTCGGCAACCATCATCGAGATGAAGCTGATTGAATGGCTGCGCGCGCAGGTCGGCTACCCGGCCGGCGACGCAGGCGTCTTCACCAGCGGCGGCACTCAAAGCAACCTGATGGGCCTGATGCTGGCACGCGATGCCTTCTTCGCCCGTCAGGGGCACTCCATCCAGCAGGACGGTCTGCCGGGTGATGTGCGCAAGTATAAAGTGCTGTGCTCTGAGAACGCCCACTTCTCGGTGCAGAAGAATATGGCGCTGATGGGCCTCGGCTACCGTTCCGTTACGCTGGTGAAAACCGACGAATTCGCGCGGATGGACGTTGCGGACCTGAAAGCGAAGATCGCCGAAGCTCAGGCTAACGGTGAGCAGATCATGGCGATTGTCGCCACTGCCGGAACCACCGATGCGGGGGCGATTGACCCGCTGCGGGCGATTGCTGGCGTGGCGGCGGAACATCAGATCTGGCTGCACGTAGATGCGGCATGGGGTGGCGCACTGCTCCTGTCCGAGCAGTATCGCGATTATCTGGATGGCATTGAATGCGTGGATTCCATTACCCTGGACTTCCACAAGCAGTTCTTCCAGACCATCAGCTGCGGCGCGTTCCTGTTAAAAGACGCGCGTCACTATGAGCTGATGCGCTATCAGGCAGCCTATCTGAACTCTGAGTTCGATGAAGAACACGGCGTACCGAATCTGGTCTCCAAATCGCTGCAAACCACCCGTCGCTTCGATGCGCTGAAGCTGTGGATGGGCCTGGAAGCGCTGGGTCAGAAGCAATACGCAGAGATCATCGATCACGGTGTGACCATGGCGAAAAACGTGGCGGAATACGTTAAGTCCCAGCCGACGCTGGAGCTGGTCATGCAGCCACAGCTGGCGAGCGTGCTGTTCCGCTCTCGTCCGGCGCAGATGGCTGACAGCGATGCTGCTGCTATGGCCCTGCTTAACCAACGCGTCGGGGATGCGCTGCTGGATTCCGGCCGTGCGAACGTCGGCGTGACCGAGCACAACGGCGTGACCTGTCTGAAGCTGACGCTGCTGAACCCGATCGTGACGCTTGATGACGTGAAGGTACTGCTGAATCTGGTAGAACGCACCGCGCAGGAACTGCTGGCGAAGTAACATTCTGGACCGGGGCAGCGGGTAACCTTCCCCGGTAATAAGCATGGCCCCACGGGGTAAACCTGCTTAGCGAAAGCCGATAACTCACCTTATCGGCTTTTTTACGTCTGTTCTCTGACGCGATAAGTGACATCGTCACTTTGTTGGCCGAAAAGGCGACACGGCACAACAGGTCAGCTCGTCCCCTGGACCGGTCAGCGTAGCGCCTCCGGGGCGTTTCTTCGACTCAGATTTTGGCCTCTTGCAGCAACTGCTGAATCATTTTTTCCTGCCGGGCGTAATCCCCTTCGCCAAAAGCGGTGTCGCGCAGCTTACCCTTCGCATCGAACAAATAATGTGCGGGCCAGTATTGATTGCCGAAGGCATTCCAGATGACGTAACCGTTATCCGCAACAACCGGATACGGCAGCTTCCATTTTGCCACCGCCTCGCGCAGCGCCGGCACCGACCGTTCCCACGGATATTCCGGCGTATGCACGCCCACGACCACCAATCCGGCGGCGCGATATTTATTCGCCCACGCACGTACATACGGCAACGTGTGCTGACAGTTAATACAATCCCGGGTCCAGAAATCGATCAGGACCACTTTCCCCTTCAGGTCGGCCTGACTCAGGGGCGGGCTATTGATCCACGCACTGCCGCCTTCAAGTGCAGGCATATCGCTGGTCGGCTGCACGGCGGCAACCGGCTGTAATACCGAAACTTGTCCCCGGGATGGCAGCCTGGCGCTAAGGTTTTGCTCCAGCGTCTGCGTCAGACCACTGGCACCTTGCAGGTAGCGATCCGCCCCGCTGGCAATTAAAGCTACCGAGGCCAGAATCACCCCGCCCGCCAGCTGCCGCAGCCGCTGACTAAAGGCCAGTCCGCGATGCAGGCGCGCCACCAGCTGTGAACCCAGCCACCACAGCAGAGCCAGCATCAGCGCACAGCCGCTGCCGTAGGCGGCCAGCAATACACCCGTGGTCACCGACTGGCCGTTAAGAAACGCAAAGCTGAGGATCGCCCCCAGAACCGGCCCGGCACAGGGCGCCCACAGCAGCCCGATGGCAAACCCAGCCAGCAGCGCCGAAAGTCCACCGGCGTGGCGATAGCTGCGTTCGTTGATGCGGTTGCCCAGCGCGACCAGCGGCGAAGTTAACCGTTGCGCCACCCGCAGCGAAAGCAGGCTCAATCCTACCAGCGCCAGAAAAATCAGCGCCAGCCAGCGCCCGGCCAGTGTCAACTTGATGATTCCGCTGCCGGCTACCGTCACCAGAAGCGACACTCCGGTAAACATCAGCACCATCCCAGTGAACAGCAGCAGCAAATGGCTTCGTTTGCCGCGGAGGCTGGCAAAAATAAGGGGGATCACCGGTAAGGTACACGGGCTCAGCAGCGTCAGCATGCCGCCCAAAAAAGCGATCAGGATAGACATCATATTCACCTCGTTATCAACACGCGGCCGGTCATGGCAGCAGGCGTATTACAACAGGCGAATGTCGTCACAAAATGTCTGAATTTGCGGGTTTTGTCTGCTTAGTTATCGATACCCGCGGGAGATACAGACGGATACAAAACGGTGGCATCAAGGCGAAGGCTGGCTTCTAAGCCACCCTCGGGCCGGTTACGCAGGTAAAGTGTTGCCGGCATCTGACTTGCCAGCTGTGCGGCAATCGCCAGCCCGAGTCCGGTGCCGCCGGTGTCGCGGTTGCGCGAATTTTCCAGGCGAAAGAACGGTTGCAGAACATCTTTCAGGCTCTCTTGCGGGATCCCCGGCCCGTTATCCATCACCTGAATAATGGGGTCGCCATTCCTCGGATAGCTCAACCGGATATCGACTCGTTCAGCGAACTTTAATCCGTTGTCGACCAGATTGGTCATGATACGGCGCAATGCCTGAGGCTGCGTCAGGACTACGCGGCCCTCTTCGGCAGGCATGAAGGTGACCGGTCTGCCGACATCAGCATAGTCGAGAGCAATACTGTCCAGAAACGCGTTCAGGTCCAGGCGTTGACGTTTCTCCTCCAGCGGTTGCGCCGAGCGGGCAAAAGCAATCCCTTCTCTGACCAGGCGACTCATATTGTCGAGGTCCTGCAAGAGCTTAGCACGCAGATCTGGCGCGTCGGCCATTTCCAGACGCAGCTTCATGCGTGTAATCGGCGTCTGGAGATCGTGGGAGATCGCCGCGAGGATCCGCGCACGTTCCTGTAGATGGTCGCGGATGCGCGTCTGCATCGCATTAAACGCCCGGGCTGCATGCTGCACTTCCACCGGCCCCTGCTCCGCCATCATTCCTGGAGCGCTGTCAGCCGGTTGCAGCGCATCAATCGCGTGGGTAAAGCAGGTCATCGGGCGCACGACCAGGCGCACGGCATACCAGGCGCAGGCCAGCAGGAGTAAAAACTGGGCGACCAGCACCGCCGGCAGCCAGCGGGCAATCGCCGGCAGTCGTGGCCATAAATCAATGCTCAGCGGAGCTCCGTCATGCAGGATGATATGCGCCTGAATATGCTCACGCGGACCGGGAACGGCAATAATACTGACCGGATAGCTGCCGCTCAGCGCTTCCTGTAAAGAACGCACCGCATCGCGGGAGCGCCAGCGGGTGGGATAGCTTCCGCTGCTCCCTGCCGACAACCGGTAGCGATAGTTTCCGCGCGCCAGGCGCGCCAGCCACTGCGGACGTTCAGCGGCGGGAAGTCGGTCAAGGATCGCCACGCTGGTCGCCACGTCGTATTCGAGGTTTCCCAGCATTACGCTACGGGCGCTGCTCATCCTTTCATACAGCAGCAGCGACAGCGTCAGGGCATTAGCCAGCAGTAATGTGAAGAAAATCATCAGCATCAGCCGCGACCGCAGAGTCGCGGGCCACAGTCTCATTCACGGACCTCGCGAATGGTGACCGGGACTGACAGGACATAGCCTTCGCTACGCACAGTTTTGATACAGGCCGGTTCGCGGGCATCTTCACGCAACCGCTGACGCAAGCGACTGACCAGCAGATCGATAGAGCGTTCAAACAGCTCGGCATCGCGCCCCTGGGTCAGATTCAGCAGTTGATCGCGATTCAATACCCGCTGCGGATGGTCGAGAAAAACCCGCAGCAGGCGATATTCTGCGCCGCTTAGCGCAACGATGGTACCGTCGCTGTCCAGCAGGTGGCGGGCTGAGGTATCCAGCTGCCAGCGACCAAATGCAATCAGACTGCCGACTTCGGTAATGTGCAGATTGGGCGGCAGCGCGCGCGTTCGCCGCAGGATAGCTTTGATCCGCGCCAGCAGTTCGCGGGCGACAAAGGGTTTGACCAGATAGTCGTCGGCTCCCATTTCCAGCCCCAGAATGCGGTCGCTGTCGTCGGTACGCGCGGTTAACATCAGTACCGGGATATTTTGCTGCCCGTGGCTACGCAGCTGGCGGCAGAGGATCAGGCCATCATCTCCGGGCAGCATTATATCGAGGACAATCAGGTCCACATGATGGCCCTGCAACACTGACCACATCGCTTTACCGTTAGCGACTCCCGTGGCGCGGTATCCCGACTTGTTCAGATAATCGGTGACCAGTTCACGAATATCGCGGTCGTCATCGACAACCAAAATATGGTCAATGTGTTCCATTGCAGGCTCCGCTCAGAATGAATACAACTCAACAAGAATATGCGCTGCTGCCGGAAGCGCAAATCCTGGCCCCGGCATGCGTGTTACAACTGGTCGGCATCGACCACTGCTTTAACAAAATCAGTGGGATCTTCCTGCGGCGGATTGTGGCCAATGTTACCGGTGAATATCCGGTGTTCATACCTGCCGCTAAATTTCGCCCGATAGTTTTCTGGCGTCGGGTGCGGCGCACCGTTATTGTCGCCTTCAAGGGTGATTGTCGGGACGCCGATGGTCGGCAGCAGAGCCAGTTTCTGTTCATAGGCGGCATATTTTTGTTCACCTTTATCAATCCCCAGCCGCCAGCGATAGTTGCTGATAGTCACCGCGACGTGGTCCGGGTTAGTCAGTGCTTTGGCGCTTTGTGCAAACTCCGCTTCGCTGAACGCCCAGCCCGGTGAGGCCTGATGCCAGATCAGCTGCGCAAAATCCCGCGTGTTCTGACGATAGCCCGCTTCTCCGCGCGCGGTGGCGAAATAAAACTGATACCACCAGGACAACTCCGCCTGCGGCGGCAGCGGCGTAACGCCAATTTGCTGGCTGCCAATCAGATACCCGCTCACCGATACCAGCGATTTCACCCGCTCCGGCCACAGCGCCGCCACAATATCGGCCGTCCGCGCGCCCCAGTCAAACCCGGCAAAATCGGCCTGTTTTATCTGCAAAGCATCCATCAGGTTAATCATATCCACGGCCAGGGCCGAGGGCTGCCCGTTGCGCGGGGTGTTCGCGGAAAGAAATTGCGTACTGCCATAGCCGCGAAGATACGGCACGATAACGCGGAACCCTTTTTGCGCCAACGCGGGCGCCACTTTCTCATAGCTATGAATATCATATGGCCAGCCGTGCAGCAGGATAACCGGCTGGCCGTCGCGCGGGCCGATATCGACATAGCCGATATTCAGATCGCCGGCCTTAATGTGTTGGACATGTTCGAACGTAGCGGCATCTTCCGCCGCACAAACGCTGGCTGACCACAAAGCCGACAACGCCAGCAACAGCGCGCTACCTTTACGGACCCGAGAGAATCTGTTCATAAGCAAACCCACCTGTTAACTGAAGAGATAAGAGAGTACACGGACAGTTAACCAGCGTTTTGTATACGGCATATGCAGAGAAAACCGGGGTTTTGTATCCTGATGTAATGCTCCCCCGGCAGAGACAGTACGATACAAAATGAAGGGGCCGGTATGCGAACCGGCCCCTGAAAATACGATTGTTATTCTTGCCGCAGCGGGTCAACCCGCATGGCGAACGACGTCGGCGAGCGGTCCGGTTCCAGATAGTTCGCCACGAAACGGGTTAAGATTCCGGCCGCGACCGGGCATGCCTCCACCTTATCCAGCAACTGCTGCGGGTCGAGCCCCTCCTGACGCAGCACATCGTCACGATACTGAATTAATGAACGTGCAATCTCAGGGGTAAATTCCGGATGGAACTGAGTGGACAATGCATGCCGGGTATAGCGCACTATCTGGTGAGGATCGTGTCCGGAAGAGCCGAGCACCGTTGCATCCGGCGGCAGCCTGACGACCGTTTGCAGATGGCTGAGGTGCGCAGGAAAATGCGCCGGCCGGTCGCTTAACAGCGGGTCCGTTAGCCCGGCAGCGGAAAGCGTAATCGCCTGACATCCCGTTTCGCGTCCGGCCGGATGGTACGCCACCTCGCCGCCCAGCGCGTCGGCCATAAGCTGATGCCCGTAGCAGATGCCAAATAACGGCATCTCTACCGCCATGGCTGAGCGGATCCACGCCGCGGTCCTTTCACTCCAGGCCAGGCGGTCAGTGACCATTGCCCACGAGCCGGTCATGACTGCCACGGTCTGACTGTCCGGCGCGGGCAGCGCTTCCCCGGCATAGACGCGTACGGTAGCAATCTGCTGGCGCCAGGGTGCAAGCAGCCGAGCAAACCAAACCGGAAGATCGCCATGCCTGGCCTCGATGTCCACCGGGGGCGCACCGGTCTGCACAATCAGGAGTTTGTTTCTCAACGCCATAGCCCGCTATCCTTTGAGTCTTCTCATATTCTTTCACTATGGAGAAAGGCGGCTGTTTCGACAAATAACCAATCTCTATGAATAACGTCATGCGGGAATAAGCATCTCTTTGTCGTGCCCGGCCAGCGCGGAGGCCGTGCGCTCCCCACCGGTCTACTGCGCGTCGGCGCTGTCTATCTGCGGTACGCTGGCTTCGGCCCTCTGTGCGACATCAGGCGCATTGGCCGGGTCAAAGATATGGTCAAGAATGGCGCGCGCCGTCGGCCCGGCTACGACGCCATCGCCGCCGCCGTTCTCCAGAATCAGCGCCATCGCCACCTTCGGATGCTGATACGGCGCAAACAAGGTATAGAAGATATGGTCGCGCAGTCGAACCGGGATCATCTTCGCGTTATAGGTCTGGTTCTCCTTCAGGCTGAAGACCTGCGAGGTGCCGGATTTTGCCGCAATCTGATACGGCGCGGTATGGAACAGTTTATACCCGGTACCGTTAGGTAAGTTGGCCATGCCGTACATCCCGTTGCGCACGATGCCCCAGTACGGTGATTTCGGGTCTCCTACCTGCGGCGTATTATCCGGCGGCTGATAGCGCTCAACCTTATTTCCGCGCTTCATGGAATAGAGCAGATGAGGATTTTTAACCTTACCGTTGTTGATAAGCGTCGTCAGGGCCTTCACCATCTGAACCGGCGTGGCTATCCAGTACCCCTGGCCGATCCCGACCGAAATGGTGTCGCCCTGATACCATGGCTTCTTATGCACTTTTTGCTTCCACTCGCGGCTTGGCAACACCCCGGCATACTCTTCGTTTAAATCAATCCCCGTCGACTGCCCGTAGCCAAACTTGCTTAGCCAGGTGTGGATACGGTCAATACCCATTTCAAAGGCCACCTGATAGAAGAAGGTATCCGCCGACTCCTCGATGGCTTTGGTCACGTTCAACATCCCGTGCCCGGTTTTCAGCCAGTCACGGTAGCGGCGCTGGGTACCGGGCAACGTCCAGGTCGGCGCGCCGAAAAAGGTGGTGGTGGGCGTAATTACGCCGGCGGACAGCGCTGACAGCGCCATATACGGTTTGACCGTCGACGCCGGTGGGTAAAGCCCCTGGGTAACGCGGTTGATCAGCGGGCGATCCGGGTTATCGAGCAGCGAACGGTAGGCCTTATAGCCGATGCCCTTCACGAAGGGATTCGGGTCATAGCTAGGGCTGGAGACCATTGCCAGCACACCGCCATCGCGAGGGTCAACCGCCACCACTGCCGCACGCTGGCCCTTCAACACCCCTTCAATATACTGCTGTAAGTGCAGATCCAGCGTCAGGTAGATATCCTTCCCGGCTACCGGCGGTACTTCTTTGAGCAGGCGTACGACGCGACCATGGTTATCGACTTCCACCTCCTGATAACCGGTAATACCGTGTAACTCTTTTTCGTAATAGCCTTCGATACCCTGCTTGCCGATATTGTGGTCTGCGGCATAGTTCTCCGCCTCGCCGTTTTTGGCCAGCCGCTGCAGGTCGCCGTCGTTGATTTTCGACACATAGCCAACCACGTGCGCCAACTGGGCACCGTAGGGATAATCACGCTGCTGGTAGTTCTCCACCGTGACCCCAGGAAAACGAAACTCGTTCACCGCAAAGCGTGCCACCTCAACATCGCTCAGGGCGGATTTCAGGGTCACTTCTTTGTAGCGGCTGTTGTGGTGCATGTCGTCACGGAAGCTGGCGATATCGTCGGGAGTCAAATCAACGATGGGTGTTAATGCATTCAGCAACGCGGTCATATCGGGAATTTTGCTGGGGATCACCTGCAGACGGTACAAGGTGATGTTCTGCACCAGCGGGATACCGTTGCGATCGAAAATAAGCCCACGGCTCGGCGCAATAGGCAGCATTTTAATATCATTCTGATTCGATCGGGTCTGATAGAAATCGTGCTGATCTACCTGTAAACGGTAGAGATTAAAAATCAGCACGCCAAAACAGACCACCACCAGTAGAAAAGCGATCGCGGCACGACGAATAAACAGCATCTCTTCCGCTGAGTGATCGCGAATTTCATCTCTCATTTGGGTCATTAGCGGCAATTCACTTGAGTTTGAATAAAAAGCGAAAAATATAAAAAGCGGAGCAGAATAGCGTTATCGACGCGCTGGCCCTACAGAAAGGTTGCTAATGATTTAGCAGAAATGTTTCAGCATGTTAGATGCCCGAACCGGGCCGGTAGCAAAAGTCGGAGGTTGCGATATGCGTGACACTGTCACGAAATGGCCTCTGCCGGATAATGGCAGAGGCCCGATGCTCAGTCGCGGGCCAGCCAGGCTCGCCAGCCTCCGTAGGTGGTGATGTCGCAAGCCCCCTGCAGGCCATAGCCTTCGCAGATAAAACCGCTCAGCCAGCGTCCGTCTGCCAGTTCGACTTTTCCAAGCCCTAGCGGCGAGGGAATGGCCGTCAGGAGCGATCCCAACTCGGCAGAGGGCAGCTCCCACACTTCGACGGCGATGGCTGCGCCACCATTGTCATCACGCACCATACCCGGACGCCGTCCGTCGGCCAGGGCATACAGCCGGTAGCGCGGAGCGCTCTGCGTCGCCGTCAGGAGACGACCTCCCCGCTCCCGCAGCTGACCGTTTAGCGCCAGACCGTCAAGATGGGCACCGCATACCACCAGAGGCATCCGGTCGTGGCTGGCGATTGCGGCGGACGCGTCACCGGCCAGCCGCGTGCCGCCCGCCAGCGGCAATGGCTGCACGCGCTGGAAAGCATCGGCCACACCAAGCAGATACTGGTCGGTAAAGGCCCGACCAAACAGCGTCACGCCGGAGGGCAGCCCGTTTGCCAGAAATCCGACCGGCACGTTTACCGCCGCGTAATCCAGCAGATTCATAAAGTTGGTGTAGTAGCCCAGATCGGCATTTCGCTGCACCGGTTCGGCCTCCAGCTCGGCCAGCGTTACCGGGCGCGGGTAGGTTGGCGTCAACACGCAGTCCAGCGTCTCCAGCAACGCATCACACTCCGCCTTGTACGTTTGCAGCTGATACATCGCCCGGAAAGTGGCCACGGCATCGATCCCCGGCGCTTTCGCCAGCACATCGCGTATCACCGGGAGCACCGCGTCCGGCTGCTGCTCAATCAACGGCCCCACTATCGCATACCGTTCTGCGACCCACGGACCGTCGTAAAGCAGGCGTGCGGCGGCGAGAAACGGCGTTATATCGAGGTTCACCGGTACGCCACCAAGGGCTATCAGCCGCGCTTTCGCCTGCATAAATAACGCCTCGCTCTGCGGACAGCCGAGGAAATTCAGCGTCTGCGGTACCCCGAAACGAAATCCTGGTGCCGGGGTGCCAAACGCCTGCCGACCATTCCACAGCGGATTATGGCGGCTATAGGCATCTTGCGGATCGCGCCGGGCGGTCAGGGCCAGCAGTTGACTGGCCTCGTCGGCGGTGGCGGTAAAGAATGTCGTACAGTCGAGCGTCCGACAGGCGGGCACCACCCCCGCGGTTGAGATAAGCCCCTTGCTGGCCTTCAGGCCCGTCAGGTTATTCAGGGCCGCCGGCACCCGCCCGCTGCCGGCGGTATCGGTACCGAGGGCGAAACTGGCGACGCCGAGCGCTACCGCCAGCGCGGAACCGGCGCTGGAACCGCCGGAAGGATAGTCCGCATGAAAAGCATTCCGGCAGCGGCCATAGGGAGAGCGCGTGCCGTTCAGCCCGGTGGCGAACTGATCGAGATTAGTTTTGCCAACCGGGATGGCGCCAAGGGCAATCAGCTGTGCCACGATAGTGGCATCCTCCGTCGCGGTGCGGGCGAATGCCGGGCAGGCGGCGGTGGTGGTTATCCCCGCGAGATTGATATTATCTTTGATGGCAAACGGCACGCCGTACAACGGCAGCATCTGAGGTGAAACCTCATCCAGCGCCGCCAGCCAGGGTTCCTGCTCTTCTGGCGTCAGAATATGAATAAACAGCTGATATTCCGGATTCAGCGCCAGCGCTTTTTCACGCAGGTCGGCCAGCAGTGCTCGCGGGGTCCATTCGCCGCGCCGGTAGGCCTCCGCCAGGGTTGCGAGGCGTAAATCAAAGGTTGGCTGACTCATACGTTCTCCTCCAGGATCACCGCCACGCGTTGCCCGGCACGTACCGATGCGCCCGGCTGAACATGCATCTGTTGAACGACACCATTGCACGGTGCCAGCAGCGGAATTTCCATTTTCATCGACTCCAGCACCACCAGAACGTCGCCGGTGCGAACATGGCTCCCGGCAGCGGCCTGCACCTGCCACAGATTGCCGGAAATCGGGCTCTCAACGCCCTGCTGTCCGCGCTGCAGCGGCGGCTCATCTCCCGCATCGACCGGCGCCTCCTGGCTGTCGAAATGTGCCTGACCGCTGGCAATCCAGCGTTCACGTTCGTCATTGAACGCGCGCTGCTGATGTTGACGAAACGCGTCGATACTCGCGGCTTCCCGTTGCAGGAACTGCTGGTACTCCGCCAGCCGCAGCGTGCTGTGCTCAATACGCAGCGAATAGCGGCCAAGCGGGAAATCGCGGCGAATTTGCAGCAATTCATCGGCAGAAACCGGATAAAAGCGCAGCTGGTCGAAGACGCGCAGCAGCCAGGGTTTACCGGCAAAATCAGCCACCTCGTGATAGCGGTTCCACATCTGAAGCGTACGGCCAACAAACTGGTAGCCGCCGGGGCCTTCCATACCGTAAACGCACAGATAGGCTCCGCCGATCCCCACCGAATTTTCCGCAGTCCAGGTGCGCGCCGGGTTGTATTTCGTGGTCACCAGACGGTGACGCGGGTCAAGCGGTGTCGCCACCGGGGCACCAAGATAAACATCGCCCAGCCCCATCACCAGATAGCTGGCGTCAAACACCGTATTCCACACCGCCTGTTCGTCCGGCAGGTCGTTAATCCGGCGGATAAATTCGAGGTTGCCCGGACACCAGGGGGCGTCGCGGCGCACGGTGGTCATGTATTTATCAATCGCTTTACGGCAGGCCGGGTCATCCCACGACAGCGGGAGATGCACGACCCGGGTGGGGACCTCTAGATCGTCGCTGAGGCACACCGTCGTCCACTCCGCGCTCACCCATTGCAGCAGCGCCTCAAGCGTCAGCATTTCCGGCTGGAAATGAATCTGCAGGGAGCGGATCCCCGGCGTTAGATCAATCACGCCCGGTCGGGGCAGATTCTCCAGGGCCTGCATCAGGGCATGAATGCGAAAACGCAACACCAGGTCGAGTTCGGCGTCTCCCGCCTCCAGCAGCAAATGGGTATCGCCGGAAAGGCGGGCTACCAGGCGCTTATCCGCCTCCCCGCAGTTCATCACCACAGGTGAATTCAGAGGCGTGGGCTGCCACGCAACCGGCGCCGCCTCAAGCGTGGCCAGCTCAGTGCGGTAGCCTGCAGCCAGCCGACGGGCGGTGGGCAGATCCACCGGGACAAAACGCACTTTATCACCGGCTTTTAACTGTCCCAGCTGCCACAGGTCGGCCTCGATGACCGTCACCGGGCAGACGAAACCGCCGAGGCTCGGGCCGTCCGGGCCAAGAATAACCGGCATGTCGCCGGTAAAATCGACCGCGCCGACGGCGTAAGGGTTATCGTGAATATTCGAGGGATGCAGCCCCGCGTCACCTCCGCTTTCGCGAGCCCACAGCGGTTTAGGGCCAATCAGCCGCACGCCGGTACGGCTGGAGTTAAAATGCACTTCCCAGTCGGTGGCGAAAAAGGTATCGATATATTCTGCGGCAAAGAACTCCGGCGCCCCGTGGGGACCATAAATCACCCGCAGGGTGCGCTTTTCGCTAAGGGGTGTCGTCAGCGCAACGGGCAGCGCGGCTCCGGTTTTCCCCTCGCTGGCGAAGGTCAGATGCAGAACATCCCCACTACGCAGCGCGCGCCCGCCATGGCCGCCAAATTGCCCCAGAGTAAAGGTACTTTTGCTGCCTAAATAGTCCGGGACCTGGATGCCCCCGCGCAGGCAGAGATAGCTTCTGACTCCTGCGCCGTCGATAGCACCGATTTTCAGCGTTGCACCCGCCGGGATCCGAAATACGCAGTTCATCACCTGCGGGATGCCCGCCAGCAGAACCGGGACAGGCGCGCCGCTCACCACCGCGTGGGTGTCGCAATGAAACTTCAGCGTTGGCCCGGTCAGGGTGATTTCCAGCGCGGCTTCTCCCGGAGAATTACCCAGCAGCCGGTTGCCGAGGCGCAGCGCCCTGTCGTCCATCGGCCCCGACGGTGGAACCCCCACCGCCCAGTACCCCAGACGGCCGGGATAATCCTGGACGCTGGTTTGCGTACCGGCACTGAGCACCTCGACGGTCGCCGCCCGGTAGCTCAGCTGTTCCAGGCACCGGGTCCAGAGTTCACCGCGCGTAAAAGGCTCAAATGCCAGAATCTGCTGAAGATAAACGCGGTTGGTTTCCACACCGTACAGGCGGGTATTTGCCAGCGCCCGGGCCAGTTCCGCAATAGCCTCCTCGCGGGTCGGGCGCCAGGCGATCGCTTTGGCCAGCATCGGGTCAAAAAATGGCGGCACGTCGCAACCCGCCTCGACCCAGCGGTCGATACGCAGGGTTTCGCCGTCTGCCGGCGGGAAAGAGACATCGGTCAACAAACCTGGCGATGGCTGAAACTGCCTTCCCGGATCTTCGGCATAAATCCGCGCCTGGATGGCATGTCCCCGTGGATTCAGGTCGGCAAGCAGGACGGCGAGCGGCGGCAATTCACCGGCCGCCAGCGCCACCATCCAGTGCACCAGGTCGACGCCCCACACCTGCTCGGTCACGCCGTGTTCAACCTGCAGGCGAGTATTGACCTCCAGGAAATAGAAGCGTCGTGCCGCGCTGTCATACACAAATTCAACCGTTCCGGCGCTGCGATAGCTGACCGCTTTACCCAGCGCAATTGCCGCTGCGCAAAGGGACTCCGCCATGCCAGCGGGTAAATTTGGCGCCGGGGTTTCTTCGATCACTTTCTGGTTGCGGCGCTGAATCGAGCAGTCGCGTACCCCGAGGGCGATAACGTCGCCCTGCCCGTCGCCAAAAATCTGCACTTCCAGATGGCGTGCGCGTTCAATGTATTTTTCGACAAACACGCCCGCGTCGCTAAAGTTGTTCTGTCCCAGTCGCCGGACGGCTTCAAACGCATCCGCCAGCTCGCGGGCATCGCGGCAGACGCGCATCCCAATACCGCCGCCCCCCGCGGTGCTTTTTAGCATCACCGGGTAGCCGATGTCCTCCGCTGCCCGGCACGCCTCGGCACTATCGGCCAGCAGGCCGGTGCCCTCCAGCATCGGGACGCCCTGCGCTTTTGCCAGCGCCCGGGCGGTGTGCTTCAGACCAAACGTCCGCAGCTGATCCGGGGTTGGGCCGACAAAAACCAGCCCGGCGGCTTCGCAGGCCTCTGCAAAGGCGGCATTTTCCGATAAAAAGCCGTAGCCGGGATGAATCGCCTCGGCTCCGCTGTTTAACGCGGCGGCAATGATCTTATCCGTCATCAGATAGGTTTGCGCTGCCGGGCCATCGCCGAGGCTGATGGCCTCATCGGCTTCGCGAATATGCAAACTGCTGAGGTCTGCATCAGAGTAGACCGCCACGCCTTTTACCTGCATCGCGCGCAGGGTGCGCAAAATTCGGCAGGCAATGGCGCCACGGTTAGCAATCAATAAGGTCTTGAACATACACGGGACTCACATCGTGGCGGGTCGTCCCGCAGCAAAAGAATCGACCTCCCCAGGGTCGTCCCCGGGGCGCGTAAGAGGGTCAGGACTTACGCGTGGGTGTACTTGACAGACGTTCGGCACGGACGGAAAACAGACGCCAGGCCAGCAGGCGCCAGCGCTGCCAGCGGGTCAGTTCCATACCAGCACCTCCGCGGGCGTCGGGTTCCAGCCGTTGCAGGGATTATTCAGCTGCGGGCAGTTGGAGATCAGTACGATGACGTTGCATTCCGCCCGCAGTTCGACGTACTTCCCGGCACTGGAGATACCGTCTTCAAAGGTCAGACCGCCGGCTTCGGTCACCGGGACGTTCATAAAAAAGTTGATATTGGCGCCGATATCACGCTTATGCAGCCGGCCGTCGTGCAGGCAGGCGCAGAGGAAATTATCCCGACAGCTGTGCATATAGCGTTTATCCAGCGCATAGCGCACGGTGTTGCTCTCCTGCGCACAGGCTCCGCCGAGGGTATCGTGACGTCCGCAGGTATCGGCCACGATGGTCAGCAGCGGATTGCCGAGGTTGGAGTAAAGCACGCTCCCGGTCGTCAGATAGGCATTTCCCTGACGGCGCAGCGTTCGCTGCGGGTCGTAGCGCTCCCGAGGGCTGTCGGCGCAATAAAACAGGGTGTCGATTGCCTGGTTACCTTCAAGATCGAGCAGGCGCAGGGTCTGCCCCTTTTCCATTTCGAACAGCCAGGGTTCGCCCGCCGGGATCACGTGGCGATAGACGGCATCGTCCGGGTTACGGGTACTGGTCACAAGGTTCATGGCAGGTTCCTCAAAGGGCAAACAGTTGGGTATTAGTGAAAGCACGCTGGTTCTCATCGCGGGTAAACAGCGACTCGACGGCCGCCTGCTCATCATCGGCCTGATACCAGCTCAGCTGGAGCGGACGCGGGGCATATTCGGGGGCCGGGTTCATCGGGTGCGGCAAGGCGGTCAGGATCATCAGCACATCCATGGGCGCAAACAGCTCAACGTAGCTGCCCGCCGCGGAGTTCGCCGGGCAAAACTGCAAGCGTCCGTCGTTCTCTACGCTCACTTTGCTGAAGAAGTTGACCACCATCAGCAGATCCTCCAGACCGAGATCCCATTTGCCCATTTCGACCAGCAGATTATCGGTACCGTTACGATGAAATGCGTTGCGCAGCTGCTGGTAGCGGCCCGCACCATATTTTTCTTCCGTCTCCTGCGCGTTGAGCACGCCGCCAAACGGATCGTGCCAGCCGCAGCTATCGGCGACGATGCCGGCCAGTACGCGGCCCATATCTGAGTAGAAACAGTGTCCGGCGGTCAGCCGGGCGGTGTGCTGCCCCTTGAGGGTATCCGGCAGATTCAGACGTTCGCTCTTCTCGTGCGGATTGAGCATCATCATGCTGACGTTGGCCCCACCGTCGATATCGGTCAGGCGCAGGATCTGTCCACGGCGCAGAATGAACGAGGTATGCCCCCCGCCCGGCAGAAATTCTTCGCGCAAACTCGGCGAGCTATGAAACTGGGTTGTCATCGGGCTATCTCCTTAGGGCATAGACGTTGTTATCGGTGCCGGTGCCGAGCATCTGCGACATCCGGGTCTCATTAAGTGGAATATCGTAGGTAATGCGCGCGCCGTAGGCGTTGGGAGCCTGCGGATCGTGGCGCACTTTGTCGAAGACCAGCAGACGGGTGCCAAGATTGAACCCTTCGGCCAGATCGTGGGTGACCATAAAGACCGTCATTCGCGTCTCGCTCCACAGCTGGAGCAGCAGCGCGTGCATATCTTTGCGAATACCGGGATCGAGCGCGCCAAAAGGCTCGTCAAGCAGCAGAACCCGCGGCTGCATCACGAACGCCTGTGCGATTGCCAGGCGCTGCTGCATTCCGCCGGAAAGCTGCGCCGGATAGCGGTTAAGGGCGTGGGAGAGCCCCACTTTCTCCAGCATCTGCGCCGCCTGTTCGCGGGCGGCGCGCTTACGGGCGCCAAACAGGCGGCCAAAACACGGCGCGGACGGCAGTTCCAGACCGACGGTCACGTTATCCAGTACGCTAAGATGCGGAAAAACCGAATAACGTTGAAAAACCACGCCGCGACTGCGATCCGGCTCGGGAGCCAGCGGCTGGCCATCGAGCGTAATCTGGCCTCGGGTCGGCTTCTCCTGCCCCAGTAGCAGGCGCAAAAAGGTGGATTTCCCACAGCCGGAGGCCCCGACCATTGAACAAAACTCCCCTTCTTTAACCGTTAAATTGATGCGTTCCAGCACCACGTGGTCGCCGTACTCCTGCCAGATGTTGTTGATGGTGATAAAACTCATGCCCGGCCTCCTTCGGCCCACGGGAAGCAGACTTTGTGCAGCTGGCGCAGCGCCAGATCCATCAGCCAGGCCAGCAGGGTTATCCAGATGACATAGGGAATGATCACGTCCATCGCCATGTAGCGTCGTACGAGGAAAATACGGTAGCCCAGCCCGGCGGTGGCGGAAATGGCTTCCGCCGAAATCAAAAACAGCCACGCCGAACCCAGCAGCAGGCGCAGCGAGGTGATTAAGCGCGAGAGCAACTGCGGCAATACCACGCGCAGCACCGCCGTCCAGCTGTTGGCACCGAGGGTTTGCGCTTTGATAAACAGCTCCGCCGGAATTTCCCGCGCCCGTTGTTCGAGGTCGCGTGCCAGCATCGGCGTAATACCAATCACGATCAGCATCACCTTGGAGAGTTCATCAAGGCCGAAGACGATAAACAGCACCGGCAGGATCGCCAGCGGCGGCACCATCGAGGCGACGGTCATCAGCGGCGACAGCGCGGCGCGATACACCGGAAACACGCCGGAGACGATCCCGATGCTCAGGCCGATCATTGCGGATACCGCCAGACCGATGAGCAGCCGGGTCAGGCTGATCAGCGTGTCACCCCACAGCAGATATTCGCCGCTGCGTTTGTCCGGCATAAACGCCATCCGTTCGATGGCCGCCGCCATCTGTGACAGACCGGGCAGCAGCTTGTCCTGCGGGTTAGCTTCAAGGCGAATAGCGGAGCCGATAAACCAGGCGGCAATCAGCAACACGAAGGGCAACAGCATCAGCATCAGCTGCATGCCCTGCTGCGGATGGCGGTTAATTTGGCGCATGGCGTTCACTCCCGTCGTCAGTGATTACAGCTGGCCTGCGGCGGCCATTTTCAGATAGCTATCGTCGAAGCGCAGGCGAGTGTTACCGCCGTCGCCGACGGTGACGTTGCCCGGGAAGCTCATACCAATGAAATCGGCGCTTTGTGCCCCTTCGCCCAGCAGCCCTTTATCAAAAGAAAACTGCGCCACGCGCTGCATGGTTTTCGCCAGCTCCGGGCTGGAGATGAACGTCAGGGTCTCGGCGGCGGTCCAGAAAAGGTGGGTGGTTTTCAGCTGTGCCCGATAGCCCGCGAGATCGGTACCGGAATCTGCCGCCATAGCGCTCAGCGCCTGTTCGTCTCCGGCATGCATTTTGGCCATCATTTCAAACCATGCGCCGGTCAGCGCCTTCCCCAACGCAGGGTTATCTTTCAGGATTTGCGTGTTGACCACCATCATGTCGATAAGCTCGCCGGGAACCTGCGCGGAGCTAAAGACTTCGCTGGTTTGCGGGGTCTTTTTAATCGCCGACAGCTGCGGATTCCATGCCACGGCGGCGCGGACGCTAGCGGTGCCAAAGGCAGAGACGATATCGGCATCAGAGGTATTAACGACGTTGACATCTTTTTCCTGCAGACCGGCCTTCTCCAGACCGCGAACCAGCAGATAGTGCGAAACCGACAGTTCCGGGAGATAGACCTGCATACCTTTCAGGTCGCTCAGCGTTTTACCGGTGCCTTTGAGTACTACGCCATCATTGCCGTCGGAATAGCTGCCGGTGATCAGGGCGGTGGTATCAACACCGCCCGCCGCAGGAATGGTCAGCGCATCCATATTGGTCATGGTGCAGCCATCAAACTGGCCGGCGGTATACTGGTTAATCGACTCGATATAGTCATTGAGCTGCACAATATTGATTTTGATGCCGTACTTAGCGGCCCATTTATCAATAATTTTTTCGTTACTGATGGCGCCCCAGGGCATCCAGCCGGCATAGATCGTCCAGCAGACGTTGAACTCTTTTTTTACGGCGGCAAAGGAAGGAAAACTGGCCAGCAGCGCCAGCGACAGCAGGAAAGAGCGGATTACGCGGGATGTCTTCATTATGAACCTCTGGTTGGCACAAAAACAGGAGCAGCGCGACACCTGACGGTGCTGCTGTCTCCCGGGCTTTTGTCCCGCCGTGTAACCTCGCAGAGGTCGCCAGCTCTCGGACCAGACATTCACCTGCGTGAACCGGAACCCTAGCCAGCTATTGGATCATCTTGATTGTCTGTTGCGCTGCCTTCTGATTTATCGTTTGCAAAGGGCATGCCAGAAAATAGTTCTTGTGAATTCAGCAACATAAGGATTATGACTGCTGCATCACACCACAATGGGGAGTGATTTTGGGGCAGTGCGTGAATTTGGTGCAGGCGCCCTGTCCACTCCCGGACGCCTGCCGACAATAAGCCCTCCAGCACCGCGGAAATATTCCCCGCGACCATTCTGCCAGCGCTTCAGCGTTATATAAAAGAGGGTGTTCACCCCCAGAATTCTTATTTTTCAACACCACAACGGGTGGCCAGTAATTGACCAGAATTCACCTGCTTAGCTTTTTTGCAACCGCTGATTTTATCACCAGACGCGCCGTCACAGTGTCCTATACTGATTAGCTAATGAGAACGTACGTAAGCCGCTTTACGTATTTTGGCTTTAACCCACAAATATTTTATGGATTTCTTTATCGCCTGTTGTTAAAAGGATATAACTATTAATTCCGTAGATTCATTCAAGTATCACTTATTGGTTGCAGTGTATATCGTAATGGCATTCACAAAAGCAAACGGAGCCTGATATGAGCACGTCTAACGATTCATCTAACAACGCATCCGCCGGGAAGTGCCCTTTTCACACAGGGAAGCCCACACAGAGTGCCGGTGGCGGCACCGCCAACCGTGACTGGTGGCCAAACCAACTCCGCGTGGATCTGTTAAACCAGCATTCCAACCGCTCAAATCCCCTGGGCGAAGATTTTAACTACCGTGAAGAGTTTAAAAAACTCGACTATGCCGCACTGAAAGCAGACCTCAGAGCGCTGCTGACCGATTCGCAAGAGTGGTGGCCGGCAGACTGGGGCAGCTACATCGGGCTGTTTATTCGTATGGCCTGGCACGGTGCCGGTACCTATCGTACCGTTGATGGTCGCGGCGGCGCAGGCCGTGGACAGCAGCGTTTTGCCCCGCTGAACTCCTGGCCGGATAACGTCAGTCTGGATAAAGCCCGCCGCCTGCTATGGCCGGTGAAGCAAAAATACGGCCAGAAAATCTCCTGGGCGGACCTGTACATGCTGGCCGGTAACGTCGCGCTGGAAAATGCCGGTTTCCGTACCTTCGGCTTCGGCGCCGGTCGTGAAGATGTCTGGGAGCCGGATCTGGACGTTGACTGGGGCCATGAAAAAGCCTGGCTCGAACATCGTCACCCGGAAAGCCTGGCACAACAGCCGCTGGGTGCGACCGAAATGGGTCTGATCTACGTCAACCCGGAAGGCCCGAACGCCAGCGGTGACCCGCTCTCTGCCGCTGCCGCCATTCGCGCCACCTTTGGCAACATGGCGATGGACGATGAAGAGATCGTCGCGCTGATCGCCGGCGGTCATACCCTTGGGAAAACGCATGGCGCAGCGGTGACCACTCACGTGGGCGCAGAGCCTGAAGCCGCTCCAATTGAAGCGCAGGGTCTGGGCTGGGCCAACAGCTACGGCAGCGGTGCTGGCCCCGACGCAATCACCTCGGGTCTGGAAGTTGTCTGGACGCAGACTCCGACCCAGTGGAGCAACTACTTCTTCGAGAACCTGTTCAAATACGAGTGGGTGCAGACCCGCAGCCCGGCAGGTGCGATTCAGTTCGAAGCCAAAGACGCCCCGGACCTGATCCCTGACCCGTTCGACCCGGAGAAAAAACGCAAGCCGACCATGCTGGTCACCGACCTGACGCTGCGCTTTGACCCGGAATTCGGCAAAATTTCCCGTCGCTTCCTTAACGATCCGCAGGCCTTCAATGAAGCCTTTGCCCGCGCCTGGTTCAAACTGATCCACCGCGATATGGGGCCGAAGTCCCGCTACCTCGGACCGGAAGTACCGAAAGAAGATCTGATCTGGCAAGATCCGTTACCTGCCGCGATCCATAACCCGTCCCCGGCGGATATTGCTACCCTCAAGACCGCCATTGCCGATGCCGGGCTGTCGGTCAGCGAGCTGGTGTCGGTGGCCTGGGCCTCCGCCTCCACCTTCCGCGGCGGTGATAAACGCGGCGGAGCTAACGGTGCCCGTCTGGCGCTGGCGCCACAGAAAGCGTGGCCGGTGAACGCCATTGCGGCGAAAGCGCTGCCGACGCTGCAGGCTATTCAGAAAGCCTCCGGTAAAGCATCTCTGGCCGATATCATCGTGCTGGCAGGTGTCGTCGGCGTTGAGCAGGCCGCAGCGGCAGCCGGTGTACAGGTCAGCGTGCCGTTCGCACCGGGCCGGGTGGATGCCCGTCAGGATCAGACTGATATCGAGTCCTTCGATCTGCTGGAACCGCTGGCGGATGGTTTCCGTAACTATCGCCGCATTGAAGGCGGTGTTTCGACTGAGACGCTGCTGCTGGATAAAGCCCAGCAGCTGACGCTGACCGCCCCGGAAATGACGGTGCTGGTGGGCGGCCTGCGGGTGCTGGGTGCTAACTACGACGGGAGCCAGCACGGGGTCTTCACCGACCGCGTCGGCGTGCTGAGCAATGACTTCTTTGTCAACTTACTCAGCATGGCCACCGTCTGGAATGCCACTGACGAGCAAGGTGAACTGTTCGAAGGCCGCGATCGTAAGAGCGGCGAGAGCAAGTACACCGCGACTCGTGCCGACCTCGTTTTCGGTTCGAACTCGGTACTGCGGGCGCTGGCAGAAGTTTACGCTTGCCAGGATGCTCAGCAGAAGCTGGTGAGTGACTTCGTGGCCGCCTGGACCAAGGTGATGAACCTCGACCGTTACGACCTGTAATCTCCCTCCCCGGCTGGCGCCTTGCCCGCCGGGGCTTTTTCCTTTCACTCCGGTTTTCCCGCGCTATTTCTGCCGCAGCTGTAGTAAACGACTGTAGGTGCGCTGAATATCATCCCGTTCCACATCCGCAACCAGATCGGCTAACCCGCAGTCGGCCACGACAACGGGACAGCACTGCTTTTCATACAGAACATCCACCAGGTTAATAAATCGCTGCTGGGCCGCCGGACCTGTCTTGCACAACGGCGGTACCGCATCAATGACCCACTGCGTATGCGTGTCGCACAAGGTCAGATAGTCCATGACCGCCGTTGCACCACCGCACAGCCGGGCAAAGGTAAAATGCAGAAACTCCCCGGGCGCCGAGGCCACATGCAGGGTTCGATATCCCACCTGTAGCGGCAGCTCCGTGGTTGCCGGATCCGGGAGCGCGAGCGCCTGACGGATCCGGGCCGAGGGCTGCACCAAAAACCAACCGCGGCAGAACGGGTTCTCCATCGGCGCATGACGCGCCCGATAATCCTCTTCGCCATCAAGCGCTGCAATCTTCATGTGCTGTTTTATTAGCGCAATGGAAGGCGCAAAGCGTTCATGATGCAGCGGATTCGCCAGTAGCTGGTCCGGCGGATAGTTGGAAGTGGTGATCAGAACGACACCGCGCTGAAACAGCTGCGCAAGCAGTACCTTTACCAGCATCGCGTCGCCGGGATCGTGCAGATGAAATTCATCAAAACAGAGCACGCGGCAGTCACCTGTCATCTGCGCAATCGCGTCTGGCAACGTCGGAGCGGCCGGCGTATTCAGCCGCTGATGAAGTTCGCGAAAGAAGGCATGAAAATGCACCCGGCGCTTTGCCGCCAGCGGCAGACTGGCAAAGAAATGATCAACCACAAAGCTTTTCCCGCGCCCGGTGCGACCCCAGATATACAGCCCTTTGCCGCCGCCGGATGTGCCCGACATCAGTTCCCTGCTCAACGTATCGAGATGGCTCACCAGCGTCTGCTGGTCCGTATCGAGCGTCAGCGCCCGTTCACGGGCCCGCTGTGTCATAAATGCGCTAAAACTCAAAGCGATTATTCCTTGCGTCATTTTTGCTCAGTCAGGTGTCACTGCCCGAAGAGATAAAGAATCAACACCAATTACACCTTCGCGCAACGACAATAACAAGTGTATCTACGCCAGAGGCGATTATTCACCGTCTCCCGGCGTGAAATAACCGCCTACCCCTTCAGGGGCAAAACAATTCAATAAAACTTATAAAAACAGATAATTATGGCAGTGTATTTACCGTGTAACTCATCGTTTTATCATCGAAACAGATCGTTATATATTGACATACATAGCGATCCTCTTTATCTTTTTGTCATACAAATAAAAACCGTACCCTTCAGACAGAGACGAGATTTTCCCCGCCTCATTCCGTTTTCATTCGTCTGAACTTAAAATTAATGCGCTCATATAAACTCGTTTTATTAACCGGGATGATTCCCTGTTCACCCGTTTTGCTGGCGATGCCTGTACATGCGGCAGAAACCATGGTTGTCACCGCAGAACCGCATACGCAATCTCTTGATGACGTCACGCCCGCCGCTGAACAGCAGGCAACACTGGGCAATCTCGGCAAGAAAAAGCTGATTAACGTCCCGTGGTCCGTGCAGACGCTATCGGATTCTCTGACCCGCCAGGTGCAGGCCAGCAGCGTCAAAGATGTCTATCGCTATCTGCCTTCTGTTCAGGGTGACGGCGTTCGTCCGCAGACCCGCGGCATGCAAGGCAGCGTAGTCCAGAACAGCATGATCGATGGTCTTAACGCGGTTTCCACCACCGAATACCCCGCCGAACAGTTCCAGCGCATCGAAGTACTGAACGGCATGGCCGGCGCGCTGTATGGCCCGGCGAACCCGGCAGGAATGTTTAACCTGGTGTCGAAACGGCCAACCGATGTTCCGCTGCGCCGGGTGACCGTTGGCGGTGGGACCGCCTCCGGCGCGAATGCCGCACTGGATCTAAGCGGCCCGCTGGACGCCGGGGATCGAGTGAAATATCGTCTCAACCTGATGGATCAGGACGGCAGCAGCTATACCCACGGAAGCCGCCAGCGCAACCAGTATGCGGGCCTGGCACTTGACTTCCAGCTGACTGATCAGACCGTGCTGGAGAGCAATTTCAGCTACTATCATTTCTATCAAAAAGGGCTGCCCGGCTCGTTCGCCCTGGCAAAAGGTACCCACTTCCCGTCGCCGCTGGACCCGACGAAAAGCAAGTATGGTCAGTACTACGCCGGCAACGATGACACCACCACCACCGGAAGCCTGCATATCAAGCACGACTTTGACGGTAACTGGCTGCTGGACGTCGGTGTGCTGCGCCAGATTGCCGACCGTGAATCAACCACCGTGACCAATACGCTCACCGATAACCACGGGCATTACACCACCACGACCGCCAACTCTGCCGCCAGCCGTTTTACCATCAACAGCTACCTTGCCAATCTCACCGGCAGCCTGGAGACAGGCTGGCTACAGCACGACCTGGCGGTGGGCATACGCGGCTTCGTATGGAAAAACTACAATCCGCGCGATGGCGGTACGCAAAAGCTGGGAAGTTCCTCGCTGGAGGACAGTCCGGAGTACGCCCGCCCCGCTTACCCGGATTTCACCGACCGCTACCATTCGGCGACCACCACGCAGCACGTTTTTTTACTGAGCGATACTCTGACCTTCAACCCGCAGTGGAGCCTGCTGCTCTCGGGGAGTGAAAACCTGTTTACCGTCGATAACTACAACAAAAGCGGGAATCGCAGCAGCAACCATGATGACCGGGGCGCCAGCGGTTCCGCCAGTCTGATGTATAAACCGGTAGAGAATGTCACGCTCTATACGACCTGGGCGAACAGTATGCAACAGGGCGACACGGCGCCGGCCGGGGCGAATAACGCCGGAGATGTTCTCAACCCCTATCGTAGTCACCAGGTGGAGGTCGGTGCGAAATATGCACCGCACAACGATCTGCTCTTAACCGCGGCGCTATTCCAGGCCGAGCGCCCGTTCGCTTATACCAACGACAGCGGCGATTTTGCCGAAGACGGTACGCAAAAAAACCGGGGGCTGGAGCTGCTGGCCGACGGGCACGTGACCTCTAACCTGCGCCTGCTCGGCGGCGGTACCTGGCTCGATCCGCGTCTGCATGACACGTCCAGCGCCGATGCGGATGATAAGCAGGTTGTTGGTCTGCCGCGCTTTACCGCCAACATGCTGGCGATTTACAGCATCGATCCGGTCCCGGGTCTCGACGTCAACGGCAATATCCACTACGTCGGGCGCCGCGCGACCGATAATGCCAACGACAGCTGGGTTGGCAGCTATACCACCGTTGATATCGGCAGCAACTATCGCACCCGGCTGTTTGGCACCGACACCACCTTTAGGTTAGCAGTCACTAACATTACTAATCGCCACTACTGGACCAACATCGTTCCCGGTGCGCTCACGGGCTATACCGGCGCAGGTTATGCCAGCGCTCAGCTCGGCGCACCGCGCGAAGCGACAGCGTCAGTGCAGTTTGATTTCTGAGGAATATCATGAAAAAGATAGCCGCTGGTCTGCTCTCACTGCTGCTTGCTTTCCCGGCGCTGGCCAACCGTCAGGTTACGGACGACGCCGGGCACCCGGCGATCCTCCCCGATCGGGTAACCCAGGTGGCGGAGGGCTGGTATGCGCACCACTCGCTGCTGATGACGCTCGGCGTTGGCAACCGCGTGGTCGCCACGGTTAACCGTCCGGATAGCCGCCCGTGGATGTTCTATCTCGACCCCCGGCTCAATCAGGCGTTGATCGCTCGCGGCCCGCATTTCACTAGCGAAGCGCTGCTGGCGCGCGGCGCGCAGGTGGTGTTTGTGGCGCAGGGCAACGGCGATGCAGAGGCCTACCGTCAGGCGGGATTAGCGGTCATGGAAATGCACTTTACCGACTACCCATCGCTGGCGCGGGCCGTGCAGACCACTGCGGAGGTCTTCGGCACGCCTCAGGCGCGGGCCAGAGCCGAGGCCTACAACCAGTATCTGCAACAGACCATCGCCCGCACCGCTCAGCGCAACCAGGGGTTGACGGATGGCGAGCGCCCGCGGGTGCTGCATATCCAGTCGCTGAAGCCGCTCAAGGTCGACGGCAGCAATACGCTGATCGATACCTGGATTCATCTGGCCGGTGGGCAAAACGCGGCGGCAGGAATCTCTGGCAATATGCAGGAAATTTCGCCGGAGAAAGTGCTTGCCTGGCAGCCGGATGTCATCATTCTCGGCGCCGGATGCGGTGATTTACAGCACTCGGCTTATGGCGAACTGTTCTCCACGCTGCGGGCGGTGAAAAAGGGCAAGGTATGGCAAAATCCGGCGGGCGTTTTCCCCTGGGATCGCTACGGCACGGAAAGCGTGTTGCAGATCCAATGGGCGGCAAAACAGCTTCAGCCGCAGCGTTTTGCCGACCTGGATATGATCGCCATCACCCGGGATTTTTATCGGCGCTTTTTCGATTTTCCACTGACGGAGTCGGAAGCTAAGCGGATTTTGCAGGCCCTGCCGCCGAAGGGAAGGTAAAGCCTGAGTCTGTCAACATGGCCCCGTGGCAACGCGGGATCATTTTATTGACATCTACCATCCCTCTTTTCCCCTTCTCCGTTATCGCATAGTCATATCATTCAAATCTGCCGAATCAGCCTGGCGTAAACCAGTGCATTCCCCCTGTGCATTCCATACACACCAGATTTTTCACTGAAGAACCTTGATGGGAAGAGGAATTAAACATTTAAAACCATTAACAATCTAATAACATTAGCAGGCAAACATTTTATCTGAGGAAAATAATAATATGTCTACCACCCAGGTTCTGGGGGATGCACCTTTTGTATCCACAGGACAACCCCACCCCAGCTTAACCAGCCGCATCGATGCCCTGCCTGCCTCTTTCGGCCTGTGGTCGTTTATTACGCTGCTGGCGCTGGGCGGTTTCTTTGAACTCTACGATCTTTTTCAGACCGGCTACATCAGTACCGGGCTGCTGGCAGAACATATTTTCCATACCAATCAACAAGGGATTTTTGGCATCTCCGACCAGGCCTCGTTTGCCTCGGCCACCTTCTTCGGGCTGTTTATCGGCGCCAGTCTGCTTGCGCCGCTGGCAGACAAGCTGGGCCGCCGGCTGACCTTTATGTTTGCGCTGGCCTGGTACGGCGTTTTTTCGCTGCTGATGGCCTTTCAGAATAACGCCGAAGGGGTTATCTTCTGTCGCTTTCTGGTCGGGATCGGGCTGGGCATTGAGCTGGTTACCATCGACACCTACCTGAGTGAATGGGTCCCTACCCATCTGCGCAACAAGGCATTCGCCTTCGCCTTTTTTATCCAGTTTCTCTCGGTACCTGCCGTCGCGCTGATGTCGTGGATGCTGGTCCCGACGACGCTATTCGGCCTGACCGGCTGGCGCTGGGTCATTATCTTTGGCGCCCTGTGTTCGCTGATCATTTGGGTCATTCGCAAAAAGCTGCCGGAATCGGCCCGCTGGCTGGAGGTCAAAGGTCGCCATGCGGACGCCCACGCGGTGATGTGTCAGATGGAGCAGCGCTGTGGCATCACGCCTTCGCCACAGCATCTTTCGGACACCCGCCAGGCTCAGCGCAAAACCGGGTCCTTCAAAGAGATCTGGGCGCCAGAGTACCGCAAGCGGACGATCATGCTGATGGTGATGAACTTCTTCCAGGCAATCGGATTTTTCGGCTTCGGAAACTGGCTGCCGGCGCTGCTCTCCGGCCAGGGCGCCAGCATTACCCACAGCCTGCTGTACGCCTTTTTTATCACCCTCGCCTACCCGCTCGGCTGCTTGTTCTGTACACGTTTTGTCCATCGTTTCGAAAATAAGTGGCAAATCGTTCTCTCCGCGCTGATGACGGTGGTGTTTGGTACCTTGTTCGCGTTGCAGAATAACCCGGTAATGCTGGTTGTCTGCGGGTTTATGATAACCTGGTCCAACGCCTGGCTGACCATCAGCTATCACGCGTACCAGGCGGAAATCTTCCCGACCCGTATTCGGGCCAGAGCAGTGGGCTTTTGCTACTCGTTCAGCCGCCTGTCAACGGCGATCACCAGTATTTTGATCGGCGTGATTCTGCAATACGCCGGTACGCCGGGAGTGATTAGCTTTATCGTGGCCAGCATGCTGATGGTCATGCTTTCGGTGGGTATTTATGGTCCGAAAACCCGCGGTATTGAACTGGAAAATATCTAGCTAACTGCCGCCGCCGGGTTATTTCCGGCGGCACAGTTTGAATTATGGATGATTTATACCTCACCGCTGCAGGACGCGCGTTATGTATTTCCATTAGTCGATAAAGTAATTATAAAACCGATTGTAATTATTGAGGATATAAATACCTCACTATAAATCATAAATACATTGATGGGTTCACGCGCGCGTGTTATTAATCATGCTCTGTTTTTTGTTCAGAATAAAAGGATAAGCATGATGTTCAGCGCGGCAAGGATAGCAATCACCTTGATCATGATGACATCCATATTATGGGGCACCCCAGGCGTGGCAAAAGAAAGTTTAGCCACGGCGGAGTTGAATGATGCAACGAACAGCCTGGCTTCAGCACCGTATTTCTCTCATGGCAATAATGGGTTCATCGGGCAAAGAAACGATGCGCAAAAAGCGCTGGAAATCATTTCATCCTCTCCGGACGCCATCGACAGACTGATTAACATCGCCCTTGCCGCCCCGACAACCCCTGCCGGGAGTCTCTATGCCGCCTGTGGGTTACAACAAAAGCATTATAATAGTATGAATATTATCTTCCCTCCTTTATTTCATTATACTGTTTCAGTGCTCGAGGGTGATATATTGCGAAAAGAGTCATTTTATGATGTTTACACCAGAATCAGCACCTATGGCTGCCAATAAAAACTCATCCGCACCTGCAGTAAATGATTAAAACCACCTTGCGAATAATATAATAATAAGGATATCGCCGCCGGTTGTATTTTTCAACGCCCCGGTCGGAACGTTGAATGCGTGGCACAGGTTTTATTCTTCGCTAAAAATCGTTTGGGCATCGGCAAAGCATTTTTCCGCCAGCGACGAGACCGGTTCCTGATTACGCATAATCAGCACCAGCATCGAATCCACTTCGGTTTCGGCAATGGGAATAATCTCCAGATTGTCGCTTAAGGCTTCCAGTCCATTGTTGAGCGGCATAATAGCGCAACAAACTCCCGCCTGTACCGCCTGAATAATCTGGAAGGTGGAGTCGCTCTCAAAGACGTATTTCGGTGTTAACCCTTTGCTCTTAAAGCTCATCTCGATGGATTCGCGGTAATGCATTCCTTTGGTGAGAAAACCGAGCGGTAATGCGGCCAGCGTTTCCCAGTCCGGTGCCCCCTCGGCAAACTGAAAATGACGTTTATCGTGCAGCAGTCCCATCCGCGTCGCCGGAAGCCGCTGGACGTTGAAAAGCTGGCTATCGACATGGTGGAGGTAGCAGATACCTAAATCGAGCTGATTGCGACTGACACCATCAATAATCTGCTCTGAGGTGAGCGAAAGCAGGCTGAACTGGAGTTCAGGATACTTCACGGACAGCGGTTTAATCAGCTGCATTGGGTTAAGGCTTGCCAGCGGCACCATTCCCACCCGAAGCTGTCCCACCATCTGGCCGCGGCAAATCGCTGCCTCCGCCTCCAGACCGTCATGCGCCGCCAGCAGCGCCCGCGCCCAGGCCAGAATACGTTCGCCTTCCGCAGTAAATCCCTCAAATCGCTGCCCGCGCTGAATTAATACCAGATTGAGCTCCTCTTCCAGATTGCGGATACGCATCGATAGCGTCGGCTGAGTGATATGGCATAGCGCCGCGGCCTGGCCAAAATGACGCGTTTGATCGAGTGCGATCAGGTACTTGAGCTGTTTGATATCCATGGTTAATCCAGTGTATTGCCTTTCGCTGTACGCGAACGCCGGGACGATGCAGACACCCCTCGCCCGATCAAAAAAGTATGTTAGTTAAATGTTACGTTCAGCATCCGTCAAATACAAGCCGGGCCGTCGCTTGCGAAGGGGGCTGTCGGCGGACTACACTCCCAGTGAATTCCTTCGGGAGAAGCAAATGGCAGCCCGTATCCATCACGTCCGGCAGCACCGGTTGAATCTCCCCGGCCTTGAAGCCATGTCGCTGCTGACCGAACAGCACTTTTCCCGTCATGCCCACGAGCAGTTTGGCCTGGGTATTTTCACCCACGGCGCCCAGCGCTCGTGGAGCCATATTGGCCAGGTTGATGCCTCAGCCGGGAGCATCATTATGGTTAATCCAGGCGAAATGCACGATGGTATACCCCTGGACGGCCCCCGAAGCTGGCAGATGGTCTATCTCGATCCGCAGCGGGTCGCCGATGAATTTCAGGGCGATGTGAAAAGCGAGGATCTTCTGCTGCGTCCGGTGGTTGATGACCCGCCGCTGCGCCAGCTTATGCAGCGATTGTTCCGCGAAATTACCGCCACTGTGGGCGATGAGACGGCTATTGAAGAGGCGCTGCTGCTCTGCCTGCTGCGGGCAACCCGCTGGCATTGTCTTACCCGGACAGCGGTGCCGCGTTTTTCCCCAACGACCGCCCTCGCCAAAGAGTTTCTTGATGATGCACCTGGGGAAAAAATTTCCCTCGATATGCTCGCTGCGCTTTGCGGTATCAGCCGATTTCAGCTGATCCGTGGCTTCGCCCGTGAAACCGGCATCACCCCCCACGCCTATCTGGTACAGTCCCGGGTACGTCTGGCGCGTCGACTGTTGCGGGAAGGTCATCCGCCCGTCGACGCCGCCCTGATGGCCGGTTTTGCCGATCAAAGCCATCTGACCCGCGCCTTCCAGAAACAGTTCGGCACGACCCCGGGCAGCTATCGCGCGGCACAATAATGTCACTGCAATTTTATTCAATACCTTCCTGCACGCTTGCGAAATACTCAGGGCAACCGATTTCTCACGCAGGAGCAGCGCCATGTTGTTAATCAGCCCGGAATTTCTACTGACCTCTTTAATTGTCGTCCTCGCCCCCGGCACCGGAACGCTCTACACCATTGCGACCGGGCTTTCCTCGGGAAGAATCATGAGCTTTGCTGCTGCCCTGGGCTGCACCCTGGGCATTATTCCGCATCTGCTTGCCGCGGTCACCGGCCTGGCGACGGTGCTCCATCGCACCCCGGAAGCCTTCGGCATAATAAAATATCTCGGCGTGGCCTGGCTGCTGTATATGGCATGGACCACGCTCGGTCAACGGGGAACGTTAACGCCAACGAGCCACGACGAGGCGGGATCGCCGCTGAAAGTCATCACTCATGCGGTACTGATTAACCTTCTTAATCCGAAACTGCCGCTGTTTTTTTTCGCCTTTCTGCCGCAGTTTATCCGCAGCGACGCAGCCTCTGCGCTTCAAGAGATGCTGACGCTGAGCGGGGTTTTTATGCTGATGACACTACTGGTTTTTATGCTGTACGGCGCCTGTGCTGCCGCCATGCGCGGCTACGTGCTTTCGCGCCCCAGGGTACTACAGGGACTACGGATAGCTTTTGCCGCCGGTTTCGTCGGGCTTGGAATCAAGCTGGTACTGACGCAAAAATAGCGCATAACGGCTGCCGGCTATCCGCCCGGCAGCCGTCGTGAGCGGATTAGCGCAGGCCGGAGACGGGCTGGATCTCTTTCGACCGCAGGGTCAGTCGAATCGGCACGGATTTATAAGACGGCGTGCCGCTCTCCTCGTCAATGTAGTTCAGTGGAACCAGCACGTTGGCCTCTGGATAATAGGCGCCAACGGTGCCGGGCGCGATACTGTAGGCCACCAGCGTCATATCCTCCAGACGCAGATCGCTGTCAGGCAGCGCCGTGGTGATATCCACCCGGTCACCGTGTTCCAGCCCCTGACTGGCCATATCCTGCTCGTTCATAAACAGCACGTCCCGGCGGCCAAAAATCCCGCGATAACGGTCATCCATGGCGTAGATAGTGGTGTTGTACTGGTCATGACTGCGCAGCGTGACCAGGCGCATCACGTCTTCACCTTCAACGTGAACGTTTTCATGTACGCCGTGGAAAACCGAGAACATGGCTTTACCGGTGGGCGTTGGCCAGATGCGCTCCGTCGGCGGCAGCGGCATGCGGAAACCACCCGGATGACGGATGCGTTCGTTGTAGTCGTCAAAACCGGGAATGGTGCGTTCAATCAGGTCACGGATCCTGTCGTAATCCGCGACCAGTGAGAGCCAGTCGACCTTGCTGTTTGCCAGCGTCGCCATCGCCATACCGGCGACAATTGCCGGTTCTGACCGCAGCAGCGGCGAGGCTGGCTTCAGTTTCCCTGATGAGGCGTGCACCATCGACATGGAATCTTCCACGGTAATCGACTGACGCCCGCTCTCTTGAGTATCGAGCTCGGTGCGGCCCAGGCACGGCAGAATAAAGGTCTCTTTGGCCACCAGTAAATGCGAGCGGTTCAGCTTCGTACCGACGTGTACGCTGAGATCCAGCCCGCGCATCGCCGGGAATGCGCGTTCATGATCGGGCATTGCCACCGCAAAGTTACCGCCAAGACACAGCAGAACCTTTGATTTACCCTCAATCATCGCCTGCAGCGCTTTTACCGCATCATGGCCGTGTTTATGCGGGGGCTCAAAACCAAACACCTCTTGCAGTTTTGCCAGGAAAGCGGCGCCCGGCTTCTCGGTGATCCCGACGGTGCGGTTGCCCTGAACGTTGGAGTGACCGCGCAGCGGGCAGATCCCGGCTCCGGGCTTGCCGATATTCCCGCGCATCAGCAGCAGGTCGGCGATCAGCCGTACGTTCGACGTCCCTTTATTATGCTGGGTAATCCCCATACCGTAGGTCACGATTGTGGCATTTGATTGGGCATACGCGTCGGCAACCCGTTGCAGGTCAGCGCGGGTCAGGCCGGATTCGCGTTCAATATCTTGCCAGGCGGTATTCAGCAGATCATCAGCAAATGCCGGGAAGTTCTGCGTATGCTCGGTAATAAATGCGCGATCGAGGACGTTACCCTGCTCTTCTTCCATCTGGAGCAGCGCTTTGGCAATCCCCTTCAGCGCCGCGGCGTCGCCACCGGCCTTCACCTGAAAATAGGTTGAGGCGATATTTGTGGAGCGATAGGTCGCCATCTCAATCACGTTCTGCGGATCGGCGAACCGCTCCAGCGCCCGCTCTTTCAACGGGTTAAACACAATTATTGGTACGCCGCGACGGGCCAGTTCATGCAGCGTCCCCATCATGCGCGGGTGGTTCGTTCCGGGATTATGACCGATGGAAATCACCAGCTCGGTTTTTTCAAAATCGTCCAGGGATACCGTCCCCTTACCAATACCGATTGACTGCGGCAGTCCGACGCTGGTCGATTCGTGACACATATTTGAACAATCCGGGAAGTTGTTCGTGCCGAGCTCGCGGGCAAACAGCTGAAACAGCCAGGCCGCTTCGTTGGAGGCGCGACCTGACGTATAGAACTCGACTTCGTCAGGCTGCATACCGCGGACCACTTCGCCGATGCGCGCAAAAGCGCTTTCCCAGTCGATGGGGCGCAGCGTATCGCTCGCGCGGTCGTAGACCAACGGATGGGTTAAACGCCCGTAGCCTTCGAGCTCAAAGTCGCTTTTGGCCAGCAGCGAGGTCACGGTGTTTGCCGCCAGAAATTCCGGCGTGACGCGCTTGCTGGTCGCTTCCCAGGTCACCGCTTTGGCGCCATTTTCACAAAACTGGAAGGTAGACTTGTGTTCTTTATCCGGCCACGCGCAGCCTGGGCAATCAAAGCCATCGGGTTGGTTAGTACGAAGCAGGGTCGCAGGCGCATCCAGGGCATCCATCTGTGTGCGCACGGCGATAGCCGTCGCTTTCAATGCGCCCCAGCCACCGGCCGGGCCATCATAGGGATGCACGCCAGGTACTGAGCGTCTCTTCATATTCATGTCTACTCCTGAATGCGCCGTCGATAAACGGCTACGACGTGTCAAATCGTCTTAACAGGGCGATCCGCCACGTGAAATGAGTCCGTCCACCGGGGCACGCGCCGATGGACGTTTTTTGTTAACGAAAGAATAACAATCAGGATCGCAACTGTATAATCAATGTTATCTATCACGCGTTAGATTTAACTTATTTAACAGTTACGCCGGGCGAGCAATCAGGTCAGATTGTAGTAGCGGTCGGGCTTGAGCGTTGCCGGCAGCGGGTGCTGTCCGGTCATATCCAGCAGGTTGCGTTCAATGGTGTTGCACATGGCGTTCAGAGGCAAATCGTTGGCTGCGGTACCAAACGGATCTTCCAGTTCTTCCGCCAGCGAATCCCAGGATAAAAAGGTGTAGGAGATAAAGACCGACACAAACGGGGTCATATAGTGCAGGTCGCCGACCAGCGCAAAGGGCAGCAGGGTGCAGAACAAATAGACCGTTCGCTGCAAAATCAAGGTATAAGCAAAGGGTACCGGCGTACTGGCAAGACGTTCACATCCGCCCAGTACGTGGGCCAGTTCGTCCAGCTTATTGTCCATCAGACCATAGGTTATATCACTCACCTTCCCCGCTTCACGCAGCTGACCCAGTTCATGACCAACCAGCAATAAGATCCGATTAGTCGGCATCGAGCTGCCGAGGATTTCCGCGACGATAGCCGGAGGCAGCAATCGGTTAAGATCGGCCTCAGGGGCGGTTTTTCGCAGCTGGTGTTTCAGACTCCAGCTAAACGCAATCAGGTAGCTGGCGATTTTCTGGTGCACGTCATGTTCTGCCGGCAGAATATTCTTGAGCTGGCGCATCAGGGTGCGTTCGGCAATGAGGACCGTTCCCCACAGATTGCGCGCTTCGACAAATCGGTTGTAGCTGGCGCTGTTGCGAAAACCCAGGAAAATCGCGATGGCTATCCCCAGCAGACTGAAGGGCGCCACGGTCAGATGGATGCCCAACTGCTCATACCATTGATAGCTGATGATGGCGACAACCGACATCAGGACGTTCAGCAGCAGGCGAAAAATGATTTTTGACAGCACGGAGCCGTGCCAGTCAAACAGGCGAAGGAACCAGTGTTGCTCTGGTCGGATGATCATTGTATGACTTCCTGAATGCCCATTCTGGCTATAGATAATATCTATTAGCCGATTGGATTATTTTATTGAACATAAACACGACAATGCGTTTGATAATGACCATTAATATGCGATGGAATAATGGCCGATGAATTATGTTCCGTTTTTATTTATCGGGCAATAAGCAAAATGCCACGGCGAGACAATATATATCCGACAGAAGACCCCACAGAATCATTACGGTTATATTACCTGCCAGCACCGTCAGACGGGTGATGAACGGTTTGCAAAACGTCAGCGCAGTGGGTATCTGCATACAGATATTACTCATAATTTAATTCACTCAGCGCGCGCATACTCAATAAAAATATAGATTTCGGCAGCTGTTGGGGGCCTGAAATAATGCTCCAGGTCCGCTTAGCTGCCAGTGAACAGTTAATTTTCAGCCATTCTTCGCATCGCACAATGATAGGCGCCATTGCGCACCGATGCCCGAAGCACCTTTGCCACGCCATGCACCGCAAGCCTGGCGGTATGCCGCTGGCGGGGAGTGAGTCTCAACCCGAGCATCTCCTGCCCCCAGGGCGGAAGCAGGTCGATCCCGGCATGCATCATCAATCGGCCCACCGGCTGACTCAGACGCCCGGGTAAACGGGTGTTCAGCAGCACGTTCGCCACCTCCCGCGTGCGTTCATCGCAGCGCAGCTGCGGGCGCATATCCTGCAAATATTCGGCCACCTGCTGCGGCGTCACCGGGATATCACTGGCGCCAAGACGGCGGGCTATTTCAGCTGCCTCATGAAAATATTGCGTCTGACGAGCCTCGCTGACCACCGTGCGCTTATAGCGCAGATGTGACGCCATAAAACGGCTGCATTCAGCCACGTGCACCCACGTCAGGAGCGCCGGATCGCTCGCCTCATACGGCGTGCCGTCTTTATCCTGCCCGCTGACCCGCAGGTGAATACCCTGCACTTTCGCAATCAGCCGTTCGGCGTCGGCGGCGGTTCCGAAGGTTGTGGCGGAGATAAACTGACTGGTTCGCCGCAGACGGCCAAAAATATCATCGCGAAAGTTTGAGTGATCCCAGACGCCGGCCAGCGCCAGCGGATGCAGCATCTGAAGCAACAGCGCGCTAACGCCCCCGCAGAGCATCGACGTAAAGTCTCCGTGTACCTGCCAGATGGCTGACCGGGGGCCAAACAGCCCCGGATCCCCTTTCGGGTGCTCGAAATCAATCTCTTTTAGCGCCATGCCGGTTAAGCCCAATACCTGAGCTTCTATCATTCCCCGTATGCTGGTCATTGTTTTGCCCGCTTCTCTGCGTGAAGGCAAAACATATCACTATTCGGCAGCGGACTCATGTGCCAACGGTGACTTTATCTGCGGCGCAAGGGATGGCGTGAAGGGAGTGCCCGTCGTAAACGGGCACCAAAGACTCAAGGATTCAGCTGGTAGTCAAGACTAATCGCGGCGTTTAACACCTGTGAAACCGGGCAGCCGGCCTTCGCTTTCTGGATAATGCCGTCAAACACATCGGCTGCAATACCCGGCAGGACAATCTTACTTTGTAACGCCACCTCGGTAATCGCAAAACCGCCGGCGGATTTATCAAGGGTCACCACCGCCACCGTATCAATCGCCGTGGCCGTATACCCTTCTTCACTGAGCATCAGCGACAGCGCCATGGAGAAGCAGGCGGCATGTGCCGCACCAATCAGCTCTTCCGGGTTTGTCCCTTTTACGCCTTCAAAACGGGTATTGAAGCCGTACGGCTGCTGACTCAGCGCCCCGCTTTCTGTCGAAACGGTGCCCTTGCCACTTTTTAAATCGCCTTCCCAGTGCGCCTGACCTTTCTTATGGATTGCCATGGATTCGCTCCTGTTGGTTTGTCGAACCCAGAGTATAGATGGTGAGACGCTTTCCGGGGGTGGATTAGGAAAATCCCCTATAAAACAAAAAATTATCGTGCCGCGCTCGCTGGCGTTATTTTTAACACGATAATGACAATGATTAACATTCGCGCAACAGATCACATTTTCATCATCGCGGTATAGCGAATTTTTTCCGCTCATCTACTATCAGTTCATTGCACGATATATCGAGATAAAAGATATATCTCAATTGAGCTTTGTCTTGATCAGAACAGGCAGCCGAAGAGCCGCCACGTATCCGATACCTGTAGCGATGACTGATAGAGAGAACCCTACAATGCAGCACATCAATGAGATTGTCGGCCAGCCCCCTTTTAACGTGACCCGGGCCAGCCATGTCGTCCTGAACGTACGGGACCTTGAAGCAAGTAAACATTTTTATCGCGAACTGGTAGGTCTGGTCGTCAGCGATGAAGATGCCTCTACCGTCTGGCTCCGTGGGCTGGAAGAACGCGGTCACCACAGTCTGGTGCTGCGTAAGAGTACGCAGCCGGGCTGTGCTCGCATCGGCATGCGGGTTCATAGCGAAGACGACGTAAAACGAGCAATGGATTATTTCAGCGCACAAGGTGCCAACGCCGAACTGGTGGATGTCCCCTGGCAGGGACTCACGCTGCACGTCAGCGACAGTATTGGCGTGCCGCTGGAGTTTTGCGCGACCATGGAGCCACGCGAGCGGATGTTTAAACAGTACGATCGCTATCGTGGCGCCTGCGCCCAGCGTCTCGATCATTATCAGCTGCAGGCCAGCGACGTGCGCACCGCATTTGATTTCTATCAGCGCCTGGGATTTCGCACCAGCGAATACACCTGGTCGACGCTGGCTGATGAAGAGCAGCTGTGGGGCGTGTGGATGCAGCGCAAAGGCAACCCGCACGATATCGTCTTTACTAACGGGGTTGGCCCCCGTCTGCATCACTTCGCCTATACCATCCCGGATACCAACGACATGATCCGCGCCTGCGACGTGGCAGGCGCATTGGGCTACGCGCCGCAGCTGGAGCGCGGCCCCGGACGCCACGGCATCAGCGGCGCGCTGTTTATCTATTTTCGTGACCCTGACGGCCACCGCATCGAGTTGTTCAACACCCACTACCAGCACATCGACCCGGAACCCGCCGTCGGCTGGGATCTGGCGGATCCGAAACGGGCCGATCAGTGGGGACTCCCGGCGCAAAATAAATGGTTTACCGAGGCCACCACCTTTGTCGGCGTAACGCCACAGCCTCCTCGGCTGCGGGTTGACCCGCCCGATCTGGAGCGCTTTCTGGCCATGGCGAACGACGCCTGACATTGCACATCGTCACACGCTGTACCTCAACGCTCCCGGCGCCGCACGCGGCCTGTGAGCAAACTTAACAGCATCCAGGAGTACGATTGTGGCTACATTTTTTCAAAATGCTTATCTCAGAATTCTGGTGACCTACGCGCTCGGTGTCATGGCGGCGATGACCGTCAGTGAAGCGGTCACCGAACTGGGCGCCATTGCACAAGCGTTTCATCTCGACGGGCACGGCCAGGTGGGGCTTATCATGTCGCTCCCTTCTTTAATGGTCGCTCTCGGGGCGCTGCTGGCGGGCTATACCGTCGACCGTTTCGGCGACCGCGTAGTGCTGCTGATTGGCGCGGTGGTGATTGTCGCCGGCGACCTGCTGGTGATTGCTGCCCCCACCTTTAAGCTGCTGTTGCTCTGCCGGGCAATTACCGGCGTGGGCTACGTCCTGACTGCGGTTGCCGCCGTGACGCTGCTTATTCGGATCACCACCGGCAAACAGCGGACCATGGCGATGGCCCTGTGGTCTACCTTTGTCCCGGCCAGTTTTCTGCTGCCGTTTTTGTCGGCGGGTCTTGCCGAACACTTTGGCAGCTGGCGGGCAGCGTTCCTGGCTCACTCCATCCTGACTCTGCTGCTGGTCGTGCTGGCACAGTTCTGCCTGCCACGACGTAGTGCGGAAGAAAAAATCATGTTCTCTCGTACCCGTGGCCTGCGCGAAGTCCTCAAAAGCCCGCTGCCGTGGCTGCTGGGGATCTCCTTCGGTGCCGATGCGTTTTTGCAAACGGGCGTCATCACGACCCTCGCACCGTGGCTGGCGAAAAACTACGGCGTGGATGTGCTGATGGTATCGCGCTGGAACGTGGTGGCGATGGTGTGTAACGGTATCGGCTGTCTGATGGTGGGCGCCCTGCTCAACCGCGGCGTCCGGGCAACGCGTATCGGCGCGCTGGGCATCGTACTCACCGGTATTCCCGCGCTGGTTATTTTCAGCCTGCAGCTGGGGCTGTGGCCATCGCTGGTGGCATCCTGGGTCTTTACTTTCGGCAGCGGGCTGCTGGTAGGGATGTGGGCGCTGGCTCCGGTGGTTGCTCCTTCACGCGACAGCATTGGCGCCACCAGCGGGCTTATCACTCAGTTGACGCTAATTGGCGTGTTCCTTGGGCCGCCGCTGTTTTTCCATGCGCTTCAGAATCAAACCGGCCATTCGCTGTCGCTGCTGGTTCTGGTGGGGCTGGCGGTCTGTCTGGTCGGCATTCCCGTCTGGCTGCGCGACCCGAACCATAAACCCGTCGTTGAACATCGCGCCCCGGACGGCGCAGGCATCAACAAATCGTCCGTGAACTGACTATGACAGGCCAGCTGGCCTGCTGATAACACAATCTGAGGAAGTTATTATGTTGGATATCGTCATTATTGGTGCCGGTCCGGCAGGGCTGGCTGCGGCCCTGCGTCTGCACCAGCAGGGATTTAAACCGCGTTTATTTGAAGCCGTTCAGGAAATTAAGCCTCTGGGCGTCGGGGTAGATATTAAACCTTACGCGGTGAAAGAACTGACGGAGCTGGGTCTGTACGACGCCTTCTGTGAGATCTCCGTCGAAGCCCAGGAGTCGATTTTTTACACCGGTTACGGCCAGCAGATTTTCGCCGAACAGTGCGGTCGGCATATGGGGTATGAACACGATCAGCGCTTCGTGCATCGCGGCCACCTGCAAATGATGCTCTATCGTGCGGTACAGGAGCGGCTGGGGCCCGATGCGATTACCCTCGGCTGCCGCTGCCTGAGCTTTACCCAGGATGAACATGGCGTAACCGTGACGTTTGATAACAGCCTGAACCCGGCAGCCCCGCAGCAGGTGCGGGCCGATGTGATGATCGGCGTTGACGGGATCCGTTCTGTCGTTCGCAGCCAACTGCTCCCGGCGTCTCAACGTAGCCATTTTTCCGGCCTGACGCTGTATCGCGGCGTCACCGTGATGCCGCCAGTCAAAACCGGCGGATCGATTTTACACATCGGCGATCCGATTCGTCAGGGCACGCTTATCGTCTACCCGATCCAGGACAACGTCGATGGTCAGGGCAATCAGCTGGTCAACTGGGTGATTGAGCAAGCCGAAAAACCGCAAAGCGAAGAAGACTGGAACCAGGAAACCGGCGTCAAAGAGATTGAGCATGTTTTCGATGATTGTCAGCTCGGTTTCCTGGACGTCAGCGAAATGATCCGTCAGGCACGGGAGTGCTACCTCTTCCCGCTGATCGACCACGATCCGCTCACCCAGTGGTCGTTCGGCCGCATCACCCTATTAGGCGACGCCGCTCATGCCATGTATCCGCGCGGCGGCAACAGCGTGTGTCAGGCATTTGTTGACGCTCGCGTGCTGGCAGAGAAGCTCAGCGCCGTGAACAACCCGGTCGAGGCGCTGCGGGCCTACGAAGAAGAACGCCGCGATAAAGTCAACTGGCTGGTACTGGCTTCGCGCGGTGAAGGCCCGGAGGTGGTTCGGCGGATCGTCGAAGAGCGCAGCGGCGGAAAACCGTTTGACGATATCGAGGCGATTTTTCCTCACGAAGAAGCGCTGGCGATTTTTAGCGAATACCACGCGAAAGCCGGAATGCGTATTCCCGGGAGTAAAGAGAGCGTCACCCCCGGTAAATATCAGTCCGTTTTTGCCACCGCGCAGAAATAACACAACACAACACTAATACGACATCAAAAACAAAAGGAAAGTACACATGAGTAAAATTATCGATGCCAACATGCACTGGCTGCCAGGCGATCTGTTTTCCGACGCAAAACTGCTGAACGCCTTTCTGGACTGCGTCCCGAAACAGTACGGGGTACATACCCGGGTGGAACAAATTGAAGGCAAACCGCTGCGTCAGCTGATCATCGAACAGCCGAAAGGCTACGTGAACCTGAACTATGCCGAAGGCCAGTACACCCTCGAAAGCCAGCTGGCCGATATGGAAAAAGCCGGGGTTGATCACGCCATTTTCCGTCTCCCGGTATGGCAGGAGTGGTTAGATCTGGAAACCTGTAAAAAGGTCAACGACCGGATGGCCGAATACGTTAAACGCAGCGGCGGGAAAATGTCAGCGCTGGCGGTTGTTCCACCGTGGGGCACCGAAGATTGCCTGCGTGAGGTGGACCGCTGTCTGAATCAGCTCGGCTTCCGTGGCGCACAGATTGTCGCCCACTACGGGCAGATTTATCTCGACGATCCGGCCTTCCGCCCTTACCTGAGCTACCTGAACTCGCTGGAAGTCCCGGTCGTGGTTCACCATACCCCGCTGCCGGTGGACTTTAACTCCGTGTTGCCGTACACCAACCAGCGCCGCCAGTTCGGACGCTGCATTGACCAGGCCACCGCCGTCGGTCGCGAGCTGTTCAGCGGTATGTTTGATGAGCTGCCGAACCTGCGCTTTATCCACTCTATGCTGGGGGGCGCGTTCTATGCCTTCGCGGATATGCTGGTGCCGCCGCAGCATCAGTTTAACGATGCGGTCGATCGTTTCCAGACCGGTACCGGTAACCTGCGCGCCCAGTTAAGCAACAACATCTTCTTTGATACGTCCGGCGCGCCGCAGTGGGGCAAAGCTCAGCTGGAAGCTGCGGTGAAGGTGATCGGCGGGAAAAACATTCTCTACGGCAGCTCCTACCCGATCCGCAAAGACTGGTTCTTCCAGGGGGTGGACACGATTCAGAGTCTGGATATTTCAGCGGAAGATAAAGCCAATATTCTCGGCGGTAACGCCGCGCGGATGTTCCATCTCGACTAACGAAATCAGCCCCGGTAAGCGTCAGATTACCGGGGCCAAAGAAAGAGAGAAACCGGCAGACCTCTGCCGGTTTTTTTACGTCCGCTGCCAGCGGATATCGAGCGTTTCGCGCACCGCTGCTTCCGCCAGATGGCGCTCCAGAATGGTTTCCATCTCGGCGAGATCGTCCATTTCCGTGGCGCTCAGCGTAATTTGCAAAACGTTATCCTGCACATCCAGACGGACTTCACCAATGCTCAGCCTGAACTGTCCGCTGTTCTCATCGCTGACAACCGGCGTACGATGCTGAAAATGGCTGCACAGCCGGCGCATAAACCGCGGGGCGTTGGGAGTATTAATGCAGGCGATGCTGGAATGCACGCCTTCAGTTGGCGTCGGCGTGGTCAGCAGATGTTCAATACGCTCGGCGGCCAGATGAATCGCCTGCGCCAGACTATCCACCATACCGGCGGGCAGCGGCTCATATTTCATCCGCAGACTGAGCGCCCGTTTCAGATGATCCATGGCCTCCACCAGGACCGGCGGCGATTGACGATTCGCCTGCGGTGCAACCCGCGACTTAAGCATATCCATAACCGACTGGTTGGCCGTCAGCCACGCCTGTCCTTCTTCGGTAATGCTGTAACGCTTGCGGCCACCCTTTTCCAGATCGATAACCGCATAGTTGCGGTCGTACAGCCAGGTCAGGGTTGGATAGATAACCCCGGGGCTGGGCTTATACAGGCCGCCAAAACGTTCTTTAATGTCATGAATCAGTTCGTATCCATGGCTCGGCTGTTCAGACAGCATCGCCAGGAGCAGCACGCGTAGCTCACCGTAATCGAATACCCGCCCACGACGCCCGGTCTGCCCCGCATTCTGCGGGACAGTCGGGGTATCATTACCGGCGGATTTTTTTCCGGAGCGTTGTGTTTGTTCCATCGTCGACTCCTTTATCATCCACTGCAACATAACTAAACTTTAAATATATCTTAAAGAGATGGCGCAGGCCTGAATTTTGTTCGCGAACGGAATAAGAGCGGAAAAAGCGGAGAATCGGTCGGTAACAATCGATTAAAGAACGGCGATGAAATCGCACTGAACGCGGATATTACCGCTCAGCACCGCGTCGATAGCGTACCTGGCCGGACGTGATGCCGGGTCAGGGAAATAGCGGACCCAGTGGCGATTTACCGTTTCGCGTTCGTTTTTGTCTACCATCAGCAGCGTCAGGCGAGCAATATTGTCCAGCGTGCCACCGGCGTCCTCGATCAGCGTCTTGATATGGGCAAACATGAGCGCGCACTGGGCATCGATATCGTCCGGCACCTGCCGGGTATGCGGATCCCGGCCATATATCACGCCGGAAAAAACCATATTGCCAATCCGACTGGCGGCGGGAACGGGATTGGCGTGAACAAAGGCCTCGCTATAAATACTGGTTCTGTTGCTCATGTTACTCTCCTGTCAGGATCTGCCGCCTGGCAGATCCTTGTTGTGATGAAGTTATGATGAAATAACGTTTAATATTCACTGTCCGGCATCATAGCGCCGAATTTATAAACCAGTCGCAGACGTTCAGCATGATAATCGCCGGTCACCGGCGACGGTGAGTCAATATAATCAAATTCAAATTCGGCATGTAATCGCGGGGTCAGGTTATAGCCTAAAATCATAAACCCGGCGTTAATATCCTTAGCAGCTATCGGATAATAAATCCCGCTGGAATCTTTTAAATCCAACCGCGTATAGCCTAATACCGCCAGCGCATTTTGATTATGATAAACGTAGCGCAGCGCCAGCGCATCGCCGGGCTGATTGCTGGTAATCATTGATGCCAGCGGCTGCCCGGCTTCAATGGGCGTGGTGTCATAAATACCGAAGTTATACGGTGCAAAATAGGCACCATTTAAAAACGCACCGTCTTTGCTGGGGACATGAGTAGCAATGACCGAGAAACTATGATTACGTGAGCGAATACCCAGTCGCGCGGAATAAAGGTCGGTATCGATATTTTTATACGGCCAGGCCTGGTCGGAGGTATCCCATTCATGCAAATACTGGGCGCCGAAAAACGGCGTCCATTCGCCGAGGCTGAGCGCATGCACCGGCAGTTCGCTGCCAACAAACGCCATCTGCGCGCGCTTATCAAAATGATAATACCAGGCTTCGGCCTGGGCATCATACAGATGACCGTAGCGCAGACCAAAGGTGGAGAAACCATCGCTGTCGACCGAGGGGATCGTCGTATCGTCAACCTCCGGTGCCCCGGTATCCCCTTTGCCAAAGGTATCCGAACTAAACGGCTTGAAGCGATAAATCCGGTAGCCGTAGAGCTTTAATGACGCTTTATCAAGAAGAGTATAATCGCCGCCAACGCCCTCATATAAAGCCGGAATCATCGTGCGGCCCTCGCCACCGTTGGCGAAAGGCGTGTCGAGCGCAATTCGTCCGCCCTGCAGATTAAACCCATATCCGCGATAGCGCAGATAGGCCTTGCCCAGAACATTGACATTGTCCGCCGGTAAATAGCCTTCCGTTTTCTCGCTATTATCAGGGTTGAGACCTAAATTCCACGATGCATAATCGGCGACGCCAAAGCTAAAGCCATAAAACTCCGGGCTGACATACTGAATATCACCACCAAAAGCATGCGTTTGTTTATCCGCAACGGTGCCGTTAAATTCTTTAAAAAACTGCATGGTTTTGACTTCGCCATAAATATTACCTTGCGAAAGCCAGTCGTTAAATGAATCAGAGTCAGTGCCTGCGGATACCGTATTTGCATAACAACTCCCGCACATCAACGCCAGCGGAAATAACGCCATCGTTGAGACTCTGAATGAACAGTTTAATTCCATTGCCAGATAACCTCATTGTAGGAGACAGAGATATTTTTTTATTTACCGCTCAGAGCCTGTTCGATGAGGCCCTTATAAAATGGCGCGTCAGTGCGCCCACCCGCGCCATGCACAATGCGTACGACGACGGGTGATATAAACAGAGATAAAACTGCAAGACTTATTCGGAAATTTGCGCCAGTAATGCTTTGCCGTAATCATTGCCATTCGGAATACGCGTAATCGTATGGATGTGAAAACGCGCCGGCTGTTCATTGGTCAGCCACATGCCGCTATGGTGATCGAATTCCAGCATCACCACCGGGCTTTGAATACGATAATAAAAGACATCATCATCGCCGCAACCGCCAATCCAACACCACCAGGTTTCCTCCAGATACTGCGCAATTAAGGCCAGTCGGTGCTGTCGCGGGCCGTCGGGTAAGAAATCGAGAAAACAGGCAATCGTCGCCATCAGCTTTTCGCGCTGTTCTGGATTCAACTCCGCCACACAAATCCCCTCATAAGGAATAATGCGGTTATCCTGAAATGCCCCGCCAAGATGGCGCTGATCGGCGAAATTAAAGCGTTCTGGTGGCATCGCCGGATCTTCCATCTGTTGGAAAATCGTCGCCCGCCTCTGCTGATGCGGGGTCAATGCCTGCATTAACGCCAGACCGCAGCGCTCCTCGTCGGTAAACAGCGTCGCGTCGCTTTCATCACCGCGATCGATAACGTTCGGCTCCACGCCCATAAACGTTGGCGCGATGGTCAGCTGGCGTCCGACGATAAAGCAGCAGAACGCAACATGATGGCCGTAAATATTCCAGCCCCAGGGCTTATCGCTGGAAGGCTCGCCGAACAGCATGAAATGAAAGCTCCAGCGGTTCATGATGTTGTTCAGATCGTACAGTTCGCCAAGAAAATGGTTGGCATCCATCAGGCGAGTGACTTTACGAAATCCCTGCTCGCTGGTGCAGGCGTGCAGCAATCCGAGAAACGCCTCGCGCGTTGCCTGGCCGGTCTCTTCGAGGCGCACGCCGTAGTCATTGAACGGAATTTCCGGGTTATACCAGGCCCGCCACTGCGGCGCATCCATCGGCTGACAGACGCGCTGACGCTGCGCCGGATCCAGCGTGATCAGCAGCGCCGTAGCGGCAGCGACCGCCTCGTCGACGGCAAAACCCTCATCGACTCGCGGGAATAGTCCATCGCGTACCGTACCGTTAGTGGTGATCCCGCGAAACGTTTCATCCAGACTGGCCTGCCACTGTGCCTGTAGCGCGCGGGCTTTATCCGTCGCCAGCATCCTGGCGCCGTAGGTAGCCACATCAACGTTACGCGCGGCCAGAATACGCGGCGCGTCGGCGGGCAGAAGATAATCACGAAAAGGATGGCGGCTCATCATGCCTCCCACACAGCGGCATCATCTTCAGCCACCACGCGATGCTCAATCGCGCCCAGGCCATCGATGGTCAAATGCATCAGGTCGCCCGGCTGCAGGAAGCGACCGGTCGGGGCGCCAATCCCGGACGGTGTGCCGGTGGCCAGCACATCACCCGGCTCCAGCGTCATGACCGAGGAAAGGTACTCAATTTGTTGATAAATATTGTAAATCATATCGCCGGTTGATGCATGCTGGCGCCGTTCACCGTTTACCGTCAGCGTCATTTGCAGCGCCAGCGGGTCGGCAATTTCATCACCGGTCGTCAGCCACGGCCCGAGCGGCCCATGTGTATCGAATGATTTTCCGAGCGTGAATGTCGGTGATTTTTTCAGCCAGTCGCGAGCGGAAAGATCGTTGACGATCAGATAGCCGGCAATGACCGCTTTTGCCTCCTGGGCGCAAACGTGGCGACAGCGGCGACCAATGACCACGCCGAGCTCGATTTCATAATCCATCTGTTCGCTGACGCGCGGCTTAACGACCGGGTCAAAGGGGCCGTTGATGCAGGAAACCTGCTTGTTAAACCACATTTGCGACTGCGGAATTACGATCCCGGCCTGGCGTGCCTCTTCGGCATGCTGGCGGTAGTTCATGCCGATGCCGAGAAACTTTTGCGGATCGTTAATCGGAGCTTCCAGACGAACCTCTTCCAGCGCAATAGCCGGCCCGGTTGCCCGTTCAAGCCGCGTCCGCAGCGCCGGCAAACCGCAGAGCAACTGGCGCATCGAATGACCAATACCGGTAATTTCTGACAAATCGATAACCGTAGAATCGACCACTTTGCCAAGCCGGGTTTGTCCGTGATGGGTGTAGCGCACGAGCTTCATAACACTCCTTCTTACGCCGCAAAGGGCGTCATTTGTGAAAGCACAATCTGCCAGCCCTGCGAGGAACGACGCAGAACCAGCGTGGAATAACCGTGGCGCGCCCTTTCAGCACCATCGTGCAACGAGCGGACAATATTGCGCGTTTCGCCGCTGATAATGGCGATATCACCCAGCAGTCGAATGTCCGGGGTTGGCCGGTCGATAGCCACAAATCCCCCCATTTTCACCACATGTTCGAGAAACTCATCCTTACCGTGAACCATCCCGGTGCTGTGAATATGGATAAGATCGTCGGCCAGTAGTCCCGCCAGACACTGGCGGTCGCCAGCCACGAGGGCCTGCTGACGCTGGGATTCGAGCGCCAGCAGGGCCAGAATATCCGCGTTCATAGCAGCCCCTCGTAGGAACCGCCGTCGAGCTGGAGGTTTTGTCCGGAAATATAGGAAGCCTGCTCGCTACATAAGAAAGCGCAGGCTGCCGCGAACTCTTCCGGGCGACCAAAACGCCCGGCGGCGATCGTCGCTTCATTGCGGCGCCGCGCCTCTTCAAGGCCGATCCCCTCTTTGTCCATCAACCGTTGCAGCATAAATGCCTGGCGCGGGGTATCAATCCGCTCCGGAAGCAGGTTATTGATAGTGACATTGTCGGCCACCACCTCGCGGCTGATGGCTTTGCAAATGGCCGTCAGCGCCGTGCGCGCCGAAGTCGATAGCCCCATCATGTAGTGCGGTGCTTTGACCATGGCCGAGGTGATATTGACGATCCGCCCGAAGCGCTGCGCCTGCATCGCCGGCAGCCAGGCGCGGATCAGCTGCACCGCCGGAATAAAATTGGCTGCCATCGCCGCCAGCAGCGCCTCCTCGTGCCAGTCGGCTAGCGCTCCGGGCTGGGGACCGGCGTTATTCGTCACCAGAATGTCGATGTTCGGCCAGGCCGCCAGGATCGCCGCGCGCCCCGCCGGTTGCGTCAGGTCGGCGACGATACTCGTGACGGCTATTTGCGGGAAGCGCTGGCGCAGCGCCGATGCCGCCCCTGCCAGCTTCTCTTCATGACGTCCGTTGAGGGTTACGTTCACCCCTTCTGCCGCCAGCGCCGTCGCGCAGGCCAGCCCCAGCCCTTGCGATGAGGCACAGATAAAGGCCTGTTTTCCGGCAATCCCCAGATCCATTGTCCGCTCCTGAATGTTAATCATTGGTAAAATAATGTACATATATTGATATATCTCAAATTACGATATGTCTAGATATCAACCAGAGGATTAGATGAAAGTCGGAGATGGCTCACGAAAGAAGCGATTATCGACGGGAGACGCCAGGCGTTGCAGCCAGACAGGCGCAGGTATCCCGGCCTTGTCTTACGCACTCTGGCGAGAGATGACAGGAGAACGCGCCGATGTGGCGCGACGGGAGAAGGTTGGCGCGAAGGTGCGCTAGCTAAGCTGCGTCAGCTGTTGTTGAATTTCATCGAGAAACAGCGGCAGCGCGCTGGGCTGGTAGTCGCGCGATAAGTAGATACCGTATACGCTCAGCGCTTTCGGGGTCCATGCCGGCAATACCGGCTTCAGCGCCCCGCTGTTAAGGGCGCGCTGCGCCTCCAGCTCCGGCAGCATCGCGATACCGCAGCCGGCCACCGCCGCTTCCAGCAGTAACGAGGAGATCCCGGCGCTCAGATTCCCGGAGACCGCCACCGCGACAGCCTCACCCTGCGGGTCAGTAAACTGCCAGGTCGGGGCGGCAAAATGGCTGTAATGCAGGCAGTTATGTGCACCCAGTTCCGCTGGCGTTTGCGGCTGGCCGTGCAGCTGTAGCCAGCGGGGTGACGCACACAGAACCGAGCGACAGACGCCCAGGCGACGAGCGATGGCCCCCGGTTCAGGGTTGTCGGTGATTCGAATGGCAACATCAATTCGCTCGCCAATCAGACTCACCGGATGGTTATTGATATCCAGTTCGAGACGCAGCTGCGGATAGCGGGCGAGAAAATCGGGTAACAGCGGCGAAATCAACTGCATGGCGGTAAAGTGGGCGCAGGCGACACGCAGCGTCCCGCTGGGTACTGCGCGTTCGGTCTGCCCGGCAATCTCGTCAGACAGCTGGGTCAGGCTGCGGGTTTTTTGCAGCACTTTCTCCCCGGCGGTGGTTAAGGTTAATTTGCGCGTTGAACGGTGTATCAGACGGGTTCCCGCCCAGTGCTCCATCTGTTCCAGATAGCGGCTGACCATCGGTCGCGACATCCCCAGCGCACGGGCTGCGGCACTGAGGCTACCCAGCTCGCAGATCCGCATATAGACCTGCGCGGCAATAATCCTGTCCATTTATCCCTTCCATCTGCACGTTTTATGAAACTCAGCATCTCTTTTTTCAGGAATTTTCGCAAATCAGGAAATCCGTACAATGGCGCTATTCACCTGACACTGAGAAAACAATCATGAAATTAACTGCCCTTGCCGTTGCGACCGCGCTGTTCAGCACCGCCACTTTCGCCGCCCCTTTAACTTTGCAGACCTACAATCCGCAGGATAAAGGTATCTTCGCCGTGAACTCGACCCTGGCCTCCGGCCCGCACGAAGCAGTACTGTTTGATGCGCAATTTAGCGTCAAAGATGGGGAAAAACTGGTCGAGATGATCCGTAAAAGCGGCAAAAAACTGACCCGCATTGTAATCACTTCCGGCGACCCGGATTTTTATTTTGGCCTCGAACCGCTGGTAAAGGCCTTCCCGCAAGCAAAAGTTGTTGCCACCTCTGAGGTGGTCAACCACATCAATGCCACCAAATCCGCGAAGCTGGCGTTCTGGGGCCCGCAGATGAAAGATGGCGCCCCGAAACAGCTTTATACTCCGCAGGTGATGGCCGCGAATACCTTCACCATCGACGGCGAGAACGTTGAAATCCGCCAGCCGCAAAACTACGCGGCGTTCGTCTGGATCCCGGCAAACAAAACCATCCTCGGCGGCACCGGCGTGGCCTGGGGTATGCACGTGTGGACGGCCGATACCCAAAGTGCCGAAAGCCGTTTGCAGTGGCGTAAAACGCTTGAGGATATGGCCGCTCTTCATCCACAGCAGGTTATTCCCGGCCACTATCTCGGAACACCACCGGCCGGCGATCGTGCAATAACCTTTACCCGCGACTATTTGCAGCAGTTTGAGCAGGCGCTGAAAACGCATAAAGATTCCGCAGGGGTCATTACCGACATGAAGCAACGCTGGCCAAACCTGGCAGAAGAGAGTTCGCTGGCGCTCAGCGCTAAAGTGAACACCGGCGAGATGAAATGGTAACCGCAGATTATTCCTGATTGAGGGTGATGGATTTGCCATTGGTGGGAAAATAGACCACGATAGATAGCACGGTCGCGTTAGCGCACCGTTCTTAGGGTAACATTTCGTCCGGTAGCGCCGGGCTTGTCCTTGAAACAGAACTGGATTAAGGAGTAAGAATGAAATCGAACCACCAGGCACGTCATCTTCTCGGTCTGAACTATAAGCTGTCCCAGCAGAAAAAAGTGGTGCTGGACGGCGATGTTGAAACGACAATCAACCATGCCCACGCCACCGGCCGTAAACGCCGCGCGGGTTAACTTCTCACCTGAGTGATGATAAAAACACCGTCCTTTCGCCAGGATGGTGTTTTTTTAATACAATTTACCCTCTTTGATAACATCTGCTTTATACTCCTTCCCGCTGTATTCCCTGCTAGCCCGCACGCTTATCGCCGCGCCCGGTCTGAAGTGAACATCAAGGAGTTAGTGCGATGCAATTCACCCATAAAAAAAACCGTTCTCTGTATATCCCCTACGCTGGTCCCGTTCTGCTCGAATTCCCTCTTCTCAACAAAGGTAGCGCCTTCAGCATCGAAGAGCGCAGCAGCTTTAACCTGCTCGGTCTGCTGCCAGAAGTTGTTGAAACAATTGAAGAACAAGCTGAACGTGCCTGGATCCAGTATCAGGGGTTTAAAACTGAGATCGATAAACACATTTACCTGCGCAACATTCAGGACACCAACGAAACCCTGTTTTATCGTCTGATTGGCAACCATCTCGATGAGATGATGCCGGTCATTTACACCCCGACCGTCGGCGCCGCCTGTGAGCGTTTCTCGGAGATCTACCGGCGCTCACGCGGGGTATTCATTTCCTATCAGAACCGACACAACCTCGACGATATCCTGCAAAACGTCCCCAACCACAACGTCAAAGTGATCGTTGTTACCGACGGGGAACGTATTCTCGGCCTTGGCGACCAGGGCATTGGCGGCATGGGTATCCCGATTGGCAAGCTGTCTCTGTACACCACCTGCGGCGGTATCAGCCCGGCCTACACGCTGCCGATCGTGCTGGACGTGGGAACCAACAACCAGCAGCTACTCGACGACCCGCTGTATATGGGCTGGCGTCACCCGCGCATTACCGACGACGAGTACTATCAGTTTGTCGATGACGTCATCCAGGCGATTAAACACCGTTGGCCGGACGTGCTCCTGCAGTTTGAAGATTTCGCGCAGAAAAACGCCATGCCGCTGCTTAACCGCTATCGCAATGAGATTTGCTCATTCAATGACGATATCCAGGGCACCGCCTCGGTAACCGTGGGTACGCTGATTGCCGCCAGCCGCGGAGCGGGCAGTCAGCTTAGCGAGCAGAAAATCGTCTTCCTTGGCGCGGGTTCTGCCGGCTGCGGGATTGCCGAGCAGATTATCGCCCAAATCCAACGCGAAGGGCTGAGCGAAGAGGAAGCGCGTCAGCGCGTGTTCATGGTTGACCGTTTCGGCCTGCTGACAGACGCCATGCCGAACCTGCTGCCGTTCCAGAACAAGCTGGTCCAGAAGCGCGAAAACCTACAGCAGTGGGATACCACCAACGATGTGCTTTCCCTGCTGGACGTTGTGCGTAACGTGAAACCGAATATCCTGATCGGTGTCTCCGGCCAGCCGGGCCTGTTCACCGAAGAGATTATTCGCGAGATGCATAAGCACTGCTCGCGCCCAATCGTGATGCCGCTGTCGAACCCAACGTCCCGTGTGGAAGCCACGCCGCAAAATATTCTCAGCTGGACTGACGGTGAAGCGCTGGTTGCCACCGGCAGCCCGTTTGCACCGGTGACGCTGAAAGGCAAGCAGTACGTTATAGCCCAGTGCAACAACTCCTATATCTTCCCCGGTATCGGCCTTGGCGTCATCGCCTCCGGCGCGTCGCGGGTCACCGACGACATGCTGATGGCAGCAAGTGAGACGCTGGCGAAGCACTCGCCGCTGGTTAACAACGGCGAAGGCCCGGTCCTGCCGGAGCTTAAAGATATCCAGACCGTTTCGCGCGCCATCGCTTTTGCGGTCGGTAAGGTTGCTCAGGAGCAAGGTGTGGCGGTGAAAACCTCCGCCGAAGCGCTGCTGCAGGCGATAAGCGATAACTTCTGGCTGCCGGAGTACCGCAACTACCGCCGGACATCAATCTGATTGTTCGCTGTACTCGTTCGCTGAACTTAACGGGCCTGCATGCAGGCCTGTTATATCTGACCCGCCCTAGCCTTCTTTTTGCTCAAGGCCATTACTGGCCTGTTGTGCGGATAAATGAGAATCTTATGCCGTGCTATTAATAGCTGTTCCTGATAGTCGAACGTTTAAAGGGAACACATTTCGCGTTGTGCTATCTGAACAATCGCCGAACCAATCACAATCACCCGTCGAACTCAGCGATGCCAATAATGCTGAGAAATACCGCGCTCTGTGGTACTCATATCAACTGCCCCCGATACTCTAAATCAATCTGACAAGGCACACCGTCTGAGTAAATCCCCGCACAGGAACAAGCAGTAAACGCCAATTTTAAATCTTGCAGAATCTGTTCCGTTGCTGCCGTAAGCTCAGGTGGAATATTGATCGACAACAACCGCCGATGGACATAGTAAACACCATCATTGTCCGTCTCAGGCTTGGTTTTTAGCTCCCTGGTCTCAAGTGACAGCAGCGTACCGCGCCAAAAATAGTCCCAAATTTGCTTTCCGGTTCGTCCAGGTTTATCGGCAGTGTAATCGCTGTAGATATAAAAGAGCCTTAACCACACGGCTTCTTCACGATCGATAGTCCACTGGAAATTTGGGGTATGCAAACCGTTCATACGTCGATTCACCGTGTCTAAATCATAACGTTGCCAATCATCATCTGAGATCATTTCATTAACAAAAGCCATTTCATTATCCCTTGTCGCAGTTTTCCGTTTTATGCGCTTATCGAGGGGTAAGCATAAAAAACCGTTATTCTTAATATCATTAATTTTATTGCCACCTTCATCCTGGATATTTTGTTTTTGCTGCGACTCATTACGATGCAAAATATAAATGAAAATATGGCAAGTGGCCCTCCAGCCAATCCATGACTATATATTCACACCTACATTAAAGTCTCCAGAAATAAATTTTCGGCATAAAACGCAACGGGTAAGAATGAGTTCCCTCGCTTTCATATTCCACATCTATATAAAGTTGATAGATCATCATTATGCTGCGTTCATCGTATCGCTACAGGACTGGATAACATAACGATAAATATTCAGGTTAAAATTTATGAAAATAGAAGCGCTCCGTAAGGCTATTTTCATTGGGAATATACCCTCAACGTAGTTGCCCCTTAATACCCGGCTAAAGTCCCTCTGTCATCACTTGCGTCAGCAGGTCGTCATCCGACGCTACTGCCACAACCGCGACCCCACTATCTTTAGTCACTAGCCAAAACGCCGCCCGGGCTCTACACTGCATTCACCTGTTAACTGACTAATTAAAAAAGGAGGCCCCCATGCTGTTCTGTGAAATATCGATTTTTTCACTGACATTTGGTCATCGTACCAGCTCAAGCGTTATCGGTATCGTGCTGCGATAACTTCAGCTTGAGCGAAGACTTCAGAGACTAATTCCCTTCCCTCGGGCTTACCGGGTTATCGTCAGCGATGTTTGACGAGGCATTTTCATGCCTGTAACTCTTGAGTAAGTTCACTATGAGCACATTATTTACCGCACAATCCCTGCATGTTGAAACGGCATTCGGGCCGCTTTTCACTGACCTTTCCTTTACCCTGAAAAAAGGCGATCGCATTGGCCTGATTGGCCATAACGGCTGCGGCAAAAGTACCCTGCTACAGGTGCTGGACGGCACGCTGATACCCGGATCCGGCAGCGTGGCGCTGGCGAACCAGTGTCTGATGGCGCGGGTTGAACAACACCTCCCGGATGTACTGCTGCAACTTTCGCTGATTGAAGTGGTGCTGGCACGGCTGCCCGACGCCGGCCGCGAACAGCAACGCTGGCAGGCAGAACGTTTGCTGGCGGCAATGGGGTTCACAACGACCGAATTCATGCAGCAGGCCGCAACGCTAAGCGGGGGTCAGCATACCCGACTGCTGCTGGCCAGGGCATTGATTCAGCAACCGGATCTCCTGCTGCTGGATGAACCCGGCAACCACCTCGACCTGCCGACCCTGCTGTGGCTGGAAAGCTTCTTGCAAACCTGGCAGGGGAGCTTCGTTCTGGTGTCTCATGACCACCAGTTATTGGATGCTGTAACTAATACCAGTTGGATCCTGCGCGACAGAACGCTGCACACCTTCTCTCTTCCCTGTAGCGCGGCGCGACAGGCGCTGGCAGAACGGGACGACAGCGATGCCCTGCGTCATAAGGCCGAGCAACGCGAAATTGACCGCGTCACCGCCAGCGCCAGACGGCTGGCGACCTGGGGTCAGGTGTATGACAACGAAGACCTTTCGCGCAAAGCCAAACAGATGGAAAAACAGGTTACGCGATTAAAGGAGAGTCAAACCGAACTGACCGCCGGTACGCCGTGGCGTCTGGCGCTGCATGGCGATGCTCTGCGAGCCGATCGTTTGCTCGACATTGAACGGCTACCGGTCCCTCCGGCTCCGGGATTACCGGCCCTGTTCACCGCCGAACTGGCGCGCCTGCGCAGCGGTGACCGGGTGGCGATTATGGGTCGCAACGGCGGCGGCAAATCCTCGCTGTTGCGCCTTCTGTGGCAGCAGATGCAGCAGTCGACGCCGGACGCCGGGCTGCGTCTGCATCCGCGCTTGCATCCGGGTTATTACGACCAGACGCTGCATCAGCTACCGGACAACGCCACGCTGCTGGAGGCGCTGGAAAACTTTGAGCCTGCCGGCGAAGCTCGCAAGCGGGCGCTGATTTCAGCCGGTTTCGGCTGGAGCCGTCACGGACAAAAGGTCAGCACCCTCAGCGGCGGCGAACGTTCCCGGCTGCTGTTTGTCGGCTTGTCGCTGGCTCGCTATAGCCTGCTCCTGCTGGATGAACCCACTAACCATCTGGATATGGAGGGGAAAGAGGCGCTGGCTGCATCGTTGCAGGATTACTCCGGCGGCCTGCTGCTGGTCAGTCATGACCGCCAGTTGATAAGCCAGAGCTGCAATCGCTTCTGGCTGATTGATGACAGCGGGCTGAGCGAGTGGCACTCCGTGGATGAGGTCTACGCGCGCCTGCGCAGCGGGGCCCGCCGGGAATATACGGCGGCGGAGGCTGAAGCCACGGCGGAGCAGGTTGAGGACAGTGACGCCCTGCTGGAACGGTTAGTCGACCTGGAACAGCGGCTGGCGGATGACGTCTCGCGTAAGCCTAAGCATCAAAAACCCCACCTCCAGGCACAGTGGCGTGAGGAGATTGCGGCCCTGAGTGCTAGGCTCAGTTAACAGGGCCTGAATCGCCGGCTAAGGTGGCGACGCCTTAGCCGGTTTTACGACACCCGATGAGCGTCATTCCGCCGTAGCAGAACCTGTCTGGCGTCGGCTAAACTGCTGTTCGGTCATCATCATTCCCCACTGATCGCCTTGCCACTCTTTATGCAGCGTAAAGCCGAATGATTCATAAAGCGCGCGGGCGGCGTTAAGACCGCTGAAGGTCCACAGCTGAACGGCGGAAAAGCCGCGGCGGTCACAAAAGGCCATAGCCTCGGTCAGCAGACGGCGACCCACGCCGCTACCGCGACAGCTGTCATCGAGAATAAACCAACGCAGATGTGCTTCGTTGCCACCCAGGTCTTCACCATCGATGGCGACGGAACCGACGATTTTGCCATCCAGCACCGCCAGCCAAATCTGATTGCATTCGGCGCCCAGTCGTGTCGAAAACTCCGCCAGCCCGCTGGCAACCTTCCCTTCAAAGAAATGGCCGAACCCGTGGTGCCGGGCATAATATTCGCCGTGCATCTGTGCGATGCGGCCAATCATACCGGGCCGGTATCCGGTCACAATAGCCACGTTTTTTGTCGCTGCCGGTATCTGTACTTCGCGGCATTTTGCCAGCGCCTGCGCGTAGGCGCCCAGCCCCTGCGCCACGCGTTGTTGTTGCCCGGCATCGAGATGCGCCAGCGCATCGACAACCCGCATCGCCCCGTAGTCGTTAATCCGGCTGACCGTTGCCCGCCCCTGTTCCGTCAGTTCGAGGTGTTTGAAGCGGGCATCGTCGCTGTCAGGTTTTTCCTGCAGCTCACCGGCGGCCAGCAGGCGGGACAACATACGACTGACGCTCGATTTCTCAAGGCCGAGTATCTGAACCAACTGCGCGGCTGTCATCGCCCCATGCGCGGACACTTCCAGCAACGTATGCACGGCGGAAGGAGAATAGTCGGTCGCGGCCAGGGTGGAACTCATGAAACCGAGTTCACGCACCATCAGACGGGAGGCGCGGCGTATTTCGTTAATAAGCGAGTCATTAATAAGCGATGGATGAGTCATGGTGTCGATGCAGGCTAATTGATAGTTGTATAATACAACCATTGCGGCGGCATTGCTGTCAATCAGGGTCGCCATTTGCCCCTCCTTCCCGCCTGGCATTTCATGCCACAGCAGAGGGTCCTTGCCAGGATTAAAAACGGTCGGAACGGCGCATCTCTGCGCTAAAAAGTCACAGGCACCGGTCGGTGCCTGTTTTTATCTTCTTGTGAATTACTGCGGATTTTTTTCTTTCCAGGCATCCCAGGCCTGTTTGATCTCTTGCTTCGCTGCGGCGGCATCGTTAAAGCCGTTCAGCTCCACCTTTTTACGGCCATCCGGCAGCTGCTTATAGACGCGGAAAAAGGCCTGCAGTCGCTCCTGCTCAATTTTAGGCAGGTCGCTAATATTCTTCACGTCATCATAGGTCGGGTCGATTTTGCTCGCCGGCACGGCAATAATCTTGTCGTCTTTTTCGCCGCCATCGATCATCTTCAGCACGCCAATCGCCCGCAGTTTAATCAACGTCCCCGGTGCCATCGGCGCGCGGGTGTAGAACACCACGTCCAGCGGATCGCCATCTCCCGCCAGCGACTGGGTCAGTGAACCGTAGTTAGCCGGGTAGGCAACCGGCATCGACTGGAAACGATCGGCTATAATAAATCCGGTTTTAGCGTCCGTTTCATATTTAATGATACCGCCGGTTGGGATTTCGGTGACCGCGTAGAACTCTTCCGGGTTGTTCTCCGGCTGCGGGAAGTCCAGTACATTCTGGGCCTGAGCGGCGGCAGACAGGAACAGCGATGCGGCGAGGATAGTTTTTACCAGATGCATTGTAGTGTCACTCTGTTGTTATATGAAATTTACCTGTAAAAGCCTGCCCGTTAGCAATGAACGGAATATGACGCCCTCATTTCACAATTATTAACAGCCAAAATTTATACAAATGTTCGAATTTTGCGCTATTCGTGCTGCTTCAGACCACATATTTCACTAGCAAACTTGCATTCCTGCGCGTTAGGGTTAATCCTTAATGAGTATTATTTGCGAGTGAATAACCCTATTTTTTCCTCAAATTTCAAGGAGTAGATATGAAGGCAGCCGTTGTCACCCACGATCACCAGGTTGATGTGACGGAAAAAACACTGCGCCCCCTGCAACATGGAGAGGCGTTGTTGAAAATGGAGTGCTGTGGCGTATGCCATACCGACCTGCACGTGAAAAACGGCGATTTTGGCGATAAAACCGGCGTGATTCTGGGCCATGAAGGCGTCGGCGTCGTGCAACAGGTCGGTCCAGGCGTCAGCTCCCTGAAACCGGGCGACCGTGCCAGCGTGGCGTGGTTCTTCGAAGGCTGTGGACACTGTGATTACTGTAACAGCGGGAACGAAACGCTCTGTCGCTCGGTAAAAAATGCCGGTTACAGCGTGGATGGCGGGATGGCTGAAGAGTGCATCGTCACCGCTAACTATGCGGTCAAAGTACCGGATGGTCTCGATTCCGCTGCCGCCAGCAGCATCACCTGCGCGGGCGTCACCACCTATAAAGCGGTGAAAGTGTCGCACATTAAACCTGGACAATGGATTGCCATTTATGGCCTCGGCGGCCTCGGCAACCTGGCGTTGCAGTATGCGAAAAACGTGTTCAATGCCAAAGTCATCGCTATCGACGTTAACGATGCGCAGCTGGCGCTGGCATCCGAGATGGGCGCAGATCTGACCATCAATTCCCGCAATGAAGATGCGGCGAAAGTGATTCAGGAAAAAACCGGCGGCGCTCACGCAGCCGTGGTCACGGCCGTTGCCAAAGCAGCATTTAACTCCGCCGTTGACGCCGTGCGCGCCGGTGGCCGCGTTGTAGCCGTTGGCCTGCCGCCGGAAGCAATGAGCCTCGATATTCCACGCCTGGTGCTGGACGGTATCGAAGTCGTTGGCTCACTGGTGGGTACCCGTCAGGATCTGACTGAAGCCTTCCAGTTCGCAGCCGAAGGGAAAGTGGTGCCTAAAGTGACGTTGCGTCCGCTGGGCGATATCAACGCCATCTTTAAAGAGATGGAACAAGGGCAAATTCGCGGCCGTATGGTTATCGATTTCCGCCGCTAAGCCTCGCGCCTCTCCCGCGCCGGGAGAGGCCGTTTTCACTGACTCCGCCGTCGACTCCCCCTCATAAAATATTCCCCCGACGCGGCAAATGCCTTTTCCGCAAATGCTTAGCGCAATTCGTTGGTTCCTTTGTTTATACCCGCGCCCGATGATGGCAACACAATAGATAACAAAGGAATTCACCATGCAAAGCCGTTTTCGCCTGCCCGCGTTGGCAGCCCTCTTTTTATCAGGCGCCTTTTCCGCCTGGGCCGCGGAAGTACCGGTCAAAGGGGGAACATTAATTTATCTGGAGCAGCAGCCGCACACCAATCTCTATCCGCCGGCCGGGGGGTTTTATCCGAACGGTGGCATTCTTAATCAAATAACCGATAAGCTGACCTGGCAAAACCCGAAGACCCTTGAGGTGGAACCGTGGATCGCGGAAAGCTGGCTCACGAACGCCGACAAAACCGAATATACCTTCACCCTGCGCCCCGGTGTCACCTTCTCCGACGGCACCCCGCTGGATGCTAACGCGGTTGCCAAAAACTTTGATACCTACGGCCTCGGTAATAAAGCCCATCGTCTGCCGGTCTCTGAAGTCATCAACAACTACGACCATAGTGAAGTCATCAACCCGCTGACGGTGAAATTCTACTTCAAAAAGCCGTCACCGGGCTTCCTGCAGGGAACCGCCACGATCGGCTCCGGGCTGGTTTCCCTCAGCACATTGCAGCGTAATTTCGACGAACTCGGCGATGCGCGCAATATTATCGGCTCCGGTCCGTTTACGGTAAAAGATGAAAAGCCGGGCCGCGAACTGACGCTGGTCGCCCGTAAAGATTACCAGTGGGGGCCCAAAAATCTCGCCCAGCAAGGGCCTGCCAATCTCGATGGGATCACTTTTATCGTCACGCCGGAAGACAGCGTGCGGATTGGCGCACTGCTGGCGGGACAGGCCGGTTTTATTCGCCAGGTGCAGGCCTATGATGAAAAACAGGCCACCGATCAGGGCTTCAGGATTTATGCCGCCCCCACCCGCGGCGTCAATGACAGCCTGAGCTTCCGTCCCGATAATCCGCTGGTTTCCGATCTGCGCGTGCGCCAGGCGTTACTGCACGCCACTAACGCCCGACAGGTCGTCGAAACTCTGTTCTCCGCCAACTACCCGCAGGCCACTTCGGCCATCGCCAGCACGGCGGCAGGTTACGTGAATCTGAGCGACAAACTGACTTTCGACCAGGCGAAGGCCCGGCGGTTACTGGATGAAGCCGGCTGGAAACCCGCTGCCGACGGTATCAGAGTGAAAGAGGGTCAGCGCCTGGCGCTGACGGTGTATGAATCTCTGCCGCAGCCGCAAAACAAAGAAGTGCTTCAGTTGATTGCCCAGCAGTGGCGACAGATCGGTGCGGCACTCAGCGTAAAAGCGGGCGATGCCGGCAGCCGGGTACTCGATAACCTCGATCCGCTGAAGACTCCGCTGACCGTTTCGGAAGTGGGTCGCGCCGACCCCGACGTGGTGAAAAGTATGTTCTTCCCGACCAACCGCGATGCCCTTCTGCAACGTGGCGGCTCCAGCGACAAAGTCCAACACTTTCGCGACGACAAGCTTAACGATCTGCTGAGCGCAATTTCCGCCGAAGTCGATACGCCAAAACGCCTGCAGCTGACCGGCGATGCCCAACGTTATCTGCTGGATAACGCCTACGTGATCCCGATATTTGAAGAGCCGCAGGTCTTTGCCGGCGCGACATGGGTGAAAGGCGTGAGCTTTGAAGCCGTCGGCCGCCCGTCGTTCTACGGCGCCTGGCTGGAAAAACACTAAGGAGCATGGGATGAGCCACACTCTTTTGCAACGTCTGGGCCAGAGTTTGCTGGTGCTATGGGCGGCCTTTACCCTCTCCTTCGTGCTGCTTCAGGTGCTTCCGGGGGATGCGGTATTGATCAAGTTCCAGAACCCGGATCTGGGCCTCAGCCCGGCCCAGATCGCCGAAATGCGCATTGCCTACGGCGCCGACAGCCCGCTCTGGAAGCAGTATTTTCACACCTTAGCGGCGATGTTGCAGGGGGATTTTGGCTACTCATTACAGGCGGGTATTGCGGTCAGTACGCTGCTGGCCAGCAATCTACCGGATACCCTTAGCCTCGCTATCCCGGCATTTCTCCTGGCTATCGCCCTGGCTTTCAGCCTCGCCTTTGCCTCACGCCTGCCGGGCCTGCGCTGGCTAAGTAATACGTTGCAGTCTTTGCCGGTGTTGTTTATCTCACTGCCGACGTTTTGGCTGGGTATTGCGCTGATTCAGCTATTTTCCTTCCAGCTACGCTGGATCCCGGTGATCAACCCCGGCCCGCTACAGGGGTTGATACTGCCCATTATCGCCGTTGCGGTGCCCATCTCCGCACCGCTGGCGCAGATCCTGATGCGCAGCATGGATCAGGTGGCCGCCCTGCCGTTTGTGGCGGTAGCCCGCGCCAAAGGGATGAGCGAAACCGGGGTCCTGTGGCGCCACATCACCGGCAACGCCCTGCTGCCGGCGTTGAATATCGCCGGGCTGCTGCTTGGGGAGCTGATCGCTGGCGCATTGATTACTGAAACCGTCTTCGGCCGCGGCGGCCTGGGCCAGCTGACCCAGCAGGCGGTCAACAACCAGGATATTGCCGTGCTGCAGGCGGTGGTCATGATCTCCGCCCTCGCATTTGTGGTGATTAACCTGCTGGTGGATCTGCTGATGCCCCTGTTCGATCCGCGTTTGAAAACACTGACCGGAGGAGTGGTATGAGCCTCGTTGATTACGCAACCGCGGTCCGCCGTCGGGCGCCCGCTCGCCAGCCGCTACGTTTCCAGCCAGGGTTGTGGCTGGCCTGGGGCATTATGATTCTGGCGCTGTTAATGGCGATCGCGCCGCAGATCTTCAGCGCTTATAACCCGCTTGAAGGTATTCCCGGCGCACAGCGTCTGGCACCGCAGGCGGGTCACTGGCTGGGTACCGATCAGCTGGGGCGCGACCTGTGGACGCGGATCGTCTATGGCGCGGTGCACTCTCTTTCCGCCGCGCTGGCGGCCGTCGCCATCGGCCTGCTGGTCGGTACCGCCCTCGGCACCCTGGCCGGCGCCGTTGCCGGACGCGTCGAGTCGCTGGTCATGCGCCTGGTCGACGTTCTGCTGGCGATCCCGTCGCTGCTGCTGTCATTGACGGTGATCATCCTGCTCGGGTTCGGCACCGTTAACGCCGCGGTTGCCGTCGGCGTCGCCGCCATTGCCAGTTTTGCCCGTCTGGCCCGAGCGGAAGTGGTCCGCGTGCGCCACAGCGATTACGTCGAAGCGGCCTTCGGCAGCGGCGGCACCTTCTTCGCCGTCTTCTGGCGGCATATTTTACCCAACTCACTCACCGCCGTGCTGGCCTTCGCCACGCTGCAGTTTGGCCAGGCGATTCTCGCCCTCTCCACGCTGAGCTTTCTCGGTTACGGCACGCCGCCGCCGGTGCCTGAGTGGGGCCTGCTGATTGCCGAAGGACGCAATTATCTTTCAACCGCCTGGTGGCTGACGACCTTTCCCGGCGTTGCGGTGATCGCCGTCGTGCTGGCGGCAAACCGCATCAGCCGTCAATTTAGCGGAGACCGCTCATGAACGTATTACGCGTGGAAAATCTGCGTATCAGCTACCGCTCCCGCCACCGCTGGCAGGAAGTCGTGCATAACGTCAGCTTCACTCTGAAACGCGGGGAAATGCTGGCGTTTGTCGGCGAATCCGGCTCCGGTAAAACAACCACCGCGCAGGCTATTATTGGCCTGCTGGCAGACAACGCCCGACGCGATAGCGGGCGAATTGACATTAACGGCGAGGATATCAGCCGCTGGTCCGGGAAACGTCTTGATAGCCTGCGCGGCGCACGCATCAGTCTGATCCCGCAGGACCCGGGTAACGCCCTGAACCCGGTGCAGACGATAGGCGCTCAGGTCGGCGAAATTCTGCGTCTGCATCAGAAAACCAGCGCCGTCGAGCGCAAGCAGCAGGTTCTGGCCCTGTTGAGTAAAGTCGGTCTCAGCCATCCCGAGCAGCGCATTAATCAGTATCCGCATCAGCTCTCCGGCGGCATGAAACAGCGGGTATTAATCGCCATCGCCATCGCCCTGAAACCGGATTTGATTATTGCCGACGAGCCGACCAGCGCCCTCGATGTCACCGTACAAAAACGCATCCTCGACCTGCTCGATACGCTACGCCGGGAGTCCGGGACCGCGGTGCTGTTTGTTACCCACGACCTGGCGCTGGCCGCCCAGCGCGCCGACAGGCTACTGGTCTTTCGCCACGGGGAAATTCAGGAACAAGGCCTGACGGCGGATGTCGTGCGCACGCCGCAGCATGCCTACACTCGCCAGCTGTTAAACGACCTGTCGGGAAGCCAGCTAACGCTTGAGGCGAAACGCCGCCAGCATCATGCGACTCCCGCCATTCGCGTGGCCGATATCAGCAAACGCTTTGCGCTGGGGGACGCGCAGCTGCAGGCGCTGGACGCTGTCAGTTTTGAAGTGAAACGCGGCACGACTCATGCGCTGGTTGGCGAATCCGGTTCGGGAAAAACCACCCTGGCGCGGATCCTGCTGGGTTTTGAACATGCCGATAGCGGCCATATCGCCATTGACGGGATCGACGCTGGTCATTTAAGCCGCGAGGCGCAGCGTCAGCTGCGGCGTAAAATTCAGTTCGTCTATCAGAATCCGTTCGCCTCCCTCGACCCGCGCCAGACGCTATTTGAGATTATCGAGGAGCCGCTGAAAAATTTCGAACCGTTGAGTCCGGCCATACGCCGCGCCCGCGTCGAGGCAGTCGCCGCGAGGGTCGCCCTGGTCCCGGAGCTACTGACGCGGACCGCCCGCGAACTTTCCGGCGGCCAACGACAGCGGGTAGCCATTGCGCGCGCGCTGGTGCTGGAGCCGACGATTCTGGTCCTCGATGAAGCTACTTCCGCGCTGGATGTCACCGTTCAGGCGCAGATACTCGCCCTGCTTCAGCAGCTGCAACAGCAGCTTGGGCTCAGCTATCTGTTTATCACCCACGACCTGGCGACGGTGCGCCGCATCGCCCACAGCGTCACGGTCCTGCGCGCCGGTGAGGTGGTCGAGTACGGCGAGGTCAGCCGCCTGTTTACTCAACCGCAGCACGACTATACCCGCGAGCTTATCGCCGCCATTCCTCACGTATCCACCCTGAGCAAGGAGATCGCATGACGCGTAAACGCCTGGGCTTTTTTACCCGCCTACTGGACAACGTCGCCCCGCAAGAGCGCTATCGGCTGGCCACCGAACAAATTCGCCACGCTGAACGCCTGGGCTTTGACAGCGCGTGGATTGCACAGCATCACTTCCACGAGCGTGAAGGTGGCCTGCCTTCGCCGCTGGTCTTTCTCGCCCATGTTGCAGCACACACCGAACATATTCGTCTCGGCACCGCCATTATCACGCTGCCGATGGAGAACGCGCTGCGGGTTGCCGAAGATGCGGCGGTGCTGGATTTACTGGCTGACGGGCGCCTTGAAGTTGGCTTCGGCTCTGGCGGTACGCCAACCTCTTTTCTGCCGTTTGGCTTAACCAGCGAGCAGCGGGGAGCCGCGTTTGCCGATAATCTGCATCTGATCCAGAGCGCCTGGCGCGGTGATTCACTGGCCCATCCCGACAATCATCTCTACCCACCGGCACCGCAACTGGCCGAACGAATATGGATAGCGACCTTTTCGATAGAGGGCGCCGTTCGCGCCGGCCAGGCCGGGCACGGTTTAATGCTCTCCCGAACGCAGCCGCGCCCGCACGGGCAGCCCGGCCTGCCGCTGGATGCTATCCAGAATCCGATTATCGATGCCTACCTCGCGGCACTGCCCGCCGGCGTCGCCCCAAGGATCCTTGCCTCGCGCACCGCGTTTCTTGCCGACAGTCAGGAATATGCTCTGCAGGTCGCCGCGTCGGGATTACGCCAGCAGGCGGCGGCTCATCGCACCGCCGGCCATGAAATTATCGGTGACACCGTCACTGATCATATGTCGCAGCTGGATGCCCACGTTGGCGATGTCGAACATGTGCTGGCATCACTGGCGCGGGACAGCGTCCTGGCCCGCGTGACCGATATTTCGTTCCAGGTGCACTCCGTCGAACCATCGCACCGTGACACGCTGCGTTCCCTTGAGCTGATTGCTCAATATATTGCCCCGCCACTAAGGTAAGGAGTCACCATGACATTGCGTCAGGATATTTTGACAGAGCTGGCCGAGATTTCCCCGGATTCCCCGTTAGCGGCGGCCCGGGCCGTACGCGAAGCGGCAACCCGTCACGCGCAGGGCAGCTATGAAGTGCTGTTCAGCCAGCAGGATGAGGACTTCCCGCCAGATGAGCGTTTTGCCATCGCCGCGAAAGTGGCGAAGCTGCATCAGGCTGATGCGCTGGCAGCCCACTATGCCGGTTTCGGTCTCGCCGACCCGACTTCACCGCGGCTGACCCCGGCGCTGGCGTTTGCCCGCCTGTTAACGTTCACCCCGGTGGAGGCCACCCCTTCGGCGCTGCAGGCGCTCACCCGTGCAGGCTGGAGCCCGCGCGGGATAGTCACCCTCGCCCAGCTGATTGCGTTCGTCAGCTTCCAGAGCCGTCTGCTTAACGGCCTGCGGCTACTGAACGGAAAATCGTATGCCAGCGCCGATACCCCGGTAGCCGCTGGGTTCTGGCACACCACGCCGCAAACGGCGAGCGGCAAACCGGCCCCGGTGCATTTCACCCGTGAGGAGCTGAACTGGGAACCCTGGCTCGCCGCCAAGCCGCTGGAAGCATTCACCGACGCCGAACAGGCGATTCTGGCGAGGTTTGGGCATACGGATTCCCCCTATTTTCGTCTGCTGGCGCGCAATCAGCCGGTGCTGGAACAGCGTACGCTGACCGATAAAGGCATCTTCTACACGCCTGGCGGCCTGCCGCGCGCTGAACGAGAGCTGGCCGCCACGGTGGCCAGTAAGGTTAACGGCTGTATTTATTGCGCATCGGTACATGCCCGCAAAGCAGCACAGCTGGCAAAAGATGAGATTGCGGTAGAAACGCTGCTGGCGGTCACGCCGGGAGAAAAGTTGAGCGACGGTCAGTCGCCGCGCTGGCGGGCGGAAATTGATTTCGCCGCCGCCCTTTCCGTCACCCCGCCGGCCCTGAGTAGCGCACATCTCCAGGAACTGGAGCAGCACGGGCTGGACACCCTCGCCCAGCTCGATCTGCTGCAATCGGCTGCCTTTTTCGCATGGGCTAACCGGCTGATGTTGACCCTCGGCGAACCGTGGGAGACTCGTTAGTCCGCTACGCCCGCCGCTATGCGGCTCCGCTGGTCGCGGGCGTAAATCAACAGGGCTGTCATCGCCAGGAAGGAGAGCAGCGCCGCCGGAAGCGCAATCGAATTCCAGCCGAAGCCTGAGGTGATCATCATTCCACCGCAGAATGCGCCAATGGCGCTGCCGAGGTTAAAGGCTATCTGCCCACCGGCCGCCCCCAGCATTTCGCCGCCTCGCGCATTTTGCAGCAGCAGAATTTGCAGCGGCGCCGCCAGGGCAAATAGCCCGGCACAGCAGATAAACGCCAGCATCAGCGACGCCGTTTTATGATCGCCAAAGAGAAATATCAGTAACATCACCACCACAATGGCACCATCGGTGGTCGCCGCAATGCGCAGCGGACTGTAGCGACCGGAGATTTTTCCACTCAGCAGATTACCGATGACCATTCCCAGCCCGACCAACATCATAATGGCGATCATCGCGCTTTCGGAAAATCCGGAGACATTGATCATAAACGGTTTGATATAGCTGAACCACGTAAACACCCCGGCGTTGCCAAACAGGGTAGCGGCGAAAATAAGCCACGGCGCGGGCGAGGCCAAAAAGTGGAATTGTTCGCGCAGCCGGGTTGTCGATTTATCAAAGACCGTCGGAACCCACCAGAGAATCGACATCAGGACCGCAACATTGAATATCGCGATGCCCAGAAAGGTATAGCGCCAGCTGAACTGATGCCCAAGCCAGGTCCCGGCGGGGACGCCGATAAGGTTAGCCACCGTCATGCCGGCAATCATCCCCGCAACCGCCGCGGTGACTTTGCCCGGCGGCGCCACCTTCGACAAAATAATGGCTCCGACGCCAAAAAAGGCGCCGTGGGGGAAACCGGAGACCAGGCGACCCAGGGCCAACATGAAATAGCTGGAAGAAAAGGTAAAAAGCGTATTCCCGACAATACAAAGCGCGGCGAGAAACAGCATGACCGATTTTAATGAAAAGCGGCTGGAAAACAGCGCCATCACCGGAGCGCCAATCACTACGCCAAAGGCGTACCAGGCAATCATGTTACCGGCGACCGGAATGGAGATCCCGACATCGTGCGCAATTTCCGGCAGTACGCCCATAATGCCAAATTCCGCCATGCCCAGGCCGAACGTCCCCAGGGCGAGCGAAAAAATCGTCTTTTTCATTGAGTTAATCACGTTTTTTGGATTTTCGGCCGGCATTATTGACCATTCAGGATCGGCAAACCAGACAAAAACGCCCGCTGACCCGTTTGTCCATAAAATAGCGCAATCCATTCATGTGAGCCATGCAATGAGAGAGAGGGTTTAGAGAAATAACGTAGATGAGAAGAGAGGAAGACTACGCGATGCATAACTGAAGGAAGCCGTATCGCGGAGCAATACGGCTGGAAATATTAGTCGGTCGCTTTGCCGATCATGCCGCCCGCGCCTGCGCCCAGCGCCGCACCTTTAAGCACGCTGTTGCCGGTTACGGCGGCGGTCCCCGCGCCGACCGCAGCGCCAACCGCCCCGCCGGTACGTGCGGCCTTCCCTTTATCACCGTGCTCGGTCATCGCGCCGACGCCGCCGCCAACCACCGCGCCTTGTACCGTGGAGCGCACGCTTTTGCCGGTTAACGCCCCTACGGCGGCCCCCGCCACGGCGCCACCGGCCGTTTTATCCATCGCGCTGGCGGAAAAGGCCAGCGTACAACCCAGAAGAATGGCTATCCCGTTTACTGTTTTCATCAGTCAATTCCTTTTTAATTCGCTCCCGAGAGCGTTCATGCCCGCGGCACGGGCGATACTCAGGAGCCAGACCTGACGGTCTGAGGTAAAGAGTCAGCACAAGGTAGGCGCTCATCGGCTGAATAAACAGTAAAAACTTGTCCATTTCTGGATAAGTTTTTATTCACCCTGCAACCGTCACGCCTCGCAGACTTCGTGGGCTAAGGCGCGGAAATATCATAATTTCCGCCACTATTTCCCGGGGTGATTACACTTTACGGTACACAAGCCCCATTTCCCCTCTTATAACGGAGCGATAGCCATGGGAAACAACAAAAAGACCAAGGGCGTAGCGGGTTCAACAAAAATGAAACCGCTGGGCGATAAAGAGTATGAAAAGGCGCTGCGTAAACTTCACGTTGAGCTGGTTAAGCTTCAGCAGTGGGTGGTCAGTCAGGGACTGAAGGTCTGTATTGTGTTCGAAGGCCGCGACGGCGCCGGGAAAGGCGGCACCATCAAGGCGATCACCGAGCGGGTCAGCCCGCGCGTATTCCGGGTGATTGCCCTGCCGGCCCCCACCGACAAAGAAAAGACCCAGCTTTATTTCCAGCGCTACATCCCGCATCTCCCGGCCGCCGGTGAAATCGTGATTTTCGACCGCAGCTGGTATAACCGGGCAGGCGTTGAACGGGTTATGGGATTTTGCACCGCCGATGAAGTCGATAAATTTCTCCAGGGGGCGCCGCTGGTAGAACGCTCGATGGTGGAGTCAGGCATCATTCTGCTTAAGTACTGGCTGGAGGTGACGCCGGAAGAACAGGAGCGCCGGCTCCGCGACCGAATTGATGACGGGCGTAAAATCTGGAAGCTGTCGCCGATGGATATCAAGTCGTTTAACCGCTGGGATGAATATACCCAGGCCAGGGATTCGATGTTTGCCGCCACCGACACTTCATGGGCGCCGTGGTTTGTAGCACGTTCGGAAGAGAAGAAGCGGGTACGGCTGAATATTATTACCCATCTGCTGTCGCAGATCCCGTATAAAAGTATCGATTCCGAACCGGTAAAATTACCCAAACGAAAAATTGGCAAAGTCAAAACGGCCGATTATCCCTTCCGTTTTATTGCCGAACGTTTCTGACCAGGAGCCCGCCTTTCCCGCATTGAGCTCGTCTATCGCGGCAGGAAAGGCCATCCCCCCCTTTTCTGGTGAGCTCAAATCGACAAACCCGCTGTTTACCTCAAGTTAGCTTTAGGTCTTACGCTTAACACCTATCAGTGCAAACGACGATAAGGACATGATATGCATGAGATTGACAGCGGTTTTACCCACGTCGCCTTTACGGTGCGGGATCTGGACAAGAGCATCGATTTTTATACCCGTTACACCGCCATGCAGGTGATTCACCAGCGTTCGCCGGGCCTGCCCTCGGCTCGCCACGTGGCGTGGTTGAGCGATCGAACCCGGCCATTCGCCCTGGTGCTGGTGCAGGCGGATGAACAAACCGATACCCCGCTGGGGCCGTTTGGCCACTTAGGCGTGGCCTGTGCGACAAAAGAAGACATTGACGCCAAAACCGCGATGGCGCAGCGGGAAGGTGTCCTGAGAAAAGCCCCGGAGCAGCTCGGCGAGCCGGTAGGCTATTACGTGTTTTTCCGCGACCCGGATGGCAATACGCTGGAGCTCTCTTACGGCCAGCGCGTCGGGCTGGAAGTCCTGCGCGGCGAAAGCTGAAAGCACATGGCGCGACCCGGTCGCGCCATGATCCGGTCAGGAACGGCGAGATATGATGCCTTCCTCACTCTCCTTTTTCGCTTCCAGACGCTCAACCTCACGGTACCAGCGCGGATGGTGCTTCTTCGCCCAGCGGCGGCTCACTTTCCCTTCAACCATGCCCTTAATCGACCCTTTGACCCAGAACGCCATATACATATGGATAAGAATGACGTGAATCAAAATAATCGCCGAGGTGGCATGAATCAGCAGGCTGTAGCGAATAACCTGGATCGGGAAAAAGGGCGCAAACCAGGGACGCCAGATAATCACCCCGGTCACCAGTAGCACGAAAATCATGCTCATGATGGTCCAGAACATCATCTTCTGCCCGGCGTTATATTTGCCGACGCGGGCCACCTTATGTTCATTGCCCTTCAGCACTTCGACAATCCCCTTCAGCCACGGGATGTCCTGCTTGTCCGGAATGTTATGCTGGACAAAACGGACAAACATGAACATCAGGGCGACGAAGATAGCCACGCCGAAGAAGGGATGCAAAATGCGCCCCATCTGCGGTGTCCCAAAGGTTTCCGTCAGCCACTGCAACGTCGGGAAAAAGAACGAGATCCCGGAGAGCGCCACCAGAAAGAAGCAGATAACCACCGTCCAGTGACAGGCGCGATCGATAAACTTTGTGCGCACAATCATTTTCGATTTATTCATCATGCTCCTCCTCGTCATCATCCACTTCCTTGTTCGGCCCGATGCCAATGTAGTGATAAATCAACCCGGCAAAGGTGGCAATAAACCCGGCCGCCGACAGCGGTTTAAGGGCCCCTTTCCACAGATTTATGCTGGTATCAATCTGCGGGTTTTTCGGCAAATTGTGGTACAGCTCCGGCTGGTCAAGGTGATGCAGCACGTACATCACGTGAGTACCGCCAACGCCCTGCGGGTTATACACTCCGGCCTGGGAGTAGCCGCGCGCTTTCAGCTTGTTGACCCGCTCCTGCGCCACTTCCAGCATCTCCTTCTTGGTACCGAAATGAATGGCACCGGTCGGGCAGGTTTTCACACAGGCCGGTTCCTGGCCGACGCTGACGCGATCCACGCAGAGGGTACATTTATAGACCCGGTTGTCCTCTTTATTGAGGCGCGGGATATTAAACGGACACCCGGCAATGCAGTAGCCGCAGCCGATGCAGTTTTCCTGCTGAAAATCGACGATACCGTTCGCGTACTGAATAATCGCTCCCGCCGAGGGGCAGGCTTTCAGGCAGCCAGGTTCCTCACAGTGCATACAGCCGTCTTTGCGGATCAGCCACTCCAGCCTGCCGTTCTGTTCGGTTTCGCTAAAGCGCATCACCGTCCAGGATTTTGCGCTCAGGTCCGCCGGATTATCGTAGACTCCGACGCAATGCCCTACCTCATCACGGATATCGTTCCACTCTGAACAGGCCACCTGGCAGGCTTTGCAGCCCACGCAGGAGGAGACATCAATCAGCTTGGCCACTTCCGCTTTGTAGTCCCGCGCGCGCGGCGCGGGCGTGATTGGATTGGTTGCGGAGCGTTTAATAATGTCTTGTGTTTCCATTGCCATTGAATCGCTCCTTACGCTTTCTCGATGTTGACCAGAAACGCTTTGTACTCCGGCGTTTGCGAGTTGGCATCGCCGACATTTGGCGTCAGGGTGTTGGCGATATAGCCCTTCTGCGCCACCCCTTCAAAGCCCCAGTGCAGCGGGATCCCGACGGTCTCCACCTGCTGACCGTGAACGTTGAGAGTCCGCAGGCGGCGGGTGACTACCGCCACCGCGCGAATAAAGCCGCGCTGGCTGCTCACCGTGACCCGGTCGCCGTTGGCAATGCCTTTCGCCTGCGCCAGGCCCTCGCTGATTTCCACAAACTGCTGCGGCTGAGCGATGGCATTAAGCCGCGCATGCTTGGTCCAGGTGTGAAAATGCTCGGTCAGACGATAGGTGGTCCCGACGTACGGGAACTTATCTTTCTTGCCCAGCCGCAACGCATCGTCTTCATACAGGCGCACCACCGGACTGGAGATCACATTCGGGTGCAGCGGGTTGGTTCCCAGCGGCGTCTCCATTGGCTCGTAGTGTTCCGGGAACGGCCCCTCGGCCAGCTTATCGAGGGCAAACAGGCGCCCCAGCCCTTCCGGCTGCATGATAAACGGCCCGGTGTTGCTGCCCGGCGCGGCGGTATTGAAGTCAGGAATATCATTCCCCGTCCACTTACTGCCGTTCCACTGGATCAGCATCCGTTGTGGATCCCACGGTTTGCCGTTGATATCCGCCGAGGCGCGGTTATAGAGCACGCGGCGGTTCAGCGGCCACGCCCAGGCCCAGCCCAGCGTATTGCCCAGGCCTGACGGGTCGGCGTTATCGCGGTTAGCCATCTGGTTACCCTGCTCGGTCCAGCTTCCGGCGTAGATCCAGCAGGACGATGCCGTGGTGCCGTCGTCGCGCAGCAGCGCAAAGCTGTTCAACAGCTGGCCTTTTTTCGCCAGCAGCACACCGTTGCTGTCATAGAGATCGTCCAGCGCATAGCCGTTGTTCTCTTTCGCCACCTCTTCCGACTCCGGATGGTCCGGTTGCTTGTAGTTCCAGCTCATTTTCAACAGCGGTTCAGCGCCTTTTCCGCCTTCACGACGGTACATTTCGCGCAGTCGGTGGTAGATCCCGGCCAGAATCTCACCGTCATTACGCGCTTCGCCCGGCGCGTCCTGGCCTTTCCAGTGCCACTGAAGCCAGCGCCCGGAGTTGGCAATCGACCCGTCCTCTTCCGCAAAGCAGGTGGACGGCAGGCGGAAGACTTCAGTTTGAATCGACGCCGGATCAACCTCATTCATCTCGCCATGGTTTTGCCAGAAGTTAGCGGTTTCGGTCACCAGCGGATCGATAACCACCATGTACTTCAGCTTGCTCAGGCTACGCACGACCTTGTTTTTGTCCGGGAAGGAGGCCACCGGGTTAAAGCCCTGGCAGATATAGCCTGTGACCTCGCCCTTATCCATCATGTTGAAATATTTGATAACGTCATAGGCCTGGTCCCATTTTGGCAGCCAGTCAAAGCCCCAGTCGTTCTCTTTCTGCGCCGCATCGCCGTAGAAGGCCTTCATCAGGCTGACCGCAAACTTCGGATAGTTGCTCCAGTAGTTCACCTGATCGGCGAGCGTGGCTTTTGGCGTATTTGCCGCCAGCCAGGTATGCAGACAGGTCTGCTTTTCAGACGGCAGCGTGAGGTAGCCCGGCAGGCTGGTCGACAGCAGGCCAAGATCGGTTAAGCCCTGAATGTTGGAGTGCCCTCGCAACGCGTTAACACCGCCGCCGGCCATCCCCATGTTGCCCAGCAGCAGTTGGATCATTGCCATGGTGCGGATGTTCTGCGCCCCAACGGTATGTTGCGTCCAGCCCAGCGCATACAGGAACGTGGTGGTTCTGTCCGCGGCACTGGTGGAGGCCAGTACTTCACACACTTTCAGGAAATCGGCTTTCGGCGTCCCGCAGATATTCTCCACCACGTCCGGCGTGTAGCGGGAAACGTGCTGCTTGAGCAGGTTCCACACGCAGCGCGGGTGTTGCAGCGTCTCATCGCGCATGGCATAGCCATTTTCGTCGAACTGATAGTTCCACGAGGATTTATCGTACTGCCGTTTTTCAGCGTCATAACCGCTAAACAAGCCGTCGTCGAAGGCAAAATCATCGCGCACCAGCAGGTTGGCGTTGGTGTAATGCTTCACGTATTCGGCATTGATTTTGTTGTTTTGAATCAGGTACAGCAGTACCCCCGACAGGAAGGTAATGTCGGTACCAGAACGAATCGGCGCATAGATATCGGCGACCGAAGCCGTGCGCGTAAAGCGCGGATCGACGACGATAAGCGTGGCATCGTTATTGTTCTTCGCTTCCATCGCCCAGCGGAATCCCACCGGATGGGCTTCAGCAGCGTTGCCGCCCATCACCACCACGACGTTAGCGTTTTTGATATCAACCCAGTGGTTGGTCATCGCACCGCGACCAAATGTTGGAGCAAGACTTGCTACCGTTGGTCCGTGTCAGACGCGCGCCTGGTTATCCACCGCCAGCATGCCAAGCGAACGCACAAACTTCTGCGTCAACATGCCGGTTTCATTACTCGCCGCAGAGGCGCACAGCATCCCGGTTGATAGCCAGCGGTTAACCGTAATGCCCTGCTCGTTTTTTTCAATAAAATGAGCATCACGGTCGGCTTTCATCAGTCTGGCGATACGATTGAAGGCATCGTCCCAGGAGATGCGCTGCCATTTATCGGACCCTGGCGCACGATATTCCGGGTAACGCAGGCGGTTCTCACTGTGAACATAATCCAGCAGTCCGGCCCCTTTCGGGCACAGCGCCCCCCGGCTGACCGGATGATCCGGATCCCCTTCGATATGATAAATAGCTTCTTTCGCGTTCTTCGCGCCGTCGCCCAGGCTATACATTAATAGCCCGCAGCCTACGGAGCAGTATGTGCAGGTGTTGCGGATCTCTTTAGCGCGCAATAATTTGTAATTGCGTGCCTGAGCCAGTGCCATTTTGGGTGCGAAACCCAGTGCAGCAGCGGTTGTTCCGGCCATACCGCCTGCGCAGATTTTAAAAAACTTTCTGCGGCTGACGTCCATTGGTTTTCTCCATGCAGGATGCTTGTTCATCGCGAGGCAAACTAACAGCAAAGTCCCTGAATTTTTTGCGTCAAATCAATGTCGAAAACCGACGCCCCCTTAATAGTCACCGTCACCGGGTTTCATTACTCCCTTTGTATTAAGTACGGTGGAAAATAGGGGCCAGAAAGAATAAAAAAATGTTATAAATCGACTCTTGATAAATATCGGTGTCAGGTTTGACATGGAAAAGAAAAAAGCAACGTTGACCGGTCTGATCGCTATTGTGTTGTGGAGTACGATGGTCGGTTTAATCCGCGGAGTCAGCGAAGGGCTAGGTCCGGTCGGCGGCGCGGCGATGATCTATACGCTGAGCGGTGTACTGCTGCTGGTGACCGTTGGCTTTCCCCGCCTGCGGCAAATGCCACGCGCCTATCTGCTGGCCGGCAGCCTGCTGTTTGTTTGTTATGAAATTTGTCTGGCGCTGTCGCTGGGCTTTGCCGCCAGCCGCCAGCAGGCGATTGAAGTCGGTATGGTCAATTATCTCTGGCCCAGTCTGACGATTCTCTTTGCCATCCTCTTTAACGGCCAAAAAACCAGCTGGCTGGTTATTCCTGGATTATTTCTCGCCCTTCTCGGCGTCACCTGGGTATTAGGCGGTGAGCATGGTCTGAATATCGCTGAAATTACCCGGAACGTGATCTCCAGCCCCCTGAGCTATATTCTGGCCTTTGTCGGCGCGTTTATCTGGGCAACCTACTGCACGGTCACCGCTAAATATGCACAGGGAAAAAACGGCATCACGCTGTTTGTGTTATTAACCGCCCTGACTCTCTGGCTAAAGTTTATGCTGAGCGAACAACCGCCAATGATCTTCAGCTGGCCGGTGGTGATTAAACTGGTGATGTGCGCGGTGGCGTTGGGATTCGGCTATGCGGCCTGGAACGTCGGTATTCTGCACGGTAACGTCAGCTTGCTGGCCGCGGCCTCGTATTTCACGCCGGTGCTCTCTTCCGCACTGGCGGCGGTGCTGTTAAGTGCGGTGCTCTCCTGGTCATTCTGGCTGGGAGCCGGCATGGTGTGCGCCGGCTCCCTGCTTTGCTGGTATGCCACCCGGCGTTAGCCGAGGTCGCCACCGGCGACCGGCAGCGTGACGCCGGTGATATAGCTTGCCTCATCGCTGGCGAGAAACAGGATAGCGTTGGCCTGTTCCGCCAGCGTCCCGTAACGATGCATCAGGCTGCTCTCTACGGTTTGATCGACAACCTGCTGATACCACGTCTGCTCTTGCGCCGTGGGCGTTTCGTGGTTACGCGGGGTTAAGCGCGTCGGTGCCTCGGTGCCCCCCGGCGCCACGGCGTTGATGCGAATCCCGCTGCCGCTGTACTCCATCGCTATCGAACGGGTCAGCGCATTGACGCCCCCTTTTGCCGCAGAGTAAGGCACCCGGTTCACCCCCGCCGTGGCGACGGAAGAGACGTTGACGATGCTCCCTTTGCCCTGTTTCAGCATCCACGGCAGCGCCGCCCGGCAGCCCCACAGCGTGGGGAACAGCGAACGACGGATCTCTTTTTCAATTTGATCCGGCTGGTATTCGGCAAACGGGCGCGCCCAGATAGTTCCGCCGATATTATTGATAACCACGTCGAGGCGACCAAAATGGGCGACCCCGGCGGCAAAGGCCTGCTCGGTGCTCTCCCACGCCTCAAGGTCCGCCTCAAGGGCCAGCACCTCGCTGCCCTGCTGTGTCAGTGTGGCAGCCAGCTCATGGACATAGCCAGAACGATCGATCAGCAACAACCTTGCCCCTTCGCGGGCGGCCTGCTCGGCGGTCTGGCGGCCAATACCCTGGGCTGCGCCGGTAATCGCCACCACTTTATGTTGAAAACGCATTCCCGCTCCTTATGCCGCCGCACTCTGGCTGGCGTTAAATTTCTCGTACCAGAAACCGGCCGGGCTAATCCCGCGTTCCCGTAACGCTCCGGCAACCGCATTGACCATTGGCGGCGGGCCGCACAGATAGATATCCACATCACCGTCGTTAAGGATCGCCTCCTCAAGATGGTCGGTGACAAACCCGCGTTGCGGGCAGACGCTGTGCTCATCGGCTACCACCGGCAACCACCGGTAGCCGGAAAGCTGTCCGACAAAGGCATCCAGCGCCTCGGTTTTTACCAGGTCACAATCGCGGGTCACGCCATACAGCAGGGTAATCGGGCGGGTATTCCCCTGCGCCGCCAGGGTATGCAGCATCGACAGCAGCGGCGCCAGTCCGGTACCGCCCGCCAGCAACAGCAGAGGACGTTCACCGTTGCGCAGATAGAAGCTACCCATCGGACCGCTAAGGCTCAGACGGTCGCCTGGCCGCGCCTGCTGGGTCAGCCACTGGCTCATCATGCCACCGGGTACATTGCGGATCAGGAAGCGGCCTTCACGCTCGCCCGCCCTTGAACTGAATGAATAAGCGCGGCTGTGCGGCGTACCCGGAACCTGAATTGAGACATATTGTCCCGGCAAAAAGGCCAGCGGTTCGTCAAGCTGCACCACCAGTTCAATGGCGGTATCCGACAGCAGACTCACCTGCATCACCTCTGCGCCGATGTTGGTCATAGCGGTTTTGCACTGCGCCGCCGCAACCGGAACATCAATAATGCAGTCGCTGGTCGGGATCATCTGACAGGTCAACACCTGGCGGTCGTTGGCCTCGTCTTCGTTTAACGCCTCCTCCAGATAGTCTTCCCCCATGCCGTATTCGCCGCTGGCGCAGTGGCACTTGCAGGTGCCGCAAACGCCGTCTGAGCAATCCATCGGCAGGTTAACCTTCTGTCGGTAGGCGGCATCCAGCACCTTTTCACCCGCATTGCAGTGGATGAAACGGGTAATGCCATCCTCAAAGTTGAGTGCGATTGTAAACATAACCACCTCTTAAATATGGTAAACGTCGATCACCTGACGGATGTAATCGTTGTTCAGGCGTACCGTTTTACGCAGGATCTGCGGTTTGCCGTCGCCTGCCGCCAGGGTGCAGCAGGTTGAGCCAAAATAGGCATCGGTATGCTGGTAGCGGTGGCTGTAGGTCACCCAGTTGTAGCGCACCTCCATGCCCTGCTCGTTCTCGCCGAGCAGTTCAACGTTGCTAATCATGTGGGTGGTGCGTGGCTCTGGCGTACTGGCGCCGGAGCGTTCCGTTTTAATGCGGTAAACGCGGTCTTCAAGCCCGTCGCGGTTGGGGTAATAAATCAGGGAAATTTCGCGCTGCGGATCGCGGGTCAGCTTGTCGTCATCCCCCCATGCCGGCATCCAGAAGACCACTTTCGGGCTGTAGCACGTCAGCCACTCATCCCACTGCCGGTCGTCCAGCAGGCGGGCTTCGTAATAGAGAAACTGGCGAACCTGTTCAAGCGTCAGCATTACACCACCTCCACACGTTGAGTAATCGACTGTTCATAGCGCTGCTGCTCTTTTTCCAGCGCCGCCAGCATCACGTTTTGCCAGTGATGGTGATGGGCGATGTACAGCGCTTCATCTTCCGATTTCACCCCACTGAGCAACGGAGTGAATCCGGCATGCCGGGCGTGTTCATCCGGGCCATCGACCCAGTGCAGCGCACCGCGACTGAGATCGCTCCACGCCAGGCTCTCGCCAAGATAACCGCGCTGGCAGGCGCTGAACTCTTCGAGGTCGTCCGGCGTCCCCATGCCGCTCACGTTAAAGAAATCCTCGTACTGGCGGATGCGTAACGCGCGGGCCTGGTCCGGTTCACCTTTTGGGGCGAAGCACCAGATAGTGACTTCGGTTTTGTCTACCGCGATGGGACGAATAACGCGGATCTGCGTGGAGAACTGGTCCATCAAATAGACGTTCGGATAGAGGCAAAGATTGCGCGTTTCGTTGACCATCTGGTCGGCACGCAGCTCGCCAAACTCGGCTTGTAAACAGTCCTGATGGGCATAGACCGGGCGGACTTCCGGGTTCAGCGCCCGGGTCCACAGCAGCATATGGCCGTTCTCAAATCCGTAGCCGCCACCGAGGCTTTTCGACCAGCCGTTGGCATCGACGGAATGCGTCCCCTCCGCTTCATAATTACGGCGCGACATCGTGGAGGCATAGTTCCAGTGCACCACGCTGACGTGATAGCCATCGGCGCCGTTTTCTGCACCCAGCTTCCAGTTACCCTCGTAGACATAGCTGGAGGAGCCTTTTAGCACTTCCAGCCCTTGCGGCGCCTGATCGACCATCAGATCGATAATTTTGCAGGTTTCGCCGAGATAGGCTTCCAGCGGCTGTACGTCTTCACTGAGGCTGCCGAATAAAAACCCGCGATAAGACTGAAAGCGCGGCAGCTTTTTCAGGTCGTGCGATCCTTCATGCTTGAAGGTCTGCGGATATCCGCCGGTGCTTTCATCTTTGGCTTTCAGCAATTTTCCATTGTTGCCAAAGGTCCAGCCGTGGAACGGACAGGTGAACGAGTTTTTATTCCCGGTCTTACGCCGGCATAACATCGCGCCGCGATGGGCGCAGCTGTTAATTAACGCATGTAATTCATTCTTTTTATCGCGGGTAATAATAACCGGCTGGCGTCCCAGCGTCAGAGTGAAATAATCGCCGGGTTCAGGAATCTGGCTTTCATGAGCGAGGAACACCCAGTTCCCTTCAAATATATGCTTAATCTCAAAATCGAATAACTGAGCATCGGTAAAGATTGAACGATGGCAGCGGTAAATATGTTTTTGGCGATCGACAATTAATGCATTACTGATTTTATCTTTTAATAGCGAGAGTGTTTTTTGCATGAGCTTAGCCCTCCTGCAGAATTCAGGAATCAATGAAATCAGAGAGAATAACGAATTCGGGAATATCCCCGGCCGCACGACTCCGGCCGGGCGATAGCAAGGCTCACCGGCCCGGACGCAGTGTCCAGGCGGTGCGCCGGTCATTACTCTTGCGCGCGCAGGCGGGAAATACGCTGTTCTTCTTCGGCGCTCTGGGCCGTGCACAAGGTAAAGTCGAAGCGAACTTCGGTGTGTTCGCCGTCGAGCTTACGCTGAGAAATCAGTTCGCGGTCGGTAATTTTAACCGGGTCGGCGATCAGACCGTCGCGAGTGGCGAAAGCAAAATCGTCCCACAGGTACTTATCGCCATTAAGGTTAATCTGGCTGGTTAAGTGCTTATGGCCCGGTGCGGAGACGAAGAAGTGAATATGTGCCGGACGGTTGCCGTGGCGACCCAGCTGGTCAAGCAGCTTCTGGGTTGGGCCATCCGGCGGGCAGCCGTATCCGGAAGGCATAATACTGCGCACGCTGTAGCGGCCATCGGCACCGGTACGAATGCGGCGACGCAGGTTATATTCACTCTGGCTCTGGTCGAAGAACGAATAGTTCCCCAGCGTGTTGGCGTGCCAGATATCCACAATGGCGTTAGCGACCGGGCGGCCCTGGGTATCGCACACCTGGCCATGCAACCACATGACTTCACCGGCATCGTGACCGTCATCCATCCGCGTGTGCCCTTCCGCCAGCGGCGCATTGGCAACGTACAGCGGCCCTTCAATGGTACGCGGCGTGCCGGTTTCCCGATGCGCTGCGGCGTCAATCGCATCCTGGCGCAGGTCGAGGAAGTGCTCAAGGCCGAGGCCGGCCGCCAGCAGCGCGGCTTCCTGACGCCCGCCCAGCTCATGCAGATAGTTCACCGCATGCCAGAACTCTTCCTGGGTAATATTATAATCGTCGATCAGGGTACACATATCTTCCAGTAAACGATGCACAATGGCTTTAAAGCGTTCATTACCACCGGGAACGTTTAACCCGGCACTTTCACGTAATAATTTCTGCACGGCGTCTTGTTGTACGAAAGAATTTTTCATTGTGATTCTCACTTATTGCTTGCAGGTTGCTTGTAGGGTTTACGCCGGTATGCCCGGCGCGAGGTTTCTTATTATTAGCTATCGTCTTCACGCACCGAGGAGGGATGGCGACACAATGCCTCCACGCGTATTTCCATAAACGGGTATAACGGCAGGCCCATTAAAATCTGGTGTAACTCGTCGGCATCTCGCACATCAAAAATACTGACGTTGGCGTACAGCCCGGCGACGCGCCAGATATGTCGCCATTTGCCTTCACGCTGTAATTGCTGCGAATAGGCTTTTTCTCGTTGTTTAATTTCCTCAATCTCAGCCACTGGATATCCCAGCGGGATCTTGACGGTCATATCCACTTTAAACAGCATATTTTTCTCCTGTCATGCCTCACGCTTTGCGGGCATAGAACTGCAATTTCTCTTCATCAAGCTCAACGCCTAACCCCGGCGTCTGCGGCAGAACGACGCTGCCGTTGGCGAAAGTCAGCGGCACGCTGACGATGTCATCTTTGAGCAGCAGCGGGCCAAACATTTCCGTGCCCCATTGCAGCGGCAGCGTCGACCAGGCGTGCAGTGACGCGACGGTGCCGACGGTTCCTTCCAGCATGGTTCCGCCATACAAACCGATACCCGCCGCCTGCGCGACGTGCGCCAGAGCCAGGACGCTGGCCGGGCCGCCGGCTTTGGCGATTTTCAGCGCATATGCGCCGCTGAATCCCTGCTGCGCCAGGCGATAGCCGTCGTAGTGGGTGGCTACGGCTTCATCGGCCAGAATCGCGGTATTGACGTGGTGACTGAGGCGAACCAGCGCCGCGTTGTCCTGCGCGCTGACCGGTTGTTCAATTAAGTCGATGCCCATCGCCGCCAGCTCACGACAGCCTTTAGCCGCTGCGGTGGCATCCCAGGCCTGATTGACGTCGACACGAATACTGGCCCGGTCCCCCAGGGCTTCGACAATCGCGCGGGTATGGCGCAAATCGGTGGCCAGATCGCGCGCGCCAATTTTTAACTTAAACGCCTGGTGGCGACGGTCGGCCAGCAGCCTTTCCCCTTCGGCGATGTCTTTGTTGGTATCGCCGCTCGCCAGCGTCCACAGTACCGGTAACGAAGTCTGCAACGCCCCGCCCAACAGCGCTGAAACCGGCAGCCCCAGCGCCTTACCCTGCGCATCCAGCAGCGCGGTCTCAATAGCGGATTTGGCGAAGGTATTACCTTTGATGGCGCTATTCATACGCTGGGTCAGCGCATTGAGATTATCGGCGGGCTGTCCCTTGAGCAGCGGTGTCAGGTAATGACTGATGGCGGAAGAGATGGCCTCCGGGCTTTCGACGCCATAGCTCAGACCGCCAATGGTGGTCGCTTCGCCAATACCGCAAATGCCGTCAGAGCGCGTTATGCGGACAATCACCAGCGTCTGGCAGCCCATGGTTGTCATTGAGAGTTTGTGCGGGCGAATAGTCGGGAGGTCAACCAGCCAGCTTTCAATGCGTTCTACGGTCGCGGTCATGTTTTCTTCCTGATCGTTAAATTCATAACTTTTTGTGCACCCAACCATAACGAGGGGTGACGGTGCCTTTGACAATAGGGGGGAGCCAGTGAAATGGTCAACGGCGATAATCGAAATGTTGTGCGATTATCGACGCGCTTGTTAAAATGAGGTTAATAATGTGATCCGAGTGGTAAAACCGGCACATTCCGCCGCCGCCCTTTTTACGCGCGGTATAGTGGTGCCCCGTGAGCTTTTGTCTTCGAATGTAGAGGAATTCAATGAGCGCTACACCGCCAACCCCCCTCAGCGCCAGGCAGGCCGAACATGACCCCAACTTTATGCTGTCACTGGCGCGCGGACTGGAAGTTCTCAATGCCTTTACTCCCCAGCGCCAGCGGCTGACTATCTCGCAGCTCAGCCAGAAAACGCAGATTTCCCGCGCCGCCGTCCGCCGCTGCCTGTACACCCTGGCCGCGCTCGGTATGGTCCACAGTCCGGACGGGCGCGGCTATGAACTGCTGCCGCGCGTATTAGCCGTCGGGCATGCCTATCTGGCCGGGACGCCGCTGGCGAAAGTCGCTCAGACCGCGCTGGACGGCCTCGGCAAGACCCTGGGCGAGTCCTGTTCCGCCGCCACTCTCGACGGCGATAACGTACTGTATATCGCCAGAGCCGCGGTCAACAATTTGCTGAGCGTCGACATCGGTCGCGGCAGCCGCCTTCCCGCCTGGGCGACCTCAATGGGTCGCGTACTGCTCAGCGCGCTGCCGGAAGAACAACTTGATGTGACGTTGTCACGCGCAAGTTTAATTCGCTACACCCCGCATACGCTCTGTGATTTAGCGGGATTAAGACAGGAAATCGCCCGGGTGCGGATGCAGGGATATGCGCTTGCGGATCGGCAAATTGAAGTGGGATTGTGTTCGCTGGCGGTGCCGCTGCTGTCACGCAGCGGCCAGGTGGTGGCGGCACTCAATGTCGGCGTGCCCGCCGCGACCATGAGCGCCGCCGCCCTGAGAGAGAAAGCGCTGGCCCCGCTACGACGGGCGGCCATGGAGCTTTCTCTCCAGCTGTAGGGTCAGGTCATGTCGGGGGCCTTCGCCAGACTGCGCCAGATCCCGACGGCCAGCAGCAGCAGCAGAACACCGGCGGTAGCCAGCACAATGCTGTGAGCACTGATAAACGCGGTTTTCGCCGCCTCAATCAAGGAGTGCGCCGGGATAGCGGGCAGCGATTGCGCCAGCGCAATCGCCTCGCTTATCGAGGAAGACGCCTGCGCCGCTGCCTGGCCTTCCACTCCGGCAGGTAGCACAATCGATGAGCTGTAGCTGCGGGTCAGAATCAGGCCGAACAGCGCGATCCCCAGACCGGCTCCCAGCTCATAGGCCATGGTTTCGATCGCGCCCGCCGCCGCCGCTTTCTCTTTCGGTGCCGCGGCCATAATGGCCGAACCGGAAGCCAGCAGCGCGCTGGCAACGCTGAACCCTAACAGAATCATCAATCCCCACGCCTGCCACTGCTGGGTGCTGAAATCGGTCATCGACAGGCCAAGGAAGCTGAACGCGCTCAGCAGCATGCCGCCGGTCGCCACCTGCCGCAGACCAAGGCGGGAGACCATGACTCCGGCAATCGGCCCGCTAAACCCGCTTGCCAGCATCAGCGGCAGCATAAACAGTCCGGCTTCAAACGGCGTTTTGCCGTGGACAAACTGGAGCTCCTGCGCCATCAGCAGTTCAAAACCGACCAGGGTTATCAGCGCGGTCATCGCCATCATCACGCCGCTTAAGATAATACGATGCGTAAACAGACGCATATCGACCATCGGGGTCGCGGCAGAAAGCTGCTGGCGAACAAAATGCACCAACAGCGCCAGACCAACCAGCGCGATGACTCCGGCCATCCATAATGCCATCTGCCCTTTCAGGGCTGATTTTGCACTGAACACCAGCATCAGGATCGCCGCAATAAGCATCAAGGCCTGCATAATATTAAGCGGCTGTTCGCGCCGCGCCGGCTGACGTGGCACCATCCGGGCGCTGAAGGCGATAACTGCCAGCACAATGGGGACGTTGATCAGAAACACCGATCCCCAGTAGAAATGTTCCAGCAGTATGCCGCCCACCAGCGGACCGAAAGCGGCGCCACCGGAACCAATCGCCGCCCACAGGCCGAGCGCCATATTCCTATGCCGCGCCTGGGAAAACGTGTTCCTGATACCGGCAAGCGTTGCCGGGACAATCATCGCCGCGCCAATAGCCAGCAGCGCACGAGAGGCGATCAGCGCCAGCGCGGTAGGAGAAAATGCCGCCGCCAGCGACGATACGCCAAAAATAGCGCTGCCGAGCAGCAGCAGTCGTTTAAAGCCAATTTTGTCGCCCAGCGCGCCCATCGGCAGCACCATTCCGGCCATCACTAATGAATAAATATCAATGATCCACAGCAGCTCATTGCTGCTGGTCCCCAACGACATGCTAAGCGTTGGCGCGGCGACATGCAGTACCGTGGCATCGATCGCCACCGGCACATATACCAGTAAAATCGCCACAAGCGTTAACCATTGCCGAGACATACCTTTTTCCTCAACTTTCCAAATTGGACACGCGTCCAGGATTGCGATCCTGCCGGAATGTTGAACATCTGTCCAACTTTTTGTTACTATCGAGGAAAACCAAGGCTCAGCGGGGAAATATGCATTACTTAAATCGGGAAGCGCGGCGGGAAGTCATCATGCAGGCGGCAATGCGCGTCGCGTTGCAGGGCGGATTAAGTGCGATGACCGTGCGCCAGATTGCCGCCGAAGCCGACGTATCCACCGGGCAGCTGCACCACCATTTCACCTCCATCGGCGAACTCAAAGCGCAGGCCTTCGTTCGTCTGATTCGTGAAATGCTGGATATTCAGCTGGTCACCGAAGATGCAAGCTGCCGCGAGCGCCTGTTTTCAATGCTCGGCAGCGAAGATGGTCGCCTGGAGCCCTACATCCGTCTGTGGCGTGAAGGGCAGCTGCTCTCCGGCAGCGATAGCATCATCAAAGAGGCCTATCTGCTCACCATGTCGATGTGGCACGAAGAGACGGTGAATATCATTCGCAGCGGTACCGAAACCGGCGAATTCCACCCCGGCGATGGCGCAGAGGACATCGCCTGGCGTTTAATTGCCCTGGTCTGCGGGCTGGACGGTATTTATACGCTGGGAATAAAAGCAATCGACGACAGCGCATTTACACGTTATATAAACTATTATATAACGATGGAGCTATTACGCCCGTAAACGCTATCTCAGCAGCTCCCCCGGCAAGCGCCGTGACGACAGGCCTGCCGCCCTGCTGGCCCCACCTCCGCACCCGGCAGTGGTGCAGTTTTGAGTACATTTCATTTACATTTAGTAACAAATAATAAACCCCTATTCACCACGCGCTTTCTTGTGCCGCGTTTTTTTTATCTATTCTTCAAGCATTACAATAATTAATTCGACCAGCCTTGATCACCTCTTCTCTTTAATTTGCTGTTTTCTCATATTTAATTTTTCTTTGGTTACTGTGCATTCGAGGGCAATATGTCAAGAGAAAATGAGAAAGATAATCATTACCTTTTAAAAGACTGGCGCCCGGAAAATCCGGCATTCTGGGAAAATAAAGGGAAAGCCATTGCGCGAAGAAATCTGTGTATTTCAGTAAGTTGTTTACTTCTCGCCTTCTGCGTCTGGATGTTATTCAGCGCTGTGGCAGTCAACCTCAATAAAGTCGGATTTAATTTCACAACGGACCAGCTTTTTTTATTAACCGCGCTCCCTTCACTTTCCGGGGCAATATTGCGCGTGCCCTATTCTTTTATGGTACCCATATTTGGCGGACGCTACTGGACGGTATTCAGTACCGTTATTTTAGTGATCCCCTGCCTGTGGCTTGGCATCGCAGTGCAAAACCCGGCCACGCCATTCTGGATATTTATTCTTATCGCCCTGCTCTGCGGCTTTGCCGGGGCTAACTTTGCCTCCAGCATGGGCAACATCAGCTTTTTCTATCCGAAAGCGAAGCAAGGCAGCGCTCTCGGGGTAAACGGTGGTCTGGGCAACCTCGGCGTCAGCGTGATGCAGTTACTCTCACCCGTCGTTATTTTTGTACCCGTCTTCACCTTTGTTGGCGTTCACGGTGCCGACCAGCCGGACGGCACAACACTGTGGTTAGGAAACTCGCCGCTCATCTGGGTGCCGCTGCTGCTCGCGGCCACCGTGGCGGCGTGGTTCGGCATGAACGATATCGCCGGTGCCAAAACCTCAATTCGCGATCAGCTCCCGGTGTTGAAGCGTCCGCATATGTGGCTGTTGAGTCTGCTTTACCTGGCCACCTTCGGCTCATTTATCGGCTTTTCCGCCGGCTTCGCGATGCTGGCCAAAACCCAGTTTCCGGATGTGAATATCCTCAAGCTGGCCTTCTTTGGCCCGTTTATCGGCGCCCTGGCGCGATCCTTTGGCGGCATCATTTCCGACCGTCTGGGCGGCGTAAAGGTGACGTTGGTGAACTTTATCCTGATGGCACTGTTTACCGGCCTGCTGTTCCTCACCTTACCCGGCTCCGGTTCAGGAAGCTTCCTGGCCTTTTATATCGTGTTTATGGGGCTGTTCCTGACCGCCGGTCTTGGCAGCGGCTCTACCTTCCAGATGATCGCCGTGATCTTCCGCCAGATAACCATTGATAGCGTCAAGAAACGCGGCGGCACCGATGAACAGGCCCAGCATGAAGCGGTGACCGATACCGCTGCCGCGCTCGGGTTTATCTCCGCCATCGGCGCGGTCGGCGGCTTTTTCATCCCCAAAGCCTTCGGTACCTCGCTCGCGATGACCGGCTCCCCGGTCGGCGCCATGAAGGTTTTCTTTGTCTTTTATGTCGTTTGCGTACTGGTGACCTGGCTGGTCTACGGCCGTCGCAAGCCCGCCACAAAATAATCACAACCATGCTGAGCACGGTAACCACGGAGGCGCCTGCCTCCGTCAGGAGATAATGTCATGAGCAAACTACTGGATCGCTTTCGCTACTTTAAGCAGAAACGCGAGACCTTTGCCAACGGCCACGGCCAGGTGCTGGACACCAACCGCGACTGGGAAGATAGCTACCGCCAGCGCTGGCAGTTCGACAAGATCGTCCGCTCAACGCACGGGGTAAACTGTACCGGCTCATGCAGCTGGAAAATTTACGTCAAAAACGGGCTTGTGACCTGGGAAACTCAGCAGACGGACTATCCGCGCACCCGCCCGGATCTGCCCAATCATGAGCCGCGCGGCTGCCCGCGTGGCGCCAGCTATTCCTGGTATCTCTACAGCGCCAACCGGCTCAAATACCCGCTGGCGCGCAAGCGGCTGATTGAACTGTGGCGCGAAGCGCTGGCCCGGCATCCCGATCCGGTCGAAGCCTGGAACAGCATCATGGAGGATCCGCAAAAGTGTCTGAGTTACAAAAAAGTGCGCGGAAAAGGTGGATTTATTCGCTCGACCTGGAAAGAGCTGAACCAACTGATTGCCGCCGCTAACGTCTGGACCATCAAGCACTATGGCCCGGACCGGATTGTCGGCTTTTCACCCATCCCGGCGATGTCAATGGTCTCTTACGCCGCCGGTACCCGCTACCTGTCGCTGATCGGTGGTACCTGCCTGAGTTTCTACGACTGGTACTGCGACCTTCCCCCTGCCTCACCGATGACCTGGGGTGAGCAGACCGACGTGCCGGAATCCGCCGACTGGTATAACTCCAGCTACATCATCGCCTGGGGATCTAACGTTCCACAAACCCGAACCCCTGACGCCCATTTCTTTACCGAGGTGCGCTACAAAGGCACGAAAACCATTGCCATTACGCCGGACTATTCGGAAGTGGCGAAGCTGTGCGATCAGTGGCTGGCGCCAAAACAGGGTACCGACAGCGCCCTGGCCATGGCGATGGGTCATGTGATCCTCAAACGCTTTCATCTCGACAACCCGAGCGACTACTTCCTCAACTATTGCCGCCACTATACCGATATGCCAATGCTGGTGATGCTCGATGAACGCGGTGACGGCACCACGGTACCCGGACGAATGGTGCGCGCCTCTGACCTGCTGGACGGACTGGGCGAGAGCAATAACCCGGAGTGGAAAACCGTGGCCTTCAGTACGGCAGGTGAACTGGTTGCCCCCAATGGCTCCATCGGTTTTCGCTGGGGAGAAAAAGGAAAATGGAACCTCGAAGCACTGGCCGCCGGAAAAGAGACCGAGCTGGCACTGTCATTACTGGATATTAAAGACGCCGTCGCGGCCGTGGGATTCCCCTACTTCGGCGGCAATGAGAACCCGCATTTTCGCAGCGTGAAACAAGACCCCGTGCTGATTCACCAGCTGCCGGCCAAACGTCTGACGCTGGCCAGCGGCGAGAGCAAACTGGTGGTTAGCGTTTATGACCTGGTCCTGGCCAACTACGGCCTCGACCGGGGGCTTGACGATGTTAACGCGGCCGCCGACTTCAACGATGTGAAAGCCTACACTCCGGCCTGGGCGGAGCAGATTACCGGCGTTCCGCGCCGCCACATAGAGCAAATCGCCTGGGAGTTTGCCGATACCGCCCACAAAACCCACGGACGCTCAATGATTATCCTCGGCGCCGGCGTCAACCACTGGTACCACATGGATATGAACTACCGGGGAATGATCAATATGCTGGTCTTCTGCGGCTGTGTCGGGCAGAGCGGCGGCGGCTGGTCGCACTATGTCGGTCAGGAAAAACTGCGCCCGCAGACCGGCTGGCTGCCGCTGGCGTTTGCCACCGACTGGAATCGCCCGCCGCGCCAGATGAACAGCACCTCATATTTCTATAATCACTCCTGCCAGTGGCGCTATGAAAAACTGACCGCGCAGGAGCTGCTCTCTCCGCTGGCGGATGCCAGTCGCTATACCGGGCATCTGATTGATTTTAACGTTCGCGCCGAACGCATGGGCTGGCTGCCCTCCGCCCCCCAGCTCAGCGTTAACCCGCTGACGATTAAGCAACAGGCCGACGCCGCCGGACTCTCACCGGCCGACTACACCGTACAGGCACTAAAATCCGGCGCTATCCGCTTCGCCTGCGAGCAGCCGGATAACGGGAAAAACCATCCGCGCAATATGTTTATCTGGCGTTCTAACCTGCTGGGTTCCTCCGGTAAGGGGCATGAGTACATGCTCAAGTATCTGCTGGGAACCGACAGCGGCATCCAGGGCGATGAGCTGGGGGCGACCGATGAGGTGAAACCGGAAGAGGTGGAATGGCAGACCGCCGCTATTGAAGGCAAACTCGATCTGCTGGTGACTCTCGATTTCCGTATGTCGAGCACCTGTCTGTTCTCCGATATCGTCCTGCCGACCGCCACCTGGTATGAAAAAGACGATATGAACACCTCGGATATGCACCCGTTTATCCACCCGCTTTCCGCTGCCGTCGACCCGGCCTGGGAAGCAAAAAGCGACTGGGAAATTTATAAAGAGATCGCCCATGTCTTTTCGACGGTCTGCGTCGGACACCTCGGCACCGAGACCGATGTGGTCCTCCTGCCTCTGCAACATGATTCAGCGGGCGAGCTGTCCCAGCCCTTCGATGTCGTTGACTGGCACAAGGGCGAGTGCGAGCTGATCCCGGGGAAAACCGCACCGACTATCGCGGTGGTCGAGCGCGATTATCCTGCGACCTACGAGCGCTTCACCTCCCTCGGCCCGCTGCTGGACAAGCTGGGCAACGGCAGCAAAGGCATCAGCTGGAAAACCCAGGACGAGGTCGATTTCCTCGGCAAGCTCAATTACGTCAAGCTTGACGGGCCGGCGAAAGGCCGCCCGCGCATCGACAGCGCCATCGACGCCACGGAGGTTATCCTCAGCCTGGCGCCTGAAACCAACGGCCAGGTGGCGGTTAAAGCCTGGCAGGCCCTCGGCGAGTTTACCGGGCGCGACCACACCCATCTGGCCATCAATAAAGAAGACGAAAAGATTCGCTTTCGCGACATCCAGGCCCAGCCGCGCAAAATCATCTCCAGCCCGACGTGGTCCGGCCTTGAAAGCGAACACGTCTCCTACAACGCGGGATACACCAACGTCCATGAGCTGATTCCGTGGCGCACCCTCTCCGGCCGCCAGCAGCTGTATCAGGATCATCCGTGGATGCGCGATTTTGGCGAAAGCCTGGTGGTATATCGTCCGCCTATTGATACCCGCAGCGTCAGCCATATGCATGAGATCCCGCCCAACGGCTTCCCGGAAAAGGCGCTCAATTTCCTCACGCCGCATCAGAAATGGGGCATTCACTCGACCTACAGTGAAAACCTGCTGATGCTGACCCTGTCGCGCGGCGGGCCGATTGTCTGGCTCAGCGAAACGGATGCCAAAGAGCTGGGGATCGAAGACAACGACTGGATTGAAGCCTTCAACGCCAACGGTGCGCTCACTGCCAGGGCGGTAGTCAGCCAGCGCGTGCCGCCCGGGATGACCATGATGTACCACGCCCAGGAACGCATCATGAATATTCCCGGTTCAGAAGTCACCGGCCGCCGCGGCGGTATTCATAACTCCGTGACCCGTATTTGCCCGAAACCGACCCATATGATTGGCGGCTATGCACAGCTCGCCTACGGCTTTAACTATTACGGTACCGTCGGCTCCAACCGCGATGAATTCATCATGATCCGCAAAATGAAAAACATTAACTGGCTGGATGACGAAGGTCGCGATCAGGTACAGGAGGCGAAAAAATGAAAATACGCTCGCAAGTTGGAATGGTGCTCAATCTCGACAAATGCATCGGCTGCCATACCTGTTCGGTCACCTGCAAGAACGTCTGGACCGGACGCGAAGGGATGGAGTACGCCTGGTTTAACAATGTCGAGACCAAACCCGGCATTGGCTATCCGAAGAACTGGGAAGATCAGGAGGAGTGGCAAGGCGGTTGGATTCGTGGGATCACCGGCAAGCTGACGCCACGCCTTGGCAACCGCGTTGGCGTATTGTCAAAAATCTTCGCCAACCCGCAGCTGCCGGGCATCGACGATTACTACGAACCCTTTACCTACGATTATCAGCATCTGCATACCGCACCGGAAAGCGAACATCTGCCTACCGCACGACCCCGTTCGCTGATCAGCGGCAAGCGGATGGACAAAATCACCTGGGGGCCTAACTGGGAAGAGCTGCTCGGCGGCGAGTTTGAAAAACGCGCCCGCGACCGCAACTTCGAAGCGATGCAGAAAGAGATGTACGGCCAGTTTGAAAACACCTTCATGATGTATCTCCCGCGCCTGTGTGAACACTGCCTCAACCCGAGCTGCGTTGCCACCTGTCCGAGCGGCGCCATCTATAAGCGCGAAGAAGATGGTATCGTCCTGATTGACCAGGATAAATGCCGCGGCTGGCGTATGTGCATCAGCGGCTGTCCGTATAAAAAAATCTACTTTAACTGGAAAAGCGGTAAATCAGAGAAGTGCATCTTCTGCTATCCGCGCATCGAATCCGGCCAGCCGACGGTCTGTTCAGAAACCTGCGTCGGGCGCATTCGCTACCTCGGCGTACTGCTGTACGACGCAGATCGCATTGAAGAAGCGGCCAGTACCGAACATGAAACCGACCTCTATGAGCGCCAGTGCGATGTGTTCCTCGACCCCCACGACCCGGCGGTGATTGAAGAGGCGCTGAAACAGGGCATTCCTCATAACGTTATCGACGCCGCGCAAAAATCGCCGGTCTATAAGCTGGCGATGGACTGGAAGCTGGCGCTGCCGCTGCACCCGGAATACCGCACGCTGCCAATGGTGTGGTACGTGCCGCCGCTGTCGCCGATTCAGTCCGTTGCCGATGCCGGTGGCCTGCCGAAAAGTGACAGCATCCTGCCCGCCGTTGAAAGCCTGCGCATTCCGGTACAGTACCTCGCCAACCTGCTGAGCGCGGGCGATACCGGCCCGGTTCTGCGCGCGCTGAAACGCATGATGGCAATGCGTCACTACAAGCGTTCTCAGACCGTTGAAGGGGTGACCGATACCAGGGCTATCGAAGAAGTGGGTTTAAGCGTGGAGCAGGTCGAAGAGATGTACCGCTACCTGGCCATCGCCAACTATGAAGATCGCTTTGTGATCCCCACCAGCCACCGGGAAATGGCGGAAGACGCCTTCCCGGAACGCAACGGCTGTGGCTTTACCTTCGGCGACGGTTGCCACGGGTCGGATACCAAATTCAACCTGTTTAACAGCCAGCGAATCGATGCCATTAACATCGGGGAGAAGGACTAATGCGGATTCTGAAAGTCATTGGTCTGCTGCTGGAGTACCCGGATACCCTGCTGTGGGACAACCGCGAGGAGGCGCTGGAGCTGGTCCGCGCCGATGCGCCAGCCCTGCTAGGGTTTGTTGAGCCGCTGTTGGCCGCCCCGCTGCTCGACCGCCAGGCCGAATGGTGTGAAGTGTTTGAGCGCGGGCGCGCCACTTCGCTGCTGCTGTTTGAACATGTTCATGCCGAATCTCGCGACCGTGGCCAGGCGATGGTTGAGCTGATGAATCAGTATGAACTGGCCGGACTGCAAATCGACTGCCGGGAACTGCCTGACCATCTGCCGCTCTATCTGGAGTACCTCAGTAGTCTGCCGCAGGACGGTGCCAGGGAGGGGTTGCAAAACGTCGCCCCAATTCTGGCGCTCCTTGGCGGGCGGTTGAAACAGCGGCAGTGTGAATATTATCAGCTGTTTGATGTGCTGCTGGCGCTGGCGGGCAGTCCACTCAGTAGTGACAGTGTCACAAAACAGGTGGCGGGCGAGAAACGCGATGACACCCGCCAGGCGCTGGACGCAGTATGGGAAGAGGAACAGGTGAAGTTTATCGAAGATAACGCCACCGCCTGCGACAGCTCTCCGCTGCAAAATTATCAACGACGCTTTAGCCAGGACGTCGCGCCACAGTACGTCGACGTCCGTGCCGGAGGCCCGAAATGATACAGTACCTGAACGTCTTTTTTTACGATATCTACCCGTATCTGTGCGGAACGGTGTTTCTCATCGGCAGTTGGCTACGCTACGACTACGGGCAGTACACCTGGCGAGCCTCTTCCAGCCAGATGCTCGACAAGCGCGGTATGGTGCTGTGGTCAAATCTGTTCCATATCGGCATTCTGGGTATTTTCTTCGGCCACCTTTTCGGCATGCTGACGCCGCACTGGGTCTACTCCTGGTTTCTGCCGATGTCGCAAAAGCAACTGATGGCAATGATTCTTGGCGGGGTCTGCGGGGTACTGACGCTGATCGGCGGCGCGGGCCTGCTGATTCGTCGTCTGACCAACCCACGCATTCGCGCCACGTCATCAACGGCGGACATACTGATCCTCAGTATTCTGCTAATCCAGTGCGCGCTGGGGCTAACCACCATTCCCTTCTCTGCCCAACATCCTGACGGCAGTGAAATGTTGAAACTGGTGGACTGGGCGCAGGCGGTTGTCACCTTCCACGGCGGCGCCTCGGCGCATCTCGATGGCGTGGCGTTTATCTACCGCATACATCTGGTGCTGGGAATGACCATCTTCCTTATCTTCCCGTTCACCCGTCTGGTTCACGTCTGGAGCGCGCCGATAGAATACCTGACGCGCCGCTACCAGCTGGTGCGTTCCCGGCGCTGAGGACGTGACGGATTTCATCCCTGCCCGCTTTGACTCATTGTTAAAAGCAAGCGCCCGGCCTCCAGTTCTGGAACCGGGCGTATTTATTGCACCACAAGACAGCGGTTAATCTGTCGTCAATCTACGCCATGCTTTATACTCTCCTCGCATTATTGCCGTATTTGCCTTAACGCAATTGACGCCAACGGAAGCGATTTTTCCTGTGAGGGAACCATGAGTAAATATGTCATTTTTATCAGCGCCAGCGGTGGTAAAGCGTTTCCAAAAGAACAGGTTACTCGTGCATTCATCAATGCCATGAAGGATAAAGGCTTTAGAAAACATCATATTGAAGTGGACGCCGAGAACGAGACCCAGGCCGTTATGGCGTTAAATCAATTTAATGATGAGTATATGCAGGAAGTAAAAGACTATACCGGCAACATTATATTTGTCGGCGTCATCATGTTGTTCGGTTTTATTATTTGGCTGTTTGCATGAATATAGGGACTGATAGCGCCGGATGAATACAAATACCAGTAACCATGAGTTTATGGGTTATCACACGTCGGCATGATACCGGGATTTCATACTTTCGTTTCTGTCGCTAAAAAAGCCTTCAGCAATGATACTGCGACGGAACAGCCACGGTATGACAGCGCGGGGGTTAAGGCGCGTCAGGAAAACGGGCGGGAACGCAGGTGCACATCCAGGACTGACCACCAGGACGGTGGTCAGAGGGCCGGTCGAGACAGGGACGTCGAGTCCGGCCCGGTCCGCCAGATGAAGCCGGAGTGGAGCATACCGCGTAGCGGCCGTTTTCAGCGCAATGCCGGGGGTCATGGGGGGCGAGCGAAACGCCCCCCATGCCGTTCACACGCTGCGGGTGTGAGAAAAGTGGCGGATTCACCGTGAACGGAACACTCCACCGTTCAGGCAACAACAAACGTACGCTCAAAACGCCGTAAAAACGAACCCTCTGACTTAACAGGGTGAACCGAACCTTAGCCCATCGGCATTACGTGGCCGTTGCCACTTCGGCTGCTACAGCGTGGCCTGAGCCGGCGGCAGATGCAGCGCAAAGCAGTCAATAATGGTATCAAGCAGCAGCTTTGCCGGCGCAGAAAGGCGACGTTCATCGCCATATAACCCGACGCCAATATCTCCTGCGTCGGGCAGCGTTGTGGCATGAATGACCTGCAGTGTCGCCGGCATGCCCATGGTGGTGCGCAGCGCAACCCCTAACCCCGCAGAAGCGGCTGCCCAGATACCGCTCAAACTGCGGCTGGTGAAGGCAATCCGCCAGGGAATACCGGCCTTATCTAAGGCCGCGATAGCGGCAGTACGCATCACGCACGGTGCTTCAAAGGCCAGCAGGGGCAACGGTTGGTTATTCCCGAGGTAACGGGAGAGATCACACTCTGCCCCCGTTATCCAGCGTAGCGGCAGCCTGCCCAGCGGATGATCAAACGCCGGTTGATCACGCCCTTCCCAGCTCAGGGCCAGATCCAGCGTCTGGTGTACCATCCCCTCTTGAAGCGGCGCATTTCGGCTGACGGTGACGGCTACCTGCACCTCAGGACAGGCGCGGGCGTATTGCCCGAGAATAGCCGGCAATAGTACCTCACCAAAATCCTCCTGCAGACCAAGGCGTACCTCGCCGCTCACTCCTCTGGCCTTGAGCGCGGCACAGGCTTCATCATTGAGGTTAAGCATGCGCCGCGCGTAGCCCAGCATGATCTCCCCCTCCGCCGTCAGCACCAGATGACGGCCCGACTTTTGCACCAGCGCCGTGCCGGTCTGCTGCTCAAGCTTTTTCAGCTGAGCGCTGATCGCCGACGTTGAACGCCCCAGGCGTTCAGCAGCCAGGGCAAAACTCCCGAGCTCCATCCCGGTCACGAAAGCGCGCAGCGCGTCGGCATCAAACGTCAGTGGTCGTCTGGTCATTGTTAATCATCCCGTTTTTCAGGACTGTTACCCATGAATTATATGATTATCGAAATCATCATAGCCGGATATCGTGACAGTGACACCCCACACCGGAGATAAAAAATGAACCATATGAATCTGACGCGAGAAAATCTCGCCGGGCTGGCACCAAAACTGGCGTCACTGAGCGAAGAGGTGCTTTTTGGCGATATCTGGCAAAGAGCGGCGCTTTCCCCACGCGAAAGAAGCCTGATAACCATCAGCGCACTTGTGGCGCTGTATCGCCCGGAACAGCTGGCCTGGCATCTGCAATTTGCCCGTAAAAACGGCGTAACGCAGAGTGAAATGACAGAGCTGATGACCCACCTCGCTTTTTACGCCGGATGGCCCGCCGCCGTTTCAGCCCTGAGCGTTTTAAATCAGCTCAGCGCAGAATAAGGGGAAACCAATGCCTGTAACCCGCATTGCTATTTCTGAACAGCGTTTCGCGTGCTGGCATGCTCAGATAAGCATGGCCTTACAACAGTCGCTTGAATGCCATTTTTCGGTCCCGGTGGGCGACTGTTTCCAGTTATTTGATTGTTACAGCCCGCAACGACGCGTATTTAATCCGGATTATCTCTGCGGCGGAGATGGCAGGCGCAGCGATGATTTTCTGCTGTTTCAGATCACGGCAGGCAAAGCACGCAGCCGTCAGCAAAAACAGCGTTTTTACCAGGACCTGACCAACCGACTCGAGCAGTTACTGGGTATTAGCCCGCAGAACATGATGATCGTCATCGGCTACACCGAGCCGGAGGACTGGTCGTTCGGCAGCGGAAAGATGTTCTGCTTAACGGATATTCCTCAGCCGCAGTAAGCGAGTCGTTGATTACGCGATCGGGATAAGCGATGGGCCGAAGTCGAACTTCGGCCTGATCAATGAGCGCAGACACGTCAGCGACACTTTGTGCCAGAGCGAAGTATTCCCCCCAAATGAAGAGCATATTCACGACTCTGAGTCGTCTCAAGGAGGATAAAATGAACATGCTGTCAGTCGATTTTTCATCTTTATATTTTGGTACACCGGTCGCTCTGCTTTCCACCCGCAACCCGGATGGTACGACAAACCTGAGTCCCATCTCCTCATGGTGGATTCTTGATAACAGCCTGATGATTGGGCTTGCCACTGTGAATCAATGCTATGAGAACATCGCCAACCATCCTGAAATCGTGCTCAATATTCCCGATGCTCGTTTGTGGAGAAACATCGAGGCGATAGCAGCGACCAGCGCGAAAACCCCTCTGCCGACGCAGAAGAAAAAGATGGGCTATGGTTTTGAAAAAGACAAATTTTCGCGAAGCCGCCTCAATGAAGTAGGGAGTATCTGCGTCTCGCCGGGAAGCGTAAAAGAGTGTCCGGTAAAAATAGAGGCCAGGATGATCCGACAGATGCCCCTGGGAGAGTCGGGTGAAGAGCTGGCGGCAATGGAAGCACGTATCTTGCGGGTTCACATAGCTGAAGAGCTTCTGGGCAGCCGCTGCGGGAATCCCCGGTTTTTGGTCGAAAAATGGCAGCCTCTATACTACATTTTTCGCCACTACTACTCCGTGGGAGAAAGACTCGGGGAGAATTTCAGATGCGACAACTAAGCCGCATCGGCAGCGTCTGAGCCCACCGATGCGTGACATACAATCCCCCTGCACGGCCAACCGCTTCTCGGACTGTACGGCGTCGCGCTACTTCCCCGCCTCCGGGTGAGTATCGAACGCGGCCATTACCGCCGCGAGCTCGGCTTCGCTAAAGCCATATTTGGCATCATCAACGCCGAGGCCAAAGCGGGTTTGCAGCGCTTCGTACAGCGCCGGAACATCGGCTAAATCGACCTTCTCGACCACGTGGGCATTATCCCAGTGGGTAAAGTGAAAGTTGGTTAACGTCATTTTACCGCCGTCCGGTAAGTGACGGCACATCAGCAGATGGTGACGAAAATGCGACTGCGGCCAGTGCGCCGACCAGAAATTACCCATCACATAGTCAGCGGCATACTGGCGACCAAGGTCGAAAAGATACATCGACTGCCAGTGGCCGTGATGGCTGTACTGCAACGTCCACTCATCCCCTTCACAAATCAGCCGGTATACGCCGTGCGGCGTCGATTGTTCGGCGTCAGCCAGCAGTCGGATGGGTGCGGTCAACGTCTGACCGCCGAAACCAACATCGGCAATCCAGCGCTCGCCTTCAACCTCGACCAACAGCAGGCGATGGGTACGCGGCGGCGTCTGCGCTGGATTCGCCAGCACCACCCGGCCCAGCAGGCTACGGACGTTAAAGCCTATCTCGCGCAGCGCTCTCTCCAGCAGGCCATTTTGTTCAAAGCAATAACCGCCGCGACGGCCGTTAACCAGCTTCTCTTCCAGCGTCCGATCGTCGAGATGAATCTCTCTGGGCAGCAGCACATCCAGGTTTTCAAACGGGATCGCGCCGTTGTGGTGAATATGCAGCTCGCGCAAGGTATTAAGGGATACATCAGGGGTGCCCGTCCAACCCAGACGAGAAAAATAAGCGCTTAAAAATCGACTCATCAATGCCTCCAGCAATCGGTGTCCGACATTTATAGCCTATTTTTCCCGTCTGACTGTATATTTTGTGCGGTCAGGATTGGCTACGCGAACCGCGCTGCATCAAAGCCAGCGCGCAGAGCATCAACGCCAGACCGGTCACCAGCGTCAGCGAAGCCATCGCCATACCCTGACCAACCGACCCTTGCTCAAACTGGCGCCAGATAAATACTGCCACGGTTTGCGTTCCCGCCGGGGCCAACAGCAATGACGTCACCAGCTCACGCGAAGCAACGGCAAACACCATCAGCATGGCGGCCAGCAGCGCAGGAAACACCAGCGGTAGCACAATCAGACGCAGCGCCTGCAGGGGCGAGGCGCCGTGCACCCTTGCTGCCGGTTCGAGATGACTGCCCAGCTGACGCAGAGCGCTACCGACATAGCGCACCGGCCACGGCAGCAGCAGGCAACAATACGACAGCAGCAGCATAAACCAGCTGTTATAGGGTGATACCGGCCAGAACGGCTGGTTCCACAGCAATATCAACCCCACTCCCACGACAACACCCGGCAGCGCCGCTGGCATCAGCGACAGCGCATCAACAATCGCACTGCCGGTGATTTTTTGTACCTGCACCAGCCACGCGGCGACCAGACCAATCAGGCCGACAATCAGCGCCGACGCCAGTGCCAGAGAAAGGCTGGTGCCTAGCGCCGACAGGGCATCCCCGTGCTGGGCAAACAGCGCGGTAAAGTGCCGGAAGGTAAAGTTCTCGGCGTGAATACCGCCCGACAAGGTCCCCATCAGGCTGGTCAACACCATAGAAGCCCCCGGCAGTACGACCGCGATCCCCCCGATACACAGCATCAGCAGCACGGCGGGCAGCGTCAGCCATCCCAGCTCTGCCCCGCAATTTTCCCCCGGCTTGCCGGTCACGCTGGTGACTTCCTTATCACCCACCAGCCGCTTTTGTAACCACCAGGCCAGCAGCGCCACCGCGATCAGCAGCAGCGAAAGCAACGACGCGCCAGGCAGGTCGATGGGCCAGTCGGCGAGTTTTTTCTCAATACCGACGGTGAGCATCACCAGTCCGGCACGCGATCCCAGCGCCGCCGGGACGCCAAACTCCTCAATCGCCAGAGTAAATGCCAGCAGCATCCCCGCCGCCAGCGCTGGGGAAAGCATAGGCAGCGTAATATGCCAGAAGGCCTGCCAGGCGCTCGCGCCGTGGACCCGCGCGACAATAGCCAGCCGCTGGCCGCTCGCCAGTAGGCTGCGGGAAACGGCAAAATAGACCACCGGGAAGATGTTAAAGGTCATCACCAGTGCGATCCCGCTGCGGCTAAACAGCAGATCGTTCAGATCCCAACCGGTCATCTGTTGCAGATAACCGTTGCTTTGCAGCACCAGCATCCATGACAGCGCCGCGATATAGGGCGGCGTGAGAAACGGGATCAGGAACAGCAGGTCCCACAGACGCGGCAACGGGACATTGAATAAACCGCGCAGAACACCCAGCGGCAGGCCGATAATCACGCTCATCAGCGCCACGCCGCAGGCCACCCACAGGGTGCCACCCAACATCGGCAAAAGTTGAGGATCGGCAAACAACGCTGGCACCCCCGTCAACGGCTCGCTCAGCGAACCGGCGCTAAAATGGGGGAAAATGGCCTGTAAAATGATGAAGAACAGCGGCAACGCCACCAGCACCAGCAGCGCGGTTAGCGTGACGGCGGAAATCAGTTTTTGTTTCACGGTAATTTCCTTAAAACGAGCGCCCACAATTTGCCAGCGGTCCTGGAGTCTGGGTTACTTTGCCGGCGGTCATCGGGTAGCCCGGACAGGCGCGCCAGCGCCACATGCGGGAAACGTGCCAGGCATGATGCCCCGGCATCGCCTCTTCCCGGTGGCGCTAAGCTGACCGGGCTACGTTGGGGGGCCTCGGTTTACTGCGCGAACAGCGTATTGAAGCGTGACAGCACCACGCTACGTTCACTGCCGCCATCGCTGGTGGTCGGCAGGATTTTCAGTTCATTAAGCAGCGGACGTTTGGCCGGAACATCGCTGCGAGCGGGCATCAGCCAGGCCCCGGCAACCAGCGCCTGCCCCTCCGGCGACAGCACATAGTCCACGAAGGCTTTTGCATCGGCTGCCTGCCGGGTCGTTTTGAGGATCATCATCGGACGCGGGGCAATGACCGTCCCGCTGGCGGGGAAAATCACCTTCAGTGATTCCCCCTGGTCGATATTGCCATATGAGACGTAGTCCACCGCGCCAAACACCGCCGCTTTCGCCCCCTGCATCACCGGCGTCACCGCCTGGGCATTCGGCCCGCTGACCACCATGCCGTTCTTTTTCAGATCGTCGAACAGCGCCCAGGCCTTGTCGCCCATGCCATTTTGCAGCCCGATCAGCAAATCTAACGATGCGCCGGAGAGCGCCGGGTCCGGTGTCGTGACCTTATCTTTAAATGCCGCCTCGGTCAGGTCGCGCCACTCTTTTGGCTCCGGAGTCCCGCTTTTGGTGTTCCAGACAATCCCCAGAGCGGAAATCCCCTGGGCAACGTAATCCGCCGATTTCAGGTTCGACGGCACCTTATCAGCATTGGCACTTTGGTACGGCAGCAGCCAGCCGCGTTGATGCAAATCCTCCGCGGTATCCCAGGACGCGGAGATCAGCACATCCGCTTGCGGATTGGCCTGCTCGGCTTCAAGACGCGCCATCACCTTCCCGGTTGTGGCCTGGAAAATATTGACCTTCACCCCGGTTTTTTTCTCATAACCGCTGGCGAGGCTTTTCGCCAGCGATCCCGGCCCGGCGGTATATACAGTCAGCGCGTGGGCGCTGGACATCATAGTGGCTGACAACAACATCGCGAGCGCGGCTCCTTTCTTAACGGTCATAACGGTTTTCATGCGAGTTCCCCTGAGGATGAAGTAACGGTACGAACGGCGGCAATGCTGCCGGCAGATAAATGGACAATGCGGTCGGCCAGTAGCTCAGCTTCACGGCGGTCGTGAGTGACATACACGGCGGTGATCCCCAACTGGCGCAGCAGACGGCTCATTTCCACACACAGCGATTCGCGCAATTCGCTATCGAGGTTGGAAAGCGGCTCGTCAAACAACAGCACGCGAGGTTCGGCGACAATGGCGCGGGCCAGCGCAATGCGCTGCTGCTGCCCCCCGGACAGGCCGGAGGGTTTACGGTCGGCGAAGCCGTTCAGGCCGACCATCGCCAGCGCGTCATTGACCCGCTTTTGCCGTGCGTCGCGCGCCACGCCGCGCATGCGTAGAGGAAAGGCAACATTCTGCGCCGCCGTCATATGCGGCCACAGAGCGTAGTCCTGAAAGACCATGCCGATATCGCGCTGCTCGGGCGGCATTCCCCAGCCGGTTTTCGCCACCAGGCGGTCGCCAAAGCGTATTTCGCCACAGGCGGGTACGCTGAGCCCGGCAAGCAGGCGCAGCAGCGTACTTTTTCCGCAGCCGGAAGGCCCCAGCAGTGCCACAATGCTGCCCGCATCGATATGCAGATCTATCTGATTGAGTACGGTATGAGTGCCGAAGGCGAACGAGACGCCGTCGAGGGTGATGCCGGTAAGCGCGCGCATTATCGCCCTCCCCGTTGGGAAAGCGATGCTCCGCCCGCGGTCAACACCTGACGGGCCGCGCTCACCTGTGATAAAGACAGGAGAGCTAACATGTTGTTATCCTCTTTGGGATTTAGTGGTGCCGACTATAGGGAGCCTGTATGACGTATTGATTACGTTTTCATTGCGGATTAACGTGTTGTCTGGCATCAGACCCATTTACCAAGGAACGCTTATGAGCCGTTTTCGCCACGTGGAACTCCAGTACGCCAGTCGCCTGCTCAATCATGGCCCAACCATTCTGATAACCAGCTACGACGCCGCCACTCAGCGCCGTAACGTCATGGCCGCCGCATGGTCGATGCCGGTGGAGTTTGCGCCACCCAGGCTTGCCATTGTGGTCGATAAAAGCGCCTGGACGCGGGAGATTATTGAGCGCAACGGCACCTTCGGGATCGTGGTTCCCGGCGTGGCCGCAGCCAGCTGGACCTATGCCGTCGGCAGCATCAGCGGGCGCGATGAAGACAAATTCAATGCCTACGGGATTCCGGTCGTACAAGGACCGGAGCTGGGATTACCGCTGATTGAAGAAAAGTGCCTGGCGTGGATGGAGTGCCGGCTGCTACCTGCCACCGCCGCCCAGGAGCAGTACGACACCTTGTTTGGCGAGGTGGTCTCAGCCGCCGCCGATGAACGCGCGTTTGTTACCGGCCGCTGGCAGTTCGACGACGATAAAATCAATACGATCCATCATCTCGGCACCGGTAATTTTGTTGCCAGCGGCCGCCACATCCAGGCGAATATGCCGGAAGAATAATCATCCTTCACCGTGGCAGGCGATTAAGCCTGCCTTCCGCCGTATTCCTTCACACATCCTTTTTTGGCAGGTTGATCGTCCGTTGCTTCGGTCATATAAGGAGCTACAAACATGCCTCATTATTTAGTCGAACGCTACACCCCTAACGCCGCCTGGCACGCACTGTCAGAGGCGCAACGTACCGCGTTTATTCAGGTATGGGCAGCCTGGCGCAAGGGGGAATTGAACTGCTGACGCTGGCGGAAACCGATACGACCATCGACAACGCCGCAGCGCACCGCTTTTTGGGGATCTGGCGTTTTCCTGACGCCCAGGCCCGCGACGCGCAGCTGGCCGGTATCGCCGCCAGTGGCTGGTATGGTTATGTTGACCACATTAATGCCGCCGCAGAGACGGGTAATATGCAGCAGCACCTGCATGCGCTGGCGGGATAAGATCTCACTGCCAACTCTCCGGTGGCGCTACGCTTACCGGGGCTACAGACTGCATAATCATAATATCGTAGCCCGGAGAAGGTGCTCGGTGCCGTAATCCGGGAATCGTCTATATCATCTCAGAAAGGAAATCGCGATGAGCATACCGCAAACCCAGACTCAGCTGCTGGAAGCCATTGACAAAAACTTCACCACATTAGCCAATTACCTTGCGCATATTCCTGAAGAGAAAACCGCTGAAAAGAGCTTACCTGGTCATGCACAAGGCACGGTAATGAGCGTACGCGATCTGGTCTGTTATCTGTTGGGATGGAACGAACTGGTGCTTAAATGGCTCACACACGACAAGGCGCAAGCGCCTGCCGGGCTTCCTGAAATCGGTTTTAAATGGAACCAGCTTGGGCTGCTGGCACAGAAGTTTTATGGCGATTATCCTTCGCGGGACTTCCCTTCTCTACTGAACGACCTGCATAAGGTTAAGCAGCACATTATGCTCCAAATCTCGACCGGTAACGACGAGACGCTGTACGGTCGCCTCTGGTACGGCAAATGGACGCTTGGGCGGATGATTTCATTAAACACCTCATCACCCTACTCCAACGCTTGTGCCCGATTGCGTAAATGGGCAAAAGAGCAGAATATTCCCTTGAAATAATCCCTCCGGCAACGCGCCACTTTTGCGAGGGCTATATTGGGTGATTTCCCGGTGGTGCTGCGCTGACCAGGCTACACACCGCACGATACCGTAGCCCGGGCGGCTTTACGGTGTGTCTCAGCGCAGCTGACGGCGGCGGTCTTCGCTGGGGGTCAACCCAAAAACCTTTTTGTATAAGGTGGTGAAGTGGTTGCTGTTAGCAAATCCGCATAAATAAGCGACGTCGGTAATCGTCATATCCGTTTCCCGGAGTTTCACTCTCGCGGAGACTAAGCGCAGGCGTTTTAAATAATTATCCGGCGTCATCCCGGTTGCTTCTTTTATATGGCGAAACGCGGTACGGGAGGTCAGATGAAATTTTTCTGCCAGCTGCTGCCAGTTATGATCTTCAAAACAGCGCTCCTGTAACCAGGTCAGCAACTTATGCAGTTTATATTTAGTATTGCTGTATTCCGCTTCAGTTTCTGCATGTCGCATAGTCGTTACCAGCTGAAAAAAAGCGGCTTCCCGTAGCGCGGTATTCTCAACCCGCAGATATTCTGCTGAAAATATTTTCTCCACCAGCTCCTTGCAGATATGGCGGGTATCCGGGGCCAGCCACCCGTAGCAGGAGGCCTGCCGGGCAGAGAATGATTGTAATAATGAATCAAGATGACGTAAATAATGAAACTCAATCTCGGGATTAATCAATACATTAATTAATTTCAGTGTCCCGAGCTCATCATAATAATGGACGTCGCCAGGCTGAACGTAAAAAACGTCACCTTGCTGAATATATAATGGCCGCCCATTAATAATATGTAGGCCATGTCCCTCCTCCACCATCACCAGTTCAGCAAACTCATGACTGTGCTCATGGCTGTTATCTTCCGGGTCACTGGCGTACATCCCCAGTTTATCCTGTGGATCGGCGAAATAATACTCAACGGTTAATATCATCATTAACAATATCCAAAACGGCATTCGGCGCAGTGGCACGATAATGCATTTTACTGACCGCCACGAGCAAGATTTGTGGAATTGTGATCGCCAGCCGGCCCATCCCATTATCAGTGCCATTTTCTCAAATGCATTGGCATTGCCAGAGTGGTTGTCGCAGGCGACGGCATCTTATGCTGCGTGAAAATCAATACAGAGGACGCAGTATGTCGCAGGCTATTCAACACAACGCGCAGGTCGCGATGACCCGCCATCCGCATTTTTTACGCACCGCCGAAGCGCTCAGACCCGCGCTCAACAGCCAACTGCACCCGCCGGTTGCGGTGGTTGAGGCGCATGCCGACCCCGAGGCCCTGTTCGGCTGGCGCGCGGACGCAGTCTGCACTTTAGCGGACTTTTATCGGCGCGAGCTGACCCGCAGCGATCGGGTGATTATCGATTTCGGCAGCCACTATGTTGGCTACCTGCATTTCACCTGCCTGAGCGCCGGTAGCCCTCCCGATGCGCCAGCCCATCTGCAATTGACCTTCGGTGAAACCCTCAGCGAAGTGTGCGAACCGTTCAGCGATTACCGGGGCTGGCTCAGCAGCAGCTGGCTCCAGCAGCAGGATCTGTGGCTTGATGTGCTGCCCGCCGTCGTCGAATTGCCCCGGCGCTACTGCTTTCGCTACCTGAAAGTGGAGGTCAAAGCCGTGTCGGCGAAATTCCGCCTGCGTCTCGACCAGATTCAGGTCAATGCCGTCACCTCGGCGGTGCAAACTTGCCCTCCGGTGTTGACCGACGATCCGCAACTTCAGGCCATCGACCGGGTTGCCGTCCTGACCCTGAAAAACTGTATGCAGGACGTTTTTGAAGACGGACCGAAACGCGACCGACGCCTGTGGCTCGGGGATTTACGCCTGCAGGCGCTGGTCAACGATGTGACCTTCGCTCACCACGATCTTGTGCGCCGCTGTCTGTATCTGTTTGCCGGGCATACCCGGGAAGACGGGATGGTTTCAGCTAACGTCTTTGTCCAGCCGGACGTGCTTGCTGATGATACCTTTCTGTTTGATTATTCACTCTTTTATACCGATGTTCTCTACAACTATCTGCGCAGCACCGGGGACAGCGAAACGGCTCGCGAGCTGTGGCCAACGGCACGTCGACAAATCGAACTGGGGCTGGCCCGCTGCGAAGCTTCGGGCCTGGTGCGTGATAGCGATGACTGGTGGGTATTTATCGACTGGCAGGCGTCACTGAATAAACAAGCTGCCGCTCAAGGCGTGCTGATCTATTGCCTGCGTTGCGCCATCCAGTTGGCCGAGCGTTTTGAACCCGAACGGGTACCGGACTACCGCGCCCGTTTGCAGCAGCTCATCGCGGCGGCACAGGAGAAGCTGTGGGATGACAAGCAGGGATTTTACGTCAGCGGTGCGCAGCGTCAGATCTCCTGGGCCTCGCAAATCTGGCTGGTGCTGGCAGAAGTCGGCAGCGCCGGGCAGCGCCGGGCGATCATGCATAACCTGCGACGCCATCCTCCGACCGTCGCCATGAACACCCCCTATTTGCGCCATCACTATATCGCCGCCCTGCTTCAGTGCGGGATGCGCGAAGAGGCCATAGATGAAATCAAGGCCTACTGGGGTGCGATGGTCGACTACGGGGCCGATACCTTCTGGGAAATTTTCGACCCGGCGAACCCCGAGTTTTCCCCTTATGGCAGCAAACTGATCAACAGCTATTGCCATGCGTGGAGCTGTACTCCGGCCTGGTTTATTCGCCAGTACGGACTTTAACAACAACGATAAGCGAGTGCATTTTATGGCAGAAACATTCTTTACCCAGTGGCGGCAGCGTCTTGGTTATGGCATTGCCGACCTCTCCTGCAACCTCGTGTGGCAGCTGATTTCCTTGTATCTGATGTTCTTTTACACCGATGTCATGGGGCTTCCCGCCTATTATGTCGGCCTGATGTTCCTCGTGACCCGTCTGGTTGATGGCATCGCCGACGTACTGATGGGGCTGGTTATCGACAATACCGCCACCCGCTGGGGACGCTGTCGCCCATACCTGCTCATTGGCGCGGTACCTTTTGGTCTGCTCTGTATCCTGGCCTTTTATGTGCCGGATTTTGGCACAACCGGCAGGCTGCTTTATGCGTTTGTGACCTATCTGTGCCTGTCGTTTCTCTACACCCTGGTCAATATTCCGTTCTGCGCAATGTTGCCGTTTCTGACCAACGACTCACGGGAGCGCACCACGCTATCGACGGTGCGTATTCTGCTGGGTTCGCTCGGTGCGACGATTGTCGCCGTCGCCACCCTGCCATTAGTCGGGGCGCTGGGTAAAGGCAGCCAGGCAGAGGGTTTCTTCTACACGGCGGTCATTTTCGGTGTGATTGCTACCTTCTTCCTGCTGGTGAGCTTTCGCAACGTCAAAGAAAACATCCAGATCACCGAAGAGCGAATGACCTTAAAACGCGCGTGGGTCAGCCTGCGTGCCAATCGTCCCTGGTTCGTGTTTGCGGTGAATATTTTCCTGATGTGGGGGGCGTTTTTCTTCCAGACCGGAGCGCTGGTTTATTTCTTCCACTATTACGTCGGCAACAACGATCTGACGGCGATCGTCGCCGGGATCTCCACTTTTGTCCCGCTGCTGGGCACCCTCACCGTGCCGCTGCTCGCCAGCCGGATGAAGAAACGCCACGTTTATTTGCTGGCCAGCACCATTAACCTCGTCGGCATGGGCATGATGATGGCCGCCGGTGTCAATAGCTGGGGCCTGATTGCCGGAGCGGTAGTCCTGTCCCTCGGCGCCGGCCAGCGCACGGCAATTTATTTCTCCATGCAGGCGGACCCGGTGGATTATGGCGTATGGAAAACCGGTATCAACACGGCGGGGATTTTAACCTCCATCAACGGCTTCCTGGGGAAAGTCGCCATGGCGGGCGCAGGTGCGATTACCGGGGCGCTGCTCTCCTCCGGCGGCTATATCGCAAACCAGGTACAAAACGACAGCGCTATGCTGGCGATTAAAGCCTGCTATCTCTATATTCCGGCGCTGCTGATTGTTGCCTCGATGCTGTGGATCGGTCGCTTCTACCGCCTTGACGATCATTACGAGCAGATCCGTGCTGACCTTGATTCAGGCCGTCGCGCGCCGTCCGCCTCCCCGGTGGTTACAGGAGAAAAACACGCCATGTAAGGCGCCCCCTCACCGTTTTTACCTCTGGAATAATAAGGATTGATATGCGTATCTCTGTGATTAGCGCAGCGGTTTGCTGCGCCCTTTTTTCGACCTTCAGTGCTGATGCCACACCACTTTCCATCGAGCAACGTCTGGCACAGCTGGAAGCCCGGTTGAACCATGCCGAGCTTGAGGCAGGAGAAGCAAACCGCCGGGCACTGCAGGCGGAACAACGCACAACCGCCGCCGAGCAACGCGCAACGGCGGCAGAAAAACAGGTACAAACCCTGAGTCAAAGAACCACCGTAACCGAACAAAAACAGCAGGCGACCGACAAGCAGCTGGCGAAGAGCAGCCTCAGCGACGGCTTTGAATTCAATGCCTATGCCCGCTCAGGGATGCTGGTTGACAGCCACGGCAAGGGTGCGCGCGGCGGCCCGGGGATCTCTCCGGCCAGCTCGCTCAACGGCGATGCCCACGTTGGCCGTCTTGGCAACGAGAAGGATAACTATGTCGAGCTAAGCTTTGGCAAGAAGATGACCTTTAGCGACGGTTCGTGGGCGCATTTTAAAACCATGCTCGCCGACGGAGCGACCAACCCAGACCCGTGGGTGCAGGATAATGACAGCCACCATCTGAACGTGCGCCAGCTGTACGTCGAGATGGGAAACTTCGCCGACTTCTCCGGGCCGTTCAGGAACGCGTCGCTCTGGGCGGGCAAACGCTTTGACCGCGACAATTTTGATATCCACTTTACCGACAGCGATATTATGTTCCTCGGCGGGACCGGTGGCGGGATCGACGATGTCAACTGGGGCGACAGCCTGCGCGGCGATTATTCGGTCTATGCACGTAACTTTGGCGATCTGGGGAGCGATAACTACGAAGACAACGACATTCAGAACCTGATGTTCACGGCGAACCATTTCTGGGAAAAATGGCAGTTGATGACCACGGCGATGACTGCTCAGGGCAACGATTCGCTGAAGGATAATACCTCTACCACCGGCAGCTATGCCCTGCGCAGCAACAATACTGCGAAGAACGGTTATTACGCGATGCTGGCGTATCACGACAAACAGCAGTTCTACGGCATGGCTCCAGGGGTATCGGAGAGCGCTCTGCAATACGGCGGTGGGCTGGGGGCCGAGGCGCGTCAGCCCGGCAGCGATGGCGATCTCACTGAGAACGCCAAATCCCTGCGATTTGCCTCGTACGGTATTTTGCCGCTGGGGGAAAACTGGCAGCTGGCGCCGTCGGTGATCGCTCAACATAGTGAAAATCGCTATCGCGATGGTGACCGCTATGACTGGGCAACCTTCAACCTGCGCGTCTCGCAAGCGCTGACCCGTCATTTCGCCCTGCTGTATGAAGCGTCGTGGCAATATATGGACCTCAACCCGAACGGACGCAGCTACCGGTATAACGACAATGTGTACCAATATCAGGCGGTGAGCGGTGATTTCTATAAGTTAACCTTCGCTCCGACATTTAAGGTCGGCGATGTGTTTGATATCAAGGCTCGTCCGGAGATTCGCTTCTTCGTAACGTGGATGAACTGGGATAAAGCGCTGGATCACTACGCGATTAACGATGATTTTGGTAGCAAAGGCTTTACCGCCGGGGGTAACTGGAACTTCGGCGTGCAGACGGAGATTTGGTTTTAAGTCAGACAGTTGTCCCCGGTGGCGCGACGCTTGCCGGGGCTACACGCCGCACAATCCCGTAGCCCGGATAAGGCGCGCCGCGCCACTATCCTGGATGAGGCGATGATTACATGCTGTAACCGGGCTTTTTAATCAGCTGCTCGATCTGCGGAGCGATTTCGCTGTCCCAGACCTGCTGCCAGTCGCCGGGCTCAACCTGGTTAAGCGCAACGCTGACCGCGCTGTCCTTGCTGCTGAGGTGGCGGATCAGTACATCGGTGATATCGGCAGCCAGGGCGGCTTTTTGCTCTTCAGTCAGCTCGCGGGGAAAACACTTAATATCAACATGTGGCATAGCAGGCTCCTTATTGTGAGATCGATAAACTAGCATAGCGCCGGTAAGTCGGTTGGCCTTTTGTGCTTTAAATCAATTCGTTGTCGCGCAGAGCCTGCGACGTCCCCGGTCCGGGCGCCAGATCCGGGCACCGGTCGAGGAGGGTCAGGCCGATTCGCGCGCCACCAGTTGAAAGCCGATATCAATAATCACCTCGCCTTCCTCGTGGCCTTCAATACGGTCGGCCAGTAGCATCGCAGCCTGTTCACCGATGGCATGCCGATCAACGCTGACGGTCGTCAGTGCCGGACGATTGCTGGCGGCGAAATCAAGATCGCCAAAACCAATCACCGCCAGATCTTCAGGCACGCGCAGGCCGCGGCTTTCGGCTTCCATTATCGCCCCCTGCGCCAGGGTGTCGGAGCTACAGACGATGACATCAAACTCGCCGCCGTCTAACAGTTGCCCCAGACCGCTGCGCCCCAGCGCCAGCGAGGCCGGGAGTGGAACTTCAACCTGAGGCGCCGCCGGGATCCCGTTTTTTTTCAACGTGGCACACAGCCCCTGCTTACGCCGCGCCGCACGCGCATCGCCAGCCCACAATAATCCCGGGCGACGGTAGCCTTTTTGCCACAAAAATTCACCGATGGTTTCGCCAACCTTCTCGTGAGAAAAGCCCACCAGCATATCCAGCGGCGTAGGGGTCAGATCCCAGATTTCTACCACCGGCGTGGCGGCGTTAAGGATCGTTTTTTTCAGCGCCGGGGCATGCTGAATCCCGGTCAGGACCACGCCGTCAGGGCGCCGGGAAAGTAAGGTTGCCACCAGCTCGGCTTCAGTCTGACGACTGTAGCCTGCCACGCAGAGCAACATATGGTAGCCGCGCGCGGCGAGGGTATCGCTCAGCGCCTGGATCGTATCGACAAACATATTGTTGTTAATCTGCGGCACCACGACGGCAACCAGTTTACTGCGCCGCGATGCCAGGCCACCGGCCAGCGCGTTGGGAATGTAGCCGGTGGCCTGCACCGCCTGCATCACCTTCTCCACCGTTTTCGGCCGCACCAGCTGCGGAGTATTCAACGCCCGGCTGACCGTCATTGACGACAGCCCGGCGGTACGGGCGACATCATCCAGCGTCGGCGCACGCGACGGTTTTCTGCTTTTCACGACGAAGCCCCTGTGTTGAGTCGTTTCCTGTGGGCATTATTGATGATGGTCCGCGCAATTACCAGCGCCCTCCGGCACATCGCGAATAGAATCAACCACCTGCAAGATAAAATGTTATCGCTATCATTCAAGGTTGTGCTTTTTCACAAAGCTTGTTGGATCGTGACATCACCGACACAATTTTACCATTAATAACCGCCAATTGTGATCGTTTGTACAAATTAAAACCATCAATATAGCATCCGCATTCAATCAGGATTAAAAATGTTAGCGCAAACATTTTATAACTCGTAAGGAATTGACCATGACCTTTAGCGCTAACTCCGACTCCGTAACCTACGCCAAAACGCTCGGCGTCAAAACCGCCGCCGAAACCGGTGACCGCATTGAACACGTCAAACTGTCGCTGGCCTTTTTGCCTCTGGCGACGCCAGTCAGCGATGCCAAAGTGCTGACCGGCAGGCAAAAACCGCTGACTGAAGTGGCGATTATCGTGGCCGAAATCCGTTCCCGCGACGGTTTTGAAGGCGTTGGGTTTAGCTATTCAAAACGCGCCGGCGGCCAGGGGATCTACGCGCACGCCAAAGAGATTGCCGATAATCTGCTGGGCGAAGACCCGAATGATATTGATAAGATCTACACCAAACTGCTGTGGGCCGGTGCATCCGTTGGCCGCAGCGGCATGGCGGTACAGGCTATCTCCCCTATCGATATCGCGCTTTGGGATATGAAAGCCAAACGTGCCGGGCTGCCGCTGGCTAAACTCCTCGGCGCACACCGTGATTCCGTGCAGTGCTACAACACCTCGGGCGGTTTCCTGCATACGCCACTGGATCAGGTGCTGAAGAACGTCGCTATTTCGCGGGAAAACGGCATCGGCGGGATCAAACTGAAGGTCGGCCAGCCCAACACCGCGGAAGATATTCGTCGCCTGACGGCGGTGCGCGAGGTGTTAGGTGATGATTTTCCGCTGATGGTCGATGCCAATCAGCAGTGGGATCGTGAAACGGCCATCCGTATGGGGCGGAAAATGGAGCAGTTCAACCTTATCTGGATTGAAGAGCCGCTCGATGCTTACGATATTGAAGGCCATGCGCAGCTTGCCGCCGCGCTGGATACACCCATCGCGACCGGCGAAATGCTGACCAGCTTTCGCGAGCATGAGCAGCTGATTCTCGGCAATGCCAGCGACTTTGTGCAGCCGGATGCCCCGCGCGTGGGTGGCATCTCCCCGTTCCTCAAAATTATGGATCTCGCCGCGAAACACGGCCGCAAGCTGGCGCCACATTTTGCTATGGAAGTGCATCTGCATCTGTCTGCCGCCTACCCGCTGGAGCCGTGGCTGGAGCACTTCGAATGGCTGAACCCGTTGTTTAATGAGCAGTTGGAACTGCGTGACGGACGGATGTGGGTGTCGGAACGTCACGGTCTGGGATTTACCCTGAGCGAACAGGCCCGCCGCTGGACTCAGCAAAGCTGCGAGTTTGGTAAACGCCCATAAAAATGCCCCCCGATGGCGGTGCTCACGGCAGCACCGCATCTGCGGGGAAAGGTGTCGATACCAGCGGATTTATGGATAACGACGCGGGAGGACTTGCTGTTTTTCTCCCGCGCCTTACATGCTGTACCCTATAAACAACCCTGCAAAGGAGTTGACCAATGACGACCTCTACAAAACGCAGCAATGTGCGTTACGGCATTTTATTATTTCTTTTTTTGGCCACCGTATTTAATTATGCCGACCGGGCGACATTATCTGTCGTCGCCCCAATGATGAGTAAAGAATTAGGTTTTGACGCAGAGGCCATGGGGCTGGCCTTTTCAGTTTTCGGTATTTCGTATGTGGTGATGCAATTACCCGGCGGCTGGCTTCTGGATAAATATGGGTCACGCCTGGTTTACGGCTGTGCGCTCATTGGCTGGTCGGTGGTGACAATGTTTCAGGGCACCATCTATCTGTACGCCAGCCCACTTATCGTGCTGATTATCCTGCGTCTGATGATGGGTGCTATTGAAGCTCCGGCATTCCCGGCCAATAGTCGCCTCAGCGTACAGTGGTTCCCGAATAAAGAACGAGGGTTTGTTACCTCGGTGTATCAGGCGGCACAATATATCTCTCTGGGCATTATTACACCGCTAATGACGATTATTTTGCATAATCTCAGCTGGCACTATGTCTTTTACTATATTGGCGCTATTGGGGTCGTTCTGGGGATATTCTGGCTGATAAAAGTTAAAGATCCCTTGCACCATCCGACGATTAATCAACAGGAGATTGATTATATTCGCGACGGCGGCGGCGAGCCGGAGCTGGGCAGCCGAAAAACCCAGTCGAAATTAACGCTCGCGCAAATCAAAAGCGTCTGTGTGAACCGGATGATGATCGGCGTCTATATCGGTCAGTTTTGCGTGACCTCGATTACCTGGTTCTTCCTCACCTGGTTTCCGACCTATCTGTATCAGGCCAAAGGCATGTCAATTCTGAAGGTGGGTTTCGTCGCCAGCATCCCGGCGATTGCCGGATTTGTCGGCGGACTGCTGGGCGGGGTGTTTTCCGACTGGCTGCTCAAGCAGGGTTACAGTCTGACGACCGCCCGTAAGCTGCCGGTCATCTGCGGAATGCTGCTCTCCTGCGTGATTGTCGTAGCCAACTACACCGACTCGGAAGTCGTGGTCATTGCCGCCATGAGCCTGGCGTTTTTCGCGAAAGGGTTTGGCAACCTCGGCTGGTGTATTCTCAGCGACACCTCGCCGAAAGAGATGCTCGGCATTGCCGGCGGCGTTTTCAACATGTGCGGCAACCTGGCCAGCATCATCACCCCGCTGGCCATCGGCGTGATCATTGCTAACACCCAGTCGTTTGATTACGCCATTTTGTACGTCGGTTCGATGGGCGTATTAGGTCTGCTCTCGTATCTGTTTGTCGTCGGCCCGCTGGATCGCCTTACGCTCACGCCACGGGTCGCCTGATTTAATACCGCTGGCGAGCGTTCGCCCCCGCTGTTTCGCATCACACTCCTGCGAAACAGCGGTTTTTTTAGTAGGTAATCCCCGGCGGATTAACCTGCGATTGTTCCACCGCCTCCCCCTGCTCACCCCAGCGTGCCAGCACCTGTTGATACTCGCCGCGCGCAATGGCGCCATCAAGCGCCGCCTGCAAAGCATATACCAGGCCATTGCCTTTTTTGGTGGTCGTGGCAACCCAGGCTTTTTTCGGTCCCAGCCCGACAACTTTGGTTGATCCGGTCAACGCCGCCTTATACGCCGCCGTAGACTGCGGACCAAAGAAGACGTCCGCGCGCCCGGACTGAATATACAGGTTGCCGGAGGCGTCATCGGTCAAATAAATCGGCAGCGCCGGCTTGCGCCCCGCCGCTTCATTCTCCCCGTTCCAGCCCAGCAAAATGCGCTCCTGATTAGTGCCGGATCCGACGATCACCTTACGCCCGGACAGATCCTCCGCACCGTCAATTTTCTCGATAGCACTGGTTGATTTAACGGAAAATGCCAGCGAATCGACGCGATACGTAGCGAAATCGAATTTCTCCTTACGTTGTTCGGTGACGGCGATATTGACCAGCGCCACGTCATAACGCCCGGAAGTGATGCCGAGCGGCCAGTCTTCCCATGCCGTGGGCACCAGCTTAAGTTTTAGCCCTAAGCTCCCCGCCAGCAGGCGGGCAATATCCGGGTCACTGCCGATGCGCGTCCGGTTGTCGCTTGCCAGCAGGGCCAGAGGCGGCGAATTAAGCGCCGAAATAGCCACCGTCAGCGTACCGGGTTCAACAAAGCGATAGTTGGCCGGGATCCTGGCGATCGCTGCGTTGTCCGCCGTGACCGGCAGCGGCTGTTCATTCGCGCGCAGATCAATGTTCGCCTGCGCTCCCGCCGATATACCCCCCAGCGCCAGCGCGATTAGTTTGTTTCTCATGCCAGTACCTTCGATAAGAATTGCCGCGTGCGCGGGTGCTGCGGATGATTAAGCACTGCGTCGCTGCTGCCCTGCTCGATAATTTTCCCCTCGACCATAAACACCACCTGATCGGCCACTTCGCGGGCAAAACCAATTTCATGAGTCACCACCACCAGCGTGGTGCCGGAGCGGGCCAGTTTTTTAATCACATCAAGCACTTCGCCTACCAGCTCCGGGTCCAGCGCCGATGTCGGCTCATCAAACAGGATCACTCGCGGCTTGAGGGCCAGCGCCCGGGCGATGGCAATACGCTGCTGCTGGCCGCCAGAAAGGTGGCGCGACCAGGCATCGGCCTTGTGGCGCAGCCCTACCACGTCCAGCAGTTCATAGGCGTAGGCCATTGCCTCTTTGCGGGTTGCCTGTTTGTGGGCAATCGGCGCCTCAATCAGGTTTTCCAGCACCGTCAGATGCGGAAACAGGTTGAAGTTCTGAAAGACATAGCCGACGTTAACCCGCTGGCGAAGGATCTCTTTTTCCTTCAGTTCATAGAGCTTGTCGCCCTGACGCCGATAGCCAATGTAGTCGCCATCTATCTGGATAAACCCTTCATCTACCCGTTCCAGATGGTTGATAGCGCGCAGTAAGGTTGATTTTCCCGAACCGGAGGGCCCGAGGATCACCGTGACGGTGCCGGGTGGAACCTCCAGAGAAACATCGTCCAGCGCCTTATGGCGGCCAAAATACTTACTGACGCCGGTAATCGAGATATGACCGTTATGAGAGTTGGACATGAATGACCTCCTGCGGTTTCTGCGGCTGGCGTGGGGAATCATCAAGGCGTGCACGGCGCGGCGAGTTGACCGCCGACTGCCGTTCGCTGCGTGCCAGGGCGCGCTCTACCAGATACTGAATCAGTGACAGGACGCTGGTGATCGCCAGATACCAGACAGCGCCAACCATCAGCAGGGGGATCACTTCCTGGGTACGGTTGTAAATCATCTGGATGGTGTAAAACAGCTCGGGCATCGCCAGCACATAAACCATCGCCGTCCCTTTGGCGAGGCTGATAATTTCATTAAACCCGGCGGGCAAAATCGTGCGCAGTGCCTGAGGCAGAATAATGCGCAACGTACGCCGCCACGCCGGTAGCCCCAGCGCCGCAGCCGCCTCATACTGCCCGTGGTCGACGCCCAGGAAACCGCCGCGAATAATCTCTGCGGTGTAGGCACTCTGCACCAGCGTCAGCCCGACGACCGCCGTGGAGAACTGTCCCAGAACATGAATAGTCTGATAGCTGCCCCAGCTAATGCCGGTAAACGGAATCCCGAGCGACAGCGTGTCGTACAGATAAGAGAAGTTATACAGGATGATCAGCACCACAATCAGCGGCAGCGAACGGAACAGCCAGATATAGCCCCAGGCGAGGCCGCTCAACAGCCACGAAGAGGAAAGTCGGGCCAGCGCCAGCAGGCCGCCGAAGACCACGCTCAGCACGGTACCCAGCAGCGTCAGCAGCAGCGTTTGGCCCAGTCCCTCCAGAATGACCGGGTCAAAGAACCAGCGGGCGAATACCGCCCACTCCCAGCGCGGGTTAAAGGCTACCGACTGCACTACGCCCGCCAGAACCAGCAGCGCCAGCACCGCGCCTACGGCGCGCAACGGATAGCGAGCCGGAACGACCTTGATTGTTTCGGAACGGTTCATGCTTCCTCCTCAGGCGCTGTGGCTTAGCGCGCTGACCGCCAGCGCTTTAGTGAACCGCAGCCGTCCGTCAAACGGCGGCTGACTGTACTCTTCCGGGTTGCGCGACAGGTCAAACTGCGCCTCATAGCCCTGGCTCAGATAGAGCCTGACCGCCTCCGGCTGGCGAAAACCGGTGGTCAGATAGATGTGGCTGTAGCCCGCCAGCACCGCCCGTCGTTCCAGCTCCTGCACGACCCTTGCCGCCAGCCCTTGCTGGCGCAGGGCGTGATGGGTCCAGATGCGTTTAATTTCCGCCGTGTGGGTATCTTTCGGCTTATAGGCGCCGGTCGCGATGATCTCACCTTGACGTTCGAGGACGATAAACAGCCCCTGCGGCGCGAGATACCATTCGGTCAGCTCCACTTCTGCATCGCGGGAGAAATAGTCGCCGTAGCGCGAGGCGTATTCGGCGAACAGGCCGTTAATAATCGGCTGGAGTTCCGGTGCTTCGGGTGAAATATCGCGGAATGCTTCACTCATGTTGCCTCCTGTTAGTCGCCCAGTCCGGCCGGGTTAATTTCGGATTGCGGGATGCTTTCCACGCTTTCGCCCCAGCGGGCAAGCACTTTGGCGTAGTCACCGTTCTGAATAGTGCCGTTCAGCGCCGTGTGCACGGGCGCGACCAGGCCACTGCCCTTTTTCAGCGTGACCGCAATATGCGCCGCTTTCGGCCAGCCGCCGTCGACGCTGCCCACCAGTTTGGTTTTCCCGGTCAGCGCCGCTTTCCAGGCACCGATCACGTTAGGGCCAAAGAAGGCGTCAGCGCGGCCGGACTGAATCGCCAGCGTCTGGGCGGCATCATCTTTGGTGTAGACCGGTGTAAAAGGCTTCAGCCCTTTTTTCAGGTTTTCCGCATTCCACGCCAGCAGGATGGCCTCCTGATTGGTACCGGAGCCGACGATAATCCGCAGCCCGGCTATGTCTTCCGCCGTCTCAATTTTACTCAGCGGGCTGGTACTCTTGACGTAGAAGCCCAGCGAGTCCTTACGGTAGGTGGCAAAATCGAACTTCTCTTTGCGCTCTTTGGTGACGGTAATATTGCTGATCGCGGCATCATATTTGCCGGAGGCCACGCCCAGCGGCCAGTCCTCCCAGGACGTCGGTACCACGTTTAGCTCCAGGCCCAGGCTGTCGGCGACCAGGCGGGCGATATCCACCTCGCTGCCAAGCAGGGTCTTGTTATCGTCCGAGAAAACGGTCAGGGGTGGCGAGTTCAGCGCCGCCACCGCCACGGTAAATTTCCCCGGCACCGCCAGGTGATAATTCGCCGGCAACTGGGCAATGGCCTGCGGATTCTTTGCCGTATGCACCGGCGCTTTATTGGCCTCCAGGCTCACCCCGGTGCCGTTGATATTGACGTCCTGCGCCCATAATGGCGCGCTGAAGGCCAGCGCGAGAGCCAGTAAAAGTGACTTTTTCTGCATAGCGTCGGTTCTCTTTTTTATTGCAGGAAGGCGTTCACGGGCTGTTCCAGCCCCAGACTTTCACGCAAGGTGGTACCGGGATAGTCCCGGCGGAACAGTCCTCTCGCCTGCAAAATCGGCACCACGCGATCGACAAAGCGCGGGAAGGTATCCGGCGTGCCGCCCTGGATGATAAAACCGTCGGCCCCACGCTGTTCAAACCACAGCTGTAAACCATCGGCGACCTCCTGCGGCGTACCGGCAAAAAGTGGCCGTGGGCTGGCGGCCTCCAGCGCGACCTGGCGCAGGGTCAGATGGCGTTTGCGGGCGTTGCGTTTGATCTCATCGGTAGTGCTGCGGAAACTGTTTTTACCTAGCTCGCCGACATCCGGGAACGGTTCGTCCAGCGGGTACTGCGCAAAATCGTGGTGTTCGAAATAACGCCCGAGATAGCTCAAGGCATCCTCAATCGACACCAGCGCGGCGGTGGTCTGATATTGCTGCTCTACATCGTCGGCATCATCACCGACAATCACGCTGACGCCCTGGAAAATATGCAGCTGATTATCTTGCCGTCCATAGGCCGCCAGCTGGCTTTTCACATCGCGATAAAACTCTTGCGCCTGGGCAAGCGAAGCCTGATGGGTAAAAATGGCATCAGCATGGCTGGCCGCCAGTTTTTTTCCGTCATCGGAAGCGCCGGCCTGGAAAATAATGGGTCGCCCCTGCGGTGTGCGGGAAATATTCAGCGGACCGGCAACCTGGAAAAAATCACCGCGATGGTCAAGGGTATGCAGCTTATTTTTATCAAAGAACTGCCCGGTGGTTTTATTACGCACAAAAGCGTCTTCTTCCCATGAATCCCATAATCCTTTAACTACCCGCAAATATTCGTCGGCAATTCGGTAGCGCAGCGCGTGGTCGGGGTGACGGTCGCGGGAGAAGTTCTTTGCCGATCCCTCCAGCGGCGAGGTCACCACGTTCCAGCCCGCACGTCCCTGGCTCAGATGGTCAAGGCTGGCAAACTGTCTCGCGGTAGTAAAAGGTTCGCTGTAGGAGGTTGATAAGGTCCCCACCAGTCCCAGATTGCGGGTGACCGCCGCCAGCGTCGAGAGCACGGTCAGCGGTTCAAAACGGTTTAAGAAATGCGGGATAGATTTCTCATTAATATATAAACCATCGGCAACAAATATAAAATCCAGCTTGCCCTCCTCGGCTTTTAAAGCCGTCTGTTTGACAAACTCAAAATTAATACTGGCATCCGCCTGAGCGGCCGGATGACGCCAGGCAGACATATTTCCCGATGCGCCGTGTAATATCGTGCCCAAACGTAATTGTCGCTTTTCAGACATAGCTACCCCTTTCCTTGCCGAAAATGAAAATAAAAGCCCGATGTCTCAGACGTTAGATCTGGCGCAATGCCTGTTCAGCCAGTGCCGCAAAATAACGCGCCGCCGGCGCCATTAAACTGTCATCCGGATTGTAGGCCGGGTGATGGAGACCAAATTCGCTGGCGCTGCCGATGCTGACAAAGGCGCCGGGAATATGCTGTAGGTAAACGGCAAAATCCTCGCCTCCCATATGCAGGTCCGCATGATGCGTGCGATATCCGGATTCTGCGGCGACATCGCTGGCGAACGCCGCCCAGCGCTCGTCATTGACTAACGCCGTCGGCCCGGCATACCAGAACACATCTATCTGCGCGCCAAAGGCGCTGGCAAACCCGGCAGCAATCTCGCTGACCCGCGCCTTCACCCGCTGCTGGACATCGCTGCTGTGGGTACGCAGCGTCCCTTCCAGCTCCACGCTTTCCGGCAGCACGTTCCAGGTGTTGCCACCCTGAATACGCGTCACGCTCAGCACCACCGAATCCAGCGTATTCACCTCGCGGCTGGCGACGCTTTGCAGAACGGTAACCAGCTGGCTGGCCAGCAAAATGGCGTCTTTCCCTTCATGGGGACGGGCGGCGTGCGCCCCTTTCCCGGTAACCTTGAAGACAAAGCGATCGACGTTGGCATAGAAGGCTCCGCCGCGGGTAGCAAATTCGCCCACCGGCAGGCCGGGTTCATTATGCATCCCGAAAATTGCCGAAACCCCTTCCAGCGCCCCGGCGCGAATCAGGGTTTTCGCACCGCCGAAATTCTCCTCCGCCGGCTGAAACAGAATTCTAACCCGGCCAGGGAGCAGCGCTTCGCGTTCTTTCAGCAACAGCGCGGCCCCCAGCATGACGCTGGTGTGAATATCATGCCCACAGGCGTGCATCACCCCTTCGTTTTGCGAGCGCCAGGGCAGCCCGGTGCTCTCCTCTATCGGTAGCGCGTCAATGTCCGCCCGCAGGGCGATAATCTTATCGCCGCTGCCGACTTCCACTACCAGCCCGGTTTTTAGCGCATAGGGTAGCACCTGGAGGCCGCCACTTTGCAACCAGTCACGGATCCGCGCCGTCGTCGCCACCTCCTGTAAAGAGAGCTCCGGATACTGATGCAGTTCACGCCGCCAGTTAATCAGCTGTTGTTCGAAGCTCATGGCAGCACCTCCGCGCCAAGATGGGCCTGAGCCAGCAGGCGCAGGGAGTCGAGGCGAGCCTGCCCTTCACTGACCGGCGTGTCGATAATAAATTCGGCAATATTCCAGGCGCTATGCAGATCGTCGAGTTGCGCTTTCACCTCCTCCGCGGTTCCGGCCAGCAGCGAGGACTCACGCCGGGCGATACGAACCGGAGGACTGCCGGCCTGGCGAGCAAAAGCCGCCGCCTGCGCTTCGCTACCGACCGTCACCCGCAGGCCGTTTTCCAGTTCGACGCCCCAGACCTCAACCTGTTTTGCCAGTTCAGCCGCCGTAGCGCTGTCTGCGGCGACGATCGCCTGTACCGCAACGATGGCGTCCCGGCGACTTAGCGCCCGCCAGCGGGTTAACACCTCGCGGAGCAGCACTTTGTCACCGTTTAAGTGAGCGGCAAAAACGAAATTCCAGTCCAGCTGCGCGGCGAGCTGGACGCTCTCCAGGCTGGCGCCAAGCAGAAACCCCTCGGCGCGGCGCGGCGGGATCGGCGTCGCACGCAGGCTCTCTTCGCCTGCGGCATCGGTGAGTGAGAGCCAGTTATCAAGCTGGGCGAGGCTATCGGCAAACGACCCTTTCTCTGCTGGATCAACCCCCTGTTGCAACGCCCGCGTTGACAGCGGCAGTCCGCCAGGCGCTTTACCAACGCCAAGATCGACCCGGCCTGGCGCAATGGAGGCCAGCAGATTGAAGTTTTCCGCGACTTTGTACGGGCTGTAATGTTGCAGCATGACGCCGCCGGATCCGACGCGAATCTGTCGGGTCTGACCGAGGATCCAGGCGATCACCACTTCCGGCGACGGGCTGGCTAGCTGGTCGGTATTGTGATGTTCGGCAATCCAGAAACGATGATAACCCCAGGCTTCCGCCTGTTGCGCCAACGTTAATGTACGCCCCAGCGCCTGAGCGGCCGTCTCTCCCGCCGCCAGCGGGCTTTTATCCAGAATACTGATTCGATAAGACATTTTGCAGGCTCACATTTTCTGACATGCCTGCATTATTAGAATCTGCGGCGGCCACTGAGAAACAATTTATTCACATGTGCTCTGCCGGAAAATAGATATACGCAGTTAACGCGGCGTCGCCTGCGCCTGCAAGCGGCGGATAAAATCCTCCGTCTGCTGCTGGGTACGCAGGCGCACGAAGCGGATGTGTTGCCAGGCCGGGTCGGCCATATCAGACTGATAACGCTGGCGATTATTCCTCCAGGTCTTGATGGTCCACCAGATAATGGAATCGCGGCTGAAGAAGGCGCGACGGAAGCTTTCGCAGTTGCCGGTTCCCGGCCATAGCTCCTGATGGCGACTTGCCCGGGAGATGGCCCGGCAGACGGCCTGTCGCAAGGTTCGGCAGAAGCCATAGTCCACCCACACGACCAGATCGACGTTGCGCCATTTGACCGGACGACTGCGGTTGTAGTTGCCGTCCAGAACCCAGCCGGGGACCTCGGTAGCGACGGCCACTTTTGCGAAGAATGCCTCATCTGGCGTGCCCTGCCAGTCCGCACGCCAGTATAGTCTGTCCATCTCAATGCAGGGAACGGCAAGGGTATGCGCGAGCCGGCGCGCCAGGGTTGATTTGCCGACGCCGCTGGTGCCAACTACGTTGATATTCATCGTTGTCTCTCAGCCGTGGTGGGGCTGAGAATCATAGCCTGAAACGGCCAGACGGCGCTAGCGGCTCACCCGACCAGCGCCGCCGGGCAATACGGACCGGAGGGTTAACTTGCCGGATACTGCTCGTCGGTCACTTTTTCAAGCCAGGTGACCGGGCTGCCATTTTCCGATTCCGCGATAGCAATATGCACCATGGCGGTGTCGCCGCAGGCGCCGTGCCAGTGTTTGACGCCCGGCGGGATCCAGGCAATATCGCCCTGATTCAGCGCCTGAGGCGCCTGGCCCCACTCCTGGAGCCAGCCGCGCCCCTGGGTGATGATAAGCGTCTGGCCAAGCGGATGGGTATGCCAGGCAGTACGCGCGCCGGGTTCGAAAGTCACCGTCGCCCCGCCCACTTTTGCCGGCTCGCTCGCCTGGAACGGCGCATCAATACGAACATCGCCGGTAAACCAGTTGTCCGGACCTTTTCGTGAAGGCTGTGAGCCGCTACGAATAATGTTCATTTTTCTCTCCTCTCAACATGACGTGTCTGATCAAGGTAGCGCAATCTGGCACCGAGGATTAGACTGCAAAATCAGAAAGGAACCATGAGCGAAATTCATTAATCAGGAAAAATGATGTTAAAAGATAACGTTAACGACCTGCTGTCGTTTATGGTGGTGGCCCGCGAGCGCAGTTTTACCCGCGCGGCCGCCCAGCTTGGTGTCTCTCAGTCCGCTCTCAGTCACGCGATGCGTAACCTTGAGGCCCGACTCGACGTCCGACTGCTGACCCGCACCACCCGCAGCGTGGCGCCTACCGAAGCGGGAGAAAGACTGTTTCAGCGCCTGAGTCCGCATCTGAAAGAGATAGAACAGGAGCTTAACGCCCTGCGCGACACCCGCGATCGCCCGGCGGGCAACATTCGCCTGACCGCCGGTGAACATGCCACCAGCGCCGTGCTGTGGCCTGCCTTGAAAAACTTCATGCTGCAATACCCGGATATCAATATCGAGATTACCGTGGACAACGGCCTGACTGATATTGTCGACGGCCGCTTTGATGCCGGAGTTCGCCTCGGTGAACAGGTTGCCAGAGATATGATTGCCGTGCGTATCGCACCCGATATGCGTATGGCGGTAATTGGCTCTGTGGATTATTTACAGCGCTACGGCACCCCGCAAACGCCCTACGATCTCGAGCACCATCGCTGTATTAATATGCGCCTGCCGACCCTCGGGGGTATCTATGCCTGGGAGTTTGAGCAGGACCACCGTGAAGTCCGGGTGCGCGTCGAGGGGCAAATAACCTTAAACAGCCTTCCGCAGCGAATTGACGCCGCTGAATCCGGGCTGGGCCTGGCCTATGTCCCGGAGGATAGCGTTGAGCAGGCGCTGGCGGAAGGGAGACTCGTCCGGGTCCTCGATGCCTGGACCCCCTCTTTCTCCGGCTATCATCTTTACTACCCCAGCCGCCGCCAGCATACGACAGCCTTTAGCCTGCTGGTGGACGCCCTTCGTCGTTGAACTCATTGATATATAAGCAAGTGCTGTGCAGAAATGTTTTACGTGCGTGACTATCTCGATGCGTGTAGGATGCTGCGCCATGCTCTGCTTATCTCCTACGTCAGAATGATGGGAAAGCCAGCATAACGTACTGCGACTCAGCGGTGCGAGGAACCACTCATGGACATTGACAGGAAAATGGGTACACCAATGAATACAAAGCAAAACACGACGGCAGAACACCATGCCGCCAAACGTCACTGGCTCAACTCTCAGGAGTCGGGTTATCACAAAGCGATGGGCAACCGTCAGGTGCAGATGATTGCCATCGGCGGCGCCATCGGTACCGGCCTGTTTCTCGGCGCGGGCGCGCGATTACAGATGGCAGGGCCCGCGCTAGCGCTGGTTTATCTGGTCTGCGGCCTGTTCTCATTCTTTATCTTACGTGCGCTGGGCGAACTGGTCCTGCACCGTCCTTCCAGCGGCAGTTTCGTCTCCTACGCCCGCGAGTTTATGGGTGAAAAAGCGGCCTATGTCGCCGGCTGGATGTACTTTATCAACTGGGCGATGACCGGGATTGTCGATATCACCGCGGTAGCCCTGTATATGCACTACTGGGGCGCTTTCGGGGATGTTCCGCAGTGGGTCTTCGCCCTCGGCGCGCTGGCAATCGTCGGCACTATGAACATGATCGGTGTGAAGTGGTTTGCCGAAATGGAGTTCTGGTTTGCCCTGATCAAAGTGCTGGCGATCGTTGCCTTCCTGGTGGTGGGGACGATTTTCCTCGGTAGCGGCAAACCGCTGGACGGGAATGCCACCGGCTTCCATCTGATTACCGATAACGGCGGCCTGTTCCCGCACGGGCTGATGCCTGCGCTGGTGCTGGTGCAGGGGGTGGTGTTCGCCTTTGCCTCTATCGAGCTGGTCGGTACCGCCGCCGGAGAATGCAAAGATCCGCAGACAATGGTGCCGCGCGCCATCAACAGCGTGATCTGGCGTATCGGCCTGTTCTACGTGGGCTCGGTACTGCTGCTGGTCCTGCTGCTGCCGTGGAATGCGTATCAGGCCGGGCAGAGCCCGTTTGTGACCTTCTTCTCGAAGCTGGGCGTGCCGTACATCGGTAGCGTGATGAATATCGTGGTACTCACCGCGGCGCTCTCCAGCCTCAACTCTGGCCTGTACTGCACCGGGCGCATTCTGCGTTCGATGTCGATGGGCGGTTCCGCGCCGAAGTTTATGTCGAAGATGAGCCGTCATCACGTGCCCTATGCCGGGATTCTGGCCACGCTGGCGGTGTACGTGGTTGGCGTGTTTCTGAACTATCTGGTGCCGTCTCAGGTCTTCGAAATTGTCCTGAACGTGGCATCGCTGGGGATTATTGCCTCGTGGGGCTTTATCGTGGTGTGCCAGATGCGTCTGCGTAAAGCCATCAAGGAAGGGAAAGCGGCGGATGTGAGCTTCAAAATGCCGGGCGCGCCGTTCACCGCCTGGCTGACCCTGCTGTTCCTCCTGAGCGTACTGGTGCTGATGGCCTTCGATTACCCGAACGGCACCTACACCATCGGCTCAATTCCGCTGATCGCGGTGTTGCTGGTCGCCGGTTGGTTCGGGGTGCGTAAGCGCGTTCATGCGATTCATAGCACGGCGCCGGGCGCACAGACTGCACAGAAATAACCTTATCGCGGTTTGTCCGTCATCGGGCAAACCGCCACTTCTTGTTTAGTTGTCTTCCACCAGCTGTGACACGTCGCTGCTGTTAATCTGACGATGGTTGCCGGATTCATCCACATAGCTGGTCATGCCGGTGTCTTTATCCAGACGCGGTTTACCCTGAGTCACAATGGTCTGCCCGCTTTTGGTGGTCATCACATAGTTTGAAGTACAACCCGCAAGCAGTGCCAGCATCGCGCCAGCGCACAGAACCATAAATGGCTTATTCATACATCCTCCAGATTGATTAATACCGCCCGGCAGCAGGCGGAAAGCGTTAATTGTAAAACCATTATATTAATCGGGCCAATAAGTGTTTGTAACAGAGGGTGATTCCGGCGGGCGGGAGGGGTTTCCCCCTCCTCAAACAAGACTTACAGCGCAATGCGGATAATGTCATCCGGCTGGGTCGCTTCTTTCTGACGGGTTGATTCCTGCTTCACGCTGACATACAGCGTTTTACCGTCGGCAGAGAGCACCAGACTGTTCGGGTGGGTTGGCGTTTTGAAGGTTTTGACGACTTTGTAGGTTTTGCCATCAATAACGCTGACTTCACCGGCTTTCCGATGCGTGACGTAGGCTTCGTTGCGCGTCGGGTTGAACAGCACCGCCAGGGATTCCGGCGCGGCAACTTTATTCAGTACTTTCCCGTCACGGAGGTCGACCACCAGCACTTCCGGCTGTTTGCCATCGGTGATGAAGGCGCGATGGCCGGCGGTATCCAGGCTCAGGTTAAGATAGAAATGCTCTTTGCCGTCGTCCTGAAGTTTTTTGCGGCTCAGAATTTTGTTGCTCTCGCTGTCGATGATCAACAGCTCGCCGTCGGCATTGGTGGTGTAAATCCGTTTCGCATCAGCATCTACCGCCAGCCCGGTTGCCATAGCGCCGGTATTGGTGATGGTGTCTTTCAGCGTCAGCTTTTCACCATCCACGACCCAGATCACGCTCTCTTTGCCCAGACCGGTGATATAGACGGTGTTGGTTTTTTCATTAACGGCCAGTTCACGCGGCGCCAGCGGGCGCACGGTTTCGCTGCGTTTACGATCGTCGAGCACCAGACGGCCTTTCACCGTGCCGGTTTTCGCGTCAATAGCGGTGACGGTGCTGTCAGTGGTGTTGCCAAACCACAGCGTTTGCGTCGCGTTATTGATCGTCGCGCCGAACGGTTTCAGATCGTTATGAATAACCTGAGTGACCTCCAGCGTGGTCGGATCGAGACGATAAACAATCCCGCCTTTATCCAGCGAACGGCTTTGAGAAGTAGCGACCCACAGCGCATTTTCCTGCTGGCTGTAAGCCATTTCGTATGCGCCCTTACCGACCGCCTTGCGCAACATTTCTTCTGCCGCATGAGCGCTAAAGCTCCCCGCCAGCAGTAAAGAGGTTAATAACAGTGAACGGCGCAGACGCGGCGTGGACAGATGACGTAATGACATGACGACTCCCTTTGATAAAACAACTATGTGCCTGCTCGACATTGCTTCCCTGACGCAAAGTCATGGCTTTGCGTTATTTTCAAATGCGAATAGTAATCATTATTTACCCTAAAGTGGAGCGCTATTTGTCGAAACTGACGGCTAAAATAACCATTCGGTGCCATTATTTAACGAAAATAACGTTAATAATTTTCAAAAAATTACAAAAGGGTTAACATGTGGACATATGTTCCGTTTGGTTCGTTTTACGAGTAGCTCTATGAAAATCCTTTCCGTGCGCACGGCTGCGCTCCCTGCCCTCCTCTTTCCGCTGATTGCAGTGGCTCAGACCAGCACCACCGATGAACAGACTATGGTCGTGACCGCCGCCCCAACTGCGGTCTCCGAACTCGATACCCCCGCGGCCGTCAGCGTCGTTAACGGGGATGAGATGCGCCAGGCGGCGCCGCGGGTAAATCTTTCTGAATCACTGGGTTCCGTACCGGGGCTGCAGGTGCAGAACCGCCAGAACTACGCTCAGGATCTGCAGCTATCGATTCGCGGCTTTGGTTCCCGCTCTACCTACGGCGTGCGCGGGCTGCGTATTTACGTCGACGGCATTCCGGCCACCATGCCCGACGGCCAGGGACAAACCTCGAATATTGATATCGGCAGCGTCGACAGTCTGGATGTCCTGCGCGGACCGTTCTCTGCGCTGTACGGCAACTCCTCCGGGGGGGTGATCAACGTGACCACTCAAACCGGCAGCCAGCCGCCAACCATTGAAGCCAGCAGCTATTACGGCAGTTTCGGGACCTGGCACTATGGCCTGAAGGCGATCGGATCCGTCGGTGACGGGACCCACGCTGGTGACGTCGATTACACCGTATCGACCAACCGTTTTACCACCCACGGTTACCGCGATCACAGCGGCGCGCGCAAAAATCTGGCCAACGCCAGGCTGGGCGTACGCATCAATGACGTCAGTAAACTGACCTTGCTGTTCAACAGCGTGGATATCAAAGCCAATGATGCCGGCGGCCTGAGCTACGATGAATGGCAGAACAATCCGCGCCAGTCGCCCCGTGGCGACCAGTACAATACCCGTAAGTCAACGAAACAAACCCAGGCGGGATTGCGCTACGAGCGACAGCTCAGCGAGCAGGACGACCTGAGCGTGATGATGTACGCGGGCGAGCGTGAAACCACGCAATATCAGTCGATTCCCCGCGCGCCGCAGCTCAACCCCGCTCATGCGGGCGGCGTTATCGACCTGACGCGCCATTATCAGGGGATTGATACGCGCTGGACCCACCGCGGTGAACTGCTGGTGCCGGTCACCTTCACCACCGGCCTCGACTATGAAAATATGAGCGAGCGTCGCAAAGGATTTGAAAACTTCGTGATGGTTAACGGCGCGCCGCAGTACGGCGAAGAGGGTAACCTGCGCCGGAATGAACGCAATCTGATGTGGAACATCGACCCGTATCTGCAAACCCAATGGCAGCTGACGGACAAACTCTCGCTTGATGCCGGAGTGCGCTACAGCTCGGTGTGGTTCGATTCCAACGATTATTACATTACCCCGGGCAACGGCGATGACAGCGGCGACGCCAGCTACCACAAATGGCTGCCGGCAGGATCGTTGAAGTATGCGGTCACCGAGGCGTGGAACGTCTATCTGTCCGCCGGCCGAGGCTTTGAAACACCAACCATTAACGAACTCTCTTACCGTGCCGATAACCAAAGCGGCCTGAACTTCGGCCTGCAACCTTCGACCAACGAAACGGTCGAGATCGGCAGTAAGACGCGGATCGGCAATGGCCTGTTTACCGCCGCGCTCTTCCAGACCAATACCGATAACGAAATTGTGGTAGATGCCAGCAGCGGCGGGCGTACCAGCTATAAAAACGCCGGTAAAACTCGCCGTCAGGGGATGGAGCTGGGCCTGGATCAGCAGTTTGCAGAGAACTGGCGCCTGAAAGCCGCGTGGACCTGGCTGGACGCGACCTACCGGACCAACGTCTGTGACGACAGCAACTGCAACGGCAACCGGATCCCAGGGATCGCCCGTAATATGGGCTATGCGTCATTTGGCTATCAACCGGATCGCGGCTGGTACGCCGGCAGCGATATTCGCTATATGAGCGATATTATGGCCAATGATGAGAACACCGCCAAAGCGCCGTCGTGGACGGTGGTCGGTCTCACCACCGGCTATAAGTGGAGCTACGGCAAGATGGATATGGATCTGTTTGGTCGCGTCGACAACCTTTTCGACCGCAGCTACGTCGGCTCGGTTATCGTCAACGAGTCCAACGGCCGCTACTACGAGCCTGCGCCGGGGCGTAACTATGGCGTCGGCCTGAACCTCGCCTGGCGATTCGAGTAATCGCCAGCCACCGTCAGCGGAATCACCCCCCTCTCCCCCGGTGAACACAGCGCCGCCGGGGGATATTCCCGGAGGCGGCGCGACACACCTGTCCGGGCTACAATATTCCCAACTGCACAGGGCCGTAGCCCGGTCAGCGCAGCGCCAGCGGGGAATCGTCCTCACCGCCATTAAAATGCTGCGTGCTTCACGCTTTGCTTTATCCTTTCTCGTCTGTTGTGCTTCCGGGCGTTACCCTTGTCACAATTAACACCCAAAAGGAGCTGCTATGGCACTGCCGATCATTCTCGATTGCGATCCGGGTCATGATGACGCCATCGCGATTGTTCTCGCCCTCGCCTCACCCGAACTTGACGTCAAAGCGATCACCGCCTCTGCGGGCAATCAGACACCGGATAAAACCCTGCGCAACGTGCTGCGAATGTTGACGTTACTCGGGCGGCAGGATATTCCGGTCGCCGGCGGCGCGCACAAACCGCTGATGCGGGATCTGATCATCGCCGACAATGTTCATGGCGAAAGCGGGCTTGATGGTCCGGTGCTTCCGGAGCCTGATTTTGCGCCACTGGCCTGCACCGCCGTCGAGCTGATGGCGAGCACGCTTCGCGCAAGCCCGCAGCCGATAACCCTTGTCGCGACCGGCCCGCAGACTAATGTTGCCCTGCTGCTTAACAGCCACCCGGAACTGCATGGCAAGATTGCTCGTATTGTCCTGATGGGCGGCGCGATGGTGCTGGGCAACTGGCAGCCCGCCGCCGAGTTTAATATCTACGTCGACCCCGAAGCCGCGGAAATCGTCTTCCAGTCCGGTATCCCGATAGTTATGGCCGGGCTGGACGTGACCCATAAAGCACAGATTCATGACCAGGATATCGCGCGTTTTCGCCAGGTGGGTAACCCGGTTGCGACCATTGTCGCCGAACTGCTCGACTTCTTTATGGCATACCACCGGGATGAAAAATGGGGTTTTGTTGGCGCACCGCTGCACGATCCCTGCACCATTGCCTGGCTGTTGAAACCAGAACTCTTCACCAGCGTTGAGCGCTGGGTGGGTGTGGAAACGCAGGGGAAATATACCCAAGGGATGACGGTAGTCGATTATTACTCTCTGACCGGCAATTCGCCGAATACAACGGTCCTGCTGGACGTCGACAGGCAAGGGTTTGTGGATTTGTTAGCCGGGCGACTGGCGTTTTATGGCTGAATAAGGGTTCTGCGCGACGTTAGGGGTTGCGATACAGCCTTCTGGATAAAGACGAGCGTCGACAGTTTGCAGAGCATTAGGCGACGAGCTTGTCAGGGTCAGGCCTTGTCCGTTCGTTCGTCAATAACCCTGCCTTTGGTCTGTCCGGGTTGGATCTATCATAGGCAGGCAGCGCCGTTAATTTCAGTGTCGTGACCGACAAACTGCGTTTATGCGGGATATATTCAAGGATAACGGCTCCGAAGAGCACCGACAGCCATCCCCTCCAATTCCTCCAGTCTTTCCTGGTAAAGTGTGTTTGTGATGGTTAGCTTATTCATATTTTTCTCGGTTGCTTTTGCGACCATGGATTGACCAATAATATCAACCGTCCGGCGAGAGATACCATATTTACAATACTAGCGTACCACTCAGAGCATAATGTCTCGTTGAAAATGCCGACATTTAAATATATTCATAAGTAACGTTAGTGGTGAAAATGAAAGTAAAGTCTATCAGCGAAACAATCTCTCAACAGAGCCGGTCATCATGACATCCTCACCGTCCTGGAGGACGAGGAGGATGTCAACATATCATTACCTAAGTCCAATCCTGATAGCCGTTTTCGTGGATCCAGACAAGTCCAGCAGGACAAGCATCAGATAAAAACCAATACCCATTAAAAGCACCACACTCCATCTCTTCAGGAGAATGTGGAAATCTTTGTCTAAGTTTAACGATCTGTTCTTGTATTGTTCCCGTCCAAAACTCGCCACCGTTTCCAAGTTTTACTTTCCCTTCATTCATCAAACACACGATAAACCAGAGGAATAACTCTTTCTCTTCAAAAAATGATAGCGTTATCTTACCTGATAAGCTATCCGGGTGGATATTTTCCCAAATCGTAACCATTGATGCTCCCTCAAGAGCTTCTTTCCTCTTTTCATATTGCTCTATCGTAATCATATAGATCACCTATCTAAATTTGATTTCAAATTTGTTATCGGAGAGATTCGCAACTTTATTTATATCTTTATTACCGACAATATAAATCAACTACCGAGCTTTTGACTCTTGCGCACTAGTAGAATAGTTTCTCAAATTTATTACCTTCCCTTCAAACTTAGCGTAGTAAACAACATCTTTCGAATTCCTCACCTCGTTGAGAGGTATACCTCCAGCAAGCGATTGTGCGTATACATAGATGCCTTTGTCGCTAAGCGATTCAGATGCAACAATTTTTATTGTTCCTTTCGTGTTACTTCCCTCATCACCCAACACTTGTACTATTGACTTACCAAAAATATTAATATTACCATCTGTCTGTGTTTTATCGAAAAGTTTAACCAACTGGTTAGTGTTAGTTTTCTGAATATCCCGGACATAATTTTCCGTTTTGCTTGACAGAACCGCACCGGCAGCCGTCTCACTTTTAATAAAGCTGACAACGGGTTGGGTATTCAGCGTTTTCGTTTTGTACAGACCATCAGAGGCCTTCACCAGTTGCTGTGAAAGCTTCTTCACGCTGTCTCCGGTTTTCCTCACAATCAGCGTGCTGGCCGTGGTAATAGCCCCGGTACCGATTAGCGCTTCAGGCGCTATAATATCTGCCGCATAGATACCCGCCTGGTTCAGGCAAAGCGCAGGAACGGGCAAGTATTGCCAACACTCATGCAATTTGGAGTAAGACGGATATAAATTAAGGATAACGGCTTCGCAGGGCCGTTATCCTTGTCGATGCTTCAGGTCCAGTCTTCATAGCCATTTTCATGGATCCAGACTATACCGCCAGGGCAATCTTCTTCATAAAACCAGATCTCTTCGTTTCTTTTTTTCCACTCATCTTCTGTTTTCGGAAAAGCCATTCTGTAGCGGCTGATCTGTTCCTCAATAGAACCATCGAGAAATTTACCATGTTTACCAATCCTTACTTTTCCTTCGGTCATGAATCTTTCAAGCAACTCAAAAAAATAAGTTCTTTTTTCTTCAAAAGGAAATTGTACATTACCAATATCTTCATTCGGGCAACTGACCCCCCAAAGAGCATCGATAGCCATTCCCTCCAATACCTCCAGTCTTTCCTGGTATAGTGTGTTTGTGATGGTTAGATTATTCATAAATCACCTACCTAAATTTAATTTCAATTTTATTTATATTTTTTTCGGTTGCTTTTGCGACCATGGATTGACCAATAATATCAATCGTCCAGCGAGATTTGGTATCATCCTGACTTCTGGAAAAATTTCTAAGATTAATAGTGACACCATCTTTTTTTGCAATATAGATGTTCCCTGCAGCTGTTCTTTTCTCTACAAAATGAGTAACACCGGCCAGTGATTGCGCATAATCAATGATCTCTCTATTAGACAGTTTATCTGTCGCAAAGATTTTGGTCGTCCCTGATTTATTACTTCCACCATCCCCCAACACCTGAGCAAACTCTTTGCCGAAGACATTGAGTTTATCGCTACTCTGTTTTGGGTCAAACACTTTTACCAGTTGGTCGGTGTTGGCCTTCTGAATATCCCGGACATAATTTGCCGTTTTGCTTGACAGAACCGCACCGGCAGCCGTCTCACTTTTAATAAAGCTGGCAACGGGTTGGGTATTCAGCGTTTTCGTTTTGTACAGATCATCAGAGGCCTTCACCAGTTGCTGTGAAAGCTTCTTCACGCTGTCTCCGGTTTTCCCCACAATCAGCGTGCTGGCCGTGGTAATAGCCCCGGTACCGATTAGCGCTTCAGGCGCTATAATATCAGCCGCATAGATACCCGCCTGATTCAGGCAAAGCGCAGGATTAGTTTTACAACCGGCAATAACCAGCCGTGCTGCAAGAACCAGCTCAGGCGCCGCTCCAACCAGTGTCATTCCGCCCGCGGTCAGTGCCATACCACCGCCGCTGGCAGCCGCTACGATGATCGCTGCTTCTCGCCGGGCCTGAACGCGCTTCGCCGCCGCCGAATGTTCGTATCCACATGGTACGGGCTCAGCGAAGAGGCAGCCCTCATAGGTAAGTCGCTGAAGAATGGTAGATAAGAGGGGATCGTGAGGGGAAAACCCAGATAGAAGTGCCGAACGGTAACATCGTGGAAATGGAAAAAGAAAACCCGGATGACAGCGCAGCGCGCTCTATCCGGGCTCCAGGGTACAGTCGTTTCGTGAAGTGCTAAGCGCGGCTACTTATCGTCTGGCGAAACGCGTACCACCACTTTGCCGAAGTTTTCCCCCTTCAGCAGACCAATCAGCGCATCTGGCGCCTGTTCAAGACCGTCAATGATCTGCTCGCGGTATTTGATTTTACCTTCCTGCACCCAGCGCCCCATCTCTTCCTGAAACTCGGCAATGCGATGCCAGTAGTCCAGGCCGATGATAAAGCCCTGCATACGGATACGTTTTTTCAGCAGCGTCGCCATCAATAATGGCAGACGGTCCGGGCCATCCGGCAGTTCCGTCGCATTATAACCACTGACCAGGCCGCATACCGGGACCCGCGCGGAAGTATTCAGCAGCGGCAGCACGGCATCAAACACCTTACCGCCCACGTTTTCATAATAGACATCAATACCCTGCGGGCAGGCCTCAGCCAGCTGACTGGCAAAGTCTTCGGCGCGATGATCCAGGCAGACGTCAAAGCCCAGGGTCTCGACCGCATAACGGCATTTCTCGCTGCCTCCGGCAATACCCACCGTGCGGCAGCCTTTCAGTTTTGCGATCTGCCCAACCGTGCCGCCAACCGGCCCGGTGGCGGCGGCCACCACCAGCGTCTCACCCGCCTTTGGCTGGCCGATATCCAGCAGCCCCATATAGGCCGTAAAACCGGGCATGCCGAGTATGCCGAGCGCCCAGGAAGGGTGTTCCGGATGCGCACCCAGCTTCACCAGGCCGCTGCCATCTGAGAGTTCATAATCCTGCCAGCCGCCGTAGCTCAGCACCCACTCTCCGGGTTTAAAATCAGCATGATCAGAGGCTTCGACGCGACTTACCGTTCCCCGACCATCACGGCGTCAATCGCAACCGGCGGCGAGTAGGACGGGGCGTCGCTCATGCGCCCACGCATATAGGGATCTAAAGAGAGATATACCGTGCGCAAGAGCACCTGCCCGGGGCCGGGCGTCGGGGCTGCCCCCTCTTCCAGACGAAAATTATCCCCGGTCGGCTCGCCGTGCGGGCGAGAAGCCAGCACCCAGCGGCGGTGGCGTTGCGAATGAAAAGCCATAGCAAACTCCTCTTATTAAAAGCCTGTAATGAGGCTAGTCGCAATTGCCGCCGCGCACATTGGCATTATGAGGCAGATTGATTTAATCGCACGACCAGGTAGGTGCACGATGCGCTGGACTCATTGATAAAACGGCAGTCGTTTGGCGGCCCCAGTTCAAGACAATCACCGGCCCTCATCTCATGCCGGGTCGCCCCCTCGACAAAAACCAGCTCGCCCTGCTGCAACCAGATCAGTTGACGCGCCAGCGCATAGGAGGCTGCGGGCATCGGGACGTCGCTGCCCGCCGGCAGCTCCACCTGCACCAGATCGATGGGCAGATCGCTGCGTGGCGAAACGTGACGACGTAAATAGTGACTTTGCGGGTCGCGCCATACCGGCTGCTGCGCAAAACGCAGCAGTTTACCTTCCTGCATCTCTGCTCTGGCGATCAGCGTCGACATACTGATGCCAAAGGCGCCGGAAAGCCGCCCCAGCATCGACGCCGTCGGGCTGCTCTCACCGCGCTCGATCTTGTGGATCATCGCGCGCGAAGCGCCGGCCCGCTCGGCCAGTTCGCTGAGCGACCAGCCGCGAGACTCGCGCTCGATGCGGATACGGGCGCTAATGCGCTGATTCATATTGTCTTCAATAGTATTCATAGCGTAGTACTATAGTGTATGAGTCAGCCTCAGACAAGGTGGTACCGAAGGCCCACCCAGCCCAGACAGGACGGGGAATAATAAATTTATTGCTAAAACAGATGACAGCGTTGCGTACATTATTGTAATAATATCGTACTACTATAGTGTACAGATACTGAGGTTTGCTATGCCCATTCGTTATGCCTGCAAAGAAGACTGCGCGGCGATTGCTGAAATCTACAACCACGCGGTGCTGCATACCGCCGCTATCTGGAATGACAAAACCGTCGATACCGATAATCGCATTGCCTGGTTTGAAGCCCGTCAGCTGGCAGGCTTCCCGGTATTGGTGAGTGAAGAGAACGACGTCGTAACCGGCTACTCCTCGTTCGGTGACTGGCGCGCCTTTGAAGGCTTCCGCCATACCGTTGAGCATTCGGTTTACGTCCACCCCGATCATCAAGGTAAAGGATTAGGCCGCAGACTGCTGGTGGCGCTGATTAAAGAAGCTCGCCGCCTGAACAAGCATGTCATGGTCGCCGGTATCGAAGCGCAAAATCAGGCCTCTCTGCATCTGCACGAGACGCTTGGTTTTGTGACCACCGGGCAGATGCCGCAGGTCGGTACCAAATTTGGCCGCTGGCTGGATCTGACCTTTATGCAGCTCCAGTTAGACGATCGCCTCGATCCGGATGCCAGCGCATGAACTCATCCCTGACGCTTGCCTGCCTGATCGCCGCTGGCGTCGGGCTGGTGGTGCAAAATACGCTGATGGTGCGCATTACGCAGTCTGCCTCCACGATATTAATTGCCATGCTGCTCAACTCGCTGGTTGGGATTGTGATTTTTGTGACGATCCTGCTGCTACGCCATGGCGCGGCGGGCTTTCAGGAGCTGGCGCTCAGCATAAAATGGTGGACATTGATTCCGGGACTGCTGGGGTCGTTTTTTGTCTTTGCCAGCATCAGTGGCTATCAGAACGTCGGCGCGGCAACAACGATTGCGGTGCTGATTGCCAGCCAACTGGTTGGGGGACTCGTGATGGATATTATTCGCGCTCACGGTGTGCCGTGGCGGGCGTTGCTGGGGCCGACATGCGGGGCGGTGATGCTGGTTGCAGGCGCCTGGCTGGTAGCCAGACGCCAGTTTTAACCCAGGACTCAGAGAATCGCGCCACCTTTGTTCAACTGGTCGCGGCGTGCTTCCTGTTCTTCATGATGCTGACGCCCATGATGTGCAATCGTGGTCCGTAAACGCTGCTGCTGGGTAAAGCGCTCGTCGCGATCCAGCTCAGCATCGTCACTTAGCGCCACCAGCAGTTCATTCATATGAGTAATAACACCCTCGGCAATCGCGGCATCTACGCGGGCGATAACGTCATCCAGATGTGCCATTTTGTTCTCCTTCGGCTTAATTCAGTTTAACCTTTGAAAAATCGCTGCCCATCAGGCTTACGCTATAGCCGCTGACGTTGCTACGCGTGGCATAGAAGGTTTTCCCCGTCGCCAGGGTAATCCATGGCGCCTGCTGATAAAAAATCTCCTGAGCCTGGGCATACAGTGCAGCGCGTTGCTGCGGATCGCTCACCAGGATAGCTTTTTTCACCAGCGCGTCGTAAGACTTATCGCACCAGCGGGCAACGTTAGAACCGGTCTGGATATTATCACAGCTCAGCAAGGTGCCGGCAAAGTTGTCCGGGTCACCGTTATCCGACATCCAGCCAAACAGCGCGCTGTCGTGTTCTCCTTTGCGCATGCCTGAGAGATATTCACCCCACTCATAGGTGACGATTTTGGCCTTGATGCCCACTTTGCTCCAGTCGTTCTGAATCATTTCGGCAATACGCCGCGAATTAGGGTTATAGGGACGCTGCACCGGCATCGACCATAAAGTCACCTCCGCGCCTTTTTCCAGCCCTGCCTGCTTCAGCAGCGCTTTGGCTTTTTGCGGATCGTAATCGTAGTCCGGCAGATCGTTCTTATAACCGAGCATGTTCGCCGGCAGCGGGGATTTGGCGACAACGCCAGAATCCATAAACACCGCTTTGACGATCGCCTGCTTGTCGGTGGCGTAGTTCAGCGCCTGACGCACCAGCACGTTATCAAACGGTTTTTTCTCGGTATTAAACGCCAGATAGCCGACGTTGAGCGCTTCGACAGAATGCAGCGCCAGATCTTTATTGTTCTTGATAACGGCAAACTGCACGGGAGATGGCGCCGGGATAATCTGGCATTCATTGGTTTGCAGCTTCGCGAGGCGGGTCTCAACGTTCGGGGTAATTGAGAAAATCAGGTGTTTTGTCGGAACTTCGCCTTCCCAGTAATGCGGGTTGGCAATATAACGGATAAGCGAGTCGACTTTATACTGCTGGAGCACATACGGGCCGGTGCCGACAGGCCAGGTATCGACATACTCCGGCGTGCCTTTCTTCAGCATGGCATCGGCGTATTCCGCTGACAGTATCGAGGCGAAATCCATTCCCCAGTCGGCGAGAAAAGCCGCATTCGGCTGCGTCAGCACAAACTGGACGTGATAATCATCGACCTTTTTCACTTCTTTAATCAGCTTATCCAGCCCGACATCGTGAAAATATTCATAGTTGCCTTGCGAAACGTTGTGGTACGGATGTTTCGCATCCTGCTGGCGCAGCACCGAGAAAATCACGTCATCGGCGTTAAAATCGCGGGTCGGTTTAAAGTATTTATTGCTGTTGAACTGCACCCCTTTACGTAGGGTAAAGGTCCAGGTCTTACCATCTGGTGAAACGGTCCACGCGGTGGCGAGCGAAGGGATCGGTGTGTTTTTAACCGGATCAAAAGTGATCAGGCGGTTATAGAGCACCTGTGAGCTGGCCACAAACGAGGGGCCAGAGCTGGCAATCTGCGGGTTAAATGATTCCGGCGAAGCTTCGGAGCAATATACCAGCGTATCGTTACCGGCTGCCCATGCGGCGCCAGCCGGCAGCAGTGCACTTATCGCCAGCGCAATTAACGTTTTCCCTGTAGACATGGTTATAAACCTTATCAATTTGTTATATGTGCTCTAATAACAGCACAGCGGGATTCAACCGGCAAATAATCAATCGGTATCAGGTTATGCTGAAAGCGCCGTTTTCGTCGATTTATTCTCCATCTTCCGGCCCGAGAGGCTGAAGTTGTGAACTCCCTATAAAACCAGAAAAAAAACGTGCGATAACCGCCCTGCTTACTCCACGCGGCCCCGTCGCCCGATACACTCGGAAAACCGCCGAACGCAGAACAATGAGGTTTTCCGATGACAATAACCTGCAACTTATTTACCCATGGCCAATGGCATGATGCTGAAGGCCAGGCAACGTTTACCCGCACGAACCCGGTCAGCGAGCAGCCCGCTTCCATCGCCGCTGCGGCAACCCTTGCCGATGCCCGCCGCTGTGTCGAAGCCGCCGCCGCGGCCTTCCCACAATGGCGCGATACCGCCCCCACCGAACGCCGCCGCCTGCTGCTGGAAGCGGCGGAACAAATGTGCCTTCGTGAAGCAAAGTTTATCGCTACGATGTCGGCAGAAACAGGTGCTACGGCTCACTGGGCGGGTTTTAACGTACATCTGGCCGCCGACGTTTTGCGTGAGGCTGCCGCCCTCACTACCCAGATTGAGGGTCAGATCATTGCGTCGAACGTACCGGGTAATCTGGCCATGGCCGTCCGCCAGGGCGCTGGCGTCGTGCTGGGGATGGCACCATGGAATGCGCCGCTGATCCTGGCGACTCGTGCGATTGCAACGCCGCTGGCCTGCGGTAATACGGTGATCCTCAAGGGCGCAGAGATTTCACCCGCCAGCCAGGCGCTGATCGTTGATGCACTGGCGGCCGCCGGATTGCCGGACGGTGTGGTCAACTATCTGACCTGCGCCCCGGCAGATGCGCCGGCGCTGGTCGAGTCGCTTATCGCCCATCCGGCGGTGCGCCGCGTCAACTTTACCGGTTCCACGCCGGTAGGACGCATCATCGCCCGCACCTGTGGCCAGCACCTGAAACCGGCAGTCCTTGAACTCGGCGGGAAAGCGCCGCTGCTGGTACTTGACGATGCCGATCTCGAACAAGCGGCGGCCGGAGCGGTTTTTGGCGCGTTCGCGAACGCCGGGCAGATCTGTATGTCGACCGAACGCATTATTGTCGACGAGTCGATAGCCGATCGCTTTATCGCCCTGCTCAGCCGCCGCACGGTCACCTTGCCCGCCGGGCTGATTGGGCCCGTTGTCGATATGAAAACCGTCACGCGCTGCAATGAGCTTATCGATGACGCGCTGGCAAAAGGAGCCCGGCTCTTAACCGGCGGCAAAGCTGATACCACGCAGATGAGCGCCACATTGCTTGATGGCGTTACCCGCAATATGCGGATATGGCAGGAAGAGTCCTTCGGCCCGGTGAAAGCGATTATTCGCGTGCAGAGTGAACAAGAGGCGTTGGCCGTTGCCAACGAAAGTGAATACGGGCTCTCTTCGGCGATATACAGCCGCGACAGCGCCCGGGCCTGGAATGTAGCGCAAGCGCTTCAAACCGGCATATGCCACATTAACGGCCCAACCGTGCACGATGAAGCGCAAATGCCGTTTGGCGGCTGCAAAGCATCTGGCTACGGCCGCTTCGGCGGGCGCGCGGGCGTCGCCGAGTTTACCGAACTGCGCTGGATAACAATGCAGACCCGTCCGCGTGAACTGCCGTTTTGATCTGGAGCAGCCGGTTGTCCAGTCTCATCACCGGTTAACAGCCACGTCATTTGGCTGCCGTTGCGGGGCAGGATTACCGCGCAACGGCGGCGACGTTGTTGTCGCCGAACGGAGCAACCGGTCATGCGGCTGAGCGCGCGTGTGGAGCAGGTATTAGTCTTTAGCGTTAGCCACGTCGAAGAATTGCGCCACGCAGCCGGCGAGCGCAACCGGATTGTCCCAGGCCAGCGAGTGCCCCGCGTCCGGTACGACCCGCAGCGGAATACCGGCAGCGACCGCATCGTCAGCCTCCTGCGCCGGGAGCGACAAGGCACCGTAAATCAGCGCCTTGCGACAGGATAATTGCTGAAAGCGGGTGAACCAGGAAGGCGTCACTCCGGCCACCAGGCTGCTGGCCCCCCGCCATACTGCCCACGGAGCGCTGTTTTGCAGGCACCCGGCCCAGGGCGTCGTGTCTTCCGCCAGTATGCTGGAAAAGCCATGAGCAACAAATTGGGCTTCCGTTTGTGCGGCGATCGCCCGGCTGTACATGCCGCCACCGGCATAAAGATTAGGCTCTGCCACCAGCAGAGCCAGCACGCGGTCGCCAAGAAGATCAGCCGTCTCAATGGCAATGCTGCCGCCCATACTGTGGCCAAACAGATAACAGCGGGCCAGTTGCAGGTTGTCGAGCAGTTCCACGACCACCCGCGCCTGCTCACCGGTGCCGTAGCCAAATGTTTCGGGCTTGTCGCTATAGCCGTAACCAGGCAGGTCGACAAGCAGGGCTCGCCGCCCGAGAAAAGCCGGATCGGTCACGACGCGCGGATAATCATAAGAGGACGCGCAGCCCAGTCCGTGAATAAAGACAACCGGGTCGCCGCGTCCAGGAATATCGAGCCAGCGTACGGTCGCGCCAGCTAATGAGGAGAAATAGCCATTCATAAGGTTGTTCCGTCAGGATTAACTGTATTTTTATACAGCTTTATTTTCACGGTTGCCAACGACTTTATGATATCAGAACAAAGAAACCAGCAGCGCCATCGGAAAACTAAACGGCCAGGTGGCGCCGATTAGCAGCGCGGCCAGCAGGCGAATCAAACGGCTTTCTTTTGTTAAGAACCAGCTAATTATTGCGCAAATACATCCCATAATTGCGTAAAAAAACAGCATTTTTTGGTAGAGGGTCATTCTTACTTATTCCTTCCCTGATAAGCCCGCACTCAGGGTACGCCACTGCCTGCAAAATCACACAATGAATAACGTGATTAATCCGCAGAAAACAACCAATTCAGCCTTGTCTGATAGCACTTCTTTTCGCCTCGTACTATACCTGTAGAGGCTTACTCATAAAGGTGGCGTTATGGATGTTTCCAGCAAAACCGTAATTCTGATTAATGTCGGCGTAGCTTTCGCGCTTATCAGCCTGTTATCTGTTCGTTTTGGTTGGTTTTACTGATTATTTTCAGCAAAGAAACCTAAAAAAGCAGCCTCTGCGGGCTGCTTTTTTACGATTTAATCGGGGCGCTCTTATCCGCGCCGGTATGGCTCAGGGCCTGTCTCACCGCAATGGCCTTGAGATTCTCAGGGTTGTAAGCCGGCAGTAGATTAATTTTTTCACTATCCCACTCAGCAGCTATGCAGACGGGTTCGCTGGCACCCTGTTTTTCACAACCGCTAATACGCTGGGCAGGTAAATTGCCATAGAGAATTGTCGTGGCGCAGGCCATCGACAGAAAGAATGCTAATTTTTTCAAAACAAGATCAACGTCAAAGTAACAAATTATGACAAATGTTCGCATGAGCCCGCCTGTAAAGTCAAACCACAAACCCTCTTTTACCCCTTAGAGAGAGTGAATCAAGGGTGATTTCATAACATGCCATCTACATTCCTTGTGCATAATAAAAAATCGCCTCGCGGTAAGCTGTCACGACCCATTTTAACTTCAACAAGTTATTGCGTGAGCTGGATGATTTATCACCTTTAACTCTCCAGGAATAAAATCTGATGCTGTTAAATAAAAAATGAAATTAATGTTTGCGGTCTTACCAGGTGATGCCAGCACACGATGCAAAATAAAAAGAGTGTATAAGAATAAACCTAAAAAAACTGAATATACGCTACGAAGAATTAAGTATAAGAAATGAAAAAACGCTTAGCCATTGACTAAAAATGCGAAAATCATTAAATACGCAATCTTTGTGCAAGTAATAAAATGGCACATAATTCATTGTTTTTTATAACGTTTATAAGCATGACCTGTATTTTCAACAGTGCTATTCGACGCCTTCTCATGCAAATACCGTTTGCGTTATTGCTCGTTAGAAATTACATTCGTCACTTCATATTATTCCTGTCTTTTGTTTTTTCTCATTTTATTTTGGGGTGGTTCATGTCCGGAATTATTGTGCTAATTGTGGCATTTATACTCCTGGTAATTGCAGCGTATAATCTGGTGTCTTACATTCGCGACCGTCGCCAGTCTAGCCTGCCGACTAAAAAATCAAAGCGATAGTTCCACGCGTTACTCGCAAATCGTGCAGCCATGACAGAAATTTTTTGTCATGGCGACGTTTCGCCGCAGGAAATAACACCACGATTTCCATGGGAATAAATTGTTTCAACCGCGTAGGTCCTCTTTTGCCGGCGGCATCTGACCGGGTAAGTACGGACGCAAACAAAAAACCCCTGTATTCAATACAGGGGTTTAATGTGCTTTGCCGTTTGCGGTGAATAATTAATCAACACCGCTTCTCTGTCTGTCCGCGTTGAACGGCATGTTACGCGCCCCACCCGGCGCTTATCTCCGGCACTCATTCTGGCTTAGCTCTTGAAGGGGCATAAGAATACTCTCATATTTTTACCCATTTGTTTTAACAATAACTGCCATTGTGATTATTAGCAGACTAATGCACGCAATGCGTGATTATCTCATCCGTAACAAGCCATAAAAAAAGGTCGCCCTGGCGACCTTTGATCTTTCACATCAGCTTTATCCTGACGTCGTACCCGTCAAGTCCCGACATGGTTTCATGAGGTATAAATTCGATCTCAGAGACTTCTTTACCCGTTTTCTTGCGCAGTTCTGCGACTTTTTTACTAATCAGCGCCGAGATCTCTTCTTCAGCTTTCCGAGTCAGCTCTTCGCTTTTCATTGGTCAATTCTCCTTGAATATCACGATGTCGTCCGGCAATGGGGTTGTCATGCCTTATCGAAAAGGCAACCCTAACCTATTATAAATAAAAGGTTATCCTCATTGAAGTTCTATTCGAAACCTCTTTATTGCATTCGTCCTGAACTCTTTGATTAATGGCCAATGATGCGAATGACTAAGGCGCCCTCCTGCGGTGCTGGGCGTTGCTCGTCAGGAGCAGACATGGCTCATCATAAGAGGTGTATTATGGCCTTTACCGAACATGCCGGCGCCCTCTTCAGGCGTACCGGCACTCGGTTCGTCCAGCAAGATAGCGATATGGTCGAACTGCATGTTGCGAGCGATCCACGAATGCTTCCTGTCCATCGACTCACCGGACTTTTTCTCTTTGTTGGTGAGCAGCCCGGTAGAAAGGTGAATCGGGTCGTCACCATCCACCAGGTAATCGTCCAGGATGGTCTGAACAATGTTTAGCAGGTCAGCCAGCTCCTGCGGCGACATGTCGTAGATTAACCGCCCGGCATTGGCCTGGCAGAGCTCCTGCTCTACCAGTGCGCAGAATTCGAGGTCACATCGACCTCATTTGCCGGATGATAGCGATGTATGGGTGGACGTTTTCAGAGCTATGGATGGAATGGCCGACGTTCAGTTGACACAGCCTTTTCCTTCTCTTGCTGAGTTACAACAAAAAAAAAGCAACTTGAGTAGCTGTAGCTATTATTTAGTGAAACCAGCAATGCATCATGTGGCATGACATGCCTGGTTTTCTCCTGGTGAACAACTATCTCTTGGGTAGGAATTATGATGAATACAATCACATTTAAGACATCAGACGGGCCTGACGTATCGTTTATTGGTCAATTTGTTGCAGATGATACTGAACAAAGTGTGACCACGGCAATTTACGATACACAAAGTGGAAACTGGTTTGTAGCAATAACAAACTCCAGCAACATCTTGATTGTTTATCGAGTTATTGAAAATAAATCAGTGAGTGACCTTATCGATTTCCTTGGGCATACCGACGGCGCAGAACGCCTTTATAAGAAACTTGGAATCGACACTACTCAACATCCAGATTAATGGAATATTCTTTTACTTCTATTAACTAGCAACCTTATGCAGCTCTGATAATTATACTTTGTCCCATTAGAGAGCCACCTCTGGTATAAGCATCTCTGCAATCCGCACCATTCACCTTTAGGGATCTTCCGACATACTGATTATGTCCTCTGAGAAGATCACCATGCGTAAAGCCCGATTCACCGAACACCAGATCATTGCCGTTCTGAAGTCCGCCGAAGCCGGACGTACCGTTAAGGATGTCTGCCGTGAAGCCTGTATCTCAGAAGCCAGTTATTACAACTGGAAAGCGAAGTCTGGCAGTATGGAAGCTTCTGATATCAAAAAGATAAAAGATCTTGAGGACGAAAATCGTCGTCTCAAACAGATGTTTGCCGATCTCAGTCTTAAATGCCGGGCCCTGAAAGACGTTATCGAAAAAAGCTTTAAAACCAACGATAAAGCGTGAACTTCAGCTATCTGACGGCGCAATTTGCCATGAGTTTACGCCAGGCCTGCAGGACATTATCACTGAGCAAGGCAGTGTATTTTTACCAGCCCGATACCCGGCGCGATGAACCGGTGATCCAGGTGCTGACTGAGCTGGCAGAGCGCTATCCGCACTACGGTTTTAAGACGCTCTTCCAGTTGCTACACAGGCAGGGTAAGGCCTGGATCCATAAACGCGTTCACCGCATTGACCGTCTTCCGAAACCTTTACGGGACTGGATATGCGGCTCGTAGCGGTAGCTCTGTAGATACGTTTTCAGCCAGCCTGCTTCGTAGCCTTTGTCCAGGCAGAGTCTGAGTTTTTGTCCCGGACGCCCCGTCTGAAGGGCATCGAGCGTATCCGCCATCTGCTGCCTGTCATTCTTTTAATTAAAAATATAATTATTTGAAGTTATCTTAGATCGATGGTGGAGGGATGTGATGGTTGGTGAAATATGATGTGTTTTTCTGACGTTATGATTATTTTTTCTTTTGTGTTTGAGTTCTCTGACATTCATGCCTGATCGTCATTTTGTATTTTTTACTGCAGCTCAATGTGTTTGTGCAGATGTGACGGTTTTTTTGAGGTTAGAGCGGGTGAATGTGCTGATTGAAAAGACAAAATATAATTTTAATTAAAGTCCTTGGGCTGGTTGGCTATTATCTCGGTGCTAAATATTAAAATTTTTAATACTCAATGCACGGTGGCGATGGTGCCGCAGACGGTGGTCCCGACTTGGGGTGCGGCGGTGAAGGTGAGCTACCAGACCAGCGTCGGAATCAGGGCGCTGATGGTACTGAACCGCGCCGATGGTCAGGCGGTGCCGTTTGGTGCGGCTGTGACGCTGGCGGGGAACCGTGAGGAGCAGGGTTACATCGTTGGTGACGGTGGTCAGGTCTATCTGACAGGCCTGGCGCCGCAGGGCGAGTTGGATGTCCGCTGGGTAAAGGGGCCGGGCAGCAGTGCCGTGCGGCATTTCGTTTGCCTGATGAGACGATGGCTTCGGGAATACGCAGCCTGACGGCGCAGTGTTTATAATTTAAGGATATCATGATGCGTATAATTAAATGGATGGCGTTGTTGTTTTTATTGGCACCGGGTGTGTCTCAGGCCGTTGTATGCAACGTTTCACGTGTAGGTTATGACAGTGCAACTCTGTCAGGAACAATTACGGTACCTCGTACTGTTGAGCCTGGTGATGCCATTGGGGGCTCATATTTATTGTCGGCTAGCGGTACTAACGGATACGTTACTTCCTGTAGCGGAAAACCTCCTTTATATTTGGTTTTTTCCAGTACTCAAACACCATCGCCTTTTGCTGGTATATACGAAACAAATATTCGCGGTGTCGGTGTAAAGGTCTGGAGTACTTTTGTAGGCCAAGGAGGTAGTGGAAATACTATTGTTGGTAATTCTCCAGTATATTGGTATTCGCATTATGATAGCGGTGGTTTTCTTGGGTCTACAGCATATATGAGGGTGCAGTTTTATGCCACAGCTAGTGATATTGGGCGAGGAAATATTTCTTTTCCCTCTCCTTTCGTCACGGCACGGGCAGGCGATCAACTGGTAATGTATTCTAACTTGTCAATTAATTCTTCTCTCAAAATCGTACCTGAAAAAGGATGCTCAGTAACCAACCCCAACCAGACCGTCACATTATTAGATGTCAAAACCACGGCGTTAAAAAACAATGCCGGTAGGTATCCTGACGGGAAAGACTTCAATATCGGACTCAGCTGCACGCCAGAGACCAAAGTCTCGATGAAGTTTGAAGGTGCCACCATGGCAGGGCATGGCGATGTGCTGGCGAATCAGAGCACCGATACAGATGCTGCGGGTAACTCAGTCGGCATACAGATGATGTATGGCGATAATCCCGTCACTCTGGGGCAGACCTTCCTGGCGGTTGCTGATGCAACAAATGCAGAGACGTTGCCTTTCAAAGCGCATTATTACTATAACGGCGGAGCGAATATACAGAGTGGCGATGTTACCTCCTCGACCACATTTACCTTTAGCTACCAGTAAGCAATTCATACCGCGTTGCCAGAGTATCCGTGCCCCGAGGTGTTTACGTCGGGGATACGGGACCTTTGGCGGGGCAAAAGAACCGAGTCAATGCCGTGGCAAGAGATCAGCATGGGCAGATTTCAGGATTTTGCTATTCAGCGAAACGTCTTGCAATTAAAAACAGGTATCATATGTAGGTAAATAACCGGAGTGTTGAATTTGTCCCGTTCGATTTTAATGTTTGCGGAAAATGAATATCTGACCGAAACGGTAATCAAATCGCTCTGCTCAACCAGAATTTTGACTTTAATGCCCCACAGATGCCCCATAAGAAAATGGCTGTATTGTAATAATTATACATTACAGCCACTTATCACTTTATCAGTGCTTTATCATCACATGGCGCACGACGGTATAGTCTTCCAGACCATACATTGACATGTCCTTCCCATAGCCGGAGAGCTTCTGCCCGCCGTGTGGCATCTCACTGACCAGCATAAAGTGGGTATTCACCCAGGTGCAGCCGTACTGTAAGCGCGCGCTCAGACGATGAGCGCGGCCCACATCGCGGGTCCAAACCGATGAAGCCAGTCCGTACTGGGAATCATTGGCCCATTCCAGCACCTGATCTTCATCGCTGAATGACGTGACGCTGACCACCGGGCCAAAGACTTCCCGCTGCACAATATCATCATCTTGCTGTGCGCCTGCCAGCAGCGTCGGCTGATAGAAATACCCCTTGCCCTCCGCCCGGCTTCCACCGGTCACCACCTGAATATGCGGCAACGCACGCGCGGCCTCAACGGCGGCACTGACCCTCTCCAGGTGCGCCTGTGAACTCAGCGGCCCCAGTTCGGTGGACGAGTCGTCCGGCGGGCCCATTTTCAGACTGGCAACGGCGGCGCCCAGGCGCTCCACCAGTTGGTCGTAGACACCCTGTTGAGCATAGATACGACAGGCGGCGGTACAATCCTGACCGGCGTTGTAAAAACCGAAGGTCTTCACCCCTTCTACCACCGCATCAATATCCGCATCGTCAAACACGATCACCGGCGCTTTTCCGCCCAGTTCCATGTGCGTGCGTTTTACCGAGGAGGCCGTATGACCGATAATATGTGCGCCGGTGGCAATCGATCCGGTCAGCGACACCATACGTACTTTCGGGTGACCGGTCAGCGGGTCCCCGACGGTTTTCCCCCGACCGAACAGCACATTCAGAACCCCTGCCGGGAAAATATCCCTGGCCAGTTCGGCCAGTTTCAACGCCGTCAGCGGCGTGATTTCCGACGGTTTTATCACCACGCAGTTACCGGCCGCCAGCGCCGGCGCCAGCTTCCACGCCGCCATCATTAACGGATAGTTCCACGGGGCGATAGAGGCGACCACGCCAACCGGATCCCGGCGGATCATCGAAGTGTGGCCTTCCAGGTATTCACCGGCTGCCATGCCCGGCAAGCAGCGCGCCGCCCCGGCGAAAAAGCGAAACACATCGGCGACAGCGGGCAGTTCGTCATTTATCACGCAGTGCAGCGGCTTACCGCAGTTTAAGGATTCCAGCTTCGCCAGCGTTTTAGCGTGATCGGTAATCGTCTCTGCCAGCTTTAACAGGTAGTCAGCCCGGGTTTTCGGCGTCGTCTGGCTCCAGCTGACAAAGGCCCGATCGGCAGCCTCAACGGCCGCATTCACCTGGGCCTCCGTGGCCTCCGCAATTTCCAGAATAACTTCGCCATTAGCAGGATTGAATACCGGCACCATCTCGCCTTCACCCGCCACTAACTCACCGTTAATCAAAAGGTTATGTTGCATAGCATTATCCTGTAGATAGATATTATTTGCCGTTTTCAGCGTTGTTTATGTCACCGTCACGGGTTAGCCACCAGGCTCCCAAAATCGGTATCGTCGTTACCAGCATCACCAGCAGCGCAACCACGTTGGTTATCGGTACATCGCGCGGGCGGCCCAGCTGATTCAGCAGCCACAGCGGCAGCGTACGTTCATGCCCGGCGGTAAAGGTGGTTACGATAATTTCATCAAACGATAAGGCGAACGCCAGCATTCCCCCGGCCAGCATCGCCGATCCCAGATTCGGGAGCACTACATAGCGAAAGGTCTGCCAGCCCGTTGCGCCTAAATCCATAGAGGCCTCCACCAGACTCCACGAAGTCCGGCGAAAACGCGCAATAACGTTGTTAAAAACCACCACCACGCAAAACGTGGCATGACCTACCACGATAGTAAGCAGGCCTGGCTCAAGATTGATGGCGTTAAAAGCCGTCAGCAACGCCAGCCCGGTGATAATTCCCGGCAGCGCAATCGGCAACAGTAGGAGTAACGACACCGCGCTCTTACCAAAAAACGTGCTGCGCCATAATGCGCCTGCAGCCAGCGTGCCAAGTACCAGTGCGATAGCCGTCGACATGGCGGCAATTTTAAGTGACAACGTCACGGCTTCGATAATATCGCTGCGCCCGGCAGCCTCGCTGAACCAGCGGAGAGTCAGGCCCTGAGGCGGAAAACTAAAGGCGGCATCTTCGGTATTAAACGCATACAGCGCGATAATCACCAACGGGAAATGGAGAAAGATAACCCCGCCCCAGGTTGCCACTTTCAGGAACAGCGGTGCGCGTTCAGAGTGCATCAAACGCTCCCAGACGTTTCACAAACGCCAGATAAAGGGCGATCAGGACAATCGGCACCAGGGTAAACGCAGCCGCCATCGGCATATTGCCGATAGCCCCCTGCTGGGAATAGACCATGTTGCCGATAAAGAAGCCGGGCGGCCCCACCAGCTGGGGCACGATAAAGTCCCCCAGCGTCAGGGAGAAGGTAAAAATAGAACCGGCGGCAATACCGGGGATTGCCAGAGGTAATACCACATAGCGGAAGGTCTGCCGCGGGCGGGCACCCAGATCGGCGGAGGCCTGCAGCAGCGACGGCGGCAGGCGTTCCAGCGCCGCCTGCACCGGCAGGATCATAAACGGCAGCCAGATATAGACAAACACCAGAAAACGCCCCAGACCAGAGGTCGACAGCGTATTTCCGCCTACTGCGGGAATCGTCAGCACCAGGTTCAGTATGCCCTCCAGCCCCAGATGCCCCAGGAACCACTGTGCCACGCCATCTTTTGCCAGCAGCAGCGTCCAGGCGTAAGCCTTAACGATATAGCTCGCCCACATCGGCAGCATGACGGCAATATAGAAGAAGGCTTTCATTTTGCCGCGGGTATAGCGGGCCATATACCACGACATCGGCAGCGCCAGCACGGCGCTGGCAATCGTCACCGATAGAGCCATCACCAGCGTGCGGATAATAATGTCGTAGTTTGCCGGGTTAAACAGCGCCTTCAGGTTGGCGAGCGTCAGGTCCGTGGTCACCGACATCGTAAAATCATCAAAGGTATAAACGCTTTGCCAAAGCAACGTCAGCAGCGACCCCAGATAGACAATGCCGAACCACATCAACGGGCCAAGCAACAGCAAAAACAGGCCCAGCGATGGCCTGCGCCAGAAGAGTCCGGACAGGCGCCCGGACGGCGCGCGTGGAATGACCATCGTCATCTCAGCCCCCTTGTTCCAAAGGCACCATCGCCGCGCGTGACCACGACGCCAGTACCGTCTGTCCGGGCTGGGGCGCACTTGAAGCGATACCGCCATCGCTGTTCGCCTGGCTGACCAGTAGCTTATCGCCATCCGCCAGTTTCAGTTCGATGCGCGTAGCCGCGCCCTGATACTGGACGGCCTGCACCACGCCCTGAACCTGCACCTCTCCGCCGCTGTTCAGGCGAATATGCTCCGGGCGCAGCGACCAAACGCCTCGCATCCCGCACAGACGGGCAGCAAGCTCGCTATCAAACACGTTAGCGGTACCGACGAAGCCGGCAACAAAGGCCGTTTTGGGGCGTAGATACAGGTCGTGTGGCGCATCAATCTGCTCGATGCGGCCGTTATTAAAGACCGCCACCCGGTCAGACATCGACAAGGCTTCACCCTGATCGTGGGTGACAAAGATAAAGGTGATCCCCAGTGCCTGCTGGAGCTTTTTCAGTTCCACCTGCATCTGCTCACGCAATTTTAAGTCCAGCGCGCCAAGCGGTTCATCGAGCAGCAGCACCCGAGGCTCATTCACCAGCGCGCGGGCAATCGCCACCCGCTGCCGCTGTCCGCCGGAAAGCTGCGACGGCTTACGGGTATGGACAAACCCTAACGCCACCTTTTCAAGCGCCTCCTGCGCCCGAAAATGGCGATCCTTTTTCCCCATACCTTTAACCATCAGCCCGTAGGCGACGTTATCGAGTATCGACATATGGGGAAACAGCGCATAGTCCTGAAAAACGGTATTCACATCGCGCTGCCAGGGCGGTAGCTCGCTGGCCTTGTGGCCGAAAATAGATATCGCCCCGCCGGAAAGCGCCTCGAACCCGGCTATCAGCCGCAGACAGGTGGTTTTGCCGGAGCCGGACGGCCCCAGCATGGAGAAAAACTCGCCATCACGGATACCCATGTTGACGCCATCCACCGCGCGCACGTCGCCGTAGAAACGAGAGACATTATGAAACTCTACCGCGTACGTCATATTGCGCCTCCGGCCGGTTACTGATTACCCATAATCGCGATATAGTCCTGCGTCCAGCGGCTGTAAGGCACGTATTTCCCCCCTTTGGCAACCGGTGTTTTCCAGAATGCGATTTTTGAGAACTCGTTGTAACCATTGGTTTCACAGCCTTTGTCGCCCAACAGCGTGCTGGCCTTGCAGCCTTGCGGCACCACCGGTAATGAACCAAACCACGCGGCAACATCGCCCTGGACCTTCGGCGTCAGCGACCAGTTCATCCACTTATAGGCACATACCGGGTGTTTGGCGTCGCTATGCAGCATCGTGGTGTCCGCCCAGCCGGTGACGCCCTCTTTCGGGAAGACGGTAGCTATCGGCTGGCCGTCGGCTTTTAACCCGTTGGCCTGGTAGGGCCAGGCGCTGGAGGCCACTACGCCTTCGTTTTTGAAGTCGCTCATCTGAACGGTGGTGTCATGCCAGTAGCGGTGGATTATCTTGCGCTGATCGCGCAGCACCTTCAGCACCGCCTGATACTGCGCCTCGGTCAGCTGATAGGGATCGGTGATCCCCAACTGCGGCTGGGTCGCTTTCACAAACAGCGCAGCATCGGCAATATAGATAGGACCGTCGTAGGCCTGGATACGCCCGGTGTTACTTTTACCATCGGAGAGCTTTTGCTCCACGAAGACCACGTTCCAGCTGTCTGGCGGCGTCGGGAATACTTTCGTGTTGTACATCAGCAGGTTTGGCCCCCACTGGTACGGTGTGCCGTAGACTTTACCGTCGACGTTAAACCAGGCGCCTTTTTCAACACGGGGGTCGAGCGTAGACCAGTTGGGAATCAGTGCCGTATTAATGGGCTGTACGCGTTTGCCCATAATTAAGCGCAGCGAGGCGTCACCCGAGGCGGTGACCAGGTCATACCCTCCTTTTGTCATCAGACTGACCATCTCATCAGAGGTCGCTGCGGTTTTCACGTTCACCTGGCACCCGCTCTCTTTTTCAAATTGGGTGACCCAGTCATAGTTTTTATCCGTCTGGCCGCGCTCGATATAGCCCGGCCAGGCAATAATATCGAGCCGGCCTTCACCTTTATCCAGCGAAACCGGCGGCTCAGCGGCCTGCGCGGTCAGGATAGCCATACCCAGCGCATAGAGGCTGCCACGGGCAATTTTTTTGCTCATTGGGTGTTACTCCTGTCACAATAAAATTAGCGGCAGCCGTGCCGTAAAAATATCTCCCTTAATAACCATAGACGGCGCACTTACGCCCCCCGGAGAAATTTATTCAGGTTGTGACAAGGGGCGCATTCCGCAAAAATCGATAAATACATGGCAACAATATGGATTATAGACAAGGAGTTAGGGGCAGGATACGGCTATGCATATTTCCTATGGTTACGGCCGGTAAAATATTAGCCGGCCGGGTTTGATAATAATATTTAGTTATTTCACGGGCGGATATTCAGCCGCATATAAAACAAACACAGATTTAACTCAGCTGCTCACGAATAAGTTCGCCAAGACGTTTAACCCCTTGCTCTTCTCTTTCCCCCCAGCCCCATGCCGTATTAAAGCGGAAAAATGAAGTCCAGCTGGCGGTGGTCGAGAACATTTTCCCCGGTGCGATACTGATGTTATCGCGTAATGCCCGGGCGCTCAGCTCACCGGCATCGGCCCCTTCCGGCAGTTCCAGCCACAAAAAGTAGCCGCTGTCGCTGTGATGAATCTTCACTTCGGCGGGCAGATGGCGCAGCAGCGCCTGCCAGGCCAGCTGTTTGCGCTCGGCAAGCTGGCGGCGCAGGCGGCGCAGGTGGGCGTCATAGCGCCGGGTCGACAAATAATCGACCAGCGCCATCTGCATCGGTGAACTGGTGGAGAGCGTACTCATTAATTGCAGCTGCTGAATGCGCCGGGCATGTCGGCCCGCGGCCACCCAGCCGATACGAAAGCCAGGTACCAGACATTTTGAAAACGAGCTGCAGTGCAAAGTCATCTCCTGGCGGTCCCAGTATTTGGCGGGCAGCGGCTTTTCACGACCAAAATAGAGTTCGCTGTAAACATCGTCCTCAATCAGTACAACGTTATAGCGGGCCAGCAGCTCGACCAGCTGCGCCTTTTTCGCCGCACTGAGGGTAAAGCCGAGCGGATTTTGTCCATTGGTCATCAGCCAGCAGGCTTTGACCGGGTAGCTCTGTAGCGCCTGCTCCAGCGCGGCTAAATCAATCCCTTCTTTGACATCCGTCGCCACCGACAGCGCTTTCAGGCGCAGTCTTTCCAGCGCCTGTAGCGCTCCGTAAAAGCAGGGATTTTCTACAACTACCCAGTCGCCCGGTTCAGTCACCGCCTGCAGGCTGAGGTTCAATGCTTCCAGGGCCCCGGCGGTAATAACGATTTCATCCGGCGAAATATTCATTCCTTGCAAGGCATAGCGTCGAGCAATCGCATGACGCAATTCATCATTGCCCGGCGGCAAATTCTCAATGACGCTCATGGCGGTCGCGGTTTTACTCACCTGTGCCAGGGATCGGTTAAGCTGCTGGAGCGGAAACAGTCGCGGATCGGGAAAGGCCGAGGCGAACGGCAGCATCGAAGCCCGACGGCTGGCCTGCAGGACCTCAAAGATGTATGTATTGATATCCACCGACTCATCGCGTGTCACCTGCGCTGGCGGGGGCGGCTGGCGCAGTTTGACCGGTTTTGGCGCCACATAGTAACCGGACTGCGGGCGGGCAATAATCCGTCCCTGGCTTTCCAGCAACTGGTAGGCATGACTAACGGTCATAAAGCTCATCCCGCTGCTCACCACCTGTTCACGCAACGAAGGCAGTCTGTCACCGGGTTGCCAGACACCAAGCGCTATCTGCTCGGTCAGCTGCTGTGCGAGCTGCTGATACTTTTTCATAGGAAGTTCCGCACTATTGAGTTTGCCCCTATAGTATATCAGGCATCAATAAATAGCCGTTTATAAAAACTGTTATAGTTCTGCTGCCCTCTCCCTCCGGTTTGCTCGCCTCATGCTCTTTTTTTAGATCCAGAGCTTAACAAATGCGTTACATGTCACACATTGCGCGTAAAGCGACAATAGCGCTTTGACACCCGCCATTCTCCCCTCTAGAGTTCACCCTACAGATTTTAGATTAGAGACTATCTGTAATTCATTAAGATGGTCTCTCATTGCCTTTCCTGTATGTAGCGGCCTTCTTTCGAGTATTGCAAAGGGGACCGCTATGTCTGTTTATAAAAATACAAGCAAAAAAAATATTCGCGGCATTGACGATATTATTCACTTTATCGATTCTCAGCCGAATATTGCCGGTAAGGCCGGTATTATCTGGTGGCTGGCTCTCGGTGGACTATTTTTAGACGCCTTTTCTAATTCAGCATTAAGTGCCGGACTCAATCCGATGACCCGGGATTTACAGCTTAGCGCCACGGAAGTGGCAATGCTGACCTCATTTTCTTCGTGGGTGGCGATTATTTTTAACCCGGTCGGTGGCTGGATTGCCGACCGCTGGGGGCGGGTCACGCCGCTCATTGCCGCCAAAGTCAGCGCCGTTGTCGGCGCCCTTCTCGTCACTTTCTCTCCTGATTTCAATCTGATACTTACCGGACGTTTTTTTGTCGGTATTGCCTATGGGATGGACTTCGCGGTGGCAATGGCGATGCTGGCAGAGTTTACTCCGGCACGCTTTAAAAGCCGACTCAACACCTGGCAAGGAGTGTGGTATGTCGCCGTTTGTTTAAATCTGGTACTGGCGTTGTTATTTTATTCATGGCAGGTCGGCGATACCATCTGGCGCTATTCGGTAGCCGCAACGGCTATCTGCGGTATTATTATTTTATTACTGCAAATACGCTACCTGGTAGAAAGCCCGGTGTGGTTAGCCAGAAAATCGCGCCTCCACGATGCCGTCACGGCCATGCAAAAAATATACGGCGACCGTTTTATTCTCGCCCCCGCCAGTGAACAAAAAGCGATTATTGGTCAGGCGCAAAAAGGGATTAAAAACGTTCTGCTTATTTTCCGCGGCGTCTATTTACCCCGTACCATTCTGGCGTCCACGGTACAAGTTTGTCAGTCCATTCAATACTTCGGCGTCGGCTGGTATCTTCCGGTGATCAGCGCCAGCATGTTTGGGAAAAATTTTGTTTACGCTACGTTAGGTTCACTATTTTTTAACATTTTTGGCATTGTCGGCGGTTTCCTGTCGCCGCTGATTGGTCGCCGTCTGGGCCTGCGCCGTTCCTCTGCTGTCGGCTTTGCCATCGCTTTTCTGGTGCTGCTTACCCTCGGTTTGTACAGCGACAGCATGCCGCTGTGGGCATCGCTGATGGTACCGGCCCTGTTTATTCTGTTTCATTCCGGCGGCCCGGGAGCGAACGGCAAGAGCCTTTCCTCTCTCTCTTTTCGCAGCGAATTACGTGCCGGGGCCAACGGTATCGTAGGTGCGCTGGGGGCCATTGGTGCCGCCATCGGTCTGTTTGTTTTCCCCATCTTTCGCGAGATGTACGGCCTGCAGTCGACCTTTTTGATCATGTCGGCAGTTCCGCTTTTCGCAAGCGTTGTCTGTTTCGTTATCTCCTGGGACCCAACGCGTACCACCATCCAGCCGGATAACGAACCCGGCGCGCCACAATTTACCCCCTCATCCCGTACACACCTGCAACCTGTCGCCCAGGAAACAGGCAGAGGCACAAAATGAATTCACCGCAAAACGTCATTCTGTCAATCGATGAAGGTACTTCCGGCACCCGTGCGGCGGTTGTCGGCCAGGACGGCCAGGTTCACTGCCTGGAATATCACCCGCTTCGGGTATTCAGCCCACGCCACGGCGTAGTGGAACAAGATGCCAACGACATTCTGGCCATCACGCTGGCGGTCTGTCGCAAAACGATTGCCGAGGCGCAAAGCCGCAATATGCGTATCCAGGCGCTGGCTATCGCCACCCAACGTTCCACCGCCGTACTCTGGGATAGCGAAACCGGTCAGGCGCTGGTTCCGGCGATGGTCTGGCAGGATGCGCGCTACGCCCGGACGCTGGCCGACAAAGCCGGTGAATGGAACCAGCCGCTGGTAAGCCATACCGGTCGCCCGGTGGGGATCCGTTCGCCCTACCTGTGGGCCGCCCGCCATATTGCCGATACCCCGGCGATAGCGGCGGCGCATCGGGCCGGACGCCTGATGTTTGGGACAATCGACAGTTGGCTGCTCTGGCAGCTCACCGAAGAGCGTCGCTGCCTGTCAACGCCCACGAATGCAACTTCGGCAGGCGCCTATCAGCTGCGGGAACATCGCTACTATGAACCCTGGCTGACGGAGCTGGCCTTTCCTGCCTCACTGTTGCCGGCTCTGGTCGATGATGGTGAGATGCTCGGCACCACGCGAAAGGCGTTGCTTGGCATCGCCGTGCCGGTCCTGGCCTGCATGGGGGATCAGTTTGCTGGCGCCGTGGGGCTGGGTTGTATTGAGCGTGGCCAGTCTCTGTGTATGCACGGTACCGGCAGTTTTGTCGATCTGCTGGTCGGCGACCGGGTACCCACGCTGCAAGCAGCCTGTGAAAGTACGCTGGTGATGACCGCCAGACGCCAGCGCGGCGTATCCCACTACTCTGTCGAAACTTTCGTCCCGACCAGTGGTTCAGCCCTCAACTGGATATGTGAAAACCTGGGCTGGTTCGACACACCGGAGCAAATAAGTGAGCTTGCGGCACAGGCTGCCTCTTCTGGCGGTGTCAGCTTTATTCCGGCGTTAACCGGATTACGGGTACCGGTGCTCCAGCCGCAGGCGCGCGCCTCGCTAAACGGTATTTCTATCTCAAGTACCCGCGCGCAAATAGCCCGGGCGATTCTCGAAGGGATCGCCCATTCGGTCGCCGCCTGCATCCGGGCCAATGAACAGGCCACCGGCCTCAGCGTCGGTGAGCTGGTGGTCGGCGGAGGGATGTCCAACAGCGACAGCCTGATGCAAATCCAGGCCGACCTGAGCGGCATTCCGGTACTCAGAATGGCCGAAACGGCCCGCGCCAGCCTGCGCGGCGCGGCGTTTCTTGCAGGTTCCAGCGGCCTGCTCTGGGATTCACTCCCCGAAGCCTGCCGTACGGTACGCATTACCCGTCGTTTTATCCCGACCATTGATGGCGAACGCCGTCAGCAGCAGCGGACCCTCTGGGAGAGCCGTATCGCCCAGGAGCTGGCAACGGCGTCTATCCCATCTCACATTCAGGAGTAAAGGCGTTGATGAAGTTTTTTCCAACCCGTAAAGCCAACAAAGCGCGCAGTGAGATGTTCGACACCGCTCCGCTGCGCCTGCAACGCGATGAGCAACTCGACCGGCTGGCCAGCGAGACCTTCGATATTTTAATCGTTGGCGGCGGCGTCACCGGCGCCTATACCGCACTGGACGCCAGCCTGCGCGGCTACCGTGTCGCGCTGGTGGAGAAGTGCGATTTTGCCTCCGGTACCTCTTCCAAATCATCAAAGATGGTTCACGGCGGGCTGCGCTATATCGAACAAGGAAATTTGGGACTGGTGCGCCATTCTCTGCTCGAGCGTCAGCGCCTGCGCCGCAACGCCCGTCATCTGGTACAGCGCTTACCTTTTATGTTTCCGGTACTGGATAAAAACGGCATTTTTGATAAGCGCATGGCTTCCGCTTTTGAGAGTCTGCTGTGGACTTACGATCTTGCCGGCGGTTGGCGGGAGGGTATTCTCCACCAAAAACTCACGCCTGCCGAGGTGTTGTCCCACTGCCCGACGCTCAATGAAGAGCAGCTTTCCGGCGGCTTTATGTACTTCGATGCCAGAGTCGATGACGCCCGGCTGACGCTGGCCCTGGTTCGCACCGCCGCGTTTCATGGTGCGGTGGTAGCAAACCATGCCCAGGTCGTCGATACCACCCGCGACGGTCATGGCAAAGTCAACGGCGCACGCGTTCGGGCCGATGACCGTGAAATCGAAGTCAAAGCCCGGGTGGTGATTATGGCGACCGGCGTATGGCTACGCGACTGGGATGGGCAGAAAAAGGGCTCCCCGTCGCCGTTACAAATCCGTCCGGCGAAAGGCGTACATGTTGCGATTCCGTGGATCAAGATCCGCAATGACTGCACGGTCACGATCCCCGTGGCCGGGCGCAAACGCCGTGCCACCATAACCCGCTGGGGTAATGTCTCCTATCTGGGCACCACCGATGAAGATTATCACGGCGATCTGGACGATGTGTGCTGTACCCGGGAAGAGCTGGATTTTCTGCTGGACGGCGCCAATTCTGCGCTGAAAACCCAGCTCACTCCGCAGGATGTTGTGGGCAGCATTGCCGGCTGCCGGCCGCTGGTTGGAAGTGCCGGGGGTAAGACCGTCGAAATGAAGCGCAACCACGAAATTAACGTCGCCCCGGACGGCCTGGTAACCATTGTCGGCGGCAAACTCACCACCTCCCGGCATATGGCAGAGCAGACCGTCGATGTCGCCGCGAAGCTGTTGGGCCGCAAACGCGCCTGCTCAACCAAAAGCGCTTTTTTACTCGGGGCCGCCGGGTACGACCCGCAGGCCATCCTCGCCTCAGGCGGGCTCTCCGCCCATCTCGGCGAACGTTACGGTGCTGAAGCCCATTTTGTCAGCGATCTCATCCACGCCAACCCGGCCTTACAGACGCCGATTATTTCGGGTCTGCCCTACACCGAAGCCGAAGTGGTTTATGCCATTCGCCATGAACTGGCCAGCAGCGTAGACGACATTCTGTCACGTCGTTTGCGCGCACGTCTGATGGCGAGGGATGCCTCGGCCGCAGCGGCGGATCGGGTAGGCGAACTATTACAGCAAGAACTCAACCTGGCACCGGCAGCGGTTGCGCAGCAAATCGCCGCCTACCGGGCAGCCGTTAAACATGAAAAATCCGTTCTTATGGGGAGCTCAGAATGATCAGTAAAGAAGCAATTAAGCGTGGCTATAACCGTGGAAATTATCTTGTCGGTGTTCACACCCCGCCGGGCTGGGCCGCACAACGTAAAACCGAAGGCGGCACGCGCAGCATGCAACGTGACCCTGTCACCGTGAGTGAGGCCATAATTGACCAGCTGCGCACGGTGGCCAACGAAGTACTGACCGCCTGCCACGATGTCGTAAACTGGACCCGCGACTGGTGGGCCGCTTCAATGATAGCCGAAACCGCCGGAAACCCGGCCACCCCGATGGCGGTCATCGTCCGTGTCTCCCGCGTTGAGCAGGTTCAGGACGTGCTCAGAATCGCGCATAGCAACCATCTGCCACTGACGGTGTCCGCCGGTCGTAGCAACGTGACCGGCGCAGCATTACCTGTCCGCGGTGGTATTGTTCTCGACGTCTGTGACCTCAATCAGCTGGTGACGTTTGATCCTGAGAGCCAGATTGTCGAGGTAGAAGCCGGGATGTTTGGCGATATCTTCGAGCAAACCATTCAGCAGGAGTACGGTATGACAATGGGCCACTGGCCCTCCTCGTTTGGCATCAGCACGGTTGGCGGCTGGGTAGCCTGTCGCGGCGCCGGTCAACTGTCGACCCGTTACGGGAAAATTGAAGATATGGTCTATGGCATGGATGTCGTGCTGGCAGACGGGCGCTTAATTACCGTCGGGGGTTCACCGCGCAGCGCAATCGGACCTGATATCCAGCAGCTGTTTATCGGCTCTGAGGGGACGCTGGGCGTTATTGTGCGCGTACGTCTGAAGCTGCATCGCCTGCCCGACTATGGCCGCGCCATCGCCTGGGGCTTCGCCAGCTTTGCCGAAGGCCTCGAAGCCTGCCGGGAGATCCTCCAGCACGGCGCCACCCCGGCAGCCCTGCGTCTGTACGATAACCTCGAAAGCGGCGTCCAGTTTTCCTTGCCGGACACCAACGTCCTGCTGATTGCCGATGAGGGTGAAAAGGAGCTGGTGGACGCGGTGATGGCAATCTCTGCCCGCGTCTGTGAGCAATGCCAGGGACAGCCGCTGGACAGCGCTCCGATATTTGAACGTTGGTTGGATACCCGCTATCTCACCGGGAAAAGCGCCGAAGGGTTTAAGCGCAGCCCCGGTCTGGTGGCCGATACGCTGGAAATGATTGGACGCTGGCGCGATCTGGCCCCGATCTATGAAGAGGTCGTCGCCGCCATTAACGCCGTCCCGGGCACTCTGGCCGGGTCAGCTCATCAGTCCCATGCCTATGTTGATGGCGCCTGCCTCTACTTTTCGCTTCGCGGGGACGTCGCGGTTGACGAACGTGCAGCCTGGTATCGCGCTGCCTGGGATGCGGCAAATGCGGTGCTGATTCGCCACAACGCTTCTCTCAGCCATCATCATGGCGTAGGTTTATTACGTTCGCCTTATATGCAAGCATCGCTAGGTGAAACCCTGGGCGTAATGGCGGATATTAAAGCCGCCCTCGACCCGCACCGCATTCTCAATCCAGGAAAACTGGGCTTGAGCGATGAGTTTGTTTCTCGTCCGGCAGGTCAAGCATGATCAAAAACCTCGGCGCGCAGCTGGCGCGCCACCCGATGATTATGGCGATATACGGCATCGACCAGTTAAAAGTGGCGCTCACCAGCCGGGCGCAGGTCTGCATTATCGCCAATATCGATCTGATTAAGCTTCAGCCGGTGATTACGCTGCTGGCAAAAGCGGATAAGTATGTGATTGTTAACATCGACAGCTGTAGCGGGCTATCGCAGGATAAAGGCGGTATCGATTTTATTGCCGAAACCGGCGCAATGGGGCTGCTTTCCACGCGCCTGCAAACCGTCCAGCGGGCGAAAAAAAGCGGACTGGTCACGATGCAAAAAATTTTTGTCACCGACCGCTCTACCTGGCTTCGCAGCCTCCATGCCCTGGAGCAAAGTGAGCCCGATTATGTACAGCTCATGCCAGCTCCGATGCTGGGCATGCTGCCGCAGGCCGACCGCCAGCGCCTGCCGCCGATCGTCGCTTCGGGTTTTGTCAGTAATGAAGAACAAATCCGTGCCGCGCTCGCCAGTGGCGCAACGGCGGTCTCGAGCAGCGACAGCGCGCTGTGGAACCTCGCACTTTCATCTTAATGACGCGGAATTTTCTATGGGAAATCAACAGCTACAGGTCATCGCCCACTACTATACCCTGCCGGATGAGGCAGAGAACGTGGCAAACGCATTACACGCTCTGGCCGACGCCACGCGCCAGGAGCCGGATAATCTCTCTTATGCCTTCTTCCAGTCCCCCGAAGATCGTCGGCACTTTGTGATCCTCGAACGCTATCGCAGCGCCGGCGGGCTCGATGCACATCGGGCAACATCACACTTTCAGCATCTTGGCATCGAGGTCATTGCGCCACTGCTGGAAAAAAAAGAGGTGGAGAGCTTTTTAGTTCCTGAGCCGGATACCGACAACTAAGGAGTCAGCATGCCCCCATCAGGAAAGGCCTTCACCTTCACCACCGTCGGGACCGTGCTCGTCGAATGGCAAGGCGCTGCGCGGTTGGGTGATATCGTTCAACATTACTTTCAGGCCCGGCGAATTTTACTGGTGACCGACCCCGGCCTGGTCAGTGCCGGTGTGCTGGCCCCCGTAGAGGAATCATTGTCCCGCAGCGGCTTTACGCTGACTCGCTTCGATCAGGTCGTTGCCGACCCACCCGCCGACCTCGCCCTGCGTGCGGCAGAGCGAGCCCGTGAAGCAGGCTGCGACATGGTTATTGGGATCGGCGGCGGTTCTTCGTTGGATGTGGCGAAAATGGCCGCCGTTCTCGCCCCGTCACAGCAGCCGCTCGCCGGGATGTACGGGATTGATCGGGTTGAAGGGACGCGCCTGCCGCTGATGCAGATCCCGACCACTGCCGGAACCGGGTCTGAAGTGACCAATATTGCCATTCTCACCACCGGTGAAAACAGCAAAATGGGCGTGGTGGCACCGCAGTTGTATTGCGATGTGGTCCTGCTCGACGCCCACTTGACGCTCGGTTTACCCCCGGTTCATACCGCGGCGGCGGCTATCGACGCCATGGTACACGCCATCGAAGCCTATACCAGCGCGCATAAAAAAAATCCGCTATCGGATGCGCTGGCCCGCGAAGCGCTGCGGCTGATTAGCCGTCATTTGCTCACCGCCTGTCACCACGGGCAGGATCGCGAGGCGCGCGAGGCGGTCTTGCTCGGGGCGATGCTGGCAGGTCAGGCCTTTGCCAATGCGCCGGTCGCGGCGGTCCATGCGCTTGCTTATCCGCTGGGCGGTCGCTACCACGTGCCCCACGGGCTCTCAAATGCCCTGATGCTGATCCCTGTTTTGCAGTTCAACGCCCCGGTGGCCGGTGTACTGTATGCCGAACTTGCGGCGGCTATCGGGCTGGAAACCTGCGGCGACGTCCAGGGGGATACGGCGGCATTTATCGCTGAAATGACTCGTCTCATCGTCGCCAGCGGCGCGCCTCAGCGCTTACGGGATGTCGGGGTCGATGAAGCGCAGCTGCCGCTACTCGCGCAGGATGCCATGCAACAAACCCGGCTGTTGGTCAATAATCCGCTGGCGCTTAACGAAGACGATGCGCTGCGGCTTTATCAGCAGGTCTTTTAAGTCTTCCGCGTCACGCGCTTGCTACCGCAGGACGTGACGCGGATTTTTAGCCCGATAAAACCCATAACAGTCAGACAACTGTTATCACAAAAAATAGCCTTTCTGCCTCTGCAACCCAAAACTATCGCCGCCTAAAATTGCGCTGAATCAATTTTCTTGCGGAGTTCTGCATGTTCGGTCTTGATGCATTCCACCTGGCGCGAATTCAATTCGCCTTTACCGTCTCATTTCACATTATCTTTCCGGCGATCACCATCGGGCTGGCCAGCTACCTGGCCGTACTGGAAGGATTGTGGCTGAAGACAAAAAATCCAACCTGGCGCTCGCTGTACCACTTCTGGTCAAAGATTTTCGCCGTTAACTTCGGGATGGGTGTCGTTTCTGGCCTGGTTATGGCCTATCAGTTCGGTACCAACTGGAGCGGCTTTTCTGAATTTGCCGGCAGTATCACCGGCCCGCTGCTGACCTATGAAGTCCTGACCGCTTTCTTCCTGGAAGCAGGATTCCTCGGCGTCATGCTCTTTGGCTGGAACCGCGTTGGCCCAGGCATGCACTTTTTCGCCACCTGCATGGTGGCCCTGGGGACCATCATTTCCACCTTTTGGATCCTCGCGTCTAACAGCTGGATGCAAACGCCGCAGGGGTTCGAAATCGTCAACGGCCAGGTTGTCCCCGTCGACTGGTTCGCGGTCATTTTCAACCCGTCATTCCCGTATCGTCTGTTGCATATGACGGTGGCGGCCTTTCTCAGCAGCGCGCTGTTTGTCGGGGCGTCGGCGGCATGGCATCTGCTACGCGGCAATAATACCCCATCGATTCGCGCGATGTTTTCTATGGCGCTGTGGATGACGCTTATCGTCGCCCCCATCCAGGCGATGATTGGCGATATACACGGCCTGAATACCCTGAAACATCAGCCGGCAAAAATTGCCGCCATCGAAGGACACTGGGAAAACCGTCCCGGCGAACCGACGCCGCTGCTGCTGTTTGGTTGGCCAGATATGGCGCAGGAGCGTACCCGCTACGGGCTTGAGATCCCGGCGCTCGGTAGCCTGATCCTGACCCACAGCCTGGACAAACAGGTTCCAGCGCTGAAAGAATTCGCGCCGCAAGACCGCCCCAACGCCACCATTGTCTTTTGGTCATTCCGCCTGATGGCCGGTCTCGGCATGTTGATGATCCTGCTCGGTACGCTGGCGCTGTGGTTACGCTACCGCCAGCGTTTGTATCAGTCGAAACCCTTCCTGCGCTTCGCACTGTGGATGGGCCCCTCCGGACTGATTGCTATTCTGGCCGGCTGGGTCACCACCGAAGTCGGTCGTCAACCCTGGGTCGTCTATGGCGTACAGCGTACCGCCGATGCCGTCTCCGCCCATGGCGACCTGCATATGACCATCAGCCTGCTGACCTTTTTCGTCGTCTACAGTTCGGTGTTTGGCGTTGGCTACAGCTATATGCTGCGCCTGATCCGCAAAGGGCCGCAGACCTTCAATCCACCGCTATCCGGTACTCCGGCCCGCCCGATCTCTGCGGCAACGGAAGGTTTTCAGCATAAGGAGTCCCGCTAATGGGTATCGATCTCTCGGTTATCTGGTTCGTCATTATCGTTTTCGCCACCCTGATGTACATCGTGATGGATGGCTTCGATTTGGGGATCGGCATCTTGTTTGCGACCACTCGTGATGCCCAGGACCGTGACGTCATGGTCAACAGCGTGGCACCGGTCTGGGACGGCAATGAAACCTGGCTGGTGCTCGGCGGCGCCGGGCTCTTCGGCGCGTTTCCTCTGGCCTACGCGGTGATTATCGATGCGCTGGCGATCCCGCTAACGCTGATGCTCATCGGCCTGATTTTTCGCGGCGTGGCATTCGAATTTCGCTTTCAGGCGACGCCTTCGCACCGCCCGTTCTGGGACTCGGCCTTCCTGGGCGGCTCGGTGCTGGCCACCTTTTCCCAGGGCGTGGTTGTCGGGGCGGTGATTAACGGCTTTTCCGTGAGCGGCCGGGCTTACAGCGGCGGCGTATTCGACTGGCTAACGCCGTTTACCCTGTTCTGCGGCCTGGGGTTAACCATTGCCTATGCGCTGCTGGGGGCCACATGGCTGGTGATGAAAAGTGAAAATCCGCTCCAGGATAAGATGCGTCATACCTCGCGGGCGCTGCTGCTGGCGCTGCTGGCAACTATCGCCATCATCAGCCTGTGGACGCCGCTGGCGCAGCCGGCCATCGCCGCTCGCTGGTTCAACCTGCCTGACCTCTTTTTCCTCCTGCCGGTTCCTCTGCTGGTGGCAGTAATCGGGGCCTGGCTGTGGCGGGACCTGCGCAACCCCGCCCGCCACGCGCTGCCCTTTATCCTGACGCTGGGGCTGGTGTTTCTTGGTTTTAGCGGGCTGGGGATCAGTATCTGGCCGCATATTATTCCGCCGGGGATTACGCTGTGGCAGGCCGCCGCGCCGCCGCAGAGCCAGGGTTTTATGCTGGTGGGCGCACTGCTCATTATCCCGGTTATCCTCGGCTATACCTTCTGGAGCTATTACGTGTTCCGCGGCAAAGTCCAACATGGTGAGGGGTATCATTGATGAATCAGTCACGTCTGAAACAGTTATTATGGATGGTCACGCTCTGGGGTGGAAGCGTGCTGGCGCTGGCCGCAGTGAGTATGCTCTTTCGATTTTTGATGACTGCGGCGGGGCTGAAAGTTTAATTCTGAACGTATAGGATAACTCTGATTAGAAAGACCTTCATTTTGTCTCCACTTTTATTTGCTGAAATCTCAAGGCACATAAAAATAAAGGATGTAGAGATGAAAAAGATTGTCTTGTTATCGGCGGCGATGTCATTTGCGCTTTCTTCACTGGCGTTTGCAGCCGATAATCCGCCGCCACCGCCGGGGAAAAACGTCGCTGGCCAACAGCATAACGGCCACGATAAAAACGCGCAGCAGCACAACGGAAAGCAGCCACCGCAGGGCGGGCAGCATAACGGCAAACAGCCGCTGAAAGGTAAACCGCCCGCACACGATAACAAGCAGCCGCCGAAAGGCGGCCAGCACAATGGCAAACCGCTGCCGCCAAAAAAATAATCACTTCCTGACCCGGCGCTTCGTAATGCCGGGTTTTTTTTCGCCTTTCGTCAGGAAAGACTGACGCAGACTTTGCTCTTCTTTGATAACCCGATAATAAAGCTCAAAAAATTCAGAGCATAGTAGCCCCACTCGTCTGTAAGTGGGAATGGATATGCTCAGGAGATGTGTTTCGACGTTGGTGCTGATGTGTGCGTTATTTTCCGGCCATCTGCTGGCCCGCAAACAAGGACATGAATACTTCCCGGTACAGAGCCTCGAACAGCAGCTGCTGCACGAGGCCGACAGTGATGAGTTGCGCAGCCAGCGGGACGAAGCCGCCGCCGATCTACGCGAACGTCACCACTGGCAGAATGCGCGCAAACCGAAAATGCACGTCCACCAGTAGCGCTTACCGCCGATCAGGCGCCTTTACGTTTCGGTAAAGTTTTCAGCAGGTCATCCGGGCTGACCGACGCAACGATGCTTCCCGGAAGCGGCATTTTCAGAATGTGATTTTTCATCTTGCCCACGACGTGCATTTCGCACGGGCGGCAGTCGAACTTCAGCGTCAGCACTTCGTCGCCATGAATGAGCTGCATCGGCGTCGCTTTCCAGCTCTTGATCGAGCCCTTGGCCTGTTTCGGGCAGAGATTGAAAGCGAAACGCAGGCAGTGCTTGGTGATCATCACCGGCACGTCGCCCTTCTCTTCATGCGCTTCATAGGCGGCATCGATCAGCTTGACGCCGTAGCGCTGGTAAAACTCGCGCGCTTTATGGTTATAGACGTTGGCAAGGAACGACAAATGGGTTTCAGGATAAACCGGCGGCGGCACGGAAACCGCTTTGCGCTGGCCGCGCGGGGCGGCATTCACCCGCGCTTCATCCAGCAACTCTGTCGTTTCCCGACGCAGCTGATTCAGCAGACTATTGGGCACAAACAGCGCTCCGGGCAGGTTGATCTGCACATCGCGGGCGAAATAGAGGGTCTGCCCCAGCTTCGCCACGCCGTCACGCAGATTCGCCAGCGCCTTCTCCGCCTGGGTTGCTTCGGCAAATTCACCGTCGAGGGTGTGGGTGACGCTGACCCCATCTTCGCAGGTCATCGTCAATACCAGCTGTTCCTGCCAGCCGCTGAGCGTGATATCAACCGCAATCCGTCGCTCGCTGGAGGTCTTTTGCAGCGCCTGCTGCCAGTTGTGGTCAAGGTTGCGGTTTAATACCTGATGTGGCCGGACTTTATGCAGGTCCGCCGGCATCTCATTCGGCCACACGCGATAGCGGTTTTCGCCGGTTTTTTCCACCGTATTGGCGCGAAAACCTACAATTTCGCGCTTAATCATCACGTTCAGACCATCGCCGTTAGTCAGCGCCTCGGTCACTTCAACATCCAGGTGGTCTTTACCCACTTTCAGCACTTCACCCACCGGCAGGCCGATAAACTTCGGTGAATCAAAGGCACCGATATCGCCTTTGCGCGCATTCACAAAATAGTCGGTGCTGCCGCGATGGAAGGTTTTATCGGTAGATGGGATAAAGAAGTGTTCTGTGCGCCCGGTGGATGAGCGCATCAAATCGCCGCGATCTTCAATAATCGCATCGAGCATCTGGCGATAGTGTGCCGTGATGTTCTTCACGTAGCTCATATCTTTGTAGCGGCCTTCAATTTTGAAGGATCGTACCCCGGCATCAATCAACTGGGCCAGGTTTGCCGTCTGGTCGTTATCTTTCATCGACAGCAGATGCTTCTCGTAGGCCACCACGCGGCCCTGATCGTCTTTTAACGTATACGGTAAACGGCAGGCCTGTGAGCAGTCGCCTCGGTTGGCGCTGCGCCCGGTCTGGGCGTGAGAGATATTGCACTGCCCGGAATACGCCACGCACAGCGCGCCGTGAATAAAGAATTCGATCGTCGCGTCGGTATTGTCGTAAATCGCTTTAATTTGCTGCAGGTTCAGCTCACGCGCCAGGACGATTTGGCTAAAACCGACATCGGAGAGGAATTTCGCTTTCTCAACACTGCGGATATCGCACTGGGTGCTGGCATGGAGTTCGATAGGCGGAATATCCAGCTCCAGCACCCCCATATCCTGCACAATCAGCGCATCTACGCCGGTTTCGTAGAGATCGGTAATCAGCCGCTGCGCCGGCTCCAGCTCATCATCGTGAAGGATGGTATTCAGCGTCACAAAGATTTTCGCACCATAGCGATGGGCGAAAGGCACCAGTCCGGCGATATCGCTGAGGCTGTTGCTGGCGTTGTGGCGTGCGCCGAAACCCGGCCCGCCGATATACACCGCGTCTGCGCCGTGTAAAATCGCTTCACGGGCGATCCCGACGTCGCGGGCGGGGCTAAGAAGTTCAAGATGATGGTTGTGCAGGCGCATACGCTCGTCGTTATCCGTTATAGGGGTCGAAATGGCGGCTATTGTAGTCAGAAGTGGGCAGCGGTGAAATCATTTTCCGCCACGCCGAACGCGTGAATTTTCAGATTTCGGCAAAGCATTGAAGGAAAAGGTATTTCCCTCTCAAAATGTCGTCGGTTACTGTCATCTCGTATTCCGGATTTTCCTCGTCACGTTGTGAGTGGTTATCATTAATCATTTGATTGGCCGCAGGTTAGATCCCTGCGGCTTTTTCTTTGGGATAATGAATCAACGAGTGGAAATGGACCGTTTGCGCGCCGCTGTTACGGTAGGCATGCGCCAGGTCTCCGGCAAACCGCCGCCCTTCTCCGCCCGTTAACGTCAGCCATTCTCCGTGCAGACACAGCTCAAGCACACCGCTTATCACCACCACATGTTCAATCACCCCTTTCTCGTGCGGCGTGGATTCGCTGAGCGCGCCGGGTGCCAGGGTAATGGAGAAGTGATCGAAACGCAGCTCCGGGTCCCACGGGAAAACAGGCGTCACCACCATCGCCTGCTGCTGCGGGTCAAAGGCGGCGGGAATGGCCGATTCATCAGCCACGATGAACGCCGAGAACGGCACGTTCAGGCCGGTGGCAATTTTCCACAAGGTGGCCACCGTCGGGCTGGATTCATTTCGTTCAATCTGTCCGAGCATCGCTTTTGACACACCGGTCTCTTCCGCCAGCCGCGACAGGCTCCAGCCGCGCTGCTGACGCAGCGTTTTCAGGGTCGTCGCCAGATGTTGCGCAATATTCATTCCACCTCCAGATTGTCTCAGCGGAAATTATACTCGCATTGATATGATTCTACAGGGAGTTTAGTGACGAAAGCGGCTGCGGCACTCGCGTAACCCATCCTGACGCCAGCGTGAAAAGACGTTAAGAGAGTTGTACGCTATAACGCACAATGCTACAGTCTGCCGGATGCTATAACGCACAAGAGGCAACTATGCGCTCGTTTTCACTCCCGCTGCCGACGCTGCTCGCCGGGTTTATTGCCGTTCTGGTGGGCTATGCCAGCTCCGCCGCGATTATCTGGCAGGCCGCGGCCACCGCGGGCGCCAGCCCGGATCAAATCGCCGGCTGGATGACGGCGCTGGGTCTGGGAATGGGCGTCAGTACGCTGGCCCTTACGCTGTGGCGCAAAGTGCCGATCCTCACCGCCTGGTCAACGCCCGGCGCGGCACTGCTGGTCAGCGGATTACACGGTGTGACGCTGAACCAGGCGGTTGGCGTGTTTATCTTCGCGAATGGCTTAATCCTGCTGTGCGGGCTGACCGGCCTGTTTGCGAGGCTGATGAAAATTATCCCTCACTCGCTGGCGGCAGCGATGCTGGCGGGAATTTTGCTGCGCTTTGGTCTGCAAGCCTTCGCCAGTCTTGAAGCTAATCTCCTGCTGTGCGGCGGGATGCTGGCAGCCTGGCTGCTGTGTAAAGCGCTATACCCACGTTTTGCGGTGGTTGCGGCGCTACTGGTCGGCGCTGCCCTTGCCGGGTTTTCCGGTGATATTGCCCCCGGGCATATCAATCTGGCGTTTGTTGCTCCGGAATATATCGCGCCGCAGTTTACCTTGCCTCTGCTGCTCAGCGTTGGTCTGCCCTTCTTTCTGGTGACGATGGCGTCGCAGAACGCCCCCGGTTTCGCCACCCTGCAGGCTTCCGGCTATCAGGTGCCCGTTTCACCGCTGATGGTTGTCACCGGCGGTCTGGCGCTGATACTGGCACCTTTTGGCGTCTATTCCATCTGTATTGCTGCCATTACCGCCGCAATCTGTCAGAGCCCGGAGGTCCACCCGGACCCGCATCAGCGCTGGCTGGCTGCCGCTGCCGCCGGTGGCTTCTATCTGCTTGCTGGCGTGTTCGGTGGTTCGATTACGTCATTGATGTCGGCATTGCCGGTGGCATGGATCCAAATGCTCGCCGGACTGGCGCTGCTTGGGACGCTGGGTGGAAGCCTGTTTCAGGCGCTGAATCAGGAGAATGAACGCGATGCGGCGGTGGTGACCTTTCTGGTCACCGCCAGCGGCGTTAGCGTTGCGGGGATCGGTTCTGCCTTCTGGGGGCTGGTGCTCGGCGGCGTGAGTTTCGCCCTGCTCTCAGCGCTGCGCCGCACGTAGCTGCGAGGGCGTCAGGCCGGTGGCGCTTTTCACCCGATGACTAAAGTGGCTGGCGGAGCTGAAGCCACAGGCCATCGCGATATCGGTCAACGACCGGGCGCTGCGGCAGATAAGCTCCTGCGCTTTTGCCATTCGCCGCTGCATCACGTACTGGTGCGGCGCCATGTTCATTGACTGACGGAACATTCGGGCAAAGTGGTATTCGCTGAGTGCCGCTTCCTGGGCCAGATCCGCCAGCGTCAGCGGCTGATCCAGACTCTCCTCAACCCATGCCAGCAGATTGCGCAGAACGTGCGGCGCCAGGCCGCCGGACACCGTGGGTAAACGCCACTGCACGTTCGAATAGTGCTGGATGAGATGGGTCAACAGCAGCGTGCTGGCAGAACTTAACGTCAGCTGATTGGCCTGCTGCTGCCAGTCGTAATCGAGGAGAAACTGACGATAGACGGCGGTGATTTTGTCATCCTGGGAAAAAGTTTGTTCCTGCAGGCTAAACGACGCCGGACTGCGGTCCCAGATCTGCTCGCCAACCCGGCGCAGGTGGTCATCGGTACAGTAAAGATGAACGAACGAGAGATCACCGCGAATGTCCCAGGTGCTTTCGGCGCCCTTTGGCATCAGGCAAAAGCGATCCGGGCCGCCTCCGTTTTTCCAGCCCTGCGGTGTTTTTTGATAACTTTCGTAGCCATCGGCGACGTACAGGCTCAGCGTATGGTGATCGCTACGCACCGTCACCGTATCGCGATTGTTATACCATGCCGCCAGCTGAATCCCGGAATTGAGCTCCACCGTCTCCCGCAGGACGGCTTTTTGCCGACGTAATGTTTCAAAAGTCCCGTAAGCCATAGCCTTTACACATCTGATTTCGTCAACCTCTAGTCTATGAAGAGTCGGCACCGGATACCAGCATTCTCCTACTGCCCGGCAAAAATAAGCGCAAGAATATGCAAGTCAAACCCATAAAGATGACAGCGTTGGCGACCAAAAGCCGACACACTGCCACTTTGGTGTGCTTATGGGAGAAAAATAGTGAACGCAATACTGTACGGGCTGGTTGTCGTCATCTGGGGAACGACGTGGATTGCCATCTTTTTACAACAGGGACCCGTCTCCGCACCGGTCTCCATTTTCTGGCGTTTTGCCGTGGCCAGCGTCACGATGCTGGCGATTCTGCTGGCAACCCGCCGACTGCGCCCGCTAGCGCTGCGCGACCATTTATTCTGCGTGATACAGGGCTGCTGCGTTTTCTGCTTTAACTTCTGGTGTTTTTATACTGCCGCCGCGCACATCAACACCGGTCTCGAATCGGTTATTTTTTCGATGGCGGTACTGTTTAACGCCATCAACGGGTTTATTTTCTTCCGTCAGCAGCCCCCCGCCCGTTTCTGGCTTGCCGCCGCTCTCGGCCTTGCGGGAATTGTGACGCTGTTCTGGGACGATCTGCTCAGCAATGGGCTGAACGCTTCCCTGCTGTGGGGTATCGGCCTGAGCGCGCTGGGGACCTACGGTTTTTCCCTTGGGAATATGCTCAGCATGCGCCACCAGCGCCGTGGTCTGGAAACGCTGACGACCAATAGCTGGGCAATGCTGTACGGCACCTTGGTCATGGGGGCTATCGCCCTGGTACGCGGCGATGATTTCACGCCTCAGTGGACGCTGAGCTATATGGGCGCGCTGCTGTATCTGGCACTGTTCGGTTCGGTTATCGCCTTTGGCGCCTATTTCACGCTGGTTGGCCGAATTGGCGCCGGCAAAGCCGCCTACAGTACGCTGCTGTTCCCGCTGGTCGCGCTGACGATTTCGACGTTTTACGAAGGCTACGTCTGGCACAGCAACGCGGTTATCGGGCTGGCGCTGATTCTGGTGGGTAATCTGGTGATGTTCGCCCGTCCTGAACAGTGGTTCCTGCGCCGCAGGCTGGCATAGTCCTCCGACTGCAGGCATAAAAAAGGCGCCTTGCTTAAGGGCGCCTTTTTCGTTGTTTCGGGATTATTTCTGCGTCGGGTCAAATTTCACGGCATCGATCGCCATTTCATCAATGACCTGTTTCAGGGTGTCGATGGTCATCGGTGTGTTTTCGTTGGCCAGCGCTTTCCCCTCGCCTTTACGCACAACTTTGACCACCGGTTTGTTGGTTTTCGGGTCAATCAGTTCACCTTCGAAGTAGAGGCTGGTATCCATCGTGCGATGACCGGTCGCCATCTCCGTTCCTGCTACCACCATCGCAACCGGAACCACTTCATAGAACTGCAGGCCCTCTTTGCTGGAATCCACACCGGTGATTGCCCCACGGAAAATCAGGCTACGCGGGCCGGGATTTGCTACCAGCGGTTTGCGCTCGGAAATCGCCTGTTTCATCTGCTGGTTGGTGTAATTCAGAATATCGCGCAGCGCCTTTTCCCCGACCTGAGTAGACGGTTTAGGAATCGGGTAATAGGTGATCGGGTTATAGACAATGTTGTCGTAGTTTTTCGGATTGTAATCCGGAGAAATCCAGCGCAGTTCTGGTTTACCAGAAGCCGACGTTGTTTCTTTTAAGTTTGAATAGTCTTTTAAGAAACCAGAATATTTTTCCGGAGCGGCAATTTTTGAGGTACAGCCCGCAAGAGCTAACAGACCAGCAAGTGCTGCCACTTTAAAAATGAAATGAGTACGCATGAGTGAATCCCTGTAAATGCAGTTGTCGGCGCGATTTATAGCAAATTAACAAGGTAAGTTTTGTGACAAAAAAGGGGGTTCGTCAAACGTTTGAAAAAATAAATCCGCCACGGTGGGCGGATTAACATGTCCAGCTTATTTTATATCGACCTGATAGAAAATATGCTTGCCAAAAGGATCGATTTCGTAGTCAGAAACATCTTTGCGGACCGGTTCAAAAATAGTCGAATGGGCAATCATCACCGCCGGCATTTGGTCATGCATCATTTGCTGCGCCTGTTTATACAGGGCTTCACGTTTTGGGCGATCGGTAATCGATTTTGCCTCGGCGATAATTTTATCAAATGGCTGATAGCACCATTTCGCCGAGTTAGAACCGCCGTTTGCCGACTGGCAGGTAAATAGCGGACCAAAGAAATTGTCCGGGTCACCGGTCGCGGTCGTCCAGCCCATCAGCGCCGCCTGATGTTCGCCGTCTTTCACTCGTTTCAGGTATTCACCCCATTCATACGTAGTGATTTTGGTCTGTACGCCAATTTTGGCCCAGTCCGCCTGAATCATCTCGGCCATCCGTTTAGCGTTTGGATTATAGGGACGCTGTACCGGCATTGCCCACAGGTCAATCGTCAGCGGGCCGCTTATCCCCGCCTCCTGCAGCAGCGCTTTGGCCTTTTGCGGATCGTAAGCGTAATCTTTCAGCTCGCTGTCGGCGCTCCATACCCCCGGCGGCAGCAGGTTTTTCGCCTCCGTACCGGTACCATGGAACACCGCGTCAATAATCGCCGCTTTATTAATCGCCATCGCCAGCGCCTGACGGACTTTGACATTATCCAGCGGCGGCTTTTGCGTATTAAACGCCAGGAAGCCGGTATTTAACCCCGCTTTGCTCAGCAGAGTAAGGTTTTTATTTTCTTTCATCCGGGGTAAATCGGCCGGATTAGGAAACGGCATCACCTGGCATTCGTTCTTTTCCAGTTTGGCGTAGCGCACCGAGGCATCCGGAGTAATGCTGAATATCAGACGATCGATTTTTGCTTTCCCCTGCCAGTACTCCGGGAAGGCCGTAAAAAGAATCCGGGAATCTTTCTGGTACTGCGCCAGCTTAAAGGGACCGGTGCCAACAGGATCGGAATCAACGCGCTCAGGCGTACCGGCTTTTAACATCGCATCCGCATACTCTGCCGATAAAATAGAAGCAAAATACCACGCCAGGTCGGCCACAAACGGAGCTTCGGCTCTCGTCAATGTAAACCGCACAGTATATTCATCAGACTTATCAATTGCGGTAATTAACTGGCCGAACTCAAGGCTTTCGAAATTAGAGTAGTTGCCGTTGGACACGTTGTGATAAGGATGCTGCGGATCTTTTTGCCGCATAAAGGAAAAAATCACATCATCGGCATTAAAATCGCGGGTGGGGGTGAAATATTTATTGCTCTGAAACTTAACGCCTTTACGTAAATGGAAGGTATACACTTTTCCGTCTTCACTCACCTCCCAGCTTTCTGCGAGGCTCGGCTGTAATTCAGTGGTACCGACTTTAAAATCGACCAGCCGGTTATAAACGGGTACCGCGCTGGCGTCCACGCTGGTACCGGAGGTGTAGAGTTGAGGATTGAAATTCTCCGGTGATCCTTCGGAGCAGTAAACCAGCGTTTTTGCATTCGCGGTGGAACCAAACGCGAGTGCCGTTAATGTCAGAGCAAGCGTAGTGAGTTTGCGTTGCATTACGTTTCCTTTTTTAATTTGTCAGCTAATGAATAGCTTGTTGTTTTCCTGCCCATACATAACACTAAAGCCAGATTGCAAACACCTGAAAAAATAAATAAAGAAGGAATCACTATGTCATCACCGCTCGCCAGTCAATTGACCCAGCGCTTCTTCCGCTATCTCGCCATCAGTAGTCAAAGCGACCCCCGTGCTACCACGTTGCCCACCACGCCAGGGCAACATGAGATGGCCCGCGAACTTGCCGATGAGCTGCGGCGCCTCGGGCTTGATGAAATCGAGATCGATGAACATGCCACCGTTACCGCAGTGAAAAAAGGCAACGTCCCGGGCGCGCCGCGCATCGGTTTTATCACCCATATCGATACCGTTGATGTCGGGCTGTCCCCGGACATTCATCCGCAGATTTTACGTTTTACCGGTGACGATCTGTGCCTGAACAGTGAAAAGCAAATCTGGCTGCGGGTTGCCGAGCATCCGGAAATTCTCGCCTACCCTGGCGAAGAGATTATTTTCAGCGACGGCACCAGCGTGTTGGGTGCCGACAACAAATCGGCGGTCACGGTGGTGATGACGGTGCTGGAGAACCTGACGCCGGAACACCGCCACGGCGATATCGTGGTGGCCTTTGTTCCGGATGAAGAAGTCGGTCTGCGAGGAGCGAAAGCCCTGGATCTCAACCGTTTTGCCGTTGATTTCGCCTGGACTATCGACTGCTGCGAGCTGGGGGAGATTGTTTATGAGAACTTTAATGCCGCGGCGGCCGAAATCCGCTTTACCGGTGTAACCGCCCACCCGATGTCTGCAAAAGGCGTACTGGTTAACCCGCTGCTGATGGCTGCCGATTACATCAGCCATTTCGACCGACTGCAAACGCCCGAGCATACCGCCGGGCGAGAAGGTTACGTCTGGTTTAATGGGATTCAGGGCGATCAAAACAGCACCCTGCTGCAGGCCAGCATTCGTGATTTCGACCGCGAGAGTTTTTTACGCCGTAAGCAGCAGATTGGCGATGTCGCTGAAAAAATTGCGGCGCAGTACCCGACGGCCAGCGTTGAGTTTACGATTAGCGATACCTACAGCAACATCAGCAATGCCATTGGCGAAGATCGCCGGGCCATTGACCTGATGTTTGAAGCTATGGAGAGCATTGGCGTGACGCCGAAGCCGACGCCGATGCGCGGCGGCACCGATGGCGCGGCGCTCTCGGCAAAAGGCCTGCTAACCCCTAACTTCTTCACCGGCGCGCATAACTTCCACTCAAAGTTTGAGTTTCTGCCGCTGCGCGCCTTTGAGGCGTCGTACCACACTGCGCTTCAGCTCTGCCTGCTGGCAGCTCGTTAAGCCGGCTTTTGCGCCAGCATGGTGGCAAAACGCAGCTTGATGCGATTGCCGTTGGCGTCGGTGCGGTGCAGTTCGCCCACCTCTTCGTTGTACTTGAGGAACGACCAGTCGGCATAATAGCGCCGCAGTTCCTCAGGTTTAAAGGCAAACGGGAAGCCGACGGTGCACGGATAATCGTCGGTGTCCATGGCTGCAACGATCAGGTTATGGCCGCCTGGTCTGGTACAGCGCTGCATATTCGCGATAAGCCCCGGAATGGTGTTCGCTTCAAGGAACATCAGCACCACGGTTGAAAGAATAAAGTCATATTCACCGTCGAAGCTTAAGTTATTCAGATCCTTTACCGCAGTCTGTAGGTTCGCCAGCCCTTCCTGCGCACGAATGTCCTCCAGGTTATTGATGCTCATCGGGTTTTTGTCCCATGCGGTCACATCAAAGCCGTTTGCTGCCAGATAAAGACTGTTACGCCCGTTGCCGCAGCCCAGATCCAGCGCTTTTCCCGGCGCTATCTGGGTTGCAGCGTACACCACTTCCGAATGGGTACGGGTCAGACCGTATTTTTCAGTAAAGTAATTTTCGTCACGGATGGTCATGATTAATCCTTATTTTTTAATAATGTGGCCCGGTCAACGCGAATCAGTAATTTCCCCCGCATCAACAACAGAAACGTGCGTAGCACCAGCAGCCCAATAATCAGATTGGTAAAGACAAACAGCGGGATCGATAAGTAATGGAAAAAGCCGTTCGGCTGGCTGTGCCCGAGATGCAGCCCGGTACTGGCCAACGCGGAAATGCCAAACGAAAAGCTCCAGAATGAGGCGTTAAACGGCTGCTGCAGATACCACGGCATCAGGCGCAACATAAACAGCAGTTGCAGCAGGCCGTAGCCAAACAGCAGTTTAGCGAAAGTATCCGCCTCCCCGCCGTTGACGCTAAGCCAGGCGCTACAGGCCACCAGCGCCGGGGCCAGTTGAATACCCAGCGACGTGCGCATAGCGGTGGGGAGCTCACCATCACTGCGTAAGCGTTGGAGAATCACCGGCTCCAGGCTCAGCCACGAGAAGATCCCGGCACCAAGAAACACCAGCCCGGCATCGCTAAAGCCGAGCGCACCGCAGGCCATCGCACTGATGAAATTATTGGCCACCGTCGGTAAATAGAGGCCCGGCGTGGTGGCTTCTCCGGGGTGTTTCCCCCGCCAGAGTCCAGCGCTCTGCCAGGCAGAATACGTCAGCTGGAGCACCACGCCGAGGCTGAACAACAGCAGCGAGAGCGGACGAAACCACGGCACGAAGCCGATAGCCACCAGCATTGTGGTGGCGGGAAACAAGCTGACAAAACTGCTGGCGACCGGGTGGCGCATCTCCTGCAACACGCTCCACGGAAAGCGAATGGCCCGGGAGATAAACGCCATCGCCAGCAGCGCCCATATCGTCGCTGCCAGAGCCACCAGGCCATCTCCGACAGCCCGGCTCACTGGCCAGATAGTGCTGGCGTAGCGCCACGCGAAGCCCATGCCGATAATGCCCAGCACCATACCAAAATAGCCCGCAGGTAAATTCAGGACCTGCCGTTCAAGCGGGTTTTTATTCATTTTATTTAATTTTTCAATTTATCTTTAAGTTGCATTTTAGAAGAACCTTATAAAACGCGCTACGGAGATTTTTGCTATGTTTATGTTAACCAAAAGTAAAGAGAAGCCTTGATGAACAAATATCGTCTGAGCGACAAGGTCCGCCTGTTTCACTATGAAGAAGACGGGATTAAACATAGCGTAAATCTGCGGCAAATTGTGGCTCTGCGTGATTTCGCCGATGTGCAGGCCGGCTGTGAAGGCGGCTGGCTGGACGACGAAGCGGCGCTGAGCCAGGAGGGCGCATGCTGGATTTACGATCCCAACAGTGCGGTGTTTGCCGGGGCGCGGATTGCAGCTAACGCGAGGCTTACCGGGACCTGTATCGTCAGCCACGGCGCGATTATTCACGGCGATGCGTGGATCGACAACGGTCATATCAGCCATCACGCACAGATTAGTGACAACGTCACACTTCAGCACTCCCGCGTTCGCGGCTACTGCCGTCTCGCCGATTGGGCGCGTATTCTCCCCCACTGTCTGATTGTCGCCGCCCAGGGACTCACCGCCGACCGCGACAAGTTCCTGCAAATATACCAGCGGGCGACGGTCAGCGCTTCGCGCATTGTTCATCAGGCGCAAATCTACGGCGACGCGTTCGTGGACCATGCTTTTGTCGAGCATCGGGCGGAAATTTTTGACCATGCCCGATTGGAGGGCAACGAGGATAACGACGTTTGGGTCTGCGATAACGCCAGAGTGTATGACCATGCCCGGATCATCGCCGGACGCGCTGAAGACGCGATACCGACGCTACGCTACAGTTCACAGGTGGCGGAGAACGCCGTCGTCGAAGGAAACTGCGTGCTTAAACATCGAGTGATGGTCGGCGGTCACGCCCGGCTGTGCGGCGGCCCCATTCTGCTGGATGACGAGGTGCTGGTGCAGGGACATGCCCGCATCAGCGGTGACGTGGTGATCGAGCATCGGGTTGAAATTAGCGACGAGGCGCGGATTGAAGCCCTTAACGGCGACGTGATTCATCTGCGCGGCCGCAAAGTGATCAACGGCACGCAGCATATTACCCGCACGCCGCTGCTGGGGTCGCTGTAGCCCGACAGCCCCCGACAATCACGCTACGGGGCTATCGATAATGCGCCCGTAGATATTCTGGTCGTCATAAGATCCATTCAGGAATTCGGCCTGCTTCAGGCACCCTTCCAGGGTAAAGCCATTGCGCAGCGCCACCCGGTTGCTCTGGTGGTTAGCCACCCGACATTTGATAACAAAGCGCCGGACTTCACCGCGGCTGGCGTAGTAGTGCATAAAGGCCTGCAGCGCCTGCGAAAGCAGCCCCTGCCCCTGGTGATGCTCATCAATCCAGTAGCCGATGTAGCCGGTTTTATTCAGCGGTTCAATCTGATTAAACGACAGCACGCCCACCAACTCATCGCGGAGAAACAGTAAAAACATTTTGGCGTAGCCGCGCTGGTGAAGCATGACGTTCCCCTGCACATGGCGGCGGGTTTCAGCTTCATTGTCCACTGCGGCGGGCCAGCTAAGCGAATGCTGTAGCCAGTGCTTATTTTTTTCCACCAGCTGGTGTAAGTCGGCAACGTAGCGCTCGTCCACCGCGCGCAGCGTCAGCGGGTCGGTCACCGGGATCGTTTCAAGGGCGGGAGTATTTTCTGCGGACATGGCGGTCTCTCACTGCGGGCAAGCCCATCCCCGGCATCTCTGCGCGCGGATGGGCAACTGCGACGGTTACTTCATGACCCGGTCATCAACGTAGTTGCGTTTGTCCGGAGCCGGCGGGAAATACTGATACAGCCAGGTTTCGCTGATTGCATCGCCCTGGCAGCGCAGGAACATGCGCATTTCTACCGGGTCGGTGGAATCGTTGGTCGGGTACCAGTCAAACTGGATGCGATAGCCGTCGAAAGGTTCGACATACAGAATCTCAATCTGTTTCGCCTCGCCGTTAGACAGGGTAATCACCGGCTCAATGCCTTTTGGCGCCGCGGCCTTGAGATCGCCGCCGACGAAATCAATGGCAAAACGCCGCGCCCATTTGTCCGGATAGTGTTCACCCGGCGCCCAGCCTTCCGGGAACCCCCCCATCCCGGTGCGGGTAGCCATCACGCGGGCCAGCGGTGAACGGACCGGCGGCTGCGCGCTCCAGTACAGGCGATAGCTGAAGTCCAGCTCATCCCCGGCCTTGATCGCTTTTTCCGGCTGCCAGAAGCAGACAATGTTATCCAGCGTTTCGCCGGTGGTCGGGATCTCCATCAGGCTGACGGCCCCTTTACCCCACTGGTTTCGCGGCTCGACCCACAGGCTCGGACGCTTGTTGTACCAGCCCATAATGTCCTGGTAATGGGTGAAATCGCGGTCAAGCTGCAGCAGACCAAAGCCGCGCGGGTTCTTATCCTGGAAGGCGTTGAACTGCAGTTTTTGCGGGTTGTTCAGCGGACGGCAGACCCACTCGCCGTTGCCGCGCCACATGGCGAGGCGATCGGAGTCGTGAATTTGCGGGTGGATGGTATCGCACATCCGGCGTTCGTTGTTGCCGCAGCTGAACATACTGGTCATCGGTGCGATGCCCAGCTGTTTGATATCTTTGCGAGCGTAGATGTGGTTTTCCACATCCATAATCACCTGCGTCTCCTGGCAGTTGATCACAAACTTGTAGGCGCCGGTGACGCTCGGACTGTCGAGCAGCGCATACACGGTAAAGACCGTCGCGCCCGGCTTAACCGTCTCAAACCAGAACGAGGTAAAGTCCGGGAACTCTTCCGGAGTATCGGTAAAGGTATCGACCGCCAGACCACGGGCGGAAAGCCCGTACTGATAGGTGCTGTCTACCGCGCGGAAGTAACTCGCGCCGAGGAAGGCAACGATATCGCGGCGTGCCAGCTCCGGCGCTTTAAATGCGCGGAATCCGGCGAAGCCGAGGTCGGTTTGCCCCACCAGTTGTTTGGTATCTACGCCGGCGTTGTTGTAGTTAAACAGCTCCGGACGGAAGTGAATTTCACGCGCCTGTTGGGTTTGTGTATCCAGCGAGAACATGCGCACGCGGCGGCGAAAACCCATACCGACGTGGAAAAACTGGATATCCAGCTTGCGGTCATCGATGTTGTTCCACAACGAGTGTCCTGCGTCGTACTGGATGCTGTTGTAGGCCTGTGGCGTCAGATTCGCCAGCGTTGGCGGCAGGTCGCGCGGCGCTCCGCCCCACGGCTGACGAGAGAGATCGTGCGCCATCGATTGCAAAACGGAAAAGTCAAAACGGCGCGTCATCCCATCAGCAATGCCCGAATCTTCGGCAAGCGCGGCGTTAGAAAAAAGTGAAGCGACTCCTGACGTTCCGCATACGGCGGCAACAGCCATGGAAGATTTGAGAAAACGTCTGCGATTCATGCCTGAGAAAGCGTCCTTCTGTTATGCCAGTTGATACGCAACGCGACCAACAGATGCGTCGTGAATTTCGCCCACTCTAGACAAAAACGATTGATAATCCAATTGTTGGCGACAGAAAAAACGCGAAAAAATTCTGTCCACCGGACCAGACTGAATTCCCCCGCAGATTTGCCCTGCGGAGGAAGACGGGGTTATTTGACGCTGACGTCGATACCCGGGAAGTATTTAGCCGCCAGACGGGTGATGGTGCCGTCAGCGCGAACATTATCGATTGCCGCATCAAGCTGCTTTTTGGTCGCCTCATCGCCTTTACGCAGGCCGTAGCCGATCCCGCTGCCGAGAATGGTATCGTCAGCTACCGGTTTACCGATAAAACCAAACCCTTTACCCTGCGGCTTGCTGAGGAATCCGGCCTGCCCGGCGGCGGACATCACCAGCGACGCATCGATACGGCCATTCAACAGATCCGCCCACGCCATATTTTGATCTTTGTAAGACACCACCGTCACACCGTGCTTTTCCCAGTGCTCTTTGGCAAAGGTTTCCTGAATCGATCCTTGCAGTACACCGATGGTTTTGCCCTTCAGCCCTTCCGGGGTGGCCGCCAGTCCGCTGTCGGCTTTACCCACCAGCTGCGAAGGAATGCGATAAATCGGCTGGGTAAAATCAATGCTTTTGCGCCGCTGTTCGGTGATATTCATCGCCGAGTTAATGGCATCAAATTTCTTCGCCACCAGTCCTGGGATCAGCGCATCAAAAGATGTCTCCACCCAGCTGCATTTCAGCTGGGCCGCCTTGCAGATGGCATTCCCGAGGTCAATATCAAAACCTTCCAGCTCCCCTGCCGTATTGCGACTTTCAAACGGCGGGTATTCAGCTTCCACGCCGTAGCGCAGTTCACCGGCGGCAAACGCCGAGAAGGTACACATCATCCCCAACGCGAGGGTAAGGGCTTTTATTTTCATCTTCATCGTGGGGCTCCTTAACGCGGCTTAACGTGACACAGTGCCTGCGCACTGGCCCGCAATGTGGCTTCATCTTTAGCAAAAGAGAGGCGAATCAGTTTGTTATCAGTACCATCCGTATAAAACGCTGACAGCGGGATCGTCGCCACACCGTAGTCGGTAATCAGGCGCTTCACCATCTCGCTGTCGCTTTCGTCGCTGAAATGGCTGTAGTCCGCCAGCATGAAGAAAGAGCCGGCGCTCGGCAACAGGCGGAACGGTGAATCAGCCAGCAGCTGCTGAAGGAGATCTCGCTTCTGCTGATAGAATGCAGCCAGAGAAAGCCAGGATTGCGGATCGGCCATATGCTCGGCAAAAGCGTATTGCATCGGCGTGTCGGCGGAGAACATCAAGAACTGGTGAACCTTGCAGATCTCGTCCATCAGCGCCGCCGGCGCAACACAATAGCCCACGCGCCAGCCGGTCACGTGATAGGTTTTGCCAAACGATGAGATGATGACGCTCCGCTCCGCCAGCTGGGGATGCGTCGCCATTCCGTGGTGCTGCTCACCGTCAAAAACCACGTGCTCGTAGACTTCATCTGACAAAATCACGATATCGGTATTGCGCGTCAGCGCCGCCAGCTGGTCTAAATCCGCACGGGAGAATACCTGGCCACTGGGGTTATGCGGCGTATTGACAATAATCATTCGCGTACGCGGGGTAATGGCGGCGCGAACTTCATCCCAGTTAACGCTAAAATCAGGCACCGTTAGCTTGATGGCCACCGGCGTCGCCCCTTGCAAGCGGACGATTGGCGCATAGCTGTCAAAGGAAGGTTCGAAGTAGATAACTTCATCGCCCGGATGCACCAGCCCACCGATGGCCGAGTAGATCCCTTGACTGGCGCTGGCGGTGATCAAGACTTCGCTGTCAACGTCATAGTCTGTGCCGTACAGAGTTGCAACCTTCTGGGCAATCCGCGCTTTCAGTTCAGGCAGGCCGGTCATTGGCGCATACTGGTTATGCCCTTCTTCCATCGCCCGCGTGACCCCCGCGACCAGCCGGGCATCACAGGCAAAATTCGGCGCCCCTTGAGAAAGGTTGATGGCGTTATGCCGGGCGGAAAGTTGACCGATCACGGTAAAAATTGTCGTGCCGACATCCGGCAATTTGGAGCGGAGGGCTACCGGGGAGCTGAGACTCATAGTTAATCCTTTCTCATTTTATTTGCATAACCATTCAATCCAATGCGCTACCTGACGACAAACGAATTGTTGTCATAGTAGCCATGCGTTTTGATCATGCCTTGAGAAAAGAGACGGCCAGCACAGGCTGGCCGGAGAGGAAAACTACTTACTGGTTAAGGTGTTAAAGCTGGTCATCAGGTTACGATAGTCCGGGATATGGTTGGAAAACAGCGTACCCAGTCCCTCAACGTCATTGCGCCAGTCGCGATGTAGCTCACACGCGGCGCCAAACCATGACATAAGCTGCACTCCGGCCTGCGACATGCGATCCCAGGCGGCATCGCGGGTAATCGGGTTAAAGGTGCCGGACGCATCGGTTATCACGAAAACATCATATCCTTCTTCAATGGCCGACAGTGCCGGGAACGCCACGCACACTTCGGTTACCACCCCGGCAATAATCAGCTGCTTTTTCCCCGTGGCTTTTACCGCCTTGACGAAATCTTCGTTATCCCAGGCATTAATATTTCCCGGGCGGGCAATATAGGGAGCATCCGGGAACTGGGCTTTCAACTCCGGCACCAGCGGGCCGTTGGGGCCATTTTCAAAGCTGGTGGTTAAGATGGTTGGCAGGCCGAAGTATTTCGCCATATCTCCCAGCGCCAGCACGTTGTTCTTGAATTTATCCGGGTCAATATCGCGAACCAGAGACAACAGTCCTGCCTGATGATCCACCAGCAGCACTGCCGCCTCATTCTTATCCAGACGAACATAGGGTTTAGCCATGATTGATTCCTCATTTAAGCATCAGGTTATCCCCACCGGCCTTTCCGCACCGGCAGATATTTACTTCACAAGACAGATAGTAGTTGACTGACCGAGTGATGATTAGCCGGCAAAAGTGGAACGCAGTGTCCCATTCACTGAACAAAGCAGGCATACTGCCCATGATCAAAATGCATAGCTGGAGTTGAGATGTCGCGAAGCGCCCTGCCTTTTCATGCCGTGGAAACCTTTCTGGTCACCGCCAGACACCTGAACTTAACCCATGCCGCACGCGAACTCTGCCTGACTCAGGGAGCCGTCAGCCGTCAGATTGCGGCGCTGGAGGCGTGGTTCGGTTTTCCGCTTTTTGCCCGCCACGCACGAGGGTTGCATCTTTCGCCGCAAGGCAGCGCCCTTTATCCGGAGCTACAGTCCGCTTTTAGCCATCTGGTTACGGTGGCGGATCAGGCCCGTCAGCAGCAGACCGTGGTTCGCCTGAAGGCACCGACCTGCGCAATTCGCTGGCTGGTTCCGCGGCTGGTCGCCATCGAGCAGCGCCATCCCGAGTTGCAGATTGCCCTGACCACCACCATGGAGCATAGCGTCAATTTCAAAACCGAACCCTATGATGCCGCTATCGTTTTCGGAACTCACCACAGCGCAGGCGACCTGCTGTTTGAAGAAGCGCTGACGCCGGTGAGCAACGGTGCCCTTGCCGGTGACAACAGGCTAAACGACGTTACTTTTTTGCATCCGACGCGCGATAAAACCGACTGGTTACTGTGGCTGGCAGCATTTTCGCCGGACACCCCGCTATTGATGCGTAAAAACCAGCACTTTGACACGATGGATCTGGCGATCACTGCCGCTATGCAGGGGCTGGGCGTCGCCATGGCTGATGCCACCCTGGTGGCCGAGGATGTGCGCACCGGCCGCCTGACGCAGCCCTTTGCCTTAAGCGTAAAAACCGGCGCCAGCTACCGCCTGGTGGTCCGTCACTCGCAGAGTAAAGCCGACGGTCTGGCGCGGTTTCGGCAGGAGCTGGTTAATCCAGGGTGACGTGGTGGCGCATAACCCGGCGAAACAGCGCCAGTCGTGCTCGCATAAAGCGATTTTCCAGTTTAAATCCTGCTCGCTTATGCAGCCCGATACGCAACAGGCGGTCCCGCCCACGCAGGCAGGCGGGCCAGCGTACCGGCCCCGGTAGTTCGCGACAGCGATGACCGGCAAGGCGCGCGAAGGCGGCCCAGTAATCGGCCACCTGGGCGGCAAACGCGTTGTCCTCGTCAGTCGCGTAGGTGCTCACCGGCTCGGCCAGTGAGAGCGTATCGAAAACATAGGGCACGTCATCGCCATGCCAGGCCCCGTGCGGACAGGTTTCTTCGGCGCCCCGTGGCACATAGTCAAACCAGTAGCGCCAGCAGGGTTGCCCTACCCGCTGCTGGGCCTGCATCACGACATAGCCCAGAGTGGTAAAGGCCATATCGCGGCACACTTCACGGCCCAGATTCTCATCTCCCTTCACGCCGGGATAGAGCAGTTTGATCAGCCCGAGACCAAAGCGTCGTTCGCGGCGCAGCTTGTGAATCTGCCCGGCGATATCGACGCCGAACACCGCCATCACGCTGGCCTCATCGCTGTTCGACCCAATCATCACCGGCATCGGGTGCTGACGACCGGCAAAAAAGGCCTCCAGCATCGACTGGGGGAGTACCGCATCGCCGGCAATGGGCGCCGGCCCGATATTCAGCGGCGCGGTCAACGGCCAGAAGGCCTCTGCCGGAATCGCCCGTAGCTGTTCGGCGCTGGCCTCCGGTAACGAGAAATGCTCCGCCAGCAAGCGCCCCTTCTCCAGCGCCTTTTCGCGCGGAAGATCCGGCAGCGTATAGCCGCTCTGGATAATGGCCTTATGGAACAGTCCGCGAGATTTTGGTGACACCATTAGCGAGAGCACGCTCCGCGCCCCGGCCGACTCGCCAAACAGGGTGACGTTTGCGGCGTCGCCGCCAAAAGCGTGAATATTCTCCTGCACCCAGTGCAGCGCGGCGATTTGGTCAAGCAGCGCGAAATTATAGACCCGCTCGCCGTCTTCCCCTTCGAGCGCCGGATGGGCAAAGAAACCCAGATGGCCCAACCGGTAGTTGACGGTCACCACCACCACATCACGCGCCGCCAGCGCTTTACCATCATACGGCGGGAGACTGCCGGCGCCGATGGTAAACCCGCCGCCGTGAAGCCAGACCATAACCGGTAGCGGCCGGGTACGCCCGGCGGGCGCCCAGACGTTAAGATAGAGACAATCTTCCGAGAAACGACCGGGGTCGCCGCCGCCGAGCTCGCGGCAGTACTCAATATCCTGCCAGCTGGAGGCAGAGAAGGTATCGGCCTGGCGAACACCCTGCCAGCGCGCGGGTGGCTGTGGCGCGCGCCAGCGGAGTTCGCCGACCGGCGGCGCGGCGAAGGGAATGCCGCGCCAGAGATGGATGCCCTGTTCAGTGATTCCGGACAGCGTCCCCTGCCGGGTTTTCACCAGTGGGGTAGACGGATTCTGCATGACCTGCTTCCTTTTAACGATGCTCGTTAATGGTTCATGTCAGCAGAGTACCGGTTTCAGAGCAGACCGCAACGGCGTTTACTGCGCTCCTGGGCCTGTTGATAGAGCGAGAACTCGTCCAGCACCGGGCAACCCAGCGCCGTTTCAAAGGCGTCGCGGCTGGCATTCCCGTGGCTGCGGGCCTGAATGTCATTCCCGAGATTCGACTGGAAAATCCCCGCCGCGCTCACCGGTAAAAAATCTTCATAAATAATGGGTTGTGCCACTACCCAGCCGCGTTCGATTAACGGCTGCGGATCGTCTCCGGGGCCAAAGGCCTGGCGATGGGCTTCCCCGGCGGGAGTCAGGCGGTAGCGGAACCACGCCAGCCCCTGCTGACGCAGCAGGAATTCGCTGTCCGGGAACTGGCTGAAGACCTCCTGCAGATGGCGTTGGTGGTTCAGGTTGTCTTTGCCAACGCCGGCCTCGCTCAACAACCGGTCGTACAGCGCCCGGCCTTTCGGCGTCAGTGCAATCCCGCGCTGCTCGATTTCGCCAAAGCGTGCGCTGTGGGTACCCTGATGTTCTCCGGCAAACACCACCGGTTCTTCGAGGGCTTTAAAACTGGTCTGGCGCAGCAATATCGGCACTTCCCGGCGCGGCGGCCCTTCGATCAACGCCTTCGGCACAATCCCGCACTCCGGCATCAGCGACTGAACCCGGTCGATATCCAGCGTACGTGGCGTCAGGTGGTTGATGTGACAGCCGGGGAAACAAACCACGTCGGCGATCAGCCGATGCTCATTATGCAGCGCATGGTAGGTATCGGCGTCTACGGTCGCATGGCTGTGCCAGCGGAACGTTTCCAGCGCTTCGCGCACAAATTCCCGGGCCTGGGCCGGAGAAAAGCTGCCGTCCTCTTCATGAAGGGCAATCAGCTCGCGGCAGCGGGGGGTGAAAATATCACGTCGGGCGAGGATCGCCGCCGCACGCTCACGCAGGTCAACGTTGGCAATCAGTTCCAGACGCAGCAGCGAGGTAAACACCCGGAACGGGTTACGCGCCAGCGCCGCATCGTCAACCGGACGAAACGCGGTGGAATGCACCGGTACACCGGCCTGCGACAGATCGTAATAACTGACGGGGAACATCCCCATAATGGCAAACATGCGCCGCAGCGTCGCCAGTTCTTCCGCCGTGCCGACGCGAATAGCACCGTGACGCTCAACGTTGAGTCGCGACAGCTCATCGGCATTCGCCAGTTGCTCGTGCAGTTTCGGATTATGCTCCAGCACCGCCAGATTTACGTCGGCCACCAGCTCCAGTAGCGTCCCGTACTGTGGAACTTCCTGCTGGTACATTGCCGACATCGCCTGCGAAAAGTTTTCCCGAATCTCATCAGCCGTGATGGTGTTCGCCATGATGTCTTACCTCCAGTGAATACTTCCTGGAGTGTAGAAAAGGCCCATGACGACGGCGGGAAGAATTTACAAATTGTGATGCGGATAACCTGCCCCCGCCGTTTGCACTTTCCTGGACATAACCGTGGGTTATGTAAAACGGCCATTAATTTCACTTTAAATTAACAAAACATTTACACACACTGTTTCTGGCGATTTGACAATAAGAAGCCCCTCTACCGCTACCAACGGAGCCAGTACCCTATGAATGATAAATGGTCACCGCGTGAAGTTGTTCATCGCGACTATAACAGCCACCCGCCCGCCTACGCGCCGGGCTACAAAACCAGCGTTCTGCGCTCACCGCGCAATGCGCTGATCTCACTCCAGAATTCGCTGTCTGAAATCACGGGTCCGGTGTTTGGTCACGACGATCTCGGGCCACTGGATCATGATCTGATCCTCAATTACGCCAAAGAAGGCCTGCCTATTGGCGAGCGTATTATCGTCCATGGTTATGTTCGCGACGGCTTTGGTCGACCGATGAAAAACACGCTGGTCGAGGTGTGGCAGGCCAACGCCGGCGGCCGCTACCGGCATAAAAAAGATCAGTATCTGGCGCCCATTGACCCCAACTTTGGCGGCTGCGGGCGGGTGCTTACCGATGAAAACGGCTATTACTGTTTTCGCACCATTAAGCCGGGACCCTATCCGTGGCGTAACCAGGTCAGCGACTGGCGCCCGGCGCATATTCACTTTTCCCTTTCCGGGGAGGCGTGGGCGCAGCGCCTGATTACACAAATGTATTTCGAAGGCGACCCGTTGATTAAACAGTGTCCGATCGTCAAAACCATTAATAACGACGATGCCGTTCGCACGCTGATTGCCGAGCTCGATACCCATGCCGCCGTGCCGCTGGATTGCCTGGCCTATCGTTTTGATCTTGTGCTGCGCGGCCATCGTGCCACGCTGTTTGAAAACCGTACCCAGGGGGCCGCCCGATGAAAGACTATTTAGCCGAAACCGCCTCGCAAACCGCCGGGCCCTACGTACATATCGGCCTCGCCCCCGATGCTGCCGGCTTTCATATCTTTGAAAAGAATTTTGGCCCACAGCTCACGACGCCGGACACCGAAGGTGAACGCATCACCATTGAAGGCCGGGTCATTGATGGCTCTGGAACGCCGGTTCGCGACGTGCTGCTGGAGATCTGGCAGGCCAACGCCGCCGGGCGCTACCATCACCCGGACGACCGCCAGCAGAATAAAAAGGTCGATCCGGCCTTTCGCGGCTGGGGCCGGAGCTGCTCGGACTTTTCCTCTGGCATCTGGCGCTTTGAGACCATCAAACCGGGGCCGGTCGTCGGTCGCGATGGGCGGATTATGGCACCGCATGTCAATTTATGGGTGGTCGCGCGCGGCATCAATATCGGTCTCAATACGCGGATGTACTTCTCCGACGAGCAAGAGGCGAACCGCAGCGATCCGGTCCTCAATCTGATTGAGTGGGAAGTTCGCCGCCAGACGTTGATTGCCCAGCGCGACGTGCGCGGCAGTGAGATAGTCTACCGTTTTGACATTCATCTGCAGGGCGAGAACGAAACCGTCTTTTTTGATATCTAAGCGGCTTCCCGCCTGATTGTGCCCCGACCGGGTTCGGGGCGTCTGTTTTTTCATCAAAATAAAGGATTTGTAACGCAACAAGGTTAAATGTTAATAATATTTTGCTATCCGGTTATCAAATTTCAATAACTTCGCTTGTCACTCATACCGCTCTGTTTTTAACATCGAGTATGGAAAAAAATGGTCTCTTCAGTCAGCGCATTCGCTTGCGCCATCTACACACCTTCGTGGCCGTCGCTCAACAGGGAACGCTGGGGCGTGCGGCTGAAACACTTAATCTGAGCCAACCCGCTTTATCCAAAACGCTTAACGAGCTGGAGCAATTGACCGGCACGCGGCTGTTTGAACGCGGGCGGCTGGGCGCCCAGCTGACGCTGGTCGGCGAACAGTTTCTCACTCATGCCGTCAAAGTCCTTGACGCCCTGAACACGGCGGGCCAGGCGCTGAATCGCAAAGAAGGGCTGAATAACGATGTGGTGCGTATCGGCGCGCTCCCCACCGCAGCATTGGGTATTTTGCCCACAGTTATCGGACAGTTTCACAAGCAGCAAAAAGACATTACCTTGCAGGTCGCCACCATGAACAACACCATGCTGCTGGCGGGCTTAAAGTCGGGAGAGATCGATATTGGGATCGGGCGCATGTCTGACCCGGAGCTGATGAGCGGCCTCAACTACGAGCTGCTGTTTCTTGAGTCCCTGAAGCTGGTAGTGCGTCCCGGGCATCCATTATTGCAGGAAACCGTGACCCTCAGTCGGGTGATGGAGTGGCCGGTGGTCGTTTCCCCTAAAGGTACGATTCCGCGGCAGAATGCCGAATCGCTGCTGCAAAGCCTGGGGTGCAAAATTCCCGCCGGGTGCATTGAAACGCTCTCTGCATCACTTTCGCGTCAGCTGACCGTGGATTATGACTACATCTGGTTCGTCCCTTCCGGAGCGGTCAAAGACGACCTGCGGCGCGGATTGCTGAGCGCCCTGCCGGTGCCAACCCAGGGCGCGGGCGAACCTATCGGTATTTTGACCCGCGTGGACGCGACATTCTCGTCCGGCGCGCAAACTTTACTCAGCGCCATTCGTAAATCCATGCCAGCATGATGGAGCCAGGATAAGGCGTCCTGCGCCTGTCCTGCTCTTTTTCCCCTTCTACTCCCGCCTGTGATCAGACTTTTGCCGACCATCGCTCAGCGGAAAATCGCCGCTCTAATCAATTAATGCGAAATTGTTTATTAACAATTGCGCAAACTTCATTAACAGATTTATCATTGTCTCGATTTCACCAAATGGTTCATTCGAAATCAATAACACTTGTGAATACCGCTAACATGAAGGCGAATTTCACTTCACTCAAAAGCACCCCTGTATTTTTTGATTCATTTGGTTCGCATCTGAGAACGGATGGTTAAGGAGACAAAATGGCAACTGGCAACGTGCCGCGAGGATTCCCCCGGGTCCTGCAGTGGCTTCTCGCCGGACTGATGCTCATCATCGGTCTGGCTATCGGTATTCTTGGGATCAAACTCGCCACCCTCGGCGGTACCCTTTATTTCGCAATCATGGGTCTGGTGATGGTTATCGCCGCCGTGCTTATCTTCCGTCATCGTCGCGCCGGTATTGTGCTGTACGCCGTCGCGTTTATCGCATCGATTGCCTGGGCTATCGGCGACGCGGGCTGGACCTACTGGCCGCTGTTCTCACGCCTGTTCGCGCTCGGCGCGCTGGCGCTGCTCTCAGCGCTCGTCTGGCCGTACCTTTCTGCCCAACCGGCGAAGAAAGGCCCGGCGTTTGGCCTGGCTGCGGTACTGGCCGTCGTGTTAGCGGCGAGCTTTGGCTGGATGTTCAAATCACAGCCGCTGGTTAGCGCAACCGAAGCGGTGCCGGTGAAGCCAGTGGCCCCCGGTGAACAGCAGAAGAACTGGGAGCACTGGGGTAACACCACCCACGGCGACCGTTTTGCCGCCCTCGATCAGATTAACAAACAGAATATTAATCAGCTGCAGGTTGCCTGGGTTGCCCATACCGGCGATATCCCGCAAAGCAACGGTTCCGGAGCGGAAGACCAGAACACCCCGCTGCAAATTGGCGACACGCTGTATGTCTGTACGCCGTACAGCAAAGTGCTGGCGCTGGATGTCGATAGCGGGAAAGAGAAGTGGCGGTATGATTCCAAAGCCACCGCGCCAAACTGGCAGCGCTGCCGCGGTCTCGGCTACTACGAAGATAGCCAGGCGCAGGCCGCCGCTGCGGCTGACGTACAACCTGCCGCCTGCTCCCGCCGCCTGTTCCTGCCAACCACCGACGCCCGCCTGATCGCGATAGATGCCGATACCGGCAAAACCTGTGAAGCCTTTGGCGATCGCGGCATTGTCGACCTGAGCGCCGGGATGGGTGAAATCAAACCGGGCTACTATCAGCAAACCTCCACTCCGCTGGTTGCCGGAAACGTCGTTGTTGTCGGCGGCCGTGTGGCGGATAACTTCTCCACCGGCGAGCCTCCGGGCGTGGTCCGGGCCTACGATGTCCATACCGGTAAGCTGGCATGGGCGTGGGATCCGGGTAACCCGAGTCTGACCGGCCTGCCGCCGGAAGGCCAGACCTACACCCGCGGGACGCCAAACGTCTGGTCGGCAATGTCATATGACGCGAAGCTGAACCTGATTTACCTGCCGACCGGGAACGCGACCCCGGATTTCTTCGGCGGTGAACGGACCGCGCTGGATGACAAGTACAGCTCCTCAATCGTGGCCGTTGATGCAACAACCGGCCAGGTACGCTGGCACTACCAGACCACCCACCACGATCTGTGGGACTTCGACCTGCCATCACAGCCGCTGCTGTACGACCTTCCCGACGGTAAAGGCGGCACCACGCCGGTGCTGGTACAGACCAGCAAGCAGGGAATGATCTTTATGCTCAACCGCGCGACCGGGGAACCGGTGGCGAAAATAGAAGAGCGCCCGGTTCCGGCAGGGACGATTAAAGGTGAGCGCTACTCTGCGACGCAGCCCTACTCCGTCGGCATGCCGATGATTGGCAATGAAACGCTGAAAGAGTCAGATATGTGGGGCGCCACGCCGGTGGATCTGCTTATCTGCCGGATTGCCTTTAAAGCCATGCGCCATCAGGGCATCTTCACCCCTCCGGGCGAAGACCGTTCACTGCAATACCCGGGCTCGCTGGGCGGCATGAACTGGGGCAGCGTCTCGGTGGACCCGAACAACAGCCTGATGTTTGTCAACGATATGCGTCTTGGCCTGGCGAACTATATGGTGCCGCGAGAAAAAGTCGCCAAAGATGCCAGCGGCATTGAGATGGGGATTGTTCCGATGGAAGGGACACCGTTCGGTGCGATGCGTGAACGTTTCCTGTCACCGCTGGGTATTCCGTGCCAGAAACCACCGTTCGGTACCATGTCCGCCGTGGATCTGAAGACCGGGAAACTGGTGTGGCAGGTACCGGTAGGCACCGTTGAAGATACCGGCCCGCTGGGCATTCGCATGCATATGCCGATCCCAATCGGGATGCCGACGCTGGGCGCATCGCTGTCAACCCAGTCCGGCCTGCTGTTCTTCGCCGGTACCCAGGATTTCTACCTGCGGGCGTTTGATACCGCCAACGGCAAAGAAATCTGGAAATCTCGTCTGCCGGTTGGCAGCCAGTCCGGCCCGATGACCTACGTTTCGCCGAAAACCGGCAAGCAGTACATTATCATCAACGCCGGCGGCGCCCGTCAGTCTGCGGATCGCGGCGACTACATCATCGCCTACGCACTACCTGATCAGAAATAAAAACAAAAAACCCAACCTCCGCCCGGGGGTTGGGTTTCATTTCACACCGGCGACGACCGTCTGACGACAGCGGACGCCGACACATCAATTTTCGCCAAAGTGAATAACGGTGCGGATTGATTTCCCTTCATGCATCAGATCAAAAGCGTCGTTAATCTGGTCCAGCGGCATGCGGTGGGTGATAAACGGATCGAGGTCAATTTTCCCCGCCATCGCATCTTCAACCATGCCCGGCAGCTGGGTGCGCCCTTTCACACCGCCGAACGCTGAACCGCGCCATACGCGACCGGTCACCAGTTGGAACGGACGGGTTTTGATCTCCTGGCCCGCACCGGCCACGCCGATAATCACGCTCTCGCCCCAACCTTTATGGCAGCACTCCAGCGCCGCACGCATCACGTTGACGTTGCCGATGCACTCAAAGCTAAAGTCCACGCCGCCATCGGTGAGCTCAACGATCACATCCTGAACCGGTTTGTCGTAGTCATTCGGGTTGATAAAGTCTGTCGCCCCCATCTCTTTGGCGAGGGTGAATTTTTCCGGGTTGGTATCGACCGCCAGAATGCGCCCGGCTTTCGCCTGCACCGCACCCTGAATCACCGCCAGACCAATCCCGCCCAGGCCGAAGACCGCCACGGTATCGCCCTCTTTCACTTTCGCCGTATTGTGAACCGCACCGATACCGGTTGTCACGCCGCAGCCCAGCAGACAGACTTTGTCCAGCGGCGCCTGCGGGTTCACTTTCGCCAGTGAAATTTCAGCAACCACGGTGTATTCGCTGAAGGTGCTGGTGCCCATATAGTGATAAATCGGCTCACCGTTGTAGGAGAAACGGGTGGTCCCGTCCGGCATCAGGCCTTTCCCCTGGGTGGCGCGTACCGCCTGGCAGAGGTTGGTTTTGCCGGATTTACAGAATTTGCACTCGCGGCACTCTGCGGTATACAGCGGGATGACGTGATCACCCGGCTGCAGGCTGGTGACGCCTTCGCCGACTTCGACCACGATACCGCCGCCTTCGTGACCCAGCACGGCCGGGAATACGCCTTCCGGGTCATCACCGGACAGGGTAAACGCGTCGGTATGGCAGACGCCGGTGTGGGTAATTTTCACCAGTACTTCGCCTTTTTTCGGCGGGGCAACGTCAATTTCAACAATTTTCAGCGGCTGGCCTGGGCCAAACGCGACAGCTGCACGTGATTTCATAACCGTCTCTTCCTTCGTGATGATTTATTTTAAGTAGGATCGTAGCAGATGGCCGACTTCCGCCATTCTTGTCGCCCGTTGATCCGCAGTGGTATCGCCGCTGACCAGCTCATCCTGGAGATGTATTTCTACCATCTCACCCATCAGACCGTTGGTGGCCCCGCGGATGGAGGCAATCTGTTGCAGAATCGTCATGCAGGACTCGCCGGATTCCAGCGCCCTTTCCAGGGCTTCGACCTGCCCGCGAATACGACGTACGCGACTGAGCGCGCGTTTTTTGTCTTCAGGTGAATGTGGCATGATGACGCCCTCAATATCATATAGGGGGGTATACTATATTTTATTATCCAACGTGGCAATCTAAACGCCGCTTTAAACCGTAGCACAGCGGCGAGTCGTTGGGATTAGTCGAGGGGACGCGCCATCTCTATACAGCGTAAATCGGCCTTCGCCAGCTTTGACGGCAGCAGTTTTTCACGTAAGGCGACGAAACCATGGCACAGATAAAAACTGGCCGCATTCGGCGTCGCTTCCAGAGTAATACGGCGAAACGCCAAGCGCCGTGCTTCAGCGATAATGGCCGTTAAAATCATTCCGGCACAGCCTTTCCCGCCCCATTCGGGCAGCGTAAATATGGCCTCCACGCTGGCCGCACGGATATCAAGGTAGCCGGTCGCGACGGGCTGACCGCCCGCTTCAACCACAAAAAAGGGATTATCGCGTATCGCGTGGCGATACCCTTCCGGCATGGTATCCGGCGTCCAGGCATCCAGTACGGCGGCGGCGTAACTCTCGCGACAGCCGCTGCGAATGGCCTGATTGCGGATAATCCAGAGCGCAGGTGCTTCATCCGGGACGGCAAGTCTGACTTTCATCTTGTTCTCCTTTTTCCTGAGTCCGTATCAGATGTATCACAGCCAGCGGCGAAAGAAATAAAAAACCCCGCTCGGAAGCGGGGTCTGGAGGAGTCAGCGCTTGCGCGGCATCATCCGCAGCAAGGTATTATCCTTCCACAGATAGTGGTGCAGTAGCGCGGCCAGCGCGTGCAGGCCGATAATAAAGTAGCCGGTGTTCGCCAGCAGGCTGTGAACCCCCTTCAGCGTATCCACCAGTTCAAACTGACTTTGCGCAGCAAACGGCATCGTCAGGCCGAAGGCATACCACGGATTACCGCGGTAATACATCATCACCAGGCCGACGATCGGCTGGGCGAGAAACAGCAGATAGATAATCAGATGCCCCAGGTGCGCAAAACCGGTCATCATCGGCGAGGGTTTCGGCACAATTGGCGGCGCCGGGTATTTCAACCGAACCAGCAGGCGCGTCACCATCAACACGAGAATAGCTATCCCACAGGAAACATGAATCATGTTAATGACCGGACGGTCGCTACGTGGGAAAAAACCTCTAAGCTCCATGGTGGCATAGGCGCCGACGACCAATAAAAAGACCAGCCAATGGATACCGATTTGCAGGCCAGTGTATTTATCGCGCATGAGAAACCCTTAACAAAACTGTGATGCCGACAACATAACGACCTTTCCTGAAAAATTCATTAACTTTTACGTAGCATTAAGAAACCGTTGCTCAAAATGGTGCAATCAGTGAAAAAGCAGGGAGTTAATGCGCTTTGCCATCGTCCTGTCACCGTCCGCGTGTACAATAATCTCACGATCTGGGACGATGCCGTCGCCCTTCACTCTTCATTTTCCATCACGGAACACAGGAGTCCATTTGAGCTACGTTTCTGAAATGCGCAGCATGATTGGCCATCAGCTGCTTCTCCTTGCCGGAGCCAATATCATTATGACCAACAGCGAGGGGCATATTTTGCTACAGCAACGTAGTGATTTGAGCTGGGGGCTGCCCGGAGGGTTACTGGAACCTGGTGAATCGCTCGAACAGACGGCTATCAGGGAAGTCAAAGAAGAAACCAATCTTGACGTGCAGACGCTGCAATTTTTGCGGGTATTCTCAGGCGCGGATTACACGTTTACGCTGCCGAATCGCGATGAGATCAACGTCATTACCGCGCTTTATCATACGGACTGCTGGTCAGGCGAAATGATCGTCGATACCGAAGAAGGGCTTGCGCTTGCATTTTTTTCCCCAGAACAACTCCCCTCTCCGATCAATGATGAGTATCTCACCTATATCCGCTATTTCCTCGAAACAAAAGCAACGGAGTAAAGCAATAGCGTGAGATCCCCCCCGGTTATCGCGTGGCGAGTACGCCTTTTACTCATAACCGGGAGCGAAGCCGTAGGATGCCTCTTTAGCTTCACTTAACTATCCACTCATCAGGAAAAAGCAGGTTCGCAACTCGTTCATCATCACCAGGCCTACGAGGCATTCAAGGCGAGCAAATGAATTATCGAATCCGCCTCACCTCAGGATGGCTCGCCGTTGCGGCCTCATGAAAAATATCATCCAGCCAGCCTGGGATTTCAGCTTCTGTGAATTCATCAGGAATCATCACATCATAAAGCCGGGAATATTTTTGCTCCGTCATGTCAACACGAAAAACCAGCCAGCGATCCCGTTCTCGCTGGACCCCAATGTGTCGCCCAAATACATCGTAAATTAGCATCATGACTGCGTTTAACGCCTTAATGAGCCTAAGCGAGAGTGAATGTCTCAAGACTATCTAAATATCCAAAACGGAGCAAACGAAGTCAGCAGCCTTCGCGACGCCCATGAATAGTGAACCGTAACAAGACAATGATAAGATTGATTTCGGTTAAGTCCCATTAAGGAACCCATCATGAATAAGGTGATTCGCAAAAATTATCCCGAGTTAGGTGAGGTTAAGGCCCCTTACGTTCATTCGGTAAGGCATGGCGACACGCTCTATATTTCAGGGCTAACCGCATTTGGCACGCCCGCGCAGCAATCAGGCATCGCCGAACAGGCAGAGGAAATATTCAGTCAGATTCGGAAAATCGTCACTGCAGAGGGTGCTGATTTCTCGTCCCTCATTAAAGTCACCATTTTCATTACCTCTTTTGCAGAGATCAACGCGCTGCGCGAGGCACTCTACCGACATTACGGCGATCACCTGCCTGCCAGTTCGCTTGTGGAAGTCAGCCGTCTATTTTCACCCGATCTCAAGATTGAAATTGAAACGGTATTTGCCCTCTGATTCATGGCTTATCAGTCATGCCAAATCAGCCTTAATGCGATGAAATAAATACCGACGCTGGCCGGGCAGGCGGAACGGCGAAATTACGTTGCATACGTTTCATCTCCTCTGCCGGAGGCAGGCCAAACAAGCGTTTAAACTCGCGATTAAATTGTGACGGGCTTTCATATCCTACCGCGTAACTCGCGGCGCTGGCGGTGATCTGCTGGCGCACCATCAACATCCGCGCCTGGTGCAGGCGGACAGATTTCACATACTGCATCGGCGGCATCCGGGTTATCGCTTTGAAATGGCTGTGAAACGTCGGCACACTCATTCCGGCTTCCATTGCCAGCTGCGTCAGTGTTAACGGCTCAGCGTAGAGAGCATGGATGCGCTGAAGCACTTTACCGATTTTGCCGAACTGCCCCTGCAAGGCCAGCGCGGCGCGCATTGCATCGCCCTGCTCGCCTGTCAGTACGCGGAAATAGAGCTCACGTACCCGCGCAGGGCCAAGGATCGCCGCCTCAAGCGGATTGTTCAGAACCTCTAGCAAGCGCAGCACCGCCGTTTTTACCGCGTCGTCCATCAGGCTCGACATCATGCTTTGCGGTACCGCGGGGGGATGCGGGACACCATGCTGTTCAAGCTGTAACATCAGCTCAGCGGCAAGCTGAAAATTCAGATGCATATAAATTGCCAGCAACGGATGTTCTACCGAGGCATCGGTTTCCATCACAAACGGCACCGGCACCGAAACCGCCAGGTAGTGCTGCTCATCATATAAATAGGTCTGCTGGCCGAAATAGCCGCATTTTCTGCCCTGGCATACAATCACGATCCCCGGATCGTACAGCACAGGCGTTCTGGCAAGCGGGCGGTCGGCACGCAAGATTCGCACATCAGGCAAGGCAGTCAGATTGTACCCCTCTTGCACGGCCAGTGCTTTCATCAAGGTAATCATCCCGGACATCACAGCACCTCATAAAATCAGGCAATAAAAAGAGAAGATTCGGCCTCAGAATACGGCAAAATAGAGAATACCATGCAACCTTCACTGTTCATGGGAGTTCTTTTTATGTCCTCTGTAAAAACGATTTTAATCACCGGTGTCAGCAGCGGCTTGGGTCGTGCGCTGGCGCAGGAGGCGCTCGCCGCAGGTCATCGGGTCATCGGGACCGTGCGTAACCACAACACAAAGCAGGCTTTCGAGGCGCTCGATGCGCATCGGACTTTCGGCCGCTTGCTGGATGTCACGGACGCTGGGCGTATTGCTGAGGTGGTAGCGGAGGTTGAGTCGACCGTCGGTCCGATTGATGTGCTGGTGAACAATGCCGGCTACGGCCATGAAGGCATTATGGAAGAGTCCTCGCTCGCAGAGATGCGCCACCAGTTTGAAGTGAATGTGTTTGGCGCAGTGGCAATGATCAAAGCCGTGCTACCGGGCATGCGCCAGCGCCGTCGCGGCCATATTATTAATATCACCTCAATGGGCAGTTTTATTACCCTGCCCGGCATCAGCTATTATTGCGGCAGCAAATTTGCTCTGGAAGGCATATCAGAAACGTTAAGCAAAGAGCTGGTTCCGTTCAACATACAGGTGACCGCCGTGGCGCCAGGGTCGTTTCGCACCGACTGGGCCGGGCGCTCAATGGTCCGCAGCGCTCGCAGCGTCCCGGACTATGATGCTCTTTTCGAACCCATTCGACAGGCGCGGATAGAAAAAAGTGGCAAGCAATCCGGCGATCCCGTGATGGCTGCTCGCGCGATGCTGACAATCATTGAGAGCCAGAACCCACCCACGCATTTATTGCTAGGCAGCGATGCATTGAATTTAGTACGGCAAAAGCTCGCCGCGTTAGATAAAGAAATTGAGCAATGGGAAACGCTGACACGTTCAACGGATAGCGACTCAGCGGCTTAGTCAGGAAGTGTATTGGATAACCCATTATGGCCGGTCGCTCGTACGGCCATTTTGTATCGGGCATCGTACTGATGCCCTTCACATCAGCCCGTTAACTTTCCGGACGTCCAGGCGAGCTGTGAAGTCAGCGTTTCATCCAACTTAAAGCAACCCTGACGCCGTTGGCCAGACCGCCAGGTACCAATGAAGTGATTACCTGACAGATATAATATATGCCTCTATAAACAACCTATTAAAGTCAATTAGATATTGTAAGGAGTGACCACAATTACGCGCGATGGCGCTATTTCATTCTCTGTTTCCGGCAAAAAACCATGGAAACGCAGGATTGCGCTAAATGCGGACCGCGCGTCTTCATGCAGGTCATGATCAATCACCGCATCCATTTTTTCAGCAGCCAGCAGACCGCGGTTCTCTTCATCCAGGTCGTGGCCAATAAACACTTTTATCTCCCGTTGCATCGCTGCAAAAGCCCGTAAAATAGCGCTGTTTCCCCCGCCCACGCTGTAAACAGACTGGATTGAATGGTCCTGTTCCAGCGCTTTGCACATCTGCGTAAAAGTCAGCGTATCAATCCCATATCCTTCACTGACGGCGATGGTGTCCAGATATGGCGCCCGCTCGCTTAGCGCCTGGATAAAGCCTGCCATGCGCTGTTCTTCTCCGCGAAAATCCTTACTGCTGAGCACGACTGCGACCGTTTGCTCTTCTTTCAAAAGCCACCGCGACAGGAGCCATGCCGCTGTTCGTCCCGCACCGGCATTATCCATTCCCACGTAACGGATACGCCTGCTGTGAGGCAGGTCAGTAACCAGCGTGACCACCGGAATGTTAAGTTCCGCAAGCTCCGCAATAGTGCTTTCAAGCAACGGATGATCGCTGGCTTTGAGCAACACGCCGTAGCTGTCATTGCCGCAACGGCGCAGCTCACGTTGCAATTCCTCAGGCGTGACCTCTTCAAAAATGTGGCAGCGTAGCGTCAGGCGAAAAGGTGAAAAGGTTTTAATTTGACTGAGCAGCGCCGCTACTGCCAGTGAACTGAAGCGTTCCGGCGTGTGCATCACCAGGTCGATCGGCAACGTGCGGCCGCTTGCAAGGCTGGTGCGCTGTTGTAATTCCAGATCGCTGATTGCCTGCGCAATGCGTCGGGCCGTACGGGGACTCACGCTGCCGCGCTGGTGCAACGCTCTGTCGACCGTCGCTTTACTGACGCCAGACTGAGCTGCGATTTGTTTGATGGAAAATGACCGTGGCATAAATTGAGGTCTTTTTGAGGTTGTGTGTACATATTGTTAAGCGAATGTAGCTGCTAAGGTCAGGGTAAGCAAGCGGACAAACCTGATCTCTCCTCAATAAGAAAGGACCACAAATGGACATGAATAAAAGCGGTGATTTTAATAACAAAGTGTTCGTCGTTACCGGCGGAACCCAGGGGCTCGGCGCAGCGGTTGCCCGTCTGCTGGTAGAGCGTGGGGCGCGGGGCATCGTCATTTGCGGACGTAACGTAAAAGCCGGGCGCGAACAGGCAGAAGCCCTTAGCCATGGCGGATGTGAAGTGATATTTGTTGAAGCGGATATCAGTTCGCCAGAAGCCTGCAAACAAGTGGTGGGAGCCGCAGAATCGGCGTTTGGCACGCTGCATGGACTGGTAAACTGTGCAGGCATGTCCGACCGTGGCACCATCCTTGATACCTCTCCGGAATTATTTGACTCCATCATGGCGGTCAACACTCGCGCGCCTTTTTTTCTGATGCAGGCGGCGATCAAACTGATGATTTCAAGGGGCGTAGAAGGCAGCATTGTTAATATCATTACCATGACTTCCCACGGCGGCCAGAGTTTCCTGACCGCATACGCCACATCGAAAGGCGCGCTGGTCACGCTGACCAAAAACGTGGCCTTCAGCGCTATGCGTAACCGTATAAGAGTAAACGGCCTGAACATTGGCTGGATGGACACGCCGCATGAACACGACATCCAGCGGCAATATCATGATGCTGAAGAAAACTGGCTTGCCAGCGCTGAGCAGGCCCAGCCTTTTGGCCGATTGCTGAAGCCAGACGAGGTCGCGCGTGGCGTAGCATTTCTCCTTTCAGAGGAGTCGGGAATGATGACTGGCGCGGTGATCGATTTTGATCAAAGCGTGGTGGGCTGCGGTGACAACGGTGGTTTTCAGCCATCACATGCTCTGACTCTGTGAGGCGAAAAATGCATACGCCCTATATTAATGACCGCCATATTTCTCTCGATACGTTCGCCACGCTATGTGCGCAAACCTTGCGTAAGGACGATTTCCCGCTGGCGCGTTCTGCCGATAAAAATGTACTGATCTATCATCATGATGATCTGCTTACAGCAGCCAGAACAGATCGTCAAACCATGCTGGGTGAACTGCATCACGCACTGTCTGGCGGACCCGGCGTGTTCGTGGTTCAGGGCTTATACCGCGACGTCTCCGTCATAGACAGCAGCAATAAGGTGTTTGACGATATTCTCGTCAGTGAAGCGGCAAACGGTGGCGGAGGCGATCACTTTGCCAAAGCCGGCAGCAATGGCCGTATCTGGAACGCGCTGCAAAAAGTCGCTGAACGTGATGCCGATGCCTTCGTCGATTACTACAGCAATACTTTACTGGCACTGATTTGCGAAGCCTGGGTTGGCCCCGGCTATGACATCACGGCACAGGTAAATCAGGTCCGCCCGGGCGGCAAAGCCCAACAGCCGCATCGGGATTACCATCTCGGCTTCCAGCTGAATGAGGTGGTCGCCCGCTTCCCGCTGCCTCTGCAGATTCTGTCGCAATACCTGACGCTTCAGGGTGCGGTCGCGCACAGCGATATGCCGGTAGAGTCAGGACCGACGCAGCTTTTACCGTGGTCGCAGCAATATGCAGAAGGATATCTGGCATGGCGCGATCCGCGTTTTATTGAATTTTTCCAGCAGCATGCCATTCAGTTGCCACTGAAGAAAGGTGACGGGTTGTTCTTCAATCCGGCGCTGTTCCATGCCGCGGGGAATAACGTGACACGAGACCAAGTGCGTACGGCTAATTTGCTGCAGGTCTCATCCGCATTTGGCAAAACAATGGAAAAAGTAAATCACGTCAAAGTCATGGAGGCGGTCTATCCCATTTTACTGAATAAACCCTTAAATGATGAGCAGTTACAGGCGGTTGTGGCAGCAAGCGGTGAAGGCTATTCCTTCCCGACCAATCTTGATACCGATCCGCCGCTGGGGGGGCTGGTGCCAAAAACACAGCAGCAGTTGTTGCTTGAAGCGTTACAACAAGGTTGTACGGCTGAAGAGTTTATTCGGCAACTGGCAAACCACGAGAGTAAGAGAAAAGCATAGCTGCACATATCTGGCAGGCATGGCGTAATTTCCTCGCATGTGGATTGCGTCATGCCAATGGAACCGGGATTCGGTTTACTGCTTACCTGGATTCTCAAATGCTGTGGGCTGGTTTGCAGTGTAACCGGTTAAGCAAATATCGCTTTTCGCTCGCCGCGGGCCTCGCGGAGCTTCAGGCGGTCTGTTCCGTGACAGAAGCGGACAAAGCCATGCCCACTGCATCAATTCGTGGGGACAGGTCAGTGAGAGGGTTACGCAAAACACGTAAACCTACGAGTCCAGTCACACTCTGCTGGTTTATATTTTTACTTTGTTTCCTCAGTTAACTATATTGGATTCACTTTTATGGCAAGGAACTCTCGAGGTAAACATGATCAATTCACAACGCAGCAGGCTCGCTCAAGGCATCTGGCTAGCGATGGCCGGACTACTGGCGATCTCCGCACCACTGGCGGCCTACGCCGATACTGCCATTGCACAGATGGCGACCAAAGTACTCCCGTATCAGGCTAAACCGCGCGTCTTCGTTCTCACCGACATTGGTAATGAACCCGATGACCAAATGTCGCTGACTCGTTTTCTACTCTATGCCAATGAAATGAACGTCGAAGGACTGGTCGCAACCACTTCTACCTGGCAGCGGGAAAAGGTGCATACCGATATGATTGAACTGGTGCTGGGTCACTACGGTGAAGTACAGCCTAACCTGATAAAACACGCCGCCGGCTTCCCGACACAGAGTCAACTGGCCGCGGTAGTCGCGCCGGGCGTGGCGGGCTATGGGCTGGCAGCGACCGGCGCAGGTAAACATACCGCTGGCTCCGATCTGCTGGTAAAAGCTATCGAGAAAAGCACCGATGCCAGCCAGCCGCTGTACATCAACCTGTGGGGTGGTGCAAATACCCTGGCGCAGGCATTGAAAGACTTGCGCGCGAAACACCCGGCAAGCACGGTGAACGCGTTAACGCAAAACCTGGTGGTGTACGCGATTTCCGATCAAGACGATTCCGGTTTCTGGGTACGAGAAAACTATCCACACATCACCTGGATTGGCGATCCTTCCAGTCAGAACGGCGAAGATTACGCCCGCGCCACCTGGACAGGCATCAGCGGCGATCGCTACTACCGCAACGCGCCTGGCGCGGATTTCATGACCGTCTCTCAGCACTGGCTGGATGACAACATCCGCAGCAAAGGACCGATGGGTAAAGGCTATCTGCAGTATCTGTTCATCATGGAAGGCGACACTCCGGCGTTCCTCGGGCTAATCCGCAACGGCCTCAATAGCGAGCGCAATCCGGGCTGGGGCGGCTGGGGCGGACGTTATATTGTTCGTCAACCGCAGCACGAGACGCGCCCGTTCTGGAGCAGCGGCGGCGATTTTTACCCGGGCAACCCGAATGCCGCCGATACGGTTACCGGCATCGATGGCCAGCAGTATACCTCTAATCAGGCCACTATCTGGCGCTGGCGCGAAGCCTTTCAGCATGACTTCGCCGCGCGAATGGACTGGGGGATTAAAGATTATGCGGCGGCCAACCACAATCCGCAGGTGGTGGTGAACGGCGATAGCGGGCAAGAAGCACTATTTTTGAATGCCAGCGTCGGTGAAACACTGAACATCAGCGCCGAGGGCAGTAAAGATCCTGACGGCAATCAGCTCAGCTATCGTTGGTTCCTCTACCCGGAGGCGGGCTCCGCCAGCTCACTGCCGGTGGCTGTTAACGACGTTCAGGGCCGTCGCGGCGAAGATAATCTGCAGGCACCTGCGGTACTGGCGCTTAGCGAAGCCGCGCAATCCCACGCTAAGGTTAAGGCGCTACGCACGGGAACCGAGCACCTGATCCTCGCGGTGACGGATAACGGCACGCCGTCGCTCACATCCTATCGACGTCTCATCATTAACGTCAAATAATCCTCATGAGCGGCAACCACCCGTTTTTTTCCCGCCCGCAATTGCGCGGGCGGGATGGTATGATAACGCCTGACTCAACGGTGACAGGGGCGTGACGGCGTGGACTACAGACAGCAGATTCTCAATATTTTGCATAGCGAAAGCGAATCTCGTGCGGAGATGACCCGGCGACTCGGCGTCACTAAAGCCTATACCACCAAGCTCACCGCCCGGTTGCTGGAAGAGCAATTAATCGAAGAGCGCGAAATAAAAGACGCAGCCTTTGGCCGACCTCAGCAGTGCCTGTCAGTTAAAGAAGGCAACGCCTGGAGCGTGAATATCATGCTGCGTCGCGGCAGCTTCCAGGGCACGCTCAACGATTACTATACCCTGAAAGCGCCGCTGGCCAGCCACCAGTTCAACCTGCCAGAGCAGATGACCCCGGATACGTTGACGCAGTTCATCGCCGATGGTCTGCAGAGGCTATGCCAGCAGGCTTCACTGAAGGAGACGCAAATCAAGGTGGTCAGCGTGGCGCTGCAGGGAGGGATTGAACATACAACCGGCGTGGTGCGCTACTGTCCGCTGTTCGCCGATAACAATATCAACCTGATGGCGCTGCTCGAAAAGCATCTTGGCATCCCCGTCCGCATCTACAACATAGCCCACTGCACCAATTATCTGCTGGCGAAACGCTCGCCGGGGAGCTCTTACGTGGCGTTTATGCCCGGCTTCGGTAGCCTCGGTTACGGCTACTGCACCAACGGCGTTCCGGGGCTGGGTGAAAACGGTTTTTATCCGGAAATCGTCCACTTACCCTATGAAGGTGGGCTGGAACCGGCATTTAACGTCGATCCGGCGAATGAAGCCACCGGTATTCAGGCGACCGCTCGCGCGCTGTATTTCGCCATCTGTTGCACCGCGCCTATTCACAATATTCGCCTGGTCATTGCCACCGGTGAACTGTTCGAAGATTACGGCGATGATATTTTGCCGCTGGCGCAGCAGATGCTGGATGACAACCCGAACCGCCATATCCGCGAGATTAAAATACGGCACTACAAAACAGGACATAACTATGGCTGGAGGGGGTTAGTACAACTCAGTTCCGACGTCATTACCTGTATCGGCATGCAATCAAAATCTCTTGACTCAGACAAGGTCTAACCTCAATACAGATACAATCAAGAGAAGCGCATAAAGTAATCATAGCGAGATCACTCAAAATGCAGTCGTTCGGCGGTTTTGTTCCTCTTACAGAACTATCAGAACCTTGCATTATTGATTTGGTTTCACCTCGTAGCGCAGGCACACGACCCCCGACGGGAAAACTTTACTCTTCACCAGCATGAGTGAAGTTTTGTCTTTTATGTTTTTGAACAAGGGAATGCCTTGCCCCAGCAGAATCGGATTGACGAATAGCCAGTACTCATCGATAAGGTTTTCCGCCATTAGCGCGTGAGTCGCTGAGGGACTGCCAAACATTAACATTTCGCTGCCCGCGCTATGCTTGAGCTTGCTGATTTCGTCGCTTAAATTGCTACTGATAATTTGCGTATTTGGGTGATTTTTTTCTAGCAGGGTTTTCGATAACACCACTTTATGGGCAGATTTATACCAACGCGAATGCGCGTGGTCATGCGGGCTAGCGTCAGGCTTATCGGCAGCAGTTGGCCAGTACGACTCCATCATCTGGAAGGTGATGCGCCCATATAAGGCGGTGTCGGTCTGCTGAATCCGCTGCTCCACGTATTCAAACAAGTCGGGGCTTATGCTTATCCAGGCCAGACCCGCCGCCCCCTCAGCGGTAGAAGCGACAAAACCATCCAGCGAGACATGGACAAACGAAACTATTTTTCTCATGATTTTCTCTTTGATTAAGTTTTGATTACCTGGCCTGCGAGGCGCGCCAGGGTTTGACTCCCGCCTCCTGGCGCACCCATTTTCTCCAACGCCTTTTTTGCGTGCATCCGTATCCGGTTAAAACAGCTTGCTCTCCATGGCAAGCCCCTATTCCCGAACATCTGCAATTAAGTATAAACCCTGTCACCAATACGGTTCTGGAGCCGCGCCCATTGGAGACTACCCCCCTGATATGTGTGATGGGTGCGAACTTCCGCTCCTTGCTCAACGTGGCCCCCTGCACCACGTCCCGTCCGCTCCAGGCGCTGGCGTTATGCTAATCCATGATGAGGTGATCGGGCTGGATGCTACGTTTAGCCAGTTTCTTTTGAAGTATGATGACCATGACGGGAAATACTGATGCGACTACTGCACTAACAATCAGCAGCCTGTTTAGATTTTGCGTTGTTATTCCCTGGTCAGGTAGCAATAAGGAAGACAGAAAGAATGCGAGGGTTGTTATCAGGGACATCATTGCTGCCTGTAGTGAAGAAAAACTGGCTCGTTGTTCATCTTCAGGATACTGAATAACAACCGATGAAGCGCAAACAAGTCGGCTATATGAGGCCCCAAGAAATAAGGTTATAAACAGAACAGCATTATGGTAGCCTAGCGCAGGAATCAACAAACTTGCTATAAAGAACAGCGTTGAAATTATTGCCAGCATCAGCGCAGATAAACGTGATATTAGAATACCTGTTATTTTTGTAGCCAGAAAACCGGCAACTCCTCCACTAAAAAACAATACCGGCAACAGGTGTTGCTGTGCGCCCATATACAGCATCATTAATGGAGTCAAAATGGGGATAATCAGCATGGGACTAAATTGCACTCCAGCAGTACAAGAGGCGAAAAATAAGGTTTGAGTATCAAAAGACAGATGACTCTTCACGCTGGATGGAACCGTATCTCTGGGAATAATAAGCACAATCAACGGTAAACATAGCAGGCAAAGTGAACTAATTAACCACAGCGCAGTATGCCAACCATAGTGCGTGCACAAAAATAATATAGCTGGCATGCCGACGATACTTACCATCGAAAATGATGCAATCACCGTTGCCAGCATTTTCCCACGCAAGTTAGCTGGAGCATAGTTTATCAATATACTTGTACCCACCCCCATTGTCGTGCCACCAACCAGTCCTGCAAAAAATCGTAGCGCGAGCAGCGTTTCAAAATGAGTCGTGAGTGTGGTCAAAAATGTTAATACACCCAGCAGCACCATATTCTTGACCAGGAATTGTTTTTTATTAAACCGGTCGATCATATAAAAAGCAATAACGCCAGCAAGGACAGCCCCCAGAGTGTACATACCAGAAACATAGCCAGAAAATGATACCGGAACCGAAAATTCATCGGCCATAAAAGCAAAAACAGGCGTAAACGCCATGTATTCCAGCGCATGAGTGAACTGGATAAAAGCCATGACAATGGCTATCTGCATAAGGGCTTTATGATTGAACGTCTGTGTGACCTGTAGCATAGCAAGCAACCTATGGATAAACGATACCCTGAGTTTAACCGCTATCAATGGTGTATATTATATGGTAAAAACGGCATTTATTATTATCAAATATGGGATAATTAATGCGATCAGCTCTTGATTTTCACACCCTGAAAGTGTTCATTGCGGTGGTTGAAAGGGAAAGTTTTGTTGGGGCATCGAAAGTCCTTGAAATGCCGTCATCCAATGTGAGTCGTTGTATTTCTCAGTTAGAAGAAAGACTGAATCTTCAGCTCATTGAGCGCAGCACCCGACACATGAAACTCACCCAGGCTGGGCACCTGCTTTATAATCGAGCGAAGCCATTACTGGAGGCGCTTGAGCAAACTGAGACAGAATTAACGTTGCGGCAAATGCAACTCAAGGGTCCATTACGCCTCTGTATTCCCAATGAAATAGGCCCTGCATTGCTGGGTTCTGTCATTGCCGATTTTGCCTGTCTGTACCCGGACCTGGAAATCAGCTGTGTCACAAATTTGTCAGGACTCGAATCCCTGCGGGATGATCTGGATTTAGCTATTATTATTACCCGTGGTCAGATGGATGACAGTGACTATATCGCCCGTCATCTGGTGACTATCCCTTGCACCATTGTCGCAGCCCCCTCCGTCATTCAGCGTTATGGCACCCCTTCTCATATCCAGCAATTTGAAGATTTGCCCTGCATTACCACGGTAAGTGCACTGAAAGGTGCGCCCTGGCAGTTTGTCAATAAAAAGGGGGGATTCGAGACAATTAAGGTGAATGCGCATTATCGGGTTAACAGCGGAGAGATGGCGGGACGAGCTGCAGTATCAGGTGTCGGTTTTGCCATTCTCTCGAAACAAGCCTGCCAGCCCTACATTAGCGATGGGCGGTTAGTCGAGGTTGAGTTTGAACAATCGGCAGCCCCGTTGCAATTGTTCGCACTTTATTCAGACCGGCGGTACCTGCCCGCCAAAACAAGAGCGCTGATTGATTTCATGCAGCAGAAATTACGCCATCTGTCCCTGGCAACCTAAGCCGGCATTGACGCCACAGCGTGCCCCGTAGATACGATGAATCTCTACGCAAGACAGAAGACCACGCACCGCGGCGAGATATACATCGCGAAAACCCGACAGGGTTACAGAATATGCCGGATAAAATCCTGCAAATCATCGCTGGCTAACTGGCACTTCTCCGGCGACGGATGAATAATCAGATTCTCGGAGTAGCCGTTAAGCATTGCCGTAAACTGACGCGTAACGCGTTCGGTATCTACCGCCCGGAAGGCTTTTGTCTCTACGCCTTCGCGAATAATGCCGGCGATCATCTCCATCCACTGATCCATATTCCGCTCGGCAAGTTCGGCATAAGCCGCGTTATGCGACGCCACACGCCATAGAGAGTCATAAAGTTGCCAGACGGCATCCGGCCCCTCAGGGAGATAGTTTTTGATAAGCACCGTCAGTTTCTCGTGGGGAGTCAGGCCGTTTAAAGACGCCGTTAACTCTTCCAGTTCTTTATGCATAAATCGCGCGAGTGCTTCGATGCAAAGAGACTGCCAGTCCTTGAAATAGTGATAGATATGGCTGCGCGAAATGCCCAGATGTTCGGTTAACTCTCGGGTGGTCACTTTCTCTATTCCTTTCTCGATGAACAACATCACAGCGCCATCGAGGATCCGCGTTCTCAGTTCTTCGGTCTTCTTTTTCATTCATATCGCCCGGATTGACTTTGAGCAATTGCTCAAATAGACTCATCTTTCAATATTTGAGCAACCGCTCAAATATCTATTTTAACAGAAACACAAACAATGATAAGCCTGAATACACACGAAAAATCCACGACCATTTACAGTGCGGTGGACACCCTGAAGTCTCTGGGCCGCCTGCACAGGAAAAAACTGGCGATCACTTTTCTCCTCGTCGTTGCTGAGAACCTGACTTACCTGCTGTATCCGCTGATGGCGGGTTTTGCTATCAACGCGATTATTGCCGGTAACGCCCTGCACGCTGTGTTCTATGCGGTGATCGTATTTATTATGTGGGCGATCGGGGCCGCTCGCCGCAGTGTGGATACCCGTACATTTACACGGATCTACGCTGAGCTGGCGGTGCCCGTTATCCTTGCGCAACGCCAGGATAAGCAAAATACGTCCACCATTGCCGCTCGAGTCGCGCTTTCCCGGGAGTTCGTCGACTTTTTTGAAAAGCATTTGCCTGCCCTGATCACCTCCGTTGCTTCCATTCTGGGGGCGGCCATGATGCTGCTGGCAATAGAGTTCTGGACGGGAATTGCCTGCCTGGCGATCCTCGGGTTCTTTTCATTATTCCTGAGAGGTTATACGCGTAAGAACGAAGCCCTTTTCCTGCGCCTTAATAATCGTCTTGAAAAAGAAATCGCGATGGTCAACAGCGCATCGCCCTCCCCGCTTATCCGGCACTATCGCTTGTTGTCCAGGCTGCGCGTGTGTTTGTCCGACCGTGAAGCCTTTGGCTACCTGTCCATTGGCACCGTCGTCGCCCTCTTATTTGGCATGACCATTCTAGCCATGACGTTGGGTGGCGTGGCCGATGCGGGCCACATCTATTCAGTCATGACCTATATGTGGATGTTTGCTATGAGCCTTGATGACGCCCCGCAACTGCTGGAAAAGTATTCCCAGCTAAAGGATATCGGCAGAAGAGTGAATACCGGACATGGTTAAACGACGAACCGTATGCGGTGATGTCGTGGTCTTGCACTGAACAATTCTGTGATGTTCCTGTGATGCCGCTTCACGCGGCATCGGGAATTCCGGTTTAACAAGCCTGAACTTACTGCTTCAGTTTATCCATTGCCGCATTAAGGAAACTGTAGGTTTCATGCTCTTTCGGGTCGATCCATGGCGTTTCCCAGGTACTCCAGACTACGGCGACCACATTTTCTTTCTGGTTGATAGTAATAAACTGGCCAAACACACCTTCAGCCGTAAATGCACCAGACAAATTAGGGAAATTCTTTACTGGCGTCTGGCTGTAGGCATCTTTACCCCATACCTTAGGATTGTCGAGATCGTCCCAGGCAGTCCACTGACCTTTCGGGAAAGACCACCAGTTATAGCCATAGCCCATGGGGTTCGCAGAAGGATGCGATGGGACATTAATGGAAGAATAGAGAGCACCTTGCTGATTCTCCGGTGAGTCCGCTGCCGGCTCCCCAGCATCAGCAACCCAGCCATCAGGAAGCACTTTCTGACCCTTAATAACGCCATCATTGAGGATAAACAACCCGAATCGGCCATAGTCTCGCAGCGTCATACTTAACGATCCTCCCGCAAACTCCTGGCCGTTTTTTGACTCCAGCAACCAGTAGCCATCTGATTCCATGCCCATAGGGACCCAGATTTTACGTGACAAATAACTCGATAACGACTCCCCTCCTAGGGCAGCGGTCAACACTTCACCTTCCATGTGTGTTTCGCCGGTTTTATAGTTAAACTGGGTGCCAGGTGCAGCAGCCCGGGGTAACTTTGACATCACGCCAACAATGCATTTGGCTTTCCCTTCTTCAACACACTTAAACATGGCAGAAAAGTCAGAGTCCGGATCCCGATAGTCTTCATTCCACTGCACTCCGGAGGTCATCTGCAACAGCTGACGAACGGTGACGCCATCGTAGGCCGTGCCCTTCATCTGCGGAAGATAGTCCGTCACCTGATCATTAATATTCTTGATCTTGCCATCTTTAATTGCGGCACCAATAAGCGTTGAAACAATAGACTTCCCGGTGGAAAACGACGTCCATTTAGACGTTTCAGTATTTCCCTGGGCATATCGTTCAAGTGCGATTTTTCCGTCTTTAATGATCAGCAGCCCGGCAACGTTGTTACGTTTCATAAAATCATCGATGCCGTAGGTATGAATGCCATCAGGAGAATATTGCACGGCGTTGAGTTGCACCGGGGCGGCAGGCAATGGAGAAACAGTATCACCACGGCGGAAAGTGCGAGTGTTGAAAATTTTGTCAACGTTGCGGTAAGTACCCGGCTGTTGAGCGTGCTTCAGGGTGAGAAAATCAGTTGCCGCTCCAATATTATCCTGTGTTTTGGAGGATGCCGTCGCAGGGGAAGCGAACCCTGTAAGAGGGATGCAAAGCGTCATAACACAACAAAACTGGCTCAGGGTCTTATTATCTTTATCAGTAGGATACATGTTATCTCCGGATCACTGCTTCAAGCACCATGCTCAAAACATGACCACCAGTATAGGTTTCCCCTCCTCCAGCAGATAGACAGGCGGCAGTTAACGTGACATCATTTAGTTAACACCAATGAAACATTTTTAAAACATGAAGTATTACCAGCTTAATGCGTTAGTGGCGATTGCCGATGCCGGGAGCATTCGCCATGCCGCCAAAATACTGCTGACCTCTCCAGCCGCGATCACCAAAGCGATACAAAAGCTTGAAGCAGATACGTCCCTGCAACTGGTTATTCGTAATTCAACCGGGATATCCTTCACGGCTGAGGGAGAAAAACTGTTGATTCAGGCCCGCCTGCTGGTCGCACAAATGCAAACGGCCCATCAAACAGTTGAGGGTTGCAAAGGTGAAATGACGGGGCGTTTATCGGTTGCCATCACCCCTTGGGTGGTCATGACGTTATTACCCAAAGCAATCTGCCTGTTTCAACAACGATTTCCTGACGTTCAGTTAGACGTGCATGAGGGACTAGTCTCCGTTGCCTACCCTAAACTACGTGATGGAAGCCTCGACCTCTTTATTGGGCGACTGTCAACGCAAGGTTCGAGCACAGAATTCCAGTATCAGCCTTTATTTTCGTCCGAGTTTGCCGTAGTCGCACGACAGAATCACCCGCTGGCGAACAGCCGCTTCCTCGAGGATCTTGCGGATGCCCAATGGATTTTGCCGTACATCCCGGATGGTTTTCCTTATGCTTCGAGGGTACATGTCTCATATTCGCTTTCCATCGCCATGAGCCTGTTACGCAAAACCGATATGTTGAGCATTTTTCCCTGGCCATTGGTGGAGGAGTGCGCGCAACGTGACGGGCTGTGTGCTTTGCCGTTACGAGAATCAATGGGGGAAGTACTCGTTGGGTTGATCAACCGTGTCGGACAGCCAACCGGGCCAACTGCTGAATACTTTGTGGCGTGTCTGATGCAGGTATTACGTGAGGAAATATCCCAGTCGGCCTCCCCCTACAAGCGCATTCTCCATTCCGTTGAACTCTTAGTTTAATTGTGGCAGCAGGACACCAACGATGTAGCCGCATTAGATATCTTGTTCCACTTTGGCATAACTCCACTTCTTGTTATGCGGTTTTATTTGGTCAATCCGCCTTATCTCAGAAATTTATCCCCGTCTGCGCGGTTAAAAAGTGTGACATTGATCAACCTCAACAAAATAAGCGGGTCAGAGGCGTATTGCTATTACGTCCGTTATTTGGGGCTATCCCTGATGATGAAGCGGATTCTTTGACGCACTCATATTTAAAGGAGAAATACCTATGGTCACTTACGATCGTAACCGTAACCCTATTACCAACGGCAGCCAGGTCATGATTAATGGCACGGGAAGAACAGGTAAAATTGTTGCGATACACGCCAATGGACTCACTCCAGCCCAGCTACGCCGCAGTAAAACTGTCGAAGTTGAAGGTAATGAAGGCCAATTCGAACCCGTTGAACTGATTCGTCTGGGTCTCCATTAATGATATGAATGCCGCTGCGGGGCCAGGCTGGCTAGCGTACCAGGCATTCAGCCTCCGGTACCGGAACGGCACTCTTTTGATGACGTCACCATGAGCACGGTATATCGGATTTGTACTACATCGCGTCTACAGTAGGCTGCCGGTATCTTACTCACCATATCCTGCACATTAGCCCGATGACCACGCCACACTCGTCGCCTGGGTATCTTCCTGCCGCCTGTTGAGTATAATTCGGCTTCAACACATTCCGCTCGTTACTGGCTAATGCTATGAATCTCAATCGCTTCTGCTATTTTCTCCTCGCCTTAGCGGCGGCGGGAAGCCTGTTGACTCCACATCCCTTTATCGTATGGTTCCTGCTTGCCAACGTACTGACGCTGGTAATTTACGGTATGGATAAACTGGCGGCGCGCAAGGCCTGGCGCAGAGTGCCAGAGTTGACTCTGCTGGTGTTTGGTTTTGTGGGAGGGTGGCCAGGCGCGATGGCTGGTCAGCAGCTCTTTCGCCATAAAACGCAAAAACAGCCTTTTAAAACCTACTTCATCATCAGTGTGATATTGAGCATCCTGGCGATGGCAGCGGTTTACCAGCTTTCACCATTTTCTCCGCTTGCCGCGTCCTGAACCTGTTCAGCTGGTTTTATCCACAGCGGATGCGGGGCCATCAGGGATTCCCGTTAATTCAGGCAGTAATTGTTCGATCGCACGGATAATGTTCCTGACCCTCTGGGGAATAAAGCGGGCATCGGGATAGACGGCATAGAGAAAGCGGTCAGGCAACCGGTAGGCGGGTAATACCGGAACAATTCTGCCGGATAGCAAAGCGCTGGCCGCAAGCGGAACCTGCATAGCCCCGATACCAATGCCTGATTCTATCGCCTGTAACAGGGCGTCACTGGTGTTAGCCCGGAAAACGGTATTCACTTTTACGTCGAGAGTGTCATTACCCAAGACCAGACGGAGCAGTGCGTCCTGTGGGATAGCGCTGAATCGCACGTACGGATGCGCGGTCAGCTCACTCGCGGTATGAATCGGTTTAAAACCGGGGGCGGCAAACAGTGCCGTTTCAATACGCGCCAGCACACGCGCCGCATGCGCCTGCGAAGGTTCATTGCTCAGCCGCAGCGCAACATCCACCCCTTCAGTGACAAGATCGGCGATGCGGTCATCCAGCGACAGCATCAGGTGCAATTCTGGATTCATTTTCTGCAACCCCAGCAGGTGCGGCAAAAAAATCTGTCCCAGACCACTCGGCAACTGCACATGTACCCTACCCTGAAACTGATGATCGGCAGGGTTCAAGCGCCTTTCCGCTTCCTGCATGGACTCCAGTAACAGCTGCATATCACGCCGATAGCTTTCCCCCTGCTCGGTCAGCGCCATCACACGCGTTGTACGATGCATTAATACCACCCCGAGATCTTCCTCAAGCGCCGCGACCTGCTGACTGACGGCAGATTGTTTCATCCCGCTCTGGCGAGCAGCGGCAGAAAAGGAACCCGCTTCTGCTACGCGTAAAAAGGTGGCAATGGCATTGAGCTTATTGTTCATTTAATGATTCTGCTTATAAGTGCTATCGGTTTCATGGGATATGCGTGAAAAAAATAATATATCACACTGTTTCTATCACCTTCCCTGGAGAGAAACCATGAATAAGATGCAGCCCCAAAAAGTCGCGCTGGTCGCTGGCGCAAGCGGTATTGTCGGTCAACAGCTCGTCAAAACACTCCTGCACAATAAGTGGGAGGTTATCGGTCTGAGCCACCGCGTCCTGTCCCATCCTGACAATATTCCGATGGTAAACGTTGATTTACAGGATGCGCAGGACAGCGCAAATACGCTGCAATCCCTCAACGGTATCACCCATATTTTTTACAGCGCCTGGATGAATGCCGCGAACTGGACAGAAATGGTTGCACCGAACGTCGCGATGCTGCGCAACCTGGTCACTCATATCGAGAAAGTCGCCCCGCTCCAGACGGTAAGCCTGATGCAGGGATACAAAGTCTATGGAGCACACCTTGGTCCGTTTAAAACCCCGGCGCGTGAAAGCGACCCCGGCGTACCCGGTGCTGAATTTAACGCCGCTCAGCTCGCATGGCTCAGCCAGTTTCAACGAGGAAAACCGTGGCACTGGAATGCTATCCGCCCAGGCGTGGTGGGCAGCGCGGTGCCAGGGAATGTCATGAATCTCGCCCTGAGCATCGCGCTGTATGCATCGCTGTGCCGGGCTCAAAATTTACCGCTGCGTTTTCCCGGCTCGCGACAAACCTGGCACAGCATCGTTGATCATACTGATGCCGGCTTACTGGCAGAGGCTACGCTGTGGGCCGCTACCTCATCTGCGGCACAGAATCAGGCTTTCAACGTGAACAACGGCGACGTCTGGCGCTGGAGCGAGCTGTGGCCACTCATCGCTCGCTGGTTTGCACTGGAGGAGGCCCCGCCGGTCAGGCTGTCATTTAACCAGCTATTCAAGGACTATCATGCGCAATGGCGTGAACTTGCCGGGCAGCACCGGCTGGTGGAGGCGGATCTTACAACGCTGAGCGACGGGAATTTTGCCGATTTCGTGTTTGGCTGGAATGACGACATGTTCGGTGATGGCAGCAAGCTGCGCCGGGCGGGCTTCACTCGCATGCAGGCAACCGATGAGATGTTTTTCAGTCTGTTCTCGCAGCTAAGAGCCGCACATATTATCCCCTGATACCGCCTTGCGCAGCAGAGTTTATCCGGCTTCTTACCGACCGTTAGCTGTCAGCTGCGAGTATTGATGAACAGGACCAATACTGACGGTGGGCGCGGTTCTTTTGTGATAAAAAGGATTGCGGGCAGTGGTGCCCAACTGGATGGAGTAAAGCATGAGAACGCAAAAGCGATGCCTGGGGTACGTAGCCGTGGTCGTAGATGACTACGATCGCGCAATTGAGTATTACACGGACAAGCTGGGCTTTACCCTTGTAGAGGATACCCCACAGCCAGGAAAACGCTGGGTAGTGGTGACGCCGCATCCAGAAAGCGACTGCAACATTCTTCTTGCCCGCGCCTCCAGTGAGAAGCAGGAAGGTTTTATCGGCAACCAGTGCGGCGGAAGAGTATTTCTGTTCTTGCAAACTGATGATTTCTGGCGCGACTACAAGGCGATGAAAGCAAAAGGCGTACATTTCTGTGAGGAACCGCGACAAGAGGAGTATGGAACGGTCGTTGTGTTTGAAGACCTCTACGGCAACCGGTGGGATCTTTACCAAAACGCTTAACCGCGCCTGAGTGTCTCACTCATACGTCTATACGTAGTTTCTGCTTTTTAAAAGGGCATACGAAATGAGCGGTTCAGTTGAAGAGATAAGTCTTGAAGTATGCGAAACCCCTGATGCGGCGCAACTGACGCCAATTGCAGAAGGGCTTAATGAATTCAATGAGTTGATGACTGGTATCAACGATCGCAAGCCGCTCGCGGTCTTTATCAAATCAAGCAAAACCGGCGAAGTACTCGGGGGAATGCAGGGGCGTTCATCATTGGGCCTGCTATTTATCGATCTTTTCTATATCCCGCCTGCGTTGCGTAAACTGGGGATCGGTACAGACATCCTGCGCCGCTTCGAGGATGAAGGCCGCAAAAGAGGCTGTACTGCGGCGTGTCTCTATACGATAAGCTTTCAGGCCCCTGAGTTTTACAAAAAACATGGCTGGGAAGAGTTTGGGCGTATTGAGTGTAAACCAGACGGAACCAGCCGGATTTTCATGAAGAAACGACTATAAATAACCGCCAAACCCATGGGGTAAACCGGCAGGACAGGCATTATCGCTGTCACAACTCACTCATGAGCGCTCGCGTAAACTTTCAACTGCGCTGTCACTGAGGGTGAGTACGGATTTAACACTGATGTCTATTTTATCGATAATCGCCTGCCGGGGGCCATTGCGCCACGCTTCATCGCTGTAAAAGGATGCCTGAGAGGATTTCAGGTGGGACAGGCTGGCATAAGCTCTGATCAGGTAGTAAGCATCCTCGTCATCAATTGAGATCCCGAAAGCCACGATATCCATATTCGCTGAGCGATGAAGTGGCACACTTTGCTCCATCATTATCTGGTGAAATGCTTCCCCGGTGCCGGGTTTAAGGGTATACAGCAACAATTCTACCGTTTTCATCCCTGCTCTCCTTTTTGATTTGTCTGCACATAACGCACTCGCTCCGTGCGAATAAACCGGTATTAGTCACAGGCAGAATGGCGCTTTAAACATTATCCGGCCTGACCAGATTATTCATCAGAACGTACTGCGCATCCTGACGTTTATATTGATCAATCATTGGCACAAGCCGTCTGAAATGCTCACTGGCACAGTGTATATCGAGCGCCGCACGGTCCGGCCATTCCTCAATAAAAATGAAATGACCCGGATCTTTTTCATCAATATACAGATCGTAAGCGATGCAAAGCGGTTCCTTTTTTGTGGCTAATATCAGCTCACGGTAAAAAGGCATAACGATGGCAACACACTCAGGTTTTATAAAATCTTCAGCAATGACTTTTAACATTCCAGCCTTCAGGAAAAGAAGAATTTATACACTATGACCGAAAATACTCTTTTGGCAAAGACTGTGCGCCATCGCACCAGCCCACCCTATCCAATAGGGCACCGCGAGCCGTTGCCTTCCCGAGAGTGTTAGCCTTTTCGCACGGCGGCATCGGCCATCAGCAGTTCAAAGAGCGCTCTTGCCGCAGGCCCGGTATCTTCACCCTTTGGCAAAGTGACATGTAACGGTACCTGATAGTCGAAACCTTCCTGAACGTTGAGCGTGGTAATACCAGGGTCACTGCGCCGTTTTATCAGGTGTTCAGGCAACCGACAAAAACCGAGACCAGCGCTCACGGCATCAATGGCGTAATCAAAATTGTCCACCGTTATTCTACGCTGCGGCTTCAGCCAGCCCACATTTTCGCCCTGCGCGCCATCCTCGTACCCCAGGTCACGCAGAACAATTTGTGTCGTATTAAGCAGTTCACTCTGACTGACTTGCCTCTCCCCGGCGAGTTCGTGGTGAGAGGAGATGACGGGAAGCATTTTTACATGGCCGAAAAAGGAGGAGGGAAAATTTTCGACAGGCAGATTAATAATGGCGATATCTGACAGTTTCTCTTTGACGTATCGCCGCGTAGCGCTGAGAGAGGTCTCACGTAGCGTGATCGATGTTAGCGTATTTTCAGCACAAAACCGGGTCAGGGGCGCGTAAATCCATTGCCGGTCACACAGGTGATCAACGGAGATAGTGAGGCTGGATTCATAGCCTTCTGCCAGCAAACTGCTGAGCTTTTCCAGCTGCCTGGCCGTTTCAAGCATACTGCCTGCTTTGCGCAGAAGCATGGTCGCGCTGGCGGTAAGCCGCGTTTTTTTACCCACCACTTCCACCAGCGCCGTACCCAGCTGCCCTTCTAACTTTTTAACGGAATACAACACAGTGGTATGGCTTTTATGCAGCCGTTCTGCCGCCGCCTGAACGCTTCCTTCCTCACTTATGGCAACCAGATTCATCCACTGGTCCAGGGTGGTCTTTAGTCGTTCTGTCATGTTTTTGCACACATAATGGCTAAATTATGCAGTTTATTGTGCAATATATTGAAAATAATATACAGACTCATTCATAAGAACGTTCTCCTGGAGGGAATATGTCGAAAAAACTGCTGCAGCTGCATTTTGATTTTAAGGGGCCGTTCGGTGCAGAGATGTCACGCCAGCTGGTTGAACTTGCCGAGTCCATTAACCATGAGCCTGGGTTCATCTGGAAAATCTGGACGGAGAACGAAGCTCATCAGGAAGCCGGTGGCATCTACCTGTTTCAGAATGAAGAGACCGCCACGGCCTATGTCCAGAAGCATTCTGCCCGCCTGAAACATCTGGGTGTGGATAACGTGGCGTGCAAGATTTTCTCTGTTAATGAGCCATTGACTGCACTTAATCACGGCAAAATTAGTTAATAAACCGGGCCCTGCCTTCGATGAACCCGGTCTATTCGCACTATCACGTTGCTTATCACGCTGAATAATATGGGGCAACAAAGGGCGCATTTCGACCTATCGCAAAGGCTCATTTTTGCGCAAGTCGCTGACGCTGCGCCCGCCGACGCCCCAGTTTTCCGTATCGACCTCATCAATCACTACGAAGGTCGTGTGGTGCGGTTTATTGAGCACCTGATGGAGAAGCTCGGTCACGCCTTCAATCAGCCGTCGTTTATGCTCAGCGCTGACCCCTTCCCGGGTGACCTTGATATTGACATAAGGCATCGTACTCTCTCCTTACCAGACTCCTGCGGTGGCCCCGCCATCAACCGTCATCACCGTTCCGGTAACAAAAGTCGCGTCGGCCAGATACAGCACCGCATCCACAATATCCCTGGGTTGGCCAATCCGTTCAGTGGGTGACAGCCCCTTTAAAAACGCCAGACTCTGCTCATCCGACTCATGCATTGGCGTCGAAATAATGCCGGGCGCCACGCCGTTCACCAACACATTATGCGGCGCCAGCTCCAGCGCCAGTCCGCGAATGGCCTGATTCAGCCCTCCTTTAATCAGCACGGGCAACAGTGCCGGAACCTTACGATTAGGCTGCATCGCAATCGACGCCGTGATGGTAATAATATGCCCGGATCCTCGCGGTGCCATGTGGCGCGCCGCAGCCTGAGCCGGATAAAAGAAGCCCTTAAGATTGGTGTCCGTCATCGCCCCGACATCCTCAGGGGTGTATTCAGTCACGGGTTTTGCCACAAAGATCCCCGCATTGTTGACCAGAATATCGACCTGTCCAAAGTGCTGCTCGGCCTGGGTGAATAAACGGGCCGATGTTTCCGGAAGCGAGATATCGCCCGGCACCAGCAGTAAATTCGCTGGGTTACCCAGGCCATCAGCCGCGGCTTGCAAACGCGTAAGTGTGCGCGCATTCGCGACAACATTGTCATTCCTGGCCAGGAAAGCCTGAGCGATGGCTAAACCCAAACCGCTGGAAGCGCCCGTCACAATGACCGTTTTCGTTCTGTTCATGTTATGTCCTTTTTCCAACCGTTAGTGGCATGACATAAACGATAATTGATGCTAGTTGATTGAAAAATGGGCCTGAATGAATTTTAATTTATACACAATGTAATTAATCAGGGGGTAGCGTGCAGCGCTATTTTGACGATCTTCAGTTAGGCAGTATCGAGCTGTTTTGCCTGACCGTGGAAACCGGCAGCTTTACAGCCGCCGCCGCCGCGGCAGGTGTTACACCGGCCGCCGTCAGCCGGTCTGTCGCCAGGCTGGAGAAACGATTGCAAACGCGACTATTTATCAGGACAACGCGCAGCATGCGCCCGACGGACACCGGCCAGCTGTACTATCTGGATTGTCGCAAGGCGTTAAGCCAGTTCGTGGAGGCTGAAGAAAAAATATCGGGTGAACGACAGATGCCCGTTGGCACCCTCAGTATCAGCGCGCCTACGCTGTACGCGCACTTCCGTCTGCTGCCGCGAATGTCGGCTTTTTGCGCCCTTTACCCCGATGTGACGGTAAATCTGGAAGTGAGCAATCAGAATATTGATTTCGCCGAAGACCAGTTTGACCTGGCCATTCGCGGTAGCGAACTGCACGATTCTGGTCTGGTGGCACGGCGTCTGGAAGATACCGAGCTTATTATTGTCGCAACGCCGTCATATCTGCAAAACCATCCCGCCCCGACCACCCCAGCCGATTTGGCGCACCACGAGTGCATTCAGTACATTCTTCCCGGCAACGGTCGCCCTGCCCCGTGGACATTTATGGAGCATGGCCGGGAATACAGAATGGAAACCCGTGGACGGTTAGTCTGCCGGGAAGATTATCTTGCCACCCTGACGTTGGTGAAAAGCGGCGCGGGGGTCATGCAGGTTTACCGCTTTAGCGTCGAGGAAGAATTAAAGCGCGGCGAGCTGATTGAACTGCTGCCTGACTATGCCGGCACTACCCGCCCCTTTATGCTTATTTATCCTTATACGCGCTATCTGCCGCTAAAAGTAAGAAAGTTCATTGATTTCCTGCTCAACACACCCGAACCGCGCACTGACTGATTAATTATCCACGACGATCAGACGCATTAATAACATCACGGTGGCGATGCCAGTCGCGCGCTACCGGGGTTCGGGTAAACCTTCGCTGATAGCCTGTTTAGTCCCTGTTTTTTCCAGGCATCATCCTTTTTAAGGTGTTGTCCCGCCAAACATAGTGATGCATTAAGGCCGCCACAGCGTGTAAACCAATGATAAAGTAACCCGTATTGGCCAGCAGTTCATGAATATCCTTCAGACTGTTTTGCAGCAGGCTATTTTTTACCGATGCCACAGGCATATGAATAAAGACAAAGACCCATTCTTTTTGACCAAAATAGAGCGACATCACCCCAAGAACAGGAAGTAAAATAAAAAGAGAATATAAAATAAAATGCCCGACGGTGGCGCTGAGGCGCTGCCAGTCCGGAAGAGGAGGAACGACCGGGGGCTCAGGGGAAAGAAACCGCAGTATCATTCTGACTAACATCAGAATAAACACGCTCACCCCGCAACTGTAATGCGCGATGCCCATCCAGTAACGCCCCGTGGACCCCTTGGGGAACAAGCCCTTTAATTCCATCGCGGCGTAAGTTATCACGATCAGCAGAAAGACCAGCCAGTGGAGCGCAATCTGGCTACGCGAATATTTTTTCAATTTTATCTGTCCTTATTGCTTAACGGTATTTCAGGCCAGCGTCTGGCCGGCAAGAGAACCCGCACCCATCGATAAGACCATGGCGATGGTACTCCAGAAGGTGATTCTCATTATTGCCTTCACCGGCGACGCTTTGCCTGCAACCGATGAGATATATCCAAGGATAACCAATGAAAAAAGCGTGGAGACAATAACAAACGGGAGCACCAGCATAGCCGGCGCCAGCCATGCAATGAGTACAGGTAACAACGCACCCGCAGAAAAGCTGAGTGCAGAAAACAGGGCGGCCTGCAGAGGGCGCGCGGAATTAGTCTCCGTCAGTCCCAGCTCTTCCCGGGCATGGGCATCCAGGGCATCCTTCGCCATCAGCTGCTCCGCAACCTGACGCGCCAGGGTCGACTCCAGCCCCCGCTGCCTGTAAAGCGAAGTCAGTTCCTGTACCTCTTCCTCATAGTTTGCGGCAAGCTCTCTTTTCTCCTGAGTCAGCGCCGCATTTTCGGTATCAGCCTGCGATGAGACGGAAACATACTCCCCTGTAGCCATCGACATAGCCCCCGCAACCAGCCCGGCTACGCCAGCGAGCAAAATACCCGCCGGTGAAGTACCCGCGGCGGCAACCCCGAGGACCAAACTGGCCGTTGACACAATGCCATCATTTGCTCCCAGCACCGCCGCTCTCAGCCACCCGACTTTGTCGATACTGTGTCGTTCCAGATGCATGGTGTGGTTTTCCTTTTAATCAGGAAATTAATCCCCCCGGTATGAGGGATATATAAAAATCACCTTTCTCGGTAATTTATTCTTTCATCATTAACCTTACATTAAGATTGAGCCAGTATAATTCTGGCCATCATGTTTTATTTATCCGGAATGTTTTATGCGAAATGATAATGGGTATCATGAACGTTCAGTGATGGCGCGAAAAAGCACCTTAGTCAGCGTAGCGGTTAATGTTGTTTTATCGCTTATGCAGATTCTCACCGGTATATTTTCCGGTTCTCAGGGTTTAATTGCAGATGGAATTCATTCTCTTTCTGATTTAGTGGCCGACTTTGTCGTGCTGTTTGCCAATAAAAAGAGCCGGAAACCCTCGGACAGTGACCACCACTACGGACACTGGCGGTACGAGAACGGCGCCTCAATGATTCTCGGGATGATGCTCATGGCCGTCGGGGTCGGAATGTTGTGGTCTGCCGCCGGAAAATTACTCCATCCGGAGTCGCTTTCTGAGGTGCATATTGCCGCGCTGTGGGTTGCCCTGGCGGCACTCGCCATCAAAGAAACGCTGTTCCGCTATATGCTCCGGGTAGCCACCCGCCTCCAGTCCTCTCTGCTGATGGCCAATGCATGGCATGCCCGTTCCGATGCCGCGTCGTCGGTTGTCGTGGCCATCGGTATTACCGGAACCCTGGCCGGATACCCGTGGTTTGATCCGGTGGCGGCGGGTGTGGTTGGTTTGCTGATACTCAGGATGGGATATTCATTCGCTTCTGACGCGATGCATGACCTGATGGACCGCGCGGCGGATAGCGATAAGGAACATGAAATAAAAACGCTACTCCGGTCAACACCGGGAGTAGCCGGACTTCACGATCTTAAAACGCGTAAGGTGGGCGATCTTATTCTTGTCGATGTGCATCTGGAGGTTCCTGAACACCTCTCCGTCAGAGAGGGCCATGACATTGCGATGGCGGCACGGGAGCGTGTTTTACACCAGCACGGGGTACTGAATGTGATGGTGCATATTGATCCATGTTCAGCCACAACGTGACATCAGGAGGAGCAGCACGCAGACTCGCTCAGCACTGTTGCTCATGTTGACTCTCATTCAAGGACGATGACGAGCCTGAATGCTGTTTTTTTTCGCCTTTAGGATAACGGAATATTGCCTGCCGAGGATCAATCAGCAACCGCAGCGCATGTATAGATATTGCCGCCCCGATGGTGGAAAGTGCGCTCCCGACCAATGCATAGAATAAATCACCTAAACACCAACAGTCCCAGGCGATAAAAATATTCATGGGCACAATAAAAATAAACTGGAAAACGGCCATAACAAAGATGGAAATATGAACACCCGCAGTCATAATTCATTATTTGATTTTTACTATTGATGATGAATATAAGCAATCAGCCCGTAGCCCTGTTTATACAGCCCAGGCTCACCCCCTGGCATGCATATACAATCGCAAACGATGATGAATACAATTACAATTTTCTTTTTTGAGGACAATATGTATTTTGCGAAACGACCGTTCGATAAATGCGAAAATACAGCGACAACAACACCAGCCGAGTAGACCGGGCAATACCTGCCCGGTCGGCTAAATCAGTTCGATAAGGCAAATTCTATGGCCCGGCGGACCGTGACAACCTGCGCCCTGGTACACTGTTCCGGGGTGGCATCCGCGCTGTCGGGATAGACTTCGGTGGTGGTTGTAAACGGGGCGTCGGTGATCGTCGAACACAGGTGCCAGGCGTTATTGTCATACTCAACAATCCCCGGACCGGTGACCGGATACCCGAGCACGGTTTCGCCGGGTTCCGACGGGGCAATGTGCGTTACCTGCGCAACAGCGGCAATCAACGCGCTCTGGAAGTCGAGTCTTGAATTGCGCGTGTTGCTGACCAGATAGTAGCCATCAGGAATATTCTCCGGGGTGTACGCCACGCCGTCTCGGGCAGACCGCGCGGGGCTGAACTCGCTCTCGTCCGTATCGGTCGTTTCATGCAAATCGACGTGAACGGCGAACCGGCCGTTCTGCGCAGCAATGAGCCTCATCAATGCCTGGGACTCTTCTGCTGCCCCCTCCAGGAAAAATTGCCGGTTAGGGTCGACGGCCTCGAAGTTCCAGCGGGCAATATGCTCGTAGGCCCAGGGGCTGATGCAGGGAGCAACCAGTAAATTGATTTTCCCCGCATACTCGTCCTGACACTCCGATAAAAACGTCAGGGCGCCCATCACGCCGCTTGTTTCATACCCGTGGACGCCTCCGGTAACAAGAGCTACCGGCAGAGCATCGTCCCAGCGTTTTGATTTTACCGCCATCAACGGATAAACATCATCGGCATAACGCAACTCGCCATACTGAATGACATCGTAGCGATGCTGTAGGGTATCGAGGACGTCTAACACATCGCGCTGATAGCTCCTGGATCGCGTCTGACTCTGCTGCCACTGGTGCTTTTCGTCTGCGCTCCAGGGGTGTCCCGGCGTACCGATTGGATAAAACTGATTTAGGGTCATATTGCACTCAAAGAATAAAAGAGAAGATCCGGTGCGGGAACAAGCGGCATACCGTCTGGCTCCCGAAGCCTTCGCTCAAACATGTCAGGCATGCAGCCCATTGGCTACGTGCCCCATCCCAGAATTAAAGCATAGATTGCCGCAAGGACCATAGCAGCATCAGGCAACGCCAGACGCCCTTCCCGCCGCCGATGAGGGTGAATGCAGAGCCCGCCGGTTTACCCTGCTGCCGGTCAGGGACAAGCCCAACCCCGTTTCAACAGCAGGGACACTAGCCGTGCAGCGCCAGCCCCTTGATCACTTTATCCACCATTTTTTTCGGCCCACGGATCCCCAGCCCGACCAGGTCCAGATTATCCGCATCGGCGGCCTTAAACACCTCGCGGTTGGCCTCATCATGCCCGGTAGAAAACATGGCGTGAATGTAAGGAATGATCGTCACTTCCCGCTCCAGCGCTTTGCGATGAACGGTTTGCAATTTTTCCAGGTCGGCTGCAAATATCAACATCGGCTGGCCAGACATATTGCCATAGTGACGGCCCAGAGAATCGATATAGGGTTGTCCCACTATCTCCGGGGCCGCAGAGGTGATCCCCGTCGCCAGAAATGCCACGACGTTCAGTCGCTGCCACGTCGCTAAATCATCCCGCACGATATAGGCAATCTTGGTATCAAACATCATCAGAATACTCCCGTCTGTACTACGAAAAATCCATCTTCGCGTACGCAGCGGGCATCAGTATAGAACGTTTGAGCAACGGCTCTGAAAGGCAACCGGTGATATCCGGTAGGCGCGTCTGAACCAGCGGCCTAAGTGGCTTTGGTCGGCAAAACCCGTCTCTGACGCCACCTGCGACGGCGAGAGCCCTTGAGCCAACAGCTGTCGCGCCGTACGCAGGCGCAACCTGACAAGATAGGCATGAGGCGTCTGCCCGAAGGCCGCCTTAAATTGCCGGCTCAGGCGAAAGCGGTCGATACCGCTGATATCAGCCAGCTCATCGAGGCCGGTGTTCCAGGCAAGATGGTCGTGCAGATAATCCCGGACCCTGTTCATCCTGACCAGTGAATCGGTCATCGCCGCCGCTGGCCTGACTTCTACATGAGGCGTAAGGTGTGCCACCAGCCGATCCAGGCTCTCATCACACGCCAGCCGACCTTCCCCATGATGAATAGCAGCAAAAGCTTGTGAGATGGCGATAATTAATTGCCGATCCTCCGTCAGCGTATGGCGAAATGCAGCCTGCACCAGAGAGATATCACCCATACCGCGCTGGCTCAGGCTGTTGGCCATCCAGCGCTGCGGAATATACAGCATGGCATAGGTAAACCCGCTGGGCTGAGGGGAATAGCCATCATGCAGCGCCCCTGGCTCGATAAGGATCGCATTCCCCGGCGTACTGGTGTGGAGTGTGCGATGACAGCTGAATCGCTGTGAGCCCTGTAACGTCACCCCGAGCAGCAGTTCCTCGTGATCATGGCTGTCGTAGGCGTGGCCTTTAAAGTGGGCGTTAACACTTTCAATTCCCGTATGGGCATCGCGACGAAAGTCGACCCAATCACCGTTGGTCGACTGCTCCGTTCTTCCTGGCATAATCACACTCTGGCAGCGTTTGCGAAACAATAAGCTTAACAGGGAACCGCGGGGCGTATTGGCCTAAAATGCGCTGCAAATCAGCGGAAACAAGGCTTGCTACGCGCCAGCGAGTCATCCCCGCGCAGGTTTCAACGTCCTGCTCCGCAAGCAATACCTCCCCGACTCTATCAATTTATTTGATGCATTATGTTAAATAAACGTTATTTATTATCATCAGGGAATACGTAAAGTAGAGATAATCCAACGCGGGGACCGGCTGGCCGTACGTAAGCCGCTCCTCGCCTGCTGAATATTTCCCTGCAAACCAGGATAAAGACGTTATGAAAAAGATCGGATTTTTGTCATTTGGTCACTGGACACCGTCGCCGCAGTCCGGTACCCGCTCAGCCGCTGACGCGCTGCTGCAATCTATCGATCTGGCCGTTGCCGCTGAAGAACTGGGGGCTGACGGAGCCTATTTCAGGGTGCATCACTTCGCCCGTCAGCTCAGCTCGCCGTTTCCCCTGATGGCCGCAATCGGTGCCAGAACCCGACGTATTGAAATCGGCACCGGCGTTATCGATATGCGCTATGAGAACCCGCTGTACATGGCCGAAGATGCAGGAGCGGCGGATTTGATCTCCGGCGGTCGCCTGCAGCTGGGTATCAGCCGGGGCTCCCCGGAACAGGTGATCGATGGCTGGCGCTATTTCGGCTACGTCCCTGCCGAAGGGGAAACCGAATCCGATATGGCGCGCCGGCATACCGAAGTGCTGCTGGATGTCCTGCGCGGTGAAGGCTTTGCGAAACCCAATCCCCAGCCGATGTTCCCAAATCCGCCGGGTCTGCTGCGCCCGGAACCCTATTCGGCAGGCCTGCGTGAGCGCATCTGGTGGGGCGCCGGTTCGAATGCCACCGCGCAGTGGGCCGCCAGACTCGGTATGAACCTGCAAAGCTCAACCTTGAAAGACGATGAAACCGGCGAACCGTTCCATATTCAACAGGCGAAACAGATCCGCGCCTACCGCGACGCCTGGGCACAGGCGGGGCATACGCGCACGCCCCGGGTCTCCGTCAGTCGCAGCATTTTTGCGCTGATGGACGATCGGGACCGGCGGTATTTTGGCGCCAGCCATGACGACAGCGATAAGGTCGGCTTCCTGGATGAGAAGACTCGCGCGATTTTCGGTCGCAGCTATGCTGCGGAGCCGGATAAGTTGATCGACCAGTTGAAGCAGGATGAGGCCATCGCCGAGGCGGATACGCTACTGCTGACCGTGCCGAATCAGCTCGGGGTGGATTACAACGTGCACGTCATTGAGTCTATTTTACGTCATGTTGCGCCGGCGATGGGCTGGCGCGAGCAATAAATGGGGTCGGCTTGCGCCCCGCCCGCTTACCGCGCGGGGCGCACAATCTACTCGCTGGTTCGCGGCTGAAGCTGGTAGATCCACGCGGTCACCCGTTCTCCCTCAACCGTCGTCACCTCGACCTCAACGCGGTCGTAGCCCTCTTCAAATTCATCCAGCATGGGCCAGTGTGCCGCAAGCTTATCTGATACAAACAGAGATCCGTGAACCTGAGCGCCGTATCTATCGAGCACGATCCCGGGGAAATCGGCAGCGGCGCCCCAGCCGCGCGTATAAAACGTGCCATGTACCCAGCCCGGCAGCCACTCGCCGCCGATACTTTCCAGAAGTGGGGCATTCTCATGGCCCGGGCGCAGCGTACCGTAGACAAATAAATGTTCCATTCTCCCTCATCGGCAAAGTCATCCAGCCCAACGGGCAGTGAAAAGAGTCAAAATACGAGGGATCACGGCGCTTAGCAAGACGCGGAAACAGCGATATGCCACCCTCATAGAATTGATTAATTTTTCTGTAGTGTTTTTCAACCGCTTAGCGGATAAGGCGGCTTTCCGGGTTGCCGATTCGCCATGAGTAGAGTATGCCTGGAGTGTCTTATACCCTCAACCTCACTCACCATCCTACCGGAGGCTTTACATGAGCAAACTTGGGATTAATGGCTTTGGTCGTATCGGACGTCTGGTATTACGTCGTTTGTTGGAAGTGAACAGCCCGCTGGAAGTTGTGGCGATCAACGATCTCACCTCACCAAAAGTGCTGGCCTATTTGTTAAAGCATGACTCGAACTACGGTCCGTTCCCGTGGAGCGTTGATTTTACGGAAGATGCGCTGATTGTGAACGGTAAGAAAATCACCGTCTATGCAGAGAAAGAAGCCCAGCATATTCCGTGGAAAGCGGTAGGCGCAGAGCTCATTATTGAATGTACCGGCTTCTACACATCAACGGAAAAAGCCCAGGCTCACCTCGACGCCGGCGCGAAAAAAGTCCTGATTTCGGCCCCGGCCGGAGACATGAAAACCATTGTCTATAACGTCAACGACGACACCCTGGCCGCCGATGACACCATTATCTCAGTCGCTTCCTGCACCACCAACTGCCTGGCCCCAATGGCCAAAGTCCTCCACGATGCCTTCGGCATCAAGCTCGGTACCATGACCACCATTCATGCCTACACCGGTACCCAGTCGCTGGTTGACGGCCCGCGGGGGAAAGATCTTCGTGCCTCACGTGCGGCGGCGGAAAACATTATTCCCCACACCACCGGGGCGGCCAAAGCCATCGGTCTGGTTATCCCGGCGCTCAGCGGCAGGCTGAAAGGTCACGCCCAGCGCGTGCCGACCAAAACGGGCTCGGTCACGGAACTGGTCTCCATCCTTGAGAAAAAAGTCACCGCTGATGAGGTCAATCAGGCGATGAAAAAAGCGGCGGAGAACAACGAATCCTTCGGCTATACCGAGGAAGAGATCGTATCTTCGGATATTATCGGCAGCCATTTCGGCTCCATTTATGACGCCACCCAGCTTGAGGTTGCCGAAGCCGGTGACGTGCAGCTGGTAAAAACCGTCGCCTGGTACGATAACGAGTATGGTTTTGTCACGCAGCTTATCCGCGTGCTGGATAAATTTGCCCACTAGCTATCGCTACCGTGTAAAAAGCGGATAGCCCGGCTATCCGCTTTTTTTATCTGTCTGAATCCGACGCTCACGACTGCAGATAGACCACCTGGGTTTGCAGATATTCGTTCAGACCATGGCGACCGTCGGCGCCGCCGATACCTGATTTTCGCCATCCGGCATGAAAACCCTGCATCGCTTCGAAGTTCTCGCGGTTAATATAGGTTTCACCGAACTTCAGCCCCTTAATGGCCTTCATCGCCACGTTCAGGTCACGGGTGTAGATCGATGAGGTCAGGCCGTACTCGCTGTCATTCGCCATCGCCAGCGCCTCATCCAGGGTGTCAAATGCCACCACCGGCAGTACCGGACCAAAGGTTTCTTCATGAACGATGTCCATCTCCTGACGAACATCCAGCAACAGCGTCGGCGGATAGAAATAGCCTTGTCCTGCTACCGCTTTGCCGCCCAGCGCCAGGCGTGCCCCCTGGGCTATCGCCTTCGCGACCTTCTGCTCAACGCGTTCCCGCGCGGCGGCGTTAATCAATGGCCCCATGGTGATATCATCCCGCGTTGCCGGGTCGCCAAACTGCACCGCCTTTAACGCTTCACCCAGTCGATTCACGAAACGATCGTAAATACCTTTTTGCACGTAGACCCGCTCAACGCAGTTACACACCTGCCCGCTGTTAATCACCCGGGAATCCACCACCGCCCTTACCGCCAGTTCAAGGTCGGCATCATCCATCACGATGGCCGGAGCCTTCCCGCCCAGCTCAAGGCATACTTTGGTGATGTTCTTCGCCGCGGCGGCCATAATCTTCTCGCCCGCACCGACGCTACCGGTCATGCTAACCATCGCCACGTTGGGGTTGGCAGCCAGCTCGTGGCCTACGGTCTCGCCACGGCCCAGCACCAGGTTAAAGACCCCTTTCGGCAGGCCGATATCATCGACGATCTGCGCAAATGCGACCGCGTTATTGGGAGTGAATTCGCTCGGTTTAATGACGATGGTGTTGCCGGTAATCAGCGCCGGCGCCAGCTTGCGGGCAATCAGGAAGAACGGGAAATTCCACGGCAGAATGCCGGTGGTGACGCCCAGCGCGCGCTTGAACACCAGGATATTTTCCCCAGGCCGGTCGCTCTGAATAATTTCGCCTTCATAGCGCCGCGCCCACTCGGCCATATAGTCAAGATAATCCGCGGTAAATGAAACCTCCACCGCCGCCAGCTGCTGAATTTTACCCCCTTCCGCGACGATCAGCCCGGCAATCTCTTGCGCGCGCTGGCGGATCCCGGCGGCAATTTTACGCAGCCAGCCCGCACGCTCAATCGCCGGCAGCGCTTCCCAGCCAGGCTGTGCACGTTCTGCCGCCGCAATAGCCTGCCGGGCATCTTCCGCCGTGCCGTCGGGAATACGGGAAAGCAGCGCTTCCGTCGCCGGATTGAGTACATCGATCCAGGCGTCACCGCGCCCGGCGACAAACTGACCATCAATATACATCGGGTGCTGAACGGGTGCTGTCATGGCCTGCTCCTGTAGATTTAGTGTTTTTAACAAGTAATTTATTTGTTAAAAATCTATCCACGCGGCGCGGCAAGCGCAGTCCGTCAGCGTAATTCTGTGAATCAGTTCATGAAAAAGAGCAAAGTTTGCGGCGTTGAAGTTACATTCTGGCAACAATAATTGCCCGTTTGCGAAAAACGTATCGCAAACGGGCAAAGCTTAGCCAAGGGTGCGGGCGTTCAGCGCTTCGCTCAGCAGGTTGTCTTCGCGCAGACATTGTCCGGCATCGAGGATCTGCGCGGGAATATCGACATGAATGATAAAATCTTTCCCACGTGGACCGTATCCCTGGGGCGCATCCAGCAGTCGCGGCAGTTCCCCAAGAATCAGCGACAGGTAGCGCCCGACCGGCCACAGCCCCGCGGACTCACCGCTGAAGGCCAGTCCGTTCGCCGTATTGCACAGCAGCGGCGCGCAGCCCGGCGTGCTGTACCACTGCGGCACGGCCGTTTCGCCCTGCCAGACTCGGGCAAACGTCGCCATGGTTCGCCGCTGCATCGTTGGATCCTGTAGCACGACGCCGGCGCGGGGCGTCATGCCAACTGCCGCCAGCATCTCGCGAGTAAAGCGCGCGTTCTCGCCGCAGTTGGTAGACCGGTCTTCAACCACAATGGTGTCCCGGGGAATATGCCAGAACCGGTGGGCGATATCGGCCAGGATATGCGCCTCCGGGCGACCATCGACCGGCAGCGACCGATAGCGCGGGTCATCACGCACCGCGTCATAGAGAAAGACGGTGGAGTGGCCGATCCCACCGCTAATCAGCAGCGGTACCCCGCGATCCGCAGCCAGTCGACAGGCGGCATCAATGGTCGGGATCACCGCATTACCTGCCAGCACGACAATATCCACCGTCGGTGTCACTGCCTGTGCGGTGAAATCATCCAGCGCCAGCCACTGGCCCAGGCGGTTGGCCGCCGCCAGCGTTTCATCCGGCAGGGATGGGAAATGCTCACTCATACTTGCTCCTTTCATGCCATCTCATCCGTTAAGGACGCCCAGCCATCTCACAGACCGCCGCACACCGCGCCGAATCATGAACGCTAATACGTCACAAAAAAGAACGCACAAGAGATATCTAAAAACGATTCGCTTGCACCTTAATAAACCCGCGCAATGATGCCATTAATCAGGGCATACGCTCACTAATAATCATTTTAGCCGCGTGAGATGGCGATAAAAGGTGCGAAGTGGAGGGCAAGCATGTTTGGGCAGGCGGTGCATACATTAAGGCGACGCCGACAGCGGGATAGGTGCTGTCGGCGTCCGATCAGGCGTTCAGTTTCTCCAGCTGCGTTTGCCCTTCTCGCTTCTGCTTGATCTTCCAGAACAGCCACAGCGCCACAAACCACAGCGGCGTCGCCATCAGCGCTTTCAGCGTGTCCGGGTCAAAGATCATAATAAAAATCGAGAAGGCGAAAAACAGCAGGCTGAGCCAGCTCATAACCACACCTGCAGGCATCTTAAACGTCGACTTTTCATGCAGGTCGGGTCGTTTGTGGCGATAAACCAGATAGGCCACCAGAATCATTCCCCAGCTGAAGACCACCATAATCGCCGCCAGCGTCGACACAATGGTAAACAGCGTCATCACGTTCGGCACCAGGAACAGCAGCAGCGTACCGCTGAGCATACAGAAGCAGGAGAACAGCAGGCTTCGCACCGGAATTCGCGTTGTGCGCGACAGAATGCGGAACTGTCCATGGGCATGCTTCTCCACCGACAGGCCATACAGCATGCGGGTACTGGAGTAGACGCCGCTGTTGGCCGACGACATCGCCGAGGTCAGCGCAACAAAGTTGATGACCGCAGCGGCGGCGGGCAGACCGGCTTTGGCAAACAGCGTCACAAAGGGGCTGGCATCCGGAGATACGCCAGGCCAGGAAGCCACGGCGATAATCACCACCATGGAAAGCAGATAAAAAATGATGATACGCAGCGGCAGCGCGTTAATCGCCTTCGGTAAAATCTTCTGCGGATCGCGGGTTTCGGCGGTCATCGTACCGAGCAGCTCAATCCCGGTGAAGGAGAAAATCGCTATCTGGAAACCGGCAAAGAAGCCGGTGACGCCGTGGGGCATAAATACCGTCGGGTCGGTGATGTGACTCAGCGAGGCTTTCACGCCATCGGGCGAGGTCCAGCCAATAGCTATCATCCACGCGCCGGTCAGAATCAGCGCAATAATAGTAATCACCTTGATCAGCGCAAACCAAAACTCGGCTTCGCCAAACATTTTCACCGACAGCAGGTTGAACAAGAACAAAATACCGAGGGTGCTAAGCGCCGGCATCCAGGCGGACATCTCCGGAAACCAGTATTGCATGTAGCTGCCGCACACCACCACGTCGGCAATACAGGTCACGACCCAGCTTAGCCAGTAGGTCCAGCCTAAATAGAAGCTGGCCTGTGGGCCGAGATAGTCGCCGACAAAATCGGCGAAAGAGCGGTAATCAAGCCGGGTGAGCAGCACCTCCCCCATGGCCCGCATGACCATATAGGTAAAAAATCCCACCAGGATATAGATAACGAGGATCGACGTCCCCGCGACCGCAATATTTCTTCCCGCCCCCATAAACAGGCCGGTGCCGATAGCGCCGCCCAGCGCAATCATCTGAATGTGCCGGGCGCCAAGGCCGCGTTTGAGCTGCGACGGGCACTCCCCGTCGACGGCAGGATTCACCTGCCCCTCGCGTTGATGTTGAGTCATGTCGATTCCTTCAAGCAGGCAAAGAAAGGCATGGCGCGGCTGACTTCAGTAACAAACCGGCGCGTTGCCCGGCTGCCACTCCCGCATTCGGAAATAAGATGTACGGCGCGTGAGCCTGGACCACCCACGTTTTTTCCGGCTGCCGGGCAATCTCATACCCGGCAGGCAGCGCGGTGAAGTTGTCTATTTTCGGGTCAAGATTGAGCGTGAAATCGCTGGCGCTCTTAATGATACTCTCCTCCACCAGAAAATAGTCCGCCGGCGCTTTGCCCCGCACCGGCAACGGCGCGTCGGCGAGCAACGCGCGCACGGCGGCGTCGGTTTCAGCAAACAGGCTGAGGTCGTTCTCCCCGAAAGCCATCACCTTACCCAGCTCCAGAGTGGCACTTTGCGCGCCAAACGTTGCGCCGGTGTAGTGCGTAAAGGTCCCGCCCGGTTCGGTATGGCGCACGATGGCATCCATACCGCTGGCCTGAAGCAGCGCATAAAAATCAGCATCGTACTCACCTTCGCGGGCCGGAAGCAGAGCAAACTGGCGGTAGCGCGAACCGCGAATCGCGGTATGCAAATCCAGATGCCTGCGGCGCAGGTGGCCCTGACTGTCGGCCGTCGCGAAGAAGGCCGTAACCGCCTCCTCCAGCTGTGCCGCACGCCGGGATTCATTCCCCGGCGCCACCGCAAGATGCCGTCCGCCAAACAGGCGATTCAGGTCATTATGCAAATAGCGGCGGCTGGCGCGAATTGCCGGCAAATTGCCGAATACCAACAGCAGCGCATGGTTCAGCGGCTGTTCGCCCTTACTTAGCGCCTGCATAATCCGCAGCAGTATCTCAATCGGCGCGGTTTCGTTACCATGAATCCCCGCCGAAACAATTGTCGCCTGCGTCCATGGCGTCTGAGGAAGCAGCTGCAGCACACCATCGGCTAACCAACTCGCCTTCATCGTGGCCGGAAACGGCCACGCCGACAGCCCGCAGTGGAGTAAATCATTCACTGTTTTGTCCATTCCCGGCCCCTTAACGCTGGAAGTCATAGACCGATCCCAGACCTAAAATCTGCGTCAGTTCATCAAGGGCCTGGTAAACCTCGCTCAGCAGCTGTGGATCACCGAGGTCGCGGGCATGCAGGCGGTCGCGGTAATGTTTCTCAACCCAGCCGGTCAACAGCTGATACCGTTCATCATTCATCAGACTGCGCGGGTTCACCGCCGCCAGCTCCTGATGATTTAGCACCACGCGCAGCCGCAGGCACGCCGGGCCGCCGCCATTACGCATGCTTTCACGCAAATCGAAGACCGCCACTTCGTTGATTGGCGATGCGCTGTTGCTAACCAGTTCATTCAGGTACTGCCAGACGTTACTACGCTGGCGGCACTCTTCTGGTACCACGATCAGCATGTTGCCATCCGCTTTGCTGAGCAGCTGGCTGTTGAACAGATAGGACGCCACGGTATCGTCGAGGCTGACCTGTGCCTGCGGCACTTCCACGCTGGTAAACGGAATATCCAGCTGCGCGGTTTTTTCCCGCAGCGTGTCCAGCACGGCCTGCTGATTCAAAAATGCATGCTGATGGTGGAACAGTACGTGGCGGTTGCTGACTGAAATCACGTCGTTATGGAACACCCCGTGGTCGATGGCCGCCGGATCCTGCTGGGCAAACACGGTATATTCCGGCTTCAGCCGATGCAGGCGAGCGATAGCCTGGCTGGCTTCCAGCGTCTGGCGGGCCGGGTATTTTGCCGGCGCCACGCCACCGCTGGCACGCTTACCGTAGACAAAAAATTGTACGCCCTGGCGGTCATAGTCGGTGCAAAACCGGTTATGGTTCGCCGCCCCTTCGTCACCTAAATCACCATGCTGCGCCAGCGCATCGTGGTGGCTAAAATGTGTTTCATCGGCGAAGGTAGCACGCAGGATGGATGACGTCGTTGGTGCCTCCTGCGAACGATGCAGCTTGTTGTTCAGGTTGGCGACCGTAAAATGCAGCTTGCCGTCGGCGCTGTCGGCGGAAGGCGAAACCGTGGCGGCGTTGGCGGTCCACATCGACGATGCGGAGCTGAATGCGGACAGCAGATGCGGCGCCTCGACGGCGGCCTGCTGAATCACCTGCGCATCGCTTCCCTGAAAACCCAGCCCGCGCAGGGCGGTGATATTCGGCCGCGGCTGCGGCGGTAAAATACCCTGCACAAAGCCTTTGTCAGCCAGGGTTTTCATTTTAAACAGCCCCTGCAGCGCCGCCTTCTTCGGGTTGGATAAGCCATCGCGGTTGTTTTGCGAGGCTTCGTTACCGACCGACAGACCGGCATAGTGATGCGTTGGCCCAACCAGGCCATCGAAATTAGCTTCAAAACCAGACATGGTGTCCTCTCAGAATCCGTTATCAGAATGGCAGGCCAGGCGAGGTTGTCGCCGGAAGCGTCAGCGTGTCGCTGATCAAAGAGGCCATCGGCCACGCGCAGTAATCCGCGGCATACCATGCCGACGCGCGATGGTTGCCTGAGGCCCCCACGCCGCCAAACGGCGCTTTACTGGAAGCGCCGGTGAGCGGCTTGTTCCAGTTAACGATCCCGGCGCGGGCCTCGTCGGCAAATTGCTCAAACAGCGCCGGATCGGCGGAAATCAGCCCTGCGGCCAGCCCATACCGGGTATTGTTGGCGATGCGGATCGCCTCCTCGAAGGCGTCGTAGCGGATAACGGTCAGCAGCGGGCCGAAGTACTCTTCATCGGGAACGTCGAGGCCGGTGACGTCGATAATACCCGGCGTTAAAACCGTGGAGTGCGGGTCCGGCTGGCGCAGACGTAGCATGACGTTGCCTCCCAGCCTTTCCAGCTGGTCCTGCGCCGCCAGCATCCCCTGCGCCGCCTGAAGTGAGATAACCCCGCCCATAAACGGCTGCGGCTCGGCGTCCCATTTCCCGCTGCGAATTCTGGCGCTGACCTCAACCAGACGCTGCAACAGCGCATCGCCTTCCGGACCGCGTTTAACCAGCAGCCGGCGCGCACAGGTGCAGCGTTGCCCGGCCGAAATAAACGCGGATTGAATTATCACGTTCAGCGCCGCATCACTGTCGGCGACGTCGGCGACGATCAGCGCGTTATTGCCACCCATCTCCAGCGCCAGCATTTTCTCCGGCTGACCGCTCAGATAACGATGGAAGTGGAACCCGGTAGACGCACTGCCGGTAAACAGCACGCCGTCGATATCCCGGTTTTCCAGCAATGCCTGGCCGGTCTCTTTTCCACCCTGAATCAGGTTGATAACGCCGTCCGGGATCCCGGCCTGTAGCCACAGCTTCACCGTCAGTTCAGCGGTGGCGGGCGTCAGTTCGCTCGGCTTAAACACCACGGTATTGCCGGCAATCAACGCCGGAATAATATGCCCGTTCGGCAGATGGCCGGGGAAGTTGTAGGGTCCGAACACCGCCATCACGCCGTGGGGCTTATGGCGCAGCAGGGCCTTTCCGTCCGGCATCGCCGTTTCACGCTGGCCGGTACGCTCGCTGTACGCTTCAATCGAGATACCCGCTTTACCAATCATCGCCTGCACCTCAGTCCGGGTTTCCCACAGCGGCTTGCTGGTTTCCCGGGAGATAAGCGTCGCCAGAGACTCTTTTTCCGCCTCAAGCAAGGCCGCAAAGCGCTGAACGCAGGCAATGCGCTCCGCCAGCGGTCGGTGAGACCAGGCATAAAAAGCACCGCGCGCCGCCGCACAGGCGGCCTGCACCTCTGCGGCACCGGCGCTGGCCGCCTGCCACAAGACGGATTGGTCTTCCGGAGCCAGTTTGGTCAGCGTTACGCCGGTGCCCTGCTGCCACTGCCCTGCAATGAGCTGCGCATTTATCGCCATGATGTTCTTGCCTCCGGATGTAAGGTCACCGCATGAACCCGGTCGGTGTCATTCACCGCCAGAGCGTCCAGCGTGGCCTGATTAAGTTGTGGTTGTTCTTCCGGCGAGATCAACACCGCGCGGAAATGTTCAAACTGATTGTTGGCGACGATAAGCGGCGATGACCGCTCCGCCATCAGCTGTATAGCCGGAATAAACTGGCTCTCGCTGACCGCCCTGATGGCGTCTGTTTCGGCTTCCAGCACCGGGCCGGCATCAAAAATGTCCACGGAACCACGCCAGCTGAAGCCCTCTTTTTCGAGAATCGCTCGCGCCGGGGACGTATTCGCATGTACCTCCCCAATCACCTCACGGGCGTTGTCCGGCAGCAGCGATACGTAAATCGGGTACGCTGGCATCAGTTCGGCAATAAAGGTTTTCATTCCGGTGCCGGTCAGCCGGTCGGCATCGGCAAACGGAATGTCGAAAAAGTGGTGGCCCAGCGCATCCCAGAAGGGAGAGTTGCCCTGCTCATCGCTGCGTCCGCGCAGCTCGGCAAAGAGATGCGGCGAAAACAGTTCTCTGAAGGCGGCAATAAATAAGAAGCGCGCCTTTGACAGAAACAGCCCATTACGGTTTTTCTGATATTCCGGGTCCAGAAACAGCGTGCACAGCTCGCTGTGGCCGGTGTGGTCGTAGCTGAGGTTCAGCAGCTCCTGGTTTTTATACACCCCCAGCTCTTTCGAGGCGCGAACGGTACGCTGCAGGCGGAAATTATAAAACGGCTCATCGAGACCCACGGCGACTTCAATGGCACTGACCCCGACAACCCGCGCCAGGCAGGTATCTTCCAGCACAAAGAGAAACCCCTGCTGGCCGCGCGGCAGCTTGCCGGCAAACGTCTCCACGCTCCGCTGGATCCGCGCGGCCAACCGTGCAGGATCGTTGGGTAACGAGGTCATTCCGACACCCGCTCGCGACGCGAGGCGGATGATATCGTCGAGGTCATCTTCCCGAACGGGACGAAAAAGCATCATAAACCGTCTCCCGGATTAGCTGGTCAGGCGGGTGACGGCGCGCTCAAGGCGCACGAAAGCGTCCTCGATATCCGCCAGCGGAATATTAAGCGCCGGCGCAAAACGCAGGACATCGGGGCCAGCAATCAGCGCTATCAGCCCCTCTTCCGCCGCCAGGTTGGTCAGCGTTTTAGCCTTGCCGCGCAGATGGCTGGCCAGCTCCGCGCCGATCAGCAGCCCCTTGCCGCGTACCGCACTGAAGAGATCGTACCTGGCGTTGAGGGCATTCAACTTCTCGACGATAAGGTCGTGGCGCTCACTGACGCCGGCCAGCAGCGCATCATCCAACTGGGCCAGAACGGCGTTAGCCACTGTCGCCGCCAGCGGATTGCCGCCGAAAGTGGTGCCGTGGGTGCCCGGCTGGAAGACCTGAGCCCAGGTCTCTTTGGCCAGCATTGCCCCTATCGGGAAGCCGCCGCCGAGCCCTTTGGCGCTGGTGAGAATATCCGGGACAACGTTGTAGTGCTGGTAGGCATACAGCGTGCCGGTACGCCCGGCTCCGGTCTGCACTTCGTCAAAAATCAGCGCAGCGTCGTGCTGGTCACACAGCTCACGTAGCGCCTGCAGGAACGCCGGATCGGCAGGCAATACGCCGCCTTCGCCAATAATCGGCTCCACGATCACCGCGCAGGTGCGGTCTGATATCGCCGCTTTTACCGCCGCAATATCGTTATAGGGAAGATGGGTAATATCCTGCGGCAGCGGCGCATAATCGCAGGAGTATTTTGGCTGCCCGCCAACCGTGACGGTAAACAGTGTGCGGCCGTGGAATGCGTTCTGGAAGGCGATGATCTCGCTTTTATCGGCGCCAGATTTGTCGTGGGCATATTTTCGCGCCAGCTTCAGCGCGGCTTCATTGGCTTCTGCCCCGGAGTTGCAGAAGAACACCTTATCGGCAAAGGTAGATTCCACCAGCGTTTTAGCCAGCTGCAAAACCGGCTCATTGGTATAGCCGTTGCCGATATGCCACAGGTCATCAAGCTGAGATTTCAGCGCTGCAACCAGCGCCGGGTTGGTGTGTCCGAGAGAGTTAACGGCAATGCCGCCCGCTAAATCGATATATTCTTTCCCCTGCTGATCCCAGACTTTCGATCCTGCCGCCTTCACCGGAATAAAGGGCGCAGGGGCAAAACAGGGAACCATGTAAGAATTAAAATCTTCACGAGTGATAGAGCCTGACATAACAATTCTCCGGAACGATTATTGGCAAAAAATCAGTTGGCCAATCATGGATGGTCGACATTAACAATTCCCTCGGCCTTGTATTGATGACGAGCGCGCCCGCTGTGATGGAAATATATTCACCACACTCAAATAAAGCCTTTTTATATGTATGGGTATTTGTTAATTCTCAGTTAATATCTTGTGCATTGCGTGCTCTCATGCTGGGCCCTGTTGCGTAACAAAGTCAATACAACAGCCCATCATTTTATTCACTTTTTGAAGATCATCAAGATAATGATAAATATAGAAAAAATATTTATCCATTCACTTAATTGCATAAAATGTGCATGAAAATGCACTACATGGCCGCATTTTTCCGTGCTTATTTATGCAGTCAAAAAACCAAATTTCTAACAAAAATTTAAAATTCGGAATGGCGGTCAAATACCGGTTTATAAAATTGGTGATAACATTCATTGCACAGAGTTTACTGCTGTATACCCTGAATAAATTCGGGTGGCTGGAAGGCGGCGATACAGGGAATCCCCAGGCGCTTACTGAAGTATGTGACGGGGGTGAACGAGGAAAGCCAACGCTCATGCAGCTTGAAGTATGACGGGTAGAAATATTCCACGGTTTCACACGACATAAATAACACTAAGAACAGGACTCTTATGGAAAAGTTATCTTACGCATCTGAAAGTAGTACATCTCCATGGACAACCTATCTGCGCCAAATCGACCGCGTCGAGCCTTATCTGGGCGATCTCGCCTACTGGGTGGAAACCCTGCGTCACCCAAAACGCGCGTTGATTGTCGACATTCCGGTGCAGATGGATGATGGCACTATTCGCCACTTTGAAGGTTATCGCGTACAGCACAATCTATCGCGTGGACCGGGTAAAGGTGGTGTTCGCTACCATCCAGACGTTGACCTGAACGAAGTGATGGCACTTTCTGCCTGGATGACCATCAAGTGTGCCGCCGTTAATATTCCTTACGGCGGCGCCAAAGGCGGCGTCCGCGTTGACCCGTTTAGCCTGTCTGAAGGCGAGCTGGAACGTCTGACCCGTCGCTATACCAGCGAAATCGGCCTGATTATCGGGCCACAGAAAGACATCCCGGCGCCGGACGTCGGCACCAACGGTAAAGTGATGGCATGGATGATGGATACCTATTCCATGAACCACGGCACCACCATTACCGGCGTCGTCACCGGTAAGCCCATTCACCTTGGCGGCTCGCTGGGCCGTGAAAAAGCGACCGGTCGCGGCGTGTTTATTACCGGCCGTGAAGTCGCCGGCCGTTCCGGCATTGAAATTGAAGGTGCAAAAGTCGCGCTGCAGGGTTTTGGTAACGTCGGTAGCGAAGCCGCGCGTCTGTTCTCTGAAGTAGGCGCCCGGATCGTCGTGATTCAGGACCACACCGCCACTCTGTTCAACGAAGGGGGCATTGATATGGCAGCCCTGACCGCGTGGCAGGCAGAGAAGAAGCAAATTGCCGGTTTCCCGGGCGCCCGTGAAATCGACAAAGATGCGTTCTGGACGACCCAGATGGATATTCTGATCCCTGCCGCACTGGAAGGTCAGATTACCCGCGAACGTGCTGAGAAACTGACCTGTAAGCTGGTGCTGGAAGGGGCGAACGGCCCGACCTATCCAGAAGCGGATGATGTCCTCGCCGAGCGCGGTATCGTCGTGGTGCCGGACGTTATCTGTAACGCCGGTGGTGTGACCGTCAGCTACTTCGAATGGGTCCAGGACATGGCGAGCTTCTTCTGGAGTGAAGAAGAGATCAACGCCAAAATGGACCGCATCATGACTGACGCGATCGTCCACGTTTGCGAGAAAGCCGCGGATAAAGCGTGTTCTCTGCGCACCGCGGCCTATATCGTGGCCTGTGAACGTATTCTGATGGCACGTAAAGATCGCGGTATCTATCCGGGGTAAGTTCTCCCGTTGATCAATGCCCGGGCCAAGGCCCGGGCTTTTTTTTGCCCGCTGTCATTGTGTATTCCTTCCGCTAAGCGCACACAGCGTTAACCATTTTTTAGCATCGCCCTTGAATTTCGCTTTCTATCAGGAATAGAATCGTTAGAGCTCTAATGATTTTAAGATAACCTGATGTTAAGAAACTATGGATAACCGACAGCTTACCTTCTCCCATCTGTTGTATCTCACGGCCCACCACTGGCGACTGGCGGTCAATCGTCGCTTAAAAGACCTCGGCATGAGCCAGGCGAGCTGGGTCGCGGTTGCGGCCATTGCCCGAAATGCAGATCCGCTCTCGCAAATTGAGCTTGCCCAGGAGCTTGGCGTAGAAAGCGCTACCGTGGTCCCGCTGGTCAATCGTCTTGTCGAACAGGGGCTGGTCGAGCGCGTCATCACCGAGCGCGATAAACGCAAACGTCTGCTGGTCGCCACCGAAAAAGGTCTTGAGGTCTATCTCCAGGTCAAGGCCGTAGCGGACGCGTTGCGTGAAGAGATCCTCAGCACCATCACCGCCGAGGAGCGCGAGCAAACTCAGCGGGTGCTGGAGAAACTCCTGCGCGAAGTGGAGAAAAAGTAATGCCGCGCCGCAAGAGTAACCCGTATGTGCCTCATGACTGGGCTGCGCACGAAAAACCCGCCCTGCTCGGTTCGCCGTCAACGCCAATTCACCGTCCGCCGAAGCGCGTCGCCTACGGGATTGTCGGGCTGCTGGTCTGCCTGACCGGCGCACTGGGTAATGCAGTGGTCACCGCTAACCTGCAAAACCTGCAGGGCACTTTCGCTGCCTGGTCGACGGAGATAGCCTGGCTGCCCGCCGTTTACGTTATGACCAACGTATCGATCAACCTGCTGCTGGTAAAATTTCGCCAGCAGTTCGGCCTGCGCGCCTTTACTGAAGGCTTCCTGGTGCTCTATGTCCTGGTGACCTTTTTCCACCTTTTCGTTAACGATCTCAGCTCGGCTATCATGGTCCGCGCCGCCCACGGCATGGTGGCAGCGGCGCTTAGCTCTTTGGGTATCTACTATCAGGTTCAGGCCTGGCCCGCCCGCCATCGTCTGAAGGCGCTGACGATTGGCATTACCGGGTCGTCGCTGGCTATCCCTATTGCTCGCCTGTTCTCCACCGAGCTGCTACAGATCGATGAATGGCGCGGACTCTACTTTTTTGAGCTGGGGCTGGCGCTTATCTCTCTTGCCTGCGTGATCGCCCTGAAGCTGCCGCCCAGCGATCGCAAAAAAGTGTTTGAGAAAAAGGATTTCATCACCTTTATGCTCCTGGCGCCCGGCATGGCGCTGGTCTGCGCCGTCCTCTCGCTGGGCCGCCTTGACTGGTGGTTTGAAGCCCCGTGGATTGGCTGGTCGTTAGCCGGTGCGGTGGTGCTCATTGTTTCGGCTATCGTCTTCGAGCACAACCGCAGCAACCCGCTGCTTAATACCCACTGGCTTTCCAGCGGCAGTATCCTGCGCCTGGGGCTGATTATGCTGCTGATTCGCATCGTGCTGGCGGAGCAAAACACCGGGGTTATCGGCTGGCTACAGTATGCGGGTCTGCAAAACGAGCAGATGAACACCCTCGCCTGGTCGATTTTCGCCGGTATTCTCAGCGGGATTGTCGCCAGTTGCCTGACCCTGAATCCGCAACGACTCTACTGGCCCATCGCCACCGCGCTGGCGTTTATCATGGTCGCTTCGCTGCTCGACAGCCAGTCCACCATTCTGACCCGACCGGAGCAGCTGATGTTCAGCCAGTTCTTGCTCGGTTTCGGCAGCGCCTTTTTCCTCGCCCCGGCGATGCTGGCGGGGATCGGCGGCGTCATTGCCGACCCGCGTAACCTGGTGAGTTTTTCAGTGCTGTTTGGTATGAGTCAGAATATCGGCGGCCTGCTGGGATCGGCAATTCTCGGGACCTTCCAGACCTGGCGGGAGAAATTTCACTCCAGCCAGTTGGCCGACCAGCTAACCACGCTAAATCCGTTGATTACCGAACGCCTGCAGCAATACAGCCAGCAGTATCAAAACCAGATCGGCGACAGTACCTTGTTGAGCGTACAGGCCAGCACGCTGCTGCAAAATGCCTCGACGTTGCAGGCCAATATTCTTGCCTACAATGACACCTATCTTCTGACCGCGGCGATTTCCGCCGGAACGCTTATCTGGGTGTTCTGGCGGTTAATAAGACTGCGTATTACCGCCCATATTGCGCTGAAACGCGCGACGGGAAGCAAATAACACTGATAATTTTACTCTGGAGTCGTTATGAGTCAGCAGGATGCGGCCAGGCAACAGGCCAACACCCGCAATAATATCCGCGTAGTATCCATTTTTACCGCTGCCGCCATCGGGCTGATCGGCGTACTGGTCATTTTATACGCCTGGCAGCTGCCGCCGTTTACCCGGCACAGTCAGTTTACCGATAACGCCTATGTTCGCGGGCAGACCACCTTTATCAGCCCTCAGGTCAGTGGCTATGTGACTGCCGTCAACGTGCAGGATTTCGAATCCGTTAAGCCGGGACAGGTGCTGTTCCAGATTGATGACCGGATCTATAAACAGCGCGTTCATCAGGCGCAGGCGACGCTGGCGATGAAAGAGGCGGCGCTAAAAAACAACCTTCAGCAGCGCAAAAGCGCCGAGGCGGTCATTCAGCGCAATGAAGCGGCGCTGCAAAATGCCCGTGCGCAGAACCAGAAAAACCAGGCGGACTTAAAGCGCGTCCAGGATTTAACCGCCGACGGTTCGTTATCCATTCGCGAACGAGATTCGGCCAGGGCCAGCGCGGCGCAAGGTACCGCCGATATCGAACAGGCGAAGGCGACACTGGAGATGTCACGCCAGGATCTGCAATCGACTATCGTTAACCGCGATGCGCTGGAGGCCGATGTTGCCAGCGCTCATGCCGCGCTGGAACTGGCGGAGATCGACCTGAACAATACCCGGATTGTCGCGCCCACCGCCGGCCAGCTCGGACAGATTTCAGTGCGTCTCGGTGCCTACGTCAGCGCCGGTACCCACTTAACCTCGCTGGTGCCGCCGCAGCACTGGGTGATCGCCAACGTGAAAGAGACTCAGCTGGCGCAAATTCGCATCGGCCAGGCCGCTACCTTTACCGTTGACGCGCTGAACGGTGAAACCTTCAACGGCACCGTCCAGAGCATCTCCCCGGCGACCGGGGTTGAATTCAGCGCCATTTCCCCGGATAACGCCACCGGTAACTTCGTCAAAATCGCGCAGCGAATTCCGGTGCGTATCGCGGTGAATGAGGGGCAGAAAAACAGCACCCGGCTACGTCCTGGGATGTCGGTGCAGGTCACTATTAATACGCGTGAGGGAACGCAGCCATGATTCGCCCGCTCACCCTTGCGCTGGCTCTCACTCTGGCCGGCTGTCAGTCGGCAGACGTTCAGCGTGCCGAGCCATCATTACAGATCCCGGACGCCTGGCGCGCCGCTATCGGGCCGGCCAGCCCGGTTGAAGGCGTGTGGTGGCGCAACTTTCACGACAGCCAGCTTAACCAGTATGTTGACCAGGCGCTGCGCTACAACAGCGATGTCCTGATCGCCCGCGAACGGATCAACGAGTATCAGGCCCGGGCCTATGCCGTCGACAGCGCGCTGTTTCCGTCGCTGGATGCCGGGTTGACCGGAACCCGCGCGCGGGCGCAGTCTGCGGCAACCGGGCTGCCTGCGCACAGTACGGTCTACAAAGGCGGATTAACCGCCAGCTATGATGTGGATCTCTGGGGGGCTAACCGCAGCGCAGCCAGCGCAGCACAGGCGAGCCTGGAGGCGCAAAAAGCCGCTGCGGCGGCGGCCAATCTCACCGTCGCGACCTCGGTGGCCGTGGGATATCTGACGCTGCTATCGCTGGACGATCAGCTGCGGGTAACGCAGCAGACGCTAAAATCACGCGAAGACGCGTATAACCTGGCCAAACGCCAGTTTGAGACCGGCTATACGTCGCGTCTGGAGCTGATGCAGGCCGACTCGGAACTGCGTTCGACACGTTCGCAGATCCCGCCGCTACAGCATCAGATTGCTCAGCAGGAGAATGCGCTGAGCGTGCTGATCGGCAGCAACCCAGGCAGTATTAAGCGACAAGCGTTCGCCCAACTGACGCCCCTCGTCCTGCCATCGCAGCTGCCGTCTACGCTACTTAACCGTCGCCCGGATGTTGTCCAGGCCCAGCGACAGCTGATTGCCGCCGATGCCACGCTCGCCTCATCGCAGGCGCAGCTGCTGCCGTCAATCAACTTAACTGCCACCGGGAGCCTGCAGGACCGGACGCTGCCGGACCTGCTCGATAACCCGCTCCGGCTCTGGAGCTTCGGCGGGAGTATTCTCGCCCCGCTGCTCAACCGGCAGGCGCTGAATGCGCAGGTGGATGTTTCGATGGCGCAGCGCAACCAGGCGCTGTACGGTTATGAGAAAACGGTGCGCGGCGCGTTTCGGGAAGTGAATGACAGCCTTGATGCCATCACCCGCTATGACGAGCAGTTAACCGAATTACTCAGCCAACAGGAGGTCGCGCAGGAAACCTTACGCATCGCGCAGAATCGCTACCGCAACGGCTATTCCTCATATCTTGACGTACTGGACGCCCAGCGCACGCTGTTCGCTACGCAGATTAGCGTTGTGCAGGTGAAGAACAACCTGCTGTTGGCGCAGGTGGATTTGTACCGGGCACTGGGAGGTGGCTGGTCTGACTCATCAGGGACGTAATGCAGGAAATCGCTTATGCAACAAAAATGGTCTGCCGTAGACAGGTATCTTGTTGATGCTTTAATTCCCGATGATCCGCTGCTCACGCAGGTGCTTGAGAATAACCAGCGTGCCGGGCTGCCCGCCTTCGACGTTGCCGCCAATCAGGGACAGTTCCTGGCACTGTTGGTGCGCATGGTACGGGCGCGGCGGGTGCTGGAAATCGGTACGCTTGGGGGCTACAGCACGATCTGGATGGCCCGCGAGCTGCCGGAAGATGGCGAGCTGCTGACCCTGGAAGCCGACCCGCACCATGCGGCGGTGGCGCGGGAAAACCTGCGACTGGCGGGGGTCGATAACCTTGTTACGCTGCGGGAAGGCCCGGCGCTGCACACCCTGGCGTCGCTCGGGGAGCATCCGCCTTTTGATGTGATTTTTATCGATGCCGACAAACCCAGTAATCCGGATTATCTGCGTTGGGCATTACATTATTCCCGACCGGGAACATTGATTATTGGTGATAACGTGGTCCGCGACGGCGAAGTGGTGAACCCGCACAGCGACGACGATCGCGTGCAGGGGGTGCGACGTTTTATTGACATGATGGCCAGCGATCCGCGCCTGACGGTCACCGCGCTGCAAACGGTAGGCAGCAAAGGTTGGGACGGATTCACCCTCGCGTGGGTGAATGCATAATCCGTTTTAACCCTCTCCCGGAGGCGGTGCTTCACACCGGTCGGGCTACAGGACATCACCACACTCAATCCCGTAGCCCGGTTAGCGCAGCGCCACCGGGGAAGGCTCGTCGGTTTCTGGCATCGCTTACGCGACGATTTGCTCCATTGCCTGCAGCACCCGCTTATCGGAAATCGGGTACGGCGTCCCGAGCTGCTGGGCAAAGAAGCTGACGCGCAGCTCTTCAATCATCCAGCGGATCTCCTGTACATCCGCATCACCACGACGCCCCGGCGGCAGCTTATTCAGCCACTGTTGCCAGGCCTGCTGGATGCTCTCCACTTTCAACATCTGCGCCCGGTCACGGTGCGGGTCGATAGCCATTTTCTCCAGCCGCTTTTCTATCGCCTGAAGATAACGCAGGGTATCGCCCAGCCGACGGAAACCGTTGCCAGTGACGAAGCCGCGATAAACCAGCCCGCCCATCTGCGCTTTAATATCCGACAGCCCCAGCGCCATGCTCATGTCCACGCGCCCTTTCAGCCGCTTGTTGATGTTAAACACCGCTGTCAGAATCTGTTCGACCTGTTTGGCTATCTCCACCACCGTCTCGTTGAGTTCGGCACGCACTTTCTCGTGCAGCTTCGCGAAAGCCTCTTCGCTCCACACCGGGCCGCCCGCCTCATCGATAAGCTTATCCACCCCGCAGGAGATACAGTCATCAATCAGATCCAGCACCTTGCCATACGGGTTAAAATAGAGCCCCAGCTTGGCTTTATTCGGCAGCTTCTCGTGCAGATACTTAATCGGCGACGGGATGTTCAGCAGCAGCAGTCGCCGCAGCCCCTGCCACATCGCCTGCTGCTGCTCCAGCGGATTATCAAACAGTTTGATCGCGACACTGTCACGTTCATCCACCAGCGCCGGCCAGGCTTTGACCTTATAGTTACCGCGCTTTTGCTCGTAGCTCTCCGGCAGCTGGCCGAAACTCCAGATATGCAGCCCGCTCTGCTCGATGCCATCGTCGGCGACGGCAGAAAGCGTCTCCTGAACTTTGCCTTTCAGCGCGTCTTTTAAATCCTGCAGTGAACGCCCTTCCGCCAGCTTTTTATTCTTATCATCCACGACGCGGAAGGTGATTTTCAGGTGATCGGGCACCTGATCCCACTGCCAGGCATCGCGGTCGATGGTCACGCCGCTCATCCGTCGCAGCTCGCGCTCCAGGGAATCCAGCAGCGGCAGCTCCAGCGGCGTAGCGCGGCCCAAAAAGGCCTCGGCGTAGTTCGGCGCCGGTACAAAGTTGCGGCGCACCGGCTTCGGCAATGATTTAATCAGCGCGATAATCAGCTCGCGGCGCAGGCCGGGGATCTGCCACTCGAACCCGGCCTCTTCCACCTGATTGAGCAGCGGCAGCGGAATATGCACCGTGACCCCATCGGCGTCGGCACCCGGTTCAAACTGATAGGTCAGCCGCAGCTTGAGGTTGCCCTGATGCCAGAAGTTCGGATAGTCCAGCTTGCTGACCTGTTCCGCGCCCTCTTTGATCAACATGCTCTTTTCAAAGTTGAGCAGATCCGGCGTGTCGCGGCTGGCCACTTTCCACCACTGATCAAAGTGGCGGGCGGAAATTACGTCGTGGCTGATGCGCTGGTCGTAGAACTCAAACATCGTGTCGTCATCGACGAGAATATCGCGGCGGCGCGACTTGTGCTCCAGCTCTTCAATTTCCGCACGCAGCTTGAGGTTGTCGCGGAAGAAAGCGTGACGCGTCTGCCAGTCACCCTCCACCAGCGCGTGACGAATAAACAACTCGCGACACAGCGCCGGGTCAATCTGGCTGTAGTTCACTTTACGGGCGGCGACGATAGGCAGACCGTAAACGGTCACTTTTTCCGTCGCCATCACCGCACCCTGCGCCCGCTCCCAGTGCGGCTCGCTGTATGACCGTTTAATCAGATGCTGCGCCACCGGTTCGACCCATTCCGGGTCGATGCGCGCGGCGATACGTCCCCACAGGCGGCTGGTTTCCACCAGTTCGGCGACCATCGTCCACTTTGGCGGCTTCTTGAACAAACCGGATCCCGGGAAGATAGAGAAACGCGCATTGCGCGCCCCGGTAAACTCCTGCTTATCGTTATCTTTCATCCCGATATGCGACAGCAGACCGGTCAGCAGCGCGGTATGGATTTCACGATACTCCGCCGGCTCGCTGTTAATCGGCAGACCCAGCTCTTTCACCACCTGGCGCAGCTGGGTATAGATATCCTGCCATTCGCGCACCCGCAAATAGTTGAGGAAATCGGTGCGGCACTGGCGACGGAACTGGTTCGAGGAAAGCGCCTTTTGCTGCTCACCGAGGTAGTTCCACAGATTCACAAACGCCAGGAAGTCAGACTCTTTATCGTGGAAGCGGCGATGTTTCTCATCAGAGGCCTGCTGCTTGTCCATCGGGCGTTCACGCGGGTCCTGAATTGACAGGGCCGAGGTGATGATCATCGCTTCACGCACGCAGCCATGTTTTTTCGCTTCCAGCACCATGCGCGCCAGACGCGGGTCAACCGGCAGCTGGCTGAGCTGACGGCCCATCGGCGTCAGCTTGTAGGCGGTCATCTGCTCGTCGGTCGTGATGGCCCCCAGCTCTTCCAGCAGACGCACACCGTCCTGAATATTGCGCTTGTCCGGCGCTTCAACAAACGGGAAGGCGGCGATATCGCCCAGCCCCAGAGCGGTCATCTGCAAGATAACCGACGCCAGGTTAGTCCGCAGAATTTCCGGGTCGGTAAATTCCGGGCGCGAGAGGAAATCGTCTTCGGAATACAGACGGATACAGATCCCTTCTGACACACGACCACAGCGGCCTTTACGCTGGTTGGCGGAGGCCTGCGACACCGGCTCTATCGGCAGGCGCTGCACTTTGGTACGGAAGCTGTAGCGGCTGATGCGCGCGGTACCGGGGTCAATGACGTATTTGATGCCTGGCACGGTCAGCGAGGTCTCGGCGACGTTGGTCGCCAGCACGATCCGTCGCCCGCTGTGGGACTGGAAGACGCGGTTCTGCTCGCTGTTCGACAGGCGAGCATACAGTGGCAGCACCTCGGTATGGCGCAGGTTAAGCTTATTGAGCGCATCGGCGGTGTCGCGAATTTCACGCTCGCCGCTCATAAAGATCAGAATATCGCCCGGGCTTTCACGCCCCAGCTCATCCACCGCATCAAAAATCGCCTGCAGCTGATCGCGGTCAGTATCGTCCGCCTCTTCGACAATCGGCCGGTAGCGAACTTCCACCGGATAGGTACGACCGGAGACTTCAATAATCGGCGCATTGTTAAAGTGGCGCGAGAATCGTTCCGGGTCGATGGTTGCCGAGGTGATGATAATCTTCAGGTCCGGGCGACGCGGTAGCAGCTCGCGCAGGTAGCCGAGCAGGAAGTCGATATTCAGACTACGTTCGTGCGCTTCATCGATGATAATGGTGTCGTACTGCATCAGCAGCCGATCCTGCTGGATTTCCGCCAGCAGAATACCGTCGGTCATCAGCTTCACCATCGTGTTGTCGCTGACGTGGTCGCTGAAACGGACTTTATAGCCGATGCAGCCACCCGGCTCGCTTTGCAGCTCTTCGGCAATGCGGTTAGCCACGGTACGTGCCGCCAGACGACGCGGCTGCGTATGGCCAATCAGGCCTTTGACGCCGCGCCCCTGCTCCATGCAGATTTTTGGCAGCTGAGTGGTTTTACCGGAGCCGGTCTCCCCCGCCACAATAACCACCTGATGGTCGCGCACCGCCTGCAAAATCTCGTCTTTCTTCTGGCTTACCGGCAGGTTTTCCGGGTAGGTAATCGCCGGACGCGATGCTTCGCGCAGCAGGACTCTCCCTGCGGCTTGTTCAATCTCTTGCGCCATCCCCTGAAGAATGGCCTGTTGGGCTTCAGGATTTTTAACCTTCTTCACGCCGTGCAGGCGACGAGAGAAGCGTGACTTATCACGCAGCATCAGGCCGTCAAGCTGTTGGAATAGCTGAGAGAAGGTGAACTTTTGTTGTTCTGTCATAGCGTTATCGGGCAGCGCACTGCCGGGAAAAATCTCTTTTGATGTATTGCTGTATATTACCACATCCGCGATTCTCATGCCTTGTTCAAAAAAATCGAACATAGGGTTCGATTTATTGCGCTTTCTCTGTGGCATGATTGTGAATACAGTGTCAACAAGCACCAGGGCATCGACCCGTCAATCTCATATAAGGAAACACCCATGAGCAAAGTATTAGTACTGAAATCCAGTATTCTGGCAGGGTACTCACAATCCGGTCAGCTGTCCGACTATTTTGTTGAACAATGGCGCGAACAGCACGCTGAAGATGTTATCACCGTACGTGACCTGGCAGCCAATCCGATTCCAGTACTGGATGGTGAACTGGTGGGTGCACTGCGTCCGAGCGATACCCCGCTGACTCCGCGCCAGCAGGAAGCGCTGACGCTGTCTGACGAGCTGATTGCCGAACTGAAAGCGAATGACGTCATTGTGATTGCGGCGCCGATGTATAACTTCAACATCCCGACCCAGCTGAAAAACTACTTCGACCTGGTGGCTCGCGCCGGTGTGACCTTCCGCTACACCGAAAAAGGACCAGAAGGTCTGGTCACCGGTAAACGTGCGGTGGTTCTGACCAGCCGTGGCGGTATCCATAAAGATACCCCGACTGACCTGGTCACGCCGTACCTGTCTACCTTCCTTGGCTTTATCGGTATCACCGACGTGAACTTTGTCTTCGCCGAAGGCATTGCTTACGGCCCGGAAGTCGCTGCCAAAGCACAGTCCGATGCCAAAGCGGCCATCGACAGCGTCGTTGCAGCATAAGAGTTAACTCCCACCGCCCGGTGGGAGTCTTTTTTCTCCCCATCCCCACGTTACGAGACACCTCGTAAAATCAGTAGTCCATTCCGCCAAAAATTCATTCAGCCTATACGATAGCGCTCGCGGCTTAAGGCAACCCGTTTCCGACCACCCGACAGATTGCCGTAAAATCATGGATCGGTACTATGTATACACAAAAGTGTACATAGTACCTTAATAAGGAGCATGCTCATGTGCTGTGCGATTGAGTTTATCGAAACGCCACTGTTTACCCGGCCGATATAACAGCTTACTACTACTGACGATGGGCTTCGGATGTTGCAGAAAGAACTTACAGGCAACCCGGATGCCGGGGATATCATCCAGAATACGGGTGAGCGACGGAAAATCAGGATGGCAACTGGCTCTCAGGAGAAAAGCGGCAGCGCGAGGGGTATGTATTTCCTCGCAACCGCTGAAATTATCTATCTGGTTTTGGCCTACCCGAAAAGCACCAAAGATAACCTGACCGATGCTGAAAAAGTGCAGCTCAAAAAACCAGCAAAACGACTGAAAATGAGGTGTGATATGCGTTTTTTTGATGAGCTTCAAACGTCTCTCAAAGAAGCTATTGATATCAAAAATGGCGATAAAGCCTCAGCCCGCGTGACTCGCTATGAGATTGCTGACGTGAAAACTATTCGAGCGCAGCTGAACGTTTCGCAGGCGGAAATGGCGCACGCGCTGGGAACCAGCGTGGATACCATAAAAAGCTGGGAGTCCAGACGACGCAACCCAACGGGGCTGGCGGCAAAAGTGCTGGCGGCTATTCAGGCGAACCCGGCGCTCTTTCGGGAGCTGGCTAAATATTAGGCCCTCCATGCCGGAGGGCTATCGCTCAGTATGATGATTTAGGCCGCAGACTTTCATCAAACTCAAGGCGCTTACGGTCTGGCTCCGCCTGTTTTAACGGCTCCACCTGATGCAGCGTCTGCTGGCAGCGTTCAACCAGCACCTGATACTCCCGCGTTCCCTGCTTTTTCCACGCGATCTCCTGCTCGCTTAAGGTGCGAATCGCTTTGGCCGGACTGCCGACAATCAGGTGGTTCGCCGGCATTTCTGCTTTGGCTTTGACAAACGCCGACGCGCCAACAATGCTGTTTTCCCCGATGGTCGCCCCGTCGATAATCACCGCGCTCATCCCCACCAGCGCATTGCGGCCAATGACGCAGCCGTGAAGAATCGCCCCGTGGCCGATATGCCCGTCCTCTTCCACCACCGTATCCTGACCGGGGAAACCGTGCATTACACAGTTATCCTGAATGTTGGCCCCGTCTTTGACCACAATGCGCCCAAAATCGCCGCGCAGGCTGGCATTCGGGCCGACGTACACGCCTTTCCCGAGGATCACATCGCCAATCAGCACCGCCGTGGGATGCACATAGCTTTCATCCGGCACAACGGGGGTCATACCGTCAATCTGATAAATCGGCATCAAGCCTCCTTAGGCGCCCGGCAGACCGCCAAAGCGCTGATAATAGAGCGGCCCCGGCGCGGGGAGTTCCCCCACCGAGCTTTCCCCTTTCTCACCGACGAAGGTCAACGCGCCCGGCGCGACCCGCTGATAAATATTGATACACAGCTGACGCGCAGTTTGCCCGGCCCAGTGCGCCGGTAATAACGCCTCCGGCAGCAGCGGATCTTTCAGCACCACCCGGCGATAGAAATGGATCAGCAGGAGTTGGATCTGGAAGCTGCGCGCCGGCGTTAGCTCGTCGACATCGGCATCACGCAGCAGCGGCAGCAGCGGGCGAAACAGCGCAATAAAGGTCTCATACATTGCGTTCTGTTCGGTCAAATGCCAGCACTCCTCAACGCGAGCGCGCAGTGCCGCCTGGGACAGGGCTAATGGCGAATGCGCTTCAAAACAGATCACGTTTTCCGCCACGCCCGCTTCGTGCAGGAGCGACTGCACATCGGCCATTTTTTGCGACGGCGAGGCCAGCAGACTGGGCGCCAGAGCACCAAAGCCTTGCCACAACAGCTGTTTTTTCACTTCCGTGAGCTGGTTTTTCTCCAGCCCCTCCGAGAGCAGCAGCAGCCAGGTCCCGTCCCACTCCGGCGCGCTGGCACGGTAAATTTTATGCTCCGCCCGCCGCGTGAGACGCAGTCCTTTGTCACTCAATCGATAGAAACTGCGCCGGCCGATACGTACCACGTCCAGCCACTCTTCTTTGTTCAGTCGGAACAGCGCCGTGCGCACGAAGCGTTCGCCAAACCCGAGGCCTTCCAGCAGTGCGGCCACGCTGCCGAGCCAGACCTCCCCGCCGCGTTGCAGTAGTGAATCCCCGTACAGCGAGGCAATCAGCGAAGTGCCGCTTATCGGCATCGCCTCGACGGCCTGTTGAATAAAGGTGTCAAGCTTACTCATCTGATTCATTCTGTTGTTGTTTTTGTCCTTTTCGAATCATAGCACAGGAATTCCCGCAGGCGATGCCGCGCACCTGTCCGGGCTACCGGTATGCAGACAGCTGTCAACCCGTAGCCCGGTCAGCAAGCGCCACCGGGTATCCACCGGCATGCAGACGACAATATTGACGCCGCAAGCCGGGGAAAAAATTAACCGCTGACGATAATTTTGCGCAGGTCCGAGACGCGGCAGGCCTTACCTTCAGAGCGAGGAATACTGCCGCAGTTGACGATGCTGATATCGGTTGAGATCCCCACCATCGACTTAATACGGTGACGCAGCTGATGGCAAATCTGGCAGCGCTGCTCATGGCTTAGCGATAAGCTGCTCTCTTTCAGCTCAACGCGTACCGAGAGTGAATCAAGATGGCCGCGACGATTGACTTCCAACTGATAGTGCGGCGACAGATGTTCGACTTTAAGGATCTCTTCTTCCAGCTGCGACGGGAAGACGTTCACTCCGCGAATAATCAGCATGTCGTCGCTGCGACCGCTGATGCGATCCATCCGGCGCATGGTCCGCGCGGTGCCTGGCAGCAGACGAGTCAGATCGCGGGTACGGTAGCGAATCACCGGCAGCGCCTCTTTGGTCAGGGTAGTAAACAGCAGTTCGCCGTGTTCGCCATCCGCCAGCGGCGTGCCGTCGTTCGGGTTAACCACTTCCGGGAAGAAATGGTCTTCCCAGATGGTCGGGCCGTCGGCGGTTTCCAGACACTCCATCGCCACCCCCGGCCCCATCACTTCCGACAGGCCGTAAATATCCAGAGCAGAGATGCCCAGGCGACGCTCAATCTCCGCCCGCATCGCCAGCGTCCACGGCTCAGCGCCGAAGACACCGACCCGCAGCGAGCAGCCGCTGGCATCACCGCCCATCTGGCGCTCAAGCTCTTCTATCAGATTCAGGCAATAAGAAGGCGTCACCATGATCATATCCGGCTGAAAATCGCGGATCAGCTGAGCCTGCTTTTCCGTCTGACCGCCGGACATCGGAATGACCGTGGCCCCCAGACGCTCTGCACCGTAATGGGCGCCGAGACCGCCGGTAAACAGGCCATAGCCGTAGGCGACGTGGATTTTGTCTTTGGCCGTACCGCCCGCCGCGCGCAGGGAGCGGGCAACAATATTGGCCCAGGTGTCGATATCATTTTGCGTATAGCCCACTACCGTTGGCTTACCGGTGGTGCCCGAGGAGGCGTGAATACGTACGATTTGCTCCATCGGTACCGCAAAAGTATCAAACGGATAGTTATCGCGCAGATCCTGTTTGGTGGTGCACGGGAACTTGCTCAGGTCGCTCAGTTCATGAAAATCATCAGGGTGGACGCCCGCGGCATCAAATTTGCGGCGGTACATGGGCACATTGTCATAGGCATGCTTCAGCGTCCATTTCAGGCGCTGGGTCTGCAAGGCTTGTAATTCGTCACGAGAAGCGGTTTCAATCGGATCTAATTTTGTATTAGTTATCATTTTAGGGTACTCGCAGGTAAATTCGCTCACACACGCTCAAGGATCATGGCAATGCCCTGACCCACGCCAATACACATCGTACACAGCGCATAGCGCCCGTTCCGTCGCTGCAGCTCCAGACTGGCGCTCAGCGCCAGCCGCGCACCGCTCATTCCCAGGGGATGGCCTAAAGCAATCGCGCCACCGTTGGGGTTAACATGCGCCGCATCGTCCGCCAGGCCCAACTGCCTGAGCACGCCCAACGCCTGGGCGGCGAACGCTTCGTTCAGTTCGATAACATCCATGTCGTTGATATTCAGACCCGCGCGCTCCAGCACTTTACGCACCGCCGGAACCGGCCCCAGCCCCATAAACTTTGGTTCTACGCCCGCGGTGGCCATCGCCACAATTCGCGCTCGCGGGGTTAACCCCTGGGCGCGCGCCTGCTGCTCGCTGGCGATAATCAGCGCGGCGGCGCCATCGTTGACCCCGGAGGCGTTGCCTGCGGTCACCACCCCACCTTTCCGGAACGGCGTTTTTAACCCGGCCAGCTGTTCAAGCGTGGTATCCGCACGCGGATGTTCATCGTCGCGAACCGCGCTTACCGCGCCTTTCTTTCCAATAATTTGAACCGGCACGATTTCCTGCGCCAGAATCCCCTCCCGCTGCGCTTTTGCCGTCAACTGCTGGCTGCGCAAGGCGAAAGCATCCTGATCGGCCCGGCTGATGTTTAACAATTCAGCTACATTCTCTGCCGTTTCCGGCATGCTGTCAGTGCCAAATTGTTGCTGCATGAGCGGGTTCACAAAACGCCAGCCGATAGTGGTATCAAACAGCTCCGCCTGACGCTGGAACGGCGCGCTGGCCTTACCCATCACAAACGGCGCCCGCGACATAGACTCTACGCCACCGGCGATCATCAGGTCCGCGTCACCGGCTTTGATGGCGCGAGCGGCAAAGCCAATCGCGTCCAGGCCGGAACCGCACAGGCGGTTGATGGTGGTGCCGGAGACCGTCTGTGGATACCCTGCCAGCAGGGTCGCCATATGCGCTACGTTACGGTTATCTTCCCCGGCCTGGTTCGCGCAGCCGAAAATGACGTCATCAATACACGCGGGATCCAGCCCTGGATTGCGGCTTAACAATTCGCGCAGCGGAATGGCGGCCAAATCATCGGCGCGGACGCCGGCAAGCGCCCCGCCGTAACGGCCAATCGGCGTACGAATCCCATCACAGATAAAGGCGTCGCGCATCACACTTCTCCCGTTATTGTGCCGCCGATGCGGTGCGATTTACCGCGAAACAGGGCCACAATTTTTTGTTGTTGGTTAACGATTTCAATGTCATAGACGCCGGTCAGTTTTCCCTGCTGTTTCACCCGCGCCGTGGCGACCAGGCGATCGCCGGCAAAGGCCGGACGCAGGAAGTCGATGCTGGCGGCAGAGGCCACCGCCGCCAGCCCCTGGCTGTTGCAGGCGTAGGCAAACGCGGTATCAGCCAGTGAAAACAGCTGCCCACCGTGACAGGTCTGGTGGCCGTTGAGCATTGTGGGCGACACGGTCATACTCATCTGCGCATAGCCGTCATCCATCTCGATAATCTCGATGCCGAGGGTTCTGGCACAGGTGTCGTTTTCGTACATCACGCGCGCGTTGCGCCAGGCATCATTGCTCATTACGTTTCTCCACCAGCGCCTTCTGGCGCAGTAAGGAACCGGGGCGATAGCGCTCTTCGCCATAGTGCTGTTGCAGGTTTTCCAGCAGGCGCAGTACGCGCTGCCAGCCCAGAGATTCGCCCCACGCCAGCGGGCCGTGCGGGTAGTTGACACCAAGACGCATGGCGGTATCGATGTCCGCTGCAGTGGCGACACCTTTTTGCACCGCATCCAGCGCTTCATTAATCAGCATGGCGAGAGTCCGCCAGACCAGCAGGCCGGGATAATCGGCAATCAGCAGCACTTTTTTGCCCTGCTGCTGGAAATAGCGCACCGCTTTGTCGGTCGCCGACGCCGGGTTCGTTGCCGCTGACGCCAGAACCACGGTGTCGCCGGCACAATAGTCGTACACCACGACCGGACAGCCATACTGCACGCTCAGCGCCTGGGCGGTTTCGCCAGCCGTTTCAAGCAGCCGGACGTCGTCCAGTTCAATTACCACCACGCCAGTGACACTGTCACATTTTGTGCGAACGTTTTTCGCTCCGCACGCTTCAGCCACGAGGTCCAGCGCCGGGTCAGATGTCGCCTCGACAGGCCAGCGATAGACGCCCTGTCCGCTCTTCTTACCCAGTCGCCCGGCCAACGCCAGCTCCTGCTGTACCAGCGACGGCAGAAAACGCCGGTCCTGCCAGAACGCGTTAAAAACCGAACAGGTCACGGCGAAATTGACGTCCTGGCCAATCAGGTCAGTCAGCGCCAGCGGCCCCATCGGGAACCCCCCTCCGTCACGCAGCGCGGCATCAATCACTGCCGGGGGTGCCACCTGTTCTTCCAGCGCTCGCCACGCCTCGGCATAAAACGGTCGCGCCACACGGTTGACGATAAAGCCCGGCGTCGAGCGGCAGCGTACCGGTTGTTTTCCCCATGCGGTTACGCACTGGCATAGCTGTTCGACCACTTCCGGCGAGGTCGCCAGACCGCTCACTACCTCGACCAGCTTCATCACCGGCGCGGGGTTAAAGAAGTGCAGTCCGGCCACACGTTCGGGATGCTTCACGTCAGCGGCAATGGCGGTGATCGAAATTGAAGAGGTATTGCTGGTCAGCAGCGTTGACGGAGAGCAGATCGTCGCCAGCTGGCTGAAAAGCGCTTTTTTGACGTCCGGGCGCTCAGAGGCTGCTTCGATAACCAACCAGGCCTCGGACAGCGCGGAAAGCTCGGTTACCGGCACAATCCGGGCGGTCAGCGCAGCCGCGTGGTCCGCAGCCAGCTTGCCACGCGCCACGCGGGCGGCAAGACGCTGACCAATACCGTCAACCGCACGGGTTAACGCCTCGGTGGCAATATCGTAGAGCAGAACCGGGTGTCCGGCTGCGGCAGCAACTTCGGCAATACCGGCCCCCATCGTGCCAGCGCCGATCACGGCGACGGTCTGTTGTGTTTGGCTCATGTTTATTTCCCGCTGAACTGTGGAGGACGCTTCGCAAGGAAAGCGCTGACGCCTTCCCGGTAGTCATCGCTACGTCCGGCCAGACGCTGGTAATCACGTTCAAGATCCAGCTGCGCATCGAGGCCGTTAGTTTCCGATGCCAGCAGCGCTTTCTTAATAAGCCCAAGACCAAAGGTAGGCTGTGCCGCCAGATGGCGAGCCAGTTGACGACTGGTGTCGGCCAGTTCAGCGTCCTCCACCAGTTGCCAGATCATCCCCCACTGCGCGGCTTGTTCGGCGCTGAGCTTTTCACCCAGCAGCGCCAGCCCCATTGCCCTGGCGCGCCCGGCCACCCGCGGCAGGAACCAGCTGCCGCCGCAGTCCGGCACCAGCCCGAGTTTGCTGAAGGCCATCACAAAGTTCGCCGAGCGGGCCGCGAGAACAATGTCGCAGCCCAGAGCCAGGGTGGCACCCGCACCGGCCGCCACGCCGTTCACCGCCGCAATGACCGGCTTTGGCAGCGCCGCCAGGCGGCGCACCAGCGGGTTATAGAAACGTTCAACGGACAGGCCGAGATCCGGCGCCGGGCCGCTGGGGTCCACGTTGCGGTCGTTCAAATCCTGACCGGCGCAAAAACCGCGTCCGGCACCGGTAATCAGCAGGCAGCGCACGTTCTCATCGCGCTCGGCCTGGGTCAGACACGCCGCCAGCTGTTGATGCATAAGGTCGTTAAAACTGTTAAGACGATCCGGGCGGTTAAGGGTAATCGTCATCACACCCTGTTCTACTTCGCTGAGAATAAAAGCGTCCACGATTAGCGTCCTTTAAATTCCGGGGTTCGTTTTTGTAAGAAGGCGGCAATACCTTCCCGGCGGTCGTCGGTGGCGCTCAGCAGCGTAAACAGCTGGCGCTCCTGCTGTAGTCCTGCCTGAAGGCTCACTTCCTGCGCCTGGCGCAGAGACTGTTTCGCCGCACGCAGCGCCAGCGGCGAGTGACGGGCGATAGTCGCCGCCAGCTTCAGGGCATATTCGTTGGTTAACGGTGCCGGCGTGATTTCACTGACCAGGCCGGCCTGTTGCGCCCGCTGTGCATCAATACTTTCGCCGCTCAGCACCATGCGGCTGGCCAGCGCTTTCCCGACGCTACGGATCAGGCGCTGGGTGCCTCCGGCGCCGGGCATAATCCCGAGAGTGATTTCCGGCAGGCCGAAGCGCGCGTTATCCCCCGCCACCACCAGGTCGCACAGCAGCGCCAGTTCACAGCCGGCCCCGAGGGCATAGCCGTTAACAGCCGCAATCAGCGGTTTCGGAAAGGCATCAATGCGCGCCCACAGTCGCGGACGAATATCGTCCATCGTGGCAGGCAAGTCTTTTTCCGCCATTTCGTTCAGGTCGGCCCCGGCGGCAAAAAAACGACTGCTGCCGCCGATCACACAGGCATTGATGGTCGGGTCAGCCGCCGCCGCGTCCAGTGCATCGGCAATCTGCGCCAGCAGCGCGTTATTTAAAGCGTTGCGCGCCTGCGGGCGATTCAGGGTCAGTTGCAGAACGCGTTCGTGGCGGGCTATCAGCAGATCGCTCATGCCATTCCCCTTGCGTCAAAATCGACCACCACATCGCCGCTGGTCGGCAGCGCCTGGCAGCTCAGGACATATCCGGCAGCCAGCTCTTCCGCTTCCAGGCTATAGTTGGCCGCCATCGCCACTTCCCCACGCAGCACTTTACATTTACAGGTCGCACAGACGCCGCCTTTACAGGCGAAGGGTAAATCCGCCCCCTGGCGCAGGGCCGCATCCAGAATGCTGTCGTCATCCGCGTTCAGGGCAATCTGCCGGTCGCGGCCGTCCTGACGAATCGTAACGGTGCGGCCTTCCGCCTGTACGCCTGTCGCGCGTTTAACGCTGCTTCCTGGCGTATTAAACCGTTCGAGATGAATACGGTTTTCCGCCATCCCCAGCGCACGCAGCGCCGCTTCAGCCTCATCCATCATCACCGTCGGACCGCAGATAAAGGCCTCATCGTAGCGGCTGAAATCCAGCAATTTTGCGGAAAGAGCGTGCAGTTTCTCGCCGTCAATACGCCCCTGGAGCAAATCGCTGTCCATCGACTCCTGGCTGAACAGATGAACGACCTGTAGCCGCTGCGGATAGCGATCTTTTAAATCCGCCAGCGCCTGGCGAAACATCATGCTGCTGCTGCTGCGGTTCCCATAGATCAGGGTGAAGCGACTATCCGCTTCGGTGGCAAGCGTCGCGCCAATTATCGCCATCATCGGCGTGATCCCGGAGCCGGCGGCAATCGCCAGGTAGTCAGCCTCGCGCCCGGCCTGCGGCTGGTAGCCGAAATGCCCCTGTGGAACCATCACCTCCAGCACCATCCCCTGGCAGATATCGCTCTGCGCATAGCGGGAGAATCGTCCGCCGTCGATGGCTTTGACCGCCACGCTGATTTCCGCCGGTGAGCGACTGCGGCAGATGGAGTAGCAGCGGCGAAGCTCTTCCCCACCAAGGCGGGCTTTTACGGTCAGGTGCTGGCCCGGACGGAAGGCATACTCCGCCTGCAGCGCGTCGGGAATCGCAAAGGTAATGGTCACCGCATCGCGGGTTTCCGGCTCCACTTTCGCGACGGTAAGCGAATGAAACGTCGTCATGGCAACCTCAAATACATTTAAAGTAATCAAAGGGTTCGCGGCAGCTGTCGCAGCGGTAAAGCGCTTTGCAGGCCGTCGAACCGAATTCACTGATCGGCGCGGTATGTACGCTGCCGCAGCGCGGGCAAACCACCTCTTGTGCCAGTCCGGCATGACAGGCGTGCCCCTGCGGCGGGCTTATGCCGTACTGACGCAGGCGCTCACGGGCGTCCTGGTTCATCCAGTCGGTGGTCCACGGCGGGTCAAGCTGGAGGACAATATGCACCGGCGTATAGCCGTGGCGAGTCATCATCGAGCGAATTTCCCCCAGCAGATGTTCCGTCGCCGGGCAGCCCGAGTAGGTCGGGGTAAAGCCGATCACCCAGCCTTCGCCGTGTGCTGCAACGCTGCGCACCATGCCAAGGTCGGTAATGGTCAGCACCGGCACTTCCGGATCGGGGATTTCACTTAACAGCGCCCAGATAGCGTGGACTTCTGCGGGAGCGATATCGGCGAGACGTTGCATAGCCACCTCCTGTTACCACTGCTGACCGGGATAAGCGCGTTGCAGATACTGCATTTCCGCCAGCAACGGCCCGAGATGTTCACTGTGCAGCCCCTGTTTTCCGCCGTGGCGAAACGCCGCCTCTTGCGGAATCTGGAGCCCGGCGTCGAGCAGCGCGGTGTGAACCGTGCTCTGCCACTCCGCCTGCAGGTCACGCGGGTCAACGGCGATTCCCTGTTCAATGAGGGCGCTTTCCAGCGCATCGACGAGGAATAATTCCCCGGTAAAGCGCCACAGGCCATCAACCGCCTGCTGCATTTTCTGCGCCGAGAGCGCGGTGCCATTGCCCAGACGTTCCAGCCAGCCGCGGCTGAAGCGCAGGTGATAGCGCACTTCTTTCAGTCCCTTGGCGGCAATGGCAGCAATTTGGGCATCGCGGCTGTTGGCCAGGCGGGTAAACAGCGCCACGTGCCAGGCATCCATAAAGAACTGGCGGGCAATCGTGTCGGCAAAGTTGCCGTTCGGTTGTTCCACCAGCAGTAAATTGCCGTACTGACGTTCATCCCGGCCATAGGCCAGGGTGTCTTCATCGCCGCTCCCCATAAGCTCTGCCGCATAGCTGAGGAAGTTACGCGCCTGGCCCAGCAGGTCGAGGCCGATATTAGCCAGCGCCAGGTCAATTTCCAGCTCCGGCGCATGACCGCACCACGCGCCTAAGCGCTGGGCCAGCACCAGGCCGTTATCGCCAAGACGCAGCGCATAGGTTGCAACGGGATTCAGATTGTTCATCGTTGCCTCACATATGTTCCATGCCGTCTGGCACGTTGTAGAAAGTGGGATGGCGATAGACTTTGCTCTCCGCCGGGTCAAAAAATTCACCGCGCTCATCTGGTTGGGATGCAATGATCTGGCTGGCTTTCACCACCCACAGGGAGCAGCCTTCGCTGCGACGGGTATACACATCGCGGGCATTTTCCAACGCCATCTGGTCATCTGCGGCATGCAGGCTGCCGACGTGACGATGGGATAATCCCTGTTTGCTGCGAACAAAAACTTCATATAACGGCCAGTACACGTTGCTCATCATGCTTCTCCTTATGCCGCGTCGCGGGGGTGTTGTTTTTGGGCATGCGCCAGCGCGGCTTCCCGCACCCATGCCCCTTCTTCCCAGGCTTTACGCTTGGCGGCCAGGCGTTCGTGGTTACAGATACCGCGCCCGTTAATCACGTCATTCAGTTCCTGCCAGTTGATTTCGCCAAAGCGGTAGTGACCGGTTGCTTCATCCAGCTGCAAATCCGCATCGGGTACGGTCATACCGAGGATGGCGACCTGCGGGACAGTGTTATCGACAAAGCGCTGACGCAGTTCATCGTTAGAGTGCAGTTTGATTTTCCACGCCATGCTGCGCGCGCTGTTCGGCGAGCTGTCGTCGCTCGGGCCAAACATCATCAGGGCCGGCCACCAGAAGCGGTTAATCGCATCCTGCAACATCTGCCTCTGGGCTTCGCTCCCCTGGGCCAGCGCCATGCAGGCTTCAAATCCCTGACGCTGGTGAAAGCTCTCTTCTTTGCAAATTTTGACCATCGCCCGGGCATACGGCCCGTAGGAGGTCCGGCACAACGCCACCTGGTTGACGATAGCGGCGCCGTCGACCAGCCAGCCGATCACGCCGATATCCGCCCAGCTCAGCGTCGGGTAGTTAAAGATTGAGGAGTACTTCATCTGGCCATCTAGCATCTTCTGATACAGGTCTTCCCGGGCGCAGCCGAGCGTTTCCGCCGCGCTATAGAGGTACAGACCGTGCCCGGCTTCATCCTGCACCTTTGCCAGCAGAATCGCTTTCCGACGCAGGGTTGGCGCACGGGTAATCCAGTTTCCTTCCGGCAGCATGCCGACAATTTCGGAGTGCGCATGCTGGCCAATCTGACGGATCAGCGTTTTACGGTAGGCATCCGGCATCCAGTCCTGGGGTTCGATGGCCGTATCCTGCGCGATGCGCTGGTCAAAGCGTTGTTCTTCTGTCACGTCATCACCTTTATGATTCCGATAAATTCAACAAACAAACATTTGTGAATCACATTGTTTTATAAAAGTTACACTCAGGTTAAATAAAACCACAAATTTTGTTTGTGTTTTTTGTGATGGTTACAGCAAAAAACATCCGCCACACCGCGAAAACACCGGCAGACTGCGGCAAGGCACGACGCGCCCGCGATCACAATGTTAATAAATTATTAAATAGTCACTTGCATTTTATGATTCAGAAAATAACTATTTATAAAGATTTCACGTAACACATTGGAGATTCGCAATGCAGCAGTTAGCCAGCTACTTATCCGGCGCCTGGCAGACCGGCCGGGGCCGCGCCCGTACTCTTCGCCACGCCATCAGCGGTGAAGCATTATGGGAAGTCACCAGCGAAGGGCTGGATATGGCGCAGGCGCGCCGTTTTGCCATCGATCACGGCGGTAAAGCGTTACAGGCCATGACCTTTATCGAACGCAGCGCAATGCTGAAAGCGGTGGCCAGGCACTTACTGGAAGAAAAAAACGCGTTTTATGCTATTTCGGCGCAAACCGGGGCGACCCGAGCCGATAGCTGGGTCGATATTGAAGGGGGGATCGGCACCCTGTTTACCTATGCCAGTCTCGGCAGCCGCGAGCTGCCGGACGATACTCTGTGGCCGGAAGATGAACTGATCCCGCTGTCGAAACAGGGAGGCTTCGCCGCACGCCATGTGCTGACCTCAAAATCCGGCGTCGCGGTGCATATCAACGCTTTTAACTTCCCCTGCTGGGGGATGCTGGAAAAGCTGGCACCCACCTGGCTTGCCGGTATGCCGGCGATCATCAAACCGGCTACCGCCACTGCTCAGTTGACCCAGGCGATGGTCAAATCCATCGTCGAGAGTGGCCTGGTTCCTGACGGGGCCATCAGCCTGATTTGCGGCGGCGCGGGCGATCTGCTTGACCACCTGGATTGCCAGGATGTGGTGACCTTTACCGGCTCGGCGCATACCGGCCAGCAGCTCCGCGTTCACCCCAACCTGGTCGCGAAGTCGATCCCCTTCACCATGGAAGCCGATTCGCTGAACTGCTGCGTGCTTGGCGAGGACGTCACCCCCGAACAGCCGGAGTTTGCGCTGTTTATCCGCGAAGTGGTGCGCGAGATGACGACCAAGGCCGGACAGAAATGTACCGCTATCCGCCGCATTATCGTTCCTCAGGCGCAGATTCAGGCGGTCAGCGAGGCGCTGATTGCTCGTCTGCAAAAGGTGAGCGTTGGCGACCCGGCACAGGAAGGGGTGAAAATGGGCGCGTTGGTCAGCCACGACCAGCGCCAGGACGTGCAGAACAACGTGAACGCGCTGATTCAGGCCGGGTGCGAAGCCCTGCTCGGCGGTCAGGCCGATCTTAACGCCGACGGTGCTTTCTTCCCGCCAACGCTGCTGTTCTGCCCGCAGCCGGATGAAACCCCGGCGGTGCATGCCATCGAAGCATTTGGCCCGGTAGCCACCCTGATGCCGTATCAGCATCGCGAGCATGCGCTGACGCTGGCGCGCGCCGGCGAAGGCAGCCTGGTCGGAACGTTGGTGACCGCCAGCGGTGAACTGGCGCGTGAGTTTATTCTTGGCGCCGCCCGTTCTCACGGCCGTATCCAGATCCTCAACCAGGAGTCGTCCGCAGAATCCACCGGTCACGGTTCACCGCTGCCACAGCTGGTGCATGGCGGGCCGGGGCGCGCGGGCGGCGGTGAAGAGCTCGGTGGCCTGCGCGCGGTGAAACACTATATGCAGCGCACTGCGGTTCAGGGTAGCCCGACGATGCTGGCAGCGATTGGTCAACAGTGGGTTCGCGGCGCCGAAGTCAGCGAAGATCGCATTCATCCGTTCCGCAAATATTTTGAAGAGATCCAGCCCGGCGATAGCCTGCTGACGCCGCGCCGCACGCTGACCGAAGCGGACATCGTTAATTTTGCCTGCCTCAGCGGCGATCATTTCTACGCCCACATGGACAAAATTGCCGCCGCAGACTCCATTTTCGGCGAGCGCGTCGTGCACGGCTACTTCCTGATTTCTGCCGCCGCCGGGCTGTTTGTCGATGCCGGTGTCGGGCCGGTCATCGCCAACTACGGTATGGAAAACCTGCGCTTTATCGAACCGGTAAAACCAGGCGATACCATTCAGGTTCGCCTGACCTGTAAGCGTAAAACCGTGAAGCGTCAGCGCAGTGCCGAAGAGAAAGCAACCGGCGTGGTGGAGTGGGCGGTAGAAATATTTAACCAGCACCAGCAGCCGGTGGCGCTCTATTCCATCCTGACGCTGGTTGCCCGCCAGCACGGCGACTTTGCGAGTTAAACACGCTGTGCCTGCCCTGTCGTTCCGGCAAATGCCGGGCGGCCAGGGTCGGTTCCCGATGCCTCTGCGGAGGCATTTTTTGTGCCCTGTGCACGTCATGAGGCTGATAACTGGCAAACCTGACAAACAACCTGGCAAGAGCAAACAAACGTTCACCCGCCAACCGCTGGTAGGTTAAAGCGAGTAAAGCCGACTTTTCGCAGCGGCAAGAGACAACACAACTCGCCGGAATCATTGGCGTTGCAGGCAATAGCAGGGACGCGTGGTCACCGTAGATGCAACCCAAAGCATGACGGGAATAAAAATATAAGATGAGGTCACAATGGCAATTAACTCAATTCGTTCCCCGCGTAAAACAGCCTTAGCCCTGGCCGTTGCGCTGTTTTGTGCCTGGCAGTCACCGGCGTTCGCCCACGGCGACGAAGCGCACATGGTTCCGATGGACAAGACCCTGCAGGCGTTTGGCGCCGACGTACAGTGGGATGATTATGCCCAGATGTTTACCCTAATGAAGGATGGCGCCTACGTCAAAGTGAAGCCCGGCGCCAAAACGGCCATCGTCAACGGCAAGACGCTGAATTTACAGGTTCCGGTGGTGATGAAAGACGGTAAAGCGTGGGTCTCCGATACCTTTATCAATGATGTCTTCCAGTCCGGCCTTGACCAGACATTCCAGGTTGAGAAGCGCCCGCATCCGCTCAACTCGCTATCGTCTGCGGAGATCAGCGAAGCGGTGACGATTGTTAAAGCCTCGCCGGAATTCCGCCCCAACACCCGCTTTACCGAAATTTCTCTGCATGAGCCGGATAAAGCGGCGGTGTGGGCCTTCGCGTTAAAAGGCACCGCGGTTGATGCACCGCGTACCGCGGACGTCGTGATGCTCGATGGTAAGCACGTTATCGAAAGCGTGGTGGATTTACAGAATAAGAAAATCCTCTCCTGGCAGCCGATTAAAGATGCCCACGGCATGGTCCTGCTGGATGATTTCGTCAGCGTGCAAAACATCATTAACGCCAGTGATGAATTCGCCGCCGTGCTCAAAAAACACGGTATCACCGATACCAAAAAGGTGATCACGACCCCGCTGACCGTCGGCTACTTTGACGGCAAAGACGGCCTGAAACAGGATTCTCGCCTGCTGAAAGTCGTGAGCTATCTGGATACCGGCGACGGTAACTACTGGGCACACCCGATCGAAAACCTGGTCGCCGTCGTGGACCTTGAACAGAAAAAAATCATTAAAATCGAAGAAGGTCCGGTTATCCCGGTTCCGATGGAACCACGCCCTTATGATGGTCGCGACCGCGTGGCAGCCGCCGTTAAACCGCTGGATATCACCGAACCGGAAGGCAAAAACTACACCATTACCGGCGACACGATTCACTGGCAGAACTGGGATTTCCACCTGCGTCTGAATTCGCGCGTCGGGCCGATTCTTTCTACCGTGACCTACAACGACAACGGGAAAAAACGCCAGGTCATGTATGAAGGTTCACTGGGTGGGATGATCGTCCCTTACGGCGACCCGGACGTAGGCTGGTACTTCAAAGCCTATCTCGACTCCGGGGACTACGGCATGGGCACCCTGACCTCGCCAATCATTCGCGGCAAAGATGCACCGGCGAACTCGGTGTTGTTGGATGAAACCATCGCTGATTATACCGGCACGCCGACCACCATCCCGCACGCCATCGCGATCTTCGAGCGCTATGCTGGCCCGGAATATAAGCATCAGGAGATGGGACAACCGAACGTCAGCACCGAGCGCCGCGAACTGGTGGTGCGCTGGATCAGTACCGTTGGCAACTACGACTATATCTTTGACTGGGTATTCCACGAGAACGGCACCATCGGCATTGATGCCGGCGCGACCGGGATCGAAGCGGTCAAAGGCGTCATGGCGAAGACCATGCACGATCCGAGCGCGAAAGAAGATACCCGTTACGGGACGCTGATCGACCATAATATCGTCGGTACCACGCACCAGCATATCTACAACTTCCGCCTGGATCTTGACGTCGATGGCGAGAACAACACGCTGGTCGCCATGGATCCGGAAGTGAAGCCAAATACCGCCGGCGGCCCGCGTACCAGTACCATGCAGATTAATCAGTACACTATCGACAGCGAACAAAAAGCGGCGCAGAAGTTCGATCCGGGCACCATTCGCCTGCTGAGTAATACCACCAAAGAGAACCGGATGGGTAACCCGGTGTCGTATCAGATTATCCCGTATGCGGGCGGTACCCACCCGGCGGCAACCGGTGCCAAATTCGCCCCGGATGAGTGGATTTATCACCGCCTGAGCTTTATGGATAAACAGCTGTGGGTGACCCGCTATCACCCGCAGGAACGCTATCCGGAAGGGAAATACCCGAACCGCTCGGTCCATGATACCGGCCTTGGTGCTTATGCGAAGGATAATGAATCGCTGACCAACCACGATGACGTCGTCTGGATAACTACCGGTACCACCCACGTGGCGCGTGCGGAAGAGTGGCCGATTATGCCAACCGAATGGGCGCACGCCCTGTTGAAACCGTGGAACTTCTTTGACGAAACGCCGACGCTTGGCGAAAAGAAAAAGTAGGTTTTCCCGGCAGATGACGGCACGGATGCCGTCGATACACCGCGCGTTGCGTGCCGCTTCTGGCTAATCTTCCGCGGTAAAATCGAGCAAAATTTTACCGTGACCAGCTCCCTGACCGCTGGCGCTTATCGCCTGTTGCCAGCGGCTCAAGGGAATCACGTCCACCGGCGGTAACGACGTTGCCGGCAGTCGTGACCAGATCTCGCGAAACGCCGCCTGCCAGGCGGCAGTTGACAGATCCACCTGCGCTTCGCGCAGATGGAATTTATACACCCGCGGAGTTGTGCGGGTCTGATTCAGCGCCTGCCCGGACAATAATCCGTAGGACACCAGCTCCGCATGCTCCGGCAGCACCGACAGCATCGCATCCGCCAGGGCGCCGCCAACGGCATCAAACACTCGATCGGCGTTCTGACTCACCTGTTCCAGCATCAACCGGTCGTCCTCAAGTACAGGATAAACGCCCTGCTGCGCCAGATGGTGAATATGCGATTCCGAACGGATCACCCCGCTCACCGACCGCGCCCCTTTTTGCAGCGCCCACTGCGCCAGCAGGCTGGCGCAGGAGGAGCCCGCCGCCGTCAGGACGATATTCAGGCCCTCCACCGGCCAGCGCCTGAGCATCAGCAGCGCAGTCAGCGGGTTAATATAGGCCCGGGCGGCCAGGCAATCGTCTATCTCATCGGGGACCGGTACCAGCCAGCCTTCGGCGATATCCAAATGGCTCTGCCAGGTGCCTTCTCCGCGCAGAGGCAGCACCCGCTGGCCGGGTACCACGCTGGCACCGGGCGGGGCGTCAACCACCACGCCAACCCCTTCATAGCCCGCCGTCGCCGGAAGCCGGGTTCGGTGGCGATAGGCGCCGGTAACAGGGATAAGATCGGAGGGGTTGACCGGCGCGTAGCGCATTTTGACACGTACGCTTCCCGCCGCCAGAGGAGGTAAAGGCTCGCGGCGCAGCCTCAGCGCCGATGAGGGTGGCCCATAATGGTCATAGCAAAGCGCATATTTCAGCATATTTAGCGTTCAGGACAGTAAAAGCGAGATAATAGCAGAGTCTGGCCGCCGTTTTACCCGTCAGCCCGGCCCGTCGCTGGCGGCGGCCAGCAGCGGTACGATAAGATCGCTCAGCGGCGTCGAAATACCGTGCAGGCGCCCACGGCGCTGAACGACGCCGTTGCGAATCGCCCATTCCAGCGGCAGCCCGCCTTCGCGGTCAATCTGAATCGAGGTACTGAGATCAGGGGGAGCACGATGAAATCCGTCGAGAATCTCCTGCGGCACGCTATTATCGAGCCTTGCACCCTCCGCGCGCGCAACGAGCAGGCATTCATGCAAATAGGCCAGCGCGATCTCGCTGATATCGGCACGAGCGAACACCCCGGCCCGGCGTCCGGTCAGCACCATCAGACCAGCCACCGCATTTTGCAGCAGCTTGCGCCAGGCGACGCTGGTGAAATCATCGGCCAGTGCCACGGCGCAGCGGGTTCCCTGCAACGCTTGCTGTACGAGGCGGGCGGACGGCAGATCCGGCAAGGTTAACCGCGGCTCCGCCCGCAGCCAGACAGAGGCATCGGGTTCGCGCTGTGCCGGAAACCACACCACCGCCGGGAGCACCGTCGCTCCCGCCACCTCACTGGCAAACTGCGCCTGCTGTTCAACGCCGTTTTGCAACACGCAAACCACCGTATGCGCATCACATAGCGCGCTCAGCCACGGGCTGATAGCGTGGTTCTGCGTCGCCTTCACCGCAACGAACACCAGGTCAAACGGTCGCGCAACGGCCGCCGGATCGGTCAGTACCGGCCCGGGAACGGTAATTTGCCCGCCGTCGAATCTGAGCCGCAGCTGGTGATGAGACGTTCGCCCACACACCACCGGCGTGCGCCCGACTTCATGCAGCGCCGCCGCTATCGTGGTCCCAATCGCGCCGGGCCCTATAAGGGCTACGGCAGGCTCCCGCGAGATCATATCCGCCTCCTGGTGATGAGTTCCGCCACGTCGGCGGTAAGAGATCAACAGTAGCGACAAACGCCGTCATTCAGCAAGTCCCCTGCGCCGATAACGCGGATAACGCGGATAGCGATGGATGCCTGCCACCACCTAACGGGCAATTGTCAGAGAGACGCTGCCGCGATTGTTATCGTACATTTGCCACGCATCGTTCGCGTATGCGTAGAAATAGCCGCTTTTAGCCGGCGTGAACCGGCATCCGGTCCCGATAACAACGATTTCATGCCGCGGCTCAGGCGCGTCGGCAGCAGAATCCGCATGATTGGCAACCACCCCAATAAGCGCGAACCACGGCGCCGTGCCGACGCGTCGGCTCAGCCAAAAATCTACGTCCTGGTTTTTGGTCGCCCCCTTCCACAGGGTTTCCAGTTTGTTGGCAACGGAGGCCATAATCTGCGCGGCCTCGCCGGGATAAAACTTCCCGTCATCGGTGCCGCCTGCGTCACAGGGCACCGAACCATCCACCCATTTCCCCGTAGCACTAAAACGATACTCAACCCCCGCCTCCAGCCAGACTCCCGTTTCATTCCAGCGTTCGCGCGCAAAAACGTCTAAAGTCGCCGGTTGTTCTGCCGTTACATTGGTGGCCGGTCGGTAGCGCCCGTGGAGCAGCATCGGCTGGCTTTGCCGCTGTATCACGCTGGCATCGACATCGGGACTCCCGCTGACAATCTGCGGTACGCTGCGCGGACAGGTATGCAGCAGCTTAAAAATGCCGGTTACCGAATCATGTTGCAGCCCCTGGGGATCGGGGGCCAGCTGAGTCTCAATACCCGGCAGCAGCGCAAGGCCCAGCGCTTCAGCCTCTGTCATCATCCATTGCAGGGTGATATCCGATAAGCCGCACTGCGCGTAGCCGCCGCCCACGTCAGAATGCACGCCGACGAACCAGCGCTGTTTCACCTTCGGGTTACCCGCCACGTTATCCCACAGCGTGGGGATGAAGCTCTGCCGCTGCTCATCCAGCGCCAGCGCATGGCGGGCATGCTCAACAATCGGGCTGAGTGAGGTATCGTGGAAGGCATACTTTTTCGGGTTATCCAGCAGATTGACTAACGCCATATCGTCGGGAATGCCCAGTGAGCCCACCGTTTCCCAAACGCCAATAAAATAGACAGGAATACTCTCTTTGGTTGGATGCCCCGTCGCAACCGAATAAAAGGGCCGGCCTACGCTGGCCGTTATTGCCGGTACGCTGCCCGCCGGCTGGCGGTACTGGCTGAAGAGATCGTTGATATCCTCCCAGACCTTATCGTCGCCGGTCCCCGCCTGGCTGGCGTTCAATAATCCGCAGCGTGCAATCATTCCGCCAAGGCTCCGGACGGTATAAGCCCCGCGACTAAAGCCAAACAGCCAGATGTTATCGCCGGGCTGATAGTGGGTCGCCAGCCAGTAGTAGGCGCTGATAATATTCTTATCAAGGCCTTCGCCGATCCCACCGCCAATATACCGATCGACCACACCGCCGTCGGTCCCCACGCCGGAGTGATAGTAAACGCGCTGATGACTATTTTCCGCCACGGCGTTCCTGAGTTTGACCACATTGGTCGGGGCGGGCTTTCCATCATCAAGCTGCTGGGGGGTATTCCAGGTACCGTCACAAAACACCAGTAAGTTCATAGGACCTCATCGCGGGCTGCGTTAGCAGCGGTCAGGATTGACAAGGTAAAAATAGCAGACGAGAAGGGGATCAGGAGGGCAATCGTCAAAAGCGCCCGACCCCGCGGTGCATCACCGGGAGCCAGGCACTGAGGCAGAGATTAATAACGTACGCAGACCGATTTCGTTTCGCACCAGTCGTCCAGCCAGTCCGGGCCGAAGTCGCGCCCGGTTCCGGACTGCTTCATCCCGCCAAACGGCAGGTTGGCATCGATAAGCGTATGGCTGTTGACCCATACCGTCCCGGCCTGCAGGCTATCGGTGTAGTTCAGCGCCTGGGTTAAATCACCGGTCCAGACGCTGGCGGTCAGACCGTAATCACTGTCGTTTGCAAGGCGTAGCGCCTCTTCACCATCGGCGACGCGGACCAGATTGACCACCGGACCGAAGACCTCTTCCCGGCTCAGGCGCAGCCCGGCATCCGGGTTAATGACCAGTGTTGGCGCAATATAAAAGCCCTGTGAATCCGGCCCCACCTGCCCGGAGATCAGCTCTGCTTTTTGCTTACGGGCCTCATCAAGATAAGCCGCGACCTTCTCACAGTGCCCTTTTGAAACCACCGGGTTAATCTGGGTCGTTTCCAGCATCCCAGGCCCCACCTGCAGCGATTTCACCGCCTGTTCAAAGCCGCTCACCAGCGTATCGAACAGCGGCGCTTCAATGTAGATCCGTGAGCTGGCAGCACACACCTGGCCCTGGTTGAGGAAGCTGCCGGTCATCAGCCCTTCAATGACCCACTCCGGGTTGGCATCTTTGAGCACAATCGCCGGGTTTTTCCCGCCCAGTTCCAGTGTGACGCGGGTCAGGCGGTCGGCGGCCACGCGGGCGATATGCTTACCGGTTGCGGTGGAGCCGGTGAAGCTGACCTTCGCCACCTGCGGATGAGAGGTCAACGCCGAGCCGCATCCGACACCGCTACCGGTGACAACGTTAAACACTCCGTCCGGGATCCCCGCCTCGGTGGCCAGCTCAGCGACGCGCAGCAGCGTCAGCGGCGTGGTCTCCGAGGGTTTGATGACGATAGAGCACCCCGCTGCCAGCGCCGGCATCACCTTCCACATCCCAATCATCAGCGGGAAGTTCCACGGCACGATACCGGCAACGACCCCCACCGGCTCCTTCCTGGTCCACGCCTGATAGCGTGCGCCCTGCGGGAAGGGAATCGACACATCGAGCGTGCGTCCGCTGATTTTAGTCGTCAGTCCGGCGGTATAACGCATCCAGTTCAGCGTACAGCCGACTTCAAATGCGCGAGAAATATTGATGGATTTCCCCTGCTCCAGCGTTTCCAGCTGCGCCAGCTCTTCGCCATGCTGTTCAACCAGGTCGGCAAAACGCAGCAGAATACGCTCGCGGTCGGCCGGCGTACGGCCTGCCCAGCTACGGGCGACAAACGCGCGCCAGGCTGACATCACGGCGCGATCGACATCGGCCGCGTTGGCATCCGCCGTGCTGGCGATAGCCTGCCCGGTCGCCGGGTTCCAGACGGTGAGCCGCTGCTCGCTCTGCGACGCTTGCTGGGTGCCGTCAATATATAAGCCATGCTGCCTGTCTAAAAACTGCTGTACGCTGGCAAGCAGCGCTACCTGTGCTGTGGACATATCGCTTCCTTATTCCTCTCGGATCGTGAATTGAGTCTACGACGAGCCCGGCGTTCGCGCTTTTTTCTCTGTGACATTCGTTTTTGCCGCTGTGACAGCCACCGCAATTAAACATATTGCGTGCGCAGAAATGTGCCTCAGGTAATAGTTCTTTCATATACTCCGCGTCTTGCTCTTGTATGCCACAGCGTAAATGCAACAATACAAAAACATTATGTTTACAAGAGACACATTATGGCGACGGCGGAGCACGGGCAGGACTACCAGCGCTGGTTGGCGAAAATCAATCAGGTCTGCGGCCATTTTGCCGCCCGTCCGCTGGAGGGCAACTTTCACGGGGAGATTGACGCCAGCTATGCGGGCAATCTGAAAGTCAGCACCGTCACCGCCTGCGGCGTCAATTTGTTCCGCACCCGCAATGAGATTAAGCGCAGCAACGACGACTGGTTTTATACCGTGTTTCAGCTCTCCGGCCAGGCGGCCATTGAGCAAGACGATCGTCAGGTGGTGCTGAGCGCGGGTGACATCACCCTGATTGATGCTTCCCGTCCCTGCTCCATCTTCTGGCAGCAGACATCGCGCCAGGCTTCCCTGCTGCTCCCCCGGCAGCTGCTTGAACAACAGCTGCGCGGCAGCGAAATTAGCATTGCCACCCGACTGGAAAAATCCCTGCCGATGGTCCAGCTCAGTCAGCGACTGTTGCACGAAAGCATGTGCAGCCCTGAATTGTCGGAAAGCGAGAGTGCCGCTGCCCTGGAGGCTATTGTCTGTCTGCTGCGTCCGATGCTGCATCAGCATGATGTTCAGCCCTCGCGCAGGGAAAAACAGTTCCATAAAATTATGGACTTAATTGATGAGTCCATTCAGGCGGAGCATCTGCGCCCGGAATGGCTGGCCAGCGAAACCGGGATGTCGGTTCGCAGCCTGTACCGCCTGTTTGCCGACAAGGGTCTGGTGGTCGCACAGTATATTAAGAACCGTCGTCTCGATCTCTGTGCGCGGGCGCTACTCAGCGCGCACGATGACGAAAAGCTGGCCGGGATTGGCTACAGCTGGGGATTCAGTGACCACAGCCACTTCTCTACCGCCTTTAAACAGCGCTTTGGCGTGTCGCCAGGGGAATATCGCAAGCGCTGCCGCTAGTTTTCGTAAGCCTCATCGCAAACTGCCCTGCAACTGGCCGGGTGTGCTTTGCTTTCGTCAGCTCGTTTCCCCGCTGTTATAGCCGGTTGACTGGTCTCCTCTACCCGCTTGCGCATTGCCCCGATTAAGCCGATTCCGCGACTCCCGGCCCCTACTCCGGTACGGCCTGGCCTTTCGCTGCGAAAAAAACAAAATCACATAAAAAAATGTAAAATGGAATTTTAATTTCATTATTAACGGTAAGGATTTAAAAGCGTGACTCGTATCAAAAATTTAACTTTTAATTCAATGATTTATTTTTGCTGACCTCACAATGACCGATGAAATTTATCTTTTATTATCAATGAGATAAAATCCACGCCTTTTCAAAAACCGCATAAAATGTTTCGTCATAAACATTTTTAAATGAAATGAAATTTTCAATTTGTGATCTATTTGTGATTTTATTTCATTCGCGAATGGCATATTACCCTTCGATAAAACGCAACCTGTCCACTCTCGGCGGTACGCAAACCCGCAGGCACGGAGGAGACCATGAAGGAAGTAAGAACAGGACTTATCGCTACTGGCCACAGGGGAACGTTGTCATCAATTCCGCGCGAAAGCGGCCGTTGGTTCGCCGTATGAATGCCGATAGCCAGCATCGCGGATGCAATACGCATTCCAGAGACACTGATAACACACCATCAATCAAAAACACGCCTATCGCCCGTATTTATTTAGCCTACTGCGATGAAGGCGAATAATCGCACCCGAAAATATTTCACCAGCGTCATTGGTCGACAGGATAAAAACTGCGGGCGACGGCCAGGGAGAAACAGGATGACCGGTGCTGTTAATGAAAATAAAAGGTATGAAAATGTCAGCTATCATGAAACTGAACGTACAGCAAAGAAAGCGGCTTCACCAAATAACACTCGTGGCAACATTTGGTGGCCTGCTATTTGGCTATGACACTGGGGTTATTAATGGTGCATTTTCTTCACTGAAGCAATATATGGCCCTGACGCCAACGACTGAAGGCCTGGTCATGAGCGTATTGCTGGTGGGCGCCGCTATTGGCAGCGTCTTCGGTGGGACCCTTGCAGATTATTTTGGCAGACGCAAATATCTGCTCTGTCTGTCATTTATTTTCCTGGTCGGGGCATTAATGTCGGCCCTCGCACCGGATATCACCGTCCTGCTGATTTCCCGCTTCCTGCTGGGATATGCCGTTGGGGGCGCTTCCGTCACGGCACCGACGTTTATTTCCGAAGTTGCGCCAACGGAAATGCGCGGCAAACTCACCGGCCTGAATGAAGTTGCCATTGTTATCGGGCAGCTGGCCGCCTTTGCCATCAACGCCATTATTGGCATCGTCTGGGGCCATCTCCCGGAGGTGTGGCGTTATATGCTGATGGTGCAGGCGATACCGGCAATTTGTTTATTTGTCGGAATGTTGCGTTCACCGGAAAGCCCACGCTGGCTGGTCAGTAAAAACCGCCATCAAGAAGCGCTGGAAGTCTTAAAGCAGATCCGCTCGCCGGAGCGCGCGGCGCAAGAATTCGCCGATATTTCAACCCTGATCAAAGTCGAAGCCGACCGAAAAGTCAGTACTCAAAATGCGTTTATGACCATCCTTAACACGCCGTGGATTTTTAAATTGCTGCTGGTGGGTATCATCTGGGCCGCATTACAACAGACCACCGGGGTCAACGTCATTATGTACTATGGCACGGAAATTCTGAGCACGGCCGGATTCTCAGAAAGAACGTCCTTAATATGTAACGTGCTCAATGGGGTATTCTCCGTGGGCGGGATGCTGATTGGGGTCTTTTTCCTCGTTGACCGCTTTAAGCGCAAAACCATCATTATTTACGGCTTTGCCATTATGGCGACGCTGCATCTGATCATTGCCGGCGTCGATTACACGCTGGTCGGCGATCTCAAGGCAACGGCCATCTGGCTGCTCGGTGCGATGTTTGTCGGGGTTATGCAAGGAACCATGGGCTTTATTACCTGGGTGGTATTAGCCGAACTGTTCCCGCTGAAATTCCGCGGCCTGTCGATGGGTATTTCGGTATTCTTCATGTGGATCATGAATGCGATTGTCAGCTATTTGTTCCCTCTGCTACAGGCCAAACTCGGGCTGGGTCCGGTCTTCCTGATTTTTGCGGCGATTAACTATCTTGCCATTATCTTTGTGGTCACCGCGCTCCCGGAAACATCAAACAAATCGCTGGAGCAACTGGAAGAAGAATTATCGTCTAATAAATATGATGCACGGCTAAATAACGGCGCGGAGGTCGCTCATAATGATCGCTAATATTACACAAGAGAATCTCCACCTTGGTTGCAAGGCTAAAAATAAGGCAGAAGTCTTGACCATGCTGGGGGCGGAATTTAAAAAGAAAGGCTACGTCAGCGAAGACTGTATCGTGTTTCTTGAGGAAAGAGAGCGTCAGGTTTCCACCTTTTTAGGTAACGGGATTACGCTCCCCCATCTGCCGAAATCTGCGACCAGCATTATTCTTCGAACCGGAGTAGAAATTTTCCAGTTCCCTGATGGGGTTATCTGGGACCGAAGCAACGTCATGTTTATTGCGATTGGGGTGATTGCCAAAGAGAAGGAACATATTGATGTTCTGAAGGACATCGCGTCTATTTTCAGTGATGAAATTATTGCCAACGCGCTGTCGTTAATCTCCAGTAAGCAGGATTTTATGACGATTTTACAGCAGCACCGTTAGCCATAACGCTGAACTGAAGCCTGGCCGCTGATGAACGAGAGTGTCATCAGCGGCCATTTCGTTCAAGCAAAAGTTATGGAGGTGCTATTTACGCAGCCATTTGCCGTTTATCCCCTGAACGTACTCACCGGGCTGCGCCCGTGACACCAGCTTCTGCCCGGCCATTTTGGCCACCTCGTCCACCGGCAGATTATTATCATCCGCCAGCTGCTGGTAGCTTTCGCTCCTGGCCGAGTTTATCTGTTTGACCAGCGCCAGCGTTTCCTTGTCCTGACGCAGCGGCGCCAGGTAGCCGTTAAGCGTTTCGCCAACCCGCCCTTGTTCCCGCGCTTCCCCCAGCGTCAACGCCAGAGCCGATGAGCTGAAGAGGCCAAGCGCCAACGCCGCCGTTAACAGTCGTTTTCTCATCGCCACCTCAGAATAGATCGCTACGCGACTTCAGTAACTCTTCAACATCCTTATCCACTTTGATATGAATCTCATGTTCAATTTTGACATTCATATTGATGGTGATCGGCTCTTTTGACGCCGCGATTTCAATTCGTGGCGTACAGCCCGCCAGCAGCATCGTCATCAGCATCGCCGTTAGCAATTTCATCATTGTTGTTCCTTACACTTTTTACTGTCCGTACAGCTGCGCACGGGGAGCACGGCATTTTGCTCAAACCATGCCTGCAAATTGTCGCCAAAACGTAAACTGCGCCACAGGTCAAAAATATTCTCTTCATGAGAATAGTTTAAATGCACCGTATTACTCTGATCCCCGACGCGGCTGGTGCCGCTGATGGTCGCCTTCAGCGTCAGCATGCCGAGATTATCGAGATCGATGCGCGTCCATGAACGGGAGATCTCCATATAGCGCAGCCAGTTAATCGCCGCGCCGGCGGAGATATTATCGTTGACCATGGCATCCGCCATGTCCTTATCAAGACGTAACGTCATCGGTCCCGGGTTACCCAACCAGCCGTCTTTAATAATCCATTTGTCATTGTTCAGCCACAGCGGCAGCGCGCCGTTAAATGCCCCTGACATGGCGAATTGCTTTATATTCACCGCGCTCACCAGTTCGCTGCTGGAGATGTGCTGTAGACGCAGTAGCGCCGGATCATGCTGCGGCATGCGCAGCTGCTGCATAGTCACCTGACCACCGAGAATGTCCACGCTGACGTTGCTCAACTGAAGCGGGTCGCTTTCACTCCATGGCCAGGCCCCCTGGAGGTCCGCCGAGAGATTTTTCGCCGTCACCTGGTTGACGATTTCGCCAATACGCAGCGACACCGGCCGACGGGTACCCAGCTGCCAGACTCCCTGACTAAAGCGGAAAGGCAGAACAAAATCTACGCCATTAATCTGATTGTCCGGCATCCAGGCGCTGCCGCCTTTTAAGACGCCGTGGCCGCCGGCCTCAAATCCCTGGCCAGCTGCCGCCGAGAAGGCAACCTGCGCATACAGCATCCCTTCACGCAGGTTCATTTTCCAGTCCGGCGGCACCAGCGGTTGAAACACGGTTAACGACTGTTTTGGCCACCAGGCCTGACCCCGCAGACGTTCACCATCCCAGCGACCGGCGACCCGTACGGGACCAATTTTATTGGCGTGAAGCGCCCCGTTGAACTGGAACCAGGTCGGGTCGCGTCCGTCGATATTGAACTTTAAGGTTGAAGGAGGAAGTTCGCTGCCGCTGCTAAAGCTGGTTTTCCCCGCATCCAGCGACAGCGCTCCGGTCAGTCTCGGGTGCTGTTCGCTGCGCAGCCAGTGCACCGGCTCATCCAGGGTTAATCGCGGGGTGCTGACCAGCATGGTGCCATACTGAAGCTTATCGAATCCCGTCGACAGACTGTTCAGTACGATCGAGCTGTCTATCCACGCGCCCGCACCTTTGACATCCCACTTTGCCTGCATCGGCGTGAAGTGCCCCTCTCCCCAGTAGCGCCACTGCCAGCGGCCGCTGTCGGGCATAAAATTGTCGGCCTGACCATCGAGATGTAGCGAGAAGTCACCCATTTGCTGTTCGTGAGCGCGCAGAATCGCCTGCAGACGGCCGTCAACGCCCTGTTGCGTGACCTTTACCCCAGCCAGCGGCAGGCGGACTTCGTCAATATTGAGAGAATCAATGACCCGACCACGGGAGCGCAGCAGCGCGCCGGGGTGGAACACCAGCGCCGGGGTGGCCAGCGGGCCGCTGAGATTCGCCGGTAGCACGGCGTAGACAATCAGATCGCCAAGCTTGGCCTCACCGGTCAGCTGCAACGGCATGTCGGTATTGTCCATGCTCAGTTTACCCGGGCCTATCGTCAGCACGGCGTTCCCTTTCCCGGCTTCCCCGTGGGTGAGAACGTTCAGACGGCCGCTTACCTGCATCTGCTCGGTGCCCTGTTGCCAGTTGCCAACGGACAGCGCCACGCGCCCGCTCAGCGGATACCCGGCATATTCAGTGCTCCAGCGGCCATCGCTGATGGCGATGCGTTCCGGGGTAATTTCCCACGGCAAATCGAGCATCGGCTCAACGTCGCCGCGCGGCGTGACCACCAGCTGCCCGCGGTTTTTCTGCCATTCAAGTTCCGCATCAACCAGCCCGGCCGTTTGCGGGAACTCAAGCGTGGCTATCAGATGACCGTCAACCGGCAATCCGTCGGGTACCAGCGGCATATGAAACTCGCCAACCAGCTTCACCGGCGCCTGATCCTCGACCAGCTGTGCAGAAAAGTTACTCACCGTCAGCGCCTGCCCGCGCAGGCGAGCCTGAAGCGTCATCTCTTTGCCGCTGTAGCCGATATCCTGCTGCTGTGGAGTCAATGACATCACCAGCCGACCCTGCCACTTCTCCCACGGCGAGAGGCGCAGATTTTCAATTGTCAGCCAGCTATAGGGCAGCATCGACTGCCATTGTGCCAGGGTGCGCGGCGCACCGGCCGCCGGTTCACTTTCTGGTAGCTTGCTCAGACAGGCGCTGTTGATATCGAGCTCGTCAACGTGCAGCCGCCAGCGGCTGGGATGGGAGAGTTGAACGTTAGTTATCCGGGCCAGCTCGCAGTCGCCGACCAGATAGCGTAAATCGGGAATGCGTAGCGCAGAACGCGTCAGGCGCGGACTATCATGGAGCGAGATCCGGGTGCCCTCGGGCAGCCAGATCCCGGCCAGCGTAGGTACCCAATGGGTAAGCGTCGACAACAAGGCCAGCGGTAGCAGAATGAGGGCTAACACCAGCGCGATGGCGGCTTTATATTTACCCTTCATGGGCAGTTAATATCCTGATTCAACAAAAGTATAAGCCGAAAGTAGCGCATATTGTGGCACGTTCGACCAGTGAGTTAAAGTTTCTATCCAGCCTAAGAATAGTTGCTGCGGCGTCATCGCTGCGGTGAATTTTTGCCATTCGCTTATTTAACCCCCATTTAGCCAACGGCTGTCACACTCCCAGGAGTTATTCAAACAAGTGGGTGGATCCCGTGGAGTTTTTTGTTTCGCTTATTGAATATGCCCAGCGCCACTATTCATTCCTGCTGCTGCTGGTCTTCCTGCTGACGTTCAGCAAATCCTGTGCCCTGATTTCGCTGCTGGTGCCGGGTACATCCGGGCTGCTGCTTTTTGGTCCACTGGCGTCTGGCAGCCTGAATCACTTTTTACTTATGTGGCTCACCGCCAGTCTGGGAGCCATAGGTGGATTCTGGCTTTCCTGGTGGCTGGGACGACGCTATCAGCATCGCTTGCTTGAGTTCCGCTGGCTACGCGGCGAACGCCTGACCCGCAGCCTGGTTTTTCTACAGCGTCACGGCGAGTGGGCGGTGTTTTTCGGCCGCTTTCTCTCCCCGCTTCGCGCCACCATCCCGCTGGCGAGCGGTGCCAGCGGTACGCCGTTCTGGCGGTTTCAGTTGGCCAATATCAGCTCGGGGCTACTCTGGCCGCTGGTGCTGCTGGCTCCCGGTGCCTTCAGCGTGAGTTTTTGGTAAAACACATTGTGTTTTAAACAGATACCTCAACTCAGCGATATGCTCTAGAATTATCATTATACCCGTTAAGCTAAACTAATTTTTAAGATTTGTATGATTATTTTAAATATGCTACCGTGACGGTATAATCACTGGAGAAAAGTCTTATGAAAATCGCTGTGTATAGTACGAAGCAGTACGATAAAAAGTACCTTCAGCATGTTAATGATGCATATGGCTTTGAACTCGAGTTTTTCGACTTTCTGTTAAACGAAAAAACCGCGAAAACGGCCAACGGCTGCGAAGCCGTGTGTATCTTCGTTAACGATGACGGAAGTCGCGCGGTACTGGAAGAGCTGAAATCACACGGTGTGAAGTACATCGCTCTGCGCTGCGCCGGGTTTAACAACGTCGATCTTGATGCGGCAAAAGAGCTGGGGCTGCGCGTAGTACGTGTTCCTGCCTATTCGCCGGAAGCCGTAGCGGAACATGCCATCGGCCTGATGATGTCCTTAAACCGCCGTATCCACCGTGCCTATCAGCGCACCCGTGATGCCAACTTCTCACTCGAAGGCTTAACCGGCTTTACCATGCACGGTAAAACTGCCGGGGTAATCGGGACCGGCAAAATCGGCGTCGCCACGCTGCGTATTCTGAAAGGGTTTGGCATGCGTCTGCTGGCGTTCGATCCCTATCCAAGCGCCGCAGCGCTGGATCTTGGCGTGGAATATGTCGATTTGCCGACGCTGTATGCGCAGTCCGACGTTATCTCCCTGCACTGCCCGCTGACGGACGAGAACTACCATCTGCTGAATCATGCGGCGTTTGATCAGATGAAAGACGGCGTAATGGTGATCAACACCAGCCGTGGGGCGCTGATTGATTCACAGGCGGCAATCGATGCTCTGAAACACCAGAAAATCGGCGCACTGGGCATGGACGTCTATGAAAACGAACGCGATCTGTTCTTTGAAGATAAGTCCAACGATGTGATTCAGGATGACGTATTCCGTCGCCTCTCTGCCTGTCACAACGTATTGTTCACCGGGCACCAGGCTTTCCTGACCGCCGAAGCGCTGATCAGCATTTCACAAACCACCCTGGATAACCTGCACCAGGTTGACGCCGGCGAAACCTGCCCGAACGCACTGGTCTGACGGTCCTTTCCCTTTTGTGCCCTCCCTCTGCGGGGGCACATTCAGATAATCCCCACAGAAAATGCCTGCAGTAAAATGACATTCTGCTTATCTGTTAGATGTGAAAAATGTTTTTGGAGGAATAATGAACAAGTTTGCTGCACTGCTGGCGGCAGGAATGCTGTTATCTGGCTGTGTTTATAACAGCAAAGTCTCCACCGGAGCGGAGCAACTTCAGCACCATCGTTTCGTTCTGACCAGCGTTAATGGCCAGGCCCTGAAGGCTGGGGACAAACCGCTGGAGCTGAGTTTTGGCGAAAATATGTATGTTTCAGGAAACATGTGCAACCGCTTTAGCGGCAAAGGTAAAATCAGCGGTGGCGAGCTGAAGGTCAGCACGCTGGCAATGACCCGTATGCTGTGCACCGATTCCCAACTCAATACGCTGGATGCTACGCTGAGCAAAATGCTACGCGATGGCGCACAGGTTGACCTCACGGAAAATCAGCTGACGCTGGCCACTGCCGATCAAACGCTGGTCTATAAACTCGCCGACCTGGTTAACTAGTAGTTACCGCAGCTTCCACCCGCTAACGCTTGCTCGCTGCAGCGCTTCCCGTTGGGCAGAGCGCACATGCCAATCGCCGAACCATCAAGCTGCCGCGCCACGGATAATGAGCCGCCAACCATCGCACAGTTCGCCTGGCCTGAGCTGCTCATCGCGGCACGCATTCCTGGCGACACGTGTGCCGCTGTTGCCTGTTGAACAGGTTCACTACTACAGGCCGACAATAATAACGCGGCACACCCCACTAAAAACGCAGCTCGCATCGTCTCTCCCCTCAGAAACTTCCCAAAATAAACAAACCCAAGAATAATAGGCAGCGCAGCGCCGCACGTCGAGAGGCGAAATACGTATTTATGCGTCCTGTTAACATTTCCTAGCAAATTTTCTGGCCAAACGTTGATCTTGTCAGGGGGTGTTCCCCTGTGATGAAAATGACTGAAAGCTGCACGATCGTAGCCGTTCCCTGCCCTCTGGCATTTTGTTGTGAAGTCGATCATGTTTTAAAAAAAGGTGATTGACTTATGCATCGGCTGAAAATAGTTTACAGCGCTATGATAACGATTTCATAAAATCACATGGCAACCATAAAAGACGTAGCAGAAAAAGCAGGATTATCCGTCACCACGGTCTCCCGTTTCCTGAATAATCATCCCTATATTTCGGATGATAAAAAAGAAAAGATTCTGGCGGCGATGAAGGCGCTTGATTACGAGCCGAGCACCGTTGCCCAGCAGATGCGTGGAGTAAAAACGTACCGTATCGGCGTGCTTATCTCGCGTATTACTAACCCGTTCTTCGCCAGCCTGGTTGACGCGCTGGAGGTCACCGCGCGCAAAAATGGCTATTCGGTATTAATCGTGCAAAACCACGACAGCGCAGGTGAAGAAAAAAACTGCCTCGATCTGCTGAAGAAGAAGATTATCGATGGCCTGATCTTATGTGCCGTCGAAAACGATAAAAACGTGCTGGAAAAATACCAGCAATATGGGCCGATCCTGCTGTGTAATACCAGCATTGAGGGTATCAATCTACCGGTGGTAAAAGTTGACGATCGCCAGGCAACCTATAATGCCGTGATGTACTTGATCAACAAAGGCTATAAAAATATCGCCTATTCCACCGGCGGCGCATTTGAACAGAAAGGTCACGGCAGCAGAAGAAATCACGGCTTTAGCGACGCCATGCTGGCGGGCAACCTGACAATTAATCCCGCGCTTATTTTCCGCCAGATGCATACCTATAAAGACGGACAGCGTCTTGCCGACACCATTATGCAGATGGATATCGATAAACGCCCCGAGGCTATCTTTACCGGAAGTGACGAAGTTGCCTGCGGCTTAATTGCCAGCCTGACCGCCAGAGGCGTTAACGTTCCGACAGATCTTGCGGTAATGGGCTTCGATAATTTACCGGTTGCGGAAATGATTAACGTCCCTCTCACCACCGTCAGCCAGCCTGTAGAACAGCTGGGGCGAATTTCAGTTGAACGCCTGCTTTCACTCATTAACGGCACTCGTTATCAGTACGATGAACAAGATCTGCAATCTGAATTGATTATCAGAGCGTCGGCTTAATTTTTTTATATCAATATGGTATCGATTTCATACCAAGGAGAAACAATGAATACTCCCCGGCAGTCCGCATGGTGGAAGGAATCTGTCATCTATCAGATTTACCCTAAGAGTTTTTATGACAGTAACAATGATGGGATCGGCGACATTCGCGGCATTATTGTGAAGCTGCCTTATCTGAAAACGTTAGGCATCACCCTAATCTGGGTATCGCCGTTTTATCAGTCGCCAATGGCGGATAACGGTTATGATATTGCCGACTATTTTGCCGTAAACCCTGACTTTGGCAGCATGCAGGATGTCGATGAACTTATTGTCCGGGCCGCGGAAATGGGTATCAAAGTGATGATTGACCTGGTGGTCAACCATACCAGTGACGAGCACGCCTGGTTCCAGCAGGCGCTGGCGGACCCCGACTCCCCCTACCGCGATTATTACATCTTTAAACCGGCGGTTAACGGCGCCCCGCCGAATAACTGGCGTTCCATTTTTGGCGCCAGCGCGTGGGAAAAAGTCCCCGACGAAGAGATGTACTACCTTCATGTTTTCCATAAAAAGCAGCCCGACCTGAACTGGGAGAACCCGGCATTACGTGAAGAGATTTATGCAATGATTAACTGGTGGCTGAATAAAGGGATCGCAGGCTTTCGCATTGACGCGATTACCTTTATTAAAAAGGACCAGGATTTCGGATCTCTTCCGGCCGACGGCATCGATGGCCTCGTCTCCATTAAAAGCAAAGCCCGTAACAGACCGGGAATTGAGATATTCCTGAACGAGCTAAAAGAAAAAACCTTTAAACAATTTAATTGTGTGACCGTGGGAGAAGCGCCTGGCGTGCCGCTGGATGAATACGATCGCTTTATCGGGCCCGAGGGGTATTTCGACATGATATTTGATTTTCATGCCGCCGATATCGACGTGGAAAATGGCTCGGAATGGTTCCGACAGCGCAACTGGCGTGTAAAAGAGTTCAAAGAGACGCTGTTTGCCAGTCAGCTGGCGTTTATTCGGGCTGGATGGGGGACCACGTTTATCGAAAATCACGACCAGCCTCGTGCCCTGTCCAAGCTTATCCGGGACGTTAACTACCACAACGAGACTGGTGCCACGGCGCTGGCGGCAATGTACTTTTTTATGCATGGAACGCCGTTTATCTACCAGGGGCAGGAGCTGGGGATGAAGAACTTTTGTCGCACGGATATTAGCGAGTTTGATGATATTTCCAGCCTCGATAACTTCTCCCGTTCGCTGGCAGAAGGCTTTAGCGCCGACGAGGCGATGGAGTTCATTAACCGACGTTCAAGAGATAATGCGCGCACGCCGTTTCCGTGGTCCAACGCCATCAACGGAGGGTTTAATCAAGGGGCGAAACCGTGGCTGGCATTTACATCCAGCGATTTTTCAGTGAATGCAGAAAGTCAGGTCTCACGGCAAAATTCCGTTTTTTGGTTCTACCAGCGGATGATTACCTTAAGAAACGTCGAATTTCCCGAGACCCTGATTTATGGCACATTTAAGCCGCTGCATAACGTTGCCGATGACATTATCGCCTATGAGAGATGCTCTGACGACGTTCGTCTTATCTCCATCACTAATCTGAGTAGTAAAGAGCAGCCGGTTGAATTACCGGACGGCGAAGTTTTACTCAGCAATGACGACAATAGAACTTCGCCGTTAAAACCCTACCAGACCATTCTTATTAAGGGATGCGTTAAAAATGAACAAATATAAAAATATCGCTGTTGAAATAGTCAATACTATTGGCAAGGATAATATCGCCTCGGCCACCCACTGTGCGACGCGCTTGCGTTTACAGGTGAAGGACCGCGAATCGATTGATGACGAGAAAATTCGCCATATTAGTGAAGTGAAAGGCGTATTTTATAATTCAGGTCAGTACCAGATAATTCTCGGCACCGGCATCGTCAACAAAGTTTACCAGGCATTTGTTGACGAATTCCAGGTGGCTGAGGTTAGCAAGGATGAAATGACCCGACAGCAAACGGGCAAACTCCAGCGGGGCATTCGCAACCTTTCCGATGTCTTTGTCCCTATCGTTCCGGTGCTTGGCGCCACCGGTCTGTTTCTGGGCCTGAAAGGGGTCATTTTTAATGATACCGTGCTGTCCTGCTTTGGCAGCAGCGTGCAGGACATTCCCGTTTATCTGCAGACCCTGGCCACGGTACTTTGTGATACCGCGTTTGCGTTTCTCGCAGCATTTATTTGCTGGTCGGCCTTTAAAAAATTTGGTGGCACGCCGATTATCGGCTTTCTCATTGGCCTGATGCTGGTCTCACCGGCACTTCCCAATGCGTATGATGTGGCATATGGCCATGCCGCCCCGATTTATGTATTTGGCTTTATCCCACTGGTTGGTTATCAGGGCTCGATTCTCACCGCGCTGATTACCGGTATTATTGGTGCGAAACTCGAAATCTATTTCCGGCGAGTTATGCCGAACGCCATGGATCTGATTTTCACGCCCTTTATTGTGATCCTGATTGCTATTGCTATTGCGCTATTTGTTTTAGGTCCTCTGGTACACGGATTTGAACACTATGCCGTGATGGCTATTGGGCAATTCCTCGCCCTACCGGCCGGAATTGGCGGCCTGCTGATCGGATTTATTTATCCCATCGCAGTGATGACCGGGATGCATCATATGTTCATTATGATTGAAACGTCCCTGATTGCCGGCACCGGCTTTAATCCACTGATTACGGTTTGCGCCATGTATGGCTTTGCTAATGCCGCCGTGTGCCTGGCCATCTCGCTGAAATCGAAAAATGCGGCCTTTAAAACCGCCGGTATATCCGCCACGCTCACCCAGCTGCTGGGAGTTTCTGAGCCAGCCCTCTTCGGGATTGTGATGCAGTCAGGTATCCGCGCCATTGCCGTGATGCTCACCAGCTCAGCATTAGGCGGGATGATCCTCTCTCTTTTATCGATCAAAGCTAACGCCTATGGCCTGGCGGTGCTGCTGTCACCGCTGATGTACATATACGATCGTTATCAATTCATTAGCTATATTACCGTCGGGATTGCGGTATTTATTTTCGCATTTATTGCCGCCACCCTGTGCGTGAACACAAATAAAGCGGCAGGAAAAAAATGAAATAAAGACTACCGCGAGATATTCCATCACCTGACCCGTTAATAACACTATTTTCACTTTTTAATGGCACTATTCCCGTGCTGCGGGCGCCCTTGCGCCTGGAGTATGGGAAAACCCGCACAGGTATAAATGATGAAAGCTTATGCCCTGACGTTTTGTGCGCTGGCGTTACCCGCCGTCGCACATAGCGCCGATATGACGTTAGAAGAAATAAATGCCCGGCTGGAAAAAATAGAAGCGGAGTTATCGCTGTCGAAAATACAGTTACAGCACGCCGAGCAAAAAATTGATCGGGCAGAAAAAAGAGCCGCCACCGCAGAACACGATGCCACTTTAGCCCGCCAGCGGTTGCAGGTCGTTGAACAACGCACGGATACTGCATTAAGCAACAATCAGACGGTAAATACGCCGCCGGGCCATAGCAATAATAGCGACATTAAAATCGGCGGCTATGCCCGCACCGGAATCTTAACCGGACAACAGGGAGCCACCAGTACCGTGGGCCCTTCGCTGACGCCCGCCGGAAGCACCGGCGGCAGCGTCGGCCGCCTTGGCAATGAATCCGACACCTATGTCACTGCGGACATTAACTACATCCGTCAGTACGACAACAGCGCCAGACTGCGCTATTACATGAAAATCGCCGAATGGGATAAAACCTACAACACCGACAGCGCCTTTAACGGTCAGATGAATTTACGTCAGGCCTTTGCTGAAATGAGCGATCTCCCCTCTTTTAGCGGCCCGTTCACCCACGCCACCCTGTGGGCCGGGAAACGAGAAGACCGGGATAATTTTGATATTCACTGGCTGGACTCCGATATGATGAATTTGATCGGTACCGGCGCCGGTATCTACGATGTGAATTTCTGGGGCGATATAAAAACCAATCTTTCCGTCTACGGGCGTAATTTTAATGATATCGATACCATGGAAAATGTTGAATATAACAACATGACCGGGGCTGCCAATACCTATATCCAGAACTACACCTTTTCAGTTAATAACAAATTAGCCCAGTGGCAGTGGATGCTGAACGGTCTCTACTCCAAAGATAACGACAAGCGCATTAATGACGGTCTGGCCTCGGATAAGGCCGCATCGCAGGGTTTCAATACCATGCTGGCGTATCACGGTGACAGCTTCTACGGATTGCGGCCCGGGCTCTCGAAAACGGTGCTGCTTTATGGCCAGTCCCTCGGCGCGGAAGTCCGTGGCCCGGGGTCGGACGGCTATCTCATCGATAAAGCGTGGACCGTAAAATTTGCCTCTTACGGCATCACCTCGCTTTCCGACCGACTAAGCCTGGCGCCGCTCATTGTTGCCCAAAGCAGCAATAGCCGCTATCTGGATTCGGACCATTACGACTGGGTCACCTTGAACACAAGGATCATTCAGGAGATTAATCAAAACTTCGCGTTGCAGTATGAAGCCAGCTACCAGTACATGGATATTGACCCTAAAGGGTTTAACGGCAACCAGCCGGTCAGCGGCAGCTATTACAAACTCACCTTCGCCCCGACGTTCAAAATGCAGAATATGACCGATTTTTTTGAACGCCCGGAAATTCGCTTTTTCGCCACCTGGATGAGCTGGGACAAATCGCTGGATAATTATTCCACCAGCGATACCTTCGGCAGCGCCGGCTATCACAGCGGGGGAAGCTTATTTTTCGGCGCGCAGCTCGAAACCTGGTTCTAAATGAAACGCCAGCAGCTCCCTCGGCACCTTGCCTGGGAGCATGGCCACCATGACTCCCCTCACATCCGTAGCAGCGTCTAAATAATCCTAGAATTATCATTGATCTTCATCCGCTGCCGGGCCCACAGCGGTGGTACATCGTGGATCAATTTGTGCACTCGAAAGCCTCATAACTTCAAGGGTATAGATAATACCCTTATACTAACAACTATAATTACAGGACCTGTGGCCGTTTGTCGGGTCTCTTCTTTTGCGCAATGTTAGGGTGTCTTCTTATGATTACTATCGACGGTAATGGCGCGGCCGCTTCAGTCGCGTTTCGCACCAGTGAGGTTATCGCCATCTACCCGATTACGCCCAGTTCAACAATGGCGGAACAGGCGGATGCCTGGGCGGGTAACGGGCTTAAAAACGTGTGGGGAGACGTGCCTCGCGTGGTGGAAATGCAGTCGGAAGCCGGGGCCATTGGGGCCGTACACGGCGCGCTGCAAACCGGGGCGCTGTCGACGTCCTTTACCTCATCGCAGGGTTTACTGCTGATGATCCCAACGCTGTACAAACTGGCCGGCCAGCTGATGCCGTTTGTTCTGCACGTCGCCGCCCGCACCGTGGCCACCCACGCGCTATCGATTTTTGGCGACCATTCTGACGTCATGGCCGTGCGCCAGACCGGCTGTGCCATGCTCTGCGCCAGTAGCGTCCAGGAAGCCCAGGACTTTGCGCTGATTTCCCATATTGCCACCCTTAAAAGCCGGGTGCCGTTTATTCACTTCTTCGATGGTTTCCGGACCTCGCACGAAATCAACAAGATTTCCCCGCTTGCGGATGACACTATTCGTAGCCTGATCCCGCAGGAAGAGATTGATGCTCATCGTCAGCGTGCGCTGAACCCGGAGCATCCGGTGATCCGCGGGACCTCCGCTAACCCGGATACCTATTTCCAGTCCCGCGAAGCCACGAATCCCTGGTATGACGCAGTTTATGATCACGTCGAGACGGCAATGAACGATTTCGCCGCCGCGACCGGTCGGCAGTACAAGCCGTTCGAGTTCTACGGGGATCCACAGGCAGAACGGGTCATTGTTATCATGGGTTCGGCTATTGGCACCTGTGAAGAAGTCGTGGACGAGCTGCTCAGCCGCGGCGAAAAAGTCGGCGTCCTGAAAGTTCGCCTCTATCGCCCTTTCTCAGCCACCCATCTACTGGAAGCGCTGCCGGAAAGCGCCCGCGCTATCGCCGTGCTTGACCGCACCAAAGAACCCGGCGCGCATGCCGAACCGCTGTACCTTGATATCATGACCGCCCTGGCGGAAGCCTTTAACCGCGGCGAGCGCGAAACGCTTCCGCGCACCATCGGCGGCCGCTACGGTCTGTCCTCCAAAGAGTTTGGTCCGGAGTGCGTGCTGGCCATCTTCAACGAATTACGCGAAGCCCGGCCTAAACCGCGTTTCACCGTCGGCATCTACGATGATGTGACAAATCTCTCCCTGCCGCTGGGGGAAAACACCCTGCCGTCAGAAGCCAGGCTGGAAGCACTGTTCTACGGACTGGGCAGCGATGGCAGCGTATCGGCGACCAAGAACAACATCAAAATCATCGGTAACTCTACGCCGTGGTTCTCGCAGGGCTACTTCGTCTATGACTCGAAGAAAGCCGGCGGATTGACCGTGTCGCATCTGCGCGTCAGTGAAAAACCGATTCGCTCTTCCTATTTGATCTCACAGGCCGATTTTGTTGGCTGCCACCAGCTACAGTTTATCGACAAATATCAAATGGTTGAGAGGTTAAAGCCCGGCGGAATTTTCTTGCTTAACACGCCATATTCTGTGGATGAAGCCTGGTCGCGCCTGCCGCAGGAAGTGCAGGCGACGCTAAACCAGAAAAAGGCGCGCTTTTATATTGTCAACGCCGCAAAGATCGCCCGCGAATGCAGCCTCGGCGCGCGTATAAACACCGTGATGCAGATGGCGTTTTTCCACTTAACGCAAATTTTGCCAGGTGATAGCGCGCTGGCCGAACTGCAGGGAGCTATTGCCAAAAGCTACAGCAGCAAAGGCCAGGATTTGGTTGAACGTAACTGGCAGGCGCTGGCCTTAGCCCGCGAGTCGTTGGCCGAAGTGCCGCTGCGGCCTGTGGATGCCGCCAGCCCCAACCGCCCGCCGGTGGTCTCCGATGCCGCCCCGGATTTTGTCAAAACCGTCACCGCCGCGATGCTTGCCGGGCTCGGCGATGCGCTACCGGTCTCCGCCCTGCCGCCGGACGGCACCTGGCCGATGGGTACTACCCGTTGGGAAAAACGCAATATCGCCGAAGAGATCCCTATCTGGAAGGAAGAACTGTGTACCCAGTGCAACCACTGCGTCGCCGCCTGCCCACATTCGGCCATTCGTGCCAAGGTTGTCTCGCCGCAGGCAATGGAGGCGGCGCCAGCCAGCCTGCACTCACTCGACGTCAAGTCTCGCGATATGCGCGGGCAGAAATATGTGCTGCAGGTCGCGCCGGAAGATTGCACCGGCTGTAACCTGTGCGTAGAAGTGTGTCCGGCAAAAGACCGTCAGAACCCTGAAATCAAGGCCATCAACATGATGTCGCGCCTTGAACATGTGGAAGAAGAGAAAGTGAACTACGACTTCTTCCTCAACCTGCCGGAAATTGACCGCTCCAGCCTGGAACGCATCGATATCCGTACTTCGCAGTTGATTAGCCCGCTGTTTGAATATTCCGGAGCCTGCTCCGGCTGCGGCGAAACGCCGTATATCAAACTCCTGACCCAGCTGTACGGCGACCGGATGCTGATCGCCAACGCTACCGGCTGCTCGTCAATTTACGGCGGCAATCTGCCTTCCACGCCGTATACCACCGATGCCAACGGCCGCGGCCCGGCATGGGCGAACTCGCTGTTTGAAGACAACGCCGAATTTGGTCTTGGTTTCCGCTTAACCGTCGACCAGCACCGTCAGCGCGTCATGCGCCTGCTGTCCGCATTTGCCGACAAGCTGCCGGCAGAATTGAACGACGCGCTGCATGCCGATGCCACGCCGGAGGCGCGGCGTGAACAGGTGGCTGAGTTACGTAAAGTTCTGGCTAATGAAGACGGTGCGAAGGAGCTCTTAACCGATGCCGATGCCCTGGTTGAGAAATCCATCTGGCTTATCGGCGGCGATGGCTGGGCCTATGATATTGGTTTCGGCGGTCTCGACCACGTCCTGAGCCTGACTGAAAACGTCAACATTCTGGTCCTCGATACCCAGTGTTATTCCAATACCGGCGGTCAGGCCTCGAAAGCCACCCCGCTCGGCGCCGTGACCAAGTTTGGTGAACATGGCAAGCGCAAAGCACGTAAAGATCTCGGCGTCAGCATGATGATGTACGGGCATGTCTATGTGGCGCAAATTTCGCTGGGGGCGCAGCTGAATCAGACGGTGAAGGCCATTCAGGAAGCGGAGGCCTATCCTGGCCCGTCGCTGATTATCGCCTACAGCCCATGTGAAGAGCACGGCTACGACCTGGCACTGAGCCACGATCAGATGCGTCAGCTGACCGCAACCGGCTTCTGGCCGCTGTACCGTTTCGACCCTCGTCGCGCCGATGAAGGCAAACTGCCGCTGGCGCTGGACTCTCGCCCACCGTCCGATGCGCTGGCTGAAACGCTGCTTAACGAGCAACGTTTCCGTCGCCTCAACGCTCAGCAGCCGGATGTGGCGGAGCAGCTGTGGAAAGATGCGGCGGTCGATCTGCAAAAACGCTATGACTTCCTGGCCCAGATGGCCGGCAAAGTGGAAAAACCGACGACCGAAAGTTAACCCGGCCCGTCCTTAACCCTGCCATAAAAAAAGCCCGAATATCCATTCGGGCTTGTCATATTAACCGTCAAAATAATAACGTGCGTGAATACGTGACGGTTATAATAAAAGTTAAAGACAATAAAAGGCATATAACAATCGAATGGTACGCGAATGCCTCTGGCATGTATAATTTTTATTTTATATATTTCATCCCAATATATTCATGAAAACTATCACCATGACAAAGGTATTATTTCCTTTAGATTTTACTTATATCGTAACAATTGTTTCTTATCATATATTATTTCTCTCCTTTAGCATGAGCTCACTTCCTTACGGGAAGCTAAAATAAAAACAGTTAAAGGAATATCTCAATGAAAAGAAAAGTACTGGCCCTCGCTATCCCTGCATTATTAACTGCAGGCGCTGCCCATTCAGCTGAAGTTTATAATAAAGATGGCAACAAATTAGATCTCTACGGCAAGGTAGACGGTCTGCACTATTTCTCCGATGACTCAGCGAAAGATGGCGATCAAAGCTACATTCGTCTCGGCTTCAAAGGTGAAACACAGATTAATGACCAGCTGACCGGCTACGGCCAGTGGGAATACAACGTTCAGGCCAACAACACCGAAAGCTCCAGCAATCAGTCATGGACGCGTCTGGCGTTTGCCGGCCTGAAATTCGCAAACTACGGCTCATTTGACTACGGCCGTAACTACGGCGTGCTGTACGACGTGGAAGGCTGGACCGATATGCTGCCCGAATTCGGCGGGGACTCTTACTCCCAGGCGGATAACTTTATGGCTAACCGCGCTAACGGCGTAGCGACCTACCGCAACACCGATTTTTTCGGTCTGGTCAACGGTCTTAACTTTGCCGTGCAGTATCAAGGTAAAAACGAAAACGCCGGGAGCGGTGAAGGAACCAACAACGGTGACCGCAGCGTGCGCAATTCAAACGGCGATGGCTTTGGTCTGTCGACGTCTTATGATTTCGGTATGGGCATCAGCGCCGCCGCCGCATACACGTCCTCCGACAGAACCAACGATCAAATCACGCAAACGACCGCCGGCGGTGACAAAGCTGAAGCCTGGACTACCGGCCTGAAATATGATGCCAACAATGTCTATCTGGCGACCATGTATTCAGAAACCCGCAACATGACGCCGTATGGCAACAGCAATGGCGTAGCGAATAAAACACAGAACGTTGAAGTCACCGCGCAATATCAGTTCGATTTTGGCCTTCGCCCGGCGGTTTCATTCCTGATGTCCAAAGGTAAAGACCTGAGCGTTGCCGATGGTGATAAAGATCTCGTTAAATATGCGGATATCGGCGCGACTTATTACTTCAACCGCAACATGTCTACCTATGTTGATTATAAAATCAACCTGCTGGACGAAGATGACAGCTTCTACAAAGATAACGGCATCTCTACCGATAACATCGTCGCACTGGGTCTGGTTTACCAGTTCTGATGCGCAGGCCCGCCGGCAACGGCGGGTCTTTCCTCATCACCACCGACAACCTCAATCAAATCAAAACAATATACCTGGTGTATTAAAACTGCTCCCCGATAAATGATATATTGCCGGTAAAGCCTGTCGTAAAGGACGCCTGCCATGCATCATCATCCGGTTAAATCATCCCGAATCGCCTCCGTTGCCTATGACGAAGCCTCTGGCATCCTTGAAATTCGTTTTCGCGACAACACCACGCGCCAGTATGAGAATGTGCCCGAACGTGTTTATCGCAGTTTTATGCAGGTGGTATCCAAAGGGCGGTTTTATGATGGCGTCATTAAGGGGAAATTTACCGAACGCCGGAGTGTCTAAAGCCAAAATGTGACCCGCCTTTGTACATTCCGCTGCCGAATGGCGTACACTTTAAGCGGTTACTTAAACAGGAGGTTTTATGGCCAGAATAATTCTTGTACCCATTGATATTTCTGATAAAGAATTAACTCAACGCGTCGTATGTCACGTTGAGGCGGAAGCGCGCATTGATGATGCCGAGGTGCACTTTCTGACCGTGATACCATCCCTTCCCTATTACGCCTCGTTAGGGATGGCCTATACCACCGAACTGCCGCCGATGGATGAGTTTAAAGCAGAATCTGAAACCCGTCTGAAAGAGATCGTGGCCAAATTTGCCATTCCTGAAGATCGGGTGCACTGCCATGTTAAGGAAGGTTCGCCGAAAGATAATATTCTGGAGCTGGCGAAAACGCTTCCGGCAGATCTGGTGATTATCGCTTCTCACCGCCCGGATATGACAACCTATCTGCTCGGCTCCAACGCCGCGGCCGTGGTTCGTCATGCCGACTGCTCCGTGCTGGTCGTGCGCTAAGCGCTTCAGCCCGCCGCCACGGCGGGCTTTTTATCTGAGTTTCCGTCAGGCTAAACTACCTGAAATGTGCTGACATCCCCCCCGCGAATCCGTACCATACACGCCACAGACTTAGACTCATCAACGTCAGACGTCATTAATTGCGAACACCCGCCGTGCTGCAAGCAGAGTGCGTGTGCCACACTATGAATTGAGCCATTATTAAATGCTGCAAAATCAAGATATTAGTAAGAAAGAAAAATATAACATCGATAAACTGCAAAAGCGCCTGCGCCGTAACGTCGGCGAAGCCATTGCCGACTTCAACATGATTGAAGACGGCGACCGGATTATGGTTTGCCTGTCCGGCGGCAAAGACAGCTACACCATGCTGGAAATCCTGCGCAGCCTGCAGAAAAGCGCGCCGATTTCCTTCTCGTTGGTCGCGGTTAACCTCGATCAGAAGCAACCGGGTTTCCCTGCGCACATTCTGCCGGAATATCTGGAGCAGCTTGGCGTCGAGTATAAAATTGTCGAAGAAAATACCTACGGGATCGTAAAAGAGAAGATTCCTGAAGGTAAAACCACCTGCTCGCTCTGCTCCCGCCTGCGTCGCGGGATCCTCTACCGTACCGCGAGTGAACTGGGTGCGACTAAGATTGCTCTCGGCCATCACCGCGACGACATTTTACAAACGCTGTTCCTGAATATGTTCTACGGCGGCAAAATGAAAGGCATGCCGCCGAAGCTGATGAGCGATGACGGTAAACATATCGTGATTCGCCCGCTGGCATACTGCCGTGAAAAAGATATTGAGCGTTTCTCACAGGCCAAAGGCTTCCCGATTATTCCGTGCAACCTGTGCGGCTCGCAGCCTAACCTGCAGCGCCAGGTGATTGGCGATATGCTGCGCGACTGGGATAAACGCTACCCTGGCCGCATCGAGACCATGTTCAGCGCCATGCAGAACGTGGTGCCGTCTCATCTGAGCGACACTAACCTGTTCGACTTTAAAGGGATTAACCATCATTCCGCAGTCGTTGACGGCGGCGATCTGGCATTTGATCGTGAAGAGATTCCGCTGCAACCTGCCGGCTGGCAGCCGGAAGACGATGCTGTGCAGCTGGATGAACTGCGCCTGAACGTGGTGGAAGTGAAGTAACCGACCGGCGTCTCAGAGCGATCTCTGAGACGCGTTGTTTTGGTTTATTTCAGCAAACGGACGCGGCAATTTTTGCCTTTAATCTTGCCGTTTTGCAACTGCTTATAGGCTTTCTGCGCCACGCCCTGGCGCATCGCCACATACACATGCGCAGGATGGACGTTAATCTTGCCGATATCGGCGCCGTCAAAGCCCATGTCTCCGGTCAGTGCGCCAAGCACATCTCCCGCACGCATTTTAGCCTTTTTCCCGCCATCAATGCACAGCGTCGCCATCTCGGCGTGAAGCGGCTTGATCGTGCCATTGGCCGGCGCACTCATCCAGTTCAGCTTCAGCTGCAGCATTTCTGCGAGAATATTGGCGCGCTGCGCTTCTTCCGGGGCGCAGAGGCTGATAGCCAGACCGCTCTCACCCGCACGGGCGGTACGGCCGATACGATGAACGTGAACTTCCGGGTCCCAGGCCAGTTCATAGTTCACCACCAGCTCCAGCGATTTAATATCGAGGCCGCGCGCAGCCACATCGGTTGCAACCAGTACGCGAGAGCTTCCGTTGGCAAAACGTACCAGCGTCTGATCGCGATCGCGCTGTTCAAGATCGCCATGCAACGATAGCGCGCTCTGCCCTGCGGCATTCAGCGAATCGCAAACCGCCTGGCAATCTTTTTTGGTGTTGCAAAAGACCACGCAGGAGGCCGGCTGATGCTGGCTGAGCAGCGCCTGTAGCAGCGGGATCTTCCCGCGCTGGGAGGTTTCAAAGAACTGCTGTTCGATTGCCGGCAGCGCGTCGACGGCATCCGTTTCAATCGTTAACGGATTATTTTGCACACGCCCGCTAATTGCCGCGATGGCCTCCGGCCAGGTGGCGGAAAATAGCAGCGTCTGGCGCTCGGCCGGGGCAAAGCGAATCACGTTATCAATGGCTTCGCTGAAGCCCATATCCAGCATGCGATCCGCTTCATCCATGACCAGCGTCTGCAGAGCATCCAGCGAAACGGTGCCTTTTTGCAGGTGATCCAGTAAGCGACCCGGCGTGGCAACAATGATATGCGGCGCATGCTGGAGAGAATCACGCTGCGCGCCGAAAGGCTGCCCGCCGCACAGGGTTAAGATTTTAATATTCGGCAAAAAGCGCGCCAGGCGACGCAGCTCTCCCGCCACCTGATCCGCCAGCTCGCGGGTCGGGCACAGTACCAGAGATTGTGTCTGGAACAGGGTTGCATCGACGTGCTGAAGCAGCCCCAGACCAAATGCCGCTGTTTTACCGCTGCCGGTTTTTGCCTGCACGCGCACATCTTTTCCCGCCAGAACAGCGGGCAAGGCGGCAGCCTGCACAGGGGTCATCGTGAGATAACCCAGCTCATTGAGATTAGCAAGCTGGGCAGCGGGTAAAGCATTCAGTGTTGAAAAAGCGGTCACAATTTTTTCTCGAATTAACAGGCACACAAAGGGCAGGCGCGTATCCTCGCAGATCTGCGCCTCTGATGCGACAATTTAATCGGTTCATCATCCGGCGGCGGATCGGGGAGCGGATGCGGGCGCGGCCGGGGATCGGGCACCGGCGTAGGGTCGTTAGGTTCTGGTGAGATGGGTATTGACGTCAGGGGCTGATAGCGCATGTTGACTCTCCCGGGAAATGAGCGGGTACACCCATTAAGCGTAGAAGCTGGTAACCAGAGAGCAAAAAAAAGCCGACTTAATCAAGTCGGCATCGTACGAATCAATTGTGCTATGCAGTAATTCAAAAAAGGAAGTAAGACAATATGGAGCGCAACGCCCATCGCTTGACGTTGCATTCACCTGCGAGAGAGATATTGCCCCGAATGGGTAGACAGTTTATTGATTTCGCTCAAACATTACCGGATTTACACCTTTTGACCGCGGATAAAAAGCGATTATTTACAGCCATTTACTACGATGCAACCACCATGTAACACCGCCAATAATAACGACTAACATTATGCAGAAAATAGAAAAGCCTAAATGCCACTCATTGCCGGGGATCCCCCCCAGGTTGACGCCAAACAGACCGGTCAGAAAGGTGCTGGGCAGAAAGACCATCGCCATCAGAGACATCGTATAGGTCCGGCGCGACAGCGCCTCCTGCATAATCTGGGCGATCTCATCGCTCATAATCGCCGTCCGGGAAATACAGCTGTCTATCTCATCCAGGCCCCGGCCCAGTCGGTCTGCGATATCCTGCATTCTCCGACGGTGATCGTCATTCATCCACGGCAGGCGTTCGCTGGCAAGGCGGGAGTAGACATCGCGCTGCGGCGACATATAGCGGCGCATCACAATCAGCTGTTTACGCAGCAGCGCCAGAAAACCACGCGGCGGTACCTGCTGGTCCAGCAGGTTATCTTCGAGATCGATAATCCGGTCGTGCAGTTGCTCAATAAATTCGCTGGCGTGGTCGGTCAGCGCATCACAAATCTCCACCAGCCAGCCGCCGCAGTCCACCGGTCCGGTACCCTCACGCAGATCGCCGAGGACATCATCCAGCGCCAGCACCCGGCGCTGCCGGGTAGATACGATTAAACGCTCATCCATATACAGGCGCATTGCCACCAGCTGGTCCGGGCGTTCATCGGTGCTGCCGTTAATGCAGCGCAGCGTAATTAACGTGCCGTCGCCCACCCGGGTTACCCGAGGGCGAGTACTTTCCCCGGCTAAGGCATCCCGTACGCTGTTAGGTAGCAGCGGCGTGGAAGCCAGCCATTCGGCACTATCGGCGTGGGTATAGTTCAGATGCAACCAGCAAGGGTGATCTTTATCAATAGCGTCACTGTCGGCCAGCGGTTTAACCCCGCCCTGCCCGTCGAATTGCCATGCAAAAACAGCATCCGGCACGTTCAATTCCGATCCCTTAATGGCGTCCACCAGACCTCCGTCAGTTAATGCTTATTTTTGCTAGTCTAGCCTGGCATAGAGGTTAATCAAGAGGTAAAGCCAGCAGGGTGCTGAATTCGCTGATGAAAAACGACCGGGAGAGGGGAAAAAAAGAACCCGCCGATGGCGGGCTATGGGTGCGCTTAATTAGAGTATGTCCAGCCCGCTGGATTAACCACCGCCAGAATGAATAACGGCGGGACGGCAGGCTAGCAGGAGCCGTTCATTTTTTCTCTTCTGCATACCGGCGAGCGTTGTCGTGCAAATTTGTACACATGTTTATCTCCTTCATCGTTATAAGCAGGATTAAGCGTAGACAGGGATTACCGTTTTGCAACCCTGCCCTTATAAAAGTTTGCGTCCCAGCACCGATGCGCCCATTAAACCGCCATCGCGCGTATACTGGCCGGCAACGATCAGCGGTTGCGTGGTGTTCAACAACACCTTACGTCGCACCGCCTTATCGAGCAGTCCCAGCAGTTCCGCCTCTGTAGCCAACCCGCCGCCTGCCACGATTTTATGCGGCCCGAGGATATTAACCGCATGGGCCAGGGGTTCACTCACCAGCTCAGCCCACACCGCCAGGGTGAAAGCCTGTGGTTCGTATCCCGCCAGGCCAGAGGCGACAATGTCCCGGCTGTCCTGGGAATACCCGCTGAGCACGCGGTGCAGTCGCTCCATGCCTCTCGCGCCACCTAATGTGTCAAGACATCCCTGCTGACCGCAGCCGCAGGATAGCCGCGGCACGGCCACCGGCTGCCCGGCGATCTGGAGCGTGGTCTGGACAATAGGCCCGTGACCCCATTCGGCGCTGATCCCCTGGCTGCCATAATGAATATTTCCTGCAATGGCGATACCGCCGCCAATGCCGCTACCCAGAATAATACCCAGCACCACCGGTAAATCTTTAGCCGCGCCGTAGCTGGCTTCCGCCAGGGTAAAACAGTCGGCGTCATTGGCCATCACCACCGGACGCTGAAGCATCGCCCCCAGCGTTTGGGTGATACTGACGCCCTGAAAAGGCGGCACATTACTGGCAAGTATGCGGTCGGTGGCGATATCCACGACGCCCGCGCAGGAGAGCGCTACCGGGCTGTCCGGCGCTAATGCGTCTGCGTAATCGGCGACGATGTGCGCCACTGCGCCACTGAAATCAGCCCAGCTGCCGGTGGGTATCGGGCGCTGGCGCGTCTCGCTGATGTGCCCTGCCGCCGCTGAAACGGCGCTTTTGATAAACGAGCCACCAATGTCCAGACACAGTACACTTTTACTCATAAGCGGGTATCCAGTAAGTCGCGCAGGCCGTCACCAAGTACATTAAACCCCAGTACCGAGAGCACAATCGCCAGCCCAGGCCACAGAGAGATCCCAAGGCTAATGCCGAGGAAATTGCGCCCGTCGCTCATCATGGTGCCCCACTCCGGCATCGGCGGCTGAACGCCCATTCCCAAAAATGAAAGCGAAGCGGCCGCCAGAATCACCGACCCGCCGGTCAATGTTGCCTGCACGGTAATCGGGCCGAGGGTATTGCGCAGAATGTAGTGGATAATTTGTCGACGATAGCCGATACCAAGCGCCCTCGCGGCCTCCATGTATTCCATGTTCTTAATGCCGAGCGTCAGGTTACGACTTAAGCGGGCATAGACTGGCACCGAGAAAATGGCAATCGCCAGCAGCATGTTCATTAGCCCGGCCCCCAGCACGCTCACCAGCAAAATTGCCAGCACGATGCCAGGAAAGGCAAAAATCACGTCCATCACCCACATAATGATGTGGTCGACGCTTTTTCCGCACAGCGCCGCCATGATCCCCAGCGGCAGCCCCATCAGCAACGACAGCGCCACGCTGACCACCACTTCGGTCAGGGAAATTCGCGCGCCATAGATGATGCGGGAAAAGATATCGCGGCCGTAATCATCCGTTCCCAGCCAGTGTTCAGGCGATGGCACTGAAAGGATGTTTAGCAAATCCTGGGCGTAAGGATCGTAATGGCTTAGCCACGGCGCAAAAATGGCGCTCAGGACAATCAGACCAACGATAAATCCGCCGATACTCACAGAGGGGTGATCGATTCCCCAGCGCAGGCCGCTCATGACGCTGTTCCGCGATTTGGTGAGAGAGATTTCAGACATATTAATCAAACCTTATTTTCGGGTTGATTCTGGCGATAATCATTTCGCCCACCAGATTCATCACCACCACGCTGGCCACGGTTATCATCGTCACCCCCTGGATCACCGGATAATCGCGATAGCGCACGGAGTCCACCAGATAGCGGCCAATCCCCGGCCAGTTAAATACCGACTCCGTCACCACCGCACCGCCAATCAGGCTGCCGAAGTTCAGGGCAATAATGGTTACTATCGGGATCAGGGCATTGCGTAAGGCGTGCTTGAAGTAGATATAAAAAGGCGCCAGCCCTTTAGCCCTGGCAGTGCGGATATAGTCTTCACCCAGTACGTCAACCATGCTCGATCGCGTCATCCGTGACATCACCGCCATCGGGAAAATCCCCAGACAGATTGACGGTAAAATGTAGCTTTTCCAGCCGTCAGCCCCCAGCAGGGGCAGCCAGCCGAGCTTTACCGAAAAGGTATCCATGGCAATCAAAGCCAGCCAGAAGTTGGCGATTGACGCGCCGGCAATCGCCACCAGCATCAGGACATGATCGGCGACATGATTGCGGTAGATTGCCGCGCACATGCCCATGGGGATCCCCAGAACGACCGCCATCACCCATGCCAGCAACGCCAGTCCCAGGGTATAAGGCACGCGTTCGCCCAGTTCAGCGGAGACCGGCTGTCCGGATTTTAACGATGTGCCAAAATCACCTTTTAGCATACCTGCTACGAAGTGCCCGTACTGCACCGCTAGCGGGTCATCCAGCCCGAGGCGGGAGTGCATCCGGCTCACATCGTCCTGGGTTGCCTGAGGCCCTGCCATCAGACGCGCGGGATCGCCGGGAAGAGTCCTGATCGCCAGAAAGACGATCAAGGAAGCCCCCAGCAGGATAAGCGGCAAAGAAAGCAGCTTTTTGATGACATAAGCTTTCATAACAACTCCAGAAAAAACCCTGCGTTACGGTTTCTGCGCGTTCACCACGATGATTTCGCCGCCGGGCTCCATGCGCACGCCTTTAATATCGGCGCGAGTGGCATAGAGATCGTCCTGGAAGTACAGCATGACGTGCGGCGCATCCTGCATAATCACTTTCTGCGCCTGCACGTAGTCCGCGATGCGCGTTTTGTCATCCATAGTGGTGGCCGCTTTATCCAGCAGCTCATCAAGATGCGAGTTGTTATAGAAGCCGAGATTAGCGCCGACCGGGGCGGCACTCTGGGAGTAGTACAGAGGACGCAGCTGCAAATCCGAGCCGTTCAGGCCGGAAGACCAGGAGGCAAGAACCGAATCGGTCTGGCTCGCTTGTTTTTCCGCCGAAGGCGCAAAGGCCGCTTTACTCCAGACGCCGCTCTCCATCTGCTGAATATTGAGCTTGATGCCCGCCTTACCCCACATGGCCTGTAAAATTTGCGCGGTACGGGCATCGGGCCCCTGCACGGCAATATTCATCGCAAAGCCATCGGGATATCCGGCTTCCTTCAGCAGCGCTTTGGCTTTATCGAGGTTGTAGGCGTACTCATTGAGCGACTTATCATAGCCTTCATTGACCGGAGCCAGCGGCGAGTTAGCCGCTGAGGCGTAGCCAAACATAACCGCTTTCAGCAGCGCCTCTTTATCCGTCGCCAGGTTTAACGCCTGGCGGACGCGGACATCGCTTAGCGGTTTCCGATCGACATTCAGCGCCACCCAGAATACCGAGGCGCCTTCCCCCTGCTCCAGTTTCACCTGCGGGTTACTTTTCAGTTGCAGACCAAACTGAGGAGGGACCGGGTTGATAACGTCAACCTGGCCGGACAGCAGCGCCATATTCATGACCGAAGGTTCTGAACTCCACGTCCATTTGATCTGCTCGGGCCCCTTGTTCTCCCCCCAGTAGTGCGGGTTTTTTTGCTCCAGAACGTACTCCCCGGTTTTATACTCCTGCAACCTATACGGGCCAGTGCCGTCAGCCTTGCGACCAAGGGTACCCGCCTTATTCGCCGCCGGGCTGACCATTTTCGCCGCTCCGCCGGTAAGCAGGTTCAGGAATGAGGGATAGACTTTTTTCAAGGTGATAGCCACGCTGCCGTCGTCGATTTTCTTCACCGATTCAATGACGTTACGCATTCGCGAGCTGGCGGCCAGGCTCCCTTTCGGGTCGATATGACGCTGGATATTCGCCACCACCGCATCGGCGTTGAACGGCGTACCGTCGTGGAAAGTGACATCTTTACGCAGGGTGAAGGTCCAGACTTTACCGTCATCGCTGACCTGCCAGGCCGTCGCCAGCGCAGGGGCAATTTTATAATCCGGGGTCAAGTCCACCAGCCCTTCGTACATCGGCCTCAGGACCGTATCGGTGAAGGTCGCGGTCTGATCGCCGGGATCCATGCTGCGCGGTGGTTCATTCTGCATCACGTTCAGCGTTGCCGCCTGTAATGACGCCGTACAGCTTGCTGCCAGCATGCCTGCCAGCACGGCAAGTCGATATTTATTCAAAACAAAGCGCTTCATCTGCTCACCCCTGCCCGTATGTTATGTCACCAGTTGTGGTTGTTATGTTGCTATTAAGTTTTGTTTTTATACAAAATAAATTTCCGTAACTGTGATATTAGCCATGATTAGCGCTTAATTAGGTAATAAATTTAACTTATATGTGACCATTTAGTTATTTTTTGAAAGAAACTGATTGCCAAATAACCTGCCCACAATTATGTTCAGAAAAAAGGGCAATGGCTGAGTAACTATGCTGAACAAATTCCAACAACACCTTGTCCATCAGGTCTGTAGCGAAGAGGGCGCCAGCCGTGCCGACCTCGCGCGCTTAACCGGCATGAGCAAACCGGCCATTGGCGCGCTGGTCAAAGAGCTGCTGAGTGAAGGCGTACTGCAGGAGAGTGATGTTGCTGCCTCCAACGGCCAGGGCCGACCTTCCGTTACCCTGTCGCTGGCCCCGGACGCTGCCTATGCCATCGGCATTTCGCTGATCGATAACCAGCTGGTGCTGGTACTGATGAACGCCGTTGGCGAGAAAATATGCCAACGTCGGCGCAAACCGGCGTCGGAGATCCCGGAGCTGATTCTGCAACTGGCAGAGGATATTGCCGCGCTACTGGACGATTCAACGATTTCCCGCCAGCGTCTGGCGGGTATCGGCTTCGCCCTTTCAGCGTTTATTGATGCCAGTCAGTCCGTCTGCGTACAGTCTGCTCTGCTGGGCTGGCACCAGGTACCGTTAGCGGATCTGCTGAGCCAGGCGACGGGAGGGATCCCGGTGATCGTTGAAAATGACACCCGGGCGCTGGCGACCTACGAAAAGACATTTGGTCACCTGCGCAAACAGGAAAGCGCGGTGGTTATCTCCCACGGTAGCGGTATTGGTAGCGCAGCGGTGATTCACGGGCGCATCTGGCGCGGCGCACACGGCGGCGCGGGGGAGATAGCCCACTGCACCCTCGTCCCGGCAGGGAAACCCTGCCGCTGCGGCAAACGCGGCTGCCTCGATACGGTTGCCTCTCTCACCGCGATTTTCGAACAGGCGCGGATGGAAGGTATTGAAGCCGGCAGTCTGAACGAACTGGAAGCCCTGGCCCGCAAAGGCCATTCCGGCGCGATCCAGATTTTACATCAGGCCGGCGACGCGCTGGGTATGGCTATCTCCCATCAGATTCAGAACAACGACCCGGCGGCCATTATGCTGGCGCACCAGCCTGACAGTTTTCAGGGGCTGCTCAACACCGTGATGCAACAGGCTATCGAAACCTATTTGCTGCCCGGGATGGCCGGCAAAACACCGCTTATCTATCGACCGCTTGAAGAGGACAGCTGGGCGCTCGCTGCCGCAAGCGTGGCGCTTACTCACGTTCTCTTTCCCGGATATTAACGAGGTCCCTATGCGAATTGCCGTTGGCGGAATACATATTGAATGCAGCACCTTCAACCCCGTATTGACTCGCGAGAGTGAATTTCGCACGGTCAAAGGTGATGCGCTGCTGGAGGCGCCCTATTTTCAGTTTCTCCGCGACTATCCGGCCACTTTTCTGCCGACGCTGCATACCCGCGCAATTCCCGGCGGCCCCGTAGCCCGGGAAACCTACGAGCATTTCAAAGCCGAATTTCTCAGCCGCCTGCAGGCTTCGCTGCCGATAGACGGCCTGTATCTGGCTATGCACGGTGCGATGTACGTGGAAGGTCTGGAAGATGCAGAGGGCGACTGGATCAGCGCCGCTCGCGCCTGCGTGGGCGATGCGTGCCCGGTAGCGGTGAGCTACGACCTGCACGGTAACGTCACCCAGCGCATTATTGACGCAATCGACATGTATTCGACCTACCGTACCGCCCCGCATATCGATATTGAAGAGACCATGCGCCGGTCCGTTACTATGCTGGTAAACAGCATTCAGAGCGGCGTCCGCCCCGGCGTGGTCTGGGCGCCGGTACCGGTCATGCTGCCCGGTGAACGCACTAGCACCGAAGATGAACCGGCAAAAAGCCTCTATGCCACCCTTGCGCTCAGCGACCAACTCGATGGCGTGCTCGACAGCTCGCTGATGGTCGGCTACGTCTGGGCTGATGAACCTCGCGCCACCGCTGCGGCCATCTTCACCGGCACCGACGTCAATATCCTGAAGCAGCAGGCGGCAAAACTGGCGCAAGCATACTGGGATGCCCGCGAAGCATTCGTCTTCGGCTGCCCTACCGACAGCGTTGCCGCCTGCGTTACTGAGGCCATAAACAGCGCCACCTCGCCGGTGATCCTCGCCGATTCAGGTGATAATCCGACCGGCGGCGGCGTAGGCGATCGCGGCGACGTGCTGGCCGAACTGCTTCGCCAGCGGGCAACCGCCACCCTGGTCGCCGGTATTACCGATGCCCCCGCTACGCAAGCCGCCTTTGCCGCAGGCGTTGGCGCAGAGCTAACGTTGACCGTCGGCGCCCGGCTTGATCCGACAGGCGAAAGCGTCAGCGCCCGTTTTACTGTTAAAAATCTGCTGCCTGCCGGCCAGCATAGCACCGCGAATCAGGCGGTTTTACAGGTTGAGGGCATCACCGTCGTGGTGGCCGATCGCCGTCGTCCCTACCACGACCTCGCCGATTTTCACGCGCTCGGGTTAGATCCGCAGGCGGTCAACATTCTGGTGGTGAAATCAGGTTATCTCTCTCCCGAACTGGCACCGTTGGCAAACCCAAATCTGATGGCGCTTTCACAAGGCGTGGTGGACCAGGATATCGAGCGCGTGCCGCGTCGGCGCATGCTGACCCACACCTGGCCGTTCGATCGTCATCTTGATTACACCCCGCAGGTTTTTGTGTCTGCCAGAGCCCCTTTTGCCCAGGAGTCCTGATTCATGCTTACCCCAATCCCTTCTCCGGTGCTGAGCGTTGACAACTTATCGGTCGCCTTTCGCCGCGGTGATAGCTGGCAAAAAGTGGTACGGAATATCAGTTTTAGCCTCTTTCCAGGGGAAACGCTGGCCATTGTTGGCGAATCGGGATCGGGGAAAAGCGTAACCGCAATGGCTATTATGCGGCTGCTGTCATCGCGCCAGAGTCGTACCGAGGGCAGCGTTACGTTGTGCGGCCAGTCGTTGTTACCGTTGCCTGAAGAGGCGATGCGTCGCATCCGCGGCTCTGAAGTGGCGATGATCTTTCAGGAACCGATGACCAGTCTGAATCCCGCATTTACCATTGGGCACCAGATAGCGGAAGTGTTTATTCATCATCAGGGGCTCTCAAAACGCGAGGCCCGAAAAGAGACGATTGCCCTGCTGGAAAAGGTGCGTATTCCCCACGCCGCCCAGCGCTTTGATGAATACCCCCACCAGTTTTCCGGCGGCATGCGCCAGCGCGCAATGATCGCCATGGCGCTGGCGCTCAAGCCCAAACTGCTGATCGCCGATGAGCCCACCACGGCTCTGGACGTGACCATTCAGGGGCAGATTCTTGATTTGATTAAGACACTGCAGGCGGAGAACAATACCGCCGTGCTGTTTATCACCCACGATATGGGGGTGGTGGCGGAAACCGCGGACCATACGCTGGTGATGTTTCGTGGCGATGCTATCGAATGCGCACCGACGGCGACGCTGTTTGCCGCGCCTCAGCAGCCCTATACCCGAGCGCTGCTGGCTTCGGTTCCCGCCGCAGGCGAGATGGATGCAATGGCGACCCCGTGCAAATTCCCGTCGGTAAATCTGCAAAGCGGTGAGACTCTACGCTATCCGCCTGAGCCGCCGCTGGCGGAAGCCTCAACGCCGCCGGTCTTGTCCGTCAAAAACCTGATCACCCGTTTTCCCGTGAAAAAAGGCTTTTTCAACCAGCTGACCGGCCATATTCACGCCGTCGAAAACATCAGCTTTGACCTGTGGCCCGGCGAGACGCTTTCACTGGTTGGCGAGTCGGGCTGCGGCAAGTCCACCACCGGACGCAGCCTGATTCGTATGATTGAGGCACAGTCCGGGGAAGTGATGCTGAATGGGTATAATGTGCTGCAGGCCAACCGGGCGCAGCAAAAACGGCTGCGCCAGGATATCCAGATGATCTTTCAGGATCCCTTTGCCAGCCTGAACCCGCGCCTGAAGGTGCAGGAAACGCTGATTGAACCGCTACTGGAAAATGGCCTCGCGACCCGTCAGCAGGCGCTGGCGCGATCGCAGGAGCTTATCGAGAAAGTCGGGCTAAGCGTCCAGGTGCTCAATCGCTACCCGCACGAGTTTTCCGGCGGCCAGCGTCAGCGCATCTGTATTGCCCGTGCGCTGGCGATGAACCCCAAAGTGATTATTGCTGATGAGTCAGTCTCAGCGCTGGATGTCTCGGTAAAGGCTCAGGTGGTGAATCTGATCATCGAACTCCAGCGCACGCTGCAAATAGCCTTTCTGTTTATCTCCCACGATATGGCGGTCATTGAGCGCATCAGCCACCGGGTGGCGGTGATGTATCTCGGCGAAATCGTCGAGATCGGCCCCAGGCAGGCGATTTTTGCTAACCCGCAGCATCCGTATACCCAAAAACTGATTGCCGCGATCCCGAAAACCGACCCGTCCCGGCGTCATCTGCTGCGCGAAGCCGGCAATGACGAACTGCCCACGCCGTTTCGTGATAAAGCCTACAGCCCACCGCAGCGCCGCTACGAACAGGTGGGCCATCAGCACTGGGTCATGCGCTAACCGTGCCTGGATGAGGCGGACGGGGCTTCAGCCTGCCCAGCGGGAGGCGCGAATAATCTGGCAGAAATTCAGCGGTGTAAAGGCCGGATCTTTGTCCCGCAGCACGTCGGCTTTGACATTGCCAAAGGTGGTGGCCGGTTTATGTTTAATCCCGTCATAAAAGGCCTGAACGATATCCTCCTTAAAGTGTGACGTGCGCGGATGTTGCTCAACGACGGCGGTGCGATCCGCCTCGCTGAAGCGATCATAGTCTATCCCCAGGACGTCCATCTCCACGCCAGCGGTGACCATTGCAATCTCCGCCGCCATAAACTCCGGGATCCCCGGAGTAGTATGCAGCGCAATCGCCGTCCACACTTTATCCATATCGCTTTGCGTCACACCGTAGCCCTGCATAAATTCGCGGGCGGCGTTGGCACCATCCACTTCAAACCGCTTATCACAGCTACAGTGCTCGTGGGTCAACCCGATATCGTGGAACATACAGCCAACGTAAAGTAATTCGTGGTCAACCTTCATCTCCCGGCGCCTGGCGGCGAGCGCGGCCCAGTAATACACCCGGCTGGAATGGTGAAAAAGCAGATCCGATTCGCGATCGCGAATAAACATAGTGGTGTCGCGGGCCATTTGGCTGTCCGGAATCGTGATGCCCTGTACGGTAAAAGTCATGCGATGTCTCCTCAGTTTCGCTACCAGACCATTCTATGGCAGACAGCGACTGTCTTTAATGGTATTAAACAGACGATATCGGACATAGCATGAAAGCAGGACGTGGAGAAGAGAGATGCAGCACCACATTGTGATTCTGGCGGTTCCAGGCGTGCAGCTGCTCGATGTAGCCGGGCCGCTGGATGCGTTTGCCGAAGCCAACCGGATACTCTGTCGCCCGGTCTACCGCCCGCTTATTCTCTCCCTCAGCGGCGAGAGCGTGCGCGCCTCCTCGGGCGTGGTACTTGCCGCCGATGCGCGGCTGGGGGAGACTCCGGCGGTCGAACGTCTGACCTTTCTGGTCGCCGGTGCACCCGATATTCAGCAGCAGCGGCTGACCGAACGGCAAATCAGCAATATCACGCAGCTTTGTGCCGCCAGCTGGCGTTTTGGGTCCGTCTGTACCGGAGCACTGCTGCTGGCGCAAACCGGGCTGCTGGAGGCGCGTCGGGTGACCACCCACTGGTCGGTTGCCCACGAGCTGGCCGCCGCGTATCCCGGCGTTGAGGTCGATGTCGACGCCCTGTACGTCGCCGACGGACCGGTACGCACGGCGGCGGGCGTTACCTCCGGTATGGACCTGGCGCTGCGCTTTATCGAAGAAGATTTGGGCCGGGAGGTCGCCCTCGACGTGGCGGCGAATCTGGTGATGTTTTTCCGCCGCCCTGTGGGCCAGGGCCATTATATTCGCCAGCGCCAGGTTTCCCTCGACGGGCGAACTGCGCTCCAGGATCTTCAACGCTGGACGCTCACCCACCTGGAAAGTGTCGCGGGGGTCAAAGAGATGGCGGCGCATATCAACCTGAGCACCCGCCACCTTAACCGGCTGTTTCATCAGGAGATGGGGATCAGCACCGGCGAGTGGCTCGAAGGAGCAAGAATTGAGCGCGCGCGGGAGCTGCTCTGCGCGCAGGAGCCGCTCAAGGTCATCGCCTTTCGCTGCGGCTATCGCAGCAGCGACGTTATGCGGCGGGCATTTTTGAAGGTCACGGGCTTAACGCCGACGGTTTACCGCAAGATCTACGGCGCCAGACCTTAGTCACTTTACGAGCGCGAATCAACCGCAGCCCCCCTTTCTCCTCTCATGACGTTGGGCTACGGGAGATTTCTTTTCCTGCTGAATGCTGTATTATGCGAGTTATTGCAGCATTTTGCGGGATTTCATCACCATGCATAAAACCGCCAGGCAGAAATACTTGCTTGATCTTATTAGCGAAAACGGGCAGGTCAGCATCAGTGAACTGGTGGAAAAGCTGCAGGTCTCCGCTGATACCCTCCGCCGCGATCTGACTGACCTTGAAAAACAGGGGCTGGCGCAGAAAAACCACGGCGGCGCAATCGCGCTCGACCTTTCCGCCATGAACCGCCAGGGGCGTAACGCCCTGCTGCCGCAGACCAAACAGCGCTTAGGCCGCATGGTTGCCAGCAAAATCCCTGCCGGATCAACTCTCTTTTTAGATGCCGGCAGTACCGTGCTGGCCGTTGCCACCCAGATCCAAAGCCCGATGACGGTCATCACGACCTCGTTGGATATTGCCTCGCATTTCAGTACCCGTCCGGATATTCAACTGATTGTGATCGGGGGCACATGGGATGTGCAGCAGCGTCTGTTTGCCGGCAGTGCAACGCTGGCAATGCTGGCGCGCTATCGTGCCGATATCGCCATCCTTGGCGCCTGCGCGATTCATGCCCGGCTGGGTCTTAGCGCCAGCCAGGAGGCCGATGCTGAAATCAAACGTGCGATGCTGACGGCAAGCACCGAGCACTGGCTGGTCGCCGATCATATGAAGCTGAACCACTGCGAGCCGCATCTGGTGGCCGCATTAACAGACATACATCAGTTATTTTTAGACAAGCCCTGGGAAGAACTCGGGGATACTAGCGCGCTGCAGGTCAACATTGCTGACGCTCAATAACGTGGAGAGAGTAATGAATAACGTCATCGCTCGTGAAGGTAAAAGCATTAATATTGCGCTAATCGGTTATGGTTTCGTCGGCAAAACGTTTCACGCGCCGCTCATTCGCTCAGTCGAAGGACTGACGCTGGCGGTCGTTGCCTCCGGCGACGAAGAGAAGGTGAAGCGCGACCTGCCGGATGTCACCGTCATCGCGTCGCCAGAACAAGCCATTCAGCATCCGGATGTTGACCTGGTGGTTATCGCCTCCCCCAACGCGACGCATGCTCCGTTAGCGAAACTGGCGCTGAATGCCGGCAAGCATGTTGTGGTGGATAAGCCCTTTACCCTGGATATGCAGGAAGCCCGCGAACTGATTGCCCTCGCGCAAGAGAAGCAACTGCTGCTTTCAGTTTTCCACAACCGCCGCTGGGACAGTGATTTCCTCGGGATCAAGCAGGCCATCGAACAAGGTCTTATCGGTAACGTTAAGCACTTTGAGTCGCATTTTGACCGCTTCCGCCCGGAAGTTCGCGTGCGCTGGAGAGAACAAAATGTCCCCGGCAGCGGATTATGGTTCGACCTGGGGCCGCATATGATCGATCAGGCTTTGCAGCTGTTCGGCCTGCCGCTGTCGGTTCAGGGGAATATCGCCACGCTGCGCCAGGGCGCGGAAATTAATGACTGGGCGCATGTGGTCTTAAATTACCCGCAGCACAAAGTCATCCTGCATTGCAGTATGCTGGTGGCCGGCGGCGTGTCCCGCTTTACCGTACACGGTGACAAAGGCAGCGTTATTAAGCAAAAAGCCGATCAGCAGGAAAGCCAGCTGCTGGCTGGGGTGATCCCGGGTAGCGAAAGCTGGGGACGCGATGACGATAGTCTGGTCGTGTTTGATGCCAGTGCGCAGACTCAGGAATACCCGACGCCGCGAGGCGATCAGCGTCAGTACTATATTAACGTGCGCGATGCGTTAACTGGCAAGATCGAGAACCCGGTGCAGCCGCTGCAGGCACTTGCCGTCATGGCCGTATTAGAAGCCGCGGTACAGTCGGCGGAATCCGGCACGGTGCAAACCGTCGCGTTGACCGCTGATGAGCGTGCGGCGCTGCAATAACGTATCATCCTGCCATGACCTGCGGCGCTCCGCAGGTCATTCATTCCCTCATGCTCGACTTTTTCTCATGTCATTTTGGCCGTGAACCCCCTCGCCAGGCGCTGAAGGAATGGTTCAGGTATCGTAAAACTGACTCAAGGCTGTTCGGCTATCTTGCTCACCACATCAGAGGCTTCTCAGGATTTTCTTATGAGACGTTTAACCCATGCTGCCGGTGGCCCAATAGCCGCCCTTTAGAAACCGGGAAAAAGAAGACGATAAACAGCAGGACGTGTCTCTGGAAATTTGATGCAATTGGGAGGAGGATAGACCGTGCGAACCCGATCGTTATGGGTCATCGTCATCACCACAACCATGGCGATTTTCCCGAGAGACTGAACTGGAGATTCTTATGTATTACACGTTAGGAGATACCACCCTCCACTTTTATCGCTATCAGTGCCGCTTCTACGTCGCCCATTGGGACGGCGGTAATGTGATGAGCGATAAATTCAAGCAGTTCATTGAGTTGATTACCGAAAAAACGGGAATCGAATCGAAGCGCGTCGAGGCGGTTGCGCGGGACTACTTTAATAACGTGGATTGACGCCGGTCAGAATCCGCATACGATTTTTACTCTCATTCGGGCACCGCGGCCCAGTGAACGTTTATGGATGAACAACCCGCTTTTGCTCGCCTGCGCAGAGCAATTTCGCGCGATCCGCACGCGTATTGTGCTAAACAGCTCACTTCAGCAGGCCGTCTTCAAGGCCTGCTGTTAGATTTTGGACCTCCCCCCTTCGCCTTGTCCCCTTTGCCTATTTCCAGTTAGTTTTTAGCCAGATACCGCCCGCCAACGGCTTCGTTTTAATACCCATACAAATCATGGGCAAACAATACTGCACTCGGTGTTTTTGAGCGAAAAACACATCAACAATGACCATATCCTGCTGTGCCATCAGGCTGTTGTTGGCATTAAATTCCAAGAGATGATCATAAACAGCAGAAAAAAAACTTTTTTCACAATCCATTAAAATATTTAGTTAGGATTTTTCTTAATCCTGGAGTAGATTCGCTTTCATAAAAGCAAGAATATCCATGAACTTCTCGGGGACTAAACCACATGGCGAACTTATTCTTTTTAGTATTGGCGATAGTACTGCTGCTGGTTGCTGTTTTTTCTCTTGTTTCCTATATCAGAGACAGAAAAAAACAGCAATTTACTTTCAAAAAAAGACGCTAACAAAAGCACAAACGCAAGATAAACCCGGTACACGAGCAGTCTGGAAAGCATCATTTAATGCTGTCAGCGGCCTGCTATGGGTGGTTTCGAACGGAATTACGTTAGCCACGTTATTCGTCTTTTCGCGCAGATGATTAAAAAGCACATATATGCATAAGCAATTCCAATACCTTATACCCTATTAATTATATATTTTTCTTTTTATTATCCAGGTTAACGTTTGACATCCCCTGATGCTTAAATACCAGAGTCACAGGGGAATAAACCCGTCAGCCGGTCGCATTTTTAATAACTAAACCATCACTGACCGGCAAAAAAAGTATGCCCTTCTGCCCAACAAGAATTTGGCGTTATTTATTCTTAGCCTCGACCCGGCATAACAAACAAAAGTATCCATAGTTATATTGCCCCCCCTTCTTGCAACCGCAGCTGTCGGTTAAACATCGCTTATCACTGACGGACCCAATTTAAACTTAGCCCACCAGCAAAACTTTCTGAAAGGTCAAAACGGCCCGATCACGACTCCCGGACAAGTCATCTATAGCATCCTGATTTCAGTGATATAGGTGATAGCCGCGCGCGCCACGAAATTGGGTACGTCTTTGTAAGCCTCCTGTCCGACGGGAGAGTCAAAAGCCGCTATTGCGTCTTCAATAGAGTCAAACCACAGCTCAGAAAAGCCATCCACCGGGGAGTCCGGGTATTTTTCGCGGTCGACAGGATTTAGCACATAGCCTCTGAGGCCAGGCAGTCGCAGCGCAATCGCGGTGTGAATCTCCTCCCAGTGCTTCACAAAGTCGTCAAAGCTTTGGCCCTTTTTACGGGTCAGGAAGCCGACGTGTTTAAAGCCTTTTGCTACGGTCATACTCTTCTCCACAACGTTCAGTCAGATAAGTAAAAGCTGAGAGCATCACTATGATTGTTTTCTGTTTCATGATAAACCCGTTTAAATTCGTCACAATGTAGACTTAGATTCAACAATTAACGGGCTGTTTTGCGTTATCGTCGGGATCAGGTCGCCCCCACTGGCGAGCTTAAGTACCAGGAAACGAAGATGAATCGCACGTGACCCGGCGCTGCCAGGCCACTCAACACATGGAAACCTATGCGAAAAACAGACCATCTTGGTGGAATAACCGCCTTCGTCACCACCGCCCAGCAAGGCAGTTTTACCGCAGCCGCAGAGAAACTGGGGCTGACCAAATCGGCCGTTGGCAAAAGCGTCGGCCGCCTGGAGGCGCGTCTGGGGCTGACGCTATTTCAGCGCTCAACGCGGCGTCTCAGCCTGACGCCGGATGGCGAACGTTTTCTTGCCAGCTGCCAAAGCGCAATCGATATTCTCGAACAGGCTGAAGCGGAACTGACGTCCCATCTCTGTCAACCTTCAGGGCGCCTGCGGGTCGACCTGCCCGCCGCATTTGGGCGACAGCGCATTCTGCCTGTCCTGCTGGATATTACCCGTACCTATCCTGAGCTGACGTTGACCGTCACGTTCAGCGAACGGTTTGTCGACCTGATTGAAGAAGGAATTGATCTGGTGATTCGCATTGGCGAACTGGCCGACAGCAGCGGGCTTGTCGCCCGGAGGCTGACCACGCAAAAGCTGGTGATTTGCGCCTCACCGGGCTATCTGCATGAGCGGGGCGAACCCACGGCCCCCGATGAGCTAAGCCAGCATCGCTGCGTTGTTGGGTTTCGGCGCAATCAACCGGTTTCGTGGTTACTGAAAGGAAGCGATGGACAGATCAGTCGCTATACACCGCCGCCAACTCATGAATTCGGTGACGGCGATGCGATGCTCGCCGCCACATTAGCCGGCGGCGGTCTTTCGCAGCTCCCCCTGTGGCTGGTGGGAAAACACCTTGCCAGCGGAGAGCTGCTGGAGGTTCTGCCGGGGCATTCCGGTGGGGAGATGCCGATCAGCGTGCTGTGGCCCAAAAACCGTCGGCTGCTGCCCAAAATACGCTACGCGGTGGACACGCTGGTGCAAGCAGCGGAAGACGGCCTGCTCGACTGATTACCGCAGTTCCTGCGACGCCTCAGGCCAGAACGGGTAGTCGGTGTACCCTTTTTCATCACCCCCGTACATTGTCGCCCGGTTAACCTCGTTCAGCGGCCAGCCGTTGGCCAGGCGCTCCGCCAGGTCCGGGTTGGCGATATACGGTCGGCCAAATCCGATCAGGTCGGCCAGGCCCTGGCGCAGATACGCTTCGGCGCGTTGCTTATCAAACCCACCGGCTATGATCAACGGTCCGTTATATACCGCGCGAAATTTCTCGATAAATCCGGCTGGAATGGCCTGTTCTCCCAACGTTTGCTGGTCGCTCAGATGAACATAAGAGAGCGCACGCGTGTTAAGTTTCTCCGCCAGCAGCAGCCAGGTTTGTTCTTCGCCATCAAAAGCATGCATATCGAAGAGTCGGCCAAACGGTGCCAGACGGATCCCCGTTTTCCCTGAGCCAATGGCCCGGGAAACAGCGTCGGTCACTTCCAGTACAAAGCGCAGGCGATGCTCAGGGTTGGCACCGCCATATTCATCATCACGGGTATTCAGGCCGCCGTTAATAAACTGCTCAAGGAGGTACCCGTTAGCCGCATGGATCTCAACGCCATCAAACCCAGCCCGGATAGCATTTTTAGCTGCCTGAACATAATCCGCGATGACCTCCTGTATCCCGGAAACCGAAAGCGCTTGCGGCGTCGGGACAGGAACCGGACCAGGCTGGCCGTTTTCGTTCCACGCATAACAGGTGGCATTTTCCGCTTTCACGGCTACGGAACTGACGGGCAGTTGACCGTCAGTTTGCAGGCTGGGATGAGAGATGCGGCCAACGTGCCAAAGCTGGATATAAATTTTACCGCCCGCCGCGTGGACGGCGCCGGTGGTACGAGCCCAGCCGTTGACCTGTTCTTCACTATAAATTCCGGGCGTAAAAAGATACCCCTGCCCCTGCACGGAGATCTGCGCGCCTTCGGTAATAATCAGCCCCGCCGAGGCTCGCTGCTGATAATAGGTTGCCGTCAGTTCATCTGCCGTATTGCCGGTTGCGCGTGACCGCGTCATCGGCGCCATTACGATCCGGTTGGCCAGCCGCGTGTCGCCAGCCGTAAAAGGGGTAAATAACTTGTCCATTTTGTTCTCCTTTCGTCAGGAGAAATATCATGGGCGTCGCCGCGCCAGAAGAAAATACCCATTAGTTCCGAACAGAGACGCCATAAATTCTACTCTGGTGCACCGACTATGTTTTACTCCGCCGGTCAAAGGGCCTCAGACATATATGAAGGACAATCCATCTGTTTAATAGTAGAACTGCAAATTAACCCACGTTAAATGCATGGCTTTAAGTTGACGGGACCAGATAAGCTACCCGCTTATTCACATCAATAACGCTATTTCACACTCCGACACATTTTTTACCTGTAGCAATGACCTTCCACGCTATCTTTACCGGCGCTGACCGAATGCAAACACCAAATGATAAAACAAATCATAAAAACAAGTTAACTTTCACTCAACTTTTATTTATAAAAACTATAGACTTATCACTCATCCCAACACGACCGCGCTTACCCGTGACCGGTCGCTTTTGTTTAAAATAAAACAAAATAAACCATTACAAAGCATTAATGCATTGTTAAATAGGATTTTTCTTACCTCAAACTGTCTTTATCTCATTTTTCCCACATCTATTGCAAACATAATGTTTGTGAAATATCTTAGCTGTAATACGCAAATAAAAGAGACCTTATAAAAAACATTATTATCATCGCCTGCCCTGACCATTGACTGTGAATACTACATGACCAGAATATTATTCAATATAAAAAATTTTTATTTTAGACTTGCCATTATCAAATTAATTGAAGGCCTACACACAGAGAATAAAAACATTGCCTATGATTTTAACTACAACACTAAAAGCATTAGTACTGCCGACATCATATTCACAGAAATGGTGGCAGGTGAGTTTTCTTTATGCCATGACACATTAAATAACAGGGGGGATACTGCCAGAATTTTCATCTTTCATTCACAAAGCGGGCGCATCACCAAAAACCCGTTACCCAACTGTATTAAAGGGTCCATTTTTATTCATGAAAAAGATTCATTTGCCAACATCAAAAAAACAATTGAAAAAGCCCTGGGCTTTAATAATATAAAAATTACGCATGACCCGGTACCTTGCAGACTCCGACGCTGCCTTAACTGCCAGTGCAAATCGGTCACCGCGGCACAATTAAAAATCCTCTATGCGACCAGTATCGGGCTAAACACTTCCGACATCGCAAAAGAGTTAAATATGAACTATAAAACGGTGTTTTCACACAAGAGGAATGTAATGATTAAATTTAGTCTCACCAACAAACAGGAACTTCAAAAGTTTGCTTGCCTGCTAGCCAAAAAAAAGCTCTGAGCCGATAAACTTACCTTCGTTTACTCCAGCGAGAATGTGTTTTAGATATCCGCCTGGCTTTTGCATCATTATAATAAGAATATGCAGACCACAGCGCGATTATCAAAAGAAAAACCGCGATAAAAATTAACACAACAGTTGCCATATAAGGCTATTCCGTGATTGGAAGACAGGACTGGCAAGCACTGTATTATGCCGCAATCCGCCATTCAAGCTCGCCGCATGATTTTCAGCGTACGGATTACAAGCACAAGAAAAATCTTAAACCACAATCGCAGATTTATTTTCTGTTTCGATCATGGCTCCTGCATCATATTTCTTGGCGCATTAACATTGCTCGTACAGTTTTCGCCGTGTCAGCACTGTCCATTTTCCTATGCTGACACCTGTCTATACCCATGAAACACATTGCGCGCGAGTTTTGCACGCCTGCGGCTATAGGGGCAAAACGCCACGGTGAGTTGAGGTATCAAAAAAGCCATGGCGCGGTCACCCGCGCCATGGCTGAGAGAGGCTGGAAAAGACTTACGGGTGTTTTTCGATATACATCGTACGGCTATAGGCAACATCTTCCGGGTTATTAATCGGATACCCTTTCAGCCACGGCTTAATCAGACGCCCGTTGGTATACTGGTAAATCGGAGCGATAGGCGCTTTGCTCATGATGATTTTTTCTGCCGCATTGTAATCGTCATTCCGCGCTTTATCTGAGGTTTCCAGCGCCGCCTGATTCAGAATCTTGTCATAGACCGGATCGTTAAAACGAGAAATATTCCCGCTATGGGTCGATGTTAACAGCGACAGGAATGTTGAAGGTTCATTGTAATCCCCTACCCACGATGCGCGAATGACATCAAAATTACCGGTATTACGACTGTCAATATAGGTTTTCCACTCCTGATTCTGCAGCTTCACATCCACGCCGAGATTCTTTTTCCACATTGACGCAACCGCAATCGCGATTTTCTGGTGGTTTTCCGACGTGTTATACAGCAGCGTCAGCTGTAACGGCCGGCCTGGGCCGTAGCCTGCCGCCTGCAACAGTGCTTTGGCCTGGGCATTCAGCTCGGCCTGGCTCATGCTTTCCATCTGCGATGGCTGCGGCGTAAACCCGGCCGTCACGTCCGGCGTAAAGTGCCACGCCGGTTTCTCACCGGTACCCAGCACCTTTTCAGCCATCAGGCGACGATCGATAGTCATACTCAGCGCCAGACGAACGCGTTCATCGGCAGTGGGACCTTTTTGGGTGTTAAATGCGTAGTAATAGGTTCCGAGCTGCGGCGGCGTATAGACCTGGCCGGGAATATCCTTCAGCAACTTCTGATACAGATTTTTCGGGAAAGACTCAGTGATATCTATATCGCCGGCCAGATAGCGTTTTGTTGCCGACGACTCCTGATTAATCGGCACAAATGTCACCTGCTGGATAACCGTTTTGGCGTTATCCCAATAGTGGCTGTTTGGCACGACCACCAGTTTTTCATTAACGACACGGTCTTTTAAAACGTAGGCACCGTTGCCGATAAGGTTGCCCGGACGCGTCCAGTTAGCACCGCTCTCCACGTTAGCCTTCTGTACCGGATAAAACGCGAAGCTGGCCGTGAGGTTGCTGAACCACGGCAGCGGTTTATCCAACTGCACGCGCAGCGTACGCGCATCAACGGCAGTGACACCCAGCGTCTGCGGCGCGGCTTTTCCATCAATAATATTTTGTGCGTTGCTGATACCCGCCAGCGCGGCGAACCAGGCGAATGGCGAGGTGGTCTTCGGATCGACCAGGCGCTGCCAGCTATAGACGAAATCCTGAGCCGTCACCGGCGAACCATCCGACCAGCGGGCGTTATCGCGCAGGGTAAATGTCCAGACGCGGTTATCATTACTCTGCCAACGGGTCGCGACGCCTGGGATAATATTGCCTTTCGCGTCCTGATTGACTAAACCTTCGAAAAGATCGCGAATCACCTGAATTTCCGGCAGACCAACGGCTTTGGCGGGATCTAATGAAGCGGGCTCATCTTTGATGTGCCGTACCAGCGCCTGTTTTTCGGCTAATACGGTTCCCTGAGGGACGTCCGCCGCCCAGGCAAGAGAAGAAACGCTGGCTAACCACAGCGCGCCGCATGTCAATGTGACAGGATACTTCATGAGATCCCCTTTAAAATTGAATAACCAGAGCTGGCAGAGCGATAATTATTTGTTTCATCACCTGAAATTGCAAACGGCTTGTGATAGAAAATTGACATGTCTTCTGATTTAACCGCCTCGGGAAACTATTTGATTCCGGGACGCTTTTACACAACACTGCAGAAAATAACCTGCTAACAGGATGCCCTATGCCCGTTTCCCGTCCTCGTCCCCAGCGCGGCGCCTTCCCGCCCGGCACCCAGCGCTATGGCCAGTCACATCTTGGTGCACCATTGCTGTGGTTCCCCGCGCCACTGGCGGACAGCCGCAGCGGCCTGATCCTGGCCGGTACGCATGGCGATGAAAACTCATCGATAGTGACGCTCTCCTGCGCGCTGCGCACCCTGAAGCCGGAATTACGCCGTCATCATGTCGTCCTGGCGGTGAATCCGGACGGCTGTCAGCTGGGGCTGCGCGCCAATGCCCGCGGTGTCGATCTGAACCGCAACTTTCCTGCGGCAAACTGGAAGGCGGGCGAAACGGTGTATTGCTGGAATAGCGCGGCCGAAGAGCGCGATGTGGTGCTGCTGACCGGTGAGAAACCCGGCTCAGAACCGGAAACGCAGGCGCTGTGCCAGCTGATCCATCAGATCCACCCGGCGTGGGTTGTTTCCTTCCACGATCCGCTGGCCTGCATTGAAGATCCCGGTCACAGTGAACTGGGGCAGTGGCTGGCTGATGCCTTTGCGCTGCCGCTGGTCGGCAGCGTCGGTTATGACACGCCCGGCTCTTTTGGCAGTTGGTGCGCCGACATCAGCCTGCCCTGCATTACCGCAGAGTTTCCCCCCATCTCAGCCGACGAAGCCACGGAAAAGCATCTGTCGGCCATGACGGGCCTGCTACGCTGGCATCCTCAAAGATGAAGTACGCCGGTGCTGAAATGCAGCGCCGGTTCAACATCCACCGCCAGCCAGGTCGGGCCATCCAGATCGGCGAAACGGGCCAGCGGCGCCAGCGGCAGCGCCGCAGAAATAGCCCGCGACGTGCAGAGCATGCAGCCAAGCATGCGTTCAAACCCCAGCTCTCTGGCCTCCTGCGCCAAAAACAGCGCTTCGGTCAGCCCACCGGTTTTATCCAGTTTAATATTCACCATCTCATAGCGCCCGCGCAGCTGCGGCAGGCTGTCACGCGTGTGGCAGCTCTCGTCGGCACAGATGGGAAGCGGGTGAATAAAATTCTCCAGCGCTGCATCAGCATCCGCCGGCAGCGGCTGTTCGAGCATCGCCACGCCAATATCCGCCAGCAGCTGGCAGCGTGCCGCCAGACCATCGCTGAGCCAGGATTCGTTGGCATCCACGATCAGCGTTGCCTGGGGCACCACGTTGCGAATGGCGATCAGACGTTCGCTGATCAGGTGATTATCCAGTTTTATCTTCAGCAACCGGGCCCCCTTTTCCCACAGCGCTGCGGCGCTGGCCGCCATCTGTTCAGGGGTGCCAATGACGACCGTCTGCGCCGTCACTATCCGGTTGGGAAGCCCGACACCCAGCAGTTGCGGAATAGATTTACCCACGCCACGGGCCTGCAAATCCCACAGCGCGCAATCTACGGCGTTACGCGCCGCTCCTGCCGGCAGTAGTTGCTGAAGTTGTTCGCGGGTCATGCCGCTTTCCAGCTGCTCACCGATAGTGAGGATCTGCGCCATCACCGACGCGATGCTCTCACCATAGCGCGGATACGGCGTACACTCCCCGACCCCTTTTACGCCGTTTTCTTCAATTTCCACCACCACCACCTTCGCCTCACTGCGGCTGCCGCGGGCAATCACAAAAGGTGTGTGTAACGGCCAGGCTTCTTCATACACTCGCAGGTTTCGCATTCCCAGGTTCCTCCAGGGGAAACATTAAATAGGATTTGCCGTGCCGATAACGGATGTCATACACTACCCGTGACGTTAACTATATGTAAACAGGAAGATAAACATGTCACAAACCGTGCATTTCCAGGGCAACCCCGTTTCTGTTCAGGGCACCATTCCGCAGGCAGGCGCTACCGCGCAGCCGTTTACGCTGGTCGCCAAAGATCTCTCTGACGTCGCGCTGAGCCAGTTCGCCGGCAAACGTAAAGTACTGAATATTTTCCCGAGCATCGATACCGGCGTGTGCGCGGCATCGGTACGTAAATTCAACCAACTGGCCTCCGAGCTGGATAACACCGTTGTGCTGTGCATCTCTGCCGACCTGCCGTTCGCCCAGTCTCGCTTCTGCGGCGCAGAAGGTCTGAACAATGTCGTCACGCTGTCCACTCTGCGCGCACCGCAGTTCCTGGCAGACTACGGCGTCGCGATTGCTGCCGGTCCGCTGGCTGGCCTCGCAGCGCGTGCAGTCGTCGTCATTGATGAAAACGACCAGGTTGTCTACAGCCAACTGGTGAATGAAATCACCGAAGAGCCGGACTACGATGCGGCCCTGGCTTCGCTGAAAGGCTAAGACCACAAGATCTCCCGGATGACGGCATAACCGCCAGCCCTCCGGTGACGTGAAGCCTCCGCTCTGCGGAGGCTTTTTTATTTCTGCGGCGCATAGCGCGAAATAAAACGCGCAATCATCGGGCCGGTCAGCAAAATGGTGAACAGGCGCAGTGTCTGCATCGCCATGATAAACGACATATCCGCCCGCGTACCTGCCGCAATAATCGCCACCGTATCCAGCCCCCCGGGGCTTGTCGCCAGATAGGCGGTCATAAAATCGAGCGGCAGCACCTGCGTCACGCCCAGCGCCATAAGCGCACAAACCAGGATCAGTCCGATGATGGACACAACGATCTGCGGCAGCGTCCTGAGTGCTAGCAGGAAAATCTCTTTATTAAACTTTAGTCCAACGCTCCAGCCAATGGCGGTATATGCCAGCGCAAGCAGCCATTCAGGCAGCTCCAGCATTAGCCACCCCTCTCCCTGCACCAGCGCACCCGCCAGCATCGGGAATAGCATCGCGCCGGAAGGAAAACGCATTCTCAGCCCCAGCCACCCGGCGATGGCGGTCAGCAGCAGCGTCCACGGCAGCTGCCACGTTAACGGTGGAAACCAGATAATCTGTAGAGTCATCGCCTGCGCATCGCCCCCCATGGCAAAACGCACCACCAGCGCCGCAGCGCCGGCGACAAACAGCACCCGCAGATACTGCATCAGCGCTACCAGCCGCACATCGGCACCGTAATCCTGCGCCATTACCACCATCGCCGAGGCGCCTCCCGGCGAGCTGCCCCACGCGCCGGTCGCGCCGGGTAGCGAGCTATAGCGCACCAGCAGCCATCCCGTCAGCGCGCTGACGGCAAGCGTGGAGCAGAGGATAACCAGTACCAGCGGCCAGTGTCCGATCAGAACGCCAAAAATAGAGGGCGTCAGCGTGCGGGCAATCATGCAGCCGATAATGGCCTGTGCGGCAATAAAAAATGGGCGAGGGACGCGAAGATTCACCCCGCGCAGGCTCAACGTTATCCCGGCAATCATCGGCCCCAGCAGCAATGCCGCAGGCAGGTGAAACCAGAAAAGAACACATGAGAGTCCGGCAGAGAGTGCTAGCAGTTTCATCCACTGAAGCAGATGACCCGGCGAAGTTGACATCCGTATTCCTGGAAAAAAATGAAGAAAACTGAGTATATACAGAACAGAGAGAAAGGCAGAACCCTCTTTTACACACGGCAGACACCGGCAGCCTGAGCCGCCGGTGACCGGCTCTACTCTTCGCCTTTTTTCTGGCTCAGACCGTATTCGCGCAGCTTATTGGCAATCGCGGTATGCGAGACGCCCAGACGCTTCGCCAGCTTACGGGTGCTCGGGAAGCTCCGATAAAGCTGGGTGAGCACGGAACGCTCAAAGCGACGGGTAATATCATCCAACGAGCCTTCCATCGCCTCTTCGCCAACCGGCAGCGAGGCCACGTCATTTTCCGGCAACAAAATATCCTGCGGACGCATCTCGTAGCCGTCCAGCTGGGTCAGCGCACGATAAACCGCATTCTTCAGCTGGCGAACGTTGCCGGGCCAGCTATAGCGGGTCAACACCGTGCTGAGATCGGCGGAAAGCTTCGGCCTCGGGATCCCCTGCTCATCGGCAAAGCGGGCAACGAACAGCTCCGTCAGCGGAATGATATCCTGCGGACAGTCGCGCAGCGGCGGCAGATAAAGCGTAAGCACGTTGAGTCGATAGTAGAGATCCTCGCGGAACAGCCCCTTCTGCACCAGCTCCACCAGGTTTTTCTGCGTCGCACAGATGACCCGCACATCGACGTGAACTTCGTGATCTTCACCGACGCGGCGGAAGGTACCGTCGTTGAGAAAACGCAGCAGCTTAGTCTGCATGCGCGGTGACATTTCGCCGATTTCATCCAGCAGAACTGACCCGCCGTTCGCCTGCTCAAAGAAGCCTTTTTTGCCCTGAATGGCGTCGCCAAACAGCTCACTTTCCACCGCGTCTTCCGGAATGGAACCGCAGTTCAGCGCCAGATAAGGTTGACTTGCCCGCGGGCTGGCCAGATGACAGGCGTGGGCCAGTAAATCTTTGCCGGTTCCGGTATCGCCGACGATTAGCAGCGGCGCACTGAGCATTGCCAGCTTGCGGGCCTGCTCGACGACGTGGCGCATTTTAGGGCCAACGGCGAGGATTTGGCTAAAGGCGCTGGTGTCCTGCGTCGTCATGGTTTGCAGCTGGCGTCCCATTCGGACGGTCGAGCGCAGCATCGCCACCGCGCCGGTCAGGACCCGCTCGCCGTGTTCGCCTTCAAGGTACACCGGGGTGATTTCCAGCACGAAATTCTGCCCATTGACCACCACGTGTTCGCTATGCGACTCCTGCGGGCTGTTTTCCAGCCAACGCTGGATGTTAAAATCAGTAATTAACTGCGCGACAGGATGATTGCGCAACCGCTCCTGACTTTGCGCGAACAGCTGGCAGCTGGCGGGGTTCGCCAGCTCTACCTTGCCTTTGGTATCCAGCGACAGCACCGGTTCCGGCATCGCCACCAGCAGCGCGCTAAGCGCCAGGTGCTCACGTTCCGATGGCATCCACGGCACGGTACGCACGTCGGTCACGCCGGCAATCCGGCGGATTTCCGCCATCAGGCTGCTGAAGCTGGCAAATTCCAGTTCGGCAAAATTGAGATAAATTCGGCCTATGGGATCGATGTCAATGCCGCGCAGATCGATCCCGCGCAGCACCAGCAAATCAAGTAATTCACGAGTCAGACCAAGACGGTCTTCACAAAAGACTTCAAGACGCATGGGAGTATTCACCCTAAAAAGGCCAATGACGGATGAATAATAGGACAGTTATTTGCTGGCGTGAAGATAGCTGTCAACAATTATTGACAGCATGGCGGAAAAACGGCCGTTATGGCGTAAAGATATCCGTTCAAACGCCTGCGGTGGGCCGGCGCGAGGTATAAGCCGCCGGTCGCCCGGCGGCTATCAGGAGGGCATTCACGCCTGTGGACCGGTTTTACTTTTTTGCAGGGTCTCTTTCAGCTGACCAATCAGCTCGCGGCGAAAATCACCCAGTCGGGGTTTATCGTCAGCGATCCACGGCAGCGGGCGACAAAGCTCCATCGCTTTAATCCCCAGACGCGCCGTGAGCAATCCGGCGCCAATCCCCTGCGCCGCACGCGCCGAGAGTCTGGCCGCCAGGTCCTGCGACATCCAGTCCATACCCACTTCCCGTACCAGTTCGCTGGCGCCAGCGAAGGCGATATTCAGCAGCACCAGGCGGAACAGGCGCAGTCGGCTGTAATAGCCCAGCTCGATGCCATACAGCGTGGCAATGCGGTTGATCAGACGTAAATTCCGCCAGGCGATAAAGGCCATATCCACCAGCGCCAGCGGGCTGACGGCGATCATCAGGGTAGATTCCGCCGCCGAACGGCTGATTTCCCGCCGCGCCTGAGCATCCAGTACCGGTTGCACCAGCTGCGCATACAGGCTGACCACCTCCCGATCGTTTTGCGTTTCATGAATCGCCGCATACCAGCGTTGCAGCGCCGGATGCGCCTGATCCAGACCGGCCTGCTGGGCCAGCTTTTCACAAAATGCGCGCCCTTTTCCGACCGCGTGACTGTGCATCAGATCCCGCGCCTCATCTCGCTCGTGCGCGCGCTGGCGCAGGCGCCACAGCCGCCGCCATTCGGTGGCCACTGACCCGACGCCGGCGCCGATAATCAGCGCCCCCGCCGCACAGCCGCCCAGCGAAATCCAGTCCTGGGTTTGCCAGGCGGTCATCGTCCACTGTACGCCCTGCGCGACGACGCTGACGCCAAATATCGCCAGCCCGGCGCTGACCATTCGCCGCCATAAGCTGCGTTTTGGTCGCAGAACCGATTCAACCACCGCTTCTGCCGCCCCCTCGTCTTCCTCCAGCTCATCGATTCGCGCCGGGGCAAATTTCGCTGCCTCTGAGCCGTCAAAGGCACGCGCCGATTTCAGCGCCTCCATTCTCTCCGCTTCCAGCGGGCCGTCGAAGTCGATACGCGGTTTTAAAGGTTCGCTCATCGCAATTTATCTCCGATCAAAAATTCAAGCGCGGCATCCAGGCGGATATGCGGCAGCGGCTTATCCACGTCCATCACCTGTGGACGGAAATTCTCAAACTGGAATCCCTGCTGTTGCCAGAACGCCTGGCCCGGCAGCCTGGCCGGGACCTCTCCGGGGTAGACGGTCAGCGGCTGACCGTCGCTCAAGCGGTTTCCGCGCAGCGCGGGAATTTTCTCACCGTTCACCTCAATCAGGCCGCTCTGCGTTGCTTGAATCGAGGCCAGCCCCAGACAATCCATACTGATGCCTTCAAACGCGGCATTCTGCCACGCGTCCTGAATCAGCTGCTGTAGCAGAGAAACCATGTTGCCGTGCTGATCGACGGTGACGTGATCGGCTTTGGTGGCGGCAAACAGCAGCTTGTCGATAACCGGAGAAAACAGGCGGCGGAACAGGGTCCGCTGACCATAATGGAAGCTCTGCATCAGCTGAGTCAGCGCCAGGCGCATATCGTTGAAGGCCTGCGGCCCGCTGTTCAGCGGCTGCAGGCAGTCCACCAGCACTATCTGGCGATCAAAGCGCAGGAAGTGGTCTTTGTAAAAACCCTTGACCACTTTTTCGCAGTAATACTTAAAGCGCTCGCGCAGCATCCCGGCGTTGCTGTGTTTATCCGCCTGAGCCAGCTTCGCTTCACCGATAGCATCAACATCCGGCCAGGGGAAAAACTGCAGCGCCGGTGCCCCGGCCATATCCCCCGGCAGCACAAAGCGCCCCGGCTGAATAAAATGCAGCCCTTCGTTTTTACAGGCGTGCAGATACTCCGTCCACGCGCCCGCGATCTCCGCCAGGCGGTTTTCATCTGCCGGTGCCAGCGGGTCCAGCCCGTCACACAGCTGACGCCAGCGGGCAGACCATTCCGCACGCTGCCCTTGCAACAGGCCGGTCATCTGCCGGGACCAGCTGAGGTAATCCTGCGCCAGCATGGGTAAATCCAGCAGCCATTCGCCCGGATAATCGACGATTTCCAGGTACAGCGTGGAGGTCTCTTTAAAATGACGCAGTAGCGATTCGCTGGAGCGGTAGCGCAGCGCCAGACGAATTTCGCTGACCCCACGAGTGGGCGTCGGCCAGACCGGCGGCGAGCCATATAGCTGCGCCAGCCCTTCGTCATAGGTAAAACGCGGGATGCCAAAATCACGCTGCGGAACCCGTTTGACCCCGAGCAGACGCTCTTCTCTCACCGCGCTAAGCAGCGGCAGACGCGCCCCGGAGTGGATGTTTAGCAGTTGATTCACCAGGGCGGTGATAAAGGCGGTTTTACCGCTGCGGCTCAGGCCGGTAACCGCCAGACGCAAATGCCGGTCAACGCCACGGTTGACCAGCGCATTGAGTTCAGTTTTGAATCGCTTCATTGCCATCCTGTAATGCTCTGAAGGAAAGTGCTTTGATTATAAGCTATTAGGTGAGGATAAGCAGAAAGATATCCCGCGCGCTGCGGGCGACCTCGCGACGCGGGCCGTTATCCGTCTGTCGCTGCGCGCTCTGCTCGCACGCGTGCCTCTCACCCCGCCCACCTTGTGGGCGTCGGTACGATGCGCCAGACGCATCGCCTCGAAAGATCATTTCATCCCGCGGGCAAAACGGTTGGCCAGACGGCTGAGTAACGGTTCGAGCGCCACTGCCAACAGCATTTTCAGCGGCCGACGAGCCACCGATTTCACCGCCCAGCCGGCAACGCCCGCGGGGCCATAGCGTAGTGCGGTCAGCAGAACCAGCTTGCCCGCGATTTTCAGACCGGGTGTCACTTTTTGCCCGGCCTGCTGCCATTTTATGTTCATGCGTGACCTCAGATTTCAGTTATAGCTGGCGAAAACGACTGCGTAACGTGAAGGTATCCGATGTGACGTAGCGCTCCATTTCGCGCAGACGGCGTTCGCTGGCGGCAAGTTCTTGGTCCGCTACGGCCAGTAGCTCACCGCTGGTCGGCATTTTCTCTCCATACAGTTCGCTTTCCGGCATCGGATCAAGAACGAATGTCATGATGATGTACGCCACCACAACGAAGAAGAACAGGCCAAAAATCATCGCCAGGACGGTAATCAACCGTACCAGCTTGACCGGCACATCCAGGTACTGCGCAATACCGGCGCAGACACCCTTTACCATGCCACGCTGCGGTATCCGCCACAGTTTTTTATTCAGATCCAGTCCGCCCATTATTTGTCTCTCCAGTTCGGATGTTCGGCATCAAGAATGTCTTCCAGCGTCTGAATACGTTCGCGCATGCGCTTTGCATCATCGGTTAACTGCAGCAAACGCTGCTGTTCATTCTGCGATAAGCTGCCGCTTGCGGTGCGGTTGTTGTAGTGCAGCCAAAGCCAGACCGGTAAAACAAACAGCACAAACAGCGTCAGGGGTATGGCAATAAAAAGCGTACTCATGTGTACTCCTTACAGTGAGTGAACGGCGGCGCATAGCAGCGCCGCAACGCGTTATCCTTCAGAACGGCGGAGCGTCGGGCCATTCGCTGCTTTTGCCACAGCCACCTGACCCGTCCAGCCTTTCCCGAAGGCGCTGGCGTATTCCATTAGTTGTTTTGATTCATTTTGCTTTTCAACGCCGCCAGCTGTTCGCTGATTTCATCGTCCGCTTTCAGGTCAGCAAACTGCTGGTCCAGGGTTTTCTGTTTGCCAAAACCATGGCTTTCCGCTTCGGCTTCCATATGATCGATACGGCGTTCAAAGGATTCAAAACGCGCCATCGCCTCATCAATTTTACCGCTATCCAGCTGACGACGAACATCGCGTGAAGAACTGGCTGCCTGATGACGCAGAGTCAGCGCCTGCTGGCGAGCTCGGGTTTCGCTCAGCTTGTTTTCCAGCTCACCAATCTCTTTTTTCATGCGCGTCAGCGTTTCATCCACCATCTGCGCTTCATTTTCCAGGCTACCGATAAGGTCGGTCAGCTTCTGTTTTTCGATAAGCGCAGCACGCGCCAGATCTTCTTTGTCTTTACGCAGCGCCAGTTCGGCTTTTTCCTGCCATTCGGCCTGCTGGGCAAGCGCCTGCTCAACCCGACGGCTCAGCTGTTTCTTTTCCGCCAGCGCACGTGCCGAGGTCGAACGCACTTCGACCAGCGTATCTTCCATTTCCTGGATCATCAGACGAACCAGCTTCTGTGGATCTTCCGCTTTCTCCAGCAGGGAGTTGATGTTGGCGTTCACGATGTCGGCAAAACGAGAAAAAATACCCATAATTTTGGTCCTCATAGTTCTGATTTCAGGCGGTGGCCTGTGATGGTACTTGTGAGAGTTAATACAAATCCCATGCCAACTTTTTATCTTATTGATTTTAAACGGAGTGGTTGTTATCTGCGCAGTGGGTTGCTACAGTACCCTGGTGAATCACACGATTAAATGGCGAATTTCATCATGGCGGAATACAAGGACAACCTGCTCGGCGAAGCCAACAGCTTTCTCGAGGTACTGGAACAGGTTTCGCGGCTGGCGCCGCTGGACAAACCGGTGCTGGTCATTGGGGAGCGCGGTACCGGTAAAGAGCTTATCGCCAACCGCCTGCATTTTCTCTCCTCGCGCTGGCAGGGGCCGTTTATCTCCCTGAACTGCGCGGCGCTGAATGAGAATCTGCTGGATAGCGAGCTGTTTGGCCATGAAGCCGGCGCATTTACCGGCGCCAGCAAGCGCCATCCAGGGCGCTTTGAGCGCGCCGACGGCGGAACGTTATTTCTTGATGAGCTGGCGACGGCACCCATGCTGGTACAGGAAAAGCTGCTGCGGGTGATTGAATATGGCGAACTTGAGCGCGTGGGCGGCAGTCAGCCGCTGCAGGTCAATGTGCGGCTGGTCTGCGCAACCAACGCCGATCTGCCGCAGATGGTTGAGACCGGCCATTTCCGTGCCGACCTTCTCGACCGCCTGGCCTTCGATGTGGTACAGCTGCCGCCGCTGCGCGACAGGCAGAGCGATATTATGCTGCTGGCAAATCAGTTCGCTATCCAGATGTGCCGCGAGCTGGGGCTGCCGCTGTTTCCGGGCTTCAGCGAGCGCGCTCGCGAGACGCTGCTCGGCTATCGCTGGCCGGGGAATATTCGTGAGCTGAAAAACGTGGTCGAGCGCTCTGTCTATCGCCACGGTACCAGCGATAGCGAGCTGGACAACATCATCATTAATCCTTTTCATCAACAGCAGCACCAGCCGCTGACCACCGATGCTGCTGCGATCCCCGCCGGGCCAGCGCTGCCGCTGGATCTGCGGGCCTTCCAGCAGGAGCAAGAAAAAAGCCTGCTGCAGTCGAGTCTGCAGCAGGCAAAGTACAACCAGAAGCAGGCGGCGGAGCGACTCGGGTTAACCTACCACCAGCTGCGGGCGCTGCTGAAAAAACATCAGCTGTGAGATATCCGCGGCAGCATCAGGGCGCTGACCACCGTCGCGCCCAGACACATTGCCGCGTTAAACCACAGTGCATACTGCGCGGCGCTGGCCATTCCGAGCGGTAAAAACAACGCAAAAAGTGACGCTGTCACTGCAATCCCCATCGCCCCACCGAGCGAGCTGCCCATCTTGTAAATCCCCGACGCCACGCCCACTTTATTTTCTGGCGCGTTCACCACCGCCGTATCGGTTGAGGGTGTCGCGTAGCACCCCAGCCCCAGGCCAAACAGCACGTTGCTAAGAAACACCGTGACGATATAGACCGACTTATCCAGAAACGTGCAGGAGATAAGCAGGATTGCCACTGCGGTAAAGACCGGCCCGGTCATCATCGGCAGCCTTGCCCCGTAGCGCTGTAGCAGCTTTTCCCCCACGCGAATCATCGCCAGGACGGTAATCAAATAGCCCAGGGTCATGCCACCGGTCTCCAGGGGGCTCATATTGTGCCCCTTCTGTAGCCAGATACTGGTGATCATCATCGTGCCGATCGCACCGTTAAGCATAAAGTTTGAGAGCACGGCGGCGCTGTAGGCCCGGTTGCGAAACAGCGCAAAATCAATCAACGCCGCGTCCCCTTTACGCAAACCGTTGCGAATAAAATACCCCGCCGACAGCAGCGAACCCGCAAACATCGACAGCGACAGGCCGCTGCTCCAGCCCCAGCCGTGCCCTTTACTGATAAACAGGTTCAGCATCACCAGCGAGATAATCAGGCTCAACAGACCGCGGATATCCAGCTTCTGCTGCTGCGCTCCGGCGCTACGGCTTTCCGGCGTACCACGAAGCAGCAGCAGGGCCGCCAGGGCAACGGCAATGGAAAAGACAAAGATCCAGCGCCAGCCAAGACCGGTGGCGATAGCGCCCCCGACAAATGAACAGAGCCCACTGCCGCCCCACGAACCGATGACCCAGAAGCTCACAGCGCGCTGGCGGGCCTTGCCCTCATACCAGGTTTTGATCAACGCCAGGGTGGCCGGCATGATGCAGGCCGCCGACAGCCCCTGCAAAACCCGCCCGGCGAGAAACAACCCTGGCCCCTGTGCCAGCACCAGCAACCCGCTGCCGGCAATGCTCAATCCTAAACCGATATGGGTCATGCGCATGCGGCCAAACTTGTCCGCCAGCCCCCCGCTGGCGACGACGAAGCAGCCGCTGAAGAGTGCGCTGAGACTGACGGCGAGCGTCAGCGTCTCAAGGGAAATATCCAGACTGCTTTTCATTGCCGGGACAACGTTGATAACCGACTGGGCAAACAGCCAGAAGGTCAGCACGCTCAGCACAATACCCGCCAGCAGGCGATCGGTGCCGGCAAAAGGCGTGTCGGTCAGAGAAACGGTGCTCATAATAGAGTCCTCCCCGTCGCGGGTGGTTAGCGCAGATAATGTTCCGTCAGGCCGCACCACAGCGCCGCGCCCTTGAGCAGGATCTCGTCGTTAAAGTCGTATCCCGGATTATGCACCATACAGCGATCCGCCTCGTCTCCGGCGCCAATAGTGAAGTAGCTCCCGTGCGGATTATGTTCGAGCATAAATGCAAAATCTTCGCTGCCCATAAACGGCTTCACCTCTCCCACCCGCGCTTCACCAAACAACGACGTCGCCACCTCCCGCACCATCTGATTAGCGGTGGGATCGTTTCGGAGCACCGGGCTGCCGTTGACGTGGGTTAATGTGGCCGTAGCGTTAAAGCTTTCCGCCTGAGCGACGGCAATATCGTGAATACGCTGGAGGACCGTTTCTCGCACCTGCTCGTTCAGCGTGCGGACCGTCAGCTTCATCAGCACCTTATCGTTGATAATGTTTGGCGCATGTCCTGCCTGGATACTGCCCACGGTCACCACCGCCGGTTCAAAGGGCGTGATATTGCGCGAAACGATGGATTGCAGCGCCAGCGTGATGTGGCAGGCAACCAGCGTGGCGTCTACGGTATGTTCCGGCACCGCTCCGTGACCACCCACCCCTTTAACCTCAATATGTAGGGTATCGGAAGAGGCCATCATAGCGCCGTCGCGCAGGCCAATTTTACCCAGCGCCTGCCCCGGCATGTTGTGCAGACCAAAGATGAGATCGCAGGGGAATTTATCGAACAGGCCGTCTTCCACCATGACCCGACCACCGTACAGCAGTTCTTCTGCGGGCTGGAAAATCAGCTGCAACGTTCCGTTAAACTGCCGGGTGCCAGCCAGATACTCAGCAGCATAAAGTAACGTGGTGGTGTGACCATCATGGCCGCAGCCGTGAAAACGGCCTTCGACCTGGCTGGCCCAGGCTTTGCCGCTCGCTTCCTGCATCGGCAGCGCGTCCATATCAGCGCGCAGGCCGAGACGACGCTGACCGTTGCCGACGCTCAATGTCCCGACGACACCGGTCCCCGCCAGACCGCGGTGCACCTCATAGCCCCATTCCGCCAACAGGCGAGCGACTTCATCGCTGGTTTTATGTTCTTCGAATCCGATCTCCGGCTGCTGATGGAAACGACGACGCAGGGCAATAAACTGCGCTTCATTAACCTGTAATGCCTCAATAAGTGGATGTGTCATTTTTGTTATTCCTTCATTGTGTTTGCGCGACACTTTCGAGTTTATGCGGTTAAAACGGCATCAATGTGCGGTTTTTTGTTTTATATTGACGGATTATTAATGAGTGTTTTTCATACTTATCGGTTATGACAAAAAGTAACCTGTTATTTTTTGTCTTAGAGAGGGCGTTACGGTGGAACACCAGTCAGGCGATTTTAGCGTCGCGGTTCGCGATGTCCGTCAGTACAGTCAGCAGGAAAGCGATGTATTAACGCTGCTGTGGGTGTTGGAAGGCCGCGTTGAACTGCATGACGGTGACGGTCACCAGTCGTTGCACCATGACGACCTGGCGATAGTGAACCGTAACCATCGCTGGAGCCTGAGCGCGTCGGCCGCCAATGCGGTGATGCTGCTGACCCTGTCCTGCGGCTGGCTGACGCGGCTTGACGGGGATTTTTTTGCCGTAGGCTATCAGGTCGCCGATGAGACCCGCGATGTCGATGACAGCCTGCGCCGTCTGATGCGTCAGCTGTTGATTATTGAACTGGTAAATCACCAGTCCCGCTACCGTCTTGAGGCCAACCGTTGGCTCAGTGAAATTGCCCTGCTGCTGGCCACCCGCTTCACCCGGCCCGTTATCGCCGGGACGCAGCGCGGGGCGGAGAAGTGGAGTCGCCGCATTGCCCGGGTGGTGGCACGTATTGATGCCAACTACCAGCAGCGCCTCTCCCTACACGATGTTGCTGCCGCCGAATTTGTCTCCGAAGCCTGGCTGTCGCGGCTGTTTCGTAAAGAAGTCGGCATGAGCTTTGTCCAGTACACCACCGCCCTGCGTCTCAGCAAGGCGGCTGAACAGCTCATCGCTACCCGCAAATCGGTACAGCAGATTGCCCAGGAACAGGGATTTGCCAGCACCCGCATCATGAGCGATCTGTTTAAACGTCTGCATGAGCTCACCCCGCGTCAGTTTCGCCAGCAGCACCCGCAGGCTGCCCCGGAGTCTGGCCGTTTACGTCCCGTCCCGACCGATATCTGGCAACCGGTCGCCGTCGAACGCCTGTATGCCCGGCTGAATGAGCCAGAAAAAAACGGCTGGGACAATCCGCAGCCGCTGTTGAACCCGCAGCAGACCCGTCAGATCGATCTCCGCCAGCTTCCGGTGCGTTGCACGCCATTACGCCATACCCGAATGGTGGTTACGGTCCGTGAGCTGGATGATTTATTGCGCGAGGATGTGCGCCGGGAACTGGAGCGGTTGCACGACAACCTGCCGGTTTATGCGATAGACATCAACGACCCGTTTCTCAGCAGCCGACTGTTCGCGACCGGCTGGGACGACCCGCAGATGGCAGGCTATGCCTGCTGGTACAATCTACAGCAGATTTTCAGCTGGCTGGCCAAAATGGGCTGGGGAGTGATTTTGCATACCGGGCTGACCACCCGCTGTGATCTGCTACAGCAGTTTTTACGCCTCGCGGCGAACCATTTCCTGCCGGCGACGCTCGCCAGCTGGCGTTTTGTCTGGCACTGGTCGCCGCAGGCCAGCGAAGAAGCCCGCCAGCATGCCTGGCAGCAGCAGCGCGACACGCTGCGGGCGCTCCTGCCGCAGCCGCAGTTAGGGATCTGGCATCGCTTCCCACAGAGCGCTATTGGTGAAGACGCTCTGCTCCGTTCGCCGCTGCTGACCGAGGCCAGTTTTCTCGCCTGTCAGGCCGACGCGAATGAGCTACTGGATCTGGCCCAGCTCGATAGCAGCAGGCTGGCCGCCAGTGAAAACTATCCGGTCCATAAGCTGCGCCAGATCCACAGCGCTCTGCGTCAGCGTCAGCTGTCGCTCCCCGTCTGGCTGCTGTCATGGAATACGTTAACCGGCAATACTCGCGACACCAACGGCCGTTTTTTTCGCGGTGCGCTACTGATGGATAACCTGCTGGGACTCGCCGACCAGGTTTGGCTGGCCGGATTCTGGCTAAATTCAGGCCTGCAGGGCGAAGCGCGCACAAACGGTAAGCTGGATACCTCCAGCCTGGCGCTGCACTACTTACACGGTCTGCCACGCCCGGTTTACTGGGTGCTGTGGCTCTGGCGACGGCTGCGCGGGGAGGTGCTGGTGAATGACAAAAATCTGCTGCTGTTACGTCACGGCGAACATTATCAGCTGCTGTTACGCAATACGGTGGTCTTCAACCCCTGGCTCTCCAGCGAAGAGGCCTTTATCCAGCGTTTCAGCCAGCCCTATAGCGTGCAGTTGTCGGGACTGAAGGGCCGCTGGCGGGTTAAACAGCATTTGTTCGATCAGCACCACGGGGCATTGTTCCCGCTGTTTGACGCTTTTCGCAGCCAGAGCGGACCGGATGAGGAGGACTATCACTGGTTAATGCACAGAGCGCGCCCGGCGCTGAGTGTCTCAGAGGAGCAGCCGGAAAACGGCTGGCATGTCGTCGACTCGCTGGAGAGCAACGCCCTGGCGCTCTACGAGTTTACCCCGCTGGGTGAATAACCTCGTCATTATCGGATGCAGGCTTTCCCTGGTTCACCCAATCGTAAATTTTTATCCGGCTCGTCTCGGTGGCCGGGTTAAACACCATCATGCTGAGGTCCGGGCGCCCGTCAACGGAGAACGTGGAGAATTCCAGCTCAATCATGCCAATCTGCGGGTGATGCATTCGCTTAAAACCTTCACCCTGTCCGGCCACATCATTGCTGCGCCAGAAGGCGTCAAATTCCGGACTCTGGCGCGAGAGATCCGCAATGAGCCGCTCGTTTTCTGCCGATACCCCAATCCTGGCGACATCGGCCCGAAAAGCGCTGACGATCAGGCGGGCAACGGATGGCCACTCTTCCAGCGCCCCGCGCGCAGCGTTGTCGGTAAACAGTCGACGAAGAATATTACGTTCGGCTAACGGCAGCAGCGCGTAGTCGGTCAGGACGCGAGCGGCGGCATAATTCCACGCAACCACATCCCAGGACGCGGTTTTGATTATCGCCGGAACCGGGAGAGCATTCAGCACCCGCTGTAATCGCGGGGTGATGTCGTCGGAGATTGTCAGCCGGGTTTCCGGCGGATGACCAAATGCCAGAATAAACAGATGTTCGCGTTCCGGCACCGTCAGCCTGAGTCCACCGGCGATACGCCCCAGCACCTCCCGAGAGGGTGCCCCGCCGCGGCCCTGTTCAAGCCAGGTGTACCAGGTGGGGCTAATATTTGCCAGCTGGGCCACCTCTTCTCGTCGCAGCCCAGGCGTCCGCCGACGGCCGGGCGCGAAGCCAAATGTCGCCGGGTCGAGCCGTAAACGGCGCGCCCGCAGGAATTCACCCAATGCATAAGCTGGAGAGTCGCTCATAATCAGCCTGTTAGTATTGATACCCTGATAATGTCTCTACTTTTATCGTATCGCGGTAAGACTACCATAGCCTGGACACTCATTCTGGAGGTAGCTTATGCGAATTTTTCTTACCGGCGCGACGGGATTTATCGGCTCGCGTATTCTCAGCGAACTGCGGGCAGCCGGGCACCAGGTTACCGGTCTGGCGCGTTCAGAATCCAGCGCCCATGCGCTGCAGGCAGCAGGCGCCGACGTCCAACGCGGCACCCTGGAAGAGCCCGACTCGCTGCTGACGGCGGTCGCCAACAGCGATGCGGTGATCCACACCGCGTTTGATCATGATTTCAGCCACTTTGTTGCAAACTGTGAAAAAGACCACCGCGTCATTCTCGCCATCGGCGCGGCGTTGAAAGACAGCCGTCGCCCGCTGATCGTCACCTCCGGTACCGCTATGGGCGACATCGGTGACGGGCGACCCGCTAGCGAAATGCACTTTAATCCCGCACACCGGAACCCGCGAGCAGCTTCGGAGCGTGCCGCAAATACGCTGCTGGATGCCGGTGTCGATGTCCGGGTGGTACGACTGCCTCAGGTGCATGACACGGTGCGCCAGGGGCTATTGACCTATTACATCGAGCATGCGGCAAAAACAGGGATCGTGGGGGTTGTCGGCGACGGGAGTCACTGCTGGTCGGCCGCACACATCAGCGATGTCGCAGCCCTGTATCTGCGGGTGCTGGAACAAGGTCAAGCCGGCAGGCGTTATCATGCTGTTGATGAAGAAGCGGTCCCCTCCATGCAGATTGCCGAGGTGGTGGCGCAAAAGCTAAACCTCCCTCTGCAATCCCTGAACATCGATGAGGCTGCGACTCATTTTGGCTGGTTTGCCGCTTTTGCCGGGATGGATTTACGCGCAACGTCGCTCTGGACCCGCCAGCAGCTGGGCTGGCAGCCGACAGGCCCGGGTCTGCTGGAGGATCTGCGTCATTTGGGCATCGCAATGTGACAACGTCACTAAACACCAGGTTGCGCGATCGTATTTTTATATCAGTCACATGAATAATTGATGGGCAGCGCATTTTCACCGACCGGAGCGGAATAATGTAGTTCCGGAACTCCATCGAGGATCAAACCGTGAAAAAACTACTGATATGTTGCTTGTTTGGTGAGACAGCGAACATCTTAGCGAAGAAAATGCAAAAAACAGCGGATGCTCAGGGTCTGAATATGTTAATTAGCGCCGTAGGTCTGGAGAATGTTTTTAGCGTTGCACCGGCCTACCACGCCGTGTTAGTGGCGCCGCATATTCAATATAAAAAGGATGAAATCGCTGAGGTGTTACACGATAAGCAGGAAATAGCGGTGATTGAAAGCCTGCCCTACGCATCATTTGACGGCGACAGCGTGCTGAAATTTGCGCTCGCCAGTATGCCCCAATCGCTCACCTGACAGGCTTTATCGATGCGGGCTGAACAGGCCCGCATTGCGCCATTCCATCTGCCTCGATTTTCACCCGATGAGGGGTTTACCAGAGTTAATTATTTGTAACTGGTAAGATGTGCCAATGTGAATTATAGTCTGCGCTTTATCGTTCAATGGACTGAAAACGCACATGATTCCGGTTAACATTCATACTCTTAGTCGCTATGCGGCGCATGTCAGTTTAACCCACACGATGAAAAACCATCGTTCACCCGCACTCTCAGTAATGATGATCTTTTCCGATCTGTGTATCCGTTCAACCCGGGACGCCTACAGCGAGCAGGGCTGGGAAATTAGCGAGAAGCGCAGCGGCCTGGTCCTGAGAACTTTTGTTGCGACCCATCACGGCGGGACGGAGATCGAAATCACGCCGAAGGACTATATCGGTCGCTATAACCGATTACTTCCCCTGTAAGCGCCGGTGAATTAACAGCTAACTGGAGAAAGTGGCAATAAAAAGATACCATGTTTCATTATCTGCCATACACCGCATCAATATGCAGGGAAGCGCCTAAAAGAGCACCATACCCTCAGGTTTTTGATGAATATCAATCCGTAGTCCCCTTTGAAGCATCACGATCGACGCGACCCGTACTGTTGCATGCTTTGTACGTTATTCAGGGGGATGGAGGATAAAAACGCCTGGTGGGTTTACGAGGTATACTCGAAGTAGCGGTGCGGTATGCATGTGGGCTGACGTAACAGCACCATGGCGCAACAGCCCGCTATATTGTCCCTGCGAGCGTTTAAGGTGATGGAATATGTCATTGAATATTAATAAGACAGAGCTCTGCTCTATAACCACAAAAACATTATGCGCCTGAAATTATCTTCTCTCCTGGCGGTTGTATCACTGCTGTGTGGGCAGGCTGTTGCCGCGCCCGCGCTGCCCGCGAATGCCGATATTCGCGACAGCGGCTTTGTGTATTGCGTCAGCGGTCAGGTTAACACCTTTAACCCGCAGAAAGTCAGCAGCGGTCTGATTGTCGACACCTTAGCTGCCCAGTTATACGACCGTCTGCTGGATGTTGACCCCTATACCTACCGTCTGGTTCCTGAACTGGCCGAAAGCTGGGAGGTGCTGGATAACGGTGCCACCTACCGCTTTCACCTGCGTAGCCACGTTCCTTTCCAGTCAACATCCTGGTTTAAACCCACCCGCGCCTTTAACGCTGACGATGTGATTTTCACCTTCAGTCGCATTTTTAACCGCGACGATCCGTGGCACAACGTCAACGGCAGCAGCTTCCCCTATTTCGACAGTCTGCAATTCGCCGACAGCGTGGAAAGCGTGCGCAAGCTGGATAGTCAAACCGTCGAGTTTCGTCTGAAACGCCCGGATGCCTCATTCCTCTGGCACCTGGCCACCCACTATGCGTCGGTCATGTCAGCAGAATACGGCGCGCAGCTGACCAAACACGATCGCCCAGAGATGCTTGACCGTCAGCCGGTCGGCACCGGCCCGTTCCAGCTGGAAGAGTACCGGGCCGGGCAGTATGTGCGCCTTCAGCGCCATCCGGACTACTGGCGCGGTAAACCGCTGATGCCACAGGTGGTGGTCGACCTCGGTTCCGGCGGTACCGGTCGCTTGTCCAAACTGTTGACCGGTGAGTGCGATGTTCTGGCCTGGCCTGCCGCCAGCCAGTTGACTATTTTACGCGACGATCCCCGTCTGCGCCTGACGCTGCGACCGGGAATGAATATCGCCTGGCTGGCGTTCAATACCGCGCGGCCGCCGCTGGATAACCCGGATGTGCGCCACGCGCTGGCACTGGCCATCAATAACCAACGCCTGATGCAGTCTATTTATTACGGCACGGCGGAAACCGCCGCCTCAATGCTGCCGCGCGCGTCGTGGGCCTACGATAACGACGCTAAAATTACCGAATACAATCCAAAAGAAGCTCGCGCCCGGCTCAAAGCGCTGGGGCTGGAAAAACTGACGCTTAAGCTCTGGGTACCCACCAGTTCACAAGCCTGGAACCCCAGCCCGCTGAAGACCGCCGAGCTGATTCAGGCTGATATGGCGCAAATTGGCGTGAAGGTTATTATTGTGCCGGTCGAAGGCCGCTTCCAGGAGGCCAGATTGATGGACATGAACCACGATCTGACGCTCTCCGGCTGGGCCACGGACAGTAACGATCCGGATAGTTTTTTCCGGCCGCTGCTGAGCTGTGCGGCCATTGCCTCGCAGACCAACTTCGCCCACTGGTGCAATCGTGAATTTGACGAGGTGCTGCAAAAGGCCCTGCGCTCTCAGCAGCTGTCGTCACGTATTGATGCTTATAAAGAGGCGCAGCATATCCTGGCCCGCGACCTGCCGGTGCTGCCGCTGGCTTCATCGCTGCGTCTCCAGGCTTACCGCTATGATATGAAAGGTCTGATCCTGAGTCCGTTTGGCAACGCCTCCTTTGCGGGCGTCTCGCGGGAGAAAAAAGACGAGGTGAAAAAACCATGATTATTTTTACCCTGCGCCGCCTGCTGCTTCTGCTGGTCACGCTCTTTTTCCTGACCTTCGTGGGCTTCAGCCTGAGCTATTTTACGCCGCACGCCCCGCTGCAGGGCGCCTCGCTATGGAACGCCTGGCAGTTCTGGTTCAGCGGGCTGCTGCACTGGGACTTCGGCGTCTCCAGCATTAACGGCCAGCTAATTTCAGAGCAGCTGAAAGAGGTGTTCCCGGCCACTATGGAGCTGTGCATCCTCGCGTTTGGCTTTGCACTGCTGATTGGTATCCCCGTCGGTATGCTGGCGGGGATTATGCGCAACAAGTGGCCAGATACGCTAATCAGCGCCATAGCGCTGCTCGGCTTCTCGATTCCGGTGTTCTGGCTGGCGCTGTTGCTGACGCTGTTTTTCTCTCTGACGCTAGGCTGGTTCCCGGTGTCCGGGCGCTTCGACCTACTCTACGAGGTGAAAACGGTCACCGGTTTTGCGCTGATCGATGCCTGGCTTTCCGATTCACCGTGGCGCCATGAGATGATCGTCAGCGCCGCGCGGCATATGGTTCTGCCGGTCTTAACGCTGGCGGTCGCACCGACCACCGAAGTGATCCGCCTGATGCGCATCAGCACCAGCGAAGTGTATGACACCAACTACGTGAAGGCCGCCGCCACCCGTGGCGTTTCGCGGCGCACGATTTTACATCGCCACGTGCTGCACAACGCCCTGCCGCCGGTTATTCCACGCCTTGGCCTACAGTTTTCAACCATGCTGACCCTGGCGATGATCACCGAGATGGTCTTCAGTTGGCCGGGCCTCGGCCGCTGGCTGATTAATGCCATCCGCCAGCAGGATTACGCCGCCATTTCGGCAGGCGTCATGGTGATTGGCGCACTGGTGATTACCGTCAACGTGATATCAGACATTCTGGGAGCCATGGCTAACCCGCTGAAACATAAGGAATGGTATGCCTTACGATAGCGTCTATCTGGAAAAGCGGCCGCCTGGCGCGCTGCGTACCGTATGGCGGAAATTTTACGGCGATACCACCGCGATGATCGGCCTGTACGGCTGCGCAGGTCTGGTGCTGCTGTGCGTCTTCGGCGGCTGGTTTGCTCCTTATGGTATCGATCAGCAGTTCCTCGGCTACCAGCTACTGCCGCCGTCGTGGTCGCGTTATGGTGAAGTGTCGTTCTTCCTCGGGACGGACGATCTCGGCCGCGATGTGTTAAGTCGCCTGCTGAGCGGCGCGGCTCCCACCGTCGGCGGCGCTTTTGTCGTCACTTTCGCGGCGACGCTGTTCGGCCTGGTACTCGGCGTGGTTGCCGGATCGACCCACGGCCTGCTCTCGGCAATGCTGAACCATATCCTCGATACCCTGCTGTCGATTCCGTCGCTGCTGCTGGCAATTATCGTCGTCGCCTTCGCCGGGCCGCATCTGAGCCACGCAATGTTCGCCGTCTGGCTGGCGTTGCTGCCGCGTATCGTGCGCTCGGTCTACAGCATGGTGCACGACGAACTGGACAAAGAGTACGTGATTGCCGCCCGTCTTGACGGGGCATCAACCTTAAATATTCTCTGGTTTGCGGTGCTGCCAAACATTGCTTCCGGACTGGTTACCGAGATCACCCGTGCATTATCGATGGCGATTCTCGATATCGCGGCCCTCGGTTTTCTTGACCTCGGTGCCCAGCTTCCCTCACCGGAATGGGGGGCAATGCTGGGCGACGCGCTGGAGCTGATTTACGTGGCGCCGTGGACGGTCATGCTGCCCGGCGCGGCAATTATGATTAGCGTCCTGCTGGTCAATTTGCTGGGCGACGGGATCCGCCGCGCAATTATCGCCGGGGTGGAATAATGCCGTTACTTGATATCCGCAACTTAACCATCGAGTTCAAAACCAACGAAGGCTGGGTTAAAGCCGTCGATCGCGTCAGCCTGACCCTCGCGGAAGGTGAAATCCGCGGCCTGGTGGGCGAATCAGGTTCCGGTAAAAGCTTAATCGCCAAAGCAATTTGCGGCGTGACCAAAGATAACTGGCGGGTTACCGCCGACCGTATGCGCTTCGATGATATCGATCTCCTGCGCCTTTCCATCCGCGAACGCCGCAAACTGATTGGTCACAACGTGTCGATGATTTTTCAGGAGCCGCAATCCTGTCTCGACCCGTCGGAACGCATCGGCCTGCAACTAATGCAGAATATCCCCGGCTGGACCTTTAAAGGCCGCTGGTGGCAGCGTATCGGCTGGCGAAAACGCCGGGCTATCGAACTGCTGCATCGCGTCGGGATTAAAGATCACAAAGACGCGATGCGCAGTTTCCCCTACGAGCTAACCGACGGGGAGTGCCAGAAGGTGATGATTGCCATCGCCCTTGCTAACCAGCCACGTCTGCTGATCGCCGATGAGCCAACCAACGCCATGGAACCGACGACCCAGGCGCAAATTATCCGCCTGCTCACCCGTCTGAACCAGAATAACAACACCACCATTTTGCTGATCAGTCACGATATGCAGATGCTCAGCAAATGGGCGGATAAAATCAATGTGATGTACTGCGGGCAAACGGTAGAAACCGCGCCCAGCGAGGAGCTGGTAACAACGCCTCATCATCCGTATACCCAGGCGTTAATCCGCGCGATCCCGGATTTTGGCAGCGCGCTGGCGCATAAAAGCCGCCTGAATACCCTGCCAGGGGCCATTCCCCTGCTGGAGCAGTTGCCGATCGGCTGCCGCCTTGGGCCTCGCTGCCCCTATGCGCAGCGTGAGTGCATCGAGACACCCCGCTTGACCGGAGCCAGAACGCATCTGTACGCCTGTCATTTCCCGCTAAACATGGAGAAAGAGTGAAATGGTCGAAACATTGCTCGAAGTCCGCAATCTGAGTAAGACCTTTCGCTATCGCACCGGCTGGTTCCGTCGTCAGATGGTAGAAGCGGTAAAACCGCTGAGTTTTACGCTCCGTGAGCGTCAGACGCTGGCGATTATCGGCGAGAACGGCTCCGGAAAATCAACCCTGGCGAAAATGCTGGCAGGCATGATCGAGCCGACCTCCGGCGAGCTGCTGATTGACGATCATCCGCTGGAGTTTGGCGACTACTCTTTCCGCAGCCAACGTATTCGCATGATCTTTCAGGATCCATCGACCTCACTGAATCCGCGCCAGCGAATCTCACAGATCCTCGACTTCCCGCTGCGCCTGAATACCGATCTCGAACCGGAGGCGCGGGAAAAGCAGATTATTGAGACCCTGCGGATGGTCGGCCTGCTGCCGGACCACGTGAGCTACTATCCACATATGCTGGCGCCCGGGCAGAAGCAGCGTCTGGGCCTGGCGCGTGCGCTGATTCTGCGCCCGAAGGTGATTATCTGCGATGAGGCCCTGGCATCGCTGGACATGTCAATGCGTTCGCAGCTGATCAACCTGATGCTGGAGCTCCAGGAAAAACAGGGAATTTCATATATCTACGTGACTCAGCATCTGGGGATGATGAAGCATATCAGTGACCAGGTGCTGGTGATGCATCAGGGTGAGGTCGTCGAACGCGGCAGCACCGCCGATGTTCTGGCGTCACCGCTGCACGACCTCACCCGACGGCTGATTGCCGGGCACTTTGGCGAGGCGCTGACCGCCGACGCCTGGCGTAAAGACGGTAAATAACCGTCTGCGCCGGCCCGCAGAAGTACGCGTTTAATCCGGAAAAACGCTCTGCGTCGGTAGCACCCGACGGTCGAAGTGACGCAGCGCGTAATAGAGCATCCCGGTCCCAAACCAGCCGATAATCCAGGAAACATCGTTCCCGGCAAACAGCCACGTCAGCGACCCGTGATACAGCGGGTTCTCAATAAACGGCAGTTGGATAAGCACGCCGGCCACATACACGACAATCGCGTAGAGGTTCCAGTATCCGTAACGCTGTTGTGGATCGGACAGCGCGGGAATATCTACGGCTCCTGCCGAGATTAAATAGTAATCGGTCAGACTGATGGCGCTCCACGGAACGAAAAATGCCAGCAGGAAGAGCAGGAAATGGGTGAAGTTCTTTAAAAACGCAGGCTCACTCAACAGCGCAATCACGCACGAGATAGCCACCATCAGCACCACGAAGAGAATACGCGATCTTTTCGACAGCGAAGCCTGGCGACGAAATCCGGAAACAATAGTGCTCAATGACATAAAGCTGCCGTAGGCATTCAGGGTCGTGAAGGTGATTTTGCCAAAGCAGATGGCAAAGTAAATCACCATCGCCATAAGCTGGCTTTTCCCTAACCCGACGATAAAACTCACTTCATGGCCGGAAAATGCACTGCCGGCAATGGCCGCGGTCAGAACCCCGAGGGTCATCGATGCCTGAGTACCCAGTACCGTGCCGCTGAAGACACACAAAAACGTCTTCGCGCCGGAGACATTGCGCGGCAAATAGCGGGAGTAATCGGAGACATAGTGGCAAAATGCAATTTGCCACGACGACGATAACGACACGGCCAGTAAGAACATCGGCAATGAGAAATGGTTATCCTGCACGATCGCCGGCAGATTAGCAGAGAGCAGCAGCGTCACGAACAAATAGACGAACGCGAATACCCCCACCACGCTCGCCACTTTGCCCAGCTAATGTATTACGCGATAGCCCAGGACGGCAATCACGATAATAATCGCGCTGAACAACAGCATACCGGCGACATCAGAAATCGACAGTAGTCTGGCCATGGCCTGACCGGCCAGCACGGTGCCGCTGGCTGAAAAGCCCACGTACATCACGCACACCACTACCAGCGGCACCACGGCACCGAATACGCCAAACTGCGCCCGGCTGATAATCATCTGCGGCAAACCCAGGCGCGGCCCCTGCAGCGCATGCAGCGACATCACCGCAGCACCAAGCACCTGCCCCACCAGCAGCCCAATCAATGACCAGACCACATCGCCTCCCAGCACCACCGCCAGCGCACCGGTCACGATGGCGGTAATTTACAGATTGCCGCCAAACCACAGCGTAAACTGGCTAAAAGGATGCCCGTGGCGTTCGCGGTCGGGAATATAATCGATGGACCGCGTTTCCGTTAAACCCCGATCGCGATGGGCTGACTGCCGGTCGGCTGGCGGAAAAGATGACCTATTTTCCTCGCTATAGCTCATTGTTATTGTTGTGTTTTATAGTTCTATAATCTGGTGTTGTTTGCCACCGGCCGCTATACCAGCCAGTCCACCCGATGGTTCTTTATGGTTGCGACCGCTTTCGCTATTTCCGGCGCCAGCCAGCGGTCATCTTCCCATGTCGCCACCGTCTGTCGCAGCAGCGCCAGCGCGTGGCGCGTACCTGCCGCCAGCATGTCCTGGGCGTGAAACTCCAGGCCCTGAGCGGACAGCAGATATTCAATCGCCATGATTTGATACAGGTTACCCAGCAGACGCTGTAGCTTTAACGATGCGCCGGTGCCGAGACTCAGGTGATCTTCCTGCAGCGCCGAGGTGACAAAATTATCGAGTACCGCCGGTTGCGCCAGCTGCTTATTCTCCGCACAGAGCGACGCCGCCACGTATTGAGCAATCATCATGCCTGAGTTCACACCGGGTTTTGCCACCAGGAACGCCGGCAGACCGCTGATTAACGGGTTGACCAGGCGATCCAGACGCCGCTCGGCGATCGCGCCCAGCTCGGCCATTGCAATCGCCAGCACATCACAGGCCATCGCGACCGATTCCCCATGCGGATGCGCCTGCGACACCACCCGCCAGTTTTCCAGCGTACCGAGAATCAACGGGTTATCCGTACAGGCGTTCAGTTCAGTGTTAATTTGCCGCTCGGCATGATCGAACTGATCGCGACAGGCGCCGTGCACCTGCGGCATGGATCGCAAGCTGAGCGCATCCTGCGTGCGTATCCCCTGGCTAACGCCCAGCAGCGGGCTGTCGGCCAGCAGCTGGCGTAAGCGGGCTCCGCTATGTTGCATACCGGGGCTGGCCTTCAGCGCCAGAATCTCGGCATCAAACGCCACGATCTGCCCGCGCAGGGCTTCAAAACTCATAGCGCCGGTGACATCGGCCCAGTCCAACAGATGGCTGGCATCATCGAGAGCCAGGCAGGCCATCCCGGTCATACACGGCGTACCGTTGACCAGACTGAGTCCCTCTTTGGCCCCGGGCGCGATCGGCTGAAGTCCCGCTTGTTCCAGCGCTTCAGTGGCTGGAAGCACACGCCCCTGCCAGTTCACCTCGCCAATACCCATCAGCGCCAGGCCGATATGCGCCATATGCGTCAGATAACCCACCGACCCCTGCGAAGGCACCTGCGGCGTGATGTGTTGATTCAGGAAGGCCAGCAGTTGTTGCACGATGGCGCAGGAAATCCCCGATTTCCCGTGACTGTAGTTGGCCACGGCGGCGCACATAATGGCCCGCGTTTGTGCGTCGTCCAGCAGAGGCCCAACCCCGCAGGCGTGGCTCAGCAGCGTATTGCGCGACAGCTGGCTCAGCTGCTCTTCAGGCAACGTGATATTGCATAATGCCCCCAGCCCGGTATTGATCCCGTAGGCAATCTGACCCGCATCAATAATATGCTGAACAATCGCCCGCCCCTGCGCTATGCGCTCCCAGGCACCGGCGCTGAGCGCCAGCTGCGCGTTGCCACGGGCGACCAGCACGACATCCTGCCAGCATAACGGGGCATCGCCCCACAGCACCTGTTGATTCATACGGATTGTCCTGGTTGATGATGACTGGAGATAAACTGCTGAAAACGCGGCGATCCGTGAGCCCCAAACAGCGCCTCCGGGGTACCGTCGCAGTCAATGGTGCCCTGGTGCATAAACACCACGCGGTTAGAGACATGGCGGGCAAACCCCAGCTCATGCGTGACCACTAACATCGTGCGCCCTTCTTCCGCCAGACTGCGCATCACTTTTAATACCTCACCTACCAGCTCCGGATCCAACGCCGACGTCGGTTCATCGAAGAGCATGACCTCGGGGTCCATCGCCAGCGCACGGGCTATTGCGACCCGCTGCTGCTGACCCCCGGAGAGCTGAGCCGGGTAAAAATCTTTGCGGTTCAACATACCGACGCGATCGAGCAACTGTTCCGCCTGCTCAATGCACTCCTGCTTGCTGCGCTTTAAGACGTAATGCGGCCCTTCAGTCACGTTTTGCAGCACCGTCATATGCGACCACAGGTTAAAGCTTTGAAACACCATCCCCAGCCGAGAGCGCAGGCGCTCGATCTGTTTAGGGTTGGCCGCTAAACGGTGGCCGCGGGCATGGTGCTTCATCTCAATGGTTTCGCCTCCCACGCTGACCACTCCGGCATCGGGCGTTTCCAGCAGGTTGATGCACCGTAAAAGCGTACTTTTCCCTGAACCACTGGCCCCCAAAATCGAGATCACATCGCCTTTTTGCGCGTGGATAGAAATCCCTTTCAACACATCAAGTGAACCAAAGGATTTATGGATATCGCTGACGGACAGCGTCACGGGACGGGAATCGTGCATACTATTCTCCTTTGGTGGCCGGTTTGAGTGATACGGTGGCAGGGGTTTGCCGGGTATGCGGCGTCAGACGACGCTCAAGCAGTGCATACAGCTGTACGATGATAAAGTTGAGCAGCAAATAGATAACTGCCGCGCAGAGAAACACTTCCATCGTGCGATAGGTTCTTTGGATAATTTGCTGTGCCACGCCGGTGACATCCCACACTGTCACCAGGCTGGCAAGCGCCGTGGATTTGACCAGTAAAATCGCCTCCGTCGAATAGGCCGGCAGCGCGTAGCGCAGCATCACCGGCGCGATAATGCGCCGCAGCAGCAGGAAACGGGACATCCCGCAGGCCTGTCCGGCTTCAATCTGCCCGACGGGAACCGCCAGCAGCGCGCCACGCAGGATTTCAGCCGTGTAGGCGGCGGTACACAGCGCCAGCGCCAGCACCGCGCAGATAAACGGCTCGCGCAGCAGCGGCCACAGAAAACTGTGGCGAATCACGCCAAACTGGCCCAGCCCGTAATAGATAAGGAATAGCTGGATCAGCAGCGGCGAGCCGCGAAACACCAGAATATAGCCTTTCGCAAAACCGCTCAGCAGCGGCCAGCGGCTCATTCGCAGCGCCAGCACCCCGACAGCCAGTACGCCACCGCAGAGAAAAGAGCAGATAAACAGTCCCAGCGTAACCGGTAGCGCGGCGCTGAGCTTCAGGAACGTGTCGCTGAGAAAGGCAAAGTCGATAAACATAGATTCTCCCTTAAGCCTGAGCCGAAGCGCGACGCAGCCATGCGCGATTCAGGCGACTTTCCGCCCGAATAAACGCCCGGTTGGACAGTAATGTGAGTACCAGATAGCACCCGGCGCCAATCAGATAGAACAGGAAATATTCGCGGGTGGAGCCGGCGGCAATTTGGCTGGTGCGCATTAATTCCGCAATGCCCGTCACCGAGACCAGCGCCGAATCCTTCAGGCTCATCTGCCAGACGTTTGACAGCCCCGGCAGCGAATAGCGGGCAATCTGCGGCAGCATAATGCGCTGAAAAATCCGCCAGCGCGGCATACCGATTGCCGACGCCGCCTCGACTTCACCAGGCATCAGCGCCAGGCGAGCCGCGCGGTAAACTTCCGCCTGATATGAGGCGGAAATCAAACCGATGGCCAGTGAACCAATCAGGAACGGCGGGACTTCAATAAACCCGTCGGCGCCAAACAGCTGGCCGATCGCTGAGACCAGTCCTGAACCACCAAAATAGAACAGGTAAATGACCAGCAGTTCTGGAATGCCGCGGAATACCACCGAATAGGCCGAGCCGAACCAGCGAGCGGGCGCGTGCTGCGACAGCTTTGCTGAGGCAATCACGCCGCCCACCACGGCACCGACCGCTAAGGCGGCGAGAGACAGCAACAGCGTGGTCAGCGTTGCGCTCAGAATGAGCGTTCCCCAACCGTTTTCACCAAAACTCAGCAGACAAAGCATCTTCAACCTCACTTATGGCGTGACATCGCTTTTAAACCATTTCTCGCTCAGCTTTTTCACCGTCCCGTCCGCCAGCGCGGCCTGAATGGCCGTATCCAGCTTCGCTTTTAAGTCGGCATCGGCGTGGCGAACGCCCATCGCTTCGCCGTCGCCCCAAATGGGGCCGCTCAGCTGTGGGCCGCTAAAGTTGAGGTTGCTGTTTTCCGGACGGGCAAGCGTCGTGTTGGCGAACGTAATATCGTCAAAGACGGCATCGATACGTTCCGCCTGCAGATCCAGAATAGCGTCCGCTGAATTGCTGTATTCGCGAATATCGGCCACATCTTTGAAGTATTTGTCGATGAACGGGGTATAAACGGTGCCAGAAGCAATACCGATGGTTTTGCCTTTCAGGGCGGCTTTTAATGGCGCAATCGCCGCCTGAATTTCTTTTTCATCATCGTGAAGCTTAATGATGTGGTTAGCTCCGGTCGCCGGCGGCAGCAGGGTGCCTTTTACCGCGATAAAAGATGCCGGTGTCGCGGCATAGGGGATTGTGAAAGAGACCACCTGTTTTCTTTCCGGAGTAATGACGATGGCATCCATAATCACATCGTATTTCCCGGCATTCAGTCCGGCTATCATCCCGTCCCAGTTTTGGACAACCAGCTTGCATTCAATGCCCATACGCTGGCAGAGATTCACCATCAGTTCAGGTTCGAAGCCGCTCAGTTTTCCGCCCGGCAGCGTCATGTTCCAGGGCTCGTAGCCCCCTTCCGTGGCAATGGTAATGGACTTCCACTCTTTGGCATTAGCCGTACTACCGCAGAGCAATAGCCCTGAAAACAGGGTTGTCAGACAGGCCTGGCGAAAAGTGATGCTCTGCTTCATGATAATTCTCCTGATTTCATTTAAGTCATGCCGTCCTGGCGTTGCCAGACGGACGTAAAATTCAGATGACAGAGCATGTATATACAAGCATTGACAAATCCGCACACCCTCCTGATGATGGATTTGTGAGCCACACTGTAAATAATTTGTAATCGAATTGAAAATTCGGTGTAGCTAAAACTTTACACAATGCGACAGGCCGACGGTGAAACTGCGATGATAACTGCCTTTAATTTCTCTTCCCTGCCGATCACCCCGTGGAAAAACGGCGCTGGCGAAACGCGTGAAATCATCAGCGTTCCCTCACCTGACCCGGATGCCCCCTTTCTCTGGCGTGCCAGCATCGCGATGTTAGAAAACGACGGGCCGTTTTCACCTTTTAAGGGCATTGATCGGGTCATTACGTTAATTGAGGGGCAGCCACTCTGGCTGCGCGGTGACGGGATCGATCACCATCTGCAACGCTGGGAGCCGTGGGCATTTTCCGGCGACTGGTCTCTGGGCAGCGAAGGCATTTCTGCACCGGGCCTGGATTTTAACATTATGACACAACGCACCCGCGCTACCGCGCAGGTCAACGTGGTCTCCACTGAACAGCATCCCGGTAGCGAAGGCATTGCCTGGGTACTTCAGGGATGCTGGCAGCTTGCCGACAAGCGCTGTGATACGCGATCAGGGATCTGGTGGCAGGACCAACCGCCCGGCGCGCTGATGCCGCTCTCGCCCGATGCCCGGCTGCTGCTGGCCAGCATTACCCACCTTTAACCCGTCGATAGGCAGCCAGGCGGCATAAAACGGGCCAGATATCCGGTGATATACTGGAGTGTGTCCGGTCGTCATTACGTGTTAAGGCACGAAAATATCGTGACACAAGGGGTCGTCAGTGGGATATAATTCTCGGCTAAATTTGAGTTATTTTGAAATAACAACCTTAACCCCATGATTGTTAAAGTAAAAATAAGCAATAACGATAAGGATTAAAGCTATGGGTTTTCTTTCCGGTAAGCGCATTCTGGTGACTGGCGTTGCCAGCAAACTGTCCATCGCCTACGGTATTGCGCAAGCAATGCACCGTGAAGGGGCTGAACTGGCGTTCACCTATCAGAACGAAAAACTGAAAGGTCGTGTGGAAGAATTTGCAGCGGCACTGGGTTCTAACATCGTACTGCCGTGCGACGTGGCTGAAGATGAGAGCATCGAGTCTCTGTTCACTGAACTGACTAAAGTCTGGCCGAAATTTGACGGCTTCGTCCACTCAATCGGTTTTGCGCCGGCTGACCAGCTGGACGGCGACTATGTCAACGCGGTTACTCGCGAAGGCTTCAAAATCGCTCATGATATCAGCGCCTACAGCTTCGTGGCGATGGCGAAAGCCTGCCGCGGCATGCTGAACCCGGGTTCTGCCCTGCTGACGCTGTCCTACCTGGGCGCAGAGCGTGCGATTCCGAACTACAACGTGATGGGTCTGGCAAAAGCCTCCCTGGAAGCGAACGTGCGTTACATGGCGAATGCAATGGGTCCTGAAGGCGTGCGCGTCAATGCTATCTCTGCCGGTCCGATCCGTACCCTGGCCGCATCTGGCATTAAAGACTTCCGTAAAATGCTGGCGCATTGCGAAGCGGTAACCCCGATTCGTCGTACCGTGACTATCGAAGACGTGGGTAATAGCGCAGCATTCCTGTGCTCCAACCTGTCTGCCGGTATCTCCGGTGAAGTCGTTCACGTCGATGGCGGTTTCAGCATCGCGGCCATGAACGAGCTGGAACTGAAATAAGTTCCTTTCCCTCCTCACGCCCGTGAGGAGGGATTCTCTGCATTCTCTGCATTCTCTGCATTCTCTGCACGTCAGAGACAAACATTCTCCCCTGTTATTCCAAACGGCTATTTGTTAGCACGGATCAATATTTTCTCCTGCTTCGGGGTTACGCCAGGATAGTAATGTATATGGCCCACGGAAGTGCGGCTTGTCACATACCGATCAAGGAACGCCCATGGAGCAACGCCGCATTTATGGCAAAAACCACTGGTATCATGAAACCCAGTCAACAATCTGCCCGGTGGATGTGCTGCCGCTCGCCCCTGAAGCCGCCCATGTCGAAGACCGTTTTTTACTCGATCTGACATTGCCCGAAGAGTGGCTCCCGGCGCATACAGGCTGGCTGACGCCAGCACGATGTCTGGCCGATGCGCTTTTTCCCGCATCCGTCGAGGTCAATCGACTACAGACGTTTAGCGCCTACGATCGGCTAAGCACGGCGCTGACCGTTGCCCAGGTTTATGGCGTGCAGCGCCTGTGTAATCACTATGCCGCACGGCTGGCCCCGCTACCGGGACCGGATTCTTCACGAGAGAGCAATCGTCGGCTGGCGCAGATAACCCAGTACGCCCGCCAGTTGGCCGGTTCCCCGTCGGTGATTACCGCCCTGTCCCGCAGCCAGTTGGATGAAGTCGGGTTAACCAGCCGCGATATCATCCTGATTAATCAGATTATTGGATTTGTCGGCTTCCAGGCGCGGGTGATTGCCGCGTTTCATGCATGCCAGGGCTTCCCGGTACGCTGGATGCCGGGTATGCCACAGCAAGAAGATGCGCCAGCAGACGATTTCTCCGCCGGTCCGTTCAGTTGGATACCCGACATCAACGACACCGATCTCCGCTATGTCAGCGACGAACGGCAGGCGTTGCTGGCCGACTGGCAGCCGCATCCCGGCCTTTCAGAGCTGGCGCCGCTGCTCGCGGTCCATGAAACGACGCTTAAAGCCCAGCATGAATTACTTAGCCAGTTAAGCACGAATCAGCCATTTGCATCTCTGGTGGCGCTGATGAGCGCGCGCATCAACGGTAGCGTCAGCTGTTTTAACGCATGGGCCGAGAGCGGCTTTGATTCCCCGCAGCTTTCAGACGTTTTGCGCCGGGACGATCGCGCATTTCAGTCATGGGGACAAAACCACCCTACCGAGCGCGCTATCTTGCAGGCGGCACAGCTTTTAACCCGGGCACCCGACCGGTTCAGCGCGGCGCATTTAACCCCCCTTTCGGAGCATGGGCTTTCCCGCGAGCAGATTGTCGATATTCTGGCGTGGTGCGGGCTATGCGGCTGGATGAATCGTCTGAAAATCGCCCTCGGGATCGTTCGTCAACAGACGTAAAATGCCAAACATCGCTTGCCGCAACAGGCATTATCGCGTAAAAATGTCAGCCGCTCTTTTAGCCACGAAAATACCTAATTATGTTTCAGGACAACCCGCTGCTAGCGCAGCTTAAACAGCAACTGCATTCCCAGACTCCTCGTGTTGAAGGGGTCGTTAAGGGGACGGAAAAAGGTTTTGGCTTCCTCGAAGTGGATGCGCAAAAAAGCTACTTTATTCCGCCGCCGCAAATGAAAAAAGTGATGCATGGCGACCGTATTAGCGCCGTGGTCCATACTGAAAAAGAACGTGAAAGCGCTGAACCGGAAGAGTTGATTGAACCTTTCCTGACCCGTTTCGTCGGTAAAGTGCATAAAAAAGATGACCGTCTGTCTATCGTTCCCGATCATCCGCTGCTGAAAGACGCAATTCCTTGCCGCGCCGATCGTGGCGTGAGCCATGACTTTAAAGAGGGTGACTGGGCCGTTGCTGAAATGCGCCGTCATCCGCTGAAAGGCGACCGCGGTTTTTATGCCGAATTGACCCAGTTTATCACCTTCAGTGACGACCATTTCGTTCCGTGGTGGGTCACGCTGGCACGCCATAATCTGGAAAAAGAAGCGCCGGACGGCGTAGCGACCGAGATGCTCGATGAAGGTCTGGAACGTCGTGACTTAACGGCGCTGGATTTCGTCACCATCGACAGCGCCAGCACCGAAGATATGGACGATGCGCTATTTGTCGAAGCCGCTGCCGACGGCAAGCTGCATTTGACCGTTGCCATTGCCGATCCGACCGCCTGGATCGCCGAAGGCAGCAAGCTGGACAACGCGGCAAAAATCCGCGCCTTCACCAACTATCTGCCGGGCTTTAACATCCCGATGCTGCCGCGTGAGCTGTCCGACGATCTGTGCTCTCTGCGTGCCAATGAAGTGCGTCCGGTGCTCGCCTGTCGCATGATCCTGGCGGCTGACGGCACCATTGAAGACGATATCGAATTCTTCACGGCGACCATCGAGTCGAAAGCGAAGCTGGCCTACGACAACGTCTCCGACTGGCTGGAAAATACCGGCAGCTGGCAGCCTGAGAGCGAATCCATCGCTCAGCAAATTAAACTGCTGCAGGACGTCTGTCTGCGCCGCAGTGAATGGCGTAAAACCCATGCGCTGGTGTTCAAGGACCGCCCGGACTACCGTTTCGTGCTGGGTGAGAAAGGCGAAGTGCTGGACATCGTTGCCGAACCGCGTCGCATCGCGAACCGCATTGTTGAAGAGTCCATGATCGCGGCAAACATCTGTGCGGCCCGCGTTCTGCGCGACAAGCTAGGCTTTGGCGTTTATAACGTACATACCGGCTTTGATCCTGCTAACACCGAGCAGCTGGCATCGTTGCTGAAGACCCACGACGTCCACGTTGACCCGGTCGAAGTACTGACGCTCGACGGTTTCTGCAAACTGCGTCGCGAGCTGGACGCACAGCCGTCGGGTTTCCTCGATAGCCGTATTCGTCGCTTCCAGTCTTACGCAGAAATCAGTACTGAGCCAGGCCCGCACTTCGGCCTTGGCCTTGAAGCCTATGCCACCTGGACTTCACCGATTCGTAAGTATGGCGACATGATTAACCATCGCCTGCTGAAAGCAATGATCAAAGGTGAAACGGCCTCCCGTCCGCAGGATGACATTGCCGTTCAGATGGCCGAGCGCCGTCGCCTGAACCGCATGGCTGAACGCGATGTCGGTGACTGGCTGTACGCCCGCTACCTGAGCCCGCAGGCAGGTACCGATACCCGTTTTGCCGCTGAGATCATCGATATCAGCCGCGGTGGGATGCGCGTTCGTCTGGTGGATAACGGCGCCGTTGCCTTTATTCCGGCACCGTTCCTGCACGCCGTACGTGATGAACTGGTTTGTAGCCAGGAAAACGGAACCGTGCAGATCAAAGGTGAAATCGTCTACAAAGTCACTGACGTTATCGACGTCAAGATTGCCGAAGTCCGGATGGAAACCCGCAGCGTCATCGCGCGTCCGTTCGCCTGATAGCCGTCTTCAGCGGCTCCCGTAACCGGGGGCCGCTTATTTTTGGTCTCTGGCTGTTTCATATTGCCCCGTTTTGCCTCGTTTTCCTGACTATCCATCGCAGATGATTTACGTTGTGCGTTTTTTTCACTTCTCTTTTTCATCCGTTTTTTGCATCATTGATTTCATTCGTTTTTGTAACCAGGATAATGCTATGTCAGAACTGAATGCCCGCCTGCTCGCCCAACGTATCGATACCGTGCTGGATATTCTGGTTGCCGGAGATTATCACTCTGCGATTCATAATCTGGAGATCCTTAAAGCGGAACTTCAGGCGCTTTCTGCCGATGAGCCGGAAGCAAAACCCGGTCAGCCGAAAGCGCCCTGGGAAATCTGATTGCCCACATCGCCGCAATCGATTGTTGATGTCGATTGTCAGCCAAATAGCCCCCTAACTGTGATGTTGCTATGAACGCCCGACAACAAAGTATTTTGCAAATGGTCATCGATAATGGCCGCATGAGCGTGGCCGATCTCGCGAAAATGACCGGTGTCTCTGAAGTGACGATTCGTCAGGATCTGAATTTACTGGAAAAGCAGAGCTATCTGCGCAGGACTCATGGTTTCGCGGTGCCGCTGGACAGCGAAGATGTCGAAACTCGGATGATGACGCACTTCTCTATCAAACGTGAGCTGGCTACGCGTGCCGCAGAGCTGGTCAACGCCGGTGAAACTGTGTTTATCGAAAACGGCAGCTGTAACGCACTGCTCGCCCGTACGCTTGCCGAGCGCGGCGATATCACTATCATTACCGTCAGCAGCTACATTGCGCATCTGCTTAAAGAGACGCCCGGGGAAGTGATTCTGCTCGGCGGGATCTATCAAAAGCGTAGCGAAAGCATGGTCGGCCCACTCACGCGGCAGTTTATTCAGCAGGTTCACTTCAGCAAAGCGTTTATTGGTATAGATGGCTGGCAGCCGGAAACCGGTTTTACCGGAAGAGATATGATGCGTGCTGATGTGGTCAATGCCGTCCTTGAAAAGGGCTGCGAGGCGATTGTCCTCAGCGACAGTTCGAAGTTCAGCGTCGTTCACCCTTATCCGCTTGGCCCTGTGGCGCGCTTTAGCCGCATTATTACCGATAGCAGTCTGCACGATGACGCACGCCAACAGCTGACGGAAAGCGGGTTGACCGTCGATATCGTCAGTTTTTCCTGATCTCACCCCTGCTTTCTGTTTAACCCTCTGTTTTGCTTTTCCCGACGCCCACGCTTGTGGGCGCAGCCCGCATGAAGCCCTGTCTGAGAGTATTCCGAGCCCGCAATTAAGAGTTTTTACCTGCCGGTAAAATTTAAAAAAAGTAGAATTAATGTTAGCGATATAACAGGAAGTGACTATCACCTGCGTGATTAAAGTAACACCTGCGCAACTTAAGTTTCATGGAATCGCCCTTAAGACTTAGCATCACGCTATGCTTTAAAGGAAGTTGTATCCATGAATAGATTATTCAGGAGAAAATTATGATGACTTCAATGAGCAAAAAAATGGCTGCCGCAGTTCTGGCCGTAACCGTAGTAATGTCTCTGAGCGCATGTTCCAATTGGTCAAAACGCGACCGTAATACCGCAATCGGTGCAGGCGCTGGCGCACTCGGTGGCGCAGTCTTAACCGATGGTAGCGCACTGGGCACCCTGGGCGGCGCAGCGGTCGGCGGGATTATCGGCCATCAGGTTGGTAAATAAGGTCTGAACTGGACCAAATATAAAAATAATCCGCATCAATAGACTTACGCACCTGCTAAGAATCAAGGCCACGGTATTTACCGTGGCCTTGTTGTTTATTAACCGCCGGCCAGTTTAACTTTCATGCCTTTGGCTTCCAGCAACGTTTTCAGCAAATCGCGTTTATCGCCCTGAATTTCTATCACGCCATCTTTCACCGACCCGCCGCAGCCACACTTCTTTTTCAGCTCAGCGGCCAGTTTCGTCAGCGCGTCATCATCCAGGTCAATGCCCACGATCAGGCATACGCCCTTCCCTTTACGTCCGCTGGTCTGGCGCTGAATGCGAACGATGCCGTCGCCTTTTGGCCGCTCTGCGACCGGCTTCGGTTGATCTATCCGGCCGCTGTCCGTTGAATAGACCAGACGACTGTTGGAATCATTCATTATGCCCCCTTATTCAGTGACGCATTGATGCTGCGTAAGGTCGCTGCAGGATCCGCTGACTGGGTTACCGGACGACCAATCACCATATAGTCAACCCCGGCTTCCTGCGCCTGTTCCGGCGTCATGATGCGCCGCTGGTCACCGGCATCGCTGCCCTGCGGGCGAATACCGGGCGTGACCAGCTTAAATGCTTGCCCGAGTTCCTGTTTAAAGCGTACCGCTTCTTGTGCTGAACACACTACGCCGTCCAGACCACAGCGCTGCGTTAACGCCGCCAGTTTCGCTGCATGGTCGGCTGGAGAAAGCGTAATGCCAAGATCCTGGAGATCGCTGGCTTCCATACTGGTCAGAACGGTCACGGCAATCAGCAGCGGCGCATCCTGTCCAAACGGCACCAGTGCTTCACGTGCAGCGGTCATCATCCGCGCACCGCCGGAGGCGTGAACATTGACCATCCACACCCCGAGATCTGCCGCAGCGGCTACCGCGCGTGCGGTGGTATTCGGGATATCATGGAATTTCAGATCGAGGAAGACTTCAAAACCGCGCTGATGCAGGTCGCGAACAAACTGAGGCCCCAACCGCGTAAACATCTCTTTGCCTACCTTCAGGCGGCAGTCGCGTGGGTCAATCCGGTCAACAAAGGCCAGCGCTTTGTCGCGGTTATCATAGTCGAGCGCAACAACAACGGGAGAGGATGTGACAACGCGAGGCGAAGATGGAGCAGTAGACGTCATGACCAGACCTTAATTGTTGATGGGCGCCGTTTTGGCGCAAAAAAGGTAAACGGGCAGCATTCTACCTGCGATGAAGGGAAATTGACAGGCTGCTTTTCGCCTCCTGCAAGGCGATATCAGCGGTGGCGTCAAAGGCGAGGAGTTATAAAAACTGGTTAGTATGTTGTAACTAAATTGCGTTTTTTTAAAAACTATTGTCCGTCGAGACCGCGAATGGGCTTAATCGTTGACCATGACCGGCAGGACGGACAGTGCCAGTACAGCGTATGCGCGGTAAAACCGCACTTCTGGCAGCGGTAGCGCGGTTTACTGCGAACCTGCTCACCCACCATATTACGCAGCACGCCCAGACTCTCCTTCGCGCGCCCCTCTTCAGCCTCGTTAAGGTGATAGTCCATCAGCTTGTGGAAGACCCGCATCGTCGGGTGGCGCTCCAGCTGACGCGTCACATAGCTCTGTGCAGCCTCTACGCCCTCACGCTGTTCGAGAATTTGCGCCAGCATCAGTTCTGCGGTTGCGCCGGTATTTTCATCGGCGCAGCGGCGCAGGAAGATTTCCCACTCATCGAGCTTGCCCAACTGCTGGTAGCAGGTCTGTAGCATGTCGAGCGTTTCGCCCACCAGCTCTTTGTCCTGATTAATCACCCGCTCCAGGCTCTCTACCGCTTTCGCGTAGTCGCCCTTCTCCATCCACACCCGGCCCATCATAATCGACACGCGAGCGCTGTTGCGGTCAGCCGACGCCCCTTTTTTCAGTAGCGTCATGGCCTTATCCATATCGCTGTTCGCCATCTGCTGCAGCGCCAGCTCGCACCAGAAGTTAGCTATATCGCCCCGGTGCTTTTCTTTACCCAGCTTCACTAAACGTTCGGCAACATCGATAGCCGACTGCCAGTCGCTGGTGGCCTGGTAGATTTGCAGCAGCTGCTGTAGTGCGCTGAGGCGAAAATCGGTTTCATCCACCAGCTGCTTGAACATATCTTCCGCGCGATCGTAAAGACCGGCAGCCATGTAATCACGCCCCAACTGCTGAACGGCCAACAGCCGCTGATCGTAGGTCAGTGAAGCACTTTCCATCAGGCTTTGGTGAATACGGATAGCCCGGTCAACCTCGCCGCGGGAGCGGAACAGGTTTCCCAGGGTCAGGTGAGCCTCAACGGTACCGGTATCCTCTTTCAGCATGTCGAGGAACAGGTCTACCGCTTTATCCTGCTGATTGCTCAACAGGAAGTTCACCCCGGTCACGTAATCACGTGACAGGCGGCTAGCGTCGTCCTGTTTGGACTGTTGTGCACTTCTGCGCCCCATATACCATCCGTAAGCAGCGGCAACGGGCAATAGCAGAAACAACAACTCCAGCATAAATGATTATTCCTTCACCGCAGGAACACCTGCGTCGGCCGGCACGGCGGTTGTTGGTGCAATCTGATGTTCAAGACGCTTAATTTTACGTTCAGCGCGCACCAGCGAAACACGAACCCGCAGCCAGAAAAGGCCGCAAATCAGCCAGCCAATAGCAAACCCTGCGGCAAAGAGCACTGCCAGCAACGTCGAAATACGGAATTCACCCTGCGCGAGCAAATAGTTGAACGTGACCAGTTGATCATTCTGCGCGCCTAGCGTCACGGAGATGACGAAGACCGCTAATACCAGTAAGAAAATAAGTAAATATTTCACACTACTTCCCGTTTTGTGGGTTGAGCGAATAAATCCCGCGTTCAGCCCTATAAAGTATCATTTTCGCTGCAGTGGTGAAATGGAAAAGCATGACACCCTGTCAGGATATGCGGCCGGCAGACGCGAAAATCAACGTTATCCCTGTTTTATCGTCCGTTTCTTAATATCCTGCGCTTCTTCTCCCGGCGGCGTAAGCGGACCACACAGTCGCTGGGTGAGCCAGGTTGCCAGCGTCACCAGCAGCCAGGAGATAAGCGTGGCGACCATCAAGTCTTGCGGCCAGTGCATGCCCAGCGCCAGGCGACTGCCCATTACGGCCGTCGCCCACGTCAACAGCGCAGCCATGGTCACCCAGCGCCGCCGCGGCCATAGCAGTCCGACGCCTAATAGCGCCCAGCTGGCAGCAAACATCGTGTGCCCGGACGGAAATGCAAAACCGGTCTCTTTCTGCCAGTGCTTACGCAGGAACCGAGGTATATCCTGCTCCTGCGCCAGCTGCTCATGCACCAGTTTAGCGCGTTCTTTGCGTTTTAACGCGTAGAATTCATCAACGGGCACCTGCTGCGTCTTTTCAAGCCAGACCACAAAAGGACGCGGTTCCTGCACCTGCTCTTTTATCCCGGATTTTATGCCCTGCCCCAGCAAAATCGCCGCGCCTAAAATGACAAACAGCATTACGGCCGCACGCAGGCGAAAACGCAGACACCACAGAAACCAGCCGCATAAAACCACATGGGTGATAATTCCCCACGGTTGAGTGACGCTTTCCGTCACCCAGTACATCAGCTTTAACCACACTTGCGAAAGGCCAGGCTGCCACTTCCAGCCGGATATCCACACCACGCCGGGCATAATCATAAGCAATGCCGCACCGAGGGCGGTTCGTCTGGCAATAGACAGCATTTCAACTCCTTATTTCTTCTCCCGACTATCATAACGGAAAGTGGTTCGTTTGTGCGCTTTACGCGCAGGCAGCCGTGCGTAATTAGGAGAACGTCGCGCCAGTGTGGCAAAATAGCGCTAAACAGAAAGCACATTCAGGTGCTGACAAAATCTGGAGAATCACATGCAGCTTAAACGTGTGGCAGAAGCCAAACTGCCAACCCCCTGGGGCGATTTCCTGATGGTGGGATTTGAAGAACTGGCAACCGGGCAGGATCATGTCGCGCTGGTCTTTGGCGACATTTCGGGTCAGTCGCCCGTCCTGGCTCGCGTACACTCTGAGTGCTTAACGGGCGATGCCCTTTTTAGCCTGCGTTGTGATTGCGGTTTCCAGCTCGAAGCGGCGCTGTCGCATATTGCCGAAGAGGGGCGTGGTATTCTGCTCTACCATCGGCAGGAAGGTCGTAATATTGGTCTGTTGAACAAGATCCGCGCCTACGCGTTACAGGATCAGGGCTATGACACCGTGGAAGCCAACCATCAGTTGGGCTTTGCCGCAGACGAACGCGACTTTACGCTGTGTGCGGATATGTTCAAACTGCTCCACGTTGACCAGGTGCGTCTGCTGACGAACAACCCGAAAAAAGTAGAAATTCTCACCGAAGCTGGCATTAATATCGTGGAACGCGTTCCGCTGATTGTCGGGCGCAATCCGAAAAATGCCCACTATCTGGATACCAAAGCCGCCAAAATGGGGCATCTGTTGAATAAATAAGACGACAGAATCATTCAGGGCCAGCGCTTGCTGGCCCTTTTTTTTACAGCATATTGCGGATCACATAATGCAGGATGCCGTCATTCTGATAGTACGTCAGCTCCGTGGCGGTATCGATGCGGCAGCGGCAGAGTAACACCTCTTGTTTGCCGTCCACGCGCGTCAGCGTCACCGGCACCGTCGCACCAGGCTGCAAAGCCTGAAGGTTACTGATATCTATCCGCTCTTCCCCACTCAGCCCCAGCGTTTTACGCGTGACGCCCTGCGGGAACTCCAGCGGCAGGATCCCCATACCGATAAGATTAGAACGATGGATTCGCTCAAACGATTCGGCGATAACCACCCGTACACCCAGCAGTCGAGGGCCTTTTGCAGCCCAGTCGCGGCTGGAGCCGGAGCCGTACTCTTTCCCGGCCACCACCGCCAGCGGAGTCCCCTCACCTTTATAACGCATCGCGGCGTCATAGATAGCCATGGGCTCGCTGCCCGGCAGGTGTCGGGTCATACCACCTTCAACGCCCGGCACCATTTCGTTGCGAATACGGATGTTGGCAAACGTCCCGCGCATCATCACTTCATGGTTACCACGGCGAGAGCCGTAGGAGTTAAAGTCAGCTCGCGCGACGCCGTGTTCCTGTAAATAGCGCCCGGCAGGGCTGTCCTGTTTGATGCTCCCGGCCGGCGAGATATGGTCCGTGGTGACCGAGTCGCCAAGCATCGCCAGAATACGCGCACCGTGAATATCTTCTACCGGCTCAGGTTCAGCCCCCATTTCATCAAAGAATGGCGACAGACGAATATAGGTAGAGTCCTCCTGCCAGTCGTAAGTATCGGAGCGGTCAACATGAATAGCTTTCCATTCAGGCGTCCCCTCGAACACCTCCGCGTACTCTTTGTGGAACATTTCAGTTGAGACCTGCTCAACGGCCCGGGCAATTTCAAGGCCGCTCGGCCAGATATCCTTCAGATAGACCGGCTGACCATTCTTGCCGGTACCCAACGCATCACGGGTCAGGTTGACGTTCATATTCCCGGCCAGGGCGTAGGCCACCACCAGCGGTGGCGATGCCAGCCAGTTGGTTTTCACCAGCGGATGAATACGACCTTCAAAGTTGCGGTTACCGGATAGCACGGCGCCGACGGTTAAGTCGCCTTTTTTGATGGCTTCTTCAATCGGCTCAGGCAACGGCCCGGAGTTACCAATACAGGTGGTACAGCCATATCCCACCAGGTTGAAGCCCAGCGCATCAAGATATGGCGTCAGCCCGGCGTGTGCCAGATAATCCGACACCACTTTCGACCCCGGCGCCAGAGAGGCTTTTACCCACGGCTGCGGCTGGAGGCCCAGCTCAACCGCTTTTTTAGCCAGCAGACCGGCGGCCATCAGTACGCTGGGGTTAGACGTGTTGGTACAAGAGGTGATCGCGGCAATGGCCACCGCGCCGTCGGGTAGCGAAAAACGATGTCCGTTCAGCGTATAGTCAACCGCCTGGCGCGGATTCTGCGTCAGATTGACCTCCAGCTCACTGCTGGCGGCAAAGGCTTTTGGGACATCGCCCAGCGCAACGCGATCCTGCGGCCGTTTGGGCCCGGCAAGGCTCGCTTCGACCGTGCTCATATCCAGCGCCAGCGTGCTGGTAAAGACCGGCTCATCGCCCGTCTGACGCCACATTCCCTGCGCTTTGGCATAGGCTTCCACCAGCGCTACTTGTTCATCGCTACGACCGCTCAGGCGCATATAGCTAAGCGTTACCGCATCAATCGGGAAGAAGCCGCAGGTCGCACCGTATTCAGGTGACATATTGGCGATGGTGGCACGGTCCGCCAGCGGGAGCGAATCCAGACCATCGCCGTAAAACTCAACAAACTTCCCGACGACGCCATGCTGGCGCAGCATCTGGGTGACGGTCAGCACCAGGTCGGTAGCGGTAATCCCCTCCCGAAGCTTGCCGCTTAGCTTGAAGCCCACCACATCCGGGATCAGCATCGATACCGGCTGACCCAGCATCGCGGCTTCCGCTTCAATGCCGCCAACGCCCCAGCCCAGCACGCCCAGCCCGTTGATCATGGTGGTATGCGAATCGGTGCCGACCAGCGTATCGGGCCAGGCAAACCATTCACCGTTAAGCTCTTCGCTCCAGACCGCTTTACCCAGATACTCCAGGTTAACCTGATGGCAAATCCCGGTCCCCGGCGGCACGACGCTGAAGCGGCTGAACGCCTGCTGTCCCCAGCGCAGGAACACGTAACGTTCGTGGTTGCGTTCCATTTCGAGACGGACGTTTTCCTCAAACGCTTCGTCGTTCCCGAAGCGGTCTACGGTGACCGAGTGGTCGATAACCAGGTCAACGGGTGACAGCGGGTTCACTTTCGCCGTGTCTCCCCCCAGGCGTTTTACCGCTTCACGCATTGCCGCGAGATCCACTACCGCGGGCACGCCGGTAAAATCCTGCATTAAAACGCGCGCCGGACGATAGGCAATTTCCCGGTCGGCGTGAGCATGATCGAGCCAGCCCGCCAGCGCATGAATATCTTCTGCGGTGACCGAGTCACCGTCCTGCCAACGCAACAGGTTTTCCAGCAGGACTTTGAGCGATTTGGGTAAACGGGTCAAATCGCCCAGTTCTTTAGCGGCCAGCGGTAAGCTGTAGTAATGGTAGGTTTTATCTTTGACCTGTAGCGTATCCTTACTGGCTGCTCGTAGGGTTGACGACATAGCTCCTCCTTTATCACAGGGATGGCATGCCCTGATGCTCCTCAGGGTCAATAGTAAAGATAACACATACCAGGCATAACACTTTGATAACAACCCAAATTGCTAAAATCGGTAAAATGTTTAAAGCAAAAAACCTGAATGATTATACGGAGTAATGTCGAACGAATTTGATAGAGGGAAATATGTAGCAGGATAACTGTACGAGTACATGAGTACGAAAGAACTAATCGCCAGTTGATTGACGATTAGTTCAAGGGAAGGGATGTTTGTTTAAACACACAATGTCGCGAAATATATCCTCCTTGTCGCCGCGGGTTATTAGATTAAATAATTTCTCACGATTTCGCCGTCATAAAAATGACACATACAGCCATCCAGGAAATGTACGCTCAGCTGATGATCCAAACGTTACAGATTACGAGCGCAATGATACTCCAGAACATCGCTAACCCAACGAGCACGGCACTCCAGGCGCGGCTCCTCAGCACAGGATCAATCTCCGTTTTGTCACTTTCCTGTGACATCGTCAACTTCATATAATCGATATCACTAATCATTTTATCACCACCAATCGCTAAAATTATCAGGTACAGTTAAAGCTTAATTATAGCTAATGAATTAATCCAGTGAATTCTCCCTCTGGATATTATCTTTAACTATTATTTTGACCGAAGCGGGTATATTTGCAATCGTGTTAATGGAAATAACGATTTTTGTGATTTAGACGAGGTTTACAAATTTAATTAGAGGCCATTATAGGAATTGGCATCCCCGGCGGAGATGCCTGATATTCAGCTTAATCACTTTTCAGGTAGTTTAATATCTTTGAACATTGCCTCAATATCTTCATTCGAACGCAAAGCCACCGCAGTATCCACCACATCTCGCGTCAAGTGCGGCGCAAAACGTTGAATAAAATCATACATATAGCTGCGCAAGAAGGTGCTGCGTCGGAAACCTATCTTCGTGGTACTGTGGCTGAAAATACCGTTTGCTTCAAGCTTAACCAGGTCAGGATCGGAGACGGGATCAACCGCCATGCTGGCAATCACCCCTACCCCAAGGCCAAGGCGGACGTAGGTTTTGATAACGTCAGCATCGGTCGCGGTAAAGACGATGCGCGGCGTAAGCCCGGCGCGGTTAAACGCGGTATCCAGCTCAGAACGACCGGTAAACCCAAAGGTGTAGGTTACCAGCGGATACTGAGCCAGCTCTTCAATAGTCACCGAGCCACGGGAGGCCAGCGGATGCTCAGGTGTAACCACAATGGAACGGTTCCAGTGGTAGCACGGTAACATAACCAGATCATCATAGAGATGTAGCGCTTCGGTCGCGATGGCGAAATCCGCGTTGCCTTTTGATACGGCTTCCGCAATTTGCGTCGGCGAGCCCTGGTGCATATGCAAAGAGACACGCGGGTAGCGCTCAATAAAGCCTTTAATCACTCCAGGTAACGCGTAGCGGGCCTGAGTATGGGTGGTTGCCACATACAGTGAGCCTTTGTCAGGCCAGGTATGCTCGCCGGCGACCGATTTGATCGCATCAACTTTCGACAGGACCTCTCGGGCGATGCGGATGATCTCCTGACCGGCCGGGGTCACCTGAGTTAAGTGTTTGCCGCTACGGGCGAAAATCTGAATACCGAGCTCATCTTCCAGCATGCGTACCTGCTTGCTGATACCGGGCTGTGAGGTATACAGGCCTTCGGCAGTAGAGGAGACATTCAGATTATGGTTAACAACCTCAACGATGTAGCGGAGCTGCTGTAGTTTCATGGCTGATATCCGTTAACGCGTAAAATGAATTCGCTCATACATTTTACGTTCAGGTCGCCTGTCGGCAAGCTGCACGCCCGCCGTCCCTGCGACTCGCCGCAACGGCGCCACAAAGCATCCTGACACGATGATGTATAAGACGATTTAATAATAAAAAAGGGATTAACTATAACCACTATATCATTTATATCTACAGTGTATAGACGCTAACGAAAAATAATAAGCCGGTTATAAGGCCGTCCGAAAACGAAAACAAACCGTGAATATGGCAGGAAAATCAAAGAGAAAAAGGGCCGCACTGCGGCCCTTCAGAGAGATGAATACGCTTATTTCTTCGCTTCAGTCCATTTGCCGTCAATATAGAAGGCTGACCAACCGGTCGCTTTGCCATCTTTTTCTGACGCCACGTACTGCTGCTTAGTTTTACGGCTAAAACGCACCAGCGTTTTGTTGCCGTCGGGATCCTGCTGCGGCGCATCGGCCAGATAACGCAGTTTCTCCGCCAGGCGATCACGGAAGCGGTACAGCTCTTCCACCAGTGGCGCACGCGTTTCACGCGATTTCGGGAAGGTGTTTGCCGCAAGGAAAACACCCGCCGCACCGTCACGCAGAACGAAATAGGCGTCCGACTTCTCGCACGGCAGCTCCGGTAACGGAACCGGATCTTCCTTCGGCGGAGCCACTTCGCCATTACGCAGAATCTTACGCGTATTCTTACATTCGTCGTTGGTGCAGGCCATGTACTTACCGAAACGCCCCATTTTCAGGTGCATTTCAGAACCACATTTTTCACACTCCACGACCGGGCCGTCGTAGCCCTTGATGCGGAATTCGCCCTCTTCAATCTCGTAGCCGTCGCAGGTCGGGTTATTACCACAGACGTGCAGCTTGCGCTTAGGATCGATCAGGTAGCTGTCCATCGCCGTGCCGCATTTCTGGCAACGACGCTTGGCGCGCAGCGCGTTGGTTTCGGCATCGTCGCCTTCCAGCACGTTGAGCACTTCGTTTTCCGGCACCAGGTTAATGGTAGTTTTGCAGCGTTCTTTCGGCGGCAGCGCATAGCCTGAACAGCCGAGGAATACCCCGGTACTGGCGGTACGAATACCCATTTTGCGGCCACAGGTCGGACAGTCGATGCTGGTCAACACCATCGGGTTCGGCTGCATGCCGCCCTCTTCCGGATCCTTCTCTGCCGTTTCCAGCTGAGTAGTGAAGTCACCAAAGAAGTGGTCCAGTACCTGACGCCACTCGGCCTGATGGTTAGCCACCTGGTCGAGACGATCTTCCATTTGGGCGGTAAAATCGTAGTTCATCAGATCGCGGAAGTTTTCTTCCAGACGATCGGTGACGATCTCACCCATTTTCTCGGCGTAGAAACGGCGGTTTTCTACCCGCACGTAGCCACGATCCTGAATAGTGGAAATGATCGACGCATAGGTCGACGGGCGACCGATACCGCGTTTTTCCAGCTCTTTAACCAACGAGGCTTCGCTAAAGCGCGCAGGCGGCTTGGTAAAGTGCTGGGCCGGGGTCAGTTCGACCAGGCTCAGGCTCTCGCCCTGGTTGACGACCGGTAACGTCCGATCTTCATCACCTTTGCGCAGCGCCGGCATGACCTTAGTCCAGCCGTCAAAACGCAGAGTACGGCCACGCGCTTTCAGTTTAAAGTCGCCGGCTTTGACGGTCAGCGTGGTGGAATCGTACTGCGCCGGCATCATCTGGCAGGCGACAAACTGGCGCCAGATCAGTTGATACAGCTTCAGCGCGTCCGCTTCCATGCCTTTAAGATCTTCAGCCATCACATTCACATCAGAAGGACGAATCGCTTCGTGCGCTTCCTGTGAGTTTTCTTTGCTGGCGTACTGATTGGGGTTCTCTGGCAGATATTTTTTGCCAAAGTTGTCGCCAATATAGCCGCGGACCATGCTCAGCGCATCCTGACTCAGGTTTGTTGAGTCGGTACGCATATAGGTGATGTAGCCTGCCTCATAGAGGCGCTGCGCCATCATCATGGTTTTCTTCACCCCAAAGCCCAGGCGGGTGCTGGCTGCCTGCTGCAAGGTTGAAGTAATAAACGGCGCACCAGGTTTGCTGCTGGTCGGTTTGTCTTCACGCTCAAGCACGCTGTAGCTGGCTTTCTCCAGCAGCGCAACGGCCGCCATGGTCTCATCGCGGTTAACCGGACGGAACGGCTTGTCGTTCTTGTGCGTCACCTGCAGCGGCAGTGCATCACCGCCCGGCGTTGTGGTAGCGGCGTCGATTTCCCAGAACTCTTCCGGGACGAAGGCTTTAATTTCGCGCTCGCGCTCTACCACCAGACGTACGGCAACCGACTGTACGCGGCCTGCGGACAGACCGCGGGCAATTTTTTTCCACAGCAGCGGAGAAACCATATAACCCACGACGCGGTCCATAAAACGACGCGCCTGTTGGGCATTAACACGATCGATATTCAACTCGCCCGGCTTCTCAAAAGCCTGACGGATCGCGTTTTTGGTGATTTCGTTGAACACCACACGGCTATAGCGTTTTTCATCTCCACCGATAACTTCCCGCAGGTGCCATGCAATGGCTTCCCCTTCGCGGTCAAGGTCGGTTGCGAGATAGATATGGTCGGCTTTTTCTGCCAACTGTTTGAGTTCTGAAACTACCTTTTCTTTACCCGGAAGTACTTCATACTGAGCATCCCAGTCATGCCATGGGTCAACACCCATACGGTTGACCAGAGCGCTACGTTCATCCTTTTTAGGCTTTTTAGCCCCTTTGGTGGAGGTAGAGTCGGCGCTCTTTTTGGAAGCTGAGCCACTGGTCGGCAAATCGCGGATATGACCCACGCTGGATTTCACCACGTAGTCATTACCCAGATACTTATTGATCGTTTTGGCTTTTGCCGGGGACTCAACGATAACGAGAGCTTTACCCATATTCACCTTTACCTAATTTGATTCATCCAGGAATACATCGCACATTTTGATTCACCATCCACTGGCGACGTACGTCAAATGTTGCGACGCCGTCGATGGATATCAACCCTTTGCACGTCCGGTTTCACATCCATAAAACCAGATAGCTGAGTTTACTGACTTTTGCTCGTCAGGTGACATAGCACGAAGAATTTTTGGCCGAATGTCAAGCAAATCTGTTGCCAGATCGCCGAAAGCGTCACACTGTACCTGATAAAATTCGTTACGCAACTTTATTAGCATGCAAAAGCAAATCCTGCCAGTAAAGTCATGTTTCTTAGACCCTTGCCATTATCCCTGCACTCTAAATGGAAAATTTGCCCCTTCTCGCCGCGCGGCGTAAACTACCGGGCGAAGAATCACAGGAGTCACTTATGCAAGATACAACCCAACCCATCGATCGCCAGTCGTTGCTTGAAATAGCCAACAAACTCATTCGTGAACATGAAGATACGCTTGCCGGGATCGAAGCCACCGGCGTCACTCAGCGTAACGGCGTTCTGGTATTCAGCGGCGAGTTTTATCTTGATGAGCAAGGCTTGCCAACGGCGAAGAGCACGGCGGTGTTCAATATGTTCAAATATCTCGCGCATACGCTGTCAGAGAAATACCACCTGGTTGATTAAGCCCTCTTATATTTAGCGGGCACAAAACGCCAACGCGAGGCAGTTGCCTCGCGTTGTTTTGGTCAAATCCGCAGATTACATCAGCGGCTTTTGCCCTCGCTGCCACCAGCGTAGCAGCAGGCGGTCAGCGCTTTCCGCTGCGCTACCGGTCACACGGTCGAGCATTTTTTTACGTTGCTGATAGCGAACGCTAACCACGTCGTGATTGTCGATCAGGCCCAAAAGCAGTTCGTCACTGGTTTCCACCACGTCCACCAGCCCTTTTTCCAGCGCCTGCACGCCATACCAGTGTTCACCGGTTGCGACGGTCTCAATATCCAGCGATGGTCGCATTTCATGGACAAAATCTTTGAACAACTGGTGGGTCTCATTCAGGTCTTCGCGGAACTTACGTCGGCCTTCGTCGGTATTCTCACCCAGCAGCGTCAGGGTACGTTTGTACTGACCGGCGGTATGCAGTTCAATATCGATATCTTTGTTCTTCAGGAACCGATGCAGATTAGGGATCTGCGCAACCACGCCGATGGACCCCAGGATAGCGAACGGGGCGGCGACAATTTTGTTCGCCACGCAGGCCATCATGTAACCGCCGCTGGCCGCGACCTTATCAACCGCCACGGTTAAGGGAATTTGCTTATCGCGCAGACGCTGCAACTGTGATGCGGCGAGACCGTAGCCGTGAACCACGCCGCCGGGGCTTTCCAAACGGAGAATCACCTGATCGCGCGGTTTTACTGCCGCGAGGACGGCGGTGATCTCTTCACGCAGGCTTGAGACTTCGTGGGCGTCCATGCTGCCTTTGAAATCCAGCACCCAGGCGCGCGGTTTACTGTTTGGCTCCGTAGAGCCCAACTTAGCTCGCGCTTTTGCTGCTTTCGCTTCCTGTTTGTGTTTCTTCTTTTGCGCTTTGTGCCACATCTTTTGCTGGGGACCATCAAGCAGCGCGACCGCCAGCTCTTCCCGCATCTCTTTATATTGCTCGCTAAGATTGGTCACCCGCAGTTCCCCACGCTGTTTTTTGCGCTGGGTCAGGTTAACGATAAGAGCGGTAATAACCGCAATAGCGACGACAATCGTCGCGATTTTGGCCAAAAACAGACCATATTGAGCAAGTAATTCCACGAATTCACCTTGTGTAAACCACTGACGTTGAAGCACAGTGTACATCAGCCCGCGTCACGAAGTCTCTGCGCTTTGTGTCCTCTACGCGGCCCCTTCCCGTTTTTTTCGGCGACGATGAAATCGTTGCAAGATGTTCATTCCGAAAAGACTTTCCCTTTCGCTGATTGCAATACCCGGCTGTTTCAGGCATAAAACGCAAAAGTAAGAGACCGAATACAACGCGCGATCGTCAGCAGATTGCCCAAGGAGTCGCCGTGCACTATCAACCGCAGCATCATTTGTTAAAAGATCGCATCATCCTGGTTACCGGCGCCAGCGACGGTATCGGCCGCGAAGCGGCATTGACCTATTCCCGCTACAGCGCCAGCGTTGTCCTGGTCGGGCGTAACGAAGAGAAACTGCGCAGCGTCGCGCAAGAAATAAGCCAGGCCGGCGGGATCCCGGCTCGTTGGTTCACGCTGGATCTGTTAACCTGCACGCCGCAGGAGTGCCAGCAGCTGGCACAGCAGATAAGCGTCCACTACCCGCGCCTTGATGGCGTACTGCACAATGCCGGCCTGCTGGGCGACGTCTGCCCGATGGATCAGCAAAAGCCGGAAGTCTGGCAGCAGGTGATGCAAGTTAACGTCAATGGCACCTTTATGCTGACCCAGGCGCTGCTTCCTTTATTACTCAAGTCTGAGTCAGGCTCGCTGGTCTTCACCTCTTCCAGCGTCGGCCGTCAGGGACGCGCCAACTGGGGGTCCTACGCGGCTTCGAAGTTTGCCACGGAAGGAATGATGCAGGTACTGGCCGAAGAGTATCAGAGCCGTCATCTGCGGGTTAACTGCATTAACCCAGGCGGGACGCGAACCAAAATGCGCGCCAACGCCTTCCCGACGGAAGATCCGCGAAAGCTCAAAACCCCCGCCGATATCATGCCGGTTTATCTGTGGCTGATGGGCGATGACAGCCGTCGTAAGACGGGAATGACCTTCGATGCCCAGCCAGGGCGTAAACCAGGAATTGCACAATGAGTGATGAACGCTACCGTGAACGCCAGCAGCGGGTAAAAGACAAGGTTGACGCCCGGGTGGCGGCAGCGCAGGAAGAACGCGGCATTGTTATTGTCTTCACCGGTAACGGGAAAGGGAAAACAACGGCCGGTTTTGGTACCGTGACCCGCGCCATCGGCCATGGCAAAAAAGCGGGCGTCATCCAGTTTATTAAAGGGACCTGGCCCAATGGCGAGCGTAACCTGCTGGAGCCGCACGGCGTAGAGTTTCAGGTTATGGCCACCGGGTTTACCTGGAATACCCAGGATCGAGAAAGCGATACGGCGGCCTGTCTTGCGGTCTGGGAGCACGCGCAGCGGATGCTGGCCGATGAGACCCTGGATATGGTGCTGCTGGATGAGCTGACTTACATGGTGGCTTATGACTATTTGCCGCTCGAAGAGGTCCTTTCCGCGCTGCGCAATCGCCCGGTACAGCAAACGGTGATCATTACCGGGCGCGGCTGCCATCGTGAGCTCATTGAGCTGGCCGATACCGTCAGCGAACTGCGGCCGGTGAAGCACGCATTCGATGCCGGTATCAAAGCTCAGATGGGGATTGATTACTAAGCGCCAGACGCTCCAGTAGCGCGTGATTCAACGGCAAACAGAGGCAATCCTCTCCCAACGCCAGCGCGCTTTCGCTCGTATTTTGCCGTGAGACGAAGCGCTTACGGTACTCCGTGGGCGTCAGGCCACAGTATTTATTGAAGGCGGCAATCAGGTACTTGTGCTCCTGAAAGCCGCAGCTGTGGCTGATTTCAGTGATTGGCGTGCGGGTATCGCGCAGCAGCGCCCTGGCCTTATTCAGCCGCACCAGGGTGAGATACTCTTTGAAATTATGCCGGCTGACCTTCTTAAACAGCCGCGAAAACCACGAATAGCTCATGCCGCTCTGATTCGCCACCTCGGTCAGCGTCAGCGGCTGATCGAAGTGCTGATTAATGTAATCGATCCCCTTTTTAATCATCGCCTCTTCACGCAGTGAACTCTCCACCTGCGTGGTCGGTTCACCAGCCAGTACCAGCGCATCCAGCAGCAGGTAGGTCATCGCGATTCGCTGAAACGGCGCCTGATTCTCAATCAGTTGCGCGAGGAGATCGCCAAGCCGCCGCTGCACCTGCTGGTCTACCGTCGATTTACGGCGGCCCTGAGCACACCAGCGCAAAACCGGCGCCGGATGCAGCGCATCAAACAGGCCGGGAGAAAACTGGACGGTCACCAGCGAGCTGCCCGCCGCCTGTGCGCACAGCGAATGTACCGCGTCGGCATTGATGTACAGCATGTCTCCCTCAACCAGCTCCACGCTCTGCTGGCCAACGACGACCGAAAACCGCCCGTACAGAACGGTGATTAACTCTGGCGCCGGGTGCCAGTGAGGTTCGCAATAGCGCACCTCGGCGGCAAAGACATTCAGCTTTTCGGCATCGAAAGCAATCAGCTCATAGCCGCTGCTGGCCGTATGCCGCCCGGTTTCTGTCGCCGGGCGTGGGTGGGTAACGGAAAATGGAAACACGCATCATCTCCTGTGACGGGAGGATTAATCAGTCCCCGCAAGTACGGTATTGAGCTCATCGCGGTCGATATCAAGCGCTAAAAACTCCGTCAGCGCAATCAGTAGCCCACAGAACAGATCCGGTGCCAGCTGGATCAGCCGTTCGCGGATTTGCGCCGGCTGTCGCTGGCTCTTACGAGCAATCAGGGCCACAACCCGGTCGAGCGCTTCCGGCTGCTGAATCAGCTGCTGCAGCGAGTTATCGTCGCGAAGCGGAACAAAGCGCGGCGGACAATCTACCTCGACCTCAGCATACAGCGCCAGATCGCGGGAGGAACTCCCTACCCGAATCTGCCAGCATCCCGGCGTAATAACCCAGTCCGCCAGCCCTGGATGATAACAGGCCAGGTCGGCAACGGGCAGTTGCAGGCTCACGCGACGGCTCTCTCCGGCGGCCAGTGACACTTTACAGAACCCTTTGAGCGCCTGCTCTTCACGAATCAACTCTCCGGCCGGGGCACTGACGTACAGCTGAACGATCTCTTTACCTGCGCAATCCCCGCAGTTGGTCAGTTCGAAAGAGACGGTAAGTGTCTCATCGGCCCCGACGCGCGGCGCGGAAAGCCGAATGTCTCGATAGGTAAAGCGGGTATAGCTCAGGCCAAAACCAAACGGAAACTGCGGCGTCAGGCGGCGTTTATCATAATAGCGGTAGCCGACAAACAGCCCTTCTCCGTAGTGGTGCCGCAGGTTTTCACCGGGATAATGGAGCCAGGCAGGCGTTTCTTCGAGGGTGTTAGGGACCGTCACCGTCAGTTTAGCGCAGGGATTACGTTTACCGAACAAGATCTCGGCCACGGCGCGCCCCATGCCCTGTCCGGCGAAGAACGTTTCCAGCAGCGCCTTGCAGTCGGAAAGCCAGGGCATCACCACCGCATCGCTGTTTGCCAGCACCACCACCACATTAGGCTGAACGGCTGCCACTTCCCGAATCAACTGCTCATGTACCGCCAGAATATTCAGATCGTGACGATCGCCGTTTTCACCGTCTTCACCAACGGCGGTACTGACAAAGATAATCGCCACGTCCGCCGCCTGCGCCACGCTCCGGGCTTCAGCCAACGCCTGCGGATCGCTGCGCAGATCGTCCGGGGCGCCAACGGCCCAGGAGACACTGAAATCATCCCCGGCAAGGTCAAAAATTTCATCGAGCGGGCGATCCAGCAGCCAGGGAACCGTGGTCGCGCAGCCCGAACCTTGAATCACCGGTTCCTGCGCCGGTTTACCTACAACCGCAATCCGCCGGGTGCGTTCCGCCCGCAGCGGCAACAGGTTATCCTCATTTTTCAGCAGCACAATGGATTCTGCAGCCAACTGCTGTGCCAGGGCGTGGTGCGCCGGGAAATCAGCCTGCGTCTGCGGGCGACGGTGACGCTGAACTTTATCCAGCAGCGTCAGCATCCGCAGGCAGGCGCGATCGACAACCGCCATGGGCACCTCGCCGGCATCTATTGCCGCCAGCAGCGTCTGTTTATCGCGCCGGGTTTCCGGCATGGCCAAATCGTTGCCGGCCATCAGCGATGCCGGGCGGTCTTTAATACCGTACCAGTCAGACATCACCAGCCCGTCGTAGCCCCACTCATCGCGCAGTACCTGGGTCAGTAAAAAAGGATCCTGCGATGTCTGAACGCCATTAAGCCGGTTATAGGAGGACATTACCGTCCACGGCTGGGATTTAGCGATCGCCCGCTGGAAACCGGCAAGATAGATTTCGCGCAGCGCCCGTTCGTCGATGATGGAATCCATCTCCGTGCGTCGATACTCGGAATTATTCGCCGCAAAGTGTTTCAGACTGGCGCCAACGCCTTCCTGCTGCAGGCCGTTGATTAAGGCGGCGGCAATATCTCCGCTAACAACCGGATCCTCGGCATAGTATTCATAGCCGCGTCCGGCCAGCGGGGTACGGCGAATATTGATCCCCGGCCCCAGCAGAATACCCACCCCCATCTGCTGGCATTCACGACCCAACGCCTGCCCCATTCGATACACCAGCTCGACGTCCCAGCTACAGGCCAGGCTGGAGCCATTGGGAAAGCAGGTCGCCGGGAGTGAAGCACTGAACAGCGCTTCGCTGCCGCCTTTCGCCGCAGGCTCTTCCGCACTGGCCCGATCGGCGGTTTGGGTGATCACCGAGATAAAATCGTCCATGCTCCACTTTTCGTCACCATTAATTTGCGCGCTGCTGTAGCGCACGCCGTAGGTGCCATCGGTCATCACGATATCTTCGATGCCGTGCTGAGGCAGAGAGGCCGTTCGCCACAGTCCACTCCCGGTCAACAGCGCAACTTTCTCTTCTGCGGTCATCGCCGCGATAAGGGTATTCAATTTGGTATTCATCTCTGGCTCCCTGAGGTTAAAGCGCATTCTGTTTACGCAGGCTAATTTTTTGGACAATATCGCGATACGTTTTTTCATCCAGCGAATAACAGGCGACAAATATCGCGCTGATAGCAAACATTGCCCCGGGGAATAACGTCATCAATACATTAATTCCGTTAATTGCGCTGGCGCTAATATTGCCGGCATCATATTGATAGTAATCCAGCATCCAGCCCGCGCAGCCGCCGCCAATCGCCATCGCAATTTTAGTAATAAAGTTGAAGAAACCATAAATTGCCCCTTCCGTGCGCACGCCGTGATGCCATTCGGCATACTCCACTGTATCTGCAATCATTGACCACATGGCAACAAACCCCATCCCCAGAGTAATACTATAGAGACACACGCCGGTCATAATGAGCCATAGATTATTCCCCGCAACAAAGTACTGCATCAGCACCCCCAGGATACCAATCAACAGTGCCACCAGCGCCATTCTCTTTTTGCCCATCAGGGCGATCGCCTTTTCTGATATAACGGTCCCGACAATATAAGCGGCGGACTGAATCAGGAAAAATGTGGCGGTAAAACCTTCGCTACCGATAATGTATTTAATAAAATAAATCGCAATCGCCATCCACACGGTATAGGCAATATAAAAGAATACCGTAAACAGCGACAAATTAAGCAACGGCGTATTTCCCATCACCGCCCGCAGCATTTCCCGCAGCGACGGTGCCGGAGCCTCTTCCTCGTGCTCGCCTACCCGTTCCCTGGTCATGCCGAAGCAGGCAAGGAACAGAAACGTTGCCAGTAGCGCAAAGCAGGAGACGGCGAAGACGTACCCTGATTGCTTATCCGTAAACGGTGAGATCAGCATGTCGGCAGTGGTTGAAACGATCAGATAACCGACAATCGCCAGCACGAACCGATATACTGACAGCGAGGAGCGGGAGGCTTCATGTTGCGTCAGGCGATTGGTCAGCGCCGAATAAGGTGTATTGACCGCAGTATATGCCAGGCAATAGATCGTATAAGAGATCAGCGCGAAATAAAATTTCGCTTCGCCGCCAAATGGCACAAAACACAGCACGGTTAAAAACCCTAAAGGTATCGATCCATATAATAACCAGGGACGCAACTTCCCATATCGGCTGTGGGTTTTATCGATGGCAAAACCGATAAGAATATTAAAAATAGCATCAATCACACGGGCAATGACAAATATCAGGCTGGCCTGCACCGCGCTGATCCCGTAAATATTAGTATAAAAAAACAATAAGAATAAAGAAACAAAGCCGAAAGATAAATTAGAAGCAAAGTCACCAAAACCGTAACCTATTTTCTCTTTCACGCCGATAACCACATAGCTTGCCGATAATTTTCCTGCTGTATCCATTTTTGGCTACCTGTTTTTGTAATCAGTGTCGACAGTATATGGCGATAGCGGAAGCGGCACTTTGCGTTATTTGTCCGGGCGTTTCCTGTTTTTTGTCTTTATGCAGAAGTGTGAAAGAAATCACATGCGAGGAGGGTACAAATGAGAAATCCGGCGGGAGCCCGCCGGATTGAATAAGATTAGCCGTTGCTACGACTGCCACCTGAACGGCGGTTGTTGCTGGTTCCCACCTGAGTGTGGCGTTTCACCGCGCGGCGAATCTGATTGGCCTTCATGCGGCGACGATCTTTCTCTACCGCCACTTTCGACGTGGTTTCAGCAGGCAGCTCAACCAGCTCACGCAGGTAGTTGGTTTGCGCCAGATCCAGCTCGGTATAGCCGCCGCGAGGCAGGCCTTTCGGCAATGGAATATCGCCATAGCGTACGCGAATTAGACGGCTGACTTGTACGCCTACCGCTTCCCACAGGCGGCGCACTTCACGGTTACGCCCTTCGGTCAGCGTGACGTTGTACCACTGGTTAATCCCTTCGCCGCCGGCAAACTTGATCGTTTTAAATGCCGCCGGGCCATCTTCCAGCTGAACGCCGCGAGACAGCTGACGCAGTTTGTCTTCGTCAACCTGGCCGAACACGCGTACGGCGTACTCACGTTCAACTTCGCGGCTCGGGTGCATCAGGCGGTTTGCCAGTTCACCGTCGGTCGTGAACAGCAGCAGACCGCAGGTGTTGACGTCCAGACGCCCTACCGCGATCCAGCGCGCGCCGCGCAGTTTCGGCAAACGATCAAATACCGTCGGACGGCCTTCAGGATCGTTACGCGTACAGAGTTCGCCTTCCGGCTTATAGTACGCCAGGACACGGCAAATCTGCTCTGCGGATTCTTTCACCGAAATCAGATGACCATCGATACGAATTTTTAAACCAGGAACCACTTCTACACGATCGCCGAGGGTGGCGACTTTACCATCGACGCTGACGCGGCCAGCTTCGATTTTAGATTCAATTTCACGGCGGGAGCCGTGGCCAGCACGGGCCAGCACTTTCTGTAATTTCTCGCTCATTGAGCTTCCTTAAGGTGTCGCCTTCCCAGGCGTCTGGTATACTTTATAAAACAACAGGTTACATTTTATAACCTATTGTTCTGTAGCTACTTTTTGCATTAAAGGGCGCCACTGTCTTCCACAGAAGCCCGGCACACCCGTATACGTGGGCGGACATTCTACACTAACTTGAAAATGAATGCTTCTTCGCGTTTCATCCGCCGGGCGCGGCTTTCGCGGGCGATGAATGCGCTGCCTTCATTATGGGTCAGATTGTCGCCTTTATCCTCCTGCGGGCCACGCTTCAGGCAGATTTCCCCTCTTTCTCGCCGTCAATTTCACTCTCTTCCTGGTAAAAGAAAGCCCCTGTTTCACAGCGGAAGCTAGAGAATTCCGCCGGACGGTGGAAATAGTAGCCCTGAGCCTTCTGGCAACCCAGTTGCTGGAGTTGCAGCTTCACCGCTTCATCTTCAATCCCTTCGGCAATCAGCGGCACGTTGAACCCTCTGGCCAGAACAATCAGCGAATCAATCACGGATTTGGCTTTCTCATCACCCAGATAGCCGTTCACAAAATGCGGGTCGATTTTGATGCTGTCGAACGGCAACATATGCAGCCGGGAAAGGCTGGAAAAGTTGGCGCCAAAATCATCAAGGGAGACGGAAATACCGTGGCGGCGCAAATAGCTCAGCATCTTACCAATGCGCTGAACCTGACCAGTCAGCACCCGCTCGGTAATCTCAATACATACGTTGCTATTAGCCAGGCCATTACGACGGATTGAATCCATTAAATGCCATGCAAAGTCCTGCTGCAAAAGCTGAATCGCTGAAACATTAATGTAGATAACGAACGTTTCCGGCGCGCCACGGGCAATCATCAGCGCCAGCTCCCGGCAGGCTTCTTCGATGATCCATTTGCCTAACGGGATAATCAGTCCGGTCTCTTCCTCGAGCGGGATAAACCGGTCGGGAGGAACATTGCCCAACGTTTCCGAATGCCAGCGAACCAGACACTCGCCTTCGCAACAGCGCGTTTCATCCCCCTGGTCGATAATGGGTTGCAGAACCAGATGAAATTCCTGACGCTGTATGGCATCGCTCAGATGCTCATGCAGACGAATGTTGTACAACTCCTGGTCGCGCATTTCACTGGAAAAGAGTGAAACCACGCCGTTCCCCTGTTTTTGCGCCTGCTTCAGGGTTAGCCAGGCTTCCTGCAGGACCTGGGTAATGTTCTGCGTCGTCAGCTCGCCGAACACCATGCCTGCGTTACCGGTGTACACATACTTCTTACCCGACGGATACTGGTCCAGCCCTTCACAAATAAACAGCGAGGAGAGAAGTTCACGATAGCGCTGATAATCTTTCTCCTGATTGATACCCGGAAAGACAATGATCAGCTTGTCGTCTTTGTCACGGGCAAGCAGCGTGTCCGTTGGTAACAGCGCTCGCAGACGGCTGATGAATTCATTGATAAACGTATTGCCGTACTCCGCGCCCAGTGAGTTAATGATGGTATTCATATTGCTGATATTCACCATCCCCAGCAAATTGCGTCGGCTGTAGAGCGCATCTTGTTGCAGCAGCCCCGCGCGGGTAAAAAGCCCCGTGGCCTCATCCTCTTCAATTTTGCGCCGCTGGCTTTCGAAGCTTTCCGCCAGTTTGTACGACAGTGCCATAAACGTGGTTTCCAGTGACACAATTTCCGGGAAGTGGCGTTTATTATCCGGCGGCGTCCAGCGGTGCGTCGCCAGCTGATCGGCCTTACGCACAATATCCTGCAACGGCTTAGCCACCTTTGAAAGCACCAGAAACACCATCAGCAGCCCCAAAATCAGGGTGAAGATCAGCATACCCATCGTCATCATCGAATACTTCACAACCGTGTGAGCAATCGCTTTCACCGGGCTGATGATAATTCCCTGCCATTGCAAGCGTGATTCCCGGTCCCGAATGGGAAAAGCATCAACGTAATAATCTTCACCGCCAACCGTTATGGATTGTAGCCCCGGCTGCTGCACGCCTTTTATCGCCTTACTCGCCGCAACGACAAGCGGTATGCCGCTGGTATCAATGGGTGGCGGTGTTATGACTGAGTGGCCTTTTCCCTTCGCCATTGCCTGCGACAACGCCGGCAATGAAGAGGCTATCGCTTCATTATGCTCATTGACGATCAGCAGAATACTGCCAGGGAAGGGTTTGAGGCTTTCCAGATTATGATTGAGTTGATTGAGATGCAGTTCGCTGGCAACCACGCCGACAAATTTACCCGCGCGGTTATAGGCCGGAGAACTGAATGCAACGGCGATATGCTGAGGATCGTCATCGTCCCGGAACAGCGGAGTCCAGCCAGCGCGTTGACCGGCTGCCGCTGTCCTGAACCAGGTCTGCTGCAGGACATCATCATTGTCGATGATTTTTTTAACGGCAGAGTCAGCACTAAGATGGTTATAGACCGTCAGCTTATGGCGAGTTTGCGCATCTTTTAGCGCCAGAGAGTCATTATCAGAGCGATGCTTATCGTGCATTACCTGGACCAGATCCCCATTTACTGCGCCAAATTCGACGGTATTGAGATACTGTTTCTCGGTAAAAACGTTATTGATGTTGTTCACCAGATCATCGATGAGATGGCGCACAGCAATCGTCTCCCCCTCTTCGCGACCAATGGCGTGCACGATAATCGCATTGGACTGAATCGGGACGTCGATATCATCATGGATCGCGGCTTCAATCGCCGTTCGTTTCGCACTCAGAATGCCGTGACTAACGTCATCAACAAACGCATTTCCCTGAAAACAGAGAAAGGTGTAGACGGTGAGCAGCACAACAACCACCGTGGTCAACAGCGTTAACAAGATGGTGTGCGTCAGCGACAGCGGGTAGCTTTTAATCGAAAACTGTTTCTTTAGAATCTGCATAGATATCGGTATTGTGCCCTGTGGCACGCTCGTTATTCTGGCTCGACAAGCAAGACGCCGTTTTGCGCAACGAAATGATCGAATGCTTTCGGTCGCGAATAGTAATACCCCTGCGCCAGGTCGCACCCCATCTCATGAAGCTTCTCCGCCATCTCAGCGGTTTCAACGCCTTCTGCCACCAGAGGAACATCAAAACTTCGCGCCAGCATTAATACCGAAGCAATAACCGCTTCGCTCTTTTTGTCATCCAGCACGTTTCTGACAAAGCCACGATCGATTTTCAGGCAATCAAACGGCAGTGAGTGCAGATAAGAGAGGCTGGAATAGCCAGAACCAAAATCATCAATGGCGACCGACACGCCCAGCCGGCGCAAATAGGCGAGGATCTCCACGACCCGGTGGGTATCGTGTAGCAGCACGCTTTCGGTAATTTCGATGCAAATATTGCCGTTCATCAATTCATGGCGCTGAATGGCACCCAGTAAATGGGCGGAAAAGTCGGGCTGCTGGAGCTGCACCGCCGAGATATTCACATGCAGCTTAAAGTCTTCCGGTGCACCGCGTGCTATAAACTCCGCCAGCTCCCGGCAGGCCGTTTCGACAATCCATTTGCCAAGTGGGACAATCATCCCCGTGTGCTCCGCCAGGCCGATAAACTTGTCCGGTGGGACAAATCCCAGCACGTTGGACTGCCAGCGGATAAGACACTCCCCCTCTTTACAGTGGCTTCCTTGTGCGAAGGGAACAATCGGCTGCAGTACCAGGTGAAAGCCCTCCGTTTGTAGATCGTCACAGAGCGCCTGGTGCAGACGCAGGTTATTCACCTCTTCCTCACGCATTTGCGGCGTGAAGAGCTCGCTGGCACCGTTGCGCTTGAGCTGCGCATGCTGTAGCGCCAGGCTAACGTTCATCAGACATTCACCGACGTTTTCCTGCGTAATACGGTCAAAAACCATTCCCACGTGGCCGGTAAAAATATGGGAATCGCCGGACATCTCCGTTGTGGTCATGCGAAACACCGAGGAAAGGAGCGCGCAGTAATAGGTCACGTCTTTACTCTCATACGCGCCGGCAAAAGCGATGATAAAGAGATCTTCCCGATCGCGGCAGCAGAGTGCGCCTTCCGGCAGTATTTCGCGAAGCCGCTGGGTAAACTGCCTGATAAACTGGCGAGCCAGCTCGTTGCCCAGAACGTTTTTAACCGAGTTGTAGTTACTGACATGCACCATCGCCAGCAGGTTACGGTTCTCGTACAACGACTCGCTATGCAGCAGACCGCTGCGGGTTAAAAAGCCCGTTTCGAGGTCTTCCTCCAGCTTTTTACGCCGGTCTTCAAATGCTCCCGGCAGAGAAAGCGAGACGCTATTGAGGGCCGCATCGAGGCTGGCAATCTCAGGAAACAAGCGTTTAGGCTCTTTATTCCACGGCATCAGCCCCGGGCGCACCTTATCGGCAATCCCTTTCAGAGTGCCGGTAAAATGGGAAATAATCAGCGCCAGAACCACCATCAGAGCAAAAATAAACAGCATATTGCTGAAGGTCATCATCAGCCGCTGTTTGTTCATTTCTGCGTTTACCACGTGGCGCGGGGCTATCATCACGGCTTTCCATTTCAGTAAATGTTCGTGGTCCTGCACATCGAATACGGTCGCGAGGTAGTCATTTTTATCAATGTTGAAAGCAGTCACGTGCTGCTGGCCGTTGGTTTTCAGGAGCTCACGAATCAGGGCCGGGCGTTGTTTCCACGCCGTTCCCTCTCCCGACGCCATGACGAGGTTGTTGTTTTCATCCGCAATCAACAAGGCATAGCGCTTGCCCGGGAGAATACGCTGCAGATATCCCCCCATATCGGATGGCAACGTTTCGCTGGCGATCAGCCCACGAAACGCTCCCTGCTTATCGTAAACCGGCAGATGATAGGTCATCACCGGGCCATCGGAGAGTAGCGTCGTAGTCCAGAAGGGCGATTTTTGCTGCCGGGCCTGCAAAAACCACGGTCGATCCGTTACGCTGAAATTGTCGCTGACGTTGACAATCGTGGAGTCCTGGGTAATTCCGCTATACCTTACCAGGCGATGCGAATCATCGGCCGATGTCCGCTCTAAATAGATCTGATTACTGTGGTTATTTCGCACAACAGAATAGTAGCGGCCGCTGGCTTCGGCCCAGGAGAGACTTTTAAATGCCGGCATGATATTTAAGGCCTGAGCAGTTAAATAAACCATTTCAGGAATAAACTGCGGCTCCGCTACGCGGTTATCGCTACCCTGAAGGTATTGCAGTAATAAGTTCCCGGTTTGCTGCGGGCGATCAAAAAAATCTTCCAGCCGATGCTGCGTCAATTGACTATTATTGAGCAATAGTTGCTTACTCACCGCCTCACCCACCTGATGAGACTGGTAATTAAATAAAGCAGACAGCCCAATGATAATAATAATCAATGAGAGCAAAGAAACGATAAGCACACTTTTTAGTAAAGTGAACGGATACGCTTTATAAGAAGACCTGGCCATAGATTATGTCACATTAAAGTATCGGATAAGTAAAGTCATCAATGAAATACCGTCCGACAACCATTTATTGCCAGACAATAAGAATAAAAAGAAGCTATTGAGTCGCCACTATTGGCCCGGCGCTGGTACGGTTACGCCCCATTTTTTTGGACTGGTACAGATAGCCATCCGCTTCCGACAGCAGTTTGTCAAAAATATCGACAATATTTTGCCGCATGGCTGTGCCGTAGCTCAGACCAATACTGACGGTAAGCGAAAGATGTTTACTCCCCCACGCTACCTGCATATTTTCCACCGCCTTGCGGATCTCCTCCGCCAGCTGGAAACCTGCGTCGCCGGGCCTGCCAGCCATAATGACTGCAAATTCTTCGCCCCCCAGGCGCGCCACGATGCCGCGCTGGCCAACGATGCTCTTCACCTGTACGGCAAAAGCGGTCAGCACGCTGTCACCACAGTCATGCCCCCAGGTATCGTTGATATTCTTGAAATGATCGATATCGAGGACCAGCACGTTCAGCGGCGTCGCCCCGCTATCATCCAGCTCTTTTAACCGTTCGTAGAGACCAAAACGGGAATGAACCCGGGTCAAATAGTCATATCTGACCTGGTGCGAAAGCTGCTTGACCAGCGTATTAATGGCTTCGACGCTTACCGCCACAATCACCGGACTGATCGCAATTGAGGCGATACCTAATCGCGCCGAAATGATCGGCGGGATCTGCCCCATCAGACCGATTCCGGATACCTTTTGGTCAACCAGTAGCACTTCGATGACGCCCGCCAGCAGCGTAAGCAGGCAGGTGGTCGGCAACGAGTAGACAATGGCGCACCAGATCAATGCCGGCAGGATCATCGAGAGCGTCCCCATGCTTCCGATGGTACCGGTGACAATCGAAACGGTCAGCGAAAGCACCAATAGCAATACTGGAATGAGCCGACTCAATTTAAACGGCCGCGGTGAGGGTTGCGCGCGACAAATTAACACCACCGGCAAAACCAGCACGCTGGTCGTAAATTCCTCGCTAAACCAGGCGGGATAAATTTGCCAAAAATCGGTTTGATGGGCCAGCGCATAGAAATAACTCCCCGGCACCGAACAGATAAATCCGGTCAGTAAACAATAGCTGTACAGGCGGAATATCGTTATTTTTAGATGTGTTTCCGCCGGACGTTTTTCCCTGAGCAACAGCCAGCTTAATATACCGACAAAGGCAATATCAGAAACATCAATCAATATTCCCGCCAGATGACGATGTCCCAGCATCACGCCTGTCATCAGCGTCGCGAAGATAAAAATACCGTAATAACAGGGCTGGCGTAAGGTTCGATGACGAATAAACAACCCGGTCAGCACCGCGTTCATCGGCCAGAATAGCGCAACATCATGATGACCGATTAATCGCCCGGTGGCATACAGCATAACCGTTATACCTGACAGGATAACGGCATTAAATAAAGGCTTCTCCCTCTTAAAATAATCGGAAGGATATATTGTCAGCTTATGCATGATATTGGGATTCTATTAGAGAGCGCTGTTTTCAGAAGATATCGTAAGCGGACTAATAGTATCGAGGCTAAAAATTAACCTCAATATTAATGTTATCTTAAAATAAACATTGGGCGGAAGTGATAAGCCCGGGCGGTCGTAAAAATCCCGCCCGGAGAAGGGGTTACTGGAACGGCTTCACATCGCCGACGCCTTCACGCAGCACCACAGGGGCATCTTCGGTGAGGTCGATGACGGTAGTAGGCTGCTGGCCGAGATAGCCGCCGTGGATAATCAAATCCACCAGCTTCTCCAGCCGGTCTTTGATCTCTTCCGGGTCGGATTCGGTGAATTCGCTGCCGGGCAGCATCAACGATGTCGACAGCATCGGCTCACCCAGCGTTTCCAGCAGCGCCTGGGCTATCGGGTTGGACGGCACGCGCATCCCGATGGTCTTACGCTTTTCCTGCAGCAGGCGACGCGGCACTTCTTTCGTCCCCTTGAGGATAAACGTGTAGTTGCCCGGGGTGTTGTTTTTAATCAGCCGAAACGCCACGTTATCGACAAATGCGTAGGTCGACAGCTCAGACAGATCGCGACACATCAGCGTGAAGTTGTGGCCATCAGGCAGTTGACGAATACGGCAAATACGCTCCATCGCGCCTTTATCTTCAATCTTACACCCCAGCGCGTAGCCGGAATCCGTGGGATAAACAATCACCCCACCCTTACGCACAATCTCCACCGCCTGGTTAATCAACCGTACCTGCGGGTTGTCCGGATGGATATAAAAAAACTGGCTCATACTTCCCTCTCAATTTTATTCTGCGGCTGTTTCCCAGCTGTGCCAGATCCCTTCCACGCCTGCGGGTAGCCAGAGTTTACGGCCCAGCTCGATCCATGGGCAAGGCTGATGAAAATCAGAACCTTGCGAACCCAGAAGGCCAAACTGCACGGCGTATGTGGCAAGTTGCGTACGTTCATGAGGCGCCTGCTGACACTGCGCCAGCTCCATCGCATCGCCACCCTGCTCGCTGAAATGGGCCAACAGCCGTTTTAGCCACTTGGCGGAGAGGTCGTAGCGCCCGGGATGGGCGATAACCGCTTTGCCGCCAGAATGATGAATGACATCAATCGCTTGTTTTATTGTACACCACTGCGGCGGAACGTATCCGGTTTTCCCACGGGCGAGATATTTTTTAAAAACGTCGGCGATATTGCTGGCATGGCCGGCCTCCACCAGGAAGCGGGCAAAATGTCCGCGGGTTACCGCCCCGCCGTCCGCTAGCTTCATCGCCCCTTCCCAGGCGCCAGGAATCCGCGCTTTATCAAGCCGCTCGGCAATCATCTGTGCGCGCAGCTGACGACGAGCCTTTTGTTCTTCCAGAAGGCCGGTCATCGCCGGATGCGTAATATCAATATTCAGACCGACGATATGGATCTCATGGTTTTCCCATAAGGTTGAAATTTCTACACCGGTCACCAGGGTGAGCGGTAAACCGGCGCGGGCGATTTCGGCACGGGCCGCGGGAATCGCCGCAACGGTATCGTGATCGGTAATCGCCAGCGTTCCGACCCGCATCTGGTGAGCGCGATGGACAAGTTCTTCTGGAGTCAGCCGCCCGTCAGAGGCGGTGGTATGGCTGTGCAGATCGTAAATCACTGCGTATTGGGTGTCGCTCAAGGTGACTCCTGCTGGACATGGACTTAAATTAGCGCATTATCATAACGACTCACGGAGAAAATCTGCAAACAGGGGTTGACTTTATTCCTCTGGACTAGTTAACTAGTACGCAAGTTCACATGAAGGGGTATCACGATGAAAACGCAATTTATCACTCTGCACGGCTGGTGGCGCACCTCCTGAAATCGGGCGGCGTGATCGCGTTTTGCACTCAGCATACAGATACCCGGCCCGCCAATGAGCGGGCTTTTTATTGGACAAATTATTATACCGAAAGGCGAGAACAATAATGCAAACATCAAAACCGGCACTCGAGCTTCTCACCAGCGACGCCATTTACCGTGAAAACCCGACGGCGTTATTCCACCAGCTGTGCGGTGCCCGTCCGGCGACGCTGCTGCTGGAATCCGCAGATATAGACAGTAAAGATGATTTAAAAAGCCTGCTGCTGGTTGATAGCGCGCTGCGCATCACCGCCTTAGGTGACACCGTCACTATTCAGGCGCTTTCTGCTAACGGCGCAGCCCTGCTGGATTTACTGGATAACGCGCTGCCTTCAGGCATCGACAATCAGCGCCAGCCCAATAGCCGGGTGCTGAAATTTCCGCCGATCAGCGCGTTGCTTGATGAAGACGCACGCCTGTGCTCTTTATCGGTCTTCGACGCCTTTCGTTTGTTGCAGGAACTGGTCACCGTACCGCAGGACGAGCGCGAAGCCATGTTCTTCGGCGGCCTGTTCGCCTATGACCTGGTCGCCGGTTTCGAAAACCTGCCGCCGCTGGAAAGCGACACCGCCTGCCCGGACTACTGCTTCTATCTGGCTGAAACGCTGCTGGTTATCGACCATCAGACCAAAAACACCCGTATTCAGTCGAGCCTGTTCACCCCGCTGGAGAATGAAAAACAGCGTCTGACACAGCGAATTGCTCAGCTTCGCCAGCAGCTTAACGAGCCACCAGCCCCGCTGCCGGTGACCAACGTTGAAACGATGACCTGCGACTGCGATCAGAGTGATGAAGAATACGGCGCGGTCGTACGCAAAATGCAGCGCGCTATCCGCGCAGGTGAGATTTTCCAGGTGGTGCCATCTCGGCGCTTTTCTCTGCCCTGCCCGTCGGCGCTGGCGGCCTACGATGTCCTGAAAAAGAGCAACCCAAGCCCGTATATGTTCTTTATGCAGGACAACGACTTCTCCCTGTTTGGCGCGTCGCCGGAAAGTTCGCTGAAATATGACGCCGTCAGCCGCCAGATTGAGATCTACCCGATTGCCGGTACCCGTCCGCGCGGCCGTCGCCCCGACGGGTCGCTGGACCGCGACCTCGACAGCCGTATTGAACTGGAAATGCGGACCGACCATAAAGAACTTTCTGAACATCTGATGCTGGTTGACCTCGCGCGCAACGATCTGGCGCGGATCTGTACGCCAGGCAGCCGCTACGTCGCCGACCTGACCAAAGTTGACCGCTACTCATTCGTTATGCACCTGGTTTCCCGCGTAGTTGGCGAACTGCGTAACGACCTCGACGTGCTGCACGCCTACCGCGCCTGTATGAATATGGGCACCCTGAGCGGTGCGCCGAAAGTGCGCGCCATGCAGCTTATCGCCGCCGCCGAAGGCAAACGCCGCGGCAGCTACGGCGGCGCAGTCGGTTATTTTACCGCCCACGGCGATCTGGATACCTGCATCGTGATCCGCTCTGCCTATGTGCAGGATGGCATCGCAACCGTCCAGGCCGGCGCCGGTATTGTTCTGGATTCAGTGCCTCAGTCCGAAGCGGATGAAACCCGCAATAAAGCTCGCGCGGTGCTGCGCGCAATCGCTCAGGCCCACCACGCTAAGGAGATTTTCTGATGGCCGACATTCTGCTGCTCGATAATATCGACTCTTTTACCTATAACCTGGCAGACCAGCTGCGCGCTAACGGCCATAACGTGGTGATTTACCGTAACTCGGTTCCAGCACAAACCTTGATTGAACGCATCGGGACCATGGAAAACCCGGTGCTGATGCTCTCTCCGGGTCCGGGCACCCCCAGCGAAGCGGGATGCATGCCAGAGCTGCTGACCCGGATGCGCGGCAAGCTGCCGATCATCGGTATCTGCCTCGGGCATCAGGCGATTGTTGAAGCCTACGGCGGCTACGTGGGCCAGGCCGGTGAAATCCTGCACGGTAAAGCCTCCAGCATCGAACATGACGGTCAGGCGATGTTTGCCGGGCTGACCAACCCGCTGCCTGTGGCCCGCTATCACTCGCTGGTCGGTAGCAATATCCCGGCCGGGCTGACGATTAACGCCAACTTTAACGGCATGGTCATGGCGGTACGTCATGATGCCGACCGCGTCTGCGGCTTCCAGTTCCATCCGGAGTCGATCCTCACCACGCAAGGCGCACGCCTGCTGGAACAAACCCTGGCATGGGCGCTGCAAAAACTTGAACAGACCAACGTTATCCAGCCTATCCTGGAAAAACTGTACCAGGCGGAAACCCTGAGCCAACAAGAAAGTCACCTGCTGTTCTCTGCGGTGGTGCGTGGCGAAGTGAAACCCGAGCAGCTGGCTGCCGCGCTGGTGAGCATGAAGGTGCGAGGCGAACAGCCGCAAGAGATTGCCGGCGCCGCCACCGCGCTGCTGGAAAACGCCGCGCCGTTTCCGCGCCCGGACTACCTGTTTGCCGACATCGTCGGTACCGGCGGCGACGGCAGCAACAGCATCAATATTTCCACCGCCAGCGCCTTTGTCGCCGCGGCCTGTGGCATGAAAGTTGCCAAGCACGGCAACCGCAGCGTGTCGAGCAAGTCGGGCTCCTCCGATCTGCTGGCCGCGTTCGGTATTAACCTGGATATGAATGCCGATAAATCCCGCGCCGCGCTGGATGAACTGGGCGTCTGCTTCCTGTTCGCGCCGAAGTATCACACTGGTTTCCGCCACGCGATGCCGGTCCGTCAGCAGTTAAAAACCCGCACGCTGTTCAACGTGCTCGGCCCGTTGATTAACCCGGCGCATCCACCGCTGGCGCTCATTGGCGTCTACAGCCCGGAGCTGGTGCTGCCGATTGCTGAAACCCTGCGCGTGCTGGGCTACCAGCGTGCGGCGGTGGTTCACAGCGGCGGAATGGATGAAGTGTCGCTGCATGCGCCGACCGTCGTCGCCGAGCTGCATAACGGGGAAATCAAAAGCTACCAGCTGACGGCCAGTGATTTTGGCCTGACGCCTTACCATCAGGAACAGCTGGCAGGCGGCACGCCGGAAGAAAACCGTGACATTCTTACGCGCTTGCTACAAGGTAAAGGTGAAGCCGCTCACGAAGCCGCTGTCGCCGCCAACGTGGCCATGCTGATGCGTTTGTACGGGCACGAAGACCTTCAGGCCAACGCCCAGCAGGTGATCAACGTGCTGCGCAGCGGAGCGGCCTATGACAGAGTGACCGCATTAGCGGCAAGAGGGTAAATAATGCAGACCGTATTAGCAAAAATCGTTGCCGACAAAGCGATTTGGGTAGAAGCCCGCAAACAACAGCAGCCGTTAGCCAGTTTTCAGAATGATGTCGTCCCGACCCAGCGCAATTTTTATGATGCACTCGGCGGTACACGCACCGCATTCATTCTGGAGTGCAAAAAAGCGTCGCCGTCGAAAGGACTGATTCGCCAGGATTTTGACCCGGCAGCCATCGCCGGGGTCTATAAAAATTATGCCTCGGCCATCTCCGTCCTGTGTGATGAGAAATATTTCCAGGGCAGCTTCGACTTTCTGCCGATTGTCAGCGCCATCGCGCCGCAGCCGATTCTGTGCAAGGATTTCACCATCGATCCTTATCAGATCTACCTGGCGCGCTACTATCAGGCCGATGCCTGCCTGCTGATGCTCTCGGTGCTTGACGATGAACAGTATCGCCAGCTTGCCGCCGTGGCCCACAGCCTGAACATGGGCGTGCTGACCGAAGTCAGCAACGAAGAGGAGCTGGAACGCGCCATTGCGCTGAAGGCTAAAGTCGTCGGGATCAACAACCGCGACCTGCGTGATATGTCGATTGACCTGAACCGCACGCGCCAGCTGGCGCCGCGCCTGGGTCACGATGTCACGGTAATTAGCGAATCCGGTATTCATACCTACGCCGAAGTGCGCGAACTCAGCCATTTTGCCAACGGTTTCCTGATCGGTTCCGCGCTGATGGAACACGCCGATCTCGATGCTGCCGTAAAGCGCGTGCTGCTCGGCGAGAATAAAGTCTGCGGCCTGACTCGTGCGCAGGATGCACAGATTGCCTGCGAATCCGGCGCGATATATGGCGGGCTGATCTTTGTCCCTTCCTCACCGCGCGCCGTGAACGATACGCAGGCGAAAGAGATTATTCAGTCCGCCCCGCTGCGCTACGTGGGCGTCTTTCGCGACGAGCCGGTTGATGCGGTTGCCGCCCGGGCAGAGCAGCTGCAGCTGGCGGCCATTCAGCTGCACGGCAGCGAGGATCAGGCCTATATTGACGCCCTGCGTGCGGCCCTCCCTGAATCAGTTCAGATCTGGAAGGCCCTCAGCGTCAGCGACGCGCTGCCCGCCCGCGACCTCAACCACGTCGATAAGTATGTTTTCGACAATGGTCAGGGCGGTAGCGGCCAGCGTTTCGACTGGACGCTGCTGCAAGGCCAGGACCTGCGTAATGTCATTCTGGCAGGCGGTCTCGGTGCCGATAACTGTGTAGACGCGGCGAAAAGCGGCTGTGCCGGACTCGATTTCAATTCAGGCGTAGAGTCACAGCCGGGTATGAAAGATCCCAGCAAACTGGCTTCGGTGTTTCAAACACTGCGCGCATATTAAGGAGCAATAATGAGCACTTTACTTAATCCCTACTTTGGCGAATTCGGCGGTATGTACGTCCCGCAGATTCTGATGCCTGCCCTGCGCCAGCTGGAAGAAGCTTTCGTCAGCGCGCAGAAAGATCCTGAATTTCAGGCTGAATTTACCGACCTGCTGAAGAACTATGCCGGTCGCCCGACGGCGCTGACCAAATGCCGTAACCTGACCGAAGGTACCCGCACCACGCTGTACCTGAAGCGTGAAGATCTGCTGCACGGCGGTGCGCACAAAACCAACCAGGTTCTGGGTCAGGCGCTGCTGGCTAAGCGCATGGGTAAAACCGAAATTATCGCTGAAACCGGCGCCGGCCAGCACGGTGTAGCGGCCGCACTCGCCAGCGCCCTGCTCGGCCTGAAGTGCCGCATTTATATGGGTGCGAAAGACGTCGAACGTCAGTCACCAAACGTGTTCCGCATGCGTTTAATGGGTGCCGAAGTCATTTCAGTGCACAGCGGTTCTGCCACATTGAAAGATGCCTGTAATGAAGCGCTGCGCGACTGGTCTGGCAGCTACGAGACCGCGCACTATATGCTCGGTACCGCGGCTGGCCCGCACCCGTTCCCGACCATCGTGCGTGAATTCCAGCGCATGATTGGCGAAGAAACCAAAGTACAAATTCTCGAAAAAGAAGGACGCTTGCCGGATGCGGTTATTGCCTGCGTCGGCGGCGGCTCCAACGCTATCGGTATGTTTGCTGATTTTATCGATGAAACCAACGTCGGTCTGATCGGCGTCGAGCCAGCGGGTCATGGGATTGAAACCGGTGAACACGGTGCGCCGCTGAAACACGGTCGTGTCGGTATCTATTTCGGGATGAAGTCGCCGATGATGCAGACTGCTGACGGCCAGATTGAGGAATCCTACTCAATTTCCGCCGGGCTGGATTTCCCGTCCGTTGGTCCGCAGCACGCCTTCCTCAACAGTACCGGGCGCGCCGATTACGTTTCGATTACCGATAACGAAGCGCTGGATGCCTTTAAGGAACTTTCGCGCCATGAAGGGATTATTCCGGCACTGGAATCCTCTCACGCTCTGGCTCATGCGCTGAAAATGATGCGCGAAAACCCGGAAAAAGAGCAGCTGCTGGTGGTTAACCTGTCCGGTCGCGGCGATAAAGACATCTTCACCGTACACGACATTCTGAAAGCGCGAGGGGAAATCTGATGGAACGTTATGAGACGCTGTTTGCACAACTGAAAGCCCGCCGGGAAGGCGCGTTTGTTCCCTTCGTCACCCTCGGCGATCCGAACCCTGAGCAGTCACTGAAAATCATCGATACGCTAATTGAAGCCGGCGCCGATGCGCTGGAACTGGGGATCCCCTTCTCCGACCCGCTGGCGGATGGCCCGACGATTCAGAGCGCAACCCTGCGCGCCTTTGCCGCCGGCGTCAACCCGGCACAATGCTTTGAAATGCTGGCGGCGATTCGCCACAAGCACCCGACAATCCCGATTGGCCTGCTGATGTACGCCAACCTGGTATTCAGCCCGGGTATCGACGAATTCTATGCCGAGTGCGAACGCGCGGGCGTGGATTCGGTGCTGGTTGCCGACGTTCCGATTGAAGAGTCCGCCCCGTTCCGTCAGGCGGCACTGCGCCATAATATCGCGCCAATCTTCATCTGCCCGCCTAACGCTGATGATGAGCTGCTGCGCCAGATTGCTTCCTGGGGCCGCGGCTACACCTATCTGCTGTCGCGTGCTGGCGTTACCGGGGCGGAAAATCGCGCCGCGCTGCCGCTGAACCATCTGGTGGAAAAGCTGGCCGACTATAATGCCGCCCCGCCTCTGCAGGGTTTTGGGATCTCTGCGCCGGAGCAGGTGACCGCCGCGCTTGAAGCCGGCGCCGCCGGGGCGATTTCCGGTTCGGCGATCGTCAAAATCATCGAACGCAACGTCAACGATCCGCAGACCATGCTGGCCGAGCTTAAAGCCTTCGTGCAAAGCCTGAAGGCGGCTACCAAAGCAGCATAGCCAAACTCACCGTCTGGCGCCCTGCCAGACGGTTACTTTCGCTGTAAGCTGTCGGCGTATTTGCGCGTCAGGCGAAAGAGCGCCCGGACCTCCTCTTCATCCCATGCTGCCAGTACCTGATTCATCAGCCGCGTCCTTGCTACTGCGATGCGCTCAATCAACGTTTTCCCCTGCTCGCTCAAGGTGACCTCGCTGATTCGCCGATCGTGAGCGTTCGGCTGTTTTAATGCCAGCCCCTGTGCCTCCAGCTTTTTCACCTGTCGACTGACGGTGGTGTAGTCGCGCCCCAGACTATCTGCCAGCTCGACGACCCCCACAGGCCCATAACGCCCGATGGCCACCAGCAACGGAAACAGGATCTGATCGATCTGAACATCCGCGGCCTGCAGCAACTGCTCATCACGGACGGGTTGGTTCATCACGCTGATGATATCGAGCAGCGCGCCGTGAAAATCGGTAATGTCGTAATTATTATGTGCATCTTGCATATATTTGTTAACCGGGTATAGTGCCGTAATGTGATATGTGCATTTTACACATAATAACCTTACGGAGATAACATTATGAAAGCAGCCGTTATTTTTGACCTGCAACAGGGCCCCGTATGGGCTGATTTTACCGACCCGAAAGCCGATGCGGGTCACGCCCTGGTGAAGGTTAATGCCGCCGCTATCAGCCATGTGGTGAAAGGTCGCGCCTCCGGCAAACATTACAGCTTCGACGGTCAACTGCCTTTTGTGGTCGGCATCGATGGTGCCGGAACCCTGGCCGACGGCCAGCGCGTTTACTTCGCCTTCCCCGTTGCACCGTGGGGCAGCATGGCGCAGTGGGCGCCGGTTGCCGCGGAACATTGCCTGCCTTTACCGGATGACCTGGATGATGTCACTGCCGCTGCGATGGCAAATCCCGGGATGTCCGCCTGGGCCGCGCTGGTGAAACGCGCCGGAATGACCGCCGGAGAGACCGTCCTGATTAATGGCGCAACCGGCAGCGCCGGTCAACTGGCGGTGCAGATTGCCCGCTTCCTGGGCGCCAGGAAAATCATCGCCACTGGTCGGAATGCCCAGATGCTGGCAACACTCGGCGCCGATGTCTGTATCAACTTAACGGCAGATGACCCCACGCTGCAGGCACAATTCAGCGAGCAGGCAGCGCAGCAGGTCGATGTAGTCGTCGATTATTTATGGGGACACAGCGCCGAGTTGCTGCTGCCCGCGCTGGCAAAACACTGTCCTGGCAATGCTCCGGTACGCTATGTCCAGGTGGGTTCGCTTTCTGGCGCCGACATCTCGCTCAACGGTGCAGTCCTCCGCGCCGCGCCGTTACAGTTGATGGGTAGCGGTATTGGCAGTCTGCCGATGTCGCAGCTTCTGGCGGCCACCGGAGAGATGCTGCAGGCCGCCGTCGCAGGTGGTTTTACCATCGCAACAACCCCACTGCCGTTAGCCGACGTGGCCAGCGCATGGCCGCGTGACAACAGCCAGAAACGAACCGTATTTATGATTAACTAAAAAAAACGCTTCCGCACAAAAGTTGGGGTTGATATCTTAGATGAGAACTATTATCTTTCTCATTACCGAATAGTTGAGCAAAACACTCAGGTATTTGGTACGACATTGCTCACATTGCTTCCAGTATTTTTCGCCCGCACTTGTGCGGGCTTTTTTTTGCCATCATCCCGTCCTCTGACATACGCTCAACACCTGCTGGCGTAACCAGTAGTGGCCCGGAGCTTGCTCCTGGCGCGGGTGCCACATCTGAGAGACGGTAATCTCCGGGGTGCTAACCGGAAGTTCAAATGCGACGACACCATCCTGCATGCCATGTCGCAAACAGGATGCCGGGACCAGCGCAATCAGCTGCGAGCGTCGGGCAATCGCCAGGGCGGCAGAAAAACCCGGCACCACCGCCAAAATTTTACGGCTCAGCCCAAACTCCGCCAGCGCCTCATCCACGGGTCCGCGAACCAGCCCGTGACGGGAAACGATCACATGCTCACCGGCAGCATAACGCTCGCGGGTGATTGCCCCGCCCTGTGCCAGCGGGTGTGATGTAGCCCGTACGCCAACAAAGCGATCGCGAAATAACGCCTGCAGACGAATTTCCGGTCCCATATTTTTCAGAACGCCTATCTCCAGATCCACGCTTGCATCGCGCAGAAACTGCGGATCTTTTTCGCTTTTGGCAACAAAGTTGAGCGTCACTCCCGGCGCCTGCGCCGCGCAGGCACAAATTAATGCCGGACCGAAAGTCTCCACAAACCCCTCATTGGTGCGCAGGGTAAATGTTTTCTCCAGCGTCGGAAGATCAAGTGGCGCAGCGGCGTTGTTCAGCACTGAACGCATTGCGGACACCACGTTTGGCGTGCGCGCTTTTAAGTTTTGCGCATGCGGTGTTAACACCATTTTACGCCCCGCTCTCACCAGCAGCGGATCGCCGGTGGCCTCGCGCAGCCGGGTCAGCGTGCGACTCATCGCCGAGGCGCTGAGCCCTGCTCGTCGGGCTGCCCCCACCACGCTCTCCTCTGCCAGTAAAATATCCAGCGCCACGAGTAAATTAAAATCGGGATCGGTCATGTGCATTCCTGCCTTCAGTCATAGCGTCTTCTGCATCTTATTACTGCAAATGCTGCGCCTTCCGCCTGCGATATCCTATGACTATAGTCATAGCCTCACTCTTTACTCAGGAATGTTGATCATGACTACTCTTGCTCGTCAAACCGTGCTGATCGTCGGCGCTTCACGCGGCCTCGGTCACGCGATGGCCGCTGAATTTCTGCGCCACAACTGGAATGTGACAGGTACCGTGCGCGATATGCAGCACCCGACGCCCCTTCACCAGCTTGCACAGGCCTACCCCGGTCGAGTTCGCCTTGAAACGCTGGACATTTGCGACAACGATCGACTTGCCGCACTGGATCAAAAGCTGAGTACTGAGCGCCTGGACATGCTGTTTGTGAACGCCGGAACCACGAATCGCGATCCGACACAGACCATTGGCGAAGTTTCAACGGAAGAGTTTATTGAGGTGATGCAGACAAATGCGCTAGCGCCGATGCGGGTCATTGAGCGCCTGCAGCACCATGTAGTGGCCCAGGGACTGCTGGGGGTGATGTCTTCCGGGCAGGGTAGCCTGACGAATAACATCGGCGGGCAGCGCGAACTGTACAGAGGCAGCAAGGCAGCACTGAATATGTTTATGCGCAGTTTTGCCGCCCGCTCAGCATCGCGTCCGCTGGTGGTGATGGCGCCGGGATGGATTCGTACCACGCTGGGCGGCGATGCGGCTCCGCTAACCATCGAAGAGACCATCCCACATCTGGTCAATGTCTTGCTGGAGAAACAGCAGCGCCCCGGACTGGAGTACCTGGATTATCAGGGGAAAACCGTACCCTGGTGATCCCCGTAGGGACGGTGCTGTACGGCCGTCCGGAACCTTACATTAGTGAAACAGACGGAGAACCTGTTTTTCCGCTCACGCCAGGCGATTTATTTAATATAGGAATCAAGGACCTTAAGTACGACGTCCAGATCATCTTCGCGTTTGGCCTCATCCCCTTCATGCACGATATGCTCGACCAGATGGCCTTTGATAACCTCACGCATCAAGCCATTAACCGCCCCGCGTATCGCGGCAATCTGCTGAAGTACGGCGGCACATTCATGTGGTTCATCAAGCATTTTTTTCAGCGCAATAACCTGCCCCTGAATCTTGTTGGTGCGGGCTTTAAGCTTTTTTTGATCGCGGATAGTATGCGACATGCTGCAACCTCTCATGAAAAAATCGTGCCTCATTATATCATTACGATTTTACTGGGGGGTAGTATTCGGTACTGGGGGGGAGTAGAATTCTGACACCCATCGCGATCCAGAATACGACTCATGACTGACTTTACAACGCTGCTCCAACAGGGAAATGCCTGGTTCTTCATTCCAGGCGCGGTGCTTCTTGGTGCACTTCATGGCCTGGAGCCTGGCCATTCAAAAACGATGATGGCAGCCTTCATCATCGCTGTTAAAGGCACCGCCAGACAGGCGGCCATGCTGGGTCTGGCGGCCACCCTCTCGCATACGGCAATCGTCTGGCTGATAGCTTTTGGTGGAATGTATATCAGTAACCGGTTTACCGCAGAATCGGCTGAGCCGTGGCTACAGCTGGTTTCCGCCGTCATCATTCTGGGCACCGCTGTCTGGATGTTCTGGCGAACCTGGAAAGGGGAAAGAAACTGGTTAGCCGCCATGCCGGAAAACGACAAGCATCATCATGATGAATCGAGGGTGATCGATACCGGTCACGGCACCGTGGAATTATCCATTTTTGAAGAAGGCCAGCCGCCGCACTGGCGCATACGCACGCTCAGCGGCAGAAAATGGGATGCAGGGAGTCTTTCATTAGTGACCCTGCGAGATACGGCTGCGGGTGCACAAGCATTTGATTTTGTCGATCGCGGTAGCGACCTGCAGTCACGATCGCCCATTCCGGAACCGCATAATTTTCGCGTACGACTGTCACTGGGACACCGCGGGCATGTCCATGATTACGATTTGGAATTTTGTGAACATGAACATACGCACGATCATACCGAGCTTGAAGGGCTGGATGTGAATTCCGCAGAATACCGGGACGCCCATGAACTGGCTCACGCTCAGGACATCAAAAACCGATTCACCAACAAAGAGGTGACCAACGGGCAGATTTTACTCTTTGGCCTGACGGGAGGGTTAATCCCCTGCCCGGCGGCCATTACGGTGATGCTAATTTGCATCCAGCTCAAAGCGCTGGCACTTGGCGCCACGTTGGTAGTGTGTTTTAGCATTGGGCTCGCTCTGACGCTGGTGACGGTTGGCGTCGGTGCCGCAATCGGTGTGCGCGAGGTTGCCAGGCGCTGGAGCGGTTTTCATACGCTTGCCCGCAGAGCACCTTATTTTTCAAGTCTGCTGATTGCTGCGATGGGGATGTATCTGGCTATCCACAGCGGGATCGTTCTGCTAAGTTAACCCTGTGCCTCTTCTTCTGGTTGAACAGAATGAAGAGGCGTGAGCTGAACGGTGATGGCCGTTACGGGCTAATACCCGGCGGCTTTGTTCGCCGCTTTAATCCGCTCGGATCTGGCGTCTTTCTCGTATTTATCTGTCGCTTGCATCAGGCCGCCTGCGGCATCAACCCAGTCACCTGCCGTACAACCTGATACCGTAGCGCTCAACAATAATGCAAAGATATATCTCATTTCGCCCTTAGAATCCCTGTGTCATATCGTCCGTTATAAAATCAATTTTTTTGAATACACAGCCGCCATTCTGACAAAATAATTGATTATTATCAATATTGCGCGCTTCGGACGGCAGACCATACGCGCGCACAGCTCACAGGGAAGACCCGGAGGAACATCAAGTGGTGTTGAATAACTATATGTGTTTCAGGTAAACCTTGAATTAAAATGCTCTATTGCATCGGTGGTAAATTCGGAATGCCGCATAGAGTTATGAAAAGACTATCGCTTACCCTATTAATAATATTAATGCCGACATTTGTTCAAATTTGTCTGATATCCACCATACGGTCAATTCGTCCTGGTAACAGATGTTCATCCCGCACTGTTCAGCTGTACGCGCTATTTACCGGTAGTGGCCAAACTCGGTGTCGTTTGACGTGACACGCGACACGCCAAAGACCCTCTCCGCAAGATGCGGAAGGTTAATTATGTTCGTTGTCATCTTTTTTCCATTGGGTGCTAAAAATCCACATTCAGCAAGCAACTATTGTTCAGGCTTCGACCAGCAGCATCCGGCTTCGGTTAGTGATAAGAATAAATCCGCCTGAGTTTACAATAGTCCATTTTCAACTGTATGATGTTAACCAACGAATAAATCTAACTGTAAGGGAACAACATGCCAGATTTTTCATTGCTTTTTTTTGGCGCAATAATATTAATCTTTCTGATTTATGTGGTAATAAAAATTATTAAATCACAAAATATAAAAGAAAGCATTTTTAATATTTTTATTCTGGATAGTATTAAGCTGTTCTATTGTATATGTAACCTTCTCAGACAATATTGGTGACGCATTCCTTTTTATATCATCAATACTTATAATATTATTCTTCAGCGTGATCCTTTTAAATCTCTTGATTGATTTTTACATAGTCAAAATGTGCATAGCAAGGGCTTTAAAAAAAATACACACTGCAAAAAAATTAGACATTGATGATATCTTTAAAATAAAACAATCCTTCCTTTATACCAATAAGGTGTGGTACATAGCCTATTCAACAGTAAATGGCTTCACCCTTATAGGAATAAATATCTCCAAAGATGCTCCACATGCAGGAAAAAAATTTAGCATGAAAGCTTTAAGCGGTGAGAACTATAGCGCCGACTCCTTAAACCCTTTCAATGAGGAAGATGCAGATAAGGTATCTATTCTTTGCCCCTTGAAAGAGTTTTATTATTCAGGAAAAGAAAATCGAAAAATAGTCTATGACTATTTACTAAAGTTAAAAAATAAAAAATTCTAGTCGTGTTTGCACTACGTCGTTGCTGTTCTGAAAAGACTACAATCAGATCTGTCAGATACATGAACGGGCCTCGTTGGTTAAGGGATTAACTAACGGGACCTTAGTGATGCCGGTTTCACGCCTGAACCAGAAAGTCTCAGGCACCCGCCTTGTTTCTACCTTCAATTATCTGAATTAACGAGCCAGGATAATTCCGTCTCGGTCAGTTAATAGCAAAAGAGATAGCGACAAAACGATATCCACGAGGGGAAATTAAACTGATTACATTGAAGCAAAAGCCTCCCCTCTTAAAGTCTTTTAAGAACACTCAGGGATGCATCCATTGGACCAAATTAGCGTAAAAAATATTTTCTCTATTCTGGGTAAAGGGACATAACAGAATGAGTAAAATATTCAGAAAAGTTGTCATCGGCATTTTCAAGGAAGCTCAGTAACTCGGAGAGGTTCCGGTAGATTTCAATCCTGCAGAGGCGGTCAAGTGAAGCCAGGGATTCTTACCGTGGCGTTTAGCAATGCAAGGGATCAGGTGGGTTATGACTGGTCAACAAGGGAAAAACTGGCCATATAATGACCAGTTTTACAGAGGACTCAGAACCGGTAGCCGGCAGAGAACATAAACACCCACGGGTCGATACGGGTACTGACTTTCTGGTCCACGCCGCCGGCTTTGAATTTCACGTCGGTGTCGATATCCATGTACCACACGGACATGTTCAGCAACCAGTCGCGGTTAATCAGGTAATCCAGCCCCACCTGGCCTGCCGCACCCCACGAGTCCTTAAGACTCAGATCGCTCAATCCTGCATTCTTACCGGTGTCATTAAAGTCAGCATTAAAGAAGGTGGTGTAGTTAATACCTGCCCCTACATAAGGGCGCACTTTGCTCTGCGCATCGCCAAAGTACCATTGCGCCATCAGCGTTGGCGGCAGTTGATGGACGGTAGCGATGGTTCCGGTCGGGCCGGTACCCACTTTATGGCGAAAAGGCGTGGCCGCCAGCAGTTCAACGCCGATATTTTCCGTCGCCATATAGGTGAAGGTCAGACCCAGCTGGGTGTTATTGCTGACGTTAAACCCGCCGAGGCTACCTAACACGTTATCAGAACCTTCCGTCGGCCGAACGGTAGCAGAACCGGCACGTATAAAGAACTCTCCGGCTTCATGCGCCCAGACGCTGCCGGAAAGGGTACTCAAAATAATGCCAACCGCTGCTAACTTTTTCATATCCACTTCCTCATTATGGTTATTCGCGCGGTGAATATACCCATAATGAGTTACCTTTGATCCAACCTGGATCACACTAAGTCATGAGATGTAACATTTATTGATCCAGATTAATTTTTTGTAAATCACTGTAATAGAAGCACACCTGGATAAATCAATTTTCATGGCCACAGGGAAACATCCTGGCGTTGTCCGCGGGGTTAACCCCTTCCGGGATCGTCAAAACGCGCAATCTGTCACCACTTTCGCGCGGGTCCCTCTTTACAAAGATATACTTAGCCTGATGAGAGCAGAGGCTGCTACGCAGAGGGGATTTGCGGTACAATCGCCGGCTAGTTAACACCTGCAATACTCAAGGAGAGTGCATGTCTATCACGGCGAAGACCGTCTACCGTGACACGGGAAATTTTTTCCGCAATCAGTTCGTCACCATTTTGCTGATCGCGTTGCTATGTGCGTTGATTACGGTAGTCCTTGGCCACGCTTTTTCACCCAGTGAAGAGCAGCTCTCAATTCTGAGCGAAGGCGATAATCTGGCGGGCAGCGCCGGGTTGTTCGAACTGGTACAGAATATGACCCCCGAACAACAGCAGATCCTGCTGCGTGCGTCGGCTGCATCCACCTTCTCCGGATTGGTAGGTAACGCCATTCTCGCCGGTGGCGTGCTGCTGATGATTCAGCTGGTCTCCGCCGGGCAGCGAGTCAGCGCACTGCGCGCTATTGGCGCCTCGGCACCCGTGCTGCCTAAGCTACTGCTGCTGATCCTGTTCACCACATTTGTGGTGCAGATGGGCATGATGCTGGTTCTGGTTCCGGGCGTGTTGCTGGCGATCGTGCTGTCCTTCGCGCCGATTATGCTGGTGCAGGATAAGATGGGGATTTTCAGCGCCATGCGCAGCAGTATGCGCCTGGTGTGGGCTAATATGCGTCTGGTCGCCCCGGCGGTTATTGGTTGGCTGCTGGCGAAAACGCTACTACTGCTCTTTGCATCCAGCTTCGCGGTACTGACGCCGAACGTCGGTGCAGTGGTTATCAATACGATAAGCAACCTGATTTCCGCGCTGTTGCTGATCTATTTGTTCCGCTTGTATATGCTTATCCGCAACTAAATTAACCTTGGCCGGAAATGTTCCGGCCCTATCTGAACGACGGGTCCGATGTATGAAGCAGTTTCTGGATTTTTTACCGCTGGTAGTCTTCTTCGCATTCTACAAGCTCTATGATATCTACGCCGCCACCACCGCGCTGATTATCGCCACCGCCATCGTGCTGATCTATACTTGGGTGCGCTATCGCAAAGTCGAAAAAATGGCGCTGATTACTTTTGTGCTGGTTGCCGTATTTGGCGGCCTGACCATTTTCTTCCACAATGATGAGTTTATAAAATGGAAGGTCACCGTCATCTACGCACTGTTTGCCGGCGCCTTGCTGTTCAGCCAATGGGTGATGAAAAAGCCATTAATTCAACGCATGCTTGGTAAAGAGCTGACTCTGCCACAACAGGTCTGGTCGCGCCTGAACCTCGCCTGGGCGCTGTTTTTCATTCTCTGCGGCCTGGCCAATATCTACATCGCATTCTGGTTGCCGCAGAATATCTGGGTCAACTTCAAGGTCTTTGGTCTGACTGCGCTGACGCTGGTCTTCACGCTGTTAAGCGGCGTGTATATCTACCGTCATATGCCGCAGGACGATAACCACTAATTTGTGGGAGAGCCGCCTGCCCGGCTCTCTTTTCCCTTTTCTTCCCTTGCGACTCTTCCGCAATTTTCCTCTCGATTGTTATTTGCCGTTTTCGCGCCTTTTTTCGCAACCTGCGCGCCACGTTGCCGTTTCCCGACCGCAGAAAAAACTTCAGCTGACGCGTTTCACCTTGTAATATAAGCGCCACAGGGGATGGCATTCCCCCTTGAACCGCCATGTGGCTAATGATGCCTGCTTTTTATTCCCGGACCGGGAATGAGCAGGCGTATCTGCCGTGCATACAACGCGTCCGGGATGGTCAACCCTCTAAGGATTCGTTCATGCGATCACTTCGTCCTTCTCACCCCGCGACGCTCTTGTTCCTCGGACAGTGGCTTTTTATCGCCTTTATTATTGCCGTTCTGGCAGGGAGCGCATCCGCCGCTTTCCTTTTCTCCCTTGAGTGGGCCACCGCCACCCGGGAAAGCCATCCCTGGATGATCTGGCTGTTGCCCGTCGCTGGTTTTACCGTCGGCTGGGTTTACCTCCACTACGGCGCCGCCGTCGAGGCCGGTAACAACCTGATTCTGGAAGAGATCCACCGCCCCGCGCGGGTGATCCCGCTGCGGATGGCGCCGCTGGTCTTTATCAGTACGGTCATCTCTCATCTTTTTGGCGCATCGGTTGGCCGGGAAGGAACGGCGGTACAGATGGGCGCTTCGATCGCCGATCAATTCACCACCATTCTGCGTCTTAACGATAGCGGACGGCGTATCGTGTTGATGACCGGGATCAGCGCGGGTTTTTCCTCCGTGTTTGGCACCCCCCTCGCCGGGGCATTGTTCGCTCTGGAAGTGCTGGCCATCGGGCGGATGGACTACCACGGCATTCTGCCCTGCCTGTTTGCCGCCATTGTGGCAGACCAGGTCGGACTGATGTGGGGCGTACAGCATACCCACTACCTGGTCGCGTCCATTCCCCCCCTTTCAGCCTGGACACTGTTTGCCGTGATCCTCGCCGGATGCTGTTTTGGCCTGGCCGCCCGCGTCTTCGCCGATATGACTCATCTGCTGAGCGGTTTTATGAAAAAATGGCTGCGCTACGCCCCTCTCAGGCCGTTTATTGGCGGACTGGTCGTGGCGACAGCCGTCTTTTTCCTGCATGGCGAACGCTATATCGGGCTGGGGATCCCGGTTATCAGCGATGCGTTTCAGCATCCGCTGGCGCCGTGGGATTTTTTTGGCAAGCTGGCCTTTACCGTCCTCTCACTGGGTAGTGGTTTTAAAGGCGGAGAAGTGACGCCGCTGTTCTACATCGGCGCAACGCTCGGCAATACGCTAGCACCGCTGATGCACCTGCCGGTAGGATTCCTCGCGGGTATCGGCTTTGTTGCTCTCTTTGCCGGAGCGGCCAATACTCCCGTGGCCTCTATGCTGATGGCCATCGAGTTGTTTGGTGCCGGGATCGGGGCATATGCCGCGCTGGCCTGCGTGGTGGCATATCTGGTGTCTGGCTATACGGGAATCTATCGGGCTCAGCGCATTGCCGGCCTGAAACACCGTGACGTCCCGACCGGTATTCGGCTGGCTGAACTTCCGGCCTGGAATCGGCGTCAGGAACCCACCGCGCCAGTAACAAAAGAAGAAAAACATCGCGCGGGATAACCGCTCATCCTGCGCCGCTTACCGCGCGGCGCAGACATTCGTGCCTTGTTGCCCCGTCAACCCTGCCTGTTTATTCACGCTTTCTGCTATAACCCGGAAAAATTGCGCCAATTGTGAGGATTTCATGGAGATTCATTCATACGCGTTGTAATGATAATGATTATCATTGATATTCGCAGTCTCAATTTTTAACGATTTGATATGGATATTTACAATGAGACCGCAGAACTATTATGCCATTACGCCGCTCGCTCTGGCATTTGCTGGCTTTCTGACGCCCGATGCCTGTGCTGAGGAAATGGAGCGAGATACCGAAACCATGGTGGTACACAGCACGGCTGAAGAAGTACTTAAGCAGCAGCCGGGGGTATCCATCATCACCGCTGAAGATATTGCCCGAGATCCGCCGGTTAACGATCTGTCGGAAATCATTCGTAAAATGCCCGGCGTCAACTTAACCGGCAACAGCGCAAGCGGCAGCCGCGGCAACAACCGGCAGATCGATATTCGCGGGATGGGGCCGGAGAACACCCTAATCCTGATCGATGGCGTTCCGGTAACCTCCCGCAACTCGGTGCGCTATAGCTGGCGCGGCGAACGCGACACCCGCGGAGACAGCAACTGGGTCCCGCCGGAAATGGTCGAACGTATTGAAGTTCTGCGCGGCCCGGCGGCGGCGCGCTACGGCTCCGGTGCGGCCGGCGGCGTGGTCAATATCATCACCAAACGCCCCACCAATGACTGGCATGGCTCACTGTCGTTTTACACCAACCAGCCGGAAAACAACAAAGAAGGCGCCACCAACCGCGCTAACTTTAGCCTTAACGGACCGCTGGCCGGCGATGCACTGACCATGCGCCTGTACGGAAACATCAATAAAACCGATGCTGACGCCTGGGATATCAACCATGCGCAAAATGGCTCGTACGCCGCGGGGCGTGAAGGCGTGCGTAATAAGGACATTAACGCCCTGCTGTCGTGGAAGGTGACGCCGCAGCAGATTATTGATTTTAGCTACGCCTACAGTCGCCAGGGCAATATTTACGCCGGCGATACTCAATACAGCAATGGCAACCTCAGCCCTGACGGTCTGGTCAGCGAGCTGTATGGCCATGAAACAAACCGCCTGTATCGCCAGTCCTGGGGGCTGACCTACAACGGCATCTGGGACTGGGGCCAGTCCAAAGCCGGCGTCTATTACGAGAAAACCAATAACACCCGCCTGCAGGAAGGTTCCACCGGGCGCGTAGAAGGGATGATCAACAGCGATGAGTACGCCACCAGCCGCCTCGAATCCTGGCGTTCAACCGGCGAGCTGAATCTCCCGTTCAACTGGCTGGTCGATCAGACCCTGACCCTTGGTATGGAATGGAACCACGATGAACTGAACGATCCGGCTTCCATGCAGGCAACCAACGTCAGCGGCGAGACTATTCCCGGAACGTCAGGCGATGCCTCTCAGCGCAGCACCACGAACAGCGCCACCCTCACCGGCCTCTATCTGGAAGATAATATTGAAGCCACGCCGGGCACCCATATCATCCCCGGCCTGCGTTTTGACTACCACAACGAGTTTGGCAGTAACTGGAGCCCAAGCCTGAACCTGGCGCAGGAGCTTGGCGAGATGTTCAAAGTCAAAGCCGGTATTGCGCGGGTCTTCAAAGCCCCTAACCTGTATCAGTCCAGCGAAGGCTATCTGCTGTCTACCCGCGGCAACGGCTGCCCGAATACCATTAGCAACGGCAGCTGCTACCTGCTCGGCAACCCGGACCTCGACCCGGAAATCAGCATCAATAAAGAGCTTGGCCTTGAGTTCAACTTCAGCGGCTATAACGCGGGTATTACATGGTTCCGCAACGATTATAAAAACAAAATCGTCTCCGGTACCGACGTTCTGGGCTATACCTCCAGCGGCAACAATATTCTGCAATGGCAGAACGGCGGGAAAGCGGTTGTCGAAGGACTGGAAGGCACGCTGCTCATCCCCCTCGTAGTGGATACTCTCGACTGGCGCACCAATGCGACCTATATGATCAAATCCGAGAGCAAAGATACCGGAAATCCCCTGTCGGTTATCCCGAAGTACACCATCAACACCATGCTGGACTGGCAGGTTAACAGCAAGCTTTCAGCTAACGTAAACTGGACCATGTACGGCCGGCAGAAACCGCGACAGTATGCGGAAATCCGCAACGAAACCGGCGCGCTCGCCACCAATGAAATTGGAGCCTATTCCGTTGTCGGTGTTGGCGCAAACTACCAGTTGTTGAAAGATCTTCGCCTGAACGCCGGCATCAGCAACCTGTTTGATAAGCAAATTTATCGTGAAAACGCAGGCGCTTCGACCTATAACGAACCCGGTCGCGCGTATTACGCTGGCGTTACGCTCTCCTTCTGATGACCACGCCCGCAGCCGCGGGCGTATTCCCCTGTTTTCTCCCTGCCATTTTCATAGTAGCATCGCGCTGATCTTCTTTGACCAGCACAGAGTACAGAATGACAACAACAGATCTCACCCCGAAGGGCGAAATGGTTTTACGCACCCTGGCAATGCCGGCGGATACGAACGCCAATGGCGATATTTTTGGCGGCTGGTTGATGTCGCAGATGGATATCGGCGGCGCGATTATGGCCAAAGAGATTGCGCAAGGTCGCGTGGTGACCGTGCGCGTTGACGGAATGACCTTTTTACGGCCGGTGGCCGTGGGTGACGTGGTGTGCTGCTACGCACGCTGCGTGAAACGCGGCAATACGTCCATCACCATTAATATCGAAGTCTGGGTGAAGAAGGTGTCGTCTGAGCCGATTGGCCAACGTTATAAAGCCACAGAAGCGCTGTTTATCTACGTTGCAGTCGACAATCAAGGTAAGCCTCGCGCAATACCTGGCGAGTAAAAAAGTGCCCGGCGTGCCGGGCCACTTTTCTACAGGAAACCGAGCAGCGAGAAGAAGATATAGCCGAGAACAATCATGACAACCGGCAGGATGTACAGCGGGAAATACTGCACCAGAATGGTATGACGAGGCACCACGATGCGTTCAGCAATTTGCTCGCGCGTTAGCCCTTCCGGCCCTTTGGCCAGCTCCAGAATCAGCTGATCCTCCACGCCTTCGCGCAGGAATTTCGCCTGGCGACTCATGCGCGCGCCTGACGCCTGCAGCGCCATGCCGACAAACACCAGGACATAGATAATCCAGAAACCAATATTCAGGCTGTGTTTAAAGTCTGGCAGCGGCGAGTTGTACCAGAAAAAGTTCAGGAACGGCGTATTAAAACGCATCATTTCAATCATGACATGCGCAAAATCCATCAGAACTGCATCAATGCCCGGTTTTTTTTCACTGTGTTCGTACATGAATTTCAGTACGGAAATCAGCGTTGAAAGCACCGCAGGTATAAAAATGACCCACCCTAAAATACGTTTAAGCACTGCAATGCGTCCAGCTTGTTGATACGTCATGGATTCCCCTTGTTTAAGACGCCTTAATCACTGTCTAAGTCTACCCTCACCGGCGAATTTCGCCCAATAATGCGCGGTATGATATACCATGAGGACAAATTCGTTATCTACTTACGCTACAGGAGAAGGACTTATGTCAGCCAGGCGACAAATTCATGCCGCTATTTTCGATATGGATGGATTACTGATTGATTCTGAGCCGCTATGGGATCAGGCGGAGCTGGAGGTAATAGAAAGCCTCGGAGTAGATATCAGCCGCCGCGATGAACTGCCCGATATGCTGGGGCTGCGCATCGATTTAGTGGTGGATTTGTGGTTCGCCCAGCAGCCCTGGGAAGGTCCGGACCGTGCAGAGGTAACCGCGCGCATCATCAGCCGCGCGATTCAGCTGGTTGAAGCCTCCCGCCCTCTGCTACCCGGCGTAAGAGAAGCCGTTGCGTTGTGCAAAGCGCAAGGGTTGAAGGTCGGTCTGGCCTCGGCCTCGCCGCTGCGGATGCTGGAAAAGGTCCTCACCATGTTTGAGCTGCGCGAGCAGTTTGACGCTCTGGCCTCTGCCGAATCGCTGCCGTACAGCAAACCCCATCCTCAGGTTTATCTCAACTGCGCAGCCAGTCTGGGGGTTGACCCAATGGCCTGCGTTGCGCTGGAAGATTCCGTTAACGGCATGATAGCCAGTAAGGCCGCCCGCATGCGTTCGATCGTCGTTCCGGCGGAGGAAAACCGTCACGACCCGCGTTTTGTGCTGGCAGACGTTAAGCTGACGACGCTGGCGTCACTCACCGAAGCCGATCTCTGCGGCTAGGTTTCCCCTGTGATGAGAGGGCGATTGTCGTCTCATCACAAAAATAAAACAGCGTTTCAATTTTAATTGTATTTCCGCTCTTCACCCTCTATGCTTGAAAAAACGGCGTGGTTTTACGCCTGAAACAGCATACAGAGGTGCATATGGTACTTAACGCCTTCGACCTGACGGGTAAGGTCGCCATCGTGACGGGATGTGACACCGGTTTGGGCCAGGGAATGACGCTGGGCCTTGCCAGGGCCGGCTGCGATATCGTCGGTGTCAATCGTAAGGTTCCGCACGAAACGGCTGAAAAGGTTCTGGCGCTGGGGCGTCGGTTTACCGCTATTCAGGCCGATCTCAGCCGTCAGGAGGCGATCGCCGACATTGTCACCAGCGCCGTCTCCGCAATGGGCCGGGTGGATATTCTGGTGAATAACGCCGGGACAATCCGCCGTGCCGATGCCCTCGCGTTTACAGAAAAAGAGTGGGACGACGTCCTCAACCTCAATCTCAAGTCGGTGTTCTTTTTGTCTCAGGCGGTCGCCAGGCAATTTATTCAGCAAGGCGACGGTGGGAAAATTATCAACATCGCTTCGATGCTCTCGTTCCAGGGAGGTATTCGCGTCCCCTCTTATACCGCCTCCAAGAGCGGCGTGCTCGGGTTGACTCGCCTGATGGCTAACGAATGGGCCGGGCAGAATATCAATGTGAATGCTATCGCCCCGGGCTATATGGCCACCGATAATACCCGGCAACTGCGCGATGATGCCGAACGCAGTAAAGAGATCCTCGACCGTATCCCGGCCGGACGCTGGGGCGTCCCGGATGATTTACAGGGCCCGGTCGTGTTCCTGGCGTCAAAGGCCGCGGATTATGTCAATGGATATACGCTTGCGGTTGACGGTGGCTGGCTGGCACGTTGATAATTTTGTGACAAAGAGTTACACCGTCACCTCTTTCGCACACTGTATAAAAACCCTATACTGTATGAATTGACAGTTTAGGGTTTTTATCATGACGGCGGAAGGCCATCTCTTCTTTTCTATTGCCTGTGCAGTATTTGCCAAAAATGCGGAATTAACCCCCGTACTGGCACAGGGTGACTGGTGGCATATTGTCCCCTCCGCGGTGCTGACCTGCCTGCTGCCGGATATCGATCATCCGAAGTCATTCCTCGGCCAGCGGCTCAGCTGGATATCAAAACCGGTCGCCCGCGCCTTTGGCCACCGCGGGTTCACCCATAGCCTGCTGGCGGTGTTTGGTGCCATCACGCTGTTTTATCTGAAAGTGCCGGAAAGCTGGTTCGTGCCCGCCGATGCCGTACAGGGGCTGGTGCTTGGCTACCTCAGCCATATTCTTGCCGATATGCTCACTCCGGCCGGCGTCCCCCTGCTTTGGCCCTGTCGCTGGCGCTTTCGCCTGCCGATCCTCGCGCCGCGTAAAGGTAATCAGTTGGAGCGGGCGCTCTGTATGGCGCTGTTCGTCTATGCCGTGTGGATGCCGCAAACTTTCGCCGAGAATAGCGCCGTGCGCTGGTCTTCGGGGATGATTAATTCCCTGCAGATCACCTTTAATCGTTTTATTAGTCACCAGACCGGACGATAAACAGGCGAAATAAACAAAATAGTTATAATCCATTCCATTTGAATATAAGTAATGAATTCCTCTTCTGCTAACCTTGCGCCATTAGAGCTGGTAACAGACCAGCCAGATAAAAACATATCAGGAGAACGGGGATGAACTTTCCATTAATAGCGAACGTTATCGTGTTCGCGGTTTTGCTGTTTGCGCTGGGGCAAACTCGCCACAAACAGTGGAGCCTCGCCAAAAAAGTGCTGGTCGGTCTGGTCATCGGCGTGGTATTCGGCCTGGCGCTGCAGTTGATTTACGGTTCCGACAGCCAGGTGCTGAAAGACTCCATTCAATGGTTCAACATCGTCGGTAATGGCTACGTCCAGCTGCTGCAGATGATCGTGATGCCGCTGGTTTTCGCCTCAATTCTGAGCGCGGTTGCACGCCTGCACAATGCATCGCAGCTGGGGAAAATTAGCTTTCTGAGTATCGGTACCCTGCTGTTCACCACACTGATTGCGGCGCTGGTCGGCGTGCTGGTGACCAATCTGTTCGGCCTGACCGCTGAAGGTCTGGTGCAGGGCAGCGCGGAAACCGCGCGTCTGAACGCGATTCAGAGCAACTACGTCGGTAAAGTCGCTGACCTGAGCGTTCCACAGCTGATCCTCTCCTTCGTTCCGAAAAACCCGTTTGCGGACCTGACCGGTGCGAATCCGACCTCGATCATCAGCATCGTTATCTTTTCCGCGTTCCTCGGTGTTGCGGCGCTGAAGCTGCTGAAAGATGACGTTGAAAAGGGTCAGCGCGTTCTGACGGCGATCGACACCCTGCAGGGTTGGGTGATGAAGCTGGTACGCCTGGTTATGCAGTTAACGCCTTACGGTGTACTGGCGCTAATGACGAAAGTCGTGGCCGGTTCCAACCTGCAGGACATTATCAAGCTCGGTAGCTTCGTGGTTGCGTCCTACCTTGGTCTGGGTATTATGTTTGTGGTTCACGGTCTGCTGCTGGCCATTAACGGCGTAAGCCCGCTGAAATACTTCCGTAAGGTGTGGCCGGTGCTGACTTTCGCCTTCACCAGCCGTTCCAGCGCCGCGTCGATTCCCCTGAACGTTGAAGCGCAAACCCGCCGCCTGGGCGTACCGGAATCCATCGCCAGCTTCTCGGCCTCTTTTGGCGCGACTATCGGTCAGAACGGCTGTGCCGGTCTCTACCCGGCGATGTTGGCCGTAATGGTGGCACCGACCGTTGGTATCAACCCGCTTGACCCGCTGTGGATCGCCACTCTGGTTGGTATCGTAACCGTCAGTTCTGCAGGCGTAGCAGGCGTTGGCGGTGGTGCGACATTTGCGGCACTGATCGTTCTGCCGGCAATGGGCCTGCCGGTCACGCTGGTCGCCCTGCTGATCTCCGTTGAACCGCTGATCGATATGGGCCGTACCGCACTGAACGTGAACGGCTCAATGACCGCCGGCACCCTGACCAGCCAGTGGCTGCGCCAGACCGACAAAACCATTCTTGAGAGCGAAGAAGACGCCGAACTGGCACATCGCTAAGCCTCGGTGCCGGCCAGGCGCAGTCGGTGCCGGGAACCTCGCCTGAAAGCAGGCTGCCGACGGGCAATAAAAAAACCGCAGAGAACTCTCTGCGGTTTTTTTATTGCTGACGACATTTCAGGAGGTGATTTCGCCTTCCTGTCGCGTTTGCATGGCCCAACGCTGCGCCGACTCTGGCACGCTGAACGTTGGTGAACGTCGAACATGCTCGCCCATTAAAACGAAGGCGACATATTTGCCCCGCAGCATCCACACATCGCGAAAACCGTCCATTTTGACGGCGTGTTCCGGCGGGGCTGGTTCCACCCGAGGCACGTAGCTAATGACAGGGCGATTTTGTTGGCGAAGTGTTTTCATAACCGATAGATTCACTAAACAAAGCGGGAGACAGAAAAAGCTATCATAGCTGATTGCATCCCCTTTCGTCGCCCCTTACGTGTATCTTCGTGCCCGGATGTGAGGTATAGCGTTGTCAGGATAACGGGCGAAATCAAGGGGAAGCATCGCGCTTCCCCTTAGCTCTTTCTTTAAACGTCGCGGTAGGTTCCTAACCGATATCCGCGCTCGGCCACCGCATACTTCAGGGATTCCGAGGTCAGAACATCCAGCTCGGCCAGCCGCGGATAACAATAGGCACTACCCATAATGGTATTGTCGACAAATGCCGGGTGGCACATCACTTCCAGAGATGACTCCTCCCGCTGAATGGACGCATCCAGAGTGTGCAAAAACAACGCCTCAGATATCGCCTCGCCGTAGAACTCACTGGTAAAGCCGTCGCTGCTGCGTGCGGCATCCTGTGCCAGGCCATCACGCTCAGCGAGCTGGCGGTCAATGCGCATAGCCACCCCTTTTTCACGCGCAAATGCGGCGACTACGGGATAGATCTGAGCGATCATATGCACGTGGTGATGGCTGTCGATATGCGTCGGTTCGCAGCCAAACAGCTCGATAAACCGGCGATACTGACACTCCAGCTCATGCGCGATTTCATCCAGCGGCAGGCTATCTTCTTCCGCCATCTGCCAAATCCACTTACCTAAGCGCCCTTCACGGGTCAGGCCCGGCATAGCCGATAAAGGCTCACCCAGCGTCAGGACAAAATGCATCCCGACGCCCAGCTCCGGTACGCTGCGGCTTAGCTGGGCCGCGTGGCTAATCGCCGCCCCGTTAACCAACGCCGTCGTGGAGGTGACAAGTCCATTTTTGCAGGCTTCAATAATGCCGTAGTTCTGGCCTTTGCTCAGGCCAAAATCGTCGGCATTAACGATTAACACGCGTTCCATCAGCCGCTCCCGTTACTGTTTTAGTTTCTCGATTGTTGCTGCAAAGTTTGGCAGCCATTTTTCGTGCGCAAGGATCATCTCGCGCGCCAGCAGTTCCGCATCGCGGTCTGAGTGAATCAGCGGGCTCAGGTTGAGTGCCAGCAGCACGTCATTCAGTTCACCGCTGATTGCCGCCTGGCTCGCCGCCACTTCAAACCCTTTGATGGTATAAATCAGCCCAAGTACTTTCTCATCGAAATGGGTGATACGCGGCGTCGGCGTCGCCCCTTCACTTCCGAGCGTGCAGGTCATTTCGACCGCCCAGTCCGCCGGGATATTATCTATGTGGCCATGATGTGGGATGTTGACGTAGTGCTCGGTTTGCTTATCATTGTAGATAGCATTGATCACTTCACAGGCCGCATCGGAGTAATAGGCGCCGCCGCGCAGCTCCAGCTCTTTCGGCTTCACATTCAGATCCGGATTCTTATACAGCTCAAACAGCTGTTTCTCCACCTTCTGCACCACCTGAGCACGGGCGCCGCCCTTATAGTACTCGCCCATTTCAATAGCCAGCATCTCTTTTGGCTTGAAGTAATACAGCAGATATGAGCACGGAATCAGGCGCAGAGAGCGGATCAGCCCTTCGCTGAACGGCAAGTCGAAGATATTTTTCACCGAGTTGGCGCTCAGCGTGCCGGAGGCAACGCCGTCCAGCAGTTCGTCGAAGCGCGATTTGCCATTCACCAGCACATCGCGGACGAAGACCAGGTGGTTCAGACCAAACAGATCAATAGAAAGCTCATCGCTCGGACTCAACTGTAGCACGTCGGTGATGAACATTTTCATGCCGATCGGGATGTTGCAGACGCCGATAAAGCGCTTGAAACCGGTGTGACGATATACGGCTTCGGTCACCATCCCGGCCGGGTTGGTAAAGTTGATAATCCACGCATCCGGGCAGATTTCCTGTACGTCCTTGACGATATCAAAAATCACCGGAATGGTGCGCAAACCTTTAAACAGGCCACCAGCGCCGTTAGTCTCCTGACCAAGATAGCCGTGGCTGAGAGGAATACGTTCGTCTTTTTCACGCGCTTTCAGCTGGCCAACCCGCAGCTGAGTCGTCACAAAGCTGGCGCCTTCCAGCGCGGCGCGGCGGTCCAGCGTTTTGTAGACTTTCATCGGCACGCCCGCTTTTTCCACCATCCGCTGGCACAGCGCATGGATAATATCGAGCTTCTCCTGCCCTTCCTCGACATCAACCAGCCACAGCTCCGTTACCGGCAGTTCGTGATAACGCTTCAGGAACCCTTCCAGTAATTCAGGGGTATAGCTGCTGCCGCCGCCGATAGTGACAACTTTTAATTTCTGGCTCATTATATTCTCCCTTGTGGCACCACGAGTTGCACGTAGCCCACCCTCCGCATAGATACGGAAAGTTAACTTGAATATTTCCTGGTGCGGAACAATCCGCTCCGGTTAATTAATACTGGTCAGTTGTTTTCGATAATTGCTTGGCGTAAATGAGGTGAGCTTCTTGAATGTTTTAATAAACAAACTTGGGCTGCTGTACCCCGATTCGTAGGCAATATCGGTCACCGAGTAGTTGGTGATCTCCAGCTGTTTTTTAGCAAAGTTGATGCGAATATCATTAATAATCTGCATCGGCGTTTTACCATAATAGCGTTGGGTTGCCCGGGTTAAATACTCCTGCGTTTTCCCGGAGAGCTCAACCATATGCTCCAGCGCACCTTCGCCAAATTTCAGCTTATCGTGCATATCCTCGACGGTATTTTTCAGCCATTGCGGAATAACATCCTGCACCGGCTCCTCGCGATAATGCCGTAAACGGTTAATGGTATAAAACGAGACCAGTTCAATAAATTCGTCAAATTCAGTTTCGCGAAAATTCAGCGAAGCGATAACCGACTCGATGTAGCTGAGAAAGGTACTTTTTACCGCGTAGACCTGTGAAGCCACCAGACCAAACGGCAGCAGCGGCAGATAGTGTTTCTCAAAGAAACTCTTGCTGATGCCGACGTTAAGAATGCGGGTCGCGCCGAAAGCATAAAAACTTTGGTGATGCGACCCCATCGGGATAAAGACAAAATCCCCGCGCTCCAGCAGCACCCGTTTGCCATTAATTTCCTGATAATAGCGCCCGGTTAAAACGATGGTGTACTCGTAATAATCATGCTGGTGAAGCCCGCTTACGCTTTCCGTTTTGTTGTAGATAACCACATGGAAATTTTTCCCGTTGAAAAGCTGCTGTTCCCGTGCGGTACTGATTTCAGTGGTTATCATCTTTGGCTGCCTCATCGTGTAGATGGCCTATTGTACCTTCTCGTGCAGCTCAATCAATTCGGCAACCAGTTCTCGCGCCAGCATTGAGGTCATCAAATGATCCTGCGCATGAACCAGCACCAGGCTAACCTTCATTTTGCCTTCGCCTTCATCGCTTTCAATGAGCTGAGTCTGTACGCGATGCGCTTCGCTCAGCGCCATTCGAGACTGTTCCATCATGTTTTTTGCTGCGGCGAAATCGCCCTGCTTAGCCTGCTTAAGTGCCGCATAGGCCAGGCTGCGGGCCTGACCGGAGTTGATAATCAGCCCCATCACAACCTCTTCGAGGTCATTCTCAGGTACATCAACCGCTTCGATATTGTCCAGATCAAACATAGTATTCCCTCATTTCTCAGGCGGTACGGGAATGCTCCCGTACCGCTCGACATCAGAATTTCAGCGCATTCGCGATATCTTCTTCGCTTTCCTGCTCTTCAATAACCGCCTGCGCCTTGTTGGAGACCGCCACGAACGGCAGGTAAACCAGCACCGACACACCCAGGTTGAACAGTGCCACGCAGAGTGCGGCGATACTCCCGTTACTGTTGAAGAAAGCACCGAGGCCGGTAGGCATAGTCCACGGTGCCAGGTTGGTCACCGGTGGGATAATCCCCATCGAGTAGGCGGCAAGCGTAATTGCGGCCAGAATCGGCTGAACCAGTACGAACGGGATGAACATCACCGGGTTCATAATAATCGGCAGACCAAACAGAATCGGCTCGTTAATCTGGAAGATGCCTGACGGCAGCGCCAGTTTTGCTACCTGACGGTGATCCGCACGGCGTGAGCCGATGAAGATAGCGATAATCAGACCCAGCGTTGCCCCAGAGCCACCCAGCAGGATGTAGGAATCCAGCATCGGCTTGGCCCAGAAGTGGAACTCTTTACCCGCCGCAATAGCGGCTTCAACGGAACCATACTGGTTGTACAGCGCGATGTTTTCCAGAGCCCACGGGGTCATGATGCCGTTGTCCAGCGCGGTCAGCGCCAGAGAACCATGTACACCAAAGAACCACAGCAGGGAGTTGAAGATGACGTAAGCCCAGCCCACCACGCTGCCCATCGACGCCAGCGGTTTGGAGATAGAGTCCATGATTATCTGGTGGAAGTTGCTGCCGTGGTTAGCCAGCATCCAGGAGATAATGCCGAATACGGACAGAATCAGGAAGCCTGGGATCAGCGCCGAGAATGAGCGCGATACCGATGACGGTACGCTATCCGGCAGGGTGATGACCCAGTTGCGACGGATAACAAAAGTAAACATTTCTGCGACAACCAGGCCAATGATCATGCCCGAGATAATATTTGCCCCACCCAGCCAGTTTGCGCCGACCGCATAGGCCTCGCCCACGCTGTAAGGTGTGACGGTCATAAAGGCCGCGACCGATAATAACCCCGCCGCCAGCGGATCGACCTTACGTTCTTCCGCCAACGCCATACCGATAAAGAACGGCGCCATCAACGACATAATGCCTAACGTCCCGTTATAAACGTTACCGCCGATAGCCTTAAAGCCGTTTAACGTTTCAATGGTTGAGCCATCCAGGCGAATACCCATTGAATAGAAGAAAGAACCTTCACCAAAGCTCAGGAATACGTTGTTGATTAATACAAACATGGCCCCTGCGAGGGTCAACGGCATTAATTTAATAAAGCCGTTTTTAATCGCATTGATGTGCGGTTGTTTTCCTATTTTAACTGCAAAAGGAAGGAGTACCTTTTCAAGCGAGTCAATCACTTTACTCATATCAAATACCCTTTAAAGCCGTAATTGAATCATTACGGCATAGATGTATGAAATTACTCTTTGACGGGAAAATAAACTCTCACCTTTGCTATTCCGGTAAATCAGAAAAATACCGTCACAGCTTCGTGCTACCGAATACCAAAAGGATATCGAGTTTTAAAATTAAATTATTGTGCAGCAGCTTTCTTAATGGCCGCAACGGCCGCTTTCAGTACACCTAAACCATCGACTTTACCGTACAGCGCAGAGTCGATAACTTCCACCGGCTTATTTGACAACAGCCGCTGAATTTCGGGAAGCATATACGCAATTTGTGGGCCTAATAATACGACGTCGGCTTCAGGGCCTTTTTCTCCGGCGAGAGTTTCCGGATAGGCTTCAATGATGACCGGTACTTCATATTTCTCTGCCTGTGCGCGCATTTTAGACACCAGCAGCGAAGTGGACATTCCAGCGGAGCAAAATAAATAGATGTGTTTCTTTTCCATGAACGCTTCCTCAATTTGTAAGACCTGGCGGCTTCAGCATCTTCTTATGTCTGAAAGCCGGGTAAGACATGCAGTCATTCAATTAGTATTGTTTATGCATTGAGTATACGGCATCGTTCGGCACCTGGATAATTCCTGGTTAATCAAAATTGTCTCTCATTGACCTCGCGTTTTGACTACCTTCACATTTCCCCTAAATAATTCGCGCAATTAAATAAGCATCAGTGGTCATAAAAAAGCCCGACCGGTGGTCGGGCTTTCGTAGTGCTCAGTATGTTGCATTACTTGCTGTTGCGTGGGTCAGTATCGTACTCAGCACAGGTCTGGTAGCCGGAGTTCATTACGCGACCGGTCTCATCAAGCGCAACAAAGTAGGTCTCAATTTTACCATCCCGTTGACCCAGGATATAGGTCTGGCAGGTTCCGCGTGCGTGGATCATGGTAACCTCAGATGACGGTTTGCCCGCTATCTGCAGAACCTGTGACCGGGTCATCCCTTTTTTGACATCTTTGACGACCGGTTGAGTGAACTGATCGGCGGTACGGTCGTAAGCCGTACAGCCTGCCAGCATAGTTAAAACTGCTGCTGCGCCCAGAAATCCAACTAAATTCTTGTTCATATTCCATCCTCTTTTATTCTGCGTGTTAATAAGCCTGGAATAAATACCGTTATTTTTCAAGCCGAAGGTGCAAAAGGCGTAAATTTAAGATCTTTCTAATAAAAAAAACCTATGTCCTTGATTGCTTTCTTTTACACCAGTCAATTCTGTGATCCTTGTCGTTTTCCTGGCAAAGAGGTAGCTTTAACCCCTACTGGCAGCCAAACAGATTCACTTTCCGGAGGGCGCGATGACGCTACAACAAGAGATTATTCAGGCGCTGGGCGCAAAGCCCGAGATCGATGCTGAGGGTGAAATTCGCCGCAGCGTGGACTTTTTGAAATCATACCTGCAGACCTACCCGTTTATTACGTCACTGGTTCTGGGAATCAGCGGCGGCCAGGATTCCACCCTGACAGGCAAGCTCTGTCAGCAGGCTATCAATGAATTGCGTGCCGAAACCGGCGATGAGAAACTGCAGTTTATTGCGGTACGCCTGCCCTACGGCGTCCAGGCGGATGAGCAGGACTGCCAGGATGCTATCGCCTTCATTCAGCCGGATCGGGTGCTGACGGTGAATATTAAAGGCGCAGTGCTGGCCAGCGAGCAGGCGCTGCGTGAAGCAGGTATTGAACTTAGCGACTTTGTTCGCGGCAATGAGAAAGCCCGCGAACGCATGAAAGCTCAGTACAGCATTGCCGGGATGACCCACGGTGTCGTTGTCGGGACTGACCATGCGGCCGAGGCGATTACCGGCTTCTTTACCAAGTACGGGGACGGCGGTACGGATATCAATCCTATCTTCCGTCTCAATAAGCGTCAGGGTAAACAGCTGCTGGCGCAGTTAGGTTGCCCGGAGCACCTGTATAAGAAGCTGCCGACCGCTGACCTGGAAGACGATCGCCCGTCTCTGCCTGATGAAGTCGCGCTGGGCGTGACCTATGAGAACATTGATGACTATCTGGAAGGCAAAACGCTGGATGAGAAAACCGCCAAAATCATCGAAGGCTGGTATCTGAAAACCGAGCATAAACGCCGCACGCCGATTACCGTCTTTGACGACTTCTGGAAAAAGTAACGTTTTCCCTCGCCTTTCTCTGACCCCGGCCAGCGCCGGGGTTATTATTTGCACTTTTCGCTCTCTGAACGCCCTGCTATACTGGATAAATAACCAGCACCAGGAGCCCGCGTGGTCAGAAGACAATCTGCCCCGCGTCTGGAATTTGACGCGGCGGCTATCTATGAATATCCCGAACACCTACGCCCCTGGCTGGAGGCACTGCCTAAGCTGCCGGGCGTCTATCTGTTTCACGGCGAAAGCGATACCCTCCCGCTGTATATCGGTAAAAGCATCAATATTCGCAGCCGGGTGCTGTCGCATCTGCGCACGCCTGAAGAGGCGGCCATGCTCCGTCAGGCACGAAGCATCAGCTGGCAGCGTACGGCAGGAGAACTGGGCGCGCTTCTGCTGGAGGCGCAGCTTATTAAAGAACGCCAGCCACTGTTTAATAAGCGCCTGCGGCGTAATAAACAGCTCTGTTCCCTGCTGCTGGAAGAGACTCGCCCTCGGGTGGTATACGCCCGCGAGGTTGATTTCTCCCACCAGAATCATCTGTATGGCCTGTACGCCAACCGTCGGGCGGCCCTGCAGGCGCTGACGGCCCTCGCTGACGAACATCATCTTTGCTATGGGCTGCTGGGGCTGGAAACGCTCACTCCGGGCCGGGCCTGCTTTCGTCGCGGGCTAGGACGTTGCGCCGGCGCCTGCTGTGGTCAGGAAAGTCTTGCCGCGCACCATGAAAGACTTCGTGCCCGGATGGCTCAGCTGCAGCTGGTGTGCTGGCCGTGGCCTGGGGCTGTTGCCCTGGAGGAGAATGGCCCTGACCTCACCCACTATCACGTCATACATAACTGGCTATGGCTGGGTGCGGTAGAGACGCTGGAGAAGGCAGAGGCGCTAACGCGCCTGCCGGCGGGTTTTGATCATGACGGCTACAAAATTCTCTGCAAACCGCTGTTAAGCGGCCGCTTTACGCTGCATCCCCTCTCGCCCCCGTCTCGATAGCAAAAAAAACCGCCGGTCCTGCCCAATGCCTGACGGCGTGTGTTGGGCAAGACCGGCGGTCTTCATTCAGCGCGCTGAATTATTCAGCTGATGCAGGCATTTTACCTTCTGGCGCTTTGCGATCTGTCAGATGCTTCTCAAAATTCGCATTGAACTGTTTTTTCTGTTCTGGCGTCAAAATGTTGTAAATCTTGTTCTGGGTTTCCATACGGGAAAGCGCCATTGCTTTATGCTGGGCTTCCATTTTATCGATTTGCGCTTCCGCTTTCGCTTTATCGAAGGTATCGCTGGCGATCAGATCATGCATCGCGCGGCGTTCATCCAGAGACGGACGTTTCATGTTTTCGCGTTGGCCTTTCATGATGTCGCGGACCTGCTGTTTTTGCGCATCGGTCAGGTTCAGTCCTTTAAACATCATATCGTGCTGGCCGCCGTGCATACCTTTATGGTGCATCATCGGTTTGCTTTCGGTCTGAGTCGTAGTGGTATCCGCAGCGTGAGCCAGGTTAGCCGCACCCAGCGCCAGTGTAGAGGCAACAAACAGAGCAGTAATCTTCTTCATATTCAGTCCTTACTTTAAGTTATTCTTACGGCGTATTGCCGTGTTGACGAGTTAAACTTTACGACGTTTATCGTCAATTAGTCAGAGCAAGAGTAAAACAATGAAAGTGTAAAAAACATTTTCTCACCAATTGTGGAGAAAATAAGGAAATTAAGGAGGTGATTGCAACAATAAATATATAAACTATTGTTTTGGTGAAGATTTACAAGAATCATAAAGCAACAGAGATTAAAAACAAAGCATTTACCCAGGAATAATCTGCAATCAAATAGCAGAGCACGAAAAAATAAGATTACGAGCTAAAAATGACTGCGAAAAATTAAACGAAGCCGCTCGGATGAGCGGCAAAGATATTCGGCCACCGACCTACGGCAGGCGCTCCAGCATCAGTCCGGCCCGCAGTCCCGGCGCCACCGACGGGTTAGGAAACAGGACAAACTCCTGTAGTTTTTCCACCACATAACGGGTACCACCGTCTTCTGCGAGCAGAGTTCCGGCCGTAAAGGCGGTAAAATTGAGCGTCTGTGCCGACATATGCAGGTGGAAATTATCGCTATGGCGGGTAATTTGCTGTACCACCCGATAGCGCAGCGGCACCTGGCCGCTCTCAACCACCGACAGATCACCTACCAGCAAACGCATTAACGCCCGCTGGGTAACGGTAAATTGCGTCAGATCGTTAGCACCAAACGGCAACGCTTTACCGAGCTCCAGAGTACACGAGAGCGCGTCAAAACGTTCACAGCTGAAATGGGTGAATGTCCCGGCCGGCTGCTGATGGAAGACCAGCGCCTCCAGGCCGGCGCCTCCCAGCCAGCTCAAGAACCCCTCATCCCAGGGCACTTCCCGCGCCGGAAGCACGCCAAAGCGCGTATGCAGCGAACCCCGTATCGCGGTATGTAAATCAAGATGCCAGCGGCTGCCCGTTCCTGCGGCAAAAAAACGCGCCAGTACCCGTTCCAGCTGCCGCGCTCTGGCAGTTTCATCGCTGGCGGGGAAACGCGCCCAGCGCCCGCTGAACATCCGGTTCATATCGCTATCCAGATAGCGCTTGTTTTCCCGTAACGCCCCCGGGTTGCCAAAGATAATCAGCAGCCGCCAGTGTAGCGGCAGCTCACCGCTAAACAACTGCTGTAACAACAGATGCGTCATTTCCACCGGCGCGGTTTCATTCCCGTGAATACCTGAAGACAGCACCAGCGAACGCTCGCAGCGCGCATGCGGAGTCAGTTGCAGAACGCCGCAATCCAGCCAGTGCCAGCGAAAATGTGCCGTTTCGCCATGAAAATGATGGGGTAAACGCCCCGCCAGTGTTAATGCCAGAAAGTCGTCCACGATGCCTCCTTGATAACGAAAACTGAGTCACAGCGACTGCTGGAACGGGTAGACGGAACCCAGCTGCAGAATTTGCGTCAGCCTATCGAGCGCCTCTCGCCCTTCATTCAGCAGCTGCGGGTCTGCCAGATCCGCCTGGGTGAGACGATCGCGATAGTAGCGTTCGACCCAGTCATTCAGGGTCACAAACAGCGTCTCATTCATTAACACCGCCGGATTAACGGCCTGCAGTTCATCTTCTGTCAGCACCACTCTCAGGCGCAGGCAGGCCGGGCCACCGCCGTTCGCCATACTTTCACGCAGATCGTAAACCTGCAGTTCATCAATTGGGTTATCTGCTGCCAGCAACGTATTCAGATAGCGCCAGACGCGAGGATGCTCCTGCGCCTCCTGGGGAAGGATCAGCCGCATCGCCCCCCCGGCTTTGCTCAGTAGCTGGCTGTTAAACAGATAGGTGGCCACCGCCTCTTCTACCGTTACCGCGTGGGCCGGTACAATAACGGGCGTAAACCCTTCGACCAGCCCGGCAAGCTGGTGCATCAGCTGAGATTGATCGGCGAACGCCTGCTCATGGCAAAACAGCACCTGCCGATTACTCACCGCAATCACATCGTTATGAAACACCCCTTGATCAATCACCGCCGGGTTCTGTCGGGCAAAAACGACCTGGCGCGGGTTAACCTGATTCAGGCGAGCCACGGCCTGGCTGGCCTCCAGCGTCTGCCGCGCCGGGTAGCGCTGCGGGGCCCCGCCTTCGCCGCCCTGCTGGCGACCGTAGACAAAGAGCTGCACTCCCGGCGCGCCATACTCGCCGCCGAGGCGGTTATGGTTCGCCGCCCCTTCATCGCCAAACATCGCTACCTGCGGCAGAGCCGGATGGATGGCAAAGCGCTGCTCATCAGGGAAGATCGCGCGCAGCAGCGCTTCAGTCGTTGGTGCTTCGCTGGCGCGATGGAATTTATCGTTAAGGTTGGCCACCGTCAGGTGAACCCGGCCATCCAGAGAATCGGCTGAGGGCGATACCGTCGCCGCGTTGGCCACCCACATCGACGACGCCGAACTGACCGCCGATAGCAGATCTGGCGCCTGCCGGGCCGCCTTCTCGATAACCTGCGGGTCGCTGCCGCTGAACCCCAGCTGGCGCAGCAGGGGGACGTTGGGTCGCTCCTGGGGCGGAATGACTGCCTGGGGATAGCCAGCGTCCGCCAGCGCCTTCATTTTTTTCAGCCCCTGCTTCGCCGCCAGCAGCGGACTGGATACCCGATAGCGATGCCGGGTCGACGCCTCATTACCAAAGGAAAGCCCGGCGTAGTGGTGAGTCAGGCCGGGAAGCCCGTCAAAGTTAACCTCAAAGGCTTTCATCGCCCGGCCCCCCGCAGCGCATCGAGGCCGGGATTGAGGCTTTCCGGCAGCGTCAATTCCGGCGCTTCGAGGCTGGCCATCGGCCACGCACAATAATCGGCCGCATACCACGCGCCCGGGCGGTGGTTACCGGATGCCCCCACGCCGCCGAACGGTGCCGTGCTGGCGGCACCGGTCAGCGGTTTGTTCCAGTTGACGATCCCGGCCCGCGCCTCCAGCAGCAGACGGTCAAATTTCTCACGTTCGGGGGATATCAATCCACAAGAAAGTCCAAACCGGGTGGCATTCGCCAGGGCAATGGCCTCATCAAAATCGTCATAGCGCCAGACGCCAAGCAGTGGGCCAAAAACTTCTTCATCGGCCACTTCAGCCACCGAAGTCAGCTCGATAATTCCCGGGGTCAACAGCGAAGTTCCGTCCCGCAGCAGCCGGGGCTCCAGCAGCGTTGTTCCACCGTTGGCGACGTGCCCAAGCCAGGCCTGGTGGACCTTTTGCGCCGCCTGGGCCGAAATAAGCCCACCGAGGAACGGCTGCGGAGAAGCATCCCAGGCACCTGGGATCAAGGTTTGTGACACCGTCACAAGGCGGGCAAGGAACGCGTCGCCGATTTCACCGCGCTTGACCAGCAGGCGACGAGCGCAGGTACAGCGTTGTCCGGCCGTAATGAAGGCCGACTGGATAGTCAGATGTACGGCCGCATCAATATCCTGCGGATCGTCGACAATCAGCGGATTATTGCCACCCATTTCAAGCGCCAGAATTTTTTCCGGCTGTCCGGCGAGCTGGCGATGCAGTTGAAAACCGGTCGCCGAACTCCCGGTAAACAGCAGGCCGTCAATATCCGGCTGGGCGCTCAGCCTCTCGCCGGTTTCTCGCCCGCCCTGCAGCAAGTTCAGAACCCCCGGCGGCAGCCCCGCTTCGGCCCACAGTTTCACCACCGCCTCACCGCTGTGCGGCGTCAGTTCACTGGGCTTAAACACCAGCGTATTCCCCGCCAGCAGGGCCGGCACAATATGACCGTTGGGCAAATGTCCGGGAAAATTGTATGGGCCAAACACCGCCAGCACGCCATGTGGCCGGTGGCGCAGCGTCGCCGCGCCGTCACCCATAGCCGTCTGCGCTTCACCGGTGCGGCTGTGGTAAGCCTTGAGTGAAATGGCGACTTTGTTGATCATCGCGCCAATTTCCGTCGCGGCTTCCCACTGTGGCTTACCGGTTTCTGCGGCAATAACGGCGGTTAGCTCGGTTTTATGCGCCTCCAGCAGAGCGGCAAATTTTTCCACGATTGCCTGACGTACGCTGAATGGCTGTCTGGCCCACGTCGGGAAGGCTCGCCGCGCGGCGCTGACCGCCATCGCCACCTGTCCGGCATCGGCATCGTTGCCCTGCCATAGCAGCGCCTGGCTTACCGGGTTGGTTTTTGTGCGCGCCGGACCGTGCCCGGCCTGCCAGTCGCCGTTAATCCATAAACTCATGATTTTTTCTCCTCCGGAATCAGGCGAACCACTCTCACCCGGTCACCGACATGGCACTTCAGGGCATCCAGTTCGCGCGCGCTGAGCAGCAGACGTTCGGTTTGCGGATCGGCGTGCACCAGCAGGGCACGAAACTGCTGATACTGTTCATTGGCGACCAGACAAACCGGCCAGTCCCCCGGCGCGGGCAGCCCCTCCGCCACGGTCACCAGCCGGCTTTTGCGAATCGCCCGCACCCGGTCAATGTCGCACTCCAGCGTCGGCCCGCCGTCGAAAATATCGATATAGTTACGATAGCGGAACCCTTCTTTCTCCAGCACCGCGCGCGCCGGAGCCGTTTGCGGGTGCACTTCACCGATCACCGCTCGCGCCTCATCGGATAAAAAATCGATATACAACGGGTGTTTCGGCATCAAGGCGGCAATAAACGCTTTTTGCCCGGTCCCGCACAGGTAGTCGGCACGTGAGAACTCCATCGCAAAAAAGCGTTTGCCGAGGCTTTCCCAGAACGGCGAGTAGCCATGCTCGTCAATAACGCCGCGCATCTCCGCCACCACTTTTTCATTAAAGTACTCGCGGAAAGCGGCCATAAACATGAAGCGCGATTTCGACAACAGATAACCATTGCCCTCTTTACGCCAGGCAGGGTCAAGAAACAGCGTGCACAGCTCGCTGCTGCCGGTATGATCGTTGCTGAGAAACAGCGTCGGCAGAGCGTTGTAGACGTTCAGCTCTTTTGAAGCATGAACCTGCGTGCCTACGCGATAGTTGTACCAGGGATCGTTCAGCCCCACCGCCACTTCAATAGCGCAAATCCCCACAACCGCGCCGCTGCTCGTCTCTTCAAGAACAAAAACATACCCCTGCTCACTTTTTGGTAGTTCCCCGCGCCAGGTCTTCTGTGAACGTTCAATCCGCGCCGCCAGCGTCTGTTCATCAGCAGGCAGCGATGTCAGGCCACCGCCGGTTTCCCCGGCCAGGGTCATCAGACCGGCCAGGTCTTCGGCGACTACAGGACGAATCACCATCATGATGACGCTCCCGCGAGGAAGTGACGGCAGGCCAGCTCAAAGCGATCCAGCCCGGTGTTCACCTCTTCCTCGCTCACAATCAGCGCCGGAGCAAAACGCACCACGTTTGCGCCGGCAATCAGAATCATCAGCCCCTCTTCTGCGGCCTGCGTGCTGATGGCCTTCGCCTTTCCGGCCCAGGCATCATTCAGCTCACAGCCGATCAGTAATCCCAGACCACGGATCTCCTTGAACAGGCCGTAGCGGGCGTTAATCGCGCTCAGTCGTTCGTTAAACCACTGGTGGCGCTGCTTCACGCCATTTAATACCGCCGGCGTATTGACGATAGACAGCACTTCGCCAGCCACCGCGCTGGCCAACGGGTTGCCGCCGTAGGTGGTGCCGTGCGTTCCGACCGTCATGACACTGGCACAGGCTTCGGTTGCCAGCAGCGCGCCAATCGGGAAACCGCCCCCCAGCGCTTTTGCCGTCGACAGCACATCCGGCGTGACGCCATAGTGCATATAGGCATACAGTTCGCCGGTGCGGCCCACCCCGGTCTGGACTTCATCAAAAATCAGCAAAGCATGATGCGCGTCGCACAGTTCGCGCAGACCGCGCAGGAAAGCCGGATCGGCGGGCACCACGCCCCCTTCGCCCTGCATTGGCTCGACAATTACCGCGCAGGTATGCTCGTTAATAAGCGCCCTGGCCGATTCGAGATCGTTGTAGACAGCGTGCTGAATCTGCGGCGGCAGCGGCGCAAAATCCTGGGAATAGGCCGGCTGACCGCCTGCAGAAACGGTAAACAAAGTGCGGCCATGAAAGGCATTTTTGAACGCAACAATGCCGCTTTTATGGCTGCCGAAACGGTCGTGAGCGTACTTGCGCGCCAGCTTGAGCGCCGCCTCGTTGGCCTCTGCACCTGAGTTACAGAAGAAAACGCGGTCGGCAAAAGTTGCGTCGATGAGCTGTTTCGCCAGCCGCAGTGCCGGCTCGTTAGTGTATCCGTTACCGGTGTGCCAAAATTTTCCAGCTTGTTCCGTCAGCGCACGAATCAGTTGAGGATGGGCGTGCCCCAGCGCATTCACCGCAATACCGCCGGCAAAATCGATATACTCTTTTCCCTGCTGATCCCACAGGCGTGAACCTTCCCCGCGTACCGGAATAAAAGCCGCCGGCGCATAGACCGGCATCATCCATTGATCAAAATTGCTACGCGTAATTGACTGAGACATATCGACCTCTTCCGGTAAATAAAAAGTATTAATAATGTTAAAAATTATGAGTTATTACGCTGTAAATGTAGATTGCACACTTCGTGCCAGCCAGAGGGGAAAATGCATAATTCGAGGTCAACTAAGGAATATCAATGAGTTGCAAACATACCTTATGCAAACAAAATGCATAAATAGTGAATAAATATCCGATATGGCGGCCATGGCAGTGAATAAAACAGAAGAGTTATGCATTGGTAAGATATAATTCTGTATTTGTGATCCTCTACGAAATTTATCGTAGATATCCGCTCTTTTTTGGCGCAGCTTGCGCAGAAAGGGTGCACGATGTGGACGAAAGCGCCGCCAATCAGAACAACAGGCACAATAAAATGCCTTCCGGCAGCCAGCCCGGTGAATTTCTGCTACCATCCCTGCACTATTCACCTTGCACAGTGGCAGCGACTATGAAATTTGTCTCTTTTAATATCAACGGCCTGCGTGCCCGTCCCCACCAGCTGGCCGCCATCGTCGATAAACATCAGCCCGACGTGATTGGCTTACAGGAAACCAAAGTACACGACGACATGTTCCCGCTCGAAGAGGTCGCAAAGCTCGGGTACAACGTGTTTTATCACGGACAAAAAGGTCACTACGGCGTGGCGCTGTTGACCAAAGAGACGCCGGTTTCCGTGCGTCGCGGTTTCCCCAATGATGGCGAAGAGGCCCAGCGCCGCATCATCATGGCGGAAATTCCGTCCGCGTTCGGTAACGTGACGGTCATCAACGGCTACTTCCCGCAGGGAGAAAGCCGCGACCACGAAACCAAGTTCCCGGCAAAAGCAGCGTTCTACCAGAACCTGCAAAACTATCTCGACACCGAGCTGAACAAAGACAATCCGGTGCTGATTATGGGCGATATGAACATCAGCCCAACCGACCTGGATATCGGGATTGGCGAAGAGAACCGCAAGCGCTGGCTCCGCACCGGTAAGTGTTCATTCCTGCCGGAAGAGCGTGAGTGGATGGCGCGTCTGCTGGGCTGGGGTCTGGTCGACACCTGGCGCCATGCTAACCCGGATAGCCAGGACCGCTTCTCATGGTTCGACTATCGTTCTAAAGGCTTTGACGATAACCGCGGGCTGCGTATCGACCTGCTGCTGGCAAGCGCCCCGCTGGCGCAGCGCTGCGTGGAAACCGGTATTGATTACGAGATTCGTAGCATGGAAAAACCGTCCGACCATGCGCCGGTCTGGGCCACCTTTAAGCCATAACGCCTGTTCTCCGTTGACTCTCCCGGCCTTCGTGGCTGTGGAGAGTCCGCAAATCCTGAGCAAAATCAATAAATCCGCGGTATGCCATTGTTGCAGTTCACCATTTATTATACTGTCGCGCACGCCCTGGCTTCCGGGGTGGAGATTCACGGAACGCGGGTTAAACAGGAGATCCCCCATGCAAAAGAAGCCGTCATAAAGCAGAACTTCGGCTGCTGCTGATTCTTATCCTGCTTTGCGCCGTCGTCGCGCTTATCTCATTCTCCGGTTTTGCCGATCTGGTCACCCACTTCCGTCATCTCCAGGCGCTTATCCAGCACAGCGGCCCTCTCGGCTATACGCTCTACGTTGCCTTGTTTATCGTGGCGGCCCTGTGTCTGATTCCCGGGAGTATCCTGGTCATGGTCGGCGGCGTTGTTTTTGGCCCGCTATGGGGCACGCTGCTGTCGCTAGGAGCGGCCACGGTGGCCTCGTCGCTCTCTTTCCTGCTGGCCCGCTGGCTGGGCAGAGATCTGCTGCTCAGGTATGCCGGACATACCGCGATCTTTCAGGCCATTGAACGGGGTATCGCCCGCAGCGGCACTGATTTCTTAATTTTTACGCGCCTGGTGCCCCTGTTTCCCTACAACATCCAAAACTATGCCTACGGCCTGACGGCTATTCCGTTCTGGTCATTTACGCTGATTTCCGCTCTGACGACCCTGCCGGGGCTGTTTATCTATACGCTGATGGCCAGCGAACTTGCCCGGGATGGCATAACCCTCGGGTTTATGCTCAAACTGAGTCTGGCCGGCTGCGTTTTGTTTGCCGTTATCCAGGGCGCAAAAATCTTTGCCCGACATCGGCAGATCGATCCCGACAAGATGCAGGTCAGCCATGAAGAAAAATAGCGCGCGCCTCATCTGGTACTGCCGGGTGGCGATAATCCTCACCGTCGCAATTGCACTTATCGCCTGGTGGCGAGTCCCCGGCGTGAACGCGTTTATTCAGCACAGCCTGGCGGCTTTTTCCGCCTTAGATCAGCACGCCATTGAGCGCTTTATTGCCGCCTACGGGCCGCAGGCGGCGCTGGTTTCCTTCGCCTTAATGATCCTTCAGGCCATCGTGGCACCGCTTCCTGCTTTTCTGATCACCTTCGCTAACGCGTCGTTGTTTGGCGCACTCTGGGGCGGCGCACTTTCCTGGGTCAGCGCCATGGCAGGCGCCGCCCTGTGTTTTTTTATCGCCAGAGTACTGGGCCGCGAAGTGGTTGAAAAGCTAACCGGAAAAACCGTCTTGCGCAGTATGGACGCCTTCTTTGATCGTTACGGCAAACAGACGGTGTTGATCTGTCGACTGCTGCCGTTCGTCCCTTTCGATCCCATCAGCTATGCTGCGGGTCTGACGTCGATTCGCTTTCGCCAGTTTATGTTTGCCACCGGCGTGGGCCAACTGCCCGCGACCGTCGTTTACTCCTGGGTGGGCAGTCGGTTAACCGGTGGGACATTCTGGTTTATCACCGCATTATCTATTCTGTTTGCGCTGGTGCTGATTATCTTTATTGCTAAAGCCTGTTATCTCGAACGTTATAAAAGGAAGTCTTGATGAGGTTGCCGCCGCTGCACACCATCCCCTTAATCTTACGCCCACAGGCCTGGCTACACCGACGCCACTACGGCGAGGTGCTTAGCCCAATCCGCTGGTGGGGGCGCATCCCGTTTGTTTTTTATCTGGTGTCGATGTTTGTCGGTTACCTTGAGCGCAGGCGCTCGCCGCTCGATCCGGTGCTGCGTTCGCTGGTCAGCGCCCGCGTTGCCCAACTGTGTCTGTGCGAATTCTGTATCGATATCACCAGCATGAAGCTGGCTGAGCGCACCGGCAGCAACGATAAATTGCTCGCCGTCGCCGGCTGGCGCCAGAGCCCGCTGTTTACCGAGAATGAACGTCTGGCGCTGGAATACGCCGAAGCCATCAGCCTTACGCCGCCCACCGTCGACGATGCGCTGCGGGGCAAGCTGGCCGAGCGCTTTGATGCCCAGGCCCTGACCGAACTAACGGCGCTGATCGGCTTACAAAACCTGTCGGCCCGGTTTAACTCCGCCATGGCGATCCCGGCGCAGGGTTTGTGCCAGATCCCCCCGGTAGCCTCATCAGAAAACGCGAAATCATAAGGAGCAGATCATGCGCTACTGTTTAATCTGGCTCGCGACGCTGCTGTTCGCGCCGATAGCCGCTCACGCTGACGATAGCTGGCAACAGATAACTCAGCAGGCCCGCGGGCAGACGGTATGGTTTAACGCCTGGGGCGGCGACCCGGCGGTGAATCGCTATCTCGACTGGGTCAGCGGTGAGGTCAAACGCGACTACGCCGTAGACCTGCGCATCGTCCACATCGCCGATGCAGCCGATACGGTCAAGCGTCTGCAAACTGAGGCCCGTGCCGGGCGCAAGCGCAACGGCTCTGTCGACCTGCTGTGGATCAACGGCGAAAACTTCCGCACCCTGAAAACCGCTAATCTGCTGCAAACCGGGTGGGCGGAAACGCTGCCGAACTGGCGCTATGTGGATACCCGCCAGCCGGTACGTGAAGATTTCTCCCTTCCGACCGATGGCGCTGAGTCCCCGTGGGGCGGCGCACAGCTCACCTTTATCGCCCGTCGCTCACAGACGCCGGCACCACCGGACGGCCCGGAAGCCCTACTGGCGTTTGCCGAGGCGCATCGTGGAGCGGTCACCTATCCCCGCCCGCCGGATTTTACCGGCACTGCCTTTCTCGAACAGTTGCTGATCGACCTGACCGATCGCCCGCAGGCGCTACGTGTTCCCCCGGACGCGCAGTCATATGCCGCCGTAACCGCACCGCTGTGGCGCTACCTCGACCAGCTTCATCCTCTGCTGTGGCGAGAAGGCCGTGATTTCCCGGCCTCGCCGGCCCGCATGGATACCATGCTGACAAACGGCACCCTGCAACTGTCGCTGACCTTTAACCCGCTGCATGCCCTGCAAAAAGCAGCCAGCGGCGAGCTACCGAAAGACAGCTACGGGTTTGGTTTTGATAAAGGTATGCTCGGTAACGTGCACTTCGTGACCATTCCGGCGACTGCGAGCGCGTCTGCGGGCGCGAGAGTAGTCGCAAACTTCCTGCTCTCACCCGCAGCCCAGGTGCGGAAAGCCGATCCGGCGGTGTGGGGGGATCCCAGCGTGTTAGATCCGCAGAGCTTGCCTGACGACCAACGCCGGGCGCTAGAGGCGCTGATCCCGCAGAACCGGCCACCGGTACTGGCGGAACCCCACGCGGCCTGGGTTGATGCGCTGGAGCAGGAATGGCTGCGCCGTTACGGTACACACTGATCCTGCTGGTCTGGGGGATCATGGCGCTGGTGTATCTGCCCGTCCTCCCCGCCTTCGCGCTGATGGTAGCGCCTGCGCTCCGGCTCGCCTGCTGGCAGGCGCTGTTCGCCGACCCGCAGCTTTGGCAGGCGCTAACGGCGACCCTGATTTCAACGCTAATCGCGGTCGGCGGCGCACTCCTTATCACGCTGACTATCGTCGCTGCACTCTGGCCCTCTCGCGGCTGGCGGCGGCTGGCAGGACGCCTGCCGCTGCTGTTGGCCGTACCGCACGTCGCCTTTGCCACCGGGGCGCTGCTCCTGTTCGCCGAAGGTGGCTGGCTGTATCGTTTCTGTCCCGTTTGCTCCCCGTTGGCCGATCGCTACGGCCTCGGTCTGGGGATAACGATGGCCATCAAAGAGAGCGGTTTTTTACTGTGGGTGGTCTACGGCCTTCTGGGCGAAAAGCGGCTGGCAGAACAGGCCACCGTCCTGAAAAGTCAGGGGTATGGCCGCTGGCAGTGCCTGAACTGGCTGATACTGCCGACGCTGATTCCCTCGCTCGCAATCGTGCTGGTAGCCACTACCGCGTGGAGCCTGTCGTCGGTGGACGTCGCGCTGGTCATCGGCCCGGGAAACCCACCCACTCTTGCCGTACTCGCCTGGCAATGGTTAAACCAGGGCGATGATATACAGCAGGCGAAAGGCGCCCTCGCCAGTCTGCTATTGCTGCTGATGCTGGGAGGACTGGCGGTCGGTGCCTGGGGAGGATGGCGCCTCTGGCAGCGGCAGATTCCTGGCCTGCAAGGTATTCGTCGCCCGCAGCCGCGTGCGCTACCCGGGCGGCTTTTGGCTATTGGCCTGCCGTTAAGCGGTCTGCTTTGCGCACTGTTTCTGGCCGCTCTGGCGCAGAACGCCTCCCCGGCAGGCGATAGCCTGGCGAACAGCCTGTGGCTGGCCCTTTTCGCCTGTCTGGCCGGGGCGGTTATCTGCCTGCTGTGGCTGGAGTGCGGCCCTTCCAGCGGCGACGGCTGGGTCTGGCTGCCGCTGGTTCTGCCTGCGCTGCCGCTGGCCGACGGGCAGTATCAGCTGGCGCTGTATGCCTGGCTGGATGGTCAGTTCATCACCGTCTTGTGGGGCCACCTGCTGTGGGTGGTCCCATGGATGTTGTTTATTCTTCGCCCGGCGTGGCGCCACCGCGACCGACGCCTGGAGCTGGTGGCGCGCACCCTCGGCTGGGGGCGTTGGCAGAGAGTCTATCGGGTGAAACTGCCGCTGTTGGTGCGTCCGCTGCTAACGGCGCTGGCGGTCGGGTTTTCAGTCAGCATTGCCCAGTACCTGCCCACGCTGTGGCTGGGTGCCGGGCGAACGCCGACGTTAACCAGCGAAGCCGTGGCGCTCAGCAGCGGCGGTGATACGCAAACCCTCGCCGCCCAGGCATTATGGCAACTGCTGCTGCCGGCGATTGTTTTTACGCTGACCGCCCTGCTGGCCTGGCTGGCGGGTCGCTACCGACGAGGATTACGCTAGTGCTCATCGTGAAGAACCTGACCCTGACGTTGCACCATCGTCCTGTGCTGCGCGACGTCGCATTTTCCGTTTCACCGGGAGACGTGCTGACGCTAATGGGGCCATCCGGCAGCGGCAAATCCACGCTGTTTGCCTGGATGATTGGCGCGCTGGAAACTCCTTTTAGCGCCAGCGGCGAGCTGTGGCTGAACGACGAACGCTGCGATCAACAACCGACCGAGCGGCGACGGATAGGCATTTTGTTTCAGGATGCGCTGCTGTTCGACCATTTCAGCGTCGGGCAAAACCTGCAGCTGGCGCTGCCGGCAGACATCCGCGGCGGGGAGCGAAAAATTCAGGTGCAGCAGGCGCTGGAGCGCGCCGGGCTGGCAGGGTTCGCTTCCCGCGACCCGGCGACGCTTTCCGGCGGGCAACGGGCGCGCGTCAGTCTGCTGCGCGCGCTGCTGGCTCGCCCGCTGGCGCTGCTGTTGGATGAGCCGTTTAACCGCCTCGATGCCGAACTACGCGCCGATTTTCGTCGGTGGGTATTTGATGAGCTGGCGCGTCTGGCCATTCCGGCAGTGCTGGTGACCCACGACAGCCACGATATCCCCGATCGCGGTCGTTGCCTGAATATGCGCAACTGGCAATGAAACCCTTGCTAACCTGCGTTATCGCAAAGAATTGTCTGCGGGTGCGGCGGAGAATGTGCGCTCAATTTTCTCTTGTCGGGCATTTCGATGAAACGTGTTTCTCAATTGACCGCACTCGCCCTGCTGATCGGGCTTGCTGCTTCTACCTCCTTCGCCGCTGAAACCATGCCAACGCTAACGCTGTCGACGTTACAACAGCAGCACGGTGTCGCGATTGATACGCGCCTGAGCGCGTTCTACAACGGCTGGCCACAACACGCTAACGGCCCGCAGGGTCATGAACCCCAGGCGTTAAACCTCTCTGCCGGCTGGCTCAATGCCATGAACGATGAACAGCTTAGCGCATGGGCCAGACAGCATCAGCTGCGAGCAGACACGCCTGTCGCCCTCTACGGAAGTGATGAAGACAACGGCAAGGTGGCCGCTCGCCTGAAGACCGCCGGTTTTACCCGCATTAATACCCTGAGCGATGCACTAAGCCAGGCTGACCGCCTGCAAAAACTGCCGCACTTTGAGCAGCTGGTTTACCCGCAGTGGCTGCACGATCTCCAGCAGGGTAAAGCGGTCACCGCCGCGCCGGCCGGAAAGTGGAAAGTCATTGAAGCCGCGTGGGGAGCGCCGAAATTTTATCTGCTGAATCATATTCCCGGCGCCGGATATATCGATACCAACGAGGTGGAAAGCGAACCGCTGTGGAACAAGGTCTCTGATGCGCAGCTGAAAGCGCTGCTGGCGAAACAAGGTATTCGCCATGACACCACGGTCATTCTCTACGGCCGCGACGTTTACGCTGCTGCCCGCGTAGCGCAGATTCTGCTGTACGCGGGCGTGAAAGATGTCCGTCTGCTCGACGGCGGCTGGAAAACCTGGTCCGATGCCGGGCTGCCGGTAGAACGCGGAATGCCGGCAGAGCAAAAAGCAGAGCCCGACTTCGGCGCACCGATTCCTGGCCAGCCACAGCTGATGCTGAACATAGAACAGGCGCGCGCGCTGCTGCATCGTCAGGATGCCTCGCTGGTCAGCATCCGCTCCTGGCCTGAGTTTGTCGGCACCACCAGCGGCTACAGCTACATTAAGCCAAAAGGCGAGATTGCCGGTGCCCGCTGGGGACACGCCGGAAGCGACTCCACCCATATGGAAGACTTCCACAATCCGGACGGCACCATGCGCAGCGCGGATGATATTACCACCATGTGGCAGCAGTGGAATATTCGACCCGACCAGCAGGTTTCATTCTACTGCGGTACCGGCTGGCGTGCCTCCGAGACCTTTATGTATGCCCGAGCCATGGGCTGGAAAAATGTCTCGGTATACGACGGCGGCTGGTACGAATGGAGCAGCAACCCGAAAAACCCGGTGCAGACCGGTGAACGCGGCCCGCAGAGCAGTCAATAGCTCCGCTATACCTGACGCTGAACCTGCTTTAGCGTCAGGTAGCCGCTGTAAATACGGGTCGCCGTAGTCAGCCAGCAGAGTGCGCCGAAAAACCACGCAAACCAGGCAAACTGCGCCGGGAACAGGCAGCAAAGCACAAACAGCAGGATAGTTTCGCTCCCCTCAGTCAGTCCCCCCAGATAGTAAAACGATTTGTGGGCATAGCCCGGATTCGCTATCTGGTGTTTTGCCGCCAGCGCGGCAAAGGCAAGAAAGCTGCTGCCGGTGCCGATAAAAGCAAACAGCAGCCAGCCTCCGGCCACGGCGTTGTGCGCCGGATCGGCGATGATAAAGCCGAACGGCACCAGTGCATAAAACAGAAAATCGAGCGAAATATCGAGAAACCCGCCCGCATCGGTCAACCCCCGGCGGCGCGCCAGCGCACCGTCTAATCCATCCAAAAGCCGGTTCAGGACAATCGCCGCCAGCGCTGCCCCATACCAGCGCAGCCCAAGAAACGGCAGCGCCAGTACGCCAATGGCAAAACCTGTCAGCGTCACGCCGTCGGCAGACACGCCGATGCGGTCCAGCCGTGCGGCGCAGACATTGAGTAATGGTTTCAGACGAGGATGCAGATGACTATCGAGCACGACTTATCTCCGAGGGGCTAAAGGTTGTCTGGCACAGACAAAGGCGGTGATAATAGGCCATTATCCTGCCTGGAACGATGATTCAGATGCAAAAAACGCTTGATGTTGTAGCCGCCATTATTGAACAGGATGGCAAAATTCTGCTGGCACAGCGACCGTCCCACGCCGATCAGCCCGGCTTATGGGAATTTGCCGGTGGCAAGATAGAGCCCGGTGAGAGCCAGCCGCAGGCGCTGATACGCGAACTGCAAGAGGAGCTTGGCATCACGGCACAGGTTGAGCGCTATATCGCCAGCCATCAGCGGGAAGTTTCCGGCCGCATTATTCACCTGCACGCCTGGTGGGTGGCACGCTTTAGCGGCCTTCCTACCGCCCACTATCATCGCCAGCTCTGCTGGTGCACGCCACAGGAAGCGCTGACCTTTGACCTTGCTCCTGCGGATATCCCACTCCTGCACGCGTTTATTGCACAATGGGCGACGGACCTTCCCCGCTAATCCCCCGCAGCTGGCGTCATCGTTTTTAGTTATGACCGACGCCAGATTATAAATTTTCCTGTCAGGATAATTTTTCCTTGCTTGCCTAACGATTCCCGGTGGTATAGTCGGAAAATCGGTCTTTTCAAGGACCGCATAATAAAAAAAGAGATACAAAATCATTCAGATTGCGTCGAGGCGGCCGTAAAAGCGCTCCAGAAGCGGGCAGCGAGGCAGTCTGAAACATGACGCGTATGCATGCAACCACAACCATAAGGGGAAATTATATCTATGGATCAGATGTGCACTCTGGAAAGTTTTCTCACCCGCGTTCAACAGCGCGACCCGCATCAAACCGAATTTGCTCAGGCCGTCCGCGAGGTGATGACCACACTGTGGCCATTCCTTGAGGAAAATCCGCGCTATCGCCAGCTCTCTTTGCTGGAACGTCTGGTTGAACCAGAGCGTGCTATTCAGTTCCGCGTCGTCTGGGTCGACGACCGCAATCAGGTTCAGGTCAACCGTGCCTGGCGCGTGCAGTTCAACTCCGCGATTGGGCCATATAAAGGCGGTATGCGCTTCCACCCGTCGGTTAACCTGTCGATTCTCAAGTTCCTCGGTTTTGAACAGACCTTCAAGAATGCCCTCACCACGCTGCCAATGGGCGGCGGGAAAGGCGGCAGCGACTTCGATCCGAAAGGTAAGAGCGATGGTGAAGTGATGCGCTTCTGCCAGGCGCTGATGACCGAACTGTATCGTCACTTAGGCCCGGATACCGACGTTCCGGCAGGCGATATTGGCGTTGGCGGTCGTGAAGTTGGCTTTATGGCCGGGATGATGCGTAAGCTCTCCAACAACAGCGCCTGCGTGTTCACCGGTAAAGGCCTCTCCTTCGGCGGCAGCCTGATTCGTCCTGAAGCAACCGGCTACGGCCTGGTCTATTTCACCGACGCGATGCTCAAACGTCACGGTCTGGGCTTTGAAGGGATGCGGGTTGCGGTGTCCGGTTCCGGCAACGTGGCACAGTACGCTATCGAAAAAGCGATGGAGCTGGGCGCCCGTGTCGTCACCGCCTCCGACTCCAGCGGTACCGTGGTCGATGAAGCTGGCTTTACCCCGGAAAAGCTGGCCCGGCTGTGCGAAATCAAGGCCAGCCGCGATGGTCGCGTTGCCGACTATGCCCGCGAGTATGGCCTGACCTACCTCGAAGGCAAACAGCCGTGGTCCGTACCGGTTGATATTGCGCTGCCTTGCGCTACGCAAAACGAACTGGATACCGATGCGGCACGCCTGCTGATCGCGAACGGCGTGAAGGCCGTTGCCGAAGGCGCCAATATGCCAACCACCATCGCCGCCACCGATCTGTTCCTCGAAGCAGGCGTCCTGTTCGCGCCGGGCAAAGCGGCTAACGCCGGCGGCGTCGCCACCTCTGGCCTCGAAATGGCGCAGAATGCGGCCCGTATGAGCTGGAAAGCGGAGAAAGTCGACGCCCGTCTGCATCACATCATGCTCGACATTCACCACGCCTGTGTTGAATACGGCGGCGAAGCACAGCAGACCAACTATGTTCGCGGCGCGAATATCGCCGGTTTCGTTAAGGTGGCTGATGCTATGCTGGCGCAGGGCGTGATTTAAGCTCACCGTCCACCGCAAAGGACCTGAGAACAACGCATAATAAACCGGACAGCCATAATGCTGGTCACTTCAGGTGGCCAGCTTTTTTTTTGGGTTTATCGCGGACCAGGGTGATACCGGTAAGCGGCGTATAAAAATCGGCAATCTCTGTGAGATGACCGATTCTTACACCGCTGTCTGATCGGTCAGCCGACCCTTAAACGATCGGCATCACCGGACAACCCGTTTTTTTACTATGGATTGTCCACCGCGGGATCCGCCGCTGACTTTCCCGCTTTCGGTTTGGCTTTGGCCTTGCCTTTGCTGAAACTCTTTTTGCCACCGCCCGGAGCGGTAATACCACGGAACTGACGCGCCGGCGTGCTCCGCGCCTGCTCGATCAGCTGGTAAAGCGTGCCGACCAGCGGCTGCATAAAGTCCTGATAACGGCACTGTTTCTCGCTAATTTGCGTCAGCACCGACTCCCAGTGGGCGGTCATATCGGGCCTGGCAGCCATTTCAGGCAAAGAGTGAATCAACGCGCGCCCCGCATCAGACGAGTGAATATAGCGGCCCTTTTTGACTAAAAAGCCCCGCTTAAACAGCAGCTCGATAATTCCGGCACGGGTGGCTTCCGTCCCGAGGCCGTCGGTCGCACGCAGAATCTTTTTCAGATCTTTATCCTGCACGAAGCGGGCAATCCCGGTCATCGCCGAGAGCAGCGTCGCATCGGTAAAATAGCGCGGCGGCTGAGTTTGCCGTTCCACCACTTCACCCTTTTCACACAGCAGCTCATCGTCTTTTGCCACCACCGGCAGCGGAGTACCATCGTTCTCTTCGTCCCGCTCTTTGTTACCCAACAGCGTACGCCAGCCGGCTTCCGCGAGGAAACGCGCTTTGGCCACAAATTTACCGTTGGCGATATCGAGATCGATCTGACACTTGCGAAATACCGCATCCGGACAGAACTGCATCAGATACTGGCGGGCAATCAGGCCGTAGACTTTCTCTTCGTTATCCGACAGCTTCACCCGACTGCTGCGAGCGGTCGGGATGATAGCGTGGTGCGCATCGACCTTTTTATCGTCCCAGCAACGGTTACGGATTTCCGGATTGACCACCGGCTGAGGGAGCAGATCCGCCGCATGAACCCCAATGGCATTGAGGACCGTGTGCCGCCCGGCAAAATGTTCTTCCGGCAGATAGCGGCTATCCGAACGTGGATAGGTAATCAGTTTGTGGGTTTCATACAGTTTCTGGCAGATATCGAGTACGTTTTGCGCGCTAAAACCAAACCGCTTCGCCGCCTCAATCTGCAACGCCGAAAGCGAAAACGGCAGCGGGGCCGGCTCCGAATCCCGCTTATCATTGTAGGCGGTTACCCGCGCCGGTTGTCCTTCGATGCGCGCCACCACGTGTTCGGCCAGCGGGCGATGCAGCAGGCGTCCCTCTTCGTCCTGGTACGGCTCGCAGGCATCGCTCGGGACCCAGGTCGCGACGAAGCGCTCATCCTTCGGCGTCACGATATGCGCTTTGACATCAAAGAAATCTTTCGCCACGAAGTTCTCAATCTCTTCGTCACGCCGTACCACCAGCCCCAGCACAGGCGTCTGTACCCGCCCGACCGACAGTAACCCCTGGTACCCGGCATTGCGACCCAGCAGCGTATAAGCGCGGGTCATATTAATCCCGTAGAGCCAGTCGGCGCGCGCGCGGGCCAGGGCCGACACGCATAGCGGAATAAACTCGCTGTTGGCTCGCAGGCGAGAAATCGCCCGCTCCACCGCCTGTGGGTTAAGATCGTTTATCAGGCAGCGCTGAACCTGCTGGCGCTTTTCCGGCGCCAGCTGCAAATAGTCGAGTACTTCATCCACCAGCAGCTGACCCTCTCTGTCCGGGTCACCGGCGTGAACCACCTCCTGCGCGTCGCCCAGCAGACGCTTGATAACGTTGAGCTGTTTAGTCACCGACGGTTTTGGCTGCAGCTGCCACTTTTCCGGCACGATGGGCAAATCGAGCAAGTTCCAGCGCGCGTAGCGTCCGTCATAGACATCCGGCTGAGCCTGCTCCAGCAGATGGCCGATACACCAGGTGACCACCTGCCCGTTACCGCACTCAATATAGCCGTCACCTTTACGATGTGGCTTTGGGAGCACCTCGGCAATGGCGCGGCCGAGGCTGGGTTTTTCCGCAATAAACAACCGCATGTAATCAACGGATCTCGATCATGGGACGCCCGCCACGCGCGGTCACCAGTTCACCGATAGCGGCCAGCTGGATGTTGAACTCCGCCGCTGCGGCCTGGACTTGCGCTTCGGCTTCCGGCGCCACCGCCAGCAGCAGACCGCCGGAGGTTTGCGGATCGCACAGCAGATCGCGCCACGCCGCCGGCATGTCGCCCATCAAATGGCCATAGCTGGCAAAGTTGCGACCGGTGCCACCGGGAACAGCGCCCGCCGCGATATAGTCTTCAACACCCGGCAGTTTCGGGATATCCGCATAGTTCAACAGCGCCTGGACTCCCGCACCGCGACACACTTCACTGAGATGGCCCAGCAGGCCAAACCCGGTAACGTCGGTCATCGCTTTCACGCCGGCGATCGTCGCAAACGCCGCTCCGGCGAGGTTCATCTGGCACATCGTTTCCGTCGCCAGCCCCTGATGTTCCGGTTTGAGCAGTGATTTTTTCTCAGCGGTGGTCAGCACGCCAATGCCTAACGGCTTGGTGAGATACAGTTTGCAGCCCGCCTCGGCGGTGCTGTTTTTCTTGATCCGTTCGGTCGGCACCACGCCGGTGACCGCCAGGCCAAAAATCGGCTCCGGCGCGTCAATAGAGTGGCCACCGGCCAGAGAGATACCGGCCTGCTGACAGGCAAAGCGCCCGCCATCCACGACTTCACGGGCAATTTCCGGCGCAAGGGTATTAATCGGCCAGCCAAGAATGGCAATCGCCATAATCGGTTTTCCCCCCATCGCGAAAATGTCGCTGATGGCGTTGGTTGCCGCGATACGCCCAAAGTCGAACGGGCTGTCGACAATGGGCATAAAAAAGTCGGTGGTGCTGATGATGGACGTCCCGTTGCCAAGGTCGTAGACCGCAGCATCATCACTGGTCTCATTTCCCACCAGCAGGTTCGGATCGATAAACTTCGCCCGATCGCTCTTCAGAATCGTTTCCAGCACCTTAGGGGAAATTTTACACCCGCAACCGGCTCCGTGGCTGTATTGCGTTAAACGAATAGCTTGCTCGCTCATGGACATCTCCTGTCATTGCAATCCCGCTATGGTAGCGCCCAAACGCCGAGGTGGTAAGTACGACAGTCTTAAATCGCGAATGGTTGCTCATTAAGCAGACAAATATTCGATTTTGCGATAAACAACCCTTTTTTCATCGCCGTTTTAACTTTTACTAAAAGATGACAGAAATATGACAAAGCAGCGTTCTGTCACCCCGGATATTTCACACAGTAAGGATATATTGATGAAAAAGCGTGTTCTCGCCCTTTGCCTCGCCAGCCTCTTTTCCGTTAGCGCTTTTGCCCTGGCTCCCGCCGGTAACGATGCCACCACCAAGCCCGATCTCTACTACCTGAAGAATGCTCAGGCCATCGACAGCCTGGCACTACTCCCGCCGCCGCCGGAAGTGGGCAGCATCGCCTTTTTAAACGATCAGGCGATGTATGAGAAAGGCCGCCTGCTGCGCGCCACCGAGCGTGGAAAACTGGCCGCCGAAGACGCCAACCTAAGCGCTGGCGGCGTGGCAAACGCCTTCTCCGGTGCATTCGGCTCCCCGATCACCGAAAAAGATGCGCCGGCGCTCCACAAGCTGCTCACCAACATGATTGAAGACGCGGGCGATCTGGCTACCCGTGGCGCGAAAGAGAAGTATATGCGTATTCGTCCATTTGCTTTCTACGGCGTCTCAACCTGCAACACCACCGAACAGGATAAGCTGTCGAAAAACGGATCCTACCCTTCCGGACATACGTCAATCGGCTGGGCTACCGCGCTGGTGCTGGCAGAAGTCAACCCGCAGCGTCAGAATGAGATTCTCAAGCGCGGCTATGAACTCGGGGAAAGTCGGGTGATCTGCGGCTATCACTGGCAGAGCGATGTCGACGCCGCGCGGATTGTCGGCTCCGCGGTGGTCGCCACGCTGCATACCAATCCGGCCTTCCAGCAGCAGCTGCAAAAAGCCAAAGACGAGTTTGCGAAACAGCAGAAATAGTCTGAGTAACGGCCCGGCGGCGCTCACCTGCCGGGCCAGTACGCTTTCATCAGAAGCGAATAACGAACGGCGCGGTGTCCGGCAGTGAAACGGTCGTTGAGGCTTTAAGCTGCGGCGTGCCAAGGTAGAGAAAACCGACAATTTTATCCTGCTCTCGACAGGCAAAACCATCGCGGACGACCGAGCTCTCGGTCAACGCGCCGCTGCGCCAGATACCGTTAAAGCCCTGGGCTACCGCCGCCATCTGCATGGCCATAACCGCACAGCCCGCCGACATTTCCTGCTCCCACTTCGGTACCTTAGGGTGATCTTCACAGCGTGCGACGACGGTGATAATCAGCGGTGCACGAAACGGTGCGCTGCGGGCCTTTTCAATACCTTTCTCATCCTGCCCGGCGTCAATCGCCCCTTTCTCCAGCAGTTGACTGAAGCGCTCACGGCCTTCATCAGCGATAATAAAGAAACGCCAGGGTTGCAGCGTTCCGTGATCCGGGGCGCGCAGCCCGGCCCGAAGAATGTTTTCCAGTTGTTCACCGGCCGGTGCCGGGTCTGCCAGGCGCGAAGCGCTGCGGCGGTTAACCAGTAGATCGAGGGCATCCATCTGTTTGACTCCTGTGATGTTATTTTTCATAAAATTAACATGAGCAAGAATTTTGTTACAGCACGACCGGTGATTCCTGCTGACAACCGTCAGCCGTCTCTTTAGGATAACCAGACGCGGCAACCCATGCGGTTAGCCCATTTTTAACAATGTTAGGGAGAATACATGCGAACTCTTTGGCGGCTGCTCGCCGGCTTTTTTAAATGGACATGGCGGGTACTCAACTTTATTCGCCAGCTCGCACTGAATCTGGTTTTCCTGTTGCTGGTCCTGGTTTGTGTCGGCATCTGGGCGCAGTTCAGCAGCACAACAACGGAACATACCGCGCGCGGTGCGTTGTTGATGGATATTACCGGCGTGGTGGTCGATAAGCCCTCCGCCAGCAGCAAACTCGGGGTCATCGGTCGTCAGCTCTTTGGCGCCAGCTCCGATCGTCTTCAGGAAAACTCGCTGTTTGATATTGTGCAGACCATTCGCCAGGCAAAAGACGACCGGAATATCACCGGTATCGTGCTGGATCTGAAGAATTTTGCCGGAGGCGACCAGCCTTCGATGCAGTATATCGGTAAGGCGCTGCGCGAATTCCGTGATAGCGGCAAACCGGTGTATGCCGTGGGCAGCAGCTACAGCCAGGGACAGTATTATCTGGCGAGCTTCGCCAATAAAATCTGGCTCTCGCCGCAGGGGGAAGTCGACCTGCACGGTTTTGCTACCAACGGTCTGTATTACAAATCGCTGCTCGATAAGCTGAAAGTCTCAACGCACGTTTTTCGCGTCGGCACCTATAAATCGGCGGTTGAGCCGTTTATCCGTGATGATATGTCTCCTGCCGCCCGTGAAGCTGACAGCCGCTGGATTGGCGAGCTGTGGCAGAACTATCTCAATACGATCGCCGCCAATCGACAAATTACCGCGCAGCAGCTGTTCCCTGGCGCTCAGGGCCTGATTGACGGTCTGCGTAAAGTAGACGGCGATACGGCGCAATACGCGCTGAACAGCAAGCTGGTTGATGAGCTGGGCACTGCGACTGACGTCGAGAAGGCACTGACGAAACAGTTCGGCTGGAGCAAAGCGGATAATAACTATCGCGCGATTAGCTATTACGATTACAGCGTTAAAACGCCGTCGGACCAGGGGGCTGCCATTGCGGTGATCTTCGCAAACGGTGCGATCATGGACGGTGAAGAAACGCCGGGTAATGTCGGAGGAGACACAACCGCCGCTCAGATCCGCGATGCCCGTCTCGATCCCAAAGTGAAAGCGATTGTCCTGCGCGTCAATAGCCCAGGTGGCAGCGTCAGCGCTTCAGAAGTCATTCGTGAAGAGCTGGCAGCGGCGAAGGCTAGCGGCAAGCCGGTGGTCGTCTCGATGGGCGGTATGGCAGCGTCCGGCGGCTACTGGATCTCCACGCCGGCCAATTATATCGTGGCCAACCCAAGCACCCTCACCGGTTCGATTGGTATCTTTGGCGTTATTAACACCGTCGAAAATACGCTGGATTCGATAGGTGTGCACACCGACGGTGTCGCCACCTCGGCGCTGGCCGATGTTTCAACCACCAAATCGCTGCCGCCTGAAGTGCAGCAGTTGATGCAGTTGAGCATCGAAAACGGCTACAAACGCTTTATCACCCTGGTTGCCAACGCGCGTAACAGTACGCCGGAGAAAATTGACCAGATTGCCCAGGGCCACGTCTGGACGGGAGAAGATGCGAAAGCCAACGGGCTGGTCGATAGCCTGGGCGACTTTGACGATGCGGTGGCAAAAGCCGCAGAACTGGCGAAGCTGAAGCAGTGGCATATCAACTACTATCAGGAAGAACCGACGTTCTTCTCGATGGTGCTCGATAGCCTGACCGGTTCGGTGCGTGCATCGCTGCCGGCGGCAATTCAGGCCTGGCTGCCGGCCCCTGTTGCCGCAGCGGCTAATGCCGTGAAAGCCGAGAGCGATAAGCTCGCCGCGTTCAACGATCCGCAGAACCGCTACGCGTTCTGCTTAACCTGCGCCAATATCCGCTAGTTTCCTCGCTTAGCCAATAACCCCGACAACGTTGTTCACCATGTTGTCGGGGTCACCTGCACCCTGAAGTATGACAGGCATCCCCGGGAACATCGTCCGCTATGTGACCGGGGTAAACACGCGCGGCCAACGCACCTGCAACCTGAAGCATGACGGGCATCCCCTAAATAATTCGAGTTCCAGGCAGGCGGCAAGCGGGTGCATCCCCGGGAACATCGTCCGCTATGTGACCGGGGTAAATACGCGCGGCCAACGCACCTGCAACTTGAAGTATGACGGGGATTGCGCTGTATTTTTTTAGCGGTCACCTTATACTGCGCCTGTCTACGTACAACCTAAGCGATGATATGCAAAAGAAATCGATTTACGTTGCCTACACCGGTGGGACCATCGGTATGCAGCGCTCAGAACACGGTTATATTCCCGTTTCCGGCCACCTGCAGCGTCAGCTGGCGCTGATGCCTGAGTTCCACCGTCCGGAAATGCCGGACTTTACGATTCATGAATATGAACCGCTGATGGACTCTTCCGACATGACGCCGGAAGACTGGCAGCATATTGCCGACGATATCCGTACCCATTATGACGAGTATGACGGCTTTGTTATCCTCCACGGGACTGACACCATGGCTTTTACCGCCTCGGCGCTGTCGTTCATGCTGGAGAATCTGGGCAAACCGGTAATTGTGACAGGGTCACAGATCCCCTTAGCCGAGCTGCGCTCCGACGGGCAAATCAATTTGCTGAATGCCCTGTACGTTGCCGCTAATTACCCGATTAATGAAGTTGCGCTGTTTTTCAATAATCGCCTGTATCGCGGCAACCGCACGACCAAAGCCCACGCTGACGGTTTTAACGCCTTTGCCTCCCCTAACCTGGCGCCTTTGCTGGAAGCGGGGATCCACATTCGTCGCCTCAGCACCCCACCTGCACCACACGGTATCGGCGAGCTGATTGTTCATCCCATTACGCCGCAGCCCATTGGCGTTGTGACGATTTATCCGGGCATTTCCGCCGACGTCGTGCGTAACTTCCTGCGCCAGCCGGTGAAAGCGCTGATCTTGCGATCCTATGGCGTCGGCAACGCCCCGCAAAACGGCGAGTTTATTCAGGTTCTGGCGGAAGCCAGCCAGCGCGGGATCGTGGTCATCAACCTGACCCAGTGTATGTCCGGTAAGGTCAATATGGGTGGGTATGCCACCGGTAACGCCCTCGCCCAGGCGGGCGTGATCAGCGGGTTTGATATGACCGTTGAGGCCACGCTAACCAAGCTACACTACCTCCTGAGCCAAAATTCTGGCGTCGAGGAAATTCGCAGCCTGATGCAGAAAAACCTGCGTGGTGAACTGACCCCCGATGAGTAAGGAGAACCGATGACGAATCGTGCACTACTGCTGGTCGATTTACAAAACGATTTTTGCGCGGGCGGCGCGCTTGCCGTACCGGAAGGCGATAGCACGATAGATATCGCCAACCGGCTTATTGACGGTTGCCTTGCCCGCGGCGAAACCATCGTCGCCAGCCAGGACTGGCACCCGGCAAACCATGGCAGCTTCGCCAGCCAGCACCACGTCGAACCTTATACCCAGGGCCAGCTTGATGGCCTGGCGCAAACGTTCTGGCCCGATCACTGCGTGCAGAATAGCGAAGGCGCGGCGCTGCATCCGCTGCTGCAACAGCAGGCTATTGCTGCGGTGTTTCACAAAGGGGAAAACCCGGCGATCGACAGCTACAGCGCCTTTTTTGACAACGGACACCGGCAAAAAACCCGGCTCGATGACTGGCTACGCGCACGCGATATTACCGACCTCATCGTTCTTGGGCTGGCAACCGATTACTGCGTCAAGTTCACCGTACTGGATGCGCTGAACCTCGGCTATACCGTCAACGTCATTACCGACGGCTGTCGCGGGGTTAACCTTCAGGCGCAGGACAGCGCGCACGCCTTTATGGAGATGGCCGCCGCTGGCGCCACGCTGTACACCCTCGACGACTGGCTGGAAATTCAGGCCTGAGCCTCGTGCCCGACGCTGTCGCATCGGGCCTTTTTCCCCGCTTCGCTTTTGACTATAAATTGAGCTAACTCGCAGATTCAACTCAGTTTCGCTGGTAGTGTTATCGCGTTGTTATTTCGCCACGCCATTGCTGTGGCGTGTTTATTTTTTTATGTCAAAGAGGATCGTCCATGAAACTTTTGCCTTTGCTGGCAGCATTACCCATGCTCTGCGCTTGCGCGGTCTCCGCCAGTTCCCTGATGTCCGTGGGCTACTTTAACGGCGGCGGTGACGTCACCGCAGGCCCGGGGGGCGATATTGATAAGCTGGACGTGCGCCAGATTACCCATCTCAATTACTCGTTTGGTCTGGTCTACAACGATGAAAAAGACGAAACCAATGACGCTTTAAAAGACGCCAGCAAACTGCATCAAATTTGGCTCTCGCCAAAAGTACAGGCTGACCTGGCGAAAATCCCTGCCTTGCGCCAGCAGAACCCGAATCTGAAAGTCCTGCTTTCCGTCGGTGGCTGGGGTGCACGTGGATTCTCTGGCGCAGCGGCAACGAAAGAAACCCGGGCGGTGTTTATTCAGTCTGCAAAGGCGATTGTGGCTAAGTATGGTCTGGATGGCATCGATCTCGACTGGGAGTATCCGGTCAATGGCGCGTGGGCCCTGGTCGCCAGCCAGCCGGCCGATCGCGATAACTTTACCGCCTTACTCAAAGAGCTGCGCGCGGCATTTGGCACCAGGAAACTGGTGACTATCGCCGTGGGCGCTAACGTAGAGAGCCCGAAAAGCTGGGTTGACGTTAAAGCGATTGCCCCGTCCCTCGACTATATCAACCTGATGACCTACGACATGGCCTACGGTACCCAGTACTTCAACTCTAACCTGTACGATTCAACCCAGTGGCCAACGGTAGCGGCGGCCGACAAGTACAGCACCGATTTTGTGGTCAATAACTATCTTGCCGCCGGTTTAAAACCGAGCCAGATGAACCTGGGGATCGGTTTCTATGGCCGGGTGCCCAAACGCGCCATTGAACCGGGTATAGACTGGACGAAGCCGGATGCACAAAAAAATCCCGTCACCCAGCCCTCGTTCGGACCGCAGCAGATTGCCCTGTTCACCTCACTGGGTTTTGATCTGACTAAAGACTCCTACGTGAAATACAACGACATCGTCGCGAAATTACTCAACGACCCGCAAAAACGCTTTACTGAACACTGGGATGATGGGGCGAAGGTTCCGTGGCTGTCGGTGCAGTCCGCAGACGGCAAAGCGCTGTTTGCGCTGTCCTACGAAAACCCACGTTCGGTCGCGATAAAGGCGGATTACATTAAGCAAAAAGGTCTGGCGGGGGCAATGTTCTGGGAGTATGGCGCCGATGACCACAATCAGCTGGCGAAGCAGCTCGCAACGTCACTTGGGATAAAACATTAATCAGCGATCGGTCGTCGGGTAATGGCGAGTAGCATCTTACCTGATTGATCACACACTGCCCGGTGGCGGCGCTACCTCACCGGGCCTATACAACTGCGGCACCCAATCACAGACCCTACAAGCGTCAGTGCCACCGGGCACGGCCCGCGGCGTCATAGCATCTTCAGCGTCGCAATTGGCTTGGGGGCGATACCAAAATCTTCTTTCAGCTGCTGCTTACTCTTCATCACCATCTGGCCGTTAGTATCGATGGTCATGTGCTGGGCGTCGCTGTTGTGGCGCGCCTGATAGAGCATGACCAGCTGCAGGCTGTTCTCTTTCTGTTCCGGGGTTAACGCCACGCCATCCGGCCATTTTCCCAGCTCCACCGCCGTCGCCAGGCGCTGATACACTTCAGGCGTCATGCTGTCTATAATTTGCTCGATTTCCATGGTTCGCTCAACTCCGTATTGGAATAATTTGCTGAATCGTTTCTTTAGCCTTTAATTTGCTCGCCATTATCTTCGTCATTGAAGCTTAATGAGGCCGAATTGACGCAAAAGCGCTCCCCCGTCGGCTGCGGTCCGTCCGGAAACACATGTCCCAGATGCGCATCGCAGTTTCCGCAGCGAATTTCAGTGCGCTGCATGCCGTGGGAGTAATCGTTCAGATAGCGAATCGCCTCCTCGCTCACCGGCTCATAAAAGCTCGGCCAGCCACAGCCTGAATCATACTTCGTTTGCGAGTGAAACAGCGCTGCATCGCACACCAGACAGTGATAGACACCGTCCCGCTTGTTGTGGAGCAGTCGCCCGGTGAACGGCGGCTCAGTACCGTGATTCTGCGTCACGTAAAACTGCATCTCGCTCAACTCTTTTTTGAGCTCGTCCGGGGAGGGTTTATTCGCCATGTGCTTGCTTCTCACTGTGAAAGGACAACTTTACGCCCCGATTCTAACAAAACATTAACAATGAAGCGTGGACTTTTGTTCTAAACTTATTCGATGCCAAAAGGCAGCCCAGATAATTGTGATAAACATCACATTTTTATCTTTAACGCCCTTTAAAATTCCGGGCGCGGCCCCAATATGGAATTGGGCTCAAAGGGAGAGTGAGGCAAAACATTCGAGCAAAGGTATGCTCAGGATTGATTTGTCGCAATGATTGACACGATTCCGCTTGACGCTGCGTAAGGTTTTTGTAATTTTACAGGCAACCTTTTATTCACTAACAAATAGCTGGTGGAATATATGACTATCAAAGTAGGTATCAACGGTTTTGGCCGTATCGGTCGCATTGTTTTCCGTGCTGCTCAAGAACGTTCTGACATCGAGATCGTTGCAATCAACGACCTGTTAGACGCTGACTACATGGCTTACATGCTGAAGTATGACTCCACTCACGGCCGTTTCAACGGTACCGTTGAAGTGAAAGACGGTCATCTGGTCGTTAACGGTAAAAAAATCCGTGTTACCGCTGAACGCGATCCGGCTAACCTGAAGTGGGACGAAGTAGGCGTTGACGTTGTTGCTGAAGCAACGGGTCTGTTCCTGACTGATGAAACCGCTCGTAAACACATCACTGCTGGCGCGAAAAAAGTCGTTCTGACTGGCCCGTCCAAAGACAACACTCCGATGTTTGTTAAAGGCGCTAACTTTGACAAATACGAAGGCCAGGACATCGTTTCTAACGCATCCTGCACCACTAACTGCCTGGCACCGCTGGCTAAAGTTATCAACGACAACTTCGGCATCGTCGAAGCGCTGATGACCACCGTTCACGCGACTACCGCTACTCAGAAAACCGTTGATGGCCCGTCTCACAAAGACTGGCGCGGCGGCCGCGGCGCATCCCAGAACATCATCCCGTCCTCTACCGGTGCTGCTAAAGCAGTAGGTAAAGTACTGCCAGAACTGAATGGCAAACTGACTGGTATGGCGTTCCGCGTTCCTACTCCGAACGTATCCGTTGTTGACCTGACCGTTCGTCTGGAAAAAGCTGCTTCTTATGAAGAAATTAAGAAAGCAATCAAAGCTGCTTCCGAAGGCGCAATGAAAGGCGTTCTGGGCTACACCGAAGACGACGTTGTATCTACCGATTTCAACGGCGAAGTTTGCACTTCCGTGTTCGATGCTAAAGCTGGTATCGCACTGAACGACAACTTCGTGAAACTGGTTTCCTGGTACGACAACGAAACTGGCTACTCCAACAAAGTTCTGGACCTGATCGCTCACATCTCCAAATAAGTTGAGATGAGAACCTGATCCAAAAAGGCGACTTCGGTCGCCTTTTTTTATAGCTTAACTCAGTACCTGTACACCAAGGATTGCACCATGATAAACAAAATTTTTGCTCTCCCGGTTATTGAACAAGTTACCCCTGCCCTTTCCCGCCGCCAGCTTGACGAACTTGAACTGATTGTCGTTGACCATCCGCAGGTCAAAGCCTCTGTTGCGTTCCAGGGCGCTCACCTGCTCTCCTGGAAACCCGCTGGTGAAGACGAGGTTCTGTGGCTGAGTGGCAACACCCCTTTTAAAAACGGCGTGGCCCTGCGCGGCGGCGTTCCGGTTTGCTGGCCGTGGTTCGGCCCGGCCGCACAGCAGGGTTTACCGTCCCATGGCTTCGCCCGCAACCTGGCGTGGACGCTGAAAGGCCACGATGAAGATGAAAGCGGCGTGATGCTGACCTTTGAACTACAAAGCAGCGATGAAACCCGCCAGTACTGGCCGCACGACTTCACGCTGTATGCGCGCTTCAAGCTGGGTAAAACCTGTGAGATAGAACTGGAAGCGCACGGCGAATTTGAGACCACCTCCGCGCTGCATACCTACTTCAACGTCGGCGATATCGCCGCGGTAAAAGTGAGCGGACTCGGCGATCGCTATATCGATAAAGTGAACAATGCAGAAGAAGGCGTGTTGAGCGACGGCGTACAGACCTTCCCGGATCGTACCGATCGCGTGTATCTGAGTGCCGAAGCCTGCAGCGTTATCCACGACGGCGCGCTGAACCGCAGTATTGACGTTGTCCATCATCATCACAGCAACGTGGTGGCCTGGAACCCTGGCCCGGCGCTTTCCGTGAGCATGGGCGATATGCCAGACGACGGCTACAAAACCTTCGTTTGTGTCGAAACCTGCTGCGTCACCGAACCGCAGAAAGCCAGCGAAGAGAAACCGTCTCGCCTCGCGCAAACTATCCGCGTCGCGAAACGTGCCTGACCTCTTTACTCCCGCCCGATAAGCGGGAGATGAGGGATCAAAAACAGGGCGAAATCGCCCTGTTTTGTTTACCGGCATTCGCTACGTTTTTCCGTTACCAGAATCCCACCAGCTTCATCCACGCGCCGCCCAACACCAACCAGATAGCAATAGACGCCAGCGATACCACAAAACTGACGCCCCACCACTGTCCGGTCGTGTTATATCCCGAGCCAAACAACGCGGGCCCCGGGCCACCCGAGTATTGCGTGAGCCCCATCGACAAATTAGAGGTATAGCCCAGTACCAGCGCAGCAAAAAGCGGCGGTACGCCGACTGAAACGGCCACGGCTAAAAACGCCAGATACATCGCGGAAATATGCGCCATCGCCGAAGCGAAAAAGTAGCGGGTATAGAAATAAACCACGACAAGCAGTAAGAAAACCGTTATCCATTCGAAGTGGCCGACATAGCCGACAATCCGCGCTGAGATCCAGCTAATCATGCCGTACTTGTTGAGCGCATTTGCCATCATCACCAGCACGGCAAACCAGAACATGGTGTCCCAGGCCGTTTTTTCTTCAATAATATTCTTCCACGACATGATGTTGCTGATCAGCAGCACCATCAGTCCAATGAACGCCGAAAGCGTCGCGGGAATCGAAAAGAATATATCGCCAATGGTCCAGAGCATTATCAGCAGTACAAAATCAAATGCCAGAATTTTTTCCGCCAGCGACATCGGCCCCATTTTTCGCAGTTCTTCTCTGGCGATTGACGGGATCTCCGGCGTTTTCTTTAGCTGCGGCGGGTAAATGGCATAGATAACCAGCGGTAGCAGGATCAGAGAGGCAATCCCCGGCACGATAGCCCCGACAAACCAGGTCGTCCAGGTTATCTCTATTCCCTGGCTTCTCGCCAGCTCGGCGACCAGCGGGTTACCCGCCATCGCCGTTAAAAACATCGTGCAGACGATAGCATCGATCTGCGACACGCAGATCATTAAAAAGGCGCCGGCTTTTCTCGCCGTCGCGCCAGGTTCTGACTGGTATGCCGTAGCAATGGACTGCGTAATGGGGTACATAATTCCGCCACCCCTTGCTGATGCCGAAGGGATCCCCGGACCGAGGACGACATCTGACAGGGCCAGACCGTAGGCAACGCCCAACATGCTGGAGCCGCATTTAGAAATAAACCACAGCGCTACCCGCTTCCCCAGCCCGGTCTTGATCACCGCCCGGGAGATGAACATGGCGATACCAATCAGCCAGATGGTGCCGTTGGCAAACCCGGATAACGCGGCAACTTTGTCGCTTTTACCCGGCGAAAGAGGCGTCACGCCCAAAAACGCGGAGACAATTAGCGCAATCATCGTCACCGCCCCCATCGGGAGCACCTTCAGAATGATGGCAAAAATAGTGGCAGCAAAAATGGCAAACATTTGCCATGCGTGGAGGGAGAGTCCATCAGGCGGTGGGGTAAACCAGATGATAACGCCGAAGAGTATTGTCAGAACGCCTTTCCACAGCGGGAAAGGCAGCTTCACATCCAGAGGCTTGTTAGGTTCAGTCATGTCAATCTCCTTTTCTTTTATCTTTAAGGGGATAACCACAACTGAACCTTGATGTTCATCAACAAAGCGCCAATGTGTTTTGCTGAAGAGCGGTCCTTTAAACCATATCCAGCGGGACTTTTTTGCCCGGTGCAGGGAAAGCATTATCCAGCTGCGACCGCTCCTGGGCACTGAGCGCAATGTTCAACGCATCGGCATTTTGTGCCACATGTTCCACACTGGCAGCTTTCGGAATAGCCATCACGCCCGGATGACTGATCACCCAGGCCAGCAGAATTTGCGCCGCACTCACCCCTCGCGCTTCAGCAATATTTTTCACAACGCTATGATTTAAAAGTCCATCACGCAGGCGGCCGGCCTGAGCCAGCGGGCTGTAGGCCATCACCGGCAGCGATTGTTGCTGGCACCACGGCAGCAGATCGTGCTCAATACCGCGCGAGGCCAGGTGATAAAGCACCTGATTGGTAGCGCACTGTCTGCCGCCAGCAACCTGCCATAGCGTCTGCATCTCGGCAACATCGAGATTCGACACGCCCCAGCGACTAATTTTGCCCTGCGCCACCAGCAACTCCATTGCTTCAACGGTGTCCTCAAATGAAAACTCACCGCCCCAGTGCAGCAGATACATATCGAGATGGTCGGTCCCCAGGCGGCGCAGGCTGGCCTCGCAGGCAGCGATCATCTTCTGGCCACCCGCATTCCATGGATAGACCTTAGAAACCAGCACAACCCGGTCCCGAAGACCGCGAATAGCCTCACCCACAACCTCTTCAGCACCGCCATCAGCGTACATTTCAGCGGTGTCGATGACCGTCAGTCCCCGTTCCACGCCCGCCCGTAGTGCAGCGACTTCCTGTGCCCGTTGGGCGCGGTTTTCTCCCATGAACCAGGTGCCCTGCCCGATAGCAGGAACCGCGGCCCAATCGCCAAAACGTAGCGTTTTTTCCATCATCGACTCCTCCGGTCATGTCGTTGCACTACCGTAATGCAAAACAGGGCCTGACGCCCTGTTTTGATGCACGAATATCTTCGTTATGGTGCACAATCAGAAGGTGTAGGTTACCCCTGTGGAGATCAGGCCACTCCAGGATTTATCCACCATCGGGCTGTCGGTGATTTCATCAGACAGGCGGGTATAACGAGCCACGCCGTATACGCTCCAGTCACCGAGGAAACGATAGTTTGCCGACAGCTCAAGGTACGGGTTCCAGCTGCTGTCCGGATCGTAGCTGCGCATGCCGCTACGATTCGACTCATGCTGCGAAACGCCGTAGTAGTATTCGTTCTGGTTATCGCTGCTCCACTCCAGGCCAATTCCCGGCGTCAAGGTCAGGTTGCCGTTGGTGTAGCGATACAGCCACGCCGCATCCCAGGTGATACCGTTGCTGTTACCCAGCGTATCGCCCGCGAGCGTGGTACGCAGGAAGCCATACTGCGTGTTGTGGACATAAGAGAGCCCGGCCATCATGGTCGTTTTGCGGCGGTCCAGCTTACGCATTTGCTCGCTGTCGCTGTCACCCGGCTTGAAATACATCGGCGACCAGTAGGCCGTCACGGACAGCTTGTCGGTGTTGTCATTCCATAAGTAGTAGCCGCCGCCCAGACCGTGGAACCAAAAACTCTCACTTTCATAGCTAATGGCCGGGACCGGGTAAACATCAGCATCATATTGTTTATAAGGGTTCTCGACGATACCGACGCCGGCCCCTAACGTAAATTTCCCTTCCGCGTGGGCAGCCGAAACCGAGGCCGCAAGACACACACCGAGTGCCAGAGGTTTGATCTTATTCACAATCCATATTCCCGTTTGTCAAATAATACGCCCCGGCAGTTTAACGTCGTAGACCTCATGCCTCAAATTCTTTACCAGTCATTACATAAAACCATCTAATTTCTCATCAACAGATGACCGGAAACTTGCAAGGGCATGACAGCACGATGACGAGCCCTGGCAAGTCGTGCGAAAAAGCCGCTTTTTTCCGGATGAGTTATTGATATGTCATTGAAATTGATTTTTGACCACATGCAAGTTTTCTAAATGCATCTACGCTTTAATTTAGAAGAAGTCATTTTAGCGCACGCTGTCTCCGCCGCTACGACAACCTGGCATAAGGGTTGCTGGAGAATCGGTGAACGTCGCGCAGTTTACCTCTTCCGGGAGCTCCCACTATTCATATGAACGGCTCTCAACTTGTGCTAAAAACGAAAGGACGGCATGCCATGAATATATTCGATCACTATCGCCAGCGTTATGAAGCTGCCAAGGACGAAGAGTTCACACTGCAGGAGTTTCTTACTATCTGCCGGCAAGATCGCAGTGCTTATGCCAACGCGGCAGAACGGCTGCTGATGGCCATTGGTGAACCAGTTATGGTCGATACGGCCCTGGAACCCCGGCTGTCCCGTCTCTTTTCAAACCGGGTTGTCGCCCGCTATCCGGCCTTTGAAGAGTTTTACGGTATGGAAGATGCCATCGAGCAAATCGTCTCTTACCTGAAACATGCCGCGCAAGGCCTGGAAGAGAAGAAACAGATTCTGTATCTGCTGGGCCCGGTGGGCGGCGGTAAATCGTCGCTGGCTGAACGGCTGAAATCCTTAATGCAGCGCGTGCCTGTCTATATACTCAGCGCAAACGGCGAACGCAGCCCGGTCAACGATCATCCTCTGTGCCTGTTTAATCCCCAGGAAGACGCGCAGATCCTGGATAAAGAATACGGCGTACCGACCCGTTATCTCGGCACGATTATGTCGCCGTGGGCGGCCAAACGCCTGCATGAGTTCGGCGGTGATATCACCAAATTCCGCGTGATCAAAGTATGGCCATCCATTCTTGAGCAGGTTGCCATCGCGAAAACTGAACCGGGTGATGAGAATAACCAGGATATCTCAGCGCTGGTCGGTAAAGTGGATATTCGTAAACTGGAGCATTATGCCCAGAACGATCCGGATGCCTACGGGTACTCCGGCGCCTTGTGCCGTGCCAACCAGGGGATTATGGAATTCGTCGAGATGTTTAAAGCGCCTATCAAGGTGCTGCATCCGCTGCTGACCGCGACCCAGGAAGGCAACTATAACGGCACCGAGGGGATTTCGGCCCTGCCGTTTAACGGCATTATCCTCGCCCACTCCAACGAGTCCGAATGGGTGACCTTCCGTAATAACAAAAACAATGAGGCCTTCCTCGACCGCGTGTATATCGTCAAGGTGCCTTATTGCCTGCGCATTTCCGAAGAGATGCGGATCTATGAAAAACTGCTTAACAACAGCGAACTGACCCATGCGCCTTGCGCCCCGGGGACGCTGGAGACTCTCTCGCGCTTCTCGATTCTGTCACGCCTGAAAGAACCTGAAAACTCGAGCATTTACTCCAAAATGCGCGTCTATGACGGTGAAAGCCTGAAAGACACCGACCCGAAAGCGAAGTCCTATCAGGAGTACCGCGATTACGCCGGCGTTGACGAAGGGATGAACGGTCTGTCCACCCGCTTCGCCTTTAAAATATTATCGCGCGTATTTAACTTTGATCACGCCGAGGTCGCCGCGAACCCGGTCCATCTGTTCTATGTTCTGGAACAGCAAATCGAGCGCGAGCAGTTCCCGCAGGAGCAGTCAGAGCGCTATCTGGAGTTCCTCAAAGGCTACCTGATCCCGAAATACGCCGAGTTTATCGGCAAAGAGATTCAGACCGCCTATCTGGAGTCCTACTCTGAATACGGGCAGAACATTTTTGACCGCTATGTGACCTATGCGGACTTCTGGATTCAGGATCAGGAATACCGCGATCCTGACACCGGTCAGCTGTTTGACCGTGAGTCGTTGAATGCAGAGCTGGAAAAAATAGAGAAGCCGGCCGGGATCAGCAATCCGAAAGACTTCCGTAACGAGATAGTCAACTTCGTTCTGCGCGCCAGAGCCAATATCAACGGACGGAACCCGAACTGGACCAGCTACGAAAAACTGCGCACGGTCATCGAGAAGAAAATGTTCTCGAATACCGAAGAGCTGCTGCCGGTGATTTCGTTTAACGCCAAAACCTCTACCGATGAGCAGAAAAAGCACGACGATTTTGTCGACCGGATGATGGAGAAAGGCTATACCCGTAAGCAGGTCCGTCTGCTGTGCGAATGGTATCTGCGCGTACGTAAATCGTCCTGATAGCGGAAATTGCCCGGCGGCGTAGAGCCTGCCGGGCCTACAAAAACAGCGACCTGTAGGCCGGAGAAGCACAGCGCCATCCGGCATTTCCGTCGCAGCGTAAGGTTGGCAACTGCAGTACAGGAGGGCATATGACCTGGTTCATAGACCGGCGCCTGAACGGAAAGAATAAAAGTGCGGTGAATCGCCAGCGCTTTTTGCGCCGTTATAAGGCGCAGATTAAACAGTCCATCTCCGAGGCGATCAATAAGCGTTCGGTGACGGATATTGACAGCGGTGAGTCCGTCTCCATCCCGACGGACGATATCAACGAACCCATGTTTCATCAGGGTCGCGGTGGGCTACGCAACCGCGTACACCCAGGAAACGACCACTTTGTGCAAAACGACCGCATCGAGCGCCCGCAGGGCGGTGGCGGAGGCGGTGGGAGCGGTCAAGGGCAAGCCAGCGCCGATGGTGAAGGCCAGGATGGCTTTGTCTTTCAAATTTCCAAAGACGAGTACCTGGATCTGCTGTTCGAGGATCTCGCCCTGCCAAATCTGAAGAAAAATCAGCAGCGACAGCTCACAGAGTTTAAGAACCATCGGGCTGGCTTTACCGCTAACGGCGTACCGGCCAATATCAGCGTGGTACGCTCCCTGCAAAACTCGCTGGCACGGCGTACCGCAATGACGGCAGGCAAGCGCCGTGAGCTGCGGGCACTGGAGGAAGACCTCGACAGTATTGCCAAAAGTGAGCCGGCACAGCTGCTGGAAGAAGAGCGGCTGCGCCGGGAAATCGCCGAGCTGCGGGCAAAAATCGAACGCGTGCCCTTTATCGATACCTTTGACCTGCGCTACAAAAATTACGAAAAACGCCCCGAGCCTTCCAGCCAGGCGGTGATGTTCTGTCTCATGGACGTCTCTGGCTCGATGGATCAGGTCACCAAGGATATGGCAAAACGCTTTTATATCCTGCTGTATCTGTTCCTCAGCCGGACTTATAAAAACGTCGAGGTGGTCTATATTCGCCACCATACGCAGGCCAAAGAGGTGGATGAACATGAGTTCTTCTATTCTCAGGAAACCGGCGGCACCATCGTATCAAGCGCCCTGAAGTTAATGGATGAGGTTGTGAAAGCGCGTTATGACCCGTCCCAGTGGAATATCTATGCCGCGCAGGCATCGGATGGCGATAACTGGGCGGATGACTCACCGTTGTGTCACGAACTGCTGGCAAAAAATATTTTGCCGGTGGTGCGTTACTACAGCTACATTGAAATAACCCGTCGCGCACACCAGACCCTCTGGCGCGAATATGAACACTTGCAGGAGACGTTTGAGAATTTTGCTATGCAGCATATTCGCGATCAGGAAGATATTTATCCGGTCTTCCGCGAACTGTTTCACAAGCAGGGTTCTGAAGTCAGAAGCTAGCCAATAAAACAGTCAGTTACATTAAGATCCTGACTGTTTTTCTGAATGTTTTATATTTACCCTTTAATTCAATCACAGATTTTATCTTTCCGGTTTATTATTTTACCGCTATCGTCAACATTGGCGCGCCCATTATTAACCCATGGATTACGATACAGCATTCACTTTCCCTCACAGGAATGTCGGCAGCGAATACTCTGGCATTCATCTCTAATATGCAGACCCCCACATCGAATTATTTACAGGCTCACGCAGCGAAAGCCACGTGTCTTAATGTCAAACAACCCACCGGCCATAGCCTACAGTTAATCTGTTGAAGCTATGACTGGATGTGACTAATACTATGCGTCTGACTACCCATCTCTACGTTCGCCTGCCCTTGCTGATTTCAATCCTTCTTGGTGTTGTCTGCTTTTTTTTGCTTCCCGTAAGACTGGGTATGTTGCAAAGGCTGTTGATCGCCTGGAATGTGCTGGCCTGGTGTTATCTGGCGTTTATCTGGGTCCGCATGCTGATGACTGATGTCGCGGGAATTCAGCGCATTGCCCGATTACAGGACCAAAGCGCGATGCTCGTGCTCACCCTGGTGATTGTGGCGTGTGCGGCCAGCATTGTCGCCATTTTAAGCGAGCTCTCCTCTTTGAAGCAGCTCTCCGGTACGCCACGCGTTTTGCATGTCCTGTTAACGGTAGCGACACTTATTGTCTCCTGGGCCCTTCTGCCCAGCTCATTCGCTGTGCACTATGCCCATCAGCACTATTTGCATCGGACGCAGGACGTCACCCCGATGATGTTTCCTGATAAGCCTGATGACCCAGGATACTGGGACTTCCTGTACTACTCCTTTACGATTGCGGTAGCCTCGCAAACTGCCGATGTGGCTACAGGGACAACCGGAATGCGTAAAATCACGCTGCTGCAATCGGTTATCTCCTTTGTGTTCAATCTGGCGATACTGGGCTTGTCGGTGAATGTCGGCGCGGGTTTACTTAACTAGTCCTCCTGTATTCAGCGGTAAGCGGCTCTCCTGGCCACCGCGGCTGAGTCTGCATCTCCACGGGACGGGGGCCCTGGACTGAACCTCGTCAAATCAGCAGCCGCACGTTTGAGCCGGTGACGTTACCCGGTATTTTCTCCCATTGTCGCAACGCAAAAGTGACGTTGAACGATCGCCATTTCCTCTTTTTAACGCCTTTTTTTGTGCGCTAGTCCACAAATTGATATTCCGCAAGACTAATATTTACTTTTAAATAAATGCTCTGTTTTAGGGCCACAGGTAACACCATACACTGTGTCAAAACGTGCAATGACACCTGAAAAAAATAACATCTTTTTAAAGCAATTAAAATAATCATACATTTTAACTGCCGATAACTGTTGCTGAAATTTAACAATTAAATCCACTGCGATTTGATACGGATCTTATATTTTAAAACCAGGAAATTATTTAATGAAAAACTCTTTATTGCCCTTTGCCATTGCTTCAACACTTTCAATGGCTCCTGGCATTGTATTTGCAGATGATAAAACAGATGCGCCATCCAAAACAATTACCGCCACCGACGCGTTAGCGGGCATTGATTTTTACGGCTATTTTCGTTCAGGAATGGGGGCAAGTGACGGCGGTGGCTCAATGAAAGATGCTACCGGCGGCAGCTTTGAGAAAAATAAACTCGGCCGCCTGGGTAATGAATTTGATACCTATGCCGAAATTGGCTTTGGTAAAGAATTGTATAGTTCTGGCAGTCAGTCTGTATATATACAGACGATGATCAACATGTACGACGGCGATACAAACAGCAGCAACGAAAATAAGTTTGGTTGGGAAAACATGAACATCCAGTTCCGTAACTTTATGGGAATGGATGAGACAACCTGGGCAGGTATTCGCCAGTATAATAAATACAGCATCGACGCCAACGATTATGATTACTGGAACCATACCAACGTCGGGGGCGGTATTGAAAAGATGAGCCTGGGTCAGGGTAAACTGTCCGTCGCCTTCTTACATCGTGATATCGATGAAGATCTTTCCGCGTTCGCCGAAGGTGAAGTCGACGCACAGCAGTTGATTGACTCCAACCAGCTGGAACTCATGTATGACAGCCAGCCCCTGTGGGATGGCGCAACGTTAGCGGTAGGTTATAAATACCTTCACGCAGATGCCAACGATGAACAAGTTAATCGTGCCAACCACGATTATGTCGATGGTCAAACCGCGATGGTGGTGCTGAAGCAGCAGATCTTCGACAAGGGCGTTAACAATACGGTTATCCAGTATTATGGCAAAGGTTCGGCCCTGCAAGGTGTGACCTTCGGCGCAGCGGATACGCTGAATGGCACGGTTAAAGAGGGTGAAGGTTGGGCACTGCGTAACTACGGTACCATCCCGGTTGCTGCGGATTGGGATGTCAGCCACGCACTGAACTATGCTGCGGCCAACGATGTCGAGCTGTGGAACGGTGATAAGGGCGATGCGTCAACGGCTTCTGTCAGCGCGAAAGTCACTTACCATTGGTCTGATTACACCCGTACTTATCTCGAAATGGGTTATTTCGACGACAAGAAAACGGTTAACGGGACTGACTACGATCGCAGCGGGGCAAAATATACCCTGGCTCAGGCGCTCTCCTACGGTCGCGACAAACCGGAACTGCGTGTCTTCGTAAGCCACTACGATAGTGACAGAGATAACTGGACGGATTCCAGCGAATCATCCTTCAATAATGGTCTGGAAAACGACACCTGGGCCGTCGGTATTCAGGCTAACGTCTTCTGGTAATCATCGGCTGTTCATTGCGGGCAACTGGCACCAGTTGCCCGCAATAGTCAATCTACTTCTTATTCAGCATCGACTTTAAATCAGCAAAAGGATTGTAGGTTGCGGCAGCAACATCTTTTTGCGCGTCCTCCCCGGCAACCACTCGCGTACCATACAGATCGGCTTCGGTGTATTTGGAGTGCTCATGATCGTGACAGTACAGGCATAACAGCTCCCAGTTACTGCCATCTTCCGGATTATTGGTATGGTCGTGATCGATATGGTGAACCGTGAGTTCGCGTAGGTTTGAATACACAAACTCCCGCGAGCAGCGCCCGCAGACCCACGGATAGATTTTTAAGGCTTTCTCGCGGTAGCCGCTTTCGAGCCGGGCGTAGTTTTTGGGGATCAGAGCCATTGAAGATGTTACCTGTTACCAAGGAATATTTTTTAGATAGTACCTCCAATCTATCCCGCAATGGAACAGAAGGCGTGATGAAAGAGATACCGGATATGCATTGCTGAGGGTTGCTGTCACGGGTCAAGTCGGTGCCATTAACGCCAGTGTCGCCATAAAAATTATTTTAAATTCAGGCAATTAAATTTAAGGCTTCATCAATAAGCATGTGATTCCCGATACCTGAGGCAAAAGCCATCCCCTTCGGCGAATGAACGTTCAGCAGCAACAGGAGGGTGACAGGATTGCGTTCAGTTCACCCTCATTAAGGAATTCCAGATGAGTAAGGTAATTCGGAAGCACTATCCTGAATTAGGTGAGGAGATCGACGAACTACGCAAGATTTTCTACCGCTATTATGGCGATCACCTGCCAGCTCGCTCGTGGAAGCCAGCCAACTTTTTTCACCGGACCTCAGAATAGAAATTGAGATGGTATTCGGCCTCTAATTTTTATTATTCTCGTGCGCAGGGCAATGCACCTGGGTAAACGTCTGCTTCTTCGCCTGTCGCAACCTGAAGTTGAACGAGCCTCTCGAAGCATGGCGCGGAGATGACGCGTATCGCAGGATCTTAATCAATAAGAAACTCATCGCACTGGCGGGAATAAAACGAGGTGATGATCCCCGGTCTTAACGCCGGGGAGGAGATCAATGATTTCCGGTGACCACCGTCGCGGCGACGGGATGATCGGAATTTGCCACCACGGTGGCGCGGGCAACGGGATGGTAGCCGTTATTTCCGGTGGCGGCGGTCATCGCAACAGGATGGTCAGAATTTGCCACAACGGTAGCACGAGCAACGGGATGGTAGCCGTTGTTCCCGGTGGCTGCGGCCATCGCCACAGGGTGATCGGCGTTAGCCACAACCGTTGTTCGGGCGACGGGATGATTAGCAAAGGCCGGGAGAGCCATCGTCGCGATAGCCAGAGTCAAAATAATTTTTTTCAAAGTATCACCTTTATAAGCCTGCCCGACAATAACCCGGTCAGACGTTGTTCTGAACAAACCTCATTATAAATATCCGCAGCTAAAACTGGCCTAAAAAGGTATTTATTTTTACATTTTTACCGCACGACTGATTTTCCCCCCTGGCAGATACCCCCTCCCTGCTTGTTATATATACGGAGCGGGTATTTCATTTTCAGGCTTGAGAGGCTTTATTTCAGGTAATGTAAGACTGCACGGTACACGGCTATTATTGCAGCGATATTGAACGATGCAAAATCGATGTTTCATTTACCTTCACCGGCTCTGCATATAACCTTTTTAACTCCACGGGTATAGAGGTTGCTTTACACAATAAGGATATCAATAATGTCTTTATCGGGTTCAGGCAATTAAACCTCTCGCCATCAGGTAAACATGACAAATCAACTGGAACTGCTAAAGATTTTCTGCGTTGCCGCAGAGAGTGATAGCTTCAAACAGGCGGCAATCGCCCTTGGGAAATCACCGCAGACGGTGACGCGTGCAATTCAGGAACTTGAGGCCAGCAGGGGTGAAATTCTGTTCTATCGCACGACGCGCAACAGTAAAATTACCCGAGAAGGAGAACGTTTTGCTCGTCAGGCAAAACAGCTGATCCAGCAGATGGACAACCTCTTTCGCGTTGCCTCGTCTGACGAAGACAGCCAAATGGCGGGCCAGATTAGCCTGACGCTGCCTGCGTCTCTGGGCCGTCACTATGTCCTCCCCGCATTGATTGCATTTCGCCAGCAATACCCGGAAGTGACCATTCGCTGCATTTTTACTGACGCCCATTCGGATGTTATTGATAGTCAAATAGATATTGGCCTGAGAACCGGCTTTTTGCGCGATAACCGTTTCGTGGCTCGCAAGGTGCTGGATGTCAACTTCTACCTGCTCGGCACGCCAGAATTAATACTTCAGTCCGGCGCACCAGATTCGCTGGAACAGCTGAATACTGTGCCCGTTGTCGCGTTGCTCGATAACCAGACGAACCGATACTGGCCGTGGGGATTTGAACATTCACAAAGCTTCACCCCGGACCAGCCGGGGTTTGTGACCGACGATCTGGATGCGTACTGCGAAGCCGTCGTTCAGGGACTCGGATACGGCCATCTGCCCGGATTTATGGCTTACCCGTATATGGACAGCGGGAAACTGATCCCCGTGATGCAGGACATCCCTTCGACACCATGGGGGTTATATTTATTCCGTCCGCAAAGGGGCCCGGTGCCGCTGCGGATCCGCAAGCTCTACGATCATCTCTATACGCATCTGAAGAACCTGCGGACATAGGTCACTTACACGGTCACAACCACTTTGCCGGACGCCTCGTACCCCACCCGGGAAGGAAGAACCGCTTTCAGGATATACTCATCCTTGCGGAACATCATATCGGCGCAATTAAGTCCGATGGCCTTAATTCGCACCTGGACTTCCTCTGGTGAAGGCGGAGGTAAAATCATCTGATCCAGTTGCAGCACTTCCGGGCCACCCAGACGGTGAAAACGATAAACCTGTGCCATTTGACCTCTCTTAGCCGTGACCGGCTGATATAAACCGGCCCCGACAACAATTTTCTTGAATCAGCGCATCTCTGCTCTGGCGGAAAGCATCAGAGAATATCGATGACTACTTTTACGTTTGCTGAACCGTTTTCAACGGCATCGTGCGCCTCCAGCGCGGAATCGAGGGTGAATTTGCGCGGGTCAACAATTGGATGGAGTTTTCCCTCCTCCACAAACTGCGTGAGCTGACGCAAGATTTCGCCATGATGCACCCGCCCCTCGCCTGAGAGCATCGGCAGTAATACGAACACCGCTGAAATCGTCGCACAGCGCAAGGATGAAGGGGCGATATTGAACTCACCGAATGCATAGCAGCTGGTGATATGGCCATAGGGTTTCACCGCCGTAAGCGATGCGCTCAGTACATCCCCGCCCACGGTATCGTAAATAATGTCAAAACCTTTGCCCTGCGTGTATTGCTGCATATATTCATCAACGCTTACGGTTCGGTAATCAATCGCCGTCGCACCAAAGCTCTCAACCTGTGCTTTTTTGGCAGCGGATGCGGTGGCGTAGACATCGGCACCAAAGATTTTTGCCAGTTGAACGACCATATGGCCAACGCCACCCGCTCCGCCCTGAACCAGCACTTTATCGCCCGCTTTAACCTGAGCGCGGTCCACCAGCCCTTCCCACGCCGTCAGGAAGACCAGCGGAAGCGCGGCAGCTTCACGCATGGAGAGATTCTTTGGTTTGTGCGCAAGAAGGTTCGCATCAACAGCAGCATATTCCGCCAGGCTTCCCTGCAGGCCGCGTACGCCGCCGGTCAGGCCATAGACTTCGTCGCCAACGTTAAACTGAGTCACTCCCTCACCGATGCGAACGACCTCCCCTGCGAGATCTGTACCGAGCACGGCAGGCAGTTCAGGGGTTGCATAGGTCGCAGACCCTTCACGAATTTTATAGTCGATGGGGTTGACGCCGCTGGCGTGAATTTTTACCAGAACCTCGTTTTGACCCGGCGTGGGAATCGCAATCTGAGAGGCAGTGAAGGCTTTGACATCGTAGCTATTGAGGATAAGGGCTTTCATTGTATTCGTAGACATCATTACGCTCATGTTCGTGGAGAATGAGCGTAATGTAGACATGGGATGGCAGTGCGTAAATGGCATAATCAGGATTTGATAATTCCATTTTATGGAACCATAGAATATTCCTGTCTATCCGACGAGCTGCTGGCAATATCGTCCAGCATATCGATGCTGTCCGAGACGATGCATACCCAGGATCCCGCAGATGAATTATTCCCAACGCATGATGATGTTAAGCCCCCCTTATACGCAAAGTTCAATAATAAATATCCGCGCACTGGTTTCGCAATATTGACCGGTACTAGAGTGAGCAAACTGTCGGTTATAGCCCGGGATATTTGTCATTAATGGAGAATACCTCCTGCGACATATGACCGTCCTGAATGGCTTAACTATTCCGCACTCGCATATTTACAGGTGGTTGTATGAAAAAAATCAGAGCGTTCCATTTTTCTTTGTTGGCCAGTGCATTAGCAACCGCCTGCGGAATGGCTCACGCCGCAGAGAATACCGCTCAGGCTTCGCCTGCCGATGCGCAAAAACCGAATATCGTCGTGATCTTTGGTGACGATATTGGCTATTCAAATATCAGCGCTTATAACCAGGGCGTCATGGGTTATAAAACCCCGAATATTGACAGTATTGCGAGTGAAGGCGCTAAGTTTACCTCTTATTATGCCGAGCAAAGTTCAACCGCAGGTCGTTCTGCATTTATTACCGGGCAGATGCCGTTCCGTACCGGATTAAGTAAAGTGGGTATGCCTGGCGCACCGCAGGGTCTGCAAAAAGAGGACCCGACAATTGCTAACATCCTCAAACAGCTGGGCTATGCCACCGGTCAGTTCGGTAAAAACCATCTCGGCGACCGGGATGAATATCTGCCAACCGCCCACGGTTTCGATGAATTCTTTGGCAATTTATATCACCTGAATGCCGAAGAAGAGCCGGAAAATCCAGATTATCCGCACGATCCGGCGTACAAGAAGCAGTTCGGCCCGCGCGGCGTGCTCAAAAGCACGGCAGATGGCAAAGTAGAAGATACGGGACCGCTCACGACCAAACGTATGGAAACCGTTGATGATGAGTTTCTGGCCGCGAACAACGACTTTATGACCCGCCAGGTGAAGGCCGGAAAACCTTTTTTCACCTGGCTGAATACCACCCGAATGCATTTTAAAACCCACCTGAAAGAGGGCAGCATCGGTGCCACCGGCCTCGGTACCTACGCCGACGGCATGGTCGAGCATGATAAAATGGTCGGTGAGGTTCTGCAAAAAATCAAAGACCTGGGCATCGAAGATAACACCATCGTTATCTATACCACGGATAATGGCCCGAGCCTTGCGCTGTGGCCCGATTCCGGCATGACGCCATTTCGCGGTGAAAAAAACACCGGCTGGGAGGGCGGGTTCCGCGTCCCGGCGATGATTCGCTGGCCGGGCCACATCAAGCCAGGCACCGTTATCAATGATATGTTTGCCAGCTATGACTGGTTTCCAACGCTCATCGCCGCCGCCGGCGACACCGGCATCAAACAGGAACTGCTGAAAGGGTATAAAACCCCGAGTATCACTTACAAAGTTCATCTGGACGGGTATAACCAGCTCGACTTCCTGTCCGGCCACGGTGCCGATCAACGCAAAGAGTTTTTCTACTGGAGCGATGACGGTGACCTGCTGGCCATGCGCTACGGCCGCTGGAAAGCCCACTTTATGATTCAGGAACATACCGGCATGGATGTCTGGCGCTACCCGTTCCTTAAACTTCGCGCACCGCAGATATATAACCTTGAAATCGATCCCTATGAAAAAGGTGATATCGGCAGTGGCTACGATATGTGGGCGCACGACCGTTTATTCCTGATGGGCGGAGCGCAGAAATATGCCAGGGAAATGCTGGCCACATTCAAAGCATTCCCGCCGCGCCAAAAACCGGGGTCATTCACTGTCTCTGATGCCTCAACGATGTTGGAAAAAGGTTCCAGCCTTAAAAAATAATCTTCCCCGCGTCACGGCATAAACACTGAATACGGAGCGAATAGCGAACGCAATCCGCTCTGTATTTTTAGCGTTGGTTTATGCGCGTTATGCGTCTTTGCTTCTGGAGCATGTCATGAAATCCCCCCTCTCTCTCCCCATAAAGGTCTTACCGTCCGCGGAAAAATACGCCGGCGAAGGCCCTGAGTACCGACGCCGCTTCCACGTCATGGCGAAGCCTACCGGCGCTACCTGCAACCTGGATTGCACCTACTGTTTTTATCTGTCAAAAGAAAACTTGCTCCATCAGAACCGCCACACTGGCATGAGTGACGAGGTACTGGAAAATTTTATTCGTCAATACATCGACGGACAGGATGGTGAACAGGTCGTATTCTCCTGGCAGGGCGGCGAACCGACCTTGATGGGCCTCGCGTTTTTCCGTCACGTCGTCCGCCTGCAGAAAAAGTATAAAAAACCGGGTCAGCGCATCGAAAACGATCTGCAAACCAACGGCGTATTGCTGAACGACACCTGGGCCGAATTCCTGAAAGAACATCAGTTTCTGGTGGGAATCTCAATTGATGGTCCAAGAGAGCTCCACGACCATTATCGCGTGACCCGCAGCGGCAAACCGACGTTCGATAAAGTCATGGCGGGAGTGGATGCCCTGAAACGCTACGGCGTGCCGTTTAATGCACTGGTCACCGTAAACCGGACGAATGCCCGTTTCCCGCTGGAAGTCTATCGTTTTATGACCCGCAAACTGGGCGCGACCTACATCCAGTTTAATCCCTGCGTGGAGCCCGTTGATTTCAAACACAGCGCGCCGCAGTTCGGCGATCAGAACGGGTTCCCCGTCATTGGCAGCCCGCGTGCACGTCCTGGTCCCCCCGACGCTATTGTCACCCCCTGGTCCGTCGACCCCGTAGAATGGGGAAAATTCCTCATGGCGGTATTTGAAGAGTGGGTCAACAATGATTTGGGCCGCGTGCAGGTCAACCTGTTCGAAACTGCCGTTGCACAGACGCTGGGGATGCCCGCGCAAATGTGTACCAGCGCTGAATTTTGCGGTAAGGGGCTCGCCATGGAGAAAAATGGCGATATTTTTACCTGCGACCACTATGTCTACCCGGCGTATCAGACCGGTAATATCGAACAGAACACGCTGGCCCATCTGGCTTTCTCCGAACGTCAGCAGGCGTTTGGCATGGGGAAACGCGACACGCTACCGAAATACTGCCTGGCATGCCCCTATCTGCACTTGTGCTGGGGAGAATGTCCGAAAAACCGCCTGCTGAGCACCCCCGATGGCGAGCCGGGGCTGAACTACCTCTGCCCCGGTATCAGGGCTTTCTTTAACTATGCTCAGCCCATTCTGGTGGGGATCGCGACGTTGCTGAAGCGCGAGTTCACCGGAGTCACAGCATGAACCTCAGAGAGAAGCTGCTTCGGCTTGAACAACGGATGAATACCCAGGTGCTGGGCCAGGAAGAACTGGTACGTATGCTGATTATCGCCCTGCTCTGCGACGGACATGTTCTGCTGGAAGGGCTGCCTGGCCTTGCGAAAACCCGTGCGGTTCGTGAGCTGGCCCGCCAACTGGAAGGTGAGTTTCGCCGGATTCAGTTTACGCCGGATCTGCTGCCCTCTGACATCACCGGCAGTGAAATCTATCAGCAGAATGCGACCAGCGATGACCAGCGGTTCCGCTTCCGCCCTGGTCCGGTGTTTGGCAATATCATCCTCGCCGATGAGATTAACCGGGCATCGGCCCGCGTGCAGTCTGCCTTGCTGGAGGCAATGGAAGAGCGCCATGTTACCGTCGCCGGGAAGAGCTGGCCGCTACAGGGCGTGTTTATGGTACTGGCGACACAAAACCCGGTCGATCAGGAGGGTACCTGGCCACTGCCGGAAGCTCAGTTGGATCGTTTTCTGCTGAAAGTTCAGGTTGGCTACCCATCCAGAGCCCATGAGCTACAGGTGATGCGGCTGGTTCGCGCCGAGCTGCAGGCCAAATATCCGGCGCTCACGCAGCCTGATACCCTGGCAGCCAACGACCCGTTCACCCTGACACAACAGGAGATAGCTGCCAGTTGGCAGGCTATTTCCGCTATCTATGTCGCGCCGACAATCGAAGAGTATATCGTCAGTCTGAGCCGTGCCAGCCGCTCTCCTGACGCGATTAGCGAATTACTCGCCGGCTATATTCATACTGGTATCAGTCCGCGTGGCACCCTCGCGCTAGAGCGCTGCGGTCGGGCACAGGCATGGCTTGAAGGCCGCGATGCCGTGCTACCCGCCGATATTCGCCGCGTTGCCCCGGCGGTGATGCGACACCGCCTGATCCTGAGCTACCAGGCGACGGCCGACAACCGTTCGCCAGATGATGTGGTGAATATGCTGCTTGACGCTGTGGTGGCGTGATGGACGCAGGACTACGCGTTAACCGGGCGGCGCTGCTGGCCCTGGCCCACGATGCGCGGCTGATTGCCGCCCCGCCGGGACAGACGCCGTCCGGTCCGCTTGCCGGCGAGCGGATGGCGAAACAACAGGGGCGTGGGCTGAATTTTGACAGCCTGCGTCGTTATCAGGCAGGCGACGACGTGCGCCTGATAGACTGGCAGGCCACGGCGCGCCAGAGCTCGACATGGATCCGGCTCTACAATGAGGAACGCGAGCGTCCGGTATTTTTGCTGGTCGATCAGCGTCTCGATATGTATTTCGCCACTCGCGGGCAAACCAAATCGGTTGCGGCGGCCAAAACTGCCGCACTCCTGACCTGGCACAGCGTTCACGATGGCGACCGCATCGGTTGTCTGGTCTTTAACGACACCGATATGGCGCTGCAAAAATGCCGACCTCCGCGCGGCGCACTCAATGCCATCCTTGATGATCTGCTGATTTACAACCGGCGCCTGCCTGAGCAGTATCCGAACGAACCCGTGACAACGGTCTCGCTTGCCAGCGCCTTACTGCGCGCCAGCCCGGCAATTCCCAGCGGAGCCTGGGTTGCGGTACTCAGTGATTTTCACGATATTGATCCCCGCAGTGCAGCCCTGCTGTCAGGGCTCCGCCGCCGCTGCGAAGTCAGCGCCTTTATTGTGCTCGACGAGGTCTCTCAGCGCCTGCCTTCCTCGGGCACGCTGACGGCAATATATCAAGGTAATGAGACAACATTTACGCTCTCCGGCAGCCTGAAAAAAGCGATTACACAGCGCGTCAGCGCTCACCTGACCCACCGGGAGCGTTGGCTGACGGGCCTGGGTATTCAGGTAAACCATCTGTCGGTCGCGCAGGATCTGGTCTCACAGCTATGCAGGTATCGAAATGGTTGAGAAAGGATTGACGGTCCCCGAGCTGGCAACGCCAGCGTTGCCCCCTTCCGTCTCCTGGCTACCTCTCCCTCCAGGATGGTGGGTGCTGGGGACCTTTTTACTGCTCGCGTTCGTCATTTACCTGATTTTCCGCGTTGCCCGCTGGCGTCGCAACCGCTGGCGACGTGAAGCGCTGGCGGCGCTGTTATGCCCTCACTCCGTGGACGGCTGGACAGGACTGATCCAGCGGATCCTGCTGGTGCATCAGCCGCGTAAATTGGTCAGCCGCCACGTGACAACAGACTCTTTGCTTCAGCAGGTGCCGTTGGATAGCGACCTGCGCCAGGCGATAAGCGCCAGGTACTGCCAGAGAAATAACCAGCTCGATGCGGATCAGACATCGCGGCTGCGTCAGCAGCTCAGCCACTGGTTAAAGGTGCTACCCGATGTCTGAACTATTATCCCGCGTCGATTTTGCCTGGGTTTGGGCCTGGGCCATTTTACCGCTACCGCTGCTCAGCCGCTTTCTGCGCAGACCGGATCAGCCGCGCAGAGAACGCGTACGCGTTCCCTTGTTGCCGATGTTGATCGGTGAATTAACGCCGGATAGCCCGCCCGCTCGTAGCGACTGGCGACACGGGACCTTGTTCTGGCTCATCTGGACGCTGCTCGTTTGTGCACTGGCGCAGCCGCAGTTCCTGACACTTCCGCAATACACCCGCAGGCCTATGCGCGATATGGTGCTGATTCTGGATGTCTCCGGCTCCATGGGCAAAACCGATGTTCAGGAGGGAGTTACACGTTTGCAGGCGGTTCAGGATTCGGTGCGCAAATTCGTTGCCGCGCGCCAATCGGATCGGACAGGGTTGGTCATTTTTGCCAGCCACGCCTGGCCTTTTGCACCGGTGAGTGAAGACAAGCGGGCGCTCATTACGCGCATTAACCAGCTCACGCCAGGGATGATCGGGCAGCAGACGGCGATCGGCGATGCGCTCGGCGTGGCGGTGAAGATGCTTGATTCTGACCCACATCGCGATGCCAGCAAGCTGGCAATTTTGCTGACCGATGGACATGACACCGCATCGCAGCGCCCTCCTGAGCTAACGGCCAGGCTGGCGGCGGCCCACCATGTACAGGTGCACACCATCGCCTTTGGTGACCTGAACGGCGAAGATAACGGTCGGTCCGCGGCCCTGCTGAAAACTATCGCCAGCACGACCGGCGGAAAAAACTGGACGGCGGCCAACTCGGGAGCCGCCCTCGACAGCGTCTGGAGAGAGATTGACGCGCTCGCGCCGGTCGCAGTGAAAAGCCTCGGCTGGTCCTGGCATCAGCCGCTGTTCGCCTGGCCATTAGGCGCGGCCATGTTTCTGCTGTTAATCCCCCCGCTAGTGCGGCTGATAAAGGTGAAACGCGGATGAGCAACCTCCATTTTATTTACCCGTGGCGGCTGTCTGGCCTGCTGATCCCGGTCCTGCTTTGGCTGTGCCCTCGAACGCCAGACAGCGCCTGGCGGTATATCATGGACCTGCCTTTTGCGCAGGCACTGATCGTCGGGTATACGTCGCGTCGGGCTCAGATATTACCGTGGCTGTTCGCACTGGGTGTTATCGCCCTTGCCGGGCCCGCGTGGGAGCGCGAGTTTCCGACGGCGCTGGCGCCAGAAAGCAACGTGATGGTTATCCTGCAACAGGATCCGGCAATGTATGCCCAGGACCTCCCCCCAAACCGAAATGAACGAATGCAGGAAAAAATCAGCGAATTGGTGGCGCGGACTCCCGGTACACGCTACGGTCTGGTGGTCTACAGTCACCAGGCATTCGTCACTACACCGCTAACGCAAGACCCTCAGTTCTTCTCTCTGTTTCTGCATGCCCAAACGCCCTCGCTGATGCCGCAAGGCACAGGCTCCGGACTTAGGCAGGCCGTCGAACTGGCGCTCAATAATATGCCTGCCGCACCACGCAGTCTGATTCTGGTGGCCGATACGCTTTCTGCAGACGACGCGGCGTACCTTAAAAAACTCGATGCGCCGCTGCAAATCTGGGTACCCGGCACCGCCGCGGGTGGTGCGCTGGCGACAAACGATACCGCGCCCGGGGTTGATACTCGCCTGAACGTAACGCGCTTTAGCCACGTGCGCGATACGGGAATACCGCTGACGCTGGTGACCGCCGATCAACGTGACCTGAAGGTGATACGAAACCATATCCAGCATGCGATTGCCCGACAAAACAGTGCCCGCAGCGATCTGCACTGGAAAAACAGCGGCTGGGTGCTGATTATCCCGATGCTGGCCTTGCTCTTTTTCTTACGCAGCCAGCTGATTTACACGATCGTTATCCTGCCGGTGTTGTTCTGGTCGCCGCCAGGTGCAGCGGCATGGCTGGATGCGTGGGTCAGCCCGGACGTGCAGGGACAGCAGGCATTTGAAAAGGGAGAATATTTGCAAGCCGCCGGACACTTTCACGACCCGCTGTGGCAGGGCATCGCATGGTACAACGCGGGCAATTTCCCGGCAGCGACGGCGGCTTTCCGTGATGCCCCGCAAACAGCGGAGACCCTGCTGTGGCTGGGGAACGCACTGGCCCTGCAGAAAAAATGGCCGGAGTCTTTAAACAGTTACGATCGCGCCCTCAGCAAACGTCCTGACTGGAAGCTGGCACAAAGCAACCGCCAAAAAATTGCCCGCATCGTGATGCAGCTGAGGCAGCAGGCGCGTGAACAGGAACCTGGCGCTGATATGCCGGATAGCCCGGATGACATCGTCAAAGAGATGACAAAAGGTGAAGGCGAGCAGCAGAAAGATATTGGTATCGTGGGCAACGCTTCACCGCCGCTCACTGCGTGGTTTGATCATTTATCGATCTCTCCCTCCGGCCTGCTGGAAAACCTTTATCGCCTTGGCGCGCAGGAACAGCAGCCATGAGACACCTGTTCGCTGCGCTGTTAGCCGTCATCATGACGGCGGCGCTATCCTCTGCGCAGGCCGCAATGGATGTCAGCCGCGAAATCGTCGCGCCAAAAAATAGCGTTCCCGGCCAGCCGGTGACCGTTGCCGTCACTTACTGGACCGACTCCTGGTTTAATCCTCCGCCGGCATGGCCTGATTTTCCCGTCCGGAACGGCGAGTGGCTTGCTACACCACAGCCAAATCAGCTGCAAACCCGCCTGGAAAATGGGGTCCGCTGGAGCGGAATTCGTTTTGAACGCCAGCTGATAGTCTGGGATCAGGGTACGCTTCTGCTTCCTGCGGTGGATGTGACGCTCGACGCTGCCAGGCAGCCTCCCGCGACGGTGCATCTGAAGGCCCTTTCGCTGGCGGTAGCCTGGCCAAAAGGCGTTGAACAACCCGACCGTTTTTTACCGGCAAGCCATCTGACGCTGACTCAGACCATTACCCAATATCACACGGGGGATGATGCAATCCTGCGCGCAGGAGATGCCGTTGAACGCAAGGTGAAAGTGCAGGCGCAAGATGTTGCGCCCATGCAGATCCCGCAGATTCTGTTCGCGATCCCAGGCGAGAACAACCAGCAGCTGGCGCCCGAAACTCGCGTTGAAAAAACTGGCCGTGGCGATATCGCCGGCGTGGTCCACATCGAACGTCTGCGCTATCTGCCGACGAAAGCAGGCAAGCTAACGCTCCCTCCCGTCAAATTACGCTGGTGGGATAGCGACCATCAGCGGTGGCAGCTGGCCACACTGCCCGGCCAGATCCTGAACGTTAGCGCTGCGCGTGCTGCCGGAGAAGAAGCGACGTTATCCGGCCACGCTGAAGCTGATAACTGGCCGTGGATTCTGGCTCTGCTTACGTTCGGTGGGATCGCGTTCATCACGTGGGTCACCCGTCGCTCTTTGCGTTATCGCGCACTCTGGGTCACACATCGCTGGCAGCATTTCTGGCGCCCGGTTTCCCTTGCGGAACTTGCTCCGCCCCACAGAAAAAAGCGATGAATAAAAGCCAGCGAACGCGTGTCGCTGGCCGCATCATGATGCCTTTCAGCTTCGGGGTTATCCTTTACGCACCGGCGGTCTTTTGATCATTCAGACAATCTCGCACAGGATCTTTTGGCAGCACTCCGCTCTCAATCTCATCCATGATCAGGCTGGCCAGATTATCCATTTGATGGACCTTGCCACATTTGACAATAATCTGCCGCGCGTTGTCATACCCCGGCGCCCACAGGCGGTTGTTCATAAGCACATCTTTATAGATAGCGACCAGCGGTTTTCTCCACGCCGCCGCCATATGCACCACCGAGGTATCCGGCGAGATAATCAGATCGGCATCGGCAATCAGCGCCATCGCATGATGCAGCGTCTTAAAGGGATTAACGCACACCCTTTCCGGCAACGGGAGGCGAATTTCATTGCGGTGATCGAGCAAGATTATCTGCAATCAGGGTACGCGGCTTGCAGTTTGTCGATGATGGATGATAGCTGTGCCTGCGACAGGCTGCGGTCCGCATGGCCGGCAAAAATATTAATGATTACCTTGCGCCCGGTAAACCCGGCCAGGTACTGGCGAGTTTGCTGATAAATATCCTCGGGAATATGCAGGTCATATCTCTCCAGATATTTTTTATCCAGATTCATATGGTCGGCGATAAATGCATAGGTCTTACTGACGTGCCAGTTTTCACAATCAAAATCAAAGGATTTTGTATAATGATTAATAGAAGTCCATTTATTAAACCCTAGCACCGACTTTGCTTTTATTTGCCGCAATAACAACATCCGGTGTATGGGCATATCGAATAAAGAGGGATCGATAACGATGTCATACTTATTATTCGCAAGCTCATTAATAACTGACTTAGGAACATTGTGCGTAAATTTTCGCAGAAAATCGCCAGAGTCTACATTTTCTGCTTCATAGATCCGCCGAATCCCCGGATGATAGCGCATCACCTGGCTGTTCGATTTTGTCAGCAGAAAATCGACGATGAACCCTGACTCATGAAGGCATTTAACCAGCGCAGAATCAACCACCACATCCCCTATAGCGCCTTCATTGCGCATCAGCAGTACCGTTTTCGCCGATGATAAATCCGTCTCGCAACGCGCATGGCTATCCCACAGCGTTTTCGCAATATAAACACGTAATGCGTTACGAACCCTTTTTGTAAAATAATTACGGCGTCTGTTAAGTTCCCTTATTTTTTTAAACTTCTTCGGGGATACCCGCACCGCTGTGTTACCCATCATCATACCCTCGTTACCACAATTAACAGCACTCCTGTCGGTTTTGTTAAGGACTCAATAAAATGGGAAAAGTTCTCTTGATTAATAAATTCTTTCCATTTTCTTTACTTCCACATATTGGTTACGGACAAATTGAAGACAAATTGCGTGAATTATGAATTAAATGCGAAGATTCCTATAAGACCGCGTGTATTGTGTCGTTATTCCTGACGTTTATATTTCTCTGCGGGCATCATGCCGTTTCGCTATGGCCCCTGAATTAATGTTTGCCATACAAGAAATCAGCCTCTTCGGCCGTCGTCGGGTTCTCATCCAGGGTGAAGAGGATTATGCTGGCTGCTTTGCCATGATGGAAAGACAGCGATGAACATGCCGGAAAAACCTAACACTCACCGCCAGCTCCTCGAGCTGCTTGAAGCGCACCAGGCGCACTACCGCGTCGTGGAACATGATGCCGTGGGCAAATGTGAAGCCGTGTCAGAAATTCGCGGTACCGCTTTGGGTCAGGGAGCAAAAGCCCTGGTCTGTAAAGTCAAAGGTAACGGCGTTAACCAGCACGTACTGGCGATCCTGGCCGCCGACCAGCAGGCCGACCTGTCACGTCTGGCGCAGCATATTGGCGGCAGTAAAGCATCGCTGGCCAGTCCGGCGGAAGTCGACATGCTCACCGCCTGTGTTTTTGGCGCGATCCCTCCGTTCAGCTTCCATCCGGATTTACGCCTCGTTGCGGATCCGCTGCTGTTCGATCGCTACCCTGAAATTGCCTTTAACGCCGGCCAGCTGGATAAGTCAATCATCCTGAATACCGAGGATTATTTACGCATTGCCCGCCCCGAGCTGGTCGCCTTTCGCCGCGAAGCCTGATGTCCGTTTTACAGCGCGCCGCCGGCTATCGTTATGCAGATGCCTGAAAACACCGTCTGAGGCCAAAAAAAGCCTGTCGACTCACGCTATTACGCGTAAAGTAGGCAGGCTTATTATTTTGGCAAGGATCCCCCCTCATGTTCGATACAACCCTGTTTATTCTGCTGGGGCTGGCCGCGCTGGGTTTTGTTAGCCATAACACCACCGTGGCCATTTCTATCCTCGTTTTAATCATCGTTCGCGTCACGCCGCTCAACGTCTTTTTCCCGTGGATTGAAAAGCAGGGGCTGACAATCGGCATTATTATTCTGACGATTGGCGTGATGGCGCCCATAGCCAGCGGTACGCTTCCGCCGTCAACGCTGCTGCATTCGTTCGTCAACTGGAAGTCGCTGCTGGCAATCGCCGTAGGCGTGTTTGTCTCCTGGCTGGGCGGGCGCGGGATTGCGTTAATGGGGTCGCAGCCGCAGCTGGTGGCCGGACTGCTGGTCGGTACGGTTCTCGGCGTAGCGTTGTTCCGTGGCGTACCGGTCGGCCCGCTGATCGCCGCCGGCATCATTTCCCTGTTTATCGGGAAGTCGTAGCCAGGCTCGCCAGATAGCGCCCTGGCGTCTGACCCAGGCCCTTTTTAAACATGGTAATAAAAGCGGTCGTCGAGTCATACCCCAGCGTTTGCGCTGTCTGCTGAACCGTTTGTCCGCGAATCAGCATTTGCAAGGCAAGGATTAGCTGCAACTGATGCCGCCAGCGGCGAAAGCTCAGTCCGGTCTCGCGCACCACCAGCCGCGCCAGATTGCGGTCGCTCATCGCAAATTCGGCCGCCCACTGCCCTAGCGTCTGCCAGCGGGCCGGATCAGCGGCCATCAAATCTGCCATCTGGCGAATCTTCGGATGCGCGGATACCGGTAATTGCAGGTGCTCCTGCGGCTGCTGCGGGAGCTCATCGAACAGCACCTGTACCAGCCGCTGGGTCGTTTGCTGGGCGAACGCCGCCCCGCTTCGCCCGGCAAGCGTCAGAATCAGCTCGCGAACCAGTGGGGAAATTTTTAGCGTACAGCAGTGCGCCGGCATCGGCGCAGCATCGGGCTCAATAAACAAGAAACTGATTTGCGCACCCGGCGTGGCCCGGTTGCTGTGGGGCATCTGGCCAGGCACCCAGACAGCATACTGCGGGGGCACCATCCACATGGCGTTTTCCACCTCGCAGGTCAGTGCGCCGTGTAAGGCGAGGATCAGCTGGCCTTTGCGATGTTGATGGCGAGGAATAAACTGCTCGTCTTCCACCACCTGGATGCGAAAAGCGAGAGCCGCTTCGTGGCCGCTGTCCGGATCGTAGCCTTCCAGGCCGAGTCCAATCATCATTTTGTCCGATATGAGCGATAATCTGTCATTTTAGCTTGATTTAAACCTTCGGCAAACGCGCTATTGTAGCCGCCCTGTTTACTCGTCAGAGAATGCCATGAGTTCTGTTCTGCCATCTCCCGGCCGCCGCCCCCTACTGCTGATTGCCGGGATTTTATTGATTGCTTCCACGCTCCGCGTGACCTTTACCGGCGCCGCTCCGCTGCTGGACGCTATTCGTGCCGGCTACGGTCTCTCCACCGCACAAACCGGGATGCTCACCACGCTACCGCTGCTGGCCTTTGGCCTGGTTTCGCCCCTGGCGGCAGGCATCGGTCGTCGGCTGGGTATTGAGCGCAGCCTGCTGGTCGCGTTAATTCTTATTTGTCTGGGGATTGCATTGCGTTCGCTCCCTTCCGTCGCGCTGCTCTTTGCCGGTACGGCCATCATCGGCTGCGGAATTGCGCTGGGTAACGTTCTGCTGCCGGGCCTCATCAAACGCGACTTCTCACAGCATGTTGCCAGAATGACCGGCGCCTATTCGCTCACTATGGGCGGAGCGGCCGCACTGGGTTCGGCGATGGTGGTCCCGCTGTCGCTCGCCGGTTTTGGCTGGCGCGGCGCACTGGTTATGCTGATGGTCTTCCCGCTGCTGGCGCTGCTGGTGTGGTTACCGCAAACGCGTAGACCCGCGACCGCGCCGCTTACCGGCTCCGGTGCCCTGCACAATCGCGGGATCTGGCGCTCCGCATTGGCCTGGCAGGTCACGCTGTTCCTCGGCATCAATTCGCTGGTCTATTACGTGATTATCGGCTGGCTGCCGGCCATTTTACAGAGCCTTGGCTACAGCGAAGCTCAGGCTGGTTCTCTGCATGGCTTGCTCCAGTTGGCCACCGCTGCCCCTGGGCTGGCTATTCCGCTGATCCTCCACCGGCTGAAAGACCAGCGCGGTATCGCTATCCTGGTTGCACTGATGTGCGCCATCAGCGCCTGCGGGCTATGGTTCTGGCCTGGCCAGGCGGTGGTATGGACGCTGATCTTCGGTTTCGGCTCGGGGGCGACCATGATCCTGGGACTGACGTTTATCGGCCTGCGCGCGAACTCCGCGCACCAGGCGGCGGCATTGTCGGGTATGGCGCAGGCCGTCGGGTATCTGTTGGCCGCCTGCGGGCCTCCGCTGATGGGGAAAATCCATGATGCCAACGGCGACTGGCATATTCCGTTGATCGCCGTAGCCGTGATTTCAGTGGTGATGGCGCTGTTCGGCGCCCTGGCCGGACGCGACCGGGAAATAAACGGATAGCAATTCGGTAAGCCGCCATCCAAACGGCGGCTACGCTTTCCCCGGTCGCGCGAGCGTCCGGGGTCATACAGCAAAGTGCCTCACATTGGCCCGATATTAGTGGCTCGCCGCATGTAAAAACGCCTGCACCAGCGGAGACGGACGCCCTTCCAGCGCATGGCGCTCATGCTGGAATAAGGTGGCCACAAAAAACGGATGCGTGACCAGTTCTACCGCGCGAATCTCTCCCTCTTCGTCCCAACCCGTCACCCGCAGATCGCCCTGCTCCAGTTCACGGGCGAAGCTATCAGCAATACCGTAGTTGCAGTGGTAACCCTCTTCGATGTTATCGCGACCATACGCGCGGGCAATCAGGGTATGGGCACGCAGTTCAATGGTGTCCGACTTTTCCACCAGCGAGCAGCTTAGCGGCGCAATCACCATCCGTCCTTCGGTGTCAGTCTCCGCATGTGCCGCGTCCTGCCAACCCATCACGTTACGCGCATATTCGATTATCGCGTGCTGAAAACCACCGCAGGTTCCCAGGAACGGCACGCTGTTTTCGCGCGCGTGGCGAATTGCGATAAACGCACCTTCGGCATTTTTGTACGGGCTGGCAGGTACCACCCAGATAGCATCGTAATTTGCCAGCGCTTCGGCATGTTGGATATCACGGGTAGCCAGCCAGTCATAGCGTATGGGCAGCTCGAGTACGGCAGCGGCATCGTCGATAGCCAGGGGAATAGCTTTATGGGCAATCACGTCAGGATTGTAGTCGCCAACCAGGGCAATACGCAGGGGGGTGTTCATAGCAGGATCCTTATGTCAGAGCGATTTTCGGGCAACACAAGGAGCCTCAGATTAGCGATCTCCTGCGCGGAACACAATCCCTATTTTTACCGGAGCAGATAGCCTTTAGCGATGTTAAGTCACCTTCCGTTCGGGTAATTTCCGCCCGCAGGCGTTATTGTATAGCGCAGAGAAAAGATGATGGACGGCCTATGAAGAGCAAAATTCTGGTTAGCGCCTGCCTGATGGGGTTTCAGGTTCGCTATAACGGCAGCGATAAAGCGCAGCTTACCGACGCCCTGGCGCGCTGGCAGCGGGACGATCGGCTCGTGATTCATTGCCCGGAGCTGGCCGCCGGGCTACCGATCCCCAGACTCCCGGCCGAAATCCTTCACGCCCAGGGCGCGGAAGTGATGCGCGACCGGGCGCGTATTGTGGAAAGTGATGGTCAGGACGTCACCGCCCATTATCAGCTGGCCGCGTGGCTGGCCCTGCGCGCCGCACAGGAAGCGGGCTGCAATGCGGCCCTGTTAACCGACGGTAGCCCAACCTGCGGCAGTCAGTTTATCTACGATGGGACGTTTAGCGGGCAGCGCAAGCCGGGTTCAGGCGTAGCGGCGGCCCTGCTGCGCGAACACGGGATTGCGGTTTTTTCCGACGGACAGCTTCCCCAACTACTTGCCTGGATGAATCAAAGAGAGAACTGCGATGATCCACTGTAAACGTGTGTACGATCCGGTAGAGCCCGGCGACGGTTACCGTGTCCTGGTCGACCGACTCTGGCCGCGCGGGATAAAAAAAGAGGCTCTGCGCTACGATGAATGGTGTCAATCGCTTGCGCCGTCTTCGGCGCTGCGTAAAGCGCTGCACGGCGAGACCATCGATTTTGCCAGCTTCAGTCAACTGTATCGTGAAGAACTCGATGCCCGGCGTGACGAAGGGTTGCGTCTCGTCGGGCTGGCGCGTCAACAGACGTTAACCTTGCTGTATGCCGCCAAAGATACCCGGCAAAATCATGCGCTGGTGCTGGCGAACTGGCTGGAAAATCTGTTGTGACAACACGCTATCTATGACTTCGCGGGATGGTCCCGGCGCCATAACGCCCATTCATCAATAGTTTCACCGCCGGGAAGTTTACAGTCCGAACGCACGCCTTGCGGTGTCTGAACCGGGATCAGGCTACCGCCTTTCTGAGTACAGTAGACGGAGGCCGGATTAGCCATACCGATAGACTGCGGCGGCGGCGGGGCATCTTGTTGCTGTGCACATCCGGCCAGGGCCAGCGGCAGCATAATCGTCATCCACTTCATTTTGTTTCCTTCTTTGAACAGAGCGCACATTAGCCCTGATTCTTCATGGTTTCTCCATTTTAACTACACTTTTGCCCCGTAGAGTAGCGCTTGTTCTCGAATTGACCAGAGAACAGATCATTCCATAATCAATGAGTTTTCCCCGTCGCCCCCGACGGGGCTTTTTTTTCCCCGCTGCGATCGCAGGTATTCCCTTAACTAATGTGTTAAATTTGTTGTATCTATGTTTACTCTTCGCGGGTAGCCGTTTTCCAGCACACATGACTGGCGGTCATGCCTCGCGATCGGGAGCCGTACATTCATGTCAGATTTTATTCTTGCCCGTGTCTCACAAACGCTTGCCAATGAACATTCCCTCGAAATGTTAGTCCGGCAGCTGCTTGAGATGCTGGAGCTTGTGACCAGAATGGAGTCGACGTATCTGACTCGTATTGATTTAACAGCGCAGCGTCAGCTGGTTCTCTACGCGCATAACAGCAGTGAAATGAAAATTCCGGAAGGGTTTTCCGTGCCGTGGAATGAGTCGCTGTGCAAGCGCGCCATCGACGATAACTGCCAGTTCAGCAACGATGTTAACAACCGCTGGCGGTCATGTATTGCTGCCCAGGATCTGGGAATTATCACCTTCTTCAGCATTCCCGTGCGCCTCGCCGACGGCTCGCTGTACGGCACGCTGTGTGCAACCAGCCGCGATAAGCAGCCCTACAATCTCGAAGGTGAGCAGGTGATGGCGCTGTTTGCCAATTTGATATCGCACTATATTGAAAAAGAGACTCTGGTCGAGCAGCTACGTGCAGCCAACGTCGCGCTGGAAATGCACTCCTACACCGACGAGCTGACCGGCTTAGCCAATCGCCGGGCGTTGTTTAAGCATCTGTCGTCGATGTTTCCCCGCGAGCGCGAGCAGCAGCGTAGTATGTTGATGATTTTTATCGACCTTGATGATTTTAAAGCGATAAACGATCGCTTCGGCCACCCGTGCGGTGACAGCTTTTTGATTCAGATTGGTGAGCGCTTAAATGCGCATATTCGCAAGGAAGATCTGGTGGGACGCCTCGGCGGTGATGAGTTTTTAGTTGTCGGGACCGGGCTGGACGTCGTGCAGCAACAGGCCTTTGTGACCACCTTGCGGGATGCATTACGTGGGGTCTATTTCCTCGGCGGACACCGAATTAACTATCCCGGCGCCAGCTTTGGCGTCATTGAGGTCAATCCGCAGGCTCAGGACGTCGAAAGTGCGCTGCGTGCAGCGGATGACGCCATGTATCAGGATAAGAAGTCACGCCGGAAAGAAACCTTCCTGAATATTGATTAAAACCTAGTGACAATATCCAGTATGATAGCGAGGTTTTCCACTCAGCCGCTCTGATTTCCTGTGGCGGCTGGCGGGCATTTTGGCATCACCGTTTTTTTAGCTTCAGGGGCAACATCATGAGATTGGGTATTCTTTTCCCGGTGGCCATATTTATCGTCGCCGTTGTTTTTCTCGGTTGGTTTTTTGTCGGCGGCTATGCGGCTCCGGGCGGCGCATAATGAAAAAAAGCACCATTTTGATGATTATCATCGCGATCGTGGCCCTGGCAGGCGTTCAGTTCGGCTGGTGGTAGCGGCGGCGGCAGAGTATCGTCCTGTCAGCGCATTATTGCGGAATTATCCTATCTACTCAATAAGTTAACTCTATAGACTCACTTCATCAGCCGATTCCGCAAGCCCATTGCCAGCGGACGGAGGACAACCGGAGAAGTGAGAAATGAAAAAACCGATCGTGTTACCGTTGATTCTTGCGCTATGCACGCTGTTATCGGGATGTATTGTTGACGATGGTTATCACCACAGGCACCACCACCATCATTATGATGGCCGCGGCTGGTGACAGAAGAATTAAGCAGGGCGAACGCGCGTTCGCCCCGTAAGCCTCAATCCTGGCGGTCAGAACCTAAAAAGAAGAAGCCCAGCGGAATCGAAAACAGAAGCGTGAACACGATACTGTAAACGGTCACCATTGCCCCCTGCAGGAAAAACATCGATGTCGTCCATTCGGAGTACGGCATATTGTATTCGCTGACGACCCCACCGAACGTTGCACGCCCCACCACGGTTAGCGCGATGGCAAACACAATCCCTATCGACAAGAAAAATTTCTTGCTGTTTTTATTGCTGATGAGTTTTTGCAGAATCATCCGGGTTCCCTTTTCTCTGACCGATAATCGGCTGTATATGTAACATTAATGCAATAAAAATTGAAGGGTTTTTGTTACAAGGCAGCGGATATTACTATCAGGCCGAAAGCACTGCCGGCCCGCATTTTACGATTGCAAGGTTGCCAGACGTGCGGCAAAACCGACAAAGACCAGGCCAATCAAACTGTTGCCAATTTTTGCCAGCTTCTTGCGGGTTTTCACATAGCGCGTCACGAACGAACCGGAGAGGATCAGGAAGCTCATATACATAAAGCTAATCACCTCCAGCGTCAGTGCCAGAATAAAGAACGCCAGCCCCGGAGTTTGCGCATTAACGTCAATAAACTGCACGAAGAAAGAAACATAGAAAAGGATGGCTTTTGGATTGGTCAGGCTGAGCGTCAGCGAGCGTTTCAGAATCGCGCTCCCTGGTTCTGCACCGGCATCGGCGTGCCCTTCCCGCTGGGTCAGTACGGAATAGAGCATTTTACCTCCCAGCCACAGCAGATAAATCGCCCCCAGATAGCGAACGATATTAAACAGCACCGGCGTGGTCTTAATCAGGGTCGCTACGCCGGCAAAGGCCAGCAGCATCAGCACCGCATCACCGATAAACACGCCAGCCGCCGCCAGATACCCTTTTTTAACGCCGTGGGCAATACCGGTTTTAAGGACAAAAAAAGTATTAGGGCCGGGCACCAGGATGATAAAAATAGCCCCGACCAGATAGGTCAGATAGTTCAACACACCAAACTCAGCGAACACGCTGCACTCCTTCGCTTTCAACAAAAAACATGATCGCGCTCACGTTAACGCAACTGCCACGATTTTGAAAGCGCTTACGGTGCTTGTTGACTTAGTAGAGTGAGCCTTCGCCCAGCGGGCGGGTTTTGAAACGCCGATGGACCCACAGGTATTGCTCCGGGGCACGCAGAATTTCTTTTTCAATAACCCGGTTGATATAGCTGGCCGCATCCTGCTTATCTTCGCCCGGATAGTCGCTCAGCACGTCGCTGATGTATAAGGTGTAGCCCTTACGGTCCATTTTGCGCACCATGCTGATGCTCAGCATCTTGGCACCGGAGAGGCGCGACAGGACATAGGTCCCGTTTGTGGTCGCCGCCTGCGGCACGGAGAAGAATGGCGCAAACACGCTGCCTTTCGGGCCATAGTCCTGATCCGGCGCGAACCAAACTGCTTCGCCGGCTTTCAGCGCATGCACCAGACCAGACAGATTCCGGCGATCGATCATCGCTTTATTCGAACGCAGACGCCCACGGGTTTGTACATATTCCATCAGCGGGCTGTTATGCGGGCGATAGGTTGCCATCATCGGACGGCACAGACCCATGGTACGGCCGCCAAGCTCCAGCGACATAAAGTGGACGCCGACAACCATCACCCCCTGCCCCGCGCTCAAGGCTTTGCTCAGATTGTCAAAGCCTTCAACGTCGAACCATTTTTTAACCCGCTCATCGCTCCAAAACCAGGCCATCCCGGTTTCGATAAGCCCCATGCCCAGCGACATGAAATTCTGTTCGATCATCTTTTCGCGTGCTTCCGGCGTCATATCCGGAAAACAGAGTTCGAGGTTGCGTCTGGCAATATGCTCCCGGCGTTTGAGGAAACGACGTGAAGCCTTACCCGCGCTGGTGCCGATGGTGTGTAACAAAGGATAGGGTAGCTGCACGATTAACCAGAGAATGGCAAGGCCAAACCAGGTCCCCCAGTTGCGAGGGTGCAGAAGACTTTTATTAAAAGCGCAGGGCATGATTTTTCCTGTAAACGTCTATAAATGAGGTAACGCTTAAGGAAAAAACGAAGTCCCTTCATCAGTCGTTAGGCGGTACGTATAGCAACTATGACAATAGTAATCCGGCTAAATTCACTCCGGCAAGTAAAAAATACCCCCGCGATGAAAAAAGCATAATAACCTCATAGTTGTAACAGAATGTAAAATAAAAAAGAAGATCTTATTACAAATATTTACTGTAGCAACCCTTTCTGCGCTAATTATTGCGTTCCGCTGATTGCACATTATTAAATCAATCGACGACCATCAGCGCCCCGCGCCTTCACAGCCCTTGCCGCCACTGGCCGGATCCCCCCATGCGACCCTCGACCTCTCAGCCTTAACAGCCCGGCTGCAAAAAGTATAAACTTCGCTTAAAAATTCACGGCAAAAAATATAACTTTTCTCCATACGCCAGCCTTAAGACATATAAAAATATCATACAACGTATCTTTTCATTCCTTTGCTATATATCAAATAAGAATCACCTTATTTTATAAATCCGTGGGATGCCTGACGCTTTCTGAAAATAAATCGCGCATTATTCGTTTATAACGAACAATTATCATTCTGTATCCACCAATCCTCGATGATACTCCGCCTGCTGCGCGGGCTACTGCCTGACTGGATGAGGTCAAACAATTTGTTAACTGCAACAATTACTTATTGAAATTATTCTTCTATCAGGCCATTTTTGAGCAGCATTTCAATTGTAATGATAACCATTCTCATATTAACATGCCGCCATTGATAACCTGCTTTGAACCCGGTCATGTCTCAGCTTTCCGCCGCTACACCATTCACGCTTGCGTCATTGTATCAGGCCCATCACGGTTGGCTGAAAAACTGGCTCACCGGCAAGCTGCAATCTGCCTTTGACGCCGACGATGTTGCGCAGGATACATTTCTGCGCATTATGAGCGGCGACTCCCTGACGGCGATTCGCGATCCCAAATCCTTTCTGTGCACCATCGCCAAACGGGTGATGATCGATCTGTTTCGCCGCAACGCGCTCGAACGCGCGTGGCTGGAAATGCTGGCTCAGCTTCCTGAAGCGCTGCTCCCCTCACCGGAGGTGCAGCACATCCAACTGGAGACGCTGCAACAGATCGATGCCATGCTCGATGGCCTGAGTCGCAAAGCCCGCGAGGCTTTTTTACTTTCGCAGCTGGAGGGCCTGACCTACGCTGAGATTGCCGGACGCCTCGGTGTCTCGGTGAGTTCGGTGAAAAAGTATGTCGCCAAAGCGACCGAACACTGCCTGCTTTTCCGCCTGGAGAATGGCTTGTGAGCACCGCGTTGAGCGAGTCCCGCCGTCAGGCACTGCGCTCCGCATCGCGCTGGTACGCAGTATTAAGCGACGGCCGAACCAATCCGCAACAGGAGGCCCGCTGGCAGCAGTGGTATGAACAGGACCACGATCATCAGTGGGCGTGGCAGCAGGTCGAAAATCTGCGCCAGCAGATGGGGCAACTCCCCGGCGACCTCGCCAGCCGAACGCTTAACGACAGCCGTCTGACCCGCCGTCAGGTCCTGAAAGGTTTGATGCTACTGGTGAGTGCGGGCGGCGGATGGCAAATATGGAACAGCGAACTGGCAGAGGGATTTCGTGCCGATTACCGCACGGCAAAAGGGATGCCGCTGCGACAGACGCTTGCCGATGGCACCCTGCTTACGCTCAATACCGACAGCGCCGCCGATGTGCGCTTTGACGCCCGTCAGCGCCTGGTACATTTGCGCTATGGCGAAATAGCCGTCACCACCGCTCGCGATAACCAGCAGCGACCGTTTCGTATTCAGACCCGCGACGGTCTGCTCACCGCGCTGGGCACGGCGTTTACCGTTCGCCAGTTTCCCCGCGAAACGCGCCTGACGGTGCAGCAGCACGCCGTCGAGATCGTGCTCTCCACGGGACAGCGCAAGATTGTCCACGCGGGTGAAAGTCAGTGGTTTACCCGCGATGCCTTCTCTCTCCTCCAGCCGCTGAACAGCAGCGATACCAGTTGGACGCAGGGGGTCCTCAGCTTCCGCGATCGGCCCCTGCAGGAGGTCATCGCGACCCTGTCCCGCTATCGCCCCGGGCTCTTGCGCTGCGATCCCGCCGTAGCCGGTTTACGCCTGAGCGGTACCTTTCCGCTGGGCAACACCGATGCCATTTTGCACATCATCGCGCGTACGCTGCCGGTAAAACTGCAGTTTGCCACCCGTTACTGGGTTACCGTCGTCGCGGCCTGATAAAAAAGATAAAAAATTCTCATTCTCCATTGTCCCTTTTCACCTGCTCGTTCGACTTAACAGGTGAAGACAACCAAAAACGATCATGGAGAACACATGACGCCTTTACGCGTATTACGCAAACCTATGCCTCTGGTGATGGCAATCCGTTTAAGCCTGCTGCCGCTTGCGGGGCTGGCCGCTGTCCCCGCTGTTGCCGCAACGCAGTATGAGATTGCCGCCGGATATTTAGACAACGCACTGAACCAATATGCCGCCCGCAACGGCATCACACTCTCGGCGGATGCCAGCCTGACCCGCGGTAAACACAGCGATGGCCTGCACGGCAGCTATGAGGTGGAAGAGGGTCTACAAACCCTGCTCAACGGCAGTGGACTACAGCTAAAAGCGCTGGGCAATCATGCCTGGACGCTGGAGCCGGCGCCGATCAGTACGGAGTCTACACTGACGGTAGTCGGTGACTGGCTCGGCGATGCGCGGGAAAACGATGTCTTTGAACACGCGGGGGCTCGCGATGTCATCCGCCGTGAAGATTTCGCTAAAACCGGCGCCACCACCATGCGCGAAGTGCTGAATCGCATTCCCGGCGTTAACGCCCCGGAAAATACCGGTACCGGCAGCCACGATCTGGCAATGAACTTTGGCATTCGTGGCCTGAACCCACGTCTCGCCAGTCGTTCCACGGTGCTGATGGACGGCATCCCTGTGCCCTTCGCGCCCTACGGCCAGCCTCAGCTATCGCTGGCGCCGGTGTCGCTCGGTAACATGGACGCGGTGGATGTTGTCCGCGGAGCTGGCGCCGTGCGCTACGGGCCACAAAGCGTAGGCGGCGTCGTGAACTTTGTTACCCGCGCCATCCCGCAGGATTTTGCGATAGCGGGCGGCGTGGAAGGTCAGCTCAGCCCGACCTCCTCACAAAACAATCCCAAAGAGACGCATAACCTGCTGCTGGGCGGTACGGCCGAAAATGGATTGGGGGCCGCCCTGCTCTATTCCGGTACGCGCGGCAGCGACTGGCGCGAACATAGCGCCACGCGCATCGATGACGTGATGCTGAAAAGCAAATATGCACCAAATGAAGTGCACACCTTCAACAGTTTGCTGCAGTACTACGACGGTGAAGCCGATATGCCCGGTGGTCTGTCCCGCGCCGATTATGATGCCGACCGCTGGCAGTCCACCCGACTAAACGATCGCTTTTGGGGGCGGCGTCAGCTCGCCAGCCTCGGCTATCAGTTTCAGCCGGATGCGCAGCACAAATTCAATATTCAGGGCTTCTATACACATACGCTGCGCAGCGGCTATCTGGAACAAGGAAAACGCACCACGCTTTCCCCGCGCGAATACTGGGTTCGCGGCATCGAACCGCGCTACAGCCAAAGCTTTATGCTCGGCAGTTCCGCTCATGAGGTTGGCGTCGGCTATCGCTACGTGAATGAATCCACTCACGAGATGCGCTACTACACCACCACCGCCAGCGGCGACCTGCCCAGCAGCGCCAGTCCGTATGACCGCGATACCCGTTCAGGCACCGAGGCACACGCCTGGTATATTGACGATCGCATTGATATCGGCAACTGGACGGTGACGCCGGGAATGCGCTTCGAACATATTGCGTCCTACCAGGACGACGGCCTGAAAGGCACCCACCAGCAGGTTAGCTATAACGCCCCGCTGCCGGCGCTGAACGTGCTCTACCATCTCACTGACAGCTGGAATCTTTATGCCAATACAGAAGGATCGTTCGGTACCGTACAGTACAGCCAAATTGGCAAGGCTGTGCAAAGCGGCAATGTGGAACCGGAAAAAGCCCGAACCTGGGAAGTCGGTACCCGCTACGACAACGGTGCGCTGAGTGCGGAGATGGGGCTGTTCCTGATTAACTTTAATAATCAGTACGACTCCAACCAGACCAACGATACCGTCACCGCTCGTGGTAAAACCCGCCACAGCGGGCTGGAAACGCAGACGCGTTACGATCTCGGCTTTCTGAATCCGCAGCTGGAAAACCTGTCGGTCTATGCCAGCTATGCCTACGTCAATGCCATCATTCGTGAAAAAGGCGACACCTACGGTAACCAGGTTCCCTTCTCCCCCAAACATAAAGGCACGCTTGGGGTGGACTACAAGCCCGGTAGCTGGACGTTTAACCTCAACAGCGATTTTCAGTCCAGTCAGTTCGCGGACAACGCCAACACTGTTGAAGAGAGCGCTGACGGCAGCAACGGCCGTATTCCGGGCTATATGCTGTGGGGTGCCCGCGTGGCCTACGATTTTGGCCCACAAATGGCCAACCTCAACCTGGCGTTCGGCGTGAAGAATATCTTCGACCATGAGTACTACACCCGCTCATACGACGATAATAACAAAGGCATTTATGCCGGTCAGCCGCGCACGTTGTATCTACAGGGTGCGATGACATTCTGACAAAAATATGCCGATAAAAACGTTCTGATGTTGTTCCGTCACCGCCTCTGCTATGGGGCGGTGACGGTGCCGTTTTAGCGCGTGGCGCACGTCGCACCGCCCGGGAGAGAATATGCTGACTCTGATTCGTCTTTTTTTCACCGCGCTGCTGGTTTTCAGCTGTCCGGTCTTTGCCGTCACCGTTCAGGATGAACAAGGAACATTGACGCTCGATAACATGCCGCAACGGATTGTTGTGCTGGAGCTCTCCTTCGCCGATGCGCTGGCAGCGGTGGATATCAGCCCTGTCGGCATTGCCGATGACAATGACCCATCGCGTATTTTGCCCGAAGCCCGAGCGCACCTGAAAGCCTGGCAGTCCGTCGGTACCCGCGCCCAGCCATCTCTGGAGGCCATCAGCGCCCTGCGTCCCGACCTCATCATTGCCGACAGCAGCAGACATCGCAGCATTTATGCTGCACTACGGCAAATCGCTCCGGTCCTGCTGCTGAAATCACGCAATGAAACCTACGAGGAAAATCTCCACTCCGCGGCCATTATTGGCAAGGCGGTGGGTAAGGCACAGGAAATGCAGCAGCGACTGGCGCTACACCGCCAGCGGATGGCCGATTTTTCCCGTCAGCTACCGGCCGGCGCAAACGTGCTGTTTGGCACCTCCCGTGAACAGCAGTTTAACCTCCACTCCCGGAATACCTACACCGGCAGCGTCCTCGTGGCGCTAGGGCTAAACGTGCCGAGGGCGATGAACGGGGCGCCGATGACAGCCATCAATCTTGAGCAACTGCTGGCCATCAACCCTCAGTGGCTGCTGGTAGCCCACTACCGTACGGAAAGTATTGTGCGCAAATGGCAGCAGGACCCGCTCTGGCAGATGCTGCAGGCACAGCAAAAACATCAGATTGCCGCCGTCGACAGCAACAGCTGGGCACGAATGCGTGGAATTTTTGCCGCCGAGCGCATTGCCGGGGATCTGGTCAACATTGTTCATCATCAGGCGGTTGATGTGCCGCAATGAAACCTTCTCAACCTGTCTCGTTGACCTGGGGCTTGCCGCTGCTGACGCTGGCTGGCCTGTTCTGGCTGAGCCTGTTTTGCTATTCCGCGATACCGATCGCTCCTTTGGATGCGCTTCACGCGCTGCTGGCTTCCGATTCGCCCCCTCTTTCCCAGGCGCTGGTGCTCAATATCCGGCTGCCGCGTAGCCTGGTGGCGCTGCTGCTTGGCGGTAGCCTGGCGCTTGCCGGAACGCTGCTGCAAACTCTGACGCATAATCCGCTGGCCTCGCCGTCGCTGCTCGGGATTAACAGCGGTGCGGCGCTGGCGATGTCGCTGACCAGCGCCCTGAGTCCGGCACCGCTGGCTGGGTACTCTCTGGCGTTGATCGCAGCCTGCGGCGGCGGCGTCAGCTGGCTGCTGGTGATGAGCGCCGGCGGCGGCTGGCGCCAGGAGCGGGATCGTAACCGGCTGATCCTTGCCGGGATCGCGCTGTCGGCGCTGTGTATGGCCTTGACCCGCGTGACGCTACTGCTGGCAGAAGATCATGCTTTCGGCATTTTATACTGGCTGGCCGGAGGCGTATCTCATGTGCGCTGGCCAGAGTTCTGGCAGCTGTTTCCTTTTGTCGTCCTGATAGTTCCCGGCATTTTTATCTTCGCCCATGCGTTGAATTTGCTCAACGTCAGCGATACAGCCGCCCATTCTCTGGGTATAGACCTCCCTCGGCTGCGGCTGCTTATCCATGTTTCCGTGCTACTGCTGACCGGCGCCTGCGTCAGCGTTGCCGGGCCGGTGGCCTTTGTTGGCCTGCTAACCCCGCACCTCGCTCGGCTGTGGGTGGGTCACGACCATCGGGTGCTACTCCCGATGAGCATGTTGCTCGGCGCCATCCTGATGCTGCTGGCGGATATGATTGCCCGGGCATTGGCCTGGCCCGGTGAACTACCGGCCGGAGCCGTGCTGGCGCTGGCGGGCGCCCCCTGCTTTGTCTGGCTGGTCAGGAGGCGGGGATGAAGACGGTGAAAGCGCGATTCTGTTGCCTGCTGATGCTCCTGGTCCTTCTGATCGCCCTGTCGTTGCGCATGGGAGCAATCCCGCTGCCCTGGCACGCCTTGCTTGACGGCTGGCACAGCGACAGCGACTACCACTATGTTCTGATGCAATATCGCCTGCCGCGCGTGATCCTGGCGGTCATTATCGGCGCGGCGCTTGCCGTCTCCGGCGTGCTGATTCAGGGTATTGTCCGTAACCCGCTGGCCTCACCGGATATTCTCGGCGTCAATCACGCCGCCAGCCTGGCCTCGGTCATGGCCCTTACCCTGCTGCCGTCACTGTCTCCGCTGTGGCTTCCGGTGCTGGCCTTTATCGGCGGTATGGCGGCCATGCTGGCGCTCATCGCCCTTGCAGGTGTCTCTCGCCCAATACGCCTGGCACTGACCGGTGTGGCGCTTTCGGGGTGCTGGGCCAGCATCACGGATTATCTGCTGCTGACGCAGCCCCAGGAGATCAACACCGCGTTGCTGTGGCTGACAGGCAGTCTGTGGGCAAGGGATAGCGCATTCGTCGCCGTTGCCCTGCCGGTGCTGGCGATTTTGCTACCGCTAAGCTTCTTGCTGAGCCGTGGCCTCGATCTGCTGGCGCTGGGCAATGACCGGGCCGGCACGCTGGGCGTCAATATCACCCGGTTCACCGGCTACGGTCTGATACTGGCGGTCGCACTGGCCTCGGTGAGCGTGGCGGTGTGTGGCCCGATAGCCTTTGTCAGCCTGGTGGTTCCCCATCTCGTTCGTCGTTTGGCGGGCGGCCGCCATCGCCGTCTGCTGCCATTTTCGGCTGTGGTTGGCGGGCTGGTTCTGCTGCTGGCGGATCTGCTGGCACGGACGATTCATCCGCCAATGGAGCTGCCGGCGGGCGTGTTAACCGCGATTATCGGCGCCCCGTGGTTTATCTGGTTACTGATGAGAATGCGTTAAATGGAACTGAAAACGGAAAATTTGAGCGCCGGATACGGTGCAAAGCGCATTATCGACGGGCTCAATCTGACGCTGCCCGGCGGAAAAATCACGGCGCTACTGGGGCCAAACGGCTGCGGTAAATCGACGCTACTGAAGGGCTTTTCGCGCCTGCTGACGCCGGCTGCGGGGCAGATATGGCTAGGAGCGCATCCGCTGGCAGGCTTGAGTTCCCGCCAGTTGGCCCGTCATCTGGCGCTGCTGCCTCAGCAGCACCTGACGCCGGAAGGGATAACCGTACGTGAACTGGTTGGCTATGGCCGTAGTCCGTGGCTCCCGCTATGGGGGCGGCTGTCGGCACAAGACCACCAGCACGTCAATCAGGCGCTCGTTCGAACCGGCATGGATGCCCTTGCCGAGCGGCAACTTAGTGCATTATCCGGAGGCCAGCGCCAGCGGGCTTTTCTGGCGCTGGCTCTGGCCCAGGATACGCCGCTGGTCCTGCTGGATGAACCGACGACCTGGCTTGATATTAACCATCAGGTCGAACTGATGAAGCTGCTGCGCGAACTACAGCAGGCGGGTAAAACGGTGATTACCGTGCTGCACGATCTCAATCAGGCCAGCCGCTACTGCGACCACCTGGTGGTACTGGACCGCGGGCAGATACAGGCCGAGGGACCACCGGAAACGGTATTGACCCCAGCGATGCTGCGCGCCGTTTTCAGCCTTGAGGCCGACATTCACCCTGACCCGGTTTCACGCCGTCCCATGTGCGTCGTAAAATAGCTGAACTTGCGCGGCGTTGTTCACTTCAGACCAGGTTTAGCAGAGCTCACCCCCGTGATACCTTTTACGCCGGGTATATTACCCGGCGACATTTCGCCTTCCATGACAATACAGGCGCGGCGCACTTTCCCGCGTCAGCTTACATATTGTTCGCCACACCATCGCCAATCCTGTTCTAAAATTCATCTTGCTCATGGTTAAAATAGATATGTATCAACGTGACAGCGGGATAACGTCAACGAGCCACGACTATCTATTTTCTTTTCGCGAACAAAATGATTAACTAGCGGTCACTAAAGACTTTTTCACGCGTTTACGCCCCTTTTCCGCCACGGTATTACGGGCTTGGGTACAGGTATAAATGATAATACGTCAGAATTTGCTCAATGATCATTTCACCGCGTACTGGCGTCCCTGCACCCGTCTGGCGTTAGCTGGATACAGACGACCAGAATGAACCGATATTATCCCGGTCACGCGGATGGAGAAAAACGATGCATCTCGCCTTAAAATCAGCATTGATGCTAACCACGCGCGTTATCCAGATAATCAACCCGGAACTTCAGTTGCATATGCAACGCACGGCTTTAATTGCCCTCGAACTGGCGTTGGCTTTGAGATTATCGCGCCCGCAGCAGCAGACCATCTTTTGTGCCGCGTTGCTGCACGATATCGGCGTGCTCGGTGATAAGCGCATTGTCACCTCGTTGAATGACATTGATAACATCGAAGATCCCCACCAGCACCGGGGCGCGGAGATGCTCTCTGGCTTACCGACCTTTGCCCCCATTCTGTCCATTATTCGCCATCATCATTTTAGCCCGGCGCATAAAGGCACTCTCGAAGAGCATATCGTTTTTTTTGCCGATGCTTTTGAACGTCTGCTCTCTACCGGAAATATTACCACTGAGCACCATCCCGACATTATCATCGACACTTTCCGTACATTGCATCATGAGATTGACCCGATTCTCTGTGACACCCTCTGTCGGCTCGCACAGAAAGAGCATTTCTGGCTGCATCTTCATCCCGGACACATTCAGAGGATGCTCGAAATCATCGGCCCGATTAACGAGCTGTATATCGATATCGACGGTCTGAAAGATATTTGCTTGTTAATTGCCAAAATTGTCGATACCTACAGCAGCTTCACCGCCAGCCACAGTATTATGGTCGGAGAAATATCCTGCCTGCTCGCCACCTATATGCATCTACCCGAAGACGAGTGTAAAAAAATAGAGATTGCCGGCTATTTGCACGATATTGGTAAAATTAATATCTCACTGGATATTCTGGAAAAACAAAGCGAACTCACACCTGATGAGTTACGTCAGGTTCGCGAACATAGCTATATGACAGGTGAGATTCTCAGCGCCTTCAGCGAACTGGGTGAAATCATTAACTGGGCGGCAAACCACCATGAAAAACTCGATGGTAGCGGCTATCCATTACATTTGAATCAGGATTATCTGCAACTCCCTGATCGCATTATCGCCATTGCCGATATATTTACTGCATTAACCGAAGATCGCCCCTATCGCGTCGCCATGCGCTATCAAGATGCAATACAGCTGATAGAGAACGATGTTATAAATGGCGCGTTGGATAAGGATGTTTTTCGCACTTTATGCCAGCACGCTGACTCGCTACATCGCAATATTATTCATAAGAAACGCCACTAACCCTCTGTCCGCAGGCGGGCAATTGCGGGTTCTATAATTAAACATAACGTCATTTATTCATCTGCATGCAAGGAAAATTCGGTGAGAATCGCCACCATGACCAACTGGGCCTACGGGATCACCGTCTGCCTGACCATCACTTCCGGTATTGCCATGCTGATGGCCTCTAATGCAGAAACGGCTGAACGCCGGGCCGTGCAACAGCGACAGATTTTCGATCAGTTAACCGAAACGGTTGAATCCGAGAGCTGGGAGCTATCCGATCTCGCCCGCGCCTACGTGATTAACAAAAATCCGGATGTGTTACAGGAATACCGCCAGCAGGCCCGTTCACTGACGACGATAGAACACCGTCTGGAAAAGCTCAAAGATCAGGGCGCGGCGCCCCAGGAGCTGATGCTGCTGCGCGACGGGCTGAAGATAGTGGACGAACTGCAGGATGAACAGCAGGCCGCGCTGGCCAGTATTGAACGTGGCGCGGATCAAGAGGCCATCAACCTGCTTTACGGCAAGCCGTATGAACAAGAGCTGGATCGGGTACAGACGCAGATCGATCATTTCCGCCTTATGCTGGAAGGCCGGGCTACCAGTGCCATTATGCAAGCCACGGAAAAATCGCACACCTGGCGCACGTTGTCCGAAATCATGGTTGCCCTGACGGCGCTCATGTTTCTGTTTGTCCTCGGCTTTATCCTGCAGCGCCGGGTGTTGTACCCGGTTGTGCGTTTAAGCGATGTGGTACAGCGTCTGGCTTCTCAGGATTATGCCGTCGAAGCGCCCCGGTTCACGCAGATTGATGAAATTGGCGATATGGCGCAGGCGATCCGTATCTTCCGCGAAAATGGCCTGGCGCGTCAGCGTCTTGAGCAAGAGCGGGATGCCGACTGGGCGATTCGGGAACTGCTGGCGCGTATGACGCAGCGTCTGCAGGGGTGTGAGTCCTTTGAGGATGTCATCAAGGTCGCCGAGCTCTTCGCGCCGAATATCGCCCCGGCCATTCCCGGGCGCCTGTATATTCTTGAAACCGATCCCTGGCAGCTGCGCTGCGTCGCGCAGTGGCTCTCTCCCCCGGACGAGCCTGAGGTCTTTTATCCCGACAACTGCTGGGCCGTCCGCCGCGGGTTGAGCCATCCTCCGGTCAACGGTGAACCGGACATCGCCTGTTCGCACCTGCCCGAATCCAGCGCCCATCAGTCGCTTTGCGTGCCGCTGGTAGCCCAGGGGGAAGCGATCGGTCTGCTCTCTTTCAGAAATGTCACCTCCGCTACGGCCCCTTCTCGCGCCTATCTGGAGCTGATGGCCGAAGCGCTGGGCCTGGCGCTGGCAAACCAGCGTTTGCGCAGTGCGTTGCTGGAGAAAGCGCTGTACGATTCGCTCACCGGGCTGCGTAATCGTCATCATCTTGATGATGCCCTGCATACGCAAATCAATCTCGCGGTGCATAACAATGCTGCGCTGAGCTGCCTGATGATCGATATCGATCACTTCAAAGCGATCAACGATCGATATGGCCATGAGGCCGGCGATCTGGTTATCAAAAACGTAGCGGCAATTGTTCAACGTGCGGTGCGCGATACCGGCATGGCCTTTCGCTACGGTGGAGAAGAGTTTCTGGTACTCCTTGCCGGCGCCAATGAAGAGTCGGCCCGGGCCTGCGCGCAGGAGATTTACAACAGCGTTCGCAGCCTGACGCTACGCTATGGTCTTAGCGATATCGGCCAGGTCGATGTGTCGATAGGCATTGCCAGCTTCCCGCAGCATACCCAGAGCGACAGCCTGCTGCGCGCCGCGGATGCCGCACTTTACCGGGCCAAAGAACAGGGACGCTCGAGGATCGTTAGCTTCGGAATGCTAAAGGCCGGCTAAAAACCAGAAGGGGATAAGCGAAAAAACGCTTATCCCCGCAACAGAAGATGAGTGGCTATCCCCCATTTCATCAGCGATAGCCTCCCTTCGGCATACTCCAGAACCGAGTAGCTGCCGTTCGGATACGTATAGCGAGGAAAGCGTTCCGGTCCGTGGCCGTCAAGCATGGCGATCGCCGCCTGAATGACCTGGCCGTGGGAAACCACGCAAACACATTGATCCCCTGGCGCACCGGCGTCAAGCAGCGCCGCCATCGTTCTGTTGACGGCATCAGACAGCGACTCACCCTGCGGGGGCGTCACATCAGTATCACCGCGATAAATCGTATCGAACAACTTTTGCTGGTCGGCGTTTAACTGATGATAGACCTTCCCTTCCAGTGGCCCAAAACCGCGTTCCATGAGTCGCACATCAAATCGGGTCGGACAGGCAAAATGGGCCGCGATCGGCAACGCCGCCGCGATGGCACGGCCAGCCGGAGAAGAGATAACCCGATCGATCTTCTCACCGTCAAGCGCGCCAATCAGCGCTGCAATTTGTCTCTGCCCGCGTTCCGTCACCGGGCTATCAAGATGCCCCTGCAGGCGGTTAACGCGATTCCATTCGGTTTCACCATGTCTTACAAGCAATATCTTCATATACAGCATCGGGTTACGAGACATCGGGTAACAGTACCATCAGGAGCGAACAAATTCATGCCTCTCCTCTGTCGTCTGGGAAAAGGCGGGTCTGTCGACCTGGTTGGGCCGGTGATCAAGCGCATATCGACAATAGAACTGATGAGCTTCATTTGGAAATAGCACGATTTGTTCATCAGATTTTTTCGCCGTATAAAATGCCAACAACATCGAAATAGCTATCTGGAAGTCACTGTAAAGACAGGTAAATCCTGATGTTTCGGAGGTATTTCGCACTAGTCTGACAAGGTAACACGGTCGATATATAACAACATGTTATATATCGACTTTCCAGAAGGTTACAGGAAATGGTTTTTTGTCGCGGTTAACTTGTTGAATGTAAATACTTGGTTATATTCATATGTAAATTGTAAAACTTTAACCCAAAAAAAACCATGATTGTTCGACCGTCGAGACTGAAGAGGAATTTTATGAAATTGACCCCCATAGTGAAAGGAATGGCGTTAGCGGGGATGCTAGCGGCCATTACCCTTCCCGCCTGGGCTGATGTCGCACCGAAAGATGCAACGGCAGCGACAAAGCAAGCCAATGATGCACTGTATAACCAGCTTCCCTTCTCCGATAACACCGATTTCACCAACGCCCATAAAGGCTTTATTGCCGCACTGCCAACCGAAGTGATTAAAGGTGAGCAAGGCAACGTCGTGTGGGATCCGCAGCAGTACGCCTTCATCAAAGAAGGGGAAAAATCGCCGGACTCCGTCAACCCGAGCCTGTGGCGTCAGTCTCAGCTGATCAATATCAGCGGTCTGTTTGAAGTCACCGACGGCGTGTACCAGATCCGCAACCTCGATCTTTCCAACATGACCATCATCGAAGGCAAAGAAGGGATTACCGTGGTTGACCCGCTGGTTTCCGCCGAAACGGCGAAAGTGGGTATGGATCTGTACTACAAAAACCGGGGTAAAAAACCGGTGGTTGCCGTGATTTACACCCATAGCCACGTTGACCACTATGGCGGCGTGCGCGGTGTGATTGATGAAGCCGATGTGAAATCCGGCAAGGTCAAAGTCTACGCACCGTCTGGCTTTATGGAAGCAGCCGTAGCTGAGAATATCATGGCCGGTAACGTCATGAGCCGTCGCGCCAGCTACATGTACGGCAACCTGCTCAAGCCAGATGCCAAAGGCCAGGTAGGCGCCGGGCTGGGGACCACCACCTCCGCCGGTACCGTGACGCTGATTGCCCCGACCAATATCATCGAAAAGGACGGCCAGAAAGAAGTTATCGACGGCCTGACCTACGACTTTATGCTGGCGCCGGGCTCCGAAGCGCCATCTGAAATGCTGTGGTATATCGAAGAGAAGAAACTCATCGAAGCGGCAGAAGATGTCACCCATACCCTGCATAACACCTACTCGCTGCGCGGCGCGAAAATTCGTGAACCGCTGCCGTGGTCGAAATACATCAACGAAGCCATCGTGCGCTGGGGTGACAAAGCCGAAATTATCATGGCTCAGCACCACTGGCCGACCTGGGGCAACGAGAACGTGGTTAACCTGCTGAAGAGCCAGCGTGACCTGTATCGTTATATCAACGACCAGACTCTGCGCATGGCCAACGAAGGGCTGACCCGCGATGAAATCGCGGCGAAATTCAAGCTACCGGACAGCCTCGCGCAGACCTGGGCCAACCGCGGTTACTACGGCTCCGTCAGCCATGACGTGAAGGCCACCTACGTGTTGTATCTCGGCTGGTTTGACGGCAACCCGGCAACCCTCGATGAACTGCCGCCGGAAGAGTCGGCGAAGAAATTCGTTGAGTACATGGGCGGTGCCGATGCCATCATGACGAAGGCCAAAGAGGACTACGCACAGGGTAACTACCGCTGGGTAGCGCAGGTGGTCAGCAAAATCGTCTTCGCCGACCCGAAAAACCAGGATGCGCGTAACCTGGAAGCCGATGCTCTGGAGCAACTGGGCTATCAGGCTGAATCCGGTCCGTGGCGTAACTTCTACCTGACCGGTGCGCAGGAGCTGCGTAACGGCGTGGTGAAAGGGCCAACGCCGAACACCGCCAGCCCGGATACCGTGCGTGCGATGACGCCAGAAATGTTCTTCGACTATCTGGCGGTACATATCAACGGTGAGAAAGCCGGTAAAGCCAAAGCGGTGTTTAACATTGACCTCGGCAAGGACGGCGGTAAATACAAGCTGGAGCTGGAAAACGGCGTGCTGAACCACACCGCAGATGCCGAAGCGAAAGATGCCGATGCGACCATCGTACTTGACCGCGCGACGCTCAACAAAATCATCCTGAAAGAAGAGACCCTGAAGCAGGCTGAAGATAAGGGCGAAGTGAAAGTCACCGGTAACGGCGACAAGCTGAACGAGATGCTCGGCTATATGGACAAGTTTGAGTTCTGGTTCAATATCGTCACGCCATAACGGCTGACCACGACAAAACCATCAGGCCCGGAAAACTCTCCGGGCCTGTTTTTTGACATGGACATAATCCCTGTCACCGATTAAATATTCGCATTTTAAGAACATCATCAGATAACACCGTTCCCGATGCCTTCATCTAATAACGCCGGACTCAGTGCAGTATATTTGCAGATGTCGACCCAATGCGCGTGCGCCAAAACATTTCGCGGATGCGATTTTTTTCGTTTTAGAGATTACCCTGTTAAAACAACACCACTCGGCACAAAAATGGACCACGCAGTATTAAACATTGCGCCCATGAAATACAACACCCGGCCAGTGTTTTTTAACAGCATTTAATTATATTGCGCATCTGAATCATCTTCTATACTGACTAACACCAAATCAAAGATTTAATATAAAAGGCCAGCAAAACTGCACAATACATTATTGCACCTTGTTACTCTTGCGGGGAGAAACCGGAAAACAACTATTGTTGTTTCATTATTTATTCTAAAGAAAGATATATTTTGATGTTATTAAATAATACAAACCTATTTACTTTGTAACCACGTTTGTATTTTTGGTCCGTGATATGCTTTTACAACGGAGTCACTATGGTGCCCAACCACCAAAATGAAATCAGCAGTTCAGAGGCCCGGTTACGCTCACATTTATTGTGGTATCGGGTCATTATCTGCATCCTTTTGTTCTCTGCTGTGGCCAGCGACTATCTCTGGCTTCGCGCCGATGAACTCAACCCGTGGGTGTTCTTTGCCCGCCCCTTATTTGCCTCGTTGCTGTTAGCGCTGGCTTTTATTGAGAATGCGAGACGCCTCTGCCCAGCGCCGATGAATCCCCGCCCTCTCACCGACGATACGGGCAAGGTCAGACGCAAATTCTGGCATTATTCGCCACCGCCGCGCGCCGTATTATGGTTCAGGCATGGGTATCAACTATTATTAACTGCTCTGTGTGCCCTTCTGGCGATCAATATTGTTGGCCAAAACTTCCCGCTGCAGTTAGTGAAAGCCCCCGATGAGCGCGAATTAATTCCGGCAGGACTTGCGCTACTTCTCATCTGTTTTGCGCTATTGGTGGGCGAGCGTATGTTAAGCTTTCGCCGCATTCGCCACTGGCCATATCAAACCGTCGGCATCGGACTGCTGCGTGCGCTATTAAGTATTTGTCTGCTGACCTTGATTGCGCTCAGCGTATCGAGTTTTGCGCTCATCCCCGCGGGATGGATCGTCGAAATTACCGGCGTCATTGTCTTGCTGATTGCCGCAGAATTTTTACTCCGCATGCTCGCCGCGCTATTTGTCGCGCCACGCGAGGACAAAACGCCACCGTTTTTAAGCCAAAGTCTGCTGGCTGAGCACTATCGCTGGCCACTTCACCCGCTGCTGTTAATACGTAAAAAAATCATTCAGCACTTTGGCGTCGATATCGGCAAAATCCAGGCCTTTCGCCTGATGGGGCAAATCTTGTTCCCGGTGCTGTGCGGTATTGCCCTCATCGGGTGGCTGATGAGCAGCATAAATGAAGTATCCCTCCACCAGCGGGGCGTATATGAACGCTTCGGTCGCCCGGTTAACGTACTGCTGCCGGGATTGCATCTCGGTCTGCCCTGGCCTTTTGGCCGCGTGATGCCCGTGGACTATGGTGCGATTCACGAACTGCAGTTGAGCGAGGCGCAATCCGCAGAGTCGCCGGCCACGCAAAGCGCTGTATCGGGCCCCAGTACGCTGCCAACCGTGAAGAGCGTGGATGCCATTGAAGGCCCGGCGCCGCAGAGCAGCTGGCGTTTATGGGATAATACCCATACCACCGATCAGGCCCAGGTTATCGCCAGCGCCCAGGGTGATAAGCAGAGTTTCCAGATTGTTAATATGGATATTCGTCTGCTCTGGCGCGTCGGAATGCAAGATAGCGATGCCATCAATAGCCTGTACCAGACTGACGATCTCGCCACCACGATCCAGCGCATCGCCCGCCAGGTCCTCACACAATACTTTGCTCATCAGCAGCTGGATGTTTTATTAAACGAGCAGCGTGCCACTATGGCCGCAACGATTAACAGCGACATTCAAGCTCGACTCAACCAGCTTCATATCGGCGTCGAGCTGCTCTCGACTCGCGTTGAATCTATCCACCCTCCGGCCGGAGCGGCCAATGCCTACCACGGCGTGCAGGCAGCGCAGATTACCGCCAATGCCCTGATTGCTCGTGAGCGGGGTTATGCCGCCGTACAGAGCAATGATGCCCACCAGAAAGCCACCACCGCGATCGATTCGGCACAGGCCACGGCCAACGAAGTACAGGCCAAGGCCGATAACACCCTGACCCGCTATCGGGCGGAACATGATGCCTGGGCGATTAATCCGCAGGCATTTATGAACGAGCGGCGCTATCAAACCATGAGTAAGGCCCTGTCACGCGCCCCGCTATTGATTATTGATAGTCAGGTCGCAGGGCAGCATGACCCCATGCTCGATTTACGTCCGTTTTCACCATCAGCTCAATAGCTCTGTTTGATAATAAGGCCAGCGCAAAATGAAAATTCATACCATTACCACGCCTGCGACAGCCGGAAAGATTGGGCTCACCCCCACGGCATCACAGCCAGCGTCCCCCCGACGAGCCAAAAAATGGCTGCGCTACGGCGTCGCCGCCTTTCTGGTGACGCTGGCACTATTGACCGCGTGTCTGGTCCAGGTCCACGCCGGGAGCGCCACGATTATTACCCGCTTTGGCAGCCCGGTTCGCGTCCTGCTTAACCCCGGCCTCGCTGGGCGCCTACCGGCGCCTTTCGAAACGCCGCTGGAAGTGGATCTCCGCAGTCGTTCGACCTCAAGCGGCTTGCAGGATGTCGGTACGCGCGATGGCCTGAGGGTCATCGTACAGGCGTGGGCTATCTGGAAGGTTAGCCCGGATGCGCCTCACGTCCTGCGCTTTATCCGCGCGGTACAAAACCAGCCGGATGAGGCTGCTCGTCAGATTCGGACGTTCATCGGTTCAGCGCTGGAAACCACAACCAGTAACTATGCCCTGTCCGACATCGTCAACACCGACGGCAAACGGGTGAAGATCCCTCAGCTGGAACAACAAATTGCGGACCAGTTAAAAACTCAGTTGCTGAACAGTTACGGTATCGCGCTGATTCAGGTCGGCATAGAACGCCTGACGTTGCCGGCGGTCACGCTGAACGCCACCGTCGACAGAATGCGTGCGGAGCGGGAAACCATTGCCACTGAACGCACGGCAGAAGGTAACCGCCAGGCGGCTGAAATTCGCTCCAGAGCCGACCGCGATGCCCGCATCACCGAAGCCGATGCCTCGATCAAAGCCGCGACGATTACCGCCGAAGCGCAGAAGGACTCCGCGGCAATTTATGCCAGAGCCTATACGCTTGACCCGCAGCTCTACAATCTGTTGCGTTCTCTCGATACGCTCAATGATGTCGTCAATAAGAGCACTCGTATCGTATTAAGTACGGACGCAGCCCCGTTTACGGCGCTGGTACAGAAACCGGATGATGCCGCGAAGGCCACGCCATGAGAAAACAATCCATCGGCAATACCCCCTGGGGGCAATCATACCGTATTGCGTTTTTTGCCCTGTATGGTGCCACGCTGCTGGCCGCCGCGGCGTGGCTATTTTCCAGCGTTCATCAGATAACCCCAGATACCCAGGCGGTGGTGTTTCGCTTCGGAAAACCGCTCACCGTAGAACATTCCGGCGTGCTGTTCGCCTGGCCTAAACCGGTCGACCGCGTCGAGGTTATTCCCGGCCCGGCGCGCATTTTGCAGCATGACATTTTGCCTTTGCAGCGCACCGAGCGGCTTAAGCAGCTCACCGATGAACAACATGACACCGATGCAGGCGCCGGCGCCGGCTACCTGCTGACCGGCGATGCCGGCGTTGTTCAGCTCAATATGCAGGTTTTTTATCGCATTAGCGATCCGCTGCGCTACGTCCTGCAACGCGATCATATCGATGCGCTGATTGACCGTCTGGCGCAGCGAGCCGCGACGCTGGTTTCCGCCGGTCGTGACCTCGACACGATTCTGGTGGCCAGACCGGAAACCATGCAGAACGACAGCCATGCCGCACAAGAACGTTCGCGCCTGCGCAGTGATTTAAAACAGCGAATGGAGAGCGATATTCAACGCCTGGCAGCAGGGGCTAACAATCCTGGCATCACCATTGAGCGTATCGATGTCTCCTCGGCGCTTCCGGATCGCGCAGTCGAGGCCTTTAACTCTGTACTCACGGCCAGCCAGCAGGCCGAACGCGACGTCGCTCAGGCGCAAAACGATGCCACCTTACGCTTACAAAAAGCACAGCAGCAGGCGGACCGCGTTATCCAGCAGGCCGAAGCTGCGAGCAGCGAGACGCGGGCCCAGGCCGAAGTCGCCACGCAAACTATCACCAAACTGGCCCAGGCGCGGGCGACGGGGAGCGATGCAGGAATGCTGCAACGCATCTGGCGAGAAAGGATCACCGCGGTACTTTCGCACGCGGGCGAGGTGATTACCGTCAACCCTGAAGATAACGGCAGGCTGATTTTACCAGGACCCACGCAGCAGGTTGCAGCGGGTCAATCGATGCAACTTTACGGGGGAATACCATGAGTCACCAATGCAGTCACGGACACGTCCATCTCCATCCCGACTTTAGCCAGGCGCTGCTGACCCCGGAAGAACGCCGCCGGATGACCGTGCAGCTCACGCTGGCGATGAGTACCATCGGCTTGATTCTGCTCAGCCTGCTCTGGCGCACTCTGGCGCCGCAGCAATCAGCGATCAGCGATCTGCTTGCCGGGGTCGCCTGGCTTATTGTTGCCATCCCGGTATTACGTGCCGGATGGCACAGCCTGCGCCACCCGGATTTACATGGGGTGACGGATCTCTTAGTGGTGCTGGCCATGCTCGGCGCCTGGGCGTTAGGCGATTTAGTGACCGCCGCGCTGCTGCCGGTACTGATGATTTTTGGTCATCTCCTTGAAGAGCGCAGCGTGATGGGCACCCGTCAGGCCATCGCCGGACTAACTCGTCTCACACGCAGCAGGGCGCGCCGTCTGCATGCCGATGGTTCTCTGGAGGAGATAGACAGCCAGTCGATTCGCCAGGGTGATGTGGTGGAAATCCGGGCCGGTGATAAAGTCCCCGCCGACGGGAAAATACTCAGCGGCTATGCCAGCCTGGATGTCGCCTCCATTACCGGCGAATCCGTCCCGCAGGAGGTCGGCCCTGGCAGCGCCATTTACGGCGGGGCAATCAACCTGAACGGCCTGCTGCGCATGGAGGTCACCCATACTGGCGAACAATCCACGCTCGGCAAGGTCATCGCGCTGATGAAAGATGCTGAGCAGGCCAAGCCTCCCATTACCCGTCTGCTGGAGCGCTATGCCTCCCATTATCTGGTGCTGGTTCTGCTGATTGCCGCCAGCACCTGGTTTTTAACTTACGACAGCCAGGCTATGCTCGCGGTTCTCGTGGCCGCCTGTCCGTGTGCGCTGGTGCTTTCCGCGCCGGCTACGGCAATGGCCGGAGTAGCGGTAGCTGCTCGTCATGGGATTTTGATCCGCAATGCCGCATTTCTCGAAGAGCTGGCCGATGTGGACGCATTGATTATCGATAAAACGGGCACCCTGACCCAGGGTCGCCTGCAGTTGGTTGACGTGGTGCTTGCCCCCGGCCGCGATTATCAGACCGTTCTGCAGCTTGCCGCAGCGCTTGGCGCAACCAGTAGTCACCCGGTGAGCCATGCGCTGGCGGTGTATGCCCAACCAGGTAACGCTGTCGTTGTCGAGCATGCCGAAGAAAAACACGGTATGGGGATTATCGCGCAAACGGCAGCGGGTATCGCCCTGCTGGGGCGGGCCGACCTCTTTGCGGCGTATTCTGTCAGCACCCTGGAACTGCCGGCGCACGAAGGGCCGCTGGTCGGTATATCGCACGACGGCGTATTCCTCGGCTGGCTACTGCTGGCGGATACTCTGCGTCCACAGGCCCGTGCGGCGCTAGAGGAATTGCAGCAGATGGGCATAGAGAAACAGCAGCTGCTGACCGGCGACCGGCTTCCGGCGGCGAACAGTGTTGCTCAGGCTCTGGGGATTCAGGAGGTGGTGGCCCATGCGCTACCGGCAACAAAATTACAAGAAGTCCAGAAAGCGGTCGCCGAAGGCTGGCGGCCCCTGGTCGTCGGCGACGGCATTAATGATGCCCTGGCGCTCAAAGCCGGCGCCGTCGGGATGGCGATGGGGGCAAATGGCGCAGATATCGCCCTGGTCTCTGCCGATGTAGTATTAACCGGGAGCGACCTGCGTCGACTGCCGTGTGCCATTCGCCTGAGCCGTCAATGCCGTCGAACCCTGCTGGTCAACGTGTTTATCGGCATCGGGTGGACCATTATGATTGTGGTGGCGGCCGCTCTTGGCTGGCTGGGCGCCGCCGGCGCGCTGGTGGCCGCGCTGCTGCACAACCTGAGTACTCTGATGGTCCTCGGCAATACCGGGCGCCTGCTCCAGTTCGATGAAACACATAACAAAAATTGATCGTCCATTTTTATTAAAAGCAAAACGGCGTTAAAGCCTAAAAACGCTCACAAACCGGCATCATCCGTTGACGTCAGGATGGCAGAAAAAACGCGATAAGGATGATATTATCTCAGGCTGATGATGCCGGCATTAACCCAAGAGCCAAATTATGAATAATGAAATACCGCTAAAATATTATGACATCGCCGATGAGTACGCGACGGAATGCGCAGAACCGGTCAGTGAATCTGAACGCGAACCTCTGGCGCACTATTTTCAGCTGCTGCTCACCCGGTTAATGAATAACGAGGAGATCAGTGAAAGTGCGCAGGAAGAGATGGCGCGTGAAGCCGGGATCGCTCCCGCGCGCATCGATGAGATAGCGACGTTCCTGAATCAATGGGGCAATGAGTAGCCCTGGATAAACGGGCGTGCTGTCAGACTGGCGCACGCCCCGCCTTCCGTAAAGCGCCGACGATAATCGGCTACACTTATACGCAGACTTCCCCTTTCACTTGTGTCCACAGCGCCATACCGGCTCTCTCCCTCGCCTTGCCAAAATTTATCATCCAGACTTAAATCAAAGGCGTGGTCTGCGCAGGCATTGTGCTTTACACTGCGCGCTGCAAAAATTGAGTTAATACACGATTAAGTAGGTGGTAACGGCGATGAACGGAACAATCACAACCTGGTTTAAAGATAAAGGCTTTGGATTTATCAAAGATGAAAACGGCGATAACCGTTATTTTCATGTGATTAAGGTCGCCAATCCTGAGCTGATTAAGAAAGACGCGGCGGTGACCTTCGAACCCACCACGAATAACAAGGGTTTGTCAGCTTATGCGGTAAAAGTGGTGCCGGAAAGCAAATACATCTATATCGCAGGCGAGCGTCTTAAGCTCACGTCGATCAAATCCTATCTGGTTTACAGCGAAGAAGTGCCTGCCGATACCCGCATTGATAAAGAAAATGCGGTGCTGTCCGTGGGCATCCTGATGAGCAGCATCAAGCCGAAATCAGACGTTAAGCCCGGTGATATGCGCTCGTTGAAAAAACTGGCAATCACCACCTTCCAGGGAACGACACTGATCTTCTCGGAAGATGAAATAGACATCGATGCCACGGTGAAACTGCTTAAGGTCTGACATCGTTCAGGCTGCCCCTGGGCCGACATTTTGCCTCTCAATGAGCAGAGTGTCGGTCCGCGACTGACCTCAATTCGCCCTCACCTTCCCCCTTGCAACCAGACCAATCGCTGCGGATTTCTCCCTGCGAGCTATACCGGTCCGGATGTTGATTCCGCTTAAAAGCCGCGAATATTTGTGTTCTTTGGTGCGGTTTTCACCCGAATGGCACAATCGGAAAGATGCCGGGCCACCCTCTCCTGCACTATCACTCCCGGAACCCTGTTCGTCACTCACAAGGAGTCAGCCGATGTTGAGAGGTAAAAGAGCCATTATTACGGGCGGAGGCAGTGGATTTGGCCAGGCGCTGACCGTCTGGTTAACCCGTGAAGGGGTAAATGTCGATTTTTGCGCGCGGCGCCCGGAGGATGTGCAGAAAACATGCGACCTGATCGCCACGGAAGGGGGAACGGCGAGAGGATATGTGTGTGATTTAGCACAATCTGAATCCGTTACCCACTTCTCTACGCAGCTCTTACGGTCCGATACGCCGGTGGATATTCTCATCCTTAATGCGGCGCAGTGGTTATCCGGGAATATAGACGATTGCGCGCCTTCAGAAATAATCGATACCCTTCAGTCCGGGCTAACCAGTTCAGTTTTGTTAGTTCAGGCGCTGTTACCCGCATTAAGGCGTTCGGCGCATGCTGATATCGTGTCAATGATTTCCGCCTGCGCTATCCCAAACTTCACCGATTCCATCGCTCATCCCGCTTTCTTTGCCAGCAAGCACGGCCTGAGCGGGTTTACCAATCAGCTATCGCACCAGCTGGCGGCAGAAAATATCCGCGTCACTGGGCTTTATCCCCCTGATTTTGAACTGACAAGTTTAGACGAGCCGACCGACAGTCGGGTCAAAATGGGGGAGCAGCTGCTGAACGGGCGATCGGTCTGGGAAACCATACGCTTTGTCCTCACTCAGCCCCGGAGCTGCCATATCAAGGCTATCTACTTTCAGGGCCCCACGCGCGAAGACCTCAACCGGGGGAGCGACAGCCATTGCGAATAGACGGAGCAAAGTCCCTGCCGCACAATCATACTGCATGCCCGGTTTCCTAAAGCGCCGCAAGGCGCTTTATTCTTTCATCTGAACGGCTTTATTGTGCCGACCTGAACTTTGGTTCGGGCAGAAGCGGCGGGGTTGAGTCTTCAAAACGGAGCCAGTTGTCCCAGATATCATGCACCTGCAACTCGATAAGCGCGATTTTTCGCATCGAGGCGCGGGTACCGATTATCGTTCCTCCCGCGCTGGACACCTCCGTTGAGACGGTGGCCTGGTGGAATCAATGACATTGGGGAATAACCCTTTTTTTATTAATGATTAATCTCCGCCTACCGACAGAGCACCCCGCGCTTCTCGTATCACCGACCATGAAGATGGCTCATGTTGTAATGAAATTTAGTCGCTTTCGCTCGGGCAATGACTCTGGCATAAAATATGTTTTATTAATCAGAGACAATATGATGATGACTGAGTGAAATAACCAGATAAAAACAAAGGATATGCTGGGATTCAGGGAATAACTTCAGTTTTCATATCAGAATTTAGGGTGCACCATCGCGATGAATAAAGATTTTACATTTGCTATTAAACGTAGTTGTTTCGATACCGGGTATAACCCCACTGATAATACGAGAATCACCACCAACTTTGCGAATTTGGCCAGAGGGGAAAACCGCGAGGAGAACTTGCGTAATACGCTGGTGATGATTGACAATCGTTTCAATACGCTGGCGTATTGGGATAATCCGAAAGGTGACCGCTACTCGGTCGAGCTGGAAATTATTTCGGTTGAGATGACAATCACTACTCAGGAGCGTCACGGCAGCTTTCCGGTCATTGAAATACTGAAAACCAATATCGTTGATAAAAAAACGCACGAACGGATTGACGGTATTGCCGGGAATAATTTCTCGTCTTACGTGCGGGATTATGACTTTAGCGTAAAGCTGTTGGAACACAATAAGCAGAAATCTCAGTTCAGCACCCCTGACGACTTTGGCGATTTACATGGCAACATATTTAAGCACTTCGTCAATTCAGATGAGTACAAAAAGAGCTTTAATAAGCCACCGGTTATCTGCCTCAGTGTTTCAAGCAAAGACACCTATCAGCGAACCGGGAATCAGCACCCGGTATTGGGTATCGAGTACCAGCAAAATGGATCGTCATTAACTGAACAATATTTCAAAAAAATGGGATTACAGGTTCGCTATTTCATGCCACAGAATAGCGTTGCACCGTTAGCTTTTTATTTTTCTGGTGATTTGCTCAGGGATTATACCAGCCTTGAGCTGATCAGCACCATTAGTACGATGGAAACATTCCAGAAGATCTACCGGCCTGAAATTTACAATGCTAACTCTGCCGCCGGGCAATTCTTTCAACCGAACCTGAGCCACCATGACCATTCATTAACTAAAATTGTTTATGATCGGGAAGAACGAAGCCAGTTGGCTATTGAGCAAGGGAAATTTACTGAAGAGCATTTTATCAAGCCATACCAGAATATTCTTGAACAATGGTCTGCAAGCTACGCGCGTTAATTAACCGAACATACAAGGCAATTTATTATGGCAATATTATTACCCACTTCAACGGCTGGCAGCTTACCTAAACCGTCCTGGCTGGCAGAACCTGAGAAACTGTGGTCACCGTGGAAATTACAAAACGAAGAGTTAATTGAAGGGAAAAAAGACGCGCTGAGCTTATCCCTGTACGATCAGCTGCGCGCCGGGATTGATATTGTCAGCGATGGCGAGCAGACGCGTCAGCATTTTGTCACCACCTTTATTGAGCACCTCAGCGGCGTTGATTTTGAGAAACGCGAGGTCGTTAAAATTCGCAATCGCTATGAAGCGAGCGTACCGACCGTTGTGGGCGCAGTTACGCGTCAAAAGCCCGTTTTTGTGGAAGATGCCAAATTTTTACGTCAGCTGACTAAGCAGCCCATTAAATGGGCGCTGCCAGGGCCAATGACGATGATCGATACCCTTTATGATAACCACTATAAAAGCCGGGAAAAGCTCGCCTGGGAATTTGCTAAAATTCTCAACCAAGAAGCTAAAGAGTTAGAGGCAGCGGGTGTCGATATTATTCAGTTTGATGAACCCGCATTTAATGTCTTTTTTGATGAAGTGAATGACTGGGGGATCGCTGCGTTAGAAAGAGCCATTGAAGGGCTTAAATGTGAAACGGCCGTACATATCTGCTATGGATATGGCATCAAAGCCAATACCGACTGGAAAAAAACGCTGGGAACGGAGTGGCGACAATATGAAGAGGCGTTCCCTAAACTGCAAACCTCAAATATCGATATCATCTCGCTGGAGTGCCATAACTCGCATGTCCCCATGGATTTGCTTGAACTGATCCGCGGTAAAAAAGTGATGGTGGGAGCGATTGACGTCGCAACGAATCATATTGAAACACCCGAAGAGGTTGCTGGTACGTTACGAAAAGCATTGCAGTTTGTCGATGCCGATAAGCTCTATCCTTCCACCAACTGTGGTATGACTCCCCTGTCTCGCCAGGTAGCCAGCGGTAAGTTAAATGCATTGAGCGCAGGCGCAGAAATCGTCCGCAGAGAGCTCTCGGCGAAATAACGCTGGCATCGCGGCCAACAACGCACCTGACGAAGCCGAGCGATCGGTGGAGTCAGGTCATCCGCGCGAGGCGCTAGCATTTGTCTTTGTCTTTTCCTTTGTCATTCTCGTCGTACTGCCCTACCGCAGGTAGCGATTTTATCTGTGCGGCCGCGGGTTAAGCGACCAGCGTCTTGCTCATATTGATTCCCGTCACCCAAAAACCGCTGGACTCATAGACGTACCGTGCGCGCTCGTTATCTCCGGCCACGCGCAGCCGGATATGCTCAAACGCCTGCTCTCGCATCGCCTGCTCAAAAGCACGAAGCGCCAGGGTCCCCAGCCCTTGCCCCTGGCAGACGTTGAAGATATAAAAATCACAAATGAATACAGACCGCATGGCCGTATCGGGCTTGTACCAGAGGTAACCTACATGCCTGTCGCGATTATCCGTCCGGGTAAAGAGACACAGCAAAACCTGCCCGGGCGTATTCACCCCCTCAGGAAGATCCTCAGCCATTTCCCGCTGCGCTCTTGCCAGCGAATCCTCTGCGGAAAGTCGATAGTTGGCGGCAATTTCTCGCGCATAATCCGCAATAAAATAGTCCTGATACGCCGGGTATTCTTCTTCACGCATGGGGCGAAGCATGATCATTATTTAATCCTTTTCGTGTGGCGCGTATTCCGCTGCGGTTAAAATATCCTGCTTCGTCATGATAACCTTGCTAACGCCATAGCGGGTGATGTTTAACATAGCGTTGCCCAAATCAATAATTGATAAAAACCGCTTTCCGGTAACGGCGCTGATAACGCGCATTAGCGGTGCGATAACGCTATACAATAACCGATAAGCCGGAGTACGCGAGTGCACTCCTGGGGCAGGAAGAATCAATGCCGGTCGGAAAATTGCGACTTTGCCCTCAAACATGGCCTGCAGTTTATTTTCCACTTCCCCGCGGACACGAGCCCACATTTGTCGGCTTGTACCACTACTGTCGGCCCCTGCGCCGGAAACATAAATAAATGTCATGTGTGGGCTACGCGCTTTCAACTGTTCTGCCACATGCAATGTCATATCACATGTCACCCGCCGGTAAGCCTCCTCACTGAGGCCGGAAGCACTCACTCCGGCGCAAAAGAAGCAGCCATCTACGTGGTCGAATACTGGGTCGGTGGCATTCAATGCCATCAAATTGCGTTCTACAATATACCTGACACGCGGGTCGGGATGGTTTTCCGGTTCGTTTCTGACCAGTAAAATAATCTCACTCACGTCTTTTGCAGCCAGACTTGTCTGCAGTACTCCCTGCCCAACCATACCGCCTGAGCCAACAATGACCACTTTCATCGGTTATTTCCTACAGATAGCGTATTGATTTAGCGCCGTTACCGGCGACACAGTGTTTAAAGGTGAAAACGCACGGAGCAGGCATTTATCTGCCGGCTCAGCGCAATATTTTGATAGCGTATTCGTATGGCAATACTCAGACGGTAATGGCCTTCCACATCATTCGAAAGCCGAGTTGCAGCAGCGCTTCTTTTTGTTCCGGCCGCTGTGCAATTTGTTCACTGGTTGCATCGGAGATATTCTGAATAACCGCGTAAATAAATGCTTTCGAATCGGTTACAAACAAGGATTGCTCAATAGCATCATCGAACATTTTATCTGCAAGGCTTAACGCCTCTGGCGTGCTGGCAAGCGTTTCGGCGCTCAGCAGGTCGGAAACGGCCAGTAGTCGGAGCACGCGTTTTCCTTGCGGATTCACCAGTGACCACTCGGTATAGCAGCGCCAGACGTGCATTATCTGGCTACGGAAGTCAGCCTCTTTGGGGTAATCCGTGACCAGCACTGCGGCCATATTCTGCTTCAGGGTCAGATAGACTTCGTTCAGCAGCTGCTCTTTTGTCGGGAAATAGGTGAATAGCGTCCCTACCGCGACCTTCGCGCGTTTTGCGATACTGGCTGTCGTTGCCGACAAGCCGCACTCGGCAACGGTAGACACCGCAGCCTCAATAAGTGCGGCGTGTTTCTGCGGGCTTAATGGTCTTGCCATCGTCCTCTCCAGGGCAGGAAAAATCATCCCGGTAATGTACAATATTTTGCTTTGCTCGCCCCGGCAATTTGCGAGGGCGAGATTGATTATTCAGGAATAAATCCGCTTTTGCCTTCAATCGCCACGGAGACCGAAATCTCCCTTTGCGATTCCAGTGAGCGGAGATTCTTCTCGTAGCTGTCTTTAAGGATCTGGAAAGCATCGGTACCTAAAACGGTGCGCAGCTGCGGTTCAGGCTGACGGCTCAGGGTATAGATCACTTGCGCCATTTTGCGCGGATCGCCGGCGTTGCTTTCTTCCCCATGTTCCACGACCCAGCGCCGTAGTTGGCCGACTATGCCATTTTTATAATCTGCGGTTTCTTCAGTCCAACGCGCATTGCTTTGGAAGTTCGTTTTTATGGAACCCGGCTCGATAATTTGTACGCTGATATTAAATTCGGCGACTTCCATCGCCACCGTCTCCGCAAACCCTTCCAGACCATACTTAGCCGCGTGATAGAACGCCCCGCCCGGGAAAGCAACCCGTCCGCCCATGCTGGTAATATAGAGTAGCCGCCCCTGTTTTTTACTGCGCATTGCAGGCAGGAACGCACGAGTAATATGTATCGGAGCCAGGAGATTAAGGGCCAGCTGATGCTCAATTTCCTGCTCGGTAAACTCTTCCATTGCACCAATAATCGCGCCACCGGCGTTATTGACAACGACATCACTGTCACCGTGCTTTGCAACCCTGCTCGTCAGGCTGGCAAAATCGGTAACGTCCAACTTTTCAACAATCAACTGCGCACCAAATTGCTGCTGCAATTTCTCCAGCGTGGCAGGGTTACGCACCGCAGCAACCACCGTGTTCCCCTCCCCCAAGACATGTTGTGTCAACGCCAGCCCAAGCCCACCAGAAGCCCCGGTAATAAACCATTTTTCAGTTTTAGCAGTCATCTTTTCCCCTTCGTTCCTCTGTGTAACACGCGGCCTGGTCACCTTGTTATGAGCAGGTATTGTCATTGCCATTAATTAATGACTGACTAGTCACTCAATTATATGGGTGATTATTGAGTTTGCAACAGGCGGCGGTAATTTTTTTCTCGAATGGACAGAAGAGATGTTGCCAGTGGCGCGGGTGAACGGAAAACGTCGTATGTATGTGCGGCCTGCCAGGCCAGGAATCACGCGTAATGTCGCAGATTGAATTAGCGCAGCTTCAAGACCTGGCGGAATAGCAGCCACTCAGCTTGCCGCAGACGATAATTCCGTTTTCCCGGCGGATTTGCGTCACCTCCGACAGCCTGCCGGCTGCGATGAGTGTGGAGCAGACGCTCTGTCGGCGCACTGCCCCCACGCAAGCCGGTTTTGATAACCTCAGGACGAGGTGTGTTACCACATTAAATCATCAGGCACTTTAAAATCGGCATACGGATCGTCTTCATCCTGCTCTTCCTGGCTGAGAGCACTGTGTAACACAATACTGTCAGCATCTCGCTGCGCAATTTTATCGGCTACGTTGGCCGGGATAATGGCGTACTCGCTCTCGCCATTGCTATGCACCGCCAAACGGGCGATAGCAAGACGACCGCTAATCAACTGCGCCTGAATGAGTTTATCGACAAATATTTTTTTAATGAGATTGTTGTCGGTAAAGTTAAAACCGATATCGCCTCTTCCAGGGACAATTCGGTTCATTTCGATAAGCTGTTTCACCTGAGCTTTATACTCTTTGGCTAAAACGGCCTGCTTTTGCTGCTCACCGAGCTGCTTATCACGTTCAAGCTGCGCTTTTTTGTTTTCTTCCACCGCTTCACGCGCTTCACGCGCCTGAACCCGCGATTTTTTAGCCGTTCGCTGGACTTTGGCCGCCTTTTTGCTGCTCACTAGCCCGGCTTTCAGCAGCTGCTCTTGTAAGGTGAGTTTTGTCATGTTGCCTCTAAACCCGTTGAGAAATTTCTGGGATTATAGCGGGAATGTTGAAGGCTGTACCAGAGCTGCATCCGTGGAGGGGATGTGGCTTGAGCGCTGCGCCCTCGGATATGAAGCGGCTTTGAGCAAACAGCTGGCCTTTATCCTGTGGAATGCCGGTAACGAAAAACCCGCACCGGGCGGGTTCATTTTTACCCGCGATCATGCTACTGCCTTCATCGCTGCGGCAAGCATCGGCGATGATGGCGTGGTGGATAAAGACTTGTCGTCGGTGAGCGAAAAAAGCATAATCGAGCAATCAAACATTAAGAACAAACCACATCGAGCACAAGAAATCACAATAGTGCATTCGGAAGGTTGTTTTACTGAAACAAGCAACACATCGCCTATTCCCCGTAAAAGCCGAATCTAAACGGAGTTCAAATGAATAATTATCGTATTGGTGAAGTGATTATCGATGAAGCAAGAATCGCCGCCGGCGTGAACAACGTAGCCGGACAGTTAAACCGAGATTACACTGATGCCGTCGTCATTACCGTTGTTCCCGGTGGAATTCTTTATACAGCAGATCTAACCAGGCAGTTGAATTTTGATATTAATATGGATTATATCTCCTGCCCTCATACTCCCGGCGATCGCAATAATAGCTCCACTATTGTCTATCACCAGAACATCGAAATTGCTAACCGGCATATCATTCTTATCGATGATGCTATCGAATCCGGGGGAACGATGAAGCGTCTTGTCGAATATATTTCAGGCAATTTCCAGCCAGCCTCCGTCTCAGTCGCCGTACTTTTTGTTAAACCGGGTAGAGTCAATATTCCGATAAAACAGTACTATGCCTATGAAATGGAAAGTGATGACCCGCTCATTGGTTATGGAATGCCATGGGATAATAAATATCGAAATCGTCCAAATGTCGCCAGGCTGATTAAGTAAATCAGTGGCATAAAGCAGCCTGCCGTAACGCCATCAGGCTGCTATATGACAAAGCACAATGGTTCAGACCGCTGAAAAACCCTGCGCGCTGCTGACCATAACCCTATTGCGGCCAGAGTGCTTGGCTTCATACAGTGCCAAATCTGCTTTACGCAGGACGGTGTACACATCATTTTCATTGTCACTAAATCCGGCCACGCCCAACGAAATGGTCACCTTACCGACGTACGGGAAATCAGCGTTGGCTATCTCTGTTCGGATGTATTCAGCCGTCGCAGCGGCCGCGTTCAGGTTGGTATAGGGCAGTAATACGACAAACTCTTCACCGCCAAACCGGCAGACCACATGTTCGCTGGCGCATAAATTTCGTAGCTTCTCGCTGAATGTCATGAGTACCGCATCGCCACCTTCGTGTCCGTAGCGGTCGTTCACGCTCTTAAAATGGTCGATATCAATAGCAATGACGCAATGTTCACCTAAGCGGTCGTACTGCTTTAACAGAGTGCTGAAGCCTTTACGGTTATAGAGTCCGGTAAGCGTATCCGTCATCGTCTCATCGCTGAGCGCATTGACCCTGCGAGTCATTATCAGCAGGTGCAGGCTGAGAGCTTCCTTAAGACGCTCTGCTTCTTTGTACCAGACGTTGATGTTGGCCAGTTTTTTAACCGTCGCCTCACCGTCTTCTGCCCGCGTGAACTCCGCAAGTTTCTCCAGCGGAGTCGAAATTCTGGCCGCAAAAATGGTCACCACGGTGACCGTCAGCAAGATGATCGCCAACGTGAACCAAAATGAATTCACCACCGTTTGCATTAATATACGCGATACGCTTTCTGTGGTGCCCGATATAATCACCTTCCAGTCGGCCTGCTTCAGACTGGCATAGCCGACAAGGCTGCCTTCACTCTTATCATCACCGAAAAAGTGTCCGTTCTGCTCTCTGACAATCTGTTCCTTGAGACCGGGAACAGAATTAAACCCGGTGCCGACTAAAGCAGGATCGCGATTAAATATGACTTTCCCATCATTATTAATAACGCTGACGTCTGTTGTTTTCTCATAAAAATGCATCTTCAGAATATCGCTGAGCATGCTCTCTTTCTGCAAATAGATACTTCCACCGATATAGCCAATATAATGGCCGGCGTGGTTAAATAACGGCTGAGAAATAAAAACAACATAGTTACCGGCTGCCGAAACGAATGGCTCAGAGATAAAAACTTTTTTCCCCGCAATGGCCCTTCTGCTGGCATCTGAATGCAGTTTTACCCCCACCAGATTGAGGCTTTCCGGAGACGCGGCCGCGATCACCGCTTCGGAATTGACAACCACAACCGAGTTGAAAAAGCCGGATTGCAAACGCAGTCTCTCCGCTTCATTTTTCAAATGCTCGATGTCGTTAAGTGCGGTTATCTGACTGGCGCTATAGGCCAGTTCCCGCTGTGCCGTTACCAGGTATCGATCGGTAGTGTCAGCCAGTTTTCGGGCGTAGGCAAGATTGTTCTCAAGCAGGCGATCCTCAATATTTCCCTTCTGAAAAACAGTTAAGGCGCTGAGCAACAACATAGATGTGAGCAGAATTCCTCCAACAGACAACATCAGCATCAGAGTGCGCAGATGCAGTTTTTTCCTTGGCATAAGTACTCACATCTCTTAAATTTTTTGTATTATCGACTTTTCCGCACAAAACATAAACAGCTTCTGACATCCGTTCCAGCAATAAATATGCGGGAAGTTGTGGCTTTTTATGATTCCGCTGCGGTATTACATGGAGATACCCGGTTTTTTGTATATATCAGGCATGTTTGTTCGGTGATGTTAGCTACCCCTTTTTCCCCTTGCAACCCACCTGTTTTGATAAAATTTTAATAATCATTCAAATACTAATAATAAAAAACGGGAACCATTAAGCTCCCGTTGTTATTTAACCCAGAGACTGGATTACATGTTCGCGATGATCGCGTCGCCAAACTCTGAACATTTCAGCAGTTTAGCGCCTTCCATCAGACGTTCGAAGTCATAAGTCACGGTCTTAGCCGCGATAGCGCCTTCGGTGCCTTTAACGATCAGGTCTGCGGCTTCGAACCACTGCATGTGGCGCAGCAGTAGTTAAACAAAATAACTGTTATTTATTGATTTTAAACATAAAGATTAGATTTTATGGTTTTAAACAACGAGTTCTAGCATATTGCTAACCCATTGATATTGCTTAATCGATTTTTAGTTTTGATAACCGTTTTTTAGGCAGATGCCAGGAAAGAGGCGCTTCCATAACATTTGAAAACCAGTCAGCTATTTGTTTTGCTGACGGCTGGTTCGAATGGAATCGTGAGGGTGACTAAAGGCAGCCCTACTTCATCCACCGAAAAGACGAGCAACCCGTTTTTATGGCGGCGATCGGCAGCGTACCGTTCGAGCGCGGAGATGAAGTAGAGGGATTTTTGATTGTGACCGCTGCGGCTGATCAGGGGCTGGTCGATATTCACGACCGCCGCCCACTCGTCCTTGTGCCGGAAGCAGCGCGCGAATGGATGAGGCAGGATATAGGGGGAAAGGAAGCCACCGAAATTGCCGCCGACGGATTAGTGTCAGCGGACCATTTTACCTGGCCCCCTGTTTCCGGCTCCGTCGGTAACGTGAAGAATCAGGGACCAGAACGGATAGAAAAATTCAGCTAAACAAAGATGTCATATTGTCCCAGATGATTGCCTGCTTTTTACCAAGAGCGGAAGTTTGAGTACCAGAGGCTCTCTGAAAATGGATGGTTGGGTTAAGCGGGATACTTACAGATGGAGGAGATACAACAACAGCCGTTGTATCTCCTTTGGTCAGGACCGTTTTACTGTTGCTGTAATACAACAGGATGGTTTTTCTGCATATCCTGTGAATATTTCAGAATATCGTCGACCGAGTTTGGCAGGTAGGCGCGCATCAGGGCATTCCAGTTTTTGGTGGTCTGGAAATTATTCACCGCATTATCACCGCAGTTGAAGTGCAGCGTGTAGCTTCCGTCTTTATTCGCTTTGGCATTGTGCGAGTTGATGACGAAATGGTCGGTTTTGACCCAGCCTTCTGCATTGTAGACAGTGAGTGACCAGTAGCCATTCTTATCATACTGAACAGGCAGCGGTTTAATGGTGGTAGAGCTGCACTGGGCATTTTTTGCTCCTTCATCTGCCGGGGCGACTACCCAGTAGAACGCATGTTTTGCGGGTAAACCGCCCCAGCCACCGATATTCACCAGCTGATATTGCGGAGTGATCGCTTTGTCGCCTTTAGAGACAAAACCTTTATAGATAACCGCTTCTTTAGGCCCGCGTTTGACCAGTTCAGTGCGCAGTTTGTTGAACGAATCGACATCATACTTCACGTCACTTTTGTAAGGTTCCGGCGTGCCCCCAAAGCTGACTTTCACCGCATCCTGACGTTTGTTCATTTCCGCAATGCCTTTTGCATCCAGGCTGCGTGGCTGTGTGCGCATGAAGAGATAGACAAATCGACCGTGGGTCAGATCGGACTGTTTGATGGTCACCGTCTGTCCCGGATACACCACGGCAATGGTGAAATGGTCTTCATCAAAAATATGGACACTTTGATAAAGATCGTAAGGTGGTACCGAAACGGTTAAGCCTTCTTTGGTGTCAAAAACTCCGTACGAATAGACCAGATCAAAGTTAGAACGGATCACCGTCTGATTTTTCAGGTCTATACCTTTACGCTCATGGCGGAACTTGTTCCCGCCAGAGGTCAGTGTTTCCGCAGCGAAGTACTTGGCTGTTTCCGCACGGATGACGTTATCCATGGTCACTTTCACACCGTCTTTTGCGGTAAATGACGGATTAGTCACTGTCGCGTCACCGTCAGATTTAACCCCTGTATCCACGGCATAGACACCTGTACTGGTCAGGAGAACGGCCGCAACAGCAACGGCACATGCTAATTTTTTCATCTTTTCATTCCGTATTATGAAAGGCGACATATGTCGCCTTTTATTCAGACAGTGGGTTATTTGACGGGTTTGGGTTCAGGCAGTTTGTAGGTATTGTCCTGAATGTCCTGCGCCGGGAAGTACACGCGTAATGCCAGCGTCCAGTTGTCCGTTGGGGCAATCAACAGATTTTGCGCATCTTTGCCACAGGTCTTTTCAGTCCCGTAGTGCATCGTGAAGGACTTGCCATCCGGATCCAGTTTTAACTCTTTATTCGACAGACTTGAGCCCTTTTCGGTATGCAGGAACAGGTCATCTCCGTACATCGTCATCGAATAGAATCCGAGGTCAGGTTTTGCCATGCCGGGCACTTTATAGGTGGCGGTGTAGCAAATGTCTTTACTGACTTTATAGGTATTGAAGGAATACCAGGCATCCTGATCCGGCAGCAGTCCGGTGGCCACTGCGGCACCTATGTTGACGTCTTCCTGAGGAAACGTGCCGCGGACCCCCATGGTTTTGCTGACGCCGCGCTTATCAGCCAGCTGACGATAATGGGTCTGAAGTTTTTTCAGTTCCGCTTTATTCCAGTCAGTCGCCTGGAATGCTTTTGGCGTATACCCTTCCGGGAACGTTATCTTGTACTGATCCTGAATTGCATGTGCTTTATTGATGTCCTGCGGATCGTTCGGATTGACCTGGGTGCGGATATTCAGAACAACAAATTGAGTGGCATTGGCCGGATCAATTTTGTAGTCGCCCGCACCGTAGTACACATGTTCGGTCGTATGGTCATGGTCCATGACCTGCAATGAAATATAGCGACCGTCACCTTTTGGTACATGAACCATTGCGCCATGCGAGGCGTCGATAATGGCAAAAGAATACAGCGTATCCCGGTTCATCAGCACCGCAGGTTGCTTGTCAATTTCCATTGGCATCCGGTGGTGGTAGAACTTATTGTTCGCGCCGTGTTTCACTTCTGCATTCATCGAGACATCAAGCTCGGCAAACGCATAGTTTTCCGGGGTCACGCTGACATTCTGTTTTCCTGGGAGGGTCGTTTCAAGCTGTCGGGCCGTCTCAAGATTGATGGCATCCTGGGCGCACGCATTTCCTACAAAAAACACCAACAGACTGAGACACAGTACCTTTTTCATCTTAAATCCTTGTTTATGAGTGTAGAATCATTGTAGTCAACAGACGGAAAGACGAAAAATAAGAACGGGTTTAAGATTAAATTGTCTGGTATATCTCCCAAATATCGCTGAGTGCCTCGATCAATCAGCCACCAATCCAACGCTATCCACTTCAGGCCTCACTCTGTTATCGATGAAATGGGATTTGTTAAGAAACCAGGCCCCCTGACGTTCCGATAATCAGATATCTTTGATGCAAATCTCCGCAGTTTCTTTATCCCCTTCCTCAAACACATTCTCTTTTAACAATCCCGGAACAGAAAAGGGCACGCTAATATTTAAGATAAAACATCACAACTTTTTTGCTTGTTAAAAAATTAGCTACTATTCAATAGGTTCCTCACTCTTCAGGATGGGTATGAAAAAGATAATTGGATTTAGCGCAATAGCGTTGCTCGCGGGCAACGTCTGGTCTGCCGAAAGCTCTCCTGGTGCAGCACAGGCAAACAACCCGCTTGCTAATATGACTGCCTTCAACATGCAGGACTATTATATCGGTGATGTCAGTGGAACCGATAACGATGCAAATCAGTTCTGGTTTCGCTATGCGACACCTTTCTCACTGGGTGACAGCAACTGGTTATTACGTGCATCATTGCCTGTCAATACCTACCCGGCCCCGCCGACAGGCGGTCATCAGTCTGGCGTAGGCGACCTTAACCTGTTTGCCTCCTGGCTTATTGATACAGGCAACCCGGCTGTAAGTTTTGGTTTTGGCCCGCAGATTACCGCCCCCACAGCTTCAGATGATGACGTAGGAACCGGGAAGTGGTCAGGAGGACTGGTAAACGTTCTGTTTGATGCCAGCAACCCTAAGTTTCAGTATGGCTATCTCGCTTCCTGGCAGCATAGCTTTGCCGGAGAAGGCGATCGCAGTAGTGTCAATCTGGCAACATTCCAGCCATTTATGTTCTATCAGCTAGGTGGGGGCACATACTTACGTTCCGCTCCTATCTGGGCTTATAACCTGCATAATGACGACTACAGTGTCCCACTGGGACTGGGTATTGGTCAGGTGATTAAAAACCAAAAAACGGTATATAACTTCTTCATTGAGCCACAAGGCTCGGTCGCCGATCGTGGACCCGGACAACCACGCTGGCAGATCTTCGCGGGGCTGAATCTTCAGTTCCTGGACTAAGAACCGGCCCTCAGTAATAACCTGTTACTACCTGATGGTAATTACTGAAGATATCAACACCTTATCGATCCAGACCAATGACCGGCCTGTTTCGTAAGCAGAATGGAGGAATCGATGGATTTTAAGCTTCAATCATTTGGGCCGTTTCTGCACTGGCTGACACTGGTTGTTCTTTGCATCATACCGATGCTCGCAGTCTACCTGGTCTACCGTCTTGGTAAATTGCCCGGCGATATAGCACGTGCACACCACCACCCTCAGTCCAGTGCCATCACCGTCTGTGGATGGATGGGGATCATTACACTGGTGCTTTGGCCGCTTGCGATGGTTTGGGCCTGCCTCGTGCCAGACCAACCTTTTCGTGGCAGGGCCAGCGGCAGCACTGAGAACGATGCCTTGATCAAACGACTGCACGAGGCACGGCAACGACTCGCCAGACTCGAGCGGCATGTATCCCAACAGCACACAGAGGAGTAAGGCTGATATGTTTTGGGCTCTCGCAAGTACTGTTTTTATTATCTATCTTTATCGCAAGCTGAATACCGGGAGCGTTGAGTTTCAGGATGTCCAGTCAGCTGAGAACGTCGAGGCTGAATTGGCCGCGTTGAATGTGCAAATCACCGCACTTGAGGTCAAATTGGGGTGTACGACGACGGAGAACCTTAACCGATGATGGCCGCCATTTTCATGTCCTATGTTGCTTTGATTTGGCTGGTGTTTGCTAAATTTAAGCTGTTCAGGCTCTCTCTTCCTCTGACTATAATATTTGCCTCAGCGGGACCGCTATTTGCCTTCTACGTCATTATATCAATGAATAATTATCATCCTTCATCGGTTGATGCGCGCGTATTTCAGCGGATAGTTCAGGTTGCGCCACACATCACGACCCCGGGTCACGTTGATAAAGTACTGGCCCAGCCTAATACGCCGATGAAGAAAGGTGATGTGCTTTTCACCGTGGACCCTCGCCCATACCAGTTTGAGGTCAATCGACTCGAAGCTGCACTCGCCGCCGCATCACAATTCGTCCCACAGTTGAACGCCTCTGTGAGCGAAGCGTCGGCTGGCGTTGCAAAAGCACAGGCTCAGTTATCGCTGGCCACATCGAAACTTAGCAGAGAACAAGAGCTGTTCAGTAAAGGGTTTGCCGCAGAAACCGATCTCGACCGCACCCGACGCAATGCGGATGCTGCAAAACAGACCGTTGTCGAAGCGAAAGCGGCTGAGCAGAAAGCCAGGCTGGCATCTGAGTCCAATGTAGGAGGTGAGAACACCACCGTCGCACAGACGCGCGAGCAACTCGAACAAGCCAAATACAATCTTGCTGAAGCAACCGTCCGCGCGCCCTGTAATGGTTATGTAACTAACCTACAGCTTGAACCTGGGGCACTAGTCAGCGCGAAGACGTCAGTATTACCCTTCGTCTGCGATCGGGATGAGCATAACCGTGGCATGGTCGTCGCAACATTCATGCAGGGACCATATCTTTCTATTAAACCGGGCGCTTATGCTGAAGTCGTCTTTCCGATGTATCCGGGGCAGATTTTCCCCGGAAAAGTTCTCATGACCATTGATTTTGCAGCTGAAGGCCAGCTCGTGACAACCGGGATGTTCCCAGGCGTCGGGGTGCCAAATAACGCACGATTTGCGGTCAGAATCAAACTTGATGACAGCAACCTCCGCTTGCCGGCAGGGACGCAAGGCAGCGTTGCGGTCTATAGTGGTAGGGTGCAGATTGCCGGTGTTATCAGGATGGCTGTGATGCGGGCCAATAGCTGGATGAACTACCTGTTCTTTACTCAATGATGCCTGACATAAACCGTTGCAGCTGGAGATGCATTCTGCATCGGCGGATGCCTCGATGAAAAATTGGGGCCTGGCGCATACGCTATAACCTGAGGCGTCCCCATTCTGCACTGGGCTGGATAACGCCACCTGAATTCGCTTAGAAGTCTGTTGGTTGCCAGAATATGCAGCCAACATGAAGCCGGTTATTCCTGATTATGACAGGAGCATATTCGGGGTCAGGGTTAATTCGACCTGTGTAGTGGCGCACTAAAACTGGTCACCGGAACCAATATGTAAATGTCCGTTCCTCGCTCAGAACGGACCTTCAGCAGCACATTGCTGTCTGCTCTGGGCCAAGAGCGGACATAGTGACAGCCTGGAAATCCTTATCTGAACGAAAAGAATTAATGCCGTTGGGATGGTTTACTTTACAATACCAGTTTTAAAAAGCTTAAAAAACAGGTGATTACGTGCATGCCAACATGATTGAATACCTTAATATTTTTATACAGGTTGTTGAGCAGGGTAGCTTCACAAAAGCAGCTGATGTACTTCAGATCCATCGCCCCACCGTGAGTAAAGCGATACAGCAGATAGAGAATGATCTGGGTGTAAAACTCATTCATCGCACAACCCGAAAGCTGAGCATTACTGCTGAAGGGGATGAGTTCTATCATCATGCCAGGCATGTTGTGGCTGAAGTTAATGACATGATGGCCAGTTTTTCACCGACTCTTCCACCGCGAGGACGCCTGCGACTTGATGTACCCCTGGCGCTGGCGCATGCCATCTTGATCCCTAATCTCAGGGATTTTCGGGCACTGTACCCAGGTATTGAAATCGTGCTGGTTTCATCGGATAAAAAAACTGATTTAATTACGGAAGGCGTAGATTGCCTTGTCCGCATGGGCGCACTTCAGGATTCAAGTTTTGTTTCCCGACGTCTTGGTGACATCAGGATGGTTACCTGCGCAGCCCCGTCTTACCTGCGAGAGCACGGTCGGCCGCAAACACTTGCGGATCTGGATCAGCATCGGGCGGTTAACTTTTTTAGCGATCACAGTCGTGAGGTGATGGAATGGAAGTTTATCGAGGACGGGAGTGTCATTTCGCTGCGCCCTGCAGGCAGTATGCTGGTTGATAATTCTGATATTCTGCTTTCCTGTGGTCTGGCCGGTCTGGGTATTATCCAGGCCACCTTTGACGCCCTTGCTCCCCATCTATCTTCCGGCGCTCTTGAAGAGGTTCTGACGCAATACCCCTCGGTGTCGAAGCCCGTATCAGTGATGTATCCGGACAGGCGCTATCTGTCTCCAAAAGTACGGGTTTTTATCGACTGGTTCAGTGATGTTATGGCCACTCAGATCCGCTGAAGCAGGTGGATTGTTAATGGATAATTAATACTGAAGTTCCCTGTAGGCTATTTCTGGTGCGTTTATAACACTGTAGATTGTTCACAAATGATTCGGGCACCTCTTCGGCATTATTCTGAAGATGTACCGTTAACTGACGAGAGCTGAATATGTCTAAAGTTGTTACCTTTAACCGCACCGGTGGTCCGGAAGTGCTGGAAGTTGTTGATATAGAAGTTCCTGCGCCGACCGCAGGTGAAGTGCAGATTCGCGTACATGCTATTGGTCTCAACCGTGCCGAAATCATGTACCGCAACGGTCAGTATGTTATTGAGCCGGAATTTCCGGCACGTCTTGGTTATGAAGCTGCTGGCGTTGTTCAGGCCGTAGGTGAGAATGTTGAAGAATTTGCCAGTGGAGATCTGGTAAGTGTGATCCCTTCATTTATGTTTAATGAATACGGCATGTACGGCGAATTAGTCAACGCACCGGTGCACGCTGTCGTGAAGCATCCTGAAAACCTTTCTTTCGAGGAAGCCGCCGCAAGCTGGATGATGTATGTCACCGCTTATGGTGCGCTCGTTGAATATGGCAATCTACAGGCTGGTCAGAACGTCGTGATCCGCGCAGCATCAAGCAGCGTGGGTCTGGCTGCCATACAGATAGCTAACATGTTGGGTGCCAAACCCATAGCGCTTACGCGCACCGCAGAAAAAAGCGAAATGCTCCTGAAAGCTGGTGCATCCGCCGTCATTGCTACAGCGGAGCAGGATATGGTTGCTGAAATCAATCGTGCAACAGACGGCGCGGGAGCCCATATTGTTTTTGATCCTGTCGGCGGCCCCGACGTGGCAAAACTGACTCAGGTAATGGCACCGCAGGGCGTGTTCTTTCAGTATGGCGCGCTCGATAGCCGTGATATGCTTGTACCTGTATTTGATATTCTCGGTAAGCATCTCACCCTGCGTGGATATGAGCTGTTTGAAATCACGATGGATTCTGAAAAAATGGCGCGCGCAAAATCCTTCGTCACAGAAGGTTTACGAGCTGGAAAACTGAAGCCAGTCATCGATAAAACGTTCCCACTCGACGAGATTGCAGACGCCCAGCGATATATGGAGGCTAATGGCCAGGTTGGCAAAATAGTTGTGGTCGTAGAGTAATTCTTACCGCTGTATTTTATTAATGATTTTGCTGTAGCCTGGATAATATCCGGGCTTTTTTTCACCCTTAGTTTCTAACCGGTAACTCTAGTACTGGCATCCAACGTATTGACTTCGATATTCTCCTCTTCAAATTAATGTTCGCTTCTCGCTTTGAGCGGACCTTCAGTCCAGTTATCTTGTCCGCTCTATGCCATGAGCAGACATTCAATGGTTCTAAAAACTCAGATGCCGCGGCCAAGTTTTGACAAACACAGCCTGATAAAAAATCACGTGGTTGACTATATTTTTGTAAACAGAGAAGCTTTGAGGATAACCTTTTAGAGAGTAGATTCTCATGTCACGAAAAATGCTAGAAGCTAAGAAGAGAAACCATCACGTATGGGCGAAGTACCTTGCACGCTGGGGGTAATTTTTCGTCGATAGCGGTATCAGTATACGGTTTTAACTTTATACATCAGCAACGTTTTGCTTCCCCTGGCAATTTTCACTGTAGCGAATGCAGCCCTTCTTGATTTCTCAGGACATCTCATGAAACAAATATAACAAACACGGCGAATACATATAGATTTTCCGTTGTAGTGATATGTTCAAGATGATGATATATGTTTGAAAAGTTTTGGAATGCGTTCACTTTGAGAACGGTATAAAATTTCTGGCGTTCACTTTCATAATCATATTTTTAGGATCAAGAAGACGCCAATCTATGCAATGCCTGAGATAACTACGTCTAATGTCACTTGACTACCAGTGGAAAATCAGTTTAAGTCCGAGAGGATACTTTTCGCCCCCTTAACGAGCAGAACTTGAGCAGCTCTTTTGGATATACTTTGATGTTATTTCCTCAAGAAAATTAAGAATTATATTCAATCTTGGCGACATATTACTTCGTCCTGGATACACAGCATAAATACTCACGTCGGGTGTTACCTCAAGCATTGGCGAAATCATGACTAGTTTTTTTTCAGCTACCGGGCGCATACAATAGATATCGGGAAGTAACGTTACACCAGCCCCGTGCTCAACAGCCTCGCGAACCATCAGAACATCTTCCAATACATTTGCTGATGGGAACCGTATTTCTGTAAGCTCACCAGAACTGTGCTTTATATAGAATTTTTCTGGGTAATTATTTTGACTATGAAAAAATCGCACATGGTTAGCTAAATCATTAATATTTGAATGCGCGAGGCCAGGGTTATTCCTGTAATAACTCGGGGATGTCATCCATTGTAATTTAACCTTACAAAGATGGCGTGCGTAAAAACCGGAAGGAATTAATGACCCTAACTGAATAATCAAATCAAGATCATCGTCAAAAATACTCAGCTCTTGAGCAATGGTTCGGATATTTAGAACTATCTTTGGATGACGTTCAGAAAATTCTGCTGCGCAAGGCGAGAATATCTCACGAGAGAAAGCCAAAGTTAATGCTAATTTAAACTCACCATCTAATTCCCGATGATTTAAAGAGTGGGCAATATCTTCGAGTTTCCCTAAAGTAGGTTTGAGTTGTTCATAGAGTTTTTTTCCCTCAACCGTAGGCCTAATATGCCGACTATTTCTTTCCAGTAAAAGAAAACCTAATGTGGTTTCCAACCGGGTGAGAGCGCGACTGACACTTGATTTCTGCATCCCCAACTTCTGGGCTGCTAGCGTTATCCCTTGATTTTCAACAACTGCGACAAATACCGGTAAATCATTAAGGTTCCAGTCCATATTGCCTACTCTACGCAGTAAGTTAGCTATTAATACACAAGAATGATCCTGCTATCATAGAATGCATTGACGCGATTTTAGGACATCTGACACCTCAAGCATAGCTCAAGTTAAGCAACGCAGCGTTCCATAAATGCATCTATCAGTACAATTCAGGATCAAGGATAGTAACAGCCAGATTCATTGTCCCTGAGTTAAATTATGAAAAATAATATTTGCCTCTCCGACACGAGAGAAAGTCTACTTCAGATAAAAAAAAGTGTCTTCTTACGTATCAGTTTACTCTTTGGAAGTAGTCTACTGGTAATGGCCAATGCTGCCATTATTCCTTCACTGGTCAGTATCAGCAAGGCATTTAATACCGTTTTTGGGGTTTCGCTATTAATGAGTTTCCCAGCAATCGCGGTAGTCATATTTTCGCCATTTGTTGGGCCAATAATAAAACGTTATGGGGAGAGAAAGGCTCTGCTTATGGGGCTTTTTTTATATGCCCTGACCGGTAGTAGTGGGCTTTGGTGTAATTCTCTTTATCTATTATTGTTTGGTCGCTTGTTGCTTGGCGCTTCTATTAGTATTTGCATGACGGTGATCAATCACTTGATTGGATATCATTTTCACGGACATGAAAGATCCCGTCTGGTATCGCAGCAATCAATGGCTGTGAACATTGGAGGAATAATATTCATATTATCAAGTGGTATATTAGCTGAACTTCATTGGAGAATTCCTTTCTCATTATATTTATTTTCATTACCTGTACTAGCCCTCGCGTGTATTTCAATACATGATACTCCGCAAATAGAACATGAAGATAGAATAACCAAGCGGGTGATAAATCCGATGTTACCCACCTATATACTGGGCGGAATAGGAATGTTGATCTACTATATTACTTTAATACATATGCCATTTGTATTAAGCAATAATTACTCATGCAGCGCACGAGACATTGGTTTAATAATGGCAACAATGGGGCTTATCTCCGCAATTGTCGCTTTATTCAACCACCGGCTAAAACTGATCATCGGTGAGGCATGGCTTCTCGCGTTCTGTTTTGCTTGTCTTGGCAGTGCATTAATCCCTTACGTATTTTTACCGGGTATTGTTTCACCAGTTATGAGCGTAATCTGTGCTGGTGTCGGGTTCGGAATATTACTTCCAACCTTAACAGGGATCGTTATTGAGAGAAGTCCTGCTCATTATCGCCCACAGTTATTAAGTGGCTTTGTAATGGCATATTTTTTAGGCCAGGCATTGAGTGCACCACTGATGCAGTCAGGGGCATTGTATCTTTCACAAGGTATATTTATGCTTTCCATCACGGTAATAGCATATATTTGCGCATTTTTTGTATTTATCAGAAGACACACCCTAAGCGGAGAAAATACTCATCACTTGTGATGCAGCATTAAACTGTTCATCTTTTCTCAATTTTGTGGAGGGACAATGCCCCGTATATTTTCTTACATACTATCGGACAGGATCGTCTACCGGGGCGGGGTCAGTCAACTATCCATATTGATAATGTCACTCTGAAGGGGGGCGGACAGGATACTATGTATTCCGAACGTCCGCTCTTAGCAGACTCACATTGCAACAGAGCCAAGTGATTTTTCACAAATCCTTTAACCTCTGCAGAGCGATCTGTTACGCAACTATCATTGTTTGGCAGGATAACCACCAGCCGACTTAAATTAGTTTTGCAATTTATCTTCCATTGCAGATACTCGCGCCTCCAGCTCCTTGTTATGTGCCAGCAGCAAACCAATCGCCGCCAGTGGGTCAATGGATTTCGTGTCGTCACTCATCGTCTGGATGAGGTCAGGGATAACCTTCTCTGCCTCCTGCGCCAGAATACCGAAGCTGTACGCTTTCCCTTCCGAATACGCCGTATTCTTGAACTTGTACGACACCGGGCGCAGTTGACTGATCACGCTGGCAGCCGCTCCCGGAACCACGTCGCGGATACCTTCCTTTAGCCGAACATCGGAGTTAAAGAAGTTCACACCGCGCGCCGACCCGTCGACGTAAATCTCAAGGTAATTCGCCTCAATACTAGTCCAGCAGCGCGTGCGCCCATTGTTCAGGCGAATAGTATCCATTTCGAGAGAGCGATCGGGACGCAGAATCATGGTTACGTTTTTGCCGAAGCCGTCCATCATGAAAACCATGCGGTGCTCGGTTCCCACGACCTCCTCCATATAAAATCCGGCCCATGCACCAGAAGAGTCACTGAACGCGCCACGCCCTTCCATTCTGCTGCGAATGGATGCGGATGACTGTAGTGTGCCAGTGTTGCCACCATACCCGCTGCGCATCGTGATGATGTCACCATTGGAATATGTTGCACCCCAGACACGCAGGTCACGGTCAATCCGCAGATGTGAACCGCTGACACTTAACTGGTCCACTGCCGTGGCTATGATGCGCCCGGTGTAGTCCGCCGTGCTGCTGCCGAAGTGAAAATCGATGTAGGGTGTCGCACTGGTTAACTCAATGCCTGTCAGTGTGAGCTTGTAGCTCGCCATATCGATGTTGCCGTTTACGGTCATAGGCCCGTAGAACGTCGCTCTGCCGTCTGTGCCGATGCTCATCAGGTCCGTGAACGTGTCGGCAGGGGATAAGGTAGCTTTGTTGCTGCGCTGCACCTTGAACGCTGTCGACAACCCTACGGCTATTGTCCCGGACTGACCGCTCTTCTTCATGAGGGCCAGGTCATTATTCTTGCCCAACACGATCATGCCGTTGTCGCCGCTCATGTTGATACCGGAGCTAAATGTGTTTATCTGGGTGAAGGTGTTCGTCGTACCGCGCTGAGCCGCTGTGTCGACAGCCCCGATAACTTTCCCCCATGAGCGGATGGTCGCTTTCGTCCCATCCTGGCGGGTGATGATGACATCCCCAACGCCGAAGAAGATCTGATCCTGGTTCGTCAGGTCCGTATAGTATTTGCTGAACGCGGTATGAATATCTGCAGCCAGCTGATCGCTGATAGTCGCCATTCAATACCGGGCCCTTTCAGGCCCGTCTCCTTATGCTGATTGTGCGCCGCTGATGGCGTTTGAGTTACGAGCCACGAATGCAGAAAAGCGCGAGAGGATAGTGATAACCATTGAACCGTTTCGATCGAGGTATCCGCCATAACGCAGTACCGCATCGCCAGTCCCGGCCGGTACGATGAAGGAGTAGTTGTCGAGGTTAACCGACGAATCCCACTGGTTTAAAATGTTGCCATCGAGTGAAAGTGCAACGGTCATAGCTCCGCCACCTGATGTCGCACCTGTTGCGCGCATAAGAATGGCATAAGACAAGAAGCCTGGATCGAGACCACCATCTGAACCCGGTGCATATGACATGCCAGCCCGAAGCGTACCACCGCCACTAACGCTGATCCGGTCATTCTGCAACAAGCCACCTAACAGGTTGACGATCTGGTCAAATCCCTGGCGACGAATGCGCAGGAGGTCGAACCATACCCATTGAGCCTTTGGTACGCCTCGCGTACGATGCTGCGCCACGTTGATCGCAAAAGCACCGACATCCCCTTCAATGCGATTTGCGTAAACCGTGCCAGCAAAGTAACCACTCTGGGCTTCGATATGACCACGGAAGATTGCATCGTTAAACTGCGCACCACCGTTTTTGTTGATGGCCCATCCCCTCGAACCTTCTACATAGTTTGTCGACTGGATGTTGTTAGTAATCTGGGCAAAATCAATAACCAGGTTGCGCGCCATCGCCTGCTGCATATAAGCGCCGTTCCCGTCAGTACCGAAGACCAGATTATTTTTGTCTCCGTTAGGCACATAAACGCCGAACGTGTCCGCCTGTACCAGAAACTGTGATTGCCCGCTGCCGTTAATACCCAGTTGGATACCTGCAACATAGTTCGTACCACCGTTAGAGGTATTGACCTTCACGCCCCACTGCGCCCCCAGCTTGCCGTTCAGGTCTGCCACGGTCGACGCCGTCTGCTGAACGGTCGCAGACATATCACCGACGCGCGAGGTCAGGGTTGTAACCTGCTCAGTGGTTGATTTCTCCAGATCGGCGAGGGCCTTGCTTGTCGTGGTGATTGACGCCTGGACGTCGCCCACCTGCGCACGCATCTGCTGAAAGCCATTAGCCATCGCCAGCCCGTTTGCCGCCGTCGTTTCGTTCAGGCCATCAATGGCCGATTCCGCGTTCCCGACACGAGAAGTCATGTTGCTGATCGCCGTGGTGTTCGCGGTGATCTTGCCTTCTGCGTTGGTGACACGGGTCGTCAGGCTGTTAATGGCCGTCGCGTTTCCTTCCGTGGTCAGTGAGTCAGTTACATCAACAAAGAACACGTCATCAAAGTAAATCTCGCCTGCCGTCAGCAGGAAGTTAACCGAGAATGCGACGCTCATATCTGCCGTCGCTTTCCAGTCCTTCGTTAACAACGTCCATGTGGTAGCGATATTTGACTGACTGAAGTTCAGCTCTGAAACAGGGCCAGCGCCTGTATCCGCATTCCCCAGCCGGAATTTGTTGTTCCCGGTAGCCCCAATCATCATGTCAGTATTACGGCGAACGAAGCCGCCAAATCGGTAGGTACGATCCTTCTTCACGCCGATGATGTTCTGACCGACTGCGGCGATACCGCCAGCCTTACCACGCAGAATGTTTGCCCCGGTTCGCGGGTTGGTTGCCGCGTAAACATCCACGTAGTTATTCCAGCCAGACCACAGCGCGGTGCCTCGCTCAAAGCCAGGGTTAACCAGCAGGTTACCCGGACTTGTCGCTATCGCTGCCGCGTCGTTATTCAGTGACGAGGACAGCTGAGTCAGCGCGTTCGACTGCGCCGTGATCTGATTGCCTTGCTGTGTAACGGTGTTGCTCAGCACCTGTAATGCATCAGAAGTGGCTTTGATATTCACTTCGTCAGTGATGTCATAAACCCGGAACGAGTCTATCCAGATCTCCGCGTTGGCCGGATGGCAATAGATACCGAACGACACACCATCGACGCCGCTTGCCGGTGTCAGGTTCGGTTCCCATGTGATGACCTGCCAGTCGTTTGTCAGCGTATTGTTCTTGTCCTCATATGCACCTTCAGTGCTGCCGTTATAGTTCCAGCGGCGCAGCAGCATGTTCATCGCACCAGATACGCCTTTTGCCTTCACGACGTACCGGTATTTGCGGCGGCTATCGACGGGGACGGGCTTTTTATTATTCGCGAACAACCCCGGCGAGGTGCCGTTAACGCGAACCATCTGCGCACCCGGCTTGCCATCGCCAAATGCACCGATGTTCACCATGCTGCCAGTCGTTCCCGGATTCCGCTGGAAGTTGTACGCCGTCTCTCCCTGCGCAAAGTCGAAGTTCTGAACGAGGTTTTCGCCTGTGCTACGTGCGGCATCGATACTGTTACTGAGTTGAGTGATCGCTTGCCCCTGTGAAGTAATGCTTCCCTCCGCAGCTGTGACCCGCGTAGCCAGAGCGTTCACCGCTGACGCATCCGCTTTCTGGCTCACTTTGCCATCCATCACACTGACGTCATTCGTCAGCGTCGTAATCGCATCGCCCTGAGAGGTGATTTTCCCTTCGGTGTTGCTGACTCGCGTTGTCAGACCGGTGATGGCTGCGGCGTTCGCGTCTGCGGTTACCTGCGCCGCGTTTGCATCGGAGATATCCGTGATAACCACTTCATCCAGATAAATGGAATAGCCCGGACCACCCGACACGCCTCGTGTCGAGATCCACACCACACCGCGTGTTTTGCCGCCGGTCATAGCGGCTTTCCCGGTAAACCTGACCCACTTATCCCGACCGCCGCCAGCGGTCAGACTGGCTTCGGTAATGTTGACAGCAATATTCCATGCGTTGTTACCGGACCGGTCCTGCACATTGATACCGACAGCGGTCGTCCAGCCGGTTGGCGGCGTCTCACTTTCTGGCATCATCGCCCACAGCTCAAAACGGTAGACGGCAGTTTCACGAACAGTCGTACGGATGCCGATAGTCTTGTCGCTGTTTCCGGTCTCGCCATCAGCACGGCGACATTGCAGGGAACGGTAGCCGGCCAGTTTGTAAGATTCGGTGACGAAGCAGTTCGCGCCGGACAGCTGCTGGTTATTCGCATAGCTTTCGAGCGACCCGTCAAACCACGGGTTGCTGTTTGCATAGCGCAGGGTGTTCAGGGAGTTTGTCAACGAGATCATGGCGTTGCCCTGCGACGTGATATCGTTACCCTGTTGCGTCACTTTGGTGTTCAGTGTGGTGATGGCGTCGGCGTTCGCCTGGATCTGCGTATCATTTGTGATGTCCACGACATAAACATCATCAAAGTACATCGCGCCAGCAGAAAGCCACGTCGTCAACTGGAAGGCCGCGGTCGTGTCTTTCGTCGCTGTCCAGTCCATGAAAACATGTTGCCATGTGCTGGTGAATGGCCCGTAGTTGGTGCCGATAAGCAGACCAGAAGAATCAGCGATACGGAATTTCGTGTTGCCTGTATCCTGGATAGCCGTTCCGTTATCCTGCTTCGCCCACACACCGAAGCGATACCGGTGACCCTTTGTAATAACCACATCCTGCCCGATACCAGCAGTGCCGCCCGATGCCATCTTCAGCACGTTCTTCCCGAAGTGCGGCACCTGTGCGGTCATGACAGTTGAAAGCGCGTTCCATCCGTTAAAGGCTGCCTGGCCGCGTTCAAAGGAGTTGTTCGCCAGCAGGTTGCCAGGGATTTTGCCAGCCGCGTCGATTGACGCATCCGTGTTGCTCAGATTGTTAGTCAGCTGAGTGATAGCGCTGCCCTGGGTCTCCAGCTTGCCCTCTGCCTGCGTCACGCGGGTAGTCAGCACGGTCAGCGCGGCAGCGTCTGCTTTCTGGTTAACAATGCCGGTCAGGTTGCTGATGTCGTTCGTCAGCTGAGTCAGCGCGCTGCCCTGAGAAGTGATTTTTCCTTCCGCCGAAGTCACGCGGGTAGTGAGCTGGGTGATGGCCGATGCGTTGGCATTGGCGACATCGAGCGCTGCCGCCGCCGCAGTGACATCGCGGACACTCCAGTCCGTGGCGTACCAGATTGTGCCAAACGGGGAAGACTGTCCGATCTGAAGGAATGGACGGAAGTAGCCGCGCGCGGCATGGTCAGCCGGAACCTTATAGCGCCAGACTGTGCGGGTCCACTGAGCGCCGGTTGCGGCGGTCACGAGCCCCCCCGTCGCCAGCGGGGAGTTAACCCCCATTGTCGGGTTATCGGCGGTGCCGAGATAATGGCTGAATGATGCGTTACCCGCACCACATGCGACCAGCACGGAAAACTCGAACACCTGCCCAAGACGGCACGGGATGTTATTGATCTGGATGTGGTGGTCACGGGCCGCCAGCTTAGCCGCATAGCCGAACGGACATCCAGCCGGAACACCTTCGGACGATGTCGCCACAACGGGAAGTCCCATCTGGCTGTACGCCGGGTCAAAGGTCGGATTCGGGATCAGATTAGCGGCCTGAGACTGGCTCCCTTTGATGGATGAGCTGATCGAGGTGATAGACTGCGCCTGCGAATCAATCTTGCCCTCTGCGGCGGTGACTCGGGTGGTCAGCCCGGTAATCGCATTGGCATTTGTGGTGATCTTGCCGTTAGCTACCGACAGGTCGTTAGTCAACTGGGTAATGGCGCTACCTTGCGTGGTGATCTTGCCCTCAGCATTAGTTACTCGGGTGGTCAACGCGGTGAGCGCAACGGCATCGGCTTTGGTGTTCAGCGCGGTGTTTATGTCCTCCACTGAGTTGTTCAGCGTGGTTATCGCGCTGCTGTTCGCATCAACCTTTCCGGCGGTCTGCTCGACCTGAGAGGACAAGACCTGCGAGGCAGAGGCCGCTGCCAGTTGACCGGCCCCGCTGAACATCTGGTCAACGTTGGCGGAGATTTTCAGCCCGAAGTTCAGGTACGACTGTCCGGTCCAGTTCATGGTGACGAACTCAACCGTGTTCCAGCCTTTTTTAAGCTGAATGTCGAACTTAACCAGTGCCGGACCCATCGTCGTGACGCTCGTGCCGTTGATATACAAACGAGCAGTGTCGTCAGCAATACGCGCGCCAGGGTTAAGAGAGATCGTCTTGTCTGCTGTCACATAGGCCAGCGCTTTGACGTAGATAAACCTGTAATCGCCGTAAGACAGAAAGTCCAGGCGGGTCGCATCGACCATTTCCGACACACTCAGCGGCGGGACACCGTTGAGGTCAGCCAGGGACGGGATGTACGAGCCATCGGCTTTCTTGATGTCGAACACCTTCAGCAGCCAGTAACCCTTCTTGCCGTTCTGCAGGTTGTTCTGAATATCGGTGATCGCAGACCCCTGAGAGGCCAGAGTCTGGCCCTGCTGGGAAACGGTCGTTTGCAGTTGCTGCAATGCGCTGGCTTCAGCTTTGTTTGCCAGCTGGCCCTGTACGGTCGAGAGGTCGCCTTTCAGCTGGGTGATGGCCTGGCTGTTAGTGGTGATGGCCCCCTCTGCGGCAGTGACGCGGGTGGTCAATCCGGTGATGGCGCTGGCGTTAGCGTTGTTCTTGATCTCTTCGGTAACATCGATGAAGAAGACGTCATCAAAGTAGATTTCCCCGACAGTCAGGATCCAGTTGATGCTGAAATACACAGTCATGTCACTGGATGCAGTGAAGTCCTTGGTGAACAGAGTCCAGTTAGTGCCGACGTTCGAAGCGTTGTAGAGAAGCTCGGACAGCGGGCCGGTGCCGGTATCCGCATTTCCCAGGCGGAACTTGTTGTTCCCGGTGGTGTTCGAACTCATCGCCATATCGCCGGAACGCTTCACGTAACCACCGTAGCGGTACGTGCGACCCTTCTGAACGTTGGTAACGTTCTGACCGATGGAGGAAATGCCGCCAGCCTTACCACGCAGGATCATGGCCCCTGAGTGCGGCACCTGTGCGGCGTACACGTCTGAGTAGGCGTTAAATCCAGTCCATGCAGCCTTGTTACGCTCAAAACCTGTGTTCGTCAGGAGGTTATCCGGGTTAGCCACCAACGCTACAGCGTCGTTATTCAGCGTGCTTTCAAGCCCGGAGATCAACTGGCTGTTAGCCGTGACGCGTCCGTCAATCGCGGTCACATCGGTCTTGATCTGGTTGATAGCCGTCGAGTTCGCGCCGATCTTGCCGTTGGCATCAGTCAGGCCAGATTGCAGCTGAGTCAGGGATTGCGCCTGCGCCTGGTTCTCTGAGGTCAGCGTATCAAGGCGCTGAGTAACGGCGGCCTTGTTGTTGTTGAAGTCAGTGCGCAGTGTGGTGACGTCGGAAGCAATAGCCTGCTCTGCGGTAACGCGGGCCACATGTTCGTTGTACATGATACCGGTGACGAGCTTGTTCGGGTCCGTGCCTTCGTAGTTCCCACGGAGCTGCGCGGCCAGCTGACTGCGTTCCAGTGCTTCAGCAGCATCGGCGGTAGTCATGGCACTCTTCAGGTCTTGTATCTGCGCCTGAGATGCGCCCGGCGTCGGACGGCCAACGGCCAGCCAGTCAACCATGTAGTAATTTGCAGCGGTCTGGTTCGTGGAAAAATCAAACCGCAGACGACGAACGGTCTCAGAGGTCGCCCAGGCAATGTCCTGAATCGGAATAACGGTCACGCCGGTGGACGGGTCGAACTCAGGTTCAGGGATATTCAGCGTGCGCTGAGTCGACCAGCCGGTTTCGTTGACGCCGATCCAGTACAGTTTTCCGCTCCAGTTCGGATTACCGACACGCTTTATACGCAGGCGCATGTACTTGTACGACTGGCCATCTATCGCCAGCGGGTTCGGTGAACGCATGGTAGACGACGCGCCTGCCGGATAAACCCATCCGTAAGAGTCAACGGGCAGCAGCTTCGTGTTGGCGTCATCCTCGGCCCAGCCTTCTGCACCTTTATCGAAGTACCAGATTTTCAGGCTGTCGAACTGCTCGCCGGTACCGGCAGAAATAGATGCCATCTGCTGAGCCAGACTGTCGAAACCATCCTGCATGGTGGTGTTTATCGTACTGATCTGCGCGTCGACTTCACTCTTCGTATTCAGCAGATTGTCTGCGGCATTCTTCGCAACGTCAGCATCGTCCGTCTCGGCCTTCTTGATGGCGTTAGCAACATCGCTTGCAGCCTTATTGGCCGTGGTCAAATCACCCACCTGGCGATCAAGAATTTCCTGAGCCAGCTTATTCGCGTTTTCAACACCGGCTTTGGCCGCGTTGTTGATGTCATTGACGTTCTGAGCGATATCTTTCGCCTGCTCGTCGATCCGCTTCTGCTGTTCTGTATTTGTCGCTACGGCCCCTTCAGCGACACCCTTCGCTGCATCAGCGGCCTTCTGTGCGGCGTCAGCGGCGGCGCTGTTGTCCTGGATACCCTTATTCAGTTCCTCATAGGTATCCGAGCCTTTAAGCGCATCGTCGAGTTGCTGGTAATAATCATCAACGTTATCGCTGGACATCCCCTGCACCCAGCCGGTCCATGGAGAGGCATTGCCCAGGCGGTCAACCAGGCGCGCGCGGTACCAGAACTGCGTGGCAATCTGTAGGCCCATCTGCTGATACTGTTTGCCGGGGTAGGCTAAATCGGTCAGCGGCATCGCGCCTTTACCGCTCTGGTCCGGGCTGTACTGCAGTTCAGTTCGCTGGGTATCCTCTGCGCCTGCCGGGAACTCCCAACGAATCTCGATACCGGCGGTCAATGAAGCGGTCGTCAGTGCCATCGGCGGCAGCGGCTCGCCGACTTTACCGGTCAGGGTTTTCTCTTCAGAGTAGGCCCAGCCACTCGAAACCTCTGCTGCGTTGATTGCGCGGACACGGGCCAGATAACGACCGGCATAAATGCCGCTGACTTCAAACGAGGTGGTCGAGCTGCGCGGCACATTAATCCAGTTGCCGTCATTTCGACGCCACTGCGCCTCATAGGCGATAGCATTTTTCACAGCATCCCAACTGGCCTGCAGGGTTTCAACACTGATACCCTGATTTACCACAGAGAAGGACGTCAGGAGAATGCCATCAGGCGGAGCCTGGTTGCCTGGCGGAATAACGCTAATCGGGCGCTGGTCGATGATCGCGCCGGTATCAATTCGCGGGAATTTATCCGGGTCGTGGGCCACGCCGGTGATGGTAAACGTGGCGTTATTATTGTCCTTTACGCCAATGACACGATACTGCTGCGCCACCAGGTCGGTATATTCGACGATCCAGACACATTCCGCCTCTGGTGTCTCGCTGTATGCCGTGGTGACCGTCACCTGCCGACGACCGTTCACCGACTGAATGGTCCGGGCCTGGGAGATACCTGACGGCAGGTTCAGATGCAACCGGTCACCCTCTTTTGCATCGATATCCCGGTCAAGCGTGATTACCCGACCATTCACCGCGCTGATACGACCGCCATTAACTCGCCCGGCCAGACGTTCGTCGCCCAGCGCGATGATGTAACCCGGCTGCGGGATCCTGCCGTCCAGACCGACATCAATTTCGACCATGCGATCTTTGTTGTTGGTCAGAATGCCCCATAACCCTTTGCGATGGGCTTCACTCTGCCGTGTACACCCGACGGCTGTCACTTCCAGCTGGTTAAAGCTGTAGCGGGAAACCAGTTCCGGGATAAAGGACGGCTCCATCGCATCAGCATACGCATTATCCGGGTCAGACCACGACACCAGCGCATTGGTGTACCGGGCCTTACTGGTACTGCTGGAATAACGAGGACTACCGATAATATTCGCGCGCGTATAGTTGAAATCAACATCGCGCGGCATATCAGCCTGCACAACAATCTGCTCGCCACTCCAGCAGGTCATCCCCCGGAAAATAGCCGCGAAATCGCGCAGCACGGTATAGGCGTCGTTGCGTTCCTGGACATAAACGTTACAGAGATAACGAGGCTCCGTACCGTCGCCTCCTCTTCCATCCGGAACTAACTGGTCGCAGTACTGTGCAATCTGGTATAGCGTCCATTTTGAGATATTGGCGCTGGTCAGCCGGTTACCGAGACCAAAACGTTCCTCGACAACGATATCGTAATAAATCCAGGCCGGGTTATCCGTCCACGCCCATTTAAACCCGCCGGTCCACATGCCGGTGTATTCACGCGTATCGGGGTTGTAGTTATCCGGTACGCGGATGACGCGCCCGCGTGGCTCGCAGGAAATCTGGGGGATCGAACCATTGAACAGCCTGGAATCGAACTCGACATAAAGCAGGGCTGTATGAGGATAACGCAGCTTCGCGTCAATCACTTCGGTATAGCTCTGCAGCGTCATCACATCGCCAATTTTTACGCTATTGGCGTCAGGTGTAATTTTCCGAAGGCGCAGGGTCCAGGTGCTGCCCGCCTGCGGCAGGTCGATACGGTGGCTTCGCTCATAGCCGGAGGTGGTTTTGCCTGTGACCGCTGTTTCCAGTACGGTCTGCCAGGCACCGCCATCCGTCTGCAGATCCAGCGCATATTTGACGGTATTCCCCACTACATCGCCATCATCTTCCTGCTTCATCAGGGACGGCCATTTCAGGCGGACACGAACGGCGGATAATTGGGTATTAGTAAACGTATGAGTCCAGGCTGTAACACTGGAAACTTCTGTACCGACGTTTATTTCGTTTTCCGTTCCGGGAATACCCTGAATATATGTCTGGGCCTGCGTGCCGGGGCGAAACTCCCAAACAACACCCGGAAAGTTTTCAGAACCATCCGCATTTTCAAGTGGAGTGCCGTCAAGATAAATGTCTTTACCCGTTAACCCTCCCGCAAATTCCCCCTCACCTAATGCGATAAGAATTTTGGCTTTTGCTACAGACTGTAAATCGTCTGGCTGTTCCGTCGGTGTGCGCTGACTGGAGCCGCCACCCTTGCGCCCTTTAATTATGTTATTTGCCATATCGCGCCCATAAAAAAAGCCACCGCAAGGTGGCCTGAATTAGAAGAGATTACTGACTGATTATTTATTGCTGGTCTTCGACATAAATACCGGCGGAAATAATTGCCCCGCCAATTCGTCGTTTACCATAGAGAAGGCCAACCGGATAACCTTGCGAAGCGGTATTGGTCACGCCACCAAAGGCATAACTGGCTTTGTTATCCGGGGATTCTTTGCGGGCCAGGCCAGCGGGTTGTGGGGATAGCATCTGGACAACGCCGCCTAACATCATGGCACCACCCATCATGGCCATCTTCGAACCGACCGCCCAACCGACACCAGTCCAGCCAGTTACATATCCGACAATTACCCCAACGGCGACCAAAACAGCCCCCATAATTGTTTGTAAAACACCGGCCTTTTTACTACCAATGACCACCGGAACTATACGTAAAACTTCGCCTGTTAGAGGAAAGGGCAAATCTTCTTCTCCAATATTTGTTTTACCTTTAAAAATGGCGAAGGTTATTCCTCTTTCCTTGCTGCTGTTGAGGTATTTTTCAAACCCTTCAATTGTGCAGCATAATGCTCTAATTGCTTCAGATGAACTTGAAACTAATCTCTCATGACATTTACCAAAAGTTTTACCTAAAGTTCCGCTTAATACTATTTTGGTCATTACCTCTTTCATATTAACCCCATAAAAAAACCCACCGAAGTGGGTTTGTCAAAAATAGATAAACTTAAATGCAACTTCTTGCTGCACTTCCCCAAGGGTCATTCCAGCCTTTTGATATGGCGTAAACATTTACATCACTACCACCGGTTTTATTTGTTTGGATTTTTACGACAGACACAGTGCCTAGTAAATCATCTGATGAAATTATTTTATAGCCAGACTCGGTAGGAATGCTTGAACTTGAAGGTCGCAGTTCAACCCATTTGGGTGCGAGGCATTTATTTATTTCATCTGCACTTTTTGTAGAGTGCCCTGAATAAATTGGTTTTTGCGATTCAAGCGAACTTACCATACAGCCGCTAAGCAAGAATGCTGAAAAAAACAGAACTGCTTTATTCATCTCCATTTCCTTTTTGGATTTAATTTCCCCAAAGGTTAACACAGAGAATGGTATCGAACGATTTTCATCGTCCTGTCGAGATAATATCCACCATACGGCACCCGCTGGCTGAGATGGCCATACAGGTGATGCAGCAGCATATTTCCTTCCAGCAAAATCCCGGCGTGGTTCCATTTGTTCGACTGTACCTGCATGATAACCATATCACCCGGCTGCGGTGGACCATCAAATTCACGGAACCCGCATTCATACCAGCAATCGTGGTAAAAATTTTCGGGATAGTCGTTCTCCCACCAGGGATAATCAACGCGGTAATCGTGCAGCTCGATGCCGTGAGTCTGCCGGAAATAGCTCATCACCAGCCCCCAGCAGTCGTAATGTCCGAGCACAAACGGTCGTTCGAGGAGGGGGAGCTCGCCACGCGGGAGAATAGTGCGAAGGTCACCCTCTGGCCAGCTGATAATATGCCACGGCAGCTGCGTGGCATCGCACTGCGCCTTATCCAGTTCGCTGGGTTGCGTGGTCGCATCTGGATGACTGTGAACAATACCGATGATCGTTCCCCAGTCCTCAACCTCTGCGTAATCCTCCGGGGCCAGAACGAAATTATCATTCGACTCACTGGCCAGATTCCGGCACGGGAAATAGCGCTCAATGCGGCCCCTCTGCGCGATCAGTCCACAGGCCTCGCGCGGGTAGTCAGCAGCGGCATGGGTCTGTATCGCCTTAATCGTTTTCTGTCGCATATCAGCTCCTGATAAGGCTGGTACCGGGGAAGCCTCCGAACGGTAGAGGATTATCTGGTCCATGACGTGCCTTACAGGCCGCCATCGTGCCGGGGCAGACATCCTGTGACGGGTCGTCTACTGGCTTATTGTTCTTATCAAAATACTTTGTACCGGCATAATCGCAGCCATCGCCGCTACGGTATTTGTTGCGGATACACCAGGTACAAACCGAATGATATTGCCGGGTGGGGATCATCATTCCCTGCAGGTCCATCGGACTTGAAAGGGTAAACTCTACCTCCGTATCGGTTTCGAGGCTTTTGGCATCAATAAAAAATAGCTGGCGCTTTTCCTGCGTCGGGTCCGCTGACGTGTTTCCCTCCGGGAAGTTTTGCGCATCCAGATACTGCTTTTGCGTCTCATGGATGGTGACTCGCGCCATCGCCATATCGTCGTAATGCAGACACAGCGCGGATATCGAACCATCGATGTTACCTACCCGCAGCGTCGGTTGTGCATCGCTGCCCGTAGTGGATGATTCGATACCGTCGAGATCGCACGGCCAGGCTTTATATTCGGTACCCTGCCACCAGATACTTTTGGCTGGCAATTTCGACTCATCACCACCGGCTGCAATAATTTCTGCTGCGGAATGAGGAATGTTATAGCCGTGAAAATATAGAACCTCGCCCATATTGAAAGAACGGCCATCAATTTCCAGAAGCTGAATTGAATCGCCTGGCTCAAGCTTCTGGTAATTTGCATTAATACTCATGGTTTAAATCCCTGAATAAAGGTTGCCGACAGGGAGTAGTTCCCCCCACCCATCGGAACAGGTTTATATTGCTCGCAGCGAAAAAGCCCCACATCTTCAAGTGGTGGGGTCCACTGAAAAGATTTCGTGCCGCCGTGACGATCCAGGAACTGTTTTATCGGTCGGATATAATCCTCGGTACCGACAAAACTCAGTTCCCATTCCTGTGACCGGGTATTTAATCCATCCCCTGATACCTGCGTATACCCGTCACCAAACTCCGCTTTTCGGATTCGGAATTTCACGGTTTGCGTAGGGTTGATTCGGGGACTCCAGGTAAATATCTCAATGGCCATTAACGTTGTCCTTTTACGGCGTTCCAGATAGCGCCACCCGGACGCATGTCTTTCGCCTGCAGCTCGCGGTATTTCTTCTCGACGAATGACCCAATTTGCTGACCAAATTCCTCAAACCCTGATGAACTATCAGTGGATGTTTTATCGCCGGAAATAGAGATCCAGACCTTTGGCCCTTCGGTGGCGCTGGCGTTCTGTCCGCCGCCGACCGCGCGTACCCCCAGCGAACCATCACCGGCACGCGTCAGCGGCATAATGGCCTCTGGCCCCGCCTCGGCAAATACGCCCGCACCTTTAGCAAAGGCGAAGAACTGCGGGGTATCGTGGACCTGGTTGCTGTAAGCGCTTAATGAAGGGGAATCGTAGACGCCACCTTTGGCGTTAAACTGGAAGTTACTGCCTGCGTTCTGAATTGCCGTCCCTGAGCCAGCGCCAGCTGCCCCACCTGCGATACTGGTCCCGATGCCGACCACGCCCATGATGGTTTGCATGACCGAACTAGTGATCAGCGCCTGAGCGGCCATATCAACCAGGTTTTTAATGACAGCCTGCGTCAGGGAGGAGAACAGGCCAACCATGTTTTCCTTGAAACTTTGGGTTCGTGTCAGCGTACTCGTTAAAAAGTTGGTTGAACGCTCATACGTCGTCTCAAATAACCCAACGGCCAGGCTCTGAAATTCACCCTGCGAGCGATACAGCTCCAGCGAGGTCTGATACTGTGCATCAGCTGATTCCTTTGACACTTTCTGCATCAGCATTTCGTACTGGTCTTTGCTGATCGCGCTGCCCTGATAGTACGCCTGCAGTAATGCCTGCCGTTGAGCTAACTGATTACTCAACGCGACCAGGGGATCTACGTCACCGGCGATATCCAGTTCAGGAGCGGCGATTTCATCGGCCTTCGCCTGCAAAAGCTCTTTCGCGGTTTCTCTGGCCAGCGTGATTCGGGCGGTCTGGTACTCTTTTTCCGTAAGCAGACGGGCTTTGAAAAGCCCGGAAAGGTCCCGGCTGACCTCCTGCTCCTTACGTAAGCTCTCCTGTGCGGGTGAATATTGCGCGGCCAGATCCAGTCGCTGCTTCTGATAGTTCTCCGCATTCATTAAGAGCGCGCGCTGCAGATCAGCATCACTGGCTCCGTTTTTCTGCGCCGCTTCCCTCAACTCCCTGTTGCTGTCCTGCTCCTGCAGGTTAATCCTGGCCAGGCTGGAGGCATGGGCTTCTTCAATTTGTTGCCGAAGCGTTTTGAACTGGTCGAGCCTGGCTTTATCACCCTTCCCTTTCCCGGTACCACCCTCACCGGTCCAGGGATTTCCGTCGCCGGTCTCTTTGCCGGGCTTATTCAGCGCGCCTTTCAGATCGTCAGTCAGCGACGTTATTTTCCCGGATAGTCCAAGCTGAGCCAGTGTTTTTGCGTCACTGACGCGCTTGATATTTTCCTCTGTTTTGCGCAATCCCTCGTTAACGCTATCGAGGTCCGCACGCGCCCGCGTCTGGTCCTTTGTCACCCCTTCCAGCTGGCCAAAGGGGTCAAATCCTTTGAGGCCATCGAGGCGGCTGTCGGCATCCTGAATCTCTTTTATCAACTGGTTCCGCTGAACAACCTGATTTTCATACTGATCATTCAGGTCGAACTGCTTCACATTTAACTGATTAAGAGAGAGGCGCATCAGCGCTTCACTGGTTTCGACTACGGCGTCTTTTAAATTAATGGCCGATTGTCGGGCTTCCTTTGCCTGTTGATGGAAATACAGTAAAGCCGAGCCAGCCAGAGTCGCTGCACCAAATGGACCACCAACAAACGCCAGAGCGCCCCGAGCCAGACCTACAGCAACAGAAGCCGCACGGGCAGATATCGACACCTGCCGGTTAGCCGCCGCCAGCTTCAACTTCGCCTGGCTGGCCAGACTGGTTTGTTCAGTTTCCTGTCGGATAAGCCGGGTAAACTCGTCCTGGTAACTGATATTCATCCCGTACTGTTTAGCCGTCTGCTCCATCTGCCGGTAGTGACCAAACTCGGCATCGTTTTGCTTCAGGATGGCGGCTGTCGAATCCAGCGTTTTACGGGCAATATCCGCATCGGCAAGCGCTCTCGCTTTTACCGCCGCCTGGCTTTCCCGCCAGGCACTGATATTTTCCCGAAGCCCTGCGGTTAGTTTCGTGGACAGAACCGGGATCAGGCTGTAAAGCGCAATACTGGAGACGGTATTGAAGTTATTCGCCAGGCCGTTTAGCGCCTCTGTCGCTGCCTGAATCCCGCTGCGAAGAGGACCGTTGCTGCTCTGGCCAATCTTGATGACCATCCCTTCAAACGCACTGCTCAATCCCAGCAGATCGCCGTTCAGGTTATTGACCCTGATTGACGCCTGCTCATGCGCCGTTTTTGTGCCGGTCAACGAAGCGGTCAGCTCATCAACCTTTGAGCGATTCTGGACGAGAATGGAAGCCGCACTCAGGTTTTCCACGCCAAACAGCTTCACCGCCTGGGCCGTTGAAAGGTTCTTGCCTGCCAGCGTATTGAGCGCCTGGCTCAGTCCGACAACGGAGGGTTTGAGGCTTTTATCTGTCCCCTTTTCCAGATTCAGGATGACGTTACGCAGCGCCGTTCCCGCTTCTCCGCCCTTCACTTCATGCTCGGCCAGAACCTGAATGGCCGCATTCAGTTGCTCAAAACCGACACCAGCCTGCGCAGCGGCGACACCGCCGTTTTTAATCGCCGCTGCCGTATCCGTAATTTCGGATGAGCCATACTTCGCGCCAGCGGCCAGAACGTTGATATAACGATCGGCCTCCTGCGCGCTCGCACCATACTGGTTTAACGACAGCGCCAGCGTTTTCGTCGCATCCGGGAGCGTCGTTCCGGCGGCCTGCGCCAGGATGAGGGCACTGTTAGTCGCCTGCTGCAGGCCATCTGCAGTTTTTAACAACTCCGGTTTAGCCGACGCCATCAGCTTGAGCGCCTCAGCCGCCTGGCTGGCGCTGTATTCTGTCGTGCGCCCCATTTCCTGCGCGGCCAGGTCCAGCGCTTTCATTTCACCGGCGGTCGCACCGGTGATCGCCTGCAGGTCTGATAATGCCTGTCCGTACTGCCTGGACGTTGTGATGATCGTGCTGACAGAGAGGCCAGCCCCAGCCAGCCCCGCCAGCCTGCTGGCCATCCCGGATATCGACAGGCCAACCTTCTTATAGGCGTCCTCCGTCTTTTTCACGTCCGCCTGGGCATTGCGGTTAAACCGTTTTGACTGGTTCTCCGCATCGCCATATGCGCCCAGAAGCTGGGTTTTAAAACTGGCTGCGTTAAGGTGCAACCCGACCGCTAAAGATGCGACGTCTGCCATTACATTAATGCCCTCATGACTGCCGCGCATTCATCATTAATCGTCGTCCGGGATGGCGCAGGTGTTGTTTCGGGAGGAGGCGCATTTTCATCGCCAGGACGGCGGAAAATACCTTGTTTCAGGAAGAAGGCGCGCCAGTGGTACAGGGTGTTTGCCGGAAGTGCAGCAATTCTGGATGGGTCAGGCTCGCCCCAGCGGTCGGCCAGCCAGAAAATCAGCTCCAGCCAGGGCGAGTCATTTAGTTTTTTTCCGCTTCCTCCAGCTTGCCGATCGCGTGTAGCTTCACTTTGTCCACTGCGGCCAGCAGTTCTGGGTTTTCATGGGCCTTCAGCAGCTCGGCGGCCGTGGGTTTAAATTCATCGGGAATAGCCGTTCCATCCGGCTGAACCAGTGCATCGATGACGATCTGGATTAATCGCTCCGATGCCTCACGCGGTTCGCCAGATTTTGCTGTTTCAGCCAGTGTTTCTTCGTAGCTGATGAGATAATCCCCGGTCAGGCGGCGGATATAGACCGTTGCGCCGAACAACTCTGTTTTCACTACCGTCGGGACTGATTTAAGCAGCGCGGATTTAAGCGCGGACAGGTCATAATTTTTATCTTTCACGGGTCGTCCTTAAAAATAAAAAGCCACCCGGAGGTGGCTGTCTGTTATGGATATAAATGCTGCTTATTCGCCGCCAGCTGCAACGGTTCCCCAGGTGATTTTGTTCTGTTTTCCCTGGACGGTGATCTGAATGACCTCGCTCGCCGGTGCAGCGATTTCGCTCATCTGCCAGCCAGACAGCGCCAGCAGCATTGTCGCGGTACGCTTGTTCGGCAGCTCAACATAAAGCTGAATAGTCCTGCGGGCTTCGGCAGCATTAAGCAGCGCGGCAAAGTCGGTATTGCCCGGATCGTCGATAAATCCTAAAGATTTCTCCGGGCCATCCGGCAGATCGCTGATGGATTGTTTTTGCGTGTCGAGGAGTGTGGTGCAGTCGACAAAACCGCCGGTCTGCCCCATAGCCCCCAGCGCTTTACAGTTAACCAAAGGTTTCAGCGCTGCGGCTGCCGCGCCGGGGTCCCCGTATTTCACAATGGTGCCAGCCGGCAGCATTGCATATTCCGGCGATGTTTTATTATCAGGCATGATGTCTCTCTTTTATTTATCGGTAGCGGTCGCTACCTGTTTTGAATACCGTTTCGAATTTCCACGGTCAGGACGCGCAAAACTGTCTGGACGTTGTAATCCAGAGCGGGTCGAATAAAGGGGTCTGCAACCTGTTTAACCGTGCCGAACTCCTGCGCCAGCGCCTTCATATAGTGTTGCTTGCTGGGGCCAACACGGAGCGTTACAACCGCGATCCCTTTGGCCTTTCGGGCAGAAGAGCGGATTTTGATTGAATCCCGCATGTGCTGCCCGGTCGACGTTTCGTCAAAGCCCGCATGCTGCCGCATGTCCTCTTCAACAACCTTCAGCGCCTCCCGGCCAGCGTCACGCAAAATCTTCGTGCCGACTTTTTCTCCCAGGGCTATCAGCTGGCGCTCCAGCTCATCCAGCCCTTTCACTTCCATTCGTATCACGACGTATCCTCCGCGTAGTGAATGATGAAATCGCGGATCAGGCGGTACTGGCTGCGGCGGTTCGTCAACGTCGTTTTGTCCTGCCGGATGCCGCTGCGTTCAATGAACTGAACCGGGATATTTTCCAGCTGGCCGTGGACGATTTTTTTCCATTCAGACCAGATTTTTTTGTCCAGATGCAGGAGGTCGGTGTAGTCGTCAATCCGGTAAATCGTCACCTGAAATCGTGCTGAAATGAGTCCGGTTCGCAGTGTTCCCGCGTACATCTCCGGGTCTGAAATTCGTTGAAACGTAACTCCTTCCTGCTCGTTATCCGGCAACAGCAGCGGGTAAGCATTCAGGCCGGTGATACGCTCCAGCGCAGTTTTAATCGCCAGTTCTATCATGCCGCCCGTCCGCCTCCCCCGTAATGATGATCTGGTCCGTTTTGCGGTCGATATTCCGGACGGTGTAAACCAGATCTTTCGTCGTGATTTTCCAGTCCAAATCGACCAGAACTCCCGGATAAACCGTAAATAACCGGGTTTCCACCACCTGCTCCTGATCCTTCGTTCGAACTTTTCGCCCTGATACCAGTTCAGCTTTCGCCCAGGCTTTTCCCACCTCGACCAGCGTTTCCGGTAGCGGTTCACCCAGCGGTCCTCGTCCGGACTGGATATAGCCGATAGCGATACGACAGTTCATTTCTCCCGGTTTCAGGCTCATACGGTATGCTCCTGAACAGGGAAAAGGAGATATTTCACAGCCGTAGTTTCCAGCCATTGCCCGGTATGGCCATTCAGATATGCATCACTGACCAGATACTGGATGGCCAGCTTGATATCTTCATCAGCAATGAATCCGCGTACCGTCTCCGGGAGCGCCTGCAGCTCTTCATCACTGGTGACCAACTTGCAGTAATAATCACGCTCGATGCTCCGCTGTGCGGCATTAACCATCTGCGTGAGCATGGCGTCATGCTCCGTGAAATCCAGCTCCAGGCGAAGCTGGGTTTTCACTTCAACCAATGTCAGTATCAAAGTCGTTATCTCCCGGTTTCGGTGCCATCGCGCGTTCGGCATCTTTCGGCCACACAGCGATATGACGCTCAACCAACTCTTCCGCATGCTGGAGATCAAAACATGCGATATCACCACGGGAATAGCGGCTATATGGGCCAAGGAACACAATGGCTTTACGTTCTGCCTGTGCGACCGTGGTCGCATGGCTTTCATCTGCAGCCGTTTCTTCCTGATCTACGGGCTTATCTTTCTTCACAGCCATAGCATTCTCCTTAAATAGAAAAGCCCGCGTGTGCGGGCCTTATTGATGTATACGGGGATTAGAACAGGACGCCGGTACCCAGCACTAACCCTTCCGGGTGGCGGAAACCGATATCGTGTTCAACAACAACGCGAATCAGAGACTGGTTACGGGCAAAGGCGGATACCAGATTACCTTCGGCATCTTTGTAAGTGGCCTCTTTGGAGAAATCGACCTTCATGGAGCCATCCTCAGCGATGACAACATCGTTGAAGTCGGCAAAGTAAATTTCCGATTCTTTGCCACTTTCGCCCAGGTTAACCGGGATCGCGCTGGTACGCTGGATCGGATAGCCTTTCAGCATGCCCAGCGCCATTTCCGGGTAGACTTTATTCCCGTTGCCGTCACGCAGGCCAAACAGCTTCATATAGGTGCGGTTAGACATACCCCAACCGCACTTAATCATGAGGCTGTTGCCATCCATCGCCATCAAAATAACCTTATCCAGGTATTCATCAACCGTTGTAAGGTTGATCTCTGCAGCGGCTTCCCACGGCAGCAGGCGATTCCACTGCGTCGCGCGTGCCTTCATACCAACCGGCGTATCTTCGGTACCGTCATCACGCATAAACGCTTTATCTTCGCGCACGGAGATAGCGGTCAGAATGTCCTGCAGGACCAGCTGCTCAACGTTAAAACCGGCACGACCAATCAGCTGGTTCGAAATCGGTACCAGCGCGATCATGGTTTTTGCAGCCAGTTTTACGTCGTTGAATTTTGATTCAGACGCTTTCGCATCTTTCCCTTCACCGGTGTAGCTGGCTGTTGCACCGCCAGCTGAGCGTGGCAACGACAGATTACCGTTAGGCAGTGGGATAGAACGGGCGCCCAGCTTACGGACAATGGTGCGATCACTCAGCAGCTCAATGACCTCGTTTTGCATGTTCTCCGGGATAAGTGCGCCGCCAGAACCCGCCGCAGTTGAGATGGCCATCGATACGGACTGGTCATTCAATTCTTCAGCGGCAAACGCAGCCGCATCACGCAGATCGCCCTTCGCCGCTGCAATAGACATCACCATGCGGGTCATCCCGGCACCGGTGTATTGCTTCGGCTCTGATTTGACGATAACTGCCGGGCCATGCTGGGTCGCTTTTACCGGCTTCGCGACGACCGCGGCTGCACGTTCTGCCGCTTCCATGCGCTCCATTTTGGCGCTGATGTCGGTGAACTGCTGCTGCAGGCCGGAAAATTCTGTCAACTGCTCTGCCGTCAGCGTACCGCCGTTCGCTTCAATGGTTGCCAGGGCCTGAACTTGTTCATTGATACCCGCACGCTGACGACGCAATTCTTCAATCTGTGGCATTGTTTTTCTCTCTTTTTTAGACATAAAAAAAGCAACCCAAAGGCTACTTTCTGGTAGTGACGCGTTTGCGTCGGGTTACATTTGGGTTTGCAGGTCCATCGCTGCCGCCTGCAGCTTGATAGAACTGGCTTTCTGAGGCGCTTTGTACTTCGCCGCAATAGCATTGATCGCCGACTGAGGGTCTGAGATTTCATCCGCCAGACCTGCTGAAACGGCACCAGGGCCAAAATACAGCCCCGCTTGCGTTTCGATTACAGCCTGCTGGCCAAGGCCGCGATATTCCGCAACCGACCCCGTAAACGTCTCGTACATTTCATCGATCATCCCCTGGAACATACCCAGCGCCTCTTCACTCAGCGGCTCATGCTGGGTACCGTTATTTTTGTTATCCCCCCTGAAGATCGTGGTAAACGTCAGCCCCATTTTTTCTTCCAGCTTCGACGTATCCAGGTGCTCCATAATCACGCCGATAGAACCTACGCCACTGGTCTGGCTGACGATGATTTTGCTGCAGGCCGACGCGATGAAATACGCGGCTGAATAAGCGCTGTAGTTCACTATCGCCGTGATGGGCTTCGTCTCGCGAGACTGATAGATATAATCGGCCAGCTCTTTACAGCCCACCGCCGCGCCGCCTCCGGAATTAATATCCAACACGATTTCGCTGATTGATGGATCGTTTAATGCCGCGTTCAACTGGCTGCGTATCCGCTCATAGCTGGTTAGCTCTGTGCAGGCCTGCGTAATTTGCCCACGACGTGCTACCAACAATCCGTGGACAGGAATAACGGCCACGCCACCGGCTGGCTGTACCTGCTCCGATGCCGGTGCTTTATCCGGGTCCAGAGCTAACTGGATGCCGGTGTTCTCAATCGTTCCCTGGATACGCGGGATTAATACCGCCTTTACAGAGTCCATCGTTTGTCGTGACACGTAATGCGGCACGCCAAAGACCATCTCCGCAAGATGCGGAAGGTTAATGTGTTTTGTTGTCATGGTTTTTACCGGGTAAGCCCGCGTTGCGCGGTGGTATTCAGGATCGGGACAGGATGGTGTTGATTTCTGACATCTGCTGCGCGGTCGGCTTTTTATCGCCAGGGATGATTTGTGCGCTGTCGACCATATTCAGTGGCGTCAGATATTTTTCACCTCCGGCTATCGGCGGCAGGTTCTCCATGCGCCGGATATCGTTAACCGATAACCAGCCCCACTGGCGTCCCAGCGCATAGGACTCATAGCGTGACTTCTGGTCGCCACGCAGTAAGCCGGAAACGTTGAATTCGATATACAAGTCACGGCGCTCGCTGGGCAGGAGCAGGTCACGCTGCAGCGCGCCTTCATGCCGCTTCAACCAGGCCAGGAGCGTATACATCACGAACTGCAGGCCCTGGTGCTCGATGTTGTTGTTGGTCGCTTTCGCCAGCATTTGCACCATATGTGGCGGGATTTTGTAGAGACGGCAAACCTCCTCTACGCCCCACTGGCGCGACTGTAGCAACTGGGCTTTCTCGTTATCCTGCGACATCTGCTTATAGCTCATCCCCTCCTGCAACAGCGCCACAGAAAAAGCATTACGCACACCGGAATAACGATCAGTCCATTTAGCCAGAAGCTGGTCAATCTTCTCCTGACTCTTGATGGGCGTGGCTTCTTTTGGTCGCTCGATAACGCCACTCATCGTTGTACCGCGTCGGAATGTCGCCGATGCATGTTCTTCAACGGCCAGATTCAACCCGAGCACGTCGGCGTTCGTCTGAATAGGCGAGCTACCGATATAACCATCCAGCGAAAAGACTTTCACATGGTGCATCATGCGCATTGGCAGGGTTTCGCCGATTTCCGGGATTTCATAATATGGCATCCCGTCCGGCCCCTTCAGGACAATCACCTTTTTCGGGCTAATCGGGATCAGCTCTTTCGGGTAGCCTTTTCCATCGCGATCGATGATCGAGTAGCAATTCCCCTCCAGCCCCAACAACCCCTGCTGCTGCTCAAAGTACTCGAATGAGGTGTCTTTTTTGTTGGGCTGGGAGTGAATCAGATCATAAATCGGGTGGTCTGTCGCACGCTGACGACCTCCATTTTTATCTCGCCGGTAGAGTTCGACCGGCAGCTGCGCGACGGACTCTGCCAGGAGGGTTACACACGCACGAACAGCAGAAAGCGCAAGCGCCGTTTCTGATGTAATCATGATCCCCGCTTTACTCTGGCTTGAACTGACGCCGCCCAGCATCGCTTCCCAAAAACCGTCCCCTGACACAGACCGCTTTTGACCTCTAAACATCTGGGGAATAAACATCATCTCCCCCATTTTTAGCGCTGACAACCGCCGTTCTGGCGATTAAAAACGACCAGACCATGCAAATAATGCCACCGGTTATCAGTCCCGCTGCGGGACAAAGCAGCCAGGCACCAGCAGACATCAATACAGCCCCAGCGAGGCCGATAATGAAACTCAGAATTGTGATTAACACGCTATGTCTTCCTCATCGTAGACAGATTTGATGACTGCGCTATTCAGCATGGCGCGCCCTATCCCCATCATTAAACCAACCGCACCATCAATCTTGTTTTGTTTCCCCTCTTTTGTTGGGCGAACAATATCGTCACTGCCCGGCAAATAGCGGCCTACAACGTTCTGAATACACCAGTTCATGATGGGATTTCCGTCATGGTGGAATCGACCCGATGCCAGTGCAGCTTCAATCTCTCGCATGGGATCGCTCATATGGGTGAAGTTCTGCCTGATTTCGACGGGCTCCAGCCCCTCTTCTTCGAGCAGATGGCGCAGAGATGTAGCGCCATATGGATCTATAGGGCACTGGGCGATTTTCACGTTCTGACGTAACTGCAGAATGGACTCAAAAATCAGCCGGTAATCAACCTCGGCGCCCTCAGAAGGAATTAAAACGCCCTGACCTACAAATGACTGATAACGCTCAGAGGTGTGTTTAAGCTTAGGGTCGACAGAATAAATCGTGTCTTCAGGCACCCAGAACATAGGCCCGACGCAATAGAAATGAGTAATCCCGTCAACATCCCGACGGAAAACAGGTATAACGGCGTTGAGATCGACCTTTGACGCGAGGTCTATCCCCAGCCAACATTCCTCACCGGCAAAATCAGACAATTTGAGACTTTTGTCAGCGGCAGCCATCCATTTCTGTAAATCGTAAAAAACCGTTTTTGCACTAACCCAGCGGTTAAAATGTTTGGTCAGGATCTTATTTGTCTGACTGGGATTCGATATTGCCAGTAATTGTTTTGCGCGCAGGAAATGTTCTTTTATTGAAATACCATAGTTGGGATTCGCCTTAATAAGCGCCTCTGGCTGAGTCCAGTCGTCATCATCATCAAGTCCATAAATGATGCCGAAAATCCCCTCGTTCTCTTCGCCGTTCCGGGTTTTGCGCAGGATCTCCACGACCTGCTCACGCTTCTCATAGCATGGGGAGGTAATGTCATAGCCGGCAGTAGTGATGATCAGGGTGATGGGTTGTTCACGAGCCCCCATGCCTGTTGTCATCGTGGTATAGAGCGCATCTGTAATATGTTCATGGTATTCATCGATAATGGCGCACGATGGTGAATCGCCATCACCAGGATCACCAATCACTGGTGCGAAAACAGCCCCGTCCGGGCGGGTCATTTTTTTTGCCCAGGGCTTTATAGAGAATTTTTGACGCAACGCGGGAAGTTTTTTCACCATCAATAATGCTGGCGCAAACACTTTCCAGGCCTGCTTTTCGGTCGTGGCGCCACAGTAGACCTCTGCGCCGTGCTCACCATCAGCACAGAACATATAGTTGCCAACGGCAGCAGCAATCGCCGATTTGCCGTTTTTTCTCGGAACCTCGATATAGATCTCAGTGAACCGACGCCGGCCATTTTTCTTATTCACCCAGCCAAAAGGGACACCCAGGGCAAACTTTTGCCAGGGTTCAAACTCTATTCTTTGTTTTCGGCGGGCCCACTCCCCGGCGGTGTGAGGCATTTTCTGGGAGAAGCGAAGAAATCGCTCCGCTTTATTTTTATCGAACCGGTAAGGCCAGTTAGGATCCTTCGCACGCTCCAGGTCATCAAGGTGCCGCTGACAGGCAAGAATGGTTAACTGACACGCCATAATCTTCCCGCCAACTATATCCCTCGCATACTGGTTCGCCGCATTGACGTTCGGATATGTGGCCATCAGTCAAACTCATCAAATTCATTCCCGTCATCGTCCGGATCATTTCTGCCACTGGTCATTCGGATACGACTGAGCGGGTCTAACCCCAGGAGCGAGCCCAGACGGGCAATCTGGGAAACAGAGTCATTTCTGACGTTTACGGCAGGATGTTTTTTTAATCCTCCCGCTTCACTTTCAGTTGTCAGCCCCACAGCCAGTAGCTTTTCGGCTTCGAGCATCAGATGAAAGGCATTACAGTAGGCCAGGAGCAGAGGGGCATCCTCAAGTTCAAAGACTCCTCTTTCGATTAGAATTTTGCTTTGGGTTTTCCATATTCTTACAGCCGCCTCCCCCATTAACTCAGCCGGAGGGGCGATGCGGGTCAGCTTGCTTTTTTGCCCGGCGGGTAAAACTGGTTTTCTCCCCCCTCCAGACGATCGAATTCCACCAGCCATAACTCCTCTTTTGATAGGTGAAGTCTGCCGGAAAAAAGATCTTTATTTCTGGCGTGTAAAAATGTCCTTCAAGCGGCAGTCCTGAAACGCGAAAGGGGTTGGGGATTTGATCCCCCCTACCCCTGCTGGTGCCAGCCTCAGCCGAGGTGTAAGTCGTTATTCTGGCTTCGCACCATCAGCCTGCAACACGCTTTCAGGGATATGGGTTTCCAACGGCGCGTTCTCGAACACCTTCAGACCATTGAAACCAATCCAAGTGGAATTATTATTCATACCGCCTGCAATGAAATCGGCTACGTCAGTCAGCAGATCACTAACCACAGCCTCAGTGTTCTGACGCCAGTAGTTTTCGATAGCTACCAGTAACGGATCAGAGCCGTTCTTCGTCATCTGCTCACCTACTGAATAGGTCTTCTTCCTGGCTTTGTCAGTAACGCAAAGCAGTTGACTGGTTTGTACGGGTACCGATTCAGAATTATTCACCTGCAGCATGATAGCGGCGATTTTGTTCCCGTCATTGTCGGTGCTCGACGCGTAGAACATAGAGATGGTCAGGTCGTTACGGTTAAACATTATTAACTCCGTTGGCGGTTACGGCGGCGACGGCCATGAGAATTTCGTTGTGACTCTGAAGGGAGGAGTTCACCTTCTTTTGGTGGCTCCCCACTTCCTGAAGCGACTGCTTCTGTTTGCGGTTGTGGGTCCGGTTGAGTGGATGGCTCTTTTACCTCAGTACCGCCCATCTCAATATTCAACTGCGGTGAGGTCTTGAGCGTATGGTTGAAAAAAATCCCTGTAACATCAGTATTCATAAAAGAAAATCCGTTGCGCTCCAGGGCCACTAATTTCCCGTCTACGTATTCAATTTTCAGATTCAGGTTGCTCATCGAGTTCTCTCTGTTGCTGTTTTCTTTCTGTGACACGGCCAGCACAACGCCTCCAAATTGGAGTCGTCATCGGTACCGCCATGGGCTTTTGGTATGATGTGGTCGACACTGGCTGCTTTCGTTGCGATGCCTTGGCGCCGACAATTCTGGCAAAGGAATTTGTCTCGCTGGAATATTCGAGGGCGAATAAGCTCCCAGAGGCGACCATAACCGCGTTCCTGCCGGCTCTTTCCCGGTTGGTAGTTTCGCCAGCCTTCACTTGCATGTTCCTGCTGGTGGACTTTACAGTAGCCGCTGGCATCGTTCGTAATAGCAGCACATCCTTTATGGCGGCAAGGGCGTTTAGCACGTGGTGGCATGAGCCCTCTCTTATCCTCGGTAACGGACATTCATGATTTATCGTGAGCAGGGATGGTTATTGCAGGTAGCTAAGCACAGCTGTATTGAGCGACTACTGTTTAAACATCAGGGTGTTACTGTGAAACCTCAGCATGTAAGGTTACCGCTCAGCCCGTCCGTGGTGGGACACGGACGAACACACTAATGGTGGAGTAATGGCTGATTAGCTCTGCTCAAGGAATGGACATGGCAAAAACAATAACAATTCGGTTTATGCGAAAAAATGATAATTCAATGACGGACTCCCCTGAATTTGGGACGAGACCGGTGATTCCGGTAACCATCAGGCCTAGTTCACCCGAAGATCATGCGAAGGACATTGGCGGAAAAACCAAACAAGTATTCGCTCTCATTGATACCGGAGCGGATGATTTTTATGTCGATGAAGCTCTTGTCGAAGAATTAACACTCCCTATAAAAAAAGAGAGTGAACCAGCAACAGTGATATCTGGTTTAAACAATGAAAAAACGACTATTCACCATGCAATAATACGCTTAATCGATACTGACATTGAATGTGGCATTACTATGCACAAGATCATTACCAGCAAGTTAGGGTTAGGTTATCAAATAATACTTGGTATGGATATAATACGTCGAGGAACTTTGGTTCTTGATCCTGTAAATCATATTTATACCCTAACTCTTCCTGACGTTATTTAGCATCACTCTCTTTTCAAACTAGTTATGTTCTGTTGCGGAGGGGTTCTCTCATCCCCTTCGCCAACTATAATGACCCGACACAGCGCCATTCCCAAATAGGATACATACTCTTGTGGCGAGAATGACGCTGAAAGTTGAAGATGTGGCAGGTCTGGACGGTCATGTTCAACCACCAGCGGTTCATCATCGGCGCTAACGTCATATGACAAGGTAAACGGAACTGAAGTCTTGCCTGAGATCCCCCTCTCCACCAGCACTCGCCCAGCCTGTATGACTCTAAATGCAACCTGAGTCCCGCAGACGACACCATTTTTTACCTGTTGAAGGTTTTCAATTGTAACTTTCAACGTTTTCAAGTTGTTCCTCCTCATTATCCCTTACAAGGGATATCGTTTATCTTATCCCTTAGCGGGGATAGAGGTTCTCACCGATTCGTAAATCCGTTCACAGGTCATTCCTGCGGTGTAGCGTTCGTCAGCGATTGCAGCATATCGTCGAGCTTCTTCTGCAAGGTCTCCAAGCATGTCGGCGAACATTCCGGCGGTGGCTCCGGTTGTTTTGCTTCTGACGGCAGCGGCAAGATTTGCGGTGTGCTTTGCGGCGTCCAGACGGGCAGCAAGGGTGTTTGCCTGCTGGCGCAGCTGCTTAACAGTGCCAGAGAGATTATCGGCAGCAGCACGCGCTGCAGCGGTTTGGGATTGAGCATCTTTTACGGCCTCTTCACGGGCTATCAGGCGCCCTTGTTCAATCATCCTGGCGGCGGTCTGTGCATTCACTTCCCGTGATGATTCAGCGCTATCTCGTTCCGCCCATTTCTTTTCCCATGCCCGCTCGCTCCAGACAGAGCCAGCAACGAAGGCACTGGCCACAATCAAAACGGCAATAGCTGGCTTTAAGAAGGTGGTATTCACTGGTCTAGTCCCCAACACGTCAGCGCGCTCTCCTGGTCACGTCTCTCAACCTGACCGTAGCAGCCGTTCTTTTGACCTTTGGTCAGGCGACAATCGCGGCCACCGTCTTTAATCCACCAGCGAATCGCTTCACATGCGCCTTTACGGTCACCGGCGTTGATTCGTTTGTAGAAAGTCGAGGGGAAACATTTTCCGGGGCCAATGTTGTAGGGACAAAATGACGCGATTCCAACTTTCTGCGGAGCGGTAAGCGATATCTTGATATTTCGGGCGACCCATGCCAGCGCCTTGTCCCGCTCAATGGCGTTTACCTGCTTACACTGCGCCTCGGTCGCTCTTTGCCCCTTAATTACAGGCTTGCCATTGATGACCGTTACACCGTGGCACAATGACCACACTCCGCCGGGATCAACAACAGCCACCAGCGCATTACCTTCTTTCTCGCTAATAAACTGATCAAACAGCACCGGAGCTGATGCACCGGCAGCAATGAGCGCAAGCATGGCCGCACTGAGTTTCGTTTTCAGAGATGCCATTTTATTTATCCTGCGGCGGTTGCGTCACATACCCCCGCCTGAGTGCATCCTCATAGGCTTTGGTTTGTCGACGTTTGAAATAGAGGTTCGTGAAATAAGTGGCGACGCCAATCACTACACCGCTGACCAGCGCAATAAAATTCCAGTCAAGACCGTGGAACCAGTCATAAACACGCGCCAGGCCGGTACAAATCAGGCCGCCTGACGTGCAGTACGTGGCCGCTGAGAAGATTTTGTCAGGCATGATTTTATTCATCCGTCACCTCCTGCCGAGGTGTTAACCGTAAGATTAAAAAAGGTGGGTGTAATACCTACTAATATGTTGTTTTCTTCGTTATTGGTGGGTATAATACCCACATGTTAACGAAACGGAGGATTGATGAGCAGTGCAGAGTTAATCAAACAACTGATAGCTGATGGTTGGGTTAAGCAAAGACAAACAGGAAGTCATGTGACGCTAGCAAAACCGGGGACAGTGAAAATAATCACCATACCCCACCCCAGAAAGGATTCTTCAAAGGGGGTTGTTAGACAGGCTCAACAGATATCAGGACTAAAGTTGATTTAAACAGGGCGCGGCGCAAGCCGCCCCTCTCTGCAAGGACATCAATACGCAACAAATGAGGTACCTATGATTTATCCGCTCTTTATTTTCAAAGCCGAAGACGGAACGTTTGACGGCTATTTTCCTGATGTCGAAGGCTGCATGTTCGCCGGCAACGACCTCGAAGGCGCTTTGAGGGATGCGGAAATAGCTTTTGGACAGCACATGGAAGTGCTAACCGAGCAAGGTGGGCATGTGCCTGCGCCGCGTGATCCAGCTGAGTATCTGGGGGATGATCGCTTAACCTCAGATAACGGCTTTCTGGCGCTTGTAGAAATAGACCCATCAAAGTACGAAACGAAGGCTATCAAGTTCAATCTCACCATGCCTGGCAACTTGTTGACCGCAATCGACAGATACATTGAAAGTCACGGCAGATACAAAAACCGTTCTGCCTTTCTATCTGAGATTGCAAGAAAAGAGATAGCCCGAGGCTAAGTTAAACGTGATTAGGCCTCTAACAATGGGCCTAATCACGCCCTCACTTATCTACTTACTAACCAGCCAACCAGGGCTGGCAAAATATGCCAGCCAGTGAGCAAATCGAGTTGAACGATTACTATCAGGGCTAGTATCAGGGGGCGAGCTTCCTTTAGTGCAAGCATGCAATGCTCCGATTATCAGTGTGGAGCACTCATTATCTCACTGGTATTGCTCCTAACTGCCCCATCAGACGAGCCGATTTTTTAAAAAAATCTCAAAAATGCGTTTGTGCAAAAGTCACTTTTGCGCGGCTGAATTTTTTGAACGAAAAAAAACCCCGCAAAGGCGAGGTTTCGAATCTTATTTTTTGTTGCTTTTAGTCGCTGCCATCGTGGCGCAGCTCTGCCAAGCATGAATGGATTATTAACTTTTCTGGCCCACTTTCAACTACAAGTAAAATAAAAAGCACTTTTTGTTAAAATGAGAATAACTATACATCCTTCATCTTTCGTCTGACGGACAGAAAAACTTTCGCCCTGAATATCTCCAGACACCAACGCACTCTTTTGCGCGCTTCGCCGTTCGTTAGCCATGGCGCCACCAGTTGCAATTCCTTGGTGATATCGGAGATCTTATTTCTGGTGGTGTAAAACTTCATTCCTACGAGATAAACCGGATCGTCAGTTTTAAACGTCTCAAGCATGACCTCTTCAATAAAATCCGCATCATCCCGGCGCTCTGACTCGTCAATCATATCTTTAAGCGGCATGGCCCATAGTATTGTCCGGGCGCGCGCTGCTGCCTGTTCTCCCCTGAACCCCTCTTTGCGTGCCTGTTCGATTGCATCTGTTATGCGCGATAACTGACTATCTGACCAGCATGAATCTTTAACGTCCGAGAAGAAACGACCGCAATTCTCCAGACGATACTGCGCACGGGTTTTCCCTCCGACGCATTCGCCCCAGACTGTTAGCAGCGATTTAATCCATGCAGACTGAATGTGTGCCAGCGGTGTAAATCGTCCCAGCCAGGTTTTCCGGGGCGCTCCGGCAAGTGTTTCTAATCCTGCGTGATGAATGCGGCGTTGACGTGGTGTCATTCTGTTCTTCTCCTTACGCCAGAACGCCGAGCGCATAAGCCCGGTCCAGCAATTTAATAATCAGCGCCGGCTGGGTGCCGTATTCGCGTTCGAATGAAAGAGGATCGTGATGTAGTTGCCGGTGGTGTTTTCGGCATAAAGGAATGGTGAAAATATCGTGAGCTTTCGTACCGACGCCACCCTGCCCCCAGCCAATAAGATGATGAGCATCATCAGCAGGCTGGCCGCAGCACATGCAGGGCTGAGTTTTAACCCACGCGAGAAAATTAGGCGATTCCCAGCGGATGCGTTTAGGTCTGGCAAAAAATGTAGAAGGGGCTTCCGGATCAACGAGCACGCCTAAAACTGACGCTGGTCGTTCCTGCGGTAACTCTGGCGGTGCTTTAGGATCAGGAGGCATTAAATCCATGCGTTCTTTCAACATGCTGGTGGACGGAATGGACGGTACAATGTCACTTTCCCGGTAGACCGGTTTAAAGCCTTCATCTTTCAGCTTCAGAGACCGTCGGGCCATCTCTTCGGTTATTTCTCCACCGATCCCCACAGACACTGCCCACCAGCACAGCTCTGCGAGAGAAAGCATTCGTTCTTTGTTGTAGCCCAGATATACCAGCGCCGTGTCAATAATCCAGTCGGCCATGTTCAGCCCAACCAGAATATCGAGTGTTTGCACGGTCTGATTGCGCAGCTCGTTATCGCAATGCCAACATGCACGTATCGCACCGGGCTCATGCCTGAAATTAACCAGTTCAGGATGATGATAATTAGAATGCGGCCACTGGCAGTGCCCTATAAAACGATCGAGCCACAGCTCCATGGTGCTTATCCCACCAGCAGCTTTGATGACGCGCTCATTCAGAAAAAACGGTCTGATCCCAGCATCATCCCGCAGCGGCTGACGGGCATCTGGTAACCGTCCACTCGGCATCGAGTCCATTTCCGCCGGTGGCATCTCGACCAGCACCCGCCCCTTGCCGAAGATCCGCATTAGCTCGCTTCCGGGCTTCAGAAGTACAACACCAAGATGCCGCGCAATATCCACGTTAAGTAGCGCCCTCATCAATCCCTCCACATTTTCTGCAGATAGGTTTTATCGGCGCGTGGCTCCTTTTTCGACTCAGGTAAAAAAACACTGACTTCCCATGACACCAGGTCATGGGATAAACATTTCTCTACCTGGTAGTTCGACTTCCTGTAGCGTTCCACCAGCTCAAGTGCCTGAGACTCTGTTAATTCCGTATGCTGAAACCAGCTTTTCTTCATAGCTGGGCCTCATACAACCGAATAAACTCAATAGCGCGTTCACGTGCTCCCGGTTCGTTATTTACCATTTCCTGCAGCAGCTGCACGGCGAGCAGTGGCTCTTTATGGCCGACAATTGAAATGCCTCGGGACATGTTAGGGCCAATGGTGATAAACCCTTTCCTGCACAACGCCCGAAGATGTTCGGCGGCAGCATTCGGAGACGCAGCACCAATCAGATCTGACAGCTCTCTGGCTGTCGGCGGATAACCGTGTTTTGAGATGAACGCAACGAGGAGATCAAACACCTCTTGCTGGCGTGGGGTCAGTTTCTTGAATGACGAAGGACCGGCGTTGTCAGTATGACAGCCAGTCTTCATTGGTTCCGGTCTTGCGATGGTTTGCGCCATGGTCTCTCTCCGTGGCGCAGCAGGTATAGGTTGTTCAGGCCTATGACGGGAGTGTAACAGAACCCGGCGGAACCTGGTAACCATCTCCAGACCTCGCCTTTTCAACCATCTGCGCAAACAATGAAAGAGTTCCCACAATTTCATCATGCTGTAGTGGCATAAACGAAACTGTATCACCGCGACGGTACATCAATGCACGCTCACATACCGGAAACGACCTGAGGCGGGCAACGATAACCCCATCGTCGCACCTGATTACTACATAGCCGGTGTTCGGCATTTCTTGTTTTTCACCCACTACAAAATCCTCTCAAAAAACCCGGTCCATCGCCGCGCTGAAACTCAATAAAACCAGTCGTCGGCGCTTTCCCACGTTTCTTGCAGGATCTCTTCAATCGTTTCTTTGTCACCGCCAATGCCCCCCAAAATACTCAGGCCATCAGCTCCGGCGCGGCGGATTGATAATTTACAGTCCTCATAGCTCTGACTTAAACGCCGTAGCAGTTCAACTTCCAGAGCAGGGACTGCGCCATCAGGCAAAGGCTTTTTACGGTCGATTGTGATTTCAACTTTCATCGTTAGCTTCCATCGATATACTGTATAAATAAACAGTACACCGATACCACGCTTTTATCAATATCTTAACAGCACAAAATGTTAATTTTTGATTAGCGTGCTAAATAAAAACCCGCCGTAGCGGGTTGATTTAACGGAGGTTACTTTTTTTGGCTTTGCTCTGCCATCTCGATGTAACGCGGATCGGATGCCCGAGGCAACTGGATGCTCTGCTCGCGGTAGTAGCGCCCCCTTCCCATAAAATACCTTAGCTCAAACTTGATCTGACAATTTTTTCAGGGAGTGCACAATCAAAACTGACGGTCAGCTTTGAGCGAGGAGCGGACGTTGCCGACACCCGTCAATTTTCACAGGTGTAGCACCTCTTAGGTACACAACTTGAATCAGGTTCAACTTCGTTACTACATATGAAAAATAAGGTGTTGATGTATAAATTATTTCTCCTTATGTTAATTCACTTAAACCTGAGCTCGAGAGCTCTTTCTTAACAACGAAGGGCCATACAATGAATATCGAGGCATTTGCTTTTGGCACCACCAACTGGAGTGAAGTCGCAAAAACAGAGCATCCAGGGGAAACTGGCATGGCCTACTGGCGCACACAACTTTTTGGTCACAAGCCGAACCAAATACGTGTGCGAATGGTTGAATATACCCCTGGTTACCTTGCAGATCATTGGTGCAGAAAAGGCCATGTCCTTTTCTGCATAGAGGGAGAACTCGAAACACTGCTCGCGGATGGCCGTAAATTCACTTTAAGTGCGGGGATGAGTTATCAGGTTGGTGATAACGCAGAACCACATCAGTCCAGAACGACGACAGGAGCAAAACTCTTTATTGTGGACTGACGTATTCGTCGTTATTGCATGCGACGTCCGCTCCTGGCACGAAGCGGACATCTTCCGGTTTAGGGGCCATGTTTCACTTTAACATCAGAAAAACCACTCTAACCATGATGGCATCGTGATTTATGCAGCCTCCCGAGCCTGACACATCTCAGATAAGTTCGCCCTCACAATTCGCCTTCAGTCCACCAACCCTCGGTATCTTTGATGCATTTGACTTTCATGCTGCTGCCCCCTTCACGAAAATTACCCAGTGCGTCTTATCGGCCTTACCGGTGCGTTGCCAGATGGCCGGCTTCTCGTCGGTCAGTACCAGAATCTGGCTAACCGGTATCTGGGTTTCGTTCCATTTGAAGATGAGCACGCCGTGCTGCCGCAGCACTCTGAACGCTTCTTTGAATCCTGCGCTCAGGTCGTCGCGCCAGGAATCTTTGCTCAGGCGTCCGTATTTCTTACCCATCCAGGCGTTTTCGCCAACGCGCTCAAGGTGTGGCGGGTCAAACACAACAACAGGGAATGAGTCGTCGGCAAACGGCAGCGCGCGGAAATCGGCGATAACATCAGGGTTAATTACCAGGCTGCGACCATCGCACAGGGTGTGCTGCTCGGCGCGAATGTCGGCGAAAACTGCGCGCGAGTCCTGTTTGTCGAACCAGAACATACGGGAGCCGCAGCACATGTCGAGAATGGTTTGCTCTGTCATTTTCCGGTCCCCGGGATCGGTTGAATTGAATCCAACAGGAGCCGGCGGCGCGTATGCTCCGCAAAATGCCGTTTCCCCGTGTCTTTTCGGTAACATTCGGTCTTCTCTACAACCCACATCGATGCGGTTTCGTGGAGTAGTTTTGCTTTCGGACCATCTTTCGTTATCACGATTCCGGTATGCGTTTTTTTAATGGTCATTTGGAGGTCCCCGCATTCTTCCTGTAATCGTATTTGGCCAGGTCAAAATCGATGGTGGCGCGAGCGTCGCGAAACAGACCAAACCGGCTATAACGGATTACTTCTCCTGTCGCGACCGCCGCCCGGAAATACTTCCGAGCCGTATCGAGGGACATTCCGAACTCGCTCGCCACCTGTTCGGTGGTCAGGCGCCCTTGGCGTTTGGTGAGATCGATAATGGTTCTGATTGTGTCGGCCATCTGGCTCCTGGATTTGTTCGCCATGATCAGCACCTCCGCGCGTTACGTAAGCAACGACTGCGCAGCCGGGCAATACGCCATAATTCATTGGCAGTGGCGGTCATTCCCAGGATGTTGGTGTACACGGTCGCAGCGCGCCGCCAGAGTTTTTTCTCCTCCAACTCTTTCGCCAGGACAACTGCTGTTTTCACCTGCTGTACATCGCCTTTGTCTGCGTGTGGAGCCAGTTCAGGCAACACAACTTCAGGTACTTCTACGCCCGGCGTTACCAGGTAAACGAACTGTGTTCCGTTGTGGTAACGGGTCAGTTTACCTACCTCGGTAAGTTTCCGGAGGATTGCCCCGGCAGTGCTTGACTGCAAATCCAGTACCTCGCAAACATCCTGCAGGATGCAATCCGGCGTCCGGTCGACGATGGCCAGTGCCATCTGTGATTTTGTTACTCGAAATTTCTTAATTTTGGTCATTGGTCAAAACTCGCTTACTTGGTTAAACCTTCCGCTTTGCGACGTTTGTACTCTTCCATCAAAATTTCTGCTGGCGTTGGCCCCGGTGGATGCCGCGGCGCCTCAAGCTGCCGGCGGACCGGCGGTATCGTGAATCCGTTCCCAACATGTTTTGTCCACTTTGTCAGTAGTTTCTCAGCCAGTTTCTTCAGCTCCCCCTCTGTCAGTTGGCGCTCTACCCCCGTTCGGCGCATCTCAATGCAAATGTGATAGAGCACATCCTGTTTCCATGGATATTTGTCACTACCGGCATAGCGATACGACTCGTTGCGCCAGCATTTGTACTCGGCCATGACCGTTTCTGAGGTCAGATTGAACGGGTTCGCCCCGCTCTCTGAGACCAGCGAAACAAACTCAGCCAGATCCGGCGGCCAGGTGTTTCCCATAGCGCACCGCTCCATGCACTGGCGGCAAACCAGAGTGATCTGCGTATCAGTCATTGACCCAATCTGGGCAATCCACATATCCGACGGCGCCGCCCCGTTCTTCTGGGTCCAGCGGTTCGAAAATATTTCCCCCATGACCGTCCATAGCCTCCATGCCGTGTCCGCCGCTAGTAAGTCCGTTTTCCTGCTCCCAGCGCTCTCTGGCTGCCTGAATTTCCTGGACTGCCCGGGATGCGGTGTTAACTGGTTGAAGTCCTGCATGGCCGTTACCTCCGGTTACTGGTTGTGGTCTGGATTTAGCTCTGGCGTTCACGACGCTACGGGCGAATTTTTGTTCCCACTGGACCTGTGTGAATACCTTCCGTTCCGATTCCCAGTAGGCGGCAAACTCGGTCAGTTCAGTCGGCAGGTAAGCCGGTTCAGGAAGCGCAATTCCCCACGTAGCTGCCAGCCGTGGCCAGTCCTGCGATGGTCGCCAGTTTTCATGCATCGTGAATTTACCGATGGGGATATCCAGTCCTGCCAGGAATTGCGGCTCCTGAACATCTGGAATTTCGCTCCCGCGTAGAGAGGGGTTTTCTTTTAGATCTGTATCTATATCTGGATCTTTATTAGTTGGATTGCCGTTGCCATCCTGTTCAAACGGATTATCAACGCCCGTTGAACGGTCGTTACCTTCCCGTTGCTCTGTCGTTGATTTTTTGGCTTTTCTTGCTTTTGCTGAGGCTTTACCGGCATCAGATTTCTGACGTACAGAGGAACGAACCATCTCAAGATCCCTTTCAATGCGCTCATGAACCCAATCGGTACCAGTGTCGTTAAAAAACTCTTTTAACGAGGACTCAACGGAAGACCAACGGTCGTTGCTTAGCCGTGCTATTTTCGATAACCGGCTTTTAGGGATAGACCTCCCCGTTTGCCAGTAATTGAACATCAGCAGCAGGTAGGCGCCGTGCTCCTCGGTTGACAGATGCATGGTGTCCGCCAGGTAATCAGCAATGTAAAGTTGCATGTAGGGCAGCGCTGCCATGGTTACTCCTGACGCCCTTGGTGATCGGGCGTATAGTCATTGGTAAAAACTCGATTAAAAACACTGTGGCGCTATGGCGCTGATGCTCGCCAGTAGTGGTCCCGCCACATCTGCAGGAAGCAGATTAAATAGGGCAATTGCAGCCTCTCGGATTTCTTGCTCCAGCTTGTGAATGGGAGCTCCACCCAATTTTGCCTGGTGCGCTTCGCTGCATTCCTTTATCGCACTCGCCACCAGCTCGGTTTCCGTTAAGCCATTTTTAAGGTGATATCTACGCGCAATCTCAATTGGCATCGCATCCGCAATGGCCACCGACAGCTGCATTACGTAGCTGGTGTACTTTTCCGATCTGCCCTCATTTTTCAGGTATCGGTAAAGGTTCTGTTTGTTAATGCTGATCCCTCTCCCGTTTTGTTTTTCCCACTGCTCGGCCACCAGCTGCGCGATAATTTCCTGCGCGCGCCCGGGTAAAGTTGATTCCCATTCCTGAACGGCTTCGAGGATGTTTCTGCACTTCATGCGGTCCCGGCGCCGCGGCGAATACTGATTTTCAGATTTCAGCTGCACAGCGATACGCGAGGTATGATTCTCAAAGGTGATGGATTGCATGACTAAACCTCTTCGTTTGGCATCCCATCGCTGGGATTAGGGTATAAGTCGGGGCGAAGTTCATGGGGAGTAACTCCAGTTGCTTTGAATACCTGGAGTACACGAGACGAAGGTACTGAACCTTTCGCTTTCCACTGGCTGACGGCCATACCAGAAACGCCTATGGCTAGAGCTAATTTGTTGGCAGAGCCAACAATTCGAATTGCATTATCAAGGGCTGTCATGTCTCTCTCCTCGTTAAGATAGGCATAATAAAGCATAGGTTTACATTTAATGCAAACAATCAATTTATTGTGACTATAAACTAAACCTTTAAAATGTTCTTATGAAAAATACCGAAGAACTCAACAATCAACTGGTTGCTCGTCTTCTTGAAATCACCCAAAGAGGGATCAGCAAAGCTGATATGGCCCGTATTGCCGGCGTCACCCCTCAGGCTGTAAATGGATGGTTTAAGAAGGGGGTAATTAGCAAAAAATCTGCAATCGCCATTGCGGAAGCTGCGAACGTGTCGGTTACATGGTTGCTGGGTGAAGAGGTATCGGAAGATGCAGGACTCAAACCTAACGAGAGTAAAATGTTGGGACTTTTTAGACAATTGCCTGAGTCTGAACAAGAAAGGATGATCGATACCTTCGAAATGAGGCTAAAAGAAATTGATGATTACGTAGAGCGCTATCTTCGTGGTCGTTTCAAAGAGCGTGACCCCAACTAAATACACATCGACATTCCTTTAAAACCGGCTACTGCCGGTTTTTTTGTGCCCTTTTTCTCTATCCGTTCCTACCCGCTTACCCTTCCTCCCATTAAAGCTAAAGTTTACACTCAATGTAAATTTATTATTGACACAAAATATAAACCGATGCTTTAATCATTCGACCGAAACACGTCATTGAGGCAGGACGCCCACGAAGTAGCTGCCGGCGGCATACGAAACACCGGATGAGATGACACCAATCATTGCGCAGCAGGTTTCAACGTTCAGCTGGCCGGCTACAAGGCATCGAGGGGATTTATGGATAAGGCATACGAAGAATATTTCGAAAGTCTTGCTGTAGGTGAAGAGGCTTTAAGTTTCGCTGAGTTCGTAGCCGCACTATCAAGTAGCACAACAGCTAAACCGACTCCGGAATCACAGCCCAAATAGTTTCGCATTTTGCCTTTTAAAGCTGACCTGCACAAAACAGGCTTTGCAATACGGTGAATGCGGCTATGCGCACGCGGCTCAGTTAAATCAGTACCACCGATTCCCTGGTGGGGTGGAAAAGAAGCTGCCGGCAGTAGTTGTTAACTGACTACTGTCACCGGGAGGCACCCGGCACCGCATTGCAAAGCCTGATTAATGGTTAGTCAGCAAGCACCGTTAGCCGCGTTAAGGCTGGGGTTGAAATGAGTAAAAATGGCATTCGCTATATGGTCATTTCACTAGTTATCGGGCTCATCTTTTGGGCTTCAGTTTCAAAACCAATTATGGAGTTTGTCACATGGTTGATTTCGCTCGTGTAGCAACAGGCCGACAGGCTGTACGCCTTAGCTGGATCACCGCAAGGATTCGCCAACTCTGCTACTTCCTCGCTCAGAAAGGGGATCCTGAGGCAAACGCATGAGCACGTTGTTTGCCTTAGTTATCGGTGTCTGCTCGCTGACTGGTGAATGCTCTGATGTTCTGATCGGCGTGTATCAAACGGAAAAGATTTGTTCAGAAGCTGCTACAGAGCAGCACGTTAATGGCCAGTGCTTACCCTACAAGCAAGCGTTCGCCGCGGCTGAAGACCAACAGCCGGCAGTAAATTTTTAAATCGAGTTTTAATCAATGACCATGGTCCATAAAGCACAAAACCCGCGCAAGGCGGGTTAGGTACCCGGTCAGCCGACCAAAGCTTTCCGGAATCGAGTTTTGACCAATGACCACCACCAGGGCGGCTGCCATCAGCTGCCGGGTATCTTACAATCCAAAGGAGCCCGAACGCAATGAACAACTATGCGTATCTTGTCAAAGCAAAAGCAAAATCAGCAGATGCCAAAAGCCTCTTTTGCTGGTTCCCTGCAAAATCCGACTCACGTGCCGAACGTGAAATCCTGAATATCCTGGAGGATGCTGGCATTGCTGTAGGCCGCGGCGCCGACCACCAGCTGCCGACCCGCACCCATTGGTTTATCGTTGATGATCTTCCTGAAGAAGGCGTGCTGGATGATACCTGGTGCGACCGCTACGAACTTGGCGGAGAAGACGGGATCACCTGGGGAAAAATTGCAGCACCGGAACCTGAAACAATCGCAGAAGAGCCGACGCCGGAAGACGATGCAGACGATGCAGACGATGCAGACGATGCAGACGATGCAGACGATGCAGACGATGCAGCATTACACCCACTCGCAACAATGCCTTTCCGCACTCAGTTGCTAGCGCAATATACGTCAGAAGATAGCCACGTTTATCACATTGATACCCCACGCCGTCATACCCTTTCCGCGTTAGAAATGGATGTCGATAACAGTGCTGTCCAGAATCTGATTCTGGCTGCAGAGAATGTGCCAGATATCAAGTCATACGACATGCCCGGGATCTGGAAATTTACCAGCGCAATGAAAAAAGTGTTCCCGGTTGGCAAACGCCACGAACTGGGCAAGCAGATCCAATTCGCTAAATTATGGTTCGTGACAAGCCACCTTGACCGCGGGATCCTGACTAAAGAATGGGCTGCTGGTAATAGTATTTCAGCCGTAAATCGCACCCCCTCCGGCGCGAATGCCGGCGGCGGTAATGTGACAGATCGCCTGACCCCATTAACCGTTTTAGGAATGGAATACGAAATAGCTCTGGGGCTCATCGCCCGTGTAAAAGAGTTCGATATCTATAACGTTCCGCTTGAGGTCGATATTCAGGCGAACAGCATAATGAACAAATATGACAACAAAGAGTTTATTGCGACCAGAGAGCTATTCATGTCGATGCCTGGCGGGCGCGATTATTCCCGTGCCTGCAATATAGCAACAGTAAAGACCACACCAGATGATCTTTACCTAGACAAAGCTGCGCATCGCGAATACTTGAACAAGGTGATGACAGAAACAGATCACGCACATCCTGACGAGATAATAGTTGATATTGCATGTGGTCGTTCTTCTTCCCCTATGCCAGCCACACCAGCTACAAAAGAAAATGTGTCTGATGAGGTTGGTAAACAACAGGCCGCAGGGCGCGGCGAATACGTAGAAGGCATCAGCGACCCTAGCGATGCTAAATGGGTTAAGGAAGATCTCACCAAACCAATCGCAACTGAGGAGACCACCAGTCATGTGCCGATGGAAAAAACTATCAGTGATGAAGCCGCGGGTTCTGGTGAGCTATCAGAAGGCGAAACGGCAATTGAGGATACTACAGGCAACACTGAGTCTGGTAATACGCCAACTGCCGTAAATATTGAAACCAGTCATCATAAACATGATGAAGAATCACCCACTGATTATGTTCATGTAATGGTGGACATAGAAACTATGGGGAAAAAACCTAACGCCCCTATCGTCTCCATTGGTGCTGTATTATTTGACCCGTCAACCGGGATCCTCGGCGAAACATTTTACAAAGTTGTCAGCCTGGAATCTGCGGTTTCATGGGGCGCTGAGATTGACCCCTCAACGGTTATATGGTGGTTAAAACAATCCTCTGAAGCGCGTTCGGCCATTGCCAATGATGACGTCATAAAGCTGGATGATGCACTGCTCATGTTTACTGATTTTGTTGAAGAGAACGTCACTGGTGGTCGCAAAAAAGCGCAGGTGTGGGGGAATGGCGCCACATTCGATAACACCATTTTGCGTTCGTCATTTGATCTCGCTTGCCTCGATTGTCCGTGGGACTACTGGAATGACCGCGACGTCAGAACGATGGTTGAACTCGGAAAAGCAGTTGGCTTCGATCCTAAAACCGCCATCCCGTTCGAAGGTGACCGGCATAACGCGCTGGCGGATGCGAAGCACCAGGCCCGGTACATTTCCGCAATCTGGCAGCGCCTGATTAAAAACTGATTTTCCGTTTTCAGATAATGGCCCAGCAATGGGCCATTATGAGGTAAAGCATATGCTTCAAATGTTAACTCTTGAAGAGTGGGCAACCGAGAAATACAGAAGCAATCCGCCAAGTGTTTCCACTCTCAGAAACTATGCGAAACAGAATATGTTTTCTCCCCCAGCCAAAAAAGAAGGTCGGTTCTGGCGCGTCAGGGAGGATGCCGAGTTGGTCGGCGAACTGACCACTCCAATAGTAAAGAAAAGCGATCCTGTTCTATTGCAGAGGATTTTAAACGATGGCTGCCAGACCACGTAAAAATAACGTAACTATTCCAAATTTATACCCGCTTTATAGTCGTAAGGTTAATAAAGTCTACTGGCGCTATAAACATCCTGTTACCGGAAAATTCCACAGCCTGGGTACAGATGAGGCAGAAGCCATTGCAATAGCCATTGAAGCAAATAAAAGACTGGCTGAGCAGCAAACTCGCCAGATCATGGCAATCACTGACAGAATATCCACCAGCAAAGGTAAAGCTATATCGACTAACACCTGGCTTGAGCGTTACTGGAAGATTCAAGAGGAGCGATTGAAATCTGGAGATATCAAAGAAAATACCTTCAGACAAAAAGCTAAGCCTGTCTCTCTCCTTAAAGAACGCGTAGGCATGAAATTAATCCCGGCGGTCAGCGTTCGTGATATCGCCCAGATACTGGATGATTATTTAGCCGAAGGACAACCCAGAATGGCTCAGGTTATACGTTCTGTGCTAATTGATGTTTTTAAGGAGGCTCAACATGCTGGGGAAGTGCCCCCTGGCTATAACCCGGCGTTATCGACAAAACAACCGCGGCGGAGAATCACCCGTCAGCGTCTTACTCAGGAAGAATGGCAAAAGATTTTTGACATAGCCGATGCCAACCACAAGTACATGGGGAATGCCATGCTACTTGCCCTGGTAACCGGCCAGAGACTGGGGGATATTTCCCGAATGAAATTTTCAGACATTTGGGATGATCATCTTCATATCGAGCAGGAGAAAACCGGTAGCAAGATAGCCATTCCTCTGGCATTGCGATGCAACGCGATAAACTGGAGCCTTCGCGACGTAATAGGTCGTTGCCGGGATTATGCGGTTAGCCCATTTTTGGTGCATTTTTTCAGAACAACATCTCAGGCAGAACGTGGCGCTCAGGTTAAAGCCAGAACGCTGACGATGAATTTTAGCAAGGCAAGGGATTGTGCAAATATCGACTGGGGTGAAGGTACGCCGGCAACGTTCCATGAGCAAAGATCACTTTCCGAACGGCTTTATAAAGCACAGGGTATAAACACAAAAGATTTACTGGGGCATAAGACTCAACAACAAACGGACAGATACCATGATGACCGTGGGAAAGGATGGACCAAGGTGGCTATTTGAGGTTTTTGCGGCGGGGGTTTTGATAACTTGTTTTGATAATGTTTTGATAACCATTCGAAAGCTAATAATAAAAAACGGGAACTGTTAAGCTCCCGTTATTGTTTAATCCAGAGACTGGATTACATGTTAGCGATGATTGCGTCGCCAAACTCGCTACATTTCAGTAGTTTAGCGCCTTCCATCAGACGTTCAAAGTCATAGGTCACGGTCTTAGCGGCGATAGCGCCTTCGGTGCCTTTAACGATCAGGTCTGCGGCTTCGAACCACTGCATGTGGCGCAGCATCATTTCTGCGGACAGAATAATAGAACCTGGGTTCACTTTATCCTGGCCTGCATATTTCGGTGCAGTACCGTGAGTCGCTTCAAACAGTGCACATTCGTCACCAATGTTCGCGCCCGGAGCAATACCGATACCACCAACCTGTGCCGCCAGGGCATCAGAGATGTAGTCGCCGTTCAGGTTCATACAAGCAATGACGTCGTACTCAGCCGGGCGCAGCAGGATCTGCTGCAGGAAAGCATCAGCGATAACGTCTTTGATGATGATCTCTTTCCCGGTGTTCGGGTTCTTGATCTTCTGCCACGGGCCGCCGTCGATCAGTTCGCCACCGAACTCTTCGCGAATCAGCTGGTAACCCCAGTCTTTGAACGCGCCTTCGGTGAACTTCATGATGTTGCCTTTGTGTACCAGAGTCAGCGAATCGCGATCGTTGGTGATAACGTATTCGATGGCCGCGCGAACCAGGCGTTTGGTGCCTTCTTCAGAGCACGGCTTGATACCGATACCGCAATGTTCCGGGAAGCGAATTTTCTTCACGCCCATCTCATCACGCAGGAATTTGATCACTTTTTCTGCTTCAGCAGAATCCGCTTTCCACTCGATACCGGCATAGATGTCTTCTGAGTTTTCACGGAAGATAACCATATCGGTCAGTTCAGGGTGTTTGACCGGGCTCGGGGTGCCCTGGTAGTAACGCACCGGGCGCAGGCAGACGTAGAGGTCCAGTTCCTGGCGCAGCGCAACGTTCAGAGAACGAATACCGCCGCCAACTGGCGTCGTCAGAGGGCCTTTGATAGCAACACGATAGTCACGAATCAGATCAAGAGTTTCGGCAGGCAGCCAGACGTCCTGGCCATAAACATGGGTCGATTTTTCGCCGGTGTAAACTTCCATCCAGGAAATTTTACGCTCGCCTTTATAGGCTTTCTCAACGGCGGCATCCACCACTTTCAGCATCGCTGGGGTCACGTCAACACCGATACCATCACCCTCGATAAACGGGATGATCGGGTTGTTAGGGACATTCAGTTTGCCATCTTTCAGGGTGATTTTTTGACCTTCCGCCGGAACTACTACTTTGCTTTCCATTAACCTCTCCTTCGAGCGCTTCTGGTTCTGCTCTTCCTTTTCACACTAACCGAGCGTTGGCTTTATCCGCCCACTCCCGCCACCGGGTCATCCCGCTAACCGGAGATTCGCGTCCGTGCCGCCTTCTAGTAGCGCGAATCAGTTTGAGCAATATTTTTGTTAAAAAATTGTGATGAGCATGTCAATACTACCTGAATGTTTGCGTCCATGAAAGGCATTCGTAATTAGGCTATAATGCGGCAATTGTCATGACCTGAAAATACCATGCAGAAAACTTCATTTAGAAAACATCGCGTTGAGCGATTCAGCTCACAACAAGTCGCCAGACAACGTAAAGAACACGCGCCAAAACGCGTGATCTTGTTTAATAAACCCTATGATGTGTTGCCGCAGTTTACGGACGAAGCCGGGCGCAGCACGCTGAAAGATTTTATTTCCGTCTCCGGGGTCTACGCGGCGGGCCGTCTCGACCGCGATAGCGAAGGGCTGCTGGTGCTGACCAACGACGGCGCACTGCAGGCCGCACTGACCCAACCGGGTAAACGCACCGGTAAAATCTACTATGTTCAGGTCGAAGGTCTGCCGACAGAAGAGGCGTTGAGTGCCCTGCGCACCGGCATCACGCTGAACGATGGCCCCACCCTGCCCGCCGGCGCTGAGCTGGTGGCGGAACCCGCGTGGCTGTGGGCGCGTAACCCGCCCATCCGCGAACGCAAAGCCATTCCGACCAGCTGGCTGAAAATCACCCTTTATGAAGGCCGCAACCGTCAGGTACGGCGCATGACTGCGCACGTGGGCTACCCCACGCTGCGGCTGATTCGCTACGCCATGGGCGACTACACTCTCGATGGACTGGCCAACGGCGAGTGGCGCCAGGTCGGATAATCACAGAAGGAACGGGAAGTATGTTTAAACCGCACGTCACCGTCGCCTGCGTCGTACACGCGAAAGACAAATTTCTGGTCGTAGAGGAAACCATCAACGGCAAAGCGCTGTGGAATCAGCCCGCGGGTCATCTCGAAGCAGATGAAACCCTGGTTCAGGCCGCCGAGCGAGAGCTGTGGGAAGAGACCGGTATTCGCGCCGCACCGCAGCATTTTATCCGTATGCACCAGTGGATAGCCCCGGACAATACGCCGTTTTTACGTTTCCTGTTCGCCATCGAACTTAACGATACGTGCGCCACACAGCCGCATGACAGCGATATCGACTGTTGCCTGTGGCTGAGCGCTGATGAGATCCTCAATGCGCCAAATCTGCGCTCTCAGCTGGTTGCGGAAAGCATCCGCAGCTACCAGCAGGACCCGCGCTACCCGCTGTCATTAATTGGCGCGTTCAACTGGCCCCTCCAGGGGGGTGCCTGAGGCGCTAGTGCGTGCTAGAATATGCCGCCTTGAAGTTCAATGTGGTGAATATTCCAATGTCAGAAAGCCAAAAAAAAGTGATCGTCGGCATGTCCGGCGGCGTCGACTCCTCTGTTTCTGCCTGGTTGCTGCTTCAGCAAGGTTATAAGGTAGAAGGCCTGTTCATGAAGAACTGGGAGGAAGACGATGGTGAGGAATATTGCACCGCCGCTGCCGACCTCGCCGACGCGCAAGCCGTCTGCGATAAGCTCGGGATTGAGCTTCATACCGTTAACTTTGCCGCAGAATACTGGGACAATGTGTTTGAGCTGTTCCTCGCCGAATACAAAGCCGGGCGCACGCCGAATCCCGATATTCTGTGCAATAAAGAAATCAAATTTAAAGCCTTCCTCGAGTTCGCCGCAGAAGATCTGGGCGCCGACTATATCGCGACCGGTCACTACGTGCGCCGTGCTGATGTCAACGGCAAAAGCCAGCTGCTGCGTGGCCTGGACGGCAACAAAGATCAGAGCTACTTCCTGTACACCCTCAGCCACGAACAGATCGCCCAAAGCCTGTTCCCGGTTGGCGAGCTCGAAAAGCCGCAGGTGCGCAAAATTGCCGAAGATCTGGACCTGATCACCGCGAAGAAAAAAGACTCCACCGGGATCTGTTTTATCGGTGAGCGTAAATTCCGCGAATTCCTCGGCCGCTACCTTCCCGCCCAGCCGGGTAAAATCGTCACCGTCGACGGTGACGAGATCGGTGAGCATCAGGGCCTGATGTACCACACCCTTGGCCAGCGCAAAGGCCTCGGCATCGGCGGGACCAAAGAAGGGAGCGAAGACCCGTGGTACGTCGTCGATAAAGACGTCGAAAACAATATTCTGGTCGTGGCTCAGGGCCACGATCACCCGCGTCTGATGTCCAGAGGGCTGATTGCCCAACAGCTGCACTGGGTCGATCGTGAGCCGGTTAAAGGCACCCTGCGCTGTACGGTGAAAACCCGCTATCGGCAGACCGATATCCCGTGCACGGTGAAAGCCCTGGACGACGATCGCATCGAGGTTATCTTTGACGAACCGGTTGCGGCGGTGACGCCGGGCCAGTCAGCGGTCTTTTATCGCGGCGAAGTGTGCCTCGGCGGCGGCGTGATCGAGCAGCGTCTGCCGCTGCAGTCCTGACAGACAGTTTTTGCCGCCGGTGCGAAAACCTTCCCCGGCGGTTTACAAGGAGTAGGTGTGGCGAAGAATTATTATGACATCACGTTGGCGCTGGCGGGCATCTGCCAGGCAGCCCGTCTGGTTCAGCAGCTGGCTCACCAGGGCCATTGCGACAGCGATGCCCTGCACGTTTCGCTGAACAGCATCATCGATCTCAACCCGGATTCCACGCTGGCTGTGTTCGGTGGCAGTGAAGCCAATCTTCGTCTCGGGCTGGAAACCATGCTCGGCGTGCTCAACAGCGGCAGTCGCCAGGGCCTCAATGCCGAACTGACCCGCTACACGTTAAGCCTGATGGTGCTGGAACGTAAGCTTGATGGCAGCAAAGGGGCAATGGATACCCTCGGCAACCGCATCGCCGGCCTGCGTCGCCAGCTGGAGCATTTCGACCTGCAATCCGAAACCCTGCTCAGCGCCATGGCCAGCATCTATGTTGACGTTATCAGCCCGCTGGGCCCACGTATTCAGGTAACCGGCTCACCAGCCGTGTTGCAAAGCCCGCAGGTTCAGGCCAAAGTTCGCGCCTCTCTGCTGGCAGGCATTCGCGCCGCGGTACTCTGGCACCAGGTCGGCGGCGGGCGTATGCAGCTCATGTTTTCTCGTAATCGTCTGGTTAACCAGGCAAAACAAATTCTTGCTCATTTAACCCCGGAGTTGTGATCTATGGAATTATCCTCACTGACCGCCGTTTCCCCTGTCGATGGACGCTACGGCGATAAAGTCAGCGCGCTGCGCGGTATCTTCAGCGAATTCGGTTTGCTGAAATTCCGTGTACAAGTTGAAGTACGTTGGCTGCAGAAGTTAGCCGCGCACGCAGCGATCAAGGAAGTTCCTGCTTTTGCTGCCGACGCAAACGGTTTCCTTGATAAAATCGTTACCGACTTCAGCGTTGAAGATGCGCAGCGCATCAAAACCATCGAGCGCACCACCAACCACGATGTGAAAGCGGTAGAATATTTCCTCAAGGAAAAAGTGGCCGATATCGCTGAACTGCACGCGGTGTCCGAATTCATCCACTTCGCCTGCACCTCCGAAGACATCAACAACCTCTCCCACGCGCTGATGCTGAAAACCGCGCGCGATGAGGTAGTGCTGCCCTACTGGCGCAAGCTCATCGACGCAGTGAAAGATCTGGCGGTTCAGTACCGCGATGTGCCGCTGCTGTCCCGAACTCACGGTCAGCCGGCAACACCGTCCACCATGGGCAAAGAGATGGCTAACGTCGCTTATCGTATGGAGCGCCAGTACCGTCAACTGAACCAGGTAGAAATTCTGGGTAAAATCAACGGCGCGGTCGGTAACTATAACGCCCACATCGCGGCGTATCCTGAAGTAGACTGGCACCAGTTCAGCGAAGAGTTTGTCACCTCCCTGGGTATTCAGTGGAACCCGTACACCACGCAGATTGAACCGCATGATTATATTGCCGAGCTGTTCGACTGTATTGCCCGCTTCAACACCATCCTGATCGATTTCGATCGCGATGTGTGGGGCTATATCGCCCTGAACCACTTCAAGCAGAAAACGATTGCCGGTGAAATTGGTTCATCCACCATGCCGCATAAAGTCAACCCGATCGATTTCGAGAACTCCGAAGGCAACCTCGGTCTGGCTAACGCCATGATGCAGCATCTGGCCAGCAAACTTCCCGTTTCCCGCTGGCAGCGCGACCTGACGGACTCCACCGTTCTGCGTAACCTCGGGGTGGGCATCGGCTATGCGCTGATCGCTTACCAGTCGACCCTTAAAGGCGTCAGCAAGCTGGAGCTGAACGGCGATCGCCTGCTGGACGAGCTGGATCATAACTGGGAAGTCCTGGCTGAGCCGATCCAGACCGTAATGCGCCGCTACGGCATCGAGAAGCCGTATGAAAAGCTGAAAGAGCTGACCCGCGGCAAACGCGTAGATGCGGAAGGTATGCAGCAGTTTATCGACAGCCTGCCGCTGCCGGAAGACGAGAAAGTTCGCCTGAAAGCCATGACCCCGGCCAACTATATTGGCCGCGCGACCACCATGGTTGATGAGCTGAAGTAAGCGCTTTGCCCCACCCGTTTTTAGGACAGGGGCTCTGAATGAGTACGAATACAAAGATGGCCGGGAGTGTCTCCGGCCATCTGTTTAACAAGGGGATAAAACTCCACCACGGCACACACCTTAATTCGTTTTTTTCGTCACATCATCCATCGACGCGCCGTTTTCCATTTTCGTGTCATTTTTCATTTCATGTTTTTTTAACTCAGCCTGAGTTTTGCACCCCTCCTTCACCTGCGCACCGTTGACCGCTCGGCAGTCATCAATGATATGGTCCGGGTTTTTTAGCTGCTCTTTTTCCGCCTGTTTCTCTGACGTGCTACTGGCCGGGTTTTCTGCCAGCGCCGATGAACAGAAAACTAAGGTTAAACATGTTGTTAGCATCAACGAAAAGCCTTTTAACTCATTCAGTCTCATACGTAAACTCCATGTGCAGGGTATACAGGGATAGCCATCAATAAGGATATACGACCCCTCACAAACTTCCTGATGCTGGCGATAAATAATCCTCTGACGCTCGTCGTTTATGCCACCTGCGTGCCGCAATGTTCATTAATACATATTTGCGCGATTGATTCTGTCGGCCCGGTGCCGGAATATTTTTTACGCGACGAACAAGCAAATAAAAAAAACTCTCTATAGTTCATAGAGATAATTTTGCATTCCGTTAACTGGTGGAGTTAAACGATGTCAATGACTCGTAGAGAATTTTATAAGCTGGCGCTCGGTTCGGCCGTTGGTCTGGCTGTATTAAAACATGCGTCGCCGGTGCTGGCGCAGGGGATTTCGCTGAAGACACCGCTGCGCTATGGCGCCGGACAAAAAGGCGAAACCGCCGGTGGCCTGCCGCCGGCAGGCGCGATGAGTTCGGTGGATGATTTTGACTACCAGATAAAATACCAGCGGGCCTTTGAAGCGGTGCTTTGGAACATGCCAGCGGTCGCCATCTATAGCTTCCGCCGGGCAGCATTTGAAAATTTAGGTCTTAAAGATAACGATATTATTGCCTATTCAAAGCCCGCAACCCCACATCTGGAAGCGATCACCGCCAACAGCACCACACCGTATATTTCAGCGTTCACCGACCTGCAAAAAGGGCCGGTCGTGCTCGAGGTCCCTGCTGCCAGCGCCGACGGCAGTTTATACGGACAGATAGTCGATGCGTGGCAGTTTACGATTGCCGACGTCGGTCCGGCAGGCCTTGATAAAGGTAAAGGCGGCAAGTTTTTGCTCACGCCTCCCGGGTATAGCGAAGCGATCCCCGACGGGTATCTGCACGTACCGTCACCCAACTTTCGCGTCGCATTTGCCTTTCGCTCCGTGCCGGCGCCCGGAAAAACGACGGAAGACGCCTATCACTACTCCCGCCGCCTGCATATGTATTACCTCGCCGAAGCGGCTAGCCCCCCAGTACAGCGTTTTGTCGACCCGGGCAACCAGCGGTATCCCACGCTGCCCTACTACGACGAACGCCATTTTGACGATTTGCACGCAGTCGCCAGCGTCGAGCCCGTCCGCGAACAGGACAAAGTGATGATGGGGATGCTCTCATCGCTGGGAATAGGACATGGCTTAACCTTCACCCCGGATGCAAAAACAAAAAAAGCGCTGCGCCAGGCCGCCATTGACGCCTGGTTCTACATGCAATACTGGTACGACAATTTCCCCAAGGAGAAGCTCTTCTGGCCCGATCGCCACTACGCCTCGCTGCTGCAGGCCGATGACAATAAGACATTCACCTTTATCTATCCAGATCGCATCGACCTGATCAATCGCGCGGCGGAATATTTTTGGTGTACCTATATGCCAAAAGTGCTCAGCGACATGCCCGCCACGCAATATCTGATGAGCCTCGCCGACAGCGAAGGCCGTCTGCTCGAAGCCGGCCAGCTCTATAAACTCACGATCCCCGCCAAAATGCCGGTGAAACAGTTCTGGGCGCTGACCGTTTATAACCGCGACACGATGTCCTTTATCTATAGCGACAGCGGGCGTACCACACTGTCATCCTACGACCTTGAGAAAATGACCAAAAACGCCGATAGCAGCGTCACCCTGTATGTCGGTCCTGTGGCCCCGGCCGGGCAGGAAAATAACTGGATCCCCACCAGCGGCAAGCGCCCCTTGCCCGCCATGCGCTTCTATGGCCCGACCGAAGAACTGAATCATAAAACCTTCAAATTAGCCGATTTCGAGCGCGTATAAGCGCACCTATCCTCACCGGAGTACGTATGAGAAAGTTAATCCTTACCGCAGCGCTGTGTACCATCGCGCTGCCTGCAATGGCGCAAATTAGCGACAAGATGGCGCAGGACGCCTACGTCTACGGCTATTCCATGGATGAAGCCTATAAGTTCTTCTATGACACGGCGGTAAAAACCGACACCCCGATGAACCGCTTTCAGAACATCCGGCACCTTGCCGATGATACCTACAAAGATCATCCCACCATCAATAACGATATCCTTCACCTGCAGGGTTGGTTAGACGTCAGCGCTGAGCCGGTTATTGTCAGCGTCCCGGACATGGATAAAGGGCGCTACTGGATCCTCCACACCATGGACATGGGCCACTACACCACTTCGATGATTGGCTCCCGCACTCGCGGGACCAAAGGCGGGCACTTTATGTTTGCCTCACGGACCTGGAAAGGGGACGTCCCGGCCAGCGTCACCGAAGTTATTCGCGTTGATTCCGATATTCTCAAGCTGATGGGTCGTATCATGGCCACCAGCCCGGAGGATACCAAAGTCGCCCTCCGGTATATGGATGACTGGAATATTCGTACCCTGTCGGCCTATCTGGGAGAGCCGGGGCCGAAAGCGACCGTCCATCATTGGCCCGACCCGGCGAAAACCAACTGGCTGCAGCGCGTGAACGTCGTACTGTGTGAAGGCGACATGGGAACCGCTGACAAGAAATGGCTCGACCAGTACAAAGATATCGGGCTGGCGCCATGTAAAACCGACTTCACCGCAGAGCAACTTGCCGCAGCCAAAAAAGGAGAAGAGCTGGGATCGGCTCATCTTAAGGCACTGCTGCCGAAAATGACCTCATCAGAAGGTCTGCTGGGAACCCGGGCGGAACTGCAAAATCAGCAACGCGATCTGTTCGCCGAAGGGACGCTGATCGGGCAATGGGGTCTGCCGCCGGAAGAGTCCGTCTATCTGCAGGCGCTGAAGGGCTCGGACGGACAAAATATTAACGGCGCACACGGTAAAAAATACCGCATGCACTTTAAAGCACCAACTGTCAGCCAGTTCTGGTCCTTTACGGTCTATGGTTCCGATAACATGCTGATGGCACACAACGAACTCAATCGCCACAGCCGCGGTGACCGGACGCTCAAGCCGGACGCTGATGGTATGTACACCATCGATTTAAGTGCAAAAGGCGATGCTAATAACCCTAACTGGCTGCCGATTCCCGAAAAAGATGCCTATATCATTATGCGCCTGTACGGGCCTGATAAAGCGATACGCGAAGGGAAATATCCGATGCCAACGCTGGAAGTGGTCAAATAAACCTTAGCACTCGCATGCCGCCATCATTAAATTGAAACCTTTGCCCTTCATCTAACTCATGAAGGGCTTTTTTATTCTAAAATAGCGTCAATGATTATTTTTCTACCAGGTTATTCATGATTACACCCCCAGTCAGACCAACCGCGTCTATCGAACGCTTAATCAACGTATTAACTCCCTATGGAAAAACTATCGACGCGGCCCCGCGAAAAAGGCTGTCCTGGGATAACAATGGCGTCCCGTATATCTACGTTTTTCTCGAAGGCGAGCTTTCTATCTCGCGAATCACCGACGGGATTCTGGTTGCCACGGTGGTTGAACCGCATATTTTCGGTTTTTCCGAAATGTTTTATCCGATGAGAAGCAATGTGCTGCGCGCAGAAACGCAATGTCTGTTTTCACGCATTGATAATAACCAGGCTGAGCAGTGTATTGAACAACACGGCCTGTGGCGTGAAGTCGCCGAGGTGCTCTCGTTTCATACCAACACCATGCTCTGCCGCGACCTGCAAATTGTGAATCAACGCACTTTTCCCGTGGTTTGCCACTATCTGCGCGAGCTGGATCGTCTGCCAGACGCAACGAAAGAACGGGTTAATATCCTCAGCTATATCCAGGAGCGAACGGGGCTCTCCCGCAGCAGTATTCTGAATATTGTCTCTGCGCTAAAAACCGAGCGCTATATTGATTTCGAGCGCGGCGGCTACAAATTGCGGATCAATGAATTACCCGATACTGCCGAACGCCCTTAACCCTTTCCCGGCGCCGGTAACGCGGGTGCTTTTCGGCGCCGATTCTCGTATGGCTGGAAACGCGGGCCTAAACTTGCCAGTATATGCCCACAATATACCCCCTGTCTTACCGGGGGATATTGGTCGCAGGAGCCCTCCCCCTTTCCACCGCGGCATGGGAGGCCACTGCGTAAAGGGCGACGGCAGGCCGGGTAGCAAAGAAAGCCTTTCATTTACAGCCGTTTAAATTCAGTATATCTAATCAGCGCTACACTACTCAAAACCAAAATAAACGGGAGAAAAGGCATGCGCGTACTTGTCGTTGAGGATAACGCTTTACTGCGCCATCACCTGAAAGTTCAGCTCCAGGAATTAGGTCACCAGGTGGATGCAGCAGAAGATGCAAAAGAAGCGGATTACTATCTGGGCGAACACGTGCCGGATATCGCGATTGTCGATCTGGGCCTGCCTGACGAAGACGGCCTGACGCTGATTCGCCGCTGGCGCAGCCATGATGTGTCGGTTCCGGTACTGGTGTTGACCGCCCGCGAAAGCTGGCAGGATAAAGTCGAGGTGCTGAGTGCCGGCGCGGATGATTACGTCACCAAGCCGTTCCATATTGAAGAAGTCGCCGCCCGGATGCAGGCATTGCTGCGTCGCAACAGCGGCCTGGCCTCGCAGGTTATTTCTATTCCACCTTTCCAGGTTGACCTGTCGCGCCGCGAACTGTCAATCAACGAGCAGCCGATCAAGCTGACTGCATTTGAATACACCATTATGGAAACGCTGATTCGTAACCGCGGTAAAGTGGTCAGCAAAGATTCATTAATGCTCCAGCTTTATCCCGATGCCGAACTGCGCGAAAGCCATACCATCGACGTACTGATGGGCCGGTTGCGGAAAAAAATTCAGGCTCAGCACCCGCACGACGTCATTACGACCGTGCGCGGCCAGGGCTATTTATTTGAACTACGAGAATGAAAGGTCCGCTACGGCATATTTTGCCGCTTTCATTACGCGTTCGCTTTCTGCTGGCGACGGCTGCGGTGGTGCTGGTGCTTTCACTGGCCTACGGCATGGTTGCGCTGGTGGGCTACAGCGTCAGCTTTGATAAGACCACCTTCCGCCTGCTGCGTGGCGAAAGTAACCTGTTTTATATGCTGGCAAAGTGGGAAAACAACCACATTGATGTGGATATCCCCGAAAACCTCAACATGCAGAGCCCGACCGTCACGCTGATTTACGATGCCAAAGGCAAACTGCTTTGGATGCAGCGCGATGTGCCGTGGCTGGTAAAACGTATTCAGCCCGAGTGGTTGAAAAGCAACGGCTTCCACGAAATAGAATCCGACGTTGACAGCAGCAGTATGCTGCTACGCAATAATCAACAGTTTCAGGAGGAGCTGGATGCTCTTCGCCAGCAGGACGATGGTTCAGAAATGACCCACTCGGTGGCGATCAATATTTATCCCGCCACCGATAAACTGCCGCAGCTGAGCATCGTGGTCGTCGACACCATCCCGGTCGAGCTGAAACGCTCTTATATGGTCTGGAGCTGGTTTATCTACGTGCTGGTAGCCAATCTGCTGCTGGTTATTCCCCTGCTTTGGGTCGCCGCCTGGTGGAGCCTGCGCCCCATTGAGTCGCTGGCCAAAGAGGTCCGCGAACTGGAAGAACATCACCGGGAAATGCTCAACCCAAACACCACCCGGGAACTAACCCGACTGGTCAGCAACCTCAACCGGCTACTTAAAAGCGAACGCGAACGCTACGACAAATATCGCACAACGTTGACCGACCTGACGCATAGTCTGAAAACGCCGCTGGCGGTGCTGCAAAGCACCCTGCGCTCTTTGCGGAGTGAAAAGATTGACGTCAATGAAGCGGAACCGGTCATGCTCGAACAGATCAGCCGGATCTCACAGCAAATCGGCTACTATTTGCATCGCGCCAGCATGCGTAGCGGCGGTACGTTACTCAGCCGCGAGTTGCACCCTATCGCGCCGCTGCTCGACAAGCTGACCTCAGCGCTGAATAAGGTTTATCAGCGCAAAGGGGTCAACATCAGCCTCGATATCTCGCCGGAAATCAGCTTCGTTGGCGAACAGAATGATTTTATGGAAGTAATGGGCAACGTGTTGGACAACGCCTGCAAATACTGCCTGGAGTTTGTCGAAGTCTCCGTACGTCAAACCAACGATAACCATCTGCATATTCTGGTGGAAGATGACGGCCCCGGTATCCCGTTGAGCCAGCGTACCGCCGTGTTTGACCGCGGGCAGCGTGCCGATACGCTGCGACCGGGCCAGGGCGTGGGCCTCTCCGTCGCCCGGGATATCGTCGAGCAGTACGACGGCGATATTCTCACCGGTGAAAGTCTGCTCGGCGGGGCCTGCATGGAGGTGGTTTTTGGCCGGCAGTTGCCCGACGATATGGAAAGCTGAGCCGACCCGTTTACCGGTTCAGCAAACTCTGTGACTACGAAGCACAATCGCCGTCAACAAAGAGGCAGTTTGAAAGATGGCGTGTATAATCCCAAACAGACACCTGCTGTGGAATAAATAAAATGGATTATCAATTAACGCTTAACTGGCCTGACTTTATCGAACGCTACTGGCAAAAACGCCCGGTAGTCCTCAAGCGCGGCTTCGCCAATTTCGTCGATCCTATTAGCCCGGATGAGCTGGCCGGGCTGGCGATGGAAAGTGAAGTCGACAGCCGCCTGGTCAGCCATCAGGACGGGAAATGGCAGGTCAGCCATGGTCCTTTCGAAAGCTACGATCACCTGAGCGAAAACAACTGGTCGCTGCTGGTGCAGGCGGTGAATAACTGGCACGAGCCAACGGCCGCGCTGATGCATCCCTTCCGCGCACTCCCCGACTGGCGCATTGACGATCTGATGATCTCTTTCTCCGTTCCCGGCGGCGGCGTAGGTCCCCATCTCGATCAATACGACGTGTTTATCATCCAGGGCACCGGCCGACGCCGCTGGCGCGTGGGTGAAAAAGTCCCGATGAAGCAGCACTGCCCGCATCCGGACCTGCTGCAGGTCGATCCGTTCGACGCTATCATCGATGAAGAGATGGAGCCGGGCGATATCCTGTATATCCCGCCGGGATTCCCGCATGAAGGTTATTCCCTGGAAAACTCGCTCAACTATTCGGTGGGCTATCGCGCGCCGAACGCCCGTGAGCTGTTCAGCGGTTTTGCCGATTATATTCTGCAACGTGAGCTGGGTAGCCAGCGCTACGCTGACCCGGATGTACCTTCACGCGATCATCCGGCGGATATCCTCCCGGTTGAGCTGGACCGCCTGCGCGATATGATGCTGGGGCTGATTAACCAGCCAGAACATTTTAAACAGTGGTTTGGTGAGTTTATTACTCAGTCCCGTCATGAGCTGGACGTGGCCCCTGCGGAGCCGCCGTATCAGCCTGATGAGATTTACGATGCGCTGCAACAAGGCGATCGGCTGGTGCGTCTGGGTGGGCTGCGGGTGCTGCGTATTGATGGCGAGGTGTTCGTCAACGGCGAGAAAATAAATTCGCCGCATCGTCCTGCGCTGGATGCGCTGGCAACGCATCTGTCGCTTAACGCGGCACATTTTGGCGATGCGCTGGAAGATCCGTCGTTCCTCGCGATGCTGGCCGCGCTGGTCAACAGCGGCTACTGGTTCTTCGAGGACTAAGCTCGTAGTTTGCCCGGTGGCGGCTTGCGCCTGACCGGGCCTACAAGTTCGAACGCCAGGTATGTGGAACTGGCTCAGTAGGCCGGGTAAGGCGCAGGCCGCCACCCGGCGTTTTACCTGCGCTCTCCGGCGTCAAAATCGGCAGCGTCCCCTGCCCACCCGGCGGATACAGCCCGACACTGACATCACGATGAAAAGTTGAATACGGCCAGTTAATCACCCGCTTCACATAACCATGTTTCACCGGATTGATGTAAACGTAATCCATATGCCGTCGGTAATCATCTTCGTTACGGATCGCATGCTCCCAAAAGCGGGGTTGCCAGACCTCACGCATCCCCAAATCACGAGTGAACGATTTTTTAATATCCCGCCAGCGTCCCGAATAATCGGTATCATCTCCCGGTAGCGTCCAGATGCAGTGCATATGTTCGGGCAAAATAACCCATGCGTTAATCAGAAAGGGCTTTTTGCGTTTAATGAGGGCTGTCACAGCGCGAAACCGATCGATATGGCGAGTCAGAAGATCGCTTTGACGATTTTGCAAATTGACAGTAAAGAACCAGGTGCCGCCGGGGATATAGCAGCGGCGATAATTTGACATCCGAGGTTCCCTCCTCTTCAGCAGATACAACCCTTTTGACAGTAGAGCATCCTGCATTGCCCGGTGGCGGCTTGCGCCTGACCGGGCAAACTGGTTCAGGCATCGCGTTTAGCAGTCAGCTCTGCGATGCGTACAATCACCTGCACCGCCTTCTCCATCCCTTCAAGCGTGACGAACTCGTGTTTGCCGTGGTAGTTATAGCCGCCGGTAAACAGGTTCGGGCACGGTAACCCCATAAATGAGAGCTGAGCGCCGTCGGTGCCGCCGCGAATCGGCTTCATCTGCGGCTCAATATCGCAATCCACCATTGCCTGGCGGGCAATTTCGACCACGTGCGGATGCGACATCACTTTTTCATGCATATTGTAGTAGCTGTCCTCAATCACCAGCTCAATATAGCAGTCCGGATGCAGCCCTTTGCCGACCTTCTTGGCTATCTCCATCATTTTGCGTTTGCGCGCTTCAAACTGCTTGCGGTCAAAATCGCGGATGATGTAGTGCATTTCTGCCCGGTCAACGGTGCCTTTCATGCTCGACAGATGGTAAAACCCTTCGTAGCCTTCGGTCGTCTCCGGCGCTTCGTCAGCAGGGACTTCAGCATGGATCCGTGCCGCCAGCGACAGCGCATTCACCATCACCCCTTTTGCGGTGCCGGGATGGACATTGTTACCCACAATCTTAATGGTCACCGACGCGGCATTGAAGTTTTCAAACTCCAGTTCCCCCACGCCCCCTCCGTCGACGGTGTAGGCCCAGCGGGCGTCAAAGGCGGCGACGTCAAAGTGCTTCGCCCCTTTCCCGACTTCTTCATCCGGCGTGAAGGCCACGCGAATATCACCGTGAGGTATGTTTTTCACTTTCAGCGTCGCCAGCGCGGTCATTATCTCGGCGATACCGGCTTTATCATCGGCACCGAGTAGCGTTTTACCATCGGTGGTGATCAGCGTTTGTCCCAGCAGTTGGTGCAGCACCGGGAACATCACCGGCGAGAGCACCTCATCGCCAATCCCGAGGGCAATATCGCCGCCGCGGTAGTTTTCAACGATTTGCGGATTTACGTTTTTGCCGCTGAAATCCGGCGCCGTGTCGACGTGGGAGATAAAGCCAATGGGCGGAATAGTGCCGGCTACGTTTGCCGGAAGGGTTCCCGTCACCGTCCCTTTCTCACTTAGCGTCACATTAACCAGTCCCATTTCTTCCAGCTGCGCCTGCAGCAGGCGTAACAGCTTCCACTGACCTTCCGTGCTTGGAACCTGACGCACGCCAGGCTTCGACTGTGTGTCCAGAGAAACGTACTGTAAAAAACGCTCAAGCAATTTATCCATGTAGCCACCCTCTTTTTTTGTGACAACATTATTCATAAGCCAGAAAATACAAATATTGCGTCAGGTCATTTTTAGCCCGGCAAATAAGAATTTAATACATGAACTAGCGTAATGTTGTAAAGGTCATGCATCTGTATGCGACAAGGATTGGCGATCGCAAGCGTTTGCCGTAGAATGTTTGCCCTTGTTTATTATGTGAAACCCCAAAGGTGGTTAACCACAAACCCCGCAACGGTCAGTCGTCCGCTGCGTCTACATGGGACAGAGTCAAAAATTGAATATACAACCGCGTTCGCTTTCGCCGCTGGTGCAACTGGCGGGAATTCGCAAAAGCTTTGATGGAAAAACGGTTATCTCCGATCTAAATCTGACCATCAACAATGGTGAGTTTCTCACCCTGCTTGGCCCTTCCGGCTGCGGTAAAACCACCGTTCTTCGTCTTATCGCCGGGTTAGAGAACGTCGACAGCGGGCGAATTCATCTCGAAGATCAGGACATCACTCATGTTCCGGCGGAAAACCGCCACGTCAATACCGTCTTTCAAAGCTACGCTCTGTTTCCCCATATGAGCGTATTCGAAAACGTCGCATTTGGCCTGCGTATGCAGAAAACGCCGGCGGCGGAAATCACGCCTCGGGTCCTCGATGCTCTGCGTATGGTCCAGCTGGAGGAGTTTGCCCAACGCAAACCACATCAGCTCTCCGGCGGCCAGCAGCAGCGCGTGGCTATCGCCCGGGCCGTCGTCAATAAACCGCGTCTGCTACTGCTGGACGAGTCTCTGTCGGCGCTGGATTACAAGCTGCGCAAACAGATGCAAAACGAACTGAAGGCCCTGCAACGTAAGCTCGGCATCACGTTCGTCTTTGTGACTCACGATCAGGAAGAGGCCCTGACCATGTCCGATCGTATCGTGGTGATGCGCGATGGCAAAATCGAACAGGACGGCACGCCGCGTGAAATCTACGAAGAGCCAAAAAATCTCTTCGTCGCCAGCTTTATCGGCGAGATTAATCTCTTTAACGCCACGGTGATTGAACGCCTCGACGAGCAGCGCGTCCGCGCCAGCGTCGAAGGTCGCGAATGTAACATCTACGTCAACTTCCCCGTCGAGCAGGGGCAGAGGCTGAACGTCCTGCTGCGACCGGAAGATCTGCGCGTCGATGAAGTCCACGACGGCAGCGACGCCGACGGACTGATCGGCTATATCCGCGAGCGCAACTATAAAGGCATGACGCTGGAGTCCGTCGTCGAACTGGAAAATGGCAAAATGGTGATGGTCAGCGAATTCTTTAATGAAGACGATCCGGACTTTGACCACCCTCTTGACCAGAAAATGGCCATTAACTGGGTAGAAAGCTGGGAGGTTGTGCTGGCTGATGAAGAACACAAGTAAATTCCAGAATGTGGTGATCGCCACTATCGTGGGCTGGCTTGTGCTGTTTGTATTCCTGCCCAACCTGATGATCATCGCCACCAGCTTTTTGACCCGCGACGACGCCAGTTTCGTCAAAATGGTCTTTACGCTGGATAACTATACGCGCCTGCTGGATCCGCTCTATTACGACGTGCTGCTGCACTCGCTGAATATGGCGCTCCTGGCAACTCTTGCCTGCCTGGCGCTCGGCTATCCCTTTGCCTGGTTTCTGGCCAGGCTGCCGGAAAAAGTGCGCCCGCTGCTGCTGTTTCTGCTGATCGTGCCGTTCTGGACCAACTCATTGATTCGTATCTACGGGCTGAAAATTTTCCTCAGCACCAAAGGTTATCTCAACGAGTTCCTGCTGTGGCTGGGGGTCATTGATACGCCGCTGCGCATCATGTATACCCCATCGGCGGTCATCATTGGTCTGGTCTATATTCTGCTGCCGTTTATGGTCATGCCGCTCTACTCCAGTATCGAGAAGCTGGATCGCCCACTGCTGGAAGCAGCAAAAGATCTGGGCGCCAGCAAGGTGCAAACCTTTGTGCGCATTATTATCCCGCTGACCATGCCGGGTATTATTGCTGGCTGCCTGCTGGTGATGCTTCCGGCGATGGGGTTGTTCTACGTCTCCGACCTGATGGGGGGCGCCAAAAACCTGCTGATTGGTAACGTCATCAAGAGCCAGTTCCTCAATATCCGCGACTGGCCGTTTGGCGCGGCAACCAGCATTACCTTGACGCTGGTGATGGGCCTGATGCTGCTGATTTACTGGCGCGCGGCGCGTCTGCTGAACAAGAAGGTGGAGCTCGAATGATGGGTCGACTGCTGCGCGGCGGCTTTATGACCGCCATTTATGCTTACCTTTATATTCCGATCATTATTCTGATCGTCAATTCGTTTAACGGTTCGCGCTTCGGTATTAACTGGCAGGGCTTCACCACCAAATGGTATGGCCTGTTGATGAATAACGATAGTCTGCTGCAGGCGGCGCAGCACTCGCTGACCATGGCGGTGCTGTCAGCCACCTTTGCGACGCTCATCGGTTCACTGACCGCCGTCGCGCTGTATCGCTATCGTTTTCGCGGTAAACCCTTCGTCAGTGGGATGCTGTTCGTCGTGATGATGTCACCGGATATCGTCATGGCTATTTCCCTGCTGGTGTTGTTTATGCTCATCGGCATTCAGCTGGGCTTCTGGTCGCTGCTGTTTTCGCACATCACCTTCTGTCTGCCTTTCGTGGTGGTGACGGTTTATTCGCGTCTCAAAGGCTTTGATGTGCGGATGCTGGAGGCGGCGAAAGATCTGGGTGCCAGCGAGATGACCATTCTGCGTAAAATTATACTGCCGCTGGCGCTGCCGGCCGTGGCCGCAGGGTGGCTGTTGAGTTTTACGCTGTCGATGGATGATGTGGTGGTGTCGTCGTTCGTGACCGGTCCGGGTTACGAGATCCTGCCGCTGAAGATCTATTCGATGGTTAAAGTGGGGGTCTCGCCAGAAGTGAATGCGCTGGCGACCATCTTATTGGTTCTGTCGCTGGTGATGGTTATCGCCAGTCAGTTGATTGCACGTGATAAAACTCAGGGGACGTTAAAATGAATAAATGGTCACGCCACCTGCTCGCGGCGGGTGCTCTGGCACTCGGTATGAGCGCCGCACACGCGGACGACAGCAAAACGCTCTATTTCTATAACTGGACGGAGTACGTACCGCCGGGCCTGCTGGAACAGTTCACCAAAGAGACCGGAATCAAGGTTATCTATTCGACCTATGAGTCGAATGAAACCATGTATGCCAAACTCAAAACCTACAAAGACGGCGCTTACGACCTGGTGGTCCCTTCCACCTATTTCGTCGACAAGATGCGTAAAGAAGGGATGCTGCAGAAGATCGACAAAAGCAAGCTGACTAACTTCAGCAACCTCGATCCGCAGATGCTGAACAAGCCGTTCGACCCCAACAACGATTATTCCATTCCGTACATCTGGGGCGCGACGGCCATTGGCGTTAACAGCGATGCTATTGACCCGAAAACCGTAACCAGCTGGGCCGACCTGTGGAAACCGGAATACAAAAGCAGCCTGCTGCTGACCGACGATGCTCGTGAAGTTTTCCAGATTGCCTTACGCAAGCTGGGATACTCAGGCAATACCACCGATCCGAAAGAGATTGAAGCCGCCTACAACGAGCTGAAGAAACTGATGCCTAACGTGGCGGCGTTTAACTCCGACAACCCGGCAAACCCGTATATGGAAGGCGAAGTGAATCTCGGGATGGTGTGGAACGGTTCGGCCTACGTTGCCCGCCAGGCTGGTACTCCGCTGGAAGTAGTGTGGCCGAAAGAAGGCGGTATCTTCTGGATGGATAGCCTGGCCATCCCCGCAAATGCGAAAAACGTCGACGGGGCGCTGAAGTTGATTAACTTCCTGCTGCGCCCGGAAGTGGCAAAACAGGTGGCGGAAACCATCGGCTATCCGACGCCGAACCTCGCCGCGCGCAAAATGCTAAGCCCGGAAGTCGCCAATGATAAGTCGCTCTATCCGGATGCCGACACCATCGCGAAAGGCGAATGGCAAAACGACGTTGGCAGCGCCAGCACCCTGTATGAAGAGTATTATCAGAAGCTAAAAGCGGGCCGTTAATTCCGTAGGGCGGAGCCTCGGCTCCGCCATTTATTTCCCCTTCCCCTGCGTGGCTCAGCTACACTTTTCCTCATAACACCGCTAAATACCCGGTACGAGGTTAATCATGATGGCGACGGTATGGCTGTTTCTGGCGCTGCTTAATCTGGTCGTATTTACCGCCTTTATCATTCCGCATAAGCAGCCCGCCGAGGCTCGTCCTCTGTTTCCTGTTGCGGCTATCAAGCTCTTAAGGCTTATGTGGCTGATTCCAATCCTTATTTTTGGCTATAGCCTGTCCGTGGTGACAGCCATCAGCATGGTCGAATGGACGTGCCTGGCAATTGCCGTGATCGGCAATGTACTGGTTATTAAAGGCAAACATGATTTAGGCCGCCGCCACACCTGGGCGGGATACTATTTACCTGGCGCATCGGCTATCAGAACTGGTATTTTCAGATGGCTCCCCCATCCTATGTATACTGGTATCGTTCTGGTTATCCTCTCGTGCAGCATGATTTACGTCGCCCGGCTCCCCGCGTACATGAGCGCTATTGCGTTGATCTGCTGTGTCTATATCATCGTTTTTTTACTGATTGCCGCTTACAGAGAAAGCAAAGTGCTTATGCCCCTGGCTCAAGGGGCATAAGATTTCAGGCGCCCGGAATCCAGGTTACCCCGCCTCGCGTCCATCGCCCATCAGAATCTGACCGAACTCGGCCCGCAGCCGGTTTTTTAGCACCTTACCGGTAGCGCTGACGGGGAGCGCATCGATGAACAGAATCCTGTCCGGAAGCTGCCATTTCGGTACACGCGTTTGATACCAGGCCAGCAGCTCCGGCTCTTCAATTTCACCCCCCTCAGCCCTGACGCACAGCAGTACCGGACGCTCATCCCAGCGCGGATGCTGCGCCGCAATCGCCGCCGCACTGCGGATCGCCGGATGGGCAATCGCAATATTTTCCAGCTCCACGGTCGAGATCCACTCTCCGCCGGACTTAATAATATCTTTCGCCCGGTCGTGGATAACCAGGTAGCCATTCTCATCGAGCGTGCCAATATCACCGGTGTCGAACCAGCCGTCGTCGGTCAACGCCCTATCCGGGCGACCGTAATAATTTGCGACGACCCAATGCCCACGCACCTGCAGATAACCCTGACTTTCGCCGTCGTGGGCCAGCGGCTGGCCATCAACATCCACCACCCGGAGATCGATCCCGAAAATAACGCGCCCCTGGCCGTGACCCAGTTTGTCCTGCGCCTCCGGGGTTAAGGCTTTATGTTTTTTCAGCGGCGTATTGATGGTGCCGATGGGCGAGGTTTCAGTCATCCCCCAGGCATGAATCAGCTCAATATTGTACTCGCGGCGGAAGACCTCAATCATCGAAGGGGGCAGCGCTGACCCGCCGACAAAGGATCGTTTAAAGTGCGGCAGGCGAATCGCCGATTTACGCAACGCGGCAAGCAAACCGGCCCAGATTACCGGAACCCCGAACGCAACGCTGACCTGCTCTTCGCTCAACAGCCGCAGCAGACTATCGCCGTCAAGATTCGGCCCTGGCAGAACCAGGCGAGCACCGACCATCGCGGCAATAAAAGGCGTGCCCCACGCATTGACGTGGAACATCGGCACAACGGGCAGCAGAGTATCCTGCGCCGAAATACAGGCGGCATCAGGCTGATTGCCGCTCAGCGCGTGCAGCACCAGCGAGCGATGGGTATTCAGTACGCCCTTCGGTTTCCCCGTGGTCCCGGAGGTGTAGCACAGCGAGGCCGGCGAGTTCTCGCTCACCTCGGGCCAGCGATACGCCGGGTCCCCTTCGGTAATCAGCTCATCAAAAAACAGCAGCGAGTCCAGTGCGGCGAGCGCATCCTCACTGCGCGATTCCAGCAGAACAAAGTGTTTTACCGTCGGCAACTGAGGGCGCAGCGCGCAGATAAGCGGCAGGAAGGTCGCGTCGAAAAACAAAATCTCGTCCGCGGCATCGTTGATGATAAACACGAGATGTTCAGCGGAGAGGCGCGGGTTAATCGTATGCGTCACCCACCCGCCGGAACTGATGCCAAAATAAATCTCCAGATGGCGGCGGTTATTCCACGCCAGCGTGCCACAGCGGGCGCCTGTCGGCAAACCCCGTTGGCTCATGGCAGAAGCCAGACGCTGCGCGTTGTCAGCCACCTGCCCCCAGTTGCTGTACTCCCTTCCCCCTAACGTCCCGACCGAAACAATCTCCGTATCGGTATGATACCGCGCAGCATGTTCAATGAGCGCTCGGGTCGTTAAATCCTGATACATCATCGGTTGATGCATGACTGATACTCCGCGACTGGCTGATGTGTGATGTGGGTGACACGGTTCGGTGTAAGCCCGAACGCTCACTAAATCTGGCAACAACCCGGGAAACCAACCAAAAAAGATGTGCAAAATTTAGCGTTCACGCACAAGAATCATCGTCTGACGGCGGGGAATGTGATGGAAGCTGGCTTTTAGCACGCCGGCGGAATGCACTACCCGGCTGATTTTTTTACCGTCATCACTACCGACTTATTGCACTCAGTCAGAGAAAGTTTATACGACATTCTCACCGCGAGTTATCACATTTAATTTAACTTTTCGTGATACATCGGCGAACAGATTCGGTCCACACTGTAATCAACGCAATGACCGGGAATATCACAATGAACAGGCCAACCTTTCAGATTACACCCGTCACAATTCATCCTTTGTGGCTGCGGGTTAGCCACTGGCTAAATGCGTTTTCTATATTAATTATGGTGACCAGCGGCTGGCGTATTTATAACGCATCACCATTATTTAATTTTGATATTCCGGATGTACTGACCCTCGGCGGTTGGCTCGGTGGAGCATTGCAATGGCATTTTACAGGAATGTGGTTATTCGGCATCAACGGCGTTTTTTACCTGTTAATGAATATTTGCAGCGGACGGTTAAAACGAAAATTCTGGCCTCTGTCAGCGCGGGGATTAATAGATGATTTTATTTCCGCACTACGCGGGCGGCTGACGCATGACAACCCCGGGCATTATAACAACGTCCAGAAACTGGCCTATCTCTTTGTCATGCTCGACAGTCTGGTATTAGCCATATCCGGTCTGGTTATCTGGAAGTCTGTTCAGTTTCCGCTGCTGCGGGCGTTACTCGGGGGATATGACAACGCACGATTTATTCATTTCTTTGCAATGTCCGCCCTGATGGGATTTGTCGTCATTCATTTGATCATGGTGTTGCTGGTCCCGAAAACGTTACTCGCCATGCTCCGCGGACGCTAAGGAAAATATCATGAGCGATCGTAAAAATATATTCTCCGCTGCCGATAAGACGCTTGTGGTTCAGGAGGCAAGCCGGGAAATCAAGAAACAGCTGTCCTGCGAAGGCCGCCGCCGCTTTATCAAGCAGGGATTAACCTTTGGCGGTCTGATGCTGCTCACTGGTTGTGATATCAGCAATAACGCCGAGGTCGAAAAAACCTTAAGCCAGATGTCCCGATTTAACGATCGCATTCAACATTGGTTATTTAACGCTAACAACCTTGCGCCGGTTTATCCCGACAGCATGATCGCCCGCCCTTTCCCGTTTAACGCATTTTATAGCGAGGATCAGGCACCGACGATCGACGGCAGAAATTATCGCCTTGAAGTCGCAGGATTAGTCGCTGACAAGCGCCCATGGTCACTCGCCGAGCTGCATAAAATGGCGCAGGTCAGCCAGGTCACCCGACATATTTGCGTGGAAGGATGGAGCGCCATTGGTAAATGGGGAGGCGTCCCGTTTGCATTATTCCTCAAAAGTATCGGTGCCGACCTGAACGCCAGTTACGTCAGTTTCAAATGTGCCGATGATTATTATACCAGCATTGATATGGCCACTGCGCTCCACCCGCAGACGATTATCGCATTAACTTACGATGGCCAGATATTGCCACGTAAATATGGTTTTCCGATGAAATTAAGAATCCCGACAAAGCTGGGCTATAAAAACCCTAAGCATATTTTGTCGATTGAAGTGACCAATCGCTACCCCGGCGGCTACTGGGAAGACCAGGGTTATAACTGGTTCGGTGGTAGCTAATTCGTTGTCGTCATCATCCGTTGTTCATAAAACATGAAGGAATTGAAAAATGAAAAAGATTAATACCTTACTGATGTGCTCTGCTTTATTATTTGGCATGTCCGGCGCGTACGCTGCCGATAATATGGCTAAAGATAATATGGCCAAAGATAACATGGGCAAGATGTCTCACGACTGTACAAAAGATGGCATGAAAAAAGAGTGTATGTCTAAAGACGGGATGTCGAAGGATAAAATGAGCAAGGACGCCATGAGCAAAGACAGCATGGCCAAAGATTCAATGTCGAAGGACAAAATGGGCAAAGACGCGATGGGTAAACAATAACCGCGCAGCCCGACGAGGGACCAGGCGGGTTGCCTGCCAGTTGGTCAGGCAACCGCTTTTTCATCCGCTCTCTGCTAGCGCACAAATTCCGCCAGAGCCTTCTCTGTACTCCAGAGCGCCGCTCTGGCTTTCTGTCGACCAGAACCTGGCAGAAGAGTCACAGCGTTAGCCGTCAGAGATCGTTCAGCAGTTGGTCGATGAACGCCGGTACAACCTCGCTCGCGAGGCCGTAGTGTTTTTCGGCAAATTCACTCCCCACCTGACTAGGTTCCAGGTTTAACTCCACGGTATGCGCCCCTTGCAAACGGGCTTCGTGCACAAAACCTGCCGCCGGATAAACGTGCCCGGAAGTGCCAATGGCGATAAAAATATCGGCGTCGGCCAGCGCGCTGTAAATGTCATCCATTCCCAGCGGCATCTCCCCAAACCAGACCACGTGCGGGCGCAGCGGCGCCGGGAACTGACAGCAGTGGCACTTATCCTCCGCCGTGACGTCCCCGGTCCACTCCAGCACCTGCCCGCTCCACGAACAACGCACCTTCAGCAGCTCACCGTGCATATGAATGACCCGCTGGTTGCCCGCGCGTTCGTGCAGGTTATCGATGTTCTGAGTGACCAGCACAAAACGATCGCCCAAAACCGCTTCCAGTCGCGCCAACGCCTGATGGGCCGCATTGGGTGTAATCTCCGGGCTTTGCAGCTGCCGGCGACGGGCGTTGTAAAACGCCTGCACCAGCGCAGGATCGCGGGCGAAGCCTTCAGGCGTCGCCACGTCTTCCACCCGGTGCTCTTCCCACAGCCCATCGGCCGCGCGGAAGGTTTTAATGCCGGACTCCGCCGAAATGCCTGCGCCGGTCAGGACCACAACCCTGGGTTTATCCATTGTTTCCACAGCCGCCTTATCCTCTTTAAAGAAAATCCGCTGGCGAAGACGTTCACGCAAGCGGCGTTTATTACGACGAAAACGGCTCAATCGGTGTAAGCGGCGCGACAGCATAGCTACCCCTGTAGTTAATGAGTCAAATGAAGGAAGGCCGCACCGCGCATACCTCCGGCATCGCCATGGCGTGCACGTTCAATACGCGGCACCCGGGCTACGGGGAGTAAATGTCGCGGCAGGCGCTGCGCCAGCCCTTCGCTTATAGCAGTAAAGTTAGATAATCCTCCGCCAAGCACCAGCAGATCCGGATCAACAATGGTCAGAATATTACCCAGGCACACGGCCAGCAGGTCAAGATAACGCTCGACGTGCTCACGCGCCCGCACGTCGCCCTGCTGCCACAGTGCCACGATTTCGGGGGAGGTTAAGGCGTGCTGATAGAAGTGCTCATAGAGCCAGGCAAAACCGCGACCGGAGAGATAGTTTTCAATGCAGCCCAGCTGCCCGCAACCGCAGCGGGTGAGCGGAAAATCACGCCCCACCACTTCCAGCGCGTCGACCGGCAGGCGGATATGTCCAAACTCACCGGTAATATAGCTATGTCCGGTAATTGATTTACCGTTGAGGACCAGGCCACCGCCAACGCCGGTACCGAGAATCAGCCCCATGACCAGCGGATATTGCGTAAATTCATCGTCCCAGGCTTCGGAGAGAGCAAAGCAGTTGGCGTCGTTATCCAGACGAACTTCACGCCCGAGTCGGGTGCTCAGATCGCGGCGCAGCGGCTGGCCGCTGGCGGCAGGGACATTGGCGGCATACAGCGTGCCGTCCGCGGTTTCCGGCATTCCCGGAATCCCTATCCCTACCGAACCCTGACAGTCAAAGCGGCTGTCCGCTTCATGCACCAGCGCCTCTACCGCCTGCAGAAAGTTTTCATACCCTTCTTTCGGCGTCGCGACGCGTTTTTCCCACTGCAATCGCCGCTCTTTATCAAAGACACCCAACGCAATCTTACTGCCGCCAATATCAAATCCGTAGTACATAGCCATTCCTCTTTACTGACCGAAAAGGTCAGGACGTAAAGAGTGGATTTCAGAGGTTCTTGTAGGCCCGCGCAAGCAAAGCACCACCGGGCGCAATGTCGGGTAGTGACTTCGCCTTACCCGACCTACGAGCTCATCCCCCGCAATCCACTGAATTACTGGCCACTCAGCACCCTCGCCGGGTCAATGCGGCTGGCGCGGCGGGCGGGATACCAGCTGGCCAGCAAACTCAGCAACAGTGCTGTCACCAGCACATAAATAACATCCAGCCAGTGCAGTTCAGACGGCAGGAAGTCGATAAAATAAATGTCGCCGGACAAGAATTTGTGCCCGATCAGGTATTCGAGGCCGTTGATAATCGACGTCAGATTCAGCGCAGAAACGACGCCAATCGCCACGCCAATCAGGCTCCCGACCGAACCGGCAAGCAAACCATACCAGACGAAAATAGCGCGAATCAGGCCGTCTTTCGCCCCGAGGGTGCGCAGTACCGCAATATCGCTGCTTTTATCTTTCACCGCCATCACCAGGGTGGAAACGATGTTAAAGCAGGCCACGCCGATCACCAGCACCATCGCGAGGTACATAATGGCGCGGATCATCTGAATATCACGATACATATAACCGTAAGTCCCGATCCAGCTCTTAATGTAAACGTAGCTGTTCGTCACCTCGCCGGCATCACGCACCAGCGTGTTAGCGTGGAAGACATCGGTGACTTTAATCGCAATCCCGGTCACGCTGCTACCCATATCCAGATACTGTTGGGCATCCCCCATCGGGATCATCGCAAAACTGTGATCGAGCTGACCACTAAGCTGCAAAATCCCGGTGACATGCAGCCGGACGCGTTTCGGTTGCAACAGCTGATGCTCGGCGTCGGAGTTAGGGATCATGATAGAAACCCAGTCGCCCTGCTTCACGTGCAGCGCATCTGCAACCCCTTTGCCCAGAATGACCTGCTGTTCGCCAGCTTTAAAATTAGCCCAGGCGTTATTCAGTACAAACTGAGGCAGCGAGCTCAGGCGGCTTTCCTGCTGCGGATCAACGCCCTTCACCTGAATTGCGCGCATGTTGCTGCCGCTCTCCACCAGCCCGGTAAAATTAATATACGGTGCCGCAGCAACGATACCTTTTACCTTTTCCACCTTCGCCAGCGCGTCGTTCCAGTTGTTCCACGGCTGTTTCACCGGCTCGATTTCACCATGCGGAACCACGGCCAGAATGCGGTTATTCAGCTCACGTTCAAAACCATTCATCGCGCTGAGGCCGACGATTAATACCGCAACCCCGAGTGCAATACCGATCGTTGAAATCACCGAGATCAGCGACACCATGCCGCCGCGCCGCCGTCCGCGGCTAAAACGCAGAGCAAGCAATAACGATAACGGAGAAGTCATTACCTGGCCCCCATCAGGGTCAGTTCCGCATTCAGATGGCCATCACGCATCTCCAGCTGGCGGTTCATACGTTTTGCCAGCTGCAGGTCGTGGGTCACCACCAGAAAAGCGGTGCGCTGGGCAACATTCAGTTCCCCCAGCAGCTCGAAAATACTGTCGGCATTGCGGGCATCGAGGTTACCGGTCGGTTCATCCGCCAGCACCAGGCGCGGCTTGTTAACCAGCGCACGGGCAATCGCCACGCGCTGGCGTTCGCCGCCGGAAAGTTCTGACGGGCGGTGGTTGCTCCGGTGTTCAAGTCCCACCGCATGCAGCATTGCCTTCGCCTGACGTTCAATATCCGACGCTTTCTGTTTGCCAATCAGCAGCGGCATTGCCACGTTTTCGAGGGCGGTAAAATCCGGCAGCAGGTGGTGAAACTGGTAGATAAAGCCCAGTTCGCGGTTGCGCAGGTCGGCACGTGCGGCGGCAGAAAGCCGGCTCATCGACTGCCCGGAGAAAATCACCTCGCCGGAGGTCGGCGTATCCAGCCCGCCGAGCAGATGCAGCAGCGTACTTTTCCCGGAACCGGAGGTACCGACAATCGCCATCATCTCCCCTTCCTCGATGCTGAAGCTGACATTGTGCAAGACGTCGGTTTGCACATTGCCTTCCTGATAGCGTTTGCACAGATTGTCGCATTGCAGCAGGATCTTATTCATAACGTAAAGCCTCAGCGGGTTGAGTGGCGGCAGCGCGCCAGGAAGGATACAACGTTGATAACAAAGCCAGCACCATGGCCACCAGGGCGATAATCGTCACCTGCAAAGGCTCGATTGCGACCGGCAGCGCAGCGCCGTCAAGGAACGCTCCGATAATCGGCATTAAATTATTTAACTGGCTGGCAAGCAGCACGCCAAGCACGGCACCGAGCAGCGCACCGACTATCCCGGCGCTGGCCCCCTGAACCATAAAGACCAGCATAATCTGCCGCGGCGTCAGCCCCAGCGTTTGTAAAATCGCCACTTCGCCCTGTTTTTCCATAACCATCATTCCCAGCGACGTAATAATGTTAAACGCCGCCACGGCCACGATCAGGCTCAACAGCAGGCCCATCATATTTTTTTCCATGCGCACGGCCTGGAACAGCTCGCCTTTACGCTCGCGCCAGTCCTGCCACTTCGTTCCCTGGGGTAGCACCTGCTGGCTGAGGGTATCCACCTGCAACGGTTGGCTGAGCCACAGACGCCAGCCGGTAATATTACCCAGCGGATAGCGCATCAGGCGCGAGGCATCGTCGATATTCGTCAACATCTGATAGCCGTCCACTTCGCTATTGGCCGCAAAAGTACCAATAACGTTAAACAGTCGTTGGCTCGGCACGCGGCCCATCGGGGTGAACTGACTGGCGGAAGGCACCATAACGCGAATCTGATCGCCGCGGTTAACCCCTAACTGGCCGGCCAGCTGTTCGCCTAGAATGACGTTATATTTCCCGGCCTGGAGATCGCTTTGCTTTACGTTAACGAGATACGGCGTGAGCGGATCGTTTTGCGCCGGGTCAATACCCAGCATCACGCCAACCGCGACGCTGCGGGCGCTTTGCAGCACCACATCGCCGGTAGTGAGCGGCGCCACGCGGGTGACACCCTGCAATTTCACGGCGCTTTCCGGCAGCTGTTGCGGGTTCACTGAGCCCTGCTGGGCGCTAAGAATGGCCTGCGGCATGAGCCCCAGGATGTTGTTCTGCAGCTCGCGCTCGAAGCCGTTCATGACCGAAAGCACGGTAACCAGCGCCATCACGCCAAGCGTAATGCCTATGGTTGAAAGCCAGGAGACGAAACGACCGAAGCGGTCGGCTGCGCGCCCACGCATGTAGCGAAGGCCGATAAAGAGTGCGGCAGGTTGATACATGTAATCCATCTGGTTGCTGATAGCCGATGCACGAGTATATATGGCATAGCACAACGCGTAAATCACTGAAACGGTAAGTTTTTGTCGCGGAATAAGAAAAAAGTAAAGATAAATCAAGTGGATATTTGATTAGTCAGCGCTTATCTATCAGAATCTTTCACCATGGCGGCCTCTCCTGCCGTCAATCAGGTTGGCGAATGCGGGTCAATCGCGGATAATCATCGACATTGAATATTAGCAGTTTGCCCTTATATACCCGTCATACATCAAGCTGCATGTGCATTGGCGATGCTCGTTCACCCGAATCACTTACCCGCGTAAGCTCATCGGGACTCGCTCACTTGCCGCATGACCTGGCCTACGGCCTCGCCCCTTCGGGGCCAGCGCAAGCGCTGTTCAAAAACGCCTACGGTGTTTTTGTCCTGCGACTCGACATATTTAGGGTATATACATAGAGCGAATCACGAAGGGATCCTGATAACAGCTATGCCTCAACAATATCGATACACACTGCCGGTCAAGCCCGGCGATCAGCGGCATCTCGGCGAGTTAACCGGCGCGGCGTGCGCTACGCTGGTGGCCGAAATGGCCGAGCGCCACGGTGGGCCGGTCATACTCGTCGCCCCCGATATGCAAAATGCCCTGCGCCTGAATGATGAAATTCGACAGTTTACCGACAGTATGGTGATCGGTCTGGCGGACTGGGAAACGCTGCCCTACGATAGCTTCTCTCCGCATCAGGACATTATCTCTTCCCGTCTCGCTACCCTCTACCAGTTACCGACCATGCAGCGCGGCGTGCTGATCGTCCCGGTGAGTACGCTGATGCAGCGCGTCTGTCCGCACAGCTTCCTCCACGGGCACGCGCTGGTAATGAAAAAGGGCCAGCGGTTGTCACGTGACGGTCTGCGCACGCAGCTGGATAGCGCCGGCTATCGCCACGTGGATCAGGTGATGGAGCACGGTGAATATGCCACCCGCGGCGCCCTGCTCGACCTGTTCCCGATGGGCAGTGAGCAGCCCTACCGTCTCGACTTCTTCGATGATGAAATCGACAGCCTGCGTCTGTTCGATGTCGATAGCCAGCGTACGCTGGAAGAAGTGGCCGCCATTAACCTGCTGCCCGCTCATGAATTCCCGACCGATCAGACCGCTATCGAACTGTTTCGTAGCCAGTGGCGCGATCGATTCGAGGTCAAGCGCGACGCCGAACATATTTATCAGCAGGTCAGCAAGGGCACATTGCCAACCGGCATCGAATACTGGCAGCCGCTGTTTTTCAATGAGCCGCTGCCGCCGCTGTTCAGCTACTTCCCGGCTAACGCCCTGATCGTCAATACCGGCGATCTGGAAGCCAGCGCCGAGCGTTTTCAAAACGAAACCCGCGCCCGCTTCGAGAGTCGCGGCATCGACCCGATGCGTCCGCTCCTGCCGCCGGAACAACTCTGGCTGCGGATCGATGAGCTGTTCAGCGAGCTGAAAAAATGGCCGCGCATCCAGTTAAAAACAGAGCGTCTGGCAGAGAAGGCCGCCAATACCAACCTCGGCTATCAGAAGCTGCCGGATCTCTCCATTCAGGCGCAGAACAAAGCGCCGCTGGATAATCTGCGCCGTTTTCTCGAAGCCTTTGATGGCCCGGTTATTTTTTCAGTCGAGAGCGAAGGCCGCCGCGAAGCGCTAGGCGAAGTGCTGGCCCGCATCAAAATTGCGCCGAAACATATTCTGCGCCTGCAAGACGCGACCGGTAATGGCCGCTACTTAATGATTGGCGCGGCCGAACACGGGTTTATCGATAGCCAGCATAACCTCGCGTTGATTTGCGAAAGCGATCTGCTGGGCGAGCGCGTCGCACGTCGCCGTCAGGATTCGCGGCGCACGATTAACCCCGATACCTTAATCCGCAACCTGGCAGAGCTACATGAAGGCCAGCCGGTGGTGCACCTCGAGCACGGCGTTGGCCGCTATGCCGGGATGACCACCCTGGAAGCAGGAGGGATCACCGCTGAGTATCTGATGCTCATCTACGCCAACGATGCCAAACTGTACGTTCCAGTGTCATCGTTACACCTGATTAGCCGCTACGCCGGCGGCGCGGAAGAGAGCGCCCCGCTACACAAACTCGGCGGCGATGCCTGGGCGCGTGCACGGCAGAAAGCGGCGGAAAAAGTGCGCGATGTGGCGGCGGAGCTGCTCGATATTTACGCCCAGCGCGCGGCGAAATCAGGCTTTGCCTTTAAGCACGATCGCGAACAATATCAGCTGTTTTGCGACAGTTTCCCCTTTGAAACCACGCCGGATCAGGCACAGGCGATTAACGCCGTCCTCAGCGATATGTGCCAACCGCTGGCCATGGATCGTCTGGTCTGCGGCGACGTCGGCTTCGGTAAAACCGAAGTGGCAATGCGCGCCGCCTTTCTGGCTGTCGAGAACCACAAACAGGTCGCCGTCCTGGTGCCGACCACCCTGCTCGCTCAACAGCACTTCGACAACTTCTGTGACCGCTTTGCCAACTGGCCGGTACGCATCGAAATGCTGTCGCGCTTTCGCAGCGCCAAAGAGCAGGCGCAGATTCTTGAACAGGCCGCTGAGGGCAAAATCGATATTCTTATCGGGACGCATAAGCTGCTGCAAAGCGAAGTCAAACTGCGCGATCTTGGGCTGCTGATCGTCGATGAGGAGCACCGCTTTGGCGTTCGCCACAAGGAGCGTATCAAAGCGATGCGCGCCGATGTTGATATTCTGACGCTGACCGCCACGCCGATTCCGCGCACGTTGAATATGGCCATGAGCGGCATGCGCGATCTGTCCATTATCGCGACGCCGCCTGCCCGCCGTCTGGCGGTAAAAACCTTCGTTCGGGAATATGACTCACTGGTGGTTCGCGAGGCTATCCTGCGTGAAGTCCTGCGCGGTGGCCAGGTCTACTACCTCTATAACGATGTAGAAAACATCCAGAAAGCAGCGGATCGTCTGGCGGAGCTGGTGCCGGAGGCGCGAATTGCAATCGGCCACGGGCAGATGCGCGAACGCGAGCTCGAACGGGTGATGAATGATTTCCACCACCAGCGTTTTAACGTGCTGGTTTGTACCACCATTATTGAGACCGGGATCGATATCCCGACCGCCAATACCATTATCATCGAGCGCGCGGACCATTTCGGGCTGGCTCAGCTGCATCAGCTGCGCGGACGCGTCGGCCGGTCGCATCATCAGGCCTATGCATGGCTGTTGACGCCACATCCGAAGGCGATGACCACCGATGCGCAAAAGCGTCTGGAAGCCATTGCCTCGCTGGAGGATCTCGGCGCCGGTTTCGCGCTGGCCACCCATGACCTGGAAATCCGCGGCGCGGGCGAGCTGCTGGGCGAGGACCAGAGCGGGCAGATGACCACTATCGGCTTTTCGCTCTATATGGAGCTTCTGGAGAATGCCGTCGATGCGCTGAAAGCCGGGCGTGAGCCTTCGCTTGAGGACCTTACCAGCCAGCAAACTGAAGTTGAGCTGCGTATGCCCTCGCTGTTGCCGGACGACTTTATCCCGGATGTGAATACTCGCCTCTCATTCTACAAGCGAATTGCCAGCGCGAAGAATGAGCACGATCTGGACGAGATTAAAGTTGAGCTGATTGACCGCTTCGGCCCGCTGCCGGATGCGGCAAGAAACCTCCTCGATATCGCCCGCTTGCGCCAGCAGGCGCAGAAGCTGGGGATCCGTAAGCTGGAAGGGAATGATAAAGGCGGCGTGATTGAGTTTAATGAAAAGAACAACGTCAATCCGGTGTGGCTGATTGGCCTGTTGCAAAAACAGCCTCAGCATTTCCGTCTGGACGGCCCGACGCGCCTGAAGTTTATGCAGGAGCTTGGCGATCGTAAAACCCGTATGGAATGGGTTCGCCAGTTTATGCGTCAGTTAGAAGAGAACGCCGCCGCATAATCGCGGCACGGATACGGTGCCAGCCACCGTATCCGTGTCCGTCAGGTTTTGCCGCCGACACATTCGGTAAACTTTACAAATATTTTGCAATTCACCAGGGTTTCCCCACAGACACTCGCGCGATAATCCTCGTCTGTTTCCTCATAAAAAATAACCACTTATTTATTATGACTATTTTCAAATCGCGTTTCTCTCTGTGGCTGACAATGGCGGCCATTGCGGCCGTGCTGTCGCTTCCTGCTCGCGCCAACACCTGGCCCTTACCGCCTCCCGGCAGCCGCGTCATCGGGCAAAATCAGTTTCACGTCGTACAGAACAACGGCGGTTCACTGGAGGCTATCGCTAAAAAATACAATGTCGGCTTTCTGGCATTGCTTCAGGCGAACCCCGGGGTCGATCCTTACGTTCCGCGTGCCGGCAGCGTACTGACTATTCCGCTCCAGATGCTGCTGCCGGAAGCTCCGCGCGAAGGTCTGGTGATTAACCTCGCCGAGCTACGTCTGTACTATTATCCGCCGGGTAAAAGTGAGGTCACCGTCTACCCGATTGGCATCGGTCAGTTGGGTGGAGACACGCTCACACCAACGATGATCACCACCGTTTCCGACAAACGTGCGAACCCAACCTGGACGCCAACGGCCAATATTCGCGCGCGGTATAAAGCGATGGGGATCGAACTCCCTGGCGTGGTACCTGCCGGGCCGGATAACCCAATGGGTCACCACGCCATTCGCCTCGCGGCCTACGGCGGGGTCTATCTACTGCATGGCACCAATGCCGATTTTGGCATCGGTATGCGCGTGAGCTCCGGCTGTATCCGCCTGCGTGACGATGACATCAAAACCCTGTTTAACACCATTACCCCAGGGACTAAAGTCAATATTATCAACACCCCGATTAAAGCCTCCGTTGAACCGGACGGAACGCGTCTGGTGGAAATTCATCAGCCGTTGTCCAAACATTTGAATGACGATCCGCAGACATTGCCGATAGTACTGAACAGCGAGATGGCGGCATTTAAGCAGGCATCGCTGACCGACCAGGCGGTGATGAATCATGCGACAGAAATGCGTTCAGGTATGCCGGTTGATGTTACCCGTCATCACAATGCTGACGAACACTCATTGTAAGCGCTTGCTGGCATGAATAAAAAAACCGCCCTTTGAGGCGGTTTTTTATTGGACGTACACAAACAGGGTAAAGCGATGGTACACGCTTCGCGGTTTCATTAAGGGGTGAAAACCGCGTCACGCTTGTGGCAAAACAGGGAATAGCATACTGCTTACTGCTCGCGTCCTGATAAATGGGTCAGGTCGCGCTTTGTCAGTGGCATGACAGGGGTAAAACGAAACTTATTTGTAGATAACCGCGGTACCGTGCAGGGTGTTCGGACCCGTTACCGAAGTGATACGGAAGGAGCTGGCGCCCATTTCTTCCGCTTTCTGTGCCAGCTGGTCTTCCAGAGAGCCCAGGTTTGTCCCGGCGGAGGCAGAAACGGTACCGATTTTATGCTGGCCTGCTGGAGTGGACTGCACTTCAACAGCGGCAAAACTTGCGAAAGAAAGAGAGCTCAGGACGGCGGCAAGCGTCAGTGTTTTGATGTTTTTCATGATTATTATACCTATGCAGATGATTTTTTTAGTAGGGTCGCAAGAATTAACTTAACGATCGATAGGTAAATAATAATGTGACCTATATCACACGTCAATGAATTTTTATAACGATCGTTTATTTATTTATAAACAACTTAAAATTCATACATATATGAATTATTTATTTTTGCGGGTTCAGCGCTGGAAGGTTGTAAGGTTTATTTTTATAATGTCGCTTCAACAAACCAACATAGGTACAGCGGCATCATGACAACTGACGTTCAAAGTTGCACAAAAAAAAGCCGTGGCCGACCCAAAGTGTTCGACAAGGAAGCGGCGCTGGATAAGGCCATGGCACTTTTCTGGCAGCACGGCTACGAGGCAACTTCTCTTGCCGATTTGGTGGAGGCGACCGGCGCAAAAGCACCGACGCTGTACGCTGAGTTCGTCAATAAAGAAGGATTATTTCGCGCGGTTCTGGATCGCTATATTTCACGTTTTGCAGCCCGACACGAAACGCTGCTGTTTGCCGAGGATAAATCCGTCGATCAGGCTCTGCGGGACTATTTCACCGCCATTGCCACCTGTTTTACCAGTAAAGATACGCCGGCAGGCTGCTTTATGATCAACACCTCGGCGGCGCTGGCGGCTTCGTCCACCGCTATCGCCAATACCATTAAGTCGCGCCACGCGATGCAGGAAAAAACGCTGACGCAGTTCCTGCAGCAGCGCCAGCTCCGCGGCGAGCTACCGGCAGACGGCGATGTACGACAGCTGGCCCAGTTTTTAAACTGCGTGCTGCAAGGTATGTCCATCAGCGCACGTGAAGGGGCCGACTTCACAAAACTGATGCAAATTGCCGATACCACTCTGCGGCTGTGGCCACAAATCCTCCAGCACTAACCCGCTTTTTACCCGGTGACGATCGCCACCGGGTTTTCGCCCTTCCTTCTGATTTAACCCCATCTTTATTAATGTTTTCACATTGTTACGTGTCAATTAAGTTGTAAATGATATTGATAACAATAATCACTACGTGCAAAATTCGCCTTTAAGTTTTTCTGCTTATTTCTACTTGTAACAATCGGTGCGCCCGCATCGAAATCTAAAAACAACATAATTGCAGTTAACTCATAAAAGGAATGCGAATGAACAAGCGTCTCTGGGTACTCAACCCACTGCTGCTGGCCACTGCCCTGCCCGTCCTTGGCGCGCAGGCGGATGAAGAAAACATTATCGTTAGCGCCAACCGTAACCACCGTACCGTCGCCGAAATGGCGCAAACGACCTGGGTTATCGAAGGTCAGGAGATAGAACAGCAGGTTCAGGGCGGGAAAGAATTTAAGGACGTTCTGGCCCAACTGATTCCGGGTATTGATGTGAGTAGCCAGGGACGCACCAACTACGGTATGAACATGCGCGGCCGGGCCATCGTGGTACTGATTGACGGCGTGCGCCTCAATTCATCCCGTACCGACAGCCGCCAGCTCGATTCCATAGACCCATTCAATATTGAACACATTGAAGTGATTTCTGGTGCCACCTCGCTGTACGGTGGCGGCAGTACCGGTGGCCTGATTAATATTGTGACCAAAAAAGGGCAGCAGGAACGTCAGGTTGACCTGGAATTAGGCGGTAAAAGCGGATTTGCCAACAGCAACGACCACGATGAGCGCGTAGCGGCAGCCGTGAGCGGCGGAACCGACCACGCCTCCGGGCGGTTATCGGTGGCTTATCAGCGCTTCGGCGGCTGGTACGATGGCAATAACGATGCCCTGATTCTTGATAATACCCAGACCGGCCTGCAGCACTCTGACCGCCTCGACGTCATGGGTACTGGCACTATCAATATTGACGAGAATCGCCAGCTGCAGCTGGTGACGCAATATTATAAAAGCCAGGGCGATGATTACGGCCTGTATCTGGGCAAAAATATGTCCGCCGTCACCGGGAACGGTAAAGCCTACACCACCGACGGACTGGATTCAGACCGCGTTCCCGGCACCGAACGTCACCTGATTAGCCTGCAATACTCCGATGCCGACTTTTATGGCCAGAACCTGGTCAGCCAGATCTATTATCGCGATGAATCGCTGACTTTTTATCCCTTCCCGACGCTCTCCAAAGGCCAGGTTAGCAGCTTCTCTTCATCCAAACAGGATACCGATCAGTACGGGGCGAAAATTACCCTCAACAGCCAACCGCTTGACGGCTGGGATCTCACCTGGGGACTGGATGCCGACCACGAGACGTTTAACGCCAACCAGATGTTCTTCGATCTTGGCACCTCGATGGCTTCAGGCGGCCTGCACAATGACGCGATTTATACGACGGGACGCTATCCGGGCTACAGCATCACGAACCTGGCGCCATTTTTACAAACCAGTTATGACCTGAATGATATCTTCACCCTGAGCGGCGGCGTGCGCTACCAGTGGACAGAAAACCGGGTGGATGATTTCGTCGGCTACGCCCAACAGCAGGACGTTGCCAACGGCAAGGTCAGCTCAGCCGATGCTATCCCTGGTGGCAAAACTGACTATGATAACTTCCTGTTTAATGCCGGGATTGTCGCCCACCTCACCGACCGCCAGCAGACCTGGTTTAACTTTTCGCAGGGCGTCGAGCTGCCGGATCCGGGGAAATACTACGGTATCGGCAAATACGGCGCGGCGGTCAACGGTAACTATCCGCTGCTGTCGAGCGTCAACGTAGGCGATTCGCCGCTGCAGGGGATCAAAGTCAACTCCTACGAGCTGGGCTGGCGTTACACCGGCGATAACCTGCGTACCCAGCTGGCAGCTTATTATTCAACCTCGGACAAAACCATCGTTGTGAACCGCACCGATATGACTATCGATGTGCAATCTGACAAGCGCCGTATTTACGGCGTGGAAGGGGCAGTGGATTACTTCTTCCCGGAAAGTGACTGGAGCACCGGTGCGAACTTCAACGTGCTTAAATCCCAGGTGAAAAGTGACGGCAGCTGGCAGAAATGGGATGTGACCCTCGCTTCACCGTCAAAAGCCACCGCCTGGGTCGGCTGGGCGCCGGATCCGTGGTCACTGCGCGTGCAGACTCAGCAGGTGTTCGACCTGAGCGATGCCAGTGGGAATAAGCTCGACGGCTATAACACCGTCGACTTTATCGGCAGCTATGCGCTCCCGGTGGGTAAACTGACCTTCAGCATTGAGAACCTGCTGAACGAAGACTACGTCACCATCTGGGGACAGCGCGCTCCGCTGCTTTACAGCCCGACCTACGGCAGCAGTTCACTGTATGAATACAAAGGACGTGGTCGTACCTTCGGCCTGAACTATGCCGTGAGCTTCTGATAAAAAAGCCCCTCAGCCAGAGTGGATGAGGGGCTAATAAACATTGACGCTTATTACGCTTTGTTGCTCAGGACCAGCTGGCCGTTGCTATCCAGCGGTATTTGCGTACCAGGATCGTGTTCCATTCGGATTTTGCCCTGCTGCCCGCCGATTTTATAAGTCACATCGTAGCCCAGCATTTTATCCGACTTGTCGTACACCGTTTTGCAACGCTGCTGCGTGGTGGTGTAGGTATCCCCTTCCTGCATCGCCCCCTGAACCTGATTGCCGGCATAACCGCCGCCCAGCGCACCCACCACGGTAGCTACGCTGCGACCACGACCGCCGCCAAACTGATGGCCAATGACCCCACCGGCAACGGCGCCGAGGACGGAGCCGGCGATGCGGTTTTCATCCTGCACCGGGCGACGATGGGTTACGGTGACGTTACGGCATTCCTGACGCGGGGTTTTTACCGTCTCTTTTATCGGTGTGCTGGACACCACTTGCGCATATTGCGGGCCACGATCGAGCACGTTCAGACCAGCGACAGCTGCAACGCCCAGCGCGGCAGCCACGCCAATCCCTATACCCGCCAACATTGATTTATTCACGGGGTATCCTCCCTTGTTGCTGATAATTCAATTTTGCGATCGACCCGGGGACCTTGCAAATCAGAAAGCGGATGAAAAATGCGGCAGTAAGCGGCAAACCGAGCGGATTCAGAGGAATCTGAGACGTTATAGCGAACAAAGCAGGAGGATATTCTGGAAATAACCCGGCGCATCGACGCTTCGCCGGGTAACAGGTCCGGACAGGCCAGGAGGCCTGCCCGGACACTGATGATTCAGGACATTAGTGCAGCTTAAGACGAGGACGAATGATACGGTTGATTCGCCCGACCAGCATCATCAGACCGGTTTTGCAGTAGCCATGCAGCGCAATCTGGTGCATGCGGTACAGGGAGATGTAAACGAAACGCGCAATACGCCCTTCGACCATCATAGAACCCCGCATCAGGTTGCCCATCAGGCTACCCACGGTCGAATAGTTGGACAGCGATACCAGCGAGCCGTGATCTTTATAGACGTAGGATTTCAGCGGTTTGTCTTTCATCTGCGCCAGAATATTATTCAACGCACAGCTCGCCATCTGATGGGCGGCCTGGGCGCGCGGTGGCACAAATCCGCCTTCCGGACGTGCACAGGACGCGCAGTCGCCGATCGCATAAATATCCGGGTCGAGCGTCGTTTGCAGCGTGGGCTGAACCACCAACTGGTTAATGCGGTTAGTTTCCAGACCGCCAATCTCTTTCATAAAGTCAGGCGCTTTGATCCCCGCCGCCCAGACCATCAGATCGGCATCGATGAACTCGCCGTCTTTGGTGTGCAGACCGTTGGCATCGGCGCTGGTCACCATGGTTTTCGTCAGGACACGCACGCCAAGCTTCGTCAGCTCGCTGTGGGCGGCACCGGAAATACGCGGCGGCAGCGCAGGCAGAATACGCTCACCCGCTTCGACCAGGGTCACGTTCAGCGCTTCATTAGTCAGCCCTTTATAACCGTAGCTGTGCAGCTGTTTCACCGCATTATGCAGTTCAGCAGAGAGCTCAACGCCGGTCGCACCACCGCCAACAATAGCAATATTTACTTTGCCGCTGGCGCCCAGGTTGGCTGAATATTTCAGGAACAGGTTCAGCATTTCCTGGTGGAAACGGCGCGCCTGATGTGGGTTATCAAGGAAAATGCAGTTTTCTTTGACGCCTGGGGTATTAAAGTCGTTAGAGGTACTGCCCAGCGCCATCACCAGCGTGTCATACGGCAGCTTACGTTCCGCCACCAGCAGTTCACCCTTCTCGTCACGCAGTTCGGACAAGGTAATGGTTTTGGCTTCACGATTAATGTCGGCCACTGAACCCAGCTGGAACTGGAAACCGTGGTTACGGGCATGGGCCAGATAGCTCAGCGCATCCACACCTTCATCGAGCGAACCGGTAGCCACTTCATGCAGCAACGGTTTCCACAGATGGCTGTGATTACGATCCACCAGCGTGATTTTCGCTTTTTTGTTACGCCCCAGCTTTCTACCCAGCTGAGTAGCCAGTTCCAGTCCACCGGCACCGCCACCTACGATTACGATTTTTTTCAATGGTGTAGTCACGAGACCCCCTAAAAATATTAACCAATTGTTAATTAAAAGTTATATAAATAGCTCTTATTTAACAACAAGTTACAGCAGTGAAACCATTCAGCGAAATTGAGAATAACATGAACGGGTCATTGGTCATACCAAAATTGATATGCATCAAGTTTTACCGCATATTTTTTAGCCAGGCAATCACAGTTGGCATAAAAAAACCCGCCGTATTGACATACGGCGGGTCGGAGGGAGGAGATTAGCCTAGCGTCTTAAAGGCTTTTATCCGCTGCAGGTGCGGCGAGATGTTCTTGAATTTGTGGGTCTGCTCGTTATCCCAGATGATTTCATAGAAGTGATGCAGAAGGTCGGCTGAACGCTGGCTGTTAAGCGCTTCGTCCTGTCGGGAGAGTATCACCAGACAACGATCGCGATTTTTTTCGCGGAAGTTATTGACGCATTTCGTCCCGATATCGGCATACTCTTCAGGCCTGTCAATCTTGCCTTCCATGTTTTCAGCGGGAAACAGATTGGGGTTAAAAACGGCCTGGCGGACATCGCAAAGGAAACCGATCCGTTCCGCCCAGTAGCCGCCCAGGCCGACGCCGCAAATCAACGGCCGATCGTCGGTATTGAGCTGCAGCATTTTATCGACTTCTTTCAACAGGTGCTGCATATCATGCTTTGGATGCCGCGTGCTGTAGCTTATCAGGCGCACATCGGGATCGATAAACTGTAGCTGTAGCACCTTCTCATGGTTGCCGGGACTGTTTGAGTCAAAACCGTGTAAATAGATAATCATCGCATCCTCACCAGACTTCAGGTCAATTACGCAGACTTCGCCTCTTGCCAACGCGCGTGGAGCTGTTCCAGCTGCGCATTAACCGTCTTCCAACGGGCAGAATCCCTTAACTCTTGACGGGTAAATGAACCTTTATGATACAATTTCGTAACACGCTCTGCTTTGATCGGCGACAGGTTATCCAGAACGCTGACCGCACCCTTACGATTATTGCAGACCAGGATCATATCGCAACCTGCATCCAGCGATGCCTGACCGCGTTCGGCATAGCTGCCCATGATTGCCGCCCCTTCCATCGACAGGTCATCAGAAAAAATCACCCCGTCGAAGCCTAACTCACCGCGCAGCACCGTCTTCAGCCAGTGCGCAGAGCCGCTGGCCGGACGCGGGTCCACGTCGCTGTAGATAACGTGAGCAGGCATAATCGCGTCGAGGCGGTTCTCCGCCACCAGCGTGCGAAATACCGCCATATCTCTGGCCCGAATGTCGGCTTCAGCGCGCGGATCGCGCGGCGTCTCTTTGTGCGAATCTGCGGTCACAGCGCCGTGGCCAGGGAAGTGTTTCCCGGTGGTTTTCATTCCCGCCTCGTGCATGCCGTCAATAAAGTGGCGGGCAATGGCCAGCGCTTTCTCCGGATCGTCATGGTAGGCGCGTTCACCAATCGCCGCACTGATGTGCCCGACATCAAGCACCGGGGCAAAGCTAATATCAATATCCATCGCGATCATTTCGCTGGCCATCAGCCAGCCGGCCTGCGCCGCCAGCGCGCCACCCTCTTCCATTCCCAGCAGCGCCGCAAAAGATTGAGCGGCCGGCAGGCGGGTAAACCCCTCGCGAAAGCGCTGCACGCGCCCGCCTTCCTGATCGACGGCCACCACCAGATGATTACGCGAAGCCTCGCGGATCTGGCGTACCAGCTCCCGCAGCTGCGCCGGATCGTGATAGTTGCGCGTGAATAGAATCAGCCCGCCAACCAGCGGGTGCGCGAGGATCTCACGCTCTTCCGCATCCAGTCCAAAACCTTCGACATCCAACATTACCGGACCCACACTGACCTCTCTTATTCTTTTCATTCTTTGTCTAACTGACACCATGTTTCATCTGCCAGCGTGATAAATTGCCGGTCGCCGGTCTGCTGCCAACGGCGTTCATACCAGCCCGCCATCAACAATATCACCCACGGACGCCAGCGTTGTACCTGTCGCCACAGCTGCCGCTCATCAATGCGCGCCAGCCGGGCATATTCCATCACCAGCTGACGCTGGTCCGTTGGCGCAATCCACACCGCGGCCAGCTCCAGCGCTATGTCGCCATCGCCTGCATATTCCCAGTCAATCAGCCGCGCTCCCGCTTTCGTGTGGACGATATTGCCGGCATGCACGTCCATATGTAACGGCGCCAGACGCAAAGGGCGAGGCTCGCCGCGCTGTAACAAACGCTTATGCCAGCGCAGCCAGAGCGGCGTTCGCCGCGCGTCATCACACGTTTGCCAGTACCGTTCAAGTAGCGGCGCCAGCGCAACGCGCCAGCCCAGACGCGGCTGTTGGTGCAGATGATACAATAACCCTGCCAGCTGCGGGCACTCCGGGAGAGTGCTTTTCATCTCGCCGTCGCAATATTCCACCCCTATCCAGCATGGCGAATAGAAAAGCGGCGCGGGGACGACGGTCGCCGGCAGGCGAGACAAGGTGCGGTACTGGCGGAGGAATTCGCGAGCTGGCGCGCCGGGGTCGTGCGGCTGGCGTAACACCAGCCGCCGGACTCCGTCGCTGATAATACAGCTGCCGCCGCTCAGGCCATTATGGTCTTCGCTGGCGACAGGTGAATAGCGGGGGAAAAAGCGCGACAACACTTCATCGCGCGTCAGTTTACTGTTGCTGAACGGCACCTTTACCTGACCAAATAATCTCGCCGGTTTGCACCAGCATCAGCTGCATTTTCAGCTCAGGAGAATTAACGTTGCCGGTCGCGTTTGAGTACAGAACGTACTGGGCACCCACGGTGCGGGCAATCCCCATCGCTTTGCTGCGGCTGCCAAGGCTATCCTGCGGCGATAAACCCAGCTGTTGTTTTGCAACGCCCAGCTGCTGGGCAGACACCAGGGTAAACTTGCCGTTCCCGCTCAGGGCATTACGCAGCGCCGCGGTGGCGTCTCCTGCGTTCAGCGTACCGTTCGTGCGGTTATTCACGCTGTCTACCAGCAGAATACTCCCCGCATTGACGCCACCGGCCTGCAGCATTTGCCCGACCATCGGCTGAACTGCCGCATTCCAGTCATAATGACGCACGCGCGGCGCTGGCTGTGCCGGCTGCTGCTCGTGCTCAATCGGTCCCGGCTGCTCCGGAATGGTAGGCACCGTTGGCACGGTTGGCACCGTCGGCTGCGGCTGCGCGGGCTGCGTTGGCTTCGGCTGCGCCTCCTCAACGGGAGCGGGCTCTTGACGTTGCCCCACGCACCCGGCAAGGAATATCGCCAGTGCTGTGATTAACGCATAGCGACACATTTTAATCATTACAATTACCCCTTACAGATAAAGATACAGGCGGGCTTTATGCGCCCCCAAAATATTCGCGCTACCGTACAAGGTGACAAATGAATGCGCAGGCACCGTGATACTCCGGGCCGGCTCCAGCGGGTGCATTTCCAGGCCTCTCGCGTCATACCAGAAGAAGCGGTAATGCACGGTAATCGGCTCCTGTCGTTCATTAAACAGTCTGGAGGTGGCGGTAGCCTGAATCTCTGAGGCGGTGACTTCTGGCGCATCGGCGCTGATGCCTGCCGCCAGTACATTGGATTCCATCACCAGAGTCTGCTGTTCAGCAACGGGGATTTCCGCACGAGAACCGCACCCGACAAGAAGCACGGCCGTCAGAAGTGGGCCGAAATGAGCTGCGCGCATCGATTAACCTTTGTGAGCCAGCATCGGACCTAGCGGGCGGCCGCCCAGCAGGTGCATGTGGATATGGTAGACTTCCTGGCCGCCGTGGCGGTTGCAGTTAACAATCAGACGATAGCCATCGTCAGCAAGACCTTCATCACGCGCGATTTTCGCGGCGACGGTCATCATGCGCCCCAGCGTCAGCTCATGCTCTGCGGTCACATCGTTGACGGTAGGAATCAGGATATTAGGGATAATCAGAATGTGGGTCGGCGCCTGCGGGGAAATATCGCGAAAAGCGGTCACCAGTTCATCCTGATAAACCATATCCGACGGGATCTCCCGGCGAATGATTTTGCTAAAAATCGTTTCTTCTGCCATGACTGATTCCTTATTAATTTTTATACCGTGCTCTGGCCTGCCTCTGCAGATAAACGCGGATGCACAGGATTCGCCTAAGAGTATGAGCGAGTTACTCCCCCTCTTTCAACCTGAATGCGCTTTTTCTTATGTCGCGACGCCGCCAGCTGCTGATGGATTAATCATATCGCTGATTCAGGCTTTGCACCGGGCTCGCTAACGTGCGGTTCTGCCAACATTTCTTACTTCTGTTTACACATTAAATACAAATGCGTATATTTCTCATTTGCATTCACTATGGACAAAAGCGCTTTAAGCTAATGCCGACCGTGGCCACAGAGCCCCGGCACAGAACAATAACCATTCGATTAAGGGTTTATGATGTCTCTCACTCTCCATCACCAGGGCAGGCGTATTGCGCCATCCCTGCTGGCTGTCGGCGTCGCGCTGGCGCTTCACCCCGTACTCAGCTACGCCGCCGATACCGAAGATACTCTCATTGTTGAAGGGACTTCGGGCACCACTCCCGATGCTCAACAGCAGGATTACAGCGTGAAAACCACGACGACTGGCACCAAACTGCTGCTCGTGCCCAGGGATATCCCGCAATCCGTCAGCGTCATTAGCCAACAACGGATGGAAGATCAGGATCTGCAGACCATTGGCCAGGTGCTGAGTAATACCACGGGTATCACCCAGCAGATTCAGGATAGCGATCGCACGGTCTTCTATTCGCGCGGCTTTTTCGTCAGCAACTACGCCTATGACGATCTCCCGACCTCCATCAGCGAGGTCTGGAATTTCGGCGATACCACCACCGATACCGCCATTTACGATCGTATTGAAGTGGTGCGCGGCGCAACCGGCCTGATGAGCGGGTCCGGCAACCCTTCAGCCTATGTCAATATGGTGCGAAAACATGCCGATAGCCGCGAATTTCAGGGAAATGTCTCAGCTAGCTACGGCAGCTGGGATAAACAGCGCTACGTGCTCGATCTCCAGACCCCGCTGGTGGAGTCAGGTAACGTGCGCGGGCGAATGATTGCCGGATACCAGGATAACGACTCGTGGGTCGATAACTACCATTATCGTAAAAAATTCCTCTATGGCGTGATCGATGCCGATATTACCGACAGCACCACGCTATCGCTGGGCTATGAATACCAGCAAAGCCGCACCGAAGACCCCACCTGGGGCGGACTGCCAACCTGGTACAGCGACGGCAGCAAAACCCATTACAACCGTAGCGATACCATCGCGCCCAACTGGGCCTACTCGGATAAAGACAGCAAAAAGGTATTCGCCAACGTCACCCAGCGCTTCGACAATGGCTGGGAAGCACATATTAACGGTATGCACACCGATACCCACTTTGACACCAAAATGATGTACATGTACGGCTACCCGGACAAAGAGACCGGCGATGGCATGGTGGGATATGGAGGCTGGAACCGCGGCGATCGCAAGCAGGATGCGGTTGATGCCTTCCTGCGCGGCGACTTTGAGCTATTTGGTCGCCAGCACGAAATGATGGTCGGCGGCAGCCTCAGTCGACAGCGTAATCACTACGATAACTCCCTACCTGATTCGCTGTACGCCATGGTTGATGTCGGGAGCTTCAAAAACTGGAACAGCAATATTGCCGACCCGCAATGGACCGCCTGGCAGCTCTACAGCAAAGACGACATTCGCCAGTCATCTGCCTATACCTCAGCCCGCTTCTCGCTGGCCGATCCGCTGCATCTGATCCTCGGCGCTCGCTATACCAACTATAACATTCGCTATAATCCGGCAGGCTCGCCGCAGACGCGGCTCGAAAGCACCAAAGATGACGTCACCCCATATGCCGGTCTGGTGTATGACATCAACGAGGCCTGGTCAGCCTATGCGAGCTATACCTCTATTTTCCAGCCACAGGATAAGCGCGACGCCAACGGCCGCTATCTGGACCCGACCACCGGGAAGAGCTACGAAACCGGCGTCAAGGCCGACTGGTTCAACACCCGCCTGACCACCTCGCTGGCTATCTTCCGCATTGAGCAGGATAACGTGGCCAATAATACCTACACCTACCTGCCGAGCGGCGAATCGATTTATGAATCGCTGGATGGCGTGGTCAGTAAAGGGGTGGAATTTGAGTTAAACGGCGCGCTGACCGATAACTGGCAGCTCACCTTTGGCGCCACCCGCTATATTGCTGAGGATAAGAGCGGCAACGCAGTGAGCTCCGATCAGCCACGCACTACCATGAAGCTGTTTACCCGCTACCAGCTGCCCGCGCTACCGGCACTCACCGTCGGCGGCGGTGTAAACTGGCAAAGTAAAATCTGGAGTGAAGTCAGCGGCGGTCCCAACGGTCGTGATTACATCGATCAAGGCAGTTACGGGCTGGTTAATCTCTTTAGCCGTTATCAGGTGAACAAAAACGTTGCCCTGCAGGCGAACGTCAATAATCTCTTCGATAAGGCGTATTACGACTACGTTGGCTCTTACCTCGTGTATGGCGCACCGCTGAACTTCTCGCTCAGCGCAAGCTACGATTTCTGATCCTCAAGGACTCGGGGTGGCGGCGACCTCTTACGCCACCCTTGCCGACCTGCGCAAGCGAAGCCCCACCGGGCAATAGCTTTAGTCACTGTAATAAAAAAGGCAGCCATTTGGCTGCCTTAGTCTCCCCACATCACAACTTAGTTGCTGCGGATGTACTCATCCATTTCAGTTTTCAGGTTATCGGATTTGGTTCCGAAGATTGCCTGAACGCCTGAACCTGCAACAACCACACCTGCCGCGCCGAGTTTTTTCAGGCCAGCCTGATCAACTTTCGCGACGTCAGCTACGCTGACACGCAGACGGGTGATACACGCATCAAGGTTAGTGATGTTTTCTTTACCGCCGAACGCTGCAATCAGCGCCGGAGCCATTTCACTGGTTGCGCCCACTTTGCTGTCTTCGGTTGAATCTTCACGACCCGGAGTTTTCAGGTCCAGTGCTTTAATCAGCACGCGGAAGACAACGTAGTACACGATCGCATAGCAGATACCGACAATCGGGAACAGCCACAGCTTGCTGCTGTTACCAGACAGAACGATGAAGTCAATCAGGCCATGGGAGAACGAGGTACCGTCACGCATACCCAGCAGGATACAGATCGGGAAGGCCAGACCTGCAAGAATTGCGTGGATAACGTACAGAATCGGCGCAACGAACATGAAGGAGAACTCGATCGGCTCGGTAATACCGGTCAGGAACGAGGTCAACGCTGCGGAGATCATGATACCGCCCACTTTCGCGCGGTTTTCCGGCTTAGCGGAATGCCAAATCGCGATAGCAGCAGCCGGCAGACCGTACATTTTGAACAGGAAGCCGCCGGACAGTTTACCCGCAGTCGGGTCGCCTGCCATATAACGAGGGATATCGCCGTGGAAGACCTGACCTGCCGCATTGGTGTATTCACCAATCTGCATCTGGAAAGGAACGTTCCAGATGTGGTGCAGACCAAACGGTACCAGGCAGCGTTCAATGAAGCCGTAGATACCGAACGCCACAACCGGGTTCTGGTATGCAGCCCACTGAGAGAAGGTCTGGATAGCAGTACCGATCGGTGGCCAGATGAAGGACAGGATCACGCCGGTGAAAATAGCGGCGAGACCGGAGATAATCGGAACAAAACGCTTGCCCGCAAAGAAGCCCAGATATTCAGGCAGCTTGATGCGATAGAAGCGGTTGAACATGTACGCTGCAATAGCACCAGAGATAATACCGCCAAGCACGCCGGTATCAGCCAGGTGTTTAGCCGCAATTTCTTCAGCAGGTAAATGCAGAACCAACGGTGCAACGACCGCCATGGTTTTCACCATGATGCCGTAAGCAACAACGGAAGCCAGTGCAGATACACCGTCGTTATTGGTGAAGCCAAGTGCCACACCGATAGCGAAGATCAACGGCATGTTAGCAAAGACTGAACCGCCCGCTTCTGCCATGACGTGGGAAACAACGGCTGGCAGCCAGCTGAAGTTTGCGGAACCGACGCCCAGCAGGATACCTGCGATAGGCAGTACGGAGACCGGCAGCATCAGCGATTTACCGACCTTCTGCAGGTTAGCAAATGCATTCTTAAACATAATTGAGAGTGCTCCTGAGTATTTGGTGCTTTTTTACGTTTTCACGCATTGGCACGGGGGGAGAACCGTGCCGTGGACAGGACATCTAAGCGCCCTTTATTTATTACACAGAGTAAAATAATTGACGGAATTTTTGTTTGACGGCTATCACGTTTCAATCAGTCAGCGTGGAAAAATTTACACCAACTTACATAAGCCATGTCTGGATGTTGCAAAAAATCCTTCACCGCCCCTTTTGTGGCGGTGAACTTTACTCGCTTTGCTTATTAATTACGAGCCTTAAAATAATAGACAGATCGGCAGGTTACAGTCTGGCGGGGTCAATATGGAACAAGCTGGCGAAATTATGCGTGGTCTGCTGTGCCAGCTGCTCAAGCGAAACCCCCTTCAGTACCGCCATGTATTCCGCCACATCGCGGACCATTGCCGGCTGGTTCTCTTTGCCTCGATGCGGAACCGGCGCCAGGTACGGCGAGTCCGTTTCCACCAGCAGGCGATCGAGCGGCACGTAGCGCGCAGCATCGCGCAGCTGCTCCGCATTACGGAACGTGACGATACCGGAAAACGAGATATAGAACCCCATATCCAGCAATTTACCTGCGGTCTCCCTGTCCTCAGTGAAACAGTGTAGTACGCCACCGCAATCCGTCACTTTTTCTTCCTGCAAAATTGCCAGCGTATCGGCACGGGCGTCGCGCGTGTGCACGATAACCGGTTTGTTTAATTCACGGCCAATGCGGATATGATCGCGGAAGGAGGCCTGCTGGCGAGGTTTCGTTTCCGGCGTGTAAAAATAGTCCAGCCCGGTTTCACCCATTGCCACAACGCCCTCTTCCGCCGCCAGCTTGCGCAGCTCTTCTACGTCATACTCTTCATCCTGATTGAGTGGATGCACGCCGCAGGAGAAAACAACGTTGTCACGCGGCCCGACCAGCTCACGCATTCCTCGGTATCCCGGCAGCGTCGTCGCCACCGCAAGGAAAAACTTCACGTCACGGGCGGCGGCTTTTGCCAGCACATCGTCTACGTCTTTGTGCAGCGTTTGATAATCCAGACCGTCCAGATGGCAATGGGAGTCGACTAAAAACATAATGTCTCGCTCAGAGGTGGGATACGGGAAGTACCGTCCCAGGTTGCAGGTAATGTTCCCAGCGCAGGAGGCGCTCGGTCAGCAGCAGTTCGCGGTTGACGCCGACGACGTTCAGCAGCCGGTCGCGGCAGGCGCTGACATCGCGCGCAATCGCCTGCAAGCGGGACGCAGGCAGCGCCTGAGCCAGCTGGTTGACCAGCGTCCAGGCATCAGGGTTACTCACCAGCGTGATCCCCTGCTGCCGTTTTTGTGCATCCAGCAGCAGCGATGCCAGCCAGTGCAAACGAACCGCGGCCTGTTCGTGATTCAGAATCGGCAGCAGCGCCAGCCAGTCACCGCTGCTTATAACACCAGCCAGCGCCTGGATAAGCTGCTGTCGGGAAGCCCAGTGGCTCTCCTGCAGCAAATCCAGCGCCGCTGCGGGTGCATTGGCACTCAGGCGCAGCGCGCTGAGCAGCGCATCCTGGGGCATTGTCACCTCACGCTCCAGCCACGCCAGCCCGTACGACTCTGACGGCGGTGCCAGATGATGCAGGCGACAGCGGCTACGCAGCGTGGCCAGCAGCCGTGCAGGCTCCTGGCAGGCGAGGAAGAACCAGGTATTTTCCGGCGGCTCTTCCAGCGTTTTTAATAACGCATTCGCCGCCGCATCCGTTAACAATGCGGCATCGCCAATCCACACAACCTTGGCGCCGCCCAGGCGTGAACGCTCATACAGTTTTTCGTTAACCTCACGCACGGCGTCAATGCCGAGGGCACTTTTGCCTTTCTCCGGCGTCAGGGTGTAGTAATCGGGGTGTGTGCCGGCCTGCATCAGCTGGCAGCTGTGGCATTGCCCACAGCTTTTATTCCCGTCAGGCTGTCGACACATCAGGTAGCGGCACAGCGCATAGATAAGCGCATCGCCTCCCATGCCGGGTAATGCCTGAAGCAGTAGCGCATGGTGACCCCGTCCGGCCTGGTAGCCGGCGACTAGTTGCTCAAATGACGGGCGTAACCACGGGTACCATTTCATGCGCGCTGCTCCGCAACCCACTGGCTGACGACCGTGCGGATATCATTAGCCACGGCTTCGAGTGATTGAGTCGCATCAATGGTGTAAATGGTCGGATCCTGCGCCGCCAGCTCAAGGTAGCGCGCACGGGTACGGTTGAAGAAATCCAGAGACTCTTGTTCGATACGGTCAAGTTCGCCGCGCGCGCGCGCGCGTTTCAGCCCGACTTCTGGCGTGACATCCAGATACAGCGTCAGGTTTGGACGGAAATCGCCCAGCACCGCATCACGCAGCGTGGCCAGCATCGTCTGGTCAATCCCGCGACCGCCGCCCTGATAGGCCTGGGTAGAGAGATCGTGACGATCGCCAATCACCCACTGGCCGTTCGCCAGAGCGGGTTTAATCACCGTCTCAACCAACTGAACGCGGGCAGCGTAAAACATCAGCACTTCGGCCTTTGTATTAATCACTTCATCGCCAGTGGATTGAATATCCAGTACCAGGCTGCGCAGTTTCTCGGCAAGGATGGTGCCGCCCGGCTCACGGGTAAACACCAGATCACTGACGCCAGATTGCTGTAGCGCCTCCACCACCAGATTACGTGCGGTGGTCTTACCTGCGCCTTCCAGTCCTTCGATAACGATATAGTTACTGCGCATTTTTTTCCTTAAGTACTTTCAGATAATCCTGTACCGAGCGGTTGTGGCTGGCCAGATTAGTGTTAAACGTATGCCCGCCTTTGCCATCGGCAACAAAATAGAGATAAGGCGTCTTCGCCGGGTGCGCCGCCGCGTTCAACGATGCCTCTCCAGGCGCGGCAATAGGCCCTGGCGGCATACCCGCGATCGCGTAGGTATTATAAGCCGTTGGGGTCTCAAGGTCCTTACGGGTCAGCTTGCCAGTATAGCTCTCCCCCATACCGTAGATAACAGTCGGGTCAGTTTGCAGGCGCATGCCAATCCGCAGACGGTTGATAAAGACCGACGCGACACGATCGCGTTCTTCAGGGACCGCCGTCTCTTTTTCAATAATGGACGCCATAGTCAGCAGCTGGTTCTGATCTTTGTACGGCAGATTGTCCATCCGCCCTTCCCACGCTTTTTCGACCTGGGCGACCATTTTCTGATGCGCGCGTTTGAGGATCGCCACATCGCTGGTATGGGCGGTATACATCCAGGTATCCGGCCAAAACCAGCCTTCAACCCAGTCCGCATGTTCGAGATTAAGCGCTTTTGCCACCGTATCGTAGCTGTCATCCGCCAGCGTATGCTTCACATAGGGCGCATCGCGCAGCTGACGCAGATAGTCGCTCACCCGCATGCCCTCCACAAAACGCAGCGGGAACTGGGCTTCTTTTCCACTACCCAGCAGCTGCAACATTTCACGCACCGTCATCTTCGGCGTGAAGCGGTAGGTACCGGCTTTAAAGTGGGATAATTCAGGCTCCAGACGCAGCAACCACTGGAATACACGCGGGCGGTTGATCACCTTGTCGGCGTAGAGCTGCTCTCCCAGCGCCATGCGCCCGGTGCCGGTCTCAAGAGTGAAGATAGTCTCTTCTTTAATCAGCAGTTTGCTATCGGCAAGCTGGCGAACTTTCCAGACGCCCGCGCCGGCAGCAATGCCGAGCACCACCAATAACAACAGGATAAAACGTAACATTTTCTTCATGACTAACCAGACAGCTCACACAGTGGGGCTAAAAAATGATAAAGCTCTCGCGAGGACCAGCATGTCTCGTCCCAGCAGCGAACCGGTACCAGCGGCATCAGCGCATTGCAGATCAGCACTTCATCGGCGTCACGCAACACATCGGCGCCAGCTGTGACTTCGACAACGCGAAACGGCGATTGTGCCAGCTGCGCCATACAATGCTGACGCATAATGCCATTGACCCCCGCTTGATCGAGGCGTGGCGTAAACACATCCATCCCCTTGCGCCAGAACAGATTCGCGGCACAGCATTCCGTAAGCCACCCGTCGCTGTCAAGGACCAGCGCCTCATCGGCGTCCGTCTGCTCAAGATGAGAGCGGATCAATACCTGCTCCAGCCGGTTGAGGTGCTTGAGTCCGGCAAGCAGCGGATTACGCCCCAGGCGAACCGGGCTAAGCGCCAGCGCAACGCCGGTTTGTTGCCAGCGCGCATAGTGGGCCGGATACGGTGAAACGCTGAGGATACGGGTGGGGTCCTGGCAGGCCGAGCCGCTATAGCCGCGTCCGCCGACGCCGCGGGTCAGAATGACTTTCAGCACGCCGCTTTGCTGTTCATGCGCCATGCGCTGCATTTCATCTGCCAGCGTCTGCCATTGCGCGTATGGGATCATCAGCGTTTCGCAGGCCCGCTGCAAGCGACGAAGGTGGGCAGGCAACATCTGCACGTTATGGCCCGCGATACGCGCGGTAGTAAAACACCCGTCGCCGAACTGGATTGCCCGGTCACTGGCGGCCAGGGTGTCCTGTTCAATGCCATTTATCAAGAACATAGCGGCTCCTTATCGGTGACGTATTAGTGTCTCAGGATGAAATACGCAGGACAAGCAGAGAAAACTGAAGAAAAAAAGAAGGCCCGCATTTAATGCAGGCCTGAGTCAGGATTTTGCGTCGGGCGCTACGGGCTTAGATCTTTTTAAAGATCAGCGAACCGTTGGTGCCACCAAAGCCGAAGGAGTTACACAGGGCATACTCCATACCGGAAACCTGACGCGCTTCGTGCGGAACGAAGTCCAGGTCACAACCTTCATCCGGGTTATCCAGGTTGATGGTCGGTGGAACCACACCGTCACGCAGCGCCAGGATGGAGTAGATAGATTCTACGGCCCCGGCGGCGCCCAGCAGGTGCCCGGTCATTGATTTGGTTGAGCTAACCATCACGCGGCGTGCAGCATCACCGAAGACAGACTTAACCGCCTGCGTTTCCGCTTTATCGCCTGCCGGCGTAGAGGTGCCGTGCGCATTAACGTAAGCTATCTGGCCAGGTTCAATCCCTGCATCACGGATGGCATTTACCATCGCCAGGGCCGCACCCGCACCGTTCTCCGGAGGAGACGTCATATGGTAAGCATCGCTGCTCATGCCAAAGCCGACGATTTCCGCGTAAATTTTCGCGCCGCGTTTCCTGGCATGTTCGTACTCTTCCAGTACCACCATACCTGCGCCGTCGCCGAGCACAAAACCGTCGCGATCTTTATCCCACGGACGGCTTGCCGCCTGCGGATTGTCATTGCGGGTAGAGAGTGCACGCGCTGCACCAAAGCCGCCCACGCCAAGCGGGGTACTGGCTTTTTCCGCACCGCCGGCCACCATTGCATCAGCATCGCCATACGCAATGATACGCGCGGCCTGACCAATATTGTGTACGCCAGAGGTACAAGCGGTCGCGATAGAAATACTCGGCCCACGCAGACCAAACATGATGGTCAAATGCCCGGCCACCATGTTAACAATTGTAGACGGTACAAAGAACGGGCTAATCTTACGAGGTCCGCCGTTCGTTAACGAACTGTGATTTTCCTCGATCAGGCCGAGACCACCGATACCGGAACCAATAGCGGCACCGATGCGGGTTGCGTTCTCTTCCGTTACTTCAAGACCAGAATCCTGCATGGCCTGAACGCCAGCGACAATTCCATATTGAATGAAGGCATCCATCTTGCGCTGTTCTTTACGCGAGATAATGTCATCACAGTTAAAATCCTTTACTAAGCCAGCAAATTTTGTTGCATAGGCGCTAGTATCGAAATGGTCGATCAGGCTGATGCCACTCTGACCGGCAAGGAGAGCTTTCCAGGTAGACTCTACGGTATTGCCGACAGGAGACAACATGCCCAGTCCGGTCACAACTACACGACGCTTAGACACGGTTGTCCTCCAGGGAGGGAAAATAGATTCTTGTGGGACAAAAAGATAAAACTCAGGCGGTCGAATGACCGCCTGGAGATGTTCACTTACGCCTGGTGACCGTTGATGTAATCAATGGCAGCCTGAACAGTGGTGATTTTCTCAGCTTCTTCGTCCGGAATCTCAGTATCAAACTCTTCTTCCAGAGCCATTACCAGCTCAACGGTGTCAAGAGAATCAGCGCCCAGGTCTTCAACGAAGGAAGCATTGTTGGTAACTTCTTCCTGCTTAACGCCCAGCTGTTCGCCGATAATTTTCTTAACGCGTTCTTCGATAGTGCTCATACTCTTAAATTTCCTATCAAAACTCGCTTTCGCGATGGTTTTCGTAGTGTATAAAATGTTGAAAAATTTGCAACTAAATCCCGGCAGTTCTTACCACGATTTTACGCTATTTTGCGGGTGTTTGCCCTCATAACGCAAATCATTTTGCACAAAACCGCACTCGGGATCGCACGGACTGCGCGGTTCCTGAGCGTTTTGTGCAAATCTCGGTCAGACCATATACATTCCGCCGTTGACGTGCAGGGTTTCACCAGAGATGTAGCCTGCTTCGTCAGAAGCTAAGAACGCAACCGCATTAGCGATTTCTTTTGCATCGCCAAGGCGACCCGCAGGAACTTGCGCCAAAATACCCGCACGCTGATCTTCAGACAGCGCACGCGTCATGTCCGTTTCAATAAAGCCCGGAGCAACAACGTTAACAGTAATACCGCGAGACGCGACTTCACGTGCCAGCGATTTACTAAAACCAATCAGACCCGCTTTCGCCGCAGCGTAGTTGGCCTGACCAGCATTTCCCATGGTACCGACCACAGAACCGATAGTAATAATGCGACCGTGACGCTTTTTCATCATAGCGCGCATTACTGCTTTTGACAGACGGAAAACTGATGACAGGTTGGTTTCGATGATATCGTTCCACTCGTCATCTTTCATCCGCATTAACAGGTTATCACGAGTAATACCGGCATTATTAACCAGGATATCAACTTCACCAAATTCTGCGCGAATATTTCCCAGAACAGATTCGATAGATGCCGGATCGGTCACATTCAGCAGCATGCCTTTACCGTTAGCACCTAAATAATCGCTGATCGCCTGTGCACCGCTTTCGCTGGTGGCGGTCCCGATCACTTTCGCGCCACGGGCGACAAGCGTTTCTGCGATTGCACGGCCAATACCGCGACTTGCACCGGTAACCAGCGCGATTTTTCCTTCAAAACTCATGGTATTCCTCTTTTATTGCTCAAGCGCCGCAGACAGCGCTGCAGGCTCGTTAAGCGCAGAAGCGGTCAGGGTGTCAACAATACGTTTAGTCAGACCGGTAAGCACTTTACCCGGCCCCACTTCATACAGGTGCTCTACGCCCTGTGATGCCATAAACTCAACGGTTTTGGTCCACTGAACCGGGCTGTACAGCTGGCGAATCAGGGCATCGCGAATCGCGTCCGGCGCCGTCTCGCATTTCACATCAACGTTGTTCACCACCGCAATAACCGGCGCGTTAAAAGTGATGTTCTGCAGTTCAACGGCCAGTTTCTCCGCCGCAGGCTTCATCAGCGCGCAGTGGGACGGCACGCTCACCGGCAGCGGCAGCGCACGCTTAGCGCCCGCGGCTTTACAGGCGGCACCGGCACGTTCAACGGCCTCTTTATTACCGGCAATCACCACCTGGCCCGGAGAGTTAAAGTTAACCGGAGAAACGACCTGTCCTTCAGCGGACTCTTCGCAGGCTTTAGCAATAGACGCATCATCAAGGCCGATAATCGCCGACATCGCGCCAGTCCCTTCCGGCACGGCTTCCTGCATAAATTTGCCACGCATTTCAACCAGACGCACGGCATCGGTGAAATCAATCACACCAGCACAAACCAGCGCGGAATACTCACCCAGGCTATGACCGGCCAACAGAGCCGGCGCCTTGCCGCCCTGCTGCTGCCAGGCGCGATACAGCGCCACGGAAGCGGTCAGCAGCGCCGGCTGCGTCTGCCAGGTTTTGTTCAGCTCTTCCGCCGGGCCCTGCTGAGCAAGCGCCCACAGATCGTAACCCAACGCCGCAGAGGCTTCACGGAAAGTCTCTTCGATAACCGGATACGTTGCTGCCATGTCAGACAACATACCGACCGTCTGAGAACCCTGTCCCGGGAACACAAAAGCAAATTGCGTCATGTCTAAATCCTTATCCTAAAAACGAACCAGCGCGGAACCCCAGGTGAAACCGCCACCAAAGGCTTCCAGCAGAATCAGCTGACCACGTTGGATGCGGCCATCACGAACCGCTTCATCCAGCGCACAGGGAACGGATGCCGCAGAGGTATTGCCATGGCGATCGAGCGTGACCACGACATTATCCATCGACATCCCCAGTTTCCTCGCCGTCGCACTGATGATACGCAGGTTTGCCTGATGCGGCACCAGCCAGTCCAGCGCAGAGCGTTCGAGATTGTTGGCCGCCAGCGTCTCATCAACAATGTGCGCCAGCTCGGTTACGGCAACCTTAAACACTTCGTTGCCCGCCATCGTCAGATAGATCGAGTTTTCCGGATCGACACGATCGGCGTTCGGCAGCGTTAACAGCTCACCATAGCGGCCATCCGCATGCAGATGAGTAGAAATAATACCCGGCTCTTCAGAAGCCCCTAGCACGACGGCACCTGCGCCATCGCCAAAAATAATGATCGTTCCGCGATCGGTAGGATCGCAGGTGCGCGCCAGCACGTCAGCACCGATAACCAGCGCATAATCTACCGCCCCGTTTTTCACGTACTGATCGGCAATGCTCAGCGCGTAGGTGAACCCTGCGCACGCGGCCGCTACGTCAAAGGCCGGACAGCCATTAATACCCAGCATGGACTGAATCTGACACGCCGAGCTTGGAAACGCGTGAGTACCCGAGGTGGTCGCAACAACGATCAGACCAATTTGCTCCGGTTTAACACCCGCCATATCCAGCGCATTTTTTGCCGCTTCAAAACCCAGCGTAGCAACGGTTTCATTCGGTGCAGCAATACGACGTTCACGGATACCCGTACGGGTGACAATCCACTCGTCAGACGTCTCTACCATTTTTTCCAGGTCGGCGTTAGTCCGCACTTGCTCGGGCAGATAACTGCCGGTACCAATAATCTTCGTATACATGTACGCTCAGTCACTCTTGGGTAATATACCTGCTTTGTTCAAACCGCTGGTCGTCAGCCTTCTTCGTTCGTCCCGTTTTGCTGCCGGGAGTTCCCGTTTCTGTCGCCCGTGGGCAGTTCGAAACCTGCTGGGTATAAAGATTCCAGGCGAGCGGCGATCCGTTGAGGAATTTGCCGCTGCACCGCCTGCACTGCCTGCTCTATCGCAACGCTGAAGGCGCGCTGATTGGCAGCCCCATGACTCTTAATCACGGAACCACGCAATCCTAACAGACAGGCGCCATTATACTGGTCGGGGTTGAGGTGACTGAATCGCCTCGCCAGGCTTTTTTGTAACCAACGCTTCAATAACAGCAGCCACCACGACCGTTTTTTGCCCTCACCCTGTGATTTCAGCAGCGAGAGGAACATTCTGACAACACCTTCCATAGTTTTTAATGTGACGTTGCCCGTGAATCCATCACAAACCAGCACATCGGTTTTGCCCGTCAATAGTTCGTTGGCTTCAAGATAGCCGATATAGTTAAGCGACGGCAGCGTTTTCAAAACTGCGGCGGCATCGCGGATGCTGCTGAGGCCTTTCATCTCTTCTTCGCCGATATTCAGCAGCGCGACGCGAGGATTCTCAATACCAACGACTTCTTCCGCCAGTACGGCGCCCATCACCGCAAACTGCACCAGCATCGTGCTATCGCAGTCTACGTTAGCGCCTAAATCCAGCACCACGGTTTTCCCCTTCTGCTGATGCGGCAGAACCGTCACCAGCGCCGGGCGCTCAATCCCCTCAATGGGCTTGAGTAATAATTTTGCCAGTCCCATCAGCGCACCGGTATTCCCCGCGCTGACGCAGGCTTCCGCCCGCCCTTCTTTTACTAACTCCAGCGCCATGCGCATTGAGCTTCCGCGGCTACTGCGGATCGCCTGCGCCGGCCGCGCATCACTAGCAATAACTGACTGCGCAGGGATCACCTGCAGACGCGAACGTTGTTCGAAATCAGCTTTGGCAAGTAATGGCGTGATGGTGTCGGGATCGCCGACTAAAAGAAGTGTGAGTTGCGAATTAGAGTTCAGTGCCTGCAGTGCTGCAGGCACTGTCACGGATGGGCCAAAATCACCCCCCATGACATCTAACGCCAGGGTTAGACGTGTCAAGGTATCGTCGCTGCCCGGTTCGGTTATTCCCCAGTTACCTGGGGAAATCCTCGCTAAGCTTCACCACGCTTTACTCTTTGTCTTTCACGCGCCAAGTGACTTACGTCTTCTTGTTACGCAAAATCCAGGGAGTAGTGCGTGATTACTTAGCGATAACCTTGCGACCGCGGTAGAAACCGTCGGCAGTGATGTGGTGACGCAGGTGTTTCTCACCAGAAGTTTTGTCTACAGACAGGCTGGTGACTGCGGTCAGAGCGTCATGGGAACGACGCATGCCACGTTTGGAACGGGTTGGTTTATTCTGTTGTACGGCCATGGACCTTACTCCTCAATTACTTATGCTTTAAGCTGGCTAATACGGCAAATGGGTTTGGTTTTCGTGCCTCTTCAGGCAGTTCACCAAAGACCATGTCCGCGTCGGACACTTCACAGTGTTCAGAATCATGCACCGGAACTACAGGCAAGGTGAGAATGATTTCATCCTCAACCATCGCTTGCAGGTCGATTTCACCGAATTCGTTAACCTCAATCGGCTCATACGCTTCCGGTAGTGCTTCGGCCTGTTCGTCATTTCTGACGGGGCTAAAACAATACGTAGTGTGGACATGATGGGGGAACGGTTTCCCGCAACGCTGACATTCGAGGGTTACTGATACCGTTGCATCACCGGTAATAACGGCAAGACGTTGATTATCAATAGCGAACGACATGCTGCATTCCACATCGCTGTCCACGCTGACTACAGAATCGGCTACACGTTCAACCTGATCACGGGCATAGATACCTGCGTAATCGAGGCGTTTTTGAGCCGTGCGGACCGGATCAAGAGTCAGGGGTAATTTTACCTTTTGCATAGGGCGCGCATATTAACTTTGTAATGTCATAGAGTCAAAGAAAAAGGCAGCCTCAGGTTGCCTTTCGCCATTTATTCGCACACATTGCGGCCCATAGTTTAAAATGATGCTCTTCGAAGCGCTATATGTGGATGAAAAAATATGTCTGAGCTTATCCTGGCGTCAACTTCGCCGTGGCGGCGGATGCTGCTGGAAAAACTGGCCATGCCGTTCGACTGCGCGGCGCCAGATGTCGATGAAACCCCGCATCCGGGTGAACCCGCCCGCCAGCTGGTGGTCCGCCTCGCGCAGGCGAAGGCGCAAATCCTTGCCGAGCGCTACCCTCATCATTTAATTATCGGCTCCGATCAGGTTTGCGTTCTGGACGGTGAAATTACCGGCAAACCGCATACCGAAGAGAATGCCCGCCTGCAGTTAAGGAAAGCCAGCGGTACGATTGTGACCTTTTACACCGGGCTGGCGCTCTATAACTCAGCCAACGGTCACTTACAAACCGAGTGCGAACCCTTTGATGTCCATTTCCGCCATTTGAGCGACCAGGAAATTGACCATTATGTTCGCAAAGAGAGCCCCCTGCACTGCGCCGGGAGTTTTAAAAGTGAGGGTCTGGGCATCACGCTGTTTGAACGACTGGAGGGACGTGACCCTAATGCGCTGGTTGGCCTGCCGCTGATCGCGTTGTGTCAGATGCTACGTCGGGAAGGCTGTAATCCGCTTTTAAGCTAGTCCTTTATTCTATCGGGCCAAAGCCGCTGCGCTGGCCCTTTTCTTTGTCATAGATTTTTCGCGTCTCAGCCAGTAATCTCATTTTACTTCCCCTTTGCTGACCGAAAATGACCGTGGAACCACTCGCCTCAAAACCTGCCGCAGGCCGACTGTGGCTCCCCATCACGCTTGCCAGCCTGATTTTACTCATCACCATGGGGATTCGTCAGACCGTTGGTCTGTTTGTCCATCCGTTGATGGGCGAAACCACCATGAATATCGCCGAAATCAGTATGGCGCTGGCGATTGGTCAACTGATGTGGGGCGCATTTCAACCGCTGTTTGGCGCCTGGGCCGATAAACGCGGTGCGTTCGGCGTATTAATCATCGGTGCCCTGCTGATCGCATTCGGGCAAGTGGCAACGCTGTGGGCAACCTCGTTGACTTCGCTAACCCTTGCACAAGGTTTGCTGAGCCCGGCAGGAGCCGCTGCCGGGAGTTTTTCGGTTCTGATTGGTATTGTTGCCGGACGCCTGCCAACGGATAAAGGCTCGATGGCCAGCGGCCTGATAAACGCCGGTGGTTCGATGGGGCAATTTATTTTTGCGCCACTGGTACAGCTGATCGTCAGCCTGCGTGGCATGGCTTCCGGGCTGATCTTTCTGGCGATTGCAGCGCTGGCAACGCTGTTCCCCTCCTGGCTGCTGTGCCGGGATAGCGTGAAAAAAGCCGCGCCGCAGAGCCTCTCTGAGCGCGAGCCAGGTCTGAAGCAGCAGATTCATGCTGCATTTCGCAATCCCAGCTACCTGTTATTGCATGCCGGCTTTCTCACCTGCGGCTTCCACGTTGCCTTTTTGACCACCCACCTGCCGGGTGAAGTCACGCTTTGCGGCCATGAAGCGTCCGTTTCTGCGGCCAGCCTGTCGCTGATTGGCCTGTGTAATATTGCCGGCAGTATCTTCGCGGGCTATCTCGGTAAACATTACCCGATGAAATATATCCTCGCCGTGTTGTATGCCTCGCGTGCGGTGCTGATTGGCCTGTTCCTGGCCTCCGACAAAAGCGTACTCGACTTTTATATCTTTGCTGCGGCGATCGGCTTTACCTGGCTTGCCACCGTGCCACCGACCGCCGGGATCATCGGGAAGCTGTTCGGCACCCGCTATCTGGCTACTCTGTTTGGTTTCACCCTGTTCAGCCATCAGATTGGCGCTTTTTTCGGTGCCTGGCTTGGCGGACTGGCGATGGAGCACAACGGTAATCTGGATTGGGTGTGGTATGCAGATATCGTGCTGGCACTGCTTGCCGCACTGGTGAACTTGCCGATAAAAGAGAAAAGCGTCGCGGTGAGACTCAACGATGCGACGCGTTAGTAAGCCGCGGCGGGTTGACGACCCGCCGGGGAGATTACTTCGTATTCCGCAACACCTGCAGACAACGCTTCAGCTGGTTATCCAGCGGCGCTTCCACGCGCATCACCTCCCCGGTTCCCGGGTGAGTAAATTTTAGCGCAGCGGCGTGCAGGAACAGGCGATTCAAGCCGGTGCCGGCCAGCTGTTTGTCGAACTCGCGGTCGCCATAGCGGTCGTCGAAGGCAATCGGGTGGCCCGCATACTGCGTATGCACGCGGATCTGGTGCGTGCGTCCGGTTACCGGGCTACAGCGTACCAGCGTCGCATGGGTATAGCGCTCTTCGACCTTAAAACGCGTCTCAGACGGTTTACCTTCCTGATTAACGCGAACAATACGTTCTCCGCTCTGCAAAATGTTTTTCAGCAGTGGCGCCTGCACAACTTTGGTGTGCGACTGCCACTGCCCGCGCACCAGCGCCAGATAATCCTTCTGCATCCCTTTTTCGCGCAGCTGCTCGTGCAGTGAGCGCAGTGCGGAACGCTTCTTCGCGACCAGCAGGACGCCAGAGGTATCGCGGTCAAGACGGTGCACCAGTTCGAGGAAGCGAGCTTCCGGACGCAGCGCGCGCAGCCCTTCAATGACGCCAAAGCTCAAGCCGCTGCCGCCGTGCACCGCGGTACCGGAGGGTTTGTTGAGCACCAGAATATGGTCATCTTCATACAAGATAACCTCCGCCAGCGCGGCAACCTTCTGCAAATGCGGAGAAACCGCCTCTTCTTCGCGCTCGGCGACCCGAACTGGCGGAATGCGGATTTCGTCGCCCGCTTCCAGCTTATATTCCGGCTTGACGCGTTTTTTATTCACCCGCACCTCGCCTTTACGCAGGATGCGATAAATCATGCTCTTCGGTACGCCCTTCAGCTGCGTACGCAAAAAGTTATCGATGCGTTGCCCCGCTTCATCGGCGGTGATGGCAACCATTTTTACGCTTGGAGTCTCAGTTTTCATGGTGCGCGATTCTAAATAGCCCGACGCATTAGCGCCACTCATTTTTATATGCTTATATTTATCAGTACCCGGTTTTCATTGAATGCTTCACCGTCGTTTTGTTTGTTATTAGAACAATCTGTATGCGCTGGTGAAAAAACTGTGAGTAACCGGGTGATAAAAGGTAAAAGTCAACTTGCTATAACAAGGTTAGCAATGGAATAATGATGCCGTTTTCCGTGTTCAATCTTGTTAGAACAAGAAATTAGCGGAATGACCAATTTTGTCTGACCGATCATCCACGCAGCAATGGCGTAAGACGTATTGATCTTTCAGACAGTTAGCGGGCTGCGGGTTGCAGTCCTTACCGGTACAGGCCTCTATGGATTTCACGTCGCAGGAAGGCGTCGACTCCGGGTATTCCCGGGTGCTCTACTCAGTCCGCTGATTGAGGTGAGCAGGTTAAGCCAAAACATCTGCAACGTGAAAGACGACGAGATATACGTAAAATTGTTCAGAATGCGCCAAGGCGGCGAAAGAGAGACACCCCGGAACTGACATCGTCAGTAACAGGGGTGAACGAGCCTAGCCGACGCAGAAGCAATCTGAAAAATGACGCGTATAAATGGAATCTTCTCTGGTGATACATCCCAGGCTGTTCCCCTGCTAATTGCGCTGTGTTTCCGTTTGAAATACAGGCGACCGACACTCTGCGCCTCTTAAGCGCGCGACAACCGTGAGGTTGGCGACGTGAAACAGACACGAGGCCATCGGTTCCACCCGGCAAGGCAATACTCTGCCCGCAGCTTAGTCGTCAATGTAAGAATAATGAGTAAGTTACGATGAAAAGAATGTTAATCAACGCAACTCAGCAGGAAGAGTTGCGCGTCGCCCTTGTTGATGGGCAGCGCCTGTACGACCTGGATATCGAAAGCCCCGGGCACGAACAGAAAAAAGCGAACATCTACAAAGGCAAAATTACCCGTATTGAACCTAGCCTTGAAGCCGCGTTTGTTGATTACGGCGCCGAGCGTCATGGTTTCCTCCCCCTCAAAGAAATCGCCCGCGAATACTTCCCTGCCAACTACAATTCTCACGGCCGTCCGAATATTAAGGATGTCCTGCGTGAAGGCCAGGAAGTCATTGTGCAAATTGATAAAGAAGAACGTGGCAACAAAGGCGCTGCGCTCACCACCTTTATCAGCCTGGCGGGTAGCTACCTGGTACTGATGCCGAATAACCCACGTGCCGGCGGTATTTCGCGCCGCATCGAGGGTGACGACCGTACCGAACTGAAAGAAGCGCTGGCCAGCCTTGAACTGCCTGACGGCATGGGGCTTATCGTGCGTACCGCAGGCGTCGGCAAATCTGCTGAAGCACTACAATGGGACCTGAGCTTCCGTCTGAAGCATTGGGAAGCCATCCAGAAAGCCGCAGAAAGCCGCCCGGCGCCGTTCCTGATCCATCAGGAAAGCAACGTTATTGTGCGCGCCTTCCGTGATTACCTGCGCCAGGACATCGGCGAAATCCTGATCGATAACCCGAAAGTGCTTGAGCTGGCTCGCCAGCATATCGCAGCGCTGGGTCGTCCGGATTTCAGCAGCAAAATCAAACTGTACACCGGTGAAATTCCGCTGTTCAGCCATTATCAAATCGAATCGCAGATTGAGTCCGCCTTCCAGCGTGAAGTGCGTCTGCCGTCCGGCGGTTCTATCGTTATCGACAGCACCGAAGCATTGACCGCTATCGATATCAACTCCGCACGTGCAACCCGCGGCGGCGACATCGAAGAAACGGCATTCAACACCAACCTGGAAGCGGCCGATGAAATCGCCCGCCAGCTGCGTCTGCGTGACCTCGGCGGCTTGATTGTCATCGACTTCATCGACATGACGCCGGTACGCCACCAGCGTGCGGTTGAAAACCGCCTGCGTGAAGCCGTTCGTCAGGATCGTGCGCGTATTCAGATCAGCCATATTTCCCGCTTCGGCCTGCTCGAAATGTCCCGTCAGCGTCTGAGCCCGTCGCTGGGTGAATCCAGCCATCACGTCTGCCCGCGCTGTAGCGGTACCGGCACCGTTCGTGATAACGAATCCCTGTCGCTCTCTATCCTGCGTCTGATTGAAGAAGAAGCGCTGAAAGAGAACACCCAGGAAGTTCACGCCATCGTGCCTGTGCCGATTGCCTCTTACCTGCTGAACGAAAAACGTGCCGCGGTGAGCGCTATCGAAACCCGCCAGGGCGACGTTCGTGTCATCATCGTCCCGAACGATCAGATGGAAACTCCACACTACTCCGTGCTGCGCGTACGCAAAGGCGAAGAAACCTCTACGCTGAGCTATCTGCTGCCGAAACTGCACGAAGAAGAAATGGCGCTGCCTGCGGACGAAGAGCCGGCCGAGCGTAAACGCCCTGAGCAACCAGCCCTGGCCACTTTCGTCATGCCGGACGTACCGCCTGCGCCAGAGCAGGATGAACCTGTCGCCGCGCCTGCCGCCGTGAAACCTGCGGCAGCATCTGTCGCCGCGGCACCGCAACAACCGGCACAGCCAGGTCTGCTCTCACGCTTCTTTGGTGCTCTGAAGAATATCTTCTCCGGCGCGGAAGAAGCCAAACCGGTAGAACCTCAGGTCGAGAATAAGACTGAAGAGAAACCGGAACGTCAGCAGGAACGTCGTAAGCCGCGGACTAACAACCGCCGCGATCGCAACGATCGTCGCGATAACCGTGATAATCGCGATAACCGTGATAATCGTGACGCCCGTGATAACCGTGACGCCCGTGATAACCGTGCTGAAAATAGCGAAGGCCGTGAATCTCGTGAATCCCGCGAGGAAAACCGTCGTAACCGTCGCGAGAAACAGCAGCAGAACGCGGAGCCGCGTGAATCTCGCCAGCCAGTGACCGATGATGCGGACAAAGGCAAGGTACGCGATGAACAGCAGCCGCGCCGTGAACGTAATCGTCGTCGTAATGACGAAAAGCGTCAAGCACCGCAGGAAGTCAAAGCGCAAACTAGCGAAGAGCCCGTTGTCCAGCAGGAAGTTGAGCAGGAAGAACGCGTGCAGACGATGTCGCGTCGCAAGCCGCGTCAGCTGTCCCAGAAAGTTCGCATTGAGTCTGCGGTAGTTGAAACAGCGGCACCGGTTGTAGAAACCGTCGCCGTTGCTCAGCCGGAAACCGTTGCCCCGCGCACGGAGCTGGCAAAAGTCGACCTGCCTGCCGTCGTTGAAACAAACGGCGATCATGACGACAACAATGAATCTCGTGAAGCCAACGGCATGCCGCGTCGCTCTCGTCGTTCGCCGCGTCATCTGCGCGTCAGCGGCCAGCGCCGTCGCCGTTACCGTGATGAGCGTTACCCGACCCAATCGCCGATGCCGCTGACCGTAGCCTGTGCATCTCCGGAAATGGCGTCAGGTAAAGTCTGGATCCGTTATCCGGTTGTCCGTCCGCAGGATCAGCAGCAGGAAGAGCAACAGCTGCAGGCATCCGTAGCTGAAACCATCGCGCCAGTTGTTGTCGCTGAGCCGATCGTTGCAGAAGCCGTAGCCCCGGTCGTTGTTGACTCAGCGCCTGTCGCCGCAGAACAACCGGTCGTCGCTGAAGCAACCATCGTTGAAGCCGCACAACCTGTTGAGCCGGAGATCGTCCGTGAGGCCGAGGTTGCGCCACAGGACGTTATCACCGCAGAAGCCCCGGTTGTTGAGGCAGAAAGCGTGGTTGCACCGGTTGTCGAGGAGTCGGAAACGGTAGCAGTGGAAGCTGAAGCCGTCGTTGAAGAAATCGCACCGCTTGTGGCGCACGACGCCCCTGCACCGCAGGCCACCGAACCGACGCCTGTCGTTGAAACTGCCCCGGTTGTGGAAATCGCGCCGGTTGTCACACCAGAGCCGGTTGTCACGCCAGCGCCGGTTGTCACACCAGCGCCGGTTGTCACACCAGCGCCGGTTGTCACGCCAGCGCCGGTTGTGGTTGCAGAGCCTGCCGCAGCTAAGGTTATCATTTCTAACCACTACGCCACGGCTCCGATGACTCGCGCGCCAGCTCCGGCCTACGAGCCTGAAGAGCCGCGTCACAGCGACTGGGTTCGCCCGTCATTTGCCTTCGATGGCAAAGGTGCAGCAGGCGGCCACAGCGCAACTCATCAGGCGACGGCGGAGCCTACCCGTCCACAGCCTGCCGAGTAAACGCGGTACGCACTAAAAAACCGGCCTCTGGCCGGTTTTTTTATGGTTTATTGTGAACCTGGGTGATGCCGATAAACGGTGGTTTGGACGAACATTTGGTGTTGCCCGTTTTCCTGTCGCGATATCATTGCTGAAGGTTTTTCAGCGGCAGAATGGTCAGCATGGAATATCGGAACATGCCGCAGGGGGTTGGAGCGGCTAAAAATCGCTGAGATGCAGGCCTCTGGCCGATTTTTTTATTCCCCTTCCGGTTGTTGCATCCCGGCTACCTGTGGCATAACCTCGCGCATCAGATCGAGGAACTTTCTCAGGCGGGTAGGATAATAACGCGCCCACGGATAGACCAGGTGCACCGGCAGCGGAGAAGCTCTCCACTGTGGAAACGGTTCGACCAACCGACCGGCAGCGATATCCTGCGTTACAGCCCAGCTCGACACGATAGCCACCCCCAACCCAGCCAGCGCCGTATTACGCGCCACATGTACACTATCCGTGCTCAGACACGGCACGATGCCAAAAGTAAGCTCCTGGCTGTCATCCTGATGCTGTAGCTCCACTTCATGCTGATAGAAGGTGCTGATAGCCACCCACGGTAGATGAGACAGGTCCTCGGGGTTCACTAATACCGGGTAGCGCGACAACAGCGCCGGGGCCACCACCAGGCTACGCGGAACCTCTGCCAGCAGCACAGAAACCGTAGCCGGGTCGACTTCGGCACCGACCCGAATAGCACAATCGATATTGTCGCTGAGAAAGTCGACGGTTTTGTCATTGAGCATCCACTCTACCGCCAGCTGAGGATATCGTTGCAGAAAGCTGACCAGCGGCCCCAGCAGCTGCTGCTGGCCAAAGGCGTGAGGTGCACGCACGCGCAGCACGCCCACCGGCCTTTCATCAGCAATACTCATCTCGTCCTCCAGGGCCAGCCATGCATCCACCACCTGCCGCGCGTGCTGATAGCAGCGTTCCCCGTCATCGGTCAGCTTCATGGCGTGGGTTGTACGCAGGATCAGTCTGCTACCCAGCATTCCCTCCAGAGACTGCAAGCGGCGGCTGACCGTCGCCTGGGTTGTGTCCAGCTGCCGCGCCGCCGATGAGAGCGAGCCGGACTCGACGATTCGAATAAAAGTTCGCATCAGCTCAATGCGGTCTATACGCTCCTGCCTCTTCATTTTCATTTTCTCTATACGTATGACGTATAACCGTTTTACCACCACGCTATCTACCGCACCAGCCGTATTCAGTGAAGAATAGCGCCATCTCATCTACGAGGACTCCATCATGACTCCGAAGCCGTTATCCTCCCGCGAGGCTGGCTGGATTATTTTTATACTCGCCCTTGGCGCGGGTTTTAGCGTTGCCTCCATTTATTACGCTCAGCCCCTGCTCCCGCTGATGGGCGCTAATCTGCATCTCAGCGTTGAAGGAATGGGGCTGGTCCCGACCCTGACACAGGCGGGCTACGCGCTGGGGATTCTGTTTCTTCTGCCGCTCGGGGATCGCCACGACCGGCGCACCCTGATTCTGCTGAAGAGTGCGGCGCTGGCGGTCCTGCTGCTGCTGTGTAGCCTCACGGGCCAGTTGAGTTCACTGCTTCTGGTCAGCCTGCTGATTGGCATGGCAGCAACGATGGCGCAGGATATCGTTCCGGCTGCGGCCATCCTGGCACCGGCGGGTAAACAGGGAAAAATGGTCGGGACGGTGATGACCGGCCTGCTGCTGGGGATTTTGCTCTCGAGGACCGTCAGCGGGCTGGTCGGAGCGCTGTTCGGTTGGCGAGTGATGTATCAGGCAGCGGCGGTGAGCATCGCCTTGATTGGCCTGCTGATGTGGCGCATCCTGCCGCGGTTTGAGATTCACTCAACCCTAAGCTATCCGCAGTTGATGAAATCTATGGTACACCTTTGGCAACGCTATCCTGCGCTACGTCGCGCGGCGTTAGCCCAGGGCTTTTTATCCGTGGCCTTCAGCGCCTTCTGGTCAACGCTGGCGGTAATGCTGCTCGCACATTATCAGATGGGTAGCGCCGTTGCCGGGGGATTCGGTATCGCCGGTGCGGCCGGGGCCCTTGCCGCACCGCTGGCCGGCGGGCTGGCCGATAAATATGGCGCGGGAAGAGTCACTCAACTGGGGGCCGGGCTGGTTACCGCCTCTTTTGCCCTGATGTTCCTGATGCCAGCATTGCCACCGCACGGCCAGCTGCTGCTGATAGGCCTCTCGGCCATCGGTTTCGATCTTGGTCTGCAGTCCAGTCTGGTCGCCCACCAGAATCTGGTTTATAGCCTGGAGCCACAGGCTCGCGGTCGCCTGAATGCCCTGCTGTTTACCGGCGTGTTTATTGGTATGGCGCTGGGCTCAATTCTCGGCAGCCGGCTATACGTGGTTGCCGGCTGGAACGGCGTCGTTATTCTCGCCGTCGTTAGCGGGGCTATTGCTCTCGCGATTCGTCTGCGGGAAAGCGCTCGGCTGGCCTCAGCTCAACGCACGGCCCGATAAAAAAACCCGTTCTGCGGTGCAGAACGGGTCCCTTTTAGTCCGATGTATCACTTCAGATAGTGCGGCGGGCAAACTCTTTCACCCGGAAGCCCAGCAGCATCAGGGTCGCAAAATAAGCGACCACGCCTACTACCACCACGGCCATCAGGCGCAGCAAACGGAACGGCATAGAGCCCTGCGACCACTCCGGCATGATATACATCATGCCCAGCAGCGCCGCCGACATCACAAGCACCGCTACCACCAGGCGTAAAAGGAAGGAAAACCAACCCGGCTGAGGGGTAAAGATCTTTTGCTTACGCAGCTGCCAGTAAAGCAAACCGGCATTAAGACAGGCCGCGAGACCGATAGACAATGACAGACCGGCATGCTTCAGCGGACCAATAAAAATCAGGTTCATCACCTGGGTCATGATCAGCGTAACGATAGCAATTTTGACCGGCGTTTTAATGTCCTGGCGCGAATAAAAGCCCGGCGCCAGCACCTTAACGACAATCAGCCCCATCAGACCAACGGAATACGCCACCAGCGCACGTTGGGTCATGGCGGCGTCAAAGGCACTGAATTTTCCGTACTGGAACAGCGCCACGGTCAGCGGTTTCGCCAGGATCCCCAGCGCAACGGCGCTCGGTAACGCCAGCAGGAAGCACAAGCGCAGCCCCCAGTCCATCAGGCGGCAATACTCGTCATGGTTGCCGCTGGAGAAACTCTTTGACAGCGAGGGCAGCAAAATAGTCCCCAGCGCCACGCCAAGCACCCCGGACGGAAACTCCATCAGACGGTCCGCATAATACATCCACGACACGGAACCAGAAACCAGGAACGAGGCAAAAATCGTATTGATAATCAAAGAAATTTGGCTGACAGACACGCCGAGGATCGCCGGCCCCATCTGCTTCACTACGCGAATCGCCCCGGCATCTTTCAAATTAATACGCGGCAGAACCAGCATGCCGATTTTTTTCAGATGTGGCAGCTGATAAGCCAGCTGCAGGATGCCACCAACGGTAACCGCCCACGCCATCGCCATCATCGGCGGATGAAAATAAGGTGCGGCGAACAGGGCAAAACCAATCATGCTGACGTTAAGGAACGTCGGCGCAAAGGCAGGAACAGAAAAACGGTTCCATGTGTTGAGAATCGCCCCGGCTAATGACGCCAGTGAAATCAGCAGAATATAAGGAAAGGTGACCCGCAGCAGCTGCGTGGTCAACGTAAATTTATCGGGACTGTCGGCGAAGCCCGGCGCGGTAATAGTGATAACCCAGGGAGCGGCCAGCATGCCAAGAACGGTAACTACCGCCAGAACCAGCGTCAGCAGGCCAGAAACGTAGGCCACAAACACGCGGGTTGCATCTTCGCCCTGCTTGCTTTTGTATTCAGCAAGAATCGGGACGAAAGCCTGAGAAAAAGCCCCTTCGGCGAAAATACGGCGCAGCAAATTCGGTAATTTGAACGCCACGAAAAAGGCATCCGTCGCCATCCCGGCACCAAAAATTCGGGCGACGATAGCATCACGCGCAAACCCCAGTACGCGTGAAAACATGGTCATCGAACTGACTGCCGCCAGTGATTTTAAAAGGTTCATTAACGTGTTATTCCACAACCCTGAAGTAAAACGCCCGCGATAGCGGGCGCTGGAAAGTGGCGATAGTCTACCGGGTTCGTCATGAATTACTACTCCCAGTTGTTACAACCAGTTATTCGCTCATTGCCTCACGCCAGAGCTTTTCCACGATACGCTGGGCCAACAGCGCCTGCTCACCTGCGGTATCCGGAACCGTCTGATTTTGCACACATTCGATAAAATGGCGGGCGCAGCCGACAAAGCCGCGTTGCTCCAGCGTGGTTTGCCAGCCGGGTACCGGCCGCTGAACGACGCCCTGGCCGCGCTCTTCCTGCCAATCGCGCATATCGCAAACCTCATACAGCCCGCCATCGGTAACGGCCTGTACCCACTCCCGCTGGCTGCCGGCACGGCGGTGCATGCTGGTGGTCACCTCCAGCTGCGGCGTGCTGAAATGATGTTCGGCATAGAGCATTTCACCCTGGGCCGTGGTGTGCAACGTCCCGCCGCTCAGGCGCGCGTTTCCGCCCGCCAGCCACAGCGCAGTATCCACTACGTGCAGATAATCATCCAGAAGTGTAAAACGCAGATCGTGGCCCACGCTGTCGCTGCGATGTTTATCCATGCGTAACGATGCCGCATCGCCCAGCTGCGCTTTAAGCTCGCGGTACAGCGGCGCAAAGCGACGGTTGAACCCAACCATGAGCGTGAGCTTGCGGCGCGCGGCCAGTTCGACCAACGACTCCGCCTCGTTCAGCTTATCGGCCAGCGGTTTATCTACGCAGACATGCACCCCGGCATTCAGCAGGCGGCTGACGACCTCAAAATGCGAAGCCGTCGAGGTATGCACAAATACCGCATCACACTGCGCCGCCAGCTGTTCCAGCGAGTCAGCATAAGGAATACGCCAGGTGTCGCAGATGCGCAGCGCTTTCTCTTTACCCGGCGACCAGGCCGCCTGCAGCGTCCAGCCGTCTGCGGCGCCCAGCACCGGCAGCCAGGCCTTCTGCGCGATGCCTCCTAACCCCACCACGCCAATGCGTAATTTCGCCGTCACGATTAATCTCCCAGGTGAGCCAGCAGTGAGTCCAGCCGCTCTTTAAGCTCCGCGACCTCGCCTTCAAGCGCCTCAACCCGCGCGAGGAGATCATCGGTCGGCGGTGAGACGGCCTCCACGGCGGTAATCAGCGAGTCCATGTCATCGCAGAACAGATGCATATAGCGGGATTCGCGTTTTCCTGGCTCGCGCGGCAGGCGGGCGACGAAGGGGCCGTCATCCCGGTTGGCCAGCGTTTCGAGCACATTTTCCACTTCCGCCATATCGCTAAAGTCGTGCATTCGCTGCGCGCGACTGCGCAACTCGCCCGGCGTTTGTGCCCCGCGCAGCAGCAGCGTCGTCACCACCGCCACCTCTGCCGGAGTCAGCTTAAGATCGCCAAATTCTGAATTACAAAAGCGCTGCTCGTATTTGGTCACGCGATTGCCAAAACCGCTGACCGTGCGCAGATAGTGGCGTTTGACCAGGGTATCCAGCAGGTCCTGAATATCACTTTCGCTCAGCGACATCACCGGCTCACGGTTGGTTTTCTGATTGCAGGCGGTCACCACCGCATTGACCGACAGCGGATACTGTTCCGGCGTGGTCACCTGTTTTTCCAGCAAACACCCGATGACCCGTGCTTCGTGTGCGGTTAACTGATATTTCATGCTTTCTCCTTAGCGACCCGGAGTCCAGTCCGGGGTCGTCAACGCCGTCAGTACATGGTCGCGCCACTGCCCGTCAATCAGCAGATAGTTTTTAGCGTAACCCTCTTTTTCAAAGCCAAGACGCGCCAGTAGATCGCCGCTACGCTGATTATGCGGCATGTAATTGGCCATAATGCGATGGATATGCTGCGTGCGTTGCATATAACGAATCGCGGCGGTCAGCGCTTCAAACATCAGCCCCTGGCCCTGCCACTTCTCACCAATGGAGTAGCCGAGGTAACAGGCATGAAACGACCCGCGCACCACGTTGGAAAAATTCGCTACGCCGATAATCTCTTTCTCTTCCGGATCGAGAAGCGCAAAGTAGAATGCCGAGCCCTGTTTATGAAACTCAGAAATCATCGACAAACGCGCCTGCCAGCCAGAGGGGTAGCAGTGGCTGTCGTCGCGCACTGGTTCCCAGGGTTTCAAGAACCCTTTATTCTCCGCGTAATAATCGGCCAGACGCCAGGCGTCACGATCGTATACCAGCCGCACCACCAGCCTGTCCGTCGTCAAACGCACCTTCGGTACGTTACTGCGATAGCCAAACATTCCCTTCTCCTGTTCCCCTGACTGATTACCCTGCTCCCTTCACTATACCTGTCCTGAACGCTGGTGTGAAAACAGCAACATACCATTTTCTGCACCATCTCCCTTTTTCGATGAATAGACTCTATCGATCTTGCTTTTTGATAAAAAAATATTGTCGCAAGGAAGCTGGGAAAGTCAGCATCTTCCCCGCACACTATCCGGGTAACTCTTTATTTTCCCTGGAGGGGAAATGTCCCGCGTATCGCAGGCAAGGAGCCTGGGTAAATATTTCCTGTTGGTCGACAACATGCTGGTGGTTCTCGGCTTTTTTGTCGTCTTTCCGCTGATTTCTATTCGCTTTGTTGACCAGATGGGCTGGGCGGCGCTCATGGTCGGCATTGCGCTCGGCCTGCGTCAACTGGTACAGCAGGGATTAGGCATTTTTGGCGGGGCGGTTGCCGATCGCTTTGGCGCCAAGCCGATGATCGTCACCGGTATGCTGATGCGCGCGGGGGGGTTCGCGGCGATGGCCGTGGCCCATGAACCGTGGGTCCTGTGGCTTTCCTGTATTCTCTCCGGGCTTGGCGGAACCCTGTTCGATCCGCCGCGCGCTGCGCTGGTGGTCAAACTGGTTCGCCCACATCAGCGCGGGCGGTTCTTTTCCATCCTGATGATGCAGGATAGCGCCGGAGCGGTTATCGGCGCGCTGCTCGGCAGCTGGCTGCTGCAATATGACTTCCGCCTTGTCTGCAGCGTCGGCGCGGCGCTGTTTATCGCCTGCGCCGGGTTCAACGCCTGGTATCTCCCGGCGTGGAAGCTTTCCACCGTGAAAACGCCGGTTCGAGAAGGTCTGGGTAGAGTCCTGCGCGATAAGCGCTTTGTCACCTACGTCCTGACGCTTACCGGCTACTACATGCTGGCTGTACAGGTCATGCTGATGCTGCCTATTATGGTCAACGACATCGCCGGCTCGCCCACTGCGGTAAAATGGATGTATGCCATTGAAGCCGCCATTTCGCTGACCCTGCTCTATCCCATCGCTCGCTGGAGCGAGCAGCGCTTTCGTCTGGAACACCGACTGATGACCGGGTTACTGGTGATGACCGTCGCCATGCTACCCATCGGCTTAACCAGCAATTTACAGCAGCTGTTTACCCTGATTTGTGTTTTCTACATCGGCTCGATCATTGCGGAACCCGCTCGTGAAACGCTGGGCGCATCGTTAGCAGATGCCCGAGCGCGCGGCAGCTATATGGGCTTCAGCCGGCTGGGGCTGGCCTTCGGCGGCGCGTTTGGCTACGCCGGTGGCGGGTGGTTATTCGACGCGGGTAAAGAGCTGAACCAGCCCGAACTACCGTGGCTGATGCTGGGTATTATCGGCTTTATTACCTTCATTGCCCTGTGGTGGCAGTTTAGTCAGAAGCGCTCGACGTCCGGCATGCTGGAGCCTCGTACCTGACCTGATATTCAGCGTCAGGCATCTTTTCAGCATTTTCCGCTAGTACGTCGAATGCTGGCAGGCCATGCTGCTTTATGTCAGGATAAGTCCTGGCATGACCGTTAAGGAATCTAATGAAAAAGATGTTTATCGTGGCCGCGCTCATTGTCAGCGGCCTTCTGAGCGGCTGTAACCAGCTCACGCAGTATTCAGTTAGCGAGCAGGAGATTAACCAGGCGCTACAGAAACGTAACCACTTCGCCAAAGATATCGGCCTGCCGGGCGTGGCGGACGCACATATAGAACTACACGATCTGACCAGCGCAATTGGCCGTGAAGAGCCTAATAAGGTGACGCTGAGCGGCATCGCCAACCTCGATTTGAACTCGTTATTCGGCAACCAGAAAGCCACCATCGACCTGAAGCTCAAGGCGCTGCCGGTGTTTAATAAAGAGAAAGGTGCGATCTTCCTGCAGGAGATGGAAGTGGTTGATGCGAAAGTATCGCCCGAAAAGCTGCAATCCGTCGTGCAGACGCTGATCCCCTATCTGAATCAGTCTCTGCGTAGCTATTTTAACCAGCAGCCGGCCTACGTTCTGCGCGAAGACGCCAGTACCGGTGAAGCGCTGGCCAAAAAATATGCAAAAGGCATCGAGGTGAAACCGGGTGAAATTATCATCCCGTTCACCAATTAATATTCCGGGCGCTGCGGCGCCCGTTTTTTTACGGAATTTGATGCAAAGGAAAACGTTTACGCTTATCCTTAGTGCCCGGCAAAAACAGCCCTGATGACTGACCCTATTAGCCGGAGCTTTCCATGACAGCACAATCCCAGGTATTGAAAATCCGCCGCCCTGACGACTGGCATATCCATCTGCGCGATGACGATATGCTGAAAACCGTCGTGCCTTACACCAGTGAGTTTTATGGCCGGGCGATCGTGATGCCGAATCTGGTGCCGCCTGTCACCACCGTAGAGGCTGCAATTGCCTACCGCCAGCGTATCCTTGACGCAGTACCCGCCGGGCATGATTTTACGCCACTGATGACCTGCTACCTGACCGACACGCTCGATCCGGCAGAGCTGGAGCGCGGATTCCACGCTGGCGTATTCACAGCAGCTAAGCTCTACCCGGCCAATGCCACCACCAACTCGAGCCACGGCGTCACCAGCATCGATGCCATTATGCCGGTGCTGGAACGCATGGAAAAACTGGGCATGCCGCTGCTGGTGCACGGTGAAGTGACTCACGCCGAGATCGATATCTTCGATCGCGAAGCGCGTTTTATCGAAACGGTAATGGAGCCCCTGCGCCAACGTTTACCGGGTCTGAAGGTGGTATTTGAGCATATCACCACCAAAGATGCCGCCGAATACGTCCGCGATGGTAACGAACTGCTGGCTGCGACGATTACTCCTCAGCACCTGATGTTTAACCGTAACCATATGCTGGTCGGCGGCGTACGTCCTCATCTTTACTGCCTGCCGATTCTGAAGCGCAATATCCACCAGCAGGCGCTACGTGAGCTGGTTGCCAGCGGTTTTAATCGGGCCTTTTTGGGTACCGACTCCGCCCCGCACGCCCGCCATCGTAAAGAAGCCAGCTGCGGATGCGCCGGCTGCTTTAACGCACCGACGGCGCTGGGCGGCTATGCAACGGTATTTGAAGAGATGAATGCTTTACAGCATTTTGAAGCGTTCTGTTCGCTTAACGGCCCGCGCTTCTACGGTTTACCGGTGAATGAAACCTTTGTTGAACTCGTGCGCGAAGAGAGCACCGTGGTCGATAGCATCGCGCTGCCGGACGATACGCTGGTGCCGTTCCTTTCCGGTGAAACCGTTCGCTGGACGATGAAAAAATAAAAGCGTTGCCTCCTGTTGTAAATGCAAATTCTATACTGTATAAATAAACAGTATATTACACAGGGGGCAATCATGCGTATCGAAGTGTCAATCGCCAAATCTACCGCCTTACCCAACGGCGCCTTAGAAGCGCTAAACAATGAACTCTCCCGACGTATTGAACAGCAGTTCCCGGCGAACCCAAGCCAGGTAACCGTACGTTTTGCTACCAGTAACAATTTGTCCGTCATTGGCGGCCTTAAAGAAGATAAAGACCGGATAAGCGAAATCCTGCAAGAAACCTGGGAAAGCGCGGATGACTGGTTTGTCCATGACGTATCCTGACGCCTTTCTGGCGGCATAGCGCAGTAGAAGGGCATTATCTCTGAGCAAACAGAGATGCCCAGTCTGGTACGCAGGCCGCCTGAAGATAGCGCCAGGTACAGCAAATTCAATTTGCTCCCTCATTGTGCTTTTTTTGCCGGGTCGCCCCGGCTTTTTTATCCCTCTGCCAGTTTCAGACTTTTCTATTTCCTTCCTGCTATTTCCTTAAAAAATAACGTTGCGCGAGACCAGGCTTGCACAAAAAAACAGCAAACCGCCGCGAATGTGCCCCATTTGATTTAATTTCTCGAGTTTATTCTTAACTGCTGATATAATTAACTTGCTTCAAAAAATATGCATTAAACCTCGAGAATTGTTGTCTTTTAACATATGAATAAGGGGTTATGATGGAAAAGAATAATGAAGTCATCCAGACCCATCCACTCGTCGGATGGGACATCAGCACCGTTGATAGCTACGATGCAATGATGTTGCGCCTGCACTACCAAAACCCCACTCATGAAAGCAGTAACGAAGCTGAAATTGGCCAGACGCTATGGCTAACGACGGATGTCGCACGTCAATTTATTTCTATTCTGGAAGCAGGTATTGCTAAGATAGAATCAGGTGAATACCAGGCAAATGAGTACCGCAGGCATTAAAGATTATGCCGCAATCGATATATGCTAACTCAACAGGCACCCGCGGGTGCCTGATTTATTTTCGGGCTTGTATAAGTGCAGGTTGTTATTTACCCTGCTAATAAAGCAAAAAACCGGAACATACCATGCAATACGACCTCATCATTATCGGCAGCGGCTCCACTGGTGCCGCTGCCGGCTATTATGCCCGCCGTGCAGGACTTAACGTCCTGATGACCGATGCGCACACCCCTCCGCATCAGGAAGGCAGCCATCACGGTAATACGCGCCTTATCCGCCACGCCTATGGCGAAGGTGAGAAATATGTCCCTTTGGTACTGCGTGCACAGGCGCTATGGGATGAGCTTGCCACCCTCAGCGGTGAGGCGGTTTTTGAACGCACCGGGGTGATTAACCTCGGCCCGGCAAACTCGATGTTCCTGACCAACGTCGCGAACAGCGCGAGGGAGTTTCAGCTGAACGTCGAAGAGATGGATGCCCCTGCGATCATGGCCTGCTGGCCTGAAATTCGCGTTCCGCAAGATTACCGGGGAATATTCGAACCGTCGTCCGGCGTTTTACGTAGTGAGCTAGCCATCGAGACCTGGATCCGCCTCGCTCGTGAAGCAGGCTGCGCTCAGCTATTTAACTGTCCGGTAACCGCGATTCACCATCAGCCGGATGGCGTAACCATCGACACCGCCGATGGCAGCTACAGCGGCAAGAAGCTGCTGGTCAGCGCCGGCACGTGGGTGACGCGCCTGCTGCCCAATCTGCCGATTCAGCCGGTACGTAAAATTTTTGCCTGGTTCCAGGCCGACGGACGCTACAGTACAAAAAACAACTTTCCAGCGTTTACCGGCGAGTTGCCAAACGGCGATCAGTACTATGGTTTCCCGGCAGAAGATAACGAACTGAAAATCGGCAAGCACAACGGCGGGCAGTTCATCACTACCCCGGAAGAACGTACACCATTTGGCGCTGTCGCCACCGACGGTTCTGAGTCATTCAACTTCCTGCGCAACATTCTGCCCGGTATCGGCGGCTGTCTGCACGGCGCCTCCTGTACCTACGATAATACGGCGGATGAAGACTTTATCATCGACACCCTTCCCGGCCATCCTGAGACGCTGTTGATAAGCGGATTAAGCGGCCATGGCTTCAAATTTGCCCCGGTGCTGGGGGAAATTGCCGCGCAGTTTGCCCGTGGAGAGACGCCAGCTTTCGACCTGACCCCTTTCTCGCTGGCACGCTTTCAGCAATAGCGGGTCTTCTCATGCTGTCTGGTTCAAGCAATAAAAAACGGCCTCAAGGGAGGCCGTTCATCACAGAGAGAGTTTATGCGTCGCCTGTATGATTTACTGGTCAACAACGTCCGCGAGCACTTTATGATTTACCTCGCGCTGTGGCTACTGCTGGCGATCGTTGATCTTATCTGGTTATGGTTTTTCTAAGGTTTCCGGGTCTGGAATCCCCAGCTTCGTATTCAGACGACCGCGAGATTTGTTAAAGATCTTATTGCCATTTTCTCGCCCGGCCCGCAGCTGACGCTGCTCCTCTTCCGGCAGTTTGTGCTCTTCCATGCAGGTCTCGCTACAGCATCCGGCAAACTTTTCGGCACAGCTCGGGCACTGGATAAACAGCAGATGGCAGCCGTCATTCAGGCAATTGGTATGGCTGTCGCAGGGGGTGCCACACTGGTGACAGTGCGCAATCACATCATCGGAAATGCGCTCCCCCATCCGCTCATCGAACACGAAATTCTTACCGATAAAACGTACCGGCAGTCCTTGCTCGCGCGCGCGGCGGGCATATTCAATGATTCCGCCTTCGATGTGCCAGACCTTGCTAAAGCCGTTATGCTTCATCCAGGCGCTGGCTTTTTCACAACGAATCCCCCCGGTGCAGTACATCACAATTTTTTTATCTTTATGATCCTGCATCATCTCAACCGCTTTAGGCAGCTGATCGCGGAAAGTGTCCGCCGGAATTTCAAGCGCCTGCTCAAAATGGCCCACTTCATATTCATAGTGGTTGCGCATATCGATAAACACCGCTTCGGGATCGTCCAGCATCGCATTCACTTCGGCCGCCTTCAGGTAATCGCCGACATCTGAAGCATCAAACGTCGGATCGTCGATACCATCAGCCACGATTCGATCGCGGACTTTCAGACGCAGCACCCAAAAAGATTTTCCGTCATCATCCAGCGCGATATTCATACGCAGGCCATCCAGCGCCGGATCGAAAGCGTAGAGACACTCACGCAAGGCGTCGACCTGGCTCTCCGGCACGCTGATTTGTGCGTTGATCCCTTCATGGGCCAGATAGATACGGCCAAACACGTTTAATTTGGTGAGGGCAATCCACAGCGCATCGCGCGTCGCTTTTGGATCCACGATGGTGAAATATTTATAAAAAGAGATCGTCGTACGCGGTTCGCTCTCAGCTAACATCTGCGCTTTTAACGTCTCATTTGAAATGCGGTTATGTAACACTGGCATGGTGTACCTGCTCGGCATAGGAAATGAGTAAAATAAACGGCCGGCATCATATAGCAAACGACGTTAATTTACATCCCTACATTTTGCGCTACATTCATTTCACCCGTCTTCGCCTGCGTTTAACAATAAATGCCACCTGGGACAGCCGTTTTGGCTGATGCATGAAAAAATGCGATAATAGAATGAGTTGCTTATTTGAACAGGTATGAGATGACCCATTTACCTAAATTCTCCGCGGCGCTGCTGCACCCGCGCTACTGGCTGCTTTGGCTGGGTATTGGCCTGTTATGGCTGGTTGTTCAGCTTCCTTATCCGCTGATTTACCGTCTTGGCAATGCCATTGGCCGCCTGGCAATGCGTTTTATGAAGCGCCGCGCTAAAATCGCATACCGCAATCTGGCACTCTGCTTCCCGGATAAAAGTGAAGAAGAGCGCCACCAGATGGTGGTGCAAAACTTCGAGTCCGTCGGAATGGGGCTAATGGAAACCGGAATGGCCTGGTTCTGGCCGACGCAGCGCATCGCGCGCTGGACCGACTCCATCGGCGTCGAGCATATCCGGGAGGTACAGGCGCAACACCGCGGTATTCTGCTGATTGGCATCCACTTCCTGACCCTGGAAATGGGAGCGCGGATGTTTGGCATGAACGAACCCGGCATTGGCGTCTACCGTCCAAATGACAACCCGGTTATCGACTGGCTACAAACCTGGGGCCGCCTGCGTTCCAACAAGGACATGATCGACCGTAAAGATCTGAAAGGGATGATTCGCGCACTAAAAAAAGGCGAGGTTATCTGGTATGCGCCGGACCACGACTACGGCCCTGCCGCCAGCGTATTCGTGCCGTTCTTTGCCGTCGATAAAGCCGCCACAACATCGGGAACCTGGATGCTGGCAAAGATGTCGAAAGCCTGCATCGTCCCGTTCGTTCCGCGCCGCAAGCCTGACGGCAAAGGGTATGAGCTAATCATTCTACCGCCGGAATGCGATCCGCCGCTTGATGATGCAGAAACGACCGCCGCCTGGATGAACCGAATCGTCGAGAGATGCATTCTGATGGCGCCGGAACAGTATATGTGGCTACACCGTCGCTTTAAGACTCGCCCACCCGGCGTTCCTTCACGTTATTAAATCGCCCTTCCTCCGGCGGCAAGATGCTGGCCGGAGGCGTTCTCCCTCTTTAGCTTTCAGCGCTCTCCTCCATTGCGATGATCATAACTCAGGCGCATAATTAGCAGGCTCATATTTTCATTTTTTGACCTGCATTGCGGGCCAACGGAAGCCTATGTCGTCTGCAGATACCCCGATTAACTGGAAACGCAATCTCACAGTCACCTGGCTCGGCTGTTTTTTGACCGGCGCCGCCTTTAGCCTGGTTATGCCATTCCTGCCGCTCTACGTCGAGCAGCTTGGCGTCACCGGTCACAGTGCGCTGAATATGTGGTCCGGTCTGGTTTTCAGCATTACTTTCTTGTTCTCCGCCGTTGCCTCCCCTTTCTGGGGCGGCCTTGCCGATCGCAAGGGGCGCAAAATAATGTTGCTGCGCTCGGCTCTGGGGATGGCCATCGTCATGATGCTGATGGGGCTGGTACAGAATATCTGGCAATTTCTGGTCCTGCGGGCCTTGCTGGGCCTGCTGGGCGGTTTTATTCCTAATGCGAACGCCCTGATCGCCACGCAGATCCCACGACAGAAGAGCGGCTGGGCGCTGGGTACGCTATCCACCGGGGCGGTCAGCGGAGCGCTGCTTGGTCCGCTGGCGGGCGGTTTCCTCGCTGACCATTGGGGCCTGCGCACCGTCTTTTTCCTCACCGCCAGCGTACTGCTGGTCTGTTTTATTCTGACGCTGTTTTTCATCCGCGAGCAGTTCGTCCCGGTGGCGAAAAAAGAGATGCTTAATGCCAGAGATGTCTTCTCATCCCTGAAGAGCCCAAAGCTGGTATTGAGTCTGTTCGTCACCACGATGATTATCCAGGTTGCTACCGGTTCAATCGCCCCCATTCTGACGCTCTACGTGCGTGATCTCGCCGGCGACGTCGGAAATATCGCCTTTATCAGCGGAATGATTGCCTCAGTTCCGGGCGTGGCGGCGCTAATCAGCGCCCCGCGTCTGGGGAAACTTGGCGATCGTATCGGGCCGGAAAAAATTCTTATCGTCGCCCTGACGATCTCCGTTTTGCTGCTGATCCCGATGTCCTTTGTCCAGACCCCATTGCAGCTCGGGATTTTGCGTTTCCTGCTCGGCGCCGCCGACGGAGCCCTGCTCCCGGCAGTCCAGACGCTGCTGGTCTACAACTCAACCAGCCAGGTTGCCGGGCGTATTTTTAGCTATAACCAGTCATTTCGCGATATCGGTAACGTCACCGGGCCGCTGATAGGCGCATCGGTATCGGCCAGCTACGGCTTCCGGGCCGTGTTTTTCGTCACCGCCGCGGTTGTCCTGTTCAACGCTATCTACTCCACCCTCAGCTTACGTCGTCCCTCAGGGGATAAACCCGGACAGGAGGCGGACTCTGTTGACCGTTCGGTAAATTAAGTTCAACAGTCGAGCCTTCCCCTTGACGCAATGCTCACCGCCTTCTATAGATTGAATCGTGTCCATTTTTCATTCTTCTTAGGGGGTTATCTATGCCAAAGGATTCGATTTTCTATGCCACGCTCGAAGAAGCTATCGATGCGGCCCGCGAAGAGTTCCTGGTCAATAATCCGGATAGCGACGAGGAGAGTGCCAACGTTGAGCAACTTAATATCCAAAAGTACGTTCTGCAGGACGGTGACATCGCCTGGCAGGCCGAATTTTTTGCCAATGAAGACGAGGAAGGTGAGTGCCTGCCTATGTTAAGCGGCGAAGCGGCGCAGAGCGTTTTTGACGGTGACTACGACGAGATTGAGTTACGTCAGGAGTGGCTGGAAGAGAATACGCTGCATGAGTGGGATGAAGGTGAATTCCAGCTGGAACCCTCTCTGGACACCGAAGAGGGTCAGACCGCCGCTGATGAGTGGGATGAACGCTGATTAGTTATACGGACCGTGACTGGCGTCAAGCGGCAGCAATAGCGTATCGAACACCAGCGAAAAAGGCAGATCGAGAATGGTAATGTAGCGCCATGACGAATCGCGGACATCCCACTGTACGCCAGGGTAGTACTGGTTCCCATGCCCCTGCCCTGGCACCGTGCGGCTAATAATACTGCCGCAGCCGCTGAGCAGCAGCGCCATGGCGATAACCAGTAAAATTCTCATCGACTACCTCAATTCTCAGATAAAAAAATACCGGCAATATTGCCGGTATTTTCCTTCACATACGGCCTATTTCGTTTTCAACGCCAGCGGGTTGAGCGTAACCTGCTGATAAGCGCTCACCCACGAAGAGTATTTCTCCGGCGCAGCCCACACGCGATAGTGCAGACGTGTCAGGGTAACCGGATCGCTCAACAACACCAGACGCCGATCGCGATTAAGCTTATCCGGGGTCTCGTTCAGCGCTTGCTCAACGTGGCGCTCACGGGCAATATCCAGAATATGACCATGGCGGTGGCGTGCGGTTGCCATTGCCGTAGCCAGCGCGTTGAACGATGGGTTGAACACCGCATGCATAAAGCCATCATCCAGCGAACGCTGGCGGTTCAGGGTCAGATATGCATCGGTATCCTTCAGCACCTGCGGCGGGGAATACTCTTCCGGGATCAGGAACAGCTTCCAGCGTCTGGTACGCAGACCCACGGTTGTCCGGCTGGAAATTACCGAGACAAACGGCGACAGGATCAGTGAGAAGACAATCGGCGCCAGCCAGAACAGGAAACGGAGATCCAGCCACGCCATACCGACCGCCCACACCAGGCCCAGCAGCAGCTGCGAGCCATGACGCATAAAGGCTTCGCCCCACGGAGTGGAGTCATCATCACGCTGCGGAGAGTTCCAGACCACTTCCCAGCCGAGGAACGCGCTGACCACAAATACGGTGTGGAACAGCATACGAACCGGCGCCAGCAGCACGGAGAACAGGACCTCCAGCAGCAGAGAAAGCGTGACGCGAATAAAACCGCCGTACTCTTTTGAGCCTTTGCACCACACCAAAATAATGCTCAGCAGTTTTGGCAGGAACAGCAGCACCATCGTAGAGGCAAACAGCGCAATCGCCAGCTCTGGACGCCACTGCGGCCATACCGGGAACAACTGTCGTGGCTGCAGGAAATACTGCGGCTCGGTCAACGCATGCACCACCTGTAGCGCGGTAGACAGAGCGAGGAACATAAACCACAGCGGCGCCGACAGGTAGGACATCACGCCGGTCAGGAACACCGCGCGGTGCACCGGGTGCATGCCTTTAACCAGGAACAGACGGAAGTTCATCAGGTTACCATGACACCAGCGACGGTCACGCTTCAGTTCGTCCAGCAGGTTCGGCGGCAGCTCTTCATAAGAGCCCGGCAGATCGTAGGCAATCCACACGCCCCAGCCGGCACGGCGCATCAAGGCGGCTTCTACGAAGTCGTGCGACAGAATCGACCCGGCGAAAGAGCCCTCACCCGGCAGCGGTGCGAGGGCACAGTGCTCGATAAACGGCTTGACGCGGATAATCGCGTTATGGCCCCAGTAGTGCGATTCGCCCAGCTGCCAGAAGTGCAAACCAGCGGTAAACAGCGGACCGTAGACCCGGGTCGCAAACTGCTGACAGCGGGCATACAGGGTGTCCATACCGGAGGCGCGCGGCGATGACTGGATAATCCCGGCATTCGGGTTCGCTTCCATCAGACGCACCAGCCCGGTCAGACATTCACCGGTCATCACCGAGTCAGCATCCAGCACCACCATGTAGCTATACTGGCTGCCCCAGCGGCGGCAGAAGTCATCGATATTACCGCTTTTACGCTTCACCCGACGGCGACGGCGACGGTAAAAAATCTGCCCTTCGCCCTGCACTTCCGCAATCAGCTCCATCCACGCCTTCTGCTCGGCGACGCAAATATCCGGGTTATAGCTGTCGCTCAGGATATACACGTCGAAATGCTGCTGTTGACCTGTCGCCTTCACCGACTCCCAGGTCGCGCGCAGCCCGGCGAAGACGCGATCGACGTCTTCGTTACAGATTGGCATGATCAGCGCCGTGCGGTGCTGCGGATTAAGCGGTTCATCACCAACGGTTGAGGCAGAGATGCTGTACTTATCGCGGCCCATTAACAGCTGCAGGAAGCCCATCAGCGCCGTCCAGAATCCAGCTGATACCCAGCAGAAGAGAACGGCAAACAGAATCAGGATCCCGGTTTGCAGCATATACGGCAGCAGCTGCATAAACGACACCCACAGGTTCTGACCTACCATGTCGGCCGGGTTGATTAACGCCCAGCCCTGATACGGCAGAATGGTCTTCATGTACCAGGTCGCAACAACGGTCTGCGCCAGCGTTAGCAGCAGCAAAGTGTAGCGACGGATGGTACCGGCGGTGCGCCACTTTTGTTCGTGTTCCTGCTCTTCCTTGGTCAGGCAAGAAAGATAGCGCGGGGTCACATCGCGTCCCCGTAGCCGATCCCAGAAGCGCCCAACCGGGTTGGTTCGCCACGGATCCGGGAACATCGAGGAGCGTTTTGCTTTCGGCATTGCGTTCAGCTGAGTACGGCCTTCATCGTCTTTTATCAGCTGGTCACCGGCCAGAGAATCTGGCCAGCTATTTTCCAGTCGTGATTTCACCGACCCCAGCGGGGAATCGTCTTCACGAGCAAAAGTATGATGTTCGGCGTCCAGCGCCTGGTGTACGGCCTGCAGGCTCGTATCAGGCAGCGCGGCTTTTTCAGCATCAGACAGCGGCAACGCCTCAATGTACTTCGTTATCTTATTCATTGGCAGGCAGCTGATAGCTCCAGGTTTCACTCAGCGTCTGGTCGGCATTGACCAGCGCAGCGCGCATTTCCGTGGTTTTCTTCGGATCTTTCACTTTCACACGCAGAACCATACGCCAGCCCTTGGTGACCGGGTTATAACGCACGGTATTCTCAACAATCTCTGCGTTATCACCAATGCTCGCCTGCGCCGTTACCGGCGTATCTGACGGCATTTTTTTCATTTCAGCACCGGTAAAGTCGACGATAAAGGCGATGGTGCCATCCGGCTGACGAATCAGGTTGGACTGCTTCACGTCACCGGTAGAACGGCGGGTCTGCATCACATAGGCGTTATCCGGAGCGTGCAGTTTGTCTTCATCGCGGCTAAAGGTAATCGAGTATTTGAAGTTCATCTCTTTACCCGGCTCCGGCAGCTGATCCGGCGTCCAGTAAGTCACGATGTTGTCGTTTGTTTCGTCATTGGTCGGGATTTCAACCAGTTCGATTTTCCCTTTACCCCAGTCGCCCTTCGGCGTGATCCAGGCGCTCGGGCGCAGATCGTAGCGATCGTCGAGGTCTTCAAAGCGAGAGAACTGACGGCCACGCTGCAACAGACCAAAGCCCTGCGGGTTTTCCATCGCATAGCTGCTGACGGCCAAATGTTTCGGGTTATTCAGCGGACGCCAGATCCACTCGCCGTTACCGGCAAGAATCGACAGGCCGTTGGAATCATGCAGCGCCGGGCGATAGTTGGTCGCCGGAGAAGGTTGATTCGGCCCAAACAGGAACATACTGGTCAGCGGCGCAACGCCCAGCTTGCCGACTTTGTCGCGCAGATACACTTTAGACTGCACATCAACGACGGTGTCGCGGCCCGGCATAATAACGAAACGGTATGCGCCGGTCGCACGTGGGGAGTCAAGCAGTGCATAAATAGTCAAACGCTTGTCCGTGGCTTTTGGATGCTCAATCCAGAACTCACGAAAACGCGGGAATTCTTCGCCGGAAGGCAGGGCGGTGTCGATAGCAAGGCCACGAGCAGATAACCCGTAAACCTGGCCCTGGCCCAGTACGCGGAAGTAACTGGCTCCGAGCATGCTGACGATTTCGTCGTTCTTATCTTTGCTGTTGATCGGATACAGTACTTTGAAGCCGGCGAAGCCCAGATCTTTCACCGTATCTTTATCATGCTGGACGCTGCCAAAATTAAAGTAATCCGGGTTATATTTAATCTTACGCACGCTGCTTGCCGTCACTTCATTGATGGTGACCGGCGTATCGAAGTACATACCCTGATGATAAAACTCAAGTTTGAACGGGGTTTTCTGGTTGTTCCAGTAAGCCTTATCGTGATTAAACTGGATTTGCTGGTAGTCCGCGTATTTCATGTCACGGAAAGCGGAGGGCAGGTTGCTCTTCGGCGCTTCATAGCCTTTCCCGGCTAATGCTTTGGCCTCTTTTGCAACGTCATCAATGCTAAACGCCCATGCAGATGAAGTACACAGGGACAACATTACGGCTGCGCTTAACCAGCGCATTTTCATCATCTGTGGTTTAAGTTTCATATAAGTAAGCACTTCCCCCTTTGTGTGCTTAAATCGATCCGATCTATTTTAATGGTAATTCAGGCAATCCGACAACATAATCCCTGCTTTGTTCACCTTAGCGGCGCAGGGAATAGGCAGTTAGTCGCCACTTTTGCACTTTGCGTACTTATCCTGGAGACAGGTATCCAGAGTTGATGTAGGGTTGCTGAGAATTTAAACGTTATCACTTTGAGTGATAAGACGAATTGTCCGAGAATGTAGTGATATTGTATGAATAATACGCCGGTACAACGTGAATACTTCTTCGATAGCATCCGCGCATGGCTGATGTTACTGGGGATCCCTTTTCACATATCACTGATCTATTCCAGCCATAGCTGGCATGTGAATAGCATCGAGCCCTCCTGGTGGCTGACTCTGTTTAACGATTTTATCCATGCTTTTCGCATGCAGGTCTTCTTTGTCATTTCTGGCTACTTTTCCTACATGCTTTACTTACGCTATCCGCTGAAGAAATGGTGGAAGGTGCGCGTGGAGCGCGTCGGTATCCCGATGCTAACCGCCATTCCACTGCTGACGCTGCCCCAGTTTCTTATGCTGCAATACGTCAACGGCAAGGCTGAAAACTGGCATGCCCTCTCAGGCTACGACAAATTTAATACCCTCGCATGGGAGTTGATTTCGCACCTGTGGTTTTTACTGGTGCTGGTCGTCCTGACGTCCCTGGGTGTCGTGCTGTTTCGGTGGCTGACCGGTCGACGCACAGGCAACACACCAACCCTGGGTGACACTGTCACTTTAGGCCAGCTGTCGATGATTTTCCTGGCTCTCGGGGTTCTTTACGCGGTGATCCGCCGGACGCTGCTTGTGGTTTATGCACCAGTTCTCAGCAACGGCCTGTTTAACTTCATCGTAATGCAGACCTTGTTCTACCTGCCCTTCTTTATTCTCGGCGCCCAGGTATTTATCAATCCGCGCTTAAAAACGATGTTCACCACTCCCTCACCGTGGTGCTTTGTCGGTGCGCTGCTGGGCTTTATCGCCTATCGACTCAATCAGCAATATGGCTCCGGCGACGGGTGGATGTATGAAACCGAGTCGGTCATTACTATGGTGCTGGGATTGTGGATGGTGAACGTAGTGTTTTCTCTTGGCCACCGTCTGCTGAATTTTCAATCGGCGCGGGTCACCTATTTTGTTAATGCTTCGCTGTTCATTTACCTGGTGCACCATCCGCTGACCCTGCTCTATGGTGCATGGCTGGCACCCGCGATTAAATCCAATGCACTAGGGTTTATAACCGGCTTAATCTTTGTGGTGGGTATCGCGCTGGTGCTGTATGAAATTCATCTGCGCATCCCCCTGCTTCGCTTTCTGTTTTCGGGGAAGTTCGAGCAAAAAACAGCTAAGCCACAGGTTTCCGCCGGCTGATATTACGCGCTGTCGGTTCGCCCGCCTCCCTGATGACAGGCAGCGGGCGACCGGTATCATCCTTTCAAACGCACGACTGCGGCTCAAGCAAGCGGCGGTAGATGTCCGCGGTTTCCTCATCAAAACAGACAAAACAGACGCGCTCTAGCGGGTTGTATCGTGTCAGGAAGGCGTTGACCGTCTGCACGGCGATTTCGGCAGCCGCCTGTTTAGGATAGCCATAAACGCCGGTACTCATGGCCGGAAAGGCAATCGAACGATAGCTGTTCGCCGACGCCAGCATCAGACTATTTCTGTAGGCGTCAGCAAGCAGCTCCGCCTCCTGATGCTCTCCGCCACGCCAGACGGGACCAACGGCGTGAATAACCGCACTGGCAGGCAGCTGCCCCGCCGTCGTAATCACCGCATGGCCTGGAGGGCACTCGCCCTGTTGTTGCCGGACAACCTGACAAGCAGCAAGGAGCTCCGGTCCGGCGGCACGATGGATTGCGCCATCAACGCCCCCGCCGCCAAGCAGCGAAGGATTGGCGGCATTGACGATAACATCGACGTCAAGCGTAGTGATGTCGCCGAGAATAACCTCAGGTTTAACAGTCATTTCGCCTCCTGTCGGCAAACGTCTTTACATAAAGCACAGTGGGTAATATGGCACGATAGCCCGACGGACGAAAGCCCGGGAAACTTATGGCTGCCGATATCCGTTTGCAGAATAGCAAGGCAATGTTGCGGGTTAACACAGCGTTGTGGCGCGCTGTCGCTGTGGAGGATGTTCCGACGGCATGGGCAGATGAGCCAGAAGTCTGAACCTCCAGAAAGAAAAAACAGGACCTGAGGTCCTGTTTTTCAGCGGATAAGAGCGGGTCACGCCCGATCGGGCGTTTCATTGGCCACGGTGGGTTTATTTTTCTGCGCACGCGCTGCCAGCCACAGGCCGCAATTTTTCATCGCGTAGCCGAACACCAGGCCTAAAGCCAGCGAGGGCACGACCAGTCGCCAGTTGCCGTCGCCGGCAAAGGTGGCGCAGGCGCCAATAAAAGTCCCGGGGACAAAAGAAAGCAGCAGCTGACGCGCCTGAATACACATCAGGAACGCCACAACGCCGGTCATCATATAACCCAGAATTTCAAGGTGCGGAGCCAGCGCACTGCCATAGATAATCACCAGCGCCCACACCACGCCGCTCATGACCGTACAGGTTGAGATAACCAACCCTTTGAGCCCACCCTGCGGGCAGGCGAAATAGGCAGTACAGCCCAGAAAACCCGCCCAGCTTAGCAGGCCAAGCGCGACCGCCACCCATCCCCAGATTCCGGAGAGAATGCCTGTCGTTATTGCGATTGCGAGAAGTCTATTCATGATGCGTATCATACCAGATACGCATCATTCAAATGAGATCTGAAGCACGTTATATGCAAGATTCATTTTTCACTTGCATTAATAATGCGATTTATATCACATATTATTCTTCAGTTTCTTCCTGTAGTTCATCCCACATGGCAGAGAGCGCTTCACGCGTCAGGGGCGCCATTGTCCGCCAGAAAGGCGTGCCGGCGTGCGCTTCGACTTTACCAAGGAAGGCGCCACACCACGGCAGAATATAGTCAGCAAACAGCGTTTCCAGCGTTTCGCTTTCATCTTCGGTGGCATGATCTTCAAGCCAGGAGGCGGCCAGCAGCAGGGAACCAATATGGTCTGCCTGACCTTCTCCGGTCGGGATCCCGTGTTCGCTGAGGAAACCGCGAACTTCAGCTTCGCTTGCCCCTTCAACCCACGCGCTACGATACGGAGGAACGCTGCACTCCTCACCGACAAACAGCGCATTATAATCTGCGGCAAGCGGCTGCACGTCGCAGCTTTTTTGCAAACGTTCCAGCAGCTCATCCTGCTCCAGCGGCCAGCTCGCCGCCAGTTTCCCCTCGCGTATCAGGGTAAACAGCGGCACCAGCAGCGGATCCTGCGGCTGACGATAGTACAATGAGCCCAGCACGCGGCAGAGGATAGAAAACTCGTTCATTCAATTCTTCCCGTTATTCATATTAAAGATCGGCAAATTCAGGGATCGCCGGCATCCCGCGAGACTCAAGGAAATTCAACAGTCGGCGCGGAGAAACGTTAAGGATCCGCTCTTCGGGGAAGTCCACGTCATCCAGGATCTTACGGCACGCTTTGAACTCGCCGAGGGTAAATGCGGTATGGGAATCCGACCCCAGCGCGACCCAACCTCCGGCATCTCGCACGGCGGCGGCAATAGCCCGGCAGTTATCTTCGCTGCCCACCCGCGATGAGATAAAGGACGAGTTGTTGATTTCCAGCGCCACCTGGTATTGTGCCGCTGCGGCGGCTATCGCCGGGATATCGACGGGGTATTTAGGATTACCCGGATGGCTAATAATGTGTACCGCACCACTCGCCATGGTGGCGATCATCGCTTCAGTATGGGTTGCTTTGTCCTGCGGTGGGAAAACCGGCTCATGGAAGCCTGCAATAAACAGGTCCAGTGAGGTCAGCATGGGCCCGGTGCAGTCTATTTCGCCCTGGATATTTTTAATGTTGGCTTCAATACCACGCAAAATGCCCACGCCGTCCACCAGCCGCGGCCAGATACGCATATTGACGAAATGCCAGTAGTGCGGAGCATCGGCCATATCCGGACCGTGATCGGTGATGGCGAAAAGTTTGATCCCCTTGCGCTTTGCTTCAGCAATATAATCGTGCAGGGTACTGTAGGCGTGGGTACTGGCGACGGTATGCATGTGCAGGTCAACAGGATACATCACAATCTCCTCCTCTGTTTGTGGCAAGAATAGCAGGAATCAGGACGCATGATTAGCAAAACCCCGCCGCAGCGGGGTTTTCTCTTAGTAGCCGCGCTGGCGGTCGACCTGCCCGTTTACCGTCTCGCCGCGTTCCAACTGGCCAATCGTGCCGGCAATATAGGTTATCGCTTCCAGCGGGCGCGTTACCGCTGCAACATGGGGCGTCATCGCGACCCGAGGATGCGACCACAGCGGGCTCTGGGCCGGCAATGGCTCGCGGCTAAAGACATCCAGCATTGCGCCTTTGAGCTTACCGCTATTCAGCGCCGCCAGCAGATCGTCTTCAACCACATGAACGCCGCGTGCCAGATTGAGAACATAGCTGTTATCCGGAAGCTGCGCCAACAGCTGCTGATTAATAATGCCGACGGTTTCCGCTGTGTTGGGCAGCAGGTTGATCAGCACCCGCGTGCCGCCGAGAAATTCCCCGAACTCCTCCTGGCCGGCGAAGCTTTGCACCTGAGGCCAGGATTTACGGCTACGGCTCCAGCTCCTGAGCGGGAATCCCCATACCTGCAGCGCTTGCGCCACTTTCGCGCCGAGGACACCCGCCCCCATAATCCCGATGGTAAACTCGTCACGAGAATAATCGTCCAGCGGCTGCCAGCGGGCCTGCTGCTTTAACGCCTGGTAGTCATCGAAACGGCGGAACCAGTGTAATACCTGGCTTACCGCATACTCTTGCATCTGCTGCCCCATTCCGGTGTCCTCGAGGCGAAAAAGTGGGATCGACATCGGCAGCATTTCCGGGTGTTCACGGAGTTTACTGAGAATCGAATCAACGCCTGCCCCCAGAGCAAAAACGGCTTTTAGCTCCCGCCCCTTCAGCATTTCCACCGGCGGATGCCAGACCAGTGCATAATCAGCATGCTGGTTATCGCCGGACTTCCATGCGCGAACGCGCGCGCCTGGCAGCTGTTTTTCCAGCTCAGCAATCCAGTAAGCGGTATCAAATGTCGGGTGATAAAAGATAATGTCCATAGTGACTCCTGATCGCTGGCGCTTAATGCAGGCTTACCCAAGCGCCGCATTTTACTTATTGTTTTCTATTGGATTGCCAGCATAACAAATTTCATTTTTCTATCGAATAAAAAGAGAGTGGCGACAAAAAAATCGATTGTCGCGCATTTAAAAAGCAAGTTGCGCGAAGTTTGGCTAAACACGCTGTTTTTTGCAAAAGTTGATTGACGAGAGATACGTATTTCCCTAAATTAGCGCCCGTTCCCAGCGACAACGGGAACGACAATATGGTGAGGTGTCCGAGTGGCTGAAGGAGCACGCCTGGAAAGTGTGTATACGGCAACGTATCGGGGGTTCGAATCCCCCCCTCACCGCCATATTTTAAGAAGAGCTCGTACGCAAGTACGGGCTTTTTTTTCGCATATTGCACAGCCCGGGGGGATGAGAAGCCCCGACCGGGGGTCGACAACGGGCAAAGCCAGTTGGACAGACCGTGAGCCTGCGAGCGGGCTGCCCGTCAGGGCGAGCAACGCGAGTCAATCCCCCCTCACCGCCATATTTTAAGAAGAGCGAGTACGCAGTCACGGGCTTTTTTTCGCATATTGCACAGCCCGGGGAGGATGAGAAGCCCCGACCGGGGGTCGACAACGGGCAAAGCCAGTTGGACAGACCGTGAGCCTGCGAGCGGGCTGCCCGTCAGGGCGAGCAACGCGAGTCAATCCCCCCCTCACCGCCATATTTTAAGAAGAGCGAGTACGCAGTCACGGGCTTTTTTTTCGCATACTGCACAGCCCGGGGGGATGAGAAGCCCCGACCGGAGCGGCATAGCTGTTTCGTCCTCGCTATGCCGGCAAAATATCAATCCTCTTCCATCCGCTGATATTCCTCGCTCAGAAAGTCTACCAGCGCTCTCACCGACGGCAGCAGGCCACGACGAGAAGCAAAGACCGCATGAATCACTTCCCGCTGCGGTTGCCACGCATCCAGTACCACCTCCAGCTCCCCTGCCGCCAGCTGTTCGCGGACCATTAGCAGCGGCAGCTGAACTACGCCAACGCCGGCAACCGCCGCCTCACGCAGCGCCAGCATATCCGTCGTCACCATGCGCGGTGTGAAGTAGACCTCCGCCCGTGAGCCTTCTGGCCCTGTCAGCTGCCATTTGTGCTGATGCTTTCCGGCCCCGATGCTGAGTCCAGGCCATGTGCTCAGTTCTGAGGGCGCCTGCGGCCGTCCCATACGCGCAATGAGTGCCGGGCTGGCGACCAACCGATGCCCGCGGTCGGCCAGTACGCGCATCACCAGATCGCTGTCCTCAAACGGTCGTGGACGCACGCGGATCGCCACATCAATCCCTTCGCCAACGACATCAACCCGCCGGTTCGTCGCCTCCAGTAACAGGTTCACCCCAGGGTATCGCAGCATAAACCGCGCCAGCATCGGCCCGACATGCGCATGCAATAGGGTGACCGGGCAGGTGAGCTTCACGCTGCCGCGCGGTTCCGAGCGCAGCGTTTCCACCACCTGCTGCGCCGCTTCAGCCTCAATGAGCATCGCTTTGCAATGCTGGTAGAACGTCTGCCCGACCTCGGTCACCACAAACTGCCGGGTAGTGCGATGAATTAACCGCACGCCAAGCCGCTCTTCCAGCTGCGCTATCCGCCGGCTGAGCTTTGACTTTGGCTGATCGAGCGCCCTTCCCGCAGCGGCGAATCCTTCATGATCTACCACCTGCACAAACCAGGCTAAATCGTTGAGATCCTGCATCCTTCCTCCACTGTTCCATTTTTAGAACAGTATAGGTCATTTTCGCTATCTACCGGGTTATTAGCCACGCATATAAGCTTATTGACATCAGCAACAAACACACAGGAGAACGCAATGAAACAGATTACAGGCGTCTATACCGCACCGGCACAACACTGGGTGGGCGATGGTTTTCCGGTTCGCTCGCTGTTTTCTTATCAGACACATGGCGAACAGCTGAGTCCCTTTCTGCTGCTGGACTATGCCGGTCCACACAGCTTCCCGGCAGGAAGCGGCAAGCGCGGGGTTGGCGAGCATCCTCATCGTGGATTTGAAACAGTCACCATCGTCTATTCCGGTGAAGTTGAGCATCGTGACTCGACGGGCAGAGGCGGGGTTATTGGTCCCGGCGATGTGCAGTGGATGACCGCAGGGGCCGGCATTCTGCATGAAGAGTTTCATTCGGCGGAATTCACCCGCACCGGCGGGGAACTGAAAATGATACAGCTGTGGGTCAACCTGCCAGCCAAAGACAAGATGACACACCCTGGCTATCAAAGCATCACGGCAGATGTCATCCCTGATGTCGCTCTACCGAACGGCGCGGGCAATGTCAGGGTCATCGCCGGCAGCTATGGCGATACGTCCGGCCCTGCGCATACCTTCTCGCCGTTGAACGTCTGGGATATGCAGCTCAATCAGGGCCACAGTGTCACGCTCGGCCAGCCCGATGGCTGGAGCAGTGCTCTGGTGGTTCTTGAAGGTGATATCGGCATCAACGGCGCCGACCAGGCACGTGAAGGCCAGCTGGTGGTGTTAAGCCAGAAAGGAGAAGCGATTCATCTTCATGCCAACGCAAACGCTAAAGTGCTGCTGCTGGCCGGCGAACCGTTGCAGGAACCGGTTGTGGGCTATGGCCCGTTTGTCATGAACACAAAAGCCCAGATCGCAGAAGCCGTGCGTGATTTTAACAGCGGCCGCTTTGGCCAAATCTGATATGAAAGAGGTGAAGAAAATGTCCACTCCCGCTAATTTTAACGGCTCCCGGCCGGTGATTGATGTTAACGATACCGCCATGCTCCTGATTGACCATCAAAGTGGCCTCTTCCAGACCGTTGGCGATATGCCAATGCCTGAACTACGCGCTCGTGCGGCTGCTCTGGCAAAGATGGCCTCTCTTGCGGGGATCCCGGTGATTACCACGGCTTCCGTTCCACAGGGGCCGAATGGTCCACTGATCCCGGAGATCCATGAGAATGCGCCCCACGCACAGTATATTGCGCGCAAAGGCGAGATTAACGCCTGGGATAACCCGGATTTCGTTGCCGCCGTAAAAGCAACCGGGCGCAAAACGCTGATTATCGCGGGGACGATTACCAGCGTCTGCATGGCGTTTCCGTCTATCGCCGCCGTCGCCGATGGCTATAAGGTTTTCGCCGTCATCGATGCCTCCGGGACTTACAGCAAAATGGCGCAGGAGATAACCCTGGCTCGTGTAGTCCAGGCAGGCGTGGTCCCGATGGATACGGCGGCGGTAGCTTCCGAGCTACAGCGTACCTGGAACCGTCCGGATGCCGCTGAGTGGGCAGAAGTGTATACCAAAGTCTTCCCTGCTTATCAGTTGCTGATCGAGAGCTACAGCAAAGCGCAGGATGTGGTGAAGAATAGCGAACAGCTTGATTCACAGCGTTAAAACCGCTGCCCTGCCGGTTTTCGACGGGGCAGTGTTCATTGCTTGAGCGAACGGTAAAGAAAGAATAAATACTGCTTGACCGTTTTAGCTCAACTCCCTATAGTAGCGCCCCGTTGCCCACCCAAGGTGAGCAGCAAAACAATATGGTGAGGTGTCCGAGTGGCTGAAGGAGCACGCCTGGAAAGTGTGTATACGGCAACGTATCGGGGGTTCGAATCCCCCCCTCACCGCCATATTTTAAGAAGAGCTCGTACGCAAGTACGGGCTTTTTTTTCGCATATTACACAGCCCGGGGGGATGAGAAGCCCCGACCGGGGGTCGACAACTGGCAAAGCCAGTTGGACAGACCGTGAGCCTGCGAGCGGGCTGCCCGTCAGGGCGAGCAACGCGAGTCAATCCCCCCCTCACCGCCATATTTTAAGAAGAGCTCGTACGCAAGTACGGGCTTTTTTTTCGCATGTTGCACCCCACCAAGGGGGATGAGAAGCCCCGACCGGGGGTCGACAACGGGCAAAGCCAGTTGGACAGACCGTGAGCCTGCGAACGGGCTGCCCGTCGGGCGAGCAAAGCGAGTCAATCCCCCCCTCACCGCCATATTTTAAGAAGAGCGAGTACGCAGTCACGGGCTTTTTTTTTGCATGTTGCACCCCACCAAGGGGGATGAGAAGCCCCGACCGGGGTTCGACAACGGGCAGCGCCAGTTGGACAGACCGTGAGCCTGCGAGCGGGCTGCCCGTCGGGCGAGCAACGCGAGTCAATCCCCCCCTCACCGCCATATTTTAAGAAGAGCTCGTACGCAGTCACGGGCTTTTTTTTCGCATATTGCACAGCCCGGGGGGATGAGAAGCCCCGGCCAGGCTAACCAAACCAGCGCGCGCAGACAAAAATCCTGAAATCTCCGTTTTTTATCTCCAGTACATTACGTTGCCATCATTCCCCCCTAAAGTATTAGAGGCAAAACCTACACCACATGTCAGTTATTTATGCTGATAACACCATGATAAACATCCATTTCCCATCATAACCCTCGCTAACATCCCCGCGTTTTGCCCTTATGCCGAGTAGATTGCATCCGCTGACAAATTTATACTTAGCGCACAATTTTATTCCAAAGGTCTGAACATGACGTTCTCTTCTCCACATAACAAACGCGGCGTGACGCCAGCAAAAGCGATGGTCGCCGCCATCAGCGGCTACGCAATGGATGGCTTTGACCTGCTGATTCTGGGTTTTATGCTACCGGCTATCAGCGTTTCTCTGGCGCTCAGTACCTCTCAGGCCGGTTCCCTGGTGACCTGGACGCTGATTGGTGCAGTATTGGGCGGGATCTTCTTTGGTCATCTTAGCGATCGTCTTGGCCGCATCCGCGTTCTGACCTTCACCATTCTGATGTTCTCCGTCTTTACCGGTCTCTGCGCAGTCGCGCAAGGCTACTGGGACCTGCTGGCCTATCGTACCCTTGCAGGAATGGGATTGGGCGGTGAATTCGGGATTGGTATGGCGCTGATCGCTGAAGTCTGGCCCGCCAACAAGCGCAACCGGGCTTCGGCCTGGGTGGGAATTGGCTGGCAGCTGGGCGTGCTGCTTGCGGCCTTTATCACCCCACTTCTGCTGGGTGTGATTGGCTGGCGAGGGATGTTCCTGGTCGGGCTACTGCCCGCACTGGTCTCGTTTGCTATCCGCCGCGGAATGGGTGAACCGGAGGCCTTTACGCAGGATATTGCCACGACCCAGCACGTCTCCTTCTCTTCGCGGATAAAAATGCTGTTTTCCGACCGCGCCACCTCGAAGGCCAGTATCGGCATCCTGATTCTCTGCTCGGTACAGAATTTCGGTTACTACGGTCTGATGATCTGGATGCCCAGCTATCTCTCCTCAAGCTTTGGCTTTTCCCTTACCAAATCGGGATTATGGACCGCTGTCACCGTGGTCGGAATGACCTTTGGCATCTGGCTGTTCGGCATACTGGCAGACCGTTTCGCCCGCTGGAAAATTTTCCTGATTTATCAGATTGGTGCCGTCGTGATGGTCATTATCTACGCCCAACTGCGCGACCCGACCCTTATGTTGTTTACCGGCGCCGTAATGGGGATGTTTGTGAACGGGATGATCGGCGGGTACGGCGCGCTTATCTCTGATACCTATCCACTTCAGGTCCGCGCCACGGCACAGAACGTACTGTTTAACCTCGGCCGCGGCGTCGGTGGTTTTGGACCGCTGGTGATTGGTCTGTGCGTCAGCCACTGGTCGTTCACTGCCGCCATCACTCTGCTGGCGCTTCTCTACCTGCTGGATATTTTCGCCACCCTGTTTTTATTGCCGAAAACGCAAGGCAGCGAAGATGCCCTGGGGGCAATTGGCTAACGCCCTGCGCGAAATAACAAAGCCCGGGTTTCCCCGGGCTTTGCACATCAGATAGCGGTCAGTAGTAGGCTTTCAGCGTTCGCTGGCAGAGCATCGAACGGACGCAATCATCGACAGTAAAGCGCACGATACCAATCATGTCGTCTTCCTCAAAACGTGCCAGCGCATCGACCAGTCCGGAGCGTACGCCAGAGGGTAAATCACACTGGGTTATGTCGCCGTTTACGATGACCGTCACGTTTTCCCCGAGGCGAGTTAAAAACATTTTCATTTGCGCAGCCGTCACGTTCTGGGCCTCGTCCAGAATCACCACGGCATTTTCAAATGTACGTCCGCGCATGTAGGCGAACGGCGCGATTTCCACCTTGCCGATTTCCGGACGCAGGCAGTATTGCATAAAGGAAGCGCCCAACCTCTTCACCAGTACGTCATACACCGGTCGGAAATAGGGAGCAAACTTCTCGGCGATATCTCCCGGTAAGAAGCCGAGGTCTTCGTCGGCCTGCAGAACGGGACGGGTAACAATAATCCTGTCCACATCTTTATGAATCAGGGCTTCGGCTGCCTTCGCTGCGCTAATCCAGGTTTTTCCGCACCCGGCTTCGCCCGTTGCAAAAATCAGCTGTTTATTGTCGATGGCATTCAAATAATGCGCCTGAGCGTCATTGCGCGCCTCAATTGGGGAAGTATCACGGCTGTCCCGCGCCATGCCAATTGCTTCTACGCCACTCATTTGCACAAGCGATGTGACCGATTCTTCTTCGCGTTGCTTATGGCTGCGCGAATCGCGTCTCAGCACACGTTTTGCCTCACGACGAGCTTTGATCACTGCTTTTTGTCTTCCCATGGATAGCACCTTGCGTTGTTGGTTTACATCACACGCGTCAGTATCGACGCGATTATGCGCACAAACGATTGAGGTTTGGCTTCCTTTTAAGCCATTGCTTGCCGGTTGAATTGACAACGAGTCACGGCTACGCGCACCGCGTACCCTGTCAGGGTTCGGATGTTCTGTCGTGGTGGAAGGAGGTGAATTTACGGTGACGAAATCGCTGCCGGAGGTTTTCCCTCCGCGCTGAAGAGTACGGCGTGTTGTTTTGCGTTGTCCGGTACAGGACCCTACCATTCGCGATCTCCATAGTGAAACGACATCACTGCCGGGAACTACCGCGTCTGTAATAAGTACATCAAAAATAATTCTGAATGCAACTTATTTTTTACATGATCGCAACAAATAATTCCTCAAACAGCTGGAGCGAGTTTCCGTCATTTAGATTACAGAAAAATAACACAAGGCAGGAAATACAAAAAAAGAATGGAAAAACAGCAGAAAACGCCCTGCCCTTGCGGGCAGGTACGTCAGGCTTCGAGCAGGGATTGCGCCAGATAGTGCTGGCTATCGATAACGCCCGGCAGCACGAAGAAGTAGCCGCCGCCGATAGGTTTGACGTACTCCTCAAGCGCCTCGCCGTTAAGCCGTTTTTGCACCGTCAGGAATCCTTTCTCCAGATCGTGCTGATAGCAGACAAACAGCAGTCCCATATCCAGCTGACCGGAGTTGGTCACCCCCAGCGAATAGCTGTAGCCACGGCGCATCATCAGGCCAGACTGCGTCTGCGGCGTACGCGGGTTCGCCAGACGAATGTGACTGTCCAGCGCGATAGTATCGCCGTTAGGATCCTGGCTGTAATCCGGCACATCATGTTCGTGCTGCATGCCCAGCGGTGCACCGCTGTGCTTATCCCGGCCAAAAATGGTCTGCTGCTCTTTCAGCGGAGTGCGATCCCAGAACTCGACGTGAAACTGGATAATACGCGCCGCCTGATAGCTGCCGTAGGTTGCCCATGCCGGCTCGCCCTGACCGGACGTGACCCAGACTACTTCATCCATCAGCGCCTTATCCGTGCTGACCGGGTTCGCGGTACCGTCTTTAAAGCCCAGCAGATTAACCGGCGTCTCTTTGCCTTTACTCCGCGCAGCGCTATCGGAAATAAAACCTTCGCGCTTCCAGCGGACGCTGAGCAGATCCGGCGTATGCTTAATCACATCGCGCAGCGCATGAATCACCGTATCCTGGGTGTTCGCACAGATTTGCAGCAGCAGATCGCCATGACACAGCGCCGCATCGAGCGAGTCATTCGGGAAGCGCGTCATTTTTTGCAGCTTTTTCGGCACCTTGTCCGCTAAGCCATAGCGCTCATCGAACAGCGAATGGCCAACCGAAACGGTGATAGTCAGATTGTCAGGGGAGATCCACGGTCCAAGAATTCCCGAATCCATCGGCGGCAGACGCGGATTCGGCGTGTCCGGTGCCGGGCCACCTTTCGTCAGAAAGGCAATGCGCTGGGTCAACAGACGAAACAGGCGCTCCAGGTCAGCCTTATCGCTGGCCAGCACATCAAAGGCCACCAGCATCATCGATGCCTGCTGCGGCGTCAGTACGCCGGCCTGGTGCTGGCCATAAAAAGGCTGCGCCTCGGAACGCGCGTCCGGCGGCAACACGCCCGGAGAGCTGGTGCCCTTCGCCGCATGCGCCACCGGACAGCCGCCGGAGATGGCCAGCGCGCCGCCAAGCGCGCCGATCCCTTTTAATAATCGACGACGTGAAGGTTCATTCACGTCAACTTGCTTCTGTTCTGCCATCGACTTAGTCCAGACCGAGGATCCCGCGCAGCTGAGCCAGATCTTCCGCCAGCGTGGTGATCGGCCCTTTTAACGCATTACGATCCGCATCCGTCAGCTTGTCATAGGTTTCGAAGCCGTCTTTGGTGCGGTATTTACTGAGAATGGCGTCTACTTTCTTGAAGTTAGCGTCAATCTTCGCCAGCAGCGCACTGTTCTCTTTTTGCAACTGCGGTCTCAGCAGGTCAACAATTTTCTGTGCGCCGTCGATATTGGCCTGGAAGTCCCACAGGTCGGTATGGCTGTAGCGATCTTCTTCACCGCTGATCTTGCTGGCCGCGACCTCTTCAATCAGGCCAGCTGCGCCGCCCACGACTTTAGACGGCGGGAACGCCAGTTCGCTGATGCGTTTTTGCAGTTCAAGCACATCGCTGTTCAACTGGTCGGCATACTTTTCCATCCCCTTGACGCTGTTGTCGCCAAACAGCGCTTTTTCCAGGCGGTGGAAGCCGGTGAATTTCGGGTCTTCGGCTTTCTTCTCGTAATCGTCTTCACGGGCATCGATACTGCCGTCCAGATCGGAGAACAGCTCTGCGATAGGTTCGATGCGTTCATAGTGCTGACGCGTCGGGGCATACAGCGCTTTCGCTTTTTCAATGTCGCCCGCTTTCACTGCATCAGTGAAGGCCTTCGTACCGCTAACCAGCTCGGCGGTTTCCGCCGTGACATACGCTTTATAGGCGGTGATTGCCTCACCAAGACTCAGCACCGCATCGGCTTTCGCCGCATCTTTGGTGGCCGCACCGGTCACGATCAGTTTACCTTTCGGGTTGGTCAGCAGACCACAGGTCATGTCATATTCGCCCGGCTGCAGGTTAGCCGTCAGCTTTTGCGTAAAGCCTGGCGCAATATTCTCACGCTCTTCCACCACCATCACGCCTTTGAGAATTTCCCACTCCAGCGCCTTCTGACTGTGGTTTTGAATAATGAACTGTGTTTTGCCCGCTTTCACGGTCACGTTCATCGGCTCACACTGTTTGTCGTTAACGGTGACTTTTACCTGCGGGATATCCGCAGCCTGGGTGCAAAAGGCAGAGCTGAACAACGCTGCGACGGCAAGCTGCAGCGCATTACGGCGAAAATGAGTCATCATGATCATCCCTTTCGGTAAGTATGTTGTAACCATATATCCTGCGGCGCTCTACTTAAGCGGAGCGGTGCGCGAGGTTGCTGTATTGCTACGCGGCGGCAGGGCAAACAGCACCAGCGCCGGAATCAAATAGATAAAGTAGACCGCCACTTCACTGATGGTCGGCGTCTCCTGGTAACCGAAGATCCCCTCGAGCAGCGTTCCGAACAATGTGTGAGTCGACAGCACGCCGCTCAGGTCAAACGCGACGTCCTGGAAGTGATTCCACAGCCCGGCCTCATGAAAGGCGCGAATCGCCCCGGCAGCCAGCCCGGCAGCGACCAGCAGAATGAACAAGCTGGTCCACTTGAAAAATACGCCGAGGTTAAGGCGAATCCCGCCCCAGTAGAGCAGGAAGCCAAGGACAATTGCGGTAGCCAGCCCCAGCATCGCGCCGAGCGGTGGCCATATCCCGACATCCTGCTGAAATGCCGCCAGCAGGAAGAACACCGATTCCAGCCCTTCGCGCGCCACGGCGAAAAAGACCATCATGACCAGCGCCCACCCGTGATGATTCCCGCGCTGCAGGGCGTTATCCACCGCCTGCTCCAGCTGCTGCTTCACGTTGCGTGAGACCTTTCGCATCCAAAACACCATCCAGGTCAGGATGCATACCGCAACCAGCGCCACGATGCCTTCGAACAGCTCCTGTTCACGCTGCGGGAATTCGCCGGTGGTTTCATTGATAAAGATACCAAGGCCCAGGCACAGTGCCGCCGCCAGGATAACGCCAATCCACATGACGCCAATCCAGCTGCCGCGCTGCGTGCGTTTGAGATAGCTGGCAATCAGGCTGACAATCAGCGCCGCTTCCAGCCCTTCGCGTAACATAATGAGAAATGGAACAAACATGCCAACACCCTTCAATGTGAATCGCAGTCAGTGGATGCAAAGATAGGTAAATATTTCTGATAGTGATTATCATTACAATAATCAGAAACACAAGTGAAATGTAGAGAGAATGGTGACGAGTTGTAAATTAATCGCTGCAAAATAATTACTTACGGGATTATCTGTCTGCACGTCGCCCGGGCCGGCGAAGCGGCGATTTTTCGCCTCAGATATTTACCGGACTGACCGCCTGTGGCTAAATAGCGGCCTTATTGACCTGCGAAAAGAACAACATGACACAATTCTTGCACTTCCTGCTGGCGCTGGTGGTTATTCTCGGCCTTGCCTGGCTTGCCAGCTATGACCGACAAAAAATCCGCATTCGCTATATTCTCCAGTTAATTATCATTGAAATTGCGCTGGCCTTCTTTTTTCTCCACGCCGAAAGCGGCCTGTGGGTAGTTAAAAATATCTCAAGCTTTTTCACTTCTTTGCTCGGTTTTGCCGCCGAGGGTACCAACTTCGTATTTGGTGGCATGAGTGAAAAAGGGATGGCGTTTATTTTCCTCGGCGTGCTGTGTCCGATTGTCTTTATTTCGGCGCTGATCGGAATTCTTCAGCACTGGCGCATTCTGCCGATTTTTATCCGCGTCATTGGCACCCTGCTCTCTAAAGTCAACGGCATGGGTAAACTGGAATCCTTTAATGCCGTCAGCTCGCTGATCCTCGGACAGTCGGAGAACTTTATCGCCTATAAAGGCGTGCTGGGGGACCTCTCCTCCCGCCGACTATTCACCATGGCGGCCACCGCGATGTCGACGGTATCTCTGTCGATCGTCGGTGCCTATATGAGTATGCTGGATGCGAAATATGTGGTGGCTGCGCTGATCCTCAATATGTTCAGCACCTTTATTGTGTTGTCGATTATTAACCCGACGCGCCCGGGCAGCGAAGAGGAAATTAAGCTGGAGAAGCTCCACGAATCACAAAGCTTCTTCGAAATGCTCGGGGAATATATTCTTGCTGGTTTTAAAGTGGCGATGATTATCCTGGCCATGCTGATTGGTTTTATCGCCATAATCAGCGCGATTAACGCCCTGTTTGCGACAGTATTTGGCCTGAGCTTCCAGCAAATTCTCGGCTACGTTTTTTATCCGCTGGCCTGGCTTATCGGTATTCCGCTGAGCGATGCCCTGAACGCCGGGAGTATTATGGCCACTAAGCTGGTGGCAAATGAGTTTGTGGCGATGATTGAGCTGCAGAAAGTTGCCGCCGGGATGACCCCGCGCGGGCTGGGAATTCTGTCGGTGTTCCTGGTCTCTTTCGCTAACTTTGCTTCCATCGGCATTATTGCCGGCGCCATTAAAGGGCTGAACGAGCAACAGGGGAATATCGTATCCCGCTTCGGCCTGCGTCTGGTCTACGGTGCTACGCTGGTCAGCCTGCTCTCTGCCAGCTTCGCCGGGCTGGTGCTGTAACCTGGGCGCGCTATCGCGTTTGTGCCGGGTGGCGAAGATAGCCGCCGCCCGGCCTGCCAGATCCCACCCCGTTCGTAGGCCCGGTAAGGCGATAGCCGTCACCGGGCAATTTCATCAGCGCACAATTGGCATTAAAAATGTACGCAGACCGGCTGGTCGACGCGCATCACCGACTCCTGGGCGAAGCGCGACTTGTAAAGGTTGCGTAGCGCCTCAATCCCCTCTTCACTCTTACCATCCGTACCGTGAATCAGCATCAGGGCTTTGCTCTGCTCACGCGCAACGCTGCCATCATTCCCCAACCACTGGCCACGGGCATCAAACACCGTTAAGCCGTCACGAAAGCGCGGCGTGACGTCGCGATCAACAAACTGCTGCCACTCCTGGGCGGTGATATTTTTCCCCGCCGGACGGCTTAAGCCAAAGTACAACGTGGTCTGCACCATCGCATTGTCCGTCGGGCACGCAGCAGCCGCAGCCGGAACCGGCGCACAATTCTTCACCGGTGCCACGCAGCCGCCGAGCAGGCCAGCCATCACCAGTACCATTGCACCCTGTCTGAACGTCATTTTGCTATCCTCATCGTTTTTTTGTGCCCCGATATCAGCGTATTTTCAGATAATTAGCAAGAGGGAGACCGCCATCGGATGATTGGCCGGTTTGCAGGAATAAAAAAGCCCGCTAAGCGCGGGCTTCATTGAAATGGTCTGAATTACTCGGCGATGGCCGGAGTCGGCGGAGCCGAATGATAATGCGCATCTGCTTCGGCAAAACGTTGCTGCATTGCCGCCGACGGGGCTTTGCCCAGCAGGCTGAAGACCACGATGCCAAGGCTGGCGAAAATAAAGCCAGGAATGATTTCATACAGGCCCAGCCAGCCGAACTGTTTCCAGACAATCACGGTCAGTGCGCCAATGACCATCCCGGCCAGCGCACCGTTACGCGTCATGCGGGACCACATTACAGAGAACAGCACAACCGGGCCAAACGCCGCGCCGAAGCCTGCCCAGGCGTAGCTCACCAGACCCAGGACGCGGTTGCTCGGGTTTGCCGCCAGCGCAATGGCAATCAGCGCCACGACCAGCACCATCATCCGCCCAACCCACACCAGCTCTTTCTGGTCGGCATTTTTACGCAGAAACGCTTTATACAGGTCTTCGGTAATCGCGCTGGAGCACACCAGCAGCTGGCAGCTCAGGGTAGACATCACCGCCGCCAGAATCGCCGACAGCAGAATACCGGCAATCCACGGGTTAAACAGGATCTGCGCCAGTTCAATGAACACACGCTCAGAGTTCTGATTCACCGCCCCCGCCAGGGCCGGATTATTATTGAACCATGCAATACCGAAGAAACCGACGCCCACCGCACCTGCCAGGCAGAGAATCATCCAGGTCATACTAATGCGACGTGCGTGAACGATGCTGTGATGAGAGTCTGCCGCCATAAAACGCGCCAGAATATGCGGCTGGCCGAAATAGCCCAGGCCCCAGCCCATCAGCGAAATAATCGCCACAAAGTTCAGCCCTTTGAGCATATCGACGTTTTCAATGCTCTTCTGCTTAATGACTTCCAGCGAGTCACCAAAGCCACCGACGGAAATAATTACCATCACCGGCGTCAGAATCAGGGCGAAAATCATCAGGCTGGCCTGAACGGTATCGGTCCAGCTGACTGCGAGAAATCCACCAACGAAGGTATAAATAATCGTTGCAGCGGCACCGGCCCACAGCGCCGTTTCGTAGCTCATACCGAAGGTGCTTTCAAACAGGCGGGCACCGGCCACAATCCCGGAGGCGCAATAAATGGTAAAGAACAGCAAAATAACCAGCGCTGAGATAATACGCAGCACGCGGCTTTTATCTTCAAACCGGCCGGTAAAATAGTCCGGTAACGTCAGGGCATTATTATTCACCTCGGTATGAACGCGCAGACGACCGGCAACCAGTTTCCAGTTAATCCATGCGCCGAGCGTCAGACCGATGGCAATCCAGCTTTCGGAAATACCGGAAAGAAATATCGCCCCTGGCAACCCCATCAGCAACCAGCCGCTCATATCAGAGGCGCCAGCGGAAAGTGCGGTCACAAATGGCCCGAGGCTACGGCCGCCGAGAATATAGTCATCAAAGTTTTTTGTCGATCGCCAGGCAATAAAACCGATCAGTACCATGCCAAATATATAAATAGTAAAAGTCACCAACATAGGGGTGCTAATAGCCATGTAAAATCTCCAGATTTTTTTGTCGACAACATCCTGCTTTGTCATTTTATTCCACTACCGGAACGGGGTAATGGCACAATGGTTGTATTGGGCGACCGTATCCTGACGGAAGCGTTGGCATTTCACAAACGATTTAACACAGCATTTACACTAATTCTTGCCATCGCCAAACTTCATTTTGTTATAGGTTGCACTCTCTCACGTTTTTATTGGTTGCACCTTGGAAAACTGTTAACTGACGCATAAAAACACCCCAACGGACAAAGGTTAATTTTCCGTTACACTCCTCATTACAATTAACAATGCACTCATTTTCCAGCCTGCCGCACAAGTCACGATTAACAAGGTTGCACAAAGTTGCAACATAGTAGATATTTCCGCGTAACCGCAAAAAAGAACAACGATTCATAACAGGAGTGATGAGCATGGGCACCACCACCATGGGTGTTAAGCTTGACGACGCGACGCGCGAACGCATTAAGTTCGCCGCGAGCCGTATTGACCGCACGCCGCACTGGCTAATTAAACAGGCCATTTTCAACTATCTGGAAAAGCTGGAAAACGACGAAACGCTGCCTGAGCTGCCGGCCCTGCTTGCCGGCGCCGCTAATGAAAGCGATGAAACCAGCAGCGCTGTCGATGAACCCTGGCAGCCGTTCCTCGAATTTGCCGAGCAGATCCTGCCGCAGTCTGTAACCCGGGCGTCGATCACCGCCGCGTATCGCCGGGCGGAAACCGACGCCGTCCCTATGCTGATGGAGCAGGCTCGCCTGCCGCAGCCGCTGGCCGAGCAGGCGCATAAGCTGGCCTGGCAGCTGGCTGAAAAGCTGCGCAATCAAAAAACGGCCAGCGGCCGTGCCGGGATGGTGCAGAGCCTGCTGCAGGAGTTTTCTCTCTCATCACAAGAAGGTGTGGCGCTGATGTGCCTTGCGGAAGCGCTGCTGCGTATTCCGGATAAAGCCACCCGCGATGCCCTGATCCGTGACAAAATCAGCAACGGTAACTGGCAGTCACATATCGGCCGTAGCCCGTCGCTGTTCGTCAACGCGGCAACCTGGGGGCTGCTGTTTACCGGCAAACTGGTCTCTACCCATAACGAAACCAGCCTTTCACGCTCGCTGAACCGGATTATCGGAAAAAGTGGCGAACCGCTCATTCGCAAAGGCGTCGACATGGCGATGCGTTTGATGGGCGAACAGTTCGTGACCGGCGAAACCATTGCCGAAGCACTGGCCAACGCCCGCAAGCTGGAGGAGAAAGGGTTCCGTTACTCCTACGATATGCTGGGCGAAGCGGCGCTCACCGCCGCCGACGCCCAGGCCTACATGGTCTCTTACCAGCAGGCTATTCACGCCATCGGTAAGGCATCAAACGGCCGCGGGATTTATGAAGGGCCTGGGATTTCAATCAAGCTTTCCGCACTGCATCCGCGCTACAGCCGCGCGCAGTACGATCGGGTGATGGATGAGCTGTATCCGCGCCTGAAATCATTGACCCTGCTGGCGCGACAGTACGACATCGGGATCAACATCGACGCCGAAGAGGCGGATCGTCTGGAGATCTCGCTCGACCTGCTGGAGAAGCTGTGCTTTGAGCCGGAACTGGCCGGCTGGAATGGGATCGGCTTCGTCATCCAGGCCTATCAGAAACGCTGCCCGTTCGTGATTGATTCGCTGATCGATCTCGCCACCCGCAGCCGTCGTCGCCTGATGATCCGCCTGGTGAAAGGCGCCTACTGGGACAGCGAAATCAAACGTGCGCAGATGGACGGTCTTGAAGGCTACCCGGTCTACACCCGTAAAGTGTATACCGACGTCTCCTACCTTGCCTGCGCGAAGAAACTGCTGGCGGTGCCGAGCCTGATCTATCCGCAGTTCGCCACCCACAACGCCCACACCCTGGCGGCCATTTACCAGCTGGCCGGGCAAAACTACTATCCGGGCCAGTACGAGTTCCAGTGCCTGCACGGGATGGGTGAACCGCTGTATGAGCAGGTGGTCGGCAAGGTTGCAGACGGTAAACTGAACCGTCCGTGCCGAATTTATGCGCCGGTCGGAACCCACGAAACGCTGCTGGCATATCTGGTGCGCCGTCTGCTGGAAAACGGTGCCAACACCTCCTTTGTGAACCGCATCGCTGATACCACGTTACCGCTGGATGAGCTGGTTGCCGATCCGGTCGGCGCCGTGGAGAAACTGGCTCAACAAGAGGGTCAGGCCGGTCTGCCGCATCCCAAAATCCCGCTGCCACGCGATCTGTATGGCAAGGGCCGCAGCAACTCCGCGGGTCTGGATCTGGCCAACGAACACCGCCTGGCCTCCCTCTCCTCCTCCTTGTTAAACAGCGCGCTGCACAAATGGCAGGCGCTGCCGGCACTGGAGCATCCGGTCATTGAAGGCGAACTGCAGGCGGTAATTAACCCTGCCGAACCGAAAGATATCGTCGGCCACGTGCGTGAAACCCGTCCTGAAGAAGTTGAGCTGGCGCTGGCCAGCGCGGTCAACAATGCCCCGATCTGGTTTGCGACCCCGCCGCAGGAGCGGGCTGCTATCCTGGAACGCGCAGCGGTGCTGATGGAAGATCAGATGCAAACGCTGATCGGTATTCTGGTCCGTGAAGCCGGTAAAACCTTCAGCAACGCCATTGCCGAAGTCCGTGAGGCGGTCGATTTCCTCCACTATTACGCCGGCCAGGTTCGCGACGATTTTGATAATGAAACCCACCGTCCGCTGGGGCCGGTAGTCTGTATCAGCCCGTGGAACTTCCCGCTGGCTATTTTCACCGGCCAGATTGCCGCCGCGTTAGCCGCTGGCAACAGCGTGCTGGCGAAACCCGCCGAGCAAACGCCGCTGATTGCCGCGCAAGGCGTAGCGATTCTGCTGGAAGCCGGTGTTCCGCCGGGCGTCATTCAACTGCTACCGGGCCGTGGAGAAACCGTCGGTGCCGCGCTGACGAGCGATGAGCGCGTTCGCGGAGTGATGTTCACGGGTTCCACCGAAGTTGCCACGCTGCTACAGCGCAATATCGCCAGCCGCCTGGATGCTCACGGACGGCCAACGCCGCTGATCGCCGAAACCGGCGGGATGAATGCGATGATCGTCGACTCCTCCGCCCTTACCGAGCAGGTAGTGATCGACGTACTGGCTTCGGCGTTTGATAGTGCCGGGCAGCGCTGTTCCGCTCTGCGCATTCTGTGCCTGCAGGAGGAGATCGCCGACCATACGCTGACCATGCTGCGCGGCGCGATGGGCGAGTGCCGGATGGGTAACCCTGGCCGTCTGACCACCGATATCGGTCCGGTCATCGATGCTGAAGCAAAAGAAAATATTGAACGCCATATTCAGAGCCTGCGTGCCAAAGGCCGTACGGTCTTCCAGGCGGTGCGGGAAAACAGCGAAGATGCGCGGGAATGGCAAAGTGGGACATTCATCCCGCCGACGCTTATCGAACTTGAGAGCTTTGATGAGCTGAAAAAAGAGGTCTTTGGCCCGGTTCTGCACGTGGTGCGCTACAACCGCAACGCGCTGGATCAGCTGGTCGAGCAAATTAATGCCTCCGGCTACGGCCTGACCCTCGGCGTGCATACCCGCATCGATGAAACCATCGCGCAGGTCACCGGCAGTGCGAAGGTCGGCAACCTGTACGTCAACCGTAATATGGTCGGTGCCGTGGTCGGCGTGCAGCCTTTTGGCGGCGAAGGCCTGTCGGGGACCGGACCAAAAGCCGGCGGCCCGCTTTATCTGTATCGTCTGCTCTCCAGCCGTCCGCAAAACGCCGTGGGAACCACGCTTGCCCGTCAGGATGCGGAACGCCCGCTGGATGCGCAGCTGAAAACCCTGCTGGAAAAACCGCTGACCGCGCTACAGCAGTGGGCAGCCGGTCGTCCGGAACTGCAGTCGCTGTGTCAGCAGTATAGCGAGCAGGCACAGGCGGGAACGCAGCGTCTGCTGCCGGGACCTACCGGGGAGCGTAATACCCTGACCTTTATCCCGCGTGACCGCGTTCTTTGCGTGGCGGATAACGAACAGGATGCGCTGATTCAGCTGGCGGCGGTCACTGCGGTGGGCTGTGAAATCCTGTGGCCGGAGAGTGCGCTGCATCGTGAGCTGGCGAAAAAGCTGCCGCGCGAAGTCAGCGATCGTCTCCATTTTGCCAAACCAGAGATCCTGACCACTCAGGCTTTCGATGCGGTTATCTACCACGGCGATTCCGATCAGCTGCGCGAGCTGTGCGAACAGGTGGCGGCACGCGACGGGGCGATTGTTTCGGTTCAGGGCTTCGCCCGCGGTGAAACTAACCTGCTGCTGGAACGCCTCTATATTGAACGTTCACTGAGCGTCAATACCGCGGCAGCCGGTGGTAACGCCAGCCTGATGACGATTGGCTAACGCTGTTCCCCGGAGGCGGTGCGACGCACCTTTCCGGGCTACCTGTCTTCAGCCGTCTGCTGTTCTGTAACCCGGACAAGGCGCTTGCGCCGCCCCCGGGAAAAGCAGGCGGCACCAACGGCAGCTAATGACACCAGACGCAGGCTGTGGTTAATTAAAGCTCCCCGACGGGAGCTTTAATTATGGGAGTGGACTTATGAAACGTATTTTATTTGCCCTTGCCGCCCTGCTGGCAAGCGGACATGCCCTGGCGGATGAATGCGCCAGCGCCGGCAATCAGGCAGAGATGAACCAGTGTACCGCAGCACAATTTCAGGCCGACGATCGGAAACTGAATCAGACCTATCAGGAAGCGCTAAAACGCGCATCGGGTAAACAACAGGAGCAGCTGAAAAAAGCGCAGCTGGCGTGGATAGCGCTACGTGACGCCGACTGCACCTTCCTTGCTTCCGGCGCCGAAGGCGGCAGCGTCCAGCCAATGCTGATCAATCAATGTATGGCAGACAAAACCGTCGAGCGCGAATCGTTCCTTGCTTCGCTGCTGCAATGCGAAGATGGCGACCAGAGCTGCCCGCTTCCCCCCGCCAATTAACGAACCCGGATACCTTCAATGATCATCCGCTGGACGTTATCCACGGTTTGTTGAAAAAACGCCTCGTCGCGTAACGTTGCGCCGGTAACCGCCTCAATCTGCGTGGCGAAATCGGCGTAATGCTGGGTGGTCGCCCAGATCATGAAGATCAGATGCTGAGGGTCGACCGGCGCCAGTTTGCCACTATCGACCCAGCCGGAAACAATTGCCGACTTTTCATCCACCAGCGCTTTTAAATCGCCGGTCAACTCGCCCATCAGCAGCGGCGCGCCCTGCAACATCTCCAGACAAAACAGCTTCGACGCCTGCGGATAATCGCGGGACACCTCCAGCTTCAGGCGGATATATTCGCGGATAGCGACCAGCGGGCTAATGTCTTCGCGAAACGCCCTCAGGGGCGCCAGCCAGATAGTAAGAATCTGCTGCAATACGGCGACATACAGCGCTTCTTTCGACGGGTAGTAATAGAGCAAGTTCGTTTTTGATACCCCGGCCAGATCCGCAACCTGCTCCAGCCGCGTGCCGTGGATACCAAACTGGGAAAATGCGTCCAGCGCAGCGGCCAGGATAGCCTCTTTCTTTGCGCTCACCGCCTGCGAACGCTTCCCGGTTTTTTTCACAGCGCCCTCTGCCATTGGTCATCTCCTTCTTTCAACGCCCTCAGCATAGCAAAAGCCCAACGCCGACACGACCTTATGCACCCCAATTGCGCATGACTGCCGTTTTTTCGTGCACTCTTTTTGACCATTCAGTCCACTTTCACAACCTTCACTTTGGCAACCAATACGCAACACATTAATAACATTGGTTTTTGCAAAACTGGCATTACCTTTGCTTTAGCTTACTGGCGAGGTGACCCAGGAGATGCAGGATGCAGCACCGCGCGCCTTCTTCTTCACCGACTGTAGAGAGGTACGTATGAAAATTGGTGTCTTCGTTCCGATTGGCAATAACGGCTGGCTGATTTCCACCCACGCTCCGCAGTACATGCCGACGTTTGAGCTGAACAAAGCGATCGTCCAGAAAGCAGAGCATTACCACTTTGATTTCGCCCTGTCGATGATCAAACTTCGCGGCTTCGGCGGCAAAACCGAATTCTGGGAACATAACCTCGAATCTTTCACCTTAATGGCCGGACTGGCCGCGGTCACATCGCGGATCCAGATCTACGCCACCGCCGCGACGCTCACCCTGCCGCCGGCGATCGTCGCCCGCATGGCCTCCACCATCGACTCTATCTCCGGCGGGCGCTTTGGCGTGAATCTGGTGACCGGTTGGCAAAAACCTGAATATGAGCAGATGGGCATCTGGCCTGGCGATGACTACTTCGCCCGCCGCTACGACTACCTTACCGAATATGTTCAGGTGCTCCGCGACCTGTGGGGCACCGGGCACAGCGACTTTAAGGGTGACTATTTCACCATGAACGACTGTCGCGTCAGCCCGCAACCGTCACAGCCGATGAAGGTTATCTGTGCCGGACAAAGCGATGCGGGTATGGCCTTCTCCGCACAGTACGCTGATTACAACTTCTGCTTCGGAAAAGGCGTCAATACGCCGACTGCTTTCGCCCCGACCGCCGCGCGCATGATGCAGGCGGCAGAAAAAACCGGTCGTGACGTTGGCTCGTACGTGCTGTTTATGGTCATCGCCGACGAAACCGACGAGGCGGCACGCGCCAAATGGGAACACTACAAGGCAGGAGCCGATGACGAAGCGCTCGCCTGGCTCACTGAGCAAAGCCAGAAAGACACCCGTTCCGGCAGCGATACCAACGTGCGCCAGATGGCTGACCCAACCTCGGCGGTCAATATCAATATGGGCACGCTGGTGGGATCGTACGCCAATGTCGCCCGCATGCTCGACGACGTAGCCAGCGTGCCCGGCACCGACGGCGTACTGCTGACCTTTGATGATTTCCTGACCGGCATTGATGCCTTTGGCGAGCGTATCCAGCCGCTGATGCGCTGCCGCGACCATATTGCTACCGCTACCCGCGAGGTTGCCTGATGATTACACTTTCCGCCCGCCCGGAATCCCTGACCTTCCCGGCGCAAAACAGCGCGCTGATCGTCGTCGATATGCAAAACGCCTACGCAAGCCAGGGGGGCTATCTCGACCTCGCCGGGTTTGATGTCTCCGCCACCCGACCGGTTATCGACAACATTAATACCGCCGTTGCCGCCGCCCGTGCCGCGGGTATGACAATCATCTGGTTCCAGAACGGCTGGGACGAAGAGTATAGGGAAGCCGGCGGCCCAGGCTCGCCGAACTACCACAAATCCAATGCGTTGAAGACGATGCGCAGCCGCCCGGAACTGCAGGGAAAACTGCTGGCTAAAGGCGGCTGGGATTATCAACTGGTCGATGAGCTGCGGCCCCAGGCCGGCGATGTGGTGTTACCGAAACCGCGCTACAGCGGCTTTTTCAACACCCCACTGGACAGCATTTTACGCAGCCGCGGTATTCGACACCTGATTTTTACCGGTATTGCCACCAACGTTTGCGTGGAATCCACCCTGCGCGACGGCTTTTTCCTCGAGTATTTCGGCGTCGTGCTGGAAGACGCGACTCACCAGGCGGGCCCGGCCTTCGCCCAGCAGGCCGCGCTGTTCAATATTGAAACCTTCTTCGGCTGGGTCAGCGATGTTGCCAGCTTCTGTGATGCGCTGACCCCGGCCACACCACTTCCTTTCCCGGAGGAGAAACGTTATGCCTAAACAGGTCATTATTCCGCCCGGCACCACCACGCCGATTGCCCCTTTTGTCCCCGGTACCCTGGCCGATGGCGTGGTCTACGTTTCCGGCACGCTGCCGTTTGATAAACACAATAATGTGGTCTGTCTCGATGACCCAAAGGCGCAAACCCGCCACGTTCTGGAAACGATCAAAACCGTAATCGAAACGGCGGGTGGCAGTATGGAGGATGTGACGTTCAACAGCATCTTTATCACCGACTGGAAAAACTACGCCGCGATTAACGAAGTCTATGCCGAGTTTTTCCCCGGCGATAAACCGGCGCGTTTTTGCATCCAGTGCGGGCTGGTCAAGCCGGAGGCGCTGGTAGAGATTGCCACCGTTGCCCACATCGGGAAAACCCTGTCATGAAACTGAATATCTCTCCGGCGCCCTTTGAGGGTGCACCGATAGTGGTGCTGAGCGCGGGCTTAGGCGGCGCAGGCAGCTACTGGCTACCACAGCGTTCGGCGCTGGCTCAGCGCTATCAGCTGGTGAGCTATGATCAGAACGGCACCGGTGAAAACGCCGGCCCGCTGCCCGCCGGTTACAGCATGGCGACGATGGCGCAGGAGCTGAATCAGGCGCTGCAGTCGGCAGGCATTTCCCGTTTCGCTCTGGTGGGTCACGCTCTTGGCGCGCTGATTGCCCTGCAACTGGCACTCGACTTCCCGCAAGCGGTCAGTGGTCTGGTGCTGGTCAACGGCTGGCTGACCCTCTCGCCCCATACCCGCCGCTGCTTCCAGGTGCGCGAACGCCTGCTGCACGCGGGCGGTGCCCAGGCGTGGGTCGAAGCACAGCCTTTATTTCTCTATCCGGCGGAGTGGATGGCCGCTCGAATGCCGAGACTGGAAGCCGAGGACGCGCTCGCGCTCAGCCATTTTCAGGGTAAGGAGAACCTGCTCAAGCGACTTCAGGCGCTGAAGCAGGCCGACTTCTCCCGCCGGGCGTCCGCCGTGGCATGCCCGACCCTGATCGTTAGCGCTCAGGACGATCTGCTGGTGCCCGCCTCGTGTTCCCGCACGCTACAGGCGGCAATACCGGGCAGTCAGAGGATCGAGATGGCCTGGGGCGGGCACGCCTGCAACGTGACCGATGCCGACACCTTCAACCCTATTTTATGCGACGGGCTGGCCACCATGCTGGCTTGATATCAGGAGAATCTATGAGCGAAAGCATTAACCAAAGCGCGCGTGACAGTCTGTTTACACACGCCCGCACCCACAACGGCTGGCTGGATAAACCGGTCAGCGATAGCCTGCTACAGGAAATATATGACCTGATGAAAATGGGCCCGACCTCTGCCAACTGCTCCCCTGCACGGATCGTTTTTGTCCGCACGCCTGAGGGCAAAGAGAAGCTGCGCCCGACGCTCTCCAGCGGCAATCTTGAGAAAACTCTGCGCGCGCCGGTGACCGCCATCGTTGCCTGGGACAGCGCCTTCTACGATCGGCTGCCCGTGCTGTTTCCCCACGGCGATGCCCGCAGCTGGTTCACCTCCAGCCCACAGCTGGCGGAAGAGACCGCCTTTCGCAACAGCTCCCTGCAGGCGGCGTATCTGATTTTCGCCTGCCGCGCCCTCGGGCTCGATACCGGGCCGATGTCCGGGTTTGACCGCGACAAAGTCGATGCGGCGTTCTTTGCCGAAAACGGCTGGAAGAGCAACCTGCTGATCAATATCGGTTATGGCGACGAAACCCTACTGTATGGCCGCCTGCCGCGCCTTCCCTTTGATGATGCCTGCCAGCTGGCGTAAGGAGCCACTATGCCCGTAGCGGATAAACAGAGTTATCGTGACGCCATGGCCCAGGTCGGTGCCGCGGTGAACGTTATTACTACCGATGGCCCGGCGGGGCGGGCCGGCTTTACCGCCAGCGCGGTCTGTAGCGTCACCGATACGCCGCCGACGCTGCTGGTCTGCCTCAACCGTTCTGCTTCGGTGTGGCCGACCTTCAGCCAGCACCAGGCGCTGTGCGTCAACACGCTGGCGGCAGGCCAGGAGTCGCTCTCCAACGTCTTTGGCGGTAAAACACCGATGGCCGAGCGTTTCGCCGCCGCCGAATGGCAAGTCGGCCTCACCGGCTGCCCACGCCTGGTAGATGCGCTGGTCAGCTTCGATTGTCGCATCAGTCAGATAGTCAGCGTCGGCACCCACGACATTTTGTTCTGCGAAGTTGCCGCCATCGTCAGACATCCAGAGCCGCGCGGCCTGATGTGGTTCGACCGCGGCTACCACACGCTCATGCGTCCAGTCTGTTAACCTCAAACCCGGGATATCATCATGGCACTTTTCGATTTTCCTCGCTGGCAGTTGACCTCCCCTTCCGCCGCGTCCGGCGTGGTGGCCCCTGATGAACGGCTCTCCATTGGGCAAACGATGGTCATGGGCGTCCAGCACGCGGTCGCCATGTTTGGCGCCACCGTACTGATGCCGATTCTGATGGGGCTGGATCCTAACCTGGCGATTTTGCTGTCCGGGATCGGTACGCTGCTGTTTTTCCTGGTGACCGGCGGCCGGGTACCCAGCTATCTGGGTTCCAGCGCCGCCTTTATCGGCGTAGTGATTGCCGTCACCGGCTTTAATGGCCAGGGGCTCAACCCGCATCTTAGCGTCGCCCTGGGAGGCATCATCGCCTGTGGTCTGGTGTATACCCTGATTGGCGTGGTGGTGATGAAAATCGGCACCCGCTGGATTGAACGGCTGATGCCGCCGGTGGTGACCGGCGCGGTAGTGATGGCTATAGGGCTCAATCTCGCGCCAATTGCCGTACACAGCGTCTCGGCCAGCGCCTTCGATGGCTGGATGGCGGTCCTGACCGTACTGTGTATCGGACTGGTGGCGGTCTTTACCCGGGGCATGATCCAACGGCTGCTGATCCTCGTTGGCCTGATCGTCGCCTGTGGGCTGTATGCGCTGCTGGCGAATGTTCTCGGTCTGGGTAAACCGCTCGACTTTACCTTACTGCAACAGGCCGCGTGGTTTGGGCTGCCGCACTTCACCGCGCCGACCTTTAACGGCCCGGCGATGATGCTGATAGCCCCGGTGGCGGTGATTCTGGTGGCGGAAAACCTCGGTCACCTGAAAGCGGTGGCCGGGATGACCGGGCGCAATATGGACCCGTATATGGGTCGGGCGTTCGTCGGCGACGGGCTGGCCACGATGCTCTCCGGCGCGGTGGGCGGCAGCGGCGTGACCACTTACGCGGAAAACATCGGCGTAATGGCGGTAACCAAAGTCTACTCCACGCTGGTTTTCGTCGCCGCGGCGTTGATTGCTATTCTGCTCGGTTTTTCGCCGAAGTTTGGCGCGCTGATCCACACTATTCCCGGCCCGGTTATCGGCGGGGCATCGATTGTGGTCTTCGGACTGATTGCGGTCGCCGGCGCGCGTATCTGGGTGCAGAACCGGGTTGACCTCAGTCTGAACAGCAATCTGATTATGGTGGCGGTAACGCTGGTGCTCGGCGCCGGGGATTTCGCCCTGTCACTGGGTGGTTTTACCCTTGGCGGGATCGGAACGGCCACCTTCGGCGCGATTCTACTTCATGCGCTGCTTAACCGCCGCACCCATGAAGCAGAACAACCCGACGTCACCCCCGTATAACCCCCCGTTAACGCGGACCGACATAACAACCGCTAATCGCCCCAGTGAACCATAAAAAAACCGCCGGCAAATGCCGGCGGCGAGGAGGATGTGGCTGGCGCTCAGGAGATTAAAACCACATCGTAAACAGTCAGCCGCGTGCGTCAGCTATGACGGTTACCGTGACTGTTTTTTCCTCCTTTTTTGCCCGCTTCCGAGGCGCGCTGGGGATCGTTTTTGAAGTTCCCCCCGCTATGCTGGCCACCCTTACGACCTGCTTCTGATGCTCTTTCACGATCCTCGGCAAAGTTGCCGGAACCGCCACGATGGTTTGCCATCACTGACCTCCACTTGGTTAGACATCATCTTGCATTGCCTACAATACGAGGCCGCAGCTCTGCGGCATATGGCATGGCCATTTTCGTATCGCGTGCTGTTAAGCGTAGTGAATGAAACTCATTCACTCAGTAAATAGTAACATCCTGAAACAACTCCGCCTGCAAAACGGGTATCTCGCGGTCTGCAACAGGCTAACCATCTCTTATCACTCACGAAAAGCGGGCCGAGGAAGATGTTTCTTTTTGCGACAAATGCGTTCTTTGCAATTTTGTTATAAATCAAATAAATGATTGTTAGATTTGCACTCTTAGCCAGACGCCTTATCTTTAAAGGTAGCCAGTCGTTTGACTGGTCTATAACGCAACCGAGGAGTGATGCAAATGGCTAAAATTCTGGTGCTTTATTATTCAATGTATGGAAACATCGAGACCATGGCTCATGCCGTCGCCGAAGGGGCGAACAAAGTAGACGGCGTTGAGGTGGTTGTGAAGCGCGTGCCGGAAACTATGCATGCTGAGGCGTTTGCCAAAGCAGGCGGGAAAACGCAGAATGCGCCCGTCGCCACGCCACAGGAACTGGCAGAGTATGACGCCATCATCTTTGGTACCCCAACCCGTTTCGGCAATATGTCCGGACAAATGCGCACCTTCCTGGATCAAACCGGCGGCCTGTGGGCATCGGGTGCGCTGTACGGCAAACTGGCCAGCGTATTTTGCTCCACCGGTACCGGCGGCGGGCAAGAGCAGACGATTACCTCCACCTGGACGACGCTTGCCCATCACGGCATGGTCATTGTGCCGATCGGCTACGGCGCGCAGGAGCTTTTTGATGTGTCGGCGGTTCGCGGCGGCACACCGTATGGGGCGACGACTATCGCCGGCAGCGACGGCTCCCGTCAGCCGAGTCAGGAAGAACTGGCAATCGCCCGCTATCAGGGTGAACACGTCGCAGGACTGGCAGTTAAACTACACGGCTAACCTTCAGCAGGAGGATTTGCATGCCAACTCAAGAAGCGAAAGCCCACCACGTGGGTGAATGGGCAAGTTTACGAAATACCTCTTTAGAGATCGCCGAAGCGATTTTCGAATTAGCCAAATACGATGAAAAGTTAGCAGAAAAAATTTGGGAAGAAGGCAGCGATGAAGTGTTGTCTTTGGCCTTCGCGAAAACGGATAAAGACGCCCTTTTCTGGGGTGAACAGACCATCGAGCGTAAAAACGTGTGACCTACCGGCCCGGCGCTACAACCGGGCCGACGGAACGATAACCGGACCGGCCATCACTGGCCGGTCCGTTTTTTTCTATTTCGCGGCGTCGTTCATAACCTGCTTAAATGTCTCCATTGGACAGAAACCGTTCGCGTCCACCGGGCAGCCGTTCAGCGCCAGGGTCACCCGCTGAGGCGGGGATTGCAGCGTTAACGTGTCGCTATTACGCAGCTGCGATGTGCTTTGATACACATATTCAATTTTCATCAGCTCACGATTTGCCCCGCTATCATGCCAGCGCTGGAAAACAATTTTTCCGCCGATCGGGGTGCGTTCATACTGGTCGTGCAGCTGATAAGGCTTGAAATCCAGCGCCGTCAGCAGCGAGGCAATGTTGGAGTCATGCCCGACCAACAGCGTCACTTTCGCCGCCTGAGCGGCATCGCCAACCCACGCGTTATCGATATATTTCACCAGCGGTTTCGCCACGTTACGCGCCACTTCCGGCGAGGTGAACAGGCTATCCTGATAGCCGTTTTTCAGCTTCGATAACACCTGCCACTGCTTGTCGGTTTTGATTTCGCCCCACGCGACCTGATCCAGCGGATAGCCTTCGTAATACTGCAACGTAAACGCATCAACCAGCGAATTACCCACCTTCAACGGCCCGGAAACGCCCGGCTCCTGCTGATATTTGGCGCTAAAGGTATCTTTGCCATCGCTCAGGGAGCACTGCTGCTTCTCTTTGCAGGATGGCGAGTTTTGATAATCCGTCATCACCTCAAGCAACTTGTAGCTATCGGCCAGCTGCATCGTCTGCCGCTCTTTTTCCATCGCCTGGACGGCTTTTTCGCTGAATGCGGCGGAATCGTCGGTAATAACTGGGTTAAAAGTCGGGTCCATGGTGCCCATTTTCGGCTGATGATGCACCGTGACGCCACAGCCGGGAAACGCGCCGGTAATAAAGAACTGCGCGGTCGCCACGGTACGTTGCAGACTGTTGGCGTAGGCGTAAACCGCATTCTCCGGCGGACATTCACCGCGGGTGACCAGCCCCTGCTGCGCCAGCCATTCGCGCATGTAGTGCCCCATGTAGACTTCAAGCACCCCGCCCTTGGTGGTCAACTGACCGCCGGGAACATCCCACTCCGGCCATGATTTTGGCGTTGACTGCTCCAGCACGCTGCCGTTGTTGGCCAGCGGCGCGCGCAGATTGTGGCGACTCATGATCAACACCTGCTGTAGCTGATAGCCCTGCGGCGCCGTCTGCTCCTGTGCCTGGCCTGCAGCGGAAAACATGATGGCCCCGGCAACGACGCTGGCAAGTAGACTCTTTTTCATCCCTTAATCCTCAGTCAGTGATTATCATCGCTTTCATTGTGACAAATTGATGACATTTTTCCGCCCGGCAGCTCGCAAACTGATGCAACGGGAGAAACTTTTATCTGTCCGGGGAAATAGTTTTATAATAAAACGACTGAAGCAACAGGAGCTATCGTGAAACGTACCCGTCTGGAAAACAGCAGTTGCCCTATCGCCCGCTCACTGGATGTCATTGGCGACTGGTGGTCGCTGCTTATCGTCCGCGATGCCCTGAGTGGAACCCGGCGCTTTAGCGAATTTCAAAAGCACCTTGGCATCGCTAAAAACATGCTGGCCGGACGCCTGAAAATGCTGGTGGAAGAAGGCATTCTGACGATGCAGCCCGCCTCCGACGGCAGTGCATGGCAGGAGTACGTGCTCACCGAAAAAGGCCGCGGGCTGCAAACCGTGCTGGTAGCGCTCGCGCAATGGGCCGACGAGTTTCTGTTGGCGCCCGACGACCCCGTCACCGTACTGGTGGATAACCTGACGCGCCAGCCGCTGCGCAAACTGGTGCTCCAGTCCGCCGATGGCCGGACCCTACAGCCTGATGACATTAGCGCCAGGCTTCCTGTAACAGACTGATTTAAATTATTATTTCATTTTAACCTTACATTATATAAAAATAATTCCCGTCAATTGGTTGCATTATTAAACCAATTATCTCATGCTGAATTAAGTTTAATTATGAAACCAAACCAGCAGAGACAACACCATGACAACCTATACCGCTTTAATTACCGGCGCCTCTTCCGGCATCGGCGCCGTTTACGCAGGACGCCTCGCGGCCCGCGGCTTTAACCTGATTCTGGTCGCTCGCCGTGAGGCGCGTTTGCAGGCTCTCGCCGAAGAGCTGCAAAGCCTGTATGGCATTCACGCTGACGTACTCAAGGCCGACCTGAGCGAAGAAAATGGTATCGGTGCCGTAGAAGCGCGCCTGCAATCGGATCCGACGATCGCGATGGTGATTAACAACGCCGGCACGGCGAAAATGGGGGGATTGCTGACCACGGATGTGCGCGAGCACCAGATGATTCATACCCTGAATACCACCGCCCTGCTGCGCCTGAGCTATGCCGCGCTGGCCGCTTTCCGCCCGCGCGGCCAAGGGACACTTATCAATATCGCCTCGATTCTGGCGCTCCACGCGCTGCCGGGCAGCGCCGTTTATAGCGCCAGCAAGGCGTGGGTGCTGAGCTTTACCCGTGCGCTTGGAGAGGAGTTTGCCGACAGCGGGCTGCGCATTCAGGCGGTGCTCCCGGCGGCCACCGCGACGGCGCTATGGCCCACCTCCGGCGTCGCCCTTGACGCTCTGCCGGCGGGCTCGGTGATGACCACGGAAGACCTGGTAGACGCGGCGCTCAGCGGGTTGGATCAGGGAGAAAATATCACCCTGCCGCCGGTTCACGATCTGACGCTCTGGGATAATTTCGACCAGACGCGGCTGGCGCTGTTCACCAGCGCGCGTACCGGCCAGCCTGCGCCGCGCTATCGCCCTTCTTAACGTTTAAGCAGATGACCGTGCTGGCTCATCCACTCCGCCAGCGGCTGTAGCGCGCTGCGCATTGACAGCCCCAGGGCGGTTATCTGGTATTCAACGCGAGGGGGGATTTCGGGGTAGACGCAGCGCGACACCAGCCCGCGCTGCTCAAACAGCCGCAGCTGACGAGTCAGCTCTTTTTGCGTAATCGGCGCCGCCGCGCGCAGCAGCTCACCAAAACGCACCGGCGCATTGAGGACAATCAGCCGGTAGAGAATCGGGATCGCCCACTTGCCGGCAATCAGATTAACAAAGTCGGTCATCGGGCAAGACTGCTGCACAAAATTATTTTCCCCGACGCGCACCGCTGTCTTCGCCATAGCACACCTTTCGCCTCATTAGTATCCAATTGGTACCTGGTATCCTTTGGATACTAAAGCTTTTATAGTCCCTTTTCCAGAGCACGGTCAGGAGAAGATCATGGGACGTTTAGCAGGAAAATATACGCTGATAACCGGCGGCACCAGCGGCATTGGTCTCGCCACGGCACAGGAGTTTATCGCCGAAGGGGCGCGGGTTGCGGTCACCGGTCGTCATCCGCTGGCCCTTGAACAGGCGCAGGCAATATTGGGGGAGCAAGCCTGGGTCATTGCCGCAGATTCTGGCGACGCTGCCGGGCAACAGCAGCTGGCAACCACCCTGGCCAGTCGCTGGCCGCAGCTGGATGCCGTATTTATCAACGCCGGGGATGTCACCCACGGCCCCTTCGGTGAATGGCAGGAAGCGCAGTGGGATCGGATAATGAACGTCAATCTGAAAGGCCCGTTTTTCTTGCTGCAGGCGCTGCTGCCGCTGCTCGCTAACCCGGCATCGGTGATTCTCTGCGGGTCGGTCAGCGCTCACATCGGCCTGCCCACCAGCAGCGCCTATGCCGCCAGCAAAGCCGGGCTGCTGTCGCTGGCGCGCACCTTGTCGGCGGAGCTGCTGCCGAGCGGCGTCCGCGTGAACGGCCTGAGCCCGGGCCCGGTCCGCACCCCGGCGCTGGATAAGCTGGGCCTGAGCGCCCAGGCCTTGAGCAACCTGCAAGAGGAGATCAAAAACCTGGTACCATTAGGCCGGATGGGCACACCGCAGGAGCTGGCCAAAGCGGCCCTGTATCTGGCATCGGATGAGTCCAGCTATGTGGTAGGCACCGAACTGCAGGTGGACGGTGGTACGGGAAATCTCTGATCCGGTGACGGCGGGCGTTACTCCGGTAGCGGTACCGCCGCCAGTGTACAGATAGCTTCATGCTCGCCGCCGCGACGATCGACCATCACCACTTTGTCCCCGGCTTTTTTACCTTCACAGGGTTTTAGCACCTGATCCACGATACGTTCACGGGTTTGTTGGCGATCTGACTCGGCCATAGCGGTCAATGAAGTCAGGGCGAGTGTCAGCCCAACCAGGCCAACGATATGTTGATTACGCATGCATTATTCTCAGACAATTCTTACTCACGTGCAGAGTATCAGCCCGGGGCCCGCACGTCTGTAAAATCACTTAACGGATTGTTACCCGACCGACAAAATGGCGGATCATGTCGGTCTGCATGATTTTATCATGCTGATTTTTTTCGCTTTTAATACCAAAGCGAGTCATATTTCAGACACATCCTGATGCTATCTTACACGCAACTTAATAGAGTGCATGGTTTTCAACTCAAGCCCAGGATCGCTTATGTCCGGTATTATTCTCATTGTTGTCGCGGTCATTTTGCTGGGAGTGGCAATTTACAGTCTGGTGTCATACGTCAAAGAACGCCGCGCCAGCCAGCTCCCGACCCATAAGAAGAAAAGGTAGCCTCTCTCTATGTGTCACGATGTTCCATCGTCTGTCACGGAAAAATAAAAGCAGGCACAATGCCTGCTTTTATTCTTTTCTTCCTGATCAGCCTGAATGATTACGACTCCCAGGCCTGCTCTGCTTTACGGGCATCAAACTGCGGTGGAGGCTTACGGAAGCGGCGGGTCAGCCAGGTCAGATAAAGCAGCCCTACCGCCGCCCACACCAGCCCCAACGTCAATGATGTTGCCTCCAGATTAACCCACAGCACCGCCACCGTCGCCGCGCCAATCAGCGGCAGAATCAGGTAGTGGACACGATCCTTCCACGTTTTGTTAAAGCCTTTGCGCCGCCAGAAGTGGTTGAACACCGACAGGTTGACGAAAGTAAACGCGACCAGTGCACCGAAGTTAATCAGCGCCGTTGCGGTCACCAGGTCAAAGAACAGCGCCGACATCGCCACGACCCCAACCATCAATACGTTCAGCGCCGGCGTTCGCCATTTCGGATGCACGTAGCCGAAAATACGTTCCGGGAAGACGTTATCGCGCCCCATGACATACAGCAGGCGGGAGACGCTGGCGTGAGATGCCAGACCTGACGCCAGCGTATTCACGAAAGTGGTACAGAGGAAGATCGACTGGAACAGCTTCCCGCCGACGTACAGCGCAATTTCCGGCAGCGCCGCATCAGGGTCCTTAAAGCGGCTGATGTCGGGGAAAAAGAGCTGCATGAAGAAGGAGGCAACGATAAAGATAATCCCGCCATAGACTGCCGTCAGGAAAATAGCTTTCGGAATAGTGCGCGCGGCATCCGGCGTCTCTTCCGACAGCGTCGTGACTGCATCAAAGCCAAGGAACGAGAAACAGACAATCGTCGCCCCGGTGATAATCGGGATCAGATGGGCGTTCTGGCTGATAAACGGCTGCAGCGACCAGACGGTACCAACCCCTTCCCCCTTATGCAGTCCCTCAACAACCAGGAAAATAAAGACCACCATGATCGCAATCTGCACCAGCACAAACAGCGTATTGAAGTTTGCCACCAGATTGACGCTTTTGAGGTTTGCGGCAGTCAGAATGGCGACGAAACCCACCACCCAGATCCACGGTGGCACTTCCGGGAACAGCGCCGACAGATAGATCTTCGCCAGTAATACGTTGATCATCGGTAAAAAGAGATAATCCAGCAGCGATGACCAGCCCACCATAAAACCCACGTACGGGCTAATCGACTTCTGCGCATAGGTATACGCCGAACCCGCTTCCGGGAACTGACGCACCAGCTTGCCGTAGCTGATGGCGGTAAACAGCACCCCAGCCAGCGCCAGAATATAAGAAGCCGGCACGTGACCGTTGCTGATCCCGGACACAATACCAAAGGTGTCAAACACCGACATCGGCGTGAGATAGGCCAGCCCCATCACAACTACCTGCCAGAGCTTGAGCGACTTGCGCAGACGGGGTTTTCCCGCCTCGGATGAGATGTCGAGAGAAGCGTTAGCAGCCATAGTTATCCCCCCCCATGTAAACGTGGGTTTGTGGGCACAATGACCGGGTGACAAACCTGCTTAGCAAGGGGGTAAGGCATAAATAATCGGTTAAAACATACCGACGCGCGGCGGTTAATTCAGCCTGTTTACGGCATGCATTGCGGCCTTCATGGCCCCCTTCTCCCTGCGGATATTTGAACATCTGCATCATCACTTACCTCGTCACACACTCTGTCGTTAACTGAAGCCCGTTATCGCCTGCGCTCCTTTACGCGACATCCGGGAAATGGCTGGACTCCCAGCAAAAACGTCCGACCAGGCTCCGCTCAGGCCGTATGATGCTACTTCTCAATAAAATCTATGGGCCCCTTGCGGGGCGACAATCAGGCGTTTTTCAACATCCAGTCAATTTCTGTTTCTGTGATAAGACGTTCAAACTGCAACAATTCGTCATGCTTACAGGCGTGATAAACGTGACAGAAACGTTCACCCAGACGCTCGCGCAGGTGATCGTTTTGCATAAACTCCCACAGCGCATCGCTTTGACGGATTGGGAACGGCAGCCCTTCTTGCTCAAGGCCATTCCCTTCGACTTCTTCCTGCAGCGGCAGCGTATTATCCAGACCGTGCAAAATGCCGGCAAAGATCGCCGCCATCACCAGATAAGGGTTGGCATCAGCCCCCGCAACGCGATACTCCACGCGATGATTCTGCCGATCGCCGCAGGGGATCCGCAGCGCCACCGTCCGGTTGTTATGCCCCCATGAAGCCTGAGTCGGGACGTACATGCCCGGCTGAAAGCGACGGTAGGAGTTCACGTTCGGTGCCAACAGCGCCATCGACGCCGGCATCAGGTCAATCATCCCGGCAAGCGCGCGTTTCAGCAGCGCAGAATCTTCGCCATCGGCGTCTGCCAGAACGTTTTCGCCCTTGTTATTTTGCATACTGATATGGATGTGCATCCCACTGCCAGCATGCTCTTCATAAGGCTTGGCCATAAAAGTGGCATGCATCTTATGCTTCTCGGCCATCAAACGCACGAGGCGTTTTAACGCCAGCGCATCATCGCAGGCATCCAGCACGTTATCGGTGTGATAAAGGTTGATTTCGAACTGGCCCGGTGACGCTTCCGCTACCGCACCATCGGCCGGAATCAGCTGTAGCTGAGCCAGCTCATCAATGTCGTTGAGCACGTCGGCAAAGTGGTTAAGGTTATCCACGGAGTAGACCTGGCTTTGGGTGTTGCGATCGCCGGTACCCGGTGCACAAGGCGGCTGCAAATAGCCTTCGGCATCGCGTTTGCGATCGAGTAAATAGAACTCCAGCTCTACCGCTACCACGGGGAACAATCCACGCTGGCGCAGCTGCTGCCAGAGGCGATTGAGTACGTTCCGCGGCTCAACGTCAAAGGGAGCGCCATCTTCATCAACCATGGTCAGCTGCAGCTGGCCGATAGATTCCGGGTCGGCGGCAGAGGGGGTTAAGGTCCCCGGTACCGGGATGCAGGTGCAGTCCGGTTCACCCATGTCCTGGCCCAGGCCGGCTTCTTCAACCACATTCCCCAGAATATCCATCGCAAACACGGAGGCCGGGAAGTAGCACCCTTTTTCCAGTTTGCTCAGGCTGGAGACCGGGATGCGCTTGCCGCGGAAACAGCCGTTCAGATCGGTCAGCAACACATCGACATACTGCGTATTCGGGTACCGCTCAAGGTAGCGCTTCACTTCATGAGTGAATGCGCTGCCCCGTCTCTCTTCTGACTGCTGAACAAAATTCTCAACTTCTACAATATTGGTTTCCATCATTCACCGCCGTTGTGTTGGTTTCGGACTTCGGCTTTCTTGCCGTTAAATATAATGTCCACCCTTCGAATGTGTATGCAAACAAAATGTTTGTCAAATGTTAAATTAAGTTTGCAAACGGCTATTTCCACTGCTAGATTGAGAAAATATTGAACGATATGGCCATTTGAAGCGCTAAATGGTCATAATTTAGTCCACTTTGTGAGGGCGATCATGGAAAATATAATGTACAAGCCAGTAATTGGTGTCGTGATGTGCAGGAACAGGCTGAAGGGTCACCAGACCCAGACCCTGCAAGAAAAATACCTGAATGCAATTATTAACGCTGGCGGACTGCCGATTGCTCTGCCCCACGCGCTGGCGGAACCGGAACTGCTTGCCGCGCTGTTACCTAAACTGGACGGAATTTATCTGCCGGGCAGCCCTAGCAATGTGCAGCCGCACCTTTATGGTGAAAACGGCGATGAGCCTGACGCCGATCCCGGGCGTGATCTTCTGAGCATGGCATTGATTAACGCCGCACTCGAAAGGCGTATCCCCATTTTCGCCATCTGCCGTGGGTTACAGGAACTGGTTGTCGCCACCGGTGGGACTCTGTATCGTCGTCTTTTCGAGCAGCCGCAACTCCTCGAACATCGCGAAGATCCGGAGCTGCCGGTCGAGCAGCAATATGCGCCTTCTCACGAAGTACAGGTTCAGAAGGGAGGATTACTTTCTCAGTTAATACCGGGCTGCAACACGTTTTGGGTAAACTCGCTACATGGGCAGGGAGCAAAAACATTAAGCTCGCGTTTGCGCGTCGAAGCCCGTTCTTCGGATGGGCTGGCAGAGGCGGTCAGCGTCAATGACCATCCCTTCGCGCTGGGGGTACAGTGGCACCCTGAATGGAACAGTAGTGAATACGCCCTGTCGCGTCTGTTGTTTGAAGGTTTTATCACCGCCTGTCAGAACCAGATGGCTGAAAAGTCGCGGCTCTGACCATTACAGTTAAGGAAATGCAAATATGAGCGATGACGGACTGGCGCCAGGAAAACGTCTGTCAGAGATCCGCCAACAGCTGGGTCTTTCACAACGTCGTGCCGCCGAACTGTCTGGGTTAACACATAGTGCCATCAGCACCATAGAACAGGACAAAGTCAGTCCTGCCATCAGTACGCTGCAAAAGCTGCTGAAAGTTTATGGGCTGTCGCTCTCGGAATTCTTTTCTGAACCAGAAAAACCTGATGAACCGCAGGTGGTTATTAATCAGGATGACCTTATCGAAATCGGCAGTCAGGGGGTTTCGATGAAGCTGGTGCATAACGGAAATCCGAACCGTACGCTGGCGATGATTTTTGAAACTTACCAGCCTGGAACCACGACCGGGGAGAGGATCAAACATCAAGGTGAGGAAATCGGCACCATACTGGAAGGTGAAGTCGTACTGGTCATCAATGGTCAGTCGTATCATCTGGTTGCTGGACAAAGCTATGCCATTAATACCGGCATACCGCACAGTTTCAGCAATACTTCGGCAGGTATTTGCCGAATTATCAGTGCCCACACCCCCACCACATTCTGATTTTTTAGCCTGAGCACGTTTCAGGCTTTCTTCTGGCCTGCTCCGTCGGATGCCCTCTTTCCGGCGGAGCGAAGAACACGCAAATAATACGCGCGTAGTGCGGAATCTTATTTCCTGCTGGCCTCAATAATACGCGCAAATAAAACGCGCTAAAGACGGTATCTGACTCCGGGGACGCCCTTCGCCCTGTGCTGTCTGAAATGCCCACTATTCGATTATGTGATTAAGGAGTCTTATATGGATTTCAAACATCTGGCCTGGTGGCAGGATAAAGCGAAAAGCATGGAGATTGAAACGCGGTTATTTATTAATGGCGAATATTGCTCTGCTGTCGATAATACCACGTTTGAAACCCTCGACCCCGCCGCGCAGCACACCCTGGCGCACGTCGCCCGCGGTAAAAAAGCCGACGTCGACCTCGCCGTTCAGGCCGCACGCAGCGTCTTTGAACGCGGCGACTGGTCGCAGGCGACGCCCGCAAAGCGTAAAGCCGTGCTCAATAAGCTGGCAGACCTGATGGAAACTCACCGGGAAGAGCTGGCGCTGCTGGAAACGCTCGATACCGGGAAGCCCATTCGCCACAGTCTGCGTGACGATATTCCCGGCGCCGCCCGGGCCATCCGCTGGTATGCAGAAGCCATCGACAAGGTGTACGGCGAAGTTGCGCCAACCGGCGTCAACGAGCTGGCGATGATCATCCGTGAGCCGGTAGGCGTCATTGCCGCCGTGGTACCGTGGAACTTTCCGCTGCTGCTGGCCTGCTGGAAACTCGGCCCGGCGCTGGCGACCGGCAACAGCATCATTCTTAAGCCTTCTGAAAAATCTCCGCTGACCGCCCTGCGCCTTGCCGGCCTGGCGAAAGAAGCCGGACTGCCTGACGGCGTACTGAACGTGATCAGCGGTTTTGGTCACGAAGCCGGTCAGGCCCTGTCACTGCACTCCGACGTCGAGGTCATCACCTTTACCGGCTCCACTCGCACCGGCAAGCAGCTGCTAAAAGACGCAGGCGACAGCAACATGAAACGCGTCTGGCTGGAGGCGGGCGGTAAAAGCGCCAATATCGTCTTTGCCGACTGCCCGGACCTGCAAAAAGCGGTCAACGCGACCGCTGGCGGCATCTTCTACAACCAGGGCCAGGTCTGCATCGCCGGTACCCGCCTGCTGGTTGAAGACAGTATCGCCGATGAGTTCCTCAGCCGTCTGCAGGAGCAGGCTCGTCTCTGGCAGCCGGGCAACCCGCTCGACCCGAACACCACGATGGGCATGCTAATTGATAACACCCATGCCGACAGCGTGCACAGCTTCATCCGCGTAGGCGAAAGCCACAGTACTCTGCTGCTCGATGGCCGGAAAAACCCGTGGCCTGCCGCCGTTGGCCCGACCATTTTCGTCGATGTCGACCCGGCTTCGCCTCTGAGCCGGGAAGAGATTTTTGGTCCGGTTCTGGTCGTCACCCGCTTCACTTCAGAAGAAGAGGCGCTGCGGCTTGCCAACGACAGCCATTACGGCCTGGGAGCCGCGGTATGGACGCGCGACCTGTCCCGTGCTCACCGCATGAGCCGTCGCCTGAAAGCCGGCTCCGTGTTTGTGAACAACTATAACGATGGTGATATGACCGTGCCGTTTGGCGGTTATAAGCAAAGCGGTAATGGACGTGATAAGTCTCTGCACGCGCTGGAAAAATTCACCGAACTGAAAACGATATGGATGACTCTGGAGTCTTAATCATGACCGAACATACCACCAGTTATTACGCCGCCAGCGCCAATCAATACGAACCGTTTCCGACGCTGAGTGAGTCCATCAGCTGCGACGTCTGCGTTGTCGGCGGCGGCTATACCGGCCTCTCTTCGGCCTTACATCTTGCCGAAATGGGCTATGACGTGGTGCTGCTGGAAAGTGCCCGGATCGGCTTTGGCGCCAGCGGGCGCAACGGCGGTCAGCTGGTTAACTCCTACAGCCGCGATATCGACGTGATTGAAAAAACCTACGGACCGGACGCGGCAAAAATGCTCGGCAGCATGATGTTTGAAGGCGGCGAGATTATCCGCGAACGCATCCAGCGCTACCAAATCCAGTGCGACTATCGCCCCGGCGGCCTGTTTGTGGCGATGAATCACAAACAGCTGGAAACGCTGGAAGAGCAAAAAGAGAACTGGGAGCGCTACGGCAACAAGCAGCTGGAGCTGCTCGATGCCAACGCCATCCGCCGTGAAGTCAACAGCGATCGTTATGCCGGCGCCCTGCTCGATCACAGCGGTGGTCATATTCATCCCCTGAATCTGGCCATCGGCGAAGCGGATGCCATTCGCCTGAACGGCGGCCGGGTGTTTGAGCAATCGCCGGTCACCCGCATCCAGCACACCAGCCCGGCGGTCGTCACCACGGCTAAAGGCCAGGTTACCGCACGCTACGTGATCGTCGCTGGCAACGCCTATCTGGGCGATAAAGTGGAGCCGGAGCTGGCCAAACGCAGTATGCCGTGCGGCACTCAGGTCGTCACCACCGAACCACTGTCTGAGGATGTCGCCCGTTCGCTGATCCCGAAAAATTACTGCGTGGAAGACTGCAACTACCTGCTGGACTACTATCGCCTGACCGGTGATAACCGTCTGCTGTACGGCGGTGGCGTGGTTTACGGTGCCCGGGATCCGGACGACGTTGAGCGCCTGATCATGCCGAAGCTGCTGAAGACTTTCCCCCAGCTAAAAGGGGTGAAAATCGATTACCGTTGGACCGGCAACTTCCTGCTGACGCTCTCAAGAATGCCGCAGTTTGGCCGTCTGGATAACAATATTTATTACATGCAGGGCTACAGCGGCCACGGCGTGACCTGTACCCACCTCGCCGGGCGGTTGATTTCCGAGCTGCTGCGCGGAGACGCCGAGCGCTTCGACGCCTTTGCAAACCTGCCGCACTATCCGTTCCCGGGCGGACGCAGTTTACGTATTCCGTTCACCGCCATGGGCGCCGCATATTACAGCCTGCGCGACCGCCTTGGGGTATAGCCCGCTACGCCGCCAGTGCTCGATGATTGCCGCCGGGGTCGTTGACCCGACAACCGGCGCGGATGCACCGTTCACTCAGCCCTCCCGGCAGCACCCGCCGCCTGGAGGGCTATTGCGTATCGCGTCGGGTTTCACGGCTCACACTGCACTGCTGCGGATAGTGCTGTTGAAAATAGTGGCGTAAAAACTCCACCGTGGTACGAATTTTCGCCGAGGTCGCCAGCCGCGACACATACACCGCCCAGACGTTGGCCGGTTGATAATATTCCGGCAGCAGATGAACCAGGTGACCGCTGGCAATATTTTCACTGACATCCCACCATGAGCGCAGTGAGACGCCCTGTCCGTCCAGACACCACTGATGGACGATCTCCCCGTGGTTAGACGACAGCGGGCCAGTCACCTTAATCGCCTGCTCCCCCTCTTTTCCGTGCAGTTGCCACACGCCAAACGGACGATCGCGCTCTTTAATCACCAGACACGGTAAGGTTGCCAGATCGCTGAGCTGCCTTGGCTGCGGGTGACGGGCCAGAAACGCCGGTGACGCGCAGAGAATACGGTGATTGGTCGCCAGCTTGCGGGCTATCAGATTGGGGGCAATATCATCGCCCACGCGAATGTCCAGATCGACGCCTTCGTTGACCAAATCCACCAGCCGGTCCTCAACATCAAACCGCAGCTCCAGCTGGGGATACTGGCGGGCCAGCGCCGACAGCGCCGGCGCCACTACCCGACGGCCAAAGCCAAAGCTGCTGATAATACGCAGCGTACCCTGCGGTACCTGACGCACATCGGACAGCTCATCCATCATTTGGTCTACGTCCTGCAAAATGCGCTGCGCCCATTCGTAGATGCGCTCTCCCTCTTCGGTAATGGTAACCCGACGGGTAGTGCGGTGCAGCAGCACGACATTCAGCGTCTGCTCAAGTAACGAAATGCGTTTACTGACAAACGCCGGCGAAACGCCGAGCTCTTCGGCAGCGGAGGCAAAACCGGCGCGACGGGCAACCAGCATAAACACGCGTAAATCATTTAGCAGCGGCAGATTATTCATGAACTGTGTTTTATGTTTCACCAGTTAGCGTGATTGATTATGAACCAGTCAATTATAGGATAGAAAGGAAGTCAATTTTCATCGCTAATAAGTGAGAACCGGTATGAAGAAAACCTGTCGTATTGCCGCCATCCCAGGAGACGGTATTGGTAAAGAAGTTCTGCCTGAAGGTATTCGCGTATTACAAGCCGCGGCTGAACGTTGGGATTTGTCATTAAGCTTTGAACAGATTGAATGGGCCAGCTGCGAGTATTACGCCCACCACGGAAAAATGATGCCGGACGACTGGCATGAGCAGCTCAAAACGTTTGATGCACTCTATTTTGGTGCCGTTGGCTGGCCCGACACCGTCCCGGATCACGTCTCGCTGTGGGGCTCGCTGCTCAAGTTTCGCCGGGAGTTCGATCAGTACGTTAACCTGCGGCCGGTCCGCCTGTTCCCCGGCGTCCCCTGTCCGCTGGCGGGTAAAAAAGCCGGCGATATTGATTTCTACGTGGTGCGAGAGAATACCGAAGGGGAATATTCCTCTCTCGGCGGACGCATGAATCCGGGTACCGAACACGAGATGGTTATCCAGGAGTCGGTATTTACCCGTCGCGGCGTAGACCGGATCCTGCGCTACGCATTCGAACTGGCGCAAAGTCGTCCGCGTAAAACCCTGACCTCCGCCACCAAGTCCAACGGACTGGCCATCAGCATGCCCTATTGGGATGAGCGCGTAGAGGCCATGGCCCAACAGTACCCTGATATCCGCTGGGATAAACAACATATCGATATCCTGTGCGCCCGCTTCGTCCTCCAGCCAGAACGCTTCGACGTGGTCGTTGGCTCAAACCTGTTCGGCGATATCCTCTCCGACCTTGGCCCGGCCTGTACCGGTACTATCGGTATTGCTCCGTCGGCGAACCTCAACCCGGAACGGACCTTCCCGTCGCTGTTTGAGCCAGTGCACGGCTCGGCGCCGGATATTTACGGCAAGAACATCGCCAACCCGATTGCCACTATCTGGGCCGGCGCCATGATGCTGGATTTCCTCGGCGCCGGCGATGCGCGCTATCAGGCCGCCCATGACGGCATTCTGCAGGCCATCGAGCAGGTCATTGCCAGTGGGCCGAAAACGCCGGATATGAAAGGCGTCGCCTCCACCCAGCAGGTCAGCGAAGCCATTTGCCAGGCTATTTTGCGTTAAAGGTCAAACCATAAAATCAGAGCCGCGTCACTGACGCGGCTTTTTTATTGGTTCCAGCAAGGAGATAACCTGCGCCATTTCACCTTTTATTATTTCCGTTCCGTGTTTTATTGCTTCACGAAACGGCCAATTGTTTAATCCATGTAACGAAGAAATAATTTAATTGTTAACAACAGCATCATCATGAACGTTGACCCTACTGCATGATAACAACGACAGGCTAAAGCCAAACACGGGCGCAGACGCCCAGGAGATCCCCCATGTTGAGCAACGTAAAGAAAAAGGATGTGCCGCTTATCGCGATAAGTCTGGTGGCTATCCTTTTTATCGCAGCAGCATTAAGTCTCTTCCCGCAGCAAACCGCGCAGGCGGCAAATACAATCTTCAATAGTGTGACCCGCATGCTCGGTTCCGCCGTTCAGGTTCTGGTGCTGCTGGCGCTGGGCCTGGTGCTCTACCTGGCCACCAGCAAATACGGCAATATCCGCCTTGGCGAAGGGAAAGTGGAGTACAGCACCCTCTCATGGCTGTTTATGTTTATCTGCGCCGGACTGGGGTCTTCCACTCTGTACTGGGGTGTGGCCGAATGGGCCTACTATTACCAGACGCCCGGTCTGAATATTGCCCCGCACTCGCCAAAAGCGCTGGAATACAGCATCCCTTATTCCTTCTTCCACTGGGGCATCAGCGCCTGGGCGACCTATACCCTGGCGTCACTGATTATGGCCTACCACTTTCACGTACGTAAGAATAAGGGGCTGAGCCTCTCCGGGATTATCTCGGCCATTACCGGCGTGCACCCGCAAGGGTTCTGGGGCCGCCTGGTGGATCTGATGTTCCTGATAGCGACCGTCGGCGCGCTGACTATTTCACTGGTGGTCACCGCCGCAACCTTTACCCGCGGGCTGTCTGCCCTTACCGGTCTGCCGGATAACTTTACCGTTCAGGCGTTTGTCATCCTGCTCTCCGGCGGTATCTTCTGCCTGAGCTCCTGGATTGGCATCAACAACGGCCTGCAGCGCCTGAGTAAACTGGTTGGCTGGGGTGCATTCCTGCTGCCGCTGGTGGTATTGCTGGTCGGCCCGACGGAGTTCATCACCAACAGCATCATCAACGCTATCGGCCTGACGACGCAGAACTTCCTGCAGATGAGCCTGTTTACCGACCCACTTGGCGATGGCGCCTTTACCCGCAACTGGACCGTCTTCTACTGGCTGTGGTGGATTTCCTACACCCCCGGCGTGGCCATGTTTGTTACCCGCGTCTCTCGCGGGCGCAAAGTGAAAGAAGTTATCTGGGCGCTGCTTCTCGGCAGTACCGTTGGCTGCTGGTTCTTCTTCGGCGTCATGGAAAGCTACGCCATGCATCAGTTCATTAACGGGACGATCAATGTGCCGAACATTATGCAGACCCTGGGCGGCGAAACCGCCGTGCAGCAGGTGCTGATGTCGCTCCCGGCCGGCAAGCTGTTCCTCGCCGCTTACCTGTTCGTGATGATTGTTTTTCTCGCCTCGCACATGGATGCCGTGGCCTACACCATGGCAGCGACCAGCACCCGCAACCTGCGGGAAGGGGAAGATCCGGAGCGCGGACTGCGTCTGTTCTGGTGCGTGATGATTACGCTTATTCCCCTGTCGATACTGTTTACCGGCGCGTCGCTGGAGACCATGAAAACCACCGTGGTGCTGACCGCCCTGCCGTTCCTCGCCATTTTACTGGTGAAGACCGCCGGCTTCCTGCGCTGGTTAAAACAGGATTACGCCGCAATCCCGGCTTATCAGATTGAAAGCTATACGCCCGATGTGACCACCAAAGAGTCGCAGGCCCCGGCTGGGGCATTAATGAAAAGCGATAACCCGTCGCTGTAACCGAACATCTTACAATCACAATCATCAAAGGTGACCTTACATGAGCAATTTGAGTCCTGAATTTACCCTGCCCGCCAATTTCTGCGCCAACCCGCAGGATGCCTGGACCATCCCGGCCCGTTTCTATACCGACGGCCAGGCGTTCGAACATGAAAAAGATCGCATTTTCGCCAACAGCTGGATCTGCGTTGCCCACAGCAGCGAACTGGCGAAACCCAACGACTACATCACCCGGGAAATCATCGGTGAAAATATCGTTATCGTACGCGGTCGGGACAATATTCTGCGCGCCTTCTACAACGTTTGTCCGCATCGCGGCCACCAGTTATTAAGCGGCGAAGGCAAAGCGAAAAATGTCATTACCTGTCCGTATCACGCCTGGGCATTTAAGCTGGACGGCAATTTAGCCCACGCGCGCAACTGTGAAAATGTCGCCAACTTCGACAGCGAAAAGGCCCATCTGACCCCGGTTCGCCTGGAAGAGTACGCCGGCTTTGTCTTTATCAACATGAACCCGGACGCCGTAGGCGTCGAAGCACAGCTGCCGGGGCTACAGGACAAAGTGCTGGAGGCCTGCCCGGATGTACACGACCTGAAGCTGGCAGCACGTTTCACCACCCGCACGCCGGCAAACTGGAAGAACATTGTCGACAACTATCTTGAGTGCTACCACTGCGGTCCGGCACACCCGGGGTTCTCGGATTCCGTGCAGGTCGACCGCTACTGGCACACCATGCACGGCAACTGGACCCTGCAATATGGCTTCGCCAAACCTTCTGAGCAGTCATTCAAATTTGAAGAAGGCGTTGATGCCTCATTCCACGGTTTCTGGCTGTGGCCGTGCACCATGCTGAACGTCACGCCGATCAAAGGCATGATGACCGTGATCTATGAGTTCCCGGTTGACGAAGAGACCACCCTGCAAAACTACGATATCTACTTCACCAACGAGGAGCTGACCGACGATCAAAAAGCGCTTATCGAGTGGTACCGCGACGTTTTCCGCCCGGAAGATTTGCGACTGGTCGAGAGCGTGCAAAAAGGGCTGAAGTCACGTGGCTATCGCGGTCAGGGTCGTATCATGGCCGACGCCAGCGGCAGCGGCATCTCTGAACACGGCATCGCCCACTTCCACAATCTCGTGGCCCAGGTTTTCCAGGATTAATCGCTAAAGGAGTTTGCTATGTCAGTGTTCGATACCTCACTTTTTCGCCAGCAGGCGCTGATTGCCGGCGAGTGGTGCGCCGCCGACGATGGTGCGACCTTAACGGTCAGCAACCCGGCCACCGGGGCGGTCCTCGGGCAGATCCCGAATATGGGCCGCGACGACGCACGGCGCGCCATCGATGCCGCCGCTCAGGCTCTGCCTGCCTGGCGCGCGTTAACCGCAGCCCAGCGTGCAACGCTGCTTAAAGACTGGCACCGTCTGATTGTCGAGAATAAAAGCGCGCTGGCGCAGATTATGACCGCTGAGCAAGGAAAACCGCTGGCGGAAGCAGAAGGGGAAATCACCTACGCCGCCTCGTTTATTGAATGGTTTGCCGAACAGGGTAAGCGTACCAACGGCGAAATAATCCCCTCTCCCACCGCCGATAAACGCCTGATGGTGATTCGCCAGGGCGTCGGCGTGTGCGCCGCCATTACCCCATGGAACTTCCCGGCGGCGATGATCACCCGTAAAGCCGGCCCGGCGCTGGCCGCCGGGTGCACGATGGTGGTCAAACCCGCCAACGAAACCCCGTATACCGCACTGGCTCTGGCGGAGCTGGCGCTGCAGGCCGGTATTCCTGCTGGCGTGATCAATGTCGTGACCGGACAATCGCGGGAAATTTGCGCCGTGTTGACCGGCGATGAGCGGGTACGCAAGCTCTCGTTTACCGGCTCTACCGAAGTCGGACGCGTGCTGATGCGTCAGTGTTCAGACTCCATCAAGAAAGTGTCGCTGGAGCTGGGCGGTAATGCGCCCTTTATCGTCTTCGAGGATGCGGATATTGATAAGGCGGTTGAGGGTGCGCTGGTGGCTAAATTCCGCAACGCCGGGCAGACCTGCGTCTGCGTCAACCGTTTCTACATTCACCGCGCAGTTTACGACCGCTTCTGCGATAAGTTTATCGCGCGGGTCGCCGCACTCCAGGTGGGCGATGGCCACGAACCCGGCGTCCAGATAGGCCCGCTGATTAACGCCGATGCCGGACGCAAGGTGCAGTCCCTGCTGGATGATGCGCTGAGCCGCGGCGCCCGCCTGTTACACGGTGGCCAGCCTCACGCGCTGGGCGGGAACTACTTTACGCCTACGGTGATCGGCGATGTCCAGCCCGGCTCACAGCTGCTGCAGGAAGAGATTTTTGGCCCGGTCGCCGCGCTGGTGAAGTTCGATACCGAGCAAGAAGCCATCGCCCAGGCTAACGATACTCTCTACGGCCTGGCATCCTACTTCTACAGCAACGATGCGGCGCGCATCTGGCGCGTGTCCGAGCAGCTTGAGTACGGCATGGTCGGCATTAATACCGGACTGATTTCGAACGAAGTCGCCCCCTTTGGCGGGGTGAAGCAGTCGGGCCTGGGGCGTGAAGGCTCCGCGCACGGTATCGAGGATTACCTGGAGATGAAGTATCTCTGCCAGGGGCTGTAAAGGGCACACTCCCGGCGGCGGCAGTGGCTCCGCCGGGCTTTTTGATGGAGTTCAGCGATGTCTGATTATCAAATGTTTGAAGTCGTGGTGCGCGATGTCACCGCCGTGACCGACCAGGTAAAATGCTTTACCCTCGCCGCACAAAGTGGAATGCCGCTTCCGCCATTTAGCGGCGGCAGCCACATCATTGTCCAGATGCAGGAGGGCGAACAGCGTTACAGCAATGCCTACTCCCTGATGAGTTCGCCGCTGGATACCTCGACCTGGCAGATTGCCGTACGCCTGGAGTCGCCGTCGAAAGGCGGATCGCGCTTTATGCATCAGCGGGTGCAGGTGGGAGACCGACTGACGGTCTCCACGCCCAAAAACCTGTTTGCCATCGTTCCGCAGGCGCGAAAACATGTCCTGATCGCCGGAGGGATCGGCATCACCCCGTTCCTGTCGCATATTCCGCAGCTTGAACAACAGCAGGCTGACTGGCAGCTGCACTACTGTTTTCACGATGCCAACAATAACGCCTTCGAGACAGCGCTGACCACGTCCGCATGGCGCGACCGGGTCAATCTCCACGTCTCCGCCCTGGGCTCGCGTCTTGACCTTGCTCGCCTGTTTGCCGATATGGAACCCGGAACCCATGTTTATACCTGCGGCCCTGCGGCCCTCAATGCGGCGGTCAAAGCGGCCGCCGAAGGCAGCCAGGTTGGTCCGGAACAGCTGCATTTCGAACAGTTTATGCTGGAGGACAAAGGCGGCGATGCCTTTACCCTGGTGCTGGCGCGGTCCGGACGCGAGCTTTGTGTGCCGCAGGATATGACGATTTTGCAGGTCATAGAGCAGCATAAAGCGGCGAAGGTCGAATGCCTGTGTCGTGAGGGAGTGTGCGGCACCTGCGAGACAACCATTCTTGAAGGGGAAGCGGATCACCGCGACCAGTATTTCAGCGATGACGAAAAGGCCAGCCAGCAGAGCCTGCTGATTTGCTGTTCACGCGCGAAAGGCAGCCGCCTGGTGCTGGACCTCTAGCATGTCGCCTGCGGACTGCCGTGCGCGATAATACGGCAGCCCGCGAGCCGGGTGTCCGGCAGGCGCTTACAGTTCCAGCTCGCGCTGCAATAACATCGCGATAGCCTCGCTACTCTCGGCGGTCACCAACGCGTGGCGAAACGCCTCATGCATGATGCGCCGCGCCAGACGAGAGAAGATACGCATATGCTGATCCCCGGCGGCGTGCTTGTTCAGCGTCAGCATAATCACAAATTGCGCCTCATCATCTCCCCACGCCACCGGCTGCGCCAGGCGCGCCACGCTGATGGTGGACTGCTCAATGTGCTCCGACTTGCTGTGCGGTATGGCAAAGCTGAAGCCCAGCCCGGTTGAAAAAACCGCCTCACGCGCCCAGAGATCCGCTTCCAGCTTACGCGGATAGCGACAGCGCCCTGCCAACAGCAAATTATCGGTCATCCCCTTCATCACCTCTTCTTTGCTGCGCCAGTCGCTGTTTAAGGTGATGCACTGCGCGGTAATCAGCGGCGCATCCTGCTGCGCCATGCGGAACTGGGCTAACAAGTGTTCGACCTCCAGCGAGGTGCGGCACTGCATGGCCTGATTCAACAGCTGCCGACAGGCCCGGCTATCCAACTGGGCCAGGCGCGCTTTGGTCGCCGGAATCGCCGGCGCGCTCATGCTCAGTTCATCCAGCCCGAGACCCACCAGCAGCGGCAGCACCGAGCCTTTGGCCCCCAGCTCGCCGCACAGGCCGATCCATTTCCCCTGGCGATGCACCGCCTGCACGGCGTAGTCCAGCGCGCGTAAAAAAGCGGGGTTAAGGCTGTTGTAGTGGCGCGTGACCTTGCTGTTATCGCGATCCACCGCCAGCAGATACTGCGTCAGGTCGTTGCTGCCAATACTGAAGAAATCAATCTCTTCGCAGCACTGGTCGATAATAAACATCACCGACGGCACTTCCAGCATGATGCCGAGCGGAATCTTCTCATCGAACGGAATATGCTCTTCGCGAAGGGATTGCCTGGCCTCGGCCAGCCTTTCTTTCACCCACAGGATCTCTTCCATCGAAGAGATCATCGGAATCATTATTTTCAGCGAACCGTGCGCCGAGGCGCGGAGAATGGCCCTGAGCTGAGTGCGGAACAGCGCCTGGTACTCTTCGTAAATCCGCACCGCGCGATAGCCCAGGAAGGGGTTGTTCTCCGGCGGGATATTGAGATACGCCACCGGCTTATCTCCCCCGATATCCATCGTGCGGATGATTATGCTGCGGCCGTTCGCCGGTTCCAGCGCCTGGCAGAAAATATTATACAGTTCGTCTTCGGACGGGGCGCTGGGGCGGTCCATGTACAGCATTTCGGTTCGGAACAGCCCGACCGCCTGCGCACCGTTGCTAAACGCCGCCGCGGCTTCAACGGAGTGGGCGATATTTGCCGCCACTTCCAGACGCAGGCCATCTTTGGTTATCCCCTCTTCATCAAGCCACGTCTGCTGCTGAGCGCACACTTGCGCCGCAGTCCAGGCCTCCTGCTGGTAGTAGCGCGTAACTGCCTCATCAGGGTTAACCGCCACCAGTCCGGCATTGCCATCGATATAGACCGGTTGGCCTACCCATGGCCGCAGCGCCGCCATCTCAACGCCTACCAGAGTCGGTATATTAAACGAACGCGCCAGAATCACGGTATGCGAGGTCGTCCCCCCGCCGCTCAGCAGCAGGCCTTTAAGCAGGGTTTTATCCAGCTCCAGGAACTGGCTGGGCGTCAACTCTTCGGCAAGACAAATCGAAGGGACGGTCAGCTTACCCGGCGCCGGGAAACGGGACTCGCCGTAGATATGCTGCAGGAGCTGAAAACAGACATCGCGCACGTCCAGCGCCCGCTCCTGTAAATAGCGGTTGCCGGAGTCGCTGAACTGCGCGCAGAAGTGCTCACCGCTGGCGACTATTGCCTGGGCGCAACTCAGGCCGGTCAGCAGTCCGCCCAGCAGATGCTGGCGCAAAGAAGCGTCCGTTGCCAGCGAACGATGCGCGTCCAGAATGGCGCTGGCGGTTCCGTCGTTATCCAGCAGTCGCAGCTCGATATTTTTAACCAGCAGCAGCAGTCCGTTGTCCAGCATCGCCTGCTCCTGCTCGATATTGCCGGCCGCCGGTAGCGTGCCAGAATCGCGCAGGTCAAAGGTTCGCAGATGGGTAAGCGTTCCCCCGGCGCTTCCGGCACACACCGGCAGCCCGGAGAACAGCGAGGGATGAAGGCGGGACAGCGATTCAGGAATCGGCTGTGTCTCAAGGGTGTCCGCTGCGGGCAGCGGCGTATCGCAGTGCGGAAATTCATCCTCAATAAATGCCGATAGCCCGGCAAACGCCTGCCGTTCATCTTCGCCGCTGATGATCAAGTGGCACTCGTCGCCTTTTATGGTGTTGGTGCCAATAATCGCCAGCGCACTTTTGGCATTGCCGCGCAGGTCGCTGCGCGTATTCCACCACTCGACTGAAGACGAGAAGGTATTGCACAACGTTTCCACCAGACTGGCCGGGCGGGCATGGACGCCATTTGGTAAATCACAACTGAATTTAATGACCTGGGCCATTGGCTTTCTCCTGAGCAAGACATCATTGACTCAAAGGTAAAGAAAGCCCGCGGCAGGGACTACGCGAAAAAAGAGTGAATTACTGGAATATTGTACGCAGAGATCTTTTTTCTGTTCCGTATCACAAATCCGCCATTTCGCCGTTAATCCTCCCTGTACCCCCTAAGATTAGAGGTGGATCGCAATTTCATAAGCACCTTACAAATATCCAGTAAATGCACTTTTTCTCTACTGTTTTCTCCCCCGTCATTTTCCTACTGTTGAAGCAACAATACTGTCACGAGCGATACCGCGCTCAGGAGCAAGCAATGAACGAACTGGTGCAAATACTAAAAAATACACGCCAGCATCTCATGACCGGCGTCTCACATATGATTCCCTTCGTGGTCTCCGGCGGGATCCTACTCGCCGTCTCCGTCATGCTGTACGGCAAGGGCGCCGTGCCCGACGTCGCGACGGATCCCAACCTGAAGAAGCTGTTTGATATTGGGGTCGCCGGGTTGACGTTGATGGTGCCTTTTCTGGCGGCCTATATCGGTTACTCCATTTCCGACCGCGCGGCGCTGGCCCCCTGCGCCATTGGTGCATGGGTCGGCAACAGCTTTGGCGCCGGTTTTTTCGGCGCCCTGATTGCCGGCATGATCGGCGGCCTGGTGGTTTACTACCTGAAGAAGATCCCCGTCCACAAAGTGCTGCGCTCCGTGATGCCCATTTTTGTGATCCCCATTATCGGCACCTTTATCACGGCCGGGATCATGATGTGGGGGCTGGGCGAACCTATCGGGGCGCTTACCGCTAACCTGACAACCTGGCTACAGGGCATGCGCGAGGGCAGCATCGTGCTTCTTGCCATCATCATGGGACTGATGCTGGCCTTCGATATGGGCGGCCCGGTCAATAAAGTCGCCTACGCCTTTATGCTGATCTGCGTCTCCCAGGGCGTATATAGCGTGGTGGCCATCGCCGCTGTCGGGATCGCCATTCCGCCGCTGGGAATGGGGCTGGCCACGCTGATTGGCCGCAAATATTTCACTGCGGAGGAACGTGAAACGGGCAAAGCCGCTCTGGTGATGGGCTGCGTGGGCGTCACCGAAGGCGCCATCCCCTTCGCCGCCGCCGACCCGCTACGCGTTATCCCGTCCGTCATGATTGGCGCCGCAAGCGGCTGCGCAACAACCGCTCTGCTCGGCGCTCAGTGCTACGCCGGCTGGGGCGGGCTGATCGTCCTGCCGGTGGTTCAGGGTAAAGGCGGATTTATCATCGGCCTGCTGGTCGGGGCATTTGTCAGCGCCGCCTGCGTCATCGTTCTTAAAGCCCTCACGAAAAAGAAAGCGTCAGAAGCCAAAGCCGATGACGAACTGGATCTTGATTTCGAAATTAACTGAAACGCTGGAAGGAATATTTTATGACCAACATTATCGCCGTTACCGCCTGCCCATCCGGAGTTGCGCACACCTACATGGCAGCAGAGTCGCTGGAAAGCGCCGCCAGGGCTAAAGGCTGGCAGGTTAAGGTGGAGACTCAGGGCTCTATCGGTATTGAGAATGAGCTGTCGCCCGACGATGTCACCCACGCCGACATCGTGATCCTGACCAAAGACATCGGCATCAAGTGTGAAGAGCGCTTTGCCGGTAAAACCATCGTTCGCGTCAATATCAGCGATGCCGTGAAGCGCGCTGACGCCATTATGAACAAAATCGACAGCCACCTTTCGCAGAAAGCCTGAATAACGTCGCGCGCAGCGGGGCTGCGCAAGACTCAGCGCCTCGTTCCACGAGCGTCATCGTGACCGGCAGTCCGTGCATTTACTCCGCCGGATTGCCGCCACCCGCGCATGGCGAAGGCGTTCACATGGAGTTTGTCATGACCAATCGTACCCAGCGTTTAAAAGAGAGCCTGTTTGCTCATCCCCGGGAAATCTCGCTCGAGCGTGCCCTGCTCTACACCGAAAGCCACAGGCAAACCGAGGGAGAGCCGACGATCGTCCGCCGGGCGAAAGCCACCGCGTGGATCCTCGACCATGTACAGATATCGATACGTGATGATGAACTTATCGCCGGAAACCGAACAATTAAGCCTCGCGCCGGGATCGTCTCCCCAGAGATGGACCCCTACTGGTTGCTTAACGAGCTGGATCAGTTCCCTGTCCGCCCGCAGGATCGCTTCGCCATCAGTGATGAAGATAAGCGGATTTACCGTGAAGAGCTGTTCCCATACTGGGAAACACGCTCGATGAAGGATTTCATCAATGCTCAAATGACCGAGGAAGTCAAAACGGCGGTGCGCACGCAGATTTTCAGCGTCAACCAAACCGATAAGGGTCAGGGGCATATCATTATTGATTATCCCCGTCTGCTGAATAATGGGCTGGCGGCGCTGGCGAATGAAATGAAAACCCTAACCCAACGGCATCCCCAGAACGATTTTTATCAGGCGGTGCTGATTCTGCTGGAGGCCTCGCAGCGTCATATTTTGCGCTACGCCGCTCTCGCCGATGACATGGCCGCCCGCTGCGACTCCCCGCGGCGACGCCAGGAGCTGGAGACGATTGCCGCGATTTCGCGCCATAACGCAGAACACCGCCCGGAAGACTTCGGGCAGGCCTGTCAGCTGTTCTGGTACATGAACATCATCCTGCAGTACGAGTCCAATGCCAGCTCCATTTCGCTGGGGCGTTTTGACCAGTACATGCTGCCGTTCTACCAGACGTCGTTAAGCCGCGGTCAGGATGCCGCGTTTCTGAAAACGTTGCTGGAATCGCTGTGGGTCAAGTGCAACGACATCGTCCTGCTGCGTTCATCCAGCAGCGCCCGCTATTTTGCCGGCTTCCCGACGGGCTACACGGCCTTACTCGGCGGACTGAGTGAGACCGGGCGCAGTGCGGTAAACGTGCTCTCTTTCCTCGCGCTGGATGCCTATCAAAACGTCCAACTGCCGCAGCCTAATCTCGGAGTCCGCATTAACGAACTGATCGACCGACCGTTCCTGCACAAAACGGCGGAAACGATCCGCTTAGGTACCGGGATTCCACAAATTTTCAACGATGAGGTGGTGATCCCGGCATTCCTTAATCGCGGAGTTTCGCTGGAGGATGCGCGAGATTACGCCGTGGTGGGCTGCGTTGAACTCTCTATTCCCGGTCGTACCTACGGGCTGCATGATATTGCGATGTTCAACCTGCTGAAGGTCATGGAAATCGTGATGCTGGAAAATGAAGGTAACGCCGATGTCAGCTGGGACGGGTTGATTCAGCAAATCCGCGACAAAACCCGCTACTACATCAAGCTGATGGTCGAAGGCAGCAACATTTGCGACCTCGGCCACCGGGATCAGGCGCCGGTTCCCCTCCTCTCCTCGTTTATTCAGGACTGCGTTTTGCACGGTAAAGATATCACCGAGGGCGGCGCACGCTACAATTTCTCCGGCGTCCAGGGGATTGGTATCGCCAACCTCAGCGACTCCCTGCATGCGCTCAAGGGCATGGTCTTTGACCAACAGCGCATGAGCTTCGATGGGCTGATGCAGGTCCTCAAAGCGAATTTCCAGACGTCGGAAGGAGAAAAAATCCGCGCCAGGCTGATTCATCGCTTTGAAAAATATGGCAACGACATTGACGAGGTGGACAATATCAGCGCCGACCTGCTGCGTTTTTACTGTAAAGAGGTTGAACAGTACCGCAACCCGCGCGGCGGTCACTTTACCCCCGGATCGTACACCGTCTCGGCGCACGTGCCGCTAGGCTCGGTTGTCGGCGCAACGCCGGATGGTCGACTGGCCGGCGAGCAGTTAGCCGACGGCGGTCTGTCACCGATGGTCGGTCAGGATTCTCAGGGGCCAACGGCGGTGCTGAAATCGGTCAGCAAGCTGGATAACTATCTGCTGTCCAACGGCACGTTGCTGAACGTTAAGTTTACCCCCGCCACCCTGAGCGGAGAGAGCGGGCTCAACAAGCTGGCAGATTTTTTACAGGCTTTCACCAGCCTGAAGCTTCAGCATATCCAGTTTAACGTGGTCAATGCGGATACCCTACGGGAAGCGCAGCAACGTCCTCAGGATTTCGCCGGTCTGGTGGTACGCGTCGCGGGCTACAGCGCCTTCTTTGTCGAGTTATCGAAGGAGATCCAGGATGACATTATCCACCGCACCACGCATCAGCTGTGAAGTTATCGATACGCGCGCCGACCGGGCGCGCATTTTTAATCTCCAACGCTACTCGCTGAATGATGGCCAGGGGATCAGGACCGTCGTTTTTTTTAAAGGCTGTCCGCATACCTGTCCGTGGTGCGCCAACCCGGAATCCATCTCCCCCAAAATTGAAACCGTGCGCCGGGAAAGCAAGTGCCTCCACTGCACGCGCTGCCAGCAGGACGTCGAGGAGTGTCCCTCCGGTGCGTGGGAGCAAATTGGCCGCGATATCACCCAGGAAGCGTTGCTCAAAGAGGTCCTGAAGGATGAGATCTTTTTCCGCGCCTCGGGCGGCGGCGTCACGCTTTCGGGCGGAGAGATATTAATGCAGGCCGGGTTTGCCACCCGCTTCTTACGAACCCTGCGCCAGTGGGGGATCCGCACGGCAATAGAAACGGCGGGCGATGCTCCCTTCAGCCGCTTGTATCCCCTTGCCCAGGCCTGTGACGAAGTGCTGTTCGATCTGAAGATCATGGACGCCAGGCTGGCGCGAGAACGGCTCGCCATCGATCTCCCCCGGGTGCTGGCAAACTTTCGCCAGCTGGTGGAAAACGGGGTTCAGGTTATCCCCAGAGTGCCGCTCATTCCAGGCTTTACCCTGTGCGAAAGGAACTTCAGCCAGATACTGTCCTTCCTCGCCCCGTTTGCGCTACCCGAGATTCACCTGCTGCCGTTTCATCAATATGGCGAGCCGAAATACGCGTTGCTGGGTAAAACATGGGCGATGGCAAAGATCGGTACGCCATCATCAGCTGAGATAAACCGATTCACAATCATGGCAGAACAAGCCGGTTATCGCGTAACGGTCGGCGGCTAATTGCCCGGAGGATGCTATGGATATCAAAATCGTGGCGGTCACCGCCTGCGTAAGCGGCGTGGCCCATACCTATATGGCCGCGGAACGTTTACAAAAAGTCGGTCACCAGGAAAAATGGCAGATAAAAATCGAAACCCAGGGCGCGCTGGGGATTGAAAATAAAATTACGCCTGACGATATTGCCCAGGCCGATGTCGTGCTGCTGGTAACGGATATTGAAATCGACGACGCAAAACGGTTTTGCGGCCTCAGAACGATTAAAACGAGCATCAAAACGTTTTTACTCCAGCCGCAGCACATCACTGAGGCGGTAAAAAACATCATGAAAAAGCCGGTCGTCTATTTAGATATCCCCTGAGAGCAGATGAGATCATGCCACTGCTGCTCAGGGGCAAAGAACCGGTATCGTACCCCAGTTTGGCCCGCGAGAAGCTACCGTTTCGCAGGCCAGGTAAGGCGTAAGCCGCCACCAGGCAAACAACGGATACCCCGGTTAACCGGGTTACTCCACATCCAGCAGCCATTTTTGCGCCGGCGTCAGGCGGCTGGCGGTTTCCGGCTTTAACCAGTGCCGTTGATCCTGCTGCGCAGTATCCTGGCGGTCAATGTATAAACCGTGCAGCACTCGCCTTCTGCTGCCGGTGGTATTGCAGGTTCCACCGTGCCAGGCATGCGCGTTATAAATCATCACGCTGCCCGCCGGTGCGGCAAACACGATCTCATCCGGGTGCGGCAGTTCAGGGTCGCTCAGGGCATCTTCGGGCAGATCCGGGCGCAGATGCGTGCCGGGGATAATTCGCGGGGCGCCATTTTCCGCGCTCAAATCATCAATAGCCCAGATCGTGTTCACCAGATGCACTTTGGGAAAATCCGGACGTGGCTTTTTCCAGTCGGCGTGTAGCGGCTGGTGGCCACCGTTAACCAGCGCCTCTCGCGCATTGAGGCTGGAGACCTTAAAGTCGCCCTGGAAAATATAGCGGCAGGCCGACAGTACCAGCGGATGGGACCACACTTTCTCCCAAATCACCCCTTTGTTAATCAGATTAGCAATGCGCGTCGCCGTCGCCTCCTGATGGTGCTCAATGGCCAGATTATCCCCCTCTTTCTCGACAATCGTATCGATGAGGCTTCGCATCGCGTCCAGCCACTCCGGGTCAGCCAGATGATGCACCACGGTGTACCCGAGGGTATCCAGCTCCTGTTTCATTTTGGCGGACAGTGCAATGTTGGCGCCGAGCGCATCCAGATAGACAGCAGATTGATGTTCCATATTTCTTTCCCTTAACCTTTCGATAACACGAAATAAACTCTAATCGTCGGCCTGGGGAAATACATGAGGCGATTCCTACGAAAAACTGGACATCCGCACGCGAGGGGGCAAAGTGTGATGCTCATCAAACTCTGCACCACGCACTGTCGTATGGCCGTTCCCCGTACGCAATCAGACAATCTAAAAGAGGCCTGCCAGGATTAAATAGATTATATTCAACAGGATAATAGCTATTTCACGGGGTGATGGGATGATTGAAGCGCTGCCGGATATTTTAAATCGCCTGGTCAGTCAGAAGGACAGGCTGCATGTCCGGTTCCCGGAACCGGATATTTCCGTCCCTGAACTGGCCTATAAGGTCGCGTTTCCGCGTCTGGAGATCGTGCTGGAAGGTGAGCTGCAAGAGAAAGGTTTACCCTTGTCCGATACGCAGCTGTCAACGTCGCAGGTACTGTATGTACAGGCCGGAAAATGGACCCTTCCACAGTGGACCGGCCCGGCATCGACCTTAAGTATTTTATTTGGCAGGCAAAAGCTGGGTTTTTGCATCCAGCACTGGGACGGCAGACAGTTAAGAACGGAAAAACAAAGCGTCGCCCGCCTGGGGCCACGCGTCGGTTCTTACCTGCTGCTGGCACTGAACGAAATATGTTTGCAGCCAGATCCGGTCACCGCCCGGCTTGTGGTATCCGCGCTGCTCAGCCACTGTCTTGAGCAGCTGGTTGGGCTGGAGATGCGGGTCAGCCGCAGCCGCGATCTGTTCATGGCGGTACAGGATTATCTGGAAGAGAACCTCAGCCAGCCGCTGACCCGTGAATCGGTAGCGAAGCGTTTTCATATCACCCCAAACTACCTGTCGCACATTTTTCAGAAATCCGGTTCCGTCGGCTTTAACGAATATCTGACCAGCGTCCGGCTGGAGCAGGCCAAGAAGCTGCTGCGCGGTTACGATTTAAAAGTCAAAGAGATCGCCCACAACTGCGGTTTTGTCGACAGTAACTATTTTTGCCGGATCTTTAAACGCTATACCGAGCGATCGCCGTCCGAATATCGCCGTCATTGCCGCAGCGCGCAGCAGGGATAGTGGCCTCAGGATGAGGCCCACTCCACCCGGCCACGACCGTTGTGCTTCGCGGCGTAGAGCGCTTCATCCACTTTCTTAATAAACGCATCCTGGGGTTCATCTTTTTCCCGCATCCCGACGCCAATGCTCACCGACAGCGGATAATCGTGATTAATCAAAATGGAACCAACATTGAGCAGAATGGACTCTGCGAGCTGTGCCACCTCATCGGCGGGCATCCCGTCAACGATAATGGCAAACTCCTCACCGCCGATCCTCGCCGGCAGGACCGTGTCGCTGGTGAGCTTCGACAGCTGCTTACCCAGCGCGAATAACACCTCATCGCCCACCAGATGGCCATAGGTATCATTAATCTTCTTGAAGAAATCGATATCGAGGATCATCAATGCCACCGGGCTGTGATCCTGCTTTTCGCGGATCGTATCGATAAAGAAACGTCGGTTCGGCAGCTGGGTCAGCTCATCTTTTAATGACTGGGAGCGCGCGTCGACGTACAGGACGTTAATACGCTCGATGATTTTGTAGATGCCAATCGTAGTCAATAGCATGCCCGACAGCCGCAGCAGATCTTCGCAGTAATAACCCATCCACCTCGGCTGAACGAACATTTCATCCATTAAATCAAAGGTGCCCCCGGCTATCCACAGCAGCAGCCCGTAGCGCACCCAGTTCACCGCGACATGGCTCATTCTGACTTTCGACGAGATCCACAACATAAAGACCAAAAACAGCAACGCCAGCAAGTCGATATACAGCCCGGCTTTAGCAAAAATCACGTCCCAGGGTCCTAATGGCTTCGACATGGCAATACATAACGCGGCGACGGCGATAATCACCAGCAGAGCAGGAAAAAGGTTGGTATGGGGGCTGACTGGCTGGGTTTTTATATTGATATTCTTTTCTGAGTTCAACATCGGCACATCTCTCGGCAGCGTCATGGCTTTTCACAAGTTAGCATAGCAGTCGGGTGATTTTCAGCGAATAAAATTGATAATTATCTGAGGGTTAAATGTGTCATAGATGTTTGACAAAAAGAATAGACTGACCCCGCGGAATTTTTCCAACTGACTACCAATCCATGGCGACGAGGTCAGTGCCGCGGATGGTATAGAGATAGTCATCCGCACTTTTAGCACTTTGTGCTACTTTCGGGTAAAAAGCCCTTTCACTTCAGTCAGGCTACGCCGGTAGCCGCCGCCCGGATCCGATGCGTGCGACCGGGCGGAGCGGTTTATGCGCTTTCAGCCAGCGCCCACGTTGCGCGGCGAAATGCCTCAATCGCCAACGCCACATCAGCCTGCGTCACGGACTCCGCCGGATGGTGGCTGACGCCCCCTTTACAGCGCACAAACAACATGCCAACCGGCCACCGCTCGGCGATGGCGATCGCATCATGTCCGGCGCCGCTGGGCAGGGTCAATGACGTTCCCTGAACCTCGCTGACGGCTTGCGTCAACACGTCCTGCAATCGCCTGTCGCAGGGGGTCGCGGCAATGTGGTAGAACGTTTCGGCTGCAAATTGCAGCTGGCGACGGGCGGCAATCGCCTGCGCCGCGTCCAGCAGCGTCGTGAGTAGCGTGTCGAGAGGGCCATCCTGCGGGCCACGAATATCCAGAGTCAGCGCGACCTCGCCGGGGATCACGTTAACCGCGCCAGGCGCGCAGCGCAGCGTCCCGACCGTCGCCACCAGATTCCCTCCCTGCTGGCAGGTGGCTGTTTCAATGAGGACCATCCATTCGGCGGCGGCAGCCAGCGCATCCCGGCGTTGGCCCATCGGTACCGTTCCGGCATGGCCCGCTTCGCCGGTAAAACGGCAGTTCAGGCGGCGCGCACCGTTGATAGCCTCCACCACGCCAAGCGCCAGCCCTTCCCGTTCAAGACATGGTCCCTGCTCAATGTGCAGCTCCAGATAGCCGGCGATATCCGCGGCCGGTCGCGCCGCCAGGCTCACGCAGGCAGGATCAAACCCGGCCAGCACCATCGCCTGCGCCACGCTGGCCCCTTGAGCATCGGTCTGCTCAAGCCAGCTCTCCGGCCAGGTTCCCGTCAGGCCGCGGCTGCCCAACAGCGTAATACCGAAACGCGTCCCTTCCTCATCGCAGAAACCGACAATCTCTATCGCCTTCGCCAGGCGGCGTTCCTGCCGGTGCAGGTTATCCACCACCTCAATCGCCGTCAGCACCCCCAGCATGCCGTCATAGCGCCCGGCATTGCGTACCGTATCCAGATGAGACCCCAGCAGAATGGCCGGGGCCCCCTCCTGCTCGCCCTCATAACGCCCGCAAATGTTGCCGACGCTATCCTGCCAGACGGTCATTCCCGCCTGCGTCATCCAGCGCGCCACCTGCTGATTGGCCTGCAGATGCTGCACAGAGAGATACACTCGGGTTAGCCCCTCCGTCGTTTCACTGATCGCGGCCAGCTCATCCGCACGAGCCATCACCCGCGCTGCGGCCTCCGTCATCTCCGCCTGCCGGCGTGCTAATGGACTCATCGCGCACTCTCACGGCAATAGTGATCCCACGCCGCCTGCATCGCTGCCCCCTGAGTGGTGGAAAATTTCAGGTAGTTCAGTACTGACTCCAGGGCGCTGAGCGTGGTCATCACGCAATCTTTCCGCGCGTTGTACCCCATAGTGCCGATGCGCCACACTTTGCCGTGCAGCGGGCCAAAGGAGGTGCCTATCTCAATGCCGAAGTCTTCCAGCATCAGCTTACGCACCTGATCACCGTTGATGCCCTGCGGAATAACCACCCCGAGCACGTTGTTCATCTTGTGTTGCAAATTACCAAAGGTTTCCAGCCCCATCGCCTGAATGCCTTTTACCAACGCATCGCCATGCAGCTTATGCCGGGCGATCCCGTTATCCAGCCCTTCTTGCAGGATCAGCCTCGCGCATTCGCGGGCGCCAAACAGCGCCGATGTTGCTTCAGTATGATGATTCAGGCGCTCCGGCCCCCAGTAATCCATCACCATGCCAAGATCGAAGTAGTTGGAATAAATCGGCTCATCCTCGCCAGCAAGATGGTCTGCGGTGCGAATCCCCTCTTCGACGCACCGGCGGCGGCGAATCACCGCTTCCATACGTGCGCTTAGCGTGATCGGCGAGGTGCCGGACGGCCCGCCGAGGCATTTCTGCATCCCTGCCGATACCGCATCCAGCCCCCAGGCATCGGTTTCCAGGGCGTTGCCCCCCAACGAGGCGGTGGCATCGGTATAAAACAGCACATCGTAACGGCGGCAGATATCACCCAGCGCCGCCAGCGGCTGGAGCATGGTGGTTGACGTGTCGCCCTGTACCGTCAGGAGCAGGCGTGGGCGCACGCGCTTGATGGCGTCTTCCACCTGGTCTGGCGTAAAGACTTCACCCCACGGTACCTCAATGGTGTGAACCTCAGCGCGGCAGCGGCGGGCTATCTCGCACAGCAAATGACCAAAACGACCGAATACCGGTACCAGCACCTTATCACCGGGGCGAATAGCCGACACGAGAACGGCTTCAATTCCCGCACGAGAAGTCCCGTCCACCAGCATCGTCCAGCGGTTTTCGGTACGAAATACCCCGCGATACAGCGCCATAACCTCATTCATATAGTGGGTCATCACCGGGTCGTACTGACCGATCAGCTGGCTCGACATCGCGCGCAGCACGCGCGGGTCGGCGTTAATCGGCCCTGGCCCCATCAGCAGGCGCGGCGGCGGGTTAATTTGCGAAAATTGAGCGATATCCATTTTAGAGTCCTTTGATTAATTGAGGCCGCGCACGGAGGAGATAAACTGCTTCAGTTCACCGGTCTGCGGATTGGCAAACAGCGTTTTGCTGTCTCCCTGTTCCCAGACGCGCCCCTGATGCATAAACACCACGCGGTCGCCCACTTCACGGGCAAAATTCATTTCATGAGTGACGAGAATCAGCGTCATGCCTTCGGCTGCCAGCTGTTCCAGAACCTTGAGCACTTCACCCACCAGCTCAGGATCCAGCGCCGAGGTGATCTCGTCGCAGAGTAAAACTTTTGGCGACATCGCCAGCGCACGGGCAATGGCCACCCGCTGCTGCTGGCCGCCGGAAAGACTGGAGGGATAATAGTCCAGCCGATCGCCGAGGCCGACTTTCTCCAGCATCCGCTGCGCCAGCTCCCGGCATTCGGCGGCGTTTTTTTTCAGCACCCTGCGCGGCGCCAGCATCACGTTCTCCAGCGCGGTCATGTGCGGGAACAGGTTAAAATTCTGGAATACCATCCCGACAGAGCGGCTGATCTCCCGCGCCTGCGAATCGCGATCGGTGATGGTCATACCGCCGAGCTTAATGCTGCCTTCCTGATAGCCTTCCAGCCCGTTGATGCAGCGCAGCAGCGTGCTTTTCCCCGAGCCGCTTCGGCCAATAATCGAAATCACCTCGCCCATATCGATATCCAGATCGACACCTTTGAGTACGTGGTTGTCCCCGTAGTACTTCTGCATCTGATTAATGGTGATGAGAGGCATTGAATTTATTCTCCAGATAGCGGCTGTAGCGGGACAGCGGGTAGCACAGAACGAAGTAGCCCAGCGCCACCAGCGCAAAGACTTTAAACGGCTGATATGTCACGTTGGTGAGCATCGTGCCGGCTTTGGTCAACTCGACAAAGCCGATAATCGAGGCCAGGGCGGTACCTTTGATTACCTGCACCGCAAACCCGACGGTGGGTGCCACGGCGATACGCAACGCCTGCGGCGCAATGACGCGAAGCAGCGTCTGAGTGAAGCTCAGGCCCAGGCAGCGCGACGCTTCCCACTGCCCTTTTGGCAGTGCCCGGATGCTGCCGTACCCGATATCGAGCAAGAAGGCGCTGGTGTAGAACGTCAGCGCCATCGACGCAGCGGTCCACGGCGAGACGTCAATGCCGAACAGCGCTACGCCAAAGAAGGCCAGAAACAGCTGCATCAGCAGCGGCGTCCCTTGAAACAGCTCGATATAGCCGCGAATCAGGCGCCTGACCTGCCGTCCGCCGGTCAGGCGCAGCAACAGCAGCGGTAGCGTCACCAGCGCGCCGCCGGTAAACGCCACCAGCGACAGCAGAACCGTCCAGCGCCCGGCCAACAGCAGATTGCGAATAATGTCCCAGTCGGTAAAGGTGGCCATCATGCCTGCACCCCCAGCCATTTTCGCCCTGCTGCCATCAGCAGCTGACGCATTGTTATCGAAAGCACTAAGTAGATCCCCGTCGTCACCAGATAAACCTCGAAGCTCAGGAACGTCCGTGACTGAATCAGGTTGGCGGCAAAGGTCAGCTCTTCATACGAGACCTGAGAAACTACCGACGATCCGAGCATCACGATGATGCACTGGCTGACCAGCGCCGGGTAAATGCGCTGTAACGCCGGCGGCAGCACCACGCGGATAAAGGTCTGTGTGCGACTCAGGCCAAGCACCCGCCCGGCCTCCCACTGGCCTTTCGGCGTAACCTGAATACCGGCGCGCACGATCTCAGTACTGTAGGCCCCGAGGTTCACAACCATCGCCAGCAGCGCCGCTTCGCCTGCGGTCATCTTCAGCCCGAGATTCGGCAGCCCGAAGACGATAAAAAACAGCTGCACCACGAACGGCGTGTTGCGAATCAGCTCCACGTAACCGCCCCACATCCGGCTGAGCCACGATGGCCGTCCGCTGCGAAGCGCAGCCCCGAAGATACCGATAGCCAGGCCCCCGGCGGTGGCCATCACCGTCAGCTGGACAGTCACCCATAGCCCTGCCAGCAGCTCCGGCCAGTGCGGCCAGAGCGCAGAAAAATGAAGTTGTTCCGTCATTCCCTGACCTTATGCAGCAAAGTCAGCGGGCAACGGCGCTTTTAGCCACTGCTGTGACAGCCCGTTCAGGGTTCCGTCTTGTAGGCCCTGCGCTATCAGCGCGTCCACTTTGGCTTTCAGCGCTGGCTCATTCTTTCTCAGGCCAATCACGCACGGTGAATCTTTCAGCATAAAGCTCTCCACCGGCGCCTTCGCCGGGTTCTGGCGAGCAATCGCGGCCACCACCAGGTTTCCGGTCGCCACGTACTGCACCTGGCCGGAGAGGTAGGCTGACAGCGTGGTGTTGTTATCTTCGTAGCGTTTAATCTGCACCGCTTTCGGGGCGATACCGGTCAGCACCATATCTTCCACCGCCCCACGGGTTACGCCGATAGTTTTCCCGCCAAGCGCCGCCACGTCTTTCACCTGCGCCTCTTTCGGGCCAAACACCCCGAGGAAGAACGGCGCATAGGCGCGGCTGAAATCAATCACCTTCTCGCGTTCGGCATTCTTGCCAAGGCTGGAGATAACCAAATCCACTTTATCGGTTTGCAGGTAAGGCACCCGATTTGCGCTGGTGACCGGCACCAGCTGCAGCTTAAGCTTCATCTCTTTGGCAAGATAACGCGCCATATCGATGTCATAGCCTTGCGGCTGGAGATCGGTTCCCACCGAGCCAAACGGCGGGAAATCCTGCGGTACCGCAATGCGGATCACTCCGCGCTTTTCAATATCCTGCAGCTGGTCCGCTTTCGCCGCTGTGATTTGCGTGAACAGACAAGCGGCCCCGGCCAGTGCGATCAGCAGTTTTTTCATGATGTTTACCCGTTACGTTAGTATGAAACAAAAGATTCTTCAAATAAACTTTTGCAACTAATGTGCCAGATAACATTCTCACCAGTGACGGCGTAGAAATCCGCTTAAAATAGAGAGTAAACAAGAAATAGCGAAAAGAAGTGAGATTATGGGCCTTGTTTCTTCACGCTTTTAGCGCACCAAAACAAGGCAAAGCACCAGCCTGAGGCCCCATTATCGTTGCTCAAGCTCATCCAGCTGCTGGTAGAGGGTGGCGATATCGTGGATCCGCGGCCGGCCTTTATCGAGAATTTCGTGCAAAAACGCATTCGCCAGCAGATTGATTAAGCTGTTTACCGAGGCGTAGCTGTCATAGGCCGAGACGCTATCCAGCGGCGCGCACAGCTGCCAGCTCGACAGCGGAAACAGGCTGAAGGCCTGCGGTTCACACATCAGCAGCACCGGGATACCACGTGACTGAAGCTCCTGTAGCAGCGGGCGAATAATGCGCGGACGGCGGCGGAAGGCCATGACCACCACCAGATCGTCTGCCGTCAGATCCACCAGCTCTTCGCTTAAGCTTTGCCCCGGCTGTGGCAGAACCTGCACCTGGCCACGCGCCTGCAGCAGCTGCTGGCGCAGATGCAGCGCCACCGGCCAGGAGTTACGCATCCCGATGATAGCAATACGCCGGGCATTGACCATCCCACTAATCGCATCGGCAAACTGTTGCGCGTCGAGCGCGTTGACCCACTGCGTCAGATTCGCCATTTCCTGCTTATAGTGACGCGCCAGCAGCGTGTTACCCTGCACCGCATCGCGATGATCGGTTAACGGCATTCCGCTCTGTCGCAAGGTGCGCAGTTCATCGCGCATATCCTTATATTTATCGTAGCCCAGTCGCTTAAACAGGCGGCTCACCGTGGCTTTTGACACCCCGCTCAGCTGCGCCAGTTCGGCGCTGTTGTAACCGATCAGGTCATCGAAGTGATCAAAAATAAAATCCGCCACCCGCTGCTCCTGAGGCGACAATGACGCGTATTGCCCCTTCAGGCGTTCATCCAGTTGTTCCATACGGCCTCTGTAACTTTTGTTTCATCACACTATACATGATGTAAGCCCTTTCATAATGCATGCCAGTTTAAGACAAATGCCCCTCCTGCGGGCGACTGAAACTTTACGCTCAAAGTGGAACAGCTTTTGCAGCGCTGAGATCATGTTTGGATCATGAGGACAACCCATGCAGAGTAATGTATCCGCCCACGGGATGGCGGTCGCCCCCCATCATCTGGCCAGTCAAAGTGCGATTGCCGTGCTGCGCGAAGGCGGAAGCGCGATAGAAGCCATGGTCGCGGCAGCAGCCACCATTGCGGTGGTTTATCCGCATATGAACGGGCTGGGCGGCGATGGCTTCTGGCTCATCGTGCCGCCGACGGGCGATCCTGTCGCCATTGACGCCAGCGGCGCGGCGGGTTCACTCGCCACGCCGGAAGCCTACGCCGGACTGGCGCATATCCCGCATCGCGGGCCGCAGGCGGCGCTAACCGTCGCCGGAACCGTCAGCGGCTGGGATGAAGCCCTTAAGGTCTCGCAGACGTTGACCGGAAAAGCACTGCCGCTGGGGCGTCTGCTGGAGGATGCGATCCGCTATGCCGCTGACGGCACGCCGGTCACTGCCTCGCAATCCAGCGCTACCGCCGGAAAACTCGCCGAACTGCATAACCTTCCAGGGTTCGCCGAGACCTTTCTGCTCGACGGGCGGCCGCCGGCAGCCGGCAGCCGGTTTCGTCAACCCGCACTGGCATCGACGCTAAAACAACTGGTCGACGACGGCCTCGACAGCTTTTATCGCGGTCCATTGGCCCGGCGTCTGGCACAAGGGATGGCGACATGTGGCCTCCCCATCACCCTTGCGGATCTGCATCAGCATCGCGCCCGCCGCCCTGCGCCGCTGAAGCTTCTGCACCGTCAAGGCGAGCTGTGGAACCTGGCACCGCCAACGCAGGGACTGGTGTCGCTGGCAATCCTCGGGATTACCGATCGGCTGGCGATGTACGACGCCGATGACGCGCAGACCGTACACCGTATCGTGGAGGCCACCAAGCTGGCCTTTGGTCTGCGCGACGCCCACATAACCGACCCACGCCACCTCGACGTCGACATTCAAAGCCTGCTCGCTCCGCAGGCGCTCCAGCAGTTGGCCGATAGCATCGATGACGGACAGGCTGCCCCGTGGGGTGCCGGGAAAGGTCCCGGCGATACCGTCTGGATGGGGGTGATGGACAGCAGCGGGCTGGCGGTCTCCTTCATTCAAAGTCTTTATCATGAGTTTGGCAGCGGCGTTGTGCTGCCGGATAGCGGGATCGTCTGGCAAAACCGCGGTGCCTCGTTCAGCCTCGACCCCGCGCATCTGCTGGCGCTGGCGCCGGGTAAACAGCCGTTCCATACCCTCAACCCCGCCGCCGCGCGCCTCAACGATGGCCGGGTGATGGTCTACGGTTCGATGGGCGGCGATGGCCAACCGCAAACCCAGGCGGCCATTTTCACCCGCTACATCCTCCAGGGCATACCGCTGCAGGAGAGTATTTCACGCCCGCGCTGGCTGCTGGGGCGCACCTGGGGGCAGACCTCAGACTCACTGAAGCTGGAAGGCCGCTTCTCGCCGGAGAGCATCGCCTGTTTACGCAGACTGGGCCATGACGTGGAAGTGCTGGCCGATTATAGCGAAGCCATGGGTCACGCCGGCGCCATCGTCCGCCATTCCAACGGTCTGTTTGAAGGGGCGTCCGATCCGCGTAGCAACGGCTCCGCCGCCGGTTATTAGGAGACGAAGATGATGCATAGCGTAAACGACTGGGGCGCTTACCTGGCGCAAATGGAGCAGCTCCTCGCACTGGAGCTGGATGACACCCGACGCGGCGAACTTCAGCTCCAGTTCAGCCGCATTGCCGCACTGGCGGAGCCGCTGATGGCCTGCCCGCTGGATGAACGCCTGGAGATAGCCGGAGTATACAAAGCATGACGCTCACTGAGATGACCATTGCTGATATTCAGCGCGCTCTGGCCAACGGCGAGATTAGCGCCAGAGAGATTGCCCGCCGCACCCTGGACGATATGGCGCGAGTTAACCCGCACATTAACGCCTGGACGCACATCACCGAAAGCCGGATGCTCGCCGAAGCCGACCAGATTGATGCGCTGCGCCGCAGCCGCCAGCCCTTGCCGGCGCTGGCGGGAGTCCCCTACGCGGTAAAAAATCTGTTCGACGTTGCCGGTGAAACAACCCTCGCCGGGGCGCAGCTGTTCAGCGATCGTCTGCCAGCGGCCTCTGACGGTTGGGCGGTGCGGCAGATCTGCGCGGCAGGTGGCCTGCTCAGCGGCATGGTGAATATGGATGCCTACGCCTATGGGTTCACCACCGAAAATAGCCATTACGGTGCGACCCATAATCCACACGACCTGGCGCGGATTGCCGGCGGCTCTTCCGGCGGATCGGCCGCCGCGGTTGCCGCCGGGCTGGTTCATTTCGCTCTGGGTAGCGATACCAACGGCTCTATCCGCGTTCCGGCCTCTCTGTGTGGCATTTTTGGTCTGAAACCCACGTTTGGTCGCCTGTCGCGGGCGGGTAGCCACCCGTTCGTTGCCAGCCTCGACCATATCGGCCCGTTTGCCCGCCACGTCGGCGACCTGGCGACGGTGTACGACGCCTTGCAGGGGCGCGACCCCGACGATGATTTCCAGGCTGACGAGGCCGTCTCCCCGACCCTTATGCGGCTGGAACGTGGTCTGGAAGATCTGCGTTGCGGAGTGCTCGGGGGCTTTTTCAACGACTGGTGCGATGGCGATGCCCGGGCGGCCGTGGCGCGTGTAGCCCAGGCCCTTGAGGCCCGAGATGAGCACCTGTTCCCTGAGGCAGATCTTGCCCGTTCGGCGGCGTTTATTATCAGCGCGTCTGAAGGGGGCAACCAGTACCTGCCCGCGCTTCGTCGCGAACCGGAGCGCTTTGAACCGCACTCCCGGGAACGCCTGCTGGCGGGTGCGATGATGCCCTCCGCCTGGTATCTCCAGGCGCAGCGTTTTCGTCGCCATGCCCGGGAGGCGATGAAATCACTGTTTCAGCATGTCGATGTGCTTATCGCCCCGGCGACACCGTGCAGTGCCACCCTCATTGGCCAGCAGATGATGGCAATTAACGGTGAGACGCTGCCCGTTCGCGCCAGTATGGGCATGCTCACCCAGCCGGTCTCGTTTCTGGGTCTGCCGGTGGTCACCGTCCCGCTGCGTACGGCATCTAACCGGCCCATCGGCGTACAGCTGATTGCCGCACCGTTTAATGAACAGGCCTGCCTGCGCGCGGCGCGCGTCCTGGAAGAGATGGGCGTCACCCACGCACAGCCGGCGGAGAGAGCAGCATGATCAATCAGGATAATATTAACCGCCCGCGGGTTCTGGCTGAGGTAACGGCGGCTTTTTACCGCTACGAAGAGGCGCTGGTCAGCAACAACATTGCGGTGCTGGATGAGCTCTTCTGGCACGATAAACAGACGGTTCGCCTGGGGGCCGGGGAGAATCTCTACGGTATCGACGAAATCCGTGCCTTTCGCGCCGCCCGTCCGTCGGCGGGGTTGCAGCGTGAATTACGCCACACGGAGATCGTCACATTCGGCGAGGATTTTGCAGTATGCAGTACCGAGTTCACCCGCGTCGGGAGCGAGCGGATCGGCCGCCAGCAGCAGACCTGGGTGCGTTTTCCTTTCGGCTGGCGGATTGTCGCCGCGCAGGTCAGCCTGATGGGCTAACCCGGCGTTGAGCCGGGCTGCCAGGGAACGGAAGCTATTCCCGGAACGGATGAACTTCGCGCCAGTGGGTGGCTATCTGCTGGCGCGTACATACCCAGACCCGCTCGTGCTGTTGCACATAATCGAGAAAGCGCTGCAGGGCACGGAAGCGACCCGGGCGCCCAAGCAGCCGGCAGTGCATGCCGATGGACATCATCTTCGGCGCCTGCTCCCCCTCTTCATACAGCACATCAAAACTGTCTTTCAGGTAGGTATAAAACTGCTCGGCGGTATTAAACCCCTGCGCGGTAGCAAAGCGCATGTCGTTGGTATCAAGAGTATACGGTACGATCAGATGCGGCCTGCGGGAGCCATCGCTGCAGGGAACGTGGGTCCAGAACGGCAAATCGTCGCCATAGTAATCGCTGTCGTAATCAAAACCACCGTGCTCCACCACCAGCTGGCGCGTATTGGGGCTATCGCGTCCGGTATACCAGCCGGCAGGCGGTTTGCCAAACAGGTCGGTTAACACCTGCACCGCCTTGTTCAGGTGTTCACGCTCGGTATTGATATCCATATGCTGGTAGTGGATCCAGCGCCAGCCGTGGCTGACCACGTCATAGTCGGCGGCTTTGATCGCCGCAACGATATCGGGATGACGTGCCAGCGCCATCGCTACGCCAAATACCGTCAGCGGCAGCCCGCGCCGGCTGAACTCCTGATGGATACGCCAGAATCCAGCGCGACTGCCGTACTCATACAGCGAGTCCATCGACATATGTCGGTCCGGGTAGCTGGCGGCGCCGATAATATCGGAGAGAAACTGCTCAGAACCGGCATCGCCATGCAGAACATGGTTTTCCGCCCCTTCTTCATAATTGAGCACAAACTGCACGGCAATCCGCGCCTGGTTCGGCCATCGCGCATGCGGCGGCCGTCCGGCGTAGCCGCGCAAATCGCGCGGGTAGTACTGTTCTGCAAGCGTCATCTCCACCCCTTAAGTTTAAAATGAATTGAATGCCGCAAATTTACCGCTCAGCGTTTTGGCCTCCGGGAAAGCCAGGTCCCCGCGTTTGCTGGTCGACAGCCCCAGTGCCACCAGCGACTCCACCATCTTCACCGCTGCGCTGACGCCATCGATGACCGGGATCTGTAGTTCGCACGTGAGCTGCCGGGCCAGCGTAGCCATTCCACCGCAGCCCAGCACTATGGCGCCGCAGCCGTCCTCTTTTAATGCCTGTAGGCAGCGCGCGCGCACTTTCTCCTGCGCCAGACCCGAGCCGTCTTCCAGCGCCAGCACCGGGAGATCGATAGCGTGCAGCCCGGCGCAGTGGTCGTAAAAGCCATACTGATGCAGCAAATGGCGGGCGATAATCCGCGTGCGCGGCAGCGTGGTGACTATCGAAAAACGCGTGGCCACCAGCGTCGCCATATGCATCGCCGCCTCGGCGATGCCGACAACCGGCCCCTGCGCCAGCTCACGGGCTGCCAACAGCCCAGGATCGCCAAAACAGGCGATCACATGTCCCGAGACGCCCAGCTGGCGACCGGCCTGAATCTGTTCCAGTACGCCGACGGCGGCAATCGCTTCATCAAAATGGCCTTCGATGGACGGCACGCCTTCCCGCGAAGAGACCGCCACAATCTCGGTCCCCGGCGCCGCCGCGGCGCGGGCAGCTGTCGCAATGGTGTCCGTCATTCCGGCGTTGGTGTTGGGGTTAATCACTTGTATACAGATAGCGGCCATTACGGCTCCTTATCGCCGGCAAAGAGCCGGGCAAAATCAGGCAGGCATTCGCCAGCACGCTCAAAGCAGAGGCTGGCGACGATATGTTCGAAATGGTGCGTTAACGCCGCGCTTAGAGGTGACAACGCCTTTTGTCGCAGCAGTTGGATAAGCTGCTCGTGATCGTCGCAGCGGCAGCCCTGGCGCCACGGGGCGCCCCATGCCGCTATCACTAACGAGGAGCGCTGGCTGAGGCGAGTCACCATCTCGGTGAGCACCTGGTTGCCAGAAATGGCCTGCAGCTGAATATGGAATTCGGCAGAATGGCGGATAGCCGCCGGGCCATCATAGGCTTCGTGCGCCAGCTGCTCCTGGCGAATAATTGCCTCCAGCGCCGCCAGATGCGGCGGCTGACAGCGAGCAATCACGTCGGGCAGGTTTGCGACCTCCAGCAGCGTGCGGGTGCGGAAGATCTCCCGCGCCTCTTCAACCGTCGGGCTGGCCACCTGTGCACCACGCTTGGGCGTTAATGTCACCATTTGCACAGCATTGAGTCGTTGCAGCACCTTACGGATCCCGGTCCGGCTCACGCCGAAGACGTCAGCCAGCGCCTCTTCCGGCAATTTACTGCCCGGCGGCAGCTGATGTTCCACAATGGCGGTCATCAGGGCCTGATAGATCGATTCATCCTTGTCATGCAGCGCTGCTGCGGTCTGCTGACGGTTTTCATTACCCATTGACCCGCTCCAGATTGATATTTCGATAGCCAATCGTATACATAAAATAAATTTCTTGTATACAAAATTAACCGTTCTGGCCTGAATCCTGCAACAGCCTCCTGCATCAACATCACAGGGTTTCATTTCACAGGAGCAGGTTTCATGCCAAACAGACAACATACCCATCAGGTTCCGGCCGCTGATTCCACCGCCGGCTACAGCCCACGGCTTTGTAATGAGGATCTGGCACCAACGCGCGACCAGAACTGGAGCTGGTACAACATCTTTTCTTTCTGGATGTCCGACGTGCATAGCATGGGGGGCTACGTGGTGGCGGCGAGCTTCTTCACGCTCGGGCTGGCCAGCTGGCAGGTGCTGCTCTGCTTGCTGGTCGGAATTTGCATTGTTCAGCTGTGCGCCAACCTGGTGGCAAAGCCCAGTCAGATGGCGGGCGTGCCCTATGCGGTCATCTGCCGCCAGGCGTTTGGCGTCTTCGGCGCCAATATCCCGGCGGTGATCCGCGGTCTTATCGCCTTTGCCTGGTACGGCATTCAGACCTATCTGGCGGCCAACGCGCTGATGCTGGTTCTGCTTAAGTTCTGGCCTTCGCTATCAACGCTTACCGAAGCGACGTTCCTCGGGCTGTCGCACCTTGGCTGGCTCTGTTTCGCCACCATGTGGCTGCTGCAGGCAATGGTGTTCTGGCACGGAATGAGCGCCATCAAGCGCTTTATTGATATCGCTGGCCCGGCGGTATACGTGGTGATGCTGGCACTGGCGGGCTGGATTGTATACAAAACCGGGTTTGACGGGATTGCCTTTACGCTGGCCAGTAAATCGCTGACCCCCGGCGAGCAGACCTGGCAGATGATCACCGCCACCGCGCTGGTGGTCTCCTACTTCTCCGGCCCGCTGCTTAACTTCGGCGATTTCTCTCGCTATGGGAAAAGCATGGGCGAAATTCGCCGCGGCAACCGCTGGGGCCTGCCGTTTAACTTCCTGCTGTTTTCTCTCGTCACCGTGGTCATTGTTTCCGGTACCCAGTCACTGTTCGGCCGCATGATCACCGACCCGATTGAAACCGTCAGCCGTGTGGGTAACGATCTGGCGGTCGCTATTGGTCTGCTGACGATGATTACCGCCACCATCGGCATCAATATTGTCGCCAACTTCGTCTCACCGGCCTTTGACTTTTCCAACTGTTCGCCGCAGAAAATCAGCTTTCGTACCGGGGGGATGATCGCCGCGGTCGGTTCGATTCTGCTGACCCCCTGGAACCTGTTCAACTCACCGGAGCTTATCCACTACACGCTCGATGTTCTGGGCGCTTTTATCGGCCCGCTGTTTGGTATTCTGATTGTCGACTTCTATTTGATTAAGCGCGGCCAGGTGTCGGTAGACGATCTGTTTGATGCCACGCCACAAGGCCAGTACTGGTATCGCAACGGCTTTAACCCGAAAGCCATCGCCGCGCTGCTCCCCTCGGTGGCAATTGGTCTGGTGATTAGCTTTATTCCCTCCCTGCATGAAGTGGCGAACTTTAGCTGGTTTATCGGCGTCTTCCTGAGCGGCGCGGCCTATCGCTGGATAGCCCGCGACGATCGCGCTGCCGCATCCGCTTTTGCTTCTCGCCAGGTGGCGCAGAAAGAGTAGCCCTCGTTGCCGCGGCACTGCGCCGCGGCGTCAGCGTCTCCCGTCCGGCAAACTGGCATTAATTTTGCTCAATATCCCTGCCCCTTTATGGAACAGAGAAGGTTGTCTTTATGATTGAGTACCATACCGCCGTTCGCGGCGCCTTTTTCGATATCGCCCGGCTTGCCGACAGCGCTGACGATATCGCCCGCCATGCGCGTTACCTTGATGATGGTGTGCTGTTTATCCAGCAGGGCAAAATTCAGTCGCTGCTGCCCTGGCAGGAGGGCGAGCAGTATCTGCAGGCGCAAAAAGGCTACCTCGACCTGCGTGGGCAGCTAATCCTCCCCGGCTTTGTCGATGCGCACGTACATTATCCGCAAACCGAGATGATTGGCGCCTTCGGTGAGCAGCTGCTGGAGTGGCTGACCACCTATACGTTTCCGGTCGAGAGCCAGTTTAGTGATGAAGGCTATGCCGCTGAAATCGCTCAATTTTTTATCAGCCAGCTGCTGAGCCACGGCACCACCACCGCGCTGGTGTTTTGTACCCTGCATCCTGAATCCGTCGATGCGCTGTTTACCGAAGCCCTGCGGCTGAATATGCGTCTTCTCGCCGGTAAAGTGATGATGGACCGCCACACCCCGGACTATCTGAGTGAAACGGCGGAGCAGAGCTACCGACAAACCCGGGAATTAATCCAGCGCTGGCACCATCAGGGCCGCCTCGGTTACGCTATTACACCGCGTTTTGCCCCCACGTCGACACCGGAGCTACTGACGGCGGTTCAGCGGCTGCGGGAGGAGTTCCCGGATACCTGGCTGCATACCCACTTGAGTGAAAATCTTAACGAGGTGGCGTGGGTGAAGAGCCTGTGGCCGGAGCACGAGCACTATCTTGACGTCTATCACCACTATCGCTTAACCGGCGAGCGCAGCGTATTCGCCCACGGGATCCATCTGGCCGACGCGGAGTGGCAATGCCTGCACGAGACCGGCTCGGCGCTCGCCTTTTGCCCGACCTCAAACCTGTTTCTCGGCAGCGGTCTGTTCCGGTTGCCGACCAGCTGGCAGCAGAAGGTGCGTATCGGTATCGGCAGCGACGTGGGCGCAGGCACTACCTTCAGTATGTTACGCACCCTCGGCGAAGCCTATAAGGTGGCGCAGCTGCAAAGCTATCGCCTGCGCGCCAGCGAAGCGTTTTATCATGCCACGCTAGGTGGCGCTCACGCGCTGCGTCTTGATGAAAAAATCGGGAACTTTGCGCCGGGAAAAGAAGCCGACTTTGTGGTGATCGACCCGGCGGTGACGCCGTTGCAGCGGCTGCGCATCTCCCGCTGTCAGGATATCTACGAGCAGCTTTTTGTCCTGATGACGCTGGGCGACGAACGCAATATTCGCCAGACCTGGGTCAACGGCGAGTGCGTCTGGCAGGGAGAAACGGTGTCACCAGGCCCGGCCAGGCGCCGGGCTTCGGCGCACTCAGCTTCCCCGATAGGTTGACCAGCCGCCAGGCGCAATCAAGAACGGCAGATGGAAATGATCATCCGCCTCCTCGGCAATCACAAAATCAATCTGCGCACACAGATACAGCGTTTCGAGACCGCCGCGCGTAAACCAGTCGCCAATGTCCGCCACCAGCCGATAGCGCCCGGCGGCCAGCCTGCCCGGCGCCAGCGCCGCGATGCGACCGTGCTCATCTGTGATGCCGCTTGCGATAGATTGCCCTCCCATCAGCAGGTTAACAGCCACACCCTGCGCGGGCTTTCCGGTGGAAACATCCAGAATATGGGTACTCAACGTATTCATTCGCCAATGACTCCCGTTAGTCTTAATAAAGTAATTTCACGTAGCTGCCCCAGCGCGACCTCTGTCTCCTGCTCCGGGCTGAGGCTCAACCGCTGCGTCAGCGCCCGGAGTATCTCTTCCCCGCTGCGACCTTTAGCGCGTATCAGAAACACACGCCCAAAGCGCGCTTCATAACGGGCGTTGCCCTCAGCGAGCGCCCGGATAAGCGCGGCGTCCCGATCGTTAACCGCCGCCTGCTCCTGGCGCGACATCTCGGCATGTTCCTGCTCTGCGGCGGGTTTCTCACCAATTCGCGGATGCGCGCGCAGCGCCAGCGCCAGCTCCGGTGCGCCCCATTGCAGGGACTTCTGCTGCGCGAAGGCCATCAGCGCCGTGAGATTCGGGTATGGTCGGGCCTGCATCAGTGCCGTCGCCCAGGCATCAATCGCTACGCACGGTGCCAGCAGGCGCACGGCATCGTCGCGAGACAGCTGATTAAAGTGTATGAGTGGGATCATCACCGCTCCTTGCCGCTGTCGCGCAATTCTCCCCGCGGCCAGGCCGTCATCGCCTGCTCCGCCCCCGGACGTAGCCCGCTAAAATTTCGCGGCGCGAGGCCGATAAACTGACTGTTGTTCTTGTTTTCAAACATAATCATTCCCCCCGTTACGCATAAACGTTGTCTGCACAGTGCACAAAGCAGGCCAGAGTGGCGCTGCGGGTCAAGTACAAACGGCAATGTTTAATAAGCTGTTGTTTATCAATGAAATTAACCAATAAGATCATCTCCTGTCCTCACGCCCGCCACCGGTGGTTAATGAAACATTCGATTCCATCACCTTAACTGAGAAACTTTTCGTTCATAACATGGCAACTGCCACCTCATCACGCACCACAAAAGTGCGATAGCTGGCATTTTTGCCGTCCCGGTAGCGATTTTGGTGCTTTAACCAGGCTGGTACGCAAATTGCTCTACTCCTTCAGGACGCAACAGAAGGAGTAAAGCATGAAAGCATTAGTGATTGGTGCCGGCATTGGCGGCCTGAGCGCAGCGGTCGCGCTGAAGAACGCGGGAATGGACTGCGAGGTCTTTGAGGCAGTGAAAGAGATTAAGCCGGTTGGCGCGGCAATCTCCATCTGGCCCAACGGCGTGAAGTGCATGAATCAGCTGGGCATGGGGGAGATCATCGAAACCTACGGCGGCCCGATGCACTTTTTGGCCTATAAAGAGTACCTGGACGGCGAAACGCTAACCCGCTTTAGCCTTGCGCCGCTGGTTGAACGCACCGGAGGCCGTCCCTGCCCCGTTTCACGCAGCGAACTCCAGCGGGAAATGCTCGATTTTTGGGGGCGCGACGCGGTGCAGTTTGGTAAGCGGGTGATCCGCACGGAAGAAGATGCCGAAGGCGTCACCGTCTGGTTCACCGACGGAACCACGGCCCACGGTGATTTCCTGATCGCCGCCGATGGTAGCCATTCGGCGCTGCGCCCGTACGTGCTGGGCCATACGCCCGAACGCCGCTATGCAGGGTACGTCAACTGGAACGGGCTGGTGGACATCGACGAGAACATTGCGCCAGCCGATCAGTGGACCACTTTCGTCGGTGAAGGCAAACGCGTGTCGCTGATGCCGGTGGCCAGCGGCCGTTTCTATTTCTTCTTTGATGTACCGCTCCCCGCCGGCCTGGCCGAAGACAGGCACACCCTGCGCGACGATCTCAGCCGCTACTTCAGCGGCTGGGCACCGCCGGTGCAAAAGCTGATTGCCGCCCTGGATCCGCAGACCACCAATCGCATTGAAATCCATGATATTGAACCCTTCGATAAACTGGTTCGCGGCAGGGTTGCGCTACTCGGTGACGCCGGGCACAGTACGACCCCGGACATCGGCCAGGGCGGCTGCGCAGCAATGGAGGATGCGGTGGTGCTTGGCAACATTTTCCAGGATAACCGTGAGATTGTTTCCGCTCTGCAACAGTACGAAGCACTACGCTGTGCCCGCGTTCGCGACCTGGTACTCAAGGCGCGCAAGCGCTGCGACATCACTCACGGGAAAGATATGGCCCTGACCCAGGCGTGGTATCAGGAGCTCAAGGAGGAAACCGGAGAGCGCATCATCAACGGCCTGTGTGAAACCATCCAGGGCGGACCACTGGGCTAGCGTCTGCCGACGGTTTGCATCTCCTCCATGACCGCCGTTAATTTTTGAATCGCCATTTGTGCCGGACGAGAAAGCTGGCGCGATGGCGCCGTACACAGCGCCAGCGTCAGCGGCCGCAGCAGCTTATTGCGTAGCGGAATAAACGCCAGCCGCCCGCTTTTCACCTCATCCAGTACATCCAGCAGGCTCAGAACGGTGACGCCGCTGCCTTTAAGCACCAGCGATTTAATCAGGCGGATGTCGTTGCAGCTGATACTGTTGCCCGGGCTGAAATCATAGTGGCGATAGAGCATCCCGACCCGTTCGTGAACAATCAGCGGTGCGCCAGGGACAATATGTCGCTGCTGGCTAAGTTCTCCCAGAGAGAGCGTTGCCGCGCAGGCCAGGGGATTATCCGGGCGCATCACCACGCCCATCTCCAGTTCAGCAAAAGCCAGTACGCTTAGCCCAGCCTGGCCTTCCGGGTCAAGAATCAGGCCAAAGTCGAGATCGGCCTGGCGAACTTTTTCACTGACCGTGTGGCTGTCCGCGACCTGCAACATCAGCTCAAGCCAGTCCCAGGTGCTGATAATATCAGCCAGCGCGGCGGCAAAACTGCCCTCCGCCAGCGCCTGCACCATTCCGACGCTAACCGTCCCTCTCTTGAGCCCCTGCAGCTCATCAAACTTTTGCCGGGTCAGGTGAAACTCTTTTTGCCAGCGCAACAGGTTGTCATACAGCAATTCGCCGGCGGTCGTCATGCGTAGCCCTTCCGGTAGACGTTCGAACAGCGGCGTGCCAAACGCCTCTTCGGCCTGCAGGATCTGCCGATTGATTGCCGAGGCCGAAATATGCAGCTTTTCAGCGGCCCGTCGCAGGCTTCCGCTGCGGGCGACTTCGGCAAAATAGAGCGCAAAACGCGAAAATGGACTCATACCCCACCCTGTACTCTTTTTTGCAACGGGTTGATGAATTAATGCTGATGGATGTCAACACCCTAATATGACAACAATAAACTCACAACAATTAAACAAATGTATTTCTGTGAGCAGGAAGGTACACCATGAACAAACCCACGCTAACCCCGCCCGCCCATTGCACCTTCGATCCTGATGACTGGCTGCGCCTGGCCAAATGCTGGCATCCGGTCGCCCGCGCCGAAGATATCGGCCCCGCGCCGGTGAAAGCCACCTTGCTGGATGAGCCGCTGGTTATCTATCGTGTTAAGGGCCAGGTTGTCGTGGCTCGCGACGTGTGCCCGCACCGCGGCGTGCCGCTAACGCTGGGCTTTCATGATGAAGAAGGGATTATCTGCCCCTACCATGGCCTGCGCTTCGGGGAAAATGGGCGCTGCAACCGCATTCCCTCAAGCCCCGACCAGCCCGTTCCGGCCAGACTCAATCTCACCCGCTATGCGGTAGAAGAGCGCTACGGACTCATCTGGACCTGCCTGGCTTTTGATGCGGAAAACCCGATGCCGCTGCCCGTTCTCCCCCACTGGCACGATGACGGCTTTCAGCAGATCAACTGTCCGGCCTTTGAAGTCAACGGCTTTGCCGGTCGTCAGGTAGAGGGATTTCTCGATGTCGCCCATTTCGCCTGGATCCACACCGATACCTTTGCGGATCCCGATAATCAACAGGTTCCCGATTACGCTCCTCGGGAGACCCCCTTTGGCTTCACCGCCGATTACTGGAGTTCAGTGGGCAATTATCCAGCCAGCTCTGAATTTCGTGCGCCGGAAGGGTTCCAGTGGCTGCGCCATTTTGAGCTGCACCTACCCTTTACCGCGACCCTGACGATCCACTTCCCCGGTGACGCCAGGCTGGTCATCATGAATGCCGCCTCGCCGGTGTCATCACGGGTGACGCGGATGTTTGCTCCCATTGCGCGCAATTTTGACCTGCACGTGCCGATCGAGGAGGTCCATGCGTTCAACCTGCGCGTGTTCGAGGAGGACCGCCTGATGGTGGAGACCCAGCGCCCGGAAAGGCTGCCGCTGGACCTGACGCTTGAGGCGCATATTCCCGCCGACCGTAGTTCAATCGCCTATCGTCGCAGCCTGAAGAAAATGGGCTTTGGCGAGTTTTTCCTGGTGTAAGTGGAGAAAAGTGATGAGTGATGTACTGAAGGTGGTTGTCGACGGCTTGTGGCGCCAGGGGGACAAAAGTCTCGCCATCAGACTGATGGCCCACGACGGTCGGCCGCTTCCCGGCTGGCAGCCGGGGGCGCATATTGACGTACACCTGCCCTGCGGGATGGTTCGCCAGTACTCGCTGACCGGCCCGCACGCCGATGCCAGCCCCCGTGCTTACCTGATCTGCGTTGGCCACGAGAACGCATCACGCGGCGGTTCACGGTATGTCCATGAGACGCTGCGCCCGGGCCAGACGCTGCTTATCTCCCCGCCGCGCAATCTGTTTGCGCTGCGACACGCAGAGCGGGTAACGCTGCTGGCTGCCGGGATCGGCATCACGCCGCTGTATACGATGGCGCTGCACCTCGACGCTGCGGGGACGCCGTTTGAGCTGCATTACTACGTTAAGTCTCGGGCAAATGCGGCCTTTGCTGAGGAAATGGCGAAGATAACGACCTTCGGCAACTGCGTGGTTCATTGCTCAGATGAAGGGCACAGCCCCCGTCATACGCTAGCGGATACGCTGGGCAATACGCACGCTGGCCATCATCTGTATCTTTGCGGCCCGCAGGGCTTTATGGATACCGCCCGGCGCATCGCTGCTGAAAAAAACTGGCCCGAGGACCAGATACATAGCGAAGCATTTCAGCCGCTAAAGGCTACCGCCAGCGCCGATCACGATACGTTTACCGTCACGCTGGCGTCGTCGGGCGAGACATGGCCGGTACCGGGGAATAAAACCATTGCCCAGGTGCTGCAGGAAAACGGCGTTGCCTTCCCACTCTCCTGCGAAATGGGGATCTGCGGGGCCTGCCTGACGCCGCTGATTGCCGGCCAGGCCGATCATCGCGATACGGTGCAGTCTGAAGCTGAAAAATCCGCTGCCGCACAACATATCGCCCTGTGCTGCTCCCGCAGCCGTTCGGCAAATTTGTTGATTGATTTGTAAGTCCGCTTTTCTCCGGAGCCTGCTGATAGCCCCTGGTACAAGCGCAGGCGCCGGGCCTCCCGCTCACCCCAACCGCAATACTAAAAAACGATGTGGATCAGCGAGATATAAAATCATTCCATTTGTTTATAACTAAGATAAAAATTATTCATTTCATTTCTGAATCAATCACCGCCATATTTGTATGACAAATACGGTCACACTGAACGGGCTTCGCCGAAATCATGGTAACAACTCAGCAAGAGAAACTGCTTCAGGCCCAAAGCCTACAGGACCGGGGCTTATTGCGGCGCGCCTTAGCGCTATGGACCGAAATAGCTTTGCACGGCGAAAGCGAACTGATGCCGATAGCCAGGCACAAACAGCTGGAGATTTCAGCCCTGTTGAAGCAGCAAACCGTCCAGAAAGCGGCCGCGAAATATAACTGCCGATCCCATATCGCCGCCGATAGAGAGGCCATTATGGCCCATCTGCGTAACGGCATGAAGCCCAGGGAAATTGAAGGATTAACGCAGCGATCCAGCGCGTTTATTTACCGCTGTAAAAAGCTGCTGGCCGGAGAGTAAATTCGCAATATGACGATAGCTGACCAGCTTTCTGGGTATAGCAGCGTATGCCGCTATTCCCAGACAGGTGTTCAGGTACCCCCCCGATACACCAACCATAAAATGAAGTTCTATCCGTGTCTTTGCCAGCCAGTTATTGGCTGGCTTTTTTTAACGCCGCCTGAACAGGTCCTGGCTACTTACCGGGTCGTTTTTCATTCAGCAGTTTTGCATATCTGGCCCTGTTCTCTTCAAACAGCGCGTTAAATGCCTCCCGACTTTCAGGCGCCATTCCCGCCAGCATAGCCTCATGTTTCTCCTGTCGTTGGATGCGCTCCTGCACCGATTTCAACGCTGCCTCCATGGCAATGAGCTCTCCCGACAGGTCCCTTTCCAGAATGGAGCGATATAAAAACTCCCGTGCCAGCGTCCCGAGGGCATTATTGGCCTGGTTGATCGCGCTGTGGGTTTTGCTGAGTGATTCGGCAACGGCGGCCAGGATTTTGTTCTCGTTCATTTTGTCGTCTCCCCGTCCGCCAGCAGCGCCAGCGTTTCCGCCAGGCTCAGGTGAAACATCTCACGCTGCGCGACGGTCATCGCCTCCACTTCTTTGTTCACGGCCTGGATGCGTGCGAAGTAGTCGCGCATCACCGCTTCCCGAATGGCCTGTTTACGCGCGTCGGAAATATCGTCAAAGGTATCCACCGCCGTGACAGCGGGTACGTGGACATCACCATGGGGTAGTTGCCCTGCCATTGTCGCTCCTGGTAGCTTAGAAAAGACGCAAAGTGTGAAGATCGCCGTCGCTGGTGTTGTAAATGGTGAACCGTTCAATCAATGCAATAAACGCATCCCGCGCTGGAATCGTGGTTGTTAGCAACCCACGCTGGCGGAGCGCGCACCACAGCGCCACGGAGTAGGCCTGGCAGTTGATTGATTTCTCGGGGTTAAACTCGATATCGGTGAAGGCCGAATAGTCCAGAACCTGCTCTTTATAAAGTGAGTGGCTGAGCGCATTGAGATACAGCCAGTCGTAGAACGCCGTTTTCGGCTCCAGCGGCCAGATAACCGCCTCCCGCGCCTCATTAGGCTGAAATGAAAAATGGGCTAACCGGCCCGAGGTTTTCAGCTGTTCGGCACGTTTGGCCTCTTTTGGCGTCATGTACATCAGCTCGCGAAAAGGCCCGCCATCGATAAACACCTTGGAAGACTGGAACAGCGATTCCACGCTGATAAATTGCCCGCCGTGGCTCTGGACCCCCATGTTAAAGGCGCTGAGCTGAACGCCGAGGGCGTCCGGAGATTTACTTGAGACCTCCAGAATCTTTGTTCCTGGCGATCTCTGCGCATAACCTTCATGCAGCGCGGCAATAGACTTTTGTTTCTGGCTGACCGCCAGACCAGGCGACCAGCTGAAATCTACGTTAATAATGTCAACCAGAGCCTCCCCTTCGCGGGTCGGAATAAAGACGGGACGCACGGCCATAAACTCACCTGAAAGCAAAATGGGAAGGGTCAACCACGATGTTTACCGGACAATCGCGTAACCAGGGCGGGATAATATCCGCAGAATAAAAAATAACGTCACTGATAAACCAGGTCGGAATCTCGCCAAGATACAAAATTTCCGCCTGAATATCATGCGGGGAATCGCCGGAATCTTCATTATTTTCACCACAAAACATCGCCTGGAAGGCCTGATGCTTTTGTCGTTGTTCTACGCTAATGGCTTTGACTGCAGAAGAAGCCGCGTTGCTGTGGCAAAAAACGGCCCGCCTGAGCAACGTCCGGTGATCGAATGACGGCTGCGTGGGCCCGCTAATCAGCTCTTTTTTGATTTTGAGGATAACCCAGTCGCGATCCCGCAGCCCCTGGGTATATTTGTAGAGCATTTTCTTATTCACCTGGCCTAACGAGAGGGAGATGGAATCCCTTATCCCCTCCAGCCGCAGTTCGTCGTTATAGTGGAAAGCGTGATTGCCCTCTTCAAGTTTCCGCCGGCTAATAATTCCTGATTTAAATATACCGCGCAGATTCGACAAGTGGCTAAAGTGATACAGCGAAGCAATATTTCGCCGCCGGACCGAAGAAAAATCAATGGCTCTCGCCCAGTTAAATTGCTGAATCGCATAGAAGGGTTTATGCGTAATTAGCCGCATAAAATCGTCGTGTAAATCAGACATATAAGCGGGTGCCAGATGAGTTAACCCCGTCATCGCATAGCGCGTTAGCATATATTCTTTAAATCCGTCGATATGCATAATAAGGTTCAGCGCTTCCGTCATCGTAATACAAGGTGCCGCATTATTCCCGTCGGCAATTAACGAGCCTGGTGTCTTATCAGCCAGTATTGAACCGAAAGTTAATCGTCGCGCTGCCGGCCTGACCGGATCAACCTGTAGGGTATCGGTTTTGTGCTGCTCGACGTCAGCCAATGGGGCGGGTGCACGACTACCTGTTTTAGTAGGCGGCGCTTTTTTTTCAACGGGAGTTTCTTTTTTCTTTATTAAATTGCCGATAAAAACAAGAACTAAAAAAATGCCAATCACAGTCCACATATGAACCCCAGTACAAGCATTATTCTATTGTTGTGTGTTACAGCGCACGCCTTCGCGCTTCGCCGATAGCAAAAATGAAGTGAGTATTATCTTATTCGTATTTTTTGTTGTTCAGCAGCATCACGGAACGAGTGAAGAATGTGTGAACGACGCTCCACACTAATCTATTCATTCGGTGAACTCAAGGGCCAACGGCGGCCTGCACGCCTGTATAGCAGCCCCTGAGGTGCGACGAGAATAGCGGATATTTATCCGTAAATAGCGTCTTTTGGTCGCCGGGATGCCCGTGTCGACATCAATCATTCACCTCACGGTCGTCGGCAGAATAAATGACGCCAGAAAAATCCTGGCGCTATTTTCATTTATTGCGGAAGAAATACCCGCCCTTTGCCGCTGACCTCAATATCTACCCCGCAGCCTGGTACCCAGTCGGCCCGGCTGACGGTTTTGAGGGTCAGCGTCTGCTCCTGCTGCGCTATCGCCAGCGTTAGGGTCGACAGATGCCCGGAAAAATCAACATCGACGATGGTGACGGCACTGTCCTCTTTCCGGCAAGGGGTAATCACCAGCTGTTCCGGACGCAGCATAACTCGCCCGTGCCCCGAAGCATTATCGTTGTCGGTATGCAGCCATCCGATCGCACACTGCGCCCGTCCGTCGCGTAGTTCGGCGGGCAGCACCAGCGCATCGCCGAGAAACAGCGCCGTGGCTTCATCGACGGGTTGTGAATAAACCTCGAATGGCGTCCCCACCTGGGTAAAGCGCCCATGACGCATAACCGCAACCTGGCTGGCAAACGACAGCGCCTCGTTCTGATCGTGCGTCACGAGAATAGAGGCAATCCCGGTCTGGGCAAGCAAGTCCGCCGTCGCTTTTCGCGTCATGGCGCGCAACCCGGTGTCGAGGGCGGAAAAAGGTTCATCGAGCAACATCAGCGAGGGCTGCTGCGCCAGCGCCCGAGCCAGAGCAACGCGCTGCTGCTGACCGCCGGAAATCTCATGCGGCCAGTGCGTAGCCAGCGACTCGTCCAGCGATACCCTCTCCATCAATGCCGCGACCCGACGCCGTTTTTCCTGCCGGGAGCAATCTAAACCCCATGCGATATTGTCCGCGACATTAAGGTGGGGAAACAAGGCGCCTTCCTGAGGGACAAAACCGATACCGCGTTGATGAGCAGGAATAAAACCCTCTTTATCAAACAGCGTTCTTCCCTGCATCACGATGCGCCCGGTATCCGGCGTTTCAAACCCGGCGAGAATACGCAGCAGCGTGGTCTTCCCGGAACCGGAAGGCCCCACGATGGCCGTGCGGCTGCCCGGAGCCACCGTCAGAAAAAGGTTATCCAGTACCTGGACTTCGGCAAAAGATTTTGAAACAGACGTTAATTCCAGCATGTTACAGACCTGCAATTTTTTTCGACTGGTGATAGAGCACACCGGTCAACGGGAGTGAAATCGCGATCATCAGCATCGCGTAGGGCGCCGCAGCGACATAATCTATCTCGCTGGTTAATGCCCAAAAGCCGGTAGCGAGCGTGCGGGTGCCCAGTGGGGACAGCAGCAGCGTCGCGGTCAGTTCATTACTGACGCCGAGGAACACCAGCGCCGCCCCCGCCGTCGCCCCCGGCGCAGCGAGGCGCAGAGTGATACTCCACAGCGCCCGGGCAGGGCTTCTCCCCAGGCTCCGCGCGACGTTTTCCAGCTCCACCGGCGCCTGAGCGATTCCCGCCCGCAGATTGATCAGCGCGCGCGGCATAAACATCAGCAGGTAGGCCAGAAACAACGTCACTTCAGTTTGGTAGATGGGTCGGGCATAGTGAATGGTCACCGTGACCAGCGCCAGCGCGGTAACGATACCCGGCAGTGAGCTGGTCATGTAATTGCACCCTTCTAGCAGGCGAAACAGGCGATGCGGATAGCGAATCCCCAGCCAGGCGATGGGGATTCCGCAGGCGGTCGTCAGCAGCGCCCCGCAGGCGCCCAGCATGAGCGTCTGGCGAAGAGAGAGCCACAGATCGGCGTTCATCCAGTTCTCGATCCCTCCCAACCATAGCCAGCGGCACAGCACCATCAGCGGAACCCCTAGCGCCAGCAGCACCAGCGTTAACAGCAGCGTCTGGGCGGCAAAGGTGGTCACCATGCTCATGCGTTTGCGCTTCTGCTCCCGCGCGGCCCCGGCGCCAATGCGGGCGTAGCGCGCTTTTCCCCGGGAAGCGCTCTCCAGGAGTAAGAACGCCAGGCAGCACAGCGCCAGCACGCCGGCCAGCATATTTGCCGCCGGACCGCTGAATGTCGACTGGAACTGGTCGTAGATAGCGGTTGTGAAGGTGTCAAAACGGATCATCGCGTACAGACCGTATTCCGCCAGCAGGTGGAGCGCCACCAGCAGCGCGCCGCCGCAAATCGCCAGCTTCAGCTGCGGTAACACCACGCGGAAAAAGACCTTCCACGGTGGCGTTCCCAGCGAGGCGGCAACGTCCTCAAGCGTCGGGTCCAGTCGACGAAGCACCGCCGCAACCGGCATATAGATAAAGGGATAGTAGGCGAGCACCGAGAGGAACACGCCTGAAGAGAGACCGTGCATTGAAGGCACCGCGCTGACCCAGGCATAGCTCTGGACAAACGCCGGGATGGCCAGTGGAGCAACCGCCAGCGCCGACCACACCTGTCGCCCCGCCAGCGCAGTACGCTCTGTCAGCCACGCCACGGTTACCCCGAGCGCAATGCACGCCGGGACAGTCAGGACGCTAAGCCACAGCGTATTGCTGAGCAATTCCCCGACGCGCGGGCGAAATACCAGCGCCTTAATGGTCTCCCATCCGGTATCAAGGCCCACGGCAACCACAAAACCCGGCGGGAGGAGTGCTAATAATGAAAACAGGACCGCTAATGCAACCATCGGAAATGCAGGACGCCTGCGCTCAGGCAGGCGTCGTACTTTTTTTCCGAGTGTAATACTCAGACCAGACATAAGGTATTCACTTCACCGGAGGGATCACAGCAGGCCAGCTTGCGTCATCAGTTCGATAACTTTTTTACTGTTCAGCGAAGACGGCTCCACTTTCGGCGCGTCCAGCGCTTTCAGCGGCGTCAGTTTCGGGTTAGAGGCGGCATCGACGCCCACGGCATATTCAAATGCATTATTGGTTCTCAGCTCTTCCTGACCCTGTTTACCGGTGATCCACTTGATAAAGGCCTGAGCCTGCTCTTTGTGTTTGCTGGATGCCAGTACACCGCCGCCGGAGATGCTGACGAATGCGCCCGGATCCTGATGTTTGAAGTAATACAGTTTGGTGTTTTTGCTGTTCTCACCGGTTTTGGCCTGATCGACAAAGCGGTAGTAATGATAAATCACCCCGCCATCAATTTGCCCGGCGTTCACGGCCTTCATCACCGTACTGTTACCTTTATAGGCCACGAAATTAGCTTTCATCGCTTTGAGCCAGTCCAGGGTGGCTTTCTCTCCCTTCAGCGCCAGCATCGCACTGACGATAGCCTGGAAATCAGCACCCGATGGGGAGGCCGCCCAGCGTCCTTTCCATTCCGGTTTTGCCAGGTCCATAAGAGAATGCGGCAGCTGAGATTCGCTGATTTTTTCCGGGTTATAGACAAACACGGTGCTGCGTGCAGCGATGCCCGTCCAGCGGCCGTGCTCAGGACGGAATTCCGGGGCCACCTGTTTTAAGGTGTCGGCATCGAGAGGCGCGAATAATTTCGCGTTATCGACCAGCACCATTGACGGAGAGTTTTCCGTCAGAAATACGTCAGCCGGAGAAGCCGTACCTTCCTGTACCAGCTGGTTTCCCAGCTCGCTATCGCCGCCGTTACGCAGGGTCACTTTAATACCGGTTTCTTTGGTAAAGCCATCCACCCACGACTTGACCAGGTTTTCATGCTGCGCGTTATAGACAACGATGCCTTCACCGTTTTCGGCCGCCAGGGCCTGAGGGGCAAGGAACAAAGAAGAGGCGACGAGCGCGACGGAGCAATAAGACGACAGGCGAAAATTCATGTGCTAATCCTTAGTATTTATGAACAAATGGCCGCCGATAGCCTGGCCGGAAAGGATTAAAACACAGAGAAATGGGAATGATAATGAAAACAATTCCCATAAAACAAAAACAGTGGAAAATACCGTCCACTATAACTTGCTTATTTGAATATGCTTTATTTAAAACAGCGGTAAAAGAAAGATTAAAATAACCTTAAGGAAAATTCTTTTTTTAACAGTAAAGATGAAATATATGATCGCGCTTGCATTTCTGACGATCGATGAAATCCTACACCATCAGAAAATATGACGCCAGTGAGCGCGTTTATTTGCAATCGATAGCGGTGAGTTGAGTCAGCGCACTTATAAACGGTGAATGCTGTCGGGAAAGCGACAGTCGCGAGCCATTTTTTGCCCTTCCCGGCTGTCAATACCGGTGCCGGGACGCATTGTGAACCGCAGAGTCAGGCTGTCGGTATCATAACCCAGTGATAGATCTTCCGAAAAACAGCATTACCGCAATACTATCATCCAGCAGGCCTGTTGATTTCCTTTTTGCATATTAAGTGCTGATGTTAACACGCGTTGTCGTGGCTATTAGATACGTTAAAATTAATTAAAAATCAATATGTTAACGCACTTCGCTTTCATGAATCTTGCCCTCTCACTCGCAGAATAACACGCCGTTATATCTGAATAATCACCGTAAAATAAAAGCAAAATAACTGTCACCACTTTATAGCGTATCCTTCAATGCCTGCGGTCGGGTATTTACAGGGCGATGATTCGGAATACAATCAGTCATCTTTGTGAAGAGGTAAAATATGAATATTTATCAGGCACAGCCCCAGGACGTGGATAAAATACTGCCCCTGTTTCTTGCTTATCGCGAATTTTATCATGTCGATATACAGCGTGAGCAGGCACGTAATTTTATTCTTCAACGTTTACAGCTTAATGAATCGACTATTTTCTTTGCTCAAGTTGACGGGAAAGTCGTGGGATTCACTCAGCTGTATCCGCTGTTTTGCTCATTAGAAATGAAGCGTATCTGGTTGCTGTATGATCTCTTTGTTGATGGTTCATCCCGCAAGCAGGGGGTTGCCGAGGCTCTGATTGCCCGCGCCGAACAGTTAGCCAACGAGTCCGACTCCGCATTTGTGATGCTCAGTACCGCTACGGATAATACGCAAGCGCAAGCGCTGTATGAGAAAAGTGGCTTCGTGCGCGATACGGATTTCTACGTCTATAATAAGCTGTTAAATAAGTAAAATGCACCGCTGTCCCCGATAGCCTATCGGGGGCTTAAGCGCCCGGCATATCGCCGGGCAGATATTGAGACGGATAGTCTGTTTCAATGTTTTATTACGTCATAAACGCACAGAGTGAAATATATAGCTCTCACGGAGAGTATTCGCGACAAGTGACATTATTTTGTTTTAACGTCAGATACCGTATTCCGCTCTTTATTTACGGTCAAACCTATCCCCGTTTTTTTCGCCGCATTCCAGAACGTTAACGGGTCTTCATCGCTTAGCCGCCAGCCATGATGGGTTAACCATGAAACTGCCGATGCGAGTTCCCGGCCGGTAATATGTTGTTTAACCGAAACCAGTACCGACGATGGCTTCTCTGCGACGCGATGGTTTTGCGCTTTTGACTGATGAATATCGCAGCCATTAGCCTCACTTAGTTGCGTTCACCCGCTCTGCTCAAGCTGCCTGCGGTATGCTTCACTTATCGCATGGGCAGGGATCATCGCCGACATTATCACCCCGCCCAGCAATGGCAATATTATTATTTTTTTACTCATATCCTCTCACCATAACATGATTTATTGACACTCATTAATGTCTCAGCGGTATAGTCCCGCCAGTTAAATTTTATCGTCACTTGATGACCAAAACTTATCACCGGGTTCCTGGCTGACAGCAGGCCGGGTTAGCCAGGCTAAAAAGCCAATTGCCGCACCTAATACTAATAAGACGACGGTGATCACCAGCACGATAGAAATCTCGGTTGAAAACATTTCAATGCTTATGCCACTATTTGCTTCTTTAAACAGAAAAACGCCTTCATCAAGGGTAAAATATGCAAACCAAATACAAAATGCGATAAACACCCAGAGAAGTATTTTCCCAGGCAATGTTCTTGTTTCTTTCGCTTGCCCGGCCATGATAATTTTCCAATACCGGTTGAAGTTAAATACACGGTCGGTATATGACGTTTCCGTGTAAGAGCGTTGGCAATATTCCGCAGGCTTATTGAACGGTCACTCCGGCGAGTCTGCCGGATGCCGTCATATCAAATGCCAGCGTGAAACCTGATTTCTGCCATCTGGTGTGTTCCGCATTGGCCGAATGCCAGCCCTCTTCCTGCATCAAATCCACAGCCTGACCCTGATACATTCCTGCAAGCCGGGTATCCAGGTCGTGTGCGAGTTCTTTTGCGGCATTCCGTTTTGTTAGCGCATTTCTGCTCTCCCTCTCGGGCCCCTGCGAAGCGTGTTGTCGATAGGCCTGATTGCTGTCGCAAGTTCCGTTTGCCTCGCTAACTTGTGTACAACCTGAGTTTTCCAGCTGTGCGCGATAGGCTTCGCTGATTGCAAATACAGGCTGAAAGCACGAGCCAACCACGATCGCTACCGCGACAATATGTTTAACGTTCATTAACAGCTCCTTTCAGCGATACCAGCAACGTGAACCATTATCCGCCTGACTGGCATCAGGCAATGTGGCGCAATCGGGTAATGAAATGCCCTCTCGCGTTATATTCTTTTCGCTATGATGGGCACGCTGCCCGTCGACTCCTGTTTTCATCGCGCATCCTGACAGGAGCACGGACCCGACCATTACCATAAATACTGTCATTTTAATTTTTAAACCCTGTCTGATTATATATTTTACATTCGCCCGTTTTTATTATTCCTGCGAAGTCATCGCCAGGTTAATGGGTCAGCAGCATCTTATTTGACATCGCAAACGAAGAGAAGAGGTCTGACCTGGCGTAAAACTCTGTTTTAACATGTTGTTTTAAAACAACAAAAAAAGCATAAGCTTTCTTTGTTATTAATTTGATAAATTTAATACCAAATTTTTGTTATTTTTAATTTAATTATTTAATCATCTTTCCCCTGGCGGATTGAAAACGATTACATTTTATTAATACTTTTCGTAAAAAAAGCGCTGCCCGCTTTCTTTTAAGATAACTCCGATAACAACAAAAATATTTACCACGCTAATTAGATGCACTCTCACATTAAGCATGAGAGTGATGAAACAGGACCGGATGCATAGAAAAATATGGGTTAGAAAACCTTAATGCAGCTGCTCACAGTCTGTACCAGAATATAACTATTATCCGATGTTGTACCACATGCAGATAATCAGAGTAAAAGAGGTGCCCGTACCGCCTTGGCTCAACTGCGTTGGCGGAAGCTGTATTGGGGGACATCGACAAGTGAGAAGGTTACTATCCGTATTAAGGGGCCTCACTTCCGTATCCCTGATGCGATACGCCATATTTCGTGCATTTCTGTCGATAGAGTAACGCATCGGCTTTCCGAAAAGCCTCTTCAACTGAATCGGTCGCGGTCAACTGATAGCAGCCACTGGAGAATTGGATGATGCCGCGGGTATCTCGTATTTTTACCCGTTGATTGATCCGCTCGATGAGTTCTGCCGATTTCCCCAGATCGTAACCGATCAGGATCAGGCTAAACTCGTCACCGCCCAACCGGATACCGTAATCATTTTTTCGGATAGACTGAGCAATCGATTGACCCAAAATTGAGATCACTTCGTCACCGACGGCATGACCATAATTATCATTAATCTTTTTTAATCCGTCGCTGTCAATTGCGATCGCGGTAACAGGAATATTTTTCGCCATGATTTTTTTTATTCTTTTATCTAAAGCCGGAGTGAGGATCTTGCGGTTATAGAGCGTAGTCATGGTATCAGTAACATTTTCCAGTGAAATGGACAAATGCTTCTTGATTTGCTGTTGGGCATAGCGACAAAGACTCCACGTACTAATAACATAAAGAATGAGTAGCCACAGCGTGCTGATGACAAGATATACTGCATCCAGTTGAATATGCAGAGTATAATAGTTCGTCATTCTTTCTCTGTATTTTATTGGTGAGAAAGTGGATATTGACGGTGTATGAAAAGAGATGCTGTCGCCCGTAGAGTTATCAGTTATGTACAATGATAAAAACTGCCATAGCAAAGGCCGATCGTGTGTATAGAAGGATGCAGTTAAATCGTTAATGGTAAAATCAGACACCAGCACACCTTTTATTTCACCATTTTTAAATACGGGGGTCAGCAAACTAATAATATTTTTCTTCGTGTAACGACCCAAATAAACATGCGATACAATACTTTCCCCATGATACAAATCATAGAGCGCTTCACTATCAATTTTTATAGTATGCTCACCAGCATAAATCGCAATGCGGCCATTTTCTTTTATCAACCAGTTATTGAATACAAACTGATGAGAATCAACCAGATGATTTATATACACATAGTCATTAACTATATCGATATAATATCGGGTGTTGTTAAAGCGGTAACTCGCATAATTTGAAAAGCTGTACTTTGGTCGGGTACCTGAAAGATCATCCTGAATAAGAATCAAAGCCGGTATATCTGATGCCCAATGAGCACACGTCGTATCGCGCGCCTGCAATGTTCCCACGAGATCCGGGAATGATTTATGTGATAAATTAAGTCCAATCACACCATTTATTTTTTCCTGGTATCGGCACACATCTGATACCGTCAACGGGGAGGATTTCATTGCAGAAAAACCTCTGGACAGCTGTGAAGCGACAACCTGATTAATATATTCTTCCTGGAATAAAGCTGATTTGCCGTTTTCAGAAATAGATTCAATGCTGGCCTGTAAGCTGCGATACTCGTGTACAAAAATTCCGGTAAAGATGACGGTTGTCAGCAGGATAATAATTGCAGGCGCATTAATATATTTTGATACAAGCCCAGAAGAGTATCTCATTCCCGACATCACCTGATTTTTCATTCAAGATTAGCATTGAGCATAACGATCATCATGCAGTTTATGTTTATCACTGAACCCAAGCGTGACTTGAGCCTCAATGTGATACTCCTCGCCTTGCCAGTTAATCCTTGATAAGCTGTCTCATTCAGTCGGTGGTTAATTGCATGATAATACTAGTAAAAGTTACCGCCTAATTTTTTAGTATAGCAGAGTTCTACATGATAGAAATTCCGAAAAGCCTCTTTGAGATTCACCTCCTCATCAACAGGTCCACTGAGAGGCTAAAATGCTCTTCCTGTAAGCATCATTCGGTAAAACCTGTTGAACGCTGAGTACCTGCGCACCATAAAAAGGCATTGCTGAGCGATACGTGCCTCATTACTCTGCCAGAAACGCTCGTATTACCGTTTACCTGTCAGACACACTGGCGCTATGGCTATATTCTTCAAGCACTTTCTTCAACAAATGGACCGCCTTTTTCAGCGTATCACGGTTAAAAAGCAGGTATCCCATCACTAACCCACTGCGTTTTTCATGACAGAAAAATTGTGATAGTGCTCTGAGAGAAAGCCCCTGCTCTTTTGCGAGTGACTCGACCTTAACATCATCTATTTCCAGAGAAAATGTAAATACCACCAGACTTCCGGCCGGATCTCCGTAGGTTTTGCCGTAGGGAAAGAGTGTCTTATTCAAGAGTGCGATTAAAAAATGTCTTTTTTCGGCATAACTATTTCTGGCTTTCAACAGATAACGATAAAAATCACCTGAGCGAATAAATTCAGACAGCACAAGCTGCGGTAAATAAGATGCTTTTTGCGTGTAGTTTAGCTTACTTACCCGAGGCAAGAGCGCGACAGGGACAACAATGAATGCAATGCGAAATTCAGAGCTGATGAGTTTAGAGAAACTGCCAAGATAAATCGTTCGGTGGTGCGTATCGAGTGCCGCCAGGGCCGGTGCTTTCTTGTTATTAAAATAGAAATCACCATCATAATCATCTTCAATAATCCAGGTCTGATTATTATAAGCCCATTGCACAAATTCGCGTTTTCTCTGGGTCGGCATCGTCATTCCGAGCGGAAACTGGTTCCCTGGAGTGATTATTGCCACGCGACTACTTGCGGGTATGGTATCGCACCGTGCTCCCGACTCATCGACCGGCATCACGTGAATAAAGCGGCGTTGAGAATCGGTGTAACTCCGTAATAATGGATAACAGGGGTCTTCAAGACTGAGCATTTGACCCGGCACCGTCAGAGCATTAATACAGATTTCTAGCGACTCCATGGAGCCGGTAGTAATAATAATTTGACCCGCGCTGCAGCTGATACCTTTGCTTTCGTAGAGGTATTCGCAGAGTATCTCCCGGAGGTCACGATTCCCGAACTCATCGTACTGGCTCGTATTTACCAGCGAAAGCGAAGCCGTTCTGGCAATTTTTGACATAATTTTCGCCCATCTGGACACCGGAAAAAGCGAATTATCTATCGGTTCAGCACTGAACGGCGCGTATCTGGAATGGTTAATCGCAACGGTAGCTTCTTCCTTTCTTGCTTCAGGCAGATGCGCTGCCGGGTGAGTATTGATCGTATAGCCTGCCCCTTTGCGGCTGATGATGTACCCTTCAGCAATTAACGCAGTATACGCATTAAGGACACTGGTTCGGGAGATGGACATGTCAACGGCAAGGCGGCGGCTTGAAGGAAGGGTATCTCCGGGCAAAAAATGACCGGCAATAATGTTCTCTCTAATAAAATCAAATAGCTGTTTATATATCGCAGTCTCTTTTCCAGGCACCAGCGCAAATGTCTCTATTTTCATCGCAGTTTAAAAACCCATCATTAGATACATAAGTGCCCTCGTCCTCGACGATATAATCTTTTTGCAGACAGCCCATTATTGAGAATCATAAATATTATTAACTCTGCCATTGTAGTTCACTAAATTCGAGGTAGCAAGGACGGCTGGCATAGTTCCAGATAACCGATTCTGTATAACCGATACCAATAATTACGACACATATAGCAGCAAACTGGCATTATGTTATACCCACCGAGAATCGACGTCACTTTTTAGGTGCGTACCAGCAATCTTTAGTAGCAAACAATCAACATTAGCGCAGAAATTATTCTTACATGATAAAACCACGCTGGTTTATTGACATATTTTATTGCAAAAAAATGGCTTCCTCTATTTATATTCGAGATGATAGATAATACTGCTGTCAGCCTGACCCGCAGTCACACTGCTTTCCGTTTGAATGTAGCGGGCAAAAATCGGGATTGTCAGTGACGCAGAACCATCAAACGGAAAGTTTCCCCTCAGCTCTTCATTCAGCTTAATCGCCGATGCGTCGCTTTGCGCCGCAGATAGCTGGATCCCCACACCTGCCGCCGTCGCTGAACCTGAATTATCGAGACTGATAATGCCCCGTTGTTCATCTATCACTCCGTTGACCGGCTGGAGCGACAGTGTCCAGATATTTGCGCTGGCATCAGCCACACCATAATAGCTCAAACCTGCTGTTTTACCGCGGCTACCAAAAAATGTGGGGCAATTGACCAGGCGGATACTGGCATCTTTCCATTCCGTCGCTGACCCGATATGGGAGAAGGTTCCACCTATCATATGTTCCCCTAGTTCAACGGTATTATTGGGGGATTCTATCTGACAGGTCGGTACCGTTATCGTTACCTGACCATTAAAGCGATAGCGGAAAAATTCATGCATATCGCCGGACTGTCCGCCGGAGAATACGGCCGTGGGTAAACTTGCGCCTGTCATGATCCCCGGCTGAACATCCCCGGTTTTAATCAGCGCAAATTCTTTTACAACCGGGTTGTTCTTCAGGTACATATCGGAATAGGCACCACCCGGATCGTGGGTATAAGGATAGCCCTTGGTATAATTGCCGGAACTGATCGTGCCGCTGGCCAGATAAACAACGCCAATACCCGGAACATTAGTGTCAAACATACGCCCGCCGTAAGGGCTGGCCACAGCTGACTCAGGATACATAATATCCCCGTAATCAAAATACCAGTACATTCTGGCCACCGCAGAGCAGATAATGCCTGCGCTTCCGGCCTCTGTCGAACTGAGCGCCCGAAGTCGATAGATCTCCGTCCCCACAGGCATATCTGGCGGAACCGATATTGTCACGTTGCCGAGGGTCGTTTCTTTCGTGGTGATGCCTCCCTGTGCAACATAACACCCGGTAGCCATGGCCCATCCCGGCAGTAGTCCGAACAGCGCGAGAAGAACAAATCTGATCATGTTCATTATTTTTCCTTAACTGGAGAGTTCCTGGCCTGGCTTACACGTCTTATCGACAGCTTCCGGCAATTGTCGGCATGCGACTGTCTTTTCCAGGATCGCGATACTGCACCTGACAACGCTCATTCGCTTCACTACCCCATCGAACGGTCAACTTACCGGAGGTGGACGCCAGTCGAACAAAGGCCTGCTTCCCTTGCCCCACCACGCCGACAATATTGTTTTGTTCATCAATAACATCAGCCCCGAACGGTATATTTTGATTGTCTTTCAACTGGATCATCACCGGACGCCCTTGCGTGGTATTGAAACGCAGCTTTACAACTGCACCGTTGAACGGGGTCACTTTCTGGCTTGTATCATCCAGTTCGATATCGTCCGGCAGGCCTTTAGGATCAATACTGATTTCATTCATCTGGTAGGCATTCAGATAGGGAACGATGGCATATCCTGAACTATCGATGCGTATGCCTGGATAGCCGCTGACGGCAGCGCCGTTCGCTCCTTTGGCTTCCACCAGAGCCTGCGTATCGCCACTGTACGGCGTCAGGGTTACGCCCTCACTGTGTAAAACGGCGGCCCCGCTCATCCCTGCGGAAACGTTGTGGTAGCGCTTGCCACTTCCCGCCGATGCCTGCAGAGTTGCATTTTCAGTCCGCAGCGACGCGGTAGTGGAAACACCGGGTGCCCCACCCTTGTTTGAATTCGATCCGGACAGACTGTAGCTGAGTGAATTATCTTCGAGGGACGATCCGCTGAGATTCACCTGCTCCCGCACAATCCCTTTTGGCTCATGGCTCATATTGACTGACATCTGATTGAAAATGCCCGAATTTCCCAACGGAATACTGAAATTGAGCATATAGCGATCTTCATAGTCGTTATCGCCATTGCGGGAACGACTGGCGCTGAGGCTGTAACTTAAACGCCCTAGTCTGTTGTTATAACCAACCTGATACTGCCTGTCGCGATCGGAGGCGTTCCAGTAATTTTGCTGGTAGGCATTGATATAAAAGCTGCCCCAGCCCTCGGGTAAAATTTGAGTTGCGGTAATCCCCAGGCGACTTTTCGGGCGCTGAATAAGATAGCGATGGTCATTATGGCTTTGTTGCTCACGGATCTGCATCGCCGTCATGTAATCGAGATAGCTATCGGTAGAAAAGCGATACGCCGCAAGGCTGACATGGCTGTTGGTCTGCTGAATATGCTGGCTATACTTAAGCTGATAGCTTTGCCCGTTCATCGATTTTTGCCCTTCTACAGGCTTCTCCAGCGATGCTTTGGCATGCGTGGCATCCAAAGAAAATGCGCCCACGGAAGTCCCCAGCGCGGTACCGATAAGCCCGGCCTGGTAATCTTTATTTCCCTGAAGACCGGCATAACCGGTCAGATAGTTGTTTACCCCGGTCTGCCAGGTCACTTCGCCCAGCATCGGTTCATTACCTACCCAGCCTTTCCGCAGCTTCCCGAGCGTCGCGCTATAGTGGTGCGTACCAGGACGAAGTAAATTGCTGGTCGGTGCAAACGGAATCGTCTGCCGCTGGCTCGAACCGTCAGCTTCGAGAATAATCATCTCCAGCTCACCGCCGTAGCCCGTGGGATAGAGGTCATTAATCTCAAAATCTCCCGGGGGAACGGTTGTTTCATACAGCAGCCTGTCCTGTTGCATAACCTGAACTCTCGCATTCGTACGAGCATAGCCGCGTAACAGCGGAGCATAACCTCGCTGGGAATTTGGCAGCATCTGTTCTTCATTCGCTAATTGCAGGCCTCGGAATGCCAGCGTTCCGAATAACTCACCGGTCGTGCTGGTATCCCCAAGCGTCATCCGACCGCGGATCGCGGGGATATCACGCTGGAGGTAAGTATCCAACGTCTGATAACCGCTTCCGGTATCTCCGCTCCAGTTCCAGCTACCGTTATGGCGAAGGAACCATCCTGCGAGATTCAGGCCCCCAGATATGCCTGTATAAGCGCTTTCCGTATTATTTCCCTGATTCTCAGAGCGGTAATAATTTGCGTTGTAGCTTAATATGCCCGCGGTAATACCCCGGTCCCAAAACTCAGGGTCGACAAAACCACGAGGATTGCGCAGAAGGTACATACCCGGAATATCAATAGCCAGTTGCTCTCCGGCTTCAAATGTCAGCGTGGCCTGGGGAATAACCTGCTGCAAGGATAAACAGCTATCCGCCGCCTTATTCTTCAGTTGCTCTCGCACATCAGGGGGCAGTTTTTCTGGATCAAGCTCGAGCTGCTTTAGGCTATGAATGCCCAGACAAATATCGCCCTGTAGATCGGCGGAGCTCTCTGCTTTTATTATGACGTCGTGCGGACCGCGGGACTGGCCATTCACCAAAACATTGACCCGATAAATCCCTGGCGCTGCAAGATTACGCTCATAGCGGGTAATATCGATTTTTTTCTGGCTTCCTGGACTCATAAAAGACGTATTGAACTCCACCTCCTCTGCGCATGCCTGGCCAGAAAGTAAGGCAATGGCGGCAGCTAATGGTCTGAATACCAGTCTGTCAGGCATGAATACACTCCATTTCACCAGTTATTATCAGCCTCCTGAGAGCGCCGTAATATTTCCTAATTTATTTTCCTGCCGGTGTGACGACTTTCAGTGCACCGTAATCATTAATGACAACGGGATAGAATTTTGCAGTGGCTTTGGTCAGCATGAAGGTGCGCACATCCCCGGGTTTAATCATTCCACCGTCGCCCAGCGGTACTTTCCCTTTTTCATCTTCAGTAAATAACGCCACGTTGATGTGGAAAGGTGTCGGATTGCGTGCGACGACACGGTTACCGTCACGGGACCAGGACACTTGCTGAGGCGCATTCAGAGCATTTCCAGACAATCCTGTCGGACGGAAAAACAGCTTTAAACGTGAGCGAAAAGCCATATTGAGCAGATTTTTGCCATCAGGATTCTTCGCTTTAGGCGGCACCTCAAGCACATTAAGGTAGAACACGGACTCTTTATCCGTCGGCAGTGCATCCCCGGTATAACGAATACGTAATACCTGACCGCGTCCCGAATTCACGCGATTGACCGGCGGGGTAATAAAAAAAGGCGCTTTCGCGGTCTCCGGCGTGGAGTTACGATCGCCATCATCAATCCATGACTGAACAAGTACTGGCACGTTGCCGTTATTGTTCATTTTTACGGAGACTTCTTTCTCGTCTGCTGGATAAATAACCCGGGTCCCGGTTATCACGACCGTGCTATTAGCTGACATTGATGTGCACGCCGAGCATAAAAGCAATACGCTGAAAAATAATGTCCTTTTCATAATAACCATCCATTTACAAACGGCGGCACTGAAGCCGCCGTTATTTAAAACAACATCATGACTCAATTATTCGTAATCAATACTGAAGTTAACCTGGCTGGTCACATCACCCGCCGTTGCGGTACCCAGTGAGTAATATTGAACAGCATAAGGCAGAACAACAGAGGCGGTGCTGGCATCGATACGGCTGGTATTGGTTCTCTGATTCTGATTACCAATATTGATTGCCTGATCGCTTGTTGCGTCAAGTAACTGCAGCTGCACGTTTTCGGCACCCGTTGCCGAGGTGTCGGTGTTAATCAGGTTAAACGTGGTTGTGTTAACCGTTGCACCATTTTCAAAGAATGCTGCTGCCGTTGATGTACTGGTCATCCCTTCACAGTTCGTCAGTCCAATATTGAACTGTGTTTTACCTGCAGTTTGCCCTGCAGTAGCTAATGTTGATGCCGCCAGCGTCGGCAGTACAACCACGCCAGGGGATGCCTGATCGTTAATAGTGATATCACAGGTATTTGCCACCAGTTTACCGCGGAAGTTAATCGTGCCATCGGCTGCCAAAGCAGACGAAGACATTAACGCTGCGGCAACTGCAACAGAAGCCAGAGTATTTTTCATTTTCATATAACAAACTCCTTGTATTGAATATGTTTGCCCACGATTAAATCGACAGACAAACGATTACCGCCGCTTGCATAGCTTTAGGTAGTTATGGGTGACACGATCTGTATTACACTGAACAACTCATTACTTACTAAAAATAAATTACATATCCGGGCATGCGCAGATAATTACTTAAAATTATCACAGCGATGATTCAATCATAGAAAAGAGTCTGACGGCGGTCTGGCCTAAAAGCTTTTTTCAAAAGAATCACTATATAAAAGCTGTTTAACACCGCTATACACCAGCATGGCTTTCGCCTTCATTTTATTTAACCCCATGCGCTGAGTAGCTTTTTTCTTATGATTGTAAACCGTTTTTTCGGCAATATTCAGTAAGCTGGCAACGTGTGAAACACTCACGCCAGTTGCCAGATTATCCATTACCGCACGTTCATTAGGCGTCAGGTCATCCGTAATCCGCCGTAAAGCATTTTTCTTTATCGCACGTTTAACTGCACTTAAAATCAGTCCAGACGGTGTCCGGCGTGAGACGATGCCATTATAACCGGCAAAGCATTCATAGCCTTTAGCATTATTGATAAAGAGACATATCCTAATATCTCTTCTGGACAATATATGCAGTACTTTATTAACAATATCCATCATGTCAACAGCCAGCAGTAACGTATCCCCATCAGAAAGCCTGTTCATACTTTCCTCAATCGAATCAGAAACAGCAGGCAGGATCGTAAGATGTTCTCCTGCATTTCTAAAGACACTCCTTACACCAAGGGAGAAGAAGTCATCATCTGAAAGTATGTACATCATCTGCTACCTCCTTGTTCAAGGCTGTTGATAGCCCTCCAGGGCTTAAGTGTTCAGGCTGGTCCTTTAACAAGATTTTCCTGAATCGTTGAGATGAAGTATGCCGACACAACGAACAAAACGGAACAATATGCTTACCTTAAAGCTATATTTATTTTATTATTCCAATATTAATAAAAAATTAACGCATTTTAAGCTCAAAAAACTAATCAATGAGTAAAATTAAGAGATCCATTCCAGATCAGAAAAATACGATTAATCTCTGTCATTGCCAGCAATGACAGACTCGTAGATAGTGAAAGAAATGGAGGGAGGAAACGCTTATTGGGAGATGCAGATCAGTAATGGAGAGTTTACCGAGCCGATGAGACTGGTTTTGCTGTTTACTCGTCTGACAATTAATCTAAGTTTTTGTGAGCCCTGACTGAATACTGCCATAAACTGATGAAACTCTTCATCCCCTGAAGCATCAGCAGGAGACTTAACCATACGATAGTTATCAAGGATATAATTATCACCAGCGGCGGTAGATGAACGTTGATAATCAAAAAAAATAAAGCGATGCAGCGGCCGTTTCTCTGAGGTCGAAGCGGAATAGGAATCACCATCCACGCGCATGTACCCTTTCTCATCGGCTTCAAAGGTAATATAAACCTTCCCATGCAAAAACGGAGGGGAAAAGTTGTCAGTGTAAGCGGTCAGATCGCCAGAACACCTGAAAACATCATTGCGCTGATGGTATACACAGAGAATTAAGGCGGCACAACAAATCATAAGGATGATCACTGAAAATATTAAAAACAAAATGCTTTTACGGGCCATCTTATCTCCAGTTATAAAAGAAATAGTTGTTGCAGTACCCATGGGGGTTATCACCGCGGGAGGTACACTGAGTCAGCAATGTGTTGCCTAAGCCCGAGGATTTAATCCTGGAATCATAATGAAAAAAGAACTGATTATGTTCATCGCATGGCAACCGGAGATTCGTTCTGACACGGGAGAAATCATCGGCAAGCGCCGGTTTCCATTTTTCTTTGACGTCTTCTAAGGCGTAGACATGACATTCTGAAACCGGCAACTGACTGATTTCTGGCATACCTGGTGAGCGAAAAGTATGCAGAATGTAGAGAAGTATGAGAACAGAGGAGAAGAGGCAAAAAAGTCCTGGAACAATATAGAAGAAGAATAGCCTTAGCCCCTGATGACTGCAGATCGCATGGCGCTGAGAGGTTAATGCTTCCGTCTCGGAAGACGGAGCCGGGTCTGCTGTATCAGCAAATCGTTGTTCACCGGCCCCTTCATGACTAGTGGTATCGTCTTCTTCATCAAAAACTTGAATCACTCGAAGGGCTGGATTGAGTTGCACACCCATACGCGGCATAGAAAGAATGATGTCATCAAGGCCATACTGACGGAATGCCCGGCGTAATATACTAAGATACTGGTTCAGATTATTATAACTGCCCGTTAACCCCTGACTGCCCCAGACCGTTTCAATCAGATAATCACGGGGGACAACCCCCCGGTCATCGAGGAGCACAGCGAGCAGCGATGAGGCCGTTTTCGTTAAGGTGGTGACGTCATCCGGTTGGTCAGATGAACGTAATGTTCCATCCTGGGGGTTATAGGATACAGAGTCCTGGATTATATATTTCATAATATTTACAACATAATCCTGACCATTCTGGCCGGTTTGTTTTCACCTCTAAAAGAACATAGAGGATGGGTTTCTGATATAGATAAGAGTTAAAGTCCTTTCAACTCCAGGAAGATTACGGATACCTTTCCAGAATGAGGCTATAATGATGGCGTCAAAAAACATCCACTGTCGGGCATATTCTTAATGAGCAAATTGCAAATAAAAAGCTAAAAACGTACGCCATGTTATTATCAAACAATAAACGGATACTCTAGCCTCCGCTTCCTGTTAATTAAAAACGCATTCAGCTGGCAAAGCCGTTTTTCATCAATGATGATAAGTGCCACGGTGATCAACCTGCCAGCCCCAATCAAACAGGCAAATTTCTGCGGGCCAGTGTCGTCCAGCAAGGTGACAATATGAGCGCTTTATAAATAGAGAATGAATTTCAATCATACACGGCACCGTCATTCAAAGGTTGGAATATGGCGAAGCATGCTTGACTACATACATTCACTTCGCAAATAATATACTGCTTTTGGCTCGGCATACACAGCAAATGGCCAAAAAAGTTGTGCGCAGGGTCAATTTAGGATTTTCTATCACTCTCTGACTCCGGTTATGATTACCCTTCCTGGTGCTCCGAACATATTCCCAACTGCATCGCACTGAATACGTACGACTGAACATCGTCTGGCGATCATAATCTCGTTTCCTGATTATGATTAATCATAAATTTTTGAATCCCTGTCTATTAGATATGTTATTTTATTATTAATACATTAAGCGCAGTGAATCCTTGAAAAACATATAGATAGATCCCCCACCTGAATGCGTTAACATTTTATTAATCTCTCTAGGATTATTCTCTATTAATTAAGATAATTCCCACACATGATCGAATGTGTTGCTATGGCATCAATGCTAGTATCTTTTACATAAAATAACACATAAGCACTCCGTTGATGTTCAAATCGTAAGAAGTGATATATGGCTAAGACTTATAGTATTGAAAATAAAGTGGTATATAATCCATCTTTGCATACCCTGCACTCCATAGAAAATAACGAATACATTACATTAGCGGTATCTTCGAGTTTATGCTTTTATGTACTACTCCAGAACAAAGGAAAGATCATCACTCAGGCGGAGTTGTTACAAAGTGTCTGGGGAGAAAGAGGTATGAATGTCACTTCTAGCACACTATACCAAAACATATCTTTACTCAGAAAAGCCTTAAACAGATTGAATGTTTCAGACCTGGTGATACAGACTATTCCAAAGCGGGGGTTCATGGTCGCTAATGAGATTAGCGTACTTGAGCACAATGATGAGGAAGAAAGAAAATTCAATTTAGAAGCACCCGGAGCAGTAACGCTACCAAAGGATATGAAATTCAATACTGACTCAGAAGACATGGTTTCTTCTTCTGAATACAAAAAGTATAAACCTATATTTTTCAGATGGTTTTCACAATCTTACAGGAAAATTTCGGCAATAGATCTGATTGCGATTTTCGTTCTCGTTACATTGTGCTGCGTGCAGTTTTTTTCTCGCTCACTGCACAACGCAACCATTTTCTCAAAATATAATGAGTTGGCTGACATGAATGGCTGCACTGTATTATGGGATGGCGATTTAAGTGATGACAGCTACTTTTCCCGGTTTATCAAGGAAAAAAACATCACCTGTTCCGCTGGGCAAACCCTGTATTTGACAAACTATTTCCCTTCCAGCAGGACGTCTTTAATTTCCTGCCGAAACTCGATAGATTCAGAAAAAAGACCTTATTGTACTTCAGCTTACTATCTTAAATAAAAATCATGCGTATATTTAAAAAAGTCAGAGTAACCATCTACACACTTTTATTTTTCGCAATACTGTGCTATAGCGGAATGCAGAGAGATGATGAACCTGTTGACTGCACATCTGCGTTTTCTGTTATCAGTGGTGAAAAAACGCTTTCGCTATCGGTGACCTTCTCTGCTTATAATGGGAATGGGCTGATCACCTTTACCGGTGGGTTAGATGGAATCGGTGACGACCTCAGCATAAGGAAATATTTTTCCTATGAAAAAAAACGAAACCAGATCTACGTTTTCAAAAATAGTGATTCAGAAATAAGACTGCCTTCACTTCCGAATAATGAATCGTTTGGGACTTTCTTACCAGACTTTTTTACTAATCCGAACAAAGGGAGCGAGTTTATCGTGAAGATCGTGCCGATTAAGAAAGGGGTATGGTTATTCATGTCAACGAATACGCCTTACTTTATCTGTGAAAACAGAACACCAGAGAAAGGGTAACCGCGGTCGGCAGAATCATGCCGGCCTGGTTGTCGTTAATGCCAGGGCATGCATTCTGCGGACGGTTCCCATGCTGATTTGGACAGGGTTTACCGACTGGTCATTAAAAATATACCGGAATTGGTCATTTCAATGGATTAATCTTCACGGTTAGAATCATACCCGCCACGTTGAGTACCATTAGCAAAAAAAGCAACTTTTAACGAATACTTGACATCTTCTTGCTGTAACTAACAATCAGATAAAATAATTAACCAAAAATGACTATTCATATCGTCTCAGATAATGCCCTGCTCCTTCTTGGCGTTCGCGAAAAAATACGCGAAGAAACCGTGCTGTCGAAATCACTCGCCCTTAAAACTCACTCCCCCCACTTTTCAGAAGAAGACATACTTTCTGATGATGTAGTGCTAATTTGTATTTATAGTAAAATTATTAGAATGAATACGCTGGAGAGAATAACAAAACTGACTTGTAACATTGCCATCATGGTGCAATCTAACTTTCAACACAAAATGACATCATCTTACCCAATTCGGGTTCCACGTAAGATCTCTTTTCATGAAATCGTGATGCTTGGGAAACGAATGAAACGGCAGCCGCCGCCTGTCAGAGTATGCAACCATACTTATCAAATTTTTCGCGAACTTTATCAGGGCGAATCAGTTCATAGTGTCGTCGCGAAAAAACAGCTTAATCTGACGACAATTTATAATTTAAAAAAACGGGTATTCAAAAGGTTTGGGCTAAAGAATATCAATGATAAAGGCGTCATTCATTGCATGGAATACCTTGAAATAAATCGCCTGGCACGAGAGTCTTTAGGACAAATGCCAGGATATGAGCTACGTCGCGCATAACTATTTTTATTACAATTCACTGCAACACTGCGCGTATCAATCCGGTATTCTGCTACGTAGCGACGATACCCGAGACCAGATTAGATAAAGAGGGAGATAGACCAGCACACCACACAGCAGCCAGATATTTTCCGTTTCAAGCAGCAAAGCCACATGGACAATAAACATGAGCAGTATGAGTAGCAACGTCGTCATATAGGATCTATTGTGCTTTTTCGAATAGAATGCATATGAGTACAGCATGATTATATTCCAGGATAAATAATGTGTGCTTATAATACTACAAGTGTATGTATGAAAAATCTGAAAATACAGCTTAGGTGTATTTTCTCGACGGCCGGTGAGTCATTTTCCGTCCTGAATATCGCAGGGAGATCGCCGCAAATCGAGCAGAACGCTCTGTCCCGAAAACATTATTGATCTCCGGGTTCTCAAAAACGGCAGGCGACTTACCTGCCGAGAGATTTACCCAACAAATGTGGCCCAGACCCAGGACAGCGGCATCACTAAGATAAGTGCCGGTAACATATTTGCCACCGGGAACACTTTAATACCCGCAATGCGAAAACCGGTCGCCAGCATCAACAAACCACCGACAGCGGAGAAGTCTGCCATCATGGACGCTGTGGTCATGGGCAGGATCATACCGGCCAACATCGCGAGCACCAATTGAATGACCAATTGTGGAATCACGATAGTGGCAACAGCAAAACCCAACAGAGAGGCAAAGATCGTTGAGGTAAAAAGGTCCAGTACGGTTTTGATATACAGGATTGACGGATCGCCCGTCATCCCTTCATGCATCGCGCCGAAAATACCGGTTCCACTTGCGCAAAACAGAACGACGATCGCGACAAATTTCTCAGTGAAACTATCCTTCGACAATGAATCTGGTGTCGGGAAAAACTTATCTATCATTCCGCGAGTCGACCCGGCAGCCCGTCCAAAACCTTTTTCCAGAAATATTAATTCGCCAATGACTGTGCCCAGAACTAAGGCTATCACTACCGCAGGCATATTTTTTACCTGAGGGATAAGCATTACCCCCAACCCCATTGAGCAAAGACCAAATATCAAAGAAAGCGAGGCTTTTACCCGTTCTGGCAAATATTTACCGCTGGTTGCACCAATAACACCACCAGCAACAATAGCAGCACCGTTTACATAAGGACCGATTAACATAGTATTTCCATAAAATCACTGGGAGGGAGTTTCACCCCACCGGGGTAGTTCAAGATTCAGACCAAATAGATCAAGGGCTCTGGCGACGCTGTGATGAATGATGTGGTCAACACTTTGTGGCCGTTGATAAAGCGCAGGAACCGGGGGAAATATGATCCCCCCCATTTCAGTCACCTGAGTCATATTACGCAAATGTCCCAGATTGAGCGGTGTTTCGCGCGCCATAAGAACCAGTCGTCGCCGCTCTTTGAGCACCACATCGGCGGCACGAGTCAGCAGGTTATCGGTCATGCAGTGGGCAATAGAAGCCATCGTTCGCATTGAACAAGGAGCAACCAGCATTCCCCGTGTCGTAAATGAACCGCTGGACACAGATGCCCCAAGCTGGTTGATATCATGGGTAACATCAGCCATCGACATCACATCGGCCAGGTTATAGTCCGTTTCCAGTTCGCAGGTACGCTCTGCTCCGCGGGAAATGACAAGATGGACCTCAAAATCCAGAGGACGTAATAATTCCAGCGCTTTTACACCGTACTGAAATCCGGATGCGCCACTGATTCCAACAATAATACGTTGCTGACTCATGGCCACCTCAGTTATTCGAAGTCTGGCAGAAAACGTTTTACATCAACGGTCATAAATTTCGACCGTTCGAAATGTGCTTTCAGATGAAATGGCACGGTACAGTCAAAAATTGTTTTACAGGACATTCCTTGCTGCAAAATTGAAGGGCTGTACTCCGGAACCTGTGACGGATCCAGAGGATGACAGCGTACACCGGGTATAAATACGGTATCTACATCTCCCTGATAGCGGGTCTGCATCGCCCACAGCACGTCGTCGCTGTCAAAAATATCGACATCCTCATCAACCAGGATAACGTGCTTCAGTTCAGGGAATGCAGAGAACGCCAGCAATGCTGCCTGACGCTGACGACCTTCATCCACCGCAGCCGCTTTTTTAAACTGCATGACAGCCAGTAATTTCCCGCCCCCAGCAGAGTGCGCGAAGACGTTAAGCAATTTTCCCGGCATCGCTCGCTCGACCAGATCCAGAATGCTGGCTTCCGTCGGGATCCCGGCCATGTTTACATGTTCCTCACCAGGTCCCACGGTGGTCCGCCAGATTGGGTGGTGACGATGGGTAACTGCTTTAACTTTAATGACCGGAATGGCAGCTTTCGCTTCACCCGTATAGCCTGGAAATTCAGGCATGGCTTTGCCCGTTTGGGTGTTGACGTCTTCCTGCATGCGGACATTGGGCAATAGCTCACCCTCAATAACAATTTCCGCATGGGCGATGGCTTTTTCATTGATGGTTTTGCATTGGACCATTTCGACCGGATGACCACGCAGTGCCCCGGCGATGCTAAGCTCATTAAAACCCAGTGGAGTGGTGGGTGGCTCAAAACAGGCGGCAACTTCAATCGCCGGGTCAACGCCAATACTGATAGAGATTGGCAGCGGCTTACCCGCATTTTCCGCCTTCATTCGGAAAGCATCAATATGTCTGCCTGGCGTTAGCCACATTGTCAGCTCATCTTTGCTCTGAACGCAGAGGCGGTGAATAGTGATGTCTGATTCATGCGTCTCTGGGTCGGACGCGTAGCACAGACCCATGGTGATATATGGCCCGGCATCCTCTTCGGTATTGGTCGGCGCCGGTAGCAGTTTTCGCAGATCAAAACCGGGATCGGATGCAAGATGAATAACCTGCTGGCAAACGGCCGCTGCCGGTTCAATATCCACCGGAGCAATCGCGTGTTTAACCGATTCCTTTAATAAAAAACCTAACTTTTTCGGCTCACAATTAAGAAACTCGCCAACGCGTTTACGCGATCCATTCAGACCAATGGCGACGCTGATGTCTGTAAATCCTTTAATTTTGTTGAATACCATTGCCGGGCCATTTTTCTTCGTCGGACGCAGGCATGTACCACCCGCGCCAACATAGCGATAAACACCGGACAACTCCGCATGAGGATCGACCTCTGTGTCAGTTTCAACATATTCACCTGGTAATGTTTTTAGTAGCTCTAGCGCTGAGCGCAGGTCATACACAGAAGATTTTTTTGCCATCTTGATTTTTTCCGGTTAATTGATTTAACTGACCGCACCATATACCCATACAGCAAAAGCGGGTAAATACCGTTTTCGTGCCAGAGACCAGATCAAAAAGATGAGGGTAGGTTGAAAGGATGGATCTGAAGAGACTACGTTATTTTTGTAAGGTCGTTGAACATGGTTCAATTACTCAGGCTGCCAGAATGTTAAATATGGCGCAGCCTCCGCTCAGTAAACGTATCCGTGAGCTGGAAGAAGAACTGGATGTCACACTATTTGAACGGAACGGTAGCCGTATCGAACCCACTCAGGCGGGCTATCATCTCTATAGAAGGGCCTGCGAGATCCTTCGGCAGGTAGAAGATGCCACCCTAGAAACCCGGCAGATCAATAACCAGCAGGGTAAGGTTCTGCGCATTGGATTAAGCCATCTTTTCCAACGGTGGTTTCAGCCACTTTTGCTGGCTTTGCACCGTGCGCACCCGGCATTTGAGCTCAATATTTCAGTACTGGATTCGAGTTATCTGGAAGAAAAACTCAATAATGGGCAGTTAGATGTGGCGCTGATTCAGAAACCTTATAGCAGTGAGGGATATGATATTGTTGCATTTGAACCCATAAAAATGGTTGCTGTTATTAGCAAAAAGCTGCTGCCCGTTCAACCAGAAACCCCTCTTCCCTTTGTGGAGCTGGCAAAGTATCCACTGGTTTTACTCCATCGTTCAAGAGATTCTGGCACTTACGAAATTCTGATGGGGCTATTTAGAAATGGCGGGGTGATGCCGAAGGTTATTATGCATATCACTCAACCTGGCGCCATTCTCGACTGGCTGGAAACCGGTTTAGAGGCGGTGACCCTGGTTCCGGCTTCTGAGGTGAACGCTGCACAGTTAACACACTGCCATGTTATCGATATATTCCCCGAACCGCAGGTCTTCTTCCCGGCGATGGTAAAAATGACCGTCACACCTTATATACCAGAACTGATGGACATTATCTCGGAAGGATATCCTTTTCAATGCCCAAATACATGCATCAAGTAATTGGAGTGGATGATAAAAAATTAGCGTATCTATTATCTGGCACGCACTCCGTTTTCGGAGCGCTAAAAAAGCGCCATCGGGCTGTTATCCCGGTATTGCCCATGGCGACTCAGGCTTTGCTTTATCTGATACCACTACCGGCGCCACAATATAAAGCAAGGCAATGTTTCATCAGACTGACCGCTTTTTTTAGCACTTCTCGATTAAAGTAGATGAACCCCAGCAGAAAACCATTCTGGTTCACCTCATGACACATCGGTGACAGCGGCATCAGGTCCAGGCCTTTACTCTTTGCAAACACCGCAAATTGACTATCTGAATAGGCAGGGTCAAGCATGAAAACGACGAAACTTCCTGCCTCACTTCGAAAAGGATAGCCATAATCTGATAGCTGCTCTCTTAGCAACGTTGCGAAGAATGCCTTCTTTTCTGTGTATATTTTTCTGGCTGTTAGCAGGTTTCGATAGAACTCACCTGTTTTGATAAACTCCGCGAGTATCACCTGAGGTAGATACGAAACCTTAAACTCGTATTCTGCCTGTTTAAACCTCTCCAGTAGATGTTCTGGTAATACAATGTACCCTACGCGTAATTCACTGGTGATCAGACGCGAGAAACTGCCCAGATAGAGCGTTCTCTTATTTTGGTCCAAAGTAAATAAGGTCGGTTCCCTCGATCCCTCAGCATTGAAATCACTGTCGTAATCATCTTCAATGATCCACCCTTTCCTCGAATTTGCCCATTGAATAAACGCCATTTTCCTTTCGATACTCATGATTATCCCAAAGGGAAACTGACAACCTGACGTGATAATCACCGCTTTGCTTTCCTGGGGAAGGTTGTCATGACATGCGCCTTCATGGTCAACCGACATGGCATTCAGAACCCGTGTGTTTCTGGCCAAAAAAGTGTACATCGGAGGAAAGCAAGGGTCTTCAATACTTAACATTTCGCCGGCCTCAGTCAGTATGTTGACGCAAAGCTCAAGCGACTCCATTGACCCTGATGTAATAACAATCTGCTCAGATGTACAATTAAGTCCTTTTTTCTCATAGAGATATGAGCAAATCGCTTCTCGCAAATCCCGATTGCCAAATTTTTCATATACATCGGTATACAACAGCGACTCAGGTTTTTCTCTGCTTAACCGGGTAATAATTTTGGACCATTTATGGGAGGGGAAAAATGAAGTATCGATAGGTTCAGGACTGAATGGAAGATAACGCTCGGTCAATCTCTGAGGTAATGATTTATCATCGACCGTTTTTTCAGCCTGCGGCACAGGCAGGTGATTAATCCGGTACCCTGAACCTCTTATGCTGGTGATGTATCCCTCCGCCAGTAGAGAATTGTATGCATTTAGCACACTGGTTCGCGAAATGCCCATATCGGCCGCCAGTCGTCGGCTTGCCGGCAGTACATCGCCAGGCAAAAAACGGCCAGTAAGGATACTATTTTTGATGAAGGTAAAGAGTTGCTTATAGAGTGCGCTTTGCTGGTTAAATATCACCGTCAGCGTGTCAATTCTCATAGTACAGGCCCAATACCTACTTAAGGCGTAGTCTTAGTATCTGATTGTATACTATAAAAAATATCCAGCAATCATTCAGACTCCCTGCGTCACCCTGGCGGCACAGAATCAGGAAGCGCCAGTAACGGTGCCCCGCCGCTCCCTCCTGGCTCAGGCGTAAAACAGACCACATCGTTCGCAATGCGCGACAGAATAAAACGTGACCAGAGTAACCCGGTAGTCCAGCGGACCAATACAACGCCGCCAGTGGCAATTTGCAACGAATGGCGCGCAATCGAACCTCTCGTGGAGGGAGCTATACCGCTGCCTGAACACGGTTGCTATGCTGATGGAAATGCACCGACGTCAGGACGCCCCCCAGCAACAGCACGATAGCGGCACTTTCAAGAAGATCCGGAACACGCTGGAGATAGATGAAACCGTATAACAGGGCAAAAAGGGTTTCAAAAACCACCATTTGCCCCGTCAATGATAGCGGAAGGCGCCGGGAACAGAGATTCCACGCCAGATATCCCAGCCACGAAGAGACCACGGCCAGTACCACGTTCATCGCCCAAAAGAGCGTTTGCGCATGCGCCGGCAACGATAAATCAACAACGGAAAACCCGCAGAGACTGGCAATGAGCCACAGCAGTACCGAGATACCTCCCGTACACAGGCCAATCAGGAGCGACCACTGATTGCTGTCGTAAGGGAGCGTTTTCAGACAGCGCGAATTCTCGACCGCGTAACGGCTCCAGCACAGCAATGCGGTGCCGGCACAGAGCATCCCCAGCATCGGCTGCTTCCGCCCCGTCATCGGATACGTGGATGGCTGTTGCGCATGCAGATTTATCAGCACCACCCCGGCGACGATCGCCGCCATCGGCAGCAATAATTGCCTGAATGGTGGCGCATGCTGGTCTCTGCGTCCGAGCAGCGGAACCATCACCGGAATTAAGCCAATCACTAGCGAGGTTGCGGCGATACCGACCTGCTGCACGGCCGCGGCGACCAGCAGAAAATAGAGCACATTGCTCAGCAGCGAAAGACGGATCAGCGTCAGCAGATGGCGATGGTGCCAGACGCGGGCAATCCTGCGCCATTGCGGGATCAGTAATATTGCCGCCAGAATGCCATAGGTTGCAAAGCGCCCGCAGGTTAACAGCAGCGGTGATACCTCGGGTAACAGCATCGGCGGCAGGAAGATGAATCCCCAGCATGCGCCCGCCAGCGCGCCACAAGCAATCCCCTGCTTCATGCTGACGCCTGTGCCGCCGTTTCTGGTAATCCCGCTCCCGACTGGCGCTCACTCCACGACGATAAAAAATACCGCAGCCGTGGGCTTTTCGGCTGATGAAATAGTTGCGCCGGCGGCCCCTGCTCTTCAATGCAGCCATCGGCAAGAAACAGCACCCGATCGGAGACTTTGGCGGCAAACCCCATCTCATGGGTGACTATCATCATGGTCATCCCCTCATCGGCAAGTTTGCGGATCACCTTTAGCACCTCCCCGACCAGTTCCGGGTCAAGTGCTGAAGTGGGTTCATCGAACAGCATAATGGCCGGTTTCATGGTCAGTGCCCGAGCAATGGCAACGCGCTGCTGTTGACCACCGGAAAGCATCGCGGGCCAGCTGTCGGCCCTGTCTGCCAGGCCAACCCGCGCCAGCTGCGTTTTCGCCTCGGCGTAGGCTGCTTCACGGGAAATCTTTTTAACCCGCCGCAGCGGCGTGGCTACGTTATCGAGTACCGTCATATGCGGCCACAGATTAAACTGCTGAAAGACCATACAAACATCGCGCAACGCCCGGCGGTTTTCCTTGTCACTTAAACGCCGGCGTTTCTCCCCGCCGAGTGGTTCATAGCCGACGCACTCACCGTTAACCACAATGCCGCCAGAGCTATAATCCTCCAGAAAGTTAATGCAGCGTAACAGCGTGGATTTACCCGACCCTGAGCCACCAATCACGCAAATCACTTCTCCGGCAGTAATGCTGACATCGATGCCGCGTAATACATGGTTTTCGCCATAGTGTTTATTGAGGCCGTTAATCTTAATGGCATAATCACGCATAATATTAACCCTGACTTAATTGAGAATAAGAGTAATGACGTTCTATTTTGTTACCCAGATAAGAGATACCGACCGCGATCCCCCAATAAGCAATGGCCATTAAGGAATAGATTTCAACCATCGCATAGGTCTGGTTGGCAATGGTCATGGCGGTATTAGTGAGTTCACCGACCGTAATAATTGACAGCACCGACGACTCCTTTACCAGAATAACGCTCTGGCCTATCAATGGCTGGACAGTTCGCGCGAGCATTTGCGGCCAGATAATGAAAGTAAATATTTGCCACACACTTAAACCAAGGTCCAAAGCCGCTTCGACTTGCCCGCCAGAGACAGCATTGCGACCCGCGCGGAATATCTCTGCAAAATAGGCAGAACCATAACACCCTAAACACAGCACGCCGACCTGTTGTGCTTCAAGGTTAATACCAATATAGGGCCCACCATAAAAGACTAAAAAGAGCTGCACCAGTAACGGCGTGCCGCGAAATATATTAATCCATGCATGATATATCACATTGAATAGCGCCGGCTTCTGTCTTTCGAGGAGAAAAAAACAGAGACCTATCGCCAGCCCCAGCAGAATACCGCCGAGGCTCATTTTTAGGGTCATAAATATACCGGAGGCGATGGCATCTTTATAAGTAATCAGTATCTCAAGATTCATTGTGCTAACACCCTTTGAGCCGAAGATGAGCGTTTTTTCTCCAGTCTGGCGCCAACGATACTCAGCCCCCACGAGGTCAGGAAATAAAGCAGCCCGGATGCCGTGTAAAACTCCAGCGGCCGATAGGTGGTGGAGGCCAGGGTTTGAGTCACTCTCATTAGCTCATGGACTGCCACGACCGAGACCAGTGCTGAATTTTTGATAATATCGATAGTTTCATTAATCAATGCCGGCATCATGGTGCGTAAAACCTGCGGCATCTGAATATAAAACAGAGTTTGCACCACTGAAAAACCAAAATCTCGCGCCGCTTCCACTTGGCCTTTGGACAACATTTTAAAACCAGCCCGAAGAATCTCCCCCTGAAAGGCAGCGGTATTTAATGAGAGGGCCACAACCGCCGCCAGCAATGGCGAGAGCGTAACCCCCACTGCCGGCAAAGCATAAAATATTAATATCAACTGGACCAGTAACGGCGTGCCACGGTAAAAACTGACATAGGTTTTGCAAAAACAGCGCACCAGACGCTGCGGAGAGTTTAATCCCAGACAGATTAACCAACCGAAGATCAATCCTATGACAATCGCGCTCAGCGATACCGCCAGAGTACTGAGCACGCCGATTAGTAACTGAGGGAAATAGGGAAACACCACAGAAATATCAAACATATTGCCCTCCAGTATCCATCAAATTAGTTTGCCGGGGTCGGAACTTGCTCAGGAACGGCCATAGAAAATCCCAGCCATTTCGTCTGTAGCTGCGCCAGTTTTCCCGATTTATTCAACTGCACAATGCCGTCGCTGATAAATTTGACCAGTGAGGCGCTATCCGCATCTTTTCTTCCAGCCCATGCATACCAGGTGGCCGGGCCAAATGGCGGACGTACAATTTCAAACGTATCACCACGGGTCTTCACCAACGGCGCGAGATTCGGCAGCGATTGCACAACCGCATCAACGCGGTGCGCCGCCAATGCCGCGTAGGCTTCGTTATAATCAATAAAGGCTTTTATTTCTTTAACGCCGTGACCGGTGGTGGGTTTAAGCACCGATGCTTCATACTCTTTTAGCACGGCGATTTGCGGCGCCCCGGCCTGACTGGCGACAATCATGCCCTGGAGATCTTTGGCGCTATTAATGCGGCTATCCCCTTTGCGTTTCAGAATGGCCACGCTGGCGTCGGAAAAGGGAGCGGTAAAGGCGAATTTGGCTTCACGATCGCGGGTAATGGTTAAAGAAGTTGCCACAAAGTCGAATCGTTTACTTTCCAGGCCAGGTAAAATCCCCTGAAATGGAATATCCAGCTGAACCACTTTCACGCCGGGCAAACCTTTCATGACTTCCGTGAGAATATCCTTTCCCAGGCCAACTATTTTGCCATCTTCAAGCATTTCAAAAGGGGCATAGCGCGCTTCAGTGGCAATCACTATTTCTTTTTTTTGCTTAATATCATCCAGTAAATCGGCCTGGGCGGCAGGTATAAATAATGGTGAAAGTTGTAAGGCAGACATTGACAGTAACAGCCACAGTTTATTTTTCATGAGGGTTTCTCCGCGAATTTGAATGACGCTGATAGTATTTATGCATTCGCTGAGCGGCGACAAACGGTGGTTTCTAACTGATAACTATTAGCACGGCTAATGGTGCCTTTGGCATGAATAGTGCTTATTGCAGGTTATTTGCAACAGAGAAACCGATGATGCAACGTAAACCTGGTTTGCCGTCCCTGGACGGTTTGCGCTACTTTGATGCCGCAGCACGTCATCTCAGTTTTACCCGCGCCGCGCAGGATCTTTTTCTTACACAGAGTGCAGTAAGCCAAAAAATTCAATCGCTTGAACAACAGCTAGGTTACCTGGTCTTTCACCGGACTCCCGCAGGGCTACGCTTAACCTCGCAGGGTGAACAGCTGTTTATCGGGGTGCGCCAGGCATTTACCATCCTCGAAACCACCCTGCACCAAACCGGTGAAGAAACTCTTGAGGGCACCATAAAGATTCGGGTTATGCCCTCCTTTGCCACCAAATGGCTGCTTCCCCGATTGCATCAGTTTTATGAGCAATACCCTATCAGTCTGGAAATTGATGCCGATATGACGCCCGCCAGCTTTAAATCTGATGCGGTCGATATCGCCATTACTCCGTACTGGGTTGACGATAAAAATTTGATTCAACGACACTTATTCAACGATGTGATCTATCCCGTGATCAGCCCGGAGCTAATGAAAACCCGGCCGATTAAAAACTACAGCGACCTCTGCGGGTTACGCTTGCTGCATGATTCCATGCCGCAAAATGCCTATAGCACCCACTGGCGCTCTTATTTTGCCCGCCTCGGGCTCTATGACCTGGATGTCGAGCCCGGGAGCGGATTTTCCCGTGCCGACCTCGTACTCCAGGCTGCCTGCGCTGGGCAAGGAGTCGCCTTAAGCCGTCACTCTTTGTGCGCGGCGGAAGTTCGCAATGGCGCGCTGATACGCCCGTTTACCGATATCGTCGAAGACGGACAGGTATGGTTAACCTGTCCGCGCAATAATGAGAAACGGCCACGCGTTCAGGCGTTGATTGACTGGCTGACAGAGGAAACCGCGCGTCATATTACAGAGAGAATGCAAATCCTCGGTGAATATACGCTGCATAAGGCCGGCTAATGACGGCAAATTAATAATCTCCGTTTGTCGCAAGATATCGTTTTCCAGATGATGGCAACACGCCATTATCAACGACGGAGTTTATTATGAGCATGCCAGATATTATTGAATTAGCTAATGGACAAAAAGTCAAAGGAACGTTCAGCACCCATGAAATGCAGCGTCGACTGTCAGGTTTACGCGCCGCCATGGCAGCAGATAGTATTGATGCAGTTATTTTAACCTCGATTCATAATATTAATTATTATGCTGACTTTTTATACTGTAGCTTTGGTCGCCAGTATGCCCTGGTGGTGACACCGAGCCAGTCATTTTTAATTACCACCAATATCGATGGGGGTCAGGGATGGCGCCGCAGCTATGGCGCAAATATCGTTTACACGGACTGGCAGCGTGATAATTATTACCGGGCAGTGCGCAAAGTAGTACCTGATGATAGCCGGCGAATTGCCCTTGAAGGCGACCATGTGACGTTCGAACAGCGCGCTAAATTTTGCCATTACTTATCCCAGTCGGCGTTTATTGATATCGCCCCGGCAACGATGCGTATGCGCATGATTAAGTCCGCTGAAGAGATCGCGCTGATTAAAATTGGCACTCAGGTCGCCGACCTCGGCGGCGAGGCATGCGTCGAGGCAATTGCCGAGGATGTTCCGGAGTATGAAGTCGCCCTCGCGGCCACCTCGGCGATGACCCGGGAAATTGCCAAGCGCCTGCCGCATGTTGAATTGCGCGATACCTGGACGTGGTTTCAGTCTGGCCTGAATACCGACGGTGCCCACCATCCGGTGACCACCCGTCGCCTGAAGCAAGGGGATATTTTATCGCTGAACTGTTTTCCAATGATTGCCGGCTACTATACCGCACTGGAACGAACGCTGTTCCTCGGTCACCCCAGCGATGAGCAATTACGTCACTGGGAGATCAACTGTGAGGTACATCGGCGTGGCCAGGCGCTAATCCGCCCAGGCGCACGCTGTTGCGATATCGCCGCCTCGCTCAACGAGATTTATCGCGAACATGACCTGCTACAGTATCGGACTTTTGGCTATGGTCACTCCTTCGGCGTACTGAGCCACTATTATGGTCGCGAAGCCGGTTTAGAATTACGTGAGGACATTGAGACCGTTTTGGCACCGGGAATGGTTGTCTCGATGGAACCGATGATCATGTTGCCAGAGAGCATGCCGGGCCACGGCGGTTATCGCGAACACGATATCCTGGTTGTCACCGAAACAGCAGCAGAGAACATCACCCGGTTCCCCTATGGCCCAGAGCACAACATTATCGGCGTCAATCAATAAACATGCCGGATGACGCCTGCGCCGCCCCTTAATAAGAAAAATTAAGGGGCGGCAGCTTCTTAACGATTCTTACCAATCAATATCCACAATGTGCAGTGACAGCAGGCGACTAGCGCCTTCGCGATAGCTCACCCTCCCCCTTCAGAACCGACCGTTCTTCACTCTCAGCCATCGTTCCAGACGGAATAGTTTCAGCAGACAATTAAGTTGACACGCTTATACATGCGATCAAAACTAAACCGTACAGTTCACATAAGAGTGAACATCACAGTGTCTATTGTGGGCTTGCTGATACGCGCGGCCCTTAACCACAACGAAAGGATCTGCACATGAAGACGTTAAGGCAAATCGGTGGGCTGACGGCTATCGCTGTCCCCCTGCTGTTGGTGGGATGTGCGGGTAAGGAGCCCCTGCGTTACAGTGGCATCGATTCGGCGTCAAAGTTGACCGCAAACACCGATGATAATGCCGATCGCATGCCCTATCGTTATTCGCCCCTCGTCGACTGGCGCAAGTACGACAGCATTATTATTGACCCGGTAAAAATTTATCAGGGTCACGATGGACAGTTTGACGATATGGCGCAGGCCGATCGCCAGCAACTCGCCACCCACATGCAGGAACAGTTCAGCAAAACATTAAGCCCCCGGTTTAAAGAGGTCGCCTCCCCTGCGGCGAACACCCTGCGACTGAAGTTGACCTTGACCGGCGCAGATACCACACCCCAGGTGGTAGGTACCTTTACTAAATTCGATCTGGCGGGTGGGCCATATAACATCGTGCAATCGATGCGCGGAGGCCAGGGACTGATGAGCGGTTCTGTGGATTATGCCGTCGAAATTTATGACGCAAACAGCCACGATCTGTTGAAAGCTTACGTCGCCAGACAGTATCCGAATGCGATGAATATCTCTGCCAGCATCGGCTCGCTGAGCGCCGCTGAAGTGGGTATTGAAAAGGGTGCAGAAGAACTGGCGACGTTGCTCCGGTAGCCTAACAGACACGTATGCAGCCGAAACCGGTTGTCATTTTCACTATGAATCATCTCCTGGCGATCCGGTGCTATGAAGACATTCCCACATCTGACTATCTGCCCGCATTGCGATAGTGTCTACCAGACATTGCCCTGCGTGTCGGGTGAAATTGCACGCTGTCAGCGTTGTCACGCCGTGCTATGGCGTGGCAAGCGGCGTGTGCCAGGCCATCTACTGCCCCTGATAATAACGGCGGCCGTGGCTTTGGTGATCGCCGCCCTTTTTCCGGTGATCTCCGTCGGGTTTCACGGGATGGTGAACAATGCCACGTTGTGGAGTGTGCCCTGGGCGCTGACTGTCGATGGCGGCAACCCCGTGATGGCGATTGGTACCGTGTTTCTTCTACTGGTCGCCCCTTTCTTACAGACAGTACTAACGGCATGGCTACTAAGCTTTGCGCATTTCGCACGCCCGGCACCGGGGTTTATCTTCACCATGCGGGCGCTCAAGTGGCTGCATCCCTGGAGCATGGTAGAAGTTGGCATGTTGGGATTTCTGATTGCCGGGATAAAGCTATCGTCACTGCTGGACGTCGCCGTGGGGCCCGGTGGTTGGGCACTGGCCCTCTCCTGCACGCTGACTGTCTTCATCAACAGTCACGATCTGTATCCACTGTGGGATCTGCTGTCGTTCGAGGAGAAAAACCGTGACCATTAAGGCACCTTTTGCCCGCCAGATGCAGATGTGCCGTTGCACGCTCTGTGGCCTGGTGTGTGCTGACGACACAACGTCTGACCATGACAGAAAATGTCCTCGCTGTCAGACGATGCTGCCTGACCACCAGCCTGGGCACCAACATCTGAGCTGGGCACTGCTTTTAACCTCCGTGATCCTGTATCTGCCCGCCAATATTTTGCCGGTGATGTACACCACGCTGCTCGGCCATGGCAGCGAAAGCACCATCCTCTCTGGAATTGTTGCCTTCTGGCAAAGCGGTTCATGGGGCATTGCGGCGATCATCTTTATCGCCAGCGTGATGGTACCGTGCCTGAAATTTTTGTCGCTGGGTGTTCTGCTGATCTCTGCATCCCACCACAGCCGCTGGGCCAGGCGCGAACGAACGCGACTTTACCGGCTGACCGAGTGGATTGGCTGTTGGTCAATGCTGGATGTTGTTGTGGTAGCCGTGGTGTGTGGCCTGCTCCGGTTTCGTCCACTAAGTGAAGCCGAACCTCGTGTCGGGATCCTGTTTTTCGCCCTGGTGGTTATCTTGACCATGCTGTGTGCGCTGAGTTTTAAACCAAAAACACTATGGGAAGACAAGCAATGAAGCGTCCTGTTTCGGGTACCCCTCTTTTTCATTACGGGCGCTGGCGCAATGCCCTGATCTGGCTGCTCCCCGCTGTCGCATTTGTTGTCGCGATATCGATGGTTATCCAGGCGCGCTTAACCATCGGGCCTGAGGTTGTTATTGCATTTCGTAGCGCAGCAGGCCTCGAAGCGGGTAAAACCGCGGTGAAATATAAAGATGTCACCGTAGGGATAGTTAAGGAGATAACCCTTAGCCCCGATAATGCACAGGTACTCGTGCGGGTTGCTCTTGGCCGGAACGCCCAGAATCTGGCGCGCGCCGACACCCGGTTCTGGGTGGTGAGGCCACGAGTCGGGCTGAGCGGCGTTAGCGGCATTGATACGCTGTTGTCAGGGGCTTATATCGGGGCGGACAGAGGGAAATCCGAGGAGAGCCGATATCGGTTCACCGGCATGGAAACGCCTCCGGCTATTGTCAACGACATGGCGGGTAGCCAGTTTTTTCTGGAAGCAGACGACCTTGGCTCGCTGGATATTAACGCGCCGGTCTACTATCGCCGCATTCCGGTCGGACGGATAACGTCCTACCAGTTACGTAAAGATGGCAGAGGGATCGATCTCAACATCTTTATTGATGCCCCCTATGACCGCCTGGTCACTGCGGATTCGCGCTTCTGGAATGCCAGTGGCGTAGATCTGTCGGTCGGCAGCGACGGTTTTCAGCTTAAAACCCAGACCGTTGCCGCCATCATGGCCGGGGGCATCGCCTTCTCCAGCCCGGAGAACCCGACTCAGGGCGTGATCCATAAGCAAACCCGTTACAAGCTGGCAGCGGATGAGGAAACCGCGATGGCGCCTGCGGACGGGCCGCCGGTACGCTTTCAACTGCGTTTTGAACACACCTTACATGGCCTGAACGTGGGCGCCCCGGTTGAGTTTTCCAGCGTGCGGATTGGGCGTGTTGCCTCCGTCGAACTCGACTATAACCCCAAGGGATACCGCTTTCCGACCATCGTGGATATTGATGTCTATCCCTCACGGATGGGCCATGTGCTCGAAAAACTCCCCGAACCGACGGGCGACACTGACCTCAATACGGTCATTTTCACTCGCGAGATGATCGCGCATGGGCTGCGGGCACAGGCCACGTCCAGCAGTCTGCTGACGGGGCAACTTTATATCTCACTCGATTTTATCCCGGATGCGCCAAAGGTGAAATTTGATGTGACGAAACGCCCGATTGAACTGCCTACCGTTAATGGCGGACTGACCATACTGCAGGATCAGATAACGAATATTGCCAGAAAGATCAATAAAATGCCGCTAGATCAAATCGGAAGTAACATGAATAACACGCTGGTAGAATTGAATACAACATTGCGTTTGGTGAACGGTCAATCTCTGCCTGCCGCCAACCGCCTGATGCAACAAACGCAGCGAGCGACACAAGACGTACAAAACCTGCTGGCGGAAGATTCTCCTCTGGTGATTAACCTGTTGCAGGCCTTACAGGAAACCACGCGAACGCTACGGGCCGTGCGCAGCCTGACCAGCCAGCTGGACCGCCACCCGGAATCGTTATTGCAAGGTCGCGCGGCTGACGCGTCGCTGGATGCTCCCCGTCCACTCAAAGAAGGAGAGCGGCCATGAAAGCGGCTGTGTGTCTGATCATCGGCGTCACCTGCGCGCTTGCTGGCTGTTCATCTCCCCAGGTACGTTACCATACGCTGGTCAGCGCTGACCCAGGTTCCCACGCCGTCGACCCACCAGGATTTGTGATAGCAGTGCTGCCCGTCGGTGTTCCGGCCCAACTGGATAGCCAACAAGTGGTGGTCCGTCAGAACAACAGCCGCATGGTGGTTCTGGACAACGATCGCTGGTTAAGTCCATTGGGCGATGAGCTACAGACGGCGCTGTCCCTCAATATGACGCAGCAGCTCAACACCGTGGATGTGGCAGGGATCGCGCGTGATAACAGCAAACCGGTGGTACGGGTGCAGTTGCAGGTTCGCCGTTTTGATAGCTGGCCCGGCAAAGCCGTCAGCCTGGATGCTGACTGGAGCTTATCCACACAGCAAGGGAATGAAAACCGCCGACTGGTGTGTAGAAGTCACCTTACGCAAAGCGTCTCCGGCGATTCGGCACAGATGTTTGCCGCCTGGCAACGCGTGGTTGAGCGCCTGGCAAGCCAGACAGGCGAGACCGCCGCGCAGTGGCTAGCGACGGGCAGCGCCACATGTCCCCTGATTTGATACGATAAAAACCGGGTTCGAGGCCGTGAACCCGGTCAACAGGTGTCCGTTAAACCGGCTTTTTAACGGCGCCATCAAGAAACATTCGCACCCCATTCATGACCATGTCGCTGACTTTTTCCTGCGTGAAGTCAGGCATCTGACGCATGAAAAACAGGATCTCGCTTTCTGCTTTGATCAATGAGGTAAACTGGATCGCCCGCAGCATCGGGTCCGACGGCGCCAGTTCACCTCGTTCCATTGCCGCGTTCATTTCCTGAGCCAACGTCTCCATGCTTTGGCGGATGCCGGACTCCAGAAACAGTTGCCCGATATCGGAATGCGCGGCTTCGCCCAGCACGACACGATAGATTTGCAGGGCCTGGTTATCGCATGTCACTACCCGCAGCATATCTTCACCAAAGCGGACCAGTTTCTGTTCCAGAGATAAGTGCTGGTTTTCCGGCTGAGTCAGCCCGCTTGCCGCTTCGGTAAGAAACCGGGCGCTGCAGTCGCGCACAACCGTTTCAAACAACGCCTCTTTTGAGGAGAAGTATTTATAGAGCGTGGCCTTGGAGCCACCGGCACGTCTGGCCACTTCATCCATGGAAGCGCGTTCGTAACCTATCTCCGTAAACACCTCCGCGGCGGCAGCGACAATCCCCTGGCGGCGCGCTTGCGTCAGTACCTTCATGTTGAACCCTTAGCTGATTTTAAAGCGCTGCTTAAACATAACTACACCGTACAGTATCGGTTTATTATGCCATGCCGGGGCGTGAAATGCCCCGATGGGGATCGTTTACTGTGATCAATGAAGGTAGTAGTAACTGACGGTTGTTCTTAAACGTGGGGGCAAATCACTGCGTATACGTTTGCCTGATACCTCGGTGTAGAACTGGACTTGAGAAATTTTCTAATGTTCTGGTAACCTTCCTCAATAATGAATTTACGTTGAAATAACGATTTCCGCCTTTGGCACAAAGCGGACAAGCTAAATTGTAAGCATCCCAGCAATCCGCACCATTCACTTTTAGAGATCTTCCGACATACTGATTATGTCCTCTGAGGAGATCATCATGCGTAAAGCCCGATTCACCGAGCACCAGATCATCGCCGTTCTGAAGTCCGTAGAAGCCGGACGTACCGTCAAGGATGTCTGCCGTGAAGCCGGTATTTCCGAAGCCTCGTACTACAACTGGAAAGCGAAGTTTGGCGGGATGGAAGCCTCTGATATCAAAAAGATGAAAGACCTTGAAGATGAAAACCGTCGCCTCAAACAGATGTTTGCCGATCTGAGTCTTGAATGCCGGGCACTTAAAGACGTTATCGAAAAAAAGCTTTAAAACCAGCGATAAAGCGTGAACTCGTCAGCTATCTGACGGCGCAATTTGCCATGAGTTTACGACAGGCCTGCAGGACGTTATCGCTGAGCAGGACGGTGTATTTTTACCAGCCCGATACCCGGCGTGATGAACCGGTGATCCAGGTACTGACTGAGCTGGCAGAGCGCTACCCGCGGTATGGTTTTAAGAAGCTGTTCCAGTTGCTGCGCAGGCAGGGTAACGCCTGGAACCATAAACGCGTTCATCGCATTTACTGTCTTCTGAAACTGAATTTTCGCCGCAAGGGAAAGCAGCGGCTGCCTGTACGCAATCCGGCACCACTGGTGACGCCAGAAGCGCTGAACCAGAGCTGGTCCATCGATTTTATGCACGATGCGCTGGTGTGTGGCAGACGCTTCCGGACCTTCAATGTGGTTGATGACTTTAACCGCGAGGCTCTCGCCATAGAAATCGACCTGAATATCCCGGCGCAGCGGGTGGTCAGAGTGCTGGACAGGATCGTGGCAAACCGGGGCTACCCGCTGAAGATGCGGATGGACAACGGACCCGAACTGGTCTCACTGGCGCTGGCACAATGGGCTGAGGAACATGGTGTGATGCTGGAATTTATAAGGCCAGGCAAGCCGACACAGAATGCCTTCATCGAGCGTTTTAACCGGACGTACCGGACAGAAATTCTGGATTTTTATCTGTTCAGAACCCTGAATGAAGCACGGGAAATCACAGAGCGCTGGCTGACGGAATATAACAGCGAGCGGCCTCATGAATCCCTGAATAACCTGACACCGGAAGAGTACCGGCTAATGACGGAAAAACCGGAACTCTCAAAAAGTGCGTGGAACTAAAACAGGTGTGCTTACACCTAAAAATGCTGAAGATCGTATGATCTCGCATAATAACTTCAGTCAATAAGGGTTCGTTGAAAGGATGGACATAATCATCGCCGGAGCCTATTCGAGGATGCATCAGCACGTAGCGAAAAACTCATTCTTCATCCAATACAAGCTAGCCTAGAACAATCCAAGCTAAAGAGAAATGGCACAACAAATGGCACAACAGAAACTGTATAAAACGAAAAACCCCAAGCTATTAAATAGCTTGGGGTTTATATTTGGCGGAAGCGTAGAGATTCGAACTCTAGAACCCTTTCGGGTCGCCGGTTTTCAAGACCGGTGCCTTCAACCGCTCGGCCACGCTTCCGGTATGGGGCGCACTATAAACACCTCGACGTAGCCTGTAAAGCCCGATTTTGTTCAACCGCCTTAAAAACAACCAAAAATGCATTATTCGTCTGAAATACAGGCAGTTCGCGCAAAAAATCAACGCCAATCGGGCTGACTCCGGTTAATGTTTTTTGATGTACATGTCTTTCGTGAAATAGTATCCCAGCTTATCAGGCGTAAATCCCCCCACCCACGGCTTCACCAGGTGCGTACGAACATAGTGATACACCGGAACCGCCGGAACATCTTTCCCCAGAAGATCCTCTGCCTGCTGGTAGTACTTACCGCGCGCAGCCACATCCGGCGCTTTGGCGGCATTCTTTAAGGCTTCATCATAGGCAGGATTGCTGTACTGGCTGGTATTTTCACTATCGCCGGTGCGGAAGTTATTCAGGAACGTGGCGGCATCGTCGTAATCGGCAATCCAGGCATAGCGCACTGCGTCAAAATTATGCGTGTGCATGGTGTCGAGCATCGTCTTCCACTCCTGGTTTTGCAACTTCGCCTCAACGCCCAGGTTTTTCTTCCACATCGAACTGGCAGCTATCGCCACGCGCTGATGTGACTCCGACGTGTTGTACAGCAGATTAAACACCAGCGGATGGCTATCAGAGTACCCCGCTTCACTCAGCAGCTTTTTGGCCTCAGCAATACGCTTATCGCGTGGCCAGCTGGCGTAATCCGGGTTTTGCAGTTTCACGCCGCCAATATCAGGCTGGCTAATCAGCCACGCCGGACGCTGCCCCTGCCCTAATACTTTTTCAGCGATGATGTCTTTATCCAGCGCCATATTCAGCGCCAGCCGGACGCGCGGATCGTTAAACGGCGGTCGGGTGGTGTTGAACTCGTAATAATACGTTGCCAGCTGCGGCGAAACGTCCAGCTGATCGCCCATGGTTTTTTTAAGCAAAGCAAACTGGTTAATCGGTACCGTATAAACAATATCGATTTCACCTGCTTTATAGCGGTTAACATCCGCTGCTTCGGAATGGATCGGCAAATAGGTCACTTTGTTGATAACCGTATGCGCGTTGTCCCAGTAGCGCGGGTTACGCTCGGCGACGATGCGTTCGTTAACGACCCACGCGGAGAGCTTATACGGACCGCTGGTGACGATATGCTCCGGTTTGGTCCACTGCTCGCCAAAACGAGTTACCAGTACCTTATCCACCGGGACCAAAGACGGGTGCGCCAACATGGCTAAAAACGCCGCATTCGGCTGCGTTAATGTCACCTCAAGCGTCGCGTCATCGACAGCCTTCACGCCCAGCGTCTCCGGCGCCTTTTTCCCTTGTGCGATCTCCTGCGCGTTCACTATATGCATATTTCCCGGATAGCTGGCATAAGGTGATGCCGTAACAGGCGACACCAGACGCTGCCAGCTCCAGACAATATCCTGCGCGGTAATAGCGGTACCGTCAGACCAGGTAATGCCCGGGCGTAAATGGAACGTCCAGACGGTGTTATCTTTATTTTCCCACTTCTCCGCCAGCCGCGGCTGAATTTCACCTTTCGGTGAGACGCTCACCAGTCCCTCGAAAAGATCGCTGATGATGTTAAACTCCACATCACTCTCAACCTTGTGTGGATCCAGCGATGCCGGCTCGCTACCGTTATTCCTGACCAGCTCCTGCTTCTCTGCCAGCACCGTACCCGCAGGAACCTGTGCGGCAAATGCCGCGGCAGTTGTGCAGAGTAAACCGAGGGCCAGCAATGTTTGTGTGATGTGATTGTATTTTTGTGATTTCATATCCCTTGCCTTTATTACGCTTCGTTTGTACCCTCTCCACACTTAGCCACAGAATGTCGATAACGCAATATTTTTCAGTAACCTATCAGATTCCGATCTGGTTCCTGACGCCAAACGCACAAACGCACCACCCTGCCATCATTTATTAGAATAATATGCTGCGTGATTCCGCTGGGGTCTAAGTAAAGATGGGTAAAAGCACTATGGCTTCCGTCGTGGTTTTTTTATGCTTCATTATTAATTACATCTGTCATAAGAGAGTGACTCATGGATCGTATTATTACGTCGTCGCGTGACCGTTCATCGCTGCTCAGTACGCATAAAGTTCTGCGGAACACCTATTTTCTTCTCAGCCTGACGCTGGCATTTTCCGCCATTACGGCGACGGCCAGCACGGTGCTGATGCTGCCTTCTCCGGGACTGATTCTGACGCTGGTGGGTATGTACGGTCTGATGTTCCTGACCTACAAGCTGGCCAATAAACCGACAGGTATTCTGGCGGCATTCGCCTTTACCGGCTTCCTGGGTTATATCCTTGGGCCGATGCTCAACGCCTATCTGTCTGCGGGCATGGGTGATCTGATTGGCATGGCGCTGGGCGGTACCGCGCTGGTGTTCTTCTGCTGTTCGGCCTACGTGCTGACCACCCGTAAAGACATGTCCTTCCTCGGCGGTATGCTGATGGCCGGCGTTGTGGTGGTTCTGGTCGGTATGGTCGCGAATATCTTCCTGCAGCTGCCTGCCCTGCACCTGGCTATCAGCGCGGTGTTTATCCTGATTTCTTCAGGCGCAATCCTGTTTGAAACCAGCAATATCATCCGCGGCGGTGAGACCAACTACATCCGCGCGACCGTCAGCCTGTACGTGTCGCTGTACAATATCTTCATCAGCCTGCTGAGCATCCTTGGCTTCGCAAGCAGAGACTAACCTCTCCCATTGTCCACTCAGGCCCCGCTTATGCGGGGCCTTATTTTTTGCTACACTGCCGCCAGTCTGGACTGGTATGTGAAGAATTATGTTTATCTTTGAAGGCAACGAAATTGAGACCGATAGCGAAGGCTATCTGAAAGATACCACACAGTGGAATGAAGCCATGGCGGAGGTTATCGCCGGGCAGGAAGGTATTACCCTTTCCGTTGAGCACTGGGAAGTGGTGCGCTTTGTACGCGAATTTTATCTGGAATTTAACACATCGCCGGCTATTCGCATGTTAGTGAAGGCGATGGCGAATAAATTTGGCGAAGAGAAAGGCAACAGCCGCTATCTGTATCGCCTGTTCCCGAAAGGTCCCGCCAAACAGGCCACAAAAATTGCCGGCCTGCCTAAACCGGTAAAGTGCATCTAATAGAGAATGGCAAATTTTTGCCATTCTCTGGTGGGCTGATGGGGCTCGGTATTTACCCTGTCTACCCGTGCGCTACGCGGCCCGCCGGCTTTCAGCCAGGCGATAAGTGCCGCGACCTGGTCTGCCTCTCCACAGGCCAGCACTTCCACGCTGCCATCATCAAGATTACGAGCGTACCCCGTCAGCCCCAGTCGTAGCGCTTCCCGCTGCGTCGAGTAACGAAACCCCACGCCCTGAACCGAACCATACACCCATGCCATTGTGCAGATTGTCGCCATCGTTGCTCTCCTTTTTTGGCCTGCTCTGATGCAGAGGATAGCAAATTTTCGTCAGCGTACATGCTTTGGCAACAGCCCGTAATGCTGACGAAAACGCGCGGTAAAGCGTGACCCGGACTGATAGCCACTGTTCAGGGCGATCTCGCCTATCGGCAAAGAGGTGGATTGCAACTGGCCTAAGGCATACGCCATTCGCACCTCTTCTACAATCAGGCGAAAGCTTTGCGATTCCTGCTGCAGGCGGCGACGTAGCGTCGATTCGCCCACAAACAACATTTTGGCTACCCGGGGAACGCTCCACGTATCTGCTGGCGACAGCATAATGATTTGTCGTACCTGGCTGGTCAGATCCTGCTGCCTTTCGGTCAACAACGGCCCGGCATATCCCGCCTGCTGCAACGCCAGCAGCAGCCCCATCGTCTGGTGATGCTGTAGCTCCGTTGATAGCCCCCCACGCACCGCTTGTAACACGTTTTGCCACATAAACGACAGCTCAGGAGACAGTGGTGCACATAATGAGGTCAGCCGGCCGGGTTGCGGCTCACTCATATAGCGCGCTTTAAAATCTGCCAGCAGGTCTGCCGTCAACGAGAGCAGGTCGGAGCAAAATAGCCCATTGTCCGGCTGATTAATCACCTCAAGCTCGACATCGGCGGGCAAAATAATCAGTTGCTGCGGTGTGGCCTGCATCTGGCTGGCTCCCTGCACGATAATCTTACTTCCACGATTAACCCGACACAGCGCCGGCGAAAATAGCCGGACGCGATGCAGCTTATATAATCGCCGGGAGGTAATCTCCGCCGCCGATAACGCATTATGGTGAAAGTGAATATTCTGCATCAGAGCCCTCTGTCTGTCGTTTAGCGTCCTGACATAGCCGTCAACTGCGCGCTGGCAATAACATGGCTGTGCAGCATAAAGCCCACTAACGCGCCGCTGGCCTGGGCATCAATCGGTAATGTCGGCGTATCCAGCGCCCATACCGTGAAGTGATAACGGTGAGGCTTATCTCCGGCGGGTGGGCATGCCCCGCCAAACCCTGCGTAGCCGAAATCATTTCGCCCCTGTACAGCACCCGCAGGCAGTTTAGCGTTATTTTTATCTCCGGCACCAGTCGACAGACGGGAAACGGCAGAAGGAATGTTCACCACCGTCCAGTGCCACCAGCCGCTGCCGCTGGGGGCGTCCGGGTCGTAGGCGGTCACGGCAAAACTTCGGGTTTCCGCTGGCGCATTTTCCCATGCCAACTGCGGCGAGACATTACCACCGCGACAGCCAAAACCATTAAACAGCTGGGACACCGCCAGGTTGTCTCCCTCACGCATATCGCTACTGGTCACGCGAAATGACGCCGCGGACACGCTGGTACTGATAACCGAGATCAAGATTGCCGCTAACCGGGTTCCTGTTTTCATCGTAATTTCCTCCGTTGGGTGAGGAAACACTGTAAGATCGCGGGAAAATTTTTATTGTGCCAAAGCGCCTGCGTTTTGTGCCGAAACGCTCACCTGCCGGCGCAGGCGGAAAGATGCTTGTGCCGGTCACTTGTGCTAACCTACGCGCCATTTTTCGGTGCCGACATTCCCGTTGCTTAAAGGTAGCTCCATGACAGATTCCATTTTCCCCCGCTTAGTGTTATCCAAAGGACGCGAGAAATCTCTGCTGCGTCGTCATCCGTGGATTTTCTCCGGTGCCATTGCCCGTATGGAAGGCAAAGCTCGTGCCGGTGAAACCATCGACATTGTCGACTCACAGGGGAAATGGCTGGCCCGTGGCGCCTGGTCGCCCTCTTCGCAGATTCGCGCGCGCGTCTGGAGCTTCGATCGTAACGAAGCTATCGATAACGCCTTTTTCGAACGTCGCCTGCAGCAGGCTCAGACCTGGCGCGAATGGCTGGCTGCCCGCGATGGCCTTGACAGCTATCGCCTGATTGCCGGTGAATCTGACGGCCTGCCGGGTGTGACCATTGATCGCTTTGGTAACTTTTTCGTTCTGCAACTGCTGAGCGCAGGTGCCGAGTACCAGCGCGCCCCCATAATCAACGCACTGCAAACCCTGTTCCCGGACTGCTCTATTTACGATCGCAGCGATGTCGCCGTACGTAAAAAAGAGGGTCTGGAGCTGGCACAAGGCCCGGTGACCGGCGAACTGCCACCTGCGCTGCTGCCTATCACCGAACACGGCATGCAGCTGCTGGTCGATATTCAAGGTGGGCACAAAACCGGTTACTACCTCGACCAGCGCGACAGCCGTCTGGCGACCCGCCGCTACGTCGCCGACAAACGCGTGCTCAACTGTTTCTCCTATACCGGTGGCTTCGCCGTTTCCGCGCTGATGGGCGGGTGCAGCCAGGTTATCAGCGTCGATACCTCTCAGGAAGCGCTGGACGTTGCGAAACAAAACGTTGAGCTAAACAAGCTGGATCTTTCTAAAGCGGAATTTGTTCGCGACGACGTCTTCAAGCTGCTGCGTAAGTATCGCGATCAGGGAGAGACATTTGACGTTATCATCATGGATCCGCCAAAGTTCGTTGAGAACAAAAATCAGCTGATGGGCGCCTGCCGCGGGTATAAAGATATTAACATGCTGGCGATTCAGCTGTTGAATCCCGGCGGGATCCTGCTGACCTTCTCCTGTTCGGGTTTAATGCCAGGCGATTTATTTCAGAAAATCATTGCCGATGCCGCAATTGATGCCGGACGTGATGTACAATTTATAGAACAGTTCCGTCAGGCTGCGGATCACCCGGTGATTGCAACCTACCCGGAAGGGCTGTATCTGAAAGGGTTTGCCTGTCGCATCATGTAACTTGAAAAGCGGAACATTGCCCGCATATAGCAGGTAATAACGTTTCCCAGGAGGTGCCTATGATTGCCAGCAAATTCGGTATCGGCCAGCAGGTTCGCCATACGCTATTGGGCTACCTCGGCGTGGTCGTTGATATCGATCCTGTATACTCGCTCGCCGAGCCGGAAGAGGACGACATTGCAGCCAATGACGAACTGCGCGCCTCTCCCTGGTATCATGTGGTCATGGAAGATGAAGACGGCCAGCCGATCCACACTTATCTCGCGGAAGCGCAGCTGAGCGGTGAAGCCAGCGATGAACATCCGGAACAGCCGTCGATGGACGAACTAGCCAGAACGATTCGCCGACAGCTGCAGGCGCCGCGGTTACGCAACTGATGTGAAAAACCCCGCTATCGCGGGGTTTTTTATTTACTTCGCCAGTCCGAGGCGGGGTATTTCAATTGCCGGGCATCGATCCATCACCACATTCAACCCAGCCTCGCGAGCCAGGACCGCCGCCTGTTCGTTAATCACGCCCAGCTGCAACCACAGCGTTTTTGCGCCAATCGCGATAGCCTCCTGCGCAACGCCCAGCGCCGCATCAGAATTGCGGAATACATCAACCATATCCACATTCTCAGGAACATCGCCAAGGGTCGCGTAGCCTTTCTGCCCCATCAGCGTGGTACCGGCCACTTTCGGCGATACCGGGATAACATGATATCCCTGTTCCAGAAGGTACTTCATCACCCGGTAACTTGGGCGATCCGGTTTGTCACTCGCCCCCACCAGCGCGATAGTCCGGGTTGAGGTCAGAATGCCTGCAATATCGTTCTCTTTCATTTTATCCTCCCGCTATTTAGCCCAAGTGTAAGCTAATCCGGGTAAAGGAGCCATTCACCTAACTTACGGATGCGTCAAAAAATTTCACCCGGATGCTTGCAGCAGCAGTCACTTCCAGTAATCTGTCTGCAGGTCAAAATGTGGAATGAAAATATGGAACTGACGACACGTACGTTACCCGCGCGCAAACATATCGCGCTGGTTGCTCACGATCACTGTAAAGACATGCTGATGAAATGGGTTTCGCGCCACCAGCCGTTGCTGGCTCAGCACGAACTCTATGCAACCGGCACCACCGGTAACCTCATCTCCCGCGCAACGGGGCTTGGGGTGAACGCGATGCTGAGCGGACCGATGGGCGGCGATCAGCAGGTCGGCGCGCTGATCGCAGAAGGTAAAATCGATGTGCTGATTTTCTTCTGGGATCCGCTCAACGCCGTACCGCACGACCCGGATGTCAAAGCACTGCTGCGCCTGGCAACGGTTTGGAACATCCCCGTAGCCACCAATGCCTCAACGGCCGACTTTATTATTCTGTCGCCGCACTTCGGTGAACCTCTCGATATTCTGATCCCTGATTATCAGCGCTATCTCGCCGACCGACTGAAGTAATCCTGCCCGGCGGCTTGGCCGCCGGCTATTACGGTTTTCTCGCTACCGGCACATCAAGATCCTCTAGCATCCCGACGAACGGCGAAGGCCGCGTTTTGTTGAACAACAGCCAAACGCGAAGTCGCGCGCGCGTGATGGCGACATAAAGCAAACGTCGCTCTTCCGCATCCGGGAAATCTTCAGGCTGAGGCAGCAGCGCTTGCTCCATAACAGACTCCCGCTCCGGGGCCGGGAACGCATCATCCCCCTCCTGAAGCCCCAGAATAATGACATAATCCGCCTGTTGCCCTTTGCTGGCGTGGATGGTCATAAAATCGAGCTGCAAATGCGGCCAACGCGTCGCCGCTTTCTCCAGCGCCTCTGGTTTTAAATGATGGTAACGCGCCAGCAATAAAATCCGCTGTTCCGGTTTTACGTAGCCGCTGAGCTTATCAAGGAGATCGTCGAGCTTATCGTCGGCCAGCAAGGTGACGGCCTTTTTGTCGCCGGCCGTCAGGCTGTTCAACGGCTTACTTAACTGATGAGGGTTTTGTTGAATAAAACCGTTCGCCACCTCACCAATACGCCCGTTAAAGCGGTAGGTGGTATCCAGGGCACAGCAATCGCCTTCACCAAAATAGTGATTGAATGCGGTCGTCAGAGAGAGCTGTGCCCCGCTGAAGCGATAAATAGCCTGCCAGTCATCACCAACGGCAAACAGTGTGGTCTGTGTATTCTGCCGACGCAGCGCGGCAAGCAGTGCAGCGCGCTGCGGTGAGATATCCTGAAACTCGTCAACCAGAATATGCTTCCACGGGCTGACGAAGCGCCCTTTATCCAGAATATTAATCGCCTGATGTATCAGCCCGGAGAAATCAACAGCGCTTTCGTCTTTCAGCGCCGTTTTCCAGGCCTTCAGCAACGGAGCCATCAGCTTAACGCGCTTGCCGAACAGATCTCGAACCTCTTCAGGTGCACCGGCGATCATCTCTGCTTGTGAGCCCCCATGCATGCGCATCAGGCTCACCCAGCGATCGAGGCGACTGGCCATGCGTCGCTGTATTTTTTTATCCTGCCAGAATTCACCGTCCGGAACCTGCCAGCCCATCTCTTCTTCCAGCCACTGACGCCACCCCTTAGCCTGCGCTTTTTTCTCCTGGCACTGCTGGCGCCAGTTTTTCAGCAGCAGCGCCTGACGGGCTGCGCTATCGCTCTCCAGCGTGCTGATAGTCGGCACTTTTTTACTGCCTTGTTGAATAATATGCAGCGCCAGGGAGTGGAAGGTTCGCGCCGAAATCTCTTCTGAGCCTAACCGCTCGCGAATGCGTTCATCCATCTCCTGAGCCGCCTGGCGGCCAAATGCCAGCAGCAGGATCTGATCGGCAGCGGCTTCACCTCGCGTCAGCAGCCACCCGGCGCGCGCGACCAGAACGGACGTTTTGCCGCTCCCGGCGCCGGCAAGCACCAGCAAAGAACGCTCACCATTAACCACCGCCCTGGCCTGTGCCGGATTCAGCGGTGATGATTCAACGCTGGCAAAAAATTCGCGGTACTGTTCCAGCATTAATTCAGTAAAAGCCTGGTTATGAGCCAGTCGGGCTTCTTCGGTATCCGCCAACCAGCTTTGGCACTGCCGCCACAGCTCACGACAGTTATCGAAGGCATCAAGCCGGCTGGTCGGCATCGGCAGTCCGGTCAGCGCGCGGCGGATTTTTCCCTGAACGTCAGCAACCTGCTGGCGGGTCAGCCATTTGCCTTCGACGCTGGAACGGGCAACCTCCTCCAGTTGCTGGCGAAGAACCTCGGCGGCAATCCCGCTCATCTCCGTGCTCCACTGCTGCCAGAGCGTATTCAGATGATGATAAAAGCGCTGCGTTTCATTCCACTCGGTGCCATGTAAGCGCACCACTTTGCTGTCCGGCAACACGAATTCCAGTTCGCCCCAGACCAGACCACGCTTACATTGAACTGACAGTAACTGATTGAAAGGTATAAGATACTCATGGTTATCACCTGAGACTTTTACTCCAGCGTTAAGCAGTTGCACCCTGTCGTAAGGATGCTGTGCCATGCGCTTGCCCAATGTTGTCGCTTTAAGTTCCATATCATGCCGAATTTCAATCAGGTTGGATGTTTTTAAGTTTAACCGCCAGCGACCAGGTGCTCCAGCGTAAAAAACGTTACAATGGTCAGGTCTTATTATCTCCGGCACTGAACTGAGGGTTTATGCGTACCATTCTGAATATTTTGAACTTTATCCTTGGCGGTTTCGCCACCACGCTGGGCTGGCTGCTGGCAACATTAGTCAGCATCATCCTGATCTTCACCCTGCCGCTAACTCGCTCATGCTGGGAAATTACCCGACTGTCCCTTCTGCCTTACGGAAACGAAGCGATTCATGTCGATGAACTGGAACCACAGGGCAAAAATAGCCTGTTGAATGCCGGTGGCACGATTCTGAATATTCTGTGGTTTATCTTCTTTGGCTGGTGGCTGTGCCTGATGCATATCTTCAGCGGTATTGCGCAATGCCTGACCATCATCGGTATCCCGGTCGGTATTGCCAACTTTAAAATTGCCGCCATTGCATTATGGCCGGTGGGACGTAGGGTGGTTTCCGTCGAAACGGCTCGTGCAGCGCGTGAAGCTAATGCGCGTCGCCGCTTTCAGTAACCGGACGGAATACAACCATGCTTAGCCCCCTGCTACGCCGATATACATGGAACAGCGCCTGGCTGTACAACGCCAGGATTTTTATCGCCCTTTGTGGCACGACCGCCGTTCCGTGGTGGCTTGGCGAAGTTAAACTGACCATTCCCCTGACGCTGGGCGTGGTTGCCGCAGCATTGACAGACCTCGACGATCGTCTGGCCGGACGGTTACGCAATCTGGCTATCACGCTGGTGTGTTTTTTTATTGCGTCTGCCTCAGTGGAACTGTTGTTCCCCTGGCCCTGGCTGTTTGCCCTCGGGTTAACCGTATCAACTACCGGCTTTATTTTGCTCGGCGGTCTGGGGCAGCGCTATGCCACTATCGCATTTGGCGCTTTATTGATTGCCATTTATACCATGCTGGGCGCGACGCTCTACGACCGCTGGTATCTCCAGCCGATCTTTCTGTTAACCGGCGCCGTCTGGTACAACATGCTCACGCTCGCCGGACACCTGATTTTCCCGATTCGCCCTCTCCAGGATAACCTTGCGCGCAGCTATGAACAGCTGGCTCGTTATCTGGAGCTGAAATCTCGGCTGTTTGACCCGGACATTGAAGATGAGAGTCAGGCACCGCTATATGATTTAGCCATTGCCAATGGTCAACTGGTAACGACGCTCAACCAGACCAAGGCCTCTTTGCTGACGCGCCTGCGTGGCGACCGCGGCCAGCGCGGCACCCGCCGAACGCTGCAATACTATTTTGTTGCTCAGGATATTCACGAACGCGCCAGCTCGTCGCACATTCAGTACCAAACGCTACGCGATCACTTCCGCTATAGCGATGTGATGTTCCGCTTCCAGCGTATGCTGTCGATGCAGGCGCAGGCGTGTCAGAAATTGTCCCGGGCTATTCTTTTACGTGAGCCTTACCAGCACGATGCGCATTTCGAACGGGCATTTATGCATCTTGATGCGGCCCTCGACCGCGTGCGCGCCAGCGGTGCACCAACAGAGCAGATGAAAGCGCTGGGTTTTTTGCTTAACAATCTCCGCGCTATTGATGCTCAGCTGGCCACCATTGAGTCAGCGCAGACCATTGCCCCAGCGAACAATGCGACCGAAAATCTGCTTGCGGACGACAGGCTCAACAGTTTCAGTGATATTTGGTTGCGACTTCGCCGCAATATGTCGCCGGAATCAGCCCTGTTCCGCCATGCGGTGAGGATGTCGTTAGTCCTCTGTACCGGCTATGCGTTTATCCAGTTTACCGGGTTAAATCACGGCTACTGGATACTCCTGACCAGTCTGTTCGTCTGTCAGCCGAACTATAACGCGACGCGTCACCGCTTAGCCCTGAGGATTATCGGTACCCTGATCGGAGTGGCTATCGGCCTGCCGATATTGCTCCTGGTACCATCGGTTGAAGGCCAGCTGCTGCTCATCGTCCTGACCGGCGTCCTGTTCTTTGCGTTTCGCAACGTACAGTATGCCCACGCGACGATGTTTATTACCCTACTGGTATTGCTATGCTTTAACCTGTTAGGGGAAGGTTTCGAGGTCGCTTTACCGCGCATTTTCGATACGCTGATTGGTTGTGCTATCGCCTGGGCCGCCGTGAGCTTTATCTGGCCCGACTGGAAGTTCCGCAATCTGCCACGAATGCTGGACCAGGCAATCAATGCTAACTGCCGGTACCTGGATGCTATTCTTGAGCAGTATCACCAGGGACGCGATAACCGTCTGGCATACCGCGTTGCCCGTCGAGATGCACACAGCCGGGATGGTGAACTTGCCTCGGTGGTATCGAACCTGTCGACAGAACCGCGGGCCAACTCGGCGATGCGCGAAACGGCATTCCGCCTGCTTTGTCTGAACCATACGTTTACCAGCTATATTTCAGCGCTGGGCGCGCATCGGGAACAACTCACAACTCCGGATATTCTGGCTCTGCTTGATGATGCCGTCTGCTATGTTGATGATGCGCTGCACCACACGCCTGCTGACGAACATCGGGTGCAACAAGCGCTCAATAGTTTGCAGTCCCGGATTCAACACCTTGAGCCCCGTGCAGATAGCAAAGAACCGCTGGTGCTACAGCAAATCGGCCTGCTGCTGGCGCTGCTGCCGGAAATCTGCCGGTTGCAAAAACAGGTTGCCGCTCAACCTGAATAAGCATCGATACTTTTGAACTAGATACCAGCCCAAGCCTTAAGCTCCTGACGCCGCTGCGTCGGGAGCGCCGCAGAATGTACGCCCACAATAGCCCCCTCCAGCGCGTAAAGAATATTCAGCGTAAGCGCCTTATTTGACTCACGTAATTTCAGCCAGACTTCCTGCGCACCAAGCTGTCGAAGCGTTTTTTCATCCATAATGCCAACGCTAATCAACAGCAACTCCATATGAAAGCTGATATTAGGGAGATCTTTTAGCCTTCCGGTAGCAAGCTGTCGTCGCTTTTCATTGCGTGCACTTTGTAACGACAACGCCGATAAGTTAAAAAGCGTTTTGCTGTCGCGCCAAAGAGTTTCATCAACCTGATAATACTTCAGCAAAACCGGGCGGCCATTTTTCCGCATTGTCAGAAGAGGAGTCTCATGCACAACACGATACTCAGCGCTCTGCTCACAAACCTTAAGATAGATTTCGCCCTCTGCAACCATAGCAAAAACGGTATCCTCGATGGCCAGGCTATAGCCGCCAAATAACGGCCGACAGCTTATTTTACCGAGTGGAGATAAACATTCCTGGAATTGATGGAACCGTAAAGATGAAATTTTCTTCATGATTATTCCTTTGTTAATCATGTAAATAGAAGATTGTTTGTAAACGGATCCGCTAATACAGAAAATAAGTGACTTCGTTTATTGCAGCAAGGTGATTTTTGCACTGTTCAATATTTACTCACCGTTTTGCGAGGGGCTTTCAGAAAACTGCCCGCTGGAAATGCTAAATATATAAGCAATAAATACGCATTCCCTGTTCACCGGGATATGAGTGAATAGTTTCGCGTTCTGTATAACAAACACGGGCGAAGCAACTGCGCGCATGCGCCGGATGGCCAACAATTGCTCACGTCATTTATCGATCAGAATAGATGCATCCCCCCTGCCCCCGGAGCCCGCTGGCGCAGAATCGACAAAAATCATGTACAATTTTCAACCAATGAAGTGATAAATGAGGTTGATCTTTTCTCCTGCTGGATATACTGTATATTCATACAGTAACCTACAGGCGGGATAGACTATGTTTACTTCAGCTTACGCAAATCGTTCATCACTGACTTCTGCTTCAGTACGTCATCCTTCTCATGACGTCGCCGAACAACCGGCCAGCGGGCTGATCAGTGAAATTGTCTACCGCGAAGATCAGCCTATGATGACGCAATTACTCCTGCTCCCTTTATTGCAGCAGCTTGGCCAGCAGTCCCGCTGGCAGCTCTGGCTTACGCCGAAGCAGAAATTGAGTCGTGAATGGGTTCAGTCTTCCGGTCTACCGCTGTCTAAGGTTATGCAGATTAGCCAGCTGTCCCCTTACAATACCGTAGAGTCGATGATCCGCGCACTCAGTACGGGTAATTACAGTGTGGTGATCGGCTGGCTGGCAGATGAACTCACGGCAGAAGAACATGAACGCCTGGTTATCGCGGCGCAAGAAGGTCATGCAATGGGGTTTATCATGCGACCGGTTGGAAATGCAAACCAGCCTGGGAGACAACTCAGCGGGCTAAAAATTCACTCTAATTTGTACCATTAAGCTAAATTAGGATTAATCCTGGAATTTTTTTTGCTTACAATAATGTCATTTTCAGAACAGGGTCATTTATACCGGAATGCCTGTCTGATGCGGTTTCGCGGGTTTATTGGGCGAACAAAAATCAACCATATTTGTTAAATGTTGTGTACACAACCCTTTTTTTTCATATGCCTGACGGAGTTCACACTTGTAAGTTTCGAACTAAGTTGTAGACTTTACATCGCCAGGGGTGATCGGCTTACGCTGCATGTATCAGCATAGTTAACAACAAGTCACGCCCCGGGTGAAGGATTTAACCGTGAGGTCTTTTGTAACTTCATGGCGAATTTTGGATGATAATGAGGCGCAAAAAATGAAAAAGACAGCTATCGCGATTGCAGTGGCACTGGCTGGCTTCGCTACCGTAGCGCAGGCCGCACCGAAAGATAACACCTGGTACGCAGGTGGTAAACTGGGCTGGTCCCAGTTTCACGATACCGGATTCTACGGTAACGGTTTCCAGGACAACAATGGCCCGACCCACAACAGCCAGCTCGGTGCTGGTGCGTTCGGTGGTTACCAGGTTAACCCGTACCTCGGTTTTGAAATGGGCTACGACTGGCTGGGTCGCGTTGCATATAAAGGCAGCGTAGACAACGGCGCTTTCAAAGCTCAGGGCGTTCAGCTGACTGCTAAACTGGGTTACCCGATCACTGACGATCTGGATATCTATACCCGTCTGGGTGGTATGGTTTGGCGTGCAGACGCTGATGGCAACTACGGTTCTACCGGCGTTTCCCGCAGCGAACACGACACTGGCGTATCCCCGGTATTTGCTGGTGGTTTAGAGTGGGCTGTTACTCGTGACATCGCTACTCGTCTGGAATACCAGTGGGTTAACAACATCGGTGACGCAGGTACCGTTGGTGCACGTCCTGATAACGGCATGCTGAGCCTGGGTGTTTCTTACCGTTTCGGTCAGGATGAAGCAGCTCCGGTTGTTGCTCCGGCACCGGCTCCGGCTCCAGAAGTGACTACCAAGCACTTCACTCTGAAGTCTGACGTTCTGTTCAACTTCAACAAATCTACCCTGAAACCGGAAGGTCAGCAGGCTCTGGATCAGCTGTACACCCAGCTGAGCAACATGGATCCGAAAGACGGTTCTGCAGTGGTTCTGGGCTACACCGACCGTATCGGTTCTGATGCTTACAACCAGCAGCTGTCCGAGAAACGTGCTCAGTCCGTTGTTGATTACCTGGTATCTAAAGGTATCCCGGCTGGCAAAATCTCCGCACGTGGTATGGGTGAATCCAACCCGGTTACCGGCACTACCTGTGACAACGTGAAGGCTCGCGCTGCACTGATCGACTGCCTGGGCCCAGATCGTCGCGTAGAGATCGAAGTTAAAGGTTACAAAGACGTAGTAGCTCAGCCGCAGGCTTAAGTTTTACTACCTATAAAAAACCCCGCTTAAGCGGGGTTTTTTTTGGTCTGAATTCTGCTGGCAAAACACAGTTTCTCTAGCGCTGTGACGCCCTGCGGCCAGAAACTACTCTTTGCCCAGCAGCACCTGTAAATCGTGCTTCAGACTGGACATTTTGGTGGCATACTTCTCTTTATGCTCAGCGTCTTCAATCAACTGCACGATAGTTTCCGACAGGGTTTTTCCACGCCGCTGCGCAAGCCCGGCCAGACGCTGCCAGACGATAAACTCCAGGTCTATCGATTTCTTACGCGTGTGCAAATGCTCAGCATTAAAATGTCGTTTCCGGCGCGCGCGGATTGTCTGCTTCATCCGGTTCATTAACTCTGGATTCATATGCTGCTCAATCCAGGTATGTACCAGAACAGGTTCATTTTCGAGCGTCAGTAAGACATCGACCGCGGCTTTCGCTGCACTGGCTTCAATGTAGCGGGTAATCAGCTCACCTTCCCGGTGCTTTTTTACCAGATATGTCCATTTCCAGCCGCTTTCAAGATTTTCCAGTTGTTGATATTTCATTGCGATCTCAATGTGACCGTGTAACTCATTTCAGGATATCAGTTTTTTCCCAATGTGCTGAGAATAAATCACCATTCGTGATACAGGTAACTCGGGAATCATCACCGCAAACGCAATCCCCCGTGTGCTCAGACGCAGCATAAGGTATAATCGCGCGTTTTACATCTGACTAAAAAACAGCGACTTTGACCATTACGAAACTTACCCGAAACGACCTCGCTCCTGATACGGAAAGTTATCAGGCGCTGTTTGCACAAGCCGATTTAGCCCAGGCAGAAGACGATCTATCAGGCGAACTCCAGCCCCGTTTATTCTATGGTCTGGAGCAGCTTCTGGTGACGCCGGCCATCTCGCCATTCATGCTGGTGAAGGCCCCGGAAGAACCGGAGTACCTGCAGTGGCTGGCGACAGAAACGCGAACCTTACACGAACCTGCCGCACCGCTTTACGGTGTTCGTTATCAGATCAATGGCGGCAACGTCACCCTCACTCCGGCAAAACATGCCGACGATAACTTTGCCAGCACCGCGCCGGTTGAATCAGCCGACTGGATAGAAGCGGAGCAACTCTTTGGTTGCGTCCGACAGTTTAACGGTGAAATCACCCTTCAACCTGGACTGGTACATCAGGCCAACGGCGGCGTACTGATTATCGCTCTGCGCGCGCTACTGGCCCAGCCGCTGCTGTGGATGCGCCTGAAAAATATGGTCACCCGCCAGCGCTTTGACTGGCTGTCCATTGATGAGTCTCGCCCTCTGCCGGTCGCAATTCCCTCTATGCCGCTCAGCCTGAAGGTGATTCTGGTTGGCGAGCGTGAATCACTGGCAGATTTCCAGGAGATGGAACCCGAGCTCTCGGCTCAGGCTATTTACAGCGAATACGAAGACAACCTGCAAATAGCTGATGGCGATACCATGAAACAGTGGTGTCAGTGGGTATGGAAAAACGCCCAGCAGCTCGACCTGCCGGGGCTGGCCGCCGATGCCTGGCCTTTGTTGATTCAGGAAGGCGCACGTTACACCGGCGATCAGGAGACATTACCGCTGTGTCCGCTGTGGATTGCCCGTCAGCTGCGGGAAGCCGCCGCCTTCTGTGAAGGAGGGCTTATCTCTGCTGAAGAGATGCAGACCATGCTGGCACGTCGTGAATGGCGCGAAGGCTATCTTGCCGAGCGGATACAGGATGAGATCCTGCAAGAACAGATTTTGATCGAGACCGAAGGCGAATGCATCGGGCAAATCAACGCGCTGTCGGTCATCGAATTCCCCGGCCATCCGCGGGCCTTTGGTGAGCCATCACGCATCAGCTGCGTCGTTCATATTGGTGACGGCGAGTTCATCGACGTCGAACGTAAGGCGGAGTTGGGTGGTAACATTCACGCCAAAGGCATGATGATCATGCAGGCGTTCCTGATGTCAGAACTGGAACTTGAGCAACAGCTCCCGTTCTCCGCATCGCTGACCTTCGAGCAATCGTACAGTGAAGTAGACGGCGATAGCGCCTCCCTGGCCGAGCTGTGCGCCTTAATCAGCGCGTTGGCGGGAGTTCCCATTAATCAAAGTATCGCCGTCACCGGTTCAGTCGATCAGTTTGGTCGCGTTCAGCCGGTAGGCGGGCTTAATGAAAAAATTGAAGGCTTCTTTGCCATTTGCCAGCAGCGCGAGCTGACCGGCAAACAGGGGGTCATCATTCCTGCGGCGAATGTTCGCCATCTGAGCCTGGCGCCAGAACTCCAGCAGGCTGTCGCTGACGAGAAGTTTTTCATCTGGGCGGTGGAAGACGTGACTGAAGCGCTGCCGATGCTGACCCAATTGTTATGGGACGGCGAAGGGCAAACTTTACGGCAAACCATTCAGGAGCGGATTGCGCAGGCGACGCAGCAAGAGAGTCGCCATCGTTTTCCGTGGCCGCTACGCTGGTTAGGTGGTTCAGGTTCGAACTGATCGGACTTGTTCAGCTTACACGTGTTAGCTATCCTGCGTCCCGAACTCAAAATAAGGCTTACTGAAAACATGGTAGATAAACGCGAATCCTATACGAAAGAAGACCTTCTTGCCTCTGGCCGTGGTGAACTGTTTGGCGCAAAAGGCCCACAGCTGCCCGCACCAAGTATGCTGATGATGGACCGCGTCATCAAAATGACCGAAACCGGTGGTAACTACGACAAAGGTTACGTCGAGGCAGAACTCGATATTAACCCGGACCTGTGGTTCTTCGGTTGCCACTTTATCGGCGATCCGGTTATGCCGGGCTGTCTGGGTCTGGACGCAATGTGGCAGCTGGTTGGCTTCTATCTGGGCTGGCTCGGTGGCGAAGGCAAAGGCCGTGCGCTGGGCGTGGGTGAAGTTAAATTCACCGGCCAGGTACTGCCAACGGCGAAGAAAGTGACCTATCGTATTCACTTTAAACGCGTTGTTAACCGTCGTCTGATTATGGGCCTGGCGGATGGTGAAGTACTGGTTGACGATCGTCTGATCTACACCGCAGCCGATCTGAAAGTGGGCCTGTTCCAGGACACTTCCGCGTTCTGATTAGCAGCAACGCTTAAAAAGGCGAAGCCCCCGCTCGCGGAGGCTTCTTTTTTAAAGAGACAGTCAGGCAGTTTGTACCCTGTCCTCCATGGCTTCTCGCCAGCCTCCTAGCCAGTAGGACCTTTGATTCAGGGTCTGGTAGGGACACATTTCTTTCGATCTTCCGGTTATCCCGGCCTGATATCCACGTTGATGTGCCCGTTCCAGGCGATCTCGTTTTTGTCTCTTCATGCCTCGTTTCCCTCATTCTTTGATCTGGTGGAAAAGAAAACAGTGGTCACTAAACATGCAACCACGTTTAACGAATACCGCGAATCAGAGGGAACGTCAATGCGCAAAATTCACGCCATTGTCATAATTGTGAGCTACATGAAAGTTCATTTGTACAAAAAGTGTGAACCGGCACAAGTAACAACCTGACGAGACAAATAAAAAAACCGCGCTGGTTTTGCGGTCCAGCGCGGCGTTTTCACTTCATTCATTTTGCTTATGGCAGGCGATTCAGCTCGCTGGCAATAGCGGTCGCTTCCTGAGCCCAGGCCTGAGCCATGGTCTTCACCATCGCGTCATAACCATCCTGCTGCTGCTTAAGCTCAATATTGAATGGCCGCTTAATCAACTGCCCCTGATGCTTCAGCAACCACTCACCGCTGACGATAACCCGGCCATCGTAACGGCCATGGAAACCATTAACCGCCACATTGAGCGTATCCTGCTCGCTGCCCAGCGGCTGCGAAGCGACAACCCACCCCGGCAGTTGAGCACTCAAGTTCGCCACCAGCGTAGTACGCAGCTGTTGATCGAGCGGACTGGCCCACAGATTATTATTGGCAATCACATATTGCACGTCAGTTGTCTGATAGACCACCCCGTTGCCCGCCAGATAATCCGGAATACTCACCTGTTCAACCCACAGCAGCTTTTTACTTTGGTGGGCGGCGGTTTGTGCGCCGCTTTGTGCAACAGGAAGCTGATAGTAGGTTTTATTCTCCCCACTGCTGCTGCATGCCGCCAGCGCACATGCCGCAGCTACGACTAACCATTTTTTCATTATTTCGCTCCCTTCGGCTGAGGATCTTTTTTATCCTTGGCCTCAAACACCAGCGCATTGCTCTTATCATTGAGCGTTTTCAGTACCGGCTGCAGTTCGCGCAGAACCTGATCCAGTCGCTGCATATCTGCCACCATCTTATTGTATGCCGCCGAGCCTGGCTGGAAGCCTTGCATACTGCGGTTCAGTTCACGCAACGTATTCTGCATATCGTTCGGCAGCTGCTGCATTGACGGGCTTGCCGCAATCTTATTCAAGCTATCCAGCGTCGTCTGAACGTGCTGCATTGTTTTTTCACTTTGCGCCAGCGTGGTGGTCGCCTGTTCCAGCAGCGGGTTAATCGGCAGACTGTTAATCTTATCCAGCGCATCCATCAGGCGTTGCTGGATCTGCGCAAAGCCACCGCTGATTGTTGGTATGATTGGATAGGTACCAAACTCCTGGATCTTGCCGCGCGGAGGCGCTTTTGGATAGAAGTCGAGATCGATATACAGCGCGCCGGTCACCAGATTCCCCGTCTTCAGCGATCCTCGCAGACCGCGATTAATGAGATCATCGATGTGCGTGCGGATATTCGGATCGCCGCCGAGCTGATTGATCAAGCGCTCTGGTTCAATACGGACTTCCACCGGGATGCGGTAATCATCATTCAGGCGCTGATGCAGGCCTGGGATAAAGAACGGCACTTTCCCAACGGTACCCAAACGTATTCCGCGGAATTCAACCGGTGCCCCCGGCTGCAGACCACGAACGGAGTCTTTAAAGAACATCACGTAATCAATGTGCTGAGTAAAGACAGAATCCTGAATGCTCTTCTGATCATCGAAAAGATGGTAACCCGTTTTGTTGGCAACCGGTTCACCCAGATCCAGACCTTCCGGGATATCAAAGCTCACGCCGCCGCCGAACAGGGTGGCTAAAGACCCCATTTCAACACGCATCCCTGCCGAGGTCAGATCCACCGCAATTCCGCTGTCTTTCCAGAAGCGCACGTTGGTCGTCACCAGACGATCGTTGGGTGCATTGATAAACAACTGATAGGTAATACTGCGTTTTTGCGCGTCAAAGGTGCTGGTTTCTACCGAGCCAACGCGATAGCCGCGAAAGAGCACCGGATCGCCAGGCGACAGCTGTCCCGCTTTATTACTCTCCAGCAGAATACGAATACCTTTCGCATCCGGCGAAGCCAGCGGCGGTGAGTCCAGTAGTGAGAAACGAGCAGGCTCCCCGCCTTTTGTTCCCGGCTGAAGTTCAATATAAGCGCCGGACAGCAGCGTACCGAGCCCGCTGATACCTTCGCGTCCTACCTGGGGTTTGACGACCCAAAATACGGAATCTTCATGCAGCAGTTTCTTCATGCCGGAGTTAAGACGGGCTTTAATCTCAACGTGCGTCAGATCGTCGGTCAGCGTGGCGCTTTCCACCACCCCTACGTCGACGCTGCGGCTTTTAATCCGGGTTTTACCACCCTCAATACCTTCAGCGTTGGTGGTGATCAACGTCACCTCCGGTCCCTGATGGCTGTAATGATAAAAAAGAATCCACGCGCCGATTAGCACAGTGACGATGGGGAAGATCCACACGGGTGACCAGTTCTTCACCTTTTGCACTTTTGCTTCTCCGCTCTTATTTTCCATGCTGCTGCATTTCCTCATGGCTTGAATCTGGTTCACGGTCCCACAACAAACGAGGGTCAAACGTCATGGCTGAAAACATCGTCATGACAACAACGAGCGCAAACATCACCGCTCCTATCGCAGGATAGATACTCATCAACCCTCCCATGCGCACCAGCGCCGAGAGCACCGCGATAACAAAAACATCAATCATTGACCAGCGGCCAACGAACTCCACAACTTCATAAATCACATGCATACGCTCCGAGTCGCGCTTGCCGTTACCGTTGGCGTTCCAGCAAAGCCAGGCAATGGCGAGCATTTTCAGCGTCGGCACCATAATACTGGCAATAAAGATCACCAACGCGACCGGATAAGACCCTTCACTCCAGAGCAGAATGACCCCCGCCATGATCGTTGACGGCAGTTTATCGCCCAGCAGATCGGTAATCATGATCGGCATAATATTGGCAGGCAGATAAAGGATGCATGACGTCATGAGCAGGGCCAGCGTCCACTGCAGACTGTTCTTGCGCCGCGCCGACCCTTTCGTCTGACAGCGCGGACAAACAGTTTCATCAATGGGTAAAACGGCGGTACAGCACGAGCATGAACGCAGACCCTGGCGGATCCCCGTCACGCCAACTTTCGGTGGCTGCGTTAGCGCAGGCATGGGTGCAATATCGTCCCACAGCCAGCGCCGGTCCACGCATTGCAGCGCTCGCAACTGTAGCAGACAGAAAAAACACCAGGGCGCGAAGCTTAAGCCCACGCCGATATCACCGTATGCCATCAGCTTGACGAAGCTCACCAGCACGCCGGCGAGGAAAATTTCCGCCATTCCCCAGGTTTTAAGGTGAAACAGAATACGCGCCAGAAATGCCTTTAATGCTCGCGGCATACGAATGCGATTGACCAGCAGCAGAATAGTGACCAGACAAAAAGCCGGCACCAGCTGTACGAAGAGTAAAAAGAAGGTGCCAAGGCTGGCGTAATCTTCGCTAAACAGCACGCCGGGGATTTCCAGCAGGTTAATTTCGCTGCTGAGGCCACTCACCTTCATCTCCACAAAGGGAAACAGGTTAGCCAGCAGCAGCATAAATAACGCCACCAGAGCATAGGCTGTGGGACGCTGCCGAGGCGCGTCCCATGAAGTTGTCAGCGTCGTGCCGCAGCGCGGACACACGGCTTTTTGGCGATGCTCCAGCTGCGGCAAAGCCACCAGCAAATCACATTGGGGGCACAGGATAGACCGCGCAGCATGATGATGATCGCACATGAAAACTCCTCAGCTTATGCGCCGTTTTTCAATCCTTCAAGATATTCCCAGCGTTCAAAGGCGGTTTCCAGCGCCTGTTCCGCCTCGGCCAGCTGTGCCAGCACCTGCTGCGTATGGTCGTGGGTCTGGCCAAAGAATGAAGGATCGGCAACCTGCTCCTGCAAAGTCTGCAGTTGGGTTTCCAGTTCTTCGAGCCGTTGTGGCAACTGTTCCAGTTCGCGCTGCAGGTTATAGCTTAGTTTGTTAGGCGCACGTTTGACACTTTCTGCTTTCGGTTGAGCAACTTCTACCGTTTTTTTGGCAACCTGCTGCTTTTGCGCCAGATACTGCGCCTGCTGGCCGCGGGCATCGTGATAGCCACCGACATATTGACCAATGCGCCCTTCCCCTTCGAAGATCCAGCATTCGGTGACGGTATTATCGACGAATTGACGGTCGTGGCTGACCAGCATCACGCTGCCCTGATAACCGTCAACCAGCTCTTCCAGCAGTTCCAGAGTTTCGACATCCAGATCGTTTGTCGGTTCATCGAGGATCAGCAGGTTGCTAGGCTTCAGGAACAGACGCGCCAGCAGCAGGCGGTTACGCTCGCCCCCGGACAGCGCACGTACCGGCGTCATTGCGCGTTTCGGATGGAACATAAAGTCCTGCAGGTAGCCCAGCACATGGCGCGGCTTGCCGTTCACCATGACTTCCTGTTTGCCTTCCGCAAGGTTGTCCATCACCGTTTTGTCCGGATCAAGTTCCGCACGATGCTGGTCGAAGTAGGCCACTTCCAGCTTGGTGCCAACGTGAATGCGCCCGCTATCCGCTTTTAGCTGACCCAGCATCAGTTTCAATAGCGTGGTTTTCCCGCAGCCGTTCGGACCAATCAGGGCAATTTTGTCGCCGCGCTGGATCTGGGCGGTGAAATCATTAATCAGGACCTTGCCATCGATCTGGTAGTTGACGTTCTCCATTTCGAAAACAATCTTACCCGAGCGAGCAGCTTCTTCGACCTGCATCTTCGCGCTGCCCATCACTTCACGGCGTTCACCGCGCTCGCGACGCATCGCTTTCAGGGCGCGTACGCGGCCTTCGTTACGGGTACGGCGCGCTTTAATACCCTGCCGGATCCATACCTCTTCCTGCGCCAGCTTGCGGTCGAACTCTGCATTTTGCAGATCTTCCACACGCAGGGCTTCTTCTTTCTCCAGCAGATACTGATCGTAGTTGCCCGGATAGGTCACCAGCTTGCCGCGATCGAGATCGACGATTCGGGTGGCCATATTGCGAATAAAGGAACGGTCGTGCGAGATGAAAATAATGGTCCCTTTGAAGGTCTTGAGGAAACTTTCCAGCCAGTCAATGGTTTCAATATCCAGATGGTTGGTCGGTTCATCAAGCAGCAGTACGCGCGGCCCGCTGACCAACGCGCGCCCGAGAGCCGCTTTACGCAGCCAGCCGCCGGAGAGCGAGGAGAGCTCGGCGTTAGGATCCAGATTAAGCTGCTCCAGCACTTCATTAATACGGCTATCGAGCTGCCACAGCCCTAAATTATCCAGCTGCTCCTGCAGACGCGCCAGTTCATTCAGGTTCCTGGCGCTTGGGTCAGTCATTACCAGCTGTGAAACATCGTGATAGCCTTTGAGATAGGCCGCCTGCTCGGCAATGCCTTCCGCGACGAAATCATAGACGGTGCCGGTGACATCACGCGGCGGATCCTGTTGCAGTCGTGCGACCACCAGATCCAGCTCATAAATAATGCGCCCGTCATCCAGACCCTGTTCCCGGTTAAGGATTTTCATCAGGGTGGATTTGCCCGCACCGTTACGCCCGACCAGGCAGACGCGTTCGTTATCTTCGATATGCAACTCGGCATTGTCCAGTAGCGGAGAATCGCTAAAGGAGAGCCAGGCACCATGCATACTAATTAATGACATTCTTTATTCCTTTCAGGCTGCAGTAATCAGCCAGCAGTTGTGGATCTGACGGTTACGGGCGAAATCCTGGGACAGCGTTTTTTGCGTAATTTCTTGCGCCTTCAGCCCCAGCTGAGCCAGTCCGTCATGATCCATACGGAAACCGCGTTTGTTATTCGAGAACATAATGGTGCCGCCTTTGCGCAGCAGACGCTTAAGATCCGTCATCAGACGCAGGTGATCGCGCTGCACGTCAAAAGCATCATCCATGCGTTTTGAGTTAGAGAACGTTGGCGGATCGATAAAGATCAGATCGAACTGTTCATCACTCTCGCGCAGCCAGCCCAGCACATCAGCCTGCATCAGACGATGCGCGCGTCCGGTTAATCCGTTGAGGCGCAGGTTACGTTCGGCCCATTCGAGATAGGTGCGGGACATATCGACGGTGGTCGTCGAACGCGCCCCGCCAAGGCCAGCATGCACGCTGGCACTGCCGGTGTAGGCAAAGAGGTTGAGGAAATCCTTCCCTTTGCTCATCTCGCCCAGCATGCGACGCGCAATGCGGTGGTCAAGGAACAGACCGGTATCCAGATAATCGGTCAGGTTGACCCACAGACGTGCGTTATACTCCTGCACTTCCAGGAAATCGCCCTTCTCGGCCATTTTCTGATACTGGTTTTTCCCTTTCTGCCGCTCGCGGGTTTTCAACACCAGCTTGTTTGGCGCAATGCCGAGCACGGAGATGGTCGCCGCGATAATATCAAACAGGCGCTGACGTGCTTTATGCGCATCAACCGTTTTCGGCGGCGCATACTCCTGCACGACAACCCACTCGCCGTAGCGATCGATGGCGACGTTATATTCCGGCAGATCGGCATCATACAGGCGGTAACATTCGATACCTTCCTGACGCGCCCATTTCTCATATTTTTTCAGGTTTTTGCGCAGGCGGTTAGCGAAATCTTCCGCCAGGGATACCGCGCCGCTACCGTCGTTTTCTGCAAGGTGATAGTTTTTCTGCACGCAGTCCAGCGGCCCGTTTTTCGCTTTAAACTGCTTGTCAGCGCGTAACTGCAGGCAGCTGAGGAGCTCCGGCGAGGCGCTGAACAGCGAGAGGTTCCAGCCACCAAACTGGGTTTTCATCGTCCGGCCAAGCAGGCTATGCAGGGCAATCAGTGCCGGCTCGCTTTCAAGCCGTTCGCCGTACGGCGGATTGCTGATGACGGTCCCGTACGGGCCTTTCGGCAGCGGATTGCTCAGCTGGGCGACATCTTTTGCTTCAAACGTAATCAGTTCACCGACGCCAGCGCGGCGGGCGTTGCTACGCGCGCGTTCAATTACGCGGGCATCAACGTCAGAACCATAAAAACGCGATTCATAGGCCGCCAGCCCTTTGCGGGCACGGGTCTGAGCTTCGGCCTTGACCTCTTTCCAGACCGCATCATCGTGCTGTAACCAGCCGTTGAAGCCCCAGTGCCCACGATGCAGGCCCGGCGCACGATCGGTCGCCAGCATCGCGGCTTCAATCAGCAACGTACCGGAACCGCACATGGGATCGAGCAGCGGCGTTCCCGGAGCCCAGCCAGAGCGCATCACGATCGCCGAGGCGAGCGTTTCTTTGATCGGCGCCATACCGGTACCATCACGATAGCCGCGCAGATGCAGACCCTCGCCGCTGAGATCCAGCGAAATGTGCGCCGTCTCTTTATTCAGCCAGACATTGATTCGCAGGTCGGGATTTTCACGATCGACGTTTGGTCGCGGCAGATTTTTGCGCGTGAAGCTGTCGACTATCGCATCTTTGACCTTTAACGCCCCGTACTGGCTGTTACGAATCTCATCGTTCAGCCCGCTAAAATGCACGGCGAAAGTAGCGTCGGTGGTGAAAATCTCCGTCCATGGAATGGCCTGTACGCCGAGGTACAGGTCCAGGTCGCTGTACACGCTACACTGACCCAGCGGCAGCATGATGCGCGAAGCCAGTCGGCTCCACATCAGGCTTTGATACAGCAGACGCGTATCTCCCTGAAAATGGACCCCGCCCTGGACTACCTGGCAGTCCACTGCGCCAAGTGCTTCCAGTTCAGTTTTTAACAGCTCTTCAAGGCCACGAGCCGTACTGGCAAACAGAGAATTCATATCGTCACTTTTACTAAAAGAAAATTGTTGCGCATTATAGCCAATATGCGCCCCATGTCATAAAGTTAAAGGCTTATTTTTAAGCCCGGAGGCAGCGCATGATAACGCTCTCGCGACTTTTTATTCATCCCGTCAAATCCATGCGTGGAATTGGCCTGACGCACGCGTTTGCCGATATCAGCGGCCTGGCCTTCGATCGCGCGTTTATGGTGACGGAAACCGATGGCACTTTTATCACCGCCCGCCAGTTTCCCCAGATGGTGAAGTTTACACCCTCGCCACTGCACGACGGTCTTCATCTGACGGCAGTCGACGGCAGCAGTGCAATAGTGCGCTTCAGCGACTTTGCCCCTCAGGGTGAACCTACCGAGGTGTGGGGGAACCACTTCACCGCGCTGATTGCACCGCCATCGGTCAACCAGTGGCTCAGCGGTTTCTTTAACCGCGACGTTCAGCTCCGCTGGCTGGGCCCGCAGCTCACCCGGCGGGTTAAACGCCACGATGCCGTCCCGCTCACCTTTGCGGATGGTTTCCCCTATCTGCTGGCCAACGAAGCCTCGCTGCGCGATCTGCAAAGCCGCTGCCCGGCCAGCGTACAAATGGAACAGTTTCGCCCCAACCTGGTGGTGACCGGCGCCGCGGCCTGGGAAGAAAATACCTGGAAAGTCATTCGCATTGGTGACGTGGTTTTTGACGTGGCTAAGCCTTGCAGCCGCTGCGTGTTAACCACCGTCAGCCCGGAACGCGGGCAAAAGCATCCTTCCGGTGAACCGCTGGCCACGTTGCAGCGTTTCCGCACCGCGCTGGATAACGGGGATGTCGATTTTGGTCAAAACCTGATTGCCCGCAACAGCGGCGTGGTTCGCGTAGGCGACGAAGTGGAAGTGCTGACCCGTGGCCCGGCAAAAGCCTATGGCGCTGGCGAGAGCGATGATACGCCGACAGTTGCCGTCCAGCAGGACGCCGTCATTGAAATTGAATGGCAGGGGCAGCGTTTTAACGGCAATAATCAGCAGGTATTGCTGGAGCAGCTGGAGCAGAAAGGCATTCGAATCCCCTACTCCTGTCGGGCTGGGATTTGCGGCAGCTGCCGCATCAGACTTGAAGAAGGCGAAGTCAGCCCGCTGAAGAAAAACGCGGTGGCTGCGGATGGGACAATTCTGTGCTGCAGCTGCATACCGAAAACGGCTTTACGGCTGGCGCCTTAGCGTCTGTTAAACTGCCTGACCCAGGCTGTAGCTGGTCATCCCTTGTGCCGGCTGCAGTCTGTCATTCATAATCTTAATCACATCTCCCAGCTGCATTACGCGCCCGGCGACCGTCACCCCTGGCTGAGCCAGCAGACAAAGCGCAGCATTTTCACCCGATTCAACCACCAGCAAATTAACCTGCTGCCCGCTATCGCTTAGCCAGGCGCTCGCGGCGTCACCGCTGGCAGGCTGCCAACACTCTTCATGAGTCGTAAAGTGCCAGCTCTTGGGCATCTGTGGTTTCAGGAAGCGAATCGCGACCAGGGCGTTAAGCACTAACTCCGCGCGCTGCTCTTTAGATAATTCTATATCGCGACATTTTTCCTCGAAGGAAAAATATAACGCGGCGTCGTCAACACAGAATCCGGAAGGTGCAAAGGCATCGGGCGTTAACATCCGACGCGCAAAACGCGAACGGAACAACATACCATTGGCCAAATCGAGCATCATACGATCGTGCTCTTCATCGTAATACCAACGCCAGTTATCGTCAGGTTTAATTCGCATCGTTCCCCCGTCCTCTTTCCCGTCCATCGGTAATGCCATAGCATCCTGCAACAGAATAATGATCAAAATTAAGAAAAGACTAAAATGTCTAAATAAGCAACAATGAAGGAATATAAAACAACCAGGGCCGGAAATAAAGCCCTGGGGGAGATTAGAGGGGGAAAAGATTAGATATGGGTAACAATTTCTTTAATCAGCGGAGGTCCTTTAAAAATAAACCCGGAATAAATCTGAACGAGGCTGGCACCAGCGGCCATCTTTTCCCGTGCAGCGATCACCGAGTCAATCCCTCCGACTCCGATAATAGGCAAGCGACCATTTAATTCCGCCGCCAGCATACGGATAATTTCCGTGCTCTTTAATTGTAACGGACGGCCGCTAAGTCCACCGGTTTCATCACAGTATTTCATTCCCTGTACCAACGAACGATCGAGTGTCGTGTTGGTCGCAATGACGCCATCAATATTATGGCGAACTAAACTATCGGCAACCTGGATCAATTCTTCAAGAGAAAGATCCGGCGCGATCTTTACCGCCACAGGAACATATTTCTGATGTTTTTGCTGGAGCTCAAGCTGCTTATTTTTAATACCGGAGAGTAAATCGTCCAGGGCCTCGCCGTATTGCAGGGTACGCAATCCCGGGGTATTCGGCGAAGAGATATTAATGGCGATGTAACCCGCGTAAGGATAGATTTTTTCCATACAAATCAGGTAATCATCTTTACCCTGCTCGACCGGCGTATCCTTATTCTTACCGATATTAATACCGAGAATACCGTCAAAATGCGCCTTTTTTACGTTCTCCACCAGGTTATCAACACCGTGGTTATTAAAGCCCATACGGTTGATCAAACCTTCGGCATCTACCAGGCGGAAGATCCTCGGTTTATCGTTCCCCGGCTGCGGGCGCGGAGTCACGGTACCAATTTCAATAGAGCCAAAACCCATCGCGCCGAGCGCATCGATGCACTCGCCGTTCTTGTCCAGCCCCGCGGCCAGACCCAGCGGATTTTTAAACGTGAGTCCCATGCAGGTAACCGGCCTGGACGGCACCTTCTGGCGAACCAACATTTCCAGCGGCGTACCTGAAACACGGCGTAATTGTTGAAAAGTAACTTCATGAGCGCGCTCAGGATCGAGCTGAAAAAGGGCTTTACGAACGAAGGGGTAGTACATGAACTCTCCTGGATTCCCGGTGTGCAAACCGGGGGCGTATTATGTTCGATCGACGCCAGAAAGGGAATTGACCTACGACAAAAAATCTCGCATCCAACGCAAACGTTTACTTTTCTCTCCTCGCGTTATGCAATTTCTGACAAAACAAGGGTGGAAAAATCATTTAGGGAAATAAATCGGCTCTGTCACACTGACATCAAATGTTATCAATTATAGATAAATGCAAACATTTGGTTATAAGGAGAGAGAAGATGCGTGTTATTACACTTGCGGGCAGTCCGCGTTACCCTTCCCGTTCCAGCGCGCTTCTGGAATATGCCAGAGAGACGCTCTCCGCGGCAGATGTTGAAGTCTGCCACTGGCATCTGCAAAATTTTGCTCCGGAGGATCTCCTTTATGCGCGTTTCGATACCCCGGCGCTACGCACCCTGAACGAACAGCTGGCCGGTGCCGATGGGCTCATCATTGCCACTCCGGTCTATAAAGCTTCATTCTCCGGCGCGCTAAAGACGCTGCTCGACCTGCTCCCGGAGCGGGCTCTGGAGGGGAAAATCGTTCTACCGCTGGCCACAGGCGGCACGATCGCCCATATGCTGGCGGTGGATTATGCGCTGAAACCGGTGCTCAACGCCCTGAAAGCCCAGGAGATCCTGCATGGTGTTTTCGCCGATGATAGTCAGGTCACGGATTATCAGCACAAGCCACAGTTTACGCCCAACCTGCAGGGACGACTCGATCAGGCGCTGGAAACCTTCTGGCAGGCGCTGCACCGTCCGACCAGCCGCGCCCCGGCGCTGACGTCGATTCGCGGGGTGGAACATGTTTAATCCTCTGCGTATCCTCGCGCTAAGCGGGCTACTGACGCTGTCCGCCCTGGGTCATGCGGCAGAACCCGCGCCGGATGCTCTGCGCGTCGGCTACCAAAAAGGCAGCGTCAGTATGGTGCTGACCAAAAGCTATCAGATGCTGGAAAAACGCTACCCGAACACCAAAATCACCTGGGTAGAATTTCCCGCCGGCCCGCAGATGCTTGAAGCATTAAACGTAGGCAGCATCGATCTCGGTAGTACCGGCGATATTCCGCCGATTTTTGCCCAAGCCGCCGGGGCCGATCTGGTGTACGTCGGCGCGGAGCCGCCAAAACCGAAAGCGGAAGTTATTCTGGTCGCAGAAAACAGTCCAATCAAAAACGTTGCCGGGCTGAAGGGCCGTAAGGTAGCGTTCCAGAAAGGCTCCAGTTCCCATAACCTGCTGCTCCGGGCATTACAGCAGGCGGGGCTGAAGTTCAGCGATATTCAACCCGTCTATCTTGCGCCAGCCGACGCACGCGCCGCGTTTCAGCAGGGCAATGTTGATGCGTGGGCTATCTGGGATCCTTACTACTCAGCCGCTCTGCAACAAACGAGCGCCCGGGTGCTGAAAGATGGCACCGACCTCAAGCAAACCGGCTCGTTCTATCTGGCATCGCGCCCTTATGCAGAAAAAAACGGTTCCTTTATTACCGGAGTACTGGAGACATTCAGCCAGGCAGATGCCCTGACGCTGAGCCAACGTCCGCAAAGCATCACCCTACTGGCAAAAACGATGGGGCTCCCCGAAGCGGTTATCGCCAGCTATCTGGATCATCGGCCGCCGACCACCATTACGCCAGTGAGCGCCGAAACGGCCGCCCGACAGCAGCAAACCGCCGATCTGTTCTATGAGAACAAGCTGGTACCGAAAAAAGTCGATATCCGTGCCCGCATCTGGCAGCCCGCGACCGCACAAGGAGCGAAATCATGAGTCTGAATATGTTCTGGTTTTTACCAACCCACGGCGATGGCCGCTACCTGGGGACTGAAGAAGGCGCCCGACCTGTTGATTACGGCTATCTACAGCAAATTGCGCAAACCGCGGATCGCCTCGGATTTACCGGCGTACTGATTCCAACAGGACGCTCCTGTGAAGATGCGTGGCTGGTTGCCGCCTCGATGATTCCCGTCACTCAGCGTCTGAAATTTCTCGTCGCCCTGCGCCCGAGCGTAACTTCTCCAACCGTCGCCGCCCGCCAGGCCGCCACGCTCGACCGCCTGTCCAATGGTCGGGCATTGTTCAACCTTGTCACCGGCAGCGATCCGCAGGAACTCGCCGGTGACGGCGTATTCCTCGACCATAGTGAACGTTACGAAGCCTCTGCCGAGTTTACTCATATCTGGCGCCGCCTGATGGAGGGCGAAACGGTAACCTTCAATGGTAAACACCAGCGGGTACGTGGCGCGAAACTCCTGTTCCCACCGCTTCAGCAGCCGCGCCCACCGCTCTATTTCGGCGGTTCTTCTGATGTCGCGCAGGATCTTGCCGCTGAACAGGTCGATCTGTACCTTACCTGGGGAGAGCCCCCGGCACAGGTCGCAGAAAAAATCGCTCAGGTGCGTGCAAAGGCCGCGCTTCACGGTCGTCAGGTTCGCTTCGGTATTCGTCTGCATGTAATTGTCCGGGAAACCAATGAACAGGCGTGGGAAGCGGCCGAAAGCCTGATCTCGCATCTTGATGATGCCACGATTGCCCGGGCGCAGGCCGCTTTTGCCAACACTGATTCCGTCGGGCAGCAGCGGATGGCCGCCCTGCACAACGGTCGTCGCGACAAGCTCGAAATTAGCCCTAACCTATGGGCCGGCGTTGGACTGGCTCGCGGAGGAGCGGGCACTGCCCTGGTCGGCGATGCGGCCACCGTAGCCGAGCGCATCAATGAATACGCCGCGCTGGGTATCGATAGCTTTATCTTTTCCGGCTATCCCCACCTTGAGGAAGCGTATCGCGTCGGGGAACTGCTGTTCCCGCTGCTGGATGTCACTATCCCGCAGATCCCTCAGCCGCAGAGTCTGCGCCTGCAGGGTGAGGCGGTGGCGAATGAGTTTATCCCGCGCAAAGCCGCACAGAGCTGAGGAGGACATCATGGCCACGTCTGCGCAAAAACTGCTGCTGCGGGTTGCCCCCTGGCTGCTGCCGGTGGGGACCGTCATCATCTGGCAACTCGCCTCTTCCGTGGGCTGGTTATCCACCCGAATCCTCCCCTCTCCTGAAGGCGTGCTCAAGGCTTTCTGGACGCTTTCTGCCAGTGGAGAATTGTGGCATCACCTGGCCATTAGCTCATGGCGCGCGCTGCTGGGCTTCGCCATCGGCGGATCGATTGGCCTGGTTCTGGGGATGATTAGCGGCCTGTCTCGCTGGGGGGAACGTCTGCTGGATACGTCGATTCAGATGCTGCGCAACGTGCCACATCTGGCGTTGATTCCGCTGGTCATTTTATGGTTCGGGATTGATGAAAGCGCCAAAATATTCCTCGTCGCACTGGGGACCATGTTCCCTGTGTATATCAACACCTGGCACGGCATTCGCAATATCGACCGTGGACTGGTGGAAATGGCGCGCAGCTATGGTCTGTCTGGCTTCGCTCTGTTCCGCCATGTCATTCTACCTGGCGCCCTGCCCTCAATTATGGTCGGCATCCGCTTCGCCCTCGGGCTGATGTGGTTAACGCTAATTGTGGCCGAGACTATCTCGGCTAACGCCGGCATCGGCTATCTGGCGATGAATGCGCGGGAGTTCTTACAAACGGATGTGGTGGTCGTCGCCATTATTCTCTACGCCATTCTTGGCAAACTGGCTGACTTCAGCGCCCAGCAGCTGGAACGCGTCTGGCTGCGCTGGAATCCGGCTTATCATCTTCAGGAGGCCAACGCATGACCACAGCCCGTCTGAACCCTGGGATCCCGCTGTTGCTTAACGGCGTGACCAAACGCTACGGCGAAAATACCATTCTTAACGCACTGGATTTACATATTCCGACCGGGCAGTTTGTTGCAGTCGTCGGGCGCAGCGGCGGTGGGAAAAGCACCTTGCTGCGCCTGCTTGCCGGGCTCGAAAAACCCAACGGCGGTGAGCTGCTGGCAGGTTCAACGCCGCTGGCGCAGGTCCAGGACGACAGTCGTATGATGTTTCAGGATTCGCGACTGCTGCCGTGGAAATCGGTCATCGACAACGTCGGCCTTGGACTGAAGGGCCAGTGGCGTGATGCCGCCCTGCAGGCGCTGGCCAGCGTTGGTCTGGAAAACCGCGCCGGCGACTGGCCTGCGGCACTCTCCGGCGGGCAAAAACAGCGGGTTGCGCTGGCCCGCGCGCTGATTCATCGCCCTGGCCTGCTGCTGCTTGATGAACCGCTGGGCGCGCTGGACGCATTAACCCGGCTGGAAATGCAGGATTTGATCGTCTCGCTGTGGGAGGAACACGGTTTTACCGTGCTGCTGGTGACGCATGATGTGAGTGAAGCGGTAGCCATGGCTGACCGGGTGCTGCTGATAGAAGAGGGAAAAATTGGCCTGGATGTCGCCGTCGATATTCCGCGGCCGCGACGAACCGGTTCGGCCAGACTGGCGGAACTGGAAGCAGAAGTGCTGAACAGAGTGATGAAACGCGGCAAGAACGAATCCACGCCGCGCTTATTGAGTCGCGGTTAACGCCGGTTGTTGAAAGCCCGGATAAGGCGCATCCGCGCCGTTATCCGGGAACCGTATCGCCGTTACGCCAGCGCCTTGCTGATTTTCTCGAACAGATCGCCGGAGAGATTCTCCAGACCTTTAAGCTGCTCCAGCGCCGCACGCATCAGCGCCTGACGTTTGGCATCATAGCGTTTCAGGCGAATCAACGGCTCAATCAGGCGAGATGCCACCTGCGGGTTGCGGCTGTTAAGTTCGGTCAGCATCTCCACCATGAACTGATAGCCGCTGCCATCTTCGGCGTGGAATGCCGCCGGGTTACTGCCGGCAAACGCGCCAATCAGAGAGCGAACGCGGTTCGGGTTGCTCATACTAAACGAACGGTGTTTCAGCAGGCTGCGCACCTGATCCACAACATTATCCGCCGGGCTGGTGGACTGCAGGATAAACCATTTATCCATGACCAGGCCGTCCTGATGCCATTTGTCGTCGTACTCCTGCATCAGAGCATCGCGGCACGGCAGCTGCGCCGCCACCGCAGCCGACAGCGCGGCCAGCGCATCGGTCATGTTGTCCGCCTGATGATACTGCGCGACGACCAGCTTATCCGCCAGTTCAACCTCACCAAACGCCAGGTAACGCAGGCAGGTATTGCGCAGAGAACGCTTACCGATATCGGCATGTTCCACGCGATAGCTGGCCAGCTTGTTGGCGTTGTAAACTGCCAGGAACTCGTCCGCCAGCTCTTTCGCCAGCGTGCGGGTCAGGGCTTCGCGGACCGCAGCAATGGCGATCGGGTCGATTGTTGCAAACAGTTCAGCGATTTCATTAGCGGAAGGCAGCGTCAGAATTTCTGCCGCCAGCGCCGGATCAATCTTCTCATCCAGCAGGATCGCGCGGAACGCGTCGGCCACATGAATCGGCAGTGACAGCGGCTGTCCCTGCTGATGGCGATTGACGTTGAGCTTGATGTAGGTTGCCAGCAGGCTCTGCGCAGCATCCCAGCGGGAGAAATCGTTACGCGCATGGCGCATCAGGAAGGTGAGCTGCTGGTCGCTCCATTTATATTCCAGCTTCACCGGTGCGGAAAACTCGCACAGCAGCGCCGGTACCGGCTGGAAATAGACGTTGTCGAATACAAAGGTCTGCTCAGCCTGGGTCACATTCAGCACGTGATGTACCGGATGCCCCCCCTTCTGCAGCGGGATCACCTTTCCTTCGTTATCATACAGTTCGATATCGAACGGGATATGCAGCGGCTGTTTCTCCGGCTGTTCCGCCGTCGGCGGCGTACGCTGGCTGATGGTCAACGTGTATTGTTCGGTTTCCGGGTTGTAGTCATCGTGAACACTCACCACCGGCGTACCGGACTGGCTGTACCAGCGGCGGAAATGAGACAGGTCGACGTTAGAAGCATCCTCCATCGCCTGGAAAAAATCGTCGCAGGTGGCGGCGCTGCCGTCATGACGTTCGAAGTACAGCTGCATCCCTTTCTGGAAATTAGCTTCCCCTAACAGGGTATGCAGCATGCGGATAACCTCTGCCCCTTTTTCATACACCGTCAGGGTATAGAAGTTATTCATCTCAATGACGCTATCCGGGCGAATCGGATGGGCCATCGGGCTGGCGTCTTCGGCGAACTGCAGGCCGCGCATGGTGCGCACGTTGTTAATCCGGTTTACCGCACGTGAACCGAGATCGGAGCTGAACTCCTGATCGCGGAACACGGTCAGCCCTTCTTTGAGGCTCAGCTGGAACCAGTCGCGGCAGGTGACACGGTTACCGGTCCAGTTGTGGAAATATTCGTGGCCAATCACGCGTTCGATATCGAGATAGTCTTTATCGGTAGCGGTATCGGTCCGGGCCAGCACGTATTTGGAGTTAAAGACGTTCAGTCCTTTGTTCTCCATGGCGCCCATATTAAAGAAGTCGACGGCGACAATCATATAGATGTCGAGATCGTACTCGAGACCAAAACGGGTTTCGTCCCATTTCATCGAGTTCTTCAGCGAGGTCATTGCCCACGGCGCGCGGTCGAGGTTACCGCGGTCGACGAACAGTTCCAGCGCCACTTCTCGCCCGGAACGGGTTTTGAAGGTATCGCGCAGAACGTCAAAGTCGCCGGCCACCAGCGCAAAGAGATAACAAGGTTTTGGGAACGGATCCTGCCACTGGATCCAGTGACGACCGTTGTCCAAATCGCCCTGCGCCACGCGGTTGCCGTTGGAGAGCAGGAACGGATATTTTGTTTTATCCGCGATAATTTTAGTTGTGAACCGGGCCAGCACATCCGGACGGTCGAGATACCAGGTGATATGACGGAAACCTTCCGCTTCACACTGGGTACACAGCGCTTCGCCAGACTGATACAGACCTTCCAGCGCCGTATTCGCCGCCGGGCTGATTTCATTGACGATAGTTAGGGTGAAATGTTCCGGCAATCCCCCGATCGCCAGCTGGTTATTTTCTTCTTTATAGTTGCTCCACGGCTGGCCATCAACGTGAATGGAGACCAACGTCAGGTCTTCGCCATCCAGACGCAACGGCACATCAGACGCAGCCGCGTGACGGGAGACTTTGCTCTCAGCCGTAACCACGGTTTTCTCGGCATCCAGGTCAAAGGTCAAATCGATATCGCTAATCAGATAATCCGGCGCACGGTAATCGTGGCGGTATTTGGCTTGGGGCTGTTGTGTCATAAAAAACCTTTAGCATGTTCCATAAAGTGTCGAACCCAGTCTATTCCTGTTGCGTAGATCGCGCTATGCAGAATCTTCATCTTTTCAACGCCAAACACGAAAATTGCTACATATTGATAACATTAGAGGCACGAAATGCGCTCGACCAGGCACAAAGCTTGTGGTGTGATCCCTGTTCAATATATTAAACTAGGCCTCGCAAATGACCGTCAGCGTCGCCATCGACCGTCACTGCGGGACAGAGTCGGGTAATAAAGGTATACTCCGCCTCCTTTTTTCTGCTTCGGTTTTGATGAAAACGCTCCAGTGAGAGGACGCTACTGCGCACCATGACACAATTCACTTCTCCTGTACTGCACTCGCTGCTTGATACGGACGCCTACAAGCTGCACATGCAGCAGGCCGTCTTCCACCGCTACGGCGATGTACATGTTGCGGCGGAGTTCCGTTGCCGCGGGGACGATCTGCTCGGTATCTACGCCGATGCAATTCGCGAGCAGGTTGAGACCATGCGCGACCTGAAGCTGCAGGACGATGAATATCACTGGTTGTCCACCCTGCCGTTCTTTTCTCAGGACTATCTCGACTGGCTACGCGATTTCCGTTACGACCCACGTCAGGTCACCGTCAACAATGACAACGGCAAGCTGAATATTCGGCTGTCTGGACCCTGGCGTGAAGTCATCATGTGGGAAGTTCCACTACTGGCGGTGATCAGTGAGCTGGTCCATCATTACCGCTCACCGGAAATCAGCGTCGATTTGGCGCTGGAAACGCTCGAGCACAAACTGGCCGATTTCGCGGACCTCACCGCCGATCTCGATCTCAGCCACTTCCGCCTGATGGACTTCGGCACCCGCCGTCGCTTCTCGCGTGAAGTGCAGCAGGCCATCGTTGAACGCCTGCGACACGAACCGTGGTTTATCGGCACCAGCAATTACGATCTGGCTCGCCGACTGAATTTGACGCCAATGGGTACCCAGGCACATGAGTGGTTTCAGGCACATCAGCAAATCAGCCCGGTTTTAGCCAACAGCCAGCGTGCGGCTCTGGCAGTATGGCTGGAAGAGTATCCCGACAGGCTTGGTATTGCTCTCACCGACTGCATTACCATGGACGCATTTCTGCGTGATTTCGGCCCGGAATTTGCCACTCGCTACCAGGGACTGCGCCACGATTCAGGCGATCCTGTTGAATGGGGTGAGAAAGCCATTGCGCATTATCAGAAGCTGGGAATTGACCCCATGAGCAAAGTGCTGGTCTTTTCTGATAACCTCGATCTGGCGAAAGCCGTTGACCTGTATCGTCACTTCTCTTCGCGAGTCAATCTGAGTTTCGGTATTGGTACCCGCTTAACCTGCGATATTCCACAGGTTAAACCGTTAAATATCGTGATCAAGCTGGTGGAGTGTAACGGTAAGCCGGTCGCAAAACTCTCCGACAGCCCGGGGAAAACGATCTGCCATGATAAAGCCTTTGTCCGCGCTCTGCGTAAAGCCTTCGATCTTCCGCCGGTGAAAAAGGCCAGTTAATCATCACAAGGAGCCGTTCTGGCTCCTTGTTCTTTATTTATTTGCGAATTTATTTCCGAAAACTCCCCTTCATGGTGCGAAATCTGCTTGTCTGACGGAAGATGACAGGTAACATAGATATCCCCCCGTTATTGGGGGAAACAGAATTTTTTATTGGACTACGAATAGAGAGACTATTATGAGCGTTGTGCCTGTAGCCGACGTACTCCAGGGCCGTGTTGCCGTTGACTGCGAAGTCACCGTGCGCGGATGGGTACGTACCCGCCGAGATTCAAAAGCTGGCTTTTCCTTCCTGGCCGTCTATGACGGTTCCTGCTTTGATCCTGTACAGGCCGTTATTAATAATTCTCTGCCCAATTACAATCAGGAAGTGCTGCGCCTGACCACCGGCTGCTCAGTCGTCGTTACGGGTAAAATCGTGGCGTCTCAGGGCCAGGGTCAAAGTTTTGAGATCCAGGCCAGCCATGTTGAAGTGACCGGTTGGGTAGAAGATCCGGATACCTATCCGATGGCCGCTAAACGTCACAGCATCGAGTATCTGCGTGAAGTGGCTCACCTGCGCCCGCGCACCAACCTCATTGGCGCCGTTGCTCGCGTGCGTCATACCCTGGCGCAAGCGCTGCATCGCTTCTTTGATGAGCAGGGCTTCTTCTGGGTTTCTACGCCGCTGATTACCGCATCCGATACCGAAGGCGCTGGCGAAATGTTCCGTGTCTCGACGCTGGATCTGGAAAACCTGCCGCGTAACGATCAGGGCAAAGTCGATTTCGATAAAGACTTCTTCGGTAAAGAGTCGTTCCTGACCGTATCCGGTCAGCTGAACGGTGAAACCTATGCCTGCGCGCTGTCTAAAATCTATACCTTCGGTCCGACCTTCCGTGCTGAAAACTCCAACACCAGCCGCCATCTTGCGGAATTCTGGATGCTGGAACCGGAAGTCGCTTTTGCGAACCTGAACGACGTCGCCGGCCTGGCAGAAGCCATGCTGAAGTACGTCTTTAAGGCGGTACTGGAAGAACGTGCGGACGATATGAAATTCTTCGCCGAGCGCGTAGATAAAGAAGCCGTATCCCGTCTGGAACGTTTTATTGATGCCGACTTCGCTCAGGTTGATTACACCGATGCCGTAGCCATTCTGGAAAAATGCGGCCGACAGTTTGAAAACCCGGTCTACTGGGGTGTCGATCTCTCATCCGAACATGAGCGCTATCTTGCAGAAGAACACTTCAAAGCGCCGGTGGTGGTGAAAAACTACCCGAAAGATATTAAGGCGTTTTATATGCGCCTTAACGAAGACGGTAAAACCGTCGCGGCAATGGATGTTCTGGCACCGGGTATTGGTGAAATCATCGGCGGTTCTCAACGTGAAGAGCGCCTGGACGTGCTTGATGCTCGTATGGCGGAAATGGGTCTTAATAAAGAAGACTACTGGTGGTACCGCGACCTGCGTCGTTACGGTACCGTGCCGCACTCCGGCTTCGGTCTAGGCTTCGAGCGTCTGATAGCCTATGTTACCGGCGTACAGAACGTGCGTGATGTGATTGCGTTCCCGCGAACCCCGCGTAACGCCACCTTCTGATTATTTTTTCTTATTATCGCCACAGGCCAGCGTAAGCTGGCCTTTTTTTATGTCAAGTTTTGTTAATGAATATTAAAAAACTCAAACATCAACCCTTCAAATTCACATTTATGTTACTCACTATTACGCCTCTTTCCTGCACGACAAACCGCACCTTATGTTCATTTCTCGACGAAATGCCTGATAATTTTGTTCATTTTTTAACCTTGCGCAGCACAAGATGCAAAGACAAATGCTGAACGAAAAAAAAGCGAAATGCAGACATAAAATGCACAAATGGCTCTTTATCTAAATTAATCATAATTAATTCATATAGATATATATGGTCTGATTGTTTTGCGAGCAAAGTGGAACGGAATTTTGATTGAGTTCACAAAGTTCCTAAAAATACACATTTAGTTACACACTCTTTCGAATTGTTACTCATATGCGACATTGGTAGCATTTTCCGGCTAGCGAAACGCTGGCGCGGATGGAAAGATGCCTTCAGACACCAAACTATCATCAATAGTTCTGTAAATATTTATTGACGGAATTTATTGGCGGCAGTGGCAAGTGTTCATATAAAAATATTAATGAGGGTAATAAATAATGATGAAGCGCAATATTCTGGCAGTGGTAATCCCTGCCCTGCTGGTAGCCGGCGCAGCTAACGCTGCAGAAATCTATAACAAAAACGGCAACAAACTGGACTTCTACGGGAAAATGGTTGGCGAGCACGTTTGGACCACCAACGGTGCAACCAACAGCGAAGACACCACCTATGCTCGTATTGGCCTGAAAGGCGAAACCCAGATCAACGATCAGCTGACCGGTTACGGCCAGTGGGAATACAACATGGATGCGTCCAATGTTGAAGGTTCTCAGGGTACCAAAACTCGTCTGGCCTTCGCAGGTCTGAAAGCGGGTGAATACGGTTCATTCGACTACGGTCGTAACTACGGCGCAATCTACGACGTTGAATCCGCAACCGATATGCTGGTTGAGTGGGGCGGCGATGGCTGGAACTACACCGACAACTTCATGACCGGCCGTACCAACGGCGTGGCAACCTACCGTAACTCTGACTTCTTCGGTCTGGTTAACGGCCTGAGCTTCGCGCTGCAGTACCAGGGTAAAAACGATGCCAGCTCTCGTGACGTTCACAAACAGAACGGCGACGGCGTCAGCACCTCTGCAACCTATGCATTTGACAACGGTATCGCGCTGTCTGCAGGTTATGCCTCTTCTAACCGTAGCGTTCAGCAGAAAGCTGACGGCAACGGCGACAAAGCTGAAGCATGGGCAACCTCCGCTAAGTACGATGCAAACAACGTCTACGCGGCAGTCATGTACTCCCAGACCTACAACATGACCCCGGAAAACCAGGATAGCTACTTCGCGGGTAAAACCCAGAACTTCGAAGCTGTAGCTCAGTATCAGTTCGACTTCGGTCTGCGTCCGTCCATCGGCTACGTTCAGACTAAAGGTAAAAACCTGCAGGGCCGTACCGGCTTCTCCGGCGGCGATGCTGACCTGGTTAAATACATCGAAGTGGGTACCTGGTACTACTTCAACAAGAACATGAACGTCTACGCAGCATACAAATTCAACCTGCTGGACGACAACAGCTATACCGAAACTGCTAAAGTGGCCACCGATGACCAGGCTGCAGTGGGTATCGTTTACCAGTTCTAATTCAAATCAGTACACCCCTTCGTGATATGCCTAAAAAGCAGGACTTCGGTCCTGCTTTTCTACATTACTAAGATAAAGATCGTAACTTTCGAAAACCTTCTCGCTTTTTGTCGCAAACGGTTGGCAATTTGTAAATCTCCCGTTACCCTGATAGCGAAATTCCCTCAGAAATCACAATGGAACCTCGTCATGTTTGAGAACATTACCGCCGCCCCTGCCGACCCCATTTTAGGCCTGGCCGATCTGTTTCGTGCCGATGACCGCCCAACTAAAATTAACCTCGGGATTGGTGTTTACAAAGATGAAACGGGTAAAACCCCGGTCCTGACCAGCGTTAAAAAAGCAGAACAGTATCTGCTGGAAAATGAAACCACCAAAAACTATCTGGGTATCGACGGTATTCCTGAGTTTGGCCGCTGCACCCAGGAGCTGCTGTTTGGTAAAGGTAGCCCTATCGTCAGCGATAAGCGCGCACGTACCGCCCAGACGCCAGGTGGCACCGGCGCACTGCGCGTTGCCGCTGACTTCCTGGCGAAAAATACCTCAGCTAAACGCGTCTGGGTTAGCAATCCTAGCTGGCCGAACCACAAAAGCGTGTTCAGCGCTGCCGGCCTGGAAGTATGTGAATACACCTATTATGATGCGGCCAACCATGCGCTGGACTTCGACGGCCTGCTGGCGAGCCTCAGTGAAGCACAGGCGGGTGACGTTGTGCTGTTCCACGGTTGCTGCCACAACCCAACCGGTATTGATCCGACGCTGGACCAATGGCAACAGCTGGCGCAGCTGTCAGTTGAAAAAGGCTGGATGCCGCTGTTCGACTTCGCCTATCAGGGCTTTGCCCGCGGTCTGGAAGAAGATGCTGAAGGTCTGCGTGCATTCGTTGCACTGCATAAGGAGCTGCTGGTTGCCAGCTCCTACTCGAAGAACTTCGGTCTGTATAACGAACGTGTTGGTGCCTGCACCCTGGTGGCCGCCGATGCCGAAACCGTTGACCGTGCTTTCAGCCAGATGAAGTCTGTGATCCGCGCTAACTATTCCAACCCGCCTGCTCACGGTGCTTCTGTGGTCGCCACGATCCTCAGCAATGACGCACTGCGTGCAATCTGGGAACAAGAGCTGACCGATATGCGCCAGCGTATTCAGCGCATGCGCCTGCTGTTTGTGAATACCCTGCAGGAAAAAGGGGCCAGCCGCGACTTCTCTTTCATCATCAAGCAAAACGGGATGTTCTCGTTCAGTGGCCTGACCAAAGAGCAGGTACTGCGTCTGCGTGAAGAGTTCGCCATTTACGCCGTGGCTTCCGGGCGTATTAACGTTGCCGGCATGACGCCAGATAATATGGCTCCGCTGTGTGAAGCGATTGTCGCCGTGCTGTAATCTCGCCGGCAGGCAAAAAAAAGGCCGCTTACGCGGCCTTTTTTATTTCCCGTCAAGGTGACTTACCAGACGGGCATTTCATCCTGCAGGAAAGGGTTGTGCAGACGCTCATCGCCCAGCGTCGATATCGGCCCGTGACCGGGAATAAACGTCACATCATCACCCAAAGGCAATAATTTACGTTTAATCGCGTCAATCAGCTGACCGTGATCGCCGCGAGGGAAATCGCTACGCCCGACGCCACCTTTAAAAATCACATCGCCGGAAATCAGCAGCCGGGAGACGTTATCAAAGAAAACGACGTGCCCTGGCGTATGCCCAGGACAGTGCAGCACCTGCAGAGAAATATTCCCCACGCTGACGGTATCGCCTTCATTGAGCCAGCGGTCCGGCTGCAGGGGCTGGCAATCTTCCAGACCAAACATTCGGCTTTGCGCTGGCAGTCCTTCCAGCCAGAACTCATCTTCTTTTTCCGGCCCAATAACCGGCACGCCATAGTGTTGTGCCAGTTCGGCCGCCGCACCGACGTGATCGAGATGGCCGTGAGTGAGCAAAATCTGCATCAGGCTGACGCCTGCTGCCGCGACTTCCTGTTTAATTCGCTCAGCGTCACCGCCGGGATCGACCAGCGCTGCAAGCCGGGTTTGTTCGCACCAGATTAAAGAACAGTTCTGAGCGAACGCGGTAACCGGAATAATACGATAGTTCATGATGCTCCTTTCGTTACCAGTGCCTTACCGGACCGGTATCAATATGCACAAAATTGCTACGTGGGTAGTATCCTACACCACCTGCGCCCATAGATAACGCCGCTTTGCGAACATTGCTTAACGAAACGCCTTCAATGTGGAAATCCATTGCCTGTCCCTTGGTGTGATAGCTATGTTTCGCTACACCACGGCTTCGTGCGCGGAGCTCATCATTGGTATCGAGGGAACGATAGCCGGAGATAAGCTGGACAGGTTTATTCGTGCCAAGTAATCCCTGCAGACGATAGAGGTGATCAAACAAACTCGGATCGATTGACTTAATTTTATTCGCGCGGAAATCGCGGAAAAAATGGTTAAGCCTTGCTAATTCATCCTGAATATAGCCTCTGCCATCGAAAAACTCCGCCTTGAGTGATTCACCAGTATGCAGGTTATTCAACGTCAGAATACGCGGTCGGGGGGTCGAGAGGGTGGCAAATGCCGGCGCAGGCAGTATGGCGGCAGCACCGAGCGCAGCCCCACCTAACGCCAGCAATTTGCGGCGATTAGCGTCAAATTTGTCCATGATAATCAGGTCTACAAGTAAATGAATCGAATATATGCACTTCTGGCGCACGAAAGGCACCTTACCGGGCATTATTGCCAACGTCAAGGTAGCCTAACCCCAGCAAATACGGGCCCTGTAGACGAACAGAGCCTGTTTTCGCTGAGAGTTAGGACAACAAAATTCGTTGAACTACTTCATTTACCTGATTAATTGTTCTGCTTTCGCCAGAATTTGTGCGCCAGATCGCGCGGTGAGATCGTAATTGTAAATATCTGTGCGATATTGCATCCGCCCATCCGCCCCCACAAAGGCGGTTAAATAATAAAGATTCACCGGGATATTCTGACGGATATTCACATACCGCGTATCGCCCTGCTTGAGCGCATCGGAAATTCGCGTATCGTTCCAGCCAGCATCCTGCAACAGCATATTTGCCAGTTCCGACGCTTTATTAACCCGCACGCAGCCCGAGCTTAATGCACGAACGTCTTTCTGGAACAGATTGTGGTTCGGCGTGTCGTGCAGATAGATGGCATCGGAGCTTGGCATATTAAACTTATAGCGCCCCAATGAGTTACGCGCGCCAGGCGCCTGCTGGAAGCGGAACGGCAGGTTATTCTCAGTGATCGTCGACCAGTCTACCCGGTACGGATCGATAGCCTCTTTGCTGCTCCATCCGCGCATCACGGTATAACCATGCTGTTCAAGATAGCCCGGGTCATTGCGCACCTTCGGCAGGATATCTTTACGCGCCAGCGTCGGCGGCACGTTCCACGGCGGGTTGACCACCACGTTATTTAACGCACTGCTCATCATCGGCGTTTTACGATCCGGCCGACCTACAATTACCCGCGATGCCAGTACCTGGCTGCCATCCTGGTAATAGACCAGAGAAAAGGCCGGAATATTCACCATAATGCCGGTAGACAGTTTTCCCGGCAGCAGACGCAGGCGCTGAATGTTCAACGCCAGCACGCCCGCGCGCTGAGCCGCGGAGACGTTGAGCCAGTCACGGGTGGACTGACCAATCACTCCATCGGCACCCAGCCCTTGCCAGGCCTGAAAGCGCTTAACGCCTTCAACCAGCTGGCGGTCATAGACGCCGCGTGCCGCGGTTTTGCTCTTCTTCCCTGCCGATGGGCTGACGACATCTCCCGGCAGAGCGATCTTCGCAGAGTCATCAAGCATGCCGTTACGCTGTAAGATCTCGCGCAGCGCGCCAATATCGTTACTCCACTCCCCGGGGCGCAGCGACGCGTTGCTGGTCAGCTGCGGCCACGGACGCGAATCTGCCACCAGCGACAGCAGCGCCTGGTGCATCGCCTCATATTGCGGGTGCTTCGGCGCCAGACCGACAATAAATGGCACCAGAGAGCCGTTATCCAGCGCCAGCTGCCACTGATTAATCACCGACAGCGGCGGCGTCGTCATCGCATACGGCTTCGTTCCGTATAGCCAGCGGTTCCCCTGCACCGGAATACCGCTGATAAAATGCAGATATCCCATCATGGCATCGGAGAGCACGATATCGCGAGCCAGGCCGTTCACCGCCGGATCGGTCAGCAGGCTTACCCAGGTGGTAAATTGCGGCTGAAAGCCGGCGATAGCCACTTCTGCCAGTTGCTGCTGGAACGCCTGAACCGCCTCGCGGTTCTCCCACATCGGCTTCATATCTCTGGCCGCATAGAGCGACACCAGCGGGTTCATAAACACGGGCTGATAGCCCGCCGGCAGCAGCGCAATGATATCGGCGCGACTTTTTTCTGCGGCCCCGGCAGCAAGCGGCTGCTCTCCGGCCATTTTCGCTACCGTCGCGGACTGGCCATCGGTTTGAATAAGCGCAGACGACAGCTCTCCCATGGTTGCGGAACTGTCTGTAGGTACGACTTCAGGCTCTTCGGCCTGGGCATTGAACAGTGGAGCAAATGCAAAAGCCAGGCTTAAACTCAGCGCTGACAATTGACGACCATACCGTTTTTTAAGCAACATCCCTTGCCCCCTGTTGTCACATTGCCGCCCGTAAAAACGGGTCTTACTCTCAGTATATAGAGGCGCAAAAGCTTTTGCCTCCCCAAATGTAAAGAAGTATAAAGATTATAAAACGTTACCTTAGCGGATCCGATAACAAAAAGGGCGACATCATGTCGCCCTTTTATCTATCAATCCCTACCCGCTAAGAGGCATCCGCCGTTCCAGGCAGCGTCTCCGGCAGCTGTGCAGCAAAACCGCGCAGCCCGACAACATGGACGTGTTCGTGGTTATTAAACACTTTACGCACTAACTTGTAAGTCGTGCCTTTTTCCGGGCTGATGTTTTCTGGCGCAGCGATGATCAGCTGCATTTCCAGACGTTCGCACAGCTCAAACAGCGTAGCGATAGAACGGGCATCGAGACGTGCAGCCTCATCGAGGAACAGCAGACGACACGGTGACAGATCTTTGCCGCGCAGGCGACGCGACTCATCTTCCCAGCTCTGGACCACCATCACCAGAATCGACATCCCGGTACCGATAGCCTCCCCGGTCGACAGCGCGCCGGATTCCGCACGCAGCCAGCCGTCGGAGCCGCGGTTAACTTCCACTTCCATCTCGAGATAGTTGCGGTAGTCGAGCAGCTCTTCACCGATGGTCTGCGGTGTACGTTGCCCCATATCGATCTGCGGGTTCAGGCGCTGGTACAGCTTCGCCAGCGCTTCCGAGAAGGTCAGCCGGTTGCTGTTAAACAGATCCTGATGCTGCTCGTGCTGTTCGGACAGCACATCAAGCAGCGTCGAGTGGGTTTCCCGCACGTTGACATTCAGGCGTACGCTGTTGACCTGCCCGAAGGAGACGCTTTGCAGTCCCTGGTTGAGCATGCGGATGCGGTTCTGCTCGCGCTGGATCGTCTTGCGAATGATATTGGCCACGCTGCGGGAGCTGATAGCCAGCTTCTGCTCGCGGTTGGTCAGCTCTTCCGTCAGGCGGCTCAGCTCAATTTCCATCTGCTCAATCGCTTCTACCGGGTCATCGGTGCGAATAATATCCTGACGGATACGCTCGCGCAGATGCTGGTAGACCGCGACAAAGAACTGGATTTTACGCTCAGGACGCTTCGGATCTTCAGAGACGCGCAGCACATCGCGCAGGTGTTCGTTATCCGAAACGGCCAGACGCAGCGCACCCAGCGCTTTATCCGACATTGAACGTAGCTCATCGGCAGAGAGATAGGCCAGCTCGCGGCGATGCAGGCGTCGTTCAACCCCGTTATCTTTCACCAGGCGCATAACCGCACACCAGCCCGCCTTGGCACTCACCACCTGCTCACGCATTTCGCAGTAGTCGCGCTCAAGCTTACGTAGCCTGCGGGTCAGGTTGTCCATTTCGGCTTCGCAGAAGGTCAACGCTTTTTCCAGCTGATTACGACGGGCGCGGTTGTTGCTTAACTGCGTATGCAGCTGATCGCGTCGCGCACGCGCACGCTCTTCCGCGCCGCTATCGGCTCTTACGCCGATATCCTGCAGCTCTTTGTACAGATCGCCCAGCAGCTCTTTTTTGGTGTCATAGGAGCTTTTCAGCGAGGCCAGCACCTGATTGTACTGGTTCAGCTGAGCAGAATGGGTACGCATCGCGTCACGGGCGCGGCTACGTTCTGCTTCCGCCTGCTCCAGACGCTGGCGCAGTTTTTCGTTGAGATCGCTGTTGCCGTTCAGCATTTCCGCAGAGTCGGAGTAGCTGAAGTGGGCTCGACGCTGAACGACTTCGCTCAGTGCAAACGCCTGCTGACGCGCGTCGCGCTGCGTCTGCTGTGCGTAGGCGTAGTCTTCTTTCAGCTGCTCGAACTGCTCCGGGTCGCTCTGCAGTACTGAAACGATCGGCTCCAGTTTTGCCAGCTGATTACCATACTGCTGAATAAAGCGCGCCGCTTCCTGAGCTTCATCCAGGCGTTCCTGAATTTCGTCAACGCGGTCAGCCAGCGTATCGTCTGCCAGCAGATTAAGGCGCGGCAACAAGCGGTTTAGTGCGGAAACGCCCTCTTTCGCCTGCTCATATTGCACCCGGTTTTGCTGGTTATCGCTTTCGTGCGCATTCAGCGCACGCTCCAGCTCGCCGCGGCGGCTATTCAGCTTACGGATCTCTTCTTCCGGATCGTCTTCAAAAGCAACGGCCAGATGACTGCCGATAAAGCGGCTAAAGGCCTGATGCTGACGCTGCGTTTTCTGCACGTCAAAAGAAAGGGTCGCAAAACGCTCGGAAAGACTTTCACGCTCGGCGTGCAGGCTTTCGATGCGGCTTTCACGCGCCGCGCGGCCGAACAGCGGCAGCGTCGGGAAGCGTGAATAACGCCATTGGCGATCGGCCACTTTAACCACAACCGCTTTTTCCAGCTCATCGACGCTGAAGACGCTGTCATCGAAGGATTGCGGATCCCCTTCGATCAGATAGAGATCTTCCGGGCAATCTTCCAGCCCTGCAAGCTGTTCAGCGATCTGAGACAGATTGGGCACCACGATCGCGTGGCGCGACGGGCCGTACAGCGCGGAGAAGTACGGGGCGTCTTCAAGACTGACATCGTCATAGATTTCGGACAGCAGCACGCCGCCAAAACGTTCCGCCAGCGCGTTAAGACGGGGATCTTCAGACCCTCCCGGTTGGCTGAGACGTTCGATTTCTTCGTCGATGGCGCGTTTGCGGGCGCCGACTTCGTCACGCTCAACGATGGCTTCGCGCTCGCGTTCCAGTAGCTGCTGGAGGTATTCGGTGACGTCCTGGCTGGATTCAAACTGCTCGCCGCTCTGCTCACAGAGCTGGTTGAGACTGTTTTGCGCGGCCAGCCAGATTGGCGCTCGACGCAGCAGAGACTGAGTGCGTGACTGCAGCTGCTCCAGCTCCTGACGCAGGTTCATACGCTGTTCGCTGGCGGAAGAGACGCTATCGGACAGGGAGGCGATGCGCGCTTCCAGCTCCTGATGCAGGGCTTCCAGATCGTCGATATCGTAGCGTTTGCCCTGGCGTTTGCAGAATTCGCTCAGCTGGCGTTCGGCATCCTGCTGCTCGCGTAGGCGCTGTTCCAGCTCGGTCAGGCGACTGCGCAACCCTTGCGCTTGCTCGGCAAGATGGCGCTGGTTGACGCCATCACGCAGCAGCTCACGCGCCACGTCCCAGGCCTCATTACGCGCCAGCGGGCCGTTGATCGCCGCCACCAGTTGGTAAGCCTGCTCGAACTGGCCGTGCGCGGTTTGCGCCACGCTCATTTTTTGTTCCAGCGACAGCATTTTTTCCGTCGCTTCTTGCTCTTTCGCCTGGAATGTTTCCAGCCATTCGTCCGCACTCTGCGGAGTTAAGTCCGGCAAATGACACAGCGTGCGTGCGCGTTCCAGCGCCTGCAGCGCCTGGTTGTACTGAATTGCGCGAGTCTGCTGCACGTCCAGCGCCTGCTGATAGTCGGCAAGCTGACTTTTCAGCTCATCCACTTCCAGCTCGGCCGCTTCTGCGCGGGCTTCATTCTCTTCTTGCAGATCGGTCGCTTCCGCGACGACTTCATTTTGCTCTTCAAGGCGAATCTGCAGCTCATCGAGGTCCGCTTCATAGCGCTCGATTTTTTCCTGCTGACGCAGCGCGGTTTGCACCAGATTCAGATGATCGCTGGCAGCCTGATAATCGGCCTCCAGGTCGCCCTCTGCGCCGTTGTGCTCCTGCAGTTCGCGGGCCATATCGACGTGCTTATACTGCTCTGCCGCCAGCTGCGCCCGCGAGGTGAACAGGTCGCGACGATATTCCAGCGCTTTATCCAGATGCACACGACGTTCGTTGGCATGGCGCATATAGTCTGCCGCCACATAGTTCGTTGCTTCGCTGATCAGATGTTTAAACAGGTCGCGATCCGACTGGGTGACGCGAATAGCCTCAAGCGTCATGCGGTTTTCGCGCAGCGCGGCTTCCATATCCTGGAACGCTTTGCGCACGCCGCTGTTTTCTGGCAGCAGGTAGTCGCGCAGCGAGCGGGTAATGGTGTTGGAAATCCCGCCGTACAGCGAGGCTTCAATCAGACGATAATATTTACTACGATCGGAAGCCGAACGCAGACGACGGGCAACAACGCCCAAATCGAACATCAGCGAGTGGTAATCGGTAATCGAGTTGAACTGCTTGAACTGCACCCCTTCTATCGCTTCAACCTTATCTTTCAGCTCGTTGAGGCTAAGAACGCGCGCCTGGCGTTCGTTGAGGGTTTCCGTCAGCAGCTGGGTCGGCTGCACAGACATCGGCAGCCCCTGGATAGCAAACGGCTTGATATCCACTTTGCGATCGCGACCGGCTATCTGCTGCAGGCGCACGCCCACGACCACCCGCTGGTGATGCGAGTTGATGACGTCCAGCACCGAATAACACACCCCGGCACGCAGCTTACCGTGCAGGCCTTTATCACGCGACCCGCTGGTCGCCCCCGCTTCGGTGGTGTTACGAAAGTGCAGCAGGGTCAGGTCCGGGATCAGCGCCGTGACGAAGGCCGCCATGGTGGTCGATTTCCCGGCACCGTTACCGCCGGATAGCGTAGTAACCAGCTCATCCAGATCAAACGTCCGGGCAAAAAAACCGTTCCAGTTAACCAGCGTTAGCGAGCGAAATTTACCGCGTTCAATCATTACTCTTCCTCCCCGCTATCCGGCTGATTCTCTTCATTCTCATCATGGAGCTGCAGATGGTTTTCCAGCGCCATCGCTTCACCATCGCGAATCATGCGCAGCTGCGCTTCGCGCGGATCGTCGCCGACGCGAACGTCAGCGCCAAAGCGGAAGACCGACTCGGTAATGCGAAATTTACTGCTGTCATGTCCCATAAACCAGACCATGCCCAGACGGCGTAGACGGTTGAGCGACGCGCGCATTTTTTCCTGCAGCTTCTGGCGGTCTAGATCGGAACCGGTGGAGCGGTTATTCACCAGCTTCAGCAATTTAGCTTCGTCTGCCAGGGTCAGGAGCTCATCGTACAGCTCCTGCTGCGTAAAGATCCCTTCATTGGCCAGGCGTTCCGGGCTGAGATAGAGATAGCAAAGAATTTTGCCCACCATCATATCCAGCTCGGAGAGGACCGAGCGCGGGATAAGCGTCGTAGAACGCGGGCGCAAATAGAAAAAACCTTCCGGAGCACGGATCAGCTCAACGTTATAGCGCGCGTAAAACTCTTCCAGGTAGTCCTGAAAATCCATCAAAAATGCGTGATTATCCAGTTCGTCCAGGCCGATATGACGGCCTGCACGCAGGGCGCTGTCCAGCGCCGGAAATAACGGATTGCCCAACGCCAGCGCCAGTTTAACTGGCATCACTTGTTCAATATTTGTCGATGACATGCGCCTGTACCTTGGCTCCGTAATCATTAATCGGCTGCCATTTTGCCGGCAGTCCGGTGAAATCTGCTTGTGCGACGCCCAGGCGTACCGCCTGATCGACAACGATTCGCGCCACATCAAAATGGCGAGCTCGCGGATACTGCGCCAGATATTCGCGTACCACCAGACCAAGGTCCAGCGGCACGCCTTTGTCTTTATAGACCACCAGCTGCGCTTCGATCAGCGCGGCTAGCTGCTCGCGAATTTCATTAAACTCTTCGTATTCCAGATCCGCCGGGAGCTCCCCGGTCACCTCTTCGTCACGCAGCGCCATCTCTTCATCACGCATATCCAGCAGACGGTCGGCACTGGCGTGGGTCAACGCCCACGGTGCATCAAAGTAGGTCTGGACGGACTGGCGCAGACGCTGGGCAAAGACGCGGTTTTTATCCATATCAATAGCGGTACGGATAAACTTGTGAACGTGGCGATCGTAGCCAATCCACAGATCAATCGCCTGCTGGCCCCAGCTGACGATGCGGTCCAGCTTACTTTGCAGATCGAAGACTAAGCGATCGACAAAATGCAGATCGTCACGCGAAATCGTTGCATCCTGAATTCTCAGCAAGTTAGCTTGCAGCTTATCGCCCGCGGCATCCAGCGTATCCTGCAGCTCGCGCAGAGTTCCGGATGTTTCTGATAGCAGCAGCTCACAGCTGGAGATCGCTGCCCGCCAGTCTTTGTTCAATAGCTGAGCAATATCATCTTTAACCAGCTGCTGCTGTTCATCCATGATGCGCTGCGTCAGGTCGATGCTGTCGAAAATTTCAGCGACGGAATATTTCAATGGCGCAAAGACGTTGCGATGCCAGTGAAACTCATCGCCGCCCTCTTCTGCCGAGTCGGCAGCGCGTTTAAGCTCGCCGGCGACGATCGACAGCTGCATCGACAGACGCAGAGTGGAAAATTCGCGTTGGCGAATATAGTAGTCGGTAATACCAATACCCAACGGCGTCAGGCGATAAATCGCATTGCCTTCCGTAATTTCGCTGGTAAAGCGGTTCAGCAGACGCTGGCGCACCATATCGTTGATCGCATTATTGGCACGCTGGCTGATGGTTTCGCTGGTCTGCTCAAACGCATCACTGACGTGGCGGAACGCATCCACCAGTTCTCCCTCGGTCATTTCCCCTTCGAGCCGCTCGCCGTTCAGCGTAGCAACCGCCAGCAGAAACGAGAGTCTGTCCACCGGCAGCGAAATAGAAAAGTCATTTTTTCTGGCCCAGGCAACCAGTTCGGGGACTGTCTGGGAAAATTCACTCATAGTTTATCCTTGCATCTGCGGCTTAAGCGCTGTGACATGAATGTAGCGACCCAGGCTGATATACGGCTCCTGGCGACAGTAGCGCGTCTCCAGCTCCAGCAGCGCCGCAAAATTGTCGCGCTGTTTGCGTTTTTCACGCAGATAATCATGAAACACCCGCACGCCGGTTTTACCGGTAATATGCCAGCCCTGCTCTTCCAGCCAGCCGTAAACCTGCTGCGGGGAACGCGGATAGTCCGGCGACAGCGTGCGTTTTTTCTTTTTTGGCATGCCAATTTGTACATAGTCGAAGTTCCCGACGACCATGTTATGCATCAACAGACCGTTAGCATTGTAGAACATCAGCGACAACCCACCGCCAGGTCGTAAAACCGACCACAGCGTTCGCAGCATTTCCTGCGGCTCGGCCACCCATTCCAGCACCGCATGGAACAGTATCAGATCGACCGGGCTTTCCAAATGCTGCGCAATATCCTGTGCGGCGCATTGTACAAAATGCATGTTGTCGATCACACCTTTATCGACAGCCGCCTGTCTGGCGCGCGCCACCATTTCAGCAGAAAGATCGCATAGCGTCACATGGTGGCCCATTTCGGCAACTTTTACCGCCGTTTGCCCTTCGCCCCCCCCCGCGTCAAGAACCCGAAGCGGCCCGGGACCAAGCTGGCTCAGTAGCGGCTGTAAATCCTGCCAGAGAATAGCCTGGCGCAGTTCACCCTTGGTGGTACCGTAAATGTTGCGCGAAAACTTTTCAGCCATGTCATCAAAATTACGATCCTTCACGGGCGGCTCCACCTGCCAACACAAAGCCGCTATTTTGTCATACCCACGCTGAGAATGAAGCGATCTGTTATAAGATCCGGGCATAACTTTGGTTATATGGTTAAAAAAGGACCCATCTGGCATGCTTTTTACACTGAAAAAGTATTTAGGCGGCATGATGCTGCCGCTTCCCCTGCTGCTGTTGCTGATAGCCGCAGGCATTGCCCTGCTCTGGTTCAGCCGTTTTCAACGAACCGGCAAGGCCTGCGTCAGTGTGGGCTGGCTGCTTCTGGTGCTGCTCAGCCTGCAACCGGTGGCCGATGGTTTACTTAAGCCAATAGAGGAAACATACCCAACATGGCGTGGTACAGAGCGCGTGCAGTATGTGGTGGTACTCGGCGGAGGGTATACCTGGAACCCGGACTGGGCACCCAGCTCTAATCTGATTAATAACAGCCTGCCACGGCTAACCGAAGGGATCCGGCTCTGGCAGGAAAACCCCGGCGCGAAGCTTGTCTTTACCGGCGCCGCGGCGAAAACCAACCCGGTCAGTACGGCCGAAGCCGGAGCCCGCGTAGCGCAGAGCCTTGGCGTCCCGCGCAGCGAAATTATTGTCCTGGATCGGCCGAAAGATACCCAGGAGGAGGCTGCTGCGGTGAAACTGGCCATCGGTGATGCGCCTTTCCTGCTGGTCACTTCCGCATCGCACCTACCCCGGGCGATGATTTTCTTCCGTAATGTCGGGCTAAACCCTCTGCCCGCGCCAGCCAATCAGCTGGCGATAGCATCGCCGCTTAACCCGTGGGAGCGAGCGATCCCCTCTCCCGTCTGGCTGATGCACAGCGATCGCGTTGGCTACGAAACGCTGGGACGCATCTGGCAGTGGTTAAAAGGGGCGTCAGGCGAGCCAGGGCAGGATTGATTTAGCAGCCAGGTCAAACCGGGTGCGGTCAAAGCGCCCGGTATTAACGAGGTTATCCACCTCATCCCACAGCAGATACAGCCAGCGCCGCCACAGGAAGGATTCGGCCACCGGCGCGCGGCGCAGATAGTGCCACAGTAGCTGCTCCGCCTGCCCGGCGTCTGACAGTCGAAACAGTTCGTATTCCCGCGGCGCCCACAGCATCATCCCCGGTCCGACCATCGCCAGCAGTTGATCGCTGCGTGCATCTTTCAGCATACTGCGCAGCGTGAAGCTCCCGTGAACCAGTACGCAGTTATCATTGAAGCCCTCAAACAGGGCCGGAAGGCATTCCCGGGCACGGAATAAAATCCGCTTGTCTTGCATCGTCAGGCCCGTGTCCTGATACAGATTCAGCGTACTCCATAGCATCTCTACGCGCTGACGATACCAGTTTGGCCACAGATTTTCCTGTGTGCTATCCACCATGCCAACGCAGCCACCGCTATCATGTCGGTGCCAGGCCAGCAGAGCTTCAACTATCTGTTCCTGCAGTTGCTCCCAGCGCTCTGGCGTGCGCGTTGGCGCCTCCACGGAAACGCCGCGCAGCCGTTCAAGCAACAAAACATCGGGCCCCGGATGCTCTTCATGTGTCAATACGCCGTATACCACCGGCATGCGCGCGGTGCCGCTACGCGCCAGCATTGAGACCTTCCACGCCAGCTGACGGGCGATGCCTGGCGTGGTAAAACTTCTCGCCAGCAGCGGCAATGGGTTTCCCTGTGCATCATAGAGCGACCACAGCGCCGACGAGGGTTTCTCGCTGACACACTCCACGCGACTGAGTTTTTCACCCAGCAGGTGGCTTAGTTCGGTTCGCAGCTGTTCCATTTCGATTGCCCCTGTGAATACTACTGGTTTTATAATGAGCGCCAGCCGCAGGGATGTCATCGGGTAAGATCAAAAATTGGGGGAAAAAGTAGGGAAAAATAGCTTGAGACTATCCCCTCGTGATGGAGGGGATGAGGAGATTAACGCAGCTCAGCGCGAACGCGTTCCAGATCTTCCGGCGTATCAACACCGGTACCCGGGACAACGTCAGCCACCGCAACATGGATTTTTTCGCCATACCACAGCACCCGCAGCTGCTCCAGCATTTCGATCTGCTCCAGCGGACCTGGCGCCCAGCTGACGTAGCGACGGATAAAACCGGCACGATAAGCGTAAATGCCAATATGACGTAGCAGCGAATTGCCGATGGTCTCGCGCGATTGCGCAAAACGATCGCGATCCCACGGAATGGTGGCGCGGGAGAAATACAACGCATAGCCCTGTGCGTCCATCACCACTTTCACCGCATTCGGATTAAATGCTTCCTCGGCGTCGTGAATCGGAACGGCAAGCGTGGCCATACCGCAGGTATTGGCCGCCAGATTCTCTGCCACCTGACGTACGATCGCCGGCGGGATCATCGGCTCATCGCCCTGGATATTAACGATGATGGTGTCATCACTGAAGCCACATTTTTCAACGACTTCGGCCAGACGCTCGGTGCCGGATTGATGATCCGCACGCGTCATACACACCTCGCCACCGGCGGCTTTTACCGCACGCGCGACTTCGTCATGATCCGTCGCGACGATAATACGTTCGGCTCCGGATTCACGTGCACGTTCCAGCACATGAACGATCATCGGCTTACCGTTGATATCCTGCAGAGGCTTTCCAGGTAAACGCGTGGAGGCAAAACGCGCAGGAATGATGACCACGAAACTCATGAATGGCTCTCTCCCACGGCTAATGCGCGGGCTTCGGTTTCCAGCAAGACGGGAATACCTTCACGCAACGGGAAGGCCAGGCTGTCGATTTTGCAGATCAGCTCTTGCTTATCCTGGCTGTAGTAGAGTTTACCGTTGCAGACAGGACAGGCGATGATTTCTAGTAAACGGTGATCCATGATTCCTCCTGATGGACCGAATAGATTCCGCAGCAGCATATCACATGATGGCAAACTCAGGGATCCGTTTGCGGCAAAGGCTGAGCGGGCCATGGCTTATTCCAGGGTGACTTCCCAGCCCTGGCGCCGGTCGGAGAAGAGCCCCGGCGGCAGACAACCAAAAGTGATACGCTGAACCGACTGCCAGAGGGCAAAGTCTTCAATCGCCCGTGCCAGCCCTTTCTCCAGCCCAGACGTGACGTTTACCCCCTCTTCCAGCCACAGAGAGAAGACTTCCAGTACCCCGGTTTTACGATGTACCTTGCTGTCCATTCTTCCCACCAGCGCTCCCTGATGCAGCAGCGGCAGGACAAAGTAGCCATATTGCCGCTTCGGTGCAGGCGTGTAGCACTCAAGACGATAGCTGAAATTGAAAAGCTGTTCGGCGCGTTTACGGTCCCAGACCACCGGATCAAAAGGTGATAGTACGGCGCTGTGGCTGGCGGAGAGTTTGCCCCCGGGAGCCGATTCAAGCCGCGCTCGCGCTTCGTGATGAAGCCACATTTCACCGAGGTCTTCAACGTTCACCGGCGTCACCAGCCCTTCCTCCTGCCAGCTTTCCAACAGCGCCGGCAAGGCCGGCTGGCGAAGCCGGTAGTAATCAGCTAGCCACTGTGGACGGAAAACACCGAGGCTCCGGGCGCTGTTGCGCAGCATTAACGCCTCCGCCTGCGCCTGCGAGAGCGCGTCGCGCGCGTCGTCCCAGTGCGGCATCACCCGATGCGTCAGGTCATACACCCGCTGAAAGTTACGACGTTCAACGACCATCACCTTCCCAGCGGTAAACAAACCTTCCAGATGACGCTTTTGCGGTTTCCACTCCCACCAGCCGCTGGCTCCTTTGCGTGGGTGCGCGAAGTCAGCCGAACGTACCGGGCCATTCTCAGCGATATGGTCCAGCAGCAGCTGAATATCCTCGGCGTGTTCAGCCATCCACTCTTTACGGTACTTCCAGCCCATATTATCGGGCATCAGCATGCGGTGGCGCACCAGTGCAAAATCGCTACGGGGCAGAAAGCAGGCTTCGTGGGCCCAGTATTCCATAAGCGCTCCGCTGCGCAGGGCCTCCTCCAGCCAGTTTTGCGGATAGCGGCCAAGGCGACTAAAAAGCACCAGATAGGGGCTACGGGCAACCACGTTGATCGTATCGATTTGCAGCAATGACATTTGTTGAATGGTGGGCAGAATATCGCTGGCGCGGGCACGACGCCGGGGCTTCTTCAGCAGTCCCTGCGCCGCAAGATGAAGGTGTCGGGCTTCTTTAAGTGAAAGTTGTAATACCGGCATGCAGGTTCTCCGTAAAGGACTCCCGCACAGCGTGATTGAAGCTAGCGTGGCAGAACTAACGTTGCGCCAGCGTCACCAGTTCCGTCAGCAACTGCTGTGCGCGTTCATCCGTCATTATGGCGTCGACGGGTAAATACCACCAGTTTGCTTCGGCAAACTCACGACATTTCACCGCGTCTTTCTCGGTCATCAGCAAAGTTTGCTGTGCATTCACGAGGGAGGAAACGCTCGCCTGAGTCAAGGCCTGGTGATCGGCAAGCGCGACGGTTTTCACCGGCCGTATGCCGCAGCTTTCGAGAGTGGCAAAAAAGCGTGGAGGATGGCCTATCCCGGCCATAGCAACGACATTGTCGAAGGTGGCCACGTCACGCCGTTCGCCGCTGCGTAAATTCACCGCCTGCCCAGGGCGCAGCTGCATGGGGATCTCTCCCGCCTGTGCGACACCGCCGTTAACAATGATGGCATCAACGCTGCGCAGACGTGAAGCGCGTTCACGCATCGGCCCGGCCGGTAGCCACCAGCCATTGCCGAAACGGCGCACGCCATCAATCACGACAATTTCTTTATCCCGTGCCAGCTTGTAGTGTTGCAGGCCATCATCGGTGATGATGAGCTGCAGATCGTATGCCCCGAGCAGCGCCTGTACCGCCTCGCGACGCACCGGAGAAACCGCAACCGGCGCGCCGGTACGTTGAAAAATCAGCACCGGCTCATCGCCGGCCTCTGCGGTACTGGTCTGGTTGTTGAGCAGCAGCGGATAGCTTGCCGCTTTCCCACCATAGCCTCGGGAAACAACGCCGACGCGAATGCCGCGCTGGTGGAGCTGCTCTACCAGCCAGATGACCACCGGCGTTTTGCCGTTACCCCCGGCGGTGAGGTTACCTACAACCGCCACTGGAACCGGTGCTCGCCAGGCTTTCCTCATGCCCAGCCGATAGCTGAGACGAATCAGCCCGCTCACCAGACCATAGAGCCAGGAGAGCGGCAGCAAGAGCCGCCATAAAGGCGACTCACCGGACCAGATACGCGCAATCATTGGCCAAACTGCATCTTATGCAACTGAGCATACACGCCGCGATGTTCCAGCAGATCGGCATGGCTGCCACGCTCGACGATGCGACCATCTTCCACAACCACAATTTCGTCGGCTTGTTCGATGGTGGACAGTCGGTGGGCAATGACCAGCGAGGTGCGGTTTTTTTGCAACTCGTCCAGCGCCGCCTGGATTGCGCGTTCAGATTCGGTATCCAGCGCCGATGTCGCTTCGTCCAGAATCAGAATCGGGCTGTTACGCAGCAGCGCACGCGCGATTGCAATACGCTGGCGCTGGCCACCGGAGAGCAGCACGCCGTTCTCACCGATAACGGTATCAAGGCCATTATCCATTTTGTTGATAAAGTCCATCGCATAGGCCATACGCGCCGCATCTTCAATCTGCTCGCGGCTATACTCTTCCGTACGCGCATAGGCAATGTTGTTTGCCACGGTATCGTTGAACAGATGAACGTTTTGCGATACCAGAGCCACCTGATCGCGCAGAGATGCCAGGGTGTATTCGCGCAGATCGTGACCATCCAGCAGAATCTGGCCGTCATCGATATCATAAAAACGGGTAATCAGGCTGGCGATGGTCGATTTACCCGAGCCCGAACGCCCCACCAGTGCAACGGTTTTACCTTCCTGAATGCTCAGGTTGATATTTCGCAGCGCCGGCGTTTCACGGCCAGGGTAGGTAAAGGTGACATCGTTGAACTCCAGGTTGCCCTTTGCACGCTCGATAACCAGCTTACCTTCGTCTTTCTCCTGTTCGGAGTCGAGAATCGCAAACAACGTCTGACATGCTGCCATCCCGCGCTGGAACTGAGCGTTGACGTTAGTCAGTGATTTCAGCGGGCGCATTAACGCAATCATCGAGGAGAAGACCACGGTGATCGTACCGGCGGTCAGCGTTTCCATCACGCTCGGGAAGCTGGCGGCATAGAGGACAAATGCCAGCGCCAGTGAAGCAATCAGCTGAATAATCGGGTCAGAAATTGACGATGCGGAGACCATTTTCATCCCCTGCAAACGCATTTTATTGCTGACTTTATCAAAGCGTTTGGTTTCTACCGCCTGGCCGCCAAACATCAGCACTTCTTTATGCCCTTTCAGCATCTGCTCAGCGCTGGTGGTCACCTGCCCCATGGTGTTCTGCATGTTTTTGCTGATATTACGAAAACGCTTGGAAACCACGCGAATAGCGATAGAGACGATCGGTGCCAGCACGATCAGAATCAGCGACAGCTGCCAGCTGTAGTAGAACATCATCACAAACAGGCCGATGATTGAGGCACCTTCACGCACGACGGTAATCAATGCGCTGGAAGAAGATGAAGCGACCTGTTCAGAGTCGTAAGTAATACGCGACAGGAGCGTACCCGTGGACTGCTTATCAAAGAAGGAGACGGGCATTCCCATCATATGGCTGAACAGACGACGGCGCATCGTCATAACGACTTTGCCTGAAACCCATGAGATACAGTAGCTCGAAATATAGCTGGTGATGCCACGCAGTAGCATCAACCCAATCACGACCAGCGGCATCCATAGCAGCACTGAGCGATCCGTTTTACCAAAACCATCATCCAGTAACGGTTTAAGAAGCGATAGCATGAAGGTATCACTAGCGGCGTTAAAGACTAACGCTACTGCCGCGACGATCAGTCCGGTTTTAAATGGCGCAATAAGCGGCCAGAGGCGGCGGAAGGTCTGCCACGTGGAGAGATCTTTATCATTCTGCATTCAATAAACCAGCTTATGTTGAAATAGCCGCATATTCTACCCGTTATCCACGGTCTCGCCAAACCACTGATGATACCAACGAGGTAAAAGTTGATCTCGTAAGCTGTGGATTTGCCAACCTTCTGTAGAAAAAATAACCGTAAGTTGCCCCTGATGCGGCGTATCGAACCACCGATAGCCCTGGTGGCGGTAGCGCTGTACCACTTTCGCCACCGGCATGTGCCAGGCATTATATCGCGATGCCGAAGCCAGCGCCGCCTCCCCCCCGACCCGCTGCAATAACGCAACCGAAGAGGAGGTATTACTTCCGTGGTGCGGAACCTGGATAAGTGTAGACGCAAGATGCTGCCAGTAGTGGCTCATCATTGCCCGTTCCGCTGGAATTTCAATATCTCCGGTCAGCAGGATGCTCCGTACTCCATCATCAATACGTATCACACAGGAGCGGTTGTTACCCGTCATCTTTGAGCCTTCCAGCGGCCAGAGCGCGCGAAAAGTTAACCCGCGCCATTGCCAGGTTTCGCCGCGACGACAATGTTGATGCCCCTGCCAGCCCAACGGGCTGCGGATCCACAAACCGGGCCACGCCTTCAGCAACGTATTGAGGCCCCCGCGATGGTCAAGATGCTCATGACTCAACACAATCCCCTCCGGGCGCAGGTTATGCCAGCGCAGCCAGGGAATAATAACCTGCTGGCCGCTGTCACCCTCGGGCCAGGCTGTCCCGGTATCATACAAAATCGCCGCCCCCTCGCGTTCGATAACCATGGCCAGCCCCTGCCCGACATCCAGCATTGTGACTCGCCATTCATCTTTCTCTGTCTGACGCCACAGGGGCCAGCTCAGCAGTATCGTACTGCTGAGACAAACTGCCGGTAATGAACGCCAGGCATGAAAACGCCACACCAGCAGCATCAGCCAGGGCAATACGCTCAACCCCACCCAGCGAAAATCCAGACTCAGCCAGCCCTGCGGCAGCTGACGTAAATACCAAAACAGTGCCGCCAGCAGGTGGTCCGCCAACGACCACAGAATCGTCTCAACCACTGCGGGCCCACAAAGATGTAACAGCATTGCCAGCAGAATGCAGGGAACGATAGCGAAAGTGACCAGCGGCACGGCAACCAAATTCGCTCCCCAGGAAGTCAGGCTGATACCGTGGAAAAGGGCAATCTGGATCGGCAATAGCAGAAACATCAGTCCAAGCTGGAGGTGACCTAGAGCAAGAACCTCACGCCACGGCCAGCGCCATGTACGCAGCGGCAGTGGCACCAGCTGATACCAGAAAATCAGAGTGGCAACCGCAAAGATGGACAGCCACAGGCTGTCGGACAAAACGGCCAGCGGATCGGCAAATAAAATCGCGCCGATGCAGCATAGCCATATCTGCCAGGATGACCAGCGTTTGCCGGAAAGCCGCAGGCCCACCGCGCCGCTCAGTGCCACGCAGGTGCGCAGCGCTGGCGGCTGCATACCGGTCAGCCAGGCATAAAATAGCGCACAAGCCAGACCGATAAGCAGTGGCATTCTCCAGCCAATCCACCGGCACGGGAAAAAGAACTGCAGGCCACGAACCAGCAGTCCACCGAGTACGGCGCCTAGTGCAATATGTAAACCAGAGATAGCCATCAGATGCGATGTTCCGGTTTCCTGCATCAGACGTTTGATTTCCCCCGGTACAACCAGCCTCTCCCCCATGCCGAGCCCGAGTATCACCGGCTGCCAGGGGAACGCCTCAAGAGTACGACCTAACGATGCCAGATAGCGCGCGCGGTAGCTGCACGTCGGGTCAACGGCTTCAGCTGATGTAAAGCGCCCGGTTAACGAGCGATGCTGCGCCAGGGAAAAACGCTGACCGTCAAAGCCCCCCTCGTTGAGCTGGCTATGGACTGGACGAAGGCGAACGGCCATCTTCCAGCGCTGTCCGGCGCACGATTCCCCGGGCAGCGCATTGCCATAGAGAGTGACCACCGGAGCCGGCCATAGCCGCTGCCCGTTCCAGCGGAGAATCTTTCCCTGGTAGGTCGTCTCCCCCTCTACTGCCGTCAGTTTAATCTCCACCTGCCGGGTACTGCCGGGTAGCACCTGCATCGGCCACAGCACCTGATGCGCGCTCAATACGCCCCAGGCAAAAAATAATATAGTCAGAGTCAGGTAGCGTACTTGCCTCCTGCGGTACACCAAGAGCAGGAGTGCGCCGACGATGATTCCCTGAACAGCAGTCAGTGTAGGGAGCGCCGGCAATAGCGACAGCGGGCAAATTCCGACAACCACGCATCCCGCAAGCTGTGATAAACGCATAACTCCCTCCTGTTGACGGGAAGTATCGCGTGAACGTTTAAGGTCGTCATTTATCGTTCGACAAGTCTGGATACCGGTTTCCACAGAAGCGTCAGGATTGCTGCAAAACGAAGAGGATGCTGCGAGAAGGGGCAAATTGCGGGTATAAAAAAAGCACCTGCAGAGGTGCTTTTTTTATCATCGGAGTACGTTGTCGCGGCTCTGCGAAACTTACTCTTCGTAAATATTGGCGCGGTCGCGTAATTCTTTCCCGGGTTTAAAGTGCGGAACGTACTTACCTTCCAGCTCGACTTTATCACCAGTTTTCGGGTTACGCCCGGTGCGAGGTGCTCGATAATGCAAAGAGAAACTGCCGAAACCGCGGATTTCAATGCGCTCACCTTGAGCAAGCGTTGAGGCCATATGTTCCAGCATTTCTTTAACAGCATCTTCGACTGCTTTCGCAGGAATGTGAGATTGCTGGCTGGCAAGTCTTTCTATCAATTCTGACTTGGTCATTATTCCTCCGGTTTCCTTCAAGGCAAAGTTAGCTAACTGCTTTAAACAAGGGCGGCCGTAGCCGCCCTTTGTGCTTGATTACAGGACGAATCCTGCAATCTGTCAAGTAAACTCGTCGCAATTCAGGTTGTTGTAACCTGAATGACTAAGATTACTCGCCTTTAGCTGCTTTGAAAGCTTCAGCCATTGCGTTGTTAGAGAAGTTTGCATCTTCCTGTTTGTTAACAGTTGCGATTGCATCTTTCTCATCAGCTTCGTCTTTAGCACGAACAGACAGGCTGATTGCGCGGTTTTTACGATCAACGCCGGTGAATTTAGCTTCAACGTCGTCGCCAACGCTCAGAACCAGAGTCGCATCTTCAACGCGGTCACGGGAAGCTTCAGAAGCGCGCAGGTAACCTTCAACGCCGTCAGCCAGTTCTACGGTTGCGCCTTTCGCGTCAACTGCAGTGACTTTACCGTTTACGATTGCGCCTTTCTTGTTCAGTGCAACCCAGTTGTTGAACGGATCTTCTGCGAGCTGTTTAACGCCCAGGGAGATACGCTCACGCTCTGCGTCAACCTGCAGAACAACTGCTGCGATTTCGTCGCCTTTTTTGTATTCACGTACTGCTTCTTCGCCTGCAACGTTCCAGGAGATGTCAGACAGGTGAACCAGGCCGTCGATGCCGCCGTCCAGGCCGATGAAGATACCGAAGTCAGTGATAGACTTGATTTTACCTTCAACACGGTCGCCCTTGTTGTGGGTTTCCGCAAACTGCTGCCACGGGTTGTTTTTGCACTGCTTCAGACCCAGGGAGATACGACGACGTTCTTCGTCGATATCCAGAACCATAACTTCCACTACATCGCCAACGTTAACAACTTTGGACGGGTGGATGTTTTTGTTGGTCCAATCCATTTCGGAAACGTGAACCAGGCCTTCAACGCCTTCTTCGATTTCAACGAAGCAGCCGTAGTCGGTCAGGTTGGTCACGCGACCGGTCAGTTTGGTACCTTCCGGATAACGCTTAGCGATAGCTACCCACGGATCTTCGCCCAGCTGTTTCAGGCCCAGAGATACACGAGTACGCTCGCGGTCGAACTTCAGCACTTTAACAGTGATTTCGTCGCCAACGTTTACGATTTCGCTCGGGTGCTTAACGCGTTTCCACGCCATGTCGGTGATGTGCAGCAGGCCGTCAACGCCGCCCAGATCAACGAATGCGCCGTAGTCAGTGAGGTTCTTAACGATACCTTTGACTTCCATGCCTTCCTGCAGGTTTTCCAGCAGCTGATCGCGTTCTGCACTGTTTTCAGATTCGATAACAGCACGACGGGAAACAACAACGTTGTTACGCTTCTGGTCAAGCTTGATTACTTTGAACTCAAGCTCTTTGCCTTCCAGGTGCAGAGTGTCGCGAACCGGACGAACGTCAACCAGGGAACCTGGCAGGAACGCGCGAATACCATTCAGCTCAACAGTGAAGCCACCTTTAACTTTGCCGTTGATAACACCGACTACAGTTTCAGCTTCTTCGTAAGCTTTTTCCAGCGTGATCCAAGCTTCGTGACGTTTAGCTTTTTCACGGGACAGCAGGGTTTCACCGAAGCCGTCTTCTACTGCATCCAGAGCAACGTCAACTTCGTCACCGACCTGGATTTCCAGCTCGCCCTGGGCGTTTTTGAACTGCTCTGCCGGAATGGCAGACTCAGATTTCAGACCGGCGTCAACCAGTACGATATCTTTGTCGATAGCAACAACAACACCACGAACGATGGAACCCGGACGGGTTTCGATTGTTTTTAAGGATTCTTCAAATAGTTGAGCAAAAGATTCAGTCATGTTTAATCTTCAGGTTTCATATTTAACGTCCACCTGGCTCCGTGCCGGATGGGGTTGTTTAACATACCCGCTAACACTCCATTGCTGCGGGGGTACTGCTATAATTCTGAGGCCGTTTCGCTTCACCGCTTAGCGGTCAGGCGACTGCCAGTTTTTCGCGCGCATAGTGTAGCGCTTTTTCAATAACTTGCTCAATGTTTAGTTCAGTTGAATCGAGAACTAAAGCATCGGCGGCCGGGACAAGCGGCGCCACGCTGCGATTACGGTCGCGATCGTCACGCTCTTTTATCTCGGACAAAAGACGTTCAAAGTTAACACTAAAGCCCTTTTCCTGCAACTGTAGCATGCGTCGATGAGCGCGTTCCTGTGCCGATGCATCAAGGAAAATTTTCACTGGCGCATCGGGAAATACCACGGTTCCCATATCGCGTCCGTCGGCAATCAAGCCAGGCAGTTCACGAAATGCGCGCTGACGGCGAAGCAATGCTTCGCGCACGCGCGGAAATGCGGCGACTTTCGATGCGGTATTAGCCACTTCCTGAGTACGAATTTCAGCGCTGACGTCTTCGCCTTCAAGAATCACTTCCAGGTTGCCATCGGTGGAAATAAAACGCACGTCCAGATGCGCAGCGAGCGGCACCAGTGCCTCTTCGGATTCGACATCAACATGGTGATGCAGCGCCGCGAGGGCCAGAACGCGATAGATGGCACCGGAATCCAGCAGATGCCAGCCGAGTGCTTCCGCCATTGCCTTGCACAAGGTGCCTTTACCCGCACCGCCAGGCCCATCAATGGTGATTACCGGAATAGTTGCCGTCATCTTTTTCTCCTTCAGCAAGGCGCATAGAATATAAACGCCGCGCATTATACGCATCTATACGCGGGAAAGTGAGCATTGCTTGCAAATTACGGACTACCAGAAATGAAACGCAGAAGAATTGCGCAATTATAGCGGGCTGACGAGACATCAGCCCGGGAGATGACAATGTTTTACTTATTCAGGGTACTTTTTGCACCAGCGAGCATTACGCCAGCGTGCTGATCCGCGCCAGCTGCTCGAAGTAGTCCGGGAAGGTTTTTGCCGTACATTTCGGGTCAAGAATGGTGACCGGCGTATCAGAAAGCGCCACCAGCGAGAAACACATCGCCATGCGGTGATCGTTGTAGGTACCAATCTCGGCAAACTGCAGCGCAAGCGGAGGGGTAATACGGATGTAATCCTCCCCCTCTTCCACTTCGGCACCCACTTTACGCAGCTCTGTTGCCATCGCAAACAGGCGGTCGGTCTCTTTGACGCGCCAGTTATAGATGTTGCGCAGCGTGGTGGTGCCTTTTGCAAACAGCGCCGCAGTGGCGATGGTCATTGCCGCATCCGGAATATGATTCATATCCATATCAATGGCGTTCAGCTGGCCGCGGGTACAGGCAATATAATCGTCGCCCCAGGTGACGGTCGCGCCCATTTTTTCCAGTACGTCGGCAAACCGAATATCGCCCTGCACGCTATTGCGGCCAATACCGGTCACTTTCACCGTACCGCCTTTGATAGCGCCGGCGGCAAGGAAATAAGACGCCGACGAGGCATCCCCTTCGACCAGATAATCACCCGGCGACTGGTACTGCTGATGACCCTTCACTACGAAACGCTGGTAGGCCTGGTTTTCAACCTCAACGCCGAAGGTTTTCATCAGATGCAGCGTGATATCGATATACGGTCTGGAAACCAGCTCGCCTTTAATGGCGATAACGGTATCCTGCGGCGCCAACGGCGCAGCCATCAGCAACGCGGTCAGGAACTGGCTGGATACGCTGCCATCTACTTCAACCTGGCCGCCGACAAAACCACCGCGCAGGCGCAGAGGCGGATAGTTTTCCTGCTCCAGATAATCAATTTGCGCGCCGCCCTGGCGCAGGGCATCGACCAGATGGCCAATCGGGCGCTCTTTCATCCGCGGTTCGCCGGTCAGCACGATATCGTTGCTACCCAGACACAGCGCTGCCGCCAATGGACGCATGGCGGTCCCTGCGTTACCGAGGAACAGCTCCAGTGCGTTACCGGCCAACAGCGGCCCACCGTTGCCGGTGACTTCACAGCGGGTACGATCGGAAGACAGGTCGTAATGAACTCCCAGGGCGCTCAGGGCATTCAGCATATGGCGTACATCGTCGCTGTCCAGCAGGTTGGTCAGCACCGTGGTGCCTTGGGCTAATGCCGCCAGCAGCAAAGCGCGGTTAGAGACACTTTTTGACCCAGGCAGGTTCACGGTGCCATCCACTCGCGCAATGGGTTGTAACGTCAGGGATTCCATCAAACTCAACTCTCAAACAAACAGAATAAAAACCCCGCAGGCCGGCTGCGGGGATGAAAAGCAGGACGGTGATTAGCCGTGGCGACGTTCAAAGTCCTGCATAAAGTCGGTCAGTACCTTCACGCCCGCCAGCGGCATCGCGTTATAGATAGAGGCACGCATGCCGCCCACTACGCGGTGCCCTTTCAGCGCATGCAGGCCAGCTGCGAAGGACTCTTCGAGGAACAGTTTATCCAGCGCGCTGTCGGCCAGCTGGAACGGAACGTTCATACGGGAACGGTTAGCCGCTGCAACGTCGTTACGATAGAAGCTGCTGCGGTCAATCACGCCATAGAGTAAATCGGCTTTTTGCTGGTTAATTTTATCCATTGCCGCCACGCCGCCCTGTTCTTTCAGCCACTTGAACACCAGGCCTGCCAGGTACCAGGCAAACGTCGGCGGGGTATTAAACATGGAGTCGTTGGCATCCAGAACGCTATAGTCGAGAATTGACGGACAGGCGATGCTGGCTTTGCCCAGCAGGTCTTCACGAACAATAACCAGCGTCAGACCCGCCGGCCCGATGTTTTTCTGCGCGCCCGCATAGATAACACCATAGCGGCTGACATCGATCGGGGCAGAAAGAATGGTGGAGGAGAAATCCGCCGCAACCACCACGTCGTCACCGAAATTCGGCGTTTCATCAATCGCGATGCCGTCGATGGTTTCATTCGGGCAGTAGTGCAGGTAGGCCGCACCTGGCGTCAGTTGCCATTCGCTCATCGGTTTTACCGCCCGCAGGCCGTCAACCGTAATTTTGGCGTCGATGGCATTCGGCGAACAATATTTTTTCGCTTCTTTGATAGCACTGGCCGCCCAGTAGCCTGCGTCAACATAATCAGCCGTGGTTTTATCACCGAGCAGGTTCAGCGGAACGCCCGCGAACTGACCGCGACCACCGCCGTGGCAGAATAAAACTTTGTAGTTGGAAGGGATATTGAGCAGATCGCGAAAATCCTGTTCCGCCGTCTCGGCCACCTGGATAAACTCTTTACCGCGGTGGCTGATCTCCATCACCGACGTACCCAGCCCCTGCCAGTTGCACAGTTCTTGCTGCGCCAGTTTGAGAACTTCCGCCGGCAGCATTGCCGGGCCCGAACTAAAGTTATAGACCTGAGCCATTTCCCCTCACCACATTGCTATGTTATTTGCTCGCGAACCGTCGCGGGCATCAGTAATCCCGGAATCTGTACACAAAATCGTTCAACACGCGTCAAGGCGGCAGATCCGGGCAGTCCAGGAACTTAACCGGGATAAGCAGACTGAGCCAGCAAAGAGGCAGTGTGAAGGAGGATGTGTATATCGGTTTTATCATTCGGTGACACACACCGCAATGGGTAAAACTGACCGATGGTGAAATGCGCCCCCCGTCACACAAAAGAATCAACCACCTTGACGTCATAAAACCGACATAATTGCTGTCATGGCATCGGTTTTTCTCTCTGTGCCTTCAACCCTGCTGCATTTATCTGTCTCCGGGTAAATTTGTCTGATTGGACGATAAGAAAGCAGTGAGAAAATCCCGTACCGAACGTGATAGCGCCTGTCATCTAAAAGCCGTATCATTGCGCGCTTTACGTACGATAAAAGTGATCGCCATGACTCAAACGTTTATTCCCGGCAAAGATGCCGCCCTGGAAGACTCCATCGCCCGCTTCCAGCAGAAATTGCTCGACCTCGGATTTGATATTGAAGAGGCCTCATGGCTGAATCCCGTACCGCACGTGTGGTCAGTGCATATCCGCGATAAAGAGTGCTCGCTGTGTTTTACCAACGGCAAAGGTGCCACGAAGAAAGCGGCGCTGGCCTCGGCGCTTGGCGAATATTTCGAGCGTCTGTCCACCAACTACTTTTTTGCTGACTTCTGGTTAGGCGAAACCATTGCGAACGGACCATTCGTCCACTACCCAAATGAAAAATGGTTCCCGCTGACTGAAGATGATGAAGTGCCGGAAGGTCTGCTGGATCCTCGCCTGCGCGCCTTCTACGATCCTGACGATCAACTGACTGCCGGCATGCTGGTCGATTTGCAGTCGGGGAATGACGAGCGTGGCGTGTGTGGCCTGCCGTTCACCCGTCAGTCCGATGGCGAAACCGTGTATATCCCGATGAATATCGTCGGCAACCTGTATGTCTCTAACGGTATGTCAGCAGGCAACACGCCGAACGAAGCGCGCGTTCAGGCACTGTCGGAAGTCTTCGAACGTCACATTAAAAACCGCATCATCGCTGAAAGTATCAGCCTGCCGGAAATCCCTGCGGAAGTGATGGCACGCTATCCTGGCGTAGTGGAATCCATTAATAAGCTGGAAGCCGAAGGTTTCCCGATTTTTGCTTACGATGGCTCACTGGGCGGTAAATACCCGGTTATCTGCGTGGTGCTGTTTAACCCGGCTAACGGAACCTGCTTTGCCTCTTTCGGCGCCCATCCGGACTTTGGCGTCGCCCTGGAGCGTACCGTCACCGAACTGCTGCAAGGCCGTAGCCTGAAAGATCTCGACGTCTTTACACCGCCGACCTTCGATGATGAAGAAGTGGCCGAACACGCCAACCTTGAGACTCACTTTATTGATTCCAGCGGTCTGATCTCCTGGGATATGTTCAAGCAGGATGCCGATTATCCGTTCGTCGACTGGAGCTTCTCCGGCACGACGGAAGAAGAGTTCGCCACTCTGATGGCTATCTTTAAAGAAGAAGATAAAGAAGTTTACATCGCCGATTACGAACACCTGAGCGTCTATGCTTGCCGCATCATCGTTCCGGGTATGTCGGACATTTATCCGGCAGAAGATCTGTGGCTGGCCAATAACAGCATGGGCAGCCATCTGCGCGAAACCCTGCTTTCCCTTCCGGGCAGTGAATGGGATAAAGAAGACTATCTGGCGCTGATCGAGCAGCTGGACGATGAAGGGAACGACGACTTTACCCGCGTACGCGAGCTGCTGGGCCTGGCAACGGGCAAAGACAACGGCTGGTATACGCTGCGTATTGGCGAACTGAAAGCGATGCTGGCGCTGGCCGGTGGCGATCTGGAACAAGCGCTGATCTGGACCGAATGGACCATTGAATTCAATGCTTCCATCTTCAGCGCAGAGCGCGCCAACTACTACCGCTGCCTGCAGACGCTGCTGCTGCTTAGTCAGGAAGAAGAACGCCAGCCTCTGCAGTACCTGAATGCCTTCATCCGCATGTACGGGGCTGATGCGGTAGAAGCCGCCAGCGCGGCAATGAGCGGTGAAGCGCCGTTCTACGGCCTGCAGCCGGTAGATAGCGACCTCAAGGCCTTCCCGGCCCATCAGTCGTTACTGAAGGCCTATGAAAAACTGCAGCGGGCAAAAGCGGCATTCTGGGCCAAATAAGGCTTTAATCTGCTGGTAAGCGTATTTTAACGGGGTCGATGAGGGCCCCGTTTTTCGTCGCTGAGCAGACTCGCCGCTAATTTGTGGTTGCTACGTTAACTTACCGTAAAAATTTTTTACGCATCAGCTTATGGTTGTTAATTTTAATAAAAAATACCCCATTTTAATTAACCGTCAGCACTGTCCCAAAATGAAAAAAATCAACATAAGTTGTAAATATTAAAATTTATTTTTTTAATATAAAACAGATAGTTAAATACAAAACAAGTAAAAACCATACGTATACAGGGCTTATAGTTCCGGTGGGATATGATCTACATCAATTTCCCTTCTATAATGCTTTGTTAGTATCTCACCGCCAACTTTTATAAAGAGAGAGTTAGTGTGAAAGCTGACAACCCTTTTGATCTATTACTCCCTGCTGCGATGGCGAAGGTTGCCGAAGAAGCAGGTGTCTACAAAGCGACAAAGCACCCGATGAAGACGTTTTATCTGGCGATTACCGCTGGTGTTTTCATTTCCATCGCTTTTGTCTTCTATATCACAGCGACAACCGGCACTGCCGCGATGCCTTTCGGTATTGCCAAACTGATCGGAGGGATCTGCTTTTCACTCGGCCTGATTCTCTGCGTCATTTGTGGTGCTGACCTGTTTACCTCCACCGTTCTTATCGTCGTGGCGAAAGCCAGCGGACGAATTACCTGGGGTCAACTGGCAAGAAACTGGCTCAACGTCTATGTTGGTAACCTGATAGGCGCATTGCTGTTTGTATTGCTGATGTGGTTGTCTGGCGAGTATATGGCCGCTAACGGCGGTTGGGGCCTCAACGTCCTGCAAACCGCTGACCATAAAATGCACCATACTTTTATTGAAGCCGTATGCCTGGGTATCCTGGCGAACCTGATGGTCTGCCTGGCGGTGTGGATGAGCTACTCCGGCCGCAGCCTGATGGATAAAGCCATGATTATGGTTTTACCCGTGGCCATGTTTGTTGCCAGCGGCTTTGAGCACAGTATCGCTAACATGTTTATGATCCCGCTGGGTATCGTAATCCGCGACTTTGCAAGCCCGGAATTTTGGACCGCAGTCGGTTCTGCTCCGGAAAATTTCTCTCACCTGACCGTTATGAACTTCATTACTGATAACCTGATTCCGGTAACTATCGGGAACATTATCGGCGGTGGTCTGCTGGTTGGGTTGACATACTGGGTCATTTACCTGCGTGGCGACGACCATCACTAAGGGCCGTTTCAGGCAGTAAATAAAAAATCCACTTAAGAAGGTAGGTGTTACATGTCCGAGCTTAATGAAAAGTTAGCCACAGCCTGGGAAGGTTTCGCGAAAGGTGACTGGCAGAAAGAAGTCAACGTACGTGACTTTATCCAGAAAAACTATACCCCTTATGAAGGTGACGAGTCCTTCCTGGCTGGCGCAACTGACGCGACAACCAAGCTGTGGGACAACGTCATGGAAGGCGTTAAACAGGAAAACCGTACTCACGCACCTGTTGATTTCGACACTTCCCTTGCATCCACCATCACTTCTCATGACGCAGGCTATATCAACAAAGCCCTTGAGAAAATCGTTGGTCTGCAAACTGAAAAACCGCTGAAACGTGCGATTATCCCGTTCGGCGGCATCAAAATGGTTGAAGGTTCCTGCAAAGCGTACGATCGCGAACTGGACCCGATGCTGAAAAAAATCTTCACCGAATACCGTAAAACCCATAACCAGGGTGTATTCGATGTCTATACCAAAGACATTCTGAACTGCCGTAAGTCTGGCGTTCTGACTGGTCTGCCGGATGCGTATGGCCGTGGCCGTATCATCGGTGACTACCGTCGCGTTGCGCTGTACGGTATCGACTTCCTGATGAAAGACAAATACGCACAGTTCCTGTCACTGCAGTCCGATCTGGAAAATGGCGTAAACCTGGAAGCGACTATCCGTCTGCGTGAAGAAATTTCTGAACAGTACCGTGCTCTGGGTCAGATCAAAGAAATGGCAGCGAAATACGGCTGCGATATCTCTGGTCCGGCAACCAACGCACAGGAAGCTATTCAGTGGACCTACTTCGGCTACCTGGCCGCAGTTAAGTCTCAGAACGGTGCAGCAATGTCCTTCGGTCGCGTATCCACCTTCCTGGATGCTTACATCGAACGTGATATCAAAGCAGGCAAAATCAACGAGCAAGACGCACAGGAAATGATTGACCATCTGGTCATGAAACTGCGTATGGTTCGCTTCCTGCGTACTCCGGAATATGATGAACTGTTCTCCGGTGACCCGATTTGGGCAACTGAATCTATCGGTGGTATGGGCGTTGACGGCCGTACTCTGGTCACTAAAAACAGCTTCCGCTTCCTGAACACCCTGTACACCATGGGTCCTTCTCCGGAGCCGAACATCACCGTTCTGTGGTCTGAAAAACTGCCGCTGAACTTCAAGAAATTCGCCGCTAAAGTGTCTATCGATACCTCTTCTCTGCAGTACGAGAACGATGACCTGATGCGTCCGGACTTCAACAACGACGATTACGCTATCGCATGCTGCGTAAGCCCGATGATTGTTGGTAAGCAAATGCAGTTCTTCGGTGCTCGTGCTAACCTCGCGAAAACCATGCTGTACGCTATCAACGGTGGCGTTGATGAAAAACTGAAAATGCAGGTTGGTCCGAAATCTGAACCAATCAAAGGCGACGTTCTGAAGTTCGACGAAGTCATGGATCGCATGGATCACTTCATGGACTGGCTGGCTAAGCAGTATGTCACCGCACTGAACGTTATCCACTACATGCACGACAAATACAGCTACGAAGCTTCCCTGATGGCTCTGCACGACCGTGACGTGGTTCGCACCATGGCATGCGGTATCGCTGGTCTGTCCGTTGCGGCTGACTCCCTGTCTGCTATCAAGTATGCGAAAGTTAAACCGATTCGTGACGAAGACGGCCTGGCCGTTGACTTCGAAATCGAAGGTGAATACCCGCAGTTTGGTAACAACGATTCTCGCGTTGATGATATGGCGGTTGACCTGGTAGAACGTTTCATGAAGAAAATTCAGAAACTCACTACCTACCGTAACGCTATCCCGACTCAGTCCGTTCTGACCATCACTTCTAACGTTGTGTATGGTAAGAAAACCGGTAACACCCCTGATGGTCGTCGCGCTGGCGCACCGTTCGGACCAGGTGCTAACCCGATGCACGGCCGTGACCAGAAAGGTGCTGTAGCCTCTCTGACCTCCGTTGCAAAACTGCCGTTTGCTTACGCTAAAGATGGTATTTCTTACACCTTCTCTATCGTTCCGAACGCGCTGGGTAAAGATGACGAAGTGCGTAAAACCAACCTGGCAGGCCTGATGGATGGTTACTTCCACCACGAAGCGTCTATCGAAGGCGGTCAGCACCTGAACGTCAACGTCATGAACCGCGAAATGCTGCTCGACGCGATGGAAAACCCGGAAAAATATCCGCAGCTGACCATCCGTGTATCTGGCTACGCAGTACGTTTTAACTCCCTGACTAAAGAACAGCAGCAGGACGTTATCACTCGTACTTTCACTCAGACCATGTAAGTGGTGCTACCCAATGGATTTCGGGTTGCATCGCGGCGGCAAGTGCACGAATCCCGATGAGCTTACTCAAGTAAGTGATTTGGGTGAGTAAACGAAGCCAACAAAGATACAGCCTGAAAGACGATGGGTACTGACTGAAATCGCGAAGTAAAAAGCGTATAATAAAGGCTCCACACAAGTGGGGCCTTTTTAGCACTTCCCGTACTACAGTCTCTTTTGTCCGCTATCTATACTGCATGGATAACCGCCAAAACAGACTTAACACAGCCGGTTTGAGCTGTGCATCACAGGCCCCGGACGGGCCGAATCTGGAGATATCACCGCAATGTCAACTATTGGTCGTATTCACTCCTTTGAATCCTGTGGCACTGTCGATGGCCCAGGGATCCGCTTTATCACCTTCTTCCAGGGCTGCCTGATGCGCTGCCTGTACTGCCATAACCGCGACACCTGGGATACCCACGGCGGCACCGAAGTCACCGTTGAAAACCTGATGAAAGAGGTCGTAACCTATCGCCACTTTATGAACGCGTCCGGCGGCGGCGTCACGGCATCCGGCGGTGAAGCGATTTTACAGGCAGAATTCGTACGCGACTGGTTCCGGGCCTGCCGGAAAGAAGGCATTCACACCTGCCTCGACACCAACGGCTTTGTCCGCCGCTACGACCCTGTGATTGATGAGCTGCTTGAGGTGACTGATCTTGTCATGCTCGACCTCAAACAGATGAATGATGAGATCCACCAGAATCTGGTTGGCGTGTCGAACCATCGTACGCTGGAATTTGCCCGCTATTTGTCGAATAAAAACGTCAAAGTCTGGATTCGTTACGTGGTCGTTCCCGGCTGGTCAGACGATGATGATTCCGCGCATCGCCTCGGCGAGTTTACTCGCGATATGGGCAATGTCGAAAAAATCGAACTGCTGCCCTATCACGAGTTAGGCAAACACAAATGGGTGGCAATGGGCGAAGAGTACAAGCTTGATGGCGTACACCCGCCGAAGAAAGAGACGATGGAGCGGGTAAAAGGCATTCTCGAGCAGTATGGTCATAAGGTGATGTACTAACTTTCCGATCTTATTTCCGGGGCCGCATGCACGCCGCCCCGGAAAATACTCCCACCTCTTCCCGGTGTGTTACCCGTCATTCACGACGACGCGTCAAGCGTCTGTTTTCGCCTCGCGAGCAGCGGGAAAATCAGCCCCAGCCCGACCAGCACGAAAGGTGTCGCCACGTTAAGCGATAGCTGGAACGTCCATTCCGGCGTAAAAGCCTCCATCTTCGGGAAGATCCCGGTCAGACAGGCAAAAGCGGTAAACAGGAAGCACCATAGCCCAACGCCAAAAGCCAACGGGCGGTGGCGGATAAAAACATATTCCGTTTTAAAGCGGTCGGCCGCCTTAATCACCGCCATAAAGGCAATAAATACCCACAGGTAACGCAGCGGCATCACCACCGAGTTAAGATTCAACAGCCATTTGTAAAGATCATTCATATCCCCGATCCCAAGTGTCGGTAACATAATCAAAATCCCTACCAGTACCAGCGTCAAAATATAGCCATTGACCGGCGTGCCTTTTTCGTTCACCCGACATAACTTTTCCGGGACATATTTTCTGTCGGCGTCACCAAGCAATACCTTAAGCGGCGCATCAATGGAGAACACCAGCGCTGCAACCTGCCCCAGGGTATTTGCAATGGCATAGATAATCATCAGCGTATTACCCATATGGTAATATTCGCCTAATTTCTGGAAAGCGTAATACTGTCCGTTGGTCATCAGGTCATCGGGAATATGGCGAGAGTTAAACATCATCCCCATCGCCAGAGATCCGAGAATGGCGCAAACCGCCACCATGATCGCCAGCAAAATCATGCCGCGAGGAAACTCTTTGCCCGGGTTACGGGTGTTATTCACATAAGGCGATATTTTCTCCGCACCGCCGACGGCAAACACCAGCATAGAAATAGTCGTGATATAGGTAAAATCAATATGGGGAATAAAGGTCCGCCAGGTGATATCGGTAGTGGCAATTTCTACGTCGGTAATTGCTGGCGCCGTCACGGCCATCACGACATAGAGCAGCGACATGACAAACATCGCAATCCCGGCTACGGATCCCACGACCTTCAGTGACTTCATCCCGCGAGAAGCAATCCACATAAAAAACACAAACAGCAGCAGCGTGGCAGCCTGAAGTACGACGACGCCATATTGCGTAATCAGCGAGCCATTCCCTTTTATTGCCCACCCTAGCGCAATCAAGATAGCCTGCGGCTTTTGTGCCAGGTACGGAATATGCACTACCCAGTAGGTCCACGCTGCCAGATAAGCCAGCCCAGGCCCCATCGTATGTTTAATCCAGGTGCTGACCCCGCCTTTACCATCTTTAAAGGTTGAACCCAGTTGGCCAACAATCAGCGCATACGGCGTAAAATAGAGGGCAAAAATAAAAACCCATGAAAAGACAACGACCAGTCCCTGATTCGCGTAATTATTAACGACGTTACCGAAACCCCACACCGTAATAAACGACATCAGCGCAATGTTGTACCATCGCAGCTGTTTTTCCTGTGCACCCGCCATAAATTCCAGTCCTTGATATAATTCTTAGTGTTAAACCGACGGGATTATGCGTTTTATGCTTTTCCTGGACAATTAATGAGTGCAAAACTCTAACCATCTGCACATTAATTGCATTTTAATCCAGAAAAAAAGGAAAGTGTGGCAGATGTATATAGACGGGATATCAGAAATATGAATTTTGCGCGCGCTGTGGGCACAGCGCGCGAAGGACTCAGGCGTGAGCCACCGGCGTCGGATGGTGGCCTGCTTTGCGCAACAGCGTCAGCAGATAAATAAATGACACGCTGGCGATCATGATAAATAACAGATTGTCAGAAAAGTTCTGCATCAGCATCGCGGTGAAAGTTGGCCCAAGCAGGCTGCCGATGGTATAGCTCATCAACAATGCCTGATTCATCGCGACCAACTGATGGCGTTCGACTTTTTCGCAGGCCCATGCCATTGCCACCGGATACAGCGTGAAGCCCGATGCGCCAAGGATAAACAGCGCCGGAGCCATTGCCGCACCGCTGAGCATCGCCAGGCAGCCCAAAATCACCACAAAAACCTGAACGCGCAGCACCAGCAAGCGGCCATAGCGGTCAGCCATACGGCCGATCGGCCATTGCCCCAGAATCCCTGCGCTGACCATGACCGCCATCCAGAAACCAATGCCGGAATCACTCACGCCCTGATGGTTCAGCCACAGCGGCATCAGTCCATACAGCGACCCGAGCACAATCCCGGAGATAATGCAGCCGTTAACGCCATGGCGAGCCTGGCGCAGCTTAAGCATTGGCCAGATGCGTGCTGGCTCATGCTGTTCATCACTTTGATTAACCACGCGGGTAAACAGCAGAGGGAGAATCGCCGCCAGCGCTAACGCGGTCACCCACGGCAGCACGCTCATCAGATCGGTTGGCAGCTTGCTGACCATCAGTTGGCCCAGTACGGTCCCTACATAGTAAACCATCATATAGGCCGCCAGCAGACGGCCGCGGCTGCGCGACGTTCCGCTGCAAACCAGTGCGCTTTCTACTACCACCCAAATCATCGCGCAACCAACGCCGGCGAGAAAGCGCCAGCTGAACCAGGTCCAGAAACCGAGGGTAATACCAAGCCCAACGCAGCCAACCGCGAAGATCAGCGACGCAAGATAATAACTACGGTTAAACCCCAGACGCTTAATCACCCATCCGGCCAGCAATGTTCCCACCAGGTTACCGGTGAAATAGGACGACCCCACCATCCCGACCTGCCAGGTAGGCATATTTTCATGGGCGAGCCAAAGCGGGACGAGGGTATTTAAAACCGCAATCGCCAGCGTCAACAAAAGCAGACCGCAGAGCAACATTTGCACCGGCCGGGTGTAGATGGACATGGATATAACCGTGAGGAAGTTTAGATTTCGTGCGCATCATGCCACCGCTAAAAACATTGTCAATCCACCAGAAATCAGGCGGGACGCGGTTTCACGGGCAACGATAGAAGTTTTTTATCCAGCGGAGCGACAACAGAATTATTCTTTATATTATTCCATTGTTTTTATTAATTTATTGGAAATAAACGGCGGGAATATCAGTAGAAAAATTTCATGAATCAACAGCATTTTTTTGTTGCGCCAGAACCGGACGTCCTGGCGCAACAAATTTATCAGCTGGCGACAGCCATACCGACCGTCATATGCAGACCGTAGAAGACGCCACGTCCCACCATCTCACCCACCAGTACCAGCACGAATGCCAGACTGAGCAGCGGCACCGCAGGCTGATAGCCTTTGAGCAGAGGAACAACCCAGCATGCCAGAGCCAGCACCAGCGCGACGACTCGCCAGGCCATCAGCGAGCCATAGTCCGGCACCAGCGCGGAAGCCTGCTGAATGGAACTATGGATAGCCGGCAGCTCACTGCCTTGCATCAGGGCCACAATAACGCTGGCCACCAGCGCCAGCAGCGTGACCACTGGCAACAAACGCATGGCCCAACCGTCTACCCCTGCTACGCGCAGCAGCAGGTAGCCCAATAGCGGACCACCGATAAACAGCGTCAGGAAGAAACTCAGCGGCGTCCAGACGGTATACCAGGTCGGTACGGTATCAATGGTGTTATACACGCGCACCATCATCCAGACGAAGATAATGCCCAGCACCATCGTCGCGACCAGCCAAAGGCTACGCAGCCCGGCCGGAAGCTTCTTCATCACCGCCAGCAGCCAGCCAATGCCACCTACGGCGAAAAAGAGCGCGCCGCTGGCAATTTCGTTACTCAGCGATGACGCACCAATACGGTTAAGGGAGTTAAAGGCGCGCATCGGCGATCCCAGGTGCATCGTGGAAGCGATAAACCCAATCCCCATCAGCACCCATAAACCGAACATGCTTAGCACCACGCGCTGCTGCTGCTCATTCGACAAATTGCCTTTCATCAGCGCCAGGGCCAGGACGATAAAACCGCCTGCCACACATTGTCCAAAGACCGTGAAGATCATCAGCGGCCATTCATGCCATCCACTACCCATCTCACACCTCCTTCGGGTTGGCCAGATAGCCGGTTGTATCACCACACGGACGACTGTTGGCGTTCGGTTTGATGACAATACTAGGTTTTGTAAAATGTGCTGATGGCAGCGGTGCAACCGCGGCCAGCTGGCCGTGTTTTTTACGCAGTTCTTCGATGGGACCAAAGTCCAGCGCACGCAGCGGGCAGGACTCGACGCAAATCGGTTTTTTACCGTCAGCGACGCGTTCATGGCAGCCATCACACTTGGTCATATGTCCTTTCGCAGCATTGTACTGCGGTGCGCCGTACGGGCAGGCCATATGGCAATAGCGGCAGCCGATACACACATCTTCATCCACCACCACAAATCCGTCATCGCGCTTATGCATAGCACCACTCGGACACACCTTGGTGCAGGCCGGGTCTTCACAGTGGTTGCAGGCAATCGATAAGTAGTAGGCAAAGACGTTCTGGTGCCAGACGCCATTGTCTTCCTGCCAGTCACCGCCCGCATATTCATAAATACGGCGGAAGCTGACATCCGGCGTTAAGTTTTTGAAGTCTTTACAGGCCAGCTCGCAGGTTTTACAACCGGTACAACGAGCAGAATCGATAAAAAATCCATATTGAGTTGTCATCGGTTATTCCTTACAGCTTTTCAACCTGGACCAGGTTAGTGTGCGATGGGTTGCCTTTCGCCAAAGGCGACGGCCGTTGGGTGGTGAGCACGTTGATGCTCCCCGCCTGATCCACGCGTCCTGCGTCCGGGTTATACCAGGCGCCCTCACCCAGCGCGACCACGCCAGGCATCATTCGCGGCGTGACCTTGGCCTCGATATGCACTTCGCCGCGATCGTTGAAAATACGGATGCGATCGCCGTTAGTGATGCCGCGTTTTTTCGCATCGAGCGGGTTAATCCACATCTCCTGGCGACAGGCAGCCTTCAGCACATCGACGTTGCCGTAGGTTGAGTGAACGCGCGACTTATAGTGAAAACCGGTCAACTGCAGCGGGAATTTCGCCGTCAGCGGATCGTTATAGTTTTCAAAGCCCGGAGTATAAATCGGCAGCGGATCAATCACGTCGCCATCGGGTAATTCCCAGGTCGCAGCAATTTGCGCCAGCGCCTGTGAATAGATCTCAATTTTGCCTGACGGGGTTTCCAGAGGATTAGCCTTCGGATCGTCACGGAATGCCTTATAGGCAACGTGATGCCCTTCCGGATCGCGCTGTTTGTAAATGCCCTGCTTGCGGAAGGTGTCGAAATCCGGCAAATCCGGAATAGCCTTACGGGAAAGTTCATGCAGATAACGCATCCAGCCTTCCTGGGTGCGACCTTCGGTAAACTTCTGCTCCACGCCCATGCGTTTTGCCAGTTCCGTCGTCATGTCATAAATCGTTTTGCATTCAAAACGCGGTTTAATTACCTGATCGGTAAAGATGACGTAGGACATATTGCCGCAGGAAGCATCCAGTGCGAAGTCCATCTGTTCGGAAGCGGTGCAGTCCGGCAGCAGAATATCGGCATATTTGGCAGATGATGTCATGTGGCAGTCGATCACCACGATCATTTCGCACTTCTTGTCATCCTGCAGGATTTCATGAGTGCGGTTGATATCAGAGTGCTGGTTTATCAGGCAGTTGCCGGCATAGTTCCAGATCATTTTGATCGGTACATCCAGCTTATCTTTTCCGCGAACGCCGTCACGCAGCGCTGTCATCTCAGGACCGCGTTCTATCGCGTCGGTCCACATAAACATGGAGATACTGGTCTCAACAGGGTTGTCCAGCGTCGGCATACGTTCAAACGGCAGGTCGTATGACCCTTCACGCGCGCCGGTATTGCCCCCGTTAATGCCAACGTTGCCGGTCAGGATCGCCAGCATCGAAATAGCACGAGTGGCGATTTCGCCGTTTGCGTGGCGCTGCGGACCCCAGCCCTGGCTGATAAAGGCCGGCCTGGCTGTCGCAATTTCGCGTGCCAGCTGTACGATACGGTCGACCGGGATCCCGGTGATAGTCGATGCCCACTGCGGCGTTTTGGCAATACCATCGCTCCCCTGGCCGAGGATATAAGCCTTATAGTGCCCGTTGGCCGGCGCATCGGCAGGTAACGTTTTCTCGTCGTAACCTACGCAGTATTTATCGAGGAACGGCTGATCGACCAGGTTTTCGGTAATCATCACCCAGGCGAGTGCGGAAACCAGCGCGGCGTCGGTACCTGGACGAATCGGTATCCACTCATCTTCCCGGCCTGCGCCGGTATCGGTATACCGGGGGTCGACGATGATCATCCGCGCATTCGATTTTTGGCGCGCTTGTTCCAGGTAGTAAGTCACCCCGCCGCCGCTCATGCGAGTTTCACCCGGGTTATTGCCAAACAGCACCACCAACTGGCTGTTTTCGATATCTGACGGGCTGTTGCCGTCGGCCCAGCCACCATAGGTGTAGTTCAGTCCCGCAGCGATTTGCGCCGACGAGTAATCGCCGTAATGGTTAAGGTAACCGCCGCAGCAGTTCATCAGACGCGCGATGAGCGTTTTTCCCGGTGGCCAGGAGCGGGTCATGGTCCCGCCAAGCGTGCCGGTACCGTAATTCAGATAGATCGATTCGTTACCGTAATCTTTAATCAGGCGCTGCATATTGCTGGCAATAGTGTCGAATGCTTCTTCCCAGCTGATCCGCTCGAATTTGCCTTCGCCACGCTGACCAACGCGCTTCATTGGATATTTCAGGCGATCGGGATTGTAGACACGCCGACGCATCGAACGCCCGCGCAGACAGGCGCGAACCTGATGCAGGCCGTCATAGTTATCATCGCCGGTATTATCGGTTTCAACGTATTTAATTTCACCGTCAACCACATGCATACGCAGTGGACAACGGCTGCCGCAGTTCACCGTGCAGGCGCTCCAGGTGACCGTCTCATTCACGGGCGCCAGAGCGCTGGCCGCATGGGCAATGCGTGTAAAAGGTAGGGTAAATGCGCTGCTGGCCATCGCCAGACCGCCAATTGCCGTGGTTTTCATTAAACCACGCCGGCTTACTTCGGCAGCCAGTAAAGCATCGGGGGCTTTAATTTTCATGGATACTCGCTTTGGTTGCTCACAATTCACTGACAATCGTTATATAGTCAAATATATAACGAATTTAATTTTTTATAGTTTTTTATGCTGCTTTAACACAAAGGGAGTATGGGTGTAATCACCTGAAGGATTATTGCCCAGCATCAAGAAGGGGGTAAAAAAAAAGCGCCCGAAGGCGCTTTTGAGAAGGAGGTAAAAAAAATCAGCCGATAAATTCAAGGCCACGCATGTAGGGGCGCAGAATTTCCGGGATCTCAATGCGACCGTCAGCGTGCTGATAGTTTTCCATCACCGCGACGAGGGTACGACCTACAGCCAGCCCGGAACCATTCAGCGTGTGCACCAGACGCGTTTTCTTGTCCGATTTGCTGCGGCAGCGTGCCTGCATACGACGCGCCTGGAAGTCCCAGACGTTGGAGCAGGAAGAGATTTCACGGTAGGTATTCTGTGCCGGTACCCAGACTTCCAGATCATACGTTTTGCATGCGCTGAAGCCCATATCGCCGGTGCAGAGCGCCACTTTACGGTATGGCAGACCCAGCAGCTGCAGAACTTTTTCCGCATGGCCGGTCATCTCTTCCAGCGCCGCCATGGAATCTTCCGGGCGCACGATCTGCACCATTTCCACTTTGTCGAACTGGTGCATACGGATCAGGCCACGAGTATCACGGCCATAAGACCCCGCTTCAGAACGGAAACATGGCGTGTGAGCGGTCATTTTGATCGGCAGATCGTCTTCGTCGATGATCTCATCGCGAACGAGGTTAGTCAGCGGTACTTCCGCCGTTGGGATCAGCGCATAGTTGCTGCTGTCCGCTTCTTCTTCCAGCGGGCGCGTGTGGAACAGGTCGCCGGCAAATTTCGGCAGTTGGCCGGTACCGTACAGCGTGTCCTGGTTAACCAGGTACGGCACGTAGTTTTCGCTGTAGCCGTGCTGTTCGGTATGCAGATCCAGCATGAACTGCGCCAGCGCACGATGCAGACGGGCCAGTTGCCCTTTCATTACCACAAAACGGGAGCCGGTCAGCTTAACGGCGGCGGCAAAGTCCAGCCCGCCGTGCATTTCACCCAGCGTCACGTGATCGCGGATGTCAAAATCGAACTCGCGAGGCGTACCCCAGCGGCTGACTTCGACGTTGTCGTTTTCGCTTTTACCCAGCGGAACGTCATCGTGCGGAATGTTCGGGATGGTCAGGGCAATATCGCGGATCTCTGCCAGTAATACGTCCAGCTCGGCTTTCGCCGCATCCAGCTGTTCGCCAAGTTTATTGACTTCCTGGCGTAATGGCTCGATATCTTCCCCGCGCGCTTTCGCCTGGCCAATGGATTTCGATCGGGAGTTACGCTCCGCCTGCAGATTTTCAGTTTCAACCTGCAGAACTTTACGACGCTCTTCCAGAGCGCGCAGTTTATCTACATCCAGCTTAAAGCCCCGGCGTGCCAGTTTTTCAGCGACTGCGTCTGGCTCGGTACGCAGCAGATTGGGATCGAGCATGCTTATCCTGTGCTTATCGAATAAATAAAAGAAAAGTGGCCGCAGACTACGACCACCGGAATATCTGGATAACCTTACCGCAACGTCTCTGTTAGCGGTAGCGTTTTATGGGGCTATTTTGATCCTGTTCGGCAAGCCAGGCGAGCTTTTCGCCAATTTTCCCCTCCAGCCCCCGATTTGTAGGCTGATAATAACGAGTTTTGGCCATTTCCTGCGGGAAATAGGCTTCCCCGGCGGCATAAGCGTTTGGCTCGTCGTGGGCGTAGCGATACTCCTGCCCATAGCCCATTTCTTTCATCAATCGGGTTGGCGCATTGCGCAGATGTACCGGGACATCGTAATCCGGGCGCTCTCGGGCATCGGCCATCGCCGCTTTAAATGCGGTGTAGACCGCATTGCTTTTCGGCGCACAGGCAAGATACACAATAGCCTGAGCAATGGCGCGCTCGCCCTCTGCTGGCCCCACGCGAGTAAAACAATCCCAGGCGGAGAGAGCAACCTGCATCGCTCGCGGGTCGGCGTTGCCGACGTCTTCCGACGCAATCGCCAGGCAGCGGCGAGCCACATACAGCGGATCGCCGCCGGCGGTAATAATACGTGCATACCAGTACAGCGCAGCATCCGGCGAACTCCCGCGCACGGACTTGTGCAGCGCGGAAATTAAATCGTAGAAACGGTCGCCTTTATTATCAAAACGGGCGCTGCGCTCACCGGCAATTTCGGTCAGCAGTTCAGCTTTCAGAACCCGGTTGCCGGAAGCATCCGTTTCGGCCATATCGGCCATCATTTCCAGCGTATTCAGCGCCCGGCGCGCATCGCCGTTAACCAGCCCGGCGATTGCCTGGCGGGTGTCGTCCGGCAGCACAATATTTTGCCCGCCGTAACCGCGATCTTTATCGTTCATCGCCTGGGTAAGCACCTGCTCAATATCATCGCTGGTCAACGATTTCAGCAGATACACGCGCGCACGGGATAGCAGTGCAGAATTGAGTTCAAAAGAGGGATTTTCCGTCGTCGCGCCAATGAAGGTGATGGTGCCATCTTCAATATGTGGCAAAAATGCATCCTGCTGGCTTTTATTGAAACGATGGACTTCGTCGACGAACAGAATGGTGCGGCGCCCGGCATTGCGGTTCTGCCTGGCTCGCTCGATCGCTTCACGGATCTCCTTCACCCCGGAGGTCACCGCTGATATACGCTCGACATCGGCGCTGGCATAGCGAGCAATCACTTCAGCCAGCGTGGTTTTACCGGTGCCCGGCGGCCCCCATAAAATCATCGAATGCAGGTGCCCGGCCTCAATCGCCCGCGGCAAGGGTTTCCCCGGTGCCAGCAGATGCTGCTGACCAATGTACTGCGCTAAATTTTCTGGCCGCATACGGGCGGCCAGAGGTTGAAACGCATTGTCGGAAAAATCGAGCGACAGATTGCTCACATTCGCCTCTATTTACGTTGATCGTCCACCGTCACCCCTTTCGGCGGCGTAAAGGTGAACTTAGATGCATCGATCGCACCATTTTGCTGCGACTTCAGCTGGTAGCTGCTGCGCTGGTCATCCTGCTCAACCGCACTGAATTGATGAATAGTCCCGTCGCGGCCAACATTAATGGTGAATTGCTTCAGATTACCGCCGCCGCTTTTCGGCGTCAGGACAAAATCATCGCCATTTTGCTTAATATTGTACTGCTGCCAGTCGTTAGACTGGTTACGGGCAATCAGCATAAACGGCGTGTTGCTGGTGGCATCTTTAAGCCAGGTCACTGTCGCCTGTTCAACAAACGGGTTGTAGAACCACAGGGTTTTCCCGTCTGATACCAGGATGCTCTCATCCGGCTGGGTCATATGCCAGTTAAAGAGGTTCGGACGTTTGACCCACAGGTCACCCTGCCCGTCCTGCACGGCATTCCCGCTGCCATCGGTTACTTTTTGCGTGAAACTGGCGTGGAAGCTGCTCACCTTATCGAGGCGGCTTTTCAAATCGCTGGCGGCATCCGCCCAAACCTGGCTCACGACAAATCCAGACAGTAATGCACAGGTGATTGCGAGTTTTTTCATTGTTATTCCTTAATGTGCGTCACTCCCGACGCGGGAGCCTCTTCTGCCCCTAATTTAGGACCGCCTGACGCGGCGGGACAGCAGAATAAGCTGATTTTGCGCTTATTTACCCAACTTTGCACTTACTCAAAGGGGGGCGGTGCCAGTACTTCGCGGTTGCCATTATGGCCCTGCTCACTGACGATACCCTGCGCTTCCATCTGTTCAATAATACGTGCGGCACGGTTATAACCGATGCGGAACTGACGCTGGACGCCGGAAATAGACGCTTTACGCTTTTCGGTCACGAAGTTAACCGCCTGATCGAACAGCGGATCCAGTTCCTCTGCACCGTCAAAGCTACCGCTGCCGCCTTCACTTTCGCTATCTGAAGTGATGCCATCGACATACTGCGGACGCCCGCGCGCTTTCCAGTCCTGAACCACTGCGTGGACTTCCTGGTCGCGGACAAACGCACCGTGCACACGCACCGGCATGGTTGAATTTGGCCCGGAATAAAGCATATCCCCCATGCCCAACAGCGATTCAGCACCGCTCTGGTCGAGAATGGTTCGCGAGTCAATTTTACTTGATACAGTGAACGCAATACGCGTCGGGATGTTAGCTTTAATCAGGCCGGTAATCACATCAACCGACGGGCGCTGCGTTGCCAGCACCAGGTGAATACCTGCGGCACGCGCTTTCTGTGCCAGACGCGCGATCAGCTCTTCGACCTTCTTACCAACGGTCATCATCAGGTCGGCAAATTCATCCACCAGGACGACAATATACGGCAGTTTTTCAAGCACCGGATGGATGGCGTCCATACTATCACCCGGCTTCCAGTACGGATCTGGAATCGGGCGACCCATGCGCGCCGCTTCGGCGATTTTCTCGTTATAACCTGCAAGGTTACGCACGCCCAACGCCGACATCAGCTTATAGCGACGCTCCATTTCGTTCACGCTCCAGCGCAGCGCATTGGCGGCATCCTTCATATCGGTGACGACTTCGGTCAGCAGATGCGGGATCCCTTCATAGACTGACAGCTCAAGCATTTTCGGGTCGATCATTATGAAGCGCACATCTTCCGGCTGCGCTTTATAGAGCATGCTGAGGATCATGGCATTCACGCCAACCGATTTACCCGAACCGGTCGTACCCGCCACCAGCAGGTGCGGCATTTTCGCCAGATCGGCTACCACCGGATCGCCCGCGATATCTTTCCCCAGCACCACGGTCAGCGGCGATGGGTTATCGCGGAATTTCGCGCAGTCCAGCACCTCTCGCAAGTAGACGGTCTGACGCTTTTTATTCGGCAGTTCCAGACCCACGTACGGCTTGCCGGGGATCACTTCCACAACACGCACCGCAACGGTGGACAGAGAACGCGCCAGATCACGCGAAAGGTTTGAAATACGTGCCGCCTTCACACCCGGCGCCAGATTCAGCTCGAAGCGCGTAATCACAGGGCCCGGGGAGTAGTTCACCACGTCGGCTTTAATGCGGAAGTCGGCGAGGCGAGCTTCGACCAGGCGCGCCATCTGCTCCAGCGCAAAAGTATCAACCGGTTCGATCTCGGCCGGCGGCGGGGTAAGCAAATCCAGCGACGGCAACGGCGTAGTGGGTCGTTGCATCGGCTGACTGTTGCCGTTACGCATCAGCAGCGGGTGAATAAGGCTATCCTGCGGCTGAGGTGCTGGCTGCTGCGGCACTGGAACCTGAGAAGCCGTCTGCGGCTGATAGTTCTGGGCAGCATGCTGAGGCTGCACCTGCGGGTGCTGGGCCGGTTGATGTACCGGTTGATGTACTGGTTGATGTACCTGGGGCTGAACCGGCTGCTGGTACTGCTGCACAGGCGGCTGCGTTTCCGGCATTGGCGTGAACAGCGGTTCACTCGGGCCGTCATCGACCAGCGCTTTCATCGGCGAGAAATCGTAATCAGCAGGTGAGAATGGCGTTGCCCCCTGCGGCTGCTCGCTGCTATAGCGTTGCTGCTGAGAGGCCGCAAACTGACGGGCCAGTTCGGCTTCGGCCGCAGAGTCATCCTCTTCTTCATCCTGCTCGTAGACTTCACTGTAGCGCTGCTGCTGGGTTGCCGCAAACTGGCGCGCCAGTTCATCCTGCTCCAGCGCATCCACTTCTTCGTCTGTTAACGGCTCATCATCATAGTTCTGATCGAGTTCCGCTTTGCGCGCACGTTCCTCAGCCATACGTTGGGACGGTAGCTTAATGCCATACGATGCCAGCTCACGGCGCGTAGGGACGCGGACATGATTAGGCCGCGGCAGTTTTGGACCAATCCCCTCTTTTACCTGTACGCGCGGCCCACCAGACGCCGGGCTGAACAGCGGCGCAGCGGATGACATCGCAGAAGCCGCGGTCGCCGCCGCTGCTCCAGCCCCTGTCGCCTGGTGTACACCGGCGGCAAGCGTCGTCACCGCAGCCGCCTCGACCACAGGAGACGGCGGTGGCGTGACAGGCCGTGTTGCAACCGGGCTTGCAGGCTCCGGGATCGGTTGATACCAGGCCGCCAGTTGCTCGCGCTCACGCGCTCGCTTCTCTTCGACCTCTTCAAAATAATACATCGGCGGACGCTGCGGCTTCACATCTTCCTGCGGCGGCTCGGATGCCACGACAGGTGGATCCGGCTGATAGACCGGCTGCTGTACCGGCGCCTGCTCTGGTTGATACGCCTGATGCTGCGGGTAAGACGGCTCCGGCTGATAAACCGGCTGCTGTACCGGCGCCTGCTCTGGCTGATACGCCTGATGCTGCGGGTAAGACGGCTCCGGCTGATAAACCGGCTGCTGTACCGGCACCTGCTCTGGCTGATACGCCTGATGCTGCGGGTAAGACGGCTCCGGCTGATAAACCGGCTGCTGTACCGGCGCCTGCTCAGGCTGATACGCCTGATGCTGCGGGTAAGACGGCTCCGGCTGATAAACCGGCTGCTGTACCGGCGCCAGCTCTGGCTGATACGCCTGATGCTGCGGGTAAGACGGCTCCGGCTGATAGACCGGCTGCTGTACCGGCGCCAGCTCTGGCTGATACGCCTGATGCTGCGGGTAAGACGGCTCCGGCTGATAGACCGGCTGCTGTACCGGCGCCTGCTCAGGTTGATACGCCTGATGCTGCGGGTAAGACGGCTCCGGCTGATAGACCGGCTGCTGTACGTGTTCGACTACCGGTTCGGCCCACGCCTGTGGCGCCGCGGTTGCCGCTGCGGCCGAACCCAGTGGATCGGCAATGCTATGACCGTTCAACAGCGGATCGTAAGGGTCGAAATCACCCGGACGCGTCGCACTGGCGCCAGAGAACAGCACATCGTCGGCATCGCCTTGGCGTGCCGCGCTGGATCCGGAAAAGAGTACATCGTCCGCCGCAACGGGCGCGCCGTTTGCACTGAACTGAACATCTTCTTCGGCGTCGTCCATTCGTTTGCCGGAGAACAGCGCCGCGTCGGTTTTACGCCCCATCGGATTGGAGAATTTCTCCGCCAGACGCTGACGACGCGCTAATGCGCTGCGTAGAATGCGCGCGCGACGAGACTCCTGCGGCTTCGCAGAGTCGTCATAGTCGCCTTCATCATCCTCGTACTCATCTTCATCTACCCAGGTATCATCCCGACGGGTGCGGTTGCTGGCGAACGTGAGGACAGACAGAATCGCGCCGCCGAGTTTTTCGGCAATGCTCACCCATGACCAACCGGTAAACAATGTTAAGCCCGCGGCCCAGATGCACAGCAGCGCAATCGTTCCGCCGCTGCTGTGCAGCAGCGGTTGCAACGTCGTACTCAGCAAACTGCCGATCACCCCGCCAGAGGCGAAATACCAGATATCGTCGGCATTGATGGCGGCCAGGCCGCAGGAGGTCAGAATCAGCGCCAGCGCACCGATTAAACGTAGCGAAACGGCAAAGTAATCGATGTACTCGTCGTTGGTCTGATTACGCCAGGCGAACCAGCAACCGCCGATGATAATCACAGGGATGGTGTAAGCCATTACGCCAAAAATGAAAAATAGCGTATCGGCAAGCCAGGCTCCCGGTATACCGCCTATGTTGTGAATAGGCTCGTGCCAGGCCGTTTGCGACCAGCTAGGATCCGAGGGATTAAAGCTAAGTAATGCCGCCATCAGCCAGATGGCAAACAGGGAGCAAAGGATGAGTAACGCCTCAAGGAGTCGGCGCCCGCTGCTTAACTTGGTCAGTTTGACTTCTTTGTCTTCGGTGTATTCCTGGCTCAAAAAAGGCTCTCCAGGTATCAGGCTGTTTCCTGCCTGCTGCTAAAACGGACAACAGTGCCGGGTCACCCCGGCACTGTTGCTGTATGGATTAACAGGAGTGTAATCAAACTACATCGATTTTGCACCTGTTCCGTGTTAGCGCGTCTTAATTACCAGACGATTACTCTGCTTGACTTCTTCCATTACCACGTAGGTACGGGTGTCGTTCACGCCCGGCAGACGCAGCAGGGTCTCGCCCAGTAATTTACGATACGCTGACATGTCCGGCACGCGGGTTTTCAACAGATAGTCGAAATCACCGGATACCAGATGACACTCTTGAATTTCTTCAAGTTTTTGCACAGCGGCGTTAAATTGCTCAAACACATCCGGCGCGCCACGATTCAGAGTAATCTCAACAAATACCAGAAGTGATGCATCCAGATAATGCGGGTTAAGCAGCGCCGTGTAGCCCTGAATAAAACCTTGTCTTTCCAGTCGACGCACGCGCTCAAGGCAAGGCGTCGGGGAAAGTCCCACCCGTTTAGAAAGCTCGACGTTTGAAATACGCCCGTCTTTTTGCAGCTCATTCAAAATATTACGATCGATGCGGTCGAGATCTTTGCCAGGGCGCTTCTTGCTATCTACCATTATTATTGTCTCTCTGTATTCCTTCCCTACTCCTGTTCCGACTCAGGGCCTTCACTGCCCGAGTCCATCCTGTTCTTACTCGTATACGACATTGAGTAACCCAGGGGTACGTGAGAAGCCCGTTGCCTTACGGCAGCCACCGACATCACGCATGGCGTCTGTCCACACCATGCGTAGATTTCGCTGACCCGGATAAAAATGGCATTTGCGTGCATGAAAATTCGCCGCACGCGAAACACTGCTTTTTTTCTTCCATGAATGTTTTCGCAAAAGCACAGGGGATTGTCAAAGCAAAACATCGATTTTTAGTACAAGATGCCAGATATTCATTATCCACCCCCGGTGATTCTCATGTTTTCCTCTTATAATTGTCCCGCTGACAGTAGAATTAGTTATATTCTTCGCGCGTAAAATCACCAGTTCATTGGCTACCTCTATTGCACATATCGTTAACAAAACTGCTGCGCTCTTTTTTTACGACAACAAATTCCCTACAATCCAGCCCAATGTATGCCAATAAATTATGGGGATCTCATGGGCACGACCAAACACAGTAAACTGCTTATTCTTGGTTCTGGACCTGCGGGATACACCGCTGCAGTCTACGCAGCGCGCGCAAACCTGCAGCCGGTGCTGATTACCGGTATGGAAAAAGGGGGTCAGCTGACCACCACCACGGAAGTGGAAAACTGGCCGGGCGATCCCAACGATCTGACCGGGCCACTGCTGATGGAGCGGATGCACGAGCATGCAACGAAATTTGATACCGAAATTATTTTCGACCACATCAATAGCGTCGACCTGCAAAATCGTCCTTTCCGTCTGGTTGGCGACAGCGGCGAATACACCTGTGACGCGCTGATTATCGCCACCGGCGCTTCAGCACGCTATCTGGGGCTGCCGTCGGAAGAAGCCTTCAAAGGCCGCGGTGTTTCCGCCTGTGCAACCTGCGATGGGTTCTTCTATCGTAATCAGAAAGTGGCGGTCATCGGCGGCGGCAATACCGCGGTAGAAGAAGCTCTGTATCTCTCTAACATCGCATCCGAAGTCCACCTGATTCACCGTCGCGACGCCTTCCGCGCCGAAAAAATTCTTATCAACCGCCTGATGGATAAAGTTGCCAACGGCAACATCGTGCTGCACACCCATCGCACGCTGGAAGAAGTGACCGGCGATCAGATGGGCGTCAGCGGCCTGCGTCTGCGTGATACGCAGAATGCAGACAATATCGAGTCGCTGGAGGTTGCTGGCCTGTTCGTTGCAATAGGCCACAGCCCGAACACCGCCATCTTCGAAGGTCAGCTGGCGCTGGAAAACGGTTATATCAAAGTTCAGTCCGGGATCCATGGCAACGCCACCCAGACCAGCATTCCGGGCGTGTTCGCCGCGGGCGACGTGATGGACCACATCTATCGTCAGGCTATCACCTCTGCCGGTACCGGCTGCATGGCGGCGCTGGACGCTGAGCGTTATCTTGATGGTTTAGCCGACGCTTGCAAATAATCTTTACAAGTCAGTAACAAAGGTAAAGAAGGCGACGAAAAGTCGCCTTTATTTTTTCCTCGTTGTAACATTGCCGTGCCTAAAAACCCCATAACAACACCTGCTAAGTGCGCAATGAATAAAACCCGTCAAAAAGAGTTAACACGCTGGTTAAAAGATCAAAGCATTCTCTCCCGTCGCTGGTTGATGATTTCCCGCACGCTGGGCGTCATTAGCGGCCTGCTGATTGTTGGTCAGGCCTGGCTGCTGGCCCGGATCCTTCATCGCATGATTATGGAAAATATTCCGGCGACGGCGCTGGTATTGCCGTTTATCGTGCTGGTGCTGATTTTTGTTCTCCGGGCCTGGGTGGTATGGCTGCGCGAACGGGTGGGGTTCTATGCCGGGCAGAATATTCGCTATGAAATTCGCCGCAAGGTCCTTGACCGCCTCCAGCAGGCGGGTCCCGCATGGATTCAGGGCAAACCCGCGGGAAGCTGGGCAACGCTCGTGCTTGAACAAATTGACGATATGCACGATTACTACGCGCGTTATCTGCCGCAGATGACACTCGCCGCCAGCGTTCCGTTACTGATTGTTATCACTATTTTCCCGATAAACTGGGCGGCCGCGCTGATCCTTCTGGGTACAGCTCCCCTGATCCCCCTGTTTATGGCATTGGTTGGTATGGGCGCAGCAGATGCTAACCGCCGTAACTTTCTGGCCCTTGCCCGTCTCAGCGGCCATTTCCTCGACCGCCTGCGCGGTATGGAAACGCTGCGTCTTTTTCATCGTGGCGAAGCGGAAACGGACACTATTCGTGACGCTTCTCAGGATTTCCGTCAGCGGACGATGGACGTGTTACGTCTCGCCTTCCTCTCTTCCGGCGTACTGGAGTTTTTCACCTCCCTCTCCATTGCTCTGGTGGCGGTCTACTTTGGCTTCTCTTATCTGGGGGAGCTCAATTTTGGCCACTACGGCGTAGGCGTCACCCTGATGTCGGGTTTTTTGACTCTGATCCTTGCGCCGGAGTTTTTCCAGCCGTTACGTGATTTAGGCACGTTTTACCATGCTAAAGCCCAGGCTATCGGCGCCGCGGATAGCCTGAAAACATTTATGGAAAAACCGCTGGCACAGGAAAAACGCGGGGAGAAGATCCTCAGCGATAACGAACTGATTCATCTCGAAGCGCGCGATTTGATTGTGAAATCGCCAGAAGGCAAGGTTCTCGCTGGGCCACTGAATTTTACGCTCCCGGCGGGTAAGCGCGTGGTGCTGGTGGGGCAAAGCGGCTCAGGTAAAAGCTCGCTGCTGAATACATTGACCGGTTTTCTCCCCTATGACGGCTCGTTGATGGTCAACGGTATTGAACTGCGGGATCTTGATGTCAGCCGTTGGCATCGCCTGCTAAGTTGGGTTGGACAGAACCCGCAGCTGCCCGCCGCCACGCTGCGTGAGAACGTTCTGCTGGCCTGGCCGGAAGCCAGCGAAGCTCAGCTCCAGCTGGCCCTGGACAAGGCCTGGGTGAGCGAATTTGTCTCCCAGCTGCCGCAAGGAATTAACACGCCGGTAGGCGATCAGTCTGGCCGTCTGTCCGTCGGGCAGGCGCAGCGAATTGCCGTGGCGCGAGCGCTGCTGGTTCCCTGCAGACTGCTGCTGCTGGATGAACCTGCCGCCAGCCTTGATGCGCATAGCGAACAGCGGGTTATGCAGGCGCTCTTTAATGCGTCTTCGCAACAGACGACGCTTATGGTCACCCATCAGTTAGAAGGTATTGCCGACTGGGATGCTATCTGGGTAATGCAAGATGGGCAGATCGTCGAGCAGGGAACATTCTCACAGCTCTCTGCCGCCAACGGTCCTTTTGCCACTCTGTTAGCTCATCGTCAGGAGGAGATTTAAATGCGCGCATTATTGCCTTATCTGGCGTTGTACAAGCGGCACATCTGGCTGCTGACGCTCGGCGTGGTTCTGGCTATTGTTACCCTGCTTGCCAGTATTGGTTTGCTGACGCTGTCGGGTTGGTTCTTATCTGCTTCCGCCGTCGTTGGCGTTGCCGGTATTTACAGTTTTAACTATATGCTGCCGGCTGCCGGCGTCCGCGGCGCGGCAATTATCCGCACCGCCGGCCGCTATTTCGAACGTCTCGTCAGTCATGACGCCACTTTCCGCGTATTGCAGCATCTGCGCGTATTCACCTTCAGTAAACTGTTGCCGCTCTCCCCTGCCGGGCTGGCTCGCTTTCGTCAGGGTGAACTCCTCAACCGGGTAGTCGCCGACGTCGACACTCTGGACCATCTCTACCTGCGGGTAATCTCTCCGCTGGTTGGCGCACTGGTTGTTATCCTGGTGGTGACCGCAGGTTTAAGTATTCTCGATGTGACCCTGGCACTGACGCTGGGCGGTATTATGCTGGTGACCCTGCTGATCCTGCCGCCGCTGTTTTATCGCGCCGGAAAGCCCGCAGGTGAAAGCATCACACATATGCGTGGTCAGTACCGTCAACAGCTGACTGCATGGTTGCAGGGCCAGGCTGAACTGTTGCTATTCAGCGCCAGCGACCGCTACCGCAAGCAGCTGGAGAAAACCGAGCAGCGCTGGCAGGATGCGCAGCGTCGCCAGGCCGAGCTGACGGCGCTGTCTCAGGCGCTGATGCTGCTGATTGGTGGGGTAGCCGTGGTTGCTATGCTATGGCTTGCCTCCGCTGGCGTGGGTGGCAACAGCCAGCCCGGCGCGCTGATCGCCCTTTTTGTCTTTTGTGCGCTGGCAGCATTTGAAGCGCTGGCTCCGGTAACCGGCGCATTCCAGCACCTCGGGCAGGTCATTGCTTCCGCTCGCCGAATTACGCAGATTACTGAACAACAGCCGGAAGTGTCCTTCACACAAGGCGCGGAACAGTCTTTCGGGCAGGTTTCACTGACGTTGAACCAGGTGACCTTCAGCTACCCGCAGCAGCCTTCTCCGGCGCTGGAAAACATCTCGTTGCAGGTTACCGCCGGTGAACATATTGCCATTCTGGGGCGTACCGGCTGTGGCAAATCCACGCTGCTACAGCTTCTCACCCGCGCCTGGGATCCGGCTCAGGGCGAAATTCTATTCAACGGTCAGCCGTTAACTCAGCTTAATGAAGCTACGCTCCGTCGGGCTATGAGCGTTGTTCCTCAGCGCGTGCATCTGTTTAGCGCCACACTACGTGATAACCTGTCACTGGCCGCACCCAACGCCAGCGATGGCCGTCTGATGAAAGCCCTGGAACGCGTAGGGCTGGATAAACTGCTGGAGGATAGCGGTCTCAACGCCTGGCTGGGCGAAGGCGGCCGTCAGCTTTCCGGCGGCGAACTGCGCAGGCTGGCCATTGCCCGTGCGCTGCTTCACGATGCGCCGTTGATGTTGCTTGATGAGCCGACTGAAGGTCTGGATGCGACCACCGAAAGCCAGATCCTGGATTTACTGGCCAAGGTGATGGCCGAAAAAACCGTGCTGATGGTGACCCATCGTCTGCGCGGACTGGCGCGTTTTAATCAGATAATTGTCATGGACAACGGCAAGATTATTGAGCAAGGTAGTCACGCGGAACTGCTGGCTGCACAAGGGCGCTATTACCAGTTTAAACAGCGTCTGTAGACCGGCTATTTCACGCCGTTTTGCGTATATACTCAATGAGTTTCTGGCGTGCTGAAAAACGGTTCCGTTGTGCCCGGTGAGGTCACGGACCGTCCGCTTGAACACAGCGAATATATTGAACAATTGCCTGGTGCGTATTGAGGTCAAAATGCGTCTGGTTCAGCTCTCCCGTCAATCCATTGCCTTCCCCTCTCCGGAGGGGGCGCTGCGCGAGCCCAATGGCCTGCTGGCGCTCGGCGGCGATCTTAGCCCTTCGCGCCTGCTTATGGCCTATCAGCACGGGATTTTCCCCTGGTTTTCTCCGGGCGACCCGATTCTATGGTGGTCCCCCGATCCGCGGGCGGTACTGTGGCCCGAACGGTTTCATCTCAGCCGCAGCATGAAGCGTTTTCACCAGCGTTCCCCCTACCGCGTCACGCTGAACCATGCTTTTGGAGAGGTTGTTGAAGGCTGTGCCGACAATCGTGATGAAGGGACATGGATTACCTCCGGTATCGTCAAGGCCTATCATCAGCTCCATGAACTCGGTCACGCGCACTCGATTGAAGTGTGGCATGGCGATGCACTGGTGGGCGGCATGTACGGGGTGGCCCAGGGCGCGCTGTTTTGCGGTGAGTCCATGTTCAGCCGCGCGGAAAATGCCTCGAAAACGGCGCTACTGATATTCTGCCAGGCATTTATGCGCGACGGTGGGAAATTAATCGATTGCCAGGTTCTGAATAATCACACGGCGTCGCTGGGGGCCATCGAAATCCCTCGTCGCGATTATCTCGATGCGCTATCGGTATTACGCACCCGCCGTCTGCCGGAAAGATTTTGGGTACCCAGGGTGCTATTTACCGGCAATGTGTAAATGTTTTCAGCACATTTTTCACCGTGATGGTATAATTGCGCAGTAGAGTAGCTTCTGCCTGTTGCCCCGCCGCCGTTTGGGAATAATAAGAGTCAGATAACGCCCCCATCGTTCTGTCACTCCCCTTTACGTTTGCGCCTGCCATGCGGCTTATCCGTGTGCATTTCGGGCAATGCGCCAAAACTACTTCCATGATTTATACCCTTAACAATTTTGGATGCGTCAGGATGGCACTGCAAAGCGCCTGGCAGCGTCAATAACTATGTGACCGAGTGAGCGAAGGCAGCCTGAAAGATAAAGTGCACAAACGTAAACCTTTACTTACTCGCTGAACTTCGGCATTATCTTGCCGGTTCAAAACTACGGTAGTGATACCCCAGAGGACTAGATGGCCAAAGAAGACAATATTGAAATGCAGGGCACCGTACTTGACACGTTGCCTAACACAATGTTCCGCGTAGAACTGGAAAACGGTCACGTGGTAACTGCGCATATTTCCGGTAAAATGCGTAAAAACTACATCCGCATTCTGACGGGCGACAAAGTGACTGTTGAGCTGACCCCGTACGACCTGAGCAAAGGCCGCATTGTCTTCCGTAGTCGCTGATAGTTTTCCGCCCGTGTGGCGTCAGATGCCGAAGACCGGGATAATTCCCGGTCTTTTCATATCTGCAGCCGGCTAAATTCGGCATAAAAAAACCGGCCCACAGGCCGGTTTTTGCTAATACAGAGGGGGATTAATGCGCCGTTTCCGGTTTATGCTTCTGCGCACTCTGGAAATCATAAGTCAACGCACCCTTCTCTTTATCCAGCGCGACGGTAACCTGACCACCGTCCACCAATGAACCAAACAGCAGCTCGTTAGCCAGCGGTTTCTTCAGGTTGTCCTGAATCACGCGAGCCATTGGACGTGCGCCCATGGCCCGGTCATAGCCTTTCTCGGCCAGCCAGTCACGCGCTTCCTGACTCACTTCCAGCGAGACGCCTTTCTGATCCAGCTGAACCTGTAGCTCGACGATAAATTTATCCACTACCTGATGGATAACCGTCGTGGACAGATGATCGAACCAGATAATATTGTCGAGACGGTTGCGGAATTCCGGAGTAAAGATCTTCTTGATCTCATCCATCGCATCCGGGCTGTTATCCTGTTGGATAAGGCCAATTGACTTACGTTCGGTCTCACGCACGCCGGCGTTGGTCGTCATCACCAGCACCACGTTGCGGAAGTCCGCCTTACGCCCGTTATTGTCGGTCAACGTCCCGTTATCCATCACCTGCAGCAGCAGGTTAAAAACGTCCGGGTGTGCTTTTTCAATCTCATCAAGCAGCAGTACCGCATGCGGATGCTTAATCACCGCATCGGTCAGCAGACCCCCTTGATCGAAACCGACGTATCCCGGAGGCGCACCAATTAAGCGGCTGACGGTATGACGTTCCATATATTCGGACATATCAAAACGCAGCAGTTCAATGCCCAGCGCTTTCGCCAGCTGCACGGTCACCTCGGTTTTCCCAACCCCGGTCGGCCCGGCGAAAAGGAAAGAACCCACGGGTTTGTGCTCATGACCCAGGCCCGCACGCGCCATCTTGATCGCCTCGGTCAAGGCTTCAATCGCTTTACCCTGACCAAAGACCAGCATTTTCAGGCGGTCACCGAGGTTTTTCAGCGTATCGCGATCGCTTTGCGAGACGCTCTTCTCAGGAATACGAGCAATACGCGCCACCACGGACTCGATATCCGCAACGTTCACGGTTTTCTTCCGCTTGCTGGCTGGCATTAACCGTGCCCGCGCACCGGCCTCATCAATGACGTCAATCGCCTTGTCCGGCAGATGGCGGTCGTTAATGTATTTCACCGCCAGCTCCACCGCCGCACGCACTGCTTTCGCGGTATAGCGCACATCGTGATGCGCTTCGTACTTCGGCTTCAGGCCATTGATTATCTGCACCGTCTCTTCCACGGAAGGTTCGGTAATGTCTATCTTCTGGAAGCGACGAGCCAGCGCCCGGTCTTTTTCGAAGATATTGCTGAATTCCTGATAGGTTGTGGAACCCATCACCCGAATCTTGCCGCTGGAGAGCAGCGGTTTAATCAGGTTGGCGGCATCGACCTGGCCACCGGAAGCCGCGCCCGCACCGATAATGGTGTGGATTTCGTCGATAAACAGAATACTGTTGGTGTCCTGCTCAAGCTGTTTAAGCAGCGCTTTGAAGCGTTTTTCAAAATCGCCGCGGTATTTTGTGCCCGCCAGCAGGGAACCAATATCCAGCGAGTAGATGGTGCAATCGGCCATAATTTCCGGCACGTCGCCCTGAACGATCCGCCAGGCAAGCCCTTCGGCTATCGCGGTTTTACCGACGCCGGATTCCCCCACCAGCAGCGGGTTATTTTTGCGGCGACGACACAGAACCTGAATCGCGCGTTCCAGCTCTTTTTCGCGGCCGATCAACGGATCGATCCCGCCGACACGAGCAAGCTGATTAAGATTGGTGGTGAAGTTTTCCATACGATCCTCCCCGCCTGCTTGCTCTTCATTGCTGGGCTGGCTTCCGCTGTTATCGGAAGACTGGCTCGGCTCGTCTTTGCGCGTACCGTGAGAGATGAAGTTGACGACGTCAAGACGGCTCACTTCGTGTTTACGCAGCAGATAGGCCGCTTGTGATTCCTGCTCGCTGAAAATGGCAACCAGCACATTGGCACCGGTCACTTCGCTGCGGCCTGAGGATTGTACATGGAAGACTGCACGTTGCAGCACGCGCTGGAAGCTCAGCGTTGGCTGGGTGTCACGCTCTTCTTCCGTTGCGGGAAGAACGGGTGTGGTCTGTTCGATGAAGGCTTCAAGTTCCTGACGCAGCGCCACCAGGTCCACGGAACACGCTTCAAGCGCTTCGCGGGCCGAAGGGTTACTGAGCAGCGCCAGCAGCAAGTGCTCGACGGTCATGAACTCATGACGGTGCTCGCGCGCTCTGGCGAAAGCCATATTTAAACTGAGTTCCAGTTCTTGATTGAGCATAGGCACCTCCCCCAATTTTCACGCCTGTCTTCAGGCTTTCTCTAGCGTACACAGCAATGGATGATCGTTCTCCTTCGCGTATTCGTTCACCATCGCGACTTTGGTTTCCGCTACTTCTGCGGTAAATACACCACAAATCGCTTTACCTTGATAGTGAACCGTCAGCATCAGTTGCGTTGCACGTTCTACATCATAAGAAAAGAATTTTTGTAACACGTCAATAACAAACTCCATTGGAGTGTAGTCATCATTGAGCAATATCACTTTATACATAGATGGTGGTTTAAGCTCATTACGAACTTCGTCTTCTACCAGTTGATCGAAGTCCAGCCAATCTCTCTTACTCATCGTCAGTGTTCATCATCGGTTGCTGTTGCCAACAGGCGGTGGCCTGTCGATGACCAGAGGCTATGCACATCACAAATCTACAATAGATCATAGATAACTATCATCTATTACTTCCATCCGCGATGTCTGTCACATTCCCCGGCAATAGCGTTAACTGCTTCAAATTTTGACGCATTTTTCGCCTCCCACTACCGTCAATTGCTTGACGCATTTCCGTATTTCTCTAAATTGTACTGGCGAGAGTTGGCGAGCATTTGAACAACTCGTCACTCCACTACCGGTTCATTCCATCTTACTTATAAAGAATTACGAAGGATGTCGAAGTATGGAAATGGGTACTGTTAAGTGGTTCAACAATGCCAAAGGGTTCGGTTTTATTTGCCCTGAGGGCGGAGGCGAAGACATTTTCGCCCATTACTCCACCATCCAGATGGATGGTTACAGAACGCTAAAAGCCGGACAAGCCGTTCGGTTTGATGTTCACCAGGGGCCGAAAGGCAATCACGCCAGTGTGATTGTTCCTGTAGAAGCGGAAGCGGCTGCATAACTCTTTTGCTTCATTGTGTACATCCTGCCAGTAAAATGCCAGTCCTTCTGACTGGCATTTTTTTGTTTCTACTCGCGAGCCAGCGCGTCCACCGGATCGAGGCGCGCGGCATTTCGCGCCGGCAGCCAGCCAAACAGCACGCCGGTTAGCGTCGAGCATAAAAACGCCGTCAGCAGCGCCAGCGGTGAAAAACCTATCTCCCAGCCGGGCAAAAAGAGCTGCAGAATAAAGGCGATCATCAGCGATAGCGTCACGCCCAGCGCGCCGCCAACGAGGCAGACTAAAACAGCCTCAATCAGAAACTGCTGTAATACATCGCTGGCCCGCGCCCCGACTGCCATTCGAATCCCGATTTCACGCGTTCGTTCGGTCACCGACACCAGCATGATGTTCATCACGCCAATCCCCCCCACCACCAGCGCAATCACCGCGACCAGGGTCAGAAACAGCTGTAATGTATGTGTGGTCCGTTCCGCGGTTTTCAAGATGCTGTCCATATTCCAGGTAAAAACATCTTTTTTTCCGTGGCGCAGCTCAAGCAAACGCAGCAGCTGTTGTTCGGCGGCAGAACTCTCGTACCCTTCCCGCACGCGAACGGTGATGGAATTCAGCCATGATTGCCCCATGACTCTTCCGGCCATGGTGGAGTACGGCAGCCAGACGCGCAGGATTTTGCTGCTGCCAAACATCGACTGTTTCTCATCCGCCACCCCGACGATCGTTGCGGGCATATTGCCGATGAGGATTATCTCTCCGACGACCCGGGTTTTGTGTGGAAACAGCTGGCGACGCGCGTTGCTATCCAGTACCACTACCTGAGCCCGGCTGTTGAGCTGCAGTTCGTTAAACGTATTACCTTCACTAAAGGTCATGCCATAAACGTTGAAGTACTGTGGCCCAACGCCTTCCGCGCTGGCGGCAACATCAATGTTGTCCGCACGCAGGCGCAGGCTTTTCGATACCGCAGGCGTCGCCGAACTCACCCAGGGCTGTTTCTGGATAGCCAGCAGATCGTCATATTTCAGCGCCTGCTGATAGCGGGGATCGTCATCGCCGAAATCTTTACCGGGATAAACATCGATGGTATTGGTACCAATCGCGCGAATGTCCGCCAGCACCATCTGTTTCGCTGCATCGCCTACCACCACAATCGACACCACCGATGCGATACCGATAATGATACCGAGCATGGTCAGCAGCGTGCGCATTTTGTTCGCGGCCATCGCCCGCCAGGCCATAACCAGCGCTTCACGAAAGCCGCTGGTGAACTGGCGCCATGCGGAAGGCTCCTCGTGGCTTAACGCCCGTGATACTCCGCCACCCGCAGGATTTTTCGCCGGCGGGTTGCTGACGATTTCTCCGTCGTGGATCTCAACGATCCGCTCTGCCTGTGCTGCCACCTGCGGATCGTGGGTGACGATAATCACCGTATGCCCTTGAGATTTTAGCTGATGCAAAATAGCCATCACCTCTTCACCGGAGCGGCTGTCCAGGGCGCCGGTTGGCTCATCGGCCAGAATCACCTCGCCGCCGTTCATCAGTGCGCGGGCAATACTGACCCGCTGCTGCTGGCCGCCGGAGAGCTGCGAAGGTTGATATTCCGCCCGTTCGCCAAGACCAAGGCGCGCCAGCAATGCGTGCGCTCGCGCAAGGCGCTCCCGTCGCTCGGTCCCCGCATACACCGCCGGCACTTCGACGTTCTGTACCGCAGTCAGATGTGAAAGCAGATGGTAGCGCTGGAAGATAAAACCAAAATGCTCCCGTCGCAGCCGGGCCAAAGCATCGCCGTTGAGCAACGAAACATCCGTCCCGGCAACGCGATAGGTACCGCTGGTCGGTTTATCGAGACAGCCGAGAATGTTCATCAGCGTCGATTTTCCCGACCCTGACGCGCCGACAATAGCCACCATTTCACCGGCGGCAATACTCAGCGTCACCCCTTTGAGTACGTCCACGCTGGCGTCGCCGGAGAGGTAGCTGCGACGGATATCACGCAGTTCCAGCAATGCCGTCATTTTGCCGTCCCGGCGTGACTTTCGCCGATGATCACCTCATCGCCTTCATCCAGCCCTTTCACTACCGCCACGTCGGTATCGTTGCGCGCACCAATAGTCACTTCACGCTCTTTAACCTCGCCAGTACGCAGCAGACGGACGTGGTAACGGTTGTCACCGATAGCATCGCCCAGCGCGCTGAGCGGAATAGTGATGACATTTTTCACTTCCGCCATCTGGATATGGACCTGAGCCGTCATCTCCAGGCGCAGTATCCCCTGCGGATTCGGCACTTCAAAGCGGGCGTAATAAAAAATGGCGTCGTTGACTTTTTCCGGGGTCGGTAAAATATCCTTCAGGCTTCCCTCATAGCGGGTCAGCGGGTCGCCAAGCACGGTAAACCAGGCTTTTTGTCCCGGACGAAGATGAATCACATCCGCTTCTGAGACCTGGGCTTTGACCAGCATCGTACTGAGGTCGGCCAGAGTAAGAATATTTGGCGCCTGCTGGGCGGCAATCACCGTCTGCCCCTGCAGGGTGGTAATTTGCGTCACTTCGCCGGACATCGGCGCCAGAATACGCGTGTAGTCGAGGTTGGTTTTGGCGGTATCCAGCGTCGCCTGGTTGCGCTTTATCTGCGCCTCAATGGTACCGATTTGCGCCTCTTTGACCGCTAAATCGGTGGCGGCCGTATCCAGCTCCTGGCGGGAAACCAGCTGCCGTTGTGCCAACTGTTTTTGGCGCGTCAGAGTGACCGCCGCAAGCTGGCGTTCGGCACGCGCCTGATTCAACTGAGCGCTCAGCTCCATCAGCGTCGCCTCAACTTCTTTGATCTGGTTTTGCGCTTGCTCGGGGTCTATCACCCCCAGCAGTTGATCCTTGCTGACTTTGTCGCCGATATTCACGCGCAGCGTTTTTAACTGCCCGCTCACCTGCGCCCCGACATCGACTTTTCGCAGGGCATCCAGTTTACCGGTGGCCAGCACGCTCTGCTGTAAATCACCTTTACGCACCACTAATGTCTGATACTGCGGCAGCGGTGCATTCAGTACCCGCCATCCCCAGAAGGCCAGAGCCAGTACGACAATGGCCATCAGCCACCAGACTTTCCTGCGTTTTCCATTGAGCTTCATAAAAATTCCTGATGTTTTAACTCGCAGAGCCAGGCGGTGATTCTATCTGGAGATGGTAAAAACATAACGCTGAATTTGAATCATTCTTATTTTCACCGCCATTAATCCGCGCGACCGCGCGCCAGCCACAGCACCCGGGAGAACATTTTTTTCAGCAGCGCCGGTACCGAATCCACGCCACGACGACCGGCCTCCATCGCGACCTCGATAGCCAGATCCGGTTTCGATGAGCGATGAATCGCTTTGGTTATCACCCGTCGCATATTCATCGGTACATTGGCCGGAAGCTGCGCCACCCGATGATAAACATCGTTAAACCCCTGACGATACATAAAGTGTTCCATGTCCAGCGCCGGAAGCGTGGTGAGGTGATCGCGTTCCAGATCGCGGTCATCATTGAGCAGGCCACGAACCGTCGCCGCATATTTTTTTCCTGCTTCATCGCCGTCGACCAGCACGTGCCATTGAATCCCCATTCGGCGGGCAAATTTAATCAGTGGCTTGAGCCCGGACTGTGCAAATTCGATAACCTTCACCCCTTCAGCATCGAAGTGATGCCCGCACTGACGCGCCAGCTCGTTAATCACCCAGGTTTCGGTCTCTCCTTCCACCAGCAGCCAGCAGCGAGCAAACAGCGAGGAGGCGCGGTTAAAACGAATATGAAAAGCGATGCGTCGGCTGTCTTCTGCATTCATTCCCCCGGGCCCGAGTCGCCAGGCGGACACGCGCGAGGATTCGCGTACCAGTCGACACACGTGTTCAACCGGCGTTAGCGACAGGAGCTCACCAGAATTGGTGGTCGTGACGCGCTGCAGCGGCAGCAAATTAAGCAAATGCCAGGCGACCGACAGCATAATCGGATGCAGACGCGTTTCCGGGTCTTCAATCAGCAGCAGAGGCCGCGCATCCCGGTCAAGCCTCACCGTCCCCTTCGCCTGAAGCAGGGTTGAAAACAGGCCAAGCAGGATCACTCGATGGCTGCGGCCACCGGGCTTATCTATCATCCGGTTGATAATATCCAGATAACGCCAGCTGCGTTGTTCATCGTGTGAATGGCGGCGCATAAGACGGTGACGGGATTGCGCACTGCTCTGCTCAGCAAAGTAGTGCTCCAGCAGCTGCACCATAGCCGATAGCCCCTGGCGTATCTGGCCATCGGTTAAATTCTGTGGGTGATTAACCAGCTCGCGGGAGAGAAAATCCAGCTGGCGGGCGGTGATTTCAACCTGTGATGAGTGCGGGACGGTACCATTGTGAATGCGCCGCATAAAGCGCGCATCGCGCAGGCGTAACACCGGCATCAGCCGTACCAGGTGGCGCACCATTTCATCGATATCCTCCAGCTCCAGCGCCTCGCCCTTGCTGTCGATAAAGCTGCGCAGCGTCATGACGCTGTTGTCATCGGTCATTTCGCCTTCAAGACGATAAAAAATGCGCTGGTAACCATCGTCACAAGGTACCCAACAGTCGCTCAGCGGACGAAAGCGGCGGACACGATGATGGCCTGGTTCATTCTCACGGAAGGTTAAAATGATATGCAGATGATGTTCACGACCCTGGACATCGCCCGGAGGAAACCAGAAATCATCGCGAACGAAGTGGTACAGCTCAAATTCTGGCGACAAAAGTAGCGTCAGCGCGTCCAGCAGGCTGGATTTACCCCATGCATTCTCGCCGATCAGAACGTTATTTTGCTCCAGCATCAACGATAAACGATTGATACCGCGAAAACCGACGATTTCTACCCGTTCAAGATGCATATCCCCTCCGCTCAGCAGCCACTTTCTCCTTCAATTATCAGCAGTATAGCGACACATGAAGAAACATGACACCACCAGCCAAAGCCGGCACCTGCAGGCATACCTTTAATACGACCGGGGTATGATTATTCACCGCGCTATTCACTTTTGAAATAATTCATTCTGTAAAGTGGTTATTTTTATTATTTTTGTTCTACACTTTTCTGCAATCGACAATGGTCAAAGGATTAAGATCACATTGCCCTAAATCAAATTACATCTGGTTATTTAACTAGCCCTGGGATGACGATTGTTCATAGAATAGCGACGCTTTATTTTTATCTTCATCCTTTACGTCGATAAATAAAGATCGGCACGAGAATTCGTGCTCGTTTACATTATTATTTTGAGGTGGTTATGTTCAGAAAATTAGCAGCGGAATGCTTTGGTACATTCTGGCTGGTGTTCGGTGGGTGCGGTAGCGCAGTGCTCGCCGCGGCCTTCCCGGAGCTGGGAATTGGGTTTGCCGGTGTGGCTCTGGCCTTCGGTTTAACTGTATTAACCATGGCATTTGCCGTCGGTCATATTTCCGGTGGGCACTTCAACCCGGCGGTCACTTTAGGTCTGTGGGCCGGCGGCCGTTTCCCGGCGAAAGACGTGATTGGCTATATTATCGCCCAGGTTGTTGGCGGTATTATTGCGGCTGCCGTTCTGTACGTGGTTGCCAGCGGTAAAGCCGGCTTTGATGCCGCTGCCAGCGGCTTTGCCTCTAACGGCTTTGGCGAACATTCACCGGGCGGCTACTCCATGCTGTCTGCCATTGTTATTGAAATTGTCCTGACCTGCGGCTTCCTGCTGGTGATTCATGGCGCAACCGATAAAAACGCACCGGCTGGCTTTGCCCCGATTGCGATTGGCCTGGCGCTGACCTTAATCCACCTGATCAGCATCCCGGTCACCAATACCTCTGTTAACCCGGCACGAAGCACCGCCGTGGCGATTTTCCAGGGCGGCTGGGCACTGCAGCAGCTGTGGTTATTCTGGGTTATGCCTATTATCGGCGGGATCCTCGGTGGCGTGCTGTATCGCACTCTGCTGGAAAAACGCGATTAATCATTTATCTGGCTTCACAAAAGGCCTGGCATTGCCGGGCCTTTCTTTTTAGGCACAGCTTTACTCGGTTCTCTGATTTGGGTAGTGTCAGTGGCGCTCACCTCATTCTGCAAGGACCAGATCGTTCATGTTTTCGGGATTATTAATCATTCTGCTGCCGTTGGTCGTCGGCTACCTTATTCCTTTGCGTCACCCTTCAGCACTGAAACTTATTGCGCGACTGTTGAGCTGGATTGTCTACGTCATCCTCTTTTTCATGGGGATTAGTCTCGCCTTCCTCGACAATTTATCCAGCAACCTGCTGTCCATTCTTCATTATGCCGTGGTCAGCGTGATTGTTATTCTGCTGTGCAATATTGCCGCATTAATGTGGCTCGAACAGAAAATGCCGTGGCGCCACCAGCACCGGCAGGAGAAATTACCTTCCCGTGTCGCGATGGCAATGGAATCCCTCCAGCTGTGCGGCGTGGTGCTTATTGGTTTTCTGATCGGTCTGAGCGGTTTATCATTTTTGCAGCATGCCACCGAGGCAAGCGAATATACGCTGATCTTCCTGCTGTTCCTGATCGGTATTCAGCTGCGTAATAACGGAATGACCTTACGCCAAATAGTGCTAAACCGTCGCGGTATGATTGTCGCGGTGGTCGTTACCGTCAGCTCATTAATCGGTGGCGTGATTAACGCCTTTATTCTCGACCTGCCGCTGAAAACCGGCCTGGCAATGGCCTCCGGGTTCGGCTGGTATTCACTCTCAGGGATCCTGATGACCGAATCCTTTGGGCCGGTTATCGGCAGCGCCGCGTTCTTTAACGATCTTTCCCGCGAGCTGCTGGCCATTATGCTGATTCCCGGGCTGGTTCGTCGCAGCCGATCCACGGCATTAGGGCTTTGCGGTGCGACCTCAATGGACTTTACGCTACCGGTATTACAACGTTCCGCCGGCGTAGAGATCGTGCCCGCCGCCATCGTTCACGGTTTTATCCTGAGCCTTCTGGTGCCGATACTCATGGCCTTCTTCTCGGCCTGAGTCACGTCAGACCCTTCGCACTCTCCCCGGCGACGGCGTTCGTCGCGCCCCCGGGGAATCGTCCCTTCTTTCGCCTGGGCACTGGATGTCTACCCCCGTGGCGGTAGACTGCCGCAGCCAAATTTGCGCTAAATCAATCTCCCTTTAAATTGTATCAGAAATACCTTTTATCTCTTCTTTTGCAGGCATAACCTTAAACATGTATTTAAAATATAACTTTAAAAGGTGTGACCATGTTTTGTGTGCAATGTGAACAAACCATCCGTACTCCGGCAGGGAACGGCTGTTCTTACGCGCAGGGTATGTGCGGTAAAACGGCTGAAACCTCCGACCTCCAGGATCTGCTGATTGCTTCCCTACAAGGTCTGTCCGCATGGGCGGTAAAAGCCCGTGAATACGGCATTATCAATCATGACGTTGATAATTTTGCCCCGCGTGCATTTTTCTCCACGCTAACTAACGTTAACTTCGATTCCCCACGGATCGTTGGCTATGCGCGTGATGCCATCGCGATGCGCGAAGCGTTGAAAGCGCAGTGCCTGAGCATTGATGCCACCGCCAGCGTCGATAACCCAATGGCTGACCTGCAGCTGGTAAGCGACGATCTGGGCGACCTGCAGCGCCAGGCAGCGGAATTTACCCCTAACAAAGACAAAGCAGCTATCGGCGAGAATATTCTTGGCCTGCGCCTGCTTTGCCTGTATGGCCTGAAAGGCGCAGCGGCTTATATGGAGCATGCGCACGTTCTGGGTCAGTACGACAATGATATCTACGCGCAGTACCACAACATCATGGCCTGGCTCGGCACCTGGCCTGCCGATCTGAACGCTCTGCTTGAGTGTTCAATGGAAATCGGTCAGATGAACTTCAAAGTGATGAGCATTCTGGACGCCGGTGAAACCACCAAATACGGTCACCCGACGCCGACTCAGGTCAACGTGAAAGCCACCGAAGGTAAGTGCATCCTGATTTCCGGTCATGACCTGAAAGACCTTTACAGCCTGCTGGAGCAAACCGAAGGCACCGGCGTGAACGTTTATACCCACGGTGAAATGCTCCCGGCGCACGGTTATCCGGAACTGCGTAAATTCAAACATCTGATCGGTAACTACGGCAGCGGCTGGCAGAATCAGCAGGTCGAATTTGCCCGCTTCCCGGGACCTGTCGTGATGACCTCTAACTGCATTATCGACCCAACCGTTGGCGCCTATGATGACCGCATCTGGACTCGCAGCATCGTTGGCTGGCCGGGCGTCAATCACCTTGAAGGTGAGGACTTTGCCCCGGTAATCGCTCAGGCGCAGCAGATGGCGGGCTTCCCGTACAGCGAAATTCCGCATCTGATCACCGTCGGCTTCGGTCGCCAGACGCTGCTGGGCGCCGCGGATACCCTGATTGATCTGGTCAGCCGCGAAAAACTGCGCCATATCTTCCTGGTTGGCGGCTGCGACGGCGCACGCGGTGAACGTAACTACTTCACTGATTTCGCCACCAGCGTGCCGGATGACTGCCTGATCCTGACGCTGGCCTGCGGTAAATATCGCTTTAACAAACTGGACTTCGGCGATATTGAAGGTTTGCCGCGTCTGGTGGATGCCGGTCAGTGCAACGATGCCTATTCAGCAATTATCCTGGCGGTCACCCTGGCAGAAAAACTGGGCTGCGGCGTCAACGATCTCCCGCTGTCTCTGGTGCTTTCCTGGTTTGAACAGAAAGCGATTGTTATTTTACTGACCCTGCTCTCGCTGGGTGTGAAGAACATCGTGACCGGCCCGACTGCACCAGGCTTCTTCACGCCGGACCTGCTGGCCATTCTCAATGAGAAGTTTGGCCTGCGCTCAGTGACGACCGTAGAACAAGACATGCAGCAGCTGCTGAGCGCCTGAGGAGTAAAGAGTATGACCATGCCAACCCATCAGTGCCCGTGGCGGATGCAGGTTCATCACCTCCATCAGGAAACACCGGATGTCTGGACAATTTCGTTGCTGTGTCACGATTATTATCCGTACCGCGCCGGGCAGTATGCACTGGTGAGCATTCGTCATTCGGCGGACACGCTACGTGCCTATACTCTCTCCTCAACTCCGGGGGTCAGCGAATACATTACGCTGACCGTTCGCCGGATTGACGAGGGCGCAGGCTCACAGTGGCTGACCCGCGATATTAAACGCGGCGATTACCTCTGGCTGTCTGACGCAATGGGTGATTTCACCTGCGAGGATAAGGTAGAAGACAAGTTTCTGCTGCTGGCTGCCGGCTGTGGCGTTACGCCAATTATGTCGATGCGCCGCTGGTTGGCAAAATATCGTCCGCAGGCCGATGTGCAGGTGATTTTCAGTATCCGCTCACCTCAGGACGTCATTTTCGCCGATGAGTGGCGTCAGTACCCGGTCACTATGGTGGCAGAAAATAATGCCAGCCACGGCTTTGTTGCCGGGCGTTTGACCACCGAGTTATTGAAAAGTGTGCCGGACCTGGCCTCTCGCACGGTAATGACCTGTGGACCCGCGCCTTATATGGACTGGGTTGAACGGGAAGTGGCCGCGCTTGGCGTGACGCGCTTCTATAAAGAGAAGTTCTTTACCCCGGTTGCGCAAGCCGCCACCGATGGACTGAAGTTCACCAAACTGCAGCCGGCAAAAGCGTTTTATGCGCCGGTCGGCACCACGCTGCTGGATGCGCTAGAAAGCAACCAGGTCCCGGTCACCGTCGCCTGCCGTGCAGGCGTCTGCGGCTGCTGTAAAACCAAAGTGGTTTCCGGCGATTACACGGTCAGCAGCACCATGACGCTGACCGATGCGGAAATTGCTGACGGCTACGTGCTGGCCTGCTCCTGCCATCCGCAGAGCGATCTGGTACTGGCTTAACCCGACATTGCCGGATGGCGCTGTGCTTATCCGGCCTACGCGAGCCGCTGTAGGCCGGATAAGGCGTTTACGCCCCTCTCCGGCAATTTTTTACCGCCAGACCGAATTTCCCGCCACGGTAAAACGCCCGGCCCCGAGACAGGCAATCGCCAAGGCACTAACAAAGAAGTAGACCAGGCTCTCAATCGCCCAAGCCCCGGTTTTATCCAGCGACCCGGTTTCGCCCATCCCCACCATCATCCACGCCACAATCATGGTAAACGCCAGCACTAGCGCTGACGGTCGGGTAAGAATCCCCAGAATCAGCAGGCAAGGCGCAACCACCTCTCCCACCAGCACGCCATAAGCGATAAAACCCGGTAATCCTTTGGCCACCAGCATGCCGCTAATACCGTCCACGCCAGCAAAGAGCTTATGCAGCCCGTGAAACAGCATCAGCCCTCCCACCGCAAGTCGTAACAAGAGTTTGCCGAAATCGTCATGTGACAGCATTTTATTTACAACATTTAACAGTGATTTAACCATCTGAAATGATTCCTGTTTACCGCTTCGTGTGTGGACAGAATATGCGGTATTTTCGATCAATAAAACCAGCAGAAAATGAGGGGGAACGGCGGGCGGAACGGTCAGATTCATCTAAGCTTGTAAGCGTTATCACAAAAAGGAGATGGAGAACCATGAAACAAACCGTGGCGGCGTACATAGCAAAAACTCTTGAACAGGCCGGCGTAAAACGCATATGGGGCGTCACCGGCGATTCCCTCAATGGACTGAGCGATAGCCTGAACCGAATGGGCACCATTGCCTGGATGCCCACCCGACATGAAGAGGTTGCAGCCTTTGCGGCAGGCGCCGAGGCGCAGCTGACCGGAGAACTGGCGGTTTGCGCAGGCTCGTGTGGCCCGGGTAACCTCCATCTGATTAACGGCCTTTTTGACTGCCATCGTAACCACGTTCCCGTGGTGGCCATCGCGGCCCATATCCCTTCCAGTGAAATCGGCAGCGGCTATTTTCAGGAAACCCATCCGCAGGAGCTGTTCCGCGAATGCAGCCACTATTGCGAGCTGGTTTCCACGCCGGAGCAGATCCCGCAGGTGCTGGCGATAGCCATGCGTAAAGCGGTCATTAACCGTGGTGTATCGGTGGTGGTGCTACCCGGAGATGTGGCGCTGAAAGCAGCGCCGGATAACGCCAGTACTCACTGGTACGCCGCACCGCTGCCGACGGTCACGCCGCCGGAAGAAGAGATCCGCAAGCTGGCGCAGGTGCTGCGCTATTCCAACAACATCGCCATGCTATGCGGCAGCGGCTGCGCCGGTGCGCACGCGGAGCTGGTCGAGTTTGCCGCGAAATTAAAAGCCCCAATTGTCCACGCTCTGCGCGGCAAAGAACACGTTGAGTATGACAACCCCTATGATGTCGGGATGACCGGGCTGATTGGCTTTTCTTCAGGCTTCCATACCATGATGAATGCCGATACCCTGCTGCTTCTCGGTACGCAGTTCCCCTATCGGCCCTTCTATCCCACCGATGCAAAAATTATCCAGATTGATATCAACCCCGGCAGCATCGGTGCCCACAGCAAAGTCGATATGGCGCTGGTTGGTGATATTAAATCCACGCTTGCCGCACTGATGCCACATCTGGAAGAAAAAACCGATCGCGCGTTTCTTGATAAAGCCCTTGAACACTATCGCGAAGCGCGCAAAGGCCTCGACGATCTGGCGAAACCCGGCGACAAAGTGATTCATCCGCAGTATCTGGCGCAGCAGATCAGTCATTTTGCCGCTGATGATGCAATTTTCACCTGCGATGTCGGAACCCCCACCGTCTGGGCCGCCCGCTACCTGAAAATGAACGGCAAGCGTCGCCTGCTCGGGTCGTTTAACCACGGCTCAATGGCCAACGCGATGCCGCAGGCGATTGGTGCCAAGGCAACAGCTCCGGAGCGTCAGGTGGTGGCGATGTGCGGCGACGGCGGCTTCAGTATGCTAATGGGCGACTTCCTCTCGTTGGCACAGATGAAGCTACCGGTGAAAATTGTCATCTTTAACAACAGCGTTCTCGGCTTCGTGGCGATGGAAATGAAAGCCGGGGGCTATCTGACCGACGGTACCGAATTGCATGACACGAATTTCGCCCGCATAGCCGAAGCTTGCGGGATCACCGGGATCCGCGTCGAAAAAGCCAGCGAGGTCGATGAGGCATTACGCACTGCCTTTAGCACCGATGGCCCGGTGTTGGTTGATGTTGTGGTGGCTAAAGAGGAGCTGGCCATTCCGCCGCAGATCAAACTGGAGCAGGCCAAAGGATTTAGCCTGTATATGCTGCGCGCCATCATCAGCGGACGCGGGGATGAGGTAATCGAACTGGCGAAAACCAACTGGCTCAGGTAAAACATTCTTTTAGTTTATACCTGAAATCATGCCTGATGCCGTGATGTGGCACGCCGAGAATCCCCGACGACAATGACTATTCTGTCGTCGGGGGTCAAAAACGGTGCCGTCACAGCAACCGCCTGCAGGATGATGTACCCAGAAGGAAATGCCGTGATAGATTTACGTAGTGATACCGTGACACGCCCAGGACACGCCATGCTGGAGGCGATGATGGCCGCACCGGTCGGAGACGACGTTTATGGTGACGACCCGACGGTGAATGAACTCCAGCGCTACGCCGCTGAACTGGCGGGCAAAGAAGCGGCGCTGTTCTTACCGACCGGCACCCAGGCCAACCTGGTCGGCCTGCTGAGCCACTGCCAGCGCGGCGAAGAGTATATCGTCGGCCAGGGCGCGCATAATTATCTGTATGAAGCCGGCGGCGCAGCGGTACTGGGCAGTATTCAACCGCAGCCAATAGACGCCGCCGCAGACGGTACCTTGCCGCTGGATAAAGTCGCAGCCAAAATTAAACCTGACGATATTCACTTTGCTCCGACTCGCCTGCTGAGCCTCGAAAACACCCACAATGGTAAAGTCCTGCCGCGCGACTATCTCAAAGAAGCCTGGCAATTTACCCGCCAGCGCAATCTGGCGCTACACGTTGACGGGGCTCGGATCTTCAATGCGGTCGTCGAATACGGCTGCGAACTGCGTGATATCGCCCAGTATTGCGATTCCTTCACCATCTGTCTTTCCAAAGGTCTGGGCACGCCGGTCGGCTCGTTGCTGGTTGGTAGCCATGAGTACATCCGTCGTGCCACCCGCTGGCGGAAAATGGTCGGCGGCGGTATGCGCCAGGCCGGTATTCTGGCAGCCGCAGGCCTGTATGCCCTGCAAAACAACGTCCAGCGGTTAAAAGAGGACCATGACAATGCCGCGTGGATGGCCGAACAGCTCAGCGCAATTGGCGCCGATGTGACCCGCCATGATACCAACATGTTGTTTGTTCGCGTGGGGGAAGAGCACGCTGAGGCGCTGGGCGCATTTATGCAGCAACGCGGTGTGCTGATCAACGCGTCGCCGATCGTGCGCCTGGTCACCCATCTGGATGTCAGCCGCCAGCAGCTGGCGGATGTTGTCGGCCACTGGCAGGCATTTTTGCAGCGCTAAGGAGCCCGGCGTGTCGCAACGAATTCTGGTGCTCGGCGCCAGCGGCTATATCGGCCAGCATCTGGTGCAGACGTTAAGCGAACAAGGCTACCCGGTGCTGGCGGCGGCACGCCATGTCGACAGACTGCAAAAGCTCAATCTGCCTGGCGTCAGCTGTCATTCGCTCGACCTGAATCAGCCACAGGGGCTTTCTGCCCTGCTGGCGCAGGTGGATACCGTTTATTATCTGGTTCACGGAATGGGAGAAGGCGGCGACTTTATTGCTCACGAGCGCCGGGTAGCGGTCAACGTTCGCGATGCGCTGCTCGCAACCCCGGTTCGCCAGCTGATTTTTCTCAGCTCCCTGCAGGCGCCGGAAGCAGAACAGTCGGATCACCTGCGCGCCAGGCAAATCACCGCCGATATTTTGCGGGAATCCGCCGTGCCGGTCACCGAACTGCGGGCGGGAATTATCATCGGCGCCGGCTCCGCCGCTTTCGAAGTCATGCGCGATATGGTCTATAACCTGCCGGTTTTGACGCCACCGCGCTGGGTACGTTCGCGAACCACGCCGATCGATCTGGAAAACCTCCTCTATTATCTGGTGCAGCTGCTCCACCATCCGACAAGCGTTCATCGCGTACTGGAAGCTGCCGGACCAGAAATACTCAGCTACCAACAGCAGTTCACCCGCTTTATGGCGGTCAGCGGCAAACATCGCCTGTTAATCCCAATCCCGTTTCCGACCCGCTGGATCTCGGTGTGGTTTCTCAACGTGATTACCTCCGTGCCCCCCACTATCGCCCGGGCATTGATTCAGGGCCTGAAACACGATCTGATCGCCGACGATCGCGCTTTGCGCGCGCTGATCCCCCAGACATTAATCTCCTTTGATGAAGCCGTGCGCCGCACGCTGAAGGACGAAGAGCAGCTCGCGAATTCCAGCGACTGGGGCTACGATGCCCAGGCCTTTTCCCGCTGGCGCCCGGAGTACGGCTACTTTCCCAAACAGGCCGGCTGCACGGTTAGCACTCCAGCTAGCGCGGCGGCTATCTGGCAGGTGATCAATCAAATCGGCGGCAAAGAGGGCTACTTTTTTGGCAATATTTTGTGGCGGATCCGCGGCGCGATGGATCTGCTGGTCGGCCACCGGCTGGCAAAAGGTCGCCCTGATCGCGCCGACCTGCAAACCGGAGATACGGTGGACAGCTGGAAGGTTATTATCGTTGAGCCGGAAAAGCAGCTAACCTTACTATTCGGCATGAAGGCGCCGGGCCTTGGGCGTCTGAGTTTTACGCTGCGCGATAAAGGCGACCACCGCGAGCTGGATGTCCGTGCCTGGTGGCATCCTCACGGTATGCCGGGGCTGTTTTACTGGCTGTTGATGATCCCCGCCCATCTGTTTATCTTTCGCGGCATGGCGCGACGCATCGCCCGGCTGGCCGAACAAATCACAGGCAAATAGGCAGTATGTGTGGCATTCTTTCATCATTCTCATTGCATCATGAGGAGAATCACGGAAAAATGCGCACGAAATTCTTTTCTGGGACAGTAGGTTGATATGAAGGTACTGGTTACCGGTGCGACCAGCGGATTAGGCCGCAACGCGGTGGAATATCTGCGTAATCAAGGCATCAGCGTCAGAGCGACCGGGCGCAATGAAGCGATGGGCAAGCTTCTGAGCAAAATGGGCGCTGAGTTTGTGCCGGCTGATTTAACCGAGCTGGTTTCTTCGCAGGCCAAAGTCATGCTCGCCGGTATTGATACCCTGTGGCACTGTTCAAGCTTTACCTCTCCGTGGGGGACGCAGCAGGCTTTCGACCTCGCCAACGTCCGGGCGACCCGCCGCCTTGGGGAGTGGGCCGTTGCCTGGGGCGTGCGTAATTTCGTTCATATCTCCTCCCCTTCGCTCTATTTTGATTATCATCATCATCGTGCAGTGCAAGAAGATTTCCGCCCGCAGCGTTTCGCCAACGAATTTGCCCGCAGCAAGGCAGCCAGTGAAGAGGTGATTCATCTGCTGGCGCAGGCAAATCCCAACACCCGCTTCACCATTCTGCGTCCGCAAAGTCTGTTCGGCGCCCATGATAAAGTATTTATTCCTCGCCTCGCGCAGATGATGCAGCACTACGGCAGCGTCCTGCTGCCGCGCGGCGGCAGCGCGCTGGTTGATATGACCTACTATGAAAATGCGGTGCACGCGATGTGGCTTGCCAGCCAGCCGCAGTGCGATAGTTTGCCCTCCGGCCGCGCCTGGAACATTACCAACGGCGAACCACGTACGCTAAGCAGCATCGTGCAGAAGCTGATTGATGAGCTGGGCATTAAATGTCGGATCCGCTCAGTGCCCTACCCGATGTTGGATATTATCGCCCGCAGCATGGAGCATTTTGGCAATAAGTCTGCCAAAGAACCCGCGTTTACCCACTACGGTGTTTCCAAGCTGAACTTTGACTTCACCCTCGATATTTCCCGCGCGCAAGAAGAGCTCGGTTATCAGCCCGTGGTCACGTTGGATGACGGGATCGTTCGCACCGCCGCCTGGCTGAAAGACCACGGGAAATTACACCGCTAGCCGCAGATTATCCCTGGCCATACTTCTCCAGCAGCGCATCTGCGATGGCCTGAGTTTCGGCATCGGCGACGCCATCCCAGCGCGCCGGGCGGAAATGCATCTGAAAAGCCATAATCACTCGTTTTTGCTGTGCCGGGGTCATCTCCGGCGTCACCTGATAGCCATAGCGGGAGAGCGTATCCAACAACGCCGCACTATCAACCGGTTGGTACGACGGCCGGCCGTTCAGATAAAATGCCACCCGACCGGCATCTGGCCACGCGCCAATACCCTGCTCTGCCAGCTGCCGCCACGGAAATAACGGCCCGGGATCGTCCTTACGCTGTGGGGCAATATCCGCATGAGCAACCACGTTTTGCGGTGCGATGTGGTAACGGGCAATAATATCTTTTGCCAATGGAATAAGCGCATTAATCTGCGCCGGATTGAACGGCGTAAAGCTTTTCACGCCCGCGCTCTTCTGCCAGCCGCGGTTCTCAAGCTCAATTCCGATAGATGTGTCGTTAATGCGCGTACTGCCGCGCCAAAAGCTAATCCCCGCATGCCAGGCCAGGTCCTCTTCAGGCACCAGCTGCCAGATCCGCGGTTTGCCCTGATACAGCGGCGGCTGTTGGGGGATCAGGTAGTGAGAACTGACCTGATTGTCCGTTAAGGTCGCGAGGGAAACGTCAAAATCATCGGCGGTATAGTGAATGACTAATATTTTCACCCGCGGGTAGGCCGCCTGCGCCGGATGACGAGTATCGAGCTGATAGCCGTCTCGGTCGATAATCCCCTTTTCTGCACTACAGCCGGCCAGTAGCAGCAGCAAGAGCGCGATAAGTCCAGAACGTTTCATCGGGAGGCAATCTCCCGGCGTACGGTGAGTCGAACCATCAGTCAGATCCTTTATATAAACAACCTAAGCCGTTCAAAAAGCGGCTTGACTTATGATAAACCATCAACACAGCGGTGTCTGCTGATGCCGCTTTTGAATCTCTGAACCGATATTACATAAGATAAATTTATACTAACCACGGTTTAAAATGAGATTAAGTAGACTCTTAACTGCCCTCCAGAGAAATGACGCGACAAATCATAGCCCTGGAATCATCTTTTCCTTATGAGTTCACGAGTTAGAGGTCATAATTTTGTAGTATTTAGCTTGAAAAAAAAATTCACTTGATTCAATCTGGTGCCGCTCATTGGTTAGTTAAAACAAGAGCATGATGATAGCAAGTTAAACAATGGAGATTAAAAAATATGAAATATGCAGCTTTAGTGGCAGGTGCAGCATTGTTTTTAACCGCAAACGCATTTTCTGCGGAAATTTTATCCAAAGAAGATTTCGCGAAAGTGCACACCCAGTATCATAAATTGGGTACCATTTCCTCTACAGGCCAGACCGCTCCAAGCGATGCGCGTGCAGAGCTGATCAAGAAAGCTGACGAAAAAGGCGCTGATGTTGTCGTTCTGTCTTCAGGTAACACTGATAAGAAGCTTCATGTCACTGCCAATATTTATAAGAAAAAGTAATTAGTTTGAATTTCTGAAGGGATATTATCGCCAGCTGGCAATAATATCCCTTTTGTATTTATGGCAAGGTTTATTTTTAGATAGCATTTATATTTACAGCCCCCTCATTTAACTATCAAATAGCGGCCAGCGCGCGATTAGCACTCTCAAACCCAGGCCAGTATGTTTTAAATATCTGCAAAACCCTTCTTATATAATGCAACGCAATTATATTTTAAAACAGAAACCCATCCTGTCGCAGGGGTGTTGACTATACTTATCGGGCATAAAAACGAGACTAAAATTTACAACATTGCAGGTGGCAAATGAAAAAAGTCGCATTGATTATCTCTGGGTTGATCTGTTCCAGCGTGGCGCATGCGAGCGCGCTCTATTTTTACGAAATCGGTACCGAAGATATCGGTCTGGCAGGAGCCGGCCAGGCGGCACGTGCGCAAGATGCATCCACTATCGTCACTAACCCTGCGGGGATGACCCGCCTGCCGGATCATATGTTTACCGGGGGAATGCAGGTTATGGGCGGCGATATATCCTATCAATTAAAAGATGAAAACGGTCGAAGCAGCCCTGGAAACGTCATGAATTTGTTTCCTAACGCCAGCGGTTTCTATAGCCAAAAAATCAATGATAACCTGTATGCTGGCCTGGGTTTATACGGTAACTACGGCTTAGGTATCGATTTTGGTAACTGGGCGGGCGACAGACTTATCAAAAAAAGCACCATGGTTGCCATGACGCTGAGCCCATCCCTGGCATATAAGCTTAACGATCGTCTCTCTATCGGCGCCTCTGCCAACCTGAACTATGGCTATTTAAGTCTGACGCGCAACGTCGAGGGTAGCGATCAAAAAGATAAAGACTACGACTGGGCCATGAGCTACCGACTGGGGCTGCTAATGCAGTTAACGGAACAAACCCGCGCCGGGATAACCTGGAACAGCAAGACCGATTACGACTTTAATATCGATGGTAAAGCGCGTCTGCCCAATCTGCCGAATACCTCTTATGACCTGCCAATTTCGGCACAGGTGCGTGCTCCCCAGCAAATTATGCTGAGCCTTGTGCATGACATCAATAAACAGTGGTCGGTAATGGGCGACCTCGGCTGGCAGGACTGGAGCCAGTTTGGCAGCCCGCAAATTACCGTCGCAGGCCGGGAGAGTGATAAACAGAACCGGCTGAAAGACTCCTGGCACACTGCGCTGGGCGTTCAGTATCGGCCAACCGAGCAGTGGCGCCTGAATGCCGGCGTGGGCTTCGACAGCACGGTATATAATTCACAAAGTGATGTTGCCCTGTCGATGCCGACGGGTGACGAGTGGCGCTTTGCCACCGGTGCGCAATACCAGCTAACGCCAGCCAGCAATATTGGCGTCGCGGTCTCGTATCTGCATATGCAGTCAGGGCATGTAAAAACGCCGGACATTGTCGCCGGCGATTACGATCATCCCTACCTGTGGTTTGCCAGCATGAACTATAGCTACCAGTTCTGATCCACCATATCGCCCGATATACCGCGGCATCGGGCGATATATTTCGGGTGTTAAATCAGTTTGAATAAGACACGCACCGGCTTAATCTGCAAAATATCCTGCCATATTTTATGTAAATCAATCACGCCAGCCAGCCCAAGTAATGCCAGCGTAATCAATACCGTTGCCGCGGTAATAATCAGCATCAGACGCACCATATTGCGCTGAATCTTCTCCTGCTGCTGCGAGCGGCGCTCTTCTTTTTCATACTCAACCAGGGTGGCGATAGCATTACCCTGCACGATATAACGACCATGTTCTACCGCCAGATCGCCCGAAAGGACAAGGGACTCAATCAGCAACATGATTTTATATTGAAATTGTTCATTGCGAATATGTTTGTACCACAGTCTGCCGTAGAGAAGTTCAATCACTTCATCCAGGGTGATGCCCGCGGCAGGGCTTGACGGGCGGCGCTTCACGAACTCATTCACGATTAATCGCAATAATAATACGCGCTCCTGGCTTTTAAGCTCGCGCTCTCTGAAGAAGGTAGAAACCAGACTGCCCTTTCCTCTTAAGAAGAAGGTTTTAATATCAAGAAAGTGCAGATAATGATTAATGGCATATGAAAAAATAGAGCTGAAAGAAATCTTGCCATATTTTTTATGGCTAACAATCTCATTGTCCATCTCAAGCAGGCGGGAAACGGGAAATTGAACCTTGCGCGGAACATCTCCCGCCGATGCCGATAAACTCTCGACATCGATGTCACGGCCATTAAAACCAGTTAGCTGAAAACGCTGCCTGCTGACATCGGAAAAATAGACCGCATAGTAGTCATAGGGTGCGCCCGTCCGATCGTTTTTTTCAACAAATTGGGGTAAAAATTTCGACCACAGTCTGGCCTTAACATTTGCAATGAAGTTATTTAACATGAATAAACTCGTTAGTCTGTCTGCCTCTATTTACGCTAAATATAGACAATATCGGGAAAGTTTATTTAGCATTTGACCAGATAGATAAATTTACTTTTACGTGAAAAATAGATTGTCTGGCCGAAAATAGAACGCTGACTGACCGGAGATAATGAATAACATCGCCCCTGGACCGGGAATGTTCAAAAATACATTTTAGCGAAAAATGTATTGTCTGAGCTCTAAGAGTCAAGCGCATTCCGGGGCCAGTACGCTATGCTTGAACAGAAACTAATAACGTAGTGAGCTTATAAGGAAATCATCATGCGCTACAAACTCGTTGCTTTTATTATCCCGTGCGCGCTCGCGCTGAGTGCCTGTACCACCGTCACCCCCGCCTATAAGGATAACGGTACCCGCAGCGGTGCCTGTATCGAAGGCGGACCGGATGACGTGGCGCAGAAATTCTACGATTATCAAATCCAGCATAGTAATAACGACCTGACGGCCCTGCGCCCTTATCTCAGCGACGATCTGGCCAAACTGCTAAATGATGCCCGTCAGGACCCGTCCCGCAGCGCGGTGCTGCAGTCGAACCTGTTCTCCAGCTCCACAACCCCGGCCGATAGCGCCAGCGTAGCCAGCGCTTCCACTATCCCTAACCACGATGCCCGCAATATCCCTCTGCGCGTCGATTTAAAACAGGGTAGCCAAAGCTGGCAGGACGAAGTGCTAATGATCCAGGAAGGTCAGTGCTGGGCCGTTGACGACGTACGTTATCTCGGCATTAACTCACATGCCCCGGCAGGTTCCCTGCAACAGAGTCTGGAAAAACGCGGGTAAGGGCGTGAAACCCACGCCGCTGAAACGATAACCCCGGTAAAATGTCGGTATTTCTCCAGGTTATGCCGACATTTGTTCCTCCCCACCCCGCGAACCCATATTTTGTGCTAAGTTTAGAGGTAAATGTGGTTTACATTTAACTTTTAACGCATAAATATTGCATAACTATTCTGTCAAAGGTAGTATTTGCGGCCTCAATAGCTATTCGTATCAGACAGCCCAGATGAGTATTAAACTAAACGGCATTAACTGCTTCTACGGCGCACATCAGGCGCTGTTCGACATCACGCTGGATTGCCCGCAGGGGGAAACGCTGGTGCTGCTCGGCCCAAGTGGCGCCGGGAAAAGCTCGCTGCTTCGCGTACTCAACCTGCTGGAGATGCCGCGTTCCGGGACATTACATATCGCCGGTAACCACTTCGACTTTACCAAAACGCCTTCTGACAAAGCCATTCGTGAGCTGCGCCAGAACGTGGGTATGGTTTTCCAACAGTACAATCTGTGGCCGCACCTGACCGTGCTGCAAAACCTGATTGAAGCTCCCTGCCGCGTGCTGGGCTTAACAAAAGAAAAGGCGCTCGCTCGCGCCGAGAAGCTGCTGGAGCGTCTTCGCCTCAAGCCCTATAGCGATCGCTATCCGCTGCATCTTTCCGGGGGACAGCAGCAGCGTGTCGCCATTGCGCGGGCGCTGATGATGGAACCTCAGGTTCTGCTGTTTGACGAACCTACGGCAGCACTCGATCCGGAAATCACCGCTCAGATCGTCAGCATTATTCGCGAGCTGGCCGGTACCGGCATTACGCAGGTTATCGTCACCCACGAAGTGGAAGTGGCGCGCAAAACGGCAAGCCGCGTGGTGTACATGGAAAATGGTCACATCATTGAACAAGGGGATGCCAGCTGCTTCACGCATCCGCAGACTGACGCATTTAAAAACTATCTTTCACATTGATGTTTTTCGGGGAAATGACGATGAAAAAAGTACTGATTGCCGCGATCCTGGCCAGCATGAGCCTTTCAGCTACTGCCGCCCAGACCATTCGTTTCGCCACCGAGGCGTCCTACCCTCCGTTCGAATCGATTGACGCCAACAATAAAATTGTCGGCTTTGATGTCGATCTGGCTAACGCGCTGTGTAAAGAAATTGACGCCACCTGTACCTTTAGCAACCAGGCCTTCGACAGTCTGATCCCCAGCCTCAAATTCCGCCGCGTTGATGCGGTGATGGCCGGGATGGATATCACGCCTGAACGTGAAAAGCAGGTTCTGTTCACCACCCCGTACTATGAAAACTCCGCGCTGTTCGTTGGTCAAAAGGACAAATTCACCAGTATCGAGCAGCTGAAAGGCAAAAAAATCGGTGTCCAGAACGGAACCACGCACCAGAAATTTATTAATGACAAACACCCTGAAATCACTACCGTGCCGTACGACAGCTACCAGAATGCGAAGCTGGACCTGCAGAACGGTCGTATTGATGCCGTGTTTGGCGATAATGCCGTCGTAACCGAGTGGCTGAAGAGCAATCCGAAGCTGGGCGCGGTCGGCGATAAGGTCACGGATAAAGACTACTTCGGTACCGGTCTCGGCATTGCGCTTCGTCAGGGCAATACCGAACTGCAGCAGAAATTTAACGCTGCGCTGGAAAAAGTGAAAAAAGATGGGACTTACCAGACCATCTATAGCAAATGGTTTCAGAAGTAACGCTAAATGAATGAAATTTTTCCATTAGCAAGTGCCGCCGGGATGACCGTCGGCCTTGCCGTTTGCGCGCTGGTCATCGGCCTCGTACTGGCGATGCTGTTTGCCGTGCTGGAGTCAGTGAAATGGCGCCCGCTGGCATGGTTCGCAACCGGCGTGGTCACGGTTCTGCGCGGGCTACCGGAAATTCTGGTCGTCCTGTTTATCTATTTCGGCTCCTCACAGCTGCTGCTCACGCTCTCTGACGGTTTTACAATCAATCTCGGCTTTGTGCAGATTCCGGTACAGATGCAGATTGAAAACTTCGACGTCAGCCCGTTCATGTGCGGCGCCATTGCGCTGTCTCTGCTTTATGCGGCTTACGCTTCGCAAACCCTGCGTGGGGCGCTGAAGGCGGTACCGCAGGGGCAGTGGGAGTCCGGCCAGGCGCTGGGGCTGTCACAAGGGGCGATTTTCTTTCGTCTGGTGATGCCGCAAATGTGGCGCCATGCGCTACCGGGCCTTGGCAACCAATGGTTGGTTCTGCTGAAGGATACCGCACTGGTCAGTTTAATCAGCGTCAACGATCTCATGCTGCAAACCAAGAGCATCGCCACCCGCACCCAGGAGCCTTTCAACTGGTATATCATCGCGGCGGCCATCTATCTGGTTATCACCCTGCTCAGTCAGTACATCCTCAAGCGTATTGACCAACGGGCGACGCGCTTCGAACGGAGACCAGGCTGATGCTCGATTACTTACCCGAACTGCTGAAGGGGCTGCACACCAGCCTGACGCTGACGGCGGCGTCGATCGTCGTCGCGCTGATTCTGTCGCTGATCTTTACCATCGTCCTGACGCTGAAAACGCCGGTTGTGGTGTGGATCGTTCGCGCCTATATCACCTTATTTACCGGTACGCCGCTGCTGGTACAGATCTTCCTGATTTACTATGGCCCAGGTCAGTTCCCCTCTTTGCAGAACTACCCGGTGCTGTGGCATCTGATTTCTGAACCCTGGCTGTGCGCCATGATTGCTCTGTCACTCAACAGTGCGGCCTATACCACTCAGCTGTTTTATGGTGCGATCCGCGCTATCCCTGATGGCCAGTGGCAGTCCTGTAGCGCGCTGGGTATGAACAAGAAAGACACGCTGGCAATTTTGCTGCCGTATGCCTTTAAACGCGCCCTCTCTTCTTATTCCAACGAAGTGGTGCTGGTCTTCAAAAGCACCTCTTTGGCTTACACCATCACGTTAATGGAAGTCATGGGGCACGGTCAGCTGCTGTACGGGCGGACCTACGACGTCATGGTGTTCGGCGCAGCCGGTATCGTCTATCTCATCGTAAACGGTCTGCTGACGTTGCTGATGCGGTTGGTGGAGCGGAAAGCGCTGGCGTTTGAACGTCGGAATTAAGCAAAAAAGGGATCCTGAAAAGGATCCCTTTTTTACATCCTTCAAAAGAACAGCATATTAATCAACAGTAATGTCACTGAACCGGTCGCCCAAAGGATCGTTGAGGTGATACTCCACACTTTGATTTGCTCCTGCACCTCCGTTACGCCCAGCGATCGGTTAACGACCCAGAAATACGCATCATTGAAGTAGGAGAACATAAAGGAGCCGACCGTGCAGCCCAGGCCTGCGATTATCGGATCCACGCCTAACGTGCCGATCATCGGCGCAGTAATACTGGCTGCGGTAATCATCGCCACCGTGCCAGACCCCTGAATTAAGCGCACCAGCGTTGAAATTGTCAGCGGCAGCAGGACCCCCGGCACCCCAATCTGAATAATATATTCAGCTATCATATTACCCGCGCCTGAATCACGCAGCACCATCCCCAGCGCCCCGCCACCGCCGATGACCAAAAAGATAATCCCCGCGGAGCGTATCGCATTCTCCATATTCTGGGTCACTTCTTTACGCTCGTAGCGACTCCCGAGACCAATAATCGCAATCAGCAACCCGATCCCTACCGCGGTAACGGGATGACCTACGGCGATAAACATCTGAACTAACGACTGCTGCCAGGCATTCACATCAGACTCAATATTGCCAAATTCCTTCAGGAAGGTGGCCAGCAAAATCAGCACAATCGGCACCATCAGCGGTGCGAATGAAATGGCCTTACCCGGGAGGGCGTCCTCTTGCTGCACGCTTTCCGTACCTGGGACGAGGCGGTCACGGGTAAAACCACTGCCGTCTTCCGTTGGGATCAGGAAAATAGCGTCACCGAGGCGTCGGGTATATAAAAATCCCGCAATCGCCACCGGTACCGCCACGACCATGCTCCACAGCATAAATCGTCCGATTGGCATATTGAATTGCGATACCACACCAAATGGCCCAACGGCTGGCGGGATCATGCTGTGGCTAATGACCAACCCGGCCGCAAGCGTCGCCCCCAATCCAACCACCGATTTCCCTGTTGAACGCGAGATCGCTTTCACCAGCGGGACCAGCACGATAAATGCAGAATCACAGAATACCGCCATTGACACGATCAGGCCGATCATCACCAGCGCCAGCTCTTCACGCCCCTTCCCCAGCAAGTTGATAAACGAAATAGCCATACGCCTGGAGGCACCGCTCATCTGCAGCATTGAGCCCATCATCACGCCAAAGCCAATCACAATGCCAATATGCCCCAGCGTTCCACCAAAGCCTTTGGTGATTGAGGCAATCATCAGTTCGCTTTTCATCCCACCTAGCGAGCCGGTAATGACGGCAGCCACGATCAGCGCCGGAAATGCGGGAATACGCGTTTTAAGGATCATAAACAGCAGCGCCACAATCGCGACCAGCAACCCGCCGATCACGCGGAAACTGCTTAACTCTTCCCCGCTGGTACCGCCGAGGTTAAAAATGATGAGACCAATACACAGGACCAATACGCCCTTCAATACCGGACTCATTCCCGCCGCAGCGGTTTCCACTGGTTTATAAGACATACTCACCTCGAATTGAAGCGGCGGGCGGCGATGCCCGCCGCGCGTTATTGTTTTTTGTAATAGGGCGCGTACAGTGCCGCCAGCCTGACGGCCTCAATCAGGCTAACCGGATCGGCAATTCCCTTGCCGGCGATATCATTTGCGGTCCCATGGTCAACGGACGTTCGCAGAATGGGCATGCCGCCGGTGATTGAAATGGTGCGGTGAAAATCCACCATTTTAGTGGCGATATGCCCCTGGTCATGATAGGGCGACAGCACGGCATCCCATGCCCCCTGCAAAGCAAAATAGAACACGCTATCGGCCGGTTTAGGCCCGTCGATCGTAATACCTTGCTCGCGCGCAAGCTCAATTCCGGGCAACAGGACCTCGTCGTCCTCGTGGCCAAACAGTCCATGCTCCCCACCATGCGGATTAATAGCGGCAACCACCAGCCTTGGCTGCGGCACGCCCAGCTGCTGTAATGTGCGTGTACAGCGAACGGCATAATCACACACTTTTTCAGGCGTCAGGCTCTGGATCGCCTCAACAAGGGAGAGATGGCGCGTCAGAAAGAAAACTCGCAGAGTGCGCACCTGAAACAGCGTGAGCGGATCGTGGGCACCGGTAAGGTGAGCAAATATTTCGGTATGACCGATAAAATCGACGCCTCCGGCCTTAAGCGACTCCTTATTAATCGGCGTGGTCGCCACGGCGTCAACTTCCCCGCCCAGCGCCATCTGTATCGCTTTCTCAATGCAGTCATAGGCTGCTCTGCCACACTGCCCCTGAATTTCACCGAGTTTGAGTGAGTCGCAGTCGAGCTCCCCCACCTCGAGCAGATTCATTAATCCAGGGCGGTCAAGATAATCACTTACCGCTTTGATGACATGGATAGATAACGATACGCCAGAAAACTTTATCGCCTGTGCGAGGACATGTTTATTGCCGACAACAACCATTCTGGAATATTTTTGTGCTTGCTCCGAGGCCAGTGTTTTTACGGTAATTTCCGGGCCAATGCCAGCAGCATCCCCCATTGGAATAACAACCAACGGTCTCATAATTAACTCCTTTTATATTTATACAGTCTCTGCGATTGCGGTGTTACTCGATACTTTGGTGACTAAATAATCGACACAGTGAACCAGCGTATTATCATTACCGACAAAACCCCCTTTGGTAATGAGTGGCAAACCATCGGCCAGTCCCCCGACTAGCTCGCCATAGACGGCAAGCGGTTCGACCTCATCTTTTAAAACTACGCCGCTGCCTTTTAATCTTTTGGTAATACTGACCATCACATCACCGCCGCTGCCGTAAAGCCCGCTGATCGGAGATTTATCTTTCTTTAATACCTGCGCGACCACCTCAGCGATACCACGATTAATCATGCAGCTGACCTCATGGTTATCGACTGCGAATTTTTTGGCGATAACATCCAGCCTTAGAATATGTTCAGGGGCCTCTACAGAGTCGATACCGATGACATCATAGGCGCGGGTTTTATCAATTAAGCGGTTGACCAACTGCGCGGCACTTTCTGGCTTAAGAGAGAAATTGATTAAATCTTCTGCCGACACGGTTTCAATATAAACTTCTCGTTCATAACGCAGCTTCTTTATTTGTCGCTGGGTTAAGTCAGAAACACTGCCGATGGCTAATAAAACCTTATTGGTCCGGCGGCGGCCGGATGAAAATTTTAACCACGCCATCTGCGCGGTAAACACACCAGGATCAACACAAAAGTAAGGGATTTTTGCTTTCTGAACCGCTTGCGCTATTTGCTGAATATCATCGGCGGTTGTCGCATCAATGATGACAATACGTACATTGCCGCCATATAACTCCTTCAGCTTTTTCGTCAGCGTAGTCTCGCCACTGAGAACGTCGCGCAGACAAATATAACTCACATTTTTGTTCGTCTGCTGATGAAACAGCTCAACCACCGATGATTCCAGCATCGGGTTTTTAGGGTCGTTACGCATCGCTGTATTTTGTAGCGGAATGCCATCCACCAGCAGCGACCCTCCAACGCAAATGCGTCCGCTGGAAGGATACACGGGCACAACGATAGCCATCATATGTGGAAAGCTGTCGATCACGGCATCCACTTCAGCCCCCAGATTACCGCGCAGCGTTGAATCAATACGCTTACTGATCAATGTCTGCTCTGGGTTAATCTTTGCCACGCATTCTGCCACCCGCTTGTAGGCTTCAGCTGAAGTCACAGATCGGGAATCTGTTGAAAATGAAACCACATCAAAACGTTCCGCCTTATCGGCCTGGTTATCCAGGCAGGTCATGGTCGTGAACCCTTTGGTACTCAATAGCGCAGCGGTCGCATTTGCGCCGGTTAAATCGTCCGCAATTATTGCAATTTTCACAGTGCTTCCCTCTCTGTATCGGGTTAATGTCATGTCATAAGCGGATCGCTATTAACAATGACCTGATTGAATTCCGCCAGATCAGCTATTTTGTAATGGCAGAACACTTTCCTTTTACTCTCATCCACCAGCAGAACCGACTTTGCCGCGCGGCTAATCGCCATCCACTTACAGTCCGCTTTACTTTGCGTGGTAGTCATTGCGCCATAGCTCTCATCGAACCCGTCGGCACCGATAAAAGCCAGGTCGGTATAATGTTCGCTCAGATAACGTAACGTCTCGCTGCAATAGACCGAACGGCTTTCCCTGACTAATTCCCCCGGGCAAATAATTAACTTCACACTGGTTCGGTCATTTAATATATAGGCAGTGGATATATCATTCGTTATCACCGTGAGTGGAATATCAATTAACCACGCCAGTTGTTTCACGGTCGTACCACCATCCATAAATACGATATCGCCCGGCCGCAGCAGCTTGTAGGCCTGCAATGCAATCTCCTTCTTTCCAGTAATATTATGCTGTGCTTTATTTTTATAATCAGGGCTTTCGTTAATAAACCCCCTAATAACCTGCCCGCCGAAAATCACTTTCACCTGACCTATTTTTTGCAGTTCTTCTATATCACGGCGAATCGTCATATGTGAAACTGTAAAATATTCAGCTAACAGATTGATGGTAGTAGAATGATTAACATCAAGCATCTCAATAATACGATGCACTCTTTGAGCTTTTGAATAACGTGTCATGACAATATCTCACTGAGCGTTAGCTTCACTCGATTTTTAAGCTAACCGTTTTTAAAATACTGAGATGTGAATAAAATCACAAATTCACACCTCATTCACTAAAACACAAAATAAAAAGAGTAGTGTGACAGGACATACCATAATAATGATAAGCCACTAAGGGAATCCGCCATGAACAATAAAATAAGCATTGTCGAAGAAATAATTAACAGAGGGCGTAACGTGTTGCAAGAAGAAGCCAACGCAATTATTAACGCAACCTCTAATATTAATAGCAGTTTTGTTGAGGCCGTAGATATTATATTAAATTCACCGGGTAAGGTCGTCGTAAGTGCGATTGGTAAACCAGGTTATATCGCGCATAAAATTTCGGCAACGCTCGCCAGCACCGGTACGCCCTCGTTTTATCTTCATCCCGCCGAAGCGCTGCATGGCGATCTTGGCGGTGTAACCCGTGAAGATGTGGTGCTCCTTCTCTCCAACAGCGGCGAAACGGCGGAAGTCCTTAATATGCTCCCCGCGCTGAGGCGAACAGGCGTCACGATTATCTCGATTTGCGGCGCCCCTGATTCTACCCTGGCGCAATACAGCGACGTGGTCATCTCAGCGCAAATAGAGCGCGAATGCTGCCCCCTTAACCTTGCGCCGACATCCAGCACCACTCTGGCGCTGGCCATCGGAGATGCCCTCGCCGTCACCCTGATGCAGCAAAGAAACTTCAGCAAAGAGCATTTTGCCCGCTATCATCCCGGCGGTTCGCTGGGTAGAAAGCTGCTGGTTACGGTCAATGAAATGATGCGCTGCGGGGAGAAAGCCTGCCGACTCGATCGCGATACCACGATTCTGGACGCCCTGTTCACCATGACCCGCAACCTGTCTGGCGCAGTACTGATTGTTAACGCCAGTCAGGAACTGGAAGGCATCATCACTGATGGTGATATCCGCCGCTTTGTGATGTACAACAACCTCTCCTTACGCACCCCGGTGACGGAACTGATGAACACTTTTGCGACCTGTATTGGCCAGCATCAGTTGATTGATGAAGCGTTAAGCGTCATGGAACAGCATCAGCCGGGCCCGATCGCCGTCCTGCCGGTGATTAACAGTGATAAACAGGTCGTTGGATTGCTCCATCTCACTGACCTTTTGCACAAATTTCCCGCACAAAAGTAAATAAAAATACATTTTTATTGAATATAAATTCATTTTTTGGCATGGTTATTTGACGTCAGGAAACGACGAAAGACAACAATATAGACAGACGGGAGCAACACGCATGAAGAAGTTATTGTTAGCCGCAGTGTTCGCCACTGCCGCATTCAACGCAACGGCCGCAGAGAAAATCAGCTTTGGCGTTTCCGCCACCTACCCGCCGTTTGAATCCATGGATGCCAACAATCAGATCGTCGGTTTCGATCTTGATCTGGCGAAAGCGTTGTGCAAACAGATGCAGGCCGACTGTACCTTTACCAACCACGCTTTCGATAGCCTGATCCCGGCGTTGAAATTTAAAAAATATGACGCCGTCATTTCCGGGATGGACATTACCCCGGAGCGTAGCAAGCAGGTCGCGTTTACCGATCCGTACTACGCTAACTCGGCGCTGGTGATTGCCAAAAAAGACGCCTTCCACTCCTTTGCCGATCTGAAAGGCAAACGTATTGGTATGGAAAACGGCACCACTCACCAGAAATACCTGCAGGACAAACATCCGGAAGTCAAAACCGTCGCCTATGACAGCTATCAGAACGCGATTATCGACCTGAAAAATGGCCGTATTGACGGGGTGTTTGGCGATACCGCCGTGGTGAATGAGTGGCTGAAGACCAACCCGCAGCTGGGCGTGGCCACGCCTAAAGTAACCGACCCGCAATACTTCGGCACCGGTCTTGGCATCGCGGTACGTCCGGACAACAAAGCACTGCTGGAAAAACTCAATGGCGCACTGAAAGCGATTAAAGCGGACGGTACGTACCAGAAAATCAGCAATCAGTGGTTCCCGGAATAATCCTCCGCTGACCCGGGGCACGGCGCAACCGCCTTACCCGGGTTATCCAAAATGACCGTCGCCCCGGCCAGTACAGCACGTCCGGGGAACGGTCACGCGCTATGAGCGTAACGGCAGGGTAAAGCGGAAGCTGGCGCCTGCTGGCACATCCACCAGATGAATATCACCGCCGTGCAGTTGCAGCATCCGACGCACGATCATCAGCCCCAGCCCTCCTCGCGATTCAGGGCTCTGACCGGGTTCAAGCACCGAAGGACGCTCAAATAGCGTAGCCCGCAACTCACCGGCTACGCCGGGGCCGCTATCGGCAACCTCAACCACCATCTCTGCCCCCTGCTGACGCGCCGTCAGGCTAATGTTACCGCCATCCGGCGTATGACGAATCGCGTTATCGAGTAAATTGGTCAGCACTCGCTCCATCATCGATAAATCCGCCATTACCGGCGGTAATCCCCCCGCCAGCGAAAGCTGCAAGCGTATATGTCGGGTGGCAATCGCCAGGTCGAACTTCTGCGCCACGTCCTGAACCAGTTCCGCCAGCACAAATTTCTCCGGCTGCGGCTTGATACCGCCATGCTCCAGGCGCGCCAGTTCAAACAGCTGCTGGGAGAGAGAGCGAACTTTATTCCCCTGGCGCAGCGCAATGTTGAGATAGCGCTTACTCTCTTCCGCACTCAGCCGGTCGGCCTTCAGCGTCAGAGTCTCCAGATATCCCAGCAGCGACGTCAGCGGCGTACGCAGGTCGTGAGAAATATTGGCGATAAACTCACGGCGCTGGCGGTCACTGTCCGCCAGCCGATCCCACTGCCCGGCAATCTGGCGGGCCAGGTCGATAAACCGGTTGTGCAGAATTGCCACTTCATTTCCAGGCTGCGGGTCCGGGGTTTGCGCCGCCAGTAGTTTGATCGCCCCCATGCTGTCTTCACCGGGGATCCCCACCTGCGCGGTCAGCTGACGTACCGGGCGCGTCACCCAATACCAGGCAAGCCCACCGGCTAACAGGCCAAACAGGGCCACCAGCAGCAGCGTCCAGACAAGCAAGCTCCCCAGCGTTTTCTGCCAGGCGCTGGCCGCCAGTTCATTAAAGGTTTCCCCTTGCAGAATGATATAGAGATAGCCGCGCAGCTGGCCGTCAACGTTCAACGGTGCGACGCTAAAGACTTTGCGCTGGTCCTGGCTCCGCGGATCGTCTCCGTACACGGGCCAGGTGCCGCCGGAAAGAAACGTCTGTATCGGCGCGATATCGATACGCTGGTGTTTGATATGGCCCGGCGGCGCGGCATCGGCCAACAGTTCGCCTTCCGGAGAGACCAGATACAGCTCAACGCTGGGATTAAAGACCATCAGACGATCGAAAAGCGGCTTCAGCGCCTCTCGATTGACCTGCCCTTGCGCATCAAGAAGTGGTTCGCGAGCAACGATCTGCTGCGCCAGCCCGACGGAAAGGCGCTGGACCATAGCGTTACCGTATTGCGCACTGCTGTACAGCTGAACCAGGCAGACCGCCACCGCGCAAAGCAACAGCAGCGAGGTAAACACCAGTGCCAGGCGCTGGCTCAGGCTTAATCGACGCATCATTGCCCGGCTCCTTTACGTGCAGGGGCGAATTTATAGCCCTTGCCCCAGACCGTCAGAATGATTTCCGGCTCCGCCGGGTCATGTTCGATTTTGCTGCGCAGGCGGTTGATATGCGTATTCACCGTATGCTCATAGCCTTCGTGCTGATAACCCCAGACGCGGTCAAGCAGGGCCAGACGGGAAAAGACCTCACCGGGATGGCGGGCAAAGTAGTACAGCAGGTCAAATTCGCGGGGCGTCAAATCCACCGGTTCATCGCGCAGTCTGACTTCCCGTGCAAGCGGATCGATGCTCATACCGTGGCAATCAATACGTCCCGCGTCCATCAGCAAATTCAGGCCCATCGCCTCCTGGCGACGGAATAGCGCCTTCACCCGCGCAACCAGTTCGATGACCGAAAACGGTTTGGCCAGGTAGTCGTCCGCGCCCATTTCCAGCCCCAGTACACGATGCGTCTCGCTGGAGCGAGCGCTGATAATAATCACCGGCAGGTAGCGGGTCATCTGGCGAATGCGGCGGCAAAGCTCCAGACCATCGACATTGGGCAGCATCAGGTCAAGGATTGCCGCATCCCAGCCGCCCTTTTCCAGCTGCACCAGCGCCTGAGCGCCGTCCGCCTCATGGACAATTTGATATCCCTCGTCCTGCAGATTCAAACGCAGCAAAACGGCAATATCGTCGTCATCTTCGACCAACAGGATTTTCTTTGCCATAGGTATTGCTCCGCTAATTACACGCCGTTATTAGCCAAGCTTACCCGATTTATGCCAACAGAAGAGTTCACATTTTGTTTAAACTTCGCGAACCAGCAGCGTCAGCACTTCGTAGTGGGCGGTGTGCGGGAACATATCAAACAGCTGCACTCGTTCAACCCGATAGCCCGGGAGTCGCGCAATATCTTTCGCCATCGTCTGCGCGTTACAGCTGGAGTAGATAATAAAGGGCGGTGCCATCCGGCATAAATAGTCGCACAGCTCGCGTCCGATGCCGCGACGCGGTGGGTTGACCAGCACCAGGTCAGGAATGTCTCCCTCGCCGGTAGCAAACTGCGTTGAGTCCAGCGCCTGAAAATGGAGATTGGTCAGGCCCAGTCCGGCGGCAGATTGCTTCGCGCTGGCGATAGCCTCCGGCGCAATCTCAATCCCGGTCAGACGCATTTGCGCGGTGGCGCAATGCAGACCAAAGCCTCCCACCCCACAGAACAGGTCCCACATATGATTCACCGGCAGCTGGCGCACCCAATTCCGGGCGGTGGCGTACAGCTGGCTGGCAACGGTCGGATTTGTTTGAAAGAAGCTCTGAGGGCGGATCCACAGCGGTACGCCGTTAAAGTTTTCCTCCAGCGCAGGCTGGTCACTTAAGAGGATCTCCTGCTCGCCTTCCATAATGGCCATATGTACCGGCTGAATATTGGCGGTAATCACTTTCAGCTGCGGCAGCTGCGCCTGCAGCCACGGCAGCGCGGCGCGGAGCTGTTCAAGCTTGGTCGATGAACGCAGTACAAAACGCAGCATCATGCCACCGTCCAGCTGGCTTTCCGTCAGCAGGAGATACTTCAGTTCGCCGCGCTTACGCGCGACGCTATAGGGCGTTAACCCGGCGCGGGCGATAAACGGCTTCAGCACGGCGAATACCGGCGCAAAACTGGCCGGGTAGAGCGGACATTCGGTCAGGTCTTCAGCGCTTCCGTCGCGGTGCAACATGCCCAGCAGCGGGCGTTCAACGCTGCCGCTGACCACCATCTTGGCTTTGTTGCGAAAGCCGGCTTCCGGGCCGGAAACCGGTTCACACCATGTCGCCACCGGACTGTCAGCCAACAACGTTCTGAGATCGGCCATTTTACTGGCGAGCTGTTGGGGTAACGGCCGTTCCAGCCACTGACAGGAGCGGCAGCGGCCCGCGTCATAGAGTGCGCAGTGCATAAAAAGACCTTCAAAAAATCAGGGGCGGGGATTGTATCACCGTTATTGCAGTCGGAAAAATCGTCGACACGACGCCGGAACAAAGAGCAGCACCAGCACCAGCAAATCAGGCAGTTTTTGCACCACCAGAGAACGTAGTATTTCGCGTTTTGACTCACCGGCGATGCTGAACAGCTCCGGGTAGCCATATCCCAGCGAAGCCGCCCAGAGATAGCCGATGACGATAATTTGCGTCAGGAGAAAGATCCAGCGCGCCAGATTACGCCCTTTCACCAGTGAAAATGCGCACCATATCTCGACAAAGACCAGCAGCAGACTGGAGAGAAACACCAGCGTCAGGGTCCATGTCTGCACGCTGCGGTGAATAAAGTCCTCTATCCCTTCGACACCCAGCTGATTCAGGATCATCAGCAGGTCCACGCCACGAATCAAAATTATGGCAAACGCCGCCACCTGCACCAGCGCAGGAACGTTAAGGCGTGCATGAGATGAACGAGTTTTTGTAAACAGTCCCAACGGAAACGTCTTCCATGAAAACGGCGCCGCACCATCGCGACGCCGATACCAGTTTTACCGTAGATTTTAGGGGCTTCAGCTCCGTCTTGCACGCTGGATATCACGTACCCGCTGCTTTTCTGCGCGAGCCATCAAATACCAGGCGATAAAACCAACAATACCGACCACGCCGAGGATTAAGGTCGCCAGGGCGTTGATTTCCGGGTTTACCCCCATGCGCACGCTGGAGAAGACCAGCATCGGCAAGGTAGTGGCCCCCGGGCCGGAAACAAAACTGGCGATAACCAAATCGTCCAGTGACAAGGTGAACGCCAGCAGCCAGCCGGAGATAACCGCCGGCATGATCATCGGCAGCGTTATGATGAAAAAGACCTTCAGCGGCGGCGCGCCTAAATCCATCGCCGCCTCCTCAATTGAATGGTCCAGCTCACGCAGCCGCGATGAAATCACCACCGCCACATAGGCCGTACAGAAGGTCACGTGTGCCAGCCAGATGGTCAACATGCCGCGATCCGACGGCCAGCCGATCGCGTGCCCGAGCGCCACAAAAAGCAGCAGCAGCGACAGCCCGGTAATCACATCCGGCATAACCAGCGGCGCGGTAATCATAAAGGCAAAGCCGTTCGATCCGCGAAAGCGGCCAAAGCGCACCATCACGACTGCGGCAATGGTGCCCAGAATCGCCGCTGCCGTCGCCGCACAGGTGGCGATGGTCAGACTCAGCCCTACGGCGCTCATCATCGCATCATCGTGGAATAACTCGCTATACCAGCGGGTTGACCAACCGGCCCATACCGTCACCAGCTTCGAACTGTTGAATGAGTAAATCACCAGCATTAGCATCGGCGCATATAAAAAGGTAAAGCCGAGCACGAGGATTAAAATTCGCCACGGCGAACGGACTACCGGCAAATCATTCATCCATGATCCCCCATCTGTTTTTGCTGATGTTTGTGGAACCACATGATCGGTACGATCAGCAGTAGCAGCATCACAATGGCCACCGCCGAGGCAACCGGCCAGTCGCGGTTATTAAAGAACTCCTGCCACAGAACGCGCCCGATCATAATGCTGTCCGGGCCGCCTAACAGTTCCGGGATCACGAACTCCCCTACCGCCGGGATAAAGACCAGCATCGAACCGGCAATAATCCCACCTTTGGTCAACGGGACGATCACCTGGAAGAAGGTTTTCAGCGGTCTGGCGCCCAGATCCAGCGAGGCCTCCACCAGCGAGTAGTCGATCCGCGTCAGCGCAGTATAGATAGGCAGCACCATGAACGGCAGATAGGCATACACAATGCCGATATAGACCGCCAGGTTGGTATGCAGGATCTCCAGAGGCTGATCGATAACCCCCAACCACAGCAGAAAATTATTCAGCACGCCGTTGCTTTTCAACAGCCCCATCCACGCATACACGCGGATCAGGAATGACGTCCACGATGGCAGGATAACCAGCAGTAGCAGAATATTGCGCGTTGACGGCTTACTGTGCGCCACTGCCCATGCCAGCGGATATCCCATCAACAGACAGCAGAACGTTGAAATTCCCGCCACCTGCAGCGACTGCAAATAGGCTTCGAAATAAAGCGGATCATCGGTCAGCTGCAGGAAGTTGCCGAGGTTCAACGTCAGCGTGAGCTGGCCGTCCGCCCAGGCCCACAGATCGGTATAGGGAGGGATCGCCCGTGCCATCTCCGCCAGGCTGATTTTAAAAACGATCAGGAACGGCAGCAGAAACAGCAGGATCAGCCACAGATAGGGCAGCGCGATCACCAGCTTGCGACCGTGCGCCATCTGTAAACGGGTGAGCCATAGCGCAAAACCGCCCGTTTTTTTCACCCCGGCCGGTGGTTCTAATGTACTCATCGCCCTCTCCTTACACCGTCAGAACAACACAGCTGTCGGCATCCCAGCACAAACGCACTTCATCACCCCAGGTTGGCGTACCTTTACGATGACGGTGTTCGTTTTGTAGCTGAGCGCTAATCATCTGCCCGCTTTTGAGGCGTACGTGGTAGATAGACAGATCGCCGAGGTAGGCGATATAAATCACCTCTCCTACCGCAAAATTGTAGCCATCCGCCGGCGGCTCATCGCAGAGCATAATTTTTTCCGGGCGCAGAGCGACCCACACCGGCACATTATCGATGATGGAAGCATCCGGATCGACCTTCAGCGGGTGCGTCAGCCCCGGTGAATTCAGCACGAGGCCATCTTCCAGTCGATCTTTTACCAACCCTTCAAACACGTTGACCGAGCCGATAAACTCCGCACTGTAGCGGGTTGTCGGATGCTCGTAGATCTCCTCCGGCTCGCCGATTTGCACGAACTTACCGCGGTTCATGATGGCGATACGTCCGGCCATGGTCATCGCTTCTTCCTGATCGTGGGTCACCATGACGCAGGTCGCTCCCACGCGCTCCAGAATATCCACCACTTCCAGCTGCATGCGGTCACGCAGTTTTTTATCCAGCGCGCCCATCGGCTCATCAAGCAGCAGCAGTTTTGGCCGCTTCGCCAGGCTGCGGGCCAGGGCCACGCGCTGCCGCTGGCCACCAGAAAGCTGGTGCGGCTTGCGTTTTGCGAACTCCTGCATATGCACCAGCGCCAGCATCTCCTGCACCCGGCTGGCAATTTCCGCTTTCGGCAGCTTGTCCTGCTTCAGACCAAAGGCAATGTTCTGCTCCACCGTCATATGGGGGAACAGCGCGTAGGACTGAAACATCATATTGATTGGCCGCTGGTAGGGCGGCACGCGTGACAGGTCAACGCCGTCGAGCATAATTTGCCCGGCCGTCGGCTCTTCAAAGCCTGCCAGCATGCGCAGCAGCGTCGATTTACCGCAGCCGGATGCGCCCAGCAGGGCAAATATTTCGCCTTTATAAATGGTGAGATTGACGTCATCGACAGCGTGTTGCCCGTCGAAGGACTTCGTCAGATTACGGATTTCCAGCAGCGGGGTCAGCGCTTTGGGGGTTTTCGCCTGTGGGCGGGAAATTGCGTCGTTCACTTTGGTGCTCTCCGGCAAAAAACTAACCACCGTATGGCCCGGTTGCCATACATTGAACTTTACAGTGCAGGTGCACCATCCTGGTGCATGTTTTCGCTACACTTTTATCCGTTTGTTGCCCGGCCGCGCGGGGAATCCACCCGGCCAGGTCAGACCTTTTCAGGCCCGGCGAACCGGGCCGTCAGGTTTTATTTCCCGCTTTTGACTTTCGTCCACGCACGCGTGCGTACGCGGTCAATCTTCGGATCCTGAACTTTCAGAGTAAACAATTTGGCAAACACATCAGCCGGTGGATAGATAGCCGGGTTACTACGAATCGCTTCGCTGACCAGCGGCGTAGAGGCTTTGTTACCGTTGGCGTAGTAGACCTGGTCGCTGATTTTGGCGATCACTTCCGGGCGCATCAGATAGTTAAGGAACTGATAAGCTTCATCTTTATTCTTAGCATCCGCTGGCATCGCGAAGACATCAAAGAACGCCATCGCCCCCTCTTTTGGAATGAAGTAGGAGACGTTCACGCCATTCTTCGCTTCTTTCGCGCGATTCGCCGCCTGCCAGACATCGCCAGCCCAGCCGATAGCAACGCAGATATCGCCGTTGGCAAGGTCATTAATGTACTGCGAGGAGTGGAAATAGCGGATATTTGGCCGCAGCTTCAGCAGCAGGTCGGTTGCCGGACCGGTGTAATCATCAGCTTTGGTGCTGTTCGGATCTTTACCCAGATAGTTCAGGACGGTGGCAAAAATCTCTTCCGGCGCATCGAGGAAAGAGACGCCGCAGCTTTTCAGTTTTTCAAGGTTCTCCGGCTTGAGCACCAGATCCCAGCTATTGAGCGGCGCATCTTTACCCAGCACGGCCTTCACTTTGTCGACGTTATAGCCAATGCCAGTAGTCGCCCACAGGTACGGCATCGCATATTTGTTATCCGGGTCATGTTTCGCAACCAGCTTCAGGACTTCCGGATCAAGATTTTTCCAGTTCGGCAGCTTGCTCTTATCCAGCGGCTGGAAGACGCCAGCTGCCAGCTGTCGTTCAAGGAAGCTCGCTGACGGGACGACCAGGTCAAAGCCGGTGCTGCCCGCCATTAATTTACCTTCCAGTACTTCGTTGGAATCAAAAACGTCGTACACCACTTTAATGCCGGTCTCTTTTTCAAAATTTGCCACCGTATCCGGCGCAATATAATCAGACCAGTTATAAATATGCAGGGTTTTTTGTTCAGCCGCGAGTGAACCGGCAGAGACGGCCATCAACGCACCCGTAATCAGACCTGTTAACCATTTTTTACCAAAGGCGGTCATATCTCTTATTCCTTCTCAATGCCCGTTAACAAGCGGGCTTAATATACGCACTTGTCTGCATGCAATAATCATGCATATTTTCTCATTGCCTAAGAAAAGGAGAGAGGACCTCTCCCGGAATGGTTGCCCGCAACTGGAAGCATCGTCAGAATAACTGTAGCCAGAATAAGAGGCTATAGCCCAGGTAAAATAACGCCTTTTATCAATTTTTTATGCAATAACGGTCTACGTGATAAGCCAAAATCGGCTGAATGGCGGTGAAAAATTCTTTAAGGGAAGGTTAACAGCAGAATAAAAGCACGTAATACGCAGCCGCCATGGCAGTGGCTGCGCTATTCATCGACAGGTCTAGTGAAGAAAATGGTGCTGGATATCTTCAGCGGTGTACTCTTCTTCCTCTTCGGCTTTATAGAGCACCTGGTTGGCCGCCGCTTCGAGGATAACCATTGAGATCTGCTCTTCGCTCTGGCGGAAGAACCAGCCGAACTGTTCAACGGTGATACCCACGCCGACCGATAGCGCCTGACACACCACCAGCTTTGGCAGATTGTCATCCTGAATATCAAGGAAGGCTTTGACGGTTAACGAACTGGCATTGATCGCCGAAAGATCCGCACTGAGTCCCAGCAGCGCCGAAGGCTTCACTTCCGCCAGGGCAGAAAAAAGCACCACGTTGTCCACCAGATCGAGCTTCGCATCGAAAATGCCGTCGAAATTCTGCATATGCGGCAGATGCAAGGCCTGGCAGGAGTCACACTCAAAGAAGCTGATACCTAACTCATCGAGCCAGTGACGTAGCGTATCCAGACCCGGAACGACCAGTGAATCCATATGACCTGTGACCTCTTACTGTAGAAATACGACGCCATAGCTTACGCAAAAAACGCGGCGCATACCATGATAGTGTCATTCGCGCCGATTATCCGCCCATTTTCAGGCAGAATTCAGGCGTGGCCTGACGCTCAATCCAGGCGATCATGCGCCCGGCAATATCAATCCCGGTGGTGGTTTCAATGCCTTCCAGCCCCGGAGAAGCATTAACCTCCATCACCAGCGGCCCGCGAGTCGCACGCAGGATATCGACCCCGGCGACATCCAGCCCCAGGGTTTGTGCTGCCCTGATGGCCATCTCCCGTTCCTGATCGCTGATAGTGGCCACCGTCGCCACGCCGCCACGGTGCAGGTTCGAGCGGAAATCCCCCTCCTTCGCCCGCCGCTCTATCGAGGCGACAACTTCATTCCCTACCACCAGGCAGCGAATGTCTCGTCCTTTCGCCTCGGCAATATACTCCTGAACCAGAATATGCGCATTCAGGCCACGGAAGGCGTCAATCACGCTCTCTGCCGCCTGGCGGGTTTCCGCCAGCACCACGCCGATACCCTGCGTCCCTTCCACCAGCTTAACCACCAGCGGCGCACCGCCGACCATGGCAATCAAATCGCTGGTATCGTCTGGAGAGTGCGCAATGCCGGTCAGCGGCAGATCGATTCCCTGGCGCGCCAGCAGCTGCAACGAACGCAGCTTGTCACGAGCGCGGGTAATCGCGACCGATTCATTCAGCGGAAAGCTGCCGAGCAGTTCGAACTGACGAAGAGCGGCAGTACCGTAATAGGTAATCGCGGAGCCAATGCGGGGGATCACGGCATCAAAGTGCGGAAGCTGGCGGCCTTTATAGTGAATCGATGAGGCCACCGGACTGACGTTCATATAGCAAGAAAGCGGATCGAGGATTTCTACCTGATGGCCGCGCTTGTGCGCGGCTTCACGCAGGCGACGGCATGAATAAAGCGTTCCATCCCGGGATAATATGGCAATTTTCACCCTGCACCTCTGCAACAAGGCCCGCTCCGGCGGGCCTGCAATAGATTAATTGCGCCACGACCGCCCTGTCCACCGAATGACGGGGCGGAAAGCAGGCAGCAGTGTACACGCAATCAGCGCGTTGCCCACCCCTGCTTATGCAGATATTCGAGAATAAACGGCCGACTTTCTTTAATGATAGTGCGGCGAATATGGTCGCTCCAGGTATCGCGCCGTGCGTTGCTGCCGCGCGACAGATAGTACTGCGCCATCTGCTCATCATATTGCGCCAGGACGGCCTCATCCACCGGCTGATACGCATTTTCATGTACCAGTAGTGCTGCGGGCATACGTGGCTTCACGTCCGGGTTATCGGCAGGCCATCCCAGGCACAGGCCAAACAGCGGCAGGACGTGCTGCGGGAGCTTGAGCAGTTCGGTCACCCCTTCAATGCTATTACGGATCCCACCGATGTAGACGCCCCCGAGCCCGAGAGACTCGGCGGCAACCAGCGCGTTTTGCGCCATCATCGCGGTATCCACCGCCCCCAGTAGCAGCTGCTCGGCCAGCCCAAGCTGGGCATCAGGGCAGATCTGCAGAAGGCGGTTAAAGTCGGCACAAAATACCCAGAACTCCGCCGCGCGTGCAACGTGTTGCTGGCCTCCGCTCATCGTAACCAGCTGTTCACGAAGCGCAGGGTCGGTCACGCGAATGATGGAGCTGCATTGTAAAAAGCTGGAGCTGGAGGCCCCCTGCGCGCTGGCGATGATGGCCGCGCGCTGTTCATCGTCGATCGGCGCATCGGTAAAGTGGCGGATGGAACGGTGGCTACGCAGCAAATCAATGGTCGGCGTCATCTCGTTTTTCTCTGTCTGGTGAAGAAGGTGGTTTTGGAGTGTGGGTCAGCTGCGGCGCGACAATCTTTGCCATTCGCCACATTAATGCAATCGCCGCCGGGAGCATCAGCAAGATACCGGCAAAAATCATCAGCAGCGCCGCCGTTGGGCTGGAAAATGGCGCCGGCAGCTGCAGGTACTGATTAAGCGAAAGCCAGGCGAGGGTCAACAGCACCATCCCGATGATCTCTACGATCAGAATGCTTTTTGGCAAGGCAGCGGGCGTTCGCATAACACTCCTCCGGTCAACGTTTTCCGCGCGGTCAATCGACGTATCGCGCGCAGCAGGGACAGTATAATGAATTAACTACGTAGACATTTATCAAACATAGCCTTAAACCATCGGAGAAAAAGGCAGAACCTTCTTTTACTCGCCGGCATAACGCGTCATCATAGTGACATTCGCCATCCGGCTGAGATTTAAGGAGAGAAAGCATGTTTACCGTTATTTTTGGTCGTCCTGGTTGCCCGTATTGCGTTCGTGCCAAAGAACTGGCAGAAAAACTGACCAACGAGCGCGATGATTTCAACTATCGCTACGTTGATATTCACGCCGAAGGCATCAGTAAGAGCGACCTGGAAAAGACCGTAGGTAAACCGGTTGAGACCGTTCCACAGATTTTCGTCGATCAAAAACATATCGGCGGCTGCACGGATTTCGAAGCATGGGCGAAAGAGAATCTCGGCTTATTTGCCTGAGACGACTCAGTCCTCTGACGAGTGCTTGCGTCTGGTGTCTAGCCAGGCGCAAATAAACAGAAAACACAGCGCACCCAGCGCGCACCAGAACACCGCGCTAAATAACCACGCCAGCTGTTGCCAGAACGTTCGTTGAGTCGCGAAAAAAATCCGCATAACCAGCAGACAGACAGGGGTAGCCAGAATGGCCCCCACCAGCGGTTGGATGACGCGTTGCCCAGGAGAGAGGCAGCTGGCGGCCGCGCCGGGCAGCAAAAAGAAGAGCAGCCCTATCTCAGGATTTCCAGTAGCCCGAAAGACACCTTTCATATGCAGTAACAGCAATAAACACACCACGATAAACAGAAAGAACCCGCAGGTAATACCGACCCAAGTACGCTCAGATTTCACAACATCCTCCTGATTCTGCCTCTAACCCACTTCACTTCGTCCAGTCAGATAAAGCATTCCGGCAATCCATGCCAATTTAGCCTCCCACCGGCGTAAAAACGATTGTGACTAGCCGCAGCATCCAGGAAGGATTAAACTACCGACTCTATTTTTACTGGTTATAACGGGATGCCAGAACAGGGTTCGGGACAACGCGAACACTGGACCAACCTTAGACCAAATAACCATTTCCTTCAACAACTTACTAGTAAATGAGAAGTTGGCTTTCGTGAATATAAACGTCGCAGATTTGTTAAACGGGAATTACATCCTGTTATTATTCGTTGTACTTGCTTTGGGTCTTTGTCTCGGGAAACTGCGTCTCGGGTCAGTACAACTTGGTAATTCTATTGGCGTTTTAGTGGTTTCATTATTATTAGGCCAGCAGCATTTCAGTATTAACACTGATGCGCTGAATCTGGGCTTTATGCTGTTTATTTTTTGCGTTGGCGTGGAAGCGGGTCCCAACTTTTTTTCTATTTTTTTCCGCGACGGAAAAAACTATCTGATGCTCGCCCTGGTGATGGTCGGCAGCGCGATGCTGTTGGCGATGGGGCTGGGAAAACTGTTCGGCTGGGATATCGGTCTGACGGCCGGGATGCTCGCGGGCGCCATGACCTCAACGCCGGTACTGGTCGGTGCGGGAGATACCCTACGCCACTTTGGACTGCCCAGCGATCAGCTGGCGCTCTCCCTTGACCACCTGAGCCTGGGCTACGCCCTGACCTACCTGATTGGCCTCGTCAGCCTGATCGTCGGCGCGCGCTATATGCCGAAGCTACAGCATCAGGATCTGCAAACCAGCGCCCAGCAGATTGCGCGTGAACGTGGGCTTGATACCGATTCTAAACGTAAAGTCTATCTGCCGGTCATTCGTGCCTATCGCGTTGGCCCGGAGCTGGTCGCCTGGGCAGACGGTAAAAATCTGCGTGAGCTGGGAATTTATCGCCAGACAGGCTGCTATATCGAACGTATTCGTCGTAACGGCATTCTGGCCAACCCGGACGGCGATGCAGTCCTGCAAATGGGCGATGATATCGCGCTGGTAGGTTACCCGGATGCACATGCGCGTCTCGACCCGAGCTTCCGTAACGGCAAAGAGGTCTTCGACCGCGACCTGCTGGATATGCGCATCGTTACCGAAGAGATCGTGGTAAAAAACCATAACGCCGTGGGCCGCCGCCTGGCGCAGCTGAAGCTGACCGATCACGGCTGCTTCCTGAACCGCGTCATTCGAAGCCAGATTGAAATGCCAATTGACGATAACGTGGTGCTCAATAAAGGCGACGTGTTACAGGTCAGCGGCGATGCGCGACGCGTCAAAACCGTTGCCGATCGCATTGGCTTTATTTCCATTCACAGCCAGGTGACCGACCTCCTTGCCTTCTGTGCCTTCTTTATCGTCGGCCTGATGATCGGGATGATTACCTTCCAGTTTAGCTCCTTCAGCTTTGGCATCGGTAACGCGGCAGGGCTGCTGTTTGCCGGGATCATGCTCGGCTTCCTGCGAGCCAACCACCCGACCTTCGGCTACATTCCGCAGGGCGCGCTGAATATGGTGAAAGAGTTCGGGTTAATGGTCTTTATGGCCGGTGTTGGTCTGAGCGCGGGCGCCGGCATTGGTCACGGCCTGGGCGCCGTCGGCGGCCAGATGCTGGCAGCAGGTCTTATCGTCAGCCTGGTGCCGGTAGTGATTTGTTTCCTGTTTGGCGCCTATGTCCTGCGCATGAACCGCGCGATGTTGTTTGGGGCCATGATGGGCGCGCGTACCTGCGCCCCGGCGATGGAAATTATCAGCGACACCGCGCGCAGCAACATACCGGCGCTGGGCTATGCGGGAACTTATGCCATTGCCAACGTGCTGTTGACCCTGGCGGGGACGCTGATTGTCATCATCTGGCCAGGGCTACAGTAAATATTTAAGAAAAAAATAGATAGAGGCAGAACTTTTCTCTTGGGCATCAGTCATAAGTAGTGCCACTGCTTTTCTTTGATGTCCCCATTTTGTGGAGCCCATCAACCCCGCCATTTTGGTTCAAGGTTGATGGGTTTTTTGTTGCCTGAAATCCCCTCTTCTTTAAAATCAGTCGCTTTCCTCACCTTTCGGACTGATATCTATTCGTCTTTGCTCCACAAGGGTCTTCTGTCCGACAGTTGCACCTCATTGGCATCATTGGCATCCTCCCGGTTATTGCACATACTTTGACGGTACAGGCCGGTGAGAGGAAAACGCAATGCTGGTGAAAGACAAGGTGGCAGCCATCTTTGGGGGAAGCGGTGCGACAGGCCGCGCCGTCGCCCATGCCCTGGCACGCGAGGGGGCACAGGTCTATCTGGGCGCTCGCGATCGGAAGAAACTGGAACGGGTGGCGAATGAAATTCGGGCGGCTGGCGGCCGCGCGGAGACGTTTATCGTCGATGTCCTCGATGAACGCTCCGCGTTTGAGCAAACGGCCCGGGTGGCAGAGCAGGTCGGTGGGTTCGACATCGCTATCAATACCACCGGCTTCGTTCACAACCAGGGTAAGGAAATCGCGGAACTATCCCTCGCTGAATTTATGCAGGGCGTCACTCCATTCCTGGTGGCACAGTTCAACATCTCAAAAGCCGTTGCACCCCATATGGGCGATGCCCGGGCAGGCGTCATTATCACCCTGGTAGCGCCTGCGGCGACCATGGCGTTACCGGGACACCTCGGCCATATCGTCGGCTGTGCGGGCAGTGAAGCCTTTATCAAAGCGCTCGCCAGCGAACTCGGTCCGAAGAATATCCGCGTTATCGGCGTGCGCTCGCATGCTATTGCCGGTGCGGTCGAGGCCGGATCGTATACTGCTGAAGTGTTTGCTTCGAAAGCTCAGGCGATGGGGTTAACGGTAGAACAGTGGCTCGGCGGCGCGGCGCACAGCACCCTGCTCAAAAGGCTGCCAACGCTAGACCAGGTCGCTGACGTTATCACTTTTCTGGCATCCGACCGCGCCGGTGCTATGACGGCCACGGTGGTGAATATGACGGCCGGCGCGACTACCGGCTGATAACGCACCGGCCTGCCCGGAAGCCTAAGCGCTGTACGTGCGCCTCCCTCACCCCTCTCCGGCCAGACGCCCGACCATCAGGCGGATGGCCTGCTTAGAGAGCGGTGCGCTATCGGTGACAAAATGCAGAGTCATTCCTTCGATAAACGCATCCAGCCCACGAGCCGTGGCCGGTTCAAACCACCGCTCCAGCGTCTGCTGGCTGCGCTGCATCCAGTGCTGCATCACCGCCTTTAACACCGGCTGGCTGCTGCAAAAGGCATACAGCTGATACATCAGCTCCATATTCCGCGCGGTGGTCACCTGGGCGCTGAATATCAGCTCGGCAATCGCATCGCAGGCCTCTTCGCGGCTGCTGACCGTGGCAAAAAACTGCTGGTACTGCACGGACATATCGCGGGTGAAAATGCGAAACGCCTCTTCAATCAGCGCTTCAATACCGCTGAAATAGTAGGTCAACGAGCCTAACGGGACCTCCGCACAGCTGGCAATTTTACGATGGGTTACCGCGTGGATACCATGGGTGGCAATGGTATCCAGCGTCGCCTGCAAAATGCGCTCCCGGCGCTGCGGATCGTTTGGTCGGCGGGCCATATCAGTCCTCTTAGTCACTTTCAGGCACCATGCTTACGGCAACAATACCGTTCTTCCAGACTCGCAACGGCGGCCTGAAATACGCCTCCTGAAGAATATGTACAAATGTACACAACCTTGCTACTGTTGTCTCCATCTTCTCATTCACAGGCGTTTACGAATGACAGCGCAAACCTCCCGCAGAGCCTTACAGCTCCGACTGTGGGCCCTTTTTATGTTCTTCTTTATTCCAGGATTACTCATGGCCTCATGGGCCACCCGCACGCCGGCTATCCGCGACCTGCTGACGCTGTCGACGGCGGAAATGGGCATCGTTTTATTTGGCCTGTCGATTGGGTCAATGAGCGGTATTCTCTGCTCGGCGTGGCTGGTTAAACGCTTTGGTACCCGCAGGGTGATTCGTACCACCATGTCTTGCGCCGTGGTCGGTATGATGGTGCTCAGCCTGGCGCTGTGGCTCACCTCTGCCGTCCTGTTTGCCGTCGGGCTGGCCATTTTTGGCGCCAGCTTCGGCTCGGCAGAGGTGGCAATTAACGTTGAAGGCGCCGCCGTCGAGCGGGAAATGAACAAGACCGTTCTGCCGATGATGCACGGCTTTTATAGCTTCGGTACGCTGTTCGGCGCCGGTGTCGGCATGGCAGTAACCGGGTTTGGCTTGCCCGCCGCGCCGCATATTTTGCTGGCCGCGCTGGTGGCAATTGCCCCTATCGCGATTGCCATTCGCGCCATCCCTGATGGCACCGGGCAAAATGCCGCCGAAAGCGCGCATCACGAGGAAAAAGGATTGCCGGTATGGCGCGATGTGCAGCTGTTGCTGATTGGCGTTGTGGTACTGGCGATGGCCTTTGCTGAAGGGTCTGCCAACGACTGGCTGCCGCTGCTGATGGTGGACGGTCACGGCTTCAGCCCCACCTCCGGCTCCTTGATTTACGCCGGCTTCACCCTCGGCATGACGCTCGGTCGCTTTACCGGCGGCTGGTTTATTGACCGCTATAGCCGGGTCACGGTAGTGCGCGCCAGCGCCGTCATGGGCGCTCTGGGCATCGGCCTGATTATATTCGTCGACAACCCATGGGTAGCCGGGATCTCGGTGCTGCTGTGGGGGCTTGGCGCGTCGCTCGGTTTCCCGCTGACCATTTCCGCCGCCAGTGACACCGGTCCCGATGCGCCGAAGCGCGTCAGCGTAGTGGCGATAACCGGCTATCTCGCCTTCCTCGTCGGCCCGCCGCTGCTGGGCTTCCTTGGCGAACATTTCGGCCTGCGCAGTGCCATGATGGTGGTGCTGGGTCTGGTTATCGTGGCGGCATTGGTCGCCAGAGCGGTGGCAAAACCCCAACCTGAACCTGTGATGGAGAACAGTTAATGAGCATCAAACTGATTGCGGTAGATATGGATGGCACCTTCTTAAGCGACGCCAAAACCTACAACTGCCAGCGCTTTCTGAGCCAGTATCAGCGTATGCGCGAGCAGGACATTCGCTTTGTGGTCGCCAGCGGAAACCAGTATTACCAGCTGATTTCGTTTTTCCCGGACATCGCCCATGAGATTGCCTTCGTCGCTGAAAACGGCGGCTGGGTAGTTAGCGCCGGCGATGACGTGTTTAACTGCCAGCTGCCGAAAGATCATTTCCACACCGTGATCGACTACCTGGAGACGTTGGCGGATATCGAAATTATCGCCTGCGGAAAACGCAGCGCATATACCCTGAATCGCTATAACGATGAGCTAAAGACGGTTGCCGCAAAATATTATCATCGCCTGCAGCTGGTGGATGACTTCAACCATATCGATGACGTGATTCTTAAGTTCGGCCTCAACGTACCTGACCGCCTGATTCCGCACATCCAGCCGCAGCTGCACGCGGCGTTGGGCGATATGGTAACCGCCGTAGCAACCGGCTACGGCAGTATTGACCTGATTATTCCCGGCGTTCACAAAGCCAACGGCCTGCGTATTTTACAAGAGCGCTGGGGCATTGATAATCATGAGGTCGTCGCCTTTGGCGACAGCGGAAACGATATTGAAATGCTGCAACATGCCGGGTTTGGCTTTGCCATGGCTAACGCAGCAGCGCCGGTGAAAGCCGTTGCCGGCTATGATGCGCCGCACAACAATGAAGAAGGCGTGCTGCATATTATCGATAAGGTGCTGAATCGCGAAGCTCCGTTCGCGTAATACTCGCCCGGGCGTGGCCAACCGCGCCGCGCCCGGAACGTATCGACGCTATACCTGCGGGTCGTTTGAACTACCTACGCTCTTGTCTTTGAGAAAATAGACAATCATCACCAGCCACAGCACGCCGCTAAGCAAGTTGAACAGGCTAAACACCCCGCTGCCGCCCAGCTCATACGCATGTTTACTGACTTCAATCCCGACGGTAAAAATCAGCATTTGCAGCATCCCCATGGCGGCCGACACGGTGCCTTTACTCATGTCGCTGGCAAACAGCGTCAGGCGGACTAACCCGGCGTTCGCGAGGCCAATCCCAAAGGCGTAGACGCTTAGCCCGGCGGTCATCCATAAATACGCGTGGGTCGATACCACCGTCGCCACCGCAGAGAGCAGCAGCCCGAACATAATCGGCCAGCCGCCAAGAATAATCAGCGAACGCACGGTGCGCCGCGAGGTCAATCGCGCCAGCACCAGGTTACCGGCAATCAGCGCACCGAAAATCGGCACCTGCAGCAGGCCATATTCATAGCTGGTGGCTTTTTCGCCGCTGATAATAATCACCGGGGATTGCGCAATCCATGCCAGCAGCGGCAGGCTGACAAAACCGGTCGCCAGCGCGCCGGCAACAAAACGCAGGTTCTTCAGCACCAGGCTATAATCGCGGCCCAGCTCTTTCATCGACAGCTTCTCGCCCATGCGCGTCGCGGTTTCCGGCATCGCACGTTGCAGGCCAAAAAAGGCAATAGCCGCCAGCACGGCAAACAGCACAAACATCATTTCCCACGGCAGGATGTGGACCCAGGCCGCCCCCACCAGCGGGCCAAGCAGAGGGGCAATCAGCGCCACGTTCGCCATCAGCGCGGTGATTTTGATACACATCGCCTCCTCAAAGGACTCCTGAATCGCGGCATAACCCACCGCGCCGATGAAGCACAGGCTAATCCCCTGCAAAAAACGCAGCAGTGTGAATTGCTCAATCGTCTGCGCCAGCAGCGTGGCCAGGCAGGTGACGATAAACCACACCACGCCGGTGAGCATCACCGGACGACGGCCGATGCGATCCGACAGCGGCCCGAGCAGCCACTGCAAAAACATGCCGCCGGCGAGATAGGCAGTCATAGAAGTGGGGACCCATTCATTCCCCACCTGAAACTCTTCCACCACCGAGAGCATTCCCGGCTGGATCATATCGTTGCCGATATAAGTGGAAAATTCGTATAACACCAGGCAGAGCGGGAAAAGGAGCGCCTGCCGTCCGAGGCGTTTGCCTGAAAGCGAATAATTCTGCATGCAATCTCTTATTTAAAAAAAAATCGCGCAAAGTTTAATGAAAGTCTTGCGGAGGAGATAGTGAATTGTGGGTGACAAGTAAAAATAGCGCAACGCGCCACGGCCGGATGACATCGCAGCCACTTTAATTAAATCTGTCTATATTTCGTTTATATTTCAATTAGGTTACAGGCGATATACTCAAACTTTGCAGCGTGTTTTCAGCGATGTGGCCCAACCATATTTTCTTAACAAGCTGATAATTAAGACAATACTGCTTTACCTTATCGCCACCGTTTTTTAAGGTAGGCGGCTGATTGCTATCGGATACCAAGAGCCTGAACCTATGCTGGAAAATATCAACGACGCGCTGTTCGCCTTAATCAATGCCACCCCTGCCTCGCCGTCGTGGGCAATTACCCTGGCAACATTCATTGCCAAAGATTTGATTCTGATAGTTCCTTTGCTGGCCGTTGCGCTGTGGCTCTGGGGGCCGAACCAGCGCCAGCTGGTTTTTAAAGTCATCCTGGCGCTGGCAATTAGCCTCAGCCTGTCATGGATCTGCGGTCTTCTCTTTCCGCATGAGCGTCCGTTTGCCGCCGGCGTCGGCTATCAGTTCCTGCATCACGCGCCGAATAACTCTTTCCCCAGCAATCACGGCACCATCATCTTTACCTTCGCGCTGGCCTTCCTGTTCTGGCATCGCCTGTGGTCCGGCGTCGCACTGCTGGCGGCGGGCGTGGCGATTGCCTGGTCCCGCGTCTACCTTGGCGTGCATTGGCCGATGGATATGCTGGGCGGCCTGCTGACCGGGATGTGTGGTTGCCTGGCCGCAGGGCTGGTGTGGCAGGCCGGAGGCCAGTCGCTGTATCAATACCTGCAGCAGCTGTATCGCCTTTGCTTCTCCCTGCCGATTCGTAAAGGTTGGGTGCGTGACTAACCCTCTTCCGGCAGGTAAAATCGCCCACTGACGCCCTGCCAGAGCAGGGCGATTTCAGCGTAGAGGAAATATGGAAACACGTCGTGATGAACGCATCAGCCAGCTCATTCAGGCGCTCAAGCGCAGCGATAAGCTTCATTTAAAAGAGGCTGCCGCACTGCTTGGCGTATCAGAAATGACCATTCGTCGCGACCTGAACGGTCATAATGGCCCGGTGGTGTTGTTAGGTGGCTATATTGTCCTGGAGCCACGCAGCGCAACCCACTATCTGCTCAGCGACCAGAAAACACGCCTGGTGGATGAAAAACGCCGCGCCGCCCGTCGCGCGGCCGCGCTGCTCGAGGCGCATCAGATGGCCTTTTTCGACTGTGGAACCACCACACCATGGATTATTGACGCCATTGATAACGCCCTGCCCTTTACTGGCGTCTGCTATTCGCTGAACACTTTTCTCGCGCTGCAGGAAAAGCCGCAGTGCCGGGCTATTTTATGTGGCGGGGAGTTTCATGCCAGCAATGCCATTTTTAAACCGCTAAGCCTGCAGGATACGCTCAGTCATCTGTGCCCGGACATCGCCTTCTACTCGGCGGCTGGCATTGACTGCGAGCAAGGCGCCACCTGCTTTAACCTCGAAGAGCTGCCGGTTAAACACTGGGCGATGAGCAGCGCGCGCTATCACGTTTTGGTTGTCGATCACAGTAAATTTGGCAAAGTCAGGCCGGCGCGGATGGGCGATTTATCGCATTTTGACGTGATTGTCAGCGATGTTTGTCCGGATGAAGATCTGCTCGCGCTGGCGAAAGAAAAACAGATTTCACTGCTCTACTGACCGCGCCCCGCAGGGCGCGGTCCGTCGGTTACGAGAACCAGCTACCGAACCAGCCGTGCAGTTTCATCAGCACGAAGTCCATCATTCGGCTAAAGAAGCCGCCTTCATTGACCGCTTCCATCACAATCAGCGGACGTTGCTCGATGGTTTTATCATTGAGCTTAAAGTCGATGGTCCCGACGACCTGCCCTTTGCTAAGCGGCGCCGTCAGCTGGGTATCCGTCAGGGTGTAGCTGGCTTTCAGGTTTTTCAGCTGCCCACGCGGCAGCGTAATTGACCCGGCTTCGCCGGCCCCCAGTTTGGCCTCGTTGCTGTCGCCAAACCAGACGCGCTGGGTGATAAAGGTGGCATCCGGTTTAATCGGCGTCACGGTTTCATAGAAACGGAAGCCCCAGGTCAGCAGTTTTTCAGATTCATTAAAACGAATACGGTCGGTCTTGGTGCCGAGCACCACGGCAATCAGGCGCATATCCCCCTGAGTCGCGGAAGACACCAGGTTATAACCGGCACCGGCGGTGGTACCTGTTTTAACACCATCTGCGTTCAGGTTTGAGCTCCACAGCAGACGGTTGCGGTTCGGCTGGCGAATTTTATTGAAGGTGAACTCTTTCTCTTTATGGATAGCGTACTCTTCAGGAACATCATGGATCATCGCTTTAGTCAGCAGCGCCATATCACGCGCGGTACTAAACTGCCCCGGTGCATCCAGACCGTGTACGGTCATAAAGGTGGTATTGGTCAGCCCCATTTTTTGCGCATAGCCGTTCATCAGGCTGACGAATGCATCCTGACTTCCTGCCACGTAGTCAGCTATCGCGATGCTGGCATCGTTACCGGACTGAATAATCACGCCTTTATTGAGGTCCTCGACCGAGACCTGCATCCCCGGCTTAAGGAACATAACCGATGAACCTCGCAGCGCCGGGTTCCCGGTAGCCCAGGCATCGCGACCAACGGTGACCATATCGGTGGACTTAATTTTGCCCGCCTTCAGCGCCTGTCCGACGACATAGCTGGTCATAATTTTGGTCAGACTTGCCGGGTCGAGTTTTTCATCGGCGTTGCCTTCGCTCAGCACTTTACCGCTGGCGTAGTCCATCAGGACCCAGGCTCGGGCATCAATCGATGGGGCATCAGGAAGTTGATCCGCCGCCTGCACCGCAGGTGCGACGAGAACGAGAAGAGCGCAGCCTGCCGCGAGGCCACGAAGGGAAAAAGCGTCATGCGTCATAAGAGCCACCCAAGTATCCTTTCCAAACAAAATATGCCGCAACACTCTATCGGCGCAGCAGCAGCCGGTGAGTAAAGCGTACAAATGACCTTAAAGAAACAGCGAGTTGGTAAAGTTTTTAAAGTTTACGCAATAACCTCGCTCCCTGCTGAAAACAGAGCATTTTTTTTGATCGTGATTGCCTAAATATTATCTTTATTCCAACATGATTACTCACAATGCTGCAACGACGGCTCAATAACAGGCAGGAACCGATATGATTACGCTATGGGGCAGAAATAATTCGACGAATGTGAAGAAGGTACGCTGGGTGCTGGCGGAGCTTGAGCTTCCTTATCAGCACATTCTGGCGGGGCTGGAGTTTGGCCTGAATCATGACCCGGAGTATCTGACGATGAATCCGAACGGTCTGGTACCGCTGCTGAAAGATGATGCGAATGGCCTCGTCCTTTGGGAGTCGAACGCAATTATCCGCTATCTGGCTGCCGAATATGGCCAGGACCGCCTGTGGGTCAATGCGCCGCGACAGCGTGCGCAGGGCGACAAATGGATGGACTGGGCCAACGGTTCGCTTTCGCCTGCCCACCGTCCGGTATTAATGGGACTGGTCAGAACGCCGGTGGAAAAACGTGACCCGGCGGCCATTGCCGCCGGTATTGCCGCCTGCGAGGCGCTTTTCGCCATCCTTGATGACGAACTGGCAACCTCTCCCTGGCTCTCCGGAGACGCCTTTGGTCTCGGTGATATCGCCGTTGCACCATTCGTTTATAACCTGATGGCGATTGTTGATAGCTGGCAGCCGCGCCCGCACCTGCAGCGCTGGTATCAACAGCTTAACGAGCGCCAGGCGTGGCGTGATGTGGTGGCGATCCCGGTAACCTGAGGTTATTCAACCGGACTCACCTTCAGCAGCTCACCGTTGGATTCGTCGGTTAACACATACACATATCCGTCGGGTCCGACGCGCACATCGCGAATACGCTTCCCGCGATCGCGCAAAATGCGTGCCTCTTCGCTCACCTTATCGCCGTTCACCTTCAGGACGATCAGCGACCGGTCCTTCAGGGCCCCGATAAACAGCTTATGCTGCCACTGCGGGAAGGTCTGCGCAGCATAGAACGCCATTCCGCTCACCGCCGGTGACGTTTTCCAGACGAAAAGCGGCGCCTCTGTGCCGGCTACCGCCGTGCCTTGCGCTTCGGGAATGGCCAGCCCGCTGTAGTTGACTCCGTGCGTCGCCAGCGGCCAGCCGTAGTTTTTCGCTCTCTGCGGAATATTAATCTCATCGCCGCCGCGGGGCCCGTGCTCGTTGAGCCACAGCGTAGCGGTCCACGGATTCATCGCCATTCCCTGTGGGTTGCGGATGCCATAAGACCAAATCTCCGGCCTGGCACCGGCGCGTTCGACAAAAGGATTATCGGCCGGAACTTTCCCGTCCTGCGTCAGGCGCACGACTTTTCCCTGCAGTTTGTCCAGTTCCTGGGCCGTTGAGCGCTTGTTATTCTCCCCCAGCCCGATGAACAAGTGCCCTTTGCCGTCAAAAACCAGTCGTCCGCCAAAATGGTTACCGGTTGAAAGCTTCGGCAGTTGGCGGAAAACAACCTGAAAATTCTCCAGATGCTGAAGATTGTCGCTCAGGCGACCATAACCCACGGCGGTACCAGCCTTACCGTCATCGCCGGCCTCGGCAAAACTCAGCCAGACCCGCCGGGATTGTTCGAAATCCGGCGCCAGCGCGACGTCAAGCAACCCTCCCTGGCCACTGGCCCAGACCGGAGGGACGCCGGTTATCGCAGCCGAGAGGCCTTCTCCCTGCCGCCAAAGCTTCAGATACCCTGAACGCAGGGTTATCAATATTCCCCGGTCATCAGGCAGAAAAGCCATCGCCCACGGGTGTTCAAGCTGGTCTTGCAATACATCAACGCGAACCTTCCCGGCGAGGGTCGCGAGGGGAAACAGCAGAATGGCGAGCATCGTTAAGGAGGCTATCTGGCGCATGGCGTTTTCCTGTTGTCGGCAATAATCGGCAATACGATTCGGCAATGCGCTAAGGGTAGCCAGCGAGGAAAATCAGGGCGGGATTTTTACATAACATTAAGCAGGGGGAGTTCGCCTCCCCCCGAATTCAGACGTGGGTTACTGGTGCCTGTTTATTCAGCTTATGAATATTCAGCGTCAGTTCCGTCAGGCAGCGTTCCAGGGTCTCTACGTTAACTGCAATAAAAGACGGGCAGTCATGATGCCCGCTCATCAGGCAAACCGCCGCTGAGGCGACGGCTCCACCCGCAAGACGGAGAGCATCCTTTTCCTCCGGCGTGAGAACGTGCTGCAATCGCCGCCCGTGCTCACGCATTTCACCACACAGTTCAAACAAGTTATCACGCAGATGCTCATTTTCGCTGACTGACATATAGCCCTTCGCTTTGCGTAACTGTAAATAAGCGTCGAGATCAATATTGGCATTAATCAGCTTATTCAGAAGGTTACGATACAGTCTGTCAACGCTCATCATGGTTCCTCCTCTGTCATCCATTACCATTATTAGAATATGGCTATTTTTTGTACAAAGGAATGCGCGAGGTCAATAATTCCCGGTTAATTAACATCATTTACAATGTTACATTGATGTTTTAAGTCACAACCAACTCAGGCTCCTTCTTAGGTCAAAAACGAAGTTAACACCACAAAATGTTATACGCTCTCACGGCATGAAAAAGATAATGAAACATTAAAACAGCAATGATTTACTCTTTTTTTGCAGCAATGATCACAAATAACCATCATTACAATTGCTCAAAGTTTCCTTCGGGTGTCATATCAGCGGGCTTAATGTATTACGTATAACATTGAATAAAAAAACCACGACCTGCGGCTTCTCCCCGCAATATGAACCTCGATCGCCTGAAGGAACTGAAATGATTACGCCCGGCAAAAGAAACTATATCTTGTTGAGTCTTTTCGATTTCCTCTATTTATTCGCCTGGTCATCCACCATGGCGTTTTTCGTTATCTGGACGACTCAGCATCTTGGGATCAGCGCCACTAAAACTGGCCTGCTGTATTCCGTTAACGCCTTTATCGCCCTGCTGATGCAGCCCTTTTTTGGCTTCATTGCCGATAAATTTGGTCTGAAAAAGCGACTTATCTGGATCCTGCTGGCCATGCTCCTGCCGGTCGGTCCGTTCTTTATTTATCTGTATGCCCCGCTGCTGGTGCACAGCTTTTGGCTGGGAGCCTTACTGGGTGGTGTCTATCTGGGGGTTATTTTTAACTCCGGCTGCGGAGTCATCGATTCGTATATCGATAAAATTTCGCGGCGCTATCATTTCGAATATGGTCGGGTACGGATGTGGGGGTCATTAGGCTGGGCCGCCGCCGCGTGGATTGTGGGAAAATACATCGACAGCAGCCCAAACCTTGCCTTCTGGCTGGCCAGTATTGCGATTGTGATTGCCGCGATCTGCTTCATGCTGACCAAAATCGAACTCACCGAAGCCGAGATGGAAAAAACCAGTGCGCTGAAGGTCTCCCATGCGCTGGAGCTGGCAAAAAACGGACAGTTCTGGATGCTGCTGATCTTTACCCTATTCGTCACGCAGATTTATGACACCTACGATCAGCAGTTTGCGCAGTACTTCTCTCTGCAGTTCCCCACCCCGGAAGAAGGCAACCGCTGGTACGGGATTCTGGCCTCCATCCAGGTCTGCGGCGAAACGCTCTTTCTTTGCCTGATGCCGTGGTTTGTTAACCGCACAGGGGCAAAATGGGCGCTGATTATTGCCGGGTTGATTATGTCGGTACGCATCATGGGTTCAGCCATCCCACTAGGCCCGGTCTGGATTGGTGCGGTGAAAATGATGCACGCGCTGGAAAAACCGCTCATTCTGGTTTCGGTGTTTAAATTTATCGCCGCCAACTTCGACCATAAACTCTCTTCAACGGTCTATTTACTGGTGCTGTTTGTCGCCTCTATTGCCACCGCTATTTACTCTCCGCTGGCCGGTTACCTGTACGACACCATCGGCTTCGCGCATACATATTATATCCTCGGCGGCATCGCCGGGCTGTTTACCCTGATATCGATTTTCACCCTGCGCGACAAGCGAGAACCCACCGCTCCGGGTTCGGCCCCGGCAGGCGGGGTTGCCCAACCCTGACAGAAGCAGGCTATTTCCCCGGGAGTCATCCTGGGGAACACTTTTCCAAAAATAGCGCGGGAAAAATAATATGTTCTGAATAAATACTGAGGTTATTCCGCACTTTTTGGCAGAGAAATATTAACGTTAATAAAATCATCACTCTCATTATTTGCGCCAGCGCGTATTTCACGACGATAAAAAATATCCCTCTTACGTCTCGTAACATTTATTCGCAGCCAGCGGTACACCATGTTCTCCCCGCCGTGGCTGGCACCGCATCGCCTGATGCAGGCGCGCCGTCTCCTTCTCTCCCTCCGCAGCTAACCCGGCCCGCTGGCGCTTTTCACCAATATAGACTTCACTTACCTCGCTAACCCAACATCACAGCGGTTGCTATTTCTCATCAGGGTTGTGTTGGGATATCGAGCTTATTCATCTACACCTTCCCTGAAGGTGTTAAATAATACTCATTATCATATGAAGCTATGATGGGGAATAACATGAATAAAACATACAAGGGTATAGGGGTTCTCGCGTTTGCTGCGGGCTCGCTATTACCCTATGGCGCTGTGCGGGCCGCGGAGCAAAATACCACGGATCAAAACGGTGAATCGGCAAAGAAACCCAATATTATACTGATTGTTTCTGACGATACCGGCTACGGCGATCTGGGCGTCTTTGGCGGGGGTGAAGGTCGCGGCATGCCAACGCCAAACCTCGACCGCATGGCCGATGAAGGGATGACTTTCTTTGATTTTTATGGCCAACCCAGCAGCACGCCGGGCCGTGCTGCAATGCAGACCGGCCGTATTCCTAACCGCAGCGGGATGACCACCGTGGCCTTCCAGGGGCAAGGCGGCGGCCTGCCTAAAGAAGAATGGACGCTGGCATCCGTTCTGAAGACCGGCGGATACAAAACGTTCTTCACCGGTAAATGGCACCTGGGCGAAGCCGATTACGCGCTGCCCAATGCTCAGGGCTACGACGAAATGAAGTATGTCGGCCTGTATCACCTCAACGCCTATACCTATGCTGACCCCACCTGGTTCCCGGATATGGACCCGCAGCTGCGCGAAATGTTTGCGCGCGTGACGCGCGGTGCGCTTTCAGGTAAGGCCGGTGAAACACCGAAAGAAGACTTCAAGATCAACGGCCAGTACGTCAATACGCCAGAGATCGATGGCAAAGAAGGCGTTGTTGGGATCCCGTTCTTCGATCGCTACGTCGAAAAAGCCTCACTGGATTATCTGACCGCCAATGCCCAATCGGCTGAACCTTTCTTTATGAGTATCAATTTCATGAAGAACCACCAGCCGAACATGCCTGACCCGGATTACATTGGCAAATCCATGTCGAAGAGCAAATATGCTGATTCCATGGTCGAAATGGATGCCCGCGTGGGCCACATCATGGATAAGCTCCGTGAACTGGGCCTCGATAAAAACACGCTGGTCATCTGGACGACGGATAACGGTGCCTGGCAGGATGTCTATCCTGATGCGGGCTATACGCCGTTCCGCGGTACCAAAGGAACCGATCGCGAAGGGGGCAGCCGCGTGCCGGCTATCGCCTGGTGGCCAGGTAAAATTAAGGATCACAGCCGCAACCATGACATCGTTGGCGGCCTGGACTTAATGGCGACATTTGCCTCCGTGGCCGGAATTAAACTGCCCGATAAGGACCGGGCCGGTCAGCCGATTATCTTTGACAGCTACGATATCTCCCCGGTGCTGTTTGGCACCGGTAAAGATCCGCGCACCTCATGGTTCTATTTCACCGAAGACGAACTCACCCCTGGCGCGGCACGCGTCGGCCACTATAAAGCCGTCTTTAACCTGCGCGGCGATAACGGAGCACAAACCGGTGGCCTGGCCGTGGACTCAAACCTTGGCTGGAAAGGCCCGACCTCTTATGTCGCCACCGTCCCGCAGATTTTTGACCTCTGGCAGGATCCGCAGGAACGTTACGACATTTTTATGAACAACTATACCGAGCATACCTGGACGCTGGTGACCTTCAACGAGGCCATCTCCAACCTGATGAAGACCTATGTTCAGTACCCGCCGCGGAAGTCGCAGAGCGAAGGCTACAGCGGGCCAATCACGTTGTCTCAGTATGAGCGTTTCAAAAACGTCCGCGACCAGTTGCAGAGTGAAGGCTTCAAGTTGAGCCTGCCCACCGGTAACTAAAAAAATACCAGGCCCGGAGAATCTCTGCCGGGCCTTTTTATTGCCTATACGGCACCCGACACAGGTTACGGTTGATGAAAAAAAGCACCGAGATCCCACTGACACCGTTGCAAAACCAGGGACGATATCTCCCCGCCTACAAACGCCGTTATCACATGATGGCTAAACCCAGCGGCTCAACCTGTAATATTGACTGTCAGTACTGCTTTTATCTGCACAAGGAGCAGCTACTCGATCAGCCGCAGGATAAAGGCATGAGTGATGATGTGCTGGAAAACTTTATCCGCCAGTATATTCAAAGCCAGGACGGGGAAGAGATTATCTTTTCCTGGCAAGGGGGTGAGCCGACCCTGATGGGGCTGGAGTTTTTCCACAAGGTCGTGGCCCTGCAAAAAAAATATCAGCCAAAACATCAACGTATTGAAAATGATCTGCAAACCAACGGCATCTTAATCAACGACCGGTGGGCCGCTTTCTTGAAGGAGCATAATTTTCTGGTCGGCGTCTCTATTGATGGCCCCCGGGAAATACATGACCGCTTTCGCGTGACCCGCAGCGGAAAGCCAACTTTTGACAAAGTCATGGCCGGTATTGCCGCCCTTAAACGTCATAAAGTACCGTTCAACGCCCTGGCGGTTATCAACCGGGTGAATGCCCGGTTTCCTCGCGAGGTTTACCGCTTTCTCACTCAGGAGCTCGGGGCAACCTATATCCAGTTTACCCCCTGCGTAGAGGCAACAGACTTCAAGACCACCGCCCCGCAGTTCTGGCGGGAAGAGGCGATTCCCGTGACCGGCTCCCGCCGAGCCAGGCCGGGAGATCTCGATTCGGTCGTCACCGACTGGTCCGTTGACCCCGATGACTGGGGACATTTTTTGACCACAACGTTTGATGAATGGGTGACCAACGATCTGGGCCGCGTCCAGGTTAACCTGTTTGAAACCGCAGTCGTACAAACCATGGGCCTCCCTTCCCAGCTCTGCATCACCGCACCGTTTTGCGGTAAAGCACTGGCGATTGAGAAAAATGGCGACGTCTACTCCTGTGACCACTACGTCTATCCCGAATACAAGCTCGGCAATATTAAGGCCCATAAGCTGGCGCATATGGTGTTTTCAGAACGCCAGAAAGTTTTTGGCATGGGCAAGAAAGAGACCCTGCCCGCATACTGCAAATCCTGTCCGCATTTGAACCTGTGCTGGGGGGAATGTCCGAAAAACCGCATTGTCCGCGCCCCGGATGGAGAAGAAGGGTTGAACTATCTTTGCCCGGGTTTCCGTCACTTTTACTCCTCGGTAAAGCCGACCCTGGAGAAAATTGCCGCCATGCTGAAGTAATCGACCGCAGACCCGTCACGCACAGCGGATCTCCACCGGAGATTCCGCTGATGGTGAAGGTTTCTGACCGCAGTTGGCCATCATTAATGCTGTTTTTTTGTCATCTTAAGTGACGTTACGCCTTTATTGCGCCTTCGCCCGCATTGGGGGGCTAGAAACAACAATCAAGGCGTAGGTATAATCCCGCCATTCCGAGCAATGTATAGTATAAAAAATGGCCAAAATTGGATTTATCTCATTAGGGTGCCCGAAAAATCTCGTGGACTCTGAGCGCATTCTGACCGAACTGCGTACCGAAGGTTATGAAGTGGTTCCTAGCTACGAAAACGCCGACATGGTTATCGTCAACACCTGCGGCTTTATCGACAGCGCCGTTCAGGAATCTCTGGAAACGATTGGCGAAGCGTTAAAAGAAAACGGCAAAGTCATTGTGACCGGCTGCCTGGGTGCGAAAGAAGACCAGATTCGCGAAGTGCATCCTAAGGTACTGGAGATAACCGGGCCGCACAGCTACGAGCAGGTACTGGAGCATGTCCACCACTACACGCCGAAGCCAAAACACAACCCGTTCCTGAGCCTGGTGCCGGAACAGGGCGTGAAGCTCACGCCGCGTCATTACGCCTATCTGAAAATCTCTGAAGGCTGTAACCATCGCTGTACCTTCTGCATTATCCCGTCAATGCGCGGCGATCTGGTCAGCCGCCCAATAGGCGAAGTGCTGTCCGAAGCCAAACGCCTGGCCGATGCCGGCGTGAAAGAGCTGCTGGTCATTTCCCAGGATACCTCTGCCTACGGTGTCGATGTGAAGCACCGTACCGGTTTCCATGACGGTGCCCCGGTCAAAACCAGCATGGTTAGCCTGTGCGAAGAGCTGGCGAAACTGGGCATCTGGGTACGTCTGCACTACGTCTATCCGTACCCGCACGTCGATGACGTGATTCCGCTGATGGCGGAAGGTAAAATCCTGCCGTATCTGGACATCCCGCTGCAGCATGCCAGCCCGCGTATTCTTAAACTGATGAAACGCCCAGGCTCTGCCGACCGTCAGCTGGCGCGCATCAAGCAGTGGCGTGAAATCTGCCCAGACCTGACCCTGCGTTCGACCTTTATTGTCGGCTTCCCGGGCGAAACGGAAGAAGATTTCCAGATGCTGCTCGACTTCCTGAAAGAGGCGCGTCTTGACCGCGTAGGCTGCTTTAAGTACAGCCCGGTTGAAGGTGCTACCGCGAACGAACTGGCGGATCAGGTGCCGGAAGAGGTGAAAGAAGAGCGCTGGAATCGCTTTATGCAGTTGCAGCAGCAGATTTCTGCCGAGCGTCTGCAGGAGAAAGTCGACCGCGATATCATGGTGCTGATCGATGAAGTGGACGAAGAAGGTGCCATTGGCCGCAGCATGGCCGATGCCCCGGAAATCGACGGCGCGGTCTACCTGAACGGTGAAACGAAGGTTAAACCTGGCGACGTGGTCCGGGTGAAAGTGGAACATGCCGACGAATACGACCTGTGGGGCAGCCGGGCTTAATTCCGCCTGCTGAACTCATCCCGGAGGCGGTGCTCCGCACCTGTCCGGGCAACAACACCCAGTAAGCACTTTGCACACAGGCCCGGTAAGCGATAGCGCCACCGGGCATTGTGCTCCCGTGTACTACCCTTTTATCTTTGGATCCAGCGCATCGCGCAGGCCGTCCCCCAGCAGGTTAAACGCCAGCACCGTCAGGAAAATCGCAATCGCCGGGAACAGCGCCACGTGCGGCGCCATCACCATATCCGCCCGCGCTTCATTGAGCATCGCCCCCCATTCCGGAGTCGGCGGCTGCGCGCCCAGCCCAAGAAATGAGAGACTGGCGGCGGAGATAATCGACACCCCGATACGCATGGTGAAATAGACGACGATCGACGATACCGTACCGGGCAAAATATGACTGAACAGAATCGTCATGTCGCTGGCGCCGATGCTGCGCGCCGATTCGATAAAGGTCTGCTGTTTAAGCACCAGAGTATTACCGCGCACCAGGCGAGCAAACGCCGGGATCGAAAAGATCGCCACCGCAATGATCACATTCGACATTCCGCTACCCATCACCGCGACCACGGCAATCGCCAGCAGGATCCCGGGAAAGGCGAACAGCACATCGCAGATACGCATGATGATGCGGTCCCACCAGCCTTCATAATACCCGGCCAGCAGACCGAGTACGGTACCGATTGCCGCGCCGATCAGCACTGCCAGCACTCCGGCCGCCAGCGAAATCTGAGCACCAACCAGCACCCGACTAAAGATATCGCGCCCGAGCGAATCGACCCCAAACCAGTGCAGCATCGACGGGCCGTCGTTGAGCCGGTCATAATCAAAATAGTTTTCCGCATCGAACGGCGCAATCCATGGCGCCACAAGGGCAACCGCAATCAGCAGCAGGACGAAAACGCCGGCCCCCATCGCTACCGGCTGACGACGAAAGCGCCGCCAGAACTCGCGCCACGGCGTGCGGATTTGTCCGGGTTTAATCCCCGGCATGGCGTTGATAACCGCCTGCCTTCTCCAGTTGAGCAATCGCACCTTACTTGTACCTGATAGCCGGGTTAATGGCGGCATACAGAACATCCACCACTAAATTAATAAGAATAAACTCCAGCGAAAAGAGGAGCACTTCCGCCTGAATCACCGGATAGTCACGCATCTCCACTGAATCCACCAGCAATCGCCCAAGGCCTGGCCAGTTAAAGACCTTCTCGACCACAATCGACCCGCCGAGTAAAAAACCGAACTGCAGGCCCATCATGGTTACCACCGGGATCATGGCGTTGCGCAGACCGTGCTTCAGCACCACCCGCGTCTCACTGACCCCTTTGGCGCGCGCCGTACGCATATAATCTTCATGCAGAACATCGACAAAAGAGGCGCGGGTAAAACGCGCCATCACCGCCGCGACCGCGGCTCCCAGCGTCAGAGAAGGCAGAATGTAGTGCCGCCAGCTGTCAGCGCCGACCGTCGGCAGCCAGCCAAGCTCCACCGAGAAGACCTGCATTAACAGCATGCCAAGCGCAAAAGCCGGAAATGAAATACCGGTAACCGCCAGCGCCATACCCAGGCGGTCAGGCCAGCGGTTGCGCCACACGGCCGCCGCAATACCCGCTGCCATGCCAAATACCACCGCCCAGCTCATGCTGGCCAGCGTCAGCCACAGCGTCGGCATAAACCGGCTGGCAATTTCGCTACTGACCGGGCGGCGTGATGCCATCGAGGTGCCGAAATCGCCCTGCAATACGCTGGTGATATAGTGCCAGAACTGCACGTGCAGCGGCTGGTCAAGCCCCAGCTGCTGGCGCACCATCGCCACGACCTGTGCATCGGCCTCGGGTCCGGCAATCAGCCGCGCCGGATCCCCGGGCAGCATGTGCACGAACAGAAACACCAGCACCGCCACAATCAGCAGCGTGGGGATCAGCCCCAGCAGGCGCTTAATCACATAATTGAGCATCGGCCCTCCTTGCCTGCATCTTTATCCTGCCGGAGCGAAGATAAAAAACCCAGTCGGGCACGCCATGTTCCTCTCCCGCGACGGGAGAGGGTCAGAGTGCTTTCCGTCACTGTGCTAAATCCGCCTGCTCGAAGCTAAATCCGGTATCCGGCTGGATATAAAAACCGGTCAGATTCTTACTGTGTGCCGAGACCAGTTTTTCCACCACCAGCGGGACCCACGGCGACTCTTTCCAGATAGTCTCCTGGGCCTCTTTATAGAGCCGCGTTTTTTCCTTCACATCGGTGGTTTTTAGGGCGCCGGTGAGGTCTTTATCCACCTGCGGGTTACCATAGAACGCGGTGTTGAACAGCGTCGGCGGCCAGTTTTGTGAAGCAAACAACGGTGACAGTGCCCAGTCGGCTTCGCCGGTTGAGGCCGACCAGCCGGTGTAGAACATCCGCACCCCGCTCTCTTTCTGCCCTTTTGCTTCCACTTCCGCCGCACGCTGCCCGGCATCCATCGCCGTCAGCTGTGCCTTGATGCCCACCTGAGCCAGCTGCTGCTGAGTAAATTGCAGCACTTTCTGCGCGGTACTGTGGTTATGCGATGACCACAGGGTGGTGCTGAATCCGTTAGGGAAACCGGCCTCTTTCAGCAACTCGCGGGCTTTTGCCGGGTCATACGGCCACGGTTTAAAGCTCTCAGCATAGGCAATAGACGGCGGTACCACGCCGGTTGCCGGGGTCGCGTAACCGGCGAAGGCGACTTTCACCAGCGCCTGGCGGTTGATAGCGTAGTTGATCGCTTCACGCACTTTCGGGTTATCGAAAGGCTTTTGCGTCACGTTCATACTGATATAGCGCTGCATGATTGACGGGCTGGCCACCAGCTCCAGCTTGCTGTTTTTCTCCAGCAGCGGCGCCTGCTCATAAGGGATCGGGAAAGCAAACTGCGCTTCTCCGGTTTGCAGCATCGCCGCGCGGGTATTGTTATCTACCACCGGACGCCAGGTAATCGAGTCCAGCTTCGGCAGGCCCGGCTGCCAGTAACCGGCAAACTTTGTCACCTTCACGAAATCGGTCTGATTCCAGGTATCCAGCTGATACGGCCCGGTTCCTACCGGATGGAAGCCGATATCCTTGCCGAACTTTTTCAGCGCCGCCGGGGAGATCATCGCCGTTGCCGGGTGAGCAAGGATGTTAATGAACGCGGAGAACGGCTGCTTCAGGGTGATTTTTACCGTCGTCGGGTCAACGGCTTCGGTGCTGGCGATATTCTTATACAGGTTATAGCGCTTGAGGTGGTTGTCAGGATTGCTGGCGCGGTCGAGGTTAGCCTTCACCGCGTCGGCGTTAAAATCAGTACCGTCCTGGAACTTCACCCCGGAATGGAGTTTGATGGTGTAAACCAGCCCGTCCGGCGAGATGGTGTAGCTCTCCGCCAGCACGTTTTGCAGCTTCATCTCTTTATCAAGGCCAAACAGCCCTTGATAGAACGACTTGGCGACGGCCTGGGACAGCGTGTCATTGGCATCATACGGGTCGAGGGTCGTAAAGTTAGAACCGACCGCGACGACCACATCTTTCGCGGCAAAAACCGGGCTCGCCGCCAGCGCTGACGTGACGACCAGCGCCAGCAACCCCTTGCGTGATACACGTTGTGTCATGTTGTTCTCCTGAAAGGCTGTATTGTTGGTGTCGTTGTTATCTTCCCAGCACGTCGGCGACGGGTTCCCTGGCGACAAAATGCCCCGGCCCCACCTGTTGTAACGGCGCGCTGATAACCTCTGTACCCCGCTTATAGATATTGCCCGGCAGTTCGTCAGAGAGCAGTACGCGCTGCGGATGACGATGCGTCGGGTCGGCCACCGGTACAGCGGCCATTAATTTGCGGGTATAAGGGTGCTGCGGGTTTTCAAACACGGCGCGGCGCGGGCCAATCTCAACAATTCGCCCACGATACATCACCGCCACGCGGTGACTGATGCGTTCAACCACCGCCATATCGTGTGAAATAAACAGGAATGCGATGCCCATTTCACGCTGTAAATCGAGCATCAGATTAATAATCTGCGCGCGAATGGAGACATCCAGCGCCGACACGGCCTCGTCGGCAATCACCACTTTTGGATTCAGCGCCAGCGCGCGGGCGATGCAAATTCGCTGACGCTGACCGCCGGAAAACTCGTGCGGATACCGCCAGGCGTGTTCCGGCTGCAGGCCGACTCGCTCCAGCAGCCAGGCGACACGCTCACGCGCCGCGTCCCCCTTCAGCATGCCGTGTATGCGCAGCGGCTCCATTATTGAATAACCGACGGTTTGTCGCGGGTCGAGCGACGCAAACGGATCCTGGAAAATAAACTGAATATCGCGGCGCAGCGCCTGAAGCTTGCTGTTTGCCAGCGTATCGATACGCTCTCCGTTAAAGACGATCGTTCCACCCTGCGTCGCCACCAGCCGGAGCAAAGCCCTGCCGGTCGTTGACTTCCCGCAGCCGGACTCGCCGACCAACGAGAGGGTTTCTCCCGGCCACAGATCGAAGCTGACCTTCTCGACCGCATGAACTTCGCGGGTGATGCGGTTCAAAATACCGCTGCGCAACGGGAAGCGCGCCACCAGATCGCGCACTTTAAGAATCGGCTCGCCGGCCACGACGGTATTCTGTTCGCCCTCATCGGGCGCGGGCTGCTGTAATAACGGAAAATGGCGCGGCAGGTTGCTGCCGCGCATCGAGCCAAGTCGCGGTACTGCAGCTAGCAGCGCCTGGGTGTAGGGATGTTGCGGTGCGCGGAAGATAGCCTCTACCGTGCCGCTCTCCACCGCTTCACCGCGGTACATTACCAGTACCCGATCGGCAATATCGGCGACGACGCCCATATCGTGAGTAATAAAAATCACCCCCATCGCCATCTCTTTTTGCAGAACGGCAATGAGCTGGAGAATTTGTGCCTGGATCGTGACATCCAGCGCCGTGGTGGGTTCATCGGCAATCAAAACCGCAGGACGGCACGACAGCGCCATGGCGATCATGACCCGCTGACGCATCCCGCCGGAGAGCTGATGAGGATAGCGCGAGAGCATCGTTTCCGCCTCGGGGATCCGCACCTGATCGAGCATTTTCTTTGCTTCGCGCAGCGCTGCATCATGCCCCAGCCCCTGGTGCAGGCGAATAGATTCAGCAATCTGCTCTCCGATGGTAAACACCGGGTTCAGCGAGGTCATCGGCTCCTGAAAAATCATCGCCATATCGGCCCCGCGCACGCTGCGCATCCCGGCAGCAGACTGTTCGCTCAGGGCAACAACCTGGCGGTTGCGACGACGCAGCCACAGCGCTTCGCTGCTGACCTCGCTAACCTCCCGATCGAGCAGACGCATGAGCGCCAGCGCAGTCACGGATTTCCCCGACCCTGATTCGCCGACGATGGCTAGCGTTTCGCCCCGCCGCAGGGTAAACGACAGCTGACGCACCGCAGAAAACGTCTCCCGCTCCTGGCGAAATGCCACGTTCAGATCGCGCACCACCAGGACATCATTGGCGTCGATTTCTTGACTATGCGGCAACGTGCTTCCCCTTATTCCCGATAAATGCCAATTGTGGGCGTATCCCCGGCGTAGCACCAGGCCCGGTACATGCCTTCACTGTTGAACGGCAGCACCACATTGCCTTCTCTGTCGATGGCAATCAGGCCGCCGCTGCCGCCGAGCGCCGGCAGTTTTTCCATCACCACTCGCTCGCAGGCTTCATACAGGCTGAGATTGCCATATTCCATCAGCGCAGCGATATCGTAGGCCGCCAGCGTACGGATAAACACTTCGCCGGTGCCGGTACAGGAGACCGCGACGCTGGCGTTATTGGCATAGCAACCGGCCCCCGGCAACGGGCTGTCGCCGACGCGACCGGGGAGTTTATTCGTCATACCGCCGGTCGAGGTTGCCGCCGCCAGATTGCCGGCCAAATCCAATGCCACCGCACCGACGGTGCCCATTTTATGGCGTTCGTCCAGCGGCGAGGTGCGGTGATCGAGTACGATCTCGTCGTCGGCCTGCGCCTGTTGCAGCTGAAGTAAACGTTCGGTGGTCGAAAACAGTGCGTTCTCTACCGGCTCCATACCGTGGTCGGCGGCGAACGCTTCCGCGCCCTCGCCGATCAGCAGCACATGCGGGCTTTGCTCAAGCACCAGACGCGCGGCCAGCACCGGGTTACGTAAATGTTTGACTCCGGCAACCGCCCCGGCCTGCAACCGGTTGCCGTCCATCACGCAGGCATCCAGTTCATGAGTGGCATCACGGGTAAAAACTGACCCAATACCGGCATTAAACAGCGGGCACTCCTCGAGCAGGCGCACCACTTCAGTGACCGTATCCAGCGCACTGGCGCCTGCCGCCAGCATTTTTTGTCCGCTGTCGACAATCTCAGAGAGCGCCGCCACGTACTGTCGTTCGCGTTCCGGCGTCAGCGCGGAGCGCGTTATCGCCCCCGCCCCGCCATGAATTGCTATCACCGCCTTGCCCATTCAGCGATCCCTTACCCATAAAATGTCTTTATTCATACGGCATCCTGCAAACAGCCTCTTGAGTGGCGACGGATAACCTGCTCTTTTCCAGGTGTATTCCCCTACTGATTCAACGCATCCTGGATGATTTTGTGTATAAATATCATTATCGTGCTGACTGTCCTATACAATTTTTGAATATAGAAAGCCTATGCGGTGGTGTAAAGCCTGTACCGTGGTGGCATATAGCCGTCAGCGCTTTTCTGTCATAATAGGCGTTTTCGATGTTTTGCCCGCAGGAGAACCCCATGGATTTTACCGCCGGACTGATGCCGCTCGACACAGCCCTGACTCAGATGCTCAATCGTATTACACCGCTGAACGCGGTGGAAACCGTCCCGCTGTTGCAGGCCTTTTCGCGCGTAACTGCCCATGATCTCATTTCGCCGCTGGACGTCCCGGGCTTTGATAACTCGGCAATGGACGGCTATGCCCTGCGTCTGGCTGACCTCGCCGACGGCGCGGCGCTGCCGGTCGCAGGTAAAGCCTTCGCCGGGCAGCCGTTCCACGATATCTGGCCTGCCGGCACCTGTATTCGCATCATGACCGGTGCACCGCTCCCTTCAGGCTGCGATGCGGTCGTGATGCAGGAAGAGACAGAGCAGACCGAAGAAGGTATCCGCTTCGTCGCCCCCATCAAAGCGGGGCAAAACATTCGCCGCCGTGGCGAAGATATCGCCGATGGTGCCGTTGTATTCCCCGCCGGAACCTCGCTTACCGTCGCCGAGCTGCCGGTGCTGGCCTCGCTGGGTATTGCGCAGGTGGATGTGGTGCGTAAAGTGCGCGTCGCGGTGTTCTCGACCGGTGATGAACTGCAGCTACCGGGCCAGCCGCTGGGCGACGGACAAATCTACGATACCAACCGACTCGCCGTACACCTGATGCTCCAGCAGCTGGGTTGTGAGGTGATTAATCTTGGCATTATTCCTGACGATCCGGACCGCCTGCGCGAGGTGTTTATCGAAGCTGACCGCCAGGCCGACGTGGTCATCAGTTCCGGCGGCGTTTCCGTCGGGGAAGCGGATTACACCAAAACAATCCTCGAAGAGCTGGGCGAAATTGGCTTCTGGAAGCTGGCCATCAAACCGGGTAAACCTTTTGCCTTCGGAAAGCTGAACAACAGCTGGTTCTGCGGCCTGCCGGGCAATCCGGTCTCCGCTACCCTCACCTTTTACCAGCTGGTGCAGCCGCTGCTGGCAAAACTGGGGGGCAACAGCGGCAGAACTCAGCCGATGCGCCTGCGCGTTCGCGCCGCCACGCGGCTAAAAAAATCGCCGGGCCGCCTCGACTTCCAGCGCGGCGTACTGCAACGCAACCCGGACGGTGAGCTGGTGGTTGAGTCGACCGGTCATCAGGGTTCGCATATTTTTAGCTCTTTTAGCCTCGGTAACTGCTTTATCGTCCTGGAACGCGAACGCGGCCATGTCGAAGCGGGCGAATGGGTTGAAGTTGAACCCTTTAACCATCTGTTTGGGGGGGTGTAATGGGCGTCGAGCTGAGCGATGAGGAGATGCTGCGCTATAACCGTCAAATCATCCTGCGCGGTTTCGATTTTGACGGCCAGGAGCAGTTGAAAGCCTCGCGGGTACTGGTGGTTGGCCTCGGCGGACTCGGCTGCGCTGCGGCACAATATCTGGCGGCCGCTGGCGTCGGTCAGCTCACACTACTGGACTTCGATACCGTGTCGCTCTCCAATCTGCAGCGCCAGACGCTGCACAGCGATGCGACCCTTGGCCAGCCGAAGGTCGACTCCGCGCGTGACGCGCTGGTGCGCATCAACCCGCACGTTCAGCTCGCGACGCTGAACGCCTTGCTCGAAGACGATGCATTACAGGCGCATATTGCCGCGCACGATCTGGTGCTCGACTGCACCGATAATGTCACTATCCGCAATCAGCTCAATGCAGGCTGTTTCCGGCACAAAACGCCGCTGGTTTCCGGCGCAGCGATTCGTATGGAAGGCCAGATCAGCGTCTTTACCTGGCAGGAGGGCGAACCGTGCTATCGCTGCCTGAGCCGCCTGTTCGGCGACAACGCCCTCACCTGCGTTGAGGCGGGCGTGATGGCACCGCTGGTCGGCGTCATCGGCGCGTTGCAGGCGATGGAGGCCATTAAAGTTCTCACCCGCTACGGCGTTCCGGCGGCAGGCAAAATTGTTATCTACGACGCGATGACCTGTCAGTTTCGTGAAATGAAGCTGCCGCGCAACCCGCAGTGCGAGGTTTGCGCTGGTCTCTGACCCCCTCCCGGCGGCGGCCGCCGCCGGTTAATGTGTGACCTGGTACGACTTTCCCTTTTCTCCCAGGCCTGATCCGCTCTGCTGTTGATTTGCATCAATACAACTTTCATTCGAAAGTAATTTAATCTTCATATGCAAAGAGAGGGCACATTATGATTTTCAACATTCAGCGCTATTCAACTCACGACGGCCCCGGGATTCGCACCGTCGTATTCCTTAAAGGTTGCTCGCTGGGTTGCCGCTGGTGCCAGAATCCGGAAAGTCGCGCCCGCACGGCGGACCTCCTGTATGACACCCGTCTGTGCCTCGACGGCTGTGACCTGTGTCAGCAGACGGCGCCGGATGTCATCACCCGCAAGCTCGATGGCCTGATTATCCATCGCGAAAAGCTCACCGATGACCACTATGCGCGGCTGCGCGAATGCTGCCCGACCACCGCGCTCACCGTTTGCGGCGAAGAGAAGAGCGTGGAGGAGATTATGGCCACGGTGCTACGTGATAAACCTTTCTACGATCGCAGCGGCGGCGGGGTTACTCTCTCCGGCGGTGAACCGTTTATGAATCCTGAACTGGCGCAGCGGCTGTTTCAGGCCAGCCATGAAGCCGGGATTCACACCGCCGTCGAAACCTGTCTGCACGTGCCGTGGAAATATGTGGCGCCCTCGCTGCCGTGGATTGATCTGTTTCTTGCCGACCTTAAGCACGTTAATGAAGCGATTTTCAACCAGTGGACCGACGGCAGCGCCCGCCGGGTGCTGGATAACCTGCAGCGCGTCGCGCAGGCCGGGAAGAAAATGATCATCCGCGTCCCGTTGATTCAGGGGTTCAACGCCGATGAAGCCGCCATTACCGCCATTACCGATTTTGCCGCCGACCGTTTGCAGGTCGCGGAGATTCATTTCCTGCCGTACCACACGCTGGGAATGAACAAATACCAGTTACTCAGTCAACCCTATACCGCACCGGACAAACCGCTTGCTGCACCCGAGCTGCTCGCCTTCGCGCAGCACTATGCTCAGAGCAAAGGTTTAACGGCTACTTTACGAGGATAAACCCATGACCACCCTGAAACTGGATACGCTGAGCGCTCGCATTCAGGCGCATAAAATGGCGCTGGTACATATCGTTAAGCCCCCGGTGTGCACAGAGCGCGCGCAGCATTACACCGCGGCTTATCAGCAGCATCTTGATAAGCCTATTCCGGTGCGTCGTGCGCTGGCGCTGGCTCATCACCTGGCAGAGCGTACTATCTGGATCAAACACGACGAGCTGATCGTCGGCAACCAGGCAAGCGAAGTCCGCGCCGCGCCGATCTTCCCGGAATATACCGTCAGCTGGATTGAAAAAGAGATCGATGATCTTGCCGATCGTCCGGGCGCGGGTTTCGCCGTCAGCGAAGAGAACAAGCGGGTCCTGCATGAAATCTGCCCGTGGTGGCGTGGGCAAACCGTCCAGGATCGCTGCTACGGAATGTTTACCGATGAGCAAAAAGCGCTGCTGGCAACCGGTATTATCAAAGCAGAAGGCAATATGACCTCCGGGGATGCCCACCTTGCGGTTAACTATCCGCTGCTGCTGGAAAAAGGCCTCGACGGCATGCGTGCCAAAGTGGCCGAGCGCCGCTCGCGCATCAACCTTACGGTGCTGGAAGACTTGCACGGTGAGCAATTCCTGAAGGCCATTGATATCGTACTGGACGCGGTGAGCAAACACTGCCAGCGCTTTGGCGAACTGGCTCGTACCATGGCCGCAGCAGAAACGCGCGAAACCCGTCGCGACGAGCTGCTGGCCATCGCGGAAAACTGCGACATCATCGCTCATGAACCACCAAAAACCTTCTGGCAGGCGCTGCAGCTGTGCTACTTCATCCAGTTGATTCTGCAGATTGAGTCCAACGGTCACTCGGTATCCTTCGGCCGTATGGACCAGTACCTCTATCCGTACTACCGCCGTGACGTCGAGTTACAGCAATCCCTGGCACGCGAGCAGGCGATTGAAATGCTGCATAGCTGCTGGCTGAAACTGCTGGAAGTGAACAAAATTCGCTCCGGATCGCACTCTAAAGCCTCCGCAGGGAGCCCACTGTATCAGAACGTGACCATCGGTGGACAAAACCTGGTGGATGGCAAAGCGCAGGATGCGGTGAACCCCCTCTCCTATGCCATTCTGGAATCCTGCGGCCGTCTGCGCTCAACTCAGCCCAACCTCAGCGTGCGCTACCACGCCGGCATGAGTAACGACTTCCTCGACGCCTGCGTGCAGGTGATTCGCTGCGGCTTCGGGATGCCGGCGTTCAATAATGACGAGATTGTTATTCCTGAATTCATCAAACTCGGCATCGAACCGCAGGATGCCTACGACTATGCGGCCATCGGCTGCATCGAAACCGCCGTCGGCGGCAAATGGGGATATCGCTGTACCGGGATGAGTTTTATTAACTTCGCCCGGGTGATGCTCGCGACCCTGGAAGGGGGACGCGATGCGACCAGTGGCCAGGTGTTCCTGCCGCAGGAACATGCGCTGTCGAAAGGTAACTTTGCCAACTTCGAGCAGGTCCTGGCCGACTGGGATACTCAGATTCGCTACTACACGCGCAAATCAATCGAGATTGAGTATGTGGTCGATACCATGCTGGAAGAGAACGTCCACGATATTCTGTGCTCGGCGCTGGTGGATGACTGCATTGAGCGGGCGAAGAGTATTAAGCAAGGCGGAGCGAAATACGATTGGGTTTCCGGTTTGCAGGTCGGTATTGCCAACCTCGGTAACAGCCTGATCGCGGTGAAAAAGCTGGTGTTTGAACAGGGGGCAATCGGTCAACAGCAGCTGGCAAAAGCACTGGCAGAAGACTTTGACGGCCTGACCCACGAGCAGCTGCGTCAGCGCTTGATCAATGGCGCGCCGAAGTACGGTAACGATGATGACAGCGTGGATACCCTGCTGGCACGCGCTTACCAGACTTATATCGATGAGCTGAAGCAGTACCACAACCCGCGCTACGGTCGTGGTCCGATTGGCGGCAACTACTACGCCGGAACTTCATCAATTTCTGCGAACGTCCCGTTCGGCGCGCAGACCATGGCGACGCCGGATGGCCGTAAGGCGCATTCACCGCTGGCGGAAGGGGCTAGTCCGGCCTCCGGGACCGACCATCTTGGGCCGACCGCGGTTATCAGTTCTGTGGGTAAACTGCCGACCGGCTCGATTCTCGGCGGCGTGCTGCTTAACCAGAAGCTGAACCCGGCGACGCTGGAGAACGAGTCCGACAAGCAGAAGCTAATGGTGCTGCTGCGGACCTTCTTCGAGGTGCATAAAGGCTGGCATATCCAGTACAACATCGTGTCGCGTGAAACGCTGCTGGAAGCGAAGAAACACCCCGACCAGTATCGTGATTTAGTGGTTCGCGTGGCCGGTTATTCGGCCTTCTTCACCGCGCTGTCGCCGGATGCCCAGGACGATATCATCGCCCGAACCGAGCATACGCTGTAAGCAAAACCCCCCGGAGGCGGCGCGTTGCGCCTCCGGGGCCATCCACCCCATTGACCCACTGGATTCAGGTTGCAGGAAGCCACCGAAACCACCGCAGTAACCGACACAAAAGACAGCAAACAAACTTTCATTCGAAATAAATTTGTGCTTCAGGTCACATTGTAATTAGAATGTTACTGGTCGAAGTTAGCCAGGAGCATTTGTTATGACCGTTAAAGTTATCGTCACCGATATGGACGGAACTTTTCTCAATGACGCCAAGCAGTACGATCGCCCGCGTTTTCTCGCACAGTTCGCGCAGCTTCAGCAGCAAGGTATTGAATTCGTTGTCGCCAGCGGCAACCAGTACTATCAGCTGATCTCTTTTTTCCCGGAAATTCGCGAGCAGATCTCTTTTGTCGCCGAAAACGGTGCACTGGTGTATGAACACGGCAAACAGCTGTTCCACGGCGAGCTGACCCGTCATGAGTCCCAGGTGGTGATTGGCGAGCTGCTGAAAGACAGCCAGCTGAATTTTGTCGCCTGTGGCCTGGAAAGCGCCTACGTCAGCGACCAGGCTCCCGATGCTTTCGTCGCCCTGATGTCGAAGCACTACCACCGCTTGCAGCGAATCAGCGATTATCAGAACATTAATGACACGCTGTTTAAATTCTCCCTTAATCTGCCGGATAGCGATATCCCGCAGCTTATCGATAAACTGCACGTTTCACTCGATGGCATCATGAAGCCCGTGACCAGCGGTTTCGGCTTTGTCGATTTAATTATTCCCGGCCTGCATAAAGCGAACGGCATCAGCCGCCTGCTCAAACGCTGGCAGATCTCGCCGCAGGAGTGCGTCGCCATTGGTGACAGCGGCAACGATGCAGAAATGTTGAAGCTGGTGAAGTACGCTTACGCTATGGACAACGCCGCCGAAAGTATCAAAGCCATCGCGGATTACACGACCGACGATAACAACCATCACGGCGCGCTGAAGGTGATTCAGGCCGTTCTCGACAAGACTCCCCCCTTCTCTCTCTGACCGCTGACCGGGGCCTTCTGCCCCGGTTTTTCCATTTTGTGCGCCCCCTCTGATTTTTAAACTTGCATTAACTTAAATTTAACTTAAATTAACGTTTGTAAGATTTAATACTTTCGAATGAAAGATGAGTGAGGTCACCATGGCTGCTATCTATACCCACGAAACATTACCCGCCGACCACAAAGCGGCAATCCGACAAATGAAACAGCATCTGCGCGCGCAAATCGGTGACGTGCAGGCGGTGTTCGATCGTCTGACCGCGCGGATCGTCGCCCGCCTGGAAGAGATCGAGGCGCTGAAAGCCCGGGGCGAAGATGTCTGGCCGGTGATCCCGTTCAGCGATATCGCCGAGGGGAAAGTCAGCAATGCCCAACGCGAAGCAATTAAGCGTCGCGGCTGCGCGGTGATCAAAGGCCACTTCGCGCGCGAGCGGGCCCTGGCATGGGATAACGCCATGCTTGAGTATCTTGACCGTAACCATTTCGACGATGTCTACAAAGGCCCTGGCGACACTTTCTTCGGCTCACTGGACGCCTCGCGCCCGGAAATTTACCCGATCTACTGGTCGCAGGCACAGATGCAGGCGCGCCAGAGCAATGAGATGGCGGCCGTGCAATCCTTCCTTAATCGTCTGTGGACCTTTAACCATGAGGGCAAGCAGTGGTTCGACCCGGACGTCAGCGTCATCTATCCGGATCGCATCCGCCGTCGCCCGCCGGGAACCACGTCAAAAGGTTTGGGGGCGCATACCGATTCCGGTGCCCTGGAACGCTGGCTACTGCCGGCCTATCAGCGCGTCTTTGCCAACGTCTTTAACGGTAATATCGATGCCTACGATCCGTGGGATGCGGCGCACCGTACCGAAGTTGAAGAGTACACCGTCGACAACACCACCAAGTGCTCCGTCTTCCGCACTTTCCAGGGCTGGACCGCGCTCTCGGATATGATTCCCGATCAGGGACTGCTGCACGTAGTGCCGATTCCAGAGGCGATGGCGTATGTCCTGTTGCGCCCGCTACTGGACGACGTGCCGGATGATGAATTGTGCGGCGTGGCGCCAGGCAAAGTGCTCCCCATTTCAGAGAAATGGCACCCGCTGCTGATCAAAGCGCTCAGTTCTATCCCGGCGCTCAACGCCGGCGATTCGGTGTGGTGGCACTGCGATGTGATTCACTCGGTGGCGCCGGTGGAAAACCAGCAGGGCTGGGGTAACGTGATGTATATTCCCGCCGCGCCAATGTGCGAGAAAAATCTCGCCTATGCGCAGAAGGTTAAAGTGGCTCTGGAAAACGGCGCGTCGCCGGGGGACTTCCCCCGCGAAGACTATGAGGCTGACTGGCAGGAGCGTTTTACCCTCGCCGATCTCAACATCCACGGTAAACGGGCGCTGGGTATCGTCGTCTAGTCGTCGTAGAGCCCGGCCTGCACCACCGCGGTATGGCGGTTACCGGAGCGTATCCGCCGTACCGAATCCCGCACCACCAGCGTGCCGTGCAACAGCAGCGAGCCGTGCGGCGCATTCGGGCGAATCAGCCGCTGCTGGATCATATGCACCGCTTCCGTGCCCAGCTCATCCCGTGGGACGTGGACGGCAGTCAGCGGCACATCCTGAATCGCTGCCAGGTTGAAACCGTCAATACTCATCACTGAGATATCCTGCGGCACCCTGAGCCCCCGCTTTTGCAATGCACTGACCGTTCCGGCGACCATAAAATCTCCGCCGACCAGAAATGCCGTCGGCAGCGTTTTACCCGCCTGTGCGTCAAGCCATTCACCCACCCGCTCTTCGGTGTCCCTGGCGCTAAAGCTGGCGACCGTAAGCAGATCCCGCCCGTCGGTGAAGCGCAGGTTGCGCATCCGCCAGGCCTCTTTGATGCCTGCCAGCCGCAGATCCATGGTGTAACGACGCAGGCACATCACGTTCAGCACCGCCCGATGCCCCATTTCAAACAGATACTGGGCAGCAAACTGGCCGATCAGCCGGTGATCCGGGGCAATGGAGGGCAGACGCATCCCTTCATCGCGACAGTTGAGCAGCACGCAGGGTTTTGCCAGATCTGCCGCCAGATCGTGAATATGCGGACAATCAATACCCAGCAGGATCGCCGCTTCGGTTTCCGGCTCATTCATGCGGGCCAGGAACAGATTGGCATCACTGTCATTCTCCTCAAGCGCGCAGGTGCGCAGACGTACCTCATGGGCGCCCAGCGCATGGTGGATGCTCTGGATAACCCGGTAATAATAGATATCAGAACGCTCATCAAACGCCCGCTGCGGTGCAAAGACCACCAGGCTGTTAAGCAGCATACGTCCGGCGGCGATACCCTCCAGAACCCCCATTTCGCGCGCACACGTCAGCACGGCCTGGCGGGCCCTCTCACTGGTGTTCGCTTTTCCTGCCAGCACTCTGGAGACGGTGCTTGCGGACATGCCCGTTCGGGCGGCGATCTCAGCAATTTTTAGCTTTTTATCCATTTTGTGATCCAGCTCCATCTTCAAAATGAAAAAATTTTCATCATCGATGAACCCAGCTTATCAAGTAAATCCTTGCCTCTTCCGTGAGCATTTCGCCAGCTTGTGAAAAAACTTTCATAAATAACGCTACTGCCCGTTCGTTTTCTCACCTAACCTGAATTGGTCCGATAACTTCCATACTAGTTGCGCACAAAGAAAAATAAATAAAACAATATTATTCAATACATTACAGGAACCGGTATGACAACTCGATGTATGAGCCGGTCATTACCCTACATAAAAAAAACTTGTGGAGAGTTCTATGAGTCAAGGCCTCAACAACGATATCACCGCCAGTCAATCCCGGCGGGTGGTCAAAAATTTACGCTGGTGGATGCTGGTCCTTTTTTTACTTGGCGTCACCGTCAACTACATCACACGTAACTCGCTGGGGATTATCGCCCCGGAGCTGAAAACCACCCTCGGCATCACCACCGAACAGTATTCGTGGATCGTCGGTGCATTTCAGCTGGCCTATACCCTCTTCCAGCCGCTGTGCGGCTGGCTCATCGACGTGATCGGCCTGAAAATTGGCTTTATGATTTGCGCCACGCTGTGGGCTATCGCCTGTATCGCTCACGCCGGTGCCGGTAGCTGGCTGCATCTGGCCATTCTGCGCTTCTTTATGGGCGGGGCAGAAGCCGCCGCTACGCCAGCAAACGCCAAAACCATCGGTGAATGGTTCCCGAAATCTGAACGCCCGATCGCCGCCGGCTGGGCAGGTGTCGGCTTCTCGATTGGCGCAATGCTCGCACCGCCGATTATTTACTTCGCCCACGCCTCCTTCGGCTGGCAAGGGGCCTTTATGTTTACCGGGGTGCTGGCCCTGCTGTGGGTCGTGCTGTGGTGGGTGTTTTATAACAACCCTGAAAAGCACCCTAACCTCGGTAAGAGCGAGCTGGCGTTCATTCGCCAGGACAACGAGCCGCCGGCAGTTAAGCTGCCGTTCTTCACCGCGCTTAAAACCGTCTCAAAAAATAAGCGTTTTTACGGGATTGCGATTCCGGCTTTCATGGCTGAACCCGCCTGGGCAGTGCTGAGCTTTTGGGTACCGCTGTACCTTGCTAAAGAGCACGGGATGGACCTGAAACAGATTGCGATGTTTGCCTGGCTGCCGTTTCTCGCCGCCGACCTCGGGAGCGTCGTCAGCGGCTATCTGACCAGACTGTATACCCGCTGGTTCGGCTGTAGCCGCGTGAACTCGGTGGTCGCCAGTTCGGTGACCGGCGCCTTCCTGATGATTTCGCTGGCTCTCGTCGCCATCACCCGCGATCCCTACATCACCATCGTGCTGATCTCTATCGGCGGCTTCGGCCACCAGATTATCTCCTGCATGCTGAGCGCACTGGTGGTGGAGTCATTTGATAAAGGCCAGATGGCGACGGTCAACGGCATGCGCGGTTCCGCGGCCTGGATCGCCAGCTTCCTGTTCTCGTTATTAATCGGGGTGACCGCCGACAAAATTGGCTTCAACCCGCTGTTTATCGCCATGGGGTTCTTTGACCTGATTGGCGCCATCTTCCTGGTGACATTTATTGCTGAACGTCGCGCCAAACGCGCCTGAGAGTGGATACAAAAAAGATGAAAACGCTTAAACACTGGACATTACACCAACAGCTGGCTCATCACGTTGAGCTGACTATCGATGAGCAGCACACGCTGTGCCTGTATGTGCTGGAAGAGAACCTGTTTCGCGTGCTGCTAAAACGCCAGGGTCAGTTGGCGCTGGACCGCACCTGGAGCATTGCGCCGCAGCAGGACGTGCCGTGGGAAGGACGTTCTCGCGACGATCTGAGCGGCTTTAGCCTCCCCGCGTGGACGCTCGAACAACACAGCGACAGCCTGACGGTCGCCACGGGCCAGCTGCGCGTCACCGTCCACCAGCCGCTGTGGCTGGAGTGGAGCTATCGCCAGGATGACGGCGAGTGGCTTCCACTGGTGAATGACCGCCCCACCAGCGCCTATCTGCTCAACGCCCACGGCGACGGCGTGGCGCACTATCTGAGCCGCCGCAAGGACGAACGCTTTTATGGGCTGGGTGAGAAGGCCGGGAATCTTCAGCGCAATGGGCAACGCTATGAGATGCGTAATCTTGATGCGATGGGCTATAACGCCGTCAGTACCGATCCGCTGTACAAACACATCCCCTTTACTCTCACCCAGCGTAGCGACATCAGCTACGGCCTGTTCTACGATAACCTGAGCAGCTGCTGGCTGGACCTGGGCAATGAAATTGATAACTACCACACTGCCTATCGCCGCTGGCAGGCGGAAGCAGGCGATATCGATTACTACATGTTCACCGGCCGTCGGGCGCTGGATGTCACTAAAGCATTTGTGCGCCTGACCGGCAAAACGCTGTTCGGGCCCAAATGGAGCCTCGGCTACAGCGGCTCCACCATGCACTACACCGACGCACCGGATGCGCAAAACCAGCTGATGAATTTTATTCGCCTGTGTGAAGATCATGCGATCCCCTGCGACTCTTTCCAGCTTTCTTCCGGCTACACCTCTATCAACGGCAAACGCTACGTTTTTAACTGGAACTATGACAAGGTGCCGCAGCCCAAAGTGATGAGCCAGTGCTTCCACGATGCGGGCATCAAGCTGGCGGCCAATATTAAGCCCTGCCTGTTGCAGGACCATCCGCGCTATGGCGAAGTGGCGGAAAAAGGGTTATTTATCCGCGATTCAGAAACTGACGCGCCGGAACGCTCAAGCTTTTGGGATGACGAAGGATCGCACCTCGACTTCACCAATCCACATACCGTCGCCTGGTGGCAGGACGGCGTAACCCGCCAGCTGCTGGAAATGGGTATCGATTCTACCTGGAATGATAATAACGAATTTGAAGTCTGGGACGGCGAAGCCCGCTGCCACGGTTTTGGCCAAAACATCGCTATCAAACATATTCGCCCGGTGATGCCGCTGCTGATGATGCGCGCCTCAATGGAAGCCCAGCAGCGTTTCGCCACGCAAAAACGTCCGTATCTGATCTCCCGTTCCGGCTGCGCCGGGATGCAGCGCTACGTCCAGACCTGGAGCGGCGATAACCGTACCTGCTGGGATACGCTGCGCTATAACACCCGCATGGGGCTAGGGATGAGTTTGTCCGGTTTGTATAACGTGGGCCACGACGTCGGCGGTTTTTCCGGTGATAAACCGGATGCCGAACTGTTCGTGCGCTGGGTGCAGAATGGCGTGATGCATCCGCGCTTTACCATCCACTCGTGGAACGATGACCAGACGGTCAATGAAGCCTGGATGTACCCGGGAGTGACGCCGGCAATTCGCAGCGCGATCGAACTGCGCTACCGCCTGCTGCCCTACCTGTATACGCTACTGTGGCAGGCCCACGCCGATGACGAACCGATGCTGCGACCGACGTTCCTCGATCATGAGCACGATCCACAAACCTTTGAGGAGTGCGATGATTTCCTGCTGGGCCGCGATCTCCTGGTCGCCAGCGTAGTGGAGCCGGGGCAACGTCAGCGCCGGGTGTGGCTGCCGGATAACGCCTCCGGCTGGTACGATTTTTATAGCGGGGAATGGTTCTCCGGCGGCCAGTGGGTAACGCGAGATGCGCCGCTGGAAACGCTACCGCTGCTGGTTCGCGCAGGAGCCGGGCTGCCGCTCAGTGAACGCATCACCCACGTGGATGCGACAAAGGACGACAGCCGCGAACTGAAGCTGTTCCCGCTGAAAGGCGTGGGTTCATCACATGGTCTGCTGTTTGAGGACGACGGCGAAAGCTGGGGCTATCAGGAAGGCAATGCGCTGTGGCTGACGTGGGAGATGGTCTGCGACGCCAGCACCATCAACCTACAGGTGAGCACCCGCGGTCATTATTGTCCGGCCTGGCCAGCGCTGAAAGTGACGTTACCCACCGGGGAAAGGCGCAAGCTACTGATAAACGGTATCGAAGCCGGAGAATGGCAGTTGAAGTAACCCCCGGAGCCCTTCCCTTGCGGAGGGGCGCGGTTAATTGATGTCCACCTGTAACTAAATACGCCACAACTGTAAGGCCCCGTGGCGTTTTTTATACGCCGGTTATACCGTAAGAGTGCCCCTTCACACATTCGGACCTCTGACGATGAAAGTATTGAGTGCTCTTATTGTTTCGCTGACGTTGTGTTCCACCAGCGCACTGGCGTTTCAGGAGAAACCCTCTCCCGAAATCCCGTTGCCTTCGGCAACGACCAAAACGACGGCCCTCAGCCGTTTTGCGGCTGATGAAAACGATACGGCCATTACGCAGGCCTATGGCCCTGGGACGTTTACCAGCACCTCGACCACCAGCAATGGTTTCCCCGTTCCGGCCGCAGCCGTGCGTCATCGCTAAACCGCTCTTCATATTTTGCCGGGCAGGCGCTGACACATACCTGCCCGGTTCACTGTACAAGCCCACCAGATATCCCCCCCTCAGACTGAGGCAATCAGCAAACCAATCAGTACACAGCAAAGTACCAGACTCAGTAAAGTCAGGACGATAATCATTGCACGCTACCCCGTTCAGATTCAGAGAAGACGGGATTCAGCCACGCCATTATTAAAGGAAAATGCGTTCATGGCCCCCTCCTGCAGCCGACAATTCAGCGACTATTTATTCACAGTATTGTGCAGGAAAAATGGGCAAATTAAGGGGCGCAAAATTTATTGCGAAGTTGTTGCTGAAAGGTTGAGGTAAAAGGGGGGTGGCAAACGTTATCCCGGCACGCTGAGGTGCCGGGATGGCAGGCAATTAGTTATCGATGCCTTTGCTACGCAGGTAATCTTCGTAGTTACCGGTGAAGTCGATCACGCGCTCCGGCGTAATTTCAATCACGCGGGTCGCCAGCGAGCTGACGAACTCACGGTCGTGAGAAACGAAGATCAGGGTACCCTGATACATTTCCAGCGCCATGTTCAGCGATTCGATCGATTCCATATCCAGGTGGTTGGTCGGTTCATCCATCACCAGAATGTTCGGTTTTTCCATCATCAGCTTACCGAACAGCATGCGACCTTTCTCACCACCGGACAGTACTTTTGCCGGTTTTTTGATATCGTCCTGGCTGAACAGCAGACGGCCAAGGATGCTGCGCACGGCCTGCTCGTCATCGCCTTCCTGCTTCCACTGGCTCATCCAGTCAAAGACGGTCATGTTATTTTCGAATTCGTATTCGTGATCCTGCGCGTAGTAACCAATCTGCGCGTTTTCAGACCATTTAACGCTGCCGCTGGTCGGCTCAAGCTCACCCACCAGGGTTTTCAGCAGGGTAGATTTACCCACGCCGTTGGTCCCAAGCACGGCCAGTTTTTCGCCCACTTCCAGCAGCAGATTAACCCCTTTGAACAGCGGGCCATTGTCAAACCCTTTCGCCAGCGCTTCCACTTCCAGCGCATTACGGAACAGCTTCTTATCCTGTTCAAAGCGAATGAACGGGTTCTGACGGCTGGAGGCTTTCACTTCATCCAGCTTAATTTTGTCAATCTGGCGGGCACGCGAGGTTGCCTGGCGAGATTTAGAGGCGTTAGCACTAAAGCGGCTAACAAAAGATTGCAGGTCGGCAATCTGTGCCTTTTTCTTGGCGTTGTCGGCCAGCAGGCGTTCGCGGGCCTGGGTCGCAGCGGTCATATAATCATCATAGTTGCCGGCGTAGACGCGCAGCTCACCGTAGTCGAGATCCGCCATATGGGTGCAAACCATGTTCAGGAAGTGACGGTCGTGCGAAATGATAATCATGGTGCTGTCACGTTCGTTCAGCACCTGCTCCAGCCAGCGAATGGTGTCGATGTCCAGGTTGTTCGTCGGCTCATCGAGCAGCAGAATATCCGGGTTCGAGAACAGCGCCTGCGCCAGCAGCACACGCAGCTTCCAGCCCGGTGCGACTTCGCTCATCGGGCCGTAATGCTGCTCGACCGGAATCCCCACGCCCAGCAGCAGTTCGCCGGCGCGCGCTTCGGCAGAATAGCCGTCCATCTCGCCGTAAGTGACTTCCAGGTCGGCGACTTTATAGCCGTCTGCTTCGCTCATTTCCGCCAGAGAGTAGATGCGGTCGCGTTCCTGCTTCACTTCCCACAGCTCACCGTGGCCCATGATGACCGTATCCAGCACGGTGAATTCTTCAAAAGCGAACTGATCCTGGCGCAGTTTACCGATACGTTCATTCGGATCGAGAGAGACGTTGCCCAACGTCGGCTCGAGATCGCCGCCGAGGATCTTCATAAAGGTGGATTTACCGCTACCGTTGGCGCCAATCAGGCCGTAACGGTTGCCGCCGCCAAATTTGACGGAGATGTTTTCGAACAGCGGCTTACTGCCAAACTGCATGGTGACGTTGCTGGATACTAGCACGGGGTTATCCTGAAAAAAGAGAATGAGAAGTGTGATACATCGGACATTATGCCAGCAAAGCCATCACTTTTCACGGTTTGCAATAAAATCGCGGGCATCGTCTATGATACGGTCTCTCTCATATTGCGAGATTCAATTGCGCGATAGTTGATTTTTTCCCTTACTCTGGAAGGAACCTATGACGACACACTCCCGCCATCCGGCATTCTTATCGCTTCAGGGCGGCATCAACTTTCGCGATCTCGGTGGCCTGCATACCGCCGACGGTCGCCGCGTGCGCCGGGGAAAATTATTGCGCTCCGGCTCGCTGCATGAAATCACCGCCGAGGATCTGAGCCACCTTGACGCTCTGCCTGTGACCCGGGTCATTGATTACCGCGATCCGCACGAAGTTCAGCGCAGCCCCGACAGGCTGAATGAACGGATGCACTACCTCAATGCGCCCGCTAATCCGCTGACGTCCGATGTCAACGCCAAAGTCACGGAGCTGAACGCCGCAACGCTCAATGCCATGAACGGCCGGCAGTTTATGTTGCAGCTTTATCGCCAGCTGCCGTTTAACAACGCCGCCTGGCGTCAACTTACCCACTGGCTGATGCAGCCTGCTGACGGTGCGCTGTTGCAGCACTGCGCGGTGGGTAAAGACCGTACTGGCGTAGGCTGCGCACTGACGCTGTTCGCCCTTGGCTGCGACACGCCTGTCGTGATGGAGGAGTACCTGCTCACTCACGGCATGCTGAACCAGGTTGAGACTGGGATCCTCAGCGCGCTCGGTGACGAATTGACTCCTCGTGGGCGGCAGAATCTGGCCGAGATCCTGACGGTACATGAATCGTACCTCGCGGCAGCGCTGTCGGCGATTCACGAGCGCTATGCCAGCGTAGATGCATGGCTGGAGCAGGAGTATCAGCTCACGGCAGAAGCACGAGAAGCGCTACGCTTAAGGTTTCTTGAAGGGTAAGCACCGCTTTTTTGCCTGCCACGATTTGCCTTAAAAATTTAGGGCGGCGAACTACACTTGAAACAACTGGCAAAAAAGTGTGATTTCGTACACATCTGATTTCCCTGTAGGATGGAATGCACATATAATGCGCTCCCATCTATTAGCTGAATAATCTGACAAAGGCCTGTGTGGCTTTGACACTGCACACGACATGAAGAATATGAAAATATCGACACTCTTAGCGGCAGCCTTCGCCCTCGTCGGCTTTTGCAACACTGCATCCGCTGTCACTTATCCGCTGCCGACCGACGGTAGCCGACTGATTGGTCAGAACCAGGTGGTTACGGTTCCTGATAACAACAAACAGCCGCTGGAATATTTCGCAGCCAAATACCAGATGGGTCTGTCCAACATGCTGGAAGCTAACCCGGGCGTAGACACCTATCTGCCGAAAGGCGGCACCGTGCTGAATATCCCGCAGCAGCTGATTCTGCCCGATACCGTGCATGAAGGTATCGTGATCAACAGCGCGGAGATGCGTCTTTACTACTATCCGAAAGGCACCAACACCGTTATCGTGCTGCCAATTGGTATCGGCCAGCTGGGCAAAGATACGCCGATTAAGTGGGTCACCAAAGTAGAACGTAAGAAAGCGGGCCCGACCTGGACCCCGACCGCGAAAATGCATGCGGAATACGTCGCGGCGGGCAACCCGCTGCCGGCCGTTGTCCCGGCAGGCCCTGATAACCCGATGGGCCTGTATGCACTGTATATCGGTCGTCTGTACGCCATTCACGGTACCAATGCTAACTTTGGTATCGGGCTGCGCGTCAGCCACGGCTGCGTCCGTCTGCGTAACGAAGACATCAAATTCCTGTTTGAAAACGTGCCGGTCGGCACCCGCGTTGAGTTTATCGATGAACCGGTAAAAGCCACGACCGAGCCGGACGGAAGCCGTTATGTTGAAGTACATAACCCGCTGTCCACCACCGAAGCGCAGTTCCAGGGCGGTGAAATCGTGCCGATTACTCTGACCAAAGAAGTCCAGGCGATCACCGGCCAGTCCGACGTCGATCAGACCGTTGTTGAGCAGGCTGTCCAGAACCGTTCCGGTATGCCGGTTCGCCTGAACTGATTTTCTGACGCAACGGCGTAAAAAAGTAGGCCTGGAGCCTAATGCTGGTCACTTAAAGGTGACCAGCATTTTTTTTGTCTATCGCGGACCAGAGTGATACCGGTAAACGGTGGTTTGCGTGAAAGTATTTTTCGTACTTTGGCGCATGTGTTCTGCGGAGTATTCCGTTCACTTTTGTGGCATGTTCCGTTCACGATGAATCCGGCACTTTTCTCGCACCCGCTGCGGAAGTGACATCTTGCCGTCCCCGAACAGCCAGACGGCGGAGACGAAGGTATCGCGTAGCGACGATTTTTCTTGCCGAAATGCCGGGTTCCCAGGGCCGGGCGAAACCGGCCCTGGGCCGTTCACCTGTCGCGCAGGATACAGGGAGGCGCGGGACCTGTGGTGAACGGAACATTCCACCGTTCTGACAACAACAAACGTTCGTGCACCACCGTAAAAACGAAATCTCCGGCTTAACAGCGACCTACGGGACAGGAACTCCTACAGATATGTTGAAGCCGCATAGAAACGGCAATCTCTGTGAGATGACTGATTCTTACACCTCTGCCGGTTCGGTCAACTGCCCCTTAAACGATCGGCATCAGGCCTGATACCCGCCTTTTTTATCCGTTATTCACCAGAATAATGCCGCCGTGATCGTAGCGATAGTGGCAATGGGCATACTCCAGCGGCGTCCCGTCTTCCAGATAGATAACCTGCTCCACGTCCAGCACCGGGTCGCACTCGCCGCAGTTCAGGTACTGCTGGTCCAGCGTCTCCGGCTTCATCGCCCGCACCACGCGATATGAACCCATCAGCTTCAGCCCCAGCGTCTCCTGCACGTAGCGAAATACCGAACTTTCCAGATGGGTTTTATTCAGCCCAGGAACCAGCGCCACGGGCATCACCGTCATATCCAGCGACACCGGCTCACCATTAAGCACCCGCAGACGAACAAAATCATAGACCGGAGCATCAGCGTCGATAAGCAGTGAGGTCTGCTCTTTTTCCGTCGCAAAGCGCAGCTCAAAGCGGATAACCTGGCTGGTCACTTCGCCCAGATGCTCCCAGGTCTTGGTGGCACCAAAGTAGTCGCTACCCGGCAGCTCCCACTGTGAAAGCTGCAGAAAATTCTTCCGTACGAAGGTACCTTGCCCCTTACGGGTATAGATAAGTCCCTCCACGATAAGCTGGCGCATCGCCTGCTGAATTGTCATCCTGCTGGTGTTAAATTCCGCCGCCAGCGCAAACTGATCGGGTAACGGGGCGCTGGCGGAGTACTGCTGGCTGATAATTCGCTTTTTAATTTCCCGCGCGATCGCAAGATACTTCGCCGTCATTCCCCGTCCTTTTATTGATGATTTTCTCTGGATGCGTTCTGTTTAGCGCAAGCGCTGGCGGGCCTAAGAATACACCAAACGCCCGCCTGCCGCCCCGCTACATCACTTCGCCATTGCTATGGATAGCCTGTTTTAACCAGGCGTAGCTTTTCTTCGGCACGCGCTTAAGGTCTTTGAGATCGTGGTTTTCACGGTTCACATAGACCACGCCATAGCGCTTGCGCATATCGCCCTGAGAACTGAGGATATCAATCAATCCCCACCCCAGGTAGCCGATCACCTGCGCGCCATCTTCAACTATCGCCTCTTTCATGGCATTGATGTGATCGCGATGGTAGGCAATGCGGTAATCATCGGCCACCGGCGTTTCCCCATTCCATGATTCAATCACGCCAATCCCGTTTTCAATCGGGAACACCGGCAAACGCCAGTCGTTGTAGTAGCGGGTGATAATCATGCGAAATCCGAGCGGGTCAATCTGCCAGTTCCATTCCGTCGCCTTCAGCCAGCTATTCGGTCGATCGCCGAACAACATATAGTTGTTCACCGGCGTCCCGGCAGGAATGGGGTCGCTGTCCAGGGTGCGGCTGGCGTAGTAGCTGAAGGCCAGATAGTCGACTTTCACCGTCGCCATCAGCGCCAGATCCTCTTCCCGATAGATCTCGTGAAAACCTTCCCGTGCCACGAAGTGCATCACTTCCGGGCTGTAGCCTTCTCCGGCAAAAGCGCGGAGCAGATTCTGATTGAAGAACTCATCCAGTTGCTGGGCGCAGAGAATGTCGCACGGCTTGCAGGTCGCCGGATAGACCAGCGCATGCGCCAGCATACCGCCCATCAGACATTGCGGTTTTACCTGGTGCAGATAGTGGGTCAGGTGAACGTGGGCCATCATTACGTGGTGCTGGATCTGATACAGCTCACGCAGGGTTTTCTCGCCGCTCAGGTAGCCCGTAATGAGAAACGCCTCCGGCATGTGATAGAGGTTTTGCTCGTTGAAGGTCAGCCAGTACTTCACCTTATCGCCGTAGCACGCAATCATCTTCTGGCCGTAGCGAATAAAGGCGTCCATGACGCGGCGATCGGTGAAGCCGTTATAGCGCTCCGCCAGCGAAAGGGGCATATCGAAGTGATACAGACAAATCATCGGCTCAATACCGCGGGCGATCAGTTCATCAATAAACTGGTGGTAGAAGGCAATCCCCTCTTCATTAAACTCGCCGTCACCCAGCGGACATACCCGGCTCCAGGCAATCTGAAAGCGATAGCAGTTCATGCCCAGATCCTGCATCAGGTCGAAATCTTCCCGGTAGCGGTGGTAAGAGTCGGTCGCGACTTTCCAGTCAGAAGCGAATTCCGCGGGCTGGCGAATGTCGTATACCGACATCCCTTTGCCCCCTTCATTCCAGGCCCCTTCCGTTTGCATGCTGGAGACCGAGTTACCCCACAAAAAATCCGCCGGTAGTGCATTGTTCATCTCTCGCCCCTATATGACTAGTCATTTAAATTTCATGACTAGTCATATAAACGATATCCTCGATTCAGGCAAAAGAAAGGATCGTTTTTTGTGAGCGCAGCGAATAAAAAAGCCGGATCGGGGTAAACCGATCCGGCTGTCAGGCCTTCTGGGAACAGCGATCTGTATTTATTGCTGTGCGAGCTGATCGCGGCGGTATTCGCCCTGACGCTCCAGCATCCAGCCCGGGTATTCGCGCGGCAGTGCGCTAACGGCATCCAGCTGCGCCAGCTCCTCTTTACTCAGCTGGACATCGACGGCGGCGAGATTATCCGCCAACTGGTCAGGACGTTTGGCGCCGATAATCACGCTGCTGACCGCGGGCTGGTGCAGCAGCCAGGCAAGAGCGACCTGCGCGACCGAAACGCCTTTCGCCTCAGCGATCACGCGCATGACGTCGATGCAATCGAAGGCGCGATCTTTATTCACCGGCGGGAAATCAAACTCCTGTCGACGACCGCCCCCGGCGCTCTGCCCGTCGCGATCGTATTTCCCGCTCAGCAGACCGCCGGCCAGCGGGCTCCAGACCATCAAACCGACCCCTTCGCTCTGCATCATCGGCACCAGCTCACGCTCCAGGTCACGCCCGGCGAGGGTGTAGTAAGCCTGCAGGGAGGCAAAGCGCGACAGCCCAAGCCGTTCAGAAATGCCGAGTGCTTTAACGATTTGCCACGCTGCCCAGTTTGATACACCGATATAGCGAACGTGCCCCTGCTGCACCAGGTTATCCAGCGCATAGAGCGTCTCCTCGATGGGTGTAGCCGGATCGAAGCCGTGGAGTTGATAGAGATCGATATGATCGAGTTGCAGCCGTCGTAGGCTCTCTTTAACGCTGCCCATGATGTGATATCGCGAGCTACCGCGGGAATTAACGCCGGCCGTGCCGGTTTCGCCAAAAACTTTAGTGGCAACGACCACGTTCTCGCGCGGGACCTTCAGGTTTTTTAGCGCCTGGCCGGTTAGCATTTCCGAGCGGCCTTCAGAATAGACGTCAGCGGTGTCGATAAAGTTAATGCCCGCATCCAGCGCACTGCCCACCAGCTGTTCGGCTTCTGCCTGACGCAGCTGACCAATTTTTCCCCACATGCCGCCTTCACCACCAAAGGTCATAGTGCCCAGGCACAGTCGGGAGACAAACAGACCGGTGTTTCCGAGTTTTTGATAACGCATTGGACTCTCCTCATCAGGATATTAAACCTCAGCGTTAACGTTATACGCCCGTAGTGAAACGGGCGAATGGGGTGATTCTGTCTGTTTCTTGCCCAATCCTCTGAAAATCAGGCGACGAATCGCAGCAATGCGTAGCCCACCAGCGCCGCCCACAGCAGCATCGGCAGAGAGTAAAGATGAAAGCGCCACCAGATGCGACGATCTGCTGCCATTCGTAGGGCAATTAAATTCGCCAGCGAACCGGGAAGCAGGCCAAAGCCACCGACGTTGACCGCCCAGGCCAGCAGCGTAGAAGGGGGAACGTAGTTGAGCAGCAAAATGGTGGCCGGGACGTTGCTGATAAACTGTGACAGGCCTATCGCCGACAGCCACAGGCCGCCGGCAGAAAGCTGACCAACGCCGCTTAACACCTGGTGCAATGCGGGCAGCTGCACCAGCAGATGAACGTCAATAAACATCACCATAAAGACCAGCAGCAGCGACCAGTCCACATGGATAATCACCGCCCGTGCCAGCAGCAGAAAGCCGAGGATAATCAGCCCCAGCCCCCACAATTCGAGCTTCATTTCTAAGGCTGTCAGGAAGATCAGATAAAACGCCAGGCAGCCCCATACCAGTTTTGGCTGCCACTCCGGCGCCCGGTCCGCGCTTTGAAAATGCAATCGCGAGGCGGAAAAACAGTACCAGCATAGCACCAGTAGCGTCAGCATCATTGCCGCCGCCAGCGGCAGCATTTGCCCAATAAACCCCGGGAAGCTGAGGCCAGAACGCCCCCACAGCAGAATATTTTGCGGATTGCCAATAGGCGTTAACAAGGACCCGGCGTTGACCGCCAGCGCCTCGAAAATGATTAGCCGGTTAACCGGTATCGCACACCACTTTTTCAACGTCAGCGTTAACGGTACGACGATAAACAACGCCACATCGTTAGTCAGAAACGTCGAGAGTAAGGCCGCGGCAAGGACCATAAAAATGGCCAGCTGCCGCTCGGTGGCAAACCGACGCGCCATTTTTCGCCCCAGCACATCAAAGTAGCCGCTCAGTTCAATCCCTTTGGTCAGCAGCATCAACCCACTCAGGGTGATTATCGTGTGCCAGTCGATAGCCTGAGGCCAGCTTTTGGGCGCAAACGGCACAAACAAACTTAAACCACAGGCGATGATCAGCAATAAATGCAGAAAACGATCGCGAGCCAGCGACTGAACAAAGGGAAGGTTCATTCTCCTTGCTGCCCGTACTTAAGCGTGAACTGATTAAATGCCACCAGGGTTTCTTCGCTGACGTGATGCTCCATTCCTTCCGCATCGCGACGCGCTATCTCCGGGCTGACACCCAGAACCAGCAAGAAATTCTCGACAATCTGATGACGCTCGCGGCTCTCGTGGGCTAGCTTTTCGCCTTCCGGGGTTAAAAATACACCGCGCCAGGGGATCTGCTCGATCAGCCCGACGCTGGCCAGGCGTTTTAACATTTTGGCCACCGTTGGCTGAGACACACCCAGGCGCGCGGCCATATCAACCTGGCGCGCTTCCCCCACTTCGCGAATCAGATCTGAAATCAATTCGACGTAGTCGTCAATCAGCTCCCGGCGGTGGGCTTCACGCACCTGGCGAAACCCTTCAACGTGTTCTTCGACATTAACAAGCTGCGTCACTTTTTTTGTTATTGGTCTACCCGCGCGACGGTTCATTGTGCTTCCTCATACATGTGACGCATCAAGCATCATCTCTAAAGATCCCCATTGTAAATGATTGGGCCCGTAGCACAAAAAATTAACGTTTTAGCCATAGCTATAAGATATAGCCTGTGCTATATCTGTATGTAATGCAGACATCCTTCAAGGAGCGAAGGGCGAAATTACAGGAGGTCCCATGAACGAATTCAAGAGGTGCTTACGCGTGTTTACTCATTCCCCTTTTAAAGTCCGCTTAATGCTGATCAACATGCTGTGCGATCTGGTGAACGGCAAAAATCGCCAGGAAAAACCTAACCACTAAATGCGGCGTCGCGGTACGCCGCTTCATTTTTCCGTCACAATACCCTGTCAAACTGGCCCGTTTCCCCACGTTTCCGCCGCTTTTTTCAAGTTTTGTAAGCTTTCTCTCAAAACAATCCGTTATGCCTGGTTGACCTTATCATTTGCAAGCCCTATCTTTTGTCAGCCCTGCCACTACTGCGGCTCGCAGAGACCCTCTTCAGGCACTGTCCAGCAGGTTTTACCCCTTGATGCCAGGGGATGCACATGGCGTCTTTTTGATTAATAACTATGAATGTCACCCTGAAAGAAACGCTGGTCGCTCGTGGATTAGTCCCTAATCCGTGGACAGGATTTTATTTTCTCCAGTCTCTGCTGATTAACCTCGCACTCGGCTATGAATTTAGCCTGCTCTATACCGTCGCATTTACATGTGTGTTACATCTGCTGTGGCGCCATGCCCCGCGGGCGCAAAAAGTCGTGGTCGGATGCTATTCCCTGCTTGCCGCCTTCTATTATCCGTTTGGCCAGGCCTACGGGGCCCCCAACTTCAATACGCTGCTGGCGCTGCATGCCACTAACGTCGAAGAGTCCACCGAAATTCTGACCATCTTCCCCTGGTACAACTACCTGCTGGCGGTCTTTATTTTTGCGCTGGGCGTCATTGCCGTGCGCCGCAAACCGGAAGAACGTAAGCCGTGGAACAAAATGGAGATACTGGGGCTGCTGTTCAGTATCGGTATTTTCTTTCTGCAGCCGGTACAAAATCTGGCCTGGGGCGGCGTCTTTAAAGTGATTGATACTGGCTATCCCGCCTTCCGTTTCGTGAAAGACGTGGTCGTCAATAATAATGAAGTGCTGGACGAGCAGGCTCGCATGGCTCAGTTGGCGAACATGAAAGACAGCTGGCACGTGCTGGCGGTCAAACCCAGGTATCAGCTGTATGTCGTGGTGATTGGCGAAAGCGCGCGCCGCGACGCACTCGGCGCCTTTGGCGGCCACTGGGATAACACGCCGTTTGCCAGCTCCGTCAACGGCTATCTGTTTAATGACTACATTGCCGCCAGCGGCTCCACGCAAAAATCGCTGGGCTTAACGCTCAATCGGGTTGTGGACGGCAAGCCGCAATATCAGGATAACTTTGTCACTCTGGCGAACCGCGCCGGCTTCCAGACATGGTGGTTTTCGAACCAGGGTCAAATTGGCGAATACGATACGGCGATTGCCAGTATCGCAAAGCGTGCGGATGAAGTGCAGTTCCTCAAGAATGGTGACTTTGAGGCCAACAAAAATACTCAGGATGAGCAGTTGTTAAAGCTAACCGAGCAGGTGCTTTCCGTTCAGCGGACTCAGCCGCAGCTGATTGTTCTGCATCTGATGGGATCGCACCCGCAGGCCTGCGATCGCACTAAAGGAAAATATACCGTTTTCGTACAATCGAAAGAGACATCCTGTTACCTCTACAGCATGACGCAAACCGATACGCTGCTCGGCAAGCTCTATCACCAGCTGCAAAATTCTGGCGATAGTTTCTCAATGACCTATTTTTCCGATCACGGTCTGGCCTTTAAAGAGCGCGGCAAAGAGGTGCAGTACCTGGCGCATGACGATAAGTACCAGCAGAATTTCCAGGTGCCGTTTATGGTGCTGTCCAGCGATGATAAAGCGCATAAAGTGATTAAGGCACAGCGTTCTGCTAACGATTTCCTCGGGTTCTTCTCCCAGTGGACCGGGATCAGTGCCGCAGAAATAACGCCTCGCTATCGTTTTGTCTCTGAACAAGCCGCCGGACCGACCTATATCACCAACTTCCAGCTACAGAAAGTGGACTATAGCCATCTGGGGACCGATCTGTTCACTACCCACTAGCGCAACCGCCGCCGGGAGACTCACGGCGGCAATTCAGTCAGCCACCAGACTTTTCAGGCAAAAAAAATCCGCCCCTGTGAGGCGGATTTTTTATATCACCGAAGCGATTAGAAGCTGTAACCAACGCCAGCGATCCAGGTACCAACGTCAACGTTACGAATACGAGACTGCTCGTAGGAGAAGTCCAGAGCAACGTTTTCGATCGGGTTGAACTGCATACCAGCACCGTAGGAGAAACCGTAGTCGCTCATGTCGTGCTTGTTCGGGTAGCTGTTGTCCTGGAATTTACCGTGGCCAAGACCCACAACGCCGTAGATGCTAGCCCAGTCGTTCAGACGGTAAGCCGGACCTGCGGTGATGCCGTAGTACTGACCTTTCTGGTATACGCCAGATTCAGTACGGTCTTTTTCGGTGTAGGTGAAAGAACCGATAACACCCAGCGGGCTATTGTCTTGCTCGTAACGGTACTTCAGGTTGAAACCGCCAGCTTTGTTAGCTTCACCCTGCATGTCGCTCTGCGCGTAACCACCGGTAACGGTAGAAGTTGCAGCGAAAGCGGTACCTACGGATGCAGCCAGAACAACGGCCAGTGCTGAAAAACGTGCAATTTTATTCATAACCACCTCAAATGTGTTTCTAATAAGTCCTAAGTCTTAAATATATCAAAAACTTTCGGGAAACTCTTTTCACTTTACACTGTCTAACATACTTTTTCATGTAACCAAAAGTTTCCACGATTCTGTAACAAACTGGAAAACAACCGTTTTTGGCGAATACCCTGCTATTAAGGCCGATAACCCACCGCACGCGCATCCAGATAATTCCTAATAAACAGAATGTTTTCTCTTCGCATCTCGCCGCATTGTACGCTTCCTGGACGCGTTTTTTTCAACAATAGATAAACCGTAGCCAGGTAATTCATTTACACTGGAACCTTTACCGCATTTGACAAACCCTGACAGGAGAAAGGATGCCCGGCTCGTCCCGCAAAATACCGGCATGGCTGCCGATACTGGTTATTTTAATCGCGATGGTCTCTATCCAGAGCGGCGCATCGTTAGCGAAATCGCTGTTTCCGTTAGTCGGAGCACCCGGCGTTACCGCTCTGCGTCTGGCGTTAGGCACCTTGATTCTGGTGATTGTCTTCAAGCCCTGGCGACTTCGCTTTACCGCAGAGCAGCGCCTGCCGCTCGTCTTATATGGCCTGGCGCTGGGATCAATGAACTACCTCTTTTACTTATCGATTCAGCGTATTCCGCTGGGTATTGCGGTAGCGCTGGAGTTTACCGGGCCGCTGGCGGTTGCGCTATTTGGCTCGCGTCGCCCACTCGACTTTGTCTGGGTTATCCTGGCCGTACTGGGGCTGTGGTTCCTGCTGCCGTTGGGACAGGATGTCGCGCAGATCGATCTCACCGGTGCGCTGCTGGCGCTGGGCGCCGGTGCCTGCTGGGCCGTCTATATCTTGACCGGACAGCGCGCTGGGGAAGAGCACGGCCCGGCAACGGTTGCTATGGGGTCGCTTATTGCCGCCGTGGTCTTTGTCCCGCTGGGGATGCTGCAGGCAACCGACACGTTGTTCCAGTGGTCGCTGCTGCCGCTGGGGCTGGCTATCGCCGTACTCTCTACGGCACTGCCTTACTCGCTGGAGATGATTGCCCTCACCCGCATGCCTACGCGCACATTTGGCACGCTGATGAGCATGGAGCCGGCTCTCGCTGCGCTATCGGGGATGGTGTTTCTGGGTGAGACGCTGACCTCTACGCAAACGCTGGCGCTCGGGGCAATTATTCTCGCATCAATGGGGTCGACGCTGACGATGCGTCGGGAAAGTAAAATCGAAAAAGTGGATATCAACTAGCCACAACATCCGTTCTGCATGGCCGTTGCACGTCGTGCAGAACCGCATTCCCCACGCGGGCTCATGATGCCATTCCACGCGTTTTTCAAAATAGCCAACACCCCTTCGCTATCAAACCGATAGAGACTACCGCCCTCCCCGTCCCCCACTCCATTGCTATACTTAGTCCCATGAGTTACGGGGACAAGCGCTCCATTTGATTCAAATTTGATGTATGACGAGTATAAATATCAAGAGGATATGAAACTATGAGTACCGCAAAACTGGTTAAAACGAAAGCAACAGATCTGCTCTATACCCGCAACGATGTTGCCGACAGCGAGAAGAAAGCCACCGTCGAACTGCTGAATCGCCAGGTGATCCAGTTCATTGACCTGTCGCTGATTACCAAGCAGGCTCACTGGAATATGCGCGGTGCCAATTTTATTGCCGTTCATGAAATGCTGGATGGCTTCCGCACCGCACTGACCGATCATCTCGACACCATGGCAGAACGCGCCGTGCAGCTGGGTGGCGTCGCACTGGGCACGACGCAGGTGATCAACAGCAAAACTCCGTTGAAAAGCTACCCGCTGGATATTCACACCGTTCAGGATCACCTGAAAGAGCTGGCAGACCGCTACGCGATTGTAGCCAATGATGTCCGTAAAGCGATCGGGGAAGCGAAAGACGAAGATACTGCCGATATCTTTACCGCCGCCTCACGCGACCTGGATAAGTTCCTGTGGTTCATCGAAGCCAACATCGCCTAAGACACCACATCACCGTCAGCCTGGCTGGCGGTTTTTTTTCAGATAAACCTGACCTCTCCAGCCCTCTTTTCTTTATCGCCTGAACCGCACCATTATAGTGCGCAACAATGGACAAAATACGCGCTAAAGTAAATCAAATGTAATAATCACCTCACACAATCGTTACAGCAAGATTGTTTTACCATCGGTGTTTGCGTTAAAAATGCTCTTGTTATTCGACGCGCTTATAGCGCACCAAAATGACGCCCCAATATGGTGCAATTGCCGTTCTCTGTACCCTAAATCGTGCAACAGGATAGACTTCGTTTGTTAGAAAACAACAAGTTGTAAAACTGGCACGATTTTTTCATAGGGTTACACGTTCTCGCAGGGGATCGTCCCGTGGATAAAAAAGGAAATGCTATGAAGTCTGTATTTAAAGTTTCACTGGCTGCACTGACCCTGGCTTTTGCGGTTTCTTCTCAGGCCGCTGAAAAACAACTGATTGTTGCGACCGATACGGCGTTTGTTCCGTTTGAATTTAAGCAAGGTGATAAGTATGTCGGTTTTGATGTCGACCTGTGGGACGCCATCGCGAAAGAGCTGAAACTGAACTACACCCTGAAACCGATGGATTTCAGCGGAATCATCCCTGCGCTGCAAACCAAAAACATCGACCTCGCGCTGGCGGGGATCACCATTACTGAAGAACGCAAAAAAGCGATCGAATTCTCCGATGGCTACTATAAGAGCGGTCTGCTGGTGATGGTAAAAGCCGATAACAAAGACATCAAAGACGTGAAGGATCTCAACGGTAAAGTGGTGGCGGTTAAAGGCGGCACCGGTTCCGTTGACTACGCCAAGGCCAATATCAAAACCAAAGACCTGCGCCAGTTCCCGAACATCGACAATGCCTATATGGAACTGGGTACCGGCCGCGCCGATGCCGTTCTGCACGACACACCTAATATCCTCTACTTCATCAAAACTGCCGGTCAGGGCAAGTTCAAAGCCGTAGGGGAATCGCTGGAAGCACAGAGCTACGGTATCGCCTTCCCGAAAGGCAGCGACGAACTGCGTGAAAAAGTGAACGGCGCGCTGAAAACCCTGCGTGAAAACGGCACTTACAACGAAATTTATAAAAAATGGTTCGGTACTGAGCCAAAATAATAATCAGCGTTGATCTCTTACAGGCCTGCTGAGGTCTGATAGCCCGGCTTCGGCGCATGCGCCTTCTGCCGGGCATCACCTCGCCGCAGGCCTGAGTCATTTTTTCTCAGAGGCGCGCCTCTGTTTTTCGACACGGTAACAGGAACGAATTATGCAGTTTGACTGGAGTGCCATCTGGCCCGCCATTCCAATTTTGCTGGAAGGCGCCAAAATGACGCTGTGGATTTCCGTCCTCGGCCTGGCTGGCGGCCTGATAATCGGCCTCGTCGCCGGTTTCGCCCGCTGCTTTGGCGGCTGGATTGCTAACCACGTTGCGTTAGTTTTTATCGAGATCATTCGCGGTACCCCGATCGTGGTTCAGGTCATGTTTATCTACTTCGCCCTGCCTATGGCGTTCAATGACTTACGCATTGATCCATTCTCGGCGGCGGTAGTGACCATCATGATCAACTCCGGCGCCTACATCGCGGAAATCACCCGTGGGGCAGTACTCTCTATCCACAAGGGCTTTCGTGAAGCAGGCCTGGCGCTTGGCCTGTCTCGTCGCGAAACCATCCGCCATGTGATCCTGCCGCTGGCGCTGCGTCGTATGCTGCCACCGCTGGGTAACCAGTGGATCATCAGCATCAAAGATACCTCGCTCTTTATCGTCATCGGCGTCGCCGAACTGACCCGCCAGGGCCAGGAGATTATTGCCGGTAACTTCCGCGCGCTGGAAATCTGGAGCGCCGTTGCCGTGATTTATCTGATCATCACCCTGGTGCTGAGCTTTATTCTGCGTCGTCTTGAAAGAAGGATGAAAATCCTGTGATTGAATTTAAAAATGTTTCCAAACACTTTGGCCCAACCAAGGTGCTGCACGATATCGATCTGAAGATCAACAAAGGCGAAGTTGTGGTGATTATCGGGCCTTCTGGCTCCGGTAAATCCACGCTGCTGCGCTGTATCAACAAGCTGGAAGAGATAACCAGCGGTGAGCTGATTGTTGATGGCCTGAGGGTCAACGATCCAAAAGTCGACGATCGCCTGATTCGTCAGGAAGCCGGCATGGTGTTCCAGCAGTTTTATCTATTCCCGCACCTGACGGCGCTGGAGAACGTAATGTTCGGGCCGCTGCGTGTCCGCGGGGCGAAGAAAGATGCGGCTGAGAAGCTGGCAAAAGATCTGCTGGAAAAAGTAGGCCTGGCCGAACGCGCTCACCACTACCCTTCCGAGCTCTCCGGCGGCCAGCAGCAGCGTGTAGCTATCGCTCGCGCCCTGGCAGTGAAGCCCAAAATGATGCTGTTTGACGAACCCACCTCGGCGCTGGATCCGGAACTGCGCCACGAGGTGCTGAAAGTGATGCAGGATCTGGCCGAAGAAGGAATGACGATGGTGATCGTCACCCACGAAATCGGCTTTGCCGAAAAAGTGGCCTCGCGACTGATCTTTATCGACAAAGGGCGAATCGCAGAAGATGGCGACCCGCAGGTTCTGGTGAAAAACCCGCCGAGCCCGCGCCTGCGCGAGTTCCTGCAGCACGTCGCCTGATATATCCCCCAAGGCTCCCCCAAACGCGGGGGAGCCACTTTCCAGATACATCCCACACCGCTTCTTCCATTTTCAACTTCTATACTTAATAGTTTTGGAATGGAATGGAGGCGCCCGTGCCGTGGATCCTGTTACTGCTTGCAACGCTGTTTACCGCTCCGCTTTCGGCAGCGACGCTGCCCGGCGTCCCCGCCGCAACTACGGAACAGCCCGCCAGCAGTGAGCCAGACCTCGAGAAGAAAAAGGCCGCCTATGCGGCGCTTGCCGACGTGCTGGATAACGATGCTGCACGCAAGGAATTGATTGATCAGCTGCGCTCGGCCACCGCCACACCGCCGCCAGCCAACGCGCCGAAGCTGACTCCACCGGTCGAAAAGGATGAACGCACGGTGCTGGAAAACGTCACTCAGGTTAGCCGCGAATACGGTGAGCGCTTTGCTTCGCGTTTTTCTCAGCTGTGGCGCAATATCACCGCCTCGGCGCACAAACCGTTCCATGCCGACACCTTTCGCAACGCCGCGGGCCACTTCCTGCTGCTGGCCGTGTTGGTCTTCGCCTTCTGGTGGTTGGTGCGGTTGGCCGCGCTGCCGCTGTATCGCAAAATGGGTCAGTGGGGACGGCGTAAAAACCACGATCGCGGCAACTGGCTACAGCTCCCGGCGACCATCGCCGGTGCGTTTATCTTCGATCTGCTCCTGCTGGCGCTGACGCTGTTTGTTGGTCAGATGCTCAGCGATCGGTTTAACGGCGGGAACCGGACCATCGCCTTTCAGCAAAGTTTGTTCCTGAATGCCTTCGCTTTAATTGAGTTCTTTAAAGCCATTTTGCGATTGATTTTCTGCCCACGGGTGGCGGAGCTGCGGCCTTTTAGCCTCAGCGATGAGAGTGCGAAGTACTGGAACCTGCGCCTCAGCGCACTGAGCAGCCTGATAGGCTACGGCCTGATCGTCGCTGTGCCCATTATCTCTAATCAGGTCAACATCCAGGTCGGTGCGCTGGCGAATGTGGTGATTATGCTGTGCATCACCCTGTGGGCGCTGTATCTGATTTTTCATAATAAACCGTTCATTACCCAGGGGCTGCTGCATCTGGCAGACCGTTCTCTGGCCTTCTTTAGCTTGTTTATTCGCGCCTTTGCGCTTATCTGGCACTGGCTGGCCTGCACCTATTTCATCGTGCTGTTTTTCTTTTCTCTCTTTGACCCCGGCAACAGTCTGAAATTTATGATGGGAGCCACGGTGCACAGCCTGGCGATTATCGGCACCACAGCGCTGCTCTCCGGCATTTTGTCGCGTTGGATAGCCAAGACCATCACCTTGTCACCGCAAACTCAGCGCAACTATCCTGAGCTACAAAAACGGCTGAACGGCTGGATCTCGGTCTCACTGAAGGTGGCGCGAATTTTAGTGGTCTGCGTGGCGATTATGCTGCTACTGAGCGCCTGGGGGCTGTTTGATTTCTGGAACTGGGTGCAAAACGGCGCCGGGCAAAAAGCGATAGATGTCCTGATTCGCATCGCGCTGATCCTGTTCTTCTCCGCCATCGGCTGGACGCTGCTCGCCAGCCTGATTGAAAACCGTCTGGCCTCGGACATTCACGGCCGTCCGCTGCCTGGCGCCCGTGCCCGTACCCTGCTGACGCTATTCCGCAACGCTCTGGCGGTGATCATCAGTACCATCACGGCGATGATTTTGCTGTCTGAAGTGGGGGTGAATATTGCCCCGCTGCTGGCCGGTGCTGGCGCGCTGGGGCTGGCCATTTCGTTCGGCGCCCAGACGCTGGTGAAAGATATTATCACCGGTATTTTTATCCAGTTTGAAAACGGGATGAATACCGGCGATCTGGTGACCATCGGTCCCTTGACCGGCACCGTGGAACAGATGTCGATCCGCTCCGTCGGCGTGCGCCAGGATACCGGTGCTTACCACATTATTCCGTGGTCCTCGATAACCACCTTCGCCAACTTCGTACGCGGCATCGGTTCGGTGGTGGCCAACTACGATGTCGACAGACAGGAAGATCTGGATAAAGCGGGACAGGCGCTGAAAGAAGCCGTTGCCGACGTGATGGCACAGGAGGACATTCGGGGACTGGTGATTGGTGAGCCGTCATTTGCCGGGCTTGTTGGCCTGAGCAATACGGCATTTACTCTGCGGGTCACCTTCACGACTCTGCCGCTGAAACAGTGGACGGTTCGTTTTGCTCTCGACACCCAGGTCAAGAAACACTTCGACCTCGCCGGGGTACGGGCCCCGGTACAAACCTACCAGGTACTGCCGGCACCTGTACCAGGCGCCGCACCGCCAGCGGCCCCCGCAGAACCAACGCTATAGCTTCAGATGCCGAAGTGGATGCACCGGGCGATTCGGGCCACCCGGCGCGTATCACCGCGAGATAGCGGTTACAGCGGGCGACGGCGTTTGGCTTCATCCATAAAGGTCCAGGCGATAAAGCGGCTCTGCTTCTGCCCCTGGGACATCTCTTTTTTCACGACCTTTACCGCACCGACATCGGTCAGCGCACGATAAAGCGGCGGCAGATTGTCGCCGCGCGATACCAGGGAGGTGAACCACTTCACCTGACGACCAAACTGCTGGCTTTCACGGATCATCTGAGAAATGAACGCCACCTCACCACCTTCACACCACAGCTCCTGCTGCTGGCCACCGAAGTTCATGACGCTATCCGCGCCCAGCCCCAGGTTACGACGCTTACGCTCGCCACCGGCCTGTGCGCTGGCGGCGGAATCGTGGAACGGCGGGTTACACAGCGTCGCGTCAAAGCACTCATTCTTATGAATAATGCCGGTAAAGATGGCGCCGCTCTCTTTCTGCCGACGCAGACGAATCTGGCGGCTGAGCCCAGGGTTTGCGTTGATGATTGCCTGGGCGCTGGCAATGGCTTCCGGGCTAATTTCGCTGCCGGTAAAACGCCAGCCGTACTCATGCACACCGATCAGCGGATAGATCAAGTTCGCGCCTGCGCCGACATCCAGGATGCTGGCATTTTCAGGGATAGTACCGGTATCCAGCGCCAGCAGGTCGGCCAGGTGGTGGATATAATCCGCTCTGCCCGGCACCGGTGGGCATAAGAAACCGTCCGGAATATCCCAGTGTTTCACCGCGTAAAAGTGTGCCAGCAGCGCCTTATTCAGCGCCTTCACCGCCAGCGGATTAGCAAAATCGATGGTCTGCTCACCCACCGGATTTAGGGTGATAAAGCCTTGCAGCTCAGGGTGAGCCTCGCATAGCACGGGCAAATCATAACGTTGATGATGACGGTTACGCGGGTGTAACCCCGGTTTCTGGGCTTTCATGGCAATCTCCTTTGAACAGCCGCGTAAGATACCCGTTGACGGCGGCGCGGTAAATAAGGGAGTCTGGATATCTCCTATTCGGTTACGGGTATTCTATGTATTTCTATCAACCTTCACAGGGACATGGCCTGCCGCACGACCCGCTAAACGCGATTATCGGGCCACGCCCTATCGGCTGGATAGCCTCTCTGGACGCCGCCGGGCAGCGCAACCTTGCCCCCTATAGTTTCTTCAACTGCTTCAACTATCGACCACCGATTATCGGTTTTGCCAGCAGTGGATGGAAAGACAGTGTACAGAATATTGTCGAAACCAAAGAATTTGTCTGGAATCTGGCCACCCGTCCTCTGGCGGAAGCCATGAACGAAACCTCCGCCAGCATTCCGCGCAACGAGGATGAGTTTACCCGCGCCGGGCTGACCCCCGCAGCCAGCCGCATCGTCGCAGTCCCTCGGGTTGCGGAAAGCCCGGTAAACTTTGAATGCCGGCTGTCGCAATGCATTCGCCTGACCACCGCCGATGGCGACGCTGTCGACAGCTGGCTGGTGTTGGGCGAAGTGGTAGCGGTGCATATCGATGAATCGTTACTGGAAAATGGCGTTTATCAGACCGCCAGGGCCAGACCGATTCTCCGCGCCGGCGGGCCGAGCGCCTATTACACTATCGATGAAAGCCTGCGTTTCGACCTGATCCGCCCGGACGCCCGCTAAGCCGTTTATTCTGCCGCCCGGCCCGTAGAAAGCACCTGGTCGGGCCGCCGTTTATTCAAAAAAGATGTTGTTTGTCTTCAGTTTTTTACCCTGTTTATCCTGCGACAACGGCCTAAACTTAAAGTATGTCCCATGCGGTTAATGAGGATATGCTCATGAAAAGAAATCTGCTGTTACTCACCACTATCGCGCTTGCCGCCGTCTCTTTTATTGTCCAGGCCGAGATATCACCTCCCCCGTCCGTCGTCGAGAGCGGTCCGTTACGCCCGGCAGGCACCGTCTCCGCTTCCGGCGCCAGCAACCTGGATGACCTGCAGGCAAAACTGGCGGAAAAAGCACATGAAAAAGGGGCAATAGCCTGGCGAATCAACTCCGCCGGCGGGGCAAATAAAATGTCAGGCACTGCGATTATCTATAAATAATCGCATGCTTAGCAGGCCGGGTCCCGAGTCTTCGGCCCTGTGACAAGAGATCCCGGCCAGTCCACAGGAGATTCTGCTGCGCGAGCGGCCAGAGCGGGATCCCTTGCCTGACCCTTTTTTACCCCCATATTCTCTATACTGACAAATAAGCAACGTGAGGAGGTACACCATGGCATCCGGATGGGCTAACGACGGTGCGGTTCAGGATCAGATCGACAGCACCATTGACGACGCCGTCGCGCGGGCGAGAAAGGCGCTGCCGAGTGGAGAGAGCAACAAATTTTGTGATGAATGCGGAGAGCCCATTCCAGAGGCCCGACGCAAAGCGATTCCTGGAGGGAGATACTGCGTAACCTGCCAGCAGAATAAAGATTTACATAACAATACATTTTCAGGATATAATCGGCGCGGCTCGAAGGATAGCCAGCTGCGCTGACTTTCCTTTACCGTTCATTACCGCAGAACGCATTATCTTTTCGCGCACGTTTTTTGGCGAAAAAAGTGGCAATATGTGCCCTGAAAGCGTTCTTCATCCCCGCTACCCCTTTTCGTTCATCGCATCACGAAATAATTTATTAATATTCAATAAATTAATAATCATTCAAAAAAATCGATGAAGACTGTGAATTTCCTTCGATTTTATCTCTCGCAAAAAAACGTGATACTTATCACATCGACGGAACATCGTCCCCCTGACAAAATAACCTGCGAGAGATTAACTATGAAAACCATTAAATATGCTGCCGCTGCTATTGCCCTTACTACTCTGTCCTTTGGCGCTTTCGCCGCTCAGCCAGTTAGCCCGTCTCAGGCTGAAGGCATGAACAAAATCGGCGTAGTGTCTGCTGAAGGCGCAACGACTCTGGATGGTCTGGAAGCAAAACTGGCTGCGAAAGCGGAAGCCGCTGGCGCGACTGGTTACAGCATCACCTCCGCTAACACCAACAACAAAGTTAGCGGTACCGCGGTTATCTATAAATAATCGCTGCACGACCTGTATTAACCCTGTAAGACCCTTTAATACCCTTGTTTTGCCCGTCCGCGCCACCGGACGGGCTTTTTTTTGTGCATCGCTTGTTGGCACGGGTGTCTTTATTCGGTAGTACGGGTGACTACCAGTGCTCCGCAACCCTGGCCAGCCCCTGCTCCAGAGTCGCAACCTCACCGGTCGCCACCAGACAGCAGGCCAGCTGAATTCTCAGCGATGATGGTAGCGGCTCGCTTCCTGCCATGCAGCGCTCAATCCAACGTGCGGTGACCTGAGGATCTTTTGATTCCGGCAGCACAGCGCCCTCTTCCGATATATCGCTTTGCCGCTCATGCAGCACCCGCGTCCCCGTCGTATCAATCAGGCTTATCTGCGGACAGCGCTGAGGGTTGGCATACACTTCACCTTCCGTCCCGTGCATTAGCAGCGCCCGCCCACCGATCTCGACAAAGAATTTTGCCACCTTGCCCACGTATTCCGGGTGAGAAACGCTTGATAAGCGCAGCGCCGCATCTTCAGCAAATGGCGTCGCCAGCTTTGCCAGAGTATGCGCACTGTTGCGCACTCCCATACGCCAGCGCAGGGCAAGCTGTTTTTCCAGCGGTGGGCAGAGCGCCCCGACCGGAATATACACCGGCTCGTGGCCGTCCAGCCGTGCCTGGGCCTGGCCCGCATGCCGGGTTGCCGGGATCCCCATTAGCTCGAAAATCGTTTCGGTCAGCACCCGGGTAGGATCGTGGCTGACGCCGTGCACCACCACCGGAAAGCCAAGCTTATGCAGTAAAACGGCTAACAGCGGCGTCAGATTAGCCTGCTTACGCGCACCGTTATAGCTGGGGATCACAATCGGCATCGGTCTGGCGACAGGCGGCGTCAGGCGCAGGGTTTTCTGCTGCATGGCTTCATAGAAGCCTTTCATCTCCGCTTCGCCTTCGCCCTTGATACGCAGGGCGATTAAAATCCCGCCCAGCTCCAGTTCAGCGACCTCGCCGTCAAGCATCCGCAAGTAAAGCGCGCGGGCAGTATCCACATCCAGGTCACGCGCGTGATTTTTCCCGCGCCCGACTTCTTTAATGATCTTGCTGTAGTCCATCGAAGACTCCTGTTAGCTGCTCACATCGTCGACATTGCACCGTTAACGCCGTTTGCGCCGCGTCTGCTTTGCTTTCGTTTTGACGATAACCTCTGGGACGGCAGGCTGTTCTATTGGAAAAACGGGCAATGCATTCAGTAGACGCTTGCCATAATTTTTGGTCAACAAACGCTTGTCATAAATAACCACTTCGCCCCAGCAGCTATGGCTGCGGATCAGGCGTCCGACCTGCTGAATCAGATTGAAGGAGGCGCTTGGCAAACTTTGTACCTCAAAAGGGTAGCGATTCAGGCTCTTCAGCCATTCGCCTTCGGTGATCACCACCGGACTGTCGATGGGCGGGAAGGCGATTTTATGAATGTGTACCTGGCTGAGCAGCTCGCCTTTTAGATCCAGGCCCTCAGCAAATGACTGTAGACCCACCAACACGCTGCGTTCACCGCCTTCAACGCGCTTGCGGTGCAGTTCCACCAGCCGGTAGCGCGGTTTATCCCCCTGTACCAGCAACAGCAGACGCAGGTCGGTGACGTGTTCCAGAAAACGTTGCATCGCCCGCCCGCTGGCGAACAGTACCAGCATCCCGAGGTGCTTTTTGCTCTCGACCTGCTCGCGAAAATAAGCCGCCATTTCGGCAATATGCTGCTCTTCGTTATCGATCAGCGGCTCGTAGTGCATCTGCGGGATAATAATTTTGCCCTGCTCAACATGGTTGAAGGGGGAATCCAGCGCGACAAAACGATCGCCGGCCTTTTCTTTCAACCCGCTCATCTCCTGCAAGCGCGCAAAGCTGTTCAATGAGCGCAAAGTGGCGGAGGTGACGACAATATGCGGCACGCTTCGCCACAGCAGCCTTTCCAGCTGATCGCTGACGCGAATGCCAACGCAGTGAAACCAGATATGCGCCTGGCCATCACGTACATCGCGCGTCGCCCATTTGGTGACCGGCGCCCCCGAAGACTGCGCCAGCGACGCCAGCCGCCACAGCTTACTCTGACTTTCGAACATCCCCAGCGCACGATTCATTTGTAGCAAAACCCGGTGCAGGCGCACAACATCGTGGCTGCCGGTTTTTTCCCCGAGATCGTTAAGAAAAAGCTCAGCCAGCCCGCGCAACATTTCGGTGAGTTTTGCCAGGCGCTGGCAGATATCCATGACCTCCTGCGGCAGTTCCCCCATCGGAAAACGATGCTCAGCTTCCTGGCCGGCAGGCATATACAGGTTAAGGATATTGTTCAGCGAGGCAATCAGCTCATACAGCTCCTCGCAGTGGCTGGTCAGACGCTCTGGATTGGCCAGTGGGGGCGTGGTTTTCGGCCGGAACTGCTCCATACATGTCGCCACCAACTTGCTGAACAGATCCAGCTGTAGCCGGTACCACGGAGCCGTAATTTCCGCGCTCATTTCCAGCGCGTCCCGGGCGACTTCCGGCAGATGATGGCCTTCATCGAGCACCAGCAGCAGGTTTTTCGGCTCCGGCAGTACGGCCTCGCTCTCCATGGCCGCCATCACCAGCGCATGGTTGGCTACCACGACTTCTGCTTCCTGAATTTCTCGCCGGGCAACAAAGAAGGGGCATTCGCGGTAGTAGTGGCAGTTGCGGTTCAGGCAGCTGGCTTTGTCGGTGCTCAGGCGGCCCCATAGCGCATCATCGATAGATTTATCGGTGTGATCGCGCAGACCGTCCCAGCGGTAGCTGTCGAGGTCGGCTTTCAGCGTCGCGCACAGCTTCTGCTCGGCCTGATTATTCGGGGTGAGATCGTCATCGAGAAATGCCAACAGGTCCTGCTGCGTCGGGTCGGTACTGGCCAATGCCGTCAGATTGCGTGGGCAAACGTAGCGCCCGCGACCAAACGCGGCGGTAAAGCGCAGATCAGGAATAATTTTGCGCAGCAGCGGCAGATCTTTGCTGTAGATCTGATCCTGCAATGCAACGTTGGCGGTACTCACCACCAGGGTTTTCTGCTCCTCACGAGCAATGGCAATACCGGGGATCAGATAGGACAGCGTTTTCCCGACGCCGGTGGGCGCCTCAATGGCAAGGTGTCGGCCTTCTTCTCCGGCAAGCGTTTTCGCCACATCGGCAATCATCTGCCGCTGTGGAGGACGGGGAATAAAGTCCGGAATCTGTTCCTGAAGCGCCTTATACCAGGCGGCGATTTGCGCTTTTAGCGCAGCGGTCAATGCCATGAGAAAACCTGAATACTGTATAAACAGCCACTATTGTGCCATTTTTTGCCTGACAGGAGGTATGCCTTTCTGAGCAATGTGGAATGATGCTCGGGATATGTCAATGTACCGGTCTGGGATCACAGGGCACGCAAGAGAGGAACCCGGATAGCGGCATTCACGCCGTCTCCGGGTTGCGTTGCATAATCCAGGCAAAACCTGTTGTCCGGATTATGCAAATGTGGCGGGGTGCGGTTACTCAGCGGCCGCTGGTTTACGCGGGCGACGGCGACGCTGTTGCTCGCCGGCCGGTTTCGCATCGCCGATGCGGCGTGAAGGTTTGGCAGCGGCCTTCGGCGCTTCACCGTCGTTACGACGCGGTGCGGACTGCTGGCTGCGGCCCTGGCCTTGGCCTTGAGCACTTCGCCCTTGCCCCTGACCGCTGCGGCCCTGGCTCTGGCCACGACCGCCGCCGCTGCGCTGCTGGCGACCGTTTTGAATCGGTTCTGCTCTGATCGACGGATCCGGTGCATAGCCGGCAACGGCAATGCGCGGAATCTCTTTTTTCAGCAGACGTTCGATATCATGCAGCAGTTTATGCTCGTCAACGCAGACCAGCGACAGCGCCTCGCCGGTGGCAGCAGCGCGGCCGGTACGGCCAATACGGTGAACATAATCTTCTGGCACATTCGGCAGCTCGTAGTTCACTACGTGCGGCAGTTCTTCGATATCCAGACCGCGCGCGGCGATATCGGTCGCCACCAGTACGCGAATGGCGCCGGATTTAAAGTCAGCTAATGCACGAGTACGTGCGCCCTGGCTCTTGTTACCATGAATGGCTGCGCTGCGGATACCGTCTTTATTCAGCTGTTCGGCCAAATGGTTGGCACCGTGTTTAGTGCGGGTAAAGACCAGCACCTGCTGCCAGTTACCTTCACCGATCATCTGCGACAGCAGTTCCCGTTTGCGTTTCTTATCAACGAAATGAACGTGCTGCGTCACCTGCTCGGAGGCGGTGTTGCGGCGAGCCACTTCGATTTCCAGCGGGTTATGCAGCAGCTTTTCCGCCAGAGATTTAATTTCGTCAGAGAAGGTCGCTGAGAACAGCAGGTTCTGGCGTTTCGCCGGAAGCTTCGCCAGTACGCGGCGAATATCATGAATAAAGCCCATATCCAGCATGCGATCGGCTTCATCAAGCACCAGAATTTCGACTTTATCCAGGCTAACGGCGTTCTGATGCTCAAGGTCCAGCAGGCGCCCAGGGGTTGCCACCAGAACATCAACGCCGCTACGCAGCTTCATCATTTGTGGGTTAATGCTTACCCCACCAAAGACGACCAGCGAGCGAATATTCAGGTACTTGCTGTAATCGCGAACGTTTTCGCCGATCTGCGCCGCCAGCTCACGCGTTGGCGTGAGGATCAGCGCGCGCACCTGGCGACGGCCTTTGGCATGCGGCTCTTTCTGAATCAGATGCTGCAGGAGCGGCAGCGTAAAGCCTGCCGTTTTGCCGGTGCCGGTCTGGGCGCTGGCCATCAGATCGCGTCCCTGCAACACCGCAGGGATAGCCTGCTGCTGAATTGGGGTTGGCTCAAGGTAACCCTGCTCGGCGACAGCGCGCAGGATATCAGGGTTCAGGCCAAGGGAATCAAAAGACATAACAACTCCAAACCGCCCCGGCCCATGACAGGCGTAGTTTTCGGGGAGATTATTGCAAAAGAGATGGCAAAAACCACAATGCCATGAAGGGGCGCAGTCTAGCAGGTTTTGTGACGCAGCGCATAAAATATCCCCTCGGGGTTTTTCCGCCGGATAATCCTCGCGACGTGCGTCATTCAGCGCCTGAAGTGGAAAACGCTAAAGAGAGTATCCGCCATTCTGGACAGTTTCGCGAATTAGACATACTCTTAATCAATCGATTGATTAATTTTCTCTGCCGCGATGATCACATCCCCTGTTACGACCAAAGGCGAACAAGCCAAAAGCCAGCTGATTGCCGCAGCCATCGCCCAGTTTGGCGAATACGGCCAGCACGCTACCACCCGCGATATTGCCGCGCAGGCCGGGCAAAATATCGCCGCGATCCCCTACTATTTTGGTTCTAAAGACTCGCTGTATCTTGCCTGCGCACAGTGGATTGCCGACTTTATCAGCCATAATTTCCGCCCGCACGCAGAAGCGGCTGAAGCGCTCCTCGCCACGCCGTCACCGGATAAAGCCGAGATTCGGGTGCTTATCCTGCGGGCGTGCCAGAACATGATTTTGCTGCTGACTCAGGATGACACGGTAAATCTCAGCAAATTCATCTCTCGCGAACAGCTTTCTCCTACCCCGGCCTATCAGCTCATCCACGGCCAGGTTATCGCACCGCTGCACCGCTACCTGACCCGCTTAATCGCCGCGTTTACCGGCCTTGATGCCGATGACACGCAAATGATTCTGCACACCCATGCGCTGCTGGGCGAGATTCTCGCGTTCCGCCTTGGGCGGGAAACCATTTTGCTGCGTACCGGATGGGCGCAGTTCGACGAAGAAAAAACCGAGCAAATTTATCAGGTTATTGCCTGCCATATTGATTTCGTTCTGCAAGGGTTATCGCAAAGGAGCCAGGGATTATGAAAAAACCCGTCATCATCGTTCTGTTAGTACTGCTGCTGATTGCCGCACTCGGCGGCGGCTGGTGGTGGTATCAAAGCAGCCAGCAGAGGGAGCTGACCCTGTATGGCAACGTCGATATTCGCACCGTGAATATGAGCTTTCGCGTCGGCGGGCGCCTGGCATCGCTGAACGTTGATGAGGGCGATAAGATTCAGGCCGGACAAACGCTAGGCCAGCTGGATCGTGCCCCGTACGAAAACGCCTTACAGCAGGCCCAGGCGAATGTCTCCACTGCCCAGGCGCAGTATGATCTGATGATGGCCGGCTATCGGGCGGAAGAAATAGCCCAGGCCGCCGCCGCCGTCAAACAGGCGCAGGCCGCTTACGACTATGCGCAGAACTTCTATCAGCGCCAGCTGGGGCTGCGTCAGAGTAGCGCCATCTCGGTTAACGACCTGGAAAATGCCCGCTCCTCCCGCGACCAGGCTCAGGCGACGCTGAAATCCGCCCAGGATAAACTGCGCCAGTATCGCGCCGGCAACCGCCCGCAGGAAATCGCCCAGGCCAAAGCCAGCCTTGAACAGGCGCAGGCGGCCCTGGCGCAGGCCAAACTTGACCTGCACGATACCACCCTTATCGCGCCGTCAGATGGCACGCTAATGACCCGCGCCGTCGAGCCGGGCAGCATGCTCAGCGCCGGTGGCACGGTCATGACGCTGTCGTTGACCCATCCGGTCTGGGTACGCGCCTATATTGACGAAAAAAATCTCGGCCAGGCGATGCCCGGACGGGAGGTCCTGCTGTACACCGATAGCCGCCCTGACCAGCCGTGGCACGGTAAGATTGGTTTTGTGTCACCCAGCGCCGAATTTACGCCGAAGACCGTAGAGACACCGGACTTGCGTACCGATCTCGTCTATCGCCTGCGTATCATTGTCACCGATGCGGATGACACGCTGCGCCAGGGGATGCCGGTGACGATCACTTTCAGCAGCGGGAACGGACATGAGTGAGGACGTTATCACGCTCAGCGGCCTGACCCGCCGGTTCGCCGGTATGGACCGGCCCGCCGTGGCGCCGCTCAACTGCACTATCCGCTCCGGCTATGTTACCGGCCTGGTAGGACCCGATGGCGCGGGAAAAACCACTTTGATGCGTATGCTCGCCGGGTTACTGAAGGCCGATGACGGTACCGCCAGCGTGATCGGTTTCGACCCGATTACCGATGACAGTGCCCTGCATGCGGTGCTCGGCTATATGCCGCAAAAATTCGGCCTGTATGAAGACCTGACGGTGATGGAAAACCTCACGCTGTATGCCGATCTGCGCAGCGTTACCGGCGAGACACGCAGAAAAACCTTCGCCCGTCTGCTGGAATTTACCTCCCTCGGCCCCTTCACCGACAGGATGGCGGGGAAGCTTTCCGGCGGGATGAAGCAGAAACTGGGCCTTGCCTGTACTCTGGTGGGCGAGCCAAAAGTGCTGCTGCTCGATGAGCCCGGCGTCGGTGTTGACCCGATATCCCGCCGTGAGCTGTGGCAAATGGTGCACGAACTGGCCGGGGATGGAATGCTGATCCTCTGGAGCACCTCTTACCTTGATGAAGCGGAGCAGTGCCGCGACGTGCTGCTGATGAACGAAGGCCAGTTGCTGTACCAGGGCGAGCCGAAAGCGTTGACCCAAACCATGGCCGGGCGCAGTTTTCTGGTCTCCAGCCATGAGGAGAATAACCGCCGCCTTCTGCAACGAGCGCTGAAGCTGCCGCAAATCAGCGATGGCGTTATTCAGGGAAAATCGGTACGTCTGATCCTCCAAAAAGAGGCCACCATTGAGGAAGTGCAGCGCAACAGCAGCATGCCCGCGTTAGAGATAGCCGAAACTGCTCCGCGCTTTGAAGATGCGTTTATCGATTTGCTGGGTGGTGCCGCCACTGCGGAATCGCCGCTGGGCGAGATTATTCATCGCGTTGAGGGCTCGGCCGATGAAACGGTGATTGAAGCGCAAAGCCTGACCAAAAAATTCGGTGACTTCGCCGCCACCGACCACGTCGATTTCAGCGTTAAACGTGGTGAGATTTTCGGCCTGCTCGGCCCTAACGGAGCGGGAAAATCCACCACCTTTAAAATGATGTGCGGCCTGCTGGTTCCGACCTCCGGCAAGGCGCTGGTGCTGGGGATGGATCTGAAAGTCAGCTCAGGGAAAGCGCGCCAGCACCTCGGCTACATGGCGCAAAAGTTTTCGCTGTACGGCAACCTGACCGTTGAGCAAAACCTGCGCTTCTTCTCCGGCGTTTACGGCCTGCGTGGCCGGGTTCAGAATGAGAAAATCGCCCGTATGAGCGACGCATTTGGTCTGAAAAACATCGCCAGCCATGCAGCCGATGAGCTCCCGCTGGGCTACAAGCAGCGCCTGGCATTAGCCTGCTCGCTGATGCATGAGCCCGATATCCTGTTTCTCGATGAGCCGACCTCCGGCGTTGACCCCCTCACCCGCCGCGAGTTCTGGCTGCATATTAATAGCATGGTGGATAAAGGGGTGACGGTGATGGTAACGACCCACTTTATGGACGAGGCCGAATATTGCGATCGCATTGGTCTGGTTTATCACGGCAAGCTGATCGCCAGCGGCACGCCGGATGCGCTAAAGGCGCAGGCGGCGAATGAGCAACAGCCCGATCCCACAATGGAGCAGGCGTTTATCACTCTGATTCATGACTGGGATAAGGAGAATGCCGGTGAGCGCTAAAGTTCTGTCATGGCGGCGCGTGCGCGCCTTATGCGTCAAAGAGACGCGGCAGATCGTCCGCGACCCCAGCAGTTGGCTGATTGCGGTAGTGATCCCTCTGCTGCTGCTGTTTATCTTCGGCTACGGGATCAACCTCGACTCCAGCAAGCTAAAAGTCGGCGTACTGCTGGAGCAGCAAAGCGAAGAAGCGCTGGACTTCGTCCACACGATGACCGGTTCCCCCTATATTGACGCGACCGTCAGTGACAATCGTCAGCAACTGATTGAAATGATGCAGGCCGGGCGCATCCGCGGGCTGGTAGTGATCCCGGTAGATTTCGACCAGAAGATGGCGCGCCCCGGCGATGACGCCCCCATCCAGCTGATAACCGACGGCAGCGAACCGAATACCGCCAACTTTGCCCAGGGCTACGTAGAGGGTATCTGGCAAATCTGGCAGCAGCAGCGTGCGGAAGATCGCGGTGAAACCTTCGAACCGCTGATTGATGTGCAGATGCGCTACTGGTTTAACCCGGCGGCCATCAGCCAGCACTTTATTATTCCCGGTGCCATTACCATCATTATGACGGTGGTCGGTGCCATTCTGACCTCGCTGGTGGTGGCCCGCGAATGGGAGCGCGGGACCATGGAGGCTCTGCTGTCGACCGAAATCACCCGCGCAGAGCTGCTGTTGTGTAAGCTGATCCCCTACTATTTCCTTGGCATGCTGGCGATGCTGCTGTGCATGCTGGTGGCGGTGTTTATCCTCGGCGTACCGTTTCGTGGTTCGCTGGTGATTTTGTTTTTTATTACCAGCCTGTTTTTACTTAGCACCCTGGGGATGGGGCTGCTCATTTCGACCATCACGCGTAACCAGTTCAACGCCGCGCAGGTCGCACTGAACGCCGCCTTTCTGCCCTCGATCATGCTTTCCGGGTTTATTTTCCAGATCGACAGCATGCCAGCGGTGATCCGCGCGGTGACCTACGTCATCCCGGCGCGCTATTTCGTCAGTACCCTGCAAAGCCTGTTCCTCGCCGGTAATATTCCGGTGGTGCTGCTGGTAAATACGCTGTTTTTAATTGCCTCGGCGGTAATGTTTATCGGCCTGACCTGGCTGAAGACAAAGCGTCGACTGGATTAATTCTGGCGCTCGTATTGTGCCCGACGACGCGACGCTTGCCGGGCCTACGGGCCGTGTAGTTCGGGTAAGCGCAGCGCTACCCGATATGAGGAAGGTACTATGTTTCACCGCTTATGGACATTGATTCGTAAAGAGCTGCAATCGCTGCTGCGTGAGCCGCAAACGCGCGCCATTTTAATTATGCCGGTCCTGATCCAGGTGCTGCTATTTCCTTTCGCCGCTACGCTGGAAGTGACCAATGCCACCATCGCTATCTACAACGAAGACAATGGCCGCCACGCGGTAGAGCTGACCCAGCGTTTCGCCAGGGCCAAAGCATTTACCCATATTCTGATCCTCAAAAGCCCGCAGGAGATCCGCCCGACGATTGATGAGCAAAAAGCGCTGTTGCTGGTCCGCTTCCCGGCAGACTTCTCACGCAATCTCGACACCAGCCAACCCGCACCGCTCCAGCTTTTACTGGACGGGCGCAACTCCAACAGCGCGCAAATCGCCGCCAACTATCTTCAGCAGATCGTTAAGAACTATCAGCAGGAGCTGCTGGAAGGGAAAGCGAAACCGAATAACAGCGAGCTTATCGTGCGCAACTGGTATAACCCGAATCTGGATTATAAATGGTTCGTGGTCCCGTCACTGATCGCCATGATCACTACCATCGGGGTGATGATCGTGACCTCTCTCTCCGTCGCCCGCGAGCGGGAGCAAGGCACCCTCGATCAGCTGCTGGTTTCGCCGCTGGCCACCTGGCAAATTTTTGTCGGCAAAGCCGTACCGGCACTGATCGTCGCCACCCTACAGGCGAGCATCGTGCTGGCTATCGGAATCTGGGCGTATCAAATCCCCTTTGCCGGATCGCTGCTGCTGTTTTACTTTACGATGGTGATTTACGGTCTGTCGCTGGTGGGATTTGGTCTGCTGATCTCATCCCTGTGCTCAACCCAACAGCAGGCCTTTATCGGCGTCTTTGTCTTTATGATGCCGGCGATTTTGCTCTCTGGCTATGTCTCGCCGGTTGAGAATATGCCGCAGTGGCTGCAGGACGTGACCTGGATAAACCCGATTCGTCACTTTACCGATATTACCAAGCAGATTTATTTGAAGGATGCGAGTCTGGAGATTGTGTGGGGAAGTTTGTGGCCGCTACTGGTCATAGCGGCCACTACGGGGTCAGCGGCGTATGCGATGTTCCGCAGGAAAATAGCGTAATCCCCGTTATCGTTCAGGCCGCCTCTGCGTTGGCTGGCCTCTCTCACCCCAGTCACATAGCTATCTATGTTCCTGGGGATTCGCTGCGTTGCCGCCTTGATGCAACCCGAACGCTTTAGGGGCTCCCCGTTATCGTTCAGGCCGCCTCTGCGTTGGCTGGCCTCTCTCACCCCAGTCACATAGCTATCTATGTTCCTGGGGATTCGCTGCGTTGCCGCCTTGATGCAACCCGAACGCTTTAGGGGCTCCCCGTTATCGTTCAGGCCGCCTCTATGTTGGCTGGTCTCTCTCACCCCAGCCACACAGCTATCTGTGTTTATGCGGATTTGCGGCGTTGTTACCCTGATGCAGTCCGAACGCTTTAGGGTAACGGTTCTTGTCTTTGGCCAGCAGTGACACCACCGCCGGGCCTGCCAGAATGACCAGTCCGGCAGCGGCCAGCAGCAGGTTATTGTGCAGCACGCGCGACAGCAGCCACAGCACGATAACCGCCACCCCAAAGTACCAGGTGGTGGTGAGCTCTTCGAGGAAATCCCCGACGTCACGCCAGCGCGCATCGTGGTGACGCTGTAAAAACAACATCGACAGTAACGTGACACCGTACAGCACGCACAGCCCTAATCCGACGCGTACCAGCGCGCCACTCATCCAACCCATCACCAGTACTGCCACGACCAGTAGATGCAACATAATCTGCCAGCAACTGAGGCCAGTTGCGACGCGTACACGTTGTTGCCACTTCATGGCTTCTCTCCTGAAGGATCTTTATCTGTAACTCAGAGTACCGCACTTTACGGAAAATTCCGTATCACCGCATCTTTTTGTGACACCTACTACACTATTTCATTCAGGAAAGTGACATTGACCGGGGAAACATGGCTGAACAAATGCGTGGATTTTCGCTGAACGTGCTGACAATTAACATTCATAAAGGCTTTACGGCGTTTAATCGACGTTTCATGTTGCCGGAACTGCGTGACGCGGTCAGAAGCGTCAGCGCCGACATCGTGTGTCTGCAGGAGGTCACCGGCGCGCATGAAATCCATCCGCTACATATCGAAAACTGGCCAGATCGTACTCATTATGAATTTCTTGCCGATACTCTCTGGAACCAGTACGCCTACGGGCGCAATGCGGTCTACCCGGAAGGGCATCACGGCAATGCCGTGCTCTCTCGCTTTCCCATTGAATATGATGAAAATATCGATATCTCCGTTGGCGACAGCGAAAAGCGTGGTCTGCTGTACTGTCGTATTATTCCGCCGGAATGCCGCATGGCGCTGCACCTGATTTGTGTTCATCTGGGCCTGAGCGCGCAGCAGCGACAGGCCCAGCTTGCAATGCTTGCCGGACGTGTCAACGCCCTTCCCGCCGATGAGCCGGTGGTAGTCGCCGGCGATTTCAACGACTGGCGCCAGCAGGCAAACCGGGTATTGAAGTCGCAGGCGGGGCTGGAAGAGATCTTCACTCGCGCCCATGGTCGCCCGGCGAGAACCTTCCCGGCGCGTTTTCCGCTGCTGCGCCTTGATCGGGTTTACGTAAAAAATGCCCACGCCAGCCATCCGACGACTTTGGAACTTCACCCATGGCGTCACCTCTCGGACCATGCCCCGCTGAGCGTGGAGATTCATCTATGAAATGCAGCTGGCAGGAAGGAAACCGCATCCGGCTTCTGGAGAACGGCGATAATTACTACCCGGCCCTGTTTGCCGCTATCGATCGCGCACGGCAAAAGGTGATCCTTGAAACTTTTATCTGGTTCGAAGATGACGTGGGCTGGCAGCTGCATGCCGCACTGCTTAAAGCTGCGCGCCGCGGGATCCGGGTCGAAGTACTGCTCGATGGCTATGGCTCTCCCGACCTTAGCGAAAGCTTCATCAATGAGCTGGGCACCGCCGGAGTCATATTTCGCTATTACGATCCGCGCCCGCGTCTGCTTGGCATGCGCACCAATCTGTTTCGCCGCATGCACCGTAAAATTGTGGTAATCGATGAAACGACGGCGTTCGTCGGGGGCATTAATTATTCCGCTGAACATATGACCCACTATGGCCCGGAAGCGAAACAAGATTATGCCGTACAGGTCGAGGGACCGGTGGTACGGGATATCCTGCAATTTGAGCTGGAAAATCTTCCGGCCAGCAAGGAGACGCGCCGCAGGTGGCTTCGTCGTCGACATAAACCGGAGATCAACCGCACCCCGGGGGAAGCACAGGCGCTGTTTGTCTGGCGGGACAATCACGATCATCGCGATGATATTGAACGTCATTATCTCAAGATGCTGGCCAACGCCCGTCGGGAAGTGATTATCGCTAATGCCTACTTTTTCCCCGGCTACCGGCTACTGCATGCGATGCGCAGCGCCGCTCGCCGCGGTGTACGGGTCAAGCTGATTGTGCAGGGCGAGCCGGATATCCCGATTGTGACCGTTGGCGCCCGCCTGCTGTATCGCTATCTGGTCAACGGGGGCGTACAAATTTTTGAGTACCGCCGAAGGCCGCTGCACGGCAAAGTTGCCCTGGCAGACGATCATTGGGCTACCGTCGGTTCAAGTAATCTCGACCCGCTCAGCCTTTCGTTAAACCTGGAAGCGAATCTGATTATCCACGATCGCCAGTTCAACCAGACATTGCGTGACAACCTCAACGGACTCATCGCCCGGGACTGTAAACAGGTGGACAAATCAATGCTGCCAAAGCGCAGCTGGTGGAATCTGGGTAAGAGCGTGGTGGCTTTCCACTTTCTGCGTCACTTCCCGGCATGGGTAGGCTGGCTACCTGCCCATACGCCGCATCTGGCACGGGTCCGCCCGCCGGTTCAGCCGGAAATTGAAACTCAGGATCGGCTGGGCGCGCAGAATCAGGAAGTCTGATAGCAGGCAGCGATGCAACAGAAGGACTGCCCCGGTAACGCGATGCGTTCCGGGGCTGATCAAATGACGGGATAATTTAACGACGGTTGCCGAAAATGCGCAGCAGCATGAGGAACAGGTTGATAAAGTCCAGATACAGCGTCAGCGCACCGAGAATGGAGTATTTACGCAGCGTAGAGGCATCTCGGGTATCGATCTGCTCACCGATGTTTTTCAGCTTCTGGGTGTCGTAAGCGGTCAGGCCGACAAACACAATCACCCCGATATAGGTAATCGCCCACATCAACGCTTCGCTCTTAAGCCAGAAGTTAACCAGAGAAGCCAGAACGATGCCAATTAAGGCCATAAACAGCATGTTGCCGAAACCGCTGAGATCGCGTTTAGTGGTATAGCCATAAAGGCTCATCACGCCGAACATCCCCCCGCTGACGACAAAGGTGCTGGCAATCGACGAGTAGGTATAAACAAGGAAGATGCTGGAAAGCGTCAGTCCGGTCAGCGCCGAATAGAGCATAAACAGCGTGGTCGCCATTCCTGCACTCAGGCGTTGAACCATCCCGGAAAGCACGAATACCAGCGCCAGTTGGGCAATAATCAAACCAAAGAAGGTGATTTTGCTGGAAAAGACAAACATCATCACCGCTGGCGTACTGGCGGCAAACCAGGCAATGAACGCCGTTAGCAGCAGCCCGACCGTCATCCAGCCGTAAACCTGGGCCATATATGTTTGCAGACCGCTGCGTACCTGAACAATGGAATCTGAACGAGGGAATCTGTCCATGACTATCTCCTGATTAACACGTTTTATCTACCTAAGCGTATCACACTACCAGCGCTCTGCCGCCTGCCGATCGCTATCGCGCGCATCTACCCAGCGTTCGCCCTCCGGTGTCGCTTCACGCTTCCAGAAAGGTGCGCGGGTTTTCAGGTAATCCATAATGAATTCCCCGGCGGCAAAAGCACTGCTGCGGTGCGCGCTGGTCACACCGACAAACACAATCTCTTCGCCCGGCCACATTTCGCCGATGCGGTGGATGACCGTCACCCGGCCCAGCGGCCAACGCTCCCGCGCCAGCTCAACGATTTCCGCCAGTGATTTTTCCGTCATTCCCGGATAGTGTTCGAGGGTCAGCGCTTTAACGCTGTCACCGAGGTTGTGATTACGCACTTTCCCGGTAAAGGTGACGACCGCACCGTCTTCATCGCGCTCGGCCAGCCACGGATATTCGTCGCCCACGCAAAAACGATCGTGGCTTACGATAATACGAGTTTGCGTCATGTTAGCCTCCCGTAACTGGTGGAAAGAACGCCACTTCGTCACCGGAGACCAGCGGATGGTCGAAGGTGACCAGCGTCTGGTTCACCGCCGCCAGCAGCTTCCCCTCTTCCAGCGCCAGCGTCCAGCGATCGCCGCGGCTGGCGAGCTGGCGGCGAACGGCTTCAACGGTCGACAATGCGTCCGCTTCGAGAGTCAGGGAGTCGGTACCAACCAGTTCGCGTACCTGGGCAAAAAACAGGACCTTAATCATGAGTCTCATCCGCCTTGAAATCACCGGATTTGCCGCCGCTTTTTGCCAGCAGGCGCACCGGGCCAATCACCATATCTTTTTGCACTGCTTTGCACATATCGTAAATCGTCAACGCCGCCACGGAGGCGGCGGTCAGCGCCTCCATCTCTACGCCGGTTTTGCCGGTAAGACGACACAGCGACTCGATGCGGACCCGGCTGCGCTCCGGCTGAGCCTGCAAGTTAACTTCGACCTTGCTCAGCATCAGGGGATGGCACAGCGGGATCAGCTCCCAGGTGCGTTTTGCTGCCTGGATACCGGCAATGCGGGCGGTGGCGAAGACATCGCCTTTATGGTGGCTGCCGTCGATGATCATCGCCAGCGTCGCTGGCAGCATTTCAACATAGGCTTCAGCCCGGGCTTCGCGTACCGTCTCGGCTTTGGCAGAAACATCTACCATGTGCGCCTCACCGGCGGCGTTAATATGGGTCAGTTGTGACATCGCTTATTTCTTAAGATGAGAGATAAAGTTACACGGGCGCGTACGGGCATCGAGCTGCGGAGCAATGATATTTTCCCACGCGGTACGGCAGGCTTTGGTTGACCCCGGCATGGCAAAAATCAGCGTGCTATTCGCCATACCGGCAATGGCCCGGGATTGCAGTGTCGACGTGCCAATCTCCTCGAAGGAGAGCATGCGAAAAACTTCGCCAAACCCTTCGACTTCACGGTCAAACAGCGGTCGCAGCGCTTCCGGCGCCTGATCGCCCTCGGTAAAGCCGGTTCCGCCGGTAATGAGCACCACCTGTACATCATCGCTGGCAATCCACGCCGAGACCTGGGCGCGGATGGCATAGCGGTTCTCTTTCACAATCGCTTTATCCACAATCTGGTGGCCCGCTTCCTGCGCCGCATCACGCAGCCAGTGGCCAGAGGTATCATCCTCTTCGCCACGCCGACTGGAAACGGTGAGAATAGCAATACGGGTCGGGTTAAACTCAGCGCTGGCCTGACTCATCTGTTCGCTCCTTTAGAATCAATTATCCGCCAATATACGACAGGTTTTGCGTAATACCGGTGTTGCCCTGATGCAGGAAATGGGTTTGTTTTTTATGGGTTAATGCTTCAGATATGCGCGCTTCCAGCGCCGCCTGCTGCTGATCCTCGGCAAGCAGATCGCGCAAATCCACGCCGCCGTCGCCGAACAGACACAGGTGCAGCTTGCCTACGGAAGAGACACGAAGACGGTTACAGCTGGCACAGAAATCTTTCTCATACGGCATGATTAAGCCGATTTCTCCGGCATAATCCGGGTGACAAAAGACCTGCGCCGGGCCGTCGCTGCGCTGACTTATCTGGTGAATCCAGCCGCGCCGCAGCAGCTCATCGCGCAGCACCATGCCGGAAATATGGTGGCGGCGGAACAGATCGCTACCCTCGCCGGTTTCCATAAGCTCAATAAAGCGCAGCTGAATACGTCGGGGTTGGATCCACGCGAGAAAGGTGTCGAGCTGATGATGGTTCACATCGCGCATAAGCACGGTATTGACCTTCACCTTCTCAAAGCCGGCGGCAAAGGCGGCATCGATGCCGTCCATGACCTGGTGAAATTTGTCCTGCCCGGTGATGGCGTGAAACTGGCGCGCATCGAGGCTGTCGACGCTGACGTTAATCGCCGTCAGTCCAGCATCACGCCACTGGCTGACATCCCGCGCCAGGCGATAGCCGTTGGTGGTGACCGCAATCTGACGAATAGCGCTGTTTTCTCGCACGGCGGCGATAATATCGGCAAAGTCGCGGCGCAGGGAGGGCTCGCCGCCGGTCAGACGAACTTTTTCGGTGCCGAGCGCAGAGAAGGCGCGCGTGACGCGGCGCACTTCATCAACGCTAAGAAAGCCTTTGTTGGTGGCGGCGCCGGGCTTGTAGCCATCCGGCAGGCAGTAGGTGCAACGAAAGTTACACACATCGGTAATCGACAGGCGCAAGTAATAAAACTTACGCGCAAATGCATCGGTAAGCTGTGAAGCCATATACACCTTTCCAAGTACGGGAGACGCGGTCATTTCTTCCCACGCCCTGGTGACAAGCAAGGCTGCCACGGCCAAAGCACCATATCTTACGACACAGGCACAGAGGCTAGAGTGTTAACTGGTTTATGCCGATAGTAGCGCGGAAACGACAGTTTCGCCATTTTCCCTTTCGTTATATAATCATGTATATATCGACACGATCGTGCATTTTCGTTACAGAATAGCCAAAAACCAGGCTTTTGCATTGATATCGGTCAGTTTCTCAGGAGCCGGGCATCGTCTTTTAGGGGTAGATCGGTTACTGTGAGCCCGTTCAATTGATATTAAGGAATGTGTATGCGCACTCGTACGTTCGCCGATCTTGACCGCGTAGTGGCACTGGGCGGGGGGCACGGTCTGGGCAGAGTGATGTCGTCACTCTCATCGCTCGGGTCACGTCTTACCGGTATTGTCACCACCACTGATAACGGCGGCTCCACGGGGCGTATTCGCCGCGCCGAAGGCGGTATTGCCTGGGGCGATATGCGCAACTGCCTTAATCAGCTGATCGCTGAACCCAGCATTGCTTCGGCGATGTTTGAATATCGTTTTGCCGGTAACGGTGAACTTTCCGGGCATAACCTCGGAAATCTGATGTTAAAGGCCCTCGACCACCTGAGCGTACGGCCTTTAGAGGCGATCAATTTAATCAGAAACCTGCTGAAAGTGGACGCATTCCTGATCCCGATGTCTGAACAACCGGTCGATCTGATGGCCATTGACCACGAAGGCCATGAAGTATACGGCGAGGTCAATATCGACCAGTTGCCCTGCGTCCCGAAGGAACTGATGCTTTCCCCGCCGGTGCCCACAACCCGCGAAGCGGTAGAGGCCATCGCAGAAGCCGATTTAATTCTGATCGGGCCGGGAAGTTTCTACACCAGCCTGCTGCCGATTCTGCTACTCGATGAAATGGCGCAAGCGCTACGCCGAACGCCGGCGACAATGGTTTTTATCGACAATCTCGGAAAAGAGCACAGCCCGGCGGCAAACCTGACGCTGGCGGACAGGGTCGGGATTATGGAGCACTATGTTGGCAAGCGCGTGATTGATGCCGTCGTCATTGGGCCGAAAACTGACACCTCCGGGCTTGATAACCGGGTTATCATTCAGACACCGCTGGATGCTGCGGATGTCCCCTATCGCCACGATCGGATGTTGCTACGCAACGCCCTGGAAAAAGCTATTCAAACATTAGGTTAACCGTCGAGATGGCGGTTGTACCGGCGCAGCTGACCTTTATATTAAAATATTAAGGTTGTCTTAAAATAAAAGTGGCAACATGGCAACCATCTTAGTCCCAGGATAGTTGCTATGTCGTTATTCCCACTACGTCGGCCGGTCATGAGCCGTACGGTTTATCTGATTATTTTTGCCCTCTATATCGGGCTGCTGCTCAATCTTGCGTTCTATCGTCAGGTGTTCACGCTGCTGCCGGTCAACAGCCTGCACAACTGGCTGGTGTTCCTTAGCATGCCGGTTGTTGCCTTTAGCGTGATGAATATTCTCACCACGCTCGCCTCCTTCCTCAAGCTCGACCGCCTTGTTATCAGCCTGTTCATTTTGCTCAGCGCCTCGGCCCAGTATTTTATCTGGACCTTCGGGGTGGTTATCGACCGCGCCATGATTACCAATATTCTGGATACCACACCGGCGGAAAGCTTTGCCCTGATGTCCAGTAAGATGGTGCTGACGCTGGGGCTGTCCGGCGTTGTGATGGTTGCACTCGCCTGGTGGGTAAAAGTCAGTAAACCCAAATCGCTGTGGCGCGGCGTCGCCGTGCGGCTGCTGAATATTATCGTCTCCGCTCTGCTGATTATTCTGGTGGCGGCGCTGTTTTATAAAGATTACGCCTCGGTATTTCGCAACAATAAAGAGCTGGTGAAATCCCTGAGTCCATCGAACAGCATTGTCGCGATCAACTCGTGGTACGCGCACAATAAGATGGACAACCTGCCGCTGGTAAAAATCGGCGAAGATGCCGTGCAGAAGCCGGAAATGCGCCACGGCCCACGTAAAAATTTGACCATTCTGGTGCTGGGGGAAACATCCCGCGCGCAGAATTTCTCCCTGGGCGGCTACGAACGTGAAACAAACCCGCGTCTGAAACAAGATGATGTTATCTACTTCCCAAACACCACCTCATGCGGCACCGCCACGGCAGTATCGGTACCTTGCATGTTCTCCAACATGCCGCGTGCGCATTACGATGAGGAGCTGGCGCACCATCAGGAAGGCGTGCTGGATATTCTGCAACGCGCCGGTATCCGGGTGTTATGGAATGATAACGACGGCGGCTGTAAGGGCGCCTGCGACCGTGTCCCGCATCAGAACGTCACCGATCTGAACCTGCCAGGCCAGTGCATCGATGGCGAATGTTACGATGAAGTGTTGTTCCATAATCTGGAAAACTACATCGATAATCTGCAACAGGACGGGATTATCGTTCTGCACACAATCGGTAGCCATGGCCCGACGTACTACAATCGCTATCCCGCTGAATTCAAAAAATTCACGCCAACCTGCGATACCAATGAAATCCAGAGTTGTACCCAGCAACAGCTGACGAACACCTACGACAATACGATTCTGTATATCGATTATATTGTTGATAAAACAATAAAATTATTGCAATCAAAGCAGGATAAGTTCACTACCAGCCTGGTTTATCTCTCCGATCACGGTGAGTCGCTGGGTGAAGACGGCGTCTATTTACACGGGCTGCCGTGGTCAATCGCTCCAGAAACGCAAAAGCACGTGCCGATGCTTATCTGGCTGTCTCAGGATTACCAGCAGCGCTATGGCGTTTCCAGCCAGTGCCTGCAACAAAGAGCTAAAACAGACCCTTATTCTCAGGATAATCTGTTCTCTACCTTGCTCGGACTTCTTGGGGTAAATACCCGTGAGTACCAGGCAACCGATGATATTTTAACGCCGTGCAGAAGCGAGACCGCCAGATGAAAATCTTAGTCATTGAAGACGACGCACTCCTGTTACAAGGCCTGATCCTGGCGATGCAAAGCGAGGGATACGTCTGTGACGGCGTCGCCACCGCTCACGAAGCAGCCCTGTCTCTCGCCAGCAATCACTACAGCCTGATCGTGTTAGACCTCGGTTTGCCGGATGAAGACGGCCTGCACTTTCTGATGCGAATGCGCCGGGAAAAATTCAGCCAGCCGGTTCTGATTCTGACCGCACGCGATACCGTCGAAGACCGTATCAGCGGTCTTGATACCGGCGCGGATGACTATCTGGTAAAACCTTTCGCGCTGGAAGAGCTGAACGCCCGCATCCGCGCGCTGCTTCGTCGTCATAATAACCAGGGTGACAACGAAATGGCCGTCGGCGATCTGCGCCTGAATATCACCCGTCGCCTGGTGTGGCTGGGCGAAGAGGCGCTGGATTTGACGCCAAAAGAGTACGCCCTGCTCTCCCGTCTGATGATGAAGGCGGGCAGTCCGGTACATCGTGAAATTCTCTACAACGATATCTACAGCTGGGACAATGAGCCTGCCACCAACACCCTGGAGGTTCATATCCATAACCTGCGCGAAAAGGTGGGCAAAGCCCGGATTCGCACGGTCAGGGGGTTTGGCTATATGCTGGTGAATAATTCAGGAACGGAATAACGCCATGGCACTTTTCGACAGTGAAACCTGGACCATGCGCAACCGCCTGCTGCTGACGATTGGTTCAATTCTGGTGGTATGCCAGCTGATTAGCGTTTTCTGGCTTTGGCATGAAAGCAAAGAACAGATTCAGCTGCTGGTGGCGAGCGCCATAGAAGGGCATAACAATCAAAAGCACGTTGAACACGAAGTCCGTGAGGCGGTTGCCAGCCTGTTAATACCCAGCCTGCTGATCGTCGGCCTGGCATTGTATATCAGCCTGGTGGCGGTGAGAAAAATCACCCGCCCGCTGTCGAATCTGCAAACTGAACTGGAGAGCAGAACCCCGGACAACCTGCAGCCGATTACGCTGACAGAGTCCGTTCCGGAAGTCACGGCGGTGACGACGGCGATTAACCAACTGGTTTCCCGCCTTAACTTAACCCTCGATCGCGAACGCCTGTTCACCGCCGACGTGGCCCATGAATTGCGCACCCCGCTTGCCGGGCTGCGTCTGCATCTTGAGCTGATGGCGAAAGTACACCACGTAGAGGTGGCGCAGCTGATTCAACGTCTGGATCAGATGACCAATAGCATTTCGCAGCTGCTACAGCTGGCGCGCGTCGGACAGTCGTTTTCCGCCGGGAGCTACCAGCGCGTGCTGCTGAAAGAAGATGTGGTCGAGCCGATTCGCGGTGAGCTCGAGACCATGCTGGATCAACGTCAGCAAAAGCTGGAGCTTGCATACCCTGATGCAGAAGACGACGAAGATGTGGTTGTCTCCGGTGATGCCACCCTGCTGCGCGTTGTGCTGCGCAATCTGGTGGAGAACGCACATCGCTATAGCCCAGAAGGGTCGAAGGTAAAAATCTCGATACAGGCAGGCGCAACGCCGGTGATGGCCGTGGAAGATGAAGGTCCGGGGATTGATGAAGCAAAAAGCGGTGAGCTGAGTAAAGCATTTGTCCGTATGGACAGCCGCTATGGCGGAATTGGTCTGGGATTAAGTATCGTGACGCGGATCGTTCAGCTGCACGATGCCCAGTTCTTCTTACATAACCGCCAGCCGGGCCCCGGCGTTCGAGGCTGGATTTTGTTTCCTAAGCCTTCGCGTTAGAAAGTCAGCACCCACTGATGGAAAAAGGCAACAATCACAATAAAGGCGCAGGTTACGGCCAGGTACTCACGGACGTTTAATTTTTGCATGACACTATCCTCATCAGAATGAGGATAGTGTCTCCCGGCAAGATTAAGCGGACATTAAGCCAGCCTGAAAAGGCGCGGTAATGATAAAAAATCTGCTCTTCGTCACACTGCTGGTGTGCCAGCCTGTCGGATCCTGTGGTCTCAGGAAGCCGCAATAAACAGCTCGCGCAGCTGATGCAGCTGGTCACGAATTTGCGCGGCCTCTTCGAACTCCAGATTCTGCGCATGCTGCATCATCTGCCCTTCCAGCTCGTGAATTCTCTGCTGCAGCGCTTTCGGCGTCAGTACCACTTCCGGCGTATCTGCCTCAACCGGCGAGCGTGATTTACCGCGACCTTTCGCTTTCGTCTTCGCCAGGTTGCTGCCAAGCGCCAGAATATCGACCACTTTTTTATTCAGCCCCTGCGGAGTAATTCCGTGCTCTTCGTTATACTGCTGCTGTTTCTCACGACGGCGTTCGGTCTCGCTGATCGCTTTCGCCATCGAGGCGGTAATTTTATCGCCGTACAGAATCGCCTTCCCGTTGATGTTACGCGCCGCACGCCCAATGGTCTGAATCAGCGAACGTTCGGAACGCAGGAAGCCCTCTTTATCGGCGTCAAGAATCGCCACCAGTGAGACTTCCGGCATATCCAGCCCCTCACGCAGCAGGTTGATACCGACCAGGACATCGAACTCGCCCAGACGCAGATCGCGGATAATTTCCATACGCTCAACGGTATCGATATCCGAGTGCAGGTAGCGCACGCGCGCGCCGTGCTCTTCGAGATACTCCGTTAAGTCTTCGGCCATTCGTTTGGTTAACGTGGTGACCAGCACGCGCTCGTTTTCGGCAACGCGGATACGAATTTCTGACAGCAGGTCATCAACCTGAGTCGCCACCGGACGCACTTCTATAATGGGGTCAAGCAGCCCGGTCGGACGCACAACCTGATCGACCACCTCATCACCGGATTTTTCCAGCTCATAGGGGCCCGGCGTGGCCGACACGTAAATAGTCTGCGGTGCCAGCGCCTCAAACTCTTCAAACTTCATCGGGCGGTTATCCAGCGCCGAGGGCAGGCGGAAACCGTACTCCACCAGCGTCTCTTTACGCGCCCGGTCGCCGCGGTACATGCCGCCGATTTGCGGAATCGTCACGTGAGATTCGTCGATCACCAGCAAGCCGTCAGCCGGCAGGTAATCAAACAGCGTTGGCGGTGGCTCGCCCGGCCCACGACCGGAAAGATAGCGGGAGTAGTTTTCGATACCCGAGCAGTAGCCGAGCTCGTTCATCATTTCAAGGTCAAACTGTGTACGCTGCGACAGGCGCTGTTCTTCGAGCAGCTTGTTATTGCTCAGCAGCACCTTACGCCTGTCGGCCAGCTCAACTTTAATCTCTTCCATCGCCTGAACAATGCGCTCGCGCGGCGTCACATAGTGCGTTTTGGGGTAGATGGTATAGCGCGGGATCGTCGATTCAACCTGACCGGTGAGCGGGTCGAACAACGACAGGCGCTCAACCTCTTCATCGAACAGTTCAATACGCAGCGCGATGTCGTCAGATTCCGCCGGGAAGACGTCGATAACTTCGCCCCGCACGCGGAAGGTACCGCGCTGGAAGGCCTGATCGTTGCGGGTATATTGCAGCTCCGCCAGGCGGCGCAATATCGCCCGCTGGTCAATCAGCATGCCGGTGGTCAGGTGCAGCATCATCTTCAGATAGAGGTCAGGATCGCCCAGACCGTAGATAGCCGATACTGAAGCCACCACCACCACGTCGCGGCGCTCAAGCAGCGCTTTAGTCGCCGACAGACGCATCTGCTCGATATGTTCGTTCACAGACGCATCTTTCTCGATAAAGGTGTCCGAGCTCGGCACGTAGGCTTCGGGCTGGTAGTAATCGTAATAGGAGACGAAATACTCCACCGCATTGTCCGGGAAGAACTCTTTCATTTCACCGTACAGCTGCGCCGCCAGAGTTTTGTTCGGCGCCAGCACCATGGTCGGACGCTGAAGGTCGGCGATAACGTTAGCAATGGTGAAGGTCTTACCCGACCCGGTCACCCCCAGCAGCGTTTGGTGCGCCAGACCATCTTCCAGCCCCTCTTCCAGGCGCCGGATAGCTTCCGGCTGATCGCCAGAGGGACGGAATGCAGAATGCAGCGTGAACGTTTTACTCATATGTCTGACCCTGAAGAAGGATGAAGCGCCTGGTGATATGCGGCAGGTGTTTAATTCTACCCTTCACGCTCGCTTTTGCCAATAAATAACACTGGATATAAAACCAGTATCCTATTATTGTTTGTCTCTGAAATCGTCCGCCAGCGCGTCGTTATCGGGTGAAAATGGAGCATCTTGCAGAATAATCCGCCAGACAGTAGGGTTATCCCCAGAAAAATTTATCATTTAACATTTGTCAAGCAAGGTAATGAATCTTTTATGGCACCAGGTGACACTTTCCTTACAGCCATTGCTTTTATTCAACTAATTGATATTTAATGATATTAAACAAAAGATGGGTTTCGCGCCAATTCAGCCGCAGGCCGCGTAATCTCTAGCTTACCGCAAGTTCTCTAACTCTAATACACAAGGTTATCCACAGGAATAGTGGATAAGTATCTGCAGGCCAAGACCTCTGCCCCCCCGCAGAAATCGACCGTCGGTGAAAATCGACCGGCTAAAAAAAATTATCGAATTATTTTTGATATTTATCAGCTAAGGGAGCCTCCTTTTTTGTTGCTTTCTGCACCATTTTTCATACGTGTAAGCACCGGGAAAGTGCAACCGTCTCGCCAGACTGAATTCGCCATGCCTTGTGGCACCTGTCTTTGCAGGAAAACACCGAAACATCTTTTTCCTGGCAAGAGATTTGCAGAATCTTCATGTCGCCCGCTATCCCCAAAAAGGAGAAAACGTCTATGTTGAGTCTACGCGCAGTCAATCAGTACTACGGAAATCAGCACACGCTATGGAATGTCGACCTTGAACTTCAGCCAGGGGAGTGCACCTGTGTGATGGGGCTCCAGGGAATGGGGAAAACTACGCTGGTGAATTGCATCACCGGGCATCTCCCGGTGGCCAGTGGCAGCATGACCTGGCATGACGGCGGTTCGCCGCCCTGTGATATCACACCGCTCTCCGCCCACTCCCGTACGATTATCGGCATCGGCTATGTCCCGCAGGATCGGCGGATCTTTTCTCAGCTCAGCGTGGAGGAGAATCTGCATATTGCGCTGGCCGCCGGCGGGAATCCGGGCGCCGTCGTGAAGCGGGAGATTTACGATTTCTTTCCGGATTTGTACGGACTGCGTCAGCATAAAGGCGCCATGCTGTCAGAAGATGATCAGTACCAGCTGGCGCTGGCAAGAGCTCTGGTGGTCCAGCCGCGCCTGCTAATTCTGGATGAGCCATCCCGCGGCAGCGGGCAGCATTTCGTGCATAAACTGGGAGACCTGCTGGTCCGCCTGAACCGTGACATCGGCTTAACGGTGCTGCTTGCTGAACAGCATCTGCCGTTTATTCGTCGGGTAGCGGACCGATTTTGCCTGTTACACCGTGGGCGTAACGTAGCCCAAGGCAGTGTTATCCAGTTGGATGAGCCCCTGCTTACGCAGTGGATGACGCCCGATCCAGCGCGCTAAGATCAAGATACTGCCCAAGGTCCTCATGCTGCGGCGCATCCGCCAGCCACGGGATCTCGCCCAGGAACGGCGCCGCAAGCCGATCTTTAAGGGTCGCCAGATACTCCGCATGGCGTTTGCCCGGCGGCTGGATGTCATTTGCAATCCAGCCGACCAGCGGCAGCCCCGCCTGACGTACCGCCTGGGCGGTCAGCAGCGCATGGTTGATGCACCCTAGTTTGATGCCCACCACCAGAATAACTGGCAGCTGTTCATCGTGGACCCAGTCGGCAAAGCTCAGCGTGGAGGAAAGTGGCGTAAACCAGCCCCCGGCGCCTTCCAACAGCACCCATTCAGCCAGATTTTCCAGTTCTCTCAGCCCGGCGGAAAGCGCATCGCGGGTAATCAGACGCCCCTCCTCCGCGCTCACAATATGCGGCGAAGTCGGTTCAGCGAAGGTAAAAGGATTCACCTGGGCGTAGCTCAGTGCCACGGTACTGTTGCGCTGCAACGCCAGGGCATCTTCGTTGCGCAGCCCCTGTGGCGTATGCTCACTCCCGGACGCGACGGGCTTATAGCCCGCGCTTTTCAGTCCTGACAGATTCGCCGCCTGCAATAGGGCGCAGCTGGCGATGGTTTTTCCGACTTCAGTGTCGGTTCCGGTGACGAAAAAACGTTTAGTCACGTTCGATGACTCCTGTAAAAAGATGGTACGTCAGCGGGCACTGGCCCTGCTGTTTTGGCCAGGCCAGCTGCAGTTGACGCAGTTTTCCCCGGCTCAACGGCGCGGCGCGGCGCCCCTGATGCAAATGTGTCGCGCCAATGCCTTTAAGCGAACGCATCGCGCTCAGGGCGTCAGCGAACGGCAGGCTGACGGCGTGGATCTGCCCGACGGCCCGGCGTCCGGCCAGCGCCTCGCGCACCGCCTGCTCACTGAGAAAACGGTTGGCATGGGGATGCGCATCAATAGCGCGCCAGGCCTGATTCAGCTCGGGCAGTGAGTCGGCCAGCAATGTTGTGAAGGCTACTCGCCCGCCGGGACGCACGACCCGGCACAGCTCATCGAGCGCGCCGGTAAGACTCTCGCACCACTGCACCGCCAGGTTACTCCACGCCAGATCAACACAGGCATCGGCCAGCGGGAGCGACTCAATATCGCCTTCGAGGTAACGATGCGCGCACCGATCGCGCTGCGCCTGCGCCAGCATCTCGACCGACAGATCCAGCGCCGTGACGTAGCTTCCGGCATCGCGCCAGTAGCGGCTCATGCTGCCGGGTCCGCAGCCGGCATCCAGCACCGCGGCAAAAGAGCAACCATCGAGCTGGCGCAGCAGCAGTTCGGCGCTGTACCGCTGTAGCGCATCGTGCTGCGAATAGTGGGATGCCGCCCGGCCAAAGGCCGCTGCGACCGCACGTTTATTCACCGCCGCCATGCAGCACCTCCAGCAGACGAGTAATATCAGTCGGTTCGTGGGCCGCAGTCAGCGTCAGGCGCAGCCGCGCGCTGCCTGCCGGTACCGTTGGCGGACGAATAGCCGTCGCCCAGCATCCCTGCGCCTGCAGGCGGGCAGCCAGCCGCAATGCCCGCGTATTATCGCCGACGATCAGCGGCTGAATCGCACTGGTCGATGCGCTCAGCGCCACCGGAAAACCGGTCATGCCGTCGCGAAATTGCGCCACGCGGTTGGCCAGTTTTTCCCGCCGCTGCTGGCCGTCATCGCTGCGGATCACCGCCAGCGCGGCGCTCAGCGCCACCGCCTGGGCCGGCGGCATCGCGGTGCTGTAAATCAGATGGCGGGCAAATTGCAGCAGATAGTCTGCCAGCGCATCGTTGCACAGCACCGCCGCGCCGCTGACGCCAAAAGCTTTACCGAAGGTCACGACCAGCAGTTCCGGGCGGACGTTTTGCGCGTGACAGCTGCCGCGCCCTTCATCGCCCACGACGCCAATACCGTGCGCATCATCCACCAGCAGCCAGCCGCCGGCCGCTCGGGTCGTTTGGGCAATATCGCTAAGAGGTGCGCTATCGCCATCCATGCTGAACACCCCTTCCGTCACCACCAGCTGTTGCCCCGCCAGCGGCTTGCCGAGAAGTTCACTCAACTGCTGCACGTCATTGTGCGCAAAGCGTCTGAGCTGCGCCGGGCTCAGGCTGGCAGCCTCCAGCAAAGAAGCGTGGCTGAGTCGGTCCGCCACCGTCCGGTCGTCCTTTCCGAGCAGTGCGGCAATCAGCGCCTGATTGGCGGCAAACCCGGAAATAAACAGCAGCGCGCGCGGATATCCCAGCCAATCAGCCAGACTCTCTTCCAGTTCTCGATGCGCCTCGCTGTAGCCGCTGACGTGGCCAGAACCACCGCTGCCCACACCGTAACGCGCCGCCCCCTGCTGCCAGGCGGCGATAATCTCCGGATGTTGACTCAACCCGAGATAATCATTGCTGGAGAAATTCAGCCAGCGCCGATCTTCACGAATGAGCCAACGCCCGGCGCCCTGCGCCACCGGCTGACGGTGGCGGAATGCATCCGCCTCCCGCCGCTCGCTCAGCGCCTGGTCGATGCGTTGCTGCCAGCTCATAATACCGCCGCGTTATAGTATTCCTCTGTATCCGGCGTACGCAGCGCCTGCTCCAGACGCTGCTGCTGCTCGTTATCCCCTTCATGTACCGCCGTCTGCTGCGGGTTAAGCCCCAGCTTGCGGAACAGCTGCAGATCTTTGTCCTCTTCCGGGTTTGGCGTTGTCAGCAATTTACAACCGTAGAAAATCGAGTTGGCACCGGCCATAAAGCACATCGCCTGAGTCTGTTCGCTCATCTGCTCACGTCCAGCGGAAAGGCGTACGTAGGAGGTGGGCATCATGATGCGCGCCACGGCAATGGTGCGGATAAAATCAAAGGCATCCACATCGTCGTTGTCGGCCATCGGGGTGCCTTTTACCTTAACCAGCATGTTGATTGGCACGCTCTCCGGCGGCGTCGGCAGGTTTGCCAGCTGCAACAGCAGGCCGGCGCGGTCCTTCTCGGTTTCACCTAAGCCGACGATCCCGCCCGAACACACCTTAATCCCGGCGTCACGCACTTTGTCGAGGGTGTCAAGGCGCTCCTGATAGGTGCGGGTGGTGATGATGTTGCCGTAGAATTCCGGCGAGGTATCCAGGTTATGGTTGTAGTAATCCAGCCCGGCCCCCGCGAGGCGCTGGGCCTGGGTGTCGGTCAAGGTACCGAGCGTCATGCAGGACTCGAGTCCCAGCTCTTTAACGCCTTTAACCATCTGCTCCAGGTACGGCATATCGCGATCGTTGGGGTTTTTCCATGCGGCCCCCATGCAGAAGCGGGTTGAACCGGCGTTTTTTGCCTGGCGTGCAGACTCCAGCACCTGTTCCACTTCCATCAGGCGCTCCGACGCCAGGCCGGTTTTATAGCGCGCGCTTTGCGGGCAGTATTTACAATCTTCCGGGCAGGCGCCGGTTTTAATCGACAGCAGCGTGCTGACCTGGACCTGACGCGGATCGAAGTGCTGGCGGTGGGTCTGCTGCGCTTCAAACAGCAGATCTAACAATGGTTTATTAAACAACTCAGTAACTTGCGACATTGTCCAGCGTGCGTGGTGAGCCATTGGCCTCTCCAAAGGGTTTTGTTAATTGTCGGTTCGGTTTATACTCGTAAACCTAAATGTTTTCAAAATGGTTTACAAGTCACTTATGACAACGGACGATCTCGCCTTCGATCGGCGCCACATATGGCACCCCTACACTTCCATGACCTCCCCTCTGCCGGTGTACCCAGTCGTTGCCGCCCACGGCTGCGAGCTGTCCCTCGCCAGCGGTGAGCAGTTGATTGATGGCATGTCGTCATGGTGGGCGGCGATCCACGGCTACAACCACCCGCGCTTAAACGCCGCGATGAAGGCGCAGATTGACCAGATGTCGCACGTGATGTTTGGCGGCATTACCCATCCTTCAGCGGTCGCACTTTGCCGCCAACTGGTGGCGATGACCCCGGCGTCGCTGGAGTGCGTGTTCCTCGCCGACTCCGGTTCGGTCGCGGTGGAAGTGTCCATGAAAATGGCGCTGCAGTACTGGCAGGCAAAAGGTGAGCCGCGCCAGCGTTTTCTCACTTTCCGCAATGGCTACCACGGGGATACCTTTGGCGCGATGTCGGTCTGCGATCCGGATAACTCGATGCACAGCCTGTGGCAGGGCTATTTGCCGGATAATCTGTTTGCGCCGGCACCACAAAGCCGCTTTGGCGGCGAGTGGGATGAGCGGGATATGGTGCCGTTTGCCCGTCTGATGGCGGCTCACCGTGAGGAGATCGCGGCAGTCATTCTCGAACCGGTCGTGCAGGGGGCGGGCGGCATGAGGATGTATCATCCCGAGTGGCTGAAGCGTATTCGCAAGATGTGCGATCGTGAGGGCATTCTGCTGATTGCCGATGAAATAGCCACCGGATTTGGCCGGACCGGCAAACTGTTTGCCTGCGAACACGCGGGTATCGCCCCGGATATTCTGTGCCTCGGCAAAGCGCTGACCGGCGGAACCATGACGCTGTCGGCCACCCTCACCACCCGATCGGTGGCCGAGACCATCAGCAACGGTGAAGCGGGCTGCTTTATGCACGGCCCCACCTTTATGGGTAACCCGCTGGCCTGCGCGGTGGCGACAGAAAGTCTGCGTCTGCTGGAAAGTGGGGAATGGCAACACCAGGTGGCCGCGATTGAAACACAGCTTAACGCGGAGCTGGCTCCGGCACGGGAGTCTCCGCAGGTCGCCGATGTCCGCGTGCTGGGTGCCATCGGCGTGGTGGAAACACACCGCCCGGTCAATATGGCCGCGCTACAGCGTTTCTTCGTTGAGCAAGGGGTGTGGATCCGACCGTTCGGCCGCCTGATTTACCTGATGCCGCCTTACGTCATTTCCCCGCAGCAGCTGACGCGCCTGACCCAGGCAGTCAACGCAGCGGTGCGGAACGAAACACTTTTTAGCGAATAAGCAGCGGAAAGTGACCGTCAACAGGACTATACTTCTTTGTTAATCAGTAGATTATCCCTGAGGAGACGGCATGAAAATCATCAGTCACGATCTGCAAGATGGCGGAAAATTGCCCCACCGCCATGTATTTAACGGTATGGGCTATGATGGCGACAATATTTCACCGCATCTGGCGTGGGATGAGGTTCCCGACGGAACTAAAAGCTTTGTGGTGACCTGCTACGATCCCGATGCGCCTACCGGCTCCGGCTGGTGGCACTGGGTCGTCGCGAACCTGCCCGCACAAACGCGCGAGCTGCCGCAGGGAGCGGGCTCCGGCCTGGCCCCGCTGCCGGCCAGTGCACTCCAGACCCGCACCGACTTCGGCCTGCCAGGCTATGACGGCGCGGCGCCGCCGAAAGGGGAAAGTCATCGCTACATTTTTACCGTGCATGCCCTGGATGTAGATAAGATTGATGTCGATGAAGGGGCAAGCGGCGCGATGGTCGGCTTTAACGTCCATTTTCATGCGTTGGGCAGCGCATCCATCACCGCCCTGTTTATCTAACGCTCCCGGTAGCGGCACGCTGCGCCAGACCGGGCTACAGACCCGTGCGATTTGCGGGTTTTGTAGCCCGGACAGCTTCCAGGACGTTGACTACTGCTCCGTCACCGCGACCAGTGCGGTTTTTTTGACTTTCGCATACCACACAATCGTCAGCAGCCCCAGCCAGACCAGACCGGCGATCAGCGCGATACGCGTCTCTTCGACCATGCCCAGTACCGCAATCACCAGCCCCATAAACAGCAGCGTCAGCAGCGGCGCCACCGGCCAGAATGGCACCGGAAATTCAATCTGACGACGCTCTTCTGCCGATAAACTACGACGCATGGCGAAATGGGCCAGCAGGATCATCAGCCAGACCCATACCGTCGCAAATGCGGCCAGGGAGGCGATCAGCACAAAGACCTGTTCCGGCATCAGATAGTTCAGCACAACCGCCGCCAGCAGCGCGACGCCCATCACCACCACCGTCATCCACGGTACGCCGTTGCTGGCAATCCGCTGGAAGCTTTTCGGCGCCATCCCCTCTTTTGCCATGCCGTACATCATGCGGCCGGCGCCAAAAATATCGCTGTTAATAGCCGAAATACTGGCGCTGATCACGATAATGTTGAGGATCGTCGCCGCCGCCGGAATACCGAGGCCGCTAAAGATCAGTACAAACGGACTGCCCTGCTCGCCAAAGCTGTTCCACGGGAAAATGGCCATCAGGATCGCCAGCGTACAGACATAGAACAGCACGATGCGCAGCGGGATGGTATTGATCGCCTGCGGGATCACTTTCTTCGGGTTCTGCGCTTCCGCCGCAGTCACGCCGATAATTTCGACGCCACCAAAGGCAAACATCACTATGCCGAGCGAGGCAATAATCCCCTGCCAGCCATTCGGGGCAAAACCGCCGTGGCTCCACAGGTTTTCCAGCCCGGTCGCCGGGAAGGTATGACCAAAGCCGAAGAAGATAATACCGCCGCCGGCAACGATCATTGCAATAATGGCCACCACTTTAATCAGCGACAGCCAGAACTCCATCTCGCCGAAAATACGCACGTGGCACAAGTTCATCGCACCGATGAAGAAGATAATACTCAGCACCCAGATCCAGCGCGGCACGTCGGGGTACCAGAGCCCCATATAGATACCAAATGCGGTGACATCCGCCAGAGCGACAATCACCATTTCAAAGGTGTAGGTCCAGCCGGTAATAAACCCGGCCAGCGGCCCGAGATACTGGCGGGCGTAGCTACCGAAAGAGCCGGAAACGGGGTTGCGGACCGCCATTTCACCCAGCGCGCGCATAACGATAAACACCGCCGCGCCGCCGATCAGATAGGCTAACAGAACCGCCGGCCCGGCGGCCTTAATGGCGGCAGCAGAACCATAAAACAGCCCGGTGCCGATGGCGGAGCCGAGCGCGATGAAACGAATATGTCGGGCATTCAGCCCGCGCAGCAGGTGTGGCTTTTGTGGCGATTGAGGTTGTTGTTGCATATGCAAGTGTCCTGATAATTTTTGTATGACGACAAATATGCGCGTAGGACGGCCGGGGGACATTATCCCCCGGCGCGGGTACAGAAAACAGCGAGGGTCAGATCTGACCAGGTAAGACGGCAGGGAGCAGTCGCGTCAGGTGGCGCGCTGCCAGAAGCTCAATAGCGTTATCAATATCCGGTGCGAAGAAGCGGTCCTGGGTGTAATGCGATACCCGTTCACGTAGCAGATGGCGCGCCTCTTCCAGCAGCGGACTGCTGGCCAGGCCTTCGCGCATATCCAGCCCCTGGGCTGCGGCCAGCCACTCCACGGCCAACACGCCGCGGGTGTTTTCCGCCATCGCCCACAGGCGGCGGCCGGCGGCCGGTGCCATTGAGACGTGGTCTTCCTGGTTTGCCGAGGTCGGCAGGCTGTCAACGCTGTGTGGATGGGCCAGCGCTTTGTTCTCGCTGGCTAATGCCGCAGCGGTTACCTGGGCAATCATAAAGCCGGAATTGACGCCACCGTTCTTCACGAGGAATGGCGGCAGCTGCGACATATGGCTGTCCATCATCAGCGCAATGCGACGCTCTGACAGAGAACCGATTTCGGCTATCGCCAGCGCCAGATTATCCGCCGCCATCGCTACCGGTTCGGCATGGAAATTACCGCCGGAAATCACTTCATTCTCGGCGGCAAAGACCAGCGGGTTATCCGACACCGCGTTGGCCTCAATCAGCAGCACTTCGGCGGCCTGGCGAATCTGGGTCAGACAGGCGCCCATAACCTGCGGCTGGCAGCGCAGAGAGTACGGGTCCTGCACTTTGGTACAGTTGTGATGCGACTGCGAAATCGCGCTGCTGTCGGTTAATAAATGACGATACAGTGCCGCAGCGTCAATCTGCCCACGCTGGCCGCGGGCATCGTGAATGCGCGAGTCAAACGGACGACGGGAGCCCAGCGCCGCTTCGGTGGTTAATGCACCGCACACGACCGCAGAGGCAAACAGGTCTTCCGCGTCAAACAGGCCGCGAAGCGCAAACGCCGTCGACGCCTGAGTGCCGTTCAGCAGCGCCAGCCCCTCTTTTGCCGCCAGCGTAATAGGCTCGAGGCCCACTTTTTTCAACGCCTGCAGCGCCGGCATCCACTCGCCGTCGACGCGGGCTTTCCCCTCACCCAGCAGCGTCAGGGACATATGCGCCAGCGGCGCCAGGTCACCGGATGCGCCGACCGAACCTTTGGCCGGGATCCACGGCGTGACGCCTTTGTTCACCAGTTGAATCAGGGCCTGAATGACGCTCAGACGAATCCCGGAGAAGCCGCGAGAAAGGCTGTTAATCTTCAGCACCATAATCAGACGTGCCATGGCATCATCCAGCGGCTCGCCAATGCCCGCGGCATGAGACAGCACCAGAGAACGCTGCAGGTTTTCCAGATCGTCCGTAGAGATCCGCGTTGACGCCAGCAGGCCAAAGCCGGTGTTAATACCGTAAGCGGTACGCCCTTCGGCCAGAATCGCGTTGACGCAGGCGACGCTCTCATTAATGGCGGCATAAGCCTGCTCGTCGAGGGTGAGGGTCAGCGGCTGCTGAAACACCTCACGCAGCTGCGCCAGACTCAGTTGACCGGGAATAAGAGTTAAGTTTTTCATCTCAGCGTTGCCCCTGCGTTGCTGCTACCATAGGAAGATTCAGTCCTTGTTCCGCCGCGCACTCAATCGCGATGTCGTAACCCGCATCGGCGTGACGCATCACCCCGGTCGCCGGATCGTTATGCAGCACGCGGGCAATACGCGCGGCCGCTTCGTCGGTACCGTCACAGACGATAACCATCCCGGAGTGCTGCGAGAAGCCCATTCCTACGCCACCACCGTGATGCAGCGACACCCAGGTCGCGCCGCTGGCGGTATTCAGCAAGGCGTTCAGCAGCGGCCAGTCGGAGACCGCATCGGAACCGTCGCGCATGGATTCAGTTTCGCGGTTCGGGCTGGCAACAGAGCCAGAGTCAAGGTGGTCGCGGCCAATGACGATCGGCGCGGACACTTCACCGCTGCGAACCATTTCGTTAAAGGCCAGCCCCAGCTTCTGCCGCCACTCCAGGCCCACCCAGCAAATACGCGCCGGCAGCCCCTGGAAGCTAATGCGCTCACGCGCCATATCTAGCCAGTGGTGCAGATGCTTATCTTCTTTGATGATTTCTTTCACTTTGGCATCGGTTTTATAGATATCCTGCGGATCGCCGGAGAGGGCCACCCAGCGGAACGGGCCGATGCCGCGGCAGAACAGCGGACGAATATAGGCCGGAACAAAGCCCGGGAAGTCGAACGCATTGTCGACGCCCATTTCCTGTGCCATCTGGCGGATATTGTTACCGTAGTCAAAGGTCGGTACGCCCATTTCGTTGAAGGCCAACATTGCCTGAACGTGGTCTGCCATGGAGCGCTTGGCCGCCAGGATCGTCCCCTGCGGATCGGATTCGGCTTTTGCCTGGTACTCTTCCCAGGTCCAGCCCTTCGGCAGATAGCCATGCAGCGGATCGTGGGCGCTGGTCTGGTCGGTGACCATATCCGGGCGCACGCCGCGTTTCACCATTTCCGGCACGATATCGGCGGCGTTGCCGCACAGCGCGATGGAGATAGCCCGGCCTTCCGCGGTGTATTTCTTGATGCGCGCCAGTGCGTCATCCAGCGATGTCGCCTGCTCGTCGACATAGCGGGTACGCAGGCGGAAATCGATGCGGCTCTGCTGACATTCGATGTTCAGCGAGCACGCGCCTGCCAGGGTGGCCGCCAGCGGCTGAGCGCCGCCCATGCCGCCCAGACCGGCGGTTAAGACCCAGCGCCCCTTGAGGCTGCCCTGATAGTGTTGACGCCCGGCTTCGACGAAGGTTTCGTAGGTGCCCTGCACGATGCCCTGGCTACCGATGTAGATCCAGCTGCCCGCAGTCATCTGGCCGTACATCGCCAGACCTTTTGCGTCCAGTTCGTTGAAATGTTCCCAGGTCGCCCAGTGCGGGACCAGGTTGGAGTTGGCAATCAGCACGCGCGGTGAATTTTCATGGGTTTTAAAGACGCCAACCGGCTTACCGGACTGCACCAGCAGTGTTTCATCGCTTTCCAGGTTTTTCAGTGCCTTCACGATAGCGTCATAGCATTCCCAGTTACGCGCCGCGCGTCCAATGCCGCCGTACACCACCAGCTCATGTGGGTTCTCGGCAACATCGGGATCAAGGTTGTTCATTAACATACGCAGCGGAGCTTCGGTCAACCAGCTCTTTGCATTCAACGTCGTGCCACGCGGTGCACGTACGTCTTGCTGGCGATATTTGCTTTGCGACATCGGGGTTTCTCCTGACAATTAACGTTGTTTACGTAGATACATATACTTGTCTATACAACTCTACGCAAGCCAGGATTTAACAGAAATGATACAATTTTGTTATATTGCGTCAGCAATCACGCTTTTGCTGACGCGGGAGATAATCAGGAAGCAAAGTGTCCCTGCAGCCGGTAACGGCTACCCGGGAACAGCAGGCGGGCGTGGGAAACAATATGCGTGGTTGACCAGGTACGGCGACGAATCAGCAGGCAAGGATCGTGGGCGTGGATATGCAGTAGCTCGCACTCTTTGGCACTGGCCTGTACCGCCTCGACAATATGCTCGCCTTCGGTGAGCGGCGCAATCAGCGACAGATAATCATGCGGCGTGGTGGCGGTATAGTCCTGGCGTAGATATTCAGGCACCACCGTTGCATTGACGCAGCGGTCTTCAATCTGCACCGGAATATCGTTTTCAAAATGGACCATCAGCGAGTGAAAAATCCGCGTCCCCTCGGCGACATTTAGCGCAGCCGACTGGATAATATCGGCTTCGGTCTCCTCCAGCAGCAAAACCTCGCAGCGGTGATGATGATGGCGAGAGATAATCTCATCGGCGATGCTGCGCACTTCAAACAGCGCCGACTGCCCTTTTGGCTCCGCCACAAAGGTACCTACGCCCTGCAAGCGTACCAGTAAACCTTCATCCGTGAGTTCGCGGAGCGCCCGATTGATGGTCATGCGGCTGAAACCAAATTGCGCCACCAGCTCCGCCTCCGAGGGAATACGGTCGTGGGGACGCCAGACGCCGCGCTGTATTTTTTCGCTGATCGCCTGCTTCACCTTTTCATAAAACGGGGCAGGCGCGGTTCGAGGTTGCTGTGAAAACATAGCCTGGCTTTCCTTATACTCAACGGACGGCGAAACGATCAGAATATACTGAATCGTCAGTGCCACCAATGGGCGATTTGCCATGCCAGCCGGGCCGCCGCGCGGGCGCCCTGACTATCAATGTCAAACTGCGGGTTAAACTCCACCAGATCGACCGCCTGAAGTTTCCCGCTGCGGCACAGCGGCTCGACGATGCGCAACAGCGTCGCCAGCGTAATGCCCAGCGCAGCAGGCGCTGATACTGCCGGCATTTCGCGCGCTGGCAATACATCGAGGTCGATAGTCAGATAGATCCTGTCGTAGAGGGCGATATTGCGCGCGATTTCCGGCGCAATGCGTAATTCAAAGGCATTGAGCACATCCAGATCTTCAATCACTCGCACCTGACGGCGCGCGGCTTCATCCCACAGCGCCTGGGTGTTTGCCGCACGGCTGGCGCCGATGCAGGTATAGTGAAAGCCGCGCTGCTGTGCGTCACACTCCAGCGCCAGCTGGCGGAAAGGCGTTCCCGAGCTGGCCTGCCCGGCAACGCGTAAATCGAGGTGTGCATCGAGGTTGATGATCCCCACCTTTTCACCAGGAAAAGCATCCAGCACCCCGGCGCCATGGCCGAAAGCCGTTTCATGGCCACCGCCAAGCACCAGCGTGCGCTTGCCCGCGCGCTGACAGGCCGCCACCGCTTCGCGCAGAGCCTGCTGAGCCGCCTCCAGCCCCTCGCCCGCCACGCCAATGGTGCCCATATCGACGCAGCGATCATGACCGCTGTGGCTGGCCATATTCGCCAGCGCCCGGCGCAGCGTATCCGGCCCCTTTTCGGCCCCGATACGTCCGCGGTTGCGGCGTACGCCTTCATCGCAGGCGAACCCCAGCAGAGCAATATCACCCGCTAGCGCCTGCGGTGCAAAGCGCTCAGCCCGCACGATAGTCTGAAACAGGCGCAGCGCATTGGCAGCTTCCGCGCTGTCGTCGCGTCCTTGCCAGATGTCGGCGGGGGTGGGTTGCCACAGTGTCATTGTATTTCTCCTCGCACCACACGATGCCAGAGCGGACTCCGCCCCGGTTCATAGACCATTTCGACCGGATGCCCGGCGTCCCAGATAGCAAAATCGGCAACATATCCCGCCGCCAGCTGGCCGTGGCTGTTCTGGCGTCCCAGCGCTTGTGCAGCATGGCGGGTCACGCCCGCCCACGCCTCTTCCGGAGTTAAGCCAAACTTCACGCAGGCCATATTCATCGCCAGATGCAGGCTGGCAAACGGGCTGGTGCCCGGGTTGTAATCCGTCGCCACCGCCATCGGAACCTGATACTGGCGCAGCAGATCAACCGGTGGTTTGCGGGTTTCATTGAGGAAATAAAACGCGCCGGGCAGCAGCACCGCCACCGTCGCACTGCGGCTCATCGCCGCCACCCCTTCTTGCGTTAAATATTCGATATGATCGGCCGATAGCCCTCGATAGCGGCTCACCAGCTGCGCGCCACCCAATGAAGACAGCTGTTCAACGTGCCCTCTGACCGGGATACCGCGAGCCTGTGCGGCCTGGAACACGCGTTCGGTCTGCTGGGGGCTGAAACCAACGTTTTCGCAGAAAACATCGACGCTTTCAAACAGCCCTTCTTCCCAGAGCGTCGGTAGCAGGGTTTCACACACCAGCGTGATATACGCATCCGGGTCGTCTTTATATTCCGGCGGCGTGGCGTGGGCGGAAAGCAGCGTCGGCGACAGTTCAACCGCATTGTTTTCCGCCAGGCGGCGAGCGACCCGCAGCATCTTGCGTTCGTTGTCCAGATCCAGTCCGTAGCCGGATTTAATCTCAAGCGTGGTCACACCTTCACGCAGCAGGCGATCTAACCGCTGCTGCGCCAGCGCCAGTAGCTGCTCCTCGCTACTTTCGCGGGTGGCGCGAACCGTTGAGTTAATCCCGCCACCGTTGGCGCTGATCGTCTGGTAAGAGACGCCGTTCAAACGCTGCTCCCACTCCTGCGCCCGGCTGCCGCCGAAAACCAGATGAGTGTGACAGTCAATCAGTCCCGGCGTCAGCAACCGGCCGCCAAGATCGACGCTGTGCCCGGCCGGGGCATCGTTTTCAGGCACAATGGCTTCAATCCGGCCATTGCGCACCAGCAGCGCATGACCATCCCGCAGACCATAAGGTTGCGAATCATGAGGGTTCAGGGTGGCGAGGCGCGCATTTCGCCAGATAACGCGTTCGGAAGTGGCTTCAGTCATACCAGTCAACTTGTCATGGGTTGTATAGACATTTATTTTCATTCCACGCGGAATGTCAATAAAAGCAGGGTTAATTGTTATTTTTTTGTGACCAGACACGGGCGAAGCTTCAGCCGTCTGACGCATTTGCGGCAACTTTTTCGCATAGCGTCTTCCCGTTTCGCTCAACTTAGTATAAAAAGCAGGTTTTAAAGGACGTTATACGCGTAATTCATTCCTTATCGGCCTGACGCCGTCTGGATGTTTTTTGTATAATGCCTACCCAAATCATTCGGGTTGCTTTAAGGCGGAAATCAACACATGCGCCGACAGAAAGGCAGCCTGAAGAATGACAGGTCTTGTTAATTGATTCTTGCCCGGAGCAACATGAACACATTCTCAGTTTCCCGCCTGACGCTGGCACTGGCTTTCGGCGTGACGTTATCCGCCTGTAGCTCAACCCCAGCCGATCAACAGCCCTCAACGCAGACTGCGCCGGGCACCGCCTCTCGCCCTGTATTATCCGCTGATGAAGCGAAAAATTTCACCGCGGCAAGTTATTTCCAGTCTCTGGATCCAAACGCGGCGGCGTGGACTCCGGCGGCCATCAGCACCCCGGCTCAGCCTGACTTCGTTGTCGGCCCGGCGGGCGCTCAGGGCGTGACCCATACCACTATCCAGGCAGCGGTTGATGCGGCCATCGCCCGCCACTCCGATCGTCGCCAGTTTATTGCGATTCTGCCGGGTGAATATACGGGTACCGTTTATGTCCCTGCGGCCCCTGGGGCGCTGACGCTGTACGGAACCGGCGAGAAGCCGCTGGATGTAAAAATCAGTCAGGCCATTGACTCGGAAATGGACGTAAATACCTGGCGCCACCTGGTCAACCCGGCCGGTAAATATATGCCGGGTAAACCGGCGTGGTATATGTTTGACAGCTGCCAGAGCAAACGCGCCGCCACCGTCGGTATGATGTGTTCTGCGGTATTCTGGTCGCAGAACAATGGCCTGCAGCTGCAGAACCTGACCATCGCCAACAACCTTGGCGACAGCGTGGATGCCGGGACACACCAGGCCGTTGCGTTGCGCAGCGATGGCGATCAGGTCCAGATTAACAACGTCAATATTCTCGGTCGTCAGAACACCTTCTTCGTGACCAACAGCGGCGTGCAGAACCGTCTGCAAAGCGATCGCCAGACCCGCACTCTGGTGAGCAACAGCTACATTGAAGGCGATGTGGATATCGTTGCCGGCCGCGGCGCCGTAGTGTTCGATAACACCGATTTCCGCGTCGTGAACTCACGCACCCAGAAAGAGGCCTATGTCTTTGCACCGGCAACGCTGAAAAGCGTCACCTACGGCTTCCTGGCAGTGAACAGCCGCTTTACCGCTTCCGGCGATGGCGTGGCGCAGCTGGGCCGTTCTCTCGATGTTGACAGCGCGACTAATGGCCAGGTTGTCATCCGCGACAGCGCCATTAATGAAGGCTTTAACGTGGCGAAACCATGGGCCGACGCGGCAATCTCCAACCGCGCATTCAGCGGCAACACCGGGGCGGTGGACGCGAAAGGCGTTGCCCAGCGTAATCTCAACGACAACAGCGTCAACCGCATGTGGGAATATAATAACCGCGGCGTGGGCAGCGTGATTGTCGCCGAGCCGAAGCAGTAAATCTTATCAAGGGGGAGCCTCTCCCCCTTTTTCTGCCGCTATCTCCCTCAGTCCCCTTTTCCCTCGACCTGACCCAGGGTCTGACGACAAAAAAATCTTTTCCGAATAATAATCCCCGCTCGCGCGTTTACTCACTGTAAGAACACACCGGCCTTCGGCATGGCCCATTGCCGTATATGACATGCCGTCTGGCTACCTGCTTCGCCGCTCCTGGAGACGAAAAATGAACGCGCTCACCTCATCAATTCTGCCCGCTTCGCGCCGCTTAATGGTTCCGGCACTGCTATGTTTCTTATATGCATCGCCGTCGTTTGCTATGGGTGATAACAGCACCGAAAGCAAAACACCGGACTGCCCCAGCGGGCAGGTTTACGACAGCGTCAGCAAAAAATGCGTACCGGAAAAAACCAGCAGCCTTAGCGACCAGGATAAAACCAACTACGCCTACCACCTGGCCAAAAAAGGGGAATATCAGGCGGCATTGAACCTGCTGGATTCATTGAAAAACGGTAACACGGCAGAGGCCTGGAACTATCGCGGCTATGCCACCCGTAAGCTCGGACGCACGGATGAAGGGATTGGTTATTATCAACGCTCGCTGGCGCTTGAGCCCAACTACGCGAAAGCGCGCGAATACCTTGGCGAAGCCTGGATGATAAAAGGCCGCCGGGATCTGGCGCAGGAACAGCTTAAAGTCATTGCCGGTATTTGCGGTCAAAGCTGCGAAGAGTATCGCGATTTGCAGGCCGCTATAAACGGGCATCCGGAATCCTGAAGATCGTCGCGAGGGTAAGAAAATTACAACCAGCGAAGTTCGTTCCCAGCTTGCAGCACATCTGGCCCGTCTTTGGCGCTACGGGCTGGTTCTGTCGCACAATCGCGATATTGCCGAGGAGCTGGTTCAGTCCACCTGCGTGCGCGCGCTCGAAAAGAGCGCGCAGTTTACACCCGGCACCCGCATCGACCGGTGGCTGTTCGCCATTCTCCATTCGATATGGATTTCCGAGCTGCGGGCACGTCACGTCAGGATGGGGCAAGGCTTCGCAGAAACTGACCAGTTGCTCGCCCCCGATGACCGCGAGATGAATGAAGATCGCCGCCAGTATCAGCAGCTCATGCGTCAGGTCAGCGCCCTTCCGGAAGCCCAGCGCAACGCCGTATTTTTAGTTTATGTCGAAGGTTTTACCTACCAGGAGGCGGCCGACACGCTATCAGTCCCCATCGGCACGGTGATGAGCCGACTGGCGGCGGCACGATTGACGCTGGCAAAATCGGCAGCGGCCCCCACCTCAGCGAGGGAGAAACGCTTATGAAATCATCCGTGTTTACCCCCCCCTATAGCGACGAAGCCATCGTCGCCTGGCTGGATGGCGAAATGAATGCCCCAGACGCCCGCAGGTTTGAGGCCGCCTTCAGAGACGATCGGCAGCTGGCCGCCCGCGCCGACGAACTGATGCGCAGCAATCTGAACTATCGGCAGGCGTTTGCCCCCCTGCTCGAACAGGCTCCCGTGCCCCGAATGCAGGGCCAGCTTGACGCCTGGCTGGCAACGCTGCCGGCGTCGGACAGCGCTGTTCCCCCTCCGGCGTTTAGCCGCCGCGCCATGATTGCCGCCTCGCTCGGCTTTTTACTTCTTGGCAGCGGCTTAGGATATCTGGTGCAGCCGGGCGCCGGCGAGCCTGACGAGAGCGAGAACATTCGCGATCTTGAGGCCCGCTACATGTCGCTCTATAGCACGGAAACGCTGCTCGACATGGACAGTTCGCCGGCGGTTATTCAGCGTGGCCTGGCGCGTACCGTCGAGGATATCGGCCTCCCGCTCAGCCAACGGCAGCTCGTGCTCCCGGGCGCCGAGTTAAAAATGGTGCGCATGCTGCGCTACGAACGCACGGCTATCGCGCAGATTGCCTGGATTCATGCGGCGTATGGCCCGATGGCGCTGTGTATTTCACCGGCCGACGCACAGGAAGGTGGAAAGGTCAGCACCGAACGGCGGCACGGCATGAATCTCGCCTGGTGGCGCGCCCGGGGATATCAGTTCGTTCTGATTGGCCGCAATCCTGTCGCGCAACTCCACGACGACGCACGCGCATTGCAGAGTTTGCTGTCATAGTCCGCGCCAGCCTTTGCGACGATGGTAAGCCACTATTCGACCAGAATGACGGTTGTTGAGCCTGGCCGCTAAATATTTTTTATCCGGCGAAACTTTCGCGCTCACTCTGGCGAACTGATTAACAGAGTCACCTAACCGGAACGCCCTGACATCGCTGGAGCTGATAATGAAACTGATAAAAAACGTTGCTCGTACCCTGACCCTGACCGTCGCGCTTGGCCTGTCCGCCACTGCGTTTAACGCCGGAGCGGCGCTGCCCGTCGGCGCCAAAGCCCCCGGATTCGAACTCCAGGGGGCTTTAGCCGGTAAACCGATCGCCTTCTCCTTGCAGCAGGCATTGCAAAAAGGCCCGGTGGTACTCTATTTCTTCCCGGCGGCATTTACCGCAGGCTGCACTATTGAGGCCCATGATTTTGCCGAAGCCACCGATGAGTTCAAAAAAATGGGCGCGACCGTTATTGGCGTGACCGCTGGTAACACTGACCAGGTAAGCGATTTCTCTAAACTTGAGTGCCGCGATAAGTTCGCCGTCGCCGCAGATCCGGGTGCCAAAGTGGCAGCGCAGTATCACACGCTGATGGAGATGAAGGGCAAGACCGTCTCCGACCGGACATCGTATGTCATTGCGCCAGATAGCACGATTCTGCTCAGCTACACCGACAGAAATCCAGATACTCATATTGAGAAAACGCTGGCCGCCGTCAAGCAGTACGACGCAGCCCATCCGCAAACCCACTAAGCAAAGAGGCCAGCGATGTTAACCGCCATGCTGGCCGCCTTTATTGGCGGCATCATACTCAACTGTATGCCCTGCGTTTTTCCGGTTATCTCCCTGAAAGCGCTCGGACTTCTGCGCCATGCGGATAACGCCGTGGGCGCGCGTCGTGAAGGGCTGGCTTTTTTACTTGGCGTAGTCGTCACCATGATGCTGCTGGCCGGCGTTCTGCTGGCCGCGCGCGCCGGTGGCCTCGCCGTTGGCTGGGGCTTCCAGCTGCAATCGCCTCTGGTGATTGCCCTGCTTTCACTGGTAATGCTGGCCGCCGCGCTCAACCTGCTGGGCGTATTCGAGGTCGGGCTATCGGCGCAGCGCGTTGGCGCCCTGGATATTGGTCGCGGCGCGTTTTTACGTTCGGCGATGACCGGCGCACTGGCGATTATCGTAGCCACCCCGTGTGCGGCGCCGTTTATGGCCAGCGCGATTGGCTACGCGCTAGTGCAGCCGCCAGCCACCGCGCTGGCCGTGTTTTTTGCCCTCGCGCTCGGATTTTCTGCGCCGTTCACCCTGGTCTCGCTGTTTCCGGCGCTGGCGTCTCTTCTCCCGCGCCCAGGGGCCTGGATGGATATTTTGAAACGTGCCCTGGCGTTCCCGATGTTTGGTGCTTACGCATGGCTGATATGGGTGCTGGCACAGCAGGCCGGTAGCGGCGCGCTGGCAACGCTGCTGGCAGCCTCGGTGGTACTAAGCTTTGCTGCCTGGATCTACGGCATCGCCCAGCAACGCCGCTTTCAGGGAAAAGGACATAAGAGCCTGTTCGCCGTCACCGCCGTGCTCGCCGTCGCGGTCATTGCCCCACTGGCCGGGCTGATTCATCCCGGTTCCGCATCCCCCGGCCCACAGACTGTGGCGGCCACTGATACCGCTATGGAGAAATGGACGCCGCAGGCCGTCGCGGCGCAGCGCGGGCACGGCAAGGCCATCTTTGTTAACTTCACCGCCTCCTGGTGTATCACCTGCCAGGTGAATGAAAAGACCTCGCTTTCAACCCAGGCGGTAAAAGATGCGCTGGCGAAAACCGGGACGCTGTATATGGTGGCAGACTCGACTAAATTTAATCCGGACGTCGATGATGCGCTGAATCAGTTTGGTCAGGGCGGCCTGCCGCTGTACGTGGTCTATCCTGCCGACGGCGGACCGCCGAAGGTGTTGCCGCAGGTGCTGACTCCGGGCATTGTCGTGAACGCGCTAAATCAGGCCATCGGCAAAAAGGCGTAAACGCAACAAGGCGGATTATGGAAACAAATGATAGCGCGCGTGAAAGCTGGCCCGCGCTAATGGAGCAGGCGCAGGCGGGCGATCAGCACGCCTACACCCGGCTGTTAAAAGCGCTGGTCCCGGTGATTCGTTCGCAAACACGTAAGCGGATCGCCGACGACGCGTTGGTCGAAGATGTGATTCAGGATGTGCTGCTGACGGTGCATCGGGTGCGTCATACCTACGATCCGGCATTCCCTTTTCTGCCCTGGTTAATGGCTATCATCTCAGCCCGAGCCGTAGATGCACTGCGCCGCCGCGGCCGCTATCAGCAGTGGGAGATCCCCGAAGAGACGCTGCCAGAACCGGCAACATCCCCGGATCTGCAAAAACGGGATAGCCGGGAAGAGCTGGCGGGCTATCTACGCCAGCTTCCCTCGCGGCAAAGAGCCATTGTTGAGCACGTCCATTTGCGTGAAATGAGCCTGACAGAAGCGGCCGCGCATAACAATCTGAGTGTCGCCGCAGTGAAATCACTGCTGCATCGGGCGCTGAAAAACCTGCGCCGTTTTGGAGCTCACCATGACCAATCATGACCTGTTAATTGAAAAGCTGGGGCGCGATATGCGGCCGGTGAAACGGCTGCCCTCAACCGGCAGACGCGTTCTGACCTGGCTGGCGGCGGCCCTGCCCTGTGCGGTTGCCGCCAGTTTTCTGGTGCAACGTAGCCCGACCGACTGGTCGCAGCCCGGCGCCCCCCTGGCGATACTACAGCTGCTGCTGGCTTTTGTGCTCGGCGCACTGGCTATTCGTAGCGCCTTTACGATGAGTATTGCCGGTCGGCGTCCCCTCGGCTGGAAAGCCCTGCTGCCCATTGGGTTGATGTGGCTGGGGTTGAGCATCAGCAGCATTCCGCACCCGTCGCTGCCGGTGGCGGACAGTGACAGTACGCCCTGCTTTACTTTTTTGCTGGTGGTCAGTACACCGATGATGGTGCTGATGATTGCCAGCCTGCGCCGTACCCGGGCGCTGCGCCCTGTGCGCAGCCTGGCGATGGCCGGGCTGGGTATCGCCTGCATGGCGGTCAGCCTGCTGGCGTTTTGTCATCCGGTGCATCTGCACGCGATGGATTTTGTCATGCACCTGGCGGCGATAGTGACGATTGTGGCGCTGACGGTGCTCGTGGGGAAACGCTGGGTCTCACTGACATAGCGCAACGGGTATGGGGTCCTGGAGGTCATTGACTCCGCAATGTTTACTCGATCCCACCGCCGTGCGGGAAATGTTGTTGGCTACGATCTGACAGCGAGGGGGTTGGCGCATAAAGAAAATTGGCGGGAACGCAGGTGCGCATCCAGGACTGGCCACCAGGACGGTGGCCAGAGGGCAGGTCGAGACAGGGATGTCGAGTCCAGCCCGGTCCGCCAGATGAAGCCGGAGTGGAGCACACCGCGAAGCGGCAATTTTCAGCGCAATGCCGGGGGTCCTGGGGGGCGAGCGAAACGCCCCCCAGGCCGTTCACCCGCAACGGCGTTAAGAAAAGATGCCGGACCCATCGTGAACGGAACGGCCCACTGAAGGGTATTCTGTCAACCGGTTAATACGCGTTAACCACCACCCACATTGGCCCCTGACCGACGGCATAACGCCCTTTTTCTTTCAGCAGGCCCTGCTCACCGGCTATCTCATAGACCGCAATATGGTGCGATTTCTGCCCGGCGGCGATAAGATATTTCCCGCTATGATCGACGTTAAAACCGCGCGGCTGCGCTTCCGTCGGCTGATAGCCCTCAACGGACAGCACGCTGCCATCTTCAGACACGCTGAAAATGGTAATGATGCTAGCGGTGCGGTCACAGGTGTACAGATGGCGGCCGTCCGGGGTCAGATGAATATCCGCCGCCCAGCGTACGCCGGTAAAATCGGCAGGCATCATATCCAGCGTCTGGACGCATTCGACTTTGCCGTACGGATCTTTCAGCTCCCAGACGTCAACAGAGCTGTTCAGTTCGTTAACGCAGTAGCCGTATTGCTGATTCGGGTGGAACACCATATGACGCGGTCCGGCCCCTTCAACGGTGGTGACTTCCGCCGGGTCTTGTGCGGCGAGGAACCCGTCATCGCTGAGGGTAAACAAGCAGATACGATCCTGCTTCAGCGCCGGTACCCACAGGGTACGATTATCGGGAGAAATATTCGCCGAGTGGCAACCTTCCAGCCCTTCAACAACCGCCACCGTTTCACCCGGCAGGCCATCATTCAGCGGAGTGACGCTTACGCAACCAGAGTTATACGACGCGCTAAAGACAAAACGCCCCTGATGATCGGTCGAAATATGCGTCGGACTACCCGGCAGTGCCGCTTCGCCGGCAAAGGTCAGCGCACCGTTATCGGGCGCAATGCGGTAAGCCAGTACGCGAAACTCCGGACGCACGCCAACGTAGAGATACTCTTTATTCGGGCTCACCACCATCGGCTGAACCTGACCTGGGGCATCAACAACCTGAACAAGCTTCAGGTCACCCTCAAGATCCAGACTCCAGACATGAATCTGCTGACTTTCCGGGCTGGCGGTATAAACGGTTTGTTTCATGACTGCTCCTTTCCTCACTGCACAGGGAAAACGTATACATTTCATTTATCAAACTGCTGAGTTGATGCAATGTATAGACTCTTTTAACGGTAGATGCTGAAAAATTTGCCCCAAAGGCATAGCGGTGTACCATCATGCCAGGCAATTTTTTCATCATTAACCGGAAACAACACATGACCTCACGCGTGATTGCACTGGATTTAGACGGTACCCTGCTCACCTCCAACAAGACTATCCTGCCCGCCTCACTGGAGGCCCTGGCACGTGCCAGAGCAGCGGGGTTCCAGGTGATCGTCGTCACTGGCCGACATCACGTCGCTATCCATCCTTTTTATCAGGCACTGGCTCTGGATACACCTGCAATTTGTTGTAATGGCACTTACTTGTATGATTATCAGGCAAAAAAGGTTCTGCAGTCCGATCCAATGCCGGTTGATAAAGCGCTGAGTCTGACCGACATGCTGGCCGATCATGATATCCACGGCCTGATGTACGTTGACGATGCCATGCTGTATGAACGCCCGACCGGGCACGTAATCCGTACCACTAACTGGGCGCAGTCTCTGCCGGCAGATCAGCGCCCGGTGTTCACCCAGGTCGATTCGCTGGCTCAGGCCGCGCGCGATGTCCGCTCGGTGTGGAAGTTTGCCCTGACCGATGAAGATATTCCTAAGCTGCAGCAGTTTGCTCTCAATGTGGGTAAGACGCTGGGGCTGGAGTGTGAGTGGTCGTGGCACGATCAGGTCGATATCGCCCGCGCAGGCAACAGCAAAGGCAAGCGCCTGGCGCAGTGGGTGGAAGCACAGGGCCTGTCCATGCAGGACGTGGTAGCCTTTGGCGATAACTATAATGACCTCAGCATGCTGGAAGCCGCCGGAACCGGAGTGGCAATGGGCAATGCGGTTGAGGAAGTCAAAGCCCGCGCCAACGTCGTCATTGGCGAAAACGAAAGTAACAGTATTGCCGACTTCATCAACCGCAACCTGCTGTAATCAGGCGGCAATCGATACGCTTTTAATCTGCGCATACAGCCATTGACCTGGCGTTACCGCCAGGTCATCTCTGGCCCACGGGCTGATGCGCGCCCACAGCGTGCGACCGCTGACGTTCAGCTGCACCTCTATCTGCCCGTAGGTTTCAATACATTGCACCACCAGCGCCGGCAAAACGTTACGAATGCTGGTCTGCTGCGGCTGTTCCAGCACCAGTGAGACGTCAGAGGCCTGAATACGAATTCGCGTCACGTCGCCGATCGGGCGGTCAAGATAATTCACCCAAATCTGCTGCTCGCCAAGAGCCAGAGCGGTCATAGCATAGTGGGGATGCTGAGCAACAACGGACACATTCAGTATCGTGCTCTGCTGATCCTGCGGCAGCCACGGATGCATTACGCTGCTGCTCCACACCTCTTCCAGATCGCCAAAGGCTTTTACGCTCCCCTCCTCCAGCACCAGAACCTTATCCGCCAGATGTTGAATCTCATCGAGTGAGTGGCTGACGTAGAGCATCGGGATATGTATTTCACGCGCCAGCCGCTGCAGATAAGGCAGCAGTTCACGTTTGCGTGGGATATCCAGCGAGGCCAGCGGCTCATCGAGCAGCAACAGCTCAGGTGCCGTCAGGAGCGCCCTGCCAATGGCCACCCGCTGCTTTTCTCCACCGGAAAGGCCCCCCGGCAGGCGGTCAAGCAGCGGTTCAATCCCGAGCAGCGCCACCAGCTTATCAAACTGACCGGCCATACTTTTCGCCATGCCGTACTTCAGATTGCCGCGCACCTTATAGTGCGGAAACAGGCGGGCATCCTGAAAAACATAGCCAACGCGCCGCTTTTCCGGAGCCAGGCAAATACGCTTTTCGGTATCATTTAGCACCCTGCCGTTGAGCACGATCCGCCCTTTCTGCGGCCGTGTCAGGCCACTGATGGCGTTAATCAGGGAGGTTTTCCCCGCGCCGGAAACGCCGAAAACGGCAGTAATGCCGCTGGCGGGCAGCGTTTCATTGATATTCAGGCAGTGGGTGCCCAGCGTCTGGGTAAAATTAAGTTCAAGCATGATTATTTCCCCGTGCGCACCCGGCTAAGACGCGCCAGCCATTCAGAAACCAGCAGCGATATCAGCGCCAGCACAATGGAGATCAGACATAAGCGCGCGGCAGCACCTTCGCCGCCCGGGGTTTGAATCAGGGTATACATTGCCGAAGGGATGGTGCGCGTTTCGCCCGGGATGTTGGAGACGAAGGTGATAGTAGCGCCAAATTCCCCTAACGAGCGGGCGAAGGCCAGAACGGTACCCACGATAATGCCCGGCAGCGTTAGCGGGAGCGTAATCGTGAAAAACACTCGCCAGCGTCCGGCGCCCAGGGTTCGCGCCGCCTGTTCAAGCTTGACGTCTACCCCTTCCAGCGCCAGGCGAATAGCCCGCACCATCAGCGGAAACGACATGACCGCCGCCGCCAGGACCGCACCGCGCCAGCTAAAGGCAAAGGTCAAACCGAACCAGTCATACAGCCAGCTACCGATAAAACCACGCCGCCCCATGGCAATCAGCAGTAAATACCCCACGACCACCGGCGGTAGCACCAGCGGCAGATGGATAATACTGTCGAGCAACGCTTTTCCTGGGAAATTGCGCCGCACCAGCAGCCATGAGATAAAGATCCCAAATGGTAAGCTTAACACCACCGCCAGGGATGATACTTTCAGGCTCAGCAGTACCGCCTGCCATTCAGGATCGCTTAAAATCATTAGCGGGTGGTAAATCCATATTGTTTAAAGATGGCAGCCGCTTGCGGCCCTTTCAGATAGTCATAAAACCCGGTGACGGTCGCATTTTTATGTCCATCAACGATAGCCAGCGGATATTCGACTTTCTTATGTGAATCTTCCGGGAAAGTCCCGACCACTTTTACCCCTTTGCTCGCCACCGCGTCGGAACCGTAAACAATACCCAGCGGGGCTTCATTACGTTCAACCAGCGCCAGCGCTCCGCGTACGTCTTCAGCCGGAGCCAGTTTCGGGGAAAGCGTCTCCCAGGCACCCAGTTTTTGCAGCGCTTCTTTCGCGTAGATACCCGCCGGGACGTGCTCCGGATCGCCAACGGCCAGACGACCGCCTTTCAGCAGGCTGGTCCAGTCGGTTTTGTTATTAATGACGATATCGCCCTGTTCGCTGGCTTTTGGGGCGACAACCACCAGGCTGTTACCCAGCAACGTTTCACGCGAGGCGGTATCAATTGCTTTTTTCTCAACCGCGTAATCCATCCATTTCTGGTCGGCAGAGATAAACAGGTCCGCAGGCGCGCCCGCTTCGATTTGCCGTGCCAGCGTCGATGAAGAGGCAAACGACGAGACGACATCGACGTTTTTCTCTTTCTTATAGGCCTTCGCAATATCCTGCATCGCGTTCGTTAACGATGCCGCAGCAAACACCGTGATTTTCCCTTCTTCCGCCAGCGCATGACCAGCAACGGAGAGCGTTAACGTCGCTCCGGCAAACAAGCGTAACCATTGACGTGCCATCTGAAACTCCTTTATGTGCGTTATGTAGGAGCTAATATAGCGATAAGAATGGGGTTTTCCCAGCGCGAATTGGGAGTAGGTAGAGGAGGATCAAAGAGAAGAGGAAAAGAGAGGGGAAATAAAAACGCCCGGAAAACCGGGCGTTGGGAAATCAGTTGTTCTGCTGGCCGCGATCTTTGTGACCTACGCCGGAGAAGATGTTAAACACTTCGCCCAGACCGTAAATCAGACCCAGGATGATAGCCATCACCACCGGGACCATGACAACGGCAAAAACCAGACTTTTCAATAGCTCTAACATGGTTGGCTCCAGAAAGTACGAATGCTTTATTGTAACCGCTTCAGCTGGAAAAACACGCCCCATTTGTGCGGTGGCTGGCCGACAACGATGACAGATGCATCTTGCAAGATGACCACTATCGGTCACAATACTCTTTTTTGCCAGGATATCATTATGCAGGCCGAAATTCTTCTGACCCTTAAGTTACAGCAGCGCCTGTTCGCCGATCCTCGCCGTATCGCTCTGTTAAAACAAATCGATAGCACCGGGTCGATTAGCCAGGGCGCAAAAAATGCCGGTATCAGCTATAAAAGCGCATGGGATGCCATCAATGAGATGAATCAACTCAGTGAACAAACGCTGGTTGACCGGGCAACCGGCGGTAAAGGCGGCGGCGGCGCCGTTCTGACTCGCTACGGACAGCGGCTGATTCAACTGTACGATCTCCTGGCGCAAATTCAGCAGAAAGCCTTCGACGTACTGAGTGACGACGACGCCCTGCCTCTCGACAGCCTGCTGGCTGCCATTTCACGTTTCTCGCTACAAACCAGCGCACGTAATCAGTGGTTCGGCACCATCACCGGTCGCGACCACCAGCAGGTGCAGCAGCACGTTGAGGTATTGCTCGCCGATCGCCAGACCCGCTTTAAAGTTGCGATTACTGCGCAAAGCGCAGAACGCCTTGGCCTGGATGAAGGTCAGGAAGTGCTGGTGCTGCTGAAGGCTCCCTGGGTGGGGATCACTGTGGATCCGGCGGTTGCCAGAGAGGCCGATAACCAGCTGGCCGGGAAAATTAGCCACATCGAATACGGTCCGGAACAGTGTGAAGTCCTGATGGCGCTTCCGGACGGTCAGAGCTTGTGCGCGACCTTACCGCTGGAACAGACCCGAAAACTGGCAGAAGGTGCTGAGGCAATAGCATATTTTAACGCCGATCGAATCATTCTCGCCACGTTGTGCTGACGGCATTGACATTGCGTGCGTGACGTCGTATCCCTGTGACAAATCGCTGCAAAAAGTGGGATACACAATGTCATCATTGCAAATTTCGCAAGGCACGTTTCGCCTGAGCGACACAAAAACGTTAAAAATTGAGCACCTCACCGTTGGCGCAGGTGAAAGCTGGGCATTCGTCGGCAGCAACGGTAGCGGAAAGTCGGCGCTGGCTCGCGCGTTGTCCGGTGAGCTCACTCTCCTCTCTGGCCAGTGTGATAACCGCTTTTCCCGGGTTACCCGCCTCTCCTTTGAACAGCTGCAGAAGTTGGTCAGCGATGAATGGCAACGTAACAACACGGATTTGCTCAGCCCTGGCGAAGAAGATACGGGTCGCACAACCGAAGAAATTATTCAGGAAGAGTCCAAAGACGCCGCCCGCTGCGCACGCCTGGCGGAGCTGTTCGGCATCACCTCTTTGCTCCAGCGTCGCTTTAAATACCTTTCCACCGGGGAAACGCGTAAAACGCTGCTCTGTCAGGCGCTGATGACGCAGCCGGATTTGCTGATCCTCGACGAGCCGTTTGATGGCCTTGACGTGGCTTCCCGCCAGCAGCTTGCCGGACTGCTAGAGACGCTGCACCGCGAGGGGATCACGCTCGTTCTGGTGCTTAACCGCTTCGATGAAATCCCGTCATTCGTCAAGTCTGCCGGCGTGCTGGCCGATTGCACCCTGAGCGAAACCGGTGAAAAACAGGCGCTGCTGCAACAGGCGCTTATTGCTCAGTTGGCCCACAGCGAAAAACTGGCTGGTATGGCCTTGCCGGAGCCGGATGCTCCCGCAGCTCGCCACGCTCTCGATGCTGATGCACCGCGCATCGTTCTACATGATGGCGTCGTGTCGTACAACGATCGGCCGATCATCGAACACCTGAGCTGGACGGTTAACCCAGGTGAACACTGGCAGATAGTCGGTCCCAACGGCGCCGGGAAATCAACGTTGCTCAGCCTGGTGACCGGCGATCACCCGCAGGGCTACAGTAACGATTTGACCCTGTTTGGCCGTCGCCGCGGCAGCGGTGAAACCATCTGGGATATCAAAAAACATATTGGCTACGTCAGCAGCAGTCTGCACCTTGAGTACCGCGTCAGTACGACGGTCCGCAACGTGATTCTGTCAGGCTATTTCGACTCTATCGGTATTTATCAGGCCGTTTCTGACAAGCAGCACAAGCTGGTACAGAACTGGCTGGATATGCTGGGGATCGACAAGCGTACCGCCGATGCGCCTTTCCATAGTCTCTCCTGGGGACAGCAGCGGCTAGCGCTGATTGTCCGCGCCCTGGTGAAGCACCCGACGCTGCTGATTCTTGACGAGCCCCTTCAGGGACTGGACCCGCTAAACCGCCAGCTGGTGCGTCGTTTCATTGATGTTCTGATTAGCGAAGGTGCCACGCAGCTGCTGTTTGTCTCCCACCACGCGGAAGATGCACCGGACTGTATTACCCATCGTCTGGCGTTTGTTCGCAGTGGAGACGGTTACACTTATCAGGTCGGTCCACTGGCTAACTAAGGCAATACAGGGGTCTGCAGATCCCTGTATTTTTTCAGAGAAATAACCAAAAACACACTCAACAACATGTTTTAAAAGGAAAACATTAAAAAATCACGCGTTGTGTATTTTAGTGTAAACGATTCCACCAATTTGGCCTGTGTCACACTTTCGACTTCTTTGGTATGCTATCTTCATCACACACGATAAGCCTATTGGAGCGAATCATGAAAGTACTGGTTACAGGTGGTAGCGGTTACATTGGAAGTCATACCTGCGTTCAACTGCTGCTGCAGGGACACGAAGTGATTATTCTCGACAATCTCTGCAATAGTAAGCGCAGCGTATTGCCGGTCATTGAACGTCTTGGCGGGAAAACAGCCACCTTTGTCGAAGGCGATATTCGTAATGAAGCGCTGATGACGGAAATTTTGCACGATCACGCCATTGAAGCCGTGATCCACTTCGCCGGCCTGAAGGCCGTCGGCGAATCCGTCGCCAAGCCGCTGGAATACTACGACAATAACGTCACCGGTACACTTAAATTAGTTTCCGCCATGCGCGCTGCTGGCGTGAAGAACTTTATTTTCAGCTCCTCCGCAACCGTCTACGGCGATCAGCCAAAGATCCCTTATGTTGAAAGCTTCCCGACCGGGACGCCGCAAAGCCCGTATGGCAAAAGCAAGCTGATGGTCGAGCAAATCCTGACCGACCTGCAAAAAGCCCAGCCGGACTGGAGCATTGCACTGCTGCGTTACTTTAACCCGGTTGGCGCGCATCCGTCAGGCGACATGGGTGAAGACCCGCAGGGCATCCCGAACAACCTGATGCCCTACATCGCCCAGGTGGCTGTCGGTCGCCGCGAATCGCTGGCCGTGTTTGGCAACGATTATCCGACGCCTGACGGCACCGGCGTTCGCGACTATATCCATGTCATGGATCTCGCCGACGGTCACGTTGCCGCGATGGAAAAACTGGCTGGACGTGAAGGCGTACACATTTATAACCTCGGCGCAGGCGTCGGCAGCAGCGTCCTCGACGTGATCAATGCCTTCAGCAAAGCCTGCGGCAAATCTGTTAATTACCACTTCGCGCCGCGCCGCGATGGCGACCTCCCGGCCTACTGGGCGGACGCTGAAAAGGCCGACCGCGAGCTGAACTGGCGCGTTACGCGCAACCTTGACGAAATGGCGCAGGACACCTGGCACTGGCAGTCCCGTCATCCGCAGGGTTACCCAGACTAAGGAACCGTCATGAGCGTATTTAACCCCGTCGACCATCCGCATCGTCGTTATAACCCGTTAACCGGGCAGTGGATTCTGGTATCACCGCATCGCGCCAAGCGCCCCTGGCAAGGGGCGCAGGAAACGCCGGCAAATTTAACCTTGCCGGCGCACGATCCGGATTGTTTTCTGTGCCCGGGTAACACCCGCGTCACCGGCGACACGAACCCGAATTACACCGGTACCTACGTGTTTACCAATGACTTTGCGGCATTGATGACCGATACCCCCGATGCCCCGGAAAGTGACGATCCGCTGATGCGCTGTCAAAGCGCACGCGGCACCAGCCGGGTCATCTGCTTCTCGCCAGATCACAGCAAAACGCTGCCTGAGCTGAGCGTTGAGGCGCTGGAAGGCGTGGTTAATACGTGGCAGGAACAGACCGCCGAGCTGGGCAAGACGTATCCGTGGGTGCAGGTTTTTGAGAACAAAGGCGCAGCGATGGGCTGCTCCAACCCGCACCCGCACGGCCAGGTCTGGGCCAACAGCTTCCTGCCGAATGAGGCAGAACGCGAAGATCGTCTGCAAAAAGAGTACTTCGCCAGCCAGGGTTCACCGATGCTGGTGGATTACGTGCAGCGCGAATTAGCCGACGGCAGCCGGACTGTCGTCGAAACAGAACATTGGCTGGCCGTGGTGCCTTACTGGGCGGCGTGGCCCTTTGAGACGCTACTGCTGCCGAAGGCGCATATCCTGCGTCTTACCGATTTAACCCCAGCCCAGCGCAGCGATCTTGCCCTGGCGCTGAAAAAGCTGACCAGCCGTTACGACAACCTGTTCCAGTGCTCATTCCCGTACTCCATGGGCTGGCACGGGGCGCCGTTTAATGACGAAGAAAATAATCACTGGCAGCTGCACGCTCACTTTTATCCGCCGCTGCTGCGTTCTGCAACGGTGCGCAAATTTATGGTCGGCTACGAAATGCTGGCCGAAACTCAGCGCGATCTGACGGCCGAACAAGCCGCCGAACGCCTGCGGGCAGTTAGCGACGTCCATTTTCGCGAATCCGGAGAATAACAATGAGTCTGAAAGAGAAAACCCAAAACCTGTTTGCTGAAAAATTCGGCTACCCTGCTACCCACGTTATTCAGGCACCGGGCCGCGTCAATTTGATCGGTGAGCACACTGACTATAACGACGGCTTCGTACTGCCCTGCGCGATTGATTACCAGACGGTAATCAGTTGCTCTGCGCGCACGGACCGTATCGTGCGGGTGATTGCCGCCGATTATGACAATCAGACCGACGAATTCTCCCTTGATAAGCCGATTGTCAGCCACGACACCCAGCAGTGGTCAAACTACGTCCGCGGCGTGGTGAAGCATCTGCAAAAGCGCAATAGCCATTTTGGCGGCGCTGACCTGGTGATCAGCGGCAACGTGCCGCAGGGAGCGGGTTTAAGCTCTTCCGCGTCCCTGGAAGTTGCCGTCGGTACCGTGTTCCAGCAGCTGTACCATCTGCCGCTGGACGGTGCGCAAATCGCCCTTAACGGTCAGGAAGCGGAGAACCAGTTCGTCGGCTGTAACTGTGGCATCATGGACCAGCTTATCTCGGCGCTGGGCAAGAAAGATCACGCGCTGCTGCTTGACTGCCGCACCCTGGGTACCAAAGCCGTCTCGATGCCGAAAGGCGTCGCGGTCGTGATCATCAACAGTAATTTTAAACGGACCCTGGTCGGCAGCGAATACAACACCCGCCGCGAGCAGTGCGAGACCGGTGCGCGTTTCTTCCAGCAGCCTGCGCTGCGCGACGTCAAAATCGCTGAATTCAATGCCGTCGCCAACGAGCTGGATCCGGTGGTGGCAAAACGTGTCCGTCACGTGCTGACCGAAAATGCGCGTACGCTCGAAGCCGCTACCGCGCTGGAGAAAGGTGACCTGAAGCGTATGGGGGAACTGATGGCAGAATCTCATGCCTCGATGCGCGATGATTTCGAAATTACCGTACCGCAAATTGACACCCTGGTCGAAATTGTCAAAGCCACCATCGGCGATAAAGGCGGCGTACGGATGACCGGCGGTGGGTTTGGCGGCTGCGTCGTAGCGCTGGTCCCCGAAGAGTGCGTAGATACCGTCCAGCAAGCCGTTGCGCAGCAGTATGAAGCGAAGACCGGCATTAAAGAGACCTTCTACGTTTGCAAACCGTCGCAGGGGGCCGGCCAGTGCTAAATCAAACGACAGAACTGGCGCCAGACGGCCAGCCGTGGAACCTGATCACCCTGCGTAATAATGCAGGGATGGTGGTCACGCTGATGGACTGGGGCGCAACGTTATTATCGGCCCGGGTACCGCTGGCCGATGGCGAAGTGCGCGAAGCGCTGCTCGGCTGCGCGACGCCAGAAAATTATACCCGTCAGGCGGCCTATCTCGGCGCCTCGGTGGGCCGTTATGCTAACCGTATCGCCAACAGCCGTTTTACCCTGGATGGCCACACCGTCCAGCTGACCCCGTCTAACGAGGTCGGCCATCAGCTGCACGGTGGGCCTGAAGGGTTTGACAAACGCCGCTGGCAGATAGTCAGCGCGGATGAGCATCAGGCACTGTTTGCTGTCGCCTCCGATGACGGCGACCAGGGCTTTCCGGGCCACCTGAAAGCCACCGCGCACTACCGTCTTACCGAAGATAACCGCATCGCTATCGAATATCGGGCGACGGTTGACAGACCATGCCCGGTTAACATGACCAACCACGTCTACTTCAACCTGGACGGCGGGCAGACGGACGTTCGCCATCACCAGCTGCAAATTCTCGCCGACAGCTACCTGCCGGTAGAGAGCGACGGGATACCGAGCGGTGGGCTGCGGGACGTCGCCCGGACCAGCTTCGATTTTCGCACCCCGAAAGTCGTGGCGGCCGATTTCCTTAGCGATCCAGACCAGCAGAAGGTAAAAGGATACGATCATGCCTTCCTGCTACAGGCAAAAGGAGATGCCCGCAAAGCGGCAGCACACGTCTGGTCTCAGGATGGCAAATTACAGATGGCGGTTTATACCTCCGCCCCTGCTCTGCAGTTTTATTCTGGTAACTATCTGGGTGGCACACCGTCCCGTACAGAACAGCCGTACGCCGACTGGCAAGGCCTGGCCCTGGAGAGTGAATTCCTTCCCGACTCACCTAATCACCCGGAATGGCCTCAGCCCGACTGTATATTGCGCCCAGGCGCAGAGTACGTCAGCCTGACGGAATATCAGTTTATTGCCGGATAATGCCCAGCCCTCCTGACGGAGGGCTTTTTTTCGTCATCTTGCTGCAAATTGCGCCACTTACAGACAAAAAGATAACCGTCGATTTACAAGCATCTTACACTGAGCCACTATTTTCGCTATGGTTAGGGATAAGCGTTGCCGTGACGCAAATTGCGGCAATATAATGAGAATTGTTATCATTCAAACAAAGCTTGAGGAGTAAGTGTATGGCTGTAACTAAGCTGGTACTGGTCCGTCATGGCGAAAGCCAATGGAACAATGAAAACCGTTTCACCGGTTGGTACGACGTCGATCTGTCCGAGAAAGGCGTGGGTGAAGCTAAAGCGGCAGGCAAACTGCTGAAAGACGAAGGCTTCAGCTTCGATTTTGCTTATACCTCTGTGCTGAAACGTGCCATCCATACTCTGTGGAATGTCCTGGATGAACTGGACCAGGCCTGGCTGCCGGTTGAAAAATCCTGGAAACTGAACGAGCGTCACTACGGTGCATTACAGGGTCTGAACAAAGCTGAAACCGCTGAAAAATACGGTGACGAGCAGGTTAAACAGTGGCGCCGTGGCTTTGCCATTACCCCGCCGGAGCTGACCAAAGACGACGAGCGCTACCCGGGCCACGATCCGCGTTATGCAAAACTGACCGATAAAGAGCTGCCGGTTACCGAAAGCCTGGCGCTGACCATCGAGCGCGTCGTGCCTTACTGGAATGAAACCATTCTGCCGCGTCTGAAAAGCGGTGAGCGCGTGATTATCGCCGCTCACGGTAACTCCCTGCGTGCGCTGGTGAAATACCTGGACAACATGGGCGAAGACGAAATCCTCGAACTGAATATCCCGACCGGCGTACCGCTGGTGTATGAGTTCGACGAAAACTTCAAGCCGATCAAACACTACTATCTGGGCAATGCGGATGAAATCGCCGCGAAAGCCGCAGCGGTAGCAAACCAGGGTAAAGCGAAGTAACTTTCGCCAGCCATAAAAAAAGCGTGGATTGGTCCACGCTTTTTATTTGTCCGGAATCCCGCCGTCGCCACACTCTGGCGGAATCGGCAGCGGATTAACCGCGGCGGGCTTTTACCGCATCCGCCAACTGACGCAGGATAATATCGGTATCTTCCCAGCCGATGCAGGCATCCGTGATGCTTTTGCCATAGGCCAGCGGCTCACCGCTCTCCAGGCTCTGGCTACCTTCCACCAGATGGCTTTCAATCATCACGCCCATAATCGCCTGCTCACCGCTGGCAATCTGCTGGCAAACGTCCGCGCCCACTTCCATCTGCTTTTTAAACTGCTTGCTGGAGTTGGCGTGGCTGAAGTCAATCATGATCTGCGCCGGCAGGCCCGCTTTCGCCAGACCGACCTTCACTTCAGCAACGTGCTTAGCGCTGTAGTTCGGCTCTTTACCGCCGCGCAGAATGATATGGCAGTCGCTGTTACCACTGGTATTCACAATCGCCGAATGACCCCATTTGGTCACTGACAGGAAGCAGTGCGGAGCGCCAGCGGCGTTGATCGCATCAATCGCCACTTTGATCGTCCCGTCCGTGCCGTTTTTAAACCCTACCGGGCAAGAGAGGCCTGATGAAAGCTCGCGATGCACCTGAGATTCCGTGGTGCGTGCGCCGATAGCGCCCCAGCTCATCAGGTCAGCAACGTACTGCGGGGTTATCATATCGAGGAACTCACCCGCCGCCGGCAGCCCGCTGTCGTTAATCTCCAGCAGCAGCTTACGCGCAATACGCAGGCCATCGTTGATACGGAAGCTGTTGTCCATATGCGGGTCGTTGATCAACCCCTTCCAGCCAACGGTGGTGCGCGGTTTTTCAAAATAAACGCGCATGACCACTTCCAGCTCACCCTTCAGCTCTTCACGAAGCGTCAGCAGGCGTTCTGCATACTCTTTCGCCGCGGCAGGATCGTGGATGGAGCACGGGCCAATCACAACCAGCAGACGATCGTCATTACCTTTCAGGATCTGATGGATCGCTTTACGCGCGTGCGCCACGGTGTTAGCAGCATTTTCGGTCGCGGGGAATTTTTCCAGGAGTGCAACGGGGGGTAATAATTCGTTGATCTCTTTAATACGTAAATCGTCGTTCTGATAATTCATTTTCTTTCCAGCGTTGCCATACTTAATCAGTTGAGTGCAATGCTTTCAATCTAACTCGCCGCCAGAAAAGTGTAAACAGACTTTTACACTCTCAGCGATAATTCACTGATTAAACAAAGAAAAACGATACAAACAATAAGAATAGTTAAAACCACAACCGTCACACTAGTGATAAATACTATTAAATGTATGGATATAAATATTTTATATTGCGATAGTGTGGTTATTACCCTATATCACTTCCCCATCGAGTATTTTCACGAGGATGCTGCTGTATCCTCGGCTCGCTGATGGCCAATCATCAGTACGATAAGGCATATTGCCCAATCGGCATTAGCAGATGGAAGAGACGCCCGATTGTGGTTAATCTGTAATAAGGTCAGAGACTAATTGATAAAATAATGACAGGATTCTGTAATGACCCACGCGCACACTCCTTCAGAAACCACGGACACCGGTAACGAAAAACGCCTGTTGCAGGCATTCATCGTCACCGCCGGTTTTATGCTTGTCGAAGCTATTGGCGGCGTCGTTTCCGGCTCGCTGGCGCTACTGGCCGATGCTGGCCACATGCTGACCGATTCTGCCGCTCTGTTGTTCGCACTGTTGGCGGTCCGTTTCGCCAGCCGCCCTCCCAACACTCGTCACACGTTTGGCTGGTTGCGTCTGACGACGCTGGCAGCCTTCGTCAACGCCATTGCGCTGGTGGTGATCACCATCCTTATCGTCTGGGAGGCGATTCAACGCTTTAACCACCCGCAGCCCGTCGCCGGCACCGCGATGATGGTCATTGCCGTAGCCGGGCTACTGGCGAACATACTGGCATTCTGGATCCTGCATCGCGGTAGCGAAGAGCGAAATCTCAACGTTCGTGCCGCAGCATTGCACGTTCTGGGTGACCTGCTGGGTTCCGTCGGGGCAATTATTGCCGCCATGGTGATAATCACCACCGGCTGGACGCCTATTGACCCGATTTTATCGGTGCTGGTGTCATGTCTGGTGCTTCGCAGCGCCTGGCGCCTGTTGCAGGAAAGTATGAACGAACTGCTGGAAGGCGCGCCGCGGTCGCTGGATGTTGAAGGGCTAAAAAGAGACTTACGCCGCTCTATTGCGGAGGTCCGCGATGTACATCATGTTCATGTCTGGCTGGTCGGCGAAAAAACGGTGATGACGCTGCATGTTCAGGTGGTTCCCCCGCACGATCACGATGCCCTGCTCAATCGTATTCAGGCATTTTTGCAGCATAAGTACGATATTGAGCACGTGACCGTACAGATGGAGTACCAGCCCTGTAGCGGCCCGGAATGCCGTCTAAACATGACGCACGCCGGGCACGACCCTCATCACCATCATTAGCGAGAAAACGCGTGAGAACCTCGCTCACGCGCGCTGTTCATCCACATCCGGCTGCCGTTTAAAGCAATAAAGGTCAGCAGGAGATATTCCAGCGACATTGCATAGACGCCCTGAAGAGCAAAAATCACCACGCTGATAACGTTGATGATCACCCAAAGCAGCCAGTTTTCGACATATTTGCGGGTCATCAGAATCATGGCGGCTATCGACAGCACCATCATGCAGGAGTCCCAGAACGGAAAAGCGTCCGGCTGTAGCTCCGGCATCGTGACCTGCAGCCCCATGCCCTGCATCAGCGTCACTGCAATACGCGTCAGAACGGCGAACACCGGGTTAATGAATACCGTCATCAGCGCAATGGCCACGATGCACACCGTCAGCCAGCCCAGCGCCTTAGGCAGTGGCAACCAGCGAATGCGCAGCTCGGCTTCATTGCTGCTGGTTTGCCTGGACCAGGCATACCAGCCGTATACGTTGGCGGCAAAGAAAAAAATCTGCAGCAGCAGGCTGGCGTACAGCTGAATCTGAAAGAAAATAATGGCAAACAGAGTGACGTTGACCAGCCCAAACGCATAGTTGCTGATCTTTTCCAGACTCGCCAGCCAGATACACAGCAGCCCGGCAAGGGTGCCGACCGCCTCAATCCATGATAAGTCGTATCCACCGGCGCCTATGGGTATATGCACCAGGATATTCTGCGTACTAAAAAAATCCATATTTTCCCCGAACTGTATTGATGGCGTAATTGACCACTATCCCCGAAGTGTAGCCGCAAAATCCAGCATTCTGTTAAGCGGGATTAACGCACCAGTACGCAGTTGCGCATCGACCTCAATTTCGTGTTCACGCCCGCCGTGTTCCAGCCCCTCAGCAATCGCTCTCAGGCCGTTCATCGCCATCCACGGGCAGTGGGCGCAGCTGCGACAGGTTGCCCCCTCCCCGGCCGTCGGCGCTTCCAGCAGCTCTTTTTCCGGCACCGCCTGCTGCATTTTGTAGAAAATACCGCGATCGGTAGCCACGATGAGCTGACGCGACGGCAACGTTTTCGCAGCGGCGATCAGCTGGCTGGTTGAACCTACCGCATCCGCCATATCAACAATGGACTGCGGCGACTCGGGGTGTACCAGAATGGCAGCATCCGGATACAGTGCTTTCATCCGCGTCAGGGCCTGGGTTTTAAACTCATCATGCACAATACAGGCGCCCTGCCAGCACAGCACATCGGCGCCGGTCTGTTTTTGCACGTAGTAGCCAAGATGGCGGTCCGGCGCCCAAATAATTTTTTCACCCAAACTATCGAGATGCTCAATCAGTTCGACCGCAATGCTTGAGGTCACCACCCAATCGGCACGTGCTTTGACCGCCGCAGAGGTATTGGCATAGACGACCACGGTACGATCCGGATGGGCATCGCAAAACGCGTTGAACTCCTCAATCGGGCACCCCAAATCCAGAGAGCACTCGGCATGTAAGGTTGGCATCAGGATCGTTTTTTCCGGGCTGAGGATTTTTGCCGTTTCGCCCATAAAGCGCACCCCGGCCACCAGCAGCGTCGAGGCAGAGTGGCGAGCGCCGAAGCGAGCCATCTCCAGGGAATCAGCAATGCACCCGCCGGTCTCTTCAGCCAGCTGTTGAATTTCGGGGTCGGTATAGTAGTGGGCAACCATGACCGCATCACGTTCACGCAGCAGACGTTTAATCTTCTCGCGGTAAAAGTACTTTTCATCGCGACTTAATGGCACCGGTTTGGGCGGGAATGGATAAATCGCCGTTTCTGGGTCAAACATTACGCTCATCTTGCAATCTCGTTTTACTGGCTTAACTCAAATGCCGTTAATATGCCCTGAGATGGCATAGCGTCGGCCATAGTGTTTTATATGCTAAACAAGATAGCGGATTGTACAGAAAATGTCGTGGGGAATTTATTATCGTCTGGTGTCAAAATGAGGGGGATAGCTATTTATGGAGAGAAAACAACAGGCGACAGGACGGCGCCGTTTTGCCGGGATACTGACGGTGGCTGACACTTCTCATCCAGCACAAATTGCACATAGCAAAAAGGCGCCTTTAGGGCGCCTTTCTACATTGGTGGGTCGTGCAGGATATCACTCGTCTCATCCTGAGACTCGCCCTTTGGGTCGCCGTGAACGGCGATGCAAAATTGCTCCCGGCAATTTTGTCGAACCTGAGGCAGGTTCTCATCCAGCACGGATTACGCATAGCAAAAAGGCGCCTTTAGGGCGCCTTTCTACATTGGTGGGTCGTGCAGGATTCGAACCTGCGACCAATTGATTAAAAGTCAACTGCTCTACCAACTGAGCTAACGACCCCTTGCGGGATTGAATACTTTAAACATTCAGGATGGTGGGTCGTGCAGGATGACTCGCTTTCGCTCGCCCTACGGGCCGTTGCTGTGCAACGTTATCCTTTACGTTTAACATCAACGTTCGATGTTAAATTGGTGGGTCGTGCAGGATTCGAACCTGCGACCAATTGATTAAAAGTCAACTGCTCTACCAACTGAGCTAACGACCCGCTCGGGTACTACCTGAATTATTTTTCACTCGTCACCAACGTTAAATTGGTGGGTCGTGCAGGATGACTCGCTTTCGCTCGCCCTACGGGCCGTTGCTGTGCAACGTTATCCTTCACGTTCAACATCTGAGTTCGATGTTAAATTGGTGGGTCGTGCAGGATTCGAACCTGCGACCAATTGATTAAAAGTCAACTGCTCTACCAACTGAGCTAACGACCCGAGTGGTGGGTGATGACGGGATCGAACCGCCGACCCCCTCCTTGTAAGGGAGGTGCTCTCCCAGCTGAGCTAATCACCCGATACTACGCTGGATACTGCTAGTTAGTGGTGGGTCGTGCAGGATGACTCGGCTTCGCCTCGCCCTACGGGCCGTTGCTTACGCAACGTTATCCTTCACGTTTTACTACCGTTCCACCTTGGTAGTTAGTGGTGGGTCGTGCAGGATTCGAACCTGCGACCAATTGATTAAAAGTCAACTGCTCTACCAACTGAGCTAACGACCCACTTTTTTTGCCGCTTCAGGCTTGTTCGATATCCCTTGGCAACGGCGGCATATATTACTGATTTAAGAATTCAGCGCAACAAGTATTTCGATAAAAAACATCTGACTGCTTAGGATTCATGCGACAAGACCAGAAATAACGCGATTTCTGGTCATGCCATAATCACCCGAGGGTATTAAGACGTTTCTGAGCTTGTTTTGCGCCATCGGTGCCAGGAAATTTACTGACCACCTGTTGGTAAACAGCCTTCGCCTTCGCGGTATCACCTTTATCCTGCATAATCACGCCGACCTTAAACATCGCATCAGGCGCTTTCGGAGATTTAGGGTAATTCTTCACCACGGAAGCAAAATAGTACGCGGCATCATCTTTTTTCCCCTTGTTGTAATTCAACTGACCGAGCCAATAGTTGGCGTTCGGCTGATAAGTTGAATCCGGGTACTTTTTGACGAAATTCTGAAAAGCCACCAGTGCGTCATCCTGACGGGATGAATCCTTCACGAGCGCAATAGCCGCATTGTAATCGGTGTTCGCATCTCCGGTCGACGCCGGTGCACCGGAAGAGGCCGCAGGAGCAGCCGTAGCTGCCGCTGCGCTCTGATCGCCCGTAGATGACGATGTCTGTGCACCTGCCGCTGCCCCACCGCTGCTCAGACCGTCGATCTGTAACAGAATCTGCTTCTGGCGTTCGACAACCTGATTCAGCTGATACTGACTTTCCTGAATCTGACCGCGCAGAGAATCAATATCATTCTGGTTATCGGAGAGCTGTTGCTGAAGTTGGGTTAAAAGCTGACTGTGAGCGTTAGAAATACGCTCGAGTTGAGTGACGCGGTCTTCGACCGAGCCTGAGCCGACACTACTGATTGGCGCCTGAGCAAAAGCGGCCCAGGGGGCCGCTATGCCAACCAGTAACGACAGACTCAACAGATGATGTCTGAAGTTACTGCTCATGCAATTCTCTTAGTAAACCAGTACGGCGCGACGGTTTTTAGCGTAAGCCGCTTCGTCGTGGCCCAGTACTGCAGGTTTTTCTTTACCGTAAGAAACGATGGAGATCTGGTCGGCAGAAACACCTTTGCCCTGCAGATACATCTTAACGGCGTTAGCACGACGCTCACCCAGAGCGATGTTGTATTCCGGCGTACCGCGTTCATCCGCGTGGCCTTCAACAGTCACTTTGTAGGATGGGTTGCTACGCAGGAAGTTAGCATGCGCATCCAGCATTGCTGCGAAATCAGAACGGATATCGTACTTGTCCAGATCGAAGTAAACGATGTTGTTCTGCTGCAGCTGCTGCATTTGCAGACGAGCTTGCTCTTCGGAAGACATGTTGCCACCGTTAGCGTTAGCATCCATACCAGTGCCGGCACCCAGCATGCCTTCACCGCTCTGGTCGTTGCTGGCGTTCTTGTTAGAAGAACACGCCGCGATTGCCATAACCGGCAGAGCGATCATCAGCCCTTTCAGCACTTTGTTCAGTTGCATTTCTTTGATTCCTTTAATAATCAATTATTTATTATCACAGATACGGAGACCAGGCAGGGAATTTTACCTGTCCATCAGTCGCCGGAAGACGCGCTTTGAAACGCCCATCTGTAGAAACCAGATTCAGCACGGATCCCATCCCCTGAGAAGAGCTGTAGATTACCATAGTGCCGTTAGGTGCCAGACTTGGCGTTTCATCCAGGAACGTTGACGACAGAACTTGTACGCCACCCGCTACCAGATCTTGTTTGGCAATGTGCTGCTGCCCGTTATTCGAGCTAACCATTACCATAAATTTACCGTCGCTGCTGACATCCGCATCCTGGTTCTGAGAACCTTCCCAGGAAATACGTTGCGGAGTACCGCCGCCGACGCTGACTTTATACACCTGCGGACGACCGGCCTGGTCAGACGTAAAGGCCAGGTTCTGACTGTCCGGGAACCAGCTTGGTTCGGTGTTGTTGCTGCGACCATTGGTCACCTGGCGAATCTGACCAGAGCCCAGATCCATCACATACAGGTTCAGGCTACCGGTTTTCGACAGTGCGAAAGCCAGTTTGCTACCGTCCGGCGAGAAGGCCGGTGCCCCGTTATGCTGCGGGAAGGAGGCAATCTGACGTACCGCGCCGTTAGCCAGGGTCTGAACCACCAGCGCAGAACGACCGCTTTCGAAGGTCACGTAAGCCAGTTTTGAACCATCCGGAGACCATGCCGGAGACATCAGCGGCTGTGGTGAACGGTGGACAACAAACTGGTTGTAGCCATCATAATCAGATACGCGCAGCTCATACGGGAACTGACCGCCGTTGGTCTGTACAACGTAAGCAATACGGGTACGGAAGGCGCCCTTAATCGATGTCAGCTTCTCAAATACCGCATCGCTGGCGGTGTGTGCCGCATAGCGCAGGTACTGTTTAGTGACCTTATAAGAGTTCTGAGCCAGAATCGTCCCCGGTGCACCGCCGGTATCGACCAGCTGGTAAGCAACGTTGTACGAACCGTCCGGGTTACCCGTCACCTGACCGACAACGACCGCATCAATGCCCAATGCAGACCAGGCTGCGGGTTGGACCTCTTGCGCTGTCCCCGGTTGTTGAGGCAGGCGTGAGCGATCCAGTGGATTAAACTTACCGCTGTTACGCAAGTCAGCCGCCACGACACCGCCAATATCCTCAGGTGCAGCACCCGGCCCTGCCCACTGGAACGGTACGACACCGATCGGGCGTGCCGAGTCCACCCCTTGGGTGATCTCGATACGTACTTCTGCGTGCAGCACAGCCGCCCACAGCATTAAAAAACCAAATGCTACTCGTAATGCCTGCTTCATCATATCTCCCTTATCCGGGCGGAAAGCCCACGATAATTTAGCAGAATGTTAACAAACTCAAATACACAAAACTACCAAAACCCGGTGACTACCCTATATTGTTTTTCCCCGTATCCACGGGGAAAACTATTACAGTTTAAAGTCCAGTTTGGCATCTTTAATTTTCTCATAAACAGCCTGGCTAGGCGGTTTAGGAATACGGGCTGTCTTCGCTGCGGTTACCGCAGCCTGGCAAAGCGCCGGATCCCCACCTTCCTGTTGAACATCAAGCAATTGACCATCAGATCCTAGCTTGATATGCAACACGCAAGACTTACCTGCATACAAATCTGCACCATACAACTTGCTCTGAATAGCATTCCGGATTTGCGAAGCATAGGCGCTAATATCTGCTCCAGATGCCCCACCATTGCTACCCGACGTGCCTGCTGCATTAGCTGGCTGTCCCTGGCCTTTGGCACTGCCACCTTTCGGCGCATTCTTACCTGAGCTCAGGTCGCCAAGCAGGTCATCTACGCCGTCAGCATCTTTCGCTGCCGCCGCTTTTTTCGCTGCGGCTGCTTTTGCTGCGGCGGCTTTAGCGGCCTTATCCGCGGCGGCTTTTTCCGCTGCCGCAGCTTTGGCTGCTGCTGCTTTTTCCGCTTTATCGGCGGCTGCTTTTTCTGCCGCGGCGGCTTTTTCTGCTGCCGCTTTTTCAGAAGCTGCTTTTTGCGCCGCTGCTTTTTCTGCTGCCTTCTCGGCGGCAGCCTTCTCAGCCGCTGCCTGTTTAGCCGCTTCTTGCTGAGCTTGTTTCTCAGCCTGCTGCTGCGCTTTTTTCGCGGCATCCGCGGCGGCTTTCGCCGCTACAGCTTCAGCTTTTTTCTGAGCATCCGCAGCCGCTTTCGCCGCTTCTGCTTCGGCCTGTTTCTTCGCATCAGCGGCGGCTTTGGCTGCCGCGGCTTCCGCCACTTTCGCCTGAGCATCTGCTTTCGCCTTCGCATCAGCCGCAGCTTTTGCTGCCGCTTCCTGCGCTTCTTTCGCCTGAGAATCCGCTTTGGCTTTCGCCGCAGCTGCCGCTTTCTCCGCCGCTTCTTCGGCTTGCTTCTGCTGTTCTTTCGCTTCTTTAGCCGCTTCCTGCGCCTGCAGACGATCCTGCTCAAGCTGCTTCAGACGTTCCTGCTCCGCGGCCTGCTTTTCACGCAGTTCTTCGGCCTGCTGCTGAGCCTGCTTTTCGCGCTGCTCAGCGGCGCGGCGCGAGCTGGCCTGTTGCTGCTGCTGACGGTTGTAGTTATTTACCACCGCCCCAGGATCAACCATCACCGCATCAATAGAAGAACCTCCACCGCCGCCGGCTGAGGCATCCAGATGCTCGTCGAACGAACTCCAGATCAGCAGCGCGATCAGAATGATGTGCAGCGCGACTGAAACTATGATCGCTCGTTTAAGCTTGTCGTTTTGTTCGGTTGCCTTTGACACTATCGGTTCCCAAAAACTGTTCACCTGTTCCCGCGACTCTCGCTGGCCACGAGACTGTTATTCTCGCAGCCAACGGCCCGGCGGGCGCACATACCCGAAGCGATTAAATAGGCTTGGTCATTAAGCCAACCGATTTAACCCCTGCGCTATGCAACAGGTTAAGCGCTTTAATAATTTCATCGTAAGGTACGTCTTTCGCACCGCCGATCAGGAACACCGTTTTCTCGTTCGCCTCAAGTCGGCGTTTCGCTTCGGCAATAACCTGCTCCGGCGGCAGCTGCGACAGCGTTTCCGGGCCAACCTTTACGCTGTACTGCCCTACTCCGGAAACTTCAACGATCACCGGCGGATCATCATTACTTTTGACCGCTTGTGATTCCGTCGCATCCGGCAGGTCGACCTCTACGCTCTGCGTAATGATCGGCGCCGTCGCCATAAAGATCAGCAACAGCACCAACAAGACATCCAGCAGCGGAACGATGTTGATCTCGGACTTCAGTTCGCGACGTCCGCGTCCACGTGCTCTGGCCATGGCTTACCCCTTATTGCTTTCGCTGCTGGTAAACGCCTGACGGTGCAGAATCGCGGTGAACTCTTCCATAAAGTTGTCGTAGTTCAGTTCAAGTTTGTTCACACGTTGGTTCAGACGGTTGTAGGCCATAACCGCCGGAATTGCCGCGAACAGACCGATTGCCGTGGCGATCAGCGCTTCTGCAATACCCGGAGCAACCATCTGCAGGGTGGCCTGTTTTACCGCACCCAGTGCGATAAAGGCGTGCATGATCCCCCAGACGGTACCGAACAGACCGATATACGGGCTGATGGAACCCACGGTCCCGAGGAACGGAATGTGCGTTTCCAGCGTTTCCAGCTCACGGTTCATTGAGATACGCATAGCGCGTGATGCCCCTTCAACCACCGCTTCTGGCGCATGGCTGTTAGCACGGTGCAGACGAGCAAACTCTTTGAAACCACTGTAGAAAATTTGTTCCGACCCGACCAGATTATCGCGACGCCCCTGGCTTTCCTGATACAGGCGAGAAAGCTCAATGCCCGACCAGAACTTGTCTTCAAAGGCTTCCGCCTCGCGGCTTGCCGTGTTGAGGATGCGCGTTCTCTGAATAATAATGGCCCAGGAAGCGATAGAAAAACCAATCAAAATCAACATGATAAGTTTAACCAGAAGGCTCGCCTTCAGGAACAAATCAAGGATATTCATGTCAGTCACTGCTTAAACTCCGCGACAATAGACTTGGGAAGCGCACGAGGCTTCATTAAGAGTGGATCAACGCACACAATGAGAACCTCAGCTTCATTCAAAACTGTATTCTCTGCGTTGACGATTCGCTGCGTGAAAACCAAAGAGGTGCCTCTCATCGAGGTGATTTCCGTCTGGATTTCGAGCATGTCGTCGAGTCTGGCGGGCGCAAAATATTCCAGCGTCATTTTGCGAACCACGAAGGCAACTCGTTCAGCCAGCAAAACCTGCTGACTGAAGTGATGGTGGCGCAGCATCTCTGTGCGTGCTCTTTCATAAAAAGCGACGTAACTGGCGTGGTAAACCACACCACCGGCATCGGTATCTTCATAGTAGACACGAACCGGCCATCGAAACAGCGTTGTATTCACTTTACATCCCGGTAATGCAAAAAAAGATTAGTGCTTTCAAACTTCGCTACTATACGCGCGGGGAACGTGGTTTGGAATGGGGGAAAGTAAACAGCGAGTAAATTTTTATGGGCTTATGCAAGCCCATGAGGTTAACAGAGTTCTCTTATTCTCTTCTCTTTCAAAAGAAGAAAAAAAACAGCCCCGTAATGAGGACAATATCAGCGATAAGTGGACAAAAAATCCCTTGCCAGTGGATGGCCTGCGGGCGGAAGCCCACGCCGTGGATAACGCCGGCACAAACGGCCCACATCAGCAGGAAACCATGCCAGATCTCCAGCTCACTGGTCTTTGCCGCAAAGCGCGACGGGTCCCAGAAAATGCAGCCTGCCAGCAGCAGAGCCATCAATAAGGAAAGCGCCCTTAACGGGCGCTTGTCCATCATCGCATACAAATACTTTATCATTCACTTTGCCTTTTTGTTGGCTTCGCCTGCTCACCCCAGCCACTTACTCGTGTAAGCGCCTGGGGTTTGACTGACTTGCCGCCTCGATGCAACCCGAATGATTTCGTATATCGCATCGCGATAATACTCATCAGTGTTCTTCTTTACCTGCTTTGGTCGTTTCCACGTGCTCAAGCGCTAACGCGGTGATAACCCCAAAGGCACAGGCAAGAAGCGTTCCCAAAATCCATGCGAAATACCACATATCTAGCTCCTTACCTTAATACAACGAATGGGTGTTCTTTTCGATGTCTTCGCGAGTGATACGCCCGAACATCTTCCAGTAACACCAGGTGGTGTAGCCCAGAATAATCGGCACAAAGACAATCGCCACGTAGGTCATCAGGTTCAGCGTCATCTGGCTGGAGGTCGCATCCCACATGGTCAGGCTAACGTTCATCATCGTGCTGGACGGCATAATGAACGGGAACATAGCGATACCCGCAGTCAGGATGATGCACGCCAGCGTAATGGAAGAGGAAACAAACGCCAGGGCGCCCTTCTCCATCCGCGAGGTCAGGATAGTCAACAGCGGCAATACGACGCCCAGCGCAGGGATAGCCCACAGCGAAGGCATATTATTGAAGTTCACTAACCATGCACCGGCCTGACGTACGACTTCTTTCGTCAGCGGGTTAGACGGCGCAGAGTGGTCGATAGCCGAAGTGACAACATAACCGTCGATACCGTATACCACCCAGACACCAGCCAGCAGGAAGCAAACCATCGTCACCAGTGCCGCAACCTGCGAGGTGGCGCGAGCACGCAGGTGCAGTTCACCGACGGTACGCATCTGCAGATAGGTAGCACCCTGAGTCAGGATCATCGCCACGCTAACAATACCGGCCAGCAGACCAAACGGATTCAGCAGCTGGAAGAAATTGCCGGTGTAGAACAGGCGCATATATTCATCCATATGGAACGGCACGCCCTGCAGCAGGTTACCGAACGCGACGCCAATCACCAGCGGCGGTACGAAGCTACCGATGAAGATGCCCCAGTCCCACATGTTACGCCAGCGGGTATCTTCAATCTTCGAGCGGTAGTCAAAACCCACCGGACGGAAGAACAACGACGCCAGTACCAGAATCATCGCCACATAGAAGCCGGAGAACGCTGCGGCATAGACCGTTGGCCAGGCCGCAAACAGCGCGCCACCGGCGGTGATCAGCCACACCTGGTTTCCGTCCCAGTGCGGAGCGATGGAGTTAATCATGATTCGACGCTCGGTGTCATTACGACCGAGGAAGCGGGTGAGCATGCCCACCCCCATGTCGAAACCATCGGTGACGGCGAAACCAATCAGCAGAATACCGATCAGTAGCCACCAGATTAAACGCAATACTTCATAATCGATCATTTGACGACTCCTGTCTTAGCGTGCCGGCTGAGTAGTCGTGGAAGACTGCTCGTAGTGGTAGCGACCGGTTTTCAGGCTGCTTGGTCCACGGCGTGCGAATTTGAACATCAGATACAGCTCCGCGACCAGGAACAGGGTGTACAGACCGCAAATCAGCAGCATCGAGAAGATCAGGTCACCCGCTGTCAGGGACGAGTTTGCTACCGCCGTAGGCAGTACCTCACCTATCGCCCACGGCTGGCGGCCATATTCCGCTACGAACCAACCGGATTCGATAGCAATCCACGGCAGAGGAATCGAGTACAGCGCAATGCGCAGCAGCCATTTCTTCTCGCCAATCTGGTTACGGATAACGGTCCAGAAGGACGCCGCGATGATACCGAGCATCAGGATGCCGCAGGCCACCATGATACGGAACGCGAAGTACAGTGGGGCCACGCGAGGAATAGAGTCCTTCGTCGCCATGGCAATCTGCGCTTCCGTCGCGTCAGAGACGTTCGGGGTATAGCGTTTCAGCAGCAGACCGTAACCCAGATCTTTCTTCACGTGGTTGAATTCATCACGTACAGCCTGATCGGTTGAGCCAGAGCGCAGCTCTTCGAGCAGAGTGTAGGCCTTCATCCCGTTACGGATACGCGCTTCGTGCTGGGCCAGCAGGTCTTTCAGACCAATAACCGGCGTGTCCACGGAGCGAGTGGCAATAATGCCCAGCGCGTAAGGAATCTGAATGGCAAAGTGGTTGGTTTGCGCATCCTGGTCCGGAATACCAAACAGGGTAAAGGCAGCCGGAGCAGGCTGTGTTTCCCATTCGGCTTCGATGGCCGCAAGTTTAGTTTTCTGCACGTCACCCATTTCGTAACCGGATTCATCACCCAGCACGATAACGGAGAGAATCGCCGCCATACCGAAGCTGGCAGCAATGGCAAAGGAGCGTTTAGCGAAAGCGAAGTCACGACCGCGCAGCATATAGTAGGAGCTGATACCCAGAACGAACATCGCGCCGCAGACATAACCAGATGCGACGGTATGCACGAATTTCACCTGAGCAACCGGGTTCAGAACCAGTTCGGAGAAGCTGACCATTTCCATACGCATGGTTTCGAAGTTGAAATCCGATGCGATCGGGTTCTGCATCCAGCCGTTAGCGACGAGGATCCACAATGCCGACAGGTTGGAGCCCAGAGCCACCAGCCAGGTCACGGCCATGTGCTGAACTTTACCCAGACGATCCCAACCGAAGAAGAACAGACCTACAAAGGTAGATTCGAGGAAGAAGGCCATCAGACCTTCAATGGCCAGCGGCGCACCGAAGATATCGCCCACATAGTGAGAGTAATAGGACCAGTTTGTCCCGAACTGGAACTCCATGGTCAACCCGGTTGCTACACCCAGCGCAAAGTTGATACCAAACAACTTGCCCCAGAACTTGGTCATATCTTTATAAATCTGTTTGCCGGAAAGGACGTAGACCGTTTCCATGATGGCCAGCAGGAACGCCATACCGAGCGTCAGTGGCACAAAAAGGAAGTGGTACATCGCGGTCAAGGCAAACTGTAAGCGCGACAGTTCGACTATATCTAACATCATGACTCCTTGCTCATCGCATGAAGACTCCGAGAGTGAACCCCGTTAGAAAGGGTCACACGCATGCCCCAATACAAAATAACTTGCTTCCCGCTTCGTTACCGTTTCGTCGCCAGATGAAACAGTCCCTCGCAAAGGTTACAAATACGTTAACGAAAAAACCAATTGATTCCCCAATATATTACGCCGCAATAACCTTACAATAAACAGGATTTTATTGAATCCTTTTTACATTTACGACGGTGATCAATATATAGCGAAAATACCTGATTTAGGCCAATTTGATTGGCGACAATTTAACGTTTTTTTGTGGTTTTTTCCAAGCTTTAAGTATTGATATAAATCAATTTTTCCCATTCATGTTAATTATGTATCCCAACAAAGAATAATGGTGAAACTAATGTTAAATAGATGTTTAAAATACACCGGTAATGGTTACTAAAAAGAGAGATATGAGAAGTATAGGTAATATGATTTAACTTTAAGCCGTATCACGTTAAAAAAAATAGCGATCTGATTAATGTTAGACGCTTCACAGTATTTTTCCTGATAGATAGCATCAATTAAATCATCATTTTTATCTTTTCATTTTCTAGCAAAAAATAGCAGTGAGAATCATTCCCTTCCCTGCCGAAAAATAGCTTTCTATTATTTATAAAAAATAGGTGTTAAATCAATACAATAGGAATGGTTTTTCTTAAAGGATAAGGCCCGCTATCGCGAGGCTGAGCCCAGAGTACCGTTGCAGCTGCGGGAAACGACAGGCATAAAAAAGGCCACCTGACGGTGGCCAACCATGTCGAAATCTGACATTTAACTGCTCAGTGCGAGCAGAGAGGGTTTACTTAATGATTGATTTCAGCGCTTCGCCGATATCCGCCAGGCTACGAACGGTTTTCACGCCCGCCGCTTCCAGCGCAGCAAATTTCTCATCAGCAGTACCTTTACCGCCTGCGATAATGGCGCCTGCGTGGCCCATACGCTTACCTTTCGGCGCGGTAACACCGGCGATGTAACCCACAACCGGCTTGGTCACATGATCTTTGATGTAGGCTGCAGCTTCTTCTTCAGCGCTGCCGCCGATCTCACCGATCATCACGATCGCTTCAGTCTGCGGGTCTTCCTGGAACAGCTTCAGGATATCGATGAAGTTAGAACCCGGAATCGGGTCGCCGCCGATACCTACGCAGGTAGACTGGCCGAAACCGTAGTCAGTAGTCTGCTTAACCGCTTCATAGGTCAGCGTACCGGAACGGGAAACGATACCCACTTTACCCGGCTGGTGAATGTGACCCGGCATGATGCCGATTTTGCAAGCGCCTGGGGTGATAACGCCCGGGCAGTTCGGGCCGATCATACGCACGCCAGCTTCATCCAGCTTCACTTTCACCGTCAGCATATCCAGCGTCGGGATACCTTCAGTGATGGTGATGATAAGCTTAATGCCTGCATCGATAGCTTCCAGGATGGAGTCTTTACAGAACGGAGCCGGAACATAAATCACGGTCGCCGTCGCGCCAGTGGCATCAACAGCTTCACGGACGGTGTTGAACACCGGCAGGCCCAGGTGAGTCGTACCGCCTTTACCCGGCGTAACACCGCCGACCATTTGAGTGCCGTAAGCGATCGCTTGTTCAGAGTGGAAAGTCCCCTGGCTACCGGTAAAGCCCTGGCAGATAACCTTGGTGTTTTTATCGATTAAAATGGACATTATTTCCCCTCCACTGCGGCAACAACCTGCTGTGCTGCGTCCGTCAGACTTTTCGCTGCAATAATATTCAGGCCGCTGTCAGCCAGTTTCTTCGCGCCCAGTTCGGCGTTGTTCCCTTCCAGACGAACGACAACAGGCACGTTTACGCCAACTTCTGCGACCGCACCGATGATGCCGTCAGCGATCAGGTCGCAACGGACGATACCGCCGAAGATGTTAACCAGTACAGCTTTAACATTGCTGTCGGAAAGGATGATTTTGAACGCTTCGGTCACGCGCTCTTTGGTTGCGCCGCCGCCAACGTCAAGGAAGTTAGCCGGTTCGCCGCCGTGCAGTTTAACGATGTCCATGGTACCCATCGCCAGGCCTGCGCCGTTGACCATACAACCGATGTTGCCGTCCAGCGCAACGTAGTTCAGTTCCCACTGTGCAGCCTGAGCTTCACGCGGGTCTTCCTGAGACTGGTCACGCATTTCACGCAGATCCGGCTGGCGGAACAGTGCGTTGCCGTCAGCACCCAGTTTGCCGTCGAGGCAAATCAGGTCACCCTGCTTAGTGATAACCAGCGGGTTAATTTCGATCAGCGCCAGATCGCGCTCAAGGAAAATGTTCGCCAGGCCCATAAAGATTTTGGTGAACTGCTGAACCTGCTTACCTTCCAGGCCCAGTTTGAACGCCAGCTCGCGGCCCTGGTAAGGCATCGGGCCTGCCAGCGGGTCGATAGCAATTTTGTGGATCAGGTGCGGGGTTTCTTCCGCCACTTTTTCGATTTCCACGCCGCCTTCGGTGGAAGCCATAAACACCACACGACGGGAGCTGCGGTCAACAACCGCGCCCAGATACAGCTCTTTGGCAATATCGGTCGCTGCTTCAACCAGAATCTGGTTAACCGGCTGGCCGTTAGCGTCTGTCTGGTAGGTCACCAGACGTTTGCCCAGCCAGTGTTCAGCAAATGCGCGAATGTCTTCTTTGCTGTTAACTACTTTCACACCGCCCGCTTTGCCGCGGCCACCGGCGTGAACCTGACATTTCACTACCCACGGACCCGCACCGATTTTTGAAGCGGCTTCTTCTGCTTCGCGCGGAGTAGTACAGGCATAACCCACCGGCGCCGGTAAGCCATAGCGGGCAAACAGTTGTTTTGCCTGATATTCATGTAAGTTCATGTGTTCAGTCCATCCTTCAGGGTATAATTATCTTTAAACCTGTAGGCCTGATAAGACGCGCTAGCGTCGCCATCAGGCATCTCATCAACGCCGGATGGCGGCTAAACGCCTTATCCGGCCTACGGTAGGTCATACACTTGCTGACTACACGTCCAGCAGCAGACGAGTCGGGTCTTCCAGCAGCTCTTTAATCGCAACCAGGAAGCCTACCGATTCACGTCCATCGATCAGACGGTGGTCGTAGGAGAGTGCCAGGTACATCATCGGCAGAATTTCTACCTTGCCATTGACCGCCATCGGCCTGTCTTTTATGGCATGCATACCCAGAATGGCGCTCTGCGGTGGGTTGATGATTGGCGTAGACATCAGAGAACCGAAGACGCCGCCGTTGGTAATGGTGAAGTTACCGCCGATCAGGTCTTCTACGGTCAGCTTGCCGTCGCGGCCTTTCACTGCCAGCTCTTTAATATTCTTTTCGATATCCGCCATGCCCAGCAGATCAACATCGCGCAGAACCGGTGTCACCAGACCACGAGGTGTAGATACGGCCATGCTGACGTCGAAGTAGTTGTGATAAACCACATCGTCGCCGTCGATGGAGGCGTTCACTTCCGGATAGCGTTTCAGCGCTTCAACGACCGCTTTCACGTAGAAGGACATAAAGCCCAGACGGATGCCGTGACGTTTTTCGAACGCGTCGCCGTACTGCTTGCGCAGATCCATAATCGGCTTCATGTTGACTTCGTTGAAGGTCGTCAGCATGGCGGTAGAGTTTTTCGCTTCCAGCAGACGCTCAGCTACGCGTTTGCGCAGGCGGGTCATCGGAACGCGTTTTTCCGAACGGTGGCCCAGTTGAGCAACCGGTGCCGCTGCTGCCGCTGCCGCCGGTGCTTTCGCTTCAGCTTTAGCTGGTGCTGCTGCCAGATGTTTCTCAACATCTTCACGGGTCAGACGGCCGCCAACGCCGGTGCCTTTGATCGCACTGGCATCAAGGTTGTGTTCCGCCAGCAGACGGCGAATAGCCGGGCTGAGGGCATCGTTGCTCTGCTCTTCCAGAGACGCCTGCTGACGCTGAGCCGGGGTGGACTCTTTTGCATCAGCCTTCGCCGCGGACTCTTTGCCTGCGCTGTTGCCTTCACGCAGGCGACCGAGGATCTGGCGAGAAAGTACGGTGGCACCTTCATCTTCCAGCACTGCATCCAGAATGCCGTCCGCTGAAGCCGGTACTTCCAGTACCACTTTGTCAGTTTCGATTTCCACCAGCACTTCATCACGCTGGACGCTATCGCCCGGTTTTTTATGCCAGGTCGCAACCGTCGCGTCAGCTACGGACTCAGGCAGATCGGGAACCAGAATATCTACGCTACTCATTATGTATCCTTTAATTAATCGACGTTCAGCGCGTCATTGACCAGATCTTGTTGCTGTTTCTGGTGAACGGACATATACCCTACCGCCGGAGAGGCGGAGGCCGGGCGGCCTGCGTAACGCAGAGAGGCCCCAAACGGAATCACTTCGCGGAAGTGATGCTGGCTGCAGTACCACGCGCCCTGGTTGAGCGGTTCTTCCTGACACCAGACAAAATCATGCACATGAGCGTAAGGCTTCAGCGCTTCCTGCACCGCCTGATGCGGGAATGGATAGAGCTGCTCTACGCGCACGATAGCGACGTTCTTTTGGTCGTTCTTACGACGCTGTTCCAGCAAATCGTAATAAACCTTACCAGAGCACAGGACAACACGCTTCACGGCTTTCGGGTCGAGATCGTCGATTTCACCGATAGCCGGCTGGAAGGTGCCATTCGCCAGTTCATCCAGGCTGGATACCGCCAGCGGATGACGCAGCAGAGACTTCGGCGACATCACCACCAGCGGACGGCGCATACCGCGCAGCGCCTGACGACGCAGCATGTGGTAAACCTGAGCCGGGGTTGACGGTACGCAAACCTGCATATTCTGTTCAGCACACAGTTGCAGATAACGTTCCAGACGCGCGGAGGAGTGCTCCGGACCCTGACCTTCGTAGCCGTGTGGCAGCAGCATGACCAGGCCACACATACGACCCCACTTCTGCTCGCCGGAGCTGATGAACTGGTCGATAACCACCTGAGCACCGTTAGCAAAATCGCCAAACTGCGCTTCCCAGATAGTCAGCGTGCGCGGTTCTGCAGTGGCATAGCCGTATTCAAACGCCAGGACCGCTTCTTCAGAGAGCACGGAGTCCCAGACTTTGAAATGCTCCTGGCCGTTATGCACATGCTGCAGCGGGGTATAGGTTGAACCGTTCACCTGGTTATGAATCACCGAGTGGCGGTGGAAGAACGTACCGCGGCCGGAGTCCTCACCGGACAGACGAATTGGAATGCCTTCGTCAACCAACGTGGCGTAGGCCAGGTTTTCCGCGCCGCCCCAGTCGAACAGCTTCTCGCCGGCAGCCATCGCCTGGCGGTCACCATAAATCTTCGCCACACGAGACTGCATTTCGATGCTGTCTGGTACGGTGCTGATGCGCTTAGCCAGCTCCTGCAGACGTTTCATCTCAACTTTACTTGGGTAGTTCTCATCCCACTCGTGGTTGAGATACGGTGACCAGGTAAAGGAATGCAGGTTCATCGGACGCCATTCCTCAACCACACATTCGCCGGCATCCAGCGCGTCACGGTAGAGGTTGACCAGCTCGGTCGCATCTTCCAGGGTCGACACTTTGTCCTGCTCAAGTTTGTCGGCATAGATTTTGCGCGGAGTCGGATGCTTTTTAATTTTCTGGTACATCAGCGGCTGGGTTGCACTCGGCTCGTCGGCTTCGTTATGGCCGTGACGGCGGTAGCACACCAGGTCGATAAAGACATCGCGTTTGAAGGTATTGCGGAAATCCAGCGCCAGGCGGGTAACGAAAGCAACCGCTTCCGGGTCATCCGCGTTAACGTGGAAGATAGGTGCCTGAACCATTTTACCGATATCGGTACAGTATGGCGTAGAACGCGCATCCAGCGGATTCGACGTCGTGAAGCCCACCTGGTTGTTGATAACGATACGTACGGTACCACCCACTTCGTAGCCGCGCGCCTTGGACATGTTCAGGGTCTCCTGAACCACGCCCTGACCGGTCACCGCGGCATCGCCATGGATAGTAATCGGCAGCACTTTATTGCTGCTCGGTTCATCGAGGCGATCCAGACGAGCGCGCACGGAGCCGATAACAACCGGGCTGACGATTTCGAGGTGCGACGGGTTAAACGCCAACGCAAGGTGTACCAGACCCCCTTCGGTTTCCATGTCGGAAGAGAAGCCCATATGGTACTTCACGTCGCCGGTGCCGAGGTGTTCTTTATGTTTGCCCGCGAATTCGTCGAACAGGTCCTGCGGTTTTTTACCCAGAACGTTAACCAACACGTTCAGACGACCGCGGTGCGCCATGCCCAGCACCACTTCGCGGGTGCCGCTTTTGCCAGCGTGACGGATCATCTCTTTAAGCATCGGGATCAGCGCATCGCCGCCTTCCAGCGAGAAGCGTTTTGCCCCCGGGAATTTCGCGCCGAGATAGCGTTCCAGACCTTCAGCTGCCGTCAGCTCGGTTAAGAAACGTTTCTTCTCTTCAGCGGTAAAGCTGGCTTTACCTGCCACCGATTCAATACGCTGCTGAATCCAGCGTTTTTCTTCGGTAGAGGTAATGTGCATGTATTCCGCGCCGATAGCGCCGCAGTAGGTTTGTTTGAGCGCGGCAATCAGCTCGCCCAGTTTCATCGTGTCTTTGCCGATGGCAAAAGAACCTACGTTATAGCTTTCCTGGAAATCGGCCTCGGTCAGATCGTGGTATGCAGGATCGAGATCCGCCACTTTCTCTTGCTTCCACAGTCCCAGCGGATCGAGATTCGCATGCTGGTGACCGCGGAAGCGATATGCGTTGATGAGCTGCAGGACTTTAACCTGCTTCACATTGGTATCAGGGTCGGAAATCGAAGAAGTGTAACGTGAGGCATCCTTCGCCAGTCGACGGAAATAATCACGCGTTTTCGAATGAAATTGATCCGGTTTGACTCCGGTGCCAGGTAACTGCTGGAACATAGAACGCCAGTTGGCGTCAACAGAGTCAGGATCGGTTAAGAAGTCTTCATAGAGCTGTTCTATCCAGCTCTGGTTTGAACCAGAGAGGTAAGAAGAGTCCAGCCAGGCTTTCATTGCGCCGTTCTGCATCGTGATCCCTTAAGCATTTATATGCTTATTTCGCCGTAGAAACTACCACGCACATGGATTGTACGTGCCGGGGTTCACTCTTTACGGACGAGTTGTGGCTTCTGCGTCCGCGAAGGAACCTTTAAAAACTGTCTAATAATCTTCCTTGTTCAGGCAGCGACTGTGTGACGCTGAACATGTCGATTATCACTATTCGTATGGCAGTTTTTAGAGGTTTCCTGCTATCTCTTCAGCCTGATGGCGCTGCGCTTATCTGGCCTACAAGGTACGTACCCCGTAGGCCGGATAAGACGTTTACGTCGCCATCTGGCAACAACGACTACTTACGCACTACGATGGAGCAGCATCGACTTAATATGGCCGATAGCGCGCGTCGGGTTCAGCCCCTTCGGACATACACTGACGCAGTTCATAATGCTGTGACAGCGGAATACGCTGAAAGCATCGCTTAACCCTTCCAGGCGGCTCTCGGTTTCGGTATCGCGGCTGTCGATCAGGAAGCGATACGCAGCCAGCAGACCGGCCGGGCCGATAAACTTGTCCGGGTTCCACCAGAACGACGGGCAAGACGTTGAACAACATGCGCACAGAATACACTCGTACAGGCCATCGAGTTTTTCCCGCTGCTCTGGCATCTGAAGATGCTCACGAGCCGGAGGATTTTGCCCATTATTCAACAAGTAAGGCTTAATCTTCTCATATTGTGCATAGAATTGCCCCATGTCTACAACCAAATCGCGGATAACCGGCAGACCGGGCAGCGGACGGATAACAATTTTCTTACCCGGCTGATTCAGCGCGGAGATCGGCGTAATACACGCCAGACCATTTTTACCGTTCATGTTCAGACCATCGGAGCCACAGACCCCTTCACGGCATGAACGACGAAAAGAGAGAGACGGGTCTTTTTCTTTCAGCTGCATCAGGGCATCGAGCAGCATCATGTCACGACCTTCTTCCGCTTCCAGGGTGTAATCCTGCATATGCGGAGCATCGTCTACGTCCGGGTTATAACGATAAACTGAGAACTCGAGTTTCATATTCCTGTCTCCGCATTAATAAGTACGAATCTTCGGCGGGAATGCCGGACGCAGTTTCGGTTCCATATTGACGCTACGACGCGTCATGGATTCCGATTCTGGCAGATACAGGGAATGACACAGCCAGTTCGCATCGTCACGATCCGGGAAGTCGAAGCGGCTATGCGCGCCGCGGCTTTCGGTACGGAAGTTTGCAGAGACCGCAGTGGCGTAGGCGGTTTCCATCAGGTTATCCAGCTCCAGGCACTCTACGCGCTGAGTGTTGAACTCGCTGGATGTATCATCCAGACGCGCATTTTTCAGACGCTCGCGGATCGCTTTCAGCTGCTCAAGACCTTTGGCCATCGCATCACCTTCGCGGAATACCGAGAAGTTGTGCTGCATACACTCTTGCAGCGCTTTGCGGATTTCGACCGGATCTTCACCATCACGGTTGCCGTTCCAGCGGTTGAGACGCTCAAGGGAGGCATCAATTTCAGCCTCGGTCGCATCGCGCAGTTCGCCCTGCTCGGCAATCGACTCCTGCAGATGCAGGCCGACAGCACGGCCAAAGACCACCAGGTCAAGCAACGAGTTACCGCCCAGACGGTTGGCACCGTGTACCGATACGCAGGCAATTTCACCCACCGCGAACAGGCCAGGAATCACCACGTCTTCACCCTGCTCATTCACGGTCAGCGCCTGACCGGTTACTTTGGTCGGGATACCGCCCATCATATAGTGGCAGGTTGGGATAACCGGGATTGGCTCTTTCACCGGGTCGACGTGAGCGAAGGTACGGGAGAGTTCCAGGATGCCCGGCAGACGGGATTCCAGAACTTCTTTACCCAGATGGTCCAGTTTCAGCTTAGCGTGTGGGCCCCACGGGCCGTCACAGCCGCGGCCTTCACGGATTTCGATCATGATGGAACGCGCCACCACGTCACGACCCGCAAGGTCTTTAGCATTCGGGGCATAACGCTCCATAAAGCGCTCGCCGTGTTTGTTCAGCAGATAACCGCCCTCACCGCGACAGCCTTCTGTCACCAGAACCCCAGCCCCGGCGATACCGGTCGGGTGGAACTGCCACATTTCCATATCCTGCACCGGCACGCCAGCGCGAATAGCCATCCCGACGCCGTCACCGGTATTGATGTGGGCGTTGGTAGTCGACTGATAGATACGGCCAGCACCACCGGTTGCCAGTACGGTCGCTCGGGCTTTGAAGTAAACAACTTCACCGGTTTCAATGCTCAGTGCGGTACAACCGACCACCGCGCCATCTTCGTTTTTCACCAGATCCAGCGCATACCACTCGGAGAAAATGGTGGTGTGGTTTTTCAGGTTTTGCTGATAAAGCGTGTGCAACAGCGCGTGGCCGGTACGGTCAGCTGCTGCCGCTGTACGTGCCGCCTGCTCGCCGCCGAAGTTTTTCGACTGGCCACCAAACGGACGCTGATAGATGGTGCCATCTTCCAGACGGGAGAACGGCAGGCCCATATGGTCCAGTTCCAGAATCGCTTCCGGGCCGGTCTTACACATATATTCGATGGCGTCCTGGTCACCGATATAATCGGAGCCTTTCACCGTGTCATACATATGCCATTCCCAGTTATCTTCATGGGTATTACCGAGCGCCACGGTGATGCCACCCTGGGCGGAAACGGTATGGGAACGGGTAGGGAACACTTTGGAGAGCAGCGCACAAGTCTGGCCGCTCTGGGAAATTTGCAGCGCCGCGCGCATACCTGCGCCACCGGCACCAATCACAACTGCATCAAATTCTCTTACAGGCAATTTCATTACACACCCCACACCACAACAAATCCATAAAGAACGTAAGCCACCAGCGCGACAACGATAACCAGTTGCAGAACTAAGCGTACAGCCAGCGGCTTAACGTAGTCCGTCAACACCTGCCACATACCGATCCAAGCGTGAATCAGAATAGAGACGAGGGCTAACAGGGTGAAGACTTTAGTGAATGCGGAGGAGAAAAAGCCCGTCCAGACTTCCCAGGAAATTTCACCGGTGGTGGCAAAAAAGCCGACCATATAGATGATGTAAAGGGTCAGAACGATGGCGGTAGCACGAACCAGAATGAAGTCATGTACGCCGTTGCGTCCCAGTGCTGAGGCGTTGCTTACCATACGAGGACTCCTGCGAGAAGTGAAAGCACGACAGTAATAACAAAAGAAATCTTGGCGGAGCGTGTCCCTACTTCGAGGGTTTCTTCCAGGTGACCAAAATCCATCATCAGGTGGCGGATACCGACCACTGCGTGATAAGCCAATGCGGTCAGAATGCCCCACATAATGAATTTCACGAAGAAGCTATCCATAATGGATGCCGCAGTGAGGAAACCTTCGGGAGAGGAAAGGCTGGTGCCCAGCAACCAAAGCAGAATCCCGACCGCCACGAAGGTGATCACACCGGATACGCGATGGAGAATGGACGCTATCGCCGTGATTGGGAACCGGATCGTTTGCAGATCCAGATTGACAGGTCTTTGTTTTTTCACATTTCTTACCATGAATAACGCCCACATGCTGTTCTTATTGTTTCCTTCCTCCGGTCTGCTTGCGGGTCAGACAGCGTCCTTTCTATAACCTGTGGTCATGATAAAACCCCTTTTCAAGAGCTAAAACGTGACCAAACAACGCTGGGTGGCTCGGGATTGCAGGGTGTTCCGGAGACCTGGCGGCAGTATAGGACGTTCACAAAATCATTACAATTAACCTACATATAGTTTGTCGGGTTTTGTCCTGAACAGTGATCGATGTCACGATAACAACATTATTTTAAATTTTAATCACCTGATTTGACAAATATTAAACATTCTTGTTACAACCATTACCAGATAAATGCAATAATGCTCAAAAGTTATGGGGTCACTCTTTCACCTGAGAATAAGTTATGCAACAGTGTGATGGTATTGACCGATGTAATCAGGACAGTTATTAGTGGTATACAGATTTTCAAATTCGGACTGCTAAAACGCTGATTTGCTGCTGTTTCGTCGTAGGCTGAAGACGTACCATCAAGCGCCTTTGCTCTGTACCCTGCAATTTCCGCTGACGCAGAGCTGTGTGCAACATAACAAACTGGTAACGTAATCAGGCACGAGCCGAAGGCAAATCCCCACCCGGCAGTCTTAAGCAATAAAGGCGCTAAGGAGACCATAAATGTCTGATGCTAAAGCAAAAATCACCCTAGGCGGTGATACTGCTATTGAACTGGATGTGCTAAAAGGCACGCTCGGTCAGGATGTTATTGATATTCGTAGTCTTGGATCAAAAGGCGTATTTACCTTTGACCCGGGTTTCACTTCAACCGCATCGTGTGAATCTAAAATCACGTTTATCGACGGTGATGAAGGTATCCTGCTCCACCGTGGTTTCCCGATCGATCAGTTAGCGACCGAGTCCAACTACCTCGAAGTGTGCTACATCCTGCTTAATGGTGAAAAACCAAATCAGGAACAGTACGAAGAATTCAAAACCATCGTTACCCGCCACACCATGATTCACGAGCAGATTACCCGTCTGTTCCACGCATTTCGTCGTGATTCTCACCCGATGGCGGTCATGTGCGGTATTACCGGCGCGCTGGCCGCGTTCTATCACGACTCCCTGGATGTCAATAATCCACGTCACCGTGAAATCGCCGCCTATCGCCTGCTGTCTAAAATGCCGACAATGGCAGCGATGTGTTACAAATATTCAATCGGTCAGCCTTTCGTTTATCCGCGCAACGACCTCTCCTACGCGGGCAACTTCCTGAATATGATGTTCTCCACGCCGTGTGAAACCTATGAGGTTAACCCGGTCCTGGAACGCGCAATGGACCGTATCCTGATCCTGCACGCTGACCACGAACAGAACGCATCAACTTCCACCGTCCGTACCGCAGGCTCTTCTGGTGCGAACCCGTTCGCTTGTATCGCTGCGGGTATCGCCTCTCTGTGGGGACCGGCGCACGGTGGTGCAAACGAAGCTGCACTGAAGATGCTGGAAGAGATCAGTTCCGTTGAGCACATTCCGGAATTTGTCCGTCGCGCGAAAGATAAAAACGACTCTTTCCGTCTGATGGGCTTTGGCCACCGCGTGTACAAGAACTACGACCCGCGCGCCACCGTGATGCGTGAAACCTGCCATGAAGTCCTGAAAGAGCTGGGCACCAAAGACGATCTGCTGGAAGTGGCGATGGAACTTGAGCATATTGCGCTCAACGACCCGTACTTCATCGAGAAAAAACTCTACCCGAACGTCGATTTCTACTCCGGTATCATCCTGAAAGCGATGGGCATTCCGTCCTCCATGTTTACCGTTATCTTCGCGATGGCGCGTACCGTGGGCTGGATTGCACACTGGAACGAAATGCACAGCGATGGCATGAAAATCGCGCGTCCGCGTCAGCTGTATACCGGCTACGAAAAACGCGACTTCAAATCCGACGTGGTCAAAGGCTAAGTGCGGAACTGAAGACAAAAAAACGCGCTTTCGGGCGTAATGCTGGTCACTTAAGGTGGCCAGCTTTTTTTTGTCTATCGCGGACCAGAGTGATGCCGGTAAGCGGCGGTTTGCGTGAAAGTGTTTTTCGTACTTCGGCGCATGTGTTCTGTGGAGTATTCCGTTCACTTTTGTGGCATGTTCCGTTCACGATGAATCCGGCACTTTTCTCGCACCCGCTGCGGGTGAACGGCATTGCGCTGAAAACGGCCGCTGCGCGGTATGCTCCACTCCGGCTTCATCTGGCGCACCGGGCTGGACTCAGCGTCCCTGTCTCGACCTGCCCTCTGGCCGCCTTATTCGTCCCGTCCCTGGGACTCACCCCTTCGGGGCCGACGTCAACGTCGTTCAAAAACGCCTCCGACGTTTTTGTCCTGGTGGCCAGTCCTGGATGCGCACCTGCGTTCCCGCCCGCTTTCCTGATGCGCCTTACCCCCCGCGCTGTCATCCCGTGGCCGTCCCGTCGCGATATCATTGCTGAAGGTTTTTCAGCGGCAGAATGGTCAGCATGGAATATCAGGACATGCCGCAGGGGGGTGGCGCGGCTAAAAATCGCTGAGACGCAGGCGACTGGCCGGGGCCGCCAGCAGGGATGCTGGCGGAGGCAAGCCTTACAGGGAAGTGACATCTTGCCGTCCCCGAACAGCCAGACGGCGGAGACGAAGGTATCGCGTAGCGACGATTTTTCTTGCCGAAATGCCGGGTTCCCAGGGCCGGGCGAAACCGGCCCTGGGCCGTTCACCTGTCGCGCAGGATACAGGGAGGCGCGGGACCTGTGGTGAACGGAACATTCCACCGTTCTGACAACAACAAACGTTCGTGCACCACCGTAAAACTAAATCCCCGGCTTAACTGTGCCCTCCAGGACTGGCTTGCCTGCAGAGGCGTTGAAAACCTGACAACGCCGCATAAAAAATCGGCAATCTCTGTGAGATGACTGATTCTTACACCACTACCGGATCGGTCAACCGCCCCTTAAACGCTCGGCACTTAATACGGGATCAATGCCTAAAAACGAGCGATCGCTTGACTCATCACGTCGCTAACGTTGGCATCCCGGGCACCAGTAAAACGGCCGCGACGCAAGCATCGTTTTCTCAATAATCCCGCCGCAGCGTTCGCAGGCCTCTCCGTCACGATGGAAAACCTTAAAGCGGAATAGCGCGCCATGATGCTTATTCTCATCCACCGTTCCGCGGGTGCGATACGACAAGCGCGGAATATCCAGCAGCGCATGGGCCAGCGCATCAAGCTGCTCATCATTGAGCTCCGATGCGTTATGTCGCCCGGTTAGCCCGACCTGCCAGAGAATTTCAACGCGTAAATAATTCCCCAGCCCTGCCAGAAAAGCCTGATCCAACAGCAAACCAGAAAACTGCCGCCGGCGAAATCTTGCCGACAGCAGGCGGGCTTTGACCGATTCTGCGGTCAGCGTCATATCCAGCACATCGGGACCAACCCGCAATAAAAACGGATGTTCCGCCAGTTGCCCGGGCGTCAGAATGTCGATATCTGACGCACTATAAAGCAAAATCGCCTTCTCCGCCGTCTGCAGCCTGACTCGTAATACCCGATTGCTGACCGGCTGCTCTCCAGCGTCCACCACCCGCCAGACGCCGTACAGCTGATTATGGCTGTAGAGCGTCAACCCGCCGGAGAAATGCGTGAGCAGCGCTTTGCCGCGGGTTTCTATCTCCGTCACCCGCTGGCCGACCAGCTGCGATTGATAATCGTGCAGCCGGGCATAGGCAAACCAGACATCGGTAAGCGGTTTGCCTTTGACAGCCGCCTCCAGGCTATCCGCCGCGCGGCGGATCTCCGGACCTTCCGGCATAATAACGTCCTTTTGTTAGTGCGTTGCTCCACCGACCATTTTCACATCACCGTCCTGGCGTAGCGAGACCGCAATCGCCGTTTCCAGCGCCGCACGTACCGTTTGTACCGCCATACTCGCCTCTCCCGGATGGGCGGCCGCCTGCTCCGGTAAATACGGAATATGGATGAACCCGCCTTTAACCCCGGCTCTTCCGTGTAGTGCATGCAGCAGGCCATACATCACATGGTTGCAGACGAATGTCCCCGCCGTTTGCGACACCGAGGCGGGGATCCCCTGCTCACGCAGCGCCGCGACGATCGCTTTCACCGGCAGGCTGCTAAACCACGCAGCCGGGCCGCCGGCCACCACCGGCACGTCAATCGGCTGCTGACCTTTATTATCGGCAATGCGTGCATCATCGACATTTATCGCTACACGTTCGACGGTAATATCGACACGACCGCCCGCCTGGCCGACGGCTATAGTTAACACAGGTTGATACTCATCTAGCGCAGCATGCAGCGCCGTCAGCGCCTCACCAAATACGCAGGGTAGCTGCTTCGCGACCACGTGCTCACCGGCAATGATAACGCCATCAAGCTGCCTGACCACTTCCCATGAAGGGTTAACCGCTTCCCCTCCAAAAGGTTCAAATCCGGTAATTAATACGCCCGCCATCTTCCCTCCTTACAGGAACATCAGGAAATAGAGTAAGAATACATTGACGATCAGCAGCAGTACGCCGGTCGGAATCTGCGCCTTAATCACCGCGTTTTTATCCGGTAGTTCCAGCAGGGCCGCCGGCACGATGTTGAAGTTTGCCGCCATCGGCGTCATCAACGTTCCGCAGTAGCCGGAGAACATCCCGATTGCCGCCATCACCGCCGGATTACCGCCGTGCTGCAGCACCAGAATCGGAATACCGATGCCCGCCGTTACAATCGGGAAGGCGGCAAACGCATTACCCATGATCATCGTCAGCAGCGCCATGCCGATGGTATAAACCGCTACGGCAACAAAGCGGCTGTCTACCGCCAGATAATGTTCGGTCAGCCAGGCAATACTGCTCCCCACCCCAGCGGAGGTAAACAGCAGCCCCAGCACCGCCAGAATCTGCGGCAGAATAAACGCCCAGCCCACCGAATCCAGCAGGCGACGCGCCTCCTGCAGCGGTTGAGCAACGTGCTCCCGGGTCATACGGATGGCCATCACCAGACCAATCAGCGTCCCGGCGGTCATCGAGAACAGGGTAATCAGCGTGGCATGATTACCCGGGCCAAACACCCAGACCTGCCACGACGGCAGGTTATTAAACATCAGCACGCCGATCACCGTGACAACCGGAATGGCCAGCGCCGGATAAAACAGCCGGTTGCCCAGGCGGGTCGCGCTGGCGGTTCGCTCCTCCTGGGTGCGCTGATGATAGCTTCCCAGGCGAACGCCGCCAAAACCGGCAATCAACGCCAGCGCCACAACGGCAACACCGACGGCAATATTGACGGTGCGCTTGTCGTCCACCAGCTGATAAGTCCAGTCACCAAGCAGGAACATCAGGCCATACAGCCCCCAGAACAGGCCGGTGGTCAGGCGACGAGGGTTGCTTTTGTCGCGCCATGACATGACCGCAACCACCAGCAAAACGACGCCCGCCAGCCAGTAGAGCCAGGTTTGTTGAAAATTCATGCCGCACCGCCTTTCGCCTGTGCGGCGGCGTTCACCTTATCCAGCTCACGCTGCAGGTGGCGATCGAGGCGCCACAGGCGTGCAGAATGGATCAGGAAGGCGCAAATCGCCGTCGGGATACCCCACAGGGCAATATGTAGCGGCTCGGTCTGGATGCCGCCGGATTCCAGCATAAAGTTATGCATAAAGATGATGGCACCGAAGGCAACGAATATATCCTCGCCGAAGAACAGGCCAACGTTGTCGGTCGCCGCCGACATCGCACGTAAGCGATAGCGAACGCTTCCGGGAAGCGGCCCTAAGGTTTTTTCCGCCGCGCCTTCCGCCATAGGTGCCAACAGTGGGCGTACCATTTGCGGATGTCCTCCGAGGCTGGTTAATCCCAGCGCAGCCGTCGCTTCGCGTACGAACAGGTAGACGATCAGCAGACGTCCGGCGGTGGCGCTGTGGATCTTCGCGATCCACGCCTGGGCGCGCTCTTTCAGACCGTGCCGTTCCAGCAGCCCAATGACCGCCAGCGGCAGCAAGAGAATAAACGGCAGATTGCGGGTATTAAGAAACCCCTCCCCCAGCTTTTCGAGAATGGTGGCGATGGGCATATTTGCCGCTACGCCGGTGACAATTCCAGAGATAATGACCACTAAAACTGGATTAAAACGCAAAATAAATCCGACCACAATCACGGCAATACCGATCAGCGGCCAGAGAGATATCGCTTCTCCCATAATAACGTCCTGTTGGTTGTGAGTGTTGTTGTGAGTGTTGTAATGCCTCAATAATTATTGTTTTATTCTTCTGTTTCCGCACTGACCTGAATGTTGCGTCCAGCAAAAGCCGCACGCAAACGGCGCGCAAAATCCAGCGCATGTTCACCGTCACCGTGGAGACAAACGGTCTCGGCGATAACGTGCGCCCATTCACCGCTGATACTGCGTACCCGATTGTGTTGCACCATTTCCAGCGTCTGCGCTAACGCCTGTTCTTCGCTGTCAATAAGCGCTCCAGGCTGAGAACGCGGCACCAGACTACCGTCGGCCTGATACCCGCGATCGGCAAACACTTCCTGGCGCGTGGCCAGTTTGTAATGCTGACCCGCGCGAATTAATTCGCTTCCCGCCAGCCCGACCAGGATCAGCGCAGGATCGAAATCCCGCACCGCTCTGGCAATGGCATCGGCCAGCGGCGCCTCTTTTGCCGCCTGGTTGTAGAGCATCCCGTGCGGTTTCACATGCTTCAGTTCACCGCCTTCAGCGCGAACAATCGCTGCCAGCGCGCCAATCTGATACAGCGTCTGGGCGTAAACCGTCTCTGGCGGCAGCTGCATCGCTGAGCGGCCAAAATTTTCCCGGTCAGGAAAACTGGGGTGCGCGCCGACGGCAACGCCGTTTTTCAGCGCTTCACGCACGCATTTATGCATCAGTAGCGCATCGCCGGCGTGAAACCCGCAGGCGATATTGGCCGAGGAAATCAGCTGCAACAACGCGCTATCGTGCGCGCAGCCTTCTCCCAGATCGGCATTCAAATCAATGATCATCGCTCAGTCTCCACGCCAGTTGTTCAAGATAACGCTGCTGGTCAGCGCGTGCTTTCAACGCCTCTTCCAGCGTGCACGGAACAAAATGAATCGGTTGACCCAGCGGGATTTGCGCCAGCTGGTACATATCGGCATCGATAATGCAGGCAATTCGCGGATAGCCGCCGGTGGTCTGTGCATCGTTCATCAGCACAATCGGCTGGCCGTTATGCGGTACCTGCACCACGCCCGGCAGCAGGCCGTGTGAGAACATTTCACGATCGGTGGTACGTACCAGCGGCTGGCCCTGCAGACGATATCCCATCCGGTTACTCTGGGCGCTAAGCTGCCAGGGTGAACGCCAGAACGATCCCTGCGACGCATGATCGAATTCATGATATTCCGGCCCCGGTAACGCACGGATGCGGTTTCCGATCGGCAGAGACTTAACGCCGCGCGGTGCGCTAAACCGCCGGGAGGTTTTCCCCAGTTTCAGCCGATCGCCATCCTGCAGCCGCCGTCCTTCAAGACCGCCAATCCCCACTTTCAGATCGGTACAGCGCGAGCCCAGCACCACCGGGACATCAATGCCTCCGGCCACTGCCAGATAGCTGCGGATCCCGTACTGTGGATTTTTAAGCACCAGATGCTGCCCGGCCTTCGCCGCCATTCGCCAGCCAACCCATACCGGCTTGTCATCCAGCATCGCTTCGCAGGCAGCGCCGGTCAGTGCAAACCAGCAGTCGCGCTCAAACTGAATATCAACCTGACCAAGCGTAATTTCCAGCGCGGCGCTATTTGGCTCGTTGCCGACCAGCAGGTTAGCAATCACCAGTGAGGGTTTATCCAGCGCACCGCAGAGACTGATCCCTGACTGCCTCTTTCCCTCACGCCCGCCATCCTGTACCGACGAGTACATTCCGGCACGGATCATCTTCAACATACCCCCTCCTTTTGCGGTACAAAGCGGACTCTGTCACCGGAACGCAGCAGGACAGGCTCTTTACGTGTTGGATCAAAGAGCGCCAGCGGCGTACGGCCCAACAGCTGCCAGCCGCCCGGCGTCGCCAGCGGATATACCCCGGTCTGCGCTCCGCCGATACCGACAGAGCCAGCCGGAACCCGCAGACGCGGCTCCGCCCGTCGCGGCATCGCCAGCCGTTCCGGCAGCCCGCCGAGATAAGGAAATCCCGGCTGAAAACCAAGAAACCAGACGACGTATTCGACGGAGGCATGCAGTTCAACAACCTGCTTTTCACTCAATCCGCTGTGACGAGCCACTTCCGCCAGGTCGGGCCCGTCTTCACCGCCGTAGATAACCGGAATCGTCATCTGCCGCGACTGCGGCTCAAGCGCTTCGCTCTCTTCCCACCAGCGCTGCAGCTGTTCAATCGCATCCCACGCCATCACCTGCGGGTGACGCAGGACGACAGTGATATTGTTCATCCCTGGTATCGCATCCAGGGCCTCTTCGTGATCCGCCAGTCTCTGGGCCAGGCGCCAGATACGCTTTTGGCTTTCCAGCGTGACCGGGGGTTCGAGCTCCAGAACTACGGCGGTTTCGCCTAACATGTAACAACGCGCTCGCTGCACTTTTCTCTCTCTCATCAGGCCGGGTTAGGGATATCAATAAAGGTCACATCCAGATCGGTATTTTCCGTCAGCCATTCGCTCAGCGCGCGAATGCCGCCACGTTCGGTGGCATGATGTCCGGCGGCATAAAAATGCAGAGACTGCTCGCGCGCGGAATGAATGGTTTGCTCCGAGACTTCACCAGTAATAAACGCATCCACGCCAAAGCGAGCGGCGCTATCAATAAAGCTCTGGCCACCGCCGGTACACCAGGCAACCCGGGCAACTTTATCCGGCCCGGTATCGCCGCACCATAGCGGTTTTCGTCCCAGACGCGCCTCAATCCACGAGGCCAGCTCCAGCCCGGAAACCGGCATCGACAGCTCTCCCCACGGCACCAGCGGCTCAATTTCTCCCATGATATTGATACCCAGCAGCTGCGCCAGCTGAGCATTATTCCCCAGCTCCGGGTGCGCATCCAGCGGCAGATGCCAGCTGTAAAGATTGATATCATTCGCCAGCAGCGTCTTCAGGCGCTGGCGTTTTATGCCACGAATCACCGGAGACTCGCCTTTCCAGAAGTAACCATGATGCACAATGACCGCGTCTGCCTGCAGGCGTACGGCCTCATCCAGCAGCGCCTGGCTGGCGGTGACGCCGGTGACAATTTTTTGCACCGTTTCACGCCCTTCTACCTGAAGGCCATTTGGCGCGTAGTCGCTGATTGTCGCGCTATTAAGCTTTTCGTTAATCAGTTGTTCCAGTTCGCTATTTTTCATTGCCGCTCCATCAGGTCATCATTTTGTGCAAAGGCATAACATAGCGGTATCCGCATAGATCGTCGATAGTCTCTGCGCGAGAGACGCTATGTTGACTTTTAGCTTAAACCCGCAATTTGTCTACCCACCCCATAACGCATTCGTGTATATTTATGCATTATTAAAGCATATTAAATAATCAGAAAGCCTTTAAGGCCATGAATATCACTACTAAACCGCTATTCATGCAGAAAGATCGACTTTCGTTTTATGGCAGGAACCAGGCGTTACATGAACAGACAATCCTCACAGCCGCGCGCAATCTATTACGTCGTCGCGCTCCAGATTTGGGAATACTTTAGTTTTTACGGAATGCGGGCGCTGCTGATTTTGTATCTCACCAATCAGCTCAAGTATGACGACAGCCACGCTTACGCCCTCTTCAGCGCATACTGCTCTCTGGTGTATGTCACGCCGATCCTCGGTGGCTTCCTGGCCGATAAACTCCTCGGTAATCGAATGGCGGTAATGCTTGGCGCTTTACTGATGGCCATCGGCCACCTGGTACTGGGCGCCAGCGAAATTGCACCAGCCTTCCTCTATCTGTCGCTCGCCATCATCGTCTGCGGCTACGGATTGTTTAAATCCAACGTCAGTTGCCTGTTGGGCGAACTGTACGAGCCGACCGACCCGCGTCGCGATGGCGGTTTCTCGCTGATGTATGCGGCGGGAAATATCGGCTCGATCGTCGCCCCCATCGCCTGCGGGTATGTGCAGGAAGAGTACAGTTGGGCGATGGGCTTTGCCCTGGCCGCTATTGGCATGATTGCAGGCCTGGTCATTTTCCTCTGCGGCAGCCGCCATTTCCGTCATACCTCAGGCGTGAATCGGCAAGCGCTCTGCGCGCGTCACTTTATGCTGCCTAACTGGGGCTGGCTGCTGGTTCTGCTGATCGTCGCGCCGCTGGTGATTACCGTTCTGTTCTGGAAAGAGTGGTCGGTCTATGCGCTGATTGTTGCGACGATTATCGGTCTGGTGGTGCTGGCAAGAATTTATCTGCGGGCTGAAACCGCCAAACAGCGCAGGGACCTGCGGCTGATTATCGTCCTGACCGGGTTCAGCCTGTTGTTCTGGGCCTTTGCTCAGCAGGGCGGCAGCTCTATCAGCCTGTATATCGACCGCTTCGTGAACCGCCATGTGATGAGTTATGAAGTCCCGACAGCGATGTTCCAGTCGGTGAACGCCTTTGCGGTCATGCTCTGCGGCATGGTGCTGGCCTGGCTGGTGAAAGAGAATATTAACGGCAACCGTACCGTACGGATCTGGGGTAAATTTGCGCTTGGTCTGGGATTAATGAGCGCCGGGTTCTGTATTCTGACGCTGAGCGCGCGCTGGTCCGCTACCTACGGTCAATCTTCGATGCCGCTGATGGTGCTGGGTCTGGCGGTCATGGGCTTTGCCGAGCTGTTTATCGACCCGGTGGCGATGTCGCAAATCACCCGTATCGAGATCCCCGGCGTGACCGGCGTGCTGACCGGTATCTATATGCTGCTCTCCGGCGCCATTGCCAACTATCTGGCCGGCGCGATCGCCGACCAGACCGCCCAGGGGGCCTTCGATGAAGCCGGTGCGACCAGCTATGCCATCGATGCCTACATTAACGTCTTCAGCCAAATCACCTGGGGGGCCTTAGCCTGCGTCGGCCTGGTGCTGGTAATCTGGCTGTATCATGCCCTACGGGTCAGGACCCGCGCCCTGGCCGTGGGGTAATGCTTTTACTGGCGGCCTCCCAGGCCGCCAGCGTCTCCAGCCGCGCCTGTTTATGGTCGACCAGCGGGCGCGGATACGGCAAGGTTACACCTTGCTTATCCGCCCAGATCCACGGCTGATGCAGCGCTTTCTCCGGCACCTCCGCAAGCTCAGGCAGCCATTGCCGAATAAACGTTCCCCCCTTATCAAACTTCTCACCCTGGGTTGTGGGGTTGAAGATCCGAAAATAAGGGGCTGCATCGGTTCCTGTCGACGCCGCCCACTGCCACCCGCCGTTATTGGCCGCCAGGTCGCCGTCAATGAGCTGGCCGATAAAGTAGCGCTCGCCCGCGCGCCAGTCGATGCGCAGGTCCTTTACCAGAAAACTGGCCGCAATCATCCGCAGGCGGTTATGCATCCAGCCCGTGGCATTAAGCTGGCGCATCGCGGCATCGACAATCGGAAATCCGGTTTGCCCGTTTTGCCACGCCTGCAATCCCTGCGCATCATCACGCCATGCCACGTTATCCGTCCATGCAATAAACGGATGTCCTTTGCATAAGTTCGGGTAGAACACCATCAAATGCCGGTAAAACTCCCGCCAGATCAGTTCGTTCAGCCAGACGGACCCCGCTTCACCATCGAGTGCGGCTGGCTGTTCCACCAGCAGTCGATGCAGACACTGACGGGGTGACAGCACGCCCACGGCCAGGCAAGGTGAAAGCCGGCTGGTGCCTTCCTGAGCGGGGAAATCACGCTGCTGGTCATAATCGGCGGCCTTTTGTTGGCAAAAGCTACGCAGCCGGACGATAGCCGTTTTCTCATCCCCGGCAAAAAGATGCGGGTCAAAATCCAGCTGCGGGTACCGAATCTCCGGTAACGGCGCCGGCATCACTCCCCCGTGAGAGCGCACCTTCGGCGCGGAGACACACTCCGGCAGCGCCTCACGCAGCCGACGGATAACGGCATTTTTAAAGGGGGTAAACACCTTGTACATCTCGCGATTCCCGGTCAGCACGCTGCCGGGAGGCAGTAAAAGCGCATCATCGAATCCCTGACACACCACGCGACTCAACCGTTTTTCAACCGCCGCATCGCGCTGACGCTCATTGATTTCATACTGATAGTTATAAAACAGATGGCTGACTTGCCGCTGCGCGCAATAGTCGACCAGCAGCTCGACGCTGGCCGAAAAATCTGCCGCCTCGACCACCTGCAACGGGATCCCTCGCTCGGCAAGTGAGGCCTGCAGGCTGTGCAGATGACGGCTGATGAACGCCGCCTGACGCGGGGCCATACCATGCTGATGCCACTGGCCCGGCGTGGCGATAAACAACGCCTGCACGCTGGCATGCGGATCGCGACAGGCGGCAGCTAGCGCCAGGTTGTCATGGATACGTAAGTCTGCGCGAAACCAGACCAGATGAGTGGCCATATAACTCCTGCAATTGGTGACATTTCGTGGGTTTGATACTTCCTGGCAGCGATAAACGCCCGCAAACCGGTGGAATAAGCATCAGGAAATTCAGTCATATAGTGTTGCAGGAGACGTGCAGGTGCAAGCGGCGGCGGCTGGCTCGGGCAAAAAAAAACCGCCGGAGAACCGGCGGTCATTCAGTCAAGCGGAAGTCATCAGTAAAAATCGGCGGCGGCTTTTTCAGCCTGCGCCATCCACACCGGCTGTTCGCTGGTTTTCGCCCATACGCGGTGCAGCCAGCTGTAATAACGGGCGCGGTCTTTCCAGAACAACATCACCGGAAGTGCCACTACGCCAGCCACGACGGCGAAAGCGCGACGTAAAAAGACAACGTGAGCAGGATAAGTTTTATACAACGTCATAATTTCTCTCCCTTAGTCAGGCCGGCAAGTTACGCCGGTAAAGTGTCAATGTATCTCTGGCTAAAATAATACCGCTTTGCGTGTAATTTTACTACTCATCCGACCACTATAACGCAGTAATTTAGCCTTTATTTACATTCACCCGGTAATTGAGTTACGAAAAAGTTAAATTAATACTAACCATTGGTTAAATTGTGGTTTTTATGATTTTTATATTTTTTTTACACCGCCCGTTCTGATTTTTGCAAAATCTTTGCACCAGAATTCCTATTCTTCGGGTAAATCGTAAATACACCCGGAGGTGGATTGTGAGTGCAGGCGTAATTGCTGGCGTGGCGCTGGTATTCCTGTTGCTGGCCTATTTGGTCTATGCCCTGATAAATGCGGAGGCATTCTGATGGCCGCACAAGGATTTTTACTTATCGCCAGTTTTCTTCTGCTGCTGATGGTGCTGGCTCGCCTGACGGGGATGCTGCTGGCCAGAATGATCAACGATACCCCGCTGCCGGGTCTGGCCGGGATTGAGCACGGCATCTGGCGGCTCTCGGGAATCCGTACACAGGAGATGAACTGGTGCCAATATCTGCTTGCCATTCTGCTGTTTAATGGTCTTGGGCTGGTGGTGCTATTCACGCTGCTGATGTGTCAGGGCGCACTGCCGCTCAACCCTCAGCATCTGCCCGGCCTGTCGTGGGATCTCGCGCTGAATACGGCGGTAAGTTTCGTCAGTAACACCAACTGGCAGGCCTATGCCGGAGAAAGCAGCCTGAGCTATCTCAGTCAGATGGCCGGACTGACGGTGCAAAACTTCCTCTCGGCGGCAACGGGCATCGCGGTGGTTTTTGCCTTCACCCGCGCCTGGTCGCGTCAGCAGGTCAGCACCCTTGGCAACGCCTGGGTCGATCTCACCCGCATCACTTTGTGGCTGCTGCTGCCAGTCTCACTGCTGATCGCTGTGTTCTTTATGCAGCAGGGCGTGCCACAAAACTTCCTGCCGTACCAGGCATTCACCTCGCTGGAGGGCGTGCATCAGTCGCTGCCAATGGGGCCAGTTGCCTCACAGGAAGCAATCAAAATGCTCGGCACCAACGGCGGCGGATTCTTTAACGCCAACTCATCGCACCCGTTTGAAAACCCCACTGCTCTGAGCAACATGGTGCAAATGCTGGCGATCTTTTTGATTCCGGCGGGACTGTGCTTTGCCTTTGGCGATGTTGTCGGCGATCGCCGCCAGGGTCACGCGATTCTGTGGGCAATGACGCTGATCTTTATCGTCTGTGTCGCGGTGGTGATGTGGGCGGAAACCCACGGTAACCCGCACCTGCTGCAGCTGGGCGCAGACAGCAGCCTCAATATGGAAGGCAAAGAGAGTCGCTTTGGCATCTTAGCCAGCAGTCTGTTCGCGGTCGTCACAACCGCCGCCTCCTGCGGTGCGGTTAACGCCATGCACGACTCCTTTACCGCACTGGGTGGCATGGTTCCCATGTGGCTGATGCAGATCGGCGAAGTGGTCTTCGGTGGCGTCGGTTCGGGCCTGTACGGCATGCTGCTGTTCGTTATGCTCGCGGTATTTATCGCCGGGCTGATGATCGGCCGGACGCCGGAATATCTCGGCAAGAAGATCGATGTGCGCGAGATGAAAATGATCGCTCTGGCCATTCTCGTCACGCCAACGCTGGTCTTGTCAGGAACCGCGCTGGCGATGATGACCGAGGCCGGACGCGCCGGGATGTTCAACCCGGGGCCGCACGGTTTTAGCGAAGTTCTGTACGCCGTCACCTCTGCTGCCAATAACAACGGCAGCGCCTTCGCAGGCCTCGGAGCAGCAACGCCGTTCTGGAACCTTCTGCTGGCATTTTGCATGTTGCTGGGTCGCTTTGCCGTCATTGTGCCCGTCATGGCCATCGCCGGTTCGCTGGTGGGCAAAAAAATCCAACCGACCAGCTCCGGTACCCTCGCCACCCACGATGTGCTGTTTATCGGTCTGCTGATCGGTACCGTGCTGCTGGTCGGCGCCCTGACCTTTATTCCCGCCCTGGCGCTCGGCCCGTTGGCGGAATACTTCTCCTTACTTTAAGCGATGCGGAGCAACCTGTTATGAGTCGCAAACAATTAGCCCTGCTGGAGCCGACGCTGGTGCGCCAGGCGCTGCTGGACGCGGTGAAAAAACTGAGCCCGATGGTACAGTGGCGTAACCCGGTCATGTTCATCGTCTGGATAGGTAGCCTGATAACCACGCTGCTTGCCGTGGCGATGGCCAGCGGGCATCTCACCGGAAGCGCGGCATTTACCGCGGCGGTGAGCATCTGGCTATGGTTTACCGTGCTGTTCGCAAACTTCGCCGAGGCAATGGCTGAAGGCCGCAGTAAAGCGCAGGCCAATAGCCTGAAGGGCGTCAAAAAAACCTCCTTTGCCCGTAAGCTACGCTCCCCGCAACATGACGCGACTATCGACCATATTCCGGCCGAAGATTTACGTAAAGGCGACGTGGTGCTGGTGGAAGCGGGCGATATCATTCCCTGCGACGGGGAGGTGATTGAAGGGGGAGCTTCGGTGGATGAAAGCGCCATCACCGGTGAATCCGCACCGGTGATCCGCGAATCCGGCGGTGACTTTGCCTCGGTCACCGGCGGGACCCGCATTCTCTCTGACTGGCTGGTGATCCGCTGTAGCGTCAACCCTGGCGAAACCTTCCTTGACCGGATGATCGCCATGGTCGAAGGCGCCCAGCGCCGCAAAACGCCCAATGAAATTGCGCTGACGATCCTGCTGATCGCCCTGACGCTGGTGTTCTTGCTGGCTACCGCCACCATCTGGCCGTTCTCCGCCTGGAGCGGCAACGCGGTCAGCGTGACGGTACTGGTCGCGCTGCTGGTCTGCCTGATTCCGACCACGATCGGCGGGCTGCTGTCGGCCATCGGCGTTGCCGGAATGAGCCGCATGCTGGGAGCCAACGTTATCGCCACCAGCGGGCGCGCAGTGGAAGCGGCGGGCGACGTGGATGTCCTGCTGCTGGATAAAACCGGTACGATTACCCTCGGTAACCGTCAGGCCTCGGCGTTTTTACCGGCTGACGGCGTGGAAGAAAAAACCCTCGCCGATGCCGCCCAGCTCTCATCCCTGGCGGATGAAACGCCGGAAGGTCGCAGTATCGTCATCCTGGCAAAGCAGCGCTTTAACCTGCGTGAACGGGACCTGCAGTCGCTGCACGCAACCTTCGTCCCCTTCACCGCTCAGACGCGAATGAGCGGGATTAACATCGATCAGCGGATGATCCGCAAAGGTTCCGTAGACGCGATTCGCCGCCACGTTGAGGCCAACGGCGGCCACTTCCCGGCGGATGTCGACAAACAGGTGGAAGACGTTGCCCGGCTGGGCGCAACGCCGCTGGTGGTCGCGGAAGGCAAGCGCGTGCTGGGGGTGATTTCACTGAAAGATATCGTTAAAGGCGGGATTAAAGAGCGCTTTGCTCAGCTGCGTAAGATGGGTATTAAAACGGTAATGATTACCGGAGATAACCGTCTGACCGCCGCAGCAATTGCCGCCGAAGCGGGCGTCGATGATTTCCTTGCCGAAGCGACTCCGGAAGCCAAACTGGCGCTGATTCGCCAGTACCAGTCCGAGGGGCGCCTGGTCGCGATGACCGGTGACGGCACCAATGATGCCCCGGCGCTGGCCCAGGCCGACGTTGCGGTAGCAATGAACTCCGGGACCCAGGCGGCAAAAGAAGCGGGCAACATGGTAGACCTGGACTCCAACCCGACCAAACTGATCGAAGTGGTGCATATCGGTAAGCAGATGCTGATGACCCGCGGTTCGCTGACTACCTTCAGTATTGCCAACGACGTGGCGAAATATTTTGCCATTATTCCGGCAGCCTTTGCCGCCGTTTACCCGCAGCTCGCCATGCTGAACGTCATGCACCTGCACTCGCCTGCCTCGGCGATTCTGAGCGCGGTTATCTTTAACGCGCTGATTATTGTCTTCCTGATCCCGCTGGCGCTAAAAGGGGTGAGCTACCGTCCACTGTCGGCTTCGGCCATGCTGCGTCGTAATCTGTGGGTCTACGGCCTGGGCGGGCTGCTGGTGCCGTTTATCGGTATTAAAGCTATCGATCTGTTACTGACTCTGACCGGACTGCTGTGAGGAAAATACCATGTCATTCATTCGACCAGCACTTGTGCTTTTTATTTTGTTAACGCTTCTCACCGGCGGAGTCTATCCCCTGCTGACCACCGCTCTCGGGCAGTGGTGGTTCCCGCAGCAGGCAAACGGCTCATTGATTCGCATCGCTGGCGAAATCCGCGGTTCAAGCCTGATTGGCCAGAACTTTACCGCGGCTGGCTACTTCCAGGGACGCCCTTCGGCAACCGCTGAAATGCCTTACAATCCACTCGCCTCCGGCGGCAGTAATCTGGCCGTCAGCAATCCGGCACTGGATAAAGCCGTCAGCGAACGGGTGCAGGCACTTCGTCTCGCCAACCCGCAGGCTAACCCACGTGTTCCGGTAGAGCTGGTGACAACTTCAGCAAGCGGGCTGGACAATAACCTCACGCCAACGGCCGCGCTCTGGCAGGTACCGCGCGTCGCTCAGGCCCGCAACCTCAGCATTGACCAGGTCACCCGTCTGGTGAACGACGCCACGCAAAAACCGCTGGCCAGTTTTCTCGGCCAACCTGTGGTAAATATAGTGCAACTGAATATGGCGCTGGATGCCCTGAAGGATAAGTAAAATGAGTGACGAGCCGCTGCGCCCGGACCCCGACCGCCTGTTGCAACATACCAGCGAGCCGCATCGCGGTAAGCTAAAAGTGTTCTTTGGCGCCTGTGCGGGCGTTGGTAAAACCTGGGCTATGTTGGCAGAAGCGCAGCGGCTACGCGCCCAGGGACTGGATATTCTGATTGGGGTGGCGGAAACCCACGGTCGGAAAGAAACGGCGGCGATGCTGGACGGGCTCAGCACCCTCCCCCAGCGCCGCTTTTCTCATCGTGGGCGCTACGTCCACGAATTCGATCTCGACGCCGCCCTGGCGCGCCGACCGGCGCTGATTCTGGTTGATGAGCTGGCGCACAGCAACGCGCCGGGATCGCGTCACCCCAAACGCTGGCAGGATGTTGAAGAGCTTCTTGAAGCCGGGATCGACGTCTTTACCACCGTCAACGTCCAGCACCTGGAAAGCCTGAATGATGTCGTCAGCGGCATTACCGGCGTTCAGGTGCGCGAAACCGTCCCCGATCCTTTTTTTGACGCCGCCGATGACGTTGTGCTGGTCGACCTGCCCCCTGACGATCTTCGTCAGCGACTGAATGAGGGCAAGGTCTATATCGGCGGCCAGGCGGAACGGGCCATCGAGAACTTTTTCCGCAAAGGAAATCTGATTGCCCTGCGTGAGCTGGCTTTGCGCCGGACCGCCGATCGCGTCGATGAACAGATGCGCGCCTGGCGCGACCGTCAGGGCCAGGAGAAAGTCTGGCATACCCGTGACACCATTCTGCTGTGCATCGGCCACAATACCGGCAGCGAAAAACTGGTTCGCGCTGCCGCGCGGCTGGCCGCACGCTTCGGCAGCATCTGGCATGCGGTCTATGTCGAAACCCCTTCCCTGCACCGTCTGCCGGAAGCCAAACGGCGGGCAATTCTGGCCGCGCTGCGGCTCGCGCAGGAGCTCGGCGCAGAAACGGCTACCCTTTCCGACCCGTCCGAAGAGAAGGCCGTCCTGCACTACGCCCGCGAGCATAATCTGGGCAAAATCGTCATCGGTCGCCAGGGAAAACGCCGCTGGTGGAACCGTAGCGGATTCGCCGACCGCCTGGCGCGCTACGCGCCGGACCTCGATCTGGTGGTGATCGCCCTTGATGAAAAAAGCGATCCTCTTCCCGCTCGGGCCAGCGACAGCCGCACCACCATGGAAAAATGGCGCCTGCAAATCCAGGGCTGCTGCGTAGCGCTGGCGCTCTGCGCGGTTATTACGCTGGTGGCGATGCAGTGGCTGGTGGCCTTTGAAGCGGCCAACCTGGTTATGCTCTATCTGCTTGGAGTGGTGATTATCGCTCTGCTGTATGGCCGCTGGCCATCGGTGCTGGCGACGGTTATCAACGTGGTCAGCTTCGATCTGTTTTTTGTTTCACCCCGCGGTACGCTGGCGGTTTCCGACGTGCAATACCTGCTGACCTTCGGGGTGATGCTCACCGTCGGTCTGCTGATCGGTAATCTCACCGCCGGGGTTCGCTATCAGGCCAGGGTGGCGCGCTATCGTGAGCAACGCACCCGCCATCTGTATGAGATGTCAAAAGCGCTGGCGGTCGGGCGCAGTGAGGATGACATTGCGGCAACCAGCGAGCGGTTTATTGCGTCCACTTTCCAGGCCCGCGGCCAGCTTCTGCTGCCTGATAGTGACGGCAAACTGCATCCGCTGACTCACCAGCCGGGTTTGACCTCCTGGGACGATGCCATTGCGCGCTGGAGCTTCGATAAGGGCCAGCCTGCCGGCGCCGGTACCGATACGCTGCCCGGCGTTCCCTATCAAATCTTACCGTTGAAAAGCGCCTCCCGGACCTGGGGTCTGCTGGTGGTGGAACCCGAAAACCTGCGTCAGCTGATGATTCCCGAACAGCAGCGCCTGCTGGAAACCTTTACGCTGCTGGTCGCCAGTGCGCTTGAGCGGCTGACGCTGACCGCCAGCGAAGAGCAGGCTCGGCTCAACAGTGAGCGAGAAAGCCTGCGAAATTCGCTGCTGGCGGCGCTCTCGCATGATTTGCGTACCCCGCTGACCGTCCTCTTCGGACAGGCAGAGATCCTGACGCTCGATCTGGCCAGCGAAGGGTCAAAGCATGCTCCGCAGGCAAATGAAATTCGCCAGCACGTTCTGAATACCACCCGGCTGGTCAATAATCTGCTGGATATGGCGCGTATTCAATCCGGCGGTTTCAATCTGCATAAGGAGTGGCTCACGCTTGAGGAGCTGATCGGCAGCGCCCTGCGGATGCTGGAGCCGGGCCTCGGCGGGCAGCAAATTCAGCTGGCGCTGCCCGATCCGCTGCTGCTGGTTCACGTCGACGGCCCGCTGTTTGAACGGGTGCTGATTAATCTGCTGGAAAATGCGCTGAAATATGCCGGTTCGCAGGCGCAGATTGGTATTACCGCGCAGGCCGGCGATCGTCAGCTGCTGTTAAACGTGTGGGATAATGGCCCCGGGATCCCGGCGGGCCAGGAACAAGCTATCTTTGATAAATTCGCCCGCGGGCATAAAGAGTCGGCGATCCCCGGCGTTGGGCTGGGTCTGGCCATCTGCCAGGCGATCGTTGAAGTACACGGCGGGACGATTAGCGCCCATACGCGGCCGGAGGGCGGCGCCTGCTTCCGTGTTACACTCCCCAGGGAGACGCCGCCGGGACTGGATGAATGGGGCGGAGCGGCGTAGCACTTCATCGGTGGATGCCCCGGAGGCGGTGCTGCGTACCTGCCCGGGCTATCGCCAGCTCCTGACCTTGCGTGAGGATACCCCGGATAAGATGTTAGCCGCACCCCGGGCGTTTCTGAAGGAGAGTGTCCTATCTGTCTGAACGGGAAGAACGGGTGATAAACGTACTGATTATTGAAGATGAACATGCAATCCGCCGCTTTCTGCGCACCGCGCTGGAAGCTGACGGCATGCGCGTATTTGAAGCCGATACCCTGCAACGGGGACTGATTGAAGCCGCAACCCGCAAACCTGATTTAACCATCCTCGATCTCGGCCTGCCCGATGGCGACGGCAATGAATTTATCCGCGAAGTGCGCCAGTGGAGCCAGATGCCGATTATCGTGCTGTCTGCCCGCACTGAGGAGCACGATAAAATTGCCGCGCTTGACGCTGGCGCCGATGACTATCTGAGCAAACCCTTTGGTATCGGTGAGCTACAGGCCAGACTACGGGTAGCGTTACGTCGCCACGCCGGTGCCCAGGCCGATGATCCGGTCGTGCGCTTCGCTGATATTCAGGTTGATATCCCCGCCCGCCGCATCGTACGCGGTGAGGAAGAAATTCACCTGACGCCCATTGAGTTTCGCCTGCTGACGGCGCTACTGAATAATCCTGGCAAGGTACTCACTCAACGCCAACTGCTCAATCAGGTGTGGGGGCCAAATGCGGTAGAGCACAGCCACTATTTACGCATTTATATGGGGCATCTGCGGCAAAAGCTGGAGGTCGACCCGGCGCGCCCGCAGCATTTACTGACCGAAACGGGGATCGGCTACCGGTTTATGCCGTGAATTATTATTCATTTATTTTGAATTTATTTTTAACCCCCTTATCTCACTAACTTAATGGCCAGAAAATAATATTTCCTGGCCATCCTACCTTTTTAATCACGAAAACAAACACAACACTAACACAAACCAAACAACAAAGAGAATAATCACATAAAAGCAACAAAAATAAGCAAAAAATATCGCCATTGATCTATTTAATTGATCAACTTCACGGAAACTACCAGTTTTATGAATAAAATGGCGTTACTTTCAACAGACAACTGAAAGGCACGCTAAAAATGGAAAATAATAACCGAACAATGCCCCACATAAGGCGAACAACACATATTATGATGTTCTCCCACCGCAACAGTTTCGACTTTCATTTCTTTAATGCCCGATAGTCTTTCGACTACGGGCACTTCCGCATACAGGTCTTCCTGACCCTTGCATTACAGGCAACCGCCTGTATTCAGTGGTGCTCACCTCACTAAACCCTGAGTTTACCGTAGCCGGACTGGTTAGGGTTTAGCCTGTACATCCAAAAAAAACAATTTACAGATTCCTGTATCAGTAAATATGTTTTTTCCCGGAGATATCAATTTCTCATTTGAGAAATTGAGGACCTGCTATTACCAAAAAAAGGCAAATGAAAATGTCAGAATTAAAAATAGCCGTAAGTAATACGTGCCAAGATTACTTCTCCAGCCAACGAAAAATAATTAATATTGATGAAACTACATTTATTGATATTGCCGCCGCAGTGATTTCCATCAATGATATTGAAGAAGGAAAACTCGACAAAATTGAAGCAACAGGATACGGAATTCCTGTTTTTGTCGCAGTGCAAGACGAAGAGCGAGTACCTTCAGACTATCTACCGCGAATTTCGGGGGTCTTCGAATACGCTTCCGAGCGATGTGCATTCTATGGCCGCCAGTTGGAAACCGCCGCCAGCCACTATGAAACCCAACTGCGGCCGCCTTTCTTTCGCGCGCTTGTCGACTATGTTAATCAGGGTAACAGCGCTTTTGATTGTCCTGGGCACCAGGGAGGCGATTTTTTCCGTCGCCATCCTGCTGGAAATCAATTCGTTGAATACTTTGGCGAAACGCTTTTCCGTTCCGATCTGTGCAATGCCGATGTTGCCATGGGCGATCTGCTTATCCATGAAGGCGCGCCCTGTATTGCACAACAACATGCAGCAAAAGTGTTTAACGCGGACAAAACCTATTTTGTCCTCAACGGCACGTCATCATCCAATAAAGTCGTACTTAATGCCCTGTTAACGCCAGGCGATCTAGTGCTGTTTGATCGTAATAATCATAAGTCCAACCACCACGGCGCGTTACTCCAGGCAGGTGCGACACCTGTATATCTGGAAACCGCTCGTAATCCGTACGGCTTTATTGGTGGAATCGACGCCCATTGCTTTGAGGAAGGCTATCTGCGCGAACGGATTAGCGAAGTGGCGCCACAGCGTGCCAGAGACGAACGTCCTTTCCGCCTGGCGGTGATTCAACTCGGTACCTATGACGGCACCATTTACAATGCCCGCCAGGTGGTGGATACAATTGGACACCTGTGCGATTACATCCTGTTTGACTCCGCATGGGTCGGCTATGAGCAGTTCATCCCTATGATGGCCGATTGTTCTCCATTGCTGTTAGATCTGAATGAAAACGATCCGGGTATTTTAGTGACTCAGTCGGTACACAAGCAGCAAGCAGGTTTCTCCCAGACATCTCAAATCCATAAAAAAGACCGCCATATTAAAGGTCAGCCTCGCTATGTTCCGCATAAGCGTATGAACAACGCGTTTATGATGCATGCTTCCACCAGTCCGTTCTACCCACTATTCGCGGCGCTGGACGTTAACGCTAAAATGCATGACGGCTTGAGCGGGCGCAATATGTGGATGAATTGCGTGATGAACGGTATCGATGCGCGTAAGTTGATCCTTGAGAACTGCCATCACATTCGCCCGTTTGTACCAGACAGCGTCGATGGTCAGCCGTGGGAATCGTACACAACCAGCCAAATCGCCAACGATCTACGCTTTTTCCATTTTGTTCCTGGCGAAAGCTGGCACGCATTCGACGGCTATGCAGAAAATCAGTATTTCGTTGACCCGTGTAAACTCCTGCTCACTACACCGGGTATTAAGGCCCGTACCGGCGAATATGATACCTTCGGGGTCCCCGCCACCATCCTCGCCAACTTCCTGCGCGAAAACGGTGTTGTCCCAGAAAAATGTGACCTTAACTCAATTTTGTTCCTGCTCACCCCAGCAGAAGATATGGCGAAATTACAGCAACTGGTCGCACTGCTGGTTCGTTTCGAAAAACTACTGGATTGCGACGCGCCTCTGGCAGAGGTTCTGCCGTCAATGTACAAGCAGCATGAAGCACGTTATGCCGGATACACCCTACGTCAGCTATGCCAGGAAATGCACGATCTCTACACCCGCCACAATGTTAAACAGCTGCAGAAAGAGATGTTCCGTAAATCGCATTTCCCTCGAATAAGTATGAATCCTCAAGAGGCAAACTACGCCTTTTTACGAGGTGAGGTTGAGCTGGTTAGTCTGGCGAATGCTGAAGGACGGATCGCCGCAGAAGGGGCTCTTCCTTACCCACCGGGAGTACTTTGCGTAGTGCCAGGTGAGATCTGGGGTGGCTCCGTACTGCATTATTTCAGCGCACTGGAAGAAGGAATCAATCTGCTACCGGGTTTTGCACCTGAATTACAAGGCGTCTATATCGAAGAACACGATGGACGCAAGCAGGTGTGGTGCTACGTCATTAAACTGCGCGAGCCACAGCAAGCTCTGCTGAAAGGGGAATCGCTATGAGCAAATCTAAGTCCAATAAAATGGGCGTTGTCCAGCTCACTATCCTGACGATTGTTAACATGATGGGTTCCGGGATTATTATGCTGCCCACCAAGCTGGCGGAGGTCGGAACTATTTCTATCATCTCCTGGCTGGTTACCGCCGTCGGTTCAATGGCGCTGGCATGGGCGTTCGCCAAGTGCGGAATGTTCAGCCGCAAAGCAGGAGGTATGGGCGGTTATGCAGAGTATGCGTTCGGGAAATCCGGTAACTTTATGGCGAACTACACGTATGGCGTGTCGCTACTTATTGCTAATGTCGCTATCGCCATTTCTGCCGTCGGGTACGGTACCGAGCTGCTGGGCGTCACGCTAAGTCCTTTGCATATTGGTGTCGCAACCATCGGCGTCCTGTGGCTTTGTACCGTCGCTAACTTTGGTGGGGCGCGTATTACCGGCCAGATCAGTAGTATTACCGTCTGGGGCGTGATTATTCCGGTCGTTGGACTGTGTATCATCGGCTGGTTCTGGTTCAGCCCGACGCTCTATGCCAACTCGTGGAACCCGCACCACGTTCCGTTCTTCAGCGCCGTAGGATCATCCATTGCCATGACCTTATGGGCCTTCCTGGGGTTGGAATCTGCCTGCGCGAATACCGATGTGGTAGAAAATCCGGAGCGCAACGTGCCCATTGCAGTTCTCGGGGGCACGCTAGGAGCGGCGGTGATTTATATTGTCTCAACTAACGTCATCGCCGGGATTGTACCCAATATGGATTTGGCAAACTCCACCGCGCCATTTGGCCTCGCGTTTGCCCAAATGTTCACGCCGGAAGTGGGTAAGGTCATCATGGCATTGATGGTAATGTCCTGCTGCGGTTCACTGCTGGGGTGGCAGTTTACCATCGCCCAGGTTTTTAAATCATCGGCAGATGAAGGTTATTTCCCCAAAATTTTCTCCCGCGTATCTAAAGTTGATGCGCCGGTGCAGGGGATGCTGGCTATTGTGATTATACAAAGCGGTTTATCACTGATGACAATCAGCCCGTCTTTGAATAATCAGTTCAACGTGCTGGTTAATCTGGCGGTGGTGACAAATATCATTCCATATATTCTGTCGATGGCCGCGTTGGTCATTATCCAGAAAATGGCGAATGTCGCTCCAGAAAAGGCCAGAATGGCGAATATCGTGGCGTTTATCGGGGCGCTGTATAGCTTCTACGCACTTTACTCCTCCGGAGAAGAAGCGATGTTATACGGCTCTATCGTGACCTTCCTCGGCTGGACATTGTATGGTCTGGTCTCACCGCGCTTTGAGCTGAAGAACAAACACGGCTAAGTCTGGAGGCCTGGCGCCTGCGGCCTGACTTAGTCGTTATAATGGACGCAGAGAATACGCGGATGTAAAAAAGGAGCCTTACGGCTCCTTTCATCATGTCACATTGTTCAGCATTACGCGTTTTTCAGCACTTCACTGACGATTTCTACCGCTTCTTTTTCGATCTGCTTACGATGTTCTTCCCCGAGGAAGCTCTCGCAGTAGATCTTGTAAGCGTCTTCTGTACCTGACGGACGTGCGGCAAACCAGCCGTTGTCGGTCATGACTTTCAGACCGCCAATCGATGCGCCGTTACCCGGTGCAGCGGTCAGACGCGCGGTGATCGGGTCACCGGCCAGCTGGCTGGCGCTGACCATTTCCGGAGAAAGTTTAGACAGCGCGGCTTTCTGGGCAGAAGTCGCCGAAGCCTGCAGACGGTTATAGCTCGGTGCGCCGAAGCGGGCAGCCAGTTCGTCGTAGTGCTCCTGCGGGTTTTTACCGGTGACGGCGGTGATTTCTGCGGCCAGCAGGCACATGATGATACCGTCTTTGTCGGTCGACCACGGAGTGCCGTCAAAACGCAGGAACGATGCGCCCGCGCTCTCTTCGCCGCCAAAACCGAAGCTGCCGTCGAACAGGCCGTCCACAAACCATTTAAAGCCCACCGGCACTTCCACCAGCTTGCGGCCCAGGTCGTTCACCACGCGGTCAATCATCGCGGAGGAGACCAGCGTTTTACCAACCGCCACATCCTGACCCCACTGCGGGCGATGCTGGAACAGGTAGTTAATGGCCACTGCCAGATAGTGGTTCGGGTTCATCAGACCCGCCGGGGTGACAATGCCGTGACGGTCATAATCCGGATCGTTAGCAAAAGCCAGGTCAAACTTATCGCGCAGCGCCAGCAGTCCGGCCATCGCACACTCAGATGAACAGTCCATGCGAATAGCGCCGTCTTTATCAAGGTGCATAAAGCGGAAGGTTTGATCGACGTGATCGTTCACGATAGTCAGGTCGAGTTTGTAGTACTCCGCAATGCGTTTCCAGTATTCGATACCGGAACCACCCAGCGGATCGACGCCGAGCTTCAGGCCAGCTTTCTGAATCGCCGCCATGTCGACGATATCCGCCAGTCCTTCGATAAACGGCTGCACCAGATCCTGCTCTTTAACATGACCGGACGCCAGTGCCGCATCGAGGGAGATACGCTTGACGCCCTGCAGGCCGGAGGCCAGCAGTTCGTTTGCGCGGTTCTCGACTACCTTGGTGACGTTGGTATCAGCCGGGCCACCGTTCGGCGGATTGTACTTGATACCACCATCTTCCGGCGGGTTATGCGACGGCGTGATGACGATACCGTCCGCCAGAGGACCACCTTTTTTGTTGTGCACCAGGATGGCATTGGAAATGGCCGGCGTCGGGGTGAAGCCGTTGTTTTCCTGCACGATAACATCAACGCCGTTTGCTGCCAGGACTTCCAGTACGGAAATAAAGGCCGGTTCGGACAGCGCGTGGGTGTCTTTACCAACGTAGCATGGACCGGTAATACCGTTCTTCGCGCGGTCTTCTGCAATCGCCTGAGCAATCGCCAGAATATGCTGCTCATTAAAGTTATGGCGCCCTGCGCTGCCGCGATGGCCGGAGGTCCCAAACTTCACTGCATGCTCCGCGTTGCCCGCTTCCGGCTTCAGTACATAGTACTGGGCGGTCAGCTGAGCGACGTTAATCAAATCACTCTGTTGTGCAGGCTGCCCCGCACGCTTATCGATTGCCATTGCCTGATCCTTCTGATGCAAGGTGAATAAAACTAGATCGTGCCGCAGACCTTCTCAATTAATTCCGCTGGGAACTGCATCGACTGCATGATGTGTTCAATCATGCTGCACTTACGGCCGGTATTGGTATTGGTGATGACCCACCACGGCGTACCAGGAACCTGTTTTGGTTTGGTCTGGTTACCGCTTTTCAGCAGGATCCGCGAATCTTCAGCAAAGTAGACGCGGGTACGCCCGTGCAGAGACTCGGTGGCCTCAGCAAACGCTTTGTTATCCAGGGAGTAGAGCGTGGTCAGGACCAGCATAAAGCGGTTTACCGCGCGTTTTTGCTCGGCGTATTCATCAGATAACAGCAGCTCGCGCATGGCGCGGACTTTATCTTTCGCCGGATTCACGGGTTTTGCTTCGACGGCAGGCGTCGCTACCGGAGCCGGCGCGGCTTTTACGACCGGAGTGGCAGTCTGGGAAACGGCGGAAAATTTCAGCATGCGCCGTAAAATGTCGGATGCACTCTCGCCAATATGCTGGGTGTGGCTGGCAATATAGCGATAGAGATCATCATCAACTTCAATTGTTTTCATCTTAATCCAGTGCGATATCTTATTCTGAATACAAGTTGTCAGGATTATAAGGACAAATCCTGACCGCGGATAGCGTCAAACCAGGATGGCGGTAAAACTCAGATAGCTCTGGGTCTTGCAGCCGGATGGCAGAATGTCCAACATAATACCCTAACCCGACGAAGCGAAAAAAAGAACTTTGCCATGAAATTAAATAGCCGCACGCAATCTGCACAAAATCCGCACAATAAATCCCCTGTCGTTCTGGTCCATGGTCTGTTTGGCAGTCTCGACAACCTGGGCATCCTCGCTCGTGACCTGGTGAACGACTACGATATTTTGCAGGTTGATATGCGCAACCACGGTCTTTCCCCTCGTTCACCGGAGATGTCCTACGCGGCGATGGCGCAGGATCTGCTCGATACGCTAGACGATCGGCAAATAGAGAAAGCCACTTTTATCGGCCATTCAATGGGCGGTAAAGCGGTCATGGCACTCAGTGCACTGGCCCCAGAACGCATCGATGGCCTGGTAGCCATTGATATTGCCCCGGTGGATTACCACGTGCGCCGTCATGATGAAATTTTCAGCGCCATTAATGCCGTCACCGACGCCGGTGCTACGTCCCGTCAGCAGGCGGCCGCAGTGATGCGAGAACATCTGCAGGAAGAAGGCGTGATTCAGTTCCTGCTGAAATCCTTTGTTGACGGCCAGTGGCGCTTTAACGTCTCGGTGCTGTGGGATCAGTATCCCCATATTGTTGGCTGGCAAACCATTCCCGCGTGGCCACATCCGACGCTGTTCATTCCGGGAGGCAACTCCCCATACGTCACCGATGCGTATCGCGACACCCTGCTCGCTCAGTTCCCGCAGGCGCGGGCGCACGTGATTGCCGGAGCCGGACACTGGGTGCATGCGGAGAAACCCGAAGCCGTCCTGCGCGCCATTCGCCGCTATCTGACCGATTTGCAGGCGTAACTGGCTAAAAACTGCCCGACCGCGCAGCAGAATGCCCGCGGTCGTTGGCGCAGCGGTTCGCCTGATGTATTATGGCGCGCTATCTGTGTCGGCTATAGCCCGGCAACTTGTTTCCCCGAAGTCACTCTGAATCATGGCAAAAGAACAAACGGACCGTACGACATTAGATTTGTTCGCAACCGAGCGTCGCCCGGGTAGACCAAAGACCAATCCGCTTTCGCGCGATGAACAGCTGCGCATAAATAAGCGCAATCAGCTCAAACGCGATAAAGTTCGCGGCCTGAAGCGTGTGGAGTTAAAACTCAACGCGGAGGCAGTTGATGCACTCAATGAGCTGGCGGAAGCTCGCAATATGAACCGCAGTGATTTGATCGAAGAGATGCTGATGAACCAGCTGGCAACCCTACACAGCCTGGGTAAAGCCTGAAAATCCTCAAAAAAACACTTTCATGTAGCAGAGTGTGCAGTCGGGCGTGATTGCTGTTTCCGCGTCCTCCCCTGTTCTGCTATGATTGCCGTTATCTGCGGGCATTACGCCACTACCACATCATTAAGTTTCAAGAGGTTATTTTACTCATGGCAATCATCGGCATCTTTTTTGGCAGCGACACTGGCAACACCGAGAATATTGCAAAAATGATTCAGAAGCAGCTTGGTAAAGATGTTGCTGATGTTCACGACATTGCCAAGAGCAGCAAAGAAGATCTGGAAGCCTACGACATTCTGCTGCTCGGCATCCCGACCTGGTACTACGGTGAAGCCCAGTGCGACTGGGATGACTTCTTCCCGACGCTGGAAGAGGTCGATTTCAACGGTAAACTGGTTGCGCTGTTTGGCTGCGGCGATCAGGAAGACTACGCGGAATACTTCTGTGATGCGCTGGGGACTATCCGTGACATCATTGAACCACGCGGCGCGACTATCGTTGGCCACTGGCCGACTGCGGGCTATCATTTCGAAGCGTCAAAAGGCCTGGCGGACGACGATCACTTCGTCGGTCTGGCTATCGATGAAGACCGTCAGCCGGAACTGACCAACGAACGCGTGAGCAAGTGGGTTAAGCTGGTCTCTGATGAGCTGCATCTCGAAGAAATCAAAAACGCGTAATGATTGAGCGGCGTTACCATAAAGTTTCGCCGCATTAATAGATAAAAGCAATCAAACTAATAGCTACAAGTTTTTAACTTTTAATCACATATCTGTACAATGTCCTCTGATTTAACGAGGTCAGGTGACGCAGTTTGTAGCTGGGACCTCGTTTTTGACAGCATACAAGGCTCGATGCTTGCAGTTTTCATTTCATCATGGCAGTTCTATAATGAGACGCATTACATCGGGTGATTCTCTGTATTACTTCCGCTGATGGAAGTAGATCGTTTAGCAACAGGACAGATTCCGCATGACTGACAACAATACCGCATTAAAGAAGGCTGGCCTGAAAGTCACACTTCCACGATTAAAAATCCTGGAAGTCCTGCAGGAACCGGATAACCATCACGTCAGTGCGGAAGACTTATACAAACGCCTGATCGACATGGGTGAAGAAATTGGTCTCGCTACCGTTTACCGCGTGCTGAACCAGTTTGATGATGCCGGCATTGTTACCCGCCATAACTTCGAAGGCGGTAAATCTGTTTTCGAACTGACCCAGCAGCATCATCACGATCATCTTATTTGCCTCGATTGTGGCAAAGTGATCGAGTTTAGCGATGATTCTATCGAAGCGCGTCAACGCGAAATCGCTAACCGCCACGGCATCCGTCTGACCAACCACAGCCTGTACCTGTACGGTCACTGTGCTGAAGGTGACTGCCGCGAAGATGAACATGCACACGATGCGGTGGTAAAGTAATTCCCCGCAGCGCGAATAGCAAAAAGCCAACCTGACGGTTGGCTTTTTTTATGTCGTTACGGCGTGAAAAATCAGGATTTGGTATTGTTGCTGCGGATCTCTTTCCAGATCTGATCGCAGCGCGCTTTCACCGCCTGGTCATTACCGGTACGGGTGGCCAGAATACACTGCTGGTAATCCAGCACCCGCACGCTTTCCTGATTCGCAAACGTCTGATGCTGTTTATCTTCTTTCAGCACATCCAAAACGCTCTGGCAGGCCTGAACCTTGTCCGGGTTCCCTTCCGCCGTATTAATGCAGGCGCTGTAGGCATCTTTTAATTTTGTATCTTCTTTCGGTGCGGGAGACTGCGTACAGGCTACCAGGCCCGATGCCATAACCGCGATAAGCAGTAGCTTCTTCATAATCGACCTCTCAGGTTTGCGGCAGGTTTACGCCTGCCGCAGCGGCATCAGAAAATAGTGAACGGGGCAATAACCATGAATTTCACGTCACGCTCGTCCTGGAAGATGTTGCCGTAACCACCGCTCCAGCTCGGGATATCGGAGTGGTTGTCGTATTGCGTAAAGTGCAATTTGAACAGCGTTCCTTTTGCCCGGCCATCCTGTACGGTATACATGGCATCCAGGCTATAGGCGGACTCTTCCAGGCGTTTATCCGGATTGTAGTAAGCGTCAGGTGAGGACATTTTGCCCGGCTTAGCATCCCACGCGTAAACGTATGACGCGCCAAACGCCCAGCCCGGCATATTCCAGTTTTTCATGTCATACATCGCGCCGAAGAATACCGCTTTTTCGCCGTTGGCGTTGAAGTCGGAGCGGTTATCCCACCACACATCAAGACGACCGTTAGAAGATGCATAGGTTGGCGTCATGCGCTGCAGGAAGTAGCCCTGCTGGCCTTCAGCTTTCACCCAGGTGCCTTCCAGACGCAGATCGAGGACATCAGCAACCTTGTAACCGAAGGTCAACGCCTGCAGCCAGGCGGTGCCATCATAGATATCGTTCGTGCCGCCATTGCTGACTTTGTCACGCGTACCGTAGAACTGGTAGCTGGTGTTTAACGGCGTACCGGCGATATCAAATTTGTAACTGGCTTTGGCAAAATACTGGTCGATATAGCCTTCAGCCTGACCAAACGCCGCTTCCAGCACGAGGTCATTTTTAAAATCGTATTTGGCGCCCAGGGAGTGCAGATAATCGACTTTGGTTTTCTTGTCGTTCTGGTAGAAATCATCCATCTCAATGTGCCATGGCGCTTTGTATTCGTTCGTCCACATATAGGAGAAACTCAGCGCGCCAGAATCGCCGTAATCAAAGTTGGCCCCGGCTTCAGCACCTTGATAGGTACCCGGCATAAAGCTCCAGTGCGGAGCCAGCAGCGTTTGCCCGGTTGGCTGGATATAACCGGCACGCGCCCATACCGGGCCGTATTTAAATTTCGCCGCAGCCTTATACAGGCTGATCCCGCTCTTATCGCCAGAGTAATCTTCGTCGTAGGCTTTATTTTTTGAGGAGAAGGCAATTTCGTTCGGGTGGCCGCTTTCGCTGCTTTCCGCCATTTCAATCGCGGTAAAGGCAGCAACGTCAATACCAAACATATCAGCGGCATAGCCGGACTGGAAATCCAGGTTGGCGTTCCAGGTTGAATGAGAAAGGTTGGTTTTGTATTTATCGCCGTCGGTTACATCTTTACGGTCACGCTCACGCTGCCAGTAATAGATGCCGCCGGTTAAGGTGGAATCATCAATAAAACCTGCTGCGCTGGCCTGCGGAACAACGATCCAGCTCGACATCGCGGTGACGGCGGCAATAGCCAGCGCCAGCGTACTACGTTTGCCACTAAACGTACGCATGTGCATATCCTCTTTGACGTTTTAAAACGCGGAGCCAAAGGCAAGCCGCGAAAAAATAAATAAGACTGCTAAAAGGTGGAGCGGTAAAATCCGCGTAACCACGATTGATAGACTATTTTTCGTGACGCGAATTATCAATCTCTTTCTCCGATCAAAGCTTAAGATTATGACAAAGCGCACATATTCTATTTCTTTTTGTTACAATCTTAGATGTCATACATTTCACGCGTAACTAATTACTAAATAAAAAGAAAATAACAAATGAAAGCGTTTACAGTCATTTTTGGCACTGGCGGGAGGTATAGCGGACATGGCAGATATGACAAACAGTAAACAAGATTAATTCGCATCGCGAAAATAACGAACATTATTCACGAATGCCAAAATAAAAAAACGCCGCAAATGCGGCGTTTTTTACGCGGAGATGGCGGCAGAACCGCGACGAGAATTCTATTCGCCGACTTTCGCCCAGGTATCGCGCAGTCCGACGGTGCGGTTAAACACCAGGTGATTTTCAGTTGCATAACGGCTATCAAGGCAGAAATAACCTTCACGCTCAAACTGATAGGCCTTGCCAGCCTGCGCGCTGGCCAGGCTCGGCTCAGCGAAGCCCTGCTTAATAACCAACGATTCAGGGTTCATTACTGCCAGGAAATCTTCCTCCGCACCCGGGTTCGGCACGCTGAACAGACGATCGTACAGGCGAATTTCAACCGGCAGCGCGTGGGCCGCGCTGACCCAATGAATGACACCCTTTACTTTACGGCCATCGGCCGGGTCTTTGCTCAACGTATCGGCGTCATAGGTACAGAAGATAGTGGTGATCTTGCCCTCTGCATCCTTCTCTACGCGCTCAGCCTTGATCACATAGGCATTACGCAGGCGAACTTCTTTACCCAGCACCAGACGCTTGTACTGCTTATTTGCCTCTTCGCGGAAATCAGCACGATCAATCCAGATCTCAGCGCTAAACGGGACTTCACGGCTGCCCATCTCCGGCTTATTCGGATGATTCGGCATCGTCACCATTTCGCTCTCACCCTGCGGATAGTTTTCGATAACCAGTTTGACCGGGTCGATAACCGCCATCGCGCGCGGGGCGTTTTCGTTCAGATCTTCACGAATGCAGGATTCCAGCGACGCCATCTCAATAGTATTGTCCTGCTTGGTCACGCCAATGCGTTTGCAGAACTCACGGATGGAACCGGCGGTATAGCCGCGGCGACGCAGGCCGGAAATAGTCGGCATCCGCGGATCATCCCAACCTTCAACATGCTTCTCGGTGACCAGCTGGTTCAGCTTACGCTTGGACATCACGGTATATTCGAGATTCAGACGCGAGAATTCGTACTGACGCGGATGAACCGGGATGCTGATGTTGTCCAGAACCCAATCATACAGGCGACGGTTGTCCTGGAACTCCAGCGTACACAGGGAGTGCGTGATGCCTTCCAGCGCATCGCTGATGCAGTGTGTGAAGTCGTACATCGGGTAGATGCACCACTTGCTGCCGGTCTGATGGTGATCGGCGAATTTAATACGGTACAGCACCGGGTCGCGCATCACGATAAACGGCGAGGCCATATCGATTTTCGCACGCAGGCAGGCTTTACCCTCTTCAAAACCACCGGCACGCATTTTTTCAAACAGCGCCAGGTTCTCTTCTACGCTGCGATCGCGGTACGGGCTGTTTTTACCCGGCGCTTTCAGCGAACCGCGATACTCGCGAATCTCATCCGCCGACAGTTCGTCAACGTATGCCAGGCCTTTGTTAATCAGCTCAACGGCATACTGGTGCAGCTGGTCGAAATAATCTGACGAGTAGCAAACATCCCCGGACCAGTGGAAACCTAACCACTGCACGTCGTTTTTAATCGACTCAACGTATTCGATATCTTCTTTCACCGGGTTGGTGTCATCGAAGCGCAGGTTGCATTGGCCTTGATAATCCTGAGCAATACCGAAGTTCAGGCAAATAGACTTCGCATGGCCAATGTGCAGATAACCGTTCGGTTCCGGTGGGAAACGGGTATGAACGGTGGTGTGCTTACCAGTAGCCAGATCTTCATCAATGATCTGACGAATAAAGTTAGTCGGGCGGGCTTCTGCCTCACTCATCGTGGGTTCCTCAAAGCGTAAACAACGTATAACGGCACATGATCTTACAAGCGGGGCGTAGAGACAACTATTAGTTACTGAAAATACGTATCTGAAGAAGATTATGGGGGCAGATGCGACAAAAAAAAGCGGCGGAGGTTTCCCTCCGCCGCTGAGGCATAAACTCTACTCAGGAGCCTTACTTGCCTTTAATCTCGTACAGCGGCGTCTGACCCGCGACAACCTTACCCGTTGCCTGAATCACCAGCGCACTGTAATCATCGCTGTTGCTGCACACGACCGGGCTGATCATTGAACGGGCATTGGCATTCAGGAAGTCCAGATCCATTTCCAGAATCGGCTGACCTGCCTTAACTTCCGCCCCTTCTTCAACCAGGCGTTTGAAGCCCTGGCCGTTCAGCGCCACGGTATCGATGCCCATATGGACGACGATTTCCGCACCATTTTCCGTTTCCAGACAGAACGCGTGGTTGGTATTGAAGATCTTCACGACGGTACCCGCAGCCGGAGCCACAACGGTCTTGTCGGTCGGTTTCACCGCCACGCCATCGCCGACGGCTTTACTGGCGAAGGCTTCATCAGGCACCTGCTCCAGCGCAACGATGTCACCGGTAATCGGCGATACCAGCGCCGCGATGGTTTTGGCATTAGCGACGGCCTGCGGTTTTGCAGTCGGAGCGGCTGCGGCTGGTGCAACCGTTGATTCTGCCGCCGCCACCGGTCCAGTCGTTTTCATTGCGTTAGCAATTTTTTCCGCCACGAAGCCGACAATAATCTGCACGCTGGTTTTATTCAGACGAATCACGCCAGAAGCACCCAGTTTTTTCGCCAGCGCTTCGTTCACTAACGCGGAGTCTTTGACGTTCAGGCGCAGACGAGTGATACAAGCGTCGATGCCAGTCAGGTTGTCAGAACCGCCGACTGCGGCGATGTACTGACGCGCCAGGCCTGCAACATCCTGCTCTTTACCGCCACTCACATTCACATCCTCACCATCCGCTTCGCTGCCGGCAACGGCCAGTTCACGACCCGGGGTCATCAGGTTGAATTTAGTGATGGTGAAGCGGAACACCACATAGTAAATCACGAAGAACACCAGACCCTGCGGGATCAGCATCCACCAGTGAACTGCCAGCGGGTTGCGAGACGACAGCACCATATCCACCAAACCGGCGCTGAAGCCGAAACCGGCAATCCAGTGCATGCTGGCAGCGATGAAGACAGAAATACCAGTCAGTACGGCGTGGATAACGTACAGCACCGGCGCAACGAACATGAAGGAGAATTCCAGCGGTTCGGTGATACCCGTGAAGAAGGCTGCAAACGCCCCTGCCATCATGATACCCAGAACCTTCGCTTTGTTCTCAGGACGAGCACAGTGGTAGATGGCCAGCGCTGCACCAGGCAGACCGAACATCATAATCGGGAAGAAACCAGCCTGATAACGACCGGTAATACCGACGACCGCTTTACCCGCTTCGATGGACTGCGCACCGCCGAGGAAGTTAGGGATATCGTTAATACCAGCAACATCAAACCAGAATACGGAGTTCAGCGCATGGTGCAGACCAACCGGAATCAGCAGACGGTTGAAGAAGGCATAGATACCTGCACCCGCAGAGCCCAGTTTCTGGATGTGCTCACCGAAGTTCACCAGGCCGTCGAAGATAACCGGCCAGACGTACATCAGGACGAACGCCACGGCAATCATCACGAAGGAAGTCAGAATCGGCACCAGACGGCGACCACTGAAGAATGACAGCGCCTTCGGCAGCTCAACGCCGCTGAAGCGGTTGTACAGTTCCGCAGAGATGATACCCACCAGGATACCGACGAACTGGTTGCTGATTTTGCCGAACGCAGCAGGAACCTGGTCGACCGGAATCTTCTGGATCATGGCAACAGCTGCCGGAGAACAGAGCGTGGTCAACACGAGGAAGCCCACGAAACCTGTTAGCGCGGCTGCGCCATCTTTATCTTTGGACATACCATAAGCCACACCGATGGCGAACAGTACGGACATGTTGTCGATGATGGCGGAACCCGATTTAATGAAGAGCGCCGCAAGCGCGTTGTCTCCACCCCAGCTAACCGGGTCAATCCAGTAACCGACACCCATTAGTATCGCTGCCGCAGGCAGCGTGGCGACCGGCACCATCAGCGCGCGGCCAACCTTCTGTAAATAGCCTAGAATGCTCACTTTATTCCCCCTATTAGACCCCGTAAGGCTCATGTAAAGCCATTTTTTTATTGTGTAACCAGGTCAGATTTTTAACTTACTGGTAAAGTGTGTTGAAAATTAATTCGTATCGCAAATTAAATACGTATTTTTTGTGACTATAATCACCAAATATCGTATTAACCCCTCCCTGTGACTGGCTAACATCGAAAACTTATTTTATCATTCAAAAAATCAACACGGATTGACCCCGCCCGGCGTAGTGACTGTAATACTCTTAATAGTATGCTGGCGCCAATCCGCCAGGTTCTAATTTAACTATAGAGGTGAAGAATGAGACTGATCCCCCTGGTAACTGCTGAACAAGTCGGCAAATGGGCTGCTCGCCACATCGTTAACCGCATCAACGCGTTCAAACCGACGGCAGACCGTCCGTTTGTCCTGGGTCTGCCTACCGGTGGTACGCCTCTGACCGCTTATAAAGCGCTGGTTGAAATGCACAAATCAGGCCAGGTTAGCTTTAAACATGTTGTGACCTTCAACATGGACGAGTACGTTGGCCTGCCGAAAGAGCATCCGGAAAGCTATCATAGCTTCATGCACCGCAACTTCTTTGATCACGTTGATATTCCGGCGGAAAACATTAACCTGCTGAACGGCAATGCGCCAGATATCGACGCAGAATGCCGTCGCTATGAAGAAAAAATCCGCTCCTACGGTAAAATCAACCTGTTCATGGGCGGCGTCGGCAACGACGGGCATATCGCTTTCAACGAACCGGCCTCTTCTCTGGCTTCTCGTACCCGTATTAAAACGCTGACCCATGACACCCGCGTGGCAAACTCCCGCTTCTTTGACGGCGACGTTGATCTGGTACCGAAATACGCACTGACCGTGGGCGTAGGCACCTTGCTGGATGCGGAAGAAGTAATGATCCTGGTGCTGGGGCATCAGAAGGCGCTGGCGCTGCAGGCGGCGGTTGAAGGCAACGTGAACCATATGTGGACCATTACCTGTCTGCAACTGCACCCGAAAGCGGTCGTCGTCTGCGACGAGCCGTCCACTATGGAGCTGAAAGTGAAGACGTTGAAATACTTCAATGAATTAGAAGCCGAAAACGTCAAAGGGCTGTAAGGTAGTCTCGTCCTGCGGCCAGTCCGCGGGACATTTCATTTTTTTGCGACACACGCTCCGCCAGGCGATATCAGCGTAACCTTGAAGAAGCCAGCCTGCAGCAGAGCGCGTGTGAACCGGGGGTCGTAATGTATGCATTAACCCAAGGCCGGATTTATACCGGTCATGAAATTCTGGATGACCATGCGATTGTTATCGCTGATGGCCTTATCGAACGTATCTGTTCACTGACTGATTTGCCGCCTGAGATTGAGCAGCGCTCGGTCAATGGCGCCATTCTTGCCCCCGGTTTTATCGACGTACAGCTGAACGGCTGTGGCGGCGTGCAGTTTAACGACAGCCCTGATGCGGTCACCGTCGACACGCTGGAAATTATGCAGAAGGCCAACGAACGTTCCGGCTGCACCAGCTATCTGCCGACGCTTATCACCTCCAGCGATGAGTTGATGAAACAGGGCGTGCGCGTCATGCGCGAATACCTGCAAAAGCATCCAAACCAGGCGCTGGGTCTGCATCTGGAAGGCCCGTGGCTGAACGTGGTGAAGAAAGGGACGCACAACCCGGACTACGTGCGTAAGCCGGACGCTGCGCTGGTCGATTTTCTGTGTGAAAACGCCGATGTGATCACCAAAGTCACCCTCGCCCCTGAGCGTGTTGGTACTGAAGTGATTCGTAAACTGGTCGATGCCGGGATCGTCGTTTCCGCAGGCCACTCCAATGCCACGCTTAAAGAAGCGAAAATCGGCTTCCGCGCAGGCATTACCTTTGCCACCCATCTGTACAACGCTATGCCCTATATTACCGGGCGTGAGCCGGGACTGGCCGGAGCAATTTTCGACGAGCCGGACGTTTACTGCGGTATTATCGTCGACGGTATGCACGTTGATTATGCTAACGTGCGAAATGCAAAACGCCTTAAAGGCGACAAGCTGTGCCTCGTCACCGACGCAACCGCACCGGCAGGCGCGCAGATTGACCAGTTCATTTTTGCTGGTAAAACAATATACTACCGCAACGGGCTGTGCGTGGATGAAAACGGTACCCTCAGCGGTTCGTCACTGACCATGATTGAAGGTGTCCGTAATCTCGTCGAGCATTGCGGTATCGCACTGGACGAAGTGTTGCGTATGGCAACCCTCTACCCTGCGCGCGCAATCGGCGTAGAAAAGCAGCTCGGCAGCATCGCACCGGGAATGGTCGCTAACCTGACCGCCTTTACCCGCGATTATAAAATCATCAAGACCATCGTTAATGGTAACGAGGTCGTCACTGAGTAAGTAAAGTATGACAGCAGGCGGACATGCTCAAATTGGTAACGTTGATCTCGTAAAACAGCTGAACAGCGCGGCCGTGTATCGGCTCATTGACCAGCACGGCCCTATCTCGCGCATTCAGATCGCGGAACAAAGCCAGCTTGCCCCTGCCAGCGTGACCAAAATCACGCGTCAACTGATTGAACGCGGGCTGATTAAAGAAGTCGATCAGCAGGCCTCCACCGGGGGCCGCCGCGCCATCTCAATTATTGCGGAAACCCGCAACTTCCACGCTATCGGCGTACGCCTTGGCCGCTACGATGCCACCCTGACGCTGTATGATTTAAGCAGCAAGACGCTGGAAGAAGAGCATTTCCCGCTGCCTGAGCGAACTCAGGAAACGCTGGAACATGCGCTGCTGAACATTATTGCGACCTTTATTGAACGCTGTCAGCGCAAGATTCGCGAGCTTATCGCTATTTCAGTGATCTTACCCGGACTCGTGGACCCGGAAAGCGGTGTGATTCGCTACATGCCGCATATTCAGGTCGAGAACTGGGGTCTGGTTGAGGCACTGGAAAAACGCTTTAAAGTTACCTGTTTTGTCGGTCACGATATTCGCAGCCTTGCGCTGGCAGAGCACTATTTCGGTGCAAGCCAGGACTGTGAAGACTCGATTCTGGTGCGAGTCCATCGCGGTACCGGCGCCGGGATTATCTCCAACGGGCGAATTTTTATCGGCCGTAACGGCAACGTCGGTGAGATCGGTCATATCCAGGTCGACCCGTTGGGCGAACGCTGTCACTGCGGGAACTTTGGCTGTCTGGAGACCGTCGCGGCGAACGCGGCCATCGAACATCGTGTACGTCACCTGCTTGAACAAGGCTACCAGAGCAAGCTGACAACGGATGAGTGCACTATCAAAGCCATCTGCAAAGCCGCCAATAAAGGCGACGCCCTGGCCTGCGAGGTCATCGAACATGTAGGACGCCACCTGGGCAAAACCATTGCTATCGCCATTAACCTGTTTAACCCACAAAAAGTGGTGATCGCCGGTGAAATTGTTGAAGCAGAGAAAGTACTGTTACCCGCGATTGAAGGCTGCATTAACGCCCAGGCGCTGAAGGCGTTTCGCAAGAACCTGCCGGTGGTACGTTCCACGTTGGATCACCGCTCCGCAATCGGCGCTTTTGCGTTGGTGAAACGCGCCATGCTCAACGGTATTCTGCTCCAGCGTTTGCTGGAAAGCTAACGCGGCTATATAGTTTCGCCTTTCTTCAAAAAGATGTCGGACAGTCCATGACCATTCAAAACGTAATCTGTGATATTGACGGCGTGCTGATGCACGACAATGTGGCCGTGCCTGGCGCTGCTGAATTTATCAAACGCATTCTTGAAAAAGATATGCCGTTAGTGATGTTGACCAACTACCCTTCCCAGACCGGGCAGGATCTGGCAAACCGCTTTGCGACCGCCGGGATCGACGTCCCGGATAGCGCTTTCTATACCTCCGCCATGGCCACCGCTGACTTCCTGCGCCGCCAGGAGGGCAAGAAGGCCTACGTAGTCGGTGAGGGTGCGCTGATTCACGAACTTTATAAAGCCGGCTTTACCATTACCGACGTCAATCCGGACTTTGTTATCGTCGGTGAAACCCGCTCCTTCAACTGGGAGATGATGCATAAAGCGGCCTTCTTTGTTGCCAACGGCGCGCGCTTCATTGCCACCAATCCTGATACTCACGGCCGTGGCTTCTATCCAGCCTGCGGCGCACTGTGCGCCGGTATTGAGAAAATTTCCGGCCGCAAGCCGTTCTACGTTGGAAAACCGAGCCCGTGGATTATCCGTTCTGCGCTGAATAAGATGCAGGCGCACTCCGAACAGACGGTTATCGTCGGCGATAACCTGCGGACCGACATTCTGGCCGGTTTTCAGGCCGGTCTGGAAACCATTTTGGTCCTCTCCGGAGTCTCAACGCTCGACGATATCGACAGCCTGCCATTCCGGCCATCATGGATTTATCCCTCGGTCGCCGAAATTGATATTTTCTGAAAAAAACCACGTCTCAGGACGTGGTTTTTCATTTATGACGTCTAACAAAAGAGCTCCATCTAATAAAAACGCCGTATTACTGAACATTCATCAATGAAGCAGCTCAAAACATGTTCTTTTTTTAATATTCCATAATCGTCATTGCGTTTTTTCTTTTACTGCCCCTAAATCCCTTGCGCCCCTCTCTCCTTTACGGCATTTTCTTAGACATGCACTGAGACTTCGCAATAAGACGATGTCTGCACAACATCACAACACGACAGGGTAATGGAGAAGGTTATGTGTTCAATTTTCGGCGTACTGGATATTAAAACTGACGCGGTCGAGCTGCGTAAAAAGGCACTGGAACTTTCCCGACTGATGCGCCACCGTGGTCCGGACTGGTCCGGTATCTACGCCAGCGATAAAGCGATTTTGGTCCACGAGCGTCTGTCTATCGTCGACGTTAACGCCGGCGCCCAGCCGCTGTACAACGCGCAAAAAACTCACGCCCTGGCGGTAAACGGTGAAATTTACAACCACCAGGCGCTGCGCGCGGAATACGGCGACCGCTACACCTTCCAGACCGGCTCCGACTGTGAAGTCATCCTCGCGCTGTACCAGGAAAAAGGCGCAGCTTTCCTCGACGATCTGCAGGGGATGTTCGCTTTCGCTCTGTACGACAGCGAGCAGGATGCCTATCTTATCGGTCGCGATCACATCGGTATCATTCCGCTGTATATGGGCCACGACGAGCACGGTAACTTCTACGTTGCTTCTGAAATGAAAGCACTGGTTCCGGTCTGCCGCACGATTAAAGAGTTCCCGGCCGGGAGCTATCTGTGGAGCAAAGACGGAGAAATCCGTGAATACTATCAGCGTGACTGGTTTGACTATGATGCGGTGAAAGACAACGTCACGGATAAAAACGCGCTGCGTCAGGCGCTGGAAGAATCCGTCAAAAGCCACCTGATGTCTGACGTGCCTTACGGCGTGCTGCTGTCCGGTGGACTCGACTCGTCGGTTATCTCCGCTATCACCAAAAAATTCGCCGCTCGCCGGGTTGAAGATCAAGAGCGTAGCGAAGCCTGGTGGCCACAGCTGCACTCCTTCGCCGTCGGCCTGCAGGGTTCGCCGGATCTGAAAGCGGCGCAGGAAGTCGCCAACCATCTGGGCACCGTTCACCACGAGATCCACTTCACCGTCCAGGAAGGCCTTGATGCCATCCGTGACGTTATCTATCACATCGAAACCTACGACGTAACCACCATCCGCGCTTCCACGCCGATGTATCTGATGTCGCGTAAAATTAAAGCGATGGGCATCAAAATGGTGCTGTCTGGCGAAGGTTCTGATGAAGTGTTCGGCGGCTATCTTTATTTCCATAAAGCGCCAAACGCCAAAGAGCTGCACGAGGAAACCGTACGTAAGCTGCAGGCGCTGCATATGTTTGACTGCGCCCGGGCAAACAAAGCCATGTCCGCCTGGGGTGTTGAAGCACGCGTCCCGTTCCTGGATAAGCAGTTCCTTGACGTTGCGATGCGCATTAACCCGCAGGACAAAATGTGTGGTAACGGCAAAATGGAAAAACATATTCTGCGTGAATGTTTTGAATCCTATCTGCCGGCCAGCGTCGCATGGCGCCAGAAAGAGCAGTTCTCCGACGGTGTAGGCTACAGCTGGATCGATACACTGAAAGAGGTCGCGGCTAAACAAGTCTCCGATCAGCAGCTGGAAACCGCCAGCTTCCGTTTCCCGTACAACACGCCATCCTCTAAAGAAGCGTACCTGTACCGAGAAGTCTTTGAAGAGCTGTTCCCGGTGCCTAGCGCAGCCGAATGCGTACCAGGTGGCCCGTCAGTGGCCTGCTCATCGGCTAAAGCGATTGAATGGGATGAATCATTCAAAACCATGAACGATCCGTCAGGACGCGCCGTTGGCGTTCACCAGTCGGCCTATTAATCCGCATTTATAAGACCAGCGGACCCTACGGGGTCCGTTTTTTTATCACTTTATTGCGTGCTGAAAAACGATAAATAACTAATAACTGCCGATTATTCCATCACGCTGTTCGCAACCTAACCAAACAGTCACATTCCAACGATTTTCCGTGAAAAAGGGGTTGACGCTCGCAGGCCCAATACGCATAATGCGCCCCGCAACGCCGATAAGGTAACGCGAAAAAAAGATGGCTACGTAGCTCAGCTGGTTAGAGCACATCACTCATAATGATGGGGTCACAGGTTCGAATCCCGTCGTAGCCACCATCTTTTTTTGCGGGAGTGGCGAAATTGGTAGACGCACCAGATTTAGGTTCTGGCGCCGCAAGGTGTGCGAGTTCAAGTCTCGCCTCCCGCACCATTCACCCAAAGCGTTGCTCGGATGGGGTATATCCAGGCTGTAAGTTAGCCGTAAAGGCTACCGGTAATAAGTTTGAAGATATCCTCCTCCGAAAGTAAAAGATTTTTTGTTGGGGTATCGCCAAGCGGTAAGGCACCGGTTTTTGATACCGGCATTCCCTGGTTCGAATCCAGGTACCCCAGCCATATTTCTTCGATGATTGCGGTTCACCGCGACGGTTATTGGGGTATCGCCAAGCGGTAAGGCACCGGTTTTTGATACCGGCATTCCCTGGTTCGAATCCAGGTACCCCAGCCATCGAAGAATATGATAAGATTTGGCTACGTAGCTCAGCTGGTTAGAGCACATCACTCATAATGATGGGGTCACAGGTTCGAATCCCGTCGTAGCCACCATACAAAGGAATTATTGATTCAGTTCGATAAATCCAAACAAATTGTTGGGGTATCGCCAAGCGGTAAGGCTCTGGTTTCTGATACCAGCATTCCGAGGTTCGAATCCTCGTACCCCAGCCAATTTAAAAAGTCGTTCACTCTGTGAGCGCACCCTGTTGGGGTATCGCCAAGCGGTAAGGCTCTGGTTTCTGATACCAGCATTCCGAGGTTCGAATCCTCGTACCCCAGCCACTTAATAGCAAAAAAGCTCGCCTCGGCGAGCTTTTTTGTTTTCTGCGCTCGGCTGATGCCTCGGTCCGCGTTTCTACACCACAACACCGCAGCGCATATCCCGGCTAAGCGCAGCGCCCGCCGGGAATCTCGATTACAATCCTAACGCATACTTCAGCGCCTGACGTTTTAACACGCCTGCATGCGCGGCGGCCATTAAGCCAATATTGCGCAGCACACGTACCGGAGCCAGATCGTTCGTGAAGCCGGCATAAAACAGATCCATTCCCGACTGCATAATAAAATTATCCGCTCTGCGTCGCGCCTGATAGCGTTTCAGCACCGGCAGACTGGCCCACGCTTCGCCCTGGCCTTTCGCCTCGCTTAAAATATCCAGCAACGCGTCAACGTCGCGATAGCCCAGATTAACCCCCTGCCCCGCCAGCGGATGAATGGTATGCGCGGCATCTCCCACCAGCGCCAGGCCAGGCTGCACATATTGCAGCGCGTGACGGCGGGTCAGCGGAAACGCGCCGGCGCTCAGCGGTGTGACGCGCCCAAGTCGGGACGGGAAGTGGCGGACAATTTCCTGCTGTAACTGCGGCATACTCATGCTTTGCAACTGACGAATCCGCGCGGGCGTGTCGTACCACACCAGCGACGCCCAGTTATCGAACAGCGGCAGAAACGCACGCGGCCCCGATGGCGTAAACTGCTGCCAGGTGCTGTCACCGGGGTCACCCTCGCACCGCACGCTGATTAACATGCAGGATTGCTGATACTGCCATGCCTGGACCCCGATCCCAGCCAGCTGACGAACCTGGGAGTTCGCCCCATCGGCACCGATAACCAAGGTTGCCGCACACTCACCGCCGTCTGTCAGGCGCAATGTGGTGTTCACCGACTCCCGCAGCATCTCCTGCACAGAACAGCCTGTCTGCAACGTGATGCGCTCATGCGCCATCAGTGCCTGCCACAGAGCGAGCTGCAGAACATTATTCTCGACCATGTAGCCCAGTTCCGGCAGCTTTAGCTCCGCGGCCTCAAAGGTCACATGCGCATTTTCCCATTCCCAGGTCTCCAGCCGGCGATAGGGATGCACGCGCATCGCCCGTACCGCATCCCAGACGTCCAGGCTTTTCAGTAGCGCAACGGAAGCCGCGCTAATCGCCGAGATACGCACATCCGGCGGCGCTGACGCATCAAATGCAGGCGGTGCCGATTGTTCAATGACCGTTACCGTAAAACCGTGCTGCGCCAGCCCCAGCGCCAGGGCTCCGCCAACCATTCCGCCGCCCACAATGGCGACATCTGTTGCATGAATTGTCATGGCTATTATCCTTAAACCTGAATCCGTTAAGTTTACCGGATTTTCCCTACCTCGTGGTGATAACGCTCGTACTGGTCAGGGCGCGACCAAAGCATTACAATACGCGTCCTGCAATCCTGGCTATACTCGTCGTCTTTCAAATTGCAGACGCGTTGGCTGCGGCCTCTCGGGCTTGCCGCCTTTCTGCAATTCGAAATTCATAGAGTATACGTACCCGTCATTTTGAATTTCTATAATTAAGCATGAGCAAGTCGATGACAAAAAAACTCCATATTAAAACCTGGGGCTGTCAGATGAACGAATACGATTCATCAAAGATGGCCGATCTGCTGGATGCCACGCACGGGTATCAACTCACCGAGATCGCTGAAGAAGCGGACGTTCTGCTGCTCAACACCTGCTCAATCCGTGAGAAGGCGCAGGAGAAAGTTTTCCATCAGTTGGGTCGCTGGAAATTATTGAAAGAAAAAAATCCCGATCTGATTATCGGTGTTGGCGGCTGCGTTGCCTCACAGGAAGGTAAACTCATTCGTCAACGCGCCCACTATGTGGACATTATTTTCGGGCCACAGACGCTTCATCGTCTGCCGGAAATGATCAACTCGGTCCGCGGCAATCGCAGCCCGGTCGTGGACGTCAGCTTCCCGGAAATCGAAAAATTCGACCGTCTGCCGGAACCGCGCGCCGAAGGCCCAACGGCATTTGTTTCGATTATGGAAGGCTGTAATAAGTACTGTACTTACTGCGTGGTGCCCTACACCCGCGGTGAAGAAGTCAGCCGCCCCAGCGACGATATTCTGTTTGAAATTGCTCAACTGGCGGCCCAGGGAGTACGGGAAGTCAACCTGCTGGGCCAGAACGTCAATGCCTGGCGCGGAGAGAACTACGACGGAACCACCGGCAGTTTTGCCGACCTGCTGCGTCTGGTAGCGGCTATCGACGGGATCGACCGCATTCGCTTTACCACCAGCCATCCGATCGAGTTTACCGATGACATCATTGACGTCTATCGTGATACGCCGGAGCTGGTAAGCTTCCTGCACTTGCCGGTACAGAGCGGTTCCGACCGGGTCCTGAACCTGATGGGGCGCACCCATACGGCGCTGGAGTACAAAGCGATCGTCCGCAAACTGTATGAAGCCCGCCCGAATATTCAGATTAGCTCCGACTTTATCGTCGGCTTCCCAGGCGAAACCAACGAAGATTTCGAGAAGACCATGAAGCTGATTGCCGATGTGAATCTCGACATGAGCTACAGCTTTATCTTCTCTGCACGACCGGGGACTCCGGCGGCAGATATGGTCGACGACGTGCCGGAGAAAGACAAGAAGCAGCGTCTGTATATCCTGCAGGAGCGTATCAACCAGCAGGCAATGGCCTGGAGTCGCCGCATGCTCGGCACCACTCAGCGTATTCTGGTCGAAGGCACCTCCCGTAAGAATATTATGGAACTCTCCGGGCGTACCGAGAATAACCGCGTGGTCAACTTCGAAGGCTCACCGGATATGATCGGTAAGTTTGTTGATGTTGAAATCGTTGACGTTTATACCAACTCGCTGCGCGGCAAAATTGTGCGTACCGAAGAGGAGATGGGGCTGCGTATCACGGAATCGCCGGAATCCGTTATTGCTCGTACCCGTAAAGAAAACGACCTCGGCGTCGGAACCTACCAGCCGTGATCCGTTCAGGCCTGCCGACTCCGGCAGGCCTTGCATTTCCTCTCCCCGACCCAATATATATCGCAATGCTTGCGCCATATTCTCATGACGTGAATAATTTCCTTACAGGCCGGAGACGTTCGCCGTCCGGCAAGACGCGTAAAGAGGAACAGTTTGAACATAGAAACCCGTGAAATTACCCTTGAGCCAGCGGATAACGCACGCCTGCTGGGGCTGTGCGGCCCGTTTGACGACAATATCAAACAGCTGGAACGCCGTTTAGGCATCGAAATTAATCGTCGCGACAATCACTTTAAACTGACCGGGCGTACGATATGCGTGAACGCGGCGGCCGATATCCTGCTTAGCCTGTATGTCGATACTGCGCCCATGCGCGGACAGATTAAGGATATTGAGCCAGAGCAGATTCATCTGGCGATTAAAGAAGCGCGGGTGCTGGAACAAAGCGCCGATAGCGTGCCGGACTACGGCAAGGCCATCAATATCAAGACCAAACGTGGCGTCATTAAGCCACGTACGCCGAATCAGGCGCAGTACATCGCTAACATCCTCGATCATGATATTACCTTCGGCGTCGGCCCTGCCGGGACCGGGAAAACCTATCTTGCGGTTGCCGCTGCGGTAGACGCGCTCGAGCGACAGGACGTGCGTCGTATCCTGCTGACTCGCCCTGCCGTTGAAGCCGGGGAAAAACTGGGCTTCCTGCCCGGCGACCTGAGCCAAAAAGTCGATCCGTACCTGCGCCCGCTGTACGATGCGCTGTTCGAAATGCTCGGCTTCGAGAAGGTTGAAAAGCTGATTGAGCGTAACGTTATCGAAGTCGCGCCGCTGGCCTATATGCGCGGGCGTACGCTGAACGATGCGTTTATTATTCTCGATGAAAGCCAGAACACCACCATCGAGCAGATGAAGATGTTCCTGACCCGTATCGGTTTTAACTCAAAAGCGGTGATCACCGGCGATGTCACCCAGATAGACCTGCCGCGCAGTACCAAATCCGGCCTGCGCCACGCCATCGAAGTGCTGGCAGAAGTCGATGAAATCAGCTTCAATTTCTTCCATAGCGAAGATGTCGTTCGCCACCCGGTGGTTGCCCGCATCGTGAATGCTTATGAAGCGTGGGAAGAAGCAGATCAAAAACGTAAAGCAGAACTGGCCGCCGAGCGCAAACGCGAAGCCCAGGAACAGGAGCAGAAATGAGTCAGGTTATTCTCGATTTACAGCTGGCTTGCGAAGATAACGGCGGTTTGCCGGATGAAGCCCAGTTTCAACGCTGGGTAGACGCCGTCATACCTCAGTTTCAGGAAGAGTCAGAAGTGACCGTGCGCCTGGTAGACGAAGCCGAAAGCCATGAGCTGAATCTGACCTATCGCGGCAAGGATAAACCGACAAACGTGCTGTCGTTCCCGTTTGAAGCACCGCCGGGTATCGAACTGCCGCTGCTTGGCGATCTGATCATCTGCCGTCAGGTCGTTGAACAGGAAGCAAAAGAGCAAGACAAACCGCTGGAGGCACACTGGGCACATATGGTGATTCACGGCAGTCTGCACCTGCTGGGCTATGACCATATCATTGATGAAGAAGCGGAAGAGATGGAAGGCCTCGAAACAGAGATAATGCTTGCTCTGGGCTATGAGGATCCGTACATTGCCGAGAAGGAATAGCCTGCCGCCGGTTTAACCGGCGAGCGGCCCCGTGCCGTCCGGCGCTGAGTATACGCGCGACGAGCGACAAATTAACTGACATGAGAACCCACACGACGCCATGAGCGACGACAATTCACACAGTAGTGACACAGTAAACAGCAAAAAGGGATTCTTCTCCCTGTTACTCAGCCAGCTTTTTCACGGAGAACCGAAAAACCGTGATGAACTGCTGGAGCTGATCCGTGATTCCGGGCAAAACGACCTTATCGACGAGGATACGCGCGATATGCTCGAAGGGGTAATGGACATCGCCGACCAGCGCGTCCGCGATATCATGATCCCCCGCTCGCAGATGATTACCCTGAAACGCAACCAGACGCTGGACGAATGCCTCGATGTGATTATCGAATCCGCCCACTCGCGTTTCCCGGTCATCAGCGAAGACAAAGATCACATTGAAGGGATTCTGATGGCCAAAGATTTGCTGCCGTTTATGCGCAGCGATTCCGAAGCATTCAGCATGGAAAAAGTGTTACGCCCGGCGGTTGTCGTGCCTGAAAGCAAGCGGGTTGACCGCATGCTGAAAGAGTTCCGCTCCCAGCGTTACCATATGGCTATCGTCATTGATGAGTTCGGCGGCGTCTCTGGTCTGGTGACCATTGAAGACATTCTCGAACTTATCGTTGGCGAGATCGAAGACGAATACGATGAAGAGGAAGATATCGATTTTCGTCAGTTGAGCCGCCATACCTGGACGGTGCGCGCCCTGGCCTCTATTGAGGACTTCAATGAAGCCTATGGCACCCACTTCAGCGATGAAGAGGTGGACACCATTGGTGGGCTGGTGATGCAGGCCTTTGGCCATCTCCCGGCGCGCGGAGAGTCTATTGAAATCGATGGTTACCAATTCAAAGTCGCCATGGCCGATAGCCGACGTATCATCCAGGTTCATGTCAAACTTCCTGATGACGCGCCGCAGCCGAAGCTGGAAGATTAATTACACGGGACGATTAACCTAAATGGTATTTGCCTCTCTTATCGAACGCCAGCGCGTACGTCTGCTGCTGGCGCTATTATTCGGAGCCAGCGGAACGCTGGCTTTTTCTCCTTATGACATCTGGCCCGCGGCGATTATTTCGCTAATCGGCCTGCAGGGACTGACCCTTAACCGTCGTCCGTTGCAGAGTACCTGGATTGGTTTCTTCTGGGGCATGGGGCTGTTTGGCTCGGGGATAAACTGGGTTTATGTCAGCATCGCGCAGTTTGGCGGTATGCCTGGCCCGGTAAACGTGTTCCTCGTAGTGCTGCTGGCGGCGTATATGTCGCTGTACACCGGGCTCTTCGCCGGCCTGCTCTCCCGTCTGTGGCCAAAAACCAGCTGGCTGCGCGTTGCTGTCGCCGCGCCGGTAGTCTGGCAAATTACCGAGTTTCTACGCGGCTGGGTGCTGACCGGCTTCCCATGGCTGCAGTTCGGCTACAGCCAGATAGACGGCCCGCTAAAAGGTTTAGCGCCCGTGATGGGCGTTGAAGCCATTAACTTCCTGTTGATGATAGTCAGCGGCCTGCTGGTTCTGGCGCTCGTTCAGCGCAGCTGGAAACCACTGATCGCCGCCGTCGTGCTGTTCGCACTGCCCTTCCCGCTGCGCTACATTCAGTGGTATCAGCTGCAGCCGGAGCGCGCGACCGAAGTGTCGCTGGTGCAGGGCGATATTCCCCAGGCGCTGAAGTGGGATGAAAAGCAGCTGTTCAACACGCTGAAGATCTATATGGATTTAACCCAGCCGCATATGGGGTCGTCACAGCTGATTATCTGGCCTGAATCGGCGATTCCGGATCTGGAAATCAATCAGCAGAATTTCCTTACCATGATGGACGACCTGCTGCGTGCGAAAAACAGTTCGCTGGTGACCGGCATCGTCGATGCGCGACTGAACAAGCAGAACCGTTACGATACCTACAACACCATCATTACGCTGGGCAAAGATAATCCCTACAGCTACGACTCCAAAGATCGCTACAACAAGAACCATCTGGTGCCGTTCGGCGAGTTCGTTCCGCTGGAGTCTATTCTTCGTCCGCTGGCTCCGTTCTTCGATCTGCCGATGTCGTCTTTCAGCCGCGGTCCGTACGTGCAGCCGCAGTTGGTGGCGCATAATATGAAACTGACGGCGGCCATCTGCTACGAGATTATTCTCGGCGAACAGGTACGGGATAACTTCCGCCCGGATACCGACTACCTGCTGACCATCTCTAACGATGCCTGGTTTGGGAAATCTATCGGTCCGTGGCAGCACTTCCAGATGGCGCGCATGCGTGCCCTTGAGCTGGCTCGTCCGCTGCTGCGCAGCACCAATAACGGTATTACCGCCGTCATTGGCCCGCGGGGTGACATTCAGGACATGATCCCGCAGTTTACCCGCGCGGTGCTGACCACCAAAGTCACTCCGACTACCGGCCTGACCCCGTACGCCCGCACCGGTAACTGGCCGCTGTGGGTACTGACCGCGCTGTTAGGTTTTGGCGCACTGGTCATGAGTCTGCGCCAGCGCCGCCGATAGCCGTTCTTTCCTGCGGATCCGACTAAAGGTCCGCACAGCCCCGGCCAACGCCCGTTGCCGGGGCCACCTCTCTTCCTACTCTCACCACTCGCCGACCTGGCACGAGCATTGCTTAATATACTCAGGTCGTCGCGTCATTCTTGCTGGTACAACCCGGTTGCACCAGTCCAGATCTCGCCAGGCACTAATTTGGTGCAATGAACGATTTTTGCCTTTAAATGGTGCGGAGCAGTTCGCAAAAATAAACAATAAAGCAGCAAAATCTTTACAATAAGCCAAACTAAATGCTAACAAACACATACAAATGCTGCACACAAATATCGCAGCCATAATAACGCACACACACATTCACAATGGGTATCAAAAGCGTCAGTGACGCTGCGGATAAGGAGTTGGATATGCAATTACGTAAACTGGCCACGGCAATGCTGGTCATGGGTATGACCGCTGGCCTGGCGCATGCGGAAGATGCCGCCCCGGCAGCAGGCAGCACACTGGATAAAATCGCTAAAAACGGCGTTATCGTTGTTGGCCACCGCGAATCCTCCGTACCGTTCTCCTACTACGACAACCAGCAAAAAGTGGTCGGTTACTCTCAGGATTATTCCAACGCTATCGTTGATGCCATCAAGAAAAAGCTGAACAAACCTGACCTGCAGGTAAAACTGGTTCCGGTAACATCACAAAACCGTATTCCGCTGCTACAGAACGGCACCTATGACTTCGAGTGCGGTTCCACTACCAATAACTTGGAACGTCAGAAGCAGGCGGCGTTCTCTGACACCATTTTCGTCGTCGGCACCCGCCTGCTGGCGAAAAAAGGCGGTGAGATTAAAGATTTTGCTGACCTCAAAGATAAAGCCGTCGTGGTCACCTCCGGGACGACCTCAGAAGTTCTGCTGCATAAGCTGAATGACGAGAAGAAAATGAATATGCGCATCATCAGCGCCAAAGATCACGGCGACTCCTTCCGGACTCTGGAAAGCGGTCGTGCGGTTGCCTTTATGATGGATGATGCTCTGCTGGCCGGCGAGCGCGCCAAGGCGAAGAAACCTGACAACTGGGAAATCATCGGTACGCCGCAGTCCAAAGAAGCCTACGGCTGCATGCTGCGTAAAGACGACCCGCAGTTCAAAACGCTGGTAGACGACACCGTCGCCAAGGCCCAGACCTCCGGCGAAGCGGAAAAATGGTTCGACAAGTGGTTCAAAAACCCAATCCCGCCGAAGAATCTGAATATGAACTTCGAACTGTCCGAAGACATGAAAGCGCTGTTCAAAACTCCTAATGACAAAGCTCTGAACTAATTAAAAGAACAAGGGGCAGGACATCCTGCCCTCCCGATTGTTGTGACAGCACGGACAGACTATACGGTGGCTGGTCGTTCCCCAGCCGCCGCGAATACCGAAACAGGCTGCACAATGATCTTCGAGGGTAGCGATGCTACCCTTTTTTTTCCAGGAGTCATTTATGTCAATAGACTGGAACTGGGGGATCTTCCTGCAACAGGCCCCGTTCGGTAACACCACCTATCTGGGCTGGCTCTGGAGCGGTTTTCAGGTCACCATCGCACTGTCGATTAGCGCCTGGATCATCGCTTTTTTCGTCGGCTCGCTGTTTGGCATTTTACGCACCGCCCCCAACCGCTGGTTATCAAGTATCGGAACCTGCTACGTCGAACTGTTCCGTAATGTCCCGCTGATCGTTCAGTTTTTTACCTGGTATCTGGTCGTGCCGGAGCTCCTGCCGGAAAACATCGGCATGTGGTTTAAGTCTGAACTCGATCCGAATATTCAGTTCTTTCTCTCTTCGATGATGTGTCTGGGCCTGTTTACCGCCGCTCGTGTGTGCGAGCAGGTGCGAGCTGCCATTCAGTCACTGCCGCGTGGGCAGAAAAACGCCGGGCTGGCAATGGGCCTGACGCTGCCACAGACCTATCGTTACATCCTGCTGCCCAACGCCTATCGGGTGATTGTGCCCCCGATGACCTCCGAAATGATGAATCTGGTGAAAAACTCGGCCATCGCCTCGACCATCGGGCTGGCGGATATGGCGGCACAGGCGGGTAAGCTGCTGGATTACTCCGCACATGCCTGGGAATCCTTTACCGCGATTACCCTCGCCTATGTGTTCATCAATGCCGTGATTATGCTGGTGATGTATGTGGTTGAACGTAAGGTCCGCCTGCCGGGCAATTTGGGAGGCAAATAATCATGTACGATTTTGACTGGAGTTCCATCGTTCCGTCCATGCCCTACCTGCTGGCCGGGCTGGTTATCACGTTAAAAATCACCGTGACTGCCATCATTTTCGGTATCGTCTGGGGAACCCTGCTCGCGGTCATGCGCCTGTCGAGCTTCCTGCCGCTGGCGTGGTTTGCCAAGACTTACGTCAACGTATTCCGTTCGATCCCGCTGGTCATGGTCCTGCTGTGGTTTTATCTGATCGTTCCCGGCTTCCTGCAGAACGTCCTTGGCCTGTCACCGAAAAGCGATATCCGGCTGATATCGGCGATGGTGGCCTTCTCCATGTTTGAAGCGGCGTACTACTCGGAAATTATCCGTGCGGGTATTCAGAGTATCTCCCGCGGCCAGTCCAGCGCTGCGCTGGCGCTGGGGATGACCCACTGGCAATCCATGAAGCTGATTATTTTGCCGCAGGCGTTTCGCGCCATGGTGCCGCTGCTGCTCACTCAGGGGATTGTTCTGTTCCAGGATACTTCGCTGGTCTACGTTCTGAGCCTCGCCGACTTCTTCCGTACCGCCTCCACTATCGGCGAGCGCGATGGAACCCAGGTCGAAATGATCCTGTTTGCAGGCGCCGTTTATTTTGTCATTAGCCTCAGCGCATCGCTGTTGGTCAGCTGGTTGAAGAAAAGGACTGTGTAATGATTACCCTGAAAAACGTTTCAAAATGGTATGGTCACTTTCAGGTGCTGACCGATTGCTCCACGGAAGTGAAGAAAGGTGAAGTGGTGGTGGTTTGCGGGCCTTCCGGCTCGGGTAAATCGACGCTGATTAAAACCGTCAACGGTCTGGAGCCCATTCAACAAGGCGATATCACCGTGGATGGCACCAGGGTGAACGATAAAAAAACCAATCTCGCCAAACTGCGCTCCCGCGTCGGGATGGTGTTCCAGCACTTTGAACTGTTTCCGCATCTGTCGATTATCGACAACCTGACGCTGGCGCAGGTTAAAGTACTTAACCGTGACAAAGCCGCTTCCCGGGCAAAAGGCCTGAAGCTGCTGGAGCGCGTGGGGCTATCCGCCCATGCCGATAAATACCCGGCGCAGCTCTCCGGTGGTCAGCAGCAGCGCGTGGCTATCGCCCGTGCGCTGTGTATGGATCCGATCGCCATGCTGTTTGACGAACCTACTTCAGCACTGGATCCGGAAATGATCAACGAGGTGCTGGATGTAATGGTCGAACTGGCAAACGAGGGTATGACGATGATGGTGGTGACGCACGAGATGGGCTTTGCCCGCAAGGTCGCCAACCGGGTGATCTTTATGGATGAAGGGAAAATTGTCGAGGATTCTGACAAAGAAGCATTCTTCGCCAATCCGCAATCCGAACGTGCCAAAGACTTCCTCGCCAAAATCCTGCATTAATTCTTTGCTTTTCAGGCGCGCATCGGCAGGTGCGCGCCTGGTTTCGCTCAGCCCCGCCAACGCCACATATCAGGGTTCAAAAGGACGACGCTGGAACTGATCGTGCCCGCATTTCGGGCAGCGCGGCAGAATATCCGGGGTATAGACCGCGAGGTGATAATGGCAGTGCTCGCACACCAGGTTCCCTAACCCCACCACTTCACCACTATGGTAAACCCCGTGGTGGTTGAGATCCTGGAACACCTCACGCCATTCCAACTGGGTTTTATCGGTAATATCCGCCAGTTCCTGCCACAGACTTTCTTTTATCACCCGCATAAACACGCTATCCGTCAGCTCATCCTGACTCTCTTCATAGCTACGGGCAAACTCTTCCAGATCGCGCCTGACCGCTTTGGTCAGCGTCTCAACTTCGCGATGCGTTAACTCACCAGACTGGCTAATCTTCACCCGCGCCTGTTCCACCAGCGTGTCAATATCACGCTCGCCATTGCGTAGCCGTTCACTGAGCGTTGACACCAGTTCACGGTAGAATTGAGCAACCTTGTTCATCATTTCGCCTCCGGTGTGGTTAACTTCTTCTAATAATAGACGTTATTTGCCGTCTGCTTTGTCAGTTAGCCCACAGAGTCGGGAAATAATCTCCGCCGCTTTTGCCGATGTTAATGTGCGAAAGGCTGTTTTGACGTGGGCGTTTGGGCTATGCTATGCCGATCTGACAACACATCCATTGGCTACATTTTGTAGCTGTATTGAAAACAGGACCACTGGCTGCCATGCAAGAGCAATACCGCCCGGAAGAGATAGAATCGAAAGTCCAGCTTCACTGGGACGATCATCGTACGTTTGAAGTAACTGAAGACGAGAGCAAAGAGAAGTATTACTGCCTGTCGATGCTTCCTTATCCTTCTGGTCGACTACACATGGGTCACGTACGTAACTACACCATCGGTGACGTGATTGCCCGCTACCAGCGTATGCTGGGTAAAAACGTTCTGCAGCCGATCGGCTGGGATGCGTTCGGCCTGCCGGCGGAAGGCGCCGCGGTTAAAAACAACACCGCACCGGCACCGTGGACCTACGACAATATTGCCTACATGAAAAACCAGCTGAAAAAGCTGGGCTTTGGCTATGACTGGAGCCGTGAAGTCGCGACCTGCACCCCGGAATACTACCGCTGGGAGCAAAAATTCTTCACCGAGCTGTATAAAAAAGGCCTGGTGTACAAGAAAACGTCTGCGGTGAACTGGTGCCCGAATGACCAGACCGTTCTCGCCAACGAACAGGTTATCGACGGCTGCTGCTGGCGCTGCGATACCAAAGTTGAGCGTAAAGAGATCCCGCAGTGGTTTATCAAAATCACCGCCTACGCGGACGAGCTGCTGAACGATCTGGATAAACTGGATCACTGGCCAGATACCGTTAAGACCATGCAGCGTAACTGGATTGGCCGTTCTGAAGGGGTAGAGATCTCCTTCAACGTTAACGATTATGCCGACAAGCTGACCGTCTACACCACGCGTCCGGACACCTTCATGGGCTGCACCTACCTGGCCGTTGCCGCGGGCCACCCGCTGGCACAGCAGGCTGCGGCGTCCAACCCGGCGCTGGCTGCGTTCATCGACGAATGCCGTAACACCAAAGTCGCAGAAGCCGAGATGGCGACGATGGAGAAAAAAGGTGTCGATACCGGCTTTAAAGCAATTCATCCGCTGACCGGCGAAGCTATCCCGGTTTGGGCGGCAAACTTCGTGCTGATGGAATACGGCACCGGCGCGGTCATGGCCGTTCCGGGTCACGATCAGCGCGACTACGAATTTGCCAGCAAATATGGCCTGAACATTAAGCCGGTCATTCTGGCGGCAGACGGCTCAAAACCGGACCTGTCCGAGCAGGCGCTGACTGAAAAAGGCACCCTGTTCAACTCCGGTGAGTTCGACGGCCTGAGCTACGAAGCGGGCTTCAACGCTATCGCCGACAAACTAGCGGCTATGGGCGTTGGCGAACGTAAAATCAACTACCGCCTTCGCGACTGGGGGGTTTCCCGCCAGCGTTACTGGGGCGCACCGATCCCAATGGTCACCCTGGAAGACGGTACCGTAATGCCGACGCCGGAAGATCAGCTGCCGGTTATCCTGCCGGAAGATGTGGTCATGGACGGCATCACCAGCCCAATCAAGGCCGATCCGGAGTGGGCAAAAACCACCGTTAACGGCCAGCCTGCGCTGCGTGAAACCGATACCTTCGACACCTTCATGGAATCCTCCTGGTACTACGCGCGCTATACCTGCCCGCAGTACGATGAAGGGATGCTGGATCCAAACGCCGCCAACTACTGGCTGCCGGTCGATATTTACATCGGCGGGATCGAACATGCGATCATGCACCTGCTGTACTTCCGCTTCTTCCACAAGCTGATGCGCGATGCAGGTATGGTTAACTCCGACGAGCCGGCGAAACAGCTGCTGTGTCAGGGGATGGTACTGGCTGACGCCTTCTACTACGTTGGCGAAAACGGCGAGCGTAACTGGGTTTCCCCGGTTGATGCCACCGTCGAGCGCGATGAGAAAGGCCGTATCGTGAAAGCCTACGATCCGCAAGGTCGCGAGCTGGTGTATACCGGCATGAGCAAAATGTCCAAGTCGAAGAACAACGGCATCGACCCGCAGGTGATGGTTGAGCGCTACGGCGCGGATACCGTACGTCTGTTCATGATGTTCGCCTCGCCGGCAGATATGACCCTGGAATGGCAGGAGTCCGGCGTTGAAGGGGCCAACCGCTTCCTGAAACGCGTCTGGAAACTGGTTTACGAACACGCAACTCAGGGCCCTGTTGCCGCCCTGGACGTGACCAGCCTGAGCGAAGATCAGCAGGCGCTGCGTCGCGATGTTCACAAAACAATCGCCAAAGTCACCGATGATATCGGCCGTCGTCAGACCTTCAACACCGCGATCGCCGCGATCATGGAGCTGATGAACAAACTGGCAAAAGCCCCGCAGGACAACGAGCAGGATCGCGCGCTGATGCGTGAGGCTCTGCTGGCAGTCGTGCGCATGCTCAACCCGTTCACCCCACATGCCAGCTTCACCTTGTGGCAGGAACTGGGCGGTGAAGGCGATATCGACAACGCGCCGTGGCCGGTCGCTGACGAAAGCGCCATGGTCGAAAATACCACCCTGGTTGTTGTTCAGGTCAATGGTAAAGTCCGTGGTAAAATTACCGTTCCTGTCGACGCAACTGAAGAACAGGTTCGTGAACGTGCGGGCCAGGAACATCTGGTCGCGAAGTATCTCGACGGTGTAACCGTACGTAAAGTGATTTACGTCCCGGGTAAACTGCTCAACCTGGTCGTTGGCTAAGCGCAGGAGGAAGCGTGCGATATCTGGCAACATTGTTGTTATCTCTGGCGGTGCTCATCACCGCCGGATGCGGCTGGCATCTGCGGAGCACCACTCAGGTGCCCACCGCGATGAAATCCATGATCTTTCAGTCGAGCGATCCGAATGGTCCGTTAAGTCGTGCGGTCCGTAATCAGCTGCGTCTGAATGGCGTCGAGATAATCGACGGCAGCACGCTGCGTAAGGATATTCCTTCTCTGCGTCTGGATGCCTCGTCCATTCAAAAAGACACGGCCTCCATTTTCCAGGATGGTCGTACGGCTGAATACCAGATGGTGATGACGGTTCATGCGAGCGTATTGATCCCGGGCCATGATATCTATCCGATCTCGACGAAAGTCTATCGCTCGTTCTTCGATAACCCGCAGGCGGCGTTAGCGAAAGATGCCGAGCAGGATATGATAATCCAGGAGATGTACGACAAAGCCGCAGAACAGCTGATCCGTAAGCTGCCAAGCGTCCATGTTGCTGATGTCGAAGCCACAAAAGGGGAAGAGAAGACGGTCGCACCGACCCCAGCTTCCTCAACCTCTGGCAACCGCGTCTCTACCACGCTGGGTAACTGATGATTCGGTTGTACCCAGAACAACTCCGCGCGCAGCTCACCGAAGGGCTGCGCGCGGCCTATTTATTACTCGGCAGCGATCCGTTGCTGCTGCAGGAAAGTCAGGACGCGATTCGTACAGCCGCTGCGACTCAGGGCTTTATCGAACACCATACCGCGACCATCGATGCCAGCACCGACTGGCCTGCCCTCTTCTCACTCAGCCAGGCGATGAGTCTGTTCTCCAGCCGTCAGACGCTGCTCCTTGTTCTGCCGGAAAATGGCCCGAACGCGGCAATCAATGAACAGCTTGCCACCCTGGTCAGCATGCTCCATGACGATCTGCTGTTAATCGTTCGCGGGAATAAGCTGACCAAAGCACAGGAAAATGCTGCCTGGGTCACCGCCCTGGCAAGCCGCGCGGTTCAGGTCAGCTGTCAGACACCGGAATATGCGCAGCTTCCACGCTGGCTCGCAGCACGCGCAAAACAGCACAATTTGCATCTTGATGACGCAGCCAGCCAGCTGCTGTGCTACTGCTACGAAGGCAATCTGTTAGCGCTGGCGCAAGCGCTGGAGCGCCTCTCTTTGCTGTGGCCGGACGGCAAACTCACGTTGCCACGTGTCGAGCAGGCGGTAAACGACGCCGCCCACTTCACTCCGTATCACTGGGTAGATGCCCTGCTGGCTGGTAAAAGCAAGCGGGTACTGCATATCCTGCAACAGCTGCGTCTGGAAGGGAGCGAACCGGCTATTCTGCTGCGGACGCTCCAGCGTGAGCTACTGCTGCTGGTTAATCTCAAACGCCAGTCAGCCCATACGCCACTGCGTACGCTCTTCGATAAACACCGGGTGTGGCAAAACCGCCGCCAGTTGTTAAGCGATGCGCTTGCGCGTCTCAGCACTGACCAGCTGCGCCAGGCCGTCACTTTACTGACCCGGGCGGAGATCACTTTTAAACAGGATTACGGCAGTACCATCTGGCCGGAATTAGAAAGCCTTTCTTTGCTGCTCTGCCATAAAGCGCTGGCAGACATTTTTATTGATGGTTGATATGACTCAGTTGCAGGCAATGTACGGCGGCACCTTCGATCCGGTGCACTATGGTCACCTCAAACCCGTCGAGATTCTGGCGAATCAGATTGGCCTTGGGAAAGTGATTATTGTTCCGAACAATGTCCCGCCGCATCGCCCGCAGCCCGAAGCCACCAGCGCTCAGCGTAAGCATATGCTGGCGCTGGCCATCGCCGATAAGCCGCTGTTCGTGCTCGATGAGCGCGAACTTCAGCGCCAGACGCCATCTTATTCGGCACAAACCCTCGAAGAGTGGCGACAGGAACAAGGGCCAGACCGGCCGCTGGCGTTTATTATTGGCCAGGACTCGCTGCTGACGTTCCCGACATGGCACAACTACGCCTCAATTCTGGATAATGTTCATCTGATCGTTTGCCGCCGGCCGGGCTATCCGCTGGTGATGAAGCGGGAAGAGGATCAGCGCTGGCTGGATAAACATTTAACCCACGATGTCGAGCAACTGCATAACCGTCCCGCCGGGGTTATCTATCTGGCAGAGACGCCGTGGTTTGATATTTCAGCCACGCTTATCCGCCAGCGCCTTGAGCACGGAGAATCCTGCGCTGACATGCTGCCAGCGGCGGTTCTGGCGTATATTCACCAGCAAAAACTCTACTGTTAACCGGTCATTGTCCCATCGTTGGTGACTCCGGATACAATAGTGCAGCGTCGTTTCGCTTATACTCCTCCTCATTCATTCACGTTGCCTGAAGGCGTATATTCAGTGAAATTATGGTTAGTTCGACATGGTGAAACCGAGGCCAATGTTGCTGGCCTTTACAGCGGACACGCCCCAACCCCGTTAACCCAGCGCGGCATGATACAGGCGCAAACTCTCGGCCAGCTGCTGCAGGCCGTCCCGTTCGATCGCGTTCTCTGCAGCGGCCTGGAACGAACCCAACTCACCGCCGAACTGCTGCTCGGCGAACGGGAGATCCCCCGCCAGATTGTCCCCGAGCTCAACGAAATGTTTTTTGGCGACTGGGAAATGCGCCACCATAGGGATCTACAGCTCGAAGACGCCAGCAACTATGCCGCCTGGTGCGCAGACTGGCAGCACGCGGCGCCGACTAATGGCGAAAACTTTCAAAATTTTGCCCATCGCGTGCGCACGTTCGCAGCGCAACTAACGCAGAACCCGCAGCCTGATAATCTGCTGGTCGTGGGCCATAAGGGCGTCCTTAGCCTGCTTATCGCTCAGTTGCTGAAGCTACCGGCGGAGGCCATGTGGCATTTTCCTGTCGCGCATGGCGCATGGAGCGTACTCGAGCTGGGCGATGATTTTGCTACGCTGCGGGTATTAAATAGCCAGGCGCACTGGCTGAAGGAAGAAGAATTCCGTGCAGACCATTGACAGGTCAGAGCAGGCTGTTATTCTCCGCAGCCTGAACGCATCCGCTAAACAATGTTTCCAGAAATTGTTTTACAAAAATGGCGATGCAATCGCGGGCGATGGATGGGATGATAGCCGCCTCCATCGCTTGCTGACCGACATTTATCCCGACTTTTCGACGAGTTCAGGTATACTGTCAGGCTGTTTATTATTATCAATCTTCACTCACCCAGGGGGAACTCTTGCAGGGTAAAGCACTCCAGGATTTTGTTATCGACAAAATTGATGACCTGAAAGGTCAGGACATCGTTGCCATTGACGTTCATGGCAAATCCAGCATTACAGATTGCATGATTATTTGCACCGGCACCTCCACGCGCCATGTAATGTCCATCGCCGACCACGTAGTACAAGAGTCTCGCGCCGCAGGCATGCTGCCGCTGGGCGTTGAAGGTGAAAGCGCCGCCGACTGGATCGTTGTCGACCTTGGCGACGTCATGGTTCACGTTATGCAGGAAGAGAGCCGTCGTCTGTACGAGCTGGAAAAACTCTGGAGTTAATGCGTGAAGCTGCAACTGGTGGCCGTTGGCACCAAAATGCCGGACTGGGTTCAGACCGGCTTTAGTGAATATTTGCGCCGTTTTCCAAAAGATATGCCGTTCGAGCTGCTGGAAATCCCCGCCGGTAAACGCGGTAAAAATGCCGACATCAAGCGAATCCTCGATAAAGAAGGGGAAATGATGCTGGCGGCCGCAGGCAAAAATCGCATCGTGACCCTGGATATTCCGGGTAAACCCTGGGATACGCCGCAGCTGGCGCGCGAACTGGAACGCTGGAAACAGGATGGCCGCGACGTCAGCCTGCTTATCGGCGGTCCGGAGGGGCTCTCTCCGGCTTGCAAAGCAGCAGCGGAACAGAGTTGGTCGCTCTCCACGCTCACGTTGCCTCACCCGCTGGTACGCGTACTGGTCGCTGAGAGCCTGTATCGTGCGTGGAGCATTACCACCAACCACCCTTACCACCGTGAATAATGATGACCAGGGTAGACTAAGCAGCGAATGAAATTACAGAATTCTTTCCGCGACTATACGGCTGAATCCTCGCTGTTCGTGCGCCGGGCGCTGGTCGCTTTTTTGGGGATTTTGCTGCTTACCGGCATACTGGTTGCCAATCTTTATAACGTGCAGATTGTTCGCTACACCGACTATCAAACGCGTTCCAACGAAAACCGTATTAAGCTGGTCCCCATTCCGCCAAGCCGCGGCATTATCTATGATCGCAACGGTACGCCACTGGCGCTGAACCGCACCATCTACCAGCTGGAGATGATGCCGGAAAAAGTCGATAACGTGCAGCAAACGCTGGATGCGTTACGCGACGTCATTGACCTGACCGATGATGACATTGCGAACTTCAAGAAAGAGCGCTCGCGTTCCCATCGCTTCACCTCGATTCCCGTCAAGGTCAATCTGAGCGAAGTTCAGGTAGCCCGTTTTGCAGTTAATCAGTACCGCTTCCCCGGAGTCGAAGTTAAAGGCTATAAACGCCGCTACTATCCTTACAATTCCGCCCTGACCCACGTTATCGGCTACGTCTCAAAAATTAACGATAAAGATGTCGATCGCCTGGATAAAGAGGGCAAGCTGGCCAACTATGCTTCCACGCATGATATCGGCAAGCTGGGAATTGAACGCTATTACGAAGACGTCCTGCACGGCCAGACCGGCTATGAAGAGGTCGAGGTCAATAACCGCGGTCGCGTCATTCGTCAGCTTAAAGAGGTGCCGCCGCAGGCCGGGCGTGATATCTATTTAACCCTCGATCTCAAGCTACAGCAGTACATTGAGACTCTGCTTGCCGGCAGCCGTGCAGCCGTGGTCGTCACCGACCCGCGTACCGGCAGCATCCTCGCGCTGGTCTCCACGCCGAGCTACGACCCGAACCTGTTCGTGGATGGCATCTCCAGCAAAGACTACTCCGCTCTGCTGAACGACCCGAATACCCCGCTGGTCAACCGCGCCACCCAGGGGGTTTACCCGCCGGCATCGACGGTGAAGCCTTATGTCGCCGTATCGGCCCTCAGTGCGAACGTCATCACCCGCAACACCAGTCTGTTCGACCCGGGCTGGTGGCAGCTGCCGGGGTCTGACAAACGCTATCGCGACTGGAAAAAATGGGGCCACGGGCACCTGAACGTGACCAAGGCGCTCGAAGAGTCAGCGGATACCTACTTCTACCAGGTTGCCTATGATATGGGTATCGATCGTCTCTCTGAGTGGATGAGCAAATTCGGCTACGGTCACTATACCGGCATCGATCTGTCGGAAGAGCGTTCCGGGAATATGCCAACCCGCGAATGGAAGCTGAAGCGCTTTAAGAAGCCCTGGTATCAGGGTGACACCATTCCGGTCGGGATCGGCCAGGGCTACTGGACCGCAACGCCGATTCAGATGAACAAAGCGCTGATGATCCTGATTAACGACGGTCTGGTTAAAGTACCCCATCTGCTGCAAAGTACCGTCGAAGACGGTAAGCAGGTCCCGTGGGTTCAGCCACACGAGCCGCCGGTCGGCGATATTCACTCCGGTTACTGGGAAATCGCCAAGGACGGGATGTTCGGCGTGGCCAACCGCGGCAACGGGACTGCGCACAAATACTTCGCCAGCGCGCCGTATAAAATTGCGGCGAAATCCGGTACTGCCCAGGTCTTTGGCCTGAAAGCCAATGAAACCTATAACGCACACAGAATCGCCGAACGCCTGCGCGACCATAAACTCATGACGGCGTTTGCCCCTTATAACAATCCCCAGGTTGCTGTTGCCATCATTCTTGAGAACGGCGGTGCGGGCCCGGCGGTCGGTACGATTATGCGCCAAATTCTCGATCACATTATGTTGGGCGATAACAACACAAACCTGCCGAGCGAAAGCCCGGCGGTGACGGCGGGGGAGGATCAATAATGACCGATAATCCGAACAAAAAATCGCTATGGGATAAAATCCATCTCGACCCGACCATGGTGCTGATTCTGCTGGCGCTGCTGACCTACAGCGCGCTGGTTATCTGGAGCGCCAGCGGTCAGGACATTGGGATGATGGAGCGCAAAATAGGCCAGATCGCCATGGGCGTGGTGATCATGATAGTCATGGCGCAAATCCCGCCCCGCGTGTATGAAGGCTGGGCACCCTATCTCTATATCTTCTGCATTATTTTACTGGTAGCGGTCGATGCCTTCGGTGCGATTTCTAAAGGCGCCCAGCGCTGGCTGGATCTTGGCATCGTACGTTTTCAGCCGTCGGAAATAGCTAAAATCGCCGTCCCGCTGATGGTTGCGCGATTCATCAACCGCGACGTTTGTCCCCCTTCGCTGAAAAATACCGCCATTGCGCTGGTGCTGATTTTTCTGCCTACCCTGCTGGTGGCAGCCCAGCCGGACCTCGGGACATCGATTCTGATTGCGCTGTCGGGGCTGTTTGTATTGTTCCTGTCGGGGCTGAGCTGGCGGTTGATCGGCGTTGCAGTGGTGCTGGTGGCCGCGTTTATTCCGATTTTATGGTTCTTCCTGATGCATGATTATCAGCGTCAGCGCGTGATGATGCTGCTCGACCCGGAGACCGATCCACTCGGCGCCGGCTATCACATTATCCAGTCGAAAATCGCCATTGGTTCCGGCGGCTTACGCGGCAAAGGCTGGCTCCACGGCACGCAGTCACAGCTCGAATTCCTGCCCGAACGCCATACCGACTTTATCTTTGCGGTTCTGGCGGAAGAGCTTGGCCTGATTGGTGTGCTGATTCTGCTGGCGCTCTACATTCTGCTCATTATGCGCGGGCTGTGGATAGCCGCCCAGGCGCAAACTACCTTCGGTCGCGTCATGGCCGGCGGTTTAATGTTGATTTTATTCGTTTATGTCTTCGTAAATATTGGTATGGTAAGTGGTATTTTACCAGTGGTGGGGGTACCGTTGCCGCTGGTCAGCTACGGGGGCTCAGCCCTGATCGTATTGATGGCCGGGTTTGGTATCGTGATGTCGATCCACACCCACAGAAAAATGTTGTCGAAAAGCGTTTAAGGGGTTCGCGATGCGTAAGCAATGGCTGGGGATCTGCATAGCAGCAGGGCTGCTGGCGGCATGTTCGGGTGAAGACGTTCAACAGAAGACGGTCAGCACTCCGCAGCCGGCAGTCTGCAATGGCCCAAGCGTGGAAATCAGCGGTGCCGATCCGCATTATGAGACGCCAAATGCCACGGCGAATCAGGATTACGAGCGCGATGGCAAAAGTTATAAAATCGTCCAGGATCCGTCTAACTTTACTCAGACCGGCCTGGCCGCCATTTATGACGCCGAACCCAACAGCAATCTGACGGCATCCGGCGAAGCCTTCGACCCAACGCAGCTCACCGCCGCGCACCCGACGCTGCCGATCCCAAGCTACGTGCGCGTAACTAACGTGGCAAACGGTCGGATGATCGTGGTGCGTATTAACGATCGCGGCCCGTATGGCACCGATCGCGTCATTTCGCTTTCGCGCGCCTCCGCCGACCGTCTGAATACATCAAATAACACCAAAGTGCGGATCGATCCGATCATCGTCGCACCGGACGGTTCACTCTCCGGCCCGGGTATGGCCTGTACTACCGTTGCCAAGCAAACCTACGCCCTACCCGCTCGCCCGGATCTGGACGGCGGCACCGGCGTATCGACCGAACCGACGACACAAAGTGACGTTCGCCCGATCAGCAACGCCACGCTGAAGCCGGAAGACAGCGTTGGCGCTCCGGTGAACAGCGGCGGCTTCCTCGGTGCGCCTACACCATTGAATAGCGGCGTACTGGAAAGCAGCGAGCCTGCCGTTCAGACCGCCACCCAAAGCGCGCCGGTTACCGCTCCGGGTTCAGTTCAAGGGAGCGTCACCCCCGCAGCACCGGCCGCCGCCGCTGCGACGACGGCAGTTGCTACCTCTTCGGCCAGCGCCAGCGGCGACTTTGTCGTCCAGGTCGGCGCCGTCAGCGATCGGACCCGTGCGCAGCAATACCAGCAGCGCCTTAGCCAGCAGTTTTCCGTACCTGGTCGCGTCGTGCAGAACGGCGCGGTGTGGCGCATTCAGCTTGGCCCATTCAGCAGTAAATCGCAGGCCAGCACGGTGCAACAGCGCCTGCAAAGCGAAGCCCAGCTGCAATCATTTATTACTCACGCCAACTAAACACGCGGGGCCGATGTCCGTAACGTTACGCGCATGAAAAAGTCATTAACAAAGTCATGCGCAATGTCGGATGCCGGTCCACAGAGCATTTGTTATAGTAAGGCACTTTTTTTAACTCCATCACGGATGCCGTTGTTCAGACCATGAAGACCTCTTTCACCGCACGTTTACTCGTTACGGCCCTCTCCGTTGCAGCGCTCTCCTCCGCTGCCCACGCCGATGACCTGAACCTCAAAACCATGATCCCAGGCGCGCCGCAGATTGACGCCGAGTCCTGGATCCTTATTGATTACAATTCGGGCAAAGTGCTGGCGGAGAATAACGCCGATTCCCGCCGCGACCCGGCGAGTCTGACCAAAATGATGACCAGCTACGTCATCGGTCAGGCTATGAAAGCGGGCAAGTTTAAAGAATCCGATCTGGTTACTGTGGGTAACGACGCGTGGGCAACCGGTAACCCGGTGTTTAAAGGCTCTTCACTGATGTTCCTGAAGCCTGGTATGCAGGTTCCGGTTTCTCAGCTGATCCGCGGTATCAACCTGCAGTCAGGTAACGACGCCTGCGTCGCTATGGCCGATTACGTTGCCGGTAGCCAGGATGCTTTCGTCAGCCTGATGAACAGCTACGTCAACGCACTGGGCCTGAAAAACAGCCACTTCCAGACCGTTCACGGCCTGGACGCAGATGGACAGTACAGCTCCGCGCGCGACATGGCGCTGATTGGCCAGGCGCTGATTCGTGACGTGCCGAACGAATACACCATCTATAAAGAAAAAGAATTCACCTTCAACGGCATTCGCCAGCTGAACCGTAACGGTCTGCTGTGGGATAACAGCCTGAACGTCGACGGAATTAAAACCGGCCATACCGATAAAGCAGGTTATAACCTGGTGGCTTCGGCAACCGAAGGCCAGATGCGTCTGATCTCTGCCGTCATGGGCGGTCGCACCTATAAAGGTCGCGAATCAGAAAGCAAAAAGCTGCTGACCTGGGGCTTCCGCTTCTTCGAAACCGTTAATCCGCTGAAAGCAGGCAAAGAGTTCTCTTCCGAGCCGGCCTGGTTTGGCGACAGCGATCGTGCTTCCCTGGGTGTTGATAAAGACGTTTATCTGACTATCCCCCGCGGCCGCATGAAAGACCTGAAAGCCAGCTATGTCCTGAACAACACCGAACTGCACGCACCGCTGCAGAAAAATCAGGTGGTCGGCACCATTAACTTCCAGCTGGATGGCAAAACGATCGATCAGCGTCCGCTGGTCGTCCTGCAAGAAATTCCGGAAGGGAATTTCTTCGGAAAAATGATTGATTACATCAAGTTAATGTTCCACCACTGGTTTGGTTAAAAATCGAACACTTGAAAGTGTGATTTACATCCCCATATACTAATCATCAAAGTAACCTGATAACTCCCACCCTTCGTGGGAGTTATTATTTTTTGTCGTAACACCGGAGCTGACATGAAAACCAAACTTAACGAACTGCTTGAATTCCCTACTCCATTTACTTACAAAGTAATGGGGCAGGCGTTGCCTGAGCTGGTTGATCAGGTGGTGGAAGTGGTACAGCGCCATGCGCCTGGTGATTACTCTCCGCAGGTAAAACCGAGCAGCAAAGGTAACTATCACTCGGTTTCCATCACCATCAACGCCACCCATATCGAGCAGGTTGAAACCCTGTACGAAGAGTTGGGTAATATCGAAATCGTTCGGATGGTGCTGTAATCTCTTCCCGGACCCGGCTCCTGCGCCGGGTCATCCCTCCCCGCTCTGCTGTGATATACTCGCCGCTTAAGTCACTTCTCTCTGCGGAGACGTTGTTTTGCAGCATAATAAAATCCTTATCCGTCAACTTGGCCTGCAACCTTACGAACCTGTCTCGCAGGCGATGCATGAATTTACCGACACCCGTGACGACGCCACCCTGGATGAAATCTGGCTGGTAGAACATCTTCCGGTCTTTACTCAGGGCCAGGCAGGAAAAGCCGAGCACGTGCTGGTTCCGGGCGATATTCCGGTCATTCAAAGCGATCGCGGCGGCCAGGTGACCTACCACGGGCCGGGACAGCAGGTGATGTATGTTCTGCTGAACCTCAAGCGGCGTAAGCTGGGGGTGCGCGAACTGGTCACTCTGCTGGAGCAAACCGTAGTCAATACCCTGGCGGGGTACGGAATTGAATCACATCCGCGCGCCGATGCACCTGGCGTTTATGTCGGCGAGCAAAAAATCTGTTCGCTGGGCTTACGTATCCGCAAGGGATGTTCGTTCCACGGGCTTGCGCTGAATATCGCGATGGATCTGTCACCGTTTCTGCGGATTAACCCCTGCGGCTATGCCGGCATGGAAATGGCGCAAATGCGCCAGTGGCAGCCGGATATCCAGCCTGAGAAGGTGGCTCCTCATCTGGTTGCCAACCTGCTGGCTCTGCTCGGCAATCCTCCCCACGAGATGATTGCCGCCGCCTAGTTTCCGCCTGCTCGCGTCCCTGTTCCGGGGGCGCGACATTCGTCATCATCAATCGTTAACTCATTATATTTGCAATTAAATGTCACGCACGGAGTGTCTACCGACCGCTATACTTGCGCTATTTCCGATAAAAGGAAGCGCTGAGTGGAAAATAACACGCCTTCATCAGAGTCACCCATACCGCAGGAGCCGCACCACGACCGCCAGGTATTTCGTATTCTGCGCAATGTGGACCTAAACCTGCTGACCATTTTTGAAGCGGTGTATGTCCACAAAGGCATCGTGAATGCCGCGAAAGTGCTGAACATTACGCCATCGGCAATCAGTCAGTCGATCAACAAACTGCGTGCCCTGTTCCCCGACCCGCTGTTTATTCGCAAAGGCCAGGGCGTGACGCCGACGGCTTACGCCACTCATCTTCATCAGTACATCAGCCAGGGCATGGAATCCTTCCTCAGCGCCCTGGATCTGGCCGGTAGCGCGGATCAGCAGCGGGCGATCACCATCGCAACCTCTCCCATCATCGGAGCCTTGATTATTCCCGCCATTGCGAAAGCGCTAAAACCACGTTTTCCTCAGGTTCTGTTACACAATATCGCCATTACCGATGCCAGCAGCCAGCTCAATCAGCGTCAGGTAGATTTACTGATCGATAGCTATGCCTACAGCGGCCAGGCCATTGCACATCACGTACTGTTCCAGGACCGGGTTATCATGTACTGCCGCGAAGGCCACCCGGCGCTGCAAATGCCGCTTACCGAAGAGAACCTGCGGCAATATGAGTTCGCGTTGATACTCCCGGAAGGTCAGCGCTATCCGGCGATACACCGGCGGCTGCAGGAACACCTCGGGGATCGTCGCTGCGGTTTTAGCAGCTACAACCTTTTTGCTCAGGCGGCGCTGATTAGTCAAAGCGACATGATTGGTCTGATGCCGGAGCGGATGTTTTCTCTGGTGGCGCGAACCTGGGCGCTGGCGATGCTCGACTACCCTCAGCTACGGGAAGAACGCATCGATATTTCGCTGCATTACAACCGGCTGAGTGCTCAGGAACCGTTGCTGAATGAGATTATCGAAGCGGTTCGCCAGTCGTTTACTCAATAAAGCACGTGAGGGTAAGCATAAAACAACAACTATTATACAATTTGCCGAACAGGTAGGCTGCTTTCTGTCCCGTATCAATGGTATACTGCCTGTCCTTGATTCAAAAATAGTTGATAAATACAACATTTCATTGAATTAATTCGCTTTCCTTCGTGACTCGCAACTGGAACACGCACGCTATGAGTAAACCCATTGTGATGGAACGCGGTGTTAAGTACCGCGACGCCGATAAAATGGCCCTTATCCCGGTGAAAAACGTGGCAACTGAGCGTGAAGCTCTGCTCAGAAAACCGGAATGGATGAAAATCAAACTTCCGGCTGACTCGTCCCGTATCCAGGGAATCAAAGCAGCGATGCGTAAGAACGGCTTGCACTCCGTGTGTGAAGAAGCTTCTTGCCCAAACCTTGCGGAATGTTTCAACCACGGAACGGCCACCTTTATGATCCTCGGCGCGATTTGTACCCGCCGTTGCCCGTTCTGTGACGTTGCACACGGCCGTCCGGTTACCCCGGATGCTAACGAACCGCAGAAGCTCGCACAAACTATCGCCGATATGGGCCTGCGCTATGTCGTCGTGACCTCCGTTGACCGCGACGATCTTCGTGACGGCGGCGCTCAGCACTTTGCCGATTGCATTAGCGCGATTCGTGAGAAAAACCCGACGATTAAGATTGAGACTCTGGTGCCTGACTTCCGTGGTCGTATGGATCGCGCGCTGGAGATCCTCACCGTAACGCCACCAGATGTGTTTAACCACAACCTGGAAAACGTACCGCGTCTGTATCGACAGGTTCGCCCTGGTGCTGACTACAACTGGTCACTGAAGTTGCTGGAGCGTTTCAAAGAAGCACACCCTGAGCTCCCGACCAAATCGGGGCTGATGGTCGGCCTCGGCGAGACCAACGCCGAGATCGTCGAAGTGATGCGCGATCTGCGTCGTCACGGCGTGACCATGCTCACCTTAGGCCAGTATCTGCAGCCAAGCCGTCATCACCTGCCGGTTCAGCGCTATGTTAGCCCGGACGAATTTGAAGAAATGAAAGCCGAAGCGATGGCCATGGGCTTCACCCACGCCGCCTGCGGTCCGTTCGTTCGTTCGTCTTATCACGCTGACCTGCAAGCCAAAGGGATGGAAGTGAAATAAATTTCACGGCCGTTCTGCCGCCGCGTGAAGCCCTTCGCGCGGCGGACTGTTTTATCCCCGACCATTCAATACCCTCACCTTAAGCCGGTAACAACTGGTTGCATTTTTTTATACTTCCCCAGCCACAGGCAGCAAAAAGAGACCGCAACGCTTATCGCTGCAGTCTCTTCTACGTTCAGGCTCACGCCTGTCGGTTACGCGTGCCCGCTGTCGGGGAACGCGCCTTTAATTACTCTTTATGAGAGAGTTTCTGTGCCGGTGCGTCTTCTTCAGCACTGGTTTTCTTCGCGCTATCGTCATCGTCGTTCATGGCTTTCTTAAAGCCTTTGATAGCCGAACCCAGGTCTCCACCCAGCGTACGTAATTTTTTGGTACCAAACACTAAAATAATCAGTGCCGCGACAACCAGCAGTTTGGTAATACTAATCTCACCCATAGCTAACCTTCTTCTCTAAAACAAGCTGCGAATACGCCATTATACACGCGAACAATTAACGGCTATTTGTCGCGCGGACACAATAGCAATCTGTAACAAGGTGAATCAAGCCTTGTTTAAAAAAACGTCACAATAATTGCGGTGGCGCAAAGCGGCGGTTTTTCAACACCGGCAAACGCTCGCGAATCTGGCGCAGTGACGCTGTCGAAATGTCGGCAGTCATCATCTGCGGCCCGTCCCCCGCTCCCGCCAGCGTCGTCCCCATCGGGTCGACAATACGGCTCTGGCCAATATTACGGGTTCCGCATTCCCCTGCAGCCACGATGTAGCAGGTTGTATCCAGAGCCCTGGCTGCCAGCAGCGTGGCCCAATGATGCTCCTTCATCGGGCCCCTCACCCACGCAGTGGGTAAAACCAGCACTTCAGCGCCGTTCAGCGCCAGCGCTAATGCCAGCTCAGGAAAGCGTAAATCGTAACAGGTCATCAGGCCAACTCGTACCCCGTCAACGTCAATCAGCGGCGGAATCTGTTGCCCGGCATCGACAAGACGCGACTCCTGCATATTAAACGCGTCATACAAATGGAGCTTCTGGTATTGGGCAATCACCGCACCCTGGCGGATCGCCACCAGCGTATTCGTCGCTCGACCTTCATCAGAAGGGACATGCAACGTCAGCACCGTGGTTAAGTCATTATTCCGACTTTCATCACGCAGCAGCTGTAAAAAACCGCCATCAATGTCCTGTGCCGACTTGACCGATAAATCCGGATCGCTGTCGTCCCGAGCCAGCAATGCTTCCGGTAACACCAGCAGTGATACTCCCTGCCCGGCCGCCTGATTCATCAATTCAACGCAGGTTCGCGCATTGACTCGCCAGTCCGGCGTTACGGCAAATTGTCCTGCAGCAACCCGCATTGTTTTCTCCCGTCAGGTATTTCATAGCCAGTCACGCATTTTGCGCGCTACACTCAAACCCCTATATTAACCAAATAGCAGGGAATAAGAGTGTCACAACTACTTTTAGCCGTTTTTGTTGGTGGGGGTACCGGTAGCGTGCTGCGCTGGTGGTTAGGAATGAAGTTCAATCCAATGCATCATGCCATTCCCATTGGTACACTCGCGGCAAACCTGCTAGGCGCATTTATTATTGGTGCCGGGCTGGCGTGGTTTAATCGTCTGACGAACGTTGACCCGATGTGGAAACTGCTGATCACGACCGGATTTTGCGGCGGGCTGACCACTTTTTCGACCTTCTCATCGGAGGTGGTGTTTCTGCTGCAACAGGGCCGGTTCAGCTGGGCACTGCTGAATGTTCTGGTCAACCTGTTAGGTTCGTTCGCCATGACGGCTGCGGCATTCTGGCTCTTTTCTCACGCCGCCAGCCGCTAACCACAGGCAAAAAAAAACCCGCTCAGGGCGGGTTTTTATATTCTACTGACGCAATGCTTAGATAGCGTTTACGTTTGCAGCAGAAGGGCCTTTGGCACCGTTAGTGATTTCGAACTCTACACGCTGACCTTCAGCCAGAGTTTTGAAACCGTTGGACTGGATTGCAGAGAAATGTACGAATACATCTTTGCTGCCATCTTCCGGAGTAATGAAACCGAATCCTTTGGATTCATTAAACCACTTAACGTTACCTTTAATCTTAGACATCAAAATTACCTTTATATGAAAAAACGACACTGATACTGTGTCGGACACCAGTACATCAATTGTGATGCCTTTTGTCCAGTCCAAGTTTGTTAAAAAGTGACAAAAGTCGCTATCTTTTTTAGGAGGTCACGCCTTAGTTGTTGTTTTTTCAAAGGACAAATGACTTAGCTCTTTTGTTGCTAAGCTATACCAGCGCTAAAACTGAATACGGGCCCACGCGAACAAAACGTTGCCGTTATTGTAGGTGCCGGGGATATAGGTCATCTGGAAGGTCGCAGGACCGTAACCAATTGATGCCAATGGCAAAATGACTGGAATTGGAATGTAATTCCAGTTATCTCGCGCCGTCACGCCCAGCGTGTATCCCAGTCCGAGATGGAAGTTATCGTCCGCCAGCGGGCGCCAGGTTTTCTCCCAGCCATAGCCGCCAATCGGCTCCCATTTGTTAAATGAGTCCTTAAAAGCCATCAGATAGATGCCATGCCAGTTGCCTTTATCATCCCAACGCGAAACGCCGAATCCAGCTCCCCAGGGACGCTCGTTATACTCATCGGTCTTTTCTTTGTCATAGGCAAAGCGGGCATGCCAGGTAATCGCGGGAACATACAGATCGTAGTGTTCAGGTTCCTGCCAGGTCTCCACGACGTTATCACTTAATGTGTTATACCCATCGCGAATGGACGACGTAAATGACGCATTAGCCGCGCTACCAGAGAGCATTAACCCTAAAAAAACAAGAATAAACAATACGAACTGACGTAGTCTCAACACTTATCTATTACCAATATTGATTTTAAAGCGCATTAAGTTAACAAGTATAATCTTAATATTACCTTAACGAAATTAGGCAAACTCTTGATTTACGATCGTAAAAACGCCGCTGTTTCTACCATTCTCGTTTTGTGATGCTCCCCTCCCCTCCGCTTTTGATTGCCGGATTCTCATCGGTTTATTGATTTGCATCAGCATGTTTCGCCCATTTATTAGGCACATTCGCTCACTTAATTTTTTCTTCACTTTATTTATTAGCAGATTCTTTGGGTAAAGGGCTTAGGGGTAAAAAATGCTTACGCTAGTTGAGATCCTGATTGGGATTGTGGTCATTGTGGGTGTTGCCCGCTATATCATTAAAGGGTATTCCGCCACCGGCGTACTCTTCGTCGGCGGTCTGACGCTGCTCATCGTCAGCGCGTTGATGGGACACAAAATTTTACCCGGCGAGACGAAAAGCACGGGGTATTCCGCCACCGATATCATCGAGTACGTCAAAATTCTCCTGATGAGCCGCGGCGGCGATTTGGGCATGATGATCATGATGCTCTGCGGATTCGCCACCTATATGACCCATATTGGCGCTAACGATATGGTGGTGAAGCTGGCCTCGAAACCGCTGCGCTATATCAACTCCCCTTATCTGCTGATGATCGCCGCCTATTTCGTGGCCTGCCTGATGTCGCTGGCCGTCTCCTCGGCCACCGGTCTGGGGGTTCTGCTGATGGCCACGCTGTTCCCGGTCATGGTGAACGTCGGAATCAGCCGCGGTGCGGCGGCGGCAATTTGCGCCTCACCGGCGGCGATTATCCTCTCGCCGACCTCCGGTGACGTAGTCCTGGCCGCCAAAGCGGCGGAAATGCCGCTCATCGACTTTGCCTTTAAAACCACGCTGCCGATCTCCATCGTCGCGATTATCAGCATGGCCATTGCCCATTTCTTCTGGCAACGCTATCTGGATAAAAAAGAGAACGTCGTTCACGAAATGCTTGATGTGAATGAAATCACCACCACCGCACCGTCTTTCTACGCCCTGTTGCCGTTTACACCGATTATTGGCGTGCTGATTTTCGACGGCAAATGGGGTCCGGAGCTGCATATTATTGCCATCCTCGTACTCTGCATGTTGCTGGCGGCAGTGCTGGAGTTTTTCCGCGGCTTTAACACCAAAAACGTTTTTGCCGGACTGGAAGTGGCCTACCGTGGCATGGCCGATGCCTTCGCTGGCGTCGTCATGCTGCTAGTCGCCGCGGGCGTCTTTGCCCAGGGCCTGAGCACCATTGGTTTTATTAATAGCCTGATCTCGATAGCCACGTCGTTTGGTTCAGCCAGCATCATTTTAATGCTAGTGCTGGTCATTCTGACAATGCTGGCTGCCATGACGACCGGGTCCGGTAACGCACCGTTTTACGCCTTCGTGGAGATGATCCCAAAACTGGCCCACTCTTCGGGCATCAACCCGGCTTACCTGTCGATTCCCATGCTGCAGGCTTCAAACCTGGGCCGGACAATTTCACCCGTTTCCGGCGTCGTGGTCGCGGTGGCCGGGATGGCGAAAATCTCGCCGTTCGAAGTGGTGAAGCGGACTTCTGTCCCGGTTATCGTTGGTCTGCTGGTGGTGATTATCGCCACCGAAGTTCTGGTTCCCGGCAGCGCGATTCAATAAACGCGAAAAGGCGCCAGCAGGCGCCTTTTTATGCTTTAATCATTTCCTGTAAATCATTGTCACCCACTATCAGGAATAAAAATGTTCAGGAAGGATTTCGTCGCCATTGCCCTTTTACTCACGGCAACCCAGGCCGGCGCTGAACCACTTACCGCAACCCAATATGGCGATTTCGACCGTTATGTGCTGGCTTTGTCCTGGCAAACGGGATTCTGTCAAAGCATGCATGACCGAAACCGCAGCGAGCCGGAAGAGTGTCGTCTGCAGCAGGAATTACCCAATAAAGCGGATTTCCTGACGGTGCATGGTCTCTGGCCCGGTCTGCCTAAATCCATCGCGGCCCGCGGCGTTGACGATCGGCGCTGGATGCGTTTTGGCTGTGCCACCCGCCCCGTACCCAACATGCCTGAAGTGCAGGCCGGACGTAAATGCCAGGCGGCAGAAACCGGGCTGTCTCTCGAAATGGCGAACAAACTCAACAGCGTCATGCCGGGTTCCGGCGGCAATTCATGCCTCGAACGCTACGAATATGCGAAACACGGCGTCTGCTTTGGCTTCGATCCGGACAGCTACTTCGGTACGATGGTGCGTCTTGGCGGCGAAGTGAAGCAGAGTCCGCTGGGCATTTTCCTGGCAAAACACTACGGGCAGAGCGTCAGCCGCGACGACTTCGATGCCGCAATCGCGCAGGCTTATGGCAAGCAGAGCGTGAAAGCATTTAAGCTGACCTGTAACGGTAACCCGGCCTACCTGACCGAAATGCAAATCGCCCTTAAAGCGGAAACCATTAATCAGCCGCTTTCCGCAGATTCCTTCCTGCCGCAGCCCCATCCGGGGAATTGTGCGAAGCAATTTGTGATTGATAAAGCCGGTAACTGATGATTCGGCGGCGTAAGCCGCCGGTATGCTAGGCGCGAATAAAATCCAGTAAATCCTGGTTTATCTGGTGTTTATGGGTCGTACAGATCCCATGAGATCCACCTTGATAGACCTTTAATTCGCCATCAGGCAACAGCTGAGCCGCCACCTTCCCGCAGGTTTCGAACGGTACAATCTGGTCATCATCGCCATGAATAACAAGGGTCGGGATCGTCATTTTGCGCAGGTCCTCGCGCAGATCGGTTTCCGAAAAGGCTTTAATGCAGTCATAAAGGGCTTTAATCGACCCCTGTAATCCTTGCTCAACAAACCCTTCGCGTACCGCTTTTGACTCTTTGGCTCCGTCGCGGTTGTAGCCGTAGAACGCAGCTGTCAGCTCATAGAAGAACGCGCCCCGATCCTCAATAACCCCTTCCCTGATGCTGTCGAATACCGCTTTGGGAACGCCGCCAGGGTTGAAATCAGTCTGAAGCATAATCGGCGTCACGGCACTAATCAGAACCGCTTTCGCGACCCGATCGGTGCCGTGCCGGCCGATATAACGCGCGACTTCTCCACCGCCGGTTGAGTGTCCGACGTGAACGGCATCACGTAAATTCAGGTGAGCCGTGAGCTGCGCCAGATCGTCAGCATACTGATCCATATTATGCCCGTCCCAGGGCTGTGCAGAACGGCCATGTCCCCGACGATCGTGAGCAATAACGCGGAATCCCTGCGATCCGAGGAACAGCATTTGATCTTCAAAAGCATCAGCCGTCAGCGGCCAACCGTGGCTAAACACCACCGGCTGCCCGCTCCCCCAATCTTTAAAATACAGATAACTACCATCGTTGAGAGTAAGTTTGTCAAAACCGCTCATTTGAGTCTCCTGTATTGGAAGGGTACTACCTGATACAGCTTAAAAAGGATAAGACAGATTTTTCGGTTGTGACGGCATTAGCATAAATTTCATATGTTGCTTTCTGCGATCATCGCTTAATGTGCGTTTAATCACTTCAAACCGCCGACAAGTCTCAGTATGATGGGATGACATTAACCCTTGCCTTTACGGTGAGGGTTTTCTTTTACGGACAGGTTCCTGGATAACACGGAGTATGCGATGACCAGACCCGCAATCATCATTAATGAGCTCGATGCTGAACGCATCGACAGGCTGCTCGAGCAGCCGGCTTTCGCTAATTCCCCGGTCGCAGACGCGCTGAACGACGAACTGGATCGTGCACAAATGCTGGCACCGGAAGCGATGCCGTCGGATGTTGTCAGCATGAACAGTAAAGTCAGATTCCGCGATTTGAGCAACGGTGAAGAACGCGTGCGGACCCTGGTGTTTCCCTCGCAGGTGACGGACAGCGCCACTCAGCTTTCCGTACTCGCCCCCGTCGGCGCCGCGCTGCTCGGTTTGAAAGTCGGCAGTGCGATTCACTGGGAATTGCCCGGCGGCACATCAGCGCATCTTGAAGTACTGGAGCTGCTCTATCAGCCGGAAGCCGCAGGTGAGTTTCATCGTTAATTCCCCCACTGCCTGAGGCGTTTCACGCTTTCTTCAGAGGATGTCTTTACATCCTCTTTCTGCCCCTCTCTTGCTGCTCTGACAAAATTTTACCCTTACCTTCTCCTGAGCTGACAGTTTTGCGACCTGAATGACACTATATCTTCGTATAATATGTTGATATAGAAACAGTCGAACAAGGAGAAATGCATATGTATAAAACTATCATTATGCCGGTTGATGTTTTTGAGATGGAGTTGAGCGACAAGGCCGTCCGCCACGCGGAATTTTTAGCCCAGCAGGATGGTATTATTCACCTGCTCCACGTCCTGCCCGGGTCGTCCAGCTTCACGATGAGCCGCTTCACCGCCGATCTGCGCCGTTTTGAAGAACATCTCCAGCACGAAGCGGAAACGCGCCTGAAAACGATGGCGGGTCATTTCAGCATTGACCCTTCACGGATCAAAATGCACGTCCGCTTCGGTAGCGTGCGGGATATGGTGAACGAACTGGCGAACGAAATTAAGGCCGATGTGGTCGTGATTGGTTCCCGTAATCCCTCTATCAGCACCCACCTGCTCGGGTCTAATGCCTCAAGCGTCATTCGCCATGCCCACATTCCGGTGATGGTCGTCCGCTAGCGCAGAACGATAAAGAAAGAGGCTACCCAAGGGTAGCCTCTTTTATATGCAGGTGTAGTCTTACTTTATTATGCGGTTTTGGTACGAATCAGATAATCAAACGAACTCAGAGACGCTTTTGCCCCCTCGCCCGCGGCGATAATAATCTGTTTGTACGGCACGGTGGTGCAGTCGCCAGCGGCAAACACGCCCTTGACGTTGGTTTCACATTTCGCGTCGATGATAATTTCGCCCATCCGGTTGCGCTCGATGGCGCCTTCCAGCCAGGTCGTATTGGGCAGCAGTCCAATCTGGACGAAAATCCCCGCCAGCCCGATATGGTGCTCATCTCCGCTGATCCGGTCACGATACTGCAGCCCGGTAACTTTGCTGCCATCACCCGTGACTTCAGTGGTCTGCGCGTTGAGAATGATATCAACGTTTTTCAGGCTACGAACTTTATCCTGCAGGACCTGGTCGGCTTTCATTTCCGGCGCAAACTCCAGCAGAGTCACGTGCTCAACCAGGCCAGCCAGATCGATTGCCGCTTCAACGCCGGAGTTACCGCCGCCGATAACCGCCACGCGTTTACCTTTAAACAACGGGCCGTCGCAGTGCGGGCAATAGGTGACCCCTTTAGTACGATACTGATCTTCGCCCGGCACATTCATGTTGCGCCATTTTGCCCCGGTGGCAATAATCACGCTGCGCGCTTTCAGCACCGCGCCAGAGGCCGTTTCAATCTGATGCAGGCCGCCTTCCACCGCTGCCGGGATCAGTTTCGCCGCGCTCTGGGAGTCAATCACATCCACATCATAGTCGCTGACGTGAGCTTTCAACGCCCCGGCCAGCTTCTGTCCTTCTGTTTTTGGCACAGAGATGTAGTTTTCGATATCCACAGTATCCAGTACCTGGCCACCGAAACGTTCTCCCATCAGACCGGTACGAATGCCTTTACGCGCAGAGTAGACGGCCGCTGCGGCGCCTGACGGGCCGGAACCAACAATCAGCACATCATAAGCCTCACGCTTGTTCAGCTCTTCCGCCGCACGTTTTTCAGCGCCGGTATCGACCTTCGCAACAATTTCCGTCAACGTCATACGACCCTGACCAAACTCCTGACCATTCATAAAGACGGCCGGAACACCCATCACGTTGCGATCGGTAATTTCGTTCTGGAAAGTCCCGCCGTCAATCGCCGTATGTTTAATACGCGGGTTCAGGACCGCCATCAGGTTCAGCGCCTGCACGACATCCGGGCAGTTGTGGCAAGAGAGCGAGTAATAGGTTTCAAACTCAAAATCACCGTCGAGATCGCGGATCTGCTCCAGCAAAGACTGGGTTTCTTTGGAAGGATGACCGCCGGTCCACAGCAGCGCCAGCACCAAAGAGGTGAATTCATGTCCCAGCGGGGAACCGGCAAAACGCGGCCCATGGAGAGAGCCTGGATTCGCAATCAGGAAAGAGGGCTTGCGGACAGGCAAGCTGTTATCTTCTCTGAAGGTCACTTTTTCCGACAGTTCGGCGATTTCAGCCAGCAGTTCCTTGATTTCTGCCGATTTTGCGCTGTCATCCAGCGTGGCAACCAGCTCAACAGGTTTGGTCAGTTTCTCAAGGTAGGCCTTGAGCTGGGTTTTCATGTTGGTGTCGAGCATTATTCATCTCCTGCTTAAAAAACATCATCATGCAAGCGGCCTTACGGGCTGCCTGAATGCGGCTTGCATCATGGGGTTTTGAATAAAAACGGGTGTCGAAACACCCGTTTACTGTCGTCGGTTTCCGAACTATTTCCCGTCAGAGCCAGGCAACGCCGCTATGACGGGAAAGGCAATGGAAATTTAGATTTTGCCGACCAGGTCCAGAGACGGAGCCAGAGTTGCTTCGCCTTCTTTCCATTTAGCCGGGCAAACTTCGCCTGGGTGAGAAGCAACGTACTGAGCAGCTTTGATTTTACGCAGCAGGTCAGATGCGTCACGGCCGATACCTTCAGCGGTAACTTCGATAGCCTGAATGATACCCTGCGGGTCTACAACGAAGGTTGCACGGTCTGCCAGACCTTCGTCTTCACGCATGTTGTCGAAGTTACGGGTCAGGGCGCCAGTCGGGTCGCCGATCATCGCGTATTTGATTTTCGCGATGGTGTCAGAGCTGCTGTGCCATGCTTTGTGGGTGAAGTGGGTATCGGTAGAAACGGAATACACGTCTACGCCCAGTTTCTGCAGTTCTTCGTAATGGTCTGCAACGTCGCCCAGTTCGGTCGGGCATACGAAGGTGAAGTCAGCCGGATAGAAGAAGAATACGCTCCAACGGCCTTCGGTGTCTTTCTCGGTAACTTCGATGAATTCACCGTTTTTGAATGCCTGGTTTTTAAAAGGTTTAATTTTAGTGTTAATCAAGGACATCTATACTTCCTCCGTGTTTTCGTTGAGGTCTAAGTTAACGAACTTTTCCTGATTCGACCAATGCGTTTGCATTATCAAATCAATAAGCGATATCTAACAACCGGAACAAGACAACTTTGTGAACCCGTCGCGACCATCGCTACGTTTCGTTACTTTTGCATCCCGCCGCACTGAAAGTAAAAAGGCCACCCTATTCAGGCGGCCCCGTTACCTGAAATACCCGCAGGTAGGTTCAGTGCCAGACAAGCTGGCTATGTGTTGCGCTCTACATTACCTTAATGTAACAGCAGGGCCGATTACACCATCCGCCGCATCAAAGGGCAATCAGCCTGCGAGCAAGTCTCACCTATAGCTGTGATAGGCTTCATCATTTTTTCACCTTATGCATTGATTTAACAAGGAATAATCATGTTAAAACGTCTGTTTTTCCTGAGTTTTTTACCCTTTTTCTGCCAGGCAGAAGATCTCCCGGCGCCCGTAAAAGCAATAGAAAAACAGGGTATTACCATTATTAAGCCCTTTGAGGCACCGGGCGGGATGAAGGGCTGGCTAGGGAAATATCAGGATATGGGGGTCGCTATCTACCTGACGCCAGACGGTAAGCACGCTATCTCCGGCTACATGTATGATGAAAATGGCAATAATCTGAGTGAACAACTGTTCCAGAAAGAGCTCTACACGCCGGCAGGCCAGGCGATGTGGAAGAAAATGGAAGCCGCCAACTGGCTGCTGGAAGGGAAAAAAGAGGCGCCGGTGATTCTGTATGTCTTTGCCGATCCCTTCTGTCCGTATTGTCAGCAATTCTGGCAGCAGGCTCGTCCATGGGTAGAATCAGGCAAAGTACAGATTCGCACGCTGCTGGTCGGGGTTATCAAACCCGAAAGCCCGACGACAGCCGCTGCCATCCTCGCCACCCGCGATCCGGCAAAAACATGGCATGACTACGAACAATCTGCCGGGAAAATGAAAATTGAGATCCCGGCCAATCTGTCAGCAGAAAAAGTGAAGATCGTCAGCGAGAACCAGCAGTTAATGGACGAACTTGGCGCGAACGCAACGCCAGCTATTTACTACATGAACAAAGAAAATATGCTGCAACAGGTCGTCGGGCTACCTGAAGCTGACAAATTACCGGTGATGATGGGCGATAAGTAACCCGCTCGCCTCTGCTTTCTGGCCAGGTTCCTGCGGTAAAAGAACCTGGTCAATGCCTCTTCAGTCATATACATTCAGCAATAGCGTTGAATAACGGTCATAATATATTCATAAAGTGAATTATTACAAAAATAAAATACAGAATATAAATAACATTTATCACCACGACTGAACCCGGATATTAACCATGGCGAACTTATACGGCCTGAAAAAATTCGATCTTAACCTGCTGGTTGTTTTTGAATGTATCTATCAACACCTGAGCATTAGCCGGGCGGCGGAAACGTTATTTATTACGCCATCGGCCGTGAGTCAGTCATTACAACGTCTGCGTAATCAGATTAACGACCCTCTGTTTATTCGTTCAGGTAAAGGGATTATCCCCACTAAAACGGGTATCAACCTGCATTATCTCCTCGAAAGAAACCTTTGCCAGATAGAGCAAACCATTAACATTGCCAGCCACACGCGGCTGAGAAAAAATGTTGTTATTTATAGCCCTCAGCTCTTTATTACCCCTGAATCTTCACGCTTAATGAATGCGCTCTACCAGGATCCCAATATGCAGGTCGAACACCATGACCTGCAGCTCACCAGCGGATCCATAGAGAGCCTGCTGTCTCATCGCAAAGCCGACCTGATATTAAGCTTATCGCCATACGAAAGCCCCGAGACGCTCTGCCAGCCCTTTCAGGCGGTAGAAATGGCGCTGGTCTGTCGCGCATGTCATCCGCGGGCCGCAGACCTGAATGCCCGAGAGGCCATCACCCGGGAACGCTTTACCGGATATCTATCAAATGAGGTCGGAATAAAAGATTTCCATGCGCATATGAAAAAATGGATTCCTGAACGCATGATTGCCTTTCGCAGCGATTCTCTGATGGCAATTATCAACATGATTAATCAAACCGACCTCATCGGTTTTATCCCTAAAGCGCTCATTAACCATCCGCTCTTCACTCTGAACGTGAGAATACTGCCCGTCCCGGCGCCATCGATTATGATCTACATGGTGTATCACCGGGCACAAATGAATACGTCATTATTCTCTTCACTTTTCGAAAAAATAATAAAACCGCAACAGCAGATAAATAATTAAGGCAGTAAATAATAAAAACATAACCAATGCACCAACAAAATATAAACCACCAAAAAATGACGAGAGTTATTTTCTGGCGTAGCATGCCATGCAATAAAATCGTCAACGACACTTAAGGAACAGAGATCGTGACATTAATAAAACATTCGTTACCAGAATCCGTTTTGCAGGCCGCACAAAAACGAATTAAATGGCTGATGGATAATTTCTCGCGTATCTGTATCTCTTTTTCCGGCGGCAAAGACTCCACCGTCATGTTACATCTGGCCGCACTTCATGCGCGACGCACCGGCCGTAAAATCAGCGTGCTGTTTATCGACTGGGAAGCACAGTTTTCCTGCACCATAACCCACTGTGAAGCGCTTCGCGAAGCGTATCAGGATGTCATTGAGCAGTTTTATTGGGTCGCCCTGCCAATCACCACACAGAATTCACTCAGTCAGTTTGCGCCAGAATGGCAATGCTGGGAACCCGGTACCCCCTGGGTCCGACAGCCACCGTCGCACGCGATTACCGATCCCGGCTATTTTTCTTTTTACTACCCGGGAATGAGTTTCGAAACCTTTGTTCGCGAATTTGCCGACTGGTTTTCCCGCAGTCGCCCCGCGGCGATTCTAGTGGGCATCCGCGCGGATGAATCCCTTAATCGCTTCAACACCATCTCGTCACGGCGCAAGCAGCGCTTTGCCGATGACAAGCCGTGGACCACCGCCACACCGGGTGGCCATGCGTGGTACGCCTACCCTATTTATGACTGGAAAACCGCTGATATCTGGACCTGGTTTGCCAAAAACGGGCATGCCTACAACCCGCTCTATGACCTGATGTATAAGGCTGGCGTACCGCTACGCTATATGCGCATCTGCGAGCCTTTCGGGCCTGAACAGCGCCAGGGGCTTTGGCTTTATCACGTTCTGGAGCCTGAACGCTGGGCCGCGATGTGCCAGCGGGTAAGCGGCGTAAGCTGCGGTGGCATCTACGCCGGCCAGGATAATCAGTTCTACGGGCACCGCAAACTGGAAAAGCCCGGGCACCATAGCTGGAAGAGCTATGCCTTGTTTTTACTCGACAGCATGCCGGAACAAACGGCCGAACATTACCGGAATAAAATTGCCGTCTACCTGCACTGGTATCAAAAACAGGGGATGGTGGATATTCCTGACAGCCAGAAGGCCGACACCGGGGCCAAAGATATTCCTTCCTGGCGACGCATCTGCAAGGTACTGCTGAATAATGATTACTGGTGCCGCATGCTCTCTTTCAGCCCGACAAAATCCCGCCACTACCAGCGCTACCGCGAACGAATGAGCCAAAAACGACAGCAATGGGGAATCTTATGCAACAACAAATAATGCAGGACCTTGAACGCTATCTGAACACTCTCCAGGATGCTGAACGCATCGGCGCACTGAACGCCTTCCGCCAGCTTCTACACCGCTACAGCCCGTTCAATTCGCACCCCGTTGACTGCGTCCTGTGGGTAAAGCAGGAGTGCGTTTCGCCGAATGATTACAACCCCAACAGCCTCGCCCCACCGGAAAAACGCCTGCTGCTCACCTCGCTGGAAACAGACGGTTTTACGCAGCCGATCGTCGTACTCAGGCATGATGAAGCACGCTACACCATCGTTGACGGGTTCCATCGCCACGAGCTCGGTAAAAGCAAGGCGCTGCTAAAAAAAGGGTTAAACGGCTATCTTCCGGTGACCTGTCTGCTAAGCCATTCCGCCAGTCGCGATACGCTGATGGCCGCCACCATTCGCCATAACCGCGCACGGGGTCGCCATCAGATCCCGGCCATGTCGGAGATAGTCCACGAACTGGCGAACCTCGGCTGGCCTGACGATAAAATCAGCAAAGAGCTGGGTATGGATGCTGATGAGGTGTTACGCCTGAAGCAAATTAACGGTCTTGCCGAACTGTTTGGCGACCGGCAGTTCTCTCAGGCGTGGACCGTTAAATAGCTATAGTTGGCACAGGCGCTCTGCCGCCGCCAGCAGAGTTGCCGGCTGTTTGGCAAAGCACAGTCGAATCAGCTTGTGCGGGAACGGTTCGGCGCAGAACACCGACAGCGGGATCGCCGCCACGCCTACTTCGGTCGTCAGCCAGCGGCAAAAACTCACGTCATCCAGGTCGGAAATCGCGCTGTAGTCCGCCAGCAGGAAATAGGTCCCCTCGCAGGGCAAAAGCGTCAGACGGCTGTCGCGCAGCGCCTCAATAAACAGATCGCGCCGTTCACGGTAGAACGTCGGCAGCTGACGATAGTGTTCCGGCTCGCCGCGCAGCATATCGGCGATAGCCTGCTGGGCTGGGGTATTCACAGCGAAGGTCAGATACTGATGAACCTTGCGCAGCTCGGCGCTTATCGCCGTCGGTGCAACACAGTAACCCACTTTCCAGCCGGTCATATGGAAGGTTTTACCAAACGAAGAGACCGCCACCGCCCGCTCGCGCAGCTGCGGGTGTGCCAGGACGCTGGCGTGCCCGCTTGGCGCAAAGCAGATATGCTCATAGACTTCATCGCTGATTACATAAATTTCATGGTCAGCAATTGCCTGCCACAGTGCGGCAAAATCCTCGCGCTGCCAGACCGTCGCCGACGGATTATGCGGCGTATTCAGGATAACCAGCCGGGTACGCTCGCTTAGCGCTGCGCCAAACGCCTGCCAGTCAACGCGAAAATGCGGCGGCTGGAGGGCAATACGTTTCAGTACGCCGCCAGAGAGCTCCACGGCCGGTGCGTAGCTGTCGTAGCTCGGGTCGAAACAGATGACTTCATCGCCGGTGCGCACCAGCGCCGTAATCGCCGCATACAGCGCCTCGGTGGCCCCCGCCGTGACGGTAATCTCGCTGTTTGCATCGGGGCGATAACCGTACAGCTCGGCAGTTTTATCGGCGATGGCTTCCCGCAGTGCCGGAACGCCGGTCATTGGCGCATACTGGTTCGCCCCTTGGGCGACGTGAAAGGCCAGGCGCTCTTGCAGATAGCGTGGCCCGTCAAAATCAGGGAACCCCTGCGACAGATTGATCGCCCGGTGCTCCAGCGCCAGCGCGCTCATTTGTGTAAATATGGTGGTCCCCAGAGAAGGGAGTTTACTTTCAGGAATCAGTGGCTTATTACTCATTTTATCTTGCCCGATTGTAATGCTGTTGTTGAAGCCACTATAACACGATGTTAATATTTGGCAATCAAGACGCTTAGACGTCTAAATGATAATGTTATGCCGGTTATCGCCTGACACCGCCCCATCACGGGCATCGCCCACTCTGGAGAAACCATGATCCGCGCTATCGTGACCGATATTGAAGGCACCACCAGCGACATTTCTTTTGTCCACAACGTGCTGTTTCCCTACGCCCGCGAACGGTTAGCGGGATTTATCACCGCCCAACAGTACGCCGAGCCGGTGAAGACAATTCTGGATAATCTACGCGCGGAAATCGACGCGCCCACCGCCGGTACCCCACAGCTGATTGATACGCTGTTCGCGTTTATGGACCAGGATCGCAAATCAACGGCGCTTAAGGCGCTACAGGGTATTATCTGGCGCGAAGGGTATGTTAACGGCGACTTTACCGGTCATCTCTATCCTGATGTCCTGCCTGCACTGGAAAGATGGAAGTCACAGGGGATTGATTTATATATATATTCCTCGGGATCCGTGGCAGCGCAGAAATTGTTATTTGGCTACAGCGATGAAGGTGATATTACTCATTTATTCAGTGGCTATTTCGATACGCTGACGGGCGCCAAGCGCGAAACGCAGTCCTATCGCAATATTGCAGAACAGCTGGGGCATCATCCGGCAACGATTCTGTTCCTCTCCGATATTCATCAGGAGCTGGATGCAGCAGAAGAAGCGGGTTTTCGCACAATCCAGCTGGTACGCGGCGACCGCGATCCTGCCAGCCATCACCCGCAGGTTCAGCGTTTTGACGACATTCATCCGGAGCAGATCCCAGCATGAGCGCATTAACGATTTATTCAGAAAAAGACGCCGGTACGCCCCTCTGGCACAGCACAGACGGCGGTGAAATTCAGCAGCAGCTCAACGCCAAAGGAGTGCGTTTCGAGCGCTGGCAGGCCGACCGAGATTTAGGCCCCTCCCCAACGGCGGAAACGGTGCTCGATGCCTACCAGCACGCCATTGCGAAGCTGGTAGCAGAAAAAGGCTACCAGAGCTGGGACGTGATCAGCCTGCGCGCCGACAACCCGCAGAAAGAGGCGCTGCGCGCGAAGTTCCTCAATGAACATACCCACGGTGAGGACGAAGTCCGCTTCTTCGTTGAAGGTGCCGGGTTGTTCTGCCTGCATATTGGCAGTGAAGTGTTCCAGGTGCTCTGCGAGAAGAACGATCTGATTTCGGTGCCCGCCGACACGCCGCACTGGTTTGATATGGGTTCGGAGCCAGACTTCACTGCGATCCGCATTTTTGATAACCCGGAAGGCTGGGTGGCAAAATTTACCGGGAATGATATTGCCGACGCCTATCCGCGCCTGGCTTAACTCACGACACGGCATCCGCCAGCGCGACGCACTCTCCGCGCTGGCCAGGAAGCGATTAGCCGCTCAGCTACGGTCGTAGCGGCGGCGCAGCAGCTCGCACTCGAATAAAAACTCCAGCCCCTCCAGCTGACGCCGCGCTTCCTCGACATCTTTCCCCCAGCAGGTCAACCCGTGGCCACGAAGCAGGAAACCGTAGCGCAGCTGTTGGGTCTGAGCATGATCTTCAATGCGCAGCGCCAGGGCATCGATATCCTGATCGTTATCAAAAATCGCCACCGGCACCGCGTCCAGATGGCTACGCTGCCCGGTCAGCGTTTTCTGCATTTCGTAGCCCTGAAGCAGCAAAACATCGCTCTGCTCAATGCGCGAAAGAACGGTGGCGTTAACGGTATGAACGTGCAGCACAACATTGGCCTGTGGGAACAGGCGGTAAATCAGCGTATGCAGCCCGGTTTCGGCAGAGGGTTTACGCCCGGAAGGCGCCTGATTCGTCGCGATCTCCACCTGCAAAAAATCCTCGGTGGTCAGGCCGCCTTTATCGCGCCCCGACTCGCTGAGCCAGCACCAGGACTCGTCCTGACGTACCGACATATTGCCACCGGTAGCCGGTGCCCAGCCTTTCGCACCGATCCAATGACAGGCGGTGACCAGTTGCGCGAGTCTTTCTTGCCACATAGCAGTTCCTTAGTTTAGCGATGTTAACTAGCCTGATGAAAAGTACTTTAGCCGTCTAAATGGCTATTTAGCTGATACTAACACCGCCAGCTTAAGCGAACAATATTTCAGGAAAATCTTGCATTAATAATGGCTATATCAGAACGGCATATGAAATTACCGTTTTTAACAACGATACAACCATATGTTTTCATGAAGCCAATATTACTGGCGATGGATTAGCCAAAAAACGGATAGTCGCTCCACAAGAAAGCCGGAAAAACACGAGCTCAATGTCTTAAACAGCGCCGGAATCAGTCTCAACGTCAGCTTGCTTTATGCCGTGAGCCGCTGCCCCATCGCGGTGCAAAACTTTGCACTATGCACACTCCTCTGGCAATCGTCGGCTGACAAGCGACTTTTTATGTGCACTCTGCCCACTGCATTGTGTCATCCGCGCCTTGATTTTGTTGGCATATCTCTTGCTATCTCTCTGGCATCGCCATTCGGATAGCCACTCAGAGGTTCCACAATGTCAAACAGCAATGATTTTCCGCTCGTCGAAGCGCCAGCCTCCGGGCGTAAGGGCGTATTTTCGATCTCCATGGTTCTGTTCAGCTTCACTTTTTTTACCGGCACAATGTTCGCGGGCGGCAAACTTGGCGTCTCTTTTTCCATCGTCAATCTACTGTGGATTGCAGTTATCGGTAACTTTCTGCTGGCCCTGTACGCCGCATCGCTCGGCTGGATTGCCGCGCGTAGCGGGCTGAATACCGTACTGATGGGGCGTTTTTGCTTCGGGGAAATCGGCAGCAAGCTCGCCGATTTTATTCTCGGCTTCGCTGAGCTGGGCTGGTATGCATGGGGCACCGCAACGGTCGCCATCTCGCTGGTCAAAATCCTCGCCCTGCCCGCCGTCATGACCATTCCGTTGATGATCCTGTTCGGGATCCTGTTCTGCGTCACCGCGCTGGTGGGCTACAAGGGACTGGACGTGCTGTCGCGCGTGTCGGTACCGCTGATGTTCATTCTGCTGGTAGTTTCTATGTACCTCGCCGCCCATCACGTCGGCGGCTGGCAGGCGATGACCAAAATCGAACCCGGCGAAACCATGACCTGGTCGGCGGCCATCACGATGGTATTCGGCACCTTCGCCAGCGGCGCGACCCAGGCAACGAACTGGACGCGGCTGGCGAACTCCAGCCGCACCGCGATCGTCGCTAGCATGAGCAGCTTCCTTATTGGCAACGGGCTAATGATCGTTGCCGGAGCCTGGTGCGCTATCGTCTACCAGCAGGCCGATATCGTGGAGGTGCTGATTTTGCAGGGGCTGTCCGTCGCCGCAGTGGTGATGCTGTGCCTCAATCTGCTGACGATTCAGGGACCGACTATCTATAACGTCTCGGCAGCCGCCTGCCATCTGTTACGCAGCGAGCGACGCCGTACCCTGACCGTGGTCGCCGCCGGCGTCGGCATTCTGCTGGCCATTGGCGGTATGTATGAAATGCTGATCCCTTTCCTGGTCCTGCTGGGCAGCATCATTCCCCCCATCGGCGGCGTTATCCTCGCCGACTACTGGTTTTATCGCGGCGGCCGCTATCCGCGGCTGCAAACCACCCGTTTGCCGCGCTTTAACTGGCTGGGGCTTGGCGCCTACGCCGTAGGCGCGGTAGTGGCTTACCTGTCGCCATGGATCGCCCCGCTGGTTGGCATTACCGTTTCCGCGCTGATCTATATCGCTCTGACGCGTCTGAGCAAACGTCAGCCCGCCGCTGATTCGGTCGCGGAGCAGTAGCCATGAGTCTGACGGTCAGCGAAATCCTCGCCCTTGATGGCCTTTCCGCCATGCGCCTGCGGGCGGGCAAACAAGGGCTACAGCTGGCAGTTCGCTGGTACTACGTAGCCGAAAATGAAAATATCGCCGAATGGATCATGGGCGGGGAACTGGTGTTTATTACCGGGATCAACCACCCCCGTGATGAAGACAACCTGCTCCATCTGCTGATGGAAGGCAAACAGCGAGGGATCGCCGGAATGGTGATCCTGACCGGCGACGCCTATATTCAGGCGATCCCGCCACGCCTGCTCGCCCTTGCCGACGAGCTGGGCATTCCGCTGATCGAACAACCCTATCTGCTGAAGATGGTGATTGTGACCGAGCGCATCGGTACCGCGCTGGTGCGCAGCGAGAATGCCCTGCAATCCCAGCGCGATATTCTGATGCAGCTATTAACCGGCGACTATCCCGACCTGCAAATCCTGCATCAACGCGCGCTGCACCAGCAGCTGGATTTTACCCGCCCCCTACGGGTGGCGGCGCTGCGCCTTGAAGGGATACAGCGCCTGTTTCGCCAGCTTGCGCCGGAGCAGGCCGAGGCCTGGCTACAACAGGCCCGTCGTACCGTGCGCCAGCGCCTGCAGCAGCAGCTCAATCAACAGGGCAACCCCTTTCCCCTGGTAGAGCGCAGCAATATGTTTCTCTTCCTCCTTCCGGATGAAGAAGGCGAGTTTTATCAACAGAAAAAGTGGCTCCAGCAGTGGCTGCTTGCGCTGGCTGAAGGCGATGACGGGCTGTCGCTGCTGTGCGGTCTCTCGGCGCCGGTGCAGCAGCTGCAGGGATATCAGCGCGCCCTCTCACAGGCGCGTCAGGCCCTGGACCTCAGCGATAACCTGCGTCCAGCCCAGCGTATCAGCGACTATCAGCAGCTGGGCTTTATCAAGCTGCTCTCCGCCGTTAGCGACCCTGCCCTGCTGAACGATTTTATGCACGCTACCCTCGGCTGCCTGATCGAACCCGATCGCAAAAGTCCGTGGCTGCTGATGGAGACGCTGGAAACGCTGCTTCAGGAAAGCGGTAACGTGGTCAAGGCCGCCGAGCGGCTGGGCATTCACCGCAACACGCTGCATCAGCGAATCCAACGCATTGAAAAACTGACCCGCTATCCGGTCAGCCATCCGCAATTTCATCTCAACGCCTCTGTCGCCTTAGCTATCTGGCGTATGTCGCAAAACCATTTACGGGAACAACCATGAAAATTATCAACGCGCGCCTGCGCCATCAACAAGCGCTCTTTACCCTTGAATTACAGGATGGCCTGATTAAAAGCATTAGCCCGCAGGACGCCGCGCAGGCCGCTGACGCCAGCGATATCGACGCCCGGCAAAAGCTGGTTATTCCACCGTTTGTCGAACCGCATATCCACCTGGATGCCACCCTGACGGCGGGCGAGCCGGAGTGGAATATGAGCGGTACGCTGTTTGAGGGCATCGCCCGCTGGAGCCAGCGTAAAGCGAGCGTCACCGTTGAAGATACGCGCCAGCGGGCGCTGAAAACTATCGGGATGCTGCGCGATAATGGTGTGCAGCACGTGCGCACCCACATCGATGTCACCGATCCCTCCTTGACGGCGCTTGAGGCAATGCTGGCGGTAAAAAAAGAGGCGGCCCATCTTATTGATCTGCAAATCGTCGCCTTTCCGCAGGAGGGTATTGAATCCTTCCCCGGCGGACGCGAGCTGATGACCCGCGCCATCGAAATGGGTGCCGACGTGGTGGGCGGAATTCCGCATTATGAAAACACCCGCGATAAGGGCGTCAGCTCGCTGATTTTTTTGATGGACCTGGCCCAGCGCCACGGCTGCCTGGTGGACGTGCACTGCGATGAAACCGACGATCCGCAGTCACGCTTCCTGGAGGTGCTGGCGGAAGAAGCCCGGGTACGTGGTATGGGCGCCCAGGTGACTGCCAGCCATACCTGCGCCATGGGCTCCTACGATAATGCCTACTGTTCAAAGCTGTTCCGCCTGCTAAAAGCGTCGGGCATCAACTTTATCTCCTGTCCGACCGAAAGCATTCACCTGCAGGGGCGCTTCGACAGCTGGCCGAAGCGCCGCGGCGTCACGCGGGTGGCGGAGCTGGACCGCGCCGGGATTAACGTCTGCTTTGCTCAGGACTCCATTCAGGATCCGTGGTACCCGCTGGGCAACGGCAACATCATGCGCATCCTCGATGCCGGACTGCATATCTGCCATATGCTGGGCTATGAAGATTTGCAGCGCTGCCTCGATCTGATTACCGAGAACAGCGCCAGGACGCTGTGCCTTGGCGATAACTACGGTATTGCTGAAGGTCGCCCGGCAAACTTGCTGATCCTCGATGCGCACAACGACTATGACGCGGTGCGCCGCCAGGCCAAAGTGTTGACGTCTGTTCGTCACGGCAAAATCATTTTGCAGCGCGAGGCGGAACAGATTCACTACCCGGCATAAGCATAACGTTGACGCGGGACGCATCCCGCGTCAACCCGCTGCTCGCACAGGGATTTATGTGGTACCTTCTTACTACTTTTTCTGTGCCGACCATGGGTCCCAGAGCCGGCATGGGCTCACTGAGAACAACCCGTACCCTGACACTATGAGCGAAAAAAAATGGATTAAGGCTGAGGATGTTGCCCGACTCGCAGGCGTCTCCCGCTCCGCGGTTTCCCGCACCTTTACGCCCGGCGCATCGGTGGCGGAAAAAACCCGACAGAAAGTCCTCGCCGCGGCGGAAACACTAGGCTATCAGGTCAATATCATCGCCCGTGCGATGAATACCGGCAGCAGTAACTTTATCGGTATTGTCACCGCCGGGTTTGATAATCCTTTCCGCAGTAAGCTGCTGTCGCCGCTGGTCCATCAGCTGGCGCTCAACGGTTTTATGCCGCTGCTGATGAACGCCGACGATCCGCAGCAGCTCGCCCCGTCGCTCAAACAGTTGCTGAGCTACCACGTCGCGGGTGTCATTATCACTTCCGGGGCGCCGCCGCTGTCGCTGGCGGAGGAGTATCTGGAGCGAAAGATCCCGGTGACGCTTATCAACCGCCACGCCGACTTAGCCGGCTGCGATCGCGTATGCAGCGACAACGCCCAGGGCGCGAAGCTGGTGGCCGACCTGTTTGTTCAGCGCCAGTGGCGACAGGCCGGGTTTATTGGTGAAAGTCTGGATAACTTCAGCACCCGTCAGCGCTACGAAACGTTTGTTGCCCATACTCAAGGCATGGACGTCGCCGCACACTTCTGCGAAAGCAGTGGCTACCAGGCAGGCTTTGCCGCCGCCAGGCAGCTGCTCGCTGCACATCCGCAGCTCCAGGCGCTGTTCTGCGCCACCGATATGCTGGCGCTCGGGGCGCTGGATGGTCTGCGGGCGGATAACCCCGTCGCTTCGCTACCGGCCATTATTGGCTTCGATGATATTCCCCAGGCGGACTGGCAGCCCTACCAGCTGACCACCGTGCAGCAGAACACCGCCCTGCTCGCCCACCATGCGGTGGATCTACTGGTAACAAGAATCGCCAAATTTCACCTGCCGTCACGTCATCGCGAAGTGCCGGTGAAACTAATAATCCGTCAGAGTGCAAAATGAAAAATTCATTTTATGCCCGAACGATCACAGAATAATTTATTGAATCCATCCACACTCATTTCGCCCTTCGGGGCTATTTTTTTCACGAAAAATGCACACGTGTGCAAAAAAAGGAGAATAAGCATGAAGCCTCTGGAATCAGATGCGCTACAGGCCCGCTACCGCTTAGCCTGCGAGCTGGCACAAGCCGGAGCAGAGCTGGCTTTCGAGTACTATCAACAGCGCGACCGGCTTGCGGTGGATCACAAAGGCAACGACCTGCAGGACGTGGTTAGCATTGCCGATAAGCAGGTCGAGGATTTTGTGAAACAGCGCATTATCAGCGCCTTTCCACAAGATGGTTTTCTCGGCGAGGAAAGCGGCACGCAGATGCCGGACGCCCGCGTGCTGTGGGTTGTCGACCCTATCGACGGCACCAGCTGTTTTCTTAACGGCCTGCACACCTGGTGCCTCTCACTGGCTATCGTCGCCGACGGCGAGCCGGTTATCGGCGTGGTGTACGACCCCAACCATCGCGAGCTGTTTCATGCCCTGAAAGGCCAGGGTGCATGGCTCAACGATACTCCCATCACGCCGCATCCGGCTGCAACGGTCAAAGAGGGGGTGATGGGTGTCGGGACCTCGCACCGCGTAACACCAGCGGTCTTTCTGCCCTTTCTCAATGCGCTGCTGAGCGACGGCGGCATGTTTATCCGCAACGGTTCCGGAGCACTGATGAGCGCCTGGGCAGCAGCGGGAAGGCTAATCGGCTACTACGAACCGCATATGAACCCGTGGGATGCCCTTCCCGGGCTGGTGCTGATGCGCGAAGCAGGCGGCGAGACCAATGATTTTCTGGCCGCAGACGGTATCACCAACGGCAACCCGCTGCTGCTGGCCAGCAAAGCGCTCTACCCGCAGTTTAAAAAAATGATTCAGCAACCTTTACCTTAACCCGCACAGGGTCAGGCTTTATCTGATTATGTACTCTACACAGATACGATAAATACCCTCATGGACGAAGCACAATAATCAGTCAGGCCTCCGACCTTCGGAGATAACATCATGTCTGGATTTTTTGCTTTTTTTCGCGCCGCGCCGCCCAAAGCCGCCGCGCAGTTCAGCGAGCCGCATTTTCGTTGGGTTCGCTGGCAGACCTTTCTGGCAATGACCATCGCCTACGTCACTTTCTACGTCTGCCGGCTGTCATTTACCGTAGCGAAAAGCGCGCTCGTTGAACTGGGTATTTCACCAACCGAGCTGGGCATGATCGGCTCTGCGCTGTTTTTCAGCTACGCCATCGGCAAGCTGGTCAATGGCTTCATTGCCGATCATGCCAACGTGGTTCGTTATATGAGTCTCGGCCTGCTGCTGAGCGCCGGAATGAACCTGATGATGGGGATGACCACCAATGCCCTGCTGCTGGCTGTTTTCTGGGGCATCAACGGCTGGGCACAGTCGATGGGAGTCGGTCCTTGTGCGGTCTCGCTGGCCCGCTGGTACGGTTATAAAGAGCGCGGAACCTTTTATGGTATCTGGTCTACAGCGCATAACATCGGCGAGGCACTCACCTACATCGTGATCGCCGCCGTCATTGCGGGCTTTGGCTGGCAAATGGGCTATTTGTCGACGGCCGCGCTCGGTGCCGCCGGCGTGGTGCTGATGCTGGTATTTATGCGTGACTCTCCACAAAGCTGCGGTTTCCCCCCCATCAGTCTCATCCGTGACGAGCCGCAGCAGGAAGAGTCCAGCGGTTCCGTTTTCAAAAACCAACTGCTCGCCATGCGCAACCCCGCACTGTGGACCCTGGCACTGGCATCGGCCTTTATGTATATCGATCGGTACGCGGTAAATTCATGGGGAATATTTTTCCTCCAGCAGGAAAAAGCCTACACCACCGTTGAAGCCTCGGGGATCATTGGCGTAAACGCCATTGCCGGGATTGCCGGGACCATCGTTGCCGGGATGCTCTCTGACCGCTTTTTCCCCCGAAACCGTAGCGTGATGGCCGGCGTCATTAGCCTGTTGAACACCGCCGGCTTCGCGCTCATGCTCTGGTCTCCCCACCGCTACTCTACCGATATTCTGTCGATGATCATTTTCGGCGCAACCATTGGAGCCCTGACTTGCTTCCTCGGCGGACTGATTGCCGTCGATATCTCCTCGCGCAAAGCCGCAGGCGCCGCGTTGGGTACGATCGGGATCGCCAGCTACGCCGGCGCAGGGCTGGGGGAATTTCTGACCAGGATAATCATTGATAAAACCGCGATCATCGAAAACGGTAAAACGCTCTATAACTTCAGCACATTATCGCAGTTTTGGGTCGCGGCCGGCCTGGCATCAGCCCTGTTCTGCTTCATGACCGCAGCCATTGTTGCCAGGCGCCATGCGACGGAACGTCAAACGTCTCTATCCTCATAATCCATTAATTTATAACACTTCACTAATAAGGAAGACCCTATGATGCCTGCACGACATCAGGTATTGCTGCGCCTGTTCATTGCCTGCGCGCTGCCTTTGCTGGCAACACCAGCCTCAGCGGCCACGCAGTATCAGCTGGAAAAAGTCGTTGAACTCAGCCGACACGGTATTCGCCCGCCAACGCCCGGCAATCGTGACGCTATTGAAGCCGCCACCCGGCGACCATGGACAGCATGGAGCACCCACGACGGCGAGTTAACCGGCCACGGCTATGCGGCCGTGGTCAACAAAGGTCATGCTGAGGGCGACGGCTATCGTAAGTCCGCCATTCTGACCGCTGGCTGCCCGTCCGCCGGAGACATTTATGTTCGCGCCAGCCCGCTGCAACGCACGCGGGCCACTGCCGAGGCCTACGTTGACGGTGCCTTTCCCGGCTGCGGCATAGCGATTCATTACATCAGCGGCGATGCCGACCCGCTGTTTCAGACCGATAAATTTGCTGCCACACGAACCGATCCCGGTCAGGAACTGAATGCTGTGAAAGCGAAAGCCGGGGATCTGGCGCTGCGTCAGCAAACGCTGGCACCGGTGATTCAGCAGCTAAAAAACGCGGTTTGCGCGCCCGATAAGCCTTGCCCGGCATTCGACCAGCCGTGGCAGGTTGAACAAAGCAAAAGCGGGAAAGTCTCCGTAACCGGGCTGAACGTCATGGCCAATATGGTTGAAACGCTGCGCCTGGGCTGGAGTGAAAACCTGCCGCTCAGCCAGCTGGCGTGGGGGAACATCACCCGCTCCAGCCAGATAACCGCCCTGTTGCCGCTGTTGACGGAGAACTACGATCTGAGCAACGACGTGTTTTATACCGCCCAAAAACGCGGCTCGATTCTGCTCAACGCCATGCTTGAGGGGGTAAAAGAAGGCGCAACGCCGAATGTACGCTGGCTGTTGCTGGTGGCACACGATACCAATATCGCGATGGTACGTACGCTAATGGATTTTAGCTGGCAGCTACCGGGGTACAGCCGGGGCAATATCCCGCCAGGTAGCAGCCTGGTACTGGAACGCTGGCGTGATACCCGCAGCGATAAACGCTACCTGCGCGTCTACTTCCAAGCGCAAAGTCTGGACGATTTACGCCGTCTGCAAACCCCGGACAGCCAGCATCCGATGCTGCGCCAGGAGTGGCGTCAGCCGGGCTGTCAGGCGACGGTCGTCGGCACGCTGTGCCCTTATCAGGCGGCACTGACGACGCTCGGCCGGCATATCGATCCGCAGTCCGCTCCGGCGGTAAAAATGGTTCTGCCGTAAGATAAACGCGAAGCTATGGAGGTAGCTTCGCGTTTTAGCTCAGGCCTGTTCTGGCGCAAACGCCCCGCTCACCACCTGATCCGGCGTCACCACGCCGCTATCCAGCACCCAGCCGCTAATTAACGCCGCCGGTGTGACATCAAACGCCGGATTATACACCGACGCATTCTCCGGCGCCCACTGCACGGCGCCAAAGCTGCCCGCCACGCCGGTTACTTCCGCCGCCGCCCGCTGTTCGATTGGTATCGCTTCGCCGTTCGGGCAACGGCTATCGAGCGTGGTTTGCGGGGCCGCAACATAGAAAGGAATACCGTGAAACTTCGCCAGCACTGCCAGGGAGTAGGTGCCAATTTTATTCGCCACATCCCCGTTGGCAGCAATGCGGTCCGCGCCCACCCACACCGCATCCACCAGCCCTTTCGCCATCAGACTGGCAGCCATCGAATCGGTAATCAGCTGATAAGGCACCCCCAGCTCACCCAACTCCCATGCGGTCAGACGGCCCCCCTGCAGCAACGGGCGCGTCTCATCGACCCAGACGTTTTCTACCAGCCCGCGCTGATGGGCCAGCGCAATCACCCCCAGCGCCGTTCCCACGCCCGCCGTCGCCAGCCCGCCGGTATTGCAGTGGGTGAGAAGACGACTGCCAGGCTTCACCAGCGCGCTGCCGGTTTCGGCAATCCTTGCACACAGCTGTTTATCTTCAGCAATCAGGCGCAGCGCTTCATCTTCCAGCGCCTGGATATAGTTTTCCTGCGCCAGCGCCAGCTTCATGCGGTCGAGATTATTCATCAGGTTTACCGCCGTTGGCCGCGCGGCGCGCAGCGTTTCCAGCGCCTGAGCAAGCTCATTCTGGCTGAGGCCGCGCCCGGCCAGCAGCGCCAGCAGCAGGCTGGCCGACAGGCCGATTAACGGTGCGCCGCGCACCCGCAGTGCGTGAATATGGTCCACCAGCAACGAAACGTTATCCGCCGCCAGCCAGCGTTTTTCCTGCGGCAATGCCTGCTGATCAAGAATAAAAAGCTGATTTTCGCTGACTCGCAGGCTGGTGGTCTGTAGTGTCTGCATATCGTTAAATCCCTGTTGCGTTGTTGTATCACATTGTGTCAGGATGAATTCCAGAAGTATAGACGTCTGAACGGCTTAATCAGAACTTTTGAGGATCGAGGCAATGTCGCAATACCATACCTTCACCCCAGGCGATGCCGTGGCATACGCACAACAATTTGGCGGCATCGATAATCCGTCGGAACTGGTGTCCGCGCAGGAAGTGGGGGACGGTAACCTCAACCTGGTCTTTAAGATTTATGACACCCACGGCGTGAGTCGCGTTGTTGTTAAGCAGGCCCTGCCCTACGTTCGTTGCGTGGGAGAATCCTGGCCGCTGACCCTTGACCGCGCCCGTCTGGAAGCACAAACCCTGGTTGCGCACTATCAGCACTGCCCGCAGCACACGGTGAAAATTCACCACTTTGACCCAGAACTGGCGGTGATGGTGATGGAAGATCTCTCCGATCATCGTATCTGGCGCGGCGAGTTAATCCATAACGTTTACTATCCGCAGGCCGCGCGTCAGCTGGGGGAATACCTGGCCCAGGCGCTGTTTCACACCAGCGATTTCTACCTCCATCCGCATGAGAAAAAAGCCCAGGTCGCCCGGTTTATTAACCCGGAAATGTGCGAAATCACCGAGGACCTGTTTTTCAACGACCCGTACCAGGTCCACGAACGCAATAACTACCCGGCCGAGCTGGAAGCCGAGGTCGCCGCCCTGCGCGACGATGCTCAGCTCAAGCTGGCGGTCGCGTCGCTGAAACATCGCTTCTTCTCGCACGCCGAAGCGCTGTTGCACGGGGATATTCACAGCGGTTCCATTTTTGTTGCCGAGAACAGTTTTAAAGCCATCGACGCAGAATTCGGTTATTTCGGCCCGGCAGGCTTTGATATCGGTACCGCTATTGGCAACCTGCTGCTGAACTATTGCGGCCTGCCAGGGCATTTGGGGATTCGCGATGCGGCCGCAGCGCGCGAACAGCGTCTGCACGATATTACTCAGCTGTGGAGCACGTTTGCTGAACGTTTCCAGTCTCTGGCAACGGAGAAAGCACGCGATGCGGCGCTGGCTTACCCCGGCTACGCTTCCGAGTACCTGAAAAAAGTCTGGCACGATGCGATTGGCTTCTGCGGCACCGAGCTGATTCGCCGCAGCATCGGCCTGTCGCACGTCGCCGATATAGAGACGATTCAGGATGAGGCCATGCGCCACGAATGCCAGCGTCATGCCATCACGCTGGGTAAAGCGCTGATTGTGATTGCCGATCGTATCGACAGCGTCGACGATCTGATCGCCCGCATTCGCCAGTACAGCTAAGTGCAGCCTGTAAGCCGGGTAGCGGCCCGGCATACGGCCAGATTTTTGTAGGCCGGGTAAGCGCAGCGCCACCCGGCAACAACCTACCCCAGATATTCGATAACCGACAGGCCGCCGTTATAGTCGGTGCTGTAGATAATTCCCTGAGCATCAACAAACACATCGCAGGACTGAATCACCTGCGGACGGCCCGGGCGCGTATCCATCATTCTCGCCGGCGCGGCAGGCACCAGGGCGCCGGTTTCCACCGGCCGGTATGGGTCGGAGATATCGTAGGCCCGCACGCCCGCATTCTGATAAGTGGCGAAAATCAGCGTTGAACTGATAAAGCTACCGGGGCGGTTTTCATGCAGGTTGTGTGGCCCAAAATGGGCCCCTTTCGCGACATAATCCGTCTCCTGCGGCTGCGGGAACGTGGAGATACTCACCGGGTTAGCCGGCTCGCGGATATCAAACAGCCAGATCAGCTTCTCGCCATCCTGCTGGTTATCGAGCACCGCTTCATCCAGTACCACCAGCAAATCGCGATCCGGCAGCGGCAGCGCCGTATGGGTCCCGCCGCCAAATGGCGGACTCCAGTTACGATGGCTAATCAGCTTCGGCTGAGTTCGGTCCTTCACATCAAGCAGCGTCAGGCCGCCGTCGCGCCAGCTGCCGTAAGCGGTGTCCCCGGCGATAATGGCGTGATGCAGCGCATAGCGCTTACCCTGCGGCCAGTCCGCCGTCTCTCCCGCCGCCTGATGCATCCCCGGCAGCCACCAGCGCCCGGCCACTTCCGGTTTCCGCGGATCGGTCAGATCGATGGTCAGGAAGATATAGTCGCTAAAGCCGTCGATCAGCGCAGAAACGTAGGCCCAGCGTCCGCCAACGTACCAGATCCGATGAATGCCGATACCGTTCAGCGACAGAAAGCCGATCTCGCGCGGCTGTTCCGGGTGGGAAATATCAAATACGCGCAGCCCGGCGCTCCAGCCGCCATCCTGCACATCGCTCACCGTCTCCCCCACCGAACGGGTGTAATACATCTTCTCGTCGGCAAAACGGGTATCGGCAAACAGATCCCGGGCATTAATGACCAGCAGTAGATCATCATGGGCCTGCAAATGCACATTCCAGGTTCCCGGCGGCGCGGCAATGTAGTTTACCGCTTTCGGATGGGCCGGATCGCGGACGTCCACTACCGAAAACCCCTGCGACACCATATGGCCGATATAGGCGAAACCACGGTGTACCATGAGCTGAACGCCGTCCGGGCGTCCTCCTTGATCGCTATGCCCAATCAGCCGCATATTGCGGCTGTAGTCGGGGCGCGGGAGTGCCGTCGCCATACCTGCTCCTTATTTGTGTTTCGCTTCCAGCGTGGCGAACCACGGAGCGATAAAGTCTTCGGTCTGACCCCAGCCCGGAATGATTTTACCCAACGAGGCCACGTTGACCGCCCCAGGCTGCGCTGCCAGCAGCGCCTGCGGAATAGCCGCCGCTTTGAAATCATAAGTTGCAGGCGTTGGCTCACCGGCTATTTTATTGGCGATCAAACGTACGTTGGTTGCCCCGATAAGCTTCGGATCCACCGCCACGCTCACTTTCCACGGGCTGCCTGATTCGCGCATCAGCTGCAGGTCCTGGTTAGAAATATCAATGCTGTACAGTTTGATTTCGGTGCGCCCGTTCTCCTTCAGCGCTTTATATGCCCCCTGGCTGAATGCATCCCAGGTTCCCCAAATCGCATCGATCTTGCCTTTCGGGTATTTAGCCAGGATCGCACCAACCTTATTGGCGGTGTCGCCCTGCACGTCGGAAGAGACGGCGCCGATCGACTCCAGCTCCTTAATCCCCGGGTTTTGCTTGAGCAGGGTCTGGTAAGCCGCCTGGCGGCGCTCCATCGGTGGGAAGCCGGCCACCCACAGTTTGATAATATTGGCTTTACCGTTGAAATCTTTCACCAGTTGGCCAAAAGAGAGGTCGGTCAGCGAGGCGTCATCCTGCTGAGTCACGGTGACACCCGGGATGTCACCGCTGACGGCGGTATCGAACACGGCCACTTTAATGCCGGCATCTACCGCTTTTTTCACCAGCGCGGTCGAATACGGATCGCGTCCCTGGGAGAGAATAATGCCATCGTATTTTTGGCTAATTGCCTGGTTAACGAAGTCCTGGAATTTGGCGTCATCCCCGTTACTGAGGAAAGTACTGATTTTGAAACCGAGTTTTTTCCCTTCCTGAATAGCCCCGGCAACAAACTGGGTCGTGTTATCGTCAGAACCGAGGTTGCGGATCACCGCAATGCGAATCGGGCCGCTATGTTCGGCAATCGCCGCCGGAACTGGCGTCGGGGTTTCAGCAAAGGCCGCCGCAGAGTTGAATAACCCCAATGCGATGAGTGAAAGCGTTATCTTTTTCATGGTGTTTACCCTGTAAAATTTTATGTGCGACGCTGAAAGTAAGTCAGTGCCAACGCGCCAGCCAGCACCAGCCCTTTAATAATGTCCATCGCGTAGTACGGTACCGACAGCATCACCAGACCGTTGGAGAGCACGCCAAGAATCACCGCCCCCACCAACGTACCCAGCGCGTTCGGTTTGCCGGAACCCGCCAGTGAAAACCCAATCCACGCCGCCGCTACCGCATCCATCAGATAGCCGCTACCGGCGTTAACTTGCGAAGAGCCGATACGCGAGGCCAGCAAAATGCCGCCCAGCCCGGCCAGTAAAGAGGCAATCACGTAGGCCGCCACTTTATAGCGGGTGATACGCAGGCCGGAGAGCCGTGCGGCCTCAGGGTTGCCGCCAATGGCGTACATTCTGCGCCCGTGGGTCGTGAAGGAGAGCGCCAACTGGGCAATCACGGTCACCACCAGCATAACTATCACGATGGTCGGTACCTGCCCCAGCAAACCGAAGGCTGCCGGAATGACCCCCTCGGCCATATCGCCGCTCGGCAATACCATGTTCTCAGTGATCGAACCGCCGTAGCTGTAGGTCATCGCCACGCCCTGAATCACAAACAGACTGGCAAGGGTGGCGAGCATGTCTGGAATGCGCAGGACAACAATCAAGAAAGCGTTGAACAGCCCCACCAGCGTACAAAGCGCAAGCGTGACCAGAATCGCCTCCGTGGTGCCAAAGCCGTGCCAGACAAACAGCGAAACCACCAGCGCGTTGGCCAGCGAGGCCGTCGACCCGACCGACAGATCAAAGCCGCCAATGGTCAACGAAATGGAGACGCCGATGGCAATCACCGTCACAATGGCAATCGAGCGCAAAATGTTGATGATGTTGAACGGGTCGAGGAAATTGTCCGAGGCGAGGCCAAAAACGGCAATCAGCAGCACCACGGTCAGCAACATGCCCCATTTATAAAGAAAATCAAAAAATCGCTGACGGCCCGATACCGTCGCATTAACTGTCAGGGCCTTGCTCACGCTGCTGCTCCTCCGGTGGAGTAATAAAGAAGTGTCTCTTCCCGGGCGTCAGCGCCCGGGATTTCTGCGACGATACGGCCGTCCCACAATACGCAAATACGGTCACACAAACCCACCAGCTCAGAGAATTCGCCCGAGGCATAGATAATCCCTTTCCCCTCGCGAGCCAGCCCGTCGATCAGGGTGAACAGGTCGGTCCTGGCTTTCACATCGACGCCCTTTGTCGGTTCGTCGAATATCAATACGTTGGCGTTACCGCGCAGCCATTTGCCGATCGCCACTTTCTGCTGGTTACCGCCGGAAAGCCGACGCAGAGTCTGGGCCGGGCCGGTGGTACGGATCCCAATACGGGCTATGACCTCTTCCGCCCAGCGCCACGCCTGGCGATGACCGAACAGGCTCCAGCGTGAAAAGCTGTTATCGGCGCTGACCGCCAGGTTCATGCCAATCGGTTCTTCGATAAAAATGCCCTCTTTACGCCGCTCTTCCGGCACCAGCGCCAGCCCGCGCATCACGGAATCCGCCGGGTCGCGAGGCCGCCACGGCTGGCTGTTCAGCTCCCCGCGCGTCAGACGGCTTTTGCTGGCGCCAAACAGCGCTTTACACAGCTCGGTTTTACCGGCCCCGGCCAGGCCGGCGATGCCAAGGATTTCCCCTTTGCGCAGCCGCAGCGAAATATCCTGCAGCAGCCCTTCATCGTGCAGACCGTCAACCTGTAGCAAAATCTCTTCAGCGTGCGGCGGGCGCTTCGGTGGGAAAATATCGCTCAGCTCATGACCCAGCATCTTCTCCACGATCTGCTCGCCGCTCAACTCAGTCATGGGGCTGCTTTCAATCAGCTTCCCGTCGCGCAATACCGTCAGGGTGTCGCAGATAGCCTTCAGCTCATGAATACGGTGGGAGATAAACACCACGCCAATCCCCTGCTGCTGCAGGCGACGAACCACCGTAAACAGGCGCTCACTTTCATGCTGATCCAGCGGCGCGGTGGGTTCATCAAGAATTAAAAAACGGCAATGGTGTGACAGCGCGCGGGCCAACAAAATCTGCTGTTTCTCCGCCAGGGTGCAGCTATCGATAGAGCGACGCACATCGAGCGTGATATCCAACTGGGCCAGCGCCTCGCGCGCCTGGTCGCGCACGGTGTGCCAGCTAAAACGCAGCCCCGGATCCGCCAGGCGGTCCAGCATAATATTTTCCGCAATGGTCAGGCCCGGCACCAGCGCCACATCCACCTCTTGTTGCACCAGATGAATGCCCAGCAGCTTCGCATCCCGTGGGGAACGAATGCTCACCGGCTGGTTATTGATAACAATCTCACCCTCGTAATGGGCGTGCGTACCGCACAGCACCGCCATCAGCGTCGACTTCCCCGCGCCGTTGGCACCGGTCAGCGCATGCACCGATCCTCCCCGCAGGGTGAAAGCGACATTGCTGAGCGCCCTGAAGCCCGAAAAGGCCAGGTTAATGTTGTTCATCTCAAGACGATTCACTGCCATCTCCCGGGACCTTTACGATTAATATTCTGATTTAACGAATTTTTCACAGCCGCCATTGACTGACAACTGCGTAAAAGGCATAAGATAAAACGAAATATTATTAGCCATCCGGATGTCCAGACTTAACATCAGGTTAGCGAAACGAGATAAGGACAGCGTTCATGAGCAACAGCGATATCCGCGTAGTACCCGGCCCGGCTAACTATTTTTCCCATACCGGCAGCCTTGCCCGCCTGCACGATTTTTACAACGATGAGCAGCTTTCCCGCGCCATGTGGATCTACGGCGAGCGAGCCATCGCCGGTGCCCGGCCCTTTCTGCCGGAGGCGTTCCACGCCGTCGGCGCTAAAAAAGTGCTGTTTACCGGGCACTGTAGCGAAAGCGACGTCACCCAGCTGGCGACAGAAGCCGGAGATGACCGTGCCGTGGTGATCGGCGTCGGCGGCGGCGCGCTGCTGGATACCGCCAAAGCCGTGGCCCGGCGGCTGGGGCTTCCGTTTGTCGCCATCCCGACCATCGCCGCCACCTGCGCAGCGTGGACTCCGCTGTCGGTGTGGTACAACGACGCCGGGCAGGCGCTGCATTTTGAAATCTTCGATGACGCCAATTTCCTGGTGCTGGTGGAGCCGCAAATTATCCTTAATGCTCCGGCGGAATATCTGCTGGCAGGGATCGGCGATACGCTGGCGAAATGGTATGAAGCCGTCGTGCTGGCGCCGCAACCAGAAACGCTGCCGCTAACCGTGCGGCTGGGGATTAACGGCGCGCTGGCCATTCGTGACGTACTGCTACGAAGCAGCGAAACCGCGCTGGCCGACCAGCAGCGCGGCGAACTGTCGCAGGCGTTTCGCGATGTGACGGATGCCATTATCGCCGGCGGAGGGATGGTCGGCGGCTTAGGTGAGCGCTATACCCGCGTCGCCGCCGCACACGCGGTGCATAACGGTCTGACGGTCCTGCCGCAGACCGAAAAGTTTCTTCATGGCACCAAGGTCGCCTACGGCATTCTGGTGCAAAGCGCCCTGCTGGGTCAGGACGAGGTATTGGCCCAGCTAGTCAACGCCTACCAGCGTTTCAACCTGCCCACTACGCTGGCGGAACTTGACGTCGATATCCACAACCGGACCGAGTTGGATCGGGTGATTGCCCATACCCTGCGCCCGGTGGAATCGATTCATTTTCTGCCGGTTGAACTGACGCCCCAGAGCCTGGCCGCCGCCTTTGAGAAAGTGGAAAACTTCCGCCGACAGGTGCATTGACGCGCTGGAATCTCGCTCTATACCTAATGATGGTTCTCCCACTCATTGTACGAGGTCATCATGCAGATCGATTTAACGGGTAAAAAGGCGTTGGTTACCGGGGCCAGTCGTGGAATTGGCCGTGCCATTGCGCTGTCGCTGGCCCAGGCGGGTGCCGATGTGGTTATCACCTATGAAAAGTCCGCCGATAAGGCGCAGGCGGTTGCCGACGAGATCGCCGCGCTCGGACGCCACGGCGCGGCAATTCAGGCCGACAGCGCGAATGCGCAGGCGATTCAGCAGGCCGTCACGCGGACGGTGGAGACTCTTGGCGGGCTGGATATTTTGGTGAATAACGCCGGGATCGCACGCGGTGGTCCGCTGGAATCACTGTCGCTGGAAGATATCGATGCGCTGATCAACGTCAATATCCGCGGCGTGGTGGTCGCCATCCAGGCGGCGCTGCCGCATCTGCCCGATGGCGGACGCATAATTAATATTGGCAGCTGTCTTGCCAACCGCGTCTCCTCACCGGGCATTGCGGTCTATGCGATGACCAAATCTGCGCTCAATTCGCTGACCCGTGGCCTGGCCCGCGATCTCGGACCGCGCGGTATTACCGTCAATCTGGTCCATCCGGGCCCGACCGACAGCGATATGAACCCGGCGGACGGTGAACAGGCCGAGTCGCAGCGTCAGCTGATTGCGTTAGGGAAGTATGGCCAGGCAGAAGATGTGGCTGCCGCGGTGACCTTTCTGGCCAGCCCGGCTGCCGGACAAATATCCGGTACCGGTCTGGATGTCGATGGGGGACTTAACGCCTGAGAAGGCGACTAAAAGTCTATCCCAGTAGGCGTATATGTTGCAGCCAGTTTGGCCACGGACAGCGCGGAACCACCAGAGCGTACACGCAGTTCGTGAGGATGGTGAGCACTGCCCTGGGTCAAAATGGCAAATAAAATAGCCTAATGGAATAGGCTCTTAGCAGCACTTCGCCCCCCCTTTCCCGCCATAGCGTGCATCCTGTCGCTCGCGAAAGAATTCTTCATAGGTCATCGGTGTCTGCTCAGGATGAGTCTGGCGAATATGCTCGACATAGTTATCGTAGTCGGGCACACCAATCATCATTTTCGCCGCCTGGCCCAGATACTTCCCGGCTTTGGAAAGGGTATCAAACATGTTGGTCTCTCATCACGGCCCCTCTCCACACGGAAAGGGGCCTGGGGTTTAATGTGCGCGCTTCGCCTGCGCCGCTAGCGGTTCTGCATCGGCAGGTAACGCTTCATAAGGTGTCTCTTTCGCCGTCGGTTTATCTTCTCTCAACGCCGCCAGCGCGGTTTTGATGGAGAAGAGCGCCAGTACCACCACAACCACCATAAAGAAGATGGTGAGGCCCGCATCCAGCCGGTTGTTAAAGACCAGCTGTGCCAGCTGCGATTCGGTGTACTGCGGCGGAATATTGCCGCTGTCGATCATCGCCTGGAACTTATTGGCAATCGCCAGGAACCCGACTTTGGTATCCGGGCTAAACGATTTCTGCCAGCCGGCGGTGAGGGTGCAAATCAACAGCCAGGCCGTCGGCAGCAGCGCCACCCACGCATAGCGCTCGCGCTTCATCTTAAACAGTACCACCGCGCACAGCATCAGCGCCATACCTGCCAGCATCTGGTTAGCGATGCCAAACAGCGGCCACAGCGTATTAATGCCGCCGAGCGGGTCAACAACCCCCTGATGCAGGAAGTATCCCCACGCCAGCACGCAAAGCCCGGTCGCCAGCAGGTTCGCCGGCAGCGAGTTGGTTTTTTTCAGTCCGGGGCTCAGTACGCCCAGCAGATCCTGCAGCATAAAACGCGCCGCACGGGTGCCCGCATCAACCGCCGTCAGGATAAACAGCGCTTCAAACAGAATCGCGAAGTGATACCAGAAAGCGACATCCATCAGCCCGCCCAGCGAACCGTGCAGGATGTAGGCCATCCCCACCGCCAGCGTCGGCGCGCCGCCTGCCCGCGAGATAATCGACTGCTCGCCCACTTCGCTGGCTATCTGGCGCAGCGTATCCGGCGTAATACTAAAGCCCCAGCTACTCACCACCTGTGCGGCGGATGCCACCACATCGGTGGTGCCTGCCGGCGCCAGTACCGCAATCGGGCTGTTCATGGCGAAGTACACGCCAGGGTCAATAATACAGGCCGCCACCAGCGCCATAATGGCAACAAAGGATTCCATCAGCATACCGCCATAGCCGATAAAGCAGGCCTGGCCTTCATTCGCCAGCATTTTAGGCGTGGTCCCGGATGAAATCAGCGCATGGAAGCCGGAGACCGCCCCGCAGGCTATAGTGATAAACAGGAACGGGAACATGCTGCCGGACCAGACCGGGCCGGTACCGTCAATAAATTTGGTCAGCGCCGGCATGCTCAGCGTCGGACGCATAATCAGGATGCCAATCGCCAGCCCGACAATGGTGCCTATTTTCAGGAAGGTTGACAGGTAATCACGCGGTGCCAGCAGCAGCCATACGGGCAGAACGGCGGCAATAAAGCCGTAGCCCACCAGAATCCAGGTCAGCTGCACGCCGGTGTAATCAAACCACGGTGCCCACGTCGGGCTTTCCGCTACCCATCCGCCGGAGACAATCGCAAACACCAGCATCACCAGGCCAATCACCGACACTTCGCCAATGCGTCCCGGACGCAGGTAGCGAATGTAGATCCCCATAAAGATAGCCAGCGGGATAGTGAAGGCAACGGTATAGGTACCCCACGGGCTGTGGGTCAAGGCTTTCACGACGATCATCGCCAGTACCGCGAGGATAATCACCATGATCATAAAGCAGGCCACCAGCGCCAGAACCCCGGCGGTCGGCCCCATCTCCTCTTTCACCAGCTCACCGAGAGAACGTCCGTCGCGGCGAGTAGACACGAACAACACCATAAAATCCTGCACCGCACCGGCCAGAACCACTCCGGCGAGGATCCAGATCATCCCCGGCAGATAGCCCATCTGTGCCGCCAGCACCGGCCCCACGAGCGGCCCCGCTCCGGCAATCGCCGCAAAATGGTGACCGAACAGCACTTTTTTATCGGTCGGAACATAGTCAAGGCCGTCGTTATGCCGCACGGCCGGGGTCATGCGCGTAGGGTCAACCGCCAGCACATTTTTGGCGATATAAAGACCATAGAAGCGATAGGCGATCAGATAAATGCAGACTGCCGCGACGACAATCCATAACGCATTAATCTGTTCACCTCTGTTTAAGGCGATGTAGCCGAGGGCAAAGGCTCCGATAACCGAGAGCAATGTCCAGATGAGGTATTTCCCTGAATGATTCATCGTTGCGTCCCACCGGTAGGATAATCAGAATGTTACATTTTGTTTCTAGAACACAACTCAGGATTTAACAATGTTGAAACCATGCAGATGTCGTGCAGAGACAGGGATTTGTCTCACATTGCTAGCGGGATCACTTCTGGCAGGAAAAAAAATGTAAATGGAGGAGGAAATCTGCAGCTGCATCATGACGGGTTCCCGGAGGCGTCCCTCGGACGACTGTAACCCCGTAGCCCGGTCAGCGCAGCGCCACCGGGGGATCAGTCGCAGAGTCTGTCCGTATGGTGGATGCTCCCGGAGGCGACGGTAGCCCGGCTAAGGCGTTCACACCGCAAGCCGGGAACAGGCGTCTCCTCAGCCGAGAACTGACGTGCCCAACCGGCAGGTACAGCAGCGCCGGCCTCGCTCATCAAAGATAGCAATCTCCCAGCTTTGGTTCTGACGCCCCAGATGCAAAGGACGACACTCGCCGCGGACATGACCGCTTGAGACCGCCCGATGGTGGGTCGCATTCAGCTCGGTCCCCACCACGCACTGCCCCTCTTCGGTCATCAGCCAGCCGGCCATCGACCCCAGCGTCTCCGCCAGCGCTGCGGATGCCCCGCCGTGCAGCAGGCCAAACGGCTGATGCGTGCGCGCATCAACCGGCATACTCGCCTCCAGCAGCCCCTCTTCCAGCCGGGTATAGCTAATCCCCAGATGAGCCACCATCGTATTCTCGCTGGTGGCGTTAAGCGCCTCCAGCGTCAGCTGACGTTTCCAGGCCATTTACGCCCCCAGCGTCGAGCCGCCATCAACCACGATATCCTGCAGCGTGATATGACTGGCGTTTGCGGAAGCGAGGAACAGGATCGTACTGGCAATCTCCTGCGGACGCGCAATTTTACCCAGCGGGATCCCAAGCTTAAACTGCTCGCCGAAGCCGCGAATACGGCGCTGTTCAGCATCCTCACTGACCCACAGCGTGCGCTGCATATCGGTATCGGTCGAGCCCGGCGAGACCAGGTTACAGCGTACGCCGCTGCCCGCCAGCTCCAGACCCACGGTCAGCGCCAGGCTTTTCAGCGCCGCCTTTGAGGCGCCATAGGCGCTCATGCCGATCCGTGGGGTATGCGCAGCATCGGAGGCCACGGTGACAATCGCCCCGCCCTGTTGGCGACGGAACTGAGCCATCGTCTGCTGAAACAGGTTAAATGCCCCGCCGACGTTCACAGCAAAAGTCTGCTGCCACGCGTCCAGGCTCAGTTCATCTGTCGCACCCATGCGCAAAATCCCCGCCGCGTTAACCAGCACATCCAGCCGCTCAATGCCCTTCAGCAGGCGCCCGCATACCTCAGCCACCTGCTGCGCATTGGCAACATCCAGCGTGTGCGTCGTAAACGGATAATCATCGCCTTCGAAAACCAGATCGAACCCGGTTACCCGAGCGCCGGCCTCTACAAACGCCAGCGCCGTCGCGTAGCCAATGCCCTTACCAGCGCCGGTGATCCATACGGTCTGCCCTTGAAAATCCAGCGCGGCCATTATTTCACCTCACGGGAAAGCAGCGCCCACCAGGCATCAATAGTCGGTTTTTTCGCCAGCATCACGAAGTCGATGTCGCCGTGCACTTTGCGCCAGCGCGCGGCCAGCGCCATCATCCGCACGGAGTCCAGGCCGTAGTCGATCAGATTTTCGTCATCCATAGGCTCGTCAGACTCATCCAGCAGCGGCAGCACCAGCGCCCGCAGCGCCGCCTTTGATGCCGGCAGCGGCAGCAGCTCCTCGGTCATCACCACGCGTCCGGAGCGACCAGCGACATATTTCAGCGACATCAGATGTTCTTCCCGACTGAAGTCGGCCAGCGCATCGGCGACGAAGAACGGTTTGATATCGCGCATAAATGCGTCGGTCGCGGTAGTCATACAGCCGATGTGGGCATAGACGCCCGTAATAATCAGCTGATCGCGACCGGTCTCTTTGAGCATCTCTTCCAGCGGCGAACGGTGAAATGCGCTGTAGCGCCACTTCACCAGTACGGTGTCGTGCTCATCCGGGGCCAGAGCGGCAATCACGCGCTGCTGCTCCGGGGAGCGGGTCAGCCCCGGGCCCCACATATCATTGAGCAGAGCACGGTCTTCATCGCTTTGGGTTTTCGGCTGAGCGGTGTAGTACACCGGAATATTATTTTGCTTACAGAAATCACGCAGGGCGGCAATGTTGGCGACCACTTTCGCCATCATGGCGCTGTCTTCACCCCAGAAGTTGAGGAAATATTCCTGCATATCGTGGATCAGCAGCGCGGCGCGGGACGGCTCAAAGGCCCAGTTCACTTTGTTCGCCGGGATGTCGCTGGCTTCCGGTAGCGCGTAAGCCTGTAGTTTAGGAATAGCCATTCTGTGTTCTCCTTCAGCCCGGCTCGCGTGTAGCCAGCCACTGGCGTAATTGTTTTTTATCGACTTTGCCCACCGGCGTCAGCGGCAGTGCTTCCAGGCACTCCACGCGGTCCGGCAGCTTAAATTCCGCAACGCCCTGCTCGCGCAGAAAACGACGCACCGCTACCGCACGCAGCGGTTCTTTAACCACCAGATACGCGCAGCTTTTCTCGCCCAGCAGACTATCTTCCATGCTGACCAGCGCGGCATGGATCACCGCCGGATGGCGCAGCAGCAGGTTTTCGACCTCCTCCGCCGCGATCTTCTCGCCGCCGCGGTTGATCTGATCTTTTTCCCGCCCCTGGACGGTGATATATCCGTCCTCATCGATCGAAATAAGATCGCCGGAGCAGTAGAAACCGTCGGCATCAAACGCTTCGGCGTTGTGCTGCGGACTGTTGTAGTAGCCGCGGAAGGTGTACGGCCCCCGGGTCATCAGACGCCCGACTTCACCGCGCGGCAGCGGGTTGCCATCGGCATCCGCAACCCACACTTCATCGTCCGGGCACATCGGGCAACCCTGGGTATTGATAATCCGTTCCTGGCTGTCATTGAGGCGGGTGTAGTTCACCAGCCCTTCCGCCATGCCGAAGACCTGCTGCAGCTGGCAGCCGATCTCCGCCGGGATCCGCGCCGCCAGCGTTGCCGACAGACGTGCGCCGCCAACCTGCAACAGCGTCAACGAACGCAGCTGCGCATTCCCGGCACCTTCACGGATGGCCTGGAGCCACAGGCTGACCGCCGGTGGCACCAGCGACGCGACGCTAATCTGATGCTGCTCAATCAGCGGGAAGCACAGCGTTGCGCTCGGGTCGGCGGCCAGAATGACCCGCCCGCCGGCAAGAAACACGCCGAGCGAGCCCGGTGAGCTCATGGCGTAGTTGTGGGCAGCAGGCAGCGCATTCAAGTAGCGGGTTTGCGCGCTGATGCCGCAAATTTCGTTACTGCGACGGATGCTATAGTCGTAATCGTTATGCGTACGAGGGATCAGCTTCGGTGTCCCGGTACTGCCGCCGGAAAGCTGGAAAAACGCCACTTCATCAGCAGGCGTCGGATTGGCGATAAAGTTATCCGCCGGGCGGGCGATCGCCGCCGCCAGATCGTATTCACCGCGATCGTTACGCAGCAGTACAACCCGCACTGACGAATGCTGCTCAACGAAACCGTTGAGGAACTGGTCATCGGCAAACAGCGCATGATCGCGATCGGCTATCAGCAGCGCCGGCTCAATTTGAGTCGCATAGGCATTCAGCTCGCTGCGCTGGTGGCTGAACAAAGCATTCACCGGCGCCACTCCAATACGCAGCAGCGCAAACAGGGTGATGTAGAACTCGGCGACGTTGCCCAGCTGCACCAGCGCGGTTTCACCGCGCTTCAGTCCCAGACGCTGGAGCGACGATGCCAGGTTATCCACCTGCTGATTAAACTGACGATAGCTGTACTGCTTATCACCCTCGATAATGGCGATGGCGTCGCTGTCGGCGTGACGGGTAATCAGGTTAGTAAGCGGCAGATCCTGCCAGTAGCCCTTTTCACGATAGCGGGCGGCAAAACTTTCCGGCCAGCGGTTAAATGCAATCATCATCGCCTCTTAATTCAAGCCAAATACATTCAGCATGGTCGTTAGTTTGACGCCGGTTTCGCGCCACTCTCCCAGCGGAGAAGAGGCCGGGACAATGCCCGCGCCGGCAAACAGACGCAGCGTGCGCTGATGCAGGCGGGCGCAGCGAATCGTCACCACCCACTCACCGTTACCTTCGTCATCGCACCAGCCAACAATGCCGCCAAACAGCTGGCGATCGAACGGTTCCAGTTCCGCAATCAGGCGTTTCGCCACCTGATGCGGGAAGCCGCTCAGGGCCGGCGTCGGGTGTAGCAGGCAGGCCAGCGACATCGCGTTCTCCTGCGCCAGCGCGGTCCCTTCAATCGGCGTTGCCAGGTGCCAGAGCGTCGGCGTGGTGACCAACTGCGGGGAATCCGGCAGCGACAGCTCACGACAGCGCGGGGTCAGCACCGCCTTCATCGCCTGGGTCACCAGCTCGTGCTCGTGGCGATCTTTACCCGAAGCCAGCAGTTTGTTGCCCGCTTCGCGATCCAGCACATCGTCCGGCTGACGGCGGGCCGAACCGGCCAGCGGCAGAGAACTGAAATGATCCCCCTCTTTGCGCAGCAGCAGCTCCGGGCTGGCGCCCAGCAGCACGCCGCCGTCAGAGAGCGGCACGTGGAAGTTAAAACTGGCGGGGTTCTGCGCAATCAGGCGCTCAAGCAGCGCGCTGCTGTCCACGCGATCGCGGGTGGTAATATCAATCAGGCGCGACAGAACAACCTTGTCCACTTCCGGCGTCGCGGTCAGCTCAGCGGCCCGCTCAACCATCGCCATAAAGGCATCCTGCTGAGGAATTTCCTGACGCTCCACGACATCCATTGACGTCTGGGCTGAGGCGTAGCGAGCCGACTTCTGCCTGGCGGTGCGGGAGAAATTTTCCCAGCGCTCAGGAATAAACAGCTCGGAAGGCTGGTTGGTATCAAACGGAATAGCGCCGACCATCACCGGTTTACGGATCCCGGCAGCCTTCGCGTCGGCGAAGGCCGCCGCCATTTTCTGCTGGAATTCCCCATCGAGCAGTGCGCCATCGGCGGCAGAATGGGAAAAACGGCGAAAGCAGCCCGCGGTATGAAAACTGCGGTACGGCGACATAAAGAAGAAGCTTTCCGGCGACAGGGTCATTTTTTGTTCCTGTACATCCTCGGCCAGTGACGTTTCCATATCATCCTCCAAAAACGATAAAGATATTACGAATAATTATCATTTATATTTTGGTTGGCTAACCTAAAAGGTATTGCCTGACATGTCAACCGTACAAACGGCATGTTGTGCTACTTAGGCTTGCATCCACGCGATACAAAGTTGAAAATGAGACGCATTTATCTCAACTCAATCAGGATGCGAATTCGTGAATTTGTCCACATTTTGCCGCCGTACCCTGCTGGCCTGCGGGCTGGTGCTTTTAGGAATTACCTCATCCCTGGCCGCCGACTGGCCCCGTCAGGTGACCGACAGCCGCGGCGCGCATACGCTGGAAAGTAAACCACTGCGCATCGTCTCCACCAGCGTGACGCTTACCGGCTCGTTGCTGGCGATTGACGCACCGGTCGTTGCCAGCGGTGCCACCACGCCAAACAACCGCGTGGCCGATGACCAGGGATTCCTGCGTCAGTGGGGAGCCGTTGCGAAGGAACGTAAGCTGGCGCGCCTGTACATCGGCGAACCCAGCGCGGAGGCCGTGGCCGCACAAATGCCAGATCTTATCCTGATCAGCGCCACCGGCGGTGATTCTGCCCTGGCGCTGTACGACCAGCTCTCCACCATCGCCCCGACGCTTATCATTAATTACGATGATAAAAGCTGGCAGGCGCTGCTGACCGAGCTGGGACATATCACCGGCCAGGAAAAGCAGGCTTCCGCGCGAATTGCCGAGTTCGATAAGCAGCTCGCTACGCTGAAGCAGCGGATGACGCTCCCGCCACAGCCGGTCAGCGCGCTGGTGTACACCGCCGCGGCCCACAGCGCTAATCTGTGGACTCCGGAGTCCGCTCAGGGTCAGATGCTTGAACAACTGGGCTTTAAACTGGCCAGCTTGCCTGCCGGTCTGCATGCCAGTCAGAGCCAGGGGAAGCGCCATGACATTATCCAGCTAGGCGGCGAGAATTTAGCCGCGGGCCTCAACGGTGAAAGCCTGTTCCTGTTCGCCGGCGATGAAAAAGATGCCGCCGCGATTTACGCCAATCCGCTGCTGGCGCACCTGCCGGCGGTGAAGAACCAGCGCGTTTATCCGCTCGGGATTGAAACCTTCCGCCTCGATTACTACAGCGCCATGCTGGTGCTGCACCGTCTCGCCACCCTCTTCGGCTAACCTTCTTTCCCGGCCAGCATCGTCGCCGGCCGGGAAATATCGCCGCACTTAACTTTCGCTGACTGCCTCAGGGCGCTGGAAGCGACGCAGTTCTCCCAGTAGCCCCATCAGCATGACGCCAACAATCACCAGCACCCACCCGCTGGCGCTCGCCGACGCCACCGGCGTCATCATGACTCCCAGCCCACCCAGCAATGCAGCACCAATGGCATCACCGGTGACGTTCTGCGCGGTCCACAGGCCGTTAATACGCCCGAGCATCGCTTCCGGCGTCTGGGTCTGAATCAGGGTGTACTGCAACAGCGAGCTGATCGCGCTTAGCCAGCCAAACAGGGCCAGACACAGCGCTCCCAGCGCCCAGAACGGCATCAGGCTGAACAGCGCGATGGCCACAAATGACCCGACCGTGGTCATCAGCATCAGCGCCCCCGGTTTTGCGGTTTGCGCCAGCTGACCGCTGGTTAACGCCCCCAGCGCTGCGCCCAATGGGATCGCGGCATACAGTAAACCAATCTGGGAGGCGGACATCTGCCAGCCGTCGGCCAGCGCTGGATAAAGGACCCGCACCGCACTTGCCATCGTCAGCAGACCGCCCAGCAGGGCAATCCCGCCAATCAGGGGGCTATTGAAGAGGAATTTCAGTCCCGCTAGCAGCGACCTCAGCGGATGCTCCCGCGGTTGGGGTGGCGGCGGGAGCAGCGGCAGGCGCAGCAGAGTCAAGGTAGTGATAAACGTCCCCGCCGCCGCCAGGCCATAGTTCCAGGCTACGCCGCCGGTGGCCAGCAGCAGACCGCCGATCATCGGCGAAATAACCGACCCCAGGCGCACCGTCAACATAGTGATCGCCCCGGCCTGCATCAGATTCTCACGCCCGACCAGCGCGGGTGTCGCCGCCAGCAGTGCCGTCACACCAAGCGAGGCGAAGAAACCGTCCCAAATCCCCAGCACATAGATGGCGAGTAGCGACGGCTCAGGCAGCAGCGCATTGAGGCACAGACCGATAAACCCCACGCCACAGGTACCACGCGCCAACAAAATCAAACGCTTACGCTCATAGCGATCCGCCAGCACGCCGCCGACCATCAAACCGACAAACATCGAGCAGCCGGTCAAGGTGACCGAGAGCCCCACCTGCCAGGTAGAGTGGGTCATCATCTGGATTTGTACCGGAATCGCCACGCCCAGCAGACCCAGCGACAGGATTGAGATAAAACGAGCGATAAAAACGGCGCGAAACGCCGGATGGGTTTTCAGCAGACTGAGGTTCAGCAGCCGGGATTGTCGGTTCATTACAGCGCCTTGTTATTATTTTCCATCTACGCACTGTCCTTCAGACTGCGTCTTCTGGTGGCTGCACTTCCTTAGCCCGGTCATACGGTTAGCGTTACTTCCAGACAGGCGTGCGTTTACCGCCGCGATGCATTCTGAATGATCTTGCGTATACCATTCTTGTGGGCGGCCATGCTAACATAACTGAATAGAATCGATAACGATAATTACTATCATTATCATGTCAGGGATGTGAATTATGTCGTTTTCTACGACCACGGTGCGGGCCATTGCCGTACCGGGTCTGGTGCTCGTGTTAACCATTGCTATCGCCCTCAGCCTGCTTGTTGGCGCCAAACCTCTTCCATTGAGCGTCGTCGTGGATGCTTTTTCCGGTACCTGTCAGAGCGCCGATTGCACTATCGTGCTGGATGCGCGACTGCCGCGAACCCTGGCGGGACTGCTGGCCGGCGCCGCGCTGGGCCTGGCCGGGGCGCTGATGCAGACCCTGACGCGTAATCCGCTTGCCGACCCCGGCATTCTCGGGGTGAACTCCGGCGCCAGCTTCGCAATTGTGCTGGGTGCGGCGTTGTTTGGCATCCACTCCCCGCAGGAGCAGCTGCTGATGTCGTTCTGCGGCGCGTTTGGCGCCTCGCTGCTGGTGGCCTTCACCGGCAGCCAGGGCGGCGGTCAGCTCAGCCCGGTGCGCCTGACGCTGGCTGGCGTGGCGCTGGCGGCGGTGCTGGAAGGACTCTCGAACGGTATTGCGCTCCTCAATCCCGATGTCTATGACCAGCTGCGATTCTGGCAGGCCGGTTCGCTGGATATTCGCACCCTACAGACGTTGAAAATCGTCTTGCTTCCGGTGCTGATCGCCGCTGCCGTGACGCTGCTGTTAAGCCGGGCGCTCAACAGCCTGAGCCTCGGCAACGATACCGCCACCTCACTCGGCAGCCGGGTCGCCCGCACTCAGTTCATCGGCCTGCTGGCCATTACCGTGCTCTGCGGTAGCGCCACGGCGGTGGTCGGTCCCATCGCCTTTATTGGCCTGATGATGCCGCATATGTCGCGCTGGCTGGTGGGTGCCGACCACCGCTGGTCGCTGCCGGTGACCTTACTGGCAACGCCTGCCCTGCTGCTGTTTGCCGATGTTCTTGGCCGCCTGTTGGTCCCCGGCGAACTGCGCGTCTCGGTCGTCAGCGCCTTTATCGGTGCGCCGGTGCTGATTTGGCTGGTGCGTCGCCAGCCGCGTGGAGGTGCAATGTGATAGCCCCTCCCCGCCGCCTGCTGATTAGCTGCCTGATTCTGCTTGCCGCCAGCCTGACTATCTCCCTTTGGGGACTCGGCAGCGGCCTGGTGCCGCTCAGCGTTGAGCAGGTCGTTTCCGCTCTGCTGGGCGATGCGCCGCGCAATATCACCATGGTCGTCACCGAATGGCGACTTCCGCGGGTGCTGATGGCGCTGCTTATCGGCGCTGCGCTGGGCGTCAGCGGCGCCATTTTTCAGTCGTTGATGCGCAATCCGCTGGGCAGCCCGGATGTGATGGGTTTTAACACCGGCGCATGGAGCGGCGTACTGGTGGCGATGGTCATGTTCGGCCAGAACCTGACGGCTATCGCGCTGGCGGCGATGATCGGCGGCGTGCTCACCGCGCTGGTGGTCTGGCTGCTGGCCTGGCGTAACGGTATTGAAACTTTTCGTCTGATTATTATCGGGATTGGCATACGTGCCATGCTGGTCGCTTTCAATACCTGGCTGCTGCTACGCGCTTCGCTGGAGACCGCCCTCTCTGCCGGGCTGTGGAATGCCGGCTCGTTGAATGGCCTGACATGGGGCAAAACCTGGCCCTCCGCGCCGCTGATTCTGCTGATGCTGGTCGGTGCCGCGCTGCTCGCGCGGCGCATGCGTCTGCTGGAGATGGGTGACGATACCGCCTGCGCGCTTGGCGTGCAGGTTGAGCGTTCGCGCTTGTTGATGATGCTGGTAGGCGTCGTGCTGACCGCAGCTGCCACTGCGCTGGCCGGCCCTATTTCATTTATTGCTCTGGTAGCGCCACATATCGCCCGCCGCCTGAGCGGCACCGCGCGCTGGGGGTTAACCCAATCAGCGCTCTGCGGCGCGCTGCTGCTGGCGCTGGCTGACTACAGCGCCCAGCGCCTGTTTATGCCCTATCAATTACCGGTGGGAGTGGTGACCGTCAGCCTTGGCGGCATTTATCTCATCGCGCTGTTAATTCAGGAGTCCCGCAAAAAATGACCGCTGAAACGACCCGTTTGCGCGGCGACCAGCTCACCCTGGCGTACGGCAAAAAGACCATCGCCGAATCGCTGAATGTGACCATTCCTGACGGCCATTTTACAGCGATCATTGGCCCCAACGGCTGCGGAAAATCAACGCTGTTGCGTACCCTGAGCCGCCTGATGACGCCGGCCAGCGGCCATGTTTATCTCGACGGAGAACAAATCCAGCGCTATGCCAGCAAAGAGGTGGCGAAACGCATCGGTCTGCTGGCGCAAAATGCCACCACGCCGGGCGATATCACCGTTCAGGAGCTGGTTGCACGCGGCCGCTATCCGCATCAGCCGCTGTTTACCCGCTGGCGTAAAGAGGATGATGACGCGGTCAACAGCGCCATGAAGGCCACCGGCATCACCGACCTGGCGCTGCAAAGCGTCGATACGCTCTCCGGTGGACAGCGGCAGCGGGCCTGGATTGCGATGGTGCTGGCGCAGGAAACGGCCATTATGCTGTTGGATGAGCCTACCACCTGGCTGGATATCAGCCATCAAATCGACCTGCTGGAGCTGCTGAGCGAGCTGAATCGCGAGAAGGGGTATACCCTGGCGGCGGTGCTACACGACCTCAACCAGGCCTGCCGCTATGCCACACATTTGATTGCCTTGCGCGACGGCAAAATCGTCGCGCAAGGGGCGCCGAAAGAGATCGTCACCGCAGAGTTGATCGAACAGATTTACGGCCTGCGCTGCATGATCATCGACGATCCGGTGGCGCATACGCCGCTGGTGGTGCCGCTGGGACGACGGTAACCAGGCGAGGTTCTGCCCGGTGGCACTGCGCTGACCGGGCCTACGATTTCGTACTATCACGTAGGCCGGGTCAGGCGTTAGCCGCCACCCGGCATTTTATCCGCAGCTACCCCAGAATCTCCCTGATCACCGGACCTATCGATTCGAAGGCCTGCGGCGAGATAATATCCACGTGAGCGCAGTTCTGGCTAAAGACCTCCAGCTCGCCCACCCAGGGGCCCCACGCCGCGTGCGGATCCATCCCCGCCGGACGCGTTTTCTCCGCCACAAACAACGTCGCCTTGCCATCAAATTTCGCGCTATGCGCGGTGGTCAGCAGACGCACGGCATCGGCATAGTTGCCCTCGATAACGCGGAACAACTCGCCGGAAGCCTGCCCCTGCTGAGCGGCAAGGAAAGCCTCGCGCTCGCGTTCAATCTCAGCCAGCACCTCCGGGTCCAGACGACCGTTAGCCTCTTTCTCCGCCCAGTTCTGCGTCTCAGGCGGCCAGGTATCCAGCAAGCCCAGAAACGCCACCGCTTCGCCACGCTGACGTAAACGGGCAGCAATGCCCTGCGCCAGCGTCCCGCCGAGGGAATAACCAAAGAGGTAATACGGCCCGTGCGGCTGCTGCGCCAGCAGGGTCTGGAGATGCTGCTCGCACACTTCATCAAGGTTTGCCGCGTTCATCATCGGGCCTTCCGGGCGCGGAGACTGAATACCGGTAATCGACCAGCGCGGATTAAGATAGCGGGCCAGGACGCTGAACTGCCAGGCAAAACCCGATGCCGGATGGAAGCAGAACAACGTCGGCCCGTCGCTGACGCGCAGCGGCAGGATGGGATCAAAGCCCAGGCGCTGCGCCTGCTCATCGCTGAGATCGGACGCCAGCAGCGCGCTCAGTTTGCCTACCGTCGAGGCCACCATCACCTGCCCGGGCGTCACCTGACGGCCCAGTTCGCGGCCGAGCTGTGCCGCCAGGCGCATCGCCAGCAGTGAATGGCCACCGAGGGCGAAAAAGTCGGCTTCAATGTCGTTCACTTCACAGCCCAGCAGCTGACTGAACGCCTCAGCCACCGTGGTTTCCATCCCCGGCTCCGGCGCACGACCGCTGCGCTCGCCGCCCAGCGTCGGCAGCGGCAGCGCTTTGCGATCCAGCTTGCCGTTAGCGCTCAGAGGCAGTTCCGGCAGCTGAATCAGCACCACTGGCACCATATGTGGCGGCAGCTGTTCGGCAAGGCGCGTTTTCAGCGCCACCGTATCCAGCGGCAGCCCGGACTCTGACACCAGGTAGCCAACCAGCTGGCGGGCATCGCCGCCGGTCGCTGCCGCCTGATTGATGACGCAGGCATGCGTCACCGCCTGCGCAACGTCCGGCAGCGCAGACATGACGCGATCGATTTCGCCCAGCTCAATACGCTGCCCGCGAATTTTCAGCTGATCATCGCTGCGCCCGAGATACTCCACCGCACCGTTATCCAGCCAGCGCGCCACGTCACCGGTTCGGTACATCCGCTCACCGGCGGCAAACGGGTCAGCGATAAAGCGCGAGGCGGTCAGATCCGGACGCCCCAGATACCCCTGAGCCAGCTGGATACCGGTCAGATATAAATCCCCGGCGACGCCCGGCGGAACCGGATGCAGAGAGGCATCCAGGATACGCAGCCCGGTATTCCATACCGGCCAGCCGATTGGCACGCTGTTGCCGGTGACCGCCGCCAGCTCCGCCCCGCAGGCCGGATACCAGCTCACGTCCACCGCCGCTTCGGTCGGACCATAGAGGTTATGCAGCGGTGCGCCGGTCAAGACTTCCCACTCACGGCACAGGTCGGTAGGTAACGCTTCACCGCTACAGAAGACGCGTTTCAGCGTCCGGCAGGTTGCCACGTTTTCAGCATCCAGCGAGGCCACAAAAGCCGCCAGCATTGACGGTACAAAGTGGGTCGTGGTCACGCCGTAGCGGGCAAAAAACTGCTGCATTGCCAGCGGATCGCGATGGGCTTCCGGCTCGGCCATTACCAGCCGCGCGCCGGTGATAAACGGCCACCAGAACTCCCAGACCGACACGTCAAAGCTGCACGGCGTCTTTTGCGCCACGACATCATCGGCAGAGAGCGGATAGTGGTTTTGCATCCACAGCAGACGGTTAACGATAGCGGTTTGCCCCACCATCACCCCTTTCGGACGCCCGGTGGAACCGGAGGTAAAAATAATGTACGCCGTGTGCTCCGGCTGTGAGAGCGCAAGCGGAGTGTCATCGCCCACTGCCAGGGGCTGCTGGTAGCACAGGCTTTCCAGCCCCGGGATATCACTAAAGCGAGCCAGCTGATCGTCTGCGGTAATCAGCAGCGACGGGCGGGCGTCCTCCAGCATCATACGCAGCCGGTCATCCGGATAACCGGTATCCAGCGGCAACCAGGCCGCACCAGCCTCCACAATACCGTGCAGCGCCAGCGTGAGGAATACCGAACGCGGCAGCGCCACCGCCACGCTATCGCCCGGCTTCACGCCACGTTCGCGCAAGCGCTGCGCCAGCGCCACAACCTGCTGACGCATTTCGCGGTAGCTGAACTGCCAGGTGGCATCCGCCAGCGCCGGGGCATCCGGCGTTTTTGCCGCCTGCTCCGCCACCAGCGCACTGAGCGTCGTCGTCGGCAGCGCGACGCCGGTATTATTCACCTGCGCCAGTTGTTCCGTCTCGCGTGTCGACAGCAGACTGGCCTCGCCGCAGCGCAGCGCCGGGTCGGCGGCAAACTGGGTCAGCAGCGCAGATAAACGCGCCACGTGGGTGCGCAACGCGGTTTCGTCATAGCGTGCTTTATTCGCCAACACTTCCAGTGACAGGCCGCCGGATTCATCCGGGAACAGCGCCAGTTCGAGGTCGTTTACCGGGCCGGTAGCCAGCGTGTGGGTCTGCGCCACAATACCGTCAATATCCAGAACATAATCAAAAACTTTAACGTTGAGCACCGGCCCAAACAGCGGTTCATCCCCCGCCGCTTTACCGCTATCGCGAACAATTTGCTCGGCATCATAGCGCTGGTGACGACGCATTTTTTTCAACTGGGCGCTGAGACGCAGCGCCAGTTCCGCCAGGGTCTCTTGTGCATCAATACGTACCGCCAGCGGCAGCACGTTCAGTACCGGTCCGGTCGCGGTCAACGCCGCCGACCCCATCCGACGCATAAAGATAAAGCCCGCGGCATACTCCATCCGGCTGCATAAGCGGCCGAGCCACAGGGTGGTCAGCGCCAGCGCCAGATCGGCGCGCTGACACTGCGGTGCGCCGGCGGCAAGTCGGCTGAACAGACCGGCATCCAGATCCAGCTTCAGGCGCCAGATATCGGTACTGGTCGCGCGTCCTGCCAGCGGCGCGGCAGAAAGCGATGCCGGTGACGGCAGTGCTTTGCGCTGTTCCATCCAGAACGCCTTATCACGCTGCCAGGCATCGCTGCCGGCGTATTGCTGGTACTCTTCGACAACCTCAGAAAAAGGCGTAAACGGTGACGCGGGCGTCTCCTCCCCGCGTTGCCATGCACGATAAATTGCAGCTATCTGGCGGGTAATTGCAGGGAAACTGAAGCCATCAACCAGTAAATGGTGATAGCGTTGATACCAGTACCAGCAGTCATCTGCCACCCGCAGCAGTTGGTGACAAACCAGCGGATTGCCGCCGTCAACGCGTAAATTCTGCCCGAGGTCGGCCTGCATTACCGCCAGCGCGGCATCGTGCGGAGAGCTCGCCTCGCGCAGATCGTGATATTCAGGTTCGGCGAAGACGCGCTGCTCATCGACCCATTGCCAGGCTTCACCGTTATCTTCGCAAAAACGCATGCTGAGGGTATCGGCCTGCGCCAGACCGGTCACGATAGCCCGTCCCAGCAGCGCCGGGTCAAGATTGCCGCGCAGCTCTACATAGTGGGCGACGCTCCATGCGCCGGGCAGCGTAGAGAGCCGTTCCGCCATCCAGATCCCTGGCTGCGCCGCAACCAGCGGTAAGCGAGTGGTCATGTTCGGCTCCTTGAGGTTGCATGGTGCGCGGGGATGAGGGTTGACCAGTTGTCCGCCAGCCAGGTATTGCACGCCTCTAAGGACTGCGGTGGGCATTCCACCGTCCAGCCTTGCGGCAGCGCACAGTGGTGCGGCCACAGGCTGTACTGCTGTTGTGCGTTGCGCAAAATGTAAAACTGCCCTTGCGGATTATCGAAGGGGTTGCTGAATTGCATACCAAACTCCTGTCTTTACTCGCCATCCTTCCAGCGGCTTGCGCGTTGGCTGCTGCCTTTGTGTCTGTGGAATGATATTGAGCCTGAAGCGCACTTTGTTACGCGTCGCTCAGCGGCTGCCATAGCTGGATGAGTCCAGCAGTCAGCCCGCCGCGCCAACAAAGCGCATCGTGCCCGCCGTCAACCTGACGCCAGAAAATCGTCTGCTGTGTCTGCTGTAGTTGCGATAAAAGCGCCTGATTGGCGCGAAAAATTAGCGGCTCGCGCTTGCCGGCTTCCAGCCAGATTCGCAGCCCGTGCGGGCGGATTTCTCCCCGACTCAGGCGGTCGATCAGCAGGCCCGTCTGTGCACCGCCGCGATGCGGCCACCAGTAGGAACCAGACTGACTCAGCACGCAGCCAAAGCGGTGCGGCCAGTACAGCGCGGCAAACATCGCCGCCAGGCCACCAAAGCTTTGACCGGCGACGACGGTACGATCGGCGCGGTTGCTAAAGGGGGCGATCTGCTGCACCAGAGGCAATAGTTCTTCCTGCACCGCCAGCCAGAATTCAGCATTGCAGGGCAGCTCCCGGCTCCGGTGTTCGTTATCAATGACATCAACCAGCAGGTAGACGGCGGGAGGCAGTTTTGCCTCGCGCGTCAGCCCGGCCAGCGCGGACCACACCGGCATGCTCTCGGCCCAGAACTGACCGTCGAGCAGCACCGCCAGCGGACGCGCTTCGGCTTCGGCCGGGACCTCGCCGGTGGTGTAAATCCATATCCGCCGCGAGTTGTCTAGCCGGGCGCTGTGCCATTCGATACAGACCGGCGCCTGGGAAGGTTCATCGCGCAGTGACCAGCCGGGCTGTTCCGGCGCCTGCGGCAGCTCCAGCGCCGAAACGGCGTGTCCGCGTCCGCCTTTCCAGCTTTGCGGGTTTAACGGATCGGCAATCGCACGCGGCAGCAGTCTGCGCCAGCCTTCGCGCAGCAGCATGCGGTCCGGGCTATCGCCGGTGAAAATCTCAGGGGCAAAATCGTCATCACGATCGGAGGGAATAAAGCAGTAGCTGCCGCGCCATGCGGGAGACAATGAGGTTTGCCACTGCCAGACATCGGTGCCCGGTACGCGCACGAGGGTTTGTGGTACGGCATTCTGGTGATGGTCAGTGACGCCGGTGATATACATCCACACCCGCTTCGTCGAGGAAGTGTCTTCGTTGCCCGCCGGATCGCGCCACCAAAAGGTCACTAAACAGCGGTCGTCACGGGCCTCAGCCTGCGGGCCTGCGATCCCCTTCCACCATTCATCACTTCCTGTCATTAACATTCCGTCATTAACCCTATGTTTATCGTGATTTTTCTCAACAAACGTAATTTTTATTGATAATATTATTGATAACTATTTGCATTTGCAATAGCGTATTACCGCGCTTTTGGGAAGAGTCACTTCTAATTACACATGTCAGAGAGGGCCAATTGGTCAGCGATGGAATGCCTTCGCCCTCTACTGGCAACATTTCTGCCGCCGCTCCTCCCGGTGGGAAGGGGTTTCAGGGGCATGCGGCAACGGAAAGCAGGACTTAAAATGAATAACAGGATCAAATCCTTGGCCTTACTGGTCAATCTGGGAATTTATGGGGTTGCCTTCCCGCTGTGTGCGGAAGAGACCATCGACAGCAAAAAAACCGCCGCCGAAGAAACGATGGTGGTCACCGCCGCCGAGCAAAACCTTCAGGCGCCGGGCGTATCAACGATCACCGCTGATGAAATTCGTAAACGTCCGCCCGCTCGCGATGTCTCCGAAATTATCCGCACCATGCCTGGCGTTAACCTGACCGGTAACTCCACCAGCGGCCAGCGCGGCAACAATCGCCAGATTGATATCCGCGGTATGGGCCCGGAAAACACCCTGATCCTGATCGATGGCAAACCGGTAACCAGCCGTAACTCCATCCGCCTGGGCTGGCGCGGCGAGCGCGATACCCGTGGCGATACCAACTGGGTCCCGCCTGAGCTGATTGAACGCATAGAGGTCATTCGTGGCCCGGCAGCGGTACGCTACGGCAACGGCGCAGCGGGTGGCGTAGTCAATATCATCACCAAAAAAGGTGATAACGAATGGCACGGTTCATGGAACACCTACATGAACGCCCCGGAGCACAAAGATGAAGGCTCCACCAAACGTACCAACTTCAGCCTGAATGGCCCGCTGGGCGGAGACTTCAGCTTCCGCCTGTTAGGCAACCTCGATAAAACCCAGGCCGACGCGTGGGATATCAACCAGGGTCATCAGTCAGAACGTACCGGGATTTACGCCGATACGCTGCCTGCCGGCCGCGAAGGGGTTGAGAACAAAAATATCAACGGCGTCGTGCGCTGGGACTTTGCACCGATGAACTCGCTGGAGTTTGAAGCGGGCTATAGCCGTCAGGGCAACCTGTACGCCGGGGATACGCAGAACACCAACACCAACGATCTGGTGAAAGAAAACTACGGCAAAGAGACCAACCGTCTCTATCGTCAGACGTACTCGGTCACCTGGAACGGCGGCTGGGATAACGGCATCACCACCAGTAACTGGGCGCAGTACGAGCACACGCGTAACTCGCGTAAAGGCGAAGGACTGGCCGGGGGCACGGAAGGGATCTTCAGCAGCGACCAGTTCTCTGATATCGATCTGTCCGACGTGATGCTGCACAGTGAAATCAGCATTCCGTTCGATATGTGGGTGAATCAGAACCTGACGCTGGGTACCGAATGGAACCAGCAGCGGATGAAGGATCTGGCCTCCAACACCCAGACCTTTATGGGCGGTAATATTCCGGGTTCAGAGAGCACCGGCCGCAGCCCGTATTCGCAGGCGGAGATCTTCTCGCTGTTTGCTGAAGACAACATCGAGTTGACCGACTCCACTATGCTGACCCCGGCGCTGCGCTTTGACCACCACAGCATTGTGGGGAATAACTGGAGCCCGTCGCTTAACCTGTCTCAGGGACTGGGGGATGACTTCACTCTGAAAATGGGTATCGGCCGCGCCTATAAAGCCCCGAGTCTGTACCAGACCAACCCGAACTACATTCTGTACAGTAAAGGTCAAGGCTGTTACGCCAGCTCAACCGGTACCGGTTGCTATATGATGGGTAACGAAGACCTGAAAGCGGAAACCAGTATCAACAAAGAGATCGGTCTTGAGTTTAAACGCGACGGTTGGCTGGCCGGTGTGACCTGGTTCCGTAACGACTACCGCAACAAAATTGAAGCCGGCTATGCGCCGATTTCCCAGACCACCAACGGTAAAGTGAAAACCGATATTTACCAGTGGGAGAACGTGCCGAAAGCGGTCGTTGAAGGTCTGGAGGGAACGTTGAACGTACCGGTTAGCGAAACCGTTAACTGGACCAACAACATCACCTATATGTTGCAGAGTAAGAACAAAGAGACCGGCGATCGCCTGTCGATTATTCCGGAATATACGCTGAACTCAACGCTGAGCTGGCAGATATACCAGGACGTTTCCGTGCAGTCGACCTTTACCTGGTACGGCAAGCAGGAACCGAAAAAGTATAACTACAAAGGTCAGCCGGTCACCGGTAGCGAGAAGAACGAGGTGAGCCCGTATAGCATCCTCGGTCTGAGCGCGACCTGGGACGTCACCAAATACGTCAGCCTGACCGGCGGCGTGGATAACGTCTTCGACAAGCGTCACTGGCGTGCGGGTAACGCCCAGACCACCGGCGGCGATACCGGCTATATGTACGGCGCAGGTGCCGAGACCTATAACGAATCGGGCCGTACCTGGTACATGAGCGTTAACACGCAGTTCTGATTCCGCGCCTGAAAACCAGACCGTTCTCTCCCGCAGAGGACGGTCTGGCTATTCACAACAGGACTGAACGCCTCCCCTGCATCCTGACGTAGGATGACGCTATGCAAACGACGCACTCTACTTTTCCTTTTGCCGGCCATCGTCTGCATCAGATTGATTTCGACCCAGCCACCTTTCAGCCTCATGACATCCTGTGGCTCCCTCACCATCAACAGATGGCAAACTGCGGTCGGAAACGGCAGATGGAACATCTCGCCGGGCGCATTGCCGCGGTCTGTGCCCTGAAAGAGGTTGGCGAGAAAGGCGTTCCCGGGACAGGTGAGCAGCGACAGCCGCTGTGGCCAACGCCCTGGTCTGGCAGCATCAGCCACTGCGGCACGCGCGCGCTGGCCGTTGTCGCGGCCCGACCGGTCGGTATCGATATCGAAAGCGTGTTTACCCCGGCGCTGGCGGCGCAACTGGAAAGCAGTATTATCAGCCCGGCAGAACGCACGGTGCTGAAGGCCAGTGGGCTGCCCTTTGAGCTGGCCCTGACGCTGGCTTTTTCGGCGAAAGAGAGTGGGTTTAAGGCCCTGCCCCTCGCACAACAGCCGGGGTCGGAATTTTTGCACTTTCGGATATTCGATATTCAGGGTGAGATAGCCACATTGCGAGTGGCCGGGGAGACATACCGGGTAAACTGGATGGCAGCTGAGACCGACGTCATCACGCTTTGCCAGACTCAACATCAGCAATAAAGGAAGAACCCGTACGGTCATCTCCGCACGGGGTACCCGTTATTCAAGGTCAGCACATCGTTTTCGCGAGGGCGGTAATGGCCTGGGCATCAAAACCGTGGAACTGCCGTAGCCAACCGCGATCGGCCGCGGCAGCATATTCGCCATCAGGAATGCCCAGTCGTTTCAGCGGAATACCGATCCCCGCCTCTGCCATAACTTCTGCCACCAGGCTTCCAAGGCCGCCATTTACGTTATGCTCTTCAACCGTAATCACCGCGTTGCAGCCCTTCAGCGCGGCCAGTAGCGCGTGCGTGTCACAAGGCCGAATAGACGGCACGCTGATCACCCGCGCCTGAATACCTGCCTCAGCCAGTTTTTGGGCAGCCTCGACAATTTCATGTACCGTCGAACCGGTTGCAACCAGCGCCAGATCGTGACCTGCACGCAACGTGTTTACGGCGCCCGGGGTAAAACGATAGCTTTCATCATACAGTTCCGGTAACGCTTTGCCGTCGAGACGGATATACACCGGCCCCTGATGCTGAAGGGCATAGTCGATTATCTGTCGACATTCGCGTGGCGATGACGGCGCATAAATCTGAATATTCCCGAATCCGCGCATCACCGCAAGATCATCAATAGCATGGTGCGTACTTGCCAATGGGCCGTAGCTGGCACCGGCATTCAGACCAAATAATTTGACGTTGGTGTTGTTGTAACAGACATCCACTTTGATTTGCTCATTGGCACGGGAAATCAAAAATGGCGCAGCATTGCAGGTCACCGCAACTTTGCCACCCAACGCCAGACCGGCGGCCATACCAACCATGCTTTGCTCAGCAATACCAACGTTAACCAACCGGCCAGGAAAGTGTTTAATAAAGGGAGCTATTTTTGCGGTTGATGTTGAGTCGGCGACAACGGGCACCAGATCAACCCCATTTTCTACGGCATCAATAAACGCTTGAACCATCACGTTCGCCAGGTGTTCTGCATTACTCATCGTTCAGTTCCTCCAGTGCCAGTGCAATCTCCTCGCCTTTCGGTACCCTGTGGTGCCATTCCGGACGCCCCTGGATAAAGGAGATACCGGCGCCTTTCGTGGTGTTCGCAATAATGACGTTTGGTTTTCCTTCCTGCTTTAATCCTTCAAGCGTCGCAACCACAGAGGCCATGTCATTTCCCTGACATTCGGTTACGGTCATACCAAAGGCCTGCCATTTTTCGGCTAGCGGATCGGTATTCATAATTTCGCGGGTTGGCCCGGCCAGCTGTAGATTATTTTTGTCATTAATAATGATCAGATTATCAAGGCCGTAATGTGCAGCCGCGAGCGCGGCCTCCCAGTTGCTTCCTTCGGCCAGTTCGCCATCGCCGGTGATGAGGAACACGCGGCGAGCGCTGTGGCTCTTTTTCGCCGCCAACGCCAGCCCCACGGCTACGGGCAGCCCATGCCCCAATGCCCCGGTATTCAGCTCAATACCCGGTGTTTTCTGGCGAACCGGATGGCCAGGAAGATGAGAATTGGCATGCTGATAGGTGCTTAGCCAGTCAACCGGGAAAAATCCTGCCTCGGCCAGCACGCAGTAATAGCAGCCCACCGCATGCCCTTTCGACTGGATGTAGATATCGCGCTCCTCGTCAGCAATGCGGCCCGGCGCCACGTTCAAAATACGGAAATAGAGCGCGGTTAAGAGCTCTACCTGCGACAGGTCGGCGCCGGTATGACCACCCGCGGGGCTGTTGGCATTCAATCTAATAATGTGGCGGCGAACTGCGCGAGCCTGACGCTCAAGTGCCTGAACATCGTAGTTATAGGGATTCATTTAATACCTCTGAATTTAATTTCAACTTGGAATATTTATTCCGCAAGGGACTAAAAAAACCAGATATCCCCTGGCAGCGCATCACAGAGCTTTCGCCGCTGCACCAAACTCAGGAACATTCTGCCTCCTCACCATCAGGCATACCTGCGCCTGGATAATTTTTCAGTTGACCTGAAATCACAATGAATATATATTCAATCATGATTCTTTATTCAATTATGCGGTCACTGTTTCGTTTTTGTCCATAGCTGATTTAGAGGATTGATAAAAGTTTGAGTTTCATCACACTTAAATGTCTTTTTTTTTCGCGTATGATTAAAGCCTCTAACATAATGGCTGCACGTTAATGATTTTCGGGGATATATATGGCTAAGCAGGATGAACAACGGCTATTAGTTAAGATTGCCACTCTTTACTACCTTGAAGGACGAAAGCAGTCCGACATTGCTCAACTTCTCTCGCTTTCTCAGTCATTTGTCTCCCGCGCTATCACCCGCTGCCAGAAAGAAGGGGTGGTGAAAATTAGCGTCGTTCAGCCCTCAAATATTTTTCTGAATCTCGAAAAAGGCATTGAGGATCGCTACGGAATTAAGCAGGCCATCGTCGTGGACACCGAAGAAGATGCCAGCGACCACACCATTAAACGCGCTATTGGTTCGGCTGCGGCCCACTATCTTGAAACACGGCTCCGGCCAAAAGATCTGATTGGCGTCTCGTCGTGGAGCTCAACCATTCGGGCCATGGTTGATGAGGTTCACGCGCAGAACCTCAAAGCCAGCGGCGTGATTCAGCTGCTGGGCGGCGTGGGTCCTAACGGCAATGTGCAGGCAACAATACTCACTCAGACCCTTGCGCAGCGGTTAAACTGCGAAGCCTGGCTGCTACCTTCGCAAAGCATTGAAGGATCCGTGGAAGAGAAAAACCGGCTGATTGCCAGCCAGGATGTTGCCGATGTGATTTCTCGTTTTGACGAAGTCGATATGGCTATCGTCGGGATTGGCATCCTCGAACCTTCACAGTTGCTCAAAACGTCTGGCAACTATTATCACGAAGATATGCTACAGGTGCTGGCGGAGCGTGGTGCAGTCGGAGATATTTGCCTGCACTATTACGATAAAACCGGCCAGGCCGTGTTACGTGATGATGAAGATCCTGTTATAGGCATGGCGCTGGAGAAGGTTAAAAACTGTCCGAACGTTGTCGCGCTGGCCGGCGGTAGCGATAAAGTCGCCGCCATCAAAGGTGCCCTCTCCGGTGGTTATATTGACGTTTTGATCACCGATTACCCTACCGCCAGGCTGCTTATCACCGCATAGCCATTCACTTGAACATCTTTTCCCGTGCCCTTGCGCGCTCACCGAAGACGCAAGGGAACGTCAAATAAATACTTATATTTCAATTTAGTAAGTGACTTAGCCACTGTTCAAGTCTGACGTCCCCCACGCATTTATCAATCCAGATAAGTGTGATTGCCAGCACAATTGATAACTTTCCCTCTGGCTCCTGAGAAACTTTCTGGCTAAGGTATTAAATAAATAATCACTATCGAATATATATTCAGTGATTAAAAAAGTGATAACGAAATGTCACATCATGGCCTGCTAAGCAGCAATGCGATAACGAGGAATCTCGCCCTTCCCTCAGCGCCAGGACGACGTGTGACTCAGGAGACTATCTAATGCTGGCAACACAGAAAGAGTTCATCATTGCGCTCGATGAAGGTACCACCAACGCTAAAGCGGTGGTGCTTGACGGCCGTGGCAACGTTATTGTGAAGTTTTCTCAACCGTTGGCTATCCAGACACCTCGCGATGGCTGGGTAGAACAGTCCGGAGAAGCCTTAGTCGAGGCCTCACTGGAAGTGATAGCGAAAGCTATTGCACATGTTGGCGCAGAAAAAGTAGTGGCATTAGCCATCAGCAACCAACGTGAAACCGCCATCGGTTGGTATCGCCAGAGCGGCAAACCGATTAATGCTGCCATCACCTGGCAATGTACCCGTAGCGCGAGTTTCTGTGAGGCGCTGCGCCGTGATCACAAAGAACCCCATATTAAATCCACCACCGGGCTGCCGATTGCCCCCTTGTTTTCCGCCTCAAAAATGCGCTGGTTGCTGGAATCACTGCCGGAAGGGCGGGCGATGGCAGAGCGCGGGGACATTTGTCTCGGAACCATCGATAGCTGGCTACTGTGGAACCTGACGCAAGGTGAAGCCTTCAGCTGCGATTACTCCAACGCCGCACGGACTCAGCTGCTCAATCTACACACCGGCCAGTGGGATAACGACATGCTGGCGTTGTTTCAGATCCCTCGCGTCGCGCTGCCGGAAATTAAACCGTCCAGCGGGTTATTCGGTTATACCCGCGGGCTGGCCGCCATTCCTGACGGTATCCCGGTAATGGCCATGGTCGGCGATTCACATGCAGCACTGTTTGGTCACGCGCTCGGCGAACTGGGCTGCGTTAAGGCCACTTATGGAACAGGCTCATCCGTCATGGCACCGGTAAAATCGGCGCAGTGCGACATTGCAGCACTGGCCACTACCATCGCCTGGCACGATGGCGACAGCATCATTTATGGCCTGGAAGGCAACATTCCTCACACCGGCGATGCCGTGGCCTGGATGGCTGATAGCACGGGGCTAAGCGAACTCTCCGATAGCGAACTGGCCTATGAGCTCAACACCCTGCCAGCCTCCGTCGATTCAACGCTGGGCGTCTATTTTGTCCCCGCACTGACGGGTCTGGGTGCCCCCTGGTGGGACGACAGCGCACGGGGCGTTATCTGCGGACTCAGCCGCGGCGTCAAGCGTGCCCATCTGATCCGCGCCGCGCTGGAATCCATCACCTACCAGATTGCCGATGTGGTGGTCGCCATGCGTCAGCATGATGACTTCCATCTTGCTGCCTTGATGGTCGATGGCGGACCGACAAAAAACGACTGGCTGATGCAATACCAGGCCGACCTGCTAGGTTGTCCGGTGATGCGCAGCGATGTCCCCGAACTGTCAGCTATTGGCGCGGCCCTGCTGGCCCGCAAGGCAATTCAGCCCGGCACTGCTATTGATTTAAGTGCTTTCTTGACCGAACACAGCGAATTTCGCCCCGACATGGCACGCCATCAGCGTTTACAAAAAAGATGGCAGGAGTGGCGCCATGCGGTGGACAGAACATTATGGAAACCGGCCCCGTCCGCCTGACGCCCCACCAGGGATCCTGCTGCGCGACGAACCTGAATCATCAACAGAAGGAGAGCTCCGGCCCATACAACTGATTTTCAGGCCTTGCGTTGTTTCACCGTACCCGACAATAACAACATAGAGAGAACATTGTCATGAAATTACGTTTAACGCTGTTAACTGCTGCCACCCTGACCGCTTTTTCATTTTCCGCTCAGGCGGTAGAAAAAGGCACCATTATGATTATGGTCAACTCGCTGGATAATCCGTATTACGCCTCTGAAGCGAAAGGTGCCAGCGAGAAAGCAAAAGAACTGGGATATAAAACGACGATTCTGTCACATGGTGAAGATGTAAAAAAACAGAACGAACTTATTGATACTGCCATTGGGAAAAAAGTTCAGGGTATTATTCTCGATAATGCCGACTCAACCGCCAGCGTTGCTGCAATTGAAAAAGCAAAAAAAGCAGGTATTCCCGTGGTATTAATCAACAGGGAAATTCCGGTTGATGATGTGGCCCTTGAACAGATCACACATAATAACTTCCAGGCAGGTTCGGAAGTAGCCAACGTATTTGTTGAAAAAATGGCAGAAAAAGGAAAATACGCAGAGCTGACCTGCAACCTTGCCGATAATAACTGCGTGACTCGCTCTAAATCTTTCCATCAGGTTATCGACCAGTATCCTGACATGATCAGCGTCGCCAAACAGGATGCCAAAGGTACGTTAATCGATGGCAAACGTATTATGGATAGCATCCTCCAGGCTCATCCTGACGTTAAAGGGGTGATTTGCGGTAACGGCCCTGTCGCGCTGGGCGCTATTGCCGCACTTAAAGCAGCAAATCGCACGGACGTCGTCGTTGTCGGCATCGACGGCAGCAACGATGAGCGTGATGCCGTTAAAGCAGGAAGCTTGCAGGCCACCGTTATGCTCCAGGCCCAGTCTATCGCTGCTCAGGGAGTTACCGACCTCGATAATTTCCTGCAAAAAGGGGTTAAACCGGCGAAACAGCGCGTCATGTTCCGCGGCATCCTGATAACCAAAGATAACGCAGACAAAGTTCAGGACTTCAATATCAAGTCCTGAGTTCGGGTTGTTGCGCCCCTGCGGGGGCGCATAGGAGAGTCTCATGTATAAAAAAACCTGGCTGGCATTAGCCGTTCTGGCTCTTGGAGGCTGCCGCATTGTCTCTCAGCAAGAGCTGGCCGATCTTAAATCCCCGCCCAATCCGCACATGGCGAATATCGACCGGACATGGCAGGAGAAACTTGTGCCGCAGGTTGTCGCCCAGGCCCGCTCCGTCGGGACATTGATGACCGAATTACATGCCGCCAAAGATATCGACAGCGCCTGCAAAACATTGGGTTACCGCGCTCAGGAAGAAAACCCGTGCATTTTCTTCGTCAAGGTTGAAGGCAAAATAACTCAAGTTGATGCCACCTCACGCAGTGGAAAAATGACCGTTCAGGATCAAAGCGGCAGCAATATTACGGTGCAAATCGGTCCAACGCTTCGCGGAACCCAGCTACGCGATGGTTATAAAGGCACCAGTTACGAAGACTTTAACGATCAGGTCCTGTTCGGTGAGTATGGCCGAGCCATTAACGACCAGGCCGTAAAAATGATTAAGACCGCACAGATAACATCCGGCGAAACGGTTCAGGTCTATGGCGTATTCTCCGCCTGGGATATACCGCAAACGTTCCCTGATATTACCCCAGCGAAAATTATTCGCCCCGGAGGACAATAAGATGTCAGCGCAAGAAATCGTCACTCCTCAACCAGTCGAAGCTGAAGTTATTATCGAAACCCGTGGACTGTCTCGCGTTTACCCGGGCGTTATCGCCTTAGATAACGTCGACTATCGGGTCTATCGAAATAAAGTCAACGTTCTGATCGGAGAAAATGGTGCGGGTAAATCCACCATGATGAAAATGCTTGCCGGTGTCGAAACCCCCTCCTCCGGGCAAATTATTCTCGAGGGCTCTCCCGTTTCATTAAACTCGACTCACCAGGCTGAAAAACAGGGAATAAGTATCATTTTTCAGGAGCTAAATTTATTCCCGAATATGAATGTCATGGACAATATTTTCATGGCAAACGAGTTTTTTCAGAAAGGCAAAATCAACGAAAAATACCAATACGAACTGGCTAAATCACTGCTGGAACGGCTGGAGCTTGATGTCGACCCCTATACTCCACTCGGGGAACTGGGTATTGGTCACCAGCAGTTGGTCGAAATTGCGCGTGCCCTGTCCAAAGATACTCGCGTATTGATTATGGACGAGCCCACTTCCGCGCTCAGTCAGTCTGAAGTCAAAGTCCTGTTCAATGTCATTGATCAGCTTAAGCGTCGCGGCGTCACCATCATTTATATCTCCCATCGCCTGGAAGAGCTGATGGAAATTGGCGACTACATTACCATTTTCCGTGATGGTCGTTTTATCAGTGAACGGACCGTCAGCGATGCCAGCATCCCCTGGATCATTGAACAAATGGTCGGCGATAAGAAAAAACATTTCGATTACCAGCCAGCTCCCAAAGGCGAAACGGTTCTGGCGGTGGACGGCCTGACCGCACTTCACCCCAGCGGAGGTTACAAACTCAATGATGTGACCTTTACCTTATGCAAGGGCGAGGTCATCGGTATTTACGGCCTGCTGGGTGCCGGGCGTACAGAGCTGTTCAAAGGGATGATCGGCCTGATGCCCTGCCAGAACGGCAGTATCCATCTCAACGGCGAAAATATTGGCAAAGCCCATTTTCAGGCAAGGCTCAAAAAAGGGCTGGCGCTGGTACCGGAAGACAGACAGGGCGAAGGTGTCGTGCAGATGATGTCCATTCAATCCAATATGACGCTTTCCGATTTTAGCCTACAGGGGTTTCGTCGCGCCTGGAAATGGCTGAATCCGCATAAAGAAGACGCCAGCGTGAAAGAAATGATTCAGCAGCTCGCTATCAAAGTTAGTGATCCCGAGCTTCCTATCACCTCTCTGAGCGGCGGTAACCAACAAAAAGTGGTGCTGGGCAAGGCGCTAATGACGCAGCCGCAGGTCGTTTTTCTGGATGAGCCGACGCGTGGCATCGACGTGGGTGCCAAAACGGATGTGTATCACCTCATTGGCAAAATGGCGCAGCAGGGGCTCGCCGTGATGTTCTCCTCGTCGGAGCTGGATGAGGTCATGGCGCTGGCAGATCGTATTTTGGTGATGGCCGATGGCCGTATTACCGCTGATTTACCGCGTCATGCGGTTACCCGCGAAAAATTGATCGCGGCTTCAACACCTCAAGATTAACCAGGCTGGAATCCATCATGAACCAGAAATATATGATTTATATGTACCTGCTGAAGGCCAGAACGTTTATCGCTCTGCTGCTGGTTGTTGCGTTTTTCAGCGTGATGGTACCGAATTTCCTGACCGCTTCGAACCTGTTGATTATGACCCAGCATGTGGCCATTACCGGCCTGCTGGCTATCGGGATGACGCTGGTCATTTTGACCGGGGGAATTGACCTTTCAGTTGGCGCCGTGGCCGGGATCTGCGGCATGGTCGCCGGAGCCCTGTTAACAAATGGTCTGCCCTTGTGGAACGGCAGCGTCATCTTCTTCAATGTGCCTGAAGTCATCTTGTGCGTGGCCATATTTGGCATATTGATGGGCTTTATTAATGGTGCCGTGATTACCCGTTTTGGCGTAGCCCCCTTCATCTGCACCCTCGGTATGATGTACGTCGCCCGTGGCTCTGCCCTGCTGTTTAATGATGGCAGCACCTACCCCAACCTCAACGGCATGGAAGCGCTGGGCAATACCGGGTTCGCGACCCTCGGTTCCGGAACGGTTCTGGGAATTTATCTGCCGATCTGGCTAATGATCGCCTTTCTGGTGCTGGGCTACTGGTTGACGACGAAGACCCCGCTGGGCCGTTATATCTACGCCATCGGGGGTAACGAATCCGCGGCTCGTCTGGCCGGCGTCCCCATTGTTAAGGCCAAAATTTTTGTTTACGCCTTCTCCGGACTTTGCGCCGCGTTCGTCGGACTGATTGTTGCCTCGCAGCTGCAAACCGCACACCCGATGACCGGCAACATGTTCGAAATGGACGCCATCGGTGCCACCGTTCTTGGCGGAACCGCGCTGGCAGGCGGTCGGGGCCGGGTTACTGGTTCAATTATCGGCGCCTTCGTTATCGTCTTCCTTGCCGACGGAATGGTGATGATGGGCGTCAGTGATTTCTGGCAGATGGTGATTAAGGGCGTGGTTATTGTTACCGCCGTCGTCGTCGACCAGTTCCAACAGAAGCTACAGAACAAGGTCATTCTCATGCGCCGCCATGAAGAAAAACTGGCGACGGTTCATCCCACCGGCGCTGCGTCCAGTTAATTCACGCTTAACACCGATTCTTCCGCCGGGCGTAGTCGCCCGGCTTAGCTAAAGGGAAAAAAGTATGCACAGAAATTTTCACAACAAAACCATCGTTATTACCGGCGCCTGCCGCGGTATTGGTGCCGGTATCACCGAACGCTTTGCTCGCGATGGCGCCAGACTGGTGATGGTCTCTAATGCACCACGCGTCCATGAAACCGCAGAAACCTTACGCCAACGTTATCAGGCCGATATTCTGTCACTGCAGATTGATGTCACCGACGAGGAACAGGTTCAGTCCCTGTACGAGCAGGCCGCAGCCCGCTTCGGCACCATTGATGTTTCGATTCAAAACGCCGGAGTGATCACCATCGATTATTTTGATCGCTTGCCGAAAGCAGATTTCGAAAAAGTACTCGCCGTCAACACCACTGGCGTCTGGCTATGCTGTCGAGAAGCGGCCAAATATATGGTGAAACAAAACCACGGTAGTTTGATCAATACCTCCTCCGGTCAGGGGCGTCAGGGCTTTATCTACACCCCACATTACGCCGCCAGCAAAATGGGCGTCATCGGCATTACGCAAAGCCTGGCCCATGAGCTGGCACCGTGGAATATCACGGTCAATGCCTTCTGCCCAGGAATTATCGAAAGTGAAATGTGGGACTACAACGACCGGGTATGGGGCGAGATCCTCAGCAATGAACAAAAGCGCTATGGCAAAGGTGAGCTAATGGCGGAGTGGGTGGAAGGCATTCCGATGAAACGAGCGGGGAAACCGGAAGATGTGGCCGGGCTGGTTGCCTTCCTCGCCTCCGACGATGCGCGCTATCTAACCGGGCAAACGATTAACATCGACGGCGGCTTAATTATGTCGTAATGCCCGCCAGGGTATTGACCAGAAGAGTAATCACTATGATCGCAAAAAATTTTGCTCAACAGCTGTTTAACCTACAGGACCGTGTAGCCTTCATCACCGGTGCAGGTAGTGGGATTGGCCAGACAATTGCCTACGGGCTTGCCAGCGCGGGCGCGCGCGTCGTCGGCTTTGATTTACGTGAAGATGGCGGACTTGCCGAAACCGTTAATAATATCGAAGCGATGGGTGGACAAGCCTGCTTTTACACCGGAGATGTGCGCCAGCTTAGCGATCTGCGAGCCGGCGTCGCGCTGGCCAAAAGCCGTTTCGGCCGTCTCGATATAGCCGTCAATGCCGCCGGTATCGCCAACGCTAACCCGGCGCTGGAAATGGAAACGGAACAGTGGCAGCGGGTTATCGATATCAACCTTACCGGTGTCTGGAACTCCTGTAAGGCCCAGGCGGAGCTGATGCTGGAATCTGGCGGCGGCTCAATTATCAATATCGCCTCGATGTCCGGGATTATTGTCAACCGCGGGCTCGAACAGGCGCATTACAACAGCTCAAAGGCCGGCGTGATTCATCTCTCCAAAAGCCTTGCTATGGAGTGGGTCGGGAAAGGGATTCGCGTCAACTCGATTAGCCCTGGTTACACCGCGACGCCGATGAATACCCGCCCTGAAATGGTTCATCAGACCCGTGAGTTCGAAAGCCAGACGCCCATCCAGCGAATGGCCAAAGTTGAAGAAATGGCTGGACCGGCGCTGTTTCTCGCCAGCGATGCTGCTTCATTTTGTACCGGCGTTGATCTGGTCGTCGATGGTGGCTTTATCTGCTGGTAAACTGAACATATCGGGACATCCCTGATAAATAAAGGCGCCCACGGGCGCCTTTTTTCATACGCGACATTCTGCTGCCGACATCCCCGGCAACATCACGCCGTTCCCCGGCGCGATCCTGTGCAGATGGATAAACAGGCTGGCTCTGGTTCTTCCATTTCTGCCGGGCGGCGGATGACACCTTGCCCGGCCTGCAACAGTCAGCCTGTGCCGAAGACCGGTCCTTCAGGCTTATGCCTGCCCCGTAGGCTCGCGCAAGCGAAGCGCCGCCGGGCTATTTGTGTCACCGGGCTGCCCTTAACGCAAATCTTCCAGTCGCTTCAGCTGTCTCCCTTCACCATCAAAATTTTCCGCCGCCAGCCACGCGCGCAGCGCTGCATCACGCTCTGCCCATTCGCTGTCAATTATCGACAGCTGATCGCTATCGCGGGTGCGCCCTTTGCGCACCATTTTTTGCCGCAGGCGGCCCTCCCAGGTGAATCCCAGACGATCCGCCGCCCGCCGTGAGGCGATATTCATCGAATCGCACTTCCACTCCAGCCGGCGATAGCCTTGCTCAAACGCATTCTTCAGCAGCAGCCACACCGCCTCCGTACCCAGCGGGGTATTTTTCATCGGACGCGACCAGGTAACATGACCGATTTCAACCGTCCCCATTCCCCGGTCGATGGCCATATAACTGACCAGCCCAACCGCCTGCCCGGAATGCAAATCGATGACCGCAAAGGGTACCAGCGCATCATCGTTGACTTTACCCGCCACCCAGTGCGCCGCAGCTTCAACGCTCGTCGGGCAGGTGCTGGCCAGCCACGTCCAGTCACTCTCATCGCCGAGCGCGTAGGCCGCAAACAGATCGGCGGTATGGCGATGCACATCCAGCGGCTCAAGTCGGCAAAAGCGCCCGCTTAGCGGCGTGCGTTTCAAGATTCTGGCCCCCTGCCAGTCGGCAACAACATCATTCACCACCTGACCGTACTGATTGATTTCCGGCATGCCTGCACCCCGTTGAATTGTAATGAAATTGTTATATCAAGAAGCACAGCGGACAGAAAGAGCCCCGCCGTTTATTTTCATTAATAACCTGCTGATATGAATTATTCTTTTTACGCATAAGCTTATCTGTATTTTGACTTTACGACTGCGGTGAAGCGGCCTAACGTAGCGAAGCATAAATAATCAAAACAACATTTTTCAGGGATTGCACATGACCAAAAAACTGCTCTCTTTACTGGTGCTGACCGCGCTCTCCGCCGCCGTTCATGCCGCTACACCGCCTTCAACTCTGGTCGTTGCCCAGGGCCTTGACGACATCGTCAGCCTTGACCCGGCAGAAGCCAATGAGCTTTCCAGTATTCAGACGGTACCGAGCCTCTATCAGCGTCTGGTTCAGCCAGACCGTGACAACCCTGAAAAAATCGCCCCGATTCTGGCAGAAAGCTGGCAGGCTGACCCGGCAGCGAAAACGCTGACCATTAAGCTGAAGCCCGACGCGAAATTCGCTTCGGGCAACCCGCTTCGCCCGGAGGATATTATTTTCTCCTATACCCGCGCGGTGACGCTGAATAAATCCCCCGCCTTTATTCTTAACGTCCTCGGCTGGCAGCCGGACAACATCGCCAGCCAGTTGAAAAAGGTCGATGACCATACGCTGCAACTGCACTGGACCGCTGACGTCAGCCCGGCTGTGGCGCTGAATATCCTCTCCACGCCCATTGCTTCTATCGTTGATGAAAAACTGGTGGCGCCGAACGTCAAAGACAACGACTTCGGTAACAGCTGGCTGAAAATGCACTCTGCCGGCAGCGGTGCGTTTAAGATGCGTGTCTATCAGCCGCACCAGGCCATCGTGCTGGAGGCCAACGACAGCTCGCCCACCGGCGCACCGAAGCTGAAGAGTGTGATCATTAAAAACGTTCCCGATCCGGCCTCTCGTCGGCTGCTGATTCAACAGGGTGACGCCGACGTCGCTCGCGATCTCGGCGCCGATCAGATTGCCGCCCTACAGGGGAAACCGGGCGTTAACGTACTGAGCATTCCGTCCGCCGAGCAGAACTACCTGGCGTTCAACACCGGCAACAGCGCCAACCCGCTGCTGAAAAATCCGGCCCTCTGGGAAGCCGCACGCTGGCTGGTGGACTACGACGGCATCACCAAAGATCTGCTTAAAGGCCAGTATTTTGTGCATCAAAGCTTCCTGCCGGTCGGCCTGCCGGGCGCGCTGGATAATAATCCGTTCAAATTTGACCCGGCGAAGGCGAAAGCCATTCTCGCCAAAGCGGGGATTAAAGATGCGCACTTTACCCTTGATGTTGAGAACAAACCGCCATTCATCACCATTGCCCAGTCAATGCAGGCCAGCTTTGCCCAGGGCGGCGTGAAGATTGACCTACTGCCCGCGGCAGGCAGCCAGGTGTATGCCCGCGTGCGCGCGAAACAGCACCAGGCGGCGATTCGCCTGTGGATCCCGGATTATTTTGACGCCCACTCCAACGCCAGCGCCTTCGCCTGGAATGATGGCAAATCCAGCACCGTTGCCGGTCTCAACGGCTGGCAGATCCCGCAGCTGAATAAAGAAACCCAGGCCGCGGTCGCCGAAGCCGATCCGGCAAAACGTCTTGATCTGTATAAGAAAATGCAGGAAGAGTTACAGCGCAGTTCACCGTATGTGTTTGTTGATCAGGGGAAAACTCAGATCGTGGTCCGCGATAACGTCAAAGGCTATCAGCAGGGCCTCAACGCCGATATGGTCTGGTACGATAACGTCACCAAGTAATGTCCCTTGTTGCCGGGTGGCGTTGCGCTACCCGGCCTACGTTCTCGTTTTTTGTAGGCCGGGTAAGGCGACACCGCCACCCGGTATGAAGAGATTTTTCCATGCCACATCTTTCCACTCGCGTGCTTCAGGGGCTGCTTACCCTGCTGCTCACGCTCTTCGGCCTGTTGCTCGTCACGTTCGCGCTTTCGGCGCTGTCGCCGGTTGACCGGGTGCTACAAATCGTCGGCGATCATGCCAGCCAGTCCACCTACGATCAGGTTCGCCACCAGCTCGGGCTCGATCGCTCGCTGCCGGTGCAGTTCTGGCACTATCTGGTCAATCTGGCCCACGGCGACCTCGGCACGGCCAGCTCTACCGGCCAGCCGGTGCTGCACGACCTGCTCGCCACCTTTCCCGCCACCCTCGAACTGGCCACGCTGGCGCTGATCGTCGGTGCGTTACTCGGGGTCAGTGCCGGGGTGTTGTGCGCTCGTTACGCGGGTTCTCCGTGGGATCTGGCGGTACGCACCTTTACCCTGGTCGGTAACTCGGTACCCATTTTCTGGCTCGGGCTGCTGATGCTGGCGCTGTTCTATGCCAAATTACAGTGGACGCCGGGTCCCGGTCGGCTGGACGATATCTATCAATATACCGTCGAGCCGCGAACCGGCTTCGTGCTGATTGATACCTGGCTCTCCGGCGATAAAGAGGCCTTCAAGAATGCCCTCGGCCACCTGCTGCTGCCGGTGCTGCTGCTGGGATATTATTCACTGGCCAGCATCACCCGCCTGACCCGGTCCGCCTGCCTCAGCGAGATGAACAAAGAGTACATCCTGCTGGCGCGCGCCAAAGGTGCCAGCGAAATGACGATTCTGCTGCGCCACGTGCTCCCCAATATTCGCGGCACCCTGCTCACGGTCATCGCCCTGGCCTGGACCTCCATGCTGGAAGGGGCGGTGCTCACGGAAACCGTCTTCTCCTGGCCAGGTATTGGTCGCTACCTGACCACCGCGCTGTTTGCCGGCGATACCACCGCCATCATGGGCGGTACGCTGCTCATTGGCGCCAGCTTTGTCTTCATTAATAACCTCACCGATCTGCTGGTGCGGTTGACCGACCCGAGGATACGCTGATGCCCGCCTATCTGTTTTTGCGGCGCCTTCGCCGTTCCCCCGCCGCTTTTTGCGGGCTGATCATCATCGTGTTGCTCATGCTGGTGGCGCTGTTCGCCCCGTGGCTGGCGCCACTCGACCCTAACTGGCAGGATGCTGCCGCGCGGTTGCAAGGGCCCGGTGCGCAGCACTGGCTCGGCACCGACAGCTACGGTCGCGACCAGCTTTCTCGCCTGATTTATGGCGCGCGTCCGGCGCTGGGCCTGGTGGCGTTAGTCACCCTGATCACCCTGCCCGCCGGCCTGCTGGTAGGCATTCTTTCCGGCTATTACGGTGGCTGGCTGGAGCGCATTTTAATGCGTTTTACCGACGTGGTGATGTCAATGCCGCGCCTGATCCTCGCATTTGCCTTTGTCGCCATGTTGGGTCCGGGGCTGGTTAACGGCGCGCTAGCGCTGGCGCTCACCACCTGGCCCGCCTATGCCCGTCAGGCGCGGAGTGAAATTCAGCGTCTGCGCCATAGCGATTATCTGGCGGCGGCGGAGATGATGGGCATTCGCGGCTGGCGGCTGCTGATTGGCCATATTTTGCCGCTGTGTCTGCCTTCCGCAATCGTGCGTCTGGCGCTGGATCTGGCGGGGATTATTCTCGCCGCCGCCGGACTGGGCTTCCTTGGTCTTGGCGCTCGTCCTCCGATGGCGGAATGGGGCGCAATGATTGCCGACGGGATGCAGGTCATTTTCGATCAGTGGTGGATTGCCGCCGCACCTGGTGCCGTGATCCTGATAGCCAGCCTGGCATTTAACCTGCTGGGCGACGGCCTGCGCGATGTTCTGGAGCCGCAACATGACTGATAACCGACTCACCGTTCAAGGTCTCAGCATCGACTACCCCTCCGCCCGGGTGGTCAATAACGTCAGCTTTACGCTCGGCAACGAGCGGCTGGCGCTGGTGGGCGAATCCGGTTCAGGCAAATCGATGACCGCTCGCGCTCTGATGGGGCTGGTGCGCAGGCCGGGCGTGGTCAGTGCAGAGACGCTGACCGTTCTGGGGCACGATCTTCTGAGCCTCAACGACCGCGGCTGGCGTGCCCTTCGCGGCAACGATATTGCCATGGTATTGCAGGATCCGCGCTATGCGCTGAACCCGGTACAGAACATTCAGGCGCAGCTGGAAGAAGCGTTAACGCTGCATCAGCGCCTGAGTCGCCGCGCGCGGCTGGAGGCGGTAAAAGCCGCCGTTGCCGCCGTCGGCCTCGATTTGCCCGTGCTCAACCGCTATCCCGGCGAACTCTCCGGCGGGATGGGGCAGCGGGTGATGATCGCCATCGCGCTGTTGAATAACCCGAAAGTGCTGATTGCCGACGAACCCACCTCGGCACTCGATTCCCGTCTGCGCAATCAGATCCTCGAACTGCTGGTGGAACAGTGCGAACAGCGGCAAATGGCGATGCTGCTGATCAGCCACGATCTGCCGCTGGTAGCGGAGCATTGCCATCGGGTGCTGGTGATGTATCAGGGCGCGCAGGTTGATGAGATGCCCGCCCGCGAACTACCCCAGGCTACGCATCCCTACACCCGTACGCTGTGGACCTGCCGTCCTGATGCGAGCACTTACGGCGAGATGCTCCCCACCCTCGACAGAACGCAGGACTTTACGGAGGCGGCGCATGGCAGTCGTTAATCTCGACGCATTACAGGTGATTTTTGCTGAAAAAACGGCGGTTTCCGCCGCCAGCTTCGACGTCGAGGCCGGGGAAACTTTCAGCCTGATTGGCGCCTCCGGCTGCGGAAAATCCACGATTCTGCGGGTTCTCGCCGGGCTACAGCGCGAATGGCGCGGCAGCGTTCAGCTGTTCGGGAAGGCGATAACGCCCGGCGTTCGTTTTCAGGGCGAGCTGCGCCGCAACGTGCAGATGGTGTTTCAGGATCCCTACGCGTCTTTGCACCCCAACCATACGCTGTGGCGAACCCTGGCCGAGCCGCTGAAAATCCATGGTCTCGACGCCATCCAGCAGCGGGTCGATACCGCGCTCGAGCAGGTGGGGCTTCCCGCCGATGCCGCGCGTCGCTATCCGCATCAGCTTTCCGGCGGCCAGCGCCAGCGCGTGGCAATTGCGCGCGCGCTGCTGCTGCGCCCGCAGATCCTGCTACTCGATGAACCTACCTCAGCGCTGGATATGTCGGTGCAGGCGGAGATTCTCAATCTGTTGAACCGGTTGAAGCAGGAGCACGGTATGACCTATCTGCTGGTCAGCCATGATGCTGATGTGATTGCCCATATGTCGGATCGGGCGGCATTTATGGCAGAAGGCGTGATCCAGCGCTTCTTCAATCGTGAAGCGCTGGTCAGTGGCGATCACCGGATGGGCTGACCCGCTGGCGCCACGCTGACCGGGCTACGCATCGACCGTAGCCCGGTTCAGGCATTACCGCTTTATTTCGCCAGACTGGCAAAGCGGGCGAGTACGCTGTCGAAAATCGCCAGCCCTTGCGCAATCTGTTCGGCGCTGATGGTGCACGGTGGCACCACGTGAATGCGGTTTTCCACCACAAAGGCCAGCAGACCGGCTTCGGTTAACGCCCCCTTAATTGCCGCCATATCCGCTGCGGTCAGCGGCGTTTTACGTTGGCGGTCGCTGACCATTTCCAGCGCCTGGAACAGGCCACGGCCGCGGACATGGCCGATGATCGCATGTTTTTCCGCCAGCGCTTCCAGCCCAGAACGCAGGACGTGATTCCCCATCTGCGCCGCGTTTTCGACGATTTTTTCCTCTTTCATGGCGTCAATGGTGGCCACAATCGCCGCCATCGCCAGCGGATGGCCGGAATAGGTCAGACCGCCGGCAAAGAAATGGTCGTCAAAATAACGGGCAATCGGGTCGCTTATCAGCACGCCGCCCGCGGGCACGTACCCGGCATTAACCCCTTTGGCAAAGGTCACCAGGTCCGGCACTACGCCATCTTGTTCGAAGGCAAACCAGCTCCCGGTACGGCCAAACCCGGACATCACCTCATCAAGGATCAGCACGATACCAAACTCATCGGCCAGCGCGCGAACGCCTTGCATATAGCCGTCAGGCGGCACCAGAATGCCGGCGGTACCGGGAATCGACTCCAGCAGAATGGCGGCAATGGCGCCAGGGCCTTCGCATTCAATCATTCTGCGTAAATGTGCCAGCGCGCGCTGGCACTCCTCTTCTTCCGTCGCGGCATTAAATTCGCTGCGATAGAGGTACGGGTTGAAAAAATGAACGTGGCCGCGAGAATATTCATTCGGCACGCGGCGCCAGTCTCCGGTAGCCGCAATCGCACTTCCGGTATTGCCGTGGTATGAACGATAGGCCGACAGCACTTTATCGCGTCCGGTATACAGCCGCGCCATGCGAATGGCATTCTCATTGGCATCGGCACCGGCATTGGTAAAGAACACCTTGCTAAAGCCTTCCGGCGCCAGCTCGACAATGCGTTTCGCCGCTTCACCACGGGCGAGGTTGGCGGTCGCCGGCGCAATCGTCACCAGTTCCTCCAGCTGCGCTTTCATCGCCGCCAGCACGCGAGGGTGCTGGTAGCCGATGTTGACGTTAACCAGCTGGCTGCTGAAATCAAGGTAGGTTTTGCCTTCATAATCCCACAGCTCGCAGCCTCTGGCTCCGGCAATCACCAGCGGGTTGACGTTGCCCTGTACCGACCACGAATGAAAGACATAAGCGCGATCCAGTTGGCGTACTTCATCGTTGCTTACCGTTACATCGTTCTGTATTGCCAGCTTCATACCCTGCCCTCTGATGTCGTTGTTGTTGGCTCCATCATTGGTCGCGCTGAGGAAAAAGGGATAGAGCCAGTCGCTTGAAAAGGTTGTGACACCGTGTCACAACGCCACCTGACAACTGGCCCTGTGTCGGGGCGGGCGCCGTTTTTATAGTGAGGAGAACAATGCGCACAGGAGAGTGAAATGACGACCAACAACGTGGTGTTTATTACCGGAGCAACCTCTGGTTTTGGGGAAGCAGCGGCACAGGTGTTTGCCGAGGCGGGCTGGTCGCTGGTGCTGAGCGGGCGTCGTCTGGCGCGTCTGGAAAAGCTGTATGACCGGCTGAGTCCGCTGGTGCCGGTACATATTATCGAGCTTGACGTCCGCGATAGCGAGGCCGTTGAAGCCGCAGTGGCGGCGCTGCCCGCCGCCTTTGCCGATGTCAAAACGCTGATTAACAACGCCGGCCTGGCGCTGGCACCTCAGCCGGCGCAGAAGGTCGATCTACAGGACTGGAAAACAATGATCGATACCAACGTCACCGGTCTGGTCAACGTCACCCACGCGCTGCTGCCGACGTTAATTCAGCACGGTGCCGGCGCCAGTATCATCAATATCGGCTCTATTGCCGGCCAGTGGCCCTATCCGGGCAGCCACGTTTACGGCGCCAGCAAAGCATTTGTGAAGCAGTTCAGCTACAACCTGCGCTGTGATTTACTCGGTACCGGGGTGCGGGTAACCGACCTGGCTCCGGGAATTGCCGAGACGGAATTCACCCTCGTACGCACCAAAGGCGACCAGGCCGCGTCCGATAATCTCTATCGCGGCACCACGCCTTTGAGCGCGCAGGATATCGCCGGGCAGATGTTTTATATCGCCACCCTGCCGGATCATATGAACATCAACCGCGTAGAAGTGATGCCGGTACGCCAGGCCTGGCAGCCGTTCGCCATTGACCGGGATTGAGGTTTTCGTCGTTTTGGTAGTCTGGTCGCCCGTACTGGCGCCACGCGCCGCCTTCGGGACGGCATACAGGGGTTTCTTTCACCTCCGTATTCCGTCCCTCAACAACATATTACCGACTGCTTTGCAAAAACTGGCGAACGCGTTCGGAGTCCGGGTTGGTGAAGAACTTCTCCGGCGGCGCCTTCTCAATCAACAGCCCTTTTTCGAGAAACACCACCTCATCCGACACCTGACGGGCAAAGTCCATCTCGTGAGTGACCACCACCATGGTGTACCCTTCTGCCGCCAGCGCCTTCATCACCCCCAGCACTTCGTTAACCAGTTCGGGATCCAGCGCCGACGTCGGTTCGTCAAACAGAATCACTTCCGGCGACATCGCCAGCGACCGGGCAATCGCCACCCGCTGCTTCTGCCCGCCGGAGAGGGTAATCGGCCAGGCATCGGCTTTGTGCGCCATCCCGACTTTTTCCAGCTGCTGCAAGGCTATCGCATACGCCTCCTCGCGTTTCATCCCTTTAACATGGAGCAGCGCTTCGCTGACATTCTGCTGTACGGTCAGGTGCGGCCACAGATTAAAACTCTGGAACACCATGCCCACTCGCTCGCGAATCTTCGACAGCTGACGGTGAGACATGGCCTTGCCATTCTGGTCATCAAAACCCAACCGCTGGCCACCGATATGGATCTCGCCGCGATCCGGCTGTTCCAGCCAGTTCATGCAGCGCAGCAGCGTCGATTTGCCAGAACCCGACGAGCCCAGAATACTGACCACCGACCCTTTTTCGACGGTCAGGTTGATGTCGCGCAGTACTTCAATATTATCAAACTGTTTGGAGACGTTTTTAATGCTCACTGCAGTCATATCAGGCATGGCTCATTCCTCTTCTGGCTCCGAGGGCGCTCAGTCGCTTAATCAGCAACTCCAGCAAAATGCTGATTGCCCAGTAGAGTGCAATCGCGACGATAAAGGCGTTAAACGGGATAAACCAGGTTGCCTGGACACTGTTGGCCGCCGCGGTAATCTCCTGAACGGTGATAATGCTCAGAAAAGCGGTATCCTTCAGACAAATAATCAGCTGATTGCCCAGCAGCGGCAGTGCCGACGAGACGATATTCGGCAAAATAATCCGCCGGTAGATCTGGTAGCGAGAGAACCCCTGAGCCACCGCGGCCTCAATATACCCGGCGGAAAATACCCGCCGCTGGCTGCGCAAGATTTCAAAGAAATAGGCACCGTGGTAAAAAATCAGCGCAACCAGGCCTGCGGTCCAGGCATCCATACTGATCCCTATCTCCGGCAGGCCGTAATAGAGCAGATAGGCGAGGATTAAAAATGGAATGGCGCGCATCAGGCTGACAAAACCGATAATGACGCGGTTCAGCCATCGCTTTTGGTATTCGGTCAAATAGCACAACATAATACCAATGATTAGCCCCACGACGGCGGCCAGAATAAATAGCTCAAGAGTGGCGATCAGGCCGGAAATAAAGCTGTCGCGCGCTGACCAGATAATAGCCCACTGATTCATAGATCCTCCCGTTGTTATCGCGCCAGGCGTTTCGCTTTACGTTCCGCCAGCCCCTGCAGCTTCAGCAGCATGCCGATTATCACGACGTAAAGCAGGCCCGCCGCGAGGATCGGCGACAGGGGTTCATAGGTGACGGATGAGATACGGTTAGTTACGCGAGTTAAATCAACCACACCGATCACCGCAATCGCCGGGCTGCCTTTGATCAGGAAAGACATTTCATTCACCAGCGCCGGCAGGCTCTCGATCCACATCTGCGGCAGCATGATGTGGCGAAAATAGGCCCAGCGGCGCATCCCCACGGATTCCGCAGCCTCGCGCTGCTCACGGGGGAACGTGCGAAACGCGTTACGCCAGATTTCGGCGTTAAAGGCCGAAGTGTTCAGGGTCAGGGCCACGATTGCCGCCACGTTTTTGTCGAGATTAATCCCCACCGTTGGCAGCGAGAGAAATAGAAACAGCACCAGCGTCACCAGCGGCGTGGCGCGCGCCAGGCTGATATAGACCACCAGCAGCTGGTCAACAATCGGGATACGCAGCATCCGCACCAGGGCTATCAGCAGACCAATCACCACCCCAAACGTGATGGCGATGGCCGAAATCCAGAGGGTCGTCCATGCGCCTTCAATCAGTAACTGCCAGGAAATTGCATCCATATGGCCCTCCTTTGGATTAAAACCGCGGCGGCGATCCGCCGCGAAAGGTTAAAAACCTGCCAGTTTGTGGAACTGTTCCGGACTGGTAATCGCTTCTGTCGGGAGGTTATCGTAGGTTTCGCCAAACCATTTTTTCTGCAGCTCAGCAAGCTTGCCAGTTTCGCGCATATGATTCATAAATTTGGTCATATAGGCCAAAAGCTGCGGTGAGCTTTTCGGAATGGGCCAGGCCATATAGCCCGGGCCGGATACCGCCAGCCCTTTGGCAAAGACCTTCGGTTTGGCTTTCGCCAGATCGTTGACCGAGATAACCACGTTAATCACGTAATCAAGGCGCTTATTAGCCAGGTCGGCGTAGGCTTCCGGGTAGGAGGGATACTCCACCACTGGCCCAAGCTTGCCACCGGTTTTTTCCAGCATCGCTTTCAACTCTGGCAGTCGCGCCAGCAGCGCACTCCCCGCCTGCAGGCCCACTTTTTTACCGCTTAAATCGGCGATGGTGTTAAGGGAGTTATCGCCAGCACGTTTCACAAAATAGTGCTGTGCCGAGGCCCAGGGTGGCGTGAAGTCAAACACCTTCAGCCGATCGTCGGTAATCACCGCGCCGGTTAACGCCATATCGTACTGGCCGGTAGAGACTGCCGCTAACAGGCCGGTCCATGGCAGGATGCTCTGGTCGACGTGGAATTTGGCATATTTGCGCAACTCCTCCAGCATATCTTTGTTAAAACCATCGGCCTGGCCGTTATTCATAAAGTTAAACGGCGCGTAATCATCTTCGGTCGCGACTTTCAGGGTGCCGGACTTTTCGATGTCCGGGAGATCCGCTGCTGCTGCGTGATAAGAAAAAGCCATCGCCATAACGGCGCCCAGACACATTGAACCCAACGATTTTTTCATCAATCCACCCCTAATTAATTCGCCAGACGTGTTCATTCCCGAACATGAAAAGGTTTTGCAAAATTTGTGCCGACGGAAACTCCGGTCCGCGACTAATGAATGCGTTTTTACTGTAGGGAGCGTTTTTGTTTTCCGGATAGAGCCAGTTTGGCTGCGTCACTGTGTCAGTCTTCCTCAGGGTGGTATGGAATTTGCTGCAGGGTGTAGAGAGATTTCACGTAAGGAGCCCCGCATGATCCGTCACCTTTTGCACGTCGAGTTCGACCAACGTCGCGGTTTACAGGAACAGGTGCGGGAGACGTTGGTTAACGCCATTCTGAGCGGCATTTTTTCCGCCGACACGCCGTTGCCCTCCTGCCGCCAGTTGGCCAGCCAGCTACGGGTGTCGCGCAATACCACGGCGCTGGTTTTTGAAAGTCTGGTCAGCGAAGGCTATCTCATCAGCCGCCCGCGCAGCGGGTACTATCTGCATCCCGACTATCAGCACGCCGCCGCCTCTGTCACCGTGCCGGGTGCACCGGATAGCGAATGTGCTGCACCACGCTGGGGCACGCGGCTGCAAATTACCCCCAGCCAGCAGGAGTCGATTCTGAAACCCGCCGGCTGGATGAACTACCGCTATCAGTTTATCTATGGCCAGCCGGATACCCGCCAGTTTCCGCTGACCACCTGGCGCTCGGCGGCCAACTGGCTGCACGGCGGCGTGCGCGATCCGGCCTGGGTCGTCGATCATATCGACCAGGACGTACCGATGCTGATAGAGCAGATCCGCACCCGGGTGTTGCCTAAGCGCGGCATCGTCGCTGCGGCAGATGAGATTCTGATTACGCTCGGTTCGCAAAACGCGCTCTACCTGCTCACCCGCCTGCTGATGTCGTCAAAGACCCGGGTCGGCGTAGAGAACCCCTGCTTTCGCGAGGCAATTAATACCTTCCTGCTGGCAGACGCCGATATCGTGCCACATCCGGTAGACGAAGAAGGGATCGTGCTTGACGATACTCCCTGCGATTATTACTACGTCACCCCCGGCCACCAGGTGCCGACGGGGGTGGCAATGAGCCAGGCGCGGCGCAGCCAGCTGCTGGAGCATGCAACCCGCCATGATGCGGTGATCATCGAAGATGATTACGATTCGGAAAGCAATTTTATGCTGAACCCGCTACCGGCATTAAAAGCCAGCGATCGCAGCGGGCGGGTGATCTACGTCAGCAGCCTGTCGAAAGCGCTGTCTCCCGGCCTGCGGCTGGGTTTTATGGTCGCCGACCCGGACCTGATTGATGAAGCACGTGCGCTGCGGCGGCTGATTTACCGCCACCCGCCCACCAATATTCAGTATCAGATGGCCCACTTCCTTGCCCAGGGGCACTATGAAACCCATCTGCGGCGCTACCACTACGATTCCGCGCAGCGCTGGGAGCGTCTGAATAATGCGCTGCATAACTACCTGCCGGAGTGCCGGATTATTCCCGGGAGTGAGCATGCCAATGCTTTTTGGCTGGCGACGCCGGAACAGATTAATACCCAGCAGCTGACCTGGCGCGCCGCCCACGCCGGAGTACTGATTGAGCCCGGCGCGCGTCATTTTCTCAACGCCAGCCCGCCGGGTAACTTCTTCCGCATGGGCTTTCACGCGATCAATCCCGATGCGATAGAACCCGGCGTCGAGGTTTTGTGCCACCAGCTGGCCCAACTGGGGTGAGCAGCCTCCCCTATCCCGGCGACGTACCAACCGGTCTGGTTTAACAGCGCGGCGAAATCCGAAGGCATAGTGCGGTAAAAAGGTATACTGCTGCCTCTGTCTGTTTCGCCGCTCATGTTTGCGGCACCACAAGGAACGTCGCTATGCCTCTGCGCTTCCCGCATCTTCTGCCAGCGCTGTTGATCGTCTCTCTGCCCGCCGTTGCCAGCGGAAAGTGCACCCTCACCGACCCGTCGTTGTCGCTGCAAAGCTATGCCGTTAATCCGCAGCGCGAGCGCATTGTGATGTACTGGAAAAAAGCAGATGGCGAGGCCTTTGGATCGCTGCGTGCCCTGCTGGCAGGAATCAATCAGGATGGGCGTGTGCAGATGGCGATGAACGGCGGTATTTACGCAAAAAACGATGAGCCACTGGGGCTGTATATCGAAAAGGGCGTGCAAAAGGTCCCGCTTAACCGCGCCTCCGGCGGCGGCAACTTTTTTATCCGCCCCGGCGGAGTGTTTTATCTTGAGGGGCAAAAAGCGGGGATCGCCAGCATCGATAAATACAAGCCATCACCGGCAATCACCTACGCGGTACAGTCCGGGCCAATGCTGATTGAAAACGGTAAGATAAACTGGCGCCTGAAGCCGTCCGCCAGCTCGCGCAAGCTGCGCAATGGCGTCGGTATCACCCGGCAGGGCCAGGTCATTTTTATGCTCAGCGAACGCGAAACCAACTTCTACGATTTCGCCTGCTACGCGCAGTCAAAACTTAACGTTCGCCAGATGCTCTATCTCGACGGCACCATTTCCAGAATGTACCAGCAAGGCGGCGGCGTGCCGTGGCAGTATCATCCCTTCGTCACCATGATTACCGTGGAATCGAAATAGCCGATTTTTATCGGGCGCGGTGTTTATGATTGCCTCTCTTTATGTTGCTGCTCTGAACCCGGCGCAGCGTAGCGCTGGCCGGGAAAAGCTAACGTGTCGAACCTACATCCGCCGATGCCCCCACTCGCGCAGGCGCTGGAATAACACGAACAGTGACGGAATAAACACAATACCGATAACCGTCGCCACCAGCATGCCGCTGAACACCGTGGTGCCGATAATCCGTCGACTCTGCGCCCCGGCGCCGGTGGCGAGCATCATCGGCATAATGCCGATAATAAAAGAGACGGCGGTCATCAGCACCGCCCGAAAACGCCGGGTGGCCCCCTCGCGGGCGGCATCCACCACCGACATCCCCTCTTCGCGTTTAGCGCGGGCAAACTCGACGATCAGAATCGCATTTTTCGCCGCCAGCGCAATGAGCAACACCAGCCCTATCTGTACGTATACATCGTTGGCATAGCCGGCTATCCATAGCCACAGCAGCGCCCCGCCGATAGCAAACAGCACCGACAGCATCACGCTTGCCGGCAGCGTCCAGCTTTCATATTGGGCGACGAGGAACAGCCACGCCATCGCCACCGCCGCCAGCACGATCCAGATAGCCTGATTACCGGTCTGCTGCTCCTGCCAGGATATGCCGCTCCACGCATAATCATATCCCTGCGGCAAATTCGACAGCAGAATTTGCTCCATCACCGCCATCGCCGTGCGGCTGCTGACGCCCTGCGCCGCGGAGCCGCTCACCGACACCGACGGGAACTGGTTGTACTGCTGAATAAACGGCGCGCCGACGCTTGGGGTAATGGTCACCAGATTACTCAGCCGAATCCGCTCGCCGTGATGACTGCGAACATACAGCTCGCCTATCTGTTCCGCCCGCTCGCGCCACTGCATCTCGTTTTGTACCACGACCGGGTAGACGCGATTGTTGATGCTGAAATCTCCAACGCGGGTGCCGCCAAACGCCGTTTGCAGGCTGTTGAAAATCCGCGATACCGGCACGTCCAGCCGTGCGGCCTGGTCGCGGTCAACGTTGAGCGTCAGCTGCGGAACGTTGCTGCTCCAGGTCGTAAACACCTGGCTCAGCTGCGGATGCTGGTTCGCCATTCGCAGCACCTGCTGCGTCACCTGCTCCAGCTCCGCCGACGATTGCCCGGCCTGCGCCAGAATACGTAAATTGAAGCCGGACGCGTTACCCAGCCCTGGTAACGTAGGCGGCGCAAAGGTCATAATCGTCGCTTCCGGCAGCCCCATCAACTGACCCTGTAGTTTGCCCATTACCGCATTCAGTGGCGGCCGCTGATGCCAGTCTTTCAACATCACCGAGATAAATCCGCCGTTGGACGCGCTGGTGCCGTTGAGAATGTTAAAACCGGACACCTGAATCACATCCTCAACCGCAGGATTGGCCAGCAGCAGCGTACGCGCCTCGGTCATCACCGCTTCGGTACGCTCCAGCGACGCCGCTTCCGGCAGTTGCACGCTGGCGAAGAAATAGCCCTGATCCTCCTGGGGCAGAAAGCCTTTAGGCATTTGACTAAAGCTGAAGGCCACCAGGCCGGCGGCCGCTGCTGTTGCCGCCAGCGCCAGCCACGGACGACGGTTCATCCGTCCGACCAGCGCACCGTAGCCGTCACGCACCGTTTCCAGGGCGCGGTTGAATGCCCGCCAGAGAGCAGCAGGCTGGGCAGGTCGCGGGCGTAGCAACAGCGCGCACAGTGCCGGCGTCAGGGTAAGTGCGACAATGCTCGATACCGTCACCGCCGTCGACAGAGTGACGGCAAACTGCCGATACAGCTCGCCGACGATCCCCGGCAGCAGCGCCACCGGTACAAACACCGCCAGCAGTACCAGGGTGGTAGCGATAACCGGCCCGGCGATTTGACGCAGCGCCAGCGCGGTCGCCTCCGCGCGCCCGGTGCCTTCCGCCAGATGGGTTTCAACGCTCTCCACCACGACGATGGCGTCATCCACCACCATGGTCAGGGCGAGAATAATAGCGAATAAACTCAGCGTATTGGCGCTATAGCCCAGCAAATACAGCACGGCAAAGCTACCAATCAGCGACACCGGGATTGCCAGCGTGACAATCAGCGTGGCCCGCCAGCTCTGCAGGAACAGCGACACCACCACGACCACCGCCAGCAGGGTCAACGCCAGCGAGACGCCAATCTCTTTGATCGTTGCCGCCACAAAGCGGGTGGTATCGAATTTTACCTCCCAGGTCAGATCCGCCGGAAAGCGGCTGTGCAGGCGGGTCAGTTCGGTGCGTACCGCGTCAGCGACCTGCAGGGCGTTGGCGGTTGGCGTCGGATAGATACCGAGATACGCGGAGTCTTTCCCGTTCAGCTGTGCGCCAGAACTGTAGCTTCGCGCCCCCAGCTCAAGGGTGGCGACTTCGGCGAGGCGAACCAGCTGGCCCTGTTCACCGCTGCGGATCGCTATCTGGCTGAAGCTTTCCGCATCACTCAGGCGACCAATACCGTTGATGGTCAGCGTCTGCTGCTGGCCGTTGAACACCGGCGGCGTGCCCACCTGCCCGGCCGCCCCCTGCACATTCTGCTCGCGCAGCGCCTGGGCGATATCATCGGCCGTCACGTTCAGTGCGTTCATGCGATCGGGACGCAGCCACACCCGCATGCTGTAGTCCCGGGCGCCAAACATCTGTACCTCACCTACCCCCGGCAGGCGGGCCAGCGCTTCGCGCACCTGGGTACTGGCGTAGTTGCTGACGAACAGCGGAGAGAGCGTTTCCAGCGGCGAGTACAGGCTGACGCCCATCAGCAGATTGCTCGCCCGCTTACGCACCTGCACCCCGTTCTGCTGTGCATCGGCGGGGAGCTGCGACAGGGCCTGCGATACGCGGTTTTGTACGTCAATCGCCGCCAAATCGGCATCGGTTCCCGCGGCAAAGGTCAGGCTCAGGCTGTAGGTACCTTCATCGGAACTGGTGGACTCCATATACAGCATATGGTCAACGCCGTTGAGCTGGGTCTCCAGCGGCGCGGCGATGGCCTCCGCGACGTCCGCCGCGCTGGCGCCCGGCCAGCTGGCGCTGACGTTGACCACCGGCGGCGTGATCTGAGGATATTGCTCGACCGGAATCAGCTTCAGCGACACCGCGCCGATAAAGGTCATCAGCAGCGCAATCACCATCGCAAAACGCGGGCGACGAATAAAAAACGTCAGCATCCCTTCTCCTTCCTTATTTCAGCAGTTGAACGGATGCGCCGTCACGCAGACGCTGCGCGCCTTCCGTCACCACGCGCTCGCCCGCTTGCAGACCGTCAGCCACCACAAACTGCTGTCCCTGTTGGCCGCCGGACGTCAAACGTCGCAGCGCGACGGTGTTATTTTCCGCAATAACCCAGCTATAGAACCCCTGAGCATCCTGCTGGACGGCAGTAACCGGGATCATCAGGCTCTCCGGCGACTGCCGTGGACGAAGGATCACCGGCACGTTGCCGCCTGGCAGCAGGCGATGCTGCGGATTGGCGAATTCAGCGCGCAGCACTACGCTGGCGGTGCGAGTATCGATCCGGTTATCGACCGAAGTCAGCACGCCATCTTCCCGCTGACCGTCGGGTTCAATCTGCGCCAGCCACGCCTGCTTCAGCGCGCCAATATCGGCATGCTGCCCGGCTTTACTGTAAAAAGCGGCTTCGTCTAAGGCGAACGAGACGCGAATCGGATCGAGCTGCACGATATCGACCAGCATTCCGCTGGTGGGCCCCACCAGGCTGCCGACATGAAAGCGGCTGTGACCGATACGCCCGCTCACCGGGGAATCGATACGGGTATAATCCAGCGTAATTTGCTGCGTCGTAACGCGTGCCTTCGCCTGCTCCACGGCGGCGGCGGCAACATCGCGCTGCATCCGGGCGTTATCGACATCGTTGCGGCTGATAGAGTGGTTATTTTTCAGCTGCTGATAGCGGGTCAGCAGCTGCTGGGCCTGACGCAACGAGGCCTGGGTACTTTTCAGTTCAGCCTCAGCGAGCGCCAGCGCGGCCCGAGGCTGCGCGTCATCGAGGGTGAACAGCCGCTCGCCCTTCTTAACGTACTGTCCGTCCTGAAAATGGCGTTGCAGAATCGCCCCCTCCGTACGTGCGCGGATCTCCACGTCATGAATCGCCTCAATACGACCGGGAAGTGGGCGTTCAGCCACATGCGGTAGAAGCTGAACGGCGGTCGCGCGGACCGGGATGGCGGGTGCGGCGGTGGCCGTCAGGGCGCAGCCTGCCAGGCCAAAGGTCAGTAAGACCAGGCGCAAAATATTTTTCATCGGGATTCCTTGCTGGCGGTGCGGCGTCCCTCCCCTGACGGAGAGAGACGCCGGGCAAATCAGGCGGTTTTACGTAACGGGCGGGTCAGACGTTTTTCGACTTCCACCACCAGGAACATCACGATGCCAATCGCCAGGGTAATGAGCCAGTAGCGCAGCGGCAGCGATTCGGTGCCAAACATCGTCTGCATAAACGGCAGGTAGATAATCGCCAGCTGCAGGAGCAGAAGCACGCCGCTGACCAGCCAGATGCCTTTGTTACGCAGCAGGCCTTTATTCAACGAGAAGCTCTCGCTGCTGCGGCAGTTAATCATGTACACCCACTGGGCGGTTACCAGCATCTGCAACAGCACGGTGCGGATAAACTCAGCACTATGGCCGCGCGGTGCCAGCCAGGCCTCAAGAATAAAGGCGGCGACGGCAATCATGGTCCCGACGAAAGCGACACGCCAGACGGCGAAGGCATCCATCACGTGCTGGCCCGTTTTCCGCGGTGGGCGGTTCATGACGTTGCGCTCGGCGGCTTCGAAAGCGAGACCGAAGGAGAGCGTGGCGGAGGTCGCCATGTTCATCCACAGAATCAACACCGGCGTCAGCGGAATAATATTCCCCGCCAGCAGGGCAATAATGATCAGCAGCCCCTGCGCCAGGTTGGTCGGCATAATAAACAGAATCGTTTTCTTCAGGTTGTCGTAGACACGACGCCCCTCTTTCACCGAGCTGGCGATGGTGGCGAAGTTGTCGTCCGTCAGCACCATGTCGGCCGCCTCTTTGGTCACTTCGGTACCTTTGATGCCCATAGCAATGCCAACGTCGGCCTGGCGGAGCGCCGGGGCATCGTTTACGCCATCGCCGGTCATGCCGACAACTTCGCCGGTATCCTGCAGTGCCTTGACCAACCGCAGCTTATGCTCCGGGCTGGTGCGGGCAAAAATATCGTACTCCACGGCGGCCTTCGCCAGCTCGGCATCATCCATGTGCTCCAGCTGGTAGCCGGTCATCGCCTGCGTGCTGTTGGTGATCCCCAGCATCTGGCCGATGCTCATCGCCGTTTGCGGGTGATCCCCGGTGATCATTTTCACGCGGATCCCGGCGGTCTGACAGGCATGAATAGCGTCAATCGCTTCCGGACGCGGTGGGTCCATCATCCCGGCAATACCGAGGAATATCAGGCCCTCACGCAGATCGTCGTGGGTCAGCGTCGTGCGATCGGCCTGCGCCGGTTTACAGGCGGCGGCAACCATACGCAACCCCTGACTGGCGAAGCGGGAGATTTCATCCTCCCAATACTGACGCTCGAACGGTGCCGCGCCCTGCTTTGTCATCTGCTCACGACACATGGCGAAAATCACGTCCGGCGCGCCGGTTATCAGCACACGCTCGACATTGTCGATTTTCTGGTGCGTCGCCATGTACTTGTACTGTGAATCAAACGGAATTTTGGCGACCAGTTGTGTCTCAACCGACGGCAGGTTTGCCTTTGCCGCCAGCACTTTTAACGCCCCTTCGGTCGGCCCGCCGGTGATGCCCCACAGGCCGCGTGCGTCCTTAACCAACTGGCTGTCGTTACACAGGTCAATCGTGCGCAGATACGTTTCCAGCACGCTCCCGGCATGAATCTGCACCGGCTCATCGCTGCCTTCCAGATAGATATTGCCCTGCGGCTCATAGCTGTCACCCTCAACCCGGTAGCAACAGTCGGCGGTGATAATCGCTTTGACCGTCATTTCGTTCATGGTCAGCGTCCCGGTTTTATCCGAACAGACCACGGTCATCGCCCCCAGCGTTTCTACCGTCGGGAGCTTGCGGATAATGGCGTGTTTGCGCGCCATCGCCTGCACACCGAGAGAGAGAATGATCGAGATAATCGCCGGTAGCCCTTCCGGAACAGCCGCCACGGCCAGGCTAATCAGCGACAGCAGCAGCTCACCCATTGGGATATCGCGCAGGGCCAGGCTGAAGACAAACAGCGCCGCCATCATGGCAAGGATAATGACGAAGATCGCTTTACCCAGTTTATCCATCTGCACCAGCAGCGGCGTGCGGTGCTTCTCGATGCCCGCCATCATCTGGTTGATGTGCCCGAGTTCCGTATCCTGTCCGGTCGCCGTCACCACGCCGACGCCACCGCCGCCGCTGATGGTTGTTCCGGAAAACACCATGTTGATCCGGTCCCCCAGCGGCAGCTCGCCTTTCAGCGCGTCGGTGGTTTTATCCACCACCGTCGATTCGCCGGTCAGGATCGCCTCTTCCACACGCAGGTTGTGGGTTTCGATCAGGCGCATATCCGCCGGCACGCGGTCGCCCGCCCGCAGAATAACGATATCTCCCGGCACCAGATCGCGGGTGGGCAGCGTTTCATGTTTACCGTTGCGCTGTACCCGCGCGTTGCTGGAAAGCATATTGCGGATCCCCTGCAGGGATTTTTCGGCGTTGCTCTCCTGAACGTGGCCAATCAGGGCGTTAATCACCGTAACGCCCAGGATAACCAACGTATCTACCCAGTGTCCCATCACCGCCGTCAGCACCGCCGCGGCCAGCAGGACGAAAATCAGCACGTCGTTAAAGTGGGCGAGGAAACGCAGCCAGGCTGGCTTGCTTTTCTTTTCCGGCAGCGCGTTAGGGCCAAAGGATGCCAGGCGCTCAGCGGCCTCGGCGGAGTGCAACCCTGCGGTGCGGCTCTTTTTCTGCTCCAGCACCTGCTCAACGGTCTGCCGGTAGGCCGGCTGTGGTGCAGAATCCCCCCCAGGAGGGGTATTGTGGGGATTAATCATTCTGGTCAAAATAAATTTTCCTTATAAATTCCGCTATTCGGAAAGCCTGAAATCATTTCTGGCCAATGAACGAATATGATTTTATATAGCGAGGTAAAAATTGATCCAGAACAATTAAGGACCTCTCGCAAAATTTAAAATCTGTGATAAGTTAATTCTTCAAACAACTATTGCAGAATATTAATAAACATAAATTAAACGAGGTCCATTATGTTTGGAATCTACCGCGGACGCCGCCTGGCACTGTACATCTTGTTGGCTATCATTATCGCCACCCTGGTGGGATATAGCACCTACAGTTTTGTAAAGTACACCATTTAATAATGACGTTAATTGACATTAAAATGCGATTAATTTAATGACAAATAATTCGAATAATATTAACAAGGGAAATAAGAGATATTATATTAGTGCTACGCATAATGACGTAAATATTCGACCAGGAAAGGATATTGCGTTACATGCTTTTTTACCGGACAATATGTTTTTTTAACTGATGATTAACAAGTAATGAAACATCCGCTCGAAACGCTGATCTCTGCCGCAGGCATTTTATTGCTGGCCCTGATCTCTTGTTTACTGCTGCCAGCGCCGTCCCTTGGGTTAACGCTGGCACAAAAACTGGTCGAGACCTTTCATCTGATGGATCTCAACCAGTTTTATACCCTGCTTTTTTGTCTGTGGTTTTTAGTGCTGGGCGCGATTGAATACGTGGTCCTGCGCTGGGTCTGGCGTCGCTGGTTTTCTCTGGATCGCTAGCCCGGTAAAGTCGCGCATTCCCGCTACCAGCGCCTCGCACCAGGCGACATAATCATGGCCGCTGGACGAAGGATGGAAGCTGACGCGATAACCTTTATCGCGTAGCACCTGCTCAAATTCGCGGGTATTGCTGTAAATCCCGCCGTCAGGTCCCGAGGTCTCGAACCGCCCTGCCTGTAGCCAGAAGCGTACCGGATAGCGTGGCGACTGCTGATACTGCCGCGTCAGCCAACTGGCCTCTTCGCCTTTTGGTGCCCACCAGTAAGAGCCCGACAGACTGAGGACGTTGGCAAACTGTCGCGGATAGCGCAGCGCGACCCACGACGCGGCCAGCCCGCCGTAGCTGGATCCGGCGACAACGGTTTTTTGTCGGCTGATATTTAGCCCCTGCTGGCGTAGCCAGGGCAGTAGCTCATGGGCCATAAAATCGGCAAAGAAGGGATTTGGCGGCAGTTCTTTCGCCCGCCGCGGATGATCGAGGCTATCGATAAATATGACGTTGATCGGCGGCAGCGCATGGCTGGCGATCAGGCTGTCCAGCACGTTAGCAAAGTGATATTCGTCCTGATAGGTTTTGCCATCAAACAGCATTAACGTCCAGCGCGCGGGCTGCGGCAGGCGCGGACGGTAGATAATCACTTCCCGGGTATTGTGCAAAAAATCGCTGCGCAGCTGATGGCGGGTCAAGGTGCCATAGCGCAGGGGCTGCGCCATGCGCTGCGGCGTGCAGTAGCGAGCCGGATTGAGCGCCAGCAGAGAATAGCGGCTCCAGCGATCGCTGGCACGGTTCACGCTTTGCGGGTTCAGCGGATCGGCCTGGGCGCTGATGAGAATCGCCCGTCGCTGTTCATGGCCGACGCCGTCAACCTGCGGGACATCCGGCGCCAGCTTATATTGCATCAGCGTATCTGCCGGCACCACGTAGCTGCGGAACCAGACATCGGAATGGCCGAGCCGGAACAGCGGATCCTGATCGCCCGCCGGGGAGCCCAGCAAGAAGACGTTTTTACTCGCCCCACGCCACAGGAAAGTGACCCGCTTGTGTCCGGCATCCACCGGTTCTACCATCGGCGTCCCTTCCTGCTCGCGCTCCTGCCAGAAACGTGCCGTAGAACCGCCCGCCGCCAGCTCCTGCATCAACTGTTGTAAGCGAGGGCTGACGGGATCCGGCGACGGCTGTTTGGCCAGCGCGGTCGTTTCTTTCATCCGCCAGCGGAAACGCCAGGTCATGCCTTCTTCCCCGTGCAGGACCAGCGCAGAAGCGCGGTTCACCGGCAGGGAGAACAGCAGCATTTGTTCACCATCCGGCGGCCCTCCCGTTAGCAGCGTGCGCAGCCGACGGTTATTTTCATCCAGCAGTCGGGCATCCGTTACCCCGGAAATCGTCGCCGTAACGTAGTTCTCACCCAACGTCGGTAGATCAAAACAGACCTCACCGCTGGCATCGAATTTTCCCTGTAACTCCCCCTGCAGCGAGGGCGACTCGCAGTTCATTGCCGCTGCCGGTAGCGCGCTCATGCCAACCAGCAAACCACTCCATGCCATTTTCATTGCCCGATTTATCCTTGAACGCATTGGTAAGCAACGCTAATTCAAATGGGAATGATTTGCAATAGCATCTGGATGGGTTCGCGAGGGAATGCCGCCGCTGAAGGGATATTCCGGCGACGTCATCCGTTTAGCACTGCTGATCGGCGATAGTCAGGAAAACGTCCGCCGGTTCCCCGGCGGATATGCCTCAGTGGGCGCGGTTGTGATTTTCTTTGCGATAGGCACCCGGCGGCTGATGAAACGTGCGGGTGAAAATGCGGGTGAAGGTCTGCTGTGAATCAAAGCCATATTTCAGGCAGATATCATAAACTCGCTGATCGGTGTCGCGCAGATCGCGCGCCGCCATCCGCAGTTTACGCTCGCGAATATAGCGCCCCAGACTCTCCCCTTTGTACTGCAAAAAGAGTCGTTGCAGATGCCATTTCGAATAACCAGAGTGACGAGCAATATCATCAATACGCAGCGGCTGATGCAAATTGTCATCAATCCACCCGACGATAGTCTCAATCACCTGAGCGGAAATAGTCATATGTCCTCTCTCCTCTTGAATCAAACCGGTATTTATCGCCACCAGGTATTAAATGATTGTGTTTTATCGGCAACCCAAACCGGCTCGCCAAGCATCGGCGTTAACAACCGCCACGGCCGTTCTTCACTGGCCGCAGCCAGCCGTTTGTAGGGATCGTCCCAGCTGTGTTTCGCCAGAACAAAGCGCCCCGCATGCCCCGGCAATACGGCGCGCGCGTGGAGATCGTCGGCAGCCTGCGCCGTTTCGTCAGGCATCATATGAATATATTTCCAGTCCTGGTCGTACTGACCGTTCTCCATAATCGCCAGGTCCACCGGGCCAAACTGTTCCCCGATGGCCTTGAAGTGCGGGCCGTACCCGCTATCGCCGCTGTAGTAAATTTTCTGCTGCGGCGTAACGAACATAAAGCTGGCCCACAGCGTCTGGTTGCGCTTCAGCCCGCGGCCGGAGAAATGACGAGCCGGCAGGATATGCACGATCAGTTCATCGCTCACCTGCACTGCCTGGTTCCAGTCAGCCTCGCTAATAATGGCGCCGTCCATACCCCAGTAGCGCAGATGCGAACCAACGCCGAGCGGCGTCACCACACGCTTGATTTTGGGCATCAGCGCTTTAATGGTGGCGTAATCAAGATGGTCATAGTGGTCGTGTGAAATAATCAGCAGGTCTATTTCCGGCATCCGCTCTGCGCGCCACGGATAGTCACCCGGGAAGGCTTTGTTGATAAATGAGAACGGTGCGGCATAGTCGCTGAAGACCGGGTCAATGAGGATGCGTTTCCCCGCCAGTTGCAAGTACCAGGAGGAGTGGCCCAGCCACACCATCGCATCCTGCCCGACAGGCAGGGTGGCGAGATCGGTATTGACCAGCGGCAACGGCTGCGCAGGACGGGCATTTTCGCGTTTAGCGACCAGAAACTCCCACCAGGCGGCCAGCATATTTTTCTGTCCAGTGAACCCCGGCGTGGGTAGCTGATTATGAAACTGGCCATCGCGATAGTGCGGGGACTCTTCCACCAGACTGAGCTGCGCGCCCTGCGGCGCCCGGCCAAACCCGGCATTTAACACAAACGGCAAAGCTGTTGCTGAGGCTAATAACATAATGGCGACCACGCTGATAGTGACACGGTTCATAACCTGACCAGATGAAACTCCCTATCATGGGAGTTTAGTGATATAACTTGATTATGAGTGAGTAAGCACTCATTATTAGGAAGAAGGGGAAAGTCGTCAAGGCGATTTTCAAATTTTTAACATCCACCGTTGCAGTGCCATCACCTGGCATGTTTAGATCGTGGTTTAATGACGCGAGAGGTAAATCGTAGTGGCTCGTCCGAAGAGTGAAGATAAAAAGCAAGCGTTGCTGGAGGCCGCGACGGCCGCTTTTGCCCAATCGGGTATCGCCGCCTCAACGTCGACAATCGCCCGCAGTGCCGGGGTTGCCGAGGGTACGCTGTTCCGCTATTTTGCCACCAAGGATGAGTTGCTCAACGAACTGTACCTCTCGATCAAGTCCGGGTTAGTTCAATCGATGGTTGCCGGGCTGACGCCAAACGAAAAGCGGCCAAAAGAGAACGCCCGGAATATCTGGGACAGCTATATCGACTGGAGCATTCGCCATCCGATGGAGCACAAAGCGATTCGTCGAATGTCTCTCAGCGAGCGCATCACCGACGAAACCCGGACCCGCGTCAAAGAGATGTTTCCCGAGCTCAACGAAATGTGCCAGCTGTCGGTCAAACCGGTCTTTCTGAGCGATGCCTACAGCGCGTTTGGCGACGCCCTGTTTCTGTCACTGGCGGAAACCACTATCGAATTTGCCAGCCACGACCCGCAGCGCGCACCCGACCTGATCGCCCTGGGCTTTGAAACCATGTGGCAGGCGCTTCACGAGAACGACGCCTGATGGACCGCGCCACGCTGCACGCCAGCGCCCACCGCATCGCGCTGGCATACCCGTTTACCGAGCACTGCTGGCCCTTTGGCCCGGAGTATGACGTGTTCAAAGTCGGCGGGCGCATTTTTATGCTCACCATGACGATTCGCGGCCGCGCGCTGGTTAATCTCAAAGCCGACCCGCAAAAATCGCTGCTCCATCAGGCGATTTATCGCAGTATTGAGCCCGGCTACCACATGAACAAAAAACACTGGATTACCGTCGTTCCCGGCGAGGATATCAGCGAGAGTCTGCTGGCGGAGCTTATCGATGACTCATGGAATCAGGTGGTGAATAAGCTGGCGAAGAAAGATCGGCTGCGGCTGCGCCCAGAAGGATTTTCAGGCTAACGCGATAAGTGTTATCGCAATTTTGTCTCTTATCATTTCCCCGCCTTCGCTGTACTCTTCTCCCACTAACTGCCCCTAAGGGGCTGTAAACTCAAATTATCTTGAGAATAAACCGTGAGGAAGAGTTATGGATATCGTCTCCGTTGCCTTAAAACGCCACTCCACAAAAGCCTTCGATGCCACGAAAAAACTGACGGCTGAAGAAGCAGAAAATCTAAAAACACTGCTGCAATTCAGCCCGTCGAGCACCAACTCTCAGCCGTGGCATTTTATCGTTGCCAGCACGGATGAAGGCAAAGCGCGCGTGGCGAAAGCCGCCAGCGGCACCTATGTGTTCAATGAACGCAAAATTCTCGACGCTTCACATGTCGTTGTTTTCTGTGCGAAAACCGCGATGGACGACGCCTGGCTGGAGCGCGTAGTTGACCAGGAAGAGGCCGACGGGCGTTTTGCTACCCCGGAAGCCAAGGCCGGTAACCACAAAGGCCGCGTGTTCTTTGCCGATATGCACCGCAAAGACCTGCAGGACGATAATCACTGGATGGCGAAGCAGGTTTACCTGAACGTTGGCAACTTCCTGCTCGGCGTGGCGGCAATGGGTCTCGATGCGGTACCGGTTGAAGGGTTCGATGCCGCGATCCTTGATGCCGAATTTGGCTTAACCGAACAAGGGTTTACCAGCGTGGTTATCGTGCCGGTCGGCCACCACAGCGTGGAAGATTTCAACGCCACGTTGCCAAAATCGCGCCTGCCGCAGGCGACGACCATCACCGAGATTTAATCTTCTCGCGCACGCCGCTCGCCGGCGTGCCAGATTCTTTCCGCGTAGCGGCCAACAATCGCCAGCGATACCGCCAGAATCAGGAAGAACACCACCTTATGCAGGCTTCCCCAGAAGTACTCGAAAAAGCGGGTATAGAGGTTAATGGCGAGGAACGTCAGGCCAAAACCACGCAGCATCCCGTCATCGGTTTTCAGACTGATGTAGATGCAGATGCCCGCAGCCACGCCAAATAACAGCGCCCATGGGAGCTGCTGCATCGGCGAAATGCTGTACCAACCGTCGAGATCCCGATAGCCAAAAATCGACAGGATCCACAGCGCAATAAATAAATACGTCAGGCCCATAGCTTTGCTGACGGTAAACACTCGGCGCTGAAGCAGCCACTTTTGCAGAAGGCAGCAGAGCGCCAACAGCACGCCGCCGAACAGAACAAAACGAATCGGGTAGTTCATGCCCAGCCAGTAAGCCCCCCACCCTGACACATACCCGGTATGCGCGCCAAACCAGTTACCCAGCGCCAGCAGGAAGAACAACCACACCAGCCCGGAACGGGCCGCCAGACCGATGACGCCATAGATAGCACAGCCGGCCAGAAACAGCGGGGCAATATTGCCACTGCCGTTATCGAGCCGCACCCCGACCTGCCATAGCGCCAGCGCAGTAAACACCACGCCGACAAACAGAATCGCCTCGGTGCTGTAGTGCCAGTGCTGCTCCCGCCGCTGGCGGCGAAAGCCCCAGAGATAGCAGGCGAACGCTATCGCGGTCGGAAGCGCAATTCGCGCCAGCGCTGAGTCGCTGAACACGGCCGTCAGCCAGGCGACCAGTTCGCTATCGGCAAACACGCTGCCCAGCGCAATCAGCAGGCACGCCAGCGCCGTCCAGAAGGCGTAGCGGCTCAGACGCTGCCAGTCAAAGGTGCTCACGTGCAAGGTGGCCGCCAGCCGCTGGCGATCCGTGTGGCTCAACTCACCCGTGGCCTGCCATTCCTCCAGCGCGTGCTGAATCACCCGATGTTGCTTCCTGGTCACGTTCATCTGCGTTCCCTGTCGTTATGAGTTGAGAAAATCCTGTTTATCCAGCCACGCCAGCGCCTGCTCGCCGGCTTCGTCCATCGGCAGATAGACCAGTAGCCGCGAACCATTACGCGGGGCGGAATACCAGTACATTTGCTGCAGACTGAAGCGTCCGAGCTGCGGATGGTTGAAATTCTTAACCTGATTTTCCACGCCGCGGACGTCATAACGCTGATGCCACAGCGCCTCAAACTCAGCGGAAGCGGCAAAAAAACGCGCCAGTTTATTTTCCCACAGCGGGTCGCCCCGGTGTTCGGCCATCGCCGCGCGGAAGTAGGAGACAAACGTAGGCAGTACATCACGATTTTCAATGCGGCTGCGCCAGGTTTCGTGGGTCAGGTAAAGGTAAATACAGTTGCGGTCTTCTTCGGGGAGCGCGGCGAAATCAACGCCCATCAGCCGACAAAAGCTGTCATTCCACGCCACAATATCAAAGTTGGGTTTCTGGATACTGGCCGGCTGCGGCATCAGGCTGTCGAGCAGCCGTCGGGTCCCCGGGCTTATCCCCTCGCAGACGGTTATTTGCGTGGCTTCCGGCGGCGTCAGCCCGGCCAACACAAACAGGTGACGCGTCTCCAGCGGGCTGCATTGAAGCGCATTCGCGACGCCCACCAGCACCGATTCCGACGGGTTGACTTCCCGCCCCTGCTCCAGCCAGGTGTACCAGGTCACGCCGACATCGGCCAGCATCGCCACCTCTTCACGACGCAGCCCAGGCGTGCGCCGCCGCCCGACTCGCGGCAGGCCAAGGCGCTGCGGGTCGAGGCTTTCGCGCCGGGCACGCAAAAAGGCGCCAAGCTGTTTACGGCTATTGTCGGGCGCGATCGGCACCGGTTCACGTTGCGGCATTCCCGTCATCTTGACTCCAGCATGGTAGTACCAATACCAGTATAGACAGGAACTGGTACCCGTTTAATTTATCGGTAATGCTACGGCCATCCGCTGAATGACGCAATGGAGAGATCCGATGAATTCGTCTGCTGTTTCACCCGGCCGCGCCGGTTTGCTGCTTCTGTTGACCGGCCAGATGCTGCCGCTGATCGACACCTCTATTACCAACGTGGCGCTGGATTCTATCACCCACTCTCTGGATGCCAGCGCGACCCAACTGGAGCTGATCGTTGCCCTCTACGGCGTCTCTTTTGCCGTGTGCCTGGCGATGGGCAGCAAGCTGGGCGATAACTACGGCCGCCGTCGTCTGTTTATGTGGGGCGTCGCGCTTTTTGGTCTCGCCTCTTTGCTGTGCGGTATGGCCAACTCCATCAGCGGGCTGCTGGCGGCCCGCACGCTGCAGGGCGCAGGCGCGGCGCTGATCGTACCGCAAATCCTCGCCACCCTGCATGTGACGTTAAAAGGCACCGCCCACGCTCGCGCCATCAGCCTGTATGGCGGAATCGGAGGGATTGCGTTTATCGTCGGGCAGATGGGCGGCGGCTGGCTGGTTTCGGCGGATATCGCCGGTCTGGGCTGGCGCAATGCCTTCTTTATTAACGTCCCCATCTGCCTGCTGGTGCTGGCGTTCAGTACGCGCTACGTCCCGGAAACCCGCCGTGAAGCCCATTCACGCATCGACTGGCAGGGCACCTTCAGTCTGGCGCTAATCCTCTGCTGCCTGCTGTTCCCGATGGCGCTGGGCCCGGAACTACATTGGCCGTGGACGTTGCAGATTCTGCTGGTAGCCGTGCTGCCTCTGCTGGCCTGGATGCGGGTCAGCGCACTACGGAAACAACAGCGCGGCGAGCAGCCGCTGCTGCCTCCCCGACTGCTGAAGCTCACCAGCATTCGCTTTGGCATGGCCGTCGCCCTGCTGTTTTTCAGCGCCTGGTCCGGCTTCATGTTCTGCATGGCGCTGACCATGCAGGCCGGATTAGGAATGGCGCCGTGGCAGTCGGGCAACAGCTTTATCGCCCTCGGCGTGGCCTATTTTATCTCCGCGCTGTATGCGCCGAAGCTGATTGCTCGTTACAGTATGGGACGCATTTTGCTGATCGGGCTGGCGGTGCAGATAACCGGTCTGCTGCTGCTGATGGCGACCTTCCGTCACTTCGCTGACCACACGTCTACGCTGGCGCTGGTGCCGTCTACCGCGCTTATCGGCTACGGCCAGGCGCTGATCGTGAATAGCTTCTATCGCATCGGCATGCGCGATATCAGCGCCAGTGATGCGGGCGCCGGGAGCGCCATCCTGAGCACTCTTCAGCAGGCGACGCTGGGATTAGGCCCGGCGATTCTCGGCTCGCTGTTTTTAACGCTCACCCAGCGCGGCGGCGGTAACTATCCGCAGGCGTTAATTGATTTTCTGGCCGTAGAGGTGGTGATGATGCTGGTCTTAGGCGCGATTGCCCTGTGGCTGCGTCAGCATCTCAATGTGCGCCCGGTGGCCGCCGCGTCATAATCCACAATTGCATGACGCCTGATTTGCATAATATACATCCAGCGGTCATCATAACCGCTGGATGTACAGGAGACGTTATGCAGGAATTAATCACGCAAATTGCCGCATTAGGCATCAAAATCACCCCGACAACTTCGCTCATTATTATCTTCGGCATTATCTTACTGACGGCCATCGTCGTTCATTTCATTTTGCATAAAGGGGTGCTGCGCGCCTTTGAAAAACGCGCCCAGGCCAGCAGCCATTTGTGGCTGCAAATCATCACCCAGAACAAACTGTTTCACCGGCTGGCCTTTACCCTGCAGGGGATTATCGTCAATGTGCAGGCGGTGTTATGGCTCCAGAAAGGCAGTGAAGCCGCCACTATTTTAACCACCTGCGCCCAGCTGTGGGTCATGCTCTATGCCCTGCTCTCCTTCTTTTCGCTGCTCGATGTGGTTTTCAATTTATCGCAGAAGTTCGCCACCGCCTCCCAGCTACCGCTGAAAGGGATCTTCCAGGGGGTTAAGCTGGTTAGTGCGATAATCATCGGCATCCTGATTATTTCCTTACTGATTGGCCAGTCACCGGCGATTTTAATCAGCGGCCTCGGCGCGATGGCCGCGGTACTGATGCTGGTATTTAAAGACCCGATTCTTGGTCTGGTCGCCGGGATTCAGCTCGCCGCCAACGACATGCTGAAGCTCGGAGACTGGCTGGAAATGCCGAAATATGGCGCCGACGGCGCGGTTATCGATATTGGCCTGACCACGGTGAAAGTCCGCAACTGGGACAACACTATTACCACTATCCCCACCTGGTCGCTGGTGTCCGACTCCTTTAAAAACTGGAGCGGGATGTCCGCTTCCGGCGGGCGTCGCATTAAGCGCAGCCTGAATATTGATACCACCAGTATTCATTTTCTCGATGAACAGGAGCAGCAGCGCTTAATTCAGGCCCGCCTGCTTAAGCCTTATATGGACTCACGTCATCAGGAAATTAGCGAATGGAACCAGCAAAACGCCGCTGACCATTCGGTGTTGAACCTGCGCAAGATGACCAATATCGGCACCTTCCGCGCCTATTTGCAGGAATATCTGCGCAACCACCCGCGGCTGCGCAAAGATATGACGATGATGGTCCGCCAGCTGGCGCCGGACGCCAACGGGCTGCCCATTGAGATCTACTGCTTCACCAGCACCGTGGTGTGGGCGGAATATGAGAGCATCCAGGCGGATATTTTTGACCACATTTTTGCCGTGGTCGACGAGTTCGGTCTGCGCATTCACCAGTCACCGACCGGCAACGACATTCGTTCGCTGGCGGGGTCAAATCACGCGTAACGATCAGGCACTGGCGCGGGCAATAATGCGCCAGTCCATCATCACCCGTTCGGCGGCGGCTTCCGGGTTGTCGATTTTCTTGAGCAGCAGCGTCACCGCCGTGCGGCCGATATCACGTGACGGCTGTTCTACGGTAGTCAGCTGCGGTGAGACCATCTCCGCAAGCTCTGTGCCATCAAATCCCATCACTGCAATATCTTCCGGCACCCGCAGTCCGGCCTGGGCAATCGCACGCAGGGCACCTGCCGCCAACGAATCGGCAACGGCAAACACCGCATCCGGCCGCTCTTTGGAGGCCAGCAGCGTTTCCATTGCCGCTTTACCGGCGGCGGCGCTGAGGTCGCTGGCATAGGCCACCTGCTGATAGGTGAGCTCACGCACGTGCAGTACGTTTTTATAGCCACGCTCGCGCAGGCGGGCGTAGCGATAGCTCAGATCGTGATTAATCAGGGCAATGCGTCGTCGACCGCTCTCCGCCAGGCGCGACACCGCGCCCTGTGCGGCATCGATATCGTTAATGCCGACGCAGGAGATACGGCCGGCATCGGCATATTCGGCGCACTGCACCCACGGCGCCTCGCCGATCATCATCGTCAGCTCCGGCAGGCTGGAGAGCGCGTTCATCGTAATAATCCCGTCGACCACTTTCCCCGACAGTAGCCGCAGTCCGGAGGTTGATCGCGCCAGATCGGACCCGGAATTGCACAGTAAAATACGGTAGCCGTGCTTTTCCGCCTCTTCCTCGATGCCCTTCACCACTTCCGCGCAGAACGGGTTGGCGATATTCGACACCATCACCAGAATCATATAGCTTCGCGCCGTGCGCAGCTGGCGGGCCAGCAGGTTGGGCTGATAGTTGCTCTCTTTAATCGCCTGCAGCACGCGTTCGCGGTTTTTCGGTTTGACGGTATCGCTGTTATTCAGCACCCGCGATACGGTTGCCACTGAGACACCCGCCAGACGGGCGATTTTCTGAATTGACATAACGGCTGCATTTCCTGCGATAAAAGTTATTGTGCGCAGGCTATCATAAATACGCCGTCGATGGTGGCGTGGCGGGAGAAATCGCGATTTCCGCCGCGGCTGGTCGCCAGCAGGCATTGCGCTGAAAACAGCCGCTGCGCGGTATGCTCCACTCCGGCTTCATCTGGCGGACCGGGCTGAACTCAACGTCCCTGTCTCGACCTGCCCTCTGGCCGCCTTATTCGTCCCGCCCCTGGGGCTCACCCCTTCGGGGCCGACGTCAACGTCGTTCAAAAACGCTTCCGACGTTTTTGTCCTGGCGGCCAGTCCTGGATGCGCACCTGCGTTCCCGCCCGTTTTCCTGATGCGCCTTACCCCCCGCGCTGTCATCCCGTGGCCGTCCCGTCGCGATATCATTGCTAAAGGTTTTTCAGCAGCAGAAGAGTCAGCATGGAATATCGGGATATGCCGCAGGGGGACAGCGGCGCATAAAAAATCGGCATTACAAATAATCAGGGCTATTTTCCAGGCGCGGTCAGCGCGATGATAGCACTGTAAATCTGAGCGCCGGGACGGTGCTGTTTTTCCGCCAGGCCTGACATAATAAATTCGTTAAGGATGATGCTATCAATGAAGATTCAAGTCGCATTACTTGTTCTCGGCTGTACTCTTGCCACGCTCACCGGCTGCACCGCCTCAAAATCCTCGCCGGAACGCCACGCCTACTATTTCATTGCCCACCGTTCCGATTTTGTCGGCGGCAACTATGCCGTAAACCGCCAGGAGAACTACCGCTTAAATCTACCGACCTTCACCGAGGCGTATCAGCGCGGTCAGAAGGATCGGAGCAGCGGCGTCAGTGAAAGCGCAGCCCGCAGCAACACCGAGGCAATCAAGCAACAGATAGCCAAAGGTAGCCAGACGCAGCACGCCTTTAACGGCAACAGCAGCGATAAATGGGAGCATCAGATGGAGAATAAAGACGCCGTGCTGTTCGGCAACGAACTGTCCGGCGCCTATCTGGATGGCTATCTCGGGGTGAAATAAGCCGTCATGCGCCACGGGAAGTGGCGCACAACCCGCCGGCTATCGCTCGACGCGGACCCAGCGCTGCTGCTGATGGCTTTGCAAAATAGCGTCAATGATATACATCACATCCGCCCCTTCATAAAATGAGGCGAAACGCCGCGTGTCGGCTTCCGGCATCTTTCCGGCACGTACCGCCTGATAAAAGCTCAGCATCATATTCTTGAAGGCGTCCGGCCAGCCTTCAATATGCCCGCCGGGGAAGTGGGCGCTGGCGGCGATATCACGCTGCATGAGGCTCGGATCATCGCTGAGCAGCTGGTTTGGCCGGGAACGCTGGCCAATCCACAGCCGCTGCGCAAGCTCCTGATCCCACGCCAGCGAACAGCGGCTGCCGTTGATTTCAATCGCCAGGCGGTTCTTTCTCCCGGCGCTGACCTGCGACACGGTAAAACAGCCTTTACTGCCATCATCGAAGCGGAACAGCACCGACCCCATATCTTCCGTATCCACTTCACGCGCGTCAAAATGCTGAGGCTCACCCGCCTGGCTGAAGGTGGTTTCGCCGGAAACGGCCACATGGCGCGTCGGCCAGACGATGGAGAGATCCGCCATCACCTCGGTGATACGTCTGCCGGTCATAAACTGTACCGTGTCGCACCAGTGGGAGCCGATATCCGCCATTGCCCGCGATGCGCCGCCCAGCGCCGACTCTACCCGCCAGTTGTAGTCGCTTTGCTGTACCATCCAGTCCTGCAAATAGCTGCCGTGTGCTGAAAACAGCCTCCCGACCTGCCCGTCACGCATCATGCTGGCAGCCTGCTGAACCATTGCAAACTGACGATAGACAAAGCTCACACCGTGCACCACGCCCGCCTTTTCCGCCAGCGCAACCAGCTCACGCGCCTCCTCCGGGAGCATGCACAGCGGCTTTTCCGAGAACACATGCAGCCCGGCATGCAACACCTGGCGGTTGATCTCCGCGTGCAGATGGTTCGGCGTGCAGTTATGTACCACCTGCAAACCAGGATGCCCCAGAAGATCCTTAACCCGGCCATAGGCATGAGCCACATTCAGCTGCCGCGCTTTTTGCTGTGCCTGTGCCAGATCGCTGTCGCACAGCGCCACGACCTCGATATCCCCGACCCGACGTAGCGCTTCAATGTGCGCCGGGCCAATAAACCCGGTGCCAATAATGCCAACCTGAATCATGCTTGTCCCTCGCGGCCGCTGGCGAAATCATCAAACGCCCGCCCGGAGACGGGAATAATATGGCGGCGGATAAACTCGCTCCCCTCGCGCGCGCCGGCTTCGGCCTCTTTCAGGCAACACTCCCACTCCAGCACTGCCCAGCCGTCGAAGTCGTACTCGGTCAGTTTGCTGAAAACACTCTTGAAATCAATTTGTCCATCACCCGGCGAGCGGAAGCGCCCCGCCCGCTGTAGCCAGTTCTGGTAGCCGCCGTACACGCCGCTGCGGCCGTCGCGACGAAACTCGGCATCTTTGACATGAAAGGCTTTGATCCGTGAATGGTAGATATCGATATACGCCAGATAATCCATCTGCTGGAGATGTAAATGGCTGGGATCGTAGAGCATATTGCAGCGCGGATGGTTATCTACCCGTTGCAGGAAGCGTTCGAAAGTCACGCCATCGTGCAGGTCTTCGCCCGGATGGATTTCATAGCAAAGATCGATCCCCTGCTCATCGTACACATCAAGAATGGGATGCCAGCGCCGCGCCAGCTCATCAAATGCCTCATCAAGCAGCGCCGGATTATGCGGCGGCCAGGGATAAAAAAATGGCCAGGCCAGCGATCCGGAAAATGTCGCGTGGGCCTGCAGGCCTAAGCGCCGCGAAGCCATCGCCGCCTGGCGTACTTTTTCCACCGCCCACTGCTGGCGCGCCTGCGGATCTCCACGTAGCGCAGCAGGTGCGAAGGCATCAAACGCCGCATCATACGCTGGATGCACGGCCACCAGCTGCCCTTCCAGATGCGTTGAGAGTTCGCTGATGGTCAGGCCATGCGCCGCCAGCCGCCCGAGAATCTCATCGCAGTAGGTCTGGCTGGCCGCCGCCTGCTCGACATCAAAAATAGCCGGATGATTACACGGGATCTGCAGCGCCTGATAGCCCAGCCCGGCAGCCCAGGCGGCGATCCCGTCCAGGGTGTTAAACGGCGCCTGTGCCCCGATAAACTGCGCCAAAAAAATCCCCGGTCCCTTCATCGTTTTCATACCCCCTCCTTAAAATTAGTGCTGTTCTTTCTCGCGATACTGGAAAGAGAAAAGGAAAATCAGTGCAATCACTGCCGCAGCCACCGCCGGGATCCACCAGAAGATGACCCACGCCTGCGGCACGGTCTGCCCGGCCACCAGATGGTTATACAGCGCGCCGGAAATTTGCGATCCCAGCAGCATCCCGATGCCGTAGGTAAACATCACGATCATGCTTTGTGCCTGGCCTTTCACCTTTTCTCCCGCCACGCGGTCGGTATAGATAAAACCGACGACAAAAAAGAAGTCATAGCACACGCCGTGCAGCAGGATGCCAAGGTAGAGCAGGAAGCGCCCCTCTTCGCTTACGCCAAGAGCGAAGAAGGCATAACGTACGAACCACGCCACCATCCCGACCAGCAGCATGTACTTCACTCCCAGGCGGCGGAACAACAGTGGGATCACCAGCATAAAGGCGATTTCTGACATCTGACCGAATGACATCGCGGTGCTAACATCCGCCACGCCCGCATCTGCCAGATAAGAGGCGGTGTAGGCGTAGTAAGTGCCCAGCGGGATCGAGATAAGCGTGGCGCAGAGCGAAAAGATAAAGAAGTGGCGCGTCTTGAGCAGCGCAAAAGCGTCGGCGCAGAGCAGGTCGCGAAATTTCACCGGAATACCTTTGGCCGGCGCCGGCGTATGCGGCAAGGTCAGGCTATAGACCGCCAGCACCACCGAACACAGCGCCGCCAGATTAAAGATAGCCGTAGTGTCGGAAATCCCGGTCACGCCGATACAAATCCCGGCGATAATCCAGCCGATGGTGCCAAAGACGCGCACCACAGGGAACGTTTTATCGACATTGCTCAGGCTGTGGAAAGCAATATTATTGGTCAGCGCCAGCGTCGGCATGTAGCACAGCGTATAGCCAAACAGCAGGCCAATCAGCAGCGCGCCATTTTGCGCCACCAGCGCCTGCGGGACGAACCACAAAATCACCGCCCCTGCCAGGTGCATCACCGCCATCACTTTCTGTGAAGCAAAGAAGCGATCGACCAGCATCCCCAACACAAACGGCGATAGAATCGAGGCGATAGGCCCGGCAGAGAACGCATCGCCAATCAGCAGGGCCATATCGTAGCGCGTCATCACCAGCCCCAGAGTCACCGACCAGCTACCCCAGATAAAAAACTGCATAAACATCATTAACGACAGGCGCGGCACCAGAAACCGGTGCTGTACGCCGACACTTTCACGACCTTCAGTTGTTGATATCATTTTGACCGCCCCTAAAAAGTAATCGATTACAAAACGTCACGAAATGAAAAGTAATCGATTACAAAAAGAAGATCCTTCGCAAAATACGCTAAGCGCGAAGAAGATCACAATAAAAGGCAGATTGCCCCGACGAACGCCGGGGCCAGGAGGCTTTACGCCGGACGGCGCAGCAGCTTGAAGACGATAAACAAGAACAGGATCCATCCCGGCAGCAGAATGGCCGACAGACGCATACCGTCGATGGTGCACATCAGCACCAGAATCAGCGCGAGGAAAGCAATACAGAGATAGTTGCCGCCAGGCGCCAGCAGCGCTTTGAACTTCGGCTCCCGCCCTTTACGACGCTGCGCGGCACGGAACTTCAGGTGTGCCATGCAGATCATTATCCAGTTCAGCAGCAGCGTCGCCACCACCAGCGCCATCAGCAGGCCCAGCGCTTTCTGCGGCAGCAGATAGTTCAGCAGTACCACCAGCGAGGTGATGACCCCAGAGAGGATCAGCGAATTCACCGGCACGCCGCGCTTGCTGACGCGGGCGAGAAACTTCGGTGCATTGCCCTGTACCGACAGGCCGAACAGCATGCGGCTGTTGGAGTAAACGCCGCTGTTATAAACCGACAGCGAAGCCACCAGAATGACGAAGTTCAGTGCAGAAGCCACCACGCTGCTGTCAAGATTATGGAAAATCATGACGAACGGGCTGCTATCGGACTTGATCTCCACCCACGGGTAAAGCGCCAGCAGCACCACCAGCGAACCGATATAAAACAGCAGAATACGGTACACCACCTGATTGACCGCTTTCGGAATACTTTTTTCCGGATTCTGCGCTTCAGCGGCGGTAATACCAATCAGTTCCAGGCCGCCGAAGGAGAACATAATCACTGCCAGCGACATCACCAGGCCATGCCAGCCGGTAGCGAAGAAACCACCGTAGCGCCACAGGTTGTCAAACCCGGCTTTGCTGCCGCCGTGGCCACCAAACAGCATCCACAGGCCAAAGCCAATCATGCCGATAATTGCCAGCACTTTAATCAAGGCAAACCAGAACTCCGCCTCGCCGTACAGGCGAACATTAACGAGGTTAACGGCGTTAATGATGACAAAGAAGGCGGCCGCCCAGATCCAGGTTGGCACATCCGGGAGCCAGTACTGCATGTAAATCCCGGCGGCGGTCAGCTCAGCCATTCCCACCAGTACGAACATCACCCAGTAGTTCCAGCCGGAGAGAAAACCCGCAAACGGGCCCCAGTATTTGTAGGCAAAGTGGGCAAAGGATCCGGATACGGGTTCTTCAACCACCATTTCGCCCAGTTGGCGCATGATCAGAAAAGCCACGATCCCGGCAACGGCATAGCCAATCAGTACGGCAGGCCCGGCCATTTGAATCGCCGGCCCGATCCCGAGAAACAGGCCGGTACCGATGGCGCCGCCGAGGGCAATAAGCTGAATATGTCGGTTCTGTAAACCGCGATGAAGCGTCGGGCCGCTCTCCGCTGTGGCATCTGACTGCGTTGACGCGTCTTTCACGTCTTTCCCCTGTGAGTTTTTATGAAGGGGCACCTTTTAACACTTCTGCTCGCCCGACTTCAAGTTGCAGATGCGTTGATTACGCGGCAATGGATGGCGACGGGCGGCGGAAAAGGGATAAACCGCGGGGGCGAGCGGTACTGGCCCGCCCCGGATTTACGATCAGAAATCGTAGCTCATCGATACCTTAACGGTACGTGGCTGCCCCTGGAACAGATAGGTGCCGGTATCATCAATACCTGACCAGTAGTTCTCATTGGTCACGTTATCCACCCCGGCACGCAGGACCATCTGGTTTTGATTCTGATTCAACGCCAGACGGTAGCGCACGCCCAAATCGAGGGTCGTGTAGCTGTCGAGCTTTTTGCTGTTCGCCGCGTCGGCATACTGTGAACCGGTGTGGTTCACCCGCGCGGTGGCCGTCAGCCCGTCAACCGGCTTGATGTCATACTCCGCGCCTAACACCGCGTAGAAGCGAGAAACGCCGATGGCATCTTTACCATCGTTGGCCCCCTTCGCCGTTTTGGTTTGCTCAGGATCCAGCCACTGAACGCTGCCGTTCAGGCGCAGGCCCAGCGTTGGCTCACCGAAAACGTTCAGTTCGACGCCACGGTTACGCTGCTCGCCATCCAGACCGTAGTAGCCTTTAGCATCGGAGATGGCGTTCGGCTTTTTAATTTCAAACAGCGCCAGCGAACCACCAAGGGTGCCGTAATCAATTTTTACGCCAACCTCATCCTGTTTCGAATGCGCGATCCCGGTGCTCTGCCCGGCATTTGTCGCGGTATTCGGCGCCACGCTTCCCGGCTGTAGCGCCTCGGTGTGGTTGGCATACAAAGACAGCGTCTCCCACGGCTTGTAGACCAGGCCAACCGTCGGCGTCCAGCGGCTCTGGGTATAGCGGGAAGTGGTATCTTCCAGACCGGTTTTATTGCTGTAGTTACGCACCACCACCTTCTGATGACGCGCGGCGGCGGTAAGCAGCAGGCTGTTATCAAAGAAGCCCAGCGTGTCGCTCAGCAGCCAGCCCTGGGTACGGCTGCGTGACGTGGTGAGTGGGTCGAAGTAATTACCGCCAAAATAGGCGTTATCCGGCATCGCCACATCATGGTTGTCATAGATATTGGTGGTCGGGTTTTTCGCCGACATACGCCAGGCGGTGGCATCGGTTCTGACCTGGGCGGCATAGCCGACATTGACCTGATGAGAGATAGCGCCGGTGTTGAAATTACCCCGCACGCCGCCCATCCCGCTGATGGAGTCGATGATGCGGTTGGTATCCAGACGTCCGACGGTCGCATCGCCGTTCTCGTTTACCAGCTTCGGCGCGCTATAGGTGCCGGTTTCATGCGAGTGCTGGCCGCCGAGGGCGCTGTACAGCGTCCAGTTGTTGGTCAGGTCATACTCGGCTTTGGCCATACCGAATTCGCTTTCTATATCGCTATAGCCCCACTTCTGGCTGTAGTTTTTGCTGTTATCCGGCAGCGCAGGAACAAAATCGACGCCGCTGATATTGATCCCCATCGTTCCGCCATGGAACGTCTTTTTCTGATAGCCGAAATCAACAGAGGAACGGAAACGGTCGCCGCGATAATCCAGCCCCAGTGACGCCAGCGTCGTGCGGCGCTTGTCATTATCAACCGCCCCCTCCCCTTCCCGGTGAACCAGGTTCACTCGGGCGCCAAACTGATTATCCTCGCCAAAGCGACGGCCAAGGTCGAGGCTGCCGCCGACCTGGGAATCGGCGGTATAGTCCACGCCAACGCGGGTGGTCGGCACATCATCTGCACGTTTCGGTTCGAGGTTGATCATCCCGCCGACGCCGCTGCTGGCGACGCCATTGAGCAGACCATTAGCCCCTTTGAAGACTTCAACGCGCTCCAGCATCTGGGTATCCATCACCTGACGCGGCACCACGCCCGCCAGGCCGCCCATGGTCATATCATCGCCATCCAGCTTAAACCCGCGAATGCGATAGGTTTCGGCAAAGTTACCGTAGCCCTGCACCGCCTGTACGCCGGCGTCATTGCTGACCACGTCGGCGATAGTTTGCGCCTGCTGATCCTGAATCAGCTTCGAGGTATAGCCGATAACGTTAAACGGCACGTCCATCGCTTTTTGTTCGCCAAGCATACCGATACGGCCGCCGTGGGCAATTTGTCCGTCAAGGAAGGCCGGTACCACCAGGTCGCCGCCGGCTTTAAAATCGCTGCCTTCGGTCGCCTGAACGACCATAACCTCTTCGTTTTTCTTGCCAGCCGCGGTGTTATCTGCTGCCGCAGCGCTATGGGTAATGGCGCCAATAGTTAACGCCAGCAGCGTTTTGCGCAGCGGGAATGGGGAAGACGTGATGTGCATAATGAGTCCGTGATGAAGATAAATGGAACAAATGGCCCGTTGCCGGGCCAGAATTTTTTATTGCGCGTTCAGGTCGATGCGAACAACGCTGTCCGGACCTTTGGTGGAGTGATCTTTGTTGAACGGCTGTTTAACGGTCACAAACAGCGTCTGCCCCTCGTCATCGAGCAAGAGGCTGTTTGGATTTGCGGGGATATCCCACTGCTTTTTCAGAGCATAGGTGATGCCATCAAGGCTGATAACCTTGCCAGACTCGCGTTGTGAGATATAAATTTCATTGCGTTTAGGGTTGAACTGCACCGCTAACGAGTCGCCTACGTCCAGTCGCTTAATGACCTTACCGCTATGAATATCCAGCACCAGCGTAGTTTTGGCCTGTGAATTATCGGTCACGAACAGGCGGCCGGTTTCGCTGTCTTCAGCGATATTCAGCAGCAGCGCTGGCTTATCACCCAGCGGTTTCCAGCGCTGTTCAATCCGGTTATTGTGCGGGTTTATCAGCAGAATTTCGCCGCTGCCATTGGCGGCGTACAGGCGATCGGTTTGCGTAGAATAGTGCAGGCCGGTCATCCACTTACCGGTATTTTTAATCCGCGTTTTCAGCTTCAGCGTGGTAGCGTCAACGACCCAGATTTGCGCCGGATCAGCAACGGCGCCGACGTACAGGGTATTGCCCAGCAGCAGGATCTGCCGCGCGCCGTACGGCATCCCTTTCTCGTTACGCTCGCTGAACAGCAGGCGTTTTTTGACCTTCCCGGTCGCGGTGTCGATGGCGCTGATGCCGCCATCCAGCGAGTTCGTGACGAACAGCGTGCTGCCGTCCAGGGTCATCTGTACGGCAAAGTTTTTCAGATCGGTGTGGCTCAGGCCGGTGGTTTTCAACGTTTTCGGGTCGAGCTTATAGACCGCTCCGCCCTGCACATCTTTAAACCCCTCGGCGCTGGCCACGTACAGCGCATCGCCCTGTGGGCTGAGCGCCATTTCGTACAGGCCATCAGCCAGTTGACGCTTGAGCGGTTGTATGTCGGTAACGGCATTTTTCTCGACGACCGGCGGGGTTGCCTTGATGGAAGGCGTTGTAGCGCAGCCGCTTAAGACGGCAGAAATGACCAGAGCTAATACCGGAATGGTGTATTTCATCATTGAAATCCTTAACAAAATCAATAAACCGGTGGTAGCTCTGCGCCGATATTATGTTGTTCCGGCATAGCAAGACTGAACCCCACCCTACGCCTTCGCTGTTTCCTTGTGAGCGGCTCACTGGCGCAGGTTAGTCCATTCTTAGCCTGCAAACAAAAAGAAGAATGAGAACTATACTCATTATCGATAATCAGGCAAGCGCAATTGCTTCTCTTGAGGTAAAAAACAATAATCTGCTTATTTTATAGCGTGATATGTAGATGGCTTTGTCGCCTGAAGCCTGCGATATGGCATCAGACGGGGGAGTGAATATAAATGCCATTATCTTTCACCCTACGGGCCAAACCAGAGCACATTCAGGGCAATGGAATAATTAAGGAATGAGCATGTAAGAAATTAATGGCCAGGTCAACAACGCACGGGCCATCAGGGACGTAATATCATTATTAGTCAGATATCACCCGATATAACCGGCTTACTGGCATTCATAATTAGCAATCATCATCCTGTATTACAATTAATGCACCGAGGTTTAGTGCGGATGGTTAATTAATGCTAAAAACTGTACAACTAATACTATTCCACGTACCAGAATCGCCATTACACCCTCATGCCTGAAATTAAAAAACTCGCCATCCTCAACGGTTTCATTAAAATTAACTTTTGTCCCAACCTCTTCAATCACCCTGTTAAAACGAAAAAATAACACACTGTTTAATCTACGTTTTTATAGAACACCTCTAAGCGAAACTTAAAAAATAACGCAATAAACTCAGACATCAAAGAAAAGATAAGCAATCCACATAAAAAATAAAATAACATCAAGACAATGACCACAGGCCTCATGACAACCGGAATCGACTGCTAACTAAAACAATCAAACATAATTTTAATTTCAATCCCAGAGGCAAATGCTAGCATAAACAACATTAAAAATTATTAGAGCGATACATATTCCCCTGATATCTATGCTGGCTGAATTTTAATGACCAGCAGACTCTAATTTAATATCCCTATCAATGGAGGTGTAAAATATCGCCTGGGCAATGCCGCGCCACATTATTAATATTGCAGTATCCGCATCACAACACCAAACATCACTTGTATATATGGATTAAATATATCTAACCAAAGGAAATAATTATGAAAAAAACGCTTATTGCTCTGGTAATGGCCGGCTTCGCTTCCCAGGCTATGGCTGCCGGCACCGGTACTATCGAATTTAAGGGGTTGTTAACGGCCAACACCTGTAATGCCACTGTCAACGACGCTGCGGGAACCGCTACCGTCACTCTGCCAACGCTTTCTAAGAGTTTACTACCCACCAGTGCAGCAACAGCGGGTGATACGGCTTTTACTATCGAACTGAAAGACTGTACCGGGACTCTGACGACGGCATCTGCTTACTTTGAAGCCGGTACCGGCGTTAACACCGATGGCCGTCTGATCAATACAGGAGATGCCGCTAACGTGGATGTTCAGTTACTGGACGGCACTAACGCCAATGCCGTCATTAAGGCGGGCAGCACCGAACAAATTGCCAACACCAAGTATGTCACCCTTGCCTCCGAAGCAGGCACCACCGTCCTTCCATACACCGCGCGCTACTATGCAACGGGTTCGACCGGTGCCGGTGCCGGTACCGTGACTTCCAGCGTGACATACAGCATTCAGTACAAGTAAGGCCCTGGTCATTCAGGTGGGTTCGCCCCACCTGCTTTATCCCGATGTCATGGAGGATAACCGATGACAATCAAGACCCCGTTAATGTCTGCTCTCGCCGCAGGCCTGTCCATGGTGCTCAGTGCCTCAGCCTGGTCCGCCACCGTCATTTCATCCACCCGCATTATTTATCCCCAGTCTGAACGTGAGGTGACCGTGCAGATCAGTAATCAGGGTAAAGGGCCGGTTCTGCTCCAGAGCTGGATTGACGACGGGCGAGTGAATGCCTCCCCGGACACAATCAACGTTCCGTTTGTGCTGACACCACCGGTTAACCGTATCGATCCCGATAAGGGTCAGTCCGTGCGCATTCGTTATACCGGTAGCGGGCTGGCGGGCGACCGCGAATCCTTATTCTGGTTTAACGCCCTGGAAGTGCCGCCCAGACTCCAGAAAAACGCCGGTATAAACCATATGCAGATGGCGTTTCGCACCCGAATCAAACTCTTTTATCGCCCGACCGGGTTGAAAGGAACGCCGGAAGAAGCCGCCCGCAGTCTGCAATGGCAAAGCCAGGGAAATAAGCTGACCGCCGTCAATAACACGCCATGGCATGTCTCTCTGGTGGACGTAGAGGGCACGGTTAAGGGCCGTAAAGTCGTGACGGACGCAGACACCGTACCGCCATTCGGCAACCGGACTTTTATCTCAAAAGAGAGTCAGGCGGGCACCGTCATCCGCTGGCGCAGCGTGAATGACTACGGCGCCATACGCGAGCACCCGGATAAGTAACTCTCGAACGTTATTTCCGGTCTCGACATACGGCTCTGAACACATGGAGTGAAACATGGGCGAAAAACACAGCACCCCAACATTACGGTGCGATAATCCCGACTTATCTGCTTTGTATTCATTACTGGCGGCGGCGCTTCTGACATTGCAGCCGTCTGTCGCCTGTGCGGATGAGCTCGTAGAGTTCGACCCGATGTTTCTTAATCTGCAAAATCCGGGGCAGCTCGACCTGACGCGCTTTCGCCGCGGGGCTGCCGCCCTTCCGGGGGAACACGCCACCGATATCTGGCTGAACGGCCAGTTTGTCAGCCGGGAGAACCTCTCTTTCCGCGCATTACCCGACGGTGGAACGACGATTTGCGTTCCGGAGAGTCTGCTGCTCTCTCTCCCCCTTGCCGACGATACGCTGAAACCGACAGAAACCGCAGACTGCCAGAACCTGGCCACCCGCCTGCCGGATGCCACCCGAGATTACGACAGCGGCCGTCAGCGCCTTGATTTAACGCTTCCGCAGATATTAGTGCGCCGGGTGGCGCGAGGAACCGTTCCTTACCCCTTGTGGGACCGGGGCGTAACGGCCGTAATGCTGGGATATCACCTCGGCGCCTGGCGCTCGTCGTCATATGGCAGCGAACAGCGTCAGGCTTACGGGACGCTAAATACCGGCGTCAATATTGGTGCCTGGTATCTGCGGCATAACGGCAGTTACAGCTGGCAAGAGAAGCTGGGGCCGCGTTACGAAACCATTAATACCTATCTGCAACGGGACGTACCGCCATTGCGCGGGCGCCTGCTGATGGGAGAAAGCTATACTCAGGGGCAGCTGTTCGACACGGTTCCGTTTACCGGGGTCTCTTTAGCCAGCGATGATCGTATGCTGCCTGAATCCCTGCGCGGTTATGCCCCGGAAATCCGCGGGATCGCCCGGACAAATGCCCTGGTGAGCGTCCGTCAGAACGGCCAGATCATTTATGAAACCACGGTCACACCCGGCGAGTTTCTCATTAATGACCTCTACCCTACCGGGTACGGCGGCTCGCTGGATGTCGTGGTAAAAGAAGCCGACGGCCAGGAGCAGCATTTTGAAGTACCTTACGCCGCCGTCACCCAGCTGCTACGCCCGGGCAACTGGCGCTACAGCTTTACCGGCGGTAAATTACGCAACAGCAGGCTCAGCCAAAAACCGGGGTTTGGCGAGATAACCTGGCAGCAGGGACTGGCCAACAGGATCACCGGCTACAGCGGTGCACAGGTTGCTCCCGGTTATTACGCCCTCCAGAGCGGGCTGGCGGTTGGTACACCGTTCGGCGCTGTGTCAGGGGATGTGACGCATACCGACTCTTCCTCCCCGACGAATGGCAGCCTGCAGGGGCAAAGTTACCGGCTGAGCTACAGCAAGTATCTGCCTGAAACCGGCAGCAACTTCTCGCTGGCCACCTATCGCTTTTCCACCCGAAACTACCTCAGCATTCAGGATGCCATGTCGCTGAGGGAGCGGACGGTTCCCCAGGATAAGCTGGTGCGGCCCCGCAACCGGGCCACTCTGACCTTAAATCAGAGCCTGGGGAGTCGCTTCGGGTATCTGTATCTGAGTGGTTCGGTGCAGAACTACTGGGGAAGAGAGGGGCACGACCAGCAGTATCAGACTGGCTATAACATCAGTACCGGTCGTCTGTCCTGGGGACTATCGGTTACCCGCAGTCGCAACAGCATCGGCAAGTTTGAAAACACCTGGCTGCTGAGCCTCAGCATGCCGCTTGGCAGCAGCACCCAAAATATCCCCTATCTGCGCAGCAGCCTGACCCGTGATGCTCAGGGCAAATATGGTGAGCAGCTGTCGCTTTCCGCAAGCGCCGGCGAAAATCAGCAGTTCAGCTACGGCCTGGATGCGAGTCATCAAAGCTCCGGCGGCAACACCGGTACGTTATCCGGTCAGTATCGCAGCCCATGGACATCCCTTTCCGCTACGGCCGGTAAGGGCAGAAACTACAACAGTACCTCCTTAGGCATGAATGGCACCCTGATTGCACATAGCGGCGGGCTCAGCGCCTCATCTTATACCAGCGACACCTTTGCGATTATCGAAGCTAAGGGGGCGGAGGGCGCCCGGGTCAGTTCCATGCCTGCCATCCAGGTAGACAGCCGGGGCTATGCGCTGGTCCCTAACCTTAATCCCTACCAGATGAATGATGTCAATCTCGATCCCAAAGGCACAAAAGAGGGCGTGGAGTTCAGTACCACCCGCCAGAAAGTCGCCCCCTATTCCGGGGCGATAGTGAAGCTGAATTACGGCGTAAAACAGGGCAATACCCTGATGCTAGCCATCACCCGGCCTGATGGCCAGCCGGTACCGTTCGGGGCAGAAGCCATTGACAGCAGCGGAGCGCTGGTGGGCTATACCGGCCAGGCTGGTCAGCTTTATGCCCTGGTGCAAACGCCCGCCGGGAAAATGACCATTAAGTGGGGAAGTGACCGTCTCGATCAATGCATGGTGACCTGGCGTATTTCTGATAACAAGTCTGCTACCTCTGCCCCGCAGCAACAGGCGGCGCAGTGTCGCTAACGGACAACGCCTTTGTGATAACAATCAGAATTCAATTGTAGTGTGATTAATTTGGATTAATAAGAATGATTACATCCGATTAAATGCATCAGAATAGTATATTTCTGGAGTGAAAATGAGAATAATGACCACTTTTTGTATAAAATATCTCCCTTTATTTTTTACGCTGTACTCGTCATGGGCTCAGGCTTTAATACAGTGCGAACAGACAACACCCGAAAAAAACGAAGTATTAAATATCATCGGGAATAATATAACCGTCGGGCCTGACATGCCATTAGGGACGGTATTATATGGTGGCACTATCTCATTTCCGACGGAAGTTCATCTACGATGCAGTTCGCCAAAACCTGATACGGGAACGCTTAAATGGATGTTAGGTATAGACTCAGTCAACTCGCCTTTATCAAACTGGGCCGGACCGCCATTAGGTGGTAAAGTGTATGAAACCAATATTCCGGGCGTTGGCATCGCGATTTGGTACTCTGGAAAAGCAGTAACAAAAGAATCTCCCGTTATGGCTTCTGAGATTCAGGTTGCCATTGACGTGGCCGCTATAAATTACGGAATGGGGGGCGTTTTTGACTTTTCATTAATCAAAATTGGTGAGACTCCTCCTGGAAATTACACCATTGATTCATCTTTATTCCCTAACATGATCAGATACTATGATCCAGGAACGAATGTTGCAGGAAACTTCCCCATAATAGCCAGGCGTTATCAGTTATCGGGTTCTGTCAATGTGGTAGCCAAAACCTGTACGACACCGGATGTCAATGTACCTCTGGGAACACATAATGCATCCGTATTTTCCTCCGCGGCAGGAACTCCGTGGGTAGATGCATCGATTAAACTAACAGATTGTCCCACATTTTCGGGATATCACTCGGCATACAGCCGGGTCAACTTAGCGACGGGAGATATTCCACCTACAACAAATAACCAAATCAGCGTCAGCCTTTCCCCGGTGAACGGTATTTTTGATGCTGAAAATGGGATAATGAATATTATATCATCCCCCGAATCTGCCAGAGGTGTGAGTATACAAATTGCTCACGGCACCCCCGACACTGCCACCCCTCAACCATTTAACTTTAACAGCCCGTCAGTCGTAGATTTGCCTAAATCAGGCGATAGTACGATTATCTACCCGCTTGTTGCGCGCTATGTTAAAACATCATCTGCGTTTACTGCAGGAGTGGCGGATGGGCGCGTCACGTTTACGGTTAACTATTATTGACTATCTGCCAATAGATTCACAGCCGTAAATGTGAATATATGTTCTCACATATTTAAATGCTCCGGAATAACCGGGGCGCATCTGAACGATAACAGCGACGATGCTGCATCGTTCAGATGCAACGCACAATGAACGACTCATTATAGCCAACGAAAACTCTCTGTAATAAAGTACAGTGGTATATTTTATTCAATACAGCCACAACACTATCAGGGAGTAAAAGGCATATATTTTGTTTCTCATATCTTCAATAATTTTTAACCTGCTGATGTTAGCCAGAGGTATTGTTTCACTCCCGGCAACAGGCAAAGACCTGAAGAGTCCATGTCGCCAGGTCAGCCTCACATTAATAGCGCATCATCACCGATTTCAGTTCGGTGTAGTCATCGATAAATGCACTGCCGAATTCGCGGCCAATTCCCGATCCTTTCATGCCACCAAACGGCACCGCCGGGTCGAGAAAGGTGTGCATATTAACCCAAACGATCCCGGCATTAATCGCATCGCAATAGCGCAACGCCTTGCGGATATTCTCCGACCAGACGCTGGCGGCCAGGCCAAACGGCGAAGCGTTAATGCGGGACAGCGCATCCTCTTCGCTTTGGTACCCGATAAAACTGCACACCGGACCGAAAGTCTCTTCCTGCATCAGCGTGCTGTTTTCGCTCTGGACCTTCACCGCCGTCGGCAGGACAAAATAGCCCTCTCCAGGCAGCGCTTCACCGCCACAGACAATGGTGTCACCCTCTTCTCGCGCTTTCTCAATCAGCTGCAATACCTTCTCAAACTGTTGCCGATTGGCCAGCGGCCCCATCAGCGTCTGTTCATCCAGCGGCGAACCCGGGCGCAGCGCAGACAGGCGCTGTTTGAGGATTTCCAGCACTGCATCCAGCTTGCCCTGCGGCAGATAAAAACGCTCGGCAGCGGCGCAGATTTGCCCCTGGTTGAGATAGCCCGCTTCGATAATACCGTCCACCATTGCCTCGGGGGCAAGATCGTCGAGGAACAGCGCGGCGTTTTTGCCGCCCAGCTCCAGAGTGACGCGCTTCCCGGCACCGGTCGCCGATTGCTGGACTTTCTCGCCGGTCGCCACCGAACCGGTGAAGCTGACCTTCGCGCAGGCCGGGTGGGTAATCAACCGCTGGGCAATTTCACCTCCCGCGCCGTTCACCACGTTAATCACGCCGTCCGGGATCCCCGCCTCTTTCGCCAGTTCCGCAACCCGCAGCAGCGTCAGCGGCGTATATTCGCTCGGCTTAATAACAATCGTGCAGCCGCACACCAGCGCCGCTGCCAGTTTCCAGATAGCGATCATTATCGAGAAGTTCCACGGCACGATACCGACCACCACGCCAACCGGCTGACGCCGGGTAAAAGCCGTGTACTTCTCTCCCGCCATTGACGGGAGCGAGACATCCAGCGTTTCGCCGGTCACCTTGCCAGCCCAGCCGGCAAAGTAGCGCAGGAACGCTACCGACTGATCCAGTTCAAGCATCCGCGCCAGGCCGATGGTTTTACCAGAGCACAGGCTCTCCAGCTGCGCCAGCTCCTCACGATGACCGGCGAGAAGATCCGCCAGCTTTAGCAGCAGCGCGCCACGCTGTAGCGTCGGCATTGCGCGCCAGGACTCAAATGCCTGACTCGCGCTGGCCATCGCCCGCTCAGCCTGCCCGACATCCGCCGACGTGACCTGCGCAATCGCTTTGCCGGTGGCGGGGTTAATCACTGCCAGCGCCGGACCGTTTCCGGGTAAAGCCTCCCCGGCAATAAACTGTCCGTGCGGTTGGCGTAAAAAAGTAGCTACTTCAGCAAGTAAGGTCACATCACTCATCGGTGGCACCCGTTTTTTTCAGGAAATGTCCCCCATCACACCACGGTCAAATCACCCTGCCTATCGTTCTAAAGAACGTCATTCTTTCGGACGATATTCAGCCCCCCTCCGCCATGCTGTGATGTGGGCCTTAGCCAGGCGAGACAGGGTAACGCTATGAATATCAAAATCGATGCGCTGAACTACTACGGCGCCACAAAAAAATACCAGCTGCATTTTCCGGCGCTGCAGGACGATATTGAAGCCGACGTGGTGATCATCGGCGGCGGCTTTTCCGGGATTAATACCGCGCTGGAGCTGGCGGAACAGGGCATCACCAACGTGGTGGTGCTGGAAGCCCGTCATTTAGGCTACGGCGGCACCGGGCGCAACGGCGGCCAGGTGATGGCCGGTATCGGCCACGACATTGAAGCGGTGAAAAGACACGTAGGTAAAGAGGGGCTGGAGACGCTGTTTAAAATCTCCAATCTTGGCGCCGGGATCATTCGCGAGCGCATTCAGAAATACAATATCGATGCCGACTTCGTTCCCGGCTACGGCTATTTAGCCTACAACCAGCGCCAGCTGAAGACGCTGCGCCAGTGGGAAAAAGAGTTTAAGGCCGCCACTCCGGATGAGGATATTGCGCTCTATACCGGCAGCGATGTGCAGCAAATTGTCGGCTCCGACGTCTACTGCGGCGCGCTCAAGCATATGGGCGGCGGGCAGATCCACTCCCTGAATATGCTGCTGGGTTCGGCAAAAGCGGCCCACTCATTAGGGGTGAAGATTTTCGAATCCTCCCCGGTCGTTGAGGTGAATTACGGCAAAGAGGTGCGGGTGCGCACGGCGATGGGCAGCGTGAAGGCCGCCAAACTGCTGTGGGCCTGCGACAGCTTCCTCAACAATATGGAACCGGAGATCTATAACAAGACCCTGGTGACCTACTCCTATCAGGTGTCAACGGAGCCTCTTTCCGATGAGCTGATCGACCGTATCAGCCCTTTGCGCGGTGCCTTCAGCGATATTCGCCCGGTCATCAACTACTACCGCATTACCCGGGAAAACCGCCTGCTGTTCGGCAGCGCAACGCGTTACCTTGAGTATACGCCGAACGATTTTGCCGCCTGGAACCGTACGCTGCTGGCGGAGGTGTTCCCTTATCTTAAGGATGTCAAAATCGACTTCGCCTGGGGCGGCCCGATGGCCTGTAGCGCCAATCTGTTCCCACAAATCGGTACCCTGCGCGACCACAATAACGTCTTCTACGTGCAGGGCTATTCCGGGTTTGGCGTCACCCCCTCACATATTGTGTGCAAAATCCTCGCCGAAGGGATCAGCGGCGGCTCGGATCGTTACCGCCTGATGAGCAGCATTCCTCACGCGACAATCCACGGTCGTGACAGCCTGCGTCTGCTGCTGGTCACTGCCGGAAAACTCATGCATCAAACCGCCGGTTACTGGAAAGGCCGGAGTTAACCAGGAGAACATCATGCAAGCATTTAAACTCGATCAACCGGTTCCCGAACTGCAGCCTATCGGCAGCGTCAGCCTGCTGGGCGCAACGCCAACCGAAGGCGATCCGCAGGTGGCGGGCGCTATGGTTTACGGCGAACCGCAGGACGCCTTTACCTGCGGCCTGTTTTCGTCCACTCAGGGGAGTTTCACTATGACCTATCCGTTTACCGAACACGCCACCGTTCTGGAAGGCGAAGTTGAGCTGACCGTGTCGGGCGGCAAGCCACAGCGTTTCGCCCCTGGCGACAGCTGGTTTGTGAAACAGGGTACCGAAGTGGAGTGGAAAATCCTCACCCCACGCTTCGTCAAGCATTACCTGGCGAACGTCGAAAGCCGGTAGCAGATGCAGACAATCCCCGGTGCCCGGCGGCGGGGATTGTAATCATGCACTTCGTCACAGAATCAACCGCCGCTCTCCACCTTCAGGACGATATTCATTGAGCCGGATGCCAACCTAAATTATGACTATCCGGAATGGCTATTCACTTCCAGCCACTCCCTGCCCTTCCCTATCTTGTGCAGAGGTTGACTATGTTCAGTAAAAGACTCGCCAGCCATCTCGAACGCGGCGTCGTCGGCTTTCCTACTACCCTCGCCAGCTCCGTCGGACTGATTATGGCTAGCCCGGTGATCCTGACCGTGACCAGCGGTTTTGGCATGGGTGGTGATACCTTCGCGCTGGCGGTCCTGCTGGCGTTTATTATGATGCAGGCTCAGGTCACCACCTTTGCCGAAGCGGCGACGCTTATCCCCACGACCGGCTCGGTATATGACTATATCGCCTGCGGAATGGGGCGCTTTTTCGCCATTACCGGCGCGCTATGCGCCTATCTGATCGTGCATATTTTTGCCGGTACCGCGGAAACCATTCTGGCCGGGGTGATGGCGCTGGTGAACTTTGAGTCCATCAGCAGCCAGATGGCCGCCCATCAGAATACCTGGATGGTCGGCGTCGGAATGGTGGTGGTTTTCGGCCTGCTGAACGCCATTGGCGTGGAGATCTTTGGTAAGGTCGAAGTGGTACTCACCTTCGGGATGTGGAGCACGCTGACCATCTTCGGCCTGTGCGGTATTTTTATGGCACCGGTGACGCATCTTTCAGGCTGGTTCGGTACGCCGATTAACGTCAGCGACCTTTCGGGCCTCTTCGGCTATATCGGTATGGCGATGTTTATGTTCGTCGGCTGTGAGCTGGTCACTCCCATGGCCCCGGAAATTAAACAGGCGCACCGGACCATTCCTCGTGCGATGGCGCTCGGTCTGCTGGGCGTCGCAAGCTGCATGTTTATCTATGGCGCGGCCATTAACCGCCAGGTCGAGAACGTGGTGCTGGACGCGGCGAACAACGTCCACCTGCTGGATACGCCGATGGCTATTCCGGCCTTTGCCGAGCGGGTGATGGGCCACGCGGGGCAATACTGGCTGGGCGTCGGGCTGCTGCTGGCGGGCTGCGCCACCATCAATACCCTGATGGCCGCCGTACCTCGGATTATCTACGGCATGGCGCTGGATGGCGCACTTCCTCGCTTTCTGACCTGGCTGCATCCTCGCTTCAAGACGCCGGTTATCGCCATTGCGATTGGCGTGGCAATCCCCTGCCTGCACGCCTGGTATCTGCATGGCGATATCGACCGTATCGTGCCACTGATCCTCGCCGCCGTTTGTGCCTGGGGCGTCGCCTATCTGCTGGTGACTCTGTCGGTAGTACTGCTGCGTATTCGTCGCCCGGATCTGCCCCGCGCCTACCGCTCGCCGTGGTTCCCGCTGCCGCAGATTATCTCCAGCGTCGGGATTATTATCGCCATCTTCAATATCACCCCACCGGGCATGGACAGCCGCGAAGTGCTGGTGCCGTTCGGGATTATGCTTGGGTTAACCGCCGCCTATGCGCTTTTCTGGACGGTGTGCGTGCAGCGGGTCAACCCGTTCCGCCCGGTACCTGTTGAAGAAGTGGTGGAGCGCGCGATAGGTAACTATGAGAAACAAAACCAAGGGGAGATGACGCCAGATGCCCTCCGTCCTCTCGTTTAGTACGCCGCTGATGAACGCGGTGCAGCGCGATTTAACTGGCTGGGAGAGTGAAAAACTCAGCGAGCGAAGTGCGGTGCTGCACCTGAATGCCACCACCGATGTGACGTTCAGCGTTCGCCAGAAACGGCTGTTTATGGCCAGCATTCACAGCTGCGAATTTGTCGTCGAGGGGCCGGTCACCCGGCCCGCTCAGGGTAAGATTCGCGCCCATCAATCCGGCTGGCTTAAACGCCAGCCGGTCACCTTCCGGGCGGCAAAATCGGCCGCCGACCTCGCCCGATATCTCAACCGTTTTCCACGATTACAGCAGACGTTGAGCGAGCTGGACTATCGCCGCTTCTCCTTAACCATTGACGACCAGCGCTGGCGCTGCTGCATTGAACCGTGGGCCGCCAGCGAAGTGGTCTGCAAAATGCCGCCGCTGCGCCGTTACCTGCGCCTCGAAAAACAACAGCGTATGCTGCTGCTGAGCGTCATGAATATGATTCATCAGGCAATCGGCCAATGGATGGCAGAGAAGTAACGGGGAAGTCATGGGGGTAAACAAAGCACAGCAGGAGAGCGCTTCTCCGCAAGCATAGCGGAGAAGCGTACGAACGTTACTTCAGCCCAAACTGGTGCGCCAGCTCGTCAATTGCCTGGCGCTGGAAGCGGGTAAATGCCTCACGCGGCTGCTGCTGTTGAATAAACGCCAGCAGCGGATCCTCAACCTCGGTTTTCACCCCGCTTAACGCTTCCATCACCGCCAGCCCACAGAACGGCACATAGGATTCGGCATAGCCGCCTTCGTGAACCATCACCAGCTTCCCTGCACACAGGCGGTCTGCTGCTTCCTGCACCCGTTCGGTCATGGCGCGAAAACTGTCGCTGTGGAGCTGCATCCGCGCCAGCGGATCCATGGCGTTGGCATCGTAGCCGCAGGCCACAATAATCAGCTCCGGCTCAAAGCGCGCCAGCGCCGGAAGGACTATCGTATCCAGCGCGTAGCACCAGCTGTCGTCCCCCGCACCGGCCATCAACGGCACATTGATGTTGTACCCTTCACCCGCGCCGGTCCCGCGATCCGCTTCCCCGGCATAGCCCGGCGGGAAACAGCCGTCCTGGTGCAGCGAGATGGTCAGCACATCGTCACGCTGCAGATAGATATGCTGCGTCCCGTTACCGTGGTGCACATCCCAGTCGAGAATGGCGACCTTGCCCAGCCCGTGCCGCGCCTTAGCCCGCTCAACGGCAATAGGAATATTGGCAAGAAAGCAGAAACCCATCGACTGATCCGGCAGGCAGTGATGCCCCGGCGGCCGCGACAGGGAGTAGGCGTTATCCAGCTCACCGCTCAGCACCGCCTCGACCGCCGCGCTGGCCAGCCCGGCAGAAAGACAGGCAATTTCATAGCTGCCCGGCCCCAGCGGCGCCTCTTTACCCAGCAGGCCCCCGCCACTATCGCTGATCGCCTTAAAACGCTCCAGATAATGTGCCGGGTGAATACGGCGTAAATCTTCCTCGCTGGCGGCAGCAGCGCAGCGCTGCTGAAGCTGCGGAGTCAGGCCAGAGACATCCATCAGGTTTTTCATCCGCCGTTTGGTTTCCGGCGATTCCGCATGGCCGCCTCCTGCCGGAGGCTGTACCCAGCCGCCGACCGGTAGCGTCACCGCATGCAGGCCGGTACTGTGCCAGAAGCAACGCTCATCAAAGAAGAAACCGGTTTTTCTTTTCACTCTATCCTCCCGTTGGCTCACTCTTCCCGGCGGGCGATGCCGCCAGAATCAATCCTGCTGAGATCAGCGCGCAGCCGCCTGCCGCAATAAGCAGCGCATCGGCGCTGGCGAAATGTTGTAGTAGTGCGCCGGCCAACGCCGGGCCTGCCGCCATCCCGCCGCCAATCACCAGATTGATGCTGTTCATCAGGCGACCGTTGTTATCCAGCCCGGCAACGCGCGCGAGAATAAAAGGCAGAACAAAGGTCCAGGTGAATTTGAACAACAGCGCGGCCAGCGCAAAGCGCACCAGCAGCGGATGGCTGACCAGCAGCACAATACTGAGTATCAGCAGGCCGTAGCCCAGCCAGACCGGGACCCGGTCAGGGCGCCGCGTCCCACGCAGCGCCGCGCCGCCCGCGCCGATAATGCCGAACACCGTGGCGGCCGCCAGTACCATACCGATTTGCGCCGCGGTTAATCCCGCCGCGCTGCCGATGGTGCCGATAAAGGTCCATACCGCGCTGAGGCTGATGTAAAAAGTAAGAACCGCCAGCACCGCAAACAGCTTACGTAGCGGAGCGGCCGAGGGCTGCTGGCGGGAAGATGCGGGCATCGGCTGGAAGCGCCGGGGAAATGCCGAAACCAGCGGCAGGCAGCAGAGCATGATCGCGGCAAGGATCAGGTACACCACCTTCAGACCGAAGCTGGCAAACAGTCCTGGCAAAACCAGTAGCCCCACCATGCCCAGCAGCAGCTGGCCCAGCACCCAGAAGGCGTACACGCGTGAAGGGTTCGCCGTCCCGGCCGCGCAGCTGATACACAGAATCATCAACGTGCCGCCCGCCAGCGAGGCGATAAAGCGGGCGATCAGCAGCGTTTCATACTGGCTGACCGTCGCCGAGACCAGGTTTGCTACGAAAAATACCCCGCAGGCACACAGCGCAACCCGGCGCCAGTTAAGACGGCTCATCCACCACCACGCCGGCAGCGTGGCGAGGCTCATCGCACCCAGTTCGGCAGAGAAAAGATAGCCAATTTGTCCGGGCGTCAGTCGCCACTCGCTGGCCAACTGTGCTGCGACCGCTGGTGCGGTCATCAGAATTCCCGGCGCAACGGCGGCGAAAATGACGATAGCGCCCAGCAGGCGGGCGGTAAAAACCAGCCCGGACGGCCGGGAGATACGACTTTCAGCAACGGGTGTACTCGACATCGTGGTGCGTGCTCCAGTCAAAAAAGTCTCCCCCCGGGCAATCGCCCAGGGAGTGATACCGTCTGGCATCAGGAAAACGCCGCGGTTGGCGGCGCGCGCGGGATGCGATGAGTCAGATTACAGATGCAGCGTGCGCTGAGCGGATGGCATCCAGGTTCGGGAAACAAGCTCGGTACGATTGACCACTTCGGTCTTGGCAAAGATATTGCGTAAGTGGGTTTTCACCGTGGAGAGAGAAATATCCAGCTGACGGGCTATCAGCTTATTACTGGCCCCTTCGCGGACCATGCCGACAACTTCACGCTCTTTCGCCGTCAGCATCGCCGGCAGGTCGTCATCGTCTTCCAGTAGACAATCATGGATTGCCAGCTCCACCAGCGGCAGTACCGCCTGGGCGCGCAGACGCTCTTCGCTGGAGAAAGCTACGTCGCGCATCAAGGAGATACCGGCGATAATTCTCCGATCGCGGCGAATAAAGACTTCGGTCATGTCACGAACGTTATTCGGCAACATAAACTCATGATAGTAATGACGGTTGCGGTCGCAGAGACCCGGCGTCATCGCTGCCATGGTAATCGCCTGATGGCTAAAGCGGGACGGCAGCAGCGGATCCAGCGGCTGAAAACACTCCAGATATTGCTGGTGCGTATTCGCGGAAATATTATGCAAAATATAGTGTTCTGGTTTTAAACGATTATTTACCCGATAAAACACCGCCGACGACAGTGGAATTAACTGTGAAATTGTCTGTAAACAACGGGCAATTATCGCATCATTACGACCGGCTTTTAATAAAGCAGACATGATTCCCCTCCCGTCGAGGTGAAAGTGCGCTTTACCCGTCATACGTCAAGTTGCATGTGCGCTGGCAATACTCGCTCCATCCCTGAGCCCCGCCCTTCGGGCGCTGTTCACCCCAGCCACTGACTTCCGTAAGCCCCTGGGGATGCCCTGCATTGCCGCCTTCCTGCACTCGAATTATTTAGGGTATAAACGTGGATGAAGACCGATAGATGAAGCATACATTTCACATTTAAGTAACACAATCATTAACATATTAACAGTGTGATATGGGTTACAAAAAATTATTCAACGCACTGTTAATTAAAGAATTAATAATCAATATGCTATCCTGTTATCGCCAGAACATTAAAACATAAACAAAAGTTATTAACGCTATAACCGAATACCGTTTAGGTTCACATCCTCACGCTTTTCAGTGCCTGTCTCGTTCTTTAGGACGATAGTCTTTTTAAACCACTCCTCTATACCTAATAAATATTTCCTTATCCGCTGCTTATCCATTACCGGAAGCGCAGCTTTTCTGCTGCCCAAAGCATTGCGTTCGCCAAAAAAATAAATACGGAGCCATCGATGCTGAATATCGCCGCATTACGCCAGCAGCAAATTCCGTTGGCTATTGAACCCCGGGCAGCGGTGCCCTTTCATATTTTGATCAAACCGATTGGCCCGGCCTGCAACCTCGCCTGCCGCTACTGCTACTACCCGCAGGGCGACGCGCCGGTGCAGAAAATGGACGAGCCGACGCTGGAATCGTTTATCCGTCGCTATATTGCCGCCCAACCCGCCGGGGCTCGGGAGATTAACTTCGTCTGGCAAGGCGGTGAACCGCTGCTGGCCGGTCTGCGCTTTTATAAAAAAGCGCTGGCGTTACAAAAGCGCTATGCCCCTGCGGGCGTCACCATCAGTAACAGCCTGCAAACTAACGCCACGCTAATCAACGATGCGTGGTGCCGTCTGTTCCATGAACATCATTTCACGGTCGGCGTCAGTCTTGAGGGCAGTGAAACGCTGCAAAATCACCACCGGCCGGATAAACGTGGCCAGGCCAGCTATCCGGCGGCGCTGCGCGGTATCGCCCTGTTGCATCAACATCAGGTGGAATTCAATTTACTGGTCGTGGTCCACGATGAGATGACCCGCCACGCCGCCGCCATTTACGACCACGTGGTCAGTCTTGGCGCTCGTTACCTGCAGTTTCAGCCGCTGATGAGCGAAGGCGATGCCCTACAGCAAGGCTATCGCCTCAGCGCCGAGAACTGGGGGCGTTTTATGGTCGCGGTCTGGCGCCAGTGGCGTAAGCGCGGCGATATCGGGCGCGTTTTCGTGATGAATATTGAGCAGGCATGGGGGCAATATTTTACCCATACCAGCGCCACCTGCGTCCATGCCGCCCGCTGCGGCAGCAACCTGGTGATGGAGCCTGACGGCCAACTTTACGCCTGCGATCATCTGATTAACGCCGGGCATCACCTCGGCCAGCTTGCTGAACGCCCGCTGGCTCAGGCGGTAGATAGTGCGACTCATCTGCCTTTCGGCAGCGAAAAAAGCCGGCGCCGGGAATGCCAGCAGTGTGCAGTGAAAATAGTCTGCCAGGGCGGTTGTCCCGCCCATCTTAACGACGCGGGCTACAACCGTCTGTGCGCCGGCTACTTCCATTTTTTTAGCGAAATCCTCGCCCCGTTGCGCTCCTACTCCCGCGACCTCAACGGCCTGCGCGCCTGGCGTGCCCGTTTTATCGAAAGCCAACCGGTGCGCTAACCGATTTTTTCCACGGTCGCGCTGCCTTCATATTCGGGCGCGATAAATCCCCGAGCCTGAACAGGAGACCAGGTAGTGAATAAAAAAACAGTGGCCGCCGCGTTGAGCATGATCCTCTCCGGCGCAGCGCACAGCGCGCAAACCGAGCGCCCCAACATCATCGTGATTATCGCCGACGATATGGGGTATTCCGATATCAGCCCCTTCGGCGGCGAAATTCCGACGCCTAACCTGCAGACGATGGCCGAACAAGGGGTGCGCATGAGTCAGTATTACACGTCACCCATGTCGGCCCCCGCCCGGTCGATGCTGCTGACCGGGAATACTAACCAACAGGCCGGCATGGGCGGCATGTGGTGGTATGACAGCACCATTGGCAAAGAGGGCTATGAGCTGCGTCTCACTGACCGCGTCACCACCATGGCCGAACGGTTTAAAGATGCCGGCTATAACACCCTGATGGCCGGAAAATGGCATCTCGGCTTCGTGCCCGGTGCCACGCCGCAAGATCGCGGCTTTCACCACTCGTTCGCCTTTATGGGCGGCGGCACCAGCCATTTTGACGATGCGATACCGCTGGGTACCGTCGAAGCTTTCCATACCTACTACACCCGCGACGGCCAGCGCGCTTCGCTTCCCGCCGACTTTTACTCCAGCGAAGCCTACGCCGCTCAGATGAACCAGTGGATCAAAGAAACGCCAGCGGAACAGCCGGTTTTCGCCTGGCTGGCATTTACCGCGCCACACGACCCGCTGCAGGCACCGGATGAATGGATTAAGCGCTTTAAGGGTCAGTATGAACAGGGCTATGGCGAGGTTTATCGCCAGCGTATTGCCCGTCTGAAGGCGTTGGGGATCCTCCATGACGATACGCCGCTTCCGGGTCTGGATCTCGATAAAGAGTGGGCGGCACTCACGCCGGAACAACAAAAATACACGGCAAAAGTGATGCAGGTGTACGCCGCGATGATCGCCAACATGGATGCACAAATTGGCACCGTGATGGACACGCTGAAGCAAACCGGGCGTGATAAAAATACCCTTGTGCTCTTTTTAACCGATAACGGCGCTAATCCGGCGGAGGGCTTTTACTACGAATCGGAACCGTCGTTCTGGAAACAGTTCGACAACCGCTACGAGAATATTGGCCGCAAAGGATCGTTCGTCTCCTACGGTCCGCACTGGGCGAACGTCAGCAACGCCCCTTACGCCCGCTACCATAAGACCACCAGCGGCCAGGGGGGTATCAACACCGACTTTATGATTTCCGGTCCCGGGATAGTACATAGCGGCAAAATTGACACCTCCACCATGGCGGTATACGACGTCGCGCCCACCTTATATGAGTTCGCGGGTATCGACGCCAACAAAGCGCTGGCGAAGAAACCGGTCTTGCCGATGGTCGGCGTCAGCTTTAAACGCTACCTGACCGGAGAAACTCAGCAGCCGCCCCGTTCTTCTTACGGCGTTGAGCTGCATAACCAGGCAGCCTGGGTTGACGGCGACTGGAAGCTGCGTCGGCTGGTCAAAACCTTCCCGCAGGCCGGCGACGCGCCGTGGGGACTGTTCAATCTTAAGCAGGACCCGCTGGAAACCCATGACGTCGCCGCACAATACCCGCAGCGGGTGAAGGCGATGAGCCAGGCTTATGCCGCATTTGCCAAACGCACCATGGTGGTTCACGCCGACGGCAGGCTGATTGACTACGCCGGAATCGATGCCAAAACCGGTCGCTACCTCGCGGTGGACCCGCAAACGATGCAGCCGGTTCCCGCACCGCAGGCGATTCCTGTGACCTCGAGCGAGTGATCCGCCCGGCGCTCGTTCTTTTGAACGATAGCCGGGAAGCACGCCCCTTTCTAAGGTACAAAGCAGGCGTTTTTGGGAGAGAGACAATGGGTAGAGTGGTAGTAATTACCGGCGGTGGTACCGGGATTGGCGCCGCCTGTGCGCGACTGATGGCGGCGGCAGGCGAGACGGTGTTCATTACCGGCCGCCGTCTGGCTCCTCTGCGAGCGCTGGCGGAAGAGACGGGCGCCATCGCGCTGGCTGGCGATGCCGCCAGCGGCGATGAGTGGCAGATGCGTCTACTGCCAACGATTCGCGAACGCGCAGGCCATATTGACGTTTTAATTTGTAGCGCAGGCGGCATGGGCTACGGCGCCGCCGGAGAGACCAGCGACCAGCAGTGGCGTGCGGCGCTGGAGAGCAATCTCAACAGTGCCTTCGTCAGCGTTCGCGCCTGCCTGCCGTCGTTGATTGCCCGCCGCGGCAACGTGCTGTTTGTTGCCTCAATTGCCTCTCTCGCGGCCGGGCCACAGGCCTGCGGCTACGTCACCGCCAAGCACGCATTGACGGGCCTGATGCGTTCGGTCGCCCGGGACTATGGCCCGCAGGGCGTGCGCGCCAACGCCATTTGCCCCGGCTGGGTGACGACGCCGATGGCCGACGAGGAGATGCAGCCGCTGATGGCCGCGCAGGGTCTCAGCCTTGAGCAGGCCTATCGCCAGGTGTGCCGCGATGTCCCGCTGCGTCGCCCGGCCAGCGCGCAAGAGATTGCCCTCGCCTGCCAGTTCCTCTGCTCCCCGCAGGCGTCGATTATCAGCGGCGCAATGCTGGTCGCCGACGGCGGCGCCAGTACGGTCGACGTTCCGACGCTGGCGTTTTCTTAACTTTTTTAGCCACAAGGATCACCCATGACTTCAGAAGCAGTGTTTATTCAGGTCGGCGCGCTGGCGGACGGCTTTGCGCCTCACGGCAACGTGCTGCCGACCGCCGCTTTGCCAGCCGGAAAATCCCTGACCTTTTCTCTGGCCAACGGCACCCGTCATCAGCTCACGATGAGCGACGCCCATACCTTTACCTGGGACGGGCAGCCGGTTTCCGGGCGCGTGACCGCCATTCGTCCCGATGTACTGTTTATCGATTTTCTCGATCCCGGCACGGAAAATGCCAGCATCAGCGCGGTATGCAACCTGACGCAAAATAACGCCACCCTGGTCTACGGGCAGCTGCCAACGGAGCAGGCCGCGCGTCTCGATGCGTTCAGCCGCGTCGAGCAAGGGCTGCCGCTAACGGCGGTAGAAGCCGACTTCCATTTTGCACGCCTGAATGACGAATCCGGACCGCTGCCGACATTCACCCGCGCGCTGGTGGGGATGCGTAACCAGTACACCTACAGCCCAACCGAACGCTACGAGCATATTTATCTCAACGATAATTTCTATGCCTGGCAGTGTCTGGACGGCGTGGAGAAAGGGCTGGCGGATGTCGATCGCTGTCATTACGTGGCGGTTGCCGACGATCTTTATCTGTTCGTCTGGCGCGAGAAAATCATTCCGACGCTGGGGGTGATCCTTATCGATCTGCAACAGATGCGCACCGACGGTAAAATTCTGGGCTATCAGGGAAGCGATTTTGCCGCGCTGAGCAATTTCCCGGTCGGGGCCAGCGCGCAGATTCTGAATGTGACGGAGCATTCGGCCTGAGAAAAACACCGGAGCCCGGCGGCTCCGGTATGCGGCTATCAGGCGCTGGCAATTTCCAGCCGCGCCAGCTGAGCGGCGTTTAGCGTCAGGTGAGCGGCACGCGCAAAACTTTCCACCTGGGCCACGCTGGTCGCACTGGCGATAGGCGCGGTCACCCCTTCCCGACTCATTAGCCAGGCCAGCGCCACCTCGGCAGGTTTCGCATTGTGCTGACCGGCCACCTCTTCCAGCGTATCGAGAATCCGCATTCCGCGCGGGTTGAGGTATTTCCCGATACCGCCGCCGCGCGGGCTTTGCCCCAGGTCGGACTGCTGGCGGTATTTGCCGGTCAGGAAACCGGAGGCGAGGCTGTAATAGGTGACGACGCCTATTTCCCGGCTGATGCACAGGTCGCACAGCGCCCCCTCAAAAGCGGAACGATGATAGAGGTTATATTCCGGTTGCAGCACCTGCCAGGCAGGTAGCCCCTCTTTGCGCGCCACTTCCAGCGCCGCAGATAGCTGCTGAGCATCCAGGTTGGATGCGCCCGTCGCGCGGATTTTCCCTGCCTGCTGCAACGCGTGAAACGCGCTCAGCGTCTCGGCAAGTGGGGTTTCCGGGTCCGGCCAGTGGGCAAAATAGAGGTCGATATAATCAGTGTTCAGGCGACGCAGCGAGTCTTCCACGGCCTGCTGGATCCAGGCTTTCTTCAACCCTTTATGCCCGGGCAGCCCCAGATCAGAGCCCACCTTGGTGAAGATTTTCACCTTGTCACGCATCCCCGGACGCGCCTGCAACCAGCGACCAATCAGGGTTTCCGATTCGCCACCCTGGTTACCCTCCGCCCAGCGGGAGTAGACATCGGCGGTATCAATGGCATCAAAGCCGTGGTCAACAAAAGCATCAAGAATGGCAAAACTGGTTTTTTCATCGCAGGTCCAGCCGAACACGTTGCCGCCGAAGACCAGCGGCGCGATGGAAAATCCGGTTTTGCCCAATGGACGTGTATTCATGCCGTTCACTCCTTATCGCTTATATTCTGCATCCTTCGCCAGGCCCAAGGGTTGGGAAAGAACAATGAGTGGAGAGTCAGAAAAGGAATCTTGAGGCGGGCTAATCCGTGCCCGCCGGACGCATCACAACATTATGTGCCGGAATAGACGTCAAAGCTAAAATATTTACCCGACAGTTTTTTATAGGTTCCGTCGGCAAGAATATGGGCAATTGCGCCGTTAATTTCCTGACGCAGGGCATCGTCCTCTTTACGCAGGCCGATCGCCGCACCGGCACCAAACAGCTTATTATCCTGCAAACTTCCGCCAACAAAGGCGAAATCTTTGCCCTGCGGCTGCTGCAGGAAGCTGTAGTCCGCCATCATTCCTGAAAGCACCGCGCCATCAATACGCCCGGATTCCAGATCCCGCACTACGCTGTCAGCGCCCTGATAGGCGACGATATTGATCCCCGCCGGACGCCAGTGCTGGTTGACGTAAGTCTCCTGGGCCGATCCCTGCTCCACGCCGATGGTTTTGCCTTTGAGCTGCTCTGGCGTATTACCGGTCAGCGTATTTTTGCGCGCCACGAGGAATACCGGGCCGTTATACAGCTTGTCAGTAAAGCCAATCTGCTCTTTACGCTTTTCGGTCATATACATGCCGGAGAGAATGGCGTCGAACTTCCGCGCCTTCAGCGCCGGAATAATGCCGTCGAAGTTGCTCTCCACCCACACGCACTTCGCCTGGAGCTGCTGACAGATGGCATGTCCTAAATCAATATCGAATCCCGCCAGCTTGCCCTGCGGGTCTTTCCATTCAAACGGCGCAAAAGTGGGATCGACGCCAAAGCGAATTTCCTTTTGTTCTGCGGCCAGCGCCGATGTTGATGCCATCAGTGCGACCCACAGCAGTAGTGATTTTTTCATTATTTACGAGCTCCAGAGATCAACGGCAGTGTGTTTCAACTAACCGGGCGAAAAACGACGCCCCGGTGGTAATAATGTCATCGTTAAAGTCATAGCCAGGGTTATGCACCATGCAGCCGCCTTTACCGCCCTTCTCACCGTTGCCCAGCAGGAAATAACAGCCCGGACGCGCCTGTAGCATAAAGGCAAAGTCTTCACTGGCGTTCATCGGCGAAATGGACTCCAGCACCTGCTCGCCGCCAAAAACTTCCAGCGCTAATGCTTTGGCAAACGCGGTCTCATCCACGCTGTTGGTCAGCACCGGGTAGGAGTCGTAGACTTCAATCTCGCTGGTGGCACCGTAGCTTTTGGCCGTGAACTCCGTGATTTCATGAATGCGTTTAATCAGCAGATCGCGCACTTCCTGCTTCATGGCCCGTACGGTCAGCTCCATCATTGCGCTTTCCGGGATAACGTTGGAGGCAATGCCCGACTGGAAGGTCCCGACGGTCACTACGGCGGTTTCACCCGGTGGCACGTTGCGAGCGACGATACTTTGCAGGGCCATAACCAGCGCCGACCCGGTCAGGATGGGGTCTATCGCGCGCTCCGGGTGGGCACCGTGGCCGCCGTAGCCGTGAATGGTTATCTTGACGGTATCCGCCGATGCCATGAAGTTGCCGGCGTAGAAGCCCAGCTTACCGACCGGCAGCCCCGGCATGTTGTGCAGCGCAAAAACGCTATCGCAGGGGAAGCGTTCAAACAGCCCGTCTTTAATCATCAGATCCGCGCCGCCGATAGCTTCTTCCGCAGGCTGGAAAATCAAATGCACCGTGCCGTTAAACTGGCAGGCCGGTGAGGCGATGTATTTTGCCGCCGCCAGCAGAATAGTGGTGTGGCCGTCATGGCCGCAGGCGTGCATTTTTCCCGGCGCCGTGCTGGCCCACGGTAATTCGGTGGTTTCAAAAATCGGCAGCGCATCCATATCGGCGCGCAGCCCGATCGTACGCGATGAGTGGCCTTTGGTAAGCGATCCCACCAGCCCGGTTTTGCCCAGTTCACGCGTGACCGTATAACCCCATTCCGTCAGTTTTTCCGCCACCAGTTCACTGGTATTAAACTCTTCCAGGCTTAATTCCGGATGGGCATGTAAATAATGACGGATCGCAATCATTTCTTCTTCAGCTGCTTTAATTTCTGGAATCACAAAATCGCTCATGCCGGTCTCCGGGAAATAAGAAATAGATATCCTGATTCATTCAGGCTTCAGGTAAACGGCGGTTGGAAAATGAGATGCCAGAGCCCCAAAAACGTGAAGTATGAAGAATATACTCAGACTCAATAACTTATCTGGATAAGCGCTTAATGCAAGCAAGATTTCTGATTCCTGGCGTGCGCTTCATCTCATTTACTAATGATTATTCAGCACGTTACCCAGACCAGGAGACAAAAGAAATAGCCTCACTGACGTCTAAAAATAAAACTCATCATCCATACCAATAAACCCTAAAAAAGCAGTGAAATAGACCAAATATAAGGCAAAATTTAAATATAAACTTTTAATTCTTGGATTATTAACGCATTTTTATTCTACGATTACCCGCCTTAAATCAGCTTATTCAATACCCGCAGTCTACCCGCCAGGCGTCATGTGGCTGGCAACCGACACGCGCCACGGAACCCCGATGGTCCCTTGCGGGACGTACCGGAAAATAAACCCATGTCAGCAGATAAATGCGGATTACAGTAGAACTCAAATATGAAATATCAGGCACTTTTCCTGGCGTCAGCGCTGGCGCTAACCGGCTGTAGCGCCCAGGGTGATACCGCCAGCCAGCAGCGCGCCAGCATTCAGAAAATACGCAGCGAAACGCTGAGTAAACTCTATTCGCTATATCCTGAAGCCCGCAGCGATATCCAGCACGCCGATGGCTACGCGGTATTTTCCAGCAACAGCAGCAAAATTTTAGTGCTTGGATTTGGCAGCGGCTACGGCGTGGTGAGAGATATTCGCACCGGCAAAGATACCTATATGAAAATGGCTCAGGGCGGCGCCGGTCTGGGGATGGGCGTGAAGCAGCAGCGTACCGTGCTGGTGTTCCATGATAAAGCCGCGCTCCACACCTTTATTACTCAGGGCTATATGGTCGGCGCGGACGCCAATGCCGCAGCGAAATATGATGATAAGGGCGTCGCCCCGGTCGCGGCGTCGGCAAGCGGTGTCGCAAAAGATACCTCTTCGCTGCCGTCGAAGGTAAATGTGTATGAGATTACCGAGAAAGGACTGGCCGCTCAGGCGATGCTTAACGGCTATAAGTACTGGCCGGATGATGAGTTGAACAAGAGATAGTCGTCCTCAGAACGCCTGGTGGAAATGCCCTCTCCCTGACCGGGAGAGGGTTACAGCATTAGTGCGACAGAACGCCGTTCACCAGAATAGACGTAATGATGCCCGTTGCCGCTGCAATCAGGACGTAGTTGCCGTCGATATACGACCAGTGCTGACCCTGCGGGGGCGGCGGAAGACCGCGATCGTTCCAGTTGCTGACCCGATAATCATTGCCGCGATAGCGATCCGGCGCAGGCTGTCCCTTGCGGAAGTCATGGCCGTTCCACGCAAAGTGGTCTTGCTCATGTCTGTCCTGATGCGACTTCCCTTGTGCATGATTATCACCGCGGTTGTCGCCGGCGTTGTTACGATCGTTGTTGCGATCCGGGCCGCGATTATCACCGCCCTGACGATGGCTGTCGCCGTTGCCCTGAGGACCATTATTACCGGGGCCCTGCTGACGATTACCGTCCTGACCACCGTGACCAGAGCCGTTTTGTTGCCACACCTGCTGTTGGCCTGGGTTACCATTGCCGTTGGGACCGTCGGCATAGGCTAATGAGCTTAATGCGCAGGACAACATCACGGCCAGAGAAATCATTTTTTTCATCGTACACCTCCTGATATGCCTCCTTTTTACCGCCGGAATGTGGAGAAATAGTGAGTATCAGGATATCCAGGACAATTCCTGGCATTGTCGTTCAGCGTCGCTGCCGCGAGGCGAATATCACCGCGACGTTGCTCTCAATCACCCTACCTGCATATAAAAAAAGGCCGCTTTCGCGACCTTATTGTTTGAACGACTTTTTGCGTGAAGCGGCAACGGGGAATTATTCGCTGACTTTATTTTTCAAGTCTTCCGCACCCTGCTTGGTTTTATCCCAGCCTTTTTCGGTGCCTTCTTTCGTCTTATCCCACCCTTTTTCGGTGGCGGCTTTGGTCTTATTCCAGCCCTTCTCGGTCCCTTCTTTGGTCTTATCCCAACCCTTCTCGGTCCCTTCTTTGGTCTTGTTCCAGGTTTTTTGAGCACCTTCACTCACCTGGCTGCCTACGCTGTCGCTTTTACCCTGCGCCGCGTGTTCGGATTTCAGCTTCTGCTCTTCGCCCTCATTCTGAGCCTGGTGCAGTTTCTCTTTCGCGGTATTCGCCCCTTCATGGGCCGCCGCGACGGTATCATCAGTTGCGTGTGTTGTCGCAGCAAAAACGGGGGCTGCTACCAGAATCGCAGATAACGCAATCATTGCTTTTTTCATCATTTCCTCTCTAACGTGCTTAATGTTATGAGTCATCAACAGCATGGCATAACATTCCGGTCATGACTTTAGGGATAGTTCTTAAAACCAGAACCGTCTATTTTTCCCCGTTTTTCGCGTTTTCACGCCTGTCGTTCCCTCCCCTCCCGGAGGCGCCAATAAATTCCAGTAAGTTGTTACATTTTATGAAATTCCGTTTTCATATACCTGCCGTTTATTTTCATACGCGAATAATTATCAAAATCATTATATTTATAAATACGCAAACGGAACTCACATTATGGCAATAAAATCAGTAAGTTCACTCATTCTTACTGCGCTAATCTCGGCCCCCGCTATCAGCTATGCAACGCAATATCCCCTTACGGTAACCGACCTCTCTGGCCGCCAGATAACGCTCCAGCATGAACCTCAACGCATCATTCTGCAGGACGGACGAGACCTCATGTCGCTGGCGCTGCTGGATCGCGACAACCCGTTTAAGCGGGTTGTTGCCTGGAATAATCTGGCGAAAAAACAGGACATCGCGACCTGGAAAATGCTGCAACAGAAGTGGCCGCAGTCGGCAGCCATTCTTGATATGGGCTTTAGCGACAAAGGCAATGTTGACCTGGAAAGCGTTCTTTCCCGCCAGCCCGACCTGATGATTGCGCAGCTGCGCGCCAGACCAGCGCTGACCGAAAGCGGAATTATCAGCAAGCTTGCCGCACTGAACATTCCGGTATTATTTGTGGATTATGAAGTCAATCCAGCCCGCGATACCGCGCCCAGCATTGACCTGCTAGGCCAGGTACTCAATCGCGAAAGCAATGCCAAAGCCTATACCGATTACTACCGGCAGCATCTGCAGGCGATCGAGCAAAAAACGGCGACGATTGCTCCGAAAGCAACGGTCTTTGTCGAAGCGCTGGCCGGCAATAGCGACGCCTGCTGCTTTACCCACGGTCACAGCGGCTGGGGGGGGCTGGTCGAAGCGGTTGGCGCCACCAATATCGGTTCACAGGTATTGCCCGGTGCCTCCGGTTTCGTGGCGCTGGAAAAAATTATCAGCATGAAGCCCGATGCCTACATCATGACCGGTTCGAAGCGCGGTAACAGCCAGGTGCTGCCGCTCGGCTATCAGGTCAGCCAGCAGGAGGTTAACGCCCAGGGAGAGGTGCTGCTGACGCGCACCGGCGTCAGCGATATTCCGGCGGTGAAAGCGAAGCGGGCTTACGGGGTTTACCATCATTTCTATAACCATCCGTGGAATATCGTCGGCATGGAGTACCTGGCGAAAGATATCTACCCGCACGCCTTTAGCGCGCTGAACCCCGATGAGACGTATCACTATATCGTGCGTCACTTCACCTCGCTACCGGACCTGCCGTTCGTCTTTTCCTGGAAACAAGGTGAGTAATCGCGCATGAGTTTGACCACTGAACCCGGCATCCGCACGCTGAACGCCGATGCCGAGGGTGTCATGACCCGCTACCGCCAAATTCTGCGCCGCCGTATCGCCTTGATGCTGCTGTTGCTGGTGCTGATCGTCGCCTCGCTGCTGCTCGACTTCATGCTCGGGCCGTCGGGTATGCCGCTGCATACCCTGTGGCAAACCCTGACGGACCCCGGCAGCGCAGCGGCCGGGACGCGGGTTATTGTCTGGGATATCCGCATGCCCTATGCGCTGATGGCGGTAGTGGTTGGCCTCTCCCTGGGCCTTGCCGGCGCAGAAATGCAGACCATCCTCAACAACCCGCTCGCCAGTCCATTTACCCTCGGCGTCTCCTCGGCGGCGGCGTTCGGGGCGGCGCTGGCTATCGTGCTGGGGATTGGCCTTCCCGGCATTCCCGGCCAGTGGTTTATCTCCGCTAACGCGTTTATATTCGCCCTGCTGGCCGCCCTGCTGCTGGACGGGATCACCCGCTGGACGCAGGTTGCCACCTCCGGGGTGATCCTGTTTGGTATCGCACTGGTATTTACCTTTAACGCTCTGGTGTCGATGCTGCAGTTTGTCGCCAACGAAGATACGTTACAGGGGCTGGTATTCTGGACCATGGGCAGCATCGATCGCGCCTCCTGGCAAAAGGTGGGGATTTTAGTTGCCGTTCTGGCATTGGTCATGCCGCTTTCTCTGCTGAATGCCTGGAAGCTGACCGCGTTGCGCCTCGGCGAGGACCGGGCCATCAGCTTTGGCATCAACGTTCGTCGCCTGCGCCTGACGACGCTTTTGCGGATCAGCATCTTATCAGCCCTGTCGGTGGCCTTCGTCGGCCCCATTGGCTTTATTGGTCTCGTCGCACCGCACATTGCACGCCTGATGTTTGGTGAGGACCACCGCTTTTATCTGCCCGCCAGCGCCTTTATTGGCGCCCTGGTGCTGTCGCTCGCCTCGGTGGCGTCGAAGAATCTGTTGCCCGGCGCGATCATCCCGGTGGGGATCGTCACCTCGCTGGTCGGCGTTCCCTTTTTCCTGAGTATTATTTTACGCCATCGGGGGAACGTATGAGCCTGCACACTTCAGTAGAATCGGGGTTGGCAATCGGCCATTTCAACGCCGGTTATCCCAAACGCCAGGTCATCCGCGATCTGACGGTCCCCCACCTGCCGTGTGGCAAGATCACTGCGCTTCTGGGGCCTAACGGCAGCGGAAAATCCACGCTGATGCGGGCTATGGCGGGCCTCGGCCCGTCGACCGGAGAACTGTCGCTGGCCGGGGAAAACCTGCTGGCTCTGCCGTTTGCCAGGCGAGCAGAGCAGGTGGTCTATCTGCCGCAAACGCTGCCTGCTGGTGTGCATCTCCACGTCCTGGAGTCGATTATTGTCGCCCGGCATGCAGCCGGAGGCGTACGTTCGGATAGCGAGGCGGAGGTGATGTCCCTGCTGCGCCAGCTTGGCATCGAACACCTGGCGCTGAGCTACCTGGACCAGCTTTCCGGCGGGCAAAAGCAGCTCGTCGGTTTGGCCCAGTCGCTTATCCGCCAGCCGTCATTGCTCCTGTTGGATGAACCGCTCAGCGCGCTGGATTTGAACTATCAGTTTCACGTCATGGACCTGGTACGCCGTGAGACCCGCCGACGCAATATCATCACTCTGGTGGTGGTGCATGATATTAATATTGCCCTGCGCCATGCCGATCATCTGCTGATGCTAAAGGAAGGACGACTGCTGGCCGACGGCGCGCCGTCGCAGGTGATTACGCCAGAGATACTCGCCACGGTATATGGCGTGCGCGGGAGGATTGAGCCCTGCTCGCAGGGAATAATGCAGGTGATTATCGACGGTCTGGCAAGCGGATAATCAGGCGCTGGTCGGGCATCATTATTTGCCCGACCAGCGCCTGATTAGCGGCCCACGCACAGGTTAATGATCGAGATAAAGGTAGTTTTCCCAGCTTTTCATGCGGATCAGGATCTTTCTGATCAGCGACAGGTGTTCGAGATGACCGGAGTAAACCGCCGCTTCAACATCGGTCCCCTGCGGCAGATGGTAGTTTTGCAGTCGTTCATCCGTCACCTTAAATACCACCAGCGCCCGGCCGTGGGTGTCCAGATCGCTGGTCGTCAGCAACGTCCCCTGTCCCTGAAACTGGCTTTCGCCAATGGCCGGCAGCACGTCAGTGACTTCAGCGTGAAATACCGTTCCCGGTACCGCCGGGAATAACAGCTCGGCCTGCTCGCCTTTTTCCAGACGCTGTAGCGAATTCTGACGGAAGGCGGCCACGAACTCTCGATTTTCCGGCGATCCCGTCGGGACAAACGTCATCACCGGCTTCATGCCGAGAGCCGTCGACATCGTTCCCGGGCGCAAACCGACGGTGCTGACGTAACCATCCGACGGTGCACGCACAACGGTATTCTCCAGTTTAAACTCTGCCGCGCGCAGTTTCGCCAGCAGCGAAGCGACTTTGGTATTTTCGCCATGGACCACCGAGTTCAGATTATTGCGCGCCTGAATCACGCTTGCCTGGGCTGCGGCTACCGCGGCCTCATCGGCTTTCCAGGTCTGGCGGCGGGTATCCACCATCTGATCTGAAAATGCCCCTTTGTCGTGACCGGCCTGGAAGCGGGCATATTCCCGCTGCGCCTGATCGCGCAAGGCTATCGCTTTTTGCAGATCGGCCTGGGCGCTGTTCAGGGCGGCGTTAAGCGACAGCGCATCCTGACTTGCCGCTTTGACCTGTGCTTTTAGATCGTCAACCTGTGCCTGAAAAGGCGTCGGATCGATAGTGAACAGAATATCCCCCTGATGCAGCATTTGGTTCGGCTGCACCGGCACGCTGATCACTCGACCACGCGTTTGCGAAACGACAGGCACCGTACGGAAAACCTGTTTGCCAATATCGGTGTAGGGGAAGTTATAGTTCATCCCGAGAATTAAGGCGCCAATCAATACCACGCCGCCTAATACCGCGGTGGGTACCGTCCATTTATTCAGGGGAATACGGAAAATTTTAAATATCGCAATACATAAGGCAGCGTAACTCAGGAGCAGCAACGTTTCCATTATTCAGACCCCTTATTAATTATATTGACCGCGGCATTCTGTTTCACCACATTTAACTCCTGCTGGAGGCTATCCAGATGGGTTAATGCCTGCTCCAGACGATGATGCAGGTCGCTTTGTTGCTGGGCCATTTTTTGCATCCCCCAGCCGCGGTCTTCGCGCCACAGCGTGGCCCAAATCCACAGCAGCGGCCACAGGATATGCAGCGTAAATAAGCTCACCCATCCAGCGTAATGGATCGCATCCTGATGAGGATGATTTCTTTTTTTAGCAATTTCATAGGGGATGTCGTGAATAACAATCACCCCGTAAAACAGGATCAGGACTACCGCAACCAGGATAGCCAATGCAACATAATCCAGGGTCATAGAATAACTCCAGAGAGAAAATTAAATTAAGCAGTAAGCTGAATGAAGGCGTCACGACGCCGGGAAAATAATTAAACAGAATTTTCCATGCGAGTATTAATCAGAATTTTTCAGGGATTTTCCGGTCAATGGAAATAAGCTGCCCTTTTTTCACCGTAATATATCCCCCCTCTTTCAGAGCCGCCAGAACCTGATAGACATAGCTTCTTGAAAGGTTCGTTCGTTTGATAATAAAAGCAGACAAACTTTCGCGTTTGCCGGTATCAATTTCGCGGCGATACAGATAGCGAAACAGCATCGACCTGATGGTCTGGAACCCTGATAAGTTGCCTCTTTCATTGCTGGCATCCAGCACAAAGATGCCCATATAAACCAGAATCGTGGCCAGCTCTTTCATGTACTGCGGCGACGAGTGATAGAAAATGCGTTCAAAATCGCTCGCGGTGATTTTGCTAAAAAGGCAATTTTCCTGGCACTGGTAGACGAATTCGACCGGCGGGCAATAGTGCTCCAGCAGGCCCAGCGGCATATTTTCGATAACAATGCCCAGCAGATTTTGCTCATCGTCTACGGCCAGGGTCATCTGCCCCTGCAAAAGAAAGTAGATGAACCCCTCTGCGGGCTGGAAACGAGCGCCACAGGCTAGTTCAAGCGGCTCGCCGCAGGCGATAACCTCAGGCAGATGGGTTGTCAGATCCAGTGTCTGGTAAAAAGCGTGAATATTGCCAAAACGACTCGCCATCTTTAAGTGCGCTCTCCCTTACCAGCCGGTAGTGAGCAAATCATTGCTTCACGAAATATACCGAAGAATACCGGACAGTAAAAGTCCACAGCTGGAGTTCTGCCGCCGGTCACCACGGCATGCCTCTTCTTACGCCCGTTTTTTTGCCCTGCCTCGCACTTTATCGATCGCAGCGTTTCGATCCTCGGCAGGCTATGCTTAAATATGCTAAACCGGTTTAATTAAGTTTAGCATTGAGGTGAAATCAGTATGAATGCAAAAGTATGGGTGCTTGGGGATGCGGTCGTGGACCTGCTACCGGAAAGCGGCGGTCGCCTGTTGCAGTGCCCCGGCGGCGCACCGGCCAACGTAGCGGTGGGCATCGCCCGTCTGGGCGGCAGCAGCGGGTTTATCGGCCGCGTCGGCGACGATCCTTTTGGCCGCTTTATGCAGCAAACCCTGCGCCAGGAGCAGGTAGATACCCGCTATATGCGGTGTGACCCGCAGCACCGAACCTCTACCGTGGTCGTCGACCTCGACGACCACGGAGAAAGAAACTTTACCTTTATGGTGCGCCCCAGCGCGGACCTGTTCTTACAGCCGGAGGATCTCCCGCCCTTCGCCGCTAACGAATGGCTGCACGTCTGCTCCATCGCTCTCAGCGCCGAACCCAGCCGCAGCACAACTTTCGCGGCGATGGAAAGAATAAAATTCGCCGGTGGTCGGGTCAGCTTTGACCCCAATATCCGGGCAGATCTCTGGCAGGACCAGGAGTTGCTCCACGCTTGTCTCGACCGCGCTCTGCGGCTCGCCAACGTGGTGAAGCTCTCCGAAGAGGAGCTGGTCTTAATCAGCGGCAGTCATGATATTGCCGAGGGAATTGCCGCCCTGACCCGGCGCTATCAGCCTGAATTATTACTGGTCACGCAGGGGAAAGCGGGCGTACTCGCCGCGTTCCAGCAGCAGTTCACCCACTTCCCGGCGAAACCGGTGGTCAGCGTCGATACCACCGGCGCAGGCGATGCGTTTGTCGCCGGGCTGCTTGCCTGCCTGGCCGCACAGGGAATGCCTGCGGATCCGGCAGCGCTGGAACCGGCAATTATGCAGGCGCAAACCTGCGGAGCGCTGGCCACCACCGCCAAAGGGGCAATGACCGCACTGCCTTATCAGGCCGATCTTAACCGCCAGTTTTGATCCTTCCGGGCTGCCCCTGGCGGCCCACTTTGTTGCATCCATCACATTTATTAAATCGGTTTAGCAAATTATATTCACAGATGTTAAAGGTCATGTTTAACATAGCACCTAAACCGGTTTAGCAAAAAAACAAACACCTTTTAATTTCACCTTCGGGATGCGACCAACATGTATCGAAAAAGTACGCTCGCGATTCTTATCGCTTTGCTAACCGGTGCCGCCTCTGTTCACGCACAAACGGATCTCGGTAGTATCGAAGCGCGTTTAGCCGCGCTGGAACAAAGGTTACAGGACGCGGAAAACAGAGCCCAGACCGCTGAAAACCGCGCGGAATCGGCGGAGAAAAAAGTCCAGCAGTTAACCACTCAGCAGCAAGAAAACCAGGACACGACCCAGGAAGTCGCGCAGCGTACCGCCAAACTGGAGAAGAAAGCCGACGAGAAAAGCGGGTTCGAGTTCCACGGCTACGCGCGTTCCGGGGTTATCATGAATGACTCCGGAGCCAGCACGCAATCCGGGGCATACATGACGCCAGCAGGGGAAACCGGCGGCGCCATCGGCCGTCTGGGAAACCAGGCCGACACCTATGTCGAAATGAACCTCGAGCACAAGCAGACCCTGGATAACGGCGCGACGACTCGCTTCAAAGTGATGGTGGCCGACGGCCAAACCACCTACAACGACTGGAGCGCAAGCACCAGCGATCTGAACGTGCGTCAGGCGTTTGTCGAACTGGGTAACCTGCCTACTTTCGAAGGTCCCTTCAAAGGTTCCACCCTGTGGGCCGGTAAACGCTTCGACCGCGACAATTTTGATATTCACTGGATCGATTCCGACGTCGTATTCCTCGCCGGTACCGGGGGCGGTATTTATGACGTGAAGTGGAACGACAATCTGCGGAGCAACTTCTCGCTTTACGGGCGCAACTTCGGCGATATCGATGACGCCAGCAACAACGTGCAGAACTACATCCTCAGCATGAATAACTTCATCGGCCCGGTGCAGATGATGGTCAGCGGGATGCGGGCGAAAGATAATGACGATCGTAAAGATACCAACGGCAATCTGGTCAAAGGGAATGCGGCCAATACCGGGGTGCATGCGCTGCTCGGTTTGCATAACGACAGTTTCTATGGCCTGCGTGAAGGGACCAGTAAAACAGCCCTGCTCTACGGACATGGCCTGGGGGCTGAAGTCAAAGGCGTCGGCTCTGACGGTGGCCTGCGTTCGCAGGCAAACACCTGGCGCTTCGCCAGCTACGGCACCACGCCGCTCAGTAAAAACTGGTCTATCGCCCCGGCGATTCTGGCCCAGAACAGTAAAGACCGCTATGTTGACGGCGACAGCTACCAATGGGCTACCGTCAACATGCGTCTGATTCAGGAGATCAACCAGAACTTCGCCCTCGCTTACGAAGGTACATATCAATATATGGACCTCAAGCCAGAAGGCTATAACGACCGCAATGCGGTGAACGGTAGCTTCTATAAACTCACCTTCGCCCCGACCTTCAAGGTCGGCAGCATCGGTGATTTCTTCACCCGCCCGGAGATCCGCCTCTACACCTCGTGGATGGACTGGAGCAAAAAACTGGATAATTACGCCAGCGATGACGCGCTGGGCAGCAGCGGCTTTAAATCGGGCGGGGAATGGTCGTTCGGTATGCAAATGGAAACCTGGTTCTGACGGCTCACGCCTGACACGAACCCAAACCGGGGCGGCGGCGAGTCGGCCATCGCCCCGGACACAATAACGACGCAGAGACTGCGCCCCCGTAAACCCGGGACCACAACACGAAAATTATTACGCATTCAGAGGGTACTATGGATTTTGAACAGATTTCCCGCTCGCTGCTTCCACTTCTGGGAGGCAAGGAAAATATCGCCAGCGCCGCGCACTGCGCCACGCGTCTGCGTCTGGTGCTGGTCGATGATGCACTCGCCGACCAGCAGGCCATCGGTAAAATCGAAGGGGTAAAAGGCTGTTTTCGTAACGCCGGACAGATGCAGATTATTTTCGGCACCGGGGTGGTGAATAAAGTCTACGCCGCTTTTATCCAGGTGGCTGGGGTTGGCGAGTCCAGTAAATCGGAAGCCGCCGACATTGCGGCAAAAAAACTGAATCCGTTCCAGCGCATTGCCCGCCTGCTGTCGAATATCTTCGTGCCAATCATCCCGGCCATCGTTGCCTCCGGCCTGTTGATGGGGCTGTTGGGGATGGTAAAAACCTACGGCTGGGTTGACCCAAGTAACGCTATCTACATTATTCTGGATATGTGCAGCTCGGCGGCATTTATTATCCTGCCTATCTTGATTGGCTTTACCGCCGCGCGCGAGTTTGGCGGCAACCCCTATCTGGGCGCAACGCTGGGCGGCATCCTGACCCACCCGGCGTTAACCAACGCCTGGGGCGTGGCTTCCGGCTTTCACACCATGAACTTTTTTGGCCTGGAAGTCGCGATGATCGGCTACCAGGGGACGGTGTTCCCGGTCCTGCTGGCCGTGTGGTTTATGAGCATCGTTGAGAAACAGCTGCGTCGTGTTATCCCTGATGCGCTGGACCTGATCCTGACGCCGTTCCTGACGGTTATCATCTCGGGCTTTATCGCCCTGCTGATTATCGGCCCGGCCGGGCGCGCGCTGGGGGATGGCATTTCGTTCGTGCTCAGTACGCTGATTACCCATGCCGGATGGCTGGCTGGATTGCTGTTTGGCGGCCTGTACTCGGTCATCGTTATTACCGGTATCCACCACAGTTTCCATGCTATCGAAGCCGGGCTGCTGGGTAACCCGGCCATCGGGGTGAACTTCCTGCTGCCGATTTGGGCCATGGCCAACGTTGCCCAGGGGGGCGCCTGCCTCGCGGTGTGGTTTAAAACCAAAGATGCAAAAATTAAAGCCATTACCCTGCCGTCGGCATTTTCTGCCATGCTGGGCATCACCGAAGCGGCGATTTTCGGTATTAACCTGCGCTTCGTGAAACCGTTTATCGCCGCGCTGATTGGCGGTGCCGCAGGCGGCGCATGGGTGGTATCGATGCACGTTTATATGACCGCAGTCGGTCTGACGGCCATCCCCGGTATGGCAATCGTACAGGCCAGCTCGCTGCTGAACTACATTATCGGGATGGTCATCGCCTTTGGCGTTGCCTTTGTCGTCTCTCTGTTGCTGAAATACAAAACGGACGCGGAATAATGACACTTCCTTCACGCCTGCCGGCTATTTTACAGGCCGTAATGCAGGGCCAGCCGCGCGCGCTGGCCGATAGCCACTACCCTCGCTGGCACCATGCGCCGGTGACCGGGTTGCTGAACGACCCTAACGGCTTTGTCGAATTCGCCGGACGCTATCACCTGTTCTATCAGTGGAACCCCCTTGCCTGCGATCACACCTTCAAGTGCTGGGCGCACTGGAGCTCCGCCGACCTGCTGCACTGGCAGCATGAGCCTATCGCCCTGATGCCGGATGAAGAGTATGACCGCAGCGGCTGCTACTCCGGCAGCGCGGTGGATAACGACGGGACGCTGACCCTGTGCTACACCGGCAACGTCAAATTCGAAGACGGCAGCAGGACCGCCTGGCAGTGTCTGGCGACGGAAAACGCCGACGGCACCTTCCGCAAACTCGGCCCGGTATTGCCGTTGCCAGCGGGTTACACCGGCCACGTTCGCGATCCAAAAGTCTGGCAGCATGAAGGCCGCTGGTACATGGTTTTGGGGGCGCAGGATAGCCAAAAACGCGGCAAGGTGCTGCTGTTCAGCTCCCCCGATCTGCACCAGTGGACAAGCGCAGGCGAAATCGCAGGCTACGGCATCAATGGTCTGCACGACGCCGGCTATATGTGGGAATGCCCGGACCTGTTCCCGCTCGCCGACCGGCACGTCCTGATTTGCTGTCCGCAGGGCATCCCCCGCGAAGCGGAGCGCTATCTCAATACCTACCCGGCGGTGTGGATGGCCGGTGATTTCGACTACGCCAGCGCCGCCTTCACTCACGGCGAGCTGCACGAGCTGGATGCCGGATTTGAGTTCTATGCCCCGCAAACCATGCAGACAACCGACGGTCGTCGCCTGCTGGTAGGCTGGATGGGCGTGCCGGACGGCGAGGAGATGCGCCAGCCGACGCGAGCCAACGGCTGGATCCACCAGATGACCTGCCTGCGCGAGCTGGAATGGGTGAACGATAAACTCTACCAGCGGCCGCTTCGCGAACTGACCGCCCTGCGCGGCGAAGCATGCCGCTGGCAAGGTGCCGCTCTGCCGCTGACGCCGATGGAAATGGCCCTCGAAACCGTTGGCGACGAGACGTTCAGCATCAATTTCGGCGGCGCCTTAACCCTGGAGCGCGATACCCACGGTATCCGTCTGGCGCGATGCAGCCTCGCCGGGAACGACATGCACTATCGCTACTGGCGTGGCGAGGTTCGCACGCTGCGCATTTTCATCGACCATTCGAGCGTGGAGATTTTCATTAATGACGGGGAAGGCGTAATGAGCAGCCGTATCTTCCCGAACTCTCCATCGCAGCTGGTTTTCAGCGACGCGACGCCGGTAACATTCTGCTACTGGTCGCTGGAGCCATGCATGGTAGAATAAGCGTTTTACTTTCAGGCGCATGTTGTCGTGATCAAAACCAAACGCGTTACCATTAAAGATATCGCCGAGCTGGCGGGTGTCTCGAAAGCCACCGCCAGCCTGGTGCTGAACGGTCGTGGCAAAGAACTGCGTGTGGCGCAGGACACCCGCGAGCGCGTGCTGGCGATAGCCCGCGAACAACATTACCAGCCCAGCATCCACGCCCGCTCGCTGCGCGATAATCGCAGCCACACCATCGGTCTGGTCGTGCCTGAAATCACCAACTACGGGTTTGCTGTCTTCTCTCATGAGCTGGAAATGCTCTGCCGCGAAGCGGGCGTTCAGCTGCTTATCTCCTGTACCGATGAAAACCCCGGCCAGGAGAGCATGGTGGTCAATAATATGATTGCCCGCCAGGTTGACGGGCTAATCGTCGCCTCCTGCATGCACAATGATGCCGATTATCTCAAGCTCAGCGAACAGCTGCCGGTGGTGCTGTTTGACCGCTGTCCCAGCGACAGCACGCTCCCGCTGGTGATGACCGACTCCGTCAGCCCGACGGCAGATCTGATATCCCGGATTGCCCCTCAGCATCGTGACGAATTCTGGTTTCTTGGCGGGCAGCCGCGCCTGTCGCCATCGCGCGATCGCCTGGCCGGTTTTACGCAAGGGCTGGCGAACGCCGGAGTAGAGCTACGCCCTGAGTGGGTGATTAACGGCAACTATCACCCGAGCTCCGGCTACGAGATGTTCGCTGCGCTCTGCGCACGTCTTGGGCGACCGCCAAAGGCGCTGTTCACCGCCGCCTGCGGCCTGCTGGAAGGGGTGCTGCGCTATATGAGCCAGCACCGTTTACTGGATTCCGATATCCATCTGGCGAGTTTTGACGATCACTATCTGTATGATTCGCTGTCGCTGCGTATCGACACCGTTCAGCAGGATAATCGCCAGCTGGCCTGGCACTGCTACGACCTGATAAGCCAGCTGATTGAGGGCAATACGCCTGAGCCGCTACGCCGCTATCTGCCGGCGACGCTGCAAATTCGCCATCGTTGATTTACGCATCAAGGCCGGTGATTCTGACCAGATGGACCGTGAGCCACAGCAGCTCGTTCCCGCCGAGGGTCATGTCCAGCTGCGCCTTGACATAATCGCGGATCAGCAGCGCGCAGCGATAGGCTTCCGGGTACTCTTTAATCACCTGCACCAGCAAAAAACTGTCCCGCGCGCCGTCCAGTTCTCCTTCCTGTAAACGCTGCAGGAAGAACTGCATATGGACCAGGAAACGTGAATAGTTAATCGATTCGGTGTCTATCTCCTGCTTAAAGTGGTACTGCACGAGATTAAAAATATCCTTCAGCATCTTCACCGACTGCATGGTCTGCGCCACGTCGTCGCCCTCGCTCTGGCCGTTGACCAGGTGAAAAGCTATATTGCCGGCTTCCTCTTCCGGCAGTTCAATCGCATACTGCTGGCGAATTATCGTCACCGCCTCGCTGGCGACGCGGAACTGCTGCGGATAAAAGCGCCTGACTTCCGGCAGCAGGCGGTTTTGAATGGCGATCCCTTTGCGACTGCGCTCGATGGCAAACGTCAGGTGGTCGGCGAGGGTAAAGAAAATCTGCTCGCGAACCTTGCTGGCCAACTGCATATTGGCGCGAGAAATGATCATCGCGGCCATCTCGATGACCTCATCCGGGATAGCGGAAAGCGCCTCGAGATAGCCGCTGCGCACGCCAAGCGTCTGGGTCACGAACAGCTTTTCTATCTTCTCCGGGGCTATCTCATCTCCCGGCCTGCTGTTAAAGCCAATGCCTTTCCCCATGACGATAACCTCCCTGTTATCGTCATCCATAGAGAGCACCAGACTGTTATTGAGCACCTTCTGAACAATCATCTCTGCGACTCGTCGTGGTTACCGTTATCTGCAATGACATCCTTATACCACCAGAAGCTGCGCTTGCGGATCCTTTGCAGATGCTTCAGGCCATTCTCGCCGCGATCGACATAAATAAAACCGTAGCGTTTCGCATAGCCCTGATGCGTGCTCACCACATCGATAGCCGCCCACGGGCAGTAGCCGATCAGTTCGACGCCGTCGGCAATGGCAAGGCGCATTTGTTCGATATGCGCCTGCAAAAAGGCAATCCGGTAGCTATCGTCAATCGTTCCGTCCTGCTCCAGCTTATCCGGCGCCCCCATGCCGTTTTCGCTAATCAGAATCGGCAAACCATAGCGCTCGCATACTTTGCGCAACGTCAGGCGCAGGCCGACCGGGTCAATGACCCAGCCGTAAGGGGTCTTGCCCACCCACGGGTTTTCAGCCGGACGGTAGACTCCGCTTTCCCCCAGCATAATTTGCTGATCGCCGGCGCGGGGCGCAACGTCGTTGCCGTCTCCCCGACTGGCTACGATGGTCGCCGTCGAGTAGTAGTTGATGGCGATAAAATCGGGGCGTCCCTGCTGCAATATCAGCGCATCCTCTGGCTGTACTTCCGGCGCCAGTCCACGGTCCTGTAGATAGGCCCAGGCCAGGGCGTTATAGCGGCCGTGTACCGCGATATCGAGAAAACTCCAGCAGCGCAACGTTTCCCAGTTATGCGCGGCGATAGCATCTTCCGGTTTACAGCTTCCGGCGTACATTGACGTGGTGTTGATTGCCGGTCCAATGCGCAGGCCGGGAAACTCCCGGTGACAGAGGGCAAAAATCTGCGCCTGAGCCAGCATCATATGGTGATTGTGCTGATACAGGGCCTTTTTATCCGGCAGTTCGCGGTCGGCCGGTACCCCGATGGCGCCGGGGTGGAGAATCATGGTGTTCTGTTCGTTAATCGTCAGCCACAGCGGCACCTTGTCGGCAAACTCGCTGAACAGCAGTCGGGCAAAGCGGACAAAAGCATCGCCGGTTTCACGGCGCATCCAGCCGCCTTTCAGCTCCAGTGCCCAGGGTAAGTCAAAGTGGTAGAGGGTGACGATTGGCGTTATCTGGTGACGCACAAGGGCGTCAATCAGACGATGATAAAATGCCAGGCCGGCGGGGTTCACCGGGCCGTCGCCGTCCGGGATCACCCGTGACCAGGCCACCGAAAAGCGGTAGGCCTTCAGCCCCATCTGCGCCATCAGAGCGACATCCTCCTCCACGCGGTGATAGTGGTCGCTGGCGACGCGAAAATCGGCCGTTCCCGGCGGATGGCTGAGCATATCCACCACCGACGGCCCCTTACCGTCTTCGTCCCATCCGCCCTCAACCTGATAAGCCGAGGTCGATGCGCCCCACAAAAAACCGTCCGGGAATCGGGCCTGCTGTTGATAGATCATGCCTGGACCTCCTTAGTGGAATGCGCCATCAGCCGATCGCCATAATCGACCTGCCCGGTGGCGACGAGACGCAGGGAATGTTGTTCATCACTATTTACCACCACTACCGGCGTTATCAGGTCATACCCCGCCTGCTCAATGGCGGCAATATCAAAGCAAATCAGCTCCTGCCCGGCTTTTACCTTATCACCAACCTTCAGCGAGGAGCGGAAGTGCTGACCGTTGAGATTGACGGTATCAATCCCGATATGGATCAGCAGCTCAAGCCCGCTTTCGCTTTGCAGGCCAACGGCGTGACACGAAGGCAGAAACATCATCACCGTGCCGTTAAACGGCGCTTTCAGGCATCCCTCCTGCGGGCGGATCGCCACCCCCTGCCCCAGCAGACCGCTGGCGAAAACGTCATCATTCACCTCGCTTAACGACACCACCTGGCCACGCAGCGGGCTGAGCACCTCAATATCGCCTTCATCTTTCGGGCTCACAGCAGGCGACGGCGGCGCACCAGCGTCGTTTTGCTCCTCGGGGGAATCTTTAAAAGCGATAAACCAGGTCAGGGTGAACGTCACGACGATGGAAATCGCGCAGGTCACCAGCGCATGAACGATATTCATCGGGTTCTCACCGATAAACGCCGGCAGCGCCGCCAGGCCCGGAGAAACAAAGGCGTAGCGTACCAGCCCGCTAAAGCCCGCATACATCCCGGCACAGCCGCCGCCGATCATCGCGGCAATCATCACCCGGCGGAACTTAAGTAACACCCCGTACAACGCCGGTTCAGTGATCCCCAGCAGCGCGGTAAAGCCCGATGAAGAGGCCAGCTGGCGCAGGTTGGTATTTTTGGTTTTCAGCGCCACGCACAGCGTCGCCGCGCCCATCGCCACGTTTGAAGCCAGCATCCCCGGCCCGTTAATCATTTCATAGCCATTTTTACTCAGTTGTCCTGTGGCAATCGGCGTCATCGCCCAGGCGGTGCCGGTAATAATCAGGAAGGGCTGTAGCGTGCCCATTAACATCGGGATCAGCCAGCTGGCATGGCGATCGATAGAGGCGGCGCCCGCGGCGACCAGATCGTTGAGCAGGATCCCCGCAGGCCCCACCACCACCAGCGCCAGCGGCGCGGTGATCAGCAGAACCAGCATCGGCTTAATAAAGAATTTGATAATCGACGGCGTCACCTTTTCGGCAAAACGCTCTACCCAGGACATCAGCCAGACCGTCAGAATAATGGGCAGTACCGAGCCGGCGTAATCGGAGAGCAGCACGTTGATGCCGGCAAAATCTACCGCTTTTCCCGCCGCCAGCATCTGGCCAATTCCCGGATGCAGCAGCACGCCGGCCAGCGTCATCGCCAGGATCGGGTTGCATTCAAACTTCAGCGACGCTCCGTAGGCCAGCAGTACCGGCAGGAAGAAAAAAGCGGCATCGGCGATAATATTCAGCAGCTGGTATGTCGAGCTGGTTTCGCTAATCAGTCCCGTTAGCTTGAGAATGGCCAGCAGCGCTTTGATCATCCCCGCGCCGGTTATTGCCGGAATGACCGGCGTGAAGGTCGTCGAAATAACGCTGATAATGCGGGCGACGATACCGGCCGGTTTAGCATTCTTATCGCCTCCTGCCGGGCTTTTCTTCTCCGGCAGCGCTTTATTGAGCAGGCGGAACACCTGCTGCACTTCATTGCCGATGACTATCTGGAACTGGCCGCCTTTCTCCACCACGCTGATCACGCCGGGAATCGAGCCAATCTGCGCATCGTTGACCTGCGCGCGGTCGTTGAACTCCATACGCAGCCGGGTCGCGCAGTGGGTGAGCATCCGGATATTCTCCGCGCCGCCCACCGAGTGAAGGATTTTGCCTGCTGTTTCGTTATAGTTCATAGTGTTCCCTGGTGTTGGGGCAAAAAAAAAGACCAAAACAGAGACGCTCCCCACTGTACGGGAGAGCATTCCTATTTTGGTCTTGCCTGCTTTCGCAGTAGCACGCCATCATAAAAATGGGTTATTTCGGCGGATTATCTAAGTGGCTCTGGCGTATTTCAATCAGCAACGAACAAAAATGTGAGCCAGGTTGAGTAAATTCTTAAGTCGCTATCAACCGAGAGCCTGCTGGCGTAGCCAGCTCTGTAAGAGTTTCGCATTCGCCGTCATATCGCTGTCCTGACGCACGCACAGGTAGTAATCCCGACCATCCTCAATCGCCGCATCGACGATTTTCACCAGCTCGCCGCTTTTCAGGTACGGCGCAATCAGGGGCTCACGCATCAGGGCGCAGCCCAGGCCCGCCTGCACGCCCGCAAGAGTCAGCAGGCCATCTTCAAACAGCGGCCCCGTTGAGCGCGGCGGGCGCTTGACCCCCTGCTGCACAAACCATTGGTTCCACGTCGTGCGCTCTTCATCATGAAGCAGCGGCATCTGCAACAGCTGTTCCGGCGTATCGATATGCCCATGCAGGCGGATAAACCCCCGACTGCATACCGGCACCATCCTGCCGGAAATCAGCTTTTCACTCTGATACCCGACCCACTGCCCGTCGCCAAAGCGAATCGACATGTCCGAGGCATCGCTGAGGTAGTTACGATGATTGGCGTACACCACGTTAATTTCGGTGTGCGGGTTAGCATGGACAAATGACGGCAGGCGCGGAATAAACCAGCCCATGCCGAACAGCGGAATCAGGCTAATTGTTACCTGCTGGGTTTGCACCTGATCGACCAGATGTTCGGTGGCCTGGCGCAGCACATTAAACGCCGCGCGGATCGAACGGTAATATTCCCGCCCCTGCTGGCTCAGAGTCAGCCGTCGCCCCAGCCTCTCGGTCAGCGGAATTTGCAGATACTCCTCCAGAACCTTCAGCTGATGGCTCACCGCCGAAGGAGAGATGGCCAGCTCCCGCGCAGCCAGGGTTACGCTACCCAGACGAGCGATTGCCTCAAACGCACGCACCGCACGCAGCGGCGGATCGTTGGTCAGCATACTTTCCGCGGCGATATCCCGCCCCGCCAATTGTTCTGTTTTTTTCATATATTGATTTTCTTAGTGCAAATAACGTTTTCACTCATTATTTAATAGTATTAAAAATCATTAAGATAGTTAAATTCATAAACTTCATAAGAAAGAATATATCCGTATTTTACAATTAAATTCATTTATTAGATGGTAGCCGTAATTTGAGCACAATGTCGGGTTATTCAGTTGGACACTCTCATACAACAACTTATCAACGGGGTCATGCTCGGCAGCATTTACGCCCTGATCGCGCTCGGCTATACCATGGTGTATGGCATTCTGCGCATTATTAACTTTGCCCACGGCGATATTCTGATGGTGGGCGCGTTAACCACGCTGTCCGGGATGAATGCCCTGAATGCCCATTTCCCCGGCCTGCCGCCGCTGGCGCAGCTGGCACTGGCGCTGATGCTGGCGATGATCGTCTGCGCCCTGCTGGCAATGGCGGTGGAGCGTTTTGCCTATCGCCGCCTGCGCAACGCCCCGCGCCTTGCCCCGTTGATCTCCGGGATCGGCGTCTCGGTCCTGTTACAGACCGTCGCGATGATCGTCTGGAGCCGCAATCCGCTGATGTTCCCGCAGATCCTGCCGATGGACCCGATTGCCATCACTCACGGAAGCGCCACACATCCGCCGGCTATTGTCACCGTCACCGGTATCGTCACCGTCGCCCTGGCGTTGGCCGTGATGCTTGGCCTGTGGCTGCTGGTGGAATTCACCCGCTTAGGTCGCGGGATGCGCGCGGTAGCGGAAAACCCGCGTATCGCCACGTTGATGGGGGTTAACCCGAACGCCATTATTGCCCTGACCTTTGCCATTGGCGGCGCGTTTGCGGCGCTGGCCGGCGTCATGATGGCCAGCAACTACGGCAACGCCAGCTTCTCGATGGGCTTTCTGCCCGGCATTAAAGCGTTTACCGCTGCGGTACTCGGCGGTATCGGCAATATTCGCGGCGCGATGGTCGGCGGCCTGCTGCTGGGCCTGATCGAATCCCTGGGCGCCGGTTATCTCGGTGACCTGACCCACGGCGTCTTCGGCAGCAACTATCAGGATATCTTCGCCTTTATGGTGCTGATTCTGGTGCTGGTCTTCCGTCCAGCCGGCTTACTCGGCGAGCGCGTCGCACACCGGGCCTAGGAGATAATAATGACAACGGCACAACTCGACACGCCGGTCACCCCCCGCCGATTCTGGTCCGGGATGACCCTGTTTATCTGCGCACTGCTGGTCGCCCCACTGGTCGCCAGCCAGCTCGGCGGCAACTACTGGGTGCGGGTCATCGACTTCGCCCTGCTCTATATCATGCTGGCACTGGGGCTGAACATCGTGGTCGGCTATACCGGCCTGCTGGATATGGGATTTATCGCCTTTTACGCCGTCGGCGCCTATCTGGCGGCCCTGTTGGCTTCCCCGCATCTGCTGGAGGTTTTCCCGCTGTTGCAGACCTGGTTCCCCGATGGCCTGCATACCTCGTGGCTGGTGATTATTCCGCTCGCCGCGCTGGTGGCCGCGGGTTGCGGTATCGTGCTCGGTGCACCGACGCTGAAGCTCCGCGGCGACTACCTGGCGATTGTTACCCTCGGGTTTGGTGAGATTATCCGCATCCTGATGCGTAACCTCGACCGCCCGGTCAATATCACTAACGGCGCCAAGGGGATTTCCGGCGTTGATACGCTGAATCTGTTCGGGCTTAAGTTTAGCGGGGTCTATCACTGGTTCGGCTTTAAAGTCCCGGCGCTGTGGCTGTGGTACTACCTGCTGATGCTGGTGATTGTGGCAATTATTTTCGTCTGCCTGCGCCTGCAGCACTCGCGTATCGGCCGCGCCTGGCACGCCATTCGTGAAGACGAAGACGTCGCCCGCGCCATGGGCATTAACCTACGTAACTACAAACTGCTGGCCTTCGCTATCGGTGCCTCCTTCGGCGGTGTCGCCGGGGCGCTGTTCGGCGCATTCCAGGGCTTTGTCTCCCCGGAGTCATTTACCTTACAGGAGTCGATTGCGGTACTGGCGATGGTGGTTCTCGGCGGAATGGGACACATCCCGGGCGTGATCCTCGGCGCGGTGCTGCTCACCGCGCTGCCGGAGCTGCTGCGCAGCCAGGCCGCGCCGCTCCAGCAGGCGTTATTTGGTGAAGTGCTGATCGACCCGGAAATCTTACGCCAGCTTTTTTATGGCCTGGCGCTGGTGCTGGTCATGCTTCTACGTCCGCAGGGGATCTGGCCCACGCGTCATCGAGGAGCGAAAGCATGAGCCTGTTAAACGTACGCCATATGTCGAAGCGCTTCGGCGGCCTGACGGCGGTCGATAACGTGTCGCTGACCATTAACGAGGGCGAAATCTACGGCCTGATTGGGCCAAACGGTGCCGGAAAAACCACCTGTTTCAACCTGATAACCGGATTATATCCGGCAGACAGCGGTGAGTTTGCAATCGCCGGTCGCCCCTATTTCCCGAAGAATATCGAGAAAGTGACCGCCGCCGGTATCGCCCGTACCTTTCAGAACGTGCGGTTGTTCAACGAGATGTCGGTGCTGGAAAACGTGATGGTTGGCCGTCATGTCCGCACCCGCAACGGCCTGTGGGCCGCCCTCAGCCGCCACAAGCGCGCCCGCGCCGAAGAGGCCCAAACCCGCGAACAGGCATGGCACTGGCTGGAATATACCGGCATCGCACCCTTTGCCCACTACCGCGCCTGCGATCTTGCCTACGGCCACCAGCGGCGGCTGGAAATTGCCCGGGCGCTGGCCACCGATCCGCGTCTGCTGGCGCTGGATGAACCCGCAGCCGGCATGAATGCCGCCGAAAAAGTGGCGCTCGGCGAACTGCTGCTACGCATTCGCCGCGACGGCGTAACCCTGCTGATGATTGAGCACGACGTCAAGCTGGTGATGGGCATTTGCGATCGCCTGATGGTGCTGGACTACGGCAAAACGTTGACCAGCGGCACACCGGAGACCGTACGCCGCGATCCGGCGGTGATCGCTGCCTGGCTGGGAGGCAATGTCCATGTCTGACTTATTAACCGTTCACCAGCTTGGCGTCCATTATGGCGGTATCCAGGCGGTGCGCGACGTCTCATTCAGCGTTAAGGAGGGTGAGCAGACCACGCTTATCGGCGCCAACGGTGCTGGCAAAAGCTCCACCGTGCGCGCGATTACCGGGCTGGAGCCGTTTAGCGGCGAGATTATTTTCAACGGTAAGCCGGTGCGTCGGCGCAAAGCAGAATCGCTGCTGCGCGACGGGCTGGTGATGGTGCCGGAAGGCCGCGGCATCTTTACCCGCATGAGCGTCCTGGAAAACCTGCAAATGGGCGCCTGGCTGCGTCGCGATAGCGCTGCGATCCGCAAAGAAATGGAGGAGATCTTCGCTAATTTTCCGCGTCTTGCCGAGCGTCAGCATCAGCTGGCCGGGCTGCTATCCGGCGGCGAACAGCAGCTGCTGGCGCTGAACCGCGCGTTGCTCAGCCAGCCGCGTCTGCTGATCCTTGATGAACCCTCTATGGGGCTGGCGCCCCTGATGGTCGAGAACGTTTTCCGCGTCATCGCCACCCTCCGCCAGCGCGGTGTCGCTTTGCTGCTGATTGAGCAGAACGCCCGCCTGGCGCTGGAGGCCACCGACAGCGCGTGGGTTATGGACAGCGGCAGCATCGTCGAGCGCGGCCCGTCGCCGACGCTGCTGGCTGACGACCGTATTGCACAGATTTATCTGGGCGAAATGCCCGTTTAACACACCAACCAGCCTCAGGGAAAAACAATGAAAACAGTAAAATTCAGTGCGCTCAGCGCCGCTATTCTGCTCAGTGGTTTTGCCTCATCTGCCGCATGGGCGCAGGCACAAGAAACCGTCATCATTGGCCTGGCCGGCCCGCTGACCGGGCCTTCCGCGCGAATCGGCAAGGATCTGGAGAACGGCGCACAGCTCGCCATCGACGATATCAATAAGCAGAAGCCGACCATCGGCGGCAAAGCGGTGACCTTCAAGCTGCAATCGGAAGACGATCAGTCAGATCCGCGTACCGCCGTGGCCGTCGCCCAGCGCCTGGTCGACAGCGGCGTCGCCGGCGTGGTCGGTCACTGGAATACCGGCACCAGCATTCCGGCCGCCCGGGTCTATCACGATGCCGGCATTGCCCAGGTGGCGCCGGTCGCTACCGGGCACGCCTACACTAAACAGGGCTTCGATACCAGTTTTCGCGTCATGGGCCACGACGATGACGGCGGCCAGTTTGCCGGACAATACGCGGTGCAAACCCTGAAGGCGAAGCGCATTGCGGTCATTGATGATCGTACCGCCTTTGGTCAAGGCCTGGCGGATGAGTTTATTAAGTCGCTGGAAGCGCAGGGAATAAAAATCGTCGACCGTCAGTACGTTGACGACAAAACCGTGGACTTCAGCGCCGTACTGACCGCCATTCGCAGCAAAAATGCCGACCTGATTTTCTTCGGCGGCGTGGATAGCCAGGCCGCACCGCTGGCACGTCGCATTAAGCAACTGGGCATGAACGCCACGCTGATGGGCGCCGGCGGTTTCGTCAGCCAGACCTTCCTGCAGCTGGCACAAAAAGAGGGTAACGGCGTGGTCGCGCTGGAGCCGGGACTGCCGGTCGAACAGATGCCGGGCGGCAAAGCGTTCGAACAGGCCTACCAGGCACGCTACCACACCCATATCGAACTGCATGCCCCGTTCGCCTATGACGCCACCCGCGTGCTGGTCGCGGCAATGGAAAAAGCCGATTCCGTCGATCCGGCTGACTACCTGCCCGCCCTGCGTGCCATCAGCTATTCCGGCGTCACCGGACAAATCGCCTTTGATAAAGAAGGCAACCTGAAGTCGCCAACCTTTACCGTTTACAAAGTCGTCGACGGTCAATGGCAGCCGCAAACCGTACTCGGCGGCGCAAAAACGAAGTAACGCAGTGAGGCAATGTGATGAGTGATAATAATGAGCTGGGCATTCTCGCCCGCCGCAAAATTGAAGCAGAAATTATTAAGCCGATTTACGCCATTCTGGTGCGCGAGATAGGCAAGACTCGCGCCCAGGCCGTCATCGGTGAGGCCATTGAGAACGCCGCGATTGAGGCGGGAAAGGCGTTTGCCCGCCAGGAGCCCAACGGCGCGGATATCCAGAGCTTCGTCGCCCTGCAATATCTGTGGGAAAAAGACAATGCGCTGGAGGTCAAAGTGCTGGACGCCGACGACCAGCAGTATAACTACAACGTCAACCGCTGCCGCTACGCTGAGATGTATCACGAAATGGGGCTTGGCGAGATTGGCCACCTGCTCTCCTGCGCCCGCGACGATAAGTTTATCGTCGGCTATGCGCCGGACGTGGAGCTGACCCGCACAACCACCATTATGCAGGGAGCGCCGTGCTGCGACTTCCGCTATCGCGTGAAGAAGGACAAACCATGACCGCCATCAATGCCGAACGTCTGTGGTCAACGCTGAACGAGATGGCCACGATTGGGGCTACCCCGGCGGGCGGCGTCACTCGCCTGGCGCTTAGCGAAGAGGATCGACAGGCGCGAAACCGCCTGCTCGCCTGGGCGCTGGAGGCCGGTTTTCACTGCAACGTGGATAGCATGGGCAATATGTTTATCCGCCGCGCCGGAAAAAATCCGCAGCTTGCCCCGGTATTGACCGGGTCACACGTTGACTCACAGCCGCTCGGTGGCCGCTATGACGGAATTTACGGCGTGCTGGCCGGGCTGGAGGCGCTGCGCACGCTGAACGATTCCGGCATTGAGACCGAACGGGATATCGTGCTGGTCAACTGGACCAACGAAGAAGGGGCCCGCTTTGCCCCGGCGATGCTCGCCTCCGGCGTCTGGGCCGGGCAGTTCAGCGAAGCCTTCGCGCTGGCCCGTGAAGATCGCGACGGCATCAGCGTCGGAACGGCGCTGGAGGCCATCGGCTATCGCGGCGAACGTCCGGCCGCCGCGTTCCCGGTTCATGCCTGTTATGAGGTGCATATCGAACAGGGGCCGATTCTGGAAGATGAAGGGGTTGATATCGGGCTGGTGCATGCGGCGATGGGCCAGCGCTGGTTCAATATCACTCTGACAGGGTTTTCAGCCCACGCCGGTACAACGCCAATGGGCAGCCGTCGGGATGCGCTGACCGCTTTCGCCGAGTTGGCGCTGGCGATCGAACAGACCGGTATTGACCATCAGCCGGATGGCCGGGCCACAATTGGCATGGTGCAGGTCACGCCTGGGTCACGCAACGTGGTGCCGGGCCGCGTCGAATGCAGCGTCGAATTTCGTCATCCGCAAAGCGACGCGCTGGAGAAGATGGAGCAGGCGTTGCATCACGCCGCCGAAAAGCTAGCCGGACGCGGGGTGCAGGCGCAGATTGAGCGAATTTTTAATTACGCGCCGATCGCCTTCAACGCCCAATGCCTGGCGCGCAGCGAGCAGGCGGTTCAGACACTCGGCTACAGCGCCAGACGGATGGTTTCCGGTGCCGGGCATGACACCTGCTATATCAGCCACGTCGCGCCCGCCAGTATGATTTTTATTCCCTGCGAGAAAGGGGTGAGTCATAACGAAGCGGAAAATATTCAGCCGGCCTGGGCAGAAAAAGGGGCGAACGTACTCCTGCACAGTCTGCTGCTCGCCGCGGCGGAAAAGTAGGCCCGCTTCTCTTTTTGTCGTCCTGGCGCAACGCGGCGCCATGACGACAAATATTCATCCTCGCGGTACCGTCTTCGACGAACAGGAATCCGCCACCGTTCCTATAACCAAATTAAAACAATACCTTATATTGCTTAACCGTCTGGACAAAAACCCATATTTTTCTGGATTATCTGCTAAAATCAGCCAATAGATCGCATAAAGAAAGAAAATATGCGCACGCAACGGCATCGCATTTCGTTGCATTTCAGTTCAACGATTCTCGAATCGCTTCCTTCTTTTTACTGCTGACGCCCGGGTACGTGTGAAAACAAAAAAGAGATCCTCAGCATCGTCCAATATTCTCCGCTATATCTGGGGATCCGCGCTGGCGACGATTTTTTTAACCACCATCCTCTCCTTCTGGCTACTTTCCGGCTCATGGGTGACGTGGAAAAGCGCGCATAACAATGTAATCCAGTTCGATATTTTCTACCGGGTATTACAGGTCTCCAATGACCTCGCCGGGGAACGAGCCTTCGTTAACGAGCTGGTATTAAGTCCTCCCGAGGATAAAGCGTCACGCTGGCAGGCGCTGATCGCGCAACGCGAGATCACCGATAGCGACATGCAAAAGATCCCGAAAAACCTGCTTTCTCCGTCCCTGATGGGCGAAATGATGCGGCAGCTGGATCATTCCCGCCGCATTGCCAGCACTTTTCGTACCCAAGTGTTAAGCGATCCGGTGGCCGCAGACAAGGCCATTCACGATATGGTGGTGGCGACGGATTTCTATCATCGGGCACTGTTCGAGCGCACCGCTGAGTTTCTGCTGCTCGAACCCAGCGCGCTCGGTCCCATTCTGCGCGCGCAGGCGCTGGGCGAACTGCGCGATGCCACAGGTCGACTGGGGTCACAGGTGCTGATTCCGCTGGCCACGCACACCCCGATCCCGCAGGCCAACCGGGAAGGGGTGATTCGCGGCATTGAACGGATTAATACCGCGTGGTGGCTGCTGCAAACCCAGGGCGATGAGTCCACCTACCTTCCCCACTTCCAGAGAAAGCTGGAAAACACCCGCCGGGACTTCGAACGCCAGGGCATTACGTTAATCAACCAGTTAAGCGCTGAGAGCGATAGCGGTAAACCCTACAGCGTAAGCGCCGAACGGTTTGCCATCGACTATCATGCCAGCCTCAGTTCGTTTGACGATCTGCTCAATACCTATATGACCGGGGTAAAAGAGCACTACACCGCCACCGAACATCAGGCCTTAAAGAATTTCCTGGTCCGCCTGGTGGTCCTCGGGCTGGTGTATGCCCTGACCATTGCGATGATTTTCTATATTCGCTCCCGCGTCTTACGCCCCATTCTGCGCTTAAACGATCTCGCCGCGGCGCTGATTGCCGGGAAACAGCTCCACGTCCAAATCGATGACGATACGGCGGAAGAGGTACAGGGCCTGTTTTCATCCCTCGGCACTCTGGGGAAAAAGTTGCGTGAAGATGCCCGTATCAGCCGCCAGTACCAGCGCCAGTCGGAAGAGGATCCCTTGACCCATCTGTTTAATCGCCGGGCGTTTAACTCCCGGGCCGACGCGTTGTTAACTCAGTCCAGCGAGGCGCTTCCGGCCTGGCTTGTCATGCTCGATGTTGACCGCTTCAAGTCGATAAACGACAACTGGGGGCATCCGATGGGCGATGAGGTGCTGGTTGCTCTGGCCAAAACCTTGAGCAAATTAAGCCGCCCGGAAGATGTGGTGGGCCGCCTCGGCGGAGAAGAGTTTGCGGTCCTGTTCCTGGCCGGTTCGGTAGAAGAGGTTGCCCGCTATACCGCACGGATTCAGCAGGAGATTCGCAAGCTGACGTTCCATACGACCGGCGATATCACCTTTAAGATCACCGCCAGTTTCGGGGTTTCCAAAGGCTGGCAGTGCCCGCTACAGGATCTGCTGTCGCGGGCCGATAGCGAGCTGTATAACGCCAAGAATAGCGGACGCGACCGGATTTGCGGTCTCTCCTGAGCGAGCCGACACCCGCATAGCTTATCCTGCACATCAACGCGAAAAATAACCCTGATCGCTCATCAGGGTTATTACCCGTTGACCTAGTGCTTCTTGCGGTTACGCCGCATGTCTATCGTTACCGCGGCAACAATAATAATCCCTTTGATAATATCCTGAACGTAAGCATCGACGCCGACGAAGGTAAACCCGCTTTTGATTAAGCCGAGAATCATCGCGCCAATCAAGGTGCCGGTAATTCTCCCGACGCCACCCATCAGGCTGCTGCCGCCGATAACCGCCGCAGCGATAGCATCCAGCTCGTAGGACATGCCCATGCTGGACTGTCCGCTGCTGACGCGCGCCGCCAGGACGACCCCGGCCAGGCCAGACAGCGCGCCGGCGATGGTATAGACGATGACCAGATACTTATTCACATTGATGCCGGACACTTTTGCCGAGGTCATGTTGCCACCGATGGCGTAAACATATTTACCGTAGCGTGTGTGTTTCAGCGCAACGTGAAACAGCGCGGCAATCACGAAGAAGATAATCACTGGCATCGCCCCCTGACCAATCGACGTAAAGCTGTCGGACAAGAAGCTAATCGGGTTTCCCTGGGTGTAATATTGGGCCAGGCCGCGGGCGGAGACCATCATCCCGAGGGTCGCGATAAACGGTGGAATGCCGGTGCGGGTAACCAGAAAGCCGTTGGTTAATCCGCAGATCAGTCCGACGCCAATCCCGGCGCAAATCGGAATCACTGCCGGCAGGTTAACCAGCGACGGGAACATCGGCGTCAGGCTATCGGACGTTTGCGCCAGGCTTGCCGCCACCACGGCAGCGAGGGCAATCACCGACCCGGAGGAGAGGTCAATCCCGGTGGTGATAATGACCTGAGTCACGCCGACGGCGATAATCCCGATAATGGCAACCTGGAGCACAATCAGCACCAGGCGATTGGTGTTCATCAGGAAAGACTGGTCGCGGACAAACCAGCCGGCAATTTCAAATGTCAGGGCAATCACCACCATAACAATAAAGATACCGGTATCTTTCGGCATTTTATGCCGCAAATTACCGAGGAAAGAGGGTCGCTCATTTGCAGATGCTGCGGTCAGTTTCATATTGCTCATTCTCTACGCCTCAATGGGATGCCAACGACAAAATGGTTTCCTGATCGGCCTCGTCTTTGTCGAGGATGCCGGTAATACGCCCTTCGTGCATGACCATGACCCGGTCGCTCATCCCCAGAATTTCCGGCAGTTCAGAAGAGACCATAATGACCGCAACACCGCGGTTCGCCAGTTCGCTAATCAGATGATAAATTTCAGCTTTTGCCCCCACATCAATACCGCGGGTTGGCTCATCAAGAATTAATATTTTCGGCTGCGCTAACAGCCAGCGGGCAATTAAAACCTTTTGTTGATTGCCGCCGCTGAGGTTATTAATTATCTGATCCATGGTCGGGGTTTTAATATTCAGACGGCGGATCTGTTCCATGCAGTCTTCCGCCATCTTCATATGTTTCACGAACCCGCTCCTGCCGATATATTCCGGCATATTGACGATACTCATGTTTTCCATCACCGAGAGCACCAGGAACAGCCCCGATTTTTTGCGGTCTTCCGTCAGCAGCGCCATCCCTTTTTCAATCGCGACGGAGGGCGAGTCGATCGTCACCGGCTGTCCGTCAATCAAGACTTCGCCGCTGTCAAAACGCGTCATCCCGAACAGGCTCTCCATGACTTCACTGCGCCCGGCGCCGACCAGGCCTGCTACGCCGAGGATTTCCCCGCGACGGACGCTAAAATTCACGTCCTCGAAATAGCCTTTGCGCGACAGATTGCGAACCGTCAGAACCTCCTCACCGATCGTATTATTGAATTTCGGGAACAGCTGAGTTAATTCACGGCCCACCATCTGGGTAATGAGCGACTGGCGGGTAAATTCGCCTGTCTGCCGGCTGCCTACCCAGGTACCGTCGCGAAAGACGCTAATTTCATCGGTGATCGCGAAAATCTCATCCATCTTGTGGCTGATATAGATGATGGCTTTTCCCTGTTCACGTAAATCACGAATGATCGTAAACAGGTGTGCCACTTCCCCTTCTGTCAGCGCCGAGGTGGGCTCATCCATAATCACAATATCCGCGTTCCACGACACCGCTTTGGCGATTTCCACCATCTGCTGGGCAGCGATACTCAGATCGCCCACCAGCCGGTCGGCAGACAAGCGGATATTCAGCTTATTGAGCAGCGTCTGGGTCTGGCGGGTCAGCTGGCGGTGGTCGACAAAGCCAAATTTCATCGGCTCGCGTCCCAGCCAGATATTTTCCGCTACCGTCATATGTGGCACCAGATTCAGCTCCTGGTGAATCATTGAGATCCCCGAACGCAGCGCATCCATCGTATCCAGGAACTGCACCGGCTCGCCTTTTACCCAAATAGAGCCCTTATCGGGACGATAAATCCCGATAAGGCACTTCATTAACGTCGACTTTCCCGCGCCATTTTCCCCCATCAGGGCGTGCACCGTCCCCGGGCGCACGCGTAATGAGACATTATCGAGCGCCTTCACGCCGGGAAAGAACTTGCTGATACCTTCGGCTTCTAGTGCAAAAGCGTTCATACATCCACCTCCGTACCGCTGATCCAGGAATGATTATTTTTGATTACGGCTGACGAACTCAGACATATTCTCTTTAGTAATCAGCTGGTAAGGGACATCGATGATTTTTTCGACTTTCTCGCCGTTTGCCAGTTTAACGGCAGCATCCACCGCGCCTTCTCCCTGCCCTTTTGCATCCTGGAAAATGGTGGCGATCATTTTGCCGTTTTTCAGCATTTGCAGTGCGTCAGGTGTTCCATCGACGCCGGCAATCAGAATGTGATTCGGGTTGCTTCCCAGCGCCTGCAGCGCACCGATCGCCATTTCATCATTGTTGGAGGCGATAGCCTGAATATCTTCTCCGCTGGTCATCCAGTTACTCACCACATCCACGGCATCGTTACGCATAAACTTCGCCGTCTGCTTCTGGACGATTTTGATATTCGGGTATTTCGCCACGACTTCTTCCACGCCTTTGGTACGGTCGCGGGTGGACTCGTTCGCCAGATCGCCCAGCAGAACCGCCACGTTTCCTTTGCCATTCATCGCTTTCGCCAACGCTTCCATCTGTAAACGACCGGCAAGCACCGAATCCGACCCGACGTAGGCCATTTTGTCGGTCAGCGGTAGCTGAGGACGGCGATTGACGAACACCAGCGGGATGCCGGCTTTGGTGGCCTGATCGATAATCGGTTTCACCGCGTTGGTATCAACCGGGTTGACGATGATGGCATCGACGCCTTGCCCAATGAAGTTCTGTACCTGCTGCAGCTGCTGTGCGACATCGCCCTTAGCGTCTTCAACCTGCGATTTCACCCCCTCTTTCTGCATCTCTTTCTGCATAGCAGTACGCAGGATAGTCAGGAAGTTATCATCGAAAAGCGCCATGGAAACGCCGACGGAAAGGTCTTTTGCCATCACGGCTGCGGGCAACATACAGACTAACAAAGAGGCAATAATCGTTTTCTTGATGTTCATAGTTGATCCTTGGGGTTCAGGGACATGCCAGTTCATTGAGATGAAATGAAAAATTCATTTCGTAAATCGTCTTTCTGATACCTGCCGGCTCTCCAGCCAGAAGCGTTGCTTCCGACAGCGCTGTTTTTTCACACGTTTATTGAAACCGCTCAATTCAATTGATTTTTAATGAATTATTAAAACGGTAGTTCATAAATCATGCGATTTATCATCCGGTCAATTTCAGATGTTTTGTTTCATTAACAACACATATGAAACTTTTATAATTAAATAACTGAAATGAAAATTTTAAAACCACCTGGTAACAGAACTTTGACAGATATCTAACATTGCGGCATAAACGCGCAATAAATGAGAGGCGCCCAGCAGTTTGCGCACAAGCCGCAGGCCCAGCGCTGGCATTCCGCCAGAGAGGAATTCACCGCATAAGAAAGGGGGGATTTGAAACGCCTGACGCATTTTTCTCGCCGCCCGTTACAAATTGATCCGATTTTCCCGCAGGCAGCAATGCGCAGAACTTGCCCTTCAGAAGTCCGCGTTAGCTCCGTTCTTTCAAGGAATTAGCCCCTCATCACCGCCTGCCTGAACGACTTATTCCGTTCCCAGCCTCCAGGGAGGCCCGTTCCCAGGATCGCCACAGAGGCATAAACTGCTCACTTTCTTCATCACGCCCTGCAAGGCAGGCCGACATGTCTCGTCTCTTTTTGCTGAAATGCGCGCTTCTCACAACAGCGCTCTCGCTGTCTCCACGGATTCTGGCCGCGCCCGATATTGAGGTTGGTTTTTCACCTGAAGGCTCTGCCCGCCAGCTGGTATTGCAGACCATCAATCAGGCCAAAACCTCGATTCGGATGATCGCCTACTCTTTTCAGGCGCCTGACATCGCCGAGGCGCTTATCGCCGCCCATGACCGCGGCGTTGATGTACAAATCGTGGTCGATAAAAGACGTAATAAGGTACAGGCCAGTCAGAAAATGATGAGGTATGTTGCGGATCACGGGGTGGCATTACGCGTCGATGGGCACTATCACATTCAGCACGATAAAACGATTATTGCCGACGGGACGACGGTGGAAACCGGGTCATTTAACTACGCCCCCTCCGCCGAAACGGAAAATAGTGAAAACGTCGTGGTCATCCATCATCAGGAGGCGGTTGCCAGGCAATATATCGCCCATTGGCAGTCGCGGTGGGCGCTGGGCGTGCCCTACGTGGGGTAAGCGAAAAAACGCCGCCCCTCACGATCAGCCTGGCATAGCGTGAGGGGTGGCGGTCTGTTACGGGTAAAACGTTAGTGCGTCACTTTCAGGTCCAGCTCATAGGGGCTGGTTTTTCCTTCGTCACGTGCGCCGCCCATCTGATACACGCGGACGGTATATTTCCCGTTGGTTTCCAGGCGTTGCTCAAAGGCCCCTTCCGTCATCGAACCATTAAAAATGGTCTCATTCGCAGGGTTGATAATATTGAAATAAGGATGCGGCCACTGACTCTTCATCGCAACGTGCATCAGCTGTCCCGCTTTTACTACCAGCGTATAGTCCTTCACATCGGCGCCGCTCACCGTATTTTTAATCGAGGTTCCACTGGTGCCTTTGTCGAAATGAACCGGGATTGTATTTATTTTATAACCCGCGATTGCGGATAACGGCGCGAATAAACAACCAGCACAGATCAAGCCACCAACAATTAACTTTAAATTTTTCATTTAATTAACACCTTATGTTTTTATATATCGTGTTATAGCACATAAGGGATCCCGGAAATATTTCCAGGAAATAGATTGCAACTATTTTGCTATTTCCGCCGACAGCACGGTATCACGCTGAAAAGTAAAACGCCCTCCTGCGGCTGATGCGCGAGAGGGCGTTGTCTTTCAGAGGAGCTTATTTCTGCGGACGCATCGCCGGGAACAGGATCACGTCGCGGATAGTGTGGCTGTTAGTAAACAGCATCACCATGCGGTCGATCCCGATACCCAGACCTGCGGTCGGCGGCAGGCCATATTCCAGCGCGGTCACGTAGTCTTCATCGTAGAACATCGCTTCATCGTCACCAGCCGCTTTCGCGTTCACCTGATCGAGGAAACGCTGCGCCTGGTCTTCCGCATCGTTCAGCTCGCTGAAGCCGTTACCGATTTCACGCCCGCCGATAAAGAACTCAAAGCGGTCGGTAATTTCCGGGTTCACGTCATTACGGCGCGCCAGCGGAGAGACTTCCGCCGGATACTCGGTAATAAAGGTCGGTTGAATCAGGTGCGCTTCCGCCACTTCATCAAAGATTTCCGTGACGATACGGCCCAGGCCCCAGCTCTTCTCAACGTGGATGCCGATAGACTCCGCCAGAGCTTTCGCTGCATCGAAGTTATCCAGATCCGCCATCTCGGTTTCCGGACGATGTTTCTTGATGGCTTCGCGCATAGTCAGTTTTTCAAACGGCTTGCCGAAGTCGAAAGTCTGGTCGCCATAGGGGACTTCCGTTTTGCCCAGCACGGTCTGCGCCAGGGTACGGAACAGGGATTCGGTCAGCTCAATCAGATCTTTGTAATCCGCATACGCCATGTAGAGTTCCATCATCGTGAACTCTGGATTGTGGCGAACGGAGATCCCTTCGTTACGGAAGTTACGGTTGATTTCGAACACCCGTTCAAAGCCGCCTACGACCAGACGTTTCAGGTACAGTTCCGGCGCGATACGCAGGTACATGTCCATATCCAGCGCGTTATGGTGGGTGATGAACGGACGGGCAGACGCCCCGCCGGGGATCACCTGCATCATTGGGGTTTCGACTTCCATAAAGCCGCGAGCCACCATGAACTGACGCATCGTTGCGAGGATCTGCGAACGCACTTTAAACGTGCGGCGTGATTCTTCGTTAGAGATCAGATCCAGGTAACGCTGGCGATAGCGGGCTTCCTGATCCTGCAGGCCGTGGAATTTATCCGGCAGTGGACGCAGCGCTTTGGTCAGCAGGCGCAGCTCGGTGCAGTGGATAGACAGTTCGCCGGTTTGGGTTTTGAACAGCGTACCGCGCGCGGCAATAATGTCACCGAGGTCCCACTTTTTAAACTGTTCGTTGTAGACGCCTTCCGGCAGATCGTCACGCGCAACGTACAGCTGAATACGGCCGCCCACGTCCTGCAAGGTGACGAAGGAGGCTTTGCCCATAATGCGGCGGGTCATCATACGACCAGCAACGGAGACTTCAACGTTCAAGGAGGTGAGTGCTTCGTTATCCTTGCCATCGAATTCAGCGTGCAATTGGTCAGAGGTATGGTCACGACGAAAATCATTCGGGAACGGGATACCCTGCTCACGCAGCGCAGCCAGCTTTTCACGACGGGTTTTCAGTTCATTATTAAGGTCAATTGCCTCATCGGCACTTTGTGCTTGTTGTTCAGACATGTTGGTTCCTCATAACCCTGCTTTCAAACTTGCTTCGATAAATTGAACCAGGTTTCTATCCGGCGCGGCCCGGTGAGTGCGGGTTTCTACACCCGTGCGCAGCCGGTCGGTGACTTTACCGCCAAAATAAGCTCGATAGAATCCTAACGAACCTGGCCTCACTTAAGGCTGATATCACTCAGCAATAGCCAAACTAAAGTTTTTTTCGTAGCTGGCTTCCCATATCGCCAGAATATCCTCCTCCTAACGGTTAAACGATGCAAGGAGCGGTTTATCGCTCCGCTTACGCAAATGCATTGAGCCTTTAGGTCAGCGTATGCCGCCTGGGGGGATCGCCCGCGCAGGGGCTATGCGCCTCCCCCAGGAAGTTCGCCGGCTGCGGCACGGCGTTTGCTCACGCTACAGGCGGCACCGAAGGCCAGAATGACAATCACCGTCACGCAGCCGAGCGTCCACTCCCCCATTTGAGAAAAGAAATGTTGGTACGCGGTAATCGCCGTTTCGCTGATCTGCGATTCGGTGGTCTGCTGCGCGACGATCCCCGCCAGCCAGTTGGCGACCGCACCGGTTGCCAGCATGTAAATCCCGGTCAGAACCCCGGTCACGCCCGGCATATTCAGACGGGTGATCTGCGCCATCGCCACCGGGTCGATAAACAACTCGGCAAAGCCCATCAGCGCCAGCCCGGTGACCATCAGACCCATTGAGGCCTGTCCGTCGACGGCGCCATGACGCGCGTTCAGGGCCAGCAAAATAAATCCGCAGCCCATCAGCACCAGACCAAAGGCAAATTTCAGCCAGACGCGCAGCGCCGACCGCGTGCTGCCTTCCGGGCGCATCAACCAGGCCAGCATCACGCCCGCGGCCATCACGGCGACGGCATTCACCGACTGGAACAGCGCCGTCGGCACTTCAATGTTGAACAGCTGGCGGTTAACAAACCGATCGATAAACAGACTAATAGAGCTGCCGCCCTGCTGCGCCAGAACCCAGAACAGCGTGCCGGTCAGCATCAGCAGTACGATTTGCCACAGCGCGCGACGGTGCTGCGGGGAGTTCACCATAATGCGTGCCACCATCTGAGCGGCAAAGACGCAGACAATGGCCAGCAGATAACCCGACCAGTTATTTTCCAGCAGCAGCGTGAAGAACACCGGCGCCACGCAGAGCATGACCACCAGCCAGCCCCAGGTCGGCAGCACGAACTTCACCGCGCACAGCGCCTGTTTGTCGACGCCACGGGTGTGGCTGAAATGGCGATGGCCGCTCAGAAAAATCAGCAGCCCGATAAACATGCCAATCCCCGCCAGCGCAAAACCGATGTGCCAGCCATACCACTGTGCCGTCAGCCCACAGGCAATCGGTGCCGCGATTGAGCCAACGTTCCCCGCCGCATACAGCAGCGAAAAACCGCCGTCGCGTCGACTGTCGTCGGAGGCATACAGCTCGCCTAGCAGGCAGCTGATATTGGATTTAAACAGACCATAGCCGCAGATAATGATTGCCAGCGCGAGGTACAGACTCCAGGTTGCATCAGATTCGATGCCCAGCACGACGTGGCCGAGCGTCATCAACAGCGCACCGGCGATAACCGCCATGCGATTGCCGAGCAGGCGGTCGGCAAGCCAGCCGCCAAGAATGGGGGTAACGTAAACCAGGGAAGCGTAAGCGCTGAACAGACTGATGGCGTGGCTGTCATCAAAGCCAAGTTGATGGGTGAGGTAGAGGATGAGTAAGGCACGCATGCCGTAAAAGCTGAAATATTCCCAGATTTGGATCGCTACGATGTAATAGATCGCGCGCGGTTGTGAGGGTGTTTTCATGAGGTCTCCTGCAGCGTGAAAAAAGGGAAGTGGCAAGCCACTTCCCTTGGAGCTTCAATTACTTGTTGTTTTCTTCTTTCAGCACTTTAACGGTATAGCGACCATCCGCCTGACGATATGCGCCATGGATATCGGTTTCGAAGCCCGGATAGTGGGCGCCGATTTCGCACAGCATCTGCAGGAATTCCAGTACCGGACGGCTCTCTTCGGTGATCATTTCACCCGGCATAACCAGCGGAACTCCCGGAGGATACGGCAGGATCATGTTGGCGTTGACACGGCCCACCATCTCTTCGAGATACACTTCTTCCGTTTTGCCGTGCAGCTCTTTCTGGAACGCCACGTACGGGGTAACCATCATGGTTGGCAGCACTTCAAATGCGCGGAACATCAGGTCCGGCAGGTTGTGATGCGCAATCAGTTTGTGAATGTTCTGCGCCAGTTCCTGAACACGCATGTTTTCATAGAATTCAGGATCTTCACGATACAGAGACGGCAGCATGTTTTTCACGCGCAGGTTCAGGTCGAACGCACGTTTAAAGTCAGTCAGCGCACGCAGCAGGCTCAGTGCTTTAGTTTTATCGATACCGATGCTGAACAGGAACAGCAGGTTGTACGGACCGGTTTTCTCAACCACGATGCCGTGTTCGTCGAGATATTTCGCCACGATGCTGGCCGGAATCCCGAACTCATCCATGGTGCCGTCTTTCTTCATCCCCGGAGTCAGCAGAGTGACTTTGATCGGGTCAAGGTACATGTGTTCGTTATCGATGTTTTTGAAACCGTGCCATGCGCTATCAGAACGCAGCGGCCAGCATTCCGGTCCGTCGATATGTTCCGGCTGCCAGACGTCGAAGAACCAGCCTTCAGACTCGCCTTTCAGACGTTTGATCTCTTTACGGAACTTAATGGAACGTTCAATAGAGCCATCAATCAGACGCTTACCAGCATTACCTTTCATCATTGCCGCGGCCGTTTCGGTCGAGGCGACCACACCGTAGTGCGGAGACGTGGTGGTGTGCATCATGTAGGCTTCGTTAAAGGTCTCTTCGTTGACATCACCTTTCACGTGAATCATGGAAGCCTGGGAGAACGCCGCCAGCAGTTTGTGCGTGGACTGGGTTTCGTAAATGACCTTCCCTTCAACACGGCCACCGCTCATCCCGCATTTACCGGCATAGATTGGCGAGAAGTTGGTGTAAGGCACCCATGCGGAGTCAAAGTGGATAGACTTAACATCCAGGGTTTTCTTAATAAAGTCAGTGTTATACAGCAGGCCGTCGTAGGTGGAGTTGGTGATAACCGCGTGCACCGGCCAGGTCGCGTTCGGCGTCTCTTTGACACGTTTAGCGATAGTCGCGTGCTGGAATTCGCTCTGCGGAATGCCACCGAGGATCCCGTAGGCGTTACGGGTCGGACGGAAGTAGATCGGCGTAATATCGCTCATCATCATCAGGTGAGTCAGCGATTTGTGACAGTTACGGTCAATCAGGACGGTGCTGCCTGCCGGCGCGGAATACATGCCGACGATTTTGTTCGCCGTTGAGGTGCCGTTGGTCACCATGTAGCTGCGTTCAGCGTTGAAAACGCGAGCAATATACTCTTCCGCTTCTTTGTGCGGGCCGCTGTGGTCCAGCAGAGAACCGAGTTCAGAAACTGAAATCGAGATATCGGATTTCATGGTGTTTGAACCAAAGAAATCGTAGAAGATGCTGCCAACCGGGCTTTTCTGGAAGGCGGTGCCGCCCATGTGGCCTGGGGTACAGAAGGTGTATTTGCCTTCACGGACATATTTGAACAGCGCTTTGGTCAGCGGCGGCAGAATGGTGTCGATGTATTCATCGGTGTTCTGCTTGATTTTGTCTGCAATGTCATCGGCCGCGCCCAGCGCATATTCGAAGAAGCGAACCTGCATACGCAGATCGTTCAGGCTAACGTCCAGCGTGGAGTAGGTGTTGGCGAAAGCATACAGTGGCATGTATTCGTTCATCGTGCTGATTTCTTCGCACAGTTCGAGATTGTATTTATCCCAGTCGAAGATTACGCCACACAGACGGGCATTGTTTTCGATAAGTTTCAGTAAATCTTCGCGGTCGTTCGGATAGACAATGCGGAAGTCCAGGCGTTCAAGGGCGCGATGAAGTTCACGGATAGGCTCTTCTTTAAAGTAGACGCCCATGTGATTCATGATTGCGATAACGTTCATAGTCGAATCTCCAGATATGGAGAGCCCCTCCCGTCACGTGGTGACAGGTGCAGGAAGGAGCTCCAGGAATAAGGGTTACGGATTAATGCGCGCTGGCGGCGGAGCTGTCAGTGTTGTCGTTTTCGTGCTGACGCTGATGCATTTTGCGACCGTAGAACATCAGGATAATCAGGCTGACGATAAAGGTACCGGCCAGTTCGAAGGAGCTTGCACCCATCAGGGCGATGAAGCAGAACGCACAGCCGAGGACAGAACAAATCAGGCTGACAAGGTTGCGAATGTTGATGCCTTCGAAGCGAATCAGGTCAACGCAGGAGTAGAAGTAAGGCAGCATGGTCAGCAGTACGGCAATACCGGTCAGCTCACCGAACAGGTCGGACGCTTTACCACCGCTGGAGTTCATCAGGGTAATCAGCACCATCAGAGCGGTCATTTTCACCGCGGCCAGCAGCAGACCTTTTTTCGGAATACCGTTGTCATCCAGTTCGCCGTACACTTTCGGGAAGTTACCGTCGTTAGCGGCACGGACACCGGCCTGACCGACCAGCATCATCCAGGAACCCAGAGAGGTCAGGCAAGCAAATGCGGTGAAGGCAGAAACCACCGGAGCAGCCCAGCCGCCAAGAATTGTGGAGGCACTGATAGCGAACGGCGCACCGGATGCAGCCATCTGAGCGGCAGGGTACATACCAGCGATAACCTGAGTCGCAGCGATATAAACGATACCGGCCATTGCGGTTCCCAGCATGGTTGCCAGCGGAACGGTACGTTTCGGGTTTTTCACCATACCGGTACTAACGGCGGCAGACTCAACGCCGACGAACGCCCACAGGCAGAGCAGAATACTTTTGATAACCGCGTGGCTGTCTGGCGTGCTGGAAGTGTTCCAGTTTGCCTGATAGGTCGCCGCGTCAAACCAGTGCCAGCCGATAACCGCAGTCATCACCACCGGAATTAACACCAGCACCAGGCCAATTGTGGTCAGACGGCTCACCCAGGTACCGCCGAGCATATTAACGAAGGTGAATATCCAGACGATTGCAATACATGCGATACCGGCTGGAATCGGATTATTCAAAATAGGGAAGAAGGTAGACAGATAAGAGACGGCGGTAATGCCAATCGCCAGGTTACCAATCCAGTTTGCATGATAATAAAGGACGCCGGTCTGGAAACCGAACGCGGGAGATATTTCCCCGGCATAGGCAATCGGGCCACCTTGCTGTGGGTTCTTCGTTGCCAGTCGGGCATATACATAAGCCAGAGACATGGCACCAATAATAGAAATAACCCAACCCCAGATAGCAATACCACCGATGCTGGCGAGGTTCGCAGGTAATAATGCAATACCGCTCCCCATCATATTACCAGCGACGACGCCGGTACAGGCAAATAGCCCTATCTTCTTGGCTGAACTCATGTTTGCTTTTCTCCTAAGTTTATTTGGGAGGTACAGATCATGATATAGAACCTTTAATTGACCCGACCAACTGCCAACAAGATTACTGATTCAAAGGAGATAAGTCCTAAAGATAAAGTGAAATATCAACAAACATCAGACAAATGATATTTTGACCTTTTTCGATTAACATATCAGGATGACATGTTGATATCATAAAAAGATAAACATCGTTCAATTACAGAAACTTATACAACCATCGGCGTGTTGAATTTGTGTTGTGTTTCGCTATTTTGACGTCAAAAAAATATAACAATCAGGGTGCTCGTGAGAAACATAAATTTAACCTCACCACGCTCGATATATTGAGCGTGGTGAGGGTTTACTTATTCTGAAGAGAGGAAGTTATCGAGGTAGGGAACAACGCGGGTTACGGAAGTCTGGAATACCGCATTTTCAATCCAGTAAAAGGTATTCTCACCCGGGCGCAAATTAAATGCGGTCAGATAGGCATCCGCCGCTTCCCGGTTCTGTCCTTTCATTTCGTAGACTTTACCTAACAGCACATAGTTCATCCACGACATTTCCAGGTCGATTCCGGTATTAATGGCGTTATACGCTTCATCAACTTTTCCCTGGCCTAGCAAATCCACCGTTTTAATCTGGTAAAACACCGCCGTGTTTTTTATCCCTGGCATATCGCCAACCCGCGTAATTTCGGCATACAGCGCGCTGAGCTGCTCTTTATCTAACGGCTGTTGCGAATGGCGTAACACATCCACCAGCGTTTTTTCTGCATACGCATAAGAAAAATCAGGCGAATCTTTAATTACGCCATCAAGTAGCGCGCTGGCCTTACCTAATGAATCCACATCGCCGTTCATTAATAGCTGATGCGACTCGTAGAAATGGGTCAGCGCCGTACTGTGTGACGGTTGATATTGTTTCAACATCGTCTGCATTCGCTCTGACCACGGCTGCTTCAGCGCCTCTGATAAGCTGGTCAACAGATCGTTCTGAATCGACAGCTGGTTATCGCTGGTAATGAAGTAACGCTTGTCCATCATGGTTGAGCCGTCGGCGTTATCCACCATCTGCACTGACATAAAGCACTGCTGCGCGCGATAGTGTCGCTGGTTAACGAACTCAATCGTCAGCGTTTTACCTGAACTGCTTGGCTCATTAATGTTGTAGTTGGTTTTGTCATGCACCATAAAGGTTGAGAAGGTGTTGAGCGACGTGGTCACCAGACTGCCTAAGCCCACCGCATAAGAGTGCTGCGACGCCCAGTTGGTGCAGGAATTACCTTTCAGCAGATGAATATCAATATCACGCGGGTTCAGCAGCAAGCGCGCTTTATTCACCGGCGGTCGTGACTCCATCGTCGACAGCGCAACCAGCGCCACACAAGAGCCGAGCGCCAGCAGGAACAAGATCCACACCCAGAAGGTGGTGATACGTCTGCGCTTCTCCGGTTTTGCGCCCGGACCCTGGGCTTGCTCAACCTCGAGGGCGGCAGCCGTCGGGATCGTCAGGTCAGGCACCGCAGCAGGGTCCGCGGACGCAAGCGCCGGCGCGGGCTCCTCCCCCTCTTCCGTACACCAGATGACCGGCACCGTGAGCTTATAGCCGCGTTTAGGTACCGTCGCGATGTATTCAAGGCTACTGTCGTTGCCATCTTTCAACGATTTACGTAGCTCGGAAATGCTCTGCGTGACGACGTGGCTGGTGACCACGTTGCGTGTCCAGACATTATCAATAAGCTCGTCCCTGCTGAGCACTTCACCAGGGTGACGGGCAAAGAAGACCAAAAGATCGATTAAGCGCGGTTCAAGAGTAAGCTGACGTCCCTTCCGGCTGATTTGGTTAACAGAAGGTGTAACCAGCCATTCTCCCACGCGAACAACAGGTTGTTGCATAAAAAAGAGCCCAAAACGAAAAGGGAAAGGCGCGATGATAACACATTTCCCCTACCTATTTATGATAGGGGTCATTACCTTGAGCGCGTTAGATCATTCTGTATTTGTTTCACTTAGCCAGTTTTTATTTCTAAACAAAAGCGATAATAGTCTATTAACATCTGCGCCACCTTTACCTGAATAGCGCCGGATTATTCTTCCGCAATCACGTCGTAAGACACCTGGCCCGCCAGGCCAGGCAATCTCTCTACCGGCATGACATTTGAACAATCGGATTGCGACCCTGATTCGAAATCCTGCCCCTTTCGAAAACAGAATTTCGGCATATGAATTGCCTTTGAGTGGAGGTGATACAGATGAAAAATCACCATTCACGGAAGAGCAAACCACTTTTGCCCTGTAGCTGAACGAACTGAGTACACCTGTATCGGAGGTCTACCATAAGCAGGGCGCTTCCGGTGCCACTTTCTATTCCTGGCGCAAGAAATACGATCAAATGTCCCTGTCCGGACTATTATACCAACCGCAATTTGCGCAGGAAGTTCTGCGGAAAAATAAGCAGGTTATCGCTCGGAGTTTCGACAAAACGATACTTCAGGCCGTGGCAGGTCAACCACCGTTCTGTCAGGCGTCGTTCTTTGAGGGCGGATGACTGCGTGATTCGCTTGTGGATCCGGGAGAACACTTAACCCATGTACATTGATTACCATATTGGTGCAGACAGTTTGAACACGGGCTGAGAGGATAAACCGGAATATCATTATTACCTCCCAGCCTCACGTTGACAAATCCAGGAATTAATTATATTTAATAAATTCCGTTGCAAACTTAAACATATGATAACGATGAGTAGCTACGGAATATTCGAATAACTTCCCGTTATCTAAATAAGCTGTTTGTTCAACATGAATAACAACTTCAGGGGATGGCAACTCAAGGAGGGTGCTTTGCCGTTCATCAGAAACATCAGCGGTGATCATCATATGGCTACTGTGTACGTTATACCCCAACCCTTCGGTAATATAAGTATAGATGGAGTCGGCAACGTTAGTATAGTTAAGCCCAGGTATAATACTCACCGGCATATAGGTTTTTTCAATAATCGTAGGCACCGTATTTATTACTCGAACGCGTAAAATTGAATACACCATTTCATCGCTATTAAGCTGTAACTTCTCCTGAATAGCAGGTGATGCCGGGATTGCTGAGAATTCTATTACACGAGTGTCAATGTGCTTTCCAGACTCCATGCAACGTGCTTTTGTACCCGTCAGATGATTATTGCTAGAAACATTGAATGGAAGTTTTACAAATGAACCCAATCCTCTTTTTCTTACAACAAAACCCTCCTTAACAAGGATATCAAGTGCCTTTGTGATTGTGAGTTCACTGCAATCAAAAAACAGTGCCAGTTTTCGCCCCTCTGGAAGTTGACTGTTTTGTTCATAATAACCAGAAACTATTCTATTTTTTAACTCATTATATATATCAATATACTTAGGCATATAGTTTACATAACAGACCTATAGACATAGGTCTGTTATACTATAATTTACGAAAGATAGACATATCAACGTAAGATTGATGCCGCCATTCTCACATAGGTATGTCTTTTGCCACGAATTGCCACTGAAAGTGCCCGAATAGCCTCTGGGTCGGCAATCCCGCAACAACCGGCATCACCAAAGTTATGCATATCACTGCCACAGCGCTTGCTGGCCAAACCAATTAGTTTAACCGTCTCAGCATCCGCACCTTCCTGACTGCTACTGATCGTCGTTATCGCAAGCCCTCCAGCCTGATGGACCTCGCTGATAATATGACTAACGATACTTTCACGACTCCCTGGACAAGTGCCTGGTGCAGGGATCACCACGGCATGCGCACCGGCACGAATATAATCTGTATATTCTTTTGCCGAAGCCAGGCCACTGGAATAAAATTTGGCGGCGATGATTAAACCAGTAAAACAGGACTTCGCCAGGCGTATCGCTTCCAGCATTGTCTGAATATTCAGTTCTGGTTTGTCATAGCCAGTCAAACAAAGAAAATCAGCCTGTTGAATATTTTCCAGTGTCCTGGCAGAAAGCTGACGGGGATTTTCAATGTCCAGGCTTTCGCTAATTTCCAGACTAATACCTACCAGTCTGCCTGTCAGGGCTTTTATTTGTTGCCAGCCGCCATTTCCCGGTATTCCAGCAACCGTGTGGGTGACGGTGTTATAACCCTTGAGTAAAATCATATCGGCGCCGAATGCGCCGACCAGCTCAGCGCCCGTGATTTCTGGATAAAGTGATGGGCTCTCCGCGGCCACTTCGGCAAGCACAGTTCGTCCTTCTGATGTCTGAATAGCCGCAAAGAGATCGCTAGCTATAGGTTGATCTCGAAAATCTGACGCACGGCAGTTTAGTAAGCGTTTCATATTATTGATCCAGCGTGATTATTGATGGCGACGCGTGTTCAAAACCACGCTCGAGAATTTCGAGGTTGGTGAGAATATCAGCTTCACTGACGTAACCCGGCATCCCGTTAACGATAGTCTCATAAAGTGCATCATAGACACGCCCATAATCTCCGTGAACAGTCGGGATGTCTCGCTTCACAACCTCATCGTTTACATTGAGGTATTCAATAACACCCGGCTCACGGTCTGCGCAAAATAAAGGATCATCCGGCATAATATTGTTTTTCAGACAGGTTTCCTGCTGATCAATTTGTCCTATGAGGAAAGAACCGCGTGTACCATGGACAATAAATTTTGGATACGGGGTCATAACAAGGTGACTCGTTTTGATAATCGCCTTCACATCACCATAAAATAGCTGGGTTTCAAACATATCATCCGGGTTGCCATCCCGCCGCAGGCTGCGGATATCGTAAGCTACCTGACGCGGTCTGCCAAACAGAGATAGTATCTGATCAAGGGTGTGAATACCCAGACCATAAAACGCACCATTAAACGGATGATTTTCCTGGGAGTCAGCCTCCGGACGGTAATAATCGAAGTGGCTTTCGACTTCAATAATATCGCCAATAAGGCCACTTTTAATGACGTCCTTGACCGTAAGAAAGCAAGCGTCAAAGCGGCGATTCTGAAATGGGGTTACCGTCACCTGGTGTTCTTTAGCCAGACATAACAGCTCTTTCGCCTCTTGCAACGTCGTGGTGAAGGGCTTTTCGACCATCACATTCTTGCCATGCTTGATACACATTCTGGCATATTCAAAATGGCTGTCTGGGTGTGTACAAATAACAACGAGACGAACGGATTCATCCTGTAGTATATCATTCACATCACGAGTAAACCGAATCCCGATATATTTTGGATGTGACTCTACCTCCGGCTGCGCTTTCATATCAAAAATAGTTTTAACATTATATTTGTCGCGTATTAACACATAGGGCAAATGATAGCGGGTAGCGCTTTTCCCAAAGCCAATAAATGCACAATTAATCATATAACTTCCTTATTTAAACACCTTTATTGCGTGTTCGATAATGGATTTACCATCCATATGAGAGAAATGTTGTGAGTTAACTAACTCAATCTGACATCGACCCTGTACAGTTTCTCGTACCTGGCTTTCCATATAAGACAGTTGCGGAGAAAGAAATATAAGATCCGTTTGCAGGTAAATATTTTCAAGACTACCGATATTGGTAGCGCTAATACTGACAGTACAGTTGATACTTTGAGCATATTGACGCATTTTTTTTGCCACCATTGAAGTGGACATACCCTCATTACACATCAGGACAATGGTTTTTCCGTCCAACACATGACCGTCTGATGCGCATTTCACCTCTACCGTTTCTAATGGCTCTTTTCCAATATTGTCGATGATATTTCGGGAATTTTTGCTCATAATTGAACGTTCGTATGCAAGCAGGAAAGGCATGTAAACCATCACGCCAATGACGATAAGTATCCCTTGCAATACAACGTTACGCAGATCACCACCAGAGCCCAACCATCCGGAGAGGAACGGCGGTACCGACCAGGGGACATAGGCCACAATGCGTGATACCCAACCCCAGGAAGTGGCAAAGTAAGCAATGATAAAATTTATTTGCGGATAGATGATGAACGGGATCATCAGCAGCGGGTTGAGGATCACCGGAAGCCCGAAAATGACTGGTTCATTAATGTTAAAAATGCCTGGTGCAATCACCGTCCTGGCAAATTTTTTATGACTGCTCATGCGACTGCGTAATATTATGGCTAACAGCAAAGCCAAAGTAGAGCCCGTCCCCCCATATGGCCGTAAAGATCCCGAAACGGTAATACAATGATATGTGGCGGTATTTGCCCGGCGGCAAAAGCAGCCATGTTTTCCTGCATTGCAACCAACAAAGGTGGCTCCAGGACCGGATTAATAATACCGGATGGATGGATGCCAAGCGAAAATAACAGATTTGTTAAAGTAGTTAATGTAATAAACCCCGGTAGACTGGTGGTGAGATGCACAAGGGGTTTTTGTACTAACGTCTGAATCAATTCGAACAGTTCAGTATCAAACCAGCTGGTGATAGCGAAAGTCCCACAGGCAAACAGTGCAACGGTGATCATAATAGCGAATAGAGCATTAAACGACTGTTGTACCATCGGTGGAACTTCGTCACCCAAGGTGATTTTTAGCGCCTCACTATTTGATATTTTCAAAAACAGGCTAGTAGATAAGAAGGCACAAATAATGGCGAGAAAGACCCCTCCTGCATTGGTCAAGGCATAGGGCACGACGCCACTTATCATCACAGTTTCGCTATCCTGCGGCGTTACAGACACGGCTGTTGGCATTATCACGTAGAAGCAGGCCAGCGATACCATTGCAGCAATAATTGGGCTCTCGGCTTTACGTTTGCTTGCCAGTGAATAGGCTACAAGTACCGCGAGCATAATCGACAAAATATTCATCGTGCCATTTAATGCCCGCTCGCCGATACCTCGATAATGTGCCATGGTTTCAGCAGAAATAATATTTTTCATAAACCCATTGGGATCCAGAAAAACATAATTCACCATAATAACCAGACCAGCGAGTACCAAAAAAGGGATCGCGATGATAAAACTATCTCGCAGGCTTCTCAGATGAACCTGCCCTGCCAGTTTTTGTGAAACGCTGGCAATACTATCTAATGAGATATTCATAAGGATCCTTTAATTCTTTTGCCGGTGGAGAATAATCAGTTCCGCAATTAATTCTCTGGCAAGCATTGCAGTCATAAGATGGTCCTGGGCATGAACCATAACCAGATGAACCTGGATCTTACCTTCACCTTCATCCATACCAATTAAGGTGGTTTGTATATGATGGGCTTTTTTTGCTTCTTCATCTGCATTTGTCAATAATTGCAATGACAGGGTATAATCCTGCGTTTTGGCGGCCTGCAATGCCGCAAATGCGAGGCTTTTGCAGGATCCAGCATGGGTAATTAAACCCATAACAATCTCTTCATAATTTTCTGGCATAGTGATATCCTTTTATTTAAAACCACGTTTATTCATCGTGCTGATATACTATCTGGCCGGTAACATTAAGTTTATCAAAAGCGATCTATCGTTCATCAGATTAGCGAACAAGGGGAAGAAATCTTCAATACAATCCACAAATTCATTTCACAACGACTGAAAAATCCGCCCCATCCTGCTACATCAATTTCATTAATTTAATATACTCACAATATATATTTCTAAAACTACCAGTATCATTCGGCCCTTCCGGTTCGAAAAATATGTAAAAAATCTGGCAGGCACCTTCTTAATTTAAAGGCGATTTACCACTAACCATAAATGTATTCAACATGGCTCGTAGGTACAATTCAGCCAACCAATAATTATTATGGTATTGATATTTCGCCAGGACCTATAAATCCTACTGTTATCGGAAAACGCGCATTAATTTGATGATGTATTTAAAAGTTATATTTGAACCGAATCCGCATACCGTAGCGATCGTCGGAGTTTTCTCCATCGGAGTATAGATTATCCGAATTACGTTTGATCTGTGACCAATACGCACCCAGGTAAATATCAAAATTATTCATATCTAGTACATTGGCAAAACGATATGACGAGTGGATAGTATGAATCTGATACTTTCCGTCCTGGTCGATAAAGTCATCATTATTCGCTTGCAAGGCGGGATTAAAATCGGAGAGTTTATTCTTAGCCCAGATATAACCTATAGCAAATTTATCCCACAAAATATTCGCACCAACGGTTAAATCTTTCTCATTCACAGCATCCATAAATGCGAAATTTATGTTTGCGGTAATATCATGATCAATTTTCAGGGTTGACGACCAGCCAAAACCGTTACGTTCTGACTGATCCTGCCATTGTCCGCTGGTATTATGGTAACCATAGGCATTGTTAACGACATTGCTTTCTGCTGCCACGGCTGTAGTGAAATTATCACCACGCCAGGCGACAACCGGTCGGAGGTAGATCGTATTTTTCTTTCTGGTCAGGGTATTTCCATGATAAGAGGCACCAGCAAACAGATCGCTACCGTCCTCCACCAGACTGTTCAGTTCAAAGTACCAGTTATCAATGGATTTACTTAGCATTAGGTTTCCACCGCTGTTGCTGCGCCCGCGCCCTTCTTTCATCATATAGATATAGCCGAACCCATCAGCATACAGATCATTGGCCGTATTACCTGAATATTCTACAAAGGTGTCCTGGTTTATCGGGAACATATCGTAAGCTTCGAAGCGCCCGACAGTCACACGCCAATTATCCTTACCACCTTCTTTCTGCCCGAAGTATAAAGCGGCATCATCCAGATTCATATGGCCACTCATGTCCGCAAGCGGCTGAGAAATAAATCCAGCAAAATTACCGCCTGGTAATTCACGATAGCCGTCAAGCCCTAGCAAAATACGACCATTGATGCTCCAGCGGTCACTATCACTTGCACTCCAGTCTTTATTCGGACTAGTTCGAGAAGAGGTCAGTTGTTTCGAACTACTGGCTGCATCGGTATTAAATTCGACATCCCCATAGAACCTGAGCTTCCCGGATGAAGTATCGAAAGTCATATCTGCCAGACTGTTAAAGGAAACCAGAGCTAATGTGAAAGTTAGTAGAATTTTTTTCATAAATATTCCATATATTGAGTTTTACCAGTTTTTATAAGTGAGTCCATGAAGGTGCATTTTAAAACTATATAGTTTTAAAATTCATTGTATAAGATCACACTTTTAAAATGACAAAATAAATATAAAAGAACGTTAAATGACAAAAAATTAATATTAAATCCATATCACTTATAAAATAACAAGCAAGAATAAATAAAGATCAATGTATATTATAAAATAATGGGAGATAATTCCCCCTCTAGTTATTCTCTTTATGAATATAATCTTGCACTACTTTACGACAGCTTGAATGCAATGAAGAAACTGACATCAACACAGTAATGGTCAATTGAAAAACATCTGCCCGGTGGGACATGTGCGGTGTGCGTCTCATACCTGATAACACGTGACCAGCCTCTTCATCGGCTATTCAGGCGCAGGGGAATGGTATTTGTTGATGTCGAAGGTCGAAGGTCGAAACATTACACGGATGAGATGATTCAGCATTCTATTCCGCTCGCTGAGGAGGAGGAGATTATCGATATCATCAAACAATATGTCCAGGCCATCCGGGTTTCATGATGCCCCACGTGTTGCATACAGTGTTTAAAGAAGCCCTGAGCCGCTCTGACCGGCTTGTCTGTTAGTTTATCGTCAAACCGGACCCTGCCTATCCGCCTGAAGCATCATTTATCATTTAACACTTCCCCCTCCCATCACTGAGATGTTCTTCCGTAATGGGAGGCCAGGGCTCTGTTCTCCCCCACCGTCAAATGGAAGCAGATTCACGGCCTCGCCAGGAATGAGGCCGCGCTTTCGAGTGGACTAGTCGCGACCTTGCCGATGTAGCGCCACCGCCTGCTCAAGCGCACTAATATCCGGGCTGGACAGCAGCGGTTGCAGGCTCAGCAGGGTCTCTTCGGCTAATTCATAAAGATTCAGCTTTAGCAGGCGCTCAATATCGGGCTCGGGAAAACGGCGTTTGATAAACGTAGCCGGGTTGCCTCCCACGACGGTATACGGCGATACGTCTTTGGTGACTACCGAACCCGCCGCCACTACGGCGCCTTCGCCAATCGTGACACCCGGCATAATCATCGCCCGCATGCCAATCCAGCAGCCGTCCTGCAGCACGGTATCTCCGCGATGCTGGTACGCCTCATTAACACATGACACAAACGGATAGAGGCTAACCCAGTCCATTCGATGCGTGCTGTTGCCGCCCATCAGGATCACCGCTTCCGGCGCGATGCAGACGAAATTGCCAATATAGAGCTTATCTACATGGCCTAATGGTTCCCAACCGTCGCTGACGGCATCGCCGTGCAGGTAGCGCACCACACAGCGTTCAAACCCACGATCCCAGCAGTCGCTATAGTAGCTGTAACTGCCGCGAATGATCACATTCGGGTTGGTTACCGTCAGGTGCAGGCGTTCGGTTATCGACCAGTGCTTATCGGCCATCGAGGCATTCCTTCTTGCGTTTATATATCCGCTTGCTGACCCGTCATCATTAACCGGAAAAACTCAATACCGGCGCAACCACTGAAAGTACGTCTGGCATCATGATGGCTGACTCAGGGAATATTTTGTTGAGAATAAACTGACAGGCATTGGGTTTATTCGCTAGCGCCGACATTATCCATAATTAAACAAAATAGCTCCACCCCGATCATATTCTTAATGATAAAAACGGGCAGTTTCCACACGCTGCCAGGTTTATCTGTGTCCAGACTTCTTATTCTCACTTTCGTGTTGCTTCTGACCTCGTGCGCGGGATATTTTTCGCCGCCGCCAAAAGACACGGTGGACAGCGACGTCGGGAAGCGCAGCTCGCTTCCCGACTGTCGGAGTCGCCACAACGTCATTATCTGCGACTGGGGGAAACCGTAGATATGCGCGTTCGCCCCCTTGCGGAGGCGAACGACGGATTTATTGCACCCGATCGATATCAGGCGTGGGGAGGGTCGTGATGACCGGACGGGAACGGCGGCTATAGAAATAAAGGCCGACCAACAGCAGCGTAAACGGAATACCAAACCACAGCGTCATGCGGAAGAAATCGGTAAACGCCGTTGAAATCAGCAGCGCCAGCATCAGAACAGCCCCCAGCAACGTACTCCACGGGTAGCCCCATAGCCGAAACTTCAGTACCGTTTGCGTGTGCTGACGGCGAAAGAACAGATGCGTGATGAATATCATCAGCCAGGTGAAGCAGGCCCCGTAAACCGAAATGGACATCATCGCGGCAAACGCCTGCTGCGGGTAGATAATGCTCAGGACGATAGAAACCATAATGCCGACGCACGAGATTGCCAGCGCATTCACCGGGATCCCACGAACGCTGACCCGCCCGAAACCTGCCGGCGCCTGTCCGGCACGCGACAGCGAGAACATCATTCGCGTAGTGATATACAGCTGGCTGTTCATGGCCGAGAGCGCCGCAATCAGGACGATAAAGTTAAAAATACCGCCGGCGTACGGCAAGTGAATCACGTTCATCGCCACCAGGAAGGGACTTTCGCTGGTACCGGACTGACGCCACGGCACAATTGCCAGCATCAGCGCTATCGAGAGCATATAGAAAATAAACAGGCGCAGGATGGTTCCTTTAAACGCTGACTTCACCGCCACTACCGGGTTTTTCGCTTCCCCTGCCGCCACCGCGATCATTTCGATACTCAGATAGCTAAAGATAGAAACAATTGTCGCGAACCACATCCCGCTGATCCCGAACGGCATGAACCCACCGCCGCCGGTAAAATTGTGCAGGCCATAGGTCGGATTGGCGGAGAAGGCCAGGATCCCCAGCCCAATAACGATAAAAGCCATGATCGCCAGAACCTTGATCGTCGATAGCGCGTACTCAACCTGGCCAAACCATTTTACGCCGATAACGTTAATCACAATCACCACGGCGGAAAACAGCAACACCCACGGCCAGACCGGCGTATGCGGGAACCAGAACTGCATATACATTCCAATGGCGGTTACCTCGGTGCCGACTGCCAGTACCACGCAGGACCAGTAGGAATAGCGCACCAGAAATCCACAGAGCGGACTGAGATAAAACTCGGCATAGTCGCCGAATGAACCCGGAGTAGGATGCTCTGATGTCATCTCCGCAAGGCAGCCCATCAATAGCAGCGCGATCACGCCGCCAATCAAATAGCTCAGCAACACCGACGGCCCGGCCATCTGAATAGCGTAAGCGCTCCCCAGAAACAGTCCGGTACCAATCGCGCCGCCGATTGCCAACATCGACATTTGCCCGGCGGTCAGCTGTTTCTTCAGCCCGCCCTGGCGCTGTGCAATCTCATCAAAACGCTTGCGATCTTTCATCGGTTCCTACCTTAGCGACGGGCGGTGGTCACATCGAGGATAGCGGCGGTGACGTAGTCGATGTTGTCACCATTAAGGCCGGGCAGACACATCCGTCCCGGCGCCACCAGATAAATGGCATAGCGCTCGCGCAGCTCGTCCACCTGACGTTCGTTCAGTCCGGTATAGCTGAACATCCCGCGCTGATCGCGGATGCGCCGGTAGTCCAGCTGAGAACCGCCCTGCTCCAGTCCGGCAGAGAGCCGCTGGCGCATCTGCTGAATTCTCTGACGCATTGTCGCCAGCTCCTCCTGCCACTGCTGGCGGAGCTGCGCATCGGCTAATACCATGTCGACTATCCGACTGCCGTGGGTAGGCGGGCAGGAGTAGCTACGGCGAATTAACGTCTTTAAGGCGCCCTGAACGTTAGCCGCCGTCTGCGCATCGCCGCAGCGGACGGTTAATCCCCCCACCCGCTGGCCGTACAAGGCGATATTTTTTGAAAACGAGTTGGCGACGATAAAATCGATATCGCTCTCCAGCGCCAGTCTCAGCGCATAGCAGTCTTCCTCCAGGCCGGCGCCGAAACCCTGATAGGCAATATCGAAAAATGGCAGCAGCCGCTGCGCCTGAATCAGCTGAATAAGCGTCTGCCACTGGCTGTGGCTGAGATCGGTTCCGGTCGGGTTATGGCAGCAAGGATGCAGCAGCACCGCCGTACCTGCAGGGAGTGTCTGCAGGGCCTGTAGCATGTCGGCAAAGCGCAGTTCACCGCTGAGATTGTCAAAATAGGGATAGCTGTTGACCTCTAAGCCCGCCCCGGAAAAAATGGCCTGATGGTTGGCCCAGGTCGGGTCTGAAACCCAAATCTCTTTACGCTGTAAAAAATGAACGAGAAAATCGGCCGCCAGCTTCAATGCCCCTGAGCCGCCAACGGTTTGCACCGTCGCCAGCGCATGCTGTGGGGCTGTTGGACCCAGCAGCAATGTTTGTATCTGGCTGGCAAAACGTGCGCTGCCTTCAATCGGCGGGTAGCCGTGCGGCTGCCGCTGCGCCAGCAGACGCTGCTCCGCCTGCTCGACGGCGCGCATCAGCGGAACCGCCCCTTGCGCGTCATAATATAAGCCGATGCCTAAATTAACTTTGCGCGGATTGCGGTCCTGCAAATAAGCTTCCATTAATGACATAATAGGGTCGGGAGTCGATGATTTAATGTCTGCGAACATAGGTATCCTTAGCCATAATAAAATATGGCCAGCAGGTGAATATTTATTTTTGTGTTTTCAGGCCGTCGCGCTGACGGTAATTTCTATTTTCATTCCAGGCACCACTAATTTATCGACAATCACCGTCGAACGATTAGGGTATGGCGCATTAAAGTAACGCCGGTAAATATCATCAAGGCGTGCGACATCATTCACATCGGTCAGATAAATAATAACCTGGAGAACATTATCGCTATGGCTCCCGGCCGCCCGCAGCGCCTGGATAAGATTATCGAAAGTCAGGGCAATCTGCCGTTCCGCCGGGCCGGTATCAATAGTCCCGTCGGCCCGGACCGGACCATGGGCGGTAAAGAGCATACCGCCGCCGCGGGTCGCCCAGGAAAATGGCTGACCGATGTCCGGCAGGCCGGTTTGAATTACGTCTCGCATAAAGGGTTACCATAGTGGCAAAGTACGTTGAAAAGTGCGCCATCAGTGGCAAACAGCGCATCAAGGATAGAGTAGTGATTCGCCGCAGGCAGGGCTATTTCGTCGACCGGCCTCCCCAGCTGGCGCAGCGCCCGGGCATAGTTTTCACTCTGTGCGATGAGTTCTGCCCGCTCGGCGCTGCCGTAAAACAGCGCCAGCGGCGGCGCCTGGTCCTGGATATGGTGTAGCGGACTGAGCTCGCTCACTTCCTGCGCCGTCAGCTGTAATGGCCGGTTGACCGCCGTGGTCAGCAGCGGCTCAAGATCATAAATCCCGCTGATTGCCAGCACCGCATCCACACGCGGATGCGCCTGCCAACAGGCAGCCAGATGACCACCAGCGGAGTGGCCGCTCAGAAAAACCGGGTCGCGCAGCCCCGGCTGGCACGCAATGGCATCCAGCGCCGCGCCAATCTGGCGGTGGATTGCCGTTAACGTCGCCTGCGGCGCTAACGTATACTCCACCAGCATCACATCAAATCCCCATGCCAGCGGTCCGGCGGTAATAAAAGCAAAATCCTCTTTATTACAGGACTGCCAGTACCCGCCATGGATAAATATGATCGTCCCCGCCTTTCCGGCCGGCGAAATAAACCAGTCAATACGTTCCCGCGCGCCGGGACCATAAGAAAAAGTCATGGTATTTTCATTGTGCTGATACACCTGCTGACTCCGCCACTGAAAGTCAGCCAATATTTCCGCCTCATTATCGACGGTTGTGCTGTTGTCATAACTCCCAACGCTGAGTTTCATATATTAAACTTTGTTTATTATTTAAGATGTGGCTTAACTATTAGCAATGAGCAATTTTATTGTCAAGCCTGTACAAAGTGGAATGCGTGGGAGTTAATAGAAATTAAATCTCGTCACTAATAAGTTTTACCAGTGAAACTTTTCTGGGGAGATTAGTCTGCAAAACGGTGGCGACAATCGGTTGACGCTCATCGATCAACGCATTCGCCACGCTCTCCACTCTTCCTGACCTCTGTACTGTGACCGAGCCAACGTCCTGAGAAACGACTGAAGAGTCAAACTGTACAAACATCGGGAAAAGTTCATACTCAACCCTATAAATGAGCCAATGTCTTTGATATTAATTTGGCAGTAACAATGTCGGGTCTCAGAACTTATAAAAAGGAATACAGACCAATGAAATACAAATTAGTCAAACAGGTTGTCCATGATGATGTGTTAAGAAACAGCTTCATTAATTTGGCAATTAAGACCTTTGACCTCTCTTTTAAGGAGTGGTACAAAAAAGGCTACTGGACTGAGTCGTATATTCCTTATGCATTTGTTGACCATAATAAAGTCATCGCTAATGCCTCAGCGAATATCATCGATCTAATGTGGCAGGGGCAGCCTAAACGCTATATTCAGATTGGTACCGTAATGACCGCAACCGATCATCGTGAAAAGGGTCTGGCCAGCCAGCTGATTAACCAGATTCTGGCTGACTGGCAGGATCAGGCCGACGGTATTTTTCTCTTCGCTAACTCCACTACCGTTGATTTCTATCCGAAATTTGGCTTTGAACGAACCGATGAGTATCAGTACGCCCTGCCGGTTACGCCTGCCGCCGGAGATTTTCGCAAGCTGGATATGGATAAAGAGAGCGACGTTGAAATTCTCAAATACTATTACCAAAAATCAAACCCGTTTTCCCGGCTCTCGGCGCACCATAACTTCGGCCTGTTAATGTTCTACTGCTCGGCTTTTATGAAGCACTTCGTCTATTACTCGGAGAAAAATAACGCCGTCGCAATCGCCATGCAGAACGATCATGCCCTGCTCTGTTTTGATATTTTCTGTGACAGCGAGAGTTCGCTGTCGAAGATCGTGAACGAACTCGCGGCGGAGCACTCCCGGCAGGTTATTTTAGGTTTTACCCCGAAGGAAGACAGAGTTGGTGAATACGAAAAAATCGAAATTGATGATTTCCTGTTCATCTATGCGGCGAAAGAAAATATCTTTAAAGACCGCAAACTCATGTTCCCGACGCTCTCGCATGCCTGAATAATTTCGACTCCGGACAGATTACCAGCTGAAGAAACCGGCGTCCCCGCAGAGGCCCGCGAGGCTGCCCCATCCCGTCATCATGCCCACCGGCGGCATGACGGGATGTAACACATTATTTAGCAACGACAAACAGAGACTTGCAGCGTGGACACAGTAATGTCGCGCCTTTTTTTACTTTGTTTACAGGCTGTCGTGATTTATGCCCGCATTCCGGGCAGGTTACCGTGGTATCAGAGGAGGAACTCAAGCGCTTCACTGCGTTGTCGAAGAATGACATAGACCTTACCCACCGAATGAATGTGGTCTATCATACCATTAAGTGTTCAAAAAACACACAGCGCCAGGGCACCAGATCATGGCTACGAAGAAAGAGTTTATCGTCGTTTAAACACGATATTTTATCTGATGCTCTCTCGGCACTCAGACATCTTAAAAACGAATTCGCATTTCTCGGCTCCTCACTCAGGAGACGATATTCGATTGTTAGGCCTTGTTATCTACGCGTGTCAGAAAGAGACCGTCTCTTATTAACCCGCAAGCTAGCACGCTTCTACCAGTCCCTGTATGAGATGTCATAACCCGCTGCTTTTAGCTGTTTTCACTAAAAACAGTGTAATCACCCTATTATCTATAAAAAACCCATCTGAAATAAGATGAATAGCATGAGTCGTAATTTAGCCCTAATCTGATGAATGAGATATGGTAATGTTTATTCATATCGAATGATGACAGACAAACAAGAGATAACAAATGACTGAAAACTCAACAATTCATGCTCAAAATTGTCGTACCGATATCGGGATTGGAAAACAGGTCACTGCCAGCGTAAAAGGGTATGTCGAAGGCAAGCTCTATATGATTGACATTACCGTTCATCCTGTTGAGATCACGTTTGATTTTGGCGAAGAAAAAATAAAATACGGCTCTTATTTTAGTTCTAAAAATCAGGAGATGGTGTGGGCGGCAGAAAGAAAAGAGCTAACCATCTCCGATGAAAAAGGGTCTTTCACGATTGCCTTTTAATTATCAGGTTCAATGTCGATAAAACGTGCCGTCGCTATGCCCTGACCCAATACGGCCCGCTTCAATTAAAATTTCATCGATAACATCTTCAAGACAGGCTGAGCCATGATTCTCACAAATCATATGAACCTGTTTTAATATCTCGTCCTGGGACATCTCTCCGCGCAAAGCGGAGGTCAGCATGACGGATGCCCAGCGTCGAACTTCCGGGTGCGTAATCATACAGCTTCACCTCAAATAGCAACACACGTCTTTAAATTATAGGTGTTCAGAAGACATTCACCCATTAAATCATGCTGTCGCCCTGGCCCCTGACCGGCATAAGGATTTCCTTGCCTTGCCGGCTGACGGCCTTTCATCGAGGTGCTACGGCAGCAGCTTTACCGCCGCGTTTTGAATCTCGGCTGATGTTAAATCGCGGTCAGAGGCAACATGCACGATGCGATGATCGCCCGTTAAGGAAGGAAATTCGGCGGACATGATCTGCAGATGCATTTGTTCACCATTAGGATACTCACGTAATATTGTTGTTACGCCCGGCATTATCTTTGCGACTACCGCCGGTAATGCATTAAAAAAAACAATAACTTTCTTCATCGGTCTACCACCTGAATGACAGCGCAATGATCGCTACGCTATATCTGTACAATGAAAAAAGGCCCCGTCTGGGGCCTTTTTTATTTCCGACAGTCCATCGGCACGGTGCCGCTGGAAATGTAAGGAGCAATATTATCAAATGTAACCATTGATGTTTTACAGAAGATACATTTTGCGCCAAACGGATTTTTTTCCGTCACATCGTAATTCGATGTTCTGTATTGTGACCCATGACAGCATGGGCATCTGAAATGAATGTATTCAGTCATAATGTTAGCCTTTACTTGCGACAACATTCACTACCGCAGGGACAAGAGATTATACTCTGGTGAAAACGCGTCTGTGGTTTTCAAGGATAGTGCAGAAATCACTACGCCGAACAGCACACTGCGGGCATCCCCTTTTTTGTGGCCGTTCTCTCAATGATTAACCCGAGTTCTTTCACGAGATTACTCATTATTTCTTTTAGTGACTTTCTAAGATATGTTGTTAATTTTTTTAATTAGCCCTTGGGCATATCTGGTCTGCAGAAAACTTATCAAAGAGAAAAATACCCAAAAGGAGATATCAGAAGATAAATGCGATGAGAAAATTCCGAGAACTGTTACAGATAATGTTTAAGACTCAAACCGTTGATGCCATTAACGCATGTTAATCATCTATTGGCAAGCGTTATTTTTACAGTTTTTTAACCCTCGTTTTTCGCAATACAACTATGCATATATTGACTGATTCTGACAATGTTAAGGGTGAAGGTTTGCCAGCCTCGGCCCGGCACCGGTCTTTTGTCATAAAACAGGAAAGTCGCGTCCTCAAACAATGCCAACGAGTGCTCTTTATCCTCTTCAATTGCTTAGATTTTTTAAATATTTTTTCTACAACGCATGAATCAGTATCTTTCGCGGATAAAAAGGCGCATCTTCATACAGATCGGCAGTGATGCATCCCATGCAGATCGCAATGTCTGGTCAGAAAGCACATTTTTCTCATTAATTGCTCAAGATACTATTACCGCAGGCCACACTATGTTTATGACATTTTTCATTTATTTCGGAATTATCGGTTCCGTCGCCGCGCTGGCTTTATTTTCCCTATCGCTGTTATGGATTGCTGTTTCAAATAATCCGGACAACACGGATATATAAACTTCATCTGAATTTAATATTCACGCAACGCTTAATCCATTAAAGTGTGACACCTTCCCGGTGACATCATATTTATTCCCTGATTTTGCAATGGCTTGAGTAAGCAGATATCCCCAGCCGGGCCCCACAGCAAAAAGTCCGGCAATGTCACCATCACCGGACCCTGTATTGCCTGTCACGACACTTCGCCAGAATCGCCCAGCCTGAACGCGGCCGGACGTAGCCGTCTTTTACCCGCGACGCGAAACGTAATCCCGCTTAGGCTCCCCGGTGTAGATCTGCCGCGGACGGTATATATTCAGCGGCGACTCATGCATCTCGTTCCAGTGAGCGACCCAGCCCAGCGTTCGCCCCACCGCGGTAATCACCACAAACATCGACGGTGGCAGCCCTATCGCCTTGAGGATCACGGCGGTATAAAAATCGACGCTCGGCGAAAGTCCGTTCTCAACAAAGTACGGATCGTGCAGCGCGACCTCTTCGAGGGCCATTGCCACCTGAAGCAGCCGGTCCGACATTCCCAGTTCCGCCAGCAGCTGATGACAGGTTTCGCGCAAAATGGCCGCCCGGGGATCGAGATATTTGTAGCGTGAGTTACCAAAGCCCAGGCGACGGAAAGCCTGAGGGTCCCTCTTCACTTTACTGATAAACGCCGGTACCTGATCGACGCTCTCAATATCGCCCAGCATTTGCATACTGGCCTCGTTGGCACCGCCGTGCATTGGCCCCCACATCGACGCCAGACCGGCCGCCACGCAGGCAAACAGATTGGCCCCTGAGGACCCAGCCGCACGCACCGTGGTGGTCGACGCGCACTGCCCGTGGTCGGCGTGGAGCACCATGATCTGGTTCAACGCCCGCTCGATGACCGGGTTCACCTGGTATTTTTCTGCCGGAATCGCAAACAGCATATGCAGGAAATTCCCCACATAAGACAGGTCGTTTTTCGGATATACCGCTGGCTGTTCGATAGAAAACTTATAGCTCATTGCCGCAAGCGTCGGCATCTTGGAGAGCAATCGGGTGGCGGCCAGCGCACGGTGCTCGGGGTTTTCGACGTCCAGAACATCGTGGTAAAAGGCCGCCAGCGCGCCCACCATGGCACACATCAGCGCCATCGGATGGGAGTCGCGACGAAAGCCGCTGCACATTTTTGACATCTGCTCATGCACCAGAGTGTGGCGGGTAATTTTTTCCCGGAAGACCTGATAGCTCTCCTCATCGGGCGCCTCTCCGTGCAGCATGATATAGGCCACCTCCAGGAACTCGCACTGTCTGGCCAACTGGTCCACCGGGTAGCCGCGGTGCAGCAGGATGCTGTTCTCCGTATCAATGTAGGAAATGGCCGACTCACACCCGGCGGTATTGTTGAAGCCCGGATCAAAACTGCACATCCCTGATGACGCGAGCGCGCGGACATCGATACCGACGTGACCCAGCGTCCCGGACACCGTATTCAGGGAGATGGTCTCTTGTCCATCCGAAGAAAGTATTAACGGTTTGGTTCCCATTCTGTAAATTCACCCCTCAGCAGCACACGCGTGATCACCCTGAAGTCATTCTCCAGGCCGAATTTCCAACATAGCCGGGGTGCTGCGGCTATTCTTTGATATAAACGGTTAAAAGCGCGATAAAAGCGGGTTTTAGCAGGCCAGGTCGCTCTCACTGAATTTTGCTCTTACTCATAAGGACTACCGTGTTAGCCAATACACTTATCTTCATCGTCGCCGCTATCCATATCTACATACTGATCCTGGAGATGTTTTTGTGGGAGAGTAAAGCCGGGCGCAAGGCCTTCAAACTCAGCGCAAACTTTGCCCGCGAGACCCGGGTTATGGCGGCAAATCAGGGGCTATATAACGGTTTTTTAGCCGCCGGTTTGCTGTGGGGACTCTGGAGTCCAGAAAGCGGATTTGAGTTTAAAGCGTTCTTTCTAATCTGCGTGGTGGTCGCCGGACTGTACGGCGCCGCAACCGCCAGTCGGAAAATACTTTATGTGCAGGCGCTCCCGGCAACGCTGGCACTGATTGCGCTGTGCGTCGGCTAATACCGGGAGCGTGGGCATGCATTGACGGTCGCGGGAGATGAGTCCTGACCCGGCGGCGGCCTGGATGCATCCCAGGCCATCGGCGAAAGCACCCAGACGTTTGCTACTTTCTGAACTCGCGCCTCGGCCATCGTCGAACCGAAACTCAGTAGCGAAGCCATCATTAACAGCAGATAGATCCCTTTTCTTTTCATCTCGGCGACTCCTCATCGTGACGAACGGCAAGCGCCGCCGGCTTGTGCCGTTCTAGCATCGACAGGCAGCCCACCAATACAACGATAGCGGCCCCAAAGATCAGGCTTACGACGTTAGCGCCAAGGCCAAAACCGCCGCTGTCTACCGGCTGCGACAGCAGGTCACCGCAGGCGGCGCCAAACGGGCGGGTCAGAATATATGCCGCCCAGAAGCAGAACACCGCATTAGCACGAAAGACAAAACGTGCCGTCGCAATAATCAGAAGCCAGCCGCCGAAGAAAGCTGCTGCGCTGTAGTAGCCCATGTTCAGCCCCTCGGCCAGGCCGTCGCCTACGGCGGTGCCCAGCGCAAAGGTGAACAAAATAGCCAGCCAGTAGAAACGCTCTCGCACCCGGCTATCGATGTGATGGATAGACAGGGTCTTTTCCCGGGCGTACCACAGCGCAAAAGTCACGAGTAGCGCCAGAGCAAAAAAGAGCGAACTGTAGGCCAACGGGACGTGCAGTGCATCGGTTAAATTATCGGTCACCAGGGTCCCGAAAATGCTGATAAATACTACCGTCAGCCAGTAGATCACCGGCTGGTAGCGGGTTTCCCGCAGTTGAAAAACCAGGGTAACAAGCAGCAGCCCACCGACCACCCACGAGGTATTCAGCAAACCGAATCCCAAATCCATATTGAGATAATCGGCGCCGGTTTCCCCGACCGTGGTCGACATCATTTTGATTAACCAGAAGACCAGCGTGACCTCAGGCACTTTATTCAGCCACGCCGGTGATGTCGTCAAAGTGTTCATTTTTATCCTCTTTTTACACGTTTTCGCTGTTGCAGGTGAGCATTAACGCAGCGTACAGACGTACACCAGCGCGGGCGGTAGATTGCGCATTACGACGATCCGCTGCCAGCGAAAAAACCGGGAAAGCAGCGCCTCCGACAGGGGACTGTACTGAAACTGAATAAACAGTCCGCCCGCCGACATCTGTTGCCGGATCTGATGAAGAATGCGCATGCTGATGCGCAGCGGCAACGAGAGCAGCGGCAGGCAGGAAAAAACGATATCGTAGGGGTTGATCAGCCTTTCCGCCGATGCCGCCACAACATTAAGGCGTCGGTCATCAATGGCTTGCAGCTGGCCGACAAAGCCTGGATTGATTTCATAAGCGTCAAGCATCGCATCGCGGCGCATCCGCGACAGGATCCCTTTAGTTAAAACACCGTTTGCCGCGCCCAGTTCGGCGATCGACAGGCTGACGCCCCAGTCGACCTGGTTCATCATTGCGCGACAGAGCGCGGGTGACGATGGCAGCAGCGCCCCGGTCGTCCTCGGAGCGGCAATAAACTGGCGCAGGTAAGAAGAACCGCGCGTTAACGCGGTTTCGGCAGAATGTGAAAGCGGTTTGTTAGGCATAATTATCACCGGACAGTCAGCGGAGAATCCATTATCCGCTGCCGTGGATGACTCTGGCTCAACGCCCGGATTACAATTTTGTTCGGTTGGAGGCGCTTTCGTGACGCTCAGGCAGGAGCAATGAAAAGCGACTACCCCGATGAGGCGCACTCGTCACGGCTATCCTGCCGCCGTGCAGTTCGGCAATGGTTTTAACCAACGCCAGCCCCAGACCGGTGTTCTCGGCGTTGCTGCGGGCGTCGTCTATCCGGTAGAAACGGTCAAAAATATACGGCAAATGTTCAGGACTGATACCTTCGCCGTTATCTTCAACGCTGAGCGCAATCTGGCCATTTTCCCTGCTGGCACGCAGCACAATTTTACCGCCGGACGGCGTATGCCGTAGCGCATTGGACAGCAGGTTCGACAGCGCGCGCTGCAGGTGGATTGGGTCAGCGTAAAAATCCACCTCCCCTTCGCTGACCAGGGTAATGTTTTTCTCCTCCGCCAGCACATCGTAGAGGTTTATCTGACGGGCAAACTCCGTCGCGCTGGAGAGGAGCTCAAGATGCAGCGGCTCACGGCTGTTATCGGCCCGGGCCAGGAACAGCATCGACGAAATCATCCGCGACAGGCGCTCCCCTTCTTCAACAATGGCCGCCAGCGTGTCCCGATACTCTTCCGCGCTTCGGGCTTTGCTCTGCGTCACGCTGGCGGCGGAGATCAAGTTGTTGATTGGCCCACGCAGTTCATGGGCAATATCCGATGAAAAACGGGTCAGCTGCGTAAAAGAGGCCTCGAGACGGGTCATCATGCCGTCGAAGGATGTTGACAGCGCGTTCAGCTCCGACGGCCAGCGCTGGGTCGACAGCCGGGTGTGTAGCTCCCCGGCGTGGATATGCGCAATCTCCCGGCTCATGGTGCGCAGCGGCAGCAGCCCTCGTCGCGCCAGCCAGTAGCCGATAGCCGAAAAGAGGACCACCGCCAGCGCCGCCACAATTTGCATCCGCCGCCAGTAATCTTCAATAATTTCATTGTTTTTTGAGACATTAAGCGCCGCCTGCACCCGCCACGGCTGATTGTCTTTGAGGATAAACTCCGTTGAGACAATCAGATACTTTTCACTCACGTCGTGGCGGTGATATTTCCACTCGCTGTAGTGGAACTCATTCGCGGGGGGAGGGAAATCCTGCTGCGGTACGCGCATATTCTTCGACTGGGCCCAGACCTTACCGTCCGGGCTGATAATACGCAGCGAAAGCCGTTCCTGGCGGGCGATGAACTCGAACAGCTCCTGCTGCCAGAGATCCTTCGGCCCCTGGCGCTCACTGATGGTTGTCGCTATCTCCTGTTGAAAGCGCAGCGTACTGCGCAGCTCGTCAACATCCTTCTGCCCGAGCTGATTGCGCATCGTCGAGTACAGCAGGCCGGTTACGCTGTACAGCACCAGGCTCATGGCGAGAGAAAAGTAGAGCGTCAAACGCAGGGTTATCGGGAAATTACGCGGGATCAGCATCGTTTCTCTCTTCCAGCACGTACCCCGCGCCGCGAATAGTGTGCAGCAGTTTCACCTCATACCCGTCATCGATTTTGCTGCGCAGGCGGCGAACCGCAACGTCAATCACGTTGGTCTCCGGATCAAAATTCATATCCCAGACCTGTTCGGCCAGGACGGTACGCGATAGCACTTCGCCACGGCGGCGCATCAGCAGGCTGAGCAACAAAAACTCCTTTTGCGTCAGCTCAAGGCGTTTCCCGTTGCGCGACGCGCGGTGCTTGAGAAAGTCGAGTTGCAGATCGCTTATCTGCAACACCGCCTCCTCAGCGAGGGCACTGTGAGGCGCGCCGCGGCGCATAATCACCCGCACCCGTGCCAGCAGTTCGCTAAACGAGAAAGGTTTAATCAGGTAATCTTCCGCCCCCAGCTCCAGACCGCATACCCGGTCTTCCACGTCATCACGGGCGGTGAGAAACATCACCGGCGTCATTTTCCCCGCCTGTCGGGTCAGTTCGAGGATCTTCCAGCCGTTCATGCCCGGAAGCATCACGTCAAGGATCGCCAGATCGTAGTCGTTGGTCAGTAAAAAGTGCAAACCGTCCACGCCGTCGTGCGCGACATCAACCACGAAGTCGTTCTCCCGCAGCCCCTTCGCGATGTAGTCCGCTGCCATCGTTTGATCTTCAACCAGCAGTAGTCTCATTGTGCCTCCGTCTGCGGCGCCAGCGCCGCGCTTTTCCGCGTGGTTCTCTCAAAGAGAAGATACAGCACCGGGGTAATAAACAGGGTAATCAATTGCGAGAACAGCAGCCCACCCACTACGGCAACCCCCATCGGCTGGCGTAGCTCTGCACCCGCCCCCCAGCCAAAAGCAATCGGCAATGCCCCCATCATGGCGCACAGCGTGGTCATCATGATGGGCCGAAAGCGCTGCATGCAGGCCTGAATAATCGCGTCATGGGCGGAAAGCCCGTGGCTTCGTCGCGCCACCAGCGCGAAATCAATCATCATGATGGCGTTCTTTTTCACAATGCCTATCAGTAGCAAAATGCCGATCATCGCGATAAACGTCAGATCCATATTCATCAGCCGCAGCGCCAGCAGCGCCCCGACGGCCGCCGACGGCAATCCAAGGAGAATGGTCAGCGGATGAATCCAGCTTTCATAGAGCACCCCGAGGATGACGTAGATCACCGCCAGCGCCATCACGATAAGCCATATCTGGCTGCTCTGCGACTGCTGGTACAGCGCGGCCTGCCCGGCGTAGCGACCAATAACCGCGTTCGGCAGCGCAATATCCTGCTGGATCCGGGCAATCGTCCGGGTGGCGTCCGAGAGCGACTTGCCCGATGCCAGATCGAAGGAAATCGTGATCGCCGGCAGCTGCCCCTGATGGTTTACCGCCGTCACGCCCTGGCCGCGGGTAATCTGGGTGAAGGTCGTGACCGGCAGCAAGGTGTTGGCGGACGAACGCACGTAGATCTTTGCCAGGTCGCTCTCGTTTTGACGAAATGCACTGTTCACCTCCATGATCACTTCGTAGCTATCTTCCGGAGCGTAAATCGTCGAAACCTGCTGAGTGCCAAAAGCCGCGTACAGATTATTGCGGATCTGATCGATATCGACGCCCATCAGCGAAGCTTTATTGCGGTCAATTTGCAGCTGAGCCTGGAGCCCGTTGAGTTCGGCATCGCTGTTCACGCCGACGAAGACGCCGCTCTGTTTCATGCCCGCCATCAGCTTATCGGCCCATGCGTTGAGCGAAAGGCCGCCGCTGCTGTTCACCGACTGGAGCGTGTACTGGTAGCTGCTTTTCGACGAACGTCCTCCCACCTTCAGGTTCTGCACCGGGCTGTAAAATACGGTGATACCGGGCAGATAGCGGGTTTCGGCACGCATCTGCTGTACCACCTGCGCCATCGCCGGGCGCTGCGCGGCGTCTTTCAGCGTCAGCATCAGTTGGGTGGTATCGTGATCGACCTTGGTCACGATGTCGCTGACCGCCGGATCCGCCTGCAGCGTTTTCCCGATCTGCTGTGCCACCGCCAGCCGCCCGGCATAGGACATGTCCTGCGGGGTATCGATGTTGGCGGCTACCTGGCCGATATCCTCCTGGGGGAAAAAGCCTTTTGGCGCACTCAGGTAAAGCACAACGCTGAGCACCACCGTCGCCAGTGCGGTCAGCACCACGATGGCTTTATGCACTACTGCCCACTCCAGGGCACGGCCATATGCCTGACGCAAAGCTTCAAAGCCGCGGTCAAAATGGCGGCTCCAGGCCGGGGCACGGTCGCCGGTTTCATGCTGCCTGACCAGCATCGGCACCAGCAGCGGGATAATCGTCAGCGAGGCGGCGGCGGACACCAGAATCGCCAGCGAGACGACCCACGCAAACTCGTGGAATAACAGTCCCAGGGTGCCAGGCATCAGGAAAATCGGAATAAAGACCGCCACCAGCGACAGCGATATTGAGATAACGGTAAATGCCACCTCGCGCACGCCCAGCAGCGCCGCCTGCCACGGAGATTCCCCCTCCTCCCGGTAACGCATGATGTTCTCCAGCACCACGATGGCGTCATCGACGACCAGCCCAACGGCAATGGTCAGCCCCATTAGCGAAATATTGTCGAGACTCATACCGAGCAAATACATCAGCGCAAAGGCGCCGAGCAGCGAAACCGGTACGCTCAGCGCCGGGATCAGCGTAGCGCGCAGATTGCGCAAAAACAGCAGGATCACCAGGATAACCAGCGCAATCGTCAGCAGCAGGGTGATGTTAACATCATGAATAGCCTGACGAATTGACAGAGAGCGGTCGTTGAGCAACTGCATTTTTACCGAAGGGGGCATCTGCGACTGCAGCCGCGGCAGCAGCTGGTTTATCGCATCAATGGTCGAGACGATATTTGCTCCCGGCTGACGGTTGATACTCAGCACGATCGCCGTATGACCGTTGACCGCACTATAGCTCAGGGCGTTCTCAATACTGTCTTCGACGCTGGCGATATCTGACAAACGTACCGGCTGGCCGTTGCGGGTCGCAACAATCACATTGGCAAAGTCTGCGGCGTTTCTCAAATCCCCCTGAGTTTGCAGCATCATCATTTGCCGCCTGCCGTCCAGTTCACCGACCGGCGTGTTCGCATTGGCGGATTTCAGCGCCGACTGCACGTCGGTCAACGTCAGGTCCGTCGCCGCCAGGCGGTCGGGATCGATTTCTACCCGAACGGCATAGCGTTTTTGGCCAATGACGTTTACTTCCGCGACCCCTTTGATGGTCGACAGCGCAGGTGAGATAAGATCGTCGCTGTAGCGGTTCAGGTCAGAAAGCGTCATCGACGGTGAATCGATACCGATCACCGCAATCGGCGCATCCGCCGGGTTGACCTTGCGAAAGGACGGCGGCGTCGTCATCTGCGCAGGGAGATTTTTCATCGTCTGATACAGCGCCGACTGCACATCCACCGCTGCGGAGTCGATATTCACCGAAGGATCAAACTCCAGCACGATTGTCGTCGCCCCTTGCAGGCTGGTTGAGGTCAGCATCGCCAGGCCCTGAATCGTCGCCAGGTTCTTTTCCAGCGGCGTCGCCACCGATGAGGCCATTGTTTCCGGGCTAGCGCCGGACAGCGAAGCGTTGACGCGAATGGTCGGCATATCAAACGACGGCAGCGCCGCGACCGGCAGTTTTGTCCAGCAGATAGCGCCGGTAACAATCACCGCCAGCCACAGTAACATCACCGCAATCGGTCGAGATAAACAGGCTTCAGCCAGCTTCATTGCACACGCTCCGCCTGTCCCGCCGCCTTCGCTACGGCAACCTGTATCCCAGGACGCAGGTTATTACTTCCTTCAATCACCACCCGGGTTCCCTGGTTCACGCCTTCTACGATCGCCATCTGCTGCTGAATACGCAGCAGATTAACCGGCAGCGTCGTCGCCCGGCTGTGGTCATCAACGAGATAGACAAAGTGGCCCTGTGGCCCGTTCTGGATAGCCTGCGGCGGCAGCACCACAACCTGCTGCGTACCGGCCTCAACGCTGACATGTTGAAACGCGCCCGGCCATAGCAGATGGTCGGCGTTGGCAAAACGCGCCTTCAGCGCAATGGTTCCGCTCTCGGTACTGACGGTGTTGTCGATAAATTCGAGCGTGCCGGCAATTTTGTCCCCTTTTGCATTATCGACCAGCACCCTGACAGGCCCTTGCACCTGAGCCGCCAGCACGGCATTAAGATCGTTTTCCGGCAGCGTAAACGAGACGCCCACCGGGTCAAATTGATTGACGGTGACCAGCGGCTGGCTGCTTCCCGGCTGCACCAGGCTACCGGGATGCACATTGAGAGCCCCGCTTTTCCCGCTCACCGGGGCATAAATACGCGTATAGCCCAGTTGCGCTTCGGCGCTCAGAATATCCTCCTGCGCCGCCTGCACCTGGGCTGCATACTGCTGCCGGGTACTGAGCAGCGTGTCCCAGTCGGAGGCAGAAATGTAGTTCTGCGCCTTCAGCGCACGGCCGCGAGCCAGATCCCGCTGCGCTTTATCCAGCTGCGACTGCGATTGCGCCCGGGACGCCTGATCCCGGTGCAAAGTGGCCTGTTGCGTGGAATCATCGAGGGTAAACAGCAGCTGTCCCTGCTGGACAAACGCCCCTTCCTGAAACGCAACGTGCTTAACAGTGCCGGTAATTTGCGACTGAATATCAACCTGATTGAGCGACACCACATGCCCTTGCGTCGTCAGACTCAGCGGCAGCGAGGTTAGCTGCGCCGGGGTCAGGCTGACCAACGGCGGCGGCGTGTTTTTCGGGGAGGCCGAAACGGCATTCTGGCGGAAAAAAAACAGAGACAGCGCAAGCGCGCCCGCCAGCAGGAGGATGACCGGAAAGGGCCTGATGCGTAATACGTTCATGGCAATGTGCCGTCAAAGAAACAGTCATACCAGTCTACTCACCACCGCCCGACAAAAAGGTGCCAGCCGAATGACAATTTTGTCATCTGTGCAGCGCAGTACTGCCCCTGACGGTGAGAAAAAATGGATAACGTAAGCGGTTTTTATATCTGTTTGATAAATGCAATAGACGCATTAAAAAGATAATATTCATCCCGCATCAGAACAGGCTCAGGCCGGATGTAATATTTAATCGCCACAGAGCGAAGCTGCACTAACCATCGCATTACCGTTTCAGGCAAGGTTTAACAAATGAAAAAACTCATAGCAATGATTCTGGTTGCCGCGTTCGGCATCATGTCGGTTTCTGCAATCGGCTGTCCGAAAGGCACCCACCCGCATGGCGGAACAGGTTCACATCATGCTGGCGGTACCTGTTATTAATCATTATGGCGACCGTGGTCGCCATTTTTAATAACGACAACTCTGCGTTTGCTTACTGAAATCGACTAACAATAGTCGGACATTACCGGCAGATAATAAAAAGGATATGTTGGCCATCGGCCTGAAAAAAGAAGTAAAGGGAGTTGTTGAGAAGAGAGAATGGTACCCCTACAGGATTCGATATAAAAACGTAACAAACTGATTTTATTTAACTATATAGGTTAATGAAATCAAGCATACCCCCAAATGTACCCCCATATATTTTTTTAAGGATGAGAATTGACTATTTATCGCACAATTTGGGGCTCAGGGTACCTTCTCGCATGTCGGTAATATCCACCGGTACAAAATCACGCCTAAATTTATGTGCGGAAAAATTTCTCTATATACATGCAAAATGTGTTGGTTCGGTTGGTTCAGTTGCCTCAAAACGTAAATATCATTGTTTTACTTACATATTTATCAAAAAAACGAACCAACACCACCCGGGTTTGAACCAACATTTAGCTGGTTGAACCAACACTCGCGATGTTTCAAACGCCAAAATCATAGGCTCTACCGCTAATTACTGATTCTATTCCACCACTCTTTGATCAATAGGTAGCTGGTGGATGATATCTGGACGATTGAATCGGTATCGGCACATAACCAGGAGTAATCCTCTGCACTTCCGATACATCACTTGATAAAACCTTGCTGTTTTTAATACATGTGGTTGAATTAATTAATGAAAAAAGCTTTTGGCAGGAAAGAGTTGTTGCTGGTGGTTCCACTTTCATGGAGCACGATTTGTCGTCTGGAGGCTAAGGGTGAGTTTCCGAAACGCTGGTATATCACAGACAGAAGATGTGCCTGGGATGGAGATGAGGTAGAACAGTGGCTCGATGGGCGTAAGGCCAATAGCTGTAAAGAGTTTGGTGGCAAAAAACCGCCTGTTATAAAGAGAGTTTTTCGCCCAGTAGGTAAGGCAACGTGATGCAGTTGGCACATTGCTTTCGCAGATCCGCCGCACCGGGCGATACGTTCACGGGGAACTCTCGCCGGCAGATAAAGCCCAGAAGGTGGTGGCCAGTTTCATGCCTGCCATCCTGGAAGCGATGAAGTCGGAAGAGAAGCAGACCTATCACTATCCACTGAAGCCGAAATAACGTGAGCACATTCACTGCCCGGAAGGTGTTCTCGGCCTGGTTGAGCACTCAATGCCGATGGACATGCTGAATAAGATGGATGCCGACGTGCATAATGTTGCCGGCGTCGCGGCGGAGTTAACGACGATGCTTTCCTACATAGCCGGTGTCAGTAAATACGCGCGCGAAAACAAGAGACATGCTCAGTATGTTCTGAATCAGGTGCATAGCTTCTAACGGAGAGCCTAGGCGCAGGGAAGCGCATCACTAAAGTTCTATCTGTATCACTTAGTTCCACTCTGGTTCACTCTGTTTCATTGCGTCCTTGCTCAAATTTGATTAAGATTACCTCAAGGGTAAACAAAAAAGTTGCAAAAAAGTTACCCTGTTGACGGTAGTTTCTACATTATGAGGTGATGTATGTCACAAGTTAACGAAGGACGTAAGGCTCGTAGAGAACGACCTGTTGTTCGACGTTCTGCCGAGCAGAAAGCAAGGCTGAGTGCTGCATCTGATATATTAGCGCTCAAATTGGCTGAGAAACGTAATTCATGGGTTTTAAAATCGTAAGATCCAGCATTATTGAAGATGTTATATCTGAAACACCTTTTGCTGAACACCCTATCTCAGAATTTGAATATTATAAACGCATTTGCATCGAAGAGGGCGACATGCCAGCGCCCTCTGAAACCGACCAGAACATATACCCTTCTTATCTTGAAACTGTTGGCAGAGACAGATTCATGACTAATCCTATTGAAGCTCGTGCGGAAGAATTACACCATGCGCACATCTGGCAGGAAGGATGCTGCTGGGAAGAAGATGATGAAGAAGATGATAGCCTAAAGGTTCAGTGGGCATGTACCAGCGACAGCTATGTTGTGTATTCATACTTTATCGATAGCGATGGAGATCACCATTTCTACGTTATTGACTACTGCAACGACGGTGCCCACGGTCTGATATCTGATAGAACGCAGGTTTTGGATTGGGCAAACCAAGCGGAACGATACAAACTCAGAAATATTTAAGCCCGCGACGCGGGCTTCTTTGTGGGCGTTAGTCGGATTTGTGACATGTCACGCTATTTATTGCCATTCAGCTTTTGCGGCTCTTTACAACGAAACGATGCCTGCATAGCAGCTATGACCAAGCTCTCAGCGGAGTTAACTCGCTTGTCAGGGTTATCGTTTAAGTATTTATAAACAACATCAGCATATGTCTGTAACCGCCCATTAGGCTGACAAAAAACCTGAGCCCCTTCATTACCATAAGCATCAATCATTGATGCCACATATCCCATGAATACGCCAGCCTGAAGCTGACTATCAGGCGTACTACGTCCACCTTGTTCAGCTTTTTTATACTCCTGAGCATAGAGGTATAGCTGTTGGCCATCATAAAACTTTGCTTCTGCAGGGGTTAAAAATGCGCAGAAAAGAGCGCAAGCAATATATTTGGCATTCATTATTATTTCCCTAACATGAATTGTGAGGGTGGGATCAGGAAGTCGTTACCCTGCTCACGCTCAACCCGTCGTTGGTATCGTTCCAAAGAGCCTGGGTCTAGCGCATCCTGTATACGGTTCAATATCAGACCGTTCATTGCTGTTCGCAGCCAGAATACGTTCAGGAATGGTGTATTGTCCAGAGAGGTGCGATACCAGTCACCTAGGTCTGCTTCACCACGCGTTGTCTGTCGCAATAGCGTGATGATGCTGTCGGCATTAGAAGCTGCAGGCCCCATCAGCGACGTTACCGGACCTGCCCCCATCCGGTTAACTTCACCAAAAATGAAATCACCAAAGATACCGAGTCCACCACCCTGCGCCGCTGCCGCAAGGAATGTTTTAGCATCTGCAGGTCGCGGGGTTTGCCCCTTCAACATCAACTTGGCCTGCAGTGAGACGTATCCAAACAACGTGGACCATACAAACAGGTTTGCAGCCCCCATGAAGGCACCTTTTCCATTACGCAAAAGCGCATTGGTCAGCGATCCGGTTTTCGATTCACCAAGACCTGCGGGAGTGTATCCGCGACCAAATACCTCTCGGCCAAGAACATTCTGCATGAAGCTGGCAGTAAAAGATTTGTACTGCCCGGCGAAACGAATTGCTTCCCCTGGGACGGTACCTGGCACGGTGCCCATCTTCATAAATGATTGAGTGTGGTCGCCAGGCTCCGACATCGCTATGTTAAGCCGATCTAGAACGTATCCACGCAACTGACCTTCCAGTGTATCTCTGGCATCAGCTATAGATCGTTCGGTTGGTTTAATCCCTTTCCCTTCGACATAGGAAGCGATCACATCTTCTGGCACGCCGCGGATACCGCTGCTAGTCATGAACTTTCTTCCTTCACTATCGGCCATATCCATGTTGCGATAGATATTCCACTCAGCGTCCCCGATGCCATGCAGGTCCAGCACGCGCCGCAAATCTTCCTGAAGTGCAGAAAACTGATGGTCTGCATTCTTCGCCAGCCAGTTAGTAATCATCATGGCGTTGCTGTTACGCCCGGATTGTGTCCAGAAGTTCATGAGATTGTATTTGAAGAAAAGCTGTTGCGCGCGCCCCATCTTTCCGCTCATGCTATCGTCGCCGGACATACGCCGGATTATCTCCTGTGTCATCGTGTCAGAGTAAACACCGATGGACGACAGGATCTCCTTTTGTTCATCACTTGTGTAACGGGATAAACGCCCTTTCATTGCGCCGGTTAGCGCCTGCATAAAGTTCTGACCCTGGTACCGCATTTCGGTAGCCGAGATCGGCACATCGTTGAAAGACGAAATGACCGCGCCTCCCAACTGGCTCATACGCAGCCAGCCGCGCACGTTAGCGGAAGCGTTGGCCCATCCCACACTGCCGGGTATGTTTAGAGAACCATCAACCTGCGGCATTACTGTACGGTTAATACGTTTTACTTTGGTATTAAAGTCAGCCAATGCAGCAGGATTTCCTGACTTTTTGATATCTTTTTCAATGGTGTCAGCCAGATAATTGAACATATTTTGCGGGTTGGTTCCGAGTACACGCATCATTCCAGTAGTACGCGCCGCGCTGTTCAGGCCGCCGAATACAGCCTCACGCAGGCTTCCTGTACCGAACTGCTCGTTGTATTCATGCCACGCTACACCATCCTTGAAGTGCAGAACTCTCTCCTGACTGACCCGCTTCGCCGCGTTTGCCGATCCCTTGAAACCATTCATCCAGTCAGGTTTTTCAGAGGTAAGGTGTACTCCAGATGCCAATCCATCATAAACGTCACTCAAAAAGCTTTCTCGGTCTGTTATCCCGTCAAAGGTGACATCATCCAGACGTGGAAGAATGGAATTTCGCCAAGCCTCATAACCGGCAGCGCGTATTTCCAGTATGTCATGTGACTGCCGGACGATGTAGCCTGGCATCTTGCCGATCCATGCACCAGCGCGATTTTCATCCACGCGCGCAGTTTCCTGCCACTTCATGATGATCTTCGCAGCACTGACGGATTGAGGTGTCATATCGTCCGTTTTCTGACCGCGCCCGATGCGCCACATGGCGTCGGCGATCTCCCGATCGTTACTGCCGCTGGCGATAAACTTAACCAGCCCTGCTTGGTCAAAATCATAGTTGATACCAGCGTGATACTTCCCACGCAACTGAGCCACCTCAGAAGACACCGAGCGACGGGAGCCAGTGCGTGCGTCGTTGCGCCCCACCAGCATGGCCTCCAGCCCGATGTCAGGACGGTCTTTCCACGTCCGGCGAAGCTCGGCCAGGCGCTGCGCTGCAATGCGGGTATTAATCGCCTTATTACGGGCCTCAATAACTTTCGCCAGTTGCTCGCGATTGCCAAGCTCCTGCGCAGCTCGCATCGCCGCATCTTCCAGTGACAGGGCTTCGTTACCAGCCAGGATACGGTTGGTAGTATCGTTCATGTCGCGCACCAGAGATTCCATTTCGTCCTCAGACAGCTTTCGCCCTGCAGCAGTATTGACGGTCATTTCGCATTGAGTAAGAAATTCGTTAGCCATTACAGCCCCCGGTTAATCATACAAGCGGCGAAAGCCCGGAAAGCTTTGCCGAGTGAATCATCGTTCGCCTCCGCCCGGATGGCGGCGATGTTCTCACGCATTGATGTGGCGAGTTCCGGGTTGTCCGTGGCGATGTCATTGAGCAGCGCGTCGCTGATATTAAATTCGTTTTCCAGGTCGGCGGTGGCCGCAGATATTTCATGGCCAGTCTTCTGTGTATCCTGCCACACAAGATCAGCGCTTTCACTGACGGCACGACCACCTTCATCAGCCTGGTGTATTGGATTCTGGATGCGCTGGATAGCCCGCTCACGCAGGGCTGGCTTATGCAGATCATAGAATGGCTCAATGTCCGGAGACCGACCTTCCATCATATGCGCTAACGCGCTGCGGTACGCTTGCTGGTTTACGCTCCAGTCGGCCTCCCGCACTGCTGACGATGCGGTACGGACAGCACCAGCGACCGGCGACATCTGCATGCTTTCTCGGATCTGCTGTGCTCGCATGGCGATTACCGGCGCCAGGTCGTCTGGGATTTCTTTGCGCGATAGTTGAGTTTCTCTGCCTTTTGCCTGTTCAGCGGCTGCGTTGCGCTCAATCTGTTGCGTAAGCTCCTGATTGTGCGCGGCGATGGCGTCTTTCTCACTCTGAATATCTCGCTGTGCCCTAGCACGGGCTGCTCTGAAGTTCATGCGTTGCGCTTGATACTCGGCCGTGCGCTGGGCTAACGTTGCGTCAAGCACATCACTTTGCCGGTTGTTGGCCGCCAGCTCGATGCGCAGATCCGCAACATTGTCAATGCGTCCCGTCTGTAACTCCTGCTGGCGGGAAAGATACTCAGGCACAACGTCATCATAGGCACGACTGTAGGCGTATGCCTCTGCATCGCGCGCGATTGCCGCTGACAGATCGGCATTAGTGCCGGAATCAGGGATGTTAACTCCAGCCGGGATGTTGTCAGATGTCGCCACTGGCGTAGGCTGTGCGTCAGTAACGGGCTGAACATCCGGCGGTGTAGAAGAGTTTTCACTGCCCCCCGCCCTGCGGGATCGTACTACATCAGCGATCAGGCCTCCGCTAGCGTGCATAAGCCCACCAGCCAGCGTGTTAAAGAATGTGCTCTCCAGCGCGTTTCCGTAGGTGAAGTCACCGCCTTCTGCCGCGGCGGCCTGCGCCGTCAGCGGTACGGTGGCAATGGCCTGCCCGGCGCCAAGCCGTGCACCGGTAACCAGACGTTCACCGAAGCGCCCGAGCATTGTTGCCGCTTTCGCTTCTCCACCAAACGGGACCAGCGCCAGTGCCACGTTACCAGGATCCGCCATTGAACCAGCAAGGTTTGCAGCAAAGTTAAGAGGAGTGGCAACCCATCCAGACGGCGCAGACATGGCGATCTGCTGCTTCGCCAGCGTTTCCCGGCGTTCGCTGATCACATGGTCGAGGAATGTTTGCGTAACGCCGCTGTTCGGTATGTTAATGCTTTTCACGCCGTATTCTTTCAGGCGTGTTTCCGCATCTGATTTGCTGACGATGGTCGAATTTGGGTCATTTGCCAACTGATCGGCCTGAGAGAACCGATATCCGGACATCATCGGTCCCTCTTTGAACCCCTCTTTGAGGGAAGTAAGCAGGGATTCACCAAGCCCTGACGGGGCATTAGACAGCGGCTGGTTTATACCCTGCCCTGGATCATCTGTATAAATCGGCATGTTATCGCCCCGCCTGCTGTCCGTGCTGGATAATGTTGATCAAGTTTTCACGCTGACTTTCCACCGTGTAATTCTTCGACTGGCCCGGCGTATATTTAACCGGCGTCTGTACGAATTTGGTCAGGCTGTTCCAGGTGGTGCGGTTACCAGCGCCAATCTTCGCCAGATCAGCAAACGTCACGGTTATTGGCTGCCCCTGAGCGTTGTTTATCAGTAGGCCGTTCATCATCAGTGTCAGCCCGCTTTCATCACTGTTGGTGACCCACTGCGCGTTATCACGGATACGGCTGAGGCTCTGCTCACGATTGACGCTGTCAGGCAGACGTGGATCGCCGATAAGAGGCATGATGCTTTCGGGTGACAGAGATTTGAGGTATTCATTTGCGCCATCGGTGACGTCGTGAATATCTACCCCTGCACGATTAGGTAACCGCCAAGTGCCATTGGTCTGATACTGCTGGCCGAGAACGTCCTGATATGCCTGTTTTGCCGCATCACCCGGAGACATACCGCGCTGCATGTAGTTGTAGGTCAAGCGTTTTCCCTGCTCGTTATAAATAGTCCAGTTTTCAGCGCCATTTCTCTGAGGAATAAGAGTTGAAGAAAAATCTTTAAATTGATCTGTCCACAATGAGTCTGCGCTGTCTGCCTTGTTTTTATCCAGACCAGATCTCAAATCAGAAGTAGATACATTCCGTATTTGCCACAACGCATCTGCTGCCCGTTGGTTTTCTGTAGACATGACAACTTTTAAAGCTGGGAATGCTTTATTTTGCACCTGCCGCATAACCTGATCGGAGTATTTTCCGAACGACTGCGCCACCGACTGAATGGCGGTCACGCTTGATTCTTTATTGTTATCGATCTGAGAAATGAGGTTGTTAACCATGGAGTCAGGAAGTACCTTCTTGCTGTTGATGCCCAAGCGGCCTTTCTCCGCTTCTAGGCGTGACACGAGATATTCCCCGGAAGCTTGGTTATTCTGGTACTGCTCAAAAGCATTTTTCGCTACTGGCGAGTTAGTTTGTAACCACGTCCCCGGATCAGACTCACGAGCTTTCAGTGTGGCATTAAGCTTTGCCTGAGCTGTCGAGTAGAGACCCTGCTTGAATTTGAAATCAACGTCTGATTCCTTCGGCATCATTGCCTGAACTGCGGTAATACTCTGCTGAGCCGATCCCTGCACAATCGTCTTGTAAACTGGCTGCAGCGTCATAGCCTGCTGGTACTGCTCGAATGACTGCTGTAGTTGGATACGCTCTGATGGGCTGGCCTGAAGTGGCATGACCGCAGCCCATTCATGCTCAGTGATTGGGTTTACTTCCTGCCCCGCTTCCAGCTTAGCCAGATCATCCTGCATTCGTGTCTGCAAAGAGACGCGACCGGCAGCGGCCTGCATATCATAGAGACCAGCCTGCTTACTCAGCATCACTGATTTTTTCTGCGGGCTCATCGCGTTCCAGAAGGGCTGGTTTACGAGATTCTCGATAGTGGCATTGCCCGGTATGGATCCTGCGCTACCGGTAACTTTAGCGACATAGTTACGCGTTTCCTCATATGGGATCGCTGCAGCAAACTGCGCATTCGACACAGTGCCATCTCGCGGGTCGCCAAATTGCTGAATCCATCCATCGACAGCGCCAGGCCCGGCGTTGTATGCTGCTACCGCCAGCACCGGATTGTTATCGTATTTTTTCAGCTGCGCGCCGAAATATGCCTTGCCAAGCTGCACGTTATATCGCGGGTCGTTCAGCCATTTGTCGCGATCCCACGGAAGACCAGCGAGGCTAGCAGCCTCCGGACCGGTACTTTCCATCACCTGCGCTGCGCCAACAGCACCTTTCGGTGATACCAGCGGTGCACCATCTTTACCAAACTGATTGCCGCCACTCTCCTGCCAGATAATCGACGAAAAGAGCTGCGCTTCTTGTGGAGTGTTGGTGACCTCAATTTTCCCTTCAGGCCCCATCATCTGCTGGTAGATCGGGTTATACCATGCCTCGCTAGCACGGTTCGCGGCTTGCTCGCGCCACCCTCCCCAGTTTGCCTCGATTTCTTCAGGGCTTTGTCCATGCGCTTGGCCATAAGCCATAATTGAGGCTCTGGCATTCAAAGCTGATTGGTTGAACAACTGTGGATTAGATATAGCTTGCTGGGCTTGCAAGGATAAATAACCGTCCTGCTGACCAGACTCATACTGCCTACGTTGCCCTAATTCATGCCGCTCTGCTTGAGTGGCAAATTGCATTCGCTGCTGTTGAGCATGCTTTAAGAACACATTTCGTGCGGACTCAGGCAGCGTGCCAGCAATAGTTTGCATCTCGTTATCAAATTTCTGGATATACCCAGGAGCCTGACCAATTGCATTTTTCCCCTGGAGAGTCATCAGACCTTCCTTGGGATCATCCATCAATCCGCTCCCAACAGCATAAAGCCTTTGAGTCGCATCTTGGGTCAGTGCAAGGTCCGCTTGCTGTTTGGCCTGCCCGAACACATCCAAAGCCTGGCTACCGACGTTCACCAGCGCATCGCCGATATTTGGCTGCTCGAAGGTCTGGAATCCCGGAGATGAAACGCCGCGGCTTTCAACCTGTCGGCCTTGTACAGTTGGCACTGTTGGCATAACGAGACCTCCTTATGGTTTGTTTCTTTGGATAAAACATAAAGCATCCAAAACACCGCGTGGATAATCCGGAATGTATGATTGAGCAACGCTGTAGACAGCTCTGTAACGGTGAGGTAACTCTAAAATGAGTTGTCGTTCTTCAGGTGGTAATTTATCAGCCAGTGCTTGAACTTGCTGAAGCAACTCTTCGTCAGTGATATTCATTTCATAGTTACCTTTTTTAGCCCCAAAACACTGAACATCTGCATGAATAATAAGCAGTTGGTTATTTTGCTTTGTATCAACAAGTTAGAGCCTTTACCCCAAATGCTGTTGCAAGGCTTTGTCCACCAGCCCCCTTGCGATTTCATGGATAGTTGGCGCAACGCCAATACCTGATTGCTGGCGCTGCTTTTCCTGAATTTTTCTGATTGCCTGAATCTGTGCCTCGCTGAGCAAGACAGGTTTGACAGACTGTTTTGACATGATCACCTCCTGATATTTATACAGTCAGTATAATTTCACAAAATGAAACAATCATTGCTTATATTGCAATTAATGAAAAAATAAATTCGATCATTACCAGAAAGGAAATTGATTGTTTTATAGACTTTTGACGAGTACTTAACGAAGATTGCGTAATGATTTGTCGCTGTTGAGCCTCAACTTAACAAGGAAGACCTGATGCCCTTACCCGAACGTTTTAAGCCAGCCAAGATAAATCGCCAGAAACTTAAAGAACTAGCGAACGCAGCCGAAGAGATACTGTCGCAAATTGATAACGGCGCCGACACAGATGATGAAGGGCTAAAAGCATTGATTGATGACTGGAACAGGCAGGTCTTTAATCCGTATGAATTCTCTGATTTCCGTGACTTTTCCTCATGGACCGACGCAAAGAACTTTACCCGGATGGCATTTAATCAGGAGAAATACGTTGCGGATTTAACCTGGAATGAACTCGTTCAGATAATTAGTTTCGTGTGCAATGCTGAAGGCAAGGAATCGGAACAAAACTACGCGCTGGGATTGCTGGAGAAAAACTTTGATGCCAATCCGTCCGATCTCATCTACTGGCCTAATGAATGGTTTCAAGATGAAGACATGCTTCATGTTGATTTGACGTCTGAAGAAATCGCCGGATACCTGATGGCAAGATCTGGCCGGCTTCTAAACGATGCGCCACAAATCGAGCTGAGATACCCGATCCATCCCTGCGAAGCAAGTTATCGCTAAGAGATATCAACCATGATGGGCAAAACACATCACTTGTGCCTATACATAGCCAGAACACGTCAAACCTGCCTATCTATAGGCAGAACACTCCATTTCTGCCATACATAGCCAGAACACACCGTTTCTGCCTATAAATAAGATATGGGCATTTTCATGGGGCGGTATGATTCTATATGTATTGCTCAAACTGCCAGGCTGCGATGACCACCAGCATGAACAGAACGACGAGGACTACGCCCAGCCCCCTGCGCCGCGTAAAGAATGCCCCTCCTGCAGAGATACCAATTAACGACAGTGTGACTGGCCAAGCGGCAATCGCCGTCAGGTAGGCCATCAGGTAGCCTTGTATCATGCCCCCTAGCTCGCATTCAGGTTGCCAAAAGCCTCTCCACTGGCCCCATTAACCGCCTTTCCATCCATTTCTTGCGGGCTTTTTCGTCTCTCATGCCGGTGCATGAAAACCACTACACAAAGCGGGCTGGCGTGGCGGAGATACGAAAGCGCATGAAGCGAGATGATCATCATCACAAAATTGCAGTAAGAATAAGCTTAAAGCGCTTGAATTTTTTCCATCTGATTTGTTAGGGTTATTAGATACTCTCCTTTGTAGTCCATTCGAAGGAGTTTTTTGCGATTTATGCGGGTGGATTCTATGACAGGCAATGTCCCGGCAGTACTAAGTGAAGCAGAATTAAAATCAATTATAGCACTTGTAAATAGACTTCCCTGGGGTGTGGCTAAGCCAGTCATTACATCCCTTGGTTTAACTCTTGGTAAGGGACGAGATGCCACTTACGAAAAAATACTAAAGGAATTAAGTGAATTAAAAACGAAGAGCATTCAAAAATTTAATTCAATAATTCAAGAGATTGACAAATTACTTTTTGGGCAGTTCATTTATGGTGATAAAGCTCTTTTTAGCTTGACAGTCGATACTAAAGCTATTAGCGCTATAGATCAAAGGATTGAATTTGATTGGGGAGTTATGAATCAACCTTCATCTCTAAGTGATACAATTCTTTCTAAAAATGAGATCCAAAACTCGAAAAAAACCAATTGGAATTAATTCATTATTCGACAGACAGCAATCAAAGCATTGTTTTATTTAGTTCTGTGCGTGAGCAAGTCGTAAGAGAGAAAATCATCCCTAGTACTATACCTCAATATAGTAGCTACGATGAAATAATAGCCAAGAAAAAAGAGAAACATCAGTGTTTTGATGTTTGCATAATTGATAAAGCCACTTCAAAAATTTATATTCTTATAGATTCTGGATTGAATACTATTGGCGAAAGTATTTTATTCGCTAAATCCAATGTTGTTAGGACTTTGTATAACTATGCAGGTTATCAATTTAATTCGGCTGAAAAAGATTTCTTCCCTTTAATTGATGAAATATTCAATCAGAAAAAACCACCATACTCTCTCTTGAAATATAAAGTCTTTGATTTGTCGTTTCTTACACCAGAAGGTACTACGCATAAAGAGAAGAAAAATGATAAAAGCAATGATTTGAGAAATGATTTATTTAATCAAGAAGGTATAAAAGCTGTTGGTAATATTGGCCTTTATAGGATAGGTGTTAGATTAGAGCGTGTAAATCCGGCGCTTCAATTGCTAGACAATGTTGAGTTGATCATTCCGGGAACACTTAGAAGATACCTTGGGGGATCGTCCAGCTCCCCTGTAACATTTGCTATACTAAGTCAGTGTATCTCACGTGATGATTTTGAAATTCTAACAAAGCTGATATTATGAGTGGAGTCAGCAATGAAGGGTGGCAAAATGGCTAGACTTATACAGCAAATCTGTGCGGAGAGTCCTCGAGTGGGCTCTCTTGCTACGCATTTGTATGATGAAATCTCAAGTTTGGCTTGTCGCTCTCCTAATGTCTATATTAGCTATAATATAATTTTTGATATAGCTAATTCGCATAAAGAATTTCATTCGGAATGTGATGAATTAGATGTTTTTTCCGCCATTCAGGTGCTTTGCAATCCTAGAGTTGATTTTTTAAAACTTAATTATCAATTCATAGATGACATTTATGGCACATTTGAGGTTAGTATCGCTGATGTTATAGATGCAGAAAAAAGCCACTTTCTGGAGCATCCATATACTGGTGAGCTAGTAGAAAATTACAAAGAATTTGTTTTCCCTTTTTATACAGTTAAATATGAATGTAAAAAGGGTGACCGCTAATGATGATGAGCCTTGCTGATCTTGATAAGAACTTTGCGCTTAGCAAATGTCATCATGCAATTGAGAGAATAGATTTCGCACTCTCCTCTTATGGAAATTTTAAACAGTACATTCGAAGTGAATTAGATTATGCAATCCAGAAGTTAGAACAGAATGGAAATAGAATCACCTTTGATTTGACAGAAGATCAATTGACTCTCTTTCTTCTTTCCAATCTTGAAAATAGATACATTGGACTTCATGCATCGCATGAAGTAAATCAAAGAGGGCACTGTGACATAACTGTAAAATTAGGTGGGTTCGTATGGCATGGTGAGGCGAAAAAGCACACCTCGGGATACAGTTATCTTTTCAAAGGATACTCACAGTTAACTGAGCGATATAGCACTGGTACAGTGAATAGTGCCAGTGGTGGATTGATTATATATACAAAAAACCAATCATGTTCTGCTATGATGGCCCAATGGGAAAAACACTTAAATAAATGTGCTCCCAAGATTCATGCTTGTAAACAGATAAATATTATCGCATGTAAAGACAATCCTCTTGTCTTTTATAGTAATCATGAGCACACGGCAACAAAGCTTGGGTATGAAGTTATTCACTACCCAGTAGTGCTTTATCATAAGCCGATCGATCCTGATTTATAATTAAAACCACGAGTTAGCTTATGGTGTTTAACTAAGTTTATTATGTGTATGGATTGAATTGAATTCCCCCAAGCAAATGGTTTAATTCTTTTAACCGCTTTTGTAATAGAATTAGTTCATTACGTAAAAAGATGCGACTGACTTTTGCCACTTCATCGAATCCGCCAGTATTATTGGGAATGATGCCTATCATCTTCGGCGGTCTTCAGTACGTCACCATCATGCTACCGTGGCTGACGTTTTTGATGTTCAGAACCCCATCCTTTGCCACTACTTCTGATAGTAGGATGATCTGCCGTACTTTATTCCGTTAGGTGAGTACATTAACAGTTTGCGGAAGTCAGGAAACACTCAAGTGCCTAGCATTCAGCTTACTATCTAAAAATCATCGTCATACGGCGGGGTCTGGTCGAATCCTTCATACCCGGTGGCCGGCGGTTGCTGTTCATGGGCCCGGCGTAGGGCATCAGTAGCCTGTCCTTGTTGACCTGCTTTACCGCCTGGGCGTACCGTTCTGGCACTGAGTACACTGTCCGCAATAACCTGATAGCCTTGCTGTGTACCGCCATCCTGACCAGTCCACTGATTGAGTTGCATATTGCCCGCCACACTGACAAGGTCGCCTTTACTGTGTTTGGCCAGCACATCGGCCTGTTTACCAAAAGCAATCACACCCAACCAGAAAGTTGCCTCTCCGTTATCTGCCGCATTACAGGGCAGCGCTACCGCCAGGCGGGCCATAGCCATGTTCGTACCTTTTCCAGTTGTTCTGGTCTGTGGATCGGCCACCAGCCGGCCATATGCTGAAATTTGAGCTGTCATCGCTGTGATCCTCTCTTCTGATGCCCTGTACCTGATTCAGTGTTGGTTCAAAATGGTAGTTTGTTGCCTCAATGTTGGTTCATTTTTCAAACATGAAACCTTATTAAACAGATATATATAACTACTGAGGCAACTGAACCAACTGAGCCAACACCTAAACTACACACATGAAAGAATGCTTTTACTCTGGCTGGTCGTCGTCCGGCAGATACTGCAGGACATAAACCCGAATCTGTCGCCCATCAATGCGTGGCGACTTTCTCTGGAACCCCCGGCCTGAAGTCGGCGGTGTCAGCATGCCGGCTTTCTTCAATACCTCCGCAAACTGACGGGAGTTAAAGCCGCGGGCAATCTCCCCTTCGAAGGCTGCGGGGAAGGTGTAGAACACTATCGGGTCAGTCTCGTGACCTCCTTTCTGCCGGTATCCCGCCATGTTGGAGATTGGCAGACTGGTTGGGTCATACGGGAACGGCGCAAAACGGCTCATGCCATAGGCGTTCAGGAATGCCTCGGTCTGCTCGATAATCTGCTGATGCTCTTTGTTGCCGGTACCAAATTCGCGCAGCCAGGCGTTATAGCTGTACTGAATAGCATCCCGGCATGTCTGCTCATCCCAGCCGGTAATCACCTTACCCAACAGCAGTGCGGCTTCCAGAATGGCGAACCGGGCGCCGACACGATGGACCTGCTCCCCGTAATCCGATGGGATCAGACGACGCCAGCGCTCTTCCGCTGCCCTGACAGCGTTCACCGCCTCTTGCTGGTGGTCAGCCAGCCATTTCACCCACTCACGCCCGGACACTCCGTGGTTATGCTGGTATGCATCTTTGAGAGCATCAGCATGGTGCTTACCATTGGTATGCTCATGGAAACGCACTGCCCGACGCATCGGAATGTTCAGCAGGCGAACCAACTGGCCCGCTTTAGCCTTACGGCCGGCACTGGCAATGAAGGTCTCCAGATCCATCTCACCGGTACTGATGGCCACAGTACGCCAGCGCTTCAGGTCACGGTTTCCCCCTTCCTTCGCTCCCTGTAGTTTTCCCGTGCCGTTAAACAGCGCGTAGGCTGATTTATAGACCTCCACCGGGTCAGCCCCCTGGCCGATTTCGTCAAGCGGCATCAACGCGTCATTATGTGCAGCGGCCTCATTCGCCAGCCCAAGCGCGGTGCCGTACCAGGTAAGGCGCAGTACATCCGGGTTTCCGTAGAGACTGGATGCCACATTAGCAGTGGTGGTCTTACCCGCGCTCGACTGTTCGTAGAGGTGGATACCGAATCCATCAGCACCAGCAAGGCCAATCAATGGAGCTGCCAGAGCTGCGGCCACGCCAGTCATCATGGAATAGTTGCCAAAAGCCAGACGTCCCACGCTCTCCCGCCAGCTTTGCCCGGTACCGCTGGTGGTGTAACCGGACGCAGCAGAACTCCGCCCGTTAAACAGCACCGGTTGTTCTGGCGTACCGATGATCTCACCATCGGGCATGATATAGGCGCCACACTGCCACCCCGTAGCATGCGCAATGCGCCATACCTCACCATTGGCACAGCTCTGAAGCCAGTCGGCTAGCGTAGCGCGTAAACCGCTCTTGGTTGTTACATTCACACCACCGGCTTTGAGCGTTCGCCAGCCTTCGCGCTCACCAATGTCAGCAAAGGGTATCGCCTGTACGGTTTCACTCTTCGTACCAAATGCCTGCCAGCGCAGGATCAGGTAACGGGTTTTACTGTCATCAATGCCAATACCGATGACCTTCAGAGCAGAACACAACCAGCTTTCACGGCTGATTATTTCCCCGGTATCCTTATCTGATTTGGGTTCAACCCAGTACACGCCATCAATACGGCTTTGGATATGAGGTCGCAGGGATTCAGGTTTTGATGCGCTCTTCTTCCCTCCGTTGATCACTTGCAGTTTCGCGGACACTTCAGGCTCCTGCGGTTGATACATCGAATCGTTAAATGCTGCTGTGGCGGCTTCCAGTCCGTGCTGCTGGTAGTAGTCGTTCCAGTCGGCCTTTTCCTCAGACGGAGGTAAAGCCATCCAGCCAGAAACAGCTTTAGCGGCTTTCTCCGCGGCTTCTTTGCCTGTGTTTGGCTCACCAGGTTTAATATCGTTGTCGGCGGCGATGATGATCTGCACATCCGGGTAATGCCGTCGCATTACCTGCGAAACAGGCAGCAGGTTTCCGGCGTCGATTGCGGCTACTGTGAGCGCGTCAGGTTGAATTAATTGACACGTTAGAGCGGTAGCCAGCCCCTCTGCAATCACGACGCTTTGAGGCTGTTCCAGCGCGCTTACGGCGTAATATGCCCCGCGCTTTGCCGATCCCTTCATGAGTCGCTTTTCTCCCTGCGCGGTAATGGTCTGCGCTGCTATGACTGCGCCGGATTCCCCCACCAGCGCCAGCAATAGTGATCCATCGGAAAGGATGGGGAAGGTGAAGCCGACCAGCCCCTTACCAGTAAGGTATTCAGATTCGCCCTGATTAGCGCTCTGGCGCTTCTCATCGTACAGACGGGTAAACGTAGCCCGGCGCTGCTGTGCGTCCCCTGCCGCCCGCTGCAGGCGCTCCTGCTCCAGTTGTGTACGCACGGCTTCCAGCTGCTCCCGTCTCTGGTTGGCGGTGGCTTCGTCCTGTACTGTTCCCCGGCAATCAATGCCCAGCACATCAGCCACCAGCCGTGCGGCCTCCGTGGTGTCGCAATTGTTAACCCGTTTGATTAAGTCCAGCCCGTCACCAGCGCCGCACTGGTTGCAGATAAAGCTACCACGGCCGCCATCATCGAAACGGAAGCGATCTTTACCGCCACAGGCCGGGCAGGCTGTATGTTTTCTCGGTGAATCTGGTACGTTGATGTGTAGTCCAGCCAGAACAGATGGCCAGCGATCAGCTGCTGCATGGGTAACTTCGCGGATGAGATCGATATTTTTCATTAGCAATCACCATCTTCCAGACGTGCGTTGTGCTCTAGCTTTTTCAACAACTGAGTACCAATAAGTTCCGCGGCATCTACGAGATAACTTTTGGTGTGTGGATCACTGACATCGTTAATTGTTCGCAGAATCGCCAACACGCATTCTGTTTCGTAGGTCAGTTCATCGAGCAGATAAGGATTCTCGGTGATGACTGTGGGAAAGGAATTATTACGCATGATCCACCTCCGTCAGACGGATGCGGCCAGCGAAAAAACAAACGTGATCACGCACTAAAGTGCGACGGGCTTCGCGTTCAGATACTGCGGTAACGTGGAAGATTTTTACAGTGACGGATTGGCTATCACGTCGTATAGCAGCGATGATCCAGATAAATTGTGGATTTTGGGTAGGGGTAGTAGCCATGGTGGCAGCCTCCTGTAACTGGGTCTGAAACCCACCACCGGAAACGCCAATTTCGCTGGTGGTGGACTGAACAGGGTTGGCGTAACCGGCGTTACAGGAAACCGGCGCGGATTTCTCCGCCCCCATCCAGCCCACCATTATTTTGTGAGCGACGCGGATTATACCCGCAACGCAGAAAAAAGGGTGTACTGAATTAACGACACAAAAAAAGACGCATGGCGCGTCATAGGTCGCCTGTAAACTCTCCGGGACGCCAATCCCGGCACCAGATTTTGCTGGTGCACAATAACCATAGACCTGGATGACGTAGAACATCAAGCCATTTTTTATGGACTCGCAAAAAATTTTACTGCAGGTGTTAAAGGAATCGCTATTCCTATTCCAGAAATTCCACCCGGCATTTTGCGCACCACCTTCAGTGACCTGCAAAGTGACAGGTTTCGACAGGTTCCCGTGGCTGCGCAGCACTCGCAAAGTGCTAACATTTGCTAACAAGCCAGCCATAGAGAGGCTATTACCTTGGATACTGGTAATCATTGTTTCACCTCCGCGAACTCCTTCATGAATCGCTCAATGGGCTGTACGCAAGGGAACTGGTAGCCCTCGCGATAGAACGTCACGCGGTTGTGTGCTACAGAGACGACGCTCACCGTCTGGCCCTGCGCGTCGCGATATGCGTGATTTGGCAGCGGTGTGCTGGTGGGGTTAGCCATTAATGAACCTCCAGCAGGTCAGGTTGATACTTACGCCACAGTTCGATTTCTTCGGCGGCCAGGCGAGCTTTCTCACCTTTGCATGACTGAAGGTCTTTACCACACCGGCTGGCCTTCTTCGTGTAAAGCTCTTTGCGGCGGGTATGGTCATTAAGGAGCGCGAATGGCACACCGTAGGAGCCAGTTTTACGGATAGAAGGCACAACCTCGCGGAATACCCAGTTGCTGAAGCGGTGGGCGAACGTGCCGGGAGTGGTGGCTTTACGACTGCGAGCGATCAGTTTGTAGAAACCTGACTCAGCGGCCATATTCCAACTACGTGCTCCGCCACGCTTACCTGAATGCCCCTCATTTAAAGTTAGGGTCATTACCTCATCGAAATCCAAAGAAGTAACAGCACTGGTTGGGTTGCTAATTTCTAGGGCCTGGCAAACGTCAGAAACGACAAACCACGGTTCACCATCGATATTCACAATGCGCACGGAATGCCCCTCGAACTTAATGACTGAAATATCATTCACCTCAGCCTTGAATATATTTTTCTGGCTAGCCACAGGCTGAGAGGCGCCCTCAGAATTGAATCTGAATTTTTCAGCTTTCATTTATCCTCGCTCCGCTACACAGTAGAGAATTAAATATTCACACTATCTTTCCGTAGCACCACCAGCCCCACAGGAAAGTCCATATTACTCTTTAATTATTCGGACAAGTCACCGCGTGACTCAGCAATACGTTGATTAATCCAATCATCTATTTCACTTTCGATGAAAGCAATTGAGCGCGAACCAATTTTTATTGCAGAAGGAAATCGGTTCTGCTCCATGAGGCGATATAACCACGCTTTACTATATCCAGTTCTTCGTTGTACTTCAGAAAATCTTATCAATGACTGAGCCATATTTACCTCGTAACGTCTATTGCGGTTTACGAGGTATATCATTGCATAAAAAAGACGATGTTTTTATATCCTTAGGGTTAAGGGTATTTAGGTACATTTTACCCTGAGGGTAAGGGACTCAGGATGAATTTCACCCTTAGGGTTAAGGTATGCGGCTGATTTAATGAGTTATTCTACCCTATGGGTTAGGGTAGATTGATATGTGAGATATGTATCAAGGACTGACATCTATGATACATCATGACTCATGGTGGTACTCAAACGAACTAAGACGCCTTTCTAACAATTGGGCAGGCAACTCTTTCAATGGCACTAGCAAGTGCATGTGACATTCCATATTGCTCTTTCAACTTCTCGATTACATAATCTGCAGATGGCGTCGTGACTCGAGCATTATTCTCATCAAATAATTCCCACTCAACATTCCTTATGTTGATAGCAATTAATAATGGATCGTCGTCTCTAAACACACCAAGATACTTGGGCTTATCATGCCTTAGTTCATCAACTTCGATTTTTAATTTTTTATTTTCATCCGATAATATTTTAATTCTATTTTCATATTCCTGCACACTGCTTTCTGCTGAATTTTCATTATCAACCTGTTCATTGAATTTGAATGTAATCCCGGCAGTAGTAAGCACATGAATCAATTCATTCTTACGAAAGAAAAAGTCCTTACGCGAACCATTTTCATACCCTTCGTTATTATAAATAGAAAAATATCCACCTTGCCCTTCATTTTCTATGCCTGATATCCAGTTTGATGATATCAAGTACTCTAATGTCTCGAGGCTTTCTGCTGCAATCTCATCAGACTCAGACACTCCTTTAACTCTATCGTAAGAACAACTTGCCAAGCAATTAGAAACATCATCACTTACAAGATTGAAATTCCTATAAATAAACTGAACAACATCATGGAAATTTAGAAAATCATTGTCTTCTAATATAAAGGAAACTGTATCCGAGAAAGAAATAACACTATTTTTCTCTGCCAATAACTGCGCGACAGACACGACCATAACGCCACCTCACGCCCTCTGATTTTGGCGGCTATGCCAGCCCGCAGAGGTGTACGGGTTTTCGGGGATCAGCCTAGACATAGCCTATTCTTTGTTCGTCTACCTAAGTCTACTATCGTCTGTATATACTGTCTATGCATCCAGTCAGGCACGTTTCCCGAACGAGCCATGGACCACATTTTCACCATTCTCAAGAGCCGCCATATAGTCGGCATACCACTGGAGCATTTCCCGGCGGCCATCCAGATACTGAGCGTGGTTATATGTCCCACGGATGGAGTTTTTATCGACGTGGGCCAACTGCGTTTCAATCCAGGCGGTGTTATAGCCCTGTTCGTGGAGTATGGTACTCATGGTATGTCTGAAGCCGTGCCCGGTCGCTTTACCGTCGTAGCCAATACGCTTAATCACCTGGTTAATACTGGCCTCGCTCATTGGCTTGCCGGCGTCATTCCGCCCGGGGAAAACATACTTCCCTCGCCCGGTAAGCTGGTGGATTTCTTCCAGCAACTCGCGAACCTGAGTTGAGAGAGGAACGAGATGTGGGCGCCGCATCTTCATTCGCTCTGCGGGGACGTTCCAGACGCCTTTGTCAAAGTCGATATCAACCCATTCAGAAGCACGGAGCTCAATTGTCCTGAGCCCGGTAAGCATTAACAGTCGAGTGGCGTTGCGGGTGATTGTGCTACCGCTGTATTCACTTAGCGCACGGAGAAAATCCGGGATCTGGTCGGCTAAAAGGTGCGGGTAGTGCTGTTGCTTGGGCGGCTTAAGCGCGCCTGCCAGATCTGATACAGGGTTGTGCTCGGCTCTACCGGTAATAATGGCATAGGTAAATATCTGCCGGCAGGCCTGACGGGTTTTCTTGAGTTTGTCCAGAACGCCACGTTGTTCCATCTTTCGCAGCACGTTAAGCATTTCGACCTGGCTGATATCCGTAATCGCCTTTTGCCCGATGAAGGGGAAGATGTCTTTCTTCAGGTACATCAGGAGATGCTCGGCATAGCCTTCTGACCACGATGTGCTTTTATGGGCATGCCATTCCATGGCCAGACGTTCAAAGCTGTTTGCCACAGCCTGCTCTTTCGCTTGTTTCTCTTCCTGCTTCTCCTGTCCCGGATCCCCACCAGCAGCAAGAACCTTTTTTGCATCCGCGCGCTTCTGTCTGGCTTCCGCCAGAGTGATATCAGGATATACCCCCAACGCCAGTAACTTCTCTTTACCAGCGATGCGGTACTTCAGGCGCCAGTATCGCGAGCCATTGGGGTTCACCAACAGATAAAGACCGCCACCATCAGACAGCTTATAGGGCTTGTCCTTGGGCCTGGATGTGTCGACCTGGCGGGCTGTGAGCTTCATTTTGGGGGTATCTCATTTCATTGAACAGGAATCTACCCCCAAATGTACCCCCACATGAATGTGGATTTCAATAGACCATAGTAGACGGTGAGATAATGAGATATTGGCGAATGCCGCGTGTATGCTGGATTTAGTAGACTTCAGGAGACATTAAGAGAAGTGATAATGGTACGCCCTACAGGATTCGAACCTGTGACCTACGGCTTAGAAGGCCGTTGCTCTATCCAACTGAGCTAAGGGCGCACTGAGAAGCGGATGCTTCGTAGAGTGAAACCGCCTGGAATTATACGGTCAACGCTCGGTGAGTCAATGCATTTTGCCACGAAACTGCTGCTGCACAGGCAACTTGCCTATATATACGGCAAAGTCACCGCGGATTGTTTAAATATCACCCGCACCTTATCCTGAGCGCTTCTCCACCATTTTCGCTAATTAACAGCGAAAATCCCCCTTCTACGCCCTAAATACCCCTGATAACAGGGGTGTTTTTAGCCTTCTGTTTTGTCAAAGAGGGATAAAAATTCAAACGAGGACTGACAGCGAGGCTGGCTTCTGACAAAATATCCGCATCCCCCTTTCGTTACGATACAGATGGAATCCTCTCTCTGATGGCAGCAAAAATTATTGACGGTAAAACGATTGCGCAGCAGGTACGCTCTGAGGTTGCGGAAAAAGTGAAGGCCCGCACCGCGGCCGGAAAACGCGCCCCGGGGTTAGCCGTCGTACTGGTCGGCAGCAACCCGGCATCGCAGATTTATGTCGGCAGCAAGCGCAAAGCGTGTGAAGAAGTGGGTTTTGTCTCCCGCTCATACGATCTCCCGGAGACCACCAGCGAGGCGGAATTACTGGAGCTTATTGATACGCTGAATGCCGATAACGCAATCGACGGTATTCTGGTACAGCTGCCGCTGCCTGCCGGAATCGATAACGTGAAAGTGCTGGAGCGTATTGCCCCGGACAAAGACGTCGACGGTTTCCATCCTTACAACGTCGGCCGTCTGTGCCAGCGCGCCCCGCGCCTGCGCCCGTGCACCCCGCGCGGAATCGTCACCCTGCTTGAGCGTTACAACATCGACACCTATGGCCTGAATGCCGTGGTTATCGGCGCATCGAACATCGTGGGCCGCCCGATGAGCATGGAACTCCTGCTGGCGGGCTGCACCACCACCGTAACCCATCGCTTTACCAAGAATCTGCGCCAGCACGTCGAAAATGCTGACCTGCTGATTGTTGCGGTCGGTAAGCCGGGCTTTATTCCAGGCGAGTGGATCAAAGAAGGCGCCATCGTTGTCGATGTCGGAATTAACCGTCTGGAAAGCGGCAAAGTCGTTGGAGACGTGGTGTTTGAAGATGCCGCTGAACGCGCGTCCTACATTACGCCTGTCCCGGGCGGCGTTGGCCCGATGACCGTTGCTACGCTCATTCAAAACACGCTGCAGGCGTGTGAAGAATATCACGACATTCAGGAGGCCTGAGATGGCGAATTTTTCTTTGGGTAAACACCCACACGTTGAACTGTGCGATTTACTGAAGCTGGAAGGCTGGAGTGAAAGCGGTGCGCAGGCAAAAATTTCCATTGCCGATGGTCTGGTGAAAGTAGATGGTGCGGTAGAAACCCGCAAACGCTGCAAAATCGTCGCCGGTCAGACGGTGAGCTTTGAAGGCCAGAGCGTGACCGTTACCGCCTGAGCCCGCTAAATTAAAACGCCCGGCATGTGCCGGGCGTTTTTTTATTGCTTACTTACGGCGCCAGGTGGTTCCCTGCGGGCCGTCCTCCAGCACGATCCCCATCTCATTGAGACGGTCACGCGCCGCGTCCGCAGCGGCCCAGTCTTTCGCTTTACGCGCATCCAGGCGCTGCTGGATAAGCTGTTCGATTTCCGCAACTTCACCGTCGTCAGCCTGCGCACCGCTTTGCAGGAAAACATCCGGCTCCTGCTCCAGCAGGCCCAGCACGCCGGAGAGCTTGCGCATATGTGCAGCCATGCCGTTGGCGGCGGCGACGTCTTCCGTCTTCAGACGGTTGACTTCACGCGCCATATCGAACAGCACGGAATAGGCTTCCGGGGTGTTGAAATCGTCATCCATCGCTTCGATAAAGCGGGCTTCAAAGGCTTCGCCACCGCTGGCCGCGACGGACGAGTCGGTCCCGCGCAGCGCGGTGTACAGACGCTCCAGCGCAGAACGCGCCTGCTTGAGGTTCTCTTCGCTGTAGTTCAGCTGGCTACGATAGTGGCCTGACATCAGGAAGTAGCGAATGGTTTCTGCATCGTAATATTTCAGCACGTCGCGCACGGTGAAGAAGTTGCCCAGCGATTTAGACATCTTCTCGCGGTCAATCATCACCATCCCGGAGTGCATCCAGTAGTTGACGTATTCCCCGTCGTGCGCACAGGTAGACTGGGCGATTTCATTTTCATGGTGCGGGAACATCAGATCCGAACCGCCGCCGTGGATATCAAAATGGTTACCCAGCTGTTTGCAGTTCATCGCCGAACATTCAATGTGCCAGCCAGGACGACCGTTGCCCCACGGAGACGGCCAGCTCGGCTCACCCTCTTTCGACATCTTCCACAGCACGAAGTCCATCGGATTACGTTTGACGTCAACCACATCAACCCGCGCCCCGGCCTGCAGCTGGTCCAGGTCCTGGCGCGACAGCTGCCCGTAATTCGGATCGGTCGGTACCGAGAACATCACATCACCGTTATCCGCCACGTACGCATGCCCGCGCGTAATCAGCTGTTCGGTGATTTCAATAATCTCGGGGATATGGTGCGTCGCACGCGGCTCAAGGTCCGGGCGCAGAATATTCAGCGCATCGAAATCCTTGTGCATTTCAGCAATCATTCGATCGACCAGCGCGACAAAGCTTTCGCCATTCTCATTAGCGCGCTTAATGATTTTATCGTCGATATCGGTAATGTTGCGCACGTACTTCAGCTTATAGCCGAGAAAACGCAGATAGCGGGCAACCACGTCAAAAGAGACGAAAGTACGGCCATGGCCGATATGACAGAGATCGTAAACGGTAATTCCACACACGTACATGCCCACTTCCCCGGCATGGATAGGTTTAAACTCTTCTTTTTGGCGCGTCAGTGTATTAAAAATTTTTAACATCGAAGATTCCGTGTAGACGTGTGTGAAAATAAGTCGCGTATTCTAACCTTAATTCAACCCCGAAGCAGCACACAATGCAAGGTGATCGAACCCCGCGGTTATGCTATAACAGCCCCCTATGTCACGCCCAACTTTGGGTTTAAGCACCACAATCATCGGAACAGGATGCAAAAATGGTTACTTTCCACACTAATCATGGCGATATCGTCATCAAAACTTTTGACGACAAAGCGCCGGAAACAGTTAAAAACTTCCTGGACTACTGCCGCGAAGGTTTCTACAACAACACCATTTTCCACCGTGTTATCAACGGGTTCATGATCCAGGGCGGTGGCTTTGAGCCGGGCATGGAGCAGAAAACCACAAAATCTCCGATCCAGAACGAAGCCAACAACGGTCTGAAAAATACCCGCGGTACGCTGGCCATGGCCCGTACTCAGGCGCCTCACTCCGCTACTGCACAGTTCTTCATTAACGTGGTGGATAACGACTTCCTGAACTTCTCCGGTGAAAACCTGCAGGGCTGGGGCTACTGCGTGTTTGCCGAAGTGGTTGAAGGCATGGACGTGGTCGACAAAATCAAAGCGGTAGCAACAGGCCGCAGCGGCATGCACCAGGATGTGCCGAAAGAAGATGTTGTGATCAAAAGCGTCACCGTTAGCGAGTAATTCGTGGCGACACTTTTTATTGCGGATTTGCATCTGCAAACAGAAGAACCGGCGATCACCGCCGGTTTTCTACGCTTTTTAGGTGGCGAAGCTCGGGAAGCAGACGCGCTGTATATCCTCGGCGACCTGTTTGAAGCCTGGATTGGCGACGACGATCCAAACCCGCTGCATCAGGAAATCGCTGCTGCCATCAACGCATTAAGCCAGTCAGGCGTTCCCTGCTATTTTATTCACGGCAACCGCGATTTTCTCGTTGGCCAGCGCTTTGCGCGCGCCTGCGGTATGACGCTGCTGACGGAAGAAAAGGTGCTCGACCTGTACGGTCGTCGGGTCTTGATCATGCACGGCGATACCCTCTGCACTGACGATCCGGGCTATCTGGCTTTTCGCGCCAAAGTCCATACGCCATGGATTCAGCGTCTTTTCCTTGCCCTACCGCTGTTTATTCGTCGCCGTATCGCCGCCAGAATGCGCGCTGACAGCAAAGCGGCCAACAGCAGCAAGTCGCTGGATATTATGGATGTCAATCCGCAAGCCGTTGTCGACGCGCTGGAAAGACACCGGGTGCAATGGCTGATTCACGGCCACACCCACCGCCCTGCCATCCACCCGTTAGACGCTAACGGCAAGCCGGCGTTTCGCGTAGTCCTCGGTGCATGGCACAGCGAAGGCTCGATGGTCAAAGTCACCAAAGATGACGTTGAACTGATCGCATTCCCGTTTTAATTTCCACCGCATTTTCACCTCAGTTCTGGCGACGCAACCGTTTTCCTTACCGAAAGATCATGTTATTCTCTGTGGCCTCTAAAGCAGTGTGAAGCACACCCACAGGAGTTTTAAGACGCATGTCTTCCCGCAATAATTCGGCGCGTATCGCCATCGTGATGGGGTCCAAAAGCGACTGGGCTACCATGCAGTTTACCGCAGAAATCCTTGATGCCCTGAACGTTTCGTACCATGTTGAAGTGGTCTCCGCACACCGGACGCCCGATAAGCTGTTTAGCTTTGCCGAAGGCGCGGAAAGCAACGGTTATCAGGTGATTATTGCCGGTGCGGGCGGCGCGGCGCATCTGCCGGGCATGATTGCGGCGAAAACCCTGGTGCCGGTCTTAGGTGTGCCGGTCCAAAGCGCGGCGTTAAGCGGCGTTGACAGTCTCTACTCTATCGTTCAGATGCCACGCGGTATTCCGGTCGGTACCCTGGCTATCGGCAAGGCCGGTGCCGCTAACGCGGCCCTGCTGGCAGCGCAGATTCTGGCGGTGCACGATGCGGAACTGCATCAGCGCCTGAGCGCCTGGCGTCAGGCCCAGACCGATGAGGTGCTGGAAAATCCGGACCCGCGGGGTGCGGCATGAAGCAGGTTTGCATCCTCGGCAACGGCCAGCTAGGTCGCATGCTGCGCCAGGCCGGTGAACCGCTGGGTATCGCCGTCTGGCCGGTCGGGCTGGAAGCCGATCCTGAAGCGGTGCCGTTTCAGCAAAGCGTGATCACCGCAGAAATCGAACGGTGGCCGGAAACGGCTCTCACCCGTGAACTGGCGCGTCATCCGGCGTTTGTTAACCGCGACGTGTTCCCGATCATTGCCGACCGTCTGACGCAAAAACAACTGTTCGATAAGTTGGATCTCGCCACCGCCCCGTGGCAGCTGCTGGCAGATAAAAGCGAATGGCCGGCGATCTTCGCTCGTCTTGGTGAACTGGCAATCGTTAAGCGTCGCGTAGGCGGGTATGACGGTCGCGGCCAGTGGCGTCTGCGCGAAAATGACATCGCCCAGTTGCCGGACGAAAACTATGGCGAATGCATCGTCGAGCAGGGTATCAACTTTTCGGCCGAAGTGTCGCTGGTTGGCGCCCGCGCGCAGGATGGCAGCACGGTGTTCTACCCGCTCACCCGCAACCTGCACCAGGATGGCATTCTGCGCACCAGCGTCGCGTTTCCGCAGGCCAATGCCCGCCAGCAGGACCAGGCGGAAAGCATGCTTACCGCCATTATGGACGAGCTGAACTATGTGGGGGTGATGGCGATGGAGTGTTTCGTCACCGCTGACGGTCTGCTGATTAACGAACTGGCGCCGCGCGTGCACAACAGCGGCCACTGGACGCAGAACGGCGCCTCTATCAGTCAGTTCGAGCTGCATCTGCGGGCCATTACCGGCCTGCCGCTGCCGCCGCCGGTGGTGAACAGCCCGTCGGTCATGATCAACCTGATCGGTACCGATCTGAACTATGACTGGCTGAAGCTGCCGCTGGTGCATCTGCACTGGTACGACAAAGAAGTGCGCCCGGGACGCAAAGTGGGTCACCTGAACCTGACCGACAGCGATACCGACCGCCTGAGCGCCACGCTGGAAGCCTTAAAACCTATTCTGCCGCCGGAGTACGCCAGCGGTGTCTTCTGGGCGCAATCCCAGCTGGCATAGTCCTTCCCCAGAATCCCGGCTTGCGGCGCCCTGCGCCCTGGCCGGGCTACCAAACTCATCAACCAGGGCTATCCAAAGCCATTCCCGGTGGCGACGCTGCGCGTCTGTCCGGGTTACCCCAGCCTGTACGACCCCGTAGTTCGGACAAGGTGCGTCAGGCGCCCCCAGGGGCCAGAACCCGGAGAATCCCCCCCATCAGGGCTTGATGCAGGTCCCCGCCAGACCAGCAAGCGTGTCATCGATGCGCGACAGCGCGCCAATCCATGCCGGCTTCCCTTTGCGTCGAACATAGCCGCTCACCGCCGCGATTTTTGGCCCCATTGCACCATCATCCCGGGCAAAGGGCGCCAGTGCTTCCGGCGTTGCTTCACGAATTGGCCGCTGCATCGGGGTCCCCCAATGTTCATATACCGCATCCGCATCGGTCAGGATAACCAGACCATCGGCATTAATCTGCTCCGCCAGCAACGCTGCGGCCAGGTCTTTATCGATAACCGCCTCCGCGCCCTTACCGCTCTCCAGCACTGGTATTCCGCCGCCTCCGCAGCATATCACCGCATGGCCTTCGCTTAGCAGACGCTCGATCGTCTCACTCTCCTCAATTCTGACCGGTACCGGTGAGGGCACAACCCGCCGCAGATACTTGCCGTCACGTTTCATTGTCCAACCATATTCGGCCTCCAGCTGCGTCTGCAGCTCGGGGTCATAAACCGGACCAATAAATTTTTCTGGCGCCGAAAATGCCGGATCCTCTGAGGCCACCGCAATCCGCGTCATGACCGTCGAAACCGGTGGCATCAATGATTCCTGAGCCAGGCGTTGGGCCAGCATATAGCCAATCATGCCCTGACTTTCCGCCACCAGCACGTCCAGAGGATAAGGCGCAACATCGCCATAAGACAGATTCTGTAGCGCCAGCAGGCCCACCTGCGGCCCATTGCCGTGAACAATAGCCAGCCGGTAATTCTGCGCCAGGCGCGCCAGTGCGGGAACCGCACTATCAATATTTCGATACTGATTTTCCACGGTCAGCGCTTCCCCGCGCTGTAATAAAGCGTTGCCACCCAGGGCAACAACCAGCGTTTTCATAAAGAGTCCTTAGATAATATGTTGCGCCAACCAGAATCCCAGAAGCGTGTCAGCACCGGAGGTGTGCCCCATCGCCAGCAGAGCATCGATGGCCGGCTCAATACGGCGTTCACGCTGAAGAGCGTGAACGAAATGCATCAGCGGCGAGGCGAAGCGCCCCTCGCTGGCGTAGCGTAAGTAGTTGACGCTAACCTGCGTCGTGGCCGCGTGCAGATCGCCGGATGCACGAAAGAACGTCGGCCCACCGTGGCGAGACATCTGCCCCGCGCACCACGCTGCCAGCATCATCCCGATAAGCATGTCGTCCAGACTCGGCGTCAAACCCGGCCCCTTCCCCAACCACAGCCGCCAGTCAACGGCGCTCCCGGTCAGCGCAGAAGCAAAACAGTGGCGTAACTGCCGCAGCTCAGGATGCAGTGGTAGATAGATAGCCTGCGACAGCGGCCCGAACAGCCCCGTTTCCTCCAGACGATTCATTAACGCTGTCGGCAGGTAAGCACCGTTTGGCTGGTCGCGCGGCCGCAGAGAGCAACGCCTGCGCGGTGGCGACAGTAAAAGATCGTTAATCTGAATGCCGTCATCCCGCGCCGTCAGCATGGCCCCCGCCCGTAGCGCCGCGTGCAGTCGGATAAAGTCGCGATGGCGTAATACCCATCCGCCGGGGCTAACCCCCTGCCCCTGATGATGAAGCGTCAACAGCGCGCCGCCTTCAACATAGAGATTGATAGTGCGCCGCCAGAGGCCACCGGTTCGCCACGGCTGACGATGGTCCGGGGCATCTACGCTGCCTATCAGCGGACGTATAATCTCCATCGCACCTCCTCAGCTCACGCCTAGCTCGTCCGCCAGCGCTTCCAGCGCCAGCTCAAAGCAGGCCAACGGCGCTCTGACAGTCCCGGCGCCAATCTGACCGATCCCCGCTTCTTTATGAGCAATTCCGGTGTTGATTAGCGGAGTTATACCGGTTTCGACGACCCGGCGAATATCCAGCCCCAGGCAGGCTCCCTGGAAATCCCAGCCCGGAATTTGTAGCTGCATATTGCGCTCAAGGAAGATTTCCGCCATCTCCTCGGAAACGGATTTCGCCGCCTCCATCCCCCCTGCGCCAACAAAGCGGGTGACGCCTGGGGCCGCGATCATCGCCGCGCCGCCAATACCGAAGGTTTCGGTTATCGCGCTGTCGCCCATATCCGGGTTGGCCTGATCCTGTGAGAAGCCGGTAAAGAACAGCCCCTGCGGCGTATTCACTGGCGCGGTAAACCAGCGATCGCCTAACCCACTGACGCGAATGCCAAACATATCGCCGTTGCGGGTCATCGCAGTCACGATACTGCCGGCACCAATTTTCGCCCCGGCATCCATCGCCGATTTACAGTAGGCCATCGCCAGGTTGAGGAAGAACTGATCGGTAATGGCGAGGAAATCCATCACTTCAGCAAGCTGCTGTTTGTCGTGGTTGAGGCGTGCCAGATGAGGCGCCAGCGTACGCATCAACAGGGCTGAGGTGGCGATATTGCGCTGATGAAATTCATCGCCCATGGTGATGCCCTGCGCCATCATCGCGGTCAGATCAATACCGCGCTCCATCTGTTTCAACGCCGCACTGAGGACCGGCATCAGCACATCACGCATCCAGCGCAAGCGCTGCTGTACGTCTTCGCCATAGGCGCCGAAACGCATCACCTTGCCAATCCCTTCATTAAGATTGCAATACGCACGGTTCCCTTCGGCGATATTCTCCACCACCAGCATCGGCATATTTGGTGAAGTAATCCCCCCCATCGGCCCTACGGCGTTAACGTGATGGCAGGGAATAAAGGTAATTTCGCCGCCTTCCAGCATCGCATGGGCCGTTTTTTCTTCCTGCGCCCAGCCTTCAAATAAGCATGCGCCAATGCAGGCACCTTTCATCGGGCCGGTCATCTCCTGCCAATGCATCGGCGGCCCGGCGTGGAGCAACGTTTTGTTCTGATTCAGCGCCTCGATTAACGAACCCGCCGGCTGCACATCCAGCCAGTGCGGACGTGCATTACGAATTCGTTCTATTACTGCGTCATTGGCCTGTGCCACTGATGTAAACATAGAGACCTCTTATTGCAAACGTTCTAAAAAACGAGCCAGTTTCTTATTTCCCCCGGCGATCGGCGCCCACTGATAGTGAACAACCGGCGTTCCGGCGGACTGTAAATCGAGAGCAAAGCTACGCAGGCCAGCATTAATCACCGCCACGCCATCCAGCAGGCTGGCGCGCGGGGTCTGCTCTACCATCTGCGGTGGGCTAATAAGCGCGGCGGCAAGCAGCGTGGCTTCAGGGAGGCTATCAACCACCACGACCCCCGCATCTTCAAGGGCAGCAATCTGGAGGGAGCGGCACTGTGGATCAGTTTCGGTACCGGTCACCGTAGCGATAACATGCAGTGGGTGGCGCTCGCCTCTCACGACCCACGCCTGCTGACAGGCTTCAACCAGTGATTCAGCAGGGTCGGCTGTGGCTCCGTAGCCAATCACCACGTCCAGCAGCAGCACGCCAACCTGACTATCCTTGCCAAGTTCGGCAATAAGCTGGTTGCGCAGCGAGGGGTCGATCATTGGATGCGGGCGGCCAACGGTGTAAAAATCATCACCGAGGTCGATGACCTGATGACCCAGCGCATTGAGCATCATGCCCTGCGGGTGATGTTCATCAGGAGTGATGTTCAACCGCTCGGCTAGCAGCCCGGCGGATTCTGCGGCCAGCGTACCGCCGGTATAAAAACCGCGGATCTGCGTTCCTGCCACCGCAGTCAGGGTTTCCTGGTGGCGCACAACTCGCGCCAACAAGCAGGCCAGACGCCCGGCCTCGTCAAGCGTGCGGGCAAACCAGACGTTTCCATCACGCGTGTTTTTTGGCGCGTAGCCGAGGAACAGCGCTACCACCGGCTTACCGCTACGCTTCATCGCACTAATCATCTTCAGGCGCACGGCTTCGGCGGGCGGTTTAGAAACAAAGGCCAGCACCTGGCTCTGTCCGTCCTGAGTCAACATTTCCAGCGCCGTTTGCGCGCTAATGCCGCCGACTTCGGCGCTCAGGTCACGGCCGCCGAGACCAATCGCATGACTGATCCCTTCGCCACCGAGGACAATTTGTGAGACCAGCTCCTGAATACCGGTACCCGACGCGCCAATCACGCCGATATTGCCGTCCGGCGCGACGTTAGCGAAAGCCAATGGGGTCCCGGCGATCATCGCGGTGCCGCAATCCGGCCCCATGACCAACAGCCCTTTATCGCGGGCGCGGGTCTTCAGGGAAATTTCATCTTCCAGCGTGACGTTGTCGGAGAAGATCATCACGTTTTTCTCGTTGCTCAGAGCCTGATGGGCAAGCTCTGCGGCATACTCCCCGGCAACGGAAATTAAGGTCATATTGGCCTGCGGTAGTTTTTGCATCGCGCTTTGCCAACGACGAACCACGCTAAGGCTCAGATTTTGGCCGCTTCCCTGCGCCAGGGTGGTGAGGGCCTCCTCAAGGCGGGCGATAATCATTTCCGTTACCGATGCATCTGTATAATCGGTGCGGATCGCCACGCAAATATCGTTCGGCGTCGCCGTAGCAAAATCGTCGTGCCAGAAACCGGTGGTCTCCAGCAGCGCTTTATTTGCCGGTGTTCCCATCATGACCGAAACATCATCGACATTTTCTGATTCACTCAGTTTTCGTGAAATAATCATTAAACTGACCGAGTCCTGAAAACAGCCCTTTTTAATAAAGGCATGGATCATAATAACTCCCCAATAATTGCAGCCAGTGCAATTGAATATTCATGGTTAATCTGCAATCAGGCTAGCGATATAGCTCCCGCACCAACGTGACCAAAATCACACGAGAATTATTACAAGATGTTTTCAAATAAACCCAAAGGCATTAGCGCGGGTTCTTCAATAAATAGATTAAAAGGGTCCTGTCTGATAAACCCACGGTGATTATCAAATAAAATCTAACTAACTCTTTTTACCCATACAGATCACAATTTAAGTTTATTTTCCCCGTATTTTAGTCGGCAGTCAGGCTCTACACCGTCGTTAAAAGGAAGACAGATGAAAGTCAGCCGGGAAACACTTCATCAGCTTATTGCTAAAAAGCTGAATACAGCAGGGCTTACCCATAATCACGCGGATATTATTGCCGATGTGCTGGTTTATGCCGATGCCAGGGGAATCCATTCGCACGGCGCGGTACGCGTTGAATATTATGCGGAGCGTATTTCAAAAGGTGGAACTAATCGTAACCCCACCTTCTCCTTTGAAAAGAACGGCCCCTGCAGCGGAATTTTGCATGCCGATAACGCCGCCGGTCAGGTCGCCGCCAAAATGGGTATGGAGCACGCGATAGCGATCGCCCGGGAAAATGGCGTAGCTGTCGTCGGCATCCGCCGCATGGGGCACAGTGGCGCAATCTCTTACTTCGCACAGCAGGCAGCGCAAGCGGGGTTTATCGGACTGTCACTGTGCCAGTCGGACCCAATGGTGGTGCCTTTTGGCGGTGCGGAAATCTATTACGGCACCAACCCTCTGGCCTTTGCCGCACCCGGTGAGGGTGACGATATCATCACTTTCGATATGGCTACCACCGTACAGGCCTGGGGGAAAATTCTCGACGCCCGTTCGCGTCATGAAGCCATCCCCGATAGCTGGGCGGTGGATAAAAACGGCGCGCCGACTAGCGACCCTTTTGCCGTCCACGCACTGCTTCCGGCTGCGGGCCCAAAAGGCTACGGCCTGATGATGATGATCGACGTACTCTCCGGCATCTTACTCAACCTCCCCTTTGGCCGTCAGGTCAGCTCGATGTACGACAACCTGAGTCAGGGACGCGAGCTGGGGCAGCTGCATATCGTTATTAACCCGGAATTTTTCTCTTCCAGCGCGTTATTTCGTAAACATATTAGCGACACCATGCGCGAATTAAACGCCATTACCCCAGCGCCCGGGTTTAAACAAGTTTTATACCCGGGGCAGAACCTGGATATCAATGAGAAAAACAGCGCCGTCGATGGTATCGAAGTCGTTGATGAGATTTATGACTATCTGAGTTCGGACGCTCTATATAACCGCTCTTATGAAACCAATTCCCCTTTTGCTCAATAAATTAAGATACAGGAGTTGCGTATGGCTAATTATTTTCGACAGGCAATTGAAGAGACACTACCCTGGCTTTCCTCCTTTGGCGCAGACCCTACCGGAGGCATTACCCGCCTGCTTTATTCGCCGGAATGGCTGGAGGCGCAACAAGCGTTTAAGCAAAGGATGAGTGAAAGCGGGCTAGAGACACGTTTTGATGATGTCGGTAACCTTTATGGCCGCCTGCCCGGCACACGCTTTCCCGATGAGGTTATCCTGAGCGGTTCGCATATTGATAGCGTCGTCAACGGCGGTAATCTTGACGGCCAGTTCGGTGCGCTGGCGGCATGGCTGGCGGTTCGCTGGCTAAAAGAAACCTACGGGGCTCCGCTACGTACGGTTGAAGTATTGGCGTTAGCAGAAGAAGAAGGTAGCCGTTTTCCTTACGTTTTCTGGGGCAGCAAAAATATCGTCGGCATCGCTAACCCGGCTGACGTCCGCGAGATTAAGGATACAAAGGGCGTAGCTTTTGTCGATGCCATGAAGCAATGCGGCTTCAACCTGCCTGATGCACCTCAGATTCCGCGCCGGGATATTAAAGCTTTCGTTGAGCTACATATCGAGCAGGGTCGTGTTCTGGAAACCAACAAGCAGTCCATCGGTGTGGTCAACGCCATTGTCGGACAGCGCCGCTACACCATCACTCTCAACGGCGAGTCCAATCATGCCGGCACCACCCCAATGGGCTACCGCCGCGACACCGTCCACGCCTTTAGCCGCATTTGCTGCGAATCTATCGCGAAAGCGAAGACTCACGGTGACCCGCTGGTTCTCACCTTCGGTAAGGTGGATCCGCAGCCGAACACCGTCAACGTGGTGCCCGGTAAAACAGTCTTTACCATGGACTGCCGCCACACTAATGCCCTTGAATTAACGGCATTTACTGAAGTTATTGAAGCCGATATGCGGCGGATATGCCAGGAAATGGATATCGGTATTGAGATCGACCTCTGGATGGATGAGGCTCCGGTTCCAATGGATAAAACCCTGGTGACCCAACTCAGCGAACTTTGCGCAAAAGAGAAAATTAACTTCCGCATGATGCACAGCGGCGCGGGGCATGATGCGCAAATTTTCGCCCCCTGCTTCCCGACCTGCATGATCTTTATGCCAAGCATTAAAGGTATCAGCCATAACCCGGCGGAAAGCACGCATATCGACGATCTGGCGGAGGGCGTGAAAACGCTCGCATTAATGTTGCACCAACTGGCCTGGACTGAATAAGGAAAAGATAATGGGATATTTAAATAATGTGGTTGGCTATCGTGATGATTTACTGGCCAGCCGTTCCATCGTGCGCCACGGAAACTATGCGCTACTGACGCCGGATGGCCTGGTCAAAAACATTATTCCGGGCTTCGATAATTGCGATGTGACCATACTGTCGACGCCGAAACTGGGTGCCACATTTGTGGATTATCTGGTAACGCTGCATGAAAACGGCGGGAATAAGAGCGGTTTCGGCGGTGAAGGGATTGAGACCTTCCTGTATGTCATTCAGGGAGACATCACCGCTCAGGCTGGAGGAAAAACCTTCCCGCTGACCGAAGGCGGCTATATTTATTGCCCACCGGGTGAGAAGATCGCTTTCACCAATAACCGGGCTGGTAACAGCCAGCTGTTCCTCTACAAGCGCCGCTATATTGCAGTTGAGAATCACGCGCCATATTTGGTCACCGGTAACGTCAGTCAGCTTGAGCGTATTCATTACGAAGGAATGGAAGACGTTATCCTGATCGATTTCCTGCCCAAAGAACTGGGCTTCGATATGAACATGCATATTCTCTCATTTGCACCAGGAGCCAGCCACGGCTATATCGAAACCCATGTGCAGGAGCATGGCGCCTTGATCCTTTCCGGCCAGGGCGTTTATAACCTCGACAACAACTGGGTTCCGGTGAAGAAAGGCGATTACATTTTTATGGGCGCTTATTCACTCCAGGCAGGATACGGTGTCGGGCGCGAGGCGTTTAGCTATATCTACTCGAAAGATTGCAACCGCGACGTTGAGATCTGATTGCAGCGGAAATGTTCACTTTTTTTATTTAGCTATGTTGGATTTTGCCACGGTGAGAACCGTGGCATTTTTTATTCAGCCGGAGATCTTCTGGCCAAGTTTCAGCGTACAGGCAATGTTGCGCGCGCAGGCATAGAGATTCTGCTCACCGTGATCCAATACCTCAGACAGCGGCGCAAGTGCAGGTAAAATACTAAATACTGCATCAATACCATGCTGATGAACTGCTTCAACGCCGTCACCCAATACGCCAGCAATACCGATAACCGGTATGCCGTACTTTTTGGCGATCCGCGCCACGCCAATCGGCGCTTTGCCGCCGACGGTTTGAGAATCAATCCGCCCTTCTCCGGTAATCACCAGATCCGCATCGCGCAGCGCTTCCTCCAGATGAACGGCTTCAATCACAATATCGATACCCGGCTTCAGCGCTGCGCCAAGGAATACGCAGGCCGCTACGCCCATTCCGCCTGCCGCACCGCCGCCGACAATCACCGTCACATCCTGGCCCGTTGCCGTCAGCAGCACCTGAGCGTAATTTTTTAAACCGCTCTCAAGGCCGGCAACCATCTTCACGCTGGCCCCTTTTTGCGGGCCAAAAACGGCCGCCGCACCGCGTTCACCGAGCAGTGGGTTATCGACATCGCAGGCAACTTCAATCCGGCATTCACTAAGGCGCGGATCGAGGTCGCGCAAATCAATTTTGGCCAGCCGCGCTAATGCGCCGCCGCCGAGGCCGACGCTCTCGCCGGTGTCATCAAGAAAACGCGCCCCCAGGGCCTGAGCCATACCCATTCCACCGTCTACCGTGGCGCTACCGCCAATGCCAAGAATAATATGGCGTACTCCGGCGTCCAGCGCATGACGAATCAGCTCGCCGGTACCGTAGCTAGTGGCCAGCAGCGGGTTGCGCTTTCCGGCAGGAACCAGCATTAGCCCGCTGGCCGCCGCCATTTCGATAAACGCGGTATGACCATCACCGCTCATACCATAAAAGGCCCCGACAAAGCCTCCCATCGGCCCCATCACCGGCAGCATCACCATTTTGCCATCGGTGGCCTCAACCATTGCCTCAACCGTCCCTTCTCCGCCGTCAGCAATCGGCAGACAGATGCACTCCGCTTGTGGGAAAATAGAGGCAAAGCCCGCCTTAATCGCCTGGGCACAGCGGCTGGCACTCACGCTTTCTTTGAAAGAGTCCGGAGCAATAATAATTTTCATTGTTCATCCTTTTTTGATGTCATTACTTAATACGATCCCACGGAATGAGATTTTCCATGACCACCGCCAGCAGCACGCCAATTAATAAGCCGTTACCTAATAGTGGTCGTATTGTCAGGGGCAACGTCTGGAGATACACCGGCGGTAAGCCCATTAAAAAAATGCCAACAAATAGCGGCAGAGCCAGCCGATAGATATTTCTCGCGGTAAAGGTAATTTGTTTACTGAAAGATAAGCTGGAATATAACAACGGTAGATAGGAGACCAGCATTACCGCACTGCTAATTGGTAGCGGCAGCGTGGTAAAAAAATGGGTCAGCGGCGTAAAGAGCCCAACTAACAGACAACAGAGACAGCCGATAATAAACGGCTGGCGTGAGGTTTCTCCGGTTTGGGTTAATAATCCTATCGACGAAACAAAAGGAGAAAACGGCACCACGCTGAGCGGAACCGTGATTAAAGTCATTAATCCGGAGATAATAAAGCTACGTCGGTAGCGGGTATTGCTGGCTCCTTGTTCGGGGTAAAAAATATCAGTACCACGAATTGCGCCGTAGGTGTTGGTAATATTCACCAGCCCCGCCAGCAGTGCCGTCAGAATAATGCCCGGCCGTAGCTCCCCACCGTAGCCAAGCGGGAACCACTGCCAGTGTATCGGGCCCGATGCCGCCGTGGCGGGCGGAGTACGGAACAAGAGATACCAGCTTGCCCAACCCGCCAGCGTACCTGTCAACAGGGCATAACGGGCGATACCGTCAGGGAGAAAAATAATCATCCCCAGCACCAGAATCATCACCGCCAGCGCCAGGCCAAACGGCACCAGCTGAATGGCCACGTTAGCCTGCGTCGAACTAAAGGGCAGTCCGAGCATCCCTTTGAAAAATATAGTCGTGAGCTGTGCGCCAAGCAGCAGCATAAAAAAGACCATCACCGTCGGGCTGAAGAGCTTTGCCAGACGATGACCTATGCCACTTACGCCGACGATGACAGTCATAACGGAAGACAGAACGATGCCAACCGCCAGGCTGGTCGCAATGCTGTCGAATGCTGTACCCCGCGCGGCTTCACCGACGGTAACGGTCAGGATCGTACTCCACCATAGCCCCGTAGGCCCTTCCATTATCGCCCGACGATGGCCCAACACCGCCTGCGCCAGGCAGGCCAGACCGGTGGTGATAAAACCGTACTGGGTGAGCGTAATCAGCGCGCTGGTAGGTAGCTGAAAGGCCGACTGTAATGTCGGCGGTACCACAACGGTATTGCAGAATATAAAGAAGAACCATTGAAATCCCGCCAGGGTGTTTCGTTTATTTAGCGGAAATACCACCATGATCGAATCCTGAAAAAGCACCTGTCGCTAAACAGGCGCTAAGCATGGAATGATCGGCTTATTTCCCGGAGGCGGCGCTATGTGCCGGTCCAGGCTACGAACCCCACATACAGTATCAGGCCCGTAGCCCGGTCAGCGGAGCGCTACCGGGGGATTACGGCCGCCGATTACTGCTGATGTTTAAGAATAAACTGGCCTTTTGGGGCATGAGGGAAACCGTCCTGAATGTCATAAATCACATCGCCACGCAGAATGGTTTTCGCTATACGCGCACCAATCTGACGGCCAACGTAAGGACTGACTTTATGACGGTATTCGAGGTCTTCTGCCTGCAGGACATAGCTGCTGTTTGGCTGGATAAACACCAGATCGGCATCTTTACCCGGGGCGATACGACCTTTATGCTTCAGACCAAAAATATCGGCAGCATTGGTCGCCATCAGACGGGCAAACTGCGGTAAGGACATACCTCGCTTCTGCACGGCTTCATCAAACATGACGTCCATACAGCTTTGCAGACCAGCAATCCCCCCCCAGGCCTGCATGATATTGCCAGCTTTCATTTCCGGCGGGCACGGAGAGTGGTCAGACACCAGGCAGTCAATCTCGCCGTTGAACAGTTTTTCCCACAGGCCTTTCTGGTTTTCAGCATCGCGGATTGGCGGAGAGCATTTGGCCAGTGTGCCAATTTTTTCAAACTGTTCGGTATCAAGAACAAAGTAGTGAGGGCATGATTCGCAGGTTACATCCTGACCTTCCTGACGGGCGCGGGTCACTTCGGCTACCCCTTCCGGGCTGCTGACGTGGCATACATGAAGGCGGCAACCTGCCACTTTTGCCAGATACAGAATGCGGCGGATAGCCTCGACTTCAGTGAAAACCGGGCGGGATGCGACATAATCATGGGCGCTCACGCGGCCTTCTCTTTTCGCTTCTTCGCCCAGCTCATCGCAAATTAGCGCATTTTCACAATGCACTAATACGGTCTGCTTCATTTCGGCCAGCTTTTGCACGCCCTTGAAGAACTGCCAGTCATTGACGTCACGGAAGTCATTATCGATACCGCGATCGCCACAGGTTGCAACAAAGCATTTGAAACCCACCACGCCCACTTCATCCAGCTCATGCAAGCGATCCAGATTATAGGAAACCAGCCCCCCCAACTGCGCTGCATCAATGGTCAATTTGCCCTTAGCGGCGTCGAATTTTAGCTCAATGGTCTCACGATCGGTGGTTGCCGGCAGCTGATTGAGCGGCATTTCGATCATCGTCGTGATGCCGCCTTTGGCTGCCGCGCGGGTACCCGTTTCATAACCTTCCCAATGCGTACGACCCGGTTCCGAAATATGCGTATGCGCATCGACCATGCCTGGCGACACAATCAGACCTGTCGCGTCCATCACCTGTTTTGCCTCACCCAGGTTTTCACCAATGGCGGCAATTTTACCGTTGGAAACCGCGATATCGACTACCCGAGATTCATTCTCCAGAATAACGGTGCCGTTTTTAATAATTAAATCAAAAGACATATAAAACTCCTTGTATGTGTACAGACGAGTAACCCGCCATAATTCTGTTTGTATCCACTCTGGCTACAATACGAATGGCTTTGGGTATTGATGTTTCATCCATGAAATAAATCATCCTGGCTATAATAAAATTAACTAACTGCATCCGGACGTGAGAGATTGCTCGGCAACGCCCGTTTTTTTAGTAATGAATAGGCGGCAAATGCCACGATAACGCCGACAAACCATGACACTCGAGACAAAGGTTCAAGTAGCGGAATGAATTTCCCGCCAAGCGACACGATAACAGCAACGATCGTCACAAAGAATGCGGTGACGTTAAAACCATTATCAAAATATTTATAATCACCGGCCGCGGTATACAGTTCATCAAGGTTAACCTGCCCACGCATTACAACAAAATAATGCGCCATCATCACCCCAATAACCGGACCGAGCATCCCACCAATAATATCGAGGAAAAGATAAATACTGTTTTGATTCTCCATCAACTTCCAGGGACAGATTAGCAGACTAATAACACTGGCAATTAACACGCCATTTTTATACGTTAGTTTCTTTGGGGCTATAGCAGCTATTTGGTAGCCCGCCGGAATAATATTACCTGTGGCATTTGTGGAAATCGTAGTCATCAATATAACCAGCACCGCAAAAAATGAAGCAAACAGGCTATCCCATTTCTGTACAATATCCAGAACGTTCCAGGTATCCATACCGTAATGAATACTGGCACCGGCGATAATACACACCCCGGCAATCGCAAACAGAATATATGCCACAACCAACCCAAGAGTTTGTCCGAGAGCCTGCTCACGAAACGAGCGCGCATTTTGGGTAAAATCCGAGGCGCTGACAGCCGGTGCTGCCCATACGGCAACAACAGCATTAATCACGACCAGGAACAAGAAACCGCTATGCTCAGCTTTCGCTACGCCGGTTGGTAAATAATCCAGAATAGGTCCAATTCCCACCAGGGAGATAGCCCAGATAGCCATGCCACCAAAAACAATGTAGATGCAGGGGTTCAGTATCGCGGTAAATTTATTAAGAACCTTACCTCCCCCAAAACCGATGGCCACGTTTAGCAACCAAAACACCATAAAGGCAATCAGCCCCGGTAATGACAATCCCAGCAGCTTAAAATCCCCACCCAACATCAAAAAGGACGGCCATATTTTTCCTAATAAAATCAGGAATGCCAGGGAGCCTGCGTAACACTGCAAACCAAACCACATAATGGCTGCAATACCGCCTCTGAGGATACCGGGCAATAACGCGCCACGTACGCCATAAGAGGCTCTTAAGATCATTGCAAATGGCACACCATATTTACTACCGGCAGCACCATTAAGCACCATAACCAGTGCGATAATAAATGCGCTCAGTATTATTGCCATCATAATACTAAACGTCGAAAGACCAAGAATAAAAAAACCGCCCACCATCACATAATTTGGAACATTATGTACTGAGCCCATCCATAACGTAAAATAGTTAAATGTTCTCCAGTTACGTTGAGATTCAAGCTTAGGTAACAGATCGTCGTTATAGCCTCTGGCTTTATAAATACTTTGGTTTTGTTCCATAATACCCTCTTAATACGCATCGGATTACGCTTGTAGGTTTAGCTATGTGGAACTAAATTATTATAATTATGTATTTTTATTATACTGGAATTGCTTTAGAGCGAATTTTGTTTTTACGCAAAGTAATGAACGCAAACAATAATGTTCCGGTGATAACCAGGCCAGCAGACATGACAAAACTAATTTCTTTTGAACCGGTCATATCAGAAATAAAACCGGTGAGGGTTGGCGCAACGACTGCTGAGCTCATACCAAAGAAATTAAATAAGCTGAATGCACGGCCTAATGTTTTAGCTGATGCTTGTTCGGAGACGAATGAAATAAGGATCGGGTCGACGGCCATTTTACCCAATAGTCCATACAGCACCAGGCTAATCATCAGCATAGTGGTGTTAGGGGACAGCACGGTAAACATCAGCATTGCTGCTGCGACGATCTCCAGTCCAAGTATGACTTTAACTTTACTATCGCGGAATTTATCCGATAGATGGCTGAAGAACAGTGCTCCGGGAACCCCGACAACCGCCACTAGCGCGGAAGCAAAGCCAATCGCACCGCCATCAAATCCGCGTTCTGTCTGCAGATAAGAAGGAAGCCATGTGACAATCAGATAGTATCCATAGCAGGTACAAAAATAGAGAAAGTAGACGCTACAGAGTAAAGGTGAAAATAGCGGGGCGGGTTTATCTTCTGTCTGTTCTGATGCCACACCGCTATTTTTACTCTCCACTGCGGTGGTTTCTTTCAACTTGCGGCGAATAACCAGGGTAAAGATACACAGCATGACAACAAGAATTGCGGCAACAATAAATAATACGTTTTGCCAGGCCATATGCATACTTTTAACCAGAATGCTCGAGCCAATCAGGCCAATCCCCATCCCGATAGCGGAACCGCTGTTAATAATAGCATTGGCCAGCGCCCGACGTTCCTGCGGAACGTTAGCCGATGACAACGAATAGGCAGAACTAAAGAATGAGGCACAGCCCGCACCGGCAAGTAATGAACCGATATAAATTAACGTCAGATTTCCCGCATTGGCGATGCTCAGCGTGCCGATAATAAACAACGAGAAACCGCACATCAGCATGATTTTCTGGCCCAACTTATCAACCAGAATTCCGCAGGGAATCTGCATTCCACAGTAGGCCAGAAAATAGAAACTGGCAATTGCACCAATTTCAGCATTACTGACATTGCCCAGTGAAGCCTGAATTTCAGGGTAAATAGGTGTTAATACGGTTCGGTAAATCCATATTGCGACCCACCCCAGACTCATTACTACAACTATTTTTTTCCAATACTCAACACCGGTTTTATTAATAGTATCCATAAACTCACCACATTGAGTTATACGCCTGAATTTTAAAAATGCCGCTGTAATCAGCAGCATTTTCTCATTAAGATATTTTATGATTAGCCATTAATTCCAACGCCTGAACTAAAGACGAGTGATCTAATTCACTGCCACCGTTTGCAGCGCAGGTATTGAATAGTTCCTGACACGTTGCAGTATTAGGCAGATTAAGTGCCAACGCTTTAGCACTTTGCAGCGCCAAATTAAGGTCCTTTTGATGGAGCGAAATTTTAAAGCCAGGATTAAACGTTCGGTTCAGCATTCTTTCGCCATGAACCTCCAGAATACGTGAAGAGGCGAAGCCGCCCATCAGAGCCTGACGAACGCGAGCCGGGTCGGCTCCGGCTTTAGAAGCAAAGACCAGAGCTTCTGAGACCGCTTCAATATTCAGTGCAACGATAATCTGATTAGCGACTTTGCAGGTTTGTCCGTCACCATTGCCGCCAACGAGGGTAATATTTTTACCCAAAATATCGAACAGAGGCTTCGCGCGGGCAAAAACGTGCTCGTCGCCGCCAACCATAATGGAGAGTGTCCCTTCCCGGGCCCCGATCTCCCCACCTGATACCGGGGCATCAAGAAAATCACCGCCCAAATCACGCACCTGCTGCGCAAAACATTTGGTTTCAATCGGTGAAATCGAGCTCATATCAATAATGGTTTTTCCCATCAGATCCGCTTTAGCACAGCCGTGTTCACCAAACAGAACTTCAGCAACCTGTGGCGTATCCGGGACCATGATAAAAATGATCTCAGCCTGCTCTGCAACCTGCTTTGCTGTTTCCAGATGCTGAGCGCCCAGAGAAAGTAACTCACTGGCCACCGGACCGATAGTCGTGACATTCAGAGCGTGGCCTGCTTGAGCAAGTCGAATTGCCATCGGCGTGCCCATAATACCCAGTCCAATAAATCCCAGTTTCATAAGTATCCTCATAGATTTTGTGTTTTGATTTATTTGGGCAATAACTATCCCTTCCTTTTTCAGAGGAAATAACCCTGAATCAGAAATAACAAATATTGCCCAAAGATAAATTAAACTTTAGCGATAATGGTTAAACCATGTCAGTCCCGCTTCAGTGGTACTCAACGGTTTATATTCGCAACCGACCCAACCGTCATAGTTTGATTTATCGATAAATTTAAAAATATAGTCATAATTTATTTCTCCGGTACCCGGCTCGCCGCGATTTGGGTTATCCGCGATCTGTATATGACCAATACGATCGGCATAGCTTTGCATCGTATGGGTTAACTCCCCTTCCATCCGTTGCATATGATAGATATCGTACTGAATTTTTAAATTATCGTTTCCCACCTCATCGATTAATGCCAATGCCTGATGAGTAGTGTTCAGATAGAAACCGGGCATATCAAAATAATTAATTGGTTCAATTAGCAGAGTAATACCTTCCTGCGCCAAAGCTGCGGCGGCAAAGCGTAAATTCGCCACCAGAGTGGTACGAATATTCTCTTCGCGGAAACCCTCTGGTATTTTACCAACCAGGCAGTTAATTTTTCGATTGCCCAATACTTTGGCGTAACGGATCGCCGCATCTACCCCATCACGAAATTCCGCTTCACGACCAGGAATACAGGCAACACCACGCTCTCCTGCCGCCCAATTACCCGCGGGTAAGTTATGTAAAGTATGTTCAAGCTGGTTATCATTCAGCTTTTTCTTTAAGACTTCAGGCGTATAGTCATACGGAAACATAAATTCGACGGCGCGAAAACCGCAGGCCGCTGCTTTATCAAAGCGTTCCAGAAAATCATATTCCAGAAAGAGCATTGACAGGTTGGCAGAAAAGCGCAACATAGACTCACCTCATTATTCGTATTTCATAAAGCAGGTTTCGGTAGGCGCATCAATAGCGCTATCGGCAACGTCTTCAAACTCCATTACGTTATCCAGCTCGCTGCCCATTGAGATATTGGTCACGCGTTCGAGAATCACCTCGACAACCACCGGAACGCGATACTCTTTCATCCACGCTTTGGCTTTTTCCAACGCTGGTGCAATATCCTGCGGATTAAAGACGCGAATAGCTTTACAGCCAAGACCTTCCGCAACCTTAACGTGGTCAACACCGTAGCCGTTGACTTCACTGGAGTTAATATTTTCAAACGCCAGCTGGACGCAATAATCCATATCAAATGCACGCTGCGACTGGCGAATTAAGCCAAGATAAGCATTGTTCACCAGCACGTGGATGTAAGGAATGTTGAACTGGGCTCCCACAGCCAGCTCTTCAATCAGGAACTGGAAGTCGAAGTCACCGGAAATCGCCACGACCTTACGTTCCGGATCTGCAGCACAAACGCCTAGCGCAGCAGGAAGCGTCCAACCCAACGGTCCTGCCTGGCCACAGTTAATCCAGTGGCGCTCTTTAAATACGTGCAGCATCTGCGCGGCGGCGATTTGTGACAAACCGATAGTGGTGACGTAGCACACGTCGCGACCAAAGGCTTTATTCATCTCTTCATAGACGCGCTGCGGCTTGACCGGTACGTTATCAAAGTGCGTTTTACGCAAAAGCGTACGTTTGCGCTCCTGACACTCGGCAACCCAGTCCCCACGACGCGGCAAGCGGCCCTCTTTTTGCATCTGTTGCGCGGTGGCAACCAACTGGGTCAGCGCCGCTTTCGCATCAGAGACAATGCCTAAATCCGGACACAGCACGCGGCCAATCTGGGTAGGTTCGATATCGATATGGATAATTTTTCGGCCTGCGGTGTACTTCTCTACCGAGCCAGTATGACGATTAGCAAAGCGGTTACCGATGCCAAAGACCAGATCGGAGGCCAGTAACGTAGCATTGCCGTAGCGATGCGCCGTCTGTAAACCGACCATCCCGGCCATCAGTTCGTGATCGTCAGGGATACACCCCCAGCCCATTAGCGTCGGAATCACAGGTACATGGGTGATTTCAGCAAATTGCTGCAACAGGGCTGCGGCATCGGCGTTAATGACCCCACCGCCGGCAACAATTACCGGGCGTTCGGCCTGGACTAACATCTCCAGCGCTCTTTCAATCTGCGGACGAGTGGCGACAGGCTTATAAACCTGGAGCGGTGAATACAGCTCGGGATCAAATTCGATTTCTGCGACCTGGACATCATAAGGCAAATCGATCAGTACCGGGCCTGGTCTTCCGGAGCGCATCAGATGGAAAGCTTGTTGCAGAACGCCCGGTACCAATGCCGCTTCACGTACGGTCACCGCCATTTTAGTGACAGGCTTAGCGATAGATTCAATATCTACCGCCTGAAAGTCCTCTTTATGCAAACGAGCACGCGGTGCCTGACCAGTAATGCACAAGATAGGAATTGAATCCGCAGAAGCTGAGTACAGGGCGGTGATCATATCCGTGCCTGCTGGTCCGGACGTTCCCAGACACACGCCGATGTTACCTGCAGTGGCTCGCGTATAGCCTTCTGCCATATGAGACGCACCTTCGACATGGCGAGCCAGAATATGACGGATACCACCGTGCTTACGCATCGCAGAGTAAAAAGGGTTAATAGCTGCGCCAGGCACGCCAAAAGCCGTGGTAATGCCTTCTTTTTCGAGTACATACATTGCCGCGTCGACGGCTCTCATTTTTGCCATTTTTTACTACCTCGCTATATTGGAAAATTTTTCCAAAATTAAACAAAGTCAAAAAAGTCCCGCTCCTGCGAGCGGGTTGGATCAGCCATCAATCAGCCTGAGGTTTCAGTCCCAGCGCAGTACTGATGTTCTTAGCCGTCTCCCTCACCAGCTCGCCCTGACTGGCGAAGCGGTCCGGGGTTAAGCGGGAAGCTGGCCCGGAAATAGAAACCGCCGCCACCACAGACCCCACGTCATCGTAAACCGCTGAAGCAATACAGTTTAATCCTGTCACGTGCTCCTCCTTATCGATGCTGTAGCCGCAGGCTTTCGCCTCATCCAGATTTCGCTGCAAAGCGGGTAAATCCACAATCGTCGTCGGCGTGAACTGCTGTAATCCTGTTTTCACAATGACATCAACAAGCTCTTCCGATGAGAGAGGATACAACAGCGCTTTCCCGGCTCCAGAAGCGTGCAACGGCAGTCGACTTCCCAAGGGAGCACACATTCTCACCATCGATTTGCACTCCTGCTGACCGATCAATACAGCTTCATTCCCGTTGCGAATCGCGACATTGACCGTTTCGCCTGACATCAGCATGAGCCGGCGCATAAAAGGACCGCCTACTGACAATACATCCCGGTTATGGATATACGCTGAGCCAATATTGAATGCGCCAAGACCGATATGCCACCAACCTAACTGACTGTCCTGGTAAACAAAATCTGCACATTCCAGTACCTTCAGCAAACGAAAAGTGGTCGATAACGGTAAATTCAGATTCTGGGCAATATCACTTACTGACGAGCTTCCGCCGTTCTTTTCAAGGTATTGCAGTATCGCAATCCCTCTTTCCAGCGCCTGTGCGCCTTTCTGCGCGGAAGGCTCCTGTAGCCCCGGTCTTCCGCGCCTTCTAACTTCTGTCATACCTCGATTATCTCCGGCTCAAAACCTGAGCATAAATAGTGTGAAAGCGCCCACATCTTATGCAAGATAATCACAAGCGTCACGTGTAACCTCACGCAAAGCTTAACTCCACGGTCGGGATCTCCACGACATCGCAGTTATCTTTTCCCCCGCGATCGACGGTTAAAAAATCCGTTTCGGTTTGCCAGGCAAATAGAGGGTGATGCCAGACATTTCGGTGGTAATTCACGCCCTGACGGCCATTGGAGATAAATGCCCGCAAAGTGCTCATGTCCGGCTCATCTCCCCCTTGCGCAACGACCACCACAAAAACCTCGCCCTTCATCGGCACAAACGCCTGGGTCCCCAGCGGATGACGTTCCAGCTCAGTAACAACGATTGGCAGTACTGCTGGCTGCGCACGGTTAATGCTGATCAGCGTCCGCTCCTGCTGTAGCGTCTCGACCTTCGCCAGGTCATGGAAGCGCTGTACTTTGCCATCATTGATATGGAAGAAATCCTGCCCTTCCGTTTCGATAATGTCTCCATAAACGCGGAATGCTTCGCGCGTCAGCGGCAATACTTCAAGCTTCATTGCATGTTCCTTAGTCATTAAAAACCGTTCCGTGCCCCCATCTGAAAAATGGGAATCGGCGTCTATGTCGGTCAATCTAGAGTCATCTAAAAGTGACATCAACTGTAATTTGGAATAATTTTCCAAAACCTGATTTAAACCACATTATTGAAAAGGATATTGTGAAAAAATACTTAAAAATCAGCGGTGAATTATTAAATTACGAGGAGAGTTGCAATGCTTGATCCCGAAACACTACGCACATTTGTTAGCGTCGCGGAGACCGGCAGCTTCTCCAGAGCAGCGGAAAAGCTATACAAAACCACCGCCACCATCAGCTATCGCATTAAGCTGTTGGAAGATAACACTGGCGTGGCGTTATTTTCTCGCACGACGCGCAGCGTCCTGCTCACCCCTGCCGGAATGCACCTGCTGGCACAGGCCAGAGAGTGGTTAGGGTGGATTGACAGCATGCCTGGAGAATTGCAGCAGATAAATGACGGCGTCGAGCGTCAGGTCAATATTGTCGTTAATAACCTGATGTACAACCCAAAGGCAATCGCTCAGTTACTTGCCTGGCTCACTCAACGCTATCCCTTTACGCAGTTTCATTTTTCGCGACAAATCTATATGGGAGTCTGGGATACGCTGCTGCATGATGACTTTTCGCTGGCAATTGGCGTTACCGGAACTGAAGCTTTATCGGAAAATATTGCAGTTAAACCACTGGGTGAAGTGACCTGGCTCTTCGTCATGGCGCCGCATCATCCGCTGAGCCAACAAACAGATCCTTTATCGGAAGCGCAACTGCGTCGTTACCCGGCGGTAAACATTGAAGATAGCGCCCGCAGGCTAACGAAGCGCGTTGCCTGGCGTCTGCCCGGACAGAAAGAGATTATCGTCCCCGATATCGAAACCAAAGTCACGGCGCATATTGCTGGCGTAGGCATCGGTTTTTTACCCGAGCCACTATGCCAGCCGCTCATCATGCGCGGTGAATTGATTGCCAGAAAAATTCCAGCGATGCGCCCGCCGTCCCCCCTGAGTCTTGCCTGGCGCAAAGATCACCCAGGTAAAGCGGTACAGGATATCGCTTCGCTGTTTAGCCATTCAGCCCCAGAAATTCAAGGATTTCTGGCACTATTCAATGATACGCCGTGAAAAATCAACTCTGCATACCGCTCACCGCGTACAATAGGCAGATTATCGCGTGGGGATACGCATCTCGATTGATACAACGGTTTACATGATGGAATTAGTGCAGTCACAACAAAATATTCGGGAGATTCTCGCCAGTGATACGCCACTCATTGACGTCCGCGCCCCGATCGAATTCCGCCAAAGCGCACTGCCTGCAGCACTGAATCTGCCGCTGATGGACGACGAAGAACGCGCTGCCGTCGGCACCTGTTATAAACGTCAGGGAGCGGAAGCGGCATTGGCGTTGGGACATCGATTAGTGAGCGGCGAGGTTCGGGAAAGCCGCATCGCCGCGTGGCGCGATGCCTGTTTACGTTACCCGCAGGGCTATTTGTGCTGTGCCCGGGGCGGTCAGCGTTCCCACATCGTGCAGCGCTGGCTGCGTGAAGCCGGAATCGAATATCCGCTGATCGTCGGCGGTTATAAAGCGCTACGCCAGGCCGCCATCCAGCTCACCGAAGAACTGGTGCAACGCCCGATAGTGCTGATCGGGGGTTGCACCGGCAACGGGAAGACCCAGTTGGTCTGCTCCCGGCCCGACGGTATCGACCTCGAGGGGCTCGCTCACCATCGCGGATCCTCGTTCGGTCGGACCTTGCGCGAACAGCACGCTCAGGCAACGTTTGAAAACCACCTGGCCGTGGCAATGTTGAAAAAAGCCGGGCAGCATCACCGCTGGTTACTGGAAGATGAAGGACATATGATCGGCGCCAATCATCTGCCGGAGCGTCTGCGTGAGCGAATGGCGCAATCGCCGCTGGCGGTGGTAGAAGACCCGTTTGAGATCCGTCTGGAGCGCCTGCGGGAGGAGTATTTTGATCGTATGCACCGGGATTTTATGAGTGCTTACGGCGAAGAAAAAGGCTGGCAGGAGTACAGCGAATATCTGCATCACGGTCTGTTTGCCATTCGCCGTCGCCTGGGGCTACAGCGTTTTGCCCAGCTCACCGCCCTGCTCGACGAGGCGCTGGCAGAGCAGCAACGTACGGCGAGCACCGACGCGCATTTTGCCTGGCTGGTGCCGCTACTCAAAGAGTACTACGACCCGATGTATCGCTATCAGTTGGGTAAAAAAGCGGAAAAAATTATCTTTCGCGGAACCTGGCACGACGTTGCGTCCTGGCTGGAGAAACAATAACGGCCTCCTGAGGCGGTGCTCACGCGCCTTTCCAGGCTGCCCGGCCCTCAGGACGACAGATCCCCACGCAGCGCATGTCTGAAATAAACGGCGCTGCGCGGGGTGTTATCGCTTAGAAGTCGTAGCGCAGACGTACCAGGTTCATATCACCCAGGTTGTCAGTGCTGGACGTAAAGACGTGTTCATAGTCAACACGGAAACCATAATCCAGCTGGAAGCTGATCCCCAGACCGTTATCAATACGCTGATAGTTACGGCCATTCACATATTCCAGGCGATCGCCCATAAAGTACGGCTGAATAGTTTTCACCGCATACTGGCCAATCGGGAAGGTATAACCGGCGAAGTACTCAATCCCCCAGGCATCCCCGGCGAAGTAGTCATTAACATCGGTTTTTTTGGTGGTCAGGAAGTTCTGATACCAGCCGCCGCCGAAGGAGAAGGTCCAGTTATCCGGTTTCCAGCTCAGCGCCGTACCGAGGATATTCTGGTTATAGGTTTTATTGTCTGACGTTGACGGATCGCGCATCTCGGCGCGGGTATAGTTCCACGCGGTCCCCCATGTCAGGTCTTTGGTGATGTGATAATCCACACCCACAGAGCCGCCGCCTTTACGCTTATAGCGCAGACCGTTGCCCGGCAGATATTCATTATCTTCAAACAGATACGATGCATAAAGGTCAACGTCGCCTGCTGTTTTCTTATACTTCAGCATATTACGGGAACGGTACGAACCATCGTAGTCACCGTTGATCCCGTTACCCGGTGCCTGGGCGACCATGTCGTAATCCCAGATATCGGTTTTCGCCCCGACCACATCGTAGTAAATACTGTTTTGCTGACCGTAGGTTAATGTCCCCCAGGTGTCGCTCTTCAGCCCGGTATAGAGCATCCGGCGGGTGGTATTGTTAGCGCCTTCAGCATAGTGGTTATCCCAGTCAAACAGCGCCGGAATATTCACCCCCAGCTCGTAGTAGCTGATCCAGCTAATATCATCAAACAGATAATAATCAGCGGCGAAGCGGAAACGGGTCCCGCCATCAAAACCATTACGCTTATATGAGCCTTTATCGCCGTCGCCGGACATCATGTTGAACTGCGGACGAATACTCCCGCCGACGGTAAAGTTCAGCCGGCTCAGCGGATCGCCGGCCTGCGGGTCCTGTTTCAGTAACGTAATCTCAGCCTGGGATGCGAAAGAGGTTAACGCCAGTGCTGCGCCGATCGTCATCGCCAGCGCTTTTATTTTATGTGCCATGCTTTTTCCTTGAGTAATAAGCAACCTTATAGTTTCCAGTTGAATATTAACCGTGATTTGGCATGACGTGTTGTCGGGTTTTTAATGTTTAGTGCTGTTAAAAATCAGTGAGTTATCATTTTGTGCGCTTAAAAAAAACGCGACGGAGATTTCCCCGTCGCGTCATCAAAATGCAAAAAAACTAGTGGCTGAACTGGCGGAACAGCGCCTTGCCTTTTAATAAGCGCAGCCCCAGCCAGCCGCCGCATAACGACAGCAGAAGCGCACCGCACAAGGGGAGCATCACCCACAGTCGCCAGTCGGGCGTCCACGGGAAATCAAAGACTTTGGTTTGCAGCATCGCCAGCGCGACCTCCGCACCAATCGCGGCGACAATCCCGGACACCACGCCAAGCAGCGCAAACTCCGCCCACAGCGTGGTACGCAGCAATGATTTCCCGGCCCCCAGCGTACGCCAGACCACCAGCTCCTGATAACGCTGACGCATCCCTACCTGAACCTGCGCCAGCAGCAACAGGATGCCGCAGGCGGTCACCAGCACCACCATCACCTCCAGCGCCCGGCTGACCTGAGTCAACACCTGGCCCACCTGACGCAGAATGGCACCAATATCCAGCAGGCTGACCGTGGGGAACTCGCGGTTAAGCTGGGTTAGCAGCGCATTGCCGTTATCCCAGCGGAAGCTGGTCAGCCAGCTCTGCGGCTGTCCGTCGAGCGCATTCGGCGGGAAGATAAAGAAAAAGTTTGGCCGCAGGCTCTCCCAGTCCACCTTCCGCACGCTGGTTACCTTCGCGCTGAACTCCTGGGTATCGCCGGTGAAGGTCACGCTATCGCCGAGCTTCACCCCCAGCCGCTGGGCCAGCCCCTCTTCAATGGACACTTCCCCGGCTTCAGGCGGCCAACTGCCGGCCACCAGCGGGTTATGATCCGGCCGCTCGCTGCGCCAGGTCAGATTCAGCTCACGGTTCAAAGCCTCATCTTTATTACTCTCTGCCGCCTGGCCGTTAATCTGCGTCAGGCGTGCGCGGATAATCGGGTAAAATTCGGTCGCCGTCACATGATGCCCGGCAAGGAACGCTTTCACCGGGGCGACCTGCTCCGGCGCGATGTTGATCAGGAAGTAATTGGGGCTTTCCGGCGGCAGCTGCTGCTGCCAGCGATCGAGGAGATCGCCACGCAACACCAGCAACAGCGCCAGCAGCATAAACGACAGTGAAAACGCCGCCAGCTGGCTCAGGGTCGACCACGGCTGACGCAGCAGACGGTTCACCGCCAGACGCAGCGGCAGCGCCTTCAGCGTCACCCTCTTGAGTATCCACAGCAGCCCCCAGCCCAGCACGCCGCACAGCAGCGCCAGCACCACCGCGCCAGCCAGGACCGCCCACAGCAGCGGACTTCCACCCATCAGCCACGCCAGCAGAATAACCACAATCGCGCACACCAGCGGGATATAGAACTTCAGCGGCCAGACGTTAGCGACGATATCCTGCCGTAGCACCCGCAGCGGCAGGGTTGCCAGCAGCAGGCGATAAGGCCGCAGCCCCATCAGCAACGAAATCACCACCATCGCGCCGATAGCCCACAGCCACGGCCAACCGCTGGCTGGAGGCAATGCCACCGGGAGCACCGGTTTCAGCATAACCAGCAGAATCTGTTCCAGACCTACGCCCATCGCCCCGCCGGCTACCGCCGCCAGCACCAGCAGCAGCAGCCACTGACCAACGATAAGTTTACGCAGCTGCGCGCGTCCGGCACCAAGCGTTTTAAGAATAGCCACCAGATCGTAGCGGCTGCGGCAGTAATGGCTCATGGCCACCGCGACTGCCGCCACTGCCAGAAGCAGCGTAAGCAGCGCGGAAAGCAGTAAAAACTGCTGCGAGCGCTCCAGGGATTTACCTAAGGCGCTGTCATCCTGCTCCAGACCAATCCAGCGATGTTCCGCTCCCAGCCTGGGCAGCAGCCACTGTTCATAGGCCGCGAGCTGCGGTGCGGTACCGGCAAATTTATAGCGCCACGAGACGCGACTGCCTGGCTGTATAGCTCCCGTCTTCGCCACGTCGGCGGTATTCATCATCAGCCGGGGCGCCATCTGGAACGGGTTAAACCCGGCATCTGGCTCTTGTATCACCTCACCGGCAATGCGCAATGTGGCATCGCCGACGTCCAGGGTATCACCGGTCTTTAAATTCAGCAGCGCCATCAGACGTGGGGCCAGCAGCACGCTTCCGGCCTGCGGTTTCAGGCCCGGCGGCTGGGTGTCCAGCTTGCCGTAGATCGGATAGGTATCGTCAACCGCCTTCACGTCCGCCAGCTGCGGCGTATCGCCGGCAAAGGTCATGGTAGCAAAGCTCAGCTGTTCCCCAACGGTAAGCCCGAGCCTGCGCGCCTCGTCAATCCATGCAGCAGGCACCTCGCGGGAACTACGCAGCGTCCGGTCCCCGGCCATAAACTCGCGACTCTGCTGACTAAGTCCCTTTTCCATCCGGTCACTTATCGACCCCAGCGCCAGCACGCAGGCTACCGCCAGGCTCAACGCCAGCCAGACAATCAGCAGCGAGGGCGAACGCCATTCGCGCCAGAACCAACGGGCAATCATGCTTCCTCCCGCAGTTGACCGTCCACCAGACGCAGCCGCCGATCGCAGCGTGCCGCCAGCAGCGGATCGTGAGTAACGAGAATCAGGGTGGTGCCGTGCTCACGATTGAGCGAGAACAGCAGGTCGGCAATTTTGTCGCCGGTATGGCGGTCAAGATTACCCGTTGGCTCGTCGGCAAACAGCAGCTCAGGCCTGCCGTTAAACGCGCGCGCCAGCGCCACGCGCTGCTGCTCACCGCCGGAAAGCTGTGCCGGCAGATGGTGAAGGCGTTTACCCAGCCCAAGCTGTTCCAGCAATGCCCGGGCACTGCCCCGGCTTTGATTATCAGTCTCGCCCCGGAGCAGCGCCGGAAGCTCGACGTTTTCCAGCGCATTGAGGGTTGGAATCAACATAAACGACTGGAAGACAAAGCCAACATGCCTGGCTCGCAGTCGCGCCCTCGCCTCTTCATCCATCGTGTGCAGCGGCTGGCCGAGTAAGGAAACCTCGCCGCTGCTGCCGTCGTCCAGCCCGGCGAGTATCGCCAGCAGCGTGGATTTCCCCGATCCCGACTCGCCAATCAAGGCGATGGTCTGCGCCGGTTTGACAACCAGCTCAACTCCGGTAAGGATGGAAAGCTGATGCTCTCCCTGACCGACGGACTTCTTAAGATGATGAACTTCAAGTATGTTTTCCGCTGGCATTTGCCTTTCCTGTTTCTGATTTTTTTTGCCTGCCGCACCATGGCAGCAGACAAGCTATTAGTTCTTGGCGATAGCCTGAGCGCCGGCTATCGAATGGCGGCCAGCGCCGCCTGGCCTGCGCTACTCAATGATAAATGGCAGGCCACGACGCCGGTGATCAACGCCAGCATCAGCGGCGACACCTCGCAGCAAGGGCTGGCAAGACTGCCAGCCCTGCTCAAACAGCACCAGCCGCGCTGGGTGCTGGTCGAACTGGGCGGCAACGACGGGCTACGCGGTTTCCCGCCGCAGCAAACAGAACAAACCCTGCGCACCGTTATTCAGGATATCAAAGCGGCCAACGCCCAGCCGTTGCTGATGCAAATTCGCCTGCCCGCGAACTATGGCCGTCGTTATAATGAAGCCTTTAGCGCCCTGTATCCGGCTCTGGCCAAAGAATTTGATATTCCTCTGCTGCCCTTTTTTATGGAAGAGGTCTATCTGAAACCTCAGTGGATGCAGGATGATGGTATTCACCCCAATCGCGATGCCCAGCCTTTTATTGCCGACTGGATGGCAACCCGGCTGGCTCCCTTAGTTAATCATGACTCCTGATTCTCAGGCGTCGCTTGCAGGTAAAGTTATGCAAAAATCGGTTTTAATAACAGGCTGTTCCAGCGGTATTGGTCTTGAAAGCGCACTCGATTTGAAACGCCAGGGCTTTAACGTCCTGGCCGCCTGCCGTAAAGCAGACGATGTGGCGCGGATGCAGGAACTCGGGCTGACCGGTATTTTGCTGGACCTTGACGATCCGCAAAGCGTTGAACGCGCCGCTGCGGAGGTCATCGCTCTGACCAACAATCGCCTCTTCGGCCTGTTTAATAACGCCGGATACGGTGTTTATGGCCCGCTCCCCACCATCAGCCGTCAGCAAATGGAAGCGCAGTTTTCCGCCAACTTTTTTGGCGTACACCAGCTGACGATGCTCCTCCTTCCGGCCATGGAGCCGCACGGTGAAGGCCGTATCGTGATGACCTCCTCGGTGATGGGGATCATTTCCAGTCCCGGTCGCGGCGCCTACGCGGCCAGCAAATATGCGCTGGAAGCCTGGTCCGATGCGCTGCGTATGGAGCTGCGCTACAGCGGCATTAAGGTCAGCCTGATTGAGCCCGGCCCCATCAGCACCCGTTTTACCACCAACGTCAACCAAACGCAGCGTGATAAGCCGGTGGAAAATCCCGGTATCGCCGCCCGTTTTACCCTCGGTCCGGAGGCGGTGGTGGAAAAAGTACGCCATGCTTTTACCAGCGATAAACCGAAACTGCGCTACCCGGTGACGCTCGTCACCCATGCGGTAGCGTTGCTCAAACGCCTGCTGCCGACGCGACTAATGGACAAAATTATCCAGGGCTGAGTTGAAGCTCCGGCTGCCGCCCCCATGTATACCCAAAATAGACTAAAGAGATGCGCTCATGTCAGTACAGAATATTATCAATATTACCGAAGCTAACCTGCACCAGACGCTGGAGCAATCCGTTACTGCGCCGGTGCTGTTTTATTTCTGGTCAGCACGCAGCCAACACTGCGAGCAGCTGACACCGGTTCTGGAAGGGCTGGCTGCGCAATATAACGGGCAGTTTACGCTGGCAAAAGTGGACTGCGACGCAGAACAAATGCTCGCCTCGCAGTTCGGCCTGCGCTCCATCCCGACGGTTTATCTGTTCCAGAACGGGCAGCCGGTAGACGGTTTTGAAGGTCCGCAGCCGGAATCAGCTATCCGTGCGCTGCTGGATAAAGTCCTGCCGCGTGAAGAGGAGCTCAAAGCTCAGCAGGCGCTGGCGTTGATGGAAGAGGAAAATTATCTTGAAGCGCTGCCGCTGCTCAAAGATGCGTGGCAGCTGTCGAACCAGGACAGCCAGATTGGCCTGCTGCTGGCGGAAGCGCTGATCGCGCTGCAACGCTCTGATGAAGCCGAAACGGTGCTGAAAGCCGTCCCGATGCAGGATCAGGACACCCGTTATCAGGGGTTGGTCGCACAGATTGAGCTGTTAAAAAAGGCGGCTGATACGCCGGAAATCCAGCTGCTCCAGCAGCAGGTTGAGCAAAACCCGGAAGATGCAACGCTGGCCGCTCAACTGGCCCTGCAGCTGCACCAGGTTGGCCGCAACGAAGAAGCGCTGGCGCTGCTGTTCAGCCACCTGCAGAAAGATTTAGGCGCCGGTGACGGCCAGGTGCGCAAGTTGCTGCAAGAGGTTCTTGCCGCGCTCGGAACCGGTGATGCGCTGGCCGCGAAATACCGCCGCCAGCTGTACTCGCTGCTGTACTGATCGTCACGCCCCGCACTTCTTCCCGGTGGCGCTTCGCTGACCGGGCTACGCGTCTCATCCTGTAGCCCGGACACTGCCCGGAATCATCGCCCCTGTAGCCCGGACTGGTGCGCAGCACCGCCTCCGGGGCACACGCTAAGAGCGCTTTTTCAACTGCGTCACCACCAGCTGGTGGCGGGCGTTAAAGAATTTACGATAAGTCAGATACCCGGCGATGATCGTCGACAGGCTGGCGGTCGACAGCAGCATAAACGTCACCATAATCTGATACTTAATTGCCTTCACCGGATCAATCCCGGCGAAAATCAACCCTGACATCATACCGGGCAAACTCACCAGCCCCACCGTTTTGGCCGAATCAATAGTCGGAATAAGCGATGCGCGAATACTGTCGCGAATTAACCCGGCGGCCGCCATTTTCGGCGTTGCCCCCAGGCTAAGCTTCTCCTGAATTTGCTGCTGCTCGCTGTTAAAGCGTTGCCCCATATTGTTGTAGCACAGCCCGACCGCCACCATCGCATTCCCGGCAACCATCCCGGCAATCGGAATCACCTGCATCGGCACAAAAGCAATGGAGCCGGAAAAGACCAGCACCGCCAGCGTCAGCCCGGCACCGGTCGTTATGGCAATAAATGACGACAGGAAGGCCTTATCGATATATTTGCTGCGCTTCTGCGCATTCCACGCCGCGTTAAAGCAAATAAACAACACCATGAGCAGCGTCAGCAGCGCGTGATTGACATTAAAGATATATTTCAGGACGTAGCCGACAATAATCAGCTGCACCACCGCCCGACAAATACTCCAGACGATATCTTTTTCCAGCGCCAGCTTTTCCCGGTAGCTCACGATTATCGCCACCAGTACCAGCACCATCGACAGCGCCAGCGATTCGTTGGTAATATTATGCCCGTTCATGAGACACCTCCTGCACGCTGCCACTCGCAGGCTGCAACGTAATCACCTCATCAGCATGAGCAATTTCATTATGATCGTGGGTGACCCACAGCACCGCAATATTTTTTTCCGTCACATAGCGATGAATAATATCGTTAACATTTTGTTTATTGCTTTCGTCCAACGCACTGGTAATTTCATCGAGCAGCAATACCTGTGGCAAAAACTGCAAATTACGGATGAGTGAAACCCGCTGTTTTTCTCCACCGGAGAGCTCGTTGATTGATTTTTCCAGCGTATTTTCAGCAAGACCAACGCGTTGTAAATCGGCGATCAGCGCGTTAGGGTCCGGTTTTTGATGGCGGATCTGCCACGGAAAAATCAAATTGTCATAAACCGAGTAACCAAACAGCGCCGGGGTCTGCGCGCAGTAGGATACCTGCTGGCGGTAGGTCTCCGGCGATAGCGCAGTAATATCCCGATCTGCAAAATAAATCTGTCCCGTAGTGGGGCTCAGCAGCGAGGCGATAATTTTCAGCAATGTGCTTTTTCCGCAGCCGGAAGGACCGGTAATCAGCTTAAATTCCCCGGCCCGGAGCTGAAGATTTATATTATTAAGAATAACCGTCTCGTCGACCTGGAAGCCGACATTCTCAAGACGCAAAATAGCGTTATTTTCCTTCATTATTGTTCCACTTTTTTCCTACAACCCGGCTAGTTTACTCCAGTTTCCTTTCGCCTGGATGAGGAGAAAGATATACTCAATTTAAACATGCGTCATTTTATCTGACGCGTCATCAGGCAATAAAACAGGAGGTTTTTTGATGCTGATTTTTATCCCTGTACTCATTTTCGTCGCGCTGGTTATTGTGACCGCCGGCGTAAAAATTGTCCCCCAGGGCTACCAGTGGACCGTTGAGCGTTTCGGTCGCTATACCATGACGCTGCAGCCGGGCTTAAGCCTGGTGGTGCCGTTTATGGATCGCATCGGTCGTAAGATTAATATGATGGAGCAGGTGCTTGATATTCCTTCCCAGGAGGTCATTTCCCGCGACAACGCCAACGTCACTATTGATGCGGTGTGCTTCATCCAGGTTATTGATGCCCCCAAAGCGGCCTATGAGGTCAGCAATTTACAGCAGGCCATCGTCAACCTGACCATGACCAACATTCGTACCGTCCTTGGCTCGATGGAGCTTGACGAAATGCTCTCCCAGCGCGACAGCATTAACACCCGCCTGCTGCATATTGTCGATGATGCGACGAACCCGTGGGGCGTTAAAATTACCCGCGTCGAAATTCGCGACGTGCGCCCGCCGGCGGAGCTTATTGCCTCCATGAACGCACAGATGAAAGCCGAACGAACTAAGCGTGCCTATATTCTCGAAGCCGAGGGGATACGCCAGGCTGAAATTCTGAAAGCCGAAGGGGAGAAGCAGTCGCAGATCCTGAAAGCGGAGGGGGAACGCCAGTCGGCATTCTTGCAGGCCGAGGCCCGCGAGCGTTCTGCGGAAGCGGAAGCGCGTGCCACGCAGATGGTCTCCTCAGCCATTGCCAGCGGCGACATTCAGGCGATTAACTACTTTGTTGCCCAGAAATATACCGATGCGCTGCAGAAAATTGGCTCTGCTAACAACAGCAAAGTGGTGATGATGCCGCTCGATGCCAGCAGCCTGATGGGGTCAATCGCCGGTATCAGCGAGCTTATTAAAGAAGGTTCTGGCGAACGGAAAAAATCATGATCGCGCTCATTCTCGCCCATCCGCATATTTTCTGGCTGAGCCTCGGCGGGCTGCTGCTGGCGGCGGAAATGCTGGGCGGCAATGGCTACCTGCTGTGGAGCGGCGTCGCCGGCGTGGTCACCGGGCTACTGGCCTGGGCCCTGCCTTTTGGTTGGGAGTGGCAGGGAACCTTGTTTGCCGCATTGACCCTGCTGGCCGCCTGGCTGTGGTCGCACTGGCTGCGCAGGCAGGTGGCGCGCCAGAAACCGGCTGACGCGCAGCTCAACCAGCGAGGGAAGCAGCTGATCGGCCGCGTCTTCACCCTGGAAAATGCGCTGGTCAACGGGCATGGTCACGTGCGCGTCGGAGACAGTTCATGGCCGGTGATGGCCGATGAAGATCTTGCCGCAGGCAGCCACGTTGAGGTGCTGGCCGTCGAAGGTATTACGCTGCGGATCCGGGCCGCGGCGCCGCGACGCTAAGCCTGTGCCTTGCGATGGCAGCAGCCGGATAGGTTGTCGATAATCGGGCAGTCTGCGCCGTCATCGCCGGGACAGGATTCTGCCAGCGCCAGCAGATGCGTGCGCATATTTTGCAGCTCGCTGATATGGCGTTCAATATCCGCAACTTTTTCCAGCGTTCTGCGCTTAACATCCGCACTGTGCCGCGACGGGTCGTTAAACAAAAAGATCAGTTCGCGGCACTCTTCAAGATTAAACCCGACCTGACGCGCCTGGCGCAGTAAGGTCAGCTCATCCAGATGCCGCTGGCTGTAGCTACGATAGCCATTTTCGCTACGCAGTGGCGGCGTAACCAGCCCCTTCTCCTCATAAAAACGGATTGCTTTACTGGTTAAGCCGGTTTTTTTTGCCACATCGCTGATATTCATTTTTCCTCCGCCGGTTGACCGCCTACAGAGCATCATTATAACCCACTTCCCTCCATCGCCTACCGCTCGATACCTTAGAATCCCCCTCCTTTCACCGTAGTGCGTCCGGGGCATCATTTTCTGTAACAATCGACTGTTATAAGTGATCGCTTTCGCAGTTTTGACTCTTTTAACTTTTAATTCTACGCGGGTAGATTTATTAATCTGCGAGAAAAATACAATATCTACGCGAGTAGAACACGAAGAGTTAAAACCTGCGGCTTTTGCCGACAGCTTACTTCAAGGAGTTCTTATGAACACGCATTCATCCTCTGTTCCCCTGACTGACGGCCAGCAGGCTGCCCAGGAGCGCCTGGAAACCCCTGAGGGGCGCCGCGAATTCTGGCGAGCGACATTTTCCTGCTGGTTAGGTACGACGATGGAATATGCCGATTTTGCCCTCTATGGGCTTGCCGCCGGTATTATCTTTGGCGATGTCTTTTTCCCGCATGCCACCCCTGTCATGGCGCTTCTCTCCAGCTTTGCCGCCTATTCCGTTGGTTTTATTGCTCGCCCCATCGGCGCGTTGCTGTTTGGCTGGATAGGCGACCGCCACGGGCGGAAAATTGTCATGGTCGTCACCATCGGTCTGATGGGATTCTCAACCATGTTAATCGGCTTAATACCCAGCTACGCCCAGATTGGCGTATGGGCACCGGTGTGTCTGGTTATTCTGCGATTCTCTCAAGGACTGGGGGCCGGTGCAGAACTCTCAGGCGGCACGGTGATGCTCGGTGAATACGCCCCTGTGAAGCGCCGCGGACTGGTCTCTTCCATTATTGCTCTTGGCTCCAACAGCGGCACTTTACTGGCCTCTCTGGTCTGGCTCATCGTCTTGCAAATGGACAAAGATGCTTTGCTCAGCTGGGGATGGCGTATTCCCTTCCTTTGCAGCATTCTTATCGCCGCAACGGCGCTTTTCATTCGCCGCCATATCCGTGAAACACCGGTCTTTGAGCGTCAAAAAGCGCTTCTCAAGGCCGAACGTGAAAAATCGTTGCGCCGCGGCCAGGAACTGAAACAGCACGACACCCGCAGCTTTTGGCGGCGCACCCGTGCGTTCTGGACGATGGTCGGCTTACGCATTGGTGAAAATGGCCCGTCCTACCTCGCTCAGGGCTTTATCATTGGCTATGTCGCCAAGGTTCTGATGGTTGATAAATCGGTCCCGACGGTGGCGGTATTTATCGCGTCGATTCTGGGGTTTGCCATTATTCCACTGGCGGGCTGGCTTTCCGATCGCTTCGGCAGACGCATCATCTATCGTTGGTTCTGTCTGTTACTGATCCTGTACGCGTTTCCGGCCTTTATGCTTCTCGATTCCCGCGAGCCGTGGATTGTTATCCCCACTATTATTACCGGCATGGGGCTCGCTTCGCTGGGTATTTTCGGTGTCCAGGCAGCCTGGGGCGTTGAGCTTTTTGGCGTGACAAACCGCTATACCAAAATGGCCTTCGCCAAAGAGCTGGGCTCAATTATGTCGGGTGGTACTGCGCCGCTGGTAGCTTCGGCGTTGCTCTCGTTCTACGGACACTGGTGGCCGATCGCAGTCTATTTTTCACTGATGGCCGCCATTGGTCTGGTGACGACCTTTTTCGCCCCGGAGACGCGCGGACGGGATCTCAATTTACCCGAGGATGCAATTTGAGCGAGGAGAACGATGGATGCGCGTTCTTTACCAAAGATTTTTGGGTTACAACACCTTATGCTGTGCAGAAAAGAAAATGCTCTGAACTCAACCAGGTAGGTGCCCCGTGACCCAATCACATTCACATTCACAACGCGTAACACGTTCCGATGTCGCAAAAGAGGCGGGTACATCTGTCGCTGTCGTGAGTTACGTGATTAATAACGGTCCGCGCCCGGTCGCTGAAGCGACTCGACAGCGCGTGTTGCAGGCGATTAAGAAAACCGGTTACCGGCCCAATGGTATCGCCCGCGCTCTGGCCTCGGGGAGCACGCAAACCTACGGGCTGGTGGCCCCGGACATCTCGAACCCGTTTATTGCCTCCATGGCGCACGCCCTGCAGCGTGAAGCGTTCGCTGACGGTAAAGTTCTCCTGCTGGGGGATGCAGGTGACAACAGCGGACGTGAGCGTGAACTGATCAACAACATGCTTAATCGCCAGGTCGATGGTCTGATTTATACCAGCGTTGACCGGCATCCGTATATTGAACTGATTGAGCAAAGCGGCACGCCCTGCGTGATGTTGGATCGCGTCGATGCGGGATTAAACGTCAGCGTTATTCAGGTGGATGAACAGCTGGCGGCCTGGCAGGTGACAAAACATCTTATCGATCACGGCTACCGCGATATCGGCATTATCTGCGGCCCGCGTGAAATGCTCAACACCCAGGATCGTATTCGGGGATGGCAGCTAGCGCTGGAAGAATCGTCGCTCGCAGTCACCCCGGCCTGGATTTTTTCAACCAACTATACGCGGGCTGGAGGCTACGAAGCGACAAAGCGAATGTTGCAGGGTAAGCCTCCGCGCGCGCTGTTCGCCACCAATGAGCAGCAAGCGCTCGGCTGCTTACGCGCGCTGGCAGAACACGGGCTGCGAGTTCCCCAGGATGTGGCGCTGGTCTGCTTTAACGCAACACAAGAATCGGCTTACAACGTCCCTTCTTTAACGGCCGTCCGCCAGCCCGTAGACAAAATGGCCCGGGCGGCGATAGACATGCTGAAAAACTGGGATGGGAAAGTTCGCCGCGTTGAATTTGAGTTTTATTTACGAGTGGGAGAGTCGTGTGGCTGCCAGGGACATGAAGTACAACCTGAGACAAGATGAAAATAAAACCATGCGCGTGATTATCGACTGCGATCCAGGGAATGGCGTTCCGGGTGCCAATATCGATGACGGTCTGGCACTAGCCCTGGCGATTGCCGCACCGCAAATCACCCTGGAAATGATCACTATTGTGGCAGGCAATACGCCGGTAGAAACTGGCTACGCCGTCGCCAAAGGCCTCGTCCAGCAGTTAGACATTCCCGTACCGGTCTATCGCGGCGCCGCCCGAGCCCTCAGAGAAGACCCGCAGCCCTGGCGCGAAAAACTCGATCATGGCGTGGATCGCTCTGGTTTACGCCAGCTTTGGTCGGACGTCCCCACCCCGCCTACGTACCAGGCCGTGCAGCCTCTGGCACCTCAGGCCATCGGCGAGCTAATCTGCAACCATCCCGGCGAGATAACGCTGATTGCCACCGGGCCACTCACAAATGTAGCGATGGCGCTGCAACTCTATCCCGAAATCGTTCATAAGGTTAAAAACATCGTGATCATGGGAGGAGTGTTCAACGTTGCGGGCTATATAAAGGACACAAACTTTGGTTTGGATCCTGAAGCAGCACACGGTGTACTTACCAGCGGTGCGCCTATCACACTGGTTCCGATGGATGTCACCACGAAAACGCAAATGCTCCATAGCGATCTGGATCGTCTGACGGCGGTAAAAAACGCGCTGAGTTGTTATCTGGCCCAGACTATTCGTCCGTGGATCACCTACTCGATGCAGACCCGCAACCTGCCCGGCTGTTGGATCCATGATGCTTTAACCGTTGCCTGGTTACTTGATCCGACTATGGCGACGACGACAGAAGATTACCTCGACGTCTCCCTGGAAGGTATGACTCGCGGTATGACCTGCCGCTATGGGCGTGACGGTCTGCGCCTGGACGTCGGCATTCCCGAGCCGCAAGGCGCGACAATACGCATTCTCGAAACTATCGATAACAACCATCTTCTGGCGCTGCTCGAACACTATATTCACCGGTACAGCGCCTGACATTCCAGCGCTGGCAAGAGGAATATCAGGTGCTTCGCGGGCAGTTTTTTGCGGAGGAAAAATGAATACGTTGGCGGTCATCTTATCCGGCGCAGGGGAATCTATTTTTATTACGCTATGCAAAATTGGCGTGGCTTTTATTCTTGGCGGCATCATTGGCCTGGAGAGAGAATCAAAAGGTAAACCGGTTGGCTTTAAAACCTGCGTGATTATTTCCGTGGCCAGCTGCGTCCTGACGATCGTCTCGATCCAATCAGCAGAGTATTACGCTGAGATCTCCGCCAATATCCGGAGCGACCCGATGCGCCTGGCGGCACAAATCATCAGCGGCGTCGGATTTCTCGGCGCGGGCGTGATCCTCCACCGCCGGGATGATGCAATATCCGGGCTGACGACAGCGGCAATAGTATGGGCTTCCGCAGGAGTAGGCATTACCAGCGGCGCCGGTTTTTATCTTCATGCCCTTCTCGCCACGGGATTATTCCTGCTGGCAATCAAGCTCAGTTATCTCGTCATCTTTTTACAAACTAAAAATCAGTCACCCGGTAAAGTGAAAATACGCATCATTCTTGATGAAAAATCTGGTCTGAAAACCCTAATAGAGGGTATTACCCAGCAAAAAAACATTATCGAAACCATCACGATTCGCGATGTCAAAAAAGGAAAAATAGAGGTCAACCTCAAAGTGATCGTTAGAAAAAAAATGACCTTACCCGAACTGTACAGCCACCTTTCCTCTCTGGAACATGTCTGCGCGATTGCGCTGGAACACTAATAACACCCACCTCAAACAAACGCCTTGACCTTCCCCTTGCTGGAAGGTTTAACCTTTATCACAGTTAGCTCATCCACGTAATAAAGGAGTTTGTTATGTCACAAACTATCGACCTGACGCTCGACGGCCTTAGCTGCGGTCACTGCGTCAAACGCGTCAAAGAGAGTCTGGAACAGCGCCCTGACGTTGAACAGGCAGATGTCACCATCACCGAAGCACACGTGACCGGTAGCGCCAGCGCTGAGGCGTTAATCGACACTATCCAGAAAGCCGGATATGGCGCGGAGCTCAGCCACCCAAAGGCTAAACCGCTGGCAGAATCAACAATCCCGTCGGAAGCACTGACAGCGGCCTCTCCTGAGCTTCCGGCAGCCCATGACGAAGATGACAGTCAACAGCTGCTGATCAACGGCATGAGCTGCGCCAGCTGTGTCTCCCGGGTACAAAACGCGCTCGCCGCGGTGCCGGGAGTGGTACAGGCACGGGTCAACCTGGCGGAACGCACTGCGCTGATTATGGGCAGCGCGTCCGCCGCAGAATTAGTTCAGGCGGTGGAGAAGGCAGGCTACGGCGCAGAAGCGATCGAAGATGACCTGGAACGCCGCGAACGTCAGCAGGAAACCGCCATCGCCACCATGAAGCGCTTTCGCTGGCAGGCGATTGTCGCCCTGCTGGTGGGTGTGCCGGTCATGGTCTGGGGGATGATCGGCGACAACATGATGGTCAGCGATGATAACCGTTCGCTGTGGCTGGTTATCGGTCTGATTACCCTGGCGGTGATGGTCTTTGCCGGTGGCCATTTCTATCGTAGCGCATGGAAAAGCCTGAAAAATGGCACCGCCACCATGGATACGCTGGTAGCGCTGGGAACCGGGGTGGCATGGCTCTATTCCATGAGCGTTAACCTGTGGCCGCAGTGGTTCCCGATGGAGGCCCGGCATCTCTACTATGAAGCCAGCGCAATGATTATCGGCCTGATTAACCTCGGTCATATGCTGGAAGCCCGCGCCCGCCAGCGCTCCTCAAAAGCACTGGAAAAACTGCTCGACCTGACGCCGCCGTCGGCGCGGGTTGTCACCGAGGAGGGTGAAAAAAGCGTACCGCTGGCCGAGGTTCAGCCGGGAATGACCCTGCGTTTGACCACCGGTGACCGGGTTCCGGTTGATGGCGTCATAAGCCAGGGAGAAGCCTGGCTGGATGAAGCCATGCTGACCGGCGAGCCGATTCCACAACAGAAAACAGATGGCGACACGCTCCATGCGGGCACCGTAGTCCAGGACGGCAGCGTACTGTTTACCGCCAGTGCCGTCGGCAGCCAGACGACCCTTGCCCGGATTATCCGCATGGTGCGTCAGGCGCAAAGCAGCAAACCGGAAATCGGCCAGCTGGCGGATAAAATCTCCGCCATCTTCGTGCCCGCCGTAGTGGCTATCGCTCTGTTCAGCGCCGCAATCTGGTACTTCTTCGGGCCGGCACCGCAAATTGTCTACACTCTGGTGATCGCCACCACGGTGCTGATTATCGCCTGCCCTTGTGCTCTGGGCCTGGCAACGCCAATGTCGATAATCTCCGGCGTCGGTCGCGCGGCGGAATATGGCGTACTGGTTCGCGACGCCGATGCGCTCCAGCGTGCCAGCCAGTTGGATACGATTGTCTTTGATAAAACGGGCACCCTGACCGAAGGTAAACCGCAGGTTGTGGCGGTGAAAACCTTCGCCGGCGCCGATGAAGCCACCGTGCTGCGCCTTGCCGCCGCGCTGGAACAAGGCTCCAGCCACCCGTTGGCGCGGGCAATTATTGAGAAAGCCGCCGATAGCCAGCTGCCGATAGTCAACAACTTCCGCACTCTTCGCGGGCTGGGCGTGAGCGGCGAGGCCGAAGGCCATACTCTGCTGCTCGGCAACCAGGCGCTGCTCAATGAGCAAAAAATCGCCACCGCGGCCGTGGAAAGTGAAATCGCTATTCAGGCATCGCAGGGAACGACGCCGGTGCTGTTGGCAGTCGACGGTCAGGCTGCTGCGCTATTCGCCATTCGCGACCCATTGCGTAGCGACAGCGTCACCGCACTGGCTCGTCTGCACCGCCAGGGCTATCGTCTGGTGATGTTAACCGGGGATAACCCAACGACCGCCAACGCTATTGCTAAAGAGGCGGGCATCGATGAAGTTATCGCCGGCGTGCTGCCGGACGGCAAAGCCGATGCGATTAAACGTCTACAAAGCCAGGGGCATCAGGTGGCAATGGTCGGTGACGGCATCAACGATGCGCCGGCGCTGGCCCAGGCCGATGTCGGGATTGCGATGGGCGGCGGGAGCGACGTTGCCATTGAGACGGCGGCCATCACCCTGATGCGCCATAGTCTGAACGGCGTGGCGGATGCGCTGGCGATTTCTAAAGCCACGCTGCGCAACATGAAGCAGAACCTGCTGGGCGCCTTTGTTTACAACGCCCTGGGGATCCCGATTGCGGCCGGGATCTTATGGCCGTTAACCGGGACCCTGCTTAACCCGGTGGTAGCCGGAGCAGCCATGGCGCTTTCATCGATTACCGTAGTCAGCAACGCAAACCGGCTCCTGCGCTTTAAGCCGAAATCATAAACCGGGAAGTATCCCGGAACACAGTCATCCTGTATTCCGGGCTACCTGACCGCAATGACCCTGTAGCCCGGTCAGCCAACGCTACCGGGGGATTTAGTGCTCACGGCCCGGATGCGGAGTCGGATAATCAAAATCAATCTTTATCGGCTCCGCATAACGGCTGTTCCACAGCTGGTCGTAGAGCGCGTCTATTCGCTGCGCCATTTGCACATTATTCAGCACCAGCTCAAGGTTGCGCGAATTATCGAAGTATCCCCCACTCCAGTTACTGGTGCCGACCCACGCCGTCGCACCATCGATGGTCATCAACTTGCTGTGAACCACCCTGGCATACGGGATAAACCCAAGGCTGGCAGGAGGAATCGTCACCACCTTCAGCTGAACATTAGGCACCAGAGAGAGGCTCTTTAACCAGAATACATCCGGTTTTTTCAGATTCCAGTCGGCGACCATCAGTTCAACCTGCACCCCGCGAGCTGCCGCGCTACGCAAGGCGTTATCAACAGGAGCATAAAAAGGACGGCTCCCCTTTTCCCCCCACGATAGCGGCGCGTAGTCCATCACCTGTACCCGGATCCGCGACTTCGCGTTATCCAGCAGGCGCGGGAGTTCAACTTGTGAATCAATGACCCCTCGCGGGTTATAATCGCGCGGGCTGGCCACCAGATAATTCCCGTGCGGAACCGAATCAGGAGCCTGCCAGGCCAACTTCGGCACCGGCTTATCCTCCGCAAGCAGGGCCTGTGCCTGCCAGTCCTGCTCGAAAATAGCCTGAATTTGCCGTACCGTTTGCGCATCGCTGATGCGTAAACCGGTTTCCTGAATCTGTTCCAGCGCACGCCAGTCAAAATTCTGGCTTCCCACAAAGGCTTCTTTGCCATCCACCAGCAAATATTTGGCGTGGACAATACCGCCGGTCAACTGGTGAAACGGAATAATACGCAGTTCAAGGTTCGGGATCGTTTTCAGCGCGGCCAGCGTGTCTGGCGTTGAAAGATCAACGCCCTTCTTCTCCATCAGAAAGCGAATTTTCACCCCGCGCGCTCCGGCGGCCCGCAGATGCTTCAGCACGCCGTCTAGCAAAGAGCCTTTTTCATTCGCCACATAAAACTGCGCCAGATCGATATGGCTCTGCGCCGCGTCAAACATCTGCTGCCAGACCTCTGCCGCATTGCGCAGGTCATTATCCTGTAGCGTGGTTTCCTGCGGGGCGTTGTACACCAGTTCGTAGCCCGGTATGGAGAATTCCGCCAGCGCCGGCAGACTTAACAACATCCAGCCGCCCGCCAGCCCGTTAATCAGGCGGCCTCCCGGCCGCGCACGTCGACGATGCTCAGGCATAGCGCTGCGCCTCGCTGCCTTCCCAGCGGCGGTTACCCTGCTCCGGGCGGCTGACCGGACTTCCGGCACGAATAAGCAGCACCTTCAACAGTTCATTAATGCGCTCCATACGGCTCTGCAGGTAGTTATTGCCCATCAGACACAGCAGCGCTATCGCGATCCCCAGCCCCGTCGCGTACAGCGCGGTACCCATTCCGGCGGAAACCATGCTGGCATCAGAAACACCAGAAGCAGAGAGTGCCTTAAAAGTATCCATAATCCCCAGAATCGTCCCCAGCAGCCCCAACAGCGGCGCGGCGGTCACCACGGTTTCAAGCATCCACAGCCCTCGCGACATCTGCGGTTTACTCAACAGATACTGAGCGTCAATCAGGTCGCTCATCGCTTCCCGGTCTTCCGCCACCAGCTTTTTCTCCAGCACTGGCTGAATAATGGTCAACGGCAGGCTATTGCGCCCGGTCAGCGATGCCGGCAGGTCCGCCACGCGGCGGATGTCCGGCGTCAGCGCTTTCTCAAAGCGCAGAGCCTGTCGCTGAGCCCACGAAAAGTAGAGTCCGCGTTCAACCAGTATCACGACGGCGATCGCCAGCGCAGCATACATGACGTAGAAAATAAGGTCGTGAATCAGATTGGCATCCATCAAAGTGCCCTCCGGTTAGTTAAAAGGTTGCTTCCAGCGAAACGCTAAAGGTGCGCTCTTCGCCGACGTTGTAATAGGGGGTGCTGGCCTTCACGCCGTCGTAAGGCGCCGCGTTAAAGGTCGTCGAACGTACTGAGGTCAGATACTCTTTATCGAACAAGTTATCGATGCCAAAACGTAGGGTGGCGCTTTTAACAATCTTTTTGTCCACCGGCAGATGAACGCCCGCGGCGACGTCAAATACCGTGCGACCACCGATTTTTTCGTCGTTGGTCAAATCGCCGTAGAACGAACTGACATATTTGCCACCGAAGCTGCCGTAATAGAGGCCATCGTCATAGCCCAGCGACATGTTGATCATATTTTTCGGTACGTTAGGCACCGTTTTGCCCGCCGTTGGCAGCGGATTACCACCGTTGCTGACAATGTCGTCCTGCTGTTCGGAATGGGTATAGGTATAAGAGGTGTAGTAGTTGAAGTTGTACGGCAGCTTACCGCTCCACTCCAGCTCCATGCCTTTACTTTCGACGCTACCGATATTCATCATTTCGTAGTCACCGTCAGCGTTGGTGGTCGAAATCTGACGGTCGGTATAGCGCATATAGAAAAGCGTCGCGCTCATTAGCATATCTTCACGCTGGAAACGCCAGCCCAGTTCATGGTTCCAGCTCAGCTCTGGTTTGGTGCTGATGGAGTCGCCCACGTTGTAGAGCACATAGTTGGGCGGCGTACGCATGTTGCGGGTCAGGTTGTAGAACAGCTGGTTTTCCATATCCGGCTTATAGCTGATGCTAAAGTTCGGCAGAAATTCATGGTAGGTGGCCTTACGCTTTTCCGGGGCGTTATACAGGCTGCCTTTGTTATCACCAATACGTTCAACGTACTGATATGCAAGCCCTCCCACCAGCGTCCAGTCAGGTGTGACAAACCAGGTATCCTGCAGCCATACTTTTTGCGCCGGAGTAATGGTGTACTGGTTACGACCCTGCACCGTGTTGCCGTTGGCATCTTTTACCTGATCGGATCCTCCAGGTGTGCCGGAGACGTTCGCGGGGTTGCCATCATCCTGAATGCCGATAAACGGCTGAGTCTGCGACTGGCGCGCACGCTCATACCAGTAGCCGACATCGAGGCTGTGCTCGTCGTTAATATCCCACTTCAATTTCGTGGTGACGCCCGGTCGCCAGGTCTGAGTCCATGAAGGCCGATAGTAAGTATTGGAGCTTAAGTTGCTCAGATCGTACTGCCCGGCTTTATCGGAGGTGTTAGAGAGCACCGAGGCCGTTTGACCGGTAAAGCTACCGCCGTTACCCCAGTAGTAATAGGGCTGAACGGTCAATGCGAGGTTATCGCGCAGCTGCAATCGCTGTGAGAAAGAGAGTGTGAAGGTTTCAAACGGGTTACGGTTGAGCTTGTAGTATTTGCTCAGTTGACCTTTGTTGTTATAGACCGGCGTGGTCGAGTAATCCTGACGCGGATCTTCTTCGAACTGCGCTTTGCTTAAGGTATTGTAATTGCTGTTATCCTGACGGTTATACTTCATGATCAGATTACTGCTGTTGCCGTTACCATCCTCGTACAACGAGTTCATTTCGAACTTATCGGAATAGTTACGCCCTTCCCCACGCCATTTTTTGGCTTCAGTGTGCGAGTAAGAGAGCCAGTTGCTGAAACCGTTATACTCACCGGTTTCCAGACGGGCGAAAGTTTTACTGAGATTATGGCTGCCCAGAGTTTGCTTGACGAAGCCGCCGAACGCCTTTGACGGGCGCTTAGTGACGAGGCCGATGTTACCGCCGCTGGAGCCGATATGCGGACCGTCAGCTTCGGAAGAGCCCTGGGTGACAAAGATCTGCTCAAGGTTTTCCGCATCACCTAACAGGTTGGGATAAACCGCGTAGTTACCCGAGTCGTTAATCGGAATGCCGTCCATCGACAGGCCGATTTGATCCGAGTTCATCCCACGCATGGTGTAGTCGATACCGCTCAGGCCACTGGCATCATTGCTGTTGACGTTCATCCCCGGCGTATACTTGAGCATGTCGATGGCATTGCTGGCACCGGGCGCTTTCTCCATCGCTTCTTTCGTCAGGGTGGAGCGCGCTTTACTGCTGTCTTCCTGCACCATCAAACCGCCGCCGAGCGATTGCCCTTTGACGTTAATCTCACCAACATCGCTGCTTTCCGCTGCCAGCGTTGAACCCGATAACACTGCCGATACCACAGCTAACGCAATCCCAGAGTAATTAAACTTTTTCATTTCTTTTCCTATCAAAAACAAATGATTAAATAGGCTTTATGGCGCCTGATAATTAAACGTCGCGGTAAATTTTTTGGTTCTTTGTCCGGCAAAAGCTTCTTCAGGGAAGGGCTTCAGCTGGCTGATACTTTGTAAGGAGCTGAGCGCAGCGCGATTGAGCAACATGCTCGGGGCCTTGTTGGCAATACCGGAGGCCAGCACCCTGCCGCTGCGGTCAACTTCCAGCCAGACCTCAACATTGCCCTGCGGGCGCTCCAGCGAAGCCTGCCGGCCGCTCGGGTAGCGTTTACGCTGCTCCAGCTCACGGCGCAGCGCCTGCAGATAGCCGTTTTCCACCGCCTGCGCGTTGGCTTTCGGCGCCGGGGGAGCCGGCTGCGTAGCGGGTTGGCTCACCGGGCTGCGTACGACGGCGGGCTGCGGTGCCACACGCGTCTGCGGCTTCGGGGCTTTCTCCTGAACCGGTTTTGGCTTTGACTTCGGCTTCACAACCGGTTTGGCCTGGATGATGGGTTCCGGGGCAGGAACGATGGGTTCAGCTATCGGCTCCGGCTCAGGTTGAGGTTCCGGCGGTGGTTCAGGCTGCGGCTCCGGGACGGGCTCTGGCTGCGGTGGTTCGGGTTCGGCCAGCGAGAGTTCCATCACTGCATCGTCGTAATGCGGTTTCACCTGCAGGACCGCCTGCTGACTGACGAACAGTAAACATCCGGCGATGACTAATGCGGGTAGCCAGCTAACAAGGTGACGTGAACGATAAAGCAGATACATATCACTGCTTCCGTGTCGCGATAGAAATGGAAAAGAAACCGCCCTGACGCAAGGTATCCATCACCGCAACCAGGCGTTCCACTGCGACCTCTTTATCGCTGTTCACGATGATGGTGGTGGTTTGGTTTTCCTGCTGCTGTTGCTTAAGGGTATTGACCAGGGCATCAAGGACCAGCGCCTGACCATCAAGCTGCAGCTGGTCACCGGCACCGAGGGTGATAATGGCTTTTTTCTGCGGTTTAAGCTGCTGGGCGCTGCTGGCCGATGGCAGCTGGGTTTTCAGGCCTAAAGCCGGGATCACATTCAGGCTAATCAGGACAAAGAAAACCAGTAAAAACATCATCACATCGATCATCGGGATCAGTTCGATATGGGCTTTATTCTTTTTAGGCTCACTCCAGTTACGCATGACACTTCCCCCCCAAAAATTGAAGGGGCCAATATAGAAGCACTTTGTTTATTTTTCGTTACAGTTTTTTTATTTTATTATCACAATTTACTTTATTTTGAGAAAAAACTCCCATTCCTCAGCGCATGATCAAAAGTCATCTTGTTGATATAAATAGACAAAATTATCAAAACGTCGTTGCGGAAATAAACAGACAAAACGAAGCTGTTATTTTTATAACACCGATAAGAATCTTTCCGCTGTTGACGCAGGCCTGCTGTTGGCTGCCCTTGCGCCACTCTTTCCCACACGCTAGCATGAACGCTTCACACTACGGAGCGCGTATGGGCCTGTTAAACCGGATTAAAATGCTGTGGCGAGCCGCCGTCGGCTCGTCTTATTCCTGGCCTGCATTGGATATTACCCTTCCCGGAGAGCGCTATCTGCATCTGGTCGGCAGTATCCATATGGGCACCCGCGATATGTCTCCCCCTCCCGCCAGACTGCTGAAAAAGATTCAGCAGGCCGACGCCCTCATCGTCGAGGCTGATATTACCGGGAACGAAACGCCCTTCAGTAGCCTGCCCGTCAATCCTCCCTTAAGCGAACGTTTAACCCCGGAGCAGATCGTCGAGCTGGAAGCGCGTGCCGCTGAGCTCGGGCTGTCGACCTCGCTGTTTGACAGCCAGCCGCTCTGGCAGGTCGCGATGGTCTTGCAGGCAACGCAGGCCCAAAAGCTGGGGTTACGCCCGGATTACGGTATCGATTATCAACTGCTGATGGCCGCACGTGAGAGCCACGTACCGGTGATGGAGCTCGAAGGAACCGAGAGCCAGATAGCGCTGCTGCGCGATCTCCCGGATGGCGGGCTGGCACTGCTGGAAGATACGCTAACCCACTGGCGCACAAACGCACGTCTTTTGCAGGTGATGATCGGCTGGTGGCTTGAGCAGCCGCCCGCCAAAGGGGCGACCACGTTACCCACGACTTTTAGCCAGTCGCTGTACGATGTGCTCATGCACCAGCGTAACCAGGCGTGGCGAGAGACGCTGCTGGCGCTGCCACCGGGGCGCTATGTTGTCGCCGTCGGGGCGCTGCATTTATACGGTGAAGGGAATCTGCCTGATATGCTGACGTAAAAAAATGGCCAATATTTCTATTGGCCCGTCAAAGAGGAATTTCATCATTATTATTATCCCGGAATTTGCATTCCGGATCGTTCGATTGTCGCTCAAAGTGACCATCACTGCCAATACTATTGCGCAAGATGGTACTATTTTTTACACATTCAACAGGCGTATGCTGACTGCACGTAAGATCGGTTGGTAAGAAGGATAAGTATGACTCCCGCCGTTAAGTTACTCGAAAAAAACAAAATCGCTTTTAAGATCCACAGCTACGATCACGATCCCAGCGAAACCAACTTCGGTGATGAAGTGGTGCGTAAACTGGGGCTGAACGCAGATCAGGTTTACAAGACGCTGCTGGTCGCGGTCAACGGGGATATGAAGCATCTGGCCGTAGCGGTGACGCCCGTTGCCGGGCAGCTGGATTTGAAAAAGGTGGCCAAAGCCCTGGGGGCAAAGAAGGTGGATATGGCCGATCCCATGGTAGCCCAACGTACGACGGGCTACCTGGTCGGCGGAATCAGCCCACTTGGGCAGAAGAAACGGCTACCCACGCTGATTGATGCTCCGGCGCAGGCATTTGACGCTATCTATATTTCTGGCGGCAAGCGCGGGCTGGATATTGAGCTGGCAGCCAGCGATTTAGCAAAAATTCTCGATGCCAAATTCGCCGACATCGCCCGCCGCGATTAACCTGCAGTCAGCGCCCATGAACCGATAATCAGTGCTGGCACATGCGCCCCTCCCCGGAGGCGGCGCGATGCGCCTGTCCGGGCTACAGGCTACCATTCTGCCTGTACGTAGCCCGGTCAGCGGAGCGTCACCGGGGAGCGCCTCACGCGTTACTGCCAGCTCACCTCGCCTTTCGGCTCATAAGCGGCCGCGTCCAGCGGTGAATTCTTCTGGATATACTCTTTCAGCACTTCGGCATCGATAAAACCGGTGTTCACATAACCCGGTTTGCTGTCGATAAGCGGATAGCCGTCACCACCTGTGCCGTTGAAGCTCAACGTCGCCATACGGTAGGTCTTCGCCGGATCGACCGCTTCGCCTTTGATTTTCAAATCATTCAGCTTGCCGTCTTTCGCCACAAAGCTGACGTTGGCGAACTGCGGATAGGCGCCGGAGTCCGGTTTCATCTGCGCCACGGCGGTCAGATATTCCGTCACTTCCTTGCCGCTCATGTCGACATACACCAACACGTTTCCGAACGGCTGCACCTTCATCACATCCTTATAGGTAATGTCCCCGGCTTCGATGGAGTCACGAATACCGCCGCCGCTCATCACGGCAAAATCAGCATTACTGCGCGCCATTTGCGCCGCCAGCAGCAAACGGCCCATATTGGTCTGAACAAAACGAACCTTGCTACGATCGCCTTCAAGATGCCCGTTCACGCTGCCAATCTTGACCTGCAGCTGCGCTTTGCCTTTATTCTGGAACGGCGTCAGCAGCGACAGCATCTGCGGGTTTTCCGGGATTTGCGGCGTATAGAGCACGCGCTCGCTCTGACCGTTATCGTAGGTCACTTTCTTCTTCAGGTTGACCGGGATCAGCTGATAGTGCACCAGCTTCATCTCACCGTTACGGAACTCAAAATCCGCGCGGCCGACGTATTTTCCCCACTCATGGGCCTGAACAATCCAGATCCCGTTTTGTTTGTCCGGTGCGCACGGCGTGCCCGGTACGTAATCAACCTGTTTTTTATTCTCTGATGCCATACAAACCGGATCCTGCGAATGCCCACCGACGATCATCGCCAGCGATCCCGCGGGCAGGCTGCGCGCCATTTCGACATCACCCGGGGCGTTAGAGCCATGATTACCGTTGTCATAGTGGCCCATGTGGGTGGTTGCCAGAATCACATCCGGTTTTTCGTTCTGCTGCAGCTCCTGGATAACCAGTTTGGCCTCGTCCGCCGGTTTGCGGAATTCGATATCGGTGAAATACTCCGGGTTGCCTATCTTCGCCGTGTCATCGGTGGTTAAGCCAATGACGGCAATTTTTAATCCCCCGCGTTTAAACAGCGCCCACGGTTTAAACAGACGCTCGCCGGTGCTTTTTTGGTAAATATTGGCGGAGAGGAACGGGAACTTAGACAGTTTTTCTTGCTGGCGCAGCACGCTGAGCGGGTTATCAAACTCGTGGTTGCCCACCGCCATCGCATCATAACCAATCAGGTTCATGCCGCGAAAATCAGGCTCTGCATCCAGTAAATCCGATTCCGGCACGCCGGTATTAATATCCCCACCGGATAACAGCAACACGCTGCCACCCTCAGCGGCAACGTCTTTGCGAATACCGTCCACCAGCGTTTTTTGCGCCGCCAAACCGTATTCGCCGTAATCATTACGCCAGAAATGACCATGGTGGTCGTTGGTATGCAGGATAGTGATTTTATAGGTTTTGTCCTGCTCATAAGCTTGTACAGATAAACTTCCCAGCGACAACGCGGCGAATAGCCCCAGCGCCACCGCCCGTTTTAAAAAATGCATTTTTCTCTCCCTGACTCAATAAACAAGTGTCGAAAGTATAGCGAGTTACGCCGTCAGACAAATATGTTTTCCGAATTGAGACTTCCTTCAAACCTGAGTGGCAGGTATGTTAGTCAGATAATAATTCCACCTGCATCCACAATAACATTCTCTAAGTGATCCTATGGCGACGAATCAGACCGTTCAACCCTTATCCGGCCCCGCTGCTGCGCCGCAAAAAGCACGCACTTCGTTTGGTATTCTGGGCGCAATCAGCCTTTCCCATTTACTGAACGATATGATCCAGTCGCTGATTCTGGCGATTTACCCGCTGCTACAGTCTGAGTTTTCTCTGACCTTCGTACAGATTGGGATGATCACCCTCACCTTCCAGCTGGCCTCCTCGCTGCTGCAACCGGTGGTCGGCTACTGGACCGATAAACACTCTATGCCATGGTCGCTGCCAGTCGGCATGTGCTTCACTCTCTGCGGCCTGGTTTTACTGGCGCTGGCGGGTAGTTTCGGCATGGTCCTGCTCGCCGCCGCGCTGGTGGGTACCGGCTCTTCGGTGTTCCACCCGGAATCTTCGCGCGTGGCGCGTATGGCCTCCGGCGGCCGTCACGGGCTGGCGCAGTCACTGTTCCAGGTCGGCGGTAACTTTGGTAGCTCTCTGGGTCCACTGCTGGCGGCAGTGATTATCGCCCCTTACGGCAAAGGCAACGTTGCGTGGTTCGTCCTGGCCGCGCTGCTGGCCATCGTCGTGCTGTCACAAATCAGCCGCTGGTATGCCGCTCAGCATCGGATGAATAAGGGTAAACCTAAGACCGTCGTCGCCAGTCCGCTGCCGAAAAATAAGGTTATCCTTGCAATTGGCATCCTGCTGATGCTGATTTTCTCGAAATATTTCTATATGGCGAGCATCAGCAGCTATTACACCTTTTATCTGATGCATAAATTCGGATTGTCGATCCAGAATGCGCAGATCCATCTGTTTATTTTCCTGTTTGCCGTTGCCGCAGGAACGGTGATTGGTGGGCCTGTTGGCGATAAGATTGGGCGTAAATATGTAATTTGGGGCTCTATCCTCGGTGTTGCACCCTTTACCCTTGTTTTACCGTATGCCACGCTGGAATGGACGGGGATTTTGACCATGATTATTGGATTTATCCTCGCATCGGCATTTTCAGCCATCCTGGTCTATGCCCAGGAGCTGTTACCGGGGCGTATCGGCATGGTTTCCGGCCTGTTTTTCGGTTTCGCATTTGGCATGGGAGGCCTCGGAGCCGCTGTGCTGGGGCTGTTAGCGGACCATACCAGTATTGAGCTGGTCTATAAAATCTGTGCTTTCCTGCCACTTCTCGGCATATTGACGATATTCCTTCCTGACAATCGCCAAAAGTCCTGATTATCCGGCGGCTAAAGTGAAACTTTGGTCGCCGCAATCCCTTACCCCATCAGCACTCCTTCCCATTACCTGCCGTTGTTTTCCTATCTGTGCTTTTTTGCGGGCTAATTCCAGTTTTCTGCATAATTCAACAATTATTCATAAACAAAACAGCTAAAACTGTCATAAACTATTACTCGGTTTTTTAGGTTTATACGCAAAATCATTCGGGTTAGTTCAAAGCAGCGGGCGAGTCACTCCCCAGGCGCATAGTTCCCCTATACGACTGAGATAAACGCGCAAAGCGGACGCCGAGGCGCCTGATGGATGCAGTGCCTGAAAATGGATTGGCTCACCACATGCAAGGAGACGGAATGCACCACGCAACACCGCTTATCACCACCATTGTCGGTGGGCTCGTACTCGCTTTTATTTTCGGCATGATAGCCAATAAGCTGCGTATTTCGCCATTGGTGGGATATTTATTAGCCGGCGTGTTATCCGGACCCTTTACTCCCGGCTTCGTTGCCGATACTAAGCTGGCACCGGAACTGGCAGAGCTGGGCGTCATATTGCTGATGTTTGGCGTCGGTCTGCACTTCTCCTTAAAGGATTTGATGGCGGTAAAGTCGATCGCCATTCCCGGAGCGATTGCCCAGATAGCCGTGGCAACGCTGCTGGGTATGGCGCTTTCCGCCCTGCTGGGCTGGTCGCTGATGACCGGCATCGTATTTGGCCTGTGTCTCTCTACCGCCAGTACCGTGGTGCTGCTGCGCGCGTTAGAAGAACGGCAGCTTATTGATAGCCAGCGAGGGCAAATCGCCATCGGTTGGTTGATCGTCGAAGATTTGGTGATGGTTCTGACGCTGGTTCTGCTGCCGGCCGTCGCCGGTATGACGGAGAAAGGCGATGTGGGCCTGGCGTCGCTGGCGGTCGATATGGGGATCACCATCGGTAAAGTGATCGCCTTTATCGCCATTATGATGCTGGTAGGCCGTCGCCTGGTACCGTGGATTATGTCCCGCAGCGCCGCCACCGGCTCCCGGGAACTGTTTACCCTGTCGGTTCTGGCCCTGGCTCTCGGGATCGCCTTCGGTGCCGTTGAACTGTTCGATGTCTCGTTTGCGCTCGGCGCATTTTTCGCCGGAATGGTGCTGAATGAATCTGAACTCAGCCACCGCGCCGCGCACGATACGCTGCCGCTGCGCGATGCGTTCGCCGTGTTGTTCTTTGTCTCAGTCGGTATGCTGTTCGACCCGATGATCCTGCTGGAGCAGCCGCTGGCGGTGCTGGCTACGCTGGCCATCATTATTTTCGGTAAGTCGGTGGTCGCCTTTTTCCTTGTGCGAATGTTTGGCCACTCGCCGCGCACCGCGCTGACCATCGCCGCCAGCCTTGCGCAGATCGGTGAGTTCGCCTTTATTCTTGCCGGGCTCGGAATGGCGCTGAATCTGCTGCCGCAGGCCGGGCAAAATCTGGTCCTGGCCGGGGCGATTATTTCAATCATGCTAAACCCGGTACTTTTCGCTCTGCTGGAAAAATACCTCGATAAAACCGAAACGCTGGATGAGCAAACTTTCGAAGAAGTGCTTGAAGAAGAGAAGCAGATTCCTGTCGATATTTGCAACCACGCGCTGCTGGTGGGCTTTGGTCGCGTCGGCAGCCTGATGGGCGAGAAGCTGATGGCGAAGGGGATCCCGCTGGTGGTTATCGAAACGTCGCGTACCCGTGTCGATGAGCTACGCGCACGCGGCATTCGGGCGGTGCTGGGCAATGCGGCAAATGAAGAGATCATGAATCTGGCGCATCTGGACTGCGCCCGCTGGCTGCTGCTGACCATTCCTAACGGCTATGAGGCAGGAGAAATCGTCGCATCCGCCCGTGAGAAATGCCCGAATATTGAGATTATCGCCCGGGCGCACTATGACGATGAAGTGGATTATATTACCGAACGCGGGGCAAATCAGGTGGTGATGGGCGAGCGCGAAATCGCCCGTGCGATGCTGCTGTTGCTGGAAACGCCGCCGGCGGGTGAAGTGGTCACCGGGTAATTCCGCGCCGGATGGAGCCTCTTAAGCATCACGAGGCTCCACTGCGCTTTTCATTGCTACCGTTTGCCCCTCTCACGAGGGGAACACGTGGGATTAACGCTCCCAGTATGCCTCTTCCAGGCTATCTTCTCGCTCCGGCAGACCGCGGGTTAAACGCGGAGAATGCTGATTCAATACCTGATAGCTCACGCGGTTCGCGTATTTACACACCTGCGCCAGCGACGAGTAGGTCAGCCACTTGCATTTGTGCTTGCTGGAGTTCGGGACGTTATTCCGGTGATAGTTATTGGCGGTGATATCATGCAGCAGCGCCGCCAGCGCACCGTCGCCTGCGCCGTTGGTATTCATGATTTTCTCAGGGCCGCCCATATACGGCGCGATATGCGAGTAAATCCGCAGGGGATTCGCGCAATCCTGATGACGCATTGCACGGCTGAACTCAAACTGGTTGAATTCGGCAATCGCCCCCGGCAGCAGCGGATGCTGAGTTTTACGTTTGGCATCCTCTTCCGTGAAGCTGGCCATATACAGACCCGCAGGCCCGGCGGTACACAGCACCAGATCGACCCACTCCAGCGCCTTATCTGAGGCCAGTAGCGGATCGGACAGTCCGGTCAGCGCTTCGGCCTCCTCTTCGTTCATCGCCAGAATGGAGACGTGCTCCTTAAGGAACTGCTGCCACCATTGCGGGTTGTCGGCAATCACATACTTCGTTCCCAGCGTCAGCACCACGGGCACATCATGCTTTTTGGCATATTCGATGGCTTTCATCGTCGCATCCGGCATCGGTTCGCCGGGCTTGCAGCGCACCAGATACGAGGTCAGTACCAGCGCAGAAGCACCGGCAATCACCTCTTCCGGAATACTTTCCGGGCGCAGCTTATTCATATGGCCCGGACTGATAGCAAAGGTTCGTTCGCCCGTATCGCTAATCAGGGTAAAACAGCGGCCGATTGCTCCGTCCACTCCTTGCAGATAGTTCAGATCAGTACGGCTTGAGGTATTGCACAGATAACGATAGGCGTACCCGCCGATTTCGATGTTACTGCACATGACGCCCAGCAATACCGAACGGTCATCCGCCAGCACGGAATAGTTGTGCATGGTATTGCCAATAGTGCCACCGGCAAACTGGTGGGTAATCAAATTATCCCGCACCAGCTCCTGATAGAGCGCCTCGGCAATATCATCGTCAATAACCAGGGAATGGCCGGCACTCAAGCCGTAGCGCACGATAAACGCCTCATCTACTTTCGCTTCGATATCGACCAGCGTTTGATCGATACCGACCACCCACGCGACGTTAGATTCATTTTCAGGCTGCGTCTGTTGCAACAGCGGATCGCGGGCATTCACAGGGAAGTAGTGTTTGGATTTACGTTTACCGGGAAATTTCATAGTGGCGATTTAGTGACAGGGAACAAGCGGGGAATAATAGCATATTCCCCCTGCTGCACACGATTAGCGATAAGGCGCCGTCAGCTTCACCATCATTTCAATATGTGCCTCGTCCGCGTTGAGCGCCGGGATATATTCATACTTCTGCCCGCCGGCCTCGAGGAAGATTTCCCGGTTCTGAACGGCAATCTCCTCCAGCGTTTCCAGACAATCCGCCGCAAAGCCCGGGCAGATGACCTGAATATGCTTCACGCCTTTCTCACCTGACATTTTCAATGTTTCGTCGGTATAAGGCGTCAGCCACGGCTCGCGGCCAAAGCGCGACTGGAAGGTCATCATGACGCGATCCGGCGAAAGCCCCAGCGCTGAAACCAGCTCACGGGTGGTATCACGGCAGCGCTGCGGGTAATCATCCCCTTCGTGGGCAAAACGCTGAGGAATACCGTGATATGAGAGCAGCAGTACATCCGGTTCACCGTGTATGGCAAACGACGCGCGAACGCTGGCGGCCAGCGCAGCGATGTAGCTGGCGTCGTCGGCATAATCGCGAATAAAGGAAACGCCGGGGATCGCCCGTTTTTTAGCGAGGATCCTCGCCAGCTCATCCCACACCGCCGCGACGGTAGAGCAGGAGTATTGCGGATACAGCGGCAGCACCACGATATGGTCAACGTCCTGCGCCAGCAGTTCGTCCACCGCGCTTTCCAGCGCAGGCGAGCCGTAGCTCATACCTAAGACAACCGGCGTATCGGGTAGACGGGCGGCCAGCGCCTGCTGCTGTCGACGGCTGTAAACCATCAGCGGCGAGCCCTCTTCCATCCACACGGACTGATAAAGTTTCGCCACCCTCGGGGCGCGCAGGGGCAGTATCACACCGCGCAGAAGCGGCCACCACAGCAGCCGGGGCGTATCAACCACCCGCTTATCGCTGAGAAATTGTCGCAGATAGCGCTTCACCGCGTCGGGCGTGGGCGCATCGGGAGTGCCTAAGTTGGCTAACAAGATACCTGTTTTCGTCTGATGCATTACCGCCTCTTAACCATTTGAATCGCTGACAATTGTAGCTGAAATGGCGCTAAACGGAACCAATCAAAGAAAAAGGTAGAATGAGAGGTGTTCTCATCCTGCCACGGCAGGATGAGAACCAACGGGATTAACCGAGGATTTTTTCCAGTTCAGCACGCACTTCGGAAACGGCTTTAGTACCGTCCACCTTCGCGTATTGCGTGTTGCCCGCTTCAGCTTCTTTCTGATAGTAACCGATCAGCGGAGCCGTCATCTGATGATATTCCACCAGACGCTTACGTACGGTCTCTTCCTGGTCATCTTTACGGGTGCTCAGCTCTTCGCCGGTCACGTCGTCTTTACCTTCAACCTTCGGCGGGTTGAATTTGATGTGGTAAACGCGACCGGAAGCCGCGTGCACGCGACGCCCAATGATACGGTCAACGATCAGGTCATCCGGTACAGCAAATTCCAGGACGTAGTCAACGGCGATGCCCGCTTCTTTCATGGCATCAGCCTGCGGAATCGTGCGCGGGAAACCGTCGAGCAGGAAACCGTTACGGCAATCTTCCTGAGTGATACGCTCTTTAACCAGCGCAATAACCAGTTCATCGGTTACCAGCTTGCCGGCGTCCATAATATCTTTCGCCTGTTTACCCAGCTCGGAGCCAGATTTTACCGCGGCACGCAGCATGTCACCGGTAGAGATTTGCGGAATTCCGTATTTCTCCATGATGAACTGAGCCTGAGTTCCTTTACCCGCGCCCGGAGCGCCAAGCAGAATAATACGCATTACGAAAATCCCCTCAAAAGTCGATTCAATTTTTCAAAAACGCTAAACCATACCACCAGAACGCAGATGGCTCAAGGAAGGCGAAGCGGCTGAAACGGTTAATGGAGGGTTTATTTTGCCTGAAAGGCGGATTTTAGGCGATCGGAGGGGCGTCCTCACCGGCCCATGCGCTTTACGGGCGGGCCGGTGAGGACAAACAACAAAAAGATTAGGAAGCCAGCAGCTGGTTCATGCGGCGAATAAACTGGTTAGGATCTTCCAGCGTACCGCGCTCAGCCAGCAGGGCCTGATCGAGCAGCAGCTCAACCCATTCGCTGAACCGGGCCTCGTCCTGCGTATCCGCCGTGCGTTTGACCAGCGGATGGGTCGGGTTCAGTTCAAAGATATACTTCACTTCCGGCGCAGACTGGCCCGCAGCGGCAAACAGCTTCGCCATCTGGGTGCTCATTTCGTCCGCATCGGTAGTGACAATTGCTGGCGTATCGGTCAGACGGTGCGTCAGACGGACCTCTTTCACCCGTTCGCCCAGCAGGGTTTTCACGCGATCGACAAACGGCTCCAGCGCCTTCTCCGCTTCTTTAGTGCTTTCGTCGACTTCATCCGCCAGCTTATCCAGCGACTCATCGACTTTCGCCACCGACTGGAACGCTTTACCATCGAATTCGGTCAGGTAGCTCATCATCCACTCGTCGATACGATCCGACAGCAGCAGCACTTCGATGCCTTTCTTACGCAGCAGCTCAAGGTGCGGGCTGCTCTTCGCAGCGGCATAGCTGTCTGCGGTGATGTAGTAAATCTTCTCCTGCCCTTCTTTCATGCGGGAGACATACTCGTCCAGCGACACGGTCTGCGCGGAAGAATCGGTATGGGTGGAGGCAAAACGCAGCAGCTTCGCGATAGTCTGCTGATTTGCACTGTCTTCCGCCGGGCCTTCCTTCAGTGCCAGACCAAACTGCTGCCAGAAGGTCTGATATTTTTCTGCATCCTCTTTTGCCAGTTTTTCCAGCATCTGCAGCGCGCGTTTGGTCAGTGCGGAACGCAGATTACGGGTAACGTTGCTGTCCTGCAGAATCTCACGCGATACGTTCAGCGGCAGATCGTTGGAGTCAACGAGGCCGCGAACAAAGCGCAGGTAGTTCGGCATAAACTGCTCGGCTTCATCCATGATAAAGACGCGCTGAACGTATAGCTTCAGGCCGTGTTTGTGATCGCGGTTCCACATATCCCACGGTGCCTGGGACGGGATGTACAGCAGGCTGGTGTACTCCTGCTTCCCTTCCACGCGGTTGTGGCTCCAGGTCAGCGGGTCGCTGTAGTCGTGCGCAATATGCTTATAGAACTCGTTGTATTCGTCGTCTTTAATTTCCGACTTATTACGGGTCCACAGCGCCTGGGCCTTGTTGATTTTCTCCCAGGAGATAACGGTTTCGCCATCAACTTCTTCGCGTTTTTCAATCTCTACCGGCAGCGCGATATGATCGGAGTATTTGCTGATGATCGAACGCACACGCCAGTCATTGAGGAAATCATCTTCACCTTCACGCAGGTGCAGAGTAATTTCGGTGCCGCGATCGGCTTTGGTGATATCGGCAACGGTGTAGTCGCCTTCGCCGGCAGATTCCCAGAACACGCCATTTTCCGCGCTATCGCCCGCAGCGCGAGTGCGCACGGTAACTTTATCCGCCACGATAAACGCTGAGTAGAAACCAACGCCAAACTGGCCGATCAGCTGGCTGTCTTTCGCCTGATCGGAACCCATCGACTCGAGGAAGGATTTCGTCCCGGACTTTGCAATTGTCCCGAGATGATCGATCACTTCTTCGCGGTTCATCCCGATACCGTTATCGGCGATGGTCAACGTGCGATTGTCTTTGTCAAAAGAGACGCGCACGCGCAGCTCGCCGTCGCCTTCATACAGATCCGGCTGGGACAGTGCGCGGAAACGCAGCTTGTCGGCCGCATCGGAGGCGTTAGAAATAAGCTCACGCAGGAAAATTTCTTTATTGGAATAAAGAGAATGGATCATCAGGTGCAGAAGCTGTTTTACTTCTGACTGAAAACCACGAGTTTCTTGTCCTTTCATCTAAATCAACCTCAACAATGCCATTGTTAATGGTAAAAAAACCGTTGAAGGGGAAATGGGGACGGGAGGGGATATTTTCAAGCGGAGGCCCCAAAAAGCGCCTCCGTTTGGTTAAAAACGAATCTTGTGTCGCCCGGCGAGAGAATGCGACAGCGTGGTGCCGTCAACCATCTCCAGTTCACCACCTACCGGCACGCCGTGGGCGATACGGCTGGCTTCTACGCCATACTGAGCGCAAAGCTCGGCAATGTAGTTCGCGGTTGCTTCCCCTTCCACCGTCGGGTTGGTGGCGAGGATCACTTCCTGCATCGATTCGTCGCGCAGTCGCTGCTCCAGACGATCGAGCCCGATATCATCCGGCCCGATGCCGTCAAGCGGCGACAGATGGCCCATCAGGACAAAGTAGCGACCGGAAAACTGCCCGGTCTGCTCAATGGCGTAGATGTCCGCAGGGCTTTCCACTACGCAGAGCTGCCCGTTTTCACGACGCCGCGGGTTGCTGCAAATATTGCACACTTCCTGCTCGGTGAAAGTGCGGCAATCGGCACAGTGGCCGATTTCCGACATCGCGCGCGTCAGTGACTGCGCCAGACGCATCCCGCCGCTACGATCGCGCTGAAGAAGCGTAAACGCCATGCGCTGCGCTGACTTCGGACCCACGCCCGGCAGGCAGCGCAATGCTTCCATAAGCTGAGTTAACAGCGGGCTGGTTTGCATCAGAACGGCATCTTAAAGCCAGGCGGCAGCTGCATACCGGAGGAGACGGAAGCCATCTTCTCTTTCTGGGTCTCGTCAATACGGCGTGCCGCATCGTTGAACGCCGCAGCCACGAGGTCTTCCAGCATATCTTTGTCGTCTTCCAGCAGGCTCGGATCAATCTCCACGCGACGGCAGTTATGGGCGCCGTTGATGGTCACTTTAACCAGACCAGCACCGGATTCGCCGGTCACTTCCAGCTGCGCGATCTCTTCCTGCATTTTCTGCATTTTGTCTTGCATCTGCTGGGCCTGTTTCATCAGGTTACCCAGGCCGCCTTTTCCACCAAACATAGGCTTCTCTCTCAGTAAGTCATCGTTAAGGATGCTGACCGCAAGTCAAACTTGCAATCAAATGGGGCGAATACTCTCTTCATCCAGATCTGCATCGAAAAACCGGCGCAGCGTCTGAATGTTGTTATCCGCAATAATCGCTTCGCGCGCTTGCGCGAGCTTCTCTTCATAAATTGCCTGCCGCCACTCCAGCGGCGTGCGCATCGCAGGATTATCGTCTTCCACGATGGTCAATTCAACCGGTGAACCGTACAACACGCCCAGCGCTTCGGCCAGCTTTTGCTGTGCGCCAGCAGAATTGAGATGCCGCTGGCTCGGGCGCAGATGCAGACAGACACGGTTACCGTCCTGCTCTTTCCACGCGTTTAGCGCCACCTGCTCTACCAGTTTCGGCACCGCAAGCTGGTTAACCTCTGCCGCCCAGCCGTCGCGCTCAACCGCTTCAAGCGCCAGCTTGGCCGCCAGCTCAGGCGTTTTTTCATGCTCCAGCGCTTTCTTCAGCGCTTTCGGCGTCGCGACCTCTTCTTTCACCGTTTCGACAATCGTCGTCGCTTTCCAGCGATAGGCTTCTTTTTTGGCCGGAACTTTTTCCTGTACCGCCGCGGCGGCAGGACGAGCCTGCACGCGCTCGGTTATCGAACTCAGACGCTCCAGCGCAGCGTTATTCACCGGCCGCGCGCGGGATGCGGCTGCCGGTTCACTCTTTTTTGGGGTGGGTGCTCCCTGATTACGCTGTAGCTGACTGCGTGCCGCCAGTACCTGACTGGTGGTCTGCGGCAAATTCGGCGGCGGTTGCTGAGCGACCGGCGGAGCGGATGCCTGGGCCGCCGACATCGGCGCAGCCGGGGTCGCCTGCACCGGCTTCACCTCGGGTTCCGGCAGCGGCGCTTGCGGATGGAATGCCAGCGCACGCAGCAGCGTCATTTCCACACCCATACGCCGATCCGGCGCATACGGCAGCTCTTTGCGGCCAATCAGGAGTGTCTGATAGTACAATTGTACATCGGCGGGCGGCACGGTGCGCGCAAGTTCACGCATCCGCAGCTCCACCGCAGCCATATCGGCACCCAGCGCCGAGGGAGAGAGCTGAACCATCGCAATCCGGTGCAGCAGGCTCTGCATTTCAACCAGCAGCGCTTCCCACTCAACGCCGCGGGAGGCCGCTTCGTTCACGCCGGCCATGACGCGTTCGCCATCAGCCGCCACCAGCGCTTCAATCAACGAAAGCGCCTGATCGTCGTCGAGGGTGCCGAGCATGGAACTGACCGACTCAGCCGTCAGACGGCCATCGCCGCTGGCAATCGCCTGATCGGTCAGGCTTAAGGCATCGCGCAGGCTACCGTCCGCTGCGCGCGACAGCAGTTGCAGCGCGCGGGATTCAAAGGCAATCTGCTCTTCGCCGAGAATATGTTCAAGCTGATGACGGATCTGTTCGACATCCAGCGCCTTCAGATGAAACTGCAGGCAGCGCGACAGGATCGTCACCGGCAGCTTCTGCGGATCGGTGGTTGCCAGCAGGAATTTGACGTGCGCAGGCGGCTCCTCGAGCGTTTTTAATAACGCGTTGAAGCTGTGGCGCGACAGCATGTGGACTTCGTCGATCAGATAGACCTTAAAGCGACCACGAGCCGGTGCATACTGGACGTTATCCAGCAGGTCACGGGTGTCTTCGACTTTGGTACGGGAAGCGGCATCGATCTCAATCAGATCGACAAAGCGCCCCTGTTCTATTTCGCGGCAATTATCGCAAACGCCGCACGGCGTGGCGGTAATGCCGGTTTCACAGTTCAACCCTTTTGCGAGCAAACGTGCGATGGAGGTTTTCCCCACGCCGCGGGTGCCGGAAAAGAGATAAGCGTGATGAATGCGCCCTAACGATAAGCCGTTCGCCAGTGCGGTCAGCACATGTTCCTGGCCGACGACGTCAGCAAAGGTTTGTGGGCGCCATTTACGGGCTAAGACCTGATAACTCATGGGCTGGCTCTGAAACGCTGGAAGGTGAAATCACGAGGGGGTCATGCTATCACAGCCCCGCCCGATCGGCGAGGCTATGTATCTGGAAATGCTTCGAGCCTGTCCCCGTAGACGTCATTGGCGCAGGCAGTTTGAACACGGACAGCGCTTCGATCCCGGAGCGTACACGCAGTACGTGAGGATTGACTCGCCACCGGCCCCACTGAAGGGCGTTCAAAATACTTCCGTATTTCGTCGAGCATTAGCCAGGTTCAACATGACAAGCAAAATAGTCTAACGCGCCAGGCTCTTAGTGGCCCGGGAAAGGAACCAGGCTATAGCAATTGATGCCTAATTTTTCCAGACGCTGCTCGCCACCCAGATCGAACAGATTGATAATGAAGGCCGCATCATGCACTTCACCGCCCAGACGACGGATCAGCTTCACGGTTGCGTCAATGGTGCCGCCGGTCGCCAGCAGATCGTCAACGACGAGAACTTTATCGCCCTCTTTGATCGCGTCGACATGAATTTCCAGCTGATCGGTGCCGTATTCGAGCTCGTAGCTCTCGGCAATGGTTTCACGCGGCAGCTTACGGGGCTTACGTACCGGCACAAAGCCCACACCCAACGCCAGCGCAACCGGGGCGCCAAACAGGAAACCACGCGCTTCGGTCCCAACCACCTTGGTAATACCCGCGTCTTTATAACGCTCGGCCAGAAGTTCAATGCTGAGCGCATAGGCTTTCGGGTCTTCCAGTAAGCTGGTGACATCACGGAAAAGGATGCCAGGCTTCGGGTAGTCCTGGATGCTTTGGATGCTGTTCTTCAGATATTCAAGCTGCTGTGCTGTTGCGGTCATAAGTTTATGCCTGATTAAAACAGTGTTACTCACGGGCGTACAAAATGGGCCAAAGAAACATTTGTTCAACCTTTGACCAGGCATGCCCGCGCTCGAAAACGCCAGAATTTACTGTCTGTCAGCGACAATTGCAACCTTCATTATTGCGCATCAGTGCTTTTGTTGCTTTGCATCAACCACCGGAATGCGCCACATAAATATCAGCAGGCAGGCCAGAATCACCAGCAGCAAAATACGAACCCACGTAAGCTTAACCAGCCACAGTGACAAGGCAAAGGTCAGCAGGATCATCACTATCGCCCGCGGCTTTGCGCCGGGCGGCATCGCGCGGTATTGCTGCCAGTGGCGAAGATAGCCGCCAAACCAGGAGCGATACAGCAGCCAGTGGTGAAAGCGCGGTGATGAACGGGCAAAACACCAGGCCGCAAGCAGAATAAACGGCGTGGTGGGCAATAAAGGCAAAAAGACGCCCAGCGTCCCCAGCGCTACCGCCAGCCAGCCAATGATGATTAAAATAATACGTGGCATAATGCGAATCGTTATCAAGCAGATATGGCTACTGTAGCACAGTTGTTTATCAGGGTAGGGAGGAGTTATTTGAAAACAACCCGGCTTTTACAAACGCTGGAAAATCAGCTGGCCCAGCTGGCGGCAGAGGTTGCACCGCTGGCTCATCATGCTACGCTCAGCGCCCGTTTCGACCGCCAGCTGTTCCGCACTCGCAGCACGTTGATGCAGGCTTATCTCGATGAGGCCCGGCAGAATTTTGCCGATCTACAACAGGCCGTCGCCAGTCAGCAGCTTCCGCAGGTTGCCTGGCTGGCGGAGCGGCTGGTTGCACAAATCGCCGCCCTCAGCAGAGAGTCGGCAACCTGGTCGCTACGCAGTTGGGACAGCGCCTCGCCCGGGCTGAACCGCTGGCAGCGGCGGCGACTACAGCATCAGGAATATGAGCGCCGCCTGCTGGCGATGCGAAACGATCGCCAGCGTCAGTTGGCTCAGGCGACCACGTTTGAAGAACAGCAGCGGCTGGCGAAAGAGGTGGACGTCTGTGCCGGGCGTTTAGCACGCTGTCGCGATGCGCTGGAAAAAATAGAAGGCGTGCTGGCACGCATAACGCGCTAACAGAGGGAATAACGATGTCGCTGGACAATGCCCCGGATGAGGTCAAACTGGCCGTCGATTTGATTATGCTGCTCGAAGAAAACCAGGTGTCGGCGCAAACCGTGCTGGGCGCACTGGAGATAATCAAACGCGACTATGAAAACAAACTAAACCGTGTCGGGCAGGCGCCAGATGAGGCAGATAAAACCTAGCTGACAGAGTGTGTTAAACGGGGCGGCTCATCGGCCGCCCCGGCAGAGTATTAACCGATAGATACAGAGGAGTCGTCCCCTTTGACCTCGCGCTTCAGTTCCGTCACCTCATCACCTTTTTCGTTACGCAGATGGACTTCCAGCTGGTTGAAGGCGATGTTGATATTGTTTTCGCGGCACAGACGGTCAATCGCGCGGTTCAGTTCATCAACGGTGTAACTGCGATCGCGCAGTTCACGCACGTATAAACGCAGCTCGTGATCCAGCGTGCTGGCGCCAAAGGTGGTGAAGAATACCGATGGCGCAGGCTCCTGCATCACTTTAGGGTGCGAATGAGCAGCCTGCAGCAGGACTTCCTTTACCTTATCCAGATCGGAACCGTATGCCACGCCGATGCGGATCACCACACGGGTTACGGTGTCGGACAGTGACCAGTTGATCAGGCGCTCGGTGACGAACGCTTTGTTCGGGATGATCACCTCTTTACGGTCAAAGTCGGTAATGGTAGTCGCGCGAATGCGGATCTTGCTGACGGTGCCGGAGAAGGTACCAATCGTCACCGTATCGCCGATACGTACCGGGCGTTCGAAGAGGATAATCAGGCCGGAAACGAAGTTACCGAAAATTTCCTGCAAACCGAAACCCAGACCAACCGACAGCGCGGCCGCCAGCCACTGCAATTTGTCCCACGAGACGCCCAGCGCCCCAAATACCGTCATCGCACTGATTGCGATGATCGCGTAGTTCAGAATCGACGTAATGGCGTAAGAGGTCCCCTGCCGCATATTGAGCCGGGAAAGAATCAGCACTTCAAGCAGGCCCGGCAGGTTGCGAATCAGCGCCCAGGCAACCATGGAAGCAACAATCGCAAACAGCAGGCTGCCCATCGTCACGCTTTTCACCACGTTAGCGCCTGCTTCGGTCACGCTGTAGTGCCAAAGCGTAATGCTGTCGAGATAGGCGAATACGGTGATCAGATCGGACCAAATTGCCCAGAATACGACGCCAAACAGCGCGACCATCACCAACATGGTGATACGCAGCGTTTGCTGGTTAACCTGTTCCAGCGCAATCGTCGGCTCTTCCTGCGGTTCAGCTCCTTCGGCACCTTCTTTAACCATATGCTGACGACGCGCCAGCGCACGTCGCCAGGCAATGCGCCGCGCGGCAACGCTCAGCCCGCGCAGCACGGTCTGATACAGCAGGTTCCACAGCATCACCAGGTAGACGGTTTCAATCCAGCGACCGGCCAGACGCAGCGTGGTATAGAAGTAGCCGGTTGCCGTCAGCACCATCAGCGCAACAGGCACGATGGAGAGGACGGTAACGGTAAGAAGACGCAAGCTGTGCGACTCCTTATCACGCCAGCTTTCGCGACACATCGGCCACACCAGCACGGCGATCAGCAGCAGGTTCAGGAAGATAACGAACTGGCCCAGCACATCATCCATCAGATTCAGCGGCGACAGTTCGGAGACGACCGACCAGAAATTTAGCGGCAGCAGCGCAAGGCTGACGCGCACAATCTGCCGGCGCCAGTGGCTGGTCAGCTGCGGCGGCATATTAAAGTGGCTGACCGCCACGCCGTCTTTTTCCAGCACCTTCCAGCACAGGCCAAACACCAGCCAGAACAGCGCCAGTTTTTTACTGTATGCCCACAGCAGTTCGCTGATATTCAGCTGCATGGTCAGCAAAATCAGCCCTACCGCCAAAATCAACAGCACGACCGGCAATGCGCGAATCAGGTCAATTAGAATCGCTTTTGGCGTATGGAGCTGGGTGTCGTTACGCAGCTGCCCGACCTGCGAGGCCAGCCGGGCCTGATAGTTACGCAGCCACTGCAGGCGCCAGCGAATCAGACCGGCTATCAGCAGTAGCGGCAGACCGGCAAGGAAAGCCACAAACACCGCAGGCCACGCTTTTTCCCAGTTTACGGTGATTTTCATCGCCTTAAACTGACCTTTCAGCGCTTGCGGGAAGGATTTAATCCAGTCCCAGTCCATCGGTTTGTTGCTGTTCACCCAGAAAATCTGCTGGGTCAGAATGGCTTTCAGGTTGCTGGAGACGCTCATTAACTGCTGCTGGTTGATCTGCAGGTTAATCGCCATCATCAGCTGATTGCCGAGCTGTTTATTAAACTGGTCGAGCAATTCGCGACGCATATCCACGACGTCCAGCAGGGCATCATGCACATCCGGGGTCACTTCATTACTGTGCCCCTCTTCCAGTTTGGCGACGAAGGCATCGCTCTGGAACAGCGCATCACGCTGCTGGTTGACCTCAAATTGTTCAAGGCGCAGATCGGCAATACGGTTGGTCATATCTTCCAGCTCGTCCGCCGACGGGAGCGTCTGCTGCTGCTGGTAGAGAATGCGTGACAACAACAGGCTCCCTCTGAGGACCGAGATCTGCTCTTTGATATCTCGTTCAGATTGCAGCGCCCTATCGAGCCAGTTTTTCACCTTAATATTGCGCTGCACCAGCTGATTGCCGTTCTCGGTCGCCGCGATGAGCTTCTGGCTCAGCTGATGGTTAATATCCACTTCTTGCTTCACCAGCGGGTTGTTCTGGATCCGCGTCGTCTCATCCGGCGTAACCGCTTCCTGAGCGGTCTTTTCCGTCAGCGTCAGCCGCTTGCTGTTCACGGCATCCTGCAACAGCTGCAGCTGATGTTCGAGACGGTTACTGTTGGCACTGACGTAATCACGCTGCTTTTGCAGCGTATCCTGCAGCACGGTGTTACCTTCGAGGCTCTTACGCTGTTGCTCAATTTGCGCATTCAGCAGCGCCTGCTGCGCCAGCAGTAATCCTTGCTGACTTGGGCGCAGAGCTTCGTCACCAATCGTGGTGCCGTTGAGATGGTTACGTATCTGCTGGAGCTGCTGGGAAGCCGAATACATCGCATTTTGCACGCGTTCCGGCTGCGTTTGCAGCGAAACCAGCTGGCTGTTGTAGGTCGCCAGATCGTTCTGGGCGGTTTGCAGGTCGTCCAGCGTCTGAGAGACGCGTGATTCCAGCTGGCGCAAGGAGAGAGTGCTAAGCGTTTTCCGCGTAGCCTCATCATCGGGCACCTCGCTTAACGCATTCAGGCTATCGACCGCCTGGCGCATCTTCGCCGGCGCCTGCTCGACCTGCTGTCGCAGCTGGGTCGTTTCCGACTTAATCCGCTCAATTTTATCGAGTGCTTCAAGCGTCTGAACCAGGTCTTGCTGGACCAGTTTATCCTGTGGCGTCAGTTCTTTTTGCTTATTGAGCGTATTAAGTTGATTCTGAACGTCAGATCGATCCGGAACATCAGCAGCCTGGGCTTGATTAACGCTAAGGCAGCCGAAAAATAACAGCAGTACAATTACAAAAGCGGAAGTGGCATTTTGCCAACGGATAGTATGCAGCATAGTGTTAACATGAGTGGTTGCAAAAGCCGGAGAATACCGGGGGTCGTCGCAGCGCGCAGAATAGCACTTCTGCAATCGCACGAATAGCCGCGGATATTAGCAAAATCTCACCTTTTTTATTTCGCAGGGATCGTTAATTCGCAATCCCCACAGGATCCCGGAGCGAAGGGCAAAACTGATACATTTCGAGAAGAATGGCAACATAGTCGCGCGCTTCTTTTTTAAGATCGAATGAATCTGGCGCAAAGAGCCAGTTTTCCATCAGGCCGGAGAGGTAGCTGCGCATTAAAATCGCCGCCCGACGGGTTAACAAATTGGCCGGCAGCATGTTAGCCGCGATACATTCGTTTAGCGTGTGTTCGATGCGTTCGTAGCTCTCAAGACATAAGCTGCGCTGTGCTTTCTGGACCACCGCCATCTCACCGACAAACTCGCATTTATGGAAGATAATCTCCATCATGAGTCGTCGACGTTCTTCTGTCACCGTGGCTTCAAGAACATGGACTAAGATCCCCCTGACAACTGACAGTGGATCGTTGGGGAATTTTGCCCGATACTCAACTTCAAGATCGCTAATACTTGCGTCCGACAGCACCCATATTTCATTAAATAAATCTGATTTATTCTTGAAATGCCAGTAGATAGCCCCCCTCGTTACCCCGGCAGCTTTTGCAATTGCTGCTAACGAGGTAGATGATACGCCTTGCTGCGAAAACAAACGCAGAGCAACATCCAGAATGTGTTGCCGGGTTTCAAGTGCCTGTTGTTTGGTTTTTCGTGCCATAGGTCGATGAGTTTACAGAGGTTACGTTTACATACATTTGTGAATGTATGTACCATAGCATGACCATAATAGAAACACAGTAGTGGGTTTGTGGTCGTTTGAGCCACTGAACAATTTGAAATTGGACACTCGAGGTTTACATATGAACAAAAACAGAGGGTTAACGCCTCTGGCGGTCGTTCTGATGCTCTCAGGCAGCTTAGCGCTAACAGGATGTGACGACAAACCGGCTCAGCAAGGAGCCCAGCATATGCCGGAAGTCGGTATTGTGACGCTCAAATCCGCACCTCTGCAAATCACCACTGAGCTACCGGGCCGTACCAGTGCCTACCGTATTGCAGAAGTTCGTCCTCAAGTAAGTGGCATTATTCTGAAACGTAACTTTACGGAAGGTAGCGACATCCAGGCCGGCGTGTCCCTTTATCAGATAGATCCAGCGACCTACCAGGCCAGCTATGAGAGTGCAAAAGGCGACTTAGCCAAAGCACAGGCTGCGGCCAATATCGCGCAGCTGACGGTCAAACGTTATCAGAAACTGCTCGGCACGAAATACATCAGTCAACAAGACTATGATACTGCCGTCGCCGACGCACAGCAGAGCAATGCTGCCGTTGTGGCCGCGAAAGCCGCTGTGGAAACCGCGCGTATTAACCTGGCCTATACCAAAGTGACCTCGCCGATCAGCGGTCGCATTGGTAAATCTGCCGTCACCGAAGGTGCACTGGTACAGAATGGTCAGGCAACTGCGCTGGCAACCGTTCAGCAGCTGGACCCTATCTATGTTGACGTGACCCAGTCGAGCAACGATTTCCTGCGCCTGAAACAAGAGCTGGCAGACGGAAAGCTGAAACAAGAAAACGGCAAAGCCAAAGTCGAACTGGTCACCAGCGACGGGCTGAAGTATCCGCAGGGCGGTACGCTGGAGTTTTCTGATGTCACCGTCGATCAGACTACCGGTTCTATCACGTTACGCGCCATCTTCCCGAACCCGGATCACACCCTGTTACCGGGGATGTTCGTCCGCGCTCGTCTGCAGGAAGGGACCAACCCGGATGCACTGCTGGTTCCACAGCAGGGTGTAACCCGCACGCCGCGTGGTGATGCCAGCGTCATGGTCGTTGGCGAAGGTGACAAAGTCGAAGTTCGTCAGGTCACTGCAACGCAGGCGATTGGCGATAAATGGCTGGTCACCAGCGGAGTGAAATCCGGCGATCGCGTGATTGTTACCGGACTGCAAAAAGTTAAACCAGGCGTGCAGGTTAAAGCGCAGGAAGTAGCCTCTGACGATCAACAGCAAGTTGCCAGCAACGCGCAGTCAGAACAAACCAAGTCTTAACTTAAACAGGAGCCGTTAAGACATGCCTAATTTCTTTATCGATCGCCCCATATTCGCATGGGTGATCGCCATAATCATCATGCTAGCCGGGGGACTTGCGATCCTGAAGCTGCCTGTCGCGCAATATCCAACGATTGCGCCACCGGCGGTCTCAATCACCGCAACCTACCCAGGTGCTGATGCGAAAACGGTGCAGGATACCGTTACGCAGGTTATCGAACAGAACATGAACGGTATCGATAACCTGATGTACATGTCCTCCAACAGTGACTCAACCGGTACGGTACAGATCACCCTGACCTTCCAGTCTGGTACGGATGCGGATATCGCGCAGGTACAGGTGCAGAACAAACTGCAGCTCGCCATGCCGCTGCTGCCGCAGGAAGTTCAGCAACAGGGCGTGAGCGTGGAGAAATCCTCCAGCAGCTTCCTGATGGTTGTCGGCGTTATCAACACCAATGGCACCATGACGCAGGAGGATATTTCCGACTACGTGGGCGCCAACATGAAAGATGCGATCAGCCGTACGTCTGGCGTGGGTGACGTTCAGCTGTTTGGTTCCCAGTACGCGATGCGTATCTGGATGGATCCAAACAAACTGAACAACTTCCAGCTGACGCCGGTCGATGTGATCAGCGCGATTAAAGCGCAGAACGCCCAGGTTGCAGCCGGTCAGTTAGGCGGTACGCCGCCGGTGAAAGGCCAGCAGCTGAACGCCTCTATCATCGCGCAGACCCGTCTGAAATCCGCTGACGAATTCAGTAATATTCTGCTGAAAGTGAACCAGGATGGTTCGCAGGTTCGTCTGCGTGACGTGGCAAAAGTTGAGCTGGGTGGTGAAAACTATGACATCGTCGCGAAGTTTAATAACCAGCCGGCTTCCGGCCTGGGGATCAAACTGGCGACCGGTGCTAACGCCCTGGATACGGCTAACGCGATTCGTGCTGAACTGGCGAAAATGGAGCCGTACTTCCCGTCAGGCCTGAAGATTGTCTACCCGTATGACACCACGCCGTTCGTGAAAATCTCGATTCATGAAGTGGTTAAAACGCTGGTTGAAGCAATCATCCTGGTATTCCTGGTAATGTATCTGTTCCTGCAGAACTTCCGCGCGACGTTGATTCCAACCATCGCGGTACCGGTCGTCCTGCTGGGTACTTTCGCCATACTGGCTATTTTTGGCTTCTCGATAAACACCCTGACCATGTTTGGTATGGTGCTTGCGATAGGCCTGCTCGTCGATGACGCCATCGTGGTGGTGGAAAACGTCGAGCGTGTGATGGCAGAAGAAGGCCTGCCACCGAAGGAAGCAACCCGCAAATCCATGGGCCAGATTCAGGGCGCACTGGTCGGTATCGCGATGGTGCTTTCTGCGGTATTTATCCCGATGGCCTTCTTCGGTGGTTCAACGGGTGCGATTTACCGTCAGTTCTCCATCACCATTGTTTCGGCGATGGCGCTGTCGGTACTGGTTGCATTGATCCTGACCCCGGCGCTGTGCGCCACGATGTTGAAACCTATCGCGAAAGGCGGTCATGGCGAGCACAAAGGCTTCTTTGGCTGGTTTAACCGCATGTTCGATAAGAGCACGCACCATTACACCGATAGCGTAGGTAACATTCTGCGCAGTACCGGTCGTTACCTGGTGCTGTATCTGATCATCGTTGTCGGTATGGCCTGGCTGTTCGTACGTCTGCCAAGCTCGTTCCTGCCGGATGAAGATCAGGGCGTATTCCTGAGCATGGCGCAGCTTCCAGCGGGTGCCACGCAGGAACGTACGCAGAAAGTGCTCGATGAAATGACGGACTACTATCTCACCAAAGAGAAGGACAACGTCGAATCCGTGTTTGCCGTTAACGGCTTTGGCTTCGCCGGTCGCGGTCAGAACACCGGTATCGCGTTCGTCTCGCTGAAAGACTGGAGCGAACGTCCGGGCAAAGAGAACAAGGTTGAAGCCATTACCGGTCGTGCGATGGCCCGTTTCTCGCAGATTAAAGATGCGATGGTCTTCGCCTTTAACCTGCCGGCTATCGTCGAACTGGGTACCGCTACCGGCTTTGACTTCCAGCTGATCGACCAGGGCGGTTTAGGTCATGAAAAACTGACCCAGGCACGTAACCAGCTGTTCGGTGAAGTTGCGAAACACCCTGACCTGCTGGTCGGCGTTCGTCCGAACGGCCTGGAAGATACGCCGCAGTTTAAGGTGGATATCGACCAGGAGAAAGCGCAGGCGCTGGGCGTCTCTATCAGCGACATCAACACCACGCTGGGCGCAGCCTGGGGCGGTAGCTACGTCAATGACTTCATCGACCGCGGCCGCGTGAAGAAAGTGTACGTCATGTCCGAAGCGAAATACCGTATGCTGCCGGAAGATATTGGCAACTGGTATGTTCGCGGCAGCGATGGGCAGATGGTGCCGTTCTCCGCCTTCTCCACTTCGCACTGGGAGTACGGTTCACCGCGTCTGGAACGCTATAACGGTCTGCCATCGATGGAAATCCTCGGTCAGGCGGCTCCGGGTAGAAGTACCGGTGAAGCGATGACGATGATGGAAGAGCTGGCTCGCAAACTGCCTTCAGGTATCGGCTACGACTGGACGGGTATGTCATATCAGGAACGTCTGTCCGGTAACCAGGCACCAGCGCTGTATGCCATCTCGCTTATCGTGGTATTCCTGTGTCTGGCGGCGCTGTATGAAAGCTGGTCGATACCGTTCTCGGTTATGCTGGTCGTCCCACTGGGGGTTATCGGTGCACTGCTGGCGGCGACGTTCCGTGGTCTGACGAACGACGTTTACTTCCAGGTGGGCCTGTTGACCACCATCGGCCTGTCGGCGAAGAACGCGATACTTATCGTTGAATTCGCCAAAGACCTGATGGATAAAGAAGGCAAGGGGCTGATTGAAGCAACCCTGGAAGCGGTACGTATGCGTCTTCGTCCAATCCTGATGACCTCACTGGCGTTTATCCTCGGGGTAATGCCGCTGGTTATCAGCTCCGGCGCAGGCTCCGGCGCACAGAACGCCGTAGGTACCGGCGTAATGGGCGGGATGGTGACGGCAACGGTTCTGGCTATCTTCTTTGTTCCGGTCTTCTTCGTGGTGGTTCGCCGCCGCTTCAGTAAGAAAACGGAAGACATTGAGCACAGCCATCCGACTGGGCATCATTAATCTCTCCACTCAGGGCCGCATTCGCGGCCCTTTTTTTCGGTTTCGCGCAGGTGAATTTCGGATTCTTTGAGGAATTTTGTTGGATAGCGCATATTGATGCGCACGCATTGCTACGGTTTACTTTGCTTCCTGATATACAATTTTCGCCAGGAAGCTTTACTTTGTTTTTTATCGGATTATTCTTTTGCAGCTTAACTAAGAATAATCTTAACCCTAAAGTTTTCCGGGTTTGGGTTCTGCTACCAAAGAAAAGCGCCTGCTAAATCAATGATCCATAAGCTTTGCTTTCGTTAAATCATCGTCTTGAAATGTCGTGGTATAATTAGTTCAGATATTTTTAAGATAATTTAACGGCGATAATTGTAATTTTTCGTAATAGCACGGTGAAATCTTTTTGAGAGTGGATTATAGTTAAATCAACAGGATTACAATGTATGTGTCAGGTCTGTTAGTCGTGTTCATCCCACAACGGTGCTTGTTAGTCGTCGTTTAAACCACTCAAAAGGGGATGTGTTATGGACGAATACTCGCCAAAAAGACATGATATCGCACAGCTTCGATTTCTTTGTGAAACCCTGTATCATGACTGCCTTGCAAACCTGGAAGAGAGCAACCACGGGTGGGTGAATGACCCGACGTCGGCTGTGAATCTTCAACTTAATGAATTGATCGAGCACATTGCCGCGTTCGCACTTAATTATAAAATTAAGTACACTGAGGATAATAAACTGATTGCTCAGCTGGACGAATACCTGGATGACACTTTTATGTTGTTCAGTAGCTATGGCATTAACACGGCCGATCTACAGAAATGGCGCAAATCGGGAAATCGGTTATTCCGATGTTTTGTCAACGCCAGCCGGGAAAACCCGGCAAGTCTTTCTTGTTAGTATTATTACAATCAAAAGGTGAAGTTATGTCTGGTGAACCATTAACCAAAACAGACTATTTGATGCGCTTACGTCGCTGTCAGACAATTGATACGCTGGAACGCGTAATTGAAAAAAACAAATATGAACTTTCCGACAATGAACTGGCGGTATTTTACTCAGCGGCCGATCATCGTCTTGCTGAATTGACCATGAATAAGCTTTACGACAAAATCCCAACGTCGGTGTGGAAATTCATTCGCTAATTCGTTTGATGTGTCAATAAAATGGTTAACCGAGCCCCTCCCCCACTCTGAGTATAATTGTGATATTACTCTCATAAGTCAGAAAAGTGCGTTCGTGAAACCGGTTTCTTTTTTTTATACTGTGATGCCAACCCTATCAGGAATGCATCATGAGTGAAGAGAAACGTAAAATGATCGCCGGTGAGCTGTATCAGGCAGGAGATGCCACGTTACGGGCAGATCGCCTGCGTGCCAGGCAGTTGCTGCATCGCTACAACCACTCGGCTCCGGACGAACGAGACTGGCGGAAAATATGCCTGGCGGAGCTCTTTGGTCAGGCGGGCGATGCTTATATTGAACCCACTTTCCGCTGTGATTATGGTTACAATATTTTCCTCGGCGCTAATTTCTACGCAAACTTTGATTGCGTAATGCTTGATGTTTGTCCGATTCATATCGGCGATAACTGCATGTTAGCACCCGGTGTCCATATCTATACCGCCACTCATCCATTAGATGCCGCCGAACGCAACAGCGGTAAAGAATACGGTAAGCCCGTCACTATCGGTCATAATGTGTGGATTGGCGGCCGGGCGGTGATTAACCCAGGGATAACTGTCGGCGATAATGCGGTGATTGCTTCCGGGGCCGTGGTAGTCAAGGATGTTCCGGCAAATGCAGTAGTCGGTGGCAACCCGGCGCAAATCATCAAGATGCTGACAGCGGAAAACCCGTAACTGTTATGCTTTTCTGCAACTGATCTGTTACTTCCCTGAGAGATTCCCGCAACATAAAATAGCCTTCAGGCTGGGCAGTAGAATTCGGGGATCAAGATGACAGAAATACAGCAACTGCTGACAAACACCATTGATGAGCTCAATGTGAAAGAGAAGCGCGACAACCGTCCGCGCTTTAGCATCAGTTTTATTCGCAATCATCCGTGGCTGTTCGTCGCGATGTACGCCGCATTCCTGGCGACGTTCGTCGTGATGCTGACGTCAGAAACGCTGGCAGATTCGGTATGGCTGCTGGTGGTGCTGTTCGTCTTGTTAAACGGTTTCTTCTTTTTTGACGTCTATCCGCGCTATCGCTATGAAGATATCGACGTGCTGGATTTTCGCGTCTGCTACAACGGGGAGTGGTATAACACGCGTTACGTTCCGGAGCAGCTGATCGAACGGATTATGCAATCCCCCCGCGTAGACGGCGAACAAAAGACCCAGCTGCAAAAAATGGTCGCCACCAAAGGCGAGCTTTCGTTCTACGATGTCTTTAGCCTTACCCGCGCCGATATCGTCCGATAAGGCGATTCAACGTCCGTACTGCTGAACCAAAATGCGAGGCGGACGTATTGCCATATCCCAGTACGAGCCCGCTTCGCGCGCGATGTGGATCCAGGTAAAACCGGCTTAACGCCGCCGGAGCCTGCTGATACTGCCGCGCCTGCTCGACCACCGCACCATCGTCTATCCCGTCGATAGCGACCGTCAGGTGCAGGCCACCTTCACCGCCAAGAATATCAAAAGGCGGCGTCAGCTCCGCTGTCAGCACCTCGCATAACTGTATCTGCCGCCGGCGATATAAACGCCGCATCGCCGCCAGATGGCGCGCATAGTGCCCCTCTTCAATAAATAGCGCCAGCGCTCGTTGTTCAGCCCGGTGGCCGCCGCGGAGCAGCGATCCAACCACCCCTTGCGCCGCATCCGCCAGCGCAGGAGGCATCACCACGAACCCAATACGCAGTGCCGGAAACAGCGTTTTGCTGAACGTGCCGAGATACACCACCGGCGCTTGTTTTATCATCCCGAGCATCGCCGGGACGGGCTCACCGCTGTAGCGGAACTCGCTATCGTAATCGTCCTCAATAACCCACGCATCATGCTGCCGGGCATACTCCAGTAGCGCCAGGCGTCTGCCAGCGCTCATCACCGCTCCGCAGGGGTACTGGTGTGAAGGAGAGGTAAATATCAACCTTGGCGCAGGCCCTTCGCTCGTATCCTGGCGCATCCCCTCACTATCCACCGGCATCCCTTTTAGCCGCAAGCCAGCGTTAAGGAACACACTTTTCGCACCTGGATAGCCCGGTTCTTCAACCCACGCCGTGTCACCCGCCACGCTCAGCAGATGAGTACAGAGATTCACCCCTTCAAGTGCGCCTTCGGTAATCACTATTTGTCGAGCATCACAGCGGATCCCGCGAGTTAACGCCAGATGACGAACAATCGCTTCCCGCAGAGCAGGCTCGCCGGCCGCCTCTCCGTAGCCCAGCAGCGAGCGCCCCTCTTCGCGCAACACCCTGTCGAGCAACCGTCGCCAGACCGGTAAGGGAAAATAGTTAATCGCCGGCGTACCCGGGGTAAACGCCAGCGTCGGTGAATCGCGACGGGTACCGGGCGGTAACGCCAGCAGCCGCTCAGGCAATGCAATAGCAAACGGCAACGTCTCGCGCTCACCTGAAGCCATCAGCGTCGCTACATGCGTTCCCTGACGGCTACGCTGTAAATAACCCTCCATGGCCAGCTGATCCAACGCCCCGTTAATCGTATTACGCGACAGATTGAGGCGTTCCGCGACAGCCCGTGAGCCAGGTAGCCGACTGCCGCCCGCCAGCGTCCCCTGCAAGATGGCCTCGCGTAGCGCGCGATACAGCGTGCGCTGTAGGGTTTCATGGCCCCGGCGGGACAGGGAATGTTCCAGTAGCGTGAAAAAGGCATCGTCAGGGATATTCATCGCACCTCCTCGTGGCACTATAAAAACATACTCCAGTGGCCCTTTTTATGGAACCAGTAAAACGTTAGTCTCAGCCCATGCCCCTATCAAAGGAAATCCCATGAATCAGCACAATGCCTTCGGTCAACCCGTTGGTCAGGCCCTGCCTGACTGGCAGCCGCGCCCCTTTCCTGAACGACAAATTCTTCAGGGACGCTACTGCCGCCTTGAGCCATTAACCCGTGCTCACGCCAGCGCTCTCTTTGCCGCGCATTTGCTGGCTCCGGATACGCGCAGTTGGACGTGGCTGCTGCGCGAACCGGACACCTGCGTTGAGGACTTTAGCGCCTGGGTCGCCAGCGTGGAAAACCTCAGCGACCCGGTTCATTTTGCCGTGATAGATGAACAGACCGACCAGCCCGTTGGCTCACTGGCGCTGATGCGTATCGATGCTAAAAATGGCGCGATCGAAGTCGGGCATGTGCACTTCTCACCGCTGCTGAGCCGGACCGCAATGGCGACAGAAGCCCAGTGGCTGCTGATGCGCTACGCCTTCGATACGCTCGGCTATCGTCGCTATGAATGGAAATGTAACAGTCTGAATGAGCCTTCACGCCGGGCGGCGCTGCGGCTGGGGTTTCACTGTGAGGGGCGTTTTCGTCAGGCGTTGGTGATAAAGGGCCACAACCGCGACACCGACTGGTTTTCGATAATTGACAGCGAGTGGCCGCTGATTGATAAAGCGATGCAGCAGTGGCTGGCCGTCGGGAACTTTTATCCCGATGGCCAGCAGCGCGAGACGCTGGAGAGCTTCCGTACGCGCACCGATTAGCGTCTCTTTTTGCGTCCCTGCACGGCTTTAAAACGAGGATTGCTCTTGCAGATGACGTACAGTCGCCCTTTCCGTTTGACGATCTGACAGTCCGGGTGGCGCTGCTTTGCACTGCGCAACGAGTTGAGTACCTGCATCCTTAGTTCCTTTTAGCATCAATAAAGCCGCCGAAACGCTGGCGGAAACGCGCAGTACTGCCTTCGCTGTTGAAGGCTTTCTGCTTACCGGTGTAATACGGGTGCGATTTTGACGACACATCGAGGGTGACGTACGGATAGGTCACCCCATCCAACTCAATCACGCGCTCGGTCTTGATCGTCGAACCCACTTTAAAATATTCATTCACGCTGGTGTCATGGAACACAACGGTACGATAATGCGGATGGATATTGTCTTTCATGATAACCTCTGTTGATACGTTATAACATAACATCAAGGTTACGCCGCAAAAATGCAAAGATCAACCATGAGAAGTAAAAGGAATAAAAAGACGAGCGGCACAAACCGCCCGTGAGGGATTAAGGATTCAGCTGATGAGCCAGTGCACGCAGCTGTTCAGCTATCGCCTGTAGGTTTTTTCCCTGATCCGTTTTTGGCCCGGTGGAATGACGTACAACCAACCGCGCAGGCAAAATCGAAGAGGTATGCGAGGTTTCGCTATCGCCGCTATCAAGAATACGGCGCACGGCCTCTTTCCCCTGTAAATCAAGATCCAGCGAAACGGTCGTCAGCGCCGGATAGAAGAATGAGCTTTCGTAGGTATCATCGTAGCCGATCACCGATTTTTCTCCGGGAATCGGGACCTGGTGCTGATGAAACGCACTCAATACCCCCAGCGCCATCTGATCGTTCCCCACCAGCACGGCGGTAAATTTCGGCGTCTCTCGCAGCATCTGCAGCGCGCCCGCATAGCCGCTTTGGGCATCCCAGTTACCGCGGATCACCGTGACTGGCCGCAGGCCATAGCTTTCCATCGTTTCCATCCAGCTCTTCAGGCGCAATTTTGCCGAAACTGAACTTTCAGGACCGGCCAGCAGCGCAATGTCCCGATGGCCCATTTCATACAGATATTTGACGCTCGCACGGGTCCCGTCTGCCGGGTTAAACGAAACGTTAAACACGGAGCTGTAGGGATCAACATCAAGGAAGAGACATACGATGTCATCATTGTCAGCAGCGATTTTCTGGGCCTGTTCGGTCTCCAGAGGCACGTTGATGATGACCTTATCAACTAGCTGAGACTTCAGCTCATTGATGGATTCCTGAATGCTTTGATTGACGCTCTCATCAATCATGGAAATAAGCACCTGATAACCTTCCACGTTCGCATAGCGTTTTACCGCCGCGGCGACCTGAGAAGGTGCATGCAGCGACAGTGAAATCGTCACCAGACCAACGGTCCGACTTTGCTTGCCTACCAGCTGCTGAGCCAGGCGATTAGGGACATATCGTAACAGCTCTATGGATTTCTCCACCTTGTGACGCGTGGCTTCGGATACATTGGCAGATTTATTGAGCACCCTGGACACGGTCTGATAGGAGACGCCTGCATGACGAGCGACATCTTCTAAGGTTGCGCTTTTAGACTTCATGGTCCGGTTCCTTATGTTGTTATCCCTGGATTGTAACAGGGGCCATTTAAAAAAACGCGCCCCGCAACTTTCCCTTACTAAAAACAAACAATAAAAGTATTACGCTCACAATACATCAAATTGTGAATAGACTCACTGACCGTAACAAATTACGCCATTTTATTTGCACTTAGTCACACTATCGCGATCATTAAATTGCCTGAAGTTACATTTAGGCATTTCATGACACCGTTAATGTGAACGTAATACAAATAATAAGAGGATAGACATGAACACTACGCTGCGCACAGTATCTGTTGCGTTGGCCGCTGCGCTGATTTCACCATCCGTGCTTGCGGCTTCCGCCTCTGTTCCTGGGATTGATTTTCATGGTTATATGCGTGCCGGAGTTGGGGTCTCCGGGGATGGTAGTCTGGCCGAATGGCAAAAAAACAAAATTGGCCGCCTCGGTAACGAATCCGATACCTACGGTGAGCTGGAGCTGGGTTCTGAGGTGTACAAAAAGGACGATGTCAGCTTCTATCTCGATAGCATGGTCAGCATGGTCTCTGACGGCTCTAATGATAACGAAACAACCCTCAATGACGATGCGCAGTTTGGCCTGCGCCAGTTAAACCTGCAAATCAAAGGCCTGATCCCCGGCGATCCTAATGCGGTGATTTGGGGTGGCAAGCGCTACTACCAGCGTCACGATCTGCACATCATTGATACCAAATACTGGAACATCTCCGGATCCGGTGCCGGGATCGAAAACTACACCTTAGGCCCTGGCGCCGTTTCACTCGCCTGGATCCGCGGTGACGCAAACGACGTCGATTATCGCGTCGATGGCGACAGCAACGTCAATATTAACTATGTCGATCTGCGCTATGCGGGTTGGAAACCATGGTCCGGCGCATGGACCGAATTCGGTATCGACTACGCGATGCCAAATACCACCAAGAAGCAGGATAGCTACGGCGGGCTGTACGATGCCGATAACGGCGTGATGCTGACCGGTGAAATTAGCCAGGATATGCTGGGCGGCTATAACAAGCTGGTTCTGCAGTATGCGAATAAAGGGCTGGCCCAGAACATGGTTTCCCAGGGCGGCGGTTGGTACGACATGTGGAACTACGTTAACGACGCCACCGGCTATCGCGTGATCAACACCGGCTTGATTCCGATTACCGATAAATTCTCGATTAACCATGTGCTGACCTGGGGCTCCGCCGACGATATCACCGACTACACCAACAAAACGCGCTTACTCTCTCTGGTCGCACGCGGACAGTACCAGTTCACGGAGTATGTACGTCTGATTGGCGAAGTGGGTGGCTTCTACCAGAAAGACAGCTACAAGAACAATACCGACTATAAACAAGCCGGCGAGAAATACACGATTGCGCTGGGTCTGGCCGATGGCCCGGACTTTATGTCCCGCCCGGAATTACGTATTTTTGCCTCCTATCTCAATGATTCTGAAAATGGTAAACCGTTTGAAGATCAAACCGCCAGCAATACGTGGAACTTTGGTGTCCAGGTCGAAGCCTGGTGGTAAGAGTATAGTCGTTATCTGAACGTGTTTTATCTCCAGCTGTAAGGTCGTAATTACCCTCCGGTAATGATTATTGCCATTGCTTTCTTTGTCTTATTTCAGGGATAACTCAATATTGAGTTATCCCTTTTTCTTTATTTACGGCTGGTAAAATGTTCATCTAATAGCTGGCGTAGGGTATCGGACTGCTTGCCAAAAATAGCATGAACCTGTTGCCCAAGAATAATAACACCGAGCGCCCCTTGCTGCTGTAGCGCCTGAGAATCTACGATTGCCAGATTATTAACCGTGACCCGCAAACGCGTAATACAGGCATCAACATTCACAATATTCCCCTCACCGCCGAACGCACTAATTAAATCCTGTATCTGTTGTTTTTCCACATCGCTCAACGGCACCGGCGGGCGGGGCTGGGAGAAATAATGCAGAAAGGATTTTAAACTCACCATAATTCACTCCTGATAATATCAAGGTAAAAAAAAGCCTGCTCGCGGGAGCAGGCTCGGATAAAACAGCAATTACGCTTTACGACTGAGGATACGGCAGTCCCACGGCGTTAAGGTCAGCGGCGCGCTGATGCTCTCCCCCGATAAACTGTCCTGATAGCCCTGCGGCAGGTTTACGCTGTGCTGAAGTGCGCTGTAGTTTTGCAAGAATACGTAGGTGGTTTCACCATCAGTACGTGCCGTGGCCACCACCGCCGGCGGAAGATCGCTCTCGATAGCCCGCGGCAGCGCCAGCTCCCGGCTGATGGCTGCGAAGAAATCGCGCTGGAAGGCCAGATCGTTGCGCGAGGCCACGTGCCAGGCTTTTCCCTTACCAAAGTGATTTACGGTAACCGCCGGGCGGCCCGCATAGAAATCATCACGATAGGTTGCCAGCGGCTGGGCGCTTTCGGTGTGAATCAGCTCGCACAGGTGGCGCACCTGATAAGGTCCCTGCAATCCGCCTTCATTGCCTGCCAGACCCTGAACCAGATTCCGCTCGCCGTCATTCAGACAATCAATCTCTTCCGCCCAAATCCCCAGCAGGTTGCGCAGAGGCCCCGGGAAGCCGCCGAGATGGCAAAGATCGGACTCATTGACGATCCCTGTCCAGTAGGTTGTCACCAGATGGCCGCCGCTGGCAACAAACGCTTCGGCGCGCGCGGCAAACCCGTCACGAACCATATACAGCATCGGCGCAATCACCAGTTGATAGGCGCTCAGGTCACCATCGGCATCGATGATATCGACCGCAATGCCCTGCTCCCAGAATGGCCGGTAGTGTTCGTTGACGGTATTTTCATACTCCATACCGAGATTCCGCGGGCCCTGCGCATCATCCATCGCCCAGCGGTTTTGCTGATCAAAAATGATAGCCACTTTAGCATCGGTACGACAGCCAACCACGCCCGGCAGGCGACTGAGCATGTCACCCAACTGGCTCACCTCGCGACCAACGCGGGTATCCAGGTGCCCGACGTGGTCAATGACCGCACCGTGGAATTTCTCCACCGAGCCGCGGCTCTTACGCCACTGGAAGTACTGAACCGAATCCGCTCCGTGGGCGATAGCCTGCATAGAGGAGAGGATATGCATCCCCGGTTTTTTCAATTTGCTGGTCGGCTGCCAGTTGGTGGCACTCGGCGTGGATTCCATCAGCACGAACGGCTTGCCGCCTTTCAGGCTGCGCATCATGTCATGGTACATGGCGGTGTAGCAGGCCAGCGTGGTTTCATCTTTGTCGCGATGCCACATCGGGTAGCTATCCCAGGAGATGAAGTCCAGCGCCTGCGCCAGCTGCCAGTAGTCGTAATCGTAGAAATACTCCATGAAGTTAGTCGTCACCGGCAGGTCGGCATTCGCCGCCTTCAGCGGAGCAATTTCATGGCGACAGAAGTCCGTAACCTGCGCCGTGCTAAAGCGGCGCCAGTCGAGGTTCAGCCCGTGAATGGATACTTCGCCCTGCGGCGCCGGCGATTCAATCTGCGACCAGTCGGTGTAAGTGTGGCTCCAGAAGGTGCTCCACCAGGCGTGGTTGAGGTTATCCAGCGTTTGATAGCGCGCCTTTAGCCAGTCACGAAAGCGCTCCTGGCAGCGTTCGCAGTGACAATCTCCGCCATATTCATTGGAGATGTGCCAGCCGAGAACCGCCGGATGCTGCGCATAGCGTTCTGCAAGCAGACTATTGATTTTAAATATTTTATCCCGGTAAACCGGTGACGTCATACAGTGATTGTGCCGCCCGCCGTGCAGCGCAGGTACGCGGTCACGCCCCACCCGCAGCACCTGCGGATAAGCCTGCGACATCCAGGCCGGGCGTGCGCCGCTTGGGGTAGCCAGAAATACGTGAATACCGGCGGCGTACAGCTTATCCAGAATGCTGTCCAGCCAGCCAAATTCAAATACGCCTTCCTGAGGTTCAAGTTTTGCCCAGCTAAAAATCCCCACCGACATGACATTGCATTTAGCCTGCTGCATCATGGCAATATCTTGATCGATAATACCGGGATAATTCTCCCACTGCTCCGGGTTATAGTCAGCGCCATGCAATAGTGCATTGACCTTCGGACTCAAAGGCGCAAATTTATTCATAATAAACATCCTGAAGTTTAAAACTTAACGATTAATTAAATACTTTTGCTGAAGGTAAAACTTTCCCCTGGCAATCAAACAGCGCCTGATTTTCCCGGGCATTACCCTGCTTCCATTCATCGTGGATATATTTCATTCCCGCCGGCGTGGCCCAGGTATTTCCCGGCACGGCAATCCAGGTCGGCTCCCAATAAAAAATACCTTTCCCACGCTGGTTGGGCACGTCGGCAACGGCCTGCATTAAATCGTGAATATAATTATATTGCCCCTGCACCGTTGCCGGATAACCGCCCTCTTTTTCTTCTTTAGCCTGGAAACTGTTTTCCGCGTTATCGCAGTTTTCCAGGGTATAGGCATAGGCGGCTTCCACGACAATTACATCTTTGTTATAGCGCTTGCTGATATCATCCATATTCGCTTTCAGCGCGCTAATCGGGCCGTTCCAGTAGGTATACATCGACAGGCCAATAATGTCGTAAGGCACATTGCGTTTGCTGATTTCATCAAACCACCAGCGGAAGGTATCGTTCTTAGTCCCTTCCGCCAGATGCAGCATAATCTTCACCTGCTCGCCATTCTTCAGATTCTCTTTCAGGCCATCGATGGCCGCATTCAGCAGGCCCGCCAGACGGTCAAATTCACCGCCACCCTGCCCCCAGCTTTTGCCTTCCGGCCACAGCATGCCGCCATTTATCTCATTGCCAATCTGCACCATATCCGGCAGCACGCCTTCCTGCTTAAAGCGGGCGATAGTGTCACGGGTATAATCGTGAATGGCCGTTTTCAACTGGGGGTAATCCATTTTTTCCCAGGCTTTCGGTTTGTACTGCTTACCCGGATCGGTCCAGAAATCACTGTAATGGAAATCCAGCAGCAGCTTCATGCCCTGTGCTTTTGCCCGTTTAGCCAGCGCCAACGTCGCCGCCAGATCGTTATCACCACCGCCGTAGCCCTGACCCTGTGCATCTTTTGGGTCGACCCACAGGCGCAGGCGGACATAGTTCACGCCATCGGCTTTCAAAATGGCAATAGGGTCCTGCAACTGGTTGTTGTGGTTATAAAACTTTGCCCCGTGCTTTTCCACGTCCAGCAACGTGGAGATATCTGCGCCTTTAATAAAATCCGCAGGCATCGCGTTAAATGCGCGCGTTTGCAACGCCTCGGCAGCCAGAACAGAAGTGGAAAAACTGCATGCCAGACAAACAGCAAGCCACGCGGGTGTTAATCTTTTCATGGGGTTATCCTTTTGTACTGCCAGAGGTCAGGCCGGAAACAAAGTATTTTTGTAATGCCAGGTAAAGAATCGCTACCGGAACGGCAATCAGCACCGCTCCCGCCGCGTAAGTGGTGTAGCTGGCGCCCATTTTTTGCGCCACCAGGTTATACAAACCGATCGGCAGCGTGTACTTGTCCGGTGTCCGCAGGATGGTGCTCGACAAAATAAAGTCACCCAGCGGACCGGTGAATGAAAACAGCGCCACCACCGCGAGGATCGGTTTCGACAGCGGCATGATGATTTCAAAGAAGATGCGGAAGCTGCTGGCACCGTCCATTCGCGCCGATTCATCCAGATCTTTTGGGATCGCATCGAGATAACCTTTCATCAACCAGGTATTCATCGGGATCATGCCGCCGACGTAGATCAGGACCAGCGCCAGATGGCTGTTGATCAGCCCCAGCAACTGAGAAAGGACGAAGATCGCAATCAGTGCGGAGAACTGCGGGATCATCTGCAGCAGCAGGAACAGCATCAGCCCGTTCTGCCGCCCTTTAAAACGAAAGCGGGAAAAGGCATAGGCGGTAAAACTGACGCTGATTAAGGTCAGCGCCATGGTCATGAAGCTGATTTTCATCGAGTTCCAGTACCAGGTCAGATAGTTCACGTTGCCGTTAAACAGGTCTGCGTAGTGCTGGAATGAGAGGTTCTCTGGAATAATCGAGGTGCTGAGCAGACTGTTTCCGGCATTCAGCGACGCACCAACCGTCCAGACCAGCGGATAGATAATCACCACCGAGACCAGGGTAACAATCAGCCAGGTGAGTGACAGGCGAATCCACTTTTCGCGTTTAATACTGGGTGATTTAGCCATGTTGCTTCCCTTACGCCATGTCGTCATTTTTGAAGGATTTCGTGGCGCGGAACTGCCACAGAGCCAGGCCGACGACAAAAATCGACAGCAGAATAGTAATGGTCGCCGCAATGGCATATTGCGAAGATGACATGGTCAGTTTGTAGATCCACGACACCAGAATGTCCGTCCCGCCGGCATTTGACCCTGCCACCGCCGGGCCGCCGTTGTTGAACAGATAGATGATGTTGAAGTTATTAAAGTTGAAGGTGTACTGAGTGATAATGATCGGTGCGATCGAGTACAGCACCAGCGGCAGCGTGATGGTGCGCAGACGCGTCCAGGCGCTGGCGCCGTCCATGGTCGCGGCTTCATAAAGATCGTCCGGAATCGCCTGTAACACACCGGTCGTCATGGCGAACACGAACGGAAAGCCCAGCCAGGTTTGCATCATAATCAGCGCGGTTTTGGTCCAGAATGGATCGGTCAGCCACGCCTTTGGACCAATGCCGAAGAACGACAGGATCGCGTTGTTGATCACCCCAAACGAGTCGTTAAACATCCCCGCAAACACCAGGATGGTGACAAAACCCGGCACCGCCCATGGCAGGATAAAAATGGTGCGAATCATTGGCTTAAAACGCAGATCTTTCTGGTTCACCAGAATTGCCAGCAGCACGCCGACGGTGCATTGCAGGGTCGTGGCCAGCAGCGTCCATACCACCGTCCACTGCAGCACATCAAAGAAGGTCGAACGCCAGATAGAGAGCGTGAAAATATTGATGAAGTTTTTAAACCCCACCCAGTCCACCAGCTTCGCCGGCGGGGTGTGGTAAAGGTTGTAGTTGGTAAAAGCGATGGCAAAGCCAAAGAGAATCGGGAAGATGACGACGAACACCAGCAGAATAAAGCCGGGGCTAATCATCAGATAGGGGAACCCCTGATTTAACAGCATCTGGTACTGTTTGCGCACGCTGTTCAGCGCCACGCCTTCATCACGCTTTTTACCGTTAACCCAGGCATCGCGCAGCGAAAGATAATAGATAAGCAGGCCGAAAGCGACGATCAGAACGCTGATGATCCCTTCCGCCAGCAGGAAAATGGAGTTATCCCGCGGCACTTCTTCGCCCAGGGTGTAGAGCCCCCACAGGCCTTCCTGCAGGAAGTCATAAAAAACGCCCATAAAACTACTCAGCAGCACCAGGAAGACGAGCCCCTTCAGCCACTGGCGATGATAAAACTGGCCAAAACCCGGCACGATAGCCAGCAGCAAGCCGCACCACGCATGGCGGCCTGCGCCGCGCGACTCGGCAATATTTTCGCTGGGATTGATAATCACACACCACTCCTTCTGAAAACGGGAGGTCCTCCTCCCGCTTCTTTACATCTATGCCCTGATAATCCGGGTGACAGGTCAGCGGCCAACGCGCCTGTCACCTTAAAATGACGGACATCGCGATTACTGGTTGCTGGCCTGCATAGCCTCGATCTGCATCTTGATCTGTTTCTCGGCGTTATCGAGCGCTGCCTGCGGTGTCTGCTTCCCGGTCAGGCTCAGCTCCAGTGCCGCATTCGCCGGCCCCCACACTTCCCCCATTTCCGGAATACCCGGCATCGCCGTGGCGCGAGCGGATTGCACCGCTACCGCACTGGCTTTCTCGTCATTCTTGATCAGCGGATCGTCAATCATCGCCTTCAGCGCCGGGATTTCGCCGGTTGCCACATAGCGCGCTTTCACGTACTGAGGCTGGTTGATGAACTCAATAAACTGCTGCGCCAGCGCTTTGTCTTTGCTCCAGGTCGATACCACGTAGCCTTTGACGCCAAGGAACGAGCTCATCGGTTTGCCGTCTGGCAGCATCGGCAGTGGCGCCACGCCGTAGTTAATCCCTGCCGCTTCGTACGGCTGAAAAGCCCACGGACCGTTGATTACCGCCGCCGCCTTCTTCTCAGTGAACAACGAATCGATGGCATTCAGCCCGTTATCACCGAGGATCCCTGCCGGGAAGACCTTGTCGCTATAGAATTTTTTCAGGAAGGTGACGGCTTCAACTGCGCCTGGTTTATTCAGACCAACGTCCTGCGGGTTGAAACCGCCCTTGTCATTTTTACCGAAGATATAGCCGCCCATCGGGCCAATGGCGCCCCAGCTGTAATAAATCTGATCGAACTTCGCCAGCAGGCCATATTTGTTCTGCGCCCGCTGCGCTTTCGAATAGTCAAACCACGCCTGCAGGCTATCCAGCGGCTTAGCGATCAGGTCTTTGTTGTAAATCAGTACCAGGGTTTCCACGGCTTTCGGGACGCCATACAATACGTTATCCATCCGGAAGGCATTGATCGACGCCGGGGTAAAGACCTCCTGCTTAGCCTGATCCAGGGTCAACGGCGACAGCAGCCCCTGCACCACCGCACCGCCGAGCTGGTCGTTCGGGATCACCAGAACATCCGGGCCAATACCGGCAGGGCCATCAAGGCGCAGCTTTTCCAGCTGCTGTGCATAAGGCATCTCCTGCACGTTGACCTTTACGTCGTACTGTTTTTCAAAATCCCCGATCGCAGCTTTGATGCCCTCGGATTTTTTGATGTCTTCCCAGACATTCAGCTGACCGGCGGCGTGAGCCTGCAGGCTGACAAGCTGTCCGGCAGCCAGTGTAGTGAGGATAAGTGCAGCAAGAGTGTTCTTTTTCATTATCAACCTCATGTGAAGGTATAACAATTTATTGGTTTTTATTTGATGATTTCATTTATCCCTGACCTTAAATCAGCTGATAAATGGCGACTTACAACGTTAAAACCAGATTTTCATGATTTGTTATACGCTACGCTTTGAATGCGTATAAAACTACATGAAGCTACCAGTTGTGTGATCATGATTGCAGAAATGAAACTTCGAGGTAGGGCGCAAAAATACTGGAAGTTATAGTCATAGCATGATTTCAGTGCTGTTGAGCATTGTTCAGCCAGGTTGTTACACGTAATACAAAAAACCGCTGCAACCCTAATCCCAACGGCAAATAACGACTACTAACTCCGGGGAATGTTGATGTCCAATATACGACTGAGGAATGTCACCAAACGGTTTGGCACTACCGTGACGCTGCATCAGGTCAATCTTGATATTGAAGACGGTGAATTTGCGGTCTTTGTCGGGCCATCCGGCTGTGGGAAATCAACCCTGCTGCGCATGATTGCCGGGCTTGAGGAGGTCAGCGATGGCGAGGTGCTAATCGGTGATGAGGTGATGAATGACGTGGTACCTGCCCACCGCGGTGTGGCCATGGTCTTCCAGTCCTATGCGCTCTACCCGCACATGACGGTGGCGGAAAATATGGGCTATGGCCTGAAGGTCAATAAGGTGCCGAAAGACGAAATTCGTCGTCAGGTTGAAATGGTGGCCAAAACCCTACAGCTGACCCAACTGCTGGATCGAAAACCTAAACAGCTCTCCGGCGGCCAGCGTCAGCGCGTCGCCATCGGCCGCGCCATCGTGCGCAACCCGCGGGTGTTTATGTTTGATGAGCCACTCTCTAACCTGGATGCGGAACTGCGCGTCGAGATGCGTCTGCATATTGCCAAGCTGCACCATGAGCTGAAAACGACCATGGTGTATGTCACCCACGATCAGGTAGAAGCCATGACCCTGGCCGATAAAATTGTGGTGATGAACTACGGCAAGGTCGAGCAGATGGGCTCACCAATGTCGCTGTACTACAACCCGGTCAACCGGTTTGTCGCCGGCTTTATCGGCTCGCCAAAAATGAATTTCCTGCCCGCTACGGTCACCGCCTGGCAGCCGGGGCAGCTCACCGTGCAGATGGCGCAGCACCACAGCCTGACGCTGAATATCACCACGTCGCCTTTGCAATCAGGAGATGCGGTAACGCTGGGGATTCGCCCGGAACACCTGTCGACCGATGTTCGCAGCGGTACGGTGGTAGAGTTTCAGTGTGAAGTGGTTGAGCGTCTGGGGAACAACACCTATCTGTTCGGCCAGTGCTATGGCCATGATAACGTCAAAATCCTGCTGCCCGGCGATGTCCATTTCCGCCCGTGGCAAAAAATCGACGTCGCCTTCGACGACCACTTCTGCATGGTCTTTGATGAAAACGATCTGCGCATCAGCGCCGATATTACCGCGCCGGATGCCCATTAAAAAAACATCTGGCTGTCATGATTGCGCTTTAAACTGAATCTGGATGCTGATAGCGCCTGCTATTGGCATTCCTGCTCCAGCCCTCGTTTTAATCCGCACCGTTCTTTGCCTCGAACGCTGCGGATCATCCACTGTTAGCCCGATATCAGCGTCATGCCTGATTCGGGCATTTTTTAAATCCAATAAAAATTACCGCTCATCTGCGACCTTTCTCCGCTATCGGATATACTCATCAAACCCCCAATAACATAAGGATATGCGCATGACGACCCGGCATCTGGTGAGTCTGGTTACCGGGGTATTGATACTTGCCGTAATTGTACCAATAGCGTTAAGCATCTGGCTGGCGACAAACCAGGCAAAAATGCTGTTTTATACCGAACTGGATAACTACTCTTCGCGGGTCGTGGCCCGAATTCAACAGGTGGCGAGCCAGGCAAGAGAGGCGCTACAGGAGGCCGATGCCCAAAGCGCGATAACCTGCAGTCCACAGCACCTGCTCGCGATGCGCCGTATCGCTTATACCCATCGTTATGTACAGGAAGTCCTGTGGGTAAAGGATTCGGTTCCGCAGTGCTCTTCTCTCGAAGATCACAGTACGCCCGTCACCTTCCCTGAACCCGACCACATCACCGCCGACGGCTATCGCGCCTGGCTTACCTCGGTTAACGACATCGGGCTGAAGCACAAGATGACGGCGCTAGGTAGCAAGCATCACATCGTGATGATCGACCCGGCCTCATTTATCGATATTATTCCGCTCGGGCAGGAAAATATTCATGCGATTCTGTTCGGCATTAAATTCAAGCAGATTATAACCAGTAGCGAGCCCCTCGATCCGATAGTCTGGGAGCGAATCTGGAAGCTGGACAGCCAGACGCTCACCTTAGACAATACCGTTTATCGCCTTCACCGGATCCCCGAACTGGGGCTGGCTATTGCCACCTGGTCATCCACGCTGCCGCTGCAGGAAAAATTTCGCCATCAGCTGATGCTGTGGCTCCCTCTCGGTCTGTTTATCAGCCTGCTGGCCTCATTTTTGCTGCTGCGGCTGCTGCGAACCTTGCGCTCACCGCGCTATGGCATGCTGGATGCGCTGCACTCAGACGCGATTCGGGTCCATTACCAGCCTATTGTTTCACTCAAGGATGGCAAAATCGTCGGCGCCGAAGCGTTAGCCCGCTGGCAGCAGCCTGACGGCAGCTTTTTATCGCCGGAAATATTTATTCCGCTTGCCGAAGAAACCGGGCTGATTACCCATTTAACTGAAGATATCGTGCGGAAAATTTTTGCCGACCTCGGCCCCTGGTTACACACTCGTCCGGAACTCCACATCTCGATTAATTTGTCCGTTGACGATCTCCGCTCGCCGACCCTGCCAGCCCTGCTGGCAGAACAGCTTCGCCAGTGGAACATCGCGCCGGCGCAAATTGCGCTTGAGCTGACGGAACGCGGCTTTGTCGATCCCGACACGACTCTGCCGGTGATCGCCCGCTATCGTCAACTGGGGCACAGCATCTCAATCGATGATTTTGGTACCGGCTATTCCAGCCTGAGCTACCTGCAAAAACTCGATGTCGATACCCTGAAAATTGACAAATCCTTCGTCGATACCCTCGAATATAAGCCGCTGACGCCGCACATCATCAAAATGGCAAAAGCACTTCATCTGGCGACCATTGCCGAAGGGGTTGAAACATCAGAGCAGCGTGACTGGTTATGCCACCACGATGTGCTTTACGCCCAGGGCTGGCTGTACAGCCCGGCATTACCAAAGGAAAAGTTTATTCTGTGGGCGGAAAATAATCTTAAAGGGCATTGAGCCAGAATCGATAACTGCCATCCCCACCGGCAGCGGGGACGGCGAGGATGAATTACTCATCTAACAGCGGCGCGAAGCCGCCGAAAATCATCCTTTTACCATCAAACGGCATGCTCTCGCCTAACGCCTTCATCCGCGGGTCGGCCATCATGCTGGCATTCGCTGCGTCGCGTACCTCTTTTGACGGATATTCGATCCAGCTGAATACGACCTCTTCCTCGCTCTCCGCTTTCACCGCCATGCGAAAATCGGTGAGCTTACCGTCCGGCACATCGTCCGCCCAGCACTCCACCACGCGTAACGCACCAAATTCTTTAAACAGCGGTGCGGCCTTTGCTGCCAGTTCGCGATAGGCCTCCTTATTTTTCGCGGGCACGGCAACGACAAAACCATCAACATACTTCATGAGCATCATCTCCGAAGTGAGCAGTGCGACCGGCAAATCCGGCCGCATCTGTATGGCTAAGTTTAGCCCTCATCCCGGATGAGGGGATCACATCGGGAGGCAACCTCATCCGAAGCGGTAAGCGTTTTACGTGCCGTCGGCTGGCGAAACCAGGGCAAGCACAGCTGAATGAGCGGCCCGATAGTTAGCGCATACAGCACGGTTCCGACACCAAACGTCCCGCCCAGCGCCCAGCCAACCACCAGGACTGAGACTTCGATAGCGGTACGGATCCCTCGCAAAGACCACCCCGTACGGGCATGCAAACCGGTCATCAGTCCATCACGTGGTCCCGGGCCAAACCCGGCGCCAATATACATCCCCGTCGCCAGCGCATTGAGCACAATGGCGCCGATCAGCATCAGGCTGCGCACCACCAGCGACTCCAGCGGCGGCAGGACGGCCAGGGTCGCATTTGCCGCCAGCCCCAGGACAATCACATTACTGACCGTCCCCAGCCCCGGCATCTGACGTAGGGGGATCCACAGCAGCAGTACTGCGGCACCGGTCAGAATCATCACCGTGCCAAAATCGAGGTCAAACAGCTTACCGATGCCCAGATGAAAAACATCCCACGGATCGGCGCCCAAATTGGCATGCACAAATAACGCGGTCGATACGCCGTACAAAACGAGACCAATATAAAGCTGCACTAATCGACGTAACATTTTTTACCTCAGGAGGATTGCGGACCTCTCCATCATCAGCAAAAATGGATTGATAATTAATGACCAGTTTATGAAAAGTGGATCGCTATGGTTGCTCGTCGCTTTGGTACACAATCCCTGGTACGTCTGCTGGGTCACTGGCAAGAGTCTTCTTCGCGAACGCCGCTGTGGCGCCAGCTGGCAGAGGCCCTGCGTCTGCTGATTCTTGATGGTCGCCTGACGCTGGAAACGCGCCTCCCCGGCGAGCGTGAACTGGCCACGGCTTTGAACGTCAGCCGCACCACTATTGCCAGCGCGCTCGGCCAGCTGCGTGAAGAGGGTTATCTTTATAGCCGCCAGGGCAGCGGCTCTCGTATCGCACTGCCGGAACGGCCGGACACAGCGACGGAAGTGGCCTTCAGTCCATCATCGGTCAATCTGGCTACCGCTGCCCTGAACGCCGGGCCTGAAATTCACCAGGCCTATCAGCAAGCGCTGACAATGATGCCGCAGCATCTCTCCAGTACCGGTTACGATCAGCACGGACTGCGGATTCTGCGGGAAGCGATAGCTCGCCGTTACAGTGAGCGAGGTCTGACGACCCGCAGCGATGAAGTGATGATCGTCAACGGAGCCCTGAGCGCGTTTGCGCTGGTATTACGCCTGTTGACCGGGCCAGGCGATCGCGTGGTGGTTGATGCCCCGACCTATCCCATGGCTATCAGCGCAATTCAGGGCGCCTCCTGCCGGCCGGTCGGCGTTGCCCTGCCGCAACAGGGCTGGGACTGCGACGGGCTGGCGGCAACTATTGCGCAAACTGCACCGCGGCTGGCGTGGCTGATGCCCGATTTTCACAATCCTACCGGCCGCTGTATGGATAGCGCCACTCGTCAGCGGGTGGCCGATATTGCGGCGCAAACGCGTACGACGCTGGTGGTTGATGAGACGATGGTGGATTTATGGTACAACGCCCCGCCGCCGCCGCCGCTGGCGACCTTCAACGCCGATGCACCAGTTATCACCATTGGCTCTGCCGGGAAGAGTTTCTGGGGGGGATTGCGTATCGGCTGGATCCGCGCCTCCTCACGTACTATTGCCTCGTTAGTTCAGGCGCGGGATTCACTCGACCTGGGCACTCCGCTTCTGGAGCAACTGGCCTGTAGCTGGTTACTGGAAAATGAGAAGGCTTTGCTTCCGGCACGCAGGGAGATGTTGGCCGCGCGCCGCGATATGTGCGGCGCACTCATGACGGAATACTTTCCTCACTGGCGCTTTACATCACCAGAGGGCGGGCTCTCTTTTTGGGTTGAATTGCCGGGAATGCTGGCGACGCTCTTCTCGGCGCGAGCGGAAAGTCAGGGGATTCATATTGGAACCGGAACGCGCTTCGGCCTGGCCGGCGCCTTCGATCGCTATTTGCGCTTGCCTTTCACCCTGGCGGACGAAGAGTTACGCAGCGCGTTTACGACCTTACAACCGATCTGGGCAGGTCTTGCGCAACAGAATGAAAATACGCGAATGCGTAAGATAATATAATAAAATATCGACGGGCTGGATTCAGCCCGTCAAAAATCATCATCCATGACGCATATGAGATGTTTTTTATAAATTGCGCTGTAATGATGTCATTGCTATATGTCAGCCCGATGACATCAATGAATTAATTTCATTAATGCTGGCGTGGAATAGGAAAACTTTTTAAAGAGATAATAAAACCATCTTCATCTTTTTTTATTTTTGCGCCGGTATCACACCAGTCGGAGGCAATGCGAAAAAACTCATCACTACCGATATTCCAGTTGAGGCGAACATGCTTAACATACCCTGAACGTAACATGTCGCAGGCTTCGCTATAGTTGCTGGCTGTAGAGAATTGTTGTTTCATTTTTTCTTCTTAAGAATTTTTCTTAACGCTTTGATTTCTTTAGGGGTTAGTGGAGAAGCTTCCTCTTCGGTATGCTGACTATCAACATCCTCTTCCGAAACCCCCGCCTCATCTGCCGAATCTGCTATTCCAAAAGCCAGCAGCAGCAGTTTCTCCGTTGCAGTACCCAGATTTTCGTTATTTACTTCCGCGTAGTGACGCAGCTTTTCTTTTAACTCTGCATCAATCTTTACGTTTAACACTACTGTGGTCATCGTCACGCTTCCCGTGCAATAAATTTATCATAATTAATACACGAAGTTAACAAACTGATCCAGACATATATTTTCAGCTGGCTACCAGGCAATAAATGCCCATAGATAATCTGCCTGTTATTTGTGACATGAAAATGACAAAAATATTTCATTATTATTTCAGAATTATGACATATATTTATAAAGCATAAAAAAGAGGGGTTTTTAGAGAAAATACCGACAGCAGTCGTCATGCAGAGAAGAGCAGCTATTCATCCAGCTGCCACGTTTCAGGCCAGAGCAGTCGGGCGCAACGGAGCATTAGGCATCAACAAAAGGCGATTTTTTTCTGAATACTGGAAGGTTTGAAATAAAAGAAGAAACAGGGATCCCCAGAATTGGGTGGGGGCCCTGCCAGCTACATCCCGGCACACACGTCGTCTGCTCTGGCTGCTTCCTTCCGGATCTGACCTGGTAAACAGAGTAGCGTTGCGGGAGAACCAACAGAGCCCCCATTGAGAGCGTCGTTATCCAACGCGCAGGCGCATTATCCCTACTGCACCAGTGAATTGCAAGCTCACCCCGGTCAGATGCTGGTTTATTGTGCAAAGCCGTGGCGAATGCGTGTAAAACGGCGTCGACACCAGCCGCCAGCCCCTGCGGCCCCTTAGTTTTTGACTACGCGCGGGCGACAGGAAAGCGCAGCCCGCTACACAATGATAAGTTTCGATACAATCCTTCTGGACTAAATCAAGGGATTGCGAGCGTTATCTCAGCACATTTCCTGGTCGCCATCCATACTTCATCTCATGCCAGCGTACTCTTTTTAATCAATATCTTACATCAATGGTAATGGAATGAGTGAATCACCGCGTTTAACCACAACCCTCGCAATGCCAGAGATAGACGGCGTAACCCTCTCATTTAAAGGTTTGAATTTCCTGCGCCCGGAGCTAATGCTCGATTTCGTCAGCGTCAGCTCCGGTACCCTGCTGGCTATCACCCCGGTTGCCCTGCTCTATTCCACGGTCGGCGTCCTTCAGCGCATTGATTTACGCAAGCTGCCGATTGAAGTCAGCGGTCGTATCATCTACCCGATCTCCTCACAGCAGCTTCCTTCCCTGCGGGCAAAACTGATTATCAACGCCCAGTCCCGGCGCCTGAAGTTTTTTGAAAGTCTGGTGGCTATCAGCCCACATGACAATATCCACGGGATGCAGATTCTCGGCCTCTCGCTCGAATTCACCATCGTGAAACCGGTATAGCCCTGCGCTGTACAGGCACTCGGCCAGCGCTTATCCTGAGCCTTTCCCGGTAACAGGACGCACGATGGATTCTCACGACACATTCCCCCGACGAGTCTGGCAAATTGTGGCCTCAATTCCGGAAGGCTACGTTGCCACCTATGGTGATATCGCAAGACTGGCGGGCTCCCCCCGCGCAGCGCGTCAGGTAGGCGGCGTGCTCAGACGCCTGCCTGAAGGCTCTACGCTACCCTGGCACCGGGTAGTCAACCGCCACGGCGACATTTCCCTGACCGGCCCGGATTTACAACGCCAGCGCCAGGCGCTGCTGGCAGAAGGGGTACCGGTATCCGGTAGCGGCCATATCGATCTGCAACACTATCGCTGGATTTACTAAAGATAAAAAAATGCCCCATGAAGGGGCATGCAGGGTTAACTGTGCAACCACCTGGCCGCTTACTGTGCGGCTGGTTCGCTGCTGCTGGCAACCGGAACGGCCGTATGCTGTACCGGCACCAGAATCAGGTCGGCGCGATTGCCACCGTTATTCACCACCGTCTGTACGGTATCGGTGATAAACATCAGCTGGCCGTTAACCGTAATGGCCGAACTCAGCAAAATACGCGCGTTCGGCTTAATATCCGCCTGGTTGTACGGCAGGACAAAGTTATACGGCGGCTGTTTCCCTTCGGTACGAACGGTTTTCTGCGCCAGCACACGCGACGGTGCATCGGCCAACGACGCATCTGACAAGGTCAAGGTCAGTACCGCATCCGGCGGTAGGGCGACTTTCTGCCGGATGGAAATAGTCCCGGAAACATTAGGCTGTTGCTGCGAGGACGTCAGTGATGCGATGCCATACGGATCGGGGGCAGCCGCGTTATTGGCAGTCGTTGTGCCGTGATTATTCGCGCAGGCGGTCAATGCGGTTGCAACGGCTAAAGCACTTAACATATAGGCAAATTTCATTATGTTCTCCTTTTCATCCCTTTATACACAGGAGCATGTCCTACCGATTGATAAGCAGGAACATCAGTATCGTGCATAAGTGTGGCATAGATCTCAGTTCTCTTCCTGCAAATGAGCCTTTATTCAGATTATTACACCCATCGGACCACTTGCGATTCCAGGTTATACTTGGCCTCAATACGCGCTGCGCTAAGCAGTTATCATTGATTGAGGGTATATATGAGTCAGGCACTAACCAATCTGCTGGCATTGTTGAATCTGGAAAAAATTGAAGAAGGGTTATTCCGCGGGCAGAGCGAAGATCTGGGGTTGCGTCAGGTTTTTGGCGGCCAGGTCGTCGGTCAGGCGCTGTACGCAGCCAAAGAAACCGTGCCTGCCGAGCGCCTGATCCACTCATTCCACAGCTACTTCCTGCGCCCTGGCGATAGCCAAAAGCCCATTATTTATGACGTCGAAGTGCTGCGTGATGGCAATAGCTTCAGCGCCCGCCGGGTTGCCGCGATTCAAAACGGCAAACCGATTTTCTATATGACCGCCTCTTTCCAGGCTCCGGAGCCGGGCTACGAACATCAAAAGTCGATGCCTGCGGCCCCGGCGCCGGACTCGCTGCCTTCAGAAACCGATATTGCCCGCAAGCTGGCTCACCTGTTGCCGCCGCAGGTCAAAGATAAGTTCCTCAGCGACAAGCCGCTGGAAATTCGTCCGGTTGAATTTCATAACCCGTTAAAAGGCCATGCGGCAGAACCAACGCGCCAGGTATGGATGCGCGCAAACGGAGCCGTCCCGCAAGACATCCGCATCCATCAATATCTGCTGAGCTACGCCTCGGACTTTAACTTCCTGCCGGTCGCACTGCAGCCGCACGGCGTCGGTTTCCTGGAACCTGGAATGCAGGTTGCCACTATCGATCACTCGATGTGGTTCCATCGCCCGTTCAACATTAACGAGTGGCTGCTGTACAGCGTTGAGAGCACCTCCGCATCCAGCGCCCGGGGTTTTGTGCGCGGCGAGTTTTATACTCAGGACGGTATTCTGGTGGCTTCAACGGTACAGGAAGGGGTGATGCGCAACCGGAATGCATAAGGCGCAATAGCATAAAAAAAGCCTCCCGCGGGAGGCTTTGCTGCTACTGGAGATAACACAAGGATTCAGGCGTTGTAGGCGTTTTCGCCGTGGCTGTTGACGTCCAGACCTTCGCGTTCCTGCTCTTCAGGTACGCGCAGACCCACGGTCATATCCGCCACTTTATAGCCGATATAGGCGACGATCCCGGACCAGACGATAGTGATGGCGATACTTTCCAGCTGCACCAGCAGCTGATGGCCCATGGTGACGCCTTCTGCGTAACCCACGCCGCCCAGAGAAGTTGCGGCAAAGATACCGGTCAGAATACAGCCCACGATACCGCACACGCCGTGTACACCGAAAACGTCGCACGGGTCATCAACACGCAACCAGCGTTTCAGAACCGTAACGCCCCACAGACCTGCCAGACCGGCCGCGATACCCACAATCAGTGAACCGCCTACGCCGATGTAACCACACGCTGGCGTGATACCGACCAGACCGGCAATCGCCCCAGAACAGGCACCTAACAGAGACGGTTTACCGCGGGTCGCCCATTCACCGAAGGTCCATGCCAGGATTGCAGCAGCGGTTGCCACAACGGTGTTGACGAAAGCCAGGGCCGCAATTTCGTTCGCCGCGCTCGCTGAGCCGGCGTTAAAGCCGAACCAGCCTACATAGAGGATTGCCGTGCCGGTAAAGACCATCGGCAGGTTGTGCGGTTTGAACGCTTCTTTGCCAAAGCCTACGCGTTTGCCCATCATATAAGCACCCACCAGTCCGGCAACCGCGGCGTTGATGTGTACTACGGTGCCGCCGGCAAAATCCAGTGCGCCGTGCGTCGCCAGCAGGCCACCGCCCCACACCATATGCGCAATCGGCACATAGGACAACGTCATCCACACCACCACGAAAATCAACACCGCAGAGAAGCGAATACGCTCAGCCAGTGCGCCCACAATCAGGCCAACGGTGATACAGGCGAAGGAGCCCTGGAAAGCAACATGAATGTACTGATAGAAGGTCCCCATCAGGGCTTTCAGCTCAATCTTTTTCAGTAATACCCAGTCGAAGTTACCGAAGAAGCTGCCGCCGGTACCAAACGCCAGCGTGTAGCCGTAAACCACCCACAGTACGCATACCAGAGCGAAGGTGACGATGACCTGGGTCAGCATAGACAGCACGTTTTTACCGCGAATCAGACCACCGTAGAACAGCGCGATGCCTGGAATGGTCATAAACAGCACCAGCGCGGTGCAAATCATCATAAAGGCGTTGTCGGCTTTATCTGCCACCGCCGGTGCGGCCATCGCCAGCCCCGGAAGCAGTGCCAGCGCACCCAGACCCGTTTTCATTGTTGCTATTTTCATTTTCTCGATCCCCATCACTGTGTGGTCTGGACGTTACAGTGCCGCTTCGTCGGCTTCGCCGGTGCGGATGCGAATAACGCGTTGCAACTCGGCGACGAAAATTTTGCCATCGCCAATTTTTCCGGTGTAGGCCGCTTTACTAATGACATCAACGACCTCATCAAGCTGATCGTCGGCAATCGCGACATCAATTTTCACCTTTGGCAGAAAATTGACGCTGTATTCGGCACCACGGTACAGCTCGGCGTGACCTTTCTGACGGCCAAACCCTTTTACCTCAGTGACCGTCAGGCCCTGAATGCCGATGGAAGATAACGCTTCACGCACATCTTCCAGTTTGAATGGTTTGATTACCACGGTAACCAGCTTCATAAGTCCCCTCCGCTCAGAATTCGTAATGGCAGCAGCTAACACACAGGGAATAAAGCAAGGGCTATGCCAGAAATGAAAAAGGACCGCATAGCGGCCCTTTTAACGAAAAAAATGCAAGAACGGAGCATGAAGATGGCGGAAAAACAGCGGCAGAGAACAAAATTGCACCATTTCAGTGCGTACGGCGTTGCATTTTTGCACCACGCTAAACCGCGCCAGCACAGCTGCCTGCTTATAGTGCATCAGGCAATAAGCGACTCTTCCTGGGCACTGGCGGCCAGCTCCTCACCGGCCAGCTGTAGCTGATACATTTGCCAGTAGCGCCCTTTTGCTGCCAGCAGCTGCTGATGGTTGCCGCGCTCGACGGCCTGCCCGCGGTGAAGCACCAGGATAGTATCAGCCTCAACGATCGTCGACAGGCGATGCGCAATCACCACCAGCGTGGTGTGCTGACGAACTTTTGCCAGCGCTTGCTGAATCGCCTGTTCAGTGCCGGAATCAATATTCGCCGTCGCCTCATCGAGAATCAGTATCTGCGGGGTATCCACCAGCACCCGCGCCAGCGCCAGCAGCTGCTTCTGCCCTACGGAGAGATTATTCCCCTGTTCGCCCAGCGGGGTGTAAATCCCCTCACTCAGCCCGCGCGCCAGTTCCGCCAGCTGCACGGATTCCAGCGCCTCCCAGACCTGTGCCTCGCTGATATCGCGACCAAGGGTAACGTTGGCATAGAAGGTATCCGCCAGCACAACCGGATCCTGCTGCACCATGGCGACGCCCTGACGCAACGCGCTGTGGCTCAACGACGCGAGCGGACGCCCGTCAAGACGGATCTCCCCCCGGGTCAGCGGGTAGTAGCCCATCATCAGGCTGGCAAGCGTGCTTTTACCGCTGCCGGTATGACCGACCAGCGCGACAAAACCACGGGACGGGATATCCAGGTTAATGTCCTGCAGCACCAGACGATCGCCACGGTACGCAAAAGAGAGATCTTCAATCGACACCCGGCCACTGCGCAATGGCGCATTATCCTGCCCCCACGCCTGACGCGGACGATCCATCAGCTCGAAGACTCGCTCGCCGGCGACAACCGCCTGCTGGAGCATCGACTGCTGGGTCGTCAGCTCAATCAGCGGCTCATTCAGACGCCCCAGATAGCTGATAAAGGCGTACAGTACCCCGACTTCAATTGTCCCTGCCGGACTGAACCCAAACAGCATTAAAAGCCCGCAAAGCACCAGCGTTGAGAACAGGCTCAGCAGCGGACGCAACAGGAAACCATCGAGGCGCAGGGTTTGCATACGCGCCAGATAGTGAGCGTAGCTGGCTTCACGCATCCGCTCGCCGAACCGCGCCTGTTGGCGGAACTGCTGGATAACGCCCATGCCATTAATCACTTCATTAAAGCCGTCATTGATATCCGCCAGCCAGGCGCGTACCCGGCGCACAATTGGCGTGCTGTAGCGCTGATAAATCATCATGACAATCAGCACCGCCGGGAAGATAGTCAGCGCCACCAGCGCCATACGCCAGTCAAGGCTGAACATCGCCACCAGCATGGCGCCAATCAGCGCCGCACTGCGCAGCACCGTCGCGACCACCGTGACATACAGATCGCGGATCACTTCCGTGTCGTTAGTCACGCGGGAAATCAGCTGCCCGACCGGCTGGGTATCGAACTCGCTGAGCGGCTGGCGCAGCGCCGCATCCATCACATCGCTACGCAGCTGCTGCACCACGCCAACGGCGGCACGGTTAAACAGCAACGACTGGTTATAGTGCAGGGTTGCCGCGAGGATCTGTAGGCCAAGATAGGCCACGGCAAGACCGCAGACCAGCTTCAGCGGCACTGAGTTCTTCGCCACCATATTATCGATAAAATAGCTGATCAGCAGCGGGCCGCTGACTTCAGCAGCGGCGGCGATCCACATCATCACCACGGCAATAATCAGCGGCTTACGCCACGGAGAACCGTAGGCCAGCAGGCGTTTTAAGGTGGGCCAGAGCTCGGAAAAACTACGCATCGGCGGCCTCCTCGTTTTCCTGCGGCGCATCGTCCAGCGCCGCTTCCAGCTGTTGATAGCGATACATATCGCGATACCAGCCGGGCTGTGCCGCCAGCCCGTCGTGACGACCGCGCTGGGCGACATGACCATGCTGCATCACCAGAATTTCACTGGCTTCGGTTAATGCCGACAGGCGGTGAGCGCTGATTATGACCGTTCGCCCCTCTCCCCACTGCCGCAGGTTATGTAATATTTGATGCTCCGTCCGGCCATCCACCGCCGACAGCGCATCGTCAAGAATCAAAATCTCCGCCTCCAGCAGCAGCGCACGGGCAATGGAAATACGCTGTTTTTGCCCGCCGGACAACATCACGCCGCGCTCGCCCACTTCCGTTTCATATCCCTGAGGCAGACGCAGAATATCGTCATGTACGCTGGCAAGCCGCGCCACATGTTCAATTTGCTCTGGCGTCGCATCGGGCCTGCCGAGCGCGATGTTGTTGGCGACGGTGTCAGAAAACAGGAACGGCGTCTGGTTCACTACCGCCAGCCGGGCGCGCCAGCTGTCGAGTTGCAGCCGCGTCAGCGGGATATCATGGAAGCGAATATCTCCCTGCGTGACGTCAAAGTGGCGTTGAATCAGCGCCAGAATGGTACTTTTCCCTGAACCTGTAGGCCCGCAAATGCCCAGCATTTGCCCGGGCTGGAGCACAAAGTTCACCTTCTCCAGCGAGGCTTTATTCGCCTGTGGATAGATAAATTCACGGATGGCGACGCTAAGCGCACCGCGCCCTTCCGGGGCAATTTCGCTGCCATCATCGACGGCCGGCGCCTCATCAAGCATTGTGCGGATCCGACTATAAGCCGCACTGCCGCGCTCCACGATGTTAAACATCCATGCCAGGGCCAGCATTGGCCAAATCATCAAACCGAGATACATCACGAAGCTGGTCAGTTGGCCAAGGGTCATGCTGCCCTGCAGCACCATCCAGCTTCCTCCGCCGATGGCCAGCAGGTTGGCCGTGCCAATCGCGATATAAATCGTTGGGTCGAAGCGCGCATCAATGCGCGCCACGCGCATGTTTTTCCTTCCGGTATCCGCGGCATCAGCAGCAAACTGCGCCGACTGCCGGTCTTCAAGACCAAAAGCCTTAATCATGCGGATGCTGGTCAGGCTTTCCTGAGTGCGATCGTTCAGGCTGGAGAACGCCGCCTGCGCGACGCGGAAACGTTCATGAAGCGCATCGCCGTTACGCTTAATCACCAGCGCCATTACCGGCATTGGCAGCAGCGCCAGTAGCGTGAGCTGCCAGCTGATTTGCGTTGACATCACGATCAGAACCGCACAGCCCATCACCATAGAGTCCACCAGCGTCAGCACCCCTTCCCCCGCGGCAAAGACCACCCGATCAACATCGTTGGTTGCGCGCGCGATCAGGTCACCGGTGCGGTGGCGCAGATAGAAGGCCGGATGCTGGCGGCTGAGCTGACGATAAAAGTCCTCCCGGAGCTCTACGGCCAGCTGATAAGAGGCGCCAAAAAGCAGCACGCGCCAGACATAGCGCAGCAGATAGACCATCACCGCGATCAGGACTAACGTGCCGATCCACATCCACACCTTCTCTGCGGTGTAATGTTGTCGGGTAACGCCGTCGACCACGATCCCCACCACCTTCGGCGGGATCAGCTGTAAAACGGCGATAATGGCCAGCAAGATAATGGCACCGAGATAACGGCGCCACTCCCGGCGGAAGTACCAGCTAAGTTGAGCAAATAATCGCAAGCAGTTAAATCCTGAGTGTATAAATCGTCGCGGCAAGCGCCGTTAATCAATAGGTAAGGCAGTGGTGTATTTTATCTGTTCCATCGCGAAACTCGAAGTGACATCAGACAGCCCCGGAACGCTGTTCACCAACCGTTTATAAAAATCATCGTAGCGTTTCATATCCGCTACCTGCACCCGTAGCAGGTAATCATACTCTCCCGCCATACGCCAGAAGCCGAGGACTTCCGCCATTTGCGTGACCTCGCTGACAAAGCGACAGTACCAGTCGCTGCTGTGATGCTGGGTCTTAATCAGCACAAACGCCGTCAAACCGAGGCCGAGTTTCTCCGCATCCAGCAGCGCCACGCGCCCGAGCAGGATGCCGTCATCCTCAAGCCGCTTCAGCCGTTTCCAGCAGGGCGTGGTGGTCAGATTAACGGCATCAGCCAGCGCCTGCAAAGAGAGGGTGCAGTCAGTTTGCAGCAAAGAAAGCAGCTTACGGTCAATTTTATCTAACACAGGGCACCTCTGGAGAAAATTTTGCTCCTTTTATTGTAATTGAAAGGCTAAATAGCAACAATTTTTCCTCACACTTCCGCTAAGCTGGGCACAAAATGACAAACAGGAAATGACGATGAATAGCGCCTGGGTAAAACACGCAATCAGTGAAATCAACGCCGATTATCAGCGATCTGCCGATACGCATCTTATTCGCCTGGCGCTACCCGGATTTCCGGGTATTCAGATCTACCTGAAGGATGAGAGCACCCATCCTACCGGCAGCCTGAAGCACCGCCTGGCGCGTTCTCTGTTCCTCTACGGCCTGTGTAATGGCTGGATTAAAGAAGGGACGACGATTATCGAAGCCTCTTCCGGCTCGACGGCGGTTTCGGAAGCCTACTTTGCCCGTCTGCTAGGCCTGCCGTTTATCGCCGTCATGCCTTCCTGCACGGCAAAACGCAAAATTGAGCAGATTGAGTTTTATGGCGGACGTTGCCACTTCGTCGAGAGCGCGTGTGAAATCTATGCTGCATCCGAGAGACTGGCTCGCGAACTGAACGGCCATTATATGGATCAGTTCACTTTCGCCGAACGGGCAACGGACTGGCGCGGCAATAACAATATTGCCGACAGCATTTTCCGGCAGATGACCCATGAGCCGCATCCGCAGCCCTCTTACATTGTGATGAGCGCGGGAACCGGTGGGACATCGGCCACCATTGGCCGCTATATCCGCTGTCAGGGATATGATACTCAGCTGCTGGTCGTTGATCCGCAAAACTCGGTCTTCCTCGATTACTGGCAGAGTCGTGATGCCGGCCTGCGCAGCGCGGTCGGAAGTAAAATTGAAGGTATTGGCCGCCCGCGCGTCGAGCCGTCATTTATCCCTGATGTTGTCGATGAAATGCTGCGGGTACCGGACGCAGCCAGCGTCGCCACCGCTCTGTGGCTGGAAACGCTGCTGGGGCGTAAAGTCGGCGCCTCTACCGGTACTAACATGTGGGGCGTGCTTGAGCTTGCCGTGCGTATGCGCGCTGAGGGTCGAACCGGCTCAATCGTCACCCTGCTGTGCGATAGCGGCGAACGCTATCTGGAAAGCTATTACAACCCGCAGTGGGTAGCAAACCAGATCGGGGACATCACGCCGTGGCAGGCAAAAATCGCGGCGCTGATAAATACGCAATAAAAAAAGCCAGACGCAGTGGCGCCTGGCTTGCTGGAAGGGTCTGTTTATTCGGGGGAATAAGGAAGATCGGGATTATCCAGCCAATGTGTTAAAAAGTGAGAGACCGCCTCATGACGGCAGTCTCCGATAACCGGTAAATGCGGCAGTTCAGCTTTGAGCTGCGGCATGGCGTTGCCCATAATGACCCCGCGACCGACGCTGCCGAGCATCTCGCGGTCATTCATGGCGTCGCCAAACGCCATACAATCCTGCATGGTCAGGCCAAGATGCTGGCTAAGTACCCCCAACGCAGCACCTTTATTACAGCCATTCGGCAATACTTCCAGACATTCAAACGCGGAGAAGCAAATGTGCGCGCGATCCCCAAGCGCCTCAGCGAGCTGAACATTAAGCCGCAGGAGATCTGCGTGATCGCCGCAGAAGCAAACCTTGGTGACGTTATCCACCGGCATTCGTTTTGGATCGAATATCTGGTACTGGAAGCCGCTGAAAATATGCGCTTTCAGCAGATCAGGCATCTCCTGGCCGGTATACCAGCCCCCGTCATTAAAGACGTGCATGCTGGCCGCTGTGTCCCAGCGACGGTGGAGCACCGCTTCCGCTACGCCAGGATCGAGATCGCTACGATGCAGCTCTTCTCCGTCCAGCGCATGAATCCGCGTACCGTTGCCGGTAATTAAATAGGCATCCAGTGAGAATTCACCGATAACATGGCGCATTTCCAGCGCGTGGCGCCCCGTGGCAAAGGTCAGGGTAATGTCACGATCGCGCAGGCGCTTCAGCGTTGAGAGCGTTGACGTTCCCAGACGATGGTCCGGCAGCAGCAGCGTACCGTCCATATCAAATGCAGCGAGTCTTGCCATGTTCCGCTCCCAAAAGCGCGATGAGTTTTACTTGAGTTCCAGTATTGCCTGAGATATACGGAAGTAATAGTGAATAGATAAATTTTATTGTTCCGGGTTTATAATCGACCGCTTGCGCTGTCATGAAGGGGCGCAGCGCCGGGACGGGTCGGGTAACCGCAGCCAACGCAGAGGCAGGTTGAAGGATAAAGTGTGATGAGATTGCTGAATCGACTAAACCAGTACCAGCGCCTGTGGCTCCCCTCCTCCGGTGCGCCGCAGCAGGTAACCGTTGGTGAACTGGCCGAACGCTGCTTTTGCAGCGAGCGCCATATCCGAACGCTGTTACGCCAGGCCCAGGAGGCCGGCTGGTTAAGCTGGCAGGCCAGCTCCGGGCGCGGGAAGCGCGGCACCCTGATTTTTCACACCACGCCAGAAGCCTTACGTAATGAGATGATGGAACTGGCGCTGAGCAACGGGCAGCAGAAAAACGCGCTGGAGCTGGCTCAGCTGGCAACGGCGGAGCTGAAGGCGCTGCTGTCGCCTTTTCTGGGCGGCCAGTGGCAAAATAATACGCCCACTCTGCGTATTCCCTACTATCGTCCACTTGAGGCGTTACAGCCCGGTTTTTTACCTGGCCGCGCGGAGCAGCATCTTGCCGGGCAAATTTTTTCCGGGCTGACGCGCTTCGATGCACAGAGTACCTCTCCGGTCGGCGATTTAGCCCATCACTGGCAGGTCTCACCGGACGGCCTGCGCTGGCAGTTTTATATTCGCTCAACGCTGTTCTGGCATAACGGCGATCCGATAGAAACGCCGCAGCTCCAGCGGCGGCTCCTGATGCTGCTAAAGCTACCTGCCCTACGCACGCTATTTACCAGCATCAGTCAAATTAATGTCACGCACGCACAGTGTCTGACTATTATCCTGCATCGTCCGGATTACTGGCTGCCGTTTCGCCTTGCCAGCTACTGCAGCGTGCTGGCGCACCCCGACGATCCGACGATCGGCAGCGGTCCGTTCCGCCTGAAGCTGTTCAGCCCTGAGCTGGTACGGCTGGAAAATCACCCGCGCTATCATCTGAGCCACCCGCTGATTCAGGCGGTAGAGTACTGGATCACGCCTCAGCTGTTTGAACAGAATCTGGGTACCAGCTGTCGACACCCGGTACAAATTACGATTGGTGACCCGGACGAGTTAACCAATCTTCGTCAGGTCAGCAATAGTATCAGCCTCGGTTTTTGCTACCTGACTTTGCACCACAGCCCTCGACTCAGTAAAGACCAGGCGCAGCGTCTGATATCGCTTATTCACCGCTCCTCGCTGCTGAAGACACTTCCACTCGATGAAGATTTGATTACCCCCAGCAACGAGGTGCTGCCCGGATGGACAATTCCTCAGGGGCCGGAGAATCAGGATGTCCCTCTACCCAAACGGCTTACGCTGTTGTATCACCTGCCTGTCGAACTGCATACGATGGCAGAACAGCTTCGCCTCCGACTTGCCGACCTCGGCTGCGAACTGAAGCTAATTTTTCACAATGCAAAAAACTGGCACGGTTGCCAGGAGCTGGTACAAGCGGATTTAGTCATGGGCGATAGGCTGATCGGTGAAGCGCCGGAATACACGCTGGAGCAGTGGCTTCGCTGCGACACGATGTGGCCCAATTTACTGACCGGAGCACAATATGCCCATCTGCAGGCAACCCTGGATGCTGTTCAGGCACAGCCGGATGAACGCAGTCGCTATGAAGCATTGCGCAATGTCTTCAACAATCTGATGGACGATGCCATCATGACGCCGCTGTTTAATTACAATTATCGGATCAGCGCCCCGCCAGGGGTCAACGGCCTGCGGCTTAATGCCCGAGGTTGGTTTGATTTCACCAGCGCCTGGCTACCGCCATCGCCGCCGTGATGGCGCTGGTCGCCGCGCTCATCAGGCGCTACCATATCGCTCTCACTTTGATTGCCAGGAATTGCCATGAAACGCGCCGTAGTTGTCTTCAGCGGAGGACAAGATTCAACAACCTGCCTGGTGCAGGCTCTGCAACAGTATGATGAAGTGCACTGCGTCACTTTTGATTATGGCCAACGCCACCGCGCGGAAATTGACGTCGCTCGTGAGCTCGCGCTGAAGCTAGGAGCAGTTGCCCATAAGGTGCTGGACGTGACGCTGCTCAACGAGCTTGCCGTCAGCAGCCTGACCCGCGATAACATTCCGGTCCCGGACTACGAGCCAGAGGCCAGCGGTATCCCGAATACTTTCGTGCCGGGGCGTAATATCCTGTTTTTAACCCTGACGGCTATTTATGCCTACCAGGTTAAGGCGGAAGCCATTATTACCGGCGTCTGCGAAACCGATTTCTCCGGCTACCCTGACTGTCGCGATGAGTTTGTCAAAGCGCTTCACCACGCGGTGAGCCTGGGCATGGCAAAAGATATTCGCTTCGAAACGCCGCTGATGTGGCTTAACAAAGCCGAGACATGGGCCTTAGCCGATTACTGGAGCCAGTTAGACCTGGTGCGCCGTGAAACCCTGACCTGCTATAACGGCATTAAAGGCGATGGTTGCGGGCAGTGCGCAGCCTGTAATCTACGTGCCAACGGGCTAAGTCAGTACCTGGCCGATCGGCCAGGTATTATGGCGGCGATGAAGCAGAAGACCCGGCTCCAATAACTGCTTATTTCCCGGTGCCGCTACGCTGACCGGGCTACAGGCTCACCGCCGTCTGCGGTCCGGTAGCCCGGACGGGTGCGCAGCACCGCCTCCGGGACATTCGCCGCAAAGATAGTCAGTTAGCACTGCTCTATCTGTTCCAGCTTCTCGCGCAGCTCACCTTCAAGCGGCAGTGCCTTCTGCGTTTTTAAATCAATGCAGACAAAGGTAATCACCGCATCCGCCACGACTTCACCTTCAGGATTGAGGGTGACCGTCTGGTTTAGGGTACCGCTTTTGCCATTGAGCTGCTGCAAGTGGCTGGTGACGGTTAATACATCCCCCAGCACCGCCGGACGGCGATAGTTGATATTAATGTTCACCACGACAAAAGCGATGTTGCGCGCGGTCATCCACTGGAACGCGGCGCTGTTCTCCAGGCCATCCCAGCGCGCCTCTTCAAGAAACTCAAGGTAGCGAGCATTGTTAACGTGCTGATAAACATCAAGGTGATATCCGCGAACTTTGATTTGTGTCTGCATAGCGCAAATGCCTTAGTCTTATTGTCATATTGAGGTCAGAGGTCACACCACTTGCGTGACCTCTTTAGTCTGGCAAAGATTTGCAGCTGTGCAAGCCTGGAAAGTAAATTACAGCATCAGATGCGATAGATTTCGTTCGACCAGAGAGTGCCCCATTCCCGGTACCTGCCTGAGATCGTCGACGGTTTTAAACGGCCCGTACTCTTCGCGATAGCTGACAATGGCCTGCGCTTTCTTCAGACCAACGCCATTCATCGCCTGAACCAACTCTTCCGCACTGGCGCTATTGATGCTGACCCGGGTTTTCCCCTCCGCCGTGTCTGGCTTGTCAGGCACCTTCACCAGCACAGGCTGCTCCCCTGCCTTTGAGGTTACCGGGGCTTTATCGTTGGCTGATACAGCCTGACTTTCCGCCGCACAAAGCAGCAGGGCTGCGGCAATCATCGTTTTAACACCTCTTTTCATGCTGTGTTCTCCTTGTGTGTAGACAGCGAGGCCACGATAGCGAGCGCAGAAAAGGAGTACAAAAGACAAAAAGCAGAAATGGAAAAGGCCGCGAAAGCGGCCTTTGAGAATTACATCACGTTACTGACTTTTGCGAAGCGTCGCGAAACTATTGCTGCTGGTCGATAGCATCGCCAAGCTTAATTTTCGCAGACTTACGCAGGTTGCTCATCAGCGCTTCGAAAGCGATCTGGGCATTGTTCTGCGTGATGCCTTGAACCATGGCTGCTTTCTGCGCTTCCGGCATGTCGCCTGCTTTAACGCCATCCAGCGCCAGCAGAACCACGTTACCTTTGATGTCACTACCGATACCGTAGCCAGGTTTACCTTCCTGCGGCAGTGGCAGAGCAAACGCCGCCTGGCTTAATGGATCCTGACCGGTACGTGTCAACGTCTGCGCAGGACCAAAGCTTAAACCAGCCGCTTTCATCGCTTCGTCACCTTTGCCATCTTTAAGCGCTGCCAGCAGTTTGTCTGCATCCAGCTTCGCCTGCTGTTCAGCTTTGGTGTGTTTCACGATATCGATAACCTGTGCTTTCACGTCTGCCAGCGGTTTCACCGCTTCCGCTTTGTGCTCGCTGATGCGCAGAACAAATGCGCGATCGCCATCAACAGTGATGATATCGGAGTTGCTGCCCGGCGTACCGTTCTCACCCACCAGGCCACCGTTGAAGATAGCATCGGAAACCGGTTTAAAGTTCAGCTCTTCCGGCAGATTATCACGCCCAAACCAGCCGGTTTCGGTGACTTTCACATTTGCAGCCTGCGCAGCGCCTGCCAGAGATTCGTTATCATTGCTGGCTGCGTCGCTGACTTTCTGCTGCAACGCGTAGTAGGCATCCAGCGCTTTTTCCTGCTTCACTTTCGACGCGATATCATCACGAACTTCAGTCAGAGGTTTCACTTTCGCCGGCTGAACATCGTCAAGACGCACCACCAGGAACCCGACAGACGATTTGATCACGCCAGAAAGCTGGCCTTTTTCTTTCAGACCGGCATTTTTCAGCTCCGGTACCGTTGCAGCATCTTCCATCCAGCCCATATCGCCGCCGTTGCGGGCAGAGATAATGTCGGTAGATTTTTCTTTCGCCAACGTGGCGAAATCGGTCCCTTTCTTCAGTTCATCCAGGACGGCCTGAGCATCTGCTTCGGTCTTCGTCTGAATCACGCTGTAGCGGTTACGCTGCGGCTGCGTGAACTGATCCTGATGCTGGTCATACCATGACTGAATTTCTTCGTCAGAGGCGTTCTCCTGCATGCCAGCCGCATCCATTTTGATGTAGCTCACGCGGAACTGCTCCGGCGCCATGAAACGGGCCTGGTTCTGCTGGTAGTAAGCTTCGACTTCCGCATCGGTCACCGTCTGCTTCGCCGCCAGGGCGTTCACATCGATGGTGGCTTCGCGCACTATGCGCTGCTGGGATACCAGCGCCGCCAGTTGGTCGGACTCACCGGAGAGCATGAAGTCAGTACCCGCGATGGCATTGATCAGCTGCTGCGTTGTCAGCTGGTTGCGCAGCGCCTGAGCGTACTGGTCGGTGGTCATGCCCATTTGATTCACGATACCGCTAAAACGTTCGTTATCGAACTTGCCGTTGGTCTGGAAAGCCTGGGTCTGGAAAATCGCCTGCTTGACCTGAGCATCGCTGACGCTCAGCCCGAGCTCGCGGGCATACTGGTCAAGCAGCGACTCGTCAATCAGACGGTTCAGCACCTGCTGACGCATGGTTTTCATGTAGTTTTCGTTGGCCGCCAGTTCAGAAAACTGATCGCCAAGCTGCTGCTGCATACGGTTACGTTCGCTGGCAACGGCATTTTCAAACTGTGAGCGACCAATTTCCTGGTCGTTAACTTTCGCGGCATAATTGTTACTGCCGCCAATCAGGTAACCACTCACCCCGGTCAATATGAACGAGACAATGATGATACCGAAAATAATCTTGAGCACGACGCTATTGGCGGCCGTGCGTAGGTTGTCCATCATGGTGTAACAACGCTCCGCTGTAGATGACTTTAGCTCGCGCAGCATAGCACGTGATGGCTGCCGCGCGTGAGGGCCTATTTTGACAAGAAAATGGGGTGATTGTCAGCCCACAAGTGCGTACAAACACAGATAAAGTCGGGTTTCGGACAAATAAAAAAGGCACATCTCGCGATGCGCCCTTGTACTTCGTCACATTCCCTGATGGGAAGCCGATCAGTTTACCGCGTCTTTCAGCGCTTTACCGGCACGGAAACCCGGCACTTTGGCAGCAGCGATGGTAATTTCTTTACCTGTTTGCGGGTTGCGACCAGTACGGGCAGCGCGCTCTTTCACAGCAAAGGTACCAAACCCGACCAGCGCAACGTCATCCCCAGCCTGCAGAGATTCAGTAACAGAAGCAATTAAAGCATCTAACGCACGTCCGGCTGCAGCTTTAGAAATGTCCGCACCCGCAGCAATTTTGTCAATCAGTTGAGATTTATTCACTGTTCTCTTCCTCTCTTTATAATTTATATCGCACCAGAATCCTTCGTGGTGCGACCGCGCAGCAGTTATATCAGGACTGTCATGCCCTTACAACAGAGTTGTAGATGACCCCCTGCCAGCGATCTAAGTTAGCTACACAAAAAAAGGCTGGCAAGTACGAATTGACTTCCCAGCCCCACTTTTCTTAGCGCTATTTGCGCGAAATCACTATTTTGCCGTGACGACCTGCATACCGAACGGTTCGTTCTGCAACGCAAGTGTCAGAACTTCCTCAATTCGTTTCACCGGATGGATATCTAAATCGGCAATAACGTTATCTGGAATTTCTTCAAGGTCACGTTTATTTTCATCAGGAATCAGAACAGTCTTAATACCGCCGCGATGTGCCGCCAGCAGTTTTTCCTTCAGACCGCCGATTGGCAGCACCTGGCCACGCAGGGTAATTTCCCCCGTCATCGCAACGTCAGCACGAACCGGATTCCCCGTCAGGCAGGACACCAGCGCAGTGCACATGGCGATACCGGCGCTCGGACCATCTTTCGGCGTCGCCCCTTCCGGTACGTGAACGTGAATATCACGTTTCTCGTAGAAATCCGGATTAATCCCCAGTTTATCCGCACGTGAACGGACCACGGTCAGCGCAGCCTGAATAGACTCCTGCATCACTTCACCCAGCGAACCGGTGTAGGTCAGTTTGCCTTTCCCCGGCACGCAGGCGGTTTCAATGGTCAGCAGATCGCCGCCCACTTCCGTCCACGCCAGACCGGTAACCTGGCCGACGCGATTTTCGCTATCCGCACGACCGTAGTCATAGCGCTGTACGCCAAGGAAATCATGCAGGTTATCGCCATTAATCGTGATGTGCTTCAGGGACTTATCCAGCAGCAGCTGTTTAACCGCCTTGCGGCACAGTTTGGAGATTTCACGCTCCAGCCCACGCACGCCCGCTTCGCGGGTGTAGTAGCGAATAATCCCGACGATCGCGCTGTCCTCAACGGTCAGCTCGCCTTTTTTCAGCGCATTGCGCTCGATCTGCTTCGACAGCAGATGGCGTTTTGCGATGTTCAGTTTTTCATCTTCGGTGTAACCGGACAGACGAATCACTTCCATACGGTCCAGCAGCGGTGCCGGAATGTTCATGGAGTTAGAGGTCGCCACAAACATGACATCGCTGAGATCGTAGTCCACTTCCAGATAGTGGTCGTTAAAGGCCACGTTCTGTTCAGGATCCAGGACTTCCAGCAGCGCTGAAGCCGGATCGCCGCGCATGTCGGAGGACATTTTATCGATCTCATCAAGCAGGAACAGCGGGTTTTTTACCCCCACTTTCGCCATTTTCTGGATCAGCTTGCCCGGCATTGAGCCAATATAGGTACGGCGGTGACCGCGGATTTCCGCTTCGTCACGCACGCCGCCCAGCGCCATACGCACGTACTTACGTCCGGTCGCTTTGGCGATGGACTGGCCCAGAGAGGTTTTACCCACCCCCGGCGGCCCGACCAGGCACAGGATCGGCCCTTTCAGCTTGTTCACGCGGCTCTGCACTGCGAGATACTCAAGGATACGATCCTTCACGCGCTCCAGACCATAGTGGTCGGTATCGAGGATCTCCTGAGCCTGACGCAGATCTTTTTTGACCTTGCTACGAGCACTCCACGGCACCTGCACCATCCAGTCGATGTAGCCACGTACGACGGTCGCTTCGGCCGACATCGGCGACATCATCTTCAGCTTTTGCAGTTCCGCTTCGGTTTTTTCTTTTGCCTCTTTCGGCATTTTTGCCGCGTCGATCTTGCGCTTCAGCGCTTCGTTCTCGTCCGGGGCATCGTCCATCTCGCCAAGTTCTTTCTGGATGGCCTTCATCTGCTCATTCAGATAGTACTCACGCTGAGACTTTTCCATCTGCTTTTTGACACGGTTGCGAATACGCTTCTCAACCTGCAGCAGATCGATTTCCGATTCCATCATCGCCATCAGATATTCCAGACGTTCGTTAATGTCGGACATCTCGAGGACGGACTGCTTATCTGCCAGCTTCAGCGGCATGTGGGCAGCGATGGTATCAGCCAGACGTGCAGGATCGTCGATGCTATTGAGCGACGTCAGCACTTCCGGTGGGATTTTCTTGTTCAGTTTGATATAGCCTTCAAACTGACCAATCGCGGTACGAACCAGCACTTCCTGCTCGCGTTCGTCGATCGCTGGCGATTCGAGGTACTCCGCTTTCGCTGAAAAATGCTCACCGTTATCCGATAATGCTGAAATACGCGCGCGCTGCAGGCCTTCAACCAGCACTTTGACGGTGCCATCAGGCAGCTTCAGCATCTGTAAAATTGACGCCACGGTCCCGACGGTGAAAAGATCATTTACACCCGGCTCATCCGTCGAAGCTTCTTTCTGCGCAACCAGCATGATTTTTTTATCATGGTCCATAGCCGCTTCAAGACAACGGATAGATTTTTCCCGCCCTACAAACAGGGGTATGACCATGTGCGGATAAACCACCACATCGCGCAACGGCAATACGGGGATTTCAATGCGTTCAGAACGCTCAGGATTCATAGAGCTCTCTCTTAGTTTAAAGTCCGCCAGGTAGCCAGCGGCACGACTCGTCATCGCGTCGCCGTTAATATGTAATCCAGTATATGGGGATGTATTCCACACATTCAACGGCGGGAATGCAGGAAAAATAAAAGGGGAGATAAAATCCCCCCTTTTTGTTTAACTGCTTGAGCAAGTTGGCTAATTATTCACCAGATGCCTGCTGTGCTTCCGGTTTTCCGTAGATCAGCAGCGGCTTGCTTTGCCCTTCGATAACCGAAGCGTCGATAACCACTTTTTCCACGTCTTCCATCGATGGAAGATCGTACATGGTATCGAGCAGCGCCGCTTCAACGATAGAACGCAGGCCACGGGCGCCGGTTTTACGCGCCATCGCTTTTTTGGCGATAGCATCCAGCGCTTCATCACGGAACTCCAGCTCAGCCCCTTCCAGATTGAACAATGCCTGATACTGTTTGGTCAGGGCATTTTTCGGCTCTTTCAGGATCTGAATCAGCGCTTCTTCGCTCAGCTCATTCAGCGTGGCAACAACCGGAAGACGACCGATAAACTCAGGAATCAGGCCAAACTTGATCAGATCTTCCGGCTCAACCTGAGACAGCAGCTCGCCTTCGCTCGCTTTGTCAGATTTGGCTTTCACCGTCGCACCGAAACCAATACCCGAACCGGTTTCAACGCGATGAGAAATGACCTTATCCAGGCCGGCAAACGCGCCGCCGCAGATAAACAGAATCTTGGAGGTATCAACCTGCAAGAACTCCTGCTGCGGATGCTTGCGCCCGCCCTGCGGTGGTACCGCGGCAACGGTGCCTTCGATAAGCTTCAGCAGCGCCTGCTGCACGCCTTCGCCAGAGACATCGCGGGTAATCGACGGGTTATCCGATTTACGGGAAATTTTGTCGATTTCATCGATATATACGATACCGCGCTGCGCTTTCTGCACGTCATAGTCGCATTTCTGCAGCAGCTTCTGAATGATGTTTTCAACGTCCTCACCAACATAACCCGCTTCGGTCAGGGTGGTGGCGTCAGCCATGGTGAACGGAACATCCAGCAGGCGCGCCAGCGTTTCCGCCAGCAGCGTTTTACCGGAACCCGTCGGCCCGATCAGCAGAATGTTACTTTTGCCCAGCTCAACGCCGTTGCTGGTGTCACCATTGCGCAGGCGTTTGTAGTGGTTGTATACCGCAACGGCCAGCACTTTTTTCGCCGGTTCCTGGCCGATAACATAATCGTCCAGGTGGTGGCGGATTTCGTGCGGAGTCGGCAGCGCACTGCGCTCGCGATGCGGTGCGACTTCTTTAATCTCTTCGCGAATGATGTCGTTACATAAATCAACGCATTCGTCGCAGATATACACGGATGGCCCGGCGATCAGCTTACGCACTTCATGCTGGCTTTTGCCGCAAAAAGAGCAATACAACAGTTTGCCCGAACCATCTTTGCGTTTATCTGTCATGAGTCCAAACCTCTTATTAAGTTCTTTGTGCCGCACACGACGACGCAAATGCCATTCTCAGGCGCAAGTCGCTTATCAGCGTTGTGCCGCCCTACTTCAGACAAGTATAGCGGCACCCTTACGCCAGGGGCATCAATTACGATGGGTCAAAATGGAATCGACCAGGCCGTATTCCACCGCTTCAGAGGCGGAAAGGAAACGATCACGCTCGGTGTCGGTCTCAATCTGCTCCAGGGATTTACCCGTATGGTGTGCCATCAGTTCATTCATCCGACCCTTCACTTTCAGGATCTCCCGGGCGTGAATTTCGATATCCGTCGCCTGGCCCTGATAGCCGCCCAGCGGCTGGTGGATCATCACGCGAGAGTTCGGCAGGCAGAAACGCTTGCCTTTTGCCCCTGCGGTTAACAGGAAGGCGCCCATTGAACACGCCTGGCCCATACAGATGGTGCTCACGTCAGGCTTGATGAACTGCATGGTGTCGTAAATTGACATCCCGGCGGTGATCACCCCGCCCGGAGAGTTAATGTATAAATAAATGTCTTTTTCCGGGTTTTCTGCTTCCAGAAAAAGCATCTGCGCCACGATCAGGTTCGCCATGTGGTCTTCCACCTGGCCGGTCAGAAAGATGACGCGTTCCTTGAGCAGACGGGAATAGATATCAAAAGAACGTTCACCGCGCGAGGTCTGTTCAATGACCATCGGCACCAGGGCCATATGGGGTGCAAAGTTATCTCGTTCGCCACTGTATGACATTTCCGTCTCCTGGATTAATTTTGAATAAACCTGCCGCACTGATTGTAACCTTATGGACGGATTATCAGCCAGAGTCTTCTGTCCGTCATCATTCAAATTACCTGAATATCGGCCTTATGCCTGCAGGCTGAACGAATCGGGAAAGACACGCTTCGTCATTATGCATGATTTCACGTGTGCAGTTTCGTCTCCTCGTAATGGGGACGATGCAATCATAATTCAAGCATAACAAGCTTTTGTCGTAACGCTATCATTGATATCGCGTTTTCGCACTCATCCTGAAGCTATTGCTGCGATAAAAAAAAACCCGCCGCCTTCCGGCAACGGGTTTGACCTGAACCTTAAACCGCGTGGGCGAAATTACGCCTGCTGGTTCATCAGTTCATTGAAGGTCGTGGCTTTTTCAGACACTTTCGCTTTTGCCAGAACGGCTTCAACAGCCTGCTCTTCCAGCGCAACGTTACGCATGTTGTCCATCAGTTCGTTGTTTTTGCTGTAGAACTCAACAACTTCTTTCGGATCTTCGTAAGCGGAAGCCATCTCTTCGATCAGGCCTTTTACGCGTTCGTCGTCAGCTTTCAGCTCGTTGGTACGAATCACTTCGCCCAGCAGCAGACCAACAACAACGCGGCGCTTAGCCTGCTCTTCGAACAGTTCGCGCGGCAGTTCCAGCGCCTGGTTCTCATTGCCACCGAAACGCTGAGCAGCCTGGCGACGCAGAACGTCGATTTCGCTGTCGATCAGTGCAGCCGGTACGTCGATGTCGTTGGCTTTAACCAGACCTTCGATCGCCTGAGACTTCACGCGGTTACGCACGGCGCCTTTCAGCTCGCGATCCATGTTTTTACGCACTTCAGCGCGCAGACCTTCTACGGAACCATCTTCAACGCCGAAACGTTTGATGAATTCAGCAGTCAGTTCCGGCAGTTCACGTTCTTCAACTTTTTTCAGGTTGATGACGAACTTAGCCGCTTTACCTTTCAGGTTTTCTGCGTGGTATTCTTCCGGGAAGGTCACATCGATAGTGAACTCTTCGCCAGCTTTGTGGCCTTTGATACCGTCTTCAAAGCCCGGGATCATACGACCCTGGCCCATCGCCAGTACGAAGTCAGACGCTTTGCCGCCTTCGAACTCTTCACCGTCAACAGAACCGGAGAAGTCGATGGTTACGCGGTCTTCTGCTTCAACTGCACCGTCTTTGTCTTTCCAGTTAGCCTGCTGCTTACGCAGAGTGTCCAGCATGGTGTCGACGTCGGCTTCGGTCACTTCAACAACCGGTTTTTCAACTTCGATTGATTCCAGACCCTGCAGCTCAACTTCCGGATAAACTTCGAACTCTACCGCGTAGGTGAAGTCTTCACCCAGCTTGTATTCGCCCGGAACATAGTTCGGTGCGCCAGCCGGATTGATTTTCTCTTTGATGATCGCGTCAACGAAGTGACGGCTCATCAGGTCGCCCAGCACGTCCTGGCGAACGGATGCGCCATAACGCTGAGCAACAACATTCATCGGCACTTTCCCTTTACGGAAGCCGTCAATGCGAACTTTTTTCGCCACGTTGACCAGCTCGCTTTTGACAGCATTCTCGATGCTGTCAGCGGCGATAGTAATCGTTACACGGCGCCCAAGGCCCTGAGTGGTTTCAACTGAAACTTGCATCTTGTTACCTCAAAAAAATCACAGTGCTCGGTCAACTCTGGAAGCGCGTGTACGTTGCTTCGCAGAACCGGGATGCCCTCTTCAATCAGAAACACATTCCCTGTCGTCAGAATCATCCCGAAGACATTCATATAAGACGCGGCATTATAGCGGCATCACTTTTGTGAGTCGAGAACGGTTGTCGCCCACTGCTGCGGCATTTTTCACATTTCCCGCGCAAATTTGCCTTTAAAAGCACCCGCAGAGCACATTTTCAGACAAAACAAAACGGCCCGCAGGCCGTTTTTTGATAAATCTTCACGCAACATACTGGAAAAGCTCCAGCGGTTGCAAATACGATTTCTAGGCGATACTTCCCGCACCGCGACAAGCAGGAGACGCAAAGACGGTATCCTGCAGTCCTTCCCATTCTTTAATCGTATAGGTATGCAGCGCCAGCGCATGCACGGTGCTCGACAGCTCCTCGGTCAACGTACCGTAGATCATACGGTGACGATTAAGGAAACGCTCGCCGGTGAAACGATCGCTCACCAACACCACTTTAAAATGACTTTCAGAGCCCGCTGGGACATTGTGGCGATAACTTTCATCCACGACTTCGAGATACACGGGGTCGAACGCTGCCCTAAGTTTTGCTTCGATCTGTTCACGTATCATCATGAATTTTCTCCTCCGACAACGCTGAGATGCCGCCATTCCTTTTAAATGTTAGCCGCTTTTACCGCTTCCATTAGGTGAAAACAACAAAAAATTAGCATTCATCTGATATTTTCATTCAAAAGTATCAAGTTTACTCACTGTCTCCCCCAGAACGTCCGCCCGGATCGCGATAAAAATGGGGGGCGGCGATAAAATGCACAACGCGATGAATTTACATGCGTTGCCACTTCCCCTCGCCGTTGGCGATGTTATGATGGCGGTAATTTTCCTCAATGACCCTAAATAAATTCGAGCGACGGAAAGGCTGCAAACGGGAGAGTCCTCAGGAACTTGCTGAAGCGAGTGACGAGGGTGAACAAAAGCCGCTAACGCAACTGCCGCTTGAAGTATGCCGGGTATAACCACACCATGCGCTGAGACCCTGAACATGTTTAAGAAAATTCTTTTCCCGCTGGTCGCGATGTTTATGCTGGCAGGATGCGCGACGCCGCCGACCACCATTGATGTATCGCCGAAAATGAGCCTGCCGCAGCAGGACCCAAGCCTGATGGGCGTCACCGTCAGCATTAACGGTGCCGATCAGCGTCCGGATCAGGCGCTGGCGAAAGTGACCCGCGATAACCAACAGGTTACGCTGACCGCCTCCCGCGATCTGCGCTTCCTGCTGCAGGAAGTCCTTGAGAAACAAATGACAGCGCGCGGTTATATGATTGGGCCAAACGGCGCCGTCGATCTGCAAATCATCGTGAACAAACTGTATGCCGACGTTTCCCAGGGTAGCGTGCGATACAACATCGCCACCAAGGCGGATATCGCGATTATCGCCACCGCAGCAAACGGCACTAAGATGACCAAAAACTATCGCGCAAGCTACTCTGTGGAAGGCGCCTTCCAGGCTTCCAACCAGAATATTGCCAATGCGGTAAACAGCGTCCTGACCGATACCATCGCCGATATGGCGCAGGACACCAGCATTCATGATTTCATCAAGCAAAACGCGCGTTGATCGTTCGCAAACCCGGCCTCGCGCCGGGTTTGCGCTATAAGCTATGTCCAACAACTACTTACGCATTTTTCAGCAGCCTAAATCAGCCATTTTGCTGATCCTTGGGTTTGCTTCCGGTTTGCCTCTTGCTCTGACCTCCGGCACGCTCCAGGCGTGGATGACCGTTGAGAATATCGATTTGAAAACGATCGGTTTTTTCTCGCTGGTCGGTCAGGCTTACGTCTTTAAATTTCTCTGGTCGCCGTTAATGGACCGCTACACGCCGCCGTTCCTTGGCCGGCGTCGCGGCTGGCTGCTGACCACCCAGTTCCTGCTGCTTATCGCCATTGCCGCTATGGGGTTTCTCGAGCCCGCCAGCCAGCTCCGCTGGATGGCCGCATTAGCGGTGGTTATCGCCTTCTGTTCCGCATCACAGGACATCGTCTTCGACGCATGGAAAACCGATGTGCTGCCGGCAGAGGAGCGCGGCGCGGGGGCGGCCATCAGCGTACTGGGCTATCGCCTTGGGATGCTGGTGTCCGGGGGGTTGGCGCTATGGCTGGCTGACCGCTGGCTCGGCTGGCAGGGAATGTACTGGCTGATGGCCGTATTGCTGATTCCCTGCATTATCGCCACATTGCTGGCCCCGGAGCCGAGCGATGTCATTCCGGTACCAAAAAGCCTCGAACAGGCGGTCGCCGAACCGCTGCGCGATTTCTTCGGGCGCAATAACGCCTGGCTGATCCTGCTGCTAATCGTCCTTTATAAGCTCGGCGATGCCTTTGCGATGAGTCTGACCACCACGTTTTTGATTCGCGGAGTCGGTTTTGATGCCGGCGAGGTCGGAATGGTCAATAAAACGCTGGGGCTTTTCGCGACGATTGTTGGCGCGCTCTACGGTGGCGTATTAATGCAGCGCCTTACCCTGTTTCGCGCGCTGCTGATTTTCGGGATATTACAGGGCGTATCCAATGCCGGTTACTGGCTGCTGTCGATTACCGATAAGCATCTTTACTCGATGGCCACGGCGGTCTTTTTCGAAAACCTGTGTGGCGGTATGGGCACGGCGGCCTTTGTCGCACTATTAATGACGCTGTGTAATAAATCGTTTTCCGCTACCCAGTTTGCTTTGCTGTCTGCACTGTCGGCAGTCGGGCGCGTGTATGTCGGGCCCATTGCGGGTTGGTTCGTTGAAGCCCACGGCTGGCCAACTTTTTATCTGTTCTCCGTCTTTGCCGCTATCCCAGGGATTATGCTGCTGCTGGTCTGCCGACAAACGCTGGAGCACACTCAGCGCACCGGCAGCTTTATACCACGCACGCACTATCCGCAGGCCTATGCGCTGGCGCTGCTTATCCTGGCGGCAGGCTCGCTGATGCTGGGGGTATGGCTGGTGTTGCTGGTGCTCAATGCCCTCGACTACACCGCTTTTTCCTTCCTGCCAGGCATGCTTGAAATAGCGGCACTCACGGCTATCGCCGGCATTCTGCTCGGGAGTCTGCTTGATTATCTGGCCTTGCGGAAGACAGCGCTGATTTAATGGGCAGTTACGATGTTATTAGCCGTTGCAATCACTGAACGTAATTATAACGGCTTATTAACGATTTTATATTGTTCCTTTTTCATTTGTTGTTTTGTGCGCTTTAAATTTTTGGAAATTATCGACAACTTTTATTCAAAACATTAAATAATTTAACCGATTCAGCAAAAGTGATTTAATATCCCTGCGTTACAATGTCTTTTATTTGATAATTAATTGTTAATTAGTTGTGTTATTTTCCGTGTGTTTATACTCATTATCCCATAAGCCCACTCATTCTTATCCCTTTCGTTATGGTTCCTGCAAATACCGGGCTTTGCAAGCATCAGCAACACACTCAGTTACATATGTGACAAAGCAAGCAGAACCCACTAACACGGAACTGACACAGCTCCAATCATGTTTACAGTAATGCAACCTTCCCGTAAAATGCCCGCACACTTTAAGCGCCACCAGATTCCGTGGAATTGAGGTCGTTCAATGAGACTTAGGAAATACAATAAAAGTTTGGGATGGATGTCATTAATCGCAGGTACTGTATTACTCAGTGGTTGTGATGCTGCGCTCCTTGACCCAAAAGGACAGATTGGACTGGAGCAACGTTCTCTGATACTGACGGCCTTTGGCCTGATGATGATTGTCGTTATTCCCGCCGTCTTAATGGCAGTAGGATTTGCCTGGAAGTATCGTGCAAGCAATAAAGATGCGAAGTATAGCCCGAACTGGTCACACTCCAACAAAGTTGAAGCAGTGGTCTGGACGGTTCCTATTCTGATCATCCTGTTCCTGGCCGTTCTGACCTGGAAAACCACTCACGCACTTGAGCCAAGCAAACCGCTTGCTCACGAAGAGAAACCGATCGTCATCGAAGTTGTTTCGATGGACTGGAAATGGTTCTTTATCTATCCGGAACAGGGTATTGCTACCGTCAACGAAATCGCCTTCCCGGCGAACGTACCGGTACACTTTAAAGTGACCTCTAATTCCGTGATGAACTCGTTCTTTATCCCACGTTTAGGCAGCCAGATTTACGCAATGGCCGGGATGCAGACTCAGCTGCACCTCATCGCGAATGAAACTGGCACTTATGACGGTATCTCCGCCAGCTATAGCGGCCCGGGCTTCTCTGGAATGAAGTTCAAAGCTATCGCCACGCCGGATCGTGCATCCTTCGATCAGTGGGTAGCGAAAGCAAAACAGTCTTCGAACACCATGGATTCCATGGCTGCCTTCGAAAAAGTGGCTGCGCCTAGCGAATACAACAAAGTGGAATACTTCTCTAACGTGAAGCCAGATTTGTTTAAAGACGTTATCGGCAAATTCATGTCTCACGGCAAGAGTATGGACATGTCCCAACCTGAAGGCGAGCACGCAGCGCACGAAGGAATGGAAGGCATGGACATGAGCCACGCGGAAACCGCTCACTAAGGGACCGAGGAAGAAAACGATGTTCGGAAAACTAACACTGGATGCAGTCCCCTATCACGAACCAATTATCGTGATTACGGTCGCTGCAATCATCATCGGGGGACTGGCGCTTCTGGCGGCAATCACTTACTTCGGTAAGTGGTCCTACCTGTGGAAAGAGTGGCTGACTTCGGTCGACCACAAAAGACTCGGTATCATGTATGTCATCGTAGCAATCGTCATGTTGCTGCGTGGCTTTGCTGACGCCGTTATGATGCGTAGCCAGCAGGTGCTGGCCTCGGCCGGGGATGCGGGCTTCCTGCCTCCTCATCACTACGATCAGATCTTTACCGCCCACGGCGTTATCATGATCTTCTTCGTAGCGATGCCGTTTGTTATCGGTCTGATGAACCTTGTGGTTCCGCTGCAGATCGGTGCGCGCGACGTGGCGTTCCCGTTCCTGAACAACCTGAGCTTCTGGTTCACCGTTGTGGGCGTGATTCTGGTTAACCTGTCTCTGGGCGTCGGTGAGTTCGCACAGACCGGTTGGCTGGCCTATCCGCCGCTTTCGGGAATCGAGTACAGTCCGGGCGTTGGGGTCGATTACTGGATCTGGGCGCTTCAGCTCTCCGGTATCGGGACAACCTTAACCGGTATTAACTTCTTTGTGACCATTATCAAGATGCGTGCCCCTGGCATGACGATGTTCAAGATGCCCGTGTTCGCCTGGGCATCTCTGTGCGCCAACATCCTGATTATCGCCTCCTTCCCAATTCTGACCGTCACCGTCGCGCTGCTGACCCTGGACCGCTACCTGGGCACCCATTTCTTTACCAATGATATGGGTGGCAACATGATGATGTACATCAACCTGATTTGGGCCTGGGGCCACCCGGAAGTGTATATCCTGGTTCTGCCGGTCTTCGGGGTGTTCTCCGAAATCGCCGCAACCTTCTCGCGTAAGCGTCTGTTCGGCTATACCTCGCTGGTATGGGCAACCATTTGTATTACCGTTCTGTCGTTCATCGTTTGGCTGCACCACTTCTTCACCATGGGTGCCGGTGCGAACGTAAACGCCTTCTTCGGTATTACAACCATGATTATCGCCATCCCGACCGGGGTGAAGATCTTCAACTGGCTGTTCACTATGTACCAGGGACGTATCGTCCTGAACTCTGCCATGCTGTGGACAATCGGTTTCATCGTCACCTTCTCGGTCGGCGGCATGACCGGTGTACTGCTGGCGGTACCGGGCGCAGACTTCGTGCTGCACAACAGCCTGTTCCTGATTGCCCACTTCCATAACGTCATTATCGGTGGTGTGGTATTCGGTTGCTTCGCCGGTCTGACCTACTGGTGGCCCAAAGCCTTCGGCTTTACGCTGAACGAAACCTGGGGCGTACGTGCGTTCTGGTTCTGGATCATCGGCTTCTTCGTAGCGTTTATGCCGCTGTACGTGCTGGGCTTCATGGGGATGACTCGTCGTCTGAGCCAGCAAATCGATCCGCAGTTCCACCCGATGCTGGTTGTTGCAGCATGCGGTGCGGCGCTGATCGCTTGCGGTATCCTGTGCCAGCTGATTCAGTTCTACGTGTCCATCCGCGATCGCGATCAAAACCGCGACCTGACCGGTGACCCGTGGGGCGGCCGTACTCTGGAGTGGGCAACCTCTTCTCCTCCGCCGTTCTATAACTTTGCTATCGTTCCGAACGTCCACGAGCGCGATGCGTTCTGGGAAATGAAAGAAAAAGGCGAAGCGTACAAGAAACCTGCTGGCTATGAAGAGATTCATATGCCAAAAAACAGCGGCGCAGGCATTGTTATTGCTGCCTTTGCTACGGTGTTTGGTTTCGCAATGATCTGGCATATCTGGTGGATGGCGATTGTTGGCTTTGTCGGCATCGTTGTGACCTGGATTATTAAGAGCTTTGACGAAGACGTGGATTACTACGTGCCGGTTGCAGAAGTCGAAAAACTGGAAGGTCAGCATTTCGATGAAATTAACAAAGCGGGGCTGAAAAATGGCAACTGATACTCTTGCGCATAACGCCCACGGACACGACCACGGGCATCACGATACAGGGCCGATGAAGGTATTCGGCTTCTGGATCTACCTGATGAGCGACTGCATTATCTTCGCTACCCTGTTCGCCACTTATGCCGTTCTGGTGAACGGCACGGCTGGCGGGCCGACCGGTAAAGATATTTTTGAACTGCCGTTCGTTCTGGTTGAAACTGCTCTGCTGCTGTTCAGCTCCATCACCTACGGCATGGCGGCTATCGCCATGTACAAAAACAACAAGAGCCAGGTTGTTTCCTGGCTGGCGCTGACCTTCCTCTTCGGGGCAGGGTTCATCGCGATGGAACTCTATGAATTCCATCACCTGATTGTTGAAGGTATGGGTCCGGATCGCAGCGGCTTCCTGTCAGCGTTCTTTGCGCTGGTAGGCACGCACGGTCTGCACGTCACCTCCGGTCTGATCTGGATGGCGGTGCTGATGTTCCAGGTTTCGCGTCGCGGCCTGACCCCAACTAACCGTACCCGTATCATGTGCCTGAGCCTGTTCTGGCACTTCCTGGACGTGGTGTGGATCTGCGTGTTCTCGGTTGTTTATCTGATGGGGGCAATGTAATGAGTCATTCTAGCGATCATAACGGCGCTTCTCACGGCAGCGTAAAGAGCTACATGACGGGATTCATCCTGTCGATCATTCTGACGGTCATTCCGTTTGCTATGGTTATGAGTGGCTCCGCATCGCATGCGGCTATTCTGGGTACCATCCTGGTCACCGCTGTTGTGCAGATTCTGGTACACCTGGTGTACTTCCTGCACATGAACAGCAAATCTGACGAAGGTTGGAACCTGACCGCGTTTGTCTTCACCGTAATCATCATTGCTATCGTTGTTGTGGGTTCCATCTGGATTATGTGGAACCTGAACTACAACATGATGATGCACTAAGAGCGGCAAGTATGTTTAAGCAATACCTGCAAGTAACGAAACCTGGCATCATTTTTGGCAACCTGATCTCCGTGATCGGCGGTTTCCTGTTGGCCTCCAAGGGCCACATCGACTATCCGCTGTTTGCATGGACGCTCCTTGGGGTGTCCCTGGTGGTCGCCTCGGGTTGTGTATTCAACAACTACATCGACCGTGACATCGATCGTAAGATGGAACGGACGAAAAACCGGGTGCTGGTCAAAGGGCTGATCTCGCCACAAGTTTCGCTGGTATACGCCACCTTGCTGGGTATTGCTGGCTTCATGCTTCTGTGGTTTGGCGCTAACCCTCTGGCCTGCTGGCTGGGGGTGATGGGGTTCGTGGTTTATGTCGGCGTCTACAGCCTGTACATGAAGCGCCACTCCGTCTACGGCACACTGATTGGTTCTCTCTCTGGCGCTGCGCCGCCGGTGATTGGCTACTGCGCGGTGACCGGTAATTTTGATAGCGGTGCAGCGATTCTGCTGGCTATTTTCAGCCTGTGGCAAATGCCCCACTCTTACGCCATCGCGATTTTCCGCTTCAAGGATTATCAGACGGCGAATATTCCGGTTCTGCCGGTAGTGAAAGGCATTTCCGTGGCGAAAAACCACATTACGCTGTACATCGTGGCCTTTGCTGTCGCCACACTGATGCTCTCGCTGGGCGGCTACGCCGGGTATAAATACCTGGTCGTTGCAGCCGCGGTGAGCGTCTGGTGGTTGGGGATGGCGCTGCGCGGTTACAAAGTGGCGGATGATAAAGTCTGGGCGCGTAAGCTGTTCGTCTTTTCTATCGTCGCGATTACCGCGCTGTCGGTAATGATGTCCGTCGACTTCATGGTGCCAAACTCGCACAATCTGCTGGCCTACGTCGGATAAGATTGTTGCTCTGACAAACCCCGCTCCGGCGGGGTTTTTTATTGCCTGGATTCACCCCACCAGCATCGCCTGCGCACTGTAGAGCAGGTCCAGATGATCGCGACACAGCGCATCAAGCGAGGTCCGTGACTGGTGCGAGGTCAGGCTCAGCGCCCCCCAGTACATCCCTTCCCTGTCGGACAAGGGAACCGCCAGAACCAGCATTCCAATTTCAAACTCCTGCTCGATAGTGGCAAACCCCTGGCGTCGAACCAGTGCAATTCTCTCCATCAGCATGGCCACATCCGTCACCGTATAGGGCGTACGCTGTTCACGCTTGATGCGCCGCAGAATCGCTTCGCACTCGGCCTCCGGCAGCGAGGCCAGCCAGAGCCGCCCGCCAGCGGTACAGAAAATCGGCACTCGCTCCCCTAGCCTCACCGAGGTTGAGTTAAACGGGGTATGTTTACTGCGCGCGATATACACCAGCTCATCTTCATCAATCACTCCCACCGAAGCATGCTCTTCCGTCCGGCTGGCAATGTACTCAACGATGGGCCTGACCATACGCGGAAACTGCGCCGAATCGACATATGCCTGCCCAAGACGCAGCGCTTTTGGCGTCAGCCAGTAATAACGACCGTCGGTCTGCACATAGCGCTCGTGCAGTAGCGTCAGAAGAAAACGCCTGGCGGCGCTCTGCGTCAGACCGCTCATTTTCGCCGCCTGGGGCACGGAGAGCCGGGGGAAATCTTTGGAAAAAAGCTGGATCAGCGCCAGCCCTTTTTGCAGACCGACAATCAAATCGCGCGGATGAATGGTGTTTTGCATATTAGCTCACATTTCTGCAACATTGCCCTCGGTTTACTGCGATTATCGCAGTGGTGGTGCGATTAACAACCAATATGTCCGAATTCTGCGTTGTCGCTCTCAGCTTCCACTGAAATACTTTCACAACATTCATTTAACAAATGAGGTTTGAAATGGTCAGTGGATTCACACAGGTCGTTGCCGTTATCGGCCATCCGATTACCCAGGTTAAATCACCGGAGAACTTCAACCGCTACTTCGCCGACCAGCAAATGGACAGCGTGATGATCCCGGTCGATATCGCCCCGGAGGCCGTTGCTGATTATTTGCAAGCGTTACGTGGGTGGCAGAACATGAGCGGCGTACTGGTCACCGTGCCACACAAACAGCGCGCCGCTGCGCTGGTTGATGAGTTAACGCCGCGCGCCCGCCATCTCAACGCGGTGAATGTCGTTCGCAAGCTGGCAGATGGCCGCCTGCAGGGCGATATGCTGGACGGTGTTGGATTCTCACTCGCCGCCGCGGTCCACGGTTTTCAGGCGCAAGGGAAAACGGCGCTGCTCTCCGGCTGCGGCGGCGTCGGCAGCGCCATCGCGTGGGGGCTGTGCGAAGCCGGTATCCGTCAGCTGGCGTTGCATGACCAGAATCCGACAACGTTACAGCTGCTGCATAACCGCCTCTCAACCCATTTTCCCCAGGTCCATCTCACTCCCCTGCCCGACACCCTGAACGGCCTTGATTTACTGGTAAACGGCTCCCCGGCCGGGATGGCGAACTTCGATCCGCTGCCGCTGCCGCAGGCTTTACTGGAAACACTCGACCCGGCTACTCACGTCGCAGACGTTGTAACGGCTCCGGCAATCACGCCGCTGCTGGCTTTCGCGCAGACGCGCGGCTGCGTGGTACAAACCGGCCCGGAAATGGCGCTGGCGCAGATGAAACTCATGGGGCAGTTCATCGGGGCTATCCCGCAGGAACAAGGGGCTGCGGCATGAAAAGCTGGGATGTGATAGTCATCGGCAGCGGCGCCGGCGGGTTTGCCGCCGCCGTCACGGCCTGCTGCAAAGGACTGTCGGTGCTGATGCTGGAAAAGGCACCGCAGTTTGGCGGTACCTCGGCTATTTCCGGCGGAGCGGTATGGATCAACGATACCGACCAGGCCCGGGCGCAGGGAAAAAGCGGCGATCAGGCGCAGATCAAAACCTATCTGAAAACCATTATCGGTGAACAGAACTATCGTCCGGATATCGTCGATGCATTTGTCACCTCCGGGCGCGAGGCGCTGGCGTTTCTCGAAAAAGAGGGGGCGGTAAAGTACAGTCTGCGCCCGCTCTCACCGGACTACTATCCTGATGAGCCCGGCGCCGTTGACAGCGGACGCGCGCTGGAGGTCGTGGAGTATGACGGGCGCCAGCTCGGCGACCGCTTTCGCGATCTGCGCGCTCCCCCGCCGGGCATGTTGTTATTTGGCGGCATGATGGTCAACCGCGTCGACATCCAGCATTTTTTGGATATGCGTCGTTCGCTGCGATCGTTATCACACTGCGCGAAGCTGCTGCTGCGTTACGGCCGCGACCGCATCAGACACTCCCGCGGCACCCGGCTGGCGATGGGGAACGCCCTGATAGCCCGCATGGCCACCGTCGCGCTGCGCAAAGGTATGACGCTGCGGCTGAACGTCAACGTTCTGTCCCTGGTGGAGCAAGACGGTACCGTCACCGGCGTCACCATTGAGCATAACGGGCAGCAGGAGACGCTACTGGCTCGTCGTGGCGTCGTGCTGGCCGCCGGTGGGTTTGCCGCCGGGCAACTGGCAGCGCAATACCGCCCGCATACCCGCGAGCACTACTCCATGTCGCCCGCCGCCAACGATGGGGCTGCATTCCGCCTCACCGGCGCGCTCGGCGCCTGTGAAGGAGCCGACCTGCCGTCCAACTTTTTCTGGGCGCCGGTCTCGGTGCTGCACCACGCCGACGGGCGCGAAGAGCGTTTCCCGCACCTGGTCACCGACCGGGCCAAGCCGGGCGTCATCGCCGTCAACCAACAGGCGGTACGTTTCGTCAATGAATCTAACTCGTATCACCATTTCGCCAGCGCCATGCAAAACCGGCGTGAAAACGCCCCTTGCTTCCTGATTTGCGATGCCCTGGCGATGAAACGCTACGGCCTGGGTCTTGCGCGCCCCGCTCCGGTCAACAACGATACGTTGATAAAAGCCGGCTACCTGCATCAGGCGGACTCCCTTGCCCAGCTGGCTCAGCAACTGGGACTTGACCCGCAAGCGCTCGCCGGAACGGTTGACCGCTACAACCGCGGCGCCGCGCAGGGAGAAGATCCTGAGTTCGCCAAAGGCGGCAACAGCTACAACCGCGCGATGGGCGATCCGGGCCATCAGCCGAACGCCTGCAATGCCCCGCTGCTGAACGCTCCATTTTATGCCATCACCCTGTACACCGGTGATTTAGGCACATCGCGCGGACTGGTCACCACCGAATATGCCCAGGTCATCAACCAGCAACATCAGCCGATTAAAGGCCTTTATGCCGTGGGTAACGATATGGACTCGATAATGGCGGGCACCTATCCCGGTCCCGGTATTACGCTCGGACCGGCGCTGACCTTCGGCTATCTCTCTGCCAGCCATATGGCACAACAACCTCCCCCCTCAACAGGAGAACACCATGATCTATGAAAAACGCACCTACACCATCAACCCGCTGAAAATGGCCGACTGGCTGGCGCTGTACAAAAGCGATGCTTACGCCGTCCAGACCGAACATCTCGGTAAGCTGATCGGTTTTTTCTTCACCGAAATCGGCGTGGTTAATCAGGTTGTACATATCTGGGCTTATGAAAGTCTCGACGATCGCCTGGTTCGTCGGGCACGCATGGCGCAGGACGAACGCTGGCTGACCTTCTCGCGTAAAAACCGCGAACTGGCGGCCGTTGAACGGCTGGAGTCGGTCCTGCTGCGTCCTGTTGATTTTTCACCACTGCAATAGGGGACCGACGATGAGCGGGCATAAAAAGGTGGATGTGCTGGTCGTCGGTTCCGGCGCGGCGGGGCTTTCTGCCGCGGTGACCGCCGCCCTCAACGGAGCCAGCGTCCTGTTGGCCGAAAAAGAGTCGGTGATCGGCGGCACCAGCGCCTGGTCGGGCGGCTGGCTGTGGATACCGCACAACCCACTGGCCCGCGAAGAGGGCATTCTGGAGGAGGCGGAAGCACCGCTAACCTATCTGCGGCACGAAATGGGTGGTCAGCCGGCTGATGCCCGTCTGCTCACGTTCTTGCAGCAGGGTCCGGAGATGATCGACTTCTTCCGTCGTCATACGGCGGTGCAGTTTCTCTCCGGCAGTAAGATGCCTGATTTTCACATGTCGCCGGGATACACCCAGGGTGGGCGTTCAGTGACGGCGCAGCCGTTTGACGGGCGCTTGCTCGGCGACTGGCTGCACCGCTTGCGCCCCCCCCTGGAAACCATCAGCCTTGCCGGCATGGGCATCGCCGGCGGTAGCGATATGGCACACTTTTTTAACGCCACCCGCTCCCCAGGATCGGCGCTGTACGCCGTCCGGCGCCTTCTGCGTCACGGCTGGCAACGAATGCGCGCCGGCCGCGGCCAGCATCTGGTCAACGGTAACGCGCTGATGGGGCGCCTGCTGCGTTCGGCGCTCGACGCCGGGGTTAATATTCAGCTGAATGCCCCTGTCGACCGTCTGCTGACGTCACCTGATGGTGTTCGCGGCGCAATACTGCGCAGCGATGAAGGCGATATTGAGGTTCACGCCGACGCCGTGATCCTTGCCTGCGGCGGCTTCCCGCACGATCGCCAGCGTCTGGCACAGCAGGTTCCGCATGCCGCAGGCGGTTACGGCCATTTCTCTGCCGCGCCGCCGGGCAATCAGGGAGAAGGTATTCGGCTCGGGGAATCGGTCGGCGGTCAGTTTGATGCCTCGCTCAAGCATGCAATGGCCTGGGCGCCGGTCTCCCGCGTTACCCTCGCCAGCGGCCTGCAACTGGTTTTTCCGCATCTGGTGGAACGCGCGAAGCCGGGGTTTATTGCCGTGCTGCCTAACGGAAAGCGTTTTACCAACGAGGCCGACTCTTATCACGACTTTGTTGCCGCGCTGCTGGCCGCAACGCCGCCGGGAGAGTCGCCGCGAGCATGGCTGCTGGCCGACAGCCAAACGCTGCGCCGCTATGGCCTGGGCCACGCGCGACCGTTTCCGTTTTCACCCGAGGCGTGGCGGCGCACGGGCTATCTCCACTCCGCGCCTACGCTGGCGGAGCTGGCGGAAAAATGCGCCATCGATCCCGAACAGTTAGCAGAGACGGTGGCGCACTTTAATCACTGCGCCGCGCAAGGAGAAGACCCGGAGTTTCAGCGCGGCGCCTCGGCCTACAACCGGGCGCAGGGAGATGCAAGCCATCCGCATCATCCGACGCTGGGCCCGCTGCGCCATGCGCCCTTTTATGCCGTGCGTATTTTACCGGGGTCGCTGGGCTCATTTGGCGGACTGAAAACGGATGAACAGGCACGCGTGCTGGATGCACACCAGCGGCCAATCGCTGGCCTCTACGCCATTGGCAATGATATGTCGAGCGTGATGCAGGGGTACTACCCCAGCGGCGGTATTACGCTCGGTCCGGCCATGACCTTCGGCTATCTGGTGGGGAAAACGCTGGCCGCCAGGATAACAAAAGCAACATCGTAACCGACATCTTCCCAGGGACGGCAGTACACATAACAACAATCACCTGCAACTGTACCGGAGTCTTTTATGAACATGCGAACCCTGTCACTCGCCGCGCTCACCGTGCTCGACGTTCCCCCACCGGAACAGGTGCGGATTGCGGCACAAACCGGCTTTACCCACGTCGGCCTGCGCCTGCTTCCTGCCACACCGACCGATCCTGACTACGATATGCTCGGTGATACCGCCGCCGTTCGCGAAACTCTCGCGGCGCTGAAGGAGACCGGCATTGGCGTATCCGATGTCGAAATCATCCGTTTGACGAGCGACTTTTCGCTCAATGCACGCCTGTATTGTTTTCTTGAAACCGCCGCGCGCCTGGGAGCCCGGCAGGTACTGGTGGCCGGGAACGATGACCAGCCGACCCGCTGTGCGGCAAATCTGGCTGCGCTTGCCGAAGCCGGCCAGGCGTACGGGTTAACCATGAATCTGGAGCCGATGCCCTGGACCCAGATGCGTACTATCGCCGACGCCAGGACGCTGATTTCCGCCAGCGGACGCTCAGACATCGGGATTCTGATTGACGCTATCCACTTCTGGCGCGCGGGGGAATCGCTGGCGAGCCTTGCCGAGCTGCCCGCGGAGTGCCTCAACTATATGCAACTGTGCGACGCTCCGGCGCAAACTCCCGATAACGACCAGGAGCTTATTCGTCAGGCCCGCGCCGCACGGAAGGTTCCGGGTGAAGGTGGCCTGGATCTACACGGTTTGATGTCCGCGCTGCCGGCTACGCTGCCGGTATCGCTGGAAGTCCCGTTAAGCGGCGCCCAGGGCGCTTTGCCAGCGCTCAACCGCGCACGGTTACTGTTTAACGCCGCGCAGTCTTATCTGCGCGCTTGCGCATAAGGAAAACCCGATGGCTCAGACTCAACGCCTGGATGTCAGAGAGTTAATCAACGGCAATCCGCTCAGCCGTTTTCAGAAAATGGTGGTTTTCTTAGGCTTTTGCGTGATTGCGCTCGATGGTTTTGATATTGCAATTATGGGGTTTATCGCGCCGACGTTGAAACACGAATGGGGCGTAACCAACTATGAACTCGGCTTCGTCATTAGTGCCGCGCTGATTGGCCTGGCGCTGGGAGCCATGCTCTCCGGCCCGCTCGCCGACTGGCTGGGACGAAAAAAAATCATCGTGAACAGCGTCTTTTTCTTTGGTTTCTGGACTATCGTCACCGCCTTTTCGCAGAACATCGAACAGATGATTTTCTTCCGTTTTATGACCGGACTAGGGCTCGGCGCGGCGATGCCCAATATCGGCACGCTGGTATCGGAATATGCCCCCGAGCGTCAGCGCTCATTTCTGATTACGGTGATTTTTTGCGGATTTACCTTTGGTGCGGCGGCCGGGGGATTTTCCGCCTCGTGGCTAATCCCGCAATTTGGCTGGCATTCGCTGATGGCGCTTGGCGGTATTCTTCCGCTGCTCTTCGCTCCGCTGCTGATCTGGCTGCTGCCGGAATCGGTACGCTTTTTAGTGGTCAAACGCGCACCGGCGGCACGAATCAGGGCGATCCTGCAACGGCTCTACCCGGGGCAAATTGCTGATAATGCCGAATTCACGCTTCCGGCGCAGCCCATCAGCACCAACGCCATGCGTCTTGTACTCTCCCGCCAGTACCGTCTCGGTTCACTGATGTTATGGCTGGTCTATTTTATGGGGCTGTTTCTGGTATACATCCTCGGCAGCTGGCTCCCGACGCTGGTGAAAGAGGTCGGGCTGACCGTCAGCCAGGCGGCGGTGATGACGGCAATTTATCAGGCCGGCGGCACCGTGGGCTCGCTGTTTGCCGGCTGGCTAATGGACCGCATTAATCCCCACCGGGCGCTGGGGCTGATTTATGCCATCGGCGGACTGTTTACCATGGCCATGGGCTATGCCGCCGCCAGTTTTGCCCTGCTGTGCCTGCTGGCCTTCGTCAGCGGCGCCTGCCTGAACGGCGCGAATACCGGCATGAACGCGCTCTCTGCCCGCTATTATCCGACCCAGGCGCGCGCCACTGGCTCCAGTTGGATGCACGGCGTGGGCAGGATGGGCGCCATCCTCAGCGCCTTTGCCGGGGCGGAAATGATGGCGCTGAATCTCAGCTTCGAAAGCGTCTTTTTAATCCTCGGGATCCCGGCGGCGTTGACCGTAGTAGGACTAATGGTAAAAGGGCTGTTTGCTGCCGATGCCGAAGCCGTATCCCCCTCCCCCTCACTGAGGAGCCTGTCGTGAGTAAAATTCGTCTTGCCGTCATTGGCGCCGGCGCCATCGGGCGCAAACATATTGCGGTCATTCGTGCGAACCCCCAGGCGGAGCTGGTGGCCCTGGCCGATCCTTCACCGCAGGCGCAGTCGCTCGCGCAATCGCTGGGTGCCGCCTGGTATGGCAGCGTTGAATCCCTGCTCGATACGGAACGGCCACAGGGCGTGATTAACGCCACGCCTAATATTCTGCACGTGCCCTGTGCTCTGGCCTGCATTGAACGAGGGATCCCGGTGCTGGTCGAGAAACCCGTAGCCGACTCACCGGAGCGCGCCCGGGAGCTGGTCGATGCCGCGGCCCGCCATCGGGTTCCGGTGCTGGTGGGCCACCACCGACGGCATAACGCGCTGATCGCCGCAGCGAAGGCGCTGATCGACAGTGGCGAGCTCGGTCAAATCGTCACCGTCTCCGCGCACTGGATACTGCAAAAGCCGGATGATTATTTTGATATCGCCTGGCGACGCGAGCCCGGCGCCGGGCCGCTGCTGGTCAACCTGGTCCATGACATAGACCTGATGCGCTATCTGTTTGGCGAAATTGAACAGGTGCAGGCCTTGACTGCTCATGCCGTACGCCGGTTCAGCAATGAAGACAGCGCGGTGGTTAATCTTCGCTTTACCAGCGGCGCGTTAGGCAGCGCCGTGCTGACCGACTGCGGCGTTGGCCCCTGGAGCTGGGAGATGAACTCAGGGGAAAATGCGCTCTATGCCCACACGCCGGAAAACTGTTATTTAATCTCTGGCACCCGCGGCGCGCTGGCGATCCCGCAAATGCAATGGTGGCGCTATGGCGAGGCGCGCGGCTGGCTTCATCCCCTGCTGAGCGACAGGCTTAGCGTCGAGGCCGTCGATCCGTTCACCCTGCAGCTTGACCACTTCTTACAGGTTATCGCAGGCGAGGTACAACCGCTGATCGATGCCGCCGATGCGCTGCGCTCGCTGGAGATCATCGCAGCCATTCAGCGAGAGGCTGGCCGCGCGGCATAAATACGCCCCGGCGCAACACCGCGTTGCGCCGGCTCGGGTGTTTTACTTTATCGATAAAAAAGAAAACAAATTTCATTTAAACTAAAATGAAATATATAATCCAATAACTTTACCTCTCCACTTCGAGTCCTCGCTTTCCCCAGGCCTGAATCACTCATAAGAATACGGTTAATCATCTAATTTAATACGCTTTTAGGCAAATCATCGTTCATCAGGCAAATATTGCCCGATAAGGAAAATCTTGATGATTTTTCGATCTTTCTCGCATAAATAAAAATTTAATTTCATATAATGAACAAAATGAAATAAAACTTTTAAACATGCTTAACCACGCTTCAGGCAGCCATTTTGTCGGCAGGACTGACGCCATAGTCCAGGTTCGCTTCCTGACGCAGGCAGCGTATCCCATCAGACATCCGTAGTTTCTATCAAGGAGAACACCATGTTAAACGGCATGAAACCCCTGTCCCGCTCCCTGCGCTGGGGAATGGTCGGTGGCGGAGCAACCAGCCAGATCGGCTACAGCCACCGCTCTGCCGCGCTGCGCGACAATGTCTTTAGCTTGCTGGCAGGCGCTTTTGATATTGATGCCGAACGCGGACGCCAGTTTGGTGAGCAGCTCGGGATTGCCCCGGAGCGCTGCTATGCCGATTATCAAACGCTGTTTCGCGAAGAGGCGCAGCGTCCCGATGGTATTGAAGTTGTCTCGGTCACCACGCCGAATAATACCCACTTCGCCATTACCAAAGCAGCGCTGGAAGCCGGATTACACGTCATCTGTGAAAAACCGCTCTGTTTTACCGCCGCCGAGGCTCAGGAGCTGCTGGAGCTGAGCAGAAAGCAGAACAAAATTGTCGGCGTCACCTACGGCTATGCCGGGTATCAGATGATTCAGCAGGCACGGCAGATGATTGCTGACGGGCTGCTCGGGCAGATTCGCATTATCAATATGCAGTTTGCTCACGGTTTTCATAATGAAGCCGTCGAACTGCAAGCTGAGTCGACCCGCTGGCGCGTCACGCCGAAGTATGCCGGGCCAAGCTATGTGCTGGGCGATCTGGCTACGCATCCGCTCTTTGTCGCTGAAACGATGGTGCCCCACCTCAACATTCGCCGCCTGATGTGCTCCCGACAGAGTTTTGTTCAATCACGCGCCCCGCTGGAAGATAACGCCTTTGTACTGATGGAATACGACAACGGCGCCGTCGGCTCGATGTGGACCAGCGCGGTAAACAGTGGCGCAATGCACTCCCAGAAGGTGCGGGTTGTCGGAGAGAAAGCCAGTATCGAGTGGTGGGACGAGCGTCCAAACCAGCTCAGCTACGAGATACAAGGTGAGCCGGCGCGGGTGCTTGAGCGCGGCATGCCGTATCTCAGCGCCGCAGCCCTGGCCGACGATCGTATCGGAGGCGGACACCCGGAGGGGCTGTTTGAGGCATGGGCGAACCTGTACCGCCGCTATGCCATTGCCATCGACGCAATGGACAGAGACGATCGCGCGTTTCTGGATAACTTCTGGTATCCGGACGTTGAGGCGGGGCTGCACGGAGTGTACTGGGTAGAACAGTGCGTGAAATCCGCCGACTCTGGCAGCCAATGGGTCGACTTTAATTTACAATAAATGCGACAGGCCAGTGGAGCCTTCTCCACTGGTTTCTTTATTTTCCCCGCGCCGACCTCATCATGCAACAGAGTCGTAATATCTGTTAAACAAACATTTATTTACGCTTCTCGCTGCCACCACTACACTAGTCGCAGTTTTTAGATTGAGGTGGTAATGAACGATAATAAAATGACGCCAGGTGAACTGCGCGCAACCTGGGGTCTGGGGACCGTATTCTCGCTGCGTATGCTCGGCATGTTTATGGTTCTGCCGGTTCTGACCACCTATGGTATGGCGTTACAGGGCGCCAGCGAGGCGCTCATTGGCCTGGCCATTGGTATCTATGGCCTTGCTCAGGCCGTATTTCAAATCCCGTTTGGCCTGCTTTCCGACCGTATTGGCCGTAAACCTCTGATTGTCGGTGGTCTGTTAATCTTCGTTATCGGCAGCGTCATCGCCGCCTTGAGCGATTCCATCTGGGGTATTATTCTCGGCCGCGCCCTGCAGGGTTCCGGCGCCATTGCCGCAGCGGTTATGGCACTACTCTCTGATTTAACTCGTGAACAGAACCGCACCAAAGCGATGGCCTTTATCGGCGTCAGCTTCGGCGTCACCTTCGCGATCGCCATGGTGCTGGGGCCGATTATCACCCACCAGTTGGGCCTGCATGCGCTGTTCTGGATGATATCCATCCTGGCAACAATCGGCATCCTGCTGACGCTGTGGGTGGTACCAAATAGCCACAATCACGTGCTGAACCGTGAGTCCGGCATGGTGAAAGGCTGTTTCAGCAAAGTGCTGGCCGAGCCAAAGCTTCTTAAGCTCAACTTCGGCATTATGTGCCTGCATATCATGCTGATGTCCACCTTTGTTGCCCTGCCGGGCCAGCTGGAGGCCGCCGGTTTCCCCGCCGCCGAACACTGGAAAATTTACCTGGTCACCATGCTGATTTCGTTTGTCTCGGTGGTACCTTTTATCATCTACGCTGAAGTAAAGCGTAAGATGAAACATGTCTTTTTGTTCTGCGTCGCCCTCCTGCTGGTTGCCGAAATCGTGCTGTGGGGCGCGGGCGGTTATTTCTGGGAGCTGGTCGCGGGCGTTCAGCTGTTCTTCCTTGCCTTTAACCTGCTGGAAGCTCTGCTTCCCTCTTTAATCAGTAAAGAGTCGCCGGCGGGCTATAAAGGTACCGCCATGGGCATCTATTCGACCAGCCAGTTCCTTGGCGTGGCGATTGGCGGCGCGCTCGGCGGCTGGGTGGATGGTTTCTTTGATTCACAGACCGTGTTCCTGCTCGGTGCACTGCTGGCGATGCTGTGGCTGCTGGTCGCCGGGACGATGAGCGAACCACCGTACGTCAGCAGCCTGCGGGTCGAAATTCCTGATGATGTGGTTGCCGATAGCGCGCTGCAAGAGCGATTGCAGGCGAAGGATGGGGTAAAACAGGTACTGGTGGTGGCCGACGAGCGTTCGGTGTATATCAAAATCGACAGCAAGGTGACCAACCGCTTCGAAATTGAGCAGGCCATCAAAGGGGTATAAAAAAAGCGGGGAAATCCCCGCTTTTTTATTGGCTGACGTTTACAGATGATACGCCAGCGCTGACTCTTCGGCTTAGTCGCGGAAGTTTTTGAACTGGAACGGCTGACCCAGGTCGCCGCCGCGCACCAGTGCCATAACCGCCTGCAGATCGTCACGCGCCTTACCCGTAACGCGAATTTCTTCACCCTGGATTTGCGCCTGCACCTTCAGCTTGCTGTCTTTGATGAGCTTGACGATTTTTTTCTGCATCGCACTCTCAATCCCCTGCTTCAGCTTCGCATCGACAAACCAGGTTTTACCGCTGTGCACGAACTCTTCCGGCACTTCGATAGAACTGCCTTCAATGCCGCGTTTTAACAGCTTCGCCCGCAGAATATCCAGCAGCTGGTTAATCTGGAAATCAGATTCGCTGAGGACCTTGATGGTCTCGTTTTTTTCGTTCAGCTCAAAGCTCGCTTCAACGTTACGAAAATCAAAACGCGACTCCACTTCACGGGTCGCATTCTCTACGGCGTTTCGAACTTCCTGAAGATCGACTTCAGAGACAATATCGAAAGATGGCATCTTTTCCTCTCCTTCTGTTTCTTTTGCGTTGCATAATACCCGCAACGCGACATAACTCAACTGGTTATCCCGCAGGCATGGCCGATGTTCTGATACTCAATGGAGGCAAAACCGCAGACGTGTGGGCTGCGGCCGGAAGCACAACGAGTATATACTTTAGCTATAAATGCCTGGGGGTGTCGCAGGTGAGGAGGAAGAATGAAAGTAACCGTACTTGGATGCGGTGCGCTTGGGCAGCTGTGGCTAACCGCGTTATGCAAACACGGACATGACGTTCAGGGCTGGTTACGCGTCCCGCAGCCCTTTTGTAGCGTCAATCTGATTGAGACGGACGGAACGATTTTTAATGAGTCATTAACCGCCAACGATCCTGATTTTCTTGCCAGTAGCGACCTGCTGCTGGTGACGTTAAAAGCCTGGCAGGTCTCCACTGCGGTAAAAAACCTGGCGCCAACCCTTCCCGCTTCGTCGCCCATCCTGCTTATCCATAACGGGATGGGGACCGTCGATGAGCTCAAAGGCGTGCAGCAGCCGCTGCTGCTGGCCTCCACCACTCAGGCCGCGCGCCGCGACGGCAACGTGATTGTTCACGTCGCCAACGGCACCACCCATATTGGCCCGGCGAAGAGCTATCCGCAGGATTACAGCTATCTTGCCGATATTCTGCAAAGCGTCCTGCCGGACGTCGCCTGGCACAATAATATCTACCCGGCAACCTGGAGCAAGCTGGCGGTCAACTGCGTGATTAACCCGCTGACGGCGCTGAAAGATTGCCGCAATGGCGATTTACGCGCCTGTCCGCAGGAAGTTGATGCCATTTGCCGTGAGGTTGCCTCGGTCATGGAGCGCGAAGGTATTCATACTTCGCCGGAAAACCTGTTATTTTATGTTCATCAGGTAATTGAAAGTACGGCAGAAAATATCTCCTCGATGTTGCAGGATATCCGCGCACAACGGCATACGGAAATCGACTACATCACCGGTTTTCTGCTCAAGCGCGCCCGCACTCATGGCCTTGCCGTACCGGAAAACGCCCGTCTGTTTGAACTGGTAAAGCGTAAGGAGAATGAATATGAGCGCGTCGGCACTGATTTGCCTCGCCCCTGGTAGCGAAGAGACCGAAGCGGTCACCACAATGGATTTACTGGTTCGCGGCGGCGTGCAGGTCACCGCCGCCAGCGTGGCCAGCGACGGCAGTCTGACCATCGTCTGCTCGCGCGGCGTCAAGCTGCTGGCGGATGCTCCGCTGGTAGAGGTCGCCGACGGCGATTATGACATTATCGTTCTTCCGGGCGGGATAAAAGGCGCTGAGTACTTCCGCGACAGCCCGCTTCTGGTGGAAACGGTCCGCCAGTTTCATCTTTCCGGGCGTATTGTGGCCGCTATCTGCGCAGCCGCCGCGACCGTGCTGGTCCCGCATAACCTTTTCCCCATTGGCAATATGACCGGTTTTCCGGCTCTTAAGGATCGCATTCCTGAAGAACAGTGGCAGGATAAACGCGTCGTGTGGGACCCACGGGTCAACTTGCTCACCAGCCAGGGGCCGGGAACGTCGATTGATTTTGCGCTCAAAATGATCGATTTACTGGTCGGGCGTGAAAAAGCCCATGAGGTCGCGTCACAGTTGGTGATGGCGGCGGGGATTTATAACTACTACGAAGCCTGATTTGCCGATAAAGTCGCCCGGATAAGGCCAGATTGCCGCTATCCGGGTTACTTTTATCTTCGCGATTTACGGACGATAAACCTTCACGTTCTCAAAGCCCTGTTCACGCAGGTACAGCGCTTGCAGGCGGCTCATCACGCCACGTTCGCACCACAGCAGCCAGGTTTTACTCTGGTCGAGATTGCCGAACTGGGTGCTCAGCTTGTAGAACGGCAGCGACACGACCTCTACGCCTTCGATCTTCAGCGGCTTTTCATCCTGCTCGTCGACGGAACGAATATCCAGAATGGCTTCATTCGGACCAAACCCGGTCACGGTTTCAACTTCAACCACGTCCTGCTGGGTCTGCTGAGCGATATCGCGGATATCCACGTTATTCGCTTCCGCCACCACTTTATCGAGGATGCTAAAGTCGAAGTTTTCTTCTTCGGCCTCAATCTTCGCCTTCACCGCTTTCACGGTCGGGCTCTTCGAAATCACGCCGCAATATTCCGGCATGGTGCGGGCAAAATCTTCGGTACCGATTTCACGGGCCAGGTTAATGATGTGCTCTTTATCGTGCGAAATCAGCGGACGCAGAATCAGCGTGTCGGAGACATTGTCGATCAGACGCAGGTTGGTCAAGGTCTGGCTGGATACCTGGCCCAGCGCTTCGCCGGTCACCAGCGCCTGTACGCCGTAGCGCTCGGCCACTTGCGATGCCGCGCGAACCATCATGCGCTTGAGCACAACGCCCATCTGGCCATCGTCAACTTTTTCGAGGATCTCCCCCACTACCGGCTCGAAGTTAATTGCCACGAAGCGGACGCGGTGCGAGCTGCCGAAGCGGTTCCACAGGTAGTGCGCCACCTGACGAACGCCAATTTCATGCGCGGCGCCGCCCAGATTAAAGAAGCAGTAGTGCACGCGGCAACCGCGACGCATCAGCATGTAGCTGGATACGCCGGAATCGAAGCCGCCGGAAATCAGCGACAGCACGTCTTCCTGCGTCCCAATCGGGAAACCGCCGATGCCTTCATAGCGCCCTTTAACCAGCAGCAGGCGATCGTTTTCAATTTCCAGATTGACCGTAATGTCCGGGTTTGTCAGCTTCACGCGCGCCGTTTCAATGTGCTGGTTCAGACCACCACCGACGTAGCGTTCCACTTCGATAGAGGTAAACTCATGCTTACCGCGACGTTTTACGCGCACGCAGAAAGTCTTGCCTTCCAGCGCTTCACGCCACAGCGGCAGCGTTTTCTCAAAAATATCGTGCAGCGAAGTAAACGGAACGTCTTCGACTTCCAGAATATGGTGGATACCGGGAATTCGGGTCAGCGCATCGCGAATAGCCGGACGCTGATTTTCGTCTTTCGCGCGAACTTCGATATGATCCCAATGACGCACGACGGCAAGCGTCTCATCATAGTTTTTGAGAACGTTACGAATGTTCCCGGTTAAGATCTTAATGAAGCGCAATCTCACGGATTGGCTTTTGATGGTGATTTCCGGGAACAATTTAATGATAAACTTCATGGCGACAATAGTTCGTTGGCAAGCCCGACGGGGCTTTAAGCAAAAGTTGTACTGCAGTGCACCGCGGTGCCTGCATCCAGGGAGCGCAGTATATCACCATTGATTACATTGCGCCTCGCATTGCGCGTTTTACCTAAAATCCTTCAGGATGCACCGGCCCGACGGGGGCAAAACAAACTTGCCAGCCGCCAGTTTGCACGCTTTCGGCAACGATTCCACGAAAGGATAACGTGTATATTTGCTTAACCACGTGACTTCGTTACCATATTGGTGTCGCGACATTACAAGAGTCTATATTCACTATGCCAAAGAAAAATGAGACCCCGGCCAGCTTTGAAACCGCCCTGGGCGAGCTGGAGCAGATTGTTAATCGTCTGGAAAGCGGTGCGCTGCCGTTAGAAGAGGCGCTCAGCGAATTTGAGCGCGGCGTGCAGCTCGCGCGCCAGGGTCAGGCCAGGCTGCAACAGGCCGAGCAGCGCGTTCAGATTCTGCTGGCCGACAGCGAGGATAGCCCGCTGACGCCTTTTACACCGGACGCTGAATAAATGGACTTCTCGCAACAACTACACACTTGTGTTGAGCAGGCCAACGACGCGCTACGCCGTTTCCTCGCTCCGCTGCCTTTTCAGAACACTCCACTGGTTGAAGCCATGCAGTACGGCGCATTATTAGGCGGCAAACGCCTGCGCCCGTTCCTGGTTTATGCCACCGGCGACATGTTCGGCGTTAGCCGTACAACGCTGGATGCCCCGGCCGCCGCCGTCGAATGCATCCATGCTTATTCTCTGATGCATGACGATCTGCCCGCCATGGATGACGACGACCTGCGTCGTGGTTTGCCGACCTGCCACATTAAATTTGGCGAAGCGAACGCAATTCTTGCCGGAGATGCTCTACAAACGCTGGCATTTTCTATACTGAGTGATGCGCCGATGCCTGAAGTACCGGACAGCGATCGACTGGCCATGGTTTCGACGCTGGCTCACGCCAGCGGCGTCGCCGGAATGTGCGGTGGGCAGGCGCTGGATCTTGAAGCCGAAGGTCATCAGGTTGACCTGCAGGCGCTGGAGCGTATTCATCGCCATAAAACCGGCGCGCTGATATCCGCAGCGGTGCGCATGGGCGCGTTGAGCGCGGGCGAACGCGGCCGGGCGGCCCTGCCGGCGCTCGATCGCTTTGCGCAGAATATCGGTCTTGCCTTCCAGGTCCAGGATGACATTCTTGACGTGGTAGGGGATACTGCGACCCTTGGCAAACGTCAGGGCGCCGACCAGCAGTTAGGCAAAAGCACTTATCCTGCGCTTCTGGGACTTGAGCAAGCTCGCAAAAAAGCGCATGACCTGATTGAAGACGCCCGTCAGTCGCTCAACGAACTGGCCGCGCAATCTCTGGATACTACGGCACTGGAAGCGCTCGCGAATTACATAATTCAGCGCGATAAATAAACAATAAGAGTCTCTGATGAGTTTTGATATTGCCAAATACCCGACCCTGGCGCTGGTGGATTCCACCCAGGAGTTGCGTTTGTTGCCGAAAGATAGCCTGCCGAAACTGTGCGACGAACTGCGGCGTTACCTGCTGGACAGCGTCAGCCGTTCCAGCGGGCATTTTGCCTCCGGCCTCGGCACGGTCGAATTGACCGTGGCGCTTCACTATGTCTATAACACGCCTTTTGACCGTTTAATCTGGGACGTGGGCCACCAGGCCTATCCGCATAAAATTCTGACCGGGCGCCGCGATAAAATCGGTACCATTCGTCAGAAAGGCGGTCTACATCCGTTCCCGTGGCGCGGTGAGAGCGAATATGACGTCCTGAGCGTCGGCCACTCATCAACGTCTATTTCTGCTGGCATCGGGGTGGCGATTGCCGCTGCGAAAGAAGACAAGCAGCGGCGCGCGGTGTGCGTCATCGGCGATGGCGCCATTACGGCGGGCATGGCGTTTGAGGCCATGAACCATGCTGGCGATATCAAACCCGACCTGCTGGTGGTACTGAATGACAACGAAATGTCGATCTCAGAGAACGTCGGCGCGCTGAACAACCATCTGGCGCAGCTGCTCTCCGGCAAGCTGTACTCATCCCTGCGCGAAGGCGGCAAGAAAGTCTTCTCCGGCGTGCCGCCGATTAAAGAGCTGCTCAAACGCACCGAAGAACATCTCAAAGGGATGGTCGTTCCCGGAACCCTGTTTGAAGAGCTGGGCTTTAACTATATCGGCCCGGTTGACGGTCACGACGTGCTCGGTCTGGTCAATACTCTGAAAAATATGCGCGACCTGAAAGGGCCGCAGTTCCTGCATATTATGACCAAAAAGGGTCGTGGCTATGAGCCCGCGGAAAAAGACCCGATTACCTTCCACGCGGTGCCGAAGTTTGACCACACCAGCGGCGTCCTGCCAAAAAGCAGCGGCGGCCTGCCTTCTTATTCGAAAATTTTTGGCGACTGGCTGTGCGAAACCGCAGCAAAAGACAGCAAGCTGATGGCCGTTACGCCAGCGATGCGCGAAGGTTCAGGCATGGTCGACTTTTCGAAGAAATATCCTGACCAGTATTTCGATGTGGCGATTGCGGAACAGCATGCGGTGACGTTCGCCGCCGGTCTGGCAATCGGTGACTATAAGCCGGTGGTAGCGATTTATTCGACCTTCCTGCAGCGCGCTTACGATCAGGTAATTCACGATGTCGCCATTCAGAAGCTACCGGTGCTATTTGCTATCGACCGCGCGGGTATCGTTGGCGCTGACGGGCAGACGCACCAGGGCGCATTCGATCTCTCCTTCCTGCGCTGCATCCCGGAAATGGTGATCATGACGCCAAGCGATGAGAACGAGTGCCGCCAGATGCTTTACACCGGCTATCACTACAATGAAGGGCCGAGCGCAGTTCGCTACCCTCGCGGCACCGGCACCGGCGCTGCGCTGGAGCCGCTGGCTTCGCTACCGATCGGTAAAGGCGTGGTGAAACGCACCGGCGAAAAAGTGGCTATTCTCAACTTCGGTACTCTGCTGCCGGAGGCGGCGCAGGTTGCCGACAAGCTCAACGCCACGCTGGTCGATATGCGCTTTGTGAAGCCGCTTGATGATGCCCTGATTTTGCAGCTTGCCAGCGAACACGATGTGCTGGTGACTCTCGAAGAGAACGCCATTATGGGCGGCGCAGGCAGCGGTGTGAATGAGCTGCTGATGGCCCGTCGCCGCGCGGTTCCGGTGCTGAATATCGGCCTGCCGGACTTCTTTATTCCCCAGGGGACACAGGAAGAAGTCCGCGCCGACCTCGGGCTTGATGCCGCCGGTATTGAAGCTAAAATCACGGCCTGGCTGGCCTGAGTCCTCTCCGCTAACGGCGCCTGCTATGCTTAAAGGATACCCTTTATGCTCATAGCAGGAGCCGTTCATGCAATACATCACACCTGAAGCAACCCACCTGCGGGTTTCCCGACTTTGTCTCGGCTGTATGACCTTTGGTGAGCCAGATCGGGGTAAACACGCCTGGACCCTCCCCGAAGACAGCAGCCGCCCGCTGATTCAGCGCGCGCTGGAGGGCGGTATTAACTTCTTCGATACCGCAAACAGCTACTCTGACGGCAGCAGCGAAGAGATTGTTGGCCGCGCGCTGCGCGATTTTGCCCGCCGCGACGAGGTGGTAGTAGCAACGAAGGTCTATCACCAGGTCGGCGATCTGCCGGAAGGCCTTTCGCGTGCACAAATCTTACGTTCCATCGACGATAGCCTGAAGCGGCTGGGGATGGAGTATGTTGACCTGCTACAGATCCACCGTTGGGATTACACCACGCCGATTGAAGAAACGCTGGAAGCGCTGAATGAAGTCGTTAAAGCGGGCAAAGCGCGCTATATCGGCGCATCATCGATGCACGCCCGGCAGTTTGCACAGGCGCTGCAGCTGCAGGAAAGCAACGGCTGGGCGCGCTTTGTCACCATGCAGGATCATTACAACCTGATCTACCGCGAGGAAGAGAACGAAATGCTGCCGCTGTGCCATCGTGCGGGTGTGTCGGTCATTCCATGGAGTCCGCTGGCACGTGGCCGCCTCACCCGCCCATGGGGCGAAACGACCGCGCGTCTGGTCTCTGATGAGTTTGGTAAATCGCTCTACAGCGCCACCGATGAAAACGATGAGCAAATTGCGCAGAACCTTGCTGAAGTGGCGGAAGAGCTCGGCGTCAATCGCGCACAGGTCGCGCTGGCCTGGCTGCTGAGCAAACCCGGCGTCGCCGCCCCGATCGTCGGAGCCTCAAGACAGGAGCAGCTCGACGACCTGCTTGGCGCGGTGGATTTAACGCTGACGCCCGGGCAGATTGAAAAGCTGGAAGCGCCGTATAAACCGCACCCGATTGTCGGTTTTAAATAGCATGTCGCCCGGGCCTCACGCCCGGGCGAAGACGCTCACCGGAGAGGATACTTAGAAAAGGCCGATCGGCCAGTGGTGACCCATCAGATACAGCACGCCTGCGGAAATCACCCCGGCGACGATATCATCGACCATGATCCCCATGCCGCCGTGGATATTGCGGTCAAACCAGCGAATTGGCCACGGCTTCCACATATCAAAAATACGGAAGATCACAAACCCGGCGGCCACCCATTGCCAGTCGAGCGTCGGCAGCGCCATCAGGGTTATCCACATGCCGACAAACTCGTCCCAGACGATGCTGCCGTGGTCGTGGGTCCCCATATCTTTCGCCGTACGGTGGCAAATATACACCCCGATACAGATGCCCATCATCACCGCCAGCGAATAGAGCTGCCAGGGGAGAAAGGTCAACAGATACCAGAACGGAATCGCTGCCAGCGATCCCATCGTGCCGGGCACGACGGGGCTCAATCCACTACCAAAGCCGGTCGCCAGCAAATGCCACGGATTGCGCATATTCAGGCGGCTTTTTGCCACATCTTTACTACGCACCAAAGTGATCGTACCCCTGTAAATCCAGCTGAACCGGCTTACCGGACTGCATAAGCTGCAAACCATCCGCCTCGGCACAGACCTGCCCGATGCAGGTAAAGCGCGCGCCGAGCTGGCCGATAGCCACATCAAGCGCGCCGCGGTTAAGTTCCGGCACGGTAAAGCACAGTTCGTAGTCTTCACCGCCAGACAGCGCCCAGCGCAGTGCCTGCTCCGTCTCAACCTGGCGCAGCATTGCATCAGACAGCGGCATCGCATCGAGATCGATACGCGCACCGCAGCCGCTGGCCTTCAGAATATGGCCCAGATCGGAGATCAGCCCGTCGGAAAGATCGATGGCCGAGCTAGCCAGATCGCGCAGCGCCTGCCCCTGCAGCACACGCGGCATCGGACGCAGATGGCGCGCCAACAGATAGTCGGCGTCGGCAGCTGACTCTACCACCAGACGATCCTGCAAAATAGCCAATCCTGCGGCGCTGTCGCCGGGCGTGCCGGTGACATAAATCCAGTCGCCGGGTTTCGCCCCGGAACGCTTCAGAGCGCGCCCTGGCGGAACAAACCCGTGAATCCCCAGGGTCATCGACAGCGGACCGCGGGTCGTATCACCGCCGATCAGCTGCATATCGTAATAGTTGAGCTGCATGAACAGGCTGTCGCTGAACGACGCCAGCCACGCTTCATCCGCTTGCGGTAAGGTCAGCGCCAGCGTCAGCCACGCCGGTTCGGCGCCCATCGCAGCGAGGTCGCTCAGATTGACCGCCAGCGCCTTGTAGGCGAGGTCGGCAGGATCGATATCAGGTAAGAAATGGTTGCCCGCCACCAGGGTGTCGGTGCTGATTGCCAGCGTTTTTTTCTCAGGAACGTTCAGGAGAGCGCAGTCGTCGCCGATGCCGGTTTCCACATCGAGACGCATGCTTTTTACGCGATCAAAATAACGGGCAATCAGGGAGAATTCGCCGCATGCCATACGTTATGCCTCAGCAAAAGAAAAGAATAAGGCCAGACCTTGCGGAGATGATATTCCGCGAGACCCGGCCTGGAGTTTACTTTTTGTTGGGACGAATTGCCGGGGCTGCTTTGTCCAGCACGCCGTTAACAAACTTATGGCTATCTTCAGCGCCGAAAGTTTTCGCCAGTTCGATAGCTTCGTTAATCGCAACTTTGTACGGTACATCGTCACGTTTTGACAGCTCGAACAGAGCAATGCGCAGTACCGCTTTTTCCACCTGGCCCAGCTCTTCAAGCAGGCGGGACAGATACGGCTTCATCAGGCCGTCGAGGTATGCGCTGTTAGTCGCCACTCCGGTCAGCAGTTCGCGGAAATACACAACGTCGACATCTTTGACATCCTGTTCCGCCAGGAACTGGTATTCAACATCGGCGATGTCGTTCTTGGACAACTGCCAGGAGTAAAGCGCCTGGACAGCACACTCACGGGCGCGGCGACGAGCAGCAGGTTTCACGGAATTCCCCTTACAAAAAAATCAGGCCTTGATGGCTTTCAATACGTTAATCATTTCCAGCGCGGTCAGCGCAGCTTCTGCGCCTTTGTTACCGGCTTTTGTACCAGCGCGTTCGATGGCTTGTTCAATGCTTTCAGTCGTCAGAACACCAAAGGCTACCGGAATTTCGCTGTCCTGCGCGACATGTGCGAGGCCATTGCTTGCTCCGCCAGCCACGTATTCAAAGTGCGCGGTACCACCACGAATCACCGTACCCAGAGCAATCACTGCGTCATATTTACCGGTTTTAGCCAGTACGCCAGCCGCCAGCGGCAGCTCATACGCGCCTGGAACCCAAACAACGGTGATATTTTCATCTTTTACCTGACCGATGCGCTTGAGTGCGTCAATAGCACCTTCCAGCAGGCTGTCATTGATAAAGTTGTTGAAACGCGCAATGGTGATGGCGACGCGAGCGTCCGGGGTAGCAACGTTAGCTTCAATAATGTTCATACTCTTCCTTCGGGTTCATATGGCCCCGCAAGGGGGGCGGATTCTATCATAATAATTTATATACTTCATCCTTCAAACTGCCTCCGTGTTGGCGACCCTTGTTCCCCCTCGCCACTTGCTAATGTCAGCGTCTGGGGATTCTCTCGTTGGCCGCCTCGACGCATCCTGAAAGATGTCGCGTAGCTATGCTGCTTTCCCTGTCGTTCAGGGAGATCATGCGCCCACTAAATGCAGGCAAATATCAGGGCCGACCTGGCGTATCTCATTGAATTTGAAATGGGGGGCATCGGCCAGTTTCTCAAGCCCCGGCAGCACACATAGCCCACGCGCATCGCTGCCTAACAGTTTAGGCGCAATATAGACGATAAGCTCGTCCACCAGCCCCGCCTGCAATAGCGCGCCGGCGAGCGTCGGGCCCGCTTCTACCCAAATACTGTTAACCTGCTGCTTGCCAAGCTGCATCATCAATAACACCAGATCGAGATGGCCGTTGTGTTCCGGCACCTGTAGCGTGCGCACGTTTTCCGGCCACTCGCGGCTATCGGCCTGCGTCCGGGCAAACAGCGTCTCTCCCGCCTGCTGCACAATGCGGTGCTGAGGAGTGACGCGATTATGGCTGTCGATCACAATTCGCAGCGGCTGACGCAGATTTTCTTGCGGATAACGCGCGCGGATATCGGGGGCGAGCTCATCCCAGCGTACGGTTAATGCCGGATCGTCCGCCAGAACGGTAGCGCTGCTGGTCAGGATTGCATGGCTCTGCGCGCGCAGACGCTGCACATCGCGCCGGGCCTGCGGTGACGTAATCCACTGACTCTCACCGCTGGCCATCGCCGTTCGACCGTCCAGTGAAGCGCCCATTTTTAGCTGTATGTAGGGGAAGCCGGTGCGCATCCGTTTGAGGAAGCCTTTGTTCAGCGCTTCGGCTTCGCTCATCATCAGACCATGGCTGACTTCGATACCGGCCTGCTGTAGCCGATACAGACCGCGCCCCGCCACCTGCGGGTTGGGGTCCTGCATGGCGGCCACCACGCGAGTCACGCCGGCGGTAATCAGTGCTTCGCAGCACGGCGGCGTGCGGCCGTGATGGCTACAGGGTTCCAGCGTCACATAGGCGGTAGCGCCCCGGGCTTTTTCGCCGGCCATACGCAGCGCATGCACTTCCGCATGCGGTTCGCCCGCGCGATAGTGAAAACCTTCGCCGACGATCTCCCCGTCTTTGACGATGACACAGCCGACATTGGGATTGGGATGAGTCGTAAAACGCCCGCGCTGCGCCAGCTTAAGTGCTCGCGCCATGTACATTTCATCATGCATGGCTTAATCCTGTAAGCGGGCGATCTCTTCGCCGAATTCTTTGATATCTTCAAAGCTGCGATAGACAGAGGCAAAGCGGATATAGGCAACTTTATCGAGCTTTTTCAGCTGCTCCATCACCAGGTTGCCAATCATCTTGCTCGGGACTTCACGCTCGCCGGTGCCACGCAAATGCGTTTTGATATGGTTAAGCGCCATTTCCACATCGTCAGCGCTGACCGGGCGTTTTTCCAGCGCTTTCAGCATCCCGCTGCGCAGCTTATCTTCATTGAAGGGTTCACGCACGTCGTTGCTCTTAACCACACGCGGCATCACCAGCTCTGCCACCTCAAACGTCGTAAAACGTTCGTTACAAACCAGGCACTGCCGACGACGACGCACAGAAGAGCCCTCACCCACCAGACGAGAGTCGATCACTTTGGTATCTACGGCGAAACAGAAAGGGCAATGCATAGCGCGTCCTGACATAGAGTTAAACTGACGGGTAGTTTACCGCGAAGTGACCCGACAACAAAGAAAGAGCTTTTGAGACAAAGGATCTATGGCTCATTAACCTGGACGATCTACCATGAGTTATCCCCTGTTAACGGAATCATCAGTCATGACAAGACGTTATTTGCAGCTGGCCGTGCTGACCAGCCTCTTTACACTCAGCGCCTGCGCTCAGCAAAGTGAAGTCCGTCAGATGCATCAAAGCGTGAGTACGCTGAGCAAAGAGATGACTCAGCTTAATCAGCAGACAGTGAAGATTACGCAACAAAATGCCCTGAATGTGAAATCCAGCAGCGGCGTCTACCTCTTGCCTGGCGCCAATACCCCGGCGCGTCTGGAGAGCCAGATCGGTACGTTGCGTATGTCGCTGCGTGATATCGCCGCTGATGCCGACGGCACCCGCCTGACGTTACGCATTCAGGGAGAGTCAAACGATCCGCTGCCGGCATTTAGCGCCACCGTCGCCTACGGGCAAATCACCGGTACCACGCAGAATTATCAGGAGGTCAACGTGCACGATCGGCTGATCAGCGCGCCCGCCAGCATTCTGGCGCCCAGCGACGTGGATATTCCGTTACGTCTGAACGGCATCACGCCGGATAAGCTTGGCTTCCTGCGCATTCACGATATCCAGCCTGCAACCCCGCAATAATTCCCTGCGCCGGGTGTCGCTGACACCCGCGTTCTCTCCCTAAAAATCCATTTACAATTTTTCCAAACAGTTCAGTAAAAATTGACGGTATGGATGAATTTCAGTGGCATTCTGTCAGGAAATGCATAGAATCGTGAACGCAATCGATTACGTATGTTTACGTTATGTGAAACAACACGTATTTTTGTGAGCAATGATTTCTATAATAGACCCCCACAGAAATACGAAATATTTAGAAACGCTTCGGCAACTTTCTTAACGCCTTTTGGCTTAATTTAAACAGTGGCATCATTATGAAAAAAACATTACTGGCAGCAGGCGCCGTACTGGCGCTGTCCACATCGTTCACTGCTGGCGCGGCAGAAAACGACAAACCGCAGTACCTGTCTGATTGGTGGCACCAGAGTGTAAACGTGGTGGGCAGCTACCACACACGTTTTGGACCGCAAATCCGTAACGATACCTACCTGGAATATGAAGCGTTTGCTAAAAAAGACTGGTTTGATTTCTATGGCTACATCGATGCACCGGTATTCTTTGGCGGCAACAGCACGGCAAAAGGTATCTGGAACAACGGCTCCCCGCTATTTATGGAAATCGAACCGCGTTTCTCTATCGATAAGCTGACCAACACCGATCTCAGCTTCGGCCCGTTCAAAGAGTGGTATTTCGCGAACAACTATATCTACGATATGGGTCGTAACGATTCTCAGGAGCAGAGCACCTGGTATATGGGTCTGGGTACCGATATTGATACCGGCCTGCCGATGAGCCTGTCCCTGAACGTCTATGCGAAATATCAGTGGCAGAACTATGGCGCTTCCAACGAAAACGAATGGGATGGCTACCGTTTCAAAGTGAAATACTTTGTCCCGCTGACCGACCTGTGGGGCGGCTCCCTGAGCTACATCGGCTTCACCAACTTTGACTGGGGTTCCGATCTGGGCGATGACAACTTCTACGACATGAACGGTAAGCATGCGCGTACCAGCAACTCCATCGCCTCCAGCCACATCCTGGCGCTGAACTATGCGCACTGGCATTACTCCGTGGTTGCCCGTTACTGGCACAACGGCGGTCAGTGGGCCGATGACGCGAAGCTGAACTTCGGCGACGGCGACTTCAGCGTACGCTCCACCGGCTGGGGTGGTTACTTTGTTGTCGGCTACAATTTCTAATTGCAGCTGATTTTCCCCGGCGGCAACGCCGGGGATTGCATAGCCTTAGCGCTCCTCGCACTTCACCTTACGCAAGAAATCGCTCAATGAACGGTCTGCCCGTTCGCTAAAATGGCGCCCGGTGGCAGCCACCTCCAGACAGCGATCGAGACGAAAACAGCGGTAATCGCCACGGAGCTCGCACCAGCTCACCAGTAGCCAGCGCTCGCCCCAGAAAAAAAGCCCCAGCGGCAGCACTTCACGCTGCGACACATTCCCCGATTCATCGCGATAGTGCAGCGCCAGCACCTGCTGACCAGACACGGCCCGATGCACCAAATCAAATTGCGCTTTGCTGTAACCCTGAACGCCAAAATCCGGTGCAAACAGCCGCGATTGCTCGGCCTTACGCCGGCTCTCTTCAGGTAAAATCGCCAACATCTTTTCCTGCGCCGATTCCAGGGCCTGGGACAACGACTCGCCTCCCCAGGTTTGCAGCAGCCGGATAGCGGCCACCAGCGCTTCCGACTCCTGGGTCGTCAGCATAAGAGGCGGCAAGGTGTAGCCCGCCAGCAGGCGATATCCGCTTCCGGCCTCGCCTTCCACCGGCACGTCGGAAAGCGACAGGTCGCGGATATCCCGGTAGATGGTGCGCTCCGATACGCCGAGCCGCTCCGCCAGCAGCGCGGCTGTCGTCAGCCGCCTGCCGCGCAGGATCTGCACAATTTGAAATAAGCGGTCGGCGCGTCGGCTCATGGTCTTCCTCTGTTATTTAGCACCGGCCCCGGTTCAGAACGGCTGGCAACGAGACATTAACGGGACGGGGTCTTCGGTTGATGCAGACCGATCCGGTTGCCTTCGCTATCGATAAACAGGGCAATAGTCCCGATATCATCTGCCAGCTCAAGCGGACCAAAAACGCAACGTCCCCCCGCGCTACTGACGCGATCGAGTGTGGCTGCCAGATTGTCAGTATGCAGATAGATAATGCATCCCTGATCGGAGGGTTTTACGCCGTCAAACTTTGCCAGCGCACCGCCGGGAGCCGGATCCTGATAAGGGAATACGGCCATTTCGGCACAGTCCATATTTTCCCGTTTCAGCATCACCTGCATCACTGGCTCGTAAAACGCCACGGCACGATCCATATCCGCGACCGGGATCTCAAACCAGTTAATTACGTTGTTCATACATCCTCCTGTCCATTGTTTGGGTTCAGGAGGAGTGTATGGCAGGGCTCCTGACAGCATACTGTCAGGAGTGTTCCTGGTGGGCTACATCGTGCAAACCAGCGCGCGTTGGTTATCAAGCAGCCAGGGGCGTAAATAGCCCACGGTATTTGACAATGGCAGGACCTCCTGCGGCAAAGCAATCCCCAGCTGTTCACGAATGTAGGCCCGCCGGGTGACGATGCGCTGCCAGAGCGCCGGCCAGTTCTCCGCCAGCGCTTGACGCAGGGCTTCGTCCGCCACCGCTACGGTATCTTCGATACTGGCCCCGGCATACCCCGCCCGTGAGGGAATAATATCGATTTGCAGCAGCATGCCGCTGCGGATGCAGGCGCGGGAATCAGGCCCGATAGGCGAACACAGCCACTCTTCGTCGGCAACCAGATGGCCGGGGTTCAGGTGCCAGTGATATTCCGCTTTCGGTAATACTCGCTCGATTAGCGCGTACATCTCACCGCCGCTCATACCGATACGCAGATTTTCCAGCCAGCTGACCACCGCCCGGAAATAGGGCTTCGCGACCACATCAAGATAGTCCGCCACCTCCGGCGCCAGCTCCGTTTCATCGCTGACCACATACGCAGCGCGGCTGCTCAGCCCACCTTTAAACCCGGTAGTCAGCGAAAATTTATCACCGCGGCGAATAGTCTTATCGCCAGGATAGAGGCTGGCATTGGCAAAGCGATCGCCGGTAGCGGCAATCATCACTACGCTGTTGGGCTGGCCTTCTGCGGCCAGCAGCGCGCCAATCTGCTTCTCCGTTTTACCCGGCGCAATCGCGTTGAGCGCAGAGAGGATCGCCGTCGACGCCAGGTTGGCACCGTATTCATAATGGGCCAGCTCATTGGCGGAGTTTACCGTTCGTACTCCGCCGTCCGGGGCGATAAACAGCCCCGTGGCATTAGCCAGTACCGCCTGCTGTCCCGCGGCCTGGCGGATCGCGTCAACGATAAAGGCAGGCAGGTCAAACATCTGCGACCTATCGTCAGCGCTGCCGGTAAACAGCTTCCAGCCCACCAGCCCCAGCGTTTTCCCGCTGGTGATACCCGCGTCATGCAGCAGCTGCGGCAGGCTCTTTTTATTGGTCATTGGCTGATTCGGCAGCGAGAACCACGGCGCATGGATCACCCGATTTTCCAGCCGAGAAAAGGCTGCCAGCTTGAGATTTTCATTCCCCAGCACCAGCACCGCCTCCCCTTCGCGATGCAATACCAGCAGCGCTTCTTCAAAGCGGGGGATAAATCCGGTGAGATACTCGAAGTTTCCGCCGTGCTCTTTATCGGCATAAACGATCAGCGTGTCGTATCCCTGCTGGCGCATTTGCGCAAGCACTGCTGCTTTGCGCTGGCGTAGCGTTTCATCACTGAGCGTAACGGAAGGCACATCGTGCCAGACGGTCGGTTGGGCAACGGTGGAAAGGGCTATGGCGGACATGGGGTATCTCCATCTCATTAAACGCTAAGAGTGGAGAGTAGCGAAATTTGGCAGCGCTGTAATAAAAAAATCCCGGCCTTGCGACCGGGATTGCTTTATCTGAACGCGCCGGACTTACGGCAGAATTGACGGCTGATCCGCCCCTTCTTTTTCTACTTTCTGCTGCAGCATATGCTCGCGCTTCATGCCCAGCTTCAGCGCCAGTGCGGACGCCACGTAGATAGAAGAAGCCGTACCGATGGAGACACCGATCAGCATGGTCAGCGAGAAGCCTTCCAGAACCGGGCCACCAAAGAGATACAGCATCAGGATCACCACCAACGTGGTCCCGGAGGTGATCAAGGTACGATGCAGCGTCTGCGTCAACGACACGTTGAAGATCTCGTACGGCGTACCGCGGCGGATCTTACGGAAGTTTTCACGGATACGGTCAGATACCACGATGCTGTCGTTCAGCGAGTAGCCGATAACCGACATCAGCGAGGCAACGATGGTCAAATCAATCTCGATATGGAACAGCGAGAGGATTCCCATCGTAATGATCACATCGTGCGCCAGTGAGATGACCACCCCGGCGGCAAGACGCCACTCGAAGCGGAAACCAACGTACACCAGGATACAGATCAACGCTGCCAGCAGCGCCATCGCACCGCTTTGAGCAAGGTCTGCCCCGACGCTCGGCCCCACGAACTCGATACGCTTAACCGTCGCATCCTGGCTGGTCGATTCGTTAATCACGCTAACGACCTTGCTGCCCAGCTCCTGGCTGACGTTGGTATCGTGTACCGGCGGCATACGCACCATGATGTCGCGGCTGCTACCGAAGTTCTGCACCTGCGGCTCAGCAAAGCCCGCCTTCTGCAGCGCTTCACGCATCTGGTCCAGTTCGGCTGGTTTTTCGAGGGTAATCTCAATCACCGTACCGCCGGTGAAATCCAGACCCCAGTTAAACCCACGCACGCCCATCACGATAATGGCGGCAATCAGCAGAAAACCGGAAATGCCGAAAGCCCAGTAGTCCCAGCGCATAAAGTCATAGACTTTACGGCCGTGGTTCAATTGTTCAACAGTATATTCCTGTGCCACAACGCACTCCTCAGATAGACAGCTTTTTAACGCGCTTGCCGCCGTACAGCAGGTTCACGATGGCACGGGTGCCGACGATAGCGGTAAACATCGAGGTTGCCACACCGATACCGGTGGTAATAGCAAACCCTTTAATTGCACCGGTACCGACCGCGTACAGGATGATAACTTTGATCAAGGTCGTAATGTTCGCATCGAAGATAGAGCTGAATGCGCCCCTGTAACCTTCGTCAATCGCCTGCTGAACGGAACGCCCGTTGCTCAACTCTTCTTTAATACGTTCGTTGATCAGTACGTTAGCATCGACTGCCACCGCAAGGGTTAACACGATACCCGCAATCCCCGGCATACTCAGCGTGGCCCCAGGAAGCAGAGACATGATACCGACGATCAGGACCAGGTTAGCCACCAGCGCAGAGGTCGCGATCAGGCCGAATTTCTTGTAGAAGAAAATCATGAACAGGATAGAGACCACCAGACCGGCCAGACATGCTTCCAGACCCTGTTTGATGTTCTGCATACCCAGAGTCGGGCCGATAGTACGTTCTTCAACGATTTGAATCGGCGCGATCAGCGCACCCGCACGCAGCAGCAGAGAGAGCTGACGCGCTTCATTCGGGTTACTGATACCAGTAATACGGAAGCTGTTGCCCAGGCGAGACTGGATATTGGCGATGTTAATCACCTCTTCCTGTTTCACCAGAATCGCACGACCGTTGGCATCTTTCTTCCCGCTGTCTTTGTACTCCACAAACAGGGTCGCCATCGGTTTACCGATGTTGTCCTTGGTGAAGTTAGACATGATGTTACCACCCGCGCTGTCCAGCGAGATGTTAACCTGCGGCTGGTTGAACTCGTCCATGCTGGAAGTGGAGTCGGTGATATGGTCACCGGTCAGAATCACGCGCTTGTACAGCACAACCGGCCGACCTTCACGGGTATCTTTCACTTCAGAGTCGCCAGGAACGCGGCCAGAAGCGGCTGCGGCGCTGTCAACGTTGCTGTTAACCAGACGGAATTCCAGAGTCGCCGTGGCGCCAAGAATTTCTTTCGCACGCGCGGTATCCTGAATACCCGGCAGTTCAACCACGATACGGTCAGCGCCCTGACGCTGTACCAGCGGCTCGGCAACACCCAGTTGGTTAACACGGTTACGCAGAATGTTGATGTTCTGCTGCACGGCGTATTCGCGGGCTTCTTTCAGGCGGTCATCGGTCATCACCGCTTTCAGGCCGGTAGCGCCCTGCGTGGAGATAACCAGATCGCGGTGACGCGGGCTCAGCCAGGAGATGGCCTGATCGCGTGCTGCGCTATCGCGAAAAGCAATGCTCAGACCATAATTGTCTTCCTTACGCACGGTAGAGTAAGGGATGCCTTTTTCACGCAGCTCGCTGCGCAGGCTGTCGATATTTTGTTCCTGCAGTTTACCCAGCGCAGTGTCCATATCCACTTCCATCAGGAAGTGTACGCCGCCGCGCAGGTCAAGACCCAGCTTCATCGGCTCGGCATGGATAGCCGCTAACCAACGCGGGGTCGCCGGGGCCAGGTTCAGCGCCACGACGTATTTATCACCCAACACGTCCACCAGCACTTCACGTGCGCGTAGCTGGACATCGGTGGTGTCGAAGCGCGCAAGAATTGCGCCCTCTTCCAGTGCCACAGACTTAGCGGTAATTTTTTCTTCTTGTAACGTTTTCTGGACCTGGATCAGCGTTTGCTCACTGGCGGCGACACCGCGCGCGCCAGTGATTTGAACGGCCGGATCCTCACCATACAGGTTGGGGAGCGCATACATCAGGCCGACGATAATGACGACGACCAGCATGATGTACTTCCACAAAGGATAACGGTTTAACACGGCAGTTCCCTTAGGGAAAAGTGGATTACAGCGCCTTCATGGTGCCTTTCGGCAGAACGGCAGCTACGAAGTCACGTTTGATAACCACTTCAGTGGTATCGTTCAGCGCGATAGCAATGTATCCGCTTTCCGCAACTTTAGTGACACGACCAACCAGGCCACCATTCGTCAGCACTTCATCGCCTTTTGCGATGGAGCCCATCAGGTTTTTATGTTCTTTGGTACGCTTTTGCTGCGGGCGCAGGATCATGAAATAGAAAATCAGACCAAACACTACCAGCATCAGAATCAGAGACATCGGGCTGCCCTGCGCCGCGCCACCCGTTGCTGCTACCGCATCAGAAATAAAAAAGCTCATTCAAATTCCCTCATTATTAAAATTAATCAACGTTCAAAGGAGGAACAGGTCGCTCCTGACGTTGGTAAAAATCGGTCACGAAGCTCTCTAATTTACCCTCTTCGATAGCCTTACGTAAACCAGCCATTAAACGCTGATAGTAGCGAAGGTTATGAATGGTATTGAGGCGCGCGCCCAATATTTCGTTGCAACGATCGAGATGATGCAAGTAAGCGCGTGAATAATTGCGACATGTATAGCAATCACACTCAGCATCCAGCGGCGCAGTGTCGCTTTTATGCTTCGCATTACGAATCTTCACCACGCCATCGGTGACGAACAGGTGGCCGTTACGCGCGTTGCGCGTTGGCATGACGCAGTCGAACATATCGATACCGCGACGCACCCCTTCAACCAGATCTTCTGGCTTCCCGACGCCCATCAGATATCGTGGTTTGTCGGCCGGAATCTGCGGGCAAACGTGCTCCAGGATACGGTGCATGTCTGCTTTAGGCTCACCGACAGCCAAACCGCCGACAGCGTAGCCATCAAAGCCGATATCTACCAGACCTTTAACGGAGATATCACGTAAATCTTCGTAAACGCTGCCCTGAATAATGCCGAACAGGGCATTTTTGTTGCCCAGGCCGTCGAAACGGTCGCGGCTGCGCTGTGCCCAGCGCAGGGACATTTCCATGGAACGCTTAGCATAATCCCAGTCCGCCGGGTACGGCGTACATTCATCGAAGATCATCACGATATCGGAGCCGAGATCGTACTGAATCTCCATCGACTTTTCCGGATCGAGGAAAATAGGATCGCCGTTAATCGGGTTGCGGAAATGAACGCCCTGCTCGGTAATCTTACGAATATCGCCCAGGCTGAACACCTGGAAGCCGCCGGAATCGGTCAGGATTGGCCCTTTCCATTGCATGAAATCATGCAGGTCGCCGTGCAGCTTCATGATTTCCTGGCCAGGGCGCAGCCACAGGTGGAACGTGTTGCCGAGAATAATTTGCGCGCCGGTGGCTTCAACTTCTTCCGGCGTCATCCCTTTTACGGTGCCGTAGGTGCCAACGGGCATAAAGGCTGGCGTTTCAACAACGCCGCGATCAAATACCAGGCGGCCGCGGCGAGCGCGACCGTCGGTCGTATCCAGTTCAAATTTCATGTTAACTCCTGCGTCAGAAAAACAGTCTGACGTTAAACACTCATGTCGCGGAGTTATTCCCCGACACGCTCAAAAATAGCCTGCGGATTGTACGTGATAAACATCGCGTCCCCGTAGCTAAAAAAGCGATATTTTTGTTCTACCGCAGCCTTGTAGGCATTCATTGTGTGCTGATAGCCGGCAAAGGCCGAAACCAGCATAATCAGAGTCGATTCAGGGAGATGGAAGTTGGTCACCAGCGCATCAACCGCTTTGTACTGATACCCCTGATAGATAAAAATCTGCGTATCGCCGAAGAACGGCTCAATCAGGTCGTTTTTCGCCGCCTGTGCCGCGCTCTCCAGCGAACGCACGGAGGTGGTACCGACCGCAATGACGCGATTGCCGCGTGCTTTTGCCGCCAGCACGGCATCAACGACGTCCTGCGGCACTTCGGCATACTCCGAGTGCATGATGTGGTCTTCGATGGTGTCCACCCGCACCGGCTGGAATGTCCCCGCGCCAACGTGCAGCGTCACAAACGCCATCTCGATACCTTTCTCGCGCAGCTTCTCCAGCATCAGATCGTCAAAATGCAGGCCTGCGGTCGGCGCCGCCACCGCCCCCGGCCTGGTGCTGTAGACGGTCTGATAGAGCTCGCGGTCGGCCTCTTCGTCCGGACGATCGATATACGGCGGCAGCGGCATATGGCCGATGCTGTTGAGGATATCCAGTACCGGGCGCCCGTCGTTAAATTCGACTTCAAACAGCGCATCGTGACGTGCCACCATCGTGGCATTAATGCTTTCATCATCGCCCAGCAGCAGCTCTGCCCCCGGCTTCGGCGCTTTAGAAGCGCGGATATGTGCCAGAATGCGTTTGTCATCAAGCATGCGCTCGACCAGAACTTCAATCTTGCCGCCGCTGGCTTTACGGCCAAACAGGCGGGCCGGGATCACCCGGGTATTGTTAAAAACCAGCAGATCGCCCGGGTTAAGCTTGTCGAGTAAATCAGTGAAAGTCCCATGCGTCAGCGCACCTGTCGGACCGTCTAACGACAGCAGGCGACAGCTACTGCGCTCTGGCTGCGGGTAGTGGGCGATCAGGGATTCAGGTAGTTCAAAGGAAAAATCGGTAACGCGCATGACGGTGACTCAGACTGAATAAAGAGGCGGGTAGTCTAGTGCCGGGGCGTTCTCCCTGCAACCTTTACCCCGCAGCACGGTTATAATACTCTAAATAATCCGAGTCGCAGGAAGGCGGCAGCTGAGAGAATGTCCGGGAACTTAGTCAACTCAGTGACCGGGAAGAACGCAGGAAGCCAACGCACATGCAATTTAAAGCATAACGAGTATTATGAATTTTCTCGCACACCTGCATTTAGCTCATCTCGCAGACAGCTCCCTGCCCGGTAATCTTCTGGCAGATTTCGTTCGCGGTAACCCTCAGGCAGACTACCCGGCCGACATCGTCGACGGCATTTTTATGCATCGCCGTATCGACGTCATGACCGATAATCTGCCGGAGGTCAAAGCAGCGCGCGAATGGTTTCGTCCGCAGACCCGCCGCGTAGCGCCCATTACGCTGGATGTCATGTGGGATCACTTTCTCTCACACCACTGGGCACGTATTTCACCCGATATGCCGCTCAGTGAATTTGTCCGCTATGCCCAGGCGCAGGTGACACCGGTGCTACCCGATTCACCGCCGCGCTTCGTTAATCTCAATGCCTATTTGTGGTCGGAGCGCTGGCTTGAGCGCTATCAAGACATGGACTTTATTCAGCGCGTCCTCAACGGCATGGCCAGCCGTCGTCCGCGTCTTGATGCCCTGCGTGACTCCTGGCAGGATCTGGATACCCACTACGAAAAACTTGAGCAACAGTTTTGGCATTTTTATCCGCGCATGATGGCGCAGGCCACCCGGCGTGAGTTATAAAAGATTGCGCTTTCACACAGAAAGGCTATTCTGAACTTCGTTTTCTGATAGACATTGATAGACAAAACCTATCTCATTGATTGTCAACGTCACGTTGAGTTCGCATGAACCAGTCCCTATACTTGCCCGCGTTGCGTTCCAATTAACCTTATTATTAACAGGAGAATCATATGGTTCTGGTCACTCGTCAGGCTCCGGATTTTACCGCAGCAGCTGTTTTAGGTAACGGCGAAATCGTTGAGAAATTCAACTTCAAACAACACACCAACGGTAAAGCAACCGTCCTGTTCTTCTGGCCGATGGACTTCACCTTCGTTTGCCCGTCTGAGCTGATCGCTTTTGACAAACGTTACGAAGAATTCCAGAAGCGCGGCGTAGAAGTTGTTGGCGTCTCCTTCGACTCCGAATTCGTTCACAACGCATGGCGTAACACCCCGGTAGACCAGGGCGGTATTGGCCCGGTTAAATACGCGATGGTTGCTGACATCAAACGTGAAATCCAGAAAGCTTACGGTATCGAACATCCGGACGAAGGCGTTGCACTGCGCGGCTCCTTCCTGATCGACGCTAACGGCGTTGTTCGCCACCAGGTTGTTAACGATCTGCCGCTGGGTCGTAACATCGATGAAATGCTGCGTATGGTTGACGCGCTGCAGTTCCACGAAGAGCACGGTGAAGTTTGCCCGGCACAGTGGGAAAAAGGAAAAGAAGGTATGGCCGCGTCTCCGGAAGGCGTAGCAAAATACCTGACCGAGAACGTATCCAGCCTGTAATCGGCATACGTTCAGAAAAAGGCTCGCGCATGCGGGCCTTTTTTGTTTTAGCTGCCGCGCATTTTATTCTCTGCCGCGTTATTGCACCCTCTTGTTCTTCCCAGACGGCTTTTTTTGTTATCAAACTCAAGCTTTGAGAAAAAATCACCCTGATATTTGTGATGAGCAATGCATTTCTCAATAATAAAATCATCTGATTTTTAATCTTTCTCGTCTTATATTTTCCACCGATTTCACCATCAAGACACAACCAATTGATAACAAACAACATAATAAATGTTATTTTCCCTTAAAAAATAACTCAAATATCATTTCGCTGTGATCAACTTCAATGTTTAAAAATTCAAATGTGATCTAACCCATGATTTTACGCCGTCTATTTGGTCATGATTTAACTCAGAAAAGAAATTCGTTAAGGATTAGATTATGGATATCATCTTTGATCGTCGGTTAATCGCACTTAACCAGAACATTTCTACCGCTAGCCAGGCGATCGAATTATCTGGGACGTTACTTAACCGCCAGCAAATTTGTCGCCCCGAATACGTTAAGGCGATGCTGGAGGTCTATGAGGATTTTGGTCCCGCTATTGTTATTGATGACGGGCTCGCAATGCCTCACGCTCGCCCCGAAAAAGGAGCCTCCCGTACCGGATTTTCTTTAATCACTACCCAGCATCCGATTCATTTTGGCCACGAGGAGTTTGACCCGGTGAGCGTGATTATCGGCATCGCCGGTGCCGATGCCGATAGTCATATCAAGATGATCCAGATAATTGCCTCATTAATTGAGTCAGATATTGTCGCATTCCTCCGCAACGAGCATGACATCGATACAGTATTCAATTTCATCCACAATAAAATGGAGTCGTCATTATGTTAGTTATCAGAACAGTTTGCGGTAACGGTATTGGCAGTTCATTAATGGCCGCGAGCAATGTAAAAAAAATATGTGATGAATTAGGCATCAAAGCTGACGTCGCCTCCGTTGATTTTGCCAATGCCGTAGGCGAAAAAGCCGATCTCTATATCACCATTAAAGAATTAGCGAATCAGTTCCCTGCGCATTGTCATGTGGCTATTATTCGCAGCTATGTCCATAAAGCTAAAATTGCTGAAGACATTACCGACGCCCTGACAAAAATTGCTGCAACTCATTCTTAATCATTATTAAGAGCCTATCCCAGTAGGCGTAAATTGTTGCAGCCAGTTTCGACACGGACAGCGCGGTAAAACCGGAGCGTACACGCAGTACGTGAGGGTTTTGAGCGCTGCCCAGGGCCAAAATGGCAAATAAAATAGCCTAATGGGATAGGCTCTAAGGACACGATCATGCAGGCTATACTTACATTCTTATCAGAGATATTCAGTCAACCCGCATTTCTGATGGGGATTATCGCATTTGTCGGTTTAGTGGCACTGCGCTCCCCTGGAAATAAACTTCTCACTGGCACCTTAAAGCCCATCCTTGGTTATTTAATGCTCAGCGCCGGTGCCGGAGTCATCGTTGCGAATCTTAATCCGCTCGGCGGAATTATCGAAGCCGGATTTAATATTCGCGGCGTTATTCCCAATAACGAGGCTATCGTTTCCGTTGCGCAAAAAGTGCTCGGCGTAGAAACCATGAGCATCCTGCTGCTGGGCTTTATCTTTAACCTGCTTATTGCCCGCTTTACCAAGTACAAATACATATTCCTCACCGGCCACCACTCTTTCTTCCTGGCATGTCTGTTTTCCGCGGTACTGCAAGCGGCGGAATTCCGCGGCTGGATGCTGATTCTGATTGGCGGATTCTTACTCGGCTCATGGTCTGCGATCTCTCCGGCCATTGGCCAACGCTATACCAAGCAGGTCACCGAAGATGGCGGCATTGCGATGGGTCACTTCGGCTCGCTGGGCTATTACATCTCCGCATGGATCGCCAGCAAAACCGGGAACCCGGCCAACTCATTTGCCGATACCGAAATTTCTGAACGCTGGGGCTTTCTGCGCGACACCACGGTCACCACCGGGATCGTCATGTTCATTATCTACTTTGTCTGTAGCGCCGTTGCCGGCACCGAATACCTGCGGACGATAACCGACCAGAATATGCTGATCTTCTCTATTCTGACCGGCCTGCAGTTTGCCGTCGGTGTTGCCATCGTCTACAACGGCGTGCGTCTTATCCTTGGCGATCTGGTACCCGCTTTTCAGGGGATTAGCCAGAAGCTGATTCCCGATTCGATTCCAGCCGTAGACTGCGCGGTGTTCTTTACCTTTAGCCCAACGGCGGTGGTCGTCGGTTTTATCAGCTCCTTTATCGGCGGTCTGGTGGGAATGCTGATGCTGGGCGCATTCGGGATGGCGCTTATCATTCCCGGCATGGTGCCACATTTCTTCTGCGGTGGGACTTCCGGCGTCTTCGCCGACAAGCTGGGCGGCAAACGAGGCTGTGTCATCGCTTCGTTTATTGGCGGCATCTTTCTCGCCTTCCTGCCGGCAATGCTGCTACCGGCTTTAGGCAGCCTGGGCTTTGAAAACAGCACCTTTGCCGATTTCGATTTCGCCGTCTGGGGAATCATTATCGGTAATGCCTTCACCCAGTTTGGTCAGATAACGATCTATTTGATTTGCTTCGCCCTGCTCATCGCTTTGCTGGTGCCTTTCTGCTTCCGTTCAGTTCGCGTGGTCGGAGATACGCTCAGCTACGAAGCGCTCACGGCGAATAAGAAAAATGAATAGGGTTTCATTTTTCCCTGCGGGAAGAACGCTTCCCGCAGCTGACGACATTATCAGGAGTTGTTATGGCTATATTGTCCATAGGATTTTCATGTTTTGATCAGTTCTTCTTTCTGAATGAGTGGCCGCAGGAAAACACCAAAAACTTCTGCCATGACTTTATTGAAAGCGGCGGTGGCCCGGCGGCAAATGCCGCATGGCTGCTGGGATTATGGGGCGAGGATGTCTATTACATCGGCCATCTGAACTCAGATATTTATGGCCAGCGGATTGTTGATGAATTTGCTCAGGCCGGCGTGGATACCAGCCACATCGTTTTTTCCGATGAGATGATCACCCCCCTGGCATCGGTACTGGTTAACCGCTTAACGGGCTCCCGCACCATTATTACCCGTAAAATGCAGACGCCGCCTTCGTTGACCTACGATCAAAAACTGAAACTTGACGATCTCGCACAACGTCTTATTGCTTCAGAAGAACCGGTAACTTTGTTAATTGATGGGCATGAAGCTGAAATCAGTGAATATTTAATTAAAAAACTGCCTGCGGCTCGCGTAGTGATGGATGGCGGTTCCCTGCGCGCCAGCAATATCAAACTGGCAGCCTGGACTGATTATTTTGTTGTTAGTGAGCATTTTGCCAGAGATTATATGAGTTACCGCACCCTGAGCACCGAGAAAGAATTAAAAGCGGCACTCATCGAGTTAAATAAAATATGCCGGGGAGAGGCATTTATTACTCTTGGCGAGAAGGGCTGTGCATTTTTAAAAAGCGGGATGCTGCATATTGTTCCCGCCTGGCAATGCCATGCCGTCGATACTACCGGTGCCGGAGATGTTTTCCATGGTGCCTTCACCTACGGCGTTCATTACTCCTGGCATATCGATAATATTATTCTTTTTGCCAGCCTGACCGCCGCAATTTCAATTGAGAAAAAAGGCGTCCGTGAGTCTATGCCAGATCTCGCTGTCGTCCATCACTCATTAAATAACTACGAAAGAAATTTAACGCAATATTTTGATGAATAATTAACCCCGAGGTGATTATGTTAGTTTCTATGAAGGACATGCTTCAGCATGCCCTACGGGACGGTTATGCCGTAGGGCAGTTCAATATTAATAATCTGGAATGGGTTGGCGCCGTATTAAGTACCGGGCAACAGCTGCGCTCGCCGGTTATTTTGGGCGTTTCCGGCGGTACGGTGAAACATATGCTGGGCCTGAAATGCATTCATGACATCGTGGTTAATGCGATGGACTATCTACAGATTGATATTCCGGTCGCACTGCATCTCGATCACGGGACAACGCGTGAGGCTTGCGAAGCGGCTATCGAAGCCGGGTTCAGCTCAATTATGTTTGATGGTTCCCATCTGCCGTTTGCGGAAAACCTGGCTATCACCCGCCATCTGGTTGAACTGGCGCACAGCAGAGGCATATCGGTTGAAGCCGAGCTGGGGACCATTGCCGGAAGTGAAGACGGTATCGTGAATTCCGAGGTTATCTATGCCGACCCGCAGGAGTGTTACACTCTGGTCAGCGAAACGCAGGTGGACTGCCTTGCCGCGGCACTCGGTTCAACACACGGGCTTTATAAAGGGAAAGCGAAACTTGGATTTACTGAAATGAAAGCGATATCCGAACTGGTGAAAGTGCCATTGGTGCTGCACGGCGGAACCGGTATTGCCGATGAGGATATGCGAAAAGCGATTGCCTGCGGTACGGCTAAAATTAACGTCAACACCGAAAATATGTACGCCTGGTGTGAGGCCGTGAAGGCGTTATTTGCCGCCGATAATAGCCACGACATAAACGATCCACGCAAAGTTATCCGGCAAGGCCTGCTGCCCGTACGCGAGATGATCGCCCGCCGTATTCAGCTATTTGGCTCTCAGAACCGGGGCTAAGCCCGGAGCGCGAATACCACGCCCGGTAGATAACCGTACGACGCAACCCCCGGCAAACTCGCCGGGGGTGCGCATCATGTACCAGGATTAAAACGCGAAGCAGGAGCAGCCCAGCGCCCCCCAGAATGCCCGGTCGTCAGAAACCGGCACCGACGATTTACGCGCAATATCATGCTGATGGCCGTGAACGTCGCAGCTGCCGCAGCACTGATGCATCTGCACTATCGCACCAATTTTCGCCGCCGCAGGCGGAGCGGAACGATAGTGACCGGGCACCTTCACAACCGGAGACCAATCCGGCAAGACGGGAATTGACGGCGGTGCCAGCGGTGAGAAATGCCCCGCGGCATAGACCACTTTGCCGTCCACGACTGTCAGTACCGACTCGATACCTTTGATTTCCTCTTCCGGCACGCTGAAATAGTCCTTGGACAGCACCACCAGGTCGGCCAGTTGATCTTTCTCAATACGTCCTTTTTTACCTTGTTCACTGGAGAACCAGGCGCTGCCCGCCGTCCATAGCTCCAGTGCCACATCGCGCGGCAGACGATTACTCTCGTCATACATGGCCATACCGCCCACGGTACGCCCGGACACCAGCCAGTAGAGCGCGGTCCACGGGTTGTAGCTCGCGACGCGCGTTGCATCGGTCCCCAGTCCCACCGGTACCTCCAGCTCCAGCATTTTCGCCACCGGCGGCGTATGCTTGACGGCATCTTTGCCATAGCGATCGACAAAGTATTCGCCCTGGAAAGCCATCCGGTGCTGTACCGCGATCCCGCCGCCGAGCGCCTTCACGCGCTCAATATTACGTTCGGTAATCGTCTCTGCATGGTCAAAGAACCAGTGCAGGCCGTTAAACGGAATATCGCGGTTCACCTTCTCAAAAACGTCCAGCATCCGGCTGATAGACTCATCGTAGGTAGCATGCAGGCGGAACGGCCAGCGGTGCTCGACAAGATGGCGCACCACCCGTTCCAGCTCATCTTCCATCCCTTCAGGGAGGTCAGGGCGCGGCTGCAGGAAATCTTCAAAATCCGCCGCCGAGAAGACCAGCATTTCACCGGCGCCGTTGGCGCGGAAGAAGTCGGTTCCCTGCCCTGGCTTCAGCATATCGGTCCAGCGCTCGAAATCATCCAGCTCCTGTTTTGGCCGCTGGGTAAACAGGTTATAGGCAATGCGCACCGTCATCTGATCTTGCGCATGCAGCTGTTCAATAATTTCATAATCTTCCGGGTAGTTCTGGAAACCGCCCCCGGCGTCAATTGCGCTGGTCAGACCGAGCCGGTTCAGCTCACGCATGAACTGGCGCGTCGAATTAACCTGTAGCTCCAGCGGCAGCTTCGGCCCTTTCGCCAGGGTTGCGTAGAGGATCATCGCATTCGGTTTAGCGATCAGCATCCCGGTCGGGTTGCCGTGGCTATCGCGAACGATTTCGCCGCCGGCAGGATCCGGCGTCTCTTTGGTGTAGCCTACGGCCTTCAGCGCCGCACGGTTCAGCAGCGCGCGATCGTAGAGATGCAGGACAAATACCGGCGTATCCGGCGCCGCCTCGTTTAACTCCTCAAGGGTTGGCATGCGCCGCTCAGCGAACTGAAACTCGCTCCAGCCGCCAACGACACGCACCCATTGCGGAGACGGCGTACGATCGGCCTGATCTTTCAGCATTCGCAGCGCGTCCACCAGTGACGGCACGCCTTCCCAGCGCAGTTCAAGATTATAATTCAGCCCACCGCGGATCAGATGCAGGTGGGAATCGTTCAGGCCAGGGATCACCGTATGGCCTTGCAGATCGACGATCTGCGTCCCTTCCGCAGCAAAACTCATGATCCGATCGCCGCTGCCGGTGGCGAGGATCTTACCGTTGGCGATAGCGATCGCCTCAGTCAACGGGTTTGTACGGTCGAGAGTATGAATTCGGCCATTGGTGAGGATCAGTGTGGCAGTTTGCGACATAACGCTCTCCTTCAGGAGGCTGACTCAGTTTTTCTTTAACCAGCCAGCAAACAGACGGGTCACGATGGGCATCCAGAACCAGACCACCAGCGCGACCACACAGGCATCATTAATCAAATGCAGCAGCAAGCTTCCCTTTAACGAGGGAAGGAACATCCCGGTCAGCCAGGGCACCAGGTTGGTGCTGGGAAAGATCACCAGCAGCGTAATCAGAAACTGCTTCCAGCGCAGCGGCTGGCGCACGTTCGCTGCCGGCGGAGTAAACCAGAATGCCGGTTCAGTCCGGACTTCCGTGCGGTCGCCCTCATTAAGCAGCGGCGCAATTTCCGCCACCAGTTCGCGGCGCGTTTGCGACTGCGTCCAGGCATAGAGGTGTTCAATGGTGTCAAAACGAATAATGACGCTCCATAAATTCTGCCCGGCGGGGGGGCGAATCACGTTAGCGCCAAGATGGCCGGGAAACTCCGCCGCAATTGGCATAATTTTACCCAACCATTGCTCATAGCGTTCCCCGTGCTCGGGGTCGAGCATATGGCTTATGACCAGGGTCACCGATTTCTGTTGCGTCATGACCGGGCTCCTTGCTGCAGGCAAATGGCGGGATTTGCCGCCATTTGCCATAAAAGACAATACACAAAATCATTCATGCTACGTCGAGGCGACAAGATTGTACGTCCCTGGCCACTTGCGTAAATCAGTCACCGGGGCGGGCAAACGAAGCCAACAAAGAGGCAGCCTGAAGGATGAAGTGTATTTAGGCTTTACGTTCCGGCGCGCCGTGCACCATGGTATAGGCATAATCGACGCCCATGCCGTAAGCACCGCTGTGTTCGCGAACCAGATCCATGACCGCGTCATAAGTCTCTTTGCGTGACCAGTCGCGCTGGTATTCCAGCAGTACCTGCTGCCAGGTCACCGGCACGGCACCGGCCTGTACCATCCGGTCAATTGAGCGTTCATGAGCGTCAACGGAAGTGCCGCCGGAGGTGTCGGTCACCACGTAAACTTCAAATCCTTCCTCCAGCGCCATCAGCGCCGGGAAGGTCAGGCACACTTCGGTCCACAGCGCAGAAATAATCAATTTCTTACGTCCGGTGGCTTTTACCGCCTTAACAAAAGCGGCATCTTCCCAGGAGTTCATCGACGTACGTTCAATCGGTTTTACCTGCGGATGGACCGCCAGTAATTCTGGCCAGATATAACCACTAAAGCTTTTCGTTTCAACGGAAGTATAAATAACCGGAACATTAAAAATTTTGCCGGCTTTTGCCAGGGCAACGGTGTTGTTTTTCAGCGTCTGGCGGTCAATATTGGCAACGCCAAACGACATTTGAGGCTGATGGTCAATAAAAATCAGAGCAGAATTGGTTGGGTCGATCAGTTCCCGAATAGACATGACATACCTTCTTAATCAATGAGTTAAAGAGATATAAAACAAGCTTCTGTGGGTCTGGATCGTGACGGATAAAGCATGCTGAGTATAGTCAGTTATTTCTAATGAGTTATTAAAGAAATTCTCTGTGCTATTTCAATATTAATAAGCTACAGGCGATGAATTTCGGGCTGTATAAAGGCAGCAACACAGGTATATGGCGGACACCGGCATAAAAAATCAGCTATCTGGTTAACGTTGCTTATCAAAAATTTGCGCGAAAGGGTTCTAAATTATTCACTGGCATTGACCATCCAGCTTCGGTAAAACTGAGTCACCTTTTTTTACCGGTAAGTAATTGATGCGTTTAAACCTTGATGTGCTGTTAATTCTGGATGCGTTAGAGACCCATGGTTCTTTCGCCACCGCCGCAGAGTCGTTGTATAAGACCCCTGCCGCCCTGAGCTATATGATCCAAAAGCTGGAAAACGATCTGGATATTACCCTGCTGGATCGCAGCGGCCATCGGGCGAAATTTACCGATACCGGTAGAATGGTGCTGGAAAAGGGGCGTTTGTTGATCAACGCCGCAAAAGATCTGGAAAAGCAGGCCGTGCAGCTGGATGCCGGCTGGGAACGGGATCTGGATATCGCACTCGATGCGTCTTTCCCTTTTGAACGCTTACTGCCGCTGATCGACGCTTTTTACGCGCAAAACCCACAAACCCGGCTCAATTTTACCCATCACACCCTGGCCGGCTCCTGGGAGGAACTGACCCGCAACGGCGCAGATATTATTCTTGGCGCCATCAACGAACCGCCCACCTCCGCCGAATGGTCGTGGAAAATGGCCGGTACGCTGGATAACGTCTTCGTTGTCGCCCCCGGTCACCCATTGGCGGAGACGACGCAGCCGCTCGGCAACAAGCAGCTGAGCCTGCATCGCGCGGTGGTGATCAGCGATAGCGCCCGCTATTGCCATCCGCTCAACAGCAACCTCCTCACTGAACAACCGCAAATTCGCGTCGACGATTTTGCCAGTAAGGTGGCGCTGCTGCGCGCCGGACTGGGCTGCGGTTTTTTACCTCGCCATATCGCTCAGCCGTGGCTGGAGAACGGAGAGCTGATAGAAAAGCCCGTCCTCTCCTGCCGCGAGAAAGATCTCACCTATATCGCCTGGCGTAGCGATAACGACGGCCTTGCCCAGCGCTGGTGGCGGGAAGCGATTCTCCAGGACTCGTTCCTCAGCCCGCTCTATTCCTGACGGCTAAACCAGACGCTGGCGGAAATAGCCGGCAGCGTTAGCACGCCATCGTGCAGCGTGCCGGCTCCCTCTTTCACCTGCCATTCACTAACGTCCAGCAGCGGCGAATCTTCCACTACCACTTCACAGGCTTCGCCGCGGTTGATGGCGACCAGCACGCGCAGCTGCTTATACACGCGAGCAAACACCACCACGTTCTCTTCGGCATAAATCACCTGGCAGCCACCGTAGCGTAATGCCTTATTGGCTTTGCGCAGCTTCGCCATCCGCTTGTACAGCCCCAGCAGCGCAGTGTCCTGCAGAGCGGGATCCCACGGGAAGGGTTTGCGGCAGAAAGGATCGTTGTTGCCATCGACGCCGACTTCATCACCGTAGTAGATACACGGTACGCCCGGCCAGCAGAACAGCCATACTACCGCCAGCGGCAGGCGCGCAACATCTTTGCCCAGCAGCGACTTAAATCGCGCGGTATCGTGGCTGTCGAGCTGGTTAAACATCCGCAGCTGCTGCTGATGCGACAGCCCGGCACGGTAGTTATCCATCCAGGCGACGCAGGTCTGCGCGTCAATTTTCTGCGGGTCATAGGAGATATCGGTATTGGCGAGAAAACCCCACAGCGGGAAAGTAAAACCGCGGTAGTTCATGGCGGCATCTTCGGCATCCGCCTGTAACCACTGACGGGCATCGCCAAAATGTTCGCCAAAAACAAATGCTTCAGGCTGCGTTTGCTTCGCGGCCTCGGTAATACCGGCAATATGGCGCAGGTTGTTACGCGCCCCGCCGCCTTCCCCGAGCATATGCACCACGTCCAGCCGCCAGCCGTCCATACTCCACGGCGCTTTCAACCAGTGGCGAACGATGCTGTCTTCCCCGGCATAGATTTCATTCACCAGACTCTCCGAACGGTAATCCAGCTTAGGCAGGCTGGAGTAGCCCAGCCAGCTATGCGCTTCACCTTCGGCAGAGATGGTGAACCAGTCGCGCCATGGCGAATCGGCATGATGGCACGCCCCGCTGCTGCCGCGCTGATGGCGATCGAACCAGGCGTGAGAATCGCCGGTATGGTTAAACACGCCGTCGAGAATCAGACGCATCCCTTCTCGCTGGGTATTGTGACGCAGACGAATCAGCGCTCCGTCACCGCCAAATTGCGGATCGACGCGACGATAATCTTCGGTATCGTATTTATGCACGCTGGGTGCGACAAAGACCGGGTTCAGGTAGAGAGCGGTCACGCCAAGTTGCTTCAGATACGGCAGTTTTTCGCTGATACCATCCAGATCGCCGCCATAAAATGTCGAACCGCCCGCCTCGCCGGTTAACGGCTCATCCCACGATTTCTGGACAATATCATGCCCGGCGGCGTGGTGGTGATAAACCCGATCTTGCTCTGCTTCCCGCGATTCGCTGCGTGCAAAACGGTCGGGGAAGATTTGATAAAAGACCTGATCGGCCACCCACTGCGGGCCGCTATCCGGCAGATCGACGGCGAACTGTTCCAGTCGCGCCGGTGGAAAACGGTTAAAGCCCTGCGGGGTGAACCAGCGCTGGCGATCCGCCCACAGCAGCTTAAAACTGTAGCGTCGACGCGGCTGGCCGCTGGCAAGATTGATCTCGCCCCGCCATGCGACGACGCCCGGATGCGGCTCCTGCCGCAGTCGGTGCATCGGCAGCGAGAGCTCTTCATTATCTTCTTCCGCCCGCAGCGTTACCCGCTGCGGCAAGTCATCACCGCTTAGCCATAATGTGATAAAGAGTCGTTCCTGCTGCTCCTTAATAAACGGAGCCACAGGCAGGTGCCATGCCTTCAACATCGTCATTCCTCTCTCTTTAGAATGGGCACACCTTGCCACAGCGCACAGGCGTATGACTCATCATCATGGGAATAATTAGGGGAGGATAATGGGGGTGGAGAACGCGCCTGCCAATTCCGACAGGCGCGGGAGAAGTTACTGCGCCTGGGCCAACTGGCGGTCGCGGCGGGTTTTCAGCTTCCAACCGGCCAGCAGCAGAACTATCCACGCAAAACCGACGTACAGCGAGATGCGGGTATCCGGATGGTAGCCAATCAGCGCAATGATAAAGACGAGGAACACCAGCCCCACGGCCGTCGTGGTCACGCCGCCCGGCACTTTAAACTTCAGCGCTTTCGCCTCTTCCGGCGACAGACGACGACGGAAGGCAATCTGCGACAGGAGGATCATAATCCACACCCAGACGGTGGCGAAGGTGGCCAGTGACGCAATCACCAGGAAGACGTTTTCCGGCATGATATAGTTCAGATAGACCGCAAACAGCAGCGCAACGGTCATCACCAGCACCGTCACCCACGGGATCCCACGACGCGAGGTTTTGGCAAAAATCTTCGGTGCGCTGCCCTGCTCGGCCATCCCGTGCAGCATACGCCCCACGCCGAATACGTCGCTGTTAATCGCCGACAGCGAGGCGGTCAGCACCACAAAGTTCAGGATGCTGGCAGCAAACGCAATCCCCATATGCTGGAAAGTCAGAACGAACGGACTGCCGTCAGTCCCCACCTGATTCCACGGATAAATGGACATAATCACGAACAGGGTGCCGACATAGAACACCAGAATACGCATCGGGACCGAGTTAATCGCGCGCGGAATAGATTTCTCCGGGTCTTTCGCCTCGCCGGCGGTAATGCCGATTATCTCTATCCCGCCGTAGGCGAACATCACCATCTGGAGCGACATCACCATGCCCAGCCAGCCGTTGCTGAAGAAGCCGCCGTTGCTCCAGAGATTATGGATGCCGGTAGGCTGACCACCGTTACCGATCCCCCAGATAATAATGCCGAAGCCAGCAATAATCATGATGATGATGGTGGCGACTTTAAAGAACGAGAACCAGAACTCCAGCTCGCCGAAGACTTTAACGCTCATCAGGTTAACGGCGCAGATTATCAGCACCACGCTCAGCACCCAAATCCAGTGCGGCACCGTCGGGAACCAGACGCCCATATAGATGCCGAACGCCGTCACGTCGGCAATCGCGACAATCAGAATTTCAAAACAATAGGTCCAGCCGGTGATATAGCCCGCCAGCGGGCCGAGATAATCCTGCGCGTAGCGTGAAAATGAGCTGGCGGCGGGGTTATGTACCGACATTTCCCCCAGCGCGCGCATGATGATGTACGCCGCAACACCGCCGATAATATAGGCCAACAGAACGCTCGGGCCGGCCATTTTAATGGCGTCAGCCGAACCATAGAACAGGCCGGTACCAATTGCGGATCCCAGCGCCATAAAGCGGATATGCCGGGTACTTAGCCCGCGCTTAAGTGTGTTACTACTTTCCATCGTATTCCATGCCGTTTTTCTCTTTGGGCCTTCGCAGGGGCAAAGTCCCAAAGAGGATTACCTAAAAAACAAAAAACCACGGGACCCGAAGCCCCCGTGGCTTAACACTGATTAAAACCGTTGGTTAATGCGCGCTGGAAGTCACCTGACGCCCTGCCGCACGGTCCCAGATAACCGCCAGAACCGCCATCACCGCGGTCGGCATCAACCAGGCCAGACCCTGTTCTGCCAGAGGCAAACGCGAGGTCCAGGCCGGCAGGATATCCGCAAACGCCGACGATTTAATGCCGTCAATGATACCAAACATCAGACTGATAAACATGGCCGGCGCAATCACGCGGGACGAATTATGCCACCAGTTACGGGTAAAGCTTAATACCACCAGTGCGATACAAGGCGGATAGATAGCCGTCAGCACTGGAATAGAAATCTGAATCAGATGGCTCAGGCCCAGGTTGGAAACCGCCATCGAGAAAATACCGAGAATAAATACCAGCGAACGATAGGACAGCGGCAGATACTGCGCGAAGAACTCAGCACAGGCGCAGGTCAGGCCAACGGCGGTAACCAGACAAGCGATGAAAATCAGCGCCGCCAGCATAAAGCTACCTGCACCACCGAAGGTGTGCTGGACGTATGCATGCAAAATTGCCGCGCCGTTAGCGGATTGATCGACCAGCGTTGCGCTATCAGAACCCAGGCGGAACAGTGCCAGGTACAGCAGCGTTAAACCGACGCCGGCCATCAAGCCAGCCCAGACGGTGTAGCGGGTCAGCAGGCGCGCTTCGGTCACCCCACGGGAACGCGCGGCGTTAACAATCACGATCCCGAAGACCATCGCGCCAAGGGTATCCATTGTCAGATAGCCGTTGACGAAACCGTTAGAGAACGGGGCGGTACGGTAAGCCTCCAGCGCATTACTGATCGGGCCAGCCGGCCAGACGATTGCCGCAACGGAAAGAATAATCAGGGCAACAATTTTCAGCGGGGCGAGGAAATTCCCCACGGTATCCAGCAGCTTACCCGGATACAAAGAGACCAGAATCACCAGTGCGAAGTAAATCACGCTGTAAATCATCAGCGGCAACGCGCCATCACCGGTCAGCGGGGCAATCCCGACTTCAAAAGAGACCGTCGCGGTACGCGGCGTCGCAAACAGTGGACCGACGGCCAGATAGCAGACCACCGCCAGCAGGATACCGGCAACTTTACCGATAGGCGTACTCAGACTTTCAACGCCACCGCCGACTTTCGCCAGCGCCACGACCGTTAGCACCGGTAAACCCACGGCGGTAATCAGAAAGCCAATAGCGGCGGTCCAGACGTGTTCACCAGCCTGTAAACCTACCATCGGAGGGAAGATAATGTTGCCTGCGCCAACGAACAACGCGAAGGTCATAAAGCCCAACGCGATAATGTCGCGAGATTTTAACTGATGGGTCATAAATTCATTACTGCCTGTGGGTGTGGTGTTGTTAACAAACGGAAAATACCGTGCCTTCCCTTAGGGGATGATACAGCGGCGGTTGCCGGCAAACTCAGCGAGATATGCTCCCGAAGCGGCGTGGGAAAGAATTGTTTTTTGAATTACCACGCAAAAACAGTCTGTCTGCGACTGTATGGGGGGCAATTTAAACGCTTATAACGTTTTAATGCAAGGCGGGATCGCAAAAGCAGATGATTATGCTAAGTCTATTTCACAGACCGGAATTATTGACCATATTGAAGGAAAACCTCCGGCTAATCATGCGAACAAAAAAGCAGCAGACGTTCATTAATTACGCGGGGAAAAAGTGACTGCAAACGAAAATGACCAGCCGAAGCTGGTCATTGGAGATGAATGAAAAACGTCAAAACGATGCCGTTCTGCCATATTCCACCCAATTATAAAAACAAGGAAAATCAATTCATTGATTTTCGGCTGCTCACCACAAAGAAGGAAAAACCACGCTTTTTCCTTCTTTGTCAGCAATCTGAAATGACCAGCCGAAGCTGGTCATTGGCAAGAAATGCTGACAATGGCGCGATCAGGCGCTTTTTTTGGCAATTAAACGTTCCGGGAGTAAGAAACTAAAACGCGTCCCTTTCCCCACCGTACTCTCAATTTCCAGCCGGCTGTCGTGATGATTTACCGCATGCTTCACAATAGCCAGCCCAAGACCGCTGCCGCCGGTTTGCCGCGAACGGGCTTTATCCACGCGATAAAACCGCTCGGTCAGGCGCGGGATATGCTCCGGCGCAATTCCTGGCCCATTATCCTCAACGCTAAACAGCGCGCCATGGGGCGCACGCTGCCAGCTGACGGTAATCTCCGTCCCTGCCGGCGTATGGTTGATCGCGTTATACACCAGATTGGACATCGCGCTGCGCAGCTGCTCTTCATTACCTAGCACCTGCAGGCTCTCATCGACGTGGAAGTGGATCGTCTGCTTCTGCTGGCTGAGCGTCTGCGCTTCGCGCTCCACCACCCGTAGCATCATCGGCACATCGATTTTGTCATTCATCGCCAGCGTCGGCGCCGCTTCAATCCGCGACAGCGTCAGCAGCTGCTTGACTAACCCCTCCATGCGCTGGGTCTGCTCGCGCATCGTATGCAGCGCTTTTTCGCGCGTCATCCCTTCCAGCACCTGCTCCTGCATCATCTCAAGATAGCCCTGCAGCACCGTCAACGGCGTGCGAAGCTCATGGCTGACGTTGGCAAAAAAGTTTCGCCGTGCGCCCTCCAGCTGGTGCATCTGCGTGACATCACGCGCCACCATCAGCCACTGTTTGTCGCTGTAGGGCATCACGCGGATTTCCAGATGACGAGACGTATTGAGGACGAGATTAAGCGGTTTTGTGAAATCCCTGTTTTTGAGGTAGTTCGCGAATTCAGGGTAGCGCAGAAGATTGAGAATGTTTTGTCCGCTGTCGTCCGGCCAGCGCAGATTGAGGATCTGCTGAGCCAGACCATTACACCAGAAGATGGCGCCCTCCTCCGTCGTCAACACCACCGCATCGGGCAAAGACTCCGCCCCGCTACGAAAGCGTTTGATCAGACTGCCCAGTTCGCGTCGGCGCTTTTTATTGCGCATCTGCATCTGGTGGAGGCCGTACAGCAGCGGTTCCCAGCTGCCGCTTCCCGGCGGAGGTGTCATGCTGCGGTCAACCCACAGCCACCATGAAAGACGTAATAAATTCCAGAAATGCCAGATGAGAAGTCCGGTTACTGCCGCCAGCAAAAACCACGGCAGATAACCCACCACCGCCCCGAGAATCAGGGCCGGGATACAACATAAGAAAAGCTCAAGCGCCAGCCTTTTCCATGACAGCCGTTCCAGCACGGTTCACACTCCTGTCGAGATTCAGAAACGGGCGGAGAAACGATATCCTGTGCCACGGACCGTTTGCACCATCCGGTCATGGCCGCTATGTTCCAGCGCTTTACGCAGACGACGAATATGCACATCCACCGTTCTGTCTTCTACATACACATTCGTTCCCCAGACGTGATTCAGCAGCTGTTCGCGGCTGTAGACACGTTCCGGGTGGGTCATAAAGAAGTGTAATAATTTAAACTCCGTCGGCCCCATATCCAGCGGACTTTCACCGGTCATCACGCGATGCGAGGAAGGATCAAGGCTAAGCCCTTGCATTTCAATCACTTCTTCAACCGCCATCGGCGAAATTCGGCGCATTACGGCTTTGATGCGCGCCACCAGCTCTTTCGGCGAGAAAGGCTTGGTGATGTAATCATCGGCGCCGGTTTCCAGACCACGTACGCGGTCTTCTTCTTCACCCCGCGCGGTCAGCATGACGACCGGAATATCGCGGGTCATCGCTTCACGCTTGAGCAGCTTGATAAACTGCAGACCCGATCCGCCCGGCAGCATCCAGTCGAGGAGAATCAAATCAGGCCAGGGTTCATTGAGTTGATTCACCGCACTGTCATAATCTTCCGCCTCGACGGGCTGAAAGCCGTTTTGCTCCAGAACAAAGCAGACCATTTCGCGGATCGGAGCTTCATCTTCAACGACCAGAATTCTTCTCGCCATTATTTACCCTGTATTTTTTAGCCATCAGTATAGAGTGCGGCGTCATTATGCGTCAGTTTTGTGACAGATTTATGAAAAAAATGACCGTCATATGATAGCGGATTTTGAATAATGACAAGGAGTAACACTCAATCCTGAAAGTGTTAAAGGGGCAACGCGACGGATGACATGTATATAATGCGCTAATGCTTTTTCGCCAGGGAATACTTATGCGCATCATCCATACCTCTGACTGGCACCTTGGCCAGAACTTTTACAGCAAAAGCCGCGCCGCCGAACATTCGGCCTTTCTCGACTGGCTGCTGACCAGTGCGCAGGCGCACGAGGTCGATGCCATTATTGTCGCCGGCGACATCTTTGATACCGGCTCGCCGCCAAGCTACGCCCGCGAGCTGTACAACCGCTTTGTCGTTCAGCTTCAGCAAACCGGCTGTCAGCTGGTGGTGCTGGCGGGCAACCACGATTCGGTGGCCACGCTGAACGAATCCCGCGATATTCTGGCCTTTCTGAAAACCACGGTGGTGGCCAGCGCCGGCCATGCCCCCTTTATTCTGCCACGGCGCGACGGCACACCCGGCGCCGTATTTTGCCCGGTGCCTTTCCTGCGCCCGCGCGAGCTGATCACCAGCCAGGCCGGCCACTCCAGCGGCGAAAAGCAGCAGCAATTGTTGAGCGCCATCAGCGACTATTATCAACAGCAGTATGAAGAAGCTTGTGCCCTGCGCGGCGATCGTCCACTGCCAATCGTCGCCAGCGGCCACCTGACCACCGTCGGCGCCAGTAAAAGCGACGCGGTTCGCGATATCTACATCGGCACGCTGGAGGCCTTTCCCGCCAGCCATTTCCCGCCCGCAGATTATATTGCCCTCGGCCATATTCACCGGGCGCAGAAGATCGGTGGCTGCGAGCATATTCGCTACAGCGGCTCGCCCATCGCCCTCAGCTTTGACGAGACGGGGAAAAGCAAAAGCGTCAATCTGGTGACCTTCACCGACGGGCATCTGACGGAGGTTTGCCCTCTGACAGTGCCGGTGACGCAGCCTCTGGCAGTGCTGAAAGGCGATTTTGCCAGCATCAGTGAACAGCTCACGCAGTGGCAGGATAGCCCACAGCAGCCCGTCGTCTGGCTGGACATCGAAATTACCAGCGACGAATATCTGCATGATATTCAGCGAAAAATTCAGGCCCAGACCGAAGATCTGCCGGTGGAAGTACTGCTGGTACGCCGCAGCCGTGCCCAGCGTGAACGTATCCTGGCGGGTGAGCGGCGGGAAACGCTGAGCGAACTGCAGGTTGAGGAGGTGTTTGAACGCCGCCTGGCGCTGGAAACGCTGGAAGAGACGCAGCAGGAGCGCCTGAAGCAGCTGTTCAACGAAACGCTGCATAGTCTGAACGGTGAGGAGCATCTGTGAAAATTCTGAGTTTGCGCCTGAAAAATATCAACTCGCTCAAAGGCGAATGGAAAATCGACTTCACCGCGGAGCCTTTCGCCAGCAACGGGCTGTTCGCCATTACCGGCCCTACCGGCGCCGGGAAAACCACTCTGCTGGATGCCATCTGCCTCGCGCTGTATCACGAAACGCCCCGCCTGAGCAGCGTGTCGCAATCGCAAAACGATCTGATGACCCGTGATACCGCCGAGTGTCTGGCGGAGGTGGAATTTGAGGTCAAAGGGACGGCCTATCGCGCCTTCTGGAGCCAGAACCGCGCCCGCAATCAGCCGGAGGGTAACCTACAGGCCCCGCGCGTTGAGCTGGCCCGCTGCGATGACGGGCAGATCATCGCCGACAAAGTCAAAGATAAGCTCGAACTTACCGCCTCGCTCACCGGGCTGGATTACGGCCGTTTTACCCGTTCAATGCTGCTTTCGCAGGGCCAGTTTGCCGCCTTCCTCAATGCCAAACCCAAAGAGCGCGCCGAGCTGCTGGAAGAGCTAACCGGTACCGAAATCTACGGCCAGATATCAGCCCAGGTGTTTGAAAAACATAAGATCGCCCGCAACGAACTGGAGAAGCTCCAGGCCCAGGCCTCCGGTGTCCTGCTCCTGAGCGATGAGCAGCAGCAGGCGCTTCAGCAAAGTTTGCAAGCACTTACTGATGAGGAGCGCCAGCAGCTCAGCGAGCAAGCGCGCCTGCAAACGGCGCAGCAGTGGCTGCTGCGCCAGCAGGAATTAAGCGCAGAAGCTGCTCAGGCCCAGGCCAAATTGCAGGACGCACAGCAGGCGCTGGAGCAGGCCCAGCCGCAGCTCACCACACTGCTCAACGCGCAGCCCGCAGAGCAGCTTCGTCCGCTGTGGACCCGGCAACAGGAGCAGACGGCCGCCCTGGCGCAAACCCACCGCCAGGTGGAAGAAGTAAATACTCGCTTACATGACCGACTGCGGCTACGTGCGGGGATTCGCCTCGCCGCATGTCAGCAGATGACGCGCCTACAGGACGCCCATCATGCGCTCAGCATCTGGCTTAAAGAGCATGACAGCTATCGACTGTGGGGAACCTCGCTGGCGGGATGGCGGGCGGCCTTCCAGCAACAGGCTCGCGATGAACAGCTGCGCTGCGCAGTACAACAGCGGCTAACGGAAACCGCCCGTAAGCTGGATGAACTGCCACCTGCGGCGCTGACGCTGAATGCAGAACAGGTCACCGCCAGCCTGGCACAGCACACCGCTGCCCGCCCGCTGCGCCAGCAGCTTTCCACGCTGCATGGCCGACTGCTGCCTCTCCGTCAGCGTCAGCAGCAACTGCAAACAACCGAGCAGGCTCGCCGTCAGGAGCAGGAGAAGCTGGAAACAACCCTGGCCCAGCGCCGCCTGGCGTACAAAGAGAAAAATCAGCAGTTCAGCGATGTGAAGGCCATTTGTGAGCTGGAAGCACGTATTGCCGGACTGGAGGAAGAGCGCGCTCGCCTGCAGCCCGGCGCGCCTTGTCCGCTCTGCGGCTCCAGCGAACACCCGGCGGTCGCGCAATACCAGGCGCTGGTACCCGGCGTTAATCAAGCCCGCCGGGATAGCCTGGAGCGTGAGGTCAAACAGCTGGCGGAAGAAGGCGCTCAGCTACGTGGCCAGCTTGAGGCGTTGCTAAAACAACAGGTTAAAGAGAAAGAAGAGCTAGACTCACTTCTCCAGCAGGAGCAAGTGCTCACCTCGCAGTGGCAAACCACCGCCAGTGAACTCCATTGTGAACTGCGGCCACAGGATGATATTCCCGGCTGGCTGGCGGCTCAGCAAGATCGTGAACAGCAGCTGTATCAGCACCAGCAGCGACTGGCCTGGCAGAGCCAGCAGCAAGAGTGCCAACAGCAGCTCAGCCAGCTCAAGCAAGAACAGGCCCAGCGTCGCGCGCAGCTGGAAACGGAGCTTTCCGCCTTCGCCCTTAGCGCCCCGCAGGCCGATCAGGTGGCGAGCTGGCTGGAGCAGCGGGAAGCGCAAACTCGCCTGTGGCAGGAAAAACAGAATGAATGGGTCGCTCTGCAGGAGCAGCTTCAACAGCTGACGCCGCTGCTGGAGACGCTTCCGGAGACAACTGAAACTGCCGACCCGGCGCCGCTAACAGGCTGGCGTCAGGTACATGACGACTGCCTGGCGCTGCATAGCCAGTGGCAGACGCTGTGCCAGCAGCAAAGTCAGCAGCAGGAAGCACTGCTGGCGACACAAACCCAGTTTGCCGCCGCGCTGTCCGGCAGCCCATTTGTCAGCCAGCAGGCCTTCCTCGATGCCCTGCTCGATGGGGAGACACGCCAGCGTCTGGAGCAGCTCAAACAGACGCTGGAAAACACCCTCCAGCAGAATAGCGCCCTGGCGCTACGCGCACGCGATGCACTTAACCAGCATCAACAACAGCCCCCGGCAGACGTCGACCTCACCCAGCCACTGGAACAGGTTCAGGCCCGCCTTCAGCAGCTGGCGCCACAGCTGCGAGAAAACAGCGCCCGGCAGGGTGAAATCCACCAGCAGTTGAAACAAAACGCCGGGAACCAGCAGCGCCAGCAGGCGCTACGCCAGGAGATAGCACTCGCCGAGCAGCAGCTTGAGGACTGGGCGTGGCTTAATTCGCTGATCGGCTCTAAAGAAGGCGATAAGTTCCGCAAATTCGCCCAGGGGCTAACCCTGGATAACCTGGTCTGGCTGGCGAACCATCAGCTGAATCGCTTGCACGGGCGCTATCAGCTCCAGCGCAAGGCCAGCGAAGCGCTGGAGCTGGAAGTGGTTGATACCTGGCAGGCAGATGCGGTGCGCGATACCCGAACCCTCTCCGGCGGCGAAAGCTTCCTTGTCAGCCTCGCGCTGGCGCTGGCGCTGTCCGATCTGGTCAGCCACAAAACACGCATTGATTCGCTGTTCCTTGATGAAGGGTTTGGCACACTCGATAGTGAAACGCTGGATACCGCACTGGATGCCTTAGATGCCCTTAACGCCAGCGGCAAAGTGATCGGCGTGATAAGTCACGTCGAAGCCATGAAGGAGCGCATTCCGGTACAAATTAAGGTGAAAAAAATCAATGGATTGGGATACAGCCGCCTGGATAAATCCTTTGCGGTAGAGTAACTATCCGCACACCTCCCCGACGCCGGTCGGGGAAGCGAATGGCGGCCCGGGTGCAGACATTATGCCGCAGCCCGGGACGCGGTTAGCGGCTTACAGCGGCCATAGCCAGGCCGCGCCGCGCACGCCGCTGGAATCGCCGTGGACGGCTTTGCGGATCGGCGTTTCGCACTCCCCGCCAAACACCCACTGTTTCACCAGCCCAGGCACCGTCTGGTACAGGCGCTCGACGTTGCTCATTCCTCCGCCCAGCACAATCACGTCCGGATCGAGGATATTGACCACGTGGGCCAGAGATTTCGCCAGACGCATCTCATAACGTTTCAGCGCCAGCTCGGCCAGCGGATCTTGTTCACCCACCCGCTGCATAATCGCATTCCCCGTTAGCGGCTGGCCGCTCAAACGCTGGTAATCCGTGGCAAAACCGGTACCGGAGATAAAGGTTTCAATACACCCCTGTTTACCGCAATAGCACGGCACTTCTCCACGATAGCGCAGCTCATCTTCATCCATCCACGGCAGCGGGTTATGCCCCCACTCACCCGCGGTCCCGTTGCCGCCAATATGGGAACGCCCCTGTATCGCGACTCCCGCCCCGCAGCCGGTGCCGATAATCACCGCAAACACGGTCTGTGCCCCGGCGGCGGCGCCGTCTACCGCTTCTGAAACCGCCAGACAGTTGGCATCATTCGCCAGGCGGACTTCGCGGTTCAAACGCTGGCTGAGGTCCTTATCAAACGGCTGGCCGTTGAGCCAGGTGGAGTTAGCATTCTTCACCACCCCGGTATAGGGCGAAATCGACCCAGGGATCCCGACGCCGACGCTGCCGCGTTGCCCGGTCGCCTGTTCCGCCATCCCGACCAGCGCGGCGATGTTCTCTATCGTTTGCCGGTAATCCTCTCGCGGAGTCGGCAAACGGTGACGAAATAACTGCTCTCCCCGGTCGCTCAGAGCAATGACTTCTGTTTTTGTGCCGCCCAGATCAATACCAATACGCACTGTAAGCTCCTCTCCCCGATTAACAATGCAAGCATAGCGACAATTCGCTATCATGCCCGCTGGATTTAACGACAACGCCGTGGAAATTATCATGCTGTGGTTCAAAAATTTAATGGTTTACCGTCTCAGCCGCGACATTTCATTACATGCCGAGGAGATGGAAAAACAGCTGGCCGAGCTGACATTTACCCCTTGTGGTAGCCAGGATATGGCGAAGACCGGCTGGGTATCGCCGATGGGCTCGCACAGCGATGCGCTAACACATACGGCAAACGGCCAGATCGTTATCTGCGCACGTAAAGAAGAGAAGATCCTACCGTCACCGGTTATCAAACAGGCGCTGGAAGCCAAGATCTTCAAGCTGGAAGCCGAGCAGGGCCGTAAGCTGAAAAAAACCGAGAAAGATTCGCTGAAGGACGAAGTGCTGCACTCTCTGCTGCCGCGCGCCTTCAGCCGCTTCAGCCAGACAATGATGTGGATCGACACCGTTAACGGGCTGATCATGGTCGACTGCGCCAGCGCCAAGAAAGCGGAAGATACGCTGGCGCTGCTGCGTAAGACCTTAGGTTCGCTGCCGGTCGTACCGCTGGCGCTGGAAAATCCAATCGAGCTGACGTTGACCGAATGGGTCCGATCCGGGACCGTCGCCCAGGGCTTCCAGCTGCTGGATGAAGCCGAACTGAAAGCGATGCTGGAAGATGGCGGCGTCATTCGGGCGAAGAAACAGGATCTGGTCAGCGACGAAATTGCCGTGCACATTGAAGCCGGTAAAGTCGTGACCAAGCTGGCTCTCGACTGGCAGCAGCGCATTCAGTTCCTGATGTGTGACGATGGTTCAATCAAACGTCTGAAGTTCTGTGACGAACTGCGGGATCAGAATGAAGATATTGACCGGGAAGATTTCGCTCAGCGTTTTGACGCCGACTTTATTCTGATGACCGGCGAGCTGGCGGCATTGATTCAGAATCTGGTGGAAGGCCTGGGCGGAGAAGCGCAGCGCTAAGTTGCACCGGCAACGCTCGACAAATCGAGCAAAATGCCTTCCTGCCACGGCAGGAAGGCATTGAATCACAGATAGCGGCACAGATAAGACGTTGGCTCAGCCACCTGCAGATTAAACTCGCTGTTGCCTGGCACATTGAATACTTCACCGGCGGCATACACTTTCCACTCGGTTTCCCCCGGCAGCAGCACATTCAGCGCACCGCTCACTACCGTCATCTCTTCTGGCTGCGCGGTACCAAAGGTATATTCCCCTTCCGCCATCACCCCGACGCTCGCGCGGCCGGTGCTGCTGCTGGTGAAGCCAATAGATTTCACTTTTCCATCGAAGTATTCATTGCTTTGAAGCATAAACAAGCCCTTATGATCTTTTGTTGAAGCCTCAATATAGGGGGCGCTCCTTGCCCCTGTCACGCAAAATTAATCCCGTGGACAATGTTAAACTAATAGTTCTGCCGCCAGTCGTGAAACCAGCACATTTGACAGCAGAACCGGCACATCCAGCGCTTTTTGCAATACGTCCCGGTGATGCTGATGGTAACCCAGGCAGTCCAGAACCAGCACGTCGGCGCCCTGTTCCAGCAACGCCCGCCCGGCGGTCAATAAATCGCTATCGCTGCCGCTGGTCGGGTTGGCTAGCGCATAGTAAGGCGCATTTTCTAACGAAAGCCATTTTTGCTGCTGCATGGGCAGCACGTCCTCAACGGGAACAATGACCCCGACCTGATGTCCGTCAACAATCGACGCCACCAGCGGCGGAATAATCCGCTGCGGCTCCAGTAAAATGGCATTGCGCGCCGTGAGGCCGCTGAGCATTTCGGAACTTAAAAACAGAATGACATCATATTCTTGCCTGTCGAGCATCGCGATAATATGCTTTAAATCACGCTCGACCTTCTGGCGCGACACTTCGGCTGTCTGGTTATCATTCAATAACGTCAGCAGGCGCTCGTCGCCGGACTCAACGGCATAATCTTCCATAACGTCTTCACGCGTCATTTTGCCTAACAGGCTAATATGAGTGATCTGCTCTTCCCTGATATGTTCGGTTAAAAGTGGCAATACCTCAGCCACCGGTACCACGCCAACGGTTAAAATGGCCATCGTTGTACTCATATCACGTACCTTTTCACTACCACTGCTTCAGCACAGGCTTACTACACACCACATTCGCCCCCCAGTTGGCTAAAAAACAACCGACCAGAAGCGTAGCAGCTTAGCGCCGCCGTTGAATGTAAAGATTGCTGAGGGGTCAGGTACGTTGCTGAAAAATCCGTACCTTAGGGATTCATCAGAAGTACTGATGAATTGGAAATGTGATGAATGCCCGGTATTGCGCCCGGGCACGGAGAAGGATAACGTGGCGCCGGTTCAACATCACACCGTCGGGCGTTCCGGCAGGTAAAGTGGGTAGCGCCCGGTAAATCGGGACAAGGACAGGCGCTCCGCTACGGCTTAAGTCGGGTATCGCAAAGCGCGCTACTCTTTTGCCCCTTCGGCACATTTAACCTGAGGAGAGGCAGAATCCGCATGCAGCGTCGCCAATATTTGCCTGACGACCTCATCCGGCGTCGCGGTTGCATCAACAATATGATGTGCGGTGGCGCGATACAGCGCTTCTCGTTGCGCCAGTACCTCACCGACTTCATCACGGACCGGTTTGCCCGTCAGCGTTGGGCGCTGCTCTGTTTTCGGATAAGCTTCAAGGCGATCGATCAGCGCCGCAACCGAGGCCTGGAGATAAATCACCACGCCGTTTTCACGCATAAACTGACGATTACCTTCGGTCAGAATAATACCGCCACCCGTCGCGACAATCGTCTCCGGCTGCGTGGCTGCTTTCAGCGCTTCAGACTCCAGCTCACGAAAACGTGCCCATCCCTCCTGCTCAACGATAGCCGCCACCGTACGCTGTTCACGCTCCTGCAGAGCATGATCGGTATCGGTAAACTGGTAATGACGCGCCCGCGCCAGCGCATGGCCGATGGTCGTTTTACCGCAGCCGCGTGGCCCGATGAGAAAGATTGGCAGTGTCATTACTGAAGACCCCCTGGTTCCGCATATCGCGGGAAAATGAATACGAATAGTAAGCAATGATACCGGCAAAATCGCGCAGCAATAACCGTAAAATAAACGTTACATTAAACTAACAAACCTTTCCCGATACAGACAGCAAAAGGATTTGTCGCGTAAACCTATCATTGCATTAAGTGTTATTCCAGATTTACTTATTAACAACGGTTATTTTCCAGCCGCTGGCTGGCGTAAACGGTAACACATTTATGCATAGCTTTACGCATCAACATATTTACAACATGGTCCGTTCAGACGCACTCTGACGCTAAACGACCAGTATGACAGAGGAAAGTACCATGCAATCTGAAGAACAACGCCTTATTGATGGACTGTTTTCCCGCCTGAAAGAGGCCGGGACGCAGAGCGCTTCGCGCGATGCCAGCGCCGAGGAGCGGATTGCGCAACACATGAAAGAGCAGCCGGCGGCCCCTTATTACATGGCGCAAACAATCCTGATTCAGGAAGCGGCCATTAAGCAGCTCAACGATCGTATCCAGGCGCTGGAAAGCCAGGTGACGCAGCTGCAGGCGGCTAAACCGAGCAGCGGTGGGTTCCTCTCCGGCCTGTTTGGCGGCGGCCAGTCTCGTGGCTCAGACCCTATTCCAGGGGCCGAACAATACGGACGCCCGCAGACCAACGCGCAGCCGCAGTATGCTCAGCAAATGCCGCAGCAGAACTATGCTCCGCAGGCGGCGCGCAGCGGCGGCGGTTTTATGGCCGGAGCGCTACAAACGGCAGCTGGCGTGGCTGGCGGCGTGGTGCTGGGCAATATGTTGACCAATATGTTCAGCGGTTCGCATCCGCAGGAGATCGTCAATATTATTGAAGAGAAACCGCAGCCCGACCTCAGCCAGACGCAGGACGCAGCCGGCGCGGACGATCCGTTCCGCCAGGACGATAATCAGTTCCTCGCGGATAACAACACCTGGAACTCTGACTTCGACGCTGGCATGGGTAACGACGACGATTACAGCGGCGATGACGACAGCTGGGTTTAACCCTGCGGGCGTTTCGTCTCTGACAACCACTTCTCCAGCGCGGCGGCAAATTGTTGCCGGTCGCGCTGCGATAAACTATCCGGGCCGCCGGTTTGAACGCCGCTGGCCCGCATGGTTTCCATAAAATCACGCATCGTCAAACGTTCGCGAATAGTCGCATCGCTGTAGCGCTCACCGCGCGGGTTCAAGGCTGCTCCGCCCTTCGCCAGCACTTCTGCCGCCAGCGGGATATCGGCGGTAATCACCAGGTCACCCGGCGCGCACAGGCGGACGATTTCGTTATCGGCCACATCAAACCCCTGCGGCACGCGCATAGTGCGGATAACCCGCGACGGCGGCACCCGCAGCGGCTGGTTGGCAACCAGCGTCAGCGAAGTCTGCGTGCGCTCGGCGGCGCGGAATAAAATGTCTTTAATGACGTTCGGACACGCGTCCGCATCAACCCAAATAGCCATTCCGGCTCCTGTCGACGAAAAAGGGAGATATCATTGTCACCTGCTTTTGTCCCCCGGGAAAGCGCCAGAGTGATAAGCTAGATAACTCACGACAAAATAAGCAAAGGGGAACGGTGATGGAGAAGAAAATTGGCTTTATCGGCTGCGGGAATATGGGTAAGGCCATTCTGGGTGGTCTGATCGCCAGCGGCCAGGTGCAGCCCGGGCAAATTTGGGTCTATACCCCGTCGCCGGACAAAGTGGCGGCCCTGCACGACCAGTACGGCATTAATGCCGCGCAGAGCGCGCAGGAAGTCGCCCAGGTCGCAGATATTGTCTTCGGTGCGGTCAAACCGGGGATCATGATTAAAGTGCTGAGCGAAGTCGCCTCAAGCCTGAATAAAGATTCTCTGGTTATCTCAATTGCCGCTGGCGTCACGCTCGATCAGCTGGCGCGCGCACTGGGCCACGATCGCAAGATCGTTCGCGCAATGCCGAACACACCGTCGCTGGTTAACGCCGGCATGACCTCCGTGACGCCTAACGCCCTGGTGACCAGTGAAGAAGTTGCCGAAACACTGACCATTTTCCGCTGTTTCGGCCAGGCTGAAATTATCGCCGAACCGATGATCCACCCGGTGGTAGGCGTCAGCGGCTCTGCTCCGGCCTACGTCTTTATGTTTATTGAGGCGATGGCGGATGCTGCCGTCCTCGGCGGGATGCCGCGCGCTCAGGCGTATAAATTTGCCGCTCAGGCAGTGATGGGATCGGCCAAAATGGTGCTTGAAAGCGGAGAACATCCGGGAACGCTGAAAGATATGGTCTGCTCGCCAGGTGGGACCACCATCGAAGCCGTGCGGGTACTGGAAGAAAAAGGCTTCCGTTCAGCGGTGATCGAAGCCATGGTCAAATGCATGGAAAAATCAGAAAAGCTCAGCCGCTCCTGATCTCCCTGCCATCATATTGATATCGGGTGAGGCATTGCCTCACCCGTTTTTACACCGTCCGCTCAGACCCCTGTGCGCTACCCCTGTTTTTTCAGGCAGGCGCTCATAAATTTATTACGATCGTCCCCCTTCAGAGACTGCTGAGTTGCCTGACCGTTGCACTCGCCCATTTTTTGCTGCTGAGGCGTTAGCCCCTTACTTTTCGGCGCCGGTGCATCTTTCTTAAGACACTGACTCATAAACGCTTTACGCTCGTCCCCTTTCAGCGTCTTTGACGAAGCCTCTTTGTTACAGGTCGTCATTTTTTGCTGCTGGGGCGTGGGCGTTTTTTCCGCGGCATTCACCGCCGTCACAAAGATAAAACCAAAAAGTAGGGTTACCAGTAATGTTATTTTCATCGCACCATCCTTTTGTCAGTCAATCTCTGTAAGTCTGGTCGCAGATGGGAAAAAAACCAGCCGATGGCAGTAATTCGCCATCGGCTGCGGTTTATTTCAGGCCCAGCGCGGCTTTCATGGTGTAGAACAGATCGGTCTGATCGGTTAAGCCCACCACGTTTGCGGCATGCGGACCATAGGCGGCAATACGCAGCTGCGTGCCGGTATGTTCCATCGACTCTTCTTCCGAGTTGCCGTAGCTGATGACCATCACGGAACCGTCTTTGGTCGTCAGCGCCTGGGTCAGACCGGGCGCTTTCGAATCAGCGGGAATAATCTGACTGGCGTGCGCGTGATCCGCGGTGACAACAACCAGCGTGTTGCCCTCTTTTTTAGCAAACTCCAGCGCTTTTTGTACCGCTTCATCAAGGTCAACGGTTTCGCCAATCTGGCCACACGGGTTCGCCGCATGATCCTGCTTGTCGATGGACGCTCCCTCAACCTGCAGGAAGAACCCTTTCTCGTTGCTGCTCAGCAGACCGATCGCTTTCTCGGTCATCTGTGCCAGCGTCGGAACAGAGGCGTCACGTTTACCGTTCGGGGTACAGGTTACCGCTGGCTTATCAATATTTCCGTGGTAAGACGCTTTCGGCCCTTCCCAGCGCACCGGCATGTTGCCGTCGGAGAACAGACCCAGCAGCGGTTTGCCCTGATTCGCTTCGCTGACGGCGGCCAGGGAGGTGGCATCGGTGACAATCTGGTAGCCGCGCGCAATGGCCTGCTCATGCAGGGTTTTGCCCTGCCATTCACCGGCTGTCGCGGTTTCCGCAAACGTTTTTGCCCCGCCACCTAAAGTCACATCCGCGCGGGCATTCAGCAGTTGCTCGGTAATCGAACCTTTACCGCCCTTTTCCAGCGCATTGCCGGGACATTTTTCGCTGGTGACGCTGGGGCCGTAGCATTTACGTGAAGTGACATGTGCCACCAGGGCTGCCGGGGTGGCGTCCTGTAGCTCCGCCGTAGAGACGTTACCGGTCGCAAACCCTGCCGCTTTCGCCAGCTCAAGAATGGTCTGGTGATCTTTTTCATGAATATCGACGCCCAGCGCGCCGTTATAGCTTTTCACGCCGGTCGTCCAGGCTGTCGCGGACGCGGCAGAATCGGTCACGTAATCTGGTTTACCGGTTTTCTTGTCCAGAGAATAATGGGTGTATTGTCCGGTCAGCGGCAGCGCATCAATGCCTTTAAAGAAACCGCCCGCACCTTCAGCATAATTGCGTGCAGCCGTAATTTCTGAATCGCCCATCCCGTCACCAATCAGCAAAATAATATTTTTCGCGGGTTTGTTGATTAACGAGGCCTGCAGTGCGGCAGTCTGATCGCCGCTTAAACGACGTGCGCCACCTGGCGTTGTGATATCGCCCTGAGCGGCACGATTTTCCAGAACCGGGGCGGACGTGGTTTCTGCATGAATAACCGGGGAGCCCAGCAGAGGTAACAGGGCAATAAAGAGGGCGTTTAATTTCACTTTTGTCGTCTCCATGTAAAAATACTTAAAAAACAAAACGAGGGAGACTTTATAAAAGCGAGATGACAGTAAAATGACAGCATCCATGTCCTGTCAAATGAACTAACTACGTGGATGCCGTAACAGCTTTTTTATATATTGCTGCAACAGCTGGGCGTCGCGATCGTCCACCAGCGGGCCCGGGCTTGCCTGCTCGATGGCGTGCTCAATATCGTGAATTAACGCCTGCTGTGCGTCTTGTGCCATATGGCGAAGCAGTGCCGTTACGACAACTTCCAGTGCCTCAACCTGCACCGTCAGTTCCTTTGCTTCCTCCTCCTTTTGCGCCAGGTTTACCAGTAGTTCGGCAATGAGATTCTTCACAGCACTGTATCCTTATGCGAGTTCCATTATTTGCTAGTTATGTCATACATTCGTCGTCGGATACCAGTATTATTTTTTAAAAATGATTGTTTATCTCGCAATATAATAAGCGAAACGTTTTGCTCATTCAGCGCCTTCCCTTAGGAATTAACTCAAGGAAAGAACATTGCGTATCATAACCAAATCCAATAGATAATAATTAAAAAGAATATTGCTATTCCGGTAATAATTATAACGTATCGCCATAATATATCTGATAGGCCAAATTCACGCTATCCGCTGCATCTTTGCCCGTCAGACGAGCAATGAGTATTTCACTCGCCGTTTTACCGATGTCATAACGTGGGGTAATGACGCTGGCAATTTTTTGCAGGCGCGCACGGCCAATTTCCAACCCGTGGAAGCCAGCAATCGCCATCTCCTCAGGTACCGCAATCCCCTGCGCCTGGCATTCCAGCAGCACGCCAACTGCCAGATCGTCATTGGTACAAAATATGGCGTCAATATCCGGGTGCGACTGCTGCATTTGCAGGAACATCTGACGACCCAACGCCACCGAAGAGATCGTGCGCGGCGTGATGTGGTACGCCTTCAGACCATAGGCCGCCACCGCCCGCTCGGTGCCGCGAAAACGGCTCAGATCGCGAGGGTCGTCCATGGAACCAAAAAAGGCGATTTTGCGTTTGCCACTTTCAAGAAACGCCTGGGTCATATCCCATCCGGCCTTCTCGTTATCGAACCCGACCTGAATATCGAGCGGCTGCCCGCCAAAATCCATCAGCTCCGCCACCGGGATCCCGCTGGCGCGAACATACTGGATCATGCGGTCGCTGTGCTGTTTGCCGGTGAGGATCAGTCCGTCGATGTTGTAGGAGAGCAAATTGAGCACTTCGCGCTCTTCACGCTGCGGATCGTAGCCGTAGTTGGCGATCAGGGTCTGATACTGGTGTGCGGAAGTGACGGATTCAATGCCGGCAAGCACGTCGGCAAAAATCTGATTACGAAAGGAAGGGATCAGCACGCCTATCGTTTTACTGCGGGCATTGAGCAGAATTTCCGGCGCCCGGTTAGGGATATAGTTGTTTTCTTCCATGACCTTAGCAATCAGCTCACGGCTGCGCTGCGATACCTGGCTCGGGTCTCGTAAATAACGGCTGACCGTCATTTTGTTAAGCCCGGCCAGGTTCGCGATATCCTGTAATGTCATCCGGTTGTTTTTCATCGGGTTCTCTGCGACAAACGACTTATATGCTCGCAGAGAACCTTACCACAGCAGCTTCGTTTCTGTTAACCCGCAAGCTTTTTTGTCGTCATCAGCGCAGAAGCGCGATCGTCATTGGCCCGCACGTTATACATCAGCACGACCGATGCCAGCAGCGCAATAGCCATAAAAGTATACGACACGCCAGGTCCACCCATAACGCCATTCAGATAGCCCACCAGCCAGGCGCCAAGGAAAGCACCGAGTGCGCCGAAGCTGTTGATCAACCCCATCGATACGCCCGATACGTTGCGCGGCAGCAGCTCCGGAATTAACGCGAAAAAAGGACCATAAGGCGCATACATGCAGGCAGCGGCGATAACCAACAACGCGTAGGAGAACCAGAAAGACTGGTTGCCTATCATCCATGAACCGAAGAACGCAATCGCGGCAATCAGCAACAGCGGCCAGATAAACAGTTTTCGATTCTGGAACTTATCCGACAGCCAGGAGACCGTCAGCATCAGGCAAATGGCCGCCAGATACGGCCCCGCCGCCAGCCAGCCCACCGCCACGATATCCATCTGCGCGGCATTTTTCAGTATCGACGGCATCCACATCATGAAACCATACACGCCGATGCTCCACAGCGCATGGGCGGCGCATAGCATAATCACATTTCGCGAGCGCAGCGCCTCACCATAGTTACGCACCGGTTTAATGTTGCTCTGCTCACTGTCCATCGCCTGCTGCAGAACCTGTTTCTCCTGCGCGTTAAGCCACGAAACCTCAGAAGGTTTATCCCGGACCAGAATCCACCAGCAGACGGCCCACAGCACCGCCGGAATACCTTCAATAATAAACATTTCCCGCCAGCCCCAGGACTGAATCAGGTAACCAGAGACAATCGACATCCACAATACCGTGACCGGATTACCCAGAATCAGGAAAGTATTGGCGCGTGAACGCTCGGTTTTAGTAAACCAGTTGCTGATATAAATCAGCATCGCCGGCATGACTGCCGCTTCTACGACTCCGAGAGTAAACCGAATGGCCATTAACATCGGGATATTACTGACAAACCCGGTAGCTGCCGCGCAGAGTCCCCATAATACCAGGCTGAAGAAAATCATTTTACGCACGCTGCGTTTTACAGCATATAGCGCACCGGGAACCTGGAAAAAGAAATATCCCAGGAAAAATAAAGCACCAATAAGCGATGCGGTCCCTTTAGTAATACCTAAATCACTTTCGATCCCCGCGGCGGCAGCAAAGCCATAATTCGCGCGATCGAGATACGCCAGACTATAAGTAATAAAAATAACGGGCATTAAATACCACCAGCGACGCGCCGGTAATTTCGCGAGCATTTGCATATGCCACCCTCAGATGATGTGTAGAATTAAACTGGTTTAATTATTTTATATATTCGTCATCTTTCAGGCACCGGGCCTGAAAGGTGACGCGCGGATCACACGGCGGCAAGCATCCCGCCATCAACAAACAAAAGATGACCATTAACAAAATTTGCCGCCGGGGAAGCCAGATACACTGCGGCACCGATTAGCTCTTCCGGTTGGCCCCAGCGGGCTGCCGGGGTTCTTTGATATAGCCAGGCGGAAAATTCCTCATCGTTAACTAACGCCGCAGTCATTTCTGTCGCAAAATAACCCGGAGCAATACCGTTAACCTGAATATTATATTCTGCCAGCTCCACGCACATTCCGCGGGTTAGCATTTTCACTGCCCCTTTCGATGCAGCATACGGCGTAATCGTCTTTCGCCCTAACTCACTCTGCATTGAGCAAATATTAATTATTTTCCCCGCGCGGCGCGCCATCATATATTTAGCCACCTGCTGCGAAACCAGGAAAACACCTTTCTGGTTAACCTCAATAACCTGATCCCACTCATCCTCAGGAAATTCGGTAAAGGGATAGCGGCGCTGGATCCCGGCGTTATTAATCAAAATATCAATTGGGCCGATCTCCGCTTCAATTCGGCCAATGGCCTCCACCACCTCGTCGCTGCGGGTGACATCAAAGGCCACACCGGTCGCCCGATAGCCCTGCGCAAGCAGCGCCTGTGCCGCGGCGTCTGCTTTCTGCTGCGTGCGGTCATTAATAACAATCTCCGCCCCGTACTGCGCCAGGCCTTCCGCCAGCAGATAGCCAATGCCTCTCGCGGACCCGGTGATCAGTGCCCGCTTGCCGGACAAATCGAATAGATTTTTCATAAAAACTCTTTTTAATGTGCTGTTATGCGTAACTGTATACGCGTAACAGTTGTGATTTAAAGAGGGATAAGACAGGAAATGATTAATTTGTGATCAGTTCGACATTTAAAGGAATGTGAAGATCTGCTACGCGGCATTTACGCTCGGGCGCAAATGCCGGGAGAAAGGAACTAAGCCGCGCTACGGCGACTGCGACGTAACATCACGGCCAGCTGCCAAAGGTTAATCAGCACAATGACCGCCGTTGCAATAAAGACCCAGCGGAAGCCAGCCATTGCCGAGACCGAAGCGCCGATCAGCGGCCCGACGACGTTCCCCAGGTACATAAACGACTGGTTATAGCCAAAGATGCGCCCGGTAACATGATCGCTACTGTATTTGAGCAACAGAGTCTGCACCGCCGGTAACATCGCACCGTCGGCAAAGCCCAGCAGGAAACGCAGAACGCCCAGCTGAAACGGCGTGGTCACAAACGACATGGCGAAGAACATCACGACCGCACAGCACAGCGTCGCCAGTAAGATGCGCGAAGTTCCGATGCGATCGCCAAGTTTACCTAAACGCGGCGCGGAGATCAGCGCGGAGACCCCGGGTACGGCGGCAATCATCCCGGCAAGAAAGGCAATATTGTTGCTCTCCGGCGCCATCGATTTGATAAACAACGCCAGAATGGGACCAATTGAGCCGTTACACAGTTGAATCACCAGGGTGGTAAAGAACAGACTGATCACCAGCCCCGGATAAGGTAGCGACGCCAGAACTTCCCTGCCGCTTAAGCGATCGGCTTTACTGAGCTGTGGTCGGACGCCCTCTTTAATCAGAAATAGCGTCACCAGAAAACTGACCGTCAGCAGAATCGCGGTGATAAAAAAGACCGCCCGCAGCCCCACGTGGTCCGCCAGAAAACCGCCCAACAGCGGCCCGCCGATAACCCCGCTGATTTGCGCCGTCGAGAGCGTACTGAGCGCCCAACCGCTGCGCTCCCGCGGTACCTGGGAGGCCACCAGCGCCATGGCGTTTGGAATATAGCCTGAAGTCAGCCCCATTACCGCACGCAGAATAAACAGCTGCCAGACGTTGGTCGCAAAAGCCTGCAGCAGAATCGCAATCGCCATACCAAGGGAGGCGCGCAGCAGCATCAACTTGCGACCTTTACGATCCGCAAGACTGCCCCACATAGGTGAGACAATAGCCGAGACGAGGAAGGTGACGCTGAACGTCAGCCCCGACCACATTGATAAAGCCTCGTGAGACGTTACGCCGAGCTGGGAAACATAAAGCGGCAAAAAAGGCAGAATTTGACTGATCGCCAGGCCGGTGAAAAAGCAGCCAAACCAGACAGAGATGAGATTGACCTTCCAGGATTCCATAACTACACGTATTCATTAATTTTTTGTGAATTATTATCTAGCTTAGCAATTTCCTTTCATCGACGTATTACCAGAGATGCGCTGCCGTTGAGTTTAGTGTTTTATCGCTCGATAAATGTTTTTGTCGAACAATATCAGGATGAACCGGCGGCCCCTCAGCGCGTTGTGCTGAGGCATTTTCCGCGTGCAGCGTCCGGATTCGCTAATCGAACAGCTTTTAACCCGCTGCTTTCCAGGAACAACATTCTGGCAGCCACACCTGTATTTCACATGCTATGTTATGTGCTTTGTTGTCATCAGGATGGAAGTTGAAATGGCTAAGATGAGGGTTGGGATCGTTTTTGGCGGTAAGTCGGCAGAACATGAAGTGTCGCTGCAGTCGGCGAAAAATATCGTTGAAGCAATTGATAAAACACGCTTTGATGTCGTTCTGCTCGGCATTGATAAACAGGGGCTCTGGCATATCAACGACGCCGGTAACTATCTGTTAAACCCTCAGGATCCTGCCCGTATTGCACTGCGCCCTTCCGACGTCACGCTGGCGCAAATTCCTGGCCGTGACGCACAGCAGTTGATCGATGCCGACAGCGGCCAACCGCTGGCCGCTATCGACGTGATTTTCCCAATTGTCCACGGCACCCTTGGAGAAGACGGCTCGCTGCAGGGCATGCTGCGCATGGCCAACCTGCCATTCGTCGGTTCCGACGTCCTTGGCTCCGCCGCCTGCATGGATAAAGACGTCACCAAGCGCCTGCTGCGTGACGCCGGGCTGTCGATTGCCCCGTTTATCACCTTGACCCGCGCCAACCGCCAGCCGTTCAGCTTTGCACAGGTAAAGGACAAGCTGGGTCTACCGCTGTTTGTCAAACCCGCAAACCAGGGTTCATCGGTGGGCGTCAGCAAGGTCAATAGCGAAGAACAGTACCAGCAGGCGGTCGCCCTGGCCTTCGAATTCGATCATAAAGTGGTGGTTGAACAAGGGATTAAAGGCCGGGAGATTGAATGTGCGGTACTGGGGAACGATCATCCCGAGGCCAGTACCTGCGGTGAAATCGTCCTTAACAGCGAGTTCTACGCCTACGACACCAAGTACATCGACGATCAGGGTGCGAAAGTGGTGGTTCCTGCCGCTATTGCCAGCGATATTAACGATAAAATTCGTGATATTGCCGTCCGTGCATACCAGACTTTGGGTTGCAGCGGCATGGCGCGCGTTGATGTTTTCCTGACGGATGACAATGAAGTTATCATCAACGAAATCAATACGCTGCCAGGCTTTACCAATATCAGTATGTATCCGAAGCTGTGGCAGGCCAGCGGCCTGGACTACACCAGCCTGATCAGCCGCCTGATCGAACTGGCGCTGGAGCGCCATGCGGCAGACCGCGCGCTGAAAACAACCATGAACTGATAGTCTTTCCCCGGGTGACGGCGCGTGGCGCCTTACCCGGGCGACGCGAAAGGTATCCGCCTTAACCCCGATAACGAACCAGGCCTACGCTTCTTCAGCCTCGGCCTGACGACGGCGGATAATTTTCCCCGCAATCCAGAAGCTAATCACCCAGGTCACCAGCCCAACGGCATAGGATTGCCAGCCCTGAGTTTCAAAGCCCAACAAACCTACTACGCCGTTCAGAATAAAAATCAACCCCAGCGCAAACGCGTAGTAATGCCAGTCACGGCGGATTTTTTCAGTGAGTTTCATAACCCCTCCGACAACAAAAAAAGCATCTTCGCACAGCCGGAATCCGCGGTCTGTAGCCCCGCTGAGAATTATCCAACATTGGGATACTGCTCTAAGTTCCGCAAAATTATCCTCACCGGGAGCGGGATAGAAAACCGGAATAATCCTGGTCGAAAATTACCAGCAATCTGATACTGAGAACCCTTTATCGCTGCCAGAATGATCGCTACGCCGCAGTGCAAAAGCGGCAGGTCAGTCAAGTTCGGAGGGTAAGATGGCTGAGTTCACCTTTTCAAAATCACTTATTGCCGGTAAAAAAAAGGGGGCCATCACCCGCAGCAATATTGCCTACGCCCTGTTTGTCCTGTTCTGTTTCTGGGCCGGCGCGCAAATGTTAAGCATGCTGGTACATGCCCCCGGGGTGTTCGAGCACCTGATGCAAATCCAGGATACCAACGCCCCCAGGATTAAAATGGGGCTGGCGGTGGGGACCCTGTTTGGTCTAATCCCCTTCCTGTTCGGTGGCATATTCATTGGCGTACTGGGGCTTATTCTGCGCTGGAGCGATAACCGCTAGCGGCGCGCCATACAGCTGGCTCGCCGTTCATCAACCCGTTTCGCAAACCAGGCCGTTGTCAGATTGCGCGTAATTTTAGGACTCTCAAGCTGGATCCCCGGCAGCATCTCTCGCGGTAGCGCTTTGCCCGTTTTCTTATCCGCCAGGCGGAAAACCTGCTGATACAGATCGGTTTTTTCAAACGCCAGGCTGTCACCTTTTTTCAACTGACGGTGGATGTCATCATCACTCATCGCCAACTGCCCGGCTAGTCGGCGTACCGCCAGCTCCGTCGTCCCTGGCTCATCGCTATCATAACGAATTAAATCACCGTCCAGCGCCAGCTTCACGCCGGTCGCTTTACTGACCGCATTCTGGAACGCCGCATTGCGACTGGCATACCAGCCGGCGTTAAAGTCAGCAAAACGGTACAGCGGCGCGCTGTAGTTTGCCGGGTAGTTAAGCAGGTGCGAGGTACCAAACCACAGACCGCCGCGCAGGCTGAATACTTCCTGGCGTACGGTGCCGGTGATTTTCCACGGATAGCCATCGGTATGCTGCTGGGCAAAGGCAATACTCACCTGCATCGGCCCACCGGTATGCACGGGGTTAAGTGAACCAAACAGTTTCTGCCCCATCGGCACCATGCCGATAAAATCGTCAAACACGGCGCTAAGCTGCTTTTCCGTTTTCACGCTATCCAGACGCTCGCTGTAGCTTTTACCGTTGGGTGAGGGAATTTTCAGCGCGGTATGCACAAGGAAAACCGGGATGTGCATCTTTTCGGCCCGGCGGTCTATCTCTTGCCAGGCGATTTTACTCAGCCCTGGCACCACCGGGTCGGATTGATAGTTGGACTCCTGCTGCGCAACGGCCAGCACTGAACAGACGTTCTCTTCCGTCGGCGCCAGCTTCTGGCTTTCGAAGGCTTTGGCAATCGCCTGCGCCCACTCGTCCCTGTCCTTCACGCTGGCGGGCATTTTTTGCCGCACCACGGCGGCAACGTCAACGGGCTTTTCGCCCTCTTTCAGCACCGGCGCTGTATGGCTGGTACAGGCGCTCAGGACGACTCCGGCCAACAGCGTCAGGGCGCAAGAAATACGTCGCGGAACCCCGGCTACCCTGCACTTTCCTTGTCTCTGCATCATCCTTCTGTCTGCCTCTGCAATGGGTGGATCAGTTTAATGTCTGGGTGACGGGCTGTAGCTCTTTACCGTCGAGCTCGCGTTCAAAGCTACGCAGACGTTTGTAGATAGACATCAGTTCCACCAGCGTCGTCCACGAGCTAATCAGATACTGGAACGAGCCACGTACCTGACCGAATACGTTAGTAATCTGCGTCATCAGGCCCAGCGTTATCGTACCGGCAACAATCGACGGAAACAGCAGGAACAAACCGAAAACGTTATCCACCTGCAGATACAGAATGCGCGCGATGTTGAAATACATGTAGTGGAAATAGAGGCGGAAATAGTTGCGACGCACGGCGCTGAACAGCTCACGCACCGTCGGCGGCGTGGCGCGGGACTCGTCATCTTCGCCGTATACCAGCTCTTTACGATACGCAGCTTCCACGCGCTGGTTTTTAAATTCCAGCCCCGGCAGCTTAATCCCCACGACCGCCAGCATGCCGGTTCCCATCAGCGACCACACCACCGCCGCAATCACCAGGCCATACGGCAGATGGCCGACGACTGGCAGGTCCGGCACATGCTCAGACAGGGTGACCAGCACCGGCAGGAAGGCAATCAGCGTCATCACAGCGTTGATAAAGCTCACGCCCATATCTTCAAGGGTTGAGGCAAAGCGCATGGTATCTTCCTGCACACGCTGAGCGGCACCTTCGATATGGCGCAGATGGTGCCAGTGGGACATATAGTGTTCGTTCATCGCCGTCCGCCAGCGAAAGACGTAGTGGCTGACGAAGAAGTTATTCATCACGCCAATAATCACCGCAATTACCGCGATGCCAAGGAATACGCCAATTTCCTGATAGAACTGGTTAATGCTGACCTTGTGCGGCGTGGCCAGTGCGGTCTGAATCAGATCGTAGAACGGCGCATACCAGGCGTTGATCGCCACCCCGACTTCCACCAGAAACCAGGTGACGAAAATAATCAACGAGGTCCCGAGAATTGACCAGTACTGCCAGCGGTGCGGGCTATAGATAAACCAACACAGCGCAAAAACGCCTACGCAGAAAACGTAGTAGGCGTAAAACACCAGATAGTTTAGCGACCAGAATCGCGCAGCGCTGATGGCAACATTTTGTGATGCCCCGGTTAAACGCAGTAGCCAGTCGCCACCGCCCGCCTGCCAAAAGATCACTGCAAGCAGCGACCAGATAAAGGCAGAGAGAAAAAACGGCCCCGGTTTGGGGAAAAAAGATTTAAACATCATGTACTCCTGCTAACTTCTTTATTGTTCTGGCTATGCTGTGTACCACGAAAACGCCCGCCGCATAACGGTTGCAGCAGATGAAAGGCGGTCGGATGATAAGACCGAATATCAGCAGCTTAGTTCGTCTGCCATTCGGCCAGAATTGTTTCTACGGATTTCACGCGTACAGGATTGCCGGGTACGGTAAGCGTACGCCAGACATCGTTGTAGTGGGCGATCAGCGTTTTGGCCTGCGCCGCCGGACGATTCGCCGTCGTATGTGCATCTTCAGCAACGGTGATGGCATAGCCTCGGCTGGCGCCGTTTTTGATGGTGGTATCAACGCAATAGTCGGTTGCACAGCCGCAAATCACGAACCCGTCGATACTCTGCTCGCTCAGCACCTGCTCAAGCCGCGTTTTATAGAACGCATCGCAGGCGGTTTTGGTGACATAAAGGGCTTCTGCGGGCTGCTCCAGATCCGCCAGCAGCGCGAAACCGTCACTCCCCTCTTCCAGGCCACCGTCTTCAGCATGCTGAATGAAAATGACGCGATCCGCTGCGCGAATCAGACGGTTAATATGTGCGACGCAGCGCTCACGTTCAATACGCGGCGTAGCAAAGACACCATTTTGCATATCTACAACCATTACCACCCGTTGAGCCGCCATATTTCTCTCTCACCCCTGATGAATCAAACACTAATCATACGCGCCCGCCGGGTAAAGCGGATATCTGATAGCATAAAAAAGTCCTTTTTACGCGCGGTTACGTTTTTCCCCCAAATATTGTCGTTATTCCACTTCGTTCAGCCGCGCTTCGTAGTATAAATATGCCCTATATATCTTCTTATCATTATGGATACCCCAGTTGAAACGTAGTCTGCTTCTTTTTGCTGCGCTGTGTGCGGCGTCGTGGACATCGGTCCAGGCAGCTCAACCGACCGTTGACCCGGAATTCGCCGCCAACGTTGTCGACCGTTACGCGAACCATATTTACTTCGGCAGCGGTGCTACCGGTATGGCGCTGGTCGTTATCGACGGCAATCAGCGTGTTTTTCGCAGCTTTGGCGAAACGCGCCCGGGCAACAATGAGCATCCGCAGCTGGATTCGGTCATCCGCATTGCTTCGCTGAGTAAACTCATGACCAGCGAAATGCTGGTAAAAATGCTCGATCAGGGCGTCGTCAAACTTAACGACCCGCTCAGCAAATACGCGCCGCCGGGAGCCCGGGTGCCCACATACCAGGGGACGCCGATTGCGCTGGTTAACCTGGCGACTCATACCAGCGCACTGCCGCGCGAACAGCCCGGTGGCGCAGCCCATCGCCCGGTTTTCGTCTGGCCAACGCACCAGCAGCGCTGGTCGTGGCTGTCAACGGCGTCGCTGAAGGCGGCTCCAGGATCGCAGGCAGCCTACTCCAACCTCGCGTTTGATCTGCTGGCGGACGCCCTTTCTACGGCCGCAGGTAAACCCTACCCGCAGCTATTTGAAGAGCAAATCACCCGCCCGCTGGGTATGAAAGACACCACCTTTACGCCATCGCCGGATCAGTGTGGCCGCCTGATGGTCGCCGAGAAAGGCGCCAGCCCGTGTAACAATACGCTGGCAGCGATTGGCAGCGGCGGCGTCTACTCGACGCCAGGGGATATGATGCGCTGGATGCAGCAGTTCCTCTCCTCTGATTTCTATACCCGTGGGCAGCAGGCTGACCGGATGCAAACGCTGATTTATCAACGGAGCCAGCTGACCCGCGTTATCGGTATGGACGTACCGGGTAAAGCCGACGCTCTGGGTCTCGGCTGGGTTTATATGAAGCCGAAAGATGGCCACCCGGGGATTATTCAGAAGACCGGCGGCGGCGGCGGGTTCATTACCTATATGGCCATGAATCCACAGGCGAATGTTGGCGCATTTGTGGTGGTCACTCGTTCATCGCTGACCCGCTTTAGCAACATGAGCAACGGTATCAACGATCTGGTCAGCGAACTCAGCGGCGGGCAGCCGGCGCCGATCCCGGAATCCTGATCGCCATCACAGACCAGAGAGCCAAAGGAACGCAGGCATAATGCTTCCTTTGGCGAAACATCCCGCCGGGATTTCAGTTAGACTAGTTGTTTTCATTTCACAAAATCAGGCAAACCATGACAGATTTAATCACTCGCCCCCGCCGCTTGCGTCAATCCGCTTCGCTGCGCGCCATGTTTGAAGAGACAACACTGAGTTTGAATGACCTGGTGTTGCCGATCTTTGTTGAAGAAGAAATCGACGATTACAAAGCCATCGAAGCCATGCCTGGCGTGATGCGTATTCCGGAAAAATATCTGGCTCGTGAAATCGAGCGCATCGCTAACGCCGGTATTCGCTCGGTGATGACTTTCGGTATTTCCCACCACACCGATGCGACCGGCAGCGATGCCTGGAATGAAAACGGCCTGGTGGCTCGAATGTCACGTATCAGTAAGGATGCGGTACCGGAGATGATTGTGATGTCCGATACTTGCTTCTGTGAGTACACCTCGCACGGCCACTGCGGCGTATTGTGTGATCACGGCGTCGACAATGATGCGACCCTGGTGAATCTCGGCAAGCAGGCGGTCGTGGCGGCAGCAGCAGGCGCCGACTTTATTGCGCCTTCCGCCGCAATGGACGGCCAGGTACAGGCTATTCGCCAGGCGCTGGACGCCGCCGGTTTTACCCATACGGCTATCATGTCCTACTCCACTAAATTTGCCTCTTCGTTCTACGGCCCGTTCCGTGAAGCAGCCGGTACCGCGCTGAAAGGCGATCGTAAAACCTATCAGATGAGCCCGATGAACCGCCGGGAAGCGATTCGCGAATCTCTGCTGGATGAAGCCCAGGGCGCAGATTGCCTGATGGTCAAACCGGCCGGCGCCTATCTTGATATCCTGCGCGACATCCGCGAGCGCAGCGATTTGCCCATCGGGGCCTACCAGGTCAGCGGCGAATACGCGATGATCAAGTTTGCCGCTCAGGCCGGCGCTATCGACGAAGAAAAAGTGGTTCTGGAAAGTCTGGGTGCCATCAAGCGTGCCGGTGCGGATCTGATCTTCAGCTATTTCGCTCTCGATCTGGCGGAAAAGAAAATCCTGCGCTAATCCCCTGACCACTCTCCCGGTGGCGCTGCGCTGACCGGGCTTCGGGTTCTCTGCAATGCCGTAGCCCGGACAGGCGCCAATAACAAAAGGTTGTCGCTTGCGCACCATCGCTATCGCCTGGCTCGACGCGCTGAACCAAAATCCGGCACTTTCAGTCTCGTAAATTGACGGTAAAAAAACCAGGTTCCACCGTTCCTGTAATGATGACGATAAGCAACCAGCGGATGCCCGCGTAAACGTTGTGAGATCCATTCCCCCAGGTTAGAAGGCGATTGGCCAGGACCGGTATCATGGTGGAAAATCACGCGCATTTTTTCGCATGTCACCATCGGGCGGCAGTTACCTGGCGAGCAGAAGCCGCGCAATCAGGTCCAATCCCAAATCTTCACTCAACTGTAATCTGAGCGACATTTGCACCTTCTACTGTCTGGGCAGGACGGAGGAGGAAGCGCTATGTTTAGTCTCGACAATGTACTCGACGACCTGTGGCCTCAGGCGAGGCCTGCCCCCTGGCAAAAAAAACTACTCAAAAAATTACTCCATGAGGAAGAGTTTCAACAATTTGCCGCTCGCCATCGCCACCTGAAAGGGCTTGATACGGTCGAACAGGTGCTCGAACATCTTAATATCCGCTGCGCCATTCCGGCACACGATCTGGAACAAATCCCCGAACACGGCCCGCTGGTGATTATCGCGAACCATCCCACCGGTACGCTTGACGGCCTCGCACTTCTGTATGCCGTTTCCCGCGTACGTCGCGATGTCAAAGTCGTGACTAACCGCCTGTTAACCCATCTTGAGCCGCTCAGCTCGCTGTTTATTCCCGTCGACAACATCAATGGCCGCACCGCCAAAGCCGCGCTACAGCAAATGGATAATCAGCTTCAAAACGGCGGCGTGCTGATCTTTTTCCCGGCGGGAGAAGTCTCGCGCCTGACGCGACGAGGGATCCGCGACAAAAAATGGCACTCTGGATTTATCAAGATGGCGGCTAAATACCGTGCCCCGTTGCTCCCGGTATGGATTCGCGCACACAACAGCGCGCTCTTTTACGCCAGTACCCTGATCTCCGACAACCTGCCGCTGCTGTTGCTGATGCAACAAATGTTCCGCCGCCGCGACACGAGTCTGCCGATTGGTATTGGCCAACAAATTGCCTGGTCCTCCTGGTACAGCGCGCAAACGCCGCCTCGCGATCTGGCGGACCGCTGCTATCGCCATGTTGAACGGCTGGGTAAAGGCATGCCGGGCATATTTAAAACGGAAAGCGCGATTGCGCGTCCCGAAGATCGCGCCCTGCTTAAGCGCGAGCTCAGCCAGACGGAATGCCTTGGGCGCACGGCGGATGGCAAAACTATCTACCTGTGGCAGCGCCGTGGCCAGGATGATGCGCCGCTGCTGCGTGAGCTGGGCCGCCTGCGAGAAATTGCCTTTCGCGCGGTTGGTGAAGGCAGCGGTAAACGCCGCGACGTTGACGGGTATGATGATGATTACCTGCACCTGATTCTGTGGGATGAAGACGACCTGGAAATTGTCGGCGCCTATCGTTTTATGCCCACCGCCTTACAGCTGGAAAAACGTGGGCTGGAAGGGATCTATAGCTACAGCCTGTTCCATTACGACGCGCGGATGGAGGATATCCTCACCCACGGTATTGAACTGGGCCGCAGCTTTATTCAGCCGCGCTACTGGGGGCGACGTGGGCTGGATTATTTGTGGTCCGGCATCGGGGCCTACCTGGCGCGCTATCCGCACTACCGCTATCTGTTCGGCCCGGTCTCCATTTCCGGCGGTTTGCCACCGGCAGCTCGCGATTTGCTGGTGACCTTTTATCGTCTGTGGTTCCCGGCCACGCATCCGCTGGCGGAATCCCGTTGTCCTTATCCCGCGTCACTCCCCGAGGTGCTGGCACAGTTTGGCGGTGAGGATTATAACGAGGATCTCACGCGGCTGAAGTCGCTGCTGGGCAACCTCGGCTGTGCGATTCCGCCGCTGTATAAGCAGTATTCTGAAGTCTGTGAACCGGGCGGCGTACAGTTTATCGACTTCGGCAGCGACCCGGATTTCAACAACTGCGTCGATGGCCTGGTGCTGGTGGATTTGACCTATCTGAAAGCTAACCGGTATCAGCGCTATATCGGGGTGCATCTGGACTCTGAAAAGTCGGCATAACACCGCCTCCTGGAGGCGGCGCATCGTGCCTGTCCGGGCTACAGGGTCACAGCATCGCGGCAAACCCGTAGCCCGGGACTTATCCTGCCCGATAATACGGCTTATCCCCCAGGATAGTTGCCCGGTGCATAATCCGCCGCTGTGGCAGATAGTCGGCATTGGCATAGTGCTGCGTCACCCGGTTATCCCAGATTGCAACATCGTCAGGCTGCCAGCGCCAACGGACCTGAAATTCAGGCTTTGTGACGTGGGCAAACAGGAAGCTGAGCAGCGCCTCGCTCTCTTTTTGCGTCACATCGACAATGCGGGTGGTGAACCCTTCGTTGACAAACAGCGCCTGCTTGCCGGTCACCGGATGGGTTCTTATCACCGGGTGCAGCAGCGGCGGATTCTTGCTCACCGCCTCCAGCCAGCGCTGATGCTCCTCTTCCGTGGTACGGTATTTATACTCCTGGAACGATTTACGGAAATCATGCTCCGCCCGCAGGCCGCTTAACAACTGGCGGAAAGGTTCGGAAAGCGCCTCGTAGGCCGCTACGCCACTGGTCCACAGTGTATCCCCCCCGGTCGCAGGCAGCTCTTTCGCCGCCAGAATCGCCCCGGCCGGCGGGGTCTCAATGAAGGTCACGTCGGTATGCCAGTTGTCGTTATCCGGCGGGTTATCGTCGTGAGTGTCCAGCACAATGATTTCATCCACGCCCGGGGCATGGGGATAAACCGGATGAATATGCAGATCGCCGAAACGCAGGGCGAGGTCGCGCTGCTGCTGCGGGGTGATACGCTGCCCGCGCAGGAACACAACCTGGTGACGCAATACCGCGTGATACAGCTGTTCAAACTGGTTATCGCTCAGCGGGCGAGCCAGATCGGCCCCGCTAATTTGTGCGCCAATAGACGGCCCCAGCGGGGTAATGCTCAGACGTTCACTCATTGTATTTCTCCATGCCAGGGCGTCAGGCGGCGCTGCAACGCGCGCAGTCCCAGTTCTAACAAAAAGGCGACGATCGCAATGACCGCAATCCCGGCCAGCACCACGTCGGTCGCGAGGAATTCCCCGGCGGATTGCACCATAAAACCCAATCCACGGGTGGCGGCAATTAGCTCCGCGGCCACCAGCGTTGACCAGCCCACGCCGAGCCCAATACGCAGGCCGGTGAGAATTTCCGGTAATGCGCCGGGCAAAATAACCCGCCACAGCACCTGCGCCCGGCTGGCGCCTAAGGATTGCGCGGCGCGGATACGTACCTGCTGGGCACTTTTCACTCCTGCCAGCGTCGACATCACCACCGGGGCAAAAATCGCGAGATAAATCAGTAAGATTTTTGGCGTTTCACCAATCCCGAACCAAATAATGACCAGCGGCAGCCACGCCAGCGGCGGCACCGGACGGTACAACTCGATCAGCGGATCGAGAATCCCGCGGATCGCCGGACTCAGCCCCATCGCGATCCCGACCGGTACGCCGAGGATCGTCGCCGCAACCAGGGCGATCGCGATCCGCGCCAGGCTCGCCGCCAGATGCTGCCAGAGCGTGGCATCCATAAATCCCTGGGGCCCGGCAATGGCGATCAGTTTCTGCAATACCTGCTGGGGCGGCGGGAGAAACAGCGGGCTAATCAGCTGTAAGGCGGTAACGCCCCACCAGACGGCCACCAGCACGACCAGCGTGGCGAAACTCAGCGTCAGTTGACGGGAAAGGGGCCAGCGCCACTTCAGCGTCCGCACTCGCGGCTGCGGTTTGTCATTCATCACCACGCTCATGAGAAGGCCTCCCGTTGTTCAAATACCCGGCTCAGAACATATTCACGCTGAGCGATAAACTGTGGGTCCGATTTAATGCTGCGGCAGGACTCACCGGCGACAAATCGACGGCCAAAATTCAGCGGCAGTCGCTCCAGTACCCGGCCCGGCCCCGGAGACAGCAGCACCAGCTCGGTGGCCATAAATACCGCCTCTTCAATATCATGCGTAATCAGCAGGACCTGTTTGCCGGTCTCGTGCCACAGGCCGAGCAGCAGGGTTTGCATCTGTTCGCGGGTAAAGGCATCCAGCGCGCCAAACGGCTCATCCAGCAACAGCAGCTGCGGGTTTGCCGCCAGCGCTCTGGCAATCCCGACCCGCTGACGCTGGCCGCCGGAGAGCTGCCAGATAAAGCGTTTTTCGGCCCCTTCCAGCCCGACCTTCTTCAGCATCCGCGCCGCGGTTTCCCGGCGTTCGGTTTTCTCCACGCCCGCCAGCTGTAGCCCCAGCGCGACATTATCCTGTACGTTGCGCCACGGCAGCAGACCTTCATGCTGAAAAACCACGCCGCGTTCGGCTCCCGGCCCTTCGACCTGCCGGCCTTCGAGAGTGATGCTGCCGTGTTGATAAGGCACGAATCCGGCAATCAGGTTCAGCAACGTGGTTTTACCGCAGCCGGATGGCCCGAGGACCACCAGCAATTCGCCACTGTCCAGCGTCAGGTTGATATCCGCCAGCGCTGGTTTACCGCCGTAGTCAGCGGAAAGATGCGAGATATGCAGCATCGTGACCTCCTGTTACTTCACAAAGCGGTCGGTGACGTACTGGCTGTAGTCACTACCGGCCGCCGGGACTTTACCCTGCTCTTTGAGGAACTTCGCCGTGTCGACAATCGCCTGGTTTACCGGGCCATTCAGCGCCTGCACCTGCTCCGCAGCAGTCAGGTAGGTATTCCCTTTCACCAGCACCGGAACATCAGCATCCGGTACGCCGCTCAGACGCGATAGCTTGCTGATATTGTCCGGCTGCTTCAGCCACGCTTCCGGGTTAGCGATGTACGGCTGCTGGGCATCGATAGCGCTCTTTGCAAAAGCTTTCACAATCTCAGGGTGTTTCTCGGCAAAATCTTTGCGTACCACCCAGACGTCCAGCGTTGGCGCGCCCCACTCCCCCACCAGGGATGAGTCGGTCAATACTTTGCCCTCTTTTTCCAGTTCGTTCACCGCCGGGGCCCAGACGTAGGCACCGTCAATGTCTCCGCGCTGCCAGGCGGCAATAATCGCCGGCGGCTGCAGGTTGATAATCTGCACCTGGCCCGGCTTAATGCCCCAGTGTTTGAGCGCCGAAAGCAGGCTGTAATGGGTTGTGGAAATAAACGGCACCGCGATGCGTTTGCCGATCAGATCCTCCGGTTTGCTGATGTTCTTTTTCACCACCAGCGCTTCGGAGTTACCGAGCTTCGAGGCCAGCAGGAAGACTTCAATCGGCACCTGCTGGCTGGCGGCCACCGCCAGCGGACTGGAGCCGAGATTGCCAATTTGCACATCCCCGGAAGCCAGCGCACGCACGATGCTTGAGCCGCTGTCGAATTTGCGCCAGTCAACGGTTGCCCCGCTTGCTTTGGCGAAGGTGTTATCCGCCTGGGCGACTTTCGCCGGTTCAGCAGAAGTTTGATAAGCCACGGTAACGTTGACCGCCTGAGCCTGAAAAGCGGCGAAGGCCAGTGCTGCAAAAAGTGTGAAACGCGATGTCAGTGCCATAGAGTCTGCTTCCCCTTGTTCTCGTCATACTTCATTAAGAGGTATGTCTGTTATGGGTGCAGTATTTCCGGCCTGATGCGTTTGATGAAGTAATTAAAAATTCTGGCTAATTCCAAAGCGTCATTAGAAAAAGAGTGGCAAAGGATAGATAAAAAGAGGGAAAGAGAGGAAAGGATGTTTCCCGGCCGCGGCGCATGGCACCGCAGCCGGATGATGGATCAGCGTTTTGCCGCGAGGGCAGCAATATCGTCAGGCGTCGTCCGGCAACAGCCGCCAATCAGCTTTGCCCCAGCCGCCAGCCACTGCGGCAGATAATCCTGCAGACTGGCGCAGCTTTCTCCGTGGTGATGCCAGGTTTTGCTCTGCGCGTCGTAATGCTCGCCGGAGTTGGGGTAGACCACCAGCGGCAGCGCGGTCAGGCTGTGCAGATGCGCCAGCGCAGCGGTGGTATTTTCCAGGGCGATACAGTTAATGCCCACAGCCACCACCTGCGGATAGTCCGCCAGCGTTGCCAGCACTTCCCGCAGCGGCGTGCCGTCGCTCAGGTGTTCGCTGTCGCGCAGGGTAAATGAGAACCAGGCGCGAGCGCGCGGATACTCGGTAAGCAGCGTCGCCAGCGCATGAATTTCGGCAAACGACGGCAGCGTTTCACAGGCCAGGAGATCCACTCCGGCGTCCAGCAGAGCTTCGACACGCGGGCGATGGAACGCCTGAAACGCTTCGTCGCTGCGCACATAATCACCGCGATATTCAGAACCATCGGCAAGAAACGCGCCGTACGGCCCTACGGAGCCGGCAACCAGCAGCGTACCCGCCTGCGGGTTTTCCGCCAAATAGGCTTCCCGCGCCTTTCGCGCCAGCTCAACGCTTTTGCTAATCAGGGCCTTCGACTGTGTCTCATCCAGCCCGCGTGCGGCAAACCCTTCTGGGGTGGCTTGATAGCTGGCGGTGATCGCCACCTGCGCGCCGGCGCGAAAGTAATCAAGATGAACTTCACGGATAAGCTCTGGATTGTCCAGCAGCACCTTCGCCGACCACAGGCTATCGGCGAGATTGCAGCCGCGCGCTTCCAGCTCCGTCGCCATCGCACCATCCAGCAGCACAAAGGGCTGGCTGGCGAGGACCGTGGTTAACGGATTATTCTGCGTCATGTTGAAGCTCCTGGGTCAATGTCCGTGAACGAGTCAGATAGTACGCACCATAACACAGGGCGACGAACGGGATCCCGCACCACAGCGCAATTCTCTGGCTGGGATCAAAGGCGAGCCCCACACAGGCCACCAGGCACAAAATAAAGCCCAGCACCGGTACCAGCGGGTACCAGGGCGCGCGATAGTGCAGCTCGCTCAGCGCTTTGCCCTGCTGGAGATGGCGGCGACGGAACATAAAGTGCGATGCACAGATACTTATCCATACCGCCACCACCGCAAAGCCGGAGATAGCCGACAGCGCGACAAAGACCGTATCCGGCGCCACCACGCTGGAAAACAGCGCCAGTACGCCGCCCAGCATACTGACCGACAGCGCGGTCAGCGGCACCCCGTTCTTGTTCACTTTGGCAAAACAGGCCGGCAGCGTCTTTTCATTCGACAGCGACCACAGCATCCGCCCGGAGGCATACAGCCCGGAGTTCGCCGCCGAGAGAATAGCCGTCAGGATCACAACGTTAAAAATGTCGGCCGCATAGGGAATACCCACCTTTTCGAATACCAGCACAAACGGGCTTTTTTCCACCCCCGCCTGCTGCATCGGGATCAGCGCCGCCAGCACAAAGACGGTGCCGATAAAAAAGATAATCAGCCGTGCAATGGTCGTGCGGATAGCGACCGGGATAACTTGATGGGGATTTTGCGTCTCACCGGCAGCGATACCGATAAGCTCGGTCCCGGAGAAGGCGAAATTCACCGCCACCATAGTCATCAGAATCGGCAGTCCACCGTGGGGAAACCAGCCTTCGGCGGTAATGTTGTGCAAGCCAGGCGCCGGCGAACCATCCTGCATGGGAATAAAGCCAAAGATGGCAGCGCCGCCGAGAATAATAAAGGCGATGATAGTGATGACCTTCACCAGTGAAAACCAGAATTCACCTTCGGCGAAGAAGCGGGTAGAAATGACGTTGAGGCCGAAGATCAGCACGCAAAACAGAACGCACCAGACCCACACCGGCACCTGTGGAAACCAGTACTGCATGCAAAATCCGGCGGCGGTAAAACTTGAACCCAGCGCCACCGTCCAGGTCAGCCAGTAGAGCCACGCCACGGTATAACCGGTCGCCGGTCCGAGATAGCGTGCGGCATAGACGTGAAAGGCGCCGGTTTCCGGCATTGCCACCGACAGCTCCCCCAGACACTGCATTACCAGCCAGACTACCAGCGCGCCAATCAGATAGGCCAGCAGCGTACCCGCCGCGCCGGTCGTGGAGATGATATAGCCGGTATTGAAGAATAACCCTGTGCCAATGACGCCACCCAATGACAGCATGATCAAATGGCGCGTCTTCATGGTGCGCTTTAACTGCCCACCTTCTTGTTGTGTTGTTTGCATATTACCTTCTAAACGTATGGACATCTAAACATCCAAAGAAGGTCTGTTATACCCTGCCACCTCGTAAAATGCAAAGCGCCCTGCACCATCCCGTCGCGTCATTGCCCCTCATGCTGCCCCATTTTCGCTCATTTCTCGCCGCCGGACGGACTGCTGACGCGGGCCACGTCCTGGCATCCTCTTTGCAGCGTCCGCTTATCTTCATCTGGCGAGGCAGCGATTATGACAGAGCAAACCACGACATTAAAAAGAACGCTCGGCAGTTTCCGTTTATGGGGAATAGCCGTCGGGCTGGTTATCTCAGGCGAATATTTTGGCTGGAGCTACGGCTGGTCGCAGGCCGGGACGCTGGGCTTCTTGATTGTGGCGCTGGCAATTGCCGCCATGTACTGCGCCTTTATCTTCAGCTTTACCGAGCTGACGACCGCCATACCGCACGCCGGCGGGCCATTCGCCTACGCCTATCGCGCCTTCGGCCCCACCGGCGGCTTTATTGCCGGCTTCGCCACCCTGATTGAATTTGTCTTTGCTCCCCCGGCGATTGCCATGGCGATCGGCGCCTATCTTAACGTTCAGTTCCCGTCGCTGGACCCGAAATGGGTGGCCTGCGGTGCCTACGTTATCTTTATGACTCTGAATATTCTCGGCGTCGGCATCGCCGCCACTTTCGAACTGATTGTCACCCTGCTGGCAATCTTCGAGCTGCTGGTCTTTATGGGCGTTGTCGCACCGGGCTTCTCATGGAGCCACTTTACCGCCAACGGCTGGGCCGGCGCGGAGAGCTTCAGCGGCCTGGCGCTGCCGGGAATGTTTGCCGCCATTCCCTTTGCTATCTGGTTCTTTCTGGCGATTGAAGGCGCATCGATGGCGGCCGAAGAGGCAAAAGATCCGCAGCGCACCATTCCCCGCGCATTGGGCGGCGGCATTCTGACCCTCACCGTGCTGGCGATTGGCGTGATGGTGTTTGCCGGTGGCGTTGGCGACTGGCGCGCGCTGGCCAACATCAACGACCCGCTGCCGCAGGCCATGAAAATGGTGGTGGGTAACAGCAGCGGCTGGCTGCATATGCTGGTCTGGCTGGGGTTATTCGGTCTGGTGGCTTCGTTTCACGGCATCATCATGGGCTATTCGCGGCAGATTTACTCCCTGGCGCGGGCGGGATATCTGCCCGCCGGTCTTGCCACGCTCAACCGTCGCACCCGCACACCGCATCTGGCGATCCTCGCCGGCGGCGTCGTTGGCATGGCCGCCATTTTCTCCGACTCGCTGATCACCATCAGCGGCATGCCCCTGACCGCCTGCATCGTCACGATGTCGGTATTTGGCGCTATTGTTATGTATATCACCTCGATGGCGGCGCTGTTTAAGCTGCGCCGCAGCGAGCCGAATTTGATTCGCCCGTTCCGCGCGCCCCTCTACCCGTGGGCACCGGCCTTCGCCCTGGCGATGGCGGTACTCTGCCTGGTCGCGATGGTCTGGTATAACCCGCTGCTGGCGCTGATTTTTGCGGCAATGATGCTGGGAGGCTACCTGTGGTTTCGGAAAACCGCGTCTTCCCGCGAACGTGCGCTGGCGGACCCACAGCTGCGCATAGTCTCCTGAGGAGGCAGCATGTATAAAACAACGCTATCGGGCCAGGTCTGGCGCTTTGATAGTCTGAAAACGCTGATGGCTAAAGCGTCGCCGGCGCGTTCCGGTGACGCGCTGGCGGGCGTTATCGCCGATAGTGCGGAAGAACGTATGGCAGCGAAGATAGCGCTGGCGGATGTCCCGCTGAGCGAGATCCTGGCCAATCCGCCGATCCCGTATGAGCAGGATGAGGTCACCCGGCTGATTATCGACACCCACGATGCCGATGGATTTGCCGCCATCCGGCACCTGACGGTCGGGGATTTTCGCGACTGGCTGCTGGATGACGCCACCGATACCGCCACCTTGCAGCAGGTTGCGCGAGCGATCACGCCGGAAATGGCGGCAGCGGTCAGCAAGCTGATGCGCAATCAGGATCTGATCCTCGCCGCCAGCAAGTGCCGGGTCATTACCCGCTTTCGCAATACGATTGGCCTGCCGGGGCATCTTAGCGTCCGTCTGCAGCCCAATCATCCGACGGATGATATGAAGGGCATCGCCGCCAGCATGCTTGACGGGCTGCTGTACGGTGCGGGCGATGCGGTTATCGGTATCAACCCGGCAAGCGACAGCCTGCCGGTGCTGGCGCAGCTCAACCATATGCTCGACGATATTATTCAGCGCTTCGCCATCCCTACCCAGTCCTGCATTCTGACCCACGTCACTAACACCCTGCAGCTGATTGAGCGCGGGGCGCCGGTCGATCTGGTCTTTCAGTCGGTCGCAGGGACCGAAGCGGCCAACAGCGGTTTCGGTATTAACCTGGCCTTGCTGCAGGAGGCGCGCGAGGCCGCGCTAAGCCTCAATCGCGGTACCCTTGGCAACAATGTGATGTATTTTGAAACCGGTCAGGGAAGCGCCCTATCCGCCAATGCGCATCACGGTGTCGATCAACAGACCTGTGAAGCACGGGCCTATGCGGTTGCCCGCCATTTTGATCCGCTGCTGGTGAATACGGTGGTCGGTTTTATCGGCCCGGAATATCTCTACGACGGTAAGCAGATTATCCGCGCCGGTCTGGAAGATCATTTCTGCGGCAAGCTGATGGGGCTGCCTATCGGCTGCGACGTCTGTTATACCAACCACGCCGAAGCGGATCAGGATGATATGGACACCCTGCTGACCCTGCTGTGCACCGCCGGACTGACCTTCTTAATCGGCGTACCGGGCGCGGACGACATTATGCTCAACTACCAGAGCACGTCCTTTCATGATGCGCTGTACGCCCGCCGCTTGCTCGGCTTAAAGCACGCTCCCGAGTTTGCCGCCTGGCTGGCAAAAATGCGCATTATCGACCCCGATGGTACGCTGCGCCTGACCGATGCCCGCCATCCGCTGCTCTCCGTCCTGCCGCAAGGAGCACCAGTATGAACCGACCCGATGCCTGGAGCCCGCTGCGTGAATTTACCGATGCGCGGATAGCGCTGGGGCGCAGCGGCGCCAGTCTCCCCACGCGCGAAGTGCTCAATTTTGGCCTTGCCCACGCCAGGGCGCGCGATGCGATTCATCGGCCGTTTGAAAGCGAGCTGCTGGAAGCGCCGCTGGCGGAGATGGGGCTGTCATCGCTAACGGTACACAGCGCCGCCGGCGATCGGCATATTTACCTTAACCGCCCCGATCTGGGGCGCCGGCTGGATGAGTCCAGTCGCAGCGATCTGGCTGCCAGCGGCGTACGTCCGGCGGATCTGCTGCTGGTGATTGGCGACGGACTGTCGTCGTATGCCGTGCATCGTCAGGCCCTGCCGCTGATTCGCGCGCTGCAGCCTTATTTGCAAACGCTGGGCATCAGCCTCGCGCCAGTGGTGCTTGCGCATCAGTCGCGAGTGGCGCTGGGAGATGATATTGGTGAAACGCTGAAGGCCCGGGCGGTGGCAATATTAATCGGCGAGCGGCCGGGGCTCTCTTCGCCAGATAGCCTTGGTGTCTACCTGACCTGGCAACCGCATCGCCAGAGGCTGGAGTCGGAGCGGAACTGTATTTCGAATATTCGCCCGGACGGGCTGAGTTATGATGCCGCCGCCTTTAAGCTGGCGTGGCTGCTGGAGCAGGCTTTTTTACGTCGTCTGACCGGCGTGCGACTTAAGGATGAGAGCGATAACCCGGCTCTGCATGGCAGGGTGAAACCGCTGGGGATGAAGCAGAATTAAAGCTGCTGGAGGCTGCGGCATGGCATCCCGCTCGCCGCAACCTCCAGCAGCCTCGCGCTACACAAAGCACACCTCGTTCCAGTAGGCTTCACGCGTCCAGCGTCGCTCAGTATGTTTTATCATGACGGAACCACCGTGTTTCAACATTGCCGATATCCACGCCGTAAAGGCTGGCGACCGGCAATATTGCCTCCATCATTCGTTGGGTATCCTGCTGCCCGGCTTCTCCGTTAGATAAAAAAGCCAGCCAGCGCGTTAATCGTTGCCATAGTGCTACTTTCATTTTTCCTCCGTGGGAAGCGATGTGCCTGACCGTATTTCAACCACAGATGGCGCAAGCCTGGAAATATCAATTCCGGGTTTTCTATCCCGGAAGACGCATATCGCCCCCATCCCACTGTGCCCCGGAGACGGTGCTGCATCGCGGTGAGCCCGTAGCCGGTCAGCGCAGCGCCGCCGGAAAATACCCATGCACTCTCTAAGTTCTTTTTCGCTATAAATAAGAACTTTTTCTTCTTTGCCCGGCGCGGTGAATGTGTGGGAGCGTAACAGCCACAACATAAAAACAGGGATTCAGGGGAAATAATCATGCGCATCACAAAAACAAAAATCGCGTTGGCACTGGGTATGCTGGCGCTGACCGTCCAGGCTCAGGCAGACCAGTTGGCAGATATCAAAGCCGCCGGCGTCGTGAAAATCGCCACCTTCGATGCGAACCCGCCGTTTGGTTCGGTCGACCCTAAAACTCACCAGCTCGTAGGCTATGACGTTGACTTCGCCCAGGCGCTGGCAAAATCGCTCGGGGTGAAGCTGGAACTGGTTGCCACCAACCCGGCCAACCGTATTCCACTGCTGCAATCCGGGAAGGCTGACCTGATCGTCGCCGACATTACCATTACCCCGGAACGCGCACAGGTCATTGATTTCTCAACTCCGTACTTTGTCACCGGCCAGCAGTTCCTCGTTCCGGCCAAATCAGCGGATCAGCTTGAAAGCTACAGCAAAGCGCGGATCGGGGCGGTAAAAGGCACTACCGGTGAACAGGCTTTACATCAACGTTTCCCGCAGTCCCGTGTGCTCTCCTATGATGATATTCCGCTGGCGCTGACCGCCCTACGTAACGGCAATGTCCAGGCCATCACCCAGGACAGCACCATTCTGGCCGGCCTGCTGGCAGAGGCACCGGATAAAGCCAACTTTAAAATCATCCCCGATTTGCTGAGCAAAGAGGAAATCGGCGTTGGCGTGAAGAAAGGCGAACCGGCGCTGCTGAAAGCGGTCAACGACGAGCTGGTCAACCTGGAAAAATCGGGCCAGGCCGCGAAAATCTATGATGTCTGGTTTGGCCCTGCCACCAAAACTCCACAGCCGCGTGCGTTTACCATAGAAGCTAAATAATATGTTATCGGGTCTGTTTTCACGCTCCGCGGCTTCGTCCGCGGATTTTTCGCATTTGCAGCGCGCCAGCATTGAATTCCGTCAGGCAGCAAAACGCTATGGCGACCATCAGGTGCTCAACGGCATCGATCTGCAGGTCGAACCGGGGGAAGTGGTGGCGATCCTCGGCCCATCCGGATCGGGGAAATCAACGCTGATCCGTCTGATCAACCAGCTCGAATCCCTCAGCGGAGGCGAGATCCTGATCGACGGTAAACCCACCCGCCATCTTACGGGCAGCGCGCTGCGCCAGCTACGCAGCCGCGTGGGCTTTGTTTTCCAACAGTTCAATCTCTATGCCCACCTGACGGCACAGGAAAATATCACCCTGGCGCTGGAGCGCGTACACGGCTGGGCAAAACCCGCCGCTCATGAACGTGCGCTGGCGTTGCTCCAGCAGGTCGGGCTGGAGGATAAGGCGCAGCAAATGCCTTCCCAGCTCTCCGGTGGCCAGCAACAGCGCGTGGCCATTGCTCGCGCCCTCGCGTCATCCCCGCAAATTATTCTCTTCGATGAGCCGACCTCGGCGCTCGATCCGGAAATGATCGGCGAAGTGCTGCTGGTCATGAAGGCGCTGGCGCACAGCGGCATCACCATGGTGGTGGTGACGCACGAGATGCAGTTTGCCCGCGAAATTGCGGACCGGGTCGTGTTTATCGACGGCGGCGATATTCTAGAAGTCGCTCCCCCGGCGGATTTTTTCGCCCGGCCACAGCACGCTCGTACGCGTCGTTTTCTGCAAAAGGTGCTCAATCCGCTGCACCAGGAGAGTCTCGAGTGACTCCTGTTCTCGACTGGCACGGCGTACTGAGCGGGCAGCCGTTAGAGTGGATCATCTCCGGATTTCTCACCACCGTGTGGGTCAGCGTCGCCGGGATACTGCTGGCCACGGTCCTGGCCGTTTTGCTGCTGGGGCTGCGACTAGGCGGCGGCAGCGCCGGACGCGGCCTGGTGGCCTGCTGGGTCTCGCTGTTTCGTAATACTCCGCTGTTGGTTCAACTGCTGTTCTGGTATTTCGCTGCCTGGAATCTGCTGCCGCTGCCGGCAAAGGATTTCATTAATGCCGATCATCCCTGGTCCATTCTGCCGGGTAATGTCTGGTGGCTAACCCCGGAGTTTCTCTGCTCGATGTGGGGACTGGGAGTATTCACCTCGGCGTTTTTAGTGGAAGAGATCGCTTCGGGGCTGCGCGCCGTCAGCCACGGCCAGCGTGAAGCCGCGCTCTCTCAGGGCTTCACGCCATGGAGTGAGCTGCGCCATATACTGCTGCCACAGGGACTGGCGAACGCCTGGCAACCGATTATCGGTCAGTATCTGAACCTGATGAAGCTTTCGTCGCTCGCCAGCGGTATCGGCTTCGCCGAACTGACCTACCAGGTGCGGCAAATCGAAAGCTATAACGCCCACGCGCTGGAAGCCTTCGCCGTTGGTACGGTGCTGTATCTGGCGCTCGGGGTCGTTATGGGTCTGGCGCTGGCGCGCCTTGGCCCGGGGAAAATGCAGCACAGGAGCACCCAGCATGAACGCTAATCTGGCAGTCATCGTCGATAATCTCGATTACCTGCTGTGGGGACGGCTGGCGGAGGGGATTCCCGGAGGCGTTGCGCTGACGCTGATGATGGCGATCGGTGCCGCGGCGCTGGCACTTCCCCTCGGCATTTTGCTGGCAGGCGCCGCCTGGCGTTACGGCGGACTGGTCCGTCGCCTGCTGTTCCTGTGGGCGGAGATGATTCGCGGTATCCCGCTTATTTTCGTTATTTTCTGGCTCTGGTATCTGCTGCCGATGCTGACCGGGAGCGATTTGCCGGGTGCGGTGACGGTCACGCTGGCGCTGGCGTGGTTTACCGCCGCTTCGGTGATGCACTCGGTGCTGGCGGGGCTGCAATCGTTACCCGCCGGACAATTTGAAGCGGCACGAACTCAGGGCTTCTCCGCCGGGCAGGCGCTGCGTTTAATCCTGCTGCCACAGGCGCTGCGTAACGTTCAGCCCTCGCTGGTCGGGATTTTTATCAACCTGCTGAAAGACACGTCGCTGGCGTTTATTGTCAACGTACCGGAGCTCACCACCGTTGCCGGCCAGGTGAATAACCGGGTACAAATCTACCCGCTGGCGATTTTTGTCTTTACCGGCGCGGTGTATTACCTGTTGTGCTGCGGTCTGAGCCTGCTGGAAAACCGCCGTTTTATCCGTGGCAACGCCGACAGACGTTACGCCCGCGGATAAGACACGGCGGCGCATTCATGCGCCGCCTGTGCGCCCCTGGCGCCTTGCGTCAGGGGCGCTTCCCGCCCAGTCTGCCCGGTAGATTGGCCAAACCTGCTTTCGCAATAACCTCACCGTTCACCGTTCTTTCGTCTTACCGTCATATAACGATCACATAAAACGCCATTAATAGTGCCCAGTTTAATGACGAATCTGGACGCTCTTATGAATAGCTCTCTTGCCGCGGTAACCGATACCGATTATCCGCATTTTGGTCAGCCGAATGCCGCCCGGCAGCGGAAAGTCTTAAGCGTGCGCAACCTGAATAAGTCTTACAGCGCGCAACAAACCGTGCTGGATAACATCAGTTTTGATCTCCATGCCGGTGAGCTGGTGGGTGTTATCGGCCGCTCTGGCGCCGGTAAATCGACCCTGCTACACGTACTGAACGGTACCCATAGCGCCACCGGCGGCGAGATCCTCAGCTATCCGGAAGTGGGCATGCCGCACGATGTAGCGAAGCTAAAAGGCCGCGCGCTAAACGCCTGGCGCAGCAAGTGCGGCATGATATTCCAGGATTTCTGTCTGGTACCGCGTCTCGACGTATTGACGAACGTGCTGCTGGGCCGCCTGAGCCAGACTTCAACACTGAAATCCCTGTTTAAGATCTTCCCTGACGCCGACCGGGCGCGTGCTATATCGCTGCTGGAGTGGATGAATATGCTCCCCCATGCGCTACAGCGGGCAGAAAACCTCTCCGGCGGGCAGATGCAGCGCGTAGCGATTTGTCGTGCGCTGATGCAGAACCCCGGTATTTTGCTGGCCGATGAGCCGGTCGCCTCTCTCGACCCGAAAAACACACAGCGCATCATGAACGTGCTGCGCGAAATCAGCGAACAGGGCATCAGCGTAATGGTGAACCTGCACTCGGTGGAACTGGTGAAAGAGTACTGCACGCGAGTTATTGGCGTAGCGAAAGGCAATATTATTTTTGACGACCATCCCTCACAGCTGACTCAGGATATTCTGCATCAGCTGTACGGGGATGAAATTAGCCAATTGCATTAATTTCCACTCACACGGACAATATAATGAAACAATATATCACTGGTGCAGTTCGACTATCCGCCGCGGTCGCGGGAATAATGATGGCATGGCAGGCTGGCGCTGCGGAACAGCCAAAAGAATTAAACCTGGGGATCCTGGGGGGGCAGAACGCCACCCAGCAAATTGGTGATAACCAGTGTGTAAAACAGTTTCTCGATAAAGAGCTGAACGTCGATACCAAATTACGTAATTCTTCCGACTATTCCGGCGTTATCCAGGGTCTGCTGGGCGGTAAAGTGGACGTGGTGCTGAGTATGTCGCCTTCGTCTTACGCTTCTGTATATATTAATAACCCGAAAGCGGTCGATATCGTCGGTATTGCCGTGGATGATAAAGATAAGTCCCGCGGCTACCACTCGGTAGTCATTGTTAAAGCGGACAGCCCGTATAAATCGTTAGAAGATCTGAAAGGCAAAGCCTTTGGTTTTGCTGACCCGGACTCCACGTCCGGATATTTGATCCCGAACCACGCCTTTAAACAAAAATTCGGCGGCACGACGGATGACAAATATAAAAACTTCTTCTCCAGCGTGACCTTCTCCGGCGGCCACGAGCAGGACATCCTCGGCGTGCTGAACGGCCAGTTTGCGGGCGCGGTGACCTGGACCTCAATGGTTGGTGACTACAACAGCGGCTACAGCGTCGGTGCCTTCAACCGCCTGATTCGTATGGATCACCCGGATCTGATGAAGCAGATCCGCATCATCTGGCAATCGCCGCTGATCCCCAACGGCCCGATCCTGGTCAGCAATGCGCTGCCGGCTGACTTCAAAGCCAAAGTCATCACTGCTATCAAAAAACTGGATACCAACGACCACGCCTGCTTTATTAAGGCCATGGGCGGTACTCAGCATATCGGCCCGGGTAGCGTGGCTGACTTCCAGCAGATTATCGATATGAAGCGCGAGCTGGTGAGCGCCCGTTAATCCCGCCCCAACGCCGCCTCCGTGTAAGCCCGCGTGAGGCGGCGGCATACTGAAGACCCTTCGACGTATGAATATTGCGAACACCGAATTTGAACGTTATTACCAGCAGGTACGGGCGCGGCAAAAGCGCGATACCTTTACCTGGTCTCTGCTTTTACTGGTGCTTTATTTCGCCGCTGGCAGCGCCGCCGAATTTAATCTCTTCACCATCTGGCACTCTCTGCCAAATTTTCTCGATTACATGTTTGAAACGCTGCCGACGCTCCACGTCAGCGATCTGTTCGCCGATGTTCACACCAAAGGCTCGCTGGCCTACTGGGGCTATCGCTTGCCGATTCAGCTGCCGCTGATCTGGGAAACGCTACAGCTGGCGCTGGCGTCCACGCTGGTCGCGGTTGCTATCGCGACCCTGCTGGCATTCCTCGCCGCCAATAATGCCTGGTCGCCGCCGCCGCTGCGCTTTGCCATTCGTGTTCTGGTGGCCTTTTTACGCACCATGCCGGAGCTGGCGTGGGCGGTCATTTTCGTCATGGCTTTCGGCATTGGTGCTATTCCGGGTTTTCTGGCTCTGATGCTGCACACCATTGGTAGCCTGACCAAACTGTTTTATGAAGCGGTGGAAAGTGCGCAGGACAAACCGGTACGCGGACTGTTGGCCTGCGGGGCCTCGCCGATACAGCGTATTCGTTTCGCACTGTGGCCGCAGGTTAAACCGATTTTCCTCTCCTACGGCTTTATGCGTCTGGAAATTAACTTTCGCTCTTCAACCATTCTGGGTCTGGTGGGCGCCGGCGGGATCGGTCAGGAACTGATGACCAACATCAAGCTGGATCGTTACGATCAGGTCAGCATCACGCTGCTGCTGATCATCATCGTGGTGTCGCTGCTGGATATGCTGTCCGGCCGCCTGCGACAGTGGGTTCTTGAGGGCAAAAAATGAGTCAATGGCAAAGCCAACCGGATATCGCCGCCAGTCGTCGGCAGCATCGGCAGCTGTATAAAGCCCAGGGGCGCTATTTGCGCTTCGTCGGGCTGCTGACGCTGGCGAGCTTACTTTATTACGTCTGGTTTTTTATGCAGTTCGGCATCAGCGGCGAACAGCTGACTACCGGCCTACAGCAAATTAGCCGTTATCTGCTGCGGATGTTTGTCTGGCATGACTTTTTCAACTGGCCGTTTGCCTACTATTTCACGCAAATCGGCATCACTCTGGCGATTGTCTTCGTCGGGACAATGACCGCGACGGTCATTGCGCTACTGCTCTCTTTCCTCGCAGCGCGTAACATTATGCGCGGGTTAATTCCCGGATTTATCGCCCTGCTGGTGCGTCGCCTGTTTGACGTGCTTCGCGGTATTGATATGGCTATCTGGGGGCTGATTTTTGTTCGTGCCGTGGGCCTCGGGCCGCTGGCCGGGGTGCTGGCCATTATTATGCAGGATACCGGGCTGCTCGGACGGCTGTATGCGGAGGGACATGAAGCGGTTGACCGCTCTCCGGGGCGTGGGCTGACCGCCGTCGGCGCTAACGGTTTACAAAAGCACCGCTTTGGTATTTTTACCCAGTCTTTCCCGACGTTTCTGGCGTTGAGCCTGTATCAGATTGAGTCGAATACCCGCTCCGCCGCGGTATTAGGCTTCGTCGGTGCCGGCGGTATCGGTCTGATTTATGCGGAAAATATGCGCCTGTGGAACTGGGACGTGGTGATGTTTATTACTCTGCTGCTGGTTGTCGTGGTCATGGCGATGGATACGCTCTCCGCCTGGTTGCGCCGCCGGTATATTGGCGGCAGCGTGGTGCCGCTGTTTAAATCCTGATATCGCAGACTTCCCGGAGGCGGCTCAATACGCCGCCTCCGGGGAAAATCACAGCCGCCACGCCAGCACCGGCCACTGGTGCCGGGCATTTGCCGCCACCAGCTGCGGGCAGGGATTGACCAGCCGGACACGATCGGCATGCAGGCACAGCGGCAGATCGTTAATCGAATCGGTATAGAACGTCACCTCACCGTGATGGTGCGGCCAGGCCTGTTGCCACGCCGCCAGCCGCGCCACTTTCCCCTGCTGGTAGCTTGGCGTACCGGCAATCACCCCACTATAGCCGCCGTCTGCCATTTCCACATCGATGCCTAAAGCCTGCTCAATTTCCAGCGCCGCGGCTACCGCCTGAACCAACAGGCTCACCGAAGCCGAAATCACCAGAATTTGCTCGCCCTGCGCGCGCAGGGTTTGCAGGAGATCCCACGCCTGCGGGTAGACACGCGGCATAATATCCTCACGCACGCAGCGGGCCACCAGCGCATCAACTTCCGCCTGCGGCACACCGATGAGCGGCGCCTGGATTAAGGCAACGTAGTCGGCAATATTCATTTCTCCGCGATCGTAATCGTCCATCAGCATCGCTTCCCGCGCCAGATATGCCGGGTCGCTTACCCATCCCTCTCTCACCAGAAACCGGCTCCATACCGTGCTGCTGTCGCCCTTAATCAAAGTATTATCCAGATCGAATATCGTCAGATTGTTGGACATCGTTCATTTTCCCTAATCAGCAAAATTGGCTCGCCAGAGCATGCTTAACGAAGATGACAGGAGGATGACTCGCCTGTGCGCTGAGCAAAGGGTAGCAAAAAGCGAGGAAAAACGTTCAGATTCGCAGATCGGTGGTGATATGCCGTGAGCCGTGGTGAGATAAATACCGCCTCATCGCAATCCCTGAAGGCTCATCACCAGCAGTACCGCGACCAGCAGCAGCGGATAAACCCGCGCGTGCCAGCGATCCGGCAGACGCCCCAGCCAGCGGGCAGCCAACCGCAGCCCCAGCCAGCTCCCGGCGACCAGTAGCGCCGTAGCCGATAGCCAGATATGCCCCATAAATCCAGTAGGAAGATGCCCGGGAGACACCCACGCCATCACCAGCCACGTGCCGCTTGCGCCAGCCGCCAGCGGCAGCGTCAGCAGATTAGCCATCGCCGCCGCTTCCGACATCGTCGCCCCGCGACGGCGCATCAGCGGGACGGTCATGACGCTGCCACCGACGCCAAGAAATGAGGCAATCAGGCCAATCACACCGCCGCTCATCAGCTCGCGCGATGCTATCGGAGCGCGACGCTGCACGATCGGAGCCATAAAACCCGGGCGCAAATAGCAGTCGAGGATAGTCACCAGCAGATAACCGACGAACAACCCGCGGATCCATCCGCCGTTTACCGAGAGCGCCAGTAGCGCACCGGCTATCCCCCCGAGGGCAATCCCGGCGAGCATCATCCTCAGAGAATGCCAGCAGAGCGTTCGGGCGCGAAGGTGACGTCGGGTTGCCAGCAGCGCCGTGCAGAGCATCACCAGCGCGGAAGTGGCGACCGCAATCTGCATCGCCTGCCCGCCGACATCGCTCTGCGCCCCCCAAACCACGGTAACCAGCAGAGAGATCAGCGGCACGGTAACGAAGCCACCGCCAAAGCCAAAGAGCCAGGTCGTTACGCCACACGCCACACCGCAGAGAAAAAGCCAGCACATCATTCGATTGTCCTCCATTCAGAGCAATCACGATATAGAATAGCGATATGGCTGACTTACGATTAAACGCCATCATCTTACGAATTTAAGCCATGGGGGGGTTATCATGCGCAATATTCCCGTCAACGATGTCGATAACCTCCCGCGCAGAGTGCTGGCGCTGGGTAGCGATTATCCGGCCAACACGCAGCTGGAACGTCACTGCCACCGCCGGGCGCAGTTTCTCTATGCCATGAACGGGCTAATGAAGGTGGAAACGGATGACGGCCAGTGGCTGGTCCCGCCCTACAGCGGCGTGTGGATCCCGGCCACCCGGCCGCACCGGGTATTGATGCCGGGCGTCAGCACCCACAGCCTGTACATCGAACCGGAGGCGGCACCGCGCACCGGGGAACGCTGTGAGGTTTTACACGTTTCCCCCCTCCTGCACCAGCTGCTGCTGAGCGCCTGCCAGCTGCCGCTGCTGTATCACGAAACCGGACACGATGCGGCGCTAATCGAGCTGGTTTTACACGAGCTAAAGGCCGCCCATCCGCTGCCAATGTTTACCCCGCTGCCGCAGAGTGCCCCCCTGGCTGCGCTGTGCAGCGACTTTCTGCATCGGCCTGATATTCACAGTACGCCGGAGCAGTGGGCCGAAAGACTCAATAAAAGCGCCCGGACTTTTCACCGCCAGTTTCGCCAGCAGACCGGAATGGCTTTTCGCGACTGGCGTCAGCAGGCCTGCCTGATGTACGCCCTGACGGCACTGCGGGAAGGAAGAACGATTACCGATGTGGCATTCAGCCTCGGGTATGAATATCCAGCGGCCTTCACCGCGATGTTTCGCAAAATGATGGGGTATTCCCCCGCCGTTTTTGCCCGTCAGCTGAGGAATGGTAACGCGGGGAAAAGCCGCACCAGCTAAAAATAGGAAGAACCCTATTCCACGGCGCTAAATAGTGTTTTATGTAGAAAAAATTTATAAATAAATGAGATGACTGATTTTATATTCCATCCGCTATTGCCAATTCAGCGATACTGAAATTGGCATTTTCCGTACGTAATTTTTCGTAAATTTTGCGTTTAATCATTCTGACAAGCTAGTGAATAAGCTATAAAAGTCGACGGCCGATCCCTAACATGAAAATAATGATATGAAGCCCAAACTGTCCCATGTCTTATTATTGGTGCCTTTTTTGATCCTGGCAGGATGCTCATCTTCATCTAAAAAGCCGCCAAAAACCGCCGCTAAGCATCAGTACGCGCCGATCGACAGCGGATCTGACGATCTGATTCCGGTAGTTGCCGCCCTTCACGATCAGATGCATACCTGGCACGGCACACCTTATGAATGGGGCGGTACAGAGCAAAGCGGCGTCGACTGTTCCGGCTTCGTCTGGCGAACGCTCAAAGACCGCTTCAATTTACCGATGGATCGCGTCACGACCGGCGATCTCCTGCATATGGGCATTCGCGTCAGTAAACAGCAGCTTCGTCCGGGGGATCTGGTCTTCTTCCGTATCCGCGGCGGGATGCACGTCGGTTTCTATGATACTGAGCACAACTTCCTGCACGCCTCCAGCAGCCAGGGCGTCATGCGCTCTTCGCTGGATAACCCGTACTGGAATTCGGTGTTCTACCAGGCGCGTCGTCTGCCGAAAGAATATAACGCGCAGATCACCATGAATAGCGACCATCAACACCTGGCAAAAAATCATTAATCGCCGGCAATAAAAAAACCGCAGCAATAGTGCCGCGGTTTTCTTCCGACATATTTGGCCGCCCCAGGAAAACCTCAGGCGGCAAACATCATCAGAACTGGTAAGTCATACCCAGAGCAACGATGTCGTCACTGTTGATAGCGAGTTTATTATCGCTGTTCAGCTGGTTGATTTTATAATCAACGAAGGCGTTCATGTTTTTGTTGAAGTAATAAGTCAGACCCACGTCGATGTAGTTCACCAGGTCTTCGCTACCAACGCCTTCAATATCTTTGCCTTTTGACAGGACATAGCCCAGGGATGGACGCAGACCGAAGTCAAACTGGTACTGAGCAACGGCTTCAAAGTTCTGCGCTTTATTGGCAAAACCACCGCTGATTGGCGTCATTTTACGGGTTTCGGAATACATGGTCGCCAGGTAGATATTGTTGGCGTCATATTTCAGACCTGTTGCCCAGGCTTCCGCCTTGGAGCCCTGGCCACGAGCCAGCAGGTTCTGGTCATTTGTACGGTCAGAGCTGGTGTAGGCCGCGCTGATGGCGAAATCGCTGCCGCCGAAGTCATAGCTTAATGAAGTACCGAAGCCGTCGCCGTTCTGTTTCTTCGCGTCACGACCTTCGTTTTTACCCTGATACTGCAGGGTCATATCCAGACCATCTACCACGCCGAAGAAATCGGTATTGCGGTAAGTTGCCAGGCCGCTGGCACGCTTGGTCATAAAGTTATCGGTCTGTGCGGAAGAGTCGCCGCCGAATTCCGGGAACATATCGGTCCAGGCTTCAACGTCATACAGGGCACCGAGGTTACGACCGTAATCGAAAGAACCGTAGTTTTTCAATTTCAGACCGGCAAATGCCAGACGGGTCTTCTGGGTGGAGTCGCTTTCCGTTTTGTTACCGGAGAATTCAGATTCCCAACGACCGTAGCCGGTCAGTTGGTCGTTAATCTGTGTTTCGCCTTTGATACCGAAACGAACATAGGTCTGGTCGCCGTCTTTGCTGTCATAGTCGCTGATGTAGTGCATCGCTCTGACTTTGCCATACACGTCCAGTTTGTTGCCGTCTTTATTATAAACTTCTGCTGCCTGTGTAGCTGAAGAAGCGACAAGACCCATCATCATTAATGCCAGTGAGCTCTTTTTCATTATTCAGTCCTGGTGATTTATTTATACGCGCTAATCAATTCCGGGCGAAGGCCCCCGTGAAAACAGGAGGTTTTTTAACGCCCCAATATTAAAAATTTATGACAATGTGGAACTTTTTATAAAAAAGAGTGTTTAGATGTTTCTGTCATAAATTTGTCATCCGGTTACTCCACAATCGCCGATCTCGCGCAATAAAGTGGCTCGCCCAATACGCCAGGTGTTGGCAAGCGGCCTGAGTCCTGTTACAACATCAGCTCGATATCGATATTCCTTTTGAACGGCAGAGAATCATGAGTGATAGCCAGACGCTGGTGGTAAAACTGGGCACCAGTGTTTTAACGGGCGGATCCCGTCGCCTGAACCGCGCCCATATTGTCGAATTAGTGCGTCAGTGCGCACAGCTGCATGCAATGGGCCACCGTATTGTCATTGTGACCTCCGGGGCTATTGCCGCCGGACGTGAACATCTCGGCTACCCGGAACTGCCCGCGACCATTGCGTCGAAACAGCTTCTGGCGGCGGTAGGACAGAGCCGTCTGATCCAACTGTGGGAACAGCTGTTTTCTATTTATGGTATTCACGTAGGCCAGATGCTGCTGACCCGGGCGGATATGGAAGATCGCGAGCGCTTCCTGAACGCCCGCGACACCCTGCGCGCGCTGCTGGATAACAACATTGTGCCGGTCATTAATGAGAATGACGCCGTGGCGACCGCCGAAATTAAAGTCGGCGATAACGATAATCTCTCTGCGCTGGCCGCTATTCTTGCCGGCGCCGATAAGCTGCTGCTGCTGACCGACCAGGCAGGCCTGTTCACCGCCGACCCGCGTAATAACCCGCAGGCGGAGCTGATCAAAGATGTCTACGGCATTGATGACGCCCTGCGCGCCATCGCCGGCGATAGCGTTTCCGGCCTGGGCACTGGCGGCATGGGAACCAAGCTGCAGGCTGCGGATGTCGCCTGCCGCGCCGGTATCGACACCATCATTGCTGCCGGCAACCGTCCAGGCGTGATTGCCGATGTGATGGACAGCGTGTCGGTCGGTACGCGCTTCCACGCGCAGGAATCACCGCTGGAGAACCGCAAACGCTGGATCTTTGGCGCCCCGCCGGCGGGCGAAATTACCGTTGATGCCGGCGCCACGCAGGCGATTCTGGAAAGAGGTAGCTCCCTGCTGCCAAAAGGCATCAAAACCGTCACCGGCAATTTCTCCCGTGGCGAAGTGATCCGCATCCGCAATAGCGAAGGTCGCGATATTGCTCACGGCGTCAGCCGCTATAACAGCGATGCGCTGCGCCTGATTGCCGGCCAGCACTCGCAGCAGATTGATGCGATTCTGGGCTACGAATACGGCCCGGTTGCCGTCCATCGTGACGATATGATTATCCGTTAAGGAGCTGAAAATGCTGGAACAAATGGGCATTGCTGCCAAGGCGGCCTCTTACAAACTCGCACAACTCTCCAGCCGTGAAAAAAATCAGGTGCTGGAAAAAATCGCGGACTATCTCGAAGCACAGACCGAAGAGATTCTGCGCGCGAACGCCGATGATCTGGCGGAAGCCCGCGCCAATGGCCTGAGCGAGGCGCTGCTCGACCGTCTGGCGCTTAACCCGGCGCGCTTAAGCGGCATTGCGAACGATGTGCGGCAGGTGTGTAACCTGGCCGATCCGGTCGGTCAGGTGATCGACGGTGGCCTGCTTGACAGCGGCCTGCGTATCGAACGCCGCCGCGTGCCGCTGGGGGTCGTGGGCGTCATTTATGAAGCCCGACCTAACGTGACGGTTGATGTCGCGTCCCTGTGCCTGAAAACCGGCAATGCCGCGATTCTGCGCGGCGGGAAAGAGACCTGGCGTACTAATGCCGCCACGGTGAAAGTGATTCAGCGAGCGCTGGAGGAGTGCGGGCTACCGGCGGCAACGATCCAGGCGATTGAGAACCCGGATCGCGCGCTGGTTGGCGAGATGCTGAAGATGGATAAATACATCGATATGCTGATCCCACGCGGCGGCGCCGGGCTGCATAAGCTGTGCCGCGAACAGTCCACGATTCCGGTGATCACCGGCGGGATTGGCGTGTGCCATATCTATATTGATGATTCAGCCGACATTGCAGAAGCGCTGAAGGTTATCGTCAACGCCAAGGTTCAGCGTCCAAGCGCCTGTAACTCAGTAGAAACGCTGCTGGTACATCACAATATTACCGAGCTTTTCCTGCCAGCGCTGAGCAAACAGATGGCAGAAAGCGGCGTAGCGCTGCACGCCGATGACCGGTCGCTGCCGACACTGCAACACGGTCCGGCATCAGTAGAGCCGGTGAAGGCGGAGCAGTACGATGATGAGTATCTGTCGCTGGATCTGAATGTCAAAGTGGTCGCCGACCTCGACGAGGCTATTGCGCATATCCGCGCCCACGGCACCCAGCATTCGGATGCCATCCTGACCCGCACGCTGAGCAACGCCAACCGCTTTATCAACGAAGTGGATTCCTCGGCGGTGTACATTAACGCCTCTACCCGCTTTACCGACGGCGGCCAGTTTGGCCTCGGCGCAGAAGTTGCGGTCAGTACCCAGAAGCTGCACGCTCGCGGCCCGATGGGGCTGGAAGCGTTAACGACATATAAGTGGATTGGTTTCGGCGACGATACGATTCGTGCTTAATGCTGAGCGGGTGATGCAAAAGTAGCCGTTTGATTCATAAGGCCATTGACGCGTCACCCACTTAGTTTTAACCTTTTACCCCGTGATTCACATTCGTGGGCACGTCCTTTTCAGGGCCGATATAGCTCAGTTGGTAGAGCAGCGCATTCGTAATGCGAAGGTCGTAGGTTCGACTCCTATTATCGGCACCATCTCAACTTCCCCAAACGTCCGTATTCATCCATAAATACCATGATTTATAAAGGTTTTACTGACTTTTAGTCCGTTATTGTCCGTAACCATCCAGTAGAATCCGATACTGAATGTGTATAGGATTGTGTATATGTTCCTGTTCGGTCTTGGATTCCTATACACATGCCTTTAAACGATATGCAGATTCGCCGCGCTAAGCCTGAAGCTAAAACCTATACACTCGGAGATGGGCAAGGCTTGTCATTGCTTATAGAGCCTAATGGAAGCAAGAGCTGGCGGTTCCGCTATCGCTATGCCGGTAAGCCCAAAATGATCTCGCTTGGTGTGTATCCGACGATCACCCTTGCCGATGCTCGTTCTCGTCGCGACGATGCCCGAAAGCTGGTCGCGGAAGGAAAGAACCCGAGTGAAGTTCGAAAAGAGCAGAAGATCGCTTTGCAAACGGAATCCGAAAGCGCGTTTGAAAAGATAGCCACAGAATGGCATCAGATGAAGTCGACCAAATGGTCAGAGGGCTATGCCTCAGACATCATGGAAGCGTTTAAGAACGATATTTTCCCGTATGTGGGGACAAGACCCATCGGTGAAATAAAACCGCTAGAACTGCTTAATGTGCTGCGTAAAATTGAAAAACGTGGAGCGTTAGAGAAAATGCGTAAAGTTCGACAGCGTTGTTCAGAAGTTTTTCGCTATGCCATAGCCACCGGAAGAGCTGAGTTTAATCCTGCAGCGGATCTCTCTAGCGCCCTCGAAGTACATCAATCCAATCATTTCCCATTCCTGAAAGCTGATGAGATACCTGATTTTCTCCGTGCTTTAGACAGTTACACAGGGAGTCGGCTTGTCCAGATTGCTACAAAATTACTGATGATCACGGGTGTAAGAACCATCGAATTACGTGCAGCATTATGGTCAGAATTTGATCTAGATAACGCAATTTGGGAAATTCCTGCTGAGAGGATGAAAATGCGCAGACCACATCTTGTGCCATTATCGACTCAAGCGTTAGATTTACTCAATGAACTTAAAATCATGACAGGAAGCTATTGTTATGTCTTTCCGGGGCGGAATGATCCGAACAAACCAATGAGTGAAGCAAGCATAAATCAGGTCATTAAGCGCATAGGCTACGGTGGTCAACTTACTGGTCATGGATTCAGGCATATGATGTCTACATTGTTGCATGAGCAGGGCTTTGATTCATCTTGGATCGAAATTCAATTAGCACATGTTGATAAAAATAGTATCCGTGGAACTTACAACCATGCTCAGTATTTAGAAAAACGAAGGGGTATGCTTCAGTGGTACTCATCTATTTTAACGGAGTACAGCAATGTATATAAATAGTGTATATCTGAAAGGTTTTCGAAACTATTCTGATAGTTTTATAAAATTCAACCACTCAACTTTGATAATTGGAAGCAATGACGTTGGGAAAACCAACCTTTTGTATTCACTGAGAATTTTATTAGATAAAAGTTTCTCGGATTTAGATATCGAGCCAAAAAATAGTGATTTTCACATTGATGGAAAAGGCAACCAATGTGATGAATTAGAAATAATCATCAATTTTCGAGAAATAAAAGAAGATGCTGTACTTTCTAAGTTAGGAGGATACGTAAGTGATGACTCCGAAACATTTATTAAATACAAAGCGAGTAGAAATACTCTAGACTACAAATTATACATCGGTCATAAAGAAACTGATATGGACGAGATTAATGGTAGGTTTTATCTAAAATATCTTAACCTACGTTACGTCAATTCTCAAAGAGATCTTGCTAGATATATATCATCAGAAAAAAAGCATTTGTTAAGACTTGCTCAAGAAATGAGGGATCATGAACAGGTGATAAAAGACGAGGAAACTTTAAATTCATTAAGTGATTTATTGGTTAATGTAAACGATAAAGTTAAAGAGATAAGTTATGTTTCATCGGCGACAAAAGAATTAAATGATGAATTAAAAAAACTATCTTATAACAATGAAAAAATTTCTGTTATGCTCGACTCTGGAGCAATCGGCATCGACCAATTCATTGAGAAGTTAGAATTAAGTTCAAATACAAATGGTAAAAAAGTAATGCTTGGTGGAGATGGATTCAACAATCAAATATTACTTGCATTATGGAAAGCTAAAAGTGTACGTGAGCATGACACTGAGAACGAAGTTGTAATATATTGCGTTGAAGAGCCTGAGTCACATCTTTATCCACATCAACAAAGAAAACTATCTGAGTATCTAATTAATAAATTACCCGGACAATCTCTTGTTACAACCCATTCACCACAGATTGCCGTTAATTACTCACCTGATTCAATAATTAAAATATGTTCATCCGATGGTGAGTCTTACGCTGCAAGTGAGGGATGTTCTGATTGCATAAGTGATGCATGGAATGGAATGGGATACAGGATAAGCATATTACCCGCAGAAGCTTTTTTTGCAGATGTGGTTTTTTTAGTTGAAGGCCCATCTGAAATGTTATTCTATCAAGCTCTTGCTAAAGAATGTGATATTGATTTGGACTTTTATAACATAAGTATTTTATCAGTTGACGGAGTCCAATTTGAAGTTTATAGAAAAATTCTTGATTCATTTGAAATAAAATGGGTTGCACGGACGGATAATGATGTATCTAAAGTACCTAGAAAAGAAGAATGGCAATATGCAGGATTAAACAGAGCTTTAGCCCTCTGCAAATATGAACCATTAAAAAATGAATTAACAGAAATAACACAAAAACAGAAATTAGAGAAGCATGCCATTTATAAAGATATTCTCAAACAGAACAATATATATGTTTCAATTGATGACCTTGAGGGCGATATTAGTATTGAACTGAGAGAGCAGCTTAAAGAATATGTAGGGACAGATGATGCAGAAAAGGCAGCTGATTATCTAAGAGGTAAGAAAGCCACACGAATGCAAGACTTTTTAAAGGAATATTCAAACTCACTCAGCTCAATATATTTCGGGAAATTAATACTACCTCTTTTAACATCAGTATCACTCGCAAAGGAGGGTAAGCAATGATTAATTACACAAAAGAACAAAGTATAGCAATAGAGTATCCATCGAGTATGGTATTAACAGCCTGTCCCGGAAGCGGTAAGACAGCCGTAATTGTTTCTAAAATAGTAAACGATTTAGCTCTTTGCAACGACTATCAAGGTGTTATTGCTATTTCTTATACAAACAAGGCTAGTGATGAACTGAAAAAAAGATGTTTAAAAGTAATTTCAGAACCAAAGTCAAGCTTCTTTGGCACGATTGATAAATTTTATCTAACTGAGATAATCTATCAATATATCAAGCATATTTGGGGGTATACCGATAAAATAAAAATCATAAAATTCAATGAGCTAGATGAGGCAACCAAAGATAAACTCTCTTGTTTTTCAAATACTGAGGATGTATGTAAAAAAATTGACACATATGACTTCAAAGAAGTTCGTGATTTATACATCAAGGGTTATATAGTTTTAGAATTCATCCCTTTAATTTCTTTTTACGTTTTAATAAACTCTTTATCCTGTCGTAGATATCTGGCAAAAAGATATAAATCCATATATATTGATGAATATCAAGATGCTGGATTTATTCAACACCTAATTTTCTTATCCCTATTTAAACTCGGAATTAAAGCTGTTGCTGTTGGGGACGTTGACCAATCTATATACGCTTATGCAGGAAAAAGCTCAAGATACTTGTCATCATTGTTAGATGAAAAAAGTGGCTTTAAACCATTCGAAATAACAATAAACCATCGTTCTCACCCTTCAATCATTAACTATGCATCTCGATTAATAAATGAAAACTCTTCTTTGTTAACAAGCGATACTATACATGTATATAGAACTACAATTAATGGTTCCCAGGAAGATATTGTCAAATGGATTGACTCTAATATTGGTAGTGTCAAATCCACTTTTGGAATAAAAAAAGAAAGTGAAATTGCCATTCTGGCCGCGACAAATAGCTCAGTTTCGTTAGTGTCTGGAATAATAAAGACAAAATCTAGAGCTTACCTTGATGATGATCTTTCCATAATAGGCGGGGAAACATCCCTCTTATTAAAAGAACTATTGCGATTTCGTTTTAATCAAATGGCAACCGCACAAGAGATCATTGATAGTTTAAGAGATAAAGTTTTTGAGAAAAACTTACTGAGAGAAATGAGGTGTGTGATTAAGGATGTAAGAAAGGCCAGTGAACCTCAACTGATCCCCACATTACGCAAAGCAGTGAAATTATTAATTACTAGTGACATCTCCTCTCAGCATATTGATGCAATTAACTCAGTCATTCAAAACAAAATGATGCTTAATAATTACTTACCTGTTAGTGAAAATGAGTTGCAGATAATGACCTTGCATAAAGCAAAAGGTCTTGAATTTGATTTTGTTTTTCATCTAGATCTTTATGATTGGATATTACCTCGGCGCGAATATATAAAAAATTGCTTTGATGAGGTTTTCTCTCACTATGACCAATGTCTTAATCTTCATTATGTTGGAGTTACTCGAGCAAAAAAAGCCATTGTATTAATAAACTCCACGGAAAGATTTAATTTCCAGCATGATTTAAAAAGAGCAAAACCCTCTCAGTTTCTCTCATTAAACGGACTTGAAGGACTCTATAAAAACATTTAATTGCACGGTATTCCCCCCCCTGCCTCTTGTAACATTCGAATCAGGGGGTTAACTTAAATCTAAAATAGAATTAATACATGTGATTAGTCAGCTGATAACTTTGAGGTTTCTCTTTCCTCTAAAACCGGTCTCTTTTTGAAACAGAAATTAAGGGTTTCCGTAATCTCGGGCAGCATCTACTTCTACTTGACCTAACCGCCTCAAAAGCTCACCACGCCCCCGAACAGCACCGCACCACCCACCGACACTCCCGTGAACCCGCGCAGCGCAGCGACGCGCTCAGGCCGCCAAATTAAATATCATTAAATAAATACTTTACCGCTGGCGCGCAGTGCTTTCCCCGCCTCGCCTGCCCGCTTCGTGGGTCGGTTTTCATGCAGGTGCGTGGGCAGGCCCTGGCCGCGCCGGGACAGGGCTGCGAAGGGAGTGACGGGACGGGAAAACGCATGCAAAGCCATGCACCCTGTGGATGCATGGCTTAATTCGGGAAAAATAGCGGTATTTTCGGGGATTTTTGCGGAGGCTACCTGCCGGCCAGTTCCGTGCGCCGGCGGGCATAAATCAGGCTCTGTGCGGGGGTGTATTTTTCCTGATTATCCACCCGCGAAGCCGCGTCAGGCCTGAATCCGATGGCCGTTAAAATATCGCTGTCTTCTACGGCATAATTAATTTCTTCACCGGTACTCAGCCACACGGACAGGGCTTCCCTCAGGTAATGCGCCGAACGGTCGAGCGCATGGACGGTCAGGAGTGCGGGCTGCTGACTGAGACCCATCAGCTCCGGGGCAAGCGTGGCGGCCAGTTCAGCACCGTGCGCCTGCATAAAGTCATTCAGCCGGTTGCGGATACTGATGCGCTGCACCGCTTCATGGGAGCGGATATAGCGCCCGGCGGCCTGATTAATTTCCCATTTTTTGACATCCATAATGTCGCGCAGTTCCTGCATAATTGCCGGGATACGTTCATCCCCGGCCAGCACCTGCTTGCGGTATTCCTGCTCTGTGGCCGCCAGCTCGGCTTTACGGTTCAGCCAGGCGGTTTTGTTATTCTGACAGGCCTCAAAGGCCTGCTGTAGCGTAATGGTGGTCATGGTCAGTTCTCCCCTGATTAATGACGGTATGGCGAGCTGTAGCAGCCCTGCACTTTACGGGGTGCCGGAGGCGTGACCGGCTCCGCGACAGGCGGCGTTTTCTCCGCCGGGGGCCGGATAACCTCGTCGATGGCTTCAGTGGTGCGGAACGTCGCCGAGCACTCAATATTGGTGCACTGGTGGTAGCGCTGTTTGACGTTCTCCGACAGGTAGCGGGAGGTACGGGTATGCGCTGACTTTTTGCAGAACGGACAGTGCATCATGGCAGCAGCCCCCGCGCTTTCAGGTCAGCCTCGCGCTGACGGATTTTCTCCTGCCAGACTTTACGCTCGCCGGGCGTGCTGGCGGCGTCGTGGTCCATGTGCGGAAGCGCGACGGCCGGGAAGCCGGTCAGGGAGAGCACCGGCTCATCCGCTGGCGTGACGGAGAAGGCGCTCACTTTCCCGGTCAGGAAGGTGACCACCTGCTGCATGACCTCCTTCTCCGGCTCGATGTAGCCCTGATGGCCGGTGGTGTTGGCCAGCGGATTTTCCATCACCTCTGCTTTCAGCACCATCGCCCGGACCAGTGGCCCGAGGGTGTCATTCAGCGCGCGGTTAAGCTCTTCCTCAGCGTATTTACTCAGCACAGCATGATGCGCCTGGCGGAATGCACGCGCGGTGCTGTTGCAGGTGGCTTTCAACTGGTCACGCTCAAAGGCCAGCACTTCGGTCAGATTGTCACATTCCTGCGCCAGCTCCCGGCGGGCCACGTGTTCGATATGTCCGCTTTTCAGCTCATCGGTCAGCATGGCACCCCCGGCACGGAAAGCGGCGCGCCAGTTGCGGGTATCGCTCCCGTTGTCCTGCTCCAGCTCCGCTTTCTGCTCCTCCGCGCGGCTGATGGCCGTCAGGGTGTCCTCCATCCGGCGGGCCTGTTCAAGATGGGCCGCTCTGGCCTCGGCCAGTCGCTCCAGCGCCGGTTTCAGGTAATCAGGGATAAAGGTGGTGTCGGTCATGGCAGGTTTCCTCGTGGTTTCAACATGAGGTGATTCTGCCGGGGCACACACAACAAGGCGATTCATTGCAGTTGTGGCAGTTCTGGCACAAACAGGACGTCAAAACCCGGCTTGCCAGAGAAAGGTCTCAGGAAAAGCATACTCACCGTTTGTTTTTTTACTGTTAACTATTCACCACTATTCACCATAAGAAATAATATAAGTAATACAGTAACATAAAGGGTGAACAGTTGAGGGGTTGACTGTTCACCGTCTGTTCACCACTGTTCACCCTGACTGTTTATTAACCGCTGACTGCTTTTGAGTTTTTAGAATTATTTGGAATAATAAATTAATTTAAAATTCCTATTTGTAATTAACGCCTTTGCCAACAATGGCCAATAACGGTCAATAATGGCCAATATAGGCCAGCACCTTTTTTTGATTAAAAATTAGCCTGCTGTGTGGTGGGCCACTACAAAATGACTTGTTGCCCTCGGGGAAAATATTCACAAAATAGAGAGCTACCCGAGGCCGGACGGACACGACCGGCACTGTATGGACTTTATGAGGTAGCCCGATGCACACCGCTTTTTCTTCCCCGTCTTCTGCCCCTGCCGCGCCGCTGATGCCGGTCTCTGATACCGTTCCGGAGCGCTTTATCCGCCTGCCCGAAGTGATGCATCTGTGCGGGCTGTCCCGCTCCACGATTTACGACCTCATCAGCCGGGAGGCTTTCCCGAAACAAATCTCGCTCGGCGGAAAAAACGTGGCGTGGGCGCAGTCGGAAATCACCGCATGGATGGCGGCTCGCATTGCCGAACGCAACCGGGGCTATGACGCATGATGATGCCCGTTCCGCAAAAAGCCCCTTTTTCTGGCTTGCTTCCCTTCGTCGTTTCCAGGTATAGTTTTGCCGCTGTCGCAAAATCGGCAGCCGGAATTGGCGTTCCGCAATACTCAATGGCGACACCAGACGCGCCACGCGTCTTTTTTTACGTCGTTGCTCAGGCACACCTATTTTCCGGGCTGTGGTGTTTACGCACACACCGCAGCTCCAGCAAGATAATGGTGGTCCGGGCGGGGCAGCCTTCGGGCTGGCCGGTACCCATTGAGGCCGGTTACGCCAACCCCGTTCGGGCTACCACCAGTGAAATTGGCGTTTCCGGTGGTAGCAGTAACCGCTACTCAATGGAGGCTGCCATCATGGCTACTATCCTCACCCCGTCACACCCGCAGTTTGTCTTTGTGTTTGCCGCCGTCCGTCGTGCCGACCGTCAGCCCCGTATCTGTATGCTCCGCGCCGTCGCCGGGGATGAACACGCCGCACGTCTTTCCCTCGTCCGCGATTACATCCTCTCGTTTGCCGGTCGTCTGCCGGTAGCGGAGGTGCGCGCATGAAACAGCCCGCCATCACCGTCAAAGACCTCGAATGCCTGGAGCACCTGCGTAACGTCGGCCAGTTCGTCGGCGAGCTGATGCAGGTGCAGGACTGTACTTCCCTGCGTCGTGACCCGACCCAGCAGTTACAGCTCACCTCCGTGATTTACCTCATGACCGCCCAGCTCGACGGCGTGGTCGAACGCTGTAATCACCGCTGGTTCACCGGGGAGGGCAACGTATGAAAACGCCATTACCGCCCGTATTGCGCGCTGCCCTGTATCGCCGCGCCGTGGCCTGTGCCTGGCTGACCCTGTGCGAACGTCAGCACCGCTATCCCCACCTCACCCTCGACGCGCTGGAAAGCGCCATCGCCGCCGAGCTGGAGGGCTTCTACCTGCGCCAACACGGCGAGGAAAAAGGCCGTCTGATTGCCTGTGCGCTTCTGGAAGATTTGATGCAGGCCGGGCCGCTGAAAGCCGCCCCGTCGCTGTCCTTCCTCGGACTCGCCGTGATGGATGAGCTCTGTGCCCGCCATATCACATCGCCTGTACTGCACTGAGGGAGACAATCACCATGAAAATGAACGTAACGGACACGGTAAAACAGGCGTGCGGCCACTGGCCGCGCATTCTCCCGGCGCTGGGAATGAAAGTGATAAAAAACCGCCATCAGGCCTGCCCGGTGTGTGGCGGCGCTGACCGGTTCCGCTTTGACGATAAAGAGGGGCGTGGCACATGGTTCTGTAACCAGTGCGGCGCCGGTGACGGCCTGAAACTGGTTGAGAAGGTGTTCGGCGTGTCGGCATCCGAGGCGGCCGGGAAGGTGAACGCCGTCACCGGCAACCTGCCACCGGTGGCCCCGGAGGCGACAGCAGCCGCAGACGCCGGAACGGAGGCCGACCGCAAAGCAGCGGCCGCGCTGGCCGTCAGACTGCTGGAGAAAACCCGCCCGGCCACCGGCAACGCCTACCTGACCCGCAAGGGCTTTGCCGGTCGTGAGTGTCTGACGCTGACAGCTTCCCACAAAACCGGCGGCGTGGCCTACCGTGACGGTGATGTGGTGGTGCCGCTGTATGACGAGTCCGGCGCGCTGGTTAACCTCCAGTTTATTAATGCTGAGGGGCTCAAGCGCACCCTGAAGGGCGGGCAGGTCAAAGGCGCATGCCATCTCATCGACGGACAGAAACAGGCCGGAAAACGTCTGTGGATAGCGGAGGGCTATGCAACAGCCCTTACCGTGCATCACCTGACCGGAGAAACAGTCATGGTGGCGCTGTCGTCCGTGAACCTTCTTTCTCTGGCGAGCCTGGCCCGCAGCAAGCACCCGGCCTGTCAGATTATCCTCGCCGCCGACCGTGACCTTAACGGCGACGGCCAGAACAAAGCCACCGCAGCCGCTCAGGCCTGTGAGGGCGTTGTCGCCCTGCCGCCGGTGTTCGGTGACTGGAATGATGCGGTGATGCTGAAGGGGGAAGACGCCACACGGAAAGCCATTTGTGCCGCCATCCGGCCAGCAACACAAAGCCCCTTTGATACCATGAGCGAGGCGGAATTTACCGCCATGAGCGCCAGCGACAAGGCCTGGCGGGTACATGAGCATTACGGCGAAGCGCTGGCGGTGGATGCGAACGGCCAGCTCCTGTCCCGTTATGAAGCAGGGATATGGAAAGTCATTCAGCCGTCCAATTTCGAACGCGACGTAGCAGGGCTTTTCCAGCGCCTGCGCGCCCCGTTCTCGTCGGGGAGAATCACCTCAGTGGTGGAGACGCTGAAGCTGATTATTCCTCAGCAGGCCGCACCGGCACGCCGTCTGATTGGTTTTCGCAACGGGGTACTCGATACCCAGAGCGGCCTGTTCAGCCCGCACAGCAAATCGCACTGGCTGCGCACGCTGTGCGACGTGGATTTTACTCCGCCGGTAGAAGGGGAAACGCTGGAAACCCATGCGCCTAACTTCTGGCGCTGGCTCGATCGGGCGGCCAGTGGCAACCCGACAAAACGCGACGTGATTCTGGCCGCGCTGTTTATGGTGCTGGCGAACCGCTACGACTGGCAGCTCTTTCTCGAAGTGACCGGCCCCGGTGGCAGCGGGAAAAGTATTCTGGCCGAAATCGCCACGATGCTGGCCGGAGAGGATAACGCCACATCGGCGAATATCGACACGCTGGAAGACCCGCGTAAGCGTGCCTCCCTGATTGGCTTCTCGCTGATACGTCTGCCTGACCAGGAGAAATGGAGTGGTGACGGTGCGGGGCTCAAGGCCATCACCGGCGGCGATGCGGTGTCGGTCGACCCGAAATACCAGAACCCGTACTCAACGCATATCCCGGCGGTGATTCTGGCCGTGAACAATAACCCGATGCGCTTCACCGACCGCAGCGGCGGCGTGTCACGTCGCCGGGTGATTATCCACTTCCCGGAGCAGATAGCCCCGGAGGAGCGCGACCCGCAGCTCAGGGATAAAATCGCCCGCGAGCTGGCCGTCATCGTGCGCCAGCTGATGCAGCAGTTCAGTGACCCGATGAGTGCCCGTTCGCTGCTCCAGTCGCAGCAGAACTCCGATGAGGCGCTCAGTATTAAACGCGACGCTGACCCGACCTTTGATTTTTGCGGCTATCTGGAGGCGCTGCCGCAGACCAATGGGATGTTTATGGGGAATGCCAGTATCATCCCGCGTAATTACCGTAAATATCTCTATCACGCGTATCTGGCCTATATGGAGGCCAACGGGTACAGGAATGTGCTCAGCCTGAAAATGTTCGGGCTGGGACTGCCCATGATGCTGAAAGAGTACGGGATGAATTATGAGAAGCGGCACACAAAGCAGGGGATCCAGACCAACCTGTCGCTGAAAGAAGAAAGCTACGGCGACTGGCTGCCGAAGTGCGACGAACCCACCGCGACTTAACCTGTCTCAGACCGGCAACCGCCGGTCTTTTTGTATCTGCCCCTCCCTCAAGGGTGAACAATCCACTGTTCACCCTTCACCGTATATTCACCCTGTATCACTATGAAAGTATTAATAAAAAACCAAAGGTGAACAGTGTGAACAGTTAAACCCAAAAAAACTTTTTACCCCCCCCTCTCATCACCATCGTATTGCGATGATGATCGCCGGAAACAGGTCAAAAACGCGCTGAGGTGAAGAGTTGACTGTTCACTCTTCACCAACTGATAACCACCTATCATTATGATATTAAAAAGAAAAATAATGAGGTGAACAGTGTGAACAGTTAAATGCAAAAAAACTTTTTCTTACTGAGAATTGAGCTCAAAAAAAGAACGCCATCGACGATGTGTATAGGGATGTGTATAGTTTTATTTATCGAACTTAAATTTTACTTATATATCAACATCTTGATTTAATTTGTTGATTCCTATTATCGCACCATCAGACCCGCTTTCCTGCCTGATGTATGGCATCTGACATTCCAGGGTTCCCGTTTCCTTTCTTCTGCTTTCATCTGGCGCAACGAGTGTCAGTAAGCGGATTTCAGTCGTCTGCCATTTACCTGTATTCAAGCTGATAGATAATGCTGCTATCCGCCCGTCCGGGGGTCACGTGGGTCTCTGTCTGGATATAGCGGGCAAATATCGGAATGGTCATAGAAGCCATACCGTCCGTCGGAAAGTCTCCGCTAAGCTCGGCGCTCAGGCGAATAAAAGACGACTCATTCTGCGCGGTCGCCAGCTGGATACCAATCCCACTGGCACTTTCTGTCCCTGAGCTATCGATACTGATAATCCCCTGTGTATCATCAAGCGTGCCAAAAACAGGTTGCAAAGAGAGAGCCCAGATATTGGTTTTTACGGGTGCAATACCATAGTAAGTCCGACTTTCAGATCTGCCACGGCTGCCGTAAAACGTCGGACAATTAATCAACCTGATACTTGCATCCTCCCAGGCTGTCGTTGCGCCAATCCGGGTAAACGTCCCGCTGATGAGATGGTTGCCCATCTGGACAACCTTGTCCGGTGTCTGAATCTGGCAGGTAGGTACGGTGACCGTAATTTGCCCATTCAACCGATACCTGAGGAACTCGTGCATGTCGCCGCTCTGGCCACCGGAAAACACGGCAGCGGGTAAGTTAGCCCCGAGAATGGCACCGGGCTGAACTGCCCCCGTTTTTATTAACACAAACTCTATTGTTAGCGGGCTATCCTTCAGGAGCATCTCTGAATAGACCCCTGGCGTGTACTGATAAGGAAATCCTTTGCTCGCCAGGTAGACTACGCTGACGCCCGGCAGATTGGTTTCATACATGCGCCCCCCATAAGGACTTGCCCCGGAGGACTCGGGATACGACGCATCCGCATAAGCAAAACTCCAGTAAAAGTTCTCCGACGCGCTGCAGACAATCCCCGCATTACCGACATCAGCCGGGCTCGCAACCCGGATGCGATAGATTTCGCTACCAACGGGCATATCCGGAGGGACCGAAATAATGAGATTGCCCAACGAGGCCGCTTTTTCCTCAATCTCCGCGAGGGCGCTATGACACCCCGTTGCCAGGACGCTTGTTGACCAGAAACCGAGTAGCAACACCATCAGTAAGCGTAAAATAGCCATAATTCATCCTTAATTTGGCCCTGGACGGCAAATTGCCGTCAACGTGGTGAGATCCGGGCTCTTGTCCGGTACCCGATAATCAGCATGACAACGTTGATTCGCCTCGCCTCCCCAGCGAACGACAAGCGACCCCGACGCTGAGCCCAGCCGGACAAACGCTCGCTTTCCTTGCCCGACCACGCCCACAATATTTTGCTCTTCATCCAGAACATCCGCGCCAAACGGGATGTCATCATTATCTTCTAATTGCATCATTACCGGTCGCCCCTGGGTTGTGTTGAAACGCAGTTTCACCACGGCACCGTTGTACGGAACCACCTTTTGGCTTGTATCATCCAGCGCAATATCATCTGACAATCCTTTAGGGTCGATACTGATTTCATTTATCTGGTAGGCATTCAGGTAAGGCACAATGGCATACCCTGCACCATCTACCCGAACGCCCGGATAGCCGCTAACGGCTGCACCATCAGCCCCTTTCGCCTCCACCAACGCCTGGGTGCCGCCACTGTACGGCGTCAGGGTAATACCCCCGCCGTGAACAATAGCGGCCCCGTTCATACCAACCGAGTAGTTATGGTAGTGCTTACCCGTACCTGCCGATGCCTGTAGGGTCGTGCTCGTCGTACGTAGCGAAGTACTTGCTGATGCGGCAGGCGTGCCACCGTTATTCGAATGAGAGCCGGACAGGTTATAGCTGAGCGAGCTATTCTCGAGCGCGGAACCGCTCAGATTCACCTGCTCGCGTAGCACGCCTCCCGGCTCATGGTTCAGATTGACCGACATCTGTCGGAACAAGCCGTCATTACCCAGAGGAATACTCAGGCTAAGCGTATAGCGGTTCTCAAAATCATTGTTGCCATTTCGGGTACGGCTGGCACTGATGCCATAGCTCAATTTACCGAAACTGTTGTTGTAGCCAACCTGATACTGCCGGTCGCTGTGCGCCGAGTTCCAGTAATTTTGCTGCCAGGCATTAAGGTAAAAACTTCCCCATCCCTCAGGAAGGCTCTGATTCGCGGTGATCCCAAGACGGCTTTTCGGCCGCTGGATAGCGTAAAAATCATCACCATGGCGCTGTTGTTCCCGAATCTGCATGGCCGTGATGTAGTCAATATAACGATCAGTCGAAAAACGGTATGCCGCCAGGCCTATCTGGCTATTGGTTTGCTTAATATGCTGGCTAAACTTCAGCTGATAGCTCTGCCCATTCATCACTTTACGGCCATCCAACGGCTGCTCCAGCCTGGCGTTGGCATGAGTCAAATCCAGAGAGAACGCACCGATAGCCGTCCCTAAAGCAGTACCAATTTGCCCACTTTGGTAATCCTCATTTCCCTGAAAGCCCACATAGCCCGTCAAAAAGTTGTTCATGCCCCGCTGCCACGTCAGTTCGCCCAGAACCGGTTCGTCACTGACCCAGCCCTTTCTCAGCTTCCCCAGCGTCACGCTGTAGTTACTCATCCCCGGGCGGAGTAGATTACTGGTTGGCGCAAATGGGATAGTCTGGTGCTGAGAAGTGCCATCGGCTTCAAGGACGATGACTTCCAGCTCCCCACCGTAGCCGGTGGGGTAAAGATCGTTAATCTCAAACTCCCCCGGTGGGACGGTCGTTTCATACAACAAACGATCTTGCTGTTTGACCTGCACCCTGGCGTTGGTACGCGCGTTACCGCGAATCAGCGGCGCATAGCCACGCTGTGAGCTGGGCCGCATTAGTTCTTCATTAGACAGACGTAGACCGCGAAATGACAGGGTATCAAACAGATCTCCGGGCGTGCCGGTATCCCCTAAAGTTAAACGGCCCTGTAAACCAGGGATATCACGCTGCACGTAGGTTTCAAGTGTCTGGTAGCCACTGCCAGTATCATTACTCCAGTTCCAGCTACCGTTGTGACGAAGCAACCATCCGGCCAGATTCAGGCCACTGGAAAGCCCGGCCCAGGCACTATCCATATTTTTTCCACGGCTCTGCGAGCGATAGTAATTGGTGTTATAGCTCAGCAACCCGGCAGTAATCCCGCGATCCCACTGCTCAGGATTAACATACCCACGAGGGTTTCGTTGCAGGTACACACCCGGAATAGCAATATCGAGCTGTTCCCCAGGTTCAAATGCAAGCGAAGCCTGAGGGACTATTTGCTTGATTGGTAAACACGCATCGCTCTGGCTGTTACGGAGAAGATCGCGGGCGGCGGGATCCTGTTTTTCCAGATCGAATCCCAACTGGTTAAGGGAATGTGCGCTCAAACAGAGTTGCCCATCCATCTCCGGGGCAGGGCTGTTTACTACCGTGACATCATGGACTCCCTGAGACTCGCCATTGACCAGAACGTTGACCCGGTAAACGCCTGGAGCCGCCAGCCCGCGCTCATAGCGCGTAATATCAATTTTCTTCTGACTTCCTGGACTCATAAAAGCGCTATTAAACTCCACCTCTTCTGCGCAAAGCGGGCCTGTAAGCAGGGCAATTGCCGCAGCAATGGGTCTCAGTGCCAGCCTGTCCGACATGAAAATGCTCCCTTTCTTCAGTCATATCCCGCCCGGCAGAGACCAGACGACTTCCGTCTTTTACTTCTCAGTAGGCTTGATAACCTTCATCGCGCCATAGTCATTGATGATGACCGGATAGAACTGTCTGGCGGATTTGCTGAGCGTGAAAGTACGGACGTCCCCAGGCTTGACTATTCCGCCCTCACCTATCGGGATTTCACCCTTTTCATCTTCAGTAAATAACGCCACGTTTATATGAAAAGGTGTCGGATTTGTGGCCGATATGTTGTTTCCTGAACGGGTCCAGACAACTTTGCCTGGCGCATCTGTCGGCTTACCTGCAAGACCCGCTGGCCGGAAAAAAAGCTTCAGACGCGAACGGAATGCCATATGCAACATATTCTGGCCCTCTGCATTTTTGACCTTCGGCGGGACTTCAAGCACATTCAGAAAAAAGAGTGATTCTTTATCCTGTGGTAATTTCTCACCGGTGTAGCGAATACGTAGTACCTGGCCACGCCCGGCATTGACCCGGTTCACAGGCGGGGTAATAAAAAACGGGGCTTTTGCATTCTCAGGGGTAGAATTACGATCCCCGCTGTCAATCCACGACTGAACTAATACCGGCGAAGTGCCGTTATTATTCATTTTTACCGTAACTTCCTTATCCGTCGCCGGGTAAATAACGCGAGTGCCGGTAATAACCACGGTACTATTTGCCGGTAAAGAGATGCTGGCCATCAATATGATTGCCAGCCCCGGGAGTAAATTCCTTTTCATCATAAGTTACCATCCTGAACGGCAGCATCAATGCTGCCGTATTTCACGTCACCGGGTCAGATAATTACTCGTAATCAATACTGAAGTTAACCTGGCTTTGAACAAGCCCTGCTGATGCTGACCCTAAAGAGTAATACCGAACGGTATACGGCATCTCCGCTTGTTCAGACGCAATACTGTGACGAGTGGACTTCCCTTTCTGGTTGCTGAACCCTACGTTAATTGGCGACTGATTTTCAGCATCCAGCAACTGAAGCTGGACATTTTTAGCACCATCATCACTGAGGTCGGTATTAATAAGATTAAAGGTCTTATTATCGACAGTGGAGCCAGCTTCAAAAAATGCAGCCGCCGTAGAGGATCCACTTACTCCCTCACAATTTGTCAAAACGATTTTAAACAGAGTATCACCTGCAGTGGCGCCTTCGCCAAGAAGTGCAGAAGCAGTAACCGTCGGCAGAGTAACGGTTGCCGGGGAAGGTTTACCGTCAACGGTAATATCGCAAGTGTTCGCTGTTAATGCGCCCTCGAAATTAATAGTACCATCAGCAGCCAGAGCTGATGAAGCCATTAAGGTAGTGGTGACCGCAGCAGAAATTATAGCAAGTTTCAGTTTCATACAATAATACTCCATTTTATTGATAATATTTACCTGAGATACTTTCGCAGGCGAACGACTACCACTTATCAACATGACATCATTTAGCAGTAGATAGATTTAGAACGACTCATCAATAGCTTTAATTTTTTGTAGGTTAATAAAAGTTCAAATATGTTATCCGGGCAGTAAATTACTATGCACTTAACATTATTTCAAAGCCATTCAAACTGATGCAACCATAAATCAGGACCGCTTTATTTTTAAGTTTATAAATACCCATTCTATGTATTGCTTTAGTTTTGTGGCTGTATACTTTCTTCTCTGTCACCTGCAAATTGTGCGCAATTTGTGAAACGCTGACGCCATTCGCCAGATTATCCATAACCAGGCGTTCTGACGGTGTCAGCTTCTCGGTGATACTGAGAAGTGAATTATTTTTCACCGCCCGATGAACTGCAGCAATCATCATTGAGATGGGAATACGTCGTGAAACAATCCCATGGTGTCCGGTTAAATATTCATATCCGCAAGCGTTATTAATAAACAGACAAATTTTAATCTCTCTACCGGCCAGGCTTTGAAATATACGCCGGGCCAGCCCCATAAAGTCGACGGCCAACAAAAGTATGTCACCACGTTCAAGAACATCGAACTGCTGTTGCCAAGCCTCCGAAGCAAAAGGTAAGACAACGACCTCCTCACCAGCGTTGTTAAAAACTGACTTCACACCTAACGAGAAATAATCCTCATCTGACATGATATAAATCATTCACTGCCTCCCTGTCTGGTCCTGACTATAAGCTTTCGGAACGTGATAACCCCCGCCACACACTCTTCAACCCTGCTTAGGATTTTTCCCAAATCCATGTTGTGAATTATGTTTCACTAAATACAAAATCAAAATAATAAACTTATATTATTGAATTATTTATTGAATAATATAAAAAATAATGAATATTAAGCAATTATACAGGATTTTATCCTGCTGAGATGTGATTTTGAAGTCGACAATCCCGGCATCAGCCGTGACATTCACTGACTAATATTGTGGATAAAGAAACTTGATGCGCTTACTGAGAGGTGCAAACCAGGAAGGGTGAGCTGACCGAACTGATGAGACTGGTCTTTGGGTTAATCATGCGTATCCGAATTCTCAGTTTTTCAGAACCATGGCTTATCATGTTGACCAGGCTCAAAAACTCTTTGTCGCCAGAGGTATCAGCCGGAGCCGGAACAATTTGGTAGTCATCAAGAATAAAATCTTGCCCTTCAGAGGAGTGAACAGATTGATAATTAAAGAAAATAAATCTATCCAACGTTGCAGCGCCGCCAGCTGACTGTGACTCACCGTCCATACGGATATGCCCTCTTCCGTCGGATTCCAGAGACAGATAAAACTTCCCCCGCAAAATGGGCGGAGAAGTATTGTCCTGGAATATCTCTAAGTTGCCAGAACAGTGATAACTATCATTTTTCTGATGAAAAAAATGCCAGACAAAAAAACACTAGCGATTGCAAAGACCATCGTAGAAAACCAAAGAAATGAGATCTCTTTACGTATCATTCTACCTCCAGTTGTAGAAAAAATAATTATTGCAAAAACCGTCCGGGTTATTTCCACGAGGCGTACACTGAGTCAATAGCGTTTTTCCCAAACCTGAATTTTTAATCCTGGCGTCATAATAAAACATAAAATGATGATGCGCATCACAGCTTAATGAAAGCCCCTGCCGTACGCGAAGAAAATCCTCAACAATTTCCGGCCCCCCCCTGTTTACTAACTTGTTCTAATGAATTAACACGACAATCGGTAACCGGGAGAGTGCTAAGAAAAGGGCTAGCTAAGAATTGATGTTCATAGATAACATAGATCAGCATAAATGCTGACAATGAGAGCAAGAGAGCACCAGGAACAATATATTTAAAATAGATGCGAAAGTAGCCATTCAGAGTGGCTTGCTTTTCCCTCAGGTATAACGTCGGGGGCGGTTCTGAAAAACGGCTCTCCACAACTTTTGTAGCGCTGTCATTTTCCGGGTCATCGCTTTCATCAAAAACTTGTTCCACCTTTATATCTGGATTAAGTTGAATCCCAACACGAGGTATAGAAAGGATGAAGTCGTCAAGGCCGTACTGACGAAATGTCCGACGCAAAATACTGAGATACTGGTTAAGATTATTATAACTACCTGCTCCCACCTGACGACTCCAGACCCTTTCCCGGACGATATCACGGGTCATAACGTCTCTATCGTCAAGCAGCACAAGCAATAGCTTTGAGGCGGTTCGGGTCAGCTGGACAAAATCTTCGTCGTTATTTGTTGAGCGCAGAGTACCGTGTTGGGAGTCATAGTATACTGAATGTTGAATAATGTACTTCATAATATTTTCAATTTAATATTTAAAATATCGGAAGATCTATCCTCTTATGACAGACAGGAGCATAATCATACTCACTAAACCATACTCGGCGTAATAAAGAGGATATCGAAAAATCACTCCCAGATTTTATGATACAGGCACGTAACATAAAATGGGTGATGTGCTATCTCTAATGCAATTTTTCGACCCATGAAAAAGTCATACCGTAATATTGCATTAGCAAAAATTTCTCCCACGCTCATCGCTGAATGAAAAACAATCAAGAGATGATGTGCATTTAATCTAATAGCCATACTATCTGCTTTTGGTTTTATGGTAAACATAATTTTTTAATATGTATCACGCACTCCCGAGAGCGAGAATATGGCACCTTGATCACTTGTCAGCCAAACATCTGAACAATCGAATTCACATCATGAATTCATCACAACAGAAAAACATCTGTAGCATGTTCAGAGACAATTTCTGCCGGCTGAAGGATTATTCATCATACAGGGAGATTAGATTGAGTGGCTTCTCAAGCTGACTATATTAATACCCCCCTGTTATTAATTATTTTTGCTTCAAATATGCCCGCCATTTTTTTGCTCTGTGAGCAGAAACATAATTAAGCAGACGATGCAGGAAAACCTTACGGCGCCCCGATGGACCGTTTGCTTTCATCGGGAGAAGTGAGATCTTACATTCATCTGTTATGAGGAAAGTATTGCCATCTGGAAAAAGTCTTTCAGATTCCACCATCTGACGACTGGAGGGCCTTTTAACGGATTTGCTCCAGAACCGGCCAGACCTTCAACAATTTTTCACCATCAGAATCCGGTAGCTTAGCGTCTGCATGGCGAAAATCGAGCAACGGGCACAACCAGAGCATGCGCGGCGGCCTCCGCTATCAAAAAGCCCCCTTCGGCCAAACTGACGCTCGCGGTCAGGAATCGAAAGGGCCCAGCCTCTGATTGACTGAAATGAAAATGAGGTTACCGGCGAACCGGTTCTCCCTTTATAGAGGATAAAGGAGTACCTGGCTCAGTCCCCGGCGGGCATTCCAGCCAATATCCTGGGCATCACAACGGCTTTTGCCCGGCATCGCGTTTAAAGCCTACGGCTCTCCTCCAAATCCACGTATGAATGAGGGAATATTCCAGACGTCTTTTCGCTTAGCCTTATACCCCCTCCGCCAGTTAATGTATCACCGGCCATGTTATCTGGAATATATTTAATACAATCAAATACTCACAATTTTACTTTCACATCGGTATTTTTTACCACCGCAACAGAGGGAGATGAGCGTTTCTGTATATTTAAATGCAAGATTATTCGTATACGTTTTTAACAAGATTAACTCTTTTTCTTACTCCAGGATTCAGGATGACTGTTTAATTTACTTAACTCCTTAAAAAAACGAGCAGTATTAGATATCAACAAAAAACGGCCATCGCTCGGGCGGATTTGAAAGCACGTGATATAGGGTGAAGAATCTTCAATTGTAGATACAATACAGTCATTAGCAAGGAGCGTCTTTTTTTATAGTTTTTTTTCAGTCTCATTAGCTCGCTGAATTTTCAATAGATAATGATTGTTAACTGGCTTCCTTACGAAGCCTAAGTCATTGAAAATATTTATTTTATTTTTTCATGCGAACTTATCTGACATTTAAACATATATATAATTTGCATTTTATTATTTAGACTTGAATTTCAACAAGTAATTATTTGCAAGGCGGTACAGGCATTAAAAAAGATGCGCATTGGTTACATTACAACTTATTGACACTCGCACAACGCTGAACTATCACTAATCCAGTAGGAATGACCGCCATTAAATACCTGTACTTTCTATCGAGGGCTGCCAAAATGAATTTATTTGGTTGGGATACCGCTTATGCGGTAGATATCCGTGAAGCTAATAGTGCTCTGTCGCAAACTGCATCAACGTTAATTCCCGGATTTAATAGTGAGATTCATAGTCAGCTAGGTGATTTCAATATCGAGGTGAAATTTGGCCAATGGCAAATAGTCACGGGCGGTAGTAATGGCGCATTACTAAACCTGGAAATTAACTTCCAGACCGGGACTTTAACCTCGTCTAATAGCAGTCCAATCGATCTGGCCGGGGCGGCAGCATTAATGCAGATATCTTTGGCTTTACTTCCCTCACCAACAGACCCGGCGGTAAAGGTTCTACGGTTTGCTTTCGAAAAAGCCGGAACTCTTGGAGGACAAGGATATCCAGGGCTGGTGCTGCCGTTAGGCTTTTCAAAATTACCTCCGGCTGTGGATGTCCAGGCAATCATTCTTAATGCATTAGCGCAAGCGCTAGTAGATCATGCCAATGAACTCAGTTTTATATTTGCCTCCATTAATCCTGTCCAACCGGGAGCGGAAAGCTGGCTGGCACCGCAAAATGTTGCCTATGCATATTTTGAACTGAATAGCCCTAAACGCGGTTATCTGGTGCTATTATCAAGCGCTCAGCCAATCGATAATCTTCCCCTTATTTGCGATCCAGCACTGGTGAAGCAAGGCAGTGCCTCCTCGGGGTTTGCATTTTCGAACCAGCTTTATTTTAAAAATGTTATTTTGCCCGGATTATTGGCCTCATTACCATCTGGAACGCCAGCGGATGCCTTCGTAATTAATTCCGGGGCAGTGACTTCGCTTTCTCTCAGGCCTGGTACATCAATATCTCTTGGGGGAATGAAAGAGGCAGCAATTACCTATTACCCCAGAATGTCACGTATGGTCGCTACCGCACACAATAATTCACTCAACGTTCAGGCCAGTGGAGATTGTGATTTTTATGCTGGTTTGAGCGGTAGCTGGAATGTTACTGCCAATAATGCGTTCTATTTTAATAGCGATAATAAAACCATCAGTTTCTTATCAGATCCGAATCCAAACTCAGGCTATGACATCGATATTCCTTGGTACTGGATACCACTCGGGCCAGTTATTTATGGTATCTGTGCCGCAGTAGTCAGTCTCATTGCCCGTGGTCTGGTCAAAGATTTATCAGATAAGATCTCCGGGAATTTTTTCCCTGCCGTTCCTCCTTCATCCGTTCATTTTATTGGAGCAAGTAGTTTTGTTGCTGATTCCGTTACAATGGAAGATGCAATTGTGATGACCAGTAAATAATCTGTGGTACTCCTCAGTAAATGGTTAACTGGAGACATTTATCGTTCCAGATAGTTTAGCTACGTAAGTTCAGTGAAATACTTTCACTCGTAGTTTAATACCGTCACCAGTATTTGGGGATTAAAACAGTCATGTATTTATACAACATCATCGGAGAGTTATAGCATGAGTGAAATTAAAGATCCTGTTTCTCAAGATGACACTGCCCCCACTAAGCGTTCGGTCAGAATTCAAATTCCAGGCATTTTTGGCGCCCCGCATGTCGGCGCCGCATCGCTCGGCGCGGTTGGCCCACAATCGCCCGGCATCGCTGGCCATACGGCGTTGAGGACCGTGCAGCAAAACGATACCCTGGGATGGGATACTGTATTTGCGGTACCGGTAAAAAATGTGAATACGGCCTTTGCTGCTTCCAGGGCATACCCTGAATCATTTGATTACACGCTCAATAGTCCGATTATTAACGTCAATATTAAAGGTAAATTCGGTGCCTGGGCACTCACGACCGGGGGAAGTGGCGGAATTGTACGCATGGCGCTTCCAGTTAGTAGCGGTACTTTCACCCCCGTTGGTGGGCAGCCAATTGATATGGCGGGGGGAAAAGTCACCATTTCAGTAAATTTGGTTTATGTTCCGCAACCGCAGATACCTGAGAATGGCACACTGAATGCCCTACGGTTCAATACGCAGTCACAAAGCGGCCTTTATCCAGTAACAGTCCTGCAAGTTGAATTGCCTGCTTCCAGCGACCCAGCGGTACTGGCAACGGCCTCTGCGGCTTTTGAGGCCTATTTGAATCAAAACCTGTCCGCTTTTACCTACGTTTTTAATACTATCAACCTCAATATGGTGGCCGATAAAGAAAGTTTCCAATGGCTTAAACCGACTTACAGTAGCTACGCCTATTATGATGCTGCCAGTATTGATAACGCCGTATTTGGTGTTCTTTGTATGGTACAAGACAATGAACCGGGGACTGCGGCTAACCAACTCGGTCCAATGGCTATTCCTCCAGAATCACAATCCGGGTTTTCAGTTTCCCAGCCATTATTTATGAAACAAATGGTTTTGCCCGGTTTACCTGTAGCATTTGGTCAAAATACCACAGCAGATGACTTTAAGTTATTAGCAATCGACACCACCATTATTGCGAATAAGCAGCTTCCCACGGCCCCCGTCAAATATGGAGCAATTAACTACTACCCTAAAATTGAGCAATTTCGACTTTGGATTGATGCCGATATGGTTTGCATTTACTCGAAGGTGCACTGTCATATTTCAGCTGGCATAGACGCTTATTATGAAGAAACCTGTTATCTCTCGCTTCAGCTGGTAACGAAAGAAGATGGTACCAGCACACTGGGCTATGTCGAAGCCGCTCCCCCTAATCAAAATCACTGGGTAGATATCGCAAACTGGATTGTGATTACTCAAGTACTGATTGCATTGTTGGGCGCTGTGATCAGCACCATTGTGGGCGTTTTGGCGACAACCACCGCACGTATTGTGGCGGCCTGCGTCATTGCGGTTGTGATGGGGGCTGCTGCTATTACGGCCAGCCTGGTCGCAACTATCGTTGGTGGCGGTGTCGCAGATCATCTGCCTTCGGTTGAGGGTCTGGTGATTGATATGACCAATCCAGTCAGTTGGCCTGACGGTACAACATTTACCCCTACGCTCGCCCAACTGAATGGAACATTCCAGTTTGGTGGGAATGCATTTATCACCGCATAGGTCACCGCTGAAATAGCTACCCAATGTTAGGAGTTCATCATGTCTACTGAAACGGTATTACCCGCAGATGCTCTGTATCGTGGTGCATTACGGTTCCAATTTCCTGACCATGAGAATACCCCCTCGCTGCTCAGCGGCCAGTTAATCAATCGTTCCGAACATACCAACAAACAATTGTTGACCCGGCGCCATCGTCTGGCGACAACTTTACAAGGTGAATCGTTATATGATCCGATGACGTTTACTACCCTGGGCTGGGACACTGTTTTTGCTGTTCCGGTTGATAAAGTCAATGAGGTTTTCTCCGCCTCTGGCGAGTACCCAACAAATTTTGATTACACCCTTGTGGGGTCGTTAGTCACATTAACTATTAATGGCAACTTTGGCCCATGGTTAATTACTGCCGGCGGTACGGGTGGTTTGATGAATATGAAAATACCGGTCGCCAATGGAACGTTGACGCCACTAGGGGGCAATCCTCTCAGTATTAACGGAGCGATCGCCACAGTCCAGGTCACCTTGAAATACCTTGAGCAGCAAAATGCACAGGAAGAAAATGGTATTCCTTATAATTTAAAACTCAACCAGAGCAGTCCAGGTTCTGGCGTCGAGCCAGTCGTGGTGCTGAAAATAGATAATCCCAACTCTGGCGATGAAACGCTTAATGCATTGTTAAAAGCGGCCATTCAAGGTTATCTCAATGCCCATCTTGAGCAAATAACCTATGTTTTTAATACGGTTAATTTAAATATGAAAGCATCCAGCGGTGCTTTTGCCTGGCTTAAACCCACGACAACTGATTATGCTTATTACCAGGATACCGCAGGCAACAATAAGCTATTTGGCGTGCTATGCATGGTACTTGGTCACAGCGTTGATGGACTGGCTAACCAGATTGCCCCAGCGGCAGTCCCCGACGGGCAGCAGTCAGGTTTTTCGATCTCACAATCCATGTTTTTACAACAGATGGCCTTGCCGACCCTGGCAAATGCGTGGGATAACAATGTTGACGACAGCTACTTTCAGCTTACGGGGAATAATACCAAGATCGTCAATACCAAAGATGTCCCGATGAAGAAAATCACCTATGCCCTGAGCGATTATTATCCCGTTTGCCAACAATTCTGGATGATGGTGCAGGGTGATACGTTGGTGGTGTATATGAAAGTGCATATTCCTATATTGCCAGGTATTGATGCCTATGCAGAGTCCACCAGCTATCTGGGCGTTAAGCTAGGCAACAATGATCAAGGTGAACAAACGCTCTCATATTATGATCTGCGGCCAGCTGATAAAAATAGCTGGGTTGAAAAAGCGACATGGGTCATTATCACCGAAGTCATCGCCGGAATTATTGCTGCGTGTATTACGTTTGGCGTAGCTAAAATGCTGGAGGGTGCAGTGCGCATTGTTGTTGCGATCATTGTTGCTTTGGTTCTGGGAGTCGCTGCCGCGATACCCGAATTAATTGCGAGAATTGCAGGCAGCGGTACCACGGATAAACTCCCGTCTATTTCTGGCATGGTAACGGACGCCACTAACGCCGTCGTCTGGCCCGGCGGGCAGAATTTCGTGATAAAAACCTCATCCCTCAATGGAACATTGCAGCTTGGCGGTGATGCTTTTGCATAATGCCGTCCCTGTATTTTAAGTAGCAGGTCCTCCGGCCAGATTTAATCTATGCCGGAGGGCCCAAGGCTATTCTTAGCAAGAAGCCTACAGAATTAGCAGCGACCTGACGGTTAAAAAATAACATGTCCGCGGTATCGCCCGAAAATAGCCCGCATCGCTTATTTATAGATTGCGGCAACGCCATGCAGGCGGTTATTACCGGTGGCCGAGAGGATCTTATAAGAGGACGCCCCTTGTTCATCCGCTTTGCGCGATAGCGCATCGGATAACTCATCAAGGGTCATCGCATTGCTGGCTGAAACCACGCCGATTTTCTCTTTGCCGGCGGCATCATTGACTTGCTGAGCCGCCGATGCAGCATTAACCATACCGGTACCGATAAGCAGTGCAGAAATTAAGATCGCTTTCATATTTTATACCTCGTCAAATTAACGCTCAGAAACGTGACAGATTTCACCGCGCCAGCACTTTCTCTGGCGCGTTGCTGGATATCCTTGAAGAGAGTATACGGATCCCGCCTGACGGAGACCTGACGGCAGCCTGACATCTTTGTCAGGAAATAATGTTTACCCCAGCTCGTTGATTTAAAAACAGATTTAACTCCGTAACAAGGCCGGCGGGCTCCTCGGACAGCGGCATATTATCGCTATCCAAAATGCCATCGATGTGCCCGGGCGCGTCCGCCTGCAGGGCCGCAAATAACGGGGTGAGGTCCGTCTGCTCCACTCCCTTTTCCGCCACCAGCTCAAAGGTTTTATTTTTCGCCGCATCACTCGTGAGTGAAGAAACCAACACATTGGCAATTTGCGCACGCGCAATCACGCCATCATCCGGGTTACCGGCGTGGCGCCGATCGCCCTGTAGCAGAATGAGCCGGTGTTGATCCTCAGCGTTATAATCAAACCAGCCGGGCCTGACGATGGTATAAGGATGGCCGCTGGCGCGAACCAGTCGCTCAGCGCGCCTTTTCCAGTCATGTACCTCGGTACGTTGGTTCCAGCTACTGAGCCGCTCTGTCACCCCAATTGTCGACATCAGCGCAATGCGTACCCGGGAATGGTTGAGCAGCCGCAGAATATTGCGCACGCCGCCATAATCAATAGCCCGCGCGCCGATACGCCCCTGGCCATCGGAACCGAGCGTAAAAATCACCGCATCAATTCCTTTCACGGCATCCGTTAATGTCTCAGGCAGTGCCACATCGCCGTAGCAGATCTCTACCGTCTTCGGTAGCTGCTTCACTTTCTGACGATTTCGGACTAATGCCCGGGGTTGATGCCCCATCTTAATCACGCGGTCGACGACATGACGACCCACGCTGCCGGTCGCGCCGGCAATCAATATTTTCATAGGAAACCTTCTGTAATATTCAAAGAACCAGCACTGAAAACAGGATATCAATTGCCATTGTTCTCAGTAACGGGGCTAAAATGATTGCGTCTATGAGCCTCTCTCATAAGTTTTGCCCACGGCTGGCCGTGCTAAATAAGGAAATCGCCAATGCTTAAAGAAAACTTCAATGAACTGCAGATCTTCCTGGTGGTGGCCAGAGAAAGAAGTTTTACCCGGGCAGCCGGTAAGCTTGGCGTGTCGCAATCGGCACTCAGTCACGCCATGAAGGCGCTGGAAGAGCGTTTAAATATGCGACTTCTGACGCGAACCACCCGCAGCGTTGCCCCCACGGAGGCCGGAGAGCGTATCATTGCCTGTCTTGAGCCCCGTCTCGCGGATCTTGAGCAAGAGCTGGAAACGTTGATTCAGATGAACGGAACGGCATCAGGCAATATTCGTCTGTCGGCGGGAGAGCACGCCGCACGAAACCTCGTATGGCCCAAACTCAAACCGTTTCTGCGAGAATATCCGGAAATTAATGTCGAGCTGGTGGTGGATAACGGTTTTGTGAATATTGTGGATGGCCGTTTCGATGCCGGCGTCCGGCTCGGCGAAAGCGTCGATAAAGACATGGTGGCGGTCAGAATCGGGCCGGATATGCGCATGGCGGTCGTGGCCTCACCGGACTATTTTTCCGCCAACGGCGCACCTGAAACGCCTCATGAATTGCAGCACCATCGCTGCATTAACATGCGTTTGCCAACCGCCGGCGGCCTGTATCACTGGGAGTTCGAGCGCGATGGCAAACCGCTTCGCGTACGGGTTGAAGGGCAGTTGACGTTTAACCTGCTGTCAGAACGGCTGGATGCAGTGCTGTCCGGATTTGGCATCGCCTGTGTCCCGGAAGATGTCATAGTGGAACACGTGAAGTCCGGTGCGCTCATTCAGGTCCTCGACGCGTGGTGCCCCTCGTTTCCCGGCTATTACCTCTACTATCCCAGCAGGAAGCAGCACCCACCCGCGTTTGCATTGATGATTGATGCGCTGCGCTATACGGAATAACAGGCCGGCGGTTTCCCGCCAGCCCGTGATCTGTTACCGCCCTACTCGTGCCTGAAGCGCAGCAGGGTAGCGCTCACCGACGATTTTCACCGTATCGAGCGCCTGGGTAATCTGCTGCAAATCACTCGGCGAAAGGACAACCTCAGCGGCACCCAAATTCTCCTCCAGCCGGTGCAGTTTGGTGGTCCCCGGGATAGGCACAATCCAAGATTTTTGCGCCAGCAGCCATGCCAGTGCGATTTGCGCCGACGTGACGCCTTTATCTGCGGCAAGTTCACCCAGCAGCGCAATCAGCCGTTCGTTCGCCGCGATCGCCTCGGTGGCAAAACGCGGTACTTTGCTACGAAAATCATCCGCACCAAAGGTCGCACCGGGCTTAATCGCGCCGGTTAAAAAACCTTTTCCTAGCGGGCTGAAGGGCACAAACCCGATCCCGAGTTCCTCCAGCAGCGGTAATATCGCGTGCTCAGGATCGCGCCACCACATTGAGTATTCGCTCTGCAACGCGGTAACCGGCTGTACGGCATGTGCACGACGAATCGTCTCAACGCCGGCCTCCGAAAGACCAAAGTGTTTCACCTTACCTTCCGCAATCAGATCGTTGACGGTACCGGCCACATCCTCGATGGGGACATCCGGGTCGACGCGGTGCTGGTAAAGCAGATCGATGACATCCGTTTTGAGGCGCCGCAGCGAACCTTCAACCGCTTCACGGATATGCTCCGGGCGGCTGTTTAAGATCTGCTGCTTGTTGTCATCCCCGAAGGTAAAACCAAATTTGGTGGCGATCACCACCCGGTCACGAAACGGTTTTAACGCCTCGCCGACCACCTCTTCATTGAGATACGGGCCATAGACCTCTGCGGTATCGAAAAAGGTCACTCCGCGTTCCACGGCAGCACGAATCAGTTCAACGGCCTGTCGGGTATCCGTAGCCGGACCGTAACCATAGCTGAGCCCCATACAGCCCAGTCCAAGGGCCGACACTTCAAGGCCCGACTTACCGAGATAACGTTTTTGCATTAACAACTTCCTCGTTTGTTATGGCGTTATACATCGAGCTTACGACCGGCCAGCCATTCCACCATGGCCGGATCGCGATGGGAGAAGAAGGCGCTGGTCGCGGTGTCGAGTGCGGTGATTTGCAGCATGTCTTGCGCGCTGAGCTCAAAGTCGAGGATATTGATGTTCTCCTCCATTCGCGCCCTGCGTACCGATTTCGCCAGCGAGACAATTCCCCGCTGGAACAACCAGCGTAAAACCACCTGGCCGACGCTTTTGCCATACTTCTCACCCATCGCGGCCAGTACCGGATGCTGGAACAGGCCGTTTTTCCCTTCGGCGAAAGGCGCCCATGCTTCAGGCTGAATACCGCGACTCTGCATCCACGGCGCCGCATGTAGCTGCTGATTGAACGGGTTCACTTCGATTTGGTTGACCGCCGGCACGACCTGGTTAAATGCCATCAGGTCAGCGAGTCGGTCCGGATGGAAGTTGCTCACGCCTATGGCGCGGATTTTCCCTGCCTGCTGCAGCTCTTCCATGGCGCGCCACGCGCCGTGCACATCCCCGTAAGGCTGATGAATCAGGTAGAGATCGACATAATCCAGCTGCAGGCGATTCAGCGAGCGTTCAAACTGCGCTTTCGCCCCTTCATAGCTGGTGCCCTGCAGCCACAGTTTTGTGGTGACGAAAAGATCGCTACGCGCAATACCGCTCTGCTTCAGCGCGTTACCCACCTGGGTTTCATTCTGGTAGGAAGCGGCGGTATCAATCAGTCGGTAACCGACGTCGAGGGCGTCCAGTACGGCGCGCTCGCACTCCGCGGCATCCGTCATCTGGAAGACACCAAAACCCAGCAGGGGCATCTCAATCCCGTTATTCAGTTTTACCGTTTGCATGACGTTTTCCTTCAGCTGTTGTGTGGGAAAAGCATAACTCAGGGGGATTTATTTGATTAGAGGGCCTAATTTACTAGGGTTAATTAGCAGGGCTCATTAATCAGACCATCGAACCCTGCCGTATCACCGCGTTATTGTAGATGCTTTTCTTGCAGGAACCGGCTGACCAGGTCGGCAATCTGCACGTTGTTGCGATCGGAGAAGGGGAAATGAGTATTGCCTGTGATACCGATTGCCGGTAAATGGATGACCGTGACATCCCCGCCATGCTTATTCACCACGTCGCGCCATTCCCGGGCCATGGCCAGGCGCACCCGCCAGCTATCCTGCGCGGGCATCGCCACCGGTTTATCCGGGATGTTGTCGCCGTAAATGATCAGAACCGGGATTTTCGTCAGCGCCATAAACTGCTTTACAGGCACCGGCTCCCCTTTCAGGGTATCGAACGCGCTCGGCATCGGGGCGGGTAATTCGTTGTCCGGGAAGACAAAGCTGCTGCCCGGTTCAAAAGCCACAATGGCTTTGACCTTGTCATTTTTCATCGCCGTATACCAACCCGGTCCACCGCCTTGCGAATGGGTGAAGAGGATGGCCGGACCGGATTTATCCACCACAGCCGACATTGCATCGGAAATGACGTTGATATCGAACGGACCGGTATTGGGGGTCATCTGGCGAAAATACTGATTTAGCGCTTCTTTGTCGTGAGAGAACTGCACGCCTTTAAAATAGTCCGGCCAGATGCCCACGCGGAACTGATTAAACCACAGCTGTTCATCCGCTTTTGGTACCACCGTGCCTTCCACCATGCTGCGCCCGGCAGCGCCCCGACGAGGCTGGTCGACAAGGTAAGTCGAGAACCCACGACGCAGGAAAATATTCTGAAAGCCTTCGCGACCGTCCGGCGTACTTTGCCAGGTACGCGAAGACTGCCCGGCACCATGCAGCATCACAATCGCGTAGCGATGTGGATGTTCCGGGATTTGGTAAAACACCGAGGCGTGGTCGCCGTGCCAGGTCTGGCCAGCGGCATCCAGCGGTTTTTTCGCGTCAAAGGTTCCGGGCGTGCGGTTCATCGTTCCACCGGCGGAAAAACTGCCTTGCGCCTGAATCACCAGCGGCTCGCCATACGCGGCGTTTATTGCCGGGCCGCTGGCCATCGAACACAGCGCCAGCGTGCTTATCAGCACACTACGGGTGAAGTTGTGTTTATCTGACATACTGCCCTCCTTGGGTTATTGGACATCAGCAAGCGCCTGCCGCAATGCCTGTTCCGCGCGTGCAGCGGCATCGTCTTCTCCCCTCTCACGCAGCCCCTGTGACAGCTGTCGTAGTTGCCCGGCAGTCAACCCAACCCGCAGGCTGGCCCGGGTATGCGACAGCAGCTGCGCTTCCACGCCAGGCGTCGCCGCTAACGCGCCGACCGTCGCCAGCTCACGGCTCTGCCAGTCGAGGTTATCGCGGGCAAAAATGTCGCCAAACAGGTGGGTTTGCAGGAACTGATTAATCACCGGGGCAAATTCAAACAGAGGGCCCTGGACAGGGGCGCCTGAGATTTTGGTCTGGTTTGCGGTACCGACGCGACGCAGCTCATCCCCGACAGGGATAGACGCGACCGGTTCTTTCCCCTCCACATCCTGGATGCCACGTTGTTGACGTGCTTCGACGACCTTCATCAGTTCATTAAGCGCATTCAGGCTACGAGGGAAGCCCGTATAGGCGTACAGCTGCACGAGAATTTCTTTGCTTTCATTGATCGTCAGTCCCGCATCCAGCCCCTGATTCAGCGCCGCGTTAAGCTTTGCCATCTGGCTGCTGGCCATATACGCGGCAATAAGTGGTATGGACTGCTGGCGAGCTGACAGCGTATCTGAAACGCTTTGTTCCTGGCTCATTTCTGCGGCTCCTTTGTTGGCTGGCGCAGCATGAGCGGTGAGATGCCCACCCAGCAGCATCAGCACCGCCGTCAGTGTCTTAATGCGCGTGGTATTGGTCATCGCTCACCTTCTCCATCCAGTTAACGCTTTTGCCATCAACGATACCGGTCAACGCCAGATGCGTCATGGCGCTGCCGGGGGCGGCACCATGCCAGTGCTTCACTCCGGGAGGGCATGACACCACATCGCCGGTGCGAATAACCTGTACCGGCTGGCCCTCCTGTTGAGTCAGACCGATGCCGGACGTCACAATCAGCCGTTGACCTGCGGGATGCGTATGCCAGGCTGAACGTGCACCCGGCTCAAAGGTGACGTAGGCGCCGGAAACAGGGATGTCTTTATCCGGCTGGAAGAGCGGATCGACCCGGACCCGCCCGGTAAAATATTCCGCCGCGCCGTACACCGCACTCTGGCTCCCGGCAGGCGCGATCTGCACAGGCTGCTGAGCGAAAGAACAAAAGGTAAGAAGAGGAAGTAACAGTCCGAGGTAACGTTTTTTTCCAGTCATGCAAGGCGTCCTTTTTATCGAAGAAATCAGGTCTGCGTTGCCATGATTCTAGCGAGGACGAGATGTCGTCAGGCTGACGAGCGCCTGACAATTCTGTCAGCGGGATCGCCCGGATGGGCCGCTTTGCTTCGCGCAGCGTCATAATGCGGCGACAGGGCGAAGGTGATGCCAAACGTATTGATTCCCCCCTCGCTTCGGGCAAAGACGTCTCCCCGGTGCATAATCGCCACGGCGCGCACGATAGACAGGCCCAGGCCGTGGTGGGTATCGCTTTTCGCGCGCGAAGAGTCAACCCGATAAAAACGTTCAAACAGGCGATGCAAATGCCCCGGCGCAATCGGCTCACCGGGATTAGAAACCGCAACGCAGGCCTGATTATCCCGTTCGCTTAAGGTGACGGTAATCGTACTGCGGGGCGGTGAATGCCGGGCGCTGTTTTCCAGCAGATTGGCCAGCGAGCGATGAAACAGACGCCGGTCTATATGGGCTGTCGCCTCACCGTCAACTTCCAGGGAGAGCTGTTTTTCGGCGAATGAGGGTTCGACATACTCGGCTGTTTTCAGCGTTTCCTCACGCAGGGAGACGCGCGTCAGCTGGGAGGCATGATCCCCCGCGTGAGCGTGCGACAGGAACAGCATATCGTTAACGATCGACGCCATCCGTTCGAGTTCTTCCAGGTTTGAACCCAGCAGCTCCTCCAGCTCTTCAGGTGAGCGGCGGCGTGCCAGCCCTAGCTGCGTCTGGCCAATGAGGTTGGTCAGCGGCGTACGCAGTTCATGCGCCACATCGGCGTTAAAGCTTTCAAGCTGCCGCCACGCGATTTCCTGACGCTCAAGTACGCCGTTAAATGATGATGCCAGCGGCTGGAGCTCTTCGGGCAATGCGCCGGTATCCAGGCGCTGACCGTGATCGCCGGGCTCCAGATGCCGTGCCTGGTAGCTTAACGCCCCGACCGGGCGCAGGCCGATTCTTGACACCGCATACCCCAGCACCGCGACAATCAGTACCCCCAACGCGGTGATAATCAGCAGCGTGTGGGTGAACGCATCCAGCGTCCCCATGTAAGGCGTTGAATCAATGGCCACCACATAGCGCAGTGCCGGCCTTTCGCCATTGGCCGGAATGGTTTTTACCAGCAGGAACAGCGAGCAGGCATGATCCGACGCGCCGGGGACCTGGTTGAAACCTTCCCGCAAGGCCTCCCACTGCACGCCAACCGGCGGCGTACCGCCCACGCTAAAGCGGGGATCGTCGCTGACTATCCAGTAGCGCACCCGCTCCCCTTCTGAGCTCGCCAGCACGGTGAATTTGTTGGCCAGCGTTGACCAGCCGTCGGCCGAGGTGCGCGCCGTTATCCAGGGGCTCATCAAGGATTCGCGAAAGTGCAGCTCGTTATGCATCTGCTTTTGCAGCGAGTCGTGCAGCGAACTTCTCAGCAGAATGCCAATCGTCGAAACAATCAATAAGGCAGAGAGCGCGAACATCAACGCCATATGGACCGAGATTGAGCGCCTGAACATACTTGACTCCTTCACTTAATTCTCGGCTTCAGGGCGGACTTCAAGGACATAGCCCATTCCGCGAACGGTATGCAGCAATTTGACGTCGAACGGCGCATCCACCTTGGCGCGCAGGCGCTTGATGGCCACCTCCACGACATTGGCATCGCTGTCGAAATTCATATCCCAGACCTGCTCGGCAATCATCATTTTCGACAAAATCTCCCCCTGGTGACGCGCCAGCAGGCTCAGTAAAGAGAACTCTTTCGCCGTCAGCTCCAGCCGGATCCCGGCGCGAAACACCCGGCGGGCCAGCAGGTCAAGGTGCAAATCGTGAATGTGCAACTGCGTGATATCGGCACCGTCCGTTGTCCGACGACGGACCAGCGCCTGGATACGGGCCACCAGCTCAATCAGTGAAAAAGGTTTCGGGAGGTAGTCATCGGCGCCGAGGCGAAGACCTTTCACGCGTTCGTCTACCGAGCCGCGCGCGGAAAGCATCAGTACCGGCGTTTGCTTGCTGGCCCGAATGCCTTCCAGCACCCGATAGCCGTCCATACCCGGCAGCATGACGTCGAGGATGATGGCGTCATAATCAAACTCGAGCGCATAGTGCAGGCCTTCGGCTCCGTTTGCGGAGACATCAACTGTAAATCCGGACTCACCCAGCGCACGGTTCAGGTAAGTCGATGTTTTTTCTTCATCTTCAACTAACAACAGGCGCATCTTCTTTCCTTTTCGTTGGCGGCAGCCTGAGTACAGTGGCGATGTTAACGTTTCCCGCCCGACATCTGGCTGACATTTTTCTGACATTCCTGTCAGCTATGGGAAGCTGACAGAATTGTTATGTCCCTGTCATGATGCTGACAGTCCCCTCTCCCTACTCTGACCCGGCATCGTTAATATCGCGAGCCTGGCAAATCAGGCCGCCCTCTGTTTTGGGAGAACACCATGAAATTCAATTTGTTAAATGCCATCTTGCTGACGGCCGTAGCCGGTATGGCTTCCGCCCATGCCGCCGATTACAGACAGAACCCTTTTACTCTGACTTATGACGGTGCCATAACCGAAAATGTCCAGGGGAAGGTCAATATCCATCCGGTTAAATATGACTTGCACGGCATTCAGATCGCCGCCAACGTCTACACCCCGGCAAACTACGATCCAGCCAAAAAGTATCCGGCGGTTGTCGTCGCCCACCCCAACGGCGGAGTGAAAGAACAGGTTGCCGGACTGTACGCCCAGCGCCTGGCCGAACATGGCTACATCACCATCACCGCAGATGCCGCTTATCAAGGCGCCAGCGGCGGTATGCCGCGCAGCGTGGATAAACCGGCAAACCGTATTGAAGATATTCACGGCATGGCGGATTACCTCAGTCAGTATCCGGGCGTGGATGCCGCGCGCATCGGCCTGCTGGGTATCTGCGGCGGCGGCGGCTATTCGTTAAAAGCGGCGCAGACCGACAAGCGCTTTAAGGCGCTGGCAACGTTGAGTATGTTCGACTCAGGCCTTGTGCGCCGCAACGGGTATCAGGACTCGCAGCTCGATACGATCCAGGCGCGCCTGAAGCAAGCCAGCGACGCCCGTGAAAAAGAGGTCACCACCGGCGAGGTGAGCTACTCCGGTGACGCGAAGCTGACGGCCGAGCAAATTGCCCGTCTCCCGTTCGACCTGTATCGCCAGGGTTACGAGTATTACGGCAAAACCCACGCCCACCCCAACTCAACGTTCCGCTATACCACCAGCAGCCTGCTGGATTTGATGAGCTTTGATGCGCAAAGCAATATGGATCTCATCAATCAGCCGCTTTTAATGATGGCCGGCTCAAAAGCAGACTCGCTCTATATGACCGAAAGCGCCTTCAAAAAAGCGACCGGAACAAACAATAAAGAGCTGTACCTTATTGATGGTGCCACCCATATCGAAACCTACTGGGTGCCCCGCTATGTCGACCGGGCAATGAGTAAGCTGGATACCTTCTTCGACAAAAACATTTAGGCCCTGCTTATCGTCAGGCATCCCGGCGCCAGAGGTGCGCCGGGCTTATATTACCGAGGATAATGCCTCAGATAATGGTCTGAACGAGGATAGGCATTATGAGCAAAATTCATCAATCGGGTCTGAGCCTGACTCAGACGAACATCGCGCAACGCCGACCTTCCCCGTATTCGCGCCGTACAGCATAAATCACCTGCCGCGCGCAATCGCATTGACAGCGCCAGCTGTAACGTTACACTAAACCGTTATTGTTGATGATCCCCCATAAAGAAAGCGATGCTGGAAGCGGCTTGCAGACTCCGCAAAAAGAGGCCTGGATAATGCCCTTAGCCCGCCACTCACCATTGCTGCAAAGGAGCTGTATGGCAAACATTCGCGATGTCGCAAAGCATGCTGGCGTCTCCGTCAGTACCGTATCCAACGTGCTCAACGGGCGTACCGATCAGATGCGTGAAGAGACGCTGGCACGCATTCAGCAAAGTATGCAAACGCTAAATTACTTCCCTAATCGCGTTGCCCAACAGCTTAAAACGGGCCAGGCCAGAATGATCGGGCTGCTGGTCCCGTCCATCGTTAACCCCAGCTTCGCCTCGCTGGCCCGTGAAGTGGATCTGGCGGCGAAAAAGCGACTGTATCGCGTGCTGATCGGTAACACCTACCGCCAGATTGAAGAAGAAGAAGCTTTTCTGGAAGATATGTTCGCCCACGGCGTGCGCGGCATCATTGTCGCCGCCGGCGATATTGAGAAACCGCATTTCGTACGCGCCGCCGATCAGGGCATGATCATGGTCAACTACGATGGTCGTATGCCGGCAAGCGCCGGTTCCGGCGGTCTGGCACTCGACAGCGTCTCCATGGATAACGTCGAAGCTGGCCGCCTGGCAGCAGAGCATCTAATTGACCGCGGGTGTCGGCATCTGACCTTCGCCACCGTCGCCGGTATGATTCCGAGCCGCGCCCATAAAATTGAAGGTTTTCTTAGCGCGGTGCAGCATCATGGGCTATTTCGTGAAGGTATGATTGTCGAAGAGCAGACCATGGCGGCCTACGGCGACGCGGAAATGACCGAACTCGGCCGCTCCCTGGCGCAAAAAATCTGCCGGCAGTCGCAACGCCCTGACGGCATTGTGGCGATAAATGACGCGCTCGGTATTGGACTGATGGCCGGCCTGCATGAAGCCGGGATTAGCGTGCCGGGAGAGATCTCCATTATCGGTATCGATAATATCCCGCTATCCGGGCTGGTTTACCCGAGACTGAGCTCCGTGATGCCGCCGCTGGCTGAGATGGCGGAGGTTATGGTGAAACGACTGATTGAGCGGACGGAAAATCCGGCGCTCCCGCCACAGGAGTTTTTATTTACCCCTTCTTTGGTATGCCGTCAGTCGGTACGCGATACCCCTGAGCGCTGAAGCATACGCTTGTATTTTCACTGTGGCGGGAGAAGAACAAGGGCTTCTTCTCCAGTGCTCACACCAGCGTCGGCCCGACGGTAAGCAGAATATTGGCAAAGCGTCGGGTTTCACCGGAGGCGATCACCAGCAGGGTATCCGGCGATTTTGCCAGCGCGTAAAATACATCGCGGGCAACATATTCCAGCCCGGTAGTATCAGGAAGCAGGCGGCGATATTCACGTGCAATCGTATTATCAAAATCATCCGGGCTGGACATCAGCACGGCATTTTCAACATTAATGTACCCGAGCATTTTTTGCAGGATCACCACGCTGCTAATTAAACCCACAGAGAAATTCAGATAAATAATCCTCGCCCGCGGCGAAGAGTTCGTTAAACATGAATAATTGGCGTCGGCAATAAGAATATTGGCCTTGTGACCACACTGGGCCAGCGCCTGGAGTAAATCCGGGTGAATGATATCTGTTTTTATCATCAATACGTTCTCTTCATTTGGGCGGGTTCAACCCGCCCACAGGTTTATGCCCGGTAAATACCGCCGTTAATATCCAGGGTCGCCCCGGAGATAAAGCCATCGTATTCAGAGGCCAGGAAACAGATTGCCCGAGAGACATCTTCAGGCGTACCGGCCCTGCCCAGCGGAATCTCTTCGATGGTCCGGTCGGCTGAGGCCTGTGTCGTATGCTGGTTATGAAAACGGGTCCCCAGAATCAACCCCGGAGCCACGGCATTCACCCGAATGCCATACTCGCCAAGCTCGGCGGCAAGCGAGCGCGTCCACGTCAGCACGGCACCTTTGGTCATCGAGTACACCAGCGAGCCGGAGTGCCCGCCGGATCGTCCGGCTAGCGAGGCAAGATTGACGATGCTCGCACCGTCAGCCGCCGCTTTTAACCACGGCAACGCCGACTGAGTAACATTGAGCATGGTGGTCATATTGACGTCAATCACGGTGTGCCAGAACTGCGAATCAATCTCACCGAGCCATTTTCTGGCAATGATCCCCCCGACGTTATTCACCAGAATATCGATCCCACCTAAAAACGCCGCCGCCTCGGCAACGCAGCGCGCGGCATCTGCTTCATTGGTCAAATCCGCATAGCCACAGGCCGCTTTACCTCCTCGCTGCTGTGCCAGGGTGATTAATTCTCTGGGGCCTTCTTCACCACTGAAATAGTGAATATAGATATCACATCCAGCCTCAATTAATTTTCTCGCGGTCTCCTTGCCAATACCTTGCTCGGCACCGGTAATAAAAACTTTCTTTCCCGTTAATGACCCCATTGCATACTCCTTTGTTCAGAATAAATCCGCTATCGGCATATGATATTTATCCGCAAGATATTCAGGACGTTATTATCCCCACCGGCTGGCGTGTTAAATATCAGAGCCTGAGCGATACGATGTTGCTCTTGCACCCTGCCGATACGGGCAGAACGCGTCTTTTAACCGTGCTTAAATAATGCGGCACCTTTAGCGACTGAGTTCACTATTAATACCCGGCGAGTCCCGGCAACCATGTAGTTAATGGCGGCACCATTGCCACGATAATAATACCGACGAATACAACGGCCAGATATTTCGCCATTGGCCGAATAACATGTTTCATCTCCACGCCACAAATGGCACAGGTGGTATAAAGGCCGAGCCCAATAGGGGGTGAAAAGAGGCCAAAGCCCATCGCCATAATCATAATGATGCCGAAATGCAGTGGGCTGAAACCCAGCTGAACGGCGATCGGCACCAGAATCGGCGCAAAGATAATCAGCGCTGGCGCCCCCTCCAGAACCGCACCAAAAATGACCAGAATAACGATGGTTAATAACAAGAACAGCCAGGCTCCCTGCTCAACCCCAATGCTGACCAGCAGTTGGGCAATTTGCTGCGGGATCATCTGGATCGTTAGCGCATAGGAAAGGCTGGTGGCACAGGCCACGATAAACAGCAGCACACCAGACATGGCGGCGATATCGATAAACATTTTCACCGTGGCTTTAAACGTCAGTTCCCTGAACGCAAGGCGGCCAACGACGATGGCGTAAATCACCGCAAAGGCCGAGATCTCAGTCGATGTAGCAATCCCCATCATCACGCCACGGCCAATCATAAAGATCATCACCAGACCCACCGCAGCGCCAAGATACAGCTGCATGCGCGGCCGTAATACCGGATACGCTTCGCTGACGTTGATTTTTCCGCCAAAACGGTTGGCGGCAATCAGCAGCAGTACCAGCAGGCAGACGGCGGGGACCAGACCCGCAATAAACAGTGCGCCAATAGAGATGTTCGCGACAAAACCCATAACGATCAGGTTCACGCAAGGTGGAATTGTTTCGGCCATCACCGCCGATGCGGCGAACACCCCTGCGGCCTCTTCGCCATCCTGCTTAGCCCGACGTACCGCAGGCATCAGTACCCCACCCACCGCCGCAACATCCGCCAGCTTAGAGCCGGAGATCCCGGAAAAAAAGGCCATCGACAGCACGGTGGTCATGTTCAGGCCGCCGCGAAAGCGCCCCATCCCACGCACGATAAGTTCAACAAGCCGCGTCGACATCCCGTTAATTTCCATCGCGGCACCGGCAAGCAAGAAGAACGGAATCGCCAGCAGAACAAAGTGGTCTACGCCTGCCGCTACCTGCTGGGAGAAAAAGACAAACGGTAATGACGGATCGCAGATAAAGAACACCATGGCAGACAAACCAAGGGTAAACGCAATCGGCACCCCGGCCAGAATACCGAGCACAAAACAGATGAGCATCAGCCCCGCCGCGGCGCTGGCAGGATCGGCCATCAGCGAGAGTTTCATATAGCCGATGGCGGCCAGTACCACGATGCCAAGGCCGCTGAGCAGTACAACCCGGATGTGCTCGCGCAGAGCAAGTTCCAGCGCCGCGACCATCATGACCAGCGAGCCGATCAGTACCGGAATAACATAGATCGTCTGCGGCAATCCGGTTTCGGTGGTTTGCAGCCGCGCGGCCTGCACCAGGTCATAGCTGGAAACAACGAGCCCAACCGAGACCAGAAACAAGACCCAGCGGCTGGCATGAACGACATATGGACGCACCCGTTCCGGCAGGAAACGCAGAAACAGATCGACGCCAATATGACCGCCTTTCGCCGTCGAGGTCGCCACGCCGAAAAACACCAGGGCAATCATCAACGCACGGGCCACTTCTTCAGCCCAGTGAATGGGGGAGTGCAGCGCATAGCGCCAGATAACGGATGCAAATACCACCAGCACATTAATAAACAGTGCCAGAGCCCCGGCCCAGGCCGTTAAGGTGGTTAAAAACCGGCTCAGCTTGCCCAATAGCGCAAGGGCCACGCACTCATCCTTTGCTTTAATAGAGATATCAGCCATGTTGAATCTTCTCCACAAGGTTGCCAATCTCACCGCTTACCGCCGCCGTATCACGACCGGGCAAGCGGTGCCGATCATGACGGGTCTTTTGCCGCCGCGGTAATCTCATCAACGATGGGCTTCATATCCGGGTACTGCTTGAGGAACGTCTGCCACACGGGCTGCACCTGCTGATAGAAGTACTGGCGGTCGGTCTCGCGGAACGTCACCCCTTTCGCTTCAAGGTTTTTTATCGCCTCCTGCTCTTTTTTACCTGCCTGCAGGCGCTCGTAGTCGGTTGCTTCTTTTGCCGCCGCCAGCACGTCCGCGCGCAGCTCCGGCGGGATTTGTGCGAAACTCTTTTTATTCATGGCAATCATCAGCGGGTTGTAGCTGTGGCGGGTCAGGGTGCCGTTTTTGACGATTTCATAATATTTACTCGCATAAATCGTCGGGGCATCGTGCTCAACGCCGTCAATAACGCCCATTTGCAGACTGGAGTACACTTCACCGCCCGGCATAGGGATGGCCACCGCGCCCATATGGTTCAGCGTGGCGATAAAATTAGGCACCGGCAAAACGCGAATTTTCAGGTTTTTTAAATCCTCGGGCTTTTCAATTACCTTTTTCGTATAAATATTGCGGGCGCCTAAGTTAAAGCCGTAACCAAGCACCATCACGTTGGCTTTATCCATCATTAGCCCGGAGAGTTTCTCTCCCGCTTTTCCGTCCAACGCCCTCCCGACCTGGTTGTAATCTTTAAATAAATAACCAAGATCCAGGACGCCCATTTCAGGTACCAACGTGGCCCAGATGGAAGTCCCGGAAATCATCATATTAATAGCGCCAATACGGACCTGCTGAGTCGCATCAGCCTCTTTTCCCAACATGCCGTTGGCAAAATAATTGAGCTTAATTTGCCCTTTCAATTTTGCGTTATTGTTAAGGTTTTCCTGAAAACGGCTGAACCAAATATAGTGCGCCGAGGATTCGTCCGCCGGCAAAGAAGAATACACGCGGAAGTTGAGCGCCGCATGGGCTACGGTGCTCACCGCACTCCCCGCAATCAGGGCCGAGCTCAAACAAGCAAAAGCTAAAAAACGTCTGGCCGAACAAAACTGTGTCATTTTCATCATCGTTATCCTTTCACGTACCGTTGAGGTGTCTGTAGCACCTTCGAGCCTCGCTAAATCGCCAGGGACTTCAGTCATAACCGGAGGGTAAATTTCTTCTGTAACGTTTTAGTGTAACGTTACAGACCGTATTCGTCTCACCAGATAAAAGCAAGTTGCTTACCCGCTTCATCGGGTATGAAGTGTGAATTTTGTGGCTGGTATCGCGAATTTAGCCGCTGGTTTTACATCATGAAAACGTCGTCTTTGCTGTTTAGTCACTGTTTAGTCGGTGCCACCGTCTGATTCTGGCGACTACACTCAACAGGGACCGACGCAGCAACAAAGAGGGGCTGAATAATGCGTAGCGGGCCATCAGCGGATTCGCGGCCATCGCCGCCCGTAAACGTGAAGGCTATCGCAAACGCCGCTTTTCATTCTCCGCTACGCTGGAGCATTCCGTTCACCCGTTAACCGTTCTGAGACAGGAAATAATCATGCAACTGAATGACCTGACCTTGTTCCGCCAGCAGGCTTTTATCAATGGCGAGTGGCGTGAAGCCATTACCGGCGACGTGATTCCGGTGACCAACCCGGCGAATGGCGAGGTGCTGGGATCAGTCCCTAAAATGGGCGCAGAAGAGACGCGTGACGCCATCCATGCCGCCCACCGAGCCCTCCCCGCCTGGCGCCAGCTCACGGCAAAAGAACGCGCCGCAATCCTGCGCCGCTGGTTCGATCTGATGATGGCAAACCAGGACGATCTGGCCCGCCTGATGACGCTGGAGCAGGGTAAACCGCTGGCGGAGGCTAAAGGCGAGATTGGCTACGCCGCTTCATTTATCGAATGGTTCGCCGAAGAGGGAAAACGTATCTATGGCGACACGATTCCCGGTCATCAGGCCGATAAGCGCCTGATCGTGATTAAACAGCCGATTGGCGTTACCGCCGCTATCACCCCGTGGAATTTCCCGGCGGCAATGATCACCCGCAAAGCCGGCCCGGCGCTCGCTGCGGGCTGTACGATGGTACTCAAACCGGCCAGCCAGACTCCGTTTTCCGCGCTGGCGCTGGCCGAGCTGGCCAGGCGTGCCGGGATCCCAGACGGGGTGTTTAACGTAGTGACGGGTTCCGCCAGCGCAGTAGGTAATGAACTGACCGGCAACCCGCTGGTGCGCAAGCTGTCATTTACCGGCTCCACGGAAATCGGCCGTCAGCTGATGGCGCAGTGTGCCCAGGACATCAAAAAAGTCTCGCTGGAGCTGGGGGGCAACGCGCCGTTTATCGTGTTTGATGATGCGGATCTGGATAAAGCGGTAGACGGCGCCATGGCCTCTAAGTTTCGCAACGCCGGGCAGACCTGCGTCTGCGCCAATCGTCTGTACGTGCAGGACAGTGTTTATGAGCGCTTTGCCGAAAAACTACAGCAGGCGGTGGACAAACTGCATCTCGGTGACGGCCTACAGGCGGGTGTGACAACCGGACCGTTGATTGATGAGAAAGCCATTGCCAAGGTGCAGGAACATATCGCCGATGCCGTCGGGAAAGGCGCCCGGGTCATCACCGGCGGGAAAGTGCATTCTCTGGGCGGCAACTTCTTCCAGCCGACGATTCTGGTCGATGTTCCCGTCGATGCAAAAGTGGCAAAAGAAGAGACGTTTGGCCCGCTGGCCCCTCTGTTCCGCTTCTCAGATGAAGCGGATGTGATTCATCAGGCCAATGATACCGAATTCGGCCTCGCCGCCTATTTCTATGCCCGAGATTTGAGCCGCGTTTTCCGCGTTGGGGAGGCGCTGGAGTACGGGATCGTCGGTATCAATACCGGCCTTATCTCTAACGAGGTCGCGCCTTTTGGTGGGGTAAAATCCTCCGGTCTGGGTCGCGAAGGTTCGAAGTATGGAATTGAAGACTACTTAGAAATCAAATATATGTGTATTGGACTTTAATTCACGACGGCCCAATGACGCATCAGAGCCCCGAAAGGGATCCTCTTCCGGGCTCTGTTTGCATGGCAGGCTACGCTGGCTTCTTGTAGCGCGGAAGCTCAACAACGGGATAGGAATACGTCTCCTGGACAATACAGTGGTCAGGCGTCGCCATTCCCGAATAGAAGAAAAAATAGGCCTGGCTGTCCGGGAAAAAGATCAGATCGTCACCATTTTGAAAACGGGTAATACGAAAAGGGACATTGCTTTTGGTTTGTGCCTGTCTTATGCCGGAGGCGACCTGGAAGTGATCCCCCCATTTCATGGTCGACAGCTTGTAATGGAATTTAGAGATAGTCACACTTTTGCGTAACGAGCAGGACAGCTTCACCGCGGTGCCCGCAAATGCAGGAGAAAGAAACAGGCTTATTAAACTCATTAGTAATATGATTTTCATAAAGATCTTAAAATTTACAGGACTATTTGCAGACGGTAACACGGATACACAGCCTACACATTCCCAGGAGGCATATTTTTCCCACACTGCCCCATTCTAAGAATAATCCGATCCCAGTTTTCCTTTTTTTCTTTCCTGCTTTGCTCTTTTCTCCCCGCACAATAAATCGTCCGGCATCTTTCCCCTCGTATTCAACAACGCATAAGGAAAACAATGCCGTTATTATTAGCATACGATTATTTCCGCCGCATAATAAAACCCAGACGGAATGTTTATAAATAGCAGTAATAGTAAAATATTTTCACATTAGATTCACAGTGTATTTTCAAAGCGAATTTCATTTTAAATACGCATCTATTCGACATGATATGAACTATAAGCTATAATGATGAGTGCTCACCAATTATTACAAATGTGAATAATTACCAGGCACCATACGCAGATTTAAAGCATGTATTATTTTGTTTAATTAACTCTATTAAACGAGAAGAAAATGGCAGATAGCAAAATTAAAATTTACAATGCCCGCTATAGCAAGTTGATGAAGCTTCTGGATTTTTTCACCGTCAACGCCCTGGTATTTATTTATCTAAAGTATTTTTTCATTGAACCATCAACTGCATCCGCCCTTCTCGGTGTTATCTACTCATTAGTATTCATTCGCAGTAATGAGCATTTGCATCTTTACTCAAGTCAGTTCAGAGAACATTTATTCACCAAATCAGCCAGCCTGTTTTTGAGCGTATGCATTAGTAGCATTCTCTCATTTGTATTTTTTGTCCTCGCCGAAATATTGTTGAATAAACACTCAACGGCCGATACTCTTCTTCTGGCAAAAACGCTGAGCCAATGTTCAATCATTATCTTTGCCAGCGTACTGATCATCCGATTAATTATCAGATGCTTTTTCAATCGAAAAAAACTCCACGTGGCAATACTGGGCATTACCCCCGCAGGACTGGCCATCGAACACGCGCTGTTAAATGAGTTTTCTAAAAAAGGGATTGAGATCAGTTACTTTGAGGACAGGAATAATCAACGCGATAGCCGCCTCATCAGCATTGAGCAGAAAGGCAATTCGCGCGATTTACTCGCGCTGGCAAAAGCAGATAAGGTTGATGAAATCTACATTGCCCTGCCAATGGTGGCTCAGCAGCGTATCCGCCAGTTTCTTAACGAGTTTTCCGATACCACCGTTGACGTGTTTCTGGTCCCGGATCTGTTTTCATACAGCTCACACATCTCGCAGCTTCGCATGTTTGGCAATATTCAGACGATCAGTATCTTTACCTCGCCTTTTGATGGCGAAGGCGCGCTGATAAAACGCATTGAAGATATCATTCTCGGGACATTTTTCACCCTGGTCAGCTTGCCTGCAATGCTGCTTATCGCCATCGGGATAAAATTAACATCCCCCGGGCCAGTCTTATTTAAGCAAAACCGTTATGGATTGAATGGTAAGCAAATTCCGGTCTGGAAATTCAGAACAATGCGGGTCATGGAAAACAACGCTGTGGTCAAGCAGGCCACCCGAGGCGATCCGCGTATTACCCGCTTTGGTGCATTTTTACGTAAAACCTCACTCGATGAACTGCCGCAATTTATCAATGTACTGCAAGGACGGATGTCGATTGTCGGTCCCCGCCCTCATGCGGTTGCCCATAATGAGGAATACCGTGTCCTGGTTGATAACTATATGATTCGCCACAAAGTGAAGCCGGGAATCACCGGACTGGCGCAAATCAGGGGCTTCCGGGGTGAGACAGACACGTTAGATAAAATGGAAAAACGCATTCGCTACGACCTGGAATATATCCAGTCATGGTCGTTATTCCTCGATCTTAAAATTATCTTCCTGACCTTCTTCCGTGGGTTTGTGGGGAAAAATGCGTTCTAGGCTCATCTTTCTGACCGGTCTGCTGTATCTCCCTCACGGGTATGCTGACCTACAGGCAAAACCGCATACGGGCGTCGCGGGCATCGACTTCGAGAGCCAGCTGGGCTATGACGTCGGTTACAATGATAACGTGACCTGGCAGCGGGCAGATGACAATAAAATCTCATCGGGTTATCAGACGATTAAACCTGTTTTGAAAGCCATTGGTCAGCGCTATGAAGATCGCTACCTGCTGATGTACTCAGGGGATTACCGCAACTACACCGGCGATAGCGCAGATAACCGCAGCAACCATTTTTTCATGTTCAATGGCAGCTGGCGCTACGGAAAAATGCACGGGCTGTCGTTGGATCTTGATGAGACGTTTGGCCACGAAGAACGCGGTCTGGATACCACGCTGGGCTTTTTGCCAGAGCAGTTTAAAGAGTTTGGCATCAACAAACCGCTCAGCACGCGCTTTTTCAATAGCGAATTACGCTACAGCTACGGTGCTCCGGAGGGGCGTGGTAAAGCCGAGCTGGCGCTGCTCCATAAACAGCTCCGCTTTCGCGATCTCTCTGACGTACAAGCCGCCGACGCTGACTTCTATTACTATATGCGCGATCAGGAATGGCATGAAAACAGCCTGGTTGCCGAGATTTTTGATCAGAAAGCCAAAACGCTGCGCTATCGCTACAGTTTTATTACTAACCAACGTCGCTATGAACTTAATCCTTTAAAAGATACCAATGAATACTATCTGCTGGTGGGGATGAAGAACCGCCTTTCAGGTAAAACAGAGATTAATGGCAACGTGGCATGGCTATACAAAGATTTTATCCATAACCCTGATTCACAGGGGTTTAATGGCCTGAACTGGGATATTAATGCGGACTGGAAGCCTCTTGAGCAGATAAAACTCAACCTGCACAGTTCACAGCGCATTAAGGACCCTTCTGACTCCGGCGGCTATATCCTGGTTTCTAATTTCGGCCTGGGCTATGAACATCACTGGCTGGTGGATCGTTTTTCAACCCTGGTCGATTATTCTTACATTACCGAAGACTACAAACATCAATCCAATGGGCGAAAAGACCAGTCGAATCTTTTATCGCTGACTTTTAACTACGATTATCGCCCATCCATCAATTTTAAGCTGAAGCTGCAATGGAACACGATGCATTCCAATAAAGATACGGATGTCTTTTATATTGGCCCAGACTACGACCATGCCGTCGAGCGCACACTGGGCTACAACGATTCGGCCATTATTTTTATGACGCAGGTACAGATATGATCCTAACTCGCAGGAAACTGGCAGTAATTCCTCTTCTGGCATGGTTGCTGACCGGCTGCTCGGCTCCGCCACAAACGGTCAAAAATCCGCCGGATGCCGTCTATCATTTGGATCAAGGTGATGAGGTCAACATTGCCGTATCTGGTGAACAGGATCTGACGATGCGCGTGAAAATTGATAACAGCGGCAATATTGAATACCCCTACATTGGCTCTCTGATGCTGAAAGGCAAAACGCCGGAACAGGTCAGTAAGGAAATAGCCGATAAGCTGCGCGGCAATTACCTGCAGGCGCCGATGGTGACCGTCAGCATTGCCGAATACCGTAAGATTTACCTGTTAGGAGAAGTAAAAAAACCTGACGGCTACGCCTGGGAGCCCGGTTTAACGGCTGAAAAAGCTATTGCGCTGGCCGGGGGCTTCACCGACCGTGCCGACCGCCATGACATCCGAATTCGCCAGGTACGCAGCGGTAAGCTGCTGGAGAATGTCGCCGCCGACTCCGCCATTCAGGCCGGGGATACCATTATTATTGGAATGAGCTTCTTCTGATATGGCAATTTCATTAGTAGAAAACGGGAAGAAGAAAGAAGGTGTTATCGACTTTACACCCTATTTCAACAAAATTAAGCACAAGCTTATCTGGTGCCTGCTGGTGGTCATTCTGGCGGGAGTGGCTGCGTTTATCCTGACACGATTTATGTCGTCCAGCTATACGGCGACAGCGACGGTGCTGTTTAAAGCTCAGGCTCAGGATGTCACGCCGCTGCCGCGACTAGAGAACTATGATTCCACCCGCAGCGACTACTACGAAACAAAATATGCATTAATGAAGTCACGAGTTGTCCTTGAATCCGCAATCAAAACCCTGAAGCTCGATCAGGATGAGGAATTCAACGGCGGTAACGGTCTGGACGACGCCACTAAACTCAACAATGCTATCCGGGCATTGCAAAGAAACATCACAATTTCTGGCGTCAGAACCACCCAGCTGGTATCGGTTTCCATGGAAGCCAAATCGGCTGAGAAAGCGGCTGTTATTGCCAACGGCGTTGCTCAGGCATTCATCGACTACAGTCTGCAACTGAAGCAAAAATCGTTGCTTCAGGCCCAGGGCTGGAACGAAAAAATGATGGATGACCTGAAAAACAAGATGGCGCAGCAAAAAGCTGACATCGATGATTTTCTGAAAAAGAACGGATTATTAACGTTCCGTAGTATGGATGGTTATGAAACCGAGCAGCTCGGGATCACCATCAATCAACTTGCTGACGCCACTCAGCGCCGTCTGAAGGCGCAAACTATCTGGGATAAAGTCCGCCGTCAGCAGGGGAAAACGCCGGAAGAAATCATTTCACTGCCGGATATTTCCGGTCACCCGCAGATACAGGATTTGCGGATTGCGTTAACCCAAACCCGTCGTAACTTATCGGAAGCGGCAAAACACTATGGTCCGAATCATCCCAAATATCGCCAGGCTCAGGCGCAGCTGCAGGTGGTCAACGGCCAGATCGGGCAAGTACTCGGCGAGTTGTTAAACGGTTTACGCCAGCAGTACCAGATTGCGCTGGATGATGAGCAACGATATCAGCAGATGCTCAACGCGCAAAAAGGTAACTTCCAGGAACTGGCGGCGAAACGTGATAAGTACAATGCCATGACCACGGATCTGAATAAAACCGAAGAGCTGTACAAATCGTTATATCAGCGCGCCAACGAGCAAAAATTATCCGAACAGTTTTCCGTCGCAGATGAGGTTATCTATGACGCAGCCGTTCCGCCAGATTTACCATCGAAGCCTAACCGCGGCTTATTAATCGTCATGGCGGCGATGATGGCGCTGGCCGTGTATGTCATGTACCTGATAGTCAGCACCGCGCTGGATAAAACGGTGAACAACATCAGCGAACTGAAAACCAAAGCCATGCTTGATGCCAGTGGCGAATTCCCGCAACTTCCGCATCTGGAAAATGCGAAAACAGCGTTTCGCGACGTGCTGTATGCCGACATGATCCACAGCCTGCGCCTGGCGCTGCTGAATAAAATCGCGCGTCCGGGCATCATTCTGGTCACGGCCGTCCGTTCATCCTCGGGCAATAGCCTCATTGCTGAACTGCTGGCCTGGTCTAACAGTAAAGCCCACAAAACCCTGCTGATTGACCTGGACTACCTCACCAGCACTGGATTATCAGCCAGATGGCCACAGCATAAAGACGGTTTTAGTCAGTATCTCAACGGGCGATGCCAGAGGGAACAGGCGGTGATTTCGTTGGGGGAAAACCTGGATGTTATGCCTCGCGGTGAGCTCAGCGATTCCTCGTTATTGTTGCTGACCTCGGAGAAGCTCCCTGCTCTCCTGAAATCATTACAGCAGACGTACCACACGGTGATCATCGATACCCCATCGCTAAGCCTGGCCCAGGATAGCCTGCTGCTGGCCCCGCATGTCGATATTGCTCTGTTGGTGGTGAAAGCCGCTGAGCAGGCGGGACGCATTCGTGATGCCGATAGTCGACTGCGTGCTGCCGGTAATCTTCACGTAGCCTGCATGCTCAACCAGGTGACAGAAGAAAATCTGCAAACCCAGGAAGGTCGACGCCTTCCTGAACGCGGTATGCGCGAACTTATCTCTCCGAAGCAGAGCTTATGAATTTAATTAAAAGCATTTCATCCATCGCGAGCTCTTCCGTCTTATCGCAGTTGATCGGCGCATTTTCTGTCTGGCTGATTTCCCATCGCTACGGCATGGCGGAAGTGGGACATTACGCGATGATTTACAGCAATGTGCTCATTGGCGCGCAGGTCTGTACTTTTGCTTCACAGTTACTGATTCCCCGCCAGGAAGATCATGAGCTGGGGCAAAACGTGGTGTTTTGCCTGCTACAAAGCCTTGTGATGGCCATTCCGTGGGCGGTCATCACCGGACTGATTTTTGATCTCAATATCGCCTTTCTCTATCTGATGACTTTAGGCTATGCGCTGGTATTGATTGCTGAAAACTTATCGCTGCGAGGCGGAAATTACCAGTTTCTGACCTTTCAGCGCATTGCTGTCTCGCTGGTTGTGGCGATCGCACTGCTGGTCATGCCCAACACAACCCTGTTTTATCTGGCGTGGATGATCGGAATTTTGCTGCTACTTGGCGCCTGCCTGCTACGTTTGTTCAACTTCAGAACGCTGACGCTGGCGCATTTTTCTCCCACAATGAATGGGCGCTTTCTCCGCGAACACTGGCAACATATCAGCCGGGTGGGCAGTGCAGAAGTGCTGGCCATGGCCAGCAACAACCTGCCAACTATGCTGATTAACGTTTGGTTTTCACCACTGGTTGCCGGCTATTTTTCGGTTGTCAGCCGCTTCTGCCTGTCGCCGGTTATGATCATTGGCAATGCGGTGCGTAACTCTATCTTCTCAAAATGGTCGATGGATTTTCGCCATAACACCTTTAATTATCATGAATATAAAAAGGTCCGCTTATTATTGATAGCTGCTGCATTGGTTTGCATCGTGGGGATCTGGATTTTCTATCCGCTGGTGATGCGCCTGGGCTTCAGCCAGGAATGGCTCAACTCCATCCCGACATCACGCTATATGCTCCCCTACCTGTTTGCCGCTCTGGCCGTCAGCCCATTGACCGTCATCGAGCTGATTTTTGGCTCAAAGCGTTACTTCTTGCGCATCCAGCTGGAGCAACTGCTGATAATCGGCGTGGCGTTTGTCGTGATGCCGAAAATGGGCATCGGGTATGAGATTTCGCTGCTGACCTTTTCGATACTCACCAGCGTACGCTACCTGTTCATCCTGCTGAAAATGAACGCCAGGGCGAAGAAACTCGCCTTGCAGGAGCAGAACGCATGCAGCTGAATACCGGTCGTTATCTGGAAGCGTTTGCCCTGATGACCATTGTCTTCTGCGGCACCGTTCAGTATTTCACCGGTATTGCGGCAGTCTTGTGGCTACCGTTTTTTATGGTGCTGATCATGGTGGTGCTGTTGATGATGCAAAGCCATCCGCAGCCGCTTACCCTCAGTACACGTGAAAAGCTGGTCCTCGCCCTCTATCTGACATTTATTATCCTGAGCCTCTCCTCAACGGTTTTGCAGTCCGGAATTGTGACGACTATCGTCGGCTTTAAGAACGAACTTGCGCTGTCGCTGGTGATGTTCTGTATGTTGCTCGGTATGTTCCGTGAGTCTCAGCTGCACCGGCTAACCCAGTTATTTTACTGGCTGTTTTACGTCCAGTTCCCAATTGCCATCTATCAGGTTCTGTTTGTGGTGCCAAAACGCGTCGCGATACGCGGTGAAGATGAAAAGTGGGATTCGGTTGTGGGCACGTTCGGCGGCGATCCGATGGGCGGGGGGAATACTGCCGCCATGGGGATGTTTTGCCTGCTGATCATGTTGTTAAAAGTGTCCGAATTTAAGCACGGCATTTGCACTTTCAAATCCATGGTGATTCATATCGTGCTGGCTTTTGTGCTCTGCATCATTGGTGAAGTTAAATTCGTCATTCTGCTCTCCCCTTTCCTGCTGGTCTTACTGTGGATCATGCCCGGTTACGTCAGCGGCGTCAGCAAAGTCAGCCTGCGTTCGCTGTTGATTATTGCCGCGGGAATGGTGGTATTGATTTTTTCCGCCATTACCATTCTTGCCGCCAACTATTCCGCCGCGTTTGGCGGCGATCCGACAAAAAGCGCGTTCTCTGTATTTGTCGACTCTCTCGGGTATATCTTTGATACTAACTACATCATGGATACCGGCGAGCTGGGACGCTTTACCACTATTTTCTTCTGGCTCCAGCACAATGAACTTTTCGGCCCTGGTGGAATGCTGTTCGGTTATGGCCTGAATGCCACCAATAGCGGGAGTACCGTATCACCAGGTTATATTGGCGCCTGGTTCCACCTGATTCTCGACTCTACATCGTTGAGCATGTTGCTTTGGGAAGTCGGTATTATTGGCGTTGCACTTTTTATTGCCATGATAGCCTCGATTCTTATCTCGATGCGGCCAAAAGAGACATTTTCACGCTATGACCTGAAACGTGAAGATTTACAGCTTCTCAGCTCAGCTCCGGCATTTTATGTCTTTGCAATCGGCTGCTTGCTTAGCCTTCCCTATAGTCAGATCCTGATGATCATTCCCATGCTACAGTTTTTATTATGGTTGGCCCTTGGGGCGCTGATTGTCATCCACCGCTCTGTCCGTTTGAATTCCGGTACCTAATATGAATAAAACTCCCTCCATTACCGTCAGCATTAAGACCCTGAATGAAGCTCAGGGGATTGAAAAAACGATCGACAGCGTGCGTAAGCAATTACAACCTTACCCCCATCAGATCATCGTGGCAGACAGCCTCTCCACGGATAACACCCGGGAACTGGCGGTGGCTAAAGATGCGATGGTCGTCTGCCTGGATAACGCCGGGGATCGCTGCTGCGGTATTGGCCACCAGCTGGGCTGGCTATACAGCGAGGGGGATTATCTGCTGCTACTGGACGGTGATATGGAACTGGAGCCTGGCTTCCTCGATACGGCGGTCGCTTTTCTTGAAGCCCATCCGGAATATGCGGGCGTGGCGGGGAGCGTAGAAATGGACGATGCCGCTAATTATGAATTCAAATCCCGCAAGCAGCGCCTGCATCTTATTTATCCGCAGGGAGATACCGACCATCTGGGCGGCGGCGGCCTCTATCGCCGCTCGGCCATTGAAAAGATTGGCTATCTGACCAACCTCAATCTGCACGGCTATGAAGAGGCAGAATTAGGTATTCGCCTGCAGGCTGCAGGGTATAAATTACACCGTCTTGCGGCGCCCTACTTCAGCCATGCCTCTTACACCATGCCAACATTTAAGATGCTGACCTATCGTTGGAAAAACGGTTTTTTATGGGCCCCGGGTGAATTATTACGTAATTGCTGGGGAAAACCTCATTTTCCGGCTGCATTTAAGATTGTACGCAATGAGCTGATATTTACCGTGTATCTGCTCTTTTTATTCATCTGCATTCTTTCATTGAACCTCAAACTGATCGCTATCGCGATCCTGCCCCTGCTGGCATTTATTGCCCTTAAGGCGATTAAGAATAAATCCCTGAGAGATGGCATACAAAGCGTCATCAACTTATCGCTCTTTTCCGCAGGCCTGCTGCGTGGCGTCATTAATTCGGTCAAAGATCCGATGAAACGACCGGCGGTGACCGTTACCAATCCAAAGCATATCAAGACAGAAAATGAAAATATTATTCGTTAATAAGTTCTTCTTTATTAAAGGAGGAGCGGAAACCGTATTCTTCCAGGAACGGGATGCCATGCTGCAATCTGGTTTTCAGATTGTTGATTTCAGCATGAAACATGCCGAGAACAAACCGTCACCCTGGGAACCGTTTTTCGTACATAACGTGGATTATCATGGCAGTCATGGTCTGCTGGGGAAGATAAAAGCCGGTATCGACTTTATTTATAATGCTGATGCATGCGAGAAGCTCAATACCTTGTTGCTACAGGAGCAGCCGGATATTGTTCACTTCCACAATATCTATCATCAGCTGACACCCGCGCTTATTGGCATCGCCAAACGCTTTGGCTGCAAAACCGTATTAACCGCGCACGATTATAAAATCGTCTGCCCGTCCTATACGATGCTGCGTGATGGCCACGTCTGCGATGACTGTATTACGGGCTCAGTCATGAATGCTTTCCGTCATCGTTGCCAGCAAGGTGACACCGGCAAAAGTTTGCTGCTCTCTCTGGAAGCCTACTGGCAGAAATTTGCCAAAAACTACGCCATGCTCGACTCCATCGTCGCGCCCAGTGAATTTATGCGCCAGACCCTGCTGCGAAAATTACCCCACGCGCGCATTGACGTGATCGTCAACGGAATTGATGCCAGTACCACCACTCCGGGCGATACCGCGGGAGATTATTTTCTCTACATTGGCCGCCTGAGTCGTGAAAAAGGCGTTGCTACCCTGGCGCAAGCACAGCAAAAAATGCAGCAAAAGATGCCGCTCAAAATTATCGGCGATGGCCCATTAAATGATGACCTGCGCGCGCGTTTCAGCGGCCCGGAGTTCCTCGGCTATATGCGCCATGGGGAGGCCCTCAATGATTTGATACGCGGCGCCCGGGCAGTGATCGTGCCTTCTGAATACTATGAAAACTGCTCGATGTCGGTACTGGAAGCCATGGCTTTCGGCCGACCGGTGGTGGGCGGCAACATTGGCGGGATCCCTGAGCAGATCCGCGATGGCATTGACGGCTATCTCTTTGAACCAGGCAATGCCGGTGCGCTGGCACAGATTATGGACGATCTGGCAGCTAACCCGCAGAAAGCCCGTGAAATGGGGAGCAACGCACGCCAAAGATTGCAGGATAAATACGATCTTGCCCACCACATGCAGGTGCTAAGAGAGCTCTACCAGCAGCTCGTGGGAGAACAAAAATGAAGATAAAAGTCACGGTTCTTGGAACACGCGGGATTCCTGACGCTCAGGGCGGCGTCGAAACGCATTGCCAGAATTTATACCCGGAAATTTATCAGCAGAGTCATGCGGATATCTGTGTTATCGCGCGTTCTCCCTACGTCAATTATCGCCACGGTGAATACAAAGGCGTCCGTCTGAAAAGCCTGTGGGCGCCAAAGAGCCGCAAGTTTGAAGCGATTATTCACTCGACGCTGGCGGCTTTCAGCACCCTGTTTGATGGCTCAAACGTGGTTCACGTTCACGCCGTTGGCCCAGGCTTAGTCGTTCCACTACTGCGTCTACTGGGTAAACGTGTCGTCTTTACCCATCATGGTCCGGATTACGATCGCCAGAAATGGGGAAAAATGGCCAAAGAGATGCTGCGTCTTGGTGAGAAGTGGGCCGTAAAATACGCCAATGAAGTTATTGTTATCTCTGAAGTGATTAACAATCTGATTAAGACCAAACATGGCCGAACCAACGCTAACGTCATTTACAATGGCGTACGCCAGCAGGCGGTCCCTCCTCAGGAAGCCGTGGACGCAACGCTGGATAAATACGCGTTAAAAGCCGGCCAGTATATTGTGGCGGTTGCCCGCTTTGTTGAGGAAAAAGGTCTTCATGACCTGATCGCGGCCTATGAAACTGCACGGTGTCAGGTCCCTCTGGTGCTGATTGGCGATGCTGACCATCCCGATGAATACAGCCAACGGCTAAAGAAACAGGCGGCGGCAAACCCGAATGTCATCACGACAGGGTTTATCAGCGGTGAGCCTCTGCATACGTTATTTTCGCAAGCCGGGCTGTTTGTCCTGCCTTCGTACCATGAAGGTCTGCCGATTGCGCTGCTGGAAGCTATGTCCTGGTCCTTACCGGTTGTGGTCAGCGACATTCCGGCTAACCTGGAAATAGGTCTGCCATCTGATGTCTATTTCCCGGTCGGCAACGTTGCAGCTCTTGCGCAAAAGTTACAGGCCTGGAGTGGCGCCGGTACCGCTGATTACAGCCAACTGATGCCAAAGTACCGTTGGCCCGAAATTGCTGCTGAAACCACACGCGTGTATCAGCGCCTGACTGACAGGAATTGATAGTGACGAAACCGACATCAGAACTGGTGGTTGATCGTTTCTATGCCTCACTCGATCCGGAGGTAGAAGCCTCGTTGACCCCGGAGCAAAAACACGGAATTGAACAGGCGCTGATGAGAGCGACGCTCTCTTCTCGCCATCGTATTGATTTCCGCCGTAGCTTTCCTTTTCTTCATCGACGTTACTTTGTGGTGTTTTTGTTTGGCCGGGATCTGCGTAGAGTGTCGAGAGACAGTACCCTCGGACGCATTTTTTCGACGCTGGCAATTTCTATCGCCCTGCTGCTCGGTATTTTGTCCGTGCTGCTGACGCTCTATATGCTCAAGTCTGCGTTAGGTATTGACGTCTTTAAGAACTTCCATGTCGGTATCTGGACATGGTTTGTCAACCTCCATGATAAAGTGAACTAACGATGGCCGTAGCTTATCCCCGCGCAATTCCTCTTCTGGCGGCGCTTCTGATCTCAGGTGGACTCACCTCTTTGCCCGCGTGGGCGGAACAGATCACGGTCTCTCCACCGGCCTTCAACGGCATATTAACCAACCCTGGCATGGGCGTAGCCAGCTTTCACGATGGCTACGGACAAAAACCAACGCCGAAGGAATACCCGCACACCGGGTTTGAATACGATCGCTTCTACTGGAACGAACTGGAACCCCAGGAAGGAGTCTACCGTTTTACGCCCATTGACCACGCTTTCTCCGTCGCAGCGCAGCATCAGCCAGCAATGAACGTCGGCCTGCGCGTTATGGTGCTGGATGAACCGCAGTCGGGTTCCAAAATACCTGACTGGCTGATTGCAAAAGGTATTAAAGGCCAGTGGGTCGCGGATGGAAAAACGTTTGTACCGGACCTGAGCGATCCTGTCTTTATCGCCTATGTCCAGAAGCTGCTGAACGCAATGGGGGCGCGCTATGATGGTAATCCTGAACTGGCGTTTGTCGACATTGGCATCGTTGGTTCCTGGGGTGAATGGCATAACTCCAATTTTGCCGACGTGCCGCCTTTAATGGAGAAATACACCCCGGATCAGCTCAACCGCTACGTTGATATGCACTTCACCAGCTTTCCCAAAACGCCAAAAATTATGCTCATCAGCGGCGGTAACTCCCTGGCCTATGCAAGCAAAAAAGGCGCAGGGTGGCGCGCGGACTGTTGGGGGGACTGGCACAACTTTACGCCAGAATGGAGCCATATGCGCGACGATTATCCTCAGCGTCTGGCGGCAGCCGAGGCTATATTCCCCGGAATAAGCACCCGCTGGCAACAGGCACCGGTCAGTCTTGAGATTTGCGGTTATATGAACGAATGGCAAAGCGTGCAGCACTACACCCGCGAAGAGGTTCAGGCAACCTTTGACTGGGCTTTACAGCAGCATGCCAGTACGTTGAATCTGAAATCCCGCCCGGTCCCGGCGGAATACCGCGATATCGTCGATCGGGCGCTGTTGCGCATCGGCTATCGTTTTCGCGTGGGCCAGCTTCAACTGGAAAGTTCCGTCCCGGCGGGCCAGCCTCTGACTGTTGATGCCACCTGGCACAACGACGGCGTAGCGCCTGTTTACCTGGCGTATCGGGTGCAATGGCGAATCGTGAATGCCCAGGGTGACGTCGTGGCCCAGAAAACCACGCGGGACGATATCCGCCAGTGGCTGCCAGGAAGCCATCAGAGCCAGTTAACCATTGCACTGCCTGCAACCCTGCCCGCCGGGAAATATCGGCTGGAGGTGGCCTTAACCAACGAGCAGGGCATACCGCGCATTCGTCTCGCCAACGAAGGCGGAAACGCAGAGGGGTGGTACCCGATGGCTTCATTTAACATTAAGGAATAACTATGTTGGAATCCATTCGCCATGTCTGTCTGGAAATAAAGCACTCAGGCGGTATGAAATCAAAAATCGCCATCCTGCTCTATCGTCTGGCGACGTTATTTCGCAGCCGCAATCCGCTGTACAAACTGTGCGCTATCCCGTTTGTGATCCTCAATAAAATCATTAACGAGTGTTTATTTTGCGTCGAGATTCCCTGGCAAACGCGTATTGGATATGGGCTCAAACTCTTTCATCCACACTGCATCGTGATTAACCGGGACACGGTCATTGGCAACCACTGTAGCTTACGTCAGGGCGTCACTATCGGTAGCGTCACGGATAGCAACGGGCAGGAAGGCGCCAGCCCGCTCATCGGCAACAATGTTGAGTTCGGTGCACATGCCGTTGTTATCGGGGCTGTCACGCTGGGGGATAATGTGAAAGTGGGAGCCGGAACCGTCGTGACCAAAGATCTGCCTGAGGGGACGATTGCCGTAGGCCAGCCGTTTCGTATTTTAAAAACGGGCTAAACTATCGGCTCTTCGCCCGATTCACAGATAAAAAAATCCACGCCCGAAGCGCGTGGATTTTTTAGATTGAACCAGACAACCCGGTAGACGTCAGGCTCGCAGCCTGAGCGGCTCGCTAAAGTCATCGGCGGGTTCCAGCTTCAGGCTGAATGTTGCCAGCAGCGCGTTAGCCCGGTCGTGGAAATCACGCAGCGTTTTCTCAAGTTTCTCGCTCACTTCCGGATCGTCAATAGCGACCGGACGCCAGACCCCTTCTTTATCAAACAAGCCAAACTGATAGCTGTAAGTGAAACGTGACGCCTGTGCTTCCATCTCCATCCACCATCCCCAAAACTCTCGTTTTTCGGGCGCTGGTTTTACATTGACGCAAACTGCCAGGCAATCGAAAAAGAAGCGATTGTCTTCACACTGCTCTTCGCGAATATAAGGGCCAAGAGCCGTGAATTTCTTAATCAGCTTACTCTTGAGGTGTCCACTCGGTAACGTCATTGCGATCTCCTTTAGTGATGCAACTGTTTTACCAAATCAATAAAATTTAGCAATATATTAACTAAATCTATGACTCATCCACCGGGCAATCTGTCGCAATGCGTGATCGAAATTGCGATAAACGGGCTTAAATGGAATCTCAAGCAGCTTGCCATCCGCAGAAGATGACGTAATTAAACGCGATTCTTCTTCCGGGCTGAACGGATCGTTTTTCCAGAAGCCGGACAGCATCGGCGTCGGACAGCGGCGTCCCAGAAGCCCCTGCGTTTTTAACGAATAGCGGTTCAGCTCTATACGCAGCGCCTCGTCAGAGGCATCGTGCATGCCCAGCCGCGATGCCAGAACGTCGAGATACATTTCAGGAACCCGACCTTGATGCAGCGGGTCCACCAGCAGGTTATGCACCACCGGGCCAAGGCAGGCCACCGCTTTTAAGCGCTGCGGTTCCAGATAGCCCAGACGGACGGCGATATTGGCACCAAAACGGAAACCGAACGCCGCAACCCGGGTATGATCAACCCACGGAACATTCGGCAGGTGCCGCAACGCATGCTGATGCAACAGGCTGGTATCCTGGGTTAGCTTCCATTTTGACGAGAAGCCTATCGAGGGCATATCCAGCGTCAACATAGCGATGCCCAGCGGCGCGAAGTAGTTCTCATACAGGCTGTAGTAGTCCGTCTGCAGCGAATCCAGACCACCGCACATCAGGACTACCGGGAACGGGCCTTCGCCTTTCGGCAAATGTAAAAAGCCAGTCACCGACGCACCGCCAGGAACAGGAAACTCCAGCTCTCGCAGCTCGCCAGGCAGGCGAAGTGCCGCCTCTTCATAGGCTCGATTAGCCAATACCTGCGCCTGCTCCGCCAGATCGTCACCCTTAATATGCGGATAGGCGGCAATGCTGTAGAGATTGGATGCATGCAGCCAGTGGCGCCCGCTGGTCAGGGGATCGGCTTCCTGCCCGGCCTTTTGCTGCCAGATCATCGCCTGTTTCGCCCATTCGAAGATCCAGTTGCCGCCGCGATAGCCCACTACGGTGTCATAAAGCTCCGGATCGGTGCGCTCAGCATCGCTCATGACAATGCGGGCCTGCACATCGAGGATCTCCTGCGGCGTCACACCGCGCCAGATCCACATCAGGCGGTTGATCAAACGGTACCAGTGTTCGACATTGCTACCATCGAGCGCAGAGTGGATCGGCTGTTGCGTACCAGAAGCAAACCGCCGCACCAGCGTAGAGGTTTCTGGATGTTTGAATCGAGGTTTAAACAGTGTTTCGCTAAGGTTAGCTTGTGACATGTGCAGCCTCCATCGTGTTGCCACTCCGGTTATTGTAACCTGCATACGGGCAAAAAAAACCACGCCCGGCATAACCGGGCGTGGTAAATAGCACTCACCTTATAAATTAACGACCTGAGATCGGCGGTACGAACACCACGCCCATGTCCCACGGTTGTTCAATCCAGGTATCCTGCGGAATATCAACGACATAATCGTCAACCAGCGGGCGACCTGCCGGTTTAGCGAAAATGGTAACGAAGTGGGCTTTTGGGTACATTTCGCGAATGGCCACGGCGGTACCGCCGGTATCGACCAGGTCGTCGATAACGATGAAGCCTTCACCATCACCTTCAGCGCGTTTCAGTACGGTCAGCTCGCGCTGGTTATCGTGGTCGTAGCTGGAAATGCAAACGGTATCAACATGACGAATACCCAGTTCACGCGCCAGTAATGCGCCCGGCACCAGACCGCCGCGGCTCACGGCAATAATGCCTTTCCATTGTTCAGATGGCATCAGACGATTGGCCAGTTTGCGGGCGTGAATCTGCAACATGTCCCAGGTGACGACGTATTTTTCGCTCATGTGAAGTGTCCCAGCCTGTGTTATACGGCTTAAATGATGTTCGAGGGGGAAAATGGTTGCGCGAGATTATAGAGATCTGACGCACTAAAAACCAGTGTTAAGCGGCTATCGCGGTGCTTTTTGCGTTGTTTACACTACCAGTCGGCGCGGAAAGTGGTATTCTCAACCCCACTGCGCAAGCCTGCGCCTGTTGTATTTTTATTGCTAACCCTCGACCTGTAAAAGACTTTTGCAGGCGATCGTAAGGAGACTCATCGTGTCTGAATTGTCTCAATTATCCCCGCAACCGCTGTGGGATATTTTTGCCAAAATCTGCTCCATTCCCCATCCGTCCTATCACGAAGAACAACTCGCTGAACACATCATGGGCTGGGCGAAAGAAAAAGGCTTACACGCAGAACGCGATCAGGTTGGCAACATTCTGATTCGTAAAGCCGCGACTGCCGGTATGGAAAACCGTAAACCGGTTGTTCTGCAGGCGCACCTTGATATGGTCCCGCAAAAAAACAACGATACCGTTCACGACTTCACCAAAGATCCTATTCAGCCGTACATCGATGGCGAGTGGGTCAAAGCCCGTGGCACCACGCTGGGCGCGGATAACGGCATCGGTATGGCGTCTGCGCTGGCGGTGCTGGCCGATGACAGCGTTGTACACGGTCCGCTGGAAGTGCTGCTGACCATGACTGAAGAAGCCGGCATGGACGGCGCCTTTGGTCTTCAGGCTAACTGGCTACAGGCCGATATCCTGATCAATACCGACTCTGAAGAAGAGGGCGAAATCTATATGGGTTGCGCCGGCGGTATCGACTTTACCTCCAACCTGGCCCTGACCCGTGAAGCCGTTCCGGCAGGTTTCCAGAGCTTTAAGCTGACCTTAAAAGGCCTGAAAGGCGGCCACTCCGGTGGCGAAATTCACGTCGGACTCGGCAATGCCAACAAACTGCTGGCCCGCTTCCTGGCAGGTCATGCGCAAGAACTTGACCTGCGTCTGGTGGATTTCAACGGTGGCACCCTGCGCAACGCTATTCCGCGTGAAGCCTTCGCAACCGTCGCCGTTGCGGCCGACAACGTTGAGGCTCTGAAAGCGCTGGTCAATACCTATCAGGACATCCTGAAAAACGAACTGGCGGCGAAAGAGAAAAATCTGGTGCTGGTGCTGGACGCCGTCGCCAACGACAAAGCGGCCCTGACGGCGCAATCCCGTGACGGTTTTGTCCGTCTGCTCAACGCCACGCCAAACGGCGTGATTCGTAATTCAGACGTGGCAAAAGGCGTCGTCGAGACATCCCTGAACGTCGGTGTCGTGACCATGACCGACAACAATGTTGAGATCCACTGCCTGATTCGCTCGCTGATCGACAGCGGTAAAGACTATGTGGTCAGCATGCTGGATTCTCTGGGCAAACTGGCGGGGGCGAAAACCCAGGCTAAGGGCGCCTACCCAGGCTGGCAGCCTGATGCCAACTCGCCGGTGATGCATCTGGTGCGTGAAACCTATCAGCGTCTGTTCAACAAGACGCCGAACATCCAGATTATTCACGCCGGTCTGGAATGCGGCCTGTTCAAGAAACCGTACCCGGAAATGGATATGGTCTCCATCGGGCCAACCATTACCGGCCCGCACTCCCCGGATGAGCAGGTTCATATCGAAAGCGTGGGCCAGTACTGGACGCTGCTGACTGAACTGCTGAAAGCGATTCCGGCTAAGTAAGCCACTGCGGTAAAAAGCAGTCCGGATAGCGGCGCAAGCCTTATCCGGGCTGCCTCACCTTCTCCAAACGATAATTAATAAACGTCTCTCCGCGCACCGCTACCCGCTGCTCCGCCACCACCCTGAAACCATGTCGTTCAAAACACGGTTTTGCCGTGATGCTCGCATCAACCGTCAGAGTACCGTGCGGTACCTGCACAAATAGCGTCTTGAGTAGCGCGGTGGCGATACCCCGGCGGCTATACTCCGGTGCGACAAACAGCAAGTCGATATAGCAGTCCACGACGGTAATAAACCCCGCAGGCCGCTGGTCAATGATGGCAACCCACACCTGGGAGTGGGCCATTTTGTGCCGCCAGCGAGCCTCATCCACCTGCGCCCACGCGGCTATCTGCCGGGGTGAATAATCGTGGCTGGCGGTCTCCTGCACCGCTCGCAGAAAGAGTGAGCACAGCGCAGAAAAGTCATCGTCCTGATAGCGTCTTATCTTCAGCATTGTTATAACCCCAGTACCAGCTGCCGTTCCAGTTGGGGATCGAGCAGCGTCACGTGCAACCCTACCAGCCGCACTCCACGGCCGCCTCGTCGCTCATGCCAGGCTTTGTAGGCGGTAGAGATCAAATCCTCTTTATTCAGGCGCGGCCAGACGTGCTCCTGAGTGGTCAGCTGAAAATCATTGAATTTCAACTTAACTCCCTGACGGGCAATCAGCAGATCCGGTTTGACCTTCACCAGCCGTCGCTCCAGCTCCTGATAGAGGTTTTCGATGATGGCCTCACAGTCGGGCCACTCATGAATATCCTCCACCAGCGTCCGTTCAACGCCAACTGATTTACGCTGTCGGGTGTTGTTGATCTCTCGCTCATCAATTCCCTGGCTACGTTCCCACAGGATACGCCCAAATTTGCCAAAGCGGCGAAGCAGCATTGCCAGGTCGCTTTTCTGGACATCTTCGCAGGTGCGCAGCCCCATGCCTTCCAGCTTTGCGGCTGAGACCTTCCCTACCCCGGGGATCTTCGCCAGCGGCAGCGTTTTAACAAACTCTGCGACCTGGTGCGGCGCAATCACAAACTGGCCGTTGGGTTTATTCATATCGGAGGCAATTTTCGCCAGAAATTTGACCGGTGCAATACCGGCGGAAGCGGTCAGCTGGAGTTCGTGATAAATAGTCTGGCGAATCTCTTCGGCCATTAGCGTGGCAGAGCCCTGACAGTGAACGCTATCGCTGACGTCCAGATACGCTTCATCCAAAGACAGCGGTTCAATCAGCGAGGTATAGCGAGAGAAGATTTCCCGGATGTGAGACGAGGCCTCCTTGTAGGCCTCAAAGCGGCCAGGCAACAGAGTCAGATGTGGGCAAAGTTTGAGGGCCATGGCAGTCGGCATTGCGCTCCGTACGCCAAATTTGCGCGCAGGATAGTTGGCCGTGCTGATTACCCCGCGCTGCACCCGGCTACCGCCAATGGCGATGGGGATATCACGCAGCGCCGGATTGTCACGCATCTCGACCGCCGCAAAGAAGCAGTCCATATCGACATGAATGATTTTGCGCATATTCAGCCCTCAATAATTACTGGTTAAGTATACAGTAAAATATCAAGCAATGAGAAGTGCGAGGATTTGGCGTCGAGGAATGTTGCCCGGCGGCGCTACGCTTGCCGGGCCTACAGAAATAACAAGTTCAGAGGATCCGATTTTGCTGGCGCTGCGCCTCGCGAGCCATGCGCTTTTTACGCGCATCGCACGGCTCAGGACAATCGCAAACCTTCTCCAGCCCTAGCGCAGCAATTCCGCCGCAGCTGCCCTGAATGCTTTTACGCTTTATCAGATATCCCAGAGACATTCCCAGAATAACCAGCGCGAAAATGACAAAGGTTGCTACAAACACCGTCAACATCATCACCCCCCAAAGTCATCCAGCATGATGTTGTCATCCTCGACCCCAAGATCTTTCAGCATCTTGATCACCGCCGCATTCATCACCGGCGGCCCGCACATATAGAACTCACAGTCCTCCGGCGCCGGGTGATCGCGCAGGTAGTTTTCATACAGCACGTTGTGAATAAAGCCGGTGTAACCGTTCCAGTTATCTTCCGGCAGCGGATCGGAAAGCGCCACGTGGAAGGTAAAGTTCGGATTTTCACGGGCCAGCAGCTCGAACTCGTCGTCATAGAACATTTCACGCAGCGAACGTGCGCCGTACCAGAAGCTGATTTTGCGCGTGCTGTGCAGGCGCTTAAGCTGATCGAAAATATGCGAACGCATAGGCGCCATACCGGCACCGCCGCCGATAAAGACCATCTCTGCATCGGTATCTTTAGCAAAGAACTCACCAAACGGCCCGGAAATGGTCACCTTATCCCCGGCTTTCAGCGACCAGATATAGGAAGACATGATCCCCGGCGGAGCGTCCGGCACTTTCGGCGGCGGCGTCGCGATGCGCACGTTGAGCATGATAATGCCCTTCTCATCCGGATAGTTAGCCATCGAATAGGCGCGCAGCGTCGGCTCTTTAACGTCGGAAACGTAGCGGAACAGGTTAAACTTATCCCAGTCAGCGCGGTATTCGTCCGGTACGTCGAAATCAGCATAGGCAACTTTGTGCGACGGGCACTCGATCTGAATATAGCCCCCCGCGCGGAACGGGACGGCTTCGCCATCCGGCACGCGGAGCTTTAGCTCTTTAATGAAGGTGGCTTTGTTATCGTTGGAGATAACTTCACACTCCCATTTTTTCACTCCGAAGATCTCTTCCGGCAGCGCGATCTTCATATTTTGTTTCACCGCAACCTGACAGGCCAGCCGGCAGCCCTCTTTCGCCTCACGTTTGGTGATATGGGAAAGTTCGGTCGGCAGAATATCTCCACCACCTTCTTTCACCGTCACCCGGCACTGGCCGCAGGAACCGCCGCCGCCACAGGCTGAGGAGATAAAGATCCCGTTGCTGGACAGTGTATTCAGCAGCTTGTCCCCCGCCGGCGTGCGGATCTGTTTATCCGCTTCATTATTGATTTCAATGATCACATCGCCGGCGTTGACCAGCTTTGAGCGCGCTGCCAGGATCAGGCCAGACAGCACCAGCACGATCAGCGTGAACATGACGACGCCAAGAATAATTTCCATACTTTCCGCCCTTATAGCTGCACACCGGAGAATGACATAAAGCCCAGCGCCATCAGACCCGTGGTAATAAAGGTGATCCCTAACCCGCGCAGACCCGCGGGCACATTTGCGTATTTCATTTTTTCGCGGATGCCCGCCATTGCCACAATCGCCAGCATCCAGCCGATGCCGGATCCGAAGCCATACACGATGGATTCAGGGAAGTTGTAGTCGCGCTGCACCATAAAGGAGACGCCGCCGAAAATCGCACAGTTCACAGCGATCAGCGGCAGGAAGATCCCTAGTGCGTTGTAGAGCGACGGAAAATATTTATCGAGGATCATCTCCAGAATCTGTACCAGCGCGGCAATCACCCCGATGAAGGTGATAAAGTTCAGGAAACTTAAATCGACGCCTTCCACCAGCGCCCCGTCACGCAGTACGAGGTTGTAAATCAGGTTGTTCACCGGCACGGAAATGCCGAGTACCACCGTCACCGCCACGCCAAGACCAAACGCCGTGGAAACTTTCTTCGACACCGCAAGGAAGGTACACATGCCGAGGAAGAAGGCCAGCGCCATGTTTTCAACAAACACCGCGCGGACAAAAAGACTGATGTAATGAGCCATAATCGGTTACTCCTTCTCCTGCTGTTCCGGCTTCCAGCTACGCAGCGCCCAGATCAGCAGACCGATAATGAAAAATGCGCTCGGCGCGAGCAGGAACAGGCCGTTTGGCTGATACCAGCCGCCGTTCTGTACGGTTTGCAGCACGGTGATGCCAAACAGTTTGCCACTGCCAATAAGCTCACGCAGGAAACCAACAATCATCAGGATCGCGCCATAGCCCAGCCCGTTGCCAATACCGTCCATAAAGCTGGCCATCGGCGGCGACTTCATGGCGTACGCTTCCGCGCGGCCCATCACGATACAGTTAGTGATGATAAGCCCGACGAATACCGACAGCTGTTTGGAAACTTCATAGGCATAGGCGCGCAGCAGCTGATCGACCACGATCACCAGTGAGGCGATAATCGCCATCTGCACGATAATGCGCACGCTGTTGGGGATATGGTGACGGATCATCGAGATAAACATGCTGGAAAACGCCGTCACCAGGGTGACGGCAATGGTCATCACGAATGCGGTTTCCAGTTTGGTGGTCACCGCCAGCGCCGAACAAACGCCCAGTACCTGCAAAGCAATAGGGTTGTTGCTGATCAACGGCCCGACCAGCACGCGTTTCACTTCTTTCATCTCATCGAGCTCAGCCATTGTTCAGACCTCCTTCACGAATTTGCTTGAGGAACGGACCAAAGCCCTGCTCCCCCATCCAGAAATCAAAACTGTGCTGTACGCCGTTGGATGTCAGCGTTGCGCCGGAAAGCCCGTCAACCGCGTATTCATCCCCCTGACGTGCGCCGCCCTTCACGACTTTCAACCCTGGCATGCCGTTATCATCGAGCACTTTTTTGCCAATGAACTGATTACGCCAGGCGGGGTTTTCCACTTCGCCCCCCAGGCCCGGCGTTTCGCCCTGATCGTAGTAAGTGATGCCCTTCACGGTGCGGCCATCGGTATCGAGCGCCACAAAGGCGTACATCATCGACCACAGACCGTTGCCGTAAATTGGCAGCACCACTTCCTGAACTTTTTTCTGCTCGTCTTTCACGAGGTAGATTTCCACCACCTTAGTGCGACGCTTGATGCCCGCGGGATCCTGACTGGCTTCCAGCACGACACTTTGCGCAGGATCTTTCAGCGCCAGCCCCTGATTGAAGGATGCCGGATCTTTTTCCAGCAGTTCGCCGCTTTGCAAATCCAGCAGACGTGGCGAGATGCGTTCGGCAAACACCGAGGCCACGTCTTCCTGCTTCATATCCGGCTGCATCAGCCCGGCGACGGAGAGAATGTTACGCTGTTTATCGAGCGCTTTTTGCTCCTGCTGGCGCGACTTCAGCCCAACGGCAGACCCGGCAACCACGATGGAGCAGACCAGGCAAAGCACCAGCACCACCAGCAACGTTTTGCCGATGCTATCGTTACTTTTTTTCTCAGCCACGTGACTTCCTCCGTTTGATATTGGCCTGCACCACCAGGTAATCAAACAGTGGCGCAAAGAGGTTGGCAAACAGAATGGCCAGCATCATCCCTTCCGGATAGGCCGGGTTCACCACGCGGATCAGCACACACATCGCACCAATCAGCACACCGTAGGCCCACTTTCCTTTATCAGTGAACGACGCCGATACCGGATCCGTCGCCATAAACATCATGCCGAAGGCGAAACCGCCAAGCACCAGGTGCCAGTACCACGGCATGGCAAACATCGGGTTAGTCGTCGAGCCGATAAAATTGAACAACGTCGCCGTCGCAATCATGCCAATCATCACCCCGGCGACAATGCGCCAGGAAGCAATTCGGCCAAAAAGAATAATCGCGCCGCCAATCAGGATCATCAGCGTCGAAACCTCGCCGATAGAACCCGGAATATTGCCCAGGAAGGCATCCATCCAGCTGACCGGCTGGCCGCTGGTGACATTCACCAACGCTTCACCGCCGCCGCTCGCCCATTGGGACAGCGGCGTCGCGCCGGAGAAACCATCCGCAGCGGTCCACACCAGATCGCCGGAAATTTGCGCCGGGTAGGCAAAGAACAGGAATGCGCGTCCGGCCAGCGCCGGGTTGAGGAAGTTACGCCCGGTACCACCAAAAATCTCTTTCGCGATAACCACACCAAAGCTGATCCCCAGCGCCGCCTGCCACAACGGCAGCGTAGGCGGAACAATCAGCGCGAACAGAATAGAGGTGACGAAGAAACCTTCGTTGATTTCGTGTTTGCGCACGATGGAAAACAACACTTCCCAGAAGCCGCCAACGATAAACACCGTCATGTATATCGGCAGAAAATAGACCGCCCCGAGCGTCATCATGCTGAGCCAGCCCGCATCGGCGCTGAAGCTCACCCCCAGCCACTGGGCGAGGCTGTAGTGCCAGTCCCCGGCGATAACCTGCTGCAGCTGTTCCGCACCGTAGAGCTTATGCAGCGCCGGTATGGTTTGCAGACCGACGTTATACATCCCCCAGAACATGGCCGGGAACACCGCCAGCCAGACCAGAATCATCATTCGCTTGAGGTCGATGGCGTCACGGACGTGAGCCGCCCCGCGCGTCACCATACCCGGCGTATAGAAAATGGTCGCCGCCGCCTCATACAAGGGGTAGTACTTTTCCAGCTTGCCGCCGTGGGTGAAATGCGGCTCGATTTTTTCCAGCAGATTTTTCAAACCCATCATTTATCCTTCCTGCTCAATGCGGGTTAAGACCTCACGCAGCACCGGGCCGTATTCATATTTTGCCGGGCAGACGTAGGTGCAGAGTGCTAAATCTTCTTCATCCAGCTCAAGGCAGCCCAGCGCCTGCGCGCTGTCGGTGTCCCCCGCCAGCAGATCCCGCAACAGGTGCGTCGGCAGAATATCCAGCGGCATCACGCGTTCGTAGTTACCAATTGGCACCATCGCACGCTCCCCGCCGTGGGTATCGGTTGAGAAGTTAAACAGCTTGTGCTTGAAGAAATGGCCTAACGTGGTGCGGGTAATCGAGTATTTGTCTTTTCCCGGCATCACCCAGCCGAACAGTTCTTTCTCACGCCCTTCTTTGACCACGCTGACCTGCAGATGGAACCGCCCCAGGAAGGCACGCGGCCCTTGCGCGTGGGTGCCGCTGAGAACCGAGCCGGAAATCACACGATTTTCACCGTCCTGCAGCTCACCGGCCAGCAGTTCATCAAGACTGGCGCCACAGCAGGTTTGGATCAGCCGCGGCTCTTTGACCTGCGGGCCACCGAGCGCAATCACGCGCTCACAGTAGAGTTCCCCGTCGAGGAACAGCCGACCAATGGCGATAACATCCTGGTAGTTAAGATGCCAGACCTGTTTCTTCAGGCTGACAGGCTCCAGGAAATGGATATGGGTACCCGCCAGCCCGGCCGGATGCGGCCCGGAGAACTGGTTAAACGTCACCTGCCCCGACGGGTGACCGCCAAGCTTGCCGCCGCTGGCCTGGCAAACGTGAACTTTGCCATCCGTCAGGCTCGTGAGCACGGTAAGCCCTGCGTCAAAGGCCTCGCGGCGGGCCAGGATGATCGGTTGAGGATCCGCAGCGAGGGGATTGGTATCGATAGCGGTCACAAAAATCGCCGCCGGTACGCTACCCGGAACCGGTGTTTTACTGAATGGACGAGTGCGAAACGCTGTCCACTGACCGGAAGCCAGCAGCTGCTGCTGGACGGTTTCTCGTGACAATCCAGCCAAATCACCTGGCGCATAGCAAGGGAATGAGACGGCCTCATCGCCGTCCACATTGATAACAACGGATTGCAGAACCCGACGTTCGCCGCGATGGATGGCGCCGATCACTCCGGCAGCAGGTGCAGTAAAGCAGACGCCGGGGTTCTTTTTGTCTTCAAAGAGGATCTGCCCTTTTTGTACCCGGTCGCCTTCACGGACCGCCATTGAGGGACGCATACCGACGTATTCTTCGCCCAACAGCGCGACGTGTTTGACTGCAACCTGAGAAGTGTTCTGCTGTGATGGCATGCCAGCTATGGGCAAATTCAGCCCTTTCGTGATTTTAATCATATCGTTAGCAGGTATCCGTAACCTAAACCTCGATATCAGACCGAGGCCAGCAACATTGATGGGAAATCAGAGAAAAGGAAAAGCGTAGTCCTGGCGATTCACAAGACGGGAGAGAAGCATCCTTTCTTACCCTGATCGTTAAGCGCCGCAAGTGTAACATTTCGTGAGCAGCGTCAGTAGATAAACCACGATTAACTACCTATAAAATGAGATCTATTGCGCAAAGTTCTGACTGCACTTTGACGCGGGATTCGCTATAAAGGACAACTAAATTGTAAACGCGGTAAGGCCGCGCTTGCGAAAAACTGCCGTGATGCTAATGTGAGCGCTCTAAATCCAGAAAAGTCTGATTTCGGGTATCTCTTGCCGTCCTGGCAATGTGGTTTTTGATTTATCAAGGAACAAGCAGTATGCGCAAAATCGCATTATTTATTGCGATGCTTCTGTTGCCGTGCGTTTCATTTGCTGGGTTACTCAGCAATAGCGGCTCGACGACGCCGGTTAGCAAAGAATATAAGCAACAATTAATGGGTTCTCCGGTTTACATTGAGATCTTCAAAGAAGAGCGCACGCTCGATCTCTACGTCAAAATGGGCGAAACCTATCAGCTTCTCGACAGCTACAAGATCTGTAACTATTCCGGCGGTCTTGGGCCGAAGCAGCGTCAGGGTGATTTCAAGAGTCCGGAAGGGTTTTATAATGTGACGCGCAATCAGCTCAAGCCTGATAGTCGTTTCTATAAAGCCATTAATATCGGCTTTCCGAATGCCTACGACCGCGCACATGGTTATGAAGGTAAATACCTGATGATTCACGGTGCCTGCGTCTCTATCGGCTGTTACGCGATGACCGATAACGGCATTGATGAGATTTTCCAGTTTGTGACCGGCGCGTTAGTGTTCGGTCAGTCCAGCGTGCAGGTCAGCATATATCCTTTCCGCATGACCAATGCCAACATGGAACGTCACAAATACTCGTACTACGCGGATTTCTGGAAACAGCTGAAGCCAGGCTACGACTATTTCCAACAAACCCACAAGCCACCGGTTATCTCAGTGGCCGATGGCCGATATATGGTCAGTAAGCCGCTTAGCCATGAAGTTCTCCAGCCGCAACTGGCATCAAACTACACGGTCCCCGAGGCAAAATAATGCCCACTCACCTGGCATGATTTTATGCCAGGTCTCATTGCCGGTCAGCGGCTGAGTGGCAATAACGGTGACCACATCATTTGGTGTGGTCTCCCGTTGAAAATCGATTTCTACATCCTGATCCAGTAACGTTGCCACGCCAAACGGCGCCCGCCGCGTTATCCAGTACAAATTTGTCGAGCAAAACGCCATCACGTAACGCCCATCCGACAACAGCATATTGAAAACGCCTTTTTCCCGCAGTGTCCCCGCCCGCTCAGCGATAAACCTGAAGACTTCGACCATGTCATCCGGCGTACCTGAATAGCGCTCGGTCAGGCAGTGCAGCAGCCAGCAAAAGGCCTTTTCGCTGTCGGTCTGGCCGACTGGCTGAAGATTTCCCGTTTCCAGAGATTCATAATTCTCTAGCTGGCCGTTATGCGCATAGGTCCAGTTACGTCCCCACAGTTCGCGGGTAAAGGGATGGGTGTTTTCCAGTGCCACAATACCGCGGTTAGCCTGGCGAATATGGGCGATGACCGAGCACGATTTGATGGGATAGTCCTGTACCAGTTTCGCGATGGGCGACTGGAAACTGGGCTGCGGATCTTTGAATGTGCGACAGCCTTTACCTTCGTAAAAGGTAATGCCCCAGCCATCTTTATGCGGGCCGGTTCCGCCACCGCGCTGCACCAGCCCGGTAAAGCTAAAGCAAATATCTGTTGGCACATTCGCGCTCATCCCGAGCAATTCGCACATACATCACCTCTTCGCACTTTCAGGCAGTGCCGGGTGGCGCGAAGCTTACCCGGCCTACAACTCAGCCCGCAGGTCGGGCAAACACCGTGCCGCCCGACACAATGTCATCAGGCCTTAACCATCTCTTTTTCGATCAGCATAATCAGAATATGAATCACTTTAATGTGAATTTCCTGAATACGATCGGCATAACCAAAATGCGGCACGCGAATTTCAACATCGGCGGAGCCGGCCATTTTGCCACCGTCTTTACCGGTCAGCGTAATCACCTTCATTCCCTGCGCGCGAGCCGCTTCAATCGCCTTGATGACGTTGCCGGAGTTACCGGAAGTGGAGATACCCAGTAACACATCGCCGGCACGACCCACGGACTCGACGTAGCGGGAAAAAACGTACTCATAGCCAAAATCGTTACTGACGCAGGACAGATGGCTGACGTCTGAAATCGCAATCGCCGGATAGCCAGGGCGATTCTCACGATAGCGCCCGGTCAGTTCTTCCGCAAAGTGCATCGCATCGCAGTGGGAACCGCCGTTACCGCAGGAAAGGACTTTACCGCCAGCCTTAAAGCTATCTGCCAGCAGCACCGCGGCACGCTGAATCGCGTGAATATTAGCGTCGTCCTGCAGAAAGTTAGCCAGCGTTTCCGCCGCTTCGTTCAGTTCGTTACGAATAAGATCCTGGTACATGAGGATAATCCTTCAGTATTGGTGGAATAACCCTGGCAGTGTACCGGATAGGTGCCGAAGCGAGAAGAAGCAGCCGACGTTATCCAGCGCGGTTTTGATTTTACGTGCCGCATTTACGAACAACAATGTGAGCAAGGTTGTAATTATTTTGTAAACACATTGCTAAAGCCGATAACATCCACTACAACCATATCATCACAAGTGGTCAGACCTCCTACAAGACAGGGAGCATTTCTCTATGATGATTTTGAGTATTGTTGCAACCGTTGTTCTACTCGGTGCGCTGTTCTATCACCGAATTAATCTCCTGCTAAGCAGTGCAATTTTGCTCGCCTGGACCGCAGCGCTTAGCGTTGCCGGGCTGTGGAATATCTGGCTGCTGGTGCCGCTGGCGATTATTCTGCTGCCGTTCAACTTCTCGCCGATGCGTAAGTCAATCTTCTCGGCACCGGCATTTCGCGCATTCCGTAAGGTGATGCCGCCGATGTCGCGTACCGAAAAAGAAGCCATCGACGCGGGCACCACCTGGTGGGAAGGCGACCTGTTTCGCGGGACGCCAGACTGGCAAAAGCTGCACAATTACCCGCAGCCACGCCTGACCGCCGAAGAACAAGCGTTCATCGATGGTCCGGTAGAAGAAGCCTGCCGTATGGCGAACGATTTTGAAATCACCCATGAAATGGCCGATCTGCCGCCGGCACTGTGGGCCTACCTGAAAGAGCATCGCTTCTTTGCGATGATCATTAAGAAAGAGTATGGCGGCCTGGAGTTCTCCGCTTACGCTCAGTCTCGCGTGCTGCAAAAATTGTCCGGCGTTTCCGGTATTCTGGCGATTACCGTCGGCGTGCCAAACTCCTTAGGCCCGGGCGAGCTGCTGCAACATTACGGCACTGAAGAGCAGAAAAACCACTACCTGCCGCGTCTGGCGCGTGGCCAGGAAATCCCGTGCTTTGCGCTGACCAGCCCGGAAGCAGGTTCTGATGCCGGGGCCATCCCGGACAGCGGCGTCGTCTGCATGGGTGAATGGCAAGGCGAACAGGTCCTGGGTATGCGCCTGACCTGGAACAAACGCTACATCACCCTCGCACCTATTGCCACCGTACTGGGGCTGGCGTTCAAACTCTCCGATCCTGACCGTCTGTTAGGCGGTGACGAAGAGCTGGGTATCACCTGTGCCCTGATCCCGACCAGCACCCCGGGCGTCGAAATTGGCCGTCGCCACTTCCCGCTGAACGTGCCGTTCCAGAATGGCCCGACCCAGGGTAAAGATATCTTCGTTCCGATCGATTACATCATCGGCGGCCCGAGTATGGCCGGACAAGGCTGGCGTATGCTGGTTGAATGTCTGTCCGTAGGACGCGGCATCACCCTGCCGTCTAACGCCACCGGCGGACTGAAATCCGTGGCGATGGCGACCGGCGCCTATGCCCATATTCGTCGTCAGTTCAAAATCTCCATCGGTAAAATGGAGGGTATCGAAGAGCCTCTGGCGCGTATTGCCGGTAACGCCTACGTGATGGACGCCGCCGCCTCACTGATTACCTACGGCATTATGCTGGGAGAGAAACCGGCGGTGCTGTCGGCAATCGTGAAGTACCACTGTACCCATCGCGGCCAGCGTTCAATTATTGACGCTATGGATATCACCGGTGGAAAAGGCATTATGCTGGGCGAAGGTAACTTCCTGGCCCGCGCCTATCAGGGGGCGCCCATCGCCATCACCGTGGAAGGGGCTAATATCCTGACCCGCAGTATGATGATCTTCGGTCAAGGGGCGATTCGTTGTCATCCGTACGTGCTCGATGAAATGGCCGCCGCGCAGAATAACGATGTTAACGCTTTCGACAAGCTGCTGTTTAAGCACATCGGCCACGTTGGCAGCAACAAAGTCCGCAGCTTCTGGCTGGGGCTGACCCGCGGGCTGACCAGCAGCACGCCGACCCGAGATGCCACTCGCCGCTATTACCAGCACATGAACCGTCTGAGCGCGAACCTGGCGCTGCTGTCTGATGTCTCCATGGCGGTGCTGGGCGGTAGCCTGAAACGGCGCGAGCGTATCTCCGCCCGTCTCGGCGATGTTCTGAGCCAGCTCTATCTCGCCTCTGCGGTGCTGAAGCGCTATGACGATGAAGGACGCAGTGAAGCTGACCTCCCGCTGGTTCACTGGGGCGTTCAGGATGCGCTGTATCAGGCGGAACAGGCCATTGACGACCTGCTGAAGAACTTCCCGAATCGTTTTGTTGCCGGCGTTATGCGTATCGCCATCTTCCCGACCGGCCGCCATTACAACGCACCGTCCGATAAGTTGGATCATAAAGTGGCGAAAATTCTGCAGGTACCGAGCGCGACGCGCTCCCGCATCGGCCGCGGGCAGTATCTGACCCCGAGTGAACATAACCCGGTTGGTCTGCTGGAAGAGGCCCTGCTCGACGTTATGGCCGCCGACCCGATTCATCAGCGTATTTGCAAAGAGCTGGGCAAAAACCTGCCGTTTACCCGTCTGGATGAGCTGGCCCGCAACGCGCTGGTGAAAGGTTTAATTAATCAGGATGAAGCCGATATTCTGATCCGTGCTGAAACCAGTCGCCTGCGCAGTATTAACGTTGACGATTTCGCCGCAGATGAGCTGGCGACCAAACCGGTAAAGTTACCGGAGAAAGTCCGCAAGGTTGAAGCCGCATAAAACAAAAAGAGTCACCACATCACGACCAGGGCGGGGATTTTCCCCGCCTTTCTTTTTCCCCTCTGGCCGACATTCTCCCTGCCTGCGTTATCATTTTTTTAACAACATATTCCGCTGGGCAGCAAGAGACTGATATGGTGTTAAAATTACCTTGATGCCCTCATGATGATGGAGTTCAACACTGTGCCTGGCTTGAAAATTACGTTGTTGCAACAACCGCTGGTCTGGATGGACGGTCCCGCCAACCTGCGTCATTTCGACCGTCAGCTGGAAGGCATTACCGGACGTGACGTGATTGTGTTACCGGAAATGTTCACAACCGGCTTCGCCATGGAAGCCGCAAAGCAGTCGATGTCCCAGAAAAACGTTGTTGACTGGATGCAGGCTAAAGCCGCGCAAACAAATGCCCTGATTGCCGGGAGCGCAGCCCTGCAAACCGAGCGCGGGCCGGTTAACCGTTTCTTGCTGGTAGAGCCCGGTGGTACAACGCACTTCTATGACAAACGACACCTGTTCCGCATGGCTGAAGAACATCACCATTATGAGGCGGGCAATAAACGGGTCGTTTTTGAGTGGCGCGGCTGGCGAATTCTGCCGCTGGTGTGCTACGACCTGCGCTTCCCGGTGTGGTCACGTAACCATAACGACTATGATTTAGCGCTCTACGTTGCCAACTGGCCCGCTCCGCGCTCACTGCACTGGCAGTCCCTGCTGGTAGCACGGGCAATCGAGAACCTGGCCTACGTTGCCGGTTGTAACCGCGTCGGCACCGATGGCAACGGCCATCACTACCGCGGCGATAGCCGTATTATCAGCCCGCAAGGTGAGATACTGGCAACGGCGGAACCTCATCAGGCTACGCGACTGGACGCAGAACTGTCGCTGACAGCGCTCAAAGAGTACCGGGAGAAGTTTCCGGCCTGGCAGGATGCGGATCCGTTCACGCTGAATTGATCGCCCTTTCTCCCCCTCGTTAACCGAGGGGAACTCGCTTTATAATTAGATACCCTTCCTCTCCTCTTTTTCGCCCACCAGCCGCCAGCGTAACCGGAATATATAATTTTTTTCCGGACAAATTACTTTCTGTTCTACACTAATTAAATGGATATAATTCAACAAGAACGAGATTCATTTTCAATTAAATTTCAGTAATTTTAAAACGATTCCATCTCTGTCCTGGTCCGGCTTTATTGCCCGGCCGGTACGGTTGTGCGCGCATTATCAGCGAGAACAAACCATCATGGAAAATAATAATCTACTTGTTGTTGAAAAAAGACTGGTTGCCCGTTTTCTGGATATGTTCATTCGTTTTGGACTTATCCTGGCATTAGCCTCCTTCTGCTATACCGTGTTTTCTCCGTTTATTAATATGATGCTATGGGCCGTTATCCTGGCGGTCACCCTCTATCCTCTCCACCAGTATTTTGCAGCGAAGCTAGGAGGAAAACAGGGCTGGGCTTCTACCCTGATAGTCCTGCTAGGCATTGTGTTAATCGTGGTCCCCACTGTGCTGATGATAAGCTCTCTCGGAGAAAGCGTCAGCGCGATGATTGATAAACTCAGCGGCCGAACTTTCGTCATTCCGCCCCCTTCGGCGCATATCGCCGCCATTCCCATCGTCGGAGATAAAATTAGCATCTTGTGGCTAAAAGCCTCCAACGATTTACCGGGGCTAATCAGCAATTATCGCACTCAGATAGGAGATATCGCGAAAACGACCCTCGGCATTCTTGCCAGCATGGGCGGAGGATTGCTTGGTTTTATCCTCTCCTTCATCGTGGCGGGCATTATCATGACCTGGGGAGCCGCCGGGTCGGACAGCGCCCGACGCATTGCCATCCGCCTGACGGATGAGAAAAAAGGGCAGTCTTTGGTGAAACTGTGCACCAGCACGATCCGTGCGGTGGCACAAGGCGTTATCGGCGTCGCGCTTATTCAGGCGCTGCTGGTGGGCGTCCTGATGATCGTGGCGGGTATTCCGGCTGTCGGGATCTTCTTTATTCTGGCGCTGATTCTCGGGATCGCTCAGATCCCCGTCATTCTGGTGACCGCACCGGCCATTGCTCTGATGTGGAGCCTCGGCGACCACGGAACCGCCATGAACATCGTCTACACGATTTTGCTGATAGTCGCCGGTATGGCTGACAACGTGCTTAAGCCACTGATGCTCGGTCGCGGCGTCGATGCGCCTATGCCGGTCGTACTGCTTGGCGCATTAGGCGGTATGGCGGCCAGCGGCATTCTCGGCATGTTTATCGGCGCGACTTTACTCTCTATCGGCTATCGCATCTTCATGTCCTGGGTCAACGATGGGCTGGCTGGCGAGAGCCTGACTGCCGTCGTTCCGGACGACAAAGATGTTCAATGACCGGCTTACCGGGCGCCTCCTGTTCACCGGCGGCGCCTGCCTTGTTCTCTGCGCATGCACGACGCTGGGGCCGGACTATCATCCGCCAAAAACGCCGGAGCTGACCCACTGGCAGCCGGCCACGCAGCGGATGGCTTCCCGGTCGACGCATGCCGGTTACGCCTTATGGTGGACGCAGCTCAACGACCCGACCTTAACGGCGTTGATTAATGAGGCTTTGCGCAAAAACCCGGATGTCAAAATCGCCGGTTTACGCCTGCTTGAATCCCGGGCGCAGCTGGGTATTGCCGAGAGTCTGCTGGGGCCGCAGGCGACAATCGGCAGCGGCGAGCTGATTCGCACCGGCCAGCAGCAATCGGGAAATTATCATTCGGGGACCCGCTACGGCGCCGGCGTGAATCTGGGATGGGAAATTGATTTCTGGGGCAAGTTTCAGCGCGGCGTGGAATCTGCTGATGCCAGCTATTTCGCCACGCTTGCGCAGTACGATGATATTCAGGTGCTGATGGCCGCCCAAGTGGCACAGTGGTACGTCAATATCCGTATGCTGGAAGCCCGGCTGCAAATTACCCGCAGCAACGCGAAGATCCAACAGCGTAGCCTGCAGATAACCGAGCGGCTATTCCTCAGCGGCAACAGCGCAGAGCTGGACGTTCAGCAAGCAAAAACCCAATACCTCTCCACGCTTTCTACGATTCCCCAGCTGGAAACCAGCCTGGCGCAAAGCCAGAATGCCCTGAGCGCACTGCTGGCGCGAAAACCCGGCCCGCTGCCGGAAATGGCGAGCCAGACGGGAGATATTCCGCTGGGGGAACTCTCTTTAGTCACCGAACTTCCTGCGGATCTCCTTCGTCGACGGCCCGATGTCAGAACCGCCGAACGACAGATGGCCGCGCAGTCGGCGCTTATCGGCGTTGCGGAAAGTGAACTCTATCCGTCCATTTCGCTGATCGGTAGCGTTGGAATAAGCGGTCGGACGGGGAGCAACGGGACGCTTAGCTGGGCGGCAGGCCCAACGTTCAGCTGGAATCTGCTGGATCAAGGAAGGTTGGGGAATCAGGTTCTGGTCCAGGATGCCCGCTTTCTCCAGCTTCACGAACGCTATCGCGATACCGTCTTTCAGGCGGCGCGTGAAGTCGACGATGCGGCCATCGCCTACGCAAATGATAAAGATGAAATTGTTTTGTTAACCCAAACGGGAAAAGCCGCCAGTCGCTCCCTCGAAATCGCCAACACGCAATACCGGGAAGGGATGGCCGATTTTCAGCGCGTCCTCGACTCCCAGCGTGCGCTGTTTAACCAACAGGAACGTCTGGTCAGCAGCCGGGGAGCGGCAATGCGCGACCTGATCGCACTTTATAAAGCGCTGGGGGGCGGTTGGGAAACCGGACGAACACGCCCGCTGGTCGATGCCGCTACGGAATCACACTTGCGCCAGCGTGACAACTGGCTGCCGCTGCTGAATACCCCGCTTCCACTTGCCCCTAACCCTTCAGAAGGACCTTCGCCATGAACGCCACTTCTTCTTCGGCGGGCCAGGCCAGCCGTCGTACGGCCATCGGTCTGGTGGTGCTGATCGTGCTGCTGCTCGGTTTTTATTTAGTCATGGACAGAGTGACGCCGTACACCTCTCAGGCCCGGGTACAGGCATTCGTCATTCCGGTCGCGGCAGAAGTGACCGGGCAAATTAAAAAGGTGTATGTGCGTGATAACCAGCGGGTTGCCGCAGGTGAACCGCTGTTTGAGCTAGACCCGGAGCCTTATGATATCGCCCTGGCGCGTGCTCGTTCGGACTATGCCACGGTTCTCAGCTCCGTGAAGGCCAACAGCGAAAGCGTTGTCGCGGCAAAGGCCGGCCTGGAGGCCGCCACCACGGCTTACCAGAATGCCGCAAAGGATGCCGAGCGCCAGGAGCGCCTCTATCGTGAAGATCCCGGTACGATTTCCGTCCGTCGTCTGGAGATTGCCCAGGCCACACGGGAGACCGCTCGTAGCCAGATGGCCGCTGCCGCTGCCGACGTGCGTCGGGCCATCGAAGCCGCTGGTGCGGCCGGTGACGATAACTCTCAGCTGTTAAGCGCCCGGGCGGCGGTTCATAAAGCCGAACTGGACCGCAGCAAAAGCACCGTGCTCGCCGGCAGCCGCGGGCTGATTACCGACTTACGCACCGAGGTCGGTCAGTTCGTTGGCGCGGGTGCCCCGGTGATGACGTTGATTGCCATCAACGATGTCTGGATCAACGCGGACATGACCGAAAACAACCTCGGTCGTATCAGGCCAGGTAATGAGGTGGCGATTCTTCTCGATAGCATGCCGGGGCACATTTTCACCGGCCGGGTACTCAGCATCGGCTATGGTATCAATGCGTCGCAAACACCCCCGGCAGGAGGGCTGCCCACGGTGGATAACAACCGCGACTGGCTTCGTCAGGCGCAGCGCTTCCCGGTGAAAATCGCCTTTGTAAAAGATGATGTTCCACCTCCCACCAGCCTTCGGGTCGGCGGCCAGGCGGATGTGCTGGTTTATACCAGCGGCGGTAGTCTGCTGAACCTTTTCGGCTACCTGTATATCCGCGTCATGAGTCTGTTCTCCTGGCTCTATTAGGGTACATGCACCATGCATAACGGGGATCGTGCCGTACTGAGAATAAGCTGTGGAACCGCGCTGGCTGCGTTGATCTGCTATGCCAGCGCACTGCCGATGCCGCATCTCGGATGCATCATGGCCTGGATAGTCCTGTGTCAGGGAAAGCCTCTGCCGTTGAAAAAGGGCATCGTCGTGGGCTTTCTCCTGATAGTAACGATGACCGGTGGCGTTCTGATGGTGCCATTACTGACCTACTACGCCTTGCCTGGCGTGCTGTTCACAGCGCTGCTGCTGTATCAACTGATGCTAATGGGCCTTCGGGGAAAGGCTACGCAGTCGATGCTACTGGTGGTGGCGATCGCCGTTATTCCCATCGCCGGGCTTATCGAGCAGGCGCTGGCGATCGGCCTGGCGCAAATGCTGGGGATCGGTTTTATCATTGGTACGCTGGTTAACGGGCTGACGGTGGCGTTATTCCCTCCTCAGCAAAGCCCGGGCCCGCCCGCTAAGAAATCACAGACCGTCAACTCGCCCCACGCCAGGGCGCTACGGGCGGTGATTATCGTGCTTCCCGTCTGGCTTCTGGCATTGAGTCACCCGACGTTCTACATCCCGGCAGTCATGAAAACCGTCGCACTGGCGCAGCAGGCAACAACGCTCACGACGAAATCCTCAGGGAAAGAACTGGTACTCTCGACGCTGATGGGTGCGCTGCTGGCGCTGGGGCTGTGGTTCGGGCTTAGCCTCTGGCCGTCGCTGTTGATGCTGGTCCTCTGGCTGAGCCTGGCCAGCCTGTGGGTTGCCCGGCGTCTGGTTCGCCTGGTGGTCGGTCGGTTTCCCCCCTCTTTCTGGAGCAATGTCTGGATAACCGCCCTGATTCTGTTCGGCCCGGCGATTCAGGACAGTGCTTCAGGCAAAGATGTCTGGACAGCTGCGGCAATGCGCTGCGCGTTATATCTCATCATCGCGTTCTATGGCTGGGCCTGCATCGCCATTCTTGAGCGCTGGCACGCCCTTGATTCATCCTCAACAGAACTTCATTCAGGAGATTAACATGTTGCTTCCGCTGATGACGGGCATGCCCGTCATCCTGTGTAATATGCTTCTGCAATCTCTGGTTTCCGTCTGGTGTATCCGCTTTTATCTTAAGCGTTTTCACAGTAAAGAGGGGCTGTTTGCCGGCGTGCTGGCGCTTTTCGGCACGATTATCATTATTTTGATGGGCAATCTGCTGCAAATTTTGCTGTGGGGAGTGCTGTTTGTCTGGCTGGGGGAGTTTCCGACGCTGCTGGATGCGGTGTATCACTCCGGCGTTAATTTCGCGACGCTGGGCTATGGCGATGTCGTCATGAGCGCGAAATGGAAGTTGCTCGGCCCACTGGAGGCGGTCAACGGGGCGCTGATGATCGGCCTGTCCGGAGCCTGCATGCTGGCTGTCATGCAGCATCACATCCGTAAGCAATTGAAATATATGAAATGAAATCAATAAATATATTTTGCTGATGCAGAAACGACGAAAGCCTGAATCATTGCTGATTCAGGCTTTCTGAATAGTGGCGGAACGGACGGGACTCGAACCCGCGACCCCCTGCGTGACAGGCAGGTATTCTAACCGACTGAACTACCGCTCCACTTACTGTTCCCTTGGGAACGAGGCGAATATTACGGATTCCCCGTAACGCCGTCAACGCTTTTTCTTCACTTTTGAATCGTTTGCTGTAAAAATCACCCGGCGGGTGATTTTTACAGCATAATTCAACGAATCAGGCGCGCCACAGGCAGCTCCCGCCTTTCTTTTGCACCAGATCGAGTCGGGATTCGTGGTTCGCAATCTCTTCATCAGTGGCGTAAACCACGCGCAATTTGCTGGCTGCGCGGACAACCCGCTGTATTCCCGCATCTCCGGCCTGCTGCTGCCCTTCGCCTTCCATTGAAAATGCCATCGTCGTCTGACCACCGGTCATCATCAGATACACATCGGCCAGAATCTGGGCATCGAGTAATGCCCCGTGCAGCGTTCGCTTGCTGTTATCTATTTCATAACGTGAGCACAGCGCGTCCAGGCTATTACGTTTGCCAGGAAACATTTTCCTCGCCAGTGCGAGGCTGTCGGTCACTTTGCAGAACGTATTGGTTTTCGGAATGCCGCGATTCAGCTTGCTGAATTCATAGTCCATAAAGCCGATATCAAACGAGGCATTATGGATGACCAGCTCGGCGCCGCGGATATAGTCCATAAACTCGTCGGCAACATCCGCAAACACCGGTTTATCCATCAGGAATTCATCGGCAATCCCGTGAACGCCGAATGCTTCCGGGTCCACCAGCCGGTCCGGTTTTAGATAAACATGGAAGTTGTTCCCGGTCAGGCGGCGGTTAATCACCTCCACCGCACCGATCTCGATGATCTTATGTCCTTCGTAATGCGCACCGATCTGGTTCATACCGGTGGTTTCAGTATCGAGGACAATCTGTCGCGTAATTGCAGTGCTCATATCGGTCATTTATGTCAGACTTGCCGTTTACCTATCGATTTCAATTACAGGAAGTCTACCAGAGATGCTTAAACAGGTAGAAATTTTCACCGATGGTTCATGCCTGGGAAATCCAGGGCCCGGTGGTTATGGGGCGATTTTACGCTATCGCGGGAAGGAAAAAATCTTTAGTCAGGGCTATCACCTCACAACCAATAACCGGATGGAGATGATGGCGGCAATTGTCGCCCTCGAAGCGCTGAAAGAACAGTGCGAAGTAATTCTCAGCACCGACAGCCAGTATGTACGCCAGGGGATTACCCAGTGGATTCATAACTGGAAAAAACGCGGCTGGAAAACTGCGGATAAGAAGCCGGTTAAAAATGTCGATCTCTGGCAACGCCTGGATGCCGCGCTCGGCCAACATCAAATCAAATGGGAATGGGTCAAGGGCCACGCCGGTCACCCGGAAAATGAACGCTGCGATGAGCTGGCGCGCGCCGCCGCCTCAAGCCCAACGCAGAGTGATACCGGGTACCAGCCGGAAAGCTAATTTCCCCCGTCGCGCCACTGCCGCGTGGCGCCAACCGTCTGGCGCAGCGGCGTTTTGGCTTTGCCTGATTTCATCGGATTTAACGTCAGCGGGATGGTCCGCTTTCGGGCAACAATCAGCTGCAAGCAGCCGAGCGCCGGCAGGTGATCGCTGAGTAACTTGCCACCGTGTCTGGACCAGGGCAGAACCTGATACCGGCCGTGATGGAGCACCTCAAAATTCAACAACGCCAGCCAGTCCAGCTGGCGCGTCAGCGTAAACATCCGGCTGTTATAGGGCGCAGTCTTACGCAATACCGGCACCAGCTTACGCAACCCCATCAGACTAACGGGATTAAACCCGGTCAAAATCATCCAGCCATCATCGATCAGTACCCGGTCGGCTTCGCGCAGCAAACGATGCGGATCGCTGCACCACGGTAAAGTGTGCGACAGCAGGCAGGCATCAACCGACTTTTCAGCAAAGGGAAGATGCAGCGGATCGGCTTTGACCTGAATCGGCGTTCCCTGTAGCGAAACGTTCACCTGATGAGAAATAGCACAAGCTTCGGTGTTGATTTCCGCGCTCAGATTGCCAATCTTAAGTAAATGAAAGCCATATAATTTAGCCAGCCACGGTTTCATCTGCCGTTCCAGCGATTCGCGATAGTATTCGCCCCAAGGCATACTGGACCAATGCTCGGGCGCTGTGACTGTCTGAGGTATCCTTGCCGGCTTCATCGCAACCTTCCGCTACGCTTTGAGAGGTAATTAATGAATCTTATCAGCATTCCTGCATTTCAGGACAACTACATCTGGGTTCTTAGTGAGGATAACGGGCGTTGTCTGATCGTCGATCCCGGCGAAGCGGCGCCGGTACTGGCCGCAATCGAAACCAACCGCTGGCAGCCTGAGGCCATTTTACTGACTCACCACCACCACGACCATGTTGGCGGCGTAAAGCAACTGCGGGATAAATTCCCCGGACTTGTCGTTTACGGACCGGCAGAAACCCAGGATAAAGGAACCACCCACCTCGTGGCCGATGGCGATCGGGTGACAATTTTGGGCCACGAATTTTCTATTTTTTCTACGCCCGGTCACACTTTAGGACACATCTGTTTCTACAGCGAACCTTATCTGTTTTGTGGCGACACCATGTTCTCCGGCGGCTGCGGCAGGCTTTTCGAAGGCACAGCAGAGCAGATGTATCAATCATTTAAAAAAATAAATGCACTTCCGGAGGATACTCTGATTTGTTGCGCACATGAGTATACTTTAGCAAATATGAAGTTTGCATTGAGTATCCTGCCACATGATGTGGACATAAACGATTACTATCATAAAGTGAATGAGTTACGCGTAAAAAAACAAAAAACACTCCCCGTAACTCTGAAAAATGAGCGGCGTATAAATATTTTTTTACGCACGGATGACAATGATTTAATTAAAGAAATATCCAAAGAAACAAATTTGCAACACTCTGTGCAGAGATTTGCCTGGTTAAGGTCAAAGAAAGACGACTTCTGACATTTAACTCTTGTCATTCGTAGCCTTCACCGTTATTCTTGCTCGTCTTTTAAGCAACTATTGACACACACATGAAGGCACGAGCGATTTTACTCGCCTCTGTCCTGCTGGTGGGGTGCCAGTCGTCTAAAAACGATGGTAACGTCCAACAGCACGCACAGAGCCTTTCTGCAGCTGGTCAAGGGGAAGCAGGTAAGTTCACAAGTCAAGCGCGCTGGTTAGATGATGGAACCTTCTACGCGCAAGACCAGGATCTGTGGACTTCCATAGGCGACGAGCTAAAGATGGGAATTCCGGAAAATCCCCGGATTCGCGAACAGAAACAGAAGTATTTAAGTAATAAGAGCTATCTCCACGATGTAACTTTACGGGCAGAGCCGTATATGTACTGGATAGCCGGGCAAGTTAAGAAACGTAACATGCCAATGGAACTGGTATTACTACCCATAGTGGAGAGCGCTTTTGACCCGCACGCAACGTCTGGCGCCAATGCCGCAGGCATCTGGCAGATCATTCCGAGCACCGGGCGCAATTATGGTTTGAAACAAACCCGCAGCTACGATGCGCGTCGTGATGTCGTCGCTTCTACAACGGCGGCACTGGACATGATGCAGCGTCTGAACAAGATGTTCGACGGCGACTGGTTGTTAACTGTCGCAGCGTACAACAGCGGCGAAGGTCGGGTACTGAAGGCAATGAAAGCCAACCGTTCGCGTGGTAAACCCACCGATTTCTGGTCGCTTCCATTACCGCGGGAAACCAAGGTGTACGTACCTAAAATGCTGGCATTGAGTGATATTCTCAAAAACAGCAAGCGTTATGGCGTGAAGCTGCCGACAGCAGACGAAAGCCGTGCGCTGGCGCGTGTTCGCCTCGATGCTCCGGTTGAGATTAGCCAGCTGGCAGATATGGCAGGTATGCCTGTCGGTAAGCTGAAAACGTTCAATGCCGGCGTCAAAGGGTCAACACTCGGTGCAAGCGGGCCAAAGTACGTGATGGTGCCACAGAAACACGCTGCTAAGCTGCGTGAATCCCTGGCCTCAGGTGATATTGCAGCCGTACAACCTACGCAGCTGGCGGACAACTCTCCGTTGACCAGCCGCAGCTATAAGGTCCGTTCAGGCGATACGGTTTCCGGGATTGCATCTCGTCTTGGTGTATCGACGAAAGATCTGCAGCAGTGGAATAATCTGCGTGGGTCGGGCCTGAAAGTTGGTCAGAACCTGGTGGTTGGCGCGGGTAACAGTGCACAGCGCCTTGCCAACAACAGCGATAGCATCACCTATCGCGTGCGGAAAGGCGATTCATTGTCGAGCATCGCGAAGCGTCATGGCGTGAATACGCGTGATGTGATGCGTTGGAACAACGGCACTGATGACCTGAAACCTGGCGATCAGCTGACGCTGTACGTGAAGAACAGTGACAGACCAGACTCCTGACAGAACGGCTTATTAGAAAAAGGCACCGGATTCCGGTGCCTTTTTTGTTTTAAACCGCTTTATGCGCTTCAAACATAATCGTATCGCTGGTAAATGAGCCGTCTTGCTGCAAGGAAAAATAGGCTTTTATCTCCGCGGAGGCACTCTCCTGATACAAACGGATCGCCTCCACCAGCGGCGCAGGCGTACGCATACGCGCCACCCACGAGGCAAACTCCAGCGGTAAGCGGTCGGTCAACAGATGATGGACAGCCAGCCCGGCCTCATTCGCTAACGCCAGCCATTCGCCGCTGGAGTAGTTACGAACGTGGGACGTATCGCGCAGTGCTTCAACGGTTTGCAGCCAGATATCGCGGACAGGGTGCCCGGGCGACATCACATCCATAATGATCATCACTCCGCCTGGCTTCAGAACGCGTTTGACTTCACGCAGCGCCTGACCAACATCATGCCAGTGGTGGGCAGAATAGCGGCTAATCACCACATCAAAGCTGGCATCCGTAAACGGCAGCGTTTCGGCATAACCTTGCTGAGTGGCAATGTTCGACAGCCCCTTATCCCGTGCGGCCTGTACAACAACCTCCAGCATCTGGCTGGATAAATCATACGCAGTGACCTTTGCCACCTGCCCCGCCGCCGTGAAGCTGGCATGCCCGGCGCCACATCCCATATCCAGAACGTGTGCATCGGGAAAATCGGCCAGTCGTGCGGCAAGCCGCTGCAGATCGCGCCCGGATGCGTGAACGGCACTGGTCAGGTAAGCGCTTGCCTGCGAGCCAAATTGCTTTTCGACGTTGTCATGATGAGAGCGTGTTGTCATTGTGTTGTCCTTGGGTTGTTTGAATAATAAAGGCGGCACCATATTTGCACAGGCCCGCCCGATGGCAGGCCTGACGTACCTTTATTAATCAGGCCTGCCGGGACTGAATTCGACTAGTAGCGGATTGTGGTCAGAGGCGCGCGTCACCAGCACGGAAGCATCGTGCACGCTTAATCCCCGATAGAACACGAAATCGAGCGGGCGACCGAACGCACGGCGGCGCTGGTCGTCAGGGAAACGGACTTCGCGCAGCGACATTTCGCGCGCAAAGTGATAGAGCGCATTCATTCGCGGGCGGCTCCAGGCATTGAAGTCACCGGCCATAATGACCGGCCCACTGTGGTGGGCAATCTGATCGCCAATTGGCAGCAGCTGCTTGCTATAGACATCAACGCCAAGGCTGAAATTAACCGCATGAATATTAACAACCATCAGCAGACGCGTATCTGGCAGTGGATAAACGGTCACTAACGCAGACTTTGCCAACCGCAGGATCGGCTCGCGTTCCCGCAGCGGGCAACAGTAAACCGGATGAGCTGAAGCCAGCGTCATCACGCCGGAGGGGTGCTGCGGTAAGACTAAAGCCGGGACCTGATCGGCCGCCAGATAGTTAGTTGTCGCAAATCGGACCATTTCAGGGGTGGTTTGTGCTTCCTGTAACAGCACCAGATGGGCATCTTTACCGAAGTTCTTGAGAACGGACTTCCACTCAGCGCGCTGCTGCTTAAAGATATTCCACACGAGGACGCGGATCTTTTCATCAGTGCTTAACGGTACACCGGCAGGAAATGCCTGGCTCACGCTTGCAAACGACCCCGGAGGCAAAATTCTCTCCGCGGGCTGTCCGGCGACATAGCGCATAGCATAAGTATTCTTTCGCAATTTGGGCATCAAACCTCGATAACAGGAAACCAGCCTGACTGCGGCTGGTTCTTCTGTTATAGGGACTTTCACAGGCACTTTCAATGCAATTCGCGAGAAACCTTTATCCTTCGACGATAGCCGCCTTTACGGGCCGATATTTATCCAGGCGGCCACTACGAACAACCAACAGCAGCGCGGCGAAGACAATGACGGCCCCTATCCACGGCGTCTCGGCCAACCCATAGCGTTCTACGGTTTGCCCACCAATCACCGAGCCTAACGCAATACCAATGTTAAACGCGGCAATATTGAGCCCGGAGGCAACGTCTACCGCGCCCGGCGTATACTGTTCAGCTTTTTGCACCACGTAGACCTGTAACCCAGGTACGTTGCCGAAAGCAAAAATGCCCATGACCAGCACCGTTGCCAGCGCCGCATACTGAATGCTGGCGGTAAACTGGAATACCAAAAGCAGTACAACCAGCGCAGCAAAGATAAACTTCAGTGCAGAGACGGCCCCATGCTTATCAGCCAGCTTACCGCCCCAGACGTTGCCGATGGCCACTGAGATACCATATCCCAGAAGAATCCAGCTCACCGTTGACGGGCTAAAACCAGCCAGGTCCTGCATCATGGGGGCGAGGAAAGTAAATGCGGTGAAAACGCCGCCATATCCCAATGCCGTAATAGCATAAATGATTAACAGACGCGGATGGGTCAGGACCTTGACCTGATCGCGCAGGCTTGCGCTGGCGCGGCCAGGTATATTATTCGGAACCAAAACCAGACTGCTCACCAGGGCAATAACGCCGAGAATCGAAACGGCGAGGAAGGTTTCGCGCCAGCCAAAATGTTGGCCAATAAAAGTCCCAATCGGCACGCCGGTCACCAGGGCAACGGTTAAGCCACCAAACATAATGGCGATAGCTGAAGCGGCTTTCTCTTTCGGTACCAGGCTCGTCGCGATGGTAGAGCCAATAGAAAAGAACACGCCGTGTGCCAGCCCGGTCAGCAGACGGGCAAAGATGAGCGTTTCATAACCGGGAGCCTGCCAGGCCAGCAGATTGCCGGCGGTAAAGAGCACCATCAGTGCCAGCAGCAGTTGTTTACGCGGCATACGCCCGGTCAACGCGGTCAGTACCGGCGCTCCAATGGCAACCCCTAGTGCATAGATAGAAACCAGCAGGCCGGCAGAAGGCAGTGAGATAGCCAGTTGTTCAGCAATCGTGGGAACCAGACCCACAATCACAAATTCCGTGGTGCCAATAGCAAAGGCACCGATTGTTAAGGCAAGTAGCGCCAGTGGCATAATTTACTCCGTGTCATCAGGATTAAGATGACACGTAGTATGAAGCGATGTTTAAATAACAAAAACTATCAAAGTCTCAATAGAATTTTGCTACAGGTGCAATAATGAGAGCCACTTCAGAAGAGATTGCCATCTTTATCGCCGTCGTTGAAAGCGGGAGCTTTAGCCGGGCCGCTGAACAGCTGGGACAGGCCAATTCCGCCGTTAGCCGGGCGGTAAAAAAGCTGGAATCTAAACTTGGCGTCAGCCTGTTGAACCGGACGACCCGTCAGCTCAGTCTGACCGAAGAGGGAGAGCGCTATTTTCGTCGTATGCAGGTCGTCCTGCAGGAAATGGCGGCGGCCGAGAACGAGCTTCTGGAGACAAGAACGACGCCACGGGGGTTGTTACGTGTTGATGCTGCCACGCCGGTAATGCTGCATTTCCTGATGCCGCTGGTGAAGCCTTTTCGTGAGCGTTATCCGGAAATGACTCTGGCCCTGGTGTCATCGGAAACTTTTATCAATCTGATTGAGCGTAAAGTTGACGTCGCGATCCGTGCTGGCACATTAACGGATTCCAGCCTTCGGGCACGGCCGCTTTTTAACAGCTACAGGAAAATTATCGCCTCTCCAGACTATCTGGCTCGTCGTGGTACGCCACAACATGTTGCTGACCTGAAAGACCATCTGTGTCTGGGCTTTACCGAACCTGTCTCCCTGAATACCTGGCCCGTTTCGTGCTGTGACGGGCAGCTGCTGGAAGTAAGCTGTGAGATTTCATCAAACAGCGGGGAAACCCTTAAGCAGCTCTGCCTGGCGGGGAATGGTATTGCCTGTCTGTCTGACTATATGGTCAACCAGGAGATTGCGCGCGGGGAGTTTGTTGAACTACTGGCCGAGAAGCGCCTGCCGGTTGAAATGCCGTTCAGTGCGGTTTATTACAGTGACAGAGCGGTGAGTACGCGAATCAGGGCATTTATCGACTTTCTTAGCGAACACGTAAAACAGCTCCCGAGGGAGCTGTGATAAAGAGACCTGTTCGCACAGCCAGCCTGAAAGTCACGCTAATTCAGACGAGCGGTCCCACTCAGGCGCCAGGCCTTCCGGGCTAACCAGACGATCGTTGCAATCCAGCGCGGCGATCGCCTGACGATCCTCTTCGTCGAGATGCAGATCCTGAGCTTTAAGATTACTTGCCAGATTTTCGCGCTTCGTGGAAGACGGAATCACGGCGTAGCCTTCACCTATCGCCCAGGCCAGAATAACCTGCGCAGGGGTCGCACCATGCTTCGCGGCAATACCCGCAATCACTTCATCTTTCAACGCCTTGCCATATGCTAATGTCATATATGATGTGATGTGGATACCGTGCGCTGTCGCCCAATCCACCGCAGTCCGGTTCTGCAAGTACGGGGATAGCTCGATCTGATTGGTCGCGATATTTTCAACACCAACGGCCGCAATTGCACGCTCCATTAGCGGAATCGTGAAGTTAGAGATGCCGATCTGGCGGGTCAGGCCCTGCTTTTTCGCTTCCAGTAGCGCAGGCATAAATACTTCAACTGCAACAGTATCGTTCGGCGACGGCCAGTGGATCAGCGTCAAATCGACATAATCCGTACGCAGCTTACGCAGGCTCTCTTTAAGACTGACGATAAGTTTGTCCGGGCTTAGATTTTCAATCCAGATTTTGGTGGTGATAAACAGTTCATCACGCGCCACACCGCTTTCTTCGATAGCCTGGCCAACCGCGGCTTCGTTATCATAAATCTGAGCGGTATCAATCGTACGATAACCCAGTTCCAGCGCCGTTTTCACTGATGCGATAACAACGTCATCTTTCAGGCGGAAGGTTCCAAGACCAAATGCAGGGATTGCCATAAAATTCCTCTTTTTTCTTAATGTTAGCGATCTGAGGTCATTATGGCTGGTGTAATTTGGCAGAAAAAGATCGATAAACGCAGAGGATATTTGCTCAATCAGCAAAAATAGACGTTCTGGAAAATAAAAAAAGCCCTGAGCAGGTGCTCAGGGCTTCTAATAAGTGGCGGAACGGACGGGACTCGAACCCGCGACCCCCTGCGTGACAGGCAGGTATTCTAACCGACTGAACTACCGCTCCACCGAATACTGTTTTACTGCTACCGGTTGTCACCCCGGTTTACTGCTTTAACCTTCGAACCAGTCACAACATCGCTGTGATTGCGTTCTTAATTTGATGCCTGGCAGTTCCCTACTCTCACATGGGGAGACCCCACACTACCATCGGCGCTACGGCGTTTCACTTCTGAGTTCGGCATGGGGTCAGGTGGGACCACCGCGCTATTGCCGCCAGGCAAATTCTGTTTCCACCCCGCATCTCTGCGCAGTGAATAATCTGTCATCAAGCTGAAAATCAGTCTCGTCTCTTCGCCAAAACAGCTTCGGCGTTGTAAGGTTAAGCCTCACGGTTCATTAGTATCGGTTAGCTCAACGTATCGCTACGCTTACACACCCGACCTATCAACGTCGTAGTCTTCAACGTTCCTTCAGGACTCTCAAGGAGTCAGGGAGAACTCATCTCGGGGCAAGTTTCGTGCTTAGATGCTTTCAGCACTTATCTTTTCCGCATTTAGCTACCGGGCAATGCCATTGGCATGACAACCCGAACACCAGTGATGCGTCCACTCCGGTCCTCTCGTACTAGGAGCAGCCCCCTCAATTCTCCAGCGCCCACGGCAGATAGGGACCGAACTGTCTCACGACGTTCTAAACCCAGCTCGCGTACCACTTTAAATGGCGAACAGCCATACCCTTGGGACCTACTTCAGCCCCAGGATGTGATGAGCCGACATCGAGGTGCCAAACACCGCCGTCGATATGAACTCTTGGGCGGTATCAGCCTGTTATCCCCGGAGTACCTTTTATCCGTTGAGCGATGGCCCTTCCATTCAGAACCACCGGATCACTATGACCTGCTTTCGCACCTGCTCGCGCCGTCACGCTCGCAGTCAAGCTAGCTTATGCCATTGCACTAACCTCCTGATGTCCGACCAGGATTAGCTAACCTTCGTGCTCCTCCGTTACTCTTTAGGAGGAGACCGCCCCAGTCAAACTACCCACCAGACACTGTCCGCAACCCGGATCACGGGTCTACGTTAGAACATCAAACATTAAAGGGTGGTATTTCAAGGTTGGCTCCATGCAGACTGGCGTCCACACTTCAAAGCCTCCCACCTATCCTACACATCAAGGCTCAATGTTCAGTGTCAAGCTATAGTAAAGGTTCACGGGGTCTTTCCGTCTTGCCGCGGGTACACTGCATCTTCACAGCGAGTTCAATTTCACTGAGTCTCGGGTGGAGACAGCCTGACCATCATTACGCCATTCGTGCAGGTCGGAACTTACCCGACAAGGAATTTCGCTACCTTAGGACCGTTATAGTTACGTACCGCCGTTTACCGGGGCTTCGATCAAGAGCTTCTCCTTACGGATAACCCCATCAATTAACCTTCCGGCACCGGGCAGGCGTCACACCGTATACGTCCACTTTCGTGTTTGCACAGTGCTGTGTTTTTAATAAACAGTTGCAGCCAGCTGGTATCTTCGACTGATTTCAGCTCCGTGAGCAAGTCACTTCACCTACCATCAGCGTGCCTTCTCCCGAAGTTACGGCACCATTTTGCCTAGTTCCTTCACCCGAGTTCTCTCAAGCGCCTTGGTATTCTCTACCTGACCACCTGTGTCGGTTTGGGGTACGATTTGATGTTACCTGATGCTTAGAGGCTTTTCCTGGAAGCAGGGCATTTGTTACTTCAGCACCGTAGTGCCTCGTCATCACACCTCAGCGTTTAATAAGCGTCCGGATTTACCTAAACGCTCCGCCTACATGCTTAAACCGGGACAACCGTCGCCCGGCTAACATAGCCTTCTCCGTCCCCCTTCGCAGTAACACCGAGTACAGGAATATTAACCTGTTTCCCATCGACTACGCCTTTCGGCCTCGCCTTAGGGGTCGACTCACCCTGCCCCGATTAACGTTGGACAGGAACCCTTGGTCTTCCGGCGAGCGGGCTTTTCACCCGCTTTATCGTTACTTATGTCAGCATTCGCACTTCTGATACCTCCAGCAACCCTCACAGGCCACCTTCAACGGCTTACAGAACGCTCCCCTACCCAACAACGCATAAGCGTCGCTGCCGCAGCTTCGGTGCATGGTTTAGCCCCGTTACATCTTCCGCGCAGGCCGACTCGACCAGTGAGCTATTACGCTTTCTTTAAATGATGGCTGCTTCTAAGCCAACATCCTGGCTGTCTGTGCCTTCCCACATCGTTTCCCACTTAACCATGACTTTGGGACCTTAGCTGGCGGTCTGGGTTGTTTCCCTCTTCACGACGGACGTTAGCACCCGCCGTGTGTCTCCCGTGATAACATTCTTCGGTATTCGTAGTTTGCATCGGGTTGGTAAGTCGGGATGACCCCCTAGCCGAAACAGTGCTCTACCCCCGAAGATGAGTTCACGAGGCGCTACCTAAATAGCTTTCGGGGAGAACCAGCTATCTCCCGGTTTGATTGGCCTTTCACCCCCAGCCACAAGTCATCCGCTAATTTTTCAACATTAGTCGGTTCGGTCCTCCAGTTAGTGTTACCCAACCTTCAACCTGCCCATGGCTAGATCACCGGGTTTCGGGTCTATACCCTGCAACTTAACGCCCAGTTAAGACTCGGTTTCCCTGCGGCTCCCCTATACGGTTAACCTTGCTACAGAATATAAGTCGCTGACCCATTATACAAAAGGTACGCAGTCACCCCATAAAAGAGGCTCCCACTGCTTGTACGTACACGGTTTCAGGTTCTTTTTCACTCCCCTCGCCGGGGTTCTTTTCGCCTTTCCCTCACGGTACTGGTTCACTATCGGTCAGTCAGGAGTATTTAGCCTTGGAGGATGGTCCCCCCATATTCAGACAGGATACCACGTGTCCCGCCCTACTCTTCGAACTCACAGAATATGCATTTTAGTGTACGGGAGTATCACCCTGTACCCTGCGACTTTCCAGACGCTTCCACTAACACACAAACTGATTCAGGTTCTGGGCTGCTCCCCGTTCGCTCGCCGCTACTGGGGGAATCTCGGTTGATTTCTTTTCCTCGGGGTACTTAGATGTTTCAGTTCCCCCGGTTCGCTTCGTTAAGCTATGTATTCACTTAACGATAGTGTGTCGAAACACACTGGGTTTCCCCATTCGGAAATCGCCGGTTATAACGGTTCATATCACCTTACCGACGCTTATCGCAGATTAGCACGTCCTTCATCGCCTCTGACTGCCAGGGCATCCACCGTGTACGCTTAGTCGCTTAACCTCACAACCCGAAACTGTTTCGTAAAACAGTTCGCATTGCGAAAATTTGAGAGACTCGAACACACCGCTTTTCCTTTCTTATTACGGAGAAAGGAAACAGTGTGTCGTTTCAATTTTCAGCTTGATCCAGATTTTTAAAGAGCAAAACTTCGCAGCATACCTTTTCAGGTACGCTCTGAAGTTTTTTATTGTGCAGCAGTAAAGGATGGTGGAGCTATGCGGGATCGAACCGCAGACCTCCTGCGTGCAAGGCAGGCGCTCTCCCAGCTGAGCTATAACCCCATCGTAATTGTCATCTCTGTTTACCGTTATTCGATATCGGGCAAGGCATGGTGACGCGAAGCATACTGAAGTATGTGAGAGTCGCCATAACGCAGCACGGTAGCGAATTTGGTAGGCCTGAGTGGACTTGAACCACCGACCTCACCCTTATCAGGGGTGCGCTCTAACCACCTGAGCTACAAGCCTGCAGAGATTTTTTACTGCTTATTTTTCATCAGACAATCTGTGTGGACACTACAAAGGCAGGTTCTTTCAGGTAAGGAGGTGATCCAACCGCAGGTTCCCCTACGGTTACCTTGTTACGACTTCACCCCAGTCATGAATCACAAAGTGGTAAGCGCCCTCCCGAAGGTTAAGCTACCTACTTCTTTTGCAACCCACTCCCATGGTGTGACGGGCGGTGTGTACAAGGCCCGGGAACGTATTCACCGTGGCATTCTGATCCACGATTACTAGCGATTCCGACTTCACGGAGTCGAGTTGCAGACTCCGATCCGGACTACGACATACTTTATGAGGTCCGCTTGCTCTCGCGAGGTCGCTTCTCTTTGTATATGCCATTGTAGCACGTGTGTAGCCCTACTCGTAAGGGCCATGATGACTTGACGTCATCCCCACCTTCCTCCAGTTTATCACTGGCAGTCTCCTTTGAGTTCCCGGCCGAACCGCTGGCAACAAAGGATAAGGGTTGCGCTCGTTGCGGGACTTAACCCAACATTTCACAACACGAGCTGACGACAGCCATGCAGCACCTGTCTCAGAGTTCCCGAAGGCACCAAAGCATCTCTGCTAAGTTCTCTGGATGTCAAGAGTAGGTAAGGTTCTTCGCGTTGCATCGAATTAAACCACATGCTCCACCGCTTGTGCGGGCCCCCGTCAATTCATTTGAGTTTTAACCTTGCGGTAGTACTCCCCAGGCGGTCGACTTAACGCGTTAGCTCCGGAAGCCACTCCTCAAGGGAACAACCTCCAAGTCGACATCGTTTACAGCGTGGACTACCAGGGTATCTAATCCTGTTTGCTCCCCACGCTTTCGCACCTGAGCGTCAGTCTTTGTCCAGGGGGCCGCCTTCGCCACCGGTATTCCTCCAGATCTCTACGCATTTCACCGCTACACCTGGAATTCTACCCCCCTCTACAAGACTCAAGCTTGCCAGTTTCAAATGCAGTTCCCAGGTTGAGCCCGGGGATTTCACATCTGACTTAACAAACCGCCTGCGTGCGCTTTACGCCCAGTAATTCCGATTAACGCTTGCACCCTCCGTATTACCGCGGCTGCTGGCACGGAGTTAGCCGGTGCTTCTTCTGCGAGTAACGTCAATCACCAAGGTTATTAACCTTAATGCCTTCCTCCTCGCTGAAAGTACTTTACAACCCGAAGGCCTTCTTCATACACGCGGCATGGCTGCATCAGGCTTGCGCCCATTGTGCAATATTCCCCACTGCTGCCTCCCGTAGGAGTCTGGACCGTGTCTCAGTTCCAGTGTGGCTGGTCATCCTCTCAGACCAGCTAGGGATCGTCGCCTAGGTGAGCCATTACCCCACCTACTAGCTAATCCCATCTGGGCACATCTGATGGCATGAGGCCCGAAGGTCCCCCACTTTGGTCTTTCGACGTTATGCGGTATTAGCTACCGTTTCCAGTAGTTATCCCCCTCCATCAGGCAGTTTCCCAGACATTACTCACCCGTCCGCCGCTCGTCACCCAAAGAGCAAGCTCTTCTGTGCTACCGCTCGACTTGCATGTGTTAGGCCTGCCGCCAGCGTTCAATCTGAGCCATGATCAAACTCTTCAATTTAAGTTTGATGCTCGTGAATTAAACTTCGTAATGAATTACGTGTTCACTCAGAGACTTGGTATTCATTTTTCGTCCGAGGACGTTAAGAATCCATGTCACTTTGAGTGCCCACACAGATTGTCTGATAAATTGTTAAAGAGCAGTGCGACGGCGCTGAGCGCTCTGTCGCGAGGTCCCGTATAATACGTTTTCCTCTTTCAGAGTCAACCTCATTTTTCAGAAGTTTTCTCTTTCAACCCGGCGGCTTGTTTGCCGTTGTTCCGTGTCGATGGAGGCGCATTATAGGGAGCCGGACGGGAATGACAAGCGGAAAAATGCATTTTTATTTCAACCGCTCATCTTTTGTACTTAACGTCTATTTTTGCTGCTTTTTGATGGCTTCAGGCAGGTCTGCCAGGCTATTCAGCACCCAGTCAGCGGCATTTTCCGCTTCTGCCGTGACCGGCTTACCAGTACGAACCAGCACTTTAGTCCCAATAGAAGCGGCGGCAGCGGCCTGCATATCTTCTACTTTATCGCCAACCATATAAGAAGCAGCCATATCTATATGAAGGTAGTCGCGCGCCGAGATCAGCATCCCAGGATGCGGTTTACGGCAATCACAGGTTTGACGATACTCTTCAACCGTTCCCTGAGGGTGGTGTGGACAGTAATAGATACCATCGAGGTCGATACCGCGATCGGCCAGAGACCAGTCCATCCATTCGGTCAGCGTTTCAAACTGCGCTTCAGTAAATTTACCGCGTGCAATACCGGACTGATTAGTCACCACCACCAGGGCGAATCCCATCTCCTTTAACTGACGCATAGCGTCAATGACGCCATCGATAAATTCAAAGTTGTCGATTTCGTGGACATAGCCATGATCGACATTAATCGTGCCGTCACGGTCGAGAAAAATTGCGGGTACTGACTTTGCCACCGGTTTGCTCCTGATAAAGGCTAGTCTGATTAGTATCGCATGTTTCTCTATGCAAGAAAGTGCTCATTATAAAGAGGCGATTGATTTAGACGTCTGGATGCCTTAACATCCATTTCATTGACAGGCATCGCCTGGACACGGCAGAAGAAAATGCCACGGCAAACGGCTAAACGATAATAAATAACTGATGATTAAACTTTCGAATATCACCAAAGTGTTCCAGCAGGGGAATCGCACCATACAGGCACTGAATAATGTCAGCCTGCATGTCCCTGCCGGGCAAATTTATGGCGTGATCGGCGCATCCGGCGCCGGTAAAAGTACGCTTATTCGCTGCGTTAACCTGCTGGAGCGCCCGACCGAAGGCAGTGTCCAGGTTGGCGGCCAGGAACTGACTGCGCTGTCTGAAAAAGAGCTGACCCGCGCACGCCGCCAGATTGGCATGATTTTCCAGCACTTTAACCTGCTGTCCTCGCGTACCGTCTTTGGCAACGTATCGCTTCCTCTGGAACTGGACAATACGCCGCAGGCGGAAATTAAACGCCGCGTGACCGAGCTGCTGGACCTGGTCGGCCTTGCCGATAAACACGACAGCTACCCGGCAAACCTCTCCGGCGGCCAGAAACAGCGTGTAGCTATTGCTCGCGCGCTGGCAAGCAACCCAAAAGTGCTGCTGTGTGACGAAGCTACCAGCGCCCTGGACCCGGCTACAACGCGCTCGATTCTGGAGTTGCTGAAGGATATCAACCGTCGTCTGGGTCTGACCATTCTGTTGATTACGCACGAGATGGACGTTGTTAAACGCATCTGCGATTGCGTCGCCGTTATCAGCAATGGTCAGCTGATCGAGCAGGATACGGTGAGTGAGGTCTTCTCTCATCCGAAAACCCCGCTGGCTCAACAGTTTATTCAATCAACGTTGCATCTGGATATTCCGGACGACTATCAGGCTCGCCTGAAGCCGACCGCGCTACCCAATAGCGTACCGATGCTACGCATGGAGTTTACCGGCCATTCCGTTGATGCCCCGCTGCTCTCTGAAACCGCCCGCCGCTTTAATGTGAACAACAACATTATCAGCGCGCAGATGGACTACGCCGGCGGCGTGAAATTCGGCATTATGCTGACCGAGATGCACGGCACGCAGGAAGATACCCAGGCAGCCATTGCCTGGTTGCAGGAACACCATGTAAAAGTAGAGGTACTGGGATATGTCTGAACCAATGATCTGGCTGCTGGTTCGCGGCGTATGGGAAACGCTGGCCATGACGTTTGTCTCCGGCTTCTTCGGTTTTGTCCTCGGCCTGCCGGTTGGCGTGCTCTTGTACGTAACCCGCCCGGGGCAAATTGTCGCCAACGCAAAACTGTACCGGACGCTGTCCGCGCTGGTTAATATCTTCCGTTCCATTCCTTTCATTATCCTGCTGGTGTGGATGATTCCGTTCACCCGCGTGGTTGTAGGAACCTCCATTGGTCTGCAGGCTGCTATTGTGCCGCTGACGGTTGGCGCTGCGCCGTTTATCGCCCGTATGGTGGAAAATGCGCTGCTGGAAATTCCGACCGGACTTATCGAGGCCTCCCGCGCAATGGGGGCAACACCGATGCAGATCGTGCGTAAGGTGCTGCTGCCCGAAGCGCTGCCGGGCCTGGTAAACGCCGCAACCATTACCTTGATTACGCTGGTCGGCTATTCCGCTATGGGCGGGGCAGTGGGCGCCGGCGGTCTGGGACAGATTGGTTATCAGTACGGCTATATCGGTTACAACGCAACGGTAATGAATACCGTACTGGTATTACTGGTTATTCTGGTTTATTTAATTCAATTCTCTGGCGATCGTATCGTCCGGGCTGTGACTCACAAATAACATTATCTGCACCCCCTCATTTGGGTCGTCTTCGCGCGACCCGGTGACTCGTGTACACACAGACTCTTAAAGAAAGGAAATAACATGGCCTTTAATTTCAAAACCTTTGCGGCAGTTGGCGCGTTAATCGGTTCTCTGGCTCTGGTGGGCTGTGGTCAGGATGAAAAAGATCCGAACCATATTAAAGTCGGCGTCATCGTAGGTGCAGAACAGCAGGTTGCTGAAGTGGCACAAAAAGTGGCCAAAGAGAAATACGGTCTCGACGTGGAGCTGGTGACCTTCAACGATTACGTTCTGCCGAACGAAGCGCTGAGCAAAGGCGACATCGACGTGAACGCCTTCCAGCACAAACCGTATCTCGATCAGCAAATTAAAGACCGTGGCTACAAACTGGTTGCCGTGGGTAACTCCTTTGTCTATCCGATTGCCGGTTACTCCAAGAAAATCAAATCACTGGATGAGTTACAGCCGGGCTCTCAGATTGCCATCCCGAACGATCCGACTAACCTCGGTCGCTCCCTGCTGCTGCTGCAGCAAGCGGGCCTGATCAAACTGAAAGAAGGCGTTGGTCTGTTGCCAACTTCCCTGGATATCATTGAAAACCCGAAAAACCTGAAGATTGTTGAGCTTGAAGCACCGCAGCTGCCGCGCTCCCTCGACGATGCGCAGATTGCGCTGGCCGTCATCAACACCACCTACGCCAGCCAGATCGGCCTGACACCGGCTAAAGATGGTATTTTCGTTGAAGGCAAAGACTCTCCGTACGTAAACCTGATTGTTGCTCGTGAAGACAACAAAGATGCGGAGAATGTTAAGAAATTTGTTCAGGCTTACCAGAGCGATGAAGTTTACGAAGCCGCGAATAAAATCTTTAACGGCGGTGCAGTGAAAGGTTGGTAATCTCTTTTCACCGCAATATCATTCAGGACGGGCTTTATGCCCGTCTTGTCATTTATGCAAGCACCTGATTCAATAGCGCCCTGTTTGATTATTTATTGAGGAAATACTATGCGTGCTTTACCGGTCTGTTTGTTAGCACTCATGTTAAGCGGCTGTTCCATGCTAAGCAGATCTCCCGTCGAACCTGTACAAAGCACCGCTACCGCGCCGGCCAAAACGGAACCCGCCAAACCGAAAGCAGCACGCCCGGCTCCGGTCAGGATTTATACCGACGCCTCCGAGCTGGTCGGGAAGCCTTTCCGCGATCTTGGTGAAGTGACCGGCGAATCATGCCAGGCCAGCAACCAGGACTCACCTCCTAATATCCCAACCGCTCGCAAGCGCCTGCAAATCAACGCAGCCAAAATGAAAGCCAACGCGGTCCTTCTGCACAGCTGTGAAGTCACCAGCGGCACACCAGGATGCTATCGCCAGGCCGTTTGCCTGGGTTCAGCGCTTAACGTCACGGCGCAATGAGTGCTTTTCAGTTTGCGCAGATAGGCGTTATCCACTCGCCGTATAAAGAAAAATTTGCCGTCCCGCGTCAGCCTGGTCTGGTCAAACATGGCGGCGGCGAATTGCATCTGCTGCCCCCCTATAACCAGGCTGATGCCGTACGCGGCCTGGAAGCATTCAGTCATCTGTGGGTGTTGTTTGTTTTCCATCAGACGATGGAAGGCGGCTGGCGCCCCACCGTGCGCCCTCCCCGCCTCGGCGGCAATGCGCGCATGGGCGTGTTTGCCACACGTTCAACATTTCGCCCGAATCCCATCGGAATGTCGCTGGTTGAGCTCAAAGGCATCCATTGCCATAAAGATCAGGTGATACTTCAGCTCGGCAGCCTGGATTTGGTCGACGGCACACCGGTCGTCGATATCAAACCCTATCTGCCGTTTGCCGAAGCGCTGCCGGACGCCAGTGCCAGCTACGCCCAGCAGGCACCGCAGGCTGAGATGGCGGTCAGCTTTACGCCTGAACTGGACACGCAGCTTTTCACCCTGGAAAAACGCTATCCGCACCTCAGAGCGTTTATCTGTGAGGTGCTGGCGCAAGATCCGCGACCGGCCTATCGTAAAGAGGAAGAGGCGGGGAAAACGTATGCCGTCTGGCTGCTCGATTTTAACGTGCGCTGGCGCGTTATTCCGTCCGGTTTTGAAGTCTTTTCCCTTGAACCGCGCTAATTTTATTTTCCTCTCTTTTGGCATCTTTGCCACACTGGTAAACTAAACCACTTTTTTTGTTTCAGGCTGGACCCCCAGCCTGTTCCGATCGTCCAAATGGAACCGTAACAACATGCGTACTAGCCAATACCTGCTCTCCACTCAAAAGGAGACACCTGCCGACGCCGAAGTCATCAGCCATCAGTTGATGCTGCGCGCCGGGATGATCCGTAAGCTGGCCTCTGGGTTGTACACCTGGCTGCCGACCGGCCTGCGCGTCCTGAAAAAAGTCGAAAACATCGTGCGTGAAGAGATGAACAACGCCGGTGCCATCGAGGTGTCCATGCCGGTAGTACAGCCAGCGGACCTGTGGCAGGAAAGCGGTCGCTGGGAGCAATATGGCCCGGAGCTGCTGCGTTTCGTTGACCGCGGCGATCGTCCGTTTGTTCTCGGCCCGACGCATGAAGAGGTCATCACCGACCTTATCCGCAACGAGCTGAACTCTTATAAGCAGCTGCCGCTGAACTTCTTCCAGATTCAGACTAAGTTCCGCGACGAAGTTCGCCCGCGCTTTGGCGTGATGCGCTCTCGTGAGTTCCTGATGAAAGATGCCTATTCTTTCCATACGTCTCAGGAATCGCTGCAACAGACTTACGATGCTATGTATGCCGCATACAGCAAAATCTTCACCCGCATGGGTCTTGATTTCCGCGCGGTACAGGCTGATACCGGTTCAATCGGCGGCAGCGCATCCCATGAATTCCAGGTTCTGGCCCAGAGCGGCGAAGATGACGTGATCTTCTCCGACAGCTCTGACTTCGCGGCCAACATCGAGTTCGCTGAAGCCGTGGCGCCGAAAGCACCGCGCGCGGCGGCAAGCCAGGAGATGACGCTGGTCGACACGCCGAATGCGAAAACCATCGCCGAGCTGGTTGAGCAGTTCAATCTGCCGGTTGAGAAGACCGTCAAAACGCTGCTGGTCAAAGCGGTTGAAGGCAGCAGCTACCCGCTGGTCGCTCTGCTGGTGCGCGGCGACCACGAGCTGAATGAAGTGAAAGCGGAAAAACTGGCGCAGGTTGCCAGCCCGCTGACCTTCGCGAGCGAAGAAGAGATTCGCGCTATTGTTAAAGCAGGCCCGGGTTCTTTGGGTCCGGTGAATATGCCGATTCCGGTGGTTATCGACCGTACCGTGGCGGCCATGAGCGATTTCGCTGCCGGCGCCAATATCGATGGTAAACACTACTTCGGTATTAACTGGGATCGCGATGTCGCCACCCCGGAAGTTGCCGATATCCGTAACGTTGTCGCCGGCGATCCGAGCCCGGATGGTCAGGGCACGCTGCTGATTAAGCGCGGTATCGAAGTGGGTCACATCTTCCAGCTGGGTACCAAGTACTCGCAGGCGATGAACGCATCGGTGCAGGGCGAAGACGGTCGTAACCAGGTACTGACTATGGGCTGCTACGGCATCGGGGTAACCCGCGTAGTGGCTGCCGCCATTGAGCAGAACCATGACGATCGCGGTATCATCTGGCCAGATGCGATTGCGCCTTTCCAGGTCGCTATCCTGCCGATGAACATGCACAAATCCTACCGCGTGCAGGAGCTGGCTGAGAAGCTGTATAGCGAGCTGCGCGCTCACGGCATCGAAGTGCTGATGGACGACCGAAAAGAGCGTCCGGGCGTGATGTTTGCCGATATGGAGCTGATTGGTATTCCGCATACTATCGTGCTGGGCGACCGCAACCTCGATAACGATGATATCGAATACAAATATCGTCGTAACGGCGAGAAACAGCTGATTAAAACTGGCGATATTGTGAATTACCTGGTTAACGCTATCAAAGGCTGAACCCGGCGATAAACGTAAAAAGGCCCCGCAGATGCGGGGCCTTTCTTTTATGACTGCGGCTATGTCCGAGGTATGTCCAGGCTATGTATGTCCAGTCTATGCCTGTAGCTGCGTTTACTACGCCCGCGACATGACGGGTTATTGGTTACAGTCTTTGCCCGGAACAAATTTAATATCTTTATCCGCCATCAGCGTTTTCACCATCTCCCCACTATCAGGATTGGCTTCCAACGTAAAGTGCCCTTCCACCACCAGCAGCACCGGGCGCGTTTGCGTTCCGCGAGCGGCAGCATAATCGCGTTCAAGCTGGGCATTATTCGCCACCGCAATCCGCTTACCGGTTGCGCAGTCGGTGAAGGTAGCCGCATCCGCCATATAGAAATACATTCCACGCATGGTCATCGGCGTGGTTGGCAGACTGGCTTTAACCGATTTCAGGGAATAGTTCAGCGTCGACTCAATCGGATTACCTTCACGATCGAGCATCTCCAGGGTATCCCCTTTCGCGCGATAGTAGGACTTCTCACCTTTGCTGTCGGTCAGAACCAGCTTATCCGCGGTACGTGCCCAGGTCCCGTATGAGGCGAACGATGACGGTTCACGGCTGACGCCCTGATAGCGCTCGTTCATTACCCAACTGCCATCTTTCTCGAGGAACAGCGAGGTTTCAATCCCTTCACAATCGGCGCAGGGCAAGATGCCACGCCAGCTTTGCTGCATCGGCTTCAGTTCTTCCATCGGTGCCGGCTGTAGCATCTCGACATCCGAACGATGATTACAGCCAAATAGTGCGAAGAGCGAACACGCTACCGCAACGGAGAGTACGATTTTCTTCACTGTTAATTCCTTATAATCCATTCCACCCGTTCGTCATGCCGCTACTGACGAACTTTCCCGCGCAGTGCTTTAACTGAGGACTTTTGCGACTTCGAGGCAAGACGGCGCTCTTTTGATGCCCGGGTCGGCCGGGTCTCACGGCGACTTTTTTGCACTGCGGTTAATTCTTTTATTAATGCCACCAGACGGGAAATGGCCGCTTCGCGATTCATTTCCTGGCTGCGATATTCCTGAGCCTTAATGATAACCACACCGTCGGCAGAAATTAAGTGGTGGCTGGCGGCAAGTAACCGTTCTTTATAATACTCAGGCAGGCTTGATGCTTTTATGTCAAAGCGCAGATGGATAGCGGTAGACGCTTTATTCACGTGCTGACCGCCCGCGCCCTGTGCGCGAATCCCGGCAAGAGTAATCTCTTCATCCGGAATCACAACGCTGCGGCTAATCGTAATCATGCCGATGGTTGCCACGCCGTAAAATGAATTTCCAGATTATTCTTAGCGTCAGAAAGCCAGATACTCCCGTCCTGCAACGTGGCCTGTAACACCATTGAACGATCGGCAAATGCGCTGAGCTGTGCAAGCTGTGTATCGTCCAGATACCAGACCGTCAGTTTGCTGAACTGCGCCATTTTGCTCTTATTCTGCTGCCACCAAATTTCCGCAGCCCGGCTATTGTAGGCAAACAACACCACTTCCTGCGCCCGTGAACACGCTTTTTTAATCCGCCGCTCGTCCGGCAAACCAAGCTCAATCCACAGGTCAATACCGAGATGATCGTTAAGCAGCCAGAGCTCTGCCTCATCATCTGACGACAGACCGCGGGTAAACTGCAGACGTTCGTCGGCGTATTTGATCCACGCCAGCAGGCGCAGCATCATGCGCTCCTGGGTTTCCGACGGATGCTGGGCCAGCGTCAGGCTGGCATCCAGAAACTGGTTGCGATCCAGATCGGCAACGTTCACCGTAGCCTTGTAAATTGTCGCTTTCAGCGCCATGAATACACTCCTGAAATAAATGGCGTACATTGTAACGAAACTGGCGACAAAAGGCTGCCGGCAATCGGCGGCTCTCTTTTCATCCTGCTGATATTGCTTAAATGACTATGGTATAGTCACCTTGCTAAACAGAGTGTATCTTCGTAGGCTTAAACTTGCATCCCACGGTTGAGTCAGAATACTGACAGGAGGGCATGTGGACCAATATTGTGAGTTAATACGCAAGCGGTATGCGGAAATAGCCAGCGGAGACCTAGGGTATATTCCAAATGCGCTGGGTTGCGTGTTGAAAGTATTGAATGAAATTGCGGCGGATGAGGCCCTTTCGGAGTCAGTCAGGGAAAAGGCCGCCTATGCGGCAGCAAACTTACTGGTGAGCGATTATGTCAATGAATGATACTTATCAACCCATCAACTGCGATGATTATGACAACCTCGAACTTGCCTGCCAGCATCATCTGGTGCTTGTCCTGACGCTCAAAGATGGTGAGCAGCTGCAAGCGAAGGCAAACGATCTTATCTCGCGTAAAAATATCGAGTATCTGGTAGTGGAACTGAGCGGAAACATTCGCGAGCTACGCCTGGATAAAATCGCCAGCTTCAGCCACCCGGAAATCGGTACCGTCGTGGTGAGTGAGTCTTGAATAAAAACGGGTGGCTCAGCCGCCCGTTTTCCTCCATACCATCTCTACCCCGTCACCTTCCCGCGCTTCCCCTTCACAGGTCACAAACAGCGAATCTGCCGCCGCAATCAGCGTCTCGCCGTAAAACAGCAACGGTGTCGTATCCCGGCGCCAGGGCGCGACGGCCAGCTCCTGCCAGATTTTCTTCAGCTTGCGCCCGCCGTGGCGTCCCACAATATGCAGATGGCCGCTGGCACGAAAGCGCACCGTCACCACCTCCTCTGCATGCGGTACCCGCAACGGCCCACCGGGCCGCAACGCCAGCTCGCCAAGCCCTTCCGGCAGCTTCAGCGGTTGGCCATAGTCGGGCCACGACACCACCGTATCCGTTTGACCGGGCTGAAATTTGACCCACCACAGTCTCTGCTGGTAGCGACGCACGGAAAATTCACCAAGACGCAGGCAGGGAAAGGCATCCTCCCGCGCCAGGGCGACTTCGCGCCAGATGCGTTCTGGCATTTCACGCGAAGGCATCGGCGCAGAATGTCCGGCCAGCCAGCGCCGCAGCAAAGCGGCGCGACGCGGCGCACTCATAAAGGTCAGCGGTTCGATAGCTAACGAGCCGTCATCCGCCACCAGTTTCGCCAGCTCATCCGCCAACAGTTCATCCAGCAGTTGCTCCTGCTCACCGCACAGGCTGGCGCTACGGGCTACCGCTTCGGTAAAGTGGGGCCAGCGTGCGATAAGCTGCGGAACGACGCGCAGGCGGAGGAAGTTACGATCGTAGGTATCATCCTGATTGCTCTCGTCCTCAATCCAGCTGAGCTGATGGGCAAGCGCCCACTGGTGCAGAGCCTCACGACGGGTCGTCAGCAAAGGACGCAGCAGCCGCGTGCCGGCAAATTCGGAAGATGCCGCCATCGCCGCCAGTCCGGTAGGACCGCTGCCGCGTTTGAGTGCCAGCAGGAAGGTTTCGCACTGATCGTCGAGGTGCTGAGCCGTCACCAAAACATCTCCCGGTTTTAGTGCCGCCCGGAAAGCCTGGTAACGCGCCTGGCGTGCATGCGCCTCCACGCCCAGCCCATCATCTGCCAGAGTGACGCGTTCGATGACCAACGGAACCTGCCATCGCTGACAAACCTGCTGACAGTGCGCAACCCAACTATCGGCGTTAGCACTCAGTCCATGGTGAATATGGATAGCCCGTAGTTGCAACGTCGGGTCCCGTTCACGCCAGCAGACCAGTTGATGTAAAAGTACCGTCGAATCCAGACCGCCGCTAAAGGCGACCAGAAACTGACGACAGGGATGTAGGGTTTGCGCAATATCTGGCGTCATCATCATGATAGTGTCGCTGGGGGAGATAGCCCGGCACGTTACCGGGCCGGCCCTTCTCTGGCAAGGATTACTGCTGATAAATCTCCAGCGGCAGGCCGTCGGGATCGTTAAAAAAGGTAAAGCGCTTGCCAGTAAAAGGATCGATACGGATCCCCTCACAGGCCACGCCATGCGCCTCCAGATGCGCAACCGCCGCATCGATATCATCCACGCTAAAGGCCAGATGGCGCAGTCCGCAGGCTTCCGGGCGGCTTGGACGAGCAGGAGGGGACGGGAAAGAGAACAGCTCAATGACATACTCGCCGTTCAACGCCAGATCGCCCTTCCAGGAGTCACGCGCTTCACGGTAAAACTCGCTCTGCAACGTAAAGCCCAGGATGTCGCAGTAGAAGGCTTTGCTCTGCACATAGTTGCTCGCAATGATGGCAATATGGTGAACCCGTTTTAAACCCAGCATGTTTACTCCTCAGTTAATATCAGCGCCGCGCAATCTGTGAGTCATTTTTTAAGACTCGTACCCGGTATACGCCATCCTCACCGCGCTTCGCCCCGTGGATATCCGTTTCGAAGCCCGGATAATGGCGGCCAATCGAGCAGAGCATCAGCAGGAAATCGAGCACTGCCCGGCTCTCTTCGGTAATCATCTCTCCGGGCATCAGCAGCGGTACACCCGGCGGATACGGCAGAATCATATTGGCCGAAATGCGCCCAACCAGATTTTCCAGCTCAATGGTTTCCACTTCACCCTTAATTTGCCGCTGCCAGGCTTGATTCGGCGTCATTTTCATTTCCGGCAACACGTCAAAGGCGCTTAACATCAGCTGCGACAGCTGATGCTGCCGGATCAGCCGATGGATCCCCTGCGCCAGATCCTGAATCCGCATGTTGCGGTAGAAATCAGGATCTTCTGCGTAGAGATCCGGCAGCATGTTCTTCACCCGCAGGTTAAGATCGTAGGCGCGCTTAAACTCGGTTAAGCCACGTAACAGCCCCATCGCCCGGGTTTTGTCGATGCCAATACTGAACAGAAACAACAGATTGTAAGGACCGGTTTTCTCTACGACTACGCCGCGCTCATCGAGAAATTTCGCCACCAGCGCAGCCGGGATCCCTTCATCATCCATATTACCCTGCTCGTCCATTCCCGGCGTCAGGATCGTGACCTTCACCGGGTCGAGGAACATATGGTCATCATCAGCGTCTTTAAAACCATGCCAGTTCTCACCGCTTGCGACCGGCCAGCACTGGGCCTGTTCAATATCTTCCGGCTGCCAGATATCAAAGAACCAGCCGTCAGACTCTTCACGCAGGCGCTGGACCTCTTTGCGGAAATCTAACGCCCGCTCGATGGAGCGCTGGATCAAACGCTTGCCCGAATTCCCGCGCAGCATTGCCGCCGCGGTTTCTATCGAGGCAACGATCGGGTAGCTCGGCGACGTTGAAGTGTGCATCATAAAGGCTTCATTAAAGGTGTCTTCGTCGTAGCTGCCCTTTATGTGGATAAGCGATGCCTGCGACAGCGCCGCCAGCATTTTGTGCGTGGACTGCGTTTCGAAGACAACCTTACCCGGAATGCGATCGCCGCTCATCCCGCTTTTCCCCTGATAGATCGGATGGAAATGGGTATAAGGCACCCAGGCTGAATCAAAATGGATCGATGGCACATCCAGCGTCTCTTTAATCCAGGTGGTGTTATAGAGCAGCCCGTCATAGGTGGAGTTGGTGATCACCGCATGTACCGGCCAGTTAGCGCCGGCCGTGGCATTAACCTTCTGCTGAATGCTGTCGCGGGTAAATTCGCGTTTCGGTATGCCGCCCAGAATACCCAGCGCATTACGCGTCGTTTTCAGCCACAGCGGAACGACATCGCTCATCATCAGCAGATGCGCCAGCGATTTATGGCAGTTACGGTCGATGAGCAGCGTGCTACCCGTCGGCGCCGAATACATGCCGACAATCTTGTTCGACGTCGATGTCCCGTTGGTCACCATGTAGCTCTGCTCGGCACCAAAGGCGCGGGCGATATACTCTTCAGCCTCCAGATGCGGGCCAGAGTGATCGAGGAGTGACCCAAGTTCGGTCACTGAAATCGACACATCGGCCTTCAGCGTATTACCGCCAAAGAAATCATAAAACAGGCAGCCTACCGGGCTTTTCTGATACGCGCTTCCCCCCATGTGTCCCGGCGTACAGAAGGTATATTTTCCCTCCTGCACATAGTTGAACAGGGCTTTGGTAAAGGGCGGCGTGATGTTGTCCAGGTATTCGCGCGTATACTGGCCGATTCGGGTGGCAATCTCTTCTGCAAGGCCAAGCGCGTATTCGAAGAACCACAGCGTCATACGCAGATCCTGGCTGCTGACGTCCATCGTCGAATGCGCGTTGATAAAGGCGTATAGCGGGAGATATTCGTTCAGCTGATTGATGTCGCTGCACAGCTCAACGTTGTACTCATCCCAGTCAAAGATAACCCCGCAGATCCGCGGATTATGGTCGATAAACTGCAGCAGGTCGGCGCTGTTTTGCGGCCAGATGGTCTGAAAGCCTTGCCGTTGCAGGGCGGCTTCCAGCTCTTTGATCGGTTCGTCTTTGTGATAGACGCCGTGGGGCCCCATGATGGCGATGATATTCACGCTTTCCTCCTGGAATTGACCTAAGTCAGGCATCATAGCAATCGCGCTGGCGTATCGCACATAAAAAAAGGGCCGGAAAATCCGGCCCCTGGCAACATTAACGCGAAAAATAATCAGGCGTAGCCGTAGCTCATCAGGCGCTGATAGCGACGGTTTAACAGCTCTTCTTCACTCAGGAGATCCAGATCCGCCAGGTCCGCCAGCAGCTGTGCCTTCAGGCTTGCCGCAATCGCTTCCGGGTTGCGGTGTGCGCCGCCCAGTGGCTCCGGGATAATCGAGTCAATCAGCTTGAGCTCTTTCAGACGCGTGGCAATGATGCCCATCGCTTCAGCAGCCAGCGGGGCTTTATCTGCACTTTTCCACAGAATGGAAGCGCAACCTTCCGGCGAAATCACCGAGTAGGTGCTGTACTGCAGCATGTTCACCTTGTCGCCGACGCCAATCGCCAGCGCGCCGCCGGAACCACCTTCACCGATAACGGTACAGATGACCGGAACGCTCAGACGTGACATTTCACGCAGGTTACGGGCAATCGCCTCAGACTGGCCGCGCTCTTCTGCACCCACGCCCGGGTATGCACCTGGGGTGTCGATGAAGGTGATGATCGGCATCTTGAAACGCTCAGCCATCTCCATCAGACGCAGCGCCTTACGGTAGCCTTCTGGTGCCGGCATGCCAAAGTTGCGACGAATCTTCTCTTTCGTTTCGCGCCCTTTTTGGTGGCCGATAATCATCACCGGACGCCCCTCCAGACGCGCAATACCACCGACAATCGCTTTATCATCGGCGTAAGCACGGTCGCCGGCCAGTTCGTCAAATTCGTCGAATGCCAGGCGAACATAATCCAGGGTGTACGGGCGACGTGGATGGCGTGCCAGTTGAGCAACCTGCCATGCACCCAGATCGGCGAAGATTTTGCGCGTCAGTTCTACGCTTTTTTCGCGCAGACGATGCACTTCTTCGTCGATGTTAATATCTAGTTTCTCATCCTGACGGCTTACCGCAGTCAGGGAATCGATTTTCGCTTCCAGCTCTGCAATCGGCTGTTCAAAATCAAGGAAATTCAGACTCATAGTATTCCTGTATTAGTCAAACTCCAGTTCCACCTGCTCCGAGCCGATAAGGCCACGCAGATCGTTGAGTAAACGATCGCTCGGAGAGACGCGCCATGTTGCGCCAAAACGCAGTCGCGCGCGCGCATCCGCCCTCTGATAATAGAGGTGTACTGGAATGGTTCCCGAACGGTGGGGTTCCAGAGACTGACGGAGTCGGTTTAAAAGCTGGTCATCAATTTGCCTGTCCGTCAGCGAGATAGCAAGCCCGCGAGCATATTTTTCCCGGGCTTCGTCAATGTCCATCACTTCACGCGCGGTCATTTTAAGCCCCCCGCTGAAGTCATCAAAGCTGACCTGTCCGCTGACGATAAGTATGCGGTCTTTTTCCAGCAATTGCTGATATTTATCCAGCGCGTCGGTAAATAACATCACCTCCAGACGCCCTGAACGGTCATCCAACGTACAGATGCCGATACGATTGCCGCGCTTGGTGACCATTACCCGCGCAGCAATAACGAGCCCCGCCGCCGTGGTCACTTTACCACGATCGGTCGGATGCATGTCTTTGAGTCTCACGCCGCCAACATAGCGCTCAATCTCTTTCAAATATTGGTTGATAGGGTGACCCGTCAGATACAGCCCCAGGGTCTCCCTTTCACCATCCAGCACCACCTGCTCCGGCCACGGCTGGCAGTTGGCATAGGATTGTTCGATTTGCTCCGGCTCTTCCGCCAGCACACCGAACATATCCGCCTGGCCAATCGCCTCGGCTTTCGCATGTTGATCGGCGGCCTTCAGGGCATCGCCCAGCGAATTCATCAATGCCGCACGGTGAGGTCCCAGGCGGTCAAAGGCCCCGGACATAATCAGCTTTTCCAGAACCCGACGGTTCAGCTTTTTGGTGTCGGTGCGGGCGCAAAGATCGAACAACTCGCGGAAATAGCCGCCGTTGTTACGCGCTTCAATAATGGCCTCGATCGGGCCTTCGCCGACGCCTTTAATGGCGCCAATACCGTAAACGATTTCACCGTCGTCATTCACGTGGAAATGGTACAGTCCGGAGTTAATATCCGGCGGCAGGATTTTCAGCCCCATTCGCCAGCACTCGTCCACCAGGCCGACCACTTTCTCGGTGTTATCCATATCGGCGGTCATTACCGCCGCCATAAACTCAGCGGGATAATGTGCTTTCAGCCACAGCGTCTGGTAAGAAACCAGCGCGTAAGCAGCGGAGTGCGATTTGTTAAATCCGTAACCGGCGAATTTCTCCACCAGGTCAAAGATTTTCATCGCCAGTTCGCCGTCCACGCCGCGCTTTTTCGCCCCTTCTTCGAAGGTGCCACGCTGCTTGGCCATCTCCTCCGGCTTTTTCTTACCCATCGCACGACGCAGCATATCCGCACCGCCGAGCGTATAGCCCGACAGCTCCTGCGCGATCTGCATGACCTGTTCCTGGTACAGGATAATACCGTAGGTCGGCTCAAGCACCGGCTTCAGACATTCGTGCTGCCACTGCACGTCAGGATAAGAAATCTCCTCACGGCCGTGTTTACGGTCGATAAAGTTATCAACCATCCCCGATTGCAATGGGCCTGGGCGGAACAGGGCCACCAGGGCGATCATGTCTTCGAAACAGTCGGGCTGAAGACGTTTGATGAGGTCCTTCATGCCGCGCGATTCAAGCTGGAAAACCGCAGTGGTTTCCGAACGTTGCAGCATATCGAAGCTTTTCTTATCTTCCAGCGGAATCGCGGCGATATCCAGCGGCTCTTCGCCGGTCTTCGCCCGCCGCTTGTTGATCATCTCCAGTGCCCAGTTGATGATGGTCAGCGTACGCAGGCCAAGGAAGTCGAACTTCACCAGCCCGGCGTATTCGACGTCGTTCTTATCAAACTGGGTAACCGGATGCAGACCCGCTTCATCGCAATATAACGGGGCGAAGTCGGTAATTTTGGTCGGCGCGATAACCACGCCTCCCGCATGCTTACCGGCGTTACGCGTGACGCCTTCCAGCTTACGCGCCATGTCAATGAGCGCTCTGACTTCTTCGTCAGCTTCATAGATTTCCGGCAGCTGCGGCTCGGCTTCAAACGCCTTCGCCAGCGTCATGCCCGGATCCGGGGGTACCAGTTTTGAGATCCGATCGACAAACCCGTAAGGATGGCCAAGCACGCGACCTACGTCACGAATAACCGCTTTTGCCGCCATCGTACCGAAGGTGATGATCTGCGATACCGCATCACGACCGTACATTTCCGCCACGTGTTCGATAACCTGGTCGCGTTTCTCCATACAGAAGTCGACGTCAAAGTCCGGCATCGAAACACGTTCCGGGTTAAGGAAACGTTCGAACAGCAGATCGAACTCCAGCGGATCCAGATCGGTGATTTTTAAGGCGTAGGCGACTAACGATCCAGCACCTGAACCACGGCCTGGCCCTACCGGCACGCCGTTATCCTTCGACCACTGGATAAATTCCATTACGATCAGGAAGTAGCCGGGGAAGCCCATCTGGTTAATCACCTGGAGTTCGATCTCCAGACGTTCATCGTATTCAGGCCGACGTTTGGCACGCTCTTCAGGGTCAGGGAACAGGAACTCCAGGCGTTCTTCCAGACCCTCTTTCGATTTCAGGACCAGATAATCTTCCGTCGTCATATCCCCGGTCGGGAACTGCGGCAGGAAGTATTCGCCTAAACGCACGGTCACGTTGCAGCGCTTGGCTATTTCGACGGTATTTTCCAGCGCCTCTGGAATATCGGAGAACAACTCACACATTTCGTCTTCGCTGCGCATATATTGCTGCGGCGAATAGTTACGCGGACGCTTCGGATCATCGAGTGTAAAACCGTCATGGATCGCAACGCGGATTTCATGGGCATCGAAGTCGCCGGTTTCGAGAAAGCGTACGTCATTGGTGGCCACTACCGGTAAACCGCGCTCTTCCGCCAGCCGCACGGCGGCATGTAAATACGCCTCTTCATCGGCGCGGCCAGTGCGAATCAGTTCAAGGTAATAGCGATCCGGGAAATGTTCTTCGTAGAAGGAGACGCATTGGTCGACCAGCGCCATATTGCCACGCGTCAGGCTAACGCCGACATCGCCTTTACGCGCGCCGGAGAGCAGAATCAACCCTTCCTGATGTTCGACCAGCCAGTCACGGTCGATCCACGGTCCCAACGCACCGTAGCCGCGTTGATAGGCACGTGAAATCAGCAGCGTCAGGTTTTGATAACCGGTATTGTTGGCCGCCAGCACCGTTAATTCGGTGAACTCATCACCCATCAGCTCGCTCTGGACGTGAAAATCTGCGCCAACGATCGGTTTCAAACCGGCGCCGTGTCCCGCTCCGTAGAACTTCACCAGCCCGCACAGGTTGGTAAAATCGGTGATCGCCAGAGCAGGCATGCCAAGCGCGGCCGCCTTTTTCACCAGCGGTCCGGTTTTCGCCAGCCCATCGATCATGGAATAGTCGCTATGCACCCGCAGGTGGACGAAACGTGGTTCAGACATCTTCAGATTCCGGTTTACTTATTTCTCGACACAAGAATCAGGACGCAAGGCCCAGCGCGCGTTTAACCGGGCCAAAACTACGCCGATGATGCTCGGTTGCGCCATGTTCGATCAGTTTTTCCAGATGGAAAGCGGTAGGATAGCCTTTATGCTGCGCAAAGCCGTATTGGGGAAACTCAAGATCCAGCGCAGCCATTTCCGCATCGCGCGAGACTTTAGCCAGAATAGACGCTGCGCTGATTTCTGCCACCCGGCTGTCGCCTTTGACTACCGCCAGCGAAGGCATCGGCAGGGACGGACAGCGGTTGCCATCAATCAGGACATACTCCGGCACAATCGCCAGGCCCGCAACGGCGCGCTGCATCGCCAGCATGGTCGCATGCAGAATATTCAGCTCGTCAATTTCATGCGGTTCCGCGCGGCCAAGGCTCCAGGCTAACGCCTTCTCTTTGATTTCATCGAACAGCGCCAGACGACGCTTTTCGCTTAATTTTTTGGAGTCATTCAGGCCAACGATTGGCCTTGTCGGATCGAGGATCACCGCAGCGGTCACCACCGCACCAACCAGAGGCCCTCGTCCGACTTCATCAACGCCGGCGACCAGGTGAGTATGCGGATACTCAAACTCAATCATTTTGCTAACTCCAGTACTGCGTCCGCCGCCTGTTCATCCGCATTGCAGCGAATTTGCTGATGCAGCGCGCGGAAGGTGTCGTGCATTTCATGGCTGGTTTTGCCGTCGGCCAGCAGCGGCCGCAGCGCATCAGCAAGCCGTTCAGGCTGACACTCATCCTGCAGCAGTTCTTTAACCAGTTCGCGCCCGGCCAGCAAGTTTGGTAGCGAAACGTAATCGGTCTTCACCAACCGTTTCGCCAGCCAGAAGGTAAACGGCTTCATACGATAGCCAACGACCATCGGACACTTGGCTAACATGCACTCCAGCGCCGCGGTTCCGGATGCCAGCAGGGCCGCATCGCTGGCGATCATCGCATCTCGCGCCTGGCCATCCAGCAGATGTACCGTGAGCTCCGGTGCCGTTTCCGCTTTGATTCGTTCGAACTGCTCCCGCCGTTTGGCATTCACCAGCGGTACCAGGACCTGCAGATCGGGATAATCCCCGCGCAGGATCTGCGCAGTTTTCAGAAAGTCTGCGCTGAGCATTTCCACTTCAGCACCGCGACTCCCCGGCAGTAGCGCCAGGCAGTGCACGTCATGGGGAATCCCCAGACGATCGCGCGCGGCACCTTTATCCGGATCCAGCGGCATCGCATCCGCCATGGTATGGCCGATAAAACGGCAGGGAACGTTAAATCTGTCGTAAAACGCTTTTTCGAAAGGCAGAAAAGCCAGCACCAGATCGGTCGATCTGCCAATTTTGAAAACGCGTTTTTGCCGCCATGCCCATACGGAGGGGCTGACGTAATGGATAGTTTTAATACCCTGCTTTTTCAGGTTGCCTTCAAGCGTAATATTGAAGTCTGGTGCATCAATGCCGACGAAAACGTCGGGACGCAGCTCGCTGAAACGGCGGGTAAGATCGGCACGAATATGCAGCAGACGACGCAAGCGGCCGAGCACTTCAACAATGCCCATCACCGCCAGCTCTTCCATCTCATACCAGGCTTCACAGCCTTCGGCCTGCATCAGTGGTCCCGCCACGCCAACAAAGCGAGCATTGGGAATGCGTGCTTTGAGGGCGCGAATCAGACCGGCACCAAGAATATCGCCGGAGGTTTCTCCGGCGACCAGGGCAATCGTCAGGGGACGCTGTTCAGACATTAACGAATCAGACCGCGCGTTGAACGGGCGAAGAAATCGATAAATGGCTGAACTTCAGGATGCTGAACCGCCAGTTCGGCGATTTCCGGTTTTGCTTCATCCAGCGTTTTGCCACTGCGGTACAGTAGTTTATACGCGTTACGAATCGCGGTAATCGCTTCACGGCTAAAGCCGCGGCGCTTCAAACCTTCAATATTAACGCCAAACGGCGTCGCGTGGTTGCCCTGGGCAATCACAAACGGCGGCACGTCCTGCGCGACGCCGGAGCAGCCGCCAACCATAACGTGTGCACCAATGATGCAGAACTGATGCACAGCGGTCATGCCGCCGATGATGACAAAATCATCCAGCGAGACATGCCCGGCAAGCGTTGCGTTATTGGCCAGAATACAGCGGTCACCGACCGTGCAATCGTGCGCAACGTGAGCATTGATCATCAGCAGGTTATCGCTGCCCACCTTCGTTAATCCACCGCCCTGTACTGTGCCACGATGAATGGTGACGCTTTCGCGAATGCGGTTGCGATCGCCAATTTCCACACGCGTCGGTTCACCAGCATATTTCAGATCCTGGTTAACCTCGCCGATGGAAGCGAACTGATAGATCTCATTATCGCGACCAATTTTGGTGTGGCCGTTAACAACAACATGAGACTTCAGTACGGTACCTTCGCCAATTTCGACGTTAGCACCAACAATACAAAACGGGCCAATGTGAGCGTTAGCACCGATAACGGCGCCCTCTTCCACAATGGCAGTTGGATGAATAAAGGCGGTTTTATCAATCACGTATCAGGCCTCCCGGCTACGCGCACACATCATCGTTGCTTCGCAAACCACTTTACCATCAACCAGCGCGACGCCTTTAAAACGCGTCAGGCCGCGGCGGGTTTTCTCGAAAGTGACTTCCATAATCATCTGATCGCCAGGCACTACCGGACGTTTGAAACGCGCTTCATCAATCCCGGCGAAGTAATACAGTTCGCCCGGCTCGAGCTTACCTACGCTTTTAAATGCCAGAATACCGGTGGCCTGCGCCATCGCTTCCAGAATCAGTACGCCCGGTAAAATCGGCTTACCAGGGAAGTGTCCCTGGAAAAACGGCTCGTTAACAGAAACATTTTTTACTGCGCGCAGAAAACGACCTTCTTCAAAATCCAGCACGCGATCTACCAGCAGGAACGGGTAGCGGTGAGGGAGAAGTTCCAGAATCTCTTCAATGTGCAGAGTATGAGTTTCAGTAGTCAAAATACTCTTCCTGTCTAAATATACTAAAAGGCAATAATAACACGGCCTGCGGCAATCTTATGAATGCAACAGGCCGAAAATTTTTACACTTCATCGCTCAAGCCGCGTCTTTATCAGCGAGGGTTGCCGCCTGAATGCCGCTTTGAATGATTTTGTGTGTCAACAGATGCGCTAATCTTGCTGATTAACCTTACGCTCAATTGATTTGAGGCGTTTGCTTATATCATCAATATTCATCACCAGCGCCGCGGTTTTACGCCAGACCTTATTCGGCTGCAGCGGAATACCGGAAGAATAGACGCCAGGCTCGGTGATAGGACGCATGACCATCCCCATACCGGTGACGGTGACTTTGTCGCAGATTTCCATATGCCCGTTAATCACGCTGGCACCGCCAATCATGCAGTAACGGCCAATTTTCAGGCTGCCTGCCATGATAACGCCACCCGCAACGGCAGTATTGTCACCAATCACGACGTTATGCGCAATCTGACACTGGTTATCAATGATAACACCATTGCCGATCACGGTATCATCCAGCGCGCCACGGTCAATGGTAGTACAGGCACCGATCTCAACGCGATCGCCGATAATCACGCGACCCAGTTGCGGGATCTTCACCCAGTTACCGCGATCGTTGGCATAACCGAAACCATCGGCACCAATTACGGTGCTGGACTGAATCAGGCAATTCTCACCGATCTCAATCTCATGGTAAACGCTCACGTTGGCCCACAAACGAGTGCCGGCACCAATTTTCGTCTTTTTCCCAACGAAGCACCCGGCGCCGATGACTACATTGTCGCCAAGTTCAACATCAGATTCGATCACCGCATTAGGGCCAATCGAGACGTTTTTACCCAGCTTCGCCGTTGCATCGATCGTCGCACTCGGTGCGATATCCTGCGCCGGCTGCGGCGTGGTATCCAGAATTTGAGCCATTCGCGCATAGGTCAGGTAGGGATTACGCACGACCAGTGCGGCGCTTTGGGCAAAAGGTAAATCATCCTGCGTCATGACAACGGCAGAAGCCTGGCAAGCGGCCAGGTGCTCACGGTACTTAGGATTAACCATGAACGTAATTTGACCTGCTTTTGCAGTCTGCATGGACGCAACGCCGGTGATGACGAGATCGCCATCACCGTGTAATTCTGCATCCAACTGCTGCGCAAGATCAGCCAGTCGAATAGAAGGCATTACTTATTTAACCTGTTTCAGCACATCAGCGGTGATGTCTTTTACATCATTGCTGTTGTATGCAACGGCATTAGAATCAACAACCAGGTCGATGCTCTGGCTGCTCGCTACGCTTTTCACAGCAGTCTGGATACGGTTAACCAGTTTGCCACGTTCTTCGTTAGAGCGACGTGAACGATCCTGCTCAAAAGACTGTGCCTTCTGAGAGAAGGTCTGGCGCTGAGCCATAACGTCTTTTTCCAGCTTGGTACGGTCGGCACCCGGTTTCATGGACTGCAGACGCTGCATTTTTGACTGCAGGTCGCCTTCCATACGCTGCAGCTCGCTCGCGCGGCCTTTGAACTCGTTTTCCAGCGTACTAGAAACGCCCGTTTTCTGGGCTACCTGTTGGAACAGGCTGTTCATGTTAACCATTGCAATTTTATCTGCCGCCTGAGCGGAAGTAACCATTGCTAAACCCAGACCTGCAGCTAATAACCACTTTTTCACAATTAACTCCTTACCATCCCATGAGTACCCAGGGGTACCGTTATTTGCGTGGCCAGGCGATAACCGCGGTTATCGCCTAAAGTCAGCGCTATACTGCACTTACATTCCATTGCTGCCCGCAGTTACCAGGTTTTACCAATGTTAAACTGGAACTGCTCGGCTTTGTCTCCCTCGTACTTTTTAAACGGTTGGGCGTAGGAGAAGACCAACGGCCCCAACGGCGACATCCACTGTACCGCGATACCGGCGGACATACGGATGTTGCTCGGATCACCATAATCCGGATAACCCGCGTAAGCGCTCGAATCCCAGTGAGTATCCCACACGGTACCCATATCCCAGAAGAAGGAGGTACGGACCGAGTTAGCATACTTATCGCTGATAAACGGCGTCGGCGTAATCAGCTCCAGGCTGGCAACGGCCATGGCGTTACCGCCCACTGCATCATCCGATTTACACGGAGCAGATTCGGTGCTCTTACAGTTACTGTCATAGTTATCATCGCCATCGTGGCGATTGCTGGCCGGGAAATAAACCGCTTTCGGACCAATGGTGTTCGACTGGAACCCGCGCACGGTGCTTGAACCACCGGCATAGAAGTTCTCGTAGAATGGCATCTCTTTGCCACCAATGCCGTCGCCATAACCGAAGCGAGTACGTCCCAGAACGACCCACTTGTGATCGTTATCGATCGGTACGTAGGTCGCCGTATCCAGCGTGGCTTTGTAGTATTCGTTATCTGAACCTGGAATAGTCACTTTACCATTCAGGTTGACACGCGAACCTTCCGTCGGGAAGAAGCCACGGTCGAGCTTGTTATAAGTCCAACCATAGTTGAAGGTGAAGTCGTTGGCACTGAATGAGTTTTTATCATCGGTATTTTCCGGATATTGACCCATTGAGTTCAGATAACGCCACATCGACACCTGCGGCTGCATGTTGGACAGGGAGTTATGTACATAACCTAAGCCCGCACGCAGCGTGTTGTATTCGTTGATCGGGAAGCCCAGCGTAACGTCCGTACCATAGCTTTTGTTGGTATAGTCAGACAGATCCGCGTCGTTCGCATCGAAGTCGTTATAGAAAATACGACCACCGAGGCTCACGCCATCCACGGTGAAATACGGGTTGGTGACCGACAGTTCAGTATAGGTCTGGTAGTCGTTTTTGGTGCCGTTAATTCCAACGGAATAGCCGGTACCCAACCAGTTGTCCTGCTGAACGCCAGCCTGGAAGCTTACGCCACTTTCCGTACCGTAACCGATACCAAAGTTGAAGCTACCGGTGTTACGTTCTTTGACTTTATAGACAACGTCGACCTGATCCGGGCTGCCCGGTATGCGCTGCGTATCGGTATCAACCGTTTCGAAATAGCCTAAACGGTTCAGACGATCTTTACCCTGGTCAACCAGGTCGCTGCCCAACCATGCCCCTTCCATCTGACGCATTTCACGGCGCAGGACGGAGTCTTTTGAGGTGTCGTTGCCTTCGAAGCGAATTTTACGCACGTAGTAACGGTTGCCCGCATCGACGTTGACGTGCAGCTTCACGGTCTTATCGGTATCGTTAATTTCCGGCTGGGACTGAACGCGCGGATAGGCGTAGCCGTAGCGACCGAGGAGTTTCTTAATATCATTCTCCATTTTGGTCACTTTGGCGCCGTTATACAGCTCGCCCGGTTCCACTTTGGTCAACGCTTCGATTTCTGCCGAATGCCCTGCCAGGTCGCCCGTCACCTGAACACCGGAAAGCTTGTACTGCTCGCCTTCAGTAATGTTCACGGTGATGTAGATGCCTTTTTTATCTGGCGTCAGGCTCACCTGGGTGGAGTCGATGTTGAAACGTGCGTAGCCGCGATCCAGATAGTAGCTACGCAGGGTTTCGAGATCCCCGGCCAGCTTCTGCTTCTGGTATTTGCGATCGCCGACAACGTTCCACCACGGCACTTCATCGCGCAGCTGGAATGTTGAGATGAGTTCATCGGTGCTGAACGCATGGTTACCGACAATGTTAATCTGCTGGATTTTCGCCGAGACGCCTTCCTGGAATACCAGTTTCAGGTCAACACGGTTACGCGGCAGCGGTGTCACGACAGCTTTTACACTGGCGCTGTACTTACCGACGCTGTAATAGAAATCTTCCAGCCCTTTCTCGATATCAGCGAGGGTCGTGCGGTCAAGGGACTCCCCAACGCGAACGCCGGATGCCTCAAGGTTTTGCTTGAGCATGTCATCCTTCACCGACTTGTTACCGGAGAAAGTGATGCTGGCAATCGTTGGGCGCTCTTTCACCTGCACCAACAGGGTATCACCATCGCGCAGGACGCGGACGTCCTCAAAGTTGCCAGTGGCAAACAGTGCACGAATGGTGTTACTGATATCATCATCGGTTACCGTATCGCCAGGACGCACTGGCATACTGAGGAGGGCCGCACCAACAGCGACACGCTGCAAGCCTTCGAAATGAATATCCTTCACTACGAACCCGTCAGCACCGTATACGGTTGCGCTGCTAAACAGCAGCGACGCTATGAGCAACTTTTTCATCGCCATCGTTATTATGCGTTCTTCCTAACAAACTCTCTTACAACCGAGAGAAATCATTGAAAAGTGCAAGCCCCATTAACAACACCAGCAGTATTGAGCCAATGCGATAACTAAAGTCTTGAACTCGCTCGGATACCGGCCCGCCCTTCAGCTTTTCAATCGCCAAAAACAGCAGGTGCCCCCCGTCCAGGACGGGAAGCGGGAACAGATTGATTATTCCGAGGTTCACGCTAATCAGCGCAAGGAACATCAGATAATAAATCAATCCAAACTCCGCTGACATTCCAGCCCCCTGGGCGATAGAAATCGGCCCGCTGAGGTTGTTCAGTTTGACATCACCGGTTATCAATTTTCCCAGCATCCTGACGGTTAATGACATCAGTTGCCAGGTTTTATCCGTGGCTTCAGCAATGGCGGCAAACGGCCCATACTGACGCACTGTCTTATATTCATCAGGCAGCGGGATGACCTTTGGTACAACCCCTGCAAACCCTTCAGCTTTACCTTTACTGGACTTCGTATCTGGGGTCAGCGTAACAGACAAGGGGCTACCCTGTCGCTCGATGTCCAGAACCAGCGCTTTACCCGGATTATCACGCACCAGATTCACAAACGTCATCCACTGCGTTAGCGGTTGACCATCGACTTTAACGATCCTGTCGCCCGCTTGCAAACCGGCCTTCTGTGCCGCCGAATTCGATTGTACCTCAGCCAGCACGGTGTCAATCTGCGCGCTGCGGGGCTGAATACCCAGCGATGTCACCGGATCTTGTTTATCCGGCTCGAACGCCCAGTGCCGCAGATCGAGGATTTTATCCTGGCGCTGACTTGTCCCGAAAGGGGCGACCGTAACTATTGTTTGCTCGTCGCCAATCTTCGTGACCAGCGCCATTCGCACTGCATCCCAATCAGGCGTTTCGATGCCATCTATCGCTTTAAGTTCCGTTCCTTTTGCAATTTGTGCGTGTGCGGCAATCGAGTCGGGCACTATTTCGCCAACAACCGGACGCACGCCAGGGACACCGATAATAAAGACCAGCCAGTAGGCAAAGATGGCAAAAATGAAGTTCGCGATCGGGCCCGCGGCAATCACAGCCGCGCGCTGACCAACGGTTTTATTATTGAAAGCGTAGTGGCGCATCTCCGGTGCTACCGGTTCGACGCGCTCATCAAGCATTTTGACATAGCCGCCGAGAGGAATAAGCGCGATGACGAATTCCGTGCCCTGCTTGTCAAAACGTCGCCATAGTGCTTTCCCAAAGCCGATAGAAAAGCGTTCAACGCGAACACCGCAGCGACGAGCCACCCAGAAATGACCAAACTCATGCACGGTGATCAATACGCCCAGCGCAATGATAAAGGCAGCCAAATTCCAGAGTACGCTTAGCATAAAACCTTCCGTCAAATCGTCCTGAAGACCAACAATAGCAGACAGGCGAACACCGGTACCGCCGCCGTCAGGCTATCGATACGATCCAGTATTCCACCGTGCCCGGGAATCAGATGACCGCTATCCTTAATGCCGGCCTCTCGCTTAAACATACTCTCAGTTAGATCGCCAAGCACCGATGCCAGCGCCGCAACGACGGAACACACCAACAATACTGTCGGGGTAACATTCAGATTCGCCCACAGGCCGTAGGCCCAGGAGATGACCGCCGCCGTCACCAGACCACCAAAGAATCCTTGCCAGGTTTTACCCGGTGAAACTTTCGGTGCCAGCTTATGCTTGCCGAACATCTTACCAAACATATAGGCGCCGGAATCCGCACCCCAGACCAGAATCATCACGTACAGCAGCCACAGCGCGCCGCTGTAATGGTTATCCGCATAATGCCAGGCGCGAAGCGCCAGCATGCCCCAAAAGAACGGGACGATTGTCAGAACGCCAAAAATCAGGCGCAATGCTTTAGAGTTGCGCCAGAAAGCGGCAGACGCCGGGTAAGAAAGCACCAGCAGCAGCGCCACAATCCACCAGCCAAACGACGCCCACAGCGAACCCTCAACCAGCGGTTGATGAACGTCATAGTGGTATTCAGGCATCAGGAAAAGCATCAATGCCAGCAGCAGGCCGCAGAGCAGTGCCAGCCAGATGCGTTGTGAAGTTGAAGTGAAACCGCTAAATTGCCCCCACTCCCACGCAGCGAGCATACAAACAACCAGCGTGACGATGGCAAAACCCGCAGGCGGCAACAGAAAAAGCGCCGCAATGACTACGGGAATTAAAACGAAAGCCGATATCAGGCGATACTTCAGCAAAAGTGACCCCCATCAGGCATGATTGCCACCCGGCTCAGTGCCGCCGAAACGACGCTCTCGATTAACAAAGGCATGGAGTGCACCTTCAAAGTCCTGTTCAGCAAAATCGGGCCAAAGAACATCGGTAAAGTAAAGTTCGGCATAAGCAATTTGCCAAATCAAAAAATTACTAATGCGATGCTCTCCCCCGGTCCTAATAACTAAATCTACAGGTGCCAGTTCATGCATACAGACCTGCTGACTCAGCATGTCTTCCGTGATCTGTTCGGGCTGAAGTAACCCGTTCTTAACCTGTTCGGCCAGATTGCGGACACCCTGAATAATATCCCAGCGTCCACCATAGTTCGCCGCAATATTCAGCGTTAAGCCTGTGTTGTTCTCCGTCAGCGCTTCCGCTTTGCGTATACGCTCCTGCAGACGGGCATTAAAACGCGTCGTCTCACCGATAATCCGCAGGCGAACGTTATGCCGATGCAGGCTTTTCACTTCGCTATCCAGCGCCCAAACGAACAGCTCCATCAAGGCGCTGACTTCCTGCGCAGGACGGTTCCAGTTTTCGCTGCTGAATGCGTATAGCGTCAACGCTTCAATACCATTGTTCGCCGCGAAGGAAACTGCGCGACGAACCGATTTCGCCCCGGCTTTATGGCCGAATGCGCGAATTTTTCCTTGCTGTTTCGCCCAACGACCGTTGCCGTCCATAATAATGGCGACATGGCGGCAGCCATGCGCAGGCGACATTTCGCTGACAGTGTGATTAGCAGACAACATAACGCGTTTTAAGTCCATAATAAGGATTAGCCAAGCCACTAAACGCGAGCAACCGGTCAGCGCTGTATACGCATTTTTATCCAGTGCCGAAGCTACAGCTAATCGCAGAGAACAACCAAAAGCTTTACGCAAAAAAGCCGTGTTTTTCCACGGCCACCACAATCTTTTACAACAAAATTCAACGATTGGGTGGCGCAGACTATATCACTGAAGCCCAGCGCCCACAAATATCACAACGTGTCGCGGGGTTCAGCCCCGCGTTGCCAGATGTTTTATCTGCTTGTGCGCAACATCCCTGGCCTGAGCGTCAATAACCAGCACTTCATCAATGCTTTGCGGTTCATCGAGCGCCAGCTGATCCAGTACCGCCAGGTTGACTGCCGCAATGTCGGTAAAACGAATTTCCTCCGCCAGGAAGGCCGCCACTGAAATTTCGTTTGCCGCATTCAGCGCCGTTGTCGCCGCCTGACCGTGATCAGATGCGTCCATTGCCAGCTTCAGGCACGGATAGCGCCCGTAGTCCGGCGCGGAAAAGCTCAGGTGGCTCAACTGACAGAAGTCTAACGCCTCAACGCCGGATTTCAGGCGGTCTGGCCAGCCCATCGTGTGGGCGATAGGCGTGCGCATGTCCGGTTCACCAAGCTGCGCAATGACGCTGCCGTCAAGGTAGCGCACCATAGAGTGGATGACGGACTGCGGATGGATCAGCACTTCCATCTGCCGGGCTGAAGCATTGAACAGCCAGCGGGCTTCGATATATTCCAGCCCCTTATTCATCATCGTGGCGGAATCAACAGAGATTTTGCGTCCCATTGACCAGTTCGGATGACGACAGGCCTGATCCGGCGTCATCGCCGCCAGCTCCGCAATCGCCGTTTCCCGGAAAGGACCACCGGAACCGGTCAGCAGAATCGACGAAACGCCATTCTGCGTTAAGTCAGCGTATCCAAGATTATGCTGCACCGTTACAGGCATACTCTGAAAAATCGCGTTATGTTCGCTGTCCACGGGCAGCAGGTGCGCGCCATGCTGCTGTACAGCATCCATAAACAGGCGCCCGCAGGTGACCAGTGACTCTTTGTTCGCCAGCAGCACCGTTTTACCGGCGCGAATTGCCGCCAGCGTCGGCACCAGCCCCGCAGCGCCGACGATCGCCGCCATCACCTGGTCAACGTCATCCAGCGCGGCTACGTCAGCAGCGGCCTGTTGGCCACTCAATACCTCGGTACGGCTTGCGTGTTCACGCAGCCTGATGCGCAACGCTTCGGCGCTTTTCACATCGTCCATAACCGCATAGCGGGGGGAGAATTCCAGACATTGTTCAACCATGCGGTCGACATTTTTCCCCGCAACCAGCGCGGCGATGGAAAAGCGATCAGGGTTATGGCGCACCACATCCAGCGTGCTGCAGCCAATTGAACCGGTCGAACCGAGAACGGTTAATTGCTTCATGAGATGTCCAGAAGAATGAAGACAGGATAAAAAGAAAAACGCCGTCAGCAAGCCCTTGCGCTTCAATGGCCAGGGAGCGGTTCGGCGACATATCGCCTTCGGCAAACATGCCAAAGGCCACGAGGCCGACCGTTTAACACAGTCCCGGAAATTGAGCGTTCGGTCTTCTGTACGGCGTTTCAGACTTTACGCCAGCAGCCCATCAATATTAGTGGGCTGCGGACGTATCGGCAGTGAATCAGAACTGCATCAGTTCCGCTTCTTTATCTGCCAGCGCCGCATCCACTTTCTTAATGGCGGCGTCAGTCATTTTCTGCACGTCGTCCTGAGAACGGCGATCGTCATCTTCGCTGATCTCTTTGTCTTTCAGCAGCGCTTTTACTTTGTCGTTAGCATCGCGACGCACGTTACGTACTGATACACGAGCCTGTTCGGCTTCAGCACGCACGATCTTGGTCAGATCTTTACGACGTTCTTCGGTCAGCGGCGGCAGCGGAACGCGGATATCGGTACCCGCAGAGCTCGGGTTCAGACCGAGATCGGAGGCCATAATCGCTTTCTCAACGGCCGGGCTCAATGAACGATCGAACACGTTGATTTTCAGAGTACGGGAGTCTTCTACCGTTACGCTTGCCAGCTGACGCAGAGGCGTCGGCGTGCCGTAATATTCCACGACAATGCCATCCAGCAGGCTGGGAGAAGCACGACCCGTGCGTATTTTGCTGATTTGGGTTTTGAACGCTTCGACGCATTTTTCCATGCGTACTTCAGCATCTTTTCTGATATCGCTAATCACGTTACGAATCCTTGAAAACTTGTCTCAGACAGACCAGACGGTCGCTCACCGCAAAAGTGAGCTAAGTATAGTCAGGTTTAATGCAAATCACCGGGCAACAAGCCCGCGAAAGTAAGGCGGAATATTACCCGGATTTGGCGCTGACGGGAATTATTCCGTAATCAATGTGCCTTCTTTTTCGCCCATCACGACGCGACGCAGTGCGCCGGGTTTGTTCATGTTGAATACGCGAATCGGCAATTTATGGTCACGCGCCAGGGTAAAGGCGGCCAGATCCATGACTTTCAGTTCTTTATCGAGTACTTCGCTGTAGGTCAGCTGATCGTACATGGTGGCAGACGGATCTTTAGCCGGGTCAGCGGTAAACACGCCGTCGACTTTGGTGGCTTTCAGCACCACATCGGCTTCAATTTCAATACCGCGCAGGCAGGCTGCGGAGTCGGTCGTAAAGAACGGGTTACCGGTACCTGCGGCAAGAATCACGACGCGATTGTTACGCAGCAGGCTGATCGCTTCCGCCCAGCTGTAGTTATCACACACGCCATTCAGCGGAATCGCTGACATCAGGCGAGCGTTCACATAGGCGCGATGCAGAGAGTCACGCATTGCAAGGCCGTTCATCACCGTTGCCAGCATGCCCATGTGGTCGCCCACAACGCGGTTCATACCCGCTTTCGCCAGCCCAGCACCACGGAACAGGTTACCGCCACCAATCACTACGCCAACCTGAATACCCAGTTCAACCAGTTCTTTGATTTCCTGAGCCATACGGTCAAGTATGCTTGCATCAATACCGAAGCCTTCTGAACCCTGCAGAGCTTCGCCACTTAACTTAAGCAGAATACGTTTGTAGACGGGTTTTGCATTGGTAGCCATGTTTCTTTCCTGAGACTGTCAACGAGTGAAATGAAGTAATTCTGGCGACATTGTATGTCGCTTTTCAGCGCAGCCACTATAAGCAGCGAGCTGAATTTACAAAATGGGCACAAAAAGAAGCCGCCCTAAGGCGGCTCCTTTTGAAAATTAAGACTGCTTGGACATCGCAGCAACTTCTGCTGCAAAGTCAGTCTCAACTTTCTCAATGCCTTCACCCACTTCAAAGCGGATGAAGCCAGTAACGTCGGCGTTGTGCTCTTTCAGCAGCTGAGCAACAGATTTGCTCGGGTCCATCACGAAAGGCTGGCCAGTCAGAGAAACTTCGCCGGTGAATTTCTTCATGCGGCCTTCAACCATTTTCTCTGCGATTTCTTTCGGCTTACCAGACTGCATCGCGATGTCCAGCTGAACCTGGTACTCTTTCTCAACAACTTCAGCAGAAACATCTTCCGGCTTAACAAATTCCGGCTTGCTTGCAGCGATGTGCATGGCCAGCTGTTTAACCAGTTCCTGATCAGCGCCTTTAGCCGCAACCAGAACACCGATACGTGCGCCGTGCTGGTATGAACCCAGAACATCACCTTCCAGAGCAGCAACACGACGGATGTTGATGTTCTCACCGATTTTAGCAACCAGCGCAACACGTTCTTCTTCGAACTGTGCTTTCAGAACTTCAACGTCAGTGATTTTGCCAGCCACTGCAGCGTCCAGTACTTTATTAGCAAATGCCTGGAAACCACCATCTTTAGCAACGAAGTCAGTCTGGCAGTTAACTTCCAGAATGATGCCGTAGTTGCCGTCGATCTTCGTGATGATTACGCCGTCAGCAGCAACGTTACCTGCTTTTTTCGCCGCTTTGATCGCGCCGGATTTACGCATGTTTTCGATTGCCAGCTCGATGTCGCCGTTCGCTTCGGTCAGCGCTTTTTTGCAATCCATCATGCCTGCGCCAGTACGTTCGCGCAGCTCTTTTACCAGGGATGCGGTAATTTCAGCCATTCTTTAATCCTCGGGGAGAGATGACCTGCCTGGTTCCAGGAACCAAACAGGTTTAAAAGTGAAAAAGGGGCCAAATATAGGCCCCTATTTATACACGGTACTAAATAAGGGCCAGGACCTTATTATTCAGCTTCTACGAAGCTTTCTTCCGCCTGAGAAGCCAGATCCTGAGAACGACCTTCACGCACGGTTGCAGCTACAGCGCCCAGGTACAGGCTAACAGCGCGGATTGCGTCGTCGTTACCCGGGATAACGAAGTCTACGCCGTCCGGATCGGAGTTAGTATCAACGATAGCAAATACCGGGATACCCAGGTTGTTTGCTTCTTTGATAGCGATGTGCTCGTGGTCAGCGTCGATAACAAACAGTGCGTCCGGCAGGCCGCCCATGTCTTTGATACCGCCCAGGCTGTTTTCCAGCTTGGCCAGCTCACGAGTGCGCATCAGCGCTTCTTTCTTGGTCAGCTTCTCGAAAGTACCGTCCTGGGACTGAGTTTCCAGGTCTTTCAGACGTTTGATGGACTGACGAACGGTTTTCCAGTTAGTCAGCATGCCGCCCAACCAGCGATGGTTCACGAAGAACTGGTCGCAGCTGTTAGCAGCTTCTTTTACCGCTTCGCTTGCAGCGCGTTTAGTACCAACGATCAGGATCTTGCCTTTACGAGCAGAGATCTTGTTCAGTTCAGCCAGAGCTTCATTGAACATCGGTACAGTTTTCTCAAGGTTGATGATGTGAACTTTGTTACGCGCGCCGAAGATGAAAGGCTTCATTTTCGGGTTCCAGTAACGGGTCTGGTGACCAAAGTGAACACCAGCCTTGAGCATGTCGCGCATGGAAACAGTTGCCATGTTTAAAACCTCTATAGATAAAAGTTGGGGTTATGCCTCCACGTATCCCATATTACCGACCCCAAAGGGCACCCCGGAATATGTGTCGATACGTGTGTGTTATTTACACAAAGTGAGATTTGTCGCTTCAGTCCATCCTGTGTAGTACGAAATGGAACGGAAGTCCGGCGCGCTTTATACCACAAAATCCGATCGGAAACCAACTCTTGTTGACGCAGAGTGCTGTTAATGATTCTCAATTTGGCACCAGGACACCCGGACTGTTAACATTGACAGGACTTACTCTATTATTGTCGAAAAAATCGACACAGCTGGACACAATCCATGGCTATATCTATTAAAACACCTGAAGACATCGAAAAAATGCGCGTAGCCGGCCGCCTGGCCGCTGAAGTGCTGGAAATGATCGAACCCTACGTTAAACCGGGCGTCAGCACCGGCGAACTGGACCGCATCTGCAACGATTATATCGTTAACGAACAGAAAGCGATCTCCGCCTGCCTCGGCTATCACGGCTACCCAAAATCCGTGTGCATCTCGATTAACGAAGTCGTCTGTCACGGTATTCCTGACGACGAAAAACTGCTGAAAGACGGCGATATCGTCAACATTGATGTGACGGTTATTAAGGATGATTTCCACGGCGATACCTCGAAGATGTTTATTGTCGGTAAGCCGACGATCCTCGGCGAGCGCCTGTGCCGCATCACGCAGGAAAGCCTGTATCTGGCTCTGAAAATGGTTAAACCAGGGATCAACCTGCGTGCTATCGGCGCGGCAATCCAGAAATTTGTTGAAGCAGAAGGTTTCTCGGTCGTGCGCGAATACTGCGGTCACGGGATTGGCCGTGGCTTCCATGAAGAGCCACAGGTGCTGCACTACGACTCACCTGAAACCAACGTGGTGCTCAAGCCGGGGATGACCTTTACCATCGAGCCGATGGTCAATGCCGGTAAGAAAGAGATCCGCAGCATGAAAGACGGCTGGACGGTGAAAACCAAAGACCGGAGCTTGTCTGCACAGTATGAGCATACTATTGTGGTGACAGAGAACGGCTGTGAGATTCTGACGTTACGCAAGGATGACACCATCCCGGCGATAATCTCGCACGACGCATAACGAAAAGCCGGCGCCCGCCGGCTTTTTTTATGACGGGCGTCCTGCCCGTCACCCTACGGGCCGCCGCAAGCGACGTTAAAAATCGTTCCCGGTGATTTTTTATGACGGGCGTCCTGCCCGTCACCCTATGGGCCGCCGCAAGCGACGTTAAAAATCGCTCCCGGCGATTTTTTATGGGCGATAGTTTTTTCATATGGTGACGCGATGAGCAACTCTTTACCTGATACTGTCTCCCCTGCCCTCTCCGGCCAGCCTGAGAATCCAGGTAGCTGGCCGCAGGGTGATCTGAACTGCGCCGCTATAAAGGCGCATCTGGATATTTTCCAGCGTTGGCTCGGAGAAGCCTTTGATAGCGGCATTTCCGCCGAACTGCTGATTGAAGCCCGCACCGAGTTTATTGATCAGCTGCTTCAGCGCCTGTGGATTGATTACGGCTTTGGTTCGGTCGGCGACCTGGCGCTGGTCGCGGTTGGCGGATACGGTCGCGGCGAGCTCCATCCGCTCTCCGACGTCGACCTGTTGATTCTCAGCCGCAAAAAACTCTCCGATGAGCAGGCGCAGAAGGTTGGTGAACTGCTGACGCTCCTGTGGGATATCAAGCTTGAGGTCGGCCACAGCGTACGCACCCTCGAAGAGTGCCTGCTGGAAGGATTATCCGACCTCAGCGTCGCGACCAACCTGATTGAATCTCGCCTGCTGATTGGCGACGTTGCGCTGTTTCTTGAACTGCAAAAACATATCTTCAGCGATGGATTCTGGCCTTCCGAGAAGTTCTTTGCCGCCAAGGTAGAAGAGCAGCATATTCGCCATCAGCGCTACCACGGCACCAGCTATAACCTCGAACCGGACGTGAAAAGCAGCCCCGGCGGCCTGCGCGATATCCACACTTTGCAGTGGGTCGCTCGCCGCCACTTTGGCGCCACCTCACTGGATGAAATGGTTGGCTTTGGCTTCCTCACCGAGGCTGAACGTAACGAACTCAACGAATGCCTCCACCAGCTGTGGCGAATTCGCTTTGCGCTGCATCTGGAGTTGAACCGCTACGACAACCGACTGCTGTTCGACCGCCAGTTCAGCGTCGCTCGCCGTCTGCGCTACGAAGGCGAAGGAAATCAGCCTATCGAGTACATGATGAAGGATTTCTTCCGCGTCACCCGGCGGGTCAGCGAGCTAAACCATATGCTGCTCCAGCTGTTTGATGAAGCGATCCTCGCCCTTACGGAAGATGAAAAGCCACGGCCCATCGACGATGATTTTCAGCTGCGCGGCACGCTGATTGACCTGCGCGACGACACGCTGTTTATCCGCGAGCCGCAGGCAATTCTACGCATGTTCTATATTATGGTGCGTAACAGCAATATCACCGGCATCTACTCCACAACGCTGCGCCATCTGCGCCACGCGCGCCGCCATCTGACGCAACCGTTGTGCTATATCCCGGAAGCAAGGACGATTTTCCTCAGCATGTTGCGCCACCAGGGCGCGGTCAGCCGCGGACTGCTGCCGATGCACCGCCATAGCGTACTGTGGGCCTATATGCCGCAGTGGTCACATATCGTGGGTCAGATGCAGTTCGACCTGTTTCATGCCTATACGGTCGATGAACATACGATCCGTGTGTTGCTGAAGCTGGAAAGTTTTGCCAAAGAAGAGACCCGCGCCCGTCACCCGCTGTGCGTAGAGCTGTGGCCCCGTCTGACTCACCCGGAGCTGATTCTGATTGCCGCCCTGTTCCATGACATTGCCAAAGGCCGCGGCGGCGATCATTCGGTTCTGGGTGCCCAGGACGTATTGAAATTCGCTGAGCTGCACGGACTGAATTCACGGGAAACTCAGCTTGTGGCCTGGCTGGTACGCCATCATCTGCTGATGTCAGTCACCGCCCAGCGTCGTGATATTCAGGATCCGGAAGTTATCAAGCAGTTCGCAGAAGAAGTTCAAACTGAAAACCGCCTGCGTTACCTGGTCTGTCTGACCGTCGCCGATATCTGCGCGACCAACGAAACCTTATGGAACAGCTGGAAGCAGAGCCTGCTGCGCGAGCTCTATTTCGCCACCGAAAAACAGCTGCGCCGCGGTATGCAAAGCACGCCGGATATGCGCGAGCGGGTGCGCCATCATCAGCTGCAGGCGCTGGCGCTCCTGCGGATGGAAAACATTAATGAAGAGGCGCTGCATCAAATCTGGAATCGCTGTCGCGCTAACTACTTTGTGCGCCATACGCCAAACCAGCTCGCCTGGCATGCCAGTAATTTACTCAAGCACGATCTCAGCAAGCCGATGATCCTCCTCAGCTCCCAGGCCACGCGTGGCGGAACGGAAATTTTTATCTGGAGCCCGGACCGTCCTTATTTGTTTGCTGCCGTCTGCGGAGAACTCGATCGTCGCAACCTTAGCGTTCACGATGCTCAGGTCTTCACCACTCGCGACGGAATGGCGATGGATACCTTTATTGTTCTGGAGCCGGACGGCAGCCCGCTTTCTGCCGATCGCCATGAGATGATCCGTCTCGGCCTGGAGCAGACCATCACTCAGCGCAGCTGGCAGCCACCGGCACCGCGCCGTCAGGCGGCGAAGCTTCGCCATTTCTCCGTCGCCACCGAGGTTAATTTCCTGCCGACGCACACCGACAGAAAATCGTTTCTCGAACTGATTGCGCTCGATCAGCCAGGCCTGCTGGCTCGCGTTGGCCAGGTGTTCGCCGACCTCAATATTTCGCTCCACGGAGCGAGAATTACGACAATTGGTGAGCGAGTAGAAGATTTATTTATAATCGCGACGGCGGACCGGCGTGGGCTTAATAATGCGCTACAACAAGAAGTACAACAACGGTTGACAGAGGCCCTCAATCCAAACGATAAAGGGTGACGAACTTTTAATGTGTAAAGAGAAAGAGTAAAACAATGCAGCAATTACAGAATGTTATTGAGTCCGCTTTTGAGCGTCGCGCCGACATCACGCCGGCAAATGTGGATACCGTAACCCGCGAAGCGGTTAACCAGGTGATTTCTCTACTTGATTCCGGCGCGCTGCGTGTCGCTGAAAAGATCGATGGCCAGTGGGTCACCCATCAATGGCTGAAGAAAGCGGTACTGCTCTCTTTCCGTATTAACGATAACCAGGTTATCGACGGTGCGGAAAGCCGCTACTTCGATAAAGTCCCGATGAAATTCGCTGACTATGATGAAGCGCGTTTCCAGAAAGAAGGCTTCCGCGTGGTTCCGCCAGCGGCGGTTCGCCAGGGCGCATTTATTGCCCGCAACACCGTGCTGATGCCGTCCTACGTCAACATCGGCGCCTACGTTGATGAAGGTTCCATGGTTGATACCTGGGCCACCGTCGGTTCCTGCGCGCAGATTGGTAAAAACGTGCACCTGTCCGGCGGCGTCGGCATCGGTGGCGTACTGGAGCCGCTGCAGGCCAACCCAACTATCATTGAAGACAACTGCTTCATCGGCGCACGTTCTGAAGTGGTTGAAGGCGTGATCGTTGAAGAAGGTTCCGTGATCTCCATGGGCGTGTACCTGGGCCAGAGCACCAAAATTTACGACCGCGAAACCGGCGAAGTATTCTACGGTCGCGTTCCGGCGGGCTCGGTAGTGGTTTCCGGAAACCTGCCGTCGAAAGATGGCAAGTACAGCCTGTACTGCGCCGTTATCGTGAAGAAAGTGGATGCGAAAACGCGCGGCAAGGTCGGCATTAACGAACTGCTGCGTACCATCGACTAAGCAGAATAAAAAGCGGGAGATATCCCGCTTTTTTTATATTTGAAGCTGGCGAAGATGGATCTTTTCGTTAATTATTCAAAGGTTATGATGATATCAAAGGTACCGTTATGTACGATAATCTGAAAAGTCTTGGCATTACCAATCCTGATGAAATCGATCGCTATAGCCTGCGGCAGGAAGCCAACAACGACATTCTGAAAATCTATTTTCAGAAAGACAAAGGCGAGTTCTTCGCTAAAAGCGTCAAGTTTAAATACCCGCGTCAGCGTAAGACCGTTGTCGCCGATGGCGTTGGCCAGGGGTATAAAGAAGTTCAGGAAATTAGCCCGAATCTGCGCTACGTTATCGATGAGCTGGACCAGATCTGCCAGCGCGATCGCACTGAAATCGACCTCAAACGTAAGATCCTCGACGATCTGCGTCATCTGGAAAGCGTCGTCACCCATAAGATCAGCGAAATTGAAGCCGATCTGGAAAAACTGACGCGCAATAAATAAGCTGGTTTTCGCTTCCCGGCTGGCAATGCTTTCCGGGGAGACAGCAACGACAGCCCGGATAGGGCTATATCATGCCACTATCCGGGCTATCTCCTACCTCTGCTCATCCAGCTGTAGTGAAATATAAAGCAGCAGACGATCGTCAAAATTCCCCAGGTCCAGCCCCGTCAGCTCAGCAATACGATTCAGGCGATACTCCAGCGTATTACGGTGAATAAAGAGTGCCTTTGACGTCGCCAGCGGCTGCACATTATGGCGAAACCAGGCCTGCAACGTCCGTCGCAGCAGACCATTGTTATCCATTGCCTTCAGCCGAACCAGCGGGCGGGCGAGCTCATTCGCCTGCCAGCCGCCGCGCAGGCTATCGAGCAGCACCGGTAACATTAAATCCTGATAAAAATAGCTGCGGCTCTCGGGCATACGCTGTTTGCCGACCATCATCGTGGTGCGAGCGGTACGGTAGGAACGGGCAATGCTTCCGGGGCCCGTAAAGAAGTTACCCAGCGCCACGCGAAACCGCAGTTGCCCATTTTCTTTCATCCTGGCAATGAGCTGATCGACCCTTTTACAATGGTCTTCTGCGTCCCAGCGACCAAAAGCGTTCAATGCCGGTTTGAGTACGACCATTTCAGTCAATGACACAATCGCCACCAGATTATTGCGATCGGGCGTGGTCAGGGCGGTTTGCAGCTGCTGCAGTTCAGCCATAGCGCTGTCTACCCCGAGCTGACCGCTGTCCACTTCAATCATGGCAACTACGCGAGGCTGATTCAGGTCGATACCCAACCTCTGCGCCCACTCGGTCAACGCGGGCGTATTCTCCTCAGCCTGAATCAGGTTCATGACCAGCTCTTCGCGCAGACGGCTGTCCTGAGCCAGAAGATGCATCAGCCGGGACTGCTCAAGCATCATCTCGGCGGTCATACACACCAGTTCGCCGTATTTGCGCAGCGTTTCAGGTTCGCCGGTCAGGCCGATCACCCCGACGATCTCTCCTTCCAGACGCAAAGGCAGGTTAATCCCCTGGCGCACGCCATGAAGATGACGGGCAACCGCATCGTCAATATCCACGACCCGGCCCTGCGAGAGAACCAGCAGCGCGCCTTCGTGCAATTCACCAATTCGCTCGCGATCTCCGCTGCCAATAATGCGCCCACGGGCATCCATTACGTTGATATTGGTATCGATGATGCGCATCGTGCGCGCAACGATATCCTGCGCCATGTTGGTATCAAGATGCCAGCCAGCCATGTAACCCTCCCGTAAACAGGGTTCCAGCATAGAAGAGTTGGGTAAGCGTCGCATTGTGCATATGCATAAAGCAGGGCAAAGAAGTATGGAGTTGCGGGTGGAGTCACAGAACGGTAAACACAATAAATGCAGGGGCAAAAAAAGCCCCTTCCCTCAGCGAGGAGAAGGGGCCGGTTTAGCGGTTAATGATTACTGCATCAGCAGATAGATAGTGGAATCACCACGCTGGATGTTCAGCGCCAGCACCGAAGGTTTAGCATCAAAGATTTTGCGCAGATCGGCGATATTCTTCACCGGCTGCTGGTTAGCACCTACGATGACATCACCTTTTTTGAGGCCAATTTGGGCCGCCGGGGTACCCGCCTTCACGTTATTGACCACCACGCCTTTGTCCTGACCTTTGTTGCTCATCTCCGCGCCATCAATACCGTTGAAGATGGTGCTGGAGTCAACCTGAGTCTGGTTACTCTGCTGCAGTTCGACGGTGGCATTCACCGGTTTGCCATCACGTACCAGGCCCAGCTGGACTTTGCTACCGATAGGCATTGTACCGACCTGCGCACGCAGTGCGGCGAAGCTGCTAATCGGTTTACCGTTCAGCGAGGTAATCACGTCACCGGCTTTGATACCCGCCTTCGCGGCCGCGGAGCCCGGCATAACCTGGCTGACAAAGGCGCCACGCTGCGCGTCGACCTTCATCGCTTTCGCCAGTTCCGAGTTCAGTTCCGTACCCAGAATCCCCAGCTCGCCGCGTTTCACCTGACCATACTTGACCATCTGTTCGGTCAGGTTTTTCACCATGTTACTCGGGATGGCAAAACCGATACCGATGTTGCCGCCGTCCGGTGCCAGGATCGCGGTATTAATCCCGATCAGCTCGCCGTTCAGGTTGACCAGCGCACCACCAGAGTTACCGCGGTTGATCGCCGCATCGGTCTGGATAAAGTTTTCGTAGTTTTCGACGTTCAGTCCGCTACGGCCAAGTGCAGAGACAATACCCGAGGTGACCGTTTCACCCAGGCCGAACGGGTTACCGATCGCCACGGTATAATCACCGACGCGCAGCGCATCGGAATCCGCCAGTTTAATCGCCGTCAGATCTTTCGGGTCCTGAATCTGGATCAGCGCAATATCGGAACGCGGATCTTTACCGACCACTTTCGCGTCAAACTTACGCCCGTCGCTCAGCTGTACTTTAATCGTGGTCGCATTGTCCACGACGTGGTTGTTGGTCACGACATAACCTTTAGCCGCATCGATAATGACCCCGGAACCCAGCGCCATAAATTTCTGCTGCTGGCCGCTGTCACCCGGCGCACCGCCACCCTGGCCACCGCCCTGGCAGAACGGAGAACTCTGGAACGGGGAACCATCCTGGCAGAACGGCGAGTTATCACCGAAGAACTGCTGGAAGTTACGCGGCATCCGCGGAGTGTTAACGGTCGTGCTGCCTTCAACGTTAATGCTGACAACCGACGGCATGACTTTTTCCAGCATCGGAGCCAGGCTTGGCATTTGCTGCGTACCAGAGGCCGAAGAGGACGTTTCTGCCGCGCTCGCAGAGAGCGGGGATAACGCCAGACCTAAACTCAGAGCCAGTGCACTCATTGCTAACGTGGTTTTTTTCATCATTTCTCAATCTCGATTTTAGATAACGCAAATTGCTATGTATGTGACTATCAGAGTCATTTTATCGCGCTAAGTTCCGGAATTAAGTAGCCGGGAAAAGTAAAAATTTATTGTCCGTCTTTACAAAACCTGTACTTATTCCACCGCCATCAAGCGTCGATATTCATCCCATGCATACAAATCCGTCATCCCACTGATATAGTCCTGTATCAGACGGCAGCGATAATAATATTCCATCACCGGAAATTCTTCAGCATCCCGGGAAATCTTATTAACCGCTTCAACATAGGCCAGCCTATGACGCGTAGAGAGTTTCTGGAACAAGCGCGAGGCGATGGGCAAACTTCTTACCCGGTCTTTCTCAACTAATAAGCTGAACTCGTCCAGCGATAATTTTAACAGCGGCTCATAGATATCCAGAAGACCGCTAATTACGCGATAACCTTGTAATTCCAGCTGCTCAACGTCAGGGTGACTAAACACATGTTTTATCGCGACGTTTTTATATAGCTCCAGCAACTGACTGCAATCGCTATCGTCCTCAAGCAGCGCGTGATTAAAATCACCGTCAAAGATCTTCGGTAAATTATCGATAAACCGGCGTGCCGCGTACGGCACCAGCTTATTCAGCGTGTTGACCCGCAAATACATAAAGAACTGATCTTCAGTACTCCGGCTCAGAGAATTGGCGAGTGATTTCTCCCACGCGTTTTCTACCACCTGCGAGAATAAAGATCCTTTTTCATGCTGCCCCCACGCCTCATGAAGAAGCTGATAAAGCTGCTCGACGCTGAAAATACGTTTTTCTACCGCATCTTCAAGATCGGCTACGCAATATGAGATATCGTCCGCCGCTTCCATAATCCAGGTCAGCGGAAAGCGATTGTAAGGAGCCAGCTCAAGTTCTTTACGCAACCTCGCAATATAACCTTCTTCGGCTAAATAATAACCAGGCTTCTTCATTAAATAGCTGTGGCTGACGGGGAGTTCTCCTCGCCACCAGGCCGGACGCGTATATTTCAGAATGCAGCCAACCTGTGACCAGGTCAGGTTCATGCGCATGAGCGTATGCACTAAACGAATACCCTGCGCGTTCCCCTCAAACCAGCACAGATCCTGACGAACTTTGCTCCGCAGCACGTTTAATTCAGCAGAGCCTTCCCGCAAACGGAGCGCCTCAACCGTACAGCGGTCCAGCGCCAGAGGCTCGCCGGCGGCATCGTCAGGCACGAGCCGCTGACGAAACCAGTCATTAATCGCCGCCTCACCAAAATGACCGAACGGCGGATTGCCAATGTCATGCATCAGGCAGGCCATTTCAACTACGCTCTCAAACGGCCCGGTAAGCTCGTCCAGCCCGTAGGCGTCCAGCAGACGCTGCTCCTTCAGACGACTGAGGATCTCTTTGGCTATATAGCGTCCAACCTGCTGAACTTCAAGGGAGTGGGTTAAACGGGTTCGCACCGCAGCATTACGCTCCAGCGGAAAAACCTGCGTTTTTTGCTGTAAGCGGCGTATCGCCGGCGAGTTGATAATCCGTCCGCGGTCGCTTTCAAAAATACGCAGGATCTCACGTTCCGTTTCGACCCCTTGCGGCGAGCGGTAGCGTCGACGCCAGTTAATCTTATTGCGAAAGTCAATTTTTGCCATGGCCTCTCCCGCGCGAGCAATAACGTTTCCCTTTGAGTGCATGATAGACTATGCAACTAAACCTGACACATCGCGAGTAAATCTATGAAAATCGGCATTATTGGCGCTATGGAAGAAGAAGTAACCCTTCTGCGCGACAAAATCGAAAACCGTCAGACGCTGACTCTCGGCGGGAGCGAAATTTACACCGGCCAGCTGAACGGCACCGATGTTGCCCTGTTAAAATCGGGCATTGGCAAAGTCGCGGCGGCCATGGGTGCAGCCCTGCTGCTGGAGATTTGCAAGCCGGACGTGATTATTAACACCGGCTCAGCTGGCGGCCTCGCATCGACGCTAAAAGTCGGTGATATCGTCATCTCCGACGAGACGCGCTACCACGATGCCGACGTCACCGCCTTTGGCTATGAGTATGGCCAGCTGCCGGGCTGCCCGGCAGGCTTCAAAGCCGACGATAAGCTGATTGCCGCGGCGCAAAGCTGCATCGAAGCGCTGAATTTGAACGCGGTACGCGGCCTTATCGTCAGCGGTGATGCCTTCATCAATGGCTCCGTCGGGCTGGCGAAGATCCGCCATAACTTCCCGCAGGCCGTAGCGGTCGAAATGGAAGCGACGGCGATTGCGCACGTTTGCCACAGCTTCGGCGTGCCGTTTGTGGTTGTACGCGCGATTTCCGACGTTGCGGATCAGCAGTCCCATCTGAGCTTTGATGAGTTCCTCGCTGTCGCCGCCAAACAGTCCACGCTGATGGTGGAAAACCTGGTGCAGACACTGGCACGTGGCTAAGTCGCTAAAACGGGCGCTTGGCGCCCTGCTGCTGCTTGCCCCGGCGTGGCTTTTCGCCGCGCCGCGGGTTATCACGCTCTCGCCGTCAAATACCGAACTGGCCTTTGCCGCCGGCATTACGCCGATTGGCGTCAGCAGCTATTCCGATTACCCACCGCAGGCCGCCGGCATCGAACAGGTTGCCAGCTGGCAAGGGATGAATCTGGAACGTATCGTCGCGCTGAAACCGGATCTGATTCTGGCATGGCGCGGCGGTAACGCCGAAAGGCAGGTTAACCAGCTGAGCGCGTTGGGGATCAAGGTACTGTGGGTCGATACCGCGACGATTGAAGACATTATTGCAACGCTACGCCAGCTTGCGCAGTGGAGCCCGCAGCCGGAAAAGGCCCGCGCGTCCGCGCAGCAGATGCAGGACGACTATGATGCCCTCAAAGCCCGCTACGCCCATACGCCAAAAAAACGCGTCTTTATGCAGTTTGGCGCCAACCCTCTGTTTACCAGCAGCCGTGGGTCGATTCAGGATCAGGTTCTGACGCTGTGCGGCGGTGAAAACATTTTTGCCTCCAGTCCGGTTCCCTGGCCCCAGGTGAGCCGTGAACAGGTGCTGGCGAGGCAGCCCCAGGCGATTGTTATCGCTGGCGATGACAGCAGACTCCCCGAAGTTGAACGTTACTGGCATAATCAGTTAAAAATATCCCTGATTGCAGTGCATGGCGACTGGTTTGAACGCGCAAGCCCGCGTATTATCCTTGCCGCAAAACAGCTCTGCACGGCGCTCGAACAGGTCAAATAAGCGCCGTCCTCGCAGGGTAATCATGTCATCCGGCACGAAAAACCAGCGCGTACGCCTGGCGGACGCTGAGCGGATTCAATTTGGTGAATGAAAATAGCCTAAGGAACCGGGCGCTAAACGAGAACTGACGATGCTTGTCTATTGGCTGGATATTATTGGCACCGCCGTATTTGCTATCTCGGGCGTATTGCTGGCCGGTAAACTCCGAATGGACCCTTTTGGCGTACTGGTGCTCGGTGTTGTCACCGCCGTCGGCGGTGGGACCATTCGTGATATGGCGCTCGCCAACGGCCCGGTATTTTGGGTAAAAGACCCGACCGACCTGGTCGTCGCGATGGTCACCAGCATGCTGACGATTCTGCTGGTACGCCAGCCGCGTCGGCTGCCGAAATGGATATTGCCGGTGCTTGATGCCGTTGGCCTGGCGGTATTTGTCGGCATCGGAGTGAATAAAGCGTTTCTGGCCCACAGCGGTCCACTGGTTGCTATCTGCATGGGTGTCGTCACCGGCGTCGGTGGCGGGATCATTCGCGACGTGCTGGCCCGCGAAATACCGATGATTTTACGTACGGAAATCTATGCCACGGCCTGCATTGCTGGCGGTATCGTACATGCTACGGCCTATGACACGTTTCATGTTTCGCTGCAGAATTCGGCAATGCTGGGAATGGTCGTCACGCTGATGATTCGCCTTGCGGCAATCCGTTGGCACCTGAAGCTGCCGACGTTTGCTCTCGATGAGAGCGGACGGTAAAAAGAGAGGAATCGACCCCGACAGAGAACGTCTGCCGGGGCGAGAATCAGGCGCGGGAATCAGACGCTGAATGAAGACCCGCAGCCGCAGGTGCTTTTCGCATTCGGGTTGGTCACGATAAAACGCGAACCTTCCAGACCTTCAGTGTAATCGACGGCACCGCCGACCAGATACTGCAGGCTCATCGGATCGACCACCAGGCCTACGCCCTGTTTTTCGATGGTCATATCGCCTTCGTTAACCTGATCGTCAAAGGTGAAGCCGTACTGGAAACCACTGCAACCACCACCGGTGATATACACACGCAGCTTCAGATTTGGATTATCTTCATCTGCAATCAGGAATTTTACTTTTTTGGCTGCAGCTTCAGTAAACTCCAGCGGCAACGCTACGTCATCACTCATTTTATGCTCCCGTTGATACTTCTGGCCGGTTAAAGAATAACCCGACCTTTTGAGCCATTATCTAATACCCTGGTAAATCGTTCAAGTATTCTCCCCCGCAACCTGCTGCGCTTTTGCCGCCTGTTCTGCGGCCTGTTTCGCCAGCGTGCGCTCAAGAATAGTTGAATACAAAGGCTTACCACCAAGGAATTGCGCCAGTAGTGTTGCGCCAAGGCAGGTAATAATCATTGGCAAAATGAGCTGATAGTTATCGGTCATCTCCAGCACCAGCACAATTCCGGTCAGCGGTGCACGAATTGACGCCGCCAGCAGCGCCCCCATTCCGGCAATCGCAAAGGTCCCGGCATCCAGATGATAGGCGGGCAGCATCGGCGTTACTGCCATCCCAAAAGCGGTTCCCAGCAGGGTACCCAGGGCCAGCATCGGTGCAAAAATACCGCCAGGTGCCCCGGAGGAGAAGCAGAGTAAGGTGGTAATTACACGCGTAATAAAGATAAACAACAGCAGGCCAACGGAAAAGTTACCCGCAGCGGCAATCGGAATCAGGTTAAAGCCGCCGCCCGCTGCGGCCGGTTGAATCAGCCCAAGAACGCCGCAAAGCCCGCCGATTAACCCGCCAATCAGCACCCATTTCTTCGTATTGCCGCCATGAATACGCTGGAACATATCCTGGGTACGCAGCACCAGGCTATTAAACAACGGGCCAACGCAGCCAAAAATCATCCCCAGAATCAAATACAGCCACAGCGTATTTACCGGCGCATTGCTTAATTTTCCGACTTCAATAATGGCCGATTCACCATTAAAGATACGAAACACGATGCTCGACATAATCACGCCGGTAAAGACGGCCTTAATCGAAATCAGGTTATAGCGAAACTGCGGGCGCATCTCTTCGATAATGAACAAGATCCCTGCCAGCGGTGCGTTAAATGCCGCAGAGAGGCCCGCCGCCGCACCGGTGGCCAGCAGCGTATGGCGCGCTTCAGGGCTGCGCATGCGGAAGATATCCAGCACCATGCGCCCGACGTTGCCACCGAGCTGCACCGTCGGCCCTTCACGGCCCAGCACCATACCGGCGCCCAGCGTTCCCATCCCGCCGATAAATTTTACCGGCAGCACTCGCCACCAGCGGACCGGGCGCAGCTCTTCCAGCGCCCCTTCGATCTCCGGAATGCCAGACCCCCCTGCCTCCGGCGCGAATCGCCGCACCAAAAAATAGCCCACCATCGCCAGCAGAGCGGAAAAAATAAAGGCCAGCGGCCAAATCAGGAACCAGTGATCCGCCACCTGCACCAGCGTACCGATGCGCATGTTCTGCACCCAGTTAACGCTCTTTTCAAAGGCGACCCCCACCAGCCCAGCCAGCGTGCCAACAACGGCGGCCATCAGCAGAACCGCCAGCGGTGTTTTGTCACGCTGAACTAATCGACGTACCACATCGCCACGACGCAAGCGCACGATTTGTTTTGCTTCAAAAGTAGAGGCTTCTGTTTTCATACTCTTTTCGTCAATAGTCATACAAATACGAGGGGGGACATTTTAGCTGTCTGAACGTCCTACGTCGCGGGAAAAATACACCTACCGCGCTTTGTTTCAATTGGGCAAAACTTTCATAACTATCCTGGAATAACTTAGAATAACCAGCAAAACATTTATCACGAACCAGGATCATGGCAATGAGCAAATCTGAAACACTCTACAGCGCCGCACGTGAACTTATCCCCGGCGGCGTGAACTCGCCGGTACGCGCCTTTAGCGGCGTGGGCGGTACGCCGCTGTTTATCGAACGCGCCGATGGCGCCAGACTGTACGATGTCGACGGTAAAGCGTATATCGATTATGTCGGCTCCTGGGGGCCAATGGTACTGGGTCATAACCACCCGGCCATTCGTAACGCGGTAATTGAAGCCGCAGAACGCGGCCTGAGTTTTGGCGCGCCGACGGAAATGGAAGTCAAAATGGCGGCGCTGGTGACTGAACTGGTCCCGACCATGGATATGGTGCGGATGGTGAACTCCGGCACCGAAGCAACGATGAGCGCGATTCGTCTGGCTCGTGGCTTTACCGGCCGCGATAAAATCATCAAGTTTGAGGGCTGCTATCACGGCCATGCCGACTGTCTGCTGGTGAAAGCAGGCTCCGGCGCGCTGACCCTGGGCCAGCCGAACTCACCGGGCGTACCGGCCGATTTCGCCAAACATACCCTGACCTGCACCTACAACGATCTGGATTCCGTTCGCGCCGCGTTCGAACAGTATCCGCAAGAGATTGCCTGCATTATCGTGGAGCCGGTCGCCGGCAATATGAACTGCATTCCACCTCTGCCAGCATTCCTGCCGGGCCTGCGCGCGCTGTGCGACGAGTTTGGCGCATTGCTGATTATCGATGAGGTAATGACTGGCTTCCGCGTGGCGCTGGCCGGCGCGCAGTCATACTACGACGTGGTGCCGGACCTGACCTGTCTGGGCAAAATCATCGGGGGCGGCATGCCGGTAGGCGCGTTTGGTGGTCGTCGTGATGTGATGGATGCCCTGGCGCCAACCGGCCCGGTATATCAGGCAGGGACGCTGTCCGGGAACCCGATTGCGATGGCGGCCGGTTTTGCCTGCCTGAGTGAAGTCGCGCAGCCGGGCGTCCACGAAACGCTCACGGATTTAACCAATCAGCTCTCTCAGGGGCTGCTGGATGCCGCACGCGAAGCGGGCATTCCGCTGGTGGTCAATAATGTGGGCGGTATGTTCGGCCTCTTCTTTACCGATGCCGAAACGGTGACCTGCTATCAGGATGTGTTGAAGTGTGATGTTGAACGCTTTAAACGTTTCTTCCACCTGATGCTGGACGAAGGTGTCTATCTGGCGCCATCGGCGTTTGAAGCCGGCTTTATGTCGATTGCCCACAGCCCTGATGATATCAACGATACCATCGCCGCCGCCCGCAACGCGTTCGCGAAGCTGTAATTCAATGCCGGGCAGCGCTTCGCTTGCCCGGCCTGTGTTTTTGTCGCCGGTAAGCGACGCGCCACCGCGGAGAATTACCGGCTCTGTTTTCTCAGTAGATAGATAAAGTACGGTGCGCCGATAAAGGTCGACAGCAGACCTGCCGGGATCTGATACGGGAACATCATCATCCGCCCGCACCAGTCGGCAAAGACCAGCAGCAGTCCACCGATCAGCCCGGCCATCACCATCTGCGGCATCGTGCGGCGAAATCCCATCATTCGCGCGATATGCGGTGCCATCAACCCGACAAAACTTAACGGACCGATAGTCAACGTGGCGGTCGCCGTCAGGCAAGCAGCCAGCAGCAGCAAACCGATCCGCGACGGCGTTAGCGCCATACCTACAGCCCGTGCGGCCTCGCCGCCCAGCGGCAGAATCGTCAACCAGCGTCGGCACAGCGGAGCCAGAGCCAGCAGCAGCACCATCGCGATCCCGCTGCGCACCACCATCTCCGGTGTGGCGCTGTAAGTCGACCCGGAAATCCACGTCAGAATCTGCGCCATCCGCGGATCGCCGCTGGCCTGCAACATCATCAGCAGCATGGTGAAGGCGGTGCTGAGCGCCATCCCCGCCAGCAGCATCCGGTGCGGCGAGAAGCCTCCGCGCCCGGCAGCAATCAGGATAACCAGCAGCGTCGCCGCCGCGCCCAGGCTACCGGCGGGCAGCAGCCAGCCAAAAGCGTTGCCGGGAACGAAAAACAGCATCATGACAATACCAAAGGCTGCGCCGGAGCTGATGCCCAGGACTTCCGGGCTGGCCATTGGGTTACCGGTCAATCGCTGGATAATACAGCCGGCGACCGCCAGCATGACTCCGGCGAAGAGCGCGGAGAGGATCCGCGGCCAGCGCCACGGCATTAGCTGATCCAGCAGCGTACCGCTCGCCCATTGCCAGCTCTGAGCATCCCGGCCAAAGGCCAGCGCAACGATCAGCGCCAGCAGCAGAATCAGCGCGCCGCCGAGCACAAACCCCAGTACGTTTTGCCGCTCCAGCGGCACGTTATCGCCGCCATTCATCACCGGAGCACTGATGCTGCGCAGGCGGGGTAACAGCCACAGCAGCAGCGGCGCGCCGATCAGCGCCGTCACGGAGCCGGTGGACACTTCCCTCCACACCCGGGCAAGCCACAGAATAATTTGGTCCGACAGCCAGAGAATAAGCGCGCCGATCAGCGCCGCCAGCAACAGACGCGACAGCAGGCGGCGGGCGCCGAGCATTTTCGCCAGCAGCGGCGAAAACAGGCCGATAAAGCCAATAATCCCCACCGCGTTCACCAGCATCGCGCTGATAATAATCGCCAGCGTCAGCGTTGCCAGTCGCGCCAGAGAAAGCGCCAGTCCGAGGTTACGCGCCACGCCATCATCAAGCCCCATCAGCGTGAGCGGACGCAGCAGCAGCAGCGTTAAGATAACGCCGCCGAGCAGCTGCGGCCACAGACGTTGCACCACGCTCCAGTCGGTTTGCGTGAGCGTACCGGTGCTCCACAGAAACATGCTTTGCAGCTGATCGTGATGGAAAATCACCATCAGTTGGTTCAGTGCCCCACAGTACAGGCTAACCACCAGACCGGCCAGAATCAGGGTCACCGGCGAGAGCCGTTTCCCCCACGAAACGCCGAAGACCAGCGCCCCGACAAGACACGCCCCCGCCAGCGCGGCGAACTGCGAAGCCAGTACGCCGGGAATTGCCCACAGCGTCGTTACCGTCATGCCCAGTTGGGCGCCGGTAGCAACCCCGAGGGTCGTCGGTTCCGCCAGCGGGTTACGCAGTACCTGCTGGAACAGCACGCCCACCAGCCCCAGTCCCGCGCCAACCAGCAACGATACTGCCAGCCTCGGCAGCAGGCTGTAGTGGAACAGCATCTGGGCAATGTTATCGATATCCGGTTGCCACAATGCCTGACGCCATTCGTTTTGCGGCAGCACAGCCTGAAGATTGAAGACGCTAAGGCCGAACGCGGCAAATACCAGCACCGTCAGCAGCAGAGCCGCCAGAGGAGAAATGCGCGATCTCATGCCGGCTCTCCCTGGGCATCCGCCAGTACGCGGGCAAAATGCATCGCCGACAGCGTCGCGCCATAAAACCAGACCGCCGGAACGCGCTGGAAGCGCCCTTCGCGAACAAACGGCATCGCCCGCCATAGCGGCGTATTCATCAACTGGTTCATTTCCGCCTGATTACCATGGTCAAAACAGATAACATCTGCCTCTTTGTAGCCGGCCAGCCGGTCGATACCGACGCTGACGCTGCCCCAGAAGGCGGTTTCACCACGCCAGGCGTTTTTAATATCAAAGCGATCGAGCACTTCCTGGAACAGGCAGTTATGGCCGAAAACCAGGACATGGCGAGGATCGAGTAAGGTGATCATCAGCAGCGGGCGATCGCCGCGCCGGGCGAAACGCGGACGCAGGCTCTCCATCAGAGCATCAAATTCCGCCAGATGGAGCTTCGCCGCCTGCTGTCGGCCAATCAGCTCGGCCATCTCGTTGAGGGATTGCTGCGCCATCAGCAGCGGTCGTTTACCGTCGCTGAAGGTGAATCCGCGCCCCGGAGCAATTCGCGCCAGCTTCTCCGCCGACGGTCCATACCCGGCCGACCAGACGATAAACGACGGTTTCATCTGCGTGAGTAGCTCCAGATTCGGCTCCGTACGCAGCCCGACGTCAATCACCGAAGCCGGCAGCGTCGGTTCATTCACCCACAGGTTATAGTTCGGGATATCGGCCACGCCGTAGGGCGTTACGCCGAGAGCCAGCAGGAGTTCCGCCGGCAGCCACTCCAGCGCCACAATACGCTGCGGGTCAAGAGTTGCAGCCTGAGCGCCGCGCATCTGCCACAGCAGCGGCGACAGGGCCATCGCCGTCAGCAGGCGGCGACGGGTCATCAAAGGGGTCTTTTCCATCAATATACAAAGCTTACCGGCGCGCTACCCGCCGGATGCGGCAGAATACCCATCGGAATGCCGTAAATTTGCTCCAGCGTTTCGCTGCGCATCAGCTCCGCCGGCGTTCCCTGGGCAATCATCTCCCCGCCGCGTAACGCGACCAGATAATCACAGTAACGGGCAGCCATGTTGATATCATGCAGGACGGCAATCACCGTTAACCCGCGTTGCTGGCTCAAACGATGCACCAGCGCCAGCACATCAACCTGATGCGCAATATCCAGCGCCGAGGTGGGTTCATCCAGCAGTAAACAGCGGCTGTCCTGCGCCACCAGCATGGCTATCCACGCACGCTGACGTTCACCGCCGGACAGGCTGTCAACCAACCGGTGTGCCAGCGGCTTCAGGCCGACCAGCGCAATCGCCTCTTCAACTTTTTCCCGGTCGGCGGCGCCGAAACGCCCCAGAGCACCGTGCCACGGATAGCGGCCAATGGCCACCAGCTCGCGCACCGTCATCCCTTCTGCCGGCGGCAACTGCTGCGGTAAATAGGCCACTTTGCGGGCAAAAGCTTTGCTGCTCCAGCTATCCAGCGGCTGGCCGTCCAACAGCACATCGCCTTCCGACGGCGGCTGATGGCGACCGAGCATTTTCAGCAATGTGGATTTACCGGAGCCGTTATGACCAATCAGCCCCGTCACTTTTCCCGCCGGGAAAGTTAAGGAGAGAGGATGCAGCAGCGTACGGCCGGGTACGCGAAAGGTAACGCGATTCAACGAAAACGTGGTATCGGAGTGCGGAGAGTTTTCCTGCATAGCGGCGACCTGGTGAACGGCGCGGCGAACCGCGCCCGTTAAGTGATTAGAAGCGGAAGGTTCCGGTCGCAATAACCTGACGTCCTGCGCCCCAGTAGCACGCGTACTCGCTGTAGCAGCTGGAAACGTATTCACGATCGAACAGGTTGTTCACGTTGATCCCAACCGACGAGCCCGGCAGACCAAAGCGCGCGAGATCGTATTTCACCGTGGCATCCATCAATGCATAGCCGGCTACGTTGAAGGAGTCGTTTTTCTTTCCGGTATCCGTATCATTTTTATAGTAGCTGACCGTTGAGCCGATATAACGCGCACCAGCACCGACCGTCAGCCCGCTAAGCGCGGTCTCATGGAAGGTATAATCCGCCCACAGCGATGCCATATTGCGCGGTACTTCCGCCGGACGTTTACCTTTGAATACGGTGTCTTCGGTGTATTCTGCATCGGTATAGCTATAGGCCGCGGTCAGGTTGATATTGGCATTGACCGCCGCTTTCGCTTCCAGCTCAAAGCCACGCGAGCGAATTTCACCCGTTTGAATGCTATAAATTCCATACGGATCATTAGGATCTGCCGTCAGGTTTTTATCTTTGGTCAGCTGATAAACCGCCGCGGTCACGACCACCGGCATATCTTTCGGAACGTATTTCACCCCCGCTTCATACTGCTCACCACGGGAAGGATCGAACGGCTTACCTTCACGCGAAGAACCGGAAACCGGTTCGAAAGACTGGCTATAGCTGAAGTACGGAGAGATCCCGTTGTCGAACAGATAGTTAATGCCGCCGCGCCAGGTAAACTGCTGATCGTGGTTTTCCGCGAGATCGTTAGAAGAACGCGTCAGCGTTGAAGCCATTGCGTAATCATAGCGACCGCCCAGCGTCATCACCCATTTGTCCCATTCCAGCTGATCCTGGGCATACAGGCCGGTCTGCTCCATGCGGTTCAACACCGCGTAAGGGAAGTTCACATTGACGTTAGCATCGCCGTACTGCGGGTTGCTCATGCTGACAGGATCGGCAGAACCGTAATCGGCATTCACATCGTTACGCATGCGCGAGTAATCAACGCCGGTCAACAGCGTATGGCTGACCGCCCCGGTCGCAAAGTTGGACTGCAGCTGGGTATCCACGGTAAACGTGTTGAGGTTTTCATCAGAACGCACGTAGGCACGGTTGATTTGGCCCGGGGCCGAATAACCATTCCCGTAGACGGAGCGATACAGCGTCTTCACGTCGGTATAGCGCAGGTTCTGGCGTACAGTGAAGGTATCATCGAACTGGTGCGAGAAGCTGTAGCCAACCATCTGCTGACGGCGGGACATCTTGTTATCCGGCTCGCCTTCGTTGTAATCGGTCGGCAGTTTATGCGCGTTGCCGTTGGCGTCGTAATACGGCACCACGGTCCCTTCACGAGGCAACCAACCGTAGTAACCTGCATACGGATCGTTCTGGAAGTTGCTCAGGAAAGTGAAATCGGTTTTATCATCCGGGCGCCAGCTGAAGGACGGTGCGACCGCATAGCGGGTCGATTTCGCCATCTGCTGCTGCGCATCCTGGCTGCGGCCTAAACCGGTCAGTCGATACGACCATACGCCGTTATCATCGATGGCATCGCTGAAATCAAAACCGGTCTGCCACAGGTTATCCGTACCCATTTTGAACTGAATTTCTTTCAGCGGTTCGGTCGTCGGGCGCTTGCTCACCATGCTGACGATACCGCCTGGGTTGCTGTTGCCATACAGCACAGACGTTGGCCCACGCATCACTTCCACGCGCTCGAGGAAGTAAGGGTCCATCGACGCTTCAGAGTAGTTATTCCCCTGCAGCTTCATGCCGTCCAGATACTGGTTGGTATTGACCGTCGATGAAGTCGTGAAGCCGCGAATGGTCACTACGTCATAGGTCGTCGAGCTGCCGCGGGTAGAAAAGACGCTCGGCGTATAGGCCAGCGCCTCTTTCACCGTGGTCGGCTGCTTCATGTCCATCTCGGCGCGGGTTACGACGGAGATAGACTGCGGTGTCTTTTCAATCGGGGTATCGGTTTTGGTCGCAGTAGCTGAACGCTTCGCCGCAATCGTCGGCGCTGGCCCCCAGGCGCTTTCCTGGTCGGCAGGTGCCGCGATAACGGTGATAGTTTCTTCTTTTTTCGGTTCAACTGCTGCCTGTGCATAGACAGACATGCCGCTAACCGCCGTGGCTACTACAACTGCGATTTTACGCAGCGAGTGATTTGGCTGAGCAGTTTTTGGACGCGCCATTGGTATATCTCTGATGAAAGTGAATGATAACGTAAACGAGAATTATTATTATGACCGTTGTCATAATAGGCGAAACGCGGAATGCAAGGCAAGTGATATGGGCGCGGTGAATGCTGAAGGATGAAATAATAACCAGGCAGTTATTGTGGAGTTAAGTGCCTGTTAAGTAATGTGCAGAAATAAAAAAGCCCTCTGATACGTTTGCATCAGAGGGCTTGTTCAGACCGGCAATTAGTTGCTGCCGAACATGTCCTTAATCCAGCCCGCTACGCCATCGCTCTTTTCCTGCTTCGGCGGCTGTTGCTGCTGAGTCGCTGGCTGCTGCTGTTGCTGCTGCCCGGACTGATTGAACGGATTGTTCTGCTGCTGCTGCTCCAGCTGCTGCTGTTGCATCTGCTCGCCCTGGCGACACAGCGCATCCGGCGTGGTGGTCCAGACCGGAAGCGTACGCATTCCTCCGCTACACACGAAGTTGCCGTTGCTGTCCACGCCCATATCCACCACATCTTCCGGCGCCGTCAGTGCCAACGGAGTCGGTGTCTGGTTAGCCAGATAGCGCTGGTAAATGGACATTGCCCCGCTGGCACCGTAGAGCTTCGTCGGCTGGTTGTTGTCGCGGCCCACCCAGGTAATGGTGACCTGGCTCCCGTCAATCCCGGCGAACCAGGTATCGACGTTATTGTTGGTGGTCCCGGTTTTCCCCGCCAGGTGCAGACCCGGATACTTCGCACCAAGCTGACGGCCGGTACCGCGCAGCACAACCTGCTGCATCGTCCACAGGGTCATGTACGCCGCCTGCGCCGGCACCGCACGCTCTGCCTGCGGGTAGCTCTGATACAGTACGGTACCATCTTCAGCAATGACCGAACGCAGCGCCGAAAGCGTTGCGCGGTTGCCGCCGCTGGCGATGGTCTGGAACGCCTGCGCGACTTCGATAGGCGTCAGGTTCAGCGCCCCGAGAATCATCGCCGGTACCGGGTTAAGCTGATCTTTCGGCGCCCCCAGTTTGACCCAGGTGTCGGTTATCGCCGGCAGGCCCAGCGCCATCCCGAGGTTAACCGTCGGCACGTTCATCGAGCGCGTCAGCGCATCAACCAGCATCACCTGACCGCTAAAGCGACGATCGTCGTTCTGCGGGGACCAGGTTTGACCGTTTGGCAAACGGATAGTGATGGGTGCATCGGCAATCGAGGTGTTCAGGCGATACTGATTCGGCAAGCTCAGCGCCGTCAGGTAGGTCGCCGGCTTCGCCAGAGAACCGATTGAACGGCGAGCCTGCATGGCACGGTTATAGCCAGCAAACTGCGGCTCCGCACCGCCAACCATCGCCCGCACTTCACCCGTGAAGCGGTCAACCACTACCATCGCGGTTTCGAGATCCGGCAGCTTACGCTGTTTCTTCAATGCCGGAATGCCGTCGGTCGCCGCTTTTTCTGCGGCATCCTGCGCAACGGAGTCAAAGGTGGTAAAGATCTTCACGCCGGAGAGATCTTTCACCTTGTCGCCCAGCTTCGCCTGCAGCTCCTGACGCACCATCTGCATAAACGCCGGTTGCGGGGAGATAACGCCACCGCGCGGCTGCACGCCCAGCGGACGCGCGCTCAGCATGTCATACAGCTCTTGATCGATCACGTTCTGCTGCTGCAGCAGACGCAGCACCAGGTTGCGTCGTTCCAGTGCCAGCTTCGGATTACGCCACGGGTTGTAAATCGATGCCCCTTTTACCATCCCAACCAGCAGCGCCTGCTGATCGAGGCTCAGCTCTTCGACCGGACGGCCAAAGTAATAGAGGCTCGCCAGCGGGAAGCCGCGAATTTCGTTGTCGCCACTCTGACCGAGATACACCTCGTTCATATACAGCTCAAGGATACGATCCTTGCTGTAGCGGGCATCAACGATCAGCGCCATATAGGCTTCGTTCGCTTTACGCCAGTAGGAACGCTCGCTGGAAAGGAACAGGTTTTTCACCAGCTGCTGAGTCAGGGTACTCGCCCCCTGCACGGTGCGCCCTGCCGTCAGGTTCGCCAGGACCGCACGCCCAATCGAGTACAGGCTAATGCCGTCGTGCTCGTAGAAATGGCGGTCTTCGGTCGCCAGCAGCGTATCCACCAGCAGATCCGGGAAGCCGCTGCGTTTCACAAACAAACGCTGTTCGCCGTTTGCCGACTGCAGCATGGTGATCAGCCGCGGATCGAGACGGAAGAAACCGAACTGGCGGTTATTCTCCATATTCTCAATCGTTTCCAGGTGATCGCCGTCAAAGGTCAGACGCGCGCGCACCTGCCCTTCCTTACTGTCAGGGAAATCAAACGGGCGGCGGATCATCTCGATGCTGTTGGCCTGCACGGTGTACTCGCCCGGGCGCGTCATCGCGCTGACCTGACGGTACTGTGTGGCATTCAGCAGACGAACCATTTCGTTTTTGCTGATCTGCATATCCGGTTCGAGGTTAACCATGCGGCCATAGACCGCCGCCGGAAGCTCCCAGACTTTGCCGTCGATGCGGCTACGGATTTTCTGATCGAGGTAAACACCGTAGGCGGCAACCAGCACCGCGACCACGATCCCTAGCTTGAACAGCAGCCATAGCCAGGTACGTTTACGGCGAGGCTTGTTCGCTTTGCCTTTCGCTTTCTTCGGCATCGGCTCTTCATCCTCATAATCATCGTCGTAATCATCATCGTCGTAGTCCTCATCCCGAACCCGACGACGAGTCACTTTTTGTTTTGCCGGACGCGAGGGTTTTCCCTTACGTCCGATAGGCTCGCGGTCATCTCCCGCCATGCTTTTTCTCCGCAACTTTCAGGCGTAAAAGCCTGATTCTCAATACTTCCTCTTAAGAGAGGAAGAAGATATCTCTCAAATTCACGCCCGGAGGTCTCAACCAGCAGGCAACCATCTCTGTATCACGGCGCTTCGCGCGCTCGGCGTCTCACGGCGTGGTCATGACGTACGCTTATGCACTATTTTTATAATACATAATATAAATCATCATGTTACACACATCGCCTGACGAGAATTTTGGGACATAGCACGAATAGTCCAGGCGACACAGGATAGCACTAAACCGGGACAGGCTTAACCAGCATTTTACTCCCTCATGGCGTAACAAAAGCGAAAATATTATGTTTTTTAATAACATAAAAATATTACCTATCGCTCACCGCCGTTACGTTCTGCCAGGAGCATCTTCACAGATAAAAAAAACAAAAAAGCCAGCGCCGGGTAAATATTATATTCCGACTATGACAAGAAATATTTTGGCAAGAAGTAAAGAGAAACCTTACGCCATTTGGCGATAAAAACGGGAGCGCCTTAACAAATATTCATAATAATATTTCCTGATGACAGCATGGAAATATTTGTTAAACTGTCCTTCAGTTAACCGGATCTGTTTAATATATTATGCGAACTTCCATTATATTTCCGCTGCTCATGGTTGCCACTCTCGCGGGCTGCCAGCAGAACCGTTCGTCTACGCTAAGCCCTACCGTCAGCAATGAAGCGCAGCTGGATCAGCTCTCCTCCGTAGCGGCAGGCGCGCGCTATCTGAAAAACAAATGCAACCGTAGCGACCTTCCCGCCGATGAAGCGCTCGATCGCGCAGCATGGAATGTGGGAAAAAAGAGAGGATGGAGTAATATTGATTACGCAACGCTCAGCCAGCGCAGCACGCAAATGTATCAGCAGCTGCAGCGGGACAGTACGCCGGAAGCCACAAAATGCAGCCAGTTTAATCGCCAGCTGGCACCGTTTATTGATAGCTTACGCAGCTAATAAAATGAAAATATAGCCCCGCCGCTTTTTTATTTCGCACCAGTTTATTCCCCTTGCGGGCTATCTTCAATAATACCTCCCGGCCAGTCGTCCAGAGCAGCAAGCGTAAAAGTTTTACCATTAAAGCTGAATACCGTTAGATCCTGCTGAATCTGCTCGACGACCAGATTCGGCAGCGGCGATTCCCCTTCTTTCCAGGACTGACCATTTAAAACGATGCTGCGTTTCTCCGCAGATGAGGCGAAAACATGCGCGCTGTAGCGCAGTGCGGGCAGATTATCTTCATCGATGATAACCTCTGGTTTCGGTTTTGCTTTCTCAGGTGACGAGGCCGCTACCGGTTTAACCTTTTTTTGCGTGGGAGGTGCTATCGGCACCAGCGCAGCATGTGCCACGGGCACTATCAACGTTGACGTCGCGGGAGGATTACGCCACTGCTCGCCAGCAAACCAACCCAGGGCAATCAACAGCGCAGCGTAGACGGGTACGGTCAGATACGGCACCTGCACCATACGTCCAACGACCACCGGTGGTTCGCCATCGCGCGCAATCAGAGCAGGCAAACGGCACGCTTTCTCATCGGGAACGATCACGCTCTCTCCTTTACCCGTAAAACGATAGCCCGGCGACAACTGCCGGGCTATCAGGCTCATTTAGCCGGAGCCTGTCAAATGTCCCGCCATTACTTACTGCTTACCGGCAGGCCCGTCCCCTGGGCATCGCCCTGAGGTTTTTCCAGTACCACCACGGACCAGGCCGGGAGCGTGATCGTGCCATTGGCCGCGATCTCCACGCCGCTCGCCAGCGAGCCGTCACCGGCAGCTTGCTGGATTTGGCTCAGCTGCAGATTGTCACCGGTAAAGTCATCCAGAGTCCGGCTCTCAGGTGCTGCGTTAATCGCCACAACCAGGCCATCAAGCCGGCTATCGAGGCTCGCCCCTGCCTGCGCGCCATCGTCGATGGTCATGATCAGCAGACCTGCGCGCTGCTCGGGCCCGGTATTACGGAAATCAACGCGCTTCATGACCGCACTTCCGTCACCTAAAGTGAACAGCGGGGATGATTTACGCAGCTGAGTCAGCTCCTGATAGAAGGCGGTCATTTGCTGTAATTCCGTCTCGCCAGGGGTGGCAACCATCTCCTTAACGCGGGAAATCAGGTCATAGTTACTGCCATCATCACTGCTGCGCGGCATCCCGACGTTAAAGTTATTGTCCTGCATGGCATAATCAACGCGGTTAAACCAGTCACCGGAATCATACGAGTCACGGGTAAAGGATTTAGAGCGCAGCAGTTCAGAACCCTGCTGATCAAAGGCGATCCCCTGGCCCAACATCACCGTCGCCAGCGATACCGCCTGCATCCGCACGCGCGTATTCAGATCGGCCTGCTGCGCGGCTTTATAGGTAATCATGTCCCACAGGGTCTGGTTGTCGTGCTTAGAGACATAGTTGACGACTTCCGTCGGGTCGGCTGCGTAGCCGCCAGGTGCGCCGTTATAGTCGATCTCGCTGCCTTTTTTCACCGCGCCGTCTTTATCAATCAGAATAAAATCAGCAAGGTTGCCGGCCATCCCCAGACGGGTCAGATCGGCCAGGTGGCGCACATCGTCATCGCTCTGGCGGGTAATCTCGTTAGGCAGAACCCCGGCACCGCTGCCGACGCCCTGGTTTTCACGCAGCGCATCACCGGAATCAAACGGACCACCGCCGCGCACGGAGTCGCGCAGACGATCGGAGAAGGTACCAATACCGGTTCCTTTCAGATTGATTTGCGACGCGATATCAAAGCGGTCGCTCTGATTAGAATCCCAGCCCTCGCCAAAGAAATAGATATCCGGATTTAACGCTTTCACGCGATCCCACGCCGACAAAATCTGCGCTTTCGGGTGGTAGCCCATCAAGTCGAAACGGAAAGCATCAATCTTATAGTCGGTGGTCCACACCGCCAGCGAATCGGCGATAAGCTTCGCAAACATACGATGCTCTGGCGCAGAATCCGAACAGCAGGTGGCCGACTCAACGCTACCGGTGGTTTCGTTCAGACGCTGATAGTACCAGGGGACAATTTTATCCAGTACCGATGTACGGTCAGTTGGCCCCGCGGCATTAGTATGGTTATACACGACGTCCATAATGACGTTCATTCCCAGATCCTGCTTAATCGCCTGAATCATGGTACGGAACTCTTTAATGCGCGTCGTGCCCTCCGGATTGGTCGCATACGAGCCTTCCGGCACCGTATAGTGGAACGGATCGTAACCCCAGTTATAGGAGTCCGTCTGCGCCACAAGGGTGTTCAGCGCCTGAACCTGCGGGTTGTCCTGGCTATCATTCTGCTTGAGCTGATTGAGCACCTCTTCAACGGAAGAGCCGCTGCTGCAATAACCGGCAAATTCGCTGCTCTTCACCGCGCTGTTGATTTCACACAGGTGACTGAACGGCTGCTGGATATCGGCGACTTTATCGCTGAACTCGTTGACCGTCGCCAGATCGAAGACCGGCAGCAGTTCAACGTGGGTGACGCCCGAGCTGGACAGCTTTTTCAGATGCTGCACCATATTGCTGTCCTGGGCTGTGAGCGCGAGATATTTACCGCGCAGCTCAGCAGGAACGGTCTGATCCCAGGCAGAAAGATCGCGAATGTGCGATTCATGAATCGTCATTTTCGCGAGATCGGCTTTGGTCTTCTGGGCATGAGGCATCGCCAGGCTATCCCAGCCTTCCGGCTTAAGATCGCTGTCGTTAAGGTCAACGACCTGACTGTATTCCGAGTTAGTGGATAAGCTATGGGAGTACGGGTCGGTGACTTCATACTGTTCAACCTGGCGCGACTGCGGATGGTAAACCGTCAGCGCGTAGCGGTAAAACGCCCCTTTCAGGTCGCTGCCGCCCTGCCAGGCCCAGGAGCCAGATGCGCTGTCACGGGTCATCGGATGGCTGGCCACCACTTTTTTATCCGCGCTGTAGATAACCAGATCGACCTGCTGTGCGGTAGGCGCCCACAGACGGAAACTAACTCCGCCATCGCTCATCTGCGCACCGTAATTCAGCGCTTCCGCCGCCTGCGCATAGATATCATCCAGGACACCCGCCGTTTGCACCTGGGTGGCGGAGATCAGCACGCCGTCTTTCTCGGCAGCAATCGCGACGGTTTCACCTTGAAGCAAATCGGCGGTTTTGGCGTCATCGGGCAGTTTAAACGCCGCATAGCCGGAAAGCTGCGGGAAACGCATGCTGACCTGCTGGCTGACGGTGGTTGGCGTCAGTTTCAGGTAGCTGTCGGTAAATTTCCCTTCGCTATCTGCCGCCACTTTGCTGCTGTGGCTGTAGTACAAGCGTACGACAGGCTTGTCTTCACCAGCCGGCCACAGCAGCGTCGTTTTATCGACCCAGTGGGCTTCGGCAAGCGCCACGCCGAAGGCGGCGCGGAACGCATCGGCGCGAGAGTCATAGATAGCATTGCTGCCGGCAATCACCGATACCGTACGGTCGGTAAAGTCGCCAAAGGACACGCGCAGGTCGCTGTCGATCAGCTTGTTGGTGCCATCTCTGACAATGACGTTAATGCAACCGCTCTCTTTATTCAGCGGAATGACCCAATACGGGCCGTATTTATCACTCCCTGCCGGCGTGGTGCTGACGTCATTCCAGTCAGCCATCGGCGCGCTTAATGCATCGCAGGTTTCATTATTCCAAAGATACAGGTTCTTACTGCTGTAATCCGCCGCACTGGTACCGGTTATCCCGGCAATATCGACCAGATGAATAACGGCCTGATTCGCCGACGCCATCGCGGCTTCACCAGGAACCGCCACATCGGGTAAACGAACAACAACATCCTGATTATCAGGATTGCCGGGGTTATCAGGTGAGCCAGAGGAAGAAGATGAAGAACTATTATCGCAGCCGCTAAGTAAAATCAACGAGCCAAGGAATAGGGCATTACAGGTATATCTGAGCATTCGATAGTCCCTAATATGCTTAATAAATTATGAAAGGTAAGAAAAGATGTTTATCTGTAAAGCGTCGCAATTAGATATTTTTGTTTTCTCCGGTTCAATCATCCATTAACAATTAATGGGGGGGCGTAGGTGGCCGGGGGAGTAAAACTCAAAAGGGAATGACGACCCGGATAGTGAAATTCATTATGCTTCGCGACGACAAATCCAGTTTCTCGCAATAAAAGCTCGCAATATAAAAAAGCCACCCACCAATATAGGTAGGGGTACTGTGCCGCCTCGAGGGAAATAAAATGAGCGATGGAATAAAAAGATATATTTCTGTGATGCGCTTAACACTAATAAATAAAAAAAACATTCATCACGCACCGCATATTGCCATGCTCATCACCTTATTACTGATTGGCCAACAGCTGGCGAAATTAAGCTGGCGAATGGTATTCCCGACTCATTCTCCGGATATCGCGATGAATGACGCAGCGCAGGCTTCTGCAGCAATCGCGATGCCAAAAACTGAATTACCGGCATTCACGCTGTTCGGTCGTGCAGAAAAAAAACCGCCGCCATCAGCTCATGACGGCAGCCTGGAACAGGCCCCACTCTCAGCGCTGAAGCTGCGGATTACCGGCCTGCTCGCCAGCAGCGATCCAGCCCGTTCGATTGTCATTATGGCAAAAGGTAATCAACAAGTTAGCCTGATGACCGGCGACAGCACACCGGGGAATGAAGCCCGAATCGTCGCGATTATGAGCGATCGCATTATCGTGAACTATCGGGGCCGAAATGAAGCAATTTTGCTGGCTGATGACGGTATGGCAAAAGCGAATACCTCGCCAGGCGCAGCGGTGAATCCGCGCCTCAGCCAGATCCGCCAGCAGCCGCAAAATATCCTTAATTATCTCAATATTTCACCGGTGATGGTTAATGAGCAACTCAGTGGATATCGGCTTAACCCGGGAAAAGACCCCACGCTTTTCCGTGAATCAGGTTTACATGAAAACGATCTGGCGGTCGCCTTGAACGGGCTTGATCTTCGCGATCGGCAACAGGCTCAGCAGGCATTAAAACAGCTTCCTGAGCTTAGCGAAATAACGCTTACCGTCGAACGCGAAGGGCAGCGACAGGATATCTATTTAGCTTTGAGGGATGAATAATTGGCACATGCAACGATTTTCCGCCTGATTTTCACCACCCTGATGATATTCAGCTCGCTGTTATTCAGACCGGTCTGTGCTGAAGAATTTTCCGCCAGCTTTAAAGGGACGGATATTCAGGAATTTATTAATACCGTAAGCAAAAACCTGAATAAAACGGTGATTATTGACCCCAGCGTACGCGGGACAATTACCGTCCGCAGCTACGATATGCTCAATGAAGAACAATATTATCAGTTTTTTCTTAGCGTGCTGGATGTCTATGGTTTTGCCGTTATCAATATGAATAACGGCGTGCTCAAAGTGGTTCGTTCAAAAGATGCCAAAACCGCGGCGGTCCCGGTCGCCAGCGATGCCGCGCCCGGCGAAGGAGATGAGGTCGTGACCCGCGTGGTGCCGCTAACCAACGTCGCCGCACGTGATTTGGCGCCGCTGCTGCGCCAGCTCAACGATAACGCCGGCGCAGGCAGCGTCGTACACTACGAACCCTCCAACGTCCTGCTCATGACCGGACGGGCTGCGGTGATCAAACGCCTGCTGACCATTGTCGAACGCGTTGATAACGCAGGCGATCGCAGCGTGGTGACGGTCCCGCTGTCGTGGGCCTCCGCCGCCGACGTGGTCAAACTGGTCACCGAGCTGAACAAAGATACCAGTAAATCGGCGCTTCCCGGCTCGATGGTCGCGAACGTCGTCGCCGACGAACGTACCAATTCCGTGCTGGTGAGCGGCGAACCCAATTCACGCCAGCGCATTATCACCATGATTAAGCAGCTCGACCGTCAACAGGCGGTGCAGGGCAACACCAAAGTTATCTATCTGAAATACGCCAAAGCCGCCGATCTGGTGGAGGTTTTAACCGGCATCAGTAGCACGATGCAAAGTGAAAAACAGAGTGCGAAGCCGGTGGCAGCGCTGGATAAAAATATAATTATCAAAGCCCATGGCCAGACCAACGCCCTGATTGTTACCGCTGCGCCGGACGTCATGAACGACCTGGAGCGGGTGATAGCCCAGCTGGATATTCGCCGTCCGCAGGTGCTGGTTGAAGCGATTATTGCCGAAGTTCAGGACGCCGACGGCCTCAATCTCGGCGTCCAGTGGGCGAATAAAAATGCCGGGATGACCCAGTTCAACAACAGCGGCCTGCCGATGTCGACAGTCATTGCCGGCGCCAATCAATACAACAAAGACGGCACGGTCACCAGTTCGCTTGCCAGCGCGTTAAGCTCTTTTAACGGCATTGCCGCCGGGTTCTATCAGGGCAACTGGGCGATGCTGCTGACCGCGCTCTCCAGCAGTAGCAAAAACGATATTCTCGCCACCCCCAGCATCGTCACCCTCGACAACATGGAAGCCACCTTTAACGTCGGGCAGGAAGTACCGGTGCTTAGCGGATCGCAAACCACATCCGGGGATAACATCTTTAACACCGTTGAGCGTAAAACCGTCGGCATCAAGCTGAAGGTCAAACCGCAGATCAACGAAGGTGATTCGGTGCTGCTGGAGATCGAACAGGAGGTGTCCAGCGTCGCGGATTCCGCCTCCAGCACCAGCTCGGATTTAGGGGCCACCTTCAACACCCGTACGGTCAATAACGCGGTCCTGGTGGGCAGCGGCGAAACGGTAGTCGTCGGCGGGCTGCTGGATAAAAGCGTCACCGATACTGCCGATAAGGTCCCTTTGCTAGGTGATATTCCGGTTATCGGCGCCCTGTTCCGCTCCAGCAGCAAGAAAGTCTCCAAACGTAACCTGATGCTGTTCATCCGCCCGACGATCATCCGCGATCGCGATAGCTATCGCCAGGCGTCTGCGGGTCAGTACAACGCCTTTAACGAAGCCCAGACCAAACAGCGGGGCCAGGAGAGCAACGAAGCCTTGCTGAGCGACGATCGGCTGCATATCTACCCGCAACAGGATACCGTGGCCTTTCGCCAGATAAGCGCCGCGATTGATGCCTTCAACCTTGGAGGCAAACCATGACGCCAGCGACCGATCCCCGCCCGCTGCTGCCCTTTGCCTACGCCCGCGCCCACAACATCGTGCTGCTCAGCGACGGCGTCTCGCACCATGTCCGCTGCCTGAGCAGGACGCCGGCACCGGCCTTGCTGGAAGCCCGGCGGGTCGCGGATGGTCCGATTACCATTGAACGCGTGGCCGCCGAAGATTTTGAAAAACTGCTGGTGCTCAGCTACCAGCGTGACTCCGCGGAAGCCCGACGCATGATGGCCGATATCGGCAACGAGCTGGATTTATACACGCTGGCCGAAGAGCTGCCGGACACTGACGATCTGCTGGACAGTGAAGACGATGCGCCGATCATTCGTCTGATCAACGCCATGCTTACCGAGGCTATCAAAGAGAAAGCCTCAGATATTCATATCGAAACCTACGAGCGCCACCTGCAAATTCGCTTTCGCGTGGATGGTGTTCTGCGTGAAATCCTGCGCCCGCAGCGCCGCCTCGCCGCCCTGCTCATCTCACGTATTAAGGTGATGGCCAGTCTCGACATTGCGGAAAAACGTATTCCCCAGGATGGCCGCATGGCGCTGCGCATCGGCGGGCGCGCCATCGATGTACGTGTCTCAACGCTGCCCTCCAGCCACGGCGAACGCGTGGTTTTGCGTTTGCTGGACAAAAACAGCGTCAATCTCGATCTGCTCACCCTGGGAATGCCGCCCGAGCTGCTGCGGCAGGTCGACGACCTGATGGCCCGCCCGCACGGCATTATTCTGGTCACCGGCCCCACCGGTTCAGGGAAGAGCACCACGCTGTACGCCGCCCTCAGCCGGCTCGACGCGCGGGAGCGCAATATTATGACCATTGAAGACCCGGTCGAATACGAGCTGGAGGGCATCGGCCAGACCCAGGTCAATGCCAAAGTGGAGATGACCTTTGCCCGCGGGCTGCGCGCCATTTTACGTCAGGATCCGGACGTCGTACTGGTAGGCGAGATCCGCGATGGCGAGACGGCGCAGATCGCCGTGCAGGCTTCGCTGACCGGGCATCTGGTGCTCTCCACGCTCCACACCAACAGCGCGCTGGGGGCCATTTCACGCCTGCAGGATATGGGCGTGGAGCCATTTTTGCTCTCCACCTCGCTGCTGGCGGTCATGTCGCAGCGCCTGGTGCGCCGCCTTTGCCCGCACTGCCGTCGGCCGCAGCAGGCCGATCCGCAAACTGCCAGCCAAATGGCGGTCGCACCCGGAACGCCGCTGTGGCAGGCAGTCGGCTGTGCGGAATGCAGTTTCACCGGCTATCGCGGGCGCACCGGGATCCATGAACTGCTGCGAGTTGACGATCGCGTGCGTATGGCTATCCACCGGGGAGAAAATGAATTAACGCTGATCCAACAACTGGGGGCCGACTACACCACCTTACGGGATGCCGGGCGCGAGAAGGTACTGGCCGGGATCACCAGTTGGGAAGAGGTGGTCAGAGTGACCGAACAGCGAACGGGGGAAGCAGACTAGGATGGCAGTCTTCCGTTATCAGGCGCTCGATGAGCATGGCAAAACCCAGCGCGGCGTACAGCAGGCGGATTCCGCCCGCCACGCCCGTCAGCTGCTGCGTGAAAAAGGCTGGCTGCTCCTTGAGATTCACGCCGTCGCACGGGCAACGCCGGGGTCCACCCGCTCGCTGCTGACGCGGCGTACCAGCGCCAGCGATCTGGCCTTGCTGACCCGCCAGCTGGCCACTCTGGTGGCGGCCGCCATCCCGTTAGAGAAAGCGCTGGATGCCGTGGCACAGCAGTGCGAAAAAGCCCACCTCAAGACGCTGATGGCAGGCGTTCGCGGTAAAGTGCTTGAAGGCCATTCACTGGCGGAATCCATGCGCGGCTATCCGGGCTGCTTTGACCAGCTGTACTGCGCCATGGTGGCCGCAGGCGAAACCTCCGGTCACCTCGACGGCGTCCTGAACCGCCTCGCGGACTATACCGAACAGCGCCAGCAGCTGCGCGCTCGTCTGCTGCAGGCGATGATCTACCCCATCGTTCTGACGCTGGTCGCCGTCAGCGTCATCGCCATTTTACTCTCCACGGTGGTGCCTAAAGTCGTTGACCAGTTCGTTCATATGAAGCAGGCCCTGCCGTTCTCAACCCGCCTGTTGATGACCCTCAGCGATATTGTCCGTACCGCCGGCCCCTGGCTGCTGTTGGCCCTGCTCGCCGGCGGCCTGCTGCTGCATTACGCCCTACGTCAGCCCGCGCGGCGCCTGCTGTGGCACAAACAGCTGTTGCGTCTGCCGCTGACTGGCCGGGTGGCGCGCAGCATCAACAGCGCTCGCTACGCCCGAACCCTAAGCATTCTGAACGCCAGCGCCGTGCCGCTGCTGCTGTCGATGCGGATCAGCGCAGAAGTGCTGAGCAACGCCTGGGCGCGCCGTCAGTTGGAGGCGGCTACCGAGTCGGTACGCGAAGGCATAAGCCTGCATCGTGCCCTCGAAATGACCGCCCTTTTCCCGCCCATGATGCGTTATATGGTGGCCAGCGGTGAACAGAGCGGAGAACTCAACGGCATGCTCGAACGCGCTGCCGACAATCAGGACCGTGAGCTGAGCGCACAGATTCAGATGGCGCTCAGTCTGTTCGAACCGTTGCTGGTGGTGGCCATGGCCGGAATGGTGTTGTTCATCGTTCTGGCGATCCTGCAACCGATCCTGCAACTCAATACCCTTATGAGTATGTAACTGTCTTAAATGGAGAAAAATATGCAACGGCAGCGCGGCTTCACGTTACTGGAAATTTTGGTGGTGATTGTCATCCTCGGCATTCTTGCAAGCCTGGTAGTGCCCAATTTAATGGGCAACAAAGAAAAAGCGGATCGTCAGAAGGTGGTCAGCGATCTGGTGGCGCTGGAGGGCGCGCTGGATATGTACAAACTGGATAACAGCCGCTACCCCAATAGCGAACAGGGGCTACAGGCGCTGGTCAGCCGGCCCACCGCCGAGCCGCAGGCGCGTAACTACCCGGAAGGTGGCTATATCCGCCGCCTGCCTCAGGACCCGTGGGGCAACGACTATCAGCTGCTCAGCCCGGGCCAGCACGGTCAGATCGACGTCTTTAGCGTTGGCCCTGACGGGATGCCGGATACCAATGACGATATCGGCAACTGGAATATCGGGAAAAAATAGTGCGACAGCGCGGCTTCACGTTACTGGAGATGATGCTCGTTTTACTCTTGATGGGCGTCAGCGCGGGCATGGTAATGCTGGCGTTTCCGACATCGCGCGAGGATGACGCGGCGCAAACTCTTGAGCGTTTTCAGACGCAGCTGCGCTTTATCCGCGAGCGCGGACTACAGACCGGGCAGTTCTTTGGCATCTCGGTTCACTCCGATCGCTGGCAGTTTATGCTGCTGCAACCGCGCGATGACGCAGAACCGGACACCCGCACAGAAGACAGCTGGTATGGCTATCGCTGGCAGCCGCTGCCGTCAGGTCGCGTCGCCACCTCCGGCCTGGTCACATCGGGAAAAATGACTCTGCATTTCCCGCATGATGCCCAGTGGACGCCGGGCGAACAGCCCGATGTCCTGCTGTTTCCCGGCGGCGAAGTCACGCCGTTTCAGCTACGGATCGGCGCCACCGAAGGGATCGTCGTCGATGCCCGCGGCGCGGTTCGCACAGTACAACAGGATGACGCAGGATGAAATCGCAATCCGGGATGACGCTTATCGAAGTCATGGTGGCACTGGTGGTCTTCGCCCTGGCCGGGCTGTCCGTCATGCAGGCAACGCTTCAGCAGACCCGCCACCTGGGGCGAATGGAGGAGAAAACCCTCGCCGGCTGGCTCGCCGATAACCAGCTGGTGCAGCTCAAGCTTGAAAACCGCTGGCCAGCGCTGAGCAGCTCTGAAACCACGCTACAGGCGGCAGGAAGCCGCTGGCATATCCGCTGGCAGGGCGTGGAAACAGAGATCCCGCAGCTGCGTGCGCTGGATGTTGAGGTCCGTCATGATAAGAGTGATAAGACCCCGGTCGCTTCGCTGCGTACCTACGTGACTCAGCCATGACGGTACGCCAGATGCGCGGTTTTACACTCGTGGAAATGCTGCTGGCGCTGGCCATTCTGGCGGCGCTGAGCATCGCTGCGATGGCGGTGCTGCAAAACGTCCTCCGTGCCGATACCCTGACCCGGGAAAAAACAGCGCAGGTACAGGCCCTTCAGCACACCTTCAGCCAGATGGCCGCCGACTTTAATCAGATAATCCCTCGCCGCAGCCGCGAGAGCGCAGGCCTCTTTTTTGCCGGGCGCTTTCAACTTGCCAGCGACGACTGGGCGATAGCCTTCAGCCGCAACGGCTGGCCAAATCCGCTGGGGATGCTGCCGCGCTCCGAGATTCAGAACGTCAGCTACCGCCTGCGCCAGCAGCGGCTGGAACGGCTGAGCTATGACCAGCAGGACCCGCTCACCGGCAGCGAACCGACGGTGGACGTTTTGCAAGATGGCATTCAGGCATTCCGCCTGCGTTTTTATGCCGATGGTCGCTGGCAGGATCGCTGGGAAAGCACGCAAAGCCTGCCTCAGGGCCTTGAAGTGACCCTGACGCTGGACGGCTACGGGGATATCACGCGCCTGTTCCTGATAACGCCCGGAGTCAGCCAATGAACCACCGACAGCGCGGCGTTGCGCTCCTGATGGTACTGCTGATCCTGGCCCTGATGATGGTGCTGGCAAGCGCGATGACCGAACGCACGGCGCGACTCTACCAACAAACCGCCACGACCCTCGATAACCTACAGGCCAAATGGTATGCGCTTGGCGCGGAAACCATGGCTGCCGCGCTGCTCCAGCGCGATGCGCTGGACTCCCCGAATCAAACCCACCTGGCGCAAAACTGGGCGCAGGAGGGACGTCGTTTCACGGTCAACGACGGGGAGATCAACGCGACCATCACCGATGGTCAGGCCTGCTTTAACCTCAACGCGGTCAATCACGGTTCCGGAGAGGAGAGCGAAGAGCTCCCCTGGCCGGCGCGCACGTTTACCCGCCTGCTGGAAAACCTTGGCGAAGAGCCGCTACGCGCACTCCAGCTCACCGCCGCACTGCGCGACTGGATCGACAGCGACCGGGAACCACGGCTCAACGGCGGTGAAGATGAAGTGTACATGGCGCGCTCGCCGGGATACTTCACTGCAAATCAGAAAATACAGGACGTCAGCGAACTGCGGCTGATTAACGGGATGGACGCGGGGCTGTATCTACGCCTGCTGCCCTACGTTTGCGCCCTGCCGGACGACAGCCTGCAACTCAACGTGAATACGCTCAGGCCAGAGCAGGCTCCTCTGCTGATGGCGCTATTTTCTGACGGGATCAATCTCCAGCAGGCGCGTCAGTTACTACAGGATCGTCCGCGCAGCGGCTGGAACAGCGTCGCCGCCTTCCTGGCGCTGCCGGCTTTACAGCAAAGCGATACCGCCGCCGCGCGCCCGTGGTTGACGGTCCACAGTGAACGGTTTGTCGCCGCCTTCACCGTGGTTATGGGCAGCACGCGTTACCAGCAGCGTAGCGTCCTGCAAAAAGAAGGTCGTACTTTCCGCATTATCCAGCGGCGCTATGGACTCTATAGGGTGGCCGATGAATCACGATAAAACACCGCAGAAGGAGATGCTTATTGTGCGTCTTGCTGCACCCGAGCGCCCCGTCGCCTGGCGACTGGTCTGCCCGAGTGACCCGGAACAGGAAGCTTCCGGAGAGTGGTCCGCCACGGGGGATAACACTACGCTTCCCGAGCTGGCGGAGCGCTATCCCGCCTGGGTACTGGTCCCGGCCAGCGACTGCGCCTTTCATGACGTCACGCTCCCGACGGGGCTGCGCAAACCGCCGCAGCAGGTATTGCCGTTTTTGCTGGAAGAGCGGCTCGCCACCGACGTCGAAGAAACCCACTTTGCGCTGCTCCACCACCAGCGAGAGCGCTGTGCCGTGGCGGCGATAGCGCGGCAAAAGATGGCCGCCTGGCTGACCCGCTGCGACGGGCTAGGGCTAACAATTCTCGCGCTGACGCCGGATGTACTGACGCTGCCCTGCCGCCCCGACCGCTGGAGCGCGATACAGGCCGACGACCAATGGCTAATTCGCCAGGACAGCTGGTGCGGTATAGCCGTGGAAAACCCGTGGCTGACGGAATTACTCGCCGCCTGGGAAACGCTGCCGCCGATCGATTGCTATTCCCCACCGCCCGCCACGACCGCCCCCTGGTCCACGCTTGCGCCCCAGGATTTACTCACCCTGGCGGCGGCAAACCCGGCGGCCCGGCGCATCTGTTTACGTCAGGGAGTCTTTGCGCCTAAGCATCGCTGGCAGCCAGCCGGCCAACGCTGGCGCCCGACGCTCGCCGCCGCCGCGGTGCTGGCACTGCTGTGGAGCAGCAATGTCGTGCTCGACCACTTTTCGCTAAGCCGCCAGGCCGATGCGGCCCGGGAGGCCAGCCTGGCGTTTTATCGCCACTGGTTCAAAAACGATAAAAACATCACCAATCCGCGGCTGCAGATGCAGCAACATCTGCGCCAGCTGGAAACGACAGCCACCGCCTCACCGCTGGTCGCTCATCTCCGCACCTTGCAGAATATGGTCTCCGACACGCCGGGAATTCAGCTCCGGGCGTTGACCTGGGATGCCGCCCGTAACGCGCTACAGCTGGATATCTCGGCGGTTTCTCCGCGAGCGCTGGAGCAGTTCACCACCCGCGCCGAGGCCGGTTTTCACGTGCGGACAGGAGAAATGAAACCCCGCCCCGACGGGATTGAAGGACGTCTGACGCTGGAGGGCAACAATGGCTGATTTTCTTGCGCTATGGCAACAGCGCACCCGCCGGGAACAGCGCTTATTGATCGGCATGAGCCTGCTACTGATTGTGGGCATCATCTGGTACGTACTCTGGCAACCCTGGCTCAGTCGGGAAGCACAGTGGCAGCAAACGATCGTCAAAGAGCAGGCGACCCTGCGCTGGATGCAGCAGCAAACACCGCAGCTCCGGCTGCTGGCCCAGCAGAAACCTGCCGCCGGGAGCGCTGTAAAGGAGGCGCTCTCCGCCGTCATCATGCGTGAGGCAACCCGCCTGGATCTGGCGATCGTCCGGCTACAGCCGCAGGGCGCGCGGGTGAACGTCACCCTGCCACCCTGCACTTTTCAGGCGCTGATGTCATGGCTGGACGTCCTCGGACGGCAGGGTATTCACACCTCTTCTCTGGCCGTCAGCGCCCATCCTGCCCAGCCCGGCTGGGTGACGGTCACGACGCTGGTACTGGAGCGTCAACATGACCAGTAAAATCACTATCGGCCTGCTGCTATCGGGTATCTATCTGTTTTGGCTGCTGCTTACCGCACCGGCCAGGCTGCTGACGTTGGCCCTGCCGGACGGCATCAGCGTCGGCGAGTTTTCCGGGACTTTATGGCACGGTGAGGCCCGACAGCTGGCCTGGCGCGGCACCCGCCTCGATCACCTCAGTTGGGCACTGACGTTCTCTACCGGGCTTCCCGGCTGGCGAATCACGCTCAACGATCCCAACGGATTACGCGGTCAGATTTCGCTCTCCGGAATAACAGCGCTCAGATTGCAGGATGGCCGTTTTCTCGTTCCCGCCAGCTTCGCCAGACGTTGGCTTACGCCGGATCTACCGGTCGAAGCCAGCGGCCAGATTACCCTGAGTCTGCCGGAAGGCCGCTTTAACCATGCTGGCTGCCAACAGCTGTCCGGAGGCCGCGTGCTGTGGCAGGAAGCACAGCTGAGTTCCCCGGCCGGTTCGCTGGCGCTGGCCAGCGTCAGCGGCAAATTTAGCTGCACGCCCGCCGGCGCGCTGGCGCTAACTCTCAGCCAGGACTCTCATCAGCTCAGCCTTAGCGGGCAAGGCACCCTGAGCCCCGACGGACGCTACGCCTTTCACGGCAAGCTCCAGACACGTCAATCAACCCCCGGCCTGCTCACCCTGCTGATGACCCAAAATCAGCGCCTGGATGAGCAGGGACGCATTCCCTGGCAGCTGCAGGGAAGATGGTAACCACAGGAGACATCATGACGCTACTTAGCGCATTTTCGTTGCAGTTCCCCCTGTTATGGGGCGGATTTATGTTTGTTTTCGGCCTGACGTTTGGCAGTTTTTTTAACGTGGTCACCCACCGCTTGCCGCTGATGATGCAGCAGGAAGATTCCGCAGGATTTAACCTGTGCATCCCCGCATCCTTCTGCCCTCAGTGCCAGCAGCCTATCGCCTGGCGGGATAACATTCCTTTGCTCGGCTATCTCTCGCTGAAGGGGCGCGCGCGCTGCTGTCAGGCGCCGATTTCTCACCGCTATCCGCTGACGGAACTGGCCAGCGGACTGCTCTTTGTGCTCGCCGGATTTCTGCTAACGCCGGGACTCCCACTACTGGGTGGCCTGATCCTGCTCTCCACTCTGCTGGTGCTGGCGGTCATCGATGGTAAAACCCAGCTTCTGCCGGATCGGCTGACCCTGCCGCTGCTGTGGGTCGGCCTGCTGTTTAATCTTGACGGGACGTTTGTCCCACTCACAGAAGCGGTAACTGGCGCGATGGCGGGCTATTTATCGCTGTGGGTGGTTTACTGGCTGTTTCGCCTGCTGACCGGCAAAGAGGCGCTAGGGTACGGGGATTTTAAGCTGCTGGCGGCGCTCGGCGCGTGGTCCGGCTGGCAGCTCCTGCCGCAGACGCTGCTGTGCGCCTCAGCCAGTGGGCTTATCTGGACCTTGCTGCAACGACGCATCACGCTACAGTCTCTGGATCAGCCGCTGGCCTTCGGCCCCTGGCTGGCGCTGGCGGGCAGCGGGCTATTCCTGTGGGCCCAGTCGGCGTAACCAGGGCTCGACAAGAGCCCGCGGCGCAGTGCTTGCCGGGCCGACAAGGACAGCCCGAACCGTAGTCTGGACAAGTGCAACGCACCGCCTCCGGGAAACCGCGCCACCGCCAGGATCGCGCTATGAGTATTTTTTGGTGCGCCTCGTCGGGGCGGTATTGGCCGGATCGTCCGGCCAGACGTGTTTGGGGTATCGTCCCTTCATCTCTTTTTGCACGTCGCGATAGCTCCCCTGCCAGAACGCGCTGAGGTCACGGGTAATCTGCAGCGGGCGCTGGGCGGGTGAGAGCAGCTCCAGCACCAGCGCGACCCGCCCCTGGGCTATCGTCGGCGTCGTGGCTTCGCCAAACATCTCCTGCATACGCACCGCCAGCGCGGGCGGATTATCGGTATGATAGCGAATCGCTATCCGACTTCCGGTCGGCACGGTGTAGTGGGTTGGCAACTCGCTGTCCAGTTTCTGTCGCAACGACCACGGCAGCCAGTTTTGTAACGCCTGGCGCAGATCCAACGCCTTCAGCGCGCGCAGCGAGTGTACCCCGCTCATCTGCGGCAGCAGCCAGTCTTCAAGTGAGTCCAGCAGAGAAGCATCATCTACGGCAGGCCACGCCTCCTCTGGCAGCCACTGCGCCGCACAATGCAGACGCAAACGCAGCTGCTCGGCCTCCGGCGTCCAGTTAAGCACGCCGAGACCTTTTTCACGGATACCGTTGAGCATCGCCTGATGTAACTCCTCTTCCGAGGGTTTCGCCAGCGGCTGGGTTTTCAACACCAGTTGCCCGATACAGGTACGTCGCCACGCCTTCAGCGTTCCCTGCGCTTCGTCCCATTCGACGGTATCAGAACATTGTGCCAGTTCCGGGCACTGCGCCAGCAGCGTAGTCACATCCACCGGCAGCGCCAGTAAGATCCGCGCGTCAGGCGACGAACTTCCCTGAAGAAGCAGAGGCGCAATTAGCCATTCGTGGCGCCCAAGTGCATCATCGGCGTCAAGCATAGCTCCCATCCCGTTGGCCAACTGATAGCGTCCCTCCTGGCCGCGTCGGCGGGCGATCCGGTCGGCGAACGCCGGCGCCAGCAGCGGTGCCAGCCGTTGGATATCAGGCTGGCCGCCGCGGCTGTCGAGACGCTTCAGAAGCTGCTGCGCCCGCTGCTGCCAGTTTGGCTGCTGGCGCGAGAATGCCGTCCCAAGATCGCAGCTTCCGCCGCGCGGAGGCTCTTCGAGGATCGCCGCCAGTTTCGCCGCAGTTGCCGCATCATCGGGACTGGTCGCCGCCGTCAACATGGCCGCGAGGCGAGGGTCATTGCCCAACGCCGCCATTTTGCGCCCGTGCGCCGTGAGCCTGTCGCCTTCCAGCGCCGACAGCCCCGTCAGCAAGCGCCGGGCCGCCGCCAGGTTTGCCGCCGGCGGGAGATCAAGCCAGCTCAACTGCGCCGGATCGTGGCACCCCCACTGTAAAAGTTCCAGCAGCAGCGCCGACAGATCGCTTTGCAGAATCTCAGGATCGCTCTGTGCCGCCGCGCGCTCCGCCTGCTCTTTGCCGACCAAATGCAGACAAATCCCCGGCTCCAGACGCCCGGCGCGGCCGGCGCGCTGGGTCATCGATGCCTGACTAATGCGCTGGGTCATCAGTCGGGTTAAGCCAGTGCGCGCGTCAAAGCGGGCAACCCGCTCCTGGGCGCTATCTACCACCAGCCTGATGCCTTCGATGGTCAAGCTGGTCTCGGCGATATTGGTCGCCAGCACCACCTTGCGCTGCCCCTCCGCTGCGGGCAGGATCGCTTTACGCTGCTCGCTCAGCGGTAGCGCGCCGTACAGTGGGCAAAGCACTACATCGTCCGCCACCCGTTCGGCCAGTTGTGTCTGTACCCGCTGGATCTCTCCCACACCGGGGAGAAACAGCAGCATCGAGCCGCGTTCCTGCCGCAGCAGCTCCGCAGCCGCGATGGCCACCGCCTCATCGAAACGCTGATGGGTGGCAAGCGCCTGAAAGCGCTTTTCTACCGGGAACGCACGCCCTTCGGAAGTGACTGTCGGAGCCAAAGGCAGCAGCTGCTGCAGGCGATCGTTATCCAGCGTCGCCGACATAATCAGCAGTTTAAGATCGTCGCGTAGCCCCTGCTGAACATCCAGCAGCAGCGCCAGTGCCAGATCCGCCTGCAGGCTGCGCTCGTGAAATTCATCAAGGATCACCAGCCCGATGCCGCTCAGCTCTGGATCGTGCTGGATCATCCGCGTTAGGATCCCTTCCGTCACGACTTCCAGCCGCGTATTCGGTCCAACGCAGGTGTCCGCGCGCATCCGGTAGCCAACGGTCTCGCCCGGTTTTTCACCCAGCAACTCTGCAAGGCGTTGCGCTACGTTACGGGCGGCCAACCGCCGCGGCTCCAGCAGGATAATGCGCCCGTCGATAGGGCCGTCAGCCAGAATTTGCAGCGGCAGCCAGGTCGATTTACCGGCGCCGGTGGGTGCATTGAGCAATACCTGCGGCGCCTGCTGCAGTGCACAGAGAACTTCAGGAAGGACGGCGGCAACCGGCAATAGGGACACGAAGGGCTCCGGAGGTTAACATTTGGGGGCAAGCATTGTAGCATCCTGATAATTCATTACCGAGTCTCTATCATGTCCGAGCCGAAAAGGCTGTTTTTCGCCCTTGAACTGCCTGCTGAAGTCCAGCGGCAAATCGTTCACTGGCGCGCCGCGAACTTTCCGGAAGATGCCGGACGGCCGGTTGCGGCGGATAATCTGCACCTGACGCTGGCGTTTCTTGGCGAAGTCAGCGCAGACAAGCAGCGTGCGCTGGCGGCGTTGGCCGGGCGCATCCAGCAACCCGGATTTACACTTACGCTCGACGACGCCGGGCAATGGCTGCGTTCCCGCGTGGTCTGGCTCGGCACTCGGCGGCCCCCGCGCGGCCTGCTACAGCTGGCCAGCATGCTACGCGCCCAGGCGGCCCGCAGCGGCTGTTATCAAAGTCCTCAGCCGTTTCACCCGCATATCACCCTGCTGCGCGAGGCCCGCCACGCGGTTCCCATCCCGCAGCCGGGCTTTCAGTGGACGGCTACCGTCAGTGAATTTGTTCTTTACGAATCCCATTTTTCCCGCGGACGCACCCGCTATACCGCGCTGGAACGTTATCCCTTCAACAAGGAAAGCTGATGCAGTTCAATCCTCCTTTACAGTCCGCCGTCCTGGTGAAGCGCTACAAACGGTTTCTGGCCGATGTGGTGACCCCCGACGGTCAGGAGCTCACTCTGCACTGCCCGAATACCGGCGCGATGACCGGCTGCGCGACTCCCGGCGATACCGTCTGGTACTCCACGTCGGATAATCCTAAACGCAAATACGCCCATACCTGGGAATTAACACAAACCCAGCGTGGTGCGATAATTTGTGTTAATACTTTACGCGCAAATATCCTGGCGAAAGAGGCGATACTGGCAGGGAATATTGTTGAACTTTCTGGCTATAACGCGCTGAAAAGTGAAATAAAATATGGTGAGGAAAATAGCCGTATTGATATTATGTTACAGGCAGAAGATCGACAAAACTGCTATATTGAAGTGAAATCGGTTACGTTGGCGGAAAATGAAAGCGGTTATTTCCCCGATGCAGTCACCGAGCGCGGTCAAAAGCATCTGCGGGAGCTGATGAGCGTGGCGGCGGCAGGCGACCGGGCCGTAATCTTGTTCGCCGTGCTCCATTCGGCGATCGACCGTTTCTCACCCGCGCATCATATTGATGCCAGATACGCACAGCTGTTGATTGAGGCGCAAACCAAGGGGGTGGAAATTCTCGTTTATAAAGCGGAACTTTCTACCGAAATGATGACTCTGAATAAGCCGATTACCGCGGTGTTAACCCCCGGTAAATAAACGGCTAAATTATGTCCGGGTCGCGAGCGCAAATACGCTTTTCTTCACAGGGTTGTCAAGTGTAACGTTTACATAATTGCTATCCGGAAAAGCATCTGCTATTTATAGCGGCCTGATTTTTCCCCCAACATGGGGATCGATAGTGCGTGTTAAGGAGAAGCAACATGCAAGAAGGGCAAAACCGTAAAACATCGTCCCTGAGTATTCTCGCCATCGCTGGGGTGGAGCCGTATCAAGAGAAGCCGGGCGAAGAGTATATGAACGAAGCCCAGCTGGCGCACTTCAAGCGTATTCTTGAAGCATGGCGTAATCAACTCAGGGATGAAGTGGATCGCACCGTATCGCACATGCAGGATGAAGCAGCTAACTTCCCGGACCCGGTAGACCGTGCCGCGCAGGAAGAAGAATTCAGCCTGGAACTGCGTAACCGCGACCGCGAACGTAAACTGATCAAAAAGATCGAAAAAACGCTGAAGAAAGTCGAAGACGAAGATTTCGGCTTCTGCGAATCCTGTGGCGTTGAGATTGGTATTCGCCGTCTGGAAGCGCGTCCGACCGCTGACCTGTGCATCGACTGCAAAACGCTGGCGGAAATTCGCGAAAAGCAGATGGCTGGCTAATCCGCTTCGCTATCGTATCTCCGGCGGGAGTCTCTCCCGCCTACACGTTTTATTAGTCACCCCATGAATGACTCACACTATATTGGCCGCTTTGCGCCCTCACCTTCCGGCGAACTTCATTTTGGGTCGTTGATTGCCGCTCTCGGCAGCTATCTTCAGGCTCGTGCGAACCATGGTATCTGGCACGTGCGCATTGAAGATATCGATCCGCCCCGTGAAGTCCCCGGCGCCGCCAGTACGATTCTGCGCCAGCTAGAGCACTACGGCCTGCACTGGGACGGCGAAGTGCTGTGGCAGTCGCAGCGTCATGAAGCCTACCGCGAGCGCCTCGCCTGGCTACACGAACAGGGCCTGTGCTATTACTGCACCTGCACCCGGGCGCGTATTCACGCCGTCGGCGGCGTTTATGACGGCCACTGCCGCGATTTACGGCTTGGCGCAGACCACGCCGCCCTGCGCCTGCGCCAGACGCAACCGGTCCTCGCGTTTTACGATCGTCTGCGCGGCACTCTCGTCGCCGATGAAGCGCTGGCACGGGAAGATTTCATTATCCACCGCCGTGACGGTCTGTTCGCCTATAATCTTGCGGTGGTTGTAGACGATCACTTCCAGGGGGTGAACGAAATCGTCCGCGGTGCGGATCTTATCGAACCCACGGTGCGGCAGATTTCGCTGTATCAGCATTTTGGCTGGCAGGCTCCGGGCTACGTCCATCTGCCGCTGGCAGTGAATGCCCAGGGGAATAAACTCTCCAAACAAAACCATGCCCCGGCGCTGCCGGAAGGCGATCCGCGTCCCGAAATTATGCGGGCGTTAATGTTTCTTAATCAGGATATTGAGCAGGAGTGGCGAGGGTTAAGTATTGAGGATTTGCTGAAGAATGCGGTAGCCAACTGGAACCCGGAAAAAATCCAGCATTCTCAAATGACTCTTGCTGAGCTATGATTAGCCGCTATTTTTCTCGTCGCCTTTCAAGTTGCTCCTGCGTTGGCTGCACTTGTTCACCCCAGTCACATAGTTATCTATGCTCCTGGGACTCACAAGTTTGTCGCCTTGCTGCAACCCGAAATGCATAGAGTAATATTTTGATCTGAAGTCCGTCTGACACTACGAGGTGCAACATTTTTACCCGAGTCGCTAATTTTTGCCGTAAGGTGCTAAGCCGTGAAGAGCGCGACGCAGAAGCCGCCGTTGAACAAACGCATATGACGGTTATTCCGCGTGAACAGCATGCAATTTCCCGCAAAGATATCAGTGATAATGCCCTCAAGGTGCTCTATCGACTGAACAAGGCGGGCTATGAAGCCTATCTCGTCGGCGGTGGCGTACGTGACCTTCTGCTTGGTAAAAAACCCAAAGATTTTGACGTAACAACCAGTGCGACGCCGGATCAGGTCCGTAAACTGTTCCGTAACTGTCGTCTGGTGGGCCGTCGTTTCCGCCTGGCGCACGTGATGTTCGGGCCAGAAATCATCGAAGTCGCCACCTTCCGCGGGCATCATGAAGGACACACGACCGATCGTGTCACTTCCCAGCGCGGCCAGAACGGTATGCTGCTGCGCGACAACATCTTCGGTTCAATCGAAGAAGATGCCCAGCGCCGCGACTTCACCATCAACAGCCTGTATTACAGCGTGGCCGATTTTACCGTGCGCGACTACGTCGGCGGCATGAAGGACCTTCAGGAGGGCGTGATTCGCCTGATTGGCGATCCGGAAACCCGCTATCGCGAAGATCCGGTACGAATGCTGCGTGCAGTGCGCTTTGCCGCCAAGCTCAATATGAGCATCAGTGCAGAAAGCGCCGAGCCGATTCCGCGCCTTGCCGCACTGCTCCACGACGTCCCTCCGGCGCGTCTGTTCGAAGAAGTGCTGAAGCTGCTGCAGGCGGGTTATGGGTACGATACCTACATGCTGCTGCGCGAGTATAACCTGTTCCAGCCGCTGTTCCCGACCATCACCCGCTACTTTACCGAGCGCGGCGATAGCCCGATGGAACATATCATTAGCCAGGTGCTGAAGAATACCGATCACCGCATTCATAACGATATGCGCGTTAACCCGGCGTTCTTGTTCGCGGTTATGTTCTGGTATCCACTGCTGGAAATGGCGCAGAAAATCACTCAGGAAAGCGGCCTGGCCTACAACGACGCTTTCGCACTGGCGATGAACGATGTGCTGGATGAAGCCTGCCGTACGCTGGCCATTCCGAAACGCATTACCACCCTCGTGCGCGATATCTGGCAGCTGCAGCTGCGCATGTCCCGCCGCCAGGGTAAACGTGCCTGGAAGCTGATGGAGCATCCAAAATTCCGCGCGGCCTACGATTTGCTTGAGCTGCGTGCCGGCGCTGAAAAAAATGGCGAACTGCAGCGTCTCACCAAATGGTGGGGCGAGTTCCAGGTTGCCGCACCGCCAGATCAAAAAGATATGCTTAACGAGCTCGATGAAGAGCCCACGCCACGCCGCCGCCATCGCCGTCCGCGTAAGCGCACACCGCGTTCAGGTGGCGCATGACCCGCGTCTACATCGCAGTCGGCAGCAATCTTGCCTCTCCTCTGGAGCAGGTGGAGGCTGCCGTTGCGGCACTGGCTGAGATCCCGGACAGCCAGATTGTTGCCGTGTCCTCTTTTTACCGTACGCCGCCGCTGGGGCCGCAGGATCAGCCTGACTACCTCAACGCCGCCGTCGCACTGGACACGAAACTGCAGGCTGAAGCTTTGCTGGATAATACCCAACGCATTGAGCTGCAGCAGGGCCGTCAACGGAAAGCCGAACGCTGGGGCCCTCGTACGCTGGATCTCGATATCATGCTGTTTGGCAACGCCGTGATTAACAGTGAGCGTCTGACGGTCCCGCATTACGATATGAAAAATCGTGGTTTTATGCTGTGGCCGCTGTTTGAAATCGCCCCTGAGCTTCAATTTCCTGACGGGACCACTCTGCGTCAGGTACTGGAAAACCTCGGTGCCGAAAAGCCGGCAAGCTGGTAGTTTCCCCTTCCCCATTTTTAACCATGACGGCGATCGGCGCTATCGGTCGCCTGTACCCTAAATAATTCGAGTTGCAGCAAGGCGGCGACGCAGGGAATCCCCGGGAGCTTACATCAGTATGTGACTGAGGTGAGCGAGGACAAATTCGTCAGGAACGAATTTGAACGCAGTTTACTGCGCCCGTTAGGGCGAGGCCCAAGGATGGGCCGAGTATTGCCAACGCTCATGCAACTTGAAGTATGACGGGGATAAAACCATTGCCCCTCTGAATGCTGCTGTTAGAATGCCGGTTAATATGACTTTCATCATCAGGAAACGTTATGAAACCGACCACTATCGCCCTGCTGCAGAAATGCAAACAGGAGAAGCAGCGCTTCGCCACCATCACCGCCTATGACTACAGCTTTGCGAAGCTGTTTGCCGATGAAGGGATCAACGTGATGCTGGTCGGTGACTCGCTGGGCATGACGGTGCAAGGCCACGACTCGACCTTACCGGTGACCGTGGAAGATATCGTCTATCACACCCGGGCGGTACGCCGCGGCGCCCCCAACTGCCTGCTGCTCGCCGACCTACCGTTTATGGCCTACGCCACGCCGGAACAAACCTTCGCTAACGCTGCCGTCGTGATGCGCGCAGGCGCCAACATGGTCAAGCTTGAAGGCGGTGCCTGGCTTGTGGAGACGGTGAAAATGCTGGCAGAGCGCGCGGTACCGGTATGCGGTCACCTCGGTCTGACCCCGCAGTCGGTCAATATTTTCGGCGGGTATAAAGTGCAGGGACGGGGTGACGCCGCGCAGACGCTGTTTGAAGATGCACTGGCATTAGAAGCGGCTGGTGCGCAGCTGCTGGTCCTGGAGTGCGTCCCGGTCGCGCTGGCTAAGCGTATCACCGACGCGTTGACCATTCCGGTCATCGGCATCGGCGCGGGTAACGTGACCGATGGTCAAATCCTCGTCATGCATGATGCTTTCGGAATAACCGGTGGCCATATCCCTAAATTTGCTAAAAATTTCCTCGCAGAAGCGGGCGACATGCGCGCCGCTGTGCGGCAGTATATTGCCGACGTGGAGTCCGGCGTTTATCCGGGCGAAGAACACAGTTTCCATTAAGGAGTCTTGTTGTGCTGATTATTGAATCCCTGCCGCTGCTGCGCCAGCATATCCGCCGTTTACGTCAGGAAGGTAAACGTATCGCGCTGGTGCCCACCATGGGCAACCTGCACGACGGTCATATGCAGCTGGTCGATACCGCAAAAGCCAGCGCCGATGTTGTGGTAGTCAGTATTTTCGTCAATCCGATGCAGTTTGATCGCCCTGACGATCTGTCACGCTATCCGCGCACGCTGCAGGATGATTGCGAAAAGCTGAACAAACGTAAGGTGGATTTTGTTTTCGCCCCGGCGCCGGCAGAGATCTATCCGCACGGCACCGAAAATCAGACCTTTGTTGATGTGCCGGGTCTGTCGACCATGCTTGAAGGTGCGAGCCGTCCAGGACACTTCCGCGGCGTATCGACCATCGTCAGCAAGCTGTTTAACCTGGTGCAGCCAGACGTCGCCTGCTTTGGCGAGAAAGACTTTCAGCAGTTGGCGTTGATTCGAAAAATGGTGGCCGACATGGGCTACGATATCGAGATAATCGGCGTGCCTATTATTCGCGCCAAAGATGGTTTAGCGCTGAGTTCGCGCAACGGCTACCTCACCGCAGAGCAGCGTAAGATTGCGCCAGGCCTGTACAAGGTACTGAGCGCCGTGGCCGACAAGCTCGCCGCTGGTGAGCGTAACCAGGATGAAATCATTACCCTCGCCGAGCAGGAGCTGAACGAGAAAGGCTTGCGCTCCGACGATATCCAGATCCGGGATGCGGATACGCTGCTGGAGCTGACGGAAACCAGCAAACGTGCGGTTATCCTGATGGCCGCATGGTTGGGCCAGGCACGGTTGATTGATAACAAAATCGTCGAGCTGAGCCAGTAGACAAGGGTTAAAAATCTGGCAATATTGCCGGACATTTACTCAAAGCGGATGCCATGTCCGCTTCGTATCGTTAAGTTATAGACCCTGAATAATCCGGGTTGCAGACCGACGGCAGGCAAGCACTCACCGTGCCCCATCTGGGGAAAGTCGCTCGCCAGCTACTGTTGCTGCACTCTGAAGCAGGACGGGAAGAAAGGTAGACATCATGATTCGTAATATGCTGCAGGGCAAACTCCACCGCGTTAAAGTCACGCAGGCAGACCTGCACTATGAAGGTTCCTGTGCCATCGACCAGGATTTTCTGGATGCGTCCGGCATTCTTGAAAACGAAGCTATCCACATCTGGAACGTCACCAACGGCAACCGCTTCTCCACCTATGCCATTGCCGCCGAACGCGGCTCCCGGATCATTTCGGTGAACGGCGCCGCCGCGCACTGCGCCAGCGTGGGCGACATTCTGATTATCGCCAGCTTCGTCACTATGCCAGATGAAGAAGCCCGCCGCTGGCAGCCGAAAGTGGCCTATTTTGAAGGCGACAACGAAATGAAACGTCAGGCAAAAGCGATTCCGGTACAGGTTGCCTGATCGCTCCCGGAGCCCTGCGCCAGTGGGGCTTCGGTTATCCCTGCGGCTGATTGCTGATCAGCCGCGACATCGTCTCCAGTGAATCCGTCCGCAGAATATAAAGCCTCTTCAGTAAGAACGGGTTATCCCCCGGTTTCACCTTCCCTCTCACCGTGGTTACCGCCATATGAAAGCCGGCATCATTCGCCGCCTTGACCGCCATCGCGTTATACCCGCCAAAGGGATAAGAAAGGTACAGCACGTGCGGATTGAACTGGGCGAGCGCACGCCGGGAATGTTCAAAATCGAACAACACGTTATGGTAACTGCGGCTCAGCAAAATCGGATGATGCTGGGCATCAACCCGGTGCAGGAAGTGGGTATGAGACTGTATGTCAAAGACGTCCTGAATCTGCTTTAGCTCGGAAATACTCATAAACTGCAGCGATTTTGGCTCCCACTTCTGCGGATGGCGCTTAATGCGCGATGAGATAATAAACGCCGTCGCGTGAAAGCCGTACTGTTTCAGGATCGGATACGCATAGCGGTTAACCGACTTCAGACCGTCGTCAAAGGTAATCACGACCGAGCGGGCCGGCAGGTTAATTTTATTGCGCAGGTAGCCTTCCAGCTGATACATCGTCAGCGTAGTGTAGCCCCGATCGCGTAGCCAGGTCATCTGGTTGCTGAAGGCGCGTACCGAGGTCGTCGTGGAGGTATGGCGAAAACGGGTGTTCTCTTCATCGCGCAGGATATGGTGGTAGGTCAGCATCGGGATACCGCTATCTTCCTGAGCATCCAGGCTACTGACCCACGCCAGGCGGTTACCGATACGTATTTGAAACCAGGTCTGGTTCAGACGGTCTTTCAGCTTACTGATAATCGGATAGCGGAGATTATTCGCCAGCGTACCGAACGGCGCACTGCCGACGGAAGGCGCATCATACACTGGGGTATCTTTCCAGGTGAGCAGGTTCTGATTACTCAGCGGTTTATGTAAATCGCCAAGGTTGTCTTCAACCCGCTGCTTACCCTGCACCGATTCGAGGTGGCCTTTATCGATAAAGCCGGTGCCAAAACCGAAGCTGAATTCATAATAATCAGCAGCCGTCGGCACCACGGCGATAATTTGCCCGGCCCGAATATTGCCCACGCTCACCACGTCATTCCCGACCTGTGCCCAGATAACCGCATCTTCGGTCGTCTGCATATAGCGGGCGGGCGTGCCCTGCTGGCTGAGTAAGCTGGCTGAGGCGCTGAGCGACGTCAGCAAAAGGAACAGGGTAAAAAGTCGGGCAAACATGCACGTCGGACCGGTAGAGAAATCAGCCGCTATTGTAACAAAAGCGGCATCAATACCAATGCTTAATTCCCGAACGCATCGTGGAGCAGGCGAAAAGGGGGATTTTTTTGCTGCTGATGCCAGAGGCTGCTGACCACCGGCCCTCCGCTGCTCACTATCGTGTCGCGAAAGGCTTCGCTGCTCAGGGTGTAGCGCAGGAGATACATTCGTTCCAGCAATGAATAACTGATGCCGGAGATCACTTCACAGTGGGTATGTTTATGGCTCATCAAGGCCGCCACACGATAGGGGGCCGCACCGGTATTATCCGTCAAAAAAATCACGCCATCACCGCTGTCCGTGGCGTGCAGCGCATCGCACATCATCCGGCTCAGCATATTGCTGCTAAGATTACGCCAGTAATTTACCGCCCGGCATTGCGCCAGCGGCCCAAACTTTTTTTCCAGACGATCCAGCAGCGCCTCCGCCTTCTCATCATGACAGGTAATAACCCAACCTAGCATCGACAGCCTCCTTAGCAGAAAAGCACTGTAACAAAGGGGATGGGACAGATGAGTGATGGCAGTCAAGATTAGCGGATAGCGCTTCGCCTGAATGTCAGGCAAAGCGCTATTTATCACATTTTGTTAGCTACGCAGGCCGCGTCCACGCTGGATCAGATACCAGCACAGTGCATAGAAAGCGACAATAAAGACGACCAGTACGCCAAACGTCGTAATCAGCGGGACATCGTTGATGCCGAGGAAACCGTAGCGGAAACCGCTGATCATATAAACAATCGGGTTAAGGTGCGACAACGCCTGCCAGAATGGCGGCAGCAGAGTCAGAGAGTAAAACACGCCACCGAGGTAGGTCAGCGGCGTCAGCACGAAGGTCGGGATCAGGCTGATATCGTCAAAGGTTTTGGCAAAAACCGCGTTCAGCAACCCTGCCAGCGAGAAGAGGACCGCGGTCAGAATCAGCGTCAGCGCAACGAACAGCCAGGAATGCACCTGGAACGGCACGAAGAATAACGATATCGCGGTAACCAGAATCCCTACGCACAGCCCGCGCGCGACCCCGCCGCCAACATAGCCAGCGATGACCACATGCGTCGGCACCGGTGCCACCAGCAGTTCTTCGATATTGCGCTGAAATTTCGCACTAAAGAAAGAGGAGGCCACGTTGGCGTAGGCGTTAGTAATCACCGCCATCATGATCAGACCCGGCACAATAAACTGCATATAGGTAAAACCATGCATTTCACCGATCCGCGAGCCGATCAGGTTGCCAAAAATAACAAAGTAGAGGGTCATGGTGATCACTGGCGGTACCAGGGTCTGGATCCAGATACGCATGAAGCGATGAACTTCCTTGGTCCAGATGCTTTTCAGCGCGACCCAGTAAAGCTGCATCATGCTGATTCTCCTTTTCTGTCATGCACCAGCGTGACAAACAGCTCTTCCAGACGGTTGGCTTTGTTACGCATACTTAAAACCTGAACGCCCTGAGCGCTCAGCTGGGCAAACACGCTGTTGATCCCCTGCTCGCGCAGGACTTCTACTTCCAGCGTTGAGGTATCTACCAGCCGATACTGATAGCCTTCCAGCGTTGGCAGCGGGCTTTTCGGTGCCAAATCGAGGATAAACGTTTCTGATTTCAGCTTGGAAAGCAGCGCCTTCATCGAGGTGTTCTCCACCAGCTCGCCTCGTTGAATAATCCCAATGTTGCGGCACAGCATCTCCGCTTCTTCCAGGTAATGGGTGGTCAGGATGATGGTGGTGCCTTTATCATTCAAATCCTTGAGAAAACCCCACATCGAGCGGCGAAGTTCGATATCCACGCCCGCGGTTGGCTCATCCAGGATCAACAGCTTAGGTTCATGCATCAGCGCGCGGGCAATCATCAGGCGCCGCTTCATCCCACCGGAGAGCATCCGTGCACGTTCGTTGCGCTTTTCCCATAAATCGAGCTGTTTTAAATACTTTTCGCTTCTGATAATGGCTTCTTTACGCTCAACGCCGTAGTAGCCGGCCTGATTCACCACAATCTGCTGGACGGTTTCAAACGGGTTGAAGTTGAACTCCTGCGGCACCAGTCCGAGCTGACGCTTTGCATTTACCACGTCTTTTTGCAGGTCGTAGCCAAAGACGTTGACCTGACCGGAGGTTTTATTTACCAGCGAACTGATGATACCAATCGTGGTGGATTTCCCCGCCCCGTTAGGGCCGAGCAGCGCATAAAAATCCCCTGCTTCCACCTGCAGATCGATTCCCCGCAGCGCCTGAACCCCGCCGGGGTAGGTCTTGGTGAGCTGTTTTAGTTCCAGAGCAATGGTCATTAAATATCTCTTCTCGTGTCATGACACGCGATGGGTTGTTTTAAATAAAGTGAGGTTAACCTATATTAGCCCAACGCACTTACTTGGTTACAGGCCGTAAACGTCCATGAATGATATAGATACACTCATCAGCAATAATGCACTATGGTCAAAAATGCTGGTGGAAGACGACCCTGGCTTTTTCGCAAAATTGTCGCAAGCGCAGAAGCCACGCTTTTTGTGGATTGGATGTTCTGATAGCCGGGTGCCTGCTGAACGGTTAACCGGCCTTGAGCCCGGCGAACTGTTTGTCCATCGTAACGTCGCCAATCTGGTGATTCATACCGACCTGAACTGTCTGTCCGTGGTGCAGTATGCCGTCGATGTGCTGGAAGTCGAGCATATCATTATCTGCGGCCACTATGGCTGCGGTGGCGTACAGGCGGCGGTAGAAAACACCGAACTGGGGCTTATCGATAACTGGCTGCTGCATATTCGCGATATCTGGTTCAAACACAGCTCTCTGCTGGGCGAAATGCCCGAGGAGCGTCGGCTGGATACGTTATGTGAGTTGAACGTGATGGAGCAGGTCTATAACCTGGGCCACTCGACCATTATGCAGTCGGCGTGGAAGCGGGGTCAGAAGGTCACCATCCACGGCTGGGCCTACGGTATCCATGACGGGCTGTTACGCGATCTTGATGTGACCGCCGTCAGCCGCGAAACCCTTGAACAGCGCTACCGTCAGGGGATTTCCAACCTCAAGAGCAAACACATCAACCACAAGTAACCCGCCCGTTTCGGAAAACCCCGGCAGCGCAGCGCGCTATCGTCCGGGGTCGCGTGAAACCTTACTCGTCCAGCAGGACCACTTTGCCGACGTACGGCAGATGGCGATAGCGCTGGGCGTAATCAATCCCGTAACCGACCACGAACTCATCCGGGATAGCAAAACCAACAAACTCAACCGGGACGTTCACTTCACGGCGGCTTGGCTTATCCAGCAGCGTACAAATAGCCAGAGATTTCGGCTCACGCAGGCTGAGAATTTCACGCACTTTAGACAGCGTGTTGCCGGAATCGATAATGTCTTCCACGATCAATACGTCTTTACCGCGAATGTCTTCGTCCAGATCTTTCAGGATTTTAACGTCACGGGTCGTCGACATGCCGCTGCCGTAGCTGGAGGCGGTCATAAAATCGACTTCATGCGGCACCTGCACTTCACGACACAGGTCGGCCATAAACATAAATGAGCCGCGCAGCAGCCCCACCAGCACCATTTCGCTGCCGCTGTCTTTGTAGCATTCGTTGATTTGACGACCCAGTTCGGCGATACGCGCTTTGATCTCGGCTTCCGGGATCATCACTTCTACAGTATGTTTCATTAAACTAACCATTTGATTCTTAAGATAAATCATCAACTCCGTTGCGAATGCACCGACGTTGACCGGCAAGCTATGCAGTATACCAGTAAAAAGAAATATGCGATGCAGGGAATAATAAAGCCCATTTTGTGATTCCGATCACACTTGTTAAATCCTATAATTAATTGCAATTAAAAAATTAACAAACAACCGAGTGTCTTTCTATGGCAGAAACAAAGTCTCAACAATCACGGCTTCTCGTGACGCTGACAGCTCTCTTTGCAGCGTTCTGCGGCCTGTATCTTCTTATTGGTGGGGTATGGCTGGCGGCTATTGGCGGCTCCTGGTATTACCCTATCGCTGGTCTGGTGATGCTGGGCGTCACCGTGATGCTGTGGCGGGGTAAGCGCTCAGCGCTCTGGCTCTATGCTGTACTGCTTCTCGCTACCATGGTCTGGGGCGTCTGGGAAGTCGGTTTTGACTTCTGGGCGCTCACTCCCCGCAGCGATATCCTGGTCTTCTTCGGCATCTGGCTTATTCTGCCTTTTGTCTGGCGTCGTCTGCCAATCCCATCGGGCGGCGCAGTCGCTGGCCTGGTTGTTGCCCTGCTGATCAGCGGCGGCATCCTGACCTGGGCCGCATTGAATGACCCACAGGAAGTGAACGGTACCCTGAACGCCGATGCGACGCCTGCGGCGCCAATCTCCGCGGTTGCCGATGGCGACTGGCCAGCATACGGTCGTAATCAGGAAGGCCAACGCTACTCGCCGTTGAAGCAGATCAACGCTGATAACGTGAAAAACCTGAAAGAAGCCTGGGTGTTCCGCACCGGCGACCTGAAGCAGCCGAACGATCCGGGTGAAATCACCAACGAAGTGACGCCGATTAAAGTGGGGAACATGCTGTATCTGTGTACCGCCCACCAGCGTCTGTTCGCACTTGATGCAGCCACCGGGAAAGAGAAATGGCACTTTGACCCGCAGCTGAATACGGATCCTTCCTTCCAGCACGTGACCTGCCGCGGCGTCTCTTATCACGAAGCGAAAGCAGATAACGCACCGGCAGACGTCGTTGCCAACTGCCCTCGCCGCATTATTTTGCCGGTCAACGATGGTCGCCTGTTCGCCATTAACGCCGACAATGGTCAGCTGTGCGAATCCTTTGCCAACAAAGGTATTCTCAATCTGCAGACCAATATGCCGGTCACCACGCCGGGGATGTACGAACCGACGTCTCCGCCCATCGTGACCGACACGACCATTATCATTGCGGGTGCTGTAACCGATAACTTCTCTACCCGCGAGCCGTCTGGCGTTATTCGCGGCTTCGATGTGAACACCGGTAAACTGCTGTGGGTGTTCGATCCGGGCGCGAAAGATCCGAACGCGATTCCGACTGATGAGCATCACTTCACGCTGAACTCTCCGAACTCCTGGGCACCGGCGGCCTATGATGCCAAACTGGACCTCGTGTATCTGCCGATGGGCGTCACCACTCCGGATATCTGGGGCGGCAACCGTACGCCGGAACAGGAACGTTACGCCAGCGCTATCGTGGCGCTGAACGCGACTACCGGTAAGCTGGCATGGAGCTATCAGACCGTTCACCACGATCTGTGGGATATGGATATGCCGTCTCAGCCAACGCTGGCGGATATCGACGTCAACGGTAAAACCGTGCCGGTCATCTACGCTCCGGCGAAAACCGGCAATATTTTCGTCCTCGACCGCCGCAATGGCGAACTGGTTGTCCCGGCACCGGAAAAACCGGTTCCTCAGGGCGCAGCGAAAGGCGACTACGTCTCTAAAACTCAGCCGTTCTCCGACCTGAGCTTCCGTCCGAAGAAAGATTTGACCGGTGCGGATATGTGGGGCGCCACCATGTTCGATCAGCTGGTGTGCCGCGTTATCTTCCACCAGCTGCGCTATGAAGGCATCTTCACCCCACCGTCTGAACAAGGCACGCTGGTCTTCCCGGGTAACCTGGGGATGTTTGAATGGGGCGGTATTTCCGTTGATCCAAACCGCCAGGTGGCGATTGCCAACCCGATGGCGCTGCCGTTCGTATCAAAACTGATCCCACGCGGACCGGGTAACCCGATGGAACCGCCGAAAGATGCCAAAGGTTCGGGTACTGAATCCGGTATCCAGCCGCAGTATGGCGTGCCGTTCGGCGTGACGCTCAACGCCTTCCTGTCGCCGTTTGGCCTGCCGTGCAAACAGCCGGCCTGGGGCTATATCTCCGCGCTGGATCTGAAAACCAACGAAGTAGTGTGGAAAAAACGTATCGGTACGCCGCAGGATAGTCTGCCGTTCCCGATGCCTGTCCAGCTGCCGTTTAACCTCGGCATGCCGATGCTCGGCGGTCCAATCTCAACGGCCGGCAACGTCCTGTTTATTGGCGCCACCGCCGATAACTACCTGCGCGCCTACAACATGAGCAACGGTGAAAAACTGTGGCAGGCTCGTCTGCCAGCAGGCGGTCAGGCAACGCCGATGACCTATGAAGTGAATGGCAAACAGTATGTTGTCATCGCCGCAGGCGGCCACGGCTCATTTGGCACCAAAATGGGTGACTACATCGTCGCTTATGCGCTGCCTGATGAAGCTAAATAAGCGCTAAAGTAAAAAACAGAAGGCCCGGTGAAAACCGGGCCTTTTTTTGGGCTTGCAGAATGCCCCCTGCGGGGAAACACGCTAGACCGTAAAGCCGAGCATCATACCGGTGTCTTCATGTTCCAGCAGATGGCAGTGCGCCATATAAGCATGCGCTTTCGACGCCTCGTGATCGAACTTCACCAGCACTTCGCTGACGCCCCCTTCAACCCGCACGGTATCTTTCCAGCCTGAACGATGCGCGGCAGGCGCTGCGCCATTCTCCGACAGAATACGGAACTGGGTACCGTGGATATGGAACGGGTGCAACATCATGTCGCCTTTGCCAGAAATCACCCAGCGCTCATATTGCCCTTTCGCCGCGGCAAACATCGGGAGATTCATATCAAAGGCTTTGCCATTGATCCGGTTAGCATTATGGAAATCAAAACCGTCGGCGCCGTGGTTCATCTGCCCCATGCTGCCGTGGTTCATGCCTCCCATATCGCCATGATTCATCTGGCCCTTGTTGTCCATATTGCCCATCATGCCGTGCCCCATATTGCCGTGCCCCATCATGCCGCCGTGGTTCATGCCGGACATCGCCTGGTCACCATATTTTTGCACCAGCGCCTGCATTCCCATCATATCCAGCATCGGATCCATCGACAGCTGGAGCGTACGCTGAGTCAGCCCTTCCAGCGACGGCAGCGCAGGCATGTTGACCAGGGTATCCAGCAGCTTGCCGGATGCCTGGATAGTCAGCGGTTGGATGCGCAATACCGGCTGGGGTTTGTCGAACGGCGCTATTGCCATCCCCATCTGGCTCACCGGCAAGGTAACCAGGTCGAAGGCTTTACCGTCGTGGATATCCACCAGGACTTCAAAACGCTCCCCCATTAATACCGGCAGTTCGGTGACCTTCACGGGTTCAGCAAGCAATCCGCCGTCGCTGGCAATAACGTACATCGGTCGGTTATCACTGGTGGCGAAATTCAGCGAACGAGCGTTGCACCCGTTGAGTAACCGCAAGCGCAGCCAGCCGCGCGGCGCAGCATGCTCAGGGTAGAGAGCGCCGTTTGCCAGCAAGGTATCGCCAAACCAGCCCACGGCGGCGCTCATCATGTCGAGCTGATAATCGATCTCTCCGCCGGCGGTGAAGCGTTTATCTTGCACAATCACCGGTACGTCATCGATCCCCCACTGTTTCGGTAGCAGCAGTTGCTCGCTTTCTTCATCCGATATCAGCACCAGACCCGCCAGCCCCATCGCGACCTGGCGACCGGTTTTCCCGTGTTGATGCGGATGGAACCAGCAGGTTGCCGCCCGCTGGGTCGGGGTCAAATTCACGCTACGGGAGGCGCCTGGCGCAATAATGCCCTGCGGCCCGCCGTCGACCTCCCCTGGAACCTCAAGGCCGTGCCAGTGTACGGTCGTCTCTTCTGCCAGGCGGTTATGAATGTCCACGGTCACCGCCTCCCCTTTTTTGAGCTTCAGCGCAGGGCCCAGCAGATTTCCGTTATAGCCCCAGGTCGTCGCCTGGTGTGGACCAAACTGTGTTTTTCCGGCCTGGATGGTTAACGTGATGCGATTACGCGCGTCGGCGGTCAGAAGATCGGGCACCGGCAGAGCCGGACGGCTGGCGGCAAAAACCGAACGGCTCCAGAGCGGTAGCGCGCTGAATACGCCGGCCGCAGCGGTTAATTTGATGAATTCACGACGTTGCATTTTCACATCCTTTTTATTCTGCTGGTGAACATTTAAGCTTAAACCTTCCACCAACCGGAAGGTCAAGCAGAAGAGTAAGAATAAAGCTCTGCGCAGTGTAAAGAAGTATGCTAACGTTGAGCGTCAGTGATTCAATGGTAAAGAAAATGAAGACGCTTTTCAGAACAATAGTGCTCGGAAGCCTGCTTGCTCTATCCGCCAATAGCTATGCGTTAAGCGAGTCCGAAGCGGAAGATATGGCTGATTTAACGGCGGTATTTGTCTTTCTGAAAAACGACTGCGGCTACCAGAATCTACCCAATACCCAAATTCGCCGCGCGCTGGTCTTTTTTGCTCAACAGAACCAATGGGATCTGAGCAACTATGACAGCTTCAATATGAAGGCGCTCGGTGAAGACAGCTACCGCGATCTCAGCGGCATCAAAATCCCCACGACGAAAAAATGCAAGGCGCTGGCCCGCGATTCGCTGAGCCTGCTCGCGTATGTGAAATAAATTGCCCGTGGAGTCTGGCGTCATGCCGATATGCTCGCAGACGCCAGGGTCTGTTTTGGCGAAATCATCAGATATACATAGACAGAATGAATATTTGCTGTTGTGAAATTACCTTTCCGACGCGCGCAAGAGCGGACTAATTATTTATTTCCAGACTACGTCATCCGTTGCCTCCCCGCAAAAAATATTATTTATAATAACCTTCCCACGTAAATATATAAAATAACATTCATTTAATAACAAACAAATTATTCATAATAACGATGAATATACAACCTCTGTCTACTCCACTTATAAATCACGGTAAGTTAACCGAATCACTATCAATACCCCTCCATATTACCCAAACACCAATAAAAACATAATTACGCCACATTTAAAAAACAACGAGTCTTTATTGCAATCTCATTTTTAGCACGCTAACATCCCCCAATAATAAATCCCGTCAACACCTATTTATCAGTGGAATATAACTTTGAACATATCTCAACTCATCCAAATAGCACCTCTGACTTTTATATTATTGACTGGCTGTAATACAAACCAGTCCCAACACCCCACCAGAGTTGTAAAGCCTTCATCCGATACAACATTAAACCAACCCCAGCCCCAACGGCAAAAAATCGAACCAGAGCAAAAGCAGATTGATTCCTGTAGCAAAGCGTTAGCATCGCTGAAAGAAGTTAATCCTAAGCAGGCGGCAAAGCTCGGGAATAACTTCAATGCGCTAATCAGCGCGGCATCGCAGTATAACTCCGTACGCAATAATGTTGCTGAACCCACCAGACAAGGGATTGACTCAATGTATCAGTTCAGGTCAATCAAACTGTGTGCTGACATTGAAAAAGAGCTCATAGATAGCCTTGTCAAACGCGGTGAAAATATTCCACTATGAATCGACTAACTGCCACCAATCTCAACGTGTTCACGCTGGCGATTGTTCTCATGCTGGCATCGTTTTTATTGCCTGCTGCCTATGCAGAAAAAGATATGCCAGTTGATATCGTTACGGGTTCCGATAATGATAATCCCGGACCTGCCTTTCTTAATTTTGCTAAGCAGCAACAGGAAAATAAAAATAACTCCACCACCGACTCCGTGGAGCGTAAAAATCATGAAGGGAAAAATAATAATACGAGAACCACTAATAATACGACACATCAGAAAACAAAAAACACGTCACAGCAGAATGTAGCCATAGCCCAGAAAGATAAAATAATCCGTCAACTCCAGAAGCAGCTTGCGGCCAGGCCAACTGAGGCAGCATCTGTATCTGAAAACCAAAAAGAGCTTACGGATAAAATCAGGCAACTGCAGGGTAAATTAGATTCCGCGTTAATAGCAAATCAGCAGCTAATAATAAAAGAGAATGCCGCGGCCAATGATAAAAAACAGAGCAGCGTTAAGCTTGACACCACTGAAAATAAAATTAAGCAACAGTCGATAGCACTGGCGGCAGTTGAGTCGGAAAAACAAAAGCTTGAGACTTTGCTGGCCGAGGCCACAGCGGAAAAACAGGCGCAGATAAAGACACTCTCTACCATCACGGCAGAGCAACAAGAGTTGACGCTAAAACTAACGGCAGAGGCCAAAGCAAGAGAGGTACTCACCGAGAAGCTCACAAGTACCTCTGCGCAGACACAAACGCTTAGCGAAAAACTCAGCACCGCAACAGCAGCACAGCAGACGCTAACGGCACAGCTCAGCACGGCCGCTGCGGAAAAAATAGAGTTGTCGGGTAGGCTCGCGGCCGCGGAGTTAGAAACGCAGGCTCTCACGACAAAACTTGATGCCTTTATGATTAACAAAAAACAGTTAGCGCAAGAGGATGAAGCTTTTCGGCTTCAGGCAGATAAAGACAAAGCGCTACTGCAAGCCAAAACGGATGAGCTTAACCAGCTAAAGACCGAGCTGGCAAACAACAAACCGGAGACAAAAAAAGCGGATATAGACCTCACGCAGAAGCCGCAGCAGCAGGCCTACGCTCTGGGTGTCTCGATGGGCGATGGTGCGCTGAAAATCCTGGCCATGCGGGATACCCAGGGCATGAAAATCAATCAAGATGCGGTACTGCAAGGCTTCAACGATTCTTTCTCTGGGACGTTCGCTCTTGATGCAAATACCCGTAATGAAGCGCTGCTTGATGCGACAAAAGAAGTCTCTCGCATTCAAGATCAGGTCGAACAGCAAAATATTCGCGCAGGAAAAGACTATCAGCAAAAATTCGCGAAAGAAAAAGGGGTCGTGTTTAAAAACGGTATCTACAGCCGGGTAGATTATGCCGGGAGCGGTAAGATTCTCGGCAACGATATCGTCACGGTCACGATCAAAGAAACGCTCATCGATGGCACCGTCATTAAAGACATGGAAGCAGAGGGAAAAGTCTGGTCACAGGCTTTAAATGCCTATCCCCCTTCGCTCCTCGACCCTATTAAACGTCTGGAAAACCATGGCACGGTGACCATCGTGCTCCCCTCCGATTTCGCCTATGGTAGCGAGGGTGTTCCGCCAAAAATCCCGCCCGGCGCCACGATGGTGTATACGGTAAGAATCGTCGATATTACTGCCGAAAAGCCAAAAGCCAACAAGCCCTGAACCTGACGCCTCCTGATAACGGAGGCGTTTTTTTAATGGGGAACGCTTCCCGCCTCCACTGCTGAAATATCAACCGTGCATCATCATCTATAGTTGGCTATGATGTTGCGCTCGTTTTTTTCGAATGTAACGGATGTTCACAATGGAGGAATCCGCCCGTGGCTGATAACAATCTGTGGCATGAAACACTGCACGACCATTTTGGTCAGTATTTCGCAGTGGATAACGTGCTGTATCACGAAAAGACCGATCACCAGGATTTGATCATTTTTGAGAACGCCGCCTTTGGCCGCGTGATGGCGCTGGACGGTGTGGTACAAACCACCGAGCGCGATGAGTTTATCTATCATGAGATGATGACCCACGTTCCGCTGATGGCGCACGGCCGGGCAAAACATGTGTTAATCATTGGCGGCGGTGATGGCGCAATGCTACGTGAAGTGTCTCGCCACAGCACCGTCGAAACCATCACCATGGTCGAAATCGACGCTGGCGTGGTCTCATTCTGCCGCCAGTATCTGCCAAATCACAACGCGGGAGCCTATGACGATCCGCGCTTTACGCTGGTGATTGACGACGGCGTCAATTTTGTTAACCAGACGACGCAAACGTTTGACGTGATTATCTCCGACTGTACGGACCCTGTCGGTCCCGGCGAGAGCCTGTTCACGTCAGCCTTTTATGAAGGCTGTAAGCGCTGTCTGAACCCTGGTGGAATTTTTGTCGCTCAGAACGGCGTGTGCTTCCTGCAGCAGGACGAAGCCATCGACAGCCACCGCAAGCTCGGTCACTATTTCAGCGATGTCAGCTTTTATCAGGCCGCGATTCCAACCTATTATGGCGGCATTATGACTTTCGCGTGGGCGACCGATAATGATGCTCTGCGCCACCTGTCCAATGAAATTATCCAGGCGCGCTTTCACAAAGCTAACCTGAAGTGTCGGTATTACAATCCGGCTATTCACAAGGCGGCATTCGCCCTACCGCAATATTTACAGGATGCGCTGTCCGCCAGCGATCTTTAGTAAGGGGGTGAGCTAAATTGAAAAAATTGAAGCTGCATGGCTTTAACAACCTGACCAAAAGCCTGAGTTTTTGTATTTACGATATCTGCTATGCCAAAACGGCAGAGGAGCGCGATGGCTACATCGCCTATATCGATGAACTCTATAACGCCAACCGCCTGACCGAGATTTTGTCAGAGACCTGCTCGATAATCGGCGCTAACATTCTGAACATTGCCCGTCAGGATTATGAGCCTCAGGGCGCCAGCGTGACCATTCTGGTCAGTGAAGAACCCGTTGACCCGCAGCTTATCGATCAGACCGAACACCCGGGCCCGCTTCCGGAAGCCGTCGTCGCCCATCTCGACAAAAGCCATATTTGCGTTCATACCTACCCGGAAAGTCACCCGGAGGGTGGGCTGTGCACCTTCCGGGCCGATATCGAAGTCTCCACCTGCGGGGTTATTTCACCGCTTAACGCGCTGAATTATCTTATTCACCAGCTGGAGTCTGATATCGTCACCATTGACTATCGCGTTCGTGGATTTACCCGTGATATCAATGGAATGAAGCATTTTATTGACCATGAGATTAACTCCATACAGAACTTTATGTCCGAGGACATCAAATCGCTGTATGACATGGTGGACGTCAACGTCTATCAGGAGAATATCTTCCACACCAAGATGTTACTCAAAGAGTTCGATCTGAAGCACTACATGTTCCACACCAAACCAGAAGATCTCAGCGCAGAAGAGCGCAAGACCATTACCGATCTGCTGTGGAAAGAGATGCGCGAAATTTACTACGCCAGAAATATCCCTGCCATCTGAGTGTCTGACAGCGCCTGCGGGCGCTGTTACTCAGGCTGGACCAGTTTGAGGGTAACGTTTCGTTCTTTGAGAATGCTCTGTACCGCCTGCGGCAGGTTCACATCGGTCACCACTTCGCTAAAATCGACCAGCGGCGCCACGGTAAATAACGAATGTGCGCCATACTTGCTGCTGTCGGCCAGCAGTATTTTGCGCTGCGCGTTGGCGATAATTTCCTGTTTGAGTCCTGCTTTCTCTTCCGTCGGAGTCGTCACGCCGGTTTCTGCGCTCCAGGAGTTACAGCTCATAAACGCAATATCAGGGAAAACGCTGCGCAGCATTTTACGGCCATACTCGCCGATGCAAGACTGGCTGCTGTCGTCAATTCGTCCGCCGACAATGGTCACTTCAATTTGTCTGAATTCAGATAAAAACAGCGCAATGTGCAAATCAACGGTAATCACCCGTAACGGTAGATGCGTTAAGCACTTTGCCAGCTCAAGCATGGTCGTCCCGGCGTCCAGAACCACCGCATCCCCCGGGCGCACCAAAGAAGCGGCATAGCGGGCGATCGCCCTTTTCTCGGCGGGCGATCGCAGCTGCTTTTCATTGGTGGTAGGCTGCACAGGTTCAAAGCGGCGTAACGCTACGCCGCCGTGGCTGCGGCTGATAACGCCCTGCTCGTCCAGCTTGATCAAATCACGTCGGATAGTGGCCGGAGAAGCATCTACCGCCTCAACCAGTTCCTCTACCGTAACCAGCGTATGGTTTTTCAGATACGCCACTATTTTATCCAGACGGGGTTGTCCTTTCATAACAGGGAATTACGCCAGTTGCATTGCCAGTTTTATCGATATAGCCATGCTCTCAGATTTTGCTTTTCCCGTCCAGGCGATATCAAAAGCGGTCCCGTGATCGGCAGACGTCCGGATAAACGGCAGGCCGGCAGTCATATTCACACCATCATAGAAACCTAATAATTTCAATGGAATGTGTCCCTGATCGTGGTACATGGCGACCACCATATCGTACTGTCCTTCATAAGCCTGAAGAAAGACCGTATCCGGGGGGCAAGGGCCGTAAACCGCGATCCCTTTGGCCTCCATATGGGCAATGGCCGGCGCCAGAAACCGGCTTTCTTCATCGCCAAACAGGCCATTCTCACCCGCATGCGGATTGACTCCGGCGACGGCGATTCTGGGTTTCGCATAGCCGACGCGCCGGAGAAAAGTATCAGCAATCCCGATAACGGTTTCGACACGGGGCGTGTTCAGCGTATCCAGGAAAGTACGCAGGGCGATATGCGTGGACACGTGGATAACTTTCAGCTTTTCCGTGAACAGCACCATCGCATAATCACGGCTGTCGGTCAGCGTCGCCAGCAGCTCGGTATGCCCGGGATAGTTGTGCCCGGCGAGATGCAAGGCTTCTTTGTTCAGAGGTGCCGTGGCAATCGCCTGAACGTCACCTTTCAGTGCCAGCTCCGTCGCCCGCTTGACGCAGCGATAGGCCAAATCGCCCGCCTGCGCCTGAACTTTACCCGGTTTCAGCGCCTGCGGGTCCGCCAGCGGCTCATCAATCACATGGATAACGCCGGGCGTAAAGCAAGCGGCGGCCACCTCGTCGACAGGACGAAACTCAACACCCGCGGCCAGGCCTTTTTCCTGCAGTCGCTTCAGGGTTTGCAGACACCCCACCACCACCACCGGCGCACCGTTCAGTTCATCTTCCGTGAGGGCTTTAACAATAATCTCAGGCCCAATCCCCGCAGGGTCGCCCATCGTGATTGCAACAGTCTTAATGCCCACTATACATCTCCTCAATATAATAAAGCGCATCACACAGCGTGCTGTCTGAACCAAATCCCCCTGCCTTCGTGATCACCGGCAAATCATCCAGTTCACTGTTGATAAATGTGCCGCAAGGAATGCAGGGAGCAACCTCGCTTTGGATCCGGTACCCCTCGGCGCCCAGCGCACTGGCAACCGCAGTAGCGATATCGCCGCCGGTCAGAAACAGGCCGCCGACTCGCGCCTGCCCCAGGATCTGCAATGTGATCTCCCCGATCCGTTGGCTGAGTAACTCTCCCAGCTGCTGGCGGTTCATGCCGGCCGTCTTACACAAATTATCAATAAGCTGTCTGTCCTGCGCACTCCGACTGGTGCGTAAGATCGTGTGGTGCTGGCGACTGAGCTGCGCGCAGGCTTGTTCTGCTACCGAAGATATTTCCAGCGCATATGAAGAAGAGATCAGTCGGGATGCATCAATATCCACCACCTCTGCTCGCCCTTCGCAAAGCGCGCGCTCCACCTGCCGGCGCGTGGCCTCGCTCATTGAGCCTGCCACCACAAGCACGGGCAGTGCCTGCTGCTCTTGCATAAAGAGGCTGACCGGTAAGGCATTTGCAAGACCCGCCGCCCCCACCATCAGCGGAAGCCGCTCTTGTTCACAGAGTGCCTGGGCGATAAGCATCAGATCGCGCTCCTCAACGGCATCAACGACCACCATGCACTCACCATCGGTGGCCCAGGCGCTCAGGACAGCGCTGAGTCGTCCGCGCCGGAGAGAATCAAGATGCACTTCGTGAACAGGGAGGCTACTTTGTCGCGCAATCAGCTCAGCAATTCGCGAAGAGGTAACCGGCGTTTTCGGATCGCTGGCAAACTCGGTCTCCAGAAGCGAAACCCCGTTGACCAGGCACTGGCCATTCTGCGTCGTACGCCCGGCGGAAGGGATAGCCGCGGCAATCACCGCCATACGGCTACCGCTGGCTTGCATCGCCGCAACTATCTCAGCCCCTACGTTGCCACGAAAGGTAGAGTCAATTTTTTTATACACCACCGGAGCTCCTGCTGCCTCACACCAGGGAGCCAGTGCACGACGCACGGTCTCTGCGGCCTGCTCTGCGCAAGCCGCCCGGCTTTCGGTGTTGATGATGAGTACATCCGCGCGGCGAGAAGGCTTCTGTGTTGCACTCAGCATCACTTCCGTTCGAGCGCCTTTTTTTGCCAGCTGCACTCCGGTATCGTTAGATCCCGTGAAATCATCGGCGATAACAATCATTTTCATGCGCTTTTTTCCTCTGAAAGCCGACGAGCCTGTCGCTTCGCAACCCAGGACGTCAGGATCGGGGTCAGAATTGCGGTCGTGATAACCGAGGCGGCTATCAGCGGGGCTGCGGCGGCGGCGACGGATGCCAGAGAAGGATCGGCCTGCGCAATCGCCAACGGCGTCGCAACCGCATTCCCTGCCGTGCTGGAGGCGGCGGCACCCGCAATCCCACTTCCGCCCACCAGCCGATCGGCACGAATATTAAAAAAGCCGCCGATAAAAGTGGTCAGCACACCGAGGAGAATTCCCGCCAGCCCGCCCTGAAGCAACATTTCCAGATTGATACCAGCCCCGAGAGCAAAAGCAAAAAACGGTATGAGGAGCGGCCCGCCTTTGGTCAGGAAGTCGCGCATGTGGATATCAAGATTGCCAAGGATCATGCCGACAACCAGAGGGATCAGCACCGCAACAAGCGCCATGATCGGGATGTTAGCCATGCCGGCTGCCCCCAGCGCAATCATGGTGAAAAAAGGGCCATCATTCAGCGACAAAATGGAGATAGCACCGACATCACGTTCATTGCCAAACTCTCCCACCAGCGCCGCATAAAGCCCGCCGTTGGAATTGCTCATCGCAGCAATAATCGCCACGCCGCTTAAACCAAAGATCCCCTCGGCGCCAAAAAGATGTTCAACGCCCAGCCCCAGCGCGATAGCGATCAGCAGCTTCGTCAGCGTGATCGTGCCACCTTGTAACAACGCCTGAGGGGCAGCTTTGACGCTAATTCCCGCCCCCATACACAGCAAAAATGCGCCAATCAACGGTGCCGCGCCATTTTTAAACAGCGCAGTCGTAAATCCTCCGACCTCCAGCGCATGAGGTGCAAACGTATTTATGACCGCACCGATAACCAGTGGCACAACCATCATGCCACCGGGTACTCGCTCTATTGCCTTTTTGATGTTCATATCGTGCCGCCTGTCATCAGCGTGATTAAATAAAATCATGTTGATTATATTCAATCACAACGATGTCACAACCACACGGGATCACAGTTTTAAAATGATTATATAAAATCAATTAATCATTTATGGCAAAAAAAAGCCGGGAGTTCTGCTCCCGGCGTGATTGTATTAAGGGGGTTACGCTTTGCTGACAAAATCACGGTACGCGGCCACCACCTGTAAAAAATCCTCGACACCGCACAGAGAGAGGCTTTCTTCGTCGTAGTAGCTCATGCCCTCTTCGATTTCATCGCCTGAAATCTCCAGCTGGTTAGCGCGAATCATCACCTCTTCGCCATCCAGCCATAGCGTGTATTCATGCCCGGCACGTTGCCAGGAACGCTCGCTGCCTTTTACGGTACGCGCGGCCTGTTCCACTTCATCCAGCAGGGCGAGGTTATCTTTCACCTCTTCATTAAACCAGTGCCCCACCACCTCGTGGCCCATCGACATTCGCACCTTTACCACTCCGGTAATATCGCGCAGAAATTCGTAATCCATAGTGTCTTCCTCTGCAAGGGCAATGCGTCACCGCTACATTGTACCCATAGGGTAATTATCGCAGCACCCGGGCAGAAAAAAAGTGGAGCAGATAGAGCTACAGCAAATAAAAGCGCCTCAGCCATTTAACCGGTCGTCTAAGCATCAACTCCCGAGCATTATTCCACCATCTATCGCCAGATGCTGTCCGGTAATAAAGGTGTTTTGCATCAGGAACAAATAGGCTTCGGCCAGCTCATCAATGGTCGCGGTACGACCCAGCGGGATTGAGCGGGCAAAACGCTGTTGCGTCGCCGCCAGCTGTTCGGCGGGCATATCGCGCCAGAACGGGGTAATGGTCCAGGTGGGCGAAACGGCGTTAACCCGCGCGCGCGCAGACAGCTCTACCGCCAGTCCCTCCACCAGCGCATTAATACCCAAATTGCCGACGTAGCTGGCACAGGCATTCTGCGCCCGCCCGCCGGTACCGGAAGTGAAAACCAGGCTGCCGCCGGGATTGAGCTTCATCGCCGCCAGTTGGCCAATTTTCACATTGGTGAAAAATTTCGACTCCATCACATGGCGAATCGTGGCCATTGACGCCGACAGAAAACCGCCGCCCATAACATCACCAACCATCGACACAAGGTGATCAACGTTAGGCAGTCCGGCAAAGAGCGCCTCCAGCGCCTCATGATCGTGAGCATCCGCGGCATAGGTATTAACCGTCGTACCCGCTGACTCCAGCGTCTTTTTCGCCTCAACAAGACGTCTAGTATCACGTCCTATCACAATCAGATTAGCGCCGGCCTCCGCCGCCAGCTGTGCAACGCGAAAACCAATCCCCGAACTGCCGCCGATAATGGCCACGGTCTGATGCTGTAACGAACCCATATCTCTCTCCTTCCTGTCAGATATCTTGCACAGCGCGAATTGAGGATCTGTCGATGTACTGAGACGCTCTTATACTGCGCGATAAGAAAGAGGTTAAAGAATCGCCTGACGGCAGTAATAGACATTTGGTGCGCTTAATGCAGCAAAAAAAAAGCCACTCCGAAGAGTGGCTTTGAGCAGCAAGATTCGTTTATACCGCGGTCTGGAAAATCACGCCATCAGCTTTATCAGTGTACTGTTCAAGCTGGTTGAAGTTCAGGTAGCGATAGGTATCCGCTGCGGTTTTATCAACCTGGGCGACGAAGGTCTGGTACTCTTCCGGCGTCGGCAGTTTGCCAAGCAAGGAAGCGACCGCCGCCAGCTCAGCAGAAGCCAGATAGACGTTAGCGCCGGTCCCTAAACGGTTCGGGAAGTTACGGGTTGAAGTGGAAACCACCGTCGCACCGTCAGCCACGCGCGCCTGGTTGCCCATACACAGGGAACAGCCAGGGATTTCGATACGCGCACCGCTCTTACCAAACACGCTGTAGTAACCTTCTTCCGTCAGCTGCGCCGCATCCATACGGGTTGGCGGAGCTACCCACAGACGAGTCGGCAGCTGGCCCTTGTGGCTGTCCAGCAGTTTACCTGCCGCGCGGAAGTGTCCGATGTTGGTCATGCAGGAACCGATAAAGACTTCATCAATCTTCTCGCCCTGCACGTCGGACAGCAGACGCGCATCGTCCGGATCGTTCGGCGCACACAGAATAGGCTCTTTGATGTCAGCCAGATCGATGTCGATCACTGCGGCATATTCTGCATCGCTATCAGCTTCCAGCAGCTGCGGATCTGCCAGCCATTTTTCCATACCCTGGATACGTCGCTCCAGCGTACGACGATCGCCGTAGCCTTCTGCGATCATCCACTTCAGCAGGACGATGTTAGAGTTCAGATACTCAACGATCGGCTCCTGATTCAGCTTAATGGTACAGCCGGCAGCAGAACGCTCTGCGGAAGCATCGGTCAGCTCAAACGCCTGCTCAACTTTCAGATCCGGCAGACCTTCGATTTCCAGGATGCGGCCAGAGAAGATGTTTTTCTTTCCTTTCTTCTCAACGGTCAGCAGCCCTTGTCTGATCGCGTACAGCGGGATCGCATGGACCAGATCGCGCAGGGTGATCCCAGGCTGCATCTTGCCTTTGAAGCGAACCAGTACCGATTCCGGCATATCCAGCGGCATGACGCCGGTCGCGGCGGCAAAGGCTACCAGGCCAGAACCCGCCGGGAAGGAGATACCAATCGGGAAACGAGTATGGGAGTCACCACCGGTACCGACGGTATCCGGCAACAGCATACGGTTCAGCCAGGAGTGGATAACGCCATCACCCGGACGCAGGGAAACACCGCCGCGGTTCATGATGAAATCTGGCAGCGTGTGGTGCGTGGTAACGTCAACCGGCTTCGGATAGGCCGCAGTGTGGCAGAAGGACTGCATCACCAGGTCTGCAGAGAAGCCGAGGCACGCCAGGTCTTTCAGTTCATCACGGGTCATCGGACCGGTGGTGTCCTGAGAACCGACGGAGGTCATCTTCGGTTCGCAGTAAGCGCCCGGACGAATACCGGCTACGCCACAGGCGCGGCCAACCATTTTCTGTGCCAGCGAGTAGCCACGGCTACTTTCGGCAACGTCTTTCGCATGACGGAAAACGTCACTGTGCGGCAGACCCAGCGCTTCGCGAGCACGAGTCGTCAAGCCACGGCCGATAATCAGCGGAATACGGCCACCGGCGCGTACTTCATCAACCAGCACGTCGGTTTTCAGCTCGAAGTTTGCCAGCAGTTCGTTGGTTTCGTGGTTACGCACTTCGCCTTTGAACGGGTAAACGTCAATCACGTCGCCCATGTTCAGGTCATTAACGTCAACCTCAATCGGCAGCGCGCCCGCATCTTCCATGGTATTGAAGAAGATAGGTGCAATTTTGCCGCCCAGGCACAGACCGCCGCCGCGCTTGTTCGGCACGTTCGGGATATCGTCGCCCATAAACCACAGCACCGAGTTGGTGGCGGATTTACGCGAAGAGCCGGTACCGACCACGTCACCGACGTAGGCCAGCGGGAAACCTTTTTGCTGAAGCGCTTCAATTTGCTTGATCGGGCCAACGGAACCCGGCTGATCCGGCTCAATACCTTCACGGGCGTTTTTCAGCATCGCCAGCGCGTGCAGCGGGATATCCGGGCGGGACCAGGCATCCGGTGCCGGAGAGAGGTCATCGGTGTTGGTTTCACCGGTCACTTTGAAAACGGTAACGGTGATCTTTTCTGCCAGCTGCGGACGGTTCAGGAACCACTCGGCTTCGGCCCAGGAGTGCATCACCTGCTTCGCGTATTCATTCCCTGCTTTCGCCTTTTCTTCTACATCGTAGAAGTTATCGAACATCAGCAGCGTATGGGAGAGCGCTTTCGCCGCAATCGGCGCCAGTCTGGCATCGTCCAACGCATCAATCAGCGGATGAATGTTGTAACCGCCCTGCATGGTGCCCAGCAGTTCAACGGCTTTTTCAGGGGTAACCAGTGGGGAGGTCGCTTCGCCTTTGGCGACAGCGGCAAGGAATCCGGCTTTAACATAGGCGGCTTCGTCGACGCCCGGCGGTACACGGTTGATTAACAGGTCTAACAGGAATTCTTCTTCACCCGCAGGCGGGTTTTTCAGCAGTTCTACCAGCGCGGCCATTTGGGTTGCATCTAAGGGTTTGGCAACAATCCCAAGGGCGGCACGCTCAGCTACGTGCTTACGGTATTCTTCTAGCACGACGGTTCTCCTCGCTCTCATTGTAAAATGCGGTAGGCGATTCTCTTCACGCTCCTGTGAGACAGCAGTTTGTAGGGTAAATGCCCGATACCGCGTCGGCAGCATAGCAGGATTTTGGCAAGGTGTTAATCTGTTTACAAAAAAGCAACATTAAAATTTAGCTGAATCGTTAAGGGCAGGATTTTACAGGCTTTACTTACATTTCCCGGGATATAAATTTAATTCTGTTACAGATAACTGACCAGGATCCCAACAATCATCAAAAACCAAAAATAGACCTGCTTATACTCCGTCACGAGCGCTATTTTCGGCGATACTCAGTGGAAACGCGCCAAATTATTGCGCCGGGAGCTAACATGATACGACCTTTGAAACCCCATATGATTGCACTGATTTGCAGTGCAGGGTTATTAGCCGCCTCTGGCACCCTGTATGTCAAAAGCCGTGCCGCTGAAACACCGCCCGCGCCTGTCGCCCAACCTGCCGCGCCTGCCGCCGTGCAGACTCCCGCTCCGGCAGCTCAGCCAGCAGCGGCCACTTACACTTCGGCGCAAATCGATCAGTGGGTCGCGCCCGTCGCCCTTTATCCGGATAACCTGCTGTCGCAGGTGTTAATGGCGTCGACCTACCCGAGCAACGTATTGCAGGCCGTACAGTGGTCACAGGATAACCCAACGATGCAGGGCGATGCTGCCGTGCAAGCTGTGGCGAACCAGCCGTGGGACCCCAGCGTGAAATCCCTGGTTGCCTTCCCGGCGCTGCTGTCGCTGATGGGCGAATATCCGCAGTGGGTTCAGGACCTGGGCAATGCGTTTCTCGCTCAGCCACAGGATGTGATGAATTCGGTACAGAAACTGCGTGCAATCGCCCAGCAAACCGGGACGCTGAAATCGTCGCCGCAGCAGAAAGTGACGACCACCCAAATAACGCCGCCACCGGCAACGGCAACCACAAAAACCAGCACCACCACCGTGGTTGAGCCTGCGCCCACGACACAAATCATCAAGATTGAATCTACCGATCCAAACGTCGTGTATGTGCCGACCTACAACCCCAATACGGTTTATGGCACCTGGCCGAACACGGCTTACCCGCCGGTCTATTTACCGCCAACGCCGGGTGAGCAGTTCACCAACAGCTTCGTCAACGGTCTCGGCTTCAGCCTGGGTGTCGCAACCACCTATGCACTGTTTAGCAGTATCGACTGGGATGACGACTATCACCATCACGACGATGACTGGAATCACGGCGGCTACCACGGCGGCGGGAACAACAATATCAATATCGACGTCAATAACTTCAACCATTTCAACAACCAGCGATTTGACGGCAAAAATACCAACTGGCAGCACAACCCGTCGTTTCGCAATAACGTGCCATACCCGAACAATAACGTGGCGCAGCGTTTCCACCAGACCAATGTTCCCGGAGGTCTCAGTGCCACGCAGCGTACCCCGGCGAACCTGACCAATCAGCGTCAGGCGGCGCTCGACCAGTTCCAGCACAGCACTCATAACGGCGCGGCAAAAGGGCTGACCGCGGGCGGCGTGGCGGCAGCAGGCGGTAACAGGGATTCCCAGCGTCAGGTGGCCTCGCAGCAGCTCAATAAGATCACCCAGCGCAGCAACTACCGTGGTTACGACACCCCGGAAAACCGCACCGCGGCGAAACAGAAACTGCAAAAACCGGCGGCACAGCAACAGCGGCGTGAAAATGCGAAGTCGCATGTCCAGAACCCAACGGCGCAGCAGCAACAACATCGCGAAACGGCGAAATCACAGGTTCAGCAGCACCGGACCAACGCCACGCCGCAGCAGCGCCAGCAGAAAGTACAGAATGTCCGTTCGAATGCGTTCAGCGGTAACGACAGCCGGTCGCCGTCGTGGGAGGCCCAGCGCCAGCGAGGTACGCAGAGCCGAAATTCGGCGCACCTCAACAATAATCAGCGTTCGGCGGTGCAACAGCACGCGGGCCAACATCGCGAACTGCGTCATCGCTAAGGAGCGGTCATGAAAAAAGTCCTGATTTCTGGCTGGTTGGCACTGTTTGCCTTCCCCGCTTTTGCCCAACAACATTTTGCCACTCCGGAGAAAGCCGCCGTCGCGCTGGCGGACGCCATTTCGACGCAAAACGAGACGGCGCTCAACGATTTGCTCGGGGAGGACTGGCGTCAGTACCTGCCGCAGCGAGAGGCCGATCCGGAAGCCGTCGCCCGTTTTCTGCGTGACTGGAAAGTCGGCCATAAGATTGTCGAGCAGGGTGACACGGCGCACCTGAACGTAGGTCGTGAAGAGTGGCAGCTGCCGCTGCCGATTCTGAAAACCGCCGAGGGCTGGCACTTCGATATGGCACAGGCTGAGGATGAGATCCACACGCGTGAAATCGGCCGTAACGAGCTGTCGGCGATCCAGGCAATGCATGCCTACGTTGACGCACAAAATGAGTATTACCAGCACTTCCAGACCTACGCCAAAAAGCTGTTCAGTCGCACGGGGGCGAAAGACGGCCTGTACTGGCCAACTCAGCCCGGCGAAGAGCCGAGCCCACTTGGGCCCGCCTTCAGCCCTGCCGAGCCCGGCGAAGGCTATCACGGCTACCATTTCCGCATCATTCACGACGATGACAAGCAGGCGGTTGCCCTGCTGGCATGGCCCGTTGAATGGGGTGAAACCGGTGTAATGAGCTTTATGGTTGATCAGAACGATCGCGTCTATCAGGCTAATTTAGGTGAGGAGACGGAGACACTCGCTCAGGCGATTACCCGGTTTGCACCGGATGAAAAATGGCAGGCTATCGAGCAATAACCCTATGCCCGGCGCATCTTCCACTCGCCGGGCATCCTTCTTATCTGACAATAATTAGCCTTGATGCGGCATCAGCTGTGGATAGCCGCTGAATGCCGGCTTGCTGCTGCTTAAGGCCGCTTCATCATTATGAATACTGCCAGAGTTTGCTGCCCACACGCCTTCCGACGTTTTGCTGATCGCCTGATGCTGTGAATTCAGGTTCTGCCCCATATTGGCAATATGCGTATTTTCCGTCCCACCGCTGTTATCGGCCCAGGGAATGGAAGGATCGGCGGCGCAGGCCAGGCCGGAGACCATCGTCGCGGCTAACAGCGCTGTTGTTAAAAAGAGTTTCATGACACACCTCACTGTATAATTAACTGCCTATAAGTTTAGTTGGCAATTATTTCGAAAGTATCTATAAGGTGTGCCGATTTATTAATGCAGACATAGTTTTAAACATCAGGCATAAAAAAAGCGGCTCTCAGAGCCGCTTATGCATTTTGCCGGAAAGAAAAACTTACTTTTTCTTCGCTTTCGCGTTCGGCAGGTCGGTGATGCTACCTTCGAAGACTTCTGCCGCCAGGCCAACGGACTCGTGCAGAGTCGGGTGCGCGTGGATAGTCAGAGCGATATCTTCTGCATCACAGCCCATTTCGATAGCCAGACCGATTTCACCCAGCAGCTCGCCGCCGTTGGTGCCGACAATCGCGCCGCCGATAACACGGTGGGTCTCTTTGTCGAAGATCAGTTTGGTCATACCGTCAGCGCAATCAGAAGCGATAGCACGGCCGGACGCTGCCCACGGGAAGGTGGCAGTTTCGTAGCTGATGCCTTTCTCTTTCGCTTCTTTCTCGGTCAGGCCAACCCAGGCAACTTCTGGCTCGGTGTAGGCGATTGACGGAATAACTTTCGGGTCGAAGTAGTGTTTCAGACCAGAGATAACTTCTGCGGCAACGTGGCCTTCGTGAACACCTTTGTGCGCCAGCATCGGCTGACCCACGATATCGCCGATAGCGAAGATGTGCGGCACGTTGGTACGCAGCTGCTTGTCAACACGGATAAAGCCGCGCTCGTCAACTTCAACACCCGCTTTGCCGGCGTCGAGGTTTTTACCGTTCGGTACGCGGCCGATAGCGACCAGCACTGCGTCATAACGCTGTGCTTCAGCCGGGGCTTTTTTGCCTTCCATGGAAACGTAGATACCGTCTTCTTTTGCTTCAACGGCGGTCACTTTGGTTTCCAGCATCAGGTTGAATTTCTTGCTGATGCGTTTGGTGAAGACTTTTACCACGTCTTTGTCGGCTGCCGGGATAACCTGGTCGAACATTTCAACCACGTCGATCTCTGAACCCAGCGCATGGTACACGGTACCCATTTCCAGACCGATGATACCGCCACCCATTACCAGCAGGCGTTTTGGTACGGTTTTCAGTTCCAGGGCGTCGGTGGAATCCCATACGCGTGGATCTTCATGCGGAATGAATGGCAGTTCGATCGGACGGGAACCCGCCGCGATGATCGCATTGTCGAAGTTAATCACGGTTTTGCCGTTTTCACCTTCCACTTCCAGGGTGTTAGCGCCGGTGAATTTACCCAGACCGTTAACCACCTTCACTTTACGGCCTTTGGCCATGCCGGCCAGACCACCGGTCAGTTGGGTGATAACTTTTTCTTTCCAGGTACGAATCTTGTCGATATCGGTTTTCGGTTCGCCGAAGACGATACCGTGTTCAGCCAATGCTTTGGCTTCTTCGATAACTTTTGCAACGTGCAGCAGTGCTTTAGAAGGGATACAGCCGACGTTCAGACAAACACCGCCGAGGGTGCTGTAACGTTCTACGATGACGGTCTCCAGACCTAAATCCGCGCAACGGAAAGCAGCAGAGTAGCCTGCCGGGCCCGCCCCAAGTACCACGACCTGAGTTTTAATTTCAGTACTCATCATGACCTCTTAATTATTTCCGGCGGTCCAGGGTACTCTTGTCGCCCATATCCACCGGGACGTTCTATCCGCGTTTATATTACAAAATTGTTAACAATTTTGAAACAACAAACGGCAAACGATTTTATCCTTTGTTGCTGATAACCCCGAAACGAAGACAAGGTTACCAGAAAAAAGCCGGCCGTCAGGCCGGCTTTTCGCTTACATCACCAGGCGGCGAATATCGCTCAACATGTTGTTGATGATGGTGATAAAGCGCGCACCATCAGCACCATCGATCACGCGGTGGTCGAAGGACAGAGAGATTGGCATCATCAGACGCGGAACAAACTCTTTGCCATTCCACACCGGCTCCATCGCGGATTTAGAAACCCCGAGGATAGCCACTTCCGGCGCGTTTACAATCGGTGCGAAGTGGGTTGTACCCAGGCCACCGATGCTGGAGATGGTAAAGCAACCGCCCTGCATTTCGCCCGCGGTCAACTTACCGTCACGCGCTTTCTTAGAGATAACGGTCAGCTCACGAGACAGCTCGGTAATGCTCTTCTTGTTCACGTCCTTAAAGACCGGAACAACCAGACCATTCGGCGTATCTACCGCAACACCGATGTTGATGTATTTCTTCAGCGTCAGACGCTGTGCATCTTCGGACAGTGAGCTGTTAAAGCGCGGCATCTGCTCAAGCGCAGCGGCAACGGCTTTCATGATGAAGACAACCGGGGTGAATTTCACGTCCAGTTTGCGCTTCTCAGCTTCAGCATTCTGCTGCTTACGGAAGGCTTCCAGATCGGTGATATCGGTTTTATCGAAGTGCGTAACGTGCGGGATCATCACCCAGTTACGGCTCAGGTTAGCACCAGAGATTTTCTGGATACGGCCCAGTTCCACTTCTTCCACTTCACCAAACTTGCTGAAGTCCACTTTCGGCCACGGCAGCATACCCGGGATACCGCCACCGGTGGCAGCAGCAGGTGCCGCTTCAGCGCGTTTAACCGCGTCTTTCACGTAAGCCTGAACGTCTTCGCGCAGGATGCGGCCTTTACGACCAGAACCTTTCACTTTCGCCAGGTTAACGCCAAATTCGCGCGCCAGGCGACGAATCAGCGGAGTCGCGTGAACGTAAGCATCGTTTTCAGCGAACTCAGATTTGCCTTCTGCTTTTGCTGCCGGTGCCGCCGCTTTTGCCGCCGGGGCAGGTGCAGCAGCCGGTGCCGGAGCAGCCGCCTGAGCCGGAGCCGCAGCAGGTGCGGCGCCTTCGACTTCGAAGACCATAATCAGAGAGCCGGTAGATACTTTATCGCCGGTGCTGATTTTGATTTCTTTTACGGTACCTGCGAACGGTGCTGGGACTTCCATGGAAGCCTTGTCACCTTCAACGGTGATCAGTGACTGCTCAGCGGCAACTTTGTCGCCCACTTTCACCATCACTTCGGTCACTTCAACTTCGTCACCGCCGATGTCCGGTACGTTAACGTCTTTCGCGCCGCCAGCAGCCGCTGGTGCACTGGCCGCCGGAGCTGCTGCCTGCGCAGGAGCTGCCGGAGCAGCAGCGCCAGCCACTTCGAAGACCATAATCAGCGAACCGGTAGACACTTTGTCGCCGGTGGTAATTTTAATTTCTTTCACGGTACCCGCGAACGGAGCCGGGACTTCCATAGACGCTTTGTCGCCTTCTACGGTAATCAGGGACTGTTCAGCCGCAACGGTATCGCCCACTTTAACCATGATCTCGGTGACTTCAACTTCGTCGCCGCCGATATCCGGTACATGAACGTCTTTCGCCGCCGCAGCAGCAGGTGCCGCCGGTGCCGCTTCTTTCTTCTCATCTGCCTTGGCAGGTGCAGCATCAGCTGCACCGTCGGCGGAATCGAAAATCATGATCAGTTTGCCAGTCTCGGTTTTGTCGCCGACAGAGACTTTAATCTCTTTTACGACGCCAGCCTGCGGAGACGGGACTTCCATAGAGGCTTTGTCGCCTTCTACGATGATCAGCGACTGTTCAGCTTCAACTTTGTCGCCAACTTTGACCAGGATCTCGGTGATTTCAACTTCATCTGCCCCGATATCCGGTACGTTGATTTCGATAGCCATTATTCTTTTACCTCTTACGCCAGACGCGGGTTAACTTTTTCTGCATCGATGTTGAATTTAGTAATTGCATCCGCAACCACTTTCTTATCGATTTCACCACGTTTAGCCAGTTCGCCCAGCGCCGCTACAACCACATAGGAAGCATCAACTTCGAAGTGGTGACGCAGGTTCTCACGGCTGTCAGAGCGACCAAAACCATCAGTACCCAGTACACGGTAATCATCAGCCGGTACGTAAGTACGGACCTGCTCGGCAAACAGTTTCATATAGTCAGTTGATGCTACAGCCGGTGCGTCGTTCATCACCTGAGCGATGTACGGTACACGCGGAGTTTCCAGCGGGTGCAGCATGTTCCAACGTTCGCAGTCCTGGCCATCACGCGCCAGTTCAGTGAAGGAAGTTACGCTGTAAACGTCAGAACCTACGCCGTAGTCATTCGCCAGGATCTGTGCTGCTTCACGAACGTGACGCAGGATAGAACCGGAGCCCAGCAGCTGAACTTTACCTTTGCTACCTGCAACGGTTTCGAGTTTGTAGATACCTTTACGAATACCGTCCTCGACACCTGCTGGCATAGCCGGCATGTGGTAGTTTTCGTTCAGCGTGGTGATGTAGTAGTAAACGTTCTCTTGCTTCTCACCGTACATACGCTCCAGACCATCGTGCATGATGACCGCAACTTCATACGCGTAAGACGGATCGTAAGAGATACAGTTCGGGATAGTCAGAGACTGAATATGGCTGTGGCCATCTTCGTGCTGTAGACCTTCACCGTTCAATGTTGTACGACCGGAAGTACCACCGACCAGGAAGCCGCGAGCCTGCTGATCGCCAGCCTGCCAGCACAGGTCACCGATACGCTGGAAACCGAACATTGAGTAGTAGATGTAGAACGGGATCATCGGCAGGTTGTTGGTGCTGTAAGACGTTGCCGCCGCCAGCCAGGATGCGCCTGCGCCCAGTTCGTTGATGCCTTCCTGCAGGATCTGACCTTTTTCGTCTTCTTTGTAGTAAGCAACCTGCTCACGGTCCTGCGGGGTGTACTGCTGGCCGTTCGGGCTGTAGATACCAATCTGACGGAACAGACCTTCCATACCGAAAGTACGCGCTTCATCAGCGATGATCGGTACCAGGCGGTCTTTGATAGACTTGTTCTTCAGCATGACGTTCAGCGCACGCACGAAGGCGATCGTGGTAGAAATTTCTTTGTTCTGCTCTTCCAGCAGCGGGCCGAAATCTTCCAGAGTCGGCAGTTCCAGCTTCTCAGAGAAGTTAGGCTGACGGCTCGGCAGGTAGCCGTGCAGTTTCTGACGCTGGGCGTGCAGATAGGTATGCTCTTCCGAGCCTTCCGGGAAGGTGACGTACGGCAGTTTTTCGATATCAGCATCAGCAACCGGTACATTGAAACGATCGCGGACGTAGCGAACGCCGTCCATGTTCATTTTCTTCACCTGGTGAGCGATGTTTTTACCTTCAGCGGTATCGCCCATGCCATACCCTTTAATGGTATGGGCCAGGATGACGGTCGCTTTGCCTTTGGTATCCTGCGCTTTTTTCAGTGCAGCAAAGACTTTCTTCGGATCGTGACCACCGCGGTTCAGGGCCCAGATCTGCTCGTCAGTCCAGTCGGCAACCAGCGCTGCGGTTTCCGGATATTTACCGAAGAAGTGCTCGCGAACGTATGCACCATCTTTGGATTTAAAGGTCTGGTAGTCGCCGTCAACGGTTTCGTTCATCAGCTGGATCAGCTTGCCGCTGGTGTCTTTACGCAGCAGCTCATCCCAACGACCGCCCCAGATAACCTTGATAACGTTCCAGCCAGCACCTGCGAAGATACCTTCCAGCTCGTTAATGATTTTGCCGTTACCGGTGACCGGGCCGTCCAGACGCTGCAGGTTGCAGTTGATGACGAAGACCAGGTTATCCAGTTTTTCACGGGTCGCGATGGTGATCGCGCCTTTAGATTCCGGCTCATCCATCTCGCCGTCGCCCAGGAAGGCATAAACGGTTTGTTTAGAGGTATCTTTCAGACCACGGTGTTCCAGATACTTCAGGAATTTAGCCTGATAGATAGCACCAATTGGGCCCAGGCCCATAGAGACGGTCGGGAACTGCCAGAATTCCGGCATCAGTTTCGGGTGCGGATAAGAAGACAGACCGTTGCCGTGAACTTCCTGACGGAAGTTGTTCATCTGCTCTTCGGTCAGACGGCCTTCCAGGAATGCACGTGCATATACGCCCGGGGAGATATGGCCCTGGAAGTAAACCAGGTCGCCGCCATCCTGCTCGTTGCGTGCACGGAAGAAGTGGTTGAAGCACACTTCATAGAACGTTGCGGAGGACTGGAAGGACGCCATGTGGCCACCCAGTTCAAGATCTTTTTTCGATGCGCGCAGAACGGTCATGATGGCGTTCCAACGAATCGCAGAACGAATTCGACGTTCCAGATCCAGATTCCCCGGGTATTCCGGTTCATCTTCAACGGCAATAGTGTTGACGTAACTGCCTGTAGATGTGCCAGCAGCAACCTTCACCCCGCCTTTGCGGGCTTCAGAAAGGAGTTGGTCAATCAGATACTGAGCACGCTCAACACCTTCTTCACGGATGACCGATTCGATCGCCTGTAGCCAGTCGCGAGTTTCGATCGGATCCACGTCATTTGGTAAACGTTCTGACATGGGGGGTATTCCTTATCTATCTAATCGTTGATTAATCTGGAACCTGTCCCATTGCGCTCTTTGTTCTTCATTCTTCCGGCTGTATCTTTGTTGGCTGCGCTTCCTCATCCCTGTCACATAGTTCACTATGCTCCTGGGAATTCGCACGCTTGCCGCCGCGATACCTCCAAAATTATTTTGAACAACTAAAAGTGCAATAAGACAGGTTCTGCGTTTAGTTGCCGCGCTCTAAAAATGGCGCTTAAGAACCGGAGTTCTCATCTTTCCGTTGCTGTAAACGACGCAGTGAGCGTTCTCGACGACTCTCCTCACGGCTACGATCCAGCAAAATTTCTTCAATGAACGCCAAGTGCCGATGCGACGCTTCACGCGCCTGCTCCGGCTCTCCGGCGATTATCGCCTCAAAAATACGAGTGCGATGATTGCTGACCTGCGGAAGCATCTCCCGGCGGGCATACAACAATTCAAAGTTCTGACGAACATTTTGCGCGAGCATCGGCTCCATGCAGCGTAGCAGATGGAGAAGCACGACATTGTGCGCCGCTTCGGTGACGGCAATTTGATACTGGACGACGGCGTCAGATTCGGCGTCAAGATCGCCGGACTGCTGAGCCCGTTCGATAGCCTGATGCAGCTCGCGGATACGTTCGCGATCGGCATCGTTGCTGCGTAGCGCCGCGTAATAAGCCGCGATGCCTTCCAGCGCGTGGCGGGTTTCCAGCAGATCAAATTGGGATTCAGGGTGATCGGACAGTAGCTCTACCAGCGGATCGCTGAAGCTCTGCCACAGGCTGCTCTGTACAAAAGTTCCACCGCCCTGGCGACGAAGCAACAAGCCCTTGGCTTCGAGGCGTTGAATCGCCTCACGCAGCGAGGGGCGGGAAACGTCGAACTGTTTTGCCAGTTCGCGTTCAGGCGGGAGTTTTTCACCGGGGCGCAACGTCCCCTCAAGGATTAAAAACTCAAGCTGCTGCTCTATCACATCAGATAGTTTTGGTTGGCGGATTTTGCTGTAGGCCATATTCCCTGTCTCTGCCATTAGCCCGTAGTCAATTGGTCTTACCAATTCGCAGTTCGTAGCGGTAAAGTAACAAAGTATTCACCTTCTGTCCATACAGGTTTTGATTGAAATCAGTAAACCACGCACATTTTAACAACCTTACAGAAATAACATTTCAGAATTGTAACTTCACACAAATGATGTGTTTACCCCATAAGAGGTAGTGTTAACGTTTATGAAACGAAAAATTAGGCTATCTGAACCGATTCAAGTCAGTAAAAATCGATTTTTTATTCATAAATAACGCATAGTAAGACATAAAGAGTTCTCCCCTTGCCTGCGGGTGCCATTTACAAATGGTTTCTTTTTGTTCGCTTCGTCATCATCCCTTCATAAAGCAGGTGCATTCACTCGCGCTTATCACTATTCTCGGTGAGACGAAAGGCCTTTTGGCGTTTTTATGTTTCGCCTTCCGTAAAGAAATCAATACGAAAACGGAATTTCGCAATTACACCACACAACAATATGTAAGCTGAATCAATCAGGAAAGAGCTGACCAAAACTCCCTTGAATATAGATAGCTATGCTATTTGGCAGGGACAGACAACGAAGCAGTAACCTGAAGGACGACGCGTATAAACATAATAACCACACACGAGGTTTCATGATGGAAGGTCAACAGCATGGCGATCGGCTAAAGCGCGGCCTGAAAAACCGCCATATACAGCTTATTGCTCTGGGCGGCGCTATCGGCACCGGCCTGTTTCTGGGCAGTGCATCCGTTATTCAGTCCGCCGGCCCCGGGATTATTCTGGGCTATGCGATCGCCGGTTTTATCGCCTTCCTGATCATGCGTCAGCTAGGTGAGATGGTCGTAGAAGAGCCGGTAGCAGGTTCGTTTAGTCATTTTGCCTATAAATACTGGGGCGGTTTTGCCGGCTTTGCTTCCGGCTGGAACTACTGGGTGCTGTACGTGCTGGTCGCGATGGCCGAACTGACCGCCGTCGGGAAATATATCCAGTTCTGGTGGCCTGAGATCCCAACCTGGGCTTCTGCCGCCGTCTTCTTTATTGCCATCAACGCTATCAACCTGACCAACGTGAAAGTGTTTGGTGAAATGGAGTTCTGGTTCGCCATTATTAAAGTCGTGGCCGTCGTCGCCATGATCCTCTTCGGAGGCTGGCTGTTGTTCAGCGGCAACGGTGGCCCACAGGCAACCGTGCGCAACCTGTGGGATCAGGGCGGTTTTCTGCCGCATGGTTTCACCGGACTGGTGATGATGATGGCGATTATCATGTTCTCGTTTGGTGGCCTGGAGCTGGTCGGGATCACCGCCGCCGAAGCCGATAACCCGGAACAGAGCATCCCTAAAGCCACAAACCAGGTTATCTACCGTATCCTGATTTTCTATGTGGGTTCGCTGGCCGTCCTGCTTTCCCTGATGCCATGGACGCGCGTCACCGCGGATACCAGCCCGTTCGTCCTGATCTTCCACGAGCTGGGTGATACCTTCGTGGCCAACGCCCTGAACGTCGTGGTCCTGACCGCTGCGCTTTCCGTGTACAACAGCTGCGTATACTGCAACAGCCGCATGTTGTTTGGTCTGGCTCAGCAGGGCAACGCACCAAAAGCGCTGATGAGCGTCGATAAGCGCGGCGTGCCGGTCAATACGATTCTGGTCTCTGCCGTGGTTACCGCCCTGTGCGTTCTGATTAACTACCTCGCACCGGAGTCGGCATTTGGCCTGCTGATGGCGCTGGTCGTCTCTGCGCTGGTGATTAACTGGGCGATGATTAGCCTGGCACACATCAAATTCCGTCGTGCAAAACAGCAGCAGGGCGTGGTCTCACGCTTCCCGGCGCTGTTTTACCCGGTTGGCAACTGGGTCTGCCTGCTGTTTATGGCCGCAGTTCTGGTGATTATGCTGATAACGCCTGGCATGGCAATTTCCGTTTACCTGATCCCGGTTTGGATTGCGATTCTGGGTATCGGCTATCTGTTTAAACAGAAAAGCGCCAGCGCAGTAAAAGCACAATAATACATCTCGATATTCTGTGTCCGCCCTCCTCCGGCGGGCACAGAGCACTGTTATCTGCTTCACACTTTCCTCGCTACAGTCGTTTAATCCATATCGTTAACCTGATACTGCAACGCATTTCTCGCTGACTCAGCAAATAATTCCCTCCATATCGCAACGGGGAGATCTCCAGATGGCAGGCAATAAACTTTCAGTGAGAGAAAAGATTGGCTACGGGATGGGCGACGCCGGATGTAACATCATCTTTGGCGCCATCATGTTGTTTGTTAACTATTTTTATACGGATATCTTTGGCCTTGCACCAGCCTTGGTTGGCGTACTGCTGCTCTCCGTACGTGTTATTGATGCCGTGACCGACCCCATTATGGGCGCCATGGCCGATCGTACCCGCAGTAAATATGGCCGCTTCCGCCCCTGGCTGCTGTGGATAGCGTTCCCCTATGCGCTGTTCAGCGTCCTGATGTTCACCACCCCGGAATGGACCTATAACAGCAAAGTTATCTATGCCTTCGTCACCTATTTCCTGCTCTCCCTGACCTATACGGCGATCAACATTCCCTACTGTTCATTGGGCAGCGTGATTACCAATGACCCGCAGGAGCGCGTGGCCTGCCAGTCGTATCGGTTTGTGATGGTCGGTATTGCCACCCTGCTGCTGTCCCTGACGCTGCTGCCGATGGCTGACTGGTTCGGCGGCGCCGATAAAGCCAAAGGTTATCAGATGGCGATGACCGTGCTGGCGGCAATCGGCATGTGTATGTTTCTGTTCTGCTTCGCCACCGTTCGTGAACGCGTACGCCCGGCGGTACAGACCAACGACGAGCTGAAAAAAGACTTAAAAGACGTGTGGAAAAACGACCAGTGGGTTCGCATCCTGCTGCTAACCCTGTGCAACGTCTGCCCCGGGTTTATCCGCATGGCTGCCACTATGTATTACGTCACCTGGGTCATGCAGCAAAGCACCCACTTTGCGACGCTGTTTATCAGCCTCGGGGTGGTCGGGATGATGATCGGCAGCATGCTGGCAAAAGTACTGACCGACCGTTGGTGCAAGCTGAAGGTCTTCTTCTGGACCAATATCGCGCTGGCGATTTTCTCCTGCGCCTTCTACTTCTTCGACCCACATGCCACCATGATGATTATGGTGCTCTACTTCCTGCTCAATATCCTGCATCAGATCCCCTCTCCGCTGCACTGGTCCCTGATGGCGGACGTCGATGACTACGGCGAGTGGAAAACCGGCAAACGCATCACTGGGATCAGCTTCTCCGGCAACCTCTTCTTCCTGAAAGTCGGGCTGGCGGTAGCCGGGGCGATGGTCGGCTTCCTGCTCTCCTGGTATGGCTACGATGCCGGAGCGAAAGAGCAGAGCGCCTCGGCGGTGAACGGCATCGTTCTGCTGTTCAGCATTATTCCTGGCGTCGGCTATCTGATTACCGCAGGCGTTGTACGGATGCTGAAGGTGAACCGCGAGTTTATGCGCCAAATCCAGTCGGATCTGGAAAAGCGCCGCGCAAACTATGACGAACTGAATACCTGGCAGGATCTCAAAACCAGTGAACACGTAAGGAAAGCTTGATGAGCAACTGGCTTAATCCGTTTATTGAACAGCGCGCAGACCCCTATATTCTGCGCCATCAGGAGCACTACTATTTTATCGCCTCGGTCCCGGAATATGACCGACTGGAGATCCGTCGCGCAGCCACGCTGGAGGGCCTGCGCGAAGCACCGGCGGCTGTAGTCTGGCGCAAGCCCGATAGCGGCCCGATGAGTCAGCTCATCTGGGCACCAGAACTGCATGAAATTGACGGGAAATGGTATATCTACTTTGCCGCGACCCACACGCATGACCTGGACACACTCGGGATGTTCCAGCACCGGATGTTTGTCCTCGAATGTGCCGACAGCGACCCGCTCAGCGGCCGGTGGATTGAAAAAGGCCAGGTGAAAACGCCGTTTGATACCTTTGCGCTCGATGCCACCACCTTTCAACATCAGGGTAAGCAGTGGTATCTGTGGGCGCAGAAGGCTCCGCATATCGAAGGTAATTCCAACCTGTATCTGGCAGAACTGGAGAACCCGTGGACGCTGAAAGGCGAGCCGGTCATGCTGAGCAAACCGGAATTTGACTGGGAATGTCGCGGCTTTATGGTCAATGAAGGCCCGGCGGTGCTGGTTCACGGTGACAGGCTGTTTATCAGTTATTCTGCCAGCGCGACCGATGAAAACTACTGCATGGGTCTCTTGTGGATAGACCTGTTGGCCGACCCACTACGCCCGGAGAACTGGCATAAATCACCGGAGCCGGTGTTCCGTACCAGCTATGAAAACCGTCAATACGGCCCCGGCCATAACGGTTTTACCCAAACCCCGGAAGGGGAAGATGTGCTGGTCTACCATGCCCGAAACTACACCGAAATTGAAGGCGACCCGCTGTACGATCCCAATCGCCATACCCGGCTGAAGCGGGTGCGCTGGCAAGAAAACGGGATGCCTGACTTCGGCATCCCGCCCGCTGATATGTATTAATCTGCTCCCCTGCCCGCTGGCGGGCAGGGGCTTAAATCAAGGTACCGTAGATCGTCAGCAGCGCCATGATAACAACCACCACCAGCGAGGTTTTTTTCGCCATCGAAACCGCGGCTTTAGGCGTTTCGACCTTGTCTACATGCGGTTCGCGCGCCAGCGAAAATTGTGCCAGTCGGGTCAGAACCTGATACTGCGAGGAATGACGATCGCCCAAAGAAGCAAACCAGGCCGGTAATGCTTTTTCACCGTGCCCCACCAGCGCATACACCACGCCGACCAGACGAACCGGTAGCCAGTCCACGACGTGCAGAATGGCATCGATCCCTGACTGCAAGCGATGGCGCGGCGTTTGATAACGTGCCAGCCACGTCTGCCAGGCGCGTAGCACACAGTAGCCAATCAGCGTAATCGGCCCCCACGGTCCACCAACCACAAACCAGAACAGCGGCGCCAGGTAGTAACGGTAGTTAATCCACAGCAACGCATTTTGTAATTCACTCAGAAACTCACGGTCGTCACAGCCGGGCGGCACGCCGTGTATCAACGTCAGCTCGCTGGCCATCGCGTCACAGGCATGACGATCGTTGCGTGATGCGGCTTTCAGATAAGCGTGATAGTGCAGGCGTACCCTGCCCGCGCCAATGCACAGCAGGCCAAGCAAGATCCAGAAAACCAGCAGCGGAACGTTAAACAGCACACCGTGCAGCGCACGCTGGAGGATAAACACCACCGCCATTGCCAGTGCCGTCATCAGCAGGGTCCCGAATAAGGAAAAATGCTTTACGCGACGAAACAGCACTTCCAGGCGATGATCGAGCTGCCAGTGCTCACCCAGCTTAAACAGACGTTCAGCGATGAGAACCAACAGCGTAGTAAACAACGTCATGGCATCTCCTTTTCTGACGAGGCGGCCAGCAGGCCGCGAAATTTTACCCAGTCAAAAGCCGGACCGGGATCCGTTTTCCGTACTGGCGCAATATCGCTGTGGCCAGTCATGTTGTTCGCGATGGCCGGGTACAGCGCGATCAGCTGCTGCGTCACGGCCGCCAGCTGCTGATACTGGGCATCGGTATAGGCCAGCGTGTCGGTGCCTTCCAGCTCAATGCCAATAGAGAAATCATTGCAGCGTTCACGCCCGTGATAGCAGGATACTCCGGCGTGCCATGCCCGCTTATCAAAAGGAACATACTGCACGATTTCGCCATCACGACGAATAAGACAATGTGCTGAAACACGCAGATGCGCGATTTCCGCAAAGAAAGGATGTGCGTTGGGATCGAGCGTGCCGCTAAATAAAGCGTCGATCCACGGGCCACCAAATTCACCCGGCGGCAGACTAATATTATGCACCACCAGTAAGAAAGGGGCTTCATCATCCGGGCGGCAATCATGGTGCGGCGAAGGAACCCGACGCGCATCCACCAGCCATCCCCCATTCAACTGCATGCGGAGTCTCCTTTCGCTAACTCATGCTCCCGGGCTACCCATGGCCCAAAGGATGCTGATTATCATACACAAAATCGACCAGCCTGTAGCAGACTCCCCCGCAAATCAACGCTAAAAAGCAAAGACATAGCCAGTCCAGGGGTGCGCAGAAACACGAAGTCTATATGGTGTAGAAACGCGGTTCAGGTTAGCATGTTTCCCATTGCTGAATCTTATCTATCTGGAGCTTTATCATGTCGCCTCGTCGCTACAATCCCGACCGCCGCCGTGACGCGCTGCTGGAACGCATTAACCTGGATATCACCGATGCCGTAGCCCAATCCCTGCGGGAAGATCTGGGTGGCGAAGTGAATGCTAACAACGATATTAGTGCTCAATTATTGCCGGAAGACGCACGCTCACATGCGATCATTATTACGCGCGAAGACGGCGTATTTTGCGGTAAGCGCTGGGTGGAAGAGGTCTTTATCCAACTGGCTGGCGATGATGTCAGCATTACCTGGCACGTAAAAGATGGCGATGTCATCAAAGCAGACCAGCCGCTGTTTGAGCTGGATGGCCCTTCCCGCCTGCTGCTGACCGGCGAGCGCACCGCACTGAATTTCGTACAGACATTGTCCGGTGTATCCAGCGAAGTACGTCGCTACGTCGATCTGCTGGCCGGAACCAAAACCCAGCTACTCGACACGCGTAAAACGCTGCCAGGCCTGCGTACCGCGCTGAAATATGCCGTTCTGTGTGGCGGTGGCGCCAACCACCGTCTCGGTTTATCCGATGCCTTCCTGATCAAAGAAAACCACATTATTGCCTCTGGCTCAGTGCGCCAGGCGGTAGAAAAAGCCTTCTGGCTGCATCCTGACGTTCCGGTTGAAGTGGAAGTTGAATCACTTGATGAGCTGGATGAAGCCCTTAAAGCGGGGGCAGATATCATTATGCTCGACAATTTCACCACCGATCTGATGCGCGAGGCGGTAAAGCGGACCAACGGCCAGGCCGCGCTGGAAGTCTCCGGCAACGTCACGTTTCAAACCATCCGCGAATTTGCTGAAACCGGCGTTGATTACATCTCCGTTGGCGCTCTGACCAAACACGTACACGCCCTGGACCTGTCCATGCGTTTTCGCTGATCGCGCGCCCCGGAGCCACCAGGTGCCGGGGCGTTTTTTTGCGAGACAGAGAGCATCCCTTTCCTCCTCCCTGCAATAACAGCATAAAGTCTGGAACGCCGCTTCCCGCGTCATCATTTGCCATTCGCCGCCGGGCCTGAAGCTCGTCACAGTGCTCTCACAACCACAAGGAGCACTTATGGACAGACAACGCGGCTTTACTCTGATCGAGCTGATGGTGGTCATCGGCATTATCGCCATTCTAAGCGCCATTGGCATTCCGGCTTACCAGAACTACCTGCGTAAAGCGGCCCTGACCGATATGCTGCAAACCTTTGTCCCGTATCGCACGTCCGTCGAATTATGCGCACTTGAACACGGTGGCCTGGCAAGCTGTGACGGCGGTACCAACGGCATCCCCACTCCGGCCACCACCCGCTACGTCGCCACAATGAGCGTTGCGAACGGCATCGTCACACTCAACGGACAAGAAAGCCTCAATGGGCTGAGCGTCACCATGACGCCATCCTGGGATAACGCCAGCGGTATCACCGGCTGGCAGCGCATCTGCGGTATTGCCAGCAATAGTGCACTCCAGCAGGCCTGTGAAGATGTCTTCCGCCTACACTGAGGCCGCTACGATGAAAACCGAGCAGTTAATCACCCTTTGCCAGCGCCATCATGCACTGCTGTTGAAAAGCGATGAGCAAACCATCGCTATCGCGGTTGTCGATGCACCAACGCCTGAACTGATGGAGGCTCTGCGCTTCGCCACTCAGAAACGCATTGATATCGAATGCTGGAGCCAGGATCAGATGCATAAGCGGCAGCAAACGGCAGACCATCCCTCGCGGCCGGCCAGTGGCGATGCCGTTTCTGGCGTTATTGAGCTGGTCCAGGCGCTCCTTGAGCAAGCACTGCGCCGGCGGGCTTCCGATATTCACATCGAACCCGAGGAGAATCACCTGCGCATCCGCCTGCGTGTCGATGGCGTGCTGCATCTGCTCCCGACTCTGCCCTCAGAACAGGCGGCGCCTGTTATCGCGCGGCTCAAGGTACTGGGAAATCTGGACATCGCCGAGCATCGACTACCGCAGGATGGACAATTCTCCCTGCTCCTTTCCGGTCGCCCGGTCTCGTTTCGCATTGCGACTCTTCCGTGCCGTCATGGGGAAAAAATCGTTCTGCGTTTGTTGCATCAGGTCGAGCAGGCGCTCAGGCTTGATGCGCTGGGGCTTTCGTCCGATCAGCTTCTCGCCTTTCGCTCAGCGCTCGACCAACCACAGGGGCTGATCCTGGTCACCGGCCCCACAGGTAGCGGTAAAACCGTGACGCTCTATAGCGCGCTGCAGGCCAGAAATCACGAGGCCGTCAATATTTGTAGCGTGGAAGACCCGCTGGAAATGCCGATAGCCGGAATGAACCAGACGCAGATAAACCCGCGCGCCGGGTTAACCTTTCAAAACGTGCTGCGCGCGCTGTTACGCCAGGACCCAGATATTGTCATGGTAGGGGAAATTCGCGATGCGGAGACCGCTGAAATTGCGATTAAAGCAGCGCAAACCGGGCACCTGGTCCTCTCAACATTACATACGAATTCCACCAGTGAAACGCTCACCCGCCTGCAACAAATGGGGGTTGCCGGCTGGATGATCTCTTCCGCACTGTCGTTGGTCATCGCCCAGCGTCTGGTACGAAAACTGTGCGTACACTGTCGCCGTGAGGTCGGTAAGACGCTGGATATACCGTACAGTTTGTGGCCGCGCCAGCTTCCTCATTGGCAGGCTACAGGTTGCCAGCACTGCTATCACGGCTACTATGGCCGCCAGGCGTTATTTGAGCTACTGCCGGTGAATACAGCACTCCGCCAGGCGATTGCCCGCGGCCTTAGCGCCCTGGAAATCGAATCTCTGGCGCGTGAAGCTGGAATGATGACGCTGTTCGAAAGCGGCTGTCAGGCGGTCGAGCAAGGGTTGACCAACTTCGAGGAAGTGATACGCGTACTGGGAATTCCTCATGGCAGTTAACCGTCTCTGGCGCTGGCAAGGCGTGGATACTCAGGGCAAACCTTGTCAGGGCACGCTGTGGCACAATAGCCGGCTGGAAGCCTTTCACGCGCTTCAGCATGAACGCATTATTCCGCTGCTCATCCGTCGCTGTATGGTTGAAAACAGGCTCTGGCATTCGCGCTATAGCGGGCAGGTTGTGCGTCAGTTGGCCGTGCTCCTGCAGGCCGGGCTTACTTTGGCAGAAGGGCTTGAACTGCTGGCGCAGCAGCAGCCGAATGCGCAATGGCAGGCTCTGCTGCGCGCACTGGCTCAGGATCTGGCTCGCGGCATCTCGCTTTCTGCGGCCCTGGAAAAGTGGCCTCAGGCCTTTGCTCCGCTTTATCTGGCCATGATCCGTACCGGCGAGCTCACGGGTAAACTGGATTTCTGCTGTCTTCAACTGGCGCGCCAGCAGCAGGAACAACAGCAGCTGGCAGAGAAAGTGAAAAAAGCGGTGCGTTACCCGGTCATTATTCTAAGCCTGGCCCTGCTGGTCGTGATTGCGATGCTCTGTTTCGTCCTGCCGGAATTTGCCGCTATCTATCAAACGTTCAACACACCGCTTCCGCTGCTGACGCGCCTGGTTATCCACGCCAGCGAAGCTCTTAGCCAAAGCTGGCCCGCACTGATTCTGTTGATAGTGTTGCCCGCGCACCTTAACCGAATGGCCCGCCGTCGTCCTCTCTGGCTGCTGCGGCGACAAAAAATACTTCATGCTTTTCCGGTCCTGGGAAAACTGATACGTGGGCAGCGGCTCAGCCAGATCTTTACCGTGCTCGCTCTCACTCAAAGCGCGGGTATTAGCTTTCTGCAAGGTCTGGAAAGCGTTGAAGAAACGCTGAGCTGCCCGCTGTGGCGCCAGCGGATCCAGCAGGTCCATACGCACATATCCCACGGAGCTCCGATTTGGCAAGCACTCGATCGCAGCGGCGGTTTTACCCCGTTATGCCTGCAGCTCATTCGCACCGGCGAAGCATCAGGCTCGCTGGATAGCATGCTGGAAAATCTCGCGCGTCATCATAGCGAACAGACACATTATGAGGCAGAAAACCTGGCAACGTTGCTGGAACCAGCCCTGCTGTTGATAACCGGAACAATTGTGGGCGTACTGGTGGTGGCGATGTATCTACCCATTTTTCATCTGGGAGACGCCATTAGCGGAATGGGAGGATAAGTGCTGGCGCAATACGCGCCAGCATCAGGCATTACAGGCTGTTGAACACGCGGTTCTCTTGTTCCTGTACGCGAATGAAGGTTGTGCGCTTGGTCAACTCTTTCAAACGAGAAGCACCCACATAGGTGCAGGCAGAGCGCAGGCCGCCCAGGATATCGCGAGCCGTATTCTCTACCGGCCCACGCAGCATCAGCTTAACGGTTTTCCCTTCCGCGGCACGATACTGCGCAACGCCGCCAACGTGGCGCGTCATCGCGGATTCGGAACTCATGCCGTAGAACAGCATGAATTTCTCGCCGTTTTCTTCAACGACGGTACCGCCGCTCTCTTCATGACCGGCCAGCATGCCACCCAGCATGACAAAATCTGCGCCGCCGCCGAAGGCTTTCGCCACATCACCAGGCATCGTGCAGCCGCCGTCGCTGACAATCTGGCCGCCCAGGCCATGCGCTGCGTCGGCGCATTCGATAACGGCAGAGAGCTGCGGGTAACCGACGCCGGTCTTCACACGAGTGGTGCACACGGAGCCCGGGCCAATGCCCACTTTCACAATATCAGCGCCGGAGAGAATCAGCTCTTCGCACATTTCACCCGTTACGACGTTACCCGCAATAATGGTTTTCTGCGGCCAGGCTGCACGCGCTTTGGCGACGAACTGAACAAAATGTTCAGAATAACCATTCGCCACATCGATGCAGATGAAGCTAAGCTGCGGATTCTGAGAAAGGATCTGTTGGGTTTTTGCGAAATCGACATCAGAGGTCCCGGTGGACACCATGACATATTTCAGCACATCAGCGGAAACTGACTGAACAAAAGCCTGCCACTCTTCGACGGAATAGTGCTTGTGAACCGCGGTCAGAATGCCAAACGAGGCCAGCGCTTTCGCCATGCCGAACGTTCCGACGGTATCCATGTTAGCGGCAATGATCGGCACGCCAGACCAGGACTGGCCAGAATGTTTAAAAGTGAATTCACGTTCCAGCTGAACATCAGAACGGCTTTTGAGGGTAGAGCGTTTTGGGCGGATAAGAACGTCTTTAAAACCAAGCTTCAGATCTTCTTCGATACGCATGAGCGAATTCCTGGGGTTAATTGCATTATTGTGAGAGCACAACTCCAGTGACGTTATCATACGCACGAATCATGGCTGCGCAAGACTGCGATTTTCACTTTTTTTACGCTACAATCGTATAAATTTACCCGCTGAACAGCGAATGGCGCGCTCGCGATAATAGACGTTCAGAGCATAATTTTTAACCACTTGATTTATATATACAAAACAATTCAGTATATATTGTGACGGCAGTTTATTGGCCTGAAGCCGCCTTGATGCGATATTGTTCACCGGGCATGGTGCCCATCAATCACAGGCACCGCTGAAGAGTAATGTGTATATGGTCAGTTCAGGATCGGAGTGTATGAGGTATACGGTAGCGTTAACTGGCGGCATTGGCAGTGGTAAAAGTACCGTGGCCGATGCATTTTCCCGTCTGGGGATTAACGTTATTGACGCCGATATTATCGCCCGCCAGGTTGTTGAACCCGGCACCTCCGCGCTACAGGCCATCGCCGCTCACTTTGGTTCCCGGATGCTCAATGATGACGGCACGCTCAACCGCCGCGCCCTTCGTGAGAAAATATTTGCTCACCCCGAGGATAAAGCCTGGCTGAACGCGCTACTGCATCCGCTAATACAGCAGGAAACTCGCAGGCAGATGCAGGCCGCGAGCTCCCCTTATATTCTCTGGGTCGTACCCTTACTGGTTGAAAACCGGCTGGCCGCAAATGCCGACCGCGTGCTGGTCGTTGATGTTCCAAAAGAGACACAGATCGCGCGTACGATGCTTCGCGATCGGGTCAGCCGTGAACATGCAGAACATATTCTTGCCGCCCAGGCGACGCGCGAACAGCGTCTCGCCGCTGCGGATGATGTCATTGAAAACATGGGCCCTCCGGATGCCATCGCATCGGATGTCGCCCGCCTGCACGAAAAGTATCTAATGCTGGCATCGCAGGCCGCCTCACAGGAAAAATCGTAATGCACACCCCTGTTCTGTTTGAACATCCACTCAACGAGAAAATGCGCACCTGGCTGCGTATTGAGTTTTTGACTCAGCAATTGTCCGTTCATCCAACCATCGCCAGCTACGCGGATGCGCTCCATTTTTTCCGCAACACGGGCGATCTTTTAGATGTTCTGGAGCGTGGAGAGGTCAGGACGGACCTGCTAAAAGAGCTGGAACGCCAGCAGCGTAAATTGCAATCATGGGAAGACATTCCGGGCGTCGATCTGGAGCGTATTGACGCTTTACGGCGGCAGCTTAAGCAATGCAGCAGTACGCTGATATCCGCCCCGCGCATCGGCCAGTTCCTGCGCGAAGACCGCTTGATTGCGCTGGTCCGCCAGCGTCTGAGCATTCCCGGCGGCTGCTGCAGCTTTGACTTACCGACCCTGCATGTCTGGCTGCATATGCCTCAGGCATACCGTGACGAACAGGTCGGAGTATGGATCGCCAGTCTTGCTCCCTTAACGCAATCTCTGGTGCTTATCCTCGACCTGATTCGCAACGCAGCCCCTTTCCGCAAACAGACCAGTCTCAACGGCTTTTATCAGGATAATGGTGAAGATGCCGACCTGCTGCGTCTGCAGCTGGACATTGCCAGCCAGCTCTACCCGCAAATTTCCGGCCATAAAAGCCGTTTTGCAATTCGCTTCCTGCCGCTGGATAGCGAACTTGGGATCGTACCTGAGCGTTTTGATTTTGAACTGGCTTGTTGTTAAGGAGAAAAGATGTCAGAAGAGACGATCGTCAATTGCCCAACCTGCGGTAAATCCGTGGTCTGGAACGAGCAGAGCCTGTTTCGACCGTTTTGCTCAAAACGTTGCCAGCTGATCGATCTCGGTGAATGGGCTGCGGAAGAAAAACGTATTCCCAGCGCGAGCGATCTGTCCGACAGCGATGGCTGGAGCGAAGAACAGCAACAGTAACTGAATCCCGGGCAAGGCAACATCGCGCATTGTCCGGGGAACAATTATTCAGGAAGCAGTCTGGACTAATTTCGTGATAATCGGTTCATTCGCCGGTGGGAACGCTTCTGCGACTAACGCCCGTTGGGCAATCCACTGCCCAGGCTGCCCTTCTTTCCCCCATGGCTCACCGGACCACGCTTCCACCAGCCAGAACCACAGGATAATGTGGCGGTCAGGGAACTGATACTCCAGCTTATCAAACAGACGGGACGACCGTACCGTAATCCCCACCTCTTCCTGTAGCTCACGCACCAGCGCCTCCTCGGCGGATTCACCGGCTTCAATTTTACCGCCGGGAAACTCGAGCTTATTGGCCATATGGGCATCGGCGGCCCGCTGGGTGATAAAGATCTCCCCTTGCGGATTGCGGATAATACCTACGGAAATTTGCAGTTGTTTCATTGTGGTTATTCCATAAAAAAGGCGCAGATATCTGCGCCTTTGTTTTTTTGATGCTCCGGACTTAGCTCAGACGACCGTGGCACTGCTTATATTTTTTACCTGAACCACACGGGCAAGGATCGTTACGACCCACTTTACGGTCTCCGGTTTCTTCAGCCAGGGCTGCCGCGGCGGCCGTTTCGTCATCCTGATGACTCAGCTGCTGCATCTGCGCCAGACGCTCGGCTTCCTCGCGACGCTGCTGCTCCATCGCCTCAACCTCTTCCGGCATGCGGACCTGAACCTTGCTCAGGGTGCTGATCACTTCATATTTCAGTGATTCCAGCATAGCGGCAAACATGGAGAAAGATTCACGCTTATATTCCTGCTTCGGATCTTTCTGCGCATAGCCACGCAGGTGAATCCCCTGACGCAGATAGTCCATCGCCGCCAGGTGCTCTTTCCACAGAGAATCCAGAGTCTGCAGCATGACGCCTTTCTCAAAATGACGCATCATTTCGGCGCCAACCACTTCTTCCTTGCGCTGGTAGGTCTCAATCGCACTCTGCAGAATACGCTCACGCAGGGTCTCTTCGTGCAGCTCAGGCTCTTTATCCAGCCACTCTTTCAACGGCAGTTCAAGATCGAAGTCATTTTTCAGGCGTTCCTGCAAGCCTTCGACATCCCACATTTCTTCCAGCGACTGCGGCGGGATATGGGCATCGATGGTTGCCTTGAAGACGTCTTCGCGAATGCTGTTGATGGTTTCGCTGACATCAGAAACGTCCAACAGCTCATTACGCTGGCTATAGATTGCACGGCGCTGATCGTTAGCAACATCGTCATATTCCAGCAGCTGCTTACGAATATCAAAGTTGCGGCTTTCCACTTTACGCTGCGCGTTAGCGATAGCCTTAGTGACCCACGGGTGTTCAATCGCTTCGCCCGGCTTCATCCCCAGCTTACGCATCATGCCGGACACGCGGTCGGAGGCAAAAATACGCATCAGGGCATCTTCCATTGACAGATAGAAGCGGGAAGAACCAGCATCACCCTGACGACCAGAACGGCCGCGCAGTTGGTTATCGATACGACGGGATTCGTGACGCTCGGTACCGATAATGTGCAGACCGCCTGCTGCCAGAACGGCATCGTGACGAACCTGCCAGTCGGCTTTAATCTGTGCGATTTGCTCCGGCGTTGGATCTTCCAGCGCAGCGATTTCGGCCTGCCAGCTACCGCCGAGCATAATATCCGTACCACGACCGGCCATGTTGGTGGCGATAGTCACCGCTGACGGATAACCCGCCTGGGCAACGATATCGGCTTCACTGGCGTGGAACTTGGCGTTCAGAACGTTATGCTTGATACCGGCTTTGGTCAGCTCATTGGAGACCACTTCTGATTTTTCAATCGAGATGGTACCCACCAGGACCGGCTGGCCGGCGGCGGTACGTTCTTTGATATCTTCGATGATCGCCTGGATTTTTTCCGCTTCGGTCATATAGACCAGATCCGCCATATCTTTACGGATCATTGGGCGGTTGGTTGGCACGACCACGGTATCCAGCTTGTAGATAGAGCTGAATTCAAAGGCTTCGGTATCAGCCGTACCGGTCATCCCGGCCAGTTTCTCATACAGGCGGAAATAGTTCTGGAAAGTGATGGAAGCCAGCGTCTGGTTCTCATTCTGGATATCTACACCTTCTTTCGCTTCAACGGCCTGATGCAGACCATCAGACCAGCGGCGGCCTTGCATGGTACGCCCGGTATGCTCATCGACGATAATGACTTCGCCATCTTTAACGATATAGTCGACGTCACGAGTGAACAGCACGTGCGCACGCAGCGCCGCCGTCACGTGATGCATCAGCATAATATTGGACGGTGAATACAGTGATTCCCCTTCATCCATAATGCCTTCCTGCACCAGCAGCTCTTCAATCAGGACCAGACCGCGCTCGGTCAGGTTAACCTGACGCGCCTTCTCGTCAACGGAGAAGTGTCCTTCACCGGTAAAGGTATCGGAATCTTCTTTTTCCTGACGAACCAGGTGCGGGATGATTTTGTTAACGCGTTTGTACATTTCCGAGCTGTCTTCCGCCGGACCGGAAATAATCAGCGGAGTACGCGCTTCATCGATCAGAATGGAGTCAACCTCATCCACCAGCGCATAATGCAGCTTACGCTGTACGCGCTCTTCCGGACTGAACGCCATGTTATCGCGCAGGTAGTCAAAACCGTATTCGTTGTTGGTGCCGTAGGTAATATCCGCACCGTATGCTTCACGTTTGGCAGGTGCCGGTAAACCCGACATGTTGATACCAACCGTCATACCGAGGAACTCGAACAGCGGGCGGTTATTTTCAGCATCACGCTGTGCCAGATAATCGTTGACGGTAACGACGTGAACGCCTTTACCCGTCAGCGCGTTCAGGTACGCAGGCAGCGTTGCGGTCAGGGTTTTACCCTCACCGGTACGCATTTCCGCGATGCAACGCTCGTTCAGCACCATACCGCCCAGCAGCTGGACGTCAAAGTGGCGCATGCCGAATACACGTTTACTGGCTTCACGCACCACTGCAAAGGCTTCCGGGATCAGACTTTCCAGGCTTTCACCCTTTTCCAGACGAGCGCGAAACTCGACAGTCTTACCTTTCAGCTCCTCGTCAGAGAGCTTTTCCATTGCCGGTTCCATGGCGTTGATAACGCCAACGGTTTTGCGCATACGGCGCAGGGTACGATCGTTACGACTACCGAAAACTTTAGTTAATAATTTGATTAGCATAATAAAATCTCAAACGCCCCGCGATGCGGAGTCACAAAAAAGAATCATCCGTTTTTCGTTCAGCTGAGACGTTGAGGCCCTGCGCGAATCCCGGTCACCTGGCTAATCCAGGCCGAGACACAAAATGCAGAATGGGACGGGTTATATGATGCCTGGCGTACGATAACCGGTGGTTTGCTTTCCTGCGTCAGCAGTGCGCTGAGCGTGTCGAGCAAAGCCAGATGCTGCGCCTGCAATGGCGAAGACTCTTCGGCAACCGGAAGTGCCTGCGGCGCCATTGCAAAAGACAGATGGCGAATAACCGTGCGGATAGCATGTTGATGCCAGTAATCAACGGTAAAATTCGGTCGACGGCTGGCATCCAGCAGCGCCAACTGGGAGAAATTAACTTTATTCGGGCTGTGGTTGCTGGCAGTGGCTTTCGCCGGCGAAGACGCTTCATGACTGTTGCTAAGCGCAGGCAGGCCAAGGCTAGCCGCGACCATCCCCAACAGGAGATGCGGCCAGAAATACCGTCTGCCAAACTGTCGCCAGCGCGTCAGCAATCCACTCACGTACGTTACCTTTAGTTGAAGCAACCCCAGGAAATATTTTTGCGCCCAAATATTACCATTAATACCGCTCAACAGCAGCATGAATGACGGCTTCGGCAAGGCAAAAACGTTCAATAAAACAGCGAACGAACAATGAACAGCGCCGAGAAATCAGAGCAGAATGGGGAGAGGGGGCTAAAAATGAAAAAAGACTGGTCCCCTGGTCGGAGAGAGTACCAGGTTACCAGTCGATTTTACTGAATGGTCAGGCTTATGCCATAACCATTGACGGTGCGCGGAATGCCAACGGCAGTTCTGCTTCGTCTTCGAAAGTCACATACTCCCAGGCTTCCTGTTTTGCCAGAACAGCCTGCAGCAGTTTGTTGTTCAACGCGTGACCTGATTTGAACGCCGTGAATGCACCGATGATATTGTGACCACACATAAACAGGTCACCAATCGCATCCAGCATTTTGTGGCGGACAAACTCATCTTCAAAGCGCAGACCGTCTTCGTTCAATACGCGATAATCGTCAACAACGATGGCACAATCGAAGCTGCCGCCCAGGCACAGGCCACGGGACTGCAGATATTCGATATCACGCATAAAACCAAAAGTACGAGCGCGACTAATCTGGCGCATAAATGCATCAGCAGAGAAGTTCATCGCGTAGCGCTGGCTGCTTGCATCAATCGCCGGATGGTTAAAATCGATGGTGAAATCCAACGAAAAACCATTGAACGGTTTGAATTCAGCCCATTTGTCGCCATCTTCGACACGAACGGTCTCTTTGATGCGCACAAATTTCTTGGCACAGTTCAGTTCATCGATGCCAGCATCCAGCAGCAGATAAACGAACGGAGCAGCACTACCATCCATAATTGGAATTTCCGGCGCATCGACTTCAACAACAATGTTGTCAATGCCCAGGCCAGCCAGTGCGGCATTCAAGTGCTCGACTGTCGAAATCCGCACGTCATGCTCGTTCACCAGGCAAGTACAGAGCATGGTATCACGCACAGATTTGGCATCAGCCGGAAAATCAACCGGTGGATTCAAGTCGGTGCGACGATAGATGACCCCGGTATTTGCCGGCGCAGGGCGCAACGTCAGGGTGACTTTCTTGCCGGTATGCAAACCGACGCCAGTCGCCTGAACGATACGTTTAAGAGTCCTTTGTTTGATCATCGTATAATCTCGCCAAGTTACCTATCCAACCGAAGTGTACAATACATTCGGGAGGGCAGTTTAGCACAAAGAGCGCTGATGCCCAACTTCCAGCCAATTCTTAATCGGCTTGCTTACGCAGGAACGCTGGGATATCCAGATAATCCGGCTCTTTCGCAGTTTGCGGTGTATTGTCGTTCACCACTTTCGCGACCGGTTTCTGCTCTTGAGTTAATGGAGACATACCGTGCTGCTGGTAGCGATCCATGACCGGCTGCTGAACCTGTTTGTTAGTCACCAGCGTAATTTCCGGACGTTTGTCCATACCAATACCGGTAGCGACAACGGTAACACGCAGTTCGTCGTTCATGTCCGGGTCAAGGGAAGTACCGATAACCACGGTCGCGTTATCCGAAGCGAAAGCACGGATAGTGTTACCCACGGTTTCAAACTCATCCAGACGCAGGTCGAAGCCAGCCGTAATGTTGACCAGAACGCCACGTGCGCCGGACAGGTCGATATCTTCCAGCAGCGGAGAAGAGATAGCCATTTCAGCGGCTTCTTCCGCACGGTCTTCACCGCTTGCCACGCCGGAGCCCATCATCGCATAGCCCATTTCGGACATCACGGTACGCACATCCGCGAAGTCGACGTTCATCAGACCCGGACGGGTAATCAGTTCGGCGATACCCTGCACCGCACCTTTCAGCACATCGTTTGCTGCGCCGAAAGCGTCCAGCAGAGAGATGCCACGGCCAAGGACTTTCAGCAGCTTGTCATTCGGAATAGTGATCAGCGAGTCCACATGCTTGGACAGTTCGGTGATCCCTTGTTCGGCGAACGCCATGCGCTTTTTGCCTTCAAAGTTAAACGGCTTTGTGACAACCGCGACGGTCAGGATACCCAGATCCTTCGCCACTTCAGCCACCACCGGCGCGGCACCAGTACCGGTACCACCGCCCATACCTGCCGCAATAAACACCATGTCTGCGCCATCAAGAGCAGCACGCAGCGCTTCGCGGTCTTCATCAGCCGCGTTGCGACCGACTTCTGGGTTCGCCCCCGCACCCAGACCTTTGGTAATACCGCTACCGATCTGGATTGTCTGGCCAACAGCCGTTTTACGCAGAGCCTGCGCGTCGGTGTTCACCGCGAAGAATTCAACACCTTCGATGCGCTCGCGCACCATGTGCTCAACGGCATTACCACCGCCGCCACCGACGCCGATGACTTTAATCACCGCGTCGTTGGTCAGTTCCATAGGTTCAAACATAGTTTCTCTCCGTTTTGTGCCTGTCGCCTGAGAACGCTAATTTTCTGCGTTCTCTGAAAAAATTAAAACTCTTTTCGCAGCCAGCTATTAAGTCGCTTAATCCACGAGCCAACTGATGCAGTTACGCGTTTTTCCACTTCTGCTTCACCACTGAGATGAGATTCCTTCCCGTAGTGCAGCAACCCAACTGCCGTCGAATAATACGGCTCCTGGGCATAATCCGTTAAACCGGTAATATTCAGCGGTGCACCAATACGAACCTGCGTATGGAACACGCGCTGGGCACAGGCGGCAAGGCCTTCAATTTGCGCGGCGCCGCCCGTTAAAACAATCCCCGCAGCAAGGTGGTGCTTCACCCCTTGCTGGCGCAGCTGCTCTTGCAGTTGCAAAATCTCTTCGTTCACCAGGTTGAGCAGTTCGGTATAACGCGGCTCAATCACTTCTGCCAGCGTCTGGCGCTGCAGGCTGCGCGGCGGACGTCCGCCGACGCTCGGCACTTCGACGTTTTCGTCTTTACCGACAATGGAACCCAGCGCACAACCGTGACGCACTTTAATTGCTTCGGCATCGCTCGGCGGTGTCCCGAAGGCGTAAGCGATGTCGCTGGTCACGACGTTACCCGCATACGGAATAACTTTGGTATGGCGCAGCGCACCGCCGGTATACACGGCGATATCCATTGTACCACCGCCGATGTCTACGACGCAGACACCCAGCTCACGTTCATCTTCCGTCAACACGGAATAACTGGCCGCTAAACCGGCAAAAATGAGTTGGTCCACTTTCAGACCGCAGCGTTCCACCGCTTTAACAATATTTTTTGCCATGTCGTTATGGCAGGTAATCAGATGAACTTTTGCCTGCATACGCACGCCGGACAGACCTACCGGGTTCTTAATCCCTTCCTGGTAGTCAATCGCGTACTCCTGCGGGATAACGTGCAGGACACGATGTTCATCGCGCACGCGGACTGACTTCGCGGTATGCACCACGTTCTCAACGTCGTCCAGCGTGACTTCTTCTTCTGAAATCGGCACCATGCCAATTTCATTTTGACAGCTAATATGCTTACCTGAAAGCGCCAGATACACTGATGAAATCTGGCAATCCGCCATCAGTTCGGCCTGGTCAATGGCGCGCTGTACGCATTTCACCACGGATTCCAGGTCATTAACCCCGCCTTTATCCATACCACGCGATGGACAGCTGCCCACGCCAATGATATTGACCACGCCGTCGGGCAGAACTTCCCCTACTAAAGCGGCAACCTTTGCGGTGCCAATCTCCAGTCCAACTACCAGTTTTCTGTCCGTCGCCTTGATCATTGTTGTTCTGCCTGTGCCTGATTCTGTTGTTGATTAGTTTCCTCTGCGGGAGCAGGTACCCAGCCCACTGCCGCGCCCGAGTCATAACGCAAATCAACGTAGCTTATCCGTTTGCCGTCGGTCTGCGCTTGCTGCTGTAGAACCGGGTAGAGTTCCATAAAGCGCTGAAGCCGTTTCATGGTATCGCCTCGGCCAAGGTTGAGCTTAATGTCGTTATTCAGCGTCAACTGCCAGGAGCGACGTGCGGTCATCGCCGCCACTTTCAACGTGAACTTATCCTTTGCCAGCACCTGCCCCATGTCGCGATAACCCTGCAACACTTCGTTCTCACTGCCTTCCGGTCCATACAACATCGGTAAATTCTGCTTATTGGTACGATCCGCCGGTACGCTGAAGGAATTACCTTCCACGTCGACCATATGTTGATCATTCCAACGCGCAATCGGCACATATTCAACCAGATGAATCTTCAATTCGTCCGGCCACTGCTTTCTGACGCTCGCCTGCTTAATCCACGGCAGACGTTCAATCTGACTTTGGATAATGTTGACATCCTGCGTCATAAAGGTTCCCGGCGAACCCAGAGCCAGTATCGCCTGGCGAATATCATCGTTACGCGTGTAGTGACGCTCACCGGTTACAACCATCTTGGACAGAGGCAAACGCTGTGCATCTTCCATCCAGCCCAGAACCATCCACCCGCTGACCAACACGGTACATAGCACCGCCAGCAGGAAGAAAATTCCGGCCAGACGAGTTCCATTACTCCGACGCAAAGAAGATGCTTCTTCTTCTTCGTGGTTCCGCGTATTCAGCGCAGCCTGCGACATATCACCCCGCCAGGTCCAGAATTCGTACAACAAGCTGCGAGAAGCTCATCCCTGCCTGACGCGCCGCCATCGGCACCAGGCTATGGCTGGTCATGCCAGGGGAAGTATTCGCTTCCAGCAAATAAAACTGGCCATCGCTGTCCAGCATCACGTCAATACGTCCCCAACCTTTACAGCCGAGAACATTCCAGGCTTTAAGCACCAGGGCCTGAATTTCTGACTCGCGGGCAAGATCTTCACAACCAGGGCAGAAATATTGCGTCTCATCAGAGAGATACTTCGCCTCATAATCATAGAAGGTTCCTGCCACCTGGATACGAATTGACGGTAAAATTTCTTCACCGACGATAGCAACGGTGAATTCAGGCCCACTAAGCCATTTCTCAATCAGAACATCTTCATCATGCTGAAAAGCCAGCGTCAATGCATTCTGCAATGCACAACTTTCGCTCACTTTCGACATTCCGACGCTCGAACCTTCGCAAGCTGGTTTAACAATCAGCGGCAGACCCAGTGCGGCTATCTGCTGTTCAACCTCAGCAGACAAGCCAGTATTGAACTGCGCACGCGTCAGCGCGACCCACGGAGCGACCGGTAAACCCGCGCCCTGCCACAGCAGCTTGCTGCGAACTTTGTCCATGGAAATAGCCGACGCCATCACGCCACTGCCGGTATATGGCACCTGAATCAGGTCCAGAAGGCCCTGCAACGTACCATCTTCCCCACCGCGGCCATGCAGCGCAATAAACGCTTTCTTAAAGCCCATTTGTTTCAGCTGGGTCACATCTACGTCGCGAGGGTCGACAGGATGCGCATCCACGCCAGCTTCACGCAGGCCTGCGAGTACCGCAGTCCCTGAATTGAGTGACACTTCGCGCTCAGCAGAGGTACCGCCGAAAAGAACCGCGATTTTATCAGCCATGGCGCTCCTCCTCCGTTTTTTGCGGCACGAGTTTGATTTCAGCCAGGTGGCGTGCGATTTTTCCTATATTTCCTGCACCCTGCACCAGGATCAGGTCATTGCCGGTCAGCACCGATGCCAGCATTTTTGCCGCCTGCGCCGGATCGGAGAGCAGAATCGGATCAACCTTGCCGCGGCCGCGAATCGTGCGACACAGCGAGCGGCTATCGGCCCCCGGAATCGGAGCTTCACCGGCGGAATAAACATCCAGCATCAGCAGCGCATCAACCTGAGTCAGTACGTTAGCGAAATCATCGTACAGATCGCGCGTACGGGTAAATCGGTGCGGCTGGAATAACATCACCAGGTTTTTATCCGGCCAGCCGGCGCGTGCTGCTTTGATCGTGGCATCCACTTCTGTCGGATGATGACCGTAGTCATCGATCAGCATCGCGCTACCGCTTTTACCATTAACTTCAGCCAGCGGATATTCACCGAGGAAATCAAAGCGGCGACCGGTTCCCTGGAAACTCTCCAGAGCACGCAGGATGGCACTGTCATCAATCCCCTCTTCCGTCGCCACCGCAACCGCCGCTGCCGCGTTCAGTGCATTATGACGACCGGGCGCATTCAGGGTCACCTGAATCACGTCTTTATCCTGACGAATCAGACGGAAGTGACCCTGAGCACCGACCTGACGGTACTCTTCTACACGCACGTCAGCATCTTCGCTAAAACCGTAGGTGGTTATCTGGCGGCCAACGCGCGGCAGCAGTTCACGGATCACCGGGTCATCCACACACATCACCGCACGTCCATAGAACGGCAGGTTGTGCAGGAAGTTAATAAATGTCTGCTTCAGATTCTCAAAGTCGCCATGGTAGGTGTCCATGTGATCGGCTTCGATATTGGTCACAATGGCGACCATCGGCTGCAGATGCAGGAACGACGCATCGCTCTCATCCGCTTCCGCAATCAGGTAACGACTGTGGCCCAGGCGGGCATGAACGCCTGCCGCTTTAACCAGTCCGCCGTTGACGAAAGTCGGATCCAGCCCCGCTTCCGCATAAATGCTGGAAACCATCGCCGTGGTCGTGGTTTTACCGTGCGTGCCAGCGACCGCAATGCCATGGCGAAAACGCATCAGCTCCGCCAGCATCTCAGCGCGGCGAATGACCGGGATACGTGCTTCGTGCGCCGCAACAATTTCCGGGTTTTCCGCAGAGATTGCGCTGGAAACCACCACCACGCTCGCATCGCGTACGTTTTCCGGGCGATGGTTGAAATAGATCGTGGCGCCAAGTTGCGACAGCTGTTGCGTCACCGGATTCGGCGCCAGGTCGGAGCCGCTAATCTGGTAGCCTTCGTTAGCCAGAACTTCGGCAATACCGCCCATACCGGCACCGCCAATGCCAACAAAGTGAATGTGCCGGACGCGACGCATCTCGGGCACTATGGAACGCAGTTTCGCCAGATCTTGTGTATTCATTCTTTACGCCATCAACTTCTTTATACGGGCGGTGAGATTCACCGCGATTAGCGCGCCAGTGCTACAGCGCTCACTTCTTCTGCTACCCGTTCGGTAGCATCCGGAATCGAGGCTCTACGCGCTCGTTCCGCCATATCCAGCAGCGTTTCCCGATCCCAGCCAGCCAGCGTCTGCGCAACGGCGTCGACGGTGAACTGAGGCTGTTCAAGAATCTTCGCTGCTCCCGCTTTCTCCAGCGGCAGTGCATTCCAGTACTGCTGACGATCCTTGTGCTGAAACGGCACAAATAACGCCGGTAAACCTGCTGCGGCAATTTCACTGACCGTCAACGCACCGGAACGACACACGACAACATCGGCCCAGGCATACGCCGCCGCCATGTCATCAATAAATTCAGTCACTTTATGCTGCGGCTGCCCGGCATCCGCATAAGCCTGCTGTACCGTCTGCTGGCCACCTTTACCGCTTTGATGCCAGATAGTGACCGCCTGGCCCAGTTTCCCGGCCACCTGCGGCATGGTCTGGTTCAGGATTCGCGCACCCTGTGAGCCGCCAACCACTAACACCCGGGTCGGCCCCTGGCGTCCGACCAGACGCTGTTCCGGTAGCGGCAGCGCCAATACATCGGTACGCACCGGGTTGCCCACTACGTCGGCATCCGGGAACGCGCCAGGAAACGCCTGCAGCACTTTCTTCGCAATTTTTGCCAGCCATTTGTTCGTCAGGCCGGTAATACCGTTTTGTTCATGCAGCACCACCGGAATGCCCAGCGACCACGCAGCCAGGCCGCCTGGACCAGAAACGTAGCCGCCCATCCCCAGCACAACGTCCGGCTGGAAACGCTTCATGATCTCCCGCGCCTGACGCCAGGCATTGAAGATGCGCACCGGCGCTAACAGCTGCGCTTTCAGGCCCTTACCGCGTAGGCCGGATATGCGGATAAAGTCAATTTCAATGCCGTGTTTCGGCACTAAATCCGCTTCCATACGATCGGCGGTGCCGAGCCAGCGAACCTGCCAGCCCTGGTCCATTAAATGGTGCGCGACCGCCAGCCCCGGGAACACATGCCCACCGGTACCGCCCGCCATCACCATTAACCGCTTTTCCTGACCGCTCATCGAACACCCCGTGTAAACGCCTGGGCTTTTTCCAGACGCGTTTCATAATCAATTCGCAACAGCAACATGATGGCCGTCGACATAATCAGCAAACTGGACCCGCCGTAGCTGATAAGTGGCAACGTCAGGCCTTTAGTAGGCAGCATACCTGCCGCCGCGCCGACGTTAACCAGCGCCTGGAAGCTAAACCAGATACCAATGGCGCAGGCCAGGAAGCCAGAAAAACGATGGTCAATCTCCAGTGCCTTACGACCAATCGACATGGCGCGAAAGGCGACGAAGAATACCATTAATAGGGCCAGTACCACACCGATATAACCGAGTTCTTCGCCGATAATGGCGAAGATGAAATCGGTATGCGCTTCCGGTAAATACTCCAGTTTCTGCACCGAGTTACCTAAGCCCTGTCCCCACATTTCGCCGCGGCCGAAAGCCATCAGCGACTGGGTCAGCTGGTAGCCGCTGCCGAACGGATCTTCCCACGGGTTCCAGAAGGAGGTCACGCGGCGAATACGATACGGTTCGGCAAGGATCAGCAGGACGACCGCCGAGATCCCCATCCCGATAATGGCGATGAACTGCCACAGCTTGGCACCGCCGAGAAACAGCATCGCCAGGGTGGTCACGAACAGTACCACCACCGTACCAAGGTCCGGCTGCGCCAGCAGCAGTATTGCCAGCACAAAAATGACGCCCATCGGCTTTAAGAAGCCGCGCAGGTTATTTCGAACCTCATCACCTTTACGTACCAGGTAGTTGGCGATGTAGCAAAACAGCGACAGCTTGGTAAATTCCGCAGGCTGAATACGCAGCGGCCCCAATGCAATCCAGCGCGATGCCCCGTTAACCGAGCTACCAACGACCAAAACGATCAGCAGCATTGCGATAGAAGCGATCAGCATCGCAGTACTGTGCCGCTGCCAGAACTCCATGGGCAGGCGTAACGTCACCAGGGCCAGCCCCAGCGCCAAAAGAATGTATAGCCCGTCGCGCTTGGCGAACAAGAAGGGATCGTTAGCCAGGCGCTGCCCTACCGGCATGGATGCGGAAGTCACCATAATAAAACCGACCGCAGCCAGACCGAGCGTCAGCCACAACAGCATGCGGTCATACATGACCAGGCTATCGTTATCTTTCTGCCGCGACCCCATGACCCAGCCTTTCAGCGCCGCAAACAGCCAGCTGAAGATGAACGCCCCCGGCAGGCGAGGCAATCTCCACTGAGGCATTCTCAGGCGCGGGAGGGATAAACGCATCAACCTAACTCCTTCGCCAGACGGGCAAAGACATCGCCCCGTTGTTCGAAACTCTTAAACTGATCGAGGCTGGCACACGCCGGGGATAACAGCACCATATCGCCCGACTTCAGCAGCGGTGCAATCTGACGCATCGCCTCTTCCATCGTCCCGGTTTGTGTCGCCACTTCCGGGCGCAGTGCCGCCAGCTGTTCGCCGTCACGACCGAAGCAGTACAAGCGGATGTTGTCACCCGCCAGGTACCGTTTCAGCGGTGTAAAATCAGCGGATTTACCGTCGCCGCCCAGCAGCAGGTACAAGGTCCCGTCCAGATGCAGTCCGTTCAGTGCCGCTTCGGTGCTGCCCACATTGGTGGCTTTGGAATCATTAATCCAACGAACGCCGTTATGATCCAGCACCAGCTGGAAACGGTGCGCCAGGCCAGTAAAGGTGGTCAACGCCTTAAGGCTGCTGGCACGCGGCAGACCGGCGGCATCCGCCAGCGCCAGCGCTGCCAGCGCATTGCTGTAGTTATGCTGGCCGGTGATGTGCATCTCTTTGACGTTGAGGACCTTCTCTCCTTTCACCCGCAGCCAGGTTTCTCCCTGCTGGCGGTTAAGGTGATAGTCACCGACATCAACGCCGAAGCTGATGCAGCGCTCATCGGCACCGCGAACCGGCATCGTCAGCCCATCATCGGCATTCACAATGCAGGTTTTGGCATTTTCATACACCCGCAGTTTTGCCGCACGATACTGCTGCAGGCCCAGCGGGTAGCGGTCCATATGATCCTCGGTTACGTTGAGAATCGTCGCGGCTACCGCTCGCAGGCTGGAGGTGGTCTCCAGCTGGAAGCTGGAGAGTTCCAGAACGTACAGTTCACGGGTGGCATCAAGCAGCATCAGGGCTGGCAGGCCGATATTGCCGCCAACGCCGACGTTAACACCAGCCGCTTTTGCCATCTCACCGACTAACGTCGTCACGGTACTTTTACCGTTAGACCCGGTAATGGCGATAATGGGCGCCTGCGCTTCGCGACAGAACAGCTCGATATCGCCGACGATTTCTACGCCAGCATCCGCCGCCGCGCTCAAGGCAGGATGCGCCAGCGCGATACCAGGGCTTGCCACAATCAGATCCGCTGCCAGCAGCCAGTCTTCATTCAGGCCTCCCACGTAGCGCTCAACCTCTTCCGGCAGCTTATCCAGCCCGGAAGGTGCTACGCGGGTATCCATCACGCGCGGCGTCACGCCGCGCGCCATGAAAAAGTCCACGCAAGACAGCCCGGTCATACCCAGGCCAATAATGACGACTTTTTTACCCTGATAATCTGCCATGATTAACGTACCTTCAGCGTCGCCAGGCCAATCAGCACCAGCATCAGCGAAATAATCCAGAAGCGCACAATGACGCGCGGTTCCGGCCAGCCTTTCAGTTCATAATGGTGGTGAATCGGCGCCATACGGAAGATGCGCTGACCGCGCAGCTTAAAGGAACCGACCTGCAGAATAACCGACAGCGTCTCCACCACGAATACGCCACCCATGATCACCAGCAGGAACTCCTGACGCAGCAGCACCGCAATGATGCCCAGCGCGCCGCCCAGGGCCAGTGAACCGACATCGCCCATAAAGACCTGAGCCGGATAGGTGTTGAACCAGAGAAAACCGAGGCCCGCCCCGACGATCGCCGTACAGACGATAACCAGTTCCCCGGCGTGGCGCAGATAAGGAATATGCAGATAGTTGGCAAAATTCATGTTGCCCGTTGCCCATGCCACCAGCGCAAAGCCTGCCGCAACAAACACGGTCGGCATAATCGCCAGGCCATCAAGGCCATCGGTCAGGTTAACCGCATTACCGGTACCAACAATCACGAAGTAGGCCAGCAGAATGTACAAAAGCCCCAGCTGAGGCATGATGTCTTTAAAGAACGGCACAACCAACTGGGTCGCTGGCGTATCTTTACCGGCCATATACAGCGCGAACGCGACGCCCAGAGCAATCACCGACATCCAGAAGTACTTCCAGCGAGCGATCAACCCTTTGGTGTCTTTACGCACGACTTTGCGGTAATCATCAACGAAACCGATGATACCGTAGCCGATCAGAACGGTCAGAACACACCACACATACGGGTTGGACGGGTAGGCCCACAGCAGTACGGAAACCACAATCGCGGTCAGGATCATAATCCCGCCCATGGTCGGCGTACCGCGTTTGCTGAAGTGTGATTCCGGACCGTCGTTACGTACGACCTGACCGAAAGAGAGTTTTTGCAGACGGGCGATCATGCGCGGGCCCATCCACAAAGAGATGAACAGCGCGGTCAGCAGGCTGACGATGGCGCGAAACGTCAAATAAGAAAAGACGTTAAAGCCGGAATAATATTTGACCAGATGTTCGGCCAGCCATACTAACATGTTCCATTCTCCTGTAATGCGCGTACTACCTCTTCCATGGCGGCACTACGTGAACCCTTCACTAAAATGGTGATGATATTGTGTTCCGCCGTCAGCTCACGCAGACGAACCACCAGCGATGTTTTATCGCTATAGTGCTCACCCACGCCGCTGGCGCGACTCATCTCTGCACTCAGCGCACCGGTGCTGAGGACGCGATCCAACCCCGCCGCTTTTGCCGCTTCGCCAACCTGGCGATGACATGCTTCGCTTTCCGCACCCAGCTCGGCCATATCGCCGACGACCAGGACGCGATAGCCCGGCATCTCAGACAACACCTGAACCGCAGCGGTCATTGAACCGACGTTAGCGTTATAGGAGTCATCAAGCAGCAGTTGGGTCTCTGTGAGCGCAATCGGGAACAAGCGCCCCGGCACCGCTTTCAGCTGTGCCAGACCGGCTTTCACCGCATTTAAATCGGCGCCCACCGCCATCGCCAGCGAGGCGGCAGCCAGCGCATTGGCGATATTGTGGCGGCCCGGCAGTGGAAGCAGTACATCAACGTTCCCCGTCGGGGTTTGCAGCGTAAATTCCGTGCCGTGGCTGGTGATATGGATATTGGTGGCGGTAAAGTCACTCTGCGCCGCATCTGGCGAGAAGCGCCATACCTTGCGTGAGCCAATTACCGTTTGCCAGTTTAGCCAGTCGTTATTGTCAGCATTCAGAATGGCGATACCGTTTTCTGGCAGGCCGGTAAAGATTTCACCCTTCGCTTTCGCAACGCCCGCCAGGGAGCCGAAACCTTCAAGGTGAGCAGCGGCCAGATTGTTGACCAGGGCCGCTTCCGGGCGGGTCAGGCTAACGGTCCAGGCAATCTCGCCCTGATGATTAGCGCCTAACTCAATCACCGCATATTGATGTTCCGGGGTCAGACGCAGCAGCGTCATCGGTACACCAATATCGTTATTCAAGTTACCGGCGGTATACAGCGTATGACCGCACTGGCCGAGAATCGCCGCCGTCATCTCTTTTACCGATGTTTTACCGGAAGAACCGGTCAGTGCGACAACGCGAGCCGGCACCTGTTGGCGAACCCATGCAGCCAGTTCCCCAAAGGCCAGGCGAGTATCGTCCACCACCACCTGAGGTAAATCACAGTTCAGCTTACGGCTGACCAACAACGCTCCAGCGCCGGCTTGTTTCGCTTGTTCTGCGAAGTCATGAGCATCAAAACGCTCACCTTTCAGCGCCACGAACAGACAGCCAGCCGTTATCTTACGGGTGTCAGTGGTAACTTCATCAATGGCCAGGTCGCGACCGTGCAGTTCGCCGCGCGTAATGTCGGCGAGCTGGCTTAACGTCAAGCGAATCATGCTACCGCTCCCAGCAGACGGGCTACGGTGACGCGATCGGAGTAGTCAAGGCGGCGATTGCCAACAATCTGGTAATCTTCATGGCCTTTGCCTGCAACCAGGACAACATCACCCTCAGCGGCCTGCATCACGGCGTTGGTCACCGCTTCTGCCCGGCCTTCTTTCACCTTCGCATGTCCGGCATCAACCATGCCGGCCAGGATATCGTTGATGATGGCGCGAGGCTCTTCAGTACGCGGATTGTCATCGGTAACAACAACAATATCAGCGAACTCTTCGGCGATAGCTCCCATTAGTGGGCGTTTGCCTTTATCACGATCGCCGCCGCAGCCGAAAACGCACCACAGCTTGCCGCTACAGTGCAGACGTGCCGCCTGCAGCGCTTTTTCCAGCGCATCAGGAGTATGTGCATAATCAACCACCACGGTCGGCTTACCTGGCGCACTGAACACTTCCATACGGCCGCAGACAGGCTGCAGACGAGAAGCGGTGTTCAGCAGCTCAGACAGCGGGTAGCCCAACGCCAGCAGCGTAGCCAGCGCCAGCAGCAGGTTGCTGACGTTAAAGGCGCCCATCAGGCGGCTTTCAACTTCGCCCTTGCCCCAGCTGGAATCAAACTGGATGGTCGCACCGCTATCGTGGTAGTTCACCGCCGTGGCTTTCAGCCAGCGACCGTGACAGTTCGGGTTAATATTATCTTCCATCGAGACGGCGACGGCATCCGGCAGCTTCGCCAGCCAACGACGACCCACTTCGTCGTCGGCGTTGACGATGGCCTGACCGCAATGATGGGTGGAGTAAAGCAGCCATTTTGCCGCTTCGTAATGTTCCATATCACCGTGGTAATCCAGATGATCGCGACTCAGGTTAGTAAAGACCGAGGCCGCAAACTGCAGCGCTGCTACGCGGTGCTGAACCAGACCGTGGGAAGAGACTTCCATGGCAGCGAAGGTGGCTCCTTGCTCTGCCAGGCCGGAAAGCACGTGCTGCACATCCACCGCAGAACCGGTGGTATTTTCCGTCGGGATGACCTTATCCAGCAGACCGTTACCGACCGTTCCCATCACCGCACTGGTTTCGCCAAGCAGTTTTGCCCATTGCGCCAGAAGCTGCGTGGTGGTGGTTTTGCCGTTGGTGCCGGTGACGCCAATCAGACGCAGTTGCTCTGAAGGCTGATGGTAAAACCGCCCGGCCAGCGCGGATAAACGCTCATTGAGTTGGCTGAGGTAAATGACCGGCACGCCGTGTATTTCACGGATTTCACCGTCAGCAGCCTCATCTTTGGCCTCTGCAATAATGGCAGCAACACCTTGCGCTATCGCCTGCGGGATATAACGACGCCCGTCCGCCTGATGACCTAATACCGCGACAAAGAGATCGCCAGAAGCAGCCACCCGGCTGTCCAGTGTCATCTCTCGCAGAATTCGCTCCGGCGCATTTGGCACCCACGGAGCGAGAAGGTCGCGCAAATTACGATCTGCCACCTGTTCCCTCGCCTTGATTAATCACAAATTCACTTTTTTCGCCCGTTGCCAACGCGTCCGGCTCAATGTTCATGGTGCGCAATACGCCGCCCATGATGGCACCGAAGACCGGAGCGGAAACGGCGCCGCCGTAGTATTTACCCGCCTGCGGGTCGTTGATCACCACCACCAGCGCAAAACGCGGATGGCTGGCGGGCGCAACGCCTGCGGTGTAAGCAATATATTTGTTGATATAGCGGCCATCTGGCCCCACTTTCTTCGCCGTACCGGTTTTAATCGCGATGCGGTAGCCCTTAATGGCCGCCTTCACGCCGCCGCCGCCGGGCAGCGCGACGCTTTCCATCATATGCACAACGGTACGTACGAGAGGTTCCGGGAATACACGCTCACCGGGAACCGGTGGATCAACTTTGGTAATCGACAGCGGGCGATAGATGCCGTAGCTGCCGATCGTTGCGTAGACTCGCGCTAACTGTAACGGTGTTACCATTAGCCCGTAGCCGAAAGAAAAGGTGGCCCTCTCTATGTCAGACCACCGTTGTTTTTGAGGATATAAGCCACTGCGTTCTCCGACCAACCCCAAATTGGTCGCTTTTCCGAGCCCAAAACGTGAGTAAGTGTCTACTAACGCTGAGGACGGCATCGCTAACGCCAGCTTGGAAACACCGACGTTACTCGACTTCTGTAGTACCCCGGTCAGGGTCAATTCGCTATAGCGCGCCACGTCTTTGATTTCGTGGCCGTTAATACGGTAAGGAATGGTATTCAGCACGGTATTTTCGTTAACAATGCCGCGCTGAAGCGCCGTCATTACCACCATGGGTTTGACCGTGGAACCCGGCTCAAACACGTCAGTGATAGCGCGGTTACGCATGATGTCTTTCGCCGTACCTGAGAAATTATTCGGGTTATAAGAGGGGCTGTTCGCCATTGCCAGCACTTCACCGGTGCTGACATCGACCAGTACCGCACTCCCCGACTCCGCTTTGTTGAAGGCCACGGCGTTATTCAGTTCGCGATAAACCAGCGCCTGCAGGCGCTCATCAATGCTCAACGCCAGGTTGTGCGCAGCCTGGCTGTCGGTGGAAGAGATATCTTCAATTACGCGGCCGTAGCGGTCTTTACGCACGATACGCTCACCCGGTTGGCCGGTAAGCCATTTGTCAAAGCTCTTCTCAACGCCTTCAATACCCTGGCTATCAACGTTAGTGAAGCCAATGAGGTGAGCGGTAACTTCGCCTGATGGGTAGTAACGGCGCGACTCTTCGCGCATGTGAATCCCAGGCAGCTTCAGCTTCTTGATGTAATCGGCCATATCAGGATTGACCTGACGCGCCAGATAGATAAAACGCATTCTCGGATTGGTATTGATGCGTGATGCCAGCTGATCCAGCGGCATGTTTAACGCATCGGCCAGCGCCTTCCAGCGGTTATCGAGGGTGACACCGCCTGCATCGTGCAGCTCTTTCGGGTCCGCCCAGATAGCCTTCACCGGCACGCTCACCGCCAGCGGGCGACCGGAGCGGTCAGTAATCATTCCGCGAGCGGTTGAGACTTCCTGTACGCGTAAAGAACGCATATCGCCCTGACGTACCAGCATGTCCGGGCTGATCACCTGTAGCCAGGCCACGCGGCCCAGCAGGAAGACCAGAGCCAGCAGAATACAGCCGCACAGCAACGCAAAACGCCAACTGATAAAGTTGGCCTGTTCTTCCTGACGTTTTGGTTTTAGCGTTTTCGGCGCTGCTTTCATGCGTCGCAATAATCCTTATTTTTGTACAACGATATTTTCTTGTGATGGATCGACATGTTGCATCTGCAACTTCTCGGTCGCGATCCGCTCAACCCGACTGTGATCGCCGAGCGCGTTCTCTTCGAGGATCAGGTTTCGCCATTCAATATCCAGCGCGTCACGTTCCAGAACCAGTTGTTCACGCTGCGCGGTTAACAGACGGGTATGGTGCGCCGTCGTCACCACGGTAATCGCCGTAATGATGATGCAAATGAACAGACAGAGTGGCAGCTTCCCAAACCGCAGAAGATCGTCCCCGATTACGCCAGGCAAGGCATGGCGCTCGTTGCTTCCTAACGATCCTTTTACTTTGCTTAAGGCTTCTGTCACTCTGCCGATCATGCGTTCGTCCTCTCTGCAATGCGCAGAACTGAACTACGGGCCCGTGGATTCTCTGCCACCTCTTCTTCGCCCGGCATCAACTTGCCTAGTGCTCGCAACTCACGGCCACCCAGTTTTTTGAGCTGCTCTTCAGTCATCGGTAACCCTGCCGGAACCTGCGGACCGCGGCTTTGCTCACGCATAAAGCGTTTCACAATACGGTCTTCCAGCGAGTGGAAACTGATAATGGAAAGCCGCCCGCCCGGGGCCAGCACGCTGAGCGAGCTTTTTAGCGCCTGCTCTATCTCCTCCAGTTCACTGTTCACCCAAATGCGCACCGCCTGGAAGGTACGGGTCGCGGGATGTTTGAATTTGTCCTTCACCGGCGTTGCCGCCGTCACCACTTCCGCCAGTTCTTTGGTACGGGTCATGGGCTCGATGCGGTTGCGCTCCACGATGGCGCGCGCGATTCGCTTACCGAAACGCTCCTCGCCGAAGGTTTTGATGACCCAGGCAATATCCGCCTCATCCGCCGTCTGTAACCACTCGGCGGCAGACTGACCGCGGGTAGGGTCCATACGCATATCCAGCGGGCCATCGCGCATAAACGAGAAGCCGCGCTCCGCGTCGTCAAGCTGAGGTGAAGAGACGCCAAGATCGAGAAGGATGCCGTCGATCTTGCCAGTTAGTCCGCGCTCACTAACATAGTCAGCCAGCGCAGAGAAAGGTCCATGAACGATGGAAAAACGAGGGTCATCGATGGTCTTCGCCACGGCGATAGCCTGCGGATCGCGATCGATAGCCAGCAAGCGTCCTTCCGCTCCCAGTTGGGAAAGGATCAGGCGCGAGTGTCCGCCGCGACCAAAGGTCCCATCAATATAGATACCATCCGGACGGATATTCAGGCCGTTAACAGCTTCATCCAGAAGTACCGTAGTGTGTTTAAAATTTTCCATCATGTTATAGAGACAAATCCTGCAGACGCTCCGACAACGCTTCGGTAGCCGACTGCTCAGCGTCGATATCTTCCTTGACCCGTTGATACCAGGTCGTTTCATCCCACAGTTCAAACTTATTGAACTGCCCGACCAGCATCACTTCTTTTGTCAGCCCGGCATGCTGCCGTAACACCGGAGCAATCAAGAGACGCCCGGCATTATCCATCTGACATTCGCTGGCATGTCCCAGAAGCAGACGCTGTACGCGCCGCTCACCGGGATTCATGCTCGATAAACGCGACAATTTTTGCTCGATGATTTCCCATTCAGGCAAGGGATAAAGCAGCAGGCACGGGTGATGAATGTCAATGGTACAAACCAATTGACCGGAAGCGTCTTCGATCAGCCCGTCGCGGTAACGCGTCGGTACGGCCAGACGGCCTTTGCTGTCGAGATTGACTAACGTTGCCCCACGGAACATGCCAGCCTCACCCCTTTTCGCCACATTACCCCACAAATTCCCACCAGAAGGAGTTTACGGAGCGGAGGAAAAGCTTGTCAAGCCAGCACGAATGCCAACGAAGCTCAAAAACCCATTATTTGCAGCCGATATCAGGCCTGATTAAATAATCATCAACAAACGAGGCAAATTAACGCTATGAATACGTGTAAGAAAACAACCAACAAATTCTTAACAGTTAAAAGCAACAAAATATCTTCGGTGGGAAAATATAAAGTGTCAGTTTGCGACGCGAGCGGCATTTTAGGCCATTATGATGTCCGTTAACAGTGTCTGTTATCGTCAGAGAGGCACACTTGTCGCGGGGTGCGGAGAGATGACGGTCTGATTAACCGTAAAATGATTGTTAATTCAGCGATTAATTTAATGAATGTAACAAAATAATACAAATAAAAGCCAATTTATCTTTTTTTATAGCGAACGGGTACTGCAAAACTCGAACTCCAGAATAAAACAAAATAATGCGTAAAGAAGTTTAGGGATTTGTCTGAAAGCGATCTAATTTTGCTTTTTTATGGTAATTTGTACGAATTGTCGCCAGACGATTTTCGTCTGGCGAGTAAAGTCGCCATTAACCCAATCATTAATACATGACTTTTCCCGGCATTTAACATGCCTGGTACATCAACGACGGTTCAGACTTCCCCGACGATACAAGTTACGACGAATACGGCTTAAACCCGGTTTTGGTTTACGCGGTTCATCGAGGCTGGCGAGCACAATTTCCAGTACGCGTTCAGCCACATCGCGATGGCGCTGGGCCACGGCGAGCACCGGACACTGCAGGAAATCAAGCAGCTCATTGTCACCGAAGGTCGCAATAGCCAGTTCGGACGGCAACTTCCCTTCCCGACGCAGCGTTACATCCATCACTCCCTGCAACAGCGGAAATGACGTAGTAAACAGCGCCTGCGGCATCGGATGCGTCTCCAGCCATTTCTCAAACAGCTGCGCCGCCGCGTCACGTTCAAAGCTATTGGCGTACAGATACTGCACTTCACGCGGATCGTCGTTCCACGCGGTACGGAAGCCCTGCTCACGCAGGAAGCTCACCGACAGCTCCGGTAGCGCACCAAGATAAAGAACGCTTTCCCCTGGGAATTTACGCAGTTCAGCGGCCAGCATTTCCGCATCATCCTGGTCAGCACCGACAACGCTGGTGAAGTGCTCACGATCGAGCGCGCGGTCGAGAGCAACAATCGGGAAAGGATCGTTAGCCCAGCGTTGATAGAACGGATGCTCAGGCGGTAATGACGTCGAAACGATAATGGCGTCCACCTGGCGCTGTAGCAGGTGCTCAATGCAGCGCATCTCGTTATCAGGCTGGTCTTCTGAGCAGGCGATCAGCAGCTGATAGCCGCGCTGGCGCGCCTGACGCTCAAGATAGTTAGCAATGCGGGTATAGCTGGTATTCTCCAGATCGGGGATCACCAGACCAATAGAACGCGTGCGTCCTGCACGCAAGCCAGCAGCAACCGCATTAGGGTGATAGTTGTGCTCACGAACGACGGCCATCACTTTTTCGACGGTTTTGTCGCTCACGCGGTACTGTTTCGCTTTACCGTTAATCACATAGCTTGCGGTGGTTCGCGAAACACCGGCCAGCTGGGCGATTTCATCCAGTTTCACAATTGCCCCTTGGGTAATAAGTACAGAACATAACCTTTCTTCAGCTATGGATTCATTTTCATAACATCTAAACGCAGAATAGATAGCGCAGCAACCGGTTTTGTCTACAGTTCCCACCGATTTCGCAAAAAAATAACCCGACAGATTGTGTCGGGCTATTTTTACGTCAGTTTCAGGGACTCAGCGCATGATTTTATCGCCGCGCGACAGTCCGACTACGCCGGAGCGTGCCACTTCGACAATTCGGGCAACATCGCGTAACGAAGCCAGGAAAGCATCTAGTTTATCGCTGGTCCCGACCAACTGGACGGTGTAAATGGACGGAGTGACATCGATGATTTGCCCGCGGAAAATCTCCGTATTGCGCTTCACCTCTTCACGCCCGAAACCACTCGCCTGAACTTTCACCAGCATGATTTCACGCTCGACGTGCGAATTCTGCCCCAGCTCACTGACGCGCAGCACATCCACCAGCTTATGCAGCTGTTTTTCGATTTGCTCAATCGCTTTCTCATCGCCAACGGTCTGGATAGTCATTCGCGAAAGCGTCGGATCGTCGGTGGGCGCCACCGTCAGGCTTTCAATGTTATATCCGCGCTGGGCGAAGAGGCCGATGACGCGTGATAAGGCGCCCGATTCGTTTTCCAGTAATACCGATAATATCCGGCGCATAATCAGGTTCTCTCCGTTTTGCTCAACCACATCTCATCCATGCCGCCGCCGCGGATCTGCATGGGATACACATGCTCGCTGCCGTCGACCGTCACATCAACGAAGACCAGGCGATGATTACGCACCTGCTCCAGCGCTTCGGCGAGCTTAGATTCCAGCTCCTGCGGTTCGCTAATGCGAATCCCTACGTGGCCATAGGCTTCGGCAAGCCGGACGAAATCCGGTAGCGATTCCATGTAGGATTGTGAATGGCGACCGGAATAGATCATATCCTGCCACTGCTTCACCATCCCGAGATAGCGGTTGTTCAGGTTCAGCACCAGCACCGGCAGCTCGTACTGCAGGGCGGTGGAAAGCTCCTGAATATTCATCTGAATACTGCCATCGCCAGTCACACACACTACGGTTTCTTCCGGCAGCGCCATCTTCACACCAAGCGCCGCAGGTAAACCGAAGCCCATCGTGCCGAGACCACCGGAGTTAATCCAACGTCTTGGTTTATCGAAAGGATAATAAAGGGCGGCAAACATCTGGTGCTGGCCGACATCAGACGTCACATAGGCATCGCCGTTGGTCAGGCGCCAGATAGTCTCGATCACCGCCTGCGGTTTGATCTTGTCGCTTTGCGTGTCGTATTGCAGACAGTGGCGCGCGCGCCACTGCTCTATCTGCTGCCACCAATCGCGGATCTCATCCAGCGGCTGCTGCGCCTCTTCCTGCTCAAGCAGCTCGAGCATCTGATCCAGGACCTGGCGAGCATCGCCGACGATCGGCACATCCGCCGGGACTGTTTTCGAGATTGAAGTGGGATCGATGTCAATATGCAACACCGTAGCATTCGGGCAGTACTTCGCCAGATTGTTAGTGGTGCGATCGTCAAAACGCACGCCGACGGCAAAAATGACATCGGAGTGATGCATCGTCATATTGGCTTCGTAAGTGCCGTGCATCCCCAGCATACCTAACGCCTGGGAATGAGAGGCAGGAAATGCCCCCAGCCCCATCAACGATGACGCGACCGGCAGATTCAATTTTTCCACCAGGGTGCGCAGTTGCTCTTCACATCCGGCGTTAATCGCCCCGCCGCCGACATAGACCACAGGATGCTTCGCCGCGACCAGCGTCTGCAGGGCTCGTTTAATCTGCCCTTTGTGGCCGCTGGTCGTCGGATTATAGGAACGCATGCTGACGGTATCCGGCCACGCGTACGGCAGCTTATTCGCCGGGTTGAGAATATCTTTCGGCAAATCAACAACGACCGGACCTGGACGGCCGCTCGCCGCCAGCCAGAACGCTTTTTTCAGTACGCCGGGAATATCTTCCGTCTGCTTGACCAGAAAGCTGTGTTTCACCACCGGCCGGGAGATGCCGACCATGTCGCACTCCTGGAAGGCGTCATAGCCAATCAGGGACGTCGCCACCTGCCCGGAGAGGATAACCAGCGGCACAGAATCCATGTATGCGGTTGCAATACCGGTAATGGCGTTCGTCGCGCCCGGACCCGAAGTGACCAGCACGACCCCCACTTCGCCGGTCGCACGCGCAAGACCGTCAGCCATATGCACCGCCGCCTGCTCGTGGCGCACCAGAATATGGTCGATACCACCCAGGGTATGTAACGCATCATAGATATCGAGGACCGCGCCCCCGGGATAACCGAATACTTGCTTGACGCCCTGATCGACAAGCGATTGGACGACCATCTCGGCTCCTGACAACATCTCCATGGTTTGCCTCCAGGCTTAGTGTTTCTAACGACAGCAGAATTCAATTTCCGCGCGTTTGCACAATGCCAAGAACCGTCTCTTCGCATTGAGGTGAAAGGACTGCGTGTCCTTACCATAACTGCTCGCCAACGGGCAGGCAATTAGCGACCTCAGGTGCGCGTGAGCCGTGAAAAGAATAAAAGATAAGAAATTGATATGAAACGTGGTTGAAAGCTTCATGAATAAGAAGCGGGCGCTGAAATTACTCGGCCAAATTGGCTGACGACAGAAATTCATCCATTTTTCGCTCAGGGCCCGGCCTGACGAACAGAGGCAAACAGAATAAAATTCTGCATTTTTAGGTTTACTCACACAAAGCGAGAGTCACGACTCCCGCTCGCGCGCAACATCGCTTAGCGCTGACAAATACTCACCAGCAACTCTTCCATCCACTGATGGCCTTTATCTTTTCCGGCGGCTTCATGCCAGGAAAGATAGCAGGTGCGGCTGTTCACTTTAAGCGGTAAAGACAATAATTGCAGATCGAGTTTTTCCGCATATTCGCTCGCCAGCCAGCGCGGAGCAATAGCCACCATATGGGTTTGGGCCACAACATTGAGCACGCTGACCATCGCATTACCTTGATATGCAATGCGCGCCTGCTTATTGACGGAGCTGTACCATGGCTGGCTAAATGAAGCGAAACGATCCAGAGCCACAACCGCATGCTCTTCTCGATAAATATCGGCTTCCGCCAGTGGCCCGGAAATACGCGGGTGTTTACAGCTGGCCACTAATACCATTTCATCCTTAAATAAGGGCACGCAGGCAAACTCGGGGCGGCGAAACTCTTCGTAACCGACAACAAACTCCGTTTCCTGATAACGTAATTGATGTTCGGTATTTTGATTGAGTGAGGATTTAAAAATCAAATGAATATTCGGTGCAACTTCACTCACCCGGTTAAAAATAACCGAAGTGAGATAGTTATCCAGAGGACTGCAAATGCATAGATTAAATACGCGCTCGCTGCTTATCGGTTCAAAACCGGAACCGGGTAATTCATTTTGTACTAGCTGTAATGCCTGGCGTACTGAGCCAAAAAGCTGAAATGCGCGCGCCGTCGGCTGAATTCCGCGGCCATAGCGCACAAACAGTTCGTCATTAAACATCACCTTCAGACGCGATACCGCGTTGCTCACCGCGGGCTGGGACATCCCCAGCGACTGCGCAGCTCGCGTAATGTTTTGTTCCTGCATCACCGCATCAAAAACGGTAAGCAGATTAAGATCAACCGTCCTAAGCTGAGGTTTGGTGACATTCCCGTCGGAGGGGAGTGTCGTTTCAGAATTTTCAATTATCATATCCAGCTCCACCATCACGCTTAATTCCCTTTTAAAAATGCGGTAATCAATATAGTAAATATCATTTACCATACATATCTCATTTGCAAAAGGGCAAAAATGCATTTTAGGAATATATCAAAATTATAAGTAGACCCGAACATTTTGCATTAAAGAAACAATTCCGAACTCACTTAAATCATATCAATTACTTGATGATATTAAGTGTACTCATAATTGGCAGGAACACACAACACCACCACTGATTAACTATAATTTAAGCATTATTAAAACATTTATTCCCCACCGGGTTTAAATTAACACTCCATTATCATTGATAGCTGCCCTACTCTCACACAAAAGCATTCACAAAACAAATAAGTCTATATATTTCATTTAGATACTGTTAGTCGCCAATCCCGTGCCTTCATGTTTTGAATGCAAATGAATTGCAGCGGCACGTTTAATATTTTCCCCGCAGCGCTCTGTTGATAAAACTATCGTCGGTAAAAACAGGTGATCATCAGCACAATTAGCTAATTACTCCCGCGAGCAAAAAGACGTTTTTCCACCCCAAGGGTTGACATCAAAACGCGTATCCAGTAACTCTAAGAGCATATCGATTTCATCTGGAGCATGACGCAATGATTCGCACTACTCGCTTCACCGGCCTACTACTACTAAACGCATCCACTATGCGCGGTAGGCTGTTGGGCGACGTTCAGCGTTAAGTCATCTTCCAGCAAGACTATAAAACCCGCGCCATTGCGCGGGTTTTTTTATGCTCGTCAGCAAGGCGCCCAGGACACCGAATAAGGATCTAAACCATGAGCCAGCAAGTCATTATTTTCGATACGACCTTACGTGACGGGGAACAAGCATTACAGGCCAGCCTGAGCGTAAAAGAGAAACTGCAAATTGCTATGGCCCTGGAGCGAATGGGCGTAGATGTGATGGAAGTCGGCTTCCCGGTCTCTTCTCCTGGCGATTTTGAGTCCGTACAAACCATCGCGCGCACCATCAAAAACAGCCGTGTCTGCGCCCTGGCTCGCTGCGTAGAGAAAGACATTGATGTTGCGGCAGAATCCTTAAAGGTCGCCGAAGCGTTTCGTATTCATACCTTCATCGCCACGTCGCCGATGCATATTGCCACCAAGCTGCGTAGTACCCTGGATGAGGTCATTGAGCGCGCGATCTATATGATTAAACGCGCACGCAACTATACCAACGACGTTGAGTTCTCCTGTGAAGATGCTGGCCGCACGCCGATCGCCGACCTGGCGCGCGTCGTCGAAGCCGCCATCAGCGCCGGTGCCACGACCATTAACATCCCGGATACCGTCGGCTATACCATGCCGTTCGAGTTCTCAAATATTATTACCGGCCTGTACGAGCACGTTCCTAATATCGACAAAGCTATCATCTCGGTGCACACCCATGATGATTTAGGCCTGGCCGTCGGCAACGCTATCGCCGCAGTTCACGCCGGAGCTCGCCAGGTTGAAGGCGCAATGAACGGCATCGGCGAGCGAGCAGGCAACTGTTCGCTGGAAGAAGTCATTATGGCTATCAAGGTGCGCAAAGACATTATGGATGTCCGCACCGGCATTAATCACAACGAAATCTGGCGCACCAGCCAGACCGTCAGCCAGATTTGCAACATGCCAATCCCTGCTAACAAAGCAATCGTCGGAACCGGCGCCTTCGCCCACTCCTCCGGGATTCACCAGGACGGCGTGCTGAAGAATCGCGAAAACTACGAAATCATGACCCCGGAATCCATCGGACTGAACCAGGTACAGCTGAACCTGACCTCCCGCTCTGGCCGTGCGGCGGTAAAACACCGTATGGAAGAGATGGGTTACAAAGATACCGATTACAACATGGATCATCTGTACGACGCATTCCTGAAGCTGGCAGACAAAAAAGGCCAGGTCTTTGATTACGATCTGGAAGCGCTGGCGTTCATTAACAAACAGCAAGAAGAACCGGAACATTTCCGCCTGGATTACTTCAGCGTGCAGTCAGGCTCCAGCGATATCGCTACTGCCTCCGTAAAACTGGTCTGCGGTGAAGAGACAAAAGCTGAAGCCGCTAACGGCAACGGCCCCGTTGACGCGATTTATCAGGCAATCAACCGAATCACCGGCTATGACGTTGAGCTGGTCAAATACGACCTGAACGCCAAAGGCCAGGGCAAAGACGCGCTGGGTCAGGTGGACATCGTCGTGACCTACAACGGCCGCCGCTTCCACGGCGTGGGTCTGGCAACGGATATCGTTGAGTCCTCCGCAAAGGCCATGGTTCACGTGCTGAACAACATCTGGCGTGCCGCTGAAGTCGAAAAAGAATTGCAACGCAAAGCTCAAAATAACGAGAACAAGAAGGAAACCGTGTAATGTCGAAGAATTACCATATTGCTGTTTTGCCAGGTGATGGCATTGGCCCGGAAGTCATGAACCAGGCGATGAAAGTACTGGAAGCCGTTCGTCAGCGTTTTGATATGCGTATCACCACCAGTCAGTATGACGTCGGCGGCATCGCTATCGACCGCCAGGGTACTCCGCTGCCGCAGGCGACTGTCGAAGGCTGCGAGCAGGCCGATGCGATTCTGTTTGGCTCCGTAGGCGGCCCAAAATGGGAACATCTGCCGCCGGCCGGCCAACCCGAGCGCGGCGCGCTGCTGCCGCTGCGTAAACATTTCAAACTGTTCAGCAACCTGCGTCCGGCAAAGCTGTACCAGGGGCTGGAAGAGTTTTGCCCGCTGCGCGCGGATATCGCCGCAAACGGCTTCGACATTCTGTGCGTTCGCGAACTGACCGGCGGCATCTACTTCGGCCAGCCGAAAGGCCGCGAAGGCAGCGGTCAACACGAGAAAGCGTTTGATACCGAGGTCTATCATCGCTTTGAAATCGAGCGTATCGCACATATCGCGTTTCAGTCCGCACGCAAACGCCGTCATAAAGTGACTTCTATCGATAAAGCCAACGTCCTGCAGTCATCTATTCTGTGGCGTGAAGTTGTTAGCGAAATCGCCAAAGAGTACCCGGACGTTGAGCTGGCGCATATGTACATCGACAACGCAACCATGCAGCTGATTAAAGACCCGTCTCAATTTGACGTTCTGCTGTGCTCCAACCTGTTCGGCGACATTCTGTCTGATGAGTGCGCCATGATCACCGGTTCAATGGGTATGCTGCCGTCCGCCAGCCTCAATGAACAAGGTTTTGGTCTGTATGAACCGGCAGGCGGCTCAGCCCCGGATATCGCGGGTAAAAATATTGCCAACCCTATCGCACAGATCCTCTCTCTGGCGCTGCTGCTGCGCTACAGCCTGGATGCTGAAGCAGCGGCCACAGCGATTGAACAGGCGATCAACCGCGCATTAGAAGAAGGCGTTCGTACCGGCGATCTGGCGCGCGGCACAGCGGCCGTCAGTACCGATGAAATGGGTGACATTATTGCCCGCTATGTCGCTGAAGGGGTGTAATCATGGCGAAGACCTTGTACGAAAAGTTGTTTGATGCTCACGTCGTTTATGAAGCACAGAACGAAACTCCGCTGCTGTACATCGACCGTCATCTGGTGCATGAAGTCACTTCGCCTCAGGCTTTTGACGGTCTGCGTGCGCACAACCGCCAGGTTCGTCAGCCGGGGAAAACCTTCGCCACCATGGATCACAACGTCTCAACCCAGACGAAAGATATCAACGCGTCCGGCGAAATGGCGCGCATTCAGATGCAGGAGCTTATCAAAAACTGCAATGAGTTCGGCGTTGAGCTGTATGACCTGAACCACCCGTATCAGGGCATCGTCCACGTAATGGGGCCGGAACAGGGTGTGACCCTGCCAGGTATGACCATCGTCTGTGGCGATTCCCACACCGCCACCCACGGTGCGTTTGGCGCGCTGGCTTTTGGTATCGGCACCTCTGAAGTTGAGCACGTCCTGGCAACTCAGACCCTGAAGCAGGGCCGCGCCAAAACCATGAAGATCGAAGTTAACGGCAAAGCGGCTCCGGGCATCACTGCCAAAGATATCGTGCTGGCGATCATTGGCAAAACCGGCAGCGCCGGCGGTACCGGTCACGTCGTGGAGTTCTGCGGTGAAGCCATTCGCGATCTGAGCATGGAAGGCCGTATGACTCTGTGCAATATGGCCATCGAAATGGGTGCTAAAGCGGGCCTGGTCGCACCGGATGAAACCACCTTTAACTATGTGAAGGGTCGTCTGCACGCACCGAAAGGGCAGAACTTTGACGCTGCCGTTGAATACTGGAAAACGCTGAACACCGACGCTGACGCGACCTTTGACACCATCGTAACCCTGCAGGCTGAAGAGATTGCCCCACAGGTCACCTGGGGGACCAACCCGGGTCAGGTCATCTCCGTTAACGACAGGATCCCCGACCCGGCCTCATTCGCCGATCCGGTCGAGCGTGCCAGTGCGGAAAAAGCGCTGGCCTATATGGGCCTGAAGCCGGGCATTCCGTTAACCGACGTAGCTATCGATAAAGTGTTCATTGGCTCTTGTACCAACTCACGCATCGAAGACTTACGCGCCGCCGCAGAAATTGCCAAAGGCCGCAAAGTCGCGCCGGGCGTGCAGGCATTAGTGGTTCCAGGCTCTGGCCCGGTTAAAGCCCAGGCGGAAGAAGAAGGTCTGGATAAAATCTTTATCGAAGCCGGTTTTGAATGGCGCCTGCCGGGCTGCTCTATGTGTCTGGCAATGAACAATGACCGTCTGAACCCGGGCGAGCGCTGTGCATCAACCAGCAACCGTAACTTTGAAGGCCGTCAGGGCCGCGGCGGACGTACCCATTTAGTCAGCCCGGCAATGGCCGCAGCGGCGGCCGTTACCGGCCATTTTGCCGACATCCGCGATATCAAATAAGGAAACCATCATGGCAGAGAAATTTACCCAACATACGGGCCTGGTGGTTCCGCTGGATGCCGCAAACGTCGATACCGATGCGATCATTCCTAAGCAGTTCCTGCAGAAAGTGACGCGCACCGGCTTCGGGGCGCACCTGTTCAATGACTGGCGTTTTCTTGATGACCAGGGACAGCAGCCCAACCCGGAATTCATCCTTAACTTCCCGGAGTATAAAGGTGCATCAATCCTGCTGGCGCGGGAAAACTTCGGCTGCGGCTCCTCCCGTGAGCATGCGCCGTGGGCATTGACCGATTACGGTTTTAAAGTGGTTATCGCCCCCAGCTTCGCCGATATCTTTTACGGTAACAGCTTTAATAACCAGCTGCTGCCGGTGACCCTGAGCGACGAGCAGGTCGACGAAATGTTTAAGCTGGTTCAGGCCAACCCAGGCATTAAGTTCGAAGTCGATCTGGAATCCGAAGTGGTGAAAGCGGGCGACAAATCCTACAGTTTTAAAATTGATGCCTTCCGCCGCCATTGCATGCTTAACGGCCTTGATAGTATTGGCCTGACGCTGCAGCACGAAGAAGCCATATCAGACTACGAAAACAAACTGCCGGCCTTTATGAACTAACGATGCCGCTAATCCCCTGGCCCGGTCCTTGTGACCGGGCATTTTTTTAGGTTTTTCGCGCGGCTTACGGCAAGAAAAGAGCCCGCCCTTACCGATGGACCCTCGCATGACGAAAGCTGTAACGGTTAAAAATATCACCTTCCAGGAAGGCACCACGTTAATTTGCGTCCCGCTGATCGGCCAGACACTCGACGAGCTGAAAGCCCATGCCTGCACGCTGGCAGAGGCCGGAGCCGATCTTATCGAATGGCGTGTCGACCATTTTACCTCTGTCGGCGATCGGGATCAGGTCCTGCTGGCGCTGGCGGAGATTCGTCGGCTGCTCGCCGACAGGCCGCTGTTGTTTACGTTTCGCAGTCATAAAGAAGGGGGTGCAACGGAAATCAGCGATGAAGCGTACTTTGCACTCAACCGTCTGGCCGTCGCCAGCGGGTTGGTCGAACTCATTGATATTGAGCTATTTAATGACGAAGAATCGATCCGGGCGCTGATCGACGAGGCTCATGCCGCCGGAGTAAAAGTGATTATGAGCAATCATGATTTCCAAAAAACGCCGGCGCAGGAAGATATTATCGCCCGGCTACGTCGGATGCAGGACCTGGGGGCCGATCTCCCTAAAATAGCGGTCATGCCTCAGTCGCCCCAGGATGTGCTGACATTACTGTCCGCCACGCTTGTCATGAAAGAACAGTATGCCACCCGCCCGTTAATCACCATGTCGATGGGGAAACTGGGCGGCATCAGTCGAGTTACCGGGCGGATATTTGGCTCAGCCATGACGTTTGGCAGCGTGGGCCAGGCATCAGCGCCCGGACAAATTGCCGTGCGCCAACTGCGGGAAATCATGAATATTTTGTCCTGAACATCGTGGCGCATCGCCGCAACCGGCGGTGCGGCATCAGGACTAAATATCTTTGACTTTACTGGTCAAAAACAGCGTCAGCAGAGAGATAGCGGCAATGGCCCAATACACGCTGGCGTGGCCGTAGTTTTGCGACAGCGCCCCCTGCAGTACACCGGCGAGAATCACTCCGGTGGAAATACTGTTGGTAAACAGCGTAGTCGCCGCACCGGCCCGTCCGGGCATCAGATCCTGAAACCACAGCATGCCAATCCCGGCGACAATACCGATAAAAATGGCGTTGAACAGCTGTAGCGCCAGCAGCGCGGTGCGATCGTGAAACAGAATCAGGCCGCCATAAAACAGCACACCGGCGGCAACTGCCGCGACCATCATTTTGCGCTTACCCCAGCGTTTCACATAATAACCCGCCAGAATCATCGCCGGGATTTCCAGCCCCGCCGCCGTCCCCATTAAGATCCCGGCCAGGCTATCCGGTAAGCCAAGATCGCTACTGATCCACAACGGCATATCGATGATATACATGGTGTTGCAGGTCCACATCAGCGTCGAAGCGATAAACAGCATACGCACGTTTTTGTCCTGCCAGCCGCCGGCCTGCACCGCCACGCCTGCCGCTTGTGAAGGCGACTCTACGCGGGCAACCGACGGTAGCTTAACGGCAATCAACGCCAGGCTAATCACGAAAATACCGGCGGCAATTGAGAACATCGTGGTAAAGCCATAGTTCAGCGCCAGCATAAAGGCGAGCGGCGGGCCAATAACCCACGCCAGCGACAGCTGAGCACGCATGACCGAACTAAACATGACCACTTCCCGCGCCGAACTGTCGGCATATTCCCGCGCCAGGGCGAACAGCTGCGGCATGGCGGCATTGGCTATCGAGGCCAGCATCACGCCGCAGGTGATCAACGTTAAGTAGTGACGATTAAAGGCAAACAGCAGCGCATTACCCACCGCCATCAGGCAGCAGAACATAATCAGACGACGGCGATCTCCCTGGTTATCGGATCGTTTTGCCAGCGCGAGGCTAACCAGAATACCGGCGATCGCATTAACGGTATAAAACAAACCGACCCAGAAGGGCTGCGCGCCCACCTCGCGGCTGAGGAACAAGCTGAGGGTCGGTGCCTGCAGCGCGCCTGCAATGCCCATCATAAAAGCGACCAGCATAAAAGCCGCATAAACGCCGTTAAGCCGCCGTCCCATCGTCATCAACCAGAGCATGTCATGTCCTTAAAGCACGCGAAGAAAACGAAAAAAGCCAGCAGAAGCAATCTGCTGGCAGGTGATTTTATACTCTATCTATTTCAAGTGACAGTCAGGAAACCGAAACGTTTTGGCTCAGTCAACTGGTCTGGAGTTTGAAAGACGATAAGTACACACCAATACTCAGTCACACATGATGTAGGCAAGTCAATGATCAGAGGTCTGTGACGTAACTCCCCACTGCATCAGCTCGCCAAGAATCTTCTGCTGTCTCCCTGCCATCAAGCGGGCCAGCCATGACGCATCCTGCGTCGCAGAAAAGTAGCGTTGGTAGAACTGTTTCGCGGTAGACCCCATCATATTCACCTCCTCGCTTCATCGGAATGCATTATTGGCCTAATATAGGGATTAATAAATTGCTGAGTTTTCATCAGGAGTTCCCCTTTTATGTCTTCTGCTCGTCTGCAACAACAGTTCATCCGCTTATGGCAGTGCTGCGAAGGTAAATCGCAGGAGACGACGCTCAACGAGCTGGCGGAGATGCTCTGCTGCTCGCGCCGCCATATGCGCACGCTGCTGAATATGATGGAAGAACGCGGCTGGTTAACCTGGGAGGCGGAAGCCGGGCGCGGCAAGCGCTCGAAGCTCTCTTTCCTTTATACCGGCCTGGCGCTACAGCAGCAGCGGGCGGAAGACCTGCTGGAACAGGACCGCATCGATCAGCTGGTCCAGCTGGTGGGCGATAAAGCCGCCGTCCGCCAGATGCTGGTCTCGCATCTGGGTCGCAGCTTCCGTCAGGGACGGCATATCCTGCGCGTACTCTACTACCGACCGATGAAAAACCTGCTTCCTGGCAGCGCGCTGCGCCGCTCGGAAAACCATATCGCCAGGCAGATCTTCAGCGCGCTGACGCGGGTAAATGAGGAAAACGGGGAACTGGAAGCAGATATTGCCCACCACTGGCAGCAAATTTCTCCGACCCACTGGCGTTTTTTTCTCCGTCCCGGCATTCATTTTCATCACGGAAGAGAGCTGGAGATGGAGGATGTGATTGCCTCGTTGCAGCGCAGCAACGCCCTTCCACTCTATTCCCATATTGAACGCATTATCTCCCCCACCGCCTGGACGCTGGATATTCATCTGACCCAGCCCGACCGCTGGCTACCGTGGCTGCTCGGCCAGGTGTCGGCAGTCGTGTTACCGCGTGAATGGCAGTCAATGGAAAATTTCTCTGGCATGCCGGTGGGCACCGGGCCTTATGCGGTGGTTCGCAACAATCAAAATCAGCTGAAGATCCATGCCTTCGATGATTATTTCGGCTACCGGGCATTAATTGATGAAGTCAACGTCTGGGTCCTGCCGGAAATTAGCGAAGAACCCAACGGTGGCCTGACGCTGCAGGGGACCACTCAAAGCGAGAAGGCAATTGAGAGCCGCCTGGAGGAAGGCTGCTATTATCTGCTGTTCGACGCCCGCAGCCCCCTGGGCAGCAACTCCGCGGTTCGCCAGTGGCTTAGCTATCTGTTACAGCCCGCCAATCTGCTCTACCACGCCGGTGAACATTACCAGGGCAACTGGTTCCCGGCCTATGGCCTGCTGCCTCGCTGGCACCACGCCCGCAGCCACGCCTGTGAAAAACCGCCGGGGCTGGAGTCGGTCACCTTGACCTATTACCGGGATCACGTCGAACATCGCGTTATGGGCGGGATCATGGCCACGCTGCTGGCGGAGCATCAGGTGAAACTTGAGATTCAGGAGCTGGAGTACGAAGAGTGGCACCGCGGCGAGGTTGTCAGTGATATCTGGTTGAATAGCGCCAATTTTACTCTGCCGATCGATTTTTCCCTGTTTGCCTGGCTGTATGAAGTCCCGCTTATACGCAATTGTATCCCTATCGACTGGGAGCAGGATGCCCGTCGCTGGCATGCAGGAGAGTTAAACCCGGCCACCTGGAGCCAGCAGCTGCTGGCCAATCAAACTATCGTGCCGCTGATCCACCACTGGCTGATGATCCAGGGGCAGCGCAGTATGCGCGGCGTAAGAATGAACACGCTCGGCTGGTTTGATTTCAAATCCGCATGGTTTGCACCGCCGGAGCCGTAATGCTTTCAGTCAACTAACAAAATCATTACACTATTCGCCGTTCTCAACGGGGTGCTATTACACATACATACGATCGTTCGGACTACCTCAAGGCAGCAAGCGGGTGAATCCCCGGGAGCATAGATAACTATGCGACTGGGGTGAACACGCGATGCTAACGCAGAGGCAGCTTGTTGGATCAAGTGTGCATACACAAAATCATTCGGGTTGCATCAAGGCAGCAAGCGGGTGAATCCCCGGGAGCATAGATAACTATGCGACTGGGGTGAACACGCGATGCTAACGCAGAGGCAGCTTGTTGGATCAAGTGTACATACACAACATCATTCGGGTTGCATCAAGGCAGCAAGCGGGTGAATCCCCGGGAGCATAGATAACTATGCGACTGGGGTGAACACGCGATGCTAACGCAGAGGCAGCGCGAAGGATGAAGTGTATAGGCTGAGAAAATACCCGTCGAACCTGATCCGGATAATGCCGGCGAAGGGATTTGGGGCCCACTCAAAGTCCTTTGCCCCCCCTTTTTTATGAGGTGCAAAGTGTTAAGAAAATTACTCCCGCTGCTGGCGCTGGTCGCCGCCCCCGTGTTTGCTAAACCTGTGCTCACCGTCTACACCTATGACTCTTTTTCTGCCGACTGGGGCCCGGGACCGGTGGTGAAAAAGGCTTTTGAAGCCGACTGCAATTGCGAGCTGAAGTTTGTGGCGCTGGAGGACGGCGTGTCGTTGCTTAACCGTCTGCGGATGGAGGGCAAAAACAGCAAAGCTGACGTGGTGCTTGGGCTGGATAACAATTTGCTGGAAGCGGCCGCCCAGAGCAAACTGTTCGCCAAAAGTCAGGTTCCAGCCAGCGCGGTCACGGTTCCTGGCGGTTGGGATAACGACACCTTCGTACCATTCGATTATGGCTATTTCGCCTTCGTTTACGATAAAAACAAGCTGAAAAGCCCACCGAAAAGCTTGAAAGATCTGGTGGAAAGCGATCAAAAATGGCGGGTGATCTACGAGGATCCACGCACCAGCACACCAGGCCTGGGGCTGCTGCTGTGGATGCAGAAAGTCTATGGTGACAAGGCTCCGGAGGCCTGGCAAAAACTGGCGGCGAAAACCGTCACCGTCACCAAAGGCTGGAGTGAGGCCTACGGTCTGTTCCTCAAGGGAGAAAGCGATCTGGTTCTCAGCTATACCACGTCGCCGGCCTATCACATCATTGAAGAGAAAAAAGACCAGTACGCGGCGGCGAATTTTGCCGAAGGCCACTATCTGCAGGTTGAAGTCGCCGCCCGCACAGCCGCCAGCAAGCAGCCAGAGCTGGCGGAGAAATTCCTCAAGTTTATGGTGTCTCCAGCCTTCCAGAACGCGATCCCGACCGGTAACTGGATGTATCCGGTCACTCAGGTTGCTCTGCCGGCAGGCTTTGAGGCGCTGCACAAACCGCAAACCACTCTTGAATTTACCCCGCAACAGGTCGCCGCAGAACGTCAGAACTGGATTAACGCATGGCAACGCGCCGTCAGCCGCTAACCCTCGGCTGGCTTACGCCGGGCCTGACGGCAGCCGCTCTGCTGGTTGCCGTCGCTCTGGCCGCATTTCTGGCGCTCTGGAGCAGCGCGCCGGAGGCGTCGTGGCGTTCGATTTTCAGCGATAGCTATCTGTGGCACGTTGTCCGCTTCTCCTTCTGGCAGGCGTTTCTCTCCGCACTGTTCTCCGTCGTGCCAGCTATTTTTCTCGCCCGCGCTCTGTATCGTCGGCGCTTTCCGGGACGAACGCTGCTACTGCGCCTGTGCGCCATGACGCTGATTCTACCGGTACTGGTGGCCGTCTTTGGCATTCTTAGCGTCTATGGCCGACAGGGCTGGCTGGCGACGCTGTTTAACGCCGTCGGCTGGCAATGGGATTTCTCACCTTACGGGCTACAAGGCATCCTGCTGGCGCATATCTTTTTCAATATGCCGATGGCGACTCGCCTCCTGCTGCAGGCGCTGGAGAATATCCCCGGAGAACAGCGCCAGATAGCCGCCCAGTTGGGCATGCGTGGCTATCATTTTTTCCGCCTGGTGGAATGGCCCTGGCTGCGGCGACAAATTCCCCCCGTCGCGGCACTGATCTTTATGCTCTGCTTCGCTAGCTTCGCCACCGTACTGTCGCTAGGCGGCGGCCCGCGGGCCACGACGATTGAGCTGGCTATCTACCAGGCATTAAACTTTGATTACGACCCGGCCCGCGCCGCGATGCTGGCGCTAATCCAGATGGTCTGCTGCCTTGGGCTGGTGCTGCTCGCCCAGCGTCTGAGCAAGGCCGTCGCTATCGGCGCTACACAGGTTCACGGCTGGCGCGATCCGGATGACCGTTGGCACAGCCGACTGACCGATACCGCGCTGATTGTTATCGCGCTGCTGTTGCTGCTTCCCCCACTGCTGGCGGTCGTCGTTGACGGCCTGAATAACAACCTACCCGGCGTTCTGGCCCAGCCTGCGCTATGGCAGGCATTCTGGACCTCATTACGCATCGCGGTTTCCGCTGGGCTGCTCAGCGTCATACTGTCGATGATGCTGCTGTGGAGCAGTCGTGAGTTGCGCCTTCGCAGCCGACCGCTGGCAGGCCAGGCGCTGGAACTCAGCGGGATGCTGATTCTTGCCATGCCGGGAATCGTACTGGCGACCGGCTTCTTTTTACTGCTCAATAACAGCATTGGCCTTCCGGCCTCCGCCGACGGTATCGTTATCTTTACCAACGCGCTCATGGCAATACCCTATGCCCTGAAGGTGCTGGAAAACCCGATGCGCGATATTGCCGTGCGCTACGGCAGGCTCTGCCATTCTTTGGGCATGAGCGGTTTTACCCGCCTGAGGGTCGTCGAGCTTCGCGCGTTAAAGCGTCCGCTGGCCCAGGCACTGGCGTTTGCCTGCGTACTGTCGATCGGTGATTTCGGCGCTGTGGCGCTGTTCGGTAATGAAGAATTCCGTACGCTGCCGTTCTATCTGTATCAGCAAATTGGCTCTTATCGGAGTCAGGATGGTGCCGTCACCGCCCTGCTGCTACTGCTGCTGTGCTTTTTACTTTTTACCGTGATTGAGAAACTTCCGGGGCGTGATGTTAAAACTGAATGATGTAACCTGGCTCTACCAGCATTTGCCGATGCGCTTCACGCTCTCCGTCCAGCAGGGAGAGCGCATCGCCGTGCTCGGCCCAAGCGGTGCAGGTAAAAGCACGCTGCTGAACCTGATCGCCGGTTTTTTACCCCCGGTAAGCGGCAGCATCACGATTGCCGGCCAGCCTCATACCAATACGCCGCCGGCCCGCCGACCGGTGTCGATGCTATTTCAGGAAAACAATCTCTTTAATCATCTTACCGTGCGCCAGAACATCGGCCTCGGGATGCATCCGGGGCTGAAGCTGAGCGCGGCGCAGACCGCCAGCCTGCAGGAGATTGCCGGGCAAATGGGCATAGATTCACTGCTGGACAGATTGCCAGGCGAGCTGTCCGGCGGCCAGCGTCAGCGTGCGGCGCTGGCGCGCTGCCTGGTCCGGGAACAGCCGGTACTGCTATTAGATGAGCCTTTTTCCGCGCTCGACCCCGCGCTACGTCAGGAGATGCTGACGCTGGTTAGCGACGTCTGTCAGCGTCAGCGTTTGACGCTGCTGATGGTGTCACATAGCGTGGAAGATGCCGCCCGCATCGCGCCACGCTCTCTGGTGGTGGCGGACGGGCGGATCGCGTGGGATGGCGCAACCGAAGCATTAATCAGCGGCAACAGCAGCGCATCTCATTTGTTAGGTATTAGCGCGCGATAACCTTGTGCAGAATGTCGAGATAGACAGGCATCAGCGGATGACGAATCACCAGAGTTAACGCGGCACCGGCCAGCACCATCGTCGCCGGCGTCAGCCACAGCAGGCGTGAACGGGACAAGTATCGCGTCAGGCGATCGCGCATTTTCGCACTGCGCCACAAGCGCCAGCACAGCCAGCCCGCCAGCCAAACCAGCAGAGCGGCCGCCAGCAGCAGCCACTTAAAGCTGGCGCTGTTTTCATCGGCGGGAATATCAATCGCCGCACCGGCCAGAATGCCCGGCAAGAAGTACAGCGGTGGCCACAGCAGGCAACCAATAATATTCGGCAGGATAAACTTCGCCACCGGGAGATCGAGCATACCGGCAACCATCGGCACCAGCGGACGCGTCGGGCCAACAAAGCGGCCGATGAGAATCGTGATCATGCTGTGCTGATGCAGTGCATGCTCCGTCTTGTCCAACAGCGCTTTGTTTTTCTTCATGAAAGACCAGCGATGCAGCGGTTTCTTAAACCGCCAGCCGAGCCAGAAAGAGATCCAGTCGCCAAGTAAACAGCCGACAATCCCCGCCAGCCACGCCTGCCAGAAATTCACGTCTCCGCTGCCAATCAGCGCCCCCAGGCCGGCCATCATCACCGTTCCTGGCAATATCAGCCCCACCAGCGCCAACGATTCAAGGAAGGCGACCAGCATCACGGCTATCAGGGAATAGACCGTGGACTGGGTGATAAAATGTTCCAGCAATGCTTGCATAATGTGCCCGGTATCAAAACGAAGCACGGATTCTCCAGAGCCCTCGCGCCTTCGTCAAGTCATCAATTGTCAGAATATACCCGTCATACTTCAAGTTGCATGAGCGTTGGCAATACCCGGCCCATCCTTGGGCCTCGCCCTAACGGGCGCAGTAAACTGCGTTCAAATTCGTTCCTGACGAATTTGTCCTCGCTCACCCCAGTCACTTACTTCAGTAAGCTCCTGGGGATTCCCTGCGTTGCCACGTGATTCGGCCTATGGCCTCACCCCTTCGGGGCCAGCGCAAGCGCTGTTCAATTCGGCTTCGCCTCTTGTCCTGCAACTCGAATTATTTAGGGTTTAGTTTACTGGTTGTGACAATTATCCGGCGCAACATTTCATTTTATTTACGTTTTATTCACACCCCGCACGAAACTCACTTGGGCTGGCGCCGGTACATTTCTTAAACACCCGCGAAAAATAGAGCTGGTCTTCAAAGCCAACGTTGCGCCCGACCGTGGCGATCGGCATACGCGTGGTGCTGAGCAGCAGCTTTGCCTGGCTGATGCGCTGGTCTTCCCGCCATCCCAGCACGCTGATGCCTAGCTGTTGGCGGAACAGATGCGACAGCCGCGAAGGCGACAGACAGACGTGCTGGGCGACGCTGGCGATATCGAAATGACTGTCCGCCAGGTGATCGCTGATGTACTGGCAGGCATCGCGCACACGATTATCCAGCGGCGGATGCAGAGACTCATTGATCGCCTCCATACGCCGCAGCAGCAGCTGTTCCAGTAAATTGATCGCCAACAGCTCCGAATAACGCCCGGCGCCCTGGCCTGCCTCCACGATTTGCCCAAACAGCTCGCAAAAACGCGCCTGCCATTGTTCGTCCGGGCGGAAAAAACCGGTCTGGGCGAAGATAGTGGGCCAGTTCAGCCATTCATGCCAGTACGCCCGTGGCCGGAAGTAGACCCACTGGTGATACCACTCGCGAGCATCGGGATGGCGACCATAATGATGAACCTCTCCCGGAGGAAAGAGCAAAATATCGCCTGGCCGGCAGATAAACTGCTCATCGTGATTGTTAATAACCCCTTCGCCGCGCACCGTCAGGTTCAGAATATAGCCTTTCATACCTAACGGGCGGTCAATAAAGAAATCCAGATAGCCATCGGCATCAATCGGCGTCAGTCCCGTCACCAGATGGGCATTAAAAGAGTAGCCCGGCAGCAGCGGATCGTTTTGTGTTTCAGCCATAGGCTCAGCTCTCCTGGATATATTATGGAAACCAATTGTCCATATTCAACATTGTACTGCCAACGCCGCTCACCGTACTGGGACGGCGGTTGAAATTTAGATTAAAACCCGCTTTGTCACGCCAAAAATCGACGGTAGCGCACAATTAAAGCACTTCCACCGTGTAACAGAAGTGTCTATAAATACGGCAGGAAAGTCCACATTGAATATTTGCACAGCGTCACACTTTGCGATGCAATAGCAAAATAGTCCATAAGATTAGCGAATACGGCCTGACGGTTTTTGCCGTGAATATCTACTGTTTCACCATGAATGGTTTTCAGCATGGAGTAACAGCATGGCAATTGCGATTGGCCTCGATTTTGGTAGTGATTCCGTACGTGCGCTAGCAGTGGAATGTGCCACCGGTGAAGAAGTTGCTACCAGCGTAGAGTGGTATCCGCGCTGGCAGGAGGGGCTGTTTTGCGATGGCCCGAACAACCAGTTCCGCCACCATCCGCGTGACTATATTGAATCTATGGAAGCCGCACTGAAAAGCGTGCTGGCGTTATTAAGCGCCGAACAGCGCGCTGAGGTGGTTGGCATTGGCGTTGACAGCACCGGTTCAACTCCGGCGCCGATCGATGCTGACGGCAACGTGCTGGCGCTGCGCGAAGAGTTCGCCAATAACCCGAATGCTATGTTCGTGCTGTGGAAAGACCACACTGCGGTTGAAGAGGCGGAAGCCATCACCCGGCTGTGCCATCTGCCGGGCAAAGAGGACTACTCCCGCTATATCGGCGGCATTTACTCCAGCGAATGGTTCTGGGCAAAAATACTCCACGTCACCCGGCAGGACAGTGCCGTCGCCGAAGCCGCGGCGTCGTGGATTGAGCTGTGCGATTGGGTTCCCGCTCTCCTTTCCGGCACCACCCGCCCGCAGGATATTCGTCGCGGCCGCTGTAGCGCCGGGCATAAATCGCTGTGGCACGAAAGCTGGGGGGGATTGCCGCCGGCCAGCTTCTTCGATGAGCTCGACCCTCTTATCAACCAGCATCTGAACTGGCCGCTGTTCACTGAGACCTGGACTGCCGATGTTGCGGTCGGCACGCTCTGCACCGAATGGGCCCAGCGCCTGGGCCTGCCGGAAACCGTCATTCTCTCCGGCGGCGCTTTCGACTGCCATATGGGTGCAGTCGGCGCTGGCGCGCAGCCTAACGCGCTGGTGAAAGTCATCGGTACCTCGACCTGCGACATTCTGATCGCCGATAAACAGAGCGTGGGCAGTCGCACGGTCAAGGGGATCTGCGGCCAGGTCGATGGCAGCGTTGTTCCGGACTTTATTGGTATGGAGGCCGGGCAGTCCGCCTTCGGCGATATCTACGCCTGGTTTGGCCGTATTCTCGGCTGGCCGCTGGAGCAGCTGGCACAGCAGCATCCGGAACTGAAAGCGCAGATTAGCGCCCAGCAAAAACAACTGCTGCCGGCGCTGACCGAAGCCTGGGCGAAAAACCCATCACTCGAACATCTGCCGGTGGTCCTCGACTGGTTCAACGGCCGCCGTACCCCTAACGCTAACCAGCGCCTGAAAGGGGTCATTACCGATCTGAACCTCGCCACCGATGCACCCGCGTTATTTGGCGGCCTTGTCGCGGCCACCGCCTTCGGCGCACGCGCCATTATGGAGTGCTTCACCGACCAGGGTATCCCGGTCAATAACGTGATGGCCCTGGGCGGTATCGCTCGCAAAAACCCGGTCATTATGCAGGCCTGCTGCGACGTGCTGAACCGGCCGCTGCAAATCGTCGCCTCCGATCAGTGCTGCGCACTCGGCGCGGCAATCTTTGCCGCCGTTGCCGCAGGCGTGTATCAGGATATCCCGACGGCCCAGCACAGCATGGCAAGCCAGGTCGAAAGCACCCTGCAGCCGCGCCCGGCCCAGGCTCAACGCTTCGAACAACTTTATCAGCGCTACCAGCAGTGGTCGGTCAGCGCAGAACAACAGTATCTCCCTTCAGCTGCGAAAGCGGAAAAAGCCCCGCTCTCTCAGGCAGCTCTCACCCATTAAGGACACGAAAATGACGATTTTTGATAACTACGAAGTATGGTTCGTGATTGGCAGCCAGCATCTGTATGGCCCGGAAGCGCTGCGTCAGGTCACGAAGCATGCCGAACATGTGGTGAACAGCCTGAATGCGGAAGCAAAGCTGCCTTGCAAGCTGGTATTAAAACCGCTGGGCACCACGCCGGATGAGATTACCCATATCTGCCGTGACGCTAACTATGATGATAAATGTGCGGGCATGGTGGTGTGGCTACATACCTTCTCGCCGGCCAAGATGTGGATTAACGGCCTGACCATCCTCAATAAACCACTGTTGCAGTTCCACACCCAGTACAACGCCTCGCTGCCGTGGGACAGCATCGATATGGACTTTATGAACCTGAACCAGACCGCACACGGCGGCCGCGAGTTCGGCTTCATTGGCGCACGCATGCGCCAGCAACACAGCGTGGTCACCGGCCACTGGCAGGATCAGGATGCGCATCAACGTATCGGTTCCTGGATGCGCCAGGCGGTCTCGAAGCAGGATACTCGCCATCTGAAAGTCTGCCGCTTCGGCGATAACATGCGCGAAGTTGCAGTCACCGACGGGGATAAAGTTGCCGCGCAGATCAAATTCGGTTTCTCGGTGAATACCTGGGCGGTGGGCGATCTGGTTCAGGTGGTCAACAGCATCAGCGATGGCGATATTAGCGCGCTGGTTGATGAGTATGAAAGCAGCTACCGCCTGACCCCGGCGGCACAGGTCCACGGCGATAAGCGCCAGAACGTGCTCGATGCCGCCCGAATTGAGCTGGGGATGAAACGCTTCCTTGAGCAGGGCGGTTTCCATGCTTTCACCACCACGTTTGAAGATTTGCACGGACTGAAACAACTTCCGGGTCTCGCCGTACAGCGTCTGATGCAGCAGGGCTATGGCTTTGCCGGCGAAGGCGACTGGAAAACCGCCGCCCTGCTTCGCATCATGAAGGTGATGTCAACCGGTCTGCAGGGCGGCACCTCCTTTATGGAGGATTACACCTACCACTTCGATAACGGTAACGATCTGGTTCTGGGCTCGCATATGCTGGAAGTCTGCCCGACCATCGCCACAGCAGATAAACCGATCCTCGACGTCCAGCCGCTGGGCATCGGCGGCAAAGCCGATCCGGCCCGCCTGATCTTCAACACTCAGACCGGCCCGGCACTTGTCGCTAGCCTGATCGATCTTGGCGATCGTTTCCGCCTGCTGGTGAACACCGTGGAAACGGTGCCGACTCCGCACGATCTGCCGAAGCTGCCGGTCGCCAACGCCCTGTGGAAAGCCCAGCCGGATCTGCGTACCGCATCTGAAGCCTGGATCATCGCCGGCGGTGCACACCATACCGTCTTCAGCCACGCGTTGACGCTCGACGATATGCGTCAGTTTGCCGAACTGCAGGATATCGAACTCGCCGTTATCGATAACGAAACCCGTCTGCCGTCCTTTAAGGACGCGCTGCGCTGGAATGACGTCTCTTACGGTTCAAGACGTTAACCACGGCACCCTATTGCCCGGCGGCAGTTTGTTCGCCGGGCCTACAAACTGCGATTTTATAGGCCGGAGCAGCACAGCGCCGCCCGGCAAGGAGAACGCAATGCTCGAAGCATTAAAGCAGCAGGTGCTTGAAGCCAACCTGGCCCTGCCGAAACACAATCTCGTCACCCTCACCTGGGGCAACGTCAGCGCCGTGGACCGCGAGCGCGGCGTGCTGGTGATAAAGCCATCGGGCGTCGACTATAGCGCGATGAGCGCCGACGATATGGTGGTGGTGAGTCTGGAAAATGGCGAAGTCGTCGAGGGCAAAAAGAAACCCTCTTCGGATACGCCGACCCACCGCCTGCTCTATCAGGCCTTCCCGACGCTGGGCGGGATCGTCCATACCCATTCGCGCCACGCCACCATCTGGGCGCAGGCCGGGCAAGCCATTCCGGCGACCGGTACTACCCACGCCGATTATTTCTATGGTCCGGTTCCCTGCACCCGCCTGATGACCGATGAGGAAATCAACGGCGAGTATGAGTGGGAAACCGGTCGCGTCATCGTCGAAACGTTCCGCGAGCAGGGGATTGATCCGGCACAAATGCCCGGCGTGCTGGTGCATTCCCACGGTCCGTTTGCGTGGGGGAAAAATGCCGAAGATGCGGTACACAACGCTATCGTGCTGGAAGAGATCGCCTACATGGGAATTTTCTGCCGTCAGTTGGCGCCGCAGCTGCCCGCGATGCAGCAGACGCTGCTGGATAAGCACTACCTGCGCAAGCACGGCGCCAAAGCCTATTACGGGCAGTAGCGCTACTGCTTCCCCGGTAGCGCTTCGCTTGACCGGGCGACTCGCTGACCGGTAGCCTGGACAGGTGCGTAGCATCGCCTCCGGGGTAAGCCCATACCTGTATAAAACCCCAGCATCATTGATTGAACCAGGCTATAATCAGGCCTGGTTTTATTTTGTGAGAGCACGGCGTGACCCAGCCACGAGAAGGTTTCCTACTGACCCGTCACTGGCGGGATACCCCGCAGGGTACCGAGCTGTCCTTCTGGCTCGCCACCGACGACGGCCCGCTTGAGGTTACTCTGCCGCCGCAGGAGTCCGTGGCTTTCATTCCCGAAGCGCAACGCGCCCAGGTCGAACGCCTGTTACAGGGCGAAAACGGTCTGCGCCTCGCCCCGCTCAATTTAAAAGACTTTCGTCGCCAGCCGGTTTTTGGCCTTTATTGCCGCGCTCATCGCCAGCTAATGCGCCTGGAAAAGAAGCTGCGTGAAAACGGCATCACCGTTTACGAAGCCGACATCCGCCCACCGGAGCGTTATCTGATGGAGCGCTTCATTACCGCTCCGGTTTGGGTCGAAGGCGATACTCTCGGCCCGCGCCTTATTCACGCCCGTATGAAACCCAACCCGTCCTATCGCCCGCCGCTGAAGTGGGTTTCGCTGGATATAGAAACCAGCCGGCATGGCGAACTGTACTGCATCGGGCTGGAAGGGTGCGGGCAGCGAGTAGTCTACATGCTCGGGCCTGAGCCGACGCCCTCGCCCGCCGTCGATTTCCAGCTGGAGTACGTCTCCAGCCGACCGCAGCTGCTGGAAAAACTCAACGCCTGGTTTGCCGCCCACGACCCGGACGTGCTGATCGGCTGGAACGTCATCCAGTTTGACCTGCGGGTTCTGCAAAAGCATGCCGAGCGCTATCGAATTCCGCTGATGCTCGGCCGCGGTAATGCTGAACTGGAATGGCGCGAACACGGGTTTAAGAATGGCGTGTTTTTCGCCCAGGCCAGCGGCCGCCTGATTATTGACGGTATCGAGGCGCTGAAATCCGCCTTCTGGAACTTCTCCTCCTTTTCCCTTGAGACGGTGGCGCGCGAGCTGCTCGGTGAGGGGAAAGCGATTGATAATCCCTGGGATCGGATGGACGAAATCGACCGCCGCTTTCATGAAGATAAACCGGCGCTGGCCATCTACAATCTGCAAGACTGCGAACTGGTCACGCGAATCTTCCACAAAACGGAAATCATGCCGTTCCTGCTGGAGCGAGCCACGGTCAACGGCCTGCCAGCCGACCGCCACGGCGGTTCCGTCGCCGCCTTCAGCCATCTTTATTTCCCACGTATGCACCGGCTGGGCTATGTCGCCCCCAATCTGGGAGAGGTACCGCCGCAGGCCAGCCCCGGTGGTTACGTTATGGATTCGCGCCCCGGCCTCTATGATTCGGTGCTGGTACTGGACTATAAAAGCCTCTATCCCTCGATTATCCGCACCTTTTTGATCGATCCGGTCGGGCTTATCGAAGGGATGGCGCAGCCGGACGATGTGCACAGCACCGAGGGGTTTCTTGGCGCCCGCTTCTCGCGGCTCAACCACTGCCTGCCGGGGATTGTCGGGCAAATCTGGCACGGCCGCGATGATGCCAAACGGCACCACAATAAACCGCTATCGCAGGCGCTGAAGATCATTATGAACGCCTTCTATGGCGTGCTTGGCACCAGCGCCTGTCGCTTTTTCGATCCCCGTCTGGCCTCCTCAATTACCATGCGTGGGCATGCGATTATGCGCCAGACCAAGGCGCTGATTGAGTCGCAGGGTTATGACGTTATCTACGGCGATACCGACTCGACCTTTGTCTGGCTGAAACGCCCCCATAGCGAAGAGGATGCGACGCAAATCGGGCGCTCCCTTGTCGCTTTCGTCAATGACTGGTGGGCCGCAGAACTGAGTAAAGATCAGCTGACCAGCACCCTGGAGCTGGAGTTTGAAACCCACTTCAGTCGCTTTTTAATGCCGACCATTCGCGGGGCCGATACCGGCAGCAAAAAACGCTACGCCGGAATGATTCAGGAAGGCGAAGCGCAGCGCATGGTCTTTAAGGGGCTGGAGACGGTGCGCACCGACTGGACGCCGCTGGCGCAGCAGTTTCAGCAGGAGCTGTATCTGCGTATTTTCCGCCACCAGCCGTATCGGGACTACATTCTGGAAACCATTGATAAGCTGATGAGCGGCGAACTCGACGATCGGCTGGTTTATCGTAAACGCCTGCGTCGCCCGCTGGCCGAGTATCAGCGTAACGTCCCGCCGCACGTCCGCGCAGCACGGCTGGCCGATGAGCAAAACGTCAGGCTGGGCAGACCGCAGCAGTACCAGCAGCGCGGCAGCATCAAGTACGTCTGGACCACCAGCGGCCCGGAGCCGGTGGATTATCAACTGTCGCCGCTTGATTATGAGCACTATTTGTCAAAGCAGCTTCAGCCAGTAGCAGAAGGAATTCTTCCCTTTGTCGACGATGATTTTGCTACAATAGTGACAGGGCAACTGGGGCTATTTTGATTCCTCGCCATTTCAATTTCCAGTCAACATATCTGCAAATTGAAGGGTGACGAGGACGTGACGAACGACCTGCCATCCAGTAATATAGCGCCCTTTCCATTCCTGGACCCAATCTTGATCTCTCTCTGACTTATCTGGAGATGATCAACTATTGCCTGCAATTTAAGAACACAAGAGCTGAACATATATGCCTTTTACACTTGGTCAACGCTGGATTAGCGACACAGAGAGCGAACTGGGATTAGGGACGGTAGTTGCGCTGGATGCGCGTATGGTGACCCTGCTTTTCCCCGCCATCGGCGAAAACCGTCTGTACGCACGCAATGATTCCCCGATCACCCGCGTGATGTTTAACCCGGGTGATACCATCACCAGCCATGAAGGCTGGCAGCTCCAGGTTGACGAAGTTAATGAAGAGAACGGCCTGCTGGCCTATACCGGCACCCGCCTCGATACCGAAGAAGCCAACGTCACGCTGCGCGAAGTGTTACTCGACAGCAAGCTGGTCTTCAGCAAACCACAGGACCGCCTGTTCGCCGGACAGATCGACAGGATGGACCGTTTTGCGCTGCGCTACCGCGCGCGTAAATACCAGAGTGAGCAGTACCGGATGCCGTGGAGCGGCCTGCGTGGACAGCGCGCCAGCCTGATCCCCCACCAGTTGCATATCGCGCATGATGTCGGCCGTCGCCACGCGCCGCGCGTCCTGCTGGCGGATGAAGTAGGTCTGGGTAAAACCATTGAAGCCGGGATGATCCTGCATCAACAGCTGCTCGCCGGCGCCGCCGAACGCGTGCTGATCATCGTCCCGGAAACCCTGCAACATCAGTGGCTGGTCGAAATGCTGCGCCGCTTCAACCTGCGCTTCTCGCTGTTCGACGATGAACGTTATGCCGAAGCCCAGCACGACGCCTACAACCCGTTTGAGACCGAACAGCTGGTTATCTGCTCGCTGGATTTCGTCCGCCGCAGTAAGCAGCGTCTTGAGCACCTGTGCGACGCCGAATGGGATTTGATGGTCGTCGATGAAGCGCACCATCTGGTGTGGAGCGAAGAGGCACCGAGCCGCGAATATCAGGCGATTGAACAACTGGCCGAACGCGTGCCGGGCGTGCTGCTGCTGACCGCAACGCCGGAGCAGCTGGGTATGGAAAGCCACTTTGCCCGCCTGCGCCTGCTGGACCCAAATCGCTTCCACGACTTCGAACAGTTCGTTGAAGAACAGCAGAATTATCGCCCGGTGGCCGATGCCGTTGCCCTGCTGCTGGCCGGCAACACGCTGAACGATACCGAGCTGAATACCCTTGGCGATCTGATCGGCGAGCAGGATATCGAACCGCTGCTGCAGGCTGCCAACAGCGATCGCGACGACGCGCAGGCCGCACGCCAGGAGCTGGTCTCGATGCTGATGGACCGCCACGGTACCAGCCGCGTCCTGTTCCGTAACACTCGTAACGGCGTCAAAGGCTTCCCGAAACGCGAACTGCATACGATTCGTCTGCCGCTGCCGACTCAGTACCAGACGGCGATTAAAGTCTCCGGCATTATGGGTGCCCGCAAAACCGCGGAAGAACGCGCGCGCGACATGCTTTATCCGGAGCAGATTTATCAGGAATTTGAAGGTGATACCGGTACCTGGTGGAACTTCGACCCGCGCGTAGACTGGCTGATGGGCTATCTGACCAGCCACCGCTCGCAGAAAGTGCTGGTGATCTGCGCGAAAGCGACCACCGCCCTTCAGCTGGAGCAGGTTTTGCGCGAGCGCGAAGGGATCCGGGCGGCGGTCTTCCATGAAGGCATGTCAATCATCGAGCGCGACCGTGCCGCCGCATGGTTTGCCGAAGAAGATACCGGCGCCCAGGTGCTGCTGTGTTCAGAAATTGGCTCCGAAGGCCGTAACTTCCAGTTTGCCAGCAACCTGGTGATGTTCGACCTGCCGTTCAACCCGGATCTGCTGGAACAGCGTATCGGCCGACTCGACCGTATTGGCCAGGCCCATGATATTCAGATCCACGTGCCGTATCTGGAAAGAACCGCCCAGTCCGTGCTGGTTCGCTGGTATCACGAAGGCCTGGATGCGTTTGAGCATACCTGCCCGACCGGCCGCACCGTTTATGACAGCGTGCATAACGAACTGATTAACTATCTTGCCGCCCCGGAAACCACTGAGGGCTTCGATGAGCTGATCAAAATCTGTCGCCAGCAGCACGATGCGCTGAAAGCGCAGCTGGAACAGGGTCGCGACCGCCTGCTGGAGATTCACTCCAACGGCGGCGAAAAGGCGCAGCAGCTTGCCGAGAGCATTGAAGAGCAGGATGACGATACCAACCTGATCGCCTTCGCCATGAACCTGTTCGATATTGTCGGGATCAACCAGGACGATCGCGGTGAAAACCTGATCGTACTCACCCCCTCCGACCATATGCTGGTTCCGGACTTCCCGGGCCTGCCGGAAGACGGCTGCACCATTACCTTTGAGCGTGATGTCGCTCTGTCCCGCGAAGACGCCCAGTTCGTCACCTGGGAGCATCCGCTGATTATCAACGGCCTGGATCTGATCCTCTCCGGCGATACCGGCAGCAGTACTCTCTCTCTGCTGAAGAACAAGGCGCTGCCGGTCGGGACGCTGCTGCTGGAGCTGGTTTACGTAGTCGAAGCGCAGGCGCCGAAGCAGCTGCAGCTTAACCGCTTCCTGCCAGCGACTCCGGTGCGCATGCTGCTGGATAAAAACGGCAATAACCTCGCCGGACAGGTGGAGTTTGAAAGCTTTAACCGTCAGCTGAGCGCCGTCAACCGTCATACCGGTAGTAAACTGGTTAATGCGGTGCAGCAGGACGTCCACGCCATCCTGCAGCTCGGCGAAGCGCAGGTTGCTAAAGCCGCGCAGACGCTGATCGATGCCGCCCGCCAGGAAGCCAACGACAAACTGTCGGCGGAGCTGTCTCGCCTGGAAGCGTTAAAAGCCGTTAACCCGAACATTCGTGACGACGAGCTTTCCGCTATCGAGAGCAACCGTCAGCAGGTGATGGATGCGCTGGCGCAGGCAGGCTGGCGTCTCGATGCGCTGCGCTTAATCGTGGTCACCCACCAGTAACGGAACGCAAATATGGCGATGGAAAACTACAATCCGCCACAGGATCCCTGGCTGGTTATCCTCTATCAGGATGAGCACATTATGGTGGTCAACAAGCCGAGCGGCTTGTTGTCCGTACCGGGGAGACTGGAGGAGCATAAAGACAGCGTGATGACGCGTGTCCAGCGCGACTTCCCGCAGGCCGAGTCGGTACACCGGCTGGATATGGCGACCAGCGGCGTGATTGTGGTGGCGCTGACGAAAGCGGCGGAACGCGAGCTGAAACGTCAGTTTCGCGAGCGTGAGCCGAAGAAGCAGTACGTCGCCCGCGTGTGGGGGCATCCGGAGAAAGCGGAAGGGCTGGTGGATTTGCCGCTAATCTGTGACTGGCCGAACCGGCCGAAGCAGAAAGTATGCTATGAAACCGGCAAAGCGGCGCAGACCGAGTATGAAGTGCTGGAGTATGCGGACGATAACAGCGCTCGCGTACGGCTGAAGCCGATTACCGGACGTTCGCATCAGCTGCGTGTGCATATGCTGGCGCTGGGCCACCCGATTCTTGGCGATCGCTTTTATGCCACGTCTGAGGCGCTGGCCATGGCGCCGCGGCTGCTGCTGCACGCTGAAACGCTGACCATCACCCATCCGGCTTTCGGCAACGCGATGACCTTCCGCGCCCCCGTCGATTTCTGAACACCGATTAATCTGTAGCCCCGGAAAGCATCGCGCGACCGGGGTTGTGGCCCCGGATGATGCCGACAGCGGCTTATCCGGGCTACATATTCACGCTATCATCCGTTAATCGCGGGAAAACCACGCATCAATCATCTGCTCAACGTGAGCAGCAACTTCGGCGGCATCATGGCGATGCTGGCGCTCACAGGTCTGCGCTGCATCATCGCACAGCAGGCAACGACCCGCGCTTTCATCCTGCATCAGCTGCCCTTGCTGCGGGCAAATCACCTCGATATTCCACAAGCGGCCAAGCGGATGAGTCTGTACCAGCTCCGTGCATAGCGCGTTGACGTCACTCGCAGAATGCTCAACGCACCACAACGCTTCCGGCCCGGTTGGCAACCACAGCACCTGACGGTCCAGCGTTTTCCAGCGGCGCTTCCATAGCAGTTGGTCGCAGGCCTGCAGCGCTACGCCCATCATATTGCGATAGCGAATGCTGTCTTTTACCGCGCCCGGCGTCACCAACGTGAGTGAAATAACCGGTTGCTGATAATGGCCCAGCCAGTCGGCCTGGCGGGCTGCACGCTGCTCTTTCGCCGCCAGCTCGGTTTCTACGCTGGCGCCCGCACGGGCGGGAGTATCCACAGACATTAATTCCTCTCCTTCACTTAATAAAATGACGGCGGCAAAGCCACCGTCGCGATAGCGGATTACGGTGCTGATTGTATCGCTAAACGAACAGAATTTAGGACACAGGACAAAGAAATTTTCTTCGTCCCGTGGAGGAAAATGGCAGTTTTTCCTGTTAGCGCAGAGCTAAATCACGCCAGGAAATGACTGAGGAACAGCAGGCCCAGCGAAACATTAATTGCGCCGCCAATACGGGTGGCGATTTGGGCGAACGGCATCAGGTTCATGCGGTTACCGGACGTCAGGATCGCCACGTCGCCGGTGCCGCCCTGGCCACTCTGGCAGCAAGAGACAATCGCCACATCAATCGGGTGCATGCCAATCTTTTTACCGACGAAAAAGCCGGTCGCCACCAGCGCCGAGACCGTACTGACAATCACCAGCAGATTGTCGATGGTGAAGGCGTTCACCAGCTCCTGCCACGGGGTAATCGCCACGCCAACGGCAAACAGAATCGGGTAGGTCACCGCCGTACGGAAGAATTTGTAGGCCATCTGCGACCCTTCCTGCAGTCGCGGCGAGACGCCGTTGACCAGCTTAAGCAGCACTGCCAGAAACAGCATCCCTACCGGTGCCGGTAAGCCCGTCAATTTCTGACCCAGCATTCCCAGCATATACAGCAGCACCGCCAGCAGGGCGCCGGAGGCCAGCGTCGTCACGTCGGTCTTGCCACCGGATGTCTCACTCTCATCCGCACGCTGCGTTTCATTGCTACGGTTTGGCATCAGCTGCCCTTCCCCGGTCAGATGCGGGAAGCGTTTACCCAGCTGATTCAGGCCGCCAGAGATAACAATCGCCGTCAGGCTGCCCAACATCACCATCGGCAATACGCGACCTAGCGCGACGCCCTGATCCATATGCATCAGTGCGGCATAGCCGATGGAGAGCGGAATGGCCCCTTCTCCGACGCCACCGGCCATAATCGGCAGGACGATAAAGAAGAACACCTGGAACGGCTCCAGCCCGAGAGCGGTACCGACGCCAACGCCGACCAGCATCCCGACAATCTCACCGCACACCATCGGGAAGAAGATGCGCAGAAAGCCCTGAATCAGAGTGGTGCGGTTCATGCTCATGATGCTGCCGACGATAATGCAGCAGATATAGAGATAAAGAATATTGGTCGATTTGTAGAATTTGGTCGTGGATTCCACCACCACGTCCGGCAGCAGGCCGTAATGCACCAGCGCAGAAGGAATAAAGGTGGCGCAGATCGCCGCCGCGCCCAGCTTACCGAGGATCGGCAGGCGCTTGCCAAACTCACCGCAGGCAAAACCGAAAAATGCCAGCGTCGCAACCATGACCACGATATCGCTCGGCAGCTTTCCGCCCAGGCAATCAAGGGCGATTAATCCCCCGGCCAACAGAAACAGAGGCAGCGGGATAATCCCGACTTTCATATTGTCCATCACGTGCCACCAGCGTTGTTTCAACGTGGCTTTTGGTGAGTCGATGGGATCGAGGGTCGCAGAGAATGCATTGTCTGTGGTGCTCATAGGTTTTGCCCTTTAGTTATTATTCATTTTTGAGATTAGGGGGCCTGACGCGGACTTAATGTGAAGCATGACGAATTAGAAATGAAGTTTTAATGGTTTTTATGGTTTCTATTCGCCAGAGTGATATCCCTCTGATTTATTAGCGTGGTTTTTAAGGTTTTTATCGTCATGCCAGGGCGGAGCGCCTCGACATATGCATCGGCAACGCCTTGTCACCGCCGAGCACAGCAGGCCCAGAGGGGTTGGTTGCCCTGCAGCGATAGCGACTGACGGGCTGTCAGGCGAAATAATCGACGCCCGGAGCCATCTTGATAAATTATCGCCGGTAGATGATGCTGGTTTCTCATCGCCTGCGGCAACGATCGCCACGTTTCCGCCTAACCCATGCCAGCACAGGAATAAATGTTACCGTGCCGGCAGCGTAGAGACGTTGCACACGACTTATGAAGGTTTCCTTTCAATTTAAGCTGTTTATTTCACTGGTCGCCTTTTTCTCGGTATTGTTCGCACTACTGGGGGTCTATTACTACATCGATGCCAGCCATCAGCTTTATCAGGAAATGAGTACCCGCGCCAAAATACAGGCTGAAGAGATCGCGCTGATGCCGGATTTACGCCAGCAGGTTATCGAGGAAGATCCGCAGTCGCTGAAATCCTTTATGCAAAAAATCGCCGCCCGCAGCGACGCGAGTTTTATTGTTATTGGCGATGCCCGCGGCGTGCATCTGTTCCACTCCGTCCACCCGGAATGGGTCGGTACCCGGCTGGTAGGCGGCGATAATCAGGCGGTACTGGAAGGGAAAAGCATCACTACCATTCGTAAAGGAGGGCTCGGGGTGTCGCTGCGGAGTAAGGCGCCTGTCGTCGATGATGCAGGCCGGGTCGTGGGTATCGTTTCCGTGGGCTACCTGACCAGCTATCTTGATAGCATCACCGTGGAAAAAGTCATCAATATCTTTGTCGCCGCCGTGCTGCTGCTGATCGCGCTGTTTATTTTCTCCTGGTATTTTACCCGCAGTATTAAAAAGCAGATTTTTTCACTGGAACCGCGAGAAATCGGCCTGCTGGTGCGCCAGCAGAAGGCGATGATGGAATCGATCTATGAGGGGGTTATCGTCATTGATAATCTCCGTCGCATCGAGGTGATCAATCATGCCGCACGCAGCCTGCTGGGGCTGAGTCAGCCCGCACGCCTGCTGCGCGGCAGATCTATTGATAGCGTGATTGTTCCGCAACCCTTTTTCGCCAGCGGCGAAATGCTGGAAAACGATACCCATGATGAGCTGTGCCGCTTCAACCAGCTAACCGTACTCGCCAGCCGGGTGCGTATTATGCTGGAGGACTCGCTACAGGGCTGGGTGATTACTTTCCGCGATCGCGATGAAATCAACTCTCTCAGCGCCCAGCTAAGCCAGGTTAAACGCTATGTTGATAACCTGCGCATTATGCGACATGAGCAGTTGAACCGGATGACGACACTCTCCGGCCTGCTGCATATGGGCCACTATGACGAAGCAATTCGCTATATTCAGGCCCAGTCGGAGCATGCCCAGGAGCTGCTGGACTTTATTTCCTCCCGCTTCAGCTCACCGACGCTCTGCGGACTACTGCTGGGTAAGGCCGCCCGCGCCCGCGAAAAAGGCGTGGTACTGAGTTTCGATCCCGCGTGTCAGCTCGACAGGCCGCTGCCTTCATTAATAGAATCAGAACTGATTTCGATTATTGGCAACCTGCTGGATAACGCGATTGAAGCCACGCAGCGCGCCGAGCTGCCGCACGAGCCGGTTGAAGTGCTGATTCAGCTGAATGCCCGCGAGCTCATGATTGAAGTTGCCGACCGCGGCGTCGGCATTGACCCGGCCATCCGCGACCATATCTTTGAACGCGGCATCACCACCAAAACCCGTGGCGATCACGGCATCGGCCTGTATCTTATTGAACATTATGTGACCCAGGCCGGCGGCACCATTGAGGTCGCCGATAACTCACCGCGCGGCGCGATCTTTACGCTGTTTATCCCCGCCGACGGCCCCGCCCACTCCCGACACGAGGCGAACTATGCATCATGACCTGGTCGATGTCTTGATCATCGAAGATGAAAGCGAACTGGCGCGGCTGCATGCCGAGCTGATTCAGAAACATCCGCGCATGCGGCTGGCCGGAATGGCCGCCTCCCTCACCCAGGCGCGACAGATGCTCAATAGCCAACCGCCGCAGCTGATACTGCTTGATAACTATTTACCCGACGGGAAAGGGGTCACATTGATGACGGACCCGATTCTGGCGGAAGCGAACTGTTCGGTGATTTTTATTACCGCCGCCAGCGATATGGAAACCTGCAGTCAGGCGATTCGCAACGGCGCCTTCGACTACATTCTTAAACCCGTCTCCTGGAAGCGCCTGAGCCAGTCACTGGAGCGTTTCATCCAGTTTTACGATCAGCAGCGAGAATGGAAAATCGTCGATCAGCAAAACGTTGATTCTCTCTATCAGCTGCAGGCGAAGAACTATCGTGCCGACAGCGGCAGTAAAGGAATCGAGGAGAAAACGCTGGCGCTGGTGCAGAACCTGTTCAACGGGCGGGAAGATCATAGCTTTTCAGTGGATGACGTGGTGAACGATGCCGGGTTAAGTAAAACCACCGCCCGCCGCTATCTGGAACACTGCGTGGAAATCGGTTTTCTGGACGTTGAGATGTTGTACGGAAAGATTGGCCATCCGCGACGGATGTACCGCCGCGCCCAAAGCGCATCATAAGGCCTCTCCCGATGGGGAGAGGCCAACGGCTTAAAACCCACGCTGTTCTTTAATCAGCTCCCAGGCCTTCTGAATATCCTGCGCTTTCTGCTTCGCCATCTCCATCATTTCTGGCGGTAATCCTTTTGCCACCAGCTTATCCGGATGGTGCTCGCTCATCAGCTTGCGATAGGCGCGCTTCACGGTAGCGGCATCATCGGTGGGCTTCACGCCCAGCACGTTGCACGCATCCTCCAGCGTGGGCCCACGCTGCGCCTGCTGCCAGCCGGCGTTTCCGCCACCCTGCCCGTAAGAGCCCTGCTGAGAACCGCCGCCAAACTGGGCGCCGCCCTGCATCATCCGCAGGAACTGTTCGAACTGAGCGCGGGAAATGCCCAGCTCATCGGCTATGACAAACAGAACTTCTCGTTCATTAGGATGCAATTCGCCATCGGCGAAGGCCGCCTGCAGCTGAATTTCCAGAAACATCCGAATCAAATCGAAGCGGCCGAAACAGACGCTGCGCAGCTGACGCATTTTTTCGCGCAGCGGGTAATCGTCTGATTTCCCGGTACGAAACGCCTGCTGAGCTGCCGTACGCGATTCTCCGTGCAAATTCATGCGATCCATCAGAATGTTAGCAACGTGAATATCGGCTTCGGTGACGCGACCTTTGGATTTGGTCAGATGCCCCATCACCTCAAAGGTGGTGGAGAAAAATAGCGCCTGCCGCTCTTGCTGATTAGCAAACACGTTGATGCGCCGGCGTCGCGCACGGTCAAATATATGGCCGACCAATAAACCCAGCACCACGCCCCAAAAGCCCGCCCCCATTAATAGCGCGACCGCAACCCCAATTATTTTTCCCAAATACTGCATAGACTCCCCAATCTTTACGCCGCCAGTTAAGCTATATATGACCGCACGTTACAAAGCACTGACGCTTCGGTCAATTGTGGGACATAGCCTATATTTTGCTTTATCATACTCGTCATTCTACACGGTGCCTAACGCTCGGGATTCAAACCGGCAGGATTAACACTAGCGCGATGAAGATGAGTACGTTAGGCTCTGACCGTTTGCAAGCCGCTGCCACAAGATGACGGAACAACAAATACAACGTATGAAAAAACGTATTCCCAGCCTCCTGGCCACCATGATCGCCAGCGCCTTGTATAGCCAACAAGGCCTCGCCGCCGATCTCGCCACGCAATGTATGCTTGGCGTTCCAAGCTATAATCGTCCCCTCGTTGAAGGTCAAACCAACGAGCTGCCGGTGACGATCAATGCCGATCATGCGAAGGGCAATTATCCTGATAACGCCGTATTTACCGGTAATGTCGATATTAACCAGGGTAATAGCCGTCTCCAGGCGGATGAGGTCCAGCTTCATCAGCAGCAGGCTGCTGGCCAGCCTCAACCCGTTCGTACGGTTGATGCGCTCGGCAACGTTCACTATGACGATAATCAGGTTATTCTGAAAGGGCCGAAAGGCTGGTCAAACCTGAACACCAAAGATACGAATATCTGGCAGGGCGATTATCAGATGGTGGGTCGCCAGGGCCGCGGTACCGCCGATCTCATGAAGCAGCGGGGCGAAAACCGCTACACCATTCTGGAAAATGGCAGTTTTACCTCCTGTCTGCCGGGCTCTGACACCTGGAGCGTCGTCGGCAGCGAAGTGATCCACGACCGCGAAGAGCAGGTTGCGGAAATCTGGAACGCCCGCTTCAAACTCGGCTCGGTCCCCATTTTTTATAGTCCCTACCTGCAGCTGCCGGTGGGCGACAAACGTCGTTCAGGCTTCCTGATCCCTAACGCCAAATACAGCACCAAAAATGGCGTAGAGTTTTCGCTTCCGTATTACTGGAATATTGCCCCGAACTTCGACGCCACCCTGACGCCGCACTACATGAGCAAGCGTGGCGGCGTGATGTGGGAAAACGAATTCCGCTATCTGACAAAAGCGGGTGCGGGCCTGTTCGAATTTGACTACCTGCCGTCCGATAAAATTTACGAAGACGAGCACTCCAGCGACAGCAACAGCCGCCGTTGGCTGTTCTACTGGAACCATTCTGGTGTTATTGACCAGGTATGGCGCCTGAACGCTGACTACACCAAAGTCAGCGATGCGGACTATTTTAACGATTTCAGTTCTAAATACGGTTCCAGTACCGACGGTTACGCTACGCAAAAATTCAGTGCCGGCTACGTCAACCAGAACTTCGACGCCACCGTGTCGACTAAACAGTTCCAGGTCTTCAACCGCGAATCGAGCAATTCATACGCCGCTCAGCCGCAGCTGGACGTCAATTATTACCAGAACGATGTGGGTCCGTTTGATACCCACCTGTATGCTCAGGCAGTACACTTCGTCAACAGCAACGGCAACATGCCGGAAGCCACCCGCGTTCACTTTGAACCGACGATCGCTCTGCCGCTGTCTAACGGCTGGGGCAGTATTAATACCGAAGCCAAGCTGCTGGCAACCCACTACCAGCAGAGTAACCTCGATAATTACAACGCTGCTAACGGCACGGACTATAAAGAGTCCGTTAACCGCGTCATGCCGCAGTTTAAAGTCGACGGTAAAATGGTCTTCGAGCGCGACATGCAGGAGGGGTACACCCAAACCCTGGAACCGCGCATGCAGTATCTGTATATCCCATATCGCGACCAGAGCCAAATTGGTTCCTATGACTCCACGCTGCTGCAGTCAGACTACAGCGGCCTGTTCCGCGACCGTACCTACAGCGGCCTGGACCGTATAGCATCCGCGAACCAGCTCACCACCGGCGTGACCTCTCGCGTATATGATTCCGCCGCCGTTGAACGTTTTAATATTTCCGTTGGTCAAATCTATTATTTCACCGAGTCCCGGACCGGTGATGACAACATCAACTGGGAGAATAACGACACAACGGGTTCACTGGTATGGGCCGGCGATACTTACTGGCGCATCGCCGATAACTGGGGTTTACGCGGAGGCATTCAGTACGACACACGTCTGGATAACGTCGCAACCGGTAACGGCACCGTGGAATACCGTCGCGATGAAAACCGCTTAATACAGCTTAACTATCGTTATGCCAGCCCGGAATACATTCAGGCAACGCTGCCGTCGTATTCCACCGCTGAGCAGTACAAAAATGGTATTTCTCAGGTGGGCATGACCGCCAGCTGGCCGGTTGTCGATCGCTGGTCCGTGGTCGGTGCATACTACTTTGACACCAATACCAGAAAGAGCGCCGACCAGATGTTAGGGGTCCAGTATAACTCTTGCTGCTACGCAATTCGCCTCGGCTATGAACGTAAGATCAACGGTTGGGATAGCAACGGCAACGGTGAGAGCAAATACGATAATACCTTTGGCATCAACATTGAGCTACGTGGCCTGAGCTCCAACTACGGTCTCGGCACTCAGCAGATGCTGCGTTCGAACATTTTACCGTACCAGAACTCCCTGTGATGTGGCTGGTTTAAAACGTAATCCGCATTTGCGGTTAATTGAAATGGAAAAAGTATGAAGAACTGGAAAACGCTGCTTCTCGGTATCGCCATGATCGCGAATACCAGTTTCGCTGCCCCACAGGTTGTCGATAAAGTAGCGGCTGTCGTCAATAATGGCGTTGTTCTTGAAAGCGACGTCGATGGCTTATTGCAATCGGTTAAGCTGAATGCTGGCCAGGCCGGTCAACAGCTGCCGGATGACGCGACCTTACGTCATCAGATCCTCGAAAGACTGATCATGGACCAGATTGTTCTGCAGATGGGCCAGAAGATGGGCGTGAAAGTCACTGACGATCAGGTCGATCAGGCCATTGCCAACATCGCGAAACAAAACAACATGACCATGGATCAGATGCGCAGCCGTCTGGCCTACGATGGGCTTAACTACAACACCTATCGTAATCAGATTCGTAAAGAGATGCTGATTTCCGAAGTGCGCAACAACGAAGTGCGTCGTCGCATTACCGTGCTGCCACAGGAAGTCGAATCTCTGGCGAAACAGATTGGCAATCAGAACGATGCCAGCACCGAGCTGAACCTGAGCCACATCCTGATTCCGCTGTCAGAAAACCCGACCTCCGACGATGTTGCACAAGCGCAGCAACAGGCTAACGCCATCGTTGAACAGGCACGCAGCGGTGCTGACTTCGGTAAACTGGCTATCACCTACTCTGCCGACCAGCAGGCGCTGAAAGGCGGCCAGATGGGCTGGGGACGAATTCAGGAGCTGCCGGGGATCTTCGCCCAGGCGCTGAGCACAGCGAAGAAAGGCGATATTATCGGCCCGATTCGTTCTGGCGTCGGCTTCCATATCCTGAAAGTGAACGATATGCGCGGCGAGAGTAAAAACATCTCCGTCACCGAAGTTCACGCGCGTCATATTTTGCTGAAGCCGTCACCGATTATGAACGACGATCAGGCGCGAGCTAAGCTGGAGCAGATCGCAGCGGATATTAAGAGTGGAAAAACCACCTTCGCCAAAGCGGCGAAAGATTTCTCTGAAGATCCGGGCTCGGCAAACCAGGGGGGTGATTTAGGCTGGGCAACGCCTGATATCTTCGACCCGGCATTCCGCGATGCGCTGATGCGCCTGAATAAAGGCCAGACCAGCGCTCCGGTTCACTCCTCCTTCGGCTGGCACCTGATTGAACTGCTGGACAGCCGTCAGGTAGACAGGACCGATGCTGCGCAAAAAGACCGCGCGTACCGGATGCTGATGAACCGTAAGTTCTCTGAAGAAGCGGCAACCTGGATGCAGGAACAACGCGCCAGCGCTTACGTCAAGATTCTGAGCAACTAATACAACGGCCTCATACACAACGGCACTCAGGGTGTATTGAGGCGGCAGGCCGCCGGGTCCCGGGCAACTCACGATGTGAGCGGGGCTCGCCGGCCCTGCCAACAAAAAGACGTCCTGAAGGATGAAGTGTATGAATCGAGTTGTTATCACCCCCGGTGAACCCGCCGGAATTGGCCCCGACCTTGTCGTGCAGCTTGCGCAGCGCGACTGGCCGGTAGAGCTGGTGGTTTGCGCCGATGGCGCACTGTTATCTGACCGAGCCCGACAGCTCGGTCTTCCTTTATCTCTCCTGCCCTATGACGCTTCTCTTCCCGCTGCTGTGCAGCGCGCCGGTACTCTGACGCTCCTCCCCGTCCCGCTGAACGCGCCAGTTGAACCTGGTGTGCTGAGCGTACGCAACGGAAGCTATGTGGTTGAGACGCTGGCTCGCGCCTGCGACGGCTGCCTGAACGGCGAATTTGCCGCATTAATTACCGGGCCGGTGCATAAGGGCAATATCAACGACGCCGGGATCGCCTTTACCGGCCATACCGAGTTCTTTGAAGAACGCGCTCACGCCAGCAAAGTCGTGATGATGCTGGCAACGGAAGAGCTGCGCGTCGCCCTGGCGACCACTCATCTGCCGCTAAAAGCGATCAGCGACGCAATAACCCCCGATCTGCTGCGCGAAGTCATAACGATTCTGGACCACGATCTGCGTCATAAATTTGGCATCGCCCAGCCGCACGTGCTGGTCTGCGGCCTGAACCCGCACGCCGGGGAAGGCGGGCATATGGGGATGGAAGAGATCGATACGATTATTCCGGTACTGGAGGAGATGCGCGCCCGGGGCATGAATTTGAGCGGCCCACTACCGGCGGATACCCTTTTCCAGCCCAAATATCTCGACAATGCCGATGCAGTACTCGCGATGTACCACGATCAGGGCCTTCCCGTGCTAAAATACCAGGGCTTTGGCCGCGGCGTGAATATTACGCTCGGTTTACCTTTTATTCGAACCTCCGTTGACCACGGTACCGCGCTTGAACTGGCGGGCCAGGGGAAAGCGGATGTCGGCAGTTTTATCACGGCGCTTAATCTCGCCATCAAAATGATTGTTAATACGCAATGAATAATCGAGTCCATCAGGGCCACTTAGCCCGTAAACGCTTCGGGCAAAACTTTCTCAACGATCAGTTCGTGATCGACAGCATTGTCTCGGCCATTAACCCTCAGAAAGGGCAGGCGATTGTCGAGATCGGTCCGGGCCTGGCAGCGCTGACCGAGCCGGTCGGTGAACGCCTGGACGAACTCACCGTTATCGAGCTGGACCGCGATCTGGCTGCTCGTCTGCAAACGCACCCGTTCCTGGGGCCGAAGCTGACTATTTATCAGCAAGACGCCATGACCATGAACTTCGGCGAGCTGTCGCAGAAGATGGGTCAACCGCTGCGCGTGTTCGGCAACCTGCCGTACAACATCTCTACGCCGCTGATGTTCCATCTGTTCAGCTATACTGATGCCATTGCCGACATGCACTTTATGTTGCAAAAAGAGGTCGTCAATCGCCTGGTTGCCGGACCGAACAGCAAGGCGTATGGTCGACTGAGCGTCATGGCACAATATTACTGCCAGATTATCCCGGTACTCGAAGTCCCGCCGAGCGCCTTTACGCCGCCGCCTAAAGTGGATTCCGCCGTCGTGCGTCTGGTGCCTTATCGCACGCTACCGCATCCGGTGAAAGAAGTTCGCGTACTGAGCCGAATCACGACAGAGGCTTTCAACCAGCGTCGGAAAACGATTCGTAACAGCCTTGGCAACCTGTTCAGCGTTGACGTGCTGACCGAGCTGGGCATCGACCCGGCGAAACGTGCAGAGAATATTTCCGTGGCGCAGTATTGCCAGCTGGCTAACTGGCTGACTGACAACTCGCCCACCAAGGAGAGCTAAACCATGATTAATTCGCCTCGAGTTTGCGTGCAGGTGCAAAGCGTCTATATCGAATCGCAGTCTTCCCCGGAAGAAGAGCGCTACGTTTTCGCTTATACCGTGACGATTCGCAATCTGGGGCGGACTCAGGTTCAGCTTCTTGGCCGCTACTGGCTTATCACCAACGGCCACGGTCGTGAGACTGAAGTTCAGGGTGAAGGGGTTGTCGGCGAACAGCCGCATATTCCCGCAGGCGGTGAATTCCAGTACACCAGCGGGGCCGTCATTGAAACGCCGCTGGGCACCATGCAGGGACATTATGAAATGATCGACGTGAACGGTGCGCCGTTCGCGATCGATATCCCTGTTTTCCGTCTCGCAGTACCAACGCTCATTCACTAAAACAATGTCTACATACCTTATTGGCGACGTTCACGGTTGCTACGATGAACTGATCGCGTTATTAAAGCAGGTGGCGTTTACCCCTGGGACCGATACGCTGTGGCTCACGGGCGATCTTGTCGCCCGCGGCCCGGGTTCGCTGGAGGTTTTACGCTACGTAAAATCCCTTGGCGATAATGTACGCCTCGTCCTTGGCAATCACGATTTGCACCTGCTGGCCGTCTTCGCCGGCATCAGTCGCAACAAGCCCAAAGATCGTCTGAAATCACTGCTCGAAGCGCCGGATGCTGACGAGTTGCTCAACTGGCTGCGCCGCCAGCCGTTGATGCAGATTGATGAAGAGAAAAAACTGGTGATGGCCCATGCGGGTATCACGCCGCAGTGGGATCTGGAAACAGCAAAACAGTGCGCGCACGATGTTGAAGCCGTGCTCGCCAGCGACTCCTATCCGTTCTTCCTCGACGCGATGTATGGCGATATGCCCAATAACTGGAGCAACGAGCTCAGCGGTCTTGCCCGTCTGCGCTTTATCTCCAACGCTTTTACCCGCATGCGCTACTGCTTCCCGAACGGGCAGCTGGATATGTATGCCAAAGAAGCGCCGGAAAATGCCCCTGCGCCATTAAAACCGTGGTTTGCCATTCCCGGCCCGGTGGCCCGTGAATACAGCATTATTTTTGGTCATTGGGCTTCGCTGGAAGGTCGCGGTACGCCAGAAGGGATCTATGCCCTCGATACGGGCTGCTGCTGGGGTGGGGATCTTACCTGCCTGCGCTGGGAAGACAAACAGTACTTTACGCAGCCCTCAAACCGTCAGAAAGATCCTGACGAAGGTGAAGCGGCGGCCTCATAAAAAAAATCCCGGATAGCGATACGCTTTATCCGGGATTTTTTCTTGCCCCGGCCAGCGTCATGCGCTGCCCGGATTGCCATTAGCGACGTTCGAGAACCTCGAAGCAGTAGCTATGCGAGTTCTGTTCATCGGCGTCATGGAATTCACTGAATACCGACTCCCACTGATCTGGATCGTAGTCAGGGAAATGGGTATCCCCTTCCACTTCAGCATCAATGTGCGTCAGATACAGCTTCTGAGCTTTCGGCAGAAACTGCTCATAGACGCGTCCGCCGCCAATGACCATCATCTCTTCAACGTCGCCGCACGCGGCAATCGCTTCATCCACCGATTTTACCCACTGGACGCGATCGTCAGTGCCAGGCTGGCTGCTGATAACGATATTCTTACGCCCTGGCAGCGGTCGGCCAATAGACTCCCAGGTCAGACGCCCCATCACAACCGGCTTGTTTAACGTATTACGTTTAAACCAGGCGAGATCGGCAGGCAGGTTCCATGGCATGGCGTTTTCCATACCAATGACGCGATCTACCGCTAACGCCGCAATCAGACTGATCATTGAATAATTCCCGAATGCAAAAAATTGCCGCCACTATACGTAAAGCGTAATACTTCGTCGACTGCACGGAGAGTAAAGAATAAGAAAATTTTCTGATTTGCTGGCGGGCCCACGTAAGCCACGTGAGCCGCCAGAAGAGGATTCAAATTGAAAACAAAATGTTAACTGTAAACAAAACGTAACGGCTGGCCCGCTCGTCAGGAAGAAGGCTTACTCTCTGGTTCATCGGCGATATCCCCGGTATGCCTGCCCTCTTCGGTTCCCTGCCAGCCATGACGCTGCACCAACGACAGATGATTACGATCCTCGTTGATAATCCCGGTCAGCATGTCACTGGTTCGCTTGAACACCGCCACGCGAGACGCCGCATCGTTTTCAGCCATCGCCACCATCTCTTCCACCATTTTCTGGTTGAAGCGACGGAACAGATCGGCGCGCTCGCGCGCTTCGTATGCTCCCAGCCCCAATGCCTCCAGCGCCATTCGCCCTGATTTCAGCGCCGCTTCGAAGGTTTCACGTTCCGGAGCATCCACGCCGGCCTGACGCAGCTGGATATAGTGGTCCACATCGCGGGCGCGGGAGATAATCTGCAAATGCGGGAAATGCTCTTTAACCAGCTCAACCAGCTGCAGGCTGGCCTGCGGATCGTCGATAGCGTTAATCAGTACCTCCGCTTTTGCCGCCCCCGCCGACTCCAGCAGATCCGCGCGCGTGGCATCGCCATAGAACACCTTCATATCAAACTTACGCAGCGTATCCACATGGTCAGGATCGTGATCGAGGATCACCATCTTCACACCGCCGGAGAGCAGTACACGACCTGCAATCTGTCCGTAACGACCAAAGCCGGCGATGATCACTCGCGGCTGCTCTTCATCAATCTCATCGGCTTCGCGCTCCTGGCCGCTGGAAGATTTCTCCAGACGGGTCAGCAGCACCAGCAGGATCGGCGTCGCCGCCATCGACAGCGCAACCGCCAGAGTCAGCGCTTTTGCCCATTCACTATCCAGTACATCAGCCATCTGCGCCGCGCCGAATACCACAAAGGCAAACTCACTCCCCTGCCCCAGCAGCACGGCAAACCAGCGGCGCTGCGCACGAGGAACGCCCAGCGGCTTCGCAATCAGCCACAGCATTGCGCCTTTGATAACCAAAAAACCGACCAGTAAAATCAGAATGCGCAGTGGATGACTCATCAGGGTACCGAAATCAATCGACATCCCGACGCCAATAAAGAACAACCCAAGCAGCAGCCCCTTAAACGGCTCGATATCGCTTTCCAGCGCGTGACGATATTCCGAGCTCGCCAGCAGGACTCCCGCCAGGAAGGCGCCCATCGCCATCGACAATCCGACCTCCTCCAGCAACAGGCCAAAGCCGAAGACCAGGAACAGGGCCACGGCGCTGAAGACTTCACGCAGACCAGAACGGGCTACGAAGCGCAGCACCGGACGGGTCACATAGCGCCCCAGAGCTACCACCAGGGCCAGCGCGCCTGCTACCTTGAGTGCCGACAGGGCAAATGCGCCCAGCGTCGTTGAGCCGCCGCTGGCGGCCAGCAGCGGGATCATCGCCACCAGCGGGATCGCCGCGATATCCTGAAACAACAGGACGGCAAACGCGCTCCGTCCCATCTGCGAGACCGTCAGGTTGCGTTCGTTCATTGCCTGCATGGCGATCGCCGTCGACGACAGCGCCAGCGTCATGCCAATAAGCTCCGCCACCTGCCAGCGCATCCCCAGCAGCATGCAGAACAGGCCAATCAGCACGCCGCACACCACCATCTGTAGCGCACCGCCGCCGAATACCGACGCGCGTAACTTCCACAAGCGCTGCGGGTCAAGCTCCAGACCAATCACAAACAGCATCAGAACCACGCCAATTTCGGCAAAGTGTAAAATCGCCTCAGCGTCGGTGACCAGCCTCAGGCCCCACGGCCCGATAATGCACCCGGCGATCAGATAGCCGAGCACCGACCCCAGCCCCAGACGCACGGCAATCGGCACAATCAGGGCGGCAGATCCCAGATAAATCAGCGCCTGTATTAGCGTATGGCTATCCATGGTGTGCCTCCTGCCATTCAATTAAGCGTTGTCGATAGCGGCGCGCCTGCGCCTGAAGGGTTTCATCGTCGCAGATAAACGTGCAGTGCATGGCAAAGGGCGGCAGCCACGTCATCCCGCAGTACAGTCCGGTGGCCTGTAGCGGCTGAGAGAGCACATCGAACCCGGGAAATGCGCCGATATCAAAGTGGCTCTCGCCGCCGCCGGTGGTCACCGCCCACATCAGCGATTTGCCGCGCAGCGCGATGCCGTTATGCCCGTAGGCCCAGCCGTGCGACAGCACCTTATCCATCCACAGTTTCATCAGCGGCGGCACACTGTACCACTGCATCGGATGCTGCCAGATAATCAGATCGGCCCGTGCCAGCGCCGCCTGTTCGGCGGCGACGTCGATATTAAAATCGGGGTAAAGTTGATAGAGGGAGCGTATTTCTACGCCATCCAGCGTCCTTGCCTGCTCAAGCATCCGCTTATTCGCATGCGAGTGATGCGGATAGGGATGGGCGTAAATTATCAGAATCATTGATTAGCCTGCGTTAACTCTCGTTGTAATCAGCAAGAGTGTAGTCAGTTAATCGAAGTGCTTACAATCATAACCTTATTTAATGTCTGTACGTCTCAGGCATTTCGCGGCTGCTTGCTGACGGAAACATCGGATTCACGGATGTCGAGATCGCAGCGTTTCGGCAGCAGGAAGGTCATGGTCCCGGCAATGATTAGCGAACCGGCCAGCGCGCAAACCGCCACGTTCTGACCATACAGATAGATCATTACCCCAACCAGATACGGGCCGCAGAAGCCGCCGAGATTGCCCAGGCCATTAATCACGCCACGGGCGCTACCGGCCACTTCCGCAGAGGCAATACGCCCCGGCATTGACCAGAACGGACTGGTTGCCGATTTAAGGAAGAAGCCGCAAATCACCAGTGCAATATAGGCAGCCACTACGTGCTCACGCAGCACTACCGAGGCCAACAGCGCTGCCGCGAAGCTGTAGAGCGAGAAGCGCACCCACAGGCGACGTTTGCCGCTGCGATCGCTGAATAACGAAATCACATAGATCCCCGCCAGCGTGGCCATAAACGGCAGTACCGCCAGAAATCCGACGCTGGCCATACTGCCGCCGGTCAGGCCCTTGAGGATAGTCGGTAACCACAGGGTGTAGCCGTAATCGCCGGTCTGATAAAAGAAGTTAAGGATAACCAGCTTCATCAGCCCGCTATTGCGGAAAACATCTTTGACCGGTGCGTTGCTGACCGTATCTTCCGCCAGTTTTGCCGCTCGCTCTGCGGCCAGCGTAGTGACCAGATAGTGACGTTCTTTCTCCGGCAACCAGCGGGCTTCTTCCGGGCGATCGCTAATCATAAACCACCATACCGCCAGCACGACCACGGACAGCAGGCCTTCGATAATAAACAGCCAGCGCCAGTCGAGCGCGGCAATAATCGCTCCGGATACCGGTGCGGTCAGCATGCCGCCCAGCGGCGCGAACATCATGACGAAGGCATTGGCCCGCCCCAGCTCTTTTTCCGGGAACCAGTTGCTGACCATCGTCAGGACCACCGGCAGCATCCCGCCTTCAGATACGCCGAGAATAAAGCGCAGGACCAGTAGTTGATATTCATGGGTCACAAAGCCGGTAGCAATCGACACCACGGCCCAGGCCATTAGCGACCAGGCAATAAAACGTTTACCGCTGCCGTTTACCGCAATCCTTCCGCCGGGTATTTGCAGAAATAAATAACCAATAAAAAATATCCCACTGGCAACACCGGCCATCTGGCTGGTAATACCTAAATCTGCTTCCATTCCACCAGGTAAAGCAAAACTAATATTCACCCGATCCATAAACGAAATAATACAGGCGATCAACACCGGCGTAATAATACGCAGCCAGCGGGTGCCGGGAGTTTTATCATTCATATTTCGCACTCTCTATGCAGAGGTTATTGTTGTCATTAAAGAAGAGCCGGGCACAGAAATAAGAGATAAAAATTAATTAATGGCGTTCGGCAATACGTTACCGGAGAAATAAGCCGTCACGTTTGCGAATACCACCGCACTCATTTTCTGTCGGGTTTCATGGGTCGCGCTGGCTACGTGCGGCTGCAACACCACATTATCGAGCGCGATCAGTTCTGCCGGAACATGAGGCTCGTCTTCAAAAACGTCGAGCGCGGCGCCGGCGATAACACCGTTTTGTAACGCCTGGATTAACGCCTTTTCATCCACCAAAGAGCCGCGGGCGATATTAATCAGCCAGGCATGTTTCGGCATCACGTTGAAGACTGAGAAATCGATCAACCCGCGGTTTGCTTCACCGCCGGAGGCGGCAATCACCAGAAAATCACTCTCATGCGCCAGCGTATGCAGATCGGCGCACCATTGGTAATCCAGCCCAGGGACCGGTTTGCGGTCGGTGTAGAGTACCTGCATATCAAAACCGCAGGCGCGGCGGGCAATAGCCTGGCCAATGTTTCCCATTCCCAGCAGACCGATACGTTTACCGCTCACCTGGGTGGCCAGTGGCATCCCCCCTTTCTCCCAGCGGCCTTCTCGTACAAAACGATCGCCCTGGCACAGATTACGTGAACCGCTCAGCAGCAGCCCCATCGCCAGGTCCGCAACGTCGTTGGTCAACACGCCGGAGGTAATTGAAACCTGAATCCGCCGGGAACGAACATACTCTAAATCCACCGCATCGGTACCAACGCCGAAAATGGCAATCAGACCCACATGCGGCAGCAGTTCCAGGACGCTGTTCTGCACCCCGATATCCCCTCGGGTAACGACGGCGGCGATGTTCTCCCCCTGCTCGCGTAAAAATCCGATGGGATCGTCCTGCTCGTACAGACGCAGCAGCGGGAAGTCGGCCGCCAGCTGTTCCTGCAAAGCATCGATAACGGGGGCCACTAAAAGAACGGCGCGGGTAATAGTACTCTTCATCAGATCACCTGTTTGACGGTTTATTACGACAGTAGCCACTATCAAACGGTTTTTTAGCGGGGCGTTTTGCGATCTACATCACGCTGAATCGTGTTAAAAAATGCTGTTACCGTGTCCGTGATCGCTAAGACAAAACCCATGTATGGCGAGGGGTCGTTCGAGGCGACGTTAACGTTTTGCTAACACCGCCGCGCCGCCGCTCAGAGAGCGGTTAAATGGTTTCGCCCATCGACAGGCGATAGTGCAGATCAACTTTTTCAATGGTTGGCAGCCCTTTGATTTTCTTAATCAAAATCTCAGTGGCGACCTTCCCCATTTCATAGCGCGGAGTCAGGACGCTGGCCAGGCGCGGCGTGATAATCTGGCCAATCTCCAGGCCATGAAAACCCGCGATCGCCAGCTCCTGCGGTACGGCGATACCCGATGCGAGGCACTCCTGTAACACGCCGACTGCCAGGTCGTCATTAGTGCATAGAATGCCGTCCATGGTGGCATACATCTGCCGCGCCAGGTTCATCATGCCGGTACCGATCGACACCGATGACACCTTATTTGGCGCAATACGCCCGGTCGCCAGTCCTGCATTCTCCATCGCCTGGCAATAGCCGGCGTAGCGCTGCTCGTCGCGCACATCAGACATCGAACCGAAATAGATAATGTGCCGTTTGCCGCTCGCCAGCAGCATATTGGTCATGTCAAAACCGGCTTTGAAGTTATCAAAACCGACATTGATACGCCCGGGGTTCTCCGCCAGCCCCATCACTTCAGCGATGGGTATTTTGGCCGCATTAAGGTATTTATCCGCCCGCAGGGTATGGACCGACTCGGTCAGCAGCAATCCTTTGACATGAAAGGCCAGCACGGCGGCAATCTGCTCTTCTTCACGCTGGCGGTCGTAATCGTAGTTAACCACCAGCGTCTGATAGCCATGGGCGGCGGTCACTGACTCAATTCCGGCCAACAGGTCGGCGAAGATTTGATTATGAAAAGAAGGAATAAGCACGCCAATGCGTGGAACGACGACGCTGGTCATCGCCGGGTTATCGGGATCGGGCTCGTAGCCAATTTCTGCAATCACGCTGGCGATACGCTCCGCCGTCTCCGGTTTCACTTTGTCCGGAGTGCGTAAATAGCGGCTGACGGTCATCTTCGTTACGCCGGCCAGCGCTGCAATATCATTGAGCGTAATGCGTTGTGCTTTCATCTATTGACCTGTCGAATACATCCACGGCATCAGGCCATTATGCCTGCCGCTGAAGAAAAAGAGAATCGAACCCTTCCGCTGTTAACCCCTTGAGCAGCGGTAATTTCCACCCGGCTTCACGTTTAGCGTAACCCCTTTTCGTAACACCCTTTTGAGTGATCTCCATCACAGATTTACCCGGCAAAAATACGTGAGATAGAGCACAGGTTGCTGCGGGTCATGTTGTTTGCCTGTCAGGAATTAACAACCTGTCCCAGTAGGCGTTATTGGCGCAGGTCATTTGAACACGCACAACATCATTTATATTCAGCCGTTAATCAGGATATCAAGATGAAAGATCTTTTCAGCTTACAAGGCAAACGTATTTTAATTACTGGCGCGGGACAAGGCATTGGTTTTGTCATGGCGCAGGGCCTTGCACAATATGGCGCAGAAATTATTATCAACGATATTTCAGCGTCCCGAGCAGATGATGCGGTCATGAAATTACGTGATGAAGGCGCGATTGCCCATTCGGCCGTATTTAATGTTACCGATGCCGACGCCGTCGAAAATGCCATTGCTAAAATCGAAGAAGAAATCGGCACTATTGATGTGTTATTTAACAATGCGGGTATTCAGCGCCGCCATCCGTTTACTGAATTTCCGGTACAGGAATGGAATGACGTTATTTCCGTTAACCAGACCGCGGTATTTCTTGTCTCTCAGGCCGTAGCCAAACGCATGGTGAACCGTCAGTGCGGAAAAATCGTCAATATCTGTTCCATGCAGAGCGAGCTGGGACGCGACACAATTACGCCCTACGCCGCCGCCAAAGGCGCGGTCAAAATGTTGACTCGCGGTATGTGCGTCGAGCTGGCGCGCTATAACATTCAGGTCAACGGTATCGCGCCGGGCTACTTTAAAACCGCCATGACCCAGGCTCTGGTGGACGATCGCGCCTTCACCGACTGGCTGTGCAAACGTACGCCTGCCAACCGCTGGGGCGATCCGCAAGAGCTGGTCGGGGCGGCGGTATTCCTCTCGTCCAAAGCGTCCGATTTCGTTAACGGTCACCTGTTGTTCGTCGACGGCGGCATGCTGGTTGCCGTCTGATTAAGGAGCACACTATGGCAGGGCAATGCATTATTTTGATGGGCGTATCGGGCACCGGCAAGACGACCGTCGGTCAGGCGCTGGCCCAGGCGCTTGGCGCAAAGTTTATCGACGGTGACGATCTTCATCCACGGCAGAACATCCTCAAAATGGCCGCCAGTCAGCCGCTGGATGATAACGATCGCCAGCCGTGGCTGGAACGTATTGGCGATGTGATTTTTAGCCTCGGGCAGAAAAACGAATCCGGCGTGCTGGTGTGCTCGGCGTTGAAAAAGCGCTACCGCAACCAGCTGCGCGAGGGCAACCCCCATTTACGCTTCCTGTGGCTGACCGGCGACTACGACTGTATTTTGCAACGGATGCAGGCGCGCAAGGGCCACTTTATGCCGGAAGCGCTGCTGCGAAGCCAGTTTGCGGCCCTGGAAACGCCGGACGCCAGCGAACGCGATATCGTGGCCGTTGATATCGCTCCCGACGTGGCAACCATCGTGGCGCACTCGCTCACATTACTTCAGCCTCAACCAGCACAGGGAGTTCCGGCATGATTATCGATACCTTAAGCGCCGCCGCAAAAAATGCATTCTATCCGGCGGTGATTAAAAAAGCGCTGCAGGCCGTTGCCCAGCAGGACCCTCACGCGCTACCGCCGGGAAAATATACGGTCGATGGCGATAACCTGTTTTTTACCGTTGTCGAAGGTCAGACGCGCCCGCTGACGGAGCAGCGCCCGGAATTTCATCGTCAGTATATTGATATTCATATTGTGCTGGCGGGCGTTGAAATTATCGGCGCCGGCAACAAGGGCCTGCCAATCGTTGCCGACGGGCCGTTCAAGGAAGCCCATGATATTGGTTTTTGCGAGGAAATTAGCAGCGAAACGCTGATTCATCTGCATCCGGAAGAGCTGGCAATTTTGTTTCCGGGTGAACTGCACCGCCCAATGGGCGCCATGGATGCCGGCGCACCGCTGCGCAAAATTATCGTGAAGATAGATAACGCTCTGCTGTAACACCCTGCCGTAGCCGGCCCCACGAGATCCTTCGCGGGGCCCTGGACTGCCTTTAATTATCCAGCTCGTCCATTGACTTCACCTGATCGCGATTGATCTGTTCAGTCCGGCCGGTTTCCGCATTTTTGTAAGACACCATACCGGTGTCATCATCTACCTGCGGCTTGCCATCAGTCACGATCGTTTTGCCATCGGTCGTTTTCAGCGACTGGTTCGATGAACACCCCGCCACAAACAATATTGCCGTCGCCGCCAGCGCGGATGCCATCAGAATTTTGTTCCGCATTGTATCCTCCTGTCTTTCCGTCAATTGATATCGTTATGATGCTAACTATAGTTAGCCTCACCTGGCGGGCAGTTAAAAGCAGAACTCTCCGAAGATGGCCTGGATAAAAAAAGGGCCGACGATTTCGCGTCAGCCCTTGTTGTTCCGTGACCCGGCTTTAGCGGGACGGCTTATTTTTTAATTTGCGCATGCATTTCCTGCACCGAGGTCACCTTCTCGATAGCGTTGGCGTTCAGCGCCATTGCCGTCGCGAAACCGCCGTTCAGGGTGGTGTCGTAATGCACTTTGTACTGCAGGGCGCTGCGGCGAATCAGCTTGGAGTCTTCAATCGCCTGACGACCTTCGGTGGTGTTGATGATGTAGGTGTATTCGCCATTCTTGATACGGTCCTGAATGTGCGGACGACCTTCATGCACCTTGTTCACCAGACGCGGGTTGATACCGGCTTCACCCAGCACAATCGCGGTGCCGTGGGTGGCATCCAGTTCGAAACCGAACTTCAGCAGTTTCGCCGCCAGGTCAACCACACGCTCTTTGTCGCCTTCGCGAACGGAGAGCAGCGCGCGGCCCTGTTTTTTCATGGTTGAGCTGCTGCCCAGCTGCGCTTTCGCGAACGCTTCCGCGAAGGTACGTCCTACGCCCATGACTTCACCGGTAGAGCGCATTTCTGGCCCTAACAGCGGGTCAACGCCCGGGAATTTGTTGAACGGCAGGACCACTTCTTTCACCGAGTAGTACGGCGGAATAATCTCTTTGGTCACGCCCTGCTGTGCCAGAGTCTGGCCAGCCATCACGCGCGCTGCTACTTTGGCCAGCGGGACACCGGTGGCTTTAGAGACGAACGGGACGGTACGTGCCGCACGCGGGTTCACTTCAATCAGATAGACTTCGTTGTTTTTCACCGCGAACTGGACGTTCATCAGGCCACGGACCTGCAGTTCGAAGGCCAGCTTCTGCACCTGCTCGCGCATCACATCCTGAATTTCCTGGCTCAGGGTGTAGGCCGGCAGAGAACATGCGGAGTCGCCGGAGTGCACGCCCGCCTGCTCGATGTGCTCCATGATGCCACCAATCAGCACCATTTCGCCGTCGCAGATAGCGTCAACGTCGACTTCTACCGCGTCGTCAAGGAAGCGGTCCAGCAGAACCGGCGCATCGTTAGAGACGCTGACCGCAGTCTGGAAATACCGCTTCAGGTCAGCTTCGTCGTAAACGATTTCCATTGCCCGACCACCAAGGACGTAGGACGGACGTACCACCAGCGGGTAGCCAATCTCTTTCGCCTTTTCAACGGCCATCTCAATGGCGGTGACGGTGGCGTTGGCCGGTTGTTTCAGCTTCAGACGGTCAACCGCCTGCTGGAAACGTTCGCGGTCTTCCGCGCGGTCAATTGCATCCGGGCTGGTACCGATAACCGGTACGCCTGCGGCTTCCAGCGCACGCGCCAGCTTCAGCGGGGTCTGGCCACCGTACTGAACGATAACGCCCTTCGGCTTCTCGATACGGACGATTTCCAGTACGTCTTCCAGGGTGACCGGCTCAAAGTACAGGCGGTCGGACGTGTCGTAGTCGGTAGACACCGTTTCCGGGTTACAGTTAACCATAATGGTCTCGTAACCATCTTCGCGCAGCGCCAGCGAGGCATGCACGCAGCAGTAGTCGAATTCGATACCCTGGCCAATACGGTTCGGACCGCCGCCAAGGACCATAATTTTATCGCGGTCAACCGACGGATTGGCTTCACACTCGTCTTCATAGGTTGAGTACATGTAAGCGGTATCCGTCGAGAATTCCGCCGCACAGGTATCGACGCGTTTGTAGACCGGGTGCAGGTTGTACTGGTCGCGCAGCTTGCGAATTTCCGCTTCACGAACGCCCGCCAGTTTTGCCAGACGTGCATCGGCAAAGCCTTTACGCTTAAGCATCCGCAGGAAGTCAGCATCAAGGCCGTTGATGCCCATCTCTTCCACTTTCTCTTCCAGGCGCACCAGTTCTTCAATCTGTACCAGGAACCAGCGATCGATGTTGGTCAGGTTGAAGACGCCGTCAATCGACAAGCCCGCGCGGAATGCGTCGGCGATATACCAGATACGCTCGGCGCCAGCATCTTTCAGCTCGCGGCGAATTTTGGTCAGCGCTTCCGGGTCATCCAGGCTGACTTTCGGGTCAAAGCCGGTTGCGCCCACTTCCAGGCCGCGCAGCGCTTTCTGCAGCGATTCCTGTTGGGTGCGGCCAATTGCCATCACTTCGCCAACAGATTTCATCTGTGTCGTCAGGCGGTCATTCGCGCCAACAAATTTTTCAAAGTTAAAGCGTGGGATCTTGGTCACGACGTAGTCGATGGACGGTTCGAACGAGGCCGGCGTACGACCGCCGGTGATGTCGTTCATCAGCTCATCCAGGGTGTAACCCACCGCCAGTTTTGCCGCCACTTTGGCAATCGGGAACCCGGTTGCTTTAGACGCCAGCGCGGAAGAGCGTGATACACGCGGGTTCATTTCGATAACAATCAGACGACCGTCTTTCGGGTTCACAGAGAACTGTACGTTGGAACCGCCGGTTTCCACGCCGATTTCACGCAGTACCGCCATCGAAGCGTTACGCATCACCTGGTATTCTTTATCGGTCAGGGTTTGCGCCGGTGCAACGGTGATGGAGTCGCCGGTGTGAATACCCATGGCGTCGAAGTTTTCGATGGAGCAGACGATGATGCAGTTATCGTTCTTATCGCGTACCACTTCCATTTCGTACTCTTTCCAGCCGATCAGCGATTCATCAATCAGCAGCTCGTTGGTTGGAGAGAGATCCAGCCCGCGGGTACAAATTTCTTCAAACTCTTCGCGGTTGTAAGCAATACCGCCGCCGGTGCCGCCCATGGTGAAGGAGGGACGGATAATACACGGGTAGCCCACGTCAGCGGCAACCGCCAGCGCTTCTTCCATCGTGTGGGCAATACCGGAACGGGCGGTATCCAGACCGATTTTCTTCATCGCCACATCGAAGCGACGACGGTCTTCCGCTTTATCAATTGCGTCGGCGGTGGCGCCGATCATAGTGACACCAAACTCGGCCAGCACGCCCTGACGTTCCAGCTCCAGCGCACAGTTCAGCGCCGTCTGGCCACCCATAGTTGGCAGTACGGCATCCGGGCGCTCTTTTTCGATGATTTTGCGCACGACTTCCCAGTGGATAGGCTCAATGTAGGTCGCATCGGCCATTTCAGGGTCGGTCATGATGGTGGCCGGGTTCGAGTTCACCAGAATGACGCGGTAGCCTTCTTCACGCAGGGCCTTACAGGCCTGGGCGCCAGAGTAGTCAAATTCACAAGCCTGGCCGATAACGATCGGGCCAGCGCCAAGAATCAGGATGCTTTTTATGTCTGTACGTTTTGGCATGGCTTTTTTCTCCTGATTATTTCGCGGACTGGCGGTACTGCTCAATTAACGCAATAAAATGGTCGAACAACGGCGCGGCATCGTGCGGGCCTGGGCTCGCTTCCGGGTGTCCCTGGAAGCTGAATGCCGGTTTGTCGGTGCGGTGGATGCCCTGTAACGTACCGTCGAACAGTGACTTGTGGGTCACGCGCAGGTTAGCCGGCATGGAGGCTTCGTCTACCGCAAAACCGTGGTTCTGGGCAGTAATCATCACCACGTTATTATCAATGTCTTTAACCGGGTGGTTGCCGCCGTGGTGGCCGAACTTCATCTTAACGGTCTTCGCTCCGCTCGCCAGCGCCAGCAGCTGATGGCCAAGGCAGATGCCAAATACCGGAATATCGGTCTCGAGGAATTTTTCAATCGCTTCAATGGCGTAGTCGCACGGCGCCGGGTCACCAGGACCGTTGGACAGGAAGATGCCATCCGGATTCATCTTCAGCACTTCTTCGGCAGAGGTTTTTGCCGGGACAACCGTCAGGCGGCAGCCGCGGTCTACCAGCATACGCAGGATGTTACGCTTGGCGCCAAAATCGTAGGCTACGACGTGGAACGGCAGCTCGCTTTCCGCCTTCGCTTCCGGCAGGTCGCCCGCCAGCGTCCAGCTCCCCTGCGTCCAGCTGTAGGTTTCTGAAGTGGTGACTTCTTTCGCCAGGTCCATGCCGTTCAGGCCAGGGAACGCTTTGGCTTTTTCCAGCGCCAGCTGTGCATCCAGGTTATCACCCACGATGATGCAGCCGTTCTGTGCGCCTTTTTCACGCAGCAAACGCGTCAGCTTACGGGTATCGATATCGGCAATCGCCACGATGTTATGGCGCTTCAGGTAAGAAGAAAGGTCTTCGGTATTACGGAAGTTGCTGGCAATCAGCGGCAGGTCGCGAATAACCAGACCCTGAGCATGTACCTGAGAAGATTCTTCATCGGCGGCGTTGGTGCCGACATTACCAATATGGGGATAAGTAAGAGTGACGATTTGGCGGGAATAGGAGGGATCAGTGAGGATTTCTTGATAACCGGTCATTGAAGTATTGAAAACGACTTCCCCAACCGCCGTGCCCGTTGCCCCGATGGCCCGACCGTGAAACTGGGTTCCGTCTTCCAGAACCAATAGCGCTGACTTAATCAAAACACCCTCCAGAGAATATTCACTCACTTTATTTGCATATTAATGCATATGTGTAGCATGAATCAATGCAAATTTGCTTACCTATGGATTTCTGGCAAACGGCGGCATTCTGGAGAGATGTCGGGTAAAAGTCAACTTAAAGCCGATATTTTTAATCTATTTTTACGTCACTGGACACTTCACACTGCTTTAGCAGGCAAAAAGATCAACTAACTATGCTAAGAAAACGCTTGCGGACCTGGAAGATTGAAAAAGTGAGCGTGCCAGAGCAAAAAAGTAGACCAGATGGTCAAAATTTACAATAACACAACAGAAAAAGAAGAGATAAGTACAAGTTATAGAAACTTCATAGGATTATAATCACAAAACGCTCAAAAATAAAAAGGGCAATAAAATATTGCCCTTTGCAATCAATTACATATTGAATGCAATAACCACATCACGATGGGTAATAAACCTTATAAAGCATTCAATTCAAGCACATCACGCATATCAAAAAGGCCTGATTTCTTCTCTTTTAACCATAATGCGGAACGAACGGCACCATTGGCAAAAGTCATCCGGCTGGAGGCTTTATGGCTGATTTCAATACGCTCACCAATATCGGCAAACATCGCGGTATGTTCACCGACAATATCCCCGGCGCGCACGGTGGCGAAGCCAATAGTCCCCGGGACACGTTCGCCGGTGTGACCTTCACGGCTGTAGACCGCGATATCCTTCAGATCTTTGTTCAACGCGCCGGCAATCGCCTCGCCCATCGCCAGGGCGGTGCCCGACGGCGCATCCACTTTGTGGCGGTGGTGCGCTTCAATAATCTCGATATCGGTGTAGTCGCCCATCACCTTCGCCGCTTTTTCCAGCAGCTTTAACAGCACGTTCACGCCGACGCTGAAATTAGCCGCGAAAACGATAGCAATATCCTGCGCCGCATCGCGAATAGCCTGTTTCCCTGCCTCATCAAAACCGGTGGTGCCAATCACCATCCCTTTGTCGTGTTCGCGGCAGAAAGCCAGGTGGTTTAAGGTGCCTTCCGGACGAGTGAAATCGATCAGCACGTCAAAATCATCTTTGACCGCCGCCAGGCTGCTTTGCACCACCACACCGGCGTTACCAGCGCCGGCCAGCTCGCCGGCATCGCTGCCGAGCAGGGAAGAACCTTCACGCTCCAGCGCGGCCCCCAGCGCTACGCCGTCCATCTGCTGTACGGCCTGAATCAACTGGCGTCCCATCCGGCCGCCCGCGCCCGCGATGGCCACGCGGATTTGTGCATCATGCATAGCTATTCTCTTTTGTTAACTTAACGTAAATTGTTTTCAGATTAACCAGCCCGTCGATGAGCCGCTACTCTAAAACACCGATAATTAGAAATTTATGACAAACGGCGTTCGATATCAGTAAAAACTATATGCTGGCGTCGTTTCTTATGCGAACCGGCCTTTATGCCCTCAATCGAAAACCACAAGACTCGCGGATCACCAGCGCCGGCGGCAGAATAATACGTTTCGGCGGCTCATCATTGCCCTGAATTCGACTAAACAGCAGCTCACCGGCTTTGCGGCCAATCTCTTTCGCCGCCACCGAAACGGTCGTCAGCGCAGGCTGAACCAGGGCCGCTTCGGTAATATCGTCGAAGCCTACCAGCGCAAAATCCTGGCCCGGCTCACGCCCGGTCTTACGCAGCGCCTGCATCACGCCAAGGGCGACAATATCCTGATAACAAACCGCGGCGGTGATTTCCGGATAGCGGGTCAGCAGTGCTTCAGCGACTTTCGCACCATCAATCTGGCTGGCCTGGGCCGTGACAATCCACTCTGGATTGGGTGAAATCCCGCTCTCCAGCAGCGTACTGGTAAACCCGCCAATTCGCTGAGCACGGGTGCCGGAACTCAGGCTACCGCCGATAAACGCAATATGCCGGTGCCCCATTTTCAGCAGGTGCGCCGTGGCCATTTGGGTACCGAGAAAGTTATCGGTGCCAACAAAATCAAAATCCGGATCGCTGAGCGGGCGCACCACCATGATGGCGGGGATATTGCGCCTTTTCAGTGCGTCAAAAAATGAGGTCGGAGTTTCTCGCGCTGCGCATAGCACCATGCCACAGGCGTTATTACGCATGAGTGAATCGACAAATTTTTGCTGCCGCTCACCTGACTCTTCGCTGTTTGCCAGAAATAACAGCAAATCATGCCGCTCCATTTCATGGCTCAACCCTGCCGTCATCTCGCCGTAAAACGGGTTCGTAATATCGTGCAGCAGCAGCCCAACCTGATTGCTGCTGCGATTACGCAGGTTGGCAGCGGTCTGATTGTAGACATACCCGGCCTCATCCAGCGCTTTCAGCACCCGTTCGCGCGTGGCTTGTGAAATCCGCCCTCGATTACGCAGCACCATCGAAACGGTCGCTGTGGAGACTCCCGCCCGTTCTGCTACCTGCGCCAGCGTCACTGTTGTCATGTTCTCTCCCGTTCGTTCACCGAAGGTTAATCGAATAACCTAAACATCGCATTTTTCCTTGTGACAGGACTCACAATAACGCCCATTTTGGCGCTTTACTTGCTCATTATGGCGGGTTAATCGCGTTAACCATACTGTCAAAACAAGGTTAATCGATTAATCTTAATTTAGCCAATACGGAGACAAACAATGCAAACGACTTATCATAAATTCCCTGAAGTTGTCGTTCAGGGCTTTGGCGACCAGGCCTGGCAGGGCTGGGAATCCATCCTTGCAGCGCTTAACCTCAGGACTTCAACCTCCTCCAGAACCGTACTGGTTGTGGACTGCTATCCGGGCGTGCGGCTTGACGAGCTTGAGCAGCACCTTCTGCCCTCACTGAACGCGGCCCTGGTACTGAACGTCGAATCCGCCCGTCGCGATGAGCAGGCGCTCCACGATTTACTGGCCCGCAACCTCACCGACGACCGTGTTTTTGGGGTCCTCTCCTGTCATCATCTGGATGAGTTTTTTAACGCCGACACATTGCATCAGCTGCGCCAGCAGGTTGACGCCGTGACGGAAGGCGTCATCGTTATTTATGGTCCAGGAGCCACCCTCGTCCATCCGGGCGATCTGTTGGTCTATGCCGATATGCCACGTTGGGAAATCCAGCAGCGAATGCGCCATGACGGCCTGGGAAACTGGGGAGCGGACAACCAGGACGAAGACATCCTCCGTCGCTATAAACGTGCCTTTTTTATTGAATGGCGCGTTTTCGACCGCCACAAAACGCCGTTGCTCAAACGCGCCGACTACCTGCTCGATACGACGCAAAAAGAGGCGCCGACGCTGGTCAGCGGTGAGGCGCTGCGCGCCGGACTTCAGCAAACCACCACCCGCCCGTTCCGCGTCGCTCCGTTCTTCGATCCCGGCGTCTGGGGCGGCCAGTGGATGAAACAGCAATTCGATCTCGATCCCTCCGCGCCCAATTACGCATGGTGTTTTGATTGCGTGCCCGAGGAAAACAGCCTGTTACTGCGCTTTGGTCAGGTGCGGATCGAGATCCCCTCACAAGACCTGGTTCTGCTCCATCCGCGTGCGCTGCTTGGCGAGAAAGTTCACGCGCGGTTTGGTGCTGAATTTCCTATCCGCTTTGATTTTCTGGACACCATCGGCGGTCAGAATCTGAGCTTCCAGGTCCATCCCGTCACCGAATACATCCAGCAGCAGTTTGGTATGCACTATACCCAGGATGAGAGCTATTACATCCTCGAAGCACAGCCGCATGCGGTGGTCTATCTGGGAACCAAAACGGGAACCGATCCGCAGGCGATGCTGGACGATCTTAAAGCCGCCGCGCGCGGTGAGAAAGCCTTCGATGATACCCGCTTTGTTAACCAGATCCCGGCGCGTAAGCACGATCACTTCCTGATCCCTGCCGGCACGGTTCACTGCTCGGGCAGCGGCACGATGGTGCTCGAAATCAGCGCCACGCCGTATATTTTTACCTTCAAACTGTGGGACTGGGGTCGTTTAGGGTTAGATGGCCTGCCGCGCCCTGTCCATCTGGAGCATGGGGAGCAGGTTATCGACTGGCAGCGCGACACCCGCTGGGTTGCCAGCAATCTGGTGAACCAGATTGAGCCCGTCGCCGAAGGTGAAGGCTGGCGTGAAGAACGAACCGGGATGCATGAACGTGAATTTATCGAAACGCGCCGCCACTGGTTCACCGCGCCGGTGACCCATCATACGCAGGGTGGCGTGAACGTACTCAATCTGGTCGAAGGTGCGGAGGCCGTCGTTGACAGCCCAGACGGCGCCTTCGAGCCGTTCGTCGTCCACTATGCCGAGACCTTTATTATTCCCGCCGCGGTGGGTGAATATCGTATTTCGCCGTCGGGTAAAGGCGTAGGGCAACAGCTCGCGACCATAAAAGCCTGGGTAAGAGGATAAGCGCATGATCAACATTATTGTTGCTACTCACGGCCCGCTGGCGAATGCCCTGCTTGAGAGTGGCCGGATGGTTTACGGTGAATTACCTCATGTTTTTGCCGTAACGCTCGGTGAGCAGGCCGGTATTGAAGGTTTCCGACAGGATTTTGCCCGCACGCTGGCTAGCGCCGGGCAAAACGCCGATGGCGTGCTGGTGCTGTGCGATATGCAAAGCGGCACCCCGTGGAACGTTGCCTGCCAGCATGCATTTTCACCCCTGACGATCCCCCCTGTCGCCGTTGTGGCGGGGGTCAATTTCCCGATGTTGCTACAAAGCGACGAGGTTCACCATTTAACGGATGTGCACGACGCGGCCACCCAGTTGCTGGCGCTAACCGTGCCAACGCTGGTTATGGCCGCCCCGACGTTAACCGTTCAGTCCGATGATTTTTAAAGGAAACTGTTATGAGTATCTCTTTTGTACGTATCGACGACCGCGTTATTCATGGGCAGCTCGTGACACGCTGGGCCAAAGAGCTGCCCTGTGATGGCATCGTCGCCATTGACGACGCCGTCGCGGCCGATCCGCTGCTCTCATCGGTAATGAAAGGCGCAGTTCAGGACACCAAAGTCTGGTTGTTCGATACCGCAACGGCTATCGAAAAATTACCCAAAGTGATCGCCAGCGATAAACGCTACTTCGTGATAGGGAAATCCCCGCTCACCCTGCAGCGCATCGAAGAAGCCGGTATCAGCCTGAAAAATGCCAACGGAAAAATTAATGTTGGCCCAATGAGCGCCCGCGCCGATACCCGGACTATTGGGCCGAATCAATCGGTCAATGCGGATGAGATTGCCGCTTTTGACTGGCTGGTACAGCACGGACATCTTGTTGAATTTCGCCTGGTCCCGGACGCCGGCTGCTACAGCTGGCAGGACGCCCGGCAGAAGCTGAAATAAGGAGCGGATGATGATTATCGAAGCGACGTTGATAGGCTTTCTTTGCTATCTGGGCGCCCTCAGTAGCCCCTGGCTTTTGGGGCTGACCGGCGGCTGGTATTTGATTACCCGGCCACTGGTTTCCGGCATGCTGGTCGGGCTGATTCTCGGGGATGTAAAAACCGGCATTATGATAGGCGTGGCGGTCCAGGCCGTCTATATCGCGATGGTGACACCCGGCGGGTCGATGCCGGCCGACCTCAACTTCGTGGCCTACCCGGCCATTGCGCTGGGGATCCTGTCAGGAAAAGGGCCGGAAGTAGCAGTAGCACTGGCGGCCACAATCGGCATCGCCGGGACCATTTTGTTTAACGCCATGATGGTACTGAACTCTTTCTGGAACCACCGGGCCGACGTCGCGCTGGATCGCGGCGATGAGCGCGGGATCTACCTCAACAGCGCCATCTGGCCCCAGGCCACGAACTTTGTTTTACGCTTCGTGCCGACCTTTATCGCCGTCTATTTTGGCGCGCAGTACATCAGCGGCTTTATGGACAGCCTGCCCAAAATCATTCTGTCGACGATGAACGTCCTGGGCGGCATTCTGCCTGCGGTGGGGATCGCTATCCTGCTCAAACAGATCATCAAAAACTACACCATGCTGATCTATTTTCTCGTCGGTTTCGTCTGCATCGTCTTTTTAAAGCTCAATATGGTCGCGCTGGTGATCGTGGGCTCGCTGCTGGCGCTAATCCATTACAACTACAAACCGGAACCGCAGCAGAGTCCAGGCGCAAAACCGGTCGTCGATGATGAGGATGAATTCTGATGGAAGACCGTACCCTGACCCGCAAAGACCTGCGCCGCTGCTGGCGTGCGTGGATGATGCACAACTTGTCCTCAATGAGCTTTGAACGCCTGGAATCCTTCGGCTTTTGCCTGAGCATGCTGCCGGTGGCGAAAAAACTCTACCCTGATGCCGCCCAGCGGACCGAAATGCTGCGCCGCCATGCATCGTTCTATAACACCGAACCGCAGATCGGCGCGATCGTCAACGGTATGGTGCTGGGACTGGAAGAGAAAAAAGCCAACGGCGAGCCTATCGATGGTGAAACGATCAACACCTTGAAAGTTGGCCTGATGGGCCCGATCGCCGGGATCGGCGACTCGATGATCCCGGGTATGCTAATCCCGATCCTGTTGAGTATCGGTATGGCACTGGCGGCCGGCGGCAGCATTCTCGGGCCACTGTTTTATATCATCGCCTGGCTCGGCATTATCATTCCCGGCTCGTGGTTTCTGTTTCTCAAAGGCTACAAAATGGGTTCCGGCTCGGTAGAGATGCTGGTCAGCAGCAAGTCTACCCGCCTGCGCGAAGCCTTGTCGCTGCTGGGCGTCTTCGTAATGGGCGGCGTGGCGGCGAGCTACGTTAAGCTTGGCACCGGACTGGAGTTCATCACCAAAGACGGGGTCAACATTCACGTTCAGCAGATGCTGGATGGCATCTTCCCGCAGCTGCTGCCGCTTATTGTGGTGCTGGGGACATGGTATTTGATGGCCAAACGCGGAGTTTCACCGGTGAAAGCGATGTTGCTGCTGCTGGTACTGGCTGCGCTCGGCGTGGTGAGCGGCCTGTTTGCCGGCTAATACCGGATGCGGTGTTGAAGATAACCGATCGCTCAGCGCCGATCGTTTAAGGGTCGGCTGAGCGATCCGGCAGTGGTGTAAAAATCGGTCATCTCACAGAGATTGCCGATTTTTTTATGCGGTGCTGCAAGGGGTTTCGTTATTACGGTATCACCCAGATCTGCGATTAATCATAAAAAATGCTGGCCACCTTAAGTGACCAGCATTAGTCCATGCCCCGGTTTTGCTATGGATGAAAATTTCGCCATAATTCTGCGGTTTTATCCGGACGAGAGATAAACTGGAAACGAGCAGGATCGTCAATAAACTGCTGATAAATTGGCGCGGAAGTGATGCCAAACTCCGTATACTGCCGGGGCGTAATCGCCTGTAACCGCCCGGGAATATAGTGCGCATTATGCAACCAGATAATCTGTTTATCCTGTAGCAACGGATACCAGGCCAGCCCTTTGCGCGCCCGCACGCCCTCATATTCAAAACCGTACTCACGGTCGCACCAGGCGCCAAAGGTTAAGGGCTCGTCGGGACTCGCAGAAATAGTGGCATGCCCCCATCCGGGCGGCACCAGCACCTTTTCTCCCGGTCCGGCAATGACCGCAAAGCAGCGGCCAGGATCATCTTCCACGTACTCCTGCATGTAGATAATGGCTTTTCCCTGCCAGATTTCATACAGCTCCGGTGGCGACCAGCCGCTGTGCTGGCTGATGCGATGAACATGCCCCTGACTGCGTACCGGTTCCTCCCCCAGTCGCCCGGCGGCATAGGTCACCACGCCAAACAGCAGCATGCGTTTTTTCAGCTCTTCGCGATCCTGCATCCGCGCCACATCCATGGCAATCGCATACACCTCTTCCGGCCCTTCGCAGTGGGGATCCCGCAGCGAAGCACGAATTTGATCGAGACGACGGATTTCCGGCATCGGTCCGGTAACATCATTGCCGTAGCTAAAACCCAGCGGCCGGTGATGGATCGCCATATCCAGCCCGGAGGGATAACCAGACTTAGCCATTCTGCACCTCCTTTGCCTGGATCGTCTGATTTTCTTCAAAGACGCGCAGTGCAAAGCCGTTTACCAGCGAAGCATAATCGTGCCCGGCCACGCCGGGCCATACGGCCAGCGCGGAGAGCATTTCACTGCCGGTATTAATTAACCGATGGGCGGTGAACCCAGGAATAATATGCACAGACCCGGGAAAGACCTTCTCCAGACGCGCCTGTCCCTGCTCATCTTGCAAAAGCAGCAGGCCGCTACCGCGCAGGCCAAAGTAGACTTCACCCTGTTCACGACGGGCATGGAAATGCCCACGGGTCATAAAATATTCGTTGCCGACTTTCCCAGGATAGAGATGGGTAACCCCGGTATAGAGCTCCCCTTCCGCTGAAGAGGTATCAAACATTTCCACATCATAAACGACCTGCTCGCCCGTCATTCCCTGACGCGCGCGCTCATCGGCAAACACCTGCGTAAGATCCGCAATGCGCGTTGATTTACGTAATAACGGGCCATTGGAGAGTGCGCCACTGGCCCAGTCCACCTGCGGTGGCTGAATAAAGGAAGGATTCATATTTGTCTCCGGCCCGAGGAGAACAACAGCATCAGATTAGCAGATTAATCGATTAACCTTCGATAAAACGGGCGACTTTGTTACTGATATCACACAAAAGCCCGGCAGCGTTGCCGCTCACTCCAGCGTATAACTCACGATCAGCTGCCCTTTTTTCATTTTCATCTGCGTTATTGTCACGCTCCCCAACTCAGACAGGCTGGCGACATGCGTTCCGCCACAGGGATAGGCCGGCAACAGGCCAAACCCGACCCGACGTAGCCCGTCTTCATAAGTCAGATGGCGCGGTAGGTTCTCCGCCTGCCAACCTGCGATCATCGCCAGGAGCGCGCTGGCCTCCGGCATAGCGGCATTGGCCGCGGCACTGAAGGTTATCCGCCCTTCTCCCGGCCAGTGGTGCGCCTTGGTGGGATGCCAGCCGCAGCGTTCCCCCGCCAGCCCAATCAGATGCCCCGCAGAGTGCAGTCGCGCGTGCAATTGCCGGGTAGATTCATCGACGCGAATCACCACCTCTCCAGGCGGCAGCGGTTGGGCAACGATATGCATAACGCTGTCGCCTCGCGCAACAACGCTTTCAACGGCAACCTCGCCAATCCAGCCGCGGTCGGACGGCTGCCCACCGCCCTGCGGGTGAAACAGCGTCTGGTCCAGTTCAATGGCATAACGGCCATCGGCTTCTGTCTGACAGCGCAGTACCTGAGCGCGCGCTTCGGTCTCGTCGTGGGTGTAATAAAGACGTTCAGTCATGGTTGTCCTCCTCTCTGTCAGGACAGTATATTGATATTATCCATGACGATAATCCTGTCTCTCATCAATGCACCTTTGCTTCAAGGGCACAAATGAACCTGAATTTACTCCCCGACCTCGCCCTGTTTGTGCAGATTGTCGAACAGGGCAGCTTTTCTGCCGTCGCCCGCCTTTCCGGAGCAACGCCCTCGGCGGTAAGTCGCAGCGTCTCGCGGCTGGAACATGAGATGGGCTGCAAGTTGCTGCACCGCAGCACGCGAAAACTACGCCTGAGCGATGCCGGAAAAACGGTATATACGCATGCGCTGGAGATGCTGGAGTCGGCTCGTCAGGCAATGGATTCTGCCAGCAGTACGCAGGAGGTGGCACAGGGGAAACTCACCCTCAGCGTGCCTAAAGCCGTTGGACGTTTCGTGATCCATCCGTTAATGATGGAGTTTCTCACCCGCAACCCTGGCGTGGACGTCTGTCTGCGGCTTGAAGACCGCTATCTGGATTTGATTGATGACGGCATCGATCTGGCGCTACGTATTACCCACACCCCTTCTCCGGGGCTACACGGCAAACCGCTGATGCCGGTGACGCACGTCATTTGCGCCACGCCGGACTATTTACAGCAGCACGGCGTCCCGCAAACGCCGGCAGAGCTGCGCGCCCACAGCTGTATCAGCCTGGGTGAAACGCCGGCCGACTCACGTTGGAAATTCCGGCGGATGGGTAAAACGGAAACCGTTCAGACTCACGGACGCTACGCCGCCAACCACACCGCCGTTCGCCTTGATGCGGTGAAGCAACATGTGGGTATCGGCAGTCTGCCGCTGTTTACCGCACGCGAAGCGCTGGAGCGAGGAGACATCGTGCAGGTCCTGGCAGATTGGGAGTTTATCAGCAGCTATACCGGCCAGCTTTGGCTGCTATGGTCGGGCAATAAACATATGCCCGCCAGAATGCGGGCCATGATTGATTACCTGAGTGAAAAAATATACCGCCGCTAGCGCTGCTTACGGCGCCAGGGACAAGACTTCTGCTACCCAACGCTGGAAGCCCTCGGCATCCAGATCCAGCGCAACGCGCGCATTCGCCGGCTGCCCGAGCCGCCCCTCGATATCGACAACGGTAGCGCCGGATGTCCAGGTGCCCTGCGTTTCCACCGCCACAAAACAGGGCTTGAGGGTAAAGAGTTCGGGGCGAACCAGCCAGGCGATGGCGCACAGATCGTGCATCCGCAGACCGCTGCTCATGCTGCCGCTGCGATAATGACTGAACAACGCATGGAGCATCTTTCCGGTCTTGTTCAACGCAGGTAGCGTGGCAAGGTAAGCTGGCGTCAGCATCGCCTGGTTCGTCACATCGAGACCGCACATCACGATCTCCAGACCGCTGCGAAATACGCAGGCCGCCGCCTCCGGGTCAATAGCAATATTGAACTCCGCATTGGGCGTGAAGTTACCGCGCCCGGCAGAACCGCCCATGATAACCAGCCGGCGAATATTGAAGCGGCATTCCGGGTACTGCATCAGAAGTAGTGCAATATTGGTCAGCGGACCAATCGCCACCAGCGTAACAGGCTCCTGAGCATGCATCAGCGCGTCACGAATAGCCTGAAAGGCCGGTTTCGGCAACGGCTGGCAGTCATGTTCGACAAAATCATACCCTTCCATGCCGGATTCACCGTGCACGGAGGCTGCATCGCGCAGAGGTCGTAGAAGTGGCATCGAGGCACCCTGGGCAATCGGCACATCGGCCCCCCAGAAATGCAGCAGCTGCAACGCGTTACGGGTCGTTTTTTCCACCGACACGTTGCCCGCCACCGTGGTCATCAGTTGCAGATCCAGCTCGGGGGCGAACAGCGCTGCGGCTATGGCGGCCGCATCGTCGATGCCGGGATCGGTATCAAGAATGATCGGTAAGCGCATGGTTTCTCCAAAAAAAATGCCAGACGTTAAGTCTGGCATCTTCTCACATCAGAGTACGAAAGAACCTATTCCACTTCACGGACATCAACCCGCAGCTCTTTTGGTACTTCGAAAACGATATTCTCTTCACGGCCTTCCAGCGGTACGGCTTCTCCGCCGCCCAGCGCCTGCAAACGCGCGATCACATTCTGGACCAGAATATCCGGTGCCGATGCTCCTGCGGTCACGCCAACGCATTTTGCCTCCTTGACCCACGCTTCCTGAATATCGGTCGCATCATCAATCAAATAGGCCGCTTTCCCCATCCGCTGTGCGAGCTCCGCCAGGCGGTTGGAGTTGGAGGAGTTCTTCGACCCCACCACCAGCACGACGTCAGCCTGTTCCGCCAGCGCGCGGACCGCTTCCTGGCGGTTGGTGGTCGCGTAACAAATATCATCTTTGCGCGGCCCGACAATTTTCGGGAAGCGTTCGCGCAGCGCGTCGATCACATCCGAAGTGTCGTCTACGGAGAGCGTCGTCTGGGTCATAAATGACAGCCTGGCGTCGTTTTTGACATCCAGCGTCCAGACGTCTTCTGGCGACTCCACCAGATACATGCCCCCTTCCGGGTTGCTGTACTGACCCATCGTTCCTTCAACTTCCGGGTGACCGGCATGGCCAATCAGGATCGACTCTTCGCCCCGACGGCTCGCGCGAGCGACTTCCATATGCACTTTGGTCACCAGCGGGCAGGTCGCGTCAAAGACCGTCAGGTCGCGGCTTTTCGCTTCGTTACGCACTGCCTGGGAAACGCCGTGCGCGGAGAAAATCAGGATCGCGCCGTCAGGTACTTCACTAATCTGTTCGATAAAAATCGCGCCGCGCTTACGCAGGCTATCGACCACATAGCGGTTATGCACCACTTCATGACGCACATAGATCGGCGCGCCGTAAAGCGTCAGCGCATTTTCGACAATGCTGATAGCGCGGTCAACGCCGGCGCAAAAGCCGCGCGGGTTAGCCAACAGGATCTGCATTTCACCCCTCCAGCGCCGGATCGATTTCCAGCACTTCAATATCAAAATGGACGGTGCGCCCGGCCAGCGGGTGGTTGAAATCAACGGTGATGGAATCGCCGTTCACTTCACGAATCACGCCAGGCATTTCGCTGCCATCCATTGCGGTAAAGAGCATAATCGCGCCGATTTCCGGCTCGCCCGCGTCGATAAACTCGCGACGGGAGAAATACTGGATAAGATCCGGGCTTGGCACGCCAAATGCGGCATCCGGCTCCAGTGAAAACGTAGTTTTATCTCCGGCTTTCAGCCCCAGCAGATGCTGTTCCAGGCCTTCGGAAAGTGATGCATCGCCGAGACGAAACAGCGCCGGTTTACCGTTGTTACGCGTAGACTCTGCGGTGGAACCATCATCAAGTTTCAACGTGAAGTGCACCAGCACCGCGCTGTTGCTTTGTACAGATTTAGACATGCAGGTTTGCTCTAAAGTTTAGGCTGTTTGCCCGGTGGCGCTAGCGTCAGCGGGCAAACAAAAGCGATGTAAACCGTAGGCCGGGTAAGCGCTAGCGCCACCCGGAAATTTTTTACGCTTGCTTCTTCGCGGCGTTTGGCAGGAACCCTTCCAGAACAATCAGCGCCGCACCGATACAAATCGCCGTATCGGCCAGGTTGAAAGTGGCGAAGTGCCAGTCTCCGACATAGAAATCAATCATATCGACGACGAAACCATGCCATAGCCGGTCGAACAAGTTCCCCAGCGCGCCGCCAATAATCAGCGCGTAGGCGATATTGTTCAGCTTTTGCGTGGCCTTCGAGCGGTACATCAAGACCGCCAGTATCACGCAGATACCGATAGCGATGCCGGCAAAGAACCAGCGCTGCCAGCCGCCGCTGTCGGCGAGGAAGCTAAAAGCCGCGCCATAGTTTCGCGCATAATGCAGATTAAGAGACGGGAACAGCGATACCGTATCCCCCAGAGCAAAGCTCTGGAGGATCAGGAATTTGCTGCCCAGATCGATAATCAGCACGGCTACGACGACCCAAAGCCAGCGTAGCCCCGTTGAACAGACAGATTTACTCATCAGGCAAACTTACGTTGTTCGCCGTCACCGGCGACGTTGCTGACACAGCGACCGCAGATTTCTGCGTGTTCCGCCACCTTGCCGACGTCGCTGGTGTAGTGCCAGCAGCGCGGGCATTTCTCGCCCTCGGCTTTATTCAGCACGACTTTCAGCCCTTTCAGCAGTTCACTCTGCCAGGCATCAGCCGGCGCCTGCGCATCGTCGGCAACTTTCGCCCCGGAGGTCAACAGGACAAAACGCAGTTCATCGCCCAGCGCATTCAGCTTCGCTGACAGCGCAGCATCCGCATATAGCGTCACAGCGGCTTCCAGAGAACCACCGACCAGTTTGTCGGCGCGCGCCTGTTCGATAACCTTGTTGACTTCGCCGCGCACCTGCAGCAGCTCGTCCCAGAAGCCGTCGTTCATTGCTTCGTCGTCAGCCAGACCAAATAGCCCTTCATACCACTCACCGGTGAAGACGTATTTCTCACGGGAACCCGGCAGGTAACCCCAGATTTCATCGGCGGTAAAGGACATGATCGGTGCCATCCAGCGAACCAGCGCTTCCACGATATGGAACAGCGCGGTCTGACAGCTGCGGCGTGCCACGCTGTCCGCTTTCGCGGTGTACTGGCGGTCTTTGATGATGTCGAGATAGAACGAGCCCATTTCGATGGAGCAGAAACGCATCAGGCGCTGCACCACTTCATGGAAGTCATAAGATTCGTAGGCCTTCAGGATATCTTCCTGCGCCGCTTTCGCGCAGCCTACCGCCCAGCGGTCCAGTACCACCATCTCTTCCGGTTTCACCATGTCTTTTACCGGATCGAAACCGTTAAGGTTCGCCAGCAGGAAGCGCGCGGTGTTACGGATACGACGATAGCTGTCGGCAGCACGTTTGAGGATCTCGTCAGAGACCGCCATCTCCCCGGTGTAGTCGGTAGACGCGACCCACAGACGCAGAATATCGGCGCCCAGCTTGTTCATCACATCCTGCGGAGAAACGGTGTTACCGATGGATTTGGACATTTTACGCCCCTGACCATCGACGGTGAAGCCGTGGGTCAGTACCTGGCGATACGGCGCTTTGCCCTTCATCGCCGTGGAGATCATCAGCGAGGACATGAACCAGCCACGATGCTGGTCTGAACCTTCCAGATACATATCGGCGGCATGACCGGAGAATTCCGGACGCACGTCAACGACGGAGGAGTGGGTAGACCCGGAGTCGAACCACACGTCCAGGGTATCAGGCACTTTCTCATAGGTATCAGCATCGTCGCCAAGGATGTCGCGAGCGTCGAGATCCCACCAGGCCTGAATGCCGTCGGTTTCTACGCGTTTAGCGACTTCTTCCATCAGTTCCAGCGTGCGCGAGTGCAGCTCCTGAGTCTCTTTGTGTACGAACAGAGACATCGGTACGCCCCAGGTACGCTGGCGGGAGATACACCAGTCCGGGCGGTTGGCTACCATGGATTCAATACGCGCCTGGCCCCAGTCCGGGATCCACTGCACGCCTTTGATCTCTTTCAGCGACTGCGCGCGCAGGCCTTTCTGGTCCATGCTGACGAACCACTGCGGTGTCGCACGGAAGATGATCGGTGATTTGTGGCGCCAGCAGCACGGGTAGCTGTGCTGCATTTTTTCCACGTGCAGCAGCGCACCGCTTTCACGCAGCATCTCAACGATGATGTCGTTCGCTTTAAAGACGTTAATACCATCCAGCGCCGGATAGGTGCCAGGCAGGTAAGCGCCGTCCGGGCCGACCGGGTTGGCAATTTCCAGGCCGTACTTCTGGCTGATGGTGTAGTCGTCCGGACCGTGGCCACCGGCGGTGTGGACCGCACCGGTACCTGCATCCAGAGTCACGTGATCGCCGAGGATCGCCGGCACGTCGAAGTCGAGGAACGGGTGCTTAAAGCGCATCAGTTCGAGCTCGTCACCTTTCACGACTGCCAGAAGGGTGTAATCCGCGATATCCGCGCGTTTCATGACGCTTTCAACGAGGTCTTTCGCTACGATCAGCGCCTGGCCGTCAACCTGCACCAGCGCATAGTCGAATTCCGGTGACAAGGAGATCGCGCGGTTTGCCGGCAGCGTCCACGGCGTCGTGGTCCAGATAACCAGGGAGACCGGGCCGGTGACGTCGGCAATACCGAATTTCGCCAGCACCGCAGCTTTGTCTACTGCGTTAAACGCCACGTCGATAGACGGAGAAGTCTTGTCGTAATACTCCACTTCCGCTTCCGCCAGCGCGGAACGACAGTCGACGCACCAGTGCACCGGCTTCGCGCCTTTGTGCAGGTGGCCGTTGCCGATGATTTTACCCAGCGCACGGATGATGTTGGCTTCGGTTTTGAAATCCATGGTCAGGTACGGACGCGACCAGTCACCCAGCACGCCCAGGCGAATAAAGTCTTTACGCTGCCCGTCCACCTGAGTCGCCGCATATTCACGGCACTTGGCGCGGAATTCTGCTGCGGTGAACTTCTCACCCGGCTTACCGAATTCCTGCTCCACTTTCAGCTCGATCGGCAGACCATGGCAGTCCCAGCCCGGAACATAAGGAGAATCATAGCCCGTCAGTCCTTTGGACTTAACGATAATGTCTTTCAGAATCTTGTTAACCGAGTGACCAATATGAATGCTGCCATTCGCATATGGAGGGCCATCATGCAGAATGAAGGTTTTTTTGCCTTTTTTCGCTGCACGGATGATGCCGTACAGGTCATCATCGGTCCAACGCGCCAGCATTCCCGGTTCGCGCTTGGCGAGATCGCCACGCATCGGGAACCCTGTTTCCGGCAAATTCAGGGTGGATTTATAGTCACTCATCAGATTCTCGGTTCCGTATTTCGGTTTGATAAACACCAACAGGCTTATGCCTGCCTGGCCAGCCCAAAGAACTCGCGGGCCGTTAACTCATCACGTGCAATTTGCGCCTTCAGCTCATCAAGCGACGCAAATCGCTGCTCGTTACGTATTTTTTTACGCAGTATTACATCTATATGGCGACCATAGAGGTCCATTACAACGTCCAGAAGATGCACTTCCAGCTGCTGGCGCACGCCAGCCACCGTGGGACGGGTGCCAATGTTAGCGACGCCCACCAGCGGTTTGTCGCCCAGTCCTGTTACTTCAACCGCATAGACCCCTTTTACCGGGGAAACCTGACGACGCAGCGGTAAGTTCGCCGTCGGAAAACCAATAGTGCGCCCCAGCTCATCGCCGTGGACCACGCGTCCGGAAATGGTAAAGGGGTGGCCCAGCAGGGTTTCCGCCTGAACAAGGTCATCATCCGCCAGCGCCTGGCGCACCGCCGTGCTGCTGATACGTACGCCACCTTCACAGAAGGTTTGGGTACTGGTTACGTCAAAGCCGTATTCGGCACCCGCTTTCTGTAATAACAAGAAATCCCCCTGGCGGCCAGCGCCAAAGCGGAAATCATCACCCACGGCGAGGAACTGCACGCCTAAACGACGCACCAGCAGTTCACTGATAAAATCCTGGGCGGTCAGGGCGGCGAAGCGCCGGTCAAAGCGCACGCACAGCACGTAGTCGACGCTGCTTTCAGCCAGATAGCTCAGCTTTTCCCGCAGGCGCGTCAAACGCGCTGGCGCCTTATCGGCGGCGAACAGCTCCAGCGGCTGTGGTTCGAAAATCATCACCACCACCGGTAACCCCCGCTGGCGGCCCTCGGCGCGCAAACGCTGCAACAGCGCCTGATGCCCGCGATGCACACCGTCAAAATTACCAATGGTCAGCACGCACCCGTGCGGCGCCTGACTGAGATTATGTATGCCGCGTATCAGCTTCATGTCTGGCTCAAAACAGTGAAAATCGTCCGAGTATACCTTGTACAACTGACGACGTTAACCAGCGATTGCACCTCTTCGCCGAAAGATCCCGGGAATTCATCAACTCAGCGCGAGAATGCGGCAAAAACTGCCGGGCCCCATCGTTTTTTATGGTGGAAAGGCTGTATTCGCCAGCAACAAGCTGGTAGAATCTTGCGCCATCACTACGTAATAAAGCGTCGTTGTTTTAAGCGGCGCTTATTTGCACAAATCCATTGACAAAAGAAGGCTAAACGGGCATATTCCTCGGCCTTTGAATTGTCCATATAGAACACATTTGGGAGTTGGACCTTGGCTAATATCAAATCAGCTAAGAAGCGCGCCGTTCAGTCTGAAAAGGCCCGCAAGCACAACGCTAGCCGTCGCTCTATGATGCGTACTTTCATCAAGAAAGTATACGCAGCTATTGAAGCTGGCGACAAAGCTACTGCACTGAAAGCATTTAACGAAATGCAACCAATCGTGGATCGTCAGGCTGCTAAAGGTCTGATCCACAAAAACAAAGCTGCGCGTCATAAAGCAAACCTGACCGCTCAGATCAACAAACTGGCTTAATCGCCCGGCTGTTGTCGCTTTGAAAAAAACCCGCGAAAGCGGGTTTTTTTATGTCTGTGATTTACGCCTGCGGCGTGATGAACAGTGACGAATAGTCGCGATTGCAGATCCGCTGCACCGCCGGATGCTGAATCATCCTTTCGGCAAAAATAGCGTGATACTCTTCCATCACATTATCCATCCGACCGATCTCAATAATCGACTCATCCTGATAGAAGTCGTGCGCATAAAGCGTCGGCGCGACAAAAATCGCATTGTGCGCCGCACCGAACGCCTTCATCAGTGCCGCATCGTCAAACTCACCGAGAATCTCCACCTTCAGCCCCTGTGAATTGAACCAGTTAAGGAGCTTGCGCCCCAGCATCGAGCGACGGCCAGGGATTAGCAAACGGCGCTCCTCCAGACAGGCGGGGAACGGTTTTTCCGGCGGCGGATTCATACACCAGAAGCTGACGCTGCACTCGCCGATACGCACGGAAAACAGCCCTTCCTGCTGGGTAGAATCAATGGGACAGTCGGAGATAATCATATCGAGCTTATGCTGGCTGAGCTGTTCCAGCAGCATTTCGTGGGTCGACTCAAAGCAACGCAGGTGAATCTGTTCATTATCCACGACCGCCGCATCAAGTATCCCGCTCACCAGCCTTTTCGATAACGCATCGGCAACGCCGACGTCGAACAGCAGGTTAGACTCTTTGCGATAGTTCACAATATCGAGCATCTCCTGGCTTAGCGTGAACATGCGATCCGCATAGCGGAACACCAGCTCGCCCAGCTCGCTCGGTTCAAGCCCGCGCCCCTTGCGTTTAAACAATTTACCCTGCAAACGCTCTTCAAGCGCCTTGATTTGCCCGGTGATAGTTTGCGGTGTCAGGAACAGAGCCTCGGCTGCGCCGACAACAGAGCCTTCTTTATAAACGTGCCAGAAGTAGTACAGGTGGTTGTAATTAATATGCGACATGTTTCTCTCCCTGATAATGCCAGGGGGAGCCCTGGCAGGCTCCCCATCGAATGTTAAGCCATAGGGGTATCCGCGACACGCCTACGCAGTATCATATATCCGGTCACGGCCGACAGAACTGAACCAATCAGGATGCCAAGCTTGGCCCAGTTAATTAATCCAGGGTCAACGCTGCTAAAGGCCAGACTGGCGATGAAAATCGACATCGTGAAGCCAATCCCGCACAGAATACCGACCGCCACAATCTGCTTGCAGGTCGTCCCTTCCGGCAGTGAAGCCCACTTCAGCTTGAGCGCCAGCCAGCAGAACAGGCTGATACCCAACGGCTTACCGATAAACAGCCCGGCAATAATGCCCAGCGGCAGGAGTGACGTCAGCCCTTCGATCGTTACCCCTTGCAGCGAGACGCCCGCATTTGCGAAGGCGAAAAGCGGCAGAATCAGATAAGCCACCCACGGATGCAGAACATGCTCAAGCTGCTTCGCCGGCGATTTGCCGCCTTGCTCCTTCAGCGGGATCATAAAGCCTACGATCACCCCGGCTAACGTTGCGTGCACGCCGGATTTCAACACCGCAGTCCATAGCACCGCACCGACCAGGATATAGATACCGGTGCGCCGGACGCCGCACAGATTAAGCCCAGCCAGCACTACGATTGCCCCTGCTGCCACGGCCAGCGACAGAACGGAAAGATCATTGGTATAAAACAGGGCGATAATAACGATGGCGCCCAGGTCGTCGATAATCGCCAGCGCCATCAGGAAGATTTTCAACGCCGGCGGCACGCGGCTACCCAGCAGCGCCAGGACACCCAGTGCAAAGGCAATATCGGTCGCCGCCGGAATGGCCCAGCCCTCACGGGTAATAGGATCCTGAGCATTAAACGCCAGGTAGACCAGCGCCGGGACAATCATCCCCCCCAGAGCGGCCACAACCGGGAAAACAGCCTGACGACGGCTGGCCAGCGCCCCCTGGATCATTTCACGCTTCACTTCCAGGCCAATCAGCAAGAAGAAGACGGCCATCAGTGCATCGTTAATCCACAGCAGCATGTTCTTATTGATTTCTAACGCACCCACACGCAGCTGGACGGGGGTTTCCAAAAAGGAATGATAAAGACCGCTGGTCGCACCAGTATTAGCCAGCACCATAGCCAACGCGGCGGCAAAAATGAGGATTATGCCCCCTGAAGCATCGCTACTGAAAAAACGCTGCAGATGTTTCACTTTTACTCTCTCTATAAGGCTAATTCATCGATTAAACTATTCTAATCGCCATAACACTTCGAAAAAACAAGTTTATTATTGCGTTATAGCTCGATTTTTACGATATAAAGCAGGCGGCAAAGTCAGACTCTGACCGGGAAGATTTCAGCCATCATTAACAGATAGCGGGCTATAAACAAAAAAGCCACTTTAGCAATAAAGTGGCTTTTCAGAATTGCAGAAACTTAGCGCGTCAGGTCGTCGAAGAATTTCTTCACGCCATCAAAGAAACTTTTGGAGCGCGGGCTGTTTTTCTCACCCGTCGGGCCGCCAAAACTTTCCTGAAGATCTTTCAGCAGCTGCTTCTGTTTTTCATTCAGCCCTACCGGCGTTTCGACCACTACGCGGCACAGCAGATCGCCCTGCGCGCCACCGCGTACGGATTTCACACCTTTACCACGCATGCGGAATAGCTTACCGGTCTGCGTTTCGCCAGGCACTTTCAGATTGACCCTACCATCCAGCGTCGGGACTTCAATCTCGCCGCCGAGGGCAGCCATGGTGAAGTTGATCGGTACTTCGCAGTACAGGTTATTGCCTTCACGCTCAAAGATCGCATGCTGCTTAACCTGTACCTGTACGTACAGATCGCCCGCCGGAGCACCGTGCTCGCCCGCTTCGCCTTCGCCTGACAGACGAATACGATCGCCGGTATCAACACCCGCCGGGATTTTGACCGACAGGGTTTTGGTTTTCTCTACGCGTCCGTGACCGTGGCATTTATTGCACGGGTCTTTAATCAGCGTACCGCGCCCCTGGCAGTGTGGACAGGTCTGCTGAACGGCGAAGAAGCCCTGACGCATCTGCACCTGACCCGCACCGTGACAGGTTGGGCAGGTTTGCGGTTTGCTACCGGCTTTAGCACCGCTGCCGTGGCAAACATCACATTCTTCCAGCGTCGGGATGCGAATCTCTTTGGTCACGCCGCGAACGGCTTCTTCCAGCGTCAGTTCCATGTTGTAGCGCAGATCGGCGCCACGCGCTGCGCGCTGACGACCACGACCGCCGCCGAAGATATCGCCGAACACGTCGCCAAAGATATCGCTAAAATCGGCACCGCCGCCAAAACCGCCGCCGCCTCCGCCCATACCACCTTGTTCAAAGGCGGCGTGGCCGTACTGATCGTAGGCCGCACGCTTCTGGTCATCAGTCAGGATTTCATACGCTTCTTTAATTTCTTTAAATTTCGCTTCGGCCTCTTTATCACCCTGATTGCGGTCCGGGTGGAATTTCATGGCCAGGCGCTTGTAAGCCTTTTTGATTTCACGCTCTTCCGCTGTTTTGGAAACGCCTAAAATCTCGTAATAATCTTGCTTTGCCATTGGTGTTTTTCAGCCCCTTAACATGCGTGCACGGGCGGAGAGGAAACCTCTTCGCCCGTGCCAGTGTTTTACCCGTTCAAAGGGCGATTATTTTTTGTCTTTCACTTCTTCAAACTCCGCATCAACGACATCGTCGTCCTTCGCGTTGCTTTCGGAAGCTTCAGCACCGCCAGCCTGCTGCTGAGCGTGTTGCTGCTGAGCAATTTCCATCAGCTTCTGGGAAGCCTGGGCCAGCGCCTGCATTTTCGCTTCAATGTCCGCTTTATCTTCGCCTTTCAGAGAAGTTTCCAGTGCGGTCAGTGCAGACTCGATAGCGGTTTTGTCGTCGGCCGGCAGTTTGTCGCCCGCTTCTTCAACCTGCTTACGGGTGCTGTGCAGCAGATGGTCACCCTGGTTACGGGTCTGAACCAGCTCTTCGAACTTACGGTCAGATTCCGCGTTTGCTTCCGCATCGCGAACCATTTTTGCAATTTCTTCTTCGTTCAGACCAGAAGAAGCTTTAATGGTGATTTTCTGCTCTTTACCGCTATTTTTGTCTTTCGCGGACACGTGCAGGATACCATCGGCATCGATGTCAAAGGTGACTTCGATCTGCGGCATACCGCGCGGTGCCGGGCTAATCCCATCCAGGTTGAACTGACCCAGTGATTTGTTATCGGAGGCGCGCTTACGCTCACCCTGAATCACATGGATGGTGACCGCAGACTGGTTGTCTTCAGCGGTAGAGAACACCTGGCTGTGCTTAGTCGGGATAGTGGTGTTTTTGTTGATCAGCGCAGTCATCACGCCGCCCATGGTTTCGATACCCAGCGACAGCGGGGTAACGTCCAGCAGCAGAACGTCTTTGACTTCACCGGTCAGTACACCACCCTGAACCGCAGCACCGATCGCCACAGCTTCATCCGGGTTAACGTCTTTACGCGGCTCTTTACCAAAGAACTCAGCAACTTTCTTCTGAACCATTGGCATACGAGTCTGGCCACCGACCAGGATAACGTCCTGGACGTCGGAGACGGACAGACCCGCATCCTGCAGCGCAACTTTCAGCGGCTCGATAGAACGGTTAACCAGGTCTTCAACCAGGCTTTCCAGTTTCGCACGCGTCACTTTGATGTTCATGTGTTTCGGACCGGTGGCATCTGCTGTGATGTACGGCAGGTTCACGTCGGTCTGCTGAGCGGAAGAAAGCTCGATTTTCGCTTTTTCAGCCGCTTCTTTCAGGCGCTGCATTGCCAGCGGGTCGTTACGCAGGTCAATGCCCTGATCTTTCTTAAATTCGTCAACGAGGTAGTTGATCATACGGCTGTCGAAGTCTTCACCACCCAGGTGGGTATCACCGTTGGTTGCCAGAACTTCGAAGGTTTTTTCGCCGTCAACTTCGTCAATCTCGATAATCGAAATATCGAAAGTACCACCACCGAGGTCGTAAACCGCGATAGTGCGGTTACCCACTTCTTTGTCCAGACCATAAGCCAGCGCGGCGGCGGTCGGTTCGTTGATGATACGTTTGACTTCCAGACCTGCGATACGGCCAGCATCTTTGGTAGCCTGACGCTGAGCATCGTTGAAGTATGCAGGTACGGTAATAACAGCTTCGGTTACCGGCTCACCCAGGTAATCTTCAGCGGTTTTCTTCATTTTTTTCAGCACTTCAGCAGAGATCTGCGGCGGTGCCATTTTCTGACCTTTTACGTCAATCCATGCGTCGCCGTTGTCAGCGCCGATGATTTTGTAAGGCATGATGGCTTCATCACGCTGCACTTCTTCGTCCTGGAAGCGACGGCCAATCAGGCGTTTGATCGCAAACAGAGTATTTTGCGGGTTAGTCACTGCCTGACGTTTAGCCGGCTGACCTACCAGGATTTCGCCGTCCTGCGTGTAAGCAATGATAGAAGGCGTGGTGCGGTCGCCCTCGGCGTTCTCCAGCACACGAGCAGTTGTACCATCCATAATCGCGACACAAGAGTTGGTTGTCCCCAGGTCGATACCAATAATTTTACCCATCTAAACGTCTCCACTAAAAATTCGATCAACATGTGGTTGTAAACCTGTAATAAGGGCGAAACCTATGGTTTCAACTGCCCAGACATCATTTTTTTCAGGTTCATTCACTGCGGTTGACTACAAGATGGGGTCGCCCATCGCTTCATCAAGGGGGGAAGCAAAAAAAATTTTATCTTTATTGCCGCATGAAGAGAGGAATTTAAGGGGACTGGTATCAGGAGCTGACAGAAAAGCGGTATTTCCGATAACTCTCCTCCCGTCAGACGTGCCCGCTCCCCGCCTGACGAGGGCGAACAATCACCTTTCGTCTGAGCCAACGTAAATTGGCGAAAAATACCCCGCCAGATCATAGACAGTTACCCTGCGCCTCATTATTATGCCGCGCCCCGTCACCGAGTGGTGGGGTAATGCTTCCCTTTCTAATCATTATTTTGAGGAATTATGGGCAACACTAAGTTGGCTAATCCGGCACCGCTGGGCCTTATGGGCTTTGGCATGACCACTATTTTGCTTAACCTGGCAAATAGCGGCCTGTTCGCGTTTGATGTAGCTATCCTGGCGATGGGCATTTTTTACGGCGGCATTGCGCAGATTTTCGCAGGCCTGCTGGAATTTAAAAAAGGCAATACCTTTGGTTTAACCGCTTTTACGTCCTACGGCGCCTTCTGGCTGACGTTGGTCGCTATTCTTCTCATGCCGAAAATGGGCCTGGCAGAAGCGCCTAATGCGCACTTCCTGGGCATGTACCTCGGTCTGTGGGGAGTGTTTACGCTGTTTATGTTCTTCGGCACTCTGAAAGCCGCACGCATGCTGCAATTCGTTTTCCTTAGCCTGACAGTCCTGTTTGCGCTGCTGGCAATCGGCCACCTGGCAGATAACGAAGGTATCGTGAAAATCGCGGGCTGGATTGGTTTAGTCTGCGGCGGTAGCGCCATTTATCTGGCAATGGGTGAAGTCCTGAACGAGCAGTTTGGTCGCACCGTACTGCCGATCGGCGCGCCTCATTGATAAAAAATACCCTCGTCCCGTCGGGATGAGGGTATTCATGCGGTGCATCACGGTCGCTGTAACTCACCGCCTTCATCAGCCACATCACTCTGCATTCCCTGACGTAACCAGACCCCTAATCCCAGTCCCATCAGCGAAAGCGCCAGTACATACCAGGCAGGTGCCATTGGCGACACCCCCATCAACATGGTGACGGCAATCGGCGTCAGGCCGCCAAAAATGGCGTAAGAGACGTTATATGAGAAGGAAATGCCGGTAAAGCGAACTTCCGCCGGGAAGGCCCGCACCATAACGTAAGGTACGGCACCCACGACGCCCACACACAATCCCACCGTACCGTACAGCAGAAACAGCTGCTCTGGGCTGCTGCCGGAAAGGTGGTAAAACGCCCAGCTGGAGACGGCCAGTAGCAAACTGCCGACGATGAACGTCCGGCTGGCGCCAAAACGATCCGCCGCCAGCCCCGCCAGCAGACAGCCAATACACAGCATAATCGTGGCAATACTGTTAGCCTGTAGAGTGATTGCCGGCGCAAAGCCGTAATGCTTTTGTAGCCAGACCGGCGACATCAGGATAACCACCACAACCCCGGCGGATAACAGCCAGGTCAACAGCATCGAAACCACCACCGCTTTCTGATGTTTCAGCACCACGGATTTGACCGGCAGTTCCTGCGCTAAAGCTTTACGTCGCTGCATCTCGAGGAATATTGGTGTCTCCTGCAACCAACGGCGCAAATACATGGCCACCAGGCCAAAGATGCCACCTAGCAGGAAAGGAATACGCCAGCCGCCATCGTGAATCCCCTGCGGCGTCAGACTGGTGTTAATCAGCGTTGCGACCACCGACCCCAGCAGAATGCCGACCGTCAACCCAGCGGTCAGCGTACCGCAGGCGATCCCGATGCGTTTTTCCGGCACGTGTTCGGCGACAAAGACCCAGGCGCCGGGCACTTCCCCTCCGATAGCCGCCCCCTGCAGAATACGCATCAGCAGCAGCAATAAAGGCGCAATCATGCCCATTGACTCGTAGGTTGGCAGCAGGCCTATCGCCAGGGTCGGCAATGCCATCAACAAAATGCTCAGGGTGAACATCTTCTTACGGCCAACCAAATCGCCAAAGTGAGCCATGATAATGCCACCCAGGGGACGCGCCAGATAACCGGCGGCGAAGATGCCGAAGGTCTGCACCTGGCGAAGCCATTCCGGGATATCCGCCGGGAAGAACAGCTCACCAACGACGGCGGCAAAGAAGACGAAGATAATGAAATCATAAAACTCCAGCGCGCCACCCAGGGCAGCCAGCGTCAGCGTTTTATAATCTTGTCGATTCAGAGGTCGGGTATGTTGTGACATAACGAACGATTCATCCTGAGGTGTGTAGGTGTCATCACGTAATGTGTAAAGTAAAAAACACTATATCGTAAATAAAACAGCACACCACCGACAATACAGGTTATGTCAGGAAAGCATAAAATTCAGGATAAAGTTTCGCGCCTTGCGCTTTTTGGGCGAAATGCCGCTACGACTTCGGCGTTTGTCTCGACATATGGCCCCTCCAGCAACTGTACACAATAAGGTACACTTGCGAAGATCCCATGCACCAGAACCTTGCCATCAGCATCTTTTACGCCTTCAAGGGTTTCCTGAATAGCTTTCGGCTGGCCCGGCAGATTCAAAATCAATGCCTGCTTGCGGATAACACCCACCTGGCGAGAAAGGATAGCCGTTGGCACGAAGTGTAGGCTAACCTGGCGCATTTGCTCACCAAAGCCTGGCATAACGCGGTCGGCCACGGCCAGGGTTGCATCCGGCGTCACGTCACGTCGGGCAGGACCGGTTCCTCCGGTGGTTAACACCAGGTGGCAGGCCATCTCGTCAACCAGCTCGCACAGCGTTTGTTCGATAATCACCTGTTCGTCAGGGATCAGGCGGGTCTCAAGCTCAAATGGGGTAGTCAGCGCACGCGCCAGCCACTCTTCAAGTGCCGGGATGCCTTTATCCTGATACACGCCGCTGGAAGCGCGATCGGAGATGGAAACTAAGCCGATTCGTAAGGTATTCATCGTTATTCCGTTCAAACAGTACAATTAGACGGAATGATACACGCTGGGAGGAAATACAGACAGGGCTCAAGAGAAGTAGCGTGACCGGGAGCCCGGCCACGCGCAATGATTACAGCAGGTCGCCGATCATTTTTTCCAGTTTTTCCTGGTCGATCGCAAACTTACGAATACCTTCCGCCAGTTTGTCTACCGCCATCGGATCCTGGTTGTGCTGCCACAGGAACTGGGATTCAGTAATACGTTCCGGGCGTGCTTTCACTTCGCCGCTAAACGTCAGTTTACGTTCGATAGCCCCTTCGCTTTCAGCCAGCTCTTTCAGCAGAGCCGGAGCGATGGTCAGGCGGTCGCAGCCGGCCAGCTCAAGAATTTCACCGACGTTACGGAAGCTTGCGCCCATCACGACAGTTTCGTAGCCGTGCTGCTTGTAGTATTCGTAGATTTCACTGACGGAAACCACGCCCGGATCTTCAGCCGGTGCGTACTCTTTCTTATCAGTGTTCGCTTTGTACCAGTCGAGGATACGGCCAACGAACGGAGAGATCAGGAACACACCCGCTTCAGCACAAGCGCGAGCCTGGGCGAAGGAGAACAGCAGAGTCAGGTTACAGTTGATGCCTTCTTTTTCCAGCTGCTCGGCGGCGCAAATACCCTGCCAGGTGGAAGCCAGTTTAATCAGAATGCGATCGTTACCGATGCCCGCATCGTTGTACAGCTTGATGATGCGTTTCGCTTTGGCGATAGATGCCTGGGTGTCGTAGGAAAGACGCGCATCCACTTCGGTCGAAATACGGCCTGGAATCAGCTTAAGAATTTCAAGACCAATGTTCACCGCCAGCTTATCGGATGCATCGATAATCTGCTGAGCGCGATCGCTGCTCTGGCCGCGGGCCCAGACGATAGCGTCATCAATCAGCTTACGGTACTCAGGAATCTGAGCCGCGCCAAGAATCAAAGAAGGGTTAGTCGTGGCATCCTGAGGCTGATACAGCTTCATTGCCGCAATATCTCCGGTATCAGCTACGACAGTGGTGTACTGACGCAGAGAAGTCAATTTATCCGTCATGATAGTGTTTCTCTTAAACAGCAGTTAAGGGGATGTAACCGGTCTGCCAAGATGATAACACGCTGCATGTTCAGCGCAACTGCGGACCATGCCAGACCGCAGAGTGTGATAAACTGGATGAATTAATTCTCTGAATGCTAAGGGATTGTCACTGAATTGGTAACGCTTACACTAGCGTTCCGGCATGGACAAGAGGATAGTTAATGCCTGATTTTTTCTCTTTTATCAATGAAATACTCTGGGGCTCGGTAATGATTTATCTGTTACTGGGTGCCGGCGTCTGGTTTACCTGGCGAACGAAATACATTCAGTTTCGTTATGTTCGCCAGTTTGGGAAAAGTCTAAAGAAAAGCCTCCTGCCCCAGCCCGACGGGTTAACCTCTTTTCAGGCCCTGTGCACCAGCCTTGCCGCGCGCGTAGGCAGCGGGAACCTGGTCGGCGTCGCGCTGGCGATATCCGCAGGCGGGCCCGGAGCCATCTTCTGGATGTGGATCTCCGCGCTGCTCGGCATGGCCAGTAGCTTTGCTGAATGTTCCCTTGCTCAGCTCTACAAAGAACGCGATGCCCACGGGCAATTTCGCGGAGGCCCTGCCTGGTACATGTCCCGTGGCTTAGGGATGCGCTGGATGGGCGTCATGTTTTCGATCCTGCTGCTGCTGGCCTATGGCGTTATTTTTAACACCGTTCAGGCCAACTCGATCGCTAATGCGATGACCTATGCTTTCGATCTTCCGGCGATCGTTACCGGCAGCGTGCTGCTTCTGGCAACCCTGTTGGTTATCATGCGTGGCTTACGCGGCGTGGCGAAGTTAATGCAGTGGATCGTACCGCTGATGGCGCTGCTATGGGTTGCCACCAGCCTGCTGATCGGCCTCTGGCATATCACAGCGCTACCGGCTATTTTCGAAACGATTTTCCGCTGCGCATTCGGCTGGCAAGAAGCCGCCGCCGGTGCGGTGGGTTATACCATCAGCCAGGCGCTCACCAGTGGTTTTCAGCGCGGCATGTTCTCTAACGAAGCGGGAATGGGGTCTACGCCTAATGCCGCTGCAGCCGCCGCCTCCTGGCCTCCTCACCCGGCGGCACAGGGGATCGTGCAAATGATCGGTGTCTTCATCGATACCATCGTCATTTGCACCGCCAGCGCCGTGATTATCATGCTGGCGCCGCTCGACGACGCAGAAGATACGGTGAACGGCATCCAGACTATCCAGCACGCCATGACGGCACTGATCGGCAGCTGGGGGGCGGGATTCGTGGCACTTATCGTGCTGCTCTTCGCCTTCAGCTCCATCGTGGCAAACTACATCTATGCAGAAAATAACCTGATATTTCTGCGTCTTAATAGCCCCCGACATCTCTGGGCGCTCCGAATCCTCACCCTGGCGATGGTACTCACCGGAACGCTGATCGGTTTGCCAGTCGCCTGGCAGCTGGCGGATACCATTATGGCGCTGATGGCCATCACCAACCTCACCGCCATTTTACTTCTGTCCCCAACGGTGCGGATCCTGGCCAGCGATTATCTTAACCAGCGGCGGCTGGGCGTACAGCCAACCTTTGACGCCACACGGTACCCGGAAATCAGCCAGCAGCTGGCGCCTGGCGCATGGGATGACCTGCCGCGTGAATAACGCGGCAATCGCAGCTATCGATCCCTCCGGGGTCTTTTTTTGTTAAAGTCACGGAAAATCCCCTACAAGGACCGGATATGCTGATTCTTATTTCACCTGCAAAAACACTCGACTACCAAAGCCCGCTGGCGACAACACGTTACACCCAGCCTGAACTGCTGGAGTATTCCCAGGAGCTTATTGGTATAGCGCGCCGGCTCTCAGCGCCGCAGATCGGTAAGCTGATGAGCATCAGCGATAAGCTGGCAGACCTGAACGCCACCCGCTTTCACGACTGGCACCCGGACTTCACTCCGCAAAATGCCCGTCAGGCGATTCTGGCCTTTAAAGGCGACGTTTATACCGGGCTACAGGCGGAAACCCTCGGCGATGACGATTTTGATTTTGCCCAGCGGCATTTGCGCATGCTTTCCGGCCTCTACGGCGTGCTGCGCCCGCTGGATCTTATGCAGCCCTATCGTCTGGAAATGGGGATTAAGCTGGAGAATGCCAAAGGCAAAGATCTCTACCAGTTCTGGGGCGAGGTGATTACCGACAGGCTGAATCAGGCACTGAAAGCGCAAGGGGACGATATCGTCATTAACCTGGCCTCAGATGAATATTTCAGATCGGTGAAGACCAAACAGCTGCAGGGAAAAATCATTAAGCCGGTCTTCCTCGATGAGAAAAACGGTCAGTTTAAAGTGATCAGCTTCTATGCCAAGAAGGCGCGCGGCTTAATGAGCCGCTATATCATTGAGAACCGCTTAACCCAGCCTGAGCAGCTAACCCGCTTCGACAGCGAAGGCTATTTCTTTGACGCCGAAGCCTCCGGCAAAAAAGATGAAATGGTCTTTAAACGCCGCGAGCGTTAACCCCTTCCCGGCCGCCCTTGTCAGCGGCCGGGGCATGAGACTTAGTGATGATGCCAGTCACGATCCGGGCCATGGCCGCGGTCGTGGTCATCATGACGATCGTCATGGCGATGTTCGTCATGTTCACGCCAGTGGTTATCGCGCCAGTCGTAATGACGACCCCACCATTCGTGGTCGCGCCAGTGGCCGCCATCCCAGTAGTTACCGTGATTGTCACGATCGCCAATTTGCAGTTTGACCGCTGGCACCAGCGTAATTTCCGAGGCGTGAACCAGAGCAGGAGCCACCAGCGACATCGAAAGCGCAAGGATCACAGACTTCAGCGTTGACATAGGTTTCCCCTTTATTAACTGTCCCCGGATGGGGCGATAACAAAAGATTAACTCTCCGCAACACCGCTGGTTATTCTCCGCAATCCTAATCTCTGACGCCCGGCATTTATTGGTAATTCATCCATTTTTCCTGCCTGATTTCTACATCATTTCTCCTTTTTCGCCCATAAAAAAGCCGGGCATTAAGACCCGGCTTGAGAATGTCGTGCAGCGATAGCGGCCGTTATGCTTTACCCATCATCAGCTGACGCAGCGCGGCGAAATCGGCTGGCAGATTATGCGACAGCAGCGGCAGGTCGGCGCGTTCGGCCAGCTCTTTCGGCAGCGGCAGCGTCTCCTGCAGGATAGCGTCCACGCTCTCTTTGAACTTGGCAGGATGCGCAGTACCGAGGAACAGACCATACTCGCCAGGCTGCAGCTGGTCGCGCAACGCACGATAAGCAATCGCCGCATGCGGTTCTGAGGTATAGCCAATCGCGTTTAGTTCACGCATGGTGGATTTGGTGGTCTCGTCGTCCACGGCCGCATAGCCCAGCTCATTGAGGCGCCAGATTTTGCGACGGAACAGCTCTTCCACACGTGGCCAGTTGTTCGGCTGGCTGACATCCATGGCGTTCGATAACGTTGCCTGAGTCGCTTTCGGCGCCCAGTTACCGTCCTGCAGGAAGCGCGGAACGGTATCATTGGCGTTGGTAGCAGCGATAAAGCGTTTGATCGGCAGACCTAAAGACTTCGCCAGTAACCCGGCGGTCAGGTCGCCGAAGTTCCCGCTCGGCACCGAAATGACCAGTTGGTTGCGCGCGTCCTGCGGCAGCTGCGCCACCGCTTCAAAGTAGTAGCAAATCTGCGCCAGCAGGCGGCTGATATTGATGGAGTTCGCGGAGTTCAGGCCCAGAGCTACCTTCAGCTCTTCATCGTCAAACGCCTGTTTCACCAGCGCCTGGCAGGCGTCGAAGTCACCATCGATAGCCACGGTTTCGATATTGCCGCCCAGAGTACAAAACAGCTTTTCCTGCAGCGGGCTGATCTTGCCGCGCGGGTAGAGAATAACAACTTTCACGTTCGGCAGGCCGTAAAACGCATGTGCGACCGCCGCACCGGTATCACCGGAGGTTGCTGTCAGAATCGTTACCGGTTTGTCGCCAGCGATATGGGTCAGCATCTGCGCCATAAAACGGCCGCCAAAATCCTTAAACGCCAGCGTCGGGCCGTGGAACAGCTCCAGGCAGCCAACATCATCCTGCACCTTACTGACCGGGGCCGGGAAGGTGAAAGCGGCGGCGATGCGCTCTTTGAGAACATCCTGCGGGATTTCGTCGCCAATGAATGCTGACACAATTCTGGCGCTGCGGGAGACTAAATCCATCTCCAGCATATCGTCGATTTCAGTCAGGCTAAATTCCGGCAGATCGTGCGGGAAGAACAGCCCCTGTTGCTTGCCAAGCCCCTGCGTTACGGCCTGCGCAAAGCTGACCTGTTCGTTATGATCTTTTAAGTTATAGAGTTTCATTGGTTATCCCACTACTCGTGCGCCCGCCGTGTCCAGCCGGCAAATATGAACGAAGCCTTCCTGATTTTGCAGATAATGCGTGCCCAGCCAGTCCGCGACGCGCTGCGCAGTTTCCGGCTTATCGCACAGCGCAAACAGCGTCGGGCCAGAGCCGGAGATGCCACACGCCTGCGCACCGATCTCCATCGCTGCCTGACGTGCTTCACTGAAGCCCGGCAGCAGTTTGGTGCGATACGGTTCGGCAATGACATCTTTCATCAATTTCGCTGCCAGCTGCGGCTGGCGGGTGTAGCAGGCATGGATAAAGCCCGCCAGATGACGACCGTGAGCGATGCAATCCTGGCGGCGATACTGCGCCGGGAGGATGGCTCGCGCTTCCGCCGTCGAGACTTTGATTCCGGGATACGCCAGAACCCACAGCCATTCGTCAAACCCCGGAACCTGCTGGCTGATGATGCCATTTTCTTCAATCATCAACTGCATGCCGCCCAGGTAGCAAGGTGCGACGTTGTCATAATGAATACTGCCGGAGATGCGCCCTTCCATCTCACCCATCAGCGCCAGCATGCGCATCTCATTCAGCGGCTTACCGCAGAATTCATTCATTGCTACCAGCGCGGCGACGACCGAGCAGGCGCTGGAACCGAGGCCTGAGCCAATCGGCATATTCTTTTCCAGCACCATCGCAACCGGTACGTTTTTACCGATTTCCTGGCAGAAACGCTCCCAGCACTGGTAAACAATGTTCTCCTGCGGTACAGAAGGCAGTTTGCTGGCAAAGCGGCCAACGTTTTGCAGGCTGAAGCTTTCTGCCGCTTCAACCGAGACGTTGTCTCCCAGCAGCGTGCCATTAACCGGAGTGACCGCCGCGCCCAGCACATCAAACCCGACGCTCATATTGGCACTGGAAGCCGGGGCATATACTTTGACCATCTTAAACTCCTAACTTCCATGACAGGGTGCGTAACAGGTCAGCAAACACGCCGGCCGCCGTGACATCGTTACCCGCACCATAGCCGCGCAGCACCAGCGGCAGCGGCTGATAATAATGGCTGTAAAAGGCCAGAGCATTCTCGCCATTTTTCACTTTGAACAGCGGATCGTTACCGTCAACGGCGGCAATTTTCACGCGACAGGTTCCATCCTCTTCGATGTTACCGACGTAACGCAAGACTTTACCTTCATCGCGCGCTTTGGCGACCCGCGAAGCAAACTCGTTATCCAGAGAGGGCAGGCGCGCCATAAAGCTCTCAACGTCACCGCTGGCATCAAATTGCGCCGGCAATACTGGTTCGATGACAATGTCGGACAGCTCCAGCTCACGGCCGGTTTCACGAGCCAGAATCAGCAGCTTACGGGCAACATCGACGCCAGAAAGATCGTCTCGCGGATCGGGTTCGGTGTAGCCCATTTCTCGCGCCAGCGTTGTCGCCTCAGAGAGATTCATCCCCTCATCCAGCTTACCGAAGATAAATGACAGCGAGCCGGAAAGGATCCCGGAGAATTGCAGCAGCTCATCGCCGGCGTTCAGCAGGTTTTGCAGGTTTTCGATCACCGGCAGGCCAGCACCAACGTTGGTATCGTAGAGGAATTTACGTCGCGAGCTGCTGGCGGCATGACGCAGCTGATGATAGTAATCCAGCGAGGAGGTATTGGCCTTTTTATTCGGGGTAACCACGTGGAAACCTTCGCGCAGGAAATCGGCGTACTGATCGGCAACCGCCTGGCTTGACGTACAGTCAACGATAACCGGGTTCAGCAGATGGTACTCTTTGACCAGACGAATCAGGCGGCCCAGATTCAGCGACTCTTTCGCTTCGGCCAGCTCCGCGCGCCAGTTTTCGAGATTCAGACCGTGCACGTTGGTCAGCAGAGCCTGCGAGTTAGCCACGCCGCAGACGCGCAGGTCGATATGTTTATTCTTCAGCCAGCTCTGCTGACGCTTGATCTGTTCGATCAACGCGCCGCCAACACCGCCGACGCCGATCACAAAGACCTCAATCACCTGATCGGTGTTAAACAGCATCTGATGGGTCACGCGCACGCCGGTGGTCGCATCATCATTGCTGACCACAACGGAGATAGAACGCTCAGAAGAGCCTTGGGCAATTGCGACAATATTGATATTGGCGCGAGCCAGCGCGGCGAAGAACTTCGCGGAGATCCCACGCAGCGTGCGCATACCATCGCCAACCACGGAGATAATCGCCAGACGATCCATGATCGACAGCGGCTCCAGTTGACCCTCTTTCAGTTCAAGATAGAACTCATCTTCCATTACCCGTTTTGCGCGTGCACAGTCGCTCTGCGGAACGCAGAAGCTGATGCTATATTCCGATGAGGACTGGGTAATCAGCACAACCGAAATTCCGGCGCGGGACATCGTGGCAAACACGCGGGCTGCCATGCCGACCATGCCTTTCATCCCCGGACCAGAGACGTTAAACATCGCCATATTATTGAGGTTGGAGATACCTTTAACCGGCAGACCATCCTCATCAATGCTGGCGCCAATCAGCGTACCCGGCGCCTGCGGATTGCCGGTATTTTTAATCAGGCAGGGGATCTGGAACTGAGCAATAGGGGCAATGGTACGCGGATGCAGCACTTTAGCGCCGAAGTAGGACAGCTCCATCGCTTCCTGATAAGACATCGACTTCAGCAGGCGTGCATCGGGGACCTGACGCGGGTCGCAGGTATATACCCCATCAACGTCGGTCCAGATTTCACAACAGTCGGCGCGCAGGCAAGCGGCCAGCACGGCAGCAGAGTAGTCAGAGCCATTACGCCCCAGCACCACCAGCTCCCCTTTCTCGTTACCGGCGGTAAATCCGGCCATCAGCACCATATGGTCGGCCGGAATATGGCTGGCGGTAATGCGGCGGGTTGATTCAGCAATATCGACGGTGGATTCGAGGTAATGTCCCACTGCCAGCAGTTTTTCGACGGGGTTAATCACGCTAACTTTGTGGCCGCGTGCTTCCAGCAGGCCTGCCATCACGGCGATAGATAACTTCTCACCACGGCAAATCAGTGCGGCATTGACGCTATCGGGGCACTGGCCAAGCAGGCTGATGCCGTGCAGGACGTGTTTAATCTGGGCAAACTCTTGCGCGACAAAGGCTTTTAGCTGTGCCAGCGGGAACCCCGGCTGCGCGTCGGCGAGGCCCTGCAGCAGTTCAGCAAAAATGCGTTCAGCGTCGGAGATATTAGTGAGCGCGTCCTGACCACCGATGGTTTTTTCAATCATCGCGACCAGATGGTTGGTAATTTTCGCCGGGGCAGACAGGACGGTTGCTACCTGCCCCTGCCTGGCATTGCTCTCCAGAATATCGGCAACCCGCAGAAAACGTTCTGCATTTGCCACTGATGTACCGCCGAACTTCAACACGCGCATGGTTGTTACCCCTAGATTTTTTGTCGAAAAAAAAGCCCGCACTGTTCAGGTGCGGGCTTTTTTCTGTGTTTCCTGTACGCGTCAGCCCGCACCTTTACCTGTGGTAATGGTGATGGTGATAATTGTTGTCATCATGCCGATGCGTTTCATGGATGTTGTGTACTCTGTAATTTTTATCTGTCTGTGTCCTGTGCCTATATTGGTTAAAGTATCTGCCGGTCTAAGTCAACGAATTTTTACATTTCGCTCACTTCGGAGGTTCGGGTCAATGCGCCATAACGACCTGACAATTCACCTGAACCGGCGGACCATCACGCTGAAAACTGGTAGATCTAACCATATATAAAACTTATAACAGAACTTTACTCTGACAGGTTTTTTTCAATATCGTGCAGCAATCGGTGCAGCATTGCCGTATCTCGCTGCTGTAAAAGCCCAATTCGCTGCTGGAGCCAGTCGGTCAGTTTGACGTCTTCGTCCACGCCCAACCGGGTCAATAAATCGAACGTCCGCAGACGTAATGCCTGTAGCTGATTTTCATCCACGCAGGTGGAAACGGCCGACGCCTGCTGAACCAAAGAGGTCAGTTGGTAGCAATAGACCATCACCGATTGCCCTAAGTTAAGTGAAGGGTAGTCGGCCACCATCGGTACACCGGTCAGCACATCTGCGAGAGCCAGCTCTTCATTGGTAAGCCCGGAGTCTTCCCGACCAAATACCAGCGCCGCGTGGTTCATCCATTGAGCTTTTTCTACCATGAGCGGCAGAAGCTGCTGCGGTGTTGCGTAGTAATGGAAGCGCGCCCGGCTACGGGCCGTGGTTGCAACGGTAAAATCAACATCATGCAGCGCCTGCTCAAGCGTTGGATAAGTGCTTATATTATCGAGAATATCTCCGGAACCATGCGCAACCCAGCGCGCGGCAGGCTGCAAATGGGCATCGCTATCAACGATGCGCATATCGCTAAAACCCATGGTTTTCATCGCGCGTGCAGCTGCGCCAACATTCTCTGCCCTGGCCGGGGCGACTAATACAATAGATACATGCATGGTGGCTCTCTTCTTACTCTCTCACGCGGCGAAAATGAAAATCATCCCCATTTTACGCGGCGAAAATTTACAAATTTGCAACAAAAATCACTAAAATTGCGCTTTATTACCCATAAAAAAGCCTAAACTGTTTCCAACGAACCACGCCAGGGAGTATGTTAACAGAACACATTTATCCATATGTTTGCCAATGATATTTACCTCAACGGTGCTTGACGAACATTGGATTCAGTATGTTTATCAATTTACCAGCGCAACCATTTGAGCTGTGTAAGATTTGTGACTATAAATAGCATTTCAATACAATGATTTCACAAGACTGTTAACGTGCTACAATTGAATTTGATATATGTCAACGAAGCGTAGTTTTATTGGGTGTTCAGCCTCTCTTAGCCTGTTATATTGCTGTTAAAATGGTTAGGATGACAGCCGTTTTTGACACCGTCGGGTCCAGAGGGAAAGTACCCACGACCAAGCTAATGATGTTGTTGACGTTGATGGAAAGTGCATCAAGAACGCAATTACGTACTTTAGTCATGTTACGCCGGACATGTTAATTTGCGACATGTACCAGGCAGGTCAGGGACTTTGGTACTTCCTGTTTCGATTTAGTTGGCAATTTAGGTAGCAAACATGCAGACCCCGCACATTCTTATCGTTGAAGACGAGTTGGTAACACGCAACACGTTAAAAAGTATTTTCGAAGCAGAAGGTTATGATGTGTTCGAAGCGACCGATGGCGCGGAAATGCATCAGATCCTGTCTGAAAATGATATCAATCTGGTTATCATGGATATCAACCTGCCAGGTAAAAATGGTCTCCTGCTCGCGCGTGAACTGCGTGAACAGGCTGACGTCGCGCTGATGTTCCTTACCGGCCGTGACAACGAAGTTGATAAGATTCTGGGCCTCGAAATCGGCGCTGATGACTATATCACTAAACCATTTAACCCTCGTGAACTGACCATTCGCGCGCGCAACCTCCTCTCCCGTACCATGAATCTGGGTACCGTGAGCGAAGAACGCCGCAGCGTAGAAAGCTACAAGTTCAACGGCTGGGAACTGGATATCAATAGCCGTTCTCTGGTCAGCCCAAATGGTGAGCAGTACAAGCTGCCGCGCAGTGAGTTCCGCGCGATGCTGCACTTCTGCGAAAACCCGGGCAAGATCCAGTCACGTGCTGAACTGCTGAAGAAAATGACCGGCCGCGAGCTTAAGCCGCATGACCGTACCGTTGACGTGACCATCCGTCGCATTCGTAAGCATTTCGAGTCTACTCCGGATACACCGGAAATCATCGCCACGATTCACGGCGAAGGTTATCGCTTCTGCGGCGACCTGCAGGAATAACATACATTTTTCCCGCTCCCGCAACGTAAAAACGGCGCTTATGGCGCCGTTTTTTTATTTGTGGTTCTGCTGCCTGCGCGAACGCTGTTATTTATTCCATGGCATGATCGGCACGGCGCTGAGCGCATTCTTCGGCGAACCATCAACAACTTTATCCGAATAGCTCATGTAGACCAGCGCATTACGTTTGCTATCGTAAAAACGGACCACCTGCAGCTTTTTAAACACCAGGGAGGTGCGTTTCTGGAAAACCACATCGCCCTGCGACTTGCCGTTTTTGATTTTATCGTTCAGCTCGATCGGCCCCACCTGCTGACAGGAAATCGCCGCATCTGAAGTATCTTCCGCCAGCCCCAAACCGCCCTTAATCCCACCGGTTTTCGCGCGACTGATATAGCACGTTACGTTCTGGACATCCGGATCGTCAAAGGCTTCGACGACGATTTTATGGTCCGGACCAAAGAATTTGAATACGGTATCAACGGAGCCAATTTGTTCCGCTTGCGCAACCTGGCAGCCCGCCAGTAAAAGCAGCCCCGCAACTAACTTCTTGTATTTCATATTGTTACCATTCTTTTAAAATTTTGCTAAGTGATGATTATAGACCCAGATGAAAAGGTTTATAGATCACAGCGTTACAAAAAAACCTCACCCGATCGCTGACAAATCGCATTTATAAGCAAAAAAAACACTGAATGCTAAAACATCAAAAAATGCTATTATCCGCTACCTTAGTAGCAGGCACCTAAGTTTAAGGATGAGGACATTTTATGGATCAAGCAGGGATTATTCGCGATCTCCTTAGCTGGCTGGAAGGTCATCTGGATCAACCACTATCACTGGATAATGTGGCGGCCAAGGCGGGTTATTCCAAGTGGCATTTGCAAAGAATGTTTAAAGACGTGACCGGCCATGCCATAGGTGCCTATATTCGCGCTCGCCGTTTATCGAAATCAGCGGTCGCCCTGCGTTTGACTGCCCGTCCGATTCTCGACATTGCGCTACAGTATCGTTTTGACTCACAGCAGACCTTCACCCGCGCGTTTAAAAAGCAGTTTTCTTTGACGCCGGCGCTGTACCGCCGCTCTCCTGACTGGAGCTCTTACGGCATGCGTCCCCCGCTGCGCCTGGGTGAGTTCACGATGCCGCAGCACGAATTTGTCACTCTGAGCAATACCCAGCTGATTGGCGTCACCCAAAGCTACACCTGTAAGCTGGAGGAAATCTCCGACTTCCGGAACCAGATGCGCGTTCAGTTCTGGCGTGATTTCCTTGGCAATTCTCCGTCGATTCCGCCAACGCTGTACGGCCTGCACGAACCGCGTCCGAGCCTCGAGAAAGACGACGAGCAAGAAGTTTTCTACACCACTGCGCTAACGCCGGAGATGGCCAACGGCCATCTGCACAACTCCCATCCGGTCATCCTGGAAGGCGGCGAGTATGTGATGTTCACTTATGAAGGATTAGGAAGCGGGCTGCAGGAATTTATCCTGACGGTATATGGCACCTGCATGCCAATGCTGAACCTTACCCGCCGCAAGGGTCTGGATATCGAACGCTTCTTCCCTGAGGATGAAAGCCGGGATCAAGAAACGCCGATTCAGCTGCGTTGTGAATACCTGATCCCGATTCGTCGCTAACGCTGTAGCTCATCCATCGCGGGGGCGTCTAAATGCGACACATCCCCCGCGGTTTCCACGACCCAGCCCGATGCCAGCCACAGACTCTGCTGATAATCAACGCGAGAAATAGAGCAGTTGCGCAGACGCAGGCGGCGTTCAGCATGTGCCGGTAGCCCCAGAATCGTACTGACCAGACAGCCCAGAGCAATACCGTGACTCACCAGCAGCGGCCGGCTGCCGGCAGGCAAATCCAGACAGGACGCCAGCGCCGCGTGCATACGCTCGCTCAGCTCCAGCATTGATTCCCCCTGCGGGATGCGCCCATCCGGAGTGCCGTCAACTAACCGGCGACGCCACTCTTCTTCTTCCTCGCTCAGCGAGTCGATATGGCGTTTCTCAAGAACCCCCATATCCAGCTCACGCAGCCGCGAATCAAGGATGACATCGCAACCGCAGGCCTCCGCGATAATCTCTGCCGTCCGGCGCGTACGCCCCAAATCACTGGCAATGATATGCGTAATGTCCAGCGTTCTGGCGCGTTCACCGACCTGCCAGGCCTGGCGTTCACCGTGAGGGGTTAGCGGGCTGTCTGACTGGCCCTGAATACGCCGCTCGGCGTTCCACTGCGTTTCGCCATGGCGAACAAGGTGTACCTGTAACATGCTATTTTTCCGTTCTGTGCTCTTCACAATTTCGGCTGCCAGCGTCGCGCGCTGCATCGAAAACGATTTGGAGTATACTGCGATGACGTAAATTTATTCTGAGTTGTTTGATTATGCACCATGTTGTCTCAGCTACCACTAATCCCGCCAAAATTCAGGCAATTCTACGGGCTTTTAACGAGATCTTCGGCGAAGGATCCTGCCACATTGAGTCCGTCTCCGTCGAGAGTGGCGTACCTGAACAGCCATTTGGCAATGAGGAAACGCGCGCTGGCGCACGAAATAGAGTAGCCAATGCCCGCGCCGTACAGCCGAATGCCGACTTCTGGGTCGCCATTGAAGCCGGGATCGACGAAGGCAGCACCTTCAGTTGGGTGGTGATTGAGGATCGTCATCAGCGCGGAGAAGCGCGCTCAGCAACGCTGCCGCTCCCGGAGGTGATTCTGGAAAAAGTACGTGCCGGGGAAGCACTAGGGCCGGTGATGTCGCAACACACCGGCATTGATGAAATCGGTCGTAAAGAAGGGGCCATCGGCGTCTTTACCGCCGGTAAGCTCACGCGCAGCAGCGTCTATCACCAGGCGGTGGTACTGGCCTTGAGCCCGTTCCATAACCTTATTTACCGTTAAGCAGGGCCTGCTCCAGCCACTGTCGCAGCTCGGGCGGTGCCGATTTCAGGCTGTTGGAACCACGGGTAATGGTGGCTATGCCGGCGCCGAGCTCGCTTTTCAGCTCACGCTGGCTCATCTCACCACGCAACAACTCTTCAATGATCCGCACGCGAGTGCCCAGCGCTTCGCGCTCATCGGGCGTCAGCATTAATTGCAGCAATGGCAGATGCAGATCGTCGGCGTACGCCTGCTGGAGTAACGCCACGAAGCGAAGCCATTCCTGATGACGCTGTTCGGCTACCGCCGCTGAATAAGGGGATTGTTGGGTCATGTTACGCCGCCTGTCGGATGTACTCATTAACGAGTACAAAGCATAACATACTCCGGTTAATACTCTATGGATTTCGCGTAACGAAACGGCCACCGGACCGAAACCGTCACACGAAACCCGGAGAGTATCAGTAGCGCTGCTGCCACTCAGCATCGCTCAACATCGATGCTTTCTGCCCCATAAAATAACGGTAGTAGGCATCGTAGGAGAGCACGTTCTTCACGTAGCCACGCGTTTCCGAGAACGGGATACTCTCGATAAACGCTACCGCATCGATTCGCCCGGCGCTATTGCCCTGCCAGGTTCGAACTCGTCCAGGACCAGCATTGTAGGCCGCGGAAGCATAAATGCGGTTATTACCAAACTGCTGGTAAACATATTGCAGATAGCTGGTGCCAATATTGATGTTGGTCTCGGGATCCAACAGCTGCGATGGGCTGCTGTAGCCTGGGATGCCAAACATACTCACCGTATGGGTCGCCGTACCCGGCATGATTTGCATCAGACCGCTGGCGCCAACCGGCGAGCGCACTTTCGGGTTCCACGCGCTCTCCTGGCGGGCGATCGCCATCGCATAGCTCTGCGGGATAGCTTTGCCGCTGATATAGCGCGCGAAGAGATCATTGTAAGCCAGCGGGAAACGCTCCTCCAGCTGATCCCACAGCTTCCCGGCAATCGTCGCCTGAACGCTGAGATCCCACCAGTGCTGGTTGAATGCATAGCGCGCCAGCTGCGCCTGCTGATCTTTCGTCCGGCTGGTCACCAGATTTGCCCATTCGCTGCGGGCTGTATTGTCCATATTCCAGTACATCAGCTCGCGCACCCTGGCCATTTCCGGCCCGGAGGTTAGCGCAGGATCGAGATTTGCTGGCGCTTTATCGATCCGGAAGGTGAATTCTTCTCCCAGACGCTGGGCAGCAATCATCGGGTAGAAACCGCGCTGCTGCATCAACGAACGGAGGATCGCTTTCGCCTCGTCGTCACGTCCGCGCTCCATCAGCAGGTCCGCCTGCCAGTAGCGCCACTCATCTTTCTCTTTCGCTTCCATCGGCAGACGAGCCAGCCAGGTATTCAACCCGTGACGATCCCCCGCGCCCAGCGCCATTCGCACTCGACGTTCCACTAACGCGGTAGATTGCGAACGCATAATGGCGTCATCGCGCCAGATGGCTTGCTCTTCGGTCACATCGCTGCCCATCAGGCGCCAGGCAACGATATCCCGTAATTCCTGGGTTTGATCTTCATTAAGCTGCTGCGCCTGCACCAACGACGGGATCATCAGCCGGGCGTTTTCGGCATCCTGACGGGCCACGCTGGCAAAGGCTACCGCCGCCATCTGGCGGGTAAAATCCGTCGCACCGGTGGTGCGGGCAAAGGTCATGACGGTATTCGGATCGTTTGCCAGCGCGACAACTGCCGACGCAATCGTCTGGTAGTCAGGCGGCATCTGCTGGGCCAGGGCGCTCACCAGGCCGGTGTTGCCCGCCTTCATCGCCAGACGGATGCGTTCGAGATAAGCCAAAGGGTCCTGTTTGCCGGATGAACGCCAGGCGCTAAACAGCGCATCACAGGCGTTAGGCTGGCTTTTACCGGTCAGCCACAGCGTTTTCGCGCCATCCCAGGCTTCCTGCGCCTGGCCCACGCTCAGTTTCGCGTAGTAGTAATTACACTGTGCTTCGGTACTGGTCGGCTTATCCGGGCTGAACGCCAGCAATCCACTCCAGTCGGTACGGCGCGCCAGCTCGTTGACGAAACGAGATTTCAGAGAGCGGGCGGGCGGCAGCGTCGGGTTCGCTTCAATGAAGTTTTTCACCACCAGCGTCGGCTGGTTCATCAAATCATCGGTTATCTGCCGGTACTGAAGATAGGGGTATAGCGGGTAGGTCGTCAGCGTTGGCATGAGCTGTTCGACAACGGACATCTGTCGGCTATCCCAGGCCTGCTTAATTTGAGCATAGCGGCTGCGCTGTTCATCCAGTGAATCCGCATGCGCCAGTTGACTGAACGTCAGCAGACTCACGCTGGCCGCCAGAAGACGCCATGCCATCGTTTTGGCTTTTTCCACAAGCTCTTCCTCTGTTAAAAGTACATCTCACTACATCAGAGCAGCATCATGCCGCTTTTTAAATGTCCCGGTGTCACTATAGATATGCTAACCAGACAACGGCAAACGTGCCACGTCCTGGACATTTTTTTACTCTTCTGTGAATCCCATCGCCTCTCTGGGATTAAAGCGCGAAAAAGGCTACACTTCGCCTTTGAAAACTATTCACTACCCTACTCAAGATCATTCTGTCTGCATCAAGGCGGCAAGAGAGGAAATCCCCGGAAGCATAGATAGCTATGTCACCAGGATTTTCGAATGCAGCCAACGCTGAGACAGCCAGAAGGATGAAGAGTATATAAAAGAGGCGAAGTCCAACGTGGCTCAATTCGTTTATACCATGCATCGTGTCGGCAAAGTGGTTCCGCCGAAACGTCATATTTTGAAAAATATTTCCCTGAGCTTCTTCCCTGGCGCGAAGATCGGCGTTCTCGGTCTGAACGGCGCCGGTAAGTCTACCCTGTTACGTATTATGGCCGGCATCGATACCGATATCGAAGGCGAAGCTCGCCCACAGCCGGGCCTGAAAATTGGCTACCTGCCGCAGGAGCCGAAGCTGAACCCGGATCAGACCGTACGTGAGTCCGTCGAAGAAGCGGTTGCCGAAGTGGTTAACGCGCTGAAAGGCCTGGATGAGGTGTACGCGAAGTACGCTGAGCCGGATGCCGACTTCGATAAGCTCGCGGCGCAGCAGGGCAAATTCGAAGAGATCATTCAGGCCCACGATGGCCATAACCTGAACGTTCAGCTGGAGCGTGCGGCCGATGCCCTGCGCCTGCCGGACTGGGATGCGAAAATCGCGACCCTGTCGGGTGGTGAACGCCGCCGCGTGGCGCTGTGTCGCCTGCTGCTGGAAAAACCGGATATGCTGCTGCTCGACGAACCGACCAACCACCTGGATGCCGAATCCGTGGCCTGGCTGGAACGCTTCCTGCACGATTTCGAAGGGACCGTTGTGGCGATTACCCACGACCGTTACTTCCTCGATAACGTTGCCGGCTGGATCCTCGAACTGGACCGCGGCGAAGGGATCCCGTGGGAAGGCAACTACTCCTCCTGGCTGGAGCAGAAAGATCAGCGTCTGGCGCAGGAAGCCTCTCAGGAAGCGGCACGCCGTAAATCCATCGAGAAAGAGCTGGAGTGGGTACGTCAGGGCGCGAAAGGCCGTCAGTCTAAGGGCAAAGCCCGTCTGGCGCGCTTTGAAGAGCTTAACAACGTTGAATACCAGAAACGTAACGAAACCAACGAACTGTTTATTCCACCTGGCGCCCGTCTGGGGGATAAAGTTGTTGAAGTCAGCAACCTGCGCAAGTCTTATGGCGACCGCGTGTTGATTGATGATTTGACTTTCTCGGTACCGAAAGGCGCCATTGTCGGGATCATCGGGCCGAACGGCGCCGGTAAATCGACTCTGTTCCGCATGATGTCCGGGCAGGAACAGCCTGATGCTGGTTCGATAACCCTGGGTGAAACCGTGAAGCTGGCTTCCGTCGACCAGTTCCGCGACGCGATGGATAACAGCAAAACCGTCTGGGAAGAAGTTTCCGGCGGGCTGGATATCATGAAGATCGGCAACACCGAGATGCCTAGCCGTGCCTACGTCGGTCGCTTTAACTTTAAAGGCGTCGATCAGGGTAAACGCGTAGGCGAACTCTCCGGCGGTGAGCGCGGTCGTCTGCACCTCGCGAAGCTGCTGCAGGTTGGCGGCAACGTGCTGCTGCTCGATGAACCGACCAACGACCTGGATATCGAAACCCTGCGCGCGTTAGAAAACGCCCTGCTGGAGTTCCCGGGCTGCGCGATGGTTATCTCGCACGACCGTTGGTTCCTCGACCGTATCGCGACCCACATTCTGGATTACCAGGATGAAGGTAAAGTCGAATTCTTCGAAGGTAACTTTACCGAATACGAAGAGTATAAGAAACGCACCCTCGGCGCCGATGCCCTGGAGCCAAAGCGTATCAAGTACAAGCGTATTGCGAAGTAATAAAAACGGGTGGCAAATGCCACCCGTTTTTTTATCCTCAGCGCGCTTCAAGGACACTCAGGCCACCATTACCCCGGCTCGCCCATCAGCTGTTTAACCAGGTCAACGCAGCGCAGGAAGCGCGTGTCGTAATCAGACTCTTTCACATGCACAAAGTCTATCTCATTCTCTTTGAGCAACGACACCAGCAGCGTCTGGAACTCCTTGCGATCCACCGAGCTGCCGAGGCTACGTAAGCCATCGGCCACCCACGGCGTATTGTTCTCCAGCAGAATCACCAGGTCGAAGCGATACTCGTCGATCAGCGCCTGAACGAAGGGATGCTCGCGCCCTTCATACTTCAGGCAAAATGCCTGGGTACTGACAAAATCGGTGTCGATAAACGCTACCTTGTTGGCATATTTAACAGCAAAATCAATATACTGTGCGTGGCCAAGCGCAATTTTGTCATAGTCGGAATACTGTAGCGCCATCTCATCGCCCCCGAGATGCGAGAAGACGTAATCGCGGCCATACTCCCAGGCGCTGGTGGTATTAAAGATATTCGCGAGCTTATTGACCAGCGTCGATTTACCGCTCGATTCACCGCCGAGAATCGCCACCGTACGCACGAAGAACGGTTTCACTTCCGTCGGGATATATTCCCAGTAGCGGAACGGGTTTTCACGAATCTGCCCGCCGCTGATGCTCATAAAGGTGCGTTTCGGATCGATCAGCACGGTTTCGATCCCCAGATGCTGTAGATACTGCTGAGCATCGGCCTCTTCCGAAGTGTAGATCCAGTTTGGCTCAATCCCTTTATCGCTCATAAATGCGCGGATCCCGCGGCTCCAGACATCCCAGCCGTGCGGATAAGGCTCCATCCCTTCTTCATTAAACGCATGAATGCGGATATTTTTCTGATACTTAAAGGTTTGCAGCAGCCAGCGCAGACGATCGGATACCGTCGGCTGTTGCGACATCGCACTGTCTTCAAACAGCTGACGATCGCGGGTATCGTCGTAGCCCATGATGATATGCAGCTCGTCCACCTGGCTACAGGCGCGCTGGATCAGATAGATATGCCCCGTGTGCAGCGGGTAGAACTTACCGAATACTACGCCGACGCTCTTTTGCCGACGCGGAAATTCCAGACCAAGAAAACGGTGCAGCGCTTCCAGCTTCTGCGCGCTCGGGCTTTTGATTTTGGCATTCAGCAGCTGGCTCAGATAGCCTTTGGTCATTCCGCTGGCTTCCGCGACCTGTTGCAGCGTACAGCCCTTTTGCTTAATCGCGGTTTTGAGATAGTCGAACGATGACACAAGAGCCTCCTGCTTTAGCAATACTGAAGAAATACCCTGTCGGTTGCGAACGGCAGACAGACGACTGGCGGGCCATTCCCGATGAGCCAGGTCAACTCAGTCATTCGGGCGGACGAACGCAGTCAGCGTCTCTGCCACCGGCAAGACGACGGGTACCTAATTATAAGTCGTCAAACACGTTTAGGGCGTCTGAAAGCTTTTTCACACCAAAGATTTGCATCCCTTCTGGTGCTTTTTTCGGTACGTTGGCTGCCGGGACGATAGCGCGGCGGAAGCCGTGTTTTGCCGCCTCGGAGATGCGCTCCTGGCCGCTCGGTACCGGGCGGATTTCGCCGGATAACCCCACTTCGCCAAACACGACCAGATCGTGCGGCAGCGGGCGATCGCGCAGGCTGGAGACCATCGCCAGCAGCAGCGCCAGGTCGGCGCTGGTTTCCGCGACCTTGACCCCGCCGACGACGTTAACAAAGACATCCTGATCGGCCATCTGCAGGCCGCCGTGGCGGTGCAGTACCGCCAGCAAAATCGCCAGACGGTTCTGCTCCAGCCCAACCGCTACACGGCGCGGGTTAGACATCATCGAATGATCGACCAGCGCCTGAATCTCCACCAGCAGAGGACGGGTGCCTTCCCAGACCACCATCACTGAGCTGCCGGAAGTCACTTCATCGCCGCGGCTGAGGAAAATCGCCGAAGGGTTGCTGATTTCACGCAGCCCCTGCTCGGTCATCGCGAATACCCCCAGCTCATTCACCGCGCCGAAGCGGTTTTTATGGCTACGCAGGGTACGAAAGCGGGAGTCGGCATCACCGTCCAGCAGCACCGAGCAGTCGATACAGTGTTCCAGCACCTTCGGTCCGGCCAGCGAGCCATCTTTGGTTACATGACCCACCATAATAATGGCCACATCGCGGGTTTTCGCAAAGCGCGTCAGATAGGCTGCCGTTTCGCGGACCTGGGCAACGCTGCCCGGCGACGACTGGACGTCGGCCATATGCATCACCTGGATCGAGTCGATGACCATCAGCTGCGGCTTTTCTTCATCGGCTATCTGGCAGATTTGTTCAATGCTGGTCTCAGAGAGCATATTGAGGTTAGCGGTCGGTAGCCCCAGACGGTGCGCGCGCATCGCCACCTGTTGCAGCGACTCTTCCCCGGTGACGTACAGCGTTTTCATGTTTTCCGACAGCCGGCACAGCGTCTGCAACAGCAGCGTCGATTTACCCGCCCCCGGGCTGCCGCCAATCAGAATCGCGCTGCCCGGCACCACGCCGCCGCCAAGCACGCGGTCAAACTCTTTAAAGCCGGTGGAGAAACGCGGGAGCGCCTCAAGGCTTATCTCCGACAGCTTTTGCACCTTCGAGGCGCCGGCATTCCCGGCGTAGCCCGTCAGACGTTCGTTTCTCGCCACCTGCGGCGAAGCGGCAATACGCACCTCGGTGATGGTATTCCAGGCATGGCAGGCGCTGCACTGCCCCTGCCAGCGCGGGTAATCCGCACCACATTCATTACAGACAAATGCGCGTTTTGGAGCTTTCGCCACGTGTAACCTCTTACTTTTGATTCATGCTGCCGGAGAGGATACAGAAGACCCCCATCAGGTCAGCGTGGCGGATGGTGACTTCCGCCTGCTCATTCACTTTTGGTTTAGCATGATACGCGATCCCCAGACCTGCCGCCTTGATCATCGGTAGATCGTTGGCGCCATCGCCGATCGCGACGGTTTGCGTCGGCAGAATTTCATATTTTTCCGCCAGTTTTCTCAGCGTGGCGGCTTTATATTTGGCATCGACGATATCGCCAACGACGTTTCCGGTCAGCTTACCGTCCATGATCTCCAGCTCATTGGCAACCACGGCATCAAGATGCAGCTTGTCGCGCAGGTATTCGGCGAAGAAGGTGAAGCCGCCGGAGGCAATCGCCACCTTCCAGCCCAGCGTTTCCAGCTTCAGCACCAGCTGCGCCAGCCCCGGCATCAGCGGCAGCGATTCCCGCACCTGCAGCAGAATATTGGCGTCGGCATCTTTCAGCGTCGCCACCCGCTGGCGCAGGCTGGCAGTAAAATCCAGCTCGCCGCGCATCGCGCGTTCGGTCACTTCCGACACCATTTCGCCGGTTCCGGCCAGTTTGGCTATCTCGTCGATGCATTCGATTTGAATCGCCGTGGAGTCCATATCCATGACCAGCAGCCCAGGCGTGCGCAGATGCGGAATTTTCCCCAGCGGTGCCACATCCAGCCCCGCTTCGTGCGCCAGTCGGGTTGCTCGCAGCGTCAAAGAGCCCGCCAGACGAATAACCTGATAATCTTCGACAACCCAGGAGGCAACGATAACCAGAGCTGCTCCCAGCTCACGTTGCCAGGCCGTCAAACGGCGTTTATCGAGACCGCGCCCGTAGAGCAGCCAGCCGCTGCGTCCGGCGTGATAATCCAGCGGCATGACCTCATCACCGCTCAGCGAAAGCGGTAATCCAGGCCACAGGGAAACATCTTCGGGCAGATCGCACCAGGTCAAACTGTTTGGCATTACGGCTCCACATTTCTTTATTCAGGCCAGGAAAATAACGCATGAGGCTACCTTGTAACCAGCGCTTCTGGCAACATTAAGCTGTAAATATTAAAGGTGGAATATGGTACGCGCAAAACTGAAATTCCGACTGCATCGCGCCGTCATTGTTCTTATCTGTCTCGCACTTCTCGTTGCCCTGATGCAAGGAGCGTCGTGGTTCAGCCAGAACAGCCAAAAGCAACGTAATCCACAGTTAGAAGAACTGGCTCGCACTCTTGCGCAGCAGGTTACGCTGAATCTGACGCCGATGATGCGCAGCGAGACCCCTGATGAAAAGCGCATCGGCCAGCTGCTGGAGCAGCTCACCCGCCAGAGCCGGATCCTCGACGCCGGTGTCTATGACGATCAGGGCGATCTGGTCGCTCGTTCAGGCGAAGGGGTCAACGTACGCGACAGACTGGCGCTGGACGGCAAAAAAGCCGGCGGCTACTTCAACCAGCAAATCGTGGAGCCTATTCAGGGCAAAAACGGCCCGCTTGGCTACCTGCGACTGACGCTGGATACCCATACGTTAGCCACCGAGGCAAAACAGGTGGATAATACCACCAACATTTTACGCCTGATGCTACTGCTGTCGCTGGCTATCGGCGTCGTGCTGACCCGCACGCTGTTGCAGGGCAAGCGCACCCGCTGGCAGCAATCGCCCTTCCTGCTCACCGCCAATAAGCCGGTGCAGGATGAAGACAAAGATGAATCAGAATAAGGAAATCGCTGATGTCGACGCTACGCCTGCTGCTCTCAGATTCTACTGACCCCTGGTTCAACCTCGCCGTTGAAGAGTGCATTTTCCGCCAGATGCCCGCCACCCAGCGCGTGCTGTTTCTGTGGCGCAATGCCGACACGGTGGTCATTGGCCGGGCGCAAAACCCGTGGAAAGAGTGCAACACCCGTCGGATGGAAGAAGATAATGTCCGCCTGGCTCGCCGCAGCAGCGGTGGCGGCGCGGTATTCCACGACCTCGGAAACACCTGCTTTACGTTTATGGCGGGTAAACCGGAGTACGACAAAACCGTCTCCACCCAAATTGTCCTGGCTGCGCTGGGTACGCTGGGCGTTACGGCACAAGCGTCCGGGCGTAATGACCTGGAGGTCAAAACCGCCGAGGGGGATCGCAAAGTCTCCGGTTCAGCCTATCGCGAAACTCCGGACCGCGGTTTTCACCACGGAACCCTGCTGCTGAACGCCGATTTAAGCCGCCTGGCAAACTATCTCCATCCGGATAAAAAGAAGCTGCAGGCGAAAGGTATCACCTCGGTACGCGGGCGCGTGGCAAACCTGGTCGAGCTCCTGCCGGCTATTACGCACCAGCAGGTCTGCTCAGCGATTGAAGAGGCTTTTTTCGACTACTACGGCGAGCGCGTCGCCGCAGAAGTGATTTCGCCGGATAAGACGCCGGATCTGCCAAATTTTGCCGAGACCTTCGCTCGCCAGAGCAGCTGGGCGTGGAATTTTGGTCAGGCACCCGCCTTCTCACATCTGCTGGATGAACGTTTTGTCTGGGGCGGCGTTGAGCTGCATTTCGACGTTGAGAAAGGACATATCACCCGTACACAGGTATTTACCGACAGCCTGAATCCGGCGCCGCTGGAAGCGTTGGCCGCGCGATTGCAGGGCTGCCTGTATCGTGCTGATGTGCTGCAACAGGCGTGCGAGGCGCTACGGGTGGATTTCCCGGAACAGGAGAAGGAGTTGCGTGAGCTGGCGGCGTGGATTGCGGGCGCGGTACGCTAATAAAAAAAGCCGGATGGCGGCTACGCCATCCGGCTTACAGGTTCTGCACCGTTTCGTCGGCCCGGCCAGCGTAGCGCCACCGGGCAATACAAATACAATGCTTACTCTTGATCGCCCAGCAGAACGGATTCCAGCGCGATTTTGATCATATCGTTAAACGTCGTCTGACGCTCAGCAGCAGTGGTCTGCTCGTGAGTACGAATATGATCGGAAACAGTGCAGATTGTCAGCGCTTTCGCCCCGAACTCCGCCGCCACGCCGTAAATACCGGCCGCTTCCATTTCCACGCCCAGGATGCCGTATTTTTCCATCACGTCAAACATGGTCGGATCCGGCGTATAGAACAGATCTGCGGAGAAGATGTTGCCCACGCGAGCATCAACGCCCAGAGCTTTCGCTGCATCAACCGCGTTACGCACCATGCCGAAGTCAGCGATAGCGGCAAAATCGTGGTCTTTGAAACGCAGACGGTTGACTTTAGAGTCGGTGCACGCCCCCATGCCGATCACCACATCACGCAGTTTCACATCGGCACGGACCGCACCGCAGGAACCGACGCGAATAATCTTCTTCACGCCGAAATCGGTGATCAGTTCTTTGGTGTAGATGGAGCAGGACGGGATACCCATACCGTGACCCATGACGGAGATCTTGCGACCTTTATAGGTGCCGGTAAAGCCCAGCATGCCGCGCACGTTGTTAACTTCACGCACGTCTTCAAGGAAAGTTTCCGCAATATGCTTTGCACGCAGCGGGTCGCCAGGCATCAACACGACGTCAGCGAAATCACCCATTTCTGCATTAATGTGAGGAGTTGCCATCTTCAGTTCCTTTTACATTGTTGTTTTTGCCGGGTGGCGGCTACGCCTTGCCCGGCCTGTAAAACCGTAGGCCCGGTAAACGAAGCATCACCGGGCAATCAATCACAGCATGTTCTTGCCGTAGTCCATGGCTGAAGTACCGAAGTAAGACGCCAGCGTCTGGCCAATATCCGCGAAGGTTTCACGGTGGCCCAGCGAACCCGGTTTTACTTTCGGGCCGTATACCAGAACCGGAATATGCTCACGCGTATGGTCGGTACCCTGCCAGCTTGGGTCGCAGCCGTGGTCAGCGGTCAGGATCAGAATGTCATCTTCACCCACCAGCGCCATCAGCTCCGGCAGACGACGGTCGAACAGTTCCAGGCCCGCAGCATAACCGGCGATATCACGACGATGCCCCCAGGAAGAGTCGAAGTCCACGAAGTTAGTGAAGACGATAGTCTTATCACCCGCTTCTTTCATCTCCTTGATGGTCGCATCGAACAGCGCATCCAGACCGGTCGCTTTCACTTTTTTCGTGATCCCGCAGTTGGCATAGATATCGGCGATTTTCCCAACGGAAACCACGTGGCCGTCTTTCTCGTCCACCAGCTTCTGCAGTACGGTCGGCGCCGGCGGTTCAACGGCCAGATCGTGACGGTTGCCGGTGCGCTGGAAGTGCCCCGGTTTATCGCCAACGAACGGACGCGCGATAACGCGACCAATGTTGTAACCGCCCTCAGTCAGCTCCTCACGCGCGATTTCACACAGCTCGTAGAGTTTATCCAGACCAAATGTCTCTTCATGGCAGGCAATCTGGAACACGGAGTCAGCGGAGGTATAGAAAATCGGCTTGCCGGTTTTCATATGCTCTTCGCCAAGCTCGTCCAGAATAACCGTACCGGAAGAGTGACAGTTACCGAGGTAGCCCGGCAGATTGGCGCGTTTAACCAGTTTATCCAGCAATTCCTGCGGGAAGCTGTTCTGGTGGTCGCTGAAGTAGCCCCATTCGAACAGAACCGGTACACCGGCGATTTCCCAGTGTCCAGACGGCGTATCTTTACCGGAAGAGAGCTCATGAGCCCAGGCGTATGCGCCAATCACGTCCGCATTCGCGTCCATCCCGGCGGCGATTTTACCGGTCGAGCCCTGGTGGGCCTTAACCAGGCCCAGACGGGTCAGGTTGGGCAAATTCAGCGGGCCTTTACGACCATGATCAGCCTCGCCCTTAGCACAGGCTTCTGCAATGTGGCCCATCGTGTCTGAGCCAACGTCGCCAAAGCGAGCGGCATCTTCAGTCGCACCGATGCCGAAGGAGTCCAGCACCATAATAAATGCACGTTTCATATTATTCTCCGTACCTTTTGCGCTGCAAAAAAGCGATCAGATCAGTATACCGCTATTCGGTGATTCGACGATAGACCGTCGGGGTTTCTTTCGGTGCCGTATCGTCCAGTTTAATTGCCGCTTTGACCGCTTTGGCAGCTTCCTGCCAGCTGGTTTCGTCTTTCGCGTGAATCACTGCCAGCGGTCGCTGCCCGTCAACGCTATCACCGAGGCGAGCCATGTCGGTAAAGCCGACGCTATAGTCAATCGGATCGGACGCCTGACGACGGCCGCCGCCCATCGACACCACCGCCATACCCAGCGCACGGGTGTCCATTTCAGCGACAAATCCTTCACCATCAGCGTAGACCGCTTTGCTCAGCATGGCAGTCGGCAGGTAGTTATCGTAGTTCTCGACGAAATCGTTCGGCCCTTTTTGAGCGGCGACCATCCGGCCAAACACTTCGGCCGCTTTGCCGTTGTCCAGCACCGCCTGCAGTTTCGCCCGCGCGTCGGCGTCGTTCTGAGCCAGCTTGCCGGAAATCAGCATTTCGACGCACAGCGCCATGGTCACATCAAACAGACGCGGATTGCGATATTCGCCGGTCAGGAAGCGGACCGCTTCGCGGACTTCAACCGCGTTTCCGGCGCTGGATGCCAGCACCTGGTTCATATCGGTCAGCAGCGCGGTGGTGCGCACGCCGGCACCGTTGGAAACGCCAACGATCGCTTCGGCAAGCGCGGCGGAAAGTTCGTAAGTCGGCATAAAGGCGCCGCTGCCTACTTTAACGTCCATCACCAGCGCATCCAGGCCTTCAGCCAGTTTTTTCGCCAGAATCGATGCGGTGATGAGCGGGATGGAGTCCACCGTTGCGGTAATATCGCGGGTGGCATAGAAACGTTTGTCGGCAGGAGCCAGAGAGCTGGTCTGCCCGATGATGGCGACGCCAACATCTTTAATAATCTCGCGGAAACGAACGTCATCCGGGAAAATATCGAAGCCCGGAATGGCTTCCAGTTTGTCGAGGGTACCGCCGGTATGGCCGAGGCCACGCCCGGAGATCATCGGCACATAGCCGCCGCAGGCCGCAACCATCGGGCCAAGCATCAGAGAAGTCACATCGCCGACGCCGCCGGTAGAGTGCTTATCCACAATTGGGCCGTTCAGATTGAGGCTTTTCCAGTCGAGGACGGTTCCGGAATCCCGCATTGCCATGGTCAACGAGACGCGTTCCGGCATAGACATATCATGGAAGAAAATGGTCATCGCCAGGGCAGCAATTTGCCCTTCTGACACGGTGTTATCACGAATGCCATTGATGAAGAAGCGGATCTCTTCGTCACTCAGCGCGTGACCATCGCGTTTTTTACGAATAATTTCTTGTGCGAGAAACACGGTACCCCCAATAAATCAGGTTAAATGCGGCGGAAAAACCGCCGCGAAAGGAGAATTAATATGCGCTTGCGCTCTTGCCGTCCCCGTGACCCAGCGCTTTCAGCAGGCTTGCCAGCAGGCTGGATGCGCCGAAACGATAGTGACGAGAATCCGCCCAGTCCGCACCGAACAGCTCATCGGCGATGGCCAGGAACTGCTGTGCATCTTCGGCGCTACGCACGCCGCCCGCAGGCTTGAAGCCAACGGTTTTCTGTACGCCCATATCGCGGATCACTTCCAGCATGATACGTGCGCTTTCCGGCGTCGCATTTACCGGCACTTTACCCGTCGATGTTTTGATGAAATCCGCACCGGCTTTGATAGAAATTTCAGAGGCTTTACGAATTAACGCCTCTTCTTTCAGCTCACCGGTTTCGATGATCACTTTCAGCAGTACGTTCGCTGCCGCGCAGGCTTCTTTACACGCTTTCACCAGATCGAATCCGACCTGCTCGTTACCAGCGATCAGCGCGCGATACGGGAATACCACGTCGACTTCATCCGCGCCATAGGCAATCGCCGCACGGGTTTCTGCCAGCGCGATATCGATGTCATCGTTACCGTGCGGGAAGTTGGTGACCGTCGCAATGCGGATGTCCGGGGTGCCCTGCTCGTTTAACGTTTTGCGAGCAATCGGGATAAAGCGCGGATAGATGCAGATAGCCGCTGTATTTCCTACCGGCGTTTTTGCCTGATGGCACAGAGCGATCACCTTTTCATTGGTGTCATCGTCATTCAGCGTAGTCAGGTCCATCAGTTTTAACGCGCGCAGGCTGCTTGCAGATAAATCAGTCATTTCATACTCCGACGGCTTAATGCCGGTTCAATAGTTTGTTCATCTAGCGAGTCTGTTACTATTGTAACATCACATCGCCGTTACACTTCGACATTCATCACAGTTAATGAAAACTCACCTAGAATTTGCATTACTGTAATGTGACACGGATCACTATTATCAGCCTCGTATCCCACTCCGTGGCGGCAGCTTTACTTTAAGCATAATCAGAATTCCCTGCCCTGAGATGATGTTAATATAATAACATGACAATCTGTTATTTCTCGACAAAACCGGATGCATTTTGTGCTTAAAAATGAGATTTATTCTTTATCATATGAAAAATAAGAAGTTTATTTTAATTCAGAAATGATGGAATTATAACACCAAGAAGATACCGGAAGGGAGGATGTCAGTACTGTGGCGTGATGAGGTCCGTAACATCTCCGCCAGCCGCAGCGGATGCCTGGCCCGCGGCGCAGGTAGCGCCTTGTGCCAGACGTGTTACATGGCACAGAACAACGCGTGTGTATTTTGTATCAGGGCACTCGCAATGACATCCGTAGGTTCCTGCCGTAGCTCACATAGCGAGGCAAAGACACGTGCCACCTGCTCTGGCCGATTTGGCTGCCCCTGAAAACCATTGAGCGGCATATCCGGGGCATCCGTCTCCAGCAACAGTGACGATAGCGGCAGGCGGGCCATCACATCACGCGTTTTGCTGGCCCGCGGGTAGGTAATTGTCCCGCCGACGCCGATTTTGTAGCCTGACTGCACGAAGCGTTCCGCTTGCTGTAAACTTCCCGCAAAACCATGCACCACGCCGGTCCTCGGCAGCGCATGTTTTTTCAGCAGCATTGCTAACTTATCATGGGTGCGTCGGGAGTGCAGAATCACCGGCAGATCGTAACGCTTCGCCAGCCGCAGTTGCGCCTCCAGCATCACCTGCTGACGATCAAACTGCGGATCGTCGCGATAAAGATCGAGACCGATCTCTCCTACAGCAACCAGCTTGCGATGACGTTGCCGCAGACAGGCTTCCAGTATCTCAAGGCTTCGCTCATCATGCCGTTCGATGGCAATGGGATGTAGCCCCACGGCGGCATACACCGCCTCATGCTGTTCTGCCAGGGCTAATACGCGGGGGAAGTAATCTGCTTCGATGGCCGGAACGATAATCTGGATGACCCCTTCTTTTGCCGCTCTGGCAAGGCTCTCGCTTTCGTGATCGGTAAAAGGAGGAAAATCAAAATGGCAATGAGTATCGATAAACTGCAACGTCATGCCAGGTCCTCGTTATCAAAGCGGGCATCATTGGCCTGCGGGGTGGTAACAAAGGTAGCCGCGAGCGGATCGTTAGCGACAGATGTCGGCGGAACAACAACCGAAGTCGGCTGCGTGACCCGTGGCAGATGACGTACCAGCGGCGGACGGTCGGCAAGCAGTTTCCCCACCGTCGCCAGAAAATAGCGCCCGCACTGACGCCCGGTCTTGTAGTCTTCCAGCAGCGCCGGTAGTCGGCTTCCCAGTGCCATACTTTTAAGCGGTTTTTGCGGAAAAATTTCCAGGATCCGCAGCTTGCCCGGCGGCTTCTCAATAAACTGCTGGGTGGTACGATAGGTTTCTTCGTGGTGCTGGACCAGGTTCACAAACGGCTGCAGGCTGCTTTCGCCAAGCCAGCGTTCCATCCGCTTAAACCACTGCGGGGTATAGAACATCTGCGAGGGCACCGTGCGGATCACCACAATGGTTTGCGCCCCTCGCCGGGCCGCTTCCTGCACGGGAATAGCATCACTGACGCCGCCATCCAGATAGCTGATGCCGTCCAGCATAACGCCGCTGCGATAAAATCCGGGGATCGCGCTGGAGGCACGGATCAGGTCGAGCCAGGTGGTCTGCGTGGGTGCAAAATAGTTTGGCGTATAGTCATCGCCGCGGCAGGCGCACATCCACAGCTCTTTTCCCTGCGCGAACCGATCCTCTGCATAGCTCATCGCCAGCGGCATTTTTTGTGCCGTGCTCTCCACCAGCCAGTCGAGGTCGATAAGATTGCCACCGCGAACAAAACGCATAGGATCGAAGAATTCCCGTGCCGTAGTGTAACGGGTGATAACCTTACGGGCATAGCCCTGCTGGTTGCACATGTAGGCCGACAGATTCTGCGCGCCGGCGGATGTCCCCAGCATAATGTCAAAAGGGTTGAACCCGGCGCGCATGAACTCATCCAGCACTCCGGCGGTAAAAATACCTCGCTGACCGCCGCCCTCACACACCAGGCCAAGTTTGCCCGGACGAAATGGTTTGACAGACAACGGTGCGATATTGCCAAGCGTAACGGGAATTCGATGCCCCACTCTGCTTTCCTGTTCTGTTTATTCTAGACGCACAAAATGATCCGCTTTATAACAGGCCGCCTGTGTTCCCCGACCTGTCACTCGACGTTCCCCCGCCCGTAAGCAGTCTTACATTCCCGCAATTATTACCCCCCTGAAACCACGAAAGCCAGTCCTGAGGACTGGCTTTATGTAAAACTCGATGTCATGAAAACGCGTTTCGCGTCTTACGCGGCAGAGAAAGACCGCTTGCTATGGGCGCCGGCGCCCGGTAAACAGGCTCACCAGGAACAGAATAATACCGACGACAAAGACGATTTTCGCAGCCCAGGCAGCCGTACCCGCCAGGCTACCGAATCCTAACGCTGCGGCAATCAGTGCGATGACCAAAAAAATAATGCCCCATCGAAACATAATGTGCTCCTTACCATAGTGGATAACGGTCGCTTTTCTGCGCGCTCAGGCCACGCATACATCAACCCTGTAGTGCTCTTTTTGCTTTACTCGTCATACATCTATTACTGGCAGGCGGGCTGTGCCCGCCATCTTCAATAAATGACCTGAATAAGCGCCAGAGGACGCTTTCGTTTACTGCCCGCCCGTAATTCAAAATGTTGGATAGTGAGCGGGAAATAACGTTATTAAATGAATGGGATTATTTAACGCTGAGATCGTTTTCTACGTTTTTGACGCCAGAAACGGCTTTAGCAATATCCGCCGCCCGATCCGCCTGCTGGCGAGAATCAACGGTTCCGGATAAATGCACGGTACCGGCGTGGGTTTCAACCGTCACTTTTCGCGATGGCACAATATCATCCGCCAACAATTTAGCTTTGATTTCGCTGGTAATTGCCGTGTCGCCTGCGTACCCCTTGAGGCTTGCCGACTTATCTTCAACCACGCTCAGCTTGTCATTAACGGTGGTTACGCCTTTGACATCTTTCGCCACGCTCAGCGCCAGTTCTTTTTGCGCAGAGCTGTCGACGGATCCGCTCAGAGTGACTGCTTTATTCTCCGTTTTCACCGAAATATCGCTGCTGCGAATATCTTTATCGTCAATCAGCGCCGCTTTCACGCGGGCGGTGATTGTGCTGTCATCCATAAAGTCGCCGACTTTATTCAGCGAGCTGTCGACGGCCTGACCCGCGCTAGTGGCAACCGATTGTGCGCTGTCCGCCGTCGGATTTTCTGCATATGCCGAGGCGCTTACCATGGCTGAGCCTAAGAAGAGAGCCAGCAACGTCCCGGCATTCTTTAGTCTTGTCATCGCTCTATCCTCGTTATTTCTATATCGGTAAAGCAAAATAAGTAGCTTATTAAGCCAGAATCTTAAAAATTACTTATTAAATATAGTAGAAGGTCATGAGAGAGACGGGAAATATGCACAAAAAATCACGCTGATGGGGATCTTTAAGAACTTTCTATAACGCTGGAAGCCGCAAAAAAATAGCATGGAGCGCGGCAAGAACCGCGCTCCGAAAGGGATTAGTGCTCGCGCGTTTTACGGAACAGAACTTCAGGGTAACGTTCCTGAGTCAGATTCAGGTTAACCATAGTTGGGGCGATATATGTCAGATTATCACCGCCATCAAGGGCCAGCTGAATTTCGTTTTTACGCTTAAATTCCTCAAATTTTTTCACGTCAGTGGATTCCACCCAACGTGCGGTCGCCACGTTCACCGATTCGTAAATCGCCTCAACGTTGTACTCACTCTTCAGACGAGCCACGACCACATCAAACTGTAGCACACCGACTGCACCGACAATAAGGTCGTTATTGGCGATTGGCCGGAAGACCTGTACCGCGCCCTCTTCAGAAAGCTGAACCAGCCCTTTCAACAGCTGTTTCTGCTTCAGCGGATCCTTCAGGCGAATACGGCGGAACAGCTCCGGCGCAAAGTTCGGGATACCGGTGAACTTCATCATTTCACCCTGGGTGAAGGTGTCACCAATCTGAATAGTACCGTGGTTGTGCAGACCGATAATATCGCCAGGCCAGGCTTCCTCTACGTGAGAACGGTCGCCGGCCATAAAGGTCAGCGCGTCGGAAATCACCACGTCTTTGCCGGTACGAACCTGGCGCAGCTTCATGCCTTTCTCATACTTACCGGATACCACGCGCATAAAGGCCACGCGGTCACGGTGTTTCGGGTCCATGTTGGCCTGAATTTTAAAGACGAAGCCGGTAAACTTCTCTTCTTCCGCCGCCACTACACGAGTATCGGTTTTACGCGGCATCGGCGCTGGCGCCCATTCAATCAGGCCATCCAGCATATGATCCACGCCGAAGTTACCTAAGGCCGTCCCAAAGAAGACTGGCGTAATTTCACCTGCCAGGAACAGCTCTTTATCAAATTCGTTTGAGGCGCCCTGAACCAGTTCCAGCTCATCGCGCAGCTGCTGGGCCAGATCGTCCCCAACGGCCCGATCGAGCTCTGGGTTATCCAGACCTTTCACGATCCGCACTTCCTGGATGGTGTGGCCCTTACCGGTCTGGTAGAGATAAGTTTCATCTTTATACAGATGGTACACGCCCTTAAACAGCTTACCGCAGCCAATGGGCCAGGTGATCGGCGCACAGGCAATACGCAGCTCGTTCTCAACTTCGTCCAGCAGTTCCATCGGATCGCGGATATCACGGTCGAGTTTGTTCATGAACGTCAGGATCGGCGTATCGCGCAGGCGGGTAACTTCCATCAGTTTACGGGTACGATCTTCAACACCTTTTGCCGCATCAATGACCATCAGGCAGCAGTCCACCGCCGTCAGAGTACGGTAGGTATCTTCGGAGAAGTCTTCGTGGCCCGGGGTGTCCAGCAGGTTAACCAGGCTGTTGTGATACGGGAACTGCATCACCGAGGTGGTAATGGAGATACCACGCTGCTTTTCCATCTCCATCCAGTCTGATTTTGCATGCTGGCTGGAGCCACGGCCTTTAACGGTACCCGCGGTCTGAATCGCCTGTCCGAACAGTAATACCTTCTCAGTGATGGTCGTTTTACCGGCATCCGGGTGAGAGATAATGGCAAAAGTGCGGCGTTTAGCCACCTCTTGCAGATAAGGAGACAACGTCATAATTCATTCTTCTTAGTAAACGCGGCAACCGGCCACGCATGTGGAATACAAAAAATTGCGGCTATTTTACCCATCAATGGGGGGGAGGCAATCAGTGTTTACACAGGAGCTGCTCCAGTTCGCTTAAAGAGGTCACCGTCCAGTCAGGATGAAGATCCGCAGGCAATTCACGCTGGTGGGCATTCAGCCAGCAGGTGGCCAGGCCGGCGTTCACGCCGCCGCGAATATCGGACTCAGCCGTATCACCGACCATCAGCACGCGAGAACGATCGGGATGACCCGCCTGCGCCAGCGCGTATTCAAAAATGCGTGCGTCCGGCTTCGCGACGCCAACCTCTTCAGAAATAATCAGTAAATCAAAGTGTTCACGCAAACCGGTGCGTTCCAGGCGGATCTGCTGCAAGGATGTAAAGCCGTTGGTGATGATCCCCATCTTCACCTTCCCCTGCAGCGCGTTCAGCAGCGATACTGCCCCCGGAAGCGGGGAACAAATCTCAGCCATCGCATTCATAAACGCATCGTTGAGTTCGCCTGGCGGCACGCTAAGGCGGTCTGCCCAGCTATCAAAACGCTGATGCTGCAACTGTAGCGAAGTGATAGTGCCGTTTTGATAATCCACCCACAGTGGCTTATTCACGGCCTGATAGTCCTGAAAATCTTCGGCGCTAAAAGTCACGCTATAGTCGAGAAACATCCGCTGCAAACCGGTAAAAGAGTCGAACGTAAACAACGTTTCGTCGGCATCAAAAAAAATCCAGTCCCACTTCATCGTATCACCCCGTCATTACCCGCCCCAGAGGCGTTGTGTTGCAGCAGGTCTGAGTATTTCAGCTCCAGACTTGCCCATGAAAAAGCCTACCGGGTAGGCAGTTACATACTGATTGGCAGCGCCATGATGATCGCATCCTCACGCCCGTCGGTCGTGGGGTAGTAGTTGCGGCGGATGGTTGCCTCGTTAAAACCTAAGTTCTCATACAGCGCAATGGCCGCAGCGTTAGACGCGCGAACCTCCAGCCACAGCGTAACGACGCCGCGTTTTTCGACCTCGTCAATCACCCGCTCCAGCAGCTCCCGCCCCAGACCGCGTCGCTGAAAGGCCGGATCGACGGCGATATTAAACAGGGTCGCCTCGTCCAGCACAATTTGCGTAATTGCGAAGGCCGCCATCTCGCCATCGACCGTCAGTTGCAGATTCAGATAGCGTTCGCCCTGATTACTGGCAAAGGTTTGTTCGCTCCACGGAAAAGCGTGGGCGCGTTGTTCTATTTGCCAGGCACGGGGCAAATCAGCCGTGTTGAGGGTAGAAATCGTGTTCATGAGCGCAGATTTGTTGCCAAAACGCCATACGGGCAGGCGCGCTGGTCTGAAGTTCATCAAAAGCGGGCGTCGAAACCTGTGCGCCCGCCAGCAGCAACGGTGCGTCAGTACCCAGCCGCCAGCTGTTGCAGCGGCTATCCTGCGGCAACATCGCCACGCGATCGGGCGTGAGTTGCAGCACCTGCTCAGGCGTCAACGCCAGAGCACGTAAAATATCGCTGATTAACGGTTCCGTCAGCGACGGCAGATGTTCCGCCACCATCACTAAACGAATATGCCCAGGAAGCGAGATAGCGATTTCACCCTGCAACGCCCCGGGGCGACGCAGCGACCACTGGGTGATACCCAGCTGCTGTAATTGCCAGTCTCGTCGGGAAGTCATAGCGAAACACTCCTGTTAATCAAGCGCGCAATATAGCAAATCCGTCGTATCTGCGCCAACAAACTACGTACGACGCCCCTGCAATTCGGTCAGACACAACATCTACGTTCAGACAGCGCCGGGAGCGCCAACAAAGAGGCAGCGTTTTGGATAACGTGTATAATCGGCGCCAGTCTTAATGAAGGAGTGTTTCATGTCTGCTTTTACCCCGGCAAGTGAAGTCTTGCTGCGCCACAGTGATGATTTCGAACCCGCACGCGTTCTGTTTGCCGGTGACCTGCAGGATGACCTGCCCGCACGTCTGGACACCGCGGCCAGTCGCGCCCACACCCAGCAGTTTCACCACTGGCAGGCCCTGAACGGCCAGATGGGCGAAAACGTCCGTTTTAGCCTGGTGGCCGAAGCCGGCGACGTTGCCGATTGCGACACGCTGGTGTACTACTGGCCAAAGAACAAACCGGAAGCGCAGTTCCAGTTGATGAACCTGCTGTCGCTGCTGCCGGTTGGGATCGATGTTTTCGTCGTCGGTGAAAACCGCAGCGGCGTTCGCAGCGCCGAACAAATGCTGGCCGAGTATGTTCCCCTGACGAAGATCGACAGCGCACGCCGCTGTGGGCTGTATCACGGGCGTCTGGAAAAACAGCCGACTTTCGATCCCGAACAGTACTGGGGCGAATATCCGCTGGAAAATCTGACCATTAAAACGCTGCCAGGCGTATTCAGCCGTGACGGACTGGACATTGGCAGCCAGCTGTTACTCTCAACGCTAACGCCGCACACGAAAGGTAAAGTACTCGATGTTGGCTGCGGCGCAGGTGTGCTGGCGACGGTACTGGCCAGCCATTCACCGAAGGTCCGCTTGACGCTCTGCGACGTCAGCGCGCCGGCGGTCGAAGCCAGTCGTGCAACGCTTGCCGCCAACGGTATTGAAGGTGAAGTGTTTGCCAGCAACGTGTTCTCCGAAGTAAACGGTCGTTTCGACATGATTATCTCCAACCCGCCGTTCCATGATGGCCTGCAGACTAGCCAGGAAGCTGCGCAAACCCTGATTCGCGGTGCAGTCCGTCACCTGAACAGCGGTGGAGAGTTGCGAATTGTCGCTAACGCCTTCCTGCCATATCCAAACGTGCTGGATGAAATCTTTGGCTTCCACGAAGTGATTGCTCAAACGGGCCGGTTTAAAGTCTATCGTACCGTCATGACCCGTCAGGCGAAAAAATAATTCGTCTCCCTCTCCGGTGGCCGGACAACCGCGCCGCCGGCTCTCCCTCGCTAAAACCCGACCATTTTTGCAACAATCAATCCAGGCCACACAATTAACTATTGACGAATAGCTGAAAACCACTAGAATGCGCCTCCGTGGTAACGATACTTTCTGAGTATCGATGGTATGCGAAGGTGGCGGAATTGGTAGACGCGCTAGCTTCAGGTGTTAGTGTCCTTACGGACGTGGGGGTTCAAGTCCCCCCCCTCGCACCATAAACCACGCAGATATCGCTCGCACTGTGCGAAGGTGGCGGAATTGGTAGACGCGCTAGCTTCAGGTGTTAGTGTCCTTAGGATGTGGGGGTTCGAGTCCCCCCCCTCGCACCAACGAGGCGATATCAAAAATTAAGAATACTGTGCGAAGGTGGCGGAATTGGTAGACGCGCTAGCTTCAGGTGTTAGTGTCCTTAGGATGTGGGGGTTCGAGTCCCCCCCCTCGCACCAATATTCTTACCCTTCTCTGCATTATCCCATCAGCTTTAAATTCAACGTCATCAGCATTATCCCACTGATCAACGCCACGCATGACGGCAACAGAACAAAATGTCGTAACCGCCGGTGCCAGATCATCAATGCCGACATCAATAGCCCGACCGTCACCAGCCCACGCCAGGCATCTACCGACAGATCGGCAAATCCCAGCACAGCAATCAGTACGCCAGGAAGCAGCACTCCCCATCCACTGCCTAAAGTTCGCTGCAACATGTTTTCACCTTTCAAAGCGATAATGATAACCAATATCATATGATAATGTTTATCATTTGTCATGCTGCGCCCCTTAGGATATTTCGTTCTTTACGTTCGAGCTGATGACATAGATTAGTGAAGGTGATAAATTAAACGAACAACACTAATGCATTAAAATATTTGATCATTTCGCAAAAACCGCACTATGTGGATTGCTTTTACTCGTTCATTTTTGGCAGCCATCATTTTGAAATTTAATGACTAATCACGATACACTCAATATGACTGCACAATCCTGGCAACAACATTACGACAAAAAATATCAATATTCCTTACGGCTTTTTTTGCTGCTAAATTTTATTTCTGCCTTTCTATCCTTAGTCAGCCCGCTCTTTACTACCGTCAGCCTTACTCTGCCCTGCATCCTGATCGTTATACTTAGTAGCGCCCTGGTCCTCTGGCACTGGAAATTTTCACAGCACAAAATAAGTATTCCCGTTATTTCTCTGATATTTGGTGTTTTGTGGGCATGGCATATAACAGAAAAAGCATTATTACTGGCACCGCCTCATTTTAACTTTCTGGTCATTGCGTTATTAAGCATATTATTTATTGGTGCAATTGCCTTTCCCAATAATATCATTGCCTTTACCCTGCACTCTTTACCCACGTTTATCGTCTGTCTGGTCCTTGCCGAGGGTGAACAATGGCTACGAATGCTGTACTGCCTTGCACTTCCCATCGCCGGTATTACGCTACAGAGCATCATTCAAAAACGCAGCGATGCTCTCACCAAAGGGCTGATGGATAAATTGTTACTGGAACGCAACACCCTCAACGATCTCAGTATGCTGGATCCACTCACCGGTTTATATAACCGACGCGGTCTGCAGAACCGGCTGGATACCCTCCTGGCGGTGAGTGATAATGACCACCATGTACTGCTGCTGGATATCGACCATTTTAAAGCCTACAACGACCACTACGGGCATATGATGGGCGATCAGGCGTTGATCCAGGTCTCTGCCGCCATTCGCAATGCCGTGCGCTCGCGCGATATCGTCGCACGCTTTGGCGGTGAGGAGTTTATGGTGCTGTTAACAAACAGCACTGCGGAAGCCGCGTCTCTGGCCGCAGAGCGTATCCGCCAGCAGGTCTACGATTTGAAAATTCCACATATGTTTAATGAAAGCGTCGCCACCAATGTCACTATTAGTATTGGGATGACGCCGCTCAAGGACTCCGACATCGATGGCGCCCTGAAAAGAGCCGATACTGCGCTCTACGAAGCGAAGGGTCAGGGACGCAATATTATCCTCGCCAGCTGACAACACCACCTATCATACCCACCCCGTGAGGCAGACAAATTTCTTGCCATCGCCCGGACAACTAACTAGTATCACTAATCATTATCATTTAGATTCCTATCCGGCGATTTGATGGCTTACCGTTCTGCTTCATTCAGCAATGACATCATCTGGCAGGCCCCGTTGCCGCCGGCCGGGCATGCGTTGGCACATGCTATTCGGGAAAAAATCACCGCTCTTCGCCCTCATCTGCTGGATTTTCTGCGCCTCGATGAGGAAGCCCCGCATTGCGCACTAACGCTCGCTGAATGGTCAGCGCCCATGATGCTCAGCTCCCTGCTGGCAACCTATTCCGATCATATCTATCGCAATCAGCCGACGATACCGCGTGAACAGAAACCGCTGCTTTCGCTTTGGGCGCAATGGTACATCGGCCTGCTGGTACCGCCGCTGATGCTGGCATTACTCAGCGAAGAGAGCGCCATCAGCCTTGCTCCGGAGCATTTCCGCGTTGAATTTCACGAAACAGGCCGTGCAGCCTGCTTTTGGATTGATGTCCATGCGGACTCCTCCGCCAAAGCGCATTCGCCGCAAGCTCGTGTGGAAACGCTGGTTAACTGCGCATTGCGACCGGTAGTACAGGCCCTGGAAGCAACCGGTGATATCAATGGCAAACTTATCTGGAGCAATACCGGCTATCTGATCAACTGGTATCTGGGGGAAATGAAAGCGCTGCTGGGTGATGAACTCGTTGCCGCCCTGCGTCAGCACTGCTTCTTTGAAAAACAGTTTTCTGATGGCCAGGACAATCCGCTGTGGCGTACGGTAATTTTACGTGAAGGGCTTCTGGTGCGGCGCACCTGCTGCCAACGTAACCGTCTGCCCGATGTTCAGCAATGCGGAGACTGCACGCTGAAATAATGCCCGTTGCTGCGGGCGGCGACAGGGCCGCCCGCGGGTTTTCTTATGCTGTCTGCTGGCTTTCTTCCGCCACGCGCTGAGCCTCTTCGGCTTCCTGCTCTAACAGCTGTTTCTCGTACACCTTGAAGAACGGGAAGTAAATAACTGCGGAGACGCAGGCCAGCACAACCACCAGTATTGCCGCCCGGAAATCCCAGCCCAATGCCCACGCGCCGCCAATCGGTGCCGGGGCCGTCCACGGTACAACTGAAATCACTCGCCCAATCAGGTCCAGCTTCATCGCAGCCCATGCCAGTACGGCGTTCACCATCGGCGCCAGCAGGAACGGGATAAAGAATACCGGGTTCATCACGATAGGCGTCCCGAAAATGACCGGTTCGTTAATATTGAACAGGCTTGGCACTACGCTCAGACGGCCGATTGAACGCAGATGCGCCGACCGACTGCGCAGATAGCAGAAGACCAGGCCCATTGTGGCACCAGACCCTCCGATAACAATAAAGAACGTCCAGAATGCCTCCATAAAGATATGCGGAAGCGGGGCTCCTTGCGCCAGCGCCTGCTGGTTCATACCCAGGTTAGTCAGCCAGAACATTTGCAGCATGCCAGAGACAATTGCCGCACCGTGGATCCCGGCAAACCACAGCAGATGGCCGATCAGCACCGCCAGTAAAATCGCCGGCAGCGAGTCCGCTGCGGACACCAGTGGCTTAAAGATGGCCATGATGGCCTGTGGAATAAGCATGTCAAAATGGTGCTGAATAAACAGGCTCAGCGGATAGAGCGTCAGCACCACTACCAGCACCGGAATCAGCAAGTCAAAGGAGTTTTTGATCATCGGCGGCACCTGATCCGGCAGGCGAATACCGATATTACGTGCCTTCAGGAAACGCATCATTTCAACGCAGTACACCGCTACGAGGATCGCCGTAAAGATCCCCGTACCGCCGAGACTGTCTACCGGCAGGGTGCCGTTCGTTTTCGGCGCGGCCACCAGCAGGAACGCCATAATTGACAGCATGCTGCACATGAAAGGATCAAGCTGGTTGCTCTTCACGTAGTGCTTGCCGAGGTTATAAGAGATCGCGGCACAGATATAGATAGACATAATGCCCATCGTCATATCAAACGGGGTCAGAATGCGCCCTTCAAACTCTTTCGCCAAATCCAGCCAGGCGCGTGCAAACCCCCAGGTGGTATCCGGGGAAAACGGCGGGTACGCAAAGACCAGCAGGAATGACCCGACAATCATAAATGGCATCGCCGAGATAAAACCGTCACGGATAGCCATCACGTGGCGCTGCGACGAGATTCGCCCGGCTACGGGGCTAATATAATTTTCTACGAAGCGAAATATCAGATTAAACGCAGCATGGTTAGCAGACATAGCAGCCCTCCTGACAGGCTTTAGATACTGGCCCAACAACGATTATTCTGCCGTTGTGATGAAACAGGTTCTGGAAAAGGAAAACTACGTCAGCCATTCCATTCGCTATACTGTTCAAATCAGCACGATTCATACACGGCTCTTTTGTTATAAGTGACACAGGGAAGTTACCTATTCAGTATTCATCTCAGTGACCATAACAGCAACCGGTTACAGTAACCGGTTGCAGCGATTGTGAAGAAGATCCAGAAATTGGAATAATTCCGGATTATCAATCAACAATATTTACACTCCTTCGGGCTTATGACAGATTAAATCGGACACCAATCAGGAGAACCCAATGAGTCTGCAGTCCGTGCGGCAGTTCTTTGCCGAGCTTGCCCCCGATATCGACATCATCGAGATGAATCAAAGTACGGCAACCGTAGCACTGGCAGCCGCGGCGCATCACGTCGAACCCGGGCAAATTGCGAAGACCCTCTCTTTAAAAATCAAAGAACAGGTGGTACTCGTTGTCGCCAGCGGCAATGCCCGGCTGGACAATAAAAAACTGAAGGACGCATTTGGTGCGAAAGCACGTATGCTCAGCAGCGATGAAGTGGTGATGTTAACCGGCCATCCGGTCGGTGGGGTATGCCCATTCGGGCTGGAAAATCCACTGGCAATCTATTGTGATATTTCACTGAAGCAATATCCGGAAGTCTTACCAGCTGCGGGTGCAATCCATAGTGCGGTGCGTATTTCACCGGACAGAATGGCCCAGCTGACGGCAGCTACCTGGATCGATGTTTGCCAGTAAATATCAGGAGCACGGCTACATCCTCTCCGCCTCAGCAGCGTCTTTATCGCATGGTGGCGGGAGATGTATCAGAAGATCGGCCGCACTCAGTAGCCCGAGATCGGAGCTGAAACCCAGCCTGGCCATCGCATTACATTTGTGGGCACGAATGGTTTTGATATTCCGACCCAGCTGAACCGCTATCTCTGGCAATGAATAACCATCGGCCATGCAGCGAAGAATACTTTGCTCGATTGGGCTGGGAATGAGGCGATGAACCCCCTTCTGCCTAAACGGCTCATTGCGCAGTGAGGTTTGTTGCGCCAGAAGCAGAAGGAGTTGTTCCTGTAACGTCTCGCGGGGTGTCGATTTATTTAATATACCGTGTAGATGGAATGGTGCCAGCTGATTAATTAAGGAGGCCTCCCTTATATTATCTGCTAAAACAACCCGGCAAACATCCGGGTTAGAACAAGCAATCTCATGGAGAAAAAGCAAACTTTCCAGCCGCAGTTGACGATGACCGGAAAGTGAAAAAATAACCGCCGTAACATCCAGGATATTCAATGCGTATTTCAATGACTGAACATTGTTAAAAAAAAGAACGCTCGCATTTATGTTTTGTCGATCGTTTAAGATAAAACGAAGCGCCGCCTCCGTCATTACACACTGTTCGACGACAGCAATACATTGCGCTTCGTTTCGTTTTTCCATTCTGGCTGTTCTCCATATTCTGAGTATATGTTCAACACTTTCATTCCTTGTTCGCTATTAACCCAGGCATACATCTGCGCATTACTGCGTAAAGATAAACGGCGCATCGCGCTATTTTTTTGCGCACTAATTGTCTTATTACTTTTTTTCAATAACGAGGCAATTTGATTAATCCCCCATCCTTTTGCCAGAAGCCGTAAAACCTTCCGTTCAGATGGCGTCAGAACGCTCACCGCCTCCTGACTGAGCTTGAGGCTGCCCGTTTCCTGGATGAAAAAAGCCTGCCTGACGCCGGTGGCAGGCTGCTCTCCGGGCCTCTTCTCCTCCCCTGAGCAAATTGCTTCACCTACGTGCCCCACCGGTTCACTGTCGGAAATCAACGTGCTGTTATCGTGGGTGATAAATAGTCTGGCCTGAGGGGAAGTGGTGTGCCCTACGATATATACCCAATGAATATCTTTATACTGTTTCATTAAAAAACAATAATATTCACAAAGTTCCTGAGTTTGGCTGCTCCGCCCAGACAGATCGACAACGACCAATCGAGTTCGACTCAGATCGGGTAGCGTGAGTTCATCCGGTGAACAGCAGCAGTGGAAGATATAGTCGGGAAGACACTCACTGGCGATTGTTTTTAAGCCGGATTGCATAACCGGTATTTTGCTGATGATAATGCCGTACTGACCGTGCCCTGGTAACATAAATCCTCCGTTTGCTGTAGAAGATTCACGACTGGCATAAAACAGATGGGGCCCCTGGGAACCATAATATTATTTTCCAGGTGAATCTTTATCACCCCTGGCGAACGTTTAGGCCCAACGTTCTGAACCAAATTATAGCGTGGGGAATAACATTGCTGACCTTAGCATACATAAAGAGCTGCAATTAATTAGAAAAAATTAAAGCAAACATTAGAAATAATCACAAAAAAAACACGAATGAGAAAATATCAAATATCGTTCCTGAATGCTTTTGGCGATACGCCACTGTATCGACGAAAAAATCGAGAAAAATAGGTTACATCAGAAAACCCTAAATAATCAGAAATTTGAGTTACGGTCATTGCGGTATATTGCAAATTACGCCGCGCCTCAAGCATCAACCTTTGGTGTAAAACGCCTAAGGCACTGCAGCCATGAAATTCACGACATAAATAATTAAGGTGCGTCGCCGACAGCCCTACCTGCCGGGCATATTCCCCTAGCGGTAAATGTTCGCGGTAATGACTTTCAATAAGACGAGAGAAATGTCGTATGACGCTGCGCTTTCGTTCCGCTTTCCCTTCGGTGATTGGCGTCGGAAGGCACTGTCGTTTCAGCCAGACCAGCAGCGCGCCTAAGAGCGAGTGCAGCATCATCTCCCTGGCATCCAGCTCTTCGCAATACTCTTCACGCAATGCCATAAACAGCGCGCGAACATGCCCGCGAGAACGCTTAACGGGTACGCACTGGGACTGACTGAGGACATCAAGCTGGCGACCAAACTGGCTTTCAAACCGGCTGAGCAGCGGCAGCGCCAGTGACAACACATAACCCTCAGTTCCCGGTGAGAAACGAAATCCATGAATACACAACGCCGGTACCACCTGAATACAGGATTCGGTCATCACCGTTGTTATCCCTTCAATTTCGATTTCCGCCCTACCTTTATGCAAATAGAGGAGCTGCACCAGCTCCGCATGCTGATGGATGCGGATATGCCATTCATACAGGCTGCTGCGCTGTAAAATCGACTCGCAGTGCAGAAGATCGGGTGCCGGACAATCGCGCTCTTCACCATACAATTTAAAAACGGGAACGGTATTTACGGCCTGCATGGCGACTCCTGCTGTTTCCACCCTATGCCACACGTTCCATGGGCAGACCGACATAATTTTCCGCAATAGTGGTCAGCCCGGCACGTGAACCAAGGTAATAGCGGCGATCCGCCGCCTGCATTTTTTTATCAAACTCGCTTTGCTGCGGAAAATCATGCAACAGGCGGGTCATGAACCAGCTGAACCTTTCCCCTTTCCACACGCGATCCAGGGCAAAACGAGAATAGCTCGCCAGCAGATCGGTGCGGCCACGGTGATAATATTCGCGCAGGATCCGCCATAAATAATTCACATCGGAGGCGGCCAGATTCAGTCCCTTTGCTCCGGTCGGCGGTACGATATGCGCCGCATCCCCTACCAGAAACAGCCGCCCGTATTGCATCGGCTCCACCACGTAGCTGCGCAACGGCGCAATGCTTTTCTCTAGTGAGTGACCAGTCACTAACTTGCTTGAGAGCTCATCCGGCAGGCGGCGCTTTAACTCGCCCCAGAAGCGTTCGTCTGACCAGGCTTCCACCTTATCGCTCAGCGGGACCTGCAAATAGTAGCGGCTTCGAGTTAGTGAGCGCTGACTACACAAAACAAAACCTCGCTCGTGGTGGGCATAAATCAACTCCGGATTGACCGGCGGCGTATCCGCCAGCAAACCCAGCCAGCCAAACGGCCAGACGCTTTCATACTCTTTAATAATGTCGCGCGGGATGCTTTGTCGCGAGACGCCGTGAAATCCATCGCAGCCGGCAATAAAATCACACTCCAGCCGACAGGTTTCCCCGCCGCTGATGAAGGTGAGTGACGGCCGGTCGCTCTTCGCGTCCTGAATCACCACATCACTGACGCCATAAATAATCGGCGCCCCGCATTCAGCACGCGCCGCCATTAAATCCCGGGTCACCTCGGTCTGACCATAAACCATGACGCTTTTCCCGCCGGTAAGCTCCGTCAGCGCAACGGGTACCCGCTTCCCGTCAAATAAAAACTCCACCCCGTGATGCACCAGGCCCTCCGCGTCCATGCGTTGCGACACCCCCGCTTCTCGCAAGAGGTCGACGGTGCCACTTTCCAGAATCCCGGCCCGAATGCGCCCCAGCACATACTCTGGCGTTTGCCGTTCGAGGATAACAGTGCGGATCCCGGCATGATGCAATAGCTGCCCCAGCAGAAGCCCGGAAGGGCCGGCGCCAATAATTGCGACCTGTGTTTTCATTGGGTTGTCTCACTCCCGATCGGTTAATTATTTGTTTGTTTTTTGTTTAATAAAAGTTCCTTGCTGCATTTTTGATAACCAGGGCATGAAAAAGAAGGCAATAATTCGTGTAAAAATTGCACTTTCCAACAGTTTTCTGAAAGTGAGACAGAGTTCAAATTCGATTTTGGCCGCTGAAGGCGACTTTTTGCACATTGTTTGATCCCGCCCCCCTGAGAGAAAGCAGGCGTTCAGGTTAAAGTATCAACAGACACGGCAACATCGGATGTGACGGACAGCGGGTACTTATGCAAGCAGATCGGGCAGTTCAGCGCGCCATTACGCGACTCTGTATTCAATGTGGGCTTTTCTTGTTACAGCATGGGGCGGAGAGCGCACTGGTTGAGGAGCTATCGACTCGCCTGGGACGGGCGCTCGGTATGGACAGCGTCGAAAGCGCCATCTCCTCGAACGCCATTGTGCTCACGACGATTAAAGACGGTGAATGCCTGACCTCTACGCGAAAGAACGTCGATCGCGGTATTAACATGCATGTCGTGACGGAGGTGCAGCATATTGTGATTTTGGCCGAGCATAAGCTACTGGATTACAAGGACGTGGAAAAGCGCTTTACCCAGATTAAGCCCCTGCGCTATCCGCGCTGGCTGGTGGTGTTAATGGTCGGATTGTCCTGCGCCTGCTTTTGCAAGCTTAACAACGGCGGCTGGGACGGCGCGCTGGTCACCTTCTGCGCCAGCACCGTCGCCATGTATATTCGCCAGCTATTGACCCATCGCTCGATGCATCCGCAGATCAACTTCTGCATCACCGCCTTTGTCGCGACTACCATCTCCGGGTTGATGCTACGTCTTCCCGCCTTTACCAATACTTCAACGGTAGCCATGGCCGCCAGCGTCCTGCTGCTGGTCCCCGGTTTTCCCCTGATTAACGCCGTTGCGGATATGTTTAAAGGGCATATCAATACCGGCCTGGCGCGCTGGGCGCTGGCCAGCCTGCTGACGTTGGCCACCTGCATTGGCGTGGTCATGGCAATGACCGTGTGGGGGCTGCGCGGATGGGTATAATCTCGTATCTGTTCACTTTGCTTCAGGATATGGCGCTGTCGGCAATCCCGGCAGCCGGATTCGCGATGGTCTTTAACGTGCCGCAGCGCGCGCTGCGCTGGTGTGCGCTGCTGGGCGCGATCGGCCACGGTTCACGCATGGTGATGATGACCGCGGGCTTCAACATTGAGTGGGCAACGTTCCTCGCCGCCCTGCTGGTTGGCAGTATTGGCATTCAATGGTCCCGTTGGTATCTGGCACATCCAAAAATTTTCACCGTCGCAGCCGTGATACCCATGTTCCCCGGTATTTCCGCCTATACGGCGATGATCTCAGCGGTAAAAATTAGCCATTTTGGTTACTCAGAAGAGATGATGATCATGCTGCTGAGTAATTTCCTCAAAGCCTCCTCAATCGTGGGTGCCCTCTCAATCGGCCTTTCCATTCCGGGTCTCTGGTTGTACCGTAAGCGCCCGCGGGTATAGTGCGCTGCACCGCAGGGATTTGCCCGGGCGCTGTGCTACTATAGCCAATGGATTTCAATGTGCTTTACTGCAACAGCAAAGCGGCTCCCGATACGCTTCGCTTCGAGGCGGGTAGCCCGCAATAAAGCGCTTGAAAGACAACAGGTATCCGGGGGCAATGACCCCTCTCTATTGTTGTTCTGAATTGAGATAGTGTTATGTCTTCGCGAATTTTAACCACCGATTTTAGCGGCCTGGATGATTTTATTCAGGACCACGCGGCCGTTCTCGCAAAATCGGCCAGCGGCGCCGTTGCCGTTTTTGCCAACAATGCGCCTGCATTCTATGCGCTCACGCCGGAACGCCTGGCACAGCTTCTTGAACTGGAAGCGAAGCTGGCTCGTCCCAACAGCGACGTGGCGCTCGATACGCAGTTTTTCGACGAATCTCCCGCTGCGCCAACCGCTGTGCCAATGGGGAAATTCGCCATGTACGCCGACTGGCAGCCGGATGCTGATTTTGAACGCATGGCTGCGCTCTGGGGCATTGCTCTCAGCCAACCGGTGACGCCGGAAGAGCTGGCAGCATTTGTGGCCTACTGGCAGGCGGAAGGCAAAGTCTTTCACCATGTGCAATGGCAGCAAAAACTGGCGCGCAGCGTACAGATCGGCCGGGCCAGTAACGGTGGCCAGCCGCGGCGCGACGTGAATACGGTCAGCGAACCGGATAGCCACATTCCACGAGGTTTCAGAGGATGAGCATGAAAAACGTTGGCGACCTGATGAAGCGTCTGCAAAAAATGATGCCAGCCCATGTCGAACCGGCGTTTAAAACCGGTGAAGAGCTGCTGGCCTGGCAAAAAGAGCAGGGAAAACTGCGTTCCGAAGCCCTTGAGCGCGAAAACCGCGCGATGAAAATGCAGAGGACGTTTAACCGTTCCGGCATCCGGCCGCTACATCAGAACTGTTCGTTTGAAAATTACCGTGTCGAGTGCGAAGGCCAGATGAACGCGCTTTCCAGAGCGCGTCAGTACGTTGAAGAGTTCGATGACAACATCGCCAGCTTTATCTTTTCCGGCAAACCCGGCACCGGCAAAAACCACCTCGCTGCCGCCATTTGTAACGAGCTGCTGCTGCGCGGAAAATCTGTATTAATCATTACTGTCGCCGATATTATGTCCGCAATGAAAGATACGTTCGGCAATCGGGAAACCAGCGAAGAACAGCTCCTTAGCGACCTGAGCAAGGTCGATCTACTGGTGATCGATGAGATCGGCATGCAGACGGAGTCGCGCTATGAAAAAGTGATCATTAACCAGATTGTCGATCGCCGATCGTCCTCAAAGCGCCCGACCGGGATGCTGACCAACAGCAATATGGAAGAGATGAACAAGCTGCTTGGCGAACGCGTGATGGACCGTATGCGTCTGGGCAACAGCCTGTGGGTCATTTTCAACTGGGATAGCTACCGTCATCGGGTCACCGGCAAAGAGTATTAAGATATTTCCGAACTCTGCCGGGGTTATACTGCAGAAATGCTTAAGTAACCATGATGAGTACACTGATGAAATCTGCAAAATTCTTAATCCGTACTACCCTGATCGCCGGCGCTTTTCTTACCGTCGGCGCCCACGCCGCCTCCTGGCAGGACTCCCTTTCCAGCGCCGCCAGCCAGCTTAGCAGCCAGAGCGGCTCTCAGGAAAGCGGCGCACTGTCGATGTCCTCACTGACCAGCCTGCTGAATGGCGGAAGCCAGTCCCTGACCTCCAGCAGCATGAACAATGCCGCCGGGATTATGTCCTATTGCGCCAAGCAAAAGCTGGCCTCGGTCACCAACACGGAAAACGTCAAAAATCAGGTACTGGATAAACTCGGACTCAGCACGCCGGAAAAACAGAAAGAGGACACGAATTACCTGGAAGGTTTGCAGGGCCTCCTGAGCAACAATAGCGGCCAGCAGTTGAATCTCAACACGCTCGGCAGCAGCCCGCTGGCGGAAAAAGTCAAAACTAAAGCCTGCGATCTGGTCTTAAAACAGGGCGTTAACTTCCTCTCCTGATTTTTCTCACAGATGCCGCGTTTAACGCCTTAGCGTTGCCAACGCGGCTCCAGTCATGATTTTCGTCATTTTTCATCCTGTCTCCCCCTCTCACCAGGGGTGAGACACCGATCAAAAATGACGATTTCTAAACCAATTCTGAACTACAGCACAGTTTCATGACTCTACAATTGCAGCCATATGGCACTGCAATTACAGTGTACCGTGGAAAATGATCTATCCTGCCAGCGGTCAACTGGCGCTAATGAGGGTGAACTGTGTCAGAGTTGTTATCCATCGCCTTGTTTCTCACCTCGGTGGTGATTTATGCCTTAAAAGCCGGTCGCAACACCTGGTGGTTTGCCGCCACGTTAACGGTGCTGGGCCTGTTTGTGGTTCTTAATATTACCCTCTATGCCAGCGACTACTTCACCGGAGACGGGATTAATGACGCGGTCCTCTATACGCTGACCAACAGTCTGACCGGAGCGGGTGTCGGTAAATATATTCTTCCCGGCGCTGGGATCGTGGTGGCGCTGGTTGCTGTATTCAGCGCGCTGGGATGGGTACTGCGCCGTCGTCGCCATCATCCCCACCATGTTGGCTACAGCCTGCTGGCGCTGGTTCTGGCACTGGCCTCCGTCGATGCCAGCCCGGCATTTCGCCAAATCAGCGAGCTGGTCAAATCCCAGTCCCGCGACGGCGATCCTGATTTTATCGCCTATTACAAAGAACCGGCGAAGAGCATCCCGAATCCTAAGCTGAATCTGGTCTATATCTACGGAGAAAGCCTCGAACGCACTTATTTCGATAACGACGCCTTTCCCGACCTGACGCCAGAACTCGGCAAACTGAAAAATGAAGGCCTTGATTTCAGCAATACCACTCAGCTTCCGGGTACTGATTACACCATCGCCGGCATGGTCGCATCCCAGTGCGGTATTCCGCTTTTTGCGCCGTTTGAGGGCAACGCGTCGGCCTCAGTTTCCAGCTTCTTTCCGCAGAATGTCTGCCTCGGCGACATTCTGAAAAACTCCGGCTATGAAAACTATTTCGTGCAGGGCGCCAACCTGCGTTTCGCTGGAAAAGATGTGTTCCTGAAATCACACGGTTTTGACTACCTGTACGGCGCTGAAGAGCTGAAAACGACGGTCGCTGACCCGACTTACCGCAATGACTGGGGCTTCTACGATGACACCGTTCTGGATGAAACATGGAAAAAATTCGAAGAGCTTTCCCAATCCGGCAAACGCTTCTCGCTCTTTGCGCTGACGGTCGATACCCACCATCCTGACGGATTTATCTCCCGTTCCTGCCAGCGTAAGCGTTATGACATCGGCGGGAAAAAGAACCTCTCCTTTAGCGCAGTCAGCTGTAGCCAGGAGCATATCGCCGCGCTCATTGAGAAAATTAAAGCTTCACCGTATTTCAAAAATACGGTCATCGTGGTCTCTTCCGATCATCTGGCGATGAAAAACACGGCCTGGGACTATCTCAACAAACAGGACCGCAGCAATCTGTTCTTTATTTTGCGTGGCGATCTGCCGCAACAGGACACGCTGGCCGTGAAGCGCAATACCATGGATAACGGCGCTACGGTGCTGGACATACTTGGCGGAGATAACTTTATCGGTCTGGGCCGCAGCAGCCTGTCCGGGCAATCGCTGTCCGGCATTTTCATGAATATGAAAGACAAGGTGCTGGCGTGGAAGCCAGATATTATCCGCCTGTGGAACTTCCCGAAAGAGATGAAAAACTTCACCGTCGATGCCCGGAAGAACATGATCTCCTTCTCCGGTAGCCACTTCCGCTTGCCTCTGCTGCTGCGGGTGTCTGATAAACGCGTTGAGCCACTGCCGGAGAGCGAATATTCCGCCCCGCTGCGCTTCCAACTGGCGGATTTTGCCCCGCGTGATAACTTCGTGTGGATCGATCGCTGCTACAAAATGGGCCAACTGTGGTCGCCTGAGCTGGCGCTCTCCACCGACTGGTGCGTTTCCCAGGGCCAGCTCGGTGGCGAGCAAAAGGTGCAGCATGTTGATAAACCCCAGTGGCAGGGAAAAACGGCGTTTAAAGATACCGTTATCGATATGGCGCGCTACAAAGGCAACGTCGACACCCTGAAGATTGTCGATAACGACATTCGCTACAAAGCCGACAGCTTCGTCTTTAACGTTGCCGGGGCGCCGGAAGAGGTCAGGCAGTTCAGCGGTATCTCCCGCCCGGAATCATGGGGCCGCTGGTCTAATGCCCAGCTCGGCAGTGAAGTGAAAATTGAATTTAAAGAACCACTGCCGGAAAAATTCGATCTGGTGATTACCGCCAAAGCCTTCGGACCAAACGCGAATAAGCCGATCCCAGTCCGCGTGGGCAACAGTGAACAAACCCTCAGCCTGGCCAACGATGTCACCACCACCACGCTGCATTTCGACAACCCGTCGCGCAGCGATACGTTGATTATCGTCCCGCCGGACCCGCAGTCTACCAACGAGGGCAATATCCTCGGCCATGCACCGCGCCAGCTGGGAATTGGGATGGTGGATCTTAAAGTGGTAAAAAGCGACGGATAAAACCAGTCTGCCCGGCAATTTTTCACGCCGGGCAATGGTTTGAGAGGCCGGGAATCAACAGTACAGTGGCTTTAACTCTTCCGCCGAAAGTCCGGTGATCCGCTGAACCGTCTCTTTATCCAGGCCATTCTGTAGCATACTGCCAGCAATACGCAGCGTTTCCCGTCGGCTCCCTTCTTGTAAGCCTTCCCGATGACCTTCTTGCCGACCTTCTTGTCGGCCTTCTTGCCGGCCTTCCTGCTTGAGTTTTTGAGCGATAGACATCAACCTCTCCTCATACTGTGGCAAACGGCGGGCCAATCGGTGGAGAAACACGCCCGGATCGGCGGTATTGCCGTACTGCAGCATATAGTGAAATAGCATTCTCAACTGCTTGCGGTTAGTGTATCCCAGCATCACAAGGGCCGCCAATGACTCCGTAATTCCTGTGAGATCGCGCTGGCGAATATGCTTTTGCATCAGCTCCAGAAGAGCGACCCGTCGATGCTGGACGATGTCATCGTCCGACATCACCGTGACATCAACCAGCGGAAACTGACAACTATACAGCGTCTTCGCCATCTGTGGATCGGCAAATTCATCAAGCCAGTTCAGAGAAAAGGGATAGGGGCTGGTCACGCCATGATAAAAAAGCATGGGAACTACCAGCGGCAGCTCCTTGTGCCCGGCATCCAGATGACGCTGCATCGCGGCAATTGCATAGCGCATCAACCGAAAAGCCATATGATTATCCGGTGAACTCTGGTGCTCTATCACCACATAGACATACCCCAGACCCGAGGTGGTTTGTACCGACCACAATATATCCGAATACCAGGCACGCAGATCTTCATCGACAAAGCTCGCCGGCTCCAGCCGCAGGGTCGTAAAATCACACCGCTGACGGATCGCTTCTGGCAGGTACAACATGAGGAAGTCATTCGCTGTCTCCGGGTGGCGAAGAAATCGCTTAAACACCGCATCATGTGGCGTCGAAGTTATACTTTTTTTCATCACCATCCGCTTACCTGAAAGAAAAGGAAAGCCGGACTCTAACACCGGTTTTGATAACATTGGGTTTGACGATAGTTTTCCGGGAAACGCCTCGGAGAAAAGCGGGTAAAGCGCCCCTTACCAACCGTTCGGTTTTACATATTGCAGCCACTAACGAGGCGCCCTTAACGCCCTGCTGATGGCAGGGCGTTAAGCACCACGCACATCTCATACTGTTTCAGAGTCAAGGTCGCATACCCCGCTGCGCTAAATAGCGGCGTAAAAGATTCGGGAATGGTCACCGAAGTGCTCAGTCCGGGAAACTGTCGAGCCAGCGCGGCCAGCATCTTATGCGCCAGGCCGCGGCCGCGAGCCGTCGGTTCAACCCACAGAAACTGTAGCTGCGGTGTCGTGGTCAGGGTTGCCAGCACCGCAAAAGCCTGCTGATTTAGCGTGAACGCCCGGCACGGCAACGTCGCGAAAGTAAGCGGGTCCATCAGCCACGGCAGACGGCCACCGACCTCTGCTCCGGCCCGGCGTACCAGAGGGAGCACATCGCACTCTTCCGCCTCCGGCGCCACCGCGTGTTCCGCCCGGGAACTGACAAATCCGCATAGCCCGTGATGCACAACAAATCCCAAAGACTGGTACAGAGCTACTGCTGCATAGTTTTCACGGATCACTTCCAGCCACATTCGGCGTACACCCTGTTCCCGTAGCGAAGCCATAAGCGGCATCATCAACCGGCGGCCAATACCTTTTCCTCGCCAGGCCGGGCGCACCGCAAAGGCCGCCAGTCGGGCCTCATCCCCGCGCCTGGCCACGATGGCGATAGCCGCTGGCGTCTCTCCGTCCAGCCAGACGCAGGAGTCAAGCAGGCTCAGCCCCTCCGAGCCGAAGCGCTGAACAAACACCGCCACCGACAGCGAAACCGGCACCAGGTAATCCTCAAAACAGTCACGGAGAATCGTACTTAGATGCTCGCTGCTAAAGCCAGTGGCAGGGACGGCTATCAATGCCATGCATTTCTCCCGAAGATTGCTATGCTGAAGCGATGAAAAGTAACACTATAACCGCCACGGCGACATTTCGCCTGGCCACGCCGAACGATATCCCTTTCCTGCCCGCCATCGAACGCTCGGCTGCTCAGGCGTTTCGCGCCCTTCCGGACCTTGCCTGGCTGGCAGATAGCCCGACGATCAGCCTTTCGCAGCATCACGGGTATGTCGAGACCGGTCACAGCCTGGTCGCCATAGTGAACGGACAGCTGGCAGGCTTCCTGCTAACCGAGCCACTGGACGATGCGCTGTTTATCGCCGAAATTTCTGTACTCCAGGTATGGCAAGGAAAAGGCCTTGGTCGGCAGATGATTGCGCAAACTCTCGACCACGCGCGCAAAATGGCATTCCCGGCCGTCACCCTCACGACCTTCCGCAATGTCTCGTGGAATGCGCCGTTTTACGCCCGCCTGGGATTTTACATCCTACACGAACAGACTCTGCCAGCGGGGCTGGCGGCGAGGCGACAGTTGGAATCGGCCCATGGTCTGGCGCCAGAGACCCGCTGCGCCATGCGTCTGACGCTATAAGTCCCTCCCGGTCAGGGCTGCGTTTATGGGCTGAATATGGTACAAAGTATCATGCTAAATTTACCGCCTGGTACTCCGTATGGCCTACTCGATTGATATCATTTCCTGCATCACCGATCGCTTTCTCGAGCTGACCGTCACCGAAAAGCGCATCGCCCAGTTTATCCTTGATGATGTCGCTGCGGCGGCAGAATTACCCATCGCCGAAATCGCCCGCCTGACCAGTACCAGCCAGGCCTCCGTCACCCGTTTTGCCCGGGCGCTGGGGTGCAAAGATGTGCGTGAGCTGAAGATGAAGCTCGCGCAGTCTCTGGCGGTCGGCCAGCGCTTTATTCTCGATGTGCCGGATCTGGAAGGGGTGCAGGGCATTTACGAATCCATCATTGGCGTACTGGAAACCAACCGCCGGGCGCTGGATATTGAGGCGCTAAAACGCGCCGTCTCCTGGCTGAGCGACGCACGACAAATTCTGGCCATCGGTATGGGCGGCGGCTCGACCATCTGTGCGCAGGAGATCCAGTATCGCCTGTTCCGCCTTGGCCTGCCGGTTGTCAGTCAGAACGACGGCCTGCTGGTGCGGATGATGAGCTCTGCCGTGACGCCAAAAGACGTGGTGATCGTACTGTCGCTCGGGGGATATACCAAAGAGATGATTGAGAGTGCGGCCATCGCCATGCAGTACGGCGCGAAGGTGATCGCCATTACGCCAGCGGGAACGCCGCTGGCCGAACAAGCGGACCTGGTATTGCCGCTGCTGGTACGCGAAAACGACTATATTTTCAAACCCAGCACCTCCCGCTATGCCATGCTGGCGATGGTGGATGTGCTGGCCACCGAACTGGCGATGGCCAACAAACCGCAGGCGAAAGATCGGCTGCGCCGCATCAAGCTGGCGCTCGACAGCCACCGCGGCGGCGTCGACCGTCAGCCGCTAGGCGATTAAGCCAGGCCAGCGGCAATAAAGCGTCGGGCCTGCTCACGGGTACGTCCCGGCGACTGCCCGGCGCGATACAAATCGCTACCTAATCCCGCACCGGCGCATCCCGCCTGCACCCAGGTAGCCAGGTTTTCCGGCGTCACGCCACCGACCGCCAGCACTGGCACTTCAGGCGGCAGTACCGCCTTCAGAGCGCGAATATAGTCAGGGCCAAAGCTGGACGAAGGGAAAATCTTCAGCCACTGCGCCCCGGCGTCTAGCGCGGTAAACGCCTCCGTCGCCGTGGCGCATCCGGCACAGACCAGCATCCCCTGCTCAACCGCCCGGCGAATCACCGCCGGCTGTGTATTGGGCGTCACGATTAGCTTCGCCCCGGCCTGAGCCAGAACATCAACCTGCCCGACGTTAAGCACCGTTCCTGCGCCAATCATCGCCTGCGAGCCAAACTGCTGCACCATCTGCTCAATACTGCGCTGCCAGTCCGGCGAATTGAGCGGGATTTCGATATAGCGAAAACCTGCGCTAATCAGCGTATCAATATGCGCCGCGGCTTCCGCCGGACGTATGCCGCGTAAAATCGCGACCAGTTTAAGCATGTTCATTCATTATCCTCGCTATCCCGCTCAAAAACGCTTCATCCCCGGCGCAGCGGGTGACCGTCACTCCCCGGGCGGCCATCGCCCGACAATAACGGTCATTCAGCCCCGATTCACCCACCAGCGTGACGTGCGCCGCGTGGTAGCGTTCGCTGAACGCCGCCACCTCTGCGCCAATCAGCAGACCAGAAAGGTAGTCACTGACCGATGTCGGCGGCAGCACGCCCAATACTCGTGCCGCACGAGCGCCAAACAGGTCAACAACCAGCGACGGCGCTGCCATGCCCTTTTCCAGCCCCAGGTTAAACGCCGCCTCAGCCGCCCGCTGATCGGGAAGCTGTTTGCCAATCAGCGACTGACTGAGCAGCAGATGATGCAGTTCCCCGGTCATCGCGGTGGAAAAATGGCGCACGACCCCTTCCTCGACCTGCACCCATTTACAATGCGTGCCCGGCATCACATAGCACGCCGCCGGCGCTATCTGCCAGGCGCCAAGCAGCTGCGTCTCCTCGCCGCGCATCACGTTATAATCCCCGGCCCGATCAACCTTAAGGCCGGGAACAATCCACACGCCGTCAGCAACGGCAAACAGCTGACGTCCCGGTGCATCAATCGCCGCCGGGCAAGCCAGATAAGGCACCGCGTGCCAGCCGGCATCGCTACCGATCATTCCCGCCATCACTACCGGCAGCCCCGCTTCACCGCGCCACGGCGCCAGATACTGGCGGAAAACGTCCGCTGGCGTTTGCCCGTTGAGCCGCGAGATCCCAAGAGGGAGCTGAATGGTCTCTACACATTTCCCGTCACGAATCAGCCAGCCGCGAAGCTGGGTCGATCCCCAGTCGACGGCAATATAACTCTTCATTGCGCCTTCCTTAGCTCTGCGATGGATGACGTTTGCCAATCGGCAACGGCGCAGGCGCCGGGCGGCTTTCACGTTCGCGGGTAATCATCTCCAGCGCCTCCTCACGGCTCATACTGCTGGCCGGCGTGACCAGCGTCACCACCACCGAAGCCACCAGGCTGGTCAGCACCGACGGGATGCACGGATTCCCCCAGAAGGCCAGCCAGTCGCTGTTCATCAGCACCACCACCGATGCGCCTGCGCCGCCGGCCAGCGCCGCGACCGCCCCCTGCCAGTTAAAGCGCGTCCAGAAACGGCCGAGCATGGTGCAGATAAACATCCCGGACATGATCATTGAAATCATTTTGGTGATGTAGCTGATGATGTCGTTAGAGGTCAGCGCAAACACCAGCGCCAGGGCGATAACCAGTACGAGGAACATCCGCGACAGGCGAATCGCTTTCTCCGGTGCCGGCATATGGCCAGTGACCAGGGTGTAAAGGTCGCGCAGCATAATAGAAACCGCGGCAATCGCATCAGAGCTGCCGGAGGACATATTGGCCGACATCCCGGCAATCAGAATGGCCATCGCCAGCACCGGTGGCAGTACCTGGGTGGCAAACAGGAAGGCAAAACCGCTGTTTTCGAGGTTCGCATTCATGGTCCACACTGCCATGCCGATAATCGCCGGCAGGAAGGAAAAGCCGAGGTACAGCAGCCCGGTGATAGTGAAAGACTGACGCACGGAGGAGACGGTTTTCGCCGAGTAGATACGCTGGCGGTAGGAAGGGGTCGCCAGGACGCCTACGCCGATGACTATTGCCAGGGAGAGCGCGGGAAGCACGCCGAGCTTATCGACGGCAAACAGGCTCTGCGCTGCCGGGTCGACCGCCTGCTGAATATGGCTCCAGCCCCCCACGTGCTGGACGGCAAAAATCGCCATCAGAATAAAGCCGACGAACAGGACAATCGATTGAATCGTATCGATCCAGACCACCGCGGAGTAACCACCGATACCGACATAAACCACAAATGCCAACGCAATAATCACTTTAGCGACATTAATATCAATACCGCTGGCCCATGCCAGATATAACCCACCACCTAATATATGGGCGCCAAGCCAGCCAATTGAGGCAATAAAAATAAGGATCGCTACCAGGTTTTTAATAATTTTACTGCCGCCGGTATAATACGACATCTCTTCGCTCATGGTCATAAATCGAAATTTACGTACCGGCGCAAATAACCACGCTACCAGCAAAATACCTACCGCGCCGCCGAGGCCATACAGCATCCCCGCCCAGCCATTGCTATAGCCAAAACCTACGGCCCCCACGCTCGAACCGGTACCGACCATGGTGCCCACCGTCGAGCCCAGCGTCAGAAACATCGGCAAAGAGCGGCCGCCCAGTAAGAAATCATCGCCGTTCTTTTGCTTACGTGAAACATACCAGCCTAAGGTAATCATGGCGCAGGCATAAACGGAAAACCAAATCAGGAATGACATATTATTCATTGCTCACATCCAGGCGTAATAAATAATATTCGTACCGCTGAATATTATGAGTTAATCGTAACGATGCCAGAAAAAAGGCAAAGCAACCCTGCTCGCGCCGATTGATGGTTTCAATCTGGCACGACTGTCACATTTTTATGGGTCACTCCCCACCCGACGGTGGGGAATTATTATTTATACGCGAGCGGCGTTATAGCAGGTCACATCCACTTCGACTTTACAATCCACCACCAGATCGGCAACGCAGCAAATACGTGCGGGAGGATTCTCGCCAAAGAACTCGCGGAACACTTTATTGAATGACTGGAAATAGCGTGAGTCGGTCAGGATCACCTTCACATGCACCACATCCGCCAGGGTATAGCCTGTTTCGGTCATGATATCGACGCAGTTCTGAATCGCCAGCCGCGACTGCTCGACAATGCCGCCTTCTACCACTTCACCGTTTTTCATCGGCGTCTGGCCGGAGACATACAGCCAGCCCCCGGCCTCAACCGCCCGCGCGAAGGGCAGATGCTGCCCGCCGGTTCCGGTCCCGCCTTCAACGCCATAACGTTTAATACTCATACTTACTCCTTAGTCCATCTGGCGACGCAGGAAACGCCCTGCCCGCCCGGTAATTTTTTTATCGCTGCCGTAGCTCATGATACCGTTCACCATCACCGCCTCGATCCCTTCCGCAGGCTGTTTCGGATCGGAGAAACTGGCCACATCACGCACCGTCAGCGGATCGAACAGGACCAGATCAGCAAAATAACCCACTTTCACCAGCCCGCGCTGCGCCAGTCGGAAACGTGCCGCCGACAGCCCGGTCATTTTGTGAATCGCCGTGGTCAGCGGAAACAACTGCTCATCACGGCTGTAGTGGCCGAGCACGCGGGGGAAAGCGCCCCATAAACGCGGATGCGGCATCGGGTCGTTGGGTAAACCATCGGAGCCGATCATCGTGACGGGATAGCGCATCACTCGCCGGACATCCTGCTCATCCATGTTGTAGTAGATAGCCCCGGCGGGCATCAATTGCGCCGCCGCCTCATGCAGGCTCATCTGCCAGTCTTCGGCAATCTGCTTGAGCGTTTTACCCGCCTGTTCTGGCCGGGATTCCGACCAGGTGATCACGATATCAAACTCATCGGTCACCTGTTTCATATCCAGCGTTGAGGAGCTGGCGGAATAAGGGTAGCAGTCGCAAGCAATGTCCTGGTGCTGACGCATCTCATCAAAGAAGGCCAGCGTCTCCCGGGTGCGACCCCAGTTTTTAGCCCCGGCGCATTTATGATGCGACACCACCACCGGGACGTTGCCGTGACGACCGATGCGAAACGCTTCGTCCAGGGCCTCCAGAATAGGCTCAAATTCAGAACGCAGATGGGTGGTATAAATGCCCTTTTCCGCCGCCAGCTCTTCCGCCAGCGCCATCACCTCTTCAGTGGTGGACTGAAACGCGCTGGCATAGGCCAGACCGGTACTCAGGCCGAGCGCACCCTGGCGTAGCGCATCCCGCAGCTGGACGCGCATCCCGGCAATCTCGGTATCCGTTGCCGGACGGAACAAATCGTCCATATGGTTATTACGCAGCGCAGTATGGCCAATCAGCGTGCCGACGTTAAGCGATGGCCGGGCGGCCTCCACTGCATGCGCGTAATCTTCAACGGTGGGATAGATAAACTGCGCCTGTTCACCCAGCAGGTTCATTGGGTCTGGAACGTCGCCGCGCATCGTCGCCATCGCCGCGCTGATCCCGCAGTTGCCGACGATAACTGTCGTTACGCCCTGGCTCAGTTTTGGCAAGTATTCCGGCATACGAATGACGTTGATATCGTCATGGGTATGCACATCAATAAATCCCGGCGCCAGCACGCGGCCCTCGCCATTAATTTCGCGCTCGGCCGTTAGATTTAACGCCGGGGCGATCTCGACAATACGGTCGCCCGTCACCGCCACGTCGCCGCGATACTGCGGTCCGCCACTTCCGTCAATGACCGTGACGTTTTTGAAAAGCCAGTCAACCTTCATAGCAATTACTCCCTTTCGACTATGCCGACAAGTTAACCATTTACAAGGTGAAAAAACAGTGGAAAACTACGCAAAACCCAGATCGTTTTGTGATACTTTTATTCACAACGAATAATATTTAAGTATTAAAATAATTAATATCAACAACTTATACATGATACCCAGATAAAAACCGAACATAAACCCTGAAAGGATAGTGTTATGAAATACCATTCCGATACCCTTATCCCGCACAAATCCGCCGTGATGGCATCCCCGGCTAACCTGCTGGCAGAGGACGTTTGCCTGCCCGCCGCGCTGGTGAAAAAAACGGCACTGGAAAATAATATTGCCTGGATGCAGCGCTATGCCGATACCCGCGGCGTCTCGCTGGCACCGCACGGGAAGACGACAATGACGCCATGGATTTTTCAGGCCCAGCAGCGGGCGGGAGCATGGGGTATCGGCGTGGGAAGCGCCTGGCAGGCCAGCGCGGCAATGGCCAGCGGAATTCAGCGCGTCTTGATGGTTAATCAGCTGGTCGGCAAGGCCAACATGCAGGTAGTTTCACAGCTGAAGGCACATTACCGGGCGGCGGATTTTCTCTGCTGCGTGGACAGTCTGGCGAATGCCCGCACGCTGTCGGCGTTCTTCAGTGCGCGCCAGCAAACGCTGGACGTCCTGATTGAGCTGGGGGTTCCCGGCGGACGCTGCGGCTGTCGCAGCGTAGACGATGCCCGGGCGCTGGCCCAGGAGGTTGCCACGCTTCCGGGCCTGACGCTTCGCGGGCTGGAGCTGTATGAAGGGGTGCTGCACGGTGACGATCCGCAGCCGCAGGTTGAAGCGCTGCTGCACCAGGCCGCCGGACTCGCCTGCCAGATGGCTCCGCTGGTTGACGGCGAATTTATCCTGACCGGCGCGGGCACCGTCTGGTATGACGTAGTGTGCAACGTCTGGCTGGCCGCGCAGAAGCCGGATCGCTGCCGGATTGTGATTCGGCCAGGCTGCTACATCACTCATGACATGGGGATCTACGAGATTGCCCAACAGGAACTGATCGCCCGCGATCCGATCGCTTGCGATCTGGGGGGCGATCTGACCTCTGCGCTGGAATTAATGGCGATGGTGCAGTCGGTACCAGAGGCAGATCGCGCGGTGGTCAATTTTGGCAAACGCGATTGCGCCTTTGATGCCGGGCTGCCGCAGCCTGTTGCTCACTATCGTCACGGAAAGCCGTTACCGCTGCAGGCTGATGAGATAGTCAGCGTCGGGATCATGGACCAGCACTGTATGCTGCGCCTGGCACCGGGTTGCGATGTGCAGGTCGGCGACATTATAGTGTTCGGCACCTCCCACCCGTGCCTGACCTTCGACAAATGGAAAACCCTGCTGCTGGTCGATGACGAATACACCGTGCTGGAAGAGCTGGACACCTTATTCTGATAAACCCCTTGCCCGGCCGACAATACGCCACCGAGCCGTAGCCCGGTCAGCGCAGCGCCACCGGGGAGGTGACCGGGGGAGTCCGCCACTTCCCCTGTCGTCCCGGAACGCCAAAAGCACCTCGCGGCTTAACCACTCACGCTCAACGCGGAAATCTCGTCAAACAACGAACGGTTAATGGTAACGCCCTGGCGCTCGCTCTCCTGACGGCAGAGATAACGCCGTTCGCCGGGAAGCCTTGCCCCTTGTGACTGCATGCTATTAAACAGCGTCTCGGCGCGAGCCAGGTGCGACTGCGCATCCGCCCCGAGAAAGCGCTGCGGATCCAGCGCCAGAATCAGCTCGCCGCCGTAGGGCAACCCGCCCGCGCCACCGTCCCACGCCAGCGATTCCGCACTGGTCATATCGCCAATCAGCGGCCCGGCAAGCAGTTCGACCATCGCCGCCAGCGCCGAACCTTTGTAGCCGCCAAAGGTCAACATCGCACCGGAAAGAACCTCCCCGGCATCCGTGGTCGGCTGGCCCTGACTATCGATCCCCCATCCCTCCGGCAACGATTTCCCGGCACGTTGATGCAGCTGGATCTCACCGCGCGCCGCCACGCTGGTCGCCATATCAAAAATAAACGGCGGGGCCTCACCCCGCGGCCAGCCAAAGGCGATGGGGTTGGTACCAAACAGCGGCAAACTACCGCCGGCTGGTGCCACCCACGCATGGCCCGGCGTGCAGGCCAGCCCGACCAGGCCTGCATCCGTTAACGGTTCGATGTCGGCAAACAGCGCCGAAAAATGCACACAGCGGTTGATTGCCAGCGCGGCGATACCGCTGTGGCGCGCCTTCTCCACCAACAGCGGCAGCGCCTGCTCAAATGCCAGCAGCGAAAAGGCACCGCCGGCATCGACGCGGACAATCCCCGGAGCCCGGTCGTCAATTTGCGGCTCGGCATCCGGGGAGACCTTACCTTTACGCAGAGTGTCAACAATCCCCAGCAGCCGCCACAGGCCGTGGGATGCGCAGCCATCGCGCTCCCCGCCGGCGACGTTACGCGCTACCGCCGCCGCGTGCTCTTCACTGAATCCATTAGCGCTTAGCACCCGCATCGCCAGCGCATAAGCCTCGGGTAACGAAAGGGTTACCGTTTCCATGACCTTCTCCTCTACTCTTCTTCGTCTCCGCTAAAGTTAGCCTGGGGAAGGCAGCTGCGCGCGCCCCAGTAATAGATCCCCAGCGACATCACCGCCACCAGCACCGTATCCCAGGGGTGGGTTATCTCATTAATACCACCAAAACTACCCAGCCAGGAAAAGAGCATAATCAGCGCGTAGAAGACGATCAGCCACAGCGAAGATTTTACCTGCTGCGCCAGGCTGACGGCATGTACCGGCACCTTGTTCTTGCACAGGATGTAAACCACAAACATGACGATTTGCAGCCCCAGCAGCCAGGAGAGCGTGTTCCAGCCGGACCAGTACACAATCAGCGCCGAGATCATAAACGACACCGGGCCAATAATCGCGAATGCCCGCACGCGGAACGGACGCGGCAGATCTGGCGCATTGCGACGCAGCCCGGCAGCGGTGACCGGTGCAATCGCATAGCTCAGTACTAACGCCGCTGACACCACGCTAATCAGCTGTTCCCATGACGGGAACGGCAGGGTCCAGAAAATCGACAGGCCGAAGGTCAGCCACAGCGCGGGACGCGGGATCCCTGACTCTTTATCAATGTGGGTAAAGGCTTTAAAAAAGGTCCCGGCTTTTGCCCAACCGTAAATAACGCGCGGCGTGGCGTTCATGTAAATATTGCCGGTCCCGCTGGGGGAAATAATCGCGTCGCTAATGACCATAAAGGCCAGCCACCCCATGCCGAGCGTAATAGCGATATCGCGATACGGCAGCGAGAATTGTTTACTCACCTCCGCCCAGCCGCCGCTTAACATCTCCGTCGGAATGCTGCCGAGAAACGCCACCTGCAACAGTACATAGATAATTGTCGACAGTACCACCGACAGAATCAGCGCTACCGGTATCGTGCGCTGCGGGCTCTGCACTTCACTGGCAACCGAAATAATCGGCGTCAGCCCCAGATAAGCAAAAATAATCCCCCCGGCGCTGATCGCCGCTTCCACACCGGACATGCCGAACGGGGCAATACCCTGCGTATGCAGGTTTTCTGGCTTAAAGAAGGTAAACAGGGTGATAACAACCAGCAGCGGCACCAGGAACTTCAGCACGCTGATAAAGTTATTCGAGCGGGCGAAAGTTTTGACGCTGTAGTAGTTAAGGCCAAAGAAAAAGCACAGCAGCAGAAACTGTACCCCCCAGCCCAGCAGGGTTGGCGAGCTGGATCCCGGCTGGGTCAGCGCCGGGAACCAGGCCGCGGCATACTGACGTGCGGCGACGATTTCGATAGAAATCAGGCTTGAGAAGGCAATCAGCGTAATAAAACCAAGCAGGTACCCCATCAGCTCGCCGTGCGAAAAGACCGGGTAACGAATAATGCCCCCGGCGCGCGGCAGCGCCGCCCCCAGTTCGCAGTAAACGATGCCCAGCAACAGAACGGCAAAGCCGCCAATCACCCAGGAGGCGATACCGGCCGGCCCGGCGATCGACGCAACGTGGCTGGCGGCAAACAGCCATCCGGAACCAAAAATCGCCCCCAGGCCAATGAACGTTAGATCGGTTAAGGTCAGCTGCTTTTTAAACTTACCCGACTCAGTCACGCGGGTTTGACTGCTATGCGTAGTGTGAATAGTCATCGTGATGCCCTTGCGTCAACATGAAGGGGAAATAGCTTCCCGGGTCCACTGGCCGTTCACCAGGCGCAGCAGGTTCAAAGGGTTAGCATCCTGCAAAGCCGGCGGCAGCAACGCGGCAGGGGCGTTCTGCAGGCAAACCGGTCGGAGAAAACGTTCTATCGCCCGGGTCCCTACCGAGGTACCACGCGCATCGGTGGTCGCCGGCCAGGGGCCGCCGTGCACCATCGCATCGCACACTTCCACGCCGGTGGGATAGCCGTTAAACAGTACCCGGCCGGCTTTTTCACTGAGCAGCGGCAGTAACCGCCCCGCCAGCAGGCGATCGTCCGCATCCGCATGTAGCGTGGCGGTCAGTTGCCCCTGCAATCCGCTGACTACGGCCATCAGCTGAGCCTCGTCCGCCACCTCCACCAGCACGGAAAGTGGGCCAAACACTTCGTGATGCAACAGACTCTCCGGCACCAGCAGCTGCTCCGCCGTCGCCAGATACAGCAGCGCCTGCGCCTGCTGAGCACCGGGTGCTTCCCCACTGGCCAGCCGCTGTACGCCCGGACAGGCTTCAAGCGCCTCGACGCCGGCGCGGTAGTGTTGCAGAGTCGGTGCGTTGAGCAGAACCTGAGCGGGAGCCGTCTGAACCTGCTCACACAGCGAAGTTTTAAAATGCTCCAGACCTTCACCCTTCAGCGCCAGAATCAGCCCTGGGCGAGTACAAAACTGCCCGCCGCCGAGGGTAAACGACGCCACCAGCTCTTTTGCCAGCGATGCCGCACGCGCAGCCAGCGCCTGGGGCAAAATTATCAGCGGGTTAATCGCCGACATCTCAGCAAACAGCGGGATCGGCTGTAGGCGCCGCTGCGCCAGCTGGTACAGCGCTTTTCCCCCCGCCAGCGAGCCGGTGAAACCCACCGCCTGAATTGCCGGATGACGCACCAGCTCGGCACCGATATCGGTACCAAAAATCATATTGAACACCCCGCCGGGCAACGCGCATTTCTCCACTGCCCGTACGATGGCCAGTGCCGTCTGCTCTGCGGTCGCCATATGTCCGGGATGGGCTTTAACCACCACCGGGCAACCCGCCGCCAGCGCCGACGCGGTATCACCACCGGCGGTGGAAAACGCCAGCGGGAAGTTGCTGGCGCCAAATACCGCAACCGGGCCGAGTGCCACCTGGTACTGGCGTAGATCCGCACGCGGCAGGGGCTGGCGGGTCGGCAGCGCGGTATCAATCCGCGCCCCCAAGACATCTCCGCGCCGCAGCAGACCGGAAAACATCCGCAGCTGACCGCTGGTCCGCGCCCGCTCGCCCTGTAAACGCGCCAGCGGCAGCGCGGTTTCGGCGTGGGCAACGGCAAAAAAGTTCTCGCCCAGCCCGTCCAGCTCATCGGCAATGGCCTCCAGAAAGCGCGCACGTGTCTCTGGCGAGGTCCCGGAATAGGCGGCAAAAGCCTGCGCCGCCGCCTGCGCCGCCAGTGCGGCCTCCTCCCGGGAGGCCGGATAAAAACGGTGTCCGGTAGCTTCGCCGTCCGCCGCCCGCAGGCTGAGGAGGGTGGCTTCACCGCTGGCTATGCGGCGCCCGGCAATAAACTGCCAACCCGCCGTCATTCCTGTTGCGCTCATCGTCGCTCCCCGGCTCACAGGCCAACGTCCGGCAACACAGGGCGCGTCGCCAGCGCCTGTTCCACAATGTTCACGACCTGCTGACGGGTCTCCCCCTCCAGCGCCAGGCGCGGTGGACGGGTGACGGCACTGCCGCGGCCCAGCAGCTCTTCGCACAGCTTGATGCACTGCACCAGGTCCGGGCGCGCATCGAGGTGCAACAGCGGCATAAACCAGCGATACAGCGTCATGGCTTCGTCATAGCGTTTCTGCGCGGCAAGGCGGAACAGGGTCTCGCCTTCGCGTGGGAAGGCATTCGACATACCGGAGATCCACCCTTCTGCTCCCACGGCGATGCTTTCCACGACCACATCATCCAGACCGGCGAACAACACGAAGCGGTCGCCCACGGTATTTCGCAGGTCGATAAAACGGCGGGTATCGCCGGATGAGTCCTTGAAGCAGACGATATTGTCGCAGTCAGTCAGGGTGGCGAGGATGTCTGGCGTGACGTCGTTTTTATAAATCGGCGGGTTGTTGTAGACCATAATCGGCAGGTCGGTGGCGGTGGCCACGCTGCGGAAGTGGGCGGCGGTTTCATGTGGTTTCGACGAGTAGACCAGCGCCGGCATCACCATAATTCCGTCAACGCCAACGCGCTCGGCCTCTTTCGCCATCTTCTGTGCAAAGGCGGTGGTGAACTCAGCGACCCCGGCAATCACCGGGACTTTGCCGCCTGCGGCATCCTTCGCCACTTCGATAATTTGCAGTTTTTCCTCGGTTGTCAGCGAGGTATTTTCCCCGACGCTGCCGCACACCACCAGCCCGGAGACACCGTCTCTGACCAGGTTTTTCATGACCGCATGGGTGGCATCTAAATCGAGGGAGTAATCTTGACGAAACTGCGTGCTGACTGCCGGAAATACGCCGCTCCAGTGAATCGCTTTTTTGCTCATGCTCGGTTCCTTGTCGTCATTTTGTTAAGTCAAAGTGAATGAATGGTGAATTCTCACTGACAGATTGACGTTTCATGGACCCGGCGGCTTGTCGGTTTTCTTCCAATACGATGACGAAATTAGCACAGTCGCAAAAAGTGTGAGCCGGCGATTATCCCGCCAGCGTCATGCGGAAATCCCGCGGCGTGGAGCCGGTCATCGCCTTAAACTGGCGGCTGAAGGCGCTGTGATCGGTATAGCCGCACTGCAGCGCAATATCGGTAATCGGCGTCTCCCCCGCCAGCAGCTCAGTGGCTTTTTCCAGGCGAACTTTGTGGATCATCTGCCGCGGCGTGAGGTGAAAGATCCGTTTGCAGTAGCGTTCGATCTGCGCCACCGACATACCGCTCAATCCGGTGAGCTCTTCCATAGAGATCGGTCGATGGTAGTGGCGGCGAATATGATCGTCGACGATCGCCAGCCGCTGCCACGCCGGATGTCTGGCATGTGCCTCTTGCAGATCGTGTGAGATCCCGGCCATGCCGATCACCTGGCCGTGAATATCGCGCAGCGCCAGCTTTTGCGTCAGGCACCAGCCGCGTTCACGCCCGTTATAGAGATGCATTTCCAGCTGATCGCGCAGGGTCACTCCCTCTCTCAGCACCCGCAGATCCTGTTCGGTATAGCCCTGCCCCAGCGCCGAAGGAAAGACGTCGGCCGAGGTTTTGCCCAGCAGTGAGGAGACGTTTTTAAAGCCACAGCGGCGAGCCAGCGTCAGGTTCGTCAGCAGATAGCGCGCCTGGGCATCCTTGATAAAAAAGACCACATTGGGAATGGCGTTAAGCAGCGGCGCAATGAGCGCCAGCGCGTTGAGCAATGCCGGCATATTTTCAGGACGTTGGCGTGCCAGCCCTTCGCAAATCTGGCTCAGCTCATCTACGGCCAGCGCCGTATTATCAGTCGGAGCGTGCTCCGAAGCAGCAGCAGTAACGCAGAACATAAGGCTTCCTCATGGCGGGTGACAGGAAGATATTTATTCACACTTCAGTAACACATCAAGCGGCAATGCCGCATTTTGCGATCCTGACTCCGGTTTATATTTTCCCCGGAGTACGCCGCTGGCGTTATCGCAACTTTCGGTTTACCACAGCGTTAACGAAATGATTAATAAGAAATAATGATGTTATTTGAAAACAAATGCTGTCGTTTACTGTGCTGATTTCGTCATTTTCTCTGGTGAAAGCGTTCAAGCCGCAGGCGGTCTGTTACGCCAGCATGATGAAACAAATCGTTAACCTTCGGAGATAGTCATGACCGCGCCACGCCACCCCATTGAACTCAGAGCCATTGATTCTCATACCGGCGGCGAACCGACCCGCCTGATCGTGGAGGGTTTTCCGGATCTCGGCGACGGCAGCATGGCGGAACGCCGTGAACGCTTTGCCCGCGAATTCGACATCTGGCGTCAGGCCATTATCCTCGAACCGCGCGGCAACGATGTGCTGGTCGGGGCACTGCTGTGTAAGCCCGTTTCGCCAGAGGCAACTGCCGGCGTCATTTTTTTCAACAACGCCGGCTTCCTGAATATGTGCGGGCACGGCACCATCGGACTCATCGCCTCGCTGGCGTGGCTTGGCCGCATTCAGCCGGGCACGCATCTGATTGAAACGCCAGTGGGTAACGTCAGCGCGACCCTGCATGACGACGGTAGCGTCTCGGTGGAGAACGTCCCGGCCCGGCGCGGGAAAAAACAGGTCAGCGTCAACACATCCGCGGGCACCGTCACCGGCGATATTGCCTGGGGTGGCAACTGGTTTTTCCTCATCAACGATCACCCTTTCGCTCTCGAACCTGCCCAAATCCCTCAGCTCACCGATTACGCATGGGCGGTGCGTGAAGGGCTGGAAGCCGCCGGGATCCGCGGCGACGACGGCGGTGAAATCGATCATATAGAACTCTTTGCCGACGACGTCGAAGCCGATAGCCGCAGCTTCGTGCTGTGCCCTGGGAAAGCGTGGGATCGCTCGCCGTGCGGCACCGGAACCAGCGCCAAGCTGGCCTGCCTGGCCGAAGACGGTAAGCTGCAACCCGGCGAGATCTGGCGCCAGGCCAGCATTATCGGCAGCCAGTTTACCGCCAGCTATGCGCGCAGTGCCGCCGGTATCATTCCGACGATCCGCGGCGAAGCCTGGGTTTGCGGTGATACCCGCCTGATCCTCAACCCTGACGATCCCTTCTGCTGGGGGATCGTCCCGTGAACCACGCCGACGTCATCGTGATCGGCGCCGGGATCATCGGCGCCGCCTGCGCATGGCAGCTGGCGAAACGGGGGCAAAAAGTTATTCTGCTCGACGATCGTCAGCCTGGGGCGACGGCGGCCGGAATGGGACATCTGGTGTGTATGGATGACGACCCCGCCGAACTTGCGCTTTCTGCCTGGTCACTGGCACGTTGGCGCACCCTCACGCCACGAATGCCCGAGCGCTGCGCCTGGCGCGGCTGCGGCACCCTGTGGCTGGCGGAAACAGCGCAGGAGCTGGACATCGCCCGGGAAAAACAGCGGCGGATGGCGGAATATCAGGCCGCCAGCGAGATGCAGACCCCCTCACAGCTGATGCAGCGGGAACCGCTGTTGCGTGGAGGGCTTCACGGCGGGCTATGGGTTCCCGGCGATGGCATCGTCTACGCCCCTGAAGTGGCACGCTGGTTTATCGCCGACGCAGGGGACAACCTGACCTGTCTCGCAGAAGGTGCTACGGAAATTACCGAACCAGCGGTAACGCTGACCAGCGGAAAACGGCTACAAGCGCCGGCAATCGTGGTCGCCTGCGGCCTGAAAGCAAACGCGTTGCTGGCAGAAAACTGGCTCCGGCCAAAGAAAGGCCAACTGGCAATCACCGACCGCTATGGCCCGTTGCTCCATCACCAGTTGGTCGAACTCGGCTACGGCGCCAGCGCCCACGGTGGCGGCACCTCGGTCGCGTTCAACGTTCAGCCGCGTCCGACCGGGCAGCTGCTGATTGGTTCTTCACGCCAGTTTGATACCTCGGAACGCCAGCTGGATTTACCCCTGCTGGCGCAGATGCTCGATCGCGCCCGACACTTCCTGCCAGCCCTGGGCGGGCTGAATATTATCCGCTGCTGGAGCGGCTTTCGCGCCGCATCAGAGGACGGGAACCCCCTGATTGGTCCGCACCCGTCACGCTCCGGCCTGTGGCTGGCGCTGGGCCATGAAGGACTCGGCGTCACCACCGCTCCCGCCAGCGCGGAGCTGCTCGCCGCCCAGCTATTGGGCGAGCGCTGCCCGCTAGCCCCCGACGCCTGGTTACCGGCCCGCATGTTGAAAAATGAGGCTATCGCATGAGCCAGACTATCCCGGTCATGATTGAAGGTGAAATACGCGATGTCCCTGAAGGGATCAGCGTCGCGGCAGCGCTGGCGTTAACGATGGATCCCACCACCCGCGTGAGCGTGAATGGTCAGCCCCGGGCCCCTTTTTGCGGCATGGGGATTTGCCAGGAGTGCCGGGTGACCGTCAACGGACGGCGGGTACTGGCCTGCCAGACGCTGTGCCAGCCCGAAATGACGATTGAAAGGAGCCGCCATGCAAACGCTGCGCTGTGACATTTTGATTATTGGCTCCGGCCCGGCGGGTCTTGCCGCCGCGCTGGCCGCCGCCTCCTGCGGGAAACAGGTTATTATCCTCGATGACAATCCGCGCCCCGGCGGACAGATCTGGCGCGACGGCCCGCAGGTGGCCCTCCCCGGCCTTGCGCGCCGCTACCGGGAAGCCGTTGCCGCGGAGAAAAATATCACCTTGCTAAACGGCGCCCGGCTTATCGCCCGCCCCTCAGCCCATAGCGTCCTGTTTGAAACCACCGACGACTGCGGGACGGTTGAGTGGCAAAAGCTGATCCTCTGCTGCGGCGCACGCGAACTGTCGCTGCCGTTCCCCGGCTGGACGCTACCCGGCGTCACCGGCGCAGGCGGGCTGCAGGCACAAATCAAACACGGCCTGACGCTACAGGGACAAAAAGTGGTGATTGCCGGTAGCGGCCCGCTGCTGCTGGCGGTGGCCGGGACGGTGACAAAAAGCGGCGGCAAAGTTCAGCAGATTATCGAACAGGCCCCGCTCAGCGCGCTGTGGCGTTTCGGCAGCAGCCTGTGGCGCTGGCCGGAAAAGCTCCGCCAACTGGCCACTCTCGCCCCGCGCCGCTACCTGAGCGGCAGCCAGGTCATCCGCGCCCACGGTCAGACACAGCTTGAAGCCATTACGTTACGCGACGCCCGGGGCGTTGAGCGGACGATAGCCTGCCAGCGGCTGGCTATCGGCTACGGCCTGGTCCCCAATGTTGAAACCGCGCTGCTCTTCGGCTGCGCGATAGCCGGCGAGGCAATACAGGTGAATCGCTGGCAGGAGACCAGTACTGCGGGCATCTATGCCGCTGGGGAATGTACCGGCTTCGGCGGGAGCGAACTGGCGCTGGCGGAGGGTGAAATTGCCGGCTTTGCGGCAGCTGACGCCGAGGTGCCCGCACAGGCCCTCTTCACCCGTCGCGAGCGCTGGCAGGGTTTTGCTAATACCATAAACCGCACGTTTGCTCTGCCAGAGAGCTTGAAAAACGCCGCTACGCCGGACAGCCTGCTGTGCCGCTGCGAAGATGTGCGCTGCGGCGACGTTGCCGATGCCGACAGCTGGAATCACGCAAAACTGACCCGCCGCTGTGGAATGGGAGCCTGCCAGGGGAAAACCTGTGCGGCTACCGCCCGTTGGCTGTACGGCTGGCCGCTACCGCAGCCGCGCGAGCCGCTCTCTCCTGCCAGAACAGAAACGCTTATCGCGCTGAACCACACCCGCACGACGCGCTGATTTACTCTTCCTCATCACACTCATCGCTGCGCCCGGCGCCCCGACGGTTGCCGAGCGCGATAAACTCCTCCAGCAGCGTAGTCAGCTGCTGCATCTTTTCACTGGTGAATTGCGTTTCAATCAGGCGATAGGCCTCTTCCACCTGCGCCTGCGCACTTTCATACAGCGTATGGCCCGCCGGCGTCAGTGAGATATACAGTTTGCGCTGATCGTTGACCGGTTTAAGGCGCAGCACCAGGCCGTCGCGCTCCATACGGGTCAAAATACCGGTCAGACTGGGACGCAGAATGCAGGCGCGGAACGCCAGATCGTGAAAGTCCATCGACGGGTTTTCCGCGAGGATGCGCACGATACGCCACTGTTGCTCGGTGAGATTATGGCGTTTAACGATCGGTCGGAAATGGCCCATCGCCGCTTCCCGCGCCTGCAACAACGCAATGGTTAACGAATCATGCATGACATACCCTCGGCATCACATTCTTGAGTTTATTAATAAGTTAATAATTAGCGCCTATCCTGCCATGACGCAACCGGTTTCTGCACCTGAAAAGTACCGGTCGAGAGCATAAAAAATATTAACAATATGATTTTTAACATATAAAAAATTTCACTGTAAATTTATTGTTAATCAGATCACAAAACATTCACTTCTGTTTGCCAAACCTCGCCACAAAGAATAAAAGATGATCATTAACATATTAATGAATACCCCTTAGCATCCGACATCAGTACCAGAGGAGTGGTGAATGAAAGGTACCATCTTCGCCGTTGCGCTCAACCATCGCAGCCAGCTTGACGCCTGGCGCGACGCGTTCCAACAGGCCCCTTACAAAACGCCGCCGAAGACCGCGGTCTGGTTTATCAAACCCCGCAATACCGTTATCGGTGCGGGCGAGGCAATTCCGTATCCGCAGGGCGAAACCGTGCAGAGCGGCGCCACCGTCGCGCTGATCGTCGGCAAAACGGCCCGCAAAGTTCCCACCGACAAGGCCGCCTCTTTTATTGCCGGCTACGCCCTGGCCAATGACGTCAGCCTGCCGGAAGAGAGCTTCTACCGCCCGGCGATCAAAGCCAAATGCCGCGATGGTTTCTGCCCGATCGGTGCCCTCTCCCCGATAAATAACGTGGACAATCTGACCATCATCACGGAGATCAACGGCCGCGAAGCCGACAGCTGGAACACCGGCGATCTGCAGCGTAATGCCGCCGAACTGTTAAGCGCGCTGAGCGAGTTTGCCACCCTGAACCCCGGGGATGCCATTCTGATCGGAACCCCTCACGCCCGCGTCACGCTGCAACCAGGCGACCGCGTGCGGATCCTCGCCGAAGGTTTCCCGGCGCTGGAAAACCCGGTTGTTGCAGAAGGAGAGCTGGCATGAAACAGGCACGTATTGAATGGCAAGGCGCCCGCTACGACGTACAGGTCGATGAACGCAACCAGGTTCGCCTCGCCGATGGCACCTTGCTTAAATCAGGCGAATTCCGCTGGCTGCCTCCCGCCGACGGAACCCTGTTCGCGCTGGGTCTGAACTATGCCGACCACGCCAGCGAGCTGGAGTTTAAACCGCCGGAAGAGCCGCTGGTCTTTATCAAAGCGCCGAACACTTTTATCGGCCACGAGCAAGAGTCGGTTCGTCCGGATAACGTTGAGTACATGCATTACGAAGCCGAACTGGTGGTAGTGATAGGCAAAACCGCACGCCGCGTCGCCGAGGCTGATGCCATGGACTACGTCGCCGGCTACACCGTCTGCAACGACTACGCCATTCGCGACTACCTGGAAAACTACTACCGGCCGAATCTGCGAGTGAAAAGCCGCGACACGCTGACGCCCATCGGGCCATGGGTAGTCGCAAAAGAGGCGATCCCGGATCCGCATAATCTGACCCTGAGCACCTGGGTTAACGGCGAACTGCGCCAGCAGGGCACCACGGCCGATCTGATCTTCAGCGTCCCGTTCCTGATCGCTTACCTGAGCGAATTCATGACCCTGCAACCGGGCGACATGATCGCCACCGGCACGCCGAAAGGGCTGTCCGACGTGGTGCCGGGTGACGAAGTGATCGTCGAAGTCGAAGGCGTCGGCCGCCTGGTCAACCGCATCATCAGCCAGCAAGCCTATGAGGAGAAGCTGTCATGAAAAAAATTAACCATTGGATCAACGGCAAAAACGTCGCAGGCACCGACTATTTCCATACCACCAATCCGGCGACCGGCGAAGTGTTGGCGGAAGTCGCCTCCGGCGGTGAAGCCGAAGTGAATCAGGCCGTTGCCGCTGCAAAAGAGGCGTTCCCGAAATGGGCCAACCTGCCGATGAAAGAGCGCGCGCGCCTGATGCGTCGCCTGGGCGATCTGATCGATCAGAACGTCCCGGAGATTGCCGCGATGGAAACCGCCGATACTGGTCTGCCTATCCATCAGACCAAAAATGTGCTGATTCCACGCGCCTCGCACAACTTCGAGTTTTTTGCCGAAGTGTGCCAGCAGATGAACGGCAAAACCTACCCGGTTGACGACAAGATGCTCAACTACACCCTCGTGCAGCCGGTTGGCGTCTGTGCGCTGGTATCGCCGTGGAACGTACCGTTTATGACCGCCACCTGGAAGGTCGCGCCTTGCCTGGCGCTGGGTAACACCGCGGTGCTGAAAATGTCTGAACTGTCGCCGCTGACCGCCGACCGCCTGGGTGAGCTGGCGCTGGAAGCGGGTATTCCGGCCGGCGTACTCAACGTGGTACAGGGCTACGGTGCCAGCGCCGGCGACGCGCTGGTACGTCACCATGACATCCGCGCCGTGTCGTTTACCGGTGGCACCGCCACCGGACGCAACATCATGAAAAATGCCGGGCTAAAAAAATATTCCATGGAGCTGGGCGGCAAATCCCCGGTGCTGATTTTTGAAGATGCCGATATCGAGCGCGCGCTGGATGCCGCCCTGTTCACCATCTTCTCGATCAACGGCGAACGCTGCACCGCCGGGTCGCGCATCTTTATTCAGCAGAGTATCTATCCGGAGTTCGTCAAACGCTTTGCGGAACGCGCCAATCGTCTGCGCGTGGGCGATCCGACCGATCCAAATACCCAGGTTGGGGCGCTGATCAGCCAACAGCACTGGGAAAAAGTCTCCGGCTATATCCGCCTGGGGATCGAAGAAGGCGCCACCCTGCTGGCCGGCGGCCCGGACAAACCGTCCGATTTGCCAGCGCATCTCAAAGGCGGCAACTTCCTGCGTCCGACGGTACTGGCCGATGTGGATAACCGGATGCGTGTCGCGCAAGAAGAGATTTTTGGCCCGGTGGCCTGCCTGCTGCCGTTTAAAGACGAAGCGGAAGGGCTGCGCCTGGCGAATGACATCGAATATGGCCTGGCGTCCTACATCTGGACCCAGGATATCAGCAAGGTTCTGCGTCTGGCGCGCGGCATTGAAGCCGGCATGGTATTCGTCAATACCCAGAACGTCCGCGACCTGCGCCAGCCGTTTGGCGGCGTAAAAGCCTCCGGCACCGGCCGTGAAGGCGGCGAGTACAGCTTTGAAGTATTCGCCGAAATGAAAAACGTCTGTATTTCCATGGGTGACCATCCGATCCCGAAATGGGGCGTATAACCGTCATCCGTCGAGCCGCATACCGGTTGGTTGCGGCCCACACTATTCAGGTTATGTAAGGAGAACACCGCATGGGCAAATTAGCGTTAGCCGCCAAAATCACTCACGTGCCGTCAATGTATCTCTCTGAACTGCCAGGGAAAAATCATGGTTGCCGTCAGGCAGCTATCGATGGACATAAAGAAATTGGCAAGCGCTGCCGTGAAATGGGCGTTGATACCATTATTGTTTTTGATACCCACTGGCTGGTCAACAGCGCCTACCACATTAACTGCGCCGACCATTTCAAAGGCGTCTATACCAGCAACGAACTGCCGCACTTTATTCGCGACATGACCTATGACTACGACGGCAACCCGGAGCTGGGCCAGCTGATTGCCGACGAAGCGGTCAAGCTGGGCGTGCGGGCAAAAGCGCACAACATCCCGAGCCTGAAGCTGGAGTACGGCACCCTGGTGCCGATGCGCTACATGAACAGCGATAAGCATTTCAAAGTGGTCTCGATTTCGGCGTTCTGCACCGTTCACGATTTTGCCGACAGCCGCAGGCTGGGTGAAGCCATCGTCAAAGCGATTGAAAAATATGACGGTACCGTCGCCGTCTTCGCCAGTGGTTCGCTGTCGCACCGCTTTATCGACGACCAGCGCGCCGAAGAAGGGATGAACAGCTATACCCGCGAATTCGACCATCAGATGGATGAGCGCGTGGTGAAGCTGTGGCGTGAAGGCAAGTTCAAAGAGTTCTGCACCATGCTGCCGGAGTACGCCGACTACTGCTACGGCGAAGGCAATATGCACGACACGGTGATGCTGCTCGGCGTGCTCGGCTGGGACAAATACGATGGCAAGGTCGAGTTTATCACCGACCTGTTCGCCAGCTCCGGTACCGGCCAGGTGAATGCCGTATTCCCGCTGCCGGCCCAGGCGTAAGGAGCCACTATGCCGCACTTTATCGCTGAATGTACCGAGAACATCCGCGAACAGGCGGATTTACCCGGCCTGTTCGCCCAGGTCAACCAGGCGCTCGCCGCCACCGGCATCTTCCCGATTGGCGGGATCCGCAGCCGCGCTATCTGGCTGGATACCTGGCAGATGGCTGACGGCAAGCACGATTACGCCTTCGTGCATATGACGCTGAAAATCGGCAGCGGGCGTAGCCTGGAAAGCCGTGAAGAGGTTGGCGAAATGCTGTTTGGGCTGATTAAAACCCACTTCGCCGCCCTGATGGAGAGCCGCTATCTGGCGCTGTCTTTTGAGATTGAAGAACTACACCCGACGCTGAATTACAAACAGAACAACGTGCACGCGCTCTTTAAATAGCGGCCTCTTTTGCCCGGGGGCGCTGCGCTTACCGGGCCTGCAAAAGGCACAAGTGAAACGAACCGTAGGCCGGGTACCCGGCGCCGCAGCACCGAATGACGTAACAGGAAGCCACTATGCTCGATAAACAGACCCGCACGCTGATCGCCCAGCGACTGAATCAGGCCGAAAAGCAGCGTGAACAGATCCGTGCGATCTCCCTGGATTACCCGTCGATCACTATTGAGGACGCATACGCCGTCCAGCGCGAGTGGGTCGAGATGAAGATCGCCGAAGGCCGGGTGCTCAAAGGCCATAAGATCGGCCTGACCTCCAAAGCAATGCAGGCCAGTTCGCAAATCAGCGAACCGGACTATGGCGCGCTGCTCGACGATATGTTCTTCCACGACGGCAGCGACATTCCTACCGACCGCTTTATCGTGCCACGCATTGAAGTCGAGCTGGCATTCGTGCTGGCGAAACCGCTGCGCGGACCAAACTGCACGCTGTTCGATGTCTACAACGCCACCGATTACGTGATCCCGGCGCTGGAGCTGATCGACGCCCGCTGTCACAACATCGATCCGGAAACTCAGCGCCCGCGCAAAGTGTTTGACACCATCTCCGATAACGCCGCCAACGCCGGGGTGATCCTCGGCGGTCGGCCGATTAAACCCGATGAGCTGGATCTGCGCTGGATCTCCGCGCTGATGTATCGCAACGGGGTGATCGAAGAGACCGGCGTCGCCGCTGGGGTGCTGAATCACCCGGCCAACGGCGTTGCCTGGCTGGCGAATAAGCTGGCGCCGTATGACGTCCAACTGGAAGCCGGACAGATTATCCTCGGCGGATCGTTTACCCGTCCGGTACCGGCGCGCAAGGGCGACACCTTCCACGTCGATTACGGCAATATGGGCGCAATCAGCTGCCGCTTTGTGTAAGGGGAAGATGATGAACAATACCTTTAAAGAGGCGCTGCAGGCCGGGCGCCCTCAAATCGGCCTGTGGCTGGGGCTGTGCAGCAGCTACAGCGCCGAGCTGCTGGCCGGCGCCGGGTTTGACTGGCTGCTGATCGATGGTGAACACGCGCCGAACAATGTGCAAACGGTGTTAACCCAGCTTCAGGCAATAGCTCCCTACCCCAGCCAGCCGGTGGTTCGCCCATCGTGGAACGACCCGGTGCAGATTAAGCAATTGCTGGATATCGGTGCGCAAACGCTGCTGGTGCCGATGGTACAAAACGCTGCTGAAGCGCAGCTGGCAGTGAAGGCTACCCGCTACCCACCGGCCGGTATTCGCGGCGTCGGCAGCGCCCTGGCTCGCGCTTCCCGCTGGAATCGCGTGCCGGACTATATCCATCAGGCTAACGACGCCATGTGCGTGCTGGTGCAGATTGAAACCCGCGAGGCGTTAAAAAATCTGCCGCAGATCCTTGAAGTGGAAGGCGTTGACGGGGTGTTTATCGGCCCGGCGGATCTTAGTGCAGATATGGGCTTCGGCGGTAATCCGCAGCATCCGGAGGTGCAGGCGGCCATTGAAAGCGCCATCACCCTGATTCGCGAGGCGGGCAAAGCCCCGGGCATTCTGATGGCCAATGAACAGCTGGCAAAACGCTACCTCGAGCTGGGAGCGCTGTTCGTCGCCGTTGGCGTCGATACCACCCTGCTGGCCCGCGGCGCAGAAGCCCTGGCGGCACGTTTTACCAACGCAGCAACCACCACAACTGATAACAATAAATCCGTCTACTAAACGGATAATGTGGAGCGCATCATGACGACCTCTACCCTGCAACACAATGATAATAAAGTCCTTGAAGTAGAAAACCGGGTGATCAAAAAGCTGTTTCGCCGACTCATCACCTTCCTGTTTGTGCTTTTTGTGTTCTCGTTTTTGGATCGCATTAATATCGGTTTCGCCGGCCTGACGATGGGTAAAGATCTCGGTCTGACCTCCACCATGTTTGGCCTGGCAGCGACGCTGTTTTACGTCACCTACGTGATGTGCGGGATCCCCAGCAATATCATGCTGGCCAAGGTTGGCGCCCGCCGTTGGATCGCCGGGATCATGGTGGTGTGGGGGATCGCGTCAACCTGTACGATGTTTGCCACTAATCCGCATACGCTTTATCTTCTGCGCATGCTGGTCGGTATCGCCGAGGCCGGTTTCCTGCCGGGGATCCTTGTCTACCTGACCTGGTGGTTCCCGGCCTATCATCGCGCCCGCGCCAACGCCCTGTTTATGATTGCAATGCCGGTGACCATGATGCTCGGTTCGATCCTTTCCGGCTATATTCTGGCGCTTGACGGCCTGTGGAACCTGAAGGGCTGGCAGTGGCTGTTTCTGCTGGAGGGACTGCCGTCGGTGGTGCTTGGCGTGGTGACCTGGTTCTTCCTCAATGATACGCCGGATCAGGCCAGCTGGCTGGATAACGAGGAGAAGCAGGCGCTGAAAACCATGATTGAACGCGAGCGCGAAAGCGCCACCGTTCTTCCGACCTCAGGTCGCTCGACCCTGCGGGAAGTGCTAACGCCAGCGGTGCTGATGTACACGCTTGCCTACTTCTGCCTGACCAATACCCTGAGTGCCATTAACATCTGGACGCCGCAGATCCTGCAAAGCTTCAATACCGGTAGCAGCAACATTGTGATCGGCATGCTGGCAGCGATTCCGCAGTTCTGTACTATTTTCGGGATGCTCTGGTGGAGCCGACGATCAGACCGGCTTAAAGAGCGCAAGATGCATACCATCCTGCCCTATCTGTTCGCCGCAGCCGGGTGGCTGTTGGCCTCCGCCACCCACCATGGCCTGATCCAACTGATCGGCATCATCATGGCTTCCGTTGGCTCCTTTACCGCGATGGCGATTTTCTGGACTACGCCAGACAGGGTGATCAGCCTGCAATCACGGGCGGTTGCGCTGGCGGTCATCAACGCTATCGGCAACGTCGGATCCGCCGTCAGCCCGCTGCTGATCGGGATCCTGCGCGATGCCACGGGTAGCTTTAGCTCCGGACTGTGGTTTGTCGCCGGATTGCTGATCGTCGGTGCGCTGGTGTTGACCAGGATCCCGATGAGCCCGCGGGATGATGCCGCCGCAGAGGCGGGGCTCGCCGCACAGAAAAGTCATTAAGGAGTGCTCATGTGTCAGCCCTCAATCGCCAATATCGATATCAACAAAGATTACGATGAGAGTCTGGGGACCGAGGACGTGCACTACCAGTCGTTTGCCCGCATGGCGGCCTTTTTTGGCCGCGACATGCAGGCGCATCGACACGACCAGTACTTTCAGATGCACTTTCTCGATACCGGGCAGATTGAACTGCAGCTCGACGATCACCGCTACTCGGTGCAGGCGCCGCTGTTCGTTTTGACACCGCCGTCGGTGCCGCACGCTTTTATCACCGAGTCCGACAGCGACGGGCATGTGCTGACCGTACGGGAAGACCTGATCTGGCCGCTGCTTGAGGTGCTCTATCCCGGGACGCGAGAAGCCTTCGGGCTGCCGGGGATATGCCTGTCGCTGGCGGATAAACCCGATGAGCTGACGGCGCTGGCGCACTACTGGCAGCTGATCAAACGCGAATCGACCGCGCAGCTGCCGGGGGGTGAACATACCCTGGCGTTGCTGGCGCAGGCGGTATTCACTCTGCTTTTGCGAAACGCGAAGCTCGACGACCATGCCGCCAGCGGGATGCGCGGTGAACTGAAACTGTTTCAGCGCTTTAACCAGATGATCGACAGCCACTACCACCAGCACTGGACGGTACCGGACTATGCCAATGAGCTACACGTCACCGAGTCGCGGCTGACTGATATTTGCCGCCGCTTTGCCAACCGGCCACCGAAGCGGCTGATCTTTGATCGTCAGCTGCGCGAGGCCAAACGGCTGCTGTTGTTTTCCGACAGCGCGGTCAATGAAATCGCCTGGCAGCTGGGGTTCAAAGACCCGGCCTATTTCGCCCGCTTTTTTAACCGCCTGGTGGGCTGTTCACCCAGTGCGTACCGCGCGCAAAAAGTACCCGTGTCTTAACAACTCCCCGGAGGCGGTGCTGCGCACCTGTCCGGGCTACACATACACCACCGTCTGTAGCCCGGTCAGCGCAGCGCTACCGGGGAAAATACAGGTCTCCGGGGTGAAAACATCGCCTGGATCACAGAACCAAACCCCGCCTGAAAAGTACCTGCCGTTGACCTAAAAGTCTCTTCACGAAACCCCGTTTAACCGCTTCAATTGAACAACAAAAACAAAACATAAATTTAACATTGATACCCTGAATATTTCGGATGCGGCCAACTGATGAGCTGCCTGAAGCAGGACGGGATATTCCGATAAATACTGAAGAGGCCCCTATGAAACCTGAAGATTTCCGCGCAGATGCCAAACGCCCGTTAACCGGTGAAGAGTACCTGAAGAGCCTGCAGGATGGCCGCGAAATTTACATCTACGGTGAGCGCGTCAAAGACGTCACCACGCACCCGGCATTCCGCAACGCCGCCGCCTCCGTCGCTCAGCTGTACGACGCACTGCACAAACCAGAAATGCAGGACTCCCTGTGCTGGAACACCGATACTGGCAGCGGCGGCTATACCCATAAGTTCTTCCGCGTCGCGAAAAGCGCCGACGACCTGCGCCAGCAGCGCGACGCCATTGCCGAGTGGTCACGCCTGAGCTACGGCTGGATGGGCCGCACCCCGGATTACAAAGCCGCCTTTGGCTGCGCGCTGGGTGCAAACCCGGCCTTCTACGGCCAGTTTGAACAGAACGCCCGCAACTGGTACACCCGCATTCAGGAAACCGGCTTGTACTTTAACCACGCAATCGTCAACCCACCGATTGACCGTCATAAGCCAGCTGACGAAGTGAAAGACGTCTACATCAAGCTGGAAAAAGAGACCGACGCCGGGATCATCGTCAGCGGCGCAAAAGTGGTCGCCACTAACTCGGCGCTGACCCACTACAACATGATCGGTTTTGGTTCCGCTCAGGTGATGGGGGAAAACCCGGACTTCGCACTGATGTTCGTCGCCCCGATGGATGCCGAAGGCGTCAAGCTTATCTCCCGCGCCTCCTATGAGATGGTTGCAGGAGTCACCGGATCGCCGTACGACTATCCGCTTTCCAGCCGCTTTGACGAAAACGATGCGATCCTGGTCATGGATAAAGTGCTGATCCCATGGGAAAACGTTCTGATTTACCGCGATTTCGATCGCTGCCGTCGCTGGACGATGGAAGGCGGCTTTGCACGGATGTATCCGCTGCAGGCCTGCGTACGCCTGGCGGTCAAACTCGACTTTATCACCGCTCTGCTGAAGCGCTCTCTGGAATGTACCGGCACTATGGAATTCCGCGGCGTGCAGGCCGATCTCGGCGAAGTGGTGGCGTGGCGCAATATGTTCTGGGCGTTGAGCGATTCCATGTGTTCCGAAGCCACACCGTGGGTCAATGGCGCCTGGCTGCCGGATCACGCCGCGCTGCAAACCTATCGCGTCATGGCGCCGATGGCCTACGCCAAGATCAAAAATATCATCGAACGTAACGTCACCAGCGGCCTGATCTACTTGCCTTCCAGCGCACGTGATTTGAATAATCCGCAGATCGACCAGTATCTGGCCAAATACGTTCGCGGTTCAAACGGTATGGATCACGTTGAACGCATTAAGATCCTCAAGCTGATGTGGGACGCGATCGGCAGCGAATTCGGTGGTCGCCACGAGCTGTATGAAATCAACTATTCCGGAAGCCAGGACGAGATCCGCCTGCAGTGTCTGCGTCAGGCGCAGAGTTCCGGCAACATGGACAAAATGATGGCGATGGTCGACCGCTGCCTGTCCGAGTACGACCAGAACGGCTGGACGGTGCCACACCTGCACAACAACGCTGATATCAATATGTTGGATAAGCTGCTGAAGTAATTCACAGCGGGAGGTCACAATGCAATTAGATGAACAACGTCTGCGTTTTCGCGATGCCATGTCCAGCCTGTCGGCGGCGGTCAACGTCATTACCACCGAAGGCGATGCCGGCCGCTGCGGCATCACCGCAACGGCGGTGTGCTCGGTGACCGATACACCGCCATCGGTCATGGTGTGTATCAACGCCAACAGTGCGATGAACCCGGTGTTCCAGGGCAATGGCAAGCTGTGCGTTAACGTGCTGAATCATGAGCAGGAAGTGATGGCCCGTCATTTTGCCGGAATGACCGGGATGGCCATGGAAGACCGTTTTAGCCTCTCCTGCTGGCAAAAAGGGGCCCTGGGACAGCCGGTGTTGAAAGGTTCACTGGCCAGCCTTGAAGGGGAGATAAGCCAGGTACAAACTATCGGTAGTCACCTGGTCTATCTGGTCGAGATCAAGAACATCACCCTGAGCCAGGAAGGCCACGGGCTGATTTACTTCAAGCGTCGTTTCCATCCGGTGATGATGGAAATGGACGTCGCGGTATAACGCTCTCAGTCCTTCTCTTCCGGTTTTCACTGTTCTCTGTCTTCTTCTCTTTTTCCTCTCTTCTTCCTCTCCCCAACGGGGGAGGAAAAGGAGACGGAAAAAATCTTGTGATCTCAATCACATGTTTCTCCACTGCTCATTTCCTGCCCAACCGCTTATCCCGCCTGGCAACCGCTTAGCCCTACATATAACCACTCACAAACTTACCCAACTTTACGCGCGCGCTGTTCTGGCAAGATCGAATGCAGCCTAGCTAATCAATACCTCCACTAACCCTAATTCAAAACCAGACGGCTTCGGCCTGTTATTAATCTCATTAACGCCAGGTTTTACTATGGATACTAAAAAGCTATTCAAGCACATACCTTGGGTGATTCTTGGAATCATCGGGGCATTTTGCCTCTCGGTCGTCGCCCTGCGCCGCGGTGAGCACGTCAGTGCCCTGTGGATCGTCGTCGCGTCGGTTTCCGTTTATCTGGTGGCCTATCGCTACTACAGCCTGTACATCGCCCAGAAGGTGATGAAGCTTGATCCGACGCGCGCAACGCCGGCGGTCATTAACAACGACGGTCTGAACTACGTCCCGACCAACCGCTACGTCCTGTTCGGCCACCACTTTGCGGCGATTGCCGGCGCAGGCCCGCTGGTCGGTCCGGTGCTGGCAGCGCAGATGGGCTACCTCCCAGGTACCCTGTGGCTGCTGGCGGGTGTGGTGCTGGCCGGTGCGGTGCAGGACTTTATGGTGCTGTTTATCTCCTCGCGCCGTAACGGTTCCTCGCTGGGTGAGATGATCAAAGAAGAGATGGGGCCGATACCGGGGTCTATCGCCCTGTTCGGCTGCTTCCTGATTATGATTATCATCCTCGCGGTGCTGGCGCTGATCGTGGTGAAAGCGCTGGCGGAAAGCCCGTGGGGCGTCTTCACCGTCTGCTCGACCGTGCCGATTGCGCTGTTTATGGGTATCTACATGCGCTTCCTGCGCCCCGGACGCGTGGGCGAGGTCTCGGTGATTGGTATCGTGCTGCTGGTCGCTTCCATTTACTTCGGCGGCGTGATTGCCCACGACCCGTACTGGGGCCCGGCGCTGACCTTTAAAGACACCACTATCACCTTTACCCTGATCGGCTACGCGTTTATCTCCGCGCTGCTGCCGGTGTGGCTGATTCTGGCGCCGCGTGACTACCTCGCAACGTTCCTGAAAATCGGCGTTATCGTTGGTCTGGCTCTGGGTATCGTCATCCTCAACCCGGACCTGAAAATGCCGGCGGTGACGCAGTACATCGATGGTACTGGCCCGCTGTGGAAAGGTGCGCTGTTCCCGTTCCTGTTTATTACTATCGCCTGCGGTGCGGTGTCTGGCTTCCATGCGCTGATCGCCTCCGGCACGACGCCGAAACTACTGGCTAACGAAACCGATGCTCGCTTTATCGGCTACGGTGCGATGCTGATGGAGTCCTTCGTGGCGGTGATGGCGCTGGTCGCAGCATCCATTATTGAACCGGGTCTCTACTTCGCGATGAACACCCCGCCGGCCGGTCTGGGCATTGTGATGCCAAACCTGCACGAAATGGGTGGTGAGAACGCGGCAATGATTGCCGCACAGCTGAAAGAAGTGACCGCCCATGCGGCAGCAACCGTCAGCTCCTGGGGCTTCGTGATTTCGCCTGAACAGATTCTGCAAACGGCGAAAGATATCGGTGAACCGTCGGTACTGAACCGTGCAGGTGGTGCGCCAACGCTGGCCGTCGGTATCGCTCACGTGTTCCACAAAATCATCCCGATGGCGGATATGGGCTTCTGGTACCACTTCGGTATTCTGTTTGAAGCACTGTTTATCCTGACCGCACTGGATGCCGGTACCCGTGCCGGTCGCTTTATGCTCCAGGATCTGCTGGGTAACTTCGTGCCATTCCTGAAGAAAACCGACTCACTGGTAGCCGGGATCGTGGGCACGGCGGGCTGCGTCGGTCTGTGGGGCTACCTGCTGTATCAAGGCGTTGTCGACCCACTGGGCGGCGTGAAGAGCCTGTGGCCGCTGTTCGGTATCTCTAACCAGATGCTGGCAGCCGTGGCGCTGGTGCTGGGCACCGTAGTACTGGTCAAAATGCAGCGCACCAAATACATCTGGGTCACCGTAATCCCAGCCGCCTGGCTGCTGCTGTGTACCACCTGGGCACTGGGTCTGAAACTGTTCAGCACCAACCCGCAGATGGAAGGCTTCTTCTTCATGGCTCAGCAGTACAAAGAGAAGATTGCCGCCGGTGGCGAACTCAGCGCGCAGCAGATTGCCAACATGAACCATATCGTGGTGAACAACTACACCAACGCTGGCCTGAGCATTCTGTTCCTGGTCGTGGTTTACAGCATCATCTTCTACGGCATCAAAACGTGGCTCAACGTGCGTAATAATAAAGTACGTACCGACAAAGAGACCCCGTACGTGCCGGTCCCGGAAGGCGGCGTGAAGACCTCTTCGCATCACTAAACCTTAAATGCCGGATGGCGCTACGCTAATCCGGCCTACAAAGGTCCTGTAGGCCCGGTAAGCGTAGCGCCACCGGGCTTTTTCTATCTGGAACGCACAATGTTTGGTAACTTAGGCGAAGCAAAAAAATATCTCGGTCAGGCGGCAAAAATGCTGATTGGCATTCCGGACTACGACAACTACGTTGAACATATGCAAGCCAACCATCCGGATAAACCGTACATGACCTATAACGAATTCTTCCGCGAACGCCAGCAGGCCCGCTACGGCGGTGACGGCAAAGGCGGCGTACGCTGCTGTTAATGGAGGCAAAAATGGCACCGATTGCAGTCACCCTGTTGACCGGTTTTCTTGGCGCGGGCAAAACCACCCTGCTGCGCCATATTCTCAATGAGCAGCACGGCTTTAAAATTGCCGTCATCGAAAACGAATTCGGCGAAGTCTCCGTAGACGATCAGCTGATTGGCGACCGCGCCACGCAGATCAAAACCCTGACCAACGGCTGCATCTGCTGCACCCGCTCCAATGAGCTGGAAGATACGCTGCTCGATCTGCTCGACAGCCGCGACCGCGGCGATATTGATTTTGACCGGCTGGTGATTGAGTGCACCGGCATGGCCGACCCCGGCCCGATTATTCAGACCTTTTTCTCCCATGAAGTGCTCTGCGAACGCTATCTGCTGGATGGCGTGATTGCGCTGGTGGATGCGGTCCATGCCGACCAGCAGATGAACCAGTTCACCATCGCCCAGTCGCAGGTGGGCTACGCCGACCGTATTCTGCTGACCAAAACCGATGTCGCGGGCAACAGCGATGCCCTGCGCCAACGACTGGCACGAATCAACGCCCGGGCGCCGGTTTATACCGTAACTTACGGCGACATCAACCTGAGTCTGCTGTTTAATACCAGCGGCTTTATGCTGGAAGAGAACGTCGTGAGCAGCACACCGCGCTTCCACTTTATCGCCGATAAGCAAAACGATGTCTCGTCCATCGTGGTCGAGCTGGATTACCCGGTCGATATCAGCGCAGTCTCCAGGGTAATGGAAAATCTGCTGCTCTCTTTCGCCGAACAGTTGATGCGCTATAAAGGGATGCTGTGGATTGATGGCGAGCCGAATCGCCTGCTGTTTCAGGGCGTTCAGCGCTTATACAGCGCCGACTGGGATCGCCCGTGGGGCGATGAGCCTCCGCACAGCACGCTGGTCTTTATCGGTATTAATTTGCCGGAAGAGGAGATTCGTGCAGCGTTTGCCGGATTGCGTAAATAACAGCGCACTCTTCGTCGCCCAGGTCAGTACGACGCTGCCCGAAAAAATGCCCGGTGGCGCAGTGCTTACCGGGCCGACAAAACCAACATGCTAACGTAGCCCCGGCAAGTATAGCGCTCCCGGGGGGAGCTTAGCGGCGCACCACCACCAGCTTCTGGTTCACAAATTCTTTAATCCCCAGATCGGACAGCTCGCGGCCGAAGCCGGAGCGTTTCACGCCGCCAAACGGCAGCTCAGGGGCGGTGTCGGTTAGCCAGTTGATGTAGACCATCCCGGTCTCTATTCGCGAGGCCATTCGTTTCGCCCGTTCAATATCCTGGCTAAAGATCGCCCCACCGAGGCCATAGTGGGAATCGTTCGCCAGTTTCACCGCCTCATCATCATCTTTCACCACGTAGATTTGCGCTACCGGGCCGAAAAACTCTTCAAAGTATGCCGGGTTCTGCCGCGTGATGCCGGTCAGAATCGTCGGTTCAAAGAAGCAGCCTTCCCGCTGCGCCGGCTTACCGCCAAGGTGCAGCGTGGCACCGTTTTTCAGCGCATCGTTGACCTGCCTGGTCAGTGTCTTAAGCGCATCTTGAGAAGACAGCGGCCCCAGCGTAGTCCTTTCATCCAGCGGGTCACCCATCGTCACCTGCTTAAACGCCTCGGTAAACTGGCTCATAAAGGCATCGGCGATTCGCTCGTGCAGGATAAATCGCTTCGCCGCGGTACAGACCTGGCCGGCGTTGTTGAGCCGCGCCTGCACGCCAGTCTTCACCGCCTTGTCGAGGCTGGCATCGTCCAGGACCACAAACACATCATTGCCGCCCAGTTCAAGAGTCGCTTTTTTGAGGTATTTTGCCGCCTGAGATGCCACCACGCTGCCGGCCTTTTCCGAACCGGTCAGCGCCGCACCCTGGACGCGATCGTCGGCGATGATTTTCGCCACCTGATCCTGGGAGATGAACAGATTGGTCCACGCCCCTTCCGGCGCCCCCGCCTCACGAACCAGATGAGCGAAGGTTTCAGCACAATGCGGCACAATACTGGCATGCTTGGCGATAACCGGATTCCCGGCCGCCAGGTTCGGCGCCAGAACCCGCATCAGCTGGTAGTAAGGAAAGTTCCACGGTTCAACGGCCATCAGCACACCGATGGGATGGTGTTCAACCCAGGCCTCACCAGCATCGGAGGGATACTTCACCGGCGCCAGAAACCGTTTTGCGTTATCGGCATAGTAGCGGGCAATGTGCGCACTGAGCTTCACTTCGCCGCGGCTTTGCGCAATCAGTTTCCCCATCTCCTGGCTGGCAATTTTCGCCAGTTCTTCAACCCGGCTGTCGATAAGATCCGCCAGCCTGTGCAAAACGGGTAAGCGCTGGTCGATATCGCCCTTCGACCACGCAGAATGGTAAAGCGCGTCTGCCTTCTGCAGCGCCGCTTCGACGTCCGCATCGCTGTGCGGGGCATATTCTTTAATCAGCTGATTATTTGCAGGATTCACCGTCTGATAAGCCATATCGTATGTCTCCTTGTTATCGCTATTTACGTAGTCATAAATACTGCTCAGGGTATTAAGGGTAGTTGAGATGGCTAATCATGCGGGTAAAGTTAGGTATATACGGAGGATTCTGGACAGAGATCGCCCGGCAATACCCGGCGGAAAATGCTTAACAAGTGTGTTATCGACAAAAGCCAGACCGACGAATAAGAGGAGGGCGTGATTAGCGTTTCGCGGTGGTTATCTCTTCTTCAGTCAGGCCGGTAATGCGCAGTACCATCTCCAGCGCAAGTCCCTCCGCCTGCAGGGTACGAGCAATACGCACGGCTTCCGCGCGCTGGCCTTCAAGCCGTCCTTCCTGCTTCCCTTTTCTGCGTCCTACTTCACGAAGTCTTTCCGCAATCGTCATCAACGCCTCCTTATGTTGCGGTACCCGTCGGGCAAGTTACTGAATAAACTGGCCAAAATGGCGAATGTCGCCGGAATGCACCCGGTCATTAAACAGCGTTTTCAACTGGCTGTCATTAGTATATTCCTTAACCAAAATGAAAGTGAGCGGCTCGGTTAACCCCGACAGATCGCGCTGGCGGATATGTTTTTGCATGAACTCCAGCAGCGCGACACGGCGGTGTCGGGCTATCTCGTCATCCGGGATCACCGTGATATCCACCAGCGGAAAAGCCGTAGCATATAGTTCATGGGCCTCAGCCGGATGGCTGAAATCATCAAGCCAGCATAACGAGTGAGGATACGGGGTCGCGATACCGTGATAGAACAGCATCGGTATCACCAGCGGCAGGCGCTGATGTCCGGCATCGAGATGGCGTTGCATAGCGGCAATGGCATAACGCATCAGCCGGAACGCCATATGCGCGTCCAGCGAACTTTGGTGCTCTATGACGACATAAATATAGCCGTCGCCAGCGGTTGTTTTTAGCGACCACAGCACATCGGCGTAGCGAAGCAGGCAGATGGATATCGAGAAAATCTCGGGCCGTATCCTGGTGCCGCAAAAATCGCTTAAAGACCGCATCATGCGGCGTCGACGTTGCGCTTTTTTCATTGTGATCTGCCCGTGCAACGGATAATTACCGCAACTCTACCTGCTGGCAAGTCTGGAGACACTTCACCGTTCCAGGGTTTACGAGCCGGGCCGGAAACACTTTTTCCTCGGCGGTAATAACGACATATTTTCTGCAGCCTGCTCGCAGAAATTCACGAGACCAGACCGAAGACAGCCCCGAGCAGGCGTGCTATAAACGAGCCATCCCCTCAGCTAAGGAGCCTACCGTGAGCCACCCGCGTGACATTGCGCAAACCTTCTGGCGCGACGAAAAGCTGCCCTGGCTGGAGCTGCGCAGTACCCGGCAAAGCCGTCAGGCTTATAAACGCCACCGCCATTCACAGCTGTCGATCGGGGCGATTATCGCCGGGGAAACCTGCTGTCACTCCGACGGGCAAACCTATCTGCTGCAGCCGGGGGATCTGATTATTATCCCGGCGCACACGCCGCACAGCTGCAACCCGCGCGACGGGCGGCCGCGCAGTTATCATATGCTGTACCTCGACATCGCGTGGTGTCGGCAACAGCTGCCGCATATTCCTCGCCATGCGCAGCTGAACACGCTTCATCCCGTGATCCGCGATCGTGAGCTTTTCGAACACTATCAGCAGATTGTGGCGCTGATGGCACAGCAAAAGACGGCTGAACTGCCTGAACGGGTTGCACAATTACTCCGGAGGCTTGCGCTGTGTGCCACCCCGCCATCGCCGCTGCGGGCTACCAGCGCTCAGCTCTTCAGTCGCCTGGCGGTCGATCTCCAGCAACCGCCCTCTCTCGACGCGCTGGCCCACGAGTTTGCCCTGCGTAAAGAGACGTTGATTCGCACCTTTAAGCAAGATACCGGCCTGACGCCCGCCAGCTTTATGAATATGGCACGCATCGAATTTGCCAAAACACGCCTGCGCGCGGGGGATGAGATAGCCGACGTCGGCTACCAGGCCGGCTTTGCCGACCAGAGCCATTTCCATAAAACCTTTGTCAGCTATACCGCCGCCACACCGCGCCAGTACGCGCTTGGCCGATCAATATCAGACAATAAATAGCGCACAGGTTGCCATAGGCTGATCTCCGGTTCTTTCAGAGGTTGCTATGGACATGCTTACGCTGTTGTTCCCACCCGCGTTTCCCGCGCTGGCGCTCTCCCACTTCGTCGCTCTGCTCAGTCCAGGGCCGGATTTCTTTTTACTGCTGGGCTACGCCATCCGCTATCGTCTACGCGGCAGCGTGGGCCTGTGCATCGGTATTGCCGCCGGAAACGGGCTGTACATTCTGCTGGCGATTATCGGCTGGGGCGTACTGCGCCAGGCCCCACTGCTGTTTACCGTGGTCGAGCTGCTGGGCGCCGCATATCTGCTGTGGATTGGCCGCCAGCTGCTGAAAAGTCGCCCGGCCACGCTGGAATGGCAAACCACACAACTCCCCCTTCCATCACCGGGCAGGCAGCTGCTGCTGGGGCTGGGTTCTTCATTACTCAATCCCAAAAACGCGCTGTTTTATCTGGCGCTGATGACGTCTCTGCTCGGGCCCGATGTCACCCTGCTCCAGCAAACAAGCTGCGGTATCTGGATGGTCGGCGTGGTGCTGCTCTGGGATCTGTGGCTGGTCTCGCTGGTCGCACTTGTGCCCGTCCAGCGCCGCCTTTCCGGCCTGATCTGGCGCGTTGAGCGAGTCGCTGGCGCGGTGCTGATGGGTTTCGGCCTGTGGATTGTGTGGCAGTTTTTGCATGAGTCCGCCGTCAGGTTATATGCTTAAACCTATGGAAAAACTCGCTGAACTGAAACGCGCCAAACTGCTGGCGCTGTCGCTGCTGCTGATTGCAGTCGCCATTTTTATTACGACGTTGCTGCTACCACCCGCGCCATGGGTCAGTGCACTGAAGGCCATCTCCGAAGCGGCGATGGTCGGGGCGCTGGCTGACTGGTTCGCGGTGGTGGCCCTGTTTCGCCGTATTCCCCTGCCGTTTATCTCCCGACACACGGCGATTATTCCGCGGAACAAAGACAGGATCGCCGATAACCTCGGCTATTTCGTGCAGGAAAAATTTCTCGATACGCCCTCGCTGGTGGCGCTCATCCGCCGCTACGAACCGGCCCTGATGCTCGGTAACTGGTTCAGCCAGCCGGCAAACGCCCGGCGGGTGGGCCATCATCTGCTGCAGGTCATGAGTGGTTTCCTGGAGCTAACCGATGATGCCCGCATCCAGCGTCTGTTGCGTCGGGCGGTGCACAAGGCTATCGATAAGGTCGACCTGACGCAGACCAGCGCCATGATGCTGGAGGGGTTAACCCGTAACAATCGCCATCAGAAACTGCTGGACTCGCTGATTACCCAACTTATTGCGCTGCTGCAGCGCGACAGTTCACGCGCCTTTATTGCCCGTGGGATAGTCCACTGGCTGGAGACCGAGCACCCGCTGAAAGCCAAAATTCTGCCTACCGAATGGCTGGGCGAGCACAGCGCGGAAATGGTCACCGACGCGGTCAATACGCTGCTCGACGAGGTCACCCAGGATCGCAGCCATCAGATCCGCCAGGCGTTCGATCGCGCAACCCTAAAACTGATCGACAACCTGAAAACCGATCCGCTTCTGGCGGAAAAAGCTGAGAACATAAAGGCTTATCTGAAAAATGATGAGACGTTTAACCGCTATCTCGGTGAGGTGTGGGCCGATCTACGGGCGTGGGTTAAAAACGATGTCACCCGCGAAGATTCGCAGATTCAACAGCGGATTGCCGATGCCGGGCAGTGGTTTGGCGAAACGTTGATTCATGATGAAGCGCTACGCGAGTCGCTGAACGAGCATCTGGAACAGGCAGCCCATCGGGTAGCGCCAGAGTTCGCCGCCTTCCTGACCCGCCATATCAGCGATACGGTTAAAAGCTGGGATGCGCGGGATATGTCGCGGCAAATCGAACTGAATATCGGCAAAGACCTGCAGTTTATCCGCATCAACGGCACTCTGGTCGGCGGCAGTATCGGTCTGGTGCTGTGGCTGTTCTCGCAGCTCCCGGCGCTGTTTCTGCATTAAGCGAGTGAAAAAAAGCGGCCCCGCGCGTTGGCGGGGCCCTGCAATTAGCCGATACGGGTAAACCCGGCCTCCAGATCGGCAATCAAATCACCAATATCCTCCAGCCCAATATGCACCCTGACCAGCGTCCCGCTAAAATCGACATCACCGGCCGGGCGGATACTGTTCAGCTCTTCCGGCTGGTTCGCCAGAATCAGCGATTCGAACCCACCCCAGGAATAGGCCATATGGAACAGCGAGAAATTATCGAGGAACGCCGATAGCTGCTCGTCAGTCAGGCGCTTTTTCAATACGAAGGAAAACAGGCCAGAGCTGCCCGTAAAGTCCCGCTGAAAATATTCGTGGCCCGGGCACTCAGCTAAAGCCGGATGGTTCACCCGCGCCACTTCCGGACGCGCCGACAGCCAGCGGGCAATGTGAATACTGCTCTCTTCATGCTGTCTGAGACGCACCGCCAGCGTGCGCAGTCCCCGACTGCCGTTGTACGCGGTATCCGCGTCCAGCGTCTGCCCCATCAGATAGGAGTTTTCACGCAGACGATCCCAGCAGCGGGCGTTGGAAACCGCCGTACCCAGCATCGCGTCCGAATGACCAATGGTGTACTTGGTGCCAGCCTGAATAGAGATATCCACGCCGTAGTCCAGCGCCTTAAACAGCACTCCCGCGGCCCAGGTGTTGTCGATCATAATGACGATCTCCGGATTCACCGCGCGGATCGCTTTGACCATTCCCGGCACATCCTGGACTTCCATGGTGATCGAGCTGGGGGATTCCAAAAATACCACTTTCGTTTCAGGACGGAGCAGACGGGTAATGTCTGCGCCAATTAACGGATCATAATAAGTCGTTTCAACATTGAATTTACTGAGAATCTTGTTGCAGAAATCCTGCGTTGGCTCATAGGCCGCGCCGGTCATCAGGATATGATCGCCGCTTTGTACAAACGCCAGAATCGCGTTGGTCACCGCCGCAGCGCCGCACGGATAGAGGGCGCAGCCCACGCCGCCTTCCAGTTCACTCATTGCTTGTTGAAACGCAAAATGGGTGTAAGTCCCGCGACGACCATAGAACAACTCGCCGTTGGCACGATTGGCGGTGGCAAATTTTTTATCTTTCACCGTATCAAAGACCAGTGAAGAGGCGCGTTGGATAACCGGGTTCACCGCTCCCTGGGTGTAGCGTTTGTCGCGTCCGGCGATAATTAACTGCGTGTCGAGCTTGAGTGACTTCTTCATAACGTCTCCTGTGACATCCTTTTATCCGTGCGAAACTTATATGGCTGCGGCCGTGGGTTTCAGTTCAGCTTGCACCTGCTTTTTTCCGGCGAAGCGCTCCACAATCTGTGCGGCGTTCAAATCATGAATCACGTTGATCAGCGTGGCCGGGGCATCGGTAATGGTGCCCAGCACCACCAGCATCGGGATCGCCTCCATCGGCAGCCCTAGCGTGGTAACGATAAAGATTTCCCCAAGGAATGCGCCGCCCGGTACACCGCCGACGATAATGGCGGAGAGTACAGCGATCAGCATGGTCAGGAAGAACGTCTCGGTGGTGAACTCCATTCCCAGTACCGAATAGATAAAGACGATCTTCAGTGCGGCAATCATGGCCACGCCGCCCTTATTCAGGTTAACCAGCAGCGGAATGGAGACATCGACAATTTCCGGGTTAATGCCCATCGCTTTACCGGCACGCAGCGTGACGGGCAGCGTCCCTAAGGAGGAACAGGTTCCGAGCGCGGTCGCTGACGGCTCGACGGCATTGCGCCAGAACGCTTTCACCGCCGGCATACCGCCGCCAATCCAGGAATAGAGAATCGAGCCGAAGACAAAATAGACCAGCGTGGCAACCATAAACAGGCCTATCGCCCGGGCAAAGGTCAGCAGCAGTCCCGAGTCCTGGCTGGCCATCGTTGCGGCGAAGTAACAGCCCAGGCCAATTGGCGCGACTTTCATAATGATCGAGACGATCTTCATGATGACGGTATTGGCATCTTCCAGCAGCGAAGCAATGCGTTTACCCGCCTGATCCGACTGCCCGATGGCCACACCGGCAATAATCGCCATCACGATCAGCGCCAGAATATTGGACTTTGAGAACAGCCCGATAAAATCGCTGGTGGTGATCATGCTGACAAAATCCATCTTGCCGCTGCCCGCCTGCACCGATTGCGACAGATCGATAGTGACGCCCTGCGCCGGGTTGTACCATAGCGCGAGCGCGACGATTCCGGCGGCGGGAATAAAGGCCATTGAGATCGAAACAATAAAGATAATCGCCATAATGCGTCCCAGCCTTTTCAGGTCGGTCATACTGGCGATCGACGACATCACGCTGATTCCCACCAGCGGAACAATAATCATGAATAACAGGTTGAGGAAGATCTGACCTATAGGCTGTAGTTTACTCGCCAGTTCCGGGGCGTAAATACCTGTCAGGCCGCCGATCACCAGGGCAATTAATAAAATAATAGAAGATTTGTAGGGTTCGAGTCGTGACCACATAACCGGTACCTTTTAATTAAAATTATATTAAATGAGATTAAATTCACAATTTAATGACTTTCTGCGTCCCCTCCTTATATTTTGTGACGCAACTCACTTAAGTTGTTATTTTTTCATTTTGCCAGCAAGTTGTTTCCTGTGATTCAATAGTTACATGTTTAAGATACGAATGTAACGGCTCATTCGTACCGTTTTTGCAAATCACTTGTGAATTAAAGGAAAAAATGAGCGTGCCAATTTCACTCAAGCATCTGGAGTTTTTTATCAAAATCGTCGACTGCGGTGGATTATCTGAGGCCGCAGCGCAGCTTAACGTCTCGCCCTCTGCGGTCAGTAAAAGCCTTTCTGCAATGGAAGATACGCTGGGAACAACATTAATTAAGCGCACGACCCGGAGTATTACATTGACCGATGCCGGGCAATATCTGTTTAATCGCGCCAATAAGTTACTAAAAGAGTTTGATGATACGTTAAATACGACTTCCGGCTATTATCATAGCCCCCAGGGCGAATTACGAATTACCTGCTCTATTGCCTTTGGTTACTCCCGACTGGTCAACCTGGTGGATAAATATCGGCATCAGTACCCGGATGTGAACCTGTATATTGATCTGAACGATAATTTCGTCAACCTCAATGAAACCGACTTCGATATCGCTCTGCGCATCTCTACCGCGCCGCCGCAAAACTACGCCATGCGTAAACTGGTATCGATTCGCTGGGCCTACTGTGCTTCACCCGGCTACCTGGCTAAAAAAGGGATGCCGGTACGACGTAGCGATCTGGTCAATCATGATTGCCTGGTTTATCCCGGCTTGACGCCGGTCCTGAAGGTGACCGATGAGCACGATCGCCCGCATCAGCTCAAGCTGCACATGCCTATCCAGGCCAACAGCAGCCTGGTACTGTTAAAATCGGTACTGGAAGATCAAGGCGTTGCCTATCTACCAACCTACCTGATTGGCGATCATATTCAGAAAGAGGAGATCACACCGCTTATCCTTGATGGTACGATCGCCTGCGAAACGCATGCGTTGTATGCGCTCTATTTCCCCAGCAAATACAGCAATCCTAAAGTACGATCGTTTATTGATTTTCTGGTGGCGGAACTCGGCCCGCTACCCACCTGGGATAGCTGGATCCCCAGCTAGTCTTTGGTCCACTGTTATTCGGTAAATTCAGAGCCCCTGGAAGGAGCATAAATGGCTGATATCTCTCTGACTCCCGGCGAGCGCGAGCTGCTTCGTGAAAAGCTATGCACATACTGTGAAAAGAATTTTGACCTTGAGCTGGAACAGTTTGACGCCGAATTCTTTGTCGATTTTATTGCGAAAGAACTCGGCCCGATGTTCTATAACGCCGGGATTGAGGAGGCGATCCGCACCCACGTCGCCTACAGCGAGCGCATTCAGGAAGAGATGGATTTGAAAAAGGTCTATTAGCGCCGGGCAAAGCGCGTCCCGGCCAGGCAGCATGGCCTGACCGGGTTGATGCTAATCGGTAATCACAAACCGCGTCGGTGCAAAGCAGTTCAGAATACGGTGTACGAGGAAGACCAGCGTCAGCGTGACGATCAGGGAGGTGGTCACCGAGGTGATGCGGTACAGATCGCTGAAGATCAGATCCTGGTCCGGGTGCAGGTTCTGGCCGAACATAATCCCGATGGTAGTAATGCTGGCGAACCCCACCCCGGCGCCAACCTTTTCCATGACGTGCAGGCGAGCGCTAAAGGCCAGCCCCAGGCCAATCAACGGCATCATCAATACCATATGATTACTGAAATCATAGATAAGCAGCTGTACCACCAGAATATACAGGCAGGACAGCACCACCCCGACCACACGCCATAATGAGCTGATCACCGCGCCGCGATAGTGCATCGGGAACAGGATCAAGATGCCCGCCATCAGTGCCGAAAGAGAATCGCTGAGATCGCAGATCTGGAAAACCACAAAAATCAGGGTGGCGACGGTGCCGGAGAGCAGAGACTCATGCCGCACCCGGGCGGCGTCTTTCTCAATCCGCAGCGGCGGCTTACGCGGTTCAACGTCCGGGATCAGGTAATTCATTAACGCGCTGAGCGCCACCGCCATCACGCAGGCTTCCATATTAGAAAACAGCAGCGTGTGCCAGTTGCTGGAGGTATAGCTCATAAAGTTGAGCATCGTGCTCTGACAGACCACGCCCATCGACCCCAGCAGAAACAGCGGCCCCTGGCTCATAAAGCGAAAACGCATCACGTAGAGGCCAAACACCACCAGCGTCATAACAACTGGCCATTGCGACAGATAGCCGACAATAAGCACCATTTCAACGCAGTTTACCGCCGCACTAAAGATAAACTGCCTGGCCACGTGGCGATTAAAGACCGGCACCAGCGACAGCAGCATCAGCGGATAAACCACGAAGAAAACACCATACTGCACATCGTAGAAGGTCGAGATACTCAGCGCTATCATGCCGGCAAAGGCGATCCGCAGCGTCTGGCGGAAATCATTCGCCGTATAGACGATATTACCGTGCGGCGTGAAAACGCGAGCCAGCGTATTAATAGACATAGTGCAGCAGGCTCACCAGATGGATCTGCAGGCCAGCAAAGGTGCGGGCGAACGGACCTTCGCTGTTATAGAGCTGAACCGTGGCACGGGCGCCGGTCGGCAGCGCTTTCTCCAGCGGCGCGTCGAGAGCGACATGAATACGCATACGCTGAGCATCGCGCACCCAGCGGGTAGACTGTTCCGGCTGCGACAGCTGGCCGTTAACCTCCTCCTGACCGGCAAGAATCCCGGCGTCGCTGCTGGTAACGTGCGCCGGAAACACTTTCCCCGGTAGGGCATCGAAAACCACCGCGGCATCGGTATTCACCCCGGTGTGGCGCAGGCTCTTCTCGCGAAAATCGGCGACGATGTCAGTATGGTTGCTGACCAGCGCCAGCAGCGGCGTGGCGGCGGTGACATACAGGCCCGGATTGAGCTGCAGGTTGCTCACCATCCCGTCCGTTTCGGCGTGAACCTTGCTCCAGGCCAGATTGAGCTGTGCCTCTTCCAGCGCATTGCGATATTTTTGCAGCGTCACGTTGTGGCTATCATTGCGCTCCCCGCGCTGAATGAGCAGATTCTGAATACTGGCATTGAGCGCGCTGACCGACTGTTCACTGGTCTGCCAGGTCGTACGGACCTTATCGAGATCCGCTTGCGAAACGTTCTGCATGGTGCTCAGCCGCTGGTAACGATCAAGAGTCACCTTATCGTTACGGGCAGTGAACTGCGCGGTACGCAGGTTGGCCCGCGCAGCGGCAAGCTGGGCATCCAGCTGCTGATTGCTCAGCTTTGCCTGTTCAAAGGCTATCTGCGCGGCCTGGACTTTGTTGATAAACGGCGTCGGGTCCAGCTCGTAAAGCAGGTCTCCTTTTTTCACCTGGCTGTTGTTGTGCACATAGACTTGCGACACATAGCCAGAGACCCGGGGTGAAACGGGCGTTACAACCCGCATAACGGTCGAGTCCGGCGTCAGCGGGATCCAGATATCGGCAACGATAAACCAGGCGAATATCGCCAGGAACGCGGCAATACTTATCCTTACCCAGCGGGCAAACTTTTGTTCAGGGGTCATCATAATTTTTTAGATCTTGTTATCTTCTTCGCGGATTGTCCGCAAATTGCAGGCGATATGATTTAAGGTGGCGCTGAAGGTGGCGAGATCCGCCGCAGGAATAGTCCGGGTGACGCGGGCTTGATAAGTCTCAATCACGCGGTTTAGCTCTTCCAGTATCGACCGGCCCTCCGCCGTCAGCGTCAGCAGGCGTATGCGTTTGTCATATGGCGATGTCGAACGCACCAGATAGCCCTGGCTTTCGAGCTGCGTGAGGGTGCGCATCAGCGGCGGCAGTTCAATACCCTGCACCTCCGCCAGTTCGCTAACCGAGACGTTATCCCCCAGCTGATGCAATTGCATCAGCACCGTCCAGCTTGACTGGGTCAGGCCGGTATCGGTGATGGCAGAGTCGATGGTCGCGCGCCACTGGCGTACCACCATCGCCATCCGCATCCCCATCGGGCGGCGGGCGAACAGTTCGTCTTCGGTCATGTTTCTTTCCTCAGTTAGCTGAGAAGAAAATAATACTTACCAGGGTAAGTATCAAGAAACAGCGGACGAGGAAGCATTAATTGATAAATATTGTGAATGAATCTACTCGATGACTCCTCGCTGACCGCGAGAGCATACCGGTTTGCACCTGTCGCCCGGACAGGCGGCAAGCGCCGCCTCCGGGAAGAACCCGGTGGCGCCACGCTGACCGGGATATGAGTGGGTAATATCAGATAAAAAATCGCATTTTTTAATTGACCTGATCCCTTCGCAGCCCGACATCTTTCAGCTGTTCGTCGCTCATTCGCTGCAAAATCCGCCGTGTTTGCTGCCGAAGCCACCATTTTTTAACCATCCGCCCCAGTAATACAAAGCCGATAAATGGCTGTCTTGCCCGGTTCTCGTGAAATTCCATCCTCTGCCTCCTCGCCTTGCCAGAGGCTTTATCTTCACGGATTCGAGGCATAACAATACAGATGCACAAAATACTTTTCTTTAACATACAGATTAGCTAAAACGATATCTGCGTGGCTTTTTTTCCACCAGTCTGTACTGGTTTATCTATCTGTATGGCGACAATAAGGGATACAGCATGACGCGTTACCAACATCTGGCCAGCCTGCTGGCGGAACGTATTGAGCAAGGGCTGTATCGCGACGGCGAAAAGCTGCCTTCAGTGCGCAGTCTGAGTCAGGAGCACGGCGTCAGCATCAGTACCGTCCAGCAGGCCTACCTGACGCTGGAACAGCAGCGGCTAATCACCCCCCAGCCGCGTTCCGGCTATTTTGTCGCGCCGCGCAAGGCGCTGCCACCGGTTCCGCCGATGTCGCGTCCGGTTCAGCGCCCGGTGGAGATAACCCAGTGGGATCAGGTGCTGACCATGCTTGATGCGCGCAACGACAAAACCATTATCCCCTTTGGCGGCGGCTCGCCGGACGTCACCCAGCCCAGCCTGAAGCCACTGTGGCGTGAGCTTAGCCGGGTCGTGCAACATAATCTCAGCGAGGTTCTCAACTACGATGAACTGGCCGGACGTCGTGAGTTGCGCGAACAAATCGCTCGCCTGATGCTGGACGGCGGATCCGTAGTGACCGCCAACGATCTGGTGATTACCAGCGGTTGCCACAGCGCCCTGTCGCTGGCCCTGCTGTCCGTCTGCCAGCCCGGAGATATCGTCGCCGTCGAATCCCCTACCTATTACGGCACCATGCAGCTGCTGCGCGGACTGGGGATCAAAGCCATTGAGATCCCGACAGATCCGGACAGCGGGATCAGCATCGAAGCGCTTGAACTCGCGCTGGAGCAGTGGCCGATCAAAGGGGTGATCCTGGTTCCCAACTGTAATAATCCGCAGGGCTTTATCATGCCAGACGCCCGCAAGCGCGCGGTACTGACTCTCGCCCAGCGTCACGATATCGTCATTTTTGAGGATGATATTTATGGCGAACTGGCTACCGATTACCCGCGTCCACGAACTCTCCATTCATGGGATATCGACGGTCGGGTGATGCTCTGCAGCTCGTTTACCAAAACTATCGCACCGGGCCTGCGCATCGGTTGGATCGCGCCGGGGCGTTACTACGATCGCCTGCTGCAGATGAAATACGCCGCCAGCGGCACCAACGTTCCGTCAACGCAACTGGCCGCCTGTAACTTTATCCGCGAAGGCCACTATCATCGCCACGTTCGGCGCATGCGGCAGATTTATCAACGGAATATGGAGATCTACACCTGTTGGCTGCGGGAGTATTTTCCTTGTGGTATCTGCGTCACTCGTCCGAAAGGCGGCTATATGCTGTGGGTTGAGCTCCCCGAGCACGTCGATATGGTCTGCGTCGCGAAGCAGCTGTGCCAGTTGAAAATCCAGGTTGCGCCGGGTTCACTGTTCTCAGCGTCCGGGAAATACCGCAACTGTTTAAGGATCAACTGCGCGCTACCGCCGATCGAGAAACACCGGGAGGTGATGGTGAAGCTGGGGGAGGCAATAAAAGTGGCGATGGAATGACTTTTCCTTCATAGCGAACTGACATCTCCCCGGTGGCGCTACGCTGACCGGGCTACGGGTTCACCGCCGCGGGCCAGTAGCCCGGACAGGCGTGGCAACCGCCGCCGCCGGGATTTCTTCCCCCCTTTTTATTGGTACAACATCATTACGGCATAACGGGCAACCACGTCATGAGCGAAGGCACACGACGGGTCAATGACATAAACAAATCGCTGATAGCGCAATATTCTGGAAATTTAATAAATAGCATTAAATAATATATAAATAGCAATTCAAATTAAAACAACACACAAATGATTTATTAAAAAAACCATATATAAGACGGAAAAAAAACATCACGCAATAAAATTGTAACGCATTGATTTATAAATATAATTATATATAACAACATGCCATTTACCTAATTGCCTTCCTGTTATATTCCCGATACATTCACCCTATCCCGATAAGGGAAACTCTAAGTATAAAAACACAACACTATAATTGGGATGAAAGTCATGAGAATAACCAAAGATCGGGTGGTTTACGCCATGTCGCAACATAATACTCCGGTTGCCAGCGTTGCCAGCGGTAGCGAAGTTCTGTTTGAAACCTGCGACTGCTTCTCCGATCAAATTACTTCCGCCGACGCTGCTTTTAATGAACTGGACTGGCAGAGAATTAACCCTGCCAGCGGGCCGGTCTATATTGAAGGCGCCGAGCCGGGTGATGTGCTAAAGGTCTGCATCAAACGCATTACCCTCACGGCCCAACAGGCGGTGATGGTTACCGCCCCTCAACTGGGCGTGATTGGCGATGAACTTCACTCGCCTACCGTCACGATCGTTCCCATTGAACATGACCATGCCGTATTGCCCGGCAATGTGCGCGTTCCGCTCAACCCCATGGTTGGCGTTATCGGTGTCGCTCCTGCTGGCGAAGCCATCTCCTGCGGCACGCCAGATAGCCACGGCGGCAATATGGACTGTAAAATGATTACTGCCGGCAGCACTCTGTGGTTGCCAGTCAACGTTCCTGGCGCACTGTTCGGCCTGGGTGATTTACACGCCGCAATGGGCGATGGCGAAGTCTCCGTCTGCGGGCTGGAAATTCCAGGTGAAGTACTGGTTGAGCTGAGCGTCGTTAAAAATCGCGCCCTCCCGTTACCGATGCTGGAAAACAACGAGACCATTTTCACCCTTGCGTCCGCCTTAACGCTCGATGATGCCGCCGCTCTGGCTGCGCGTAATATGGCGCATTTTATCGCCGACAATACGGATTTGTCGCTTGCCGAGGCGATCAACATACTCAGCATCGCAGGCGACCTGCAAATATGTCAGGTTGTCGACCCCCTTAAAACCTGCCGATATGCACTCCCCAAAACGGTCGCAGAACAACTTTCCCTGTGTATCGAAGGGGAACAAGCATGAGCGTCGAACAGTTCGGCTACAAACAGGAGCTGCATCGGGCGCTCACCTTCCGTGACCTGCTGGTTTACGGCATGATTTTTATGGTGCCGATCGCGCCGTTTGGCGTATTTGGCTACGTCTGGGATGGCGCGCAGGGGATGGTCGCGTTGGCCTATCTCATCGGGATGGTGGCGATGTTCTTTACCGCCATGAGCTACTGGTCGATGTCGCGAGCCTTCCCGGTTTCAGGTTCGGTCTACGCCTATGCCCAGCGTGGCATTCATCCTGTCGTCGGTTTTTTTGCCGGATGGCTTATCCTGCTGGACTATATTCTGGTGCCGTCGCTGCTGTATATCGTCAGCGCCGCGGCACTGGGGCCAATGCTACCAGGCGTACCGGGCTGGCTGTGGATCGTTGGTTTTATCGCGATTAACAGTCTGATCAATTTACGCGGCATTACCTTTACCGCCCGCGCCAACAACACCATCCTGATAGCAGAAATCGTGGTGCTTGCGGTGTTTGTGGTATTAGGGCTGGTCGCACTCTATTCCGGTGCAGGGGCGGGTCATCTGACGCTCGACCCCCTCTATAATGCTGATAAATTCAGCCTGCCGCTGGTCATGGGAGCGGTCTCCATCGCGGTGCTTTCCTTCCTCGGCTTTGACGGTATTTCAACGCTGTCTGAAGAGACCAAAGGCGGTGTTGATACCGTAGGCAAAGCATCATTGGGAGCGCTGATGCTGGTCGGTACGCTATTTATTTTACAGACCTGGATTGCCGCCGACCTGGCGCAGGGGATGAAATTTGGTAGCCTCGATACCGCCTTCTACGATACTGCAAACCTGGCGGGTGGCAGCTGGCTGAAGTACGTCACCATGTGGTCGACGGTGATCTCCTGGGGGATTGCCAACGCGCTGGTCGCACAGGCGGCAGTTTCACGTATTCTGTTTGCGATGGCCCGAGATAAACAGCTGCCTCAGCTGCTGGCAAAAGTACATCCTCGACTGAAAACTCCCTACGTCAGTACTCTGTTTGTGGCACTTATTTCGTTGATCTCTGGCCTCTATTTTTACGGTGATATAGATAATCTCAGTCGTCTGGTGAATTTTGGTGCGTTAATGGGCTTTCTGGTCTTGCACGTTGCCGTGATAAACCATTACCTGATCCGCCAAAAATCGCGCAATCTGGTGATGCACCTGCTGTTCCCGGTGGTGGGTTTGTGCATTATCGGCTTTGTTATCTATGAAATGGATATCGAAGCGAAAGTGCTCGGTCTGAGCTGGCTGGCCGTCGGCGTGGTCTATTACGTGATCATGCGTCTGGTACTCAAACGCAATATCGAGCTGAATCTGGAAGGATAAACGCCCGCAATAAATCTTTCTGGTGGCGTTGCGCTGACCGGGCTACGGGTTCATCGGGCCGATAGCCCGGTCAGGCGCAGCAAGCGCCGCCTCCGGGGAAGCAGCCGCCAAATCGCTTCAGGCCATCTCCCCGGTGGCGCTGCGCTAACCGGGCTGCGGGCTCAGCGTCGTCTGTTAGTCCTCGCCAAAAAACACCATGCCTTTGTATGGCTGCGTCCGGCAAGCGACCAGACGCTGGGCGAGGCTGCCGACGTGCAGCTCCAGCTTGTGGCCGTCGGGGTCGAGAAAATAATGCGATGCCCCTTCGCTGCGGTTTACCTTCCACACCGCCACGCCAGCCACGTCCAGTCGAGCGGCAAACCCGGCGAAATCGGCTTCGGCAATGTTAAATGCGTAGTGGGTATAGTCGCTCTCTTCCGGCGAGGTGACTCGCCGCTGCGGGTCAAGTGACAGACACAGCCACAGATCGCCGCAGGAAAGATAGGCTCCGCGATCCCAACGGGCATGCAGCTTCATCCCCAGCAACTGGTGATAAAACGCGACGCTCAACGGCAGTTGGCTGACCGCCAGAGTCAGGTGATTCAATCCGCTTAACATGATTTATCCTCTAATGACATCACGATTTGCTGACGCAGCCATTGATGGGCCGGGTCACGATGCCAGCGTTCGTGCCACAGCATCAGCATATCAAACCCGGCCACCGCCAGCGGCGGATCAACCACCGTCAGGCCGCTTGTCCCACGCACCAGCCGCTCCGGCACCACAGCCACCAGCTCGCTGTTACGCAGCGCTTCCAGCATAAACAGGAAATGTGGCACCGAAAGGACAACCCGCCGCGCCCGCCCGAGATTGGCCAGGGCGGTATCCGTCGCCGCGAGAAAACCACCGCCGTCCGGAGAGACGATAACCTGCTCCAGCTGGCAGAACTGCTCCAGGCTTAGCGCAGATTGCAGCGCCGGATGCCCGGTTCTGCCCGCCAGAACATAGCGTTCGCGGAACAATAACCGCTGATGCAGCTCCGGCGGTGCGCCGTCCCGGGTATGGAAAAACAGATCGGCGTCATCCCGTTCTGCCTGGGCCACCAGCCGATAAGGTTGCAGTTCAAAGACCGCCAGGCGGCTACCGGGAGAGGCCAGACGCAACGCGTGCAGCGCCGGGAGCAACATCGCCGAGGCCATATAATCCGTGGCCGCCACCCGCCAGGTCTGCACCGCCGTTGCCGGGTCAAAATGGCTGGCCGGTGCCACCGCCAGCTCAAGCGCGGCGAGCGCATCTCGCAGCGGTCCGCGCAGTTCATCGCCACGAGCGGTGGGCAGCATACCGCGCGGCCCCGGAAGCAGCAGCGGGTCAGCGAAGATCTCCCGCAGCCTGGCAAGCTGAATGCTGACCGACGGCTGCGACAGGTTAAGCCGCTGCGCCGCACGGGTGACGTTGTGCTCGCTTAACAGCACATTGAGTGTACGCAGCAAATTGAGGTCAAGACAATGTAAATTAATCACGACTATACCTGAGATTTAAGTTATTAATTTCTACTATAGCGGCGACCACCCTACTCTGCAGTTTTCCCGTGCTCAGAGGTTTTTATCATGAAAGTATTGCTGGTTTATGCTCATCCCGAACCACGTTCGTTAAACGGTGCGCTGAAAGATTTTGCCGTCCAGCATCTGCAAAATAGCGGCCACGATGTACAGGTCTCCGATTTGTACGCCATGGGCTGGAAAGCGGGGCTGGATGCCGACGACAGCACCGCGCCACCGCGAGACGATATTTACCGAACCACGTTGGATTCGAAGCACGCCTTTGAACAAGGAACTCAAAGAGCAGATATCGTTGCGGAACAAGAGAAACTGCGGTGGGCGGATACGGTGATTTTTCAGTTCCCACTGTGGTGGTTCTCGATGCCGGCCTTAATGAAGGGCTGGATTGACCGGGTATATGCTTATGGATTTGCCTACGGCGTGGGTGAACACAGCGACAGCCATTGGGGCGACCGCTATGGCGAAGGGACGCTGGCGGGCAAACGGGCGATGCTGATCGTCACCACCGGCGGCTGGGAGGAGCACTACGCTCCGCGCGGTATCAACGGGCCCATCGACGACATTCTCTTCCCCATCCAGCACGGCATGCTGTTTTACCCCGGCTTCGACGTGCTACCGCCGGTGGTATTCTACCGCACGGAAAAAACCGACGGCCCGCGCTTCACCGAGCAGCGCGCAGCGCTTGCCCAGCGGCTGGATACGCTGGCGCAAACGACGCCTATCCCTTTCCGCAGGCAAAATCACGGAGATTACCTGATTCCTTCCCTGACTTTGCGCCCGGATCTGGCGCCGGACGAACGTGGGTTTGCGGTGCATCAGCGCGCGGAGTCGTTCAACGCGTAACATTGGGGAGAACGCCATAACGTGCGGAAGTTTGCCCTTATCGCTGTTCTCCCCGAAACGGCGGTTTCTCGCAGAGAGGCCGCCAACTTCGCCCCCGGTCTCTTTCTCACCTGACATAATCGTGTATGTTCTCAACTATCCACCTTTATCCCTTTTCACCAATCCGGTAACGAGATGAGACGTATTGAGATAGTACTGCGGGAACTGGAGCGGCTGACTCAGGCCGTTACGTTAGACTCCCTGGAGAAGGGCTCAAATACCTTCACCGCAGAGCAAATCGGTTTTAACCTCGGACTGGCGCGTAATTCCGTAAGTAAAGACCTCAATCAGCTGTGGAGTGACGGACTGGTTATCAAAACCCGGGGGCGCCCGGTCTACTTTTTACATCGACGTACAACGGAAACGCTGCTTGACCGCCAGCTAACAGAGACGGATCGCGAACCTGTGACTCTCGCGGATCTTCTGCCAAAACACGCTCCCGATACTATGGCCGATCCTTTTACCTTACTGATCGGCCACGATCGCAGCCTGCACGATGCCGTTGAAAAGGGAAAAGCTGCAGTACTGTATCCCCATGGGCTACACGTGCTGCTTACCGGCCCATCCGGCGTGGGGAAAACCTTTTTTGCCGAACTCATGCACCGCTACGCCTGCGAACATGCCGGGGAAAAACTGCCGCCGCTGGTCTATTTCAACTGCGCGGAATACGCCAATAACCCGGAACTGCTCTCTTCACATCTGTTCGGCCATCGCCAGGGGGCGTTTACCGGCGCAACGGAAAACAAGACCGGGCTAATTGAACAGGCCGACGGTGGCTACCTGTTGCTTGATGAAGTCCATCGCCTGCCCTATGAGGGACAAGAAAAGCTCTTCTCGCTACTGGATAAAGGCGAGTATCGTCCGCTCGGTGCCAGCGGCCCCTCACGCAGTATTGCCGTGCGGCTAATCTGCGCTACCACTGAACCTGTCAATTCATCACTATTACGCACTTTTCAGCGACGCATTCAGGTCACCATCGATCTGCCCGGTATCCGCCAGCGCTCGGTGGAAGAACAGATAGAGCTGATCATCGGCTTTTTACAACGAGAAAGCCGTAAGATAGAACGCACGGTGAGCATCGATAAAACCCTGCTGCTCTGGCTGTTAAATAAACCGCTAGAAGGCAACATCGGCCAGTTAAAAAGTGATATCCAGTTTTTATGTGCCCAGGCATGGGCATCCGGTATGGCGGCGAATAACGAGTTGCTGCAGCTCGACAGCAAGCTGACGGATGGACCCGTCAATGCCACGCCTGAGCAGCGTCTCCTGGTCGATGCCTTATTTAATGCCAGGACGCTGCTGAATATTGACGCTCGTACGTTACCGCAGCTTAAAAGCTCGGCCGCCGATGAGCATAGTGTTGAAGAGAGCGATCTGTTCTACAGCTTCCTGACCCGTGAATACGTTAACCTGCGCAACAGCAATGTGCCTCCGGCAGAGACGCTGGCGATCCTAAAGAATAAGCTTAGCTCGATTTTCGAGTATGGCCTCTATAGCCGCGACAACACGACCCACGCCCCGCGTTATGGCGACCAAATTGAAGAGCGCGTGACTTTGCTGATTGGCTACGTCGAGCAAGTGCTTGGCTTCGCTCTGCCGGAAAATCTGGTCAATCCACTGCGTAAACATTTCCTCGCATTGATCAGTTACGTTCAACGCGGCTTGATCCCACAGCTTTATTCATCAAGCCTGATCCTCGATCGCTGCAAAGATGAATACGACAATGCGACATTGCTCTGTAAAAAGATCAATGACCTGCTGCATATCCAGTGCCCGGCCACCGAGGTCGTCTGGCTATGCTTATTCCTGAAAGAGTGCCGCCATTACCGCCAGCGTATTAACGCCAGCCCGGATTGCGGCGTTATTCTCATTGCCCATGGCGCTACCACGGCCACCAGCATGGCCCAGTACGTCAACCGGGTGCTGGAGCGCGATCTGTTCAACGCTATCGATATGCCGTTTGAGCAATCCGTCCATGATACCCTGGAGGAATTAATCCAGCTGATTGAGACGAAACGCTGGCAGCGATTGATCCTGATGGTGGATATCGGATCGCTGGTGCATTTTGGCAGTACGATCAGCAAACTGTTTCAGATTGACGTCCTGCTGATGCCAAATATTACGCTGACCAGCCTGCTGGAGATCGGCCTTGATCTCAGTTATGAGACAGGCGAACTCCCGCAGCTGGCAACGCTGATGCAGGAGAAAGGCATTAATAGCCAGCTGTGCACACCCCAGCAGGAAAACGCCGGAAAGGTCCTGGTTATTTCCTGTATTACCGGGATGGGTACGGCGGAAAAAATCAAAAAAGTGCTGGAAGAAAGCTTTGGCGAACTGATGTCGCAGGACACCCGGATGGTGATCCTTGATTATACCGAAGTGCGTAGCCCGGAACGGGTTCAGCAGGCTCTCAGCGCACATGAACGGCTGGCGGGAATCGTTGGTACCTTCCAGCCCGGCCTCCCTGATATTCCCTTTATCTCGCTGGAAGAACTGTTCTCCGAGCAGGGTCCTGAACTGGTATTAAGTCTCCTCACCCCAGACCTTTCAAGCAGCGAGCGTCGTCTGGAAATGGAGCGTAGCTCGGCCAGATTCATCAGCGCACTCACCATGGAAAGCATCATCAATCACATATCCGTGCTCAATCCTCAGCGGATTTTAAAAGAGATGGAAGGGATCCTGAACCAGCTCAGGACATCGCTGGCTATCACACCCAACCGTCAGGTGACACTACGCTTCCTGATCCACTGCTGCTGTATGGTCGAGCGTATTGTGATTAACCGTAAACCGTTACAGATGGCGCTGGAAATGCGGCCCGATATGGACCTGCAGGCGTTTAGTGTCATCAAATCAGCTTTCCATCCGGTAGAAGAGGCTTATGCCATTCGTTTATCCGATGCGGAATACATCTATATCTACGAATTATTATTTAGTTAATCTCTGTACTGGCGTGGCTTCCCGGCCCGCCAGCCTCTCTCTATCCGGTAGATGACACAAACTCTGGCACGCGCCTTGCTCTCTTTATTGCGTCAACGATTCGGCGCCAGGAGGCCACTTTGTCATCCACTGAACCTACATCCCCGTTACCCCAAATTCTGTTGCTGACGCACGGCGGTTGGGGCACGCAACTTTGCGATAGCCTGCGCATGGTGACAGGCGAAATTGCAGGAGTCAGCGAAATCGCGCTCATGCCGGTCGACACGCTTGGTGAGTTTTATCAGCGAGTTGAGAGTGTTGTTAAGGCAATGCCGCAAGGGTCGCTAATTCTGACCGACTTTCTTGGCGGCACAACGTCCAACGTTGCCGCCAGACTCAGCGCTGACTATCCCATCGCCGTTATTTGTGGGCTCAATGCATCACTGCTGCTGGAAGCGCTGGACAGGCGTGAACGAGGCCCGCTCACTCATTGCGTGAACGATCTGGTCGAAGCCGGACGCAGCAGCTGTCGCGACGTCGTCGCCCACGTGAACCAGTTAAATCACTAAGGAGCCCATCATGGCAAAAATCGTCTTATGTCGTATCGATAGCCGTCTGATTCACGGCCAGGTTGTCACTAAGTGGGTCGGCCAGTCACAGGCCAATCGTATTGCCGTCGTCAGCGATGAGCTGGATGCCGATCCGTTCATGAAAAACATCTATTTAATGGCCGCGCCACCAAACATCAAAGTCGACTGCTACAGCAACGCCAGCTTCGCCGCTGCCTGGAAAGAAAACCAGCTCGGTGACGGCAACGTGCTGGTGCTGTTCCCGTCGCTGACGGCAATCCAGCAGGCCACTCTGCAGGGATTTGACGTTCCAGCGATCCAGGTTGGTGGGCTGGGCGGCGGGCCGAACCGCAAAGCGGTCTTCCAGAACATCACGCTTGATGAAAAAGACGTGGGGATTCTCAAAGAGCTCAAAAACAGCGGGATTCAGGTGACCTTCCAGACTATCCCGGAAGATAAGCCACAGTCTCTGGACGATATCCTGAAAAAATTCTAACAAATTGATAAACAGGTAAAAACTATGGACACTCTACTTTTTGCGAGCCTGATGGGGTTGTATTACTGGTTCGCCCGATTACGTTTTGGCTATACCTTCTCCGCCATGTTGTTACAGCCCGTTGTCATTGCCGTTTTCGTCGGTCTACTGCTGGGCGATATGAAAACCGCGATGATCATCGGGGCGGGCATGCAGTTAGTCTACCTGGGCGTGACCTCCACGCCGGGTGGCAATGTACCTTCAGACCCGGCTCTCGCCGCCTGTATCGCGATTCCTATTGCCGTTAAGGCCGGTATGGAACCTAATCTGGCTATTGCGCTTGCGATTCCGTTCGGGGTCATCGGGGTTTTCCTCGACCAGCTTCGCCGCACGCTCAACGCCGCCTGGGTGCATATGGCCGATAAACATGCCGAAAGCGCCAATATGGCGGGAATTATGCGCTGCGCCTTTATTTATCCGGCTCTGCTTGGGCTGGTGCTGCGCTTCCCGGTTGTCTTTGCTGCAAACTTTTTCGGCCAAAGCGTCGTTGAGAAATTCCTTAAACTGATGCCTGGTTGGCTGACCCACTCGTTTGAAATCATGGGCGGCATTCTGCCTGCGCTGGGTTTCGCCATCACTATCATGGTCATTGGTAAGAAAAGCCTGCTGCCATGGTTTATCGGCGGATTTTTTGCGGTGCTCTACCTGAAGGTGGACATCATGGCGATGGCTATTTTCGGTACCTGCGTCGCCTTCCTGATTAAAGGCCTGGCCAAAAATGAAGGAGCAGCATGATGAGTAGCGATGTAATGCAACATGAACTGGTTGAGCGCGCCCGCGAAAGCCGGGCGTTAACCAAAGCCGATATCACCAAAGCCTGGCTGATTTACTGGCTGGGGGCAGAAGTCTCCAGCTCCTATGAACGCCTGCAAAGCCTGGTGTTCTGCGCCTCCATGACGCCAATAATCAAAAAGCTGTATCCGGAAAAAGAGGAGCAAGCGGAAGCACTGACACGCCATCTTAATTTCTTTAACTCGGAGCAGACATTCGGTTCAGTTATCCAGGGCATTGCTATCGCCATGGAAGAGCAGAAAACCCGCGGTGAACCCATTAGCGACGCCTCTATTACCGGTATCAAAACGGGTCTGATGGGACCGCTGGCCGGGATGGGCGACTCCATCATCTGGGCGGCGGTCATGCCGCTACTGATTGCTATCTTTATTCCTTTTGCTGCCAGCGGTAGCGCCTTCGGTGGTATCGCCCCGCTGATTCTCTACCCTGCTATTACCATGGCGATAAGCTACGGGCTGGTGCACAAAGGCTATACCCTCGGGCGCGATTCCATTATCGGCTTGCTGCAAGGAGGGCGAATAAAAGAGCTTATCTACGGCGCTAACGTTCTGGGCCTGATAATGATGGGGGCGCTCTCAGCAAGCTACGTCAAAATCACCACGCCGCTGAAAATAAGTGCGCTGAAGGGTTCTGAAGTGGTGGTACAGCAGATCCTCGACTCCATTGCCCCTGGCCTGCTGCCGCTGGCGGCGGTGTTTGCCGTCTACTTCTATCTGCTGAAAAAAGGCCCGCGCTACACCACGATTTTGCTATCGATTGTCGCAATCAGCATTGTTTGTTCGTTGACGGGAGTGCTGTAAGTCATGAACAGCAATATTTATCAGCAACTGGGTTTAAAAAGGGTCATTAACGCCTGCGGCAAAATGACGATCCTCGGTGTTTCTGCCGTTGCACCGGAAGTCATGCAGGCCACCGCTCAGGCGGCGGCGGCCTTTGTTGAAATGGATAAGTTAACCGACCGCGCCGGCGAACAAGTCTCCACCTACACCGGCGCAGAAGACAGCTACATCACCTCCTGCGCTTCGGCAGGAATCGCCATCGCCGTCGCGGCGGCCATTACCCATGGCGACCCCGAGAAAGTCGCTCTGATGCCCGACAGCAGCCCGTTCGCCAATGAGGTTGTGATGTTGCGCGGGCATAATGTCGATTATGGCGCGCCAATCACCAGCGCGATTCGTCTTGGCGGGGGGCGCATCGTCGAGGTAGGGTCCAGCAATCTTGCCGCACGCTGGCAACTTGAAAGCGCGGTCAGCGAAAAAACGGCAGCGCTGCTGTTTGTTAAGTCCCATCACTGTGTACAAAAAGGCATGCTCAGCATCGACGATTTTGTTCAGATCGCCCGCCAGCACGGTCTACCGTTGATTGTTGATGCTGCCGCCGAAGAAGATCTCCATCAATGGGTCGCCACGGGCGCAGATATGGTTATCTATAGCGGCGCCAAAGCATTTAATGCCCCGACATCAGGCTTTATCAGCGGCAAACGACCGTGGATCGCCGCCTGTAAAGCCCAGCACTACGGCATCGCCAGGGCGATGAAGATCGGCAAAGAAAATATGGTAGGGCTGCTCTTCGCCCTGGCGCGCTACCCGTTGGCCCCCCCTGTACCAGACGTTCCCGCATTGCGTCCCTTCACTGAGGCGATCTCCGCTCTGCGTGGCCTGAGCGCCGACATCGAACAGGATGAGGCCGGGCGAGCAATCTGGCGTATCCGGGTTCACGTCGACGAAGCCGAACTGGGGCTCAGTGCTCGCGATGTCGAAGCTCAACTGCGCGGTGGCCATATCGCGATTTACGCCCGACGTTACGCCCTACACCAGGGGCATTTTAGCCTTGACCCTCGTACCGTCGGCGAGGGCGAAATGCCGCTTATCATTGCGCGTTTGAAGGAGATTACCGACCATGCAGCGCATTAATTTTTATCGTCAGCGGGTTGCCATTAATGTGTTGGCAAAAGACATCGCTAACGCCCGGGATGTTTATGAGGCCTCGGAAGGCCATGCGGTGATTGGCGTGTTATCGGCACAATTTCCAAGCGTTGAGCAGGGTATTCATGAAGTGAGTCGCTGGATGGCCGAGATCCCTTCCATTTCCGTCGGTCTCGGCGCCGGCGATCCCGCCCAGTTTTATAAAGCCGCGATGATTGCGGCGAAGCTTCATCCTGCCCATGTCAACCAGACGTTTACCGGCTGTGGCTTTGCTGCTGGTGCACTGGCGGCAACGGATGGTCAACAGACGCGTATCAATGCACTCATCAGCCCTACGGGTACGCCGGGCGATGTACTTATCTCCACCGGCGTCAGCAGCGCAGGTGGAACGCCAGCAAAAGTCTCCTGCGATGCCGCCGTGAGAATGATTCAGGATATGGGCGCACACGCCGCAAAATTCTTCCCGATGGGCGGTGAACATTCGCTTCATGAGCTGAGCGTTCTTGCACAGAGCGCGGCGCACAACGGCATGACGCTGATTGAACCCACCGGCGGTATTGACCTGGAAAACTTCGCCGCGATCCTGCAAACCTGTTTGCAGGCGGGTGTCACACAGGTTATGCCCCATATCTACAGCGCGATTATCGATCCACAGAGCGGCAATACGCGCCCGGAGGATATACAGGCATTGATGAGTATCGTGAAAGATCTGGTTGATTAATCATCAGGTTGCGGGCGGCAATACGCAGACTCATGTTGCCGCACGCTTTCTATCGATTGATATGACAAATTGTGAGCCCCCACGCAATAACGACAATCCACGCGGCTGCACTCCCCCGCATCTTGATCGCTATCAAGAATAATCATACCGTCTGGTCGGTATGATTCGAACCATGAATATGGAAGCTCAGCATCGCAAAAAAGATCCCGTCCGCCTGCATCGTCAGCTGATTGAGTCAGCGGCGATGATTGCCGGAAGAGATGGCATCGCCGCACTCTCGTTAAACGCCGTCGCACGTGAAGCCGGGGTCAGCAAAGGCGGTCTTTTACACCATTTTCCGAATAAACAGGCGCTGATATTCGCCCTGTTTGCGCGCCTGCTGGCCATTATGGAAAAGGCCATTACGGAGCTTATGGCCGCCGATAACATCGCCTACGGTCGCTTTACCCGCGCGTATTTGCATTACCTGTCCAACCCTGAACTAACGGATACCCATGAAAGTCGGCAACTGATGGTATTGTCGCTGGCGATGCCGGATGAGCCGGTGCTGAGAAAATGCTGGCGCGACTGGATGCTGGAGCATCTGGCACAGGGCGATGCGCTGGATAACGGCCATACCGGTACCCTGGTACGCTATGCGGCAGACGGCATCTGGCTGTCGGAACTGACCGAGGGACGCACCATGAGTACCGACCACCGCCGGTCGCTGGTGCACGATCTGACGCGGATGACGCTGCCGATATGACGCGGGTAAACCTGTCCCGTCAGGCGTCATTGTTGCAGGCCGTCTGGCTACTGGCTGCGTGAAACGCCCGGGCATACGCATAGTACGCAAGGTGCGAGAACGCCCCCAGGACCAGACTGACAAAATAAAATAGCCTCATGTAGGCTCTTAGATTGAGGCCGCGATGCGCTATAACATCAATGCCCGTCTCATTTATGATGCAACGGACGGCACACTCACCCTCCCGGGAAGCACTGAACCCGACAGTCAGCTGTCTATCACCGCCAGCGCGCTGCTCTACTATTTTCTTCGCCATACCGACGTTATTAGCCGCGATGAGGTACTGAAGAAAGTCTGGGATGACAACGGATTAACCTCATCCAACAGCAACCTTAACCAGTACCTGAGCATGCTGCGAAAAACATGCCGCCATTACGATATTGATAACATCATCGTCACGGTATCGCGCGGCATGTTGCAGCTTAACCCCGATTTAGCCATCGAGATCATCGATAGCTCCCCGATGGTGTCCTCCGCATCTGAAGCGAGAGCTGCGCCAGAAGCCGAACGTCCGCAAGAGCCTGCTGCGCCGGTGCCACCCGCCGCGAGAGAAGAGCGTGCAGCATCGACAAGCCATTCGCGAGGTGCCTGCTGGTACATGGCCGGCGCCAGCCTGCTGACGATTGCCCTGCTGCTGGTGATTTTCGCGTTCGCCGGCAGCAACCCGGCGCGACCGATCACCCTGACGCCTATGAGCCATAGCCAGTGCGAGCTGCTGGCCAGTGAAGAGATGCTGCGATCCGTGTCAGCAACCGCCTACGGGAAAAATTTTGATGAGGTACGCCAGCGTCTGAAGCTGGAGTGCAAGCCCGGTGAGCGCCTCGTTTTCTTCTATGGCGACCGGCTGGAAACCAACGGCCTGGGCCGCGTCTTTCTCGCCCACTGCGCAATGCATGAAGATAATCCGTTCAGCTACTGCGATAACTATTTCTACTACTCCTGGAAGCCGCAATGAGACTCGCTCCTCGTCCCTTTTTCGCCCTCTCTACACTGGTGTTTATCGTCGCGGCCGGGCTCAGTGCCTGGAAGCTGCTGCCCGTTGAAAAAGACGGCGTAATGAGCTGTTCGACTAAAGCCATCATGCGTTTTGAAAATATGGATAAAGAGAACGTGAACGGCAATATTCATTTTAATTTTGCCGCTAACGGCAAAGGCTCCATGGTCGTCGAGGGCTATACCGACTCCGCGGCCGGCTGGCTTTATCTACAGCGCTACGTCAAATTTAACTGGACCAGTCAACGCATCTCATCCACCGAGCGCCACTACCGCATCAGCAAGTGGGAATCCAGCGCCTCGTCGATCGATGAATCCCCGGACGTTATCTTTGCCTACTTTATGCGTGAGATGTCCGATAGCCATGATGGCTTGTTCCTCAACGCCCAGAAGCTCAACGAGAAAGCGATTCTGCTGAGCTCTATTAATTCGCCGCTCTATGTATGTACCCTGAAATCCGGTAGCCAGCTGGATTAACCCCGCCCTCCCGTTTTCCCGGCACCGCTCGCACGCTAAAACCGCATTTTTTGCATTTATCCTCCGACAAAAAACATGACCATAACCACACTTATCTGATGGATATATTACCCCGCGCCCGCAATAAATTAGCAACCCGTTAACATTCCCGACGGCGCAGATCGCCGCGCTAAAACCCACCCGATCCAACGCCAAATCCCACCCGACCACTCAGCATAAATAGATAAAAACAGAGCTTATAAATACTAAATTGCAGAGTAAAAATCTAAAAACAAACCATTCACGGATTTAAATTTCACTCCTTCCGCAGTTCTCTATAGTGAACCTCGAACGCCGCTACCGCGTGTTGACGCCGTTACGCGGACGGTTTTCCCGAATCACAAAACCTGTTCTTGAGGAGATCACAATGGGTGATGCATTGGGGCTTATTGAAACCAAAGGCCTGGTGGCCTGCATTGGAGCGGCGGATGCAATGTGCAAGTCCGCCAACGTTGAGCTGATTAGCTATGAAAACATCGGCTCCGGGCTGGTCACTGTCATGGTGAAGGGCGATGTCGGCGCGGTGAAAGCGGCGGTGGATTCCGGCGTGGAATCCGCACAGCGCATCGGCGAAGTGGTGACCTCGCTGGTTATTGCCCGTCCGCATAACGACATCAACAAAATCGTCATTAAACACAAGGCTTAAGGCCAGGAGAACGCAAATGGGTGATGCATTAGGTTTGATTGAAACCAAAGGTCTGGTGGCCTGTATCGAAGCGGCGGATGCGATGTGTAAAGCCGCCAACGTCGAGCTGATTGGTTATGAAAACGTGGGCTCCGGGCTGGTGACCGCCATGGTGAAAGGTGACGTCGGCGCAGTAAAAGCCGCTGTGGACTCCGGTGTGGAATCGGCGCAGCGCATCGGGGAAGTGGTGACCTCGCTGGTTATCGCCCGTCCGCATAACGACATCAACAAAATCGTCGCGCATTACAAAGTCGCGGAATAACGGGAGACAACATGATGAAAGAAGCGCTTGGTCTAATCGAAACCAAAGGTCTGGTGGCCTGCATTGAAGCTGCTGATGCGATGTGTAAAGCCGCCAACGTCGAGCTGATTGGCTATGAAAACGTCGGCTCCGGACTGGTGACTGCGATGGTGAAAGGCGATGTCGGCGCGGTCAACGCAGCCGTTGATTCCGGCGTGGAAGCGGCGAAACGCATCGGCGAAGTGGTCTCGTCTCGCGTCATTGCGCGTCCGCATAACGACATCGAAAAAATCGCGTCGCAGCACAAGGCTTGACCTGACAGGGCGCGCCCCGTCTCCACTCTTTTAGTCTGATGAAGGATAGACTCATGATTGAACTGGATAACGATTTGCAGTCCCGCCAGAACGCGCGGGAACTGGTGCGCAGCGCCAAAAAGGCTCAGGCGATTCTGGCCACCTTTTCGCAGCAACAAATCGACGCCATCGTGAAAAACGTGGCCCAGGAAGCCGCGCACCACGCCGAAACGCTGGCGAAAATGGCTGCGGAAGAGACCGGATTTGGCAACTGGCAGGATAAAGTGCTGAAGAACCGTTTCGCTTCGCTGCGCGTTTACGACGCCATCAAAGATATGAAGACCGTCGGCATCATTCATGACGATCCGCTAAAAAAAGTGATGGACGTGGGCGTGCCGCTGGGCGTGATTTGTGCGCTGGTCCCGTCAACAAACCCGACTTCCACCGTCATCTACAAAACGCTGATTGCCCTCAAGGCCGGTAACGCGATTATCTTTTCCCCGCATCCAGGGGCACGCCAGTGCAGTTGGAAAGCCATTGAGATCGTCAAGCGTGCCGCCGAAGCCGCAGGCGCACCGACTGGCAGCGTCAGCGGTATTACCGAATTGACGCTGGATGCCACCTCTGAGCTGATGCACAGCAAAGACGTCTCGCTGATTCTGGCGACCGGCGGCGAAGGTATGGTGCGCGCGGCCTATGCATCTGGCACACCCACCATCAGCGGCGGCCCGGGCAACGGTCCGGCCTTTATTGAGCGCAGCGCTGATATTCATCACGCGGTGAAAGATATTATCACCAGTAAAACCTTCGATAATGGGGTGATCTGTGCTTCCGAGCAGTCGATCATCGTCGAACGCTGCATTTATGACGACGTTCACCGTGAGCTGGAAACTCAGGGCGCCTATTTTATGAATGAAGGGGAAGCGGCCAAAATGGCGGCCCTGCTCCTGCGCCCGAACGGCACCATCAACCCGAAAGTAGTGGGAAAAACCGCGCTGTATCTGAGCCAGCTTGCCGGCTTCAGCGTGCCAGCCAGCACCAAAGTGCTGATCGCCGAGCAAACCACCGTCTCTCACCAGAACCCCTACTCCCGCGAAAAACTGTGCCCGATTCTCGGCCTGTACGTGGAAGAGGACTGGAAAGCGGCCTGCCATCGCGTTATGGAACTGCTGACCAACGAAGGGCTCGGCCATACCCTGGTTATCCATACCCGCAACCAGGATGTGATTCGTCAGTTCTGCCTGGAAAAACCGGTCAACCGCATTTTGATTAACACCCCGGCGGCGCTGGGCGGCATCGGCGCGACCACCAATATCACCCCGGCGCTGACCCTCGGCTGCGGCGCGGTTGGCGGCGGATCCAGTTCCGATAACGTTGGCCCCATGAACCTGCTCAACATCCGCAAAGTTGGCTACGGCGTGCGTTCTATCGATGAACTGCGCGCCCCGGGCAGCCGCCCGGAACCTCAGCCGACCATCGTCACGCCGGCAGATAACCCGCACCGCAGCATTCTGGACGACGTGCGCTTCACCTCTGCGGGGACCGCGACGACTGCGCCTGCTACCGGCAACGCAGCGGCAGATAACCGCTTTGCTGTCGCCGCCGCCGTCGAAGCGGAAGGCGAGATCAGCGAGCAAAATGTAGAGCGCATCATCCGCCAGGTGCTTACGCGCTTAGGTCAGTAATGCATTGAAATAAGGCGATAAAAACGATGATTCTCGCAAAGGTAGTCGGACATGTCGTTGCCACGCAGAAATGCGCTGAGCTACGCGGCAGTAACCTGCTGCTGCTCGTCAAGTTAGACGATAACCAGCAGCCCATGAAAGACCAGACCTGGGTCGCCGTCGATAGCGTTGGCGCCGGCATGCACGACATCGTCCTGGCTGAAGAGTATTTCGCGCTCAACGCAGAGCGCTACAAAGCCATGTCGGTGGTCGCCATTGTCGAGAACGTGTTTCGGGACGCTTAAGGAGTGAATAACCCAATGAGTGAATTTTTGCTGAAACCCCGGATCCGCTTTGGTCAGGACGCGCTATCGGTTCTGAACGAGCTGCCCGCCCGCAATGCCCTGCTGGTCACCGATAAGGCGATGGTCAAATTCGGTCTCGCCGAACGCGTTACCGGCCCCTGGCACCAGCGCGGTATTGCCTTCCAGGTCTGGGACGATGTGGTGGCAGATCCGGATATCGCCACCATCGTGCGCGGTATGAAGCTGATGGACAACAGCTATCCGGATCTGGTGGTGGCGCTGGGCGGCGGATCGGTTATTGACGCAGCCAAAGCGGTTATTTTCGCCCTGGCGCAGACCCGTCCGCAGCCCGGACGTCAGCGCCCATGCTTCGTGGCGATCCCGACCACCAGCGGTACCGGTTCAGAAGTGACCGCCTTTTCGGTTGTGAAAGCGCATGCTGAAAAACTGGTGCTGGTGGACCCGACGCTGCTGCCGGATATCGCCATTCTCGACCCGGCGCTGGTGGCCTCGGTCCCGCCGGCCATCACCGCAGATACCGGTATGGACGTACTGTGCCACGCGCTGGAAGCCTACGTCTCCCGCGCCGCCAGCGACTTTTCCGATGCGCTGGCCGAAAAAGTGGTGCAGCAGGTTTTCCGCTATCTGCCCACCTGCTGGCGAAGCGGTGACAACCTGCTGGCTCGTGAAAAGATGCACAACGCCTCCTGCATGGCGGGCATGGCGTTCACCAACGCCTCCCTGGGTATCACTCATAGTCTGGCCCACGCGCTGGGCGGCGTATTTCGCGTCCCACACGGCCGGGCAAATGCGCTGCTAATGGCCGAGGTGGTGGCGTGGAATGCGGATTATCAGGGGCAGTGCGATACCGACGCCGCCCGTAAATATGCCCGACTGGCCCATTTACTGGACCTGCCAGCGGCCACAACCCGCCAGGGCGTCGCCAGTCTGCTGATTGCGATTCAGACCTTAAAAGACGAAATGACCCTGCCGGCCGGTATTGGTGATACCGGCGTTGATGGTGCTGATTTTGAGCAACGACTGGCGGAGATGGTCGGCCAGGCGCTACGCGACAGCTGTACGCCGACCAACCCACGCACGCCGGACGCTCGAGCCTTAACCGAACTCTATCGCCGGGCCTGGACCGGGCACCAGAGCGGCGCCGCCGTTCAGGGCGACTGATAACAAGATTTGGAGAACCTTACCCATGGCACACTACAGCTTAACGCCGCGCGTCAACGTGCTGGCTGACCGTTTACTCTCACAAAAAAGTACCCTGTGCACCGAGCATGCCGCCACGCTGAACGCCCTTGATGGCGATATCGCGGGTATTCCTGCTGCCGTCAAGCCGGCGCGCCGTTTCTATGAGCTGATGCGCCAGCTGCCGGTGTGCATTAGCCCCGATGAGCTGATTGTCGGTGACCAGACCCGCAAACCGCACGGGGCGATTTTCCACGATGAAAGCGCCGCGCATCGTCCGTCGGCATTCCGCTTCCTCAATCTCAGCAACGATCTGGACTCCCCGGATTATCGACTGATCGTCGAAAAAGGCGTGCTGGCGATTAAACACCAGCTGGAAGAGAAAACCCGCAGCCTGGGTAGCGCCGTTAGCCGTAGCGGTATGGATGAAGTCAACGGCTGCCGCGCCGCTATTTACGCCTGCGACGCCCTGCTCACCCTGGCACAAAACCTGGCCACCAGCGCCGAAACGCTCGCTGCTGCGGAAAGCAACCCGTACCGCCAGGCCGAACTGCTGGAAAGCGCGGCAATTCTGCATCATGTTCCGGCTCACCCGGCGCGTAACTTCAAAGAAGCCTGCCAGGCGTTTTATCTGTTCCAGCTGGCGCTGCAGCTGGACAACGGCAGCTACGCGGTGAACCCGGAAGGCGCCGATAAGGCCCTGCTACCGTGGTATCAACGCGACATCGCCAACGGCACCCTGACGCCGCAGCAGGCGTATGAAATCGTTGAGTGCCTGTGGTTCAAACTGGCGCAGCTGAGCGAAGTCCGCGCGGCCAGCACCATCGATGGCTACCCAATGTTCGACGCCCTGCGCCACGGCGCCAGCCTCGATGACGCCGGCCTTATCATCAACGAACTTTCCGGCCTGTTCCTCTGCGCACAGCGTAATCTGAGCGCGCTCAATCTGCCGGTGCGCCTGTTCCGCGGCGAGCAGAAAGTCTCCGCCGTGCCGTTTGCTACCTGCAGCGAGACGCCAACGGCAGAAGGACTGACTCCGCGTATGCAGCGCCTGCGTAACCACTACCTGACGGTACGCCCGAGCGTCTCTATCTATCGCGCGCTGGCCTTTACCGAAGTGGTGAAAGCCAATCCAGGCATGCCGACCATTCTGCTGCGCGCCAAAGCCTTCCGCCACGCCTGCGAAACCGCACCGATTCTGATTCAGGATGACGAGCTGATCGTCGGCCATCCGTGCGGCAAGCCGCGCGCGGGCGCCTTCTCGCCGGATATCGCCTGGCGCTGGGTACGCGACGAACTCGATACCATGAGCACCCGCCCACAGGATCCGTTTGAAATAAGCGAAGCAGATAAAAAAGTGATCCGCGAAGAGATCGTCCCGTTCTGGGAGGGCCGTTCGCTGGATGAAATCTGCGAAGCGCAGTATCGCGAAGCGGGCGTGTGGGCGTTCAGCGGTGAAACCTTCGTCAGCGACCTCTCCTACCACCAGATCAACGGCGGCGGCGATACCTGCCCGGGCTATGATGTGCTGTTGTTCACCAAAGGAATGAACGGCATTAAAGCCGATGCCGAGGCGCATCTTGCCGGCCTGAGTATGGAGAACCCGGAAGATATCGACCGTATCTACTACTACAAAGCGGCGATTGAAACCTGTGAAGGGGTGATTAACTATGCTCACCGCATCGCCGCTCATGCTCGTGAGCTGGCAGCCAAAGAGCAAAACGCCCAGCGTCGCGCCGAGCTGCTGACCATTGCTGAAGTGAACCAGAACGTCCCGTCTAATCCGCCGAAAACGCTGCAGGAAGCGCTGCAAAGTATCTGGACCGTGGAGTCGCTATTCGAAATAGAAGAGAACCAGACCGGCCTGTCACTGGGCCGCGTTGACCAGTACTGCTTCCCGATGTTTGAAGCCGATATTCGCGAAGGCCGCCTGACTCACGAAGCCGCGCTGGAGCTGATGCAGGCATTTATCATCAAATGCGCCGAGCTGATGTGGATGTCCAGCGAACTGGGGGCAAAATACTTTGCCGGCTACCAGCCGTTTATCAACCTGACCGTCGGCGGCCAGAAGCGTTCCGGCGGCGATGCCTGCAACGATCTGACCTACCTGATTATGGATGCCGTGCGTTTTGTGAAGGTCTACCAGCCCTCGCTGGCCTGCCGAATTCACAACCAGTCGCCGCAGAAGTACATGGAAAAAATTGTCGACGTGGTGAAAGCGGGCATGGGCTTCCCGGCCTGTCACTTCGATGATTCCCATATCAAGATGATGCTGCGCAAAGGCTTCGATTTTGAAGACGCGCGCGACTACTGCCTGATGGGCTGCGTTGAACCGCAGAAATCTGGCCGTATCTATCAGTGGACCTCTACCGGCTACACCCAGTGGCCCATCGCCATCGAATTTGTGCTCAACCGCGGCCGGATGGTGCTGTTTGATAGCTATCAAGGGCTGGATACCGGCGACCTGCGCGACCTGCACACCTTCGAAGAATTCGATGCGGCGGTGAAAAAGCAGATTGCCCATATCGTCCGCCTGTCGGCGATTGGGACGGTGATCAGCCAGCGCGTTCACCGCGACGTGGCGCCAAAACCGCTGATGTCACTGCTGGTGGAAGGCTGCATGGAGCAAGGTAAGGACGTCGCCGCCGGTGGCGCGATGGTCAACCACGGACCGGGACTGATCTTCTCCGGACTGGCAACCTACGTCGACTCCCTCGCCGCCATCCGCAAGCTGGTCTACGAAGATAAGAAATACACCCTCGAGCAGATGCGCGATGCGATGCTGGCGAACTTCGAAGGCTTTGAGGCGCTGCGCCGCGACTGCCTTAACGCGCCGAAATACGGTAACGATGATAACTACGTTGACCAGTACGCACTGGATATCACCGAGTGGACAGAAAGAGAGTGTCGTCAGTACAAGATGCTCTACTCCACACTCAGCCACGGCACCTTGTCTATCTCCAACAACACGCCGATTGGCGAGCTGACCAACGCCACGCCGAACGGCCGCCTGGCATGGATGCCGCTTTCCGACGGTATCAGCCCGACGCAGGGGGCAGATAAACAAGGTCCAACCGCCATCATCAAGTCAGTGAGCAAGATGAACGTGGAGACCATGAATATCGGCATGGTGCATAACTTCAAGTTCCTCAAAGGGTTGCTGGATACACCAGAGGGGCGCCATGGCCTGATCACTCTGCTGCGCACAGCATCGATTCTCGGCAACGGCCAGATGCAGTTCAGCTACGTCGATAACGAGGTGCTGAAAAAAGCCCAGCAGGAGCCGGAGAAATATCGTGACCTGATCGTCCGCGTCGCCGGCTACAGCGCCTATTTCGTTGAGCTGTGCAAAGAAGTTCAGGACGAGATCATCAGCCGGACGGTGATTGAGAAGTTCTGATAAAGACACGGACGTTTTTGGACAAGGATGTCCTGGCTATTTTTTCTGGAGGCAAGCGTGAATCAAGAATTAACCGGACGAATTTTCAATATTCAGAAATATTCGATCTACGACGGGGATGGTATTCGCACGCTGGTTTTTTTCAAAGGCTGCAATATACGCTGCCCATGGTGCGCAAATCCGGAGGGGCTGAATAGCCAGTTCCAGGTGATGTTCTCGCACGACAAATGCATTAACTGCGGTGACTGCGTCAACGTCTGTCCGGCCGGAATTCATTATCGGGCAGAAGAAAACGGCGAGATGAAACATTTCGTCGACCGCAATAAAGACTGTATCGGCTGCCGTAAATGCGAGGAGATTTGCACTCAGAACGCGCTGGATATTATGGGTAAAGACGTCACCGTCAGCGAACTGATGGAAATCATCATGCAGGATTATGACTTCTATATTGCTTCCGGCGGCGGCGTGACCATCGGCGGCGGCGAAATGAGCCTGCAAACCGACTTTGCCGTGGCGCTGTTCAGCGAATGCAAAAAGATGATGCTCAATACCGCCGTTGAAACCCAGGGCACGACGCCGCTGGCAAATTATCAAAAGCTGGCGCCGGTCACCGACACCTTCTTATTCGATATTAAGCAAATAGATAGCGCGCACCATAAAACGTTATTTGGTATCGGCAATGAAGGTATTCGCCGCAATCTGGAATGGCTGGTGGATTCCGGCGCCAACGTCATTGTGCGTATGCCGCTGGTTCGTGGATATAACGATTCGTGGGATGCCATTACCGGCGCAATTGATTATGTGCAGAAGCTGGCGAAGCGCGGAAATATCCGCCGTATCGATATGTTGCCGTACCACCAGCTGGGGCGAAAAAAATATGAACGCCTGGATATGCCCTACCCCATTACCCAGGATCCATCTTATTCGCCCGAGGAACTGAGCCAGCTGGAGACGTTCTTCACACAATTTGATTTTGATATTCGCTTAGTCCGCCATTAACAGGAGCCGACAATGAAAAGTTTAGGCGTAATTGAAACGCGAGGGCTGGTCGCCGCCATTCAGGCCGTAGATGCTGCCTGTAAGGCCGCGGGCGTGACCTGCATTGGCTATCGAAAAATCGGGTCGGGGCTGGTCAGCGTCTGCTTCGAAGGCGAAATCAGCGCCATCCACGCCGCTATTGAGCGCGGCATCGAGGTCGTTGCCGCAGACCAGGTTATCGGCTCGTTGGTTATCGCCCGTCCGGAACCCAGCGTGGTGGCAGCCCTTCGTCATCTGAAAGGCCATCCGGCAGCAAAACCAGCCGTGAAACACGCTGACACGAAAAGCATGATTCCGGCGCCGGCGGAAGCAATCGCGCCACAGACGCCGCCATCGCCGCCAGCGGCGGGAGAGCCAGAAGATAAAAATGCCGCGATGAAGAAAGGGAAGAAGGCATGATCGACACCCTGCTACATGAAAAAATCACCGCCCGGCTGACGCGCATCGCGCCGGATATCCCGGTCGGTATCTCGAACCGCCACGTGCATCTGTCACAGCAGGATGTTGAGGCGCTGTTTGGCCAGGGCTATGCGCTGACGCCGTTTAAACCGCTGCGCCAGCCAGGACAGTTTGCCGCTCAGGAGTGCGTCACCGTTGTCGGGCCAAAAGGTACACTGGCCCACGTTCGCGTCCTCGGACCCACCCGTCCGGTCACGCAACTGGAAATTTCCCGCGCCGACTGCTTCACTCTCGGAATAGCCGCGCCGGTACGCGAATCTGGTCAACTGGACAATGCGGGCAATGCGCTACTGATCGGCCCGGCAGGTCATGTGGAGCTGCATTCTCAGGTGATCTGCGCCTGGCGGCATATACATATGTCACCGCAGGATGCGCGGCGGTTGAACGTCAGCAACGGGCAGAAGGTTCGTGTAGGCAGCCGGGGCGAACGCCAGCTGACCTTTGATGAAGTCGTGGTCCGCGTGCGGGATGATTTTGTCCTGGAGTTCCACATTGATACCGAAGAAGCCAACGCCGCCGGACTGAAAAACGGCGCTCAGGTCACGCTCATCGCTTAACGGAGGCCAGCCATGACCGATGAAGAGATCGACCGCCTCGTGACGCGGATTATCCACAGGCTACGGCCACCGATACTGGTGATGGTAGGCCCGGCCACGGGCTACCGCCAGGCCATCCGGAGCCGCCTGGCAGGAAGCGGGCAACGTCTGCAGCTCGCGCTGGATGAAGGGATTTCGGATGCCGAACAGTGGCAGGCAATGGGTGAAATTCTGCCGTCCAGCGCCTGGCCGGAGTCGCTGCCGTCGGCGGCCTGGCGGGCCGTAGTCCTGCCGTTTCTCGACTATCCGCTGGCGGCCGATCTGGTGAGCGGTACGTTGCAAAGCCCGGCAGCCAGACGGTTGCATGACGCTCTGCTTGCCGGCCTGCCGGTGCTGGCGCTGCGCTATCACTGCGATCCGGCCAGCGAATTAAACCAGCTGCGCGGAGCCGCGAACGATACGCCTTACGCCAGTCATATACAGTCTACGCTGGCCAGGCTGACGGAGTGCGGTGTGACGCTGTGCACCATGAATGAGCTGCTGGAGAAGCTAGCAGCGGAAAGTGTGGCGATCGCCCAGGCTCCGGCTACCGGCGCACGTCGTTATCTCACTGTCACAGACATCGTGAATAATCCGGCGCTGGCTTGCGCACCCGATGTCGTCCTGACCGATGCTGCTATCGATTTTTTAAAAAACAGAAAAAAAGAACCCTACCTTAATAAATAGACCCGGAGTTTATTATGTCTTCAAAAACAAAATGCTGGCTATGGATGCTGTTGGTTATCCTCTCGGAAACCTCGGCCACTTCCACCCTGAAAATGTTCGGTAGCAGCGAAGGGATGACCAAAATGCTGCTGCTCGGACTGCTGGTGGTACTGTACTGCACCTGCTACTACTCCCTTTCCCGCGCGGTAAAAGATATTCCCGTTGGCCTGGCATACGCCACCTGGTCCGGGACCGGCATCCTGGTGGTCTCGACGCTGGGGATGGCATTTTACGGCCAGCACCCGGATACCGCGGCAATTATCGGCATGGCCATTATCGCCAGCGGCATCGTTATCATGAATCTGTTCTCGAAAATGGGCAGCGAGGAGAGTGTCGATACGCCCGCCGAGCCGGTTACCTCTCTGGACAAAAAGATCGCCAACTAACAGGAAAGGAATAGCATATGTTTAATCTCGGATTCTTATGGCTGGCGCTGTCAATCGGCTCAGAAATTACCGGCACGTCGATGATCAAAAAAACCAACGGCTTTAGCAAGCTGGCGCCTTCGGTGCTGGTGGTCTGCGCCTATTCACTGTGTTATTTCGCCCTCACCCGCGCGATGAGCACCATCCCGGTGGGCGTCGCGTATTCGCTGTGGTGCGGTTTTGGGATCGTCGGCGTCACCATTTGCTCCATGATCCTCTATAAGCAAAAACCGGATCTGCCGGCGATCTTCGCCATGGTGCTGATTATTTCCGGCGGCATCATTATGAACGTCTTCTCGACAATGTAAGCGAAGAAGCCTACGGCGCGTGGGTTTACCCCGCGCCCGTTTCGTGGCAGGATAGTCTGATGAACAGAATCGTTGTCATTGCCCGCCCATATCGTTGGTGGCTGCCTGCATAACAGGCGGCACGATTTACGTTTCCATTTTTAAAGCCGCCGGAAGGCGGCTTTATTGTTTATCAAGCGACGTCTTTCGGCTTAACAGCATCGTAAGGAGTCTCTGATGAACACAACACCAACCATTCTTACCGGCGACCGCCCTACCGGCCAGCTGCATCTCGGCCATTACGTGGGGTCTCTGCGCCAGCGAGTGCAGCTTCAGCATGACCACCAGCAGTTTATCCTCATTGCCGACCTTCAGGGGCTAACGGACAACGGCAGCGATCCGCAGAAAATCAGCAGCAATATTTTTGAGGTGATGGCCGATTATCTGGCGGTGGGTATCGATCCGCACAAAACAACGATTTGCCTGCAATCGGCCCTGCCCGCCCTCGCGGAGCTGAGCGCGCTGTATATGAATATCGTCACCGTCGCCCGCGTCGAGCGTAATCCGACGGTCAAAAGTGAAATCGCGCAGAAGGGGTTCTCCCGCTCGCTGCCGGTCGGTTTTCTGGCCTATCCCATCAGCCAGGCCGCCGATATCACCGCATTTAAAGCCGGGCTGGTGCCGGTTGGCGACGATCAGCTGCCGATGATCGAGCAGACCAATGAGATCGTCCACAAAATGAATAGCCTGACCACCACGCCGGTGTTGCAGCACTGTCGGGCGCTGCTCAGCGACGTCAGTCGCCTGCCCGGCATTGACGGCGGTGCCAAGATGTCAAAATCGCTGGGCAATACGCTCACGCTCTCGGCCAGCGAAGAACACATTCATCGCGCGGTCAGTGCAATGTATACCGACCCGACGCATTTGCGGGTCAGCGACCCAGGCCAAATCGAAGGCAATGTGGTCTTTACTTACCTTGATGCCTTTCATCCCGACAGCGCCTTCGTCGCCGATATGAAGGCGCACTATCAACGCGGCGGCCTGGGTGACCGTCAGTGCAAAAACGCACTGGAGGAGTGTTTGCAGACGCTGCTGGCGCCGATTCGCGAACGTCGGGCAACGTTTATTGCGGATAAAGGGATGCTGCTGGAACTGCTGCGCCAGGGCAGCGAGCGGGCGCACCGCCTCACACAGCAGACGCTGCATGAGGTGATGCGTGGATTAGGGTTACCCGTGCTGTTCTGAACACCCGGGGCGCGGTGCTTTAGTCGTGCGGATCATGCTCACCCTCGTGCATCTTCACGCAGTCGCGCCCGTTACGCTTGGCAACGTACAGCGCGCTGTCGGCGTCGCGCAGCAGCCGATTATAATCCGGGTGGCCGGTATGCACGGCATAGCCAATACTGGCAGTAATCGCAATATTGGTCTCTCCACCGACGTTAAACGGGAGCTGACTGATGCTTTTTCGTAAGCGTTCAAGGAGCGCAAAGGCTTCGGCCGCGCCGGTTTCCACCAGAACCAGCAGAAACTCCTCGCCGCCATAGCGGAAGATATAATCGCTGGAACGGATGTTATCGCTAAGCAGGTCGGCAACGTGCTTAATCGCCCGGTCGCCCACCATGTGGCCCCAGTTATCGTTAATCTCTTTAAAATGGTCGATATCCACAATTGCCACCGTCATCGGCAGCTCATGTTCCATGGCGAGCGTGACCTCATGTTTGAGGACCACCGGCAGGTAGCGGCGGTTTAGCAGGCTGGTCAGGGAGTCTTTACCGTTTTGCATCTGCGACAGACTGCTGAAGATAACCCCGAGCTGGCTGCTGATTTGCTGACAATGGATGTGGATGTTCTGGAGTAAGCCCTGCGTATTTTTATATTCTGCGCTGTCTTCTGAGGATTTCCAGCCGGCGATTAAGCTGTCCACCTGGTTAATTAAACCGGTAATCTCTTTCATCTGCGCATTCTTGTTAAAGTAACGCACGCATTTATGGCGGAACCACAGGCCGAATTCGGATTCAGATAATAACGTGCCGTTAATATCGGTCTTATTTTCACTCACGATATTAAAAATAGCGCTATTTTCCCAACCGGAGAGCGAGGCCTGCTGTTTGCCATATTCCATCGGCACATTATCCATCAGGCTATACAGGCGATACGCCTCTTCATTTCTTGTCGCCCGATAGTGCGATAAGGTGTAGGCATGGCACATCATCTCGATGGCCATATTAATCGCCATCACCGCGTAGTGGATGGTCGCAAGGCCGGTGGAGTGGTCAATCTTATCGTTATCCCGCACATGTTCAATCAGCCCGGCCTTGAGCTGACGGGCACCCCGCAGCACGGCCTCGGCGGGGATACCGATGCGGGCGTGAATACTGCCGATATGGTATTGCCTTTCAGCCAGCGCCTGCAGCTGATCTTTCTCGCAGGTCAAGATGTCGTGGACCCATACGGCCAGCGAACGACTAAGGCGCTCCTGCACCAGATCATAAGTCAGGTGACGGGCAATATCGGGATCCTGAAAAATAAAATCATAGAAACGAGCGGCCAGAGCTGCTGACTGCTCTGCGGCAATATCTTTAAGAACCGCCTTCACTTCCGGCGTCAGGCTGTCGTACAGCGGCAGCCATTCCTTAAAAATAACTGAGATATATTTTTTGCTTTCATCGCTCATTGAATAAAGCACTCGCCGACATGGGTCTATTTTCAAGGCCGCAAATCATACAACAGTTCGCCCTGGTCAACCAGATTGAAAATGCAGCAATCGTTTTTTACGCTTTCCCGTACCGCCATCGGCGGCGATTCGCGATGTACATCAATACCCCATGTTTATCGTATGGACATACTCAATACAAATGCTAGTATCCCATAGACGATAGCTATATTTATGCGTGTTTCATTTAAGGCCAGGATTGCTGATGATGACCACATTCGTAGCACATCTTTTTCACCGGTTAGCCGCGCAGCTGGATTCGCGACCCGGTCGGCCTTGCCTCTCAATTCCTCTATTTTTCAAAGAGATAAAACTTCGTTTGCCCGAGGGAAGAAACGCGCATCACTCAGCAATATGGAACAGAGCGAGTAGCGTATGGACAAAATCAAACAGCATTGGGCCTGGTGCCTTGTCGGACTGCTGGCGGTTATCGCCGCCCTGATATGGTGGACGCTACGTCCGCCGGGACTTCCGGAGGGTTTTGCCAGTAGCAACGGCAGGATAGAAGCCACCGAGGTGGATATCGCGACCAAGACCGCCGGACGCATCGACACCATTTTGGTCAAAGAGGGCCAGTTCGTTCACAAGGGCGATGTGCTGGCGCGTATGGATATTCGGGTGCTTAACGAACAGCGCCTCGAAGCCGCAGCCCAGATAAAGGAAGCTGAAAGCGCGGTTGCCGCCGCCAAAGCGCTGCTCGATCAGCGGCAAAGCGAAATGCGCGCCACCGAAGCGGTAGTGAAACAGCGGCAGGCGGAGCTAAATTCCACCGCGAAACGTCACGTGCGCTCCAGCGCGCTATCGCAGCGCGGAGCGGTTTCAGCGCAGCAGCTCGACGATGACCAGGCGGCAGCGGAAAGCGCCCGGGCAGCGCTCGAATCTGCCAGAGCCCAGGTTTCTGCGGCGAGAGCCGCAATTGAAGCCGCCCGAACCAGCATTATCCAGGCCCAAACCCGCGTTGAAGCTGCTCAGGCCACCGAACGACGCATCCTCGCCGATATTGACGATAGTGAACTCAAAGCGCCGCGCGACGGCCGAATTCAGTATCGCGTGGCCGAGCCGGGCGAAGTCCTGGCCGCCGGCGGCCGGGTGCTGAATATGGTCGACCTCTCCGATGTCTACATGACCTTCTTCCTGCCAACCGAACAGGCTGGCCTGCTGGCGCTGGGCAGCGAAGCGCGTATCGTACTGGATGCGGCGCCAGATCTGACTATCCCTGCGAATATCACCTTTGTTGCCAGCGTGGCGCAGTTTACGCCAAAGACGGTAGAAACCAGCGATGAACGACTGAAGCTGATGTTCCGGGTGAAGGCCCGCATCCCGCCGGAGCTGCTGGAACAGCATCTTGAGTATGTCAAAACCGGCCTGCCCGGGATGGCATATGTCCGGCTGAATAGCCAGCAGACGTGGCCTGACGCGCTCGCGGTGAGGTTGCCGCAATGAGAGACGTTCAGCAGGATACTCACCCACCGGTCGCCCTGCTGGAACACGTCGGGCAGCATTTTGGCGCCACCGTCGCGCTGCGGGATATTTGCCTGAGTATTCCCGCTCGCCGGATGGTGGGCCTGATTGGGCCTGACGGCGTCGGCAAATCGAGCCTGCTGTCGCTGATTTCCGGAGCGCGGGCCATTGAACAAGGCAACGTGATGGTGCTTGGCGGTGATATGCGCGATGCACGTCATCGCCGCGACGTCTGCCCCAAAATTGCCTGGATGCCGCAGGGGCTAGGCAAAAACCTCTACCACACTCTTTCGGTGTATGAAAACGTCGACTTCTTTGCCCGCCTGTTTGGGCATGATAAAGCCGAGCGCGAGACCCGCATCGATGAACTCCTGCACAGTACCGGACTGGCCCCTTTCCGCGACCGCCCCGCCGGGAAATTATCCGGCGGGATGAAGCAAAAACTCGGCCTGTGCTGTGCGCTGATCCACGATCCGCAGTTGCTGATCCTTGATGAGCCCACCACCGGCGTTGACCCGCTTTCTCGCGCCCAGTTCTGGGAGCTAATTGACAGCATTCGCCAGCGTCAGCCTGAAATGAGCGTACTGGTTGCGACGGCCTATATGGAAGAGGCGGAGCGCTTCGACTGGCTGGTCGCCATGAACGCGGGGGAAGTGCTGGCCACCGGCAGCGCCGAAGAGCTCAAAGCCCAAACCCACAGCCAGACGCTCGAGCAGGCGTTTATCGCCCTGCTGCCCGCAGCCCAGCGTGAGGCGCACAAAGAAGTTATCATTACACCGCGCAACGCTCTGGACAATGAAATCGCGATTGAAGCCCGTGGCCTGACCATGCGCTTTGGCAACTTCGTGGCGGTCGACCATGTGAACTTCCGCATCGCCCGGGGAGAAATTTTTGGTTTCCTCGGCTCAAACGGCTGCGGTAAATCAACCACCATGAAAATGCTAACCGGTCTGCTCCCCGCCAGCGAAGGTGAGGCCTGGCTATTTGGCCAGCCGGTCGATCCAAAGGATATTGCCACTCGCCGCCGCGTTGGTTACATGTCGCAGGCGTTCTCCCTCTACAGCGAACTGACCGTCCGGCAGAACCTTGAGCTTCACGCCCGTTTATTTCACATCCCGGATGCCGAGATCCCCGGTCGGGTGGCGGAAATGAGTCAACGCTTTATGTTAACGGAGGTCGAAGATACTCTGCCCGCGTCCCTGCCGTTAGGTATTCGCCAGCGGCTTTCTCTCGCCGTAGCGGTGATCCATCGCCCGGAAATGCTGATCCTCGATGAACCGACTTCCGGTGTCGATCCGGTCGCCAGGGACATGTTCTGGCAGCTGATGGTCGATCTCGCCCGCCAGGATCGGGTGACGATTTTTATCTCGACCCACTTTATGAATGAAGCCGAGCGCTGCGATCGTATTTCACTCATGCACGCCGGGAAGGTGCTGGCCAGCGATACGCCGCAGGCGCTGGTTGCACAGCGCGGCGCAGCCAACCTCGAAGAGGCGTTTATCGCCTGGCTGCAGGATGCCCAACAGCCCGTCGATGACATACCGCCTGCCCCGCCGGTAAACGCCTCGACCAGGACCGCCGCCCCACGACAGGCGTTTAGCCTGCGCCGACTCTTTAGCTACAGCCGTCGTGAAGCGCTGGAGCTCCGGCGCGATCCGGTGCGCTCAACCCTGGCTCTGCTGGGTACCGTGATTCTGATGTTCATTATGGGATATGGCATTAGCATGGATGTGGAAGACCTGCGTTTCGCGGTACTCGATCGCGACCAGACCCTCAGCAGCCAGGGCTGGTCACAGAATATAGCCGGTTCACGCTACTTCATTGAGCAGCCCCCGCTACAGAGCTATAGCGAACTGGACAGACGGATGCGCAACGGCGAGCTGGCCGTCGCCATTGAAATTCCGCCTAATTTCGGCCGCGATATTGCCCGCGGCACCCCGGTCAACATTGGCGTCTGGGTGGACGGCGCCATGCCGAATCGGGCCGAGACGGTGCGCGGCTACGTTCAGTCTATGCATCTGGCCTGGTTACAGGAGATGGCAGGGCGGCAGGCGACGCCGGGGCGCGATACGTCGCTGATATCCATTGAGACGCGCTATCGCTATAACCCGGATGTGAAAAGTCTGCCAGCCATCGTTCCAGCGGTGATCCCGCTGCTGCTGATGATGATCCCGGCAATGCTCAGCGCGCTGAGCGTAGTCCGCGAAAAGGAGCTGGGTTCCATCATTAATCTGTACGTTACGCCGACGACCCGCAGCGAGTTTCTATTGGGTAAACAGGTGCCGTACATCGTGCTGGGCATGTTTAACTTCTTCCTGCTGTGCGCGCTGTCGGTCTTTGTGTTTGGCGTGGCGCATAAGGGCAGCTTTCTGACCCTGACCCTGGCGGCACTGCTCTATGTCACCATCGCCACCGGGTTGGGACTTCTGATCTCCACCTTTATGAAAAGCCAGATTGCAGCCATCTTCGGTACCGCCATTATCACGCTGATACCGGCCACGCAGTTTTCCGGCATGATTGACCCGGTCGCTTCGCTGGAGGGGCCAGGCCGCTGGATTGGTCAAATTTACCCGACCAGCCATTTTCTGACCATCGCTCGCGGGACGTTTTCAAAAGCCCTGAATCTGACGGATTTATGGGCGTCCTTTATCCCGCTGCTGATTGCTGTCCCGCTGGTGCTCGGCCTCAGCGTGTGGCTGCTGAAAAAACAGGAGGGATGATGCGCGGATTACGCAATATTTATAATCTCGGTGTCAAAGAACTGCGCAGTCTACTCGGCGATAAGGCGATGCTGACCTTAATCCTGTTCGCCTTCACCGTCTCGGTCTATTCCTCAGCGACCGTAATGCCAGGGTCCCTGCATCTGGCGCCTATCGCTATTGCCGATATGGATAAGTCACAGCTCTCCTCGCGTATTATCAACGGCTTTTATCGACCGTGGTTTTTACCGCCGGAGCTGATTAATGAAGATCAGATGGATGCCGGGCTGGACGCCGGGAACTATACCTTTGCCATTAATATTCCCCCCAACTTTCAGCGTGATGTGCTCGCCGGACGGCAGCCGGAAATTCAGGTTAACGTCGACGCCACACGCATGAGTCAGGCGTTTACCGGCAATGGTTATATCCAGAATATTATTAGCGGGGAGGTGAACAGCTTTGTGGCCCGCTATCGGGATAACGCAACCCTACCGGTTGAGCTGGCGGTGCGGATGCGCTTTAACCCCAACCTCGAACAAGAGCGTTTTGGTGCAGTCATGGCCATCATCAATAACATCACCATGCTGGCGATCGTGCTGACCGGATCGGCGCTGATCCGCGAGCGGGAGCACGGTACGGTCGAACACCTGCTGGTCATGCCGGTGACACCGTTCGAAATTATGCTGGCAAAAATCTGGTCGATGGGGCTGGTCGTGCTGGTTGTTTCCGGGCTTTCGCTGTTGCTCATGGTCCAGGGAGTGCTACAGGTGCCGATTGAAGGTTCAATCCCGCTGTTTATGTTGGGCGTGGCACTGAGCCTGTTCGCGACCACCTCAATCGGTATTTTTATGGGGACGGTAGCGCGCTCAATGCCGCAGCTGGGACTGCTGATGATCCTGGTACTGCTGCCGCTGCAGATGCTTTCCGGCGGCTCAACCCCGCGGGAGAGTATGCCCCAGGCGGTACAGGATATAATGTTAACCATGCCGACAACCCATTTTGTCAGCCTGGCGCAGGCAATTCTGTATCGTGGTGCCGACTTTACCATTGTCTGGCCGCAGTTTTTAACCCTGTTGGCCATCGGCGGAGTGTTCTTTACTGTCGCTCTGCTGCGTTTTCGTAAGACGATTGGCGCGATGGCCTGAAGGGGGAGTTCTGGCCGTCACCAGCGGTGGCGGCCAGCGGTAATAAGAACGAAAGGTCAGCTCTTGCGGTTTATTACGCGACGTAGCAGCCAGGTAAAGCCCATTGCCATGCTGAACAGGATAAAGAGCAGGACCAGCCAGCTCAGAGAAATGCGGATTAGGGCGCTGAACGTCATCAGCGGCTGAAGGTAGACGGTAAAGGATTCACTTAACGGTTTCCCGATCAGCAGCAGCACGCTGTCAGCGATCCAGACGCATATCCGACAAGCCACCCAGATAATCGCCGGCCAGCAGAGCAGAACCAGAAAGGTGAAGCGTTCTTGTAGGTAGCTTATGAGCTGGCGCAAAGGCGGCCATTTTAAAAGGATCTTCATTTTTATTCTCATCGTGCCGCTTGATAGCATTTATGCCACACAAACCAGACTGTTTTGTGGCGGTGGCGTATCTCAGCGACATCGGGATAGCTTTAATACAGATCGTACGCGCTACATTATATCGAAATTTCAGTGACACGAACTCGATCGAGTTAACAAACTGTTAATGACACTAAAACATTTCATCTTGAAAGTCCAGTTACAACAGCACGCGTCGTTAAATATGCGTTAAATAACCTACAAACATATCGATAATATAAAAATTAATGAAAATAAATATATTTGAATAATAAATTCAAATGCCTCAATTTATTTTTTGGCGTTATATTTTCACGCCATGAATAGTTTCTTGCTTTATATTTTAGTTAAAGTCAGCGAATGATATTTAATTATTTGGCAGGACGTACTCTGCTGCAGGAATAAGAGAATGGGGGATAGGAGATTAAAGCAGAATAAAAACCGCTCAGCCCCTGTATGTGGAGCCACTGGCTGAGATATTTCCCCGGAGGCGGCGCGCGGCGCCTTGTCCGGGCTACCCGGCAGTACCGGCAAAAACGCAAAAAGCCCATCCGTCAGGATGGGCTTCTTACTTGTTTGATGCCTGGCAGTTCCCTACTCTCACATGGGGAGACCCCACACTACCATCGGCGCTACGGCGTTTCACTTCTGAGTTCGGCATGGGGTCAGGTGGGACCACCGCGCTATTGCCGCCAGGCAAATTCTGTTTCCACCCCGCATCTCTGCGCAGTGAATAATCTGTCATCAGGCTGAAAATCAATTTCGTCTCTTCGCCAAAACAGCTTCGGCGTTGTAAGGTTAAGCCTCACGGTTCATTAGTATCGGTTAGCTCAACGTATCGCTACGCTTACACACCCGACCTATCAACGTCGTAGTCTTCAACGTTCCTTCAGGACTCTCAAGGAGTCAGGGAGAACTCATCTCGGGGCAAGTTTCGTGCTTAGATGCTTTCAGCACTTATCTTTTCCGCATTTAGCTACCGGGCAATGCCATTGGCATGACAACCCGAACACCAGTGATGCGTCCACTCCGGTCCTCTCGTACTAGGAGCAGCCCCCTCAATTCTCCAGCGCCCACGGCAGATAGGGACCGAACTGTCTCACGACGTTCTAAACCCAGCTCGCGTACCACTTTAAATGGCGAACAGCCATACCCTTGGGACCTACTTCAGCCCCAGGATGTGATGAGCCGACATCGAGGTGCCAAACACCGCCGTCGATATGAACTCTTGGGCGGTATCAGCCTGTTATCCCCGGAGTACCTTTTATCCGTTGAGCGATGGCCCTTCCATTCAGAACCACCGGATCACTATGACCTGCTTTCGCACCTGCTCGCGCCGTCACGCTCGCAGTCAAGCTAGCTTATGCCATTGCACTAACCTCCTGATGTCCGACCAGGATTAGCTAACCTTCGTGCTCCTCCGTTACTCTTTAGGAGGAGACCGCCCCAGTCAAACTACCCACCAGACACTGTCCGCAACCCGGATCACGGGTCTACGTTAGAACATCAAACATTAAAGGGTGGTATTTCAAGGTTGGCTCCATGCAGACTGGCGTCCACACTTCAAAGCCTCCCACCTATCCTACACATCAAGGCTCAATGTTCAGTGTCAAGCTATAGTAAAGGTTCACGGGGTCTTTCCGTCTTGCCGCGGGTACACTGCATCTTCACAGCGAGTTCAATTTCACTGAGTCTCGGGTGGAGACAGCCTGGCCATCATTACGCCATTCGTGCAGGTCGGAACTTACCCGACAAGGAATTTCGCTACCTTAGGACCGTTATAGTTACGTACCGCCGTTTACCGGGGCTTCGATCAAGAGCTTCTCCTTACGGATAACCCCATCAATTAACCTTCCGGCACCGGGCAGGCGTCACACCGTATACGTCCACTTTCGTGTTTGCACAGTGCTGTGTTTTTAATAAACAGTTGCAGCCAGCTGGTATCTTCGACTGATTTCAGCTCCGTGAGCAAGTCACTTCACCTACCATCAGCGTGCCTTCTCCCGAAGTTACGGCACCATTTTGCCTAGTTCCTTCACCCGAGTTCTCTCAAGCGCCTTGGTATTCTCTACCTGACCACCTGTGTCGGTTTGGGGTACGATTTGATGTTACCTGATGCTTAGAGGCTTTTCCTGGAAGCAGGGCATTTGTTACTTCAGCACCGTAGTGCCTCGTCATCACACCTCAGCGTTTAATAAGCGTCCGGATTTACCTAAACGCTCCGCCTACATGCTTAAACCGGGACAACCGTCGCCCGGCTAACATAGCCTTCTCCGTCCCCCCTTCGCAGTAACACCGAGTACAGGAATATTAACCTGTTTCCCATCGACTACGCCTTTCGGCCTCGCCTTAGGGGTCGACTCACCCTGCCCCGATTAACGTTGGACAGGAACCCTTGGTCTTCCGGCGAGCGGGCTTTTCACCCGCTTTATCGTTACTTATGTCAGCATTCGCACTTCTGATACCTCCAGCAACCCTCACAGGCCACCTTCAACGGCTTACAGAACGCTCCCCTACCCAACAACGCATAAGCGTCGCTGCCGCAGCTTCGGTGCATGGTTTAGCCCCGTTACATCTTCCGCGCAGGCCGACTCGACCAGTGAGCTATTACGCTTTCTTTAAATGATGGCTGCTTCTAAGCCAACATCCTGGCTGTCTGTGCCTTCCCACATCGTTTCCCACTTAACCATGACTTTGGGACCTTAGCTGGCGGTCTGGGTTGTTTCCCTCTTCACGACGGACGTTAGCACCCGCCGTGTGTCTCCCGTGATAACATTCTTCGGTATTCGTAGTTTGCATCGGGTTGGTAAGTCGGGATGACCCCCTAGCCGAAACAGTGCTCTACCCCCGAAGATGAGTTCACGAGGCGCTACCTAAATAGCTTTCGGGGAGAACCAGCTATCTCCCGGTTTGATTGGCCTTTCACCCCCAGCCACAAGTCATCCGCTAATTTTTCAACATTAGTCGGTTCGGTCCTCCAGTTAGTGTTACCCAACCTTCAACCTGCCCATGGCTAGATCACCGGGTTTCGGGTCTATACCCTGCAACTTAACGCCCAGTTAAGACTCGGTTTCCCTGCGGCTCCCCTATACGGTTAACCTTGCTACAGAATATAAGTCGCTGACCCATTATACAAAAGGTACGCAGTCACCCCATAAAGAGGCTCCCACTGCTTGTACGTACACGGTTTCAGGTTCTTTTTCACTCCCCTCGCCGGGGTTCTTTTCGCCTTTCCCTCACGGTACTGGTTCACTATCGGTCAGTCAGGAGTATTTAGCCTTGGAGGATGGTCCCCCATATTCAGACAGGATACCACGTGTCCCGCCCTACTCTTCGAACTCACAGAATATGCATTTTAGTGTACGGGAGTATCACCCTGTACCCTGCGACTTTCCAGACGCTTCCACTAACACACAAACTGATTCAGGTTCTGGGCTGCTCCCCGTTCGCTCGCCGCTACTGGGGGAATCTCGGTTGATTTCTTTTCCTCGGGGTACTTAGATGTTTCAGTTCCCCCGGTTCGCTTCGTTAAGCTATGTATTCACTTAACGATAGTGTGTCGAAACACACTGGGTTTCCCCATTCGGAAATCGCCGGTTATAACGGTTCATATCACCTTACCGACGCTTATCGCAGATTAGCACGTCCTTCATCGCCTCTGACTGCCAGGGCATCCACCGTGTACGCTTAGTCGCTTAACCTCACAACCCGAAACTGTTTCGTAAAACAGTTCGCATTGCGAAAATTTGAGAGACTCGAACACACCATTTTTCCTTTCTTATTACGGAGAAAGGAAACAGTGTGTCGTTTCAATTTTCAGCTTGATCCAGATTTTTAAAGAGCAAATATCTCAAACATGATTCCGGAGAATCAGTTTTGAGATACTGAGGTCGGCGACTTTCACTCACAAACCAGCAAGTGGCGTCCCCTAGGGGATTCGAACCCCTGTTACCGCCGTGAAAGGGCGGTGTCCTGGGCCTCTAGACGAAGGGGACACTGAAGTCTCAATCGCAAGACGCCTTGCTATTTACTTTTCATCAGACAATCTGTGTGGACACTACAAAGGCAGGTTCTTTCAGGTAAGGAGGTGATCCAACCGCAGGTTCCCCTACGGTTACCTTGTTACGACTTCACCCCAGTCATGAATCACAAAGTGGTAAGCGCCCTCCCGAAGGTTAAGCTACCTACTTCTTTTGCAACCCACTCCCATGGTGTGACGGGCGGTGTGTACAAGGCCCGGGAACGTATTCACCGTGGCATTCTGATCCACGATTACTAGCGATTCCGACTTCACGGAGTCGAGTTGCAGACTCCGATCCGGACTACGACATACTTTATGAGGTCCGCTTGCTCTCGCGAGGTCGCTTCTCTTTGTATATGCCATTGTAGCACGTGTGTAGCCCTACTCGTAAGGGCCATGATGACTTGACGTCATCCCCACCTTCCTCCAGTTTATCACTGGCAGTCTCCTTTGAGTTCCCGGCCGAACCGCTGGCAACAAAGGATAAGGGTTGCGCTCGTTGCGGGACTTAACCCAACATTTCACAACACGAGCTGACGACAGCCATGCAGCACCTGTCTCACGGTTCCCGAAGGCACTAAAGCATCTCTGCTAAATTCCGTGGATGTCAAGAGTAGGTAAGGTTCTTCGCGTTGCATCGAATTAAACCACATGCTCCACCGCTTGTGCGGGCCCCCGTCAATTCATTTGAGTTTTAACCTTGCGGTACGTACTCCCCAGGCGGTCGACTTAACGCGTTAGCTCCGGAAGCCACTCCTCAAGGGAACAACCTCCAAGTCGACATCGTTTACAGCGTGGACTACCAGGGTATCTAATCCTGTTTGCTCCCCACGCTTTCGCACCTGAGCGTCAGTCTTTGTCCAGGGGGCCGCCTTCGCCACCGGTATTCCTCCAGATCTCTACGCATTTCACCGCTACACCTGGAATTCTACCCCCCTCTACAAGACTCAAGCTTGCCAGTTTCAAATGCAGTTCCCAGGTTGAGCCCGGGGATTTCACATCTGACTTAACAAACCGCCTGCGTGCGCTTTACGCCCAGTAATTCCGATTAACGCTTGCACCCTCCGTATTACCGCGGCTGCTGGCACGGAGTTAGCCGGTGCTTCTTCTGCGAGTAACGTCAATCACTAAGGTTATTAACCTTAACGCCTTCCTCCTCGCTGAAAGTACTTTACAACCCGAAGGCCTTCTTCATACACGCGGCATGGCTGCATCAGGCTTGCGCCCATTGTGCAATATTCCCCACTGCTGCCTCCCGTAGGAGTCTGGACCGTGTCTCAGTTCCAGTGTGGCTGGTCATCCTCTCAGACCAGCTAGGGATCGTCGCCTAGGTGAGCCATTACCCCACCTACTAGCTAATCCCATCTGGGCACATCTGATGGCATGAGGCCCGAAGGTCCCCCACTTTGGTCTTTCGACGTTATGCGGTATTAGCTACCGTTTCCAGTAGTTATCCCCCTCCATCAGGCAGTTTCCCAGACATTACTCACCCGTCCGCCGCTCGTCACCCAAAGAGCAAGCTCTTCTGTGCTACCGCTCGACTTGCATGTGTTAGGCCTGCCGCCAGCGTTCAATCTGAGCCATGATCAAACTCTTCAATTTAAGTTTGATGCTCGTGAATTAAACTTCGTAATGAATTACGTGTTCACTCAGAGACTTGGTATTCATTTTTCGTCCGAGGACGTTAAGAATCCATGTCACTTTGAGTGCCCACACAGATTGTCTGATAAATTGTTAAAGAGCAGTGCGACGGCGCTGAGCGCTCTGTCGCGAGGTGGCGTATATTACGCTTTCCTCTTTCAGAGTCAACCCTTAAGTTCAGGATTTTTTCTCTTCCGACCCGGCTTAATCTGTGAAGTTGTTCACATTTGCCGTGTCAGTGGGAGCGCATTATAGGGAGTTCTGTTTGTATGGCAAGCGTTAAAATACAAAAAACTTATCAAGCGCTCATAATTTGAACTTTTCTGTTTCCAGCCCGGTTAACTAAAAACGAACAAACCCAGTAACCACGCGGCTTACAGCGCAAATCAGCCAAAATACCGTTTGGCGAAAAAATTCGATCGCGGTATTTGCCGCCCGTATTTTTTCCCTCTCTTTCTTTAATACCATCACAGTGCGCTACTGCTTATGGCGAATTAAGCAGCTGGATTGACTCATGACAAAGCGCCCGCAGCCGACTCCTTTCTATAATCAGGCCCGTTTCTACATTACTGGTGTGAATCTATGGCTTATCAACTGAACATCAACTGGCCCGAGTTTTTAGAGAAGTACTGGCAAAAGCAGCCGGTGGTATTAAAGAATGCTTTCCCGAACTTCGTCGATCCGATCACCCCGGACGAGCTGGCGGGTCTGGCCATGGAACCGGAAGTCGACAGCCGGCTGGTCAGCCTGGTGAACGAACAGTGGCAGGCGAGCAACGGCCCGTTCGAACATTTTGATGGTCTGGGCGAAACCGGCTGGTCGCTGCTGGCGCAGGCGGTAAACCATTGGCATATGCCGGCTGCCGAGCTGGTACGCCCCTTCCGTGTCCTGCCGGACTGGCGTCTTGATGATCTGATGATCTCATTCTCCGTTCCCGGCGGCGGCGTTGGCCCACACATCGATCAGTATGACGTCTTTATTATTCAGGGAATGGGCAGCCGTCGCTGGCGCGTGGGTGACAAGCTGCCGATGCGCCAGTTCTGTCCGCATCCGGCGCTTCTGCATGTCGATCCTTTCCCACCGATTATCGATGAAGATCTCGAGCCGGGCGATATCCTTTATATCCCACCAGGATTCCCGCACGACGGGATCACCCACGAGACGGCACTGAACTACTCCGTTGGCTTCCGCGGACCGAACGGTCGTGACCTGATCAGTAGCTTTGCCGACTACGCGCTGGAAAACGATCTTGGCGGCGAGCACTACAGCGATCCTGACCTCACCTGCCGCGAACATCCGGGCCGGGTAGAAGAGTACGAACTTGACCGCCTGCGCACGATGATGATCGACATGATTAACCAGCCGGAAGACTTTAAGCAGTGGTTTGGCCGTTTCGCCACCACACCGCGCCACGAGCTGGATATCGCCCCGGCGGAGCCGCCGTATGCTGAAGAAGAGGTTGTCGATGCGCTGGCGGGTGGCGAAAAGCTGTGCCGTCTGAGCGGATTGCGGGTCCTGCATATCGGCGACAGCTTCTTTGTGAACAGCGAGCAGCTGGAAACGACCGATGCCAGCGCACTCGACGCCTTGTGCCGATATACCACCCTGGGCCAGGAGGAGCTGGGCGATGTGCTACAGAACCCGGCCTTTGTGGCGGACCTCGTACGCCTGATCAATCAAGGCTACTGGTACTTCGAAGAGTAATCTCGCTGCGCTATGTTTGCGTTGCCAAAAGCCTGGTTTTGCCAGGCTTTTGGCATTTACGCTATCTGTTTTGGCAAGGTGACAATAAAGCGCGTTGAGCGACTGTCGGACTCCACCACCACGCTGCCATGGTGCGCAGTGATAATAGACTTCACGATCGCAAGGCCAATACCGCTGCCCTCGCCTTTACGCTGACGGGAAGGATCGACGCGATAAAAACGGTCAAACAGCCGGGGTAAGTGCTCAGCCGCAATCGGTGTACCAGGATTTTCCACCACCAGCTTCGCCTGTCCTGCGCTTTCGCTGACTCGGATCGTGACCGCCTGCTGGCCCGGGGTATAGCGAATGGCGTTTGACAGCAAATTACTGATCGCCCGGCGCAGCATGAGCGGATCGCCGGTTACCCAGCAGGCGTTACCCGTCAAACGCAACGTCACCTCCTTCTCCTCCGCCCAGGCTTCAAAGAAGTCGAACACTTTGTTGACCTCATCGGCAAGATTCAGCGCTTTCTGCTCAGGGATCAGCTGATTGTTGTCCGCCTGCGCCAGAAACAGCATGTCGCTCACCATCCGTGACATCCACGAAAACTCTTCCAGATTGGAATACAGCACATCTTCCAGCTCTTTCTGGCTACGGGTCTGGCTGAGCGCGATTTCCGTTTGCGTCACCAGGTTGGTAATCGGCGTGCGGATCTCATGGGCAATATCGGCAGAAAAGTTGGACTGGCGGGTAAAGACATCTTCAATACGTTCCAGCATATGGTTAAACGAAATCACCAGCCGCTCCAGCTCCACCGGAACACTCCCGGGGTTTAACCGGACGTCGAGATCTTTGGACGTGATATTTTGAATTTGCCGGCTGACCTGGCGGATCGGCTTGTGTCCCTGATACACCACGAACAGCACAATAAAGATGATAAGAATGCTGATAACCGACGCCGCCGAAATCAGCTTCGCCTTCAGCTCGTTAATATAATGCAGATGAAAATCAATCGATAACGCCATCAGCAGGTGATAAGCCGGTTTGCCTTCTGCCGTTTTACCGAGCGGCAGCATAATCAGTCGCCAGGCGCGGGTTTGCATCTGATGATTATCATGCGTCATCGCCCGCGGGTGTGGATCGGTCCACGAAATTACGCTCCCGTCCTGCAACCGGGCCGCCAGCCCGGAGGTGCTCATGATATGGCTCAGGTCCGGGCCATTCGGCGACTGAAAAAGGATATTCCCGTTGGCATCATCGAGGCAGATAAAGACATTGGCATAACCATCAATCACGTTTTTTAAAATATCCAGCCGCTGTTCCTGCGAATACTCGCCGTGGTTAAGCACCGTTTCAAGCGTTGTGGCCAGCTGTTTTAAGTCGTGAACGTCACGTTCCTCAAAATGCGCTTTGACCGAATGGATCATTATCCAGGTGAACGCAAAGAACGCCACAATCGTGGCCAGGCTGATAAAAAACGTCAGCCGCGAGGCCAGCGAAAAAGGCCGCTGAAACAGCTTACTCGCCATCCGGTACCTCAAGCATATAGCCCACGCCGCGCACGGTCTGGATTAGCTTCGGCTCAAAGTCATTATCGATTTTGGCCCGCAGCCGTTTGACCGCCACATCGATGGCGTTGGTATCACTGTCAAAGTTCATATCCCAGACTTGAGAAGCAATCAGCGAACGGGGCAGCACTTCTCCCTGATGACGCAGAAAGAACTCCAGCAGCGTGAACTCTTTACTGGTCAGGGTGATACGCGTTCCAGCGCGGGTGACTTTGCGACTCACCAGATCAACAGACAAATTCGCCGCCTGAAACTGGCTTTCAACCATTGTCGATGTACCGCGGCGTAGCAAGGTTCTGACTCGCGCCAGCAGCTCGGCAAACGCAAACGGCTTCACCAGATAGTCATCAGCTCCCAGCTCCAGCCCTTTCACCCTATGCTCAACGGTGCCCAGGGCGGTCAGCAGCAAAACAGGCATGCCTTTATTGGCAGCGCGCAGCATTCTGACAATATCCCAGCCGTTCACATCCGGCAGCATAATATCGAGAATCAGCAGGTCATAATCGCCAGTCATCGCCAGGTGATAGCCGTTCAGACCGTTATCGGCCAGATCAACGACAAAACCGGATTCCGTCAGCCCTTTGGTCAGGTACTCACCGGTTTTCTTCTCATCTTCGACGATCAAAATCTTCATGACATGCTCCTTCACGCGCCTTTTGTGCGGGTTTCCAATTCTAGTGGAGACAAACCGGATAGCAATGAATTCTCAGGAAAATGACAGCTTTGTCATTTTCCTGTCACGCGTCGAACAGAGGCCGTTTTGTAAAGTACCCGTCATTCATTCATCGCCAAAAAACGTCCTGCTCTATGCGCAAATTAAAGCTCATCACGCTCAGCGTTATGTTTGTTCTGACCGGCTGCCTGTCTTTAGCACCGGAGTACCAGCAGCCGGCCTCGCCGGTGCCACAGCAGTTCTCGCGCAGCCAGAACAAGCTGGTCGCGATGCCGGCAAGCTATCAGGATACCGGCTGGCGGACGTTTTTCGTCGACCCGCAGGTAAAGGCGCTGATTGGCGAAGCGCTGCTGACCAACCGGGATTTGCGCATGGCGACGCTCAAGGTTCAGGAGGCGCGAGCGCAATATGGCGTCACTGACGCCGACCGCTACCCGCAGCTGAATAGCGCCGCCAGCACCACCTACGGCGGCAAGCTCAAAGGCGATACCACCACCAACAGCGATTACCAGGCCGGACTTAACCTCAGCTTCGATCTCGATTTCTTTGGTCGGCTGAAGAACTTAAGCGAGGCGGACCGGCAAAACTATTTCGCCAGCGAAGAAGCCCGCCGGGCGGTCCATATCTTATTAATCTCGAATGTCTCGCAGAGCTATTTCAACCAGCGCCTGGCCTGGGCTCAGCTGCAGGTGGCCCGGGAAACCTTGCAGAACTATCAGCGCTCCTACGCATTTGTTGAGAAGCAGCTGCTGACCGGCAGCACCAACGTTCTCGCGCTGGAACAGGCCCGTGGGGTTATCGAAAGCACCCGCGCCGATATCGCCAAACGCGAGGGTGAACTGGTGCAGGCCAACAACGCCCTTCAGCTGTTGCTGGGCAGCTATCAGCATCTGCCCGATGATGCGGCCAGCAGCCTTCTCGATATTAACGGCGTCGCCTTACCCCCGGCGTTGTCATCGCAGATCCTGTTGCAGCGCCCGGATATTTTAGAAGCCGAGCATGGTTTACGCGCCGCCAACGCCAATATTGGCGCCGCGCGCGCGGCCTTTTTCCCGTCGATTACCTTAACCAGCTCGGTGTCCGGCAGCAGCGCAGATCTGTCCAGCTTATTTAATCCCGCCAGCGGGATGTGGAATTTCGTCCCCAAAATCGAATTGCCGATTTTTAATGCCGGACGTAATCAGGCCAATCTCGATCTCGCCGAAATCCGCCAGCAGCAGTCGGTGGTGAACTACGAGCAAAAAATCCAGGCCGCCTTCAAAGATGTTGCCGATGCGCTGGCCCTGCGCCAGAGCCTGGCTGACCAAATCAGCGCCCAGCAACGCTACCTCTCCTCACTGCAAATTACGCAGCAGCGTGCCAGGGCGCTCTATCAGCACGGCGCGGTGAGCTATATCGAGGTGCTGGATGCCGAGCGTTCTTTGTTCACGACGCAGCAAACCCTGCTGGACCTCAACTACGCCCGCCAGGTCAACGAAATCAAGCTATTCACCGCCCTGGGTGGCGGCTGGGTGGAATAAATTTTCATTAACTTTCAGGAGTATGAATCATGAATAACATCGCTAAAACGATCATTTTCGGCCTTCTTTCTACGGTAATGTTCGGCGCACAGGCCAACGAGCATCAGCATGGAGACATGATGAATACCGCGCCAGCCGCGCAGCAGACGCAGGCCATCAGCGCCACCGGCGAGGTCAAATCTATTGATATGGAAAACAAAAAGGTCACCATCGCCCATGATGCCATTCCCGCGGTGAACTGGCCGCCGATGACCATGCGTTTCACTTTTACCCCGCAAACGCCACTCAATGACATCAAAGCCGGCAGCAAAGTCGCCTTTACCTTTATTCAGCAGGGCAACCTCTCCTTATTACAGGATATTCATCTCGCGCAATAACGCCCCACGGAGATAACCCCAATAATGTTGATATGGATACAGATATGGCATCGTTAACCCTCAAAAACAGCGCGCTGATTCTCGGCAGTATGCTTATTGGCGGCATTATCTCCGCAAGCCTGTACGCCCATTTTTCGCCTCCCGCTACCGATAGCTCGTCCCCAGCTGGTGCAAAAGAGGCCCGTAAAGTGCTGTTCTGGTATGACCCGATGTACCCCAATACCCGCTTTGATAAACCGGGAAAATCACCGTTTATGGACATGGACCTGGTGGCGAAATACGCCGATGAAGAGAGCGCATCCTCTTCCACGCCCGGCGTGCGCATCGATCCCACACAGACCCAGAATCTGGGGTTAAAAACCGATCCCGTTCGCCGTGGCCCGCTGCATTTCTCTCAGCTACTCCCGGCGAGCGTCAGCTTTAACGAATATCAGTTTGTGATTGTCCAGGCCCGCTCCGCGGGATTTATCGAGAAGGTCTATCCCTTGACCGTCGGCGATAAAATTCGCCAGGGTACGCCGCTTGTTGATCTGACTATTCCGGACTGGGTCGAAGCCCAAAGCGAATATTTACTGCTGCGGGACACCGGCGGAACCGCCACTCAGGTGGAGGGGATCCTTGAGCGCCTGCGCCTCGCCGGTATGCCGGAAGAGGATATTCGCCGCTTAAAAGCCACGCGCAAGATTCAGACCCGTTTCACCCTCAAAGCGCCGATCGATGGCGTGATCACCGCCTTTGATTTACGCAGCGGGATGAATATCACCAAGGACAACGTGGTGGCGAAAATTCAGGGGATGGACCCGGTGTGGATCAGCGCCGCAGTGCCGGAATCTATCGCGTGGCTTCTCAAAGACAGCTCGCAGTTTACGATCTCCGTTCCGGCCTGGCCCGGGAAAACGTTCACCGTCAGCAAATGGACGATTCTGCCCAGTGCCGATGCCACGACCCGCACGCTACAGCTGCGCCTGCAGGTAGAAAACCCGGATGAGGCGCTCAAACCGGGGATGAACGCCTGGCTCAAGCTGAATACCCAAAGCCAGCCGATGCTGCTGATCCCGTCAAAAGCGCTGATCGATACCGGCACGGAGCAGCGGGTGATCACACTCGACAACGACGGACGCTTTGTCCCGAAACGCATCGAGGTGTTCCAGCAATCCGACGGCATGACGGCGGTACGCGCCGGCCTCAGCGAAGGCGAAAAAGTGGTCTCCAGTGGGTTGTTCCTGATTGATTCAGAAGCCAATATTTCCGGCGCGCTGGACAGGATGCGCGCACAGACGCCTGCCGCGGCGCCAGCGCCTGCGGAATCCGCATCCCACGCCCACTGAGGAAATGACAAATGATTGAATGGATAATCCGTCGCTCGGTGGCCAACCGTTTTCTGGTGATGATGGGTGCGCTGTTTCTCAGCCTGTGGGGCGCGTGGACAATAGTCCATACCCCGGTCGATGCTCTGCCCGATCTCTCAGATGTGCAGGTGATAGTAAAAACCAGCTATCCAGGACAGGCTCCGCAAATCGTCGAAAACCAGGTCACCTGGCCGCTGACCACCACCATGCTCTCGGTCCCGGGGGCTAAAACGGTGCGCGGCTTCTCGCAGTTTGGTGACTCGTACGTGTACGTTATTTTCGAAGATGGTACCGACCCTTACTGGGCGCGCTCCCGCGTCCTGGAGTATCTCAACCAGGTACAGGGCAAGCTGCCGGCGGGCGTCAGCGCCGAAATGGGGCCCGATGCCACCGGTGTCGGCTGGATCTTTGAATACGCGCTGGTCGACCGCAGCGGTAAACACGATCTCGCGGAGCTGCGCTCGCTGCAGGACTGGTTTTTAAAATACGAGCTGAAAACCATCCCCAATGTTTCAGAAGTGGCGTCGGTGGGCGGCGTGGTGAAAGAGTATCAGATTGTTGTCGACCCGCAGAAACTGACCCAGTATGGCATCAGCCTGTCTGCGGTGAAATCCGCGCTGGATGCCTCGAACCAGGAGGCGGGCGGCTCGTCCGTCGAACTGTCAGAAGCCGAGTACATGGTGCGCGCCAGCGGCTACCTGCAAACTCTGGAAGACTTCAATAACATCGTGCTGAAAACTGGCGATAACGGCGTGCCGATCTTTCTGCGCGATGTGGCGCGGGTGCAAATGGGCCCGGAAATGCGTCGTGGCATCGCCGAACTAAACGGAGAAGGCGAAGTGGCAGGCGGCGTGGTGATCCTGCGTTCGGGTAAGAACGCCCGCGAAGTGATCTCCGCCGTTAAAGACAAGCTCGACACGCTGAAAAACAGCCTGCCAGCAGGGGTGGAGATCGTCACGACCTACGATCGCAGCCAGCTGATCGACCGGGCGATTGATAATCTCAGCCACAAGTTGCTGGAGGAGTTTATCGTCGTGGCACTGGTCTGCGCGCTGTTCCTGTGGCACATCCGCTCTGCCCTGGTGGCCATTATCTCCCTGCCCCTCGGCCTGTGTATCGCCTTTATCGTGATGCATTTTCAGGGGCTGAACGCCAATATTATGTCGCTGGGCGGTATCGCCATTGCCGTAGGGGCGATGGTCGACGCCGCCATCGTGATGATCGAGAACGCTCATAAGCGGCTGGAGGAGTGGGAACACCGCAATCCGGGGCAAAAGCTGGCTAACGACACGCGCTGGAAAATTATCACCGACGCCTCGGTGGAGGTTGGTCCGGCGCTGTTTATCAGCCTGCTGATTATCACCCTGTCGTTTATCCCGATTTTTACCCTCGAAGGGCAAGAAGGGAAGCTGTTTGGCCCCCTCGCCTTTACCAAAACCTGGTCGATGGCAGGCGCCGCGCTGCTGGCGATCGTGGTGATCCCGATCCTGATGGGCTTCTGGATCCGCGGCAAGATCCCGGCAGAGACCAGCAATCCGCTTAACCGTTTTCTGATCCGCATTTACCATCCTTTATTACTGAAGGTCCTCCACTGGCCGAAAACCACGCTGCTGGTTGCGCTATTGTCGATCCTGACAATTATCTGGCCGCTTAACCGGGTCGGCGGTGAGTTCTTACCGCAGATTAACGAAGGCGACCTGCTGTATATGCCCTCGACGCTGCCGGGGATCTCGGCCGCCCAGGCGGCGGATATGCTGCAAAAGACCGATAAGCTGATCATGACGGTACCGGAAGTGGCTCGCGTGTTTGGCAAAACCGGTAAGGCGGAGACCGCCACCGACTCCGCGCCGCTGGAAATGGTCGAAACCACGATCCAGCTCAAGCCGCAGGCGCAGTGGCGACCGGGAATGACCATGGAAAAAATTATCGAGGAGCTGGATAAGACCGTGCGCCTGCCGGGGCTGGCCAATCTGTGGGTGCCGCCGATTCGTAACCGCATCGATATGCTCTCAACCGGGATTAAAAGCCCGATCGGTATTAAGGTTTCCGGCACGGTGCTGTCCGATATCGACGAAGTCGCCGAGCGGATCGAGGTTGTCGCCAGAACCGTGCCGGGCGTCACCTCGGCGCTGGCGGAACGTCTGGTGGGCGGGCGCTACCTGAATATCGATATCAACCGCGAAAAAGCCGCCCGCTATGGGATGACCGTAGGCGACGTTCAGCTGTTTGTATCGTCGGCCATCGGCGGTGCCATGGTGGGTGAAACGGTAGAAGGCGTCGAACGATATCCGATCAACATCCGCTACCCGCAAAGCTATCGCGACAGCCCGGAAGCCCTGCGCCAGCTGCCGATCCTCACCCCGCTGAAGCAGCAAATTACGCTCGGCGACGTCGCAGAAGTGAAGGTGGTGACCGGCCCCTCGATGCTAAAAACCGAAAACGCCCGTCCGGCAAGTTGGATCTACATCGACGCCCGGGATCGCGACATGGTCTCCGTGGTTCACGACCTGCAAAAGACCATCGCCCAGCAAGTGAAGCTGAAGCCCGGCATCAGCATCTCCTACTCCGGGCAGTTTGAGCTGCTTGAACGCGCCAACCAGAAGCTGAAGCTGATGGTACCGATGACGCTGATGATCATCTTCGTGCTGCTCTATCTGGCTTTCCGCCGCTTTGGTGAGGCATTGCTGATCATTACCAGCGTGCCGTTCGCCCTCGTTGGCGGGATCTGGTTCCTGTACTGGATGGGGTTCCATCTGTCCGTTGCCACCGGCACCGGATTTATTGCGCTCGCCGGGGTGGCGGCGGAGTTTGGCGTGGTGATGTTAATGTACCTGCGCCACGCTATTGAAGCCCATCCATCGTTGGAAAATCCGCAGACCTTCAGCGTCGAAAAGCTCGATGAGGCGCTGTATCAAGGGGCGGTACTGCGCGTACGCCCGAAGGCGATGACCGTGGCGGTCATTATTGCCGGTCTGCTCCCTATCTTATGGGGAACGGGTGCGGGGTCGGAGGTGATGAGCCGTATCGCCGCACCGATGATTGGCGGGATGATCACCGCCCCGCTGCTGTCACTGTTCATTATCCCGGCGGCGTATAAGCTAATGTGGCTGTACCGGCACCGACAGACACGGAAAGCATTATCCTGAAAACCTGATATCCTGAGGGCGCCCGGCCGGTGCCCTCATTAATTACATCTGGATAGCACGACCCGCGCTCGCAATAAAATGGCAACGCATTACACTGGCTATCCGACTCTCGCCGACACCAGAGGGATTGCCTTGCAAACCATTCGTATCGTGCCGTTACCCGGTGAAAGCCGGATCGTGAATCTCTTTTCATCTCCCGAACTTGCGGATGCGTTCGCCATCACCCTGCCGTCTGATGCACCTTCAGATATCAATATCCTGGCTCATCAGGTTCTGGCGAGGCCACCGCGCTGGTTCAGATGGTTGCTGGCCTGCCGGGATCTTATGGTTAAACCCTTCGGGATCCAGTCTTCCGCTCAGATGCGGGCAAAGCTGGTCGCGGACGGTATCCCACATATTGATTTCTTTCCGGTGCTCGCGGTAGAGACCAACGAGCTGATCGTCGGAGCCAATGACAGCCATCTGGATTTCAGGATCGCAATTCTGACTCGTCACCGCGGCGAGACGCAGGAAAAAGAGGTGGTGCTGGCCTCGGTAGTACACTGCCACAACCGGACGGGGAAGCTGTATATCATGCTGATTGCTCCTTTCCACCGCCTGGTGGTCCGCGCCATGCTCAAAAGAGCCGCGGCGCGGAGCTGGCGATAGCGGCAAAGCAATCAATCACACCGCGAAGGGAGTTCTCTTTGCGGCACTGGCCGGACAGGCATCACTGTTTGCACGCGACGATAGCGTAAATAGAGGTTATTCAGGATTAACGCAGCGCCGGTGAGGCATGCACCGATAATTTCCGGCGCCGTGGGCGCGACGCCGGCCATTGCCGAAATGGAAAACGCAGTCAGGGGAACCACGTCCATAAACAGCACGCCATTCATCGGCGTCAAAACTTTATTTCCCATATTCCAGCACAAAATACCGATAAAACCAGCAATTATTGCCGTATAAAAAACATGGGGAATAATAAAGATAAAATCAGCAGACGCCGGAGCAGATACCGCACCACTAATATACAGCCCGGCAGTCAACGCCAGGATACTCGTCATCCCAAGGCCGGTCGTCATTGCCGTATATTTTAACGGCGACCAGTGAGGGAAAAATCCCGCCCCTACCGTATAAATCACCCAGCACAGCGCCCCCATAATAATCAATGCATTGGCTGCATATCCGCCAGGATTACTGACCAGACTGCCGTAGTGCCCTTTGGTAATAACGGTGAGAACGCCAAAAAATGACAGCATAATTAATCCGACGGAGAGCGCGGGCGGCATGACCCGGCGAACTATCCCGTTAACAAGAATCCCCAGCATCGGCATCGTGGCCATCATAATAGACGCCGTCAGCGCACCATCCTTCCCGGCCATCTGCTGGCCCGCAAAAACAAAAAAGCCAAAACCGACAAACCCCGCAGAGCCCAGCAGCCACGCCAGACCTGTGCGCTGCCCTTGCAGGCTGAAGCCCTGCCCACCTTCACGCAGCGCGAGTGCAATCATTAACGCCAGTCCGGCAAATCCGTAGCGCAGCGCGGTAAAGGTGTAAGGATCGCATCGCGTCAGGGCGCTGGTCATAACAGGGAACGTCGCCCCCCAGGATAAAGTGGCAAACAGGCAGCAAATAACACCGGTCGCATAGGTATTTTTCATCGCGATATATCCAATAAACATCCCTGCAACGGTATTGATTTCCACCGGCAGAGAAACAACAGTACGGGAAAATATTCAGCAGGATGGCACCACATTTTAGCCGGCACAGCTATTCTGCACCGGCGAGGGAAGCGTGCGCGAAAACTATTCCGTGGGTAATACGCCCCCTTTAGCCCAATGGGTTTTAGGTATTTCGATAATGACGACATCGACGCTTTCCGGTTTGCATTTGAGTGTTTCCACCGCTATCCGGGTTACCTCACGAGCAAAGTCACGTTTTTGTTCAGGCGTGCGGCCTGGCTGTAATTCCAAACGTAAAACAGGCATATATTTCTCTCCGATTAAGACACCCGGCTGGGGTCGATAAATTTATCTTTGCCGAAACGTGAGGACGAATAAATGTGTGTTAGGTTGATTGAATCAGAACCTACAGGTTGTTAATCATGGATAAACTTGCCGGGATGGAGATGTTTGTCAGGGTTGTCGAGTGCGGCAGCTTTACCGCAGCGGCCGATATCAGCGATGTATCGGCCACCATGGTTGCCAAACAAATCAGGGCGATTGAACAGCGGTTAGGCGCACGTTTGTTGCATCGGACGACTCGCCGCCAGCAGCTGACCGAAGTTGGGCAGCTTTACTATGAACGCTGCCGACGCGTGCTGGCGGAGTTTTCTCTTGCCGAGCATAGCGCCATGGAGCTGCAATCTACTCCCAAAGGGCTGGTGCATATGGTGGCGCCGGTCAGCTTCGGTTGCCAGATTCTGGTGCCGGCACTGAGCGTCTACATGACGCAAAATCCAGACGTCAACGTGATGCTGACGCTGGATAACCAGACCCCCAATTTGAGTCACGGGAATATTGAGCTAGGTATTCATATCGGCGAGATTCACCAGCCGGATATCGTTGCCCGACCGCTGCACGCCTATCGCCGTATTCTTGCCGCCTCTCCCGACTACCTCCGCCAGCACGGGACGCCGACGCATCCGGATCAGCTGAGCCACTTTAGCTGTCTGGGGATATCCTACTGGATACATCAGGATCGCTGGGAGCTGATGGGCCCCGATGGCGAGATATTTAAAGCGGAGGTCAAAGGTCGGTTTATGTCTAACCAGGGCCACGCACTGAGGATTGCCGCCCTTAACGGCTGCGGTATCGTGCTGCAACCGGAGTCGCTGCTGAAGGAGGATATCGCCAAAGGGCGCCTGGTGCCGGTGCTGCCCGACTGGTCCTATAAACCAACGCCGATGTATCTTATTTATCAACAGGATACACGACCATCAGCCAAGCTACGCAGCGTGATTGATTTTCTGATTCAGCGCTTTGGTGCTCAGCCATAAGCAAGCACCCAACGGGAACAAACCGGTTCTGACCAAACGCTGCGCCAGCCCGGTCCACTATTGCGACGACAAATGCCATCTACCGGGAGCCAGCGGCCCCCGGCTGACGGATTTATTGCGACGTCTTCTCGAGCGCTTCCCACAGCCCCAGCAGATAAGTCACCCCTAACGCGCGGTCGAAAAGGCCGTATCCCGGGCGCCCGGTCTCCCCCCAGATAAAGCGCCCATGGTCAGGGCGAATATAGCCGTCAAAGCCGTTATCGTGGAGAGCCTGCATGACGCGATACATATCCAGCGAGCCATACTGCGACGGATGAGCAGATTCGTAGAAATCTTTATCCTTAATCAGTTTGATATTACGCACATGGGCAAAATGGAGACGCTTGCGACGCGTAAATTCGGCAAGAATTTCATAGACGTTATTACTCGGATCTTCCGCAATCGACCCGGTGCACAGCGTAATGCCGTTCGCCGGTGAATCCACGGCATCGCAAATCTTCGTCAGGTCATCATGGTTTTTGACTACCCGCGGGAGGCCAAAAATAGAGTACGGCGGATCGTCCGGGTGAATGGCCATTTTCACACCCACTTCCTCGCATACCGGGATAATTTCTCTGAGGAAATAAAACAGATTTTCCCGCAGTTTATTATCATCAACGCCGTTATAGCGGCCGAACAGCTCCTGTACTTTGGCCAGCCGTTCAGGCTCCCATCCCGGTAATGCAAAGCCGTTGGCGTTATCGAGTACCTCTTTGACAACCTCTTCCAGGCTTTTATCAATGCCGTGCTTTTCGAAGGCCATGGTCAGCGAGCCATCCGGCAGGACGTAATTCATATCGGTCTTCATCCAGTCGAATACCGGCATGAAGTTATAACAAATGACCTTAACGCCAAAGCCCGCCAGGTTACGGATCGTTTGTTTATAATTTTCTATGTAGCGATCGCGTTCCGGGGTGCCGATTTTGATGTCATCATGAATGTTGACGCTTTCAATCACTTCCATTGTCAGGCCCGCGGCATGGGCCTGGTCAACGAGGGCCTTAATTTTCTCAACCGGCCAGACTTCTCCGGGAGCAACGTCATACAGCGCCCCGACGACACCTTCCACACCCGGCACCTGCCGGATATATTCCAGTGGGATTTTATCTTCCTGTGGCCCAAACCAGCGCATTGTCATCTGCATTTTGTATCCGCCTTAATCGTTGCATCTGTGCATGTTAACGAGGTGTACCATACTAGTATTGATAGCATATGCAGTAATTATCTTTTGATCAACCACCTCGTCAAAAAAGGATGGCCCCGCCATAAAAAGAATGACGAGATAAGCGAGTACCGTTTGTATATCGGATTAATTGTTTTTATTTTGTAAAACACGATGATGATTTATTTTAAATTTAATGAGACCCACAGCCTCTTTATTTTTAACAGGCAAATAAATTCATCAGCCTGCATTTTTAGCCATGAATACCTTTAGCGAAATAACATGCGTTAAGTCACAATTTTATTATTACGTCTTGTATGGTAGTAGACATGCAGTAACGGGGAAGCTTACCCTCAACGCCATTAAGTCCTGTCATACACCGCCCCCGACGTCAAACAGGGGGATTCGTAGCGAAAGAAACATCGTGCACGGAGTAGTTATGTCACTGATAAAAAACAGCTTCATGATAAACAACGCACCAGGTCAGCGGCTGTATTCTGAGGTAGCAAAAGCGTTACCGATTATTGATTACCACTGCCATCTTGATGCCAAAGCCATTTGGGAAAATAAACCGTTTACGGATATGACGCAGCTATGGCTGGAGGGCGACCATTACAAATGGCGGGCGATGCGAGCTAATGGAATACCTGAACAAAAAATTACGGGCAATGCTTCCGCCGAAGAAAAATTTGAAGCATGGGCGCAAACCGTCGAAGCCAGTTTTGGGAACCCTCTCTATCACTGGACCCATCTTGAGCTGAAACATTATTTTTCTATCGACGAAACGCTGAATAGCAAAAACTGGCGCGATATTATGGCGCAGTGTAATGCACAATTACGCCACGACGATTTTTTACCCCAGGCGCTCATCCGCCGTTCAAACGTTGAAGCACTGTGCACAACCGACGGACCGCTCGACGATCTGGAATACCATCGGCTGCTGGCGGCAAAAAGTGATTTTACCCCTCTCGTTTTACCCACTTTTCGCCCTGACGAACTGTTTGACACCTGCCCCGAGCGCTTTCTGACATTTATCTCCCGGCTGGCGCAGAAAACCCAGCTGGCGATAACCTCGCTGGATCAATTCCTGGCCGCTCTCGAAGCGCGTATTGATTATTTCCACAGCACGGGCTGCCGGGTATCTGACCACGGTCCGCTGGAGATCCGTTTTTCCCCGCTTGATGAGGCCGGACAGACCGCGCTGTTCCAGCGTCGGCTGGCGGGAGAGGCCCTGAATGACCAGCAGCTTCAGGCCTGGGAAAGTATGATTTTTATCGCGCTGGGCAAAATGTACAAACAGCGCGACTGGGCAATGCAGATTCACTTTGGCGCCATTCGTAATAACAACGCGACCATGTTCAACAAGGTCGGCATCAACTGTGGTTTTGACTCTATTGGCGATCAGACTCACCTTGCGCAAAGCCTGAACGCGTTGCTTAACGCCATGGTGGAGCATGACGGCCTACCCAAAACCATTCTTTACAACCTCAACGCCAGCTACAACGACGTGGTTGCCTCAACACTCGCCAACTTTCAGAGCGGCGAGGATGGGATGAAATCACCGCTGCAGTTCGGTTCCGGATGGTGGTTTAACGATACCCGACGCGGGATGGTCAACCAGCTTAATACGTTGGCCGATCAGGGGCTGCTTGCCAACTTTATCGGCATGCTCACCGATTCCCGCAGCTTCGTTTCCTACCCCCGACACGATTATTTCCGCCGGATCCTCTGTGACCTGGTTGGTAGTTGGGTAGAGAGAGGCGAAGTGCCAGAAGACCGCGCCATCCTTGACGCCATGATCCGCGGTATTTGTGTGGACAACGCCCGCCGTTATTTTCGTTTTTGATCGTCAGAGACAGGGATAAAGCATGACCCGTAAAAACAGAAAGGTAACTATCCCCGTCAGTATCGGCTACGGTCTGACGGACATCATGGGCGGCGGTGCATTTACCGTTATCGGCGCGTGGCTGCTGTTCTTCTATACCACGTTTGTCGGCCTGTCGCCGATTGAAGCGGCGTCGATTGTGGCGATTGCGCGTATCGTCGATGCTATCGTCAGCCTGTTTATGGGCAGCTTCACCGACCATTTTTATAAAAACTATTTGGGTAAGAAATTTGGTCGTCGCCGGTTTTTCCTGCTGATCGGCGCACCGCTCATGCTGGTTTACGCCCTCCTGTGGCTGAATGGCATGAACTACTGGTTCTATCTCGCGGTGTATCTGGCCTTTGAAATCATTGCCGCCATGGTGCTTATCCCATGGGAAACGCTGCCTTCAGAGATGACTAAAGATTTTAATGGCCGGACCAAACTTTCCACATGCCGTATGTTCTTGTCAGCATCCGGGACCTTTCTCGCAACCTTTATTCCCGGTCTGCTGATTGCCGCGCTGGGCGAAAACAACGCCGATGCGTATCTGATCAACGGCGTGGTATTTGCCGTGATGTTTATGATCTGCGTGTTTATTTCGTGGAAAGTAACCTGGGAACGCGAGCTGACGCCGGAAATGCTGGCAGAACTGGATAAAGAGCAGAAGCCGATGAGCGGCGCCGAAAAACTGGCTGCTTTTGGCAATCTGTTCAAGGAGTATGCTTCGACTCTGAAAGTCCGTGCGTTCCGTAAGCACCTGGCGATTTATCTGTTCTCCTTTACGGCGAAGGATGTCTACAACACCGTATTCGTCTTTTTCTGCGTCTACTGCCTGCAGGTCTCCTCTTCGCTGGCGGGGTCGCTGCTGTCGATGAGTATCGTCGGGCTGCCGGTGACCCTGGCGGCTGGCGTGGCGATCATTAAGTATGGTCCGTCTCGTCTTTATATCTTTGCCTATAGCCTGATGCTGCTGTGCCTGGGTGGTTTTTTCCTGGTGTATCAGTTCCCGACCGACAACAAAGTGATGCTGCTGGTGATCCTCGCCGGCGTTTACCAGGTCGGTCGCTGCGTACTGGAATTTACACCGTGGAACGTCTTCCCGTTTATTCCCGATATTGACGAGATGATCACCCGCCAGCGTCGTGAAGGGCTGTTTGCCGCCGTCATGACCTTCTCACGGAAAACGACGGTCGCCATCGCCACCTTTGCCGTGGGCCTGCTGTTGCAAAGCGGCGGCTTCGTAAAAGGCAGCCTGTCGCAGCCGCAGGAAGCGATTAATACCATCGCGACGCTGCTGTTTGCCGGGACCGCCGTGCTGTTGCTGATTGCTCTGTGGCAGGCACTGACCTTCCATCTGAACAAACGTACGCACAAGATTTTTGTCGATGAGATTGAGCGCCTGAAAGCCAACGGTCTTAAACAGGACGTCACGCCTGAAGCGCGTCATGTTGTCGAAGACCTGACGGGTTACAGCTATGACACGCTGTGGCGTGATACTCCGCCCGTACGGGCAAAAGCGGGAGAGCCGACCTCAATACTGAACTGACAGTCGCCGTGCGGCAGCGGTATTACGCCAGTTGCCGCACGGTGCTTTTTGTGTCCGGCAGGCTTCAATGAAGCCAGGGAAAGCAGACTATTTCACCATCTTCTGTGTTTTTTCGACATCCTTCAGCCCGCCTTCATTGATGGCGTTCTTATACCCCATGCTCTGCAACATTTTTTCTGCCTTCCCGGACTGGTTGCCGGTATTGCAGTACAGATGCAGCGTGTCATTCTTATCTTTTGCCACCTCGCTGATGTGTGTATCCAGCTGTTTCAGGGGAATATTCACCGCCCCTTCCACATGCGTTTCCTGAAACTGATCTGGGGTACGGACATCAATCCAGTGCTCGGCTGCCCACAATGATGTGGACGCCATCAGAATCGCGCCGGTCAGGATCGTTTTTTTCATTACCCGGGTCAGATTAACCATGACGACAGTTCTCCTTGTTTATTTTCCATAGTCACCGGAAAACATACTAGTGAAGGCATCTCGGGCGATCTTTGACATCATCAGGAAAATGGCGATAAACCCAATAATTATTGATGTGAGCGAAGGGGCAACCCGGCAGGCAAACTGGCAAGCTCAGCTAAAATTACTATGCTTAAAGACAACATCATCTGTTCCGCCGTTGATTTTATAGGGAGCGTATATGGGGTTCTGGAGAATTGTTATAACGATTATTTTACCGCCGCTTGGCGTATTGCTGGGTAAGGGGTTCGGCTGGGCATTTATTCTGAATATTGTGCTGACATTACTGGGCTATATCCCTGGTCTGATTCACGCATTCTGGGTACAAACGCGCGATTAATCGATATCACCATGACGGCGCATCGGCGCCGTTTGTTTGTGCCCGGCGCTTTTTGTCTGTTACTTATTTTCACCTTTATAGGGTTACCTGCCCGCATTAAGCAGGAACAGACTGTAATCCGGTGAAATACAGGCAACAAAAAACCCGCACTTGGCGGGTTCATTTTATCATCAGCAGAGCTTATCTGCTCAGGCCATTGCCTTCATCGCTGTTGTAAACGTCGCTGATAATGGGTGCAGCTTACAGCGGGGTGACGTTGCCAGCTGCCGGGCCTTTAGCACCATTTTCAATGGTGAAAGATACCTGCTGACCTTCATCAAGGGTTTTGAAGCTGTCACTCTGGATAGCAGAGAAATGTACGAATACATCTTTGCTGCCGTCGTTCGGAGTGATAAAGCCAAAACCTTTATCTGCGTTAAACCATTTTACTAAACCAGTCATTTTATTAGACATAGATACTTCCTTAATTAATGAGCCACTAAGCGCGGCGATGATGGCCTGTATTTAGAGTTACTTATTTGGCACTTAGGAGGAGGCTCACGACGAAGGGTATCTGTGGATAGCACTTGAACTGAGGACTGCTTTACTAAAACTGCTTTCATAAGGTCTGTGTTCCAAACCGATGACGCTATTAAGACATAACGAAATTATTATAGCAAGGTTTATGTTTTTTATTTTAACCACTTAAACACCCGGACGGCTATATGTCCGTTAAGTCCCGTTTGTGGCGACATCACCAGATTTTACTTATAAGAAAACCCACGTAAAAACGTGGGTAGGGTTAACAAGCGGTTATCCTGGAAAACTCAGAACTGATATTTATAAGACAGCTGGAAGCGTTTTTCTGCCTCATCAAGATAGGTGTTGTTATCTTGAATATACGTAAAGCCGCTAACTGAATGGTGTTTATTAAAGGAATAACCAAGACCTACACCGGCGAAATAGCCTTTATAGTTCTCCCCTTCATCATTTTTAGAACCATAAGACACGCCGACAAAGTTCAGCAAACGTAGATCATCGGTCAAAGGTTTAAGAGAAAATGCACCAATGTAGCCGCTGCTGCCAGCCGTTTCCTGTAGGTTAAAACCGTTCTCAGGGGACGGTTCGCCGCTGAACCCAGGTTGGTTACAGGCACCGCCTTTGTCGCTACCACAAGACAGCGTATCGCCCGTATTGTAGGTGTAACCGGCCATCGGAAAGATTTGGAATCCCGCAGGTTCAAAACCGAAGTAGCTTAACGGTATGAAAGTACCGACAGAATAGTTGGTCTGTGAGGCGCCATTAGGATAATCATTCTTACCAAAGTTGAAGTTAATAATCCCCACCGGGAACAACCAGGATCCACCCACACGCCATTCACTGCCATCGCTATTAACACTCGCATTGATTTGCCTTGCTTCATCAAGTGCAAGCGAGCCGGAAAAAGACACGTTACTGTCATTCATATCATAGCTATCGGACCAGGCGATCCCAACTTTGGTCGTTATTTTTGTCGGGTCATCGGCAGATTTATCTTTATTTTCTTTAATATTACCCGTCTGGGCCTGGAGCAGGCCAGGCATCAATCCAAAACCAATCAACGAAATAATTAACAATTTATTACACATAAAATTCCTGAAATATATATATGCTAAAGTGTGTAGTCAGCCATCATGAAATTTATATTACAGGCATAAAAACAACGTTCAGATTCAAATTAAATCTGAACAAAAAAATTATTAAAAATTCATTACTGACGTTTTGGATAAACGCTCGGGAAATAATGACTTCTTTTTCTTGGGTTAGTCCTGTCGCTTCCAGCTATCAATCAACGCTCTGGTCTGAGTCCGTACAGTCTCCTTGAGCATTTTCAGGTTATCCCCACTGAAATCTTGCCACCCCATCGACTCCATAGCCGCACGCGGCATGATATGAAACACCATTAACTGCCCGTTAGTGGTGATGAGGCGCAGCAGTACCTGTGGGTTATCTACGTCGCAATCACTAAGCCGGGCAACCAACGCAATTCCGACCTGAGTCACACGCTGCTTATTGAGGCTTCGTAGTGGGTCTGCAAGCCCGCCATGCCCGGCCTGTTCCTGAGCCAGAAACAGCGCACGTTTCTGCGCTTGTTCATCACAGAGTAAGTAGTCAGCAATCGTATCTTGCAGACGTAAAAATGCCTCGATTAACGCCTCTCTGCTTGTTTGCGGGTTATTCAGTATCACCTCTACGTCATCGAGCACGGGGGTGAAGTGTGCCTCGGCAGCCTCCATAAGATGATCCGCACAGGCCTTGTAGAGACCTTCTTTGTTATCGAAGTAATACTGTAATGCCGGGGTATTTACGCCAGCCTGACGGGCGATATCACGGGTGGATGCCCCCTCGTAACCATGTTTGCCAAACAGGCTAATAGCGACGTCTATCAGACGACGACGCGTCTGTTCACCGCGTGAATAGCCACCTTCTTCCCGGTGGCGTAAACGCCCGGTTTCAGCGATGTTTGTCATAGTGTCCTTCAGGTCTGGTCGTTGTGCAGGCGTTGAATTTATCTCAATCGATACATTTATGTCAATCGGGATAATTTCAACAAAAGATGACAACGGTGATGCCGGGTAAATTGAATTTTATGTCCGGTGGCAGGCTCAGATCGCACATCATCCTGATAACACGGGTTATCTCATGACAGGACAGAAGTTTGGGATTATCAGAATGAGCAACTATTCATATCCTTAATTAAAGGATGTTTGCTGCAGTTAGCGTGTTGCGGAATAGTGGATCAGATTAACTTACGCTGAATGAACAAGCGCGGGAAGGCCTTGCGGATACAGGATTTCGGGCAGAAAAAAGACGAGCGTTGATGTTTCTATGGTGCGAAGGCCGGACTCGCCTTTCAAGGTTAATCAAATGAATTACAAGAGATTAATTGTTAATACATTGGTAATATATACTCAGTTATATACTCAACTACTTTCTTTCAAAAATCAGCGCTTAACGCAGCACATAAACCAACTCAAAGATGGCGCTGTGATTATACCCGATTGCATCATTTCAGCCTGGGGCGTTTTTTATTATCTGAAGGTAGCATCTCCGGATAATATTTCGGTCGGTTAAAACTACGACTTCAGTTTGCATGGTATTTTTTCCGTAAAAAGTAAACGCACCCACCAGTACCAGCAGGCGCATTATGCAATGAGTAAACATGGAACAAAGATCGGCGGTGTAAATCGGGAGATAGTTCGCAATATTCACAACGCAGAGTTATTACAGTTTCTTCGTAACAAGCCAGTTACCTGTTGTGCCCGCAGGATATCGACAGCCCGAAGATAAGGGGATTGTTCCTGCCAGCTAAATCCTTTGCGATCTATTCGAATCAGCTCGTATTTTTCCACCAGAAAGTTAACGGCATCGGCCAGCGTGATACCAGCGTCGATATGTTCCTGAATAACGGTTTCATCACTGAAAGGTGTGTCCTTTAGCGTCAGGCCATAGTGCTGTTCCAGCAGGCGTGTCAGTAGCATTTGCCAGACAGCCACGGGTGACTGGTAGGGCTTTACCGCCCGCGAAGACGTTGCAGGTTGAGGTTTCATGTTTTCTCTCGCGAAAGTAATTAGCGTTAGATTGGATAAACAACGATATATAAGTAGCCGCAACTGCCAAGGGTGTCGGCTTCGCAGGTAAAACCGTTGTGATACAGGGTGACGCAGTGTGCGTGTCGGGGATTCAGTTCACCGGTGGTCAGCATTGATTCCATCTGGCTGATAAAGTGTGGAAATACTTCATCCAGCTTCCGACATTCGGCGTTACTGAATTTACCGGTGATGCTGGCCCGGTCAGCCAGATAGTGCAGCTGGTTACCCTCCTGCACCAGACGGGCTCCCAGGCGTGGCGTAATATCCCGCTGCAGTCCCCATGTGACGTTATTTCCCATCGGGCTTCTCCTTTATTGTCAGTTCAGGGTGATACTCATCAGACAGGCATAGGCCCGTTACGGTCCTGGCGACGTTCGGCGTATACCGGCAGCACGCCGGGAATGTCAGGAACTACCTGACCGGTGTAATGACATACACTGCCGTGCCACTGGTATCTGCCGGTGCAGTATCGAAAAATGCGGGAGGCCGGATGCTGGTAGTAAATCGTCATTGCCCGGCGTTTACTGATAATTTTCATGTAATACCTCAAAGAAGACCGTGTTCAGCGAACGAAAATATCTGCGTACCACCGACGATAAGGTGGTCAGGCACACGGATATCAACGAGCTGAAGCGCCTGCACCAGACGCTGCGTAATGGCTTTGTCAGCCTGGCTGGGTGTGGTGTCGCCGGAGGGGTGGTTATGCGCCAGAATCACTGCTGCTGCATTGAAATACAGGGCACGTTTGACCACCTCACGGGGATGTACCTCGGTGCTGCTAATGGAACCGGCAAACAGGGTTTCATGGGCAATCAACTGGTTTTGCTGGTTCAGGTACAGCGCCATAAACTCTTCGCGCTCCAGCCCCGCCATTTTCAGTTTCAACCAGTCACGGGCAGCCTGAGTGGAGGTGAATGCCACGCCTGTTTCGCGCAGGTGTCGGTCAAGCAGAGTTAAAGCGCGTTTTACCGTGCGTTGTGCGGTCGGTGGAAGTACCGGAGTCAGTGGGATAAGTGACTGTTCCATCATGAGTATCCTTAATCAATAATGCGCAGAATGGCGTGGGATTCAGGGTGCTGCCGGGCGTAATCCCGCAGGCGGTAATAGTGCTCAGTCATGGCATCGCATTCGATGCGACAGGCGTGATGGCTGTATTCAATCAGGCAGACAGCGATACCTGCGGCTTCCGCGCTTATTTCCGCACCATTGCCGTTCATGCCGTTAAAAAGATGCCATTTATCGTCACTGTCAGCATCAGGGACCATAAACGCTCCGCCATTGCTGAGCGTGTAAAAGGACCAGATACCACCGCTGTACTCATCACAGAAACGGTCCATCCAGGTGAAAATCCGTGGCTCCAGCGTTATCCACTGCGGAATGGAGCTGAAGTGCTGTAGCCAGAAGTTGATTCTCTGTTCGTCGGGTACCTGCGTGGCACTGAGGGTGAACTCCGGTTCGTTAGCGGGAACAAACTCGTACTGTGTCTGTGTTGTCATAGGGTTTCTCCGTCAATAAAAAACGCCAGCGGCGATGGCTGGCGTATGTAAAGGGCGTTCGGGGATGTGAAGTGAATGCCCGGGGTCAGTCGGTGGATAATGCTCTGTAAATGCCATCCTGCACGATATACCGGTTTAGTGCCGTACCGGCATCCGGTTCAAAGTTCCACGCTCGCCAGACCATCCGGCCTTCGGAGTCGCGAACCACCAGACGGAAGTGACTGCCCTGGTCGTCTTCAATGGCGATGTTGTGATACCGGCGGGTAACAGCTTCGGCCTGCAGGCGAGTGAATGAACCCGACGGTAGTAATTGATATTCAGGCATTCGGTGTACCTTAAAAGCAAAAGCCCCTGACGCAGACGCGTCAGGGGCTGTGGGAGTATGCGGGTGTGAGGTGACTGTCAGTAACCGGTTTGTACCTTATACAGCCTCAGGGTTTTGCTGCCCCGGACAATCTTCACATACAGAGCATTATCTTTCGAGCCACGCACAAATCCGGCCTGCACATCGCCCTTACAGTCACCACCATCGTAAGGAACATTGATGCCGGTCTGGCGCACCAGGTCGATAACCCCGAAGCTTAAATCTTCACAGGCAGGGCCCGGCAGGTCCTGAATCAGGGCAAACTTACGGTCATGACTGACGCCGGTCAGCGAGCACATGGAGGTGTTTATATCGTTTCCCTGGCACCAGTATTCCTGACCAGGATTGTCTTTATCCATCAGGCTTGCCGGAAGCTGCGCGGCACCGGTACTGAAGGTGGCGAATGACAGAATGAGAGCGGGAATGGCTGAGGTGATAATTCTTAACATGGCATTCTTCCTGAATTAATGGGTGTCGTATTACGCCCAATATATTTGCCGGGCATCTGGTGTGATTTAAAACGCCTGTAATCAGACTCTCAGCAGTTACCGGTACGGCGGCACAGTTCAGCCATGCTCTGCTTCGCCACCCACTGCTGCAGTTCACGGTCTTTTTGAGAACGCTTAGCCGCCAGCGCGGCCTGTTGTTTTGGATTGACGCAATTATCAGGCACGACCAGCAGGGCTTTCGGTACGTAGGTAGACCGGGCATGATTCAACGCTTCTGTCGGATTATCTGTTCCACCCGATCTCTGTTGCGCCTCGTCCAGCAGCGAGGCCTGGGTATCAATCAGAGTGAACCCACACGCCTTACCCTCTCCCTGGTACACGGATGTCAAATCGGCGGGGGAGCCACTGGCCGTTTTGAGTGCAAGTTTGCGTACCGTTTTGGTGCTTTTGTCCGCGACAAAATAGCCTCCGTTGTATCCCATCCGTAGCAGAAACTGCCGGGTCCAGGGGTAATTATCAATGACTCTGGCACCGTAGAGCGCATTGCTGAGGGTGTGATTGTCCAGACCATCGGCTGATTTCCAGCCGTCAGCTTGCATGTATTGCCAGGCCTTAACAGTCCCTACGACATTTTCAGCGGCTACTGGCAAAACGGTACCCGCGCACAGACTGAGCGCCAGCGCCGTGGTAGTAAGTAATTTCATATCTGTTCCTTTTTAGGTGAAAACCCGTCGTCAGTGACAACGAGCAGTGAGTGGAAAGTCTGAAAGTGAGGTAATACCCGAAGAAAATCGGGATGTGACAGCAGGTTACGCACCCGTGTATCCGGCACGAACAGTGCCGGGTGGAAGGTAATCGTATGAATATCGCCCAGCGGGAAAACCGTTATATGCCCCCCTAGCTCACCGGTCAGATACCAGCAGCCGTCGCTGCACACCAGGCGGTAAGGAGCCAGGCCAGAGTAACGACCGCCTTCTGCCAGTAGCGTTACCCGACGGTGTTCTGTGATGGCGCGAATCAGTCGCGTAAAAACTTCAGTCCGTGCCTGTGTTCTGGCGTTGGTGCTGTGCCAGATAAGACAGGGTGACTCGCTGGCACTCAATAGTGAGTTGACTAGTTGGTTGTCAATCTCCGGGAAAAGAGCCTCCACACCGGACTGACGGACAAAGGTCTGCACCGTCAGCTCCCTCTGACGACTACCAGACAGCAGACGACATTGCCCGTTACGGAATTCCAGGTCGAGATAAGCCAGCCGCTCGCGAAAATCCCGACGCAGCGTGCGAACTGACACGCCAAACTCGACAGCCAGCTTCTGCATAATCAGCGTTTCTCCCGCCACAAGGCGGCTGATAATCAGCGACAAGCGGACCGCAAGGCGCTCATGGCGGCGCTCAGTCTGAGACATGAGAGGCGTTCTCCATCCTGTTAATAGACTGAAAATTAAGTGATTAGTGTAACGAGAGGGCCGGACAGGATATGGACAGCAGAAGCAGTATTTTTTCAGCAGGCTGAACGCAATCAGAATGCGGCTTCGTGTCCAGTCAGAGGAAATATTGCCTGTAAATTGAGCAATGAACGGACAGGTGATGTCCGCATTAACCTGGAGCTAGTATTTGTTTGTCTGAAACCCGCTGAGCATCGTTTCTGCCATCACCCACAGCGCACGGTTAAGCTTCACGTCGCCATCGATACCGCGCACGGCACGGGTATGCGTTCGCCCGCCTTTTACACTACGTCCGCTAAGCCCACCTTTTATCAGGTTCTCCTGAATACGCTGGTAGGTGGTCCACAGGTCATTACTCTCATCCTGCCAGCGGCGTGGGGAAAGTATCTGTGTCGGGGCAACCGGCTGGTGGTCCTCCCCGAAACGGTAAGCCAGTGCGGCCTGTGCCAGAGCCTGTTGTGCAGGTGGCGGCAGCATCAGCGACTGCATGGCATCTCGCTTCTCTTCCACACGGTCAAAAATCTCCAATACCTCATACGCCCCTTCAATCACCTGACTCACCACATCTCCTTTGTGCGGCACTCGCACCTCGCCAAACGACTCACCGCAGACGAGCCCATTCGCACAGACCGCACGAAATAACCCCGGCAGCATCTGGTACGAACTTGTACCATCATGAGAGTTGAGCAGAATGATTTCCGGTACCTGTTTGCCGGTGATTTGTCCCTCCCGGCGCAGGCGCAGCATGTGCTTTGTGTGCTCGCGACGCTCAGGATCACGAACCCTGGTCTGACAGGCAAAGAACGGCTGAAAGCCTTCACGTTTCAGGCTGTCGAGCAGAGATATTGTTGGAATGTAGGTATAGCGTTCACTGCGGGACTGATGTTTATCCTCACTGAAGACACTGGGAACCACACGAAACAGCTCTTCATGGGTTAACGGACGGTCGCGACGGATAAGGTTTGCTGCGCCAAAGCGCGAAGCCAGACGGGTCATAAGCAGACTCCTCATGATGGAAAATAAATACAAAAAAGCCCTGCCGCTCAAATGGCGACAGGGCTCAGGAAACGACGGATTAAGCGGCAATATTCAGAAGAAGAAATTCCAGACAGCACGAGCAACCGACACCACGGTGCCGCGTACAGCCTGAATGATTGTCCGAACCGGGGCCGGTATCAGGGGCATGGAGCTTACTGTGTCCAGTACCGAGCCGACCGTTTCCCCAAAATCGTCACAGGCTTTTTTATTAACGGCATCGGTACGAAGCGGCGCACTGAGCTGTACCGCTACCGGACTGCTGGCCTCGCGTGGCAGGCAACGGATCATCCTTTCAGCCATTACCCGAAGCCCCCATTGCAGACGTACTGAAACCGCACAAACCGGGTTTACCGGCTGGAACAGTTCATGTAACAGGCAGATTTTGCGGCTGATATTGCGTTTCTGCTCCGTAGACAATGTCTCGCTGCCACTGGCTGGCTCAATCTTGTCGGCCTGATTGATGACAAACAGCACCTTATGCCGGTACTGCTCGCCAATCACCTGACGGTAAAAATGCTCATCCACCGCCAGCGCCCGGTCATCGGCCTTAATCAACCACAGCACCAAGTCAAGCCGGGGAAGCTGTCGCCGGTACAATGCGGCATACTCTGAATCACGGGTCTGACTTTCCCCGACACCAGGCAGATCCACGATGCTCATCACGCGTTCCCCCACCTGCAGTCGAAAGCGCAGTGGTTCGCGAGTACAGGCAGCCACATCGCTGACAGGTGAAACCTCACTGGCAAACAGGGCATTGCACAACGAAGACTTTCCCGCTCCTGTTTTGCCCATAATGCCTATTACCGGCTCATAGTGAATAAGCTGGTTTATCTGCTGCAGAATATGCTCTGATGCCCATTGCGGCAGGCCGGAAAGCGATTGCTGCAGTGACTGTGAACCGTCAAATTGATTCATTACCGCTCCTCTGAAATGAAAACAAAAAAGGCAGAACCTCATGGGTCTGCCTTTAATGGGGGATGTTCAGGGAAATGATATATATATAAAATTATTTTAAATAAACGCGGAAGTTTTATTTTCTATAGATTGTTTCTTACATACTCGCTTTCAATAAGCGAGGCCATCATATCTGACTCAGACATGTTGTAATGAACGGAGAGCTTCCTGAGTTTCTTTCTTATTTTGGCCGGAAGTATGAGTTCTGCATTATGATTTTTTATCGTCTTTCGACCCAGTTTCATCTTCCAGGCTTTTTCAAGTTCATCCATCAAAACTGCTTTGTGTTTCTGAGGAGTACAAGGTGAATCCCTTAATTCAAGGCGCTGCTGGCTTATTTTTTTATGATCTTTCGTTAATTCCTTAACTTGTTCATCCGTCCACCCGTTCCATAAGTCGAATGTTGCACAGATAAAATACCAGCGCTGAAAATTATTAAGTGGATTTAGCGGAGGGGAAACACCTTTATTTTTCATGGTATTCCACACCCAAATACATTGTTCTTCATTTTTAATATCCATCCACGAGAAAGCTTGCTGAAAATCCTCCTGAGCCCTTGTCCACACTTTGCTGGTTTCTCGTAAGAAATTAATAATATTCTTTGTGTCGAAATCAGATAATGTATTTATGATACATCCGGCAATATCTTGCACCCCGGTGATTTTATTAGCAAAAACTGGAAAAGAAACGCCATTGGCTGGTTGGTTTTTTAACGTAGAAACATTAAATGTCCCGAGAAAATTTTCTAAGTCTATTGCGATGTTTTCTTGCTTATCAGAATGCGACAGAAGCAAGCTGTTCTCTTCTGATTTTACGGAACTTTTTGGCGACTCCGGGGCATCTGACTCAGATTTGCTCTGGTTAGAACTAAAATCAAATGTTGATGCGATTACACCAAGCGTAGCCATTTTTTCAGATTGCTGGCCTGGAGTTTGATCAATCGCCAGATTAAGCGGTGGACCTCCGAGAGCACTTTGTGATAATGGGTTTACATGGTTTTCAACCTCTGGGAAAGCCCCTGCCCCTCTGAATTTTTCGAAATATAAAGCAAGGTAAAAAAAATGGAAAAAAGCTGCCCGGGGCTCTTTATTCAACCATTTTAGCTTGTTTTTTATCCAGTCGCGATTTTCTACCTGTTCCTTTCTGAGTCTGATTTTTTCTTTTTCGATACGTTCCTTCTCCCATGCCCGACTTTCCTCAATAACCGTTTTTTCGTTCATTTTGCCACCAACTCCAGAGGTTCATTGGCTTCATTTTACATAGTAAAAACGTATGTTATCAATAGTGATATCGATAACAAAATGGCATAAAAAAAATAAAAATAACATGGTTTTAATGTAGTAAAAACGTATTTATAAAACATAGCTGAAAATATAAATATCAATAAGTTACAAAAAACACCTCTTAGATTTACGAAATAAAACACTAATTACAAACAATAGCCTTCAACCAGCTGCTTAAGCCGCAGGAAGAAGTCCTCTTGTCGGACAGGCTAAGGACGCTGCAGATGGGTGTAAGAGGTATGTTTAATCAGCAAGGCTGGATGAGCTTCGGAGCTAAGCAACAATCATCTCTATTTTTTACAGCAGCACCGGTAGCTATGCCGGAGCGGGCAGCAGTCATTCATAAACCGACTCCGGTATCCATTTAGCTACCGGAGAATACCGTCATGACCGTTACACCTTCCCTGCTCGAAGACCAGTTTATCGATATGATTTTTATCACCCAACTCACCGGGTTAACGGATAAGTGGTTTTACAAACTCATCAAAGATGGTGAGTTTCCAAAACCCACCAAATTTGGGCGCAGCTCCCGTTGGCGGAAAAGTGAAGTGGAAGCCTGGCTTCAGGCACGCATTGAGGCATCCCGCAAACAGTAGTAAGCCCTACTTCACCAAATAAAACTAACCCAGACCGTACTTGCACTATCCGCTTTCTGCGGAGGCTTACGGCTGCCTGAAATTTAATAATCAAGGAAAATCTTCAATGAAAAACATCTCATTGCTCAACCATTACAATGCCTGGCTTAATGACTTTACCCGCATCAATTTGTTACATGGTTTTTGTCAGCAGGAAATAGAGCACTGGCACAAACTTGCGATTACATCGTGCCGGTCATCGGACGGTATGGCATCGGTAATTGTCATCCCACAGTATCTATTACAGGTCACTCAAACATCCCAGGAGGAAGAGTGTGCTGTTATCCCCCGACTGAATAAACGTACTGACTATTCTCTGTTACCTGGAGTGTTGCTCAGTGAATGTTACCGCCTTGGAAAAAGCAGACTGTCGGAACAATTACAGATGTTATTCCGGCTGCATACGCAACCGGGCTTTCGACAAACGCTGACACTACTTTGCTGGTGTGAACTGGTTGCAGGCCGGGATTTAGATGAATGGTATTCGCTGCACTTACTGCTTCCTGACACTCTGAAGCAATGGATGTCTGAAAAACAAAAATCTTACCGGGGACTGAAAACGCTAACTGAAAATTATATTCGTGCCAGCAGGCCAATGTGAGGTCTGGAAAATGCGAGTACAAAAATGTTATATCGCACAGCGTAGAACCGGCGAAATTGTGCCTACCCGCCAAGTGAATATGGCAGAAAGTGAAGAGTGGCGCTGCCACCATTGTCAGTGCCCATTGATATTCCACCTCCCCACCAGAACTTCACCGTCATGGTTTGAACACGATATTCCACGCGGACAACCGGAAGCCCTTTTGCAGTGCCCCTGGTTAGCAGCAGCAAGTGGGAAGTCTTCCACCATAGAGAAACTTCAGCAACTCGTGGCACAACTGCCCCCAGTCATTACAACAACCCAATGGCAATGCACGATGTGCGGCCTGTCATATGGTGGTGAGAAACGCTGCCCTCAATGCAGAAAAGGGATATACAGTCGGGAGATACGAATTTAGTGATACGTACCAGGCAATCATGGGATTGATTGGTACACCAGAAAGTTATTATATGGGGGCATATAACTTCGGAGTAAAAATCAATCACTTTCTATCATCCGGCCCCTGGTGCTTGTGGATTCGTAATTCATAACCCATGACGGGTTGGTAATATTATTAATTAACCAACTGATATATAAACAATATTATCTCATTGTCACGCCCATATACGGTTACTCATACACGACAGCCTAAATGGCTGGTATCACCCTTTAAATCCTTAATCCCTTTAACAACCCATTGCGGGTAAGGTTTTGCCCTGCCCGTAATTTATTACCCAAGGAAAATTATATGTTTGACAATATCTGTCTCGATAGACGGCATGCACCATTCAACACCACTTACCTGCAGCGTATTCTACGCGTTATAAATAACGCGACTGCAGATCACGCACGGACGATGGCAGTTCGGGTAGACCTGCGCCTTCCTGACGAGATTCTCATTAACCGACAGGGTCTGATGTCTCGCTTCATTGAATCCCTTGATGCAAAAATTGCAGCGCGCTACAGAAGTAAGTTGAAGCAGGGTAAACGAACTTATCCATGCCACCTTCGTGATGCCTGGGTTCGGGAGGTGGGGGAGATTAACCAGAAGTCTCATTACCACATGGTGCTGTTCGTGAATAACGATACGTTTAATGGGTTGGGGAGTTACAAAGAAGACGGGACGGGCCTAGCGTCTTTGATACGAGAGGCATGGTTGAGTGCTTTACAGCTTAGTCATCGCTCAGAGCACTGGCCGCTAGCCCGTTTTCCCGATAATCCACTTTATTACCTAGACGTTAATTCCGCTGGTTACAAAGAGGTTTATGATCAACTGATGTTTCGGTTAAGTTATTTTGCGAAAGAGCGCACTAAAGATTACAGCAGGGAGGAACGCTCATTCGGCTGTAGCCAAGGCTGATATTCGATACATCGTTTTGCTGATGCCGATTTATTTACGCCAGTATCCCATTGTGTGACAACCACACCGAGTTACTCCCTCCCAATTCCTTCAATTCACTCAACCGCATGGCGTCAGTCTGCCCATCAAGGGCGGCTTACACCAGCTTGCAGAAGTCGGATTATATTTGTCGCCAACGACGGTAATAGCCGTTTGACGACCGCCAGAACGGTACAGAAAGATATATAGCATCGTAGGCAGGCTGGATACCCCTGTTATCGTGCAGTCTTGATACTGCGCTTGTTTCGGATACCATTACTAGGGCAAAAAGCACTGTGTGGTCTGTGGTATCGGGATATATAGCACGGAAGAATCAAACTGGCTGATGAATGACACCAGAGCGCCTGCGTGAGGTCCGCCGTTTTTCTCCAGCCAACACAGAGAAAAAATCATAATGAGCTACCACCAGTTAATCATCACCAATACAAAGTCGGCGGACAGTGCACGCATTCACCACGTATTACAGCAACCCGGATGGTTTCGAAATACAATTGGCAGCGTTGAAAGAGGTTGCATTGCAAATGGTTTTTTCAGTGATGACTGCCTGCAGTGATCTGTTTAAATGATCACTGTCACGTTATCTGGATTGCGCAGTTGCTTGGGTTGCAGTATGTCTCATCTTAGACTGTGTTGATGTTATTGTTGATATCCACACTCCGACAGATGGCCAAATTCAGTAAACCACTTCAAAAGGCACATTTATGCAACCTCATCAGAAGTGACCCGTAAAAAATTGCAACTTAAGGAGCAATAATGAACCGAGCACAAGCCCAACAACTGCTGCAGACTGCTTTGGCTAACCCTGCTGCTGAATTTCGTGATGGTCAGTGGGAAGCCATTGATGCATTGGTTAATCGTCGTCAGAAACTACTGGTTGTACAGCGTACCGGCTGGGGTAAGAGCTCGGTTTATTTTATTAGTACTAAAATCTTCCGTGACCGCGAGATGGGGCCTACGATTATTGTATCCCCACTGCTTGCATTAATGCGTAACCAGATTGATTCAGCGCAGCGTTTGGGAATAGTTGCCGAAACAATGAATTCGGCTAATAGGGAGGATTGGCAAGCTGTAACTCAACGAATTCTCAATAACCAAATAGACTGTTTGCTCATTTCCCCAGAGCGGCTAGCAAATGATACCTTTATTGAGACGGTCCTTCAGCCCATTGCCGATCGTATCGCCCTAATGGTAATTGACGAAGCACACTGTATTTCAGATTGGGGTCATGATTTTCGTCCTGATTATCGCCGTATCGTAAATATCCTTCGTCAATTGCCAGCCAACACCCCAGTACTAGGTACGACAGCAACAGCCAATAACCGAGTTGTTGACGATATCCAAACCCAGCTTGGGGATATACAAATCCACCGAGGTCCTCTAACTCGCGAAAGCCTCGCTCTGCATACAATGTCTTTACCCGATCAGGCGTCTCGTTTAGCTTGGCTTGCCCAAGTTATTCCGATGCTACATGGAACAGGCATTATTTACGCATTAACAGTTCGTGATGCCGAGCAGGTGGCAGAATGGTTGAGCATGCACGGTATAGTTGCCATGGCATACCACGGTAGCATCGAGGCTGAAGGTTTTGAGAACAGCAATGCTTACCGTCAGTACTTGGAAGAATTGTTACTTAACAACCAGCTTAAGGTTTTGGTAGCAACGACCGCGTTGGGTATGGGTTATGATAAACCTGATTTAAGTTTTGTAATCCATTACCAAGCTCCGAGTTCAATTGTTGCATACTACCAGCAGGTGGGTCGGGCTGGGCGCGGTATTGCTCATGCAACAGGTGTACTGATGTCGGGGATAGAAGATAACGACATCCATGATTTTTTCCGTGATTCTGCATTTCCATCGGAGGATCAAGTTAACGATATTCTTCGAGTGTTGGAAAATAATGATGGTCTATCACTCCGCAACATCGAGGAAAAAACTAACCTACGCCACGGCCAGATTGAGAAAGTACTTAAGTTACTAAGTGTAGAAAATCCAGCCCCCATCATTAAAAATGAAAATCGTTGGGTTAGGACCACAGTTCGCTATCAAATGGATCATGCCCGAATTGCTCATTTGACAGGACAACGTATTCAGGAATGGGAAGAGGTTCAGGCGTACCTTACCGACACTGGATGCAAAATGGCATTTCTACGTCGTTCTCTGGACGATCTCGACCCAACTCCATGTGGTAAATGCTCATCCTGTATTGGTCAACCAATTATAAATCAAATCATTGACCCTGCTTTGGTACATCGTGCAGGGACTTTCCTAAAACATGCAGAAATGCCGATTACTCCAAAAGCTCAGGTAGCAGCTAATGCTTTTTTACAATATGGCTTCAGCGGCAATTTGCCACAGCAGATTAGAGCACAAGAAGGTCGAGTGTTGTCTCGCTGGGGAGATGCTGGTTGGGGACGGTTAGTAGCCGATAATAAACGTGCAGATCACTTTGATGATGAGCTAGTGGTTGCTATGGCCGAGATGATTCAGCAGCGTTGGCAACCGAATCCAGCGCCACAATGGGTATGCTGTGTACCTTCACGCAATCATGTACAATTAGTCCCTGATTTCGCTCGCCGCTTGGCGGCATGTTTGGGGTTGCCTTTTTTTGATGCCATCAGCAAGGTTAGAGATAACCAACCTCAAAAGGGGCAACAAAACCGTTTCCATCAATGCCGAAATCTGGACGGTGCGTTTGAGATAAATCAACCTCTACCTAACACACCGGTTTTACTTGTAGATGACATTGTAGATTCAGGCTGGACGTTAACTGTCATCGCAGCACTCCTACAACGCGCAGGTAGTGGTAAAGTATACCCTGTTGCACTTGCTTCATCTTCGGTAAAAGACTCATGAATGTATCTAACTTATTGTCAAAAACGGCCCAGGCGACCTTACTTCTGACTAGTTATTTTTCTAAAGCAACTAGCGAAAACGCCAAACCACTTTCCAATGCCGAATGGGGACGTTTTGCGCTATGGTTGAAAGAAAAAGCAGTTACGCCAGCTGATTTGTTGGACTCTGATCCTCAAACCTTACTGAATGGCTGGTACGACTCCCGTATCAGTACGGATCGGATCATTGAGTTGATGAATCGAGGACATAGCCTCGCTTTGGCTATGGAGAAATGGCAACGGGCAGGCTTGTGGGTAGTGACACGTTCTGATCCAGAATATCCATGGAGATTAAAGCATCGGCTTAAAACAGACTCTCCCCCTGTTTTATTTGGCTGTGGCAATAAAGCCTTATTAAATAGAGGGGGATTGGCTGTCATTGGTTCTCGAAATGCCAATGCATCAGACCTTACTTTTACTGATCACATCGGCGTTAAAGCTGCGGACGAAAATATAGCTGTTGTATCTGGTGCTGCGCGTGGAGTAGATGAAACAGCAATGTTAGGTGCAATGAGGCAAGGTGGAGTTGTAATCGGGATTTTGGCAGATAGCCTGTTAAAAGCTGCGACTAGTGCCAAATGGCGCAAGGGGCTTATGAATGACCATGTTGTGCTAATATCCCCTTTTTATCCTGAAGCTAGTTTCTATGCGGGAAATGCCATGGCTCGCAATAAATATATCTATTGCTTGTCGGATAGTGCATTGGTTATTCATTCTGGTCGAAAGGGTGGAACAATTAGTGGGGCAGAGGAAAATCTTAAGAAAGGATGGGTGCCACTATGGGTCAATCCAACAACCGATATAGATTCAGCTAATGCTGACTTAGTGAGCAAAGGGGGACATTGGTTGCCAAGTGATAGTAATGGCCTATCCATCGAGAATTTGCTTAAAAATAATGACAGTTCAAAAATGCAGTTAAAAGCAGAGCCCCAAGATCTTTTTTCAGAATTATCGCATCCAGAATTAATTATTGGATCTGCAGAGAAATCGTCAACTCAAGCTCTCGAAAAAAAATGGACTGCTACTATTAATGAAGAAACTCCCAACCTAATAACTACGGAAAAAAAATTAGAGGAAAAAGAGTTAGATGTAAATCCTATAGACTTTTATCTGCTATTCAGGACAGAATTACAGCGGTTGGCCGAATCTCCAATTACAGTAGATAGATTGACAGAGGTCACTGGGTTGAATAAATCGCAAGTGCTTGATTGGCTGAAACGTGCTGAACAAGATGGTTTGGTAAAAAAACTAAACCGTCCTACAAGATATCTATTAAATGAGTAGTAACAGGCTCTAATGAAGCAACTATAACCGGTTTGGCCTTAATGATTTTTAGTTAAGCTTGGACATATAAGAATTTAGAATTGACAAAATGACATTCAATTACATTAGTGTTGAGCTAATGTAATTGATCCTGATTTAAATATCATCTATCAGAATTGAACAATTTTACATAGTTTATACTTTATGTCTTTCTTTCAAGTGCAACTCCTAGATCCGCTGCCATTTTTTGGATTAGCCTCCAATCTAGCGGCCATTCTTTTTCTAAAGTAGATCTCCGTCTTTTGATTAACCAGTAAACGAAAATAACAACGCTTTGTTCAAAGAAACTACTGCCTTCTTTGCCATCCTGAATTAGTAGTTCGAGCTCAGGAGTCTCTTCTATAAATTGATGTAATCTTTCTATCGTGTCGGGTTTGATCACTTCTTTAAATGTATCTAGAATTAATAAAGTCGATTTTTGATTGTTTGGTCTATTCTTGGTTAAAGCCATGTAGATATTATCTAAAGTTCGCTGTATTCCTGCGTAACCATCAGATGCTGCGTTAATTGCTTTCGATACTGAACAGAAAAAATCATCCGTAGTTTCTATTAACGCCATGCTTTTTGCTACAGTTCTATGTATATCTGGTTCAACTATAGTTTTTGCTTTATATATGGCATCATGAGTTAACTCGGCATAGGCATGTTGTAATAAAGATCTAACCTGTATCTCACATGGAATGCCTTGTTCAATGATAACTCCATTATAATCAAAGGATTCTTTTGCAGTTACTATAAAATGTACGGATTGATACGTGAAAATTAATGGTGTATTTAATCTTTCTTCTTCGTAGTGTCTTGATGTCTTATAATGCCATTTATCACTATTTTTTATTATTTCACATATTTCATCTATATCTGAAGTAAGTAAAACGACAAACCTGATGCCAACTTTATCTTCAATCTCTTGGTAGGGATTTTTGTATGATTTTTCTTTTCGATGAAAAGCTTTATCGATTAGAGATGTCTTTTCTTTTATTCTCGGTGTTGCAGGTTGCTTGAGAAAGCTATTGAGGTCTCGCTCTTTATTTTCTGAGAGTTCTTTGCAAATATTTGAGACGACAAAATCCCCCCATGCTTTATACATAGGTAGTTCTTTTTCCCAAAGTTGCGAAAACTCTAATTCATTCATTAATTAGCTCATTCCTGAAGGGTTATCTTGTCCTTGATGAGGATTGTTGTCCACTCAGCAGGTTTACCATCTTTATCGAGTTCACCTATAGTAGATTCAATTACAATATGGCTTTTAAAAACTTCCGCAGGGGCTGTGATTTTTATATTTTTACTAAAGTTAAGCTTTCTTGTTTTTAATTTGCTTTCAATATGCTCATTGTCTCTTGTGAAAGAGGTCTGTGGTATACCAGATTCATGAGCATACTCAAGATAAAGATCCTTAACATTATCATCAAAAAATCTTTCAGCATAATCTTTAGCTGAAATTACATCCGATTTCTCATGTTTAAGATATGTAACTAATGCATTTTTAAGCACATTTTTCTTTTCCTCGCTGACATCTAATTCATTAAGAAATTCACTCGTTTTTTCATAAAAATTCTTTGTTGTGCGGGCACTTGTTTCTGGGTAACCGCAACCTAAAAAATTTTGATAAAAATATTGTGCTGCAGCTTTACCATCCGACTTACTGATTTGATAGTCAGAAATCATCACACCCCAAGATTTATTAAGATCAGTATTATCAAGAGAATTGGTTGATTGGAAAAAACCGGCAGTTTTATAAAGTTTTGTGGATGGTGTAAGTAATATTTCTTCAACGAATTTTAATGATATTTGGCCAGTTTTATTGTCGATTACTTTTTCATATGCACTATAAATATCAGCCTTGATAATTCCAATGAATTTTCTTTTATTTACACCATAGTCGCCAGAAAAGATAACTACAATTCCGCCTGGAATTGCTCGTCTTGTCTGCGCATCCGCCAGTTTATTAGCTATTGTGTAAGTCTCATCAATATAATCCTCTCCCTCTTTATCAATTAAAGTTGTAGCAATATAAGGAACATAATCTTTTCCATGTTCCTTTATTTGCATTTTTACTGCTTTAGAACCATCACCTAAAGCGTCGATTACTCGAGATTTAAAACCTTGCAAGGCATCAGCATCAAATTTTATAAATGAAGAACCTCTTGTCGGTTCTATTTTATTTCCTTCTTCGTCGCGCTGATGAATTTGGTGGATAATTATCTTGTTAATATTTATTTTGCTGATGTTCATTTCTGTGTAGTTCCGTATTATTGATTATCTGATTTCATATTTTTGCTTTCAATATATTCTTTGTGAATATTGTTCCATTCTTGACTATCTTTTTCCCAAATAGATTTATATTCATCAAAAAGACTATCAATATCTGATTGGGTTACATCTTCTTTGGATTTTAAGTAATTAACTTTGTTTCTAAGTTGATACATGGCTAGCAAAGTAGCTTTTTGCCTAAACCATAATTTTTGATAATCAAATCTTGCAGTCCACCCACTAACTAGAGTAAGACAGGCACTCACAATGAGAGCAGAATTTTTCTGTATTTTTTCATATCCAGATAAATCGAAGGCTAATATCAGTGTAGTAATAGTGCTCAGAAATATAGTCATGAAAAAAAATACTTTTAATTTTTTTTTATTCCATTTCGCCTTGCACTTTATTATGTTGATACTTTTATGGATTTCATCCAGTAAAAACTGTTGAGAAGATGTTATAGACAATTATCTCACCTGAAATATTTTCACATTGGTAATAAAACTACTCGCACTAACTGGTATGAGCTCATACCAGTTAGTGCGAGCAAGGCTACCGCATTTGATGCGCTCAACAGCTTTGTATTGAGATACTTTTAACAATGTTGTATGTAACTAGCTGATACTATTAATTATAAATGAGAATCAGAGCAAAAACGAGCGGTAGGTAAGATATAGACCGAAAGCATATAAAACCATAAATATCAACTTATTACACTACCGCATGTAAGATTCTACGTACAGAGTATAGATCAATCAAATAGTCTGAATACCACTGCATCATCTCTCTTCGCCCCTCCAGATATTGCGCATGGTTGTACGTCCCACGAATGGCATTTTTATCAACATGTGCAAGCTGCGTCTCAATCCACGCCGTATTGAATCCTTCCTCATGCAAAATCGTACTCATTGTGTGACGGAATCCATTCCCCCCTAATACGCCTTACGTAGCATATGTGCTTCACAATCACATCGAAAATGTTGAGTACAGTCATGAGATGAGCGGCGTCGAACCAAAACTTCATTGAATTCCAATGAAAACTGACATCTATGATACAAAAACACCATGAATTCATTGACATAAATTGCTACTCACTGAGATCATATCGCACACAGCTCCTTAATGAGGAATGAGCAATGGCAGTGAGTATCGCGGAATATTTAGGCCAAAGAACAGACGTGGAACAACAGATTGTCCCCGTTTCAAAAGGGACGCTGGCGCAATGCCCTTTTATGGATCGTACGTGTGACAAAGTAAGTAAAAATAATCATCCTGTTTGCTCTGTCCGTAAACCAGACGGCACTATTTGGATCGTTTGTGAGCATAGACTTTGTTCTACTCGCCAAAAAAAGACAATCATCTCTGGTGAGCGCACACAACAAGTTGACAATGTCTTAGTTGAACATCAGAGAGACATTTTGCGGAAAGTAGCAAAACTGATTTATCAGGATCCTGAACTGCAAGATTCAGAGATTGGCGTAAAAAGAGAAGTCAATATTCCTTTACCAGATTCAGATAATAGCTACCACGCAGACTACGTAATGAGAAACTTTTCCGGTAGAGGAAGAGCTGACGAAGTCCTCCTCGAAATGCAAGGCGGCGGAGAAACGAGCAGCACAGGAGCCATTACTCGCCACATTGCCGCTTGGGCTGACCTCGAATACCCAACAAATGAAATTCTAAGAAGACCTGTAGCAGCAAATACTATCGAAACCAACGCATGGAGACGACAACAAGAACAATTTCTTGTGAAAGGGAATGTTGTTGATCAAACTGGTGGAAAAATCGTTTTTGCTGTTGGTAGCTTACTCTATGACTATCTACACAGACGTTTTAGGAATGCAAATCTTAGGGATCTAAAAGCTCATAACTGGACATTATGTATTTTAGCTTTCAAGGAAGATAAGTTGGATGAACCACATCAAGGCCCGATTCCGCTGATCATTGATGACTCAAAAACATTATTCACTAATTATTCAACATTTGTAAGATTTCTAACAGATCAGGGCGCACCACGCCCTGAACTATTCGAAGGATCATTCTTACGTTTAGATAATAGTACTGTTACGATCATGCCTCGTTGAGCATCTGCTGATCTGCAAGGATAATTCTTTTTCCTATCCATTCAACAATAGGGACCGCGACAGCGTTCCCTACTGCTCTGAATCGATTAGAGTCCAGTTCTCTGGAAATCCCTGCAGACGCTCGTACTCGGAAGGCAGCATCCGGCGCACATACAGCATCTGAACTTCCTCTTGAGTCAAGTGTGTAGGTTTCTCCGTCGTTCCTGTACCCTTTGGCTTGAGGTCCTGCAGTTGCTTTTCGTCCAATACTTGCATGCTGGATAGAATAGATATCTGCTTTTGATAGGCCTGTATCAGAGGCTCCGGAAGCATTTGCCCTCTCTCCTTGGCCCTGTTTATCAACGATTCTAGTTGCTCCGGGTTCAAAAAGGACTCGAGCGGAGCGCATGTCTCCAAGACTTGCGACAATGTACACTCTTCTTCTGCGCTGGGGTGTTCCAAAGTATTTTGCATCCAATACTCTCCACGAAACGCCATACCCGAGTTCGACCAATGTATCGATGACAACTTTGAAGTCTTGTCCATTGTGGCTGTTGAGCAGTCCGGGAACATTTTCAATAACAAGCCATTCAGGCTTTCTTTCTTCGATGAGTTTTGCATATGTATAAAATAAGCCGCTTCGGGCCCCCTCTAGACCTTTCCGTTTTCCTTGGTTAGCTGACGACACATCCTGGCAAGGAAAACCACCACACCAAACACTGCTTTCTGGGATCTCATCAACATTCAGTTGTGTAATATCAGTATGTAATGGAACTTTTGGCCAATTCTTTCTAAGGACTTTCTGGCAAAACTTGTTGATTTCGCATTGAAAAACAACTTCCATCCCCGCTTTTTCAAGACCAAGATCGAATCCACCAATCCCTGCGAAAAACGAGGATACCTTGTACTGCTTCAGTGGTTTCTTTTTCATATCGACTTTTTTCATCACTTTTTGATCCGAAGATCCTAACGGAAACCAGTCCCGATGGCCACCTTTTTTTCTAACTAAGGCCCGTTCCTTGGTATCCAAGCATTGATTATGAAATAAACTAACTGTAATTATATACAGTACATCTTAAATTCCAACAAGAGTGTGCTTTTTTGCGAAAAAGTTTCCAATTTAACTACATTTTCGCATAGTCAAACGGACTAATCCCCTTCTCCCGATTCACATCCAGATAATCTGCCCACCATTGCAACATCAATCGTCTCTCATCCAAATGTTCCGCCTTATGAATATAAGCCGCCCGCACAGAGTTACGCTCCATATGGCTCATCTGCCGTTCGACTGCATCCTTCGACCACAATCCTGACTCAATCAACGAACTACATGCCATGGTCCTGAAACCGTGGCCGCACACTTCAACCTGTGTGTCATATCCCATTACTCGTAATGACTTGTTAACCGTGTTTTCACTCATCGGTTTACGCGGATCATGATCGCCAATGAAAACAAAATCGCGCTCGCAACTAAGCTTGTGAACCTGTTTAAGGATTGCCAATGCCTGACGAGACAGCGGCACTAAGTGAGGTGTACGCATTTTAGAACCACGTTGCGAATGCTTAACACCTTCTATAGCTTCTCGTTCTGCCGGGATTGTCCACATTGCCCTTTCAAAATCGATCTCAGACCAACGGGCAAAGCGCAATTCACTGGAACGAATAAAGATTAATAACGTGAGCTCAACAGCCAGACGGGTTAAAGGTCGCCCACTGTAGTTATCAATTCGGTGAAGTAGTTCAGATAAGCGTTTCAGTTCAAGTGCTGGTCGATGAACACGATTACTTGAAGCAACTGCCCCAGCCATCTCCTGAGCAGGATTGTAATCGATCAAACCGCTTTGCACTGCATAACGCATAATCGCATTAGTACGCTGCTGAAGACGTGAAGCAACTTCAAGTCGCCCTGTAGCCTCAACTACTTTAATAGGTACAAGGAGATCGCGCGTGCTAAAACTATCAATACTCCGCTTACCAATTGCTGGGAACAGATTGTCTTCCAGACTCTTCAGTACCCGTCGACTGTGATCCTCTGACCATTTCTTGTTTGCGGCATGCCACTCTCTCGCAACAGACTCAAAAGTGATGGTCTCTTTCGCCTGTTCTTCTCTAACAGCCCGCTTGTGCTCGCGCGGATCAATACCAGCGGCAACTAGCCTCCTAGATTCATCTCGTTTCTTACGAGCATCGGCTAAAGATGTTTCAGGGTAAACACCAAATGCCATAAGGTGCTGATCACCACCAAAACGAAAGCGATAACGCCAGTATTTTGAACCATTGGGATGAATTAGCAAAAACATGCCATCCCCATCAGGAAGTGTGTACTGCTTTTCCCGTGGTTTTGCAGAACGCACCTTGGTATCAGTCAGGGCCATGATGGTATTCCTTCCATATACTGCCGTGAGTATATAAGCATTATCGAACCAGCATATATACTCGGTTCTATACTCACAAGCATGTTGATGTGGGGTAACTCAGATTGACGTCGGTTGACTGAAAAAGCGAGGAAAGCCTTGCGGGGACTAGATTTTAGGCATAAAAAAGACCTCAGTTGAGGTCTATTTACATACTAATGGTGCCGAAGGCCGGACTCGAACCGGCACGTATTTCTACGGTTGATTTTGAATCAACTGCGTCTACCGATTTCGCCACTCCGGCACAGAAGGGATACGGAAACGTTGTGGATTATACCTGTCGATGGCCGCCATGCAAGCGCCAGCGTGTGCAAGCTACGCTAAGTGTCGAAAAAAACAGCGCCAGGTCTCTTTGCGGCCCTCTGAGTCACATTTTTTAGATCGTTTCCTGCCCCCTAAAATCATTACCATCAATGCTTAAAGAAGGAATAACACAAACCTCCCCGACACCTCCTTCTGCCAAGCATCGCCCCGTCCCATGCTCTACACTTTCTGTTTATCTACGCCAAACCAAGGAAATCGTGATGAGCACAATTAAAAGCTACGCCGCCAAAGAAGCGGGCGCCGATCTATCGCTGTGGGAATATGACGCGGGCGAACTGCTGCCGCAGGACGTCGAAGTCCAGGTGGAGTACTGCGGCATTTGCCACTCCGACCTGTCAATGATCGACAACGAATGGGGCATGTCGAGCTATCCGCTGGTTGCCGGCCACGAGGTGATCGGCCGCGTATCCGCGCTGGGCAGCGCGGCGCAGAATAAAGGGCTGAAAGTCGGTCAGAAAGTAGGGATCGGCTGGACGGCGCGCAGCTGCGGACACTGCGACGCCTGTATCAGCGGCAACCAGATCAACTGCCTGGAAGGCTCGGTGCCGACCATTATCAACCGCGGCGGCTTCGCCGATAAGCTGCGCGCCGACTGGCAATGGGTGATCCCACTGCCAGAAAGTATCGATATCGAATCTGCCGGGCCGATGCTGTGCGGCGGGATCACCGTCTTTAAACCACTGCTGATACATCACGTTACTGCCACCAGCCGCGTGGGCGTCATTGGTATCGGTGGTCTGGGCCACATTGCCATTAAACTGCTGCGTGCGATGGGTGCCGAAGTGACCGCCTTCAGCTCAAATCCGGCGAAAGAGCAGGAAGTGCTGGCAATGGGCGCCGATCGAGTAGTAAACAGCCGCGATCCAGAAGCGTTAAAAGCGCTGGCCGGCCAGTTCGATCTGATCATTAACACCGTCGCGGTAGACCTCGAATGGCAGCCGTACTTTGAAGCGCTGGCCTACGGCGGTAACTTCCATACCGTCGGGGCAGTGATGAAGCCGCTGCCGGTTCCGGCCTTCACCCTGATTGGCGGCGACCGCAGCATCTCCGGTTCGGCCACCGGCAACCCATCCGAGCTGCGCAAGCTGATGAAGTTCGCCGGGCGCAGCAAAGTCGCCCCAACCACCGAGCTGTTCCCAATGTCGCAGATCAACGACGCACTGAAACACGTGCGCGAGGGTAAAGCCCGCTATCGCGTGGTGCTGAAAGCCGACTTCTAACGCTCTTCCTCTGTGCCGGGCGGCCCGTCTGCCCGGCCTGTTTCCGCAGCCGGCTCCCGCAGCAGGTTCATTAAACGGTCATCTCCCCGCCATCCCCTTGCAGTCATTCGTTTCCACAATCCGGGCTTCCACAAACGCCTGAACGAGACGTCTGCCACCATGAGAAAAACCTGGCTCCCCTGGCTGATACTGTCGCCCTCCCTGCTGTTTTTACTGCTGTTTACCTGGTTCCCGCTGGGCCGTTCGGTGTACGACAGCCTGTTCGATACCCGCATGGTCAGCGACGACGCGCCGTTCGTTGGGTTGGATAACTTCGTCCGTCTGTTTGCCGATAACGTCTTCTGGCAGTCGCTGCTAAATAACCTGCTCTATATTCTGCTGACGGTAGTTCCCGGCGTGACGCTGGCGCTGCTGCTGGCGGTAGCGCTGAGCGAAAACCACCGCGTCAACCGCTGGCTGCGCACCGCCTTCTTCTTCCCGATGATTATCCCGATGGTCAGCGCCGCCGCGCTGTGGCTGTTTATCTTTATGCCCGGCCTCGGCCTGCTTGATCACTACCTCGCGAAGCTCTTTGGGCCGATGAACAACAACTGGCTCGGGCGCAGCAACAGCGCCCTGCTGGCGCTGGCGTTGATAGGCGTATGGAAGTTCGCCGGCTACTACATGCTGTTTTTCCTCGCCGGTTTACAGAGCATCCCGGCCTCAACGCGCGAAGCGGCGATCATGGAAGGTGCCACCCGCCGCCAGGTGTTCTTTAAGGTGACGCTGCCGCTGTTGCGCCCGACCCTGAGCTTCGTCATCACCACCGCGCTAATCTACTCCATCACCCAAATTGACCACGTGGCGGTGATGACCCGCGGCGGGCCGGATAATGCCACCACCGTGCTTCTCTACTACATCCAGAATCTGGCGTGGGACACCCATGACCTCGGCAAAGCCTCCGCCGCCACCTTCCTGACGCTGGCCGGGCTGTTTGCCTTCTCGCTGATTAACCTCAAACTGCTGGAGAAAGGAGCGCACCATGAGCGCTGAAGCCTCGCCGATGCTGCCGCGCGAGCAAAGCACCACGCGCCCGCTGTGGCTACGCCTGCGTCGTTCGCAGCCATTCACCCTCACCGTGCTGATGAGCTGCCTGGCCCTGCTGTGGATCAGCCCGTTTATCTGGATGTTGGCCACCGCGTTCAGCGCCACCACCTTCGGTGAGGACATGGCCTCGCTGCTGCCACGCCTGCCGCTGACCCTCGATAACTTTCGCGACGCCTGGGCCAGCGCCGACTGGCTGAGCCTGTACGCCAACACCATTATCTTCACCTTCGGCACCTTCTTCGTGCAGCTGATCACCATCACCACCGCCGGGTACGTCTTCGCCTGCCACGAGTTTCGCGGCAAACAGACGCTGTTCCTGCTGTTTTTGGTACAGCTGATGATCATGCCGGTGGTGATGATGGTGCCGAACATGCTGACCCTGAAAACCTTCGGCCTGCTCAACACTCTCACCGGAGTGATGATGCCCTACTTCACCTCGGCGTTCGGCGTGTTCCTGATGCGCCAGGCCTTCCTCGCGATCCCCAAAGAGCTGGAGGAAGCCGCGTTGATGGAAGGCTGCCGCTGGTGGCAGGTGCTGTTCCGCGTGCTGCTGCCAATGTCCTGGCCGTCGGTGCTGGCCTTCGCCACCGTCAGCATTACCTATCACTGGAACGAGTATCTGTGGCCGCTAATGATGCTCAACGATCCCGATAAACAGGTGCTGACGGTGGGGCTGGTCTCCTTCGCCATGGGCGCCGAATCTGGCGGCCAGTGGGGCACCATCGGCGCCGGGACGCTGATGGTCTGCCTCCCGCTGATGCTGGCATTCATCCTTTTCCAGAAACAGTTCCTGCGAAGCTTCGGCTTCTCCGGGATCAAATAAGGAGTTATTCATGCTGTTAGCGCAAATATCCGATACCCACTTTCGCAGCCACGGTCAGAAGCTGTACGGCTTCATCGATGTGAACGCCGCGAATGCCGACGTGGTCTCCCAGCTCAACGCCCTGGCGGAGCGCCCGGACGCGGTAGTGGTCAGCGGTGATATCGTCAACTGCGGCCGCCCGCAGGAGTACGAGGTCGCCCGCCAGATCCTCGGCAGCCTGAACTACCCGCTGTATCTGATCCCCGGAAACCACGACGATAAAGAGCTGTTTCTCGAATATCTGCACCCGCTGTGCCCGCAGCTCGGCAGCGACGCGCAGAATATGCATTACGCGGTGGACGATTTCGCCACCCGACTGCTGTTTATCGACTCCAGCCGCGCCGGCACCTCCAAAGGCTGGCTGACGGATGAAACCATCAAATGGCTGGAGGCCCAGCTGTTCGACGGCGGCGACAAGCCGGCTACGGTATTTATGCACCACCCTCCGCTGCCGCTGGGCAACGCGCAGATGGACCCCATCGCCTGTGAAAACGGCCATCGCCTGCTGGGGCTGGTAGAGCGCTTCCCGTCGCTGACCCGCATCTTCTGCGGGCATAACCACAGCCTGACCCTGACCCAGTATCGCCAGGCGATCATCTCGACTATCCCAGGCACCGTCCATCAGGTGCCCTATTTCCACGAAGACAGGCGTCCGTACTACGACCTGTCACCGGCCTCGTGCCTGATGCATCGCCAGGTCGGCGAGCAGTGGGTCAGCTACCAGCACGCGCTGACGCACCACGCCGGGCCGTGGCTGTACGACGAAAACATCAGTTGCCCAACCCAAGAGCGTTAATTCTCATGCTTAGTTTGCAAAATATCAGTAAGCGCTTTGACGGCAAACCGGCCCTCGATGCCCTCTCTCTCGATATTCACGAAGGCGAGTTCGTGGTGCTGGTCGGCCCCTCCGGCTGCGGGAAAAGCACGCTGCTACGCCTGCTGGCCGGGCTGGAGCCGGTAAGCGAGGGCGAGATCTGGCTGCACGACGAGAACATCACCGCCCTGTCGCCGCGCGAGCGCAACTTCGCAATGATCTTCCAGAACTACGCCCTGTTCCCGCACCTGTCGGTGCAGGACAACATGACTTTCGGCATGAAGGTGCGCAAGGAAGATAAGGCCAGCTGGCAACCGCGGGTTGATAAAGTGGCCCAGATGCTACAGCTGGAAAGTTTGCTGGATCGCAAGCCGGCGAAGCTCTCCGGCGGCCAGCGTCAGCGAGTGGCGATGGCCCGCGCCATCGTGCGCAACCCGCGTCTGTTTTTGATGGACGAACCGCTCTCAAACCTCGATGCGCGCCTGCGCAGCGAAGTGCGCGACAGCATTATGGATCTCCACCAGCAGCTGAAAACCAGTACCGTCTACGTCACCCACGACCAGACCGAGGCGATGTCGATGGCCGACCGCATCGTGGTGATGAACAGCGGCCACGTGCAGCAGGTCGGGCGGCCGGAATACCTCTACGCCCATCCGGCCAACCTGTTCGTTGCCGGGTTTATCGGCTCTCCGGCAATGAATCTGCTGTCGCTGCCCTGCGCCGACGGCCAGGTGCAGCTCGGCGACCTGCGTCATCCGCTGCCGTCGCACTCCCGCGACGCATCCCGCGTCTGGTTTGGCATTCGCCCGGAACATATCAGCGATCGCGTGGAAGAAGGCCATCTGCGCCTGTCCGCCACTGTACTGCAACGAGAACTGATGGGCGCAGATTATCTGCTCCACGTCAGCACCCCCATCGGCACGCTACGCTTTAGCCGCCGCCATCGCGGCACAGTGCCTGAGAAAGGCGACACGCTAACTCTCGGCTTCTCCCCTGCCGATGTGCATCTTTTTCATGCTGAGAAACAGCACAATTTAACGCCTGCTCATCAGGCGCTTACCTCAGGAGATTGACCATGCTAAAAACGCTCACAGCGGTCGGGCTTTCACTTGCCCTCTGCGGCACGGCGCTGGCCAAAGAGAAGATCGATTTCATGTTCCCGGCGCCGGTAGACGGCAAGCTGACCATGGAGATGACCCGCGTCATTAAAGCGTTCAACGATTCGCAGCAGGATGTCGAAGTGCGCGGGATCTTTACCGGCAACTACGATACCACCAAGATCAAAGCCGAATCGGCACAGAAGGCCGGGCAGCCGCCGGCGCTGGTGATTATGTCCGCCAACTTCACCACCGATCTGGCGCTGAAGGATGAGATCCTGCCGATGGACGAGCTGTTCCAGTATGGCGATCAAAAAGCGGGTGATTTCCTGGTGAAGGAATTCTGGCCAGCGATGCATAAAAACGCCCAGGTAATGGGCACGACCTATGCGATCCCGTTCCATAACTCAACGCCGATCCTCTACTACAACAAAAGCCTGTTCGATCAGGCCGGGATCACACAGCCGCCGCAAACCTGGGCCGAGCTGCTGGCGGATGCCAAAAAGCTGACCGACGAGAGCAAAGGTCAGTGGGGGATCATGCTGCCATCGACCAACGACGACTACGGCGGCTGGATCTTCTCGGCGCTGGTGCGCGCCAACGGCGGAAAATACTTTAACGAAGATTACCCAGGCGAGGTCTACTACAACACGCCGACCACCATCGGGGCGCTGCGCTTCTGGCAGAATCTCATCTACAAAGACAAAGTGATGCCTTCGGGCGTGCTCAACTCGAAGCAGATTAGCGCCAGCTTCTTCTCCGGCAAGGTCGGGATGGCGATGCTCAGCACCGGCGCACTGGGCTTTATGCGTGAGAACAGCAAAGACTTTGAGCTCGGTGTGGCGATGCTTCCGGCAAAAGAGCAGCGCGCGGTGCCGATCGGCGGCGCCAGCCTGGTGAGTTTTAAAGGCATCAACGACGCGCAGAAGAAAGCGGCCTATCAGTTCCTGACTTATCTGGTCAGCCCGCAGGTCAACGGCGAATGGAGTCGCTTTACCGGCTATTTCTCCCCGCGTAAGGCCGCCTATGATACGCCGGAAATGAAAGCCTACCTGCAGCAGGACCCGCGCGCGGCGATTGCGCTGGAGCAGCTGAAATATGCCCATCCGTGGTACTCCACCTGGGAAACCGTCGCCGTGCGTAAAGCGATGGAGAACCAGCTGGCAGCGGTGGTCAACGATGCCAAAGTAACACCGGAAGCAGCAGTACAGGCGGCACAAAAAGAAGCCGATACGTTGATGAAGCCGTACGTCGACAAAACCGCCCTCGCCGAAGTGAAATAAATTGCCGGGAACCTCCGGGATTTTCCCATCCCGGAGTTTTCCCCGGTGGCGCTGTGCTAACCGGGCGACGAACGAGCAGGATAGCAACCCTGTAGCCCGGACAGGCGCATCGCGCCGCCTCCGGGGTAATCTTGCTCGCCATTTCCCACGCCAGCCGTTTGATTTCTCAGCGTAAAAAGGGTACGTTTTCACCTTCCCCTCTCAGCGTGAGCGTCGTGCATTATGCCTATTATTCAGTCTGTTGAACGTGCCCTGACGATCCTCGATCTGTTCAATGAACAGGCGACGGAGCTCAAGATCACCGACATCAGCAAACAGATGGGCCTCAGTAAAAGCACCCTCCATTCGCTGCTCAAAACCTTACAACTGCACGGTTACATCGACCAGAACCCGGAAAACGACAAATATCGCCTGGGCATGAAGCTGGTCGAACGTGGCCATTTTGTCGTCGGGACAATGGATATTCGCCAGAAGGCAAAAAGCTGGCTGACGGATCTCTCACAGCGGACCGGGCAGACCACCCACCTCGGCGTTCTCGATGGTCACGAAGGCGTCTATATCGAGAAGATAGAAGGCAAACTCGCCGCCATCGCCTACTCACGCATTGGCCGTCGGCTCCCTGTCCACGCAACGGCTATCGGCAAGGTACTGATCGCCTGGCTTAGCGAGGCGGAACAAAATACGCTGCTGGAAGGCTATCAATACACGCCATTCACCCCGGCAACCCTCACTTCTCGTGAAGCGCTACTGGCGGCGCTGGCGCAAACCCGCGCCCAGGGTTACGCGCTGGACAGCGAAGAGAATGAGCAGGGGGTACGCTGCGTGGCGGTACCCGTGTGGAATCATGAGTCGCGGGTCATTGCCGCGCTGAGCCTGTCAACGCTCACCTCCCGCGTCGATGAGAACGCGCTCGCGCGCTACCGCGCTCTGCTGGAAGAGGCCGGGCACCAGCTGTCGAAAGCGCTGGGCTACCCGGCCTGAAGCGCTATTCGGTTACTGGCGCATAGCGGAAATAGTCAAAATCCGCGTAGCAGCCGTCGCCGCTAATATCCTCACAGTGCAGACCAACAAAGGCACCGGTAAAGAATCCGCGCCCGCCGATATAATCATCCGACAGCTTCCAGGCAGCATATTCCACCGGCACGGTGTGCCACTGCTCGCCGTCAAATGAGTAGCTGTAGCGATAGATAAGATGGTCAACGTCAACCCGCAGCCACACGCTCTGCGCCGCATCCGGTACGACAATTGGGTGTTCATGCAGCGGCCATGACGGCACGTTGTGGTCGAGCTGCAGCACTTTTATCGTCCGTCCCCGTCCCTCTTCAAAATCAACGAAGCAGTAGCTCCAGTTTTTGCTGTTGTAATAGCAGGTTAAGCCCGCACTCTGCTGAAAATTCTCCGGGGAAAATTCCATTCGCGTTTCCGCGCGGAAGACAAAGTGCTGCCAGCGCCGGGCCACGGTGGACTGAGTAAACGTCGAGTTAAGCGAATCGTTGCCATACAGCCGCAAAAAGCCCGGCCGCGCGCTCAACGACCCTAACGTGTCATCAAACGGGATACGCAACGTTTGCAGCTCCGGGCTCAGCGTCGGACCGGTGAAGTCATCCCGCCAGGCCTCATCGGCAACGGCACGACTTTCGACCATTTGTGGCCCCGGCACGCTGAGCTGAGCGTGCTTCCCCCCTTCCACCGACGGCCAGCCGTCGTGCCAGACAATACGCGCAATACCGGTTTCGCGCCCCAGGGAGCAGTAGCCTCGCCCGCCGGAAGCCAGCAGCGGCACCCCGGGTAAGCGCTGTGGGCGGCTGGTGAGATAGGCCATATACCATTCACCGGTGTGCGTTTCCAGCAGCGAACCGTGGCCGCTTTTCTGCAGGGGATTTTCCGGCAGATGCCAGCTGGTCATCATTGTCCCTTCCGGATGCAGCTCGTATGGCCCGTCGATATGTTTCGCTCTGAGCACCACAACCGCATGTTCATAGCTGGTGCCGCCTTCGGCCACCAGCAGATAATACCAGCCGTCTTTATGGTACAGATGAGCCCCTTCGGTGTAGCGCAGCGCGGTACCGGTGAACAGGGTTTTACGCGTCTTCGACAACGTCTGCGTCTGCGGGAAATACTCCTGCAGTACGATAGTGCAGTGCGGATCGCTATGATGACGCGGCCCCCACGGCCGATAGATATAATATTTACGCCCGTCCGAATCGTGAAACAGCGACGGATCGAAACCGCCATTGCCCATCGGTATCGGTTCGCTCCACGGCCCTTCAATGGAAGGCGCAGTAACCAGATAGTTGCGACCGTTTTTCCACGGAGAGTCGACGATTTTCACATCGGTATACAGCAGCCAGAATAATCCATCAGCGTAGCTCAGGCACGGCGCCCAGATGCCGCCGGAATCAGGGTTACCCTTCATATCCAGCATCGACACGCGGTCCAGCGGCGTGCTGACCAGCGACCAGTTTTTTAAATCCCGCGAATGATAAATACGCACGCCCGGAAACCACTCGAAGGTGGACGTCGCGATGTAGTAATCCTCCCTCTGGCGGCACATTGACGGGTCAGGGTTAAACCCGGTCAGAATCGGGTTATTAATGGTGTACATATTGCCTCCTGCTTAATTGGATGTCGCGGCAGCGGCGGCAGGTACGCCCTCTTCCTGCACCGCGCGATGTTGACGTAACTGCTGGCTGATGGCCTCCACGCGGTCATCGGTCAGTTTGTATAATGAGAGCATGATGAACATGCCGACGTAGAGCACCACCGGCACCACGCAGAACAGAATTTTGATGGTGGTTAACACCTCGACCGGCTGTACGCTGCTACTGGCAGAATAGTTCACATATGCCAGAATCCAGCCCACGACCGCGCCGCCAATGGCCAGGCCAATCTTCAGGCTGAACAGATAGGTGGAAAAAACCAGCCCGTCGAGGCGTCGACCGCTGCGGCTCTCTTCATAGTCCACCACGTCTGAGGCCATCAGCCACTGTAGTGGCGTGGTGGTGTTAAAGACGAACAGGAAGACGATGTTGAGCGCAAAAATCAGCGCAATATGCTCGGCCGGCACCAGGAAAATCAGCAGGCTTATCAGGGAATAAACCACGATAATCGCTTTAAAGGCCTTCACCCGGTCGAAGCGGCCCAGCAGGCGCGAAGAGGCCAGCGAACCAAACATGGTGGCAATGCTGCCGTAGAGCAGAAACTGCATCGCCAGCTCTGGATGGTCCATGACGTATTTCACGAAGTAGAGCGTTGCCCCGCCGCGTACCACGTTGGAGCAGGTCGCCATCATTTTGAAAGTACACATAATGCGCCACTGGGTGTTGCCAAACAGCAGCTTGAGGTCTTTCTTCACCGATGCGCCCGGCTGCACGTCGAAGGTGTAGCGTTCCTTGGTGGTGAAGAAGCACACGTACAGCAGCACCACGCCGCTCAGCCCCAGCACGCACATCGCGCCAAAGTAGCCTGCCTGCTCGTTGCCTTTACCGATAATGCCCACCAGCGGCAGCGCTATCCCGCTAATCGCCAGCGAACCCGCGGCAGCGAGGAAGAAACGCCATGACTGCAGCGCGTGGCGCTCTTTCGGATCCGCCGTAATCACTCCCGGCATCGCGCAGTAGGGGACGTTGACGAAGGTGTACACCAGCGTCAGCAGAATATAGGTCACGCAGGCATAGATAATTTTGCCCTGCGCGGAAAAGTCCGGCGTGTAGAAGGTCAGCATACAAACGATGCCGAACGGGATAGCGCCCCACAGCAGAAACGGGCGGAACTGACCGTAGCGGGTGCGGGTGCGATCCACCAGCAGCCCCATGAGTGGATCGGTGACGGCATCCAGCACGCGGGAAACCAAAAACAGCGTGCCCATAATGCCGGCGGAGAGACCAAATACATCGGTGTAGAAATAGGCCAACAGAAACATCGTCGCCTGCCAGACAAAGCCGCAGGCGGTATCGCCCAGTCCGTAGCCGATTTTATCTTTCATGGTTAATTGCATTTTTATCCCCAACTCCAAAGAGTGGAATGGCGCAAACGTCAGGGACCTGAAACAGGAATACATACCCGCTGCAACATCAGGGAATCACCCATAATTCGTGTGCCTGTCATTCACGTTTTCGTGTTAACAGAGTGTAAGAAGATGTTCATTTTTACAGCAATGACCATTTTTAATTTATGAATTATGTTTTTTAGTTTTTGTGACTACCATCGTTATAAACGGGGGAGAACAGAGAATATTTTATATCTTTACTTTTAAAGATTTATAAAAAAACAAAAAACCATAATTATAATTATTACAGACGTAAAAAAGCCGTCCGCGGAATATTTCCGCAGACGACTTTAATCCTGAATTTATTTAAATGCCGAGTGCTTTTTTACCGGCATTAATAACCTCAATAATTTTATCTGTATCGTATATACAGCCTTTCCACGTCCCGCCGCTGACCGACTGCAACGCTGCCCACAGACGGGTATCGTCCGGTAAAAAATCATGGGCGTGCAAATCGGGATGCGGCGCTCTTGCCGCCAGTTCCGCAGCGCCCTCTTCCGGCGTCAGCCGCTTTTGCGCCGAGCCGATAAAATTGACGTGCCCGGTGAGCGCCAGCCTGTCGACCGCAATCTCAATGACATCGTTATCGCGCAGCTTGCCGATTGGCCCACCCGCCAGCGCTTCCGGGGCAACGTGGCCGAAACAGGCCCCGGTCGACACGCCAGAGAAACGGGCATCGGTGATCAGCGACACCGTTTTCCCCCACGAGACATGTTTTAGCGCCGAGGTCAGCTGGTAGGTCTCTTCCATACCGGTACCGGACGGCCCGCCGCCGATCACCACCATAATATCGCCCTGCTCGATCTCACCATTTTTGATCGCCTTAATCGCCCGGGCTTCCGACACAAATACCCGCGCCCGCCCGGTGTGGCGATACACGCCGTCATCGTCTACCACCGAGGGATCGATCGCCGTCGCTTTGATGACCGATCCTTCCGGCGCAATATTGCCGACCGGGAAAGCCACCGTCGACGTCAGCCCTTTGTCTTTCGCCCGAGCCGGCGGGAGGATCACATCATCCGGGTCGACGCCGTCCTGCTCACGCAGACACTGGCGGAATTTCTCGCGCCGCACGGAAGTTTGCCACCAGTCGAGGTTTTCCCCCACCGTCTGGCCGGTAACCGTCATCGCATCCAGATGCAGCAGGCCAAGGCTGCGCAGGTGCAGCATGACTTCCGGTACTCCGCCGGCGAGGAAAGCCCGCACCGTCGGATGGTAGTCCGGCCCGTTCGGCAACACGCTGACCAGCCGCGGGACTTTTCGGTTGATGCGCGTCCAGTGCGCAACATCAGGAATGGTGCAGCCTGCCGCATGAGCAATCGCGGGAATATGCAGCAGGAGGTTAGTCGAGCCGCCAAACGCCGCGTGAATAACCATTGCGTTTTCAATGGCCTTATCGGTCAAAATATCGCGCGTGGTAATGCCGCGATTATCCAGCTCGCTCACCGCCCGCGCCGACTGACGAGAGATTTCCAGCCACACGTCCTGCCCCGATGGCGCCAGCGCCGAGTGCGGCAACGCCAGCCCAAGCGCTTCCGCCACTACCTGCGAGGTGCCCGCCGTGCCTAAGAACTGGCAGCCGCCTCCCGGCGAGGCACAGGCGCGACAGCCAAGTTCGGCGGCTTCCTGCAACGACAGCTCGTGGTTGGCGTAGCGCGCACCAATGGTCTGCACTTTGCCGGCGTCTTCACCGAAGGTTGGCGGCAGCGTCGCCCCGCCAGGGACGAGGATAGTCGGCAAATCGTGCATCGCCGCCAGGGCAATCATCGTCGCCGGCAGGCCCTTATCGCAGGTGGCAACGCCGATCACCGCCCGGCGCGTCGGCAGCGAGCGGATCAGACGACGGAACACAATCGCCGCATCGTTGCGGTACGGCAGCGAGTCGAACATGCCGTGCGTGCCCTGAGAGCGACCGTCGCACGGGTCGCTGACGAAGGCGGCAAAAGGGATCCCGCCGTTGCGGGTGATTTCTTTCGCCGCGGCCTGCATTTGCAGACCAATTTCCCAGTGTCCGGTGTGGTAACCCAGCGCCACCGGGCGGCCGTCACCGGCGCGAATCCCGCCCTGAGTGCCGATGATCAGCACCTCTTTGCCGGTGAGTTTGTTTGCGTCCCAGCCCATGCCGGCATTTTGCGTCATCCCGAACAGATTACCGCTCGGCGACTCCATCAGCATTTGCGGCGTCAGCGGCAGCGCCCCCTGCGGGCCTGCGGCATGAGTGATGACCGCATAAAACGCATCATCCTGGGGCGTGAAAATCGTCTCTATTGCCATCTTAATTTTCCGGTTCAGCAGAGTCTGAGCTGTTGCAGCAGCGTTTTAAGCTGCCTCTTTTTCGCCTCGTCCAGCGGAGAAGACGGAGGTAACACATGCGTGGAGATCGGCCGCCCGCACAGCACGATCGCCTCTTTAATCACATTCACGAACGGCGTATCCAGCTGGTACATCTGCGGGATGTGCAGCAGCGTCTGATGATAGCGCGCCGCTTCGGCCAGATCGCCCTCACGGAAGGCCTGCAGCAGCTTCACTGAGATCTGCGGGGCAAAGTTGGCGCTGGCAGAAATTGCCCCGTCGCCGCCCAGCAGCAGGGTGTTAAACAGATGATCGTCGTAGCCGCACAGCACCGAGAAGTGCGGGTGTGCCGATTTCACTGTCTGGATCATGCTACGCAGGTGAGCCACGGAGTCGATGGTGTCTTTGATGCCGACAATATTGCTGCGCGAGTCTGCGAGAGTTTTGACCAGCGATGGCGTGAGATCCTGGCCGCTCAGAGCCGGAAAGTTATACAGCATCACCGGCAGGGTGACGCTGTCAGCCACCTGCTGGAAATAGTGGATCAGGTTTTGTTCCGAGACTTTCCAGTAGTAAGGGTTAATCACTACGATGCCGTCGGCCCCCACCTGCTGTGCGTGCTGGCTGAGGTCAATCGTCTCCCGGGCGTTGGTGCCGCCGGTGCCAATCAGCACCGGAACCCGGCGATCGACATGGGCGATAGCGAATGCAGCGATCGCTTTCCGTTCTTCGGCGTTGAGCTGTGAAAACTCCCCGCCGCTGCCCAGAAAGAACAGGCCGTCCACACCTGCGGAAATCATATCGTCGATCAGCGCAGCGGTACCCTGGGTATCGAGCTGGCCATCGGCGGTAAAGAGAGTGGAGACAGGTGGAATAATCCCCGAGAACTGCACGGTTTGCGGCATGAGATCCCCTTGCTGAATTATTTTGTTCTACATTATAGAACAGTGTTCTTTTATTTAACGATCATACTATGCTGCCGACAAAGAGAAGGTAAATGGGGCCGTGGACGCAAGTGCACGTTTTTCAGGCTGGATCACACAATGCTGCAACGCAGATGATTTATAGCCATGAGAAATACCCCGGAGATAGCGCACAGGGCCTGTCCGGTCTGTTTGCCGGGATGGTTGTCTGATTAGCGGGTTTTGTGGCGATAAGCGCGAAGGGAAAAAAGCAGGCCGCAGCATTGTGCGGCCTGCAAATGGATCAACGATTAGATTCCTGCCGTTTCACGAATGTATTTACGCGCCTTCACCGCGTATTCGAAGGGGTTCGCCAGCGCCGGATCCTGCTCAGCTTCAACCACCATCCAGCCTTTGTAGCCAAAATCATCCAGCAGTTTGAACACCGGGCGGAAATCGATCACCCCATCGCCGGGAACGGTAAAGGTGCCCTTTTTCACGCCATCAAGGAACGACAGCCCTTCGCGACGAACCTGCTCAATGACCGGCGGGCGCACGTCTTTCAGGTGCACGTGATTAATACGCGGCAGGTATTTCTTGAGGATCGCCAGCATCGGGGCTTCGCCGCCTTCGGAATACCAGGCGTGGCCGGTGTCGTACAGCAGGAAGACTTTGTCATCCACCAGCGACATAAATTTGTCTATCTCTTCGGTAGTCTGAATACCGGTCCCCATATGGTGGTGCAGGCACACCTGCATGCCCTTCTCGGCAGCCAAACGCCCCAGCGTATTGTAGCCTTCCGCCACGCGCTGCCACTCTTCCTCGCTAAAGCAGGGTTTTGCCTCGCCGAGGATCGGTTTTTCCAGCCCCTGGATACTGCCGCTTTGCTCGGAGCAGCCAATCACTTTAGCCCCCATCGTATGGAGAAAATTCATGTGATTCACAAACTCGTCGATGGTCTTTTCCCGCTGTCCGTTGGCGAAAAAGGTACTGAACCACGCATTACAGATCTGGATGCCGCGAATATCCAGCATCGGCTTCAGCACCGCCGGATCGCGCGGATATTTGCTGCCCACTTCACTACCGCTAAACCCGGCCAGCGCCATTTCGCTGACGATCTGCTGGAAGGTATTTTCGCTTCCCAGCTCAGGCATATCATCGTTGGTCCAGCCAATAGGGGCGATCGCCAGTTTTACATTATCTTTGTTCATAAAAATGCTCCTGTTGCCGAGTCTTAGCGACGCAGCAATTCTCGTTCGATAAGTTCACGGGTTTCCACTGCCTGGTATTTCATTTTTTCCGGGTAGCCAAATAGCGAGGCGGCTACAATCGGCGCGCCGCCGACTTTGAAGGTCTGCTCAGCAAAATTCATCTCGCGCAGGGTGCGGAACAACGCGTCGAAATCCACGTCCCCCTCGCCAACGCCAACATGCTGGTGAACCACGGCATCAACGCCCGGTGGATTAACGATATAGCGGCAGTGCTTTGTATGATTTCGGGTATCTGCAATCAGCACATGTGAGAGATCGCCGCCGGCATAGCGCAGCATTTTCTCGACCTCACCTTTCCCTTTGTCATAAAAGAAAGTGTGCGGAACGCTGTATACATACTTCACATTCTCGCTGCGGAACGACTTCACGATATCGACGGTTTCGTTATGCTCTTCGCAGAAGTCCCACGGATGGGCCTGAATCTCTACGCGAATACCTTCGCGCTCAAAAACAGGCAGCAGTTCATCCATCGAGCGATAGAACATCTCTTCACAGATTTCCGGCTGATTCGGATCGCCGGAAAACTCGGTGTTGATCACCTGTACCCCCATCTCCACCGCAATTTCGATCAGCCGTTTCCAGTTTTTTACCGCCGCCTGGCGGCGCAGCTCATCCGGGCCAGACCAGCGGTATACGCAGATAAACGAGGAGATCTCTACGCCGGTTTCGCGCAGCGCCTGTTTATACTCGGCAATCACTTCCCGCCCGGCGCGCGGATGTTTGTAGAACGGGTTAATCTGCGGATGGGGCGACTGCTCAATGTACTTGTAACCCCATTCCGCGACCTGGTGGACCATGCGGGTAATCCCGAGATCGCGAATCACATCAACGTCGAAAGCAATTTTCATCGTCGTTACCTGTTCAAAGATGTTCCGTAAGCGAGAGGTGAGTTAGCGCTGGTAGAACGCCGGGCACTCTGGCAACGCAACCGCCACCGGACCGCTGCTCTCCTGAGCCTGCATGCAGGCATCGGCCGCTACAGAAGCCGCATAGCCATCCCATGCCGACGGCCCGTGCAGCTGTCCGGCCTTCACATCATTGATGAAGGCCTGCAGCTCCACGTCGTAGGCTTTGATAAAACGATCTTTCCAGTCGGTGAGGATCGCGGTCGACAGGTTGGCGCTTTTACGCATCTGGATCGCAGACGGCTCCGGCAGACGAGCAATCCCCGTTTCCCCGACCACTTCGCACTGGATGTCGTAGCCGTACTGGCAGTTAACGAAGACTTCAACATCGATCAGCGTACCTTTACGCGTTTCGAAGGAGACAATCTGCGGATCTCTCAGACGCGGATGGGTGTGGGAGGTGGAACGCGGGAAACGGACCTGTACCGAGCGATAGTCGTCGTTGAGCAGCCAGCGCAGCACGTCCAGCTCGTGGATCAGGGTGTTGGTGATCGCCATATCGGTGGTGTAGTTCTCGCCGACCGACTGGTTACGGTGCGCGCAATGCAGCATCAGCGGTGCGCCGATATCACCATCATCAATGACTTTTTTCAGTGCCAGATAGCCTTCATCGTAAGGGCGCATAAAGCCCACTTGCACCAGCCGACGGCCCGCTTTCATTTCAGCATCGACAATACGGCGGCAGCCTTCTGCGCTCATCGCCAGCGGCTTTTCGCAGAATACCGGTTTACCGGCGGCGATCGCCGCCAAGGTATATTCTTCGTGCGTCGGGTCCCACGACGTGACGAGGATAGCGTCAACATCGCTGGAATTGATGACATCGTGGCCGTCGGTGTAGATTTCCGCGTGCACGCCCGGCAGCGCAACCGCCGCACGTGCGCTATCTGCATTAATATCCGACACCGCCACCACGGTGGCTCCCTGTAAGACCTGGGTGCAACGACGGATATGTTCTTTACCGATGGCGCCTGCGCCGATGACACCTAATTTGAGTGACATAGTGGTTTTCTCCGTGATTCTGTAGGGTTCAAGGTGAGCGTTCTGTTCTAGTAATCTCGCGCTTCTGCACGTTTTTCATTAATCATTTCAGCGACTTTGCGAATACGTTCGGATAAGGCCGTCTGGGCGACGCCGACGTTCCACCAGCTGCCGTACGAGTGCACCATGGTCTTCGGCAGCACTTTAATATCAATCAACGTACTGACCGTCTCGCGGCGCGCGGCATCCAGAGCATGACGCAGCTCATCCAGAGTGGTAACACGCCAGGTTTTGCAGCCGTAGCCCGCCGCGATGGTGGCAAAGTCGACCGGCACCAGGCCGCCCTGCAGCTGCCCGGTCTGCGCTGAGCGATAGCGGAATTCGGTGCCGAAGCTGCCCATACCGTGGCCAATCTGCAGGTTGTTGATACAGCCGTTGGCCATATTGTCGAGCAGCACAACGTTGATCTTCGCCCGCTCCTGCAACGAGGTGACCAGCTCGGAGTGCAGCATCATGAAAGAGCCGTCCCCGACAAGGGAATAGACTTCGGTTTGCGGCTGCGCCAGCTTCACACCCAGCGCGGCATTCACTTCATAGCCCATGCAGGAGTAGCCATACTCCACGTGATAAGTATTGGTCGACCGGTTGCGCCAGACGCGCTGTAGATCGCCAGGCAGGCTACCCGCCGCCGCGACAATGACCGCATCCGCCGGCAGCGTTTCATTGAGCACGCCCAGCACGCTACTCTGAGTCAACGTGGAATCGGTTATCTGGCGGAACTCGCGATACACCGCATCGCGATCCAGGCCGTCGTCAATTTCCGGGACGAAAGAGGACTCCTGCCACACCGCCTGATAGACGCGCTGCGTCTCTTTCAACTGGCGGCTCTGGACGCTGTCAATCTGCGCGCCCCAGCTCGCCTGCCAGCCGTCGCCAGCCAGCGCGCTATCCAGTGAGGTCAATGCTTCACGGGCATCGGCCAGCAGCGGAATACCGTCAAGTTTCCAGGCGTCAAAGTTGCTGACGTTGACGTTCAGAAACCGCACGCCTGGGTGCTGGAACAACCATTTTGATGAGGTGGTAAAATCGCTAAAACGGGTGCCGATGCCGATAACTAAATCGGCTTCTTTCGCCAGCAGGTTGGCGGCCAGGCAGCCGGTTTCCCCTACGCCGCCCACGTTCAGCGGGTGAGAGGACACGACCGTACCTTTCCCCGCCTGCGTTTCGGCAAAGGGAACGCCGTAACGCTCGGCAAAGCGGGACAGCGCCTCGCCGGCACCGGCATATTTCACGCCACCGCCGCAGATAATCAGCGGCTTACGGCTGGCTTTGATGGCAGCAACCGCATCCGCCAGCTGTGCTGCGCTGGCCGGGCGGCGATCGAGCCGATGCACGCGTCGTACAAAGAAGGACGCCGGGTAATCCCAGGCTTCGCCCTGGACATCCTGCGGCAGGCACAGCGTCACGGCGCCGGTTTCCGCCGGGTCGGTCAGGACACGCATTGCGTTAATGCAGGCGCTCATCAGCTGTTCCGGGCGCGTAATACGATCCCAGTATTTGCTGACCGCCCGGAAGGCATCGTTGGTGCTGATGCTCAGGTCGTAGCTCTGTTCAACCTGCTGCAGTACCGGATCCGGCTGACGGGTGGCAAACACATCGCCTGGCAACAGCAGCAGAGGAATGCGGTTGGCCGTTGCCGTTGCCGCGGCAGTCAGCATATTTGCCGCACCCGGGCCAACGGAAGAGGTACAGGCGATGATCTGGCGACGCAGAGACTGACGGGCAAAGCCGGTGGCGGCGTGCGCCATGCCTTGTTCATTGCGCCCCTGGTAGACCCGCATTTCACCGCTGTCTTGTTCCAGCGCCTGGCCTAACCCCAGTACGTTGCCGTGGCCAAAGATGGCGAAAATACCTTTTACGAATTTATGCTCTTCGCCATCCACTTCGAGAAACTGGTTATCAAGGAACTTCACCAGCGCCTGCGCCATTGTCAGTCTCAGTTTGCCCATCTTGCACAATCCTTATTGTTCAGTATTTGTGTGTGGGTTAGCGCGTTTTCCCCGTGCAACACGGCTTGTCATAACGGCGGGAAATCGTTAACGTCCACTGGAATACTTTTGGATTATAGGCAAACATTTTTTTCATTAAATAGAAATACAGAAAAAATATTTCATTTTGCGAGAGGGATCAAACTCTCTCCCTGTTTCACCCGTTTCACCCACGCTGGCCACACCCCAATCTGCCTTTCCAGGCGCACCATAGCTTAAACATCCTGTTAAAAATCAGTCATAAAGCAGCATCTCATCGGACCATGCCGGTGCAGCCGTAGTTACCGTCCGCGATCCTTTGTAGAATGGGGCCTGGCGCGGCAGAGTGGTAGATCCCTCACACTTTTGGTTTTTTAATTTCGATCCAATTTGCAAATGAAATATTTATTTCTCAAACTAGGGGTAACCGTTCACCCTCAGGCTGTTTGTGGAGACCTTGTCGGCATCCCGACCCTTCCGTACAGCAGATAAAAAGGAAACCCTAGCTATGAATGCAGCAGTAAAGCGGCTCGACGTCATCTGTATTGGCCGGGTGGCTGTCGACCTCTATGCCCAGCAGATTGGCGCAAGGCTAGAAGATGTTGCCAGTTTCTCTAAATATCTGGGCGGCTCTTCCGGCAACGTGGCCTTTGGCACCGCCATTCAGGGATTAAAATCCGCCATGCTGGCGCGCGTCGGCGATGAGCACAATGGCCGTTTTTTACGTGAAACGCTCAGCCGGGCCGGGGTCGATACCGAATACCTGATTACGGATAAACAGCGCCTCACCGCCCTGGTGATGCTGGGAATTAAAGATCAGGAGACCTTCCCGCTCATTTTTTACCGTGACAATTGTGCCGATATGGCGCTGGCGCCAGAGGATATTAACGAGGAGTACATCGCCTCTTCCCGCGCCCTGGCGGTGACTGGCACCCATCTCTCGCACGCCAATACCCGCGCAGCCGTACTGAAAGCGCTGGAATATGCTCGCCGTCACGGGCTGCGCACCGCGCTGGATATTGATTACCGTCCGGTGCTGTGGGGATTGACCTCGCTGGGAGACGGTGAAACGCGTTTCATCGAGTCCGGTCCGGTCACCAGCCAGCTTCAGGAAGTGCTACATCTGTTCGATTTAGTGGTCGGGACAGAAGAAGAGTTTCATATTGCCGGTGGCAGTACGGATACTCTGACCGCACTGAAAAATGTCCGACATGCCACGAAAGCGACGCTGGTCTGCAAGCGAGGCCCGATGGGCTGCGTGGTGCTGGAAGGCGACATCCCCGATAGCTGGGACAGCGTTCCGCTTCAGCAGGGCGTACGGGTTGAGGTGCTCAACGTGCTGGGCGCGGGCGATGCGTTCATGTCCGGCCTGCTGCGCGGCTGGTTGAATGATGAAGGCTGGGAGCAGGCGTGCCGCTATGCCAACGCCTGTGGTGCTCTGGTGGTTTCACGCCACGGCTGTGCGCCGGCGATGCCGACCAAAGTCGAGCTGGATGATTATCTGCTGCGGGCGGAATCTGTCCCGCGCCCGGATATCGATGCGCGGCTGAATCATTTACACCGCGTCACCAGCCGTCGTCAGCAGTGGCCGGAGCTGTGCATTTTCGCCTTTGACCATCGTAAACAGCTGGCAGATCTGGCCCAGGAAACCGGGCGCGATTCGGCCTGTATTCCTCAGCTCAAACTGCTGCTGCTGGCCGCGGCTGAAGCCGCCGCGAAAGAGGCGGGACTTGAACAGCGTAGCGGTATTCTCGCCGACGGGACCTACGGTCAGCGAGCGTTGAACGCCATTACCGGCAAAGGGTGGTGGATTGGCCGGCCTATCGAGCTACCGGGCTCACGCCCGCTGCGTCTGGAACACGGTAACATCGGTTCTCAGCTAATCGACTGGCCGCTGGAGCAGGTGGTGAAATGTCTGGTCTTCTATCACCCGGCCGACCCGGCACCACTGCGGGCTGAGCAGGATGCGCTGCTGCTGGAGGTCTGGCAGGCCTGCAACAAGTCCGGGCATGAGCTGCTGCTGGAAGTGATCCAGCCGGAAAATGGCCCGGATAAAGACGAGCGTCATTACCACACCATGCTGGAACATTTTTACCAGCTCGGCATTCAGCCAGACTGGTGGAAACTGCCGCCGCTCTCCAGCAGCTGCTGGGATAAGATCGCCGCTCTTATTACGCGCGAAGACCCCTGGTGCCGCGGGATCCTGCTCCTCGGTCTCGACGCCCCACCGGACCGGCTGCGCGCAGGCTTTGCGGAGGCCGCAGGCCACCCGATCATCAAAGGCTTTGCCGTCGGTCGCACCATCTTTGGCCAGCCTTCGCGACGCTGGATGCAGGGGGAGCTGAGCGATGAAGCGCTGATCGACGAGGTGAAACACAACTACCTGACGCTGATCGACTACTGGCGCGAAGCCCGCGGTTGACCCCCCGATAAAGCCCGCCCGCGCCTCCTGGTGCGGGCTTTTTTCTGTTTCTTCGTGAAATGAATCGCGTATTTCATCGCAAAAAATGAAAAATTCGCTTCATTTGGTACACTGGAAGCTATATTCCTTTCATTTTCTCAGAGCGCAATCTATGGCCAATAATCCGACCCAACTGACCATCCTGCAGGATGAAATCCGGCGTCGCTACGATACCTTAAGCAAACGCCTAAAACAGGTGGCTCGCTATATTCTGGATAACAGTAATAGCGTCGCTTTCGATACCGTCGCGTCCATCGCCCAGCAGGCGGATGTCCCGCCATCAACGCTGATCCGTTTCGCTAATGCGTTCGGTTTCAGCGGCTTTAACGAAATGAAGCAGATGTTCCGCCAGCACCTGATGGAAGAGACCGCCAACTACACCGAGCGCGCGCGCCTGTTCCGCCAGACCACCAATGACGAAACATCGCCGCCGGAAACGCCAACTGAAATTCTCAATATGTTCACGATGGTGAATACCCAGGCGCTACAGCAGCTAGCGATGCAGACTTCCGGCGATGACCTTGAGCGCGCGGTCGCCCTGCTGGCAGAAGCGGAAAATATCTATGTGATTGGCCTGCGCCGCTCATTTAGCGTTGCTTCTTATCTGACCTACGCGCTGCGCCATCTTGATCGTAAAGCGTTTCTGATTGACGGTCTCGGCGGGATGTTTACCGAACAGCTGAGCCTGGTCGGCCCGAAAGACGTGGTAGTCGCCGTCAGCTTCTCGCCCTATGCGCGCGAGGTGGTAGAACTGGTTGAGCTGGGCGCTCAGCGCAAAGCGCGGCAGATCGCCATTACCGACAGCCAGGTGAGTCCGCTTGCGGCCTTCAGCGATGTCTGTTTCGTGGTACGTGAAGCGCAGGTCGACGGTTTCCGCTCGCAGGTAGCCTCTTTGTGCCTGGCCCAGACGCTGGCCGTTTCGCTGGCGCTGAACAGCAGCAAAGAACCGCAGTCGTTGCAGCACCCGGCCTGAGTCCGTCCCCGGAGAGCGCTCCGGGCAACACCATGGCACATTGATTGCGCATCCGTCGCCCCGGCAGACGTAGCATCGCCGGATAAAACCGGCGATAAAAAAAGGCCGCTAAACCAAGTTTAGCGGCCTTTTTTACATCGATGACGCGTCAGTCGTGACGAGGATAATCAGGACTGTTAATCCACGCATGATCCTCTTCCCAGGTGAACAGCCACTTGCGATCCGGCCCGGCCATCACATTCAGATAATAGCTGTCGTAGCCGGCAATCGCCGCCACCGGATGATAACCGCGCGGCACCATCACCACATCGTGGTTATACGGCGCCATGCAGGCATCCAGGCTACGATCATCGGTATACACCCGCTGGAAGGCAAAGCCCTGCGGCGGATCGAAACGATGGTAGTAGGTCTCTTCGAGCTGGGTCTCTTTGCCCGGCTGCGCGGTATCATGTTTATGCGACGGCCAGGAGCTGGTCGCGCCCTCATCGGTATACACTTCGACCACCAGCAGGCAGTCGGCCTGCGCATTATCCGGCAGAATATTGTGCACCAGGCGCTGATTGCGTCCCTTGCCACGATGCTCAACGCCCACATCCTGCGGACGAATCACCCGCGCCGGCAGCGTCCCTTTCCCCGGCGCGCTGCACACGGCCAGCTCAAGGTCGGAATCCGCCGTCACCTCAACTTTATCCTGCGTCGGGACATACACCGACCACGGCGGCGTACGCTCAAACGGCGACATACGCTGCCCCAGGTTGGGAAAATCGGCCTTCGTCGTTTTGACCGATGCCAGCCCGGCAACCAGCACCAGGCACAGCTCACGGTCGCCGCTTTCCAGGGTAATGCTTTGTCCTTTTTTCAGCATCCACACATCAAAACCGATATAGCGCCAACCGGCGCTTTGCGGCGTGATGTGCTGGATCTGCCCCTCTTTTCGTGACTTAGCCAGTAACGACATGGCGTTCTCCTTCGCCGATTAGCCCAACGTCGGCATGCTGAATTCAGATACGGTTTGCTGCCCTTCCGGCCAGCGCACGGTGGCGGTTTTCATGCGGGTATAGAAGCGTACGCCGTCAGGACCATGGACGTTGAGGGCGCCAAATACCGAGCGTTTCCAGCCGCCAAAACTGTGGAAGGCCATCGGTACCGGAACCGGTACGTTCACCCCGACCATCCCGGCCTGGACATCGTGCACGAATTCGCGTGCGGTGTGTCCATTGCTGGTGAAGACGGCGCTCCCGTTACCAAATTCGTGGCTGTTCACCAGCTCCAGCGCGCTGTGATAGTCCGCCACGCGGACAATACCCAGCACTGGCCCAAAAATCTCTTCCCGCCAGATGGTCATATCAGGCGTGACGTTGTCGAACAGCGTACCGCCGACGTAGTACCCGTCGTCATAGCCTGACACGCGCAGCCTGCGTCCGTCGACTACCAGTTTTGCCCCTTCGCTGGCACCTTTATCGATATAACCCAGCACTTTCTTCTGGTGGGTATCGGAAACGACCGGGCCCATTTCGTTCTCTTCTTTGCCGCGCATGCATCCCGGCCCGACTTTCAGCGCTTCCACCAGCGGCTTCAGGCGCGCAATCAGTTTGTCCGCCGTTTCATCGCCCACCGCCACCACCACCGGCAGCGCCATGCAGCGCTCGCCCGCGGAACCAAACGCGCCGCCCATAATGGCGTTGACCGTGGCATCCAGGTCCGCATCCGGCATCACGATAGCGTGGTTTTTCGCCGCGCCAAAGGCCTGCACGCGTTTACCATGCGCGCTGGCGGTTTTGTAGATATATTCGGCGACACCGGAAGAGCCCACGAAGCTGACCGCCGCAATGCGCGGGTCGGTGTAGAGCTGTTCGGCATCATCGTTGCTGCAATGGATAACGTTAAAAACGCCGTCCGGCAGGCCCGCTTCCTTCAGCAGTTCGGCAAGGCGGACCGCAGCGGTTGGCGCCAGCGCTGGCGGTTTCAGAATAAAACTGTTACCGCAGGCCAGGGCCAGAGGGAACATCCACATCGGCACCATCGCCGGGAAGTTAAACGGCGTAATCCCCGCCACCACGCCCAGCGGCTGCATCAGCGAATAGCAGTCCACTCCGGTGCCAACGTCGGATGAATACTCACCTTTGATCAGATGTGGAATACCACAGGCAAACTCAACGACTTCCAGACCACGGGTCAGCTCACCCAGCGCATCTGACCACACCTTGCCGTGCTCGCTAACGATGATGCCTGCCAGCTCTTCAGCGTGCTGTTCAAGCAGCATTTTAAAGTTGAACAGCACGCGGGCGCGGCGCAGCGGCGTGGTGCGCGACCAGCTTTCAAACGCATCACGGGCAACCTGAATGGCATCAGAGACTTCCTGAGCGGTCGACAAAGTGACTTCGCGCACCACCTTGCCCGTCGCCGGGTCATACACCGGCATCGTTTCATTGCTGCTGCTGGTGACGGTTTTCCCGCCAATAAAGTTTCCTGTGATCGTCATCTTCTCGCCTCATGGTGTTGGAAGGCCAACGGTGCGGCCCGTTTCCGATTTTGCTGTGCTATAACCGTAGTAAAATGAAACTTATATTTCAATATTGATGTGAAATGAAATTCCATTTTGGTGATGACTGTCGCATTTCCCGGCAACAGCACTTCAGTTTCGCAAAGAAAGCGCGATCGAAAAGGTTCAGGCGCGACGCATTCTGTGACCAATGCCTGCCAGGCAATGAAAGTACGATTATTTGAGAAGCAGCTCAAATAACCACCATTTCAGTCATTGCTAATTTTGGAATAAACGTTTTGACTTACATGCAATCGAACGAACCCAACCTATCGTCTTTCAGGAGAGCCATATGGCTATCGCACTGCATCGTTTCTGCCTTAATCGCAAGATCGCCCCATCCCTGAGCATTGAGGCCTTTTTCCGTCTGGTGAACAGCCTTGGGCTGAATAAGGTCGAGCTGCGTAATGATTTGCCCGGGGGCAAGGTGACCGACGATCTGAGCCATCAGCAGGTACGCGAACTGGCCGACCGCTACCATATTGAGATTCTGACCATCAATGCGGTTTATCCTTTCAATTGCCGTACCGAGCAGGTTCGCAGCCTGACCGAATCCCTGCTGAAAGAAGCCCAGGCCATTGGCGCTAAATCGCTGGTGCTGTGCCCGCTGAACGATGGCAGCGAAGTGCCGGCCAGCGAAACGCTAAATGCGCTGCGCGATCTGTCACCACTGTTCTCGTTTTACGGCGTACGGGGTCTGGTTGAACCACTGGGTTTCCCACAAAGTTCTCTGCGTTCAGCCGCGCAGGCGCAGACGCTGATCCGCGATGCAAAAGTGCCGTTCAAGCTGCTGATTGATACCTTCCATCACCATCTTTATCCGCTGGCGGATGCTGAGTTTAGCCAGGTGGATATCGCTGATATCGGCCTGGTGCACCTTTCCGGGGTGGAAGACTCTCGCCCACGGGAAAGCCTGACCGATGACGAACGCATCATGCTGACGGCAAAAGATCGGCTGCAAACCTGCGAGCAAATCAAGCATCTGGAAGCTCGGGGCTACCAGGGCGTGTATGCGTTCGAACCGTTTGCACCGCAGCTGGTATCCTGGCGTGAAGAGGATATCCGCCGCGAGACGGAACGGAGCATCGCCCTGATTCAACAGCATTGCGCCTGAGGGAAATCAACGCCACGCCCGGCGAATGCAGCGATTTCTCACGTCGGTTTGCGGCCAGTTTGCCTATAATCGACGCAGGATAAATGGAGGAATCGATCATGAGTTCACCCCTGCTGATTGCCCGAACCCTGGAAAAACAGCTGCATTTGCTACCTGGAATGGCCAACCGCCACGGCCTGATTACCGGTGCGACCGGCACCGGTAAAACCGTCACCCTGCAAAAGCTGGCGGAGTCATTTTCAGACATCGGTGTTCCGGTCTTTATGGCCGATGTGAAAGGTGATCTGACCGGGATTGCCGAGGCGGGTCAACGCTCGGAAAAACTGCAAACCCGACTGGAGAAAATCGGCGTCACCGACTGGCAGCCCCACGCTAACCCGGTGGTGGTGTGGGATATTTTCGCCGAAAAAGGCCACCCGATAAGGGCTACGGTCTCCGACCTCGGGCCGCTGCTGCTGGCGCGGTTGCTCAACCTTAACGAGGTCCAGTCCGGAGTGCTAAATATCATCTTCCGTATCGCCGACGATCGCGGCCTACTGCTGCTCGACTTCAAAGATTTACGCGCGATCACCCAGTACATCGGCGATAACGCCAAAACCTTTCAGAACCAGTACGGCAACATCAGCAGCGCCTCGGTCGGGGCGATTCAGCGCGGCCTGCTGACCCTGGAGCAGCAAGGTGCCGAGCACTTTTTCGGCGAGCCGATGCTCGATATCCAGGACTGGATGCGCCTCGATGAAAACGGTAAAGGGGTGATTAATATCCTCAGCGCTGAAAAGCTGTATCAGATGCCAAAACTCTACGCGGCCAGCCTGCTGTGGATGCTCTCTGAACTCTACGAACGCCTGCCGGAAGCGGGCGATCTCGACAAGCCGAAGCTGGTCTTTTTCTTCGACGAGGCGCACCTGTTATTTAACGATGCACCTCAGGTGCTGCTGGATAAAATCGAGCAGGTTATCCGGCTGATTCGTTCGAAAGCCGTCGGGGTTTACTTCGTATCACAGAACCCGTCGGATATTCCCGACGCAGTCCTTGGCCAGTTGGGCAACCGCGTGCAACATGCTCTGCGCGCCTTTACGCCGAAAGATCAGAAAGCGGTAAAAACCGCGGCGCAGACCATGCGCGCCAACCCGGCCTTCAGCACCGAACAGGCTATTCAGGAGCTGGGTACCGGCGAAGCGCTGATCTCCTTCCTGGATGAGAAAGGCAGCCCGTCGGTGGTCGAACGCGCGATGGTTATCGCCCCGTGTTCCCGAATGGGGCCAGTAACCGACGACGAGCGTAACGGCCTGATTAACCACTCCGCGCTGTACGGTAAATACGAAGACGCCGTCGATCGCGAGTCCGCCTTTGAAATGCTGCAAAAAGGCGTTCAGGCGACCACCGAACAACAGGCAGCACCGCCGGCAAAAGGCCAGGCGGACGGCGCTGACGATGGTCTTCTTGGCGGGCTGAAAGATATTTTATTTGGTACCACCGGCCCGCGCGGCGGCAAGCATGATGGGATTGTACAAACGGCGGCGAAAAGCGCGGTTCGGCAGGTAACGAATCAGATAGTCAGGGGCATGCTGGGGAGCTTACTCGGCGGGCGAAAACGGTAGTGCTATCCCCCTCTCTGCGAAAGAGAGGGGGACGTCGGGCTAGTTCCTTCTCATCATCAGCCAGAGGCTTATCAGGAAGAAACTGGCGCTTGGCAGCAGCGCACCGATAATGGGCGGGATACCGTAGACCAGCGTCAGCGGGCCAAAAATCTGGTCCAGCACGTAGAAGATAAAGCCAAAGCTGATCCCGGTGACTACCCTCACCCCCATCGCCACGCTGCGCAGCGGGCCGAAGATAAACGACAGCGCCATCAGCATCATCACCGCGACCGACAGCGGCTGGAAGATTTTGCTCCACATATTAAGCTGGTAGCGCCCCGGATCCTGTCCACTGGACTTCAGATAGGTCACGTAGTTATGTAACCCGCTGATCGACAGCGCGTCCGGGTCAAGAGCGACCACGCCCAGCTTGTCGGGCGTCAGTTTGGTTTTCCAGGTCCCGCTGACCATCTGCGAGCCGGTTATCTGTTTCGGGTTGGTCAGGTCAGACTCATCGACCTGCGACAGGCGCCAGACTTTGTTGTCGTTGTCGAATTTAGCCGAAGCGGCATAGCGCACGGTCTGCAAACGGCGCTGGTCGTTAAACGCGTAAATACTCACGCCGCCCAGTTCATCGTTTCCCTTCACTCGTTCAATATAAACAAAGTTATGGCCATCTTTCGCCCACAGCCCCTGCTGGGTGGACAGCAGCGACCCGCCGTACATTTGCTGAGCGCGGTAGTTACGCGCCATTTGCTCGCCCTGCGGCGCCACCCATTCGCCGATTGCCATCGTCAGCAGCACCAGCGGAATCGCAGTTTTCATCACCGCCATCGCCACCTGCAAACGGGTGAAGCCGGAGGCCTGCATAACCACCAACTCGCTGCGCTGCGCCAGCATACCGAGGCCCAGCAGCGCGCCAAGCAGCGCCGCCATGGGGAAGAAAATCTGCACGTCTTTCGGCACGCTGAGAATGGTATACAGCCCGGCGCCCAGCGCGTCATAGCTGCCCTGGCCCGCTTTTTTCAGCTGATCGACAAACTTGATAATGCCCGAGAGTGAAACCAGCATGAACAGCGTCATCATGATGGTGTTGAAAATCGTCCGACCGATATAACGGTCAAGTACGCCAAAGGCCTGCATCACACCGCTCCTTTGTTAAAACGGGCACGGAAGCGGCGCATCGGCACCGTATCCCACAGGTTTAGCAGCACGGCCAGCGCGAAATAGAGCAGGTTAATCCCCCACATCCAGATCATCGGGTCGATTTTACCTTTACTCCCGTTTGACTTAATCGAGGTTTGCAGCAGGAAGAAGACCAGGTACAGCAGCATCGCTGGCAGCATCGACAGCACGCGCCCCTGACGCGGGTTCACCACGCTCAGCGGAACCACCATCAACGCCATAATGAACACCGTCGCCACCAGCGTGAAGCGCCAGTGCAGCTCGGCGCGGGCGCTGTCAGTGTCGGTATGCCACAGCGAGAACATCCCCATCTGATCGGTGTTGTCAGGATCCGAGGATACCGCCTGATGGCCAATAATGGCCTGATAGTTTTTAAAATCAGTGATGCGGAAATCACGCAGCATCGCGGTACCTTCAAAGCGAGTGCCTTGATTCATGGTCACCACCTGCGAGCCGTCTTTCTTCTGCGTCAGCTCACCAGAATCCGCCACAACCACCGACGGGCGCGCATTGCCCTTCGGCTTCAGCTGCGCCAGGAAGACATCATGGAAGCGCTTACCGTTGACGTTTTCAATAAACAGCACCGCGCTGCCGTCGCTGGCCTGTTGAAACTGGCCCTGGGCTAGCGCGGCCATGCCGGGGTTAGCTTTGGCTTCTGCCAGCACCTCGTCCTGATGACGGGACGACCAGGGGCCGGCCCACATGACGTTTACCGCCGCCACAGCACCGGTAAACAGCGCGAGGATCATCGCGGCTTTCACCAGCACGGCCTTACTCAGGCCGCAGGCATGCATTACCGTGATTTCACTTTCGGTATACAGTTTGCCCAGCGTCATCAGCAGCCCGAGGAATAAACTCAGAGGCAGAATGAGCTGCGCCATTTCCGGTACGCCCAGCCCTAACAGCGAGAGCACCAAATTTGTCGGGATATCGCCATCTACCGCGGCACCGAGGATCCTGACCAGTTTCTGGCAAAAGAAAATGAGTAACAGGATGAATAGGATCGCCAACTGGCTTTTCAGCGTCTCACGAACCAGATATCTTATGATTATCACTATAAATACGCCCGTAAAAACCCGTCTTATTGCAGGAAAATTGCTTGTTTCATGGCTTAAACGTCATTTATTCTCTTTGGTCTTCGAAATCATCGCTAAGATTAAATGACTTATTGGTTCCGCGTATCAGGTTTTTTTCTGACGAACCAAAGCCGTAATAACGTTAAGATTAACACGAAGTCACCGCAACAGCGGACATGAGTTACGAAAGCTTTCAATTCTATCCGTAGCCACCGTCGTTGTCTTTAAGATTCAGGAGCGTAGTGCATGGAGTTCAGTGTAAAAAGCGGTAGCCCGGAGAAACAGCGGAGTGCCTGTATCGTAGTCGGCGTCTTTGAACCGCGTCGCCTCTCCCCGATTGCCGAACAACTCGATAAAATCAGTGACGGTTATATCAGCGCGCTGCTGCGTCGCGGTGAACTGGAAGGAAAACCTGGCCAGACGCTGCTGCTGCACCATGTGCCAAATATTCTGTCAGAACGTATTCTGCTGATTGGCTGTGGCAAAGAGCGTGAACTGGACGAGCGTCAGTACAAACAGGTCATTCAGAAAACCATTAATACTTTGAATGATACCGGTTCAATGGAAGCGGTCTGCTTCCTGACTGAACTGCACGTGAAAGGTCGTAACAACTACTGGAAAGTTCGCCAGGCCGTTGAGACCGCCAAAGAGACGCTGTACAGCTTCGATCAGCTGAAAACCAACAAAAGCGAGCCGCGTCGTCCGCTGCGCAAAATGGTCTTCAACGTCCCGACCCGTCGCGAGCTGACCAGCGGCGAACGCGCCATCCAGCACGGACTGGCTATTGCTTCCGGCATCAAAGCGGCAAAAGATCTTGGCAACATGCCGCCAAACATCTGCAACGCGGCCTATCTTGCTTCTCAGGCCCGCCAGCTGGCCGACACCTACAGCAAAAATGTCGTCACTCGCGTGATCGGCGAACAGCAGATGAAAGAGCTGGGGATGAACTCTTACCTGGCCGTCGGCAATGGTTCGCAGAACGAATCGCTGATGTCGGTGATTGAATACAAAGGTAATCCGGCGGAAGACGCGCGTCCAATCGTGCTGGTCGGCAAGGGGCTGACCTTTGACTCCGGCGGCATCTCGATCAAGCCTGCCGAAGGCATGGACGAGATGAAGTACGATATGTGCGGCGCTGCGGCGGTCTACGGCGTGATGCGTATGGTGGCAGAATTACAGCTGCCACTGAACGTGATTGGCGTGCTTGCCGGCTGTGAAAACATGCCAGGCGGCCGCGCCTATCGTCCGGGCGATGTCCTGACGACGATGTCCGGTCAGACGGTTGAAGTACTCAATACCGATGCGGAAGGCCGTCTGGTGCTGTGCGATGTGCTGACCTATGTCGAACGTTTCGAGCCAGAAGCCGTCATTGACGTGGCGACGCTGACCGGCGCCTGCGTGATTGCGCTGGGCCATCACATCACCGGCCTGATGTCTAACCACAATCCGCTGGCCCACGAGCTGATCGGCGCATCCGAGCTGGCAGGCGACCGCGCATGGCGCTTACCGCTGGGCGATGAATTCCAGGATCAGCTGGAGTCTAACTTCGCGGATATGGCCAACATCGGCGGGCGTCCTGGCGGCGCGATTACCGCCGGCTGCTTCCTGTCGCGCTTTGCCCGTAAATACAACTGGGCGCACCTGGATATTGCCGGTACCGCATGGCGCTCCGGGAAAGCCAAAGGCGCCACCGGTCGTCCGGTCGCCCTGCTGTCGCAGTTCCTGCTCAACCGCGCCGGTTTTAACGGCGAAGAGTAAAACAAATCGTACCCGGTAGGCCTGACTTGCCGGGTTCAGTTCCCCCATTACATTCTATACCCTCTGGATTTCAGGTTGCATCGCGGCGGCAACCGCGCGAATCTCCAGGAGCATAGATAACTATGTGGCTGGGGTGAGTGAGGGCAGCCAACAAAGAGGCAGCCAGAAAGACAATGGGTATAGATTATGAAGAATGCGACGTTCTACCTGCTCGATAACGACAACACCGCCGACGGCCTGAGCGCCGTCGAGCAGCTGGTGTGTGACGTTGCCGCAGAACGTTGGCGCAGCGGCAAACGCGTGCTCATCGCCTGTGAAGACGAGCAGCAGGCCATCCGTCTGGATGAAGCGCTGTGGGCACGACCTCCGGAAAGTTTCGTCCCGCATAATCTGGCGGGAGAAGGCCCCAGAGGTGGAGCGCCGGTGGAGATTGCCTGGCCGCAAAAGCGCAACAGCAGCCCGCGGGATATTCTGATCAGTCTGCGGGTAAACTTTGCAGATTTTGCCACCGCTTTCACAGAAGTGATAGACTTTGTCCCTTACGAAGATTCTCTGAAACAACTGGCGCGCGAACGCTACAAAGCGTATCGCATGGCTGGTTTCAACCTGAATACGGCAACCTGGAAATAATGGAAAAGACATACAACCCACAAGATATCGAACAGCCGCTCTACGAGCACTGGGAAAAGCAGGGCTATTTCAAACCGAATGGTGATGAAAGCCAGGAGAGCTTCTGCATCATGATCCCGCCGCCGAACGTCACCGGCAGTTTGCATATGGGTCATGCCTTCCAGCAAACCATCATGGATACCATGATTCGCTACCAGCGCATGCAGGGTAAAAATACTCTGTGGCAGGCCGGTACCGACCACGCGGGTATTGCAACCCAAATGGTGGTTGAGCGTAAGATTGCCGCAGAAGAAGGAAAAACCCGCCACGACTACGGTCGCGATGCCTTTATCGATAAAATCTGGCAGTGGAAAGCGGAATCCGGCGGCACCATTACCCGTCAGATGCGTCGCCTTGGCAACTCCGTGGACTGGGAGCGTGAGCGCTTCACCATGGATGAAGGCCTCTCCAATGCCGTCAAAGAAGTCTTTGTGCGCCTGTACAAAGAAGATCTGATCTACCGCGGTAAGCGCCTGGTCAACTGGGACCCGAAACTGCGCACCGCAATCTCCGATCTGGAAGTGGAAAACCGCGAGTCTAAAGGCTCGATGTGGCACATCCGCTACCCGCTGGCCGATGGCGCGAAAACCGCCGATGGCAAAGATTACCTCGTGGTTGCCACCACTCGTCCGGAAACCCTGCTGGGCGATACCGGCGTGGCCGTTAACCCGGAAGACCCGCGTTACAAAGACCTGATTGGCAAATTCATCGTTCTGCCGCTGGTCAACCGCCGCATTCCGATCGTCGGCGACGAACACGCTGATATGGAAAAAGGCACCGGCTGCGTGAAAATCACCCCGGCGCATGACTTTAACGACTACGAAGTCGGCAAACGTCATCAGCTGCCGATGATCAACATTCTGACCTTTGACGGCGATATCCGTGAAAGCGCGGAAGTGTATGACACCAAAGGCAACGAATCCGACGTTTACGCTAATGAAATCCCGGCAGAATTCCAGAAAATGGAACGCTTTGCCGCGCGTAAAGCGGTGGTTGCCGCTATTGACGCGTTGGGCCTGCTCGAAGAAATCAAACCACACGACCTGACCGTGCCGTACGGCGATCGCGGCGGCGTGGTTATCGAGCCGATGCTGACCGACCAGTGGTACGTGCGTGCCGATGTGCTGGCGAAACCGGCCGTGGAAGCGGTTGAAAATGGCGACATCCAGTTCGTACCGAAACAGTACGAAAACATGTACTTCTCCTGGATGCGCGATATTCAGGACTGGTGTATTTCCCGTCAGCTGTGGTGGGGTCACCGGATCCCGGCATGGTACGACAACGACGGTAACGTCTACGTTGGCCGCACCGAAGACGAAGTGCGTCAGGAAAATAACCTGGCCGCTGACGTGGCACTGCGTCAGGACGAAGACGTTCTGGATACCTGGTTCTCTTCAGCGCTGTGGACCTTCTCTACCCTCGGCTGGCCGGAAAATACCGATGCGCTGCGTCAGTTCCACCCGACCAGCGTAATGGTCTCCGGCTTCGACATCATCTTCTTCTGGATTGCCCGCATGATCATGATGACCATGCACTTCATCAAAGATGAAAACGGCAAGCCGCAGGTTCCGTTCAAGACCGTCTATATGACCGGCCTGATTCGCGACGACGAAGGGCAGAAGATGTCCAAATCCAAGGGCAACGTGATTGACCCGCTGGATATGGTTGATGGCATCTCCCTGCCGGATCTGCTGGAGAAACGCACCGGTAATATGATGCAGCCGCAGCTGGCAGAAAAAATCGCCAAACGTACGGAAAAACAGTTCCCGAACGGCATCGAACCGCACGGCACCGACGCCCTGCGCTTCACCCTGGCGGCGCTGGCCTCTACCGGTCGCGACATCAACTGGGATATGAAGCGTCTGGAAGGTTATCGTAACTTCTGTAACAAGCTGTGGAACGCCAGCCGCTTCGTGCTGATGAACACCGAAGATCAGGATTGCGGCTTCAACGGCGGCGAGAAAGTGCTGTCGCTGGCTGACCGTTGGATCCTCGCCGAATTCAATCAGACCGTGAAAGCATACCGCGAAGCGCTGGATAACTTCCGCTTCGATATCGCCGCAGGTATCCTGTATGAGTTCACCTGGAACCAGTTCTGCGACTGGTATCTGGAGCTGACCAAACCGGTGATGACCGGCGGTTCTGAGGCTGAGCTTCGCGGCACTCGTAACACGCTAGTCACCGTACTGGAAGGTCTGCTGCGCCTGGCGCACCCGATCATTCCATTCATCACCGAAACCATCTGGCAGCGTGTGAAAACCATCGTCGGCATCGACGTGGACACCATCATGCTGCAGCCGTTCCCGGCTTACGATGCAGCGCAGGTTGATGCTGCGGCGCTGGCCGATACCGAATGGCTGAAGCAGGCTATCATCGCCGTACGTAACATCCGTGCGGAAATGAACATCGCGCCGGGTAAACCGCTTGAATTGCTGCTGCGTGGCTGCAGCGCCGACGCTCAGCGTCGCGTGAGTGATAACCAGAGCTTCCTGCAGTCCATGGCGCGTCTGGAAAGCATCACCGTGCTGCCTGCGGACGAGAAAGGCCCGGTTTCGGTGACCAAAATCATCGATGGCGCCGAACTGCTGATCCCGATGGCGGGTCTCATCAACAAAGAAGATGAACTGGCGCGTCTGGCAAAAGAAGTGGCGAAAATCGAAGGTGAAATCAGCCGTATCGAGAGCAAACTGTCTAACGAAGGTTTCGTCGCCCGCGCACCGGAAGCGGTTATCGCTAAAGAACGCGAGAAGCTGGAAGGTTATGCAGAAGCCAAAAGCAAACTGATCGAGCAGCAGGCCGTGATCGCCGCGCTGTAATCCTCCCGCCCCTTGCGCTGTCAGGCAAGGGGCGTTTTTATCCGCGATACCCGCTTGCACTCCCCCCGCTCCCGATGTTATTAACAACACCATCCACCCTTTTTTGCTATGAGAAATCGTATGAATACGATCGCGACCGTGACGGCATCACTGCGCCGCATTACCGCTGAAGACAATGCCGCTATCGCCAACGTTATCCGCCAGGTTTCTGCGGAGTACGGGCTGACGGCAGATAAAGGCTACACGGTAGCCGATCCCAATCTGGATGAGCTGTTTGAGCTTTACAGTCAGCCGGGCTCCGCTTACTGGGTGGTGGAACAAGATGGTCGGGTTGTCGGTGGCGGTGGTATTGCCCCGCTGGCCCATAGCGAACCGGATATCTGCGAGCTGCAGAAAATGTATTTTATGACCTCCGCCCGCGGCCAGGGGCTGGCGAAAAAACTGGCGCTGCTCGCGCTGGATCATGCTCGCGAGCAGGGTTTTAAACGCTGCTACCTGGAAACAACAGCCTTTTTGAAAGAGGCGGTGGGGCTATACGAGCACCTTGGTTTCGCCCATATTGACGGGCCGCTTGGCAGTACTGGCCACGTCGATTGCGAAGTGCGGATGCTAAAAGCGCTGTAGCCTCTCAGCTCAGTGCTCCTCCCCGGTGGCGCTACGCTGACCGCGTTACGGGTTCGTGCGGTTTCTTAGCCCGGACAGGTGCATAGCAGCGCCTTCGGGAGCAATCTCTTTCAGGCGCTGACCGGGACGCCGCTGTGAAAGCGGAATTCGGCCTCCGGGGCGTTAATCAGCGCCGCCTCCGCCTCTCCAAGCTGGTGAATACGTTCGCTGATATCCTCTTCGGCAATCTGCTGCGCCAGATCCAGATAGTCCTGGTAGTGCCGCGCTTCCGAGCGCAGCAGCGACAGGTAGAATTTTTGCAGATCGTCATTCAGCCACGGCGCCAGCGCGGCAAACCGTTCGCAGGAGCGCGCTTCAATATAGGCTCCGCAGATCAGCTTATCGATAAGCATCACCGGTTCATGGGAACGCACCTCTCTACGCAGACCGCGGGCGTAATTGCTGGCGGTGATTTTGACGTAAGGAATATCGTGGGCCAACATCATTTCCCGCACCTGCCAGAAATGATGCAGCTCTTCTTTAATCAGCAGCACCATGTTGTCGATCAGTTGACGGCCCCAGGGATCGTCGGTTTGCGGCATCGTGCTTTTATTGATCTGTTTATGCAGCGCCACGAAATCCGGCTCGGGTCCCCAGCGGTAGGTAAAATCTTCATACGGCTTCAGGCAGGCCAGCAGCTCATCGGCCCCTTCTTTATCAGCGACATATTTACGCACCAGCAGCAGCGCGTTTTGCGCCGCTTTTAGCTCGCAGACCATATGGTCCGTCAGCAGTAGCGGGAGATTTTCCGGTTTGCGGGCTTCATCAATCCACGCCTGTGGCGTCGGGCAGTGCAGGAAATTGCGTACGGGGGCGAGTATTTGCGGGTAGTCCATGGAGGTTCCTTGCTATACGGTAACGGCCACCGGCCATTACCGTATCCAAATATACACAAAATCATTCAGGGTATAACGAGACGAAACCCCGGCGACATCATTCTCTTTGTCGTCGGGGTTTCTGTGCGTAGCCAGCAAAACGCGGCCTGAAGGATGACGTGCAGACTTGCTTAGTGGCGAACGCCGTCGTCGTCTTCATCGACGAGATCTTCGTCATCTTCTTCATCGCCATCTTCGCCGTTCGGGTCTTCGTAGTAAGTGCCCCAACCGTCATATTCCACGCCGAATTTTTCTGCCAGGGTCATCAGTTGCTCAACCTGGGCGTCAATCAGTTCCACCTTCAGTGCGCTTTCGCTCAGGATGTCACAGCAGATAACCACTTCACCTTCTTCCACTTCCAGCTCTTCCGGCTCGGTCACTTCGTAACCCAGTTTGAAGGCTTCTACCGCCACTTTCTCCAGCGTTTCGAAGTCGTCGGCAGAGAGATGGTGTTCAATGGTGTACAGCGCGTCCGGATCGCTGCCGTCTTCGAGCAGCTCTTCGATAATCAGACGCGTTTCTTCACGCTGTTCTTCCAGTAGTTCCGGGTTTGCCATGGCTCGTTCCTCATAATGTGCGACAGATACTTCTATTGTCACATACCGCCGTGATTGCCTCCACCTTTGTGCGAAAGATTTGTGCAACGGGGTTGCAAATGAATATTCATACATATAAATTGAATTTTAATTCAATAAGTGGCTTAAGCCATGTGAGGGAATCATGTCCGCGTTTTACCAGAAGCATTTTTTAAAATTACTTGATTTTACCCCTGCTGAAATCACCACCCTGCTGAAGATGGCGGCAAGACTGAAAACCGATAAGAAAAACGGTATTGAAATCCAGCATCTTGCAGGGAAAAACATCGCGCTCATCTTCGAAAAAGACTCCACCCGTACACGATGCTCTTTCGAAGTTGCCGCATTTGATCAGGGTGCCCGCGTGACGTATCTCGGGCCAAGCGGTAGCCAGATCGGCCATAAAGAATCGATTAAAGATACCGCCCGCGTGCTGGGCCGGATGTATGACGGCATTCAGTATCGTGGCCATGGGCAGGGAATTGTCGAAACGCTCGCCCGCTATGCTGGCGTACCGGTGTGGAACGGCCTGACCAACGAGTTTCACCCCACCCAGCTGCTGGCGGATTTGCTGACCATGCAGGAGCATCTGCCGGGGAAAGCCTTTAACGAAATGACCCTGGTCTATGCCGGTGATGCCCGCAACAATATGGGTAATTCCATGCTGGAAGCCGCGGCGTTGACCGGGCTGGATCTGCGCCTGGTTGCCCCGGCAGCCTGCTGGCCAGAAGCGAGCCTGGTGGCCGAATGCCAGGCGTTGGCGCAGAAAAACGGCGGCAACATCACCCTGACCGACGATATTGCGGCCGGCGTGAAGGGCGCAGACTTTATCTATACCGACGTGTGGGTATCGATGGGCGAGGCCAAAGAGAAATGGGCGGAGCGCATCGCGCTACTGCGTGCTTACCAGGTGAATAGCGAAATGATGGCGCTGACCGGCAATCCGCAGGTGAAGTTCCTGCACTGCCTGCCTGCCTTCCATGACGATCAGACCACGCTTGGCCAGCAGATGGCGGCTGAATACGGCCTGCATGGCGGCATGGAAGTGACCGACGAAGTTTTTGAGTCGGCGGCAAGCATTGTCTTCGACCAGGCAGAGAACCGCATGCATACCATCAAAGCGGTTATGGTCGCGACGCTCAGTAAATAACGGGCCTGGTACGATTCCCCCTGGAGGTGGCTCTCTTATGCCAGTCCGGGCTACCAGACCGTACCAAACCCTTACCCCGGCCCGCACCGCCGGGGTATTTCTTATGGCATCAGTACCTTCACCACCGCCTTGCGTACTTTGGCCGGTTCCCCCACGGCACATAGCGGTTTATGCACTTCGCCTGGGTAAAACACCACAAAATCTCCCGCGTTCAGGATGATGGTTTTCTCCTCTTCGCCGGCGGACAGAAACGCAATGTCCTTTTCTGCCAGCCAGTCAATATCCGGCGTGCCGGCAGGCTGGGTGCTGAACGTCATGGCTTCCTGGCCACGCAGCACAATCTGGATATCCAGATAGCGCGCATGATATTCGGCGCGACGGGCGGCGAGAGGTTCCGTCGTGTCTTCCGAAATCATATAAAACAGATTGTTACCGTCAATATCGTATTTGCCGAGCGGTGTCTCTTCGCTGACGTTGGCTTTGACGTGCTCAATCGCCTGACGCAGCGCGTCCGGTAGCCAGGCCTGCAGATGATGAATGTGACCAACGATCATAATAACCCTCAAAGATAAAACAGCTTTTCATTTTTGTTTTTATACGCCCCTTCAAACTGCCATACCACCTCTTTTTTGCGGTTTTTTGCGCTGGCGCAGCCTTATCGAAGCAATCGTTTTCTTGTTTGTGTACTAATCGCTTGATCCGAAATTTGAGCTGCGTATAATGCCGGTCGATTTGCCGGGAGGAAGCATGGTCTACTGCGTACGACATTCTGTCTTACCGCGTCTGAAAACAGGCGCTGGCGTAGCGTTTTTCTTTCCGTTGCTCAATGAATTCTCGAAGCCCCTTATTTAAGGGGCTTTTTTTTTGCCCAGGCGTCAGGAGATAAACATGGCTAACCCGCTATATCAAAAACATATCATTTCCATAAACGATCTCAGCCGAGAAGACCTCGAACTGGTACTGGCGACCGCTGCAAAACTGAAAGCGAATCCACAGCCGGAACTGCTGAAGCACAAGGTTATCGCCAGCTGTTTCTTTGAAGCCTCCACCCGCACCCGTCTGTCGTTTGAAACCTCGATGCACCGTCTCGGCGCCAGCGTGGTGGGTTTTTCTGACAGCAGCAACACCTCCCTGGGCAAAAAAGGGGAAACCCTGGCCGACACGATTTCGGTCATCAGCACCTACGTTGACGCGATAGTCATGCGCCACCCGCAGGAAGGGGCTTCGCGACTGGCGACCGAATTTTCCGGCGGGATCCCGGTCCTCAACGCCGGCGATGGCGCTAACCAGCACCCGACGCAGACCCTGCTGGATCTGTTCACCATTCAGGAAACCCAGGGCCGCCTGGAGAACCTCAACGTCGCGATGGTCGGTGACCTCAAGTATGGCCGCACCGTCCATTCACTGACCCAGGCACTGGCGAAATTTAACGGCAACCGCTTCTACTTTATCGCCCCGGATGCGCTGGCGATGCCGCAGTACATCCTCGATATGCTGGATGAGAAAGGCATTGCCTGGAGCGTACATAGCGCCATCGATGAGGTGATGGAAGAGGTGGATATTCTGTACATGACCCGCGTACAGAAAGAGCGTCTTGATCCGTCGGAGTACGCCAACGTGAAGGCGCAGTTTGTCCTGCGCGCCACCGACCTTGAAGGCGCACGTCAGAATATGAAAGTGCTGCACCCGCTGCCGCGCATTGATGAAATCACCACCGATGTCGATAAAACGCCGCACGCCTGGTACTTCCAGCAGGCCGGCAACGGCATCTTCGCGCGCCAGGCGTTACTGGCACTGGTACTGAATAGCGAGCTGGCTCTGTAAGGGGAAACGACCATGACACACGATAATAAATTGCAGGTAGAAGCCATCAAACGTGGCACCGTCATCGACCACATCCCTGCACAGGTGGGCTTTAAGCTGCTGACGCTGTTCAAGCTGACCGAAACCGATCAGCGTATCACCATCGGCCTGAACCTGCCGTCAGGCGAAATGGGCCGCAAGGACCTGGTGAAAATTGAGAATACCTTCCTGACCGACGAGCAGGTTAACCAGCTGGCGCTGTATGCCCCGCATGCGACGGTTAACCGTATCGACGATTATGAAGTGGTCGGTAAGTCACGCCCTAATCTGCCGGATCGGATTAACAACGTACTGATCTGCCCGAACAGCAACTGCATCAGCCATGCTGAGCCCGTCTCTTCCAGCTTTGCGGTGAAAAAACGGGAAAACGATATCGCGCTGAAGTGCAAATATTGTGAAAAAGAGTTTTCGCATTATGTGGTTCTGGCCAACTAATTGAGGTTGGTATTGGCTACCCGGCTCCCTATAATGGCCGGGTTCCATACGCGCTATCCTTCAAGCTGTTTCTTTGTTGGCCGTGCGGGCGGTTCGCCCCTTGCCGCATCGATGCAACTCGAAGGATTTTGCGTCACTACTTAATAATGCTGTTATTCAGGAGAACTCATGTCTAAAACTATCGCGACGGAAAATGCACCAGCAGCAATCGGCCCGTATGTTCAGGGTGTTGATCTGGGCAGCATGATCATCACTTCCGGCCAGATCCCCGTCGACCCGAAAACCGGTAGCGTGCCGGAAGATGTCGCCGCTCAGGCGCGCCAGTCTCTGGACAACGTCAAAGCTATCGTTGAAGCCGCAGGCCTGAAAGTCGGCGACATTGTTAAAACGACCGTATTCGTTAAAGATCTGAACGACTTCGCTACCGTGAATGCCGCTTATGAAGCGTTCTTTACCGAACATCACGCGACCTTCCCGGCGCGCTCCTGCGTTGAAGTGGCTCGTCTGCCGAAAGACGTGAAGATCGAAATTGAAGCGATCGCGATTCGTCGCTAATCATCGCTTTTCCCTCACCCATGCGCCTTTTTATCGCCGCGCCGGGTGAGGGAATTTAACTACTCGACCTTCGTCGCCCTCAGTAGTTTTTCCAGCGGGTAAACCGCCGCAATCACTAGCTCATCCTGCGTTTTCGCCGCTTCGTCCAGCTGTGCCTGGACCGACGCATACTCTTTATCGTCCAGCGTTCCCTGACGCGCTACCAGGTCGGTTAGCCGCAATCCCAACGTCGCCAGTTTATCCACCTGTGCCACCACCGGCTTTATTGCCGCCAGTTGATAGCTGTTTTCCGTCAGCGCCTGAGCATCGGCGATATTGTTTTGCCAGAGGGTAAAGATGTGGCGCAGCGCATCCGCGCTTTCACTGTCTTCGGCATCACTCGTCAAGCGCGCCGCCCAGCGGTCGAGGTTGCGCACGGTGAGACTTTCCGCAGGTAAAGCATCGGCAAGGCGGTTGAGCGGCTCAAACAGATGATAGTGGTCGGCCTGGAATTTCAGATGCTGGCGGGTGTAGTAGTGTGCAGGTTCCAGCGCCTGAGCGAGAATTTGCAGCGGTAGCGTACTGCCGCCGTTGGCTAAACGCGTAAACTGCACCAGCTGCTGGCTATGCTGCTGCAGGCCAACCGAGACCGTTGACCAGCTGTCCATCGCCTGCAGCCGCTGATACATATTGTCGCTGTCGTTAACATCCTGCGCCGACCACAGACGCTCCGCCACCGCAAACGCCCGCGGCCAGAGTTTGATATCCAGCACCGGCGCCGCCACGTTTTCTGCCCACAGTGCGGCTTCACCACCGAGCAGATTCTTCTGCTGTTGCGCATCCGGCACCACCGGTGGCGTACCCTGAGGAATCGCCTCCAGCCGCTGCCCGCTAACCGGATATCGGGTATTGCCAAGCAGGAAGTAGCCGCTCAGTTTGTCATCGTTCACGGTTAATACCGGTCGGGTCTCCCCCATCCAGGTATCCACGCGGAAGGTCAGTCGATCGTCATCGCTCCATTCAATATCCTGCACGGCACGGCGAGACTTACCTTTAAAATCAACAAACCCGCGCCATCCACCCTCTCCTTTTACCAGCGTAAAGCTCCCCTCAACCGCACTACCCTTCAGTCGCGGCATGGAGAAACTCCAGCTCTGCGCGCTGTCATTATCCCCAATCGTATCCACGCCGTTCAGCCCCTGCGGTACGATCTCATTGCGATAGTGATAGGCGGTATACTGCGGCTGGTCGAGATAGAAACCGGTGGAGAGAATCCCTCGATAGCCCTGCTTTGCCACCTCGCCAAGCGCGTCCTGGCCCTGCCAGGACTGGATCAGAATGCTTTTCGGCAGGTCCGGGTGATAAATTTCATCCCAGCCCACCATCTGGCGGTGGTATTTTTCGAGGATCGACTCCAGCCTGCGATTGAAGTAAGCCTGCAATGCGTGGCTATCGGCCAGCCCTTTCTCACGCATAAATGCCTGAATTGCCGGGTTCGCTTTCCACTGACTGTCGTCAACTTCATCCCCGCCGATGTGCAGATACGGGTCCGGGAAGATAGCCGCCAGTTCACCGATCATCACCTCAGCAAAAGCGTAGGTGGTCTCTTTAGTCGGATCGAGCACCGGTTTTAGAACACCCCAATGACGTTCCATTTCGTAGGGCCCAGGACCGCTCATCAGCTCCGGATAAGCCACCGCAATAGCGGAGGCGTGACCCGGCATATCGATTTCAGGCACCACCCGAATACCACGGTCCGCCGCGTAGCGGACGATCTCTTTCATCTGTGCCTGGGTATAAAACAGCCCGTCACTGGCTTTCTGTTGCAGCTTCGGATAGCGCGTCGAGGCAAAACGCCAGCCCTGATCGTCGGTCAGATGCCAGTGGAAAACGTTCAGTTTGGCCGCGGCCATACCGTCAATCTGGCGCTTAATAGCATCCAACGGCATAAAGTGGCGAGCGGAGTCCAGCAGCAGCCCGCGCCACGGGAAGCGCGGTGCATCATCAATCGTGACATAAGGAATGACGGTATTGTCTGCTCCGTTCTGGATCAGCTGAAGCAGCGTTTCCATCCCGCGCAGGGCGCCAAAACGGGTATTCGCCTTGAGGGTAATGCCCTCGGCGGTCACCTTCAGCTGGTAGCTTTCATCGCTGTCAGGACGGGGAATTGCCGGCACTTTTCTGGCAATGACCACGTTAATCGTCGGCGTTTTAGCCGGCGCCATTTGCGGTTGCAGCATCCAGCCGGTCTGGCGGGCAATACGCTCACGCCAGCGGGTGGCCGCTTCTGCCAAATCATCGCCGGTGACGTTCAGCGTCAGCTGATTATTCAACACCAGCGCACCCGACGTCTGCGGACGTTCAACGTGAGCGGGCCATGGCATCAGCGGCAGGTCGCCCGCCGGGGCGGCGCAGGCCAGGCCGCTGAGAATTAATCCGCTGGTCAGCAGGCCATAACGCACAGAGTTAAGCATGAGTTTTCCTTTTTATGACGGGCCAAAAAAAAGCAAAACATTGGGTTAACATGCGCGCAAAAGAGCGTCAAGAGAACAGGATGACGGGGTTCACAACTTTCTGAGATTTAAGAGAAATGCCAAAAAAGACCCCTCTCCCGGCAGGGAGAGAGGTCGGCACAGAGAGGGGTTATTGCCAGCCGTAGCGACGGCTGTAGAAGCCTTTCACCATCTGAGTCAGCGTCATGTAGCCTGCCAGAATGGCAATCAGCCACGGGAAGTAGCTCAGCGGCAACGCCTGCAGTTGCAGATACCCCGCCAGCGGCGAGAACGGCAGCGCAATGCCCACCAGCATCACCACCAGGGTCATGGCAAACAGCGGCCACGCGGCGCGGCTCTGAACAAACGGAATCCGCCGTGTACGGATCATATGTACAATCAGCGTCTGCGACAGCAGCCCTTCAATAAACCAGCCCGACTGGAACAGCGTCTGTGCTTCCGGCACGTTGGCATGGAAGACCCACCACATCAGACAGAAAGTCAGAATGTCGAAAATCGAGCTTATCGGACCAAAAAAGACCATAAAGCGCCCCAGTTCCGAAGGGTTCCAGCGCTGCGGTTTACGAATTTGCTCGTCATCGACATTATCAAACGGAATGGCGACCTGGGATACATCGTACAGCAGGTTCTGGATCAGTAAGTGCAGCGGCAGCATCGGCAGGAACGGCAAAAAGGCGCTCGCTACCAGTACGCTGAAGACGTTACCAAAGTTCGAACTGGCGGTCATTTTGATGTACTTCAGCATGTTGGCAAAAGTACGGCGACCTTCGATCACCCCTTCTTCCAGCACCATCAGGCTTTTTTCCAGCAGAATGATATCCGCAGCTTCACGCGCAATATCCACCGCCCCATCTACGGAGATACCGATATCCGCCGCCCGCAGCGCCGGAGCATCGTTGATGCCATCGCCCATAAAGCCGACCACATGGCCTTCGCGTTTAAGCAGCGTCACAATGCGCTCTTTATGCAGGGGGGCAAGACGCGCAAACAGGGTTGTGCGTTTGGCCAGCGACGCCAGTTCGTCATCGCTCAGGGTTTCAATCTGGCTGCCGGTGACCACTTCGCCGGCATCCAGACCGACTTCATGACACACTTTCGCCGCGACAAGCTCGCTATCGCCGGTGAGGATTTTGACGGTGATCCCGCTGGCTTTCAGCGCTTTCAGTGCCGGAGCAGTCGTCTCTTTCGGCGGATCGAGGAAAGCAATGTAGCCTTCAAGAATCAGATCGGACTCGTCAGCACGCTGATAGTCGCCTTCCCGCGCCGGCAGATAGCGAGTCGCTACCGCCACTACGCGCAGCCCCTGCCGATTCAGGGTATCAGTGACGCGCCGGATGCGGCGCAGCATGGTGTCGTCCAGCGGCACGATTTCACCGTTGTAGCGCACCTGGGTCGAAACGTTGAGGATTTCCTGTAGTGCACCTTTGCAGATCAGCTGATGAACGCCCTCCTGCTCACTCACCACCACCGACATGCGGCGGCGTTCAAAGTCGAAAGGAATCTCATCGATTTTCTGCCAGCGTTCAGAAAGCTGGCGAGCCGCCTCCAGGTCCACGCCTTCCAGCACGGCCTTGTCGAGCAGGTTTTTCAACCCGGTCTGGTAGTGGCTGTTCAGCCACGCGGAGTGCAGGACGCGCTCGCTAACCTTACCGGAGATATCGGTATGGTTTTCGAGCACGATTTTATCCTGGGTCAGGGTACCGGTTTTATCCGTGCACAGGATGTCCATCGCGCCGAAGTTCTGGATAGCATCGAGGTGTTTCACGATAACTTTTTGTTTCGACAGCTTCACCGCCCCACGTGCCAGGGTTGAAGTGACAATCATCGGCAGCATTTCTGGCGTCAGGCCCACGGCCACTGAAAGAGCGAACAGCGCCGCTTCCCACCAGTCGCCTTTGGTGTAGCCGTTAATCAGCAGAACCACCGGCGCCATCACCAGCATAAAGCGGATCAGCAACATGCTGACGCGGCTGATGCCCTTCTGGAACGCATTGGGTTCACTTTCCTGCTCACTCACCCGCCCGGCGAGCTGGCCAAACCAGGTGTTGCCGCCGGTGGCAAAGACCATCGCCTGCGCCGACCCGCTCACCACGTTGGTCCCCATAAAGCACAGGGTATCGCACTCAAGCGGGTTGCTTTGCTGTGGGTCGCGGCTGCGCACCACTTTTTCTACCGGCAGCGATTCACCGGTCAGCGACGCCTGGGCGACAAACAGATCTCGCGCCTGCAGAATACGCAGATCTGCCGGGATCATATCCCCGGCCGAGAGCTTCACGATATCGCCCGGCACCAGTTGGTCGATCGGCAGTTCGCACCAGCGACTTTCACCCTGCTCGTTGACCACCCGCAGCACCGTTGCGGTATTGCTGACCATCGCCTTCAGGGCATCCGCCGCTTTGGTGGAGCGGGCTTCCTGAACGAAATTAAGCAGCGTCGAGATCCCTACCATCAGCGCAATCACGCCAGCGGCAAACAGATCTTCCGTGGCGTAGGAGACGATGCCCAGCACGGTCAGCAGCAGGTTAAAAGGATTGCGGTAACAGGTCCAGAGATGCACCCACCACGGCGCCGGTTTTTGCGCCGGAATTTGGTTGTCACCGTAGCGAGCAAGTTTTTGCGTAACGTCGGCGTCGTTAAGCCCTTCCGGGTGGCTTTCGAAGGCACGCCAGATTTCATTTTCATCCATCGCCGCCACGTTCAGGCACTGCTTACCTAACGAATCCGGAATCGGGGCGCTGGCCAGGTTACGGGCATCAGGTAACGGGTCGCGCTGAACCAGACGGCGCGGCAAATGGCGGCTGAGCTGTGCAAACAGCTGCCGGGTAATATTTTTCAGCATAAACAGTCCCTCCACGCTCGCACAGGCGAACGCAGCAAAACAGGCAGGCACGCTAAAACCTTACCTGTCAGGTATTATTTTTTTATGGCAGGGACATCAAGGACGTCACTGCTTTACGCTTCCGGTAAAGCAGTGCTAAGCAGGCTTACCGGAAAAGGATATAACTCCATCGAGGATGAGGAGTGGGATCGGGGTCCATAATATCTCCGGTAAGTGAGTAAAAACGGTGCGAAGTATACCGCGACAAACAGGCAATTTATAGCCTCTGTATCAATGATAACCCCTCGGAACTAAACCAGACGTAAACCAGACTTTGCTCATTGCGGTTTGGTTGAGTAGCATTAGGCTCACTATAATCGGATCACGACGAGACCTCTGCATGCAAAACCGGCTGACCATCAAAGATATCGCGCGCTTAAGCGGCGTCGGGAAATCGACGGTATCCCGCGTGCTCAATAACGAAAGCGGCGTTAACGAGCGCACCCGCGAGCGGGTCGAAGCGGTTATGCAGCAGCACGGTTTCTCGCCCTCCCGCTCAGCACGAGCAATGCGTGGCCAAAGTGACAAAGTGGTGGCGATTATCGTCACCCGTCTGGATTCATTGTCGGAAAACCTTGCCGTACAGACCATGCTGCCCGCGTTCTACGAGCAGGGCTACGATCCTATCATGATGGAGAGCCAGTTCTCCCCGGCGCTGGTTGGCGAGCATCTTGGGATCCTCGCCCGTCGCAATATCGATGGCGTGGTGCTGTTCGGCTTTACCGGCATCACCGAAGAGATGCTGACGCCGTGGCGAGAGTCGATGGTGCTGCTGGCTCGCGACGCGCCGGGATTCGCCTCCGTCTGCTACGACGATAACGGCGCGGTGAACATGCTGATGCAGCGTCTGTACGATAACGGGCATCGTCATATCAGCTTCCTCGGGGTGCCGCATAGCGACGTCACTACCGGACAGCGCCGCCATCAGGCCTACCTCAACTTCTGCGAACAGCATCAGCTGACGCCATCCGCCGCCCTGCCGGGGCTGGCGATGAAACAGGGCTATGAAAATGTCGCCAGCGTGCTGACCGCCGAAACCAGCGCCCTGCTCTGCGCCACCGATACTCTCGCACTCGGCGCCAGTAAGTATTTGCAAGAGCAGCGGATCGCGGATCTTCAGGTCGCCAGCGTCGGCAGCACGCCTTTGATGAAGTTCCTCCACCCGGAAATCCTGACCGTGAATCCTGGCTATGCCGAGGCTGGACGCCAGGCGGCTCAACAGCTGATCGCCCAGATCGGCGGCCAGGCAGAACCCCGGCAGATAGTGATCCCCGCCGCGCTGATTTAAGCCCATTTGTTGGATTTATGTGATCGTTGCTGCGTTTCGGGAACGTTCCCATTTTGAAAGTCAGGCGGAGCGGTTAGGATTCATCTCAGGTCATTACGCAATCTCTTCCCTCTGTTTTGAGGCCTCATAATGAGCAAAGTAAATCAGCAGGACATCGATAAATTAATCGAACTGGTGGGCGGGCGCGATAACATTGCTACCGTCAGCCACTGTATTACCCGTCTGCGCTTTGTGCTGAATAATCCGGCCATCGCCAAACCGAAAGAAATCGAACAGCTGCGCATGGTAAAGGGCTGCTTTACCAACGCCGGGCAGTTCCAGGTGGTGATCGGCACAGAAGTCGGCGATTACTACAAAGCCCTGCTGGCCACCACCGGCAAAGCCTCTGCGGATAAAGAGCAGGCCAAGCAGGCGGCGCGGCAAAATATGAAGTGGCACGAACAGCTGATCTCGCATTTTGCCGAGATCTTCTTCCCGCTGCTGCCGGCGCTAATCAGCGGTGGTCTGATCCTCGGTTTCCGTAACGTGATCGGCGATCTGCCGATGAGTAACGGGCAGACGCTGGCGCAAATGCACCCGTCGCTGCAAACCATTTATGACTTCCTGTGGCTGATTGGCGAAGCCATCTTCTTCTATCTGCCGGTCGGTATCTGCTGGTCGGCGGTGAAAAAAATGGGCGGCACGCCGATCCTCGGTATCGTACTCGGCGTTACCCTGGTCTCTCCGCAGCTGATGAATGCCTACATGCTGGGTCAGCAGGTGCCGGAAGTGTGGAACTTCGGCCTGTTTACGATTGCTAAGGTCGGCTATCAGGCGCAGGTCATCCCGGCGCTGCTGGCGGGCCTGGCGCTCGGCTTCATTGAAACACGCCTGAAACGCATCGTCCCTGACTACCTGTATCTGGTGGTGGTGCCGGTTTGCTCCCTGATTCTGGCGGTGTTCCTCGCCCACGCCTTTATCGGCCCGTTTGGCCGTATGATTGGCGACGGCGTCGCCTTTGCAGTACGTCACCTGATGACCGGCAGCTTCGCGCCGATTGGTGCCGCATTGTTCGGCTTCCTCTATGCGCCATTGGTTATTACCGGGGTCCATCAGACCACGCTGGCAATCGACATGCAGATGATTCAAAGCATGGGCGGTACGCCGGTATGGCCGCTGATTGCGCTCTCCAACATCGCACAGGCTTCGGCGGTCGTCGGCATTATTATCGCCAGCCGCAAGCAGAATGAGCGCGAGATCTCCGTACCGGCCGCGATCTCGGCCTACCTCGGCGTCACCGAACCGGCGATGTACGGGATCAACCTGAAATACCGCTTCCCGATGCTCTGCGCGATGGTCGGCTCCGGCCTGGCTGGGTTGCTGTGCGGCCTGAACGGCGTCATGGCGAACGGTATCGGCGTCGGCGGACTGCCGGGCATCCTCTCCATCCAGCCAACCTACTGGCAGGTGTTCGGATTAGCGATGGTCATCGCGGTAGTGGTGCCAATCGCCCTTACCGTCCTCGTGTACCAGCGTAAGTTCCGTCAGGGCACGTTACAGATTGTCTGATTTTTTCTTCCGGGGCGCGATGGCGCCCCTTCGTTGTAGCAGGAAAGCGATATGAATACCCTTCCCTTTTGGTGGCAAAACGGCGTTATTTATCAAATTTATCCGAAGAGTTTCCAGGATACGACCGGCAGCGGCACCGGCGATCTGCGCGGGGTGACCTCGCGCCTCGACTATCTGCAAAAGCTCGGCGTGGACGCTATCTGGCTGACGCCATTTTACGTCTCTCCGCAGATTGATAACGGTTACGATGTCGCCAACTACACCGCCATCGATCCAACCTACGGCACGCTGGAAGACTTCGACGAACTGGTGGCCGAGGCCAAAGCTCGCGGGATCCGCATTGTGCTGGATATGGTCTTTAACCATACCTCTACCGCACATGCCTGGTTCCGCGAATCGCTCAAGAAAGAGAGTCCTTACCGCCAGTTTTATATCTGGCGCGACGGCGAACCGGCAACGCCGCCGAACAACTGGCGTTCAAAATTCGGTGGTAACGCCTGGCAGTGGCATGCCGAGAGCGGGCAGTATTATCTGCATCTGTTTGCCACGGAGCAGGCGGATCTCAACTGGGAAAACCCGGTGGTCCGCGCGGAGCTCAAAAAGGTGTGCGAGTTCTGGGCAGACCGCGGCGTCGACGGCCTGCGTCTTGATGTGGTCAACCTGATTTCGAAAGATCAGACCTTCCCGTCGGATGCCCAGGGCGATGGCCGCTGTTTTTATACCGACGGCCCACGGGTTCACGAATTTCTGCAGGAGATGAGCCGCGATGTTTTCACCCCGCGTAACCTGATGACGGTCGGTGAGATGTCCTCCACCTCGCTGGAGCATTGCCAGCAGTATGCGGCGCAGGATGGCCGCGAGCTGTCGATGACCTTTAATTTCCATCACCTGAAGGTGGATTACCCCGGCGGCGAAAAGTGGACCCTGGCGCGCCCGGACTATGTCGCGCTAAAAGCGCTGTTCACCCACTGGCAGCAGGGAATGCACAACCGGGCGTGGAATGCGCTGTTCTGGTGTAACCACGATCAGCCGCGCATCGTGTCACGTTTCGGCGATGAGGGCGAATACCGGGTGCCGGCAGCGAAAATGCTGGCGATGGTGCTGCACGGCATGCAGGGCACCCCCTATATTTATCAAGGCGAAGAGATTGGCATGACCAATCCTCACTTCTCGCACATCAGCGACTATCGCGACGTCGAAAGCCATAACATGTTTATTGAGCGCTCGGCGCAGGGACAGGCACCCGATGAGCTCCTGGCGATTCTGGCCAGTAAATCGCGCGATAACAGCCGTACGCCGATGCAGTGGGACAAGCGTGAACAGGGCGGATTTACCGCCGGCGAGCCGTGGATTGCGCTGTGCGATAACTATCAGGCGATCAACGTCGACGCGGCGCTGGCTGACCCGAATTCCGTCTTCTACGCCTATCAACAGCTGATTACGCTGCGCAAAACCACGCCGGTGCTAATCTGGGGCGACTATCTGGATCTGTTACCCGAACATCCGTCGCTGTGGTGCTATCGTCGCCAATGGCAAGGGAAAACGCTGGTCGTCGCGGCGAACCTGAGCCGCGAGTTCCAGAGCTGGCAGCCGGAGGAGTTGACCGGCGACTGGCGGGTCCTGATGAGTAACTACGCGGAGGCAGCCAACCGCCCTGCGGCAATGACCCTGCGTCCATTTGAAGCCGTATGGTGGCTGCAGGAGTAACATTTCCCCGATACCGGGTCACAGAAGGTTGTGATCCGCTAGCCCGGAGGCGCGTCAAGCGGCGCCTCCGGGAACAAGACCGTAGAGGCATTAGATGCGTTCAACCGCAGCGCGCGTGGTGCTGGTTTCCACCTGTGCAGAAGCGTGTTCCTCTTTCGCCTTCAGACGATCCCACGCCCGGAAGAACGGGTAATAGACCACCAGTGAAATACTCAGGTTTACCACCTGCAGAATAGTCCCGGAAATATGCCCGCCCGTCGCCAGATAGCCGCTGATGAAAATCGGGGTCGTAAACGGCAGCGCAATCCCCGCAGGCGGCGCTACCAGCCCGGTCGCCATCGCGGTATACGAAACAATAACCAGCAGCACCGGCGTCAGAATAAACGGCAGGAAAAAATAGGGGTTCATCACCAGCGGAATACCGAAAACCATTGGCTCACTGATGTTGAACAGCGCCCCCGGCGCGGCAATTTTCCCCAGCTGTTTCATCTGCTGGCTACGGCTGCGGAATAGCATAAAAATCACCAGCCCCAGCAGCGCCCCGGTCCCGCCGGGAGCAATCCACAGGTCATAAAACTGCTGAGTGATGATATGCGGAATCGGCTGACCGTTCTGAAACGCGGTCAGGTTTTCTGACATGTTCGACAGCCACACCGGCTGGATAAACACCAGCACGATGGCATCGCCGTGCAGGCCGAGCGTCCACAGAATGCCAATCAGGATAACCGAGATGATCATTCCCGGCAGTGTGCCACCCACATGATGCATTGGAATGCCGATAATCGTCGCGATCATGCTGTTAATGTCGCCGAACGATGAAGCTTCCACGATCAGACGCAGCGCCAGCACCACCGCCAGTACACAGAAGCCGGGGATCAGTGCGAGGAAGGACTTCGCCACCGCCGGCGGCACGCCGTCCGGCATACGGATAACCAGATTACGCCCGGCGACAAAACGATAAATCTCGGTGGAAAGCAGCGAAATCACGATCGCAACGAACAGCCCCTGACTGCCGACCAGTCCAACAGGAATCACCCCTTTGATAACCTCTGACGCCCCGTGAACCGGAGTAAACAGCGTGTGCTGTGGAATGGTCATCACAAAGGCCACCAGCGACATGGCACCCGCGGTGAGCGGGTCCAGCGTGCGGTATTTCTCCGCCAGCCGGTAAGCAATTCCGAAGCTGGAGATCAGCGCCATGATGTCGTAGGTCGCTTTCACCGGGTAGAGAATTTTATCGCGCCAGACGTCACCAAACAGGCCGCTCATCATATCGGCGTAGCCCGGAATGGGCAGATAGGCAAAAATCAGGAAAAATGAGCCGATCAGCATAAATGGCATATTAAGAATGATGCCATCACGCACGGACAGGACATGTTTTTGCCCGGCGAATTTCAGCGCCGCAGGCATGACGTAACGTTCAATGAAGGTAGTGTTCGACATTTGCGATCCCCGAAGGAAATAACGGTCAGTTAAATTGCGTCAGCCATTGACGGTTTATGGTTAACACTTCGTCCAGCAGCGCTTGAGCATCGGTGACATTCCCCACTAGCGGATTAGTTACCAGCGCCAGCAGGGCGCTATCCCGACAGCCGTGGACCGCGGCCTCAATGGTCAGCCGTTCAAACGCTTTCACCTGCTGCGTCAGGCCATTCATCGCCGGAGGCAGTGCACCAAAGGCCAGCGGACGCGCGCCCTGCGCATCAATAATGCTGTTCGTCTCTACCACCGCGTCATCATCCAGCCCATGAATCGCGCCGTTGTTCCGGGTGTTCACCACCATCTCTTTGCCGAGGTTATTGTGGATAGCGTTGATGAGTTCCACTGCCACTTCGGAGTAATAGGCGCCGCCGCGGAAGCTGAGCTGTTCCGGTTTCTCATCCAGTTCCGGGTCGGCGTACAGCTCAAACAACGAGTGTTCGACTTTCATCACCTGCTCGGCGCGGGTGCCTTTGGACTGCGCAGCCGCAATCTCTTCGGCCAGCATCGCCGGCGTCAGCCAGAAATAACGGTGATACGGACAGGGAATCGCGTTCAGCGCCCGCAGGAATTCCGCCGGCCACGGCAGTTCCTTGATGTTATTCATCGACAGCGCCTGGCCATCGCACAGCATGTCGATCACCCGACGGGTGACATCCTCCCGCCCCTGCATCACCTTATGCACCCAGACCATATGGTTGAGACCGGCAAAACGCAGTTTGACCTCGTCTTCTTTGGCACCCAGCATGCCGACTATCATGTGCTGCATATTAATCGGCACGTTGCACAGGCCGATGATCTTCGCCTTGCTGTAGCGGCTCACCGCTTCGGTGACAATTCCCGCCGGGTTGGTAAAATTGAGAATAAACGCCTCCGGCGCCAACGCTTCGACTTTCCGCGCGACGTCGAGGATAACCGGGATGGTCCTGAGCGCTTTAGCAAACCCGCCGACGCCGGTGGTCTCCTGACCCAGCAGATGATATTTCAGCCCGAGGCGTTCATCCGCGGCACGCGCCGCCAGTTGCCCGACGCGCAGCTGAGTTAAGACAAAGCTGGCCCCGCGAATTGCATCATCAAGCGTAAAGTGGACGCTAACGGTAACGTGCTCCAGCCCTTTGCGTTTTAACATCCGCCGCGTCAGCGCGGCGATAATCTCGACCTTCCCCCTGCCAGATTCAACATCAACCAGCGCCAGCTCCGTAACAGGAAGCTGTTCATAACGAACGATAATTCCTTCAATGAGCTCCGGTGTGTAGCTACTGCCGCCGCCAATCACGGCGATTTTCAGTGTTTGCATAGAGACCTCTTTTCGGCATGCAGAGAGCCGCACGCAGTCGGCATGATTGCGCGTGATGGTTCAGGTTTAAGAGAGAAAAATCAGTGATTAAGCAGTGCGAGCGCCTTATCGAGCACGGCAGCGCCGCGCATCATGCCGTAGTCGGCCATATCAATCACCGCCACCGCCTTACCGTGCGGAGCGGCCAGCGCACTCAGGCGTCCGGCTTCATACTTCACCTGTGGCCCCAGCAGGATCACGTCGGCATTGGCCAGCTCGCGCTCAAACTCCGCCACCGCCACCGCATAAATATCCAACGACAGAGCGCGCTGCTGCGCTTCCGTTTTCATTTTGCTGACCAGCATGCTGGTCGACATGCCCGCCGCACAACACAGAACAATTCGTTGCATCGCTTTTTCCTCTAGTGGTTTCGTGATCTGGCCCGTCAAGGCATACATGAATATATTGTTAAGATTGTGTGAGAGTGAAGGCTATATGAAAATAATTTTCATCAATGTGATCGATGATGACTTTTTCATCATTTTTTTCCGATTTATCTCGGATAAACTGCCCTGGAGTTAGGCGACACCCCACTCTGGTGCTATAAAGAGCACTACACGGTGCTTGAAAAATATTTTCAAAATGTATTCCGAAGAAAGGGACGATCAGGATGGATATCGTAGGGCAGTTGCAGGAAGGGTTAGTTCGTTTTAGCGCTCAGGAGTCGCGGGTCGCCGCGTTTATCCTGAAAAACCTAAGTTTTACCGCCAGCGCATCTATTGACGAACTGGCCGCCAGCGCCGGCGTCAGTCCGGCTACCATCACCCGCTTTGCCCGCTCCGTCGGCTGCGAGGATATCCGCGATCTGCGCAAGCAGCTGGCGCAGGCCAGCGAGCGCCGCACCAGTTGGCTAACGCCGGGCAGCGATGCCCTGCCTGCCGCCTGGCGGGAAAAACTGACCCATCTCGGCGATACCCTCACACAGCAGCTGGCGCACACTTCGGAAACCGCTGTTGAGAAGCTCAAATCCCGCCTGCAAACCGCCCGGGCCGTCCACTGCTTTGCGCTCGGCATACAGGATACCGCCCTGGCGTCGCTGCTCCAGCATCAGCTATTGCCTTCCGGCGTTGCCATTAACCTGTGCCAGGACACTGCGCTGATGCGTATGACCGCCAGCACCCTCAGCGATGATCATCTGCTGCTGGTGCTGGTGACCGGCGAAGCCGATACGATTTTACAAAGCGCCACGCTCCAGGCGCGGACGCAGGGCGTAACCATCATCGCCCTGACGCCGGAAAAGCACACGCTGGCCAATATGGCCGCCGATATTATTCCCCTCCCTGATAACCCACAGCTGGCACGCTACTCTCTGCTACTGCTGGTCGATCTCCTCAACGACACCCTGATGGCCTGACGCAACACGACCCCGGCCTGAAAACGTTGCATTCAGGCCCGTTTCTGCTTGTTTTATAGTCATATAAATTTACATTTGCCCCAGGCGCCCACCATCCGTACTCTCGTCTTTTTACTTTGTTCTGCATCAATAAAATCGCAAACATCTTTGATGCAAATCACTACATATAGAACTTAAAATGCGTCCCGGCCCTACATCTTGTATTAATCGTCTATTATGTCAGCACATTTCATCGTTCTTTGGCGGTGGTGGGATGTGGATAAAAAGGGCCAGAACCGGAGCAAAACGGCGGCAGGTATAGCCCCCGCGGCATCGGTGAGACTTCCGCCTCTGTGGATAACCTGTTTTATAAAGTATGGAGTGATCATGACACCGCATGTGATGAAACGTGATGGCTGTAAAGTGCCGTTCAAATCTGAGCGCATTAAAGAAGCAATTTTGCGTGCAGCTAAAGCAGCGGGAGTCGATGACGCAGACTATTGCGCCACCGTCGCAGAAGTCGTCAGCCAGCAAATGCAGGACCGTAGCCAGGTTGATATCAACGAGATTCAGACTGCCGTTGAGAACCAGCTGATGTCTGGCCCGTGGAAACAGCTGGCCCGAGCCTATATCGAATATCGCCACGACCGCGACATCGAGCGTGAAAAACGCGGTCGCCTGAATCAGGAAATTCGTGGTCTGGTTGAGCAAACCAACTCGTCCCTGCTCAATGAAAATGCGAACAAAGACAGCAAAGTCATCCCGACCCAGCGCGACCTGCTGGCCGGTATCGTCGCCAAACATTATGCTCGTCAGCACCTGCTGCCGCGCGATGTGGTGCTTGCCCATGAACGCGGTGAAATTCACTACCACGACCTCGACTATTCGCCGTTCTTCCCAATGTTCAACTGTATGCTTATCGATCTGAAAGGCATGCTGACTCACGGCTTTAAAATGGGCAATGCTGAGATTGAACCACCGAAATCAATCTCGACCGCCACGGCGGTGACGGCACAGATTATCGCCCAGGTGGCCAGCCATATTTATGGCGGCACCACCATTAACCGTATCGACGAAGTGCTGGCGCCGTTCGTCAGTGAAAGCTTCAAAAAGCATCGTAAAATCGCCGAAGAATGGCAGATCCCGGATGCGGAAGGCTATGCCCGCTCTCGCACCGAGAAAGAGTGCTACGACGCCTTCCAGTCGCTGGAATACGAAGTGAATACCCTGCATACCGCCAATGGGCAGACACCGTTCGTCACCTTTGGTTTTGGTCTCGGTACCAGCTGGGAATCCCGCCTGATTCAGCAGTCAATTCTGCGTAACCGCATCGCTGGTCTGGGCAAAAACCGCAAAACCGCGGTGTTCCCGAAACTGGTGTTCGCGATTCGCGACGGCCTGAACCATAAGTTCGGCGACGCCAACTACGACATCAAACAGCTGGCACTGGAGTGCGCAAGTAAGCGCATGTATCCGGACATCCTCAACTACGATCAGGTCGTAAAAGTTACCGGTTCATTTAAAACGCCGATGGGCTGCCGCAGTTTCCTCGGCGTGTACGAGGAAAACGGCGAACAAATCCACGATGGCCGTAACAATATTGGCGTGATCAGCCTGAACCTGCCACGCATTGCGCTGGAAGCCAAAGGTGATGAAGCCACCTTCTGGAAGCTGCTGGATAACCGTCTGGAGCTGGCTTACAAGGCGCTGATGACGCGCATCGCTCGCCTGGAAGGAGTGAAAGCTCGCGTGGCACCGATCCTGTACATGGAAGGCGCCTGCGGCGTACGTCTGAAGGCCGACGACGATGTGTCAGAGATCTTTAAAAATGGTCGCGCCTCCATTTCGCTGGGCTACATCGGTATCCACGAAACCATCAACGCGCTGTCCGGCAACCAGCATATGTATGACAGCGACGCGCTGCGTGAAAAAGGCGTCGCCATCGTCAAGCGTCTGCGCGACGCCGTTGACCGCTGGAAAGATGAGACCGGCTATGGTTTCAGCCTGTACAGCACGCCGAGCGAAAACCTCTGCGATCGCTTCTGCCGTCTCGATACCGCCGAATTTGGTGTTATTGAGGGCGTGACCGATAAGGGCTACTACACCAACAGCTTCCACCTCGATGTCGAGAAAAAGGTTAACCCGTACGACAAGATCGACTTTGAAGCGCCATACCCGCCGCTGGCGAACGGGGGCTTCATTTGTTACGGCGAATACCCGAATATTCAGCACAATCTGAAAGCACTGGAAGATGTCTGGGATTACAGCTATCAGCACGTCCCTTATTACGGTACCAACACGCCAATCGACGAATGCTATGAGTGCGGCTTTACCGGTGAGTTCGAATGTACCAGTAAAGGCTTTACCTGCCCGAAATGCGGCAACCACGATGCCGCCCGCGTGTCGGTGACTCGCCGGGTCTGCGGCTATCTCGGTAGCCCTGACGCCCGCCCGTTCAACGCCGGCAAGCAGGAAGAGGTGAAGCGCCGCGTCAAACACCTCGGCAACGGTCAACTCGGCTAATCGTCAGCCGTTTAATGCCCGGAGGTGTTGCGCTCGGGAGCCGTTCCCGGGGGCGGTGCTATGCACCTGGCCGGGCTACACGTCTGGGTTGGTTTTCGCTTTTCGCACAGCAATTGACGTCAGAACCTGGCGGCAAGCGAAAGAATCCCTGGGCGCTGACATCGCTCAGTAACCAGGGTGAGTGAGCGCAGCCAACGCAGCAATGGCGTTAATTGAGAAGCGAAAATGAATTACCACCAGTACTACCCTGTAGATATCGTCAACGGACCAGGGACAAGATGTACCCTGTTTGTCTCAGGCTGCGTCCACGAATGCCCCGGCTGCTATAACAAGAGCACTTGGCGGCTCAACTCCGGGTTGCTGTTCACGCCCGAGATGGCCGACCGTATCATCGCCGACCTCAACGACACGCGGATCGCCCGCCAGGGGATATCCCTGTCCGGTGGTGATCCGCTACATCCGCAGAACGTGCCGGAGATCCTCGCACTGGTGCGCCGCATTCTCGCCGAATGCCCCGGCAAGGATATCTGGGTCTGGACCGGCTACAAGCTGGACGAACTGAACGATGCGCAGCGGGAAGTGGTTGATCTGATTAACGTGCTGGTTGATGGCAAGTTTGTCCAGGATTTAAAAGACCCGGCGCTTATCTGGCGCGGCAGCAGCAATCAGGTAGTCCACCATTTGAGATAGACAGGATCAAAAACGGCTGACGCACTCCATCGCTACCGTTTTAAACTCATCAAAACTGCGCGTCGCGGCCAGTCTGGCCATTGCGCGTTCGCGCAGGAAGGTCACGAAAATATCGTAGATCGCCATCGCCTCTTCATATTCACTTTTGCTGATCGCCAGCAGGAAAATAATATGTGCGGTTTCGTCTCCCCAGGCGATGCCGTTCGGCGCAATCACGGTATAGACCACGGTTTTTTGTGCCAGCAGCCCCAGGGCATGGGGCAGCGCAATCCCGTCACCGAGCATGGTACTGACGATCGCTTCACGTTCAACGACGGAGTCATGGAACCCGGCGTCGACAAATCCTTCCTGCTGTAGCTGCTGGCACAGCCCGGCAAACAACGTCTGCTGGTCAATAGGCGCATCAATGACCTGAAAATGGGCCGCATCGAAATATTTATTCAGCACCCATGGTCGGGTCCTGTCCACCAGCACCAGCTTGCCTATCTGATCCAGCTGATAATCGGTCGGGAACGGGGCAATCGTCACCACCGGCTTATCCTTTTCGCCAATACGCACGGTCGAGATAACAAAATCTTCCGCCACCGCCGTCAGCTGTTCATACTCCCGCTGCGACAGGGTTGCAGCAATTTCTAACTGCGGATATTTACGCTGCAAAATGGCTTCGATCATGCGCACCATCGCATTGCTGGTGTCACATACCAGCAGCACCCGCGGCTGACGCTGATAGCCAATGTTGTAATGACGTTCCAGCCCGACGCCAATATGCAGCACCAGGAACCCAATCTCGTTTTCGCTGATGGCATAGGGCGTATATTTCCCCCAGCTGGTCACCGCTGCCAGGGTCATGTCCCACGACATCGGGTAGTGCTGCTTAATATTATCAAGCAGAGGATTGGGGATCATGATTTGGTAGCGCACCCGGGTGATCATGGTCTTAATGTGGGTCAGCAGATCGGCATGTAGCTGGGCATCGTCCAGCAGGTTGTAGTTATACTGGCTGTTGATATAGCGCAGGATATAGTTCACCAGCGCTTCACCATCGTCGGCGCTGATCGTACCCGGGTCGACATCCTGAATCTGGCGGGCTGCAAGGTGCACGCACAGCCACTCTTCTTCAGCCGGAGAGAGTACTTTTCCCGCCAGCTGTTGCAGCACGGCGGCCAGATCCCGCGCGGCATCACGCACGTTTTGCGCGACACCTTCTGCGCTAAACTCTGCCAGTGGATAGCCCTGGCTGACGCGGCGCACCGTCACTGCGCTATACAGCCGGATAAACCGCTCGCCTTCATCGGTCAGGCGCACATGGTGCCGGGTCAGAATCTCCTGCAGTTCGTCACCAAGCTGTTCCTGCACATCTGAATTCAGCGTTTCCTCATCCATTAACGGGTTGACCCCGCCCTGTAGCGCCTGCTGCCATAACAGATCGGTCAGGCAGGCGCGAATCGACACTTCGCTGCCGAACAGCCGCATGCCGTGCCGTGGGCGGGTCTCCAGGGTAAGCTGATAGCGCTGGAAGCATTCACGCACTTCGGCCATATCGCTTTGCAGCGTCGCGCGGCTGACGAACCACTCATCCGCCAGATCTTCGAGCTTGATGGAGAACGCAGAGGTCAAAAAGCGGACCAGCAGAAAGTTGATGCGGTCCTGGGCGGTGCGTGGAATATGCTGCGGCTTCGGCGCGCTCTCTTCCAGGGTCTGATAGCGCGACGGGTCATCGATTTTGAGTTGATACCCGCTGCCGCGAGCAAGAATAAATTGTGCGCCGTACTTCACTAACAACGCGTTAAGCGCCGTAATATCGGCGCGCACGGTGCGGGTAGAAACCGACAGCCGCTGCGCCAGTTCATCCTGGGGCAGCGTTTCGTTTTGCAGCAAAGTAAACAGTTGCGCTAAACGTTGGTTGGGAAATCGCATGTCAGTTCCTTCATCTTACGGCTCAAGGTTGAGCGGATATCACCATCTGTGATGGACTGCCTACCGGCGTGTATTCCGGGGCAAAGGTCAGCTTGCCGCTCTGAGGCGCCACGCTGAAGCGGGTAATATTATCGCTACGCTGGTTCATGACGTACAGCCACTGCCCCTGATTATCCAGCGTCAGCGTCCGGGGGTAGTCGCCACGGGTCCAGATATCTTCCTGATGGCTCAGGCTGCCGTCGGCCATCACGCTAAAATGCGCAATGCTGTTGTGTAAACGGTTGGCCACGTACAGCTGCTTCCCGTCGGCGCTCAGCGTCAGGCCCGCCGCGAAACTGGTCCCTTTGTACTCTTTTGGTAGCGCGGAGATAGTCTTGCCTTCGCGCAGCAGTCCGCTTTTCTTATCAATATGATAGAACGTCAGCGTCGAGGATTCTTCATTAATCAGCCACAGGCCATCACCTTTCGGTGTAAAGACAAAGTGCCGCGGTCCGGCGCCGGCAGAAGAGGCGGCGATAAACGGCGGATCGTTCGGCGTGAGCTTGCCGCTGCTATTGTCCAGCCGGTACTGATAGATTCTGTCCAGCCCAAGATCGGTAGAAAAAACAAATTTCCCGCTCGGATCCGCCGCAATCATATGGGCATGCGGCCCATTGTGATCGCTGATGGCAAAACTGCCTTCTGCGGCCGCAGCCGGTCGCTCCGCGCCAGCGGGGCCTTGATCCTGATGGGTATCCACCGCCTCACCGAGGCTGCCATCTTCTTTGATCGGCAGCACCGCTACCGTGCCGCTGACATAATTTGCCACCAGCAGATGACGGCCATCCGGCGTCAGCGACAGATAGACCGGCCCGGCTCCCGCAGAAGAGACCTGATTGAGATCGGTCAGTTCACCGTTAGCTTCAATCCGCCACGCCTGCACCACGCCCTTTTCCACTTCGCTGGCGGCATACAGCGTTTTACCATCATGCGACACGGTGAGCTGGGCAACGTTGGGCAGCGAGCTAACCAGAGCTTTATCGCGCAGCGCCCCGGTTTTACCATCGACGGTAAAACGGTACAGGCCTTCGCCATTAGGATTATAGGTGCCAACCCAGGCATAGTGAGTTTGCGCGGTGGCGGTGGCAGCCAGCAGAGAAAGTGAAGCAACAAGCAGGTGACGAGCGGTGGGCATAGTGACTCCTTGAGGTTCGATGGGGGTATTTTTCCGCACGCACCTCTCGAAGAGAAACGCGTGCGGCGGGGACGACAAACCTATTTGACGAGTGCTTTTGTCATTTCCAGCAGCTGGCGGACGTCCGCCGGGCGAGTATTCCCGCTGGCTTTATCAATAATAGAGCTATAGATGTGCGGAATAATTTTGCTGACCCCCGCGTCCAGCGCGATCTGCAAAATTTCGCTGTAGTTTTCCAGATCGATTCCGCCGGTCGGCTCCAGCCAGAAATCATGCCGTGCACAGGCTTGTGCCACCGCGAGGAACTCGTCGCGATGTTTCAGTCCGCCCATCGGGAAGTATTTGATTGAGCTACCGCCCATATCTTTCAGCAGGGCGATCGCCGTTTCCAGCGGCACAATCCCGTCAGGTGCGCCGCTGCTCAGTGGCCCGGTCGAGATCTTAACTTTGCCCGGCGTACCGGTCGGTGACACCAGACCGTTGACGACAGTATCGTTCTGCCCCAGCAGCGCACGACTGGTGCCGACGCCGGTGAACACCTGGTTAACGTGCTGCGGCTGTACCTGACGCGAGATTTCGCTGACCATGGCTGACTGATTCGGATCGCCCGCCCCCAGCCCTACCGAAAGTGCATTATCGATAAGCTGAGCGTATTCGCGCATATCCGCCACCGCGCTCGCCACGTCCGGGTAGTTTTTGGAGAGCACGCCAACCAGGACATGACCTTCCGCCGCCTCGTAGATCTCACGGGCGTTGTCTTTGCTGCCCGCCAGTACGTTCAGGCATACGCGGTCGCGGTAAAAATTCGGGGTCAGTTTCATGCGTTTTTCTCCTTGTTCAGAACCTCGGCGATGCGACGAGAGACAATCTCCAGCTGCTGCGCGTTCACGCTGCGAACATCGGCTTCAATAATGCCTTCGTTAGCCTTATAGCCGCGGAAGTAGATGGCGTATTCGCCCTGTTTCAGCGCGTCAACCAGTTCGCCGGTGGCGATGCCGGTGACGGCTTCATTAAATTTGATTTCGGCGCGGGCGATATCACGGCCCGCGCTGTCCCAGACCACCCGAGCGGTAACGCCATTGAGAGTATTCAGTTGGTTAATGAATGGCGTCATCTTCGCCACCATCTCATCCCCGCTCTCTTTGCGCGCCATCAGGTAGTGCTCAATCGCGCAGGTCAGGCCAAGGATCCCCTCTTTGCCCACTTTCATCGCCCGACCAATGCCCGCCGACTGGCGCTTCACCCACTCAACGTACTGGGTTTTACCCACCACCAGGCCACTGGTCGGCCCTTCAATGGCTTTCGCACCGCTGTAAATCACCAGGTCAGCACCGGCCCGGTAGTAGCACTGCAAATCTTCTTCCGCAGCCGCATCGACGATCAGCGGCAGGTTATGTTTGCGCGCGACGACCACCGCCTGCTCAACGCTGAGCATGCTTTTCTGCACGCAGTGGTGAGATTTGATATACAGAATGGCCGCCGTACGCGGGGTAATTGCTGCCGCCAGCTGGTCCGCGGAACATTCGTTGGCGTAACCCGCTTCCACCAGCTTGCCGCCACCCAGCGCAACCATCGAACCGACCGGTGCGCCGAAGTTGACGTTGTGGCCTTTCGGCAGCACGATTTCGTTGTTTTCAATCGGCGTGACGTGCAGATTCTCCAGCAGCCAGCTGCTGTCTTTCACCAGCACCGCCGCGACCGACTGGGCGATCCCCGCCGATGCGCAGGAGACGACGGTAGCCCCTTCAACATCCAGCAGTTTCGCGATGTATTCCCCGGTTTTATTTACCAGATCCTTCATTTCGAAGTAGTGGTTCATGCCGCTCATCACCGCGTCGACCACTTCCGGACGCGGAGTGGACACGCCCAGCGCCGTCATGCGCCCGGAGGTATTAATCACTTGTTTAAGGTTATATTTTTCAAAAATTGAAGGCATTTTCCGCGCTCCCTTGTTCGGTCAGATAGCCCTTGCCTGCGCGAATCGCGGCAAGCGGCACCAGAATATTGTCAGCCTGTAGACTCTCTTTTTCCGCATCAACCAGCAGCGTTGGCGCATGCTGTACGGTAAACAGGGTTAAATCGGCATCGTAGCCCACGGCCAGCCGCCCTTTTTGCGTCAGACGCAGCCCGTCAGCCGCGCCGGCGGTCACGCACTCAATCACCTGCGCCAGCGTCATGCCGATGGCGAGAAACTTCGACATCACCAGCGCCAGCGAACGAACCGGGCCGTCAATACGGTTGCGGCAGTAAATATCGGAGCTGATGGTGTGCGGCAGAATGCCCATCGCAATGGCTCGCCGCGCCACCTCAAAGCTGAAGCTCGCGGTGCCGTGGCCAACATCAAGCCGTACACCGCGCTGTAGTGCGCGGGTAATCGAGGCGCGCAGCTCGCCTTCTGGCGTCAGAATGCGGTTTGGTTTGCCGTTGTAGCAGTGGGTAATGATGTCGCCTGCGCTAAGCAGCCCGGCAATTTCATCGAGGTTTGGCGGGTTGTTTCCGATATGCACCATCAGCGGCAGATCGTCATTTTCCTGCTGGATGGCTTTCGCCCGCGCCAGCGGCGTAATTCCGTTTTCGCCGACGACGCTGCTGCTCATGCGTGCTTTCAGGCCGACGATAAAATCAGGGTGGCGTTTTACCGCCTGCTTCACCGCGTCCGCGTCAATATTGGCCATATTGGCCAGCTCGTTCTGAGCGATCAGCCCGACGCGGGAAATATTGAGCAGCGCATAGACTTCAGTCGCCGCTTCGCGGGTCAGCTGATAAAAATCATCGATATCATCCGCGCCGGTGCTCCCGGCATCAATTACGGTGGTGACACCGGTGGCGATACCGACGCTGTCCGGCAGGTCGTGATAGATCGGTGATTTTGGGTAGCAGTGGACGTGGGAATCAATCCAGCCGGCGCTGACGTAATAATGGCCGTCCAGCGTCACGGTTTTGCGCGCTGGCGCGTCAATCTCGCCCAGCGCGGCAATTTTCCCATCCTGGATTGCAATATCGGTCAGGGTATCGTCGACGAGGCGCGCACGGCGCAGGAGTAAATCAAACATATGTATCTCCTGTTAAGGCGGGCGCATAAGCGCCCGGGAGTATCAAAGCGCAACCGGGAATATTGAACCTAAAATCATCGCCCCGAGGATCGCGCCGCCGGTAATCGGCTTCTGCCAGATGTAAAACAGCAGGGCCCCAACCAGAGAACCGATACCGATAGGAATAGAGGCGGTCATCGCGCTGAGGATAATCAACGGACCGAGGAAGCGGCCGGAGGCGTTACCCGCGCCCATCATGACGTCGGCGCCGTAGGTCGAGTTGCTCTGGTTAACCGTGAATTTACGCGCCAGGATAATGACGTAGCCAATTGCCACGCCGATAATCAGGCCGGTTGCCAGGGAAGCGGCAAAATTCGCCACTGGGAAAATGATGCCTGCGCCCAGCAGCAGCGCCGGCACGCCGAGGCCGACCCCGGTCTGAATCGCCCCGCCGATATCCAGAATACCGACCAGCGAACCTTCGATGATACGGGCGAAGAGGAAGCTCGCGCCAAATGCCGCCACCGCACCGTACACGCCGGTGTCGATCCCGGATTTCAGCATCGCCACGAAGGCCACTTCGTTAAACGCGCCGATGCCGTAGAGGTAGTACATGTGCGTCCCGGCAAAGACGCCGGAAGAGAGCAGGCCGACAAAGATCGGGAATGACCAGTCCGCGTACCAAAAACCTTTATTCTGTTCCATGCGTTATCCCCTTATTTGCCGCTCAACGCGCTATGCAGCAGATCCAGCCAGTTCGGCACGGTCATGTGGAAGGACTCAATCATCTTCATGTCAAATCCGCGGAAGAAGCCACTCAGCACGAACAGGGCGATAATGGCCGTCATCATGATTTTGGTGACGCGGTTCCAGCCTGCGTCTTCGACGCCTTTACCGATCAGAATCCCCAGCACCAGACCCGGTACGGCGTTGCCCATAATCAGCTGCGCGGCGCCGCCGAAAATAGTGGCCCAGAAGCCTGATTTCTTACCGGCATCGATAGCCGCCAACCAGAAGATAACCGGCATGATGATGTTCACCAGCAGGTTGGCTGCAGGCACCAGCACCTTCACCGCAGTGACCTGTAATGCTTCCGGTACCGCAGAGGCCGTAGAGTTCAGGAATGCCACCACCACCATGCCGATGAGACCGCAGGCAATGGCCATTTTCTTAGGATCGTGAAGGGTTTCTGCCACGTTGCGATTTTTCATCATCAGGGCCGAGGCGCCCCAGTGCGGGATAATGCGGTGGTCAACGTCCTGGGTGAAAGCACCCGCTGCGACGGAAGAAGCCCAGGCGTTAAAGAAGAATCCCAGACCAAAGGAGAAGTGGGAAGCCGGATCGCCTTCGCAGGAATTCAGCTCGCCCAAGGTACGAAACGCCCCCATCCCCTGGGTGGTAGGCGCATGAAACATGCGTGCCGCTCCGGCGCCCACTCCGACGCCGACCAGGCCGCCGATAATGAGCGATTTTATTAAAATTATCAGGAACATAGTTTAACCCTATGGTGAAGATCAGGTTTGCGTAACGAAATCCACTTTATCGACATTAATGGCCGTTACGTTGACGGTGACATCCAGCTCCACGCTGTAGGTCCGTCGTTCACGGCGCAGAAAGAAGAACAGAAACGCTTCTTTGCGCACCGCTTCACGCGCATGAACAACCTTCACATCCTGTGGCTCAATACGCAGTAAGATGTGCGGTGAAGTGCTCATCACCGCTGCCTGTACGTGGTTCAGGGCATCGGCAAAGGCGCGCGTTTTGCTTTCGCCTTTGCCCTTGACGCTCACCGTGGTGGTGAATTGCTCTTTCATGCTCACGCGCCGTATTTCTTTTTCCAGGCTTCTACCAGGCGCTCGCCCAGCTCTTCTTTATCCATAAAGCCGAAACCCAGTACGTTGTAGCCTTCGTTGATAGCGGTCACGCCTTCATCAACGGAGCGCATGCCATATTTTGCTTTGTAACCGTGCTTGTTCTGCGCGGTGATAGCGCCTGCGCCACCGCTGCCGCAGAAGGAGATACCGAAGGTGGCATTTTCTGCTTTCATCATGTCACCCAGCTTCATATCAGCGGCAACGCCCGGTACGACAACGGCACGAGCACCGGCTTTTTCCGCGCCAGCGGCCACTTTTTGCCCTTTACCCAGGCGGTCGCCAATTACGACAGTAATTTGTTCCATTTTTTGCTCCTTACAGGTTGTCTTTTGCTACTTCGAAGTGGACGGACAGCAGCCAGGATTCTTCTTCTGGCAGGTTGCCGAATTCCGCAACCACTTCGCGGGCAAGCATCATTGAATCTTCTGAAATTTCTTCAAACAGGCTGGCATCCACTTCCGGCAGCGGCTCGCCGCTAATCGACCGGTGGGCCATTGCCCGCACGTGGGAAGTCAGCATCTGCTCCTGAACGGCGTTGGGGATGATATTGCGACGGCTTAACAGTGCGTAAACCCGCGGCAGCATCTTCTCAGCCAGCAGCTCAGTTTGCGTTGCCTGTTCCCCTACGTCGTTTATTACCGCTCCGTTATTCACTTGTGTTACCCCGTTGATGTCTCTGGGGATAAAACTAGCGCCGGGGGGAAGGAGTTTGTAGCGAGTTGTTTTCCACTTCGAAGTGGAAAGGCGGACGGCATGCGTGATCTATTCCACATAATCGGTGTGAAAATGGCATGAAGAGACTGTTTTCGGCGAAATCACGTGATGGGCGTCACAAGAAAATCATTGTGTTACCGGCTGAAGACGGCGGAATAAGCGGAAAAGAAAAGGGGAAAAGTGTGATGCCAGCAGGGTTTTATCGTGGAAGTTGAGCAGGAGGCATCGACAGATGCCTCCTGAAACAGGACTTAGCGGTATTTCTGATGGTAGGTATTACGGGTCGTTTTGAACCCTTCTGCGGCAGCCTGGGCCTCTTTCACTTTACCTTCATCCGCCAGCTTCAGCGCGCCGTCAATCTGGCCAATCAGAATATCCAGACCGTGGCGATAGTCTTTCATTTCTGCGCTGTCCGCCGCTTTACCTTCCAGCTTCGGCGGGGTGTCCTTCTGCGCATCCACGGCGGCATCGCGCATTTTGGTCAGCGCCGCTTTCAGTTCGCCCGCATCGGAGGTTTTTTGTACCACCTGCAGGTTTTGCGCGATGGTGTCCATATCTTCGCCCAGTTCAGCGGCGAACGCTGAAACAGAGCCCATTGCAAGGGCGGAGACCGCCAGCATTGCTAACAGTTTTTTACGCATTGCTCACATCCTTTTTTATTATTAAAACAAACGGGCGCCGCAGGGAGCGCCCTTCTGTACAGATTATTTTGCAAACAGCATATCGAATGGTGGGGATAAAACGGTGTTACTGTCCGGCGATTTTCATCTCCGGCAGCAGCACGGAGCCGCACTGAATATTACTGCGCGTTTCGATATCGTCACCCACGGTCACGATATTACGCCACATATCTTTCAGATTGCCGGCGATAGTAATTTCGCTTACCGGATACTGAATTTCACCATTCTCAACCCAGAAGCCAGAAGCGCCGCGTGAATAATCGCCGGTCACGCCACTGACACCCTGCCCCATCAATTCAGTGACGACAAGTCCGGTGCCCATCTCTTTAAGCAACTTTTCAAAACTCAGACCGCGGCCGTTAATCCGCCAGTTATGGATGCCCCCCGCGTGCCCGGTGCTCTTCATGCCCAGCTTGCGCGCCGAGTAGTTGGTCAGCAGCCACTGCGTCAGCACGCCGTCTTTAATAATATCGCGACGCTCGGTACGCACCCCTTCGCTGTCGAACGGCGTCGAGGCCAGCCCTTTCAGCAGATGTGGATGCTCTTCAATCGTCAGCCATTCCGGCAGAATCTGCTGGCCGAGGGAGTCGAGCAGGAAAGTCGATTTCCGGTAGACCGCGCCGCCGGCAATTGCACCGACCAGATGACCAAACAGCCCGGTAGCCGCTTCGTTAGCAAAGATAACCGGCGCTTTCATCGTCGAGAGCTTACGTGGTGCCAGGCGCGCCAGAGTACGGCGGGCACACTCATCGCCCACCCACTCCGGAGTTTGCAAATCTTCAAGCGCACGGCCAATGGTGTAAGCGTAATCGCGCTCCATATCGCCGTTTTCTTCTGCGATAACGCAGCTGGAAAGCGAATGGCGGGTTGAGCAGTAGCTCTGCAACATGCCGTGGCTGTTGCCGAATACTTTGATGCCGTAATGGCTATTGAAGCTGCCGCCTTCGGTATTGGTAATCCGTTTATCCGCCTGCAGAGCGACCTGCTCCGCGCGAGCGGCCAGCGCAATCGCCTCGTCCGGCGTGACTTCTGCCGGATGGAACAGGTCAAGATCCGGGGCATCAAAGGCCAGCAGCTCTTTATCTGCCACGCCGGCGAACGGATCCGGTGAGGTATAGCGGGCAATGTCCAGCGCCGCCTGCACCGTGCGGGCAATCGCCTGCGGGCTCAGATCGGTTGATGAGGCGCTTCCCTTGCGATTCTGATGATAAACGGTGATGCCTAACGCACCATCGCTATTAAATTCTACGTTCTCCACCTCGCCGTAGCGGGTGCTGACGCTGATGCCGGTCGTTTTGCTGACGGAGACTTCCGCGCCGTCAGATTTACCTGCCGCCAGTTCCAGCGCCGTGGTTACAGCCTCTTCCAGCGTCTTGCGCTGTTGTGCAACTTGAGAGATGACTTTCATCGCTAATGCCATAATGTAGGAAGGAGTTAAGTGAAGTCTAACAGAGAACCGTTTTTCAGTGCGCGCCTTAACTGGTAACATTAGCCTCTTTTTTTAAGGAGCCTGAGATGACAAAGCAGCCCGATGACTGGCTCGACGACGTGCCCGGTGATGACGTTGAAGATGAAGACGATGAAATTATCTGGGTCAGTAAAAGTGAAATTAAGCGTGACGCCGAAGAACTGAAGCGTCTTGGCGCAGAATTGGTAGAACTGGGGAAAAACGCGCTGGATAAGATCCCGCTCGACAGCGACCTCCGTGACGCCATTGAACTCGCCCAACGTATCAAGAAAGAAGGTCGCCGCCGCCAGATGCAGCTGATTGGTAAAATGCTGCGCAGCCGCGATGACGATCCGATTCGCCAGGCGTTAGACAAGCTGAAGAACCGCCATAACCAGCAGGTTGCGCTGTTCCATAAGCTGGAGATGATCCGCGACCGTCTGATTGAAGAAGGCGATGATGCGGTACCGGAAGTGTTAAATCTGTGGCCTGATGCCGATCGTCAGCAGCTGCGTTCGCTTATCCGTAATGCGAAAAAAGAGAAAGAAGGCAACAAGCCGCCGAAATCTGCACGTCTGATCTTCCAGTATCTGCGTGAACTGGCCGAAGGCGAACGCTAACTCCGCGTCTGCCCGCCAGATTTTCCCGGAGGCGGCGCTTTGCGCCTGTCCGGGCTACCGGATAACGCTGTACCTGTAGCCCGGCAAGCGATAGCCTCGCCGGGAATATCCCCCCTCAACGCCAATATTCCTCCGTTATTCCCACCCTGCTGCTCGGTCGGTCGTTACGATTGAGCATTAGAGCTGAATCGTTAAAGCTAATAACGCTTAAATTCACATATATTAAGTAACAATAACCATATTTATCTTATAAAAAGCGATCTTTATTGCATTTAAAAGTTTAAACATGCGCATTTTCTCATCAGGTGAGGCACTTCACGTTTTAATCAGACGCTTGCAATTAGATTCCCTTCACTGGATACACAATCGATTCAGCAAAAGGAATAAAAAATGAAAAAAACACTGATTTTGACGGCCATTTCCATGCTTATTTCTGGTCAGGCAGCGGCGAAAACCTGGGTGCTGACAAGCGCTGAAAACGGCACTGACAAAGGAAACTGGCAGATAACAAGCGATCAGCTGAAAATAAAAGATCACGACTTCAGCATTGAGCAAAAGGTCCTCCATGGCGGCAAACAGGAAGGCAGTAAAATTCTCGTAATCCGCAGTAAAGATGGCCTGACTATCACCCTTAGCCCGACCCGTGGCATGAATCTGCTGAAAATTGAAGGTTTCGGCTCTCGAATGGGCTGGGATTCGCCGGTGAAAGCGGTCGTCAACCCGGCCTTTATCAACCTCGAAAGCCGGAATGGGCTCGGCTGGCTGGAAGGTTTCAATGAGATGATGGTGCGCTGTGGTTATGAATGGACCGGCCACCCGGTCACGGCTGACGGCCAAATGTATACTCTGCACGGTAAAGCCGGGAATACGCCAGCATCGCAGGTGGAAGTTGAAGTGGCGGATACCGCCCCGTATGAAATCCGTATTCGCGGGCTGGTGAAGGAGAGCACCTTCAAAAAAGCCGATTTGCAGACCATGACCGAGCTGCGCTATGTCCCCGGTAAAAATAGCTTCAGCCTGCATGATGTCTTAACCAACCACGCGGATTACCCGCATGACTACCAGATCATTTATCACAGTAATTTCGGTACACCGATTCTGGAAGAGGGAGCACGTTTTCTGGCACCAATGTCCAGCATCAGTCCGTTCAACGACTATGCAAAAGCGGGTCTGAAGAACTGGCAAACCTACGCCGGTCCGACCAAAGATTTCGACGAAATGGTCTTTAACATCCGCCCGCTGGCGGATAACGACCACCAGACTCTGGCCGCCGTGGTCAACAAAGCAGGAGATAAAGGGGCATCCATCCAGTTCGATACCCGCCAGTTGCCGGTACTGACGCTGTGGAAAAATACCGATACCGAAAAACAGGGCTATGTCACCGGTATTGAGCCGGGTACCAGCTATGCCTATCCGGTTACCATTGAGCGCGAGCAAAAACGCGTCAAACAGCTTCAGCCTGGGGCCAGCACTCAGTTTGACCTGACCTATACGCTGCTCCATAACGCGGAGCAGGTCGCCGACGTTGAGAAGAAAATCGCGACAATTCAGGGCGATACCAAAGTGGCAGAAGACGTAACGCCTATTGCAAAGGAGTAATTTAGCGCCTTAAGCATGCCCGGGTTTCGGCCTCCGCGTCGGACCCGGGCAGCCTGCCTACGCCATCACCACCTGACGTAAATCTTCGGCAAAGCGCCGGTACTGCACTTCATCAATCGCCTGAGGGTAGCCCAGCACCAGCAGTTCATGATCGGCGATGCCGGCATGATAAGTCGGGTGACAATGCGGCCACGAGCTGGCGCGAAAACCCATCGTTTCATAAAAGCGCAGGCGCTTGCGGGCAATCTCCGTGGTTAACGGATCGATTTCCAGAATAGTCAACGGTGCCCGTTCAAGGATCCGGGCCAGCAGGCGTTTGCCATAGCCGCGGGAGCGCAGCGTATCGTCAATCGCCAGGTGTTCAATGTAGCTGTAGCCGGAAAACTGCCAGCAGCCGCTCAGGCCAATAAAGACCTCTTCATCAAACCACGCTTCCAGCGCATAGTGCGGATCGCGCAGCGCCTGCTGCTTTGCCGCCAGCTCTCGCTGTTCATGCCATGGAAATGCTTTTGCGTAGAGCGCATCGACGGCAGGAAAATAAACCGAGTCGATAGCGGTGATTTTTTTCGCTATGAGCATGACAAATCCTGAGTCACAAAAAGACATCTGCCCTCACAAGGAGGGCAGAGCGGGACGGGCCGCGCGGTTACTCCGCCGCCGCCGCTTTGCTGGCCAGCTTATCGAGCAGCTTCTGATGAATACCGCCAAAACCGCCGTTACTCATGACCAGAATATGATCGCCCGGGTGCGCGGTTTTGACCACCATATCGGCCAGGACATCCACATCGGCGCTCCAGTGCGCCGGCTGCACGCAGGCTTCCGCCACTTCAGCAACCTGCCACGGAATGTGCTGCGGCTGGAGCAGGAACACTTCGTCAGCACGACCCAGGGACGGCGCCAGATCGTCTTTGCACACGCCCATTTTCATGGTGTTGGAGCGGGGTTCCAGTACCGCGAGGATCCGTGCGGTTCCGCCAACTTTACCGCGCAGCGCCTGCAGAGTCGCCAGGATCGCCGTTGGATGATGGGCGAAGTCGTCGTATACCGTCACGCCGTTGGCTTCGCCACGCAGCTCAAGGCGGCGGCGGGCGTTGATAAAGCCGCCCAGGGCGTTGGCGGCATCGGCCGGCAGGACGCCAACATGACGAGCGGCGGCAATCGCCATCAGGCCGTTATGCATGTTGTGTTCGCCAACCAGGTCCCACTTCACTTCACCGGCTTTCTCACCGTCCAGCCAGACTTCCCACTGCGAGGCATCGGCGTTCAGTTTCTTCGCCTGCCAGTGGCCCTGTTCCCCCACCAACTCCTGCTCGCTCCAGCAGCCCATCGCCATCGTCTGTTTCAGATTGATGTCGTTTTCCGGCAGGATAATTTTGCCTTTACCCGGCACGATACGCACCAGATGGTGGAACTGTTTCTGAATAGCTTTCAGGTCATCAAAGATATCCGCATGATCGAACTCAAGGTTATTGAGGATCAGTGTACGCGGGCAGTAGTGCACAAATTTGGAACGCTTATCGAAGAAGGCACAGTCATACTCATCGGCTTCGATAACAAAGAACGGGCTGTCGCCCAGACGCGCGGAGACCTCAAAATTACCCGGTACGCCGCCGATAACAAAGCCCGGCTTATAGCCGCAGGCTTCGAGGATCCATGTTGCCATCCCCGCGGTAGTTGTTTTCCCGTGGGTGCCCGCAACCGCCAGTACCCAGCGATCGCGCAGGACGAAATCATGCAGCCACTGCGGGCCGGACATATACGGAATATTATTTTCCAGCACCGCTTCGACGCACGGATTGCCGCGGGTCATTGCATTACCAATGATAACCAGATCCGGCCGAGGCTCCAGCTGACTGGCATCATATCCTTGAATTAAATCGATTCCCTGGTTTTCCAACAGGGTACTCATTGGCGGATAGACGTTAGCATCCGACCCCGTTACCTCATGACCGAGAGAACGAGCCAGCATCGCCAGTCCCCCCATAAACGTGCCACAGATACCTAAAATATGAATGCGCATTCGTCGTTTCCCTTTTTAATCTGGCGCACATTTTACCCATATGTACGGCATCAGAGAAATGCATTTCAGGCTAATCCGTTTTTTGCTGGCGCGATTCACCTGTGCGTATTTTTTTTATTCTTTGTTAAGATTGTTGCGTTCGTTTTACTTCACATAAACATGCAGGGAACGGGTTATGAAAACGTTAGGTGAATTTATTGTCGAAAAGCAACACGAGTTCTCCCACGCAACCGGCGAGCTTACTGCTTTGTTGTCGGCGATAAAGTTAGGCGCCAAGATCATCCACCGCGATATCAACAAGGCCGGTCTGGTCGATATCCTGGGTGCCAGCGGTGCTGAAAACGTCCAGGGTGAGGTACAGCAAAAACTCGACCTGTTCGCCAATGAAAAATTGAAAGCTGCACTGCGAGCACGCGATATCGTGGCCGGGATCGCCTCCGAGGAAGAAGATGAGATCGTCGTTTTTGAAGGTTGTGAACACGCGAAATACGTGGTGCTCATGGACCCTCTGGATGGCTCCTCTAACATCGACGTTAACGTTTCTGTCGGGACTATCTTCTCCATCTACCGTCGCATAACTCCGGTTGGAACACCGGTCACCGTTGAAGATTTCCTGCAGCCCGGCAGCAAGCAAGTCGCGGCAGGCTATGTGGTTTACGGCTCTTCCACCATGCTGGTTTATACGACCGGCTGCGGCGTTCACGCCTTCACCTACGATCCTTCTCTTGGCGTTTTCTGCCTCTCTCAGGAGCGCATGCGCTTCCCGGAGAAAGGCAACACGTACTCCATTAACGAAGGTAACTACATCAAGTTCCCGATGGGCGTGAAGAAGTACATCAAATTCTGTCAGGAAGAAGATACCGGTACCCAGCGTCCGTACACCTCGCGCTATATCGGTTCTCTGGTAGCGGATTTTCACCGCAATCTGCTGAAAGGCGGCATCTATCTCTACCCGAGCACCGCCAGCCACCCGGACGGCAAGCTGCGCCTGCTGTACGAATGCAACCCGATGGCGTTCCTTGCAGAACAGGCGGGCGGTAAAGCCAGCGACGGTAAAGACCGTATTCTGGATATCGTTCCGACCAGTCTGCACCAGCGTCGCTCTTTCTTCGTCGGCAACAATCATATGGTTGAAGACGTCGAAAACTTCATTAAAGAGTTCCCGGACGCGTAACGTCCCCCTTCCCCTCCCGCCCGGGAGGGGAATTTTCCGCTAGCGGTGCGCCGTTCCACTCACCCGAGTGACCGGTGAGTTCTGCCGGTTTTCCCACAGCACCGTCAGACCGCGTTGCAGCGCGATAAATACAAACAACAGAATCCCGATGGCAATTTTTGTCCACCACGAGCTGAGCGTCCCGTCGAAGTTAATATAGGTCTGAATCAGCCCCTGAATCGCCACGCCGAACAACGTGCCCAGTACCGTTCCGACACCGCCGCTTAACAGCGTGCCGCCAATCACCACCGACGCAATCGCATCCAGCTCAACGCCAACGCCGGCGAGGGCATAACCGGCCTGGGTATAGACAGAAAAGACAATCCCCGCCAGCGTCGCCAGGCCAGTGGACAGCATATAGATCCGAATGGTCGTGCTACGGGTCGAAATCCCCATCAGATTCGCGGAGACCGCGCTGCCGCCAATGGCATAGACCTGATTGCCAAAGCGGGTGCGGTGTGCCACGAAAATCCCCGCCACCACCACCAGCAGCATCAGCAGCCCCATTGCGCTCAGGCGACCGCCGCCGGGGATAGTCCACGCCAGCCCGGAGAGGGTGTCATACAGCGGATGATCAATGGGGATCGATTCCTCAGAAACCAGATAGCTGACGCCGCGCAGAAAGAACATTCCGGCGAGGGTAATAATAAACGCCGGGATCTTCAACGCATCGATAAGCCAGCCCATCAGCGCACCAAACGCACAGCCCATCGCCAGCACCAGCGGGAACGCCAGCAGCGGGTCGATTCCCCAGGAACCAATAGCCTTCGCCAGGAATACGCCGGTGAACGCGATCACCGACCCGACCGAAAGATCGATCCCGCCAGAAAGGATCACAAACGTCATCCCGACGGCAATGATGCCGAGAAAAGCGTTGTCCGTCAGAATATTGCAGATAACCCGCGTCGAGGCAAAGCCGGGAAACTGGGTTAAGCAGTACAGATAGCCCAGCACAAATACGGCCAGGGTGATCATCAGTGGCAAATTACGTTTTATCATGGCCGCGCACTCCTTTCAGTAAGCCAATAAAGCGCGGCGACTGGACGATCAACACACACAGGACCACCACCGCCTTCACGACCTGATTCAGCTCCGGCGGAAAACCCGACAGCAGGATCCCGGTATTCATCCCCTGAATTATCAATGCCCCAACCACCGAAAGCAGCAGGTTAAAACGCCCGCCCATCAGCGAACCGCCGCCGATCACCACCGCCAGGATGGCGTCCAGCTCCAGCCACAGCCCGGCGTTATTGGCATCGGCGCCACGGATATCCGCCGCGACGATAATCCCGGCAATGGCCGCGCAGACGCCGCTCAATACATAGGCCAGCATCACCACAATCCGGGTATTCACTCCGGCGTTTTTCGCCGCCCGGATGTTGATCCCCACCGCTTCGATAAACATCCCCAGCGCCGTTTTGCGGGTGAACAACCAGAACAGCAGCAGCGTCGCGGCGGCGATCAGGACCGGCGTCGGCAGCAGCAGCAGAGAACCGCTACCGAGCCAGGCCAGGTGCGCCGAGTCGAAGGTGACGATCTGCCCGGAGGTGATCAGCTGCGCGACGCCGCGCCCGGCCACCATCAGAATCAGCGTGGCCACAAAAGGCTGGATCTTGAGTATCGCCACCAGGATCCCATTCCATAACCCCGCCAGCGCCCCCGCCGCCAGTGAAGCCAACAGCACCACCGGCAGACCGTGCCCGGCAACGGTCATTGAGGCCGCAGTCGCACCGGCAATCGCCATCACCGCGCCAACCGACAGGTCAATCCCACCGGTGGCAATCACCAGGGTCATGCCTATCGCCAGTAGCGCCACCGGTGCCGCGCGGTTGAGAATATCTATCGGGCTGCCGAACAGGCGCCCGTCCTGGAGTACAACCTGGAAGAAGTGCGGCGCCACGAGGCTGTCGACCACCAGCACGAGGATCAGGGCGATAATTTGCGGCATACCTTTCGGCCAGCTGAAGCGCCGCCTGGACTGGCCCGTTTGTGGAACTGATCGAGGCATCATGGGTTACTCCTTATGCCGCAATAGCGTTCATGATCGCCGGGACGGAGAGCTCGGCGAGCGGGATCTCCGCCACCTGCTTACGATCGCGCATGATAATCACCCGATCCGCATAGCCCACCAACTCTTCCAGCTCCGAAGAGATCACCAGCAGCGCCAGGCCATCGGCGCACAGGGTCTCAATCAGGCGAATAATCTCCGCATGCGCGCCGACATCGATCCCGCGCGTTGGCTCATCGAGGATCAGGAACTGCGGTCTGGTCAGCAGCCAGCGGGAGAGCAGCACCTTCTGCTGGTTGCCGCCGGAGAGAAATTCAATCGGTTGTTCGGCACTGGGAGTACGAATACCCAACTGGCGGATAAAGCGCTCGGCAATGTCGTTTTGCTCACGCCGTGGGATTGGCCGCAGCCAGCCGCGCTGGGCCTGTAGCGCCAGCACGATATTTTCCCGCACCGAGGCCGCGGCGATAATTCCGTCGGTTTTACGGTCCTCAGGGCAGAAGCCAATGCCGAGGCTCGAAGCCTGATGCGGCGAGCGCAGCCCTTGCACTTTACCTTTAATCCACGCCGTGCCGGTGTCTGCCGGTTTGATACCGAAAATCACCTCGGCCGTTTCCGTGCGCCCGGAGCCCAGTAGCCCCGCCAGACCGACAATCTCACCGGGTCGGACCTGGAGGTCGAACGGCGCAATGACGCCTTTCTTGCCAAAGCCTTCAAAGGCGGCAACCGGTTTGTCGCTGAGCAAGGTACGGCCCGCACGATGCAGGGCATCATGCTCCAGCTCGCGGCCAAGCATCATCTTCACCAGCTCGATCTGCGGTAGTTCGCGGGTTTCCCGGCAGCCGACAAAGCCGCCGTTGCGCAGAACGGTGATCCGGTCGCTGACGGCATACACCTGATCGAGGAAGTGGGTAACGAAAATCAGACTGACGCCATCATCGCGCAGCTGACGCATCAGGGTGAAGAGCATCTCCACTTCCTGGGTATCCAGACTGGCGGTCGGCTCATCGAGGATAAGCACCCTGGCCGATAGATCAATGGCCCGGCAGATGGCGACGATTTGCTGCATCGCCACCGAAAAGCGGTTCAGGGGTTCGCGGACATCGAGGGAGAAACCATAGGAAGCCATCAGCTCAGTGGCACGCTTTTCCATCTCTTTGCGCCGCAGCAGACCAAAACGCCGGGGTTCGCGACCGATAAACAGGTTATCTGCCACCGACATGTTCGGCAGCAGGTTGACCTCTTGATAAACCGTGCCGATCCCCAGCTGCTGGGCGTGAGCGGTATTTTTCGGCGATATCTCCTGCCCTTCCAGCCAGATAGCGCCGCGATCGGCGTGGTAGACGCCGGTCAGGGCTTTAATTAGCGTTGATTTACCCGCCCCGTTTTCACCGAGCAGGGCCATGATCTCACCACGCCGCAGGCTGAAATTAACGTTATCCAGCGCTTTGACGCCGGGGAAGAACTTGCTGAGCCCTTCCGTGCGAAGGATTTCCTGATGTGATTCGCCGTTCATGATCTCCCCTCACCTTTACCCTCTCCCGATGGGGGGAGAGGGAGCTCAGCCATGCTTTAGCCATCGGGATAACTCCGGAGTCGGCGCTACCCTATCTGTTGACGGCAATGAACCTGTAGCCCGGTAAACAGCGCGCCACCGGGAACCAGGCCTGTTTTAAGCGACTCAGTAGCCCATATTTTTCTTCTTCTCGAGCTCTTCTTTTGCCGTATCCGGCAGATAAAGCGTCGATTTGGTGATGGTCAGCTTCTCAGGCAGCGTGCCGTCTTTTTTATATTTCTCCAGCGCATCAAACGCCGGTCCGGCCATATTTGGCGTCAGCTCGACGCTGGCGTTCGCTTCACCCGCCATCATCGCTTTATAAATATCCGGTACGCCGTCGATAGAGCCGGTCAGAATATCTTTGCCCGGTTTCAGACCCGCTTCTTTAATGGCCTGGATAGCGCCAATAACCATGTCATCGTTATGGGCAAAGACCATGCAGATGTTCTTGCCGTTGTTTTCCGCTTTAATAAAGCTCTCCATGACTTCTTTGCCTTTGCTGCGGGTAAAGTCGCCGGACTGAGAGCGGATAATTTTGATGTTTGGCGTTTTAGCAATAACGTCGGCAAACCCTTTCTTACGGTCGATCGCCACGCTGGCGCCAACCGTGCCCTGCAGCTCAACCACGTTACACGGTTTACCGTTGACCGTTTTCACCAGCCAGTCGCCAATCAGCTGACCTTCAAGGACGTTGTTGGCGGTGACCGTGGTCATATAGAGATCTTTGTCTTTCACATCAATCGAACGGTCGAGCAGGAATACCGGAATTTTGGCCTCTTTGGCCTCTTTCAGCACCGGTTCCCAGCCGGTCGCCACGACCGGAGCAATAAAAATGGCATCGACGCCCTGGGCAATAAACGAGCGGACGGCTTTAATCTGGTTTTCCTGTTTTTGCTGACCGTCGGCAATCTTCAGAGTGATACCGCGTTTGGCGGCCTCCTCCTTCGCAACGTTGGTTTCGGCCGCGCGCCAGCCGGATTCAGATCCGACCTGCGAAAATCCTACGGTCAAAGGGGCAGCCATTGCCATAGACGACATAGCTGCGGAAACTGCTGTGACAAGAAGTAAGCGCTTCCACATAAAAAGGTCCTCGTAGGGTTACTGTAAGTTCAATCGACATCTGCGGACAAACTATAGACAACCGGTGATGTAACTGAATGCGTTACATCACACTTCGAAAAAGTAAACTAAATGTTAATTCCCGTGATTTATTCCAGCTGAGAGCGGATAAGGCTTCCCGCAGGTCGCGGCTACCGACGGATAAGATGAAATTTTGCGCAGGTTGAGAAATCAAACAGATACAATGTAAGCGATTACATTGTTTTATTCAGGATGCAGCTATGTTTATGGATTTTCAGGTTGTTTTTCGCCGGCGAATTCAGACAGATTACCGGCCGGCAAAATAAAAGAAGCCAAGACATTCGATGTGAGTTGGCTATAATACCAGGCACTTGTTTGCCATACATTTTAAAGGAAACAGACATGAGCTTACTCAACGTACCTGCGGGTAAAGATCTGCCGGAAGACATCTATGTCGTGATCGAGATCCCGGCTAACGCAGACCCAATCAAATACGAAGTCGACAAAGAGAGCGGCGCGCTGTTCGTTGATCGCTTCATGTCCACTGCGATGTTCTATCCGTGCAACTACGGCTACATCAACCACACCCTGTCTCTGGACGGTGACCCGGTTGACGTTCTGGTCCCGACGCCGTACCCGCTGGAGCCAGGCTCAGTAATCCGCTGCCGTCCGGTTGGCGTACTGAAGATGACCGACGAATCCGGTGAAGATGCGAAACTGGTTGCGGTACCGCACACCAAGCTGAGCAAAGAGTACGATCACATCAAAGATGTGAATGACCTGCCGGAACTGTTGAAAGCCCAGATCACCCACTTCTTCGAGCACTACAAAGACCTCGAAGCGGGCAAATGGGTTAAAGTTGACGGTTGGGACAATGCTGAAGCGGCTAAAGCTGAAATCATTGCTTCCTTCGAGCGCGCTAAGAAGTAATTCTGCCGCACTCAGGTTAGCGAAAAACACCGCCTCAGGGCGGTGTTTTTGTTTATGGGACAAAACCATGCCGCACGCGCTCGTCGCCCCGATAAGCCAGGCGTCACCGGAGGCCGCACGCGCCGGTACTCGCGCACAAAAAATAACGCCACCCGAAGGTGGCGTTACCGTGGTTAATACTGGTCTCTGTCTAACCAGTTACCGCTTTCTATCAACGTAAAGCCCTCAACGGGTCGCTGATAGACATACATCCATGCGCTACCATAAGGCGTCTGGATCAGGTGACGTGCATATTCACCGCCCTTGGTGCGCAGCGCGTCCAGTTCGGCCAGCGTTGATGCGTCAATACGATACACTTCACCATGTACTGTGCCGTTACCCGGCACCGCGCCTGGATAGTGGCCCAGGCTGTACAGCTGATAATCGTTGACACTATGATCGCCCAGCCACTGAGCGTTTGTCATCCAGTGGCTGTTGCCTTGTTTGCGTCGTAAACTGCCGTAAACAAATATTCGCATTGCTAAAACTCAAACTGATAGAGCAAATCGAGAGCCTGGTCTACGCCAGACACCGCTTCCATATATAGCTTAGGCATCAAGCGATAGCGTAATGTCAGCGTCGCCAGAGAGTCAAATATACCGACCCCATATTTTACCTGCAGACCTGGCAGCACATAGCCGCTGACCACCACCTGGGAAGAGTCGCCTACCCCCTGGGTATCCAGTGCCAAATTGCTTACGCCAAACGTCTCGCCGATTTTACCCACAACCTGACCACTTTGTGCAACCCCCAGACCAACAAGCATTGATGTCATCGCCGCGCCGTCGCCCTGTTCGCTGCTCAATCCCTGGCCACGCAGCAGGTAAGAAAGTGCTTCTTGCTGCGACATTGCCGGATCAGAGAAGATTTCCGCCTTCGGCTGATCGGCCAGGCCGGTGACCCGCACGCCGGCCACCACGTCATCTTCCGTCGAGTCCGGGTTACGAATCGCTTCGATGTTCAGCAGCGGCTGGTCCGGCGGGCCGGAGAACAGCAGCTCCCCTTTACGCACGATCAGGTCCTGACCGTAGGCGTGGAAGCGTCCCTCCGGGATATTGATCTGTCCGTTCAGGCCCAGCCCCTGTTTATCCTGGGCGACTTTCAGATCGCCGGTCAGGCGAGCCTTCAGGCCAAAGGCATCAAGACGCACGTTATTACCGACATGAATCGTCAGGTTGCTGTTGATCGGGATGCCCGCGCTCTGCGGCTTGATCGGCTGCAGGGAGTCATTCAGCATCACCTCATCAGAAGAAACTCCGACGGCGCTCTCCGGCACGTCATTGACGACGATACGCGCCCACGGAACATCAACGCTACCATCAAGGCTAAATAAGCTCGGGGTGGCGGTAAAGACCACATCCGGTGAAACGTCCAGGCGTACCATCGGCGGCACGGTAATACGTACCCGGCTGCCTTTGGCGGCGATCTGCGCGCGCCAGTTATCGATCTGGGTCCAGTCGGCGTTACCACTCAGGCTGATTTGGCCCTGTTTGGTATTCACCGTCCCCTGCAGCGTTGAGCGGGTGCCGTTGAAGCTCATCGCCAGCTGACTCGGCTGCATGTCAAACGGCATAAAGTTGCCGTCGATATCGATACCACCCAGTTGCATCTGGCCAAATAGCTGCGGGCTTTGCAGGTCGCCACCAAGACGCAGACGCGCGTTGAGTTTCCCTTCCGCCTTCTCTCCCCGGGCGAAGATCGGGTTAATCATCGCCAGAGAGAAGTTGCTGATATTCACATTGCCGCCAAGATTGCGGCGCCCCTGCGGGTCGGTGACCTGCACCTGCCCGTCCAGCTGACCGTTATTGGTCAGGCGAATCAGCCAGCCGAGCTGTGCACGATTGTTATGCAGTTCAGCTGTCAGGCTCAATGTATCGAAGGCCACCGGCAGCGGCGCATCGTTGACCATCTGGGTGACTTTCACATTGCGCCCGTTCAGCGTCACCTTGCCCTGTGGCAGCCCTTCTTTGGTCGTGTCCCAACTGACATCTGCGTTGCCGCTGAATACGCCGCTGGCCTGGGTCGCCTCCGGCATAAACGGCTTCAGCATCGCCAGGTCAAAGCGGTTCAGATTCACTACCGCCCGCCCGCTGGCCCCGGCGTCGATGGTTTGCGGAACGCACAGCTCTGCATTCGGATTACTCCAGCAGTGCGGCCCGATACTGATTTTTTGCTCGCGATTACGGTAGTCCAGCGCGATGTTGCGCGTCAGGGAAACCGGCCCAACCGGCGTCTGGAAGCGGGTATTGCTCAACGTTCCCTTCCAGCGCTCCTCTTTACGATCGAAGCTCCCAGCCAAAGAAAGCTGCCCGGACACCGGATCACCCTGCACTTTCAGCTGCAGGTCGTGCTGCTTCTCATTCCCTTTGGCGTTCAACTGCACCAGGCTGATATTGACGCCCGGCTGGCTGATACGGTCAACGCGGATATCAAGATTGCCGCCAATCTGGTCACTGGACTTCACGTCACCCTTGACGTTAACCTGAGCCACCGTCAGCTCCTGCCAGCGCAGCGCACGGGCGGTGATATCCGCCAGCAGCTGCGGCGCGTCCACGGTGCCACGTACTTTCAGCAGCCCTTTCGCCGTGCCGCCGAGCCCCGGCAGCGCATTATCCAGATTAGGCGCATCAATGGTGGCATCCAGGTTCAGATCTTTAATCCCCAGCTCGCCCTTCACCTCTGCGCTATTCTTACCGAGCGCCAGGTGTAGCCCGGGGATTTTCCACTGCATATAGCTGTTACCCTGCAGTGAACCGTTAACATCGACCTTGTTCTGCTTAACGTTCCCGGTGATTTTCAGCTCCGGAACCGACATCTGCCAGCTCCCGCCGTACAGGCTCCCCTGGGTTTTAATCATCCCGTTCAGTTTCGACGGCCAGTCCGGCACCTCTTTGGCCGTGTTGATACCGTCGAGCGTCAGCTCGCCGCGCCAGCTGATAGCCTGCTGCCAGTCGAGCAGCGCTTTCAGTTCGGTTTTCCCTTCCAGCGCTGCAACGGTCAGCTTATCGAGGTTAATCTGCTGTTCATTCCCTTTGGCATTGAGCGTGATTTTAGCCGGTGGCAGCGATTGCCCTTTCACCGCGGTACTGAACGCCATGGTGTAATCGGTCATCTTGCCATTAAATTTCAGCAGTACATCATCGGCCTGGAACTGTTTTTCGCCACTAAATGGCCAGTACAGCTGCTTACTCTTCAGCTCCATATTCAGCGGTAGCCCGGCTTCCGCCAGCTGCGCGTCAGCGCGTAGCGTCATCGCCACAGAACCGGCTAAATCCACGCCGATTTCCAGTTTTTTACGCACTTCACCGCCGACTTTCAGCTTCACTTTCTCCCCTTTCAGCGGATCAATATTCAGCGTGCTGTTGAGGGTGATGTCTACCGGCCAGTTATCCTGCAGCTGCGCGGTGCCCGATGCATTGACCTTACCCTGATCGGAATCGATATCCAGCGTATCCAGCTTCATTTGTCCGTCGATGCTGCTGACCTTCAGCAGCAGGCTGTAGACGGTCATATCGGTATCACCGGTGACGCGTAGCTGCTCGCCGCGGAACGACTGGATATTCAGGTTCAGCGGCAGATGAACGTCGGTCATTTCCGGCAGAACGGGCTGAGAGAACAGCGCTTTCATCGTCTCGCCGAGCGGTTTTTCTTCCGGCTTCGGATGTTCAATCTTCGGCTCAACCACCTGCTCCTGAGCCACTTTCGCCACCTTCGGCAGCGCGATAAGCAGTCCCTGCAGCGACGTTGGCGTCAGGGTCAGGTTCTTCTCCTGCCAGTTCAGGCCGGTGGAGAAGTCCCGCACCGACACGGCGGTGTTATCGATTTTGACGTTCACGTTTTGCAACGCCACACGACTCAACGTAATGGGATACGGCGTTGAAAGATTCAGCGGCCCCGTGTCCTCTTCCTCTACCGGCGCAGAGGGTGGCATTTTGCTGGTGTCGATCGCCACGTAGATATCGCGCAGCGAAATGTCGTTCACGCACAGGCTGCTGTCCCACAGGCATTGCAGCTTAACCGCCAGATGGAACTGTCCGGCCGTGACCGCCACGCCCGGTTGTTCAAAACGCACGTTTTGCAGCGTCAGGTCACGCCAGCCGCCGGTCACCTTGCCAATTTCCAGACCAGGTACCCAGCGGTCCGCCGCCTTCAGCACCAGGTGCAAGCCGCTGGTCGTGCCGACCAGAAACGCCACCGTCCCCAGCAGCAGGACCACAAAGATCAGTACCCCGAGGCTTATCTTCTTCCATAAACTCATAATTCAGGCCCCAGACCGATGTAAAACTGTAAACCGTGCTCGTCTTTATCGCCGACCGGTGCGGCAATATCCAGCTTGATCGGGCCAACCGGCGACTGCCAGCGCACGCCGACGCCGGCGCCGGTTTTAAAATCGCTTTTGCGGATATCGCTCACCGCTTCACCGCTGTCGACGAATACGGCGCCCCACCATTTTCCGCTGACGTTGTACTGATACTCCAGCGAGCCTGTTGCCAGCTTCGAGGCACCAATCAGCTTGCCATCGTCATCCTTTGGCGAGATCGATTTGTATTTATAGCCACGAATACTGCGGTCGCCCCCGGCGAAGAAGCGCAGATCCGGTGGAACCTTATTGAAATCATCGGCTTCAATCCAGCCGAGGTTGCCGCGCACCACAAAACGGTGGCGGTCGTAGAGCGTGCGGATCCACACATCCTGCGCCTGAGCGACGATGAAGTTGATATCCGAGCCCCACATGGTGTTGGAGTAGTCCACCGAATAGCGCTGGGAGTCGCCCCAGGTCGGCATCAGGCCGCCGCGTGAACGGGTACGGTTCACCGACACCCCAGGATAGATAAGCATCGTGGTGTTGGTGACGTTGGCCTGGGTAAAGTGGTCGAGGCTCCAGCGCAGGTTGATAGCGCGCTGCCAGCCGCTGGACAACTCCCAGTAGCGCGAAAGCGCCAGCGTCGAGGAGTCGGCTTTGGTATCGTTGAGGTCCGTGCGCTTAAAGCCGCCCTGCATTAGATAGTATTGCTCAAGAGGGTTCTTCAGCAGCGGAACTTTATAACTAAAATCAAGCTGTTGTTCGGGGGCGGAGAGGCTGATGCTGGACGTTAAGCTGTGGCCATAGGAGTTCATCCACGGCTTTTTCCAGGTCGCCTTGACCCGTGGCCCAACGTCCGTTGAATAGCCGACACCGGTCTCGACGGTGTTTTCTTTGCGCGGCGAAACCACGCCATGCAGCGGCAGGACCTTGGTTTTGCGCGATTTATCAAATTCCGGCGCCACCACTACCGAACTGAACCAGCCGGTCGCCGCCAGGCGACGGTTTAGCTCCGCCAGATCCTCAGAGGTGTAGTAATCCCCTTGCTTAAACGGCACCAGGTTTTGCAGGTATTCATCGCGGATTTGCGACCCACTGAACGAAACGTCGCCAAAACGGTAACGTTCGCCGCTGTTGTAGTCGATATCCCAGAAGGCCTGATGGCGGTCAAGGGAAACGCCGAGTTGGCTTTTAAGGAATTCGCTGTCAAAGTAGCCTTTACGCAGCGCAACATGGGTGAGCGAGCTCTTGAAGCTGTCATAATCGCCATGATTCAGCACGGTGCCGATAGCCGGGCGTTTTTTTAACAAATCCAGATAGTCACGGTCGGTGCGTGCACCGCCCCGCAGAATGACTTCCGTGCCGCCAATACGCACCGGTTCGCCTGGCGTCACTTTTGCAATCAGCACCTGTCGGCCGGTTTTCGGTGGCGGACGGAGGTCGAAAGTGATGGTCGGTTCGTAGTACCCCAGGGCCTTCAGCCCTTCGCGAATCGCATCATCAACGCGCGCGCGAAAGCGACGATCCGGCGTGACTTCATCGCTCTGGATCGTAGAAAGTTGAGCTCGGACGTTTTTTTCCAGCTCTCCGGATAACCCCTCAACCTGCAAACGCACGCTCGCGGCGCTAGCGATCCCGCTGACCAGCAAAAGGCTGGTGACACATAACTGGCGGATTTGTAGCACGTTTTCTCCTGAATATCCTTGTTTCCCCCCGAAGGAAACGAAAGCGCCGTTCCACGGCTTAATAAAACCCCAACAACTGAGGGTTGAAAAAGAAACGCTAAACCAAATAATTCTTATGTTTAAATCTAGACGTATCGAGCATGTTTATTGTGTAAAAAGACACGCTTCGTTACAACCTTAACCACGACTTATGTTTTGAGAGGCCAACCGTGAGTCTATTTGATAAAACGCATCTTGTCGCCCAGGCGGATGCGCTGCCAGGACGCAACACCCCTATGCCGGTGGCAACACTCCACGCTGTCAATGGCCACTCCATGACCAACGTCCCTGACGGGATGGAAGTTGCGCTGTTAGCGATGGGCTGTTTCTGGGGCGTTGAGCGTCTGTTCTGGCAGCTGCCGGGCGTTTACAGCACCGCCGCAGGCTATACCGGCGGCTATACGCCAAACCCAACCTACCGTGAAGTCTGTACCGGCAACACCGGCCATGCCGAAGCCGTACGCATCGTTTACGATCCACAGGTCATCAGCTACGCGCAGCTGTTGCAGATTTTCTGGGAAAATCACGACCCCGCTCAGGGAATGCAGCAGGGCAATGACCATGGCACCCAGTACCGTTCCGCCCTTTATCCGCTGACCCCGGAACAGGATGAAGCGGCGAAAGCCAGTCTGGCACGTTTCCAGGCCGCGATGCGCGACGCTAACGACACGCGTGAGATCACCACGGAAATTACCTCGGCGAAGCCGTTTTACTACGCTGAGGACGATCATCAGCAATATCTGTACAAAAACCCGCACGGCTATTGCGGTATCGGAGGCATTGGCGTCTGTCTGCCTCCGCAGGCATGATACCGTTTATAGCTAAGGTGAATAATTAACGCTCTGGCGGCTTTACAGTAGCTTACGCTATACTACCCTGTGTTATAGCCGGTCCAGAGCCTTCGGACCGGTTTTTTATGTATTCCACAGTAGAGTTATCAACTTCCCTTCCGAGGATCTGGCCTCAACGGCTGGATAAACTATGTTAAATAGTATTTTAGTTATTCTTTGTCTGATCGCTGTCAGTGCGTTTTTTTCGATATCTGAGATCTCGCTGGCAGCTTCACGTAAGATCAAACTCAAACTGCTGGCCGATGACGGCAACGTGAACGCCCAGCGCGTTCTCAAAATGCAGGAAAACCCAGGCACCTTCTTTACCGTCGTGCAGATCGGCCTCAACGCCGTCGCGATTCTTGGTGGTATCGTGGGTGACGCAGCATTCTCGCCAGCCTTCTACAGCCTGCTGAGCCAGTACATGTCTGCCGAGCTTGCAGAGCAATTGAGCTTTATCATCTCCTTTACCCTGGTCACCAGCCTGTTCATTCTGTTCGCTGACCTGACCCCGAAACGCATCGGTATGATTGCGCCAGAAGCCGTTGCTTTGCGTATCATCAACCCGATGCGCTTCTGCCTGCTGGTCTTCCGCCCGCTGGTATGGCTGTTCAATGGCATGGCCAACAATATCTTTCGCCTGTTCAAAATACCGATGGTGCGTAAGGACGATATTACTTCCGATGATATTTACGCCGTCGTTGAGGCCGGTGCGCTGGCCGGGGTGCTGCGTAAGCAGGAACATGAACTGATTGAGAACGTTTTCGAGCTGGAATCGCGTACCGTTCCATCGTCCATGACCTCGCGTGAAAACATTATCTGGTTCGATCTGCACGAGGATGAGCAGAGCCTGAAGAACAAAGTGGCAGAGCATCCGCACTCTAAGTTCCTCGTCTGCAACGAAGATATCGACCATATCATCGGCTACGTTGACTCAAAAGATCTGCTCAACCGCGTCCTGGCGAACCAAAGCCTGGTGCTGACCGGCGGCGTACAGATTCGCAATACGCTGATTGTTCCGGATACGCTGACGCTGTCAGAAGCGCTGGAAAGCTTTAAAACCGCCGGTGAAGACTTTGCCGTCATCATGAACGAATATGCGCTGGTGGTGGGGATTATCACCCTCAACGACGTCATGACGACTCTGATGGGCGATCTGGTCGGTCAGGGGCTGGAAGAACAGATTGTCGCTCGTGACGAGAACTCCTGGCTGATTGACGGCGGCACACCGATTGACGACGTGATGCGCGTGCTGGATATCGACGAATTCCCGCAGTCCGGTAATTACGAAACCATCGGCGGCTTTATGATGTTTATGCTGCGTAAGATCCCGAAACGCACCGATGCGGTAAAATTCTCGGGCTATAAGTTCGAAGTTGTGGACATCGATAACTACCGTATCGACCAGTTGCTGGTCACGCGCATCGATAACAAACCGACGGTACTGGTGCCAAAGCAACCGGAAGCCGCGGATAGCGAACCAGAGTCGGCATAAGCCCCTCTCTCTTAACAATCAAAGGCGGATGAAAAGTCCGCCTTTTTTATTGCCCGAATGTGAAGCGGCTCACGCCGCTCAGGCAATAGCAGATTTTTACTACTCCATAGCGAAACCTTCATGACTCCCCTTTACGCAAAAAGGTAACTTTGCTCGCGTCTACACGATCATATTCCTGCACAAAGGAAGAGAGGGTTACCATGATAGAATCAAATAAAAATTACTATATAAGCTGTCTGTTCTTTCTGTTCTTCTTTATTGGTTGGGGATGTTGTTATCCCTATTTATCACTATGGCTAACAGAAACCATCGGCATTAACTATACCGATGTTGGCCTGGTGTACTCCTTTACCGCCATTATTGCCGTGTGCGTCCAACCGTTATTCGGTTTTATCTCCGACAAACTAATTTATCGTAAGAATCTGATGTGGATGCTGGCGATAATTATTACCTTATTCGCCCCATACTGGATTTATATCTTCGCACCGTTATTAAAAATTAACGTTTTTCTCGGCGCACTGGCCGGTGGTATCTATATTGGTATGGCCTATGGCGCTGGTTGCGGTATTTGTGAAGCCTACATTGACAAGGTCAGCCGCGCTTCCGGGTTTGAATTTGGTCGCGCCAGAATGTTTGGCGGTATTGGTGCGGCCATCGGTACTTTTGCAGCAGGTAAGCTCTACGGGATCGACCAGAATATGATTTTCTGGTTAGCCAGCTGCGCCGGGGTTTGCCTGCTGGTGATTGTCTGGAAAATGCAAATCAGCACTGACAAGCAAGGCACCATGCAGACCGGAAAGGCCTCGCCGGTCACCTTAAGCGATGCCACCTCATTGCTGAAAATGAAGAAATTCTGGTTCTTTGCCATCTATATGATTGGCGTTGGCGCGGTGTATGAAACCTACGACCAGCAGTTCGCTATCTATTACAGCCACTTTTTTGCAAGCAAAGCACGCGGCGCGGAGGTCTTTGGCTATTTAACCACCGGTCAGATCTTCCTTGATGCCATCGTGATGTTCTTCGCACCGTGGTTCGTCAATAAAATCGGTCCCAAAAATGCCTTGTTGTACTGCGGAATGATTATGAGCCTGCGCATTATAGGTTCTGCCTGGGCAGTCGGTCCGGTATCTATCAGCCTGATTAAACTCCTCCACGGCTTTGAAAGCTCAGTATTACTTGTCGCTGCATTAAAATATATTTTCGCTAACTTCAACCCTCTGCTTTCCGCCACGGTTTACTTAATTGGGTTCCAGTTTTCAAAAAGCTTTAGCTCCATTTTTCTTTCTACCGGTATTGGCCACATGTATCAGAGCATAGGCTTTACCAGTAGTTACATTGTGCTTGGCGGGATTGCACTGTGCTTCACGTTGATTTCATTCATTACGCTGGACAGAGCGCGTGTTTTTGTTCCTCAGCCAGCGCTCGCCCATTAATTTAAGGAGGTAACCGACATGTCTGATTTATTTTATGGCGTGGCTTATTACGATGAATATATGCCTGAAGATCGGCTGGAGAAAGATATCGCACTCATGCGCGAAACGGGCATTAACGTCGTACGCATCGCGGAATCTACCTGGAGTACCCTGGAACCGCAGGAGGGCGAGTATAATTTCTACCATATTGACCGGGTACTGGATGCCATGCATAAAGCCGGGATCGCGGTGATTATCGGCACCCCGACTTACGCCGTCCCGGCATGGCTGGTGGCGAAACACCCGGACATTCTGGTCACCACCGCTGAAGGTCAGCAAAAATATGGCCCGCGGCAGATCATGGATATCGTCAATCCCAATTTTCGCCGCTATGCCGAAAAAATTATCCGCACCCTGATGGCCCACGTCCATCGCCATCCGGCAATTATCGGCTGGCAGCTGGATAACGAAACCAAGCATTACGACAATATTGGTCGCTATATGCAGGAGGGATTCGTTCGCAGCCTGCAGGAAAAATACGCAAGCCTGGCTCAGCTCAATAAAGATTTTGGTCTGGATTACTGGAGCAATCGCATCGATAACTGGCAGGATTTTCCACCTGTCGAAAATACCATTAACGCCAGCCTCGCCTGCGCATTTTCCCGTTACCAGCGCCAGCAGGTGACAGAATATCTGGCCTGGCAGGCGGAAATCGTGCGCGAATATGCGCAGCCGCAGCAATTTGTCACCCATAATTTCGATTTTGAATGGCGCGGCTATTCCTACGGCGTGCAGCCGCGTGTCGACCACTTTGCGGCGGCGCAGACGCTGGATATTGCCGGTGTCGATATCTATCATCCGAGCCAGAAGCACCTGACCGGGCGGGAGATCGCCTTTGGTGGCGCCATCACCCGTTCGCTGAAGCAAGGGCAGAACTACTTCGTGCTGGAGACGCAGGCCCAAGGATTTGCCCAGTGGACGCCGTTCCCGGGCCAGCTGCGTCTCCAGGCCTTTAGCCACGTGGCTTCGGGGGCGACGATGGTCTCGTACTGGCACTGGCATTCCATTCATAATTCGTTCGAAACCTACTGGAAGGGGCTGCTAAGCCACGACTTCTCACGGAATCCCACCAGGCAGGAAGCCACCACCATCGGCGCTGACTTCGCTCGCCTGTCGCCACAGCTGGCGGGCCTGCAGGCAGAGAACGACGTCGCACTGCTGGTAAGCAATGAGGCGATGGACGCGCTTAACCAGTTCCGTCCCGGCGACGCGCAGGGCAATGTCTATAACGACATTTTTCGCCGTTTCCACGATGCGCTGTACGACCACAATATCAGCCTGGATATCATCCATGATGTTAATGAAGCGACATCACGTTACCGTACGCTGATTATTCCCGGGCTCTACGCGGCTGATGATGGCCTGCTGTCGCGGATCAACCGCTACATAGAACAAGGCGGCAGAGCGTTAATCGGCTTTAAATCCGGGTTTAGTGATGAAAACGTCAAGGTGCGCAGCACCACCCAGCCGGGGATCTTGCATGAAGCCTGCGGCGTGAGCTACAGCCAGTTCACCCTGCCGGAAGAGACCACGGTGAGCTCATGCAGCGCAGCCATTGATTGCAGCAAAGACAATCAGGCCGAGCTATGGATGGAGCTGCTGACGCCAGATTCCACTACCCGCACGCTGCTCCGCTATCAGCATCCGGCATGGGGCGATTATGCCGCCGCTACCGATGCAAATTACGGCCACGGGCGCGCCATTTATATTGGTTTTCTGCCTCAGAAGACGCTGATTAGCCAGTTGTTTGATGTCCTGACCGCTGACCTGGACCTGCGCTCACGCACTTCAGCGTACCGCTATCCACTGGTGGTTAAGAAGATGCGTAACCGTGACGGCAAGCGCATCCATTTCTTGTTCAACTACTCCGGCGAGCCGCTGGATTTTATCAGCGAAACAGCCGGTAAAGCGCTATTGACCGGAAATGAGGTAAGCTGCGACCAGCCGCTGCGCCTTGAGGCGTGGGAATTTAGTATCATCGAAAGTTAAACGCGCTGCGCGCTCAGGTGGGGAAACTATGGAGCTGGATATCAATGAGTTGCTGAATTTCTCACCCTTGATGAAGACCTTTACCTTCAACGCCTGGGTCGTCGCCGGTTTTACGCCTATCACCCGTGGGTCAAAGCTGGACTATTACATTAACCGTCCGCAGGGCATGAAAGGCTACATCATAAACCTGACCCTGCGCGGCCAGGCCCGCGCCAAAGCGGGCGACGGTTCCCTGCTGTTTCGGCAAAACGATCTGCTGCTGTTCCCGCCCGGTGTGGCTCATCACTACGGGCGGGACGAACACAGTGAGTACTGGGACCATTTATGGATCTATTTTATCCCCCGCCCCTACTGGATAGACTGGCTTAAATGGGACCAATCCACCCACGGAATCGGCAAAACAACGGTTAACGATCCTGAGCAGCTGCAGGAGTTGCGCGATCTTTTCTACGAGGTTATTCGCCACCACAGCGCCAGCGCTCCCCTTTCAGAAGCGCTGGCGATGAACGCGCTGGAGCGCCTGATCCTCAACTGCTTTCAACGTCAACCGATCAGCAATCGCCATGCCCACGATCCGCGAATAAACGCCGTATGTGACTACCTCAACGAACATATTGCGCAGGAGATTAAGGTGGAGACGCTGGCTGCGATGGTGTTTATCTCTCCTTCGCGGCTCTCGCATCTGTTCAAAAATGAACTGGGGCAGACGGTGTACGCCTGGCGTGAGATGCAGCGTATCAACCGGGCAAAATGGTTAATTCAGAGTACCTCGCTGCCGCTGAACAAAATCGCGCTTTCAGTGGGCTATGGCGACCCGGTCTATTTCACGCGGATCTTCCGCAAACATAACGGTATACCGCCGGGCGAGTACCGCAAACGTTATGCGGAAATGAAGGGATAGAAACACTAACGGCTCCCATCAGGAGCCGTTTTATTTACCGCATAGCTATATCGTTATTCAGGTTAAGCCATCTCTGTTTGCAGACGCAGAACCTGACGATTGACTTCAGACATCACAGAAAAATGCTGCTTGTCTTTGACCTTCGGGATAAGGATTTTTCCCTTATCAAACTCAAAAGCGCCAACATCCTTGATGTATAACCGTCCACGGAACAGGATCTTCACGTACTTCGCCACTTGCAGCGGATTGTAGCGTTGGAAAATTTTCATTGTTGTCTCCTGCCAGGGTTACGCTCTTGTGGTGCCACATTTGGCCCACGATTCGGGAGCGCAAATTTAATGCCCTGAAACTATAGTCCAGAACCTCTGTAATACCCAGCATGCATAAGTTTATTTACCTTTTGATGACAATAATTAAGAACTTTCTTTTCAAACATACGTAGAAGCTAGTATAAGTCGCCGATTTCCTTCGAATATGTGCGTTACCACGCAAACTGGCACCCTGATTGCGTGTAAAGCCGGGAAATCGCATTTATGCTTAAACGAGACCAAGTGGTCGGATCACCTGCATAAAAATAAGGACCCATCATGACCCTACGTAAGCTCCTGGCGGTTTCATGCCTCCTGTTTCCGCTGATGGCCTCAGCGCATAATTTTGTCGATGGCCAGCGTGTCGCGCCGGTTGGCATTGCCGACCGGGGAGAATTAATTCTGGATAATGATAAGTTTAGCTATAAAAACTGGAATAGCTCGCAGCTGGCAGGAAAAGTTCGCGTGGTGCAGCACATTGCCGGGCGTACGTCGGCAAAAGAGAAAAATGCCACCCTGATAGAGGCGATTAAGGCAGCTAAGTTCCCGCACGATCGCTATCAGACCACCACCATCGTCAATACCGATGACGCCATTCCTGGCTCCGGCATGTTCGTGCGCAGCAGCATTGAGAGCAATAAACAGCTCTACCCCTGGTCACAGTTCATTGTCGACAGCAACGGTCTCGCTCGCAAAGCCTGGCAACTGGATGAAGAGAGCTCAGCGATAGTGGTGCTGGATAAAGAGGGGCGCGTTCAGTGGGCCAAAGACGGCGCACTCACCCAGGACGAGGTGCAGCAGGTCGTCGCGCTGCTGCACAAACTGCTTAGTAAATAGAGACCCGGAATCCAGGGTTGAGGAAGGATTCACGCGGAGTATAGTCCAGTGTGCGGCCCTGCCAGTCGTGAACGTGCGCCCCGGCAGCGACCGCAACGGCATGACCTGCGGCGGTATCCCAGGTACTGGTCGGCCCGAAGCGCGGATAAAGCTGAGCCTGGCCTTCCGCCACCAGGCAGAACTTCAGCGACGAACCGATTGAGGTAGTCTGATGCTCGCCAATCTGTTCCAGATACTCCTGCAGTTCCGGGTCGTTGCCGTGAGAACGGCTAATCACTACCAGCGGTGGCCGGGCATCCCGCACCTGAATCCGCTTACGCATGCCGCATTCGTCTTTCCATGCTTTCCCGCCTTCCGCGCAGTACAGCACGTTTAAGACCGGGGCATAAACCACGCCAAGAACGGGTTTCCCCTTTTCAATCAAGGCAATGTTGACGGTAAATTCACCGTTACGTTTAATAAATTCTTTGGTACCGTCCAGCGGGTCCACCAGCCAGTAGCGCTGCCAGTGCTGACGTACTTCCCATCCGGGAGGGTCTTCTTCCGAGAGCACCGGAATGTCGGGCGTCAGCGCCAGCAGGCCGTTGATAATGACGTTGTGCGCGGCAAGATCCGCCGCCGTTACCGGAGAATCATCTTTCTTGCTGGCAACGTCCATCGGTTGTTTTCCATCATAGACGTCCATGATGGCATCACCGGCAATCCGTGCAAGTTGACATACTTGTTCTAACATTCTCCACCTCATCTGGTTGCAGTGGCGTTAACTCGTTGTTTTAGTTATATCGCATCGCTGCGAGTTCCGCTATCTGTGATAGCGATGGCGGTTTCATGACACACTTTTCGGCATGATTCACATTTCTGTAAGCAACAGGATGTACATACATTCTCTTCTGTGTCATTGCTCATAAAAAGGACGCCTCTGATGATTAAGTTTAGCGCAACGTTACTGGCCACGCTGGTCGCTGCCAGCGTGAACGCAGCGACGGTCGATTTGCGGATCATGGAAACCACCGATTTGCACAGCAATATGATGGATTTCGATTATTACAAAGACACCGCAACGGAAAAGTTTGGCCTCGTGCGCACCGCTACGCTGATTGAAAAAGCCCGCCAGGAAGCCAGAAACAGCGTGCTGGTCGATAACGGCGACGTCATTCAGGGAAGTCCTCTGGGTGATTATATGGCCGCCAAAGGACTCAACAATGGCGATGTCCACCCGGTGTATAAGGCGATGAATACGCTGGATTACGCGGTGGGCAACCTCGGTAATCACGAGTTTAACTACGGCCTCGATTTCCTGCATAAAGCGCTCGCCGGGGCGAAATTCCCCTACGTAAACGCCAATATTATCGATGCTAAAACCGGTCAACCGATGTTTACGCCGTACCTGATCAAAGAAACCACGGTGCAGGATCGCGACGGCAAAACGCAGACGCTGCGCATCGGTTATATCGGTTTTGTTCCGCCGCAGATAATGACCTGGGATAAAGCCAATCTCAGCGGCAAAGTGACCGTCAACGACATTACCGAAACCGCGCGTAAATATGTGCCGGAAATGCGTGAAAAAGGGGCGGATGTGGTGGTAGTGGTCGCCCACTCGGGGCTTTCTGCCGATCCGTACCAGGCAATGGCGGAAAACTCGGTTTACTACCTCAGCCAGGTGCCCGGCGTGGATGCCATTATGTTCGGCCACGCGCATGCCGTGTTCCCGGGGAAAGATTTCGCCGGCATTCAAGGTGCAGATATCGAGAAAGGCACGCTGAACGGCATTCCGGCCGTGATGCCCGGCATGTGGGGCGATCATCTCGGGGTCGTCGACCTGGTGTTGAACAACGACGCCGGCCAATGGCGGGTCACCCAGTCCAAAGCGGAAGCGCGCCCTGTCTATGACGCAGTAGCGAAGAAATCCCTGGCTGCGGAAGATGCGGACATGGTGAAAGTGCTGAAAGCCGACCATGACGCCACCCGCGAGTTCGTTAGTAAACCCATCGGCCGCGCTGCGGACAACATGTACAGCTACCTGGCGCTGGTGCAGGACGACCCCACAGTACAGGTGGTGAATATGGCGCAGAAGGCCTATGTCGAACACTTTATTCAGGGCGATCCGGACCTGGCAAAGCTACCGGTGCTCTCTGCCGCCGCACCGTTTAAAGTTGGCGGCCGCAAAAACGATCCGGCCAGCTTCGTCGAAGTGGAGAAAGGCCAACTCACCTTCCGCAATGCCGCCGACCTGTATCTCTACCCAAATACTCTGGTGGTAATGAAGGTCAGCGGTAAAGAGGTTAAAGAGTGGCTGGAGTGCTCCGCCGGGCAGTTTAATCAGATTGACCCGACCAGCAGCAAACCGCAGTCATTAATTAACTGGGACGGATTTCGCACCTATAACTTTGATGTGATTGACGGCGTAAACTATCAGATTGATGTCAGCCAGCCGGCGCGCTACGACGGCGAATGCCAGATGATTCACCCGCAGGCTGAGCGAATTAAAGATCTGACGTTTAACGGTAAGCCTGTTGATCCTAAAGCCACCTTCCTCGTCGCGACCAACAATTACCGCGCCTACGGCGGTAAATTTGCCGGCACCGGCGATAGCCATATTGCGTTTGCCTCCCCGGACGAGAACCGTTCGGTACTGGCAGCATGGATCGGCGCAGAGTCGAAAAAAGCGGGCTCAATCCACCCGGCCGCTGACAACAACTGGCGCCTGGCCCCTGTCCACAGCAGTGTGCCGCTGGATATCCGCTTTGAGACTTCCCCGAGTGAAAAAGCCGCGGCGTTTATTAAAGAGAAAGCACAGTACCCGATGCATCAGGTGGCAACCGACGATATCGGCTTTGCCATTTATCAGCTGGATTTAAGTCAGCCGAAATCTTAAACCTCAGCCACCTGCTCGTGGTTCGCCAGAACCGCGGGCAGATTCAACTCAATCCAGTCCGCCAGCGCTGCCACTTTCGCACTGACCTGCTCGCCAAGCGGCGTCAGGCTATACTCTACGTGCGGCGGGACCACCGGGCGGGAAACCCGGTTGATAAAGCCATCCTGCTCCAGCGCCTGCAGCGACTGAGCCAGCATCTTTTCGCTGACGCCGCCCATTTTACGACGTAGCTCACTGAAGCGATGGGTTCCCCCACGCAGTGCCACCAGGATTAACACCCCCCAGCGGCTGGTCACATGCTTTAGCACATCGCGTGACGGGCACTGTTCGGCAAACAGATTACCGTCGCGCATTTTTTCGCTCAGCGTCGGATTGGCCATTTTCATACTTACCTTTTTGTACGTACTTACTAAAAGTTAGTTAAGGTGTTAGCTTACCACAACTGTCACGCAACACGAAGGAGAAGACTCATGATCGCGATTACCGGCGCAACCGGCCAGCTTGGCCACCTCGTCCTACAGAATCTGTTAAAAACTACCGCCGCCAGCCAGATTGTGGCCATTGTACGTAACCCGGCGAAAGCCGAAGCGCTGAGCCAACAGGGCATTGTGGTCCGCCAGGCTGATTATACCGACGAAGCGGCGTTTACCGCCGCGCTGCAGGGTGTGGATAAGCTGCTGCTGATCTCCTCCAGCGAAGTCGGCCAGCGTACGACGCAGCACCGCAACGTCATCAATGCCGCCAAGGCTGCCGGAGTGAAATTTATCGCCTATACCAGCCTGCTGCATGCCGATAAATCACCGCTTGGCCTGCACGTTGAGCATGTTGAAACCGAGAAATTGCTCGCCGACTCCGGCATCCCTTACGCTCTGCTGCGCAACGGCTGGTACACCGAGAACTACCTCGCCAGCACCCCGCCGGCGCTGGAGCACGGTGTCTTTATCGGTGCCGCCGGTGAAGGCAAAATCGCCGCGGCAACCCGCGCCGATTATGCGCAGGCAGCCGCACGCGTTATCGCAGAAGAGGGCCACGCAGGAAAAGTGTATGAGCTGGCCGGTGACGAGGCCTGGACCCTGAGTGAGCTCGCTGACGCGCTGAGCAAACTGAGCGGTAAAAACGTGGTTTATCAGAACCTGAGCGAAGCCGACTTTGCCGCTGCGCTGAAAAGCGTCGGCCTGCCGGCAGGACTGGCGGACATGCTCGCTGACTCCGATACTGGCGCCGCAAAAGGCGGGCTGTTTGACGACAGCCATACCCTGAGCTCGCTGATTGGCCGCCCGACAACGCCGCTGGCCGAGAGTATCAAAGGCATCCTGTAACGGTTACAAAAAGGTTAATTTTTGTAGCTTCCCGGCGGACCATCCTCAATAATAAAAGGATATCCGTCGGGAGAAACGCAATGCAGGGCGTACCGGAACAGTTCAACGATGAGAAAGACAGCGCGCGCTTTCGCCATCTGGCGCAGCTGCCTGGCGTTGAGCTGTATCATGCCCATATTTCCCGCTATGCGTTCGAACCGCATACCCATGAAGCCTTCGGCATTGGCGCAATAGAGCTCGGCGCCGAGCGTTTTCGCTACCGCGGCAGCCAGTACGTCGCTCCGGCTAACTCCATCGTCACCATGAACCCTGATGAGCTACACACCGGTGAGGCGGCTACCGCCGATGGCTGGCGCTACCGAATGCTCTATCTGGAACCGCAGATGCTGGAAGACGTTACCGGCGTGCGGCACTGGTGGTTCAGCGATGTGGTGCGCCAGGATCCACGGCGCTCGCAGCGGCTCTGTCAGCTTATCTATGGCTTATGGCATACCGACGACACGCTGGCGCAGCAGGGTCTGTTGCTGGACGTGATTGATACGTTCCGACCGCTGGCCCATCACGCCCCCGTTATCACGGAAGCCGCCCACCGCTTCGAGCGAGTGCGTGACTATCTGCATGACAACTATATGCACGCCGTCTCGCTCGATGAGCTGGCGCAGGTTGCCGCCCTGAGCCCGTATCACTTTCAGCGCCAGTTTAAGGCGCATTTCCACGTCACGCCCCACCAGATGCTAATGGCCATTCGCCTGTGGCGAGCCAAAGCATTTCTCACCCACGGAATGCCCGCCGCCGAAGTCGCCGCCGCCGCTGGCCTGACCGATCAGTCGCATCTGACCCGCGCCTTTACCCGCCGCTACGGCATCACCCCGGTACGCTACCAAAAACAGGTCGCCCGGCGCTGATGAATGCGCAATCTCATACAATATTTCCCGACGCGACCTCTTCTACACTTTAGCCAACTGAAACTGGTACGGATGGCGTGATGATTAGTGGTGTGTTGTATGCCCTGCTGGCGGGGCTGATGTGGGGGCTGATATTCGTCGGCCCGGTGCTGGTGCCGGAATACCCGGCGGTACTGCAATCCATGGGGCGCTATCTGGCGCTGGGGCTGATTGCCCTGCCGCTGGCCTGGCTTGGTCGCGTGCGGCTGCGCCAGCTTTCCGGGCGTGACTGGTGGACCGCGCTGGGGCTGACCATGATGGGCAACCTGATCTATTACGTTTGCCTCGCCAGCGCCATTCAGCGTACCGGCGCGCCGGTATCAACCATGATTATCGGTACGCTTCCGGTGGTGTTGCCGGTGATGGCTAACCTGCTCTACAGCCAGCGCGATGGCAAGCTGCCGTGGCGACGTCTCTTTCCGGCGCTCTCCTGCATTGCTCTCGGCCTGGTGTGCGTCAATATTGCCGAACTTCGCCAGGGTCTGCCCAATTTCAGTATCTGGCGCTACGGTTCCGGTATTGGCCTGGCGTTGATTTCGGTGGCCTGCTGGGCATGGTACGCTTTGCGTAATGCCCGCTGGCTGCGGGAAAACCCGGATAAGCACCCGATGATGTGGGCGACGGCACAGGCGCTGGTGACGCTACCTGTCTCACTGGCAGGCTACCTGATTGCCTGCGGGTGGCTGCATACTCAACAGGCTGAATTCCCCCTTCCCTTCGGCCCACGTCCCTTGCTTTTCGTGACGCTGATGCTGGCCATTGCCGTCCTCTGTTCCTGGGTCGGCGCATTGTGCTGGAATATTGCCAGCCAGAAACTCCCGACGGTCATCCTCGGGCCGCTTATCGTCTTCGAAACGCTGGCTGGTCTGCTGTATACCTTCCTTCTGCGGCAAAGTATGCCACCTGCGCTGACGCTCAGCGGCATCCTGCTGCTGGTTCTCGGTGTGGTCTATGCGGTCTGTTCCCGACCACAAAAGCCGGTGGTGCTGGAACGGGTCGGCGAGCATAAAAAATAGCCTGGTATCCGAAAGGGGTATTTCCTTGCCCATAAGATGCATTTAATATGCATCTTATATTTTTAAAGACGAGGTATCCGCTATGGCTTTTCGTGACCAACCTTTAGGCGAGCTGGCGCTGACGATCCCGCGCGCTTCCTCGCTATTTCGTAAATATGATATGGACTACTGCTGCGGTGGCAAACAGACCCTGGAACGCGCCGCATCGCGCAAGGAACTGGACGTCGCGATGATTGAAGACGAGCTGGCGAAGCTGGCGGAAGAGCCGGTTGAAAAAGACTGGCGCGCTGCACCGTACGCGGAAATCATCGACCATATCATCGTGCGCTATCACGACCGCCATCGCGAACAGCTGCCGGAGCTTATCCTGCAGGCCACTAAAGTTGAGCGCGTTCACGCCGACAAACCCGGCGTACCGAGCGGCCTGACCAAATACCTGACTATGCTGCATCAGGAGCTCTCCAGCCACATGATGAAAGAAGAGCAGATCCTGTTCCCGATGATCAAACAGGGTATGGGTACCCACGCCGCCGGCCCCATCAGCGTCATGGAAAGCGAGCACGACGAAGCCGGTGAGCTGCTGGAAGTGATTAAGCACGTCACCAACAATGTCACTCCGCCGCCGGAAGCCTGTACCACATGGAAAGCGATGTACAACGGCATTAACGAGCTGATCGACGATCTGATGGAGCACATCAGCCTGGAGAACAATGTGCTGTTTCCACGTGCCCTCGCTGGAAAATAAAAAAGGCGCCCGCAGGCGCCCTCGACATTGTCAGTATCATTGGCCACCTCGGTGGCCTTTTTTATGACGGGCCGTTGCAAGCAACGTTAAAAATCTCTCCCGAAGATTTTTTTATTTCACCAGACGCTTCTTGCCGGCAAAGAACCAGCCCACCGCCAGCAGAACGAACCACAGAGGAGTCACGATCAGCGCTTCACGCGTGTCGGTTTCCAGGGTCAACAGCACCAGGACGAAGGCGAAGAATGCCATGCAGACCCAGCACATCAGCTTACCCAGCGGCATCTTATATTTGGACTGCTCATGCAGCTGCGGACGCTTTTTACGGTAGACCAGGTACGAACACAGAATAATGGTCCAGACGAACATAAACAGGATCGCAGATACCGTGGTAATCATGGTGAAGGCGGCAATCACGCTCGGATTCACCATCAGCATCACCACGCCGCCCAGCAGGCACATGCAGGAGAAGGTCAGCCCTTTCGCCGGCACCGCACGTTTCGACAGTTTGGCAAACATTGACGGCGCCTGACCGTCCTGGGCCAGGCCGAACAGCATACGGCTGGTTGAGAACACGCCGCTGTTGGCCGAAGAAGCCGCCGAAGTCAGTACCACAAAGTTAATCAGGCTGGCAGCGGCCGGCAGGCCGACCAGCACAAACAGCTCGACGAACGGGCTCTTGGTCGGTACTACGGAGCTCCACGGCGTTACTGACATAATCACGATCAGCGCGAAGACGTAGAACATAATAATACGCAGCGGGATGGAGTTAATCGCACGCGGCAGGGATTTCTCCGGATCTTTGGTTTCCGCAGCGGTGGTTCCCACCAGCTCAATACCTACGAAAGCAAAGACCGCTATCTGGAAACCGGCAAAAAACCCGCTGATGCCTTTCGGGAACCAGCCACCGTCATTCCACAGATGGGCAAAAGAAGCCTCCACGCCGGTCGGCGATTTGAAATGCATCATCACCATCACCAGGCCAACCACAATCAGTCCCACGATAGCGACGATTTTGATCATCGCGAACCAGAACTCCATTTCACCGAACATTTTTACGGTGGCCAGGTTAAGGCTCAAGAGCAGCAGGATGACCGCCAGCGAAGCAACCCAGTCGGAAAGTCCGGGGAACCAGAACTGGGCGTAGGCGGTAATTGCCACCACGTCGGCCATCCCGGTGACCACCCAGCAGAACCAATAGGTCCAGCCGGTAAAGTAGCCTGCCCACGGCCCCAGAAGGTCGGCGGCAAAATCACTGAACGATTTATATTCCAGATTCGACAGCAGTAATTCGCCCATGGCGCGCATAACGAAAAACAGCATAAAGCCGATGATCATATAAACAAAAATGATGGATGGCCCGGCGAGGCTGATGGTTTTGCCGGAGCCCATAAACAGCCCGGTGCCGATGGCGCCACCAATAGCAATAAGCTGGATATGTCGATTCGTGAGATTTCGCCGTAGCGATTGTTCAGTCGGAGCCTGCTCTTCAGCAGCGACTTTAACCTGATCTACCATGTGATTTTCTTCCTGTTGTACCTGTCTGTGTTGTTCAGGCTCTGATGGCCCGTCATTCGTCATTACCCTGGAAAAGGGCTTATCGATATTAGGTAAGAATCGGAGGGATGAATACTATGATTTAGATATAATGTTAATTATATGTTTAAAGTGAGTGTTATATCACTCCTACAGCGCGAAACAGCTCACAAAAATACACCCAAAAAGCCTGGAAGCAATATAAAATTCCAGTAAATTTCTAACTTAAGTATTTTACGCTATTTTTTATTGCCTCCTCCCCCTGACGGGAGAGGAAGCACCTGCTGATTAGATAATATCCAGCAGTTCAACTTCAAAAATCAGGGTGCTGAACGGAGGAATGGAAGCTCCTGCGCCGCGCTCGCCGTAGGCCAGGTTGTGCGGAATAGTCAGTTCCCATTTAGAGCCTACCGGCATCAGAGTCAGCGCTTCAATCCAGCCACCGATAACGCCAGTTACCGGGAATTCAGCCGGTTCACCGCGCGCCACGGAGCTATCAAATACGGTTCCGTCGATCAGTTTACCGGTGTAATGCACACGAACGTGGTCGGTACGCGCCGGGATTGCGCCTTCACCCTGAGTCAGAACGCGGAACTGCAGGCCAGATTCGGTGCTGTTCACGCCTTCGCGCTCGCGGTTTTCATCCAGATATTTCTGGCCATCGGCCGCCATCTCCTGGAAACGCTCACGACGGACCGCATCGGCGCGTTCGTGGATTTCACGCAGCGCGCGATGAACGGCTTCCACCGGCACCTGCGGCTGATTACCTTCCAGCGCATCGGCAATGCCGGCAACCAGTGCTTCAGGCAGCAGCCCCTGCAGGCCGGATTCGCTCAGCTGTTGTCCAACCTGCAAGCCAATACCGTAACTTGCCTGCGCTTCAATAGTGTCAAAAGTCGGGGTTGCCATCTTCTTTCCTTATTTTTCGGGGGGAAAATTTCATACTCAACGAATTCCGAATAGTAAGAAGACGGCAGGCAGGTGATTCCCCGATAGCACAGACCACTGTGTAACCGGAGGAAGCAGGCGCAGCCAGCGCGTCAGCAACTCGAAAGACGACGAGCATAAAGTGGTGGGCAGCATATCAGCCATCGTCCGATGGGTAAAACTTTGTCGCGGAGATGATGACAAATCTGAGGGAAACAGAAACAATAGGAGATATCAGGTTAACCTCACGAAACATATCTTTGTCTCGGCCATCAGGAAGTTAGCCATCTATACTCTACGGAGCAGGATAAAAATATGCGGAGCAGGAGGAAAGCCATGCCCGGGCGCTTTGATATCACACCTACCCTGGCGAAGATCTGGCACGCCCCGGATCATATTCGCATTATGGATCCGCTGCCGCCAATGCATCGCCGAGGCATCATTGCCGGCGCACTGCTGGTGATTATCGGCATACTGCTCCCGTCGACGGATAGCAGCAGCCCGGTGCAAAACGGCCGGGAAGCCAGTATCGATCTGCAATCGCAGTCCCAGTCGCAATCATCCCAGCAGGCCATGCCGCTGCCGCCGATTACCACCACGCCGACGGTGAATGACACCGATCAGATGGCACCGGTGGCGCCGGAACCCGTTCAGGATGAGCCGGTGGAACAGGGGCAAACCCAGGCCTATTCTCAACCACAGCAGCAGCAACAGCAGCAGTCGACTCCGGGGATTGAGCAACAGTGGCGGACCTACCGCATCGAAGCGGGTAAAACCCTGGCTCAGCTGTTCCGCGATCATAACCTTCCGCCAACCGACGTCTATGCGATGGCTCAGGTGGAAGGTCCGGGCAAACCGCTCAGTTCGCTGCAAACCGGGCAGACGGTGCAGATCCGCCAGAATGCGAATGGCGTAGTGACCGGCCTGACTATCGATATCGGCGGCGGGCAGCAGGTGCTGTTCACCCGTCAGGCGAACGGCAGCTTTATCCGCGCACGGTAATCTCACCGCAATACGCGCTGGCAGCGCCGGGTTCGTTACCCGGCCTGTCGCACAATACTGACCCGGTTTACCCAGCCTATCCCGAAACAGACCAGCACCAGCGCAATCGCATATTTAAGCTCAAAAATATTCTCGCCGAGGAAAATAGCCGACAGCACGGTCCCCGCAATGGGGATGACGAAGCTAAACGGCGCAATCATGCTGACACGATTGTACTTCAGCAATACGCTCCACAGCGCAAACGCCACAGAAGAGAGCAGCGTCAAATAGGCCAGTACCATAAGCGCCGTCATACTGTGTATTACCAGCGTCCCTCCAGTCAGATATCCCCCCACGACCAGCACCAGGCCACCAAAAGCCAGCTGCCACCCGGTCATCACCGTCGGGTCCACGGTTTGCGAGATCTGTTTGCCATACAGCGTCGCCGCCGACAGGATAAATGCCGCCAGCACGACGAATCCATCGCCGCACCAGACAAAACTGAAATCACTCAGCGAATCGGTAAAGTTCACCAGCATGACACCCGCGAAGCCGAGGACGCAGCCGATAGTTTTGTTGTAGCTCAGCCGGTCATTTTGATAGATAAAGTGCGCCAGCAGTACACTAAAAAAGGTACTGGTGGCATTCATGATTGAGCCTTTAATACCGGTCGTAAATGCCAGGCCGACGTAAAAAAAAGCATACTGAATGGAGGTTTGCGTCAGGCCCAATAGCGCCAGCTGCCCGTACTGACGGCCATTCAAGCGGGCAATGGGCTTGCGCTGTGCCAGCGCGAACAGCAGGAGCAGCACGCCGGCGAACAGGAAACGATAGCCGGCAAAGACAATTTTGGTCGGGACATCGTCCGTGGCAATGTGAAAAAGCTGGTAACCGCTTTTAATAGCCGGGTAGGAGCTTCCCCACAGCAAACAGCAGAGTGTCGCGCAGGCGTAAGCCACTTTCTTGCGGGAAAAAACTGAAGGGGTGGAAAGCGTATCCATTCACATCACCAGAAATAAAATATCGTTTCATTTTATTATCCAGAAATGGAGGATGAATAGCTACCATACAAGATGCTAAATGTGCGGATGCCAGAAAAGCAAAACGCCGGCACAAGGCCGGCGTCTCGACGCAAACTGAGTAAAAAATTACTCAGCTACAACGTTAACAACCAGTTTCGCGAAGACTTCGCTGTGAACCTGGAAGTCCACTTCGTGCTCACCGGTGGTGCGCAGAACGCCGTTCGGCAGACGAACTTCGCTCTTGGCAACAGCAACGCCAGCTGCAGTTACAGCGTCAGCGATGTCGCGGGTACCGATGGAACCGAACAGTTTACCTTCGTCGCCAGATTTAGACGCGATGGTAACGGTGCCCAGTGCATTGATTGCTTCAGCACGTGCGTTAGCAGCGTTCAGAACGTCAGCCAGTTTGGCTTCCAGTTCAGCACGGCGTGCTTCGAAAAACTCAACGTTTTTCTTGGTAGCTGGAACAGCTTTACCCTGTGGTACCAGGAAGTTACGAGCATAGCCCGCTTTAACGTTAACCTGATCACCCAGGCTACCCAGGTTTGCTACTTTATCAAGCAGAATAACTTGCATTACCTTATCCTCTTAAAGTCGTTAATAGACAGCGGCCGATTACTGATGACGATCGGTATACGGCAGCAGGGACAAGTAGCGAGCGCGCTTGATGCAGCGAGCCAGCTGACGCTGGTATTTTGCACGAGTACCGGTGATACGGCTCGGGACAATTTTACCGCTTTCGGTAATGTAGTTTTTCAACGTTGCGATATCTTTGTAATCAATCTCAACAACGCCTTCCGCGGTGAAACGGCAGAACTTGCGACGACGGAAATAACGTGCCATTTGGCTAGTCTCCAGAATCTATCAATTCAATCTGCTCGGCATGCAGAACCATTTTGCTCAGGCCGTTCTTTGCCTTGTGGCAAGAAATGAACCCCCGAACGATGACTGCACTACCGACCGTTATACTGTGAGTAATGGCCTGGTTTTGGTGTCCGCTAATGATAACGGGCATTTGGCACCATGCCTGCCGGTGAAAACCGGCTTCCTCCTGCACTGAACGATGCTCAAGCACGAACTGGCAGTGTGGAATTCCTGACGGGCTGACCTTACGAATTGGCGTCCTGCAAATAATGCCGGACAGCTCCAGACGGTTGGTCATCAGGATTACTCTTCAGAATCCCCAGCTTCGGAATCATCTGCGGTTTCGTTTGCGAAATCTTCGCGACGCTCACGGCGCTCGTCTTTCGCTTTAACCATCGGAGATGCTTCGGTAACAGCGTGCTTAGTACGCATTACCATGCTGCGGATAACGGCGTCGTTGAAGCGGAAGTTTGTTTCCAGCTCATCGATCGCTTCCTGCGGGGCTTCAACGTTCAGCAGAACGTAGTGAGCTTTGTGCAGTTTGTTGATCGGGTAAGCCAGCTGACGGCGGCCCCAGTCTTCCAGACGGTGGATCGTACCTTCTGCTGCAGTGATTGCACCAGTGTAACGTTCGATCATACCCGGAACCTGTTCGCTCTGGTCAGGATGGACCATAAAAACGATTTCGTAATGACGCATCGAATTGCTCCTTACGGATTATTCAGCCTCCTGTCTGGGTCAGCCGCGGCCCATGGAGGCAAGGAACGTGGTTAAAGGGCGGCTGAAAAATTGACGCGTCATTCTACGTTCGGAGCCCCAGGAAGACAAGCGAATTGCACAAATAATTCGCACTAACGGCAAAGCCGCGCTAAGTCAGTGATTTAAAATTAATCAATGACGGCAGCGACACTTTTTTGAACAACTCCATCAGAAATGGTCGCGATAGACCCGACAGCCAGAGATTACACTTATATCAAAGCTATCGATAACCCACGAGGACCCCGGATTCAAGCCAGAATGGCCGACAGAACGTCAGGAGCGTAGAGTATGAAAAACATCATCATTGCCGCTATGGCTGCGCTTTTACTGAGTGCCAACGCGCTCGCAGCCATCAAGATCGATGGACGCCAGGCTCGTAACATGGATGACGTGCAGAGCCTGGGCGTTATCTATATCAACCATAATATGGCCACTGAACAAGAGGCCGACCAGGCACTGAGTCAGTTGAGCGATAAGCAGGGCGCAAAATATTTTCAACCGATCCTGATTCACGAACCGGAAAGCAACGGCGTGATTCATGCCAGCGCCGCCATCTATCGCTAATAACCGGCGCTTTGACTTCGCCCCGTAACGGGGTGAAGTCTTAATGCCATCGCCTCGACGTTTTCGCCGGAGCGATAGTGCGTGAATGGATGCTTGCTGGCATGCGATTGCCAACAATACGAAAAATGGCTCCGGAGCAGACCGGTTAATTCATCATCAAGATGAATGGCTCCGGAGCACATGCGTTACTTTTGCCCGTAATAGGCATTAGGTCCGTGCTTTCGCATAAAGTGTTTGTCCATCAGCCAGCTATCGATCGGCTTCAGCTGCGGATTGATTCCGCGTGCAATCCACGCCATCCGCGCCACTTCTTCCATCACCACCGCGTTATGCACCGCATCGTGCGCATCTTTACCCCAGGTAAAAGGTCCGTGTTGATACACCACTATCCCCGGCGTAAGCAGCGGTTCTATCTCGCCCAGCGTTTCGATGATCACCCGCCCGGTGTTCAGTTCATAAGCCTCCTCCACTTCCCTCGGGCTCAACGCTCTGGTGCAAGGGATATCGCCAAAGAAGTGGTCTGCATGGGTCGTTCCCAGCGCGGGAATAGCCAGCCCGGCCTGCGCCCAGGCCGTCGCGTGCGTCGAGTGGGTATGCACCACGCCGCCAAGGCTCGGATAGCGGCGATAGAGCGCAAGATGGGTGGCGGTATCGGAAGAAGGACGATACCGCCCTTCCACCACGTTACCCTGCAGATCCACAACCACCATATCGCTCGCTTGCATCGTCTCGTAGGCCACACCGCCCGGCTTAATTACCACCAGCCCGCGCTCGCGATCGATCGCGCTCACATTACCCCAGGTAAAGGTCACCAGGCCGTAGCGCGGCAAATCCATGTTGGCTTCAAAAACCTGCTGCTTGAGTTTTTGCATTATGCCGCCTCCACCAACCCGGCGCTGGCCATCCGCGCCATCACCCAATCGCGGGCTTTCGCCACCTCCGCTACCGGATCGTCGGTCGTTTCGCTCCACATTTCAATCAGGTAGGGTCCGCAGTAGCCGGTTTGCCTGAGTGTCTCAAAGCAGCGTTCGAAATCAACGACCCCTTCACCAAACGGGACGTTTTTAAAGACGCCGGGTTTAGTATCCTTCACATGTACCGCCACGATATGCCCCATCCCGGCCTGTAACTCCATCTGCACATCGTTATCCCATGCCGACAGGTTGCCGATATCCGGATAGAGCTGGAACCACGGATTATTCAGGTAGTGGGCGTAGCCCAGCGCTTTACTGATCGAGCTCATCAGCGGGTAGTCCATAATTTCCATCGCCAGCGTCACCTGCGCGCGGCTCGCCATTTCGACGCTCTCTTTCAGGCCATCGCGGAAACGACGGCGCGTCTCGTTGTTGGCTTCCTGATAGTAAACGTCATAACCCGCAAGCTGAATCACCCGAATGCCTACATCCTGCGCCAGCTGAATGGCTTTGCGCATAATCTCCAGCCCCTGCGCTCGCACCGCGTCATCTTCGCTACCAAGCGGGAAGCGCCGGTGGGCGCTGAGGCACATAGAGGGCACCCGTACCCCGGTTTCAGCAATCGCGTTGACGAGCTCCAGGCGCTGCTCCCGGCTCCAGTCAAGCCGTTCCAGGCGAGCGTCAGTCTCATCCACCGACATTTCGACAAAGTCAAAACCAAGCTCTTTCGCCAGCCGCAGACGATCCAGCCAGCTCCCGCCGGCAGGGAGCGCCTTTTCATAGATGCCGAGCGGAATTTTTTTCGACAGCATAACCGCTCCTTAGCCCCACAGCTGGGCAATAGAACGTTTAAACTGCCGTGCAGCTTCAACCGGGGAAGACGCGTCGCGAATGCTGCGACCGGCGATAAAGACGTGAATCGGAATACCCTGGAACAGCGGCAGATCTTCCAGCGCCAGGCCGCCGGTAACGGTGACTTTAAAGCCCATGTCGGATAAGCGCTTGATGGCACTGATATCCGCCTCGCCCCACGCTACGCCAGCGGCCTGCGCATCGCGGCTACGGTGATAAACCACCTGTTGAATACCTGCATCGCGCCATTCCTGCGCCTGCTCCCAGGTCCAGTAGCCGGTTAGTTCGATCTGTACATCACCGTTAAATTCTTTCGCCACATCCAGCGCGCCTTTGGTGGTGTTGATATCCGCGCAGCAGATAACAGTCACCCAGTCGGCATGCGCTTCAAAGCACATCCGAGAGAGAATTTTGCCGGCATCGGCAATTTTGGCGTCCGCCAGCACGATTTTGTGGGGATAGAGCGCTTTCAGGTCGCGCACGGCGCGTACGCCTTCAGCAATGCAAAGAATGGTGCCAACTTCAATAATATCCACTTCATCGGCGATCAGGCGTGTCGTTTCATACGCGGAAGACATTGATTGGTTATCCAGCGCAACCTGCAACATAGGTAATGACATTTGATGCTCCTTTTAGACGGCCGCCGTCGTGGCGTTATCAATTAAATCCAGCACTTCCTGCACGGCGCGGCAGGCACGTAAACGGTCGAAATTAGCTTCATCGTCAAACAGATTGACGATCTGCATGATGCCCACTTCCTGATGGGTGTTAGCATCAACGGCCGCCATGGTGATCAGGATGTCGACCGGGTCGTTATCCTCATGGTTGAAAGCCAGCGGCTTCCTCAGCGTTACCAGCGCAAAACCCGTTTTCTTCACCCCCTCTTCCGGACGTCCGTGTGGCATCGCCAGACCGGGCGCAATCACAAAGTAAGGGCCATGCTGAGCAACGCCATCCAGAATGGCCTGGTAGTAGCGCGGCTCAACCACGTCGGCCTTCACCAATAAATCGACGCTTAGCTTTACGGCTTCCTGCCAGGTACTGGCATCTGCCTGCAAAAGAATGGAGTTATTCTCGACAAGCGAATCACGTAATTTCATTTGGCCTCCTTACTTCACATCCTGTGGGAAATGTTCTTTGATCACTTCCAGCAGTTTTGGGCCAAAATCCGCAGGCGATAGCATGTTGCGCACGCCGACCACGTATTTGTTGCCGGAGACAGTAATCTCCCCGGCGATATGAGTAGAAGCGATGATGATATCTGCGCCGCTTAATTCACTTTTGTATTCACCCACCGCACAACTGTTCACTGAGTGATCAATATTTGATTGAGTCAAAAACTGGTCCACTTTCATCTTCATGATCATGGAACTCCCTTGCCCGTTGCCACATACAGCCAGAATACGTACGGTCATAGTCAAAACTCCTTATTGAGCAGAAGCATCTGCCAGTTGTTTTTCCGCGTCCTCTTCAGCACGCAGCGTGCGCCCTGCGAAGAACATATATGCCAGTGAAATAATGATGATGACGGCCATAAATGCGATACCGATAGAGGCAAATCCCTGCATCATCGGCGGCGCCAGGATTGACCAGTCCGCCATGCCCATCCAGGCGCTCATACCGGTGAGCTTCACCGCCCAGACGCAGCCGAAAATTTCAATCATCCCCATCACCAGACAAATCTTGAGCGCCGCGCGCCAGCCGCCAAAGTGGTTCGCAAAGACGCCGATAGTCGCGTTCGAGAAGAACATCGGAATAAAGCCCGGAATAATCAGGATGGAAGAGCCGAAGCCCACCAGAATACCGACGGCGATAAGCTGGCCAATGGTGCCCCACATAAAGCCCCAGACGACGGCGTTCGGCGCAAAGCTATAAATCGCCGCACAGTCAATCGCCAGCACGGCACCGGGGATCAGGCGCTGGGAGATCCCGTTGAACGCCTCGGAAAGTTCGGCGACGAACATACGCACGCCCTGAGTGATAATAAAAATAGCGACGGCGAACGAAAAACCAGTTTGCAGGATGTACACCGTCCAGTGCGTTTTTCCCGCCATCGCCTGGACGGTGTCGATGCCGAAAGAGAGCAGGATCGCGCCAAAGAAAATGGTCATGACAATGGCCGTGGAAACGATGTTGTCGTGGAAAATATTCAGCCAGCCGGGCAGCTTAAGATCTTCAACGCTCTCTTCTTTTTTCCCCAAATAAGGTGCGACCTTATAAGCAATCCATGAGGCGAACTGCTGTTGATGTCCGATGGAGAAGCCGCAGCCGTCGGTGACGTCCTGGGTCGGCTTGTACATCATGTTGGAGGTAATGCCCCAATAGAGCGATACCAGTACCGCCGTGCAGATAATCGTCGTCCACATCGGGTACCCGAAGATATAGAAAGAGACGGCAATCAGCCCCGCCTGCTGGAACATGATGTGCCCGGTCAGCATGATGGTGCGAATACCGGTAATGCGCCGCAGCAATACGTAACAAATATTCAGCGCCAGAGCTAACAGCACGGCATAACCCACCCAGCTGTAAGCCTCCCCCATCCGCTCAATGGTTGCCATCATGGAGGCGTAGGTATCGGAGATAGCACCGTTGATGCCGTAAACCTCAGACATTTTCGCGACGACGGGTTTAAAGGTACTGGTCAGAATGCCGGACCCTGCCTGCAACAACATAAAACCGATAATCGTTTTAATCGTACCTTTTACAATCACACTGGCGCTTTTACGCAGCAGGATATAGCCCAGGCACGTCACGATCCCCAGCAGCAGAGGGGCGTTGGTCATCACCTGATTAAAGAAAACGGTAAAGATGTTGTAGAGAATCTCCATAACACACTCCAGAAAGTGGAATCTCTGAACGCACGCTACGCCCAGGGTTTGTTGCTGCAATCACTCTAATAATCAAAAATAATCACAACAAGATTATATTTGATTAAATGTGACGCACGCCGCAAATAATCATTCAATCCGTTACCGTATTAATTCTCATTTTCTAAAATCACAAAATAATCAATACAAATCAATTGAATGGTGACATTCATGCATCATAAGACCAGCATTTACCTCCCATTCCCCTACCAAAAACATCTTATGGATGGCGAAATACAGGATTGCAATCCTGAAAAAACGGTGCCAGTATTCGTCAAAACAAATCAACAAATGATTACTTTTGAAAATACGTGAGGTAAAAATCAATGAGTAAAGTACAGACCATCACCCGCGAATCATGGATCCTGAATACTTTCCCAGAGTGGGGCAGCTGGCTGAATGAAGAAATTGAACAAGAGCAGGTTGCACCGGGCACTTTTGCCATGTGGTGGTTGGGCTGTACGGGCATCTGGCTGAAATCCGAGGGCGGAGCCAATATCTGCGTCGATTTCTGGTGCGGTACCGGCAAACAAAGCCACGGGAACCCACTGATGAAAGCAGGCCATCAGATGCAGCGCATGGCAGGCGTGAAGAAGCTCCAGCCAAACCTGCGTACCACCCCGTTTGTACTGGATCCCTTCGCTATTCGCCAGATTGATGCGGTGCTGTCCACACACGATCATAACGATCACATTGATGTAAACGTTGCTGCCGCAGTCATGCAAAACTGCGCCGATGACGTGCCGTTTATCGGCCCGCAAACCTGCGTCGATCTGTGGATTGGCTGGGGCGTCCCGAAAGAGCGCTGCATCGTGATGAAACCGGGCGACGTCGTAAAAATAAAAGATGTTGAAATCCACGCGCTCGACGCTTTTGACCGTACCGCCCTGATAACCTTACCTGCGGATCAAAAAGCGGCTGGCGTGCTGCCGGACGGAATGGATGAGCGCGCGGTAAACTACTTGTTCAAAACGCCGGGCGGCAATCTGTATCATAGCGGCGACTCTCACTACTCCAACTACTATGCGAAACACGGTAACGAACACCAGATCGACGTGGCGCTGGGGTCCTATGGCGAAAACCCGCGTGGTATAACCGACAAAATGACCAGCGCCGATATCCTGCGCATGGCCGAGTCTCTGAACACCCAAGTAGTCATCCCGTTCCACCACGATATCTGGTCAAACTTCCAGGCTGATCCGCAGGAAATACGCGTTCTGTGGGAGATGAAGAAAGACCGCCTGAAGTATGGCTTTAAGCCTTTCATCTGGCAGGTGGGCGGGAAATTCACCTGGCCACTGGATAAAGACAACGTCGAATACCACTACCCGCGCGGATTCGACGACTGCTTTACCATGGAACCGGACCTGCCTTTCAAGTCCTTCCTGTAAGACTCATCCGGCGAGCGGAAATCATTGCCCCCTCGCCGGAAATTATCCCGTCAGCATTAGTATTTTCACCTGATTTCAAATATCATCTTTGCTTATCACTTTTAATCGGATTTGCTCATGACGGAAGCGCAAAGACATCAAATTTTACTGGATTTGCTGGCACAAACGGGATTTGTCACCGTGGAGCAGGTGATTTCCCGGCTGGGAATTTCTCCGGCAACGGCACGACGCGATATCAATAAACTCGACGAAGGCGGTAAGCTGAAAAAAGTCCGCAATGGCGCTGAAGCCATCAGCGAGCAGCGCCCGCGCTGGTCGCCGATGAACATTCACCAGGCCCAAAACCACGACGAGAAAGTACGCATTGCGCGGGCGGCCTCGCAGCTGGTTAACCCGGGCGAAAGCATCGTCATCAACTGCGGCTCTACCGCATTCCTGCTAGGGCAAGAGCTGTGTGGTAAGCCAGTACAGATCATTACTAACTATCTGCCGCTGGCCAATTACCTGATAGACCAAGAACACGACAGCGTCATCATTATGGGCGGACAGTATAACCGTAGCCACTCCATCACGTTGAGCCCGCAGGGCAGTGAAAACAGCCTGTATGCCGGGCACTGGATGTTCACCAGCGGCAAAGGGCTGACCGCCGAAGGGCTATATAAAACCGATATGCTTACAGCGATGGCCGAGCAAAAAATGCTTAACGTCGTCGGCAAACTCGCGGTGCTGGTAGATAGCAGCAAAGTTGGCGAACGCGCCGGAATGCTGTTCAGCCAGGCCGGGCAAATCGACCTGGTGATTACCGGAAAACAGGCGGATGAAGCGATCCTCAAGCAGCTTGAGGATCAGGGTGTTCAGGTGATTCGCGTTTAAAGGCTGTGCTGAAAAAATTTCACCGTTGTCGCTAACGCCTCAGGTGTTATCCGGTGACGCACGCCTTTCTGCCAGACGCAGGTCAGGCCGGCAGCCAAATTGTTTTCCCGCAGCGCCTGCTGGAGCCTGAAGGTGCCTTCAGGCGGTACCACGTCATCTTCCTCGCCGTGCCAGAGCAATAGCGGTCTGTTGGCCAGCGTGCTGAGCTGCTGAGTGACATCCCACTCAGCCAGCCGTTCGGCACTGACGGCAGGCGAAGGGAACAGGCTCTGCGAAAGCTGAGTAAAATAGCCGGAGCCCATCAGACAAGCCACGCTTTTTAGATCCGGATGATGGGTCATTATTCCCAGCGCCGTCATGCCGCCCATTGATGCCCCGGCGACCGCCAGACGATCCCCTTCAACCCAGCCCTGGGCGATGACCGCCTCGCGCAAGGCCGGAAATTCGGCAAAATTCTGCAGTAAAATCGACCAGAAGCGCTGCATTCGTCCGCGTTCATCGCCATCGTAACGTGCACCATGCTCTGGCGCATCGGGCATAATGACCCGAAAACCGGCTTCCGCCAGCGCCACGGCGAAGTAGCTGTACACCCGTTTGGAGGAGGTAAAGCCGTGATAAAAGATGATGCAGGGCAATGGCTTATCCAATGCATGTTGCGGGCAGGCATGCAGCACCTCACCGCCCGCCAGACGACGTATTTCGAGAGCAATCATTGACCATCTCCTTTCACTAAAATGAGGGTATGTCATAGGCTGACATATTCAGCAAGAAACCAGGTTCACCATGATTCATAATGTTGAGAACTCGGTTACGCTTTCACGATATTTTCATTCGAAAATCGCGTCAGAGATAACACTTCGGGAACATTCCCCGGAAATGACATTCAGGCTACCACTACACTATGACTATCAGGAAACGAGATATGGTTATGCGCAGGTTAACACCGTGGTTTCTGGCTATCGCACTGAGCGGTTGTAGTGCCCTGCAGGGGACGCCAGAAGCACCACCACCCGCAACCGACCATCCGCAAGAGATTCGCCGTAACCAGACGACTGGGCTACAGAAGATGGGGACGGTGAGCGTGTTGATGTACGGTTCGCCGATGGATGTCGAAGCGGCGTTGAAAACGAAGGCAGAAACGGCTAAAGCGGATTACTACGTCATCATCATGATTGATGACACCATGGTTCCCGGCCAGTGGTATTCGCAAGCGATTCTGTACCGTAAATAGCGGTGCACTGTCTTTTAGCCAGCTTTACACTGCTTTGCGTCCATTCACGTTCTCTTGTGCATAATAACGTTCGGCCAGCCAACCTGGCAGGACGTTAGCAACGGACTGCCCTCGGGACTACGTGAAATGGAGCTGACGATGAAACGATCTTTTACCCTACCCGCACTGCTGCTGACCGCAGCGACAGCAAACACCTCTGCACAGTCAGCGGAATTCGCCAGCGCGGACTGCGTCACCGGCCTGAATGAAATTGGCCTGATTTCCGTCAATAACATTGCCGGCAGCCAGCAGGACGTTGAGCACGCCATCGCCGTGAAGGCCGATGAACAAGGTGCGTCGTGGTATCGCATCGTACAAATGTACGAAGATCAGCAGCCGGATAACTGGCGAGTACAGGCCATTCTCTACGCCTGAGGCGCCTGACGTCCCCGCCCCATTGCACGGAGTAGCAAGTCTTCCAGCGTCGGCTCATCCAGGCGCACACCGCCGCGCGTGTCGAGCATCATACGACACCAGGCTTCCGCCAGCGGCGGTGAGGCATAACGCAGCATCTGCGCCCCGACGCCGAGCATATAAACCCGGCGGGTTATCTCCCTACCCTGCTCTTCTGCGGGTCGCCGTAGCAGCTGCTGCAGCTGCCGCCACGTGCGGTCGAAATGCCGATTCTGCCCCTTCACTTCTGCGCACTCCGCCGCCAGCAGTTCCAGCGCTGCCGGATGCTTGCTCAGCACCCGCATCACGTCCAGACACATAATATTGCCAGAGCCCTCCCAGATACTATTGACCGGCATTTCACGATACAGGCGCGGCAGCTCGCTCTCCTCACAGTAGCCGGTACCGCCCAGCACCTCCATTGCCTCGGCGACAAACGGGATCCCGGATTTGCAGATTGCAAACTTCGCCGCCGGCGTAAATAAGCGAGCCCACAGAACCTCTCTCGCGCTATCCCGGCTATCCCACGCTCGCGCCAGACGGAATAAAAAGGCGGTCTGCCCTTCAAGGCGCAGCGCCATCTGGCCCAGTACCTGGCGCATCATCGGCTGATCAACCAGATTCTTACCAAATGCCTGCCGCTGTAGCGCATGATAGAGCGCTACTGAATAGGCCCGACGCATTAATGCATGGCTGCCCAGCGCGCAGTCGAAACGGGTCAGTCCGCCCATTTTGAGGATTTGCCGTACCCCATCGCCCTCTTCACCCACCAGCCAACCGCGGGCCTCAAAGAATTCGACTTCACTGCTGGCATTAGCGCGATTGCCGAGCTTATCTTTCAACCGCTCAAGGTGTAGAGCATTACGTTGACCATCGGGAAGGATCCGCGGCACGAAAAAGCAGGACAGACCTTTCGGCGCCTGAGCCAGTACCAGATGTGCATCGCTTTGTGGAACCGAGAAAAACCACTTATGTCCGACAAGATGATAAAAATCTTCGGCGGTTTTCTCGGCCCGGGTGGTATTGGTCAGTACGTCAGATCCTCCCTGCTTTTCCGTCATCCCCATACCAATCAATATCCCGCGTTTCTGACAGCCCGGCGCGAGATGCGGATCGTAGCGATCGCTCAGCAGAGGAGCCAACCAGTCGCTGAAGGGTTTAGGTAGGGCATGCTGCAACAACGGGGTGGCGGCGAAGGTCATGGTGACGGGACACAACGTTCCCGCTTCCACCTGCGCATGCAGCATAAAACGGGCTGCGCGTGCAACAAAGGCGCCCGCGCGGGCATCCTCCTGCCAGGCAAGATTATGTACCCGGTTCGCACACAGCCCCTGCATCAACAGGTGCCAGGCAGGGTGAAAGCGGACATCATCAAGCCGGTTGCCGCTCGCATCATAGCGCAGCAGCTCCGGTGGGTTACTGTTTGCCAGCCTCCCCAGCTCCAGCGACTCCGCTGCCCCCAGCTGCTGACCGATGCTGGCCAGTAAATCGCTATCCCATCCCGCCCCTTCGCGCATCACGGCTTCACGCAGCGCGCTATCAGACAGGAACAAATTACTGTTCATCAGCGGTGCGGGCTGATTGAACACGGTATGCGTTTGCCAGGGCATGCTGTCTCCTTGCGTCATTGGCGTTGCTATTCAGTATGGCCATCCTCGCCGGACATCGCCCGCGAGTCTGGTCACAAAAAACCATCTATCCCTTCGTGAAGCCCATCACAGCCATAAGAATTTTAAATTTCATAATAAAAAATGTATGGAATAATTTATTCAATTGTGACTTTTTTGCTCATATCGGGATGACTTATGCAGACCGCAACAACGACAATGGGCGCACATAAACGCGCGCTCATCGCCGGTTCTATCGGCAACTTTATTGAATGGTACGAGTTCGCGGTATATGGCTTTCTGGCGACGGTAATTGCCCAAAACTTCTTTCAGCTTGAAGGGGAATCGCCGCTGACGGGGTTAATCCTGACCTATGCCTCGTTCGCGATCGCTTTCTTCTTTCGCCCCTTAGGCGCCATTATCTTTGGCCGGATCGGCGATCGTATTGGCCGCAAACCCACGCTGATTATTGTCCTGATAATGATGACGCTGGCGACAACGGCTATTGGCCTGGTGCCGGTTTATGCCAGCATCGGGATTGCTGCACCGCTGATTCTGACGGGGCTGCGCATTCTACAGGGGCTGTTTGCCGGCGGTGAATATGGCGGCGCCGTGTCGCTGATGACGGAATTCGCCCCACGCGGTAAGCGCGGGCTGTATGGCGCCTGGCAGTCTTTCACCGTGGCGCTAGGGCTGCTGGCAGGGGCAGGTATCGTTGCGTTGATTTCGGCCGTTCTGACTCCGGAAGAGCTGCATGCCTGGGGCTGGCGCCTCCCGTTCTTCCTCGCCATTCCTATGGGAGGCGTGGCGCTCTGGCTACGGGTGAAAATGGAAGAGACGCCGGGTTTTCTCCGTCAGCAGGAGCAGCAACATCCACAGCCCTCGGCGAGCCTCAGCCAGACGCTGAAGGTTATTATGATCGGCATTGGCCGCCTGATGGTCTGGTCTGCCGCAGGCTATACCTACCTGGTCATTATGCCCGCCTATCTGCAATCCTCGCTGCATACCGGTTTTAATCAGGCGCTGTTGATTGCGGTAATTTCCAATATTGGTTTCGCCATCACGATCCTGCCCGCCGGGATGCTCAGTGACAGATGGGGACGCCGCAACGTGATGGTGATTGCCGCCGTTCTGCTGCTGATCCTGGCACTTCCGCTGCTGAAAATCCTGCAGGCGGAATCCAGCACCCTGTTGGTGAAAGGCGTCGTGGTTTTGATTGCCGGTGGGCTGGTGGGGGTTTTAGCCGGGCCGGGACCGGCAATGCTGGCGGAAATGTTCCCGACAAGGATCCGCTATACCGGACTCGGACTGGCCTACTCGCTCTCTAACGCGGTGTTCTCCGGCTGTGCCGGGCTGATGATTACCGGCCTGATTAAACAGACCGGTAATCTGGATATTCCAGCTTACTACGTGATGGCAACGGCGTTGATAAGCGTGCTGGCACTGATGACGCTCAACAAAGACGATCATTTGCGGTCGCTTGAAGAGTGAATTTTTCCGGGTGGTGGCTACGCTTTGCCCGGCCGACAAAACCGTAGGCCCGGTATGCGAAGCACCACCGGGCAAACATCAGCTACGCTGGCGCACCGCTTCAAACAGGCAAATCCCGGTGGCAACGGAGACGTTCAATGAAGAGACGCTGCCGGCCATCGGGATGCTAATCAGCTCATCACAATGTTCACGGGTCAGGCGACGCATGCCTTCACCTTCCGCCCCCATGACCAGCGCCATCGGGCCGGTCATTTTGCTCTGGAACAGCGTGTGGTCCGCTTCACCCGCGGTGCCCACGATCCAGACATTCTCTTCCTGCAGTAAACGCATGGTACGAGCGAGGTTAGTCACACGGATAAGCGGGACATTTTCCGCCGCGCCACAGGCGACTTTTTTCGCGGTCGCGTTCAGCTGTGCAGAACGGTCTCTCGGCACAATCACCGCATGCACGCCAGCGGCATCGGCGCTGCGCAGGCAGGCGCCCAGGTTATGGGGATCGGTGACGCCGTCAAGGATCAGCAGGAACGGCCGATCGAGCGAGGCAAGCAGGTCAGGAAGATCGTTTTCCTGATACTGACGCCCCGGCTTCACGCGGGCGATAATCCCCTGATGCACGGCGCCTTCGCTTTTCTCGTCAAGAAACTGACGGTTAGCGACCTGAATCACCACGCCCTGAGCTTCCAGCGCATGGATCAGCGGCAGCAGGCGTTTATCTTCGCGGCCTTTCAGAATATACACTTCCTGAAAACGCTCTGGAGCGCGCTCAAGCAAGGCCTGCACCGCGTGGATGCCGTAAATCATTTCACTCATTGATGTACTCGTTACTGGTTAGTATTGCCGTTTCGGCTTTGCAGACCGGGCACCCCGGCCTGCAAAAATTGATACACGCTTATTCAGCGACTTTTTTCTTCGCCGCACGCTTCGCCTTGGTCGCCGCCGCTATTTTCTGCGTCTTAGCAGACGGTTTTTTGGCGCTCTTCTCTTTCTTCGCTTTCTCCGGTTTTGGTTTGCCCTTATCACCACGGAAAGCGCTGTCTGGTTCGAAGTTCACCTGTTTGCCCGCCTGGCGACGACGGCCGGAAGGTTTGCCTGCGCCGTTGGCCTTCTTGGTCTTCTCCCGGGCGGTCTTACCAACGTTGCGCGGACCGCGCTCGCTGGAGATCAGGGAGAAATCGATTTTACGTTCGTCCATGTTGACCGCTTCCACACGGACTTCCACACGGTCGCCCAGGCGATAAGTCTGACCACCGGATTCACCGATCAGACGTTGTCCGACCTGATCGAAACGGTAGTAGTCGTTATCCAGCGAGGACACGTGTACCAGACCATCGATAAACAGCTCATCAAGACGCACGAAGAAACCAAAGCCGGTAACGCTGGCAATCACGCCTTTAAAAACGTTACCAACCTGATCCAGCATAAAGTCACACTTCAGCCAGTCGGAGACTTCACGGGTGGCTTCGTCGGCACGACGTTCGGTCATCGAACAGTGCGCGCCCAGCTGGAGCATTTCATCCATGCTGTAGTGCCAGCCGCCGGTTTCGGTGCTGTTGCCTTTGTGGCCCTGCTCTTTCGCCAGCAGGTACTTAATAGCACGGTGCAGCGACAGGTCTGGGTAACGGCGAATCGGCGAGGTGAAGTGCGCATAGGATTGCAGCGCCAGGCCAAAGTGGCCACGGTTTTCCGGATCGTACACCGCCTGTTTCATCGAACGCAGCAGCATGGTTTGCAGCATTTCATGATCCGGACGGTCGGCAATCGAGGTCAGCAGTTCAGCATAATCACGCGGCTCTGGCTTGTTGCCGCCGGGCAGTTCAAGGCCCAGCTCCGCCAGCACAGAGCGGAACGCGGTAATCGCTTCGGTGCTCGGTTTATCGTGAATACGGAACAGCGCCGGCTCCAGCGCCTTCTCAACGAAGCGAGCGGCGGAGATATTCGCCAGAATCATGCACTCTTCGATAAGTTTGTGCGCATCGTTACGCTGCGTCTGCTCAATACGTTCGATGCGACGCTCAGCGTTAAAGATAAACTTCGCTTCTTCACTCTCAAAGGAGATCCCGCCACGTTCTTCACGAGCGCTATCCAGCACTTTATAGAGTGTGTGCAGCTCTTCGATATGCTTCACCAGCGGCGCATAGTGCTCACGCAGCTCCTGGTCACCCTGCAGCATATGCCACACTTTGGTGTAGGTCAGGCGGGCGTGTGAGCTCATCACCGCTTCATAGAATTTGTAACCGGTCAGGCGGCCCTTGGATGAAATGGTCATCTCACAGACCATACACAGGCGATCGACCTGCGGGTTCAGGGAACACAGACCGTTGGAAAGGACTTCCGGCAGCATCGGTACGACCTGGGACGGGAAGTAGACCGACGTACCGCGGCTGCGCGCTTCAGCATCCAGCGGCGTACCAGGACGCACATAGTAGCTGACATCGGCAATAGCCACCCACAGGCGCCAGCCGCCACCGCGTTTTTTCTCACAGTAAACCGCGTCATCAAAATCGCGGGCATCTTCGCCATCGATAGTCACCAGCGGCAGGTCGCGTAAATCCACGCGGCCTGCTTTCGCCTCTTCCGGCACCTGCTCTTTCAGCACAGAAACCTGTTTCTCTACCTCTGGTGGCCAGGTGTAAGGGATTTCATGGGTGCGCAGCGCCATATCGACCGCCATGCTGGTGCCCATATTATCGCCCAGCACTTCGACAATCTTGCCGATCGCTTTGGTACGACGGGTCGGGCGTTGGGTCAGTTCCACCACCACGACAAACCCCATGCGGGCGCCCATAACCTCTTCCGGCGGAATCAGGATATCAAAGCTCAGTCGGCTGTCGTCCGGCACCACGAAGCCCACGCCAGCGTCGGTGAAATAGCGGCCGACGATCTGGCTGGTTTTGGGCACCAGAATACGTACCACGCGCGCTTCACGGCGGCCCTTACGATCCGCACCCAGCGGCTGCGCAAGGATCTGATCGCCGTGGATGCACATTTTCATCTGCTCGGAAGAGAGATAAAGGTCGTCTTTACGCCCTTCAACGCGCAGGAAGCCATAGCCGTCGCGATGACCGATAACGGTACCTTTGAGCAGGTCAAGGCGCTCCGGCAGTGCGTAGCACTGACGACGGGTAAAGACCAGCTGTCCGTCACGCTCCATAGCGCGCAGACGACGGCGCAGACCTTCGAGTTGTTCTTCGCCTTCGATATTCAGTTCTATCGCCAGCTCGTCGCGGCTGGCCGGTTTTTCACGTTTTGCTAAATGATCGAGGATAAATTCCCGGCTTGGGATTGGATTCGCATACTTTTCAGCTTCGCGGTCCTGGAAAGGATCTTGTGACATGTCGGTTCCTCCGTTGTCATCTCTGATGAGAGTTTACGTCACTCCACCAGTAATAATTTATAAAGCGGTTGATTTTCTTCAACCAAATCAGCCAGCGTGTAGTTATCTAGTTCCTTGAGAAAACTTTGCGCAGCTTCAGCCAGCGCCTTTTTCAGGCGGCAGGCGGGCGTGATGTGGCAAAATTCGCTGCTGCAATTGACCAGCGACAGCGGCTCCAGATCGCGGACGACATCGCCGACACGAATGGTTTTCGCCGGCTTACCCAGGCGAATCCCCCCGTTTTTTCCCCGCACGGCCATCACGTAACCAGCACGGCTTAACTGATTGATTATTTTTACCATATGATTACGGGAAACGCCGTAAACCTCCGTCACTTCGGAGATACTCGTCATTCTTCCATCCGGCAACGACGCCATATAAATCAGCGCCCGTAGTCCGTAATCAGTGAAACTCGTTAACTGCACATCAACCTCAGGGTAAGGGGGAAGCGGCGTACACGCAGACTTCAGGTTACTGCTGCGTCGATCGACTGGACGCATCCTGAATGCCTGTGTGTATTAATCCTCGGGTAATGAACGTATTGATACTGTATTGATGATAAACCAGCCAGCGCTCAGGCCGCTAATTTATTTGAAATGGGGCGGGTGAACAGCAAAAACAAGGGGCGCCCTGACGGCGCCCCAGAAGATGATTATGCGTCGAACGGATCGCGCAGAATCATCGTCTCAGAACGGTCAGGACCGGTAGAGATGATATCAACCGGTACGCCGGTCAGCTCTTCAATGCGCGCGATATAGTTCAACGCCGCCTGCGGCAGTCCGCTGCGCGTTTTCACGCCGAAGGTGGTTTCAGACCAGCCTGGCATGGTTTCATAAATCGGCTCAATGCCTTCCCAGTTGTCAGCAGCCAGCGGAGTGGTCGTCACTTCGCGGCCGTCCGGCAGACGGTAGGCAACGCAGAGTTTCACTTCTTTCAGGCCGTCCAGGACGTCCAGCTTAGTCAGGCAGAAGCCAGACAGGGAGTTGATCTGCACCGCGCGACGAATCGCCACGATATCCAGCCAGCCGGTACGACGACGACGGCCGGTGGTAGCGCCGAACTCGTTACCCTGCTTGCACAGGAACTCGCCGATATCATCGAACAGTTCAGTCGGGAACGGACCTGCGCCGACGCGAGTCGAATAGGCTTTGATGATCCCCAGAACGTAGTCCACGTAACGCGGACCCAGGCCGGAACCAGTCGCCACGCCACCTGCGGTGGTGTTGGAGGAGGTCACATACGGATAGGTACCGTGGTCGATATCCAACAGAGTACCCTGCGCGCCTTCGAACATCACGAAGTCGCCGCGCTTACGCGCCTGGTCCAGCAGATCGGAAACGTCAACAACCATCGCCGTCAGGATGTCGGCAATCGCCATCACATCATCCAGCACTTTCTGATAATCAACCGCTTCTGCTTTGTAGAAGTTCACCAGCTGGAAGTTGTGATATTCCATCACTTCTTTCAGTTTGTCAGCGAAGGTTGCTTTATCGAACAGGTCACCAACGCGCAGACCGCGGCGTGCAACTTTATCTTCGTAAGCAGGGCCGATGCCGCGACCGGTTGTACCGATAGCTTTCGCACCACGTGCTTTTTCACGCGCAACATCCAGTGCGACGTGATAATCGAGAATAAGCGGGCAGGCTTCGGACAGCAGCAGACGCTCACGAACAGGGATACCACGGTCTTCCAGACCCTTCATCTCTTTCATCAGCGCAGCCGGAGACAGCACAACACCGTTACCGATGATGCTGGTGACGTTCTCGCGAAGAATACCTGATGGAATAAGATGGAGGACGGTTTTTTCACCGTTGATTACGAGAGTATGGCCTGCGTTGTGACCACCCTGGTAGCGCACAACATATTTAGCCCGTTCAGTCAGGAGATCGACGATCTTCCCTTTACCTTCGTCACCCCATTGGGTGCCCAGTACGACGACGTTGTTACCCATTTTTCAAAATCACCGTTTGCTTAAAAATGGATTCTACCATCGCTTTTTCAGAGTTACAGCACTTTTTGCAGCCAATAACGGGCAGGTCTGACCATTTTTTGATCAGCTCATCGATTTCGTCAACATGTAGTAGATGACAAACCCTGCAACCACAAGACCACCGCCAAAACGGCGTAATAAATTATCCGGCAGCTGGCTCATTGTGGCGACCATTCGACGCCAGGCGCGGGGATAAAGCAGCGGCCCAAGTCCTTCGAGTACTAAAACCAGCGCCAGCGCCAGCCAGATTGTTGCGTTCATTATTGGCCCTTAGAGAGAAAGCCCGGTGCCGTCGTGAAGTAGCTTCGGCGGCAGGGCAGTGCGGGTATGACCCTTTGCAGCATTGTCCGGCATTTCACATTTATTATGAACTGCTTTCGCGCACAAAAATTCATAACTGATTGTGTTACAGGTTGTTTATGAGATACAGCCTATAAAAAAAGGCGCCTTTCTCAAGGCGCCTTTTTGCTTATGAAAGTACTTACTTACGAGCCGAGTCCGGCGATTTCATATAGCGGAAGAAATCGCTGTCCGGGCTGAGAACCATCACGTCCTGATTGCTCTGGAAGCTGTTCTCATAGGCACGCAGGCTACGGATAAAGGCGTAGAAGCCCGGATCTTGGCTAAATGCATCCGCAAACAGCTTGGCGGCCTCTGCATCGCCTTCACCACGCATAATACGGCCCTGACGTTCTGACTCAGCCAGCGTCTTGGTAACTTCATAGTCTGCGGTAGCACGCAGCTTCTCAGCCTCTTCCTGACCCTGTGAACGGTGGCGACGAGCAACCGCTTCACGCTCGGCGCGCATACGGTTATAAATCGCTTCCGACACTTCAGCCGGCAGGTTGATCTGCTTGATGCGCACGTCGACAACTTCAATACCCAGTGCCGCCATACTGTTCGGGTTAATAACCGGCACTTTACCATTGGTTTCAGTCGATACGCGCTCTGCCGCTTTGGCAATCGCATCGTCGGCAGCCGGGGTGCTGACTTCATCTTCCGTGCCTGCAGAACCGGAGTTCAACGCATCGCGCACTTCCAGCGTCAGACGACCGCGGGAATCGGTCACGATATCTTTCACGTCCAGGCGACCAATTTCGGAGCGCAGACGGTCAGAGAACTTACGTTTGAGCAGCACTTCGGCCTGGGAGACGTCGCCGCCGCCGGTTGCCAGATAGTAACGGCTGAAGTCGCTGATGCGCCATTTGATGTAGGAGTCAACGATCAGGTCTTTCTTCTCTTTGGTGACAAAGCGATCGGCCTGGTTATCCATAGTCTGAATACGTGCATCCAGCGTTTTCACTGATTCAATAAACGGGATCTTGAAATGCAGACCCGGCGCATAAACCAGCGGTTTATTTTCGCTATCGCGCAGAACTTTACCAAAGCGCAGCGTAATACCGCGCTCGCCTTCTTTGACGACAAAGACAGACATGTAAAGCACTACCAGTACGATGGCAAGAATCGCAATTACAGGTTTACGCATCGTTATTCCCCCTGACGCTGGTAGTCGTTACGCTGCGCGTTGGCGCGACGTTGGTCCATAATATTGCCATCCGTCGTGGTCGACGTGGTGCTGGCACTGCTTGAGCTGGATGCAGGCGGCAGGCGCAGCAGATCGCTCGCGCCACTGCTACCGCTCTTTGCTGCCGGGGCGCCAGCCCCTTTCAGCATCTGATCAAGAGGCAGAACCATCAGATTGCCGCCTTTATCGTTCACCAGCACTTTACGGGTATGGCTCAGCACTTTTTCCATGCTTTCGATATACAGACGTTCACGGGTGATTTCCGGCGCAGCTTTATACTCTGGCAGAATCTTCGCAAAGCGAGCGACTTCACCCTGCGCTTCCAGAACGGTCTGAGTCTTGTACGCACGCGCCTCTTCAAGGATACGCTGCGCCTGACCATTGGCTCGCGGCTGGACTTCGTTGGTATACGCTTCGGCTTCACGGATGTACTGCTGCTCGTTCTCACGCGCCGCAATCGCATCATCAAATGCCGCCTTCACTTCTTCCGGCGGACGCGCCGTCTGGAAGTTGACGTCCAGCAGGGTAATCCCCATGTTGTACGGACGAATCGTCTCTTCCAGTTCACGCTGGGTATCGCTACGAATAACGGTACGACCTTCGGTCAGGATACGATCCATCGTGTACTTGCCGATGACACCGCGCAGGGCGCTGTCCGTTGCCTGACGCAGGCTATCGTCTGCGCTGGCCACGCTAAACAGATAGCGCTCAGGATCGGTCACGCGATACTGAACGTTCATCTCAACGCGCACGACGTTTTCATCGGACGTCAGCATGACGCCAGAAGCCGCCAGTTCACGTACCGACTCAACGTTAACGGCCTGAACGTTATCGATAAAGGTTGGCTTCCAGTTAAGACCTGGCTCAACCAGATGGCTGAATTTACCAAAGCGTGTTACCACACCACGTTCCGCTTCCTTGATGGTATAGAAACCGCTGGCAGCCCAGATAATAACCGCGGCGGCCGCCACGATGCCGACAATGCGTCCGCCCATCGGGCCGCGAGGTCCCTGAGAGCTGCTACCGCTCCCCTGGCCCCCTTTTCCGCCACCGAGACCGCCAAGTTTTTTACTTAACTTGCGGAAGATATCATCCAGATCGGGCGGCCCCTGCTCGCGACCACCTTTATTGCCATTTCCCCCGGAGTTGCCGCCTTGGTTATTGCTGCTCCCCCACGGGTCGCGGTCCTGTCCGTTATTACCGGGCTGATTCCACGCCATGTATATGCTCCATATTTGTTTTTGATATCCCCACAGGGGTTAATATCTTCAGGCCAGCTGCAAGGTCAAATCACGTAATCAACCAGCGCTGGCTCTTGTTTACAGAGGCGACGCCAGTCAACGATCGGCATGCGCACCTGCAGACCCACGCTGCCGTCATCCTCCAGCCACTCTTTTTCTATCGCCTGAAGCTGATAGAACCGACTTCTCAGTCGCCCTTCCTGTGGCGGTAAACGCAGCGTATGCTGTGCCACTTCACCGGAAAGCCGTTCCGTCAAAGCCTGAAAAAGCAGTGGTACGCCAATTCCGGTCTGGGCGGAGAGCCAGACCCGAATCGGTTTATTCTCTTCATCCCGGTCGATGCGCGGTTCAAAATCGTCAAGCATGTCGATTTTGTTCATCACCATCAGCATCGGGATCTCATCGGCCTCAATTTCAGCCAGTACCGTATTCACGGCATCGATGTTTTCCTGCAAACGGACGTCGGCTGCGTCGATCACGTGCAGCAGCAGCGTCGCCTGACGCGTCTCCTGCAGCGTAGCTTTAAACGCGGCGACCAAATCGTGCGGCAGATGGCGAATAAAGCCAACGGTATCCGCAAGAACGCTCTCACCCACATCGGTAACATCAATGCGGCGCAACGTCGGATCCAGCGTCGCGAACAGCTGATCCGCCGCGTAAACTTCAGCTTCGGTTATCTGATTAAACAGCGTTGATTTCCCGGCGTTGGTGTAGCCCACCAGCGATACGGTTGGAATATCGGCTTTGGCTCGTGACCGCCGTCCTTGTTCACGCTGTTTCGATACTTTTTCCAGCCGTCCGAGGATCTGCATAATGCGGTTGCGCAGCAGTCGACGGTCAGTCTCGAGCTGGGTTTCACCCGGGCCACGCAAACCAATCCCGCCTTTCTGTCTTTCAAGGTGGGTCCAGCCGCGAACCAGGCGTGTGGCCATATGGCGCAGCTGTGCCAGCTCAACCTGCAGCTTCCCTTCATGGGTACGCGCGCGCTGGGCAAAAATATCTAAAATAAGACCTGTGCGGTCGATAACCCGGCATTCGCATAAGCGTTCCAGATTTCGTTCCTGAGCCGGGCTCAGGGCATGATCGAACAGCACGACTGACGCGCCGGTCGCTTTTACGGCTTCCGCAATTTCGACAGCCTTACCTTCACCAACAAAATATTTTGGGTGCGGTGCTTTACGGCTACCGGTAATCACCTGCATTGCTTCGACACCGGCAGAGGAGACCAGGGATTCAAACTCCTGAAGGTCTTCCATATCTTTGTCTTGCGAAAAATAGATGTGTACCAGCACCGCCTGCTCACCGGCATCATAACGGTCAAACAAGCGTAAACCCCTTCTAAAATACCAGCGGGGAACACGGTCACCCGTTGTCTTTCAAGCCGCATTGGCATTGGCTTTTCTGCCCGACCCTGGCCGGGCCGCCACGCGCGTCGTTCAAATCTGCTCCTGGCAAATTTGCTGTTCACCCCAGTCATTTACTCACGCAAATGGCTGGGGAGTCACTACGCGCCGCCTTCCTGCAGCCTGAAACTCATCGAATAAACCTGGCTCCCCGGCATGGAAAAACAGCATGAACCTTATTCAGTGTCTTCGCTGTCTTGCTGCGGCGCAGAAGAACCCTGCGCGCTACCACCGTGGTGATAGTTGCTTGTACTGCCGCCAGCATTATTGCTGTGGTGAGACACCGGGCGAGACGGGACAACAGTAGAAATTGCGTGCTTGTAGACCATCTGGCTGACCGTGTTTTTCAACAGGATCACGAACTGATCGAAAGACTCAATTTGCCCTTGCAGCTTAATACCATTCACCAAATAAATAGAAACCGGAACGCGTTCCCGACGCAAAGCGTTCAGGAACGGATCTTGTAAAGATTGCCCCTTAGCCATTCTCTCTTTTCCTTATATGTATGCTTGTTTTGTACTCAGAACCTTACGATTCTTAAAAAAAATTACGCACGATACCGTTTAATTGTACACGTTCAGTCCTGGCTCGCACCAACTACCTGTAATACTTTGTTTAGTGCCTGTTCAGGATGTTCACTATCTAACCAGTGAATATCTTCCCAGCCACGTAACCAGGTAATCTGACGTTTCGCTAACTGTCTCGTCGCGCAAACACCTCGATAAACCATTTCATCATACGGGATCTCGCCTTCAAGGTATGACCACATCTGGCGGTATCCCACACAACGAATGGAAGGCATATCCGTATGCAAATCTCCGCGGGCAAAAAGCGCCCGTACTTCTGCTTCAAAACCCGAAGCCAACATCTGATGAAAACGCTGTTCTATGCGTTGATGGAGCAGTTCACGGCTCGCCGGGGCGATGGCGAACTGATACACCTGGTACGGCAGAGCGTCTCCTGACGTTTGCGTCAGTTCCGTTAAAGTTTTACCCGAAATGAAAAAAACTTCCAGTGCCCGGGAAAGTCTTTGCGGATCATTTGGATGAATACGCGCAGCAGCAACGGGATCTATCTCCTGTAGCTGCCGGTGCAATGCGTGCCACCCCTGCTCTGCTGCCTGTTGCTCAATTTTGGCCCTGACCTGAGGATCCGCCGAAGGTAGCGGCGACAATCCTTCCAGCAACGCTTTGAAATACAACATTGTTCCGCCAACCAGCAGCGGAATACGCCCGGCAGCGACGATTTCCGCCATTTCAGCCAGCGCATCGCGGCGAAAATCCGCCGCGGAATAGGCCTCAGCCGGATCGCGAATATCCAGCAACCGATGCGGCGCAGCGCTCAGCTCCGCAGCATCCGGCTTGGCGGTGCCAATATCCATTCCTCGATAGATAAGGGCGGAATCAACACTAATCAACTCTATCGGTAAAATTTTACGCAAAGCGATCGCTAATGCGGTTTTACCGGAGGCCGTTGGGCCCATTAAAAATATTGCCTTAGGCAGGCTCGCCGTAGTGACATCACTCATCTTTCAGGGCATTCATCGCCGAATGTAAATCAACAGGTTGTAACAGACCACCCGGCGGCGCTTTTACCAGCTGCGGGCATAAACGTTCAACGTCTGCCAGCACCGTAATCGCCTGCGCCATATTCCACTGCGCATGTTCGCTCGCCAGATTACGCGCGATCCACTGCGCGATGTTGCCGACGTCAAATGCCTTTTGCTGCGCCAGGTAGCCTATCAGTTCAGGAATCAAGATTTGTAAATTTTGTTGTCTTAAGGGTAAAGGCACGGCGCGAACCGTTAAATGTTGCGCATCAGATTGCAGATCGATCCCCAACAACGCCAGCGCCGACTGCGCTTTAGCCAGCGCGTCTTTCTCCGCGGCGGACGCTTTCAGCCGCAGCGGAATCAGCAGCGGTTGAGCACAAACCGGCTCAACCTCTGGCGTCAGCTGCGCCTGGCGCAGCCAGCGTTCGGCAACCGGCAGCGAGAGAAGCGCCAGCTTGCCGTCGCGTTCAAGCAGCGCGCAATCGCCACCCACAATGGTCAGTACGCGGCCAAAACTTTGACTATGGCCTGATAGTCCATCCGCTGCGGGTGCCGGTACCGCGATTTTACGTTCAGCAGTCGGCGTATCCAGCAGCTGGCGGTAGAGCGCCCCCTGCTGTTTTTGATAACCCGGCTGTGCATGCGGCCAGCTGGCTGAACCTGTAGAAGCGGGGCCCGGCGACGGTCGCGGCGTATCGCTGCTGTAACGCGGGGCGGCGGGCTCGCGCGCAACGGCTGGCTGGGCAAAGTGGTTGCCGCCCGCCGCCACCCGATTTTCCGGAATCGGCGCCCGCGCAGGCTCAGCTTCGTTTTCTTCTGCCAGCGGGGCATTAAGCTGCTGCTGAAGCACGCTCAATACGCCCTGATAGATAAAATCATGGACCAGACGCGACTGATGAAAACGAACTTCATGCTTCGCCGGGTGGACGTTCACATCTACCTGGTGCGGATCGATCTCCAGATACAGCACAAATGCCGGTTGCTGATCGGCCCCCAGCTTATCTTCACAGGCCTGACGAATGGCGTGATTGATTAAGCGATCGCGCATCATACGGCCATTGACGTAGCAGTACTGAATTTCCGCCAGCGTTGGGTTGGTATGTAACGGGTCGGCGACCCAGCCGCGAAGCGTCAGATCGCCATGCTGCCACTCGATCGCCAGGGCATGCTCCAGAAACGGCACGCCGCAAATTGCCCCTAGCCGCCGTTCGCGCTGGCCGCCTTCAGGCACCGCACGATACTGGCGTACCGCTTTGCCGTTGTGGCTAAGGTTAATGGTGACGTCAAAACGCGCCAGCGCGATGCGCCTGACGATTTCATCGATGTGGCTAAATTCCGTCTTCTCAGTGCGCATAAACTTGCGCCGCGCCGGCGTGTTGTAAAACAGATCCAGCACTTCCAGCGTCGTGCCAATCGGATGCGCCGCCGGTTTAACGGTCACCTCCTGATCGCGCCCTTCGGCGTAGGCCTGCCAGGCTTCCTGCTGCTCCTCAGTGCGAGAAGTCAGCGTCAGCCGGGCAACTGAACTGATGCTGGCCAGCGCTTCGCCGCGAAAACCGAGGCTGATAATCGCTTCCAGATCGTCAAGCGAAGCAATTTTACTGGTGGCATGGCGAGCCAGCGCCAGCGCCAGCTCGTCCTTTTTGATACCGCAGCCGTTATCACGAATGCGGATAAGTTTTGCGCCGCCGCGCTCAATATCAATATCGATGCGCGTAGCCCCAGCGTCGAGACTGTTTTCGACCAGCTCTTTCACCACCGACGCCGGACGTTCCACCACCTCACCTGCGGCAATCTGGTTGGCGAGCTGCGGCGGTAGAACCTGAATCGGCATGACTGACTCCTTAATTAATCAACGTCCTGCCAGGCGACGTGGCGCTGGCGGTTTGGGCGGTCTCTCCGCGCGGCGCCGACTGAAGCGGATGTTGCATAAAGTAGTTACGCAGGCCGTTATAAATGGCTTCGGCGATCTGCTGCTGATAATTATCGCTACCCAGCAGCCGCTCTTCCCCGGTATTGCTGATAAAACCGGTTTCTACCAGGATCGATGGGATATCCGGCGAGCGCAGTACGCCAAGGCTGGCGTGCTCAGGACGGCGTTTGTGCAGATCGCCCACCCGTTGCAACTGGCTTAATACGTTCGTTGCCACATCATATCCGACGCGCTGAGAATGGCCGAACTGTAAATCCAGCACCGCCTGGCTGAGGTAAGGATCTGACTGGCTGTTCGCCAGCACATCACCCGCTCCACCGAGCAGTTCAGACTGCTTCTCATGCTGTTCAAGCCAGCCGGCCATCTCACTGTTCGCGCGACGATTGGATAACACCCATACCGACGCGCCGGTGGCATCGCGATTTGGCGCGGCATCGGCGTGAATGGATACCAGGAAGTTAGCGTTCTGCTTACGCGCCACGTCAGAACGGCCCATGACCGAAATGAAGTAATCGCCATCACGGGTCAGCACCGGATTGAAGAGCGGATCCGCATTTAACAACGTGCGCAGTTTGCGGGCGATAGCGATAGTGACATTCTTCTCTTTAGTACCATTCGGTCCGATTGCGCCAGGGTCCTGCCCACCGTGACCGGCATCAATGGCGATAATCACTTTATCATCCGACGCCACGGCACGGCTCACCGGACGCGTAACACTCTGGCTGTTGCTCATCGCCGTTTGTCGTTCATTTCCTGAAGATTTAAACGGATTGCGTGCGGGCTCGGCCGGACGCAATGGCTGCACCGGCACCTCGACCCGCTTAGCGACTACCGGCGGCGGCGGGGGTGGCGGAGGTGGCGCATCGGCATTAATCGTGAAAACCACGGTGTAGTTCGAACCGTTCTGCTGCTTCACCGCGCGCGTTTTACCATCTTCCGTCAGGTCCACCAGCAGGCGCAGCGTCTGGGTATCTTGCGGCGTTCCAGCCCGAATACTTTTTACCAGATTGTTGCCGCTAAACAGCAGCGGTAGCCCCTGAAGTACCCCGCTCTGCTTAATATCCAGCGCCACGGTGCGCTTGCCCTGTGGGCTAAACGAATATTCGGGATCGCCGATAAAGCTAATTGTAATACGGGCCTGCTGATCTCCATTGGCAACCTGGATATCGGATAAACTAGCCGCAGTAACCTGAATGCTAAACAGCATCAGCGTAGCGGCCAACCAACTGGTTATACGATAGGTCATCCCGTTATCCTTCAGGCTAAACGCGTCAATAAAGACTCACCTAATGCAGAGACGGCCGTTACGCGCGCCTCACGCCCTTGTGCCTGATACGTAAGATGGATTTCGACATCCGGATCAGGCAGCACACCTGTACCTTGTTGGGGCCATTCCACCAGGCAGATGGCATCGTTAGTAAAATAATCACGGATCCCCATAAATTCGAGCTCTTCGGGATCCGCCAGACGATACAGGTCAAAGTGGTACACCATCAGGTTATCGAGGGTGTAGGGCTCGACCAGCGTATAGGTCGGGCTTTTGACATTCCCGCGATGGCCGAGCGCGTGCAAAAAGCCGCGGCTGAAGGTCGTTTTACCCGCGCCTAAATCGCCATACAGATAGATGACCGTGGCGCCGGTACAGGCCTGCGCAATACGGTCACCCAAGTCTAAAGTTGCCTGCTCGTCAGCTAAAGGAATCACTCGGTTCATCATGGTCCAGGTCAATCACATACGGGTTAACAACACGCCTGAGCGTGGAAAAAAGATCGGTTGCCAGCATCCCGCGACTGCCATAGCGAGCTGCCAGTCGGTCTGCCGCTTCGCCATGCGCCACGCAGCCGGCGCAGGCAGCATCATACGGCGTCAGCCGCTGTCCTGACAGCGCAGCGATAATCCCTGTCAGGACATCGCCCATTCCGCCGCTGGCCATCCCGGCATTGCCGGCATCGATAATGCCCATCTCGCCTGCTTCGCTGGCCACCACCGTGCCCGCGCCTTTCAGCACAACCACGCCTCCATAACGTTTTACCAGACGTTGCGCAGAAAGTAAGCGATCGCTTTCAATTTCTGCCACGTCGCAGTTCAGCATACGGGCGGCTTCACCGGGGTGCGGCGTCAGCACACGATTGTGACGTTTATCGGGATTGATTGCCAGCAGGTTCAACGCATCCGCATCCCATACCATCGGTTTGCGAAAATCCCGCACCTGGCGCAGCGCCTGGACTCCCCATTCGCGTTGCCCAAGGCCGGGGCCAATCGCGACCACATCGGCCCATTGCAGACTGTCATCGACGCTTTGCTGCGTCAGTTCGTGGACCATTAATTCAGGCCTGGCTGCAACGATAGGGGCGATGTTTTCTTTATGCGTGAGCACGCGCACTAAACCCGCACCAGCCCGTAGTGCAGCCTCACCGGTCATACGGATAGCGCCAGCGGTACCGCGATCGCCACCGATAATCACAAGCTTCCCGTGATCGCCTTTATGCGATGTCGGGCGTCTGGGAGGAAGCCAGTCCGCTAGCTGTGACGCATCGAAACGCCGCAGTGGCACCGTCTGTTCGGCCAGCCAGCTTTCCAGTCCCAGGGCGTGATAGCGCAGCCGGCCAACCACATCCCGGGCTTTACCCGTTAGCAGCCCTGGCTTGAGGCCAATAAACGTTATCGTGCAGGCCGCTTCTATCACGGCACCAGGGGTAGTACCGGTTTGTGCGTTGAGCCCGGAGGGAATATCCAGCGCCACAACCGGCGCGGGATGGGCATTTGCTCGCAGGATCAACGCCGCGACATTCTCTCGCGGAGCGCTATGTAGCCCGGTACCGAGAAGCCCGTCGATAATCAGAGAGATATCATGTGGCCAGGGAATATCCGCGGCGTGAATGGTCCCACCGGCGTTCAGCCACGCGGCGCGCGCGGCGCGGGCCTCTTCCGGCAGCGGTTTCTCGCTCTCCAGCGCCAGCAGCGTGACGCCGATGCCTTCGGCCTGCGCCAGGCGCGCCACCACGTAGCCATCGCCGCCGTTATTGCCATGGCCGCAGAGGATCAGCCAGTGTTTGCTGGCAGGATAGTCGGCTCGCGCCCGTTGAAAAGCCGCTTCACCGGCCCTCAGCATCAGCTCAAACAGCGTCAGGCCAAGACTGTCTGCGGCCTCTTTTTCCGCGCGCCGCAGCGCATCTGCAGGCCAGATGAAGTGTGGTATACTGACAGGGTTTTTCGTCATTGTATGGTCCATCATGTCTCAGCCCCTCGATCTCAATAAATTAGCGCAGCAAATCAAGCAATGGGGCACTGAACTGGGGTTCCAGCAGGTCGGGATTACCGATACCGATCTCAGCGCCAGCGAACCCAAACTGCAGGCATGGCTGGATAAACAATACCACGGCGAGATGGAATGGATGGCGCGTCACGGAATGATGCGTGCCCGCCCCCATGAGCTCCAGCCCGGTACGTTGCGCGTGATCAGCGTGCGGATGAACTATCTCCCCGCCAACGCCGCTTTCGCCCGCACCCTGAAAGATCCCTCGCTGGGTTACGTCAGCCGGTATGCCCTCGGGCGTGATTATCATAAGCTGTTACGTAACCGACTGAAAAAACTCGGTGAGATGATTCAGGAACAGTGTGCTTCGCTCAATTTTAGACCGTTTGTCGATTCCGCGCCCATTCTGGAGCGCCCTTTGGCGGAAAAGGCCGGACTTGGCTGGACAGGTAAACACTCGCTGATTCTCAACCGCGACGCCGGATCGTTCTTTTTCCTCGGCGAACTGCTCGTGGATATTCCACTTCCCATCGACAGCCCGGTGACGGAAGAGTGCGGCCGCTGCGTCGCCTGCATGACCATCTGCCCCACCGGCGCCATTGTTGAACCCTATACCGTCGATGCCCGGCGCTGTATCTCTTATCTGACCATTGAGCTGGAAGGTGCCATCCCGCAGGAGTATCGCCCGCTTATCGGCAACCGTATCTACGGCTGCGACGACTGCCAACTGATTTGCCCATGGAACCGCTTCTCGCAGTTAACGGACGAAGAGGATTTCAGCCCGCGGAAAGCGCTACATGCACCGCCGCTGGTGGAGCTGTTTGCCTGGAGTGAAGCGCATTTCCTGAAGGTGACGGAGGGGTCTGCAATTCGCCGGATTGGTCATCTGCGCTGGCTACGGAATATTGCCGTTGCCCTGGGCAATGCTGCCTGGGATGAGGCGCATCTGACCGCGCTGGAAAGTCGCCGAGGTGAGCACCCACTACTCGATGAGCACATTGAGTGGGCGGTGATACAACAAATTGAGAAACGAAATACCAACGTCGTCGAGGTGCAGTTACCGAAAAAACAGCGGCTGGTTCGGGTGATTGAGAAAGGGCTGCCGCGCGATGCCTGATTCATTCACAGGCTGTGAATAAAAACAAAAACACATTGCGTTTCAATATACAGACGTTCGTCAAGTGATCGCATTAACACTTTGAAATGAAATTTTATCGTTAAATATCAATCAGATGAGTTGATATTATTCACATGATGAAGTTTTTCGGTGTGAGGTGGCGAGAGTTTAACCTGTGGATAACTCTGTTTACAGTATTTTTCGTTAGGCGGCGGAAAGCATCCCCGGTGCCATTTTGCACTGTGGATAAACTGGATACTGGAAGAAATTTTGGAGCGGGAAACGAGACTCGAACTCGCGACCCCGACCTTGGCAAGGTCGTGCTCTACCAACTGAGCTATTCCCGCTTGGGTGTGGTGACTTTCAAATTTTGGAGCGGGAAACGAGACTCGAACTCGCGACCCCGACCTTGGCAAGGTCGTGCTCTACCAACTGAGCTATTCCCGCTTGGGTATGGTGCTTTCAAATTTTGGAGCGGGAAACGAGACTCGAACTCGCGACCCCGACCTTGGCAAGGTCGTGCTCTACCAACTGAGCTATTCCCGCGTACTTCTGGCCATATTTCTATGGCGTCGTGATTTGCATTTCTGCTTCGTCACGGGAGGCGCATTATACGAGAATTCGATTTACCTGCAACCCCCCCGCGAGTACTTTTTTGTATTTTTTGTCTGAGTGGGTATTTTATCGCCAAATGCACCGTTGAATTGTACAAATAAGCATCTGACAAGGCAAAATAACTTTTTCCAACCGCGCTAAAGGCGCAAAATCGCTCAGATTTGTGGGTGCTTGATACCCGCTGACGGTCACCAACCATGACAAACAGGGAAATTCACATGAAAAGCGCGCTTTCCGTCCTGCTGCTGACCTCGCTGCTTGCTGCAGGGGCAGCATCCGCGACGACGCTGCACTTCGGCACCACGACGGCCAATCCGCCCTTTGAAACCATAAATGCGAAAAATCAGCCCTCAGGTTTCGATATCGATCTGGCCAAAGCGCTGTGCAAACAGATGCAGGCCGAATGCAAATTTACCCCTCAGGATTTTAATACGCTGATCCCCGCGCTGCGCTTTAAGAAATTTGATGCCATCATCGCCGGCATTGAAGTCATTCCTATGCGCGAAAAGCAGGTCGCCTTTACCCAGCCCTATCGTCAGGCGCTCTCCGGCGTTGTGGTGACCGCGAAAGGGGCCGCCCACCGTTTTGCTGACCTGAAAGGGAAAAAGCTTGGCGTCGTCAAAGGTACCGTCCACCAGCATTATCTACAGGACAAACAAAAAGGGGTGAACGTTATCGTTTACGATAATCATGACAGCGCACTCAGCGCACTGAAAGACGCAAGCGTTGATGCCGTAATGGATGACCAGGACACCCTTGCCCCGTGGCTACAGGAGAATCCTGACTACGCCATGATGGATGAAAGAGCCACCGACCCGAAATACTACGGCAAGCAATACGCTATTGCGGTGCGTAAAGACGACCCGGAGTTGCTGAACGCGATGAATGCTGCACTGGAGGTGGTAAAGGCGTCGCCTGACTTCCAGGCGATGGAACAGAAGTGGTTTAAATAAGACAGCGACGCCGGGGCCTTCTGACCCCGGCGTGGGCATTACAGTTTGATAAAGTTCTCGCGATAGTAAGCCAGTTCCGCCACCGACTCACGAATATCATCCATTGCCTGATGGGTTCCCTGCTTTTTAAAGCCATCGAGAATTTCCGGTTTCCAGCGGCGTGCCAGCTCCTTCAGCGTGCTGACATCCAGGTAGCGATAGTGGAAATAAGCTTCCAGCTCCGGCATATATTTGAACAGGAAGCGGCGATCCTGGCCGATGCTGTTGCCGCAGATAGGCGATTTCCCCGCCGGCACCCACTGTTTAAGAAATTCAAGGGTCGCCAGTTCCGCTTCACGATCGCCCAGAGTGCTGGCCTTGACGCGCTCGACCAGCCCGCTTCCGGTATGGGTACGCACGTTCCACTCATCCATCAGCGCCAGCTGTGCGTCAGACTGATGAACCGCAATCGTCGGCCCTTCCGCCAGAATATTCAGGTGCGCATCGGTCACCAGAGTGGCGATTTCAATAATGCGATCGCGCTCAGGATCCAGCCCGGTCATTTCGAGATCGATCCAAATCAGGTTGTTTTCATCTGCACTCATGCTATTTTCCACCCATAATTTTACAATTCTGGCCCGTAAAACTTCAGGATGCAGGCAAAACAACGTACCAGCATCTTGCAAGATGACGGGTCGATATTCATCTTAGATAGCGTGTATCATAGAGGTTTTGCCCACTTAGGGCGACCAGGAGCCAGTTCGATTGAGTAAAAATAAACTCTCCAAAGGCCAACAGCGCCGCGTGAAGGCCAACCACCAGCGCCGCCTGAAAACGACTTCGGAGAAGGCCGATTACGATGACAACCTGTTTGGTGAGACCTCTGAAGGGATCGTCATCAGCCGCTTTGGCATGCATGCCGATGTCGAATCCGCCGACGGTAGCGTTCACCGCTGCAACATTCGCCGCACAATCCGTTCGCTGGTTACCGGCGATCGCGTGGTCTGGAGGCCGGGCAAAGATGCCGCTGACGGCGTCAACGTGAAAGGAATCGTTGAAGCGGTGCACGATCGTACCTCCGTACTGACGCGACCGGACTTCTACGATGGCGTCAAACCCATTGCCGCTAACATCGATCAAATCGTCATTGTTTCCGCGATCCTCCCCGAGCTGTCACTCAACATTATTGACCGCTATCTGGTGGCTTGCGAAACGCTGGACGTTGAGCCGCTGATTGTGCTCAATAAGACCGACCTGCTGGATGACGACGGCATGGCCTTCGTTAATGAGCAAATGGATATCTACCGCGGCATCGGTTATCAGGTCCTGATGGTCTCCAGCCGTACTCAGGACGGCCTCAAGCCGCTTGAGGAAGCCCTCACCGACCGTATCAGTATCTTTGCCGGACAGTCCGGGGTAGGTAAATCAAGTCTGCTGAACGCACTGCTGGGTCTGCATGAAGATCAGATCCTGACCAATGACGTGTCAGACAACTCAGGTCTCGGTCAGCACACCACTACCGCCGCGCGCCTCTACCACTTCCCGCACGGCGGCGATGTCATCGACTCCCCCGGGGTACGCGAATTCGGGCTGTGGCATCTGGACGCGGAACAAATTACCCACGGTTTTGTCGAATTCCATGACTATTTAGGTCGTTGTAAATATCGCGACTGTAAGCACGATACCGATCCGGGCTGTGCCATTCGTGAGGCGGTAGAAAATGGCCGCATTGCCGAGAGCCGTTTTGAAAACTATCACCGCATTCTGGAAAGCATGACGCAGGTACAGGTAAAAACGCGTAAAAGCTTTTCATCATCCGATGACTGACATTTAAGCTGAGCATCGTTAGAATCGTCCCCCTTTTTTCAGGTCCCCGCACGTTTGCGGGGTCAGGAACGACAAATAATGGCCTGGAGGCTACCTTGTTAAACGATCTTAAACTTTCACTGCAATACATTCTGCCTAAACTGTGGCTCACCCGCCTCGCAGGCTGGGGTGCGAGCAAACGAGCGGGTTGGCTGACGAAACTGGTCATCGATCTGTTCGTGAAATGCTACAAGGTCGATATGAAAGAGGCGCAAAAACCGGATACCGCCAGCTACCGCACCTTCAACGATTTCTTCGTGCGCCCGTTGCGCGAAGACGCGCGTCCGTTGAACACCGATCCTAACGTGCTGGTCATGCCGGCTGATGGTGCCATCAGTCAGTTGGGCGCTATCGAAGATGACAAAATTTTGCAGGCGAAAGGCCACAACTACACCCTGGAAGCGCTGCTGGCGGGTAACTACCAGATGGCCGAACTGTTCCGCAACGGCACCTTCGCCACCACCTATCTGTCACCACGTGACTATCACCGCGTGCACATGCCGTGCAACGGTATCCTGCGCGAGATGATCTACGTCCCGGGGGATCTGTTCTCCGTTAACCACCTGACCGCGCAGAACGTTCCGAATCTGTTTGCCCGTAACGAGCGCGTTATCTGCCTGTTTGATACTGAGTTTGGCCCGATGGCGCAAATCCTGGTCGGTGCGACGATTGTGGGCAGCATCGAAACCGTCTGGTCCGGTACGGTGACTCCGCCGCGTGAAGGCGTCATCAAACGCTGGACCTGGCCTGCGGGCGACAGCGAAGGTTCCATCGCGCTGCTGAAAGGCCAGGAAATGGGCCGCTTTAAGCTCGGTTCGACGGTTATCAACCTGTTTGCTCCGGGCAAGGTGAAGCTGGTTGAACAGCTGCAAAATCTCTCCGTCACCAAACTTGGCCAGCCGTTGGCAACTGCCGTAGAGACCATGTCCGCAACCGCAGAAGACGCCAGCCCACTGAGCGATGCGACGCAAGACGAAGGTTAATTCCTGACAAAAAAGGGTTATGCCGTGCGCCTGATATATATTTTCCTGCTGGCCTGGAGCCTCAGTCTGGGGGCGTACGCAGCGACAGCCCCCGATGCGAAACTGATCGCTCAGGAACTGGAACAGGCGAAGGCGGCAAAACCCGCCCAGCCTGGTACCGTTGAAGCTTTACAGTCTGCACTGAACGCCCTTGAGGAACGCAGCGCCTCTCTTGAGCGCGCGCGTCAGTATCAGCAGGTTATCGATAACTTCCCCAAACTTTTCCAGACGCTGCGTTCACAAATCGGCAATCTGCCCGATGAACCGCGCCAGGCCTCAACCAGCCTCTCCACCGATGCCCTGAACCAGGAAATCCTGCAGGTCAGCAGCCAGCTGCTCGAAGCCAGCCGTCAGGCGCAACAGGAGCAGGAACGCGCGCGCGATATCGCCGATTCGCTTAATCAGCTTCCGCAGCAGCAGACCGACGCGCGACGTCAGCTGAATGAAGTGGAACGCCGGGTCGGCGCGCAGAACAGCAATACCCCGCTGGCACAGGCTCAGAATCTCGGCCTGCAGGCGGAATCTGCGCGTCTGAAAGCGCTGGTGAACGAGCTGGATCTGGCTCAGCTTTCGGCAAACAATCGCCAGGAGCTGTCGCGGATGCGCGGCGAGCTGGCGCAGAAGCAGGGCAAGCTGCTCGACGGCTACCTGCAGGCGCTGCGTAATCAGCTTAATAGCCAGCGTCAGCGTGAAGCAGAAAAAGCACTGGAAAGCACCGAGCTGCTGGCGGAAAACAGCGAGAACCTGCCGCCTGAGCTCGTGGCCCAGTTTAAAGTCAACCGCGAGCTGTCTCAGGCGCTGAACCAGCAGGCCCAGCGCATGGATCTGGTGGCCTCGCAGCAGCGTCAGGCAGCCAACCAAACGCTGCAGGTCCGCCAGGCGTTAAATACCCTACGCGAACAGTCACAGTGGCTCGGGTCCTCCAATCTGCTCGGCGAAGCTTTACGCGCCCAGGTAGCTCGTCTGCCGGAAACGCCGAAACCACAGCAGCTGGATACCGAAATGGCACAGCTGCGGGTACAGCGCCTGCATTATGAGGATCTGCTGAGCAGCCAGCCGCAGCTACGCCTGCTTCGCCAGGCAGACGGTGAGCCGCTCACCAGCGAACAAAATCGCATTCTTGAAGCACAGCTGCGTACGCAAGGTGAACTGCTCAACTCGCTGCTGCAGGGCGGCGATACGCTGATTCTGGAGCTGACCAAGCTGAAAGTCTCCAACAGCCAGTTGGAAGACGCGCTGAAAGAGATCAACGAAGCAACGCACCGCTATCTGTTCTGGACCTCGGACGTCAGCCCAATCGGTTTTTCATGGCCGCTGGAAATCGTCCACGACCTGCGTCGTCTGGTCTCTCTCGATACCGTCAGCCAGCTTGGCAAAGCCAGCGCGATGATGTTAACCAGCAAGGAAACGCTGCTGCCGCTGTTCGGGGCGCTGATTCTGGTCGGCTTTAGCATCAGCTCGCGCCGCCACTTTACTCGCTTCCTCGAACGCTCCAGCGCCCGCGTCGGCAAAGTGACCCAGGATCATTTCTGGCTCACGCTGCGCACGGTGTTCTGGTCGATACTGGTGGCCTCTCCCCTCCCCGTTCTGTGGATGACGCTGGGTTACGGCCTGCAATCGGCATGGCCCTACCCGCTGGCCGTGGCGATCGGCGAAAGCGTCACCGCCACGGTGCCGCTGCTGTGGGTGGTGATGATTTGCGCCACCTTCGCGCGTCCGAACGGCCTGTTTATCGCGCACTTCGGCTGGCCGCGTAGCCGGGTCACCAAAGCCATGCGCTACTATCTGATGAGCATTGGCCTGATCGTCCCGCTGATTATCGCGCTGATCATGTTTGATAATCTTAACGACCGTGAGTTTTCCGCTTCGCTCGGCCGCCTGTGCTTCCTGCTGATTTGCGGGGCGCTGGCGCTGGTGACCCTGAGCCTGAAGCACGCCGGGATCCCGCTGTATCTCGATAAGTCCGGGAACGGCGATAATATGCTTAACCGGATGCTGTGGAACCTGCTGCTCGGCGCGCCGTTAATCGCGATGCTGGCAGCGGCTATCGGCTATCTGGCTACCGCCCAGGCGCTGCTGGCTAGACTGGAGACCTCCGTCGCTATCTGGTTCCTGCTGCTGGTGGTCTATCACATCATCCGCCGCTGGATGCTGATTCAGCGACGTCGGCTGGCCTTCGACCGCGCGAAACATCGGCGAGCGGAAATTCTTGCTCAGCGTGCCCGTGGCGAAGACGATGTAGCTCATTCCAGCAGCCCTGAAGGATCGGCAGAAAGCGAAGTGAGTGAAATCGATCTCGACGCGATCAGTACTCAGTCCTTGCGCCTGGTCCGTTCACTGCTAATGCTAATCGCGCTGGTGTCGGTGATCGTCCTGTGGTCAGAAATTCACTCCGCGTTCGGCTTCCTCGAAAATATCTCCTTGTGGGATGTCACCTCGACGGTGCAGGGCGTTGAAAGCCTGGAGCCGATTACGCTCGGCGCTGTCCTGATTGCCATTCTGGTGCTGATTATCACCACCCAGCTGGTACGAAATTTCCCGGCGCTGCTGGAGCTGGCGATTCTGCAACACCTCGATCTCACCCCGGGGACCGGGTATGCCATCACTACCATCACCAAATATTTGCTGATGCTGATTGGTGGCCTGATGGGCTTCTCAATGATCGGGATTGAATGGGCGAAGCTGCAGTGGCTGGTCGCCGCGCTCGGTGTGGGACTGGGCTTTGGTCTTCAGGAAATCTTCGCTAACTTTATCTCTGGCCTGATTATCCTGTTTGAAAAACCCATACGTATTGGCGATACGGTCACGATCCGCGATCTGACCGGTAGCGTCACCCGCATTAATACCCGCGCGACCACCATCAGCGACTGGGACCGTAAAGAGATTATTGTGCCTAACAAGGCCTTCATCACCGAGCAGTTTATCAACTGGTCGCTCTCTGACTCGGTCACTCGCGTGGTGTTAACTATCCCGGCGCCAGCGGATGCCAATACTGAAGAGGTTACGCAGATCCTGATCGCCGCCGCTCACCGCTGCTCGCTGGTGATCGATACACCGGCGCCAGAGGCGTTCCTCGTCGATCTGCAGCAGGGAATTCAGATTTTCGAGCTGCGTATTTACGCCGCCGAAATGGGGCATCGCATGCCGCTGCGTCACGAGATACACCAGCTGATTCTGGCCGGCTATCGCGAACACGGCATCGATATGCCATTCCCGCCGTTCCAGATGCGTCTGGAAAGCATTGATGGCCTGAAAACCAGTAAGTCGTTGACCTCGGCAGGGAAATCCAACCGCACGGCAGGAAGTCTGTAAAACCATCCGGGGGAGCTATCCCCCGGTACTTTCTCTTACCACCAGCGTGACGGGCAGCATTTCATCCGCCTGCATCATGCCTTCCAGCAACAGTCCCACAGCCCGATAACCGAGCTGATGTTTGTCGACCGCGATAGTGGTCAGCGCCGGACGGCTCCACGCCGCAGGCGCAATATCATCGAAGCCGATAATGGCAATATCCTGTGGGACACGGACCCCGCGGCGTTCACAAATATTCATGGCCGCAATCGCCGTCACATCGTTATAGGCGAAGATGGCATCCGGTGGTACCGGTAGTGACAACAGCTCATTCATTGCCGTCACCAGCGACTGGTTGGTATCCCCCAGCGGTGAAGCAATCACTTCATATTCCGGCGGCATCATCATCTGTGCTTCATATAACGCCTGACGATAGCCCTTTTCCCGCTGACGAATACTGTAGTGGGCGGCGGTGCTGGCAAGAAAGGCAATACGCTTGCGCCCGGTGTCGATCAAATGGCGCGTCGCCAGATACCCGCCATGCTGGTTATCCAGGTTCACACAGGGCAGGTCAGGGGCCCATAAATCGACCAGCACCATCGGCAGTTTCGCCTTCTGTATCGCCATGATCAACGCGCTTTCAAAATACCCGGCACAAATAAGGGCATCAGGGTGATGCAATGCAATTTGTTCATCAACATTATCGCCAGGCCCGATAGAGAGAAAGCTCATCGCAATCCCCTGCTCACGACAGTGGTCCTCCACGCCGAGCAACAGCAAGGAATAAAAAGGCAGTGCACGGGCAATATCATGCTGGCGATGGAGCAAAAACAGGACACGCTTAATTTTATCTCCCCGCAGACGGGAAAAGTCGTATCCCATTTCCTTCGCCACCGCGATGACTCTCTGCCGGGTATCTTCCCTGAGTCCCGGCTGCCCTTTGAGGGCCCGGGATACCGCAGCGACGGACAGCCCGCACGCCTCGGCAATACCTCTGATCCTGACCGGCTTTGTCATGTCGCTCCCAATAAAAAATAAAGAAACAGCAATTCGTTAACTATAGATTTATGCCGTGTCCACAGCAACCCTCGATTTTTTAAGCCAAAAATCCCGCCACGATAAATATGGAAATATTAGCTATCACCATGAAATATATTGCTCAATTGTTTTTGAAACATGATCTTATTCACGCTTCATTGATTGCCTTCTTCCCAGAACGCTAAGTTAATTTTTAAGGTAACAATATCTTGTTTACTAAAAATGAGGTTTTATATGTTATCGGCAAAGGGTATGAAGCAAGAGAACTACCTGCTCTCGAGCATATGGTTTCTCTTTTTCTTTATCGGCTGGGGTTCTTGCTTTCCCTGGCTGTCATTATGGCTAACGGAAAAAATTGGCATTCGCTCAACCGAAGTCGGCATGGTGTATACCTGCATCGCCATTGTCGCCGTGGTTTTCCAGCCCGTCTTCGGCATCCTTGCCGATAAGCTCAATTTCCGTAAACACCTGATGTGGATGCTGGCGGGGCTGATGATTGCTTTTGCCCCCTGGTGGATCTGGGTGTTCGCCCCGTTACTCAAAATCAATATTATCGCCGGGGCTCTGGCGGGCGGCGTCTTCATCGGTCTGACGTTCGGTTGCGGCTGCGGGATCTGTGAGGCGTGGATCGATAAAATTTCTCGTCTCGAAGGATTTGAATTTGGCCGTGCCAGAATGTGGGGCGGTATCGGGGCGGCGGTCGGTACCTTTATTTCCGGTAAGCTTTTCGCGATTAACCCCAACTACATTTTTATCATGGCAAGCTGTGCCGGACTGATCCTCGCCGTGCTGCTCTGTTTCTTCCGCCCAGGCCTGCATATACGAGACGATGCGCTTAGCCCACAGCGGGTAAAAATAGACCGCGGCGATGTGCTGGCCCTGCTGCAAACAGGACGCTTCTGGTTTCTGGTGCTGTATATGGTAGGCGTTGGGGCCGTTTATGAAACCTACGATCAGCAGTTTGCCGTCTATTACAGCAGCTTTTTCGCCACTCGCGAACGGGGTGCAGAAGTATTTGGCTATCTCTACACCGTACAGATTTTCCTTGATGCGTTAACCATGTTTTTCGCACCGGCCATCGTCAATCGTATTGGCCCCAAAAACGCCCTGCTGTACTGCGGTTTTATCATGACCTTCCGTATTATCGGCAGCGCAATGGCCACCGGCCCGATCATGATATCTACCATGAAGCTATTACACGGCTTCGAAAGTTCGATCCTGATTATCGCCACTCTGAAATACATCGCCGCCAATTTCGACTGGCGACTGTCTGCCACCGTGTACTTAATTGGCTTCCAGTTCGCCAAGCAATTCAGCCAAATCTTCATGAGCACTGCCATCGGCGGTATGTACGATGCGATGGGTTTTAAACAGTCCTATACCGTCCTCGGCATTATCGCACTGTGCTTCACCGTTATTTCTGTTTTCACATTATCGCGCAATCGGGTACTGCACCCCGCGCCAACCGTATAACCCTGCGATTCAGGAGTTGATATGTCAGAGTTTTTATCCGTCATTGAAAACGGTATTACCATGGTTTTCGATTTGGCCGACCGGGCGCGTCTGCTGCATTTTTCCGCCCTGCCGTTTAATGCCGACACCATCGGGCCAAACCACGATGAGCAATCGCGCTTTAATCTGGTTGAAGTCAATATTTCCGGGCTGGATAAGCCGCTTGAACGACATGGCGCCGGGTTCACTGCTACGGCTCCAGGCTATACGCTACGCTACCAACAACACCAGGACTCCCACAATCGTGACGGGCGCAAGCTGGTTTTTACCCTGTATGACACCAACACCGCCGCACAGGTTGAGGTTCATTATCAGTTTTATACCCATCTGGCGCTAATACGCAGCTGGAGCGTCATTCGTAATCAAGGCCACCAGGCTTTTACCGTAGAGTACCTTTCCAGCTTCGTGATTAACGGCATTGCCAAAGAGAGCGCCAAAAACTGGGGTGATAACTTCACATTGCATATTCCCCACAACAGCTGGACCCGTGAACTGCAATGGCGGCAGTACCGGTTTGATGAATTAGGGTTCATGCCCTGTATTCAGAAAGGGTTGCAGCGCTCATCAAAACCGCTGCATTACAGTAATACCGGCGCGTGGTCGAGCAAAGAATACCTGCCAATGGGCTATCTGGAAGACCGCTGCACCGGCGCCGGCCTGTTCTGGCAAATTGAGCATAACGGCTCATGGCACTGGGAAATCGGCGATCAGGCCAACCATCTCTATTTGCAGTTAGGTGGACCGAATGAGTTTTATCATCACTGGTTTAAACAGCTGCAGCCCGGCGACGCGTTCTGTTCTGTCCCGGTGGCAATAGGGGTCTCCCAGGCGGGCTTCACCGATGCCATGGCGACCTTAACCCAGTACCGCCGCCGCACCCGGCGCCTCAATGATGATAACCAGCAGTTGGGCGTTATCTTCAACGACTACATGAACTGCTTATTTGGCGATCCCACGACGGCAAAACTACTGCCGCTGATCGATGCCGCCGCTGAAGCCGGGGCCGAATATTTCTGTATCGACTGCGGCTGGTATGACAAAGGTGCATGGTGGAACGGCGTGGGCCAGTGGCTACCGAGCGAAGAGCGTTTCCCTGAAGGCATTCAGCACGTGATTCGCTATATTCGCGAAAAAGGCATGATCCCAGGGCTGTGGCTGGAGCTGGAAGTCATGGGTGTGAAATCACCCAAACTGGAGGAAACCGACGACAGCTGGTTCTTCATGCGCCACGGTAAACGAGTGTTTGACCGCAGCCGTTACCAGCTGGACTTTACCAGCCCGGCGGTCATTCGCCATGCCGATGAAGTGATCGACCGGCTGGTCACTGAATATGGTGTCGGCTATATCAAAATGGATTACAACATTGAACCCGGCATCGGCACCGAACAGAACGCTGATAGCGCCGGTGATGGTCTGTTGAAACATAACCGGGCCTGGCTGGCGTGGCTGGATCGCGTGTTTGCCCGCTATCCGCAGCTGATCATTGAAAACTGCGGTAGCGGCGGCCTGCGGATGGATTATGCCATGCTGAGCCGCTGCTCTATCCAGTCCACCAGCGATCAAGAAGATTACCTGAAGTATGCGACCATTGCCGCCAATGCCCCTACCGCCGTAACGCCGGAGCAGGCGGCCATCTGGTCCTATCCGCTGCGCGATGACGATGAACAAGCAGTCATCTTTAATCAGGTCTCGGCGATGCTGCTGCGCATTCACCAGAGCGGCCATCTGGCAGAACTCTCCGATCGGGGCTTTCAACAGGTCAAAGAGGCTATTCGCTACTACAAAACGTTGCGCCAACACATCAACACCGGGCTACCGTTCTGGCCGCTGGGGCTCTCAAGCTTTACCGACGAATGGGTGGCCCTGGGAATGAAATCTGCTGAAGGTAAGGTGTGGCTGGCGGTCTGGCGACGCGAGGGATCGCAAGAGAGCTGCGCGCTACCGCTGACAGGGATTAAAGGCAGCGTACAACAGGGCTATCCATCTACCGTGCAACATAACACCGTCTGGCACAGTGAACAGGAGGTCCTGACGGTCACTATGCCGCCGCGCTCGGCGGCCATTTTTGAGATATCTCGCTAACTCGCAGTCAACCCGGCGACAGCTGCCGTCGGGTTGCCTGCATGCTTCAGCGGCGCAACACTCACCTGCATAGGTGACGGAACCTAGGCGCGATCAACGGTAAAGGCAATCACTTCACCGATGCTTTCAGCGCCCAGCGCCAGCATCACCACGCGATCCACCCCCAGCGCCACACCGGAGCAGTCCGGCAGGCCAGCCTGCAGCGCACCCAGCAGATTAGTATCAATCGGCTGCTGCGGCAGACCACGGGCCGCACGCTTGCGGTTATCCTGTTCAAAACGCTGCTGCTGTTCGCGCGCATCGGTCAGTTCATGGAAGCCATTCGCCAGCTCAATTCCCTTGTAGTAAACCTCAAAGCGCTCAGCGACGCGGTGATCTTCGGTGCTGATCTGCGCCAGAGAGGCCTGGCTTGCCGGGAAGTGATAGATAAAGGCCGGGCGATCTTTACCAATATGCGGCTCAACGCCCATGGTAAACAGCAGCTGCAGCAGGGTATCCCGGTCTTCTTCCGTATCGGCAATATTGCTCAGATCGAGTTTCGCCGCCGCTTCACGCAACTGCGTTTTATCTGCTGACAGCGGATCAAGTTCAAGATGGCGCAAAAACGCCTGCTGATAAGAGAGGCTTTCCGCCGGCTGACACTCCAGTACCTGCTGGAGTAAATCATCGACTTCGTTAATCAGGCGATACATGTCATAGCACGGACGATACCACTCCAGCATGGTGAATTCCGGGTTGTGGTGGCGCCCCATTTCTTCATTGCGGAAGCTACGACACAGCTGGAACACCGGACCGCAGCCCGCGGCCAGCAGACGCTTCATATGGTATTCCGGGCTGGTCATCAGATAAAGATCCATCCCCTGCGAATAGCCAGGGCCGACGAAACGGGTCTGGAACGGAAATAAGTGAATATCCGTCACCGTTGCCTGACTCATACAAGGCGTCTCCACCTCCAGCACGCCACGGTCGCTAAAGAAACGGCGAATTTCCGCCATTATCGCCGCGCGTTTTAACAGGTTTGGAATGGACGCGCTCGGCTGCCAGGTTGCCGTCTCGCTCATGTTACTTTCTCCGATTTCATACAAGGGCACGAAGTCTACTCGTAACCGTCGGGTGAGACAAATTTTGTGCCTGAACGTCGGCCATATGACATTCGGGAAACTTATTGTCAGTGACAATTCATCACCCAGACTGATAAACCGGCGCACATATTGACAAAAAAATCGAACACATCAATTTTCCCCATCAACCCTGCGGCTATACTCCTTTACCTATAAAGGAGCAGTGATACATTTTCGCCAGTCCGGCGGCGAAATAAACAAAAACTGGAGGAATGTCGTGCAAACTTTTCAAGCCGATCTTGCCATTATTGGCGCTGGCGGAGCAGGTCTTCGTGCTGCTATTGCCGCGGCGCAGGCAAATCCAAATGCCAAAATCGCACTGATTTCAAAAGTCTATCCCATGCGCAGCCATACCGTGGCGGCCGAAGGAGGTTCTGCCGCCGTTGCGCAGGATCATGATAGCTTTGAGTACCACTTTCACGACACCGTCGCCGGCGGCGACTGGCTCTGCGAGCAGGATGTCGTCGATTACTTCGTCCATCATTGTCCCACGGAAATGACCCAGCTTGAGCAGTGGGGGTGCCCGTGGAGCCGTCGCCCGGACGGCAGTGTCAACGTGCGCCGCTTCGGCGGGATGAAAATCGAACGCACATGGTTTGCCGCCGATAAGACCGGCTTCCATATGCTGCATACCCTGTTCCAGACCTCCCTCCAGTTCCCGCAAATCCAACGCTTCGACGAACACTTCGTCCTCGACATTCTCGTCGACGATGGCCAGGCCCGCGGCCTGGTGGCGATGAATATGATGGAAGGTTCCCTGGTCCAAATCCGCGCAAACGCGGTGGTCATGGCCACCGGCGGTGCGGGACGCGTCTATCGCTACAACACCAACGGCGGCATCGTCACCGGCGACGGGATGGGCATGGCACTGAGCCACGGCGTCCCGCTGCGCGATATGGAGTTTGTCCAGTATCACCCAACCGGCCTGCCGGGATCCGGGATTCTGATGACGGAAGGCTGCCGCGGTGAAGGCGGTATTCTGGTCAATAAAAACGGCTACCGTTATCTGCAAGACTACGGCATGGGTCCGGAAACGCCGCTGGGCGAGCCTAAAAACAAATACATGGAGCTCGGTCCGCGCGACAAAGTCTCCCAGGCCTTCTGGCATGAATGGCGTAAAGGCAACACCATCCCGACGCCGCGCGGCGATGTGGTCTATCTCGATTTACGCCATCTCGGTGAGAAAAAGCTGCTTGAGCGCCTGCCGTTTATCTGCGAGCTGGCAAAAGCCTATGTCGGCGTTGATCCGGTGAAAGAACCAATTCCGGTCCGCCCGACCGCACACTACACCATGGGCGGCATTGAAACTGACCAGCAGTGCGAAACACGGATTAAAGGCCTGTTTGCAGTCGGCGAATGTTCTTCCGTCGGTCTGCATGGCGCCAACCGCCTCGGTTCCAACTCGTTGGCAGAACTGGTGGTATTTGGTCGTCTCGCCGGTGAACAAGCGATGAAGCGTGCGGCGGAAGCCGGAGAAGCAAACGGCACGGCGCTGGATGCACAGGCCGCCGACGTGGAAAAACGCCTTAAAGATCTCGTCAATCAGGAAGGGAACGAGAACTGGGCGAAAATTCGCGACGAAATGGGGCTGTCGATGGAAGAAGGCTGCGGTATTTACCGTACGCCGGAGCTCATGCAGAAAACCGTCGATAAGCTGGCGGAGCTTCAGGAACGCTTTAAACGCGTACGTATCACCGACAACTCCAGCGTCTTCAATACCGACCTGCTTTACACCATCGAACTGGGCCATGGCCTGAACGTTGCCGAATGTATGGCGCACTCCGCTATTGCACGTAAAGAGTCACGCGGTGCGCACCAGCGTCTGGATGAAGGCTGCACCGAACGTGATGATGTCAATTTCCTCAAGCATACGCTTGCTTTCCGCGATGCAGATGGCACCACGCGCCTGGATTACGGCGATGTGAAAATCACCACTCTGCCGCCGGCGAAACGCGTATATGGCGCAGAAGCGGAAGCAGCCGAGAAGAAGGAGACGACAAATGGCTGAGATGAAAAACCTCAAGATTGAAGTGGTGCGCTACAACCCGGAAGTAGACACGGCACCGCACAGCGCATTCTATGAAGTGCCTTATGATGAGCAAACCTCGCTGCTCGACGCGCTGGGTTACATCAAAGATAACCTTGCACCTGACCTCAGCTACCGCTGGTCTTGTCGTATGGCAATCTGCGGCTCCTGTGGGATGATGGTCAACAAAGTGCCAAAACTGGCCTGTAAAACCTTCCTGCGCGAATACACCAAGGGCATTAAGGTTGAGGCGCTGGCCAACTTCCCGATTGAGCGCGATCTGGTGGTCGACATGACCCACTTTATCGAAAGCCTGGAGGCGATTAAGCCCTACATTATCGGCAACACGCGTACACCGGATCAGGGTCCAAACAAGCAAACTCCGGCGCAGATGGCGAAATACCATCAGTTCTCCGGCTGCATCAACTGCGGCCTGTGCTATGCCGCCTGCCCGCAGTTTGGTCTTAATCCGGAGTTTATCGGTCCGGCGGCTATCACTCTCGCCCATCGCTACAACGAAGACAGCCGCGACCACGGCAAAAAGGAACGCATGGCGCAGCTTAACGGTCAGAACGGCGTCTGGACCTGTACCTTCGTGGGCTATTGCTCTGAAGTGTGTCCGAAGCATGTCGATCCGGCAGCCGCCATTCAGCAGGGCAAGGTAGAAAGTTCGAAAGACTTTCTTATCGCCACCCTGAAACCACGCTAAGGAGTGCATGATGACGACTAAACGCAAACCCTATGTGCGGCCGATGACGTCCACCTGGTGGAAAAAACTGCCGTTTTATCGCTTCTACATGGTGCGTGAAGGAACCGCATTGCCCACGGTATGGTTCAGTATCGTACTAATTTACGGGCTGTTTGCCCTGAAGCATGGCGCAGAAAGCTGGGCTGGCTATGTGGGTTTTCTGCAAAACCCCATCGTGGTGATCCTGAACCTGATCACGCTTGCCGCCGCGTTACTGCACACCAAAACCTGGTTTGAGCTGGCGCCGAAAGCCGCCAATATCATTATCAAGGGTGAAAAAATGGGGCCAGAGCCGGTCATTAAAGGGCTTTGGGTGGTGACCGCACTGGTGACCGTAGTCATCCTGTTTGTTGCCCTGTTCTGGTAAGGAGGCTGAAATGATCAATCCCAACCCAAAACGCTCTGATGAACCCGTCTTCTGGGGCCTGTTTGGCGCAGGCGGTATGTGGGGCGCGATTGTCGCTCCGGTCATGGTACTGCTGGTCGGTATTCTGCTGCCGTTAGGCCTGGCGCCGGGCGATGCGTTCAGCTACGAACGCGTACTGGGCTTTGCCCACAGTTTTGTCGGTCGCGCCTTCATCTTCCTGATGATCGTCCTGCCGCTGTGGTGCGGGCTTCACCGAATCCATCACGCCATGCACGATCTGAAAATTCACGTCCCGAATGGTAAGTGGGTCTTCTACGGCCTGGCCGCCATTCTGACCGTCGTGACGCTGATTGGCGTGTTGTTTATTTAACGTCCCTGAAGCCCGGTAGCATTCTGTTACCGGGCTCTCTTTTGCAGAAAATATCCCCGCTTTTTTCCCGACAGAATCTACACTTAGCTAAAAAGCCAGCAAGGAAAATGCTATGCGTGTGCTGCCTATTATTGCGGTTGTCGCCGCGTCGTTTCTGGTTGTCGCCTGTAGCACGCCAACGCCGCCACAAGGCGTAACGGTGGTCAGTCCGTTTGATACCCAGCGCTATCTCGGCACCTGGTATGAAATCGCTCGCTTCGACCATCAGTTTGAAAGTGGTCTTGAGAAAGTGACCGCCACCTACAGCCTGCGCGACGATGGCGGGCTGGACGTGGTGAATAAAGGCTATAACCCCGACCGGGGTATGTGGCAGAAAACCGATGGCGTAGCGTACTTCACCGGCCAGCCGACTCGTGCGGCGCTGAAAGTCTCCTTTTTTGGACCTTTCTACGGCGGCTACAACGTGATCGCCCTGGATAAAGATTATCACTATGCGCTGGTCTGCGGGCCAGACCGCGATTATCTCTGGCTGCTGGCCCGCTCGCCGAAAATCTCACCGGAAGTCAAACAGCAGATGCTGGACATTGCCACCCGACAGGGCTTCGACGTCAGCAAGCTTATTTGGGTCAACCAGCGCTACTAGTCAGTGCGCGCTGATCTTCAGCCCGATAATGCCGACCACGATACACGCCAGGCTGGCAATTCGCATGGCGCTGGCAGATTCGCCCAGCAGGACGATACCTGTGATGGCCGCACCGACTGCGCCAATGCCCGTCCAGACAGCATAGGCGGTGCCGACAGGCAGCGTTTTCATCGACCATGACAACAGCGCCATGCTGAGCACCATGGCAACAATGGTTATCACGCTTGGCACCAGGCGACTAAACCCATGGGTGTATTTCAGACCAACCGCCCAGACCACTTCCAGCAGACCGGCGATAAACAAAACGAACCAGGACATAGGACTCCCTTTATGGGGCCGTCCCCGAATGCGATACGCTTACGGGTCGTCCCGCAAGGTGTGGATGAAAGCGGAGAGATTATAACCAGCAGAACGCACGATGGGAAGAACGGTACGGCCGACAACCGTACCGTCGGGGTCTATTGCTGAGCCTTATTCGCGGCACCGGAAATGGCGCTGCCACCTTCTGAAATATCCTGACCAACACCACGCGTTGTATTACATGCGGTCAACACAGAAGAAAGGGCCAAAACCGTAAAGAACGCTGCAATTGCTTTTTTCACCATAATGTCATCCTTATTACCAGTTTTAGTTATCGTGCCTTATAAGCATAGACAACCTGACCCAGGATGGCGGGATCTCAGCGTTTTTTAAGAGAAAAGGAGGGATGAAACGAAAGGTGTAAGCGAAACGGTACGGCGAAGCGGTGATAAATCAAAACAATCAACTAAAAAGGCGCTAGCTGACCGCGTGCGAAATAGCATGCCCCAGCCCCCGGATATCTTCGCCAACGCCGCGGACGGTATTGCAGCCGGTCAGCAAAGCGGCGCTCAGAGAGAGCACGAGCAGAAGTTTTATCGGGTTATTCATCTTCCTTGCCTGCGGTTGATGGCCTGCTGTTTCTTTGACGGCGATAGCAGGCGCAGCACGCTGCTGCGCCAACTCTCTATGGCATGATTACTTCACGCGGGATACGTATTCGCCAGAGCGAGTATCCACTTTGATGACTTCGCCAATCTGAACGAACAGCGGAACTTTAACCACTGCGCCAGTGGTCAGGGTCGCTGGCTTGCCGCCGGTACCTGCGGTGTCACCTTTCAGGCCTGGATCGGTTTCAACGATTTCCAGCTCAACAAAGTTCGGCGGGGTAACAGAGATAGGCTGACCGTTCCACAGGGTCACGATGCATTCAGCCTGATCCAGCAGCCATTTAGCATTATCGCCAACGGCTTTCGCGTCGGCAGCCAGCTGCTCGAAAGTGGAGTTGTTCATGAAATGATAGAACTCACCGTCGTTGTACAGGTAGGTCAGGTTCATATCAACAACGTCTGCGCCTTCAGCGGAGTCGGTAGATTTGAAGGTTTTCTCTACGCGAGTCCCGGTCAGCAGGCGGCGCAGCTTAACGCGCGCAAAAGCCTGGCCTTTGCCTGGTTTTACGAATTCACTGGCTTCAACGGCATAAGGTTCGCCGTCCATCATGATTTTAAGACCGGCACGAAAATCGTTGCTATAGTAAGTCGCCATAAGGCCCTCTAAATTTGTTAATTGGTAGCTAAGCCACAAAATGGCGCATATTGTAACCCTAAATACCCCATCCAGAGAAGATTGGTTAACGCAACTTGCAGATGTTGTGACCAGTCCTGACGAACTGCTGCATCTTTTAAATGTAGACACTGATACCCACTTGCTGGCGGGACGCGATGCAAAACGCCTCTTCCCCCTGCGCGTACCGCGGGCATTTATCGCCCGCATGGAGTCGGGGAACCCCAACGATCCCCTTCTTCGTCAGGTACTTACCTCGCAGGACGAGTTTATTTCAGCTCCGGGTTTTTCCACCGATCCGCTGGAGGAACAGCACAGCGTCGTGCCGGGTCTGCTGCATAAATACCGCAATCGGGCGCTGCTGTTGGTCAAGGGCGGCTGCGCGGTAAATTGCCGTTATTGCTTCCGCAGACACTTCCCTTATGCCGAGAATCAGGGCAATAAGCGCAACTGGCAGGCGGCGCTGGAGTATATTGCCGCGCATCCGCAGCTTGATGAGATCATTTTTTCCGGCGGCGATCCGCTGATGGCAAAAGATCATGAGCTTGACTGGTTGCTCACTCAGCTGGAAGCCATCCCGCACATTAAGCGCCTGCGCATTCACAGCCGCCTGCCTGTCGTTATCCCGGCGCGGATTACCGATGCGCTGGTTACGCGCTTTACCGATTCGTCGCTGCAGGTGCTGCTGGTCAATCACATTAACCACGCCAATGAGATCGATGCTGATTTCCGTGCCGCGATGGCGCGGCTGCGTCGGGCCGGGGTCACGCTACTGAATCAAAGCGTTCTGCTGCGCGGCGTCAACGACAACGCGCACACGCTGGCCGATCTGAGTAATGCACTGTTCGATGCGGGCGTCATGCCCTACTACCTGCACGTGCTGGATAAAGTCCAGGGCGCGGCCCACTTTATGGTCGAAGACGAAGAAGCCCGGGCGATTATGCGCGAACTGTTGACGTTAGTTTCAGGGTATATGGTGCCGAGGCTGGCGCGAGAAATCGGCGGTGAGCCGAGCAAAACGCCGCTGGATTTAGGCTTAAAACAACATTCGTGAAAAGGTCTGCCGGGGATAAGCTGGCAGACCCTCGACTCGCAGGCCGCTTTCTCACCGTCGGTGAGAAAGGCATGGAATCAGATCAGTTCGGGCACTTATAGACCTGACCGTTCATTTCGCTGTCGGTCGGGACAAAGCTCGACAGAAGGTTCTGCGTCGGGCTGCTCACGCCATAAATCACGTTACCACCCATTGCCGCAGCCTGGTTGCGCAGCGCGTTAGCTGCGCCACGCATGGAGCCGCCTTCATCACCGTTCTGACCGGACAGCCAGTTGCTCTGCTTGCCCGTCGCGGTCCCCAACAGCTGGCAATCCGCACCCGGCTTATCTTCAACAAAGCGTACGCTCTGTCCGCCTGAGCTCAGTTCGTTGCTGGAACTGCAACCCGCTAACAATAATGCTGCGCCGACAATCCCTGCTAAATATCTTACCTGCATGTTATTCCCCATGATCAATGAGCTGGACGCGCTGGCCCGGATGTACACCTTATACTAAAAAGATGAGAAAAAGAAAAACCCCCGAGCATTTCTGCCCGGGGGTTTCTTTGTTTCTAAGGGGTATAGCGCACGATTACATCATGCCGCCCATACCACCCATGCCGCCCATACCGCCAGCAGCACCTAAATCAGCTGCGTCGCTTTTCGGCAGGTCGGTCACCATGCACTCGGTGGTGATCATCAGACCAGCAACAGAAGCGGCGTACTGCAGAGCAGAACGGGTCACTTTAGTCGGGTCCAGGATACCCATATCGATCATGTTACCGTATTCTTCGGTAGCAGCATTGTAGCCGTAGTTGCCATCGCCCGCTTTCACGGTGTTAGCGACTACAGACGGCTCTTCGCCACAGTTCAGTACGATCTGACGCAGCGGAGCTTCCATTGCGCGCAGCGCAACTTTGATACCCACGTTCTGGTCTTCGTTCTGACCGCGCAGGTCGCTCAGTTTGGATGCTACGCGAATCAGCGCAACGCCACCGCCGGCAACCACGCCTTCTTCTACCGCAGCACGGGTCGCGTGCAGGGCATCGTCAACGCGCGCTTTTTTCTCTTTCATTTCAACTTCGGTGGCTGCACCGACTTTGATAACTGCAACGCCGCCTGCCAGTTTAGCAACACGTTCCTGCAGTTTTTCACGGTCGTAGTCTGAAGTTGCTTCTTCAATCTGCTTACGGATCTGAGCAACACGGCCCTGGATCGCAGCTTCTTCACCCACGCCATCGATGATGGTGGTGGTGTCTTTGTTGATCACAACGCGTTTAGCCTGACCCATATCTTCCAGGGTCGCTTTTTCCAGCTCCATACCGATCTCTTCAGAGATAACGGTACCGCCGGTCAGGGTTGCGATGTCCTGCAGCATAGCTTTACGACGGTCGCCGAAGCCCGGTGCTTTAACCGCAGCAACTTTAACGATGCCACGCATGGTGTTAACGACCAGAGTCGCCAGCGCTTCGCCTTCAACGTCTTCAGCGATAATCAGCAGCGGTTTGCCTGCTTTCGCAACGGCTTCCAGAACTGGCAGCATTTCACGAATGTTGGAAACTTTTTTGTCAGCCAGCAGGATGAACGGGCTTTCCAGCTCTACTGCGCCAGTTTCCGGCTTGTTGATGAAGTACGGGGACAGGTAGCCGCGGTCAAACTGCATACCTTCAACCACGTCCAGTTCATCTTCCAGACCGGTACCGTCTTCAACGGTGATCACGCCTTCTTTACCGACTTTATCCATCGCTTCAGCGATCAGTTTACCTACGGTTTCGTCGGAGTTAGCGGAGATGGTACCAACCTGAGCAATAGCTTTAGAGTCGGAGCACGGTACGGACAGGGTTTTCAGTTCTTCAACGGCAGCGACGACAGCTTTGTCGATACCACGTTTCAGATCCATTGGGTTCATGCCAGCAGCAACGGCTTTCAGGCCTTCTGCGATGATAGCCTGAGCCAGTACGGTCGCGGTGGTAGTACCGTCGCCTGCAGCGTCGTTCGCTTTAGAGGCAACTTCTTTTACCATCTGCGCGCCCATGTTTTCGAATTTGTCTTCCAGTTCGATTTCACGAGCAACGGACACGCCGTCTTTGGTGATGGCCGGAGCACCGAAGGATTTGTCCAGCACTACGTTACGGCCTTTCGGACCCAGGGTCACTTTCACTGCATCTGCCAGTACGTTTACGCCGCGCAGCATTTTTACACGAGCGTCGTTACCGAATTTTACGTCTTTAGCTGCCATTTTTTCTATTCCTCAAATTCGTTCAGTTTCGCGCGCGAATTACGCTTCAACAATTGCCAGAATGTCGCTTTCAGACATGATCAGCACTTCTTCATTGTCGATTTTTTCAGATTTCACACCGTAGCCGTCGTTAAAAATAACGATGTCGCCAACTTTAACGTCCAGCGGCTGCACAGTTCCGTTTTCCAGGATGCGGCCCTTACCGACAGCGATGATTTCGCCACGAGTTGATTTGGCTGCTGCAGAACCGGTCAGAACGATGCCGCCTGCAGATTTGGTTTCAACTTCTTTACGTTTGACGATCACACGATCATGTAACGGACGAATACTCATTGATAGCTCTCCTTTGAGAAAGTCATTATCAGTTATGGGTGACACCGGCCCGTATAGGGTTTTCCGGCTAGTGCCTGAGAGATGGGGGTGGGTTTTCCGGCTTCAAGGGGGAAAGTTAAAAAAAATTTTTTCCTCGTGCGCTGACGCACAGAATGAGAGACAGATCGGCCATCGTCATAAGCAAAAACGATTGTGATACCATCGATCTTTTGTCAGGGCAGGATAGCATCATGAGTGGTTTGAAGCAGGAGTTGGGTCTGGCTCAGGGAGTGGGGCTGCTTTCTACGTCGCTACTCGGCACCGGCGTCTTTGCCGTTCCCGCTCTCGCCGCGCTGGTTGCGGGAGATAACAGTCTGTGGGCCTGGCCCGCGCTGATTCTGCTGGTCTTCCCGATAGCCATTGTCTTTGCCGTACTTGGCCGCCACTTTCCCAGCGCAGGCGGCGTGGCGCATTTCGTGAATATGGCGTTTGGTTCCCATATGGAACGCGTCACCGGCTGGCTATTCCTGTCGGTCATTCCGGTCGGGCTCCCGGCGGCCCTGCATATTGCAACCGGCTTCGGCCAGGCGCTGTTTGGCTGGCACGATAGCCAGCTGCTGCTGGCGGAGCTGGGTACGCTGGCCATCGTCTGGTGGGTCGGGTCGCGTGGTGCAAGCTCCAGCGCCAATCTGCAAACGCTGGTTGCGATCCTTATTGTCGCACTGATTGGCGCTGTCTGGTGGCGAGGCGGAATTAGCCCGGCACAGATCCCCTTCCCGCCGCCAGAGAATATTGACCGCCCTCAGCTTTTTGCCGCTCTGTCGGTGATGTTCTGGTGCTTTGTCGGTCTTGAGGCCTTCGCCCATCTGGCAGCAGAATTTAAACGCCCCGAGCGCGATTTTCCCCGTGCGCTGATGATCGGCCTGCTGCTGGCGGGGTCGGTTTACTGGGCCTGTACCGTGCTGGTGCTCCATTTTCACGCCTTCGGCGAAAATATGGCTGCCGCCGCGTCGCTGCCTAATATTGTGGTTCGCCTGTTTGGTGTGCAGGCGCTGTGGGTGGCCTGTGTCATTGGCTATCTCGCCTGCTTTGCCAGCCTCAATATCTATATCCAGAGCTTTGCCCGCCTGGTCTGGTCGCAGGCGCAGTACACACCGGGGAGCTATCTCGCCCGCCTGTCGCCGCGGCAAATCCCACGCAATGCGCTCAATGTGGTTCTGGGCTGCTGCGTCATCAGTACGCTGTGCATCTACTGGCTGGATATCAACCTCGATGCGCTGATTGTCTATGCCAACGGCATCTTTATTATGATTTATCTGCTGTGCATGCTGGCGGGCTGTCGGCTATTACGCGGGCGCTATCGGGTGTTAGCCGCCATCGGGAGCGTACTTTGTCTGCTTCTGCTGGCGATGGTAGGCTGGAAGAGCCTGTACGCCCTGATTGTCATGGCGGCACTGTGGCTGTGGCTGCCAAAGCGCCGGAAGGCAGTTCTTCCCCAATGAAACCAGCCATAAAAAAAGCCGGGTAGCGCAACGCGTATCCGGCTCATTAGCATGGTGTCGGCCCGACTATGATCAGGCCAAATGGGTTAGCGGTCGTCTTTGTGATCCAGACGGTCGCGCTCTTCATCTTTACGCTGGTACTCCCCGTCAAAGGTCTCCCCGCCTCCGGTTCCGGCGCTAAAACCACCGCCCGGCATCCGGCTAAAGCGCAGGTGCGGCATCAGCTTCAGGGTCAGATGTTTTTGCACCGGCGGCAGCAGGAGTAGCAGGCCGAGGAAGTCGGTAAAGAACCCCGGGAGCAACAGCAGCAGACCGGCAATAATCAGCGAGACGCTTTTAATCATTTCTGCAGCCGGGCTTTCCCCTGCCGCCATCTTCTGCTGCATCAGCATAAAGTTTTTAAAGCCCTGGTTGCGCACCAGCGACATACCAACCACCGAGCTGAAGATCACCAGAATCAGCGTCAGCAGGACGCCGAGCACGTGAGCCACCTGGATAAAGATCGATATCTCAATGTAAACGTATAAAAAAATGGCAATAAACGGAATCCAACGCACTGGCGTCTCCTTCATTAGCGGAGCCCACTATCGGCCCCCGCAGTCATCGGTGTGCTTTTCGCATCCAATCAATATTGGGCTAAAACGCCACATTTCAATCGGCAGAAACGCTTATTTTTTTTCATGAACGGAAAAGCGGTGACTCATTTCACAGATTAATAATTCTTATACCCTTCTCGACATAATAAGTGATCAAGGTTGCTGACATTCGCTATCATCAGCATATGATCGTGGGCACCGGGCCGATTAAGGAAATAATCTTCGGCAAGAAAATGCGTAAAATCCCATAAATTCTGCGTATTTGGTGAATTCATTGGCAGCTTGAAAAGAAGGTTCACATGTTAAACAACATTCGTATCGAAGAAGATCTGTTGGGTACCAGGGAAGTTCCAGCTGACGCCTACTATGGTGTTCATACTCTGAGAGCGATTGAAAACTTCTACATCAGCAATAGCAAAATCAGCGATATCCCTGAGTTCGTGCGCGGTATGGTGATGGTGAAAAAGGCCGCTGCGATGGCCAACAAGGAACTGCAAACCATTCCTAAAAGCGTCGCGAACACCATTATTGCCGCATGCGATGAAGTTCTGAATAACGGTAAATGCATGGACCAGTTCCCGGTTGATGTGTTCCAGGGCGGAGCGGGAACGTCCGTCAACATGAACACCAACGAAGTGCTGGCCAACATCGGCCTTGAGCTGATGGGCCACCAGAAAGGTGAATACCAGTATCTGAACCCGAACGACCACGTTAATAAATGCCAGTCCACCAACGATGCCTACCCGACCGGTTTCCGTATCGCGGTTTATGCGTCGCTGCTGAAATTAACCGACGCCATCAACCAGCTGGGCGAAGGCTTCCAGAATAAAGCCGTCGAATTCCAGGATGTCCTGAAAATGGGCCGTACCCAGTTGCAGGATGCCGTGCCGATGACTCTCGGCCAGGAGTTCCACGCCTTTAATGTTCTGCTGAATGAAGAAACCAAAAGCATCCTGCGTACCGGCGAGCTGCTGCTCGAAGTTAACCTCGGCGCCACCGCCATCGGTACGCGCCTGAATACACCGGATGGCTACCAGCAGCTCGCCGTGCAGAAACTGGCGGAAGTCAGCGGTCTGCCGGTGATTCCGGCGGAAGACCTGATTGAAGCCACTTCCGACTGCGGCGCCTACGTAATGGTGCACAGCTCGCTGAAGCGTCTGGCGGTGAAACTGTCCAAAATCTGTAACGACCTGCGCCTGCTCTCTTCCGGCCCGCGCGCTGGCCTGAACGAAATCAACCTGCCGGAGCTGCAGGCGGGTTCATCTATCATGCCGGCGAAAGTGAACCCGGTGGTGCCAGAAGTGGTCAACCAGGTCTGCTTCAAGGTGATCGGCAACGACACCACGGTGACGATGGCATCGGAAGCCGGTCAGCTACAGCTGAACGTCATGGAGCCGGTTATCGGCCAGGCGATGTTTGAATCCATCCACATCCTGACTAACGCCTGCTACAACCTGCTGGAAAAATGCATTAACGGCATTACCGCCAACAAAGCGGTATGCGAAGGCTACGTATATAACTCTATCGGAATCGTCACCTACCTCAACCCGTTTATCGGCCACCACAATGGCGATATCGTCGGCAAGATTTGCGCCGAAACCGGCAAGAGCGTACGAGAGGTTGTTCTGGAGCGTGGATTGCTGACTGAGGCGGAGCTGGACGATATTTTCTCGCCGCAAAACCTGATGCATCCGGCCTATAAAGCGAAGCGTTATACCGATGAAAGCGAACAGTAAGCTTTCAGGTTAAACTACCCAGAGGCATGTCAGCGATGACATGCCTTTTTTGCTTCTTTAGGTTTACCAAATCACAACAATTCAATATCAACTTGTTAAAAAACAAGGAAGGCGTATATGTTTGGTGCAGAACTCGTGATTGTCCTGCTAGCGATCTACCTGGGGGCCCGGCTCGGCGGTATCGGCATCGGTTTTGCCGGTGGTCTGGGCGTCCTCGTCCTGACGCTCATCTTTCAAATCAAACCTGGCGCGATCCCCTTCGACGTCATTGAAATCATCATGGCGGTTATCGCTGCTATTGCCGCTATGCAGGTAGCCGGCGGCATGGATTATCTGGTCAGCCTTGCTGAGCGTATGCTCAGACGCCATCCGAAATACATTACCTTCCTTGCTCCGCTGGTCACCTGGTTTATGACTGTTCTGGCGGGAACCGGTCATACCGCGTTTTCCACCCTGCCGGTCATTACTGAGGTCGCGAAAGAACAGGGTATTCGCCCGTCCCGCCCGCTCTCTATCGCCGTCGTCGCCTCACAGATTGCGATTACCGCCTCGCCAATCTCCGCTGCGGTGGTCTTTTTTGCCGGGATCCTCGAACCGCTGGGCGTTAGCTACCTGACGCTGCTGTCCATCTGTATTCCGGTAACGCTGATTGCGGTGATGATCACGGCGGTGGTCTGTAACTTCCTCGGCTGCGAACTGAAAGATGATCCGATCTATCAGGAACGTCTGGCAAAAGGTGAAGTGAAGCTGCGCGGGAGCCAGGTTTTTGAGCTGAAACCCCACGCGAAACGTTCCGTACTGCTGTTCCTGATCGGTATCGTGGCAGTCATGTTTTACGCCACCGCCATCAGCGATACCGTCGGGCTGATTCAGAATCCGGTCCTGCCACGTAACGAAGCGATCGTCGTCTTCATGCTGACCGTCGCCACGCTGATTAGCATCACCTGTAAAATCGATACCGGCGAAGTTCTCAACGCCAGCACCTTTAAATCCGGGATGAGCGCCTGCGTCTGCGTCCTGGGTGTCGCCTGGCTGGGCGATACCTTCGTCAAAGCGCATATCACCGATATCCAGGCCGTTGCCGGCGATCTGCTGCACAACTATCCGTGGCTGCTGGCGGTAGTGCTGTTCTTCGCCGCTACCCTGCTGTATTCCCAGGCCGCGACGACCAAAGCATTAATGCCGGCCGCGCTGCTGCTTGGCGTTACGCCTCTGACCGCCATCGCCTCGTTTGCAGCCGTCTCCGCGCTGTTCGTGCTGCCGACCTATCCTACGCTGCTGGCGGCGGTAGAAATGGACGATACAGGCTCAACGCGCATCGGCAAGTATGTCTTTAACCACGCATTCCTGGTTCCGGGAGTGATTGCCATAACCCTGTGCGTCATTCTGGGTTTCCTGATTGGCGGCATCATGCTGTAAATCTGCTTAAATTCGGGCCAGTTGCTGGCCCGTTTCATTTATCCCCCCACCTTGCGTGCTATAGTGCCTCTTTTCGCTGATACGAGGTTCACGATGACTACGCCTGATGCTGTTGTTGTTCTCTGTACCGCGCCGGATGAAGCTACCGCCCAGGATCTGGCGGCTAAAGTGCTGGCGGAAAAGCTCGCCGCCTGTGCCACCCTCCTGCCTGGGGCGACGTCCCTCTACTACTGGGAAGGTAAGCTGGAACAGGAGTATGAAGTCCAGATGCTGTTGAAAACCGACCGGGCCCATCAGCAGGCGTTACTGGATTGTCTGAAATCCCATCACCCGTATCAAACCCCCGAATTACTGGTTTTACCCGTTACTCACGGAGACACTGATTACCTCTCATGGCTCAACGCATCATTACGCTGATCCTGCTGCTGTGCAGCACATCCGCTTTCGCCGGTTTATTTGACGCTCCCGGGCGCTCTAACTTTGTTCCCGCAGACCAGGCCTTTGCTTTTGATTTCCAGCAAAGCCAGCATGACGTTAACCTGACCTGGCAAATCAAAGAGGGCTACTATCTCTATCGCCAGCAGATCAAACTCACGCCGACGGATGCGACGCTTACTGCGCCAACGCTGCCGCCCGGCACGTGGCATGAAGATGAGTTTTACGGCAAAAGCGAGATTTATCGCCAGCACCTGAGCATACCGGTCACGCTAAACCAGGCGGAAAAAGGCGCGACGCTCACCGTAACGTATCAGGGCTGTGCTGATGCGGGTTTTTGTTATCCACCGGAAACTAAAGTCGTGCCGCTTCGCGCGGCCCTGGCCGTTTCCGGCAGCGAGTCGGTCCCTGCTCATGAGGCGCTATCCGCAGCCGGGCAGCCGAAATTTAACCCGCCGCTGCCGGTAGAAAAACGCCCTGAGCTGGTTGCTAAAGTTGCACAGCCTGCCCCGGCGCAGGAAAAGCGCGACGCAGGTGATAATCCACCTGCCGGTCTGCCCTTCTCTGCGCTATGGGCGCTGCTGATTGGTATCGGTATCGCCTTCACACCGTGTGTGTTGCCGATGTATCCGCTGATCTCGGGCATTGTCCTCGGCGGCAAGCAGCGACTGTCTACCGCGCGGGCGCTGCTGCTGGCGTTTATTTACGTTCAGGGGATGGCGCTCACCTATACCGCGCTGGGCCTGGTGGTCGCGGCCGCCGGCTTGCAGTTTCAGGCAGCGCTGCAGCATCCTTATGTGCTTATTGGCCTCTCCGCGGTCTTTATCCTGCTGGCGCTGTCGATGTTTGGTCTGTTTACGCTGCAGCTCCCCTCATCGCTGCAAACCCGCCTGACGCTGATGAGCAACAAACGCCAGGGTGGTTCACCCGGCGGCGTCTTCGCGATGGGAGCCATTGCCGGACTGATCTGCTCGCCCTGCACCACCGCACCGCTGAGCGCCATCCTGTTGTATATTGCCCAGAGCGGTAATCTGTGGCTCGGCGGCGGCACGCTTTATCTGTATGCACTGGGCATGGGGCTACCGCTGATCCTGGTGACCGTCTTCGGCAACCGCCTGCTGCCGAAGAGCGGCCCGTGGATGAGTCATGTGAAGACCGCATTCGGGTTTGTTATCCTCGCACTTCCGGTCTTTTTACTTGAGCGTATCGTCGGTGAACCCTGGGGTCTGCGTCTGTGGTCGCTGCTGGGCGTCGCCTTCTTTAGCTGGGCTTTTATTACCTCGCTCGGCGCAGCACGCCCGTGGTTGCGCATCGTGCAGATTGTTATGCTCGGTGCGGCGCTGGTCAGCGCACGTCCGCTGCAGGACTGGGCCTTCGGTGAACCGCTAACCCAACAGCAGGCCCACCTGGCCTTTACGCGCGTCAGCACCGTCGCGGAACTCGATCGGGCGCTGGCACAGGCCAAGGGAAAACCGGTCATGCTCGATCTGTACGCCGACTGGTGCGTAGCCTGCAAAGAGTTCGAAAAATACACCTTTAGCACGACCGAAGTACAACAGGCCCTGAAAGATACCGTTCTGTTGCAGATAGACGTGACGAAGAACAGCGCCGAGGATGTGGCTCTGCTGAAACACCTGAAGGTGCTCGGCTTGCCCACCATTCTGTTCTTTAATACGCAGGGTGAAGAACAGCCTGCGCAGCGCGTCACCGGGTTTATGGATGCGACAGCATTCAGCGCCCATTTGCACGATTGGCAACCGTGAACGACACTTTAGGAGGAAAAATGGAGGAGAAGACCGTGCAACGTGAAGATGTCCTGGGTGAAGCCATACAAATTCTCGAAATTGAAGGTATTGCCAACACCACGCTGGAAATGGTCGCCGAACGCGTCTCTTACCCGCTCGCTGACCTCAAACGTTTCTGGCCCGACCGCGAAGCGCTGCTGTACGATGCGCTGCGCTATCTCAGCCATCAGGTCGATGCCTGGCGTCGCCAGCTGCTGCTCGACGATTCGCTTACGCCTGAGCAAAAGCTGCTGGCACGCTACGGCGCATTAACCCAGTGTGTGAGCAACCATCGCTATCCCGGCTGTTTGTTCATCGCCGCCTGTACCTTTTACCCGGATGCTCAACATCCTATTCATCAACTGGCGGAACAACAGAAGCAGGCCTCTCTGGCCAATACCCACGAACTGCTGACGCAGCTGGAAGTTGATGACCCGGCAATGGTGGCTAAACAGATGGAGCTTATCGTCGAAGGCTGCCTGAGTCGCCTGCTGATAAAACGCAGCCAGGCTGATGTCGATACCGCTCAGCGTCTGGCAGAAGATATTCTGCGCTTTGCCCAATGCCGGACGGGTGGCGCATTAACCTGACGCCGAATCCGTCAGCGCTAAGCCGCGCATATTTCCCGATGGCAGGTCGCGTCAGGACCGCCGTGTAGCGTATTTCCGGGCGCGTACAGGCGGTACGTGACCGGGGTAAGCGCGGGCCGCCAACAAAGATGCAAGTTGCAGGATGAAGGGTATAATTCCCCCTACATCGATACGTCTACCGAGATTTATATGCGTCCTCTCTTCTGGGCTGCCATTATGGGGCTATGTCCGGCATCGCTCCTGGCCGCTCCCGTTCAAGGTTTTTCTTTTGCGCATAAAGACTGGGAAGTCGCCTGCGATAATACCGGCACCTGCCGGGCCGCAGGTTATGGCGTCAACATGGGTGAAATCAGCGTTCTGTTAACCCGTAACGCGGGCGCCGGGCAGCGTGTGAGCGCTCAAATGACCTTCGCCCAGACCGATCATGATATTCCCCAGGATGCCACGGTTGACCTGCTGATCGATAACCAGGATCGCGGCGCGCTTGAAGCCAAAGACGACAGCCATTTCCGTTTTGATAGCACGCAAACCGCCGCCCTGATCCAGGCGCTGGAGCATGACAATAAAATCGAGATTTCACTTAACGGCCAGCGTAAGCAACTCTCCAGCGCAGGCAGCAGCGCAGTATTTCTCAAGGTTGATGAATTTCAGCAGCGCCTGGGCACCGCAGATGCGCTGGTGCGTAAAGGCGATGCTGACGATGACAGTACACTCAATGCCCTTCCGGCTCCGGAAATTATCGCCGCCCCGATTATCCACAACGCTCAGAGCGAACCGCTGACGACAAAACAGCGGCAGAAGCTGCTGCCAGCACTGGTCCCGTTGCTGAACAGCCGCTGCGATGACTGGCAAAATAAAGATATTCCGCCTCAGGAGCGGGAGATAACCTCAACCCCTCTCGATAAAACCCATTCGCTGATCGAGGCCCTGTGCTGGCGTGCGGCTTATAACGATGGATACGCGATGTGGGTAGTCGACAATGCCCCTCTCGCCAGGCCAGAGCTCATCACGACCGACGCATCCAGCTATGCCGATGGCGTTATCACCTTTTTCAACAAAGGCCGTGGCGTCGCCGACTGCGTCAACGGAGAAGAGAGGGTCTGGGACGGAAGATCTTTCGTCCAGAGTCTGAAATACACAACCGGTATGTGCCGTGAAATCACCCCTGGCGGTACCTGGATGCTGCCCACTTTCGTCAGCCAGGTTCGTCCAAAACAGCAGAAGGATGCCGATAACATTGCGCTCAAAGCACTGTATAACGCGGTGCTGAAGGAGCAGAAGACCGACCCTGAGCTGGCATTGAAAAAGGTTGCTGAGCAGTTCCCGCTCACCGGCCACGTGACGAACTTTACGCTGACCTACGCGGACGACTCTCTGGTATCGACCAACAAACCCGCCGTCGATATCAGCGACGACGAGTGGCAGGCCTTTCTGCACTCAGACATCAGCGCTGACTCAGAAAACGGTAAGGTCAGCTTCACGCTGATTGACCTTGATAATGACGGCAAGCGCGATTTAATTATCGACAGCTATATCGGCGGGACCGGGCTATTCAGCTACACCGGCGTGCTAAAGCGCGGTGATAACACGTTTGATACCGTAGATCATAGCGATAGCGATGACGACGATAATTTTGACGCGGGCGTCCCCGGAGCGCTGTTTTCCCTCAACGGGCGCGGCGCTAATCAGTGGAACCAGTGGGTCAGAATCAACGGTCAGGTATATGCGCTGTGGTACAACGGCCAGTTTGGCGAAGACAATCTTTATCTGCTGCGCCCCTTCAGCCCGACGAACAGCAGCCCGGCCGTGACGATTCGCTATCGCTACGCGCTGGAGACGCTAAGTTCACCGGAAAAAGGCCAGCCTCTGACGCCGGCGCTAACCGCACAGGACCGGGACGATTTACTCAAATCGCTGGAGCTGATGCAAAGCAACCTGCTGAAAGATAAAAAAGAGAAAACAGAGGACGGGCCAATTTGTCCGATCCCTGCCGGCACCTCATCCGATGAAGCGGATAACTATTACAGCGGTGTCGCCTCCTACTACGTCTATGAAACGGTTGCGTATATTCCCGTCTGGCTCGGCGGGAAATGCTTTATCGGCACCGTCATCAGCCATCATGGCGCTTACCGCCACGGCGTCGATGCGGAAATTATGATCAGCTCGCCGCGGGAAGACGAAGACGTCATTGGCGGTTACTCCGTATCCGGATTGCGCCACGTTATCTCTGCCGTCAGTGGCTGGAAAATTCGCGAAGGCGACAACGGAATGATGTGATGAGTCGGCAAAATGTCCCTTTCGCGGCAAAACTGCCGCAAAGTTAAGCAATCAGCAGACAAATCAAGAAATTTGGTTGACGCGCAAGATGGATTACGGTTTAATGCGCCCCGTTGCCCGGATAGCTCAGTCGGTAGAGCAGGGGATTGAAAATCCCCGTGTCCTTGGTTCGATTCCGAGTCCGGGCACCAACCATTCAGAAACGGACGCCCTCGGGCGTCCGTTTTGCTTTATAAAGTCAACATGTTATCCCGCTCTTCATGTTCACTACTGTTCATTAAAATTCACTGGCAGCCACTAACTTTTGTTGGTAAAAAAGTTGGTAAACTCAGTTCGATGAGTTTTTTACCAACATTTACCTCACCGGAGGCTCGCCATGCGCTTAACTGATATTGCAGTAAAAAACGCCAAGCCTTCCGACAAACAGATCAAGCTATCAGATGGTAAGGGGCTTTATCTGCTGGTGCATCCCAACGGTTCGAAATACTGGCAAGCTGCTTATCGCTTCGATGGTAAGCAGAAAGTGTTCTCAATTGGCACCTACCCTTTTGTATCGCTCTCAGAAGCTCGTACAAAGCTCATAGAGATGAAAACACTGCTGAGTAATGGGATAGACCCGCTACAGCAAAAAAAAGCTGTAAAAGCTGAAGAGCGTGGAGATTTTACGTTTGAAGCTGTAGCCCGTGATTGGCATAAAAAAATGACTGTCAGTGAGCGGTGGATACCTCAGCATAGTGAACGTATTATAAACAGCCTCATCAATCATCTTTTCCCGGCTATTGGTTCAAAAGACATTACGAAGCTAACCACTCGTGATCTGCTTCTTCCTCTGCGTAAAATTGAAGTCAAAGGCCAGCATGAAACAGCTTCACGTCTGAAACAACGGATCACTGCTATCATGCGTTATGCTGTTCAGGAAGATATGATCAGTCAAAATCCGGCAAATGAGCTTGGTGGCACATTAATTACGCCTAAACGGACACATTATCCCGCTCTTGAACTTGAACAAATACCCGATCTATTAAGTCGCATAGATGCTTATAAAGGCCGCAAGCTCACTGTATTAGCTTTAAAACTAACTATGCTTGTGTTTATTCGTTCAAGTGAACTACGCTTCGCCCGTTGGCCTGAAATAGATTTTGAAAATCAACTTTGGATCATTCCGCCAAATCGTGAAGAAATCAAAAATGTAAAATTTTCTGAACGTGGTTCTAAAATGCGTATACCGCATTATGTGCCGTTAAGTCATCAGGCTATTGATATTTTAAAAGAACTGAAAGAAATTAGTTATGATATGTCTGATGGACAAGGATTAATTTTCATTGGTTGCCACGATTACCGTAAACCAATGAGTGAAAATACGGTTAATAAAGCCTTACGGCTAATGGGTTATGACACCAAAAAAGATATTTGCGGTCATGGATTCCGCACAATGGCTTGTAGTTCTCTCGTTGAGTCAGGTATATGGGCAGAAGACGCAATTGAAAGACAAATGAGCCATAAAGAACAAAACAATGTTCGTGCTGCTTATACTCATAAAGCGAAGCATATTACGCAGCGCCGTTTGATGATACAGTGGTGGGCTGATTATCTTGATGCTAATATAGAAAAATATATTATGCCATTTGATTTCGCCAGAATAGAAATTTGATTATCTAAATAAAAGAGGCTTCACGCCTCTTTTATTTAGGTTTAAAGGTTGGATATTTGGCATTCTGTTCTACTTCTTGCTGTTGTACTCTTGATGTTTCTTTTTTTAAGTTCGATTTCAATTTCGATTTAAATCTATTTTCATACTCAGCCATATATGCAGGTTTTTTCTTTATTTCTTCTTTAATTACTTTTTCTTTATTTCTTGGCTGAATAACAGGTTTTTTAATGCCTAATCGCTCCCTCACTTCTTCGATCTTAGCTGCTCGACTATTGAAACTGCTACGGCCTTTGAGTCTAAATTTATCTGTGGCTGTAATTGCTGTTTCTGCATGATCAAGTATCCTGTTGATAGAACTGCTATCAGATTTATCATGCCAACGATTGAAGCCACCTTGATTATTAATTTTGTTTGGTTTTTGATTGTATTGTTTTTTAAGTCTGTTGAGAGTTTGTGTATTTTTCTGTTTTGTATTTCTAAATCGTCTATTTGCTTGTCTATCGTATTTCTTGACAGATTTAGTATTGATGATGTTGTTGATATTGTTTTCTCTGTTCTCTCCAATACTTTCTGTGTCTGATTTAATGCTGTACTGACCGACTCCGATAATATCATCATCGTTTCTGATAATGGTTCTATCGTTGTTGATATCTGGTTCAACAAGTGATCGTCCAGAACTATTTTCATCATCTGTTTTTCTTGCTGAGAATCTTCTAATGATTTCATCATCTCTATCTTTGTCATATTTCACCTTTGTTTTAATTGTGTTCCAACTGAATTTTTTACCTAATGAAGATCCCTTAAATGCTATGTCATTTACACTGAATGAAACCCCCGCGACGTTGCCAGTGCTGGCAACATTGAACCTTGGTTCAATGCCTACGGCCTGCAGACGTTCTACGAACGTCCCTAAATCTGGTTTTCCTACCATAGCTGCTTGTAAAGAGACTTGAAGCACTAAACGGGCTGGTTTCTCTCCTGTCCTTAAAGCCATTTCAATTTCGTTCTTGGTTGGTGCTGATACCGCTGATTTTTGCCCCTGCAAGCCTTTGGTAATGGTTAAGCAGTGCTTTACTTCTAAACGTTCACAAGCTGCTATTGTATTAAATGCTGAGTGCTGACCATGCCATACGGAACCGTCTAAACCTATGCGGTTGGCTACTATATGAATATGGTCTTGATCTGTATCTTTATGACGCACACAAATATATTGATGTTTTTCTATATCGATATTCATTTCTTTTAAATAGTCTTTTGCTATCGCTTCCCATTCCTGATCTGTTAAATGTTCATTTTTTGGAAGAGATAAAAACGCATGAAAAACAGGTTTTTTTATATCTTGTCTAAAGCTGCTTACAGTTTTAAATTCATCAGTTAAATCACTAACATTATTAAAATCACTTGCCATATTGCTACATATGAAATCGTGATCATCTTTTAATATATACTCAACCCTATTTTTAAATGATCTCCCTGTTTTAGCTACATTTCCTTTCATACCGTATAAACCTCACAAGCCTTTAATATTCTTTTCATAAGTTGCTTTATAGCAAAGTTAGCTTCGGAGGCTACAGATTGTTTAAAGTCTTCGTTGATATGTAGTCTTTTAGCAATCTGATTTATATTATTACCTTGATGCTGTATTTCTCTATACAATGATTGCTCAAACTCAGGCATTTTCCTTTTTATCACTGGTTCAGCTTTTAATATTTCCCTTCTGATATAATGGCCTCTTTCTAAACCAGAAGCGTCCACTAATGAGTTTAAATACTCAAACTCTGATTTGTTTACTCTAAATTGTATAGATACATCTCTGCGTTCGTCAGCACTTAAATTTATACGTCCTCTTTTTCGATCTGTAGTTGGCATTGTTTATTCCTCATAATAATGTAATCATCTGTTGCTCTTATGTAGTCGTTATCATTTTCAATAATTAATACTTCAATAAGCTCATCAGCTTTATTTTCTGTAATGTATCTATTAGCTACAAAATAACACAAATCCCGCTCATCACTATTGATTTCATTGAATGGTATATTTTTATTTTGTTCTATGTAATAAAAAAACCTTGCCAGTATTTCGAACTTATATTCTATAGTCATACTATTCATTAAATTTTCTACATTCATCTTCTATTCTCCCTTTTAAGTTTTAACAGTTCTTTTTTATCTATCATTTTCCTAACATCTGATATTGATTGTTTCATTTCGCTTGAAGAGTCTTTTTTACCCGTACAACTACGGATCATGAAGCCGCCAAGCATTATGCAAAGAATCATCATTCCTACAGATACAAGCATCATAATATTTCTCCTCCGTATTGATTGAATAAATCAGAATAAATAAAAGTAAGTTCAGCATATTGTTCATCAGTATCGTTATCACATATAAAATCATATATCCTCTTAATCATTCCTTGATCTAAAAAATAATCTGTATATGTAGTAAAAAGACTATCTCTATTAACTTCTAACTCTGCGTTTGCTTGTATGTAAAAAAAGCATCTTTGATATAAAATATCACTTAATGTATTAATAGCTTTGTGCTCATCATGGTAAATATATTTTAAATCAAAATACATCTTTAATGCTTTTTTATATTGCTCATCACTGAAATAAAAAGCATTACTTTCCAAGAAATAATCTTTATCTGTATATACAGCTAACCTACTATCGAAATTTTCAAAATCTTCATGCATATTAAATGCTCCTATATAGTTATAATATCCAATGTAAAACTGTATGGTTTACCGCCAACCCTTGATAGGGTGATAAGGCGGAAGGGTAGATCTTTTAACAACCCTCCAAGCGTAGCGCGTGGGGGCAATCCGGAGGATTGGGTAAATAGCGGATACGCTATTACACCTTGCCTCAGTTTCCGAAAAACACAAAAACAAAGCTGAACTACACTTATATTTAAATAAATAACCGATAATAAGATCTAGTCAATAGCGGCTACATAAATAAATACACTACGTGCCAGAAAAAATGCAAATAAAAGATAGGACAAATAATATATTGTCTGTTGGTAGCTTTGCGTAAAATCGTCAAGTGCTAAATCGTGGGGTCCCGCTTGCGGGTTCCGATTTAGTTCTTGATGACACAGGGGAGGAAATAAAATTTATATGGGTGATGGTTCACGTAGTGGAGCATCACCCTGAAAGAGAAGACTGATTTACATTCTTCTTCTGAATACAATATTGTCAGAAAAAACGACTTTACCTATCATAAATCCGATAGCAAATATTAATGGTAGGCTAATAGTAGCTCCTGCCATTCCATTAGACATGCCGATCAAAAATGATAAGCCGAAGGCTAGCAGGATGATCACAGCAGCATACCAACCGGGGTAAGTTCCATACAGCACGGATGCCTGACACCCGGTGCATACCTGAACACCTCTTTGACTTTCTTTTAAGCAAAAAGGGCATTTAATTGTGTTGTTTTCCATTTTTCAGTTCCTTTTAAAAACAGCGCCCTGATAAATAACGCCATCTTTGACTTTTTCGATTTTAAAAGTCCAAGAGCCGAGATCTTTGTTTTGAGTTCTAGCGATATAGACGGGTTTCTTGCTTTCATCCCAGTTTTTAACGGTAAAAACTCCATTCCTGAACTTGATCACATCTTTCTGAATATCAAGTCTGACGCCGAACTGTTGATTGATATAGCTGCCATAGATGCCATCATCACCACAACCAGACAATAGCGTCACCAAACCTGCCACCATCATAAGTTTACGCATACCTTTTCCTTCACTGATGAGACACAGGCCACCGCTTGGCCTGTAAACGTCTTAGAATTCAATTATTTTCATAGTTCGTCATATCGTTTGTACCGATCGAAAAAAACCGCATGATAGTCACAGGCTATCATAATCAATAAATCGATCGGTTATGACAATTAAAAACCGATCGATAAGACCACATTAATCGATAAAAACTATCAATAGTGTTTTATTGATCTTTTTTATCGATCATTTTTTTGAAGGGAAATTAGAATGGAGTATTTTTAATTTTATGATAAATATCGCTTTCTATATTTATCTGGCTCTATGAATACATTATAAATTAAATATCAATTTCATACTTTTTAATGACTTAACAAGATATCATCACCAATTAAATCACTCAACATTTCATCAATAAAATCATCAGACAAAAGATATGAATTAACACCAATGAGTTTTTGAATTTCATCAATATTATGAATAGGTTCCTTGCAAATAAAAAAATCAGTTGAACATTGTGCTACTATATCATTTATATTTTCGAGGCTTGGATTGTCATCAAGATATTTTGCGCCATACAATATAGAATGTGAATTAATTGGCATATATACTGCTTTTAAATCATCATCTTTTTCATGGAATGGTTTAAATCTACGATCTCCATCAACTTCAAAAACTACGAGACAATCCCCTAATATCAATGACTGTTCAACATTTATTAGTTTATAACTTAACTTCTTATACTCTTCAATTTTCAAACTTTCATCCAACCCAAGTCCTTTTAAGTGCCCTTTTTTAGCAGCATCAGGAATACCGGATAAAACCATATTCTCAAATAAAGGAATAAGTTGCAATGAGAGTCTATTTGCCATGTCGGGAAGCCAAGCATGAACGTTATTAAAAAAAACATTTTTGATATCCGGGCGAAAAACTTGTGGAACATTTAACTCATTAAGTTGTTCATTAATCAATCTATCCATTTTTGATGGATCAGAAATGAAATTTTTATTAAAATATCTATACAGTGTGTCTTTGCTTAAAAGCCTTATTCGCATTTGATCTATTAGATGAGATGCAGTGTTGGTAAAGTTAGAACGCAAATTTTTAGTTCTAATTTCCATATGAAAAACAAAGTCGGACAAACTTCCTATATCATCCATGTCAAATGTGCCATTCACTAACTCACGGACGATTTTTGAATAAACATAAGTTTCTTTTTCAGTTATTTTGTCATCAATTGACGAATCACCATCGAGAGTATAAAATTTATTTTCCAAACCAATATTTTCAATTACTATATTTTCTTTTATAATCTCTTTTCTACATAAACAAGAAAAAAACTTTCCTTCTTTCTCTATTGAAAATCCGCGTTGTAAGAATCTAGGGATAAAATGCTGTCTTTTACCTGCCATCTTTACATCCTTTATAAAAAAATGACTTTAATAAAGTTTATCATATAAGAAAAAATATTTTAATTTTTTTTCGTACAGTAGTACTAGAAATTTAAATTTTAAAGTTTTCGGGTTTTAGATGGCGACTTTCAGTCGTAGTAGTTTTCCGTTAGGAAAACTTAGTTTTTCTTGGAGCATTCCCCCCCCTCCCCCCGCGCGAAAAATGAAAATCGCTAAAGAGATAGAGAAAGGAAAAATGAATGCTCATTGCGCTTTGCTTACTCAAAAAGTATTCTGATCGTTTCCAATCTGATACTCCCCCCCGCGACCCGCGCAAACCCTACCATGATCTTTTAAGCACTTCTCGTTTTACTAAAGAAGCTATAACGCTTTATAAATTTTAGGTAAGGCGATTCAGGCTGACAACATCGCTCCCGGTTAACCGTTGTCGCAATAACTATAAGATTCACCATCACTTGAGGGACCTTCGTATTCTTATACCTGATACAGCAGGTTTTAACGTTATTGCTTTTGAGGATTAAAAAGGATTCTGGAAATGGTATTTGACAGGCTTGTAAAAAGTTCGGATTTAGATTTGACAAATATGAAAAGATTATTTAATACTTTATTATATTTGTAATCACGTTGTCTTATAACTGATTACAAGACTTCAAAAGTCAGCGAAAACTTTTTTAGTCCTTAAAAAGTCAGATTTAATATCTGGCTTTTTTTGTATCTTCATTCTTTATAGATCTTCATATATTACCTGTCAAGCATGAATCAAGAATATTTTTGACACCATGATCAATTAGATAAAAGAACAAATAAAAAAGGCCGGATAAAATCCAGCCTTTACTCGAAACATATAATATTTTTCATATATAGCCTTAAAACTCTCTGTATGCGATTTTAAATCGCTTACACTAAAAATAGTGTAATCACATTCAGGATAACAAATAGTAAGTGAGAGTGTTTTTTATGCAGCCTGATTACGTGAAGAAAAAATCTTTTCATCAATCCAAGCATCGATTTCACTTTCTACAAAAGCGATAGTCCTTTCACCGGTTCTAACAGGTGTTGGAAATCGATTATTTTTTATTAGGTTATAAATCCATGTCCGACCATAACCAGTACGGTCGATTACTTCAGAAATGCGGATTAGTTTTTTCTTATGCGCCATATATTTCTCCATCGTCGTTTGATGGAATGTATTATTCGAATATCGCTTATGACAATCAACTACATTTACGAAAAAATATCTGGATTTTTTATAACATTTGAAGTATGACGAGAGTGAGTAGCATTAAACCAATTAAAAACAATTGGTTATATTGTTTAGCAAAAAGTGCTATTTTCCCGGCATTAGCTGATGTGTAGATATTGACCGTAAGCTTTACGTCTCATGCGGTTTGATGTTCAGTATTGTTCACTGGCGTTCACTACCGTAAACTATTGATTTAAATTGACTTGAGTTGCCATTTGTTGGTAAAAGTGAGTTGGTAAAACACAAGTGTAGTTATTTTTATTCATTTAAAACATAGGAATAAAGTGATGTTCGATTCCGAGTCCGGCACCACTATTTAAAGAAACCAGCCTAAGGGCTGGTTTCTTGCTTCCTGCGATGCGGACTCTCCATCGAACTCCGTTCGATTATTCGCGGCAGGCCGCTCACCCCTCCGGGGCCAGCGCGACAAGCGCGCTGTTCAAACGCCTGCGGCGTTAGTCCGAGTCCGGGCACCACTATTTAAAGAAACCAGCCTAAGGGCTGGTTTCTTGCTTCCTGCGATGCGGACTCTCCATCGAACTCCGTTCGATTATTCGCGGCAGGCCGCTCACCCCTCCGGGGCCAGCGCGACAAGCGCGCTGTTCAAACGCCTGCGGCGTTAGTCCGAGTCCGGGCACCACTATTTAAAGAAACCAGCCTAAGGGCTGGTTTCTTGCTTCCTGCGATGCGGACTCTCCATCGAACTCCGTTCGATTATTCGCGGCAGGCCGCTCACCCCTCCGGGGCCAGCGCGACAAGCGCGCTGTTCAAACGCCTGCGGCGTTAGTCCGAGTCCGGGCACCACTATTTAAAGAAACCAGCCTAAGGGCTGGTTTTTTGCTTTCTGCGATGCGGACTCTCCATCGAACTCCGTTCGATTATTCGCGGCAGGCCGCTCACCCCTTCGGGGCCAGCGCACCAGAGCTCACTAACTCACCCTTCCCCTTCGGCCATTCCCTCAGCGCGTCCTTGCGCCCGGAGCCAGAATGCTAGCGAGTAAAGTGATTCATCACGCAAGCGTATCGCGGCGAAAACTGGTCACCGATAATGACCGTTTCGCTATCAATGCGTTTGACCATATACAACTTGTCCGCTCGCTCATAAGAATCAAAGAAAAGATAATCTATTGCATCTGGCGCATCGTCATCCGGCGACTTTTCACGCCCTGATGGGTTAATTGTGTAAACCCCCGCAGCATGTCCCAGTGGACGGGAGTAACGAAAGAAAAGCTTACGATCGACGAGATACTGACTACCTTCTGCTTTCAACGCCCCCTGTACTGACAAAGAAAACGAGCCCGAGTGATAGCTGGTAATCAATAAAATCCCCTCAAGTTCCATTTTTGATTTATGGATATCAAGGGATGAACTAAATTCAGATGAACAGGAAAAGCTAATTTCATTTTTTTTAGCCTCTCTGTTCACCAGTAAATAGGCGATCGCCGCCCCACCGATAATGATAATCACTAGCGACCACAAAAAAGGAGACAGATCCCTCTCAGTCTTCATACCACTCCTCACGATGTTGATACTGACTATGACAGTGGTAATACCCGTTGTTGTGTCCGCATTCCGCAGCAAATGTCCAGTTAATCAGGTCATAATTACTGGCCCAGGTATTGAGATACAGGTCTTTTTTCACTGAGCAATCGGGAGTAATACCGGTTTTCTGAAAAATATCCTGGGCTCTTTCCTCCGTAATATTATCGGTACTGGCATTTCCCAGAATATGAATCTGACATTGCTGCCACCTGACGGTTCTCAGAACAGAAACATCAACCATAGGAATTTCATCCGGTATCCATGTGCACCAATATGTCGCCAGCACGGCAATACTACTGATTAATCCTGTAATACCGATTACCCAGCCGCTCGCCTTCCTCTTGCCTTTTTTGGTATCAGCGACAACGGCTACTGGCTCTTCTGCCTTTTCCGTCTCTTCCAGCAATTGAAAATGAATACCAAACTCACCAATTCGGAACCCCATTCGAGGAACCGTGACCACAATATCCGCCGGGTATCCAAGAGAAGTGATAACTTTTCGTATAAAGGAAATATGCTGATTTAGGTTTGCATCGGTTGCTCTGGCACCGTTGCGCTGAAAAACATTAAGAAGAATCTCGTCGCGGGTGGAAATTTCGTTACCATTTTGCAACAAATAAAGGAACAATTGCGATGCGACATTATTGAAAGTACCTGCCTTACCCGATGCGACGTCTTTTAACGAATTTTTATGCGGTCTGAATACGATGCCATCGCCAATAATTACGGATTTAATCTTACATATTGGGATATGAGAAACCAATGATGTCTCCTTGATACAGGAATATCCTTGAATAAATGATTGAGGCACTAGCATATCACACTTCATTTATCATTTTAGGGTTTGTCAGAGATCGCTTTATTAGCCATTTTATAACATATGTTTAATATTATGCAGATGGTCGAATACTTCACATACAAAAAACGGCTATCTTATTGTCATCTCTACACTTTGATGCTTGATTCTTTTTTCACAAAAAATTTATAAATACAGGAAGATAGTCATGCCTGCCTAAATAAAAATTCAACTAACAGATAAAAATACTATAAAAACAAATAAAAACAGCAAATAAACCCAATAAATAGCTTAAAAAATCACCAAAAAAGCCAAAAACAACGTCCCAGACGATACCAGAACAACAGGATCAGCTGAGTTTGATTCAAACCAACATTTTGCATTGCCCCATTTTCTCACCGACTTAATATAGGTCACCGAAACAGTGCTAAGGACTACTTACGATAATTCAGACTGGATTATTCATTAGCTCATAAGCACAGCGCGATTGCCGGAAAATACGAAACAATCCGCCACCGCTCTCTCGCAAAGGTATTTATGACGAAAAATACCTTTGTGAGAATACATTGTTGTAATAACCCCAAACAAAAATAAGGTTTAGATTAAACATGAAAATGAAAAATGCAGCTGTCACCTGTGCACTCATGGCCGGTATCGCATTGACGGCTACTTCTTCTTTCGCAGCTAAAAGCGTTGACCCGACTAACGGGAAAATTCAATTCACCGGTACGCTGGTCAATTCCGCATGTGGTCTGGCTCCAGAATCCAGCCCGGTGCAGGTTAATTTCGGTGAAATCCCAACGTCTCAGTTAAAAGACAATCAGCGTGCAGGTACGAAGCATGCGAAAATCGTCCTGCAAGGATGTGACGCCACCGTCGCTAAAACAGCAACCGTTACCTATACCCCGGCAACGATCGATCCGGACAATGCGTCCCTGGCCGCCTTCACTTCCGGTACCGCTCACGGCGCCGGTATTGGCATGGTTGATAGTGGCAACCAGGATGTGAAATGGGGTGAAGCAGCATCTCAGGTCAACATTACTGACGGTGAAACCGATATCGATTTTGTGGCTTATTTACAGGCCAATAATGCCTCTGCAACGATCACTCCGGGTGACTTTGAGTCCACCGTAAACTTCCAGATCGACTACCAGTAACGATATTGGGCAGGTGCATCACTGCGCCTGCTTACTACTTTATGTCCATTAGATAAAGGGAATTCGGCAATGCCTGGATGGCGGACTCTACTGCTTATTATGCTTCTGCCATCAGCATGGACCCTGGCAAACACCGGCCAGGTAGCCAAAACGCCGGGCAAAATGCATTTGCAGGGGAAAATAATAGAAGCCGCTTGCTATGTCGATCCTGATGACCAGAATTTGCTAGTTGAATTTAATCATATTTCCGCCAGGGATATTAACAGCACGCCTGAAAATATTTCAGCACATGATTTTAGCATTCATCTACTTGGCTGTTCACTGGGTGACTCACAACATCCTGGCAGTATATTTCATAGTGCCAGCATCACTTTTTACAATAAATCAGACAACATCAACACAGAATACTTAAGCGTGCAATCTGGCGCTGGAGATTTATCAATATCGATTTTTGATAAATACGGAAGTCCCATTCAAATGGGAACCCCCTCCCCCGATTATTTACTTAACCCAGGTAAAAACACGCTCAGGTTTACCGCACATTTAATTTCCCAAAACGGACATATCCGTGCCGGTGAGTTTAACGCCAGTATGCATTTTGTTGTGAATTATCTCTAAGTCGCACTGGTAATAAGGGTCCTGAAGGTTAGCAAACGAAGATGACAACGTTGAATACATCCAAAACGCTTCTGGCACTTTTTATTGCCCTGGCCTGCGCCTCTTCCCCAGCCGCTGCGGACGAGGCCATTGAATTCAATACTGCCGTACTGGATGCCAGCGATCGACAAAATGTGGATTTACAACGTTTTTCCGAAGGTAACTTTGTCGCTCCCGGGGATTATCTGCTGGACGTGCACATTAACGGCCAGGAGATCGCACAACAGCAGGTCCGATACATCACCGATGCTGACCGTCCGCATAAAACGCTGGCCTGCCTCAGTTCGCAGCAGCTCGAACTGCTGGCGCTGAAAGAGGAAGCGCTTAAATACGTCCATGCTCTTCCCGGCGACTGTCTCGACATCTCGCATTTACCCGGCATCGTGCTAAGCAATAGCGCCGGCGTTCTCGATATAACCGTCCCCCAGGCATGGATGAAATATACCGACCCAAACTGGACACCGCCCGAACGTTGGGATAACGGCATCGCCGGGCTCATTTTTGACTACAACCTTTCCGGTCAGGCGACGCGCTACCAGCAGGATGGAGGCAGCTACCAGTCCCTCTCAGGCTACGGCCAGACGGGATTTAACCTCGGTGCCTGGCGCGTGCGCAGCCAGTATCAGGCGAATTACACCTCTGATACGCAAGGTACACGCTTCGACTGGGATCAGTTCTATGCCTATCGCCCGCTGCCTTTTCTCGCGGCAAAGCTGACGCTCGGCGAAATCTATCTTAACTCACAGGTATTTGATTCTGTTCGCTTTACAGGAGCCAACCTCGCCAGCGACGAGCGTATGCTGCCGCCAAATTTGCAGGGTTATGCCCCGCAGGTTCACGGCATTGCCAGAAGTAATGCCAAAGTCACGGTGAGCCAGCAACAGCACGTGATCTATCAAACCACCGTCCCGGCAGGACCGTTCAATATTGAAGACCTGCGCAGCTCAGTGCGCGGTACGCTGGATGTCCGGGTGGAAGAACAAGATGGCACGGTTCAGACTTTTCAGGTCAATACCGCGGATATTCCCTATCTGACGCGCCCGGGCTATGTCCGTTACAACACCGCCGTGGGGAAGCCCTCACGTTACGATCACCGCCTCCAGGGGCCGGCTTTTTACAGCGGCGACTTTTCGTGGGGGATGAGTAACGCATGGTCGCTGTATGGCGGTGCGCTGCTGACCGGCAATCGCTACAACGCAGGGTCACTGGGCATCGGGCGCGACCTGAGCGTGCTGGGTGCGCTCTCGGCGGATGTCACCCAATCCATTAGCCGGATAAAAAATCAGAACGAACAAAAGGGATTGTCCTTCAAGCTCAGCTACGCCAAAACTTTTGATGAGTACAACAGCGCTATTACTTTTGCTGGCTACCGCTTCTCCCAGCGAAGTTTCCGCTCTTTCTCGCAGTTTCTTGATGAGCAGTATGAAAACAACGACAGCTCCGGGCGCGAAAAAGAGATGTATACCCTCACCGGGAACACCACCTTTTTTGCCGACACGCCCCACCTTGCCACTACGTTATATCTGACTTATGCCCATCAGAACTACTGGGATCGGCGTTCACAGGATCGCTACGGTCTGTCGGTCGGGCACACGTTTTCATTTGCCGGTATGGAAGGGCTCAGCACTAACCTTGCGGCGTATCGCTCTGAGTATCAGGGAAAACGAGATGACAGCCTGTCACTTTCCCTGTCAATTCCCTGGCGAGACGGTCGTTCGACAGAATATCAGTTGCAAAACAGCGGCGGCCGCACCAGTCAGATGGTTTCTTATTCTGATAACCGCGATCGCAATAACCCATGGCGGGTGCGCGCGGGCCTGTCAGAAGAAGGGCGAACGGCCTTTGATGGTTACTACCAGCACCGCAGCATGATGGCGGAGCTGGAGTCTAACGTCAGCTGGCAGCAGGATCGCTATATCTCCGTCGGAGGAACCGTGCGCGGTGGTTTTACCGCCACACGGCACGGAGCCGCCTTCCACAATAGTCAGGCATCCATGAATACGGCCCGTGTCATGGTCGATACCGACGGGGTCGCCAACGTCCCGCTCAATGGCCAGCAGGCCCACTCAAACCGTTTCGGAATTGCCGTCGTACCCGACATCGTCAGCTACCACAGCTTTGATACGCGTATTGATGTCGATGCCATGGATGAGGACATCGCCGCCACCAAAGCCATCGTCACCAGCACGTTAACGGAAGGTGCCATTGGCTACCAACGCTTTGCGGTGGCACAGGGCGAAAAAATGATGGGGCTGCTGCGTCTTGCCGATGGCTCAGCCCCGCCTTTTGGCGCAGAAATTTTTAATGCTAACGGCGTCAGCGTCGCCATGGTCATGGACAACGGCGAAAGCTGGATCGCAGGTGTCAAACCCGACGAAACGCTTTCCGTTGTCTGGGGAGGCCACACGCAATGCCACCTGAATGTTCCCCGACAAATCAACCCGCAAGGCAGCATCTTGCTGCCTTGTCATACCTCTCAACCAGCAAAATGAATAATGCGATGAAAAACCAATCTTCTTTTTCTCTATGGCGGGTGCTGTTATCCGCTACCTGTGGCCAGCTACTGGCTGCGGCGGTCCACTCAGCCTGGGCCGGCGTTGCCCTGGATCGTACCCGCTTGATCATCACCGAGGACGATCGTTCGGTGAGCGCGAACTTAACCAATACCAGCCCCGGCACCCCATTTCTGGCGCAATCCTGGGTGGAGGATGCCAGCGGGGCCAAAGTCACGTCTCCGCTTATGGTTCTTCCCCCCCTGCAGCGTATCAACGGCGGGCAGAAAGGGATCGCGCGAGTCACCAAAACCAGCGGGATTGCTTCCCTCCCGCAGGATCGTGAAAGCCTGTTCTATCTCAACGTGCGCGAAATCCCGCCGAAACCGGATAAACCCAACGTATTGCAGCTGGCGATGCAGTCACGCATCAAGCTGTTTTATCGTCCTTCGGCCATTGTGCCGTCGGAGCCGGGGACGGTCTGGCAAAACCAGCTGGTCTTTCACAAAAAAGGCAGCCAGTGGTCGGTGGAAAATCCCACACCTTACTTCATCACGGTCATTGGCCTGAGCCGTAAAACCGAAGCGGAAGGCAGCGGCAGGCTAACCAACTTCCCGGGGATGATGGTTGCCCCTAAATCATCGCAGGAATTTAAGGTTGCCGACGCCGGAGCCGGCCAGTTCGTCATGATGTATGTGAATGATTTTGGCGGCCATCCGGAACTCAGATACCGCTGCACAGGTGATATTTGCCGGGCGTTGCCAGCCGATCAACAACCCCGGTAATACGGTTCATCAGGGAGGTTCGTCAATGAAAAAGCTTCTTTGTGCTCTGCTGCTGGCAGGCTGCTCTGGCTCCATTCAGGCCGATAACGGGCGTCGCGATATGAGCCAGGTCTCAGGTGAATATGGCGACGTCCGCTTTCACGGGCGCGTTTATGTTTCACCGTGCGTGCTGGACATGGCATCCCGCGATCAGAGCATCGACCTCGGGGATATTCCCGCAAGCGCTTTTCACCAGGCGGGAGACCGTAGCCGCCCGGTTCTCGTCACCCTGGCGCTCAACGATTGCCTGAAAGGTTCGGGGCACGCGCTACGGGATCTCCCCGAACAAACCTCCGCCACCCCGCCGCTGACCCATAGCACGCTGGAGCAAGGCGTTTCACTCACGCTGATGGCCGAAGGCGCATGGGGAAATAGCGATCTTGCGCGCATTCACGGAGAGGTTCAGGGGGCCGGCATTCGCGTCATGAGCGAACACCAGCAGCTTATCCCTCTCAATCAGCCACAGCGCATGTGGATCATTAAACCTGGAAATAACGCGCTTCACTTTCTTGCCGCGCTGGAATCCACCGGCACCGAGGTCAGCGCCGGTGAGTTTCAAGGACTGCTCAGATTGAAGCTGGAGTATCTATGACCGTATTGTTCAAAGCCCTGCTTGGCGCCGCGCTGTCGTTCAGCCCCCTGGCGGCATCAGCATTCACCCAAGGTGAAGGTGAACCACAGGGGGGAATGCCGCATCAGTATGATATCGAGCTGAAATCGTTAGATATGGATAAAAACCATATTGGCGGGCGTACCAACCCTTTCACCTGGAATCTGAACGGGCAATACGTGGTTAATTTTCATTGTCCCGTTGAAAATATTCGTCGCGGGGCGATCCATTACTCCACGCTTTCCACCATGCCCCTCTCATCAAACGGCCCCAACCGCTACCGCCTGAATGAATACCTGGACGTTGAGGTATCGGTGTGGATTGCCGGGAACTATCGCGACTATGTGCGGGCTCCCTTTACCAACGTGTCAAATCGCCTCACCAACAATTCGTGCTCGAAGCGCAGCGGCGTCACCACGGTCAGAAACGTGGAAAGTGGTTCCAAGGGGAAGGTCGTGTTTATCGTGACCAAACCCATTATTAACGGGATCAACATCGCCTCGCAGTCGCTCCTCGACGTGGCGGGACGCATGGGAGCAGACGGTCCGACGCCGACCACATCCATTTCGCGCGTGGTGATTAAATCCGGGATTATTACCGTACCGGATAAATGTACGTTTAATCGTGGCGATAAAATCACGATTGAATTCGGCAACTTGCCCGGGTCCAACGACAAGCTTAACGGGGTCAACTTTAGCAAATCGGTCCCCATCCACGTCGAATGCGAGGGCGGAAGCTTTGATCAAGGGGCGCTGAATATCAATCTGGCCGTTCAGACAAGCACCGCCTCCGGAACCGCCGGGTTTAATAGCCAGTATCTCGGTACCCTGAGCAACGGGCAGAAACGCAACGATCTCGGCATCATCCTCAAAGACGAAGGTGGCCGCACCGTGGTACCTAATCAGTTCTATAACGTAAAAGGGTTTTATCAAAATCAGGGCGACTGGAATCTCACCGCCGCGCCCATCGCTAACCCCGGCGTTGGAAGTGTAAAAGAGGGGGAATTCGAAGCCTCCGCAACCGTCGTGGCACAGTTTCAGTGAGGCACCTGATGAGATACCGGACATTCATCGCCCTGCTCCCCTTATTGCTGGGCAGCACCGCCTATGCGGAAACCAAACTCGTCGGCGGTGATATGCATTTTCATGGCACCGTCATGGCGCTGGCCTGTAGCCTTCCACCCAATGCTGACAAGATTGAAGTCGACTTCGGACAGATCGCGGCGAAAGACCTCTACCTGAGCGGGCGCAGCCAGCCGCAGAAGTTCACGATCCCCTTACGTGATTGTAACCCCGACGTTTTCGCCACCATTTCCGTGACCTTTAACGGCACGGAGAACCCGAGTTTACCCAATCATCTGGCATTAAACAGCGGCGGACCAGGCAGCGCCTCTGGCGTCGCCATTGGGCTGAGTGAGGAGAACGGTACCGCCATTCGCCTTGGTCAAAGTACCTCCCGACAGGCGATTACCGAAGGCCCTATGGAGCTACACTTCCTGAGCTGGGTGGAGGCAGAACCCGATGCCCTGAAAAATCAATCCATTGAGTTTGGCCCGTTCAGCGCCAGTGGAACCTGGACGTTGAACTATCAATAGCATGAAGATCTTCCCCCCATCGACACACGACCTGGCTCAACGTTTCATGCTGGGCCTCAGCATGGCGTTCTGGGGCATCATTCTCCATTTTTACTGGCCCAATAACGGCGGAAGCGGCCTGTCGCTGCCGCTGAATATTCTGGCGTGGCTCTATGCGGGGCTAGTGTTGGGCGGGGCATCCGTTTTGTTACCTCGCCGCAGATGGCACATCACGATGCCATTACAGCTGATTATCGTGGGCACAATTCTCCTGACACTGCTTTGCGTGCTGACGCCGGAAATCTGGCGCCCGGAAGCGCTCCTCGTTGCCGGGGCGATAGCCGGTGGAGCTCTTTTTTATCTGGTGCTGCTGCAAATACCGCTGACGGGAAAGGCCCTAACCACGCTGCTCATAATCCTGTGGGCCGCATGTTTGCTCGAATGCGGCGTCTTTCTTATTCAGTACCTGCATCTGCCTCTGGCACAGTTCTGGGAATTCCCCTGGCGGCGCGGCACCCGTCCTTACGGCATTTTTCAACAGGTCAATCTGATAGCCAGCTTCACGGCAAGCGGTACCCTTGTATCCGCTATTCTCGCCTTACGAACCGGCACCCGATGCCGTATCGCTATCGGCGCAGGAATGCTGCTAATGGGGTTCGTGATACACGAAAGTCAGTCCCAGACCGGGTATCTGTCACTGTTTATTGGCTGGTCCCTGCTGCTGTGTGCTTTTCCTGCCCGACGGCAGCTGGCCGGATTATTGTTACTCCTGGTGCTGGGCATCGCGCTGGGAGAATGCGCTCGCCGCCTGCTCTTCGTCGCAACAATCGATCATCTGACATCCGCCCGGACTCGTTGGGAAGTCCTTCGCTATTGCTGGGTGCTGATGAAACAGAATCCCTGGACAGGCTCCGGAGTCGGGAGCTTTCCCACCCTCTTCCTGACGCATTTTGGCCACACGGGACTGAGCCGGATTGCACACCCGCATAACGAACTGGTGCTATGGCTGGTTGAAGGCGGCATTGCCGGCCTGGTCGGCATGGTCTGTTTTATCGCGGGCGGGCTCAGGCTCTGGCTGGCTGGTAATGTCTGGCGTCGCGCCTGCTTAGTGGCCGGCGTTCCCGTCCTGATCCATATGTTAACGGAGTACCCCGTCTGGCAATCAACCCCGCACTGGCTATTGCTGATCCTGCTAATGCGCTGCGCAGATCGCCCGGTAAAAAGCAGACGGCTCACCCGGTCGGCTACGGCAACGATTCGCGTCGCAATCGTGCTTCTGGCCCTGGTACTGATCCCCCTGCTGGCAAAAACGCTGCATATTCAGCAGCAGCTCACCGCCGTTGAACGACAGGGAGAGCAGTGGCGGCTTCAGGATCCGGTGCCTCCCGGCGGCTGGCTCCTGGCCTCTCGCTATCGGTTCGATATCCATATGGGCTATCTACAGCGTTATCAGCAGACAAAAAACGAGCAATGGCTGATCGCCTTTCGCCGCTGGGCTTCCGGTTACGTGGACGTTCATCCCGATCCGAATGTCTCTTTCACATGCATTTTGATTGCCCTGCATCAGCAAGACTTCGCCATAGCCCACCGCCTGGCAAAACGGTTTTATCTTGAATATCCGAACGACCGTCGTATCCCCTGGTTACAGGATCCACGGCGCCCTTTCAATCAACGAAACGATGAACATGAGCAGAATGATTGAGAACGTCCTTATCTCCTCCGAGATGAGTCAACATCGCGAACTGGCCGCGGTCTGCGGGATCAGGCTGGAAATGATCTACTTTTTTGCCGATTCTGCCTCTAACGTCAGTGAAGTGTTGAGCAAGGTGGAAACTGACTGCTCGCTAGATACGTTCTTTCGCCAGCTCTCTGTTCAGGCAAAGCAACAGCTATTTCTGTGGCAAATCCAGCAGGTCACCACGCTGCCAGGACACTTCTCCCTCAACTTATCGCTCAACATGATTATCCAGCCAGCCTTTGTACAGGCACTGATTACGCTGGCGCAGCCGGCGAGGATAATTATTGAGATACAGGACCCAGGCACTCTATCGGACCTTACCCAGAGTGAACGACAAAAGGTGCTGGCAGCCGTACGCACGCTCTGTCGGGCGGGATTCAAGGTCTGGCTCGATGATTTATACCCGCAGCAGGTGTGCAGCTGGCAATTCTCAGGAATACGTTTTGATGCGATAAAAATATCCAGCGCGCTGTTTCACCAGCTCAGAACCACAGGGCCGCAGCTGGCCTGCCTGATCGCACGTTATCGGGAAGTTGGCGAACGGGTGGTGATTGAAGGCGTGGAAACCGAACACGATTTTGCGATCGGTCGTAGCAGCGGGGCCGATGCCGTGCAGGGTTTTTTGCTGCGCGATACCCGGTCGATCGCACACCTGCTCAGTTAGTCGACGACGTGAAAGAATGCACGACAGTCTCACGCGAGCGCAGGCCCGCTGTGGTCGAAAAAAGAGTATCGGGCAGAAAGAGGCGGGCGGGCAGGCAGGCAGTGCCGTCAACCCTGCCCTTGCCACCGCTAACCAGCACAGCTTAGCGAAAGACCTCGCGTCCAAGCTGGCGGGCAACGTCCAGGTGCGCCTCCACGGTTCCCAGCTCCGGCATCAATAGCATGTGTGAACGCTCTACCGTGGCGCCGCAGTAGTCAAAAATACCGTGGGTGATTTGTGCGTTAAATGCAGCGGTAAACCCGTGTGTGTCATACGTTTTCTGGCCTGCCGCCCCTAAAGCCACAAGGTGAACCCGCAGACGTCCTAGCTTCTTCACCACATTCCCGTCGGCGGTTTCTTCATAGGCCCAGCCCTGGGAGAAGACGCGATCTACCCAGCCTTTCAGCAGACCCGGCATCGACCACCAGTAGATTGGAAAGACTAAAATCAGCGTATCGGCGTTATCAATCCGGGACTGTTGAGTGAGGACATCGGGGGGCGTTTCGTCGGTTTGCCGAAAGGCCGCCATATCTGCGGCTGAAAAAACCGGGTCAAAATTTTCCTGCGTCAGATCGACTACTTCAGATGTATCTTGTGGATCGTTTTCTGCGATCCCTTGTGCTATCTCCGCCGCGGTGCGGTGCGTCAGGGACGTATTGAGAGGATGGGAAACCACAATTAATGCATGCATGATCAATACTCCAGTTGCCCGACGACAAGATCGGACGTAGTCTTATATACCAACAGTAACCTACCAATGGTAACTTACCTTTAGTATATAAGCATGTCAACGGGAGAATATCACGATGCCAACCCCCCTCGTACGACAGCGTTTATCCCGGGAAGAGCGGCATAAACAGCTGGTGGATGTTGCCTGGCGAATCATTCATGAAGAAGGGACAGAAGCGCTAACGCTAGGATATCTGGCGAAACAAGCTGGTGTGACAAAACCGGTGGTTTATGACCATTTTGACAGCCGTTCGGGGCTTTTCGCCACGCTTTATACCGAATTTGATCGCCGCCAGACGGCGCTGATGGATGACATTATTCGCCAGACCGAACCCGAACCTGAAAAACTCGCCGGCGTGATTGCCACGTCATACATTGAGTGCGTACTGCTTCAGGGGCGGGAAATGCCCAGCGTGATGGCGGCGCTTGCTGGCACACCGGAGCTGGAGAAAATCAAACAGGATTACACCGTCGCATTTACCGCCCGATGCCGTGAATTGTTTACACCGTTTTGTAGCAAGCACCCGCCAGGGGACGCTGCTATTCTGGCGATGCTGGGGTCTGCGGAGGGCCTGTCCGCAGCGGTAGTCAATGGCATAATTACGGAACAGCAGGCTAAAGATGAGCTCTTCCAGGTGATTATGTCACTGCTACGCCGGTGCAGCTCGCCATGCTGAGCCTGATGTGAAGAACCCACCAACAGGCGGGTTCTTCCGGTAATCAATACTCAGTTGCCGCCGGCTTTCTTGATTGCCGCATCCAGCGAGTCTTTATCGGCAAGTCCCGGGAAGACGGTAATCGTGGCTTCGGTCGCGCCGGTGGTTGGCATCACAATCACGCCCGGCGTTCCGCTCAGGCCAATCTCCTGCGCCAGCTGGTTAGTGCCCTCCAGGACCGCTTCAACATCCGTTGCTTTCTTCGCATCGAAATTGACCTTCTTCGCCTGCTGCTGCACGTCCGCTGCCGTCAGCTTCCCTTCATTATGCCCGGTGGCATAAATCCCGTTATGGTAGGTCAGGTAAGCCTCTGCGCCCTTCTGCTGGTAAATTTGCAGGCCGGTCTTCGCCGCCGTTAGCGACGTCTCCCAACGGCTGCCGAAAATTGGCCACTCTTTAAACGCAAACCGGGTCTGCGGATTTTCCTTAATCACCTGCTCCATCACCGGCGCCAGGCGGCTACAGTAAATGCACTGATAATCAAAGAATTCGATAACGGTCACCTTGCCATTCGCCGGTCCGTAGGTCGGGGTGTTCTTATCCTGAGTCAGCGCAGCCTGGTTCTTAATCACCGCCTCGGTTGCCGCGCTAGCCTGCTGCTCTTGCTGAATTTGTTGCAGCTTCTGGCTTGCCTGGAGGAGCACCTCCGGGTGCGCCACGAGATAATCCGCGGCAATTTTGCCAATCCGGGCTTCCTGCTCCGGGGTAAAGGTTGCTGCTGGCGCATCAGCGGCAATGGCCAAAGCCGGAAGCAGCACGCTGCCCAACAGAGCGCCAATCAGTATTTTTTTCGTACCAGCCATGAGGATAATCCTTGCGATGAGTAAACGGCAGGTGGGTCTGACCAAACAAAGTAGCATCCTTTTTCGGTGAATCATCCCGGCACGATGCATTGATTCGTAACTTTATTTTTCAATCTCAGGCAACGGGTAATGTGGACTCACTTTTTCCGGGCGGTGGTCAACGCGCCTCAACAGGGGTACGCTTGCTTCGGTTTTCCCCCTGGGGATACCTTTTTTTAATTGATATGAGTCAGGCATGAACGAGCTATTTAATCAGTGGGATGTTGGCGTTATTTTGCTACAAATCATCGCAATCGACCTGTTGTTAGGCGGTGATAATGCTGTTGTGATCGCCATGGCATGCCGCAAACTGCCGCCAGAACAGCGTACAAAAGCCATTCTCATTGGGACCTTCGGCGCAATACTGGCCCGCGTCCTGCTGCTCGCTATCGCTGTCTATCTGCTTTCCCTGCCGTGGCTGAAAATCGTCGGGGCGATCCTGCTGCTGTGGATTGGTATCAGGCTGGTTGCCCATCAGGATGAGGATGAAGAGGTCAGCAGCTCAGGCAGCCTGTGGCGGACTGCGGTGACTATCACGGTGGCCGATGTCATTATGTCGATGGATAACGTGCTGGCGGTTGCCGCCGCCGGGAAAGGCCACCTGCTGCTGGTCGCGCTGGGTGTACTGATCAGCATTCCGATAATCGTGGCGGGCAGTAAACTGGTACTGGCCATCCTCAACCGTTTCCCGTTCGTTATCCTGCTGGGGGGCGCCCTGATCGGCTGGATAGCCGGCTCGATGTCGGTGACGGACCCAATCCTCCTACGCCTGTTTCCCGATGCACCCGATGCACTGCCGCTTATCGTTGGCGCCCTCGGCGCTGCGCTGGTGCTGCTGGAAGGCGTCCGCCGCAACGCCCGGGTACGCCCGCTCAAATAAGCTCCCCGCGACGAACACACGCCGCCAATCCCGACGGCGTCAAGTTTCCGCCACATTCCTTCCACACCGGCACTCATTTGCCCTAAGCTTATGACTGAACGTCGTGACCAACGCAGCAAGTAAAATGAGATAACGCAATGGAATTAAAGGATTATTATGCCATTCTAGGGGTTAAGCCAACAGACGATCTAAAAACGATTAAGACCGCCTACCGCCGCCTGGCTCGTAAATATCACCCCGACGTCAGCAAAGAAACCGATGCCGAAGCGCAATTCAAAGATCTCGCCGAAGCATGGGAAGTGCTGAAAGATGAACAGCGCCGCGCCGAATATGACCAGCTCTGGCAACACCGCAACGACCCACAGTTTGGTCGGCAACAGCAATCCCATGAACAGAGCTACAGCCAGCAGGACTTTGACGATATTTTCTCGTCGATGTTCGGCCAGCAGGCGCACCAGTCCCGCCGTCAGCATGCCGCACGCGGCCATGATTTAGAAATTGAAGTCGCGGTCTTCCTTGAAGAGACTCTGGCCGAGCAGACGCGCACCATCAGCTACAAACTCCCGGTCTATAACGTGTTCGGGATGGTTGAGAGCGAAACGCCGAAAACGCTGAATGTGAAAATCCCCGCTGGCGTCAGCGACGGGCAGCGTATTCGCCTGAAAGGCCAGGGGACGCCGGGGGAAAACGGTGGGCCAAATGGCGACCTGTGGCTGGTGATTCACATCGCACCACACCCGCTGTTCGATATCGTGGGCCATAACCTGGAAATCGTCCTGCCGCTCGCGCCGTGGGAAGCAGCGCTTGGTACTAAAGTGACCATCCCGACGCTTAAAGAGAGCATCCTGCTGACCATCCCGCCAGGTAGCCAGGCGGGGCAGCGTTTACGTATCAAAGGCAAAGGGCTGGCCAGCAAAACGACCACCGGCGATTTATATGCCGTGATTAAAATCGTCATGCCGCCGAAACCGAACGAGAAGGCCAGCGCGCTCTGGCAACAGCTGGCCGATGCAGAAGCCGGCTTCGAGCCGCGTCAAGCATGGGGGAAAGCATAATGGCTAAAATGGCAGTGACGTTTACGATGACGGAGTTTTGTCTTCACACCGGCGTTTCCGAAGAAGAACTGAAGGAGATCGTCGGCCTGGGCGTAATTGAACCGCGCCAGCCGCAGACAGAAGTCTGGCTTTTCGATGATAGCGCAGTCGTGGTTGTGCATCGTGCGCTGCGTCTGCGCCGGGAGCTGGAGCTGGACTGGCCGGGCATTGCGGTTGCGTTGACGCTACTGGATGAGAATGCGCGTCTGACCCGCGAAAACCGGTTGCTGCACCAGCAGTTGGCCCGCTTTTTGACCCATAGCTAAGCCGGTATTCCTCTGTCATTGTCCGGCGGCTTATCGCTTGCCCGGGCTGAGATAAGCCGAGCTATATTTTGATGGTGTAGATGCTGTAGGCCGGGCAAAGCGCTAGCCGCCGCCCGGCACCCTGTCTCATACAGCATCAACTAACGATGTACCCACTCCGGCAGCCAGTCACCGTGGCTGGCAATCAAATCGTCCACCAGGGCATAAACCTCTTCGATGCCCAGCACCGCAGAGGTATGCGGATCCATCAGTGTGGCATAGTAAACATAATCGCGGTTCTCGGTCAGGATCGCCTCCGTCAGCAGAGTCTGAACGTTAATATTGGTCTGCATCAGCGCGGCCAGATGCGCAGGTAGCGTGCCGACTTTCGTCGGCTGAATACCGTTCGCATCCACCAGACAGGCCACTTCCACGCAGCATCCTTGCGGCAGGTTGTCGATCAGCCCCTCGTTGCGCACGTTGCCGTACACCACGCTCGGCTCACCGGTCCAGATGGCATTCATAATGGTGCTGGCGTACTCGCGAGAGGGTTTGATCTCAATCCGCTCGCTGGATTTGTACCGTTCCAGCTCTTTGTGCCAGTTGTCCACCTGCTCCACGCAGCGTTTTGGATATTCATCCAGCGGCACCTGGTAGCGCTCAATCAGGTCTTCCCGACCCGGTTTGATAAACCATGGCGTATATTCGGCGAAGTGCTCTGAAGACTCCGTCACGAAGTAGCCGAGCTTTTTGAACATCTCATAGCGGACAATATTCTGACAGCGCGAGTTCTCCCGATACTTCGGCGCTCTCCCCTCGGCGTAGGCCTGTAGCATATCCGGATAAATGCTGACGTAGCTGCCGTCTGCCCGCTTCTTCTCAAGCGACAGATAGAACGCCATATGGTTGATACCTGCGCAACGATAGCGTAAATCCGCCGGGTCGAGATCGAGATCGTGCGCCAGCTCTTCCGCCGTCCCCTGCACCGAATGGCATAACCCTACCTGCTTAATATGCGGATAACGCGCATACATGGCCCAGGTATTCATGGCCATCGGATTGACGTAGTTCAGCATCGTGGCCTGCGGGCACACTTCCGTCATGTCGTCACAAATACGCCACAGGTGTGGAATGGTACGTAACGCACGCATAATCCCGCCGGGCCCGAGCGTATCGGCAATCGTTTGTTCGAGGCCATGCAGCTTGCAGACTTCAAAATCGGTGACGGTACAGGGCTGATAGCCGCCAATCTGAAAAGCCACCACCACAAAATCCGCATCCTTCAACGCGGCTTTTTGCTCTCGATGACAGCTAATTTCGCCGTCGGCGCCGACGGAATCCATCAGCTTACGGACCACAATATGCGACTCTTCCAGCCGGGTTGCATCGATATCCATCAGCGCAACGTGCGCTGACTTCAACGCCGGACGCTGAAAAACATCGCCGAGAATATTTTTGACGAAAACCGTTGAGCCAGCGCCGATAAACGTAATTTTGGGGGCAGACATAGTGCTCTCTCCTTCAGGTCATTGAACCCCTGCAGAGTGGCACGCCAGCCCCTCGCTCCGCTGCCCTCTTCCTGACAGAGCATTCCCGAAAACTCAGATCGACGGCGAGCAAACGCAAAATCTGAGATTATGGGAGTAAATCAACGGAAAAGTAGAGAAAACGGGCCGTTTATTCCGCTAGAATAAAACCATTCCGGTGCAAAAAACCGCCAGTGTGACGATTCAGGAATTCACGCCCTCATGGAAACAAACCGCACATCTTCGCACCACGACCCGCATATGAGCAGCAGTGACGAGGCGCACACCCGCAGCCCGCTAGCGCTCTATTCCGAATACCAGCGGATGGATATTGAACTGCGCTCCCCGCACGCAATGGCCACCAGTCACTGGCATGGCCAGGTCGAGGTCAATGTCCCCTTCGACGGCGATGTGGAGTATCTGATCAACAATGAAACGGTGCGCATCAAGCAGGGCTATATCACCTTGTTCTGGGCCTGTACGCCCCATCAGCTAACCCGCACCGGCGATTGCCGGCAAATGGCGATTTTCAATCTGCCGATGCATCTGTTTTTATCCTGGCCCCTGGATCGCGAACTGATCAATAACGTCACCCACGGAATGGTGATTAAATCGCTCTCCGCCCAGCAGCTCAGCGTTTTTGAAGTCCAGCGCTGGCAGCAAGAACTCAACAACGACAACGAACAAATACGCCAGCTGGCGATCGATGAAATCGCCTTGATGCTTAAGCGCTTTAGCCTCTCTGGCTGGCAGCCTATCCTGGTCAACAAAACCTCGCGCACCCACAAACACAGCGTTTCACGGCATGCGCAGTTTTACGTCAGCCAGATGCTCGAATTTATCGCCGCACACTACGATCAGGCGCTGACCGTCGATGCCGTCGCCGAACATGTCAAACTGAACCCCAACTATGCGATGGGTATTTTCCAGCGGGTGATGCAGCAAACCATGAAGCAGTACATCACCGCGATGCGCATCAACCACGTGCGCGCCCTGCTCAGCGATACCGACAAGACTATCCTCGATATCGCCCTGATCGCCGGTTTTCGCTCCAGTAGCCGCTTCTACAGCACCTTTAGCAAGTATGTCGGCATGCCGCCTCAGCAGTACCGTAAGCTCAGCCAGCAGCGCCGCCAGGGCCTGCCGCCCGCTCAACCATAAACGGGCATAAAAAATGCCGCCGGGGAAGCCCACGGCGGCAGGATTTAGCACGAGTACGGATTATTCGTTGATACGCGGGTGCTGCTGTACCAGGCGGGAACGTTTTTCCTGCAAATCCGCGATCTCCTGATCGAGATCTTCGATTTTATGCTCAATATTATCGTGATGCTCACGCAGGATCTCTTTGGCTTCCTGAATATCCGATGCGGCCGGCGTCGCCCCTTTCAGCGGGCGGTTTGCCGTCTCTTTCATCGTCAGGCCGGTCATCAGGCCGATAACCGCAATCACCATCAGATAGTAAGCCGGCATCATCAGGTTCTGCGAGGTTTCTACCAGCCAGGCCGCCAGAGTCGGCGTCAGGCCCGCCACCAGCACCGAGATATTAAACGCACTCGCCAGAGCACTAAAGCGGATATGGGTCGGGAACATCGCCGGCAGCGATGACGCCATCACGCCGATGAAGCAGTTGAGCACCACCGCCAGCAGCAGCAGGCCGGCGAAAATCAGGCCAATAATGTTGCTGTTAATCATGATAAAGGCCGGAATCGACAGGACAAACAGCGCAACGCTACCGATCAGAATAAACGGACGACGGCCGAAGCGGTCGCTGAGCATCCCAATAATCGGCTGGACGAACAGCATACCGACCATGATCGCAATAATAATCAGCACCCCGTGATCTTCCGAGTAGTGCAGGTTATGCGACAGGTAGCTTGGCATGTAGGTGAGCAACATGTAGTAGGTCACGTTGGTGGAAATCACCAGACCGATACAGGTCAGCAGGCTGCGCCAGTGTTTGGTCGCAATCTCTTTAAAGGAGACTTTTGGCCCTTCCTGTAACCCTTCACGATCGCCCTGTTCCAGGGTCTCAACGTGCTGCTGGAACGCCGGCGTCTCTTCCAGCGCATGGCGCAAATAGAGGCCAATCAACCCTAACGGCAGCGCCAGGAAGAACGGCAAGCGCCATCCCCAGCTGAGGAAGTTCTCTTCGCCTACTACGCTCGAAATCAGCACCACCACGCCGGCACCCAGAACAAATCCGGCGATTGAACCAAAGTCCAGCCAGCTGCCCATAAAGCCACGTTTACGGTCGGGCGAGTATTCGGCGACGAAAATCGATGCCCCGGTATATTCTCCCCCTACCGAGAAGCCCTGCGCCATTTTACACAGCAGCAGCAGAACCGGCGCCCAGATACCAATCGAGGCATAGGAGGGTATCAGACCGATACAGAAGGTACTGATCGACATGATGACAATGGTAATCGCCAGAATCTTTTGTCGACCGTATTTATCGCCCAGCATACCGAAGAACAGGCCACCTAGCGGACGAATTAAGAACGGAACGGAGAATGTCCCGAGCGCTGCAATCATCTGCACGCTGGGATCGGCATCGGGGAAGAAGACTTTACCTAAGGCATACGCCACAAAACCATATACACCAAAATCAAACCACTCCATCGCATTACCCAGCGATGCCGCAGTGATCGCCTTTTTCAGCTTACCATCGTCAATGATGGTGACATCACGCAGAGTGATTGGCTTTATTTTTTTTCTTCTAAGCATATTTTTCCTCTAAAGCTTCGCCGTGAGCGCACGGATCGCCGCCACACGGCAAAGCCGTCGGCGTTGTGCGTAGGGAGCGGCGAATTGCTGTGCTCCTCTTCTCAAGCGTAGCAGGTTTGCCTGCACTGTCTGCTGACAGTCTGTACAACCGAACCTGTTGACGCCTGCTCTGGCAGTAGTCAATAAATGGAGTTACGAATAAATTTACCGAATTTCCGCACTCCCCTTTTTTACCCTAACAGCGTTTAATTTCGGGATCAACTTCACAAAAAAACGGCTGCCATATAACAGAGCCAGAGAATATTAATAAGTTCCATAAATATGACAGGAGAATGATTTATTTCTGGATAAACATTGAAATTTTCCCCGCGAAATATTACGTCGCTAACACAACATAATTCAAATATTTACGTCGCGGTATTATCATAAAAAAAGACCCGACAAAAAGGCGGGAATACGCTATAATCACCCATACTTTCGGCTATCAGCCGCTGTTTAACGGACCAACGTCCTGTTTTACCCTGTAATCGCGAGGAACGCCATGCAACTCCCACACTGCCCGAAATGCCAGTCTGAGTACACCTATGAAGATAACGGCATGTTTATCTGCCCGGAATGTGCCCATGAATGGAACAATGCCGAGCCGGCTGATGATAATGACGCCCTGGTAGTAAAAGATGCTAACGGCAATTTACTTGCCGACGGCGACAGCGTGACCGTCATTAAAGATCTGAAGGTAAAGGGCAGTTCTTCAATGCTGAAAATCGGCACCAAAGTGAAGAATATCCGTCTGGTGGAAGGCGATCATAACATTGACTGCAAAATTGATGGTTTTGGCCCGATGAAGTTAAAATCTGGGTTCGTCAAAAAGAACTAATTTTATTTCCTCCGCGCAGAGAATTTATTTCCCGTAGCCAAAGCAACAGCCCGGAAAAATGAAGGGATATATTTCCGGCGCGCCGCCTGATTATTTCCACTGTGCCACTGCATCCAGCCCAGGCCGCTACCGCCTGGCCTGGATTGCTCATTCCCCTCTACACTTATTGGGTCTTCGTTACCTGAGGTAATGGTTATGCCCTTAAGCCCCTACATCACCTTTAGTGGCAACTGCGCGGCGGCGATAGCGTTCTATCAGCAAGCGCTGGGTGCCGAACTTGTCCACCAAATAACCTACGGCGAAATGCCCCAGAATATGCAGGATGCCAAAGACGGCTGTCCGTCCGGCCAGCATTTATCCGCAGACTGCATCGCCCACGCCAGCCTGCGCGTCGCGGGCAGTGAGCTCATGCTCGGCGACAGCCCGAGCGGTGAGAGCGACGGCTACGCCGGTTTTACCGTGGTACTCGATACCCAGGAGCTGGCGGAAGGTAAACGCTGGTTTGATAGCCTCGCGGACGGCGGGCGCATCGAGATGGACTGGCAGGAAACGTTCTGGGCCCACGGTTTTGGCAAGGCCATTGACCGTTTTGGCGTCCCATGGATGGTTAACGTCGTCAAACAACCTTAAAACTTCTCCTCCGGGCGGGCCCTCCCGCCCTGTCATTCAGCTGGCATCAACTCTTCATCCCTCGGTCATTATGTTTTAACCAAAATGTAACAAAAACGCGTCAGGATCGGGCCACTCTCAGAGGGAAATCCCTTCTTCTGCTTAGTGAGGCTCGACTGACATGTACTTATCCAGACCTCCGACCAGTTATCCAACCCGGTATCAGGAAATCGCGGCCAGGCTTGAGCAGGAGTTACGCCACCACTACCGCTGCGGCGACTACCTTCCTGCCGAGCAGCAGCTGGCCACGCGCTTTGAAGTCAACCGTCATACTCTGCGTCGGGCTATCGATCAGCTGGTCGAACGCGGCTGGGTCCAGCGTCGTCAGGGCGTTGGCGTGCTGGTTCTGATGCGTCCAATTGACTATCCGCTCAATGCCCAGGCGCGTTTCAGTCAGAATCTGCTCGATCAGGGTAGCCATCCAACCAGCGAAAAGCTGCTGTCGGTACTGCGCCCGGCCAGCAGCCACGTTGCCGAAGCGTTTGGCATTGACGAAGGCGATAACGTTATTCATCTCCGGACCCTGCGTCGCGTCAACGGCGTCGCGCTCTGTCTGATCGACCACTACTTCACCGACCTGCGCTTCTGGCCCGCGCTGCAAACCTTTACTCAGGGCTCACTGCACGATTTCCTGCGTGAACAGCTGGATATCGAACTGACCCGCGCACGCACCAGGATCAGCGCCCGTCGCGCCCAGGCCAAAGAGAGCAACATTCTGGGGATCCCCAACATGGCGCCGCTGCTGTGCGTGAGAACCCTGAACCACCGCGCGGGCGAACCGCAGGCCACGGAATACTCCGTCAGCCTGACCCGAGCGGACATGATTGAATTCACCATGGAGCACTGAATGCACTTTGATACCGCAACCCGCCAGCGCTGGATGTCCGTGCTGGCTCACAGTGAACCTCAGGAACTACAGGCACGGATGCAGACCCTCCAGCTGACGCCGGAGTATGAACTGATTCGCACCCCGGAAACCGGTCTGGTACAGCTCCAGGCGCGGATGGGCGGTATTGGCGATCGTTTCTTTGCCGGTGACGCGACGTTGACCCGCGCCGCCGTTCGCCTTACCGACGGCACGATAGGCTACAGCTGGATACTGGGCCGCGATCGCCCGCATGCAGAACGCTGCGCCACCATCGACGCGCTGATGCAATCGCCACACCATTTTCACACCTTAATGGAAACCCTAATTACCCCGCTGGAAGCACAACGAAGCGCGCACATTGAAGCCCGACGCGCCGAAGTCAACGCTAGCCGGGTGGACTTCTTTACTCTGGTTCGCGGAGATAACGCATGACCTTACAAACCGCTTTTACCCTACCGGTGCAGGATGCCCAGCACAGTTTTCGTCGCCTGCTGAAAGCCATGAGCGAGCCCGGCGTCATTGTCTCTCTGCAGCAGCTCCAGCACGGCTGGCAGCCGTTGAATATCGCCTCCACCAGCCTCCTGTTGACTCTGGCAGACCATGACACCCCGGTCTGGCTCTCTACGGCGCTGCATAACGACCTCGTTGGCCAGAATTTACGCTTTCATACCGGCGCACCGCTGGTGGAACTGCCACAGCAGGCGGTATTCGCCGTCGCCGATGACCGAATCAGTACCGAGCAGCTCAACGTCCTTTCTGCCGGTACCGTGGCTGCACCAGAAACCGGCGTCACGCTGATTGTGCAGCTCTCCAGCCTTAGCGGTGGACGCATGCTACGCCTGACCGGCGCCGGCATCGCCGAAGAACGCATGATTGCCCCGCAGCTACCGGACTGCATCATTGATGAGCTGACCGAACGCCCGCATCCGTTCCCGCTGGGTATTGACCTGATCCTCACCTGTGGCGAGCGCCTGCTGGCCATCCCGCGCACCACCCACGTGGAGGTTTGCTAATGTACGTTGCCGTCAAAGGCGGAGAGAAGGCGATCGCCGCCGCTCACGCTTTACAGGAACATAAACGACGAGGCAGTGGACAGCTTCCAGAACTGAGCATTGAACAGATTACCCAGCAGCTTAACCTGGCGGTCGATCGCGTGATGACCGAAGGCGGTATCGCCGACCGTGAACTGGCGGCGCTGGCGCTCAAACAGGCCAGCGGCGACAACGTCGAAGCCATTTTTTTACTGCGCGCATATCGCACCACCCTACAGCGACTGGCGGTGAGCGAACCTGTCGATACCGCCAGCATGCGCCTGGAACGCCGTATTTCAGCGGTATATAAGGATATTCCCGGCGGCCAGATGCTTGGCCCAACCTACGATTACACCCACCGCCTGCTGGATTTCACCCTACTGGCCAATGGTGAAACGCCACCGCTGAATATCGCCGAACGGCCATCAGACGCCACTCCTCACGTCTTTAACCTGCTGGAACAGCAGGGACTGGCGAAAACGGAACAGGACACTCACGCCCAACCCGATGACATCACCCGTGCGCCGCCGGTCTATCCCTGTTCGCGTTCATCACGCCTGCAGCAGCTGGTCCGCGGCGATGAAGGCTTTCTGCTGGCGCTGGCCTACTCTACCCAGCGCGGCTATGGCCGCAATCACCCTTTTGCCGGTGAAATCCGCAGCGGCTACGTCGCGGTGGAGATCGTTCCCGAAGAGCTGGGGTTTGCGGTCAACATCGGCGAACTGCTGATGACCGAATGCGAAATGGTCAACGGCTTCGTGGCGCCAGAAAGCGAACCGCCGCACTTTACGCGCGGCTATGGGCTGGTATTCGGCATGAGCGAGCGCAAGGCGATGGCGATGGCGCTGGTTGACCGCGCGCTACAGGCGCCGGACTACAGCGAAGAGATAGCCAGCCCGGCGCAGGATGAAGAGTTTGTTCTCGCCCACGCCGATAACGTCGAGGCGGCCGGTTTCGTCTCGCATCTCAAGCTGCCCCACTATGTCGATTTCCAGGCCGAACTGGCGCTGCTGAAACGCCTGCAACGGGAGAACGAACGTGGCTAACTCACTCACTGGCTACAACTTTGCTTATCTTGATGAGCAGACCAAGCGCATGATCCGCCGGGCGATTCTCAAAGCGGTCGCGATTCCTGGCTACCAGGTGCCGTTCGGCGGTCGTGAAATGCCGATGCCCTACGGCTGGGGAACCGGCGGTATACAGCTTACCGCCAGCGTCATCGGCGAGCATGACGTACTGAAGGTGATCGACCAGGGTGCTGATGACACCACCAACGCAGTATCGATACGCCAGTTCTTTCAGCGCGTCACCGGCGTCGCCACCACCGAGGCGACCTGCGATGCAACGCTGATCCAGACCCGTCACCGGATCCCGGAGACGCCGCTCACTGAAGATCAGATCCTGATCTTCCAGGTTCCGATCCCGGAGCCGCTGCGCTTTATCGAGCCCCGTGAGACCGAAACCCGCACCATGCATGCGCTGGAAGAGTACGGCGTCATGCAGGTGAAACTGTATGAAGACATTGCCCGCTTCGGCCACATTGCCACTACCTACGCCTACCCGGTAAAGGTCAACGGCCGCTATGTGATGGACCCGTCGCCGATCCCTAAATTCGATAACCCGAAAATGCATATGATGCCCGCACTGCAACTGTTCGGTGCCGGACGTGAAAAGCGTATTTACGCGGTGCCGCCGTATACCCCGGTGGAAAGCCTCGATTTCGATGACCATCCCTTCACCGTCCAGGAGTGGGATGAGCCCTGCGCCATTTGCGGGTCTCGCCACAGCTATCTGGATGAAGTGGTGCTGGATGACAGCGGCAAACGGATGTTTGTCTGCTCCGATACCGACTATTGCCGCCAACAGAGCGAGGCGCTGAAAAAATGAGCCATCCGTTACTCGCGGTCAATCACCTGACCCATCTCTACGCGCCGGACAAAGGGTTCAGCGACGTCTCTTTTGAACTGTGGCCCGGTGAAGTGCTGGGTATCGTGGGCGAATCCGGCTCGGGAAAAACAACCTTACTGAAAGCCCTCTCAGCACGCCTGACGCCGCAGGCAGGTGAAGTGATGTATGAAAACCGCTCGCTGTACGCCATGAGCGAAGCGGATCGCCGCCGCCTGTTGCGTACCGAGTGGGGCGTGGTGCACCAGCACCCCATGGACGGCCTGCGTCGTCAGGTGTCGGCCGGGGGCAACATCGGTGAACGTCTGATGGCCACCGGCGCACGTCACTACGGAAATATCCGCGCAACCGCCGAGCAGTGGCTGAGCGATGTCGAAATTCCCCCGTCGCGTATTGACGATCTGCCCACCACCTTTTCCGGCGGGATGCAGCAGCGCCTGCAAATCGCCCGCAATCTGGTCACCCAGCCGAAGCTGGTGTTTATGGACGAACCAACCGGCGGCCTGGATGTGTCAGTGCAGGCCCGTTTGCTTGACCTGCTTCGTGGCCTGGTGGTGGAGCTGAACCTGGCCGTGGTGATTGTCACCCACGATCTCGGCGTGGCGCGCCTGCTGGCTAACCGCCTGCTGGTCATGAAACAGGGTCAGGTGGTGGAAAGTGGTTTAACCGACCGGGTGCTGGACGATCCTCACCATCCGTATACCCAGCTGCTGGTGTCGTCCGTTTTACAGAACTGATATCGCTGTCGCCGGGTGGCACTACGCTGACCTGGCCCGGAAGGTGCGTTATTTGTAGGCCGGGTAAGGCGCCGCCGTCACCCGGCAAAAAGAATCAAGAGGCCAAGATGATCCGCGTAGAAAACGTGAGTAAGACTTTTGTGCTCCACCAGCAACACGGCGTACAACTTCCGGTACTGCAAAACGCCTCTCTTGAGGTCAAAAAGGGGGAATGCGTGGTGCTGCACGGCCACTCGGGCAGCGGAAAATCGACGCTGCTCCGCTCCCTGTACGCCAACTATCTGCCCGACCAGGGCCACATTCACATCTGTCACGGCGACGAGTGGGTGGATCTGGTGCAGGCTCCGGCGCGTAAAGTGCTGGAAGTCCGCAAGCACACCATCGGCTGGGTCAGCCAGTTTCTGCGCGTGATCCCCCGCATATCCGCCCTCGAGGTGGTCATGCAGCCGCTACTCGACCTCGGCATCCCGCGCGATACCAGTGCTTCACGGGCAGCTCGCCTGCTGACGCGTCTGAACGTCCCCGAGCGGCTGTGGCATCTTGCTCCGTCCACGTTTTCCGGTGGCGAACAGCAGCGGGTGAATATCGCCCGCGGTTTCGCGGTGGACTACCCGATTTTACTCCTCGATGAACCTACCGCTTCGCTGGATGCCAGAAACAGCGCCGCCGTGGTGGAACTGATTCACGAGGCCAAAGCGCGCGGCGCGGCTATCGTTGGCATTTTCCATGATGAAACGGTACGCAATCAGGTCGCCGACCGGCTGCACCCGATGGGAATAACAGCATGATTATCAACAATGTAAAACTGGTTCTCGAAGACGAAGTGGTGCACGGCTCGCTGGAAGTGCAGGATGGCAGAATTTACGCCTTTGCCGAAAGCCAAAGTCAGCTGCCGCAGGCGCTAGACGGTGAAGGCGGCTGGCTGCTGCCCGGGCTAATTGAGCTGCATACCGATAATCTGGACAAATTTTTTACCCCGCGCCCGAAAGTTGACTGGCCCGCCCACTCGGCGATGAGCAGCCACGATGCGCTGATGGTCGCCAGCGGGATCACCACGGTTCTGGACGCGGTCGCCATTGGCGACGTGCGCGACGGCGGGGATCGGCTGGAGAATCTGGAAAAGATGATCAACGCCATCGAAGAGACGCAGAAACGGGGCATCAACCGCGCCGAACACCGCCTGCATTTGCGCTGCGAGCTGCCGCACCACACTACGCTGCCGCTGTTTGAAAAACTGGTGGACCGTGAACCCGTCACCCTGGTCTCGCTGATGGACCACTCTCCTGGCCAGCGTCAGTTCGCCAATCGCGAGAAATATCGCGAGTATTACCAGGGAAAATATCAGCTTACCCATGAGCAGATGCAGCGTTATGAAGAAGAACAGATGGCGCTGGCGGCAACCTGGTCTCACGCCAACCGTCAGTCCATTGCCGCGATGTGTCGCGACCGCCAAATTGCGCTGGCCAGCCACGATGACGCCACTGCCGAGCATGTTATTGAATCCCATCAGCTTGGCAGCGTGATCGCCGAATTCCCCACCACGTTAGCCGCAGCTGAAGCGTCACGCCAGCACGGCATGAACGTCCTGATGGGAGCGCCGAATATCGTGCGCGGCGGCTCGCATTCCGGCAACGTTGCCGCCCACAAATTAGCGGCCAGCAACCTGCTCGATATTCTGTCCTCAGACTATTATCCCGCCAGCCTGCTGGATGCGGCGTTCCGTATCGCCGATGACGATAACAACACCTTCACGCTGCCACAGGCCATACGCCTGGTCAGCAAAAACCCGGCTCAGGCCCTGGGATTAAGCGACCGCGGTATCATTGCGGAAGGCAAGCGTGCCGACATGGTGCTGGCGCACCGTCGCGGCGAACATGTCCATATCGACCACGTCTGGCGTCAAGGCAAGAGGGTTTTCTGATGGCAGGAAAATTGATTTGGCTGGTGGGAGCCTCCGGCTCCGGAAAAGATAGCCTGCTGGCTGCGCTACGCCAGCGCGAAAACACCCAACTGCTGGTAGCACACCGCTATATCACGCGCCCGTTCAACGCCGGCAGCGAGAATCATATCGCCCTCAGCAAACAGGAGTTTTTCAATCGTGCCGAGCGTCAGCTGTTTGCCCTGAGCTGGCACGCCAACAATAATTACTACGGAATTGGCATCGAAATCGACCTGTGGCTGCACGCCGGTTTTGACGTGGTGGCCAATGGTTCTCGCGCCCATCTGGCACAGGCGCGAGCGCGCTACGCTGACGCCCTGCTGCCAATTTGCCTGCAGGTCACGCCGGAGGTGCTGCGCCAGCGCCTGGAACAGCGCGGACGAGAGAGCGAAACGGACATCGCTCAGCGCCTGGAACGTGCGGCGCGCTATACTCCCTCCGACTGCCTGACGCTGAACAACGACGGTAGCCTGGGGCAATCGGTCGAACAGTTCTTCACGCTGCTGCGCCGCCACTACGCCCGACAAGAGAATCAGCATGCCTACCTGTGAGCTCCGTGAACCTACTCTGGACGATGTCGATGCGGTATATGCGTTAATTTGCGAATTAAAGCAGAAAGCGTACGATCGCCGCCATTTTGCCGCCGGATTTGCCATGAACCTGGAAAATCCAACTCTGCGCTATCAGCTGGCGCAGGTGGAGGGGGAGACGGTCGGACTGATTGGGCTACAGTTACAGTTCCCGCTCAATTTCAACGCCTGGATCGGTGAAGTACAGGAACTGGTTGTGCTGCCACAGATGCGCGGCCTGCACGTCGGTCAGGCGCTGCTGGCGTGGGCGGAGCAGGAAGCCCGCGAATGCGGTGCGCAGATGGTGGAGCTCTCCAGCGGGAAAGCCCGCCCCGACGCCCACCGTTTCTATCTCCGGGAAGGGTACGCGCAAAGCCATCTGCGTTTTAAAAAAGCGCTGTGAGGAGGAAGTATGAGCCTGACTATCCGCTTAACCGGTACCGGCGGCGCCCAGCTGGTTCCGGTCTTCGGCTGCGACTGTGCGGCCTGTCATCGTGCGCGCCGTCATGAGGCCCATCGTCGTCGCCCCTGTAGCGCGGCGGTCACCTTCAATGATGCCGTCACGCTCCTGGATGCCGGGCTACCCGACCTGATGGATCGATGGCCCGCCGGTCATTTCCAGCAGTTTTTGCTTACCCACTACCATATGGATCATGTTCAGGGCTTATTCCCGCTGCGCTGGGGTGTCGGGGCGCCGATCCCGGTTTATGGTCCGCCGGACCAGGAAGGCTGCGACGACCTGTTTAAACACCCCGGCCTGCTGGACTTCAGCCATACCGTTGAACCGTTTGTGGTGCTTGAGTTACAAGGATTGCGGGTGACGCCGCTGCCGCTGAACCACTCGAAGCTGACGTACGGCTATCTGCTGGAATCGGCGCACAGCCGGGTGGCATGGCTGTCGGATACCGCCGGGCTACCGGAGAAGACGCTCAAATTTTTGCTCAATAACCATCCGCAGGCGATCGTGATTGACTGTAGCCACGAGCCTCGCCCGCAGCCTCCGCGCAATCACTGTGATTTGAATACGGTGCGCGCCATCAACCAGGTACTGGCCTGCCCGCGGGTCATCCTGACCCATATCAGTCACCAGTTTGATCTCTGGATGATGGACCACCCGCTGCCGCCGGGGTTTGAGGCCGGTTATGACGGCATGGAAATCGTTCTGGATTAACGTCAGTTCCTGGTGGGTGGCTCTATAGCCTGCCAGGCGCAGCGTACAACCTGACCGAAGCGCTCTACGCCAACGGGGCTTTAATTGTCATCATCCAGCCGACGCTGGTCGCTCTCAAGCTGCCGGCGATCCTGATCCAACTGACGCTGGCGATCGTCGAGCTGGCGGCGACGATCTTCTATCTGCCGTTGGCGATCGTCATACAGTCGCTGGCGATCGGAGCTCTGCTGGCGGCTATCCTGATAGCGCCCGTCATCATAACGATCATCGTCGTCATCTGACCGGCTGCTGCTGGGGTGATAAGCATCATTAATCGCCTGCTGAATATTGCCGATGGCATCGTCGATAATATCGGCGCGTGCAAACTGGCTGCTCAGCGACAGGGAGCAGAGGATCAAAGCGATAAGGTAACGTTTCATAGAGCCAGTCTCGTCGGGGGGCTGACTCTACGTTAATCAACGGCCGTCACGCCGGGTAGCGGAGGAATCTCAAATCCGCGGCTGTTCAAGCGCGGTAATTGCATCTATACGCCCCTGATGGCGCCCACCTTCGTAGCCGCTCCCCAGCCAGGCATCAACAATCATTTTCGCCAGCTCAAGACCGATCACGCGCGCGCCGAAGGCCAGCACATTGGTATTATTATGTTGCCGCGACAGCTGAGCCGAATAGGGTTCACTGCACACTACCGCGCGAATGCCGGGGTATTTATTGGCGGTAATAGAGATCCCGACGCCGGTACCACAGATCAAGATCCCGCCATCGACTTCCCCTGCCAGAATAGCCTGCGCAACAGCGCTGGCATAGCGTGGATAATCAGTACGCTCAGATGACCATGTTCCCTTATCCAAAACCTCGATCCCTCGCTGCTGGAGATGCGCCACAATATCATCTTTAAGGATAAACCCGACGTGATCACAGCCAATTGCAATCCTTTTCATACTTAACCTCGCCTGTTTTTACTTTACGAAAATAGATTGGTTTGTGATTTAAACCAGAAAAACTGGCGAATAACACGCCACAAACCCTGCCTGAAGGGGCATTTCTACATCGCAAAAATTCACAAATCAAGCGATCAAAATGAAAAACCCATGTTACCTATCGTCTTAAATCATACGGAGAAGTATAAAAATATATTGTTTTACAAATGGTTAATTAAAAAATAATACAACCCACTCGCCTAAAACTTTACAAATAGTTAAACTTTATAAAATTATAATTTCTGTGAAGTTGATTGTATCTTTTCTGTTTTGGCTGTGATGATATAGTGACGTCTTCACATTAAGGACAAGAGAAAGCGATGAGTCAGTCAGAATCCAGTTCGCTCCCCAACGGTATCGGCCTCGCCCCCTGGCTGCGCATGAAGCAGGAAGGAATGACCGAAAACGAAAGCCGCATCGTCGAGTGGTTGCTTAAACCCGGCAACCTGAGCGATGCTCCAGCCATTAAAGATGTGGCGGAAGCGCTATCGGTTTCCGAAGCAATGATCGTCAAGGTCTCCAAACTGCTCGGTTTTAGTGGCTTTCGTAATCTGCGTAGCGCCCTGGTGGAGTATTTTTCTCAATCTGAACAGGTCCTTCCTGCAGAGCTCTCCTTCGATGAAGCACCTCAGGACGTGGTGAATAAGGTTTTTAACATAACCCTGCGTACCATTATGGAAGGCCAGTCGATCGTTAACGTCGATGAAATTCATCGCGCTGCACGTTTCTTCGCCCAGGCTAATCAACGCGATCTTTACGGTGCGGGCGGCTCAAATGCCATCTGTGCCGATGTACAGCATAAGTTTTTACGCATTGGTGTGCGCTGCCAGACTTATCCGGATGCGCATATCATGATGATGTCCGCCTCGTTATTAAAAAAAGGCGACGTTGTCCTGGTGGTCACCCATTCCGGGCGCACCAGTGATATTAAATCTGCAGTAGAACTGGCGAAGAAGAACGGTGCTAAAATTATCTGTATTACACATAGCTACCATTCGCCAATTGCTAAATTAGCTGATTTTATTATTTGCTCGCCAGCACCAGATACTCCTTTATTAGGGAGAAACGCTTCAGCACGTATTTTACAGCTTACGTTATTAGATGCTTTTTTTGTTTCGGTGGCCCAACAAAATATTGAACAGGCTACATTAAACATGCAAAAAACCGGCGCTATTGTTGATTTATTTTCACCCGGCGCTCTGAAGTAAATAATAAAACCGATCCCACCACGGTGGGATAAATATCACTATATCCTACACCGAGAACACTGTCATGAATAAATACCTGAAATTTATCAGCGGCGCGGCTATGGGCGTAATGTTATCTACCAGCGCTTTTGCCGCCGCCGATTATGCTGTGGTATTAAAAACATTATCGAACCCTTTCTGGGTTGATATGAAAAAAGGTATTGAGGATGAGGCAAAAACGCTGGGAGTCAGCGTCGATATTTTTGCCTCGCCTTCGGAAGGGGATTTTCAATCACAGCTGCAACTGTTCGAAGACTTAAGCAATAAGAACTATAAGGGCATCGCTTTCGCACCTCTCTCCTCGGTCAACCTGGTCATGCCAGTGGCAAAAGCCTGGAAGAAAGGGATTTATCTGGTCAATCTCGATGAAAAGATCGACATGGATAACCTTCAGAAAGCTGGCGGTAACGTTGAAGGTTTCGTCACCACGGACAATGTCGCAGTGGGGGCAAAAGGGGCCGATTTTATTATCGAAAAACTGGGTGCTGAAGGCGGCGATGTTGCCATCATCGAGGGAAAAGCGGGTAACGCATCAGGCGAAGCCCGTCGTAATGGTGCGACGGAGGCATTCAAAAAAGCCAGCCAGATTAAGCTTGTTGCCAGCCAACCTGCCGACTGGGATCGTATTAAAGCGCTCGACGTTGCCACCAATGTGCTACAGCGTAACCCTAACCTGAAAGCCTTTTACTGCGCGAATGACACAATGGCAATGGGCGTTGCCCAGGCCGTGGCCAATGCCGGAAAAAGCAAAACGGTTTTGGTTGTCGGTACTGATGGCATCCCAGAAGCCCGGAAAATGGTCGAAGCCGGGCAGATGACCGCAACGATTGCACAAAATCCTGGCGATATCGGTGCGACGGGACTGAAGATGATGGTTGATGCCGAAAAAACCGGTAAGGTGATTCCACTGAATAAAACACCGGAATTTAAACTGGTGGATTCTATTCTGGTCACAAAATAATTCCCCCCGACGGTTCGCCAGAGGCGATCCCCTTACCCTCCTGACCTGAGGAGGGTAAAAATAAGTAAGGAGTTATTATGGTCACGCCATATATTTCAATGGCGGGGATCGGCAAATCCTTTGGTCCGGTTCACGCATTAAAATCGGTCGATTTAACCGTTTATCCGCATGAAATACATGCATTGCTAGGGGAAAACGGTGCAGGTAAATCAACATTAATGAAAGTTTTGTCGGGAATACATGAACCGACCAAAGGCACCATTACGGTTAATAACGTTAATTATGACAAACTCGATCATAAATTAGCAGCCAGTCTTGGCATCGGCATTATTTATCAAGAACTCAGCGTCATTGATGAACTAACCGTAATGGAAAATTTATACATCGGTCGTCATCTGACTAAAAAAGTCTGCGGCATCAATATTATCGACTGGAAAGAGATGCGCATCAGAGCAGCAATGATGCTGCTGCGCATCGGATTAAAGGTCGAGTTAGACGAAAAAGTGGCGAATCTGTCCATCAGCCATAAACAGATGCTGGAAATTGCTAAGACACTGATGCTCGACGCCAAAGTACTGATTATGGACGAACCCACCTCTTCCCTGACCAACAAAGAGGTGGACTACCTGTTCCTGATCATGAACCAGCTGCGTAAAGAGGGCACCGCTATCGTCTATATCTCACACAAGCTGGCGGAGATACGCCGTATCTGCGACCGCTACACGGTGATGAAGGACGGTAGCAGCGTATGCAGCGGAATGGTCAGCGAGGTCAATAACGACGATATCGTACGTCTGATGGTTGGCCGCGAGTTGCAGAACCGCTTTAACGCGATGAAAGAGAGCGCCGCGAATATCGCACGCGAAACGGTATTCGAGGTAAAAAATGTGACCAGCCGGGACAAGAAAAAGGTTCGTGATATCTCCTTTAGCGTCAATCGCGGTGAAATTCTCGGCTTTGCCGGCCTGGTGGGCTCCGGGCGTACCGAGCTGATGGATTGCCTGTTTGGCGTTGATAAACGGAGCAGCGGTGAAATCATCCTCAACGGCCAGGCGATAACTCCGCGCTCACCGTTAGATGCCTTAAAGAAAGGAATGGGTTACATCACTGAGAGCCGCCGTGACAACGGTTTCTTCGGCAATTTCTCCATTGCGCAAAACATGGCCGTTAGCCTGAGCCTGAAACACGGCGGCTTTAAAGGGGCAATGGGGTTATTCCATGAAGAGAACGAACGAAATACGGCAGAAGCGCAGCGAAAACTACTGGCTCTGAAGTGCCATTCTGTCGATCAAAACATCACCGAACTATCCGGCGGTAACCAACAGAAAGTATTAATTTCCAAATGGTTATGTTGCAACCCCGACGTCATTATTTTCGATGAGCCGACGCGCGGGATAGACGTCGGTGCTAAAGCAGAAATTTACAAAGTGATGCGCCAGCTGGCGAATGACGGAAAAGTCATTCTGATGGTGTCATCAGAGCTTCCTGAAATTATCGCCGTCTGTGACCGCATCGCCGTGTTCTGCGAAGGGCGGCTGACGCAAATTCTGACCAATCGCGACGACATGAGCGAAGAGGAGATTATGGTATGGGCACTGCCACAAGAGTAAAAGGCGAGTCCGATGGCAAAAAGCCGTTCAACTTCGCGCTGTTCTGGGATAAATACGGCACCTTTTTTATCCTCGCGATTATTGTCGCGATTTTCGGCACGCTGTCATCGGAATACTTTCTGACGACCAATAACATCACGCAAATCTTTGTCCAGAGCTCGGTGACGGTGCTCATCGGTATGGGTGAATTTTTCGCCATTCTGGTGGCGGGCATCGACCTGTCCGTGGGAGCGATTCTGGCACTTTCCGGCATGGTTACCGCCAAACTCATGCTGGCAGGGGTCGATCCGTTCCTCGCAGCGCTGATTGGCGGGGTCTTTGTCGGGGGCGCGCTAGGGGCGATTAACGGTTGCCTGGTCAACTGGACCGGCCTGCACCCGTTTATTATTACCCTCGGCACCAACGCAATTTTTCGTGGAATAACATTGGTTATCTCCGATGCCAACTCGGTCTATGGCTTCTCTTTTGACTTCGTGAACTTTTTTGCCGCCAGCGTATTGGGGATCCCGGTCCCGGTCATCTTCTCGCTTATTGTGGCCGTGATTTTATGGTTTCTGACAACCCGAATGCGGCTGGGCCGCAACATCTACGCGCTGGGTGGCAATAAAAACTCCGCCTTCTACTCTGGCATCGACGTGAAGTTCCACATGTTGCTGGTGTTCATTATATCCGGCATCTGCGCCGGGCTGGCAGGCGTGGTATCGACAGCGCGTCTCGGCGCCGCAGAGCCTCTGGCCGGAATGGGCTTTGAAACCTACGCCATTGCCAGCGCCATTATCGGCGGCACTAGCTTCTTTGGCGGTAAGGGACGCATTTTTTCCGTGGTGATTGGCGGCCTGATCATTGGCACCATCAATAACGGGCTGAATATTCTCCAGGTACAAACCTACTACCAGCTGGTGGTGATGGGTGGATTAATTATCGCAGCTGTCGCCCTTGACCGTCTTATCAGTAAATAAGGAATTATGATGAAAATTGCCCCTTCTTTAATGTGTATGGACCTGCTGAAATTCCAGGAACAGATCGAATTTATCGATCGGCATGCAGATTACTTTCACATCGACATCATGGATGGCCACTTTGTCCCTAATCTGACGCTATCGCCATTTTTCGTCAGCCAGGTGAAGAAGCTAGCCAGTAAACCACTGGACTGCCATCTGATGGTCACCCGGCCACAGGATTACATCGGCCAGCTGGCGCAGGCAGGTGCGGACTTTATCACCCTGCATCCGGAAACTATAAACGGCCAGGCTTTCCGTCTGATCGATGAGATTCGCCGCCACGGCATGAAGGTCGGGCTTATTCTCAATCCGGAAACATCCGTTGAAACGATGAAATATTACATCCACAAGGCCGACAAAATTACGGTGATGACCGTCGATCCCGGCTTCGCGGGCCAGCCGTTTATCCCTGAAATGCTGGAGAAGATCGGCGAACTAAAAGCGTGGCGCGAACGTGAAGGACTGAGCTACGAGATTGAGATCGACGGCTCATGCAATACAGCGACCTATGAAAAACTGATGGCGGCAGGCGCGGACGTCTTTATCGTCGGTACCTCAGGTCTCTTTAACCATGGCGACAATATTCACGACGCGTGGCAGATAATGGCAGAGCAGATTCTGGCTGCCAAAAACGAGGTATTCCCTCATGCAAAAACAGCTTAAAGTCGTCGCAGGAGTGGACATGGGCGCAACCCATATCCGCTTTTGCCTGCAAACCGCGCAGGGTGAAACTCTGCATTGCGAGAAGCTTCGCACCGCCGAGGTGATCGCGCCTGGCGGCCTGGTGAACGGGATCACGACGTTGATTCAGCAGCAGCTTGACCGCTTTCAGGCACATTGCTGCGGTCTGGTGATGGGCTTTCCGGCATTGGTAGGCAGAGATAAACGGACGATTATCTCCACCCCAAATCTCTCGTTACCACCAGAGACTCTGCGTACGCTCGCTGATGAGCTGGAGCATTCGCTGGCCTGTCCGGTCGAATTTTCCCGCGATGTGAATCTCCAGCTCTCATTTGACGTACAGGAAAATGGTTTGCAGGCGCAACAGGTGTTAGCCGCTTATCTCGGCACCGGCATGGGCTTTGCCATCTGGTTAAACGGCGGACCGTGGACAGGTGCGCACGGCGTGGCGGGAGAGTTGGGTCATATCCCGCAGGGCGACAACGCACTCCTCTGCGGCTGCGGTAATCCCGGCTGTCTGGAAACCGTCTGTTCCGGCATCGCGCTCAAACGCTGGTATGAACAACAACCGCGCAACTATGCACTTGGTGAGCTGTTTTTACACGCCGCCGAGGAGCCATTTGTCCAGGCGCTCCTGCACCATGCCGCCCGCGCAATCGCCACCGGCATCAACCTGTTCGATCCGGATGCGGTGATCCTCGGCGGGGGAGTAATGGACATGTCCGGCTTTTCACGCGAGGCGCTGCTCGCTATGACAAAAGCGCATATTCGCCGTCCACTGCCTTATCAGGCGGTGCAGTTTCTTACCGCATCCTCCTCAACATTTAATGGTGCTCAAGGGGCAGCGACGCTGGCCCGCTACCGTTATTTGCCCCAACCTGTCGCAGCGCCTGCCTCAACTGTGTCCGGCTGAAGGGCTTACGCAACAGCTCCACGTCCGGCAGCGCGGGATTGTGCGCCGGGCGCAGATCCTGGCCGCTTATCAGCAGTACCGCAACCGTCGGGAAACGGCGCTGCGTTTCGTTAATCACTTCTACACCGCTCAGCCGCCCCGGCAGCATCAGATCGCTAATCAACAGCGCGATTTCCGTCGAGGCATCAAGCAATTGCAGCGCCTGCTCGCCATTCTCTGCTTCCAGGGTTAACCAGCCAAGCTGATGCAGCTGCTCGCAGAGGGTCTGGCGCACATCAGCCTCATCTTCCAGCACCAGCGCCAGCCGCTCACCGCTCATCGTCTGCTCCGCTTCCGGCAGCGCGCCACCGGTCACCGCCTGTACCGCCGCACGCGGCAGCTGTAAGCGCACCGTCGTCCCCTGGCCCGGAGCGCTCTCAATGGCCACTCGCCCGCCAGACTGGCGGACAAAACCATAAACCATCGACAGCCCCAGACCGCTGCCGCTGCCGGTTTGTTTCGTGGTAAAGAATGGTTCAAACACCTGCGCTTTCACCTCCTGCGACATTCCGCTGCCGTGGTCGATCACCTCCAGCGCGACCATATCCTGGCGCCGCCCGTCGCTGCGGGCCACGCGCTGGTTCCAGGTGCGTAGCTTAATCACCCCGGGCCGCCCTTCCATCGCATCACGAGCGTTCATCACCAGATTAATAATCGCGTTTTCCAGCTGGCCCACGTCAATCCATGCAGGCCAGGCCGGCGACTGGGCTTCAATCTCCAGGCTCAGCGCCGGCGGCAGAGAATGACGCATCAGTTCGCCAAGGTTCTCCAGCAGCGGTTGCATGGCAACGGCGTTCGGGTGCAATGACTGTTTGCGCGAGAAGGCCAGCAGCCGCTGGGTTAACAATGCCCCGCGCTCCGCGGCTTTTCGTGCCCGGGAGATCCGCGGAATATCCGCGTCCTGCGGCTGAACCAGCTCAAGACTGCCCATAATCACCGCCAGCAGGTTATTAAAATCATGCGCCAGGCCGCCGGTCAGCTGACCCACGGCTTTCATTTTCTGGCTGTGAACCAGCGCCTGTTCCAGCCCTTTACGTTCGGTCCTGTCCAACACCACGTTCACCAGGCCACGCCCGGGGACCGGGCTAAAGCGCAGCTCAATGGTACGGTCGCCCGCCAGCTGTAGCTCCTGAGGTTTGGGGAGCGGACGGGCCAGGTTCTCCCGGATGTGTTCCGCCAGAGGGGCGGCCTGACCCAGCAGATGCTGGTAGTGAATACCGCGCTGCAGTTCATTGGCTGCCAGCCCCAACAGCAGCGGATACTGCGGGTTCCACACCACCAGCAGCCCCTGATTATCAAACAGGGCAAAACCGTCGCGCATCGCGTGAAAGGTGGTCTCCAGCAGGGTGCTTTTTTCTTTCAGTAGCAGAGAGGTATGGGCCAGCGAGGCAGTATTGCGGGCAAAAACGTTGAAGGCACGCGCCAGCTCCCCCAGCTCATCGCGCCGCTGGAGCCCAGGAACGGAAACATCCTGCTCACCGTGGGCCAGCCGTGACATCGCGCGGGAGATAGCGGTCAGGTTTGAGCCGAGGTTACGGTAGATATACCAGCTGGCACAGCCGGTTATCACCAGCGCCAGCATCGCCGACAGCAAAATAAACGTGCTGATGGAGCGCAGCTCCTGATGGCTTTGTGTCGCCCGCAGTTCGGATGCCTGGGCGACTCTGGCAACATATTGATTAATATCGCTGTTGAGCAGCGCCACCAGCGCCTTAATGTGAAACATATACCAGCCAATGGCCAGATCGCTCTCCTCAAGCTGCGCCGACAGCGGCTCCAGCCTGGCCAGTTCACCATTAAAATCCAGCAGAATTGCGTCCAACGTCGGGTCAGGGCTGGTTTTCGGCAGAAACCCTCTCACCTTATCCAGCTGCTGGACGATCGATCGCGGCGTCGAAGTATGAGTGGCAGCAACGATCAGCCGATCCATCTCCGCCAGCTGCCGGGAATCGATCGCCTCCGCGCCATGCCGATCGTTAAGATCCTGAATATGCCGGAGATAGCTCTGGTTCTGATACAGCGAGCTGAGCAGCTCATTGCGCTGTAGGTGGCGGCGCTGACCGCGTTCCAGCATGCCGCCCACGCTCTGCTGCAACTCATTGCTGCGGCGAATAATACTGGCTACCAGCGCCAGCTCCTGCTGCGCCAGCGGCGCAGCGGCAAGATGAGAGAGTGAATATTTCAGAGCCTGCTGGGTCTCCAGCAGCCGTTCCGCCTCGCTTTTATACTCCAGCGCGCCAACAACCTGCGAGAGGCGAACCGCTGCGGTGGCCACGTTGGCGGTATCGCGAGCCAGATTCATACTGCCGGTCATATCGTCCAGCGTCTGCCGTTGGACCTGTTCCTGTAGCACGCTGGCGTGGCGAAAACCCAGCACCGCGACGCCGGCCACCATCAGCGTGACCGCAACCATCAGCAAATTAAACGACAGCAGACGCCCGCGAGCGCTGGCAAAAAACGGGTTGCGATGGGACGACATGGGTCAGCTCCACGATTTTTTTATTTATCCTGGCGGTTGCAGACCATGACCGGGAGCGCCACATCGCGTAATTGTGAGCCAGGTTAACTATTCATCAATATGACAAATATGAACGGCATCTGACATTTTGCATTTATCGTGCTGTGGTGCACTGCGACTCTCGATCATGCTCGCAGGAGAGCCGCCATGCAGGGGACCCCGGTACTATCTATGCGCAATATTGCCAAAGCCTTTGGCAAGTTTTATGCGCTAAAAGGCGTCGATCTGACGGTATGGCCCGGCGAGATCCATGCATTAATGGGGGAGAACGGCGCCGGCAAAAGCACGTTGATGAAGATCCTCGCAGGGGCGTATACCGCCACCCGCGGCGAGATCCTGATCGACGGAAAACCGCACGCCATTAAAGGGCCAAAAGATGCGCTGGCCGCCGGGATCACACTGATCTACCAGGAGATGCAGCTGGCACCGAATTTAACCGTCGCGGAGAATATTTTCCTCGGCAGCGAACTGGCGCGCGGCGGCCTGGTGCTGCGCAAAGAGATGCTTAATCAGGCTCAGGCGGTCATTGACCGCCTCGGCGCCCAGTTTAAGGCCAGCGACCGGGTGATGACGCTGACCATTGCCGAACAGCAGCAGGTCGAGATCGCCCGCGCCCTGCATCGTAACAGCCGGGTTCTGGTGATGGATGAACCGACCGCCGCCCTCTCCTCCCGTGAAACCCAGCGCCTGTTTGAACTGATTTTGCGCCTGCGCGACGAAGGTATGGCGATTATTTATATCAGTCACCGCATGGCCGAGGTGTATGAACTGTCCGACCGCGTCAGCGTACTACGCGACGGCCAGTACGTCGGCAGCCTGACCCGTGACAAGCTCAACGCCTCCGAACTGGTGCGGATGATGGTTGGCCGTCCGTTAAGCGATCTGTTCAACAAAGAGCGCGATATTCCGCCGGGCCAGTCCCGGCTGCGGGTACAGGATTTGACCGACGGCGGCAAAGTGAAGGCCAGCAGCCTCGTGGTACGCGCCGGGGAGATAGTCGGCCTGGCCGGGCTGGTCGGCGCCGGCCGCTCGGAGCTGGCGCAGCTGATTTTCGGCGTGCGTAAGGCCACCGGCGGCGTCATTGAGATCGACGGCGAGCCGGTGGTCATTCACTCGCCGCGCGAGGCCATCGATCTTGGCATCGGCTTTCTCACCGAAAACCGCAAGGAGCAGGGGCTGTTCCTTGAGATGGCCGCGCAGGAAAACATCACCATGGCCACCCTCGAACGAGATGCCCACTGGGGCATGCTCAACCGCAAAAAGGCACAGACCCTCTCCGACGATGCGATCGCCCTGCTCAACATCCGCGTGCCGCATTCGCAGGTGCGGGCCGGCGGCCTTTCCGGTGGCAACCAGCAAAAGCTGCTGATCTCCCGCTGGGTCGCTATCGGCCCGCGCATTTTGCTGCTTGATGAACCGACGCGCGGTGTTGACGTCGGCGCCAAAAGCGAGATTTACCGCATCATGAATCAGATGGCCCACCAGGGGGTAGCCATCCTGATGATCTCCAGCGAATTACCCGAAGTGGTCGGCATGAGCGACCGGGTCTACGTCATGCGTGAAGGCAGCATTGTCGGCGAGCTCCAGGTCGGCGGCATCAGCCAGGAAAGTATTATGACGCTGGCTACCGGCGTGAACGACTCTCACCTTAAGGCGGTACAACCATGACAACACACAAAGAGACCGCCGCGAAGCCGGTGGCAAAATCCGCATCAGCGAAAAAAATGCTGATGGGCGATCTGGTACAAACGGTCGGTATCTTGCCGATTTTAATCCTGATTGTGGCGGTATTTGGCTTTATCGCGCCGAATTTCTTTACCGAAAGTAATCTGCTGAATATTACCCGCCAGGCATCAATCAACATCGTGCTCGCCGCCGGAATGACCTTCATCATTCTGACCGGTGGGATCGATCTGTCCGTTGGTTCAATTCTCGGGACCACCGCGGTCGCTGCCATGGTGGTATCACTGACCCCGGAGCTGTCCCTGCTTTCCATTCCCGCAGCGCTGATGCTCGGCCTGCTGCTTGGCCTGTTTAATGGGGCGCTGGTGGCCTTCGCCGGGCTGCCGCCGTTTATCGTAACGCTCGGGACCTATACGGCCCTGCGCGGGGCGGCTTATCTGCTGGCCGACGGCACCACGGTGATTAATTCCGATATCAGCTTTGAATGGATCGGCAATGATTATCTCGGGCCTATTCCCTGGCTGGTGGTGATCGCGTTACTGGTGGTGGCGGTGTGCTGGTTCATTCTACGTCGTACGACCCTGGGCGTTCATATCTACGCCGTAGGCGGCAACATGCAGGCAGCACGGCTGACCGGGATCAAAGTGTGGCTGGTGCTGCTGTTTGTCTATGGCATGAGCGGGCTGCTCTCCGGACTGGGCGGCGTCATGAGCGCCTCGCGGCTGTACAGTGCCAACGGCAACCTCGGCGTGGGCTATGAGCTGGATGCCATCGCCGCCGTTATTCTCGGCGGGACCAGCTTCGTCGGCGGTATCGGCACCATCACCGGCACACTGGTCGGGGCGCTGATTATCGCCACCCTTAATAACGGCATGACGCTGATGGGGGTCTCCTATTTCTGGCAACTGGTGATCAAAGGGGCGGTGATCATCATTGCGGTACTGATCGACAAATACCGTACCCGACACCATCAAAGTGCATAACAACAATACCCTACAGACAGAGGAAAACAGTATGCGTTTAAAACCCTTAGTAACCGCGCTCTGTGCCGGCGCGCTGCTTGCCGCAGCGCCCTTTACCCAGGCCAAAGAGCTGAAGTCAATCGGCGTCACGGTGGGGGATTTAGCCAACCCGTTCTTTGTGCAGATAACCAAAGGCGCGGAGCTGGAAGCCCGTAAGCTGGCCGGGGACAACGTAAAAGTGACGCTGGTTTCCAGCGGTTACGATCTGGGTCAGCAGGTGGCGCAGATCGATAACTTTATTGCGGCTAAAGTCGACATGATTATCCTCAATGCCGCCGACTCGAAAGGGATTGGTCCGGCGGTGAAACGGGCGAAAGACGCAGGCATTGTGGTAGTGGCAGTGGACGTGGCCGCCGAAGGCGCCAATGCCACTATCACCTCAGATAACACTCAGGCGGGAGAAATGGCCTGTAAATACATTACCGACCGCCTGAAAGGGAAAGGGAGTGTGGTGATTATCAACGGACCGCCGGTTTCTGCGGTACAGAATCGTGTCGAGGGCTGCCAGGCCGAATTTGCGCGCCACCCGGAGATTAAGGTGCTCTCCTACAACCAGAACGCGAAAGGCAGCCGTGAAGGAGGCCTGGAAATTATGACTTCATTGCTGGCGGCGAATCCGAAAATCGACGGCGTCTTTGCGATTAACGACCCCACCGCGATCGGCGCCGATCTGGCGGCCAAACAGGCACAGCGTCATGAGTTCTTTATCGTTGGTGTCGATGGCAGCCCGGACGGTGAAGAGGCCCTGAAACGTAAAAACTCACTCTTTGTCGCCACCCCTGCGCAGGACCCGCAGGTCATGGCGGCAAAAGCGGTGGAAATCGGTTACGACATTTTGCAGGGTAAACCAGCACCCGCCGCGCCGGTGCTGATCCCGGTGACAATGATCGATAAAAACAATATCGGCAGTTACAAGGGCTGGACCGTGAAGTAAGGCGCCATATATCCCCGGTGGCGCAACGGCTGCCGGGGTTATGCCGCCCTGTCACCGTGGACAACGTCCGCGGCGAACACGTAGCCCAGGCCGCGTAAGGTTTTGATCAACGTCGGCTGGTGCGGGTTTGGTTCGATTTTGCGCCGCAGGCGCATGATCAGCACGTCAATCGTTCGGTCAAAGACGTCGGTACTCTCGCTATGAGTCAAGGCCAGCAGTTGTTCGCGATTGAGCACCCGGCGGGCGTTTTGCGCCAGCGCCAGCAGCAGACTGTATTCTCCCTGAGTCAGCGGCACCGCCTGCTGCTGGGGATTAAACAACTCACAGCGAAACGTATCCAGCCGCCAGCCGTTAAACAGCAGCCCCGCTCCGCCGCTCGCGCCTTCAGCGCTGAGTGCGCCGCTGCGCCTGAGCACCGCTTTCACCCGCGCCACCACCACCCGGGAATTAAACGGCTTGGCAATATAATCATCGGCACCCATTTCCAGCCCGACCACCACATCGGCTTCGCTACCGAGACCGGTTAACATCACAACCGGTAAATCAGGCCGGCTGCGCTGCAGCTGTTGCAGTACCAGCAGCCCGTTAGTGTCGGGGAGAATCATATCCAGCAGCACCAGGGAGATATCTGCCCGCTGCGCCGCCACCGCCAGCGCATCGCTACCGGTCTGGCACACCAGCACGTCAAAAACATGCGCGCTAAGCACATCGCTGAGCAGTTCGCCAATCGCGCTGTCGTCATCCACCACTAAAATGACCGGTTTCATTACTTGCCTCTGCCCGCACGGAACGATCTCTGTCTGATTAATTCAGCAAAGGCCTCCCGACAAATCCATTCCGGGATCGCGTTTCTTCAATCCATGTCACATCTCTCCCCTCTTCGACACGTCAAAACTGACGACGCCCTGCTTTTCGTCAGCATTTAGCCCAAAAAATCGACGTATCATCAGTTAATACCCACAGTGAAAACATGGCATAGAAGATGCATATTGACGGTGTGATAGCGCATATGCGCCCATTGATGAACTGGAGCAAGACCGATGAAAAAAGTCGTCACGGTTTGCCCGTATTGCGCATCAGGTTGCAAAATCAACCTGGTGGTCGATAACGGCAAAATCGTCCGGGCTGAGGCGGCACAGGGGAAAACCAACCAGGGAACCCTGTGTCTGAAAGGCTATTATGGCTGGGATTTTATTAACGATACCCAGATCCTCACCCCGCGCCTGAAAACCCCAATGATCCGCCGTCAGCGTGGCGGCAAACTGGAATCCGTCTCCTGGGATGAAGCGCTCGACTACGTCGCCACTCGTCTCAGCGCCATTAAAGCGAAGTACGGTCCGGACGCGATTCAGACTACCGGCTCGTCCCGTGGGACGGGTAACGAAACCAACTATGTGATGCAAAAATTCGCGCGCGCCGTTATTGGTACCAATAACGTTGACTGCTGCGCGCGCGTCTGACACGGCCCTTCGGTTGCAGGTCTGCACCAGTCGGTCGGTAATGGCGCCATGAGTAATGCCATCACAGAGATTGATAACACCGATCTCGTGTTTATCTTCGGGTATAACCCGGCAGATTCACACCCTATTGTGGCGAATCACGTGATTAACGCCAAACGCAATGGGGCGAAAATTATCGTCTGCGATCCGCGTAAAATTGAAACTGCACGCATTGCGGATATGCACGTTGCGCTGAAAAATGGCTCGAATATCGCGCTGCTTAATGCCATCGGCCACGTCATTATTGAAGAGAATCTCTACGATAAATCTTTTGTCGCCAGCCGTACCGAGGGCTTCGAAGAGTATCGTAAAATCGTCGAAGGCTACACGCCGGAGTCAGTGGAAGCGATCACCGGCGTCAGCGCCCAGCAAATCCGCGAATGTGCCCGGATGTATGCGAATGCCAAATCCGCCGCCATTCTGTGGGGCATGGGCGTCACCCAGTTCTATCAAGGGGTAGAAACCGTGCGCTCGCTGACCAGCCTGGCGATCATGACCGGCAACCTCGGCAAGCCGAGCGTTGGCGTCAACCCGGTGCGCGGACAGAACAACGTCCAGGGCGCCTGCGATATGGGCGCGCTGCCGGACACCTATCCGGGCTATCAGTATGTAAAATTCCCGGAAAACCGCGAGAAGTTCGCCAAAGCCTGGGGTGTCGACAGCCTGCCGGCGCACACCGGCTACCGCATCAGCGAGCTGCCGCACCGCGCGGCACATGGCGAAGTGCGTGCCGCATACATCATGGGTGAAGATCCGCTCCAGACCGACGCCGAGCTCTCCGCCGTGCGTAAAGCGTTTGAGGAGCTGGAGCTGGTTATCGTCCAGGACATCTTTATGACCAAAACCGCGTCGGCGGCGGATGTGATTTTACCGTCAACGTCGTGGGGCGAGCATGAAGGCGTCTATACCGCCGCCGACCGTGGCTTCCAGCGCTTCTTTAAAGCGGTAGAGCCGAAGTGGGACCTAAAAACTGACTGGCAGATCATCAGCGAAATCGCTACCCGGATGGGCTATCCGATGCACTACAACAACACCCAGGAGATCTGGGATGAGTTGCGGCATCTGTGCCCTGATTTTTACGGCGCCACCTACGAGAAAATGGGCGAGCTGGGCTACATCATGTGGCCGTGTCGCGACGAATCCGATGCCGATCAGGGGACCTCTTATCTGTTTAAAGAGAAGTTCGACACCCCGAACGGCCTGGCGCAGTTCTTCACCTGCGACTGGGTTGCGCCGATCGATAAGCTCACCGACGAGTATCCGATGGTGCTCTCCACCGTGCGGGAAGTGGGCCACTATTCGTGCCGCTCCATGACCGGCAACTGTGCGGCGCTGGCCGCCCTGGCGGATGAACCGGGCTATGCGCAAATCAATACCGCCGACGCCGCGCGCCTGGGGATTGAAGATGAAGCGCTGGTGTGGGTCAACTCGCGCAAAGGGCGGATCATCACCCGTGCGCAGGTCAGTGACCGGCCGAATAAAGGGGCGGTCTATATGACCTACCAGTGGTGGATTGGCGCCTGTAACGAGCTGGTCTCGGAGAACTTAAGCCCGATTACCAAGACGCCGGAGTACAAGTACTGCGCCGTGAACGTTGAACGCATCACCGATCAGCGCGCCGCCGAGCAGTATGTGATTGACGAGTACAACACGCTGAAAGCCCGCCTGCGCGAAAGCGCAATGGGTTAATAAAGCCGCCTCCCCGGAGGCGGTGCTTCGCATTTGTCCGGGCTACGGGACGGCACGACCCCGTAGCCCGGGCAAGGCGCGTCAGCGCCGCCCCCGGGATTTCCCCGTACGGTATCCCGTCACCGGTGTTTCACCAAACCTGCCAGTTGCTGCCGTTTTCTTCTTTTTCACCTCCCTTTATACTGCTCGCTGTTTTCCCAACTGATAATAAAGAATGAAATACCTCTATTTGCTTCTTACGCTGCTCTCTCTTACCGCGGGCGCCATGGAACCCGGCAGCCAGTACAAACAACAGGCGGAGGCCGGCGATCCGCGCGCGCAGTACTATCTTGCCGATACCTACGTCAGCTCCGGTGATTATCAGCAGGCTGAATACTGGGCGCAAAAGTCGGCCGATAACGGCGACGGTGACGCGCTGGCGCTGCTGGCTCAGTTAAAAATTCGCAATCCGCAGCAGGCCGATTACAAACAGGCCAGACAGCTGGCGGAGAAGGCGGTACAGGTTGGCAGCAAGGCGGGAGAGATTATCCTGGCCCGCGTGCTGGTTAACCACCAGGCCGGACCGACCGACTATTCACATGCCATCACCCTGTTACAGGATGCCGCCCAGGACCCTGAAAGCGATTCCGCGGTCGACGCTCAGATGCTGCTGGGTTTGATTTACGCCAGCGGTGTTCAGATGGCAGAGGATGATGCCAGGGCAACGGACTATTTTAAACGTAGCTCCTCGCTGTCCCGTACCGGCTATGCCGAATACTGGGCCGGGATGATGTTCCTGCAGGGCGAAAAAGGCTTTATTGAACCGAACCCGCAGAAAGCCCTGCACTGGCTCAACGTCAGCTGTCAGGAGGGGTTTGATACCGGCTGTGAAGAGTTTGAACGGATGACGAAGGGATAATCTCTTCAGCCACGAGATTTTGCTGGCGAATGACTGGTGCGAGAAAACCAAAAAACCCCGACGCATAGCGCCGGGGTTTTTATTTATAACGGGTGAGCGGCCTACTGAGCCGTCTTATCAAATTTACCCAGCACTTCACGCTCGTACGCCAGCGCTTTTTTGCGGTCAAACTTGTGTTCCCACTTAGCGATCACCAGCACCGCCAGCGCATTGCCCACCACGTTCAGCGCGGTACGCGCCATATCGAGGATACGGTCAACGCCGGCAATAAAGGCCAGCCCTTCCAGCGGGATCCCCACGCTTCCCAGCGTTGCCAGCAGCACCACGAAGGAGACGCCAGGCACGCCAGCAATCCCTTTCGACGTCACCATCAGAGTCAACACCAGGGTGATTTCCTGCCACAGCGACAGGTCAATACCGTACAGCTGGGCAATAAAGATCGCCGCAATACTCTGATACAGCGTTGAGCCATCGAGGTTAAATGAGTAGCCGGTCGGCACGACAAAACTGGTAATAGAAGCCGGTGCACCGTAGGCTTCCATCTTCTCAATAATACGCGGCAATACGCTCTCGGAGCTGGCGGTGGAGTACGCCAGAATCAGTTCGTCTTTCAGGATACGGATCAGAATCCAGATACTTAACCCACATATCCGCGCCACGATCCCCAGAACCACCAGCGCAAAAAACGCAATCGCGAAGTAGACCAGAATCACCAGCTTGGCTAACGGCCACAGGGAGGCAAAGCCAAAGGTCGCCACGGTAACCGAGATCAGCGCAAACACCCCGACCGGCGCATAGCGCATGACCATATGAGTGACTTTGAACATGGTTTCAGAAATGGAGCGGAAAACGGTGACCAGCGGTTCACGATGCGTCGCCGGCAGCGAAGAGAGCCCCAGGCCGAACAGTACTGAGAAGAAGATAATCGGCAGCATATCGCCTTTCGCCATCGACGCGACGATATTGGTCGGCACCAGCGACAGTATTGTTCCCATCAGTCCGTGCGCATGGCTTTGTACTTCCGCCGTCGTACTCTGATATTTCGAAATATCCACCGCCGCCAGCTGCGACATATCAATGCCGCTGCCCGGCTGGAAAACGTTCGCCAGGGTAATCCCCAGCACAATCGCTACCGTGGTAATGACTTCAAAATAGATAATCGTTTTCGCGCCGATACGGCCCAGCTGTTTTGCATCGCCTACGCCCGCAATCCCGACAATCAGCGTGGAAATCACAATGGGTACGACAATCATCTTGATCAGATGGATAAAGATATCGCCCGCTGGCGTCAGTAAATTCGCAATTAACCAGTCACGGTCGTCGGCATGATAATGCAGGTAGCTACCCAGCAGGATGCCCAGCACCAGGGCCAGCAAAATTTGCCAGGCCAGGCTGACTTTTGTTGTTTTCTTCACTACAGACTTCCTCAATGAAAGGCACCATTCCCGGAAGTCATGATGCCCACTGAAAGGGGTATGAATTGTGTTGCGTTGCTTTATGGAGTTTTTTAACGCGCGGTATCAGTATCATCTGCACGGCATGCTACGCAAGCGTTTAAGAACAGGGCTTTTCTCTGCGTTTATGCATAAACTCGCTAACTTTCCCCACTTACGTTGCATAAGTATTTGTTATAAAAAAAATTTCATAAATTCCATTTCTATAAATTCATTTCTGTAACTATTTCACTTCAAAGTTTCATTTGATTGATTTTCATTCAGTTGAATCAATGCGTGATCTGCCCCCCAAATAGCAAACAAAGCCGCCAAAGCCCCTACTATTAACGTTTGTTTGACATATATTTAACAACCTACAGGAGAAAAAAAGCCATGAGCCAAATACATAAGCACTCTATTCCCGCTAACATTGCGGACAGCTGCCTGATTAACCCGGAACAGTACAAGGCGCACTATCACCAATCTGTCACCGACCCTGATGCATTCTGGGGTGAGCAAGGCAAAATCCTTGACTGGATGCGGCCCTATACGCGCGTGAAGAACACCTCCTTCGCGCCGGGCAACGTCTCGATTAAATGGTATGAAGACGGCACGCTGAACCTTGCCGCTAACTGCCTCGATCGTCACCTGGCCGAACGCGGCGACCAGACCGCGATTATCTGGGAAGGCGACGATGCCAGCCAGAGCAAACACATCACTTATCGCGAGCTGCATCGCGACGTCTGCCGCTTTGCCAACGTCCTTATCGACCTTGGCATTAAAAAGGGCGACGTGGTTGCTATCTATATGCCAATGGTGCCGGAAGCGGCGGTAGCCATGCTGGCCTGCGCCCGCATTGGCGCTATTCACTCGGTGATCTTCGGCGGCTTTTCGCCGGAAGCGGTTGCCGGGCGCATCATTGATTCCAGCTCTCGTCTGGTTATTACGTCTGACGAAGGGCTGCGCGCCGGGCGCGCGATCCCACTGAAGAAAAACGTCGACGACGCGCTAAAAAATCCAAACGTGAAAAGCATTGAGCACGTTGTCGTGCTCAAACGGACCGGCGGTAAAGTCGACTGGCAGGAAGGTCGCGACCTGTGGTGGAGCGATGTGATTGAACAAGCCAGCGCGGATCATCAGCCGGAAGAGATGAATGCCGAAGACCCGCTGTTTATCCTCTATACCTCCGGTTCCACCGGTAAGCCCAAAGGGGTGCTGCACACCACCGGCGGCTATCTGGTCTACGCCGCCACTACCTTCAAGTATGTCTTTGACTACCATCCAGGCGATATCTACTGGTGTACCGCCGACGTGGGCTGGGTGACCGGCCACAGCTATCTGCTGTACGGCCCGCTGGCCTGCGGTGCCACTACGCTGATGTTTGAAGGTGTACCAAACTGGCCAACGCCGGCGCGGATGTGCCAGGTCGTCGATAAGCACAAGGTCAATATTCTCTACACCGCGCCAACGGCGATTCGTGCGCTGATGGCGGAAGGCGATAAGGCCATTGAAGGCACCGACCGCTCTTCCCTGCGCATTCTGGGCTCCGTCGGCGAGCCGATTAACCCGGAAGCCTGGGAGTGGTACTGGAAGAAGATTGGCAACGAGAAATGCCCGGTGATGGATACCTGGTGGCAAACCGAAACCGGCGGCTTTATGATCACTCCGCTGCCGGGCGCCATTGAGCTGAAAGCGGGTTCCGCAACGCGTCCGTTCTTTGGCGTGCAGCCGGTGCTGGTTGACAATGAAGGCACGCCGCTGGAAGGCGCCACAGAGGGCAACCTGGCTATCGCCGACTCCTGGCCGGGTCAGGCGCGAACCTTGTTCGGCGACCATGAGCGTTTTGAACAAACCTACTTCTCAACCTTCAAAAATATGTATTTCAGCGGCGACGGCGCGCGTCGTGATGAAGATGGCTACTTCTGGATTACCGGCCGCGTGGACGACGTACTGAACGTATCTGGCCACCGTCTGGGCACCGCAGAGATCGAATCGGCGCTGGTGTCGCACCCGAAAATCGCTGAAGCGGCAGTGGTCGGCATTCCGCATAACATCAAAGGTCAGGCGATTTACGCTTACGTAACGCTGAACCACGGTGAAGAGCCGACGCCGGAACTGTATGCGGAAGTACGCAACTGGGTACGTAAAGAGATTGGCCCGCTGGCCACGCCGGACGTGCTCCACTGGACCGATTCATTACCGAAAACCCGCTCAGGTAAAATCATGCGCCGTATTCTGCGCAAGATTGCCGCGGGCGATACCAGCAACCTCGGCGATACGTCAACGCTGGCAGATCCTGGCGTCGTGGAAAAACTGCTCGAAGAGAAGCAGGCCATTGCGATGCCGTCATAAACGGACTCATTCCCTACACCCTCTCCTCGTCAGGGGAGAGGACATAAATCATACGCCCTAAGGATTCCACGTAGCAGGACAGCGGTAAGCATCCCCTCTTCCCGACAGCACGCAGCCGGGCGGAAAAGTGCTGCCGACGGATAGCGCGTGGATGACGAAATGGGTACCTCTGGAGACGCTGTGATGAATGAGAAAATTTGTCAGCGGGTAGAAAATAGTGCGCATTTCAGGGAGTTAGTTGCAACCCGGCAAAGGTTTGCCGCCATCCTGTCACTGATTATGTTGGTTATCTACGTGGGCTTTATTTTGCTTATCGCTTTCGCCCCCGGCTGGCTTGGCACGCCGCTGCATGCCGGCACCAGCGTCACCCGAGGCATTCCAATCGGCATCGGCGTTATCGTTATCTCTTTTGTCCTGACCGGAATTTATGTCTGGCGGGCTAACGGGGAATTTGACCGTCTGACGAAAAGCGTTATCAATGAGGTGCACGCATCATGAAGAAAGTCCTGACGGCGATTGCCGCCACGCTCCCTTTTTCCGCGAGTGCCGCTGACGCTATCACCGGCGCGGTACAACGCCAGCCGACAAACTGGCAGGCGATCATCATGTTCCTGATCTTTGTCGCCCTGACGCTGTATATCACGTACTGGGCGTCAAAACGCGTGCGCTCACGCAGCGACTATTATACCGCTGGCGGGAATATCACCGGCTTTCAGAACGGGCTGGCGATCGCCGGCGACTTTATGTCGGCAGCCTCCTTCCTCGGTATTTCCGCGCTGGTTTATACCTCCGGCTACGACGGGCTGATTTACTCCCTCGGCTTCCTGGTCGGCTGGCCGATTATTCTGTTCCTGATTGCCGAACGCCTGCGCAACCTCGGACGCTATACCTTTGCCGACGTCGCCTCTTATCGCCTTAAGCAAGGGCCGATCCGTACCCTTTCCGCCTGCGGCTCGCTGGTGGTGGTGGCGCTGTATCTGATTGCGCAGATGGTCGGGGCGGGCAAGCTGATTCAGCTGCTGTTCGGTCTGAACTACCACGTCGCGGTGGTGCTGGTCGGCGTGCTGATGGTGCTCTACGTCCTCTTCGGCGGTATGCTCGCCACCACGTGGGTACAGATTATCAAAGCGGTCCTGCTGCTGTGCGGCGCCAGCTTTATGGCCTTTATGGTCATGAAGCACGTCGGCTTCAGCTTCAACAATCTGTTCAGTGAGGCAATGGCGGTGCATCCGAAAGGCGCGGCGATTATGAGCCCGGGTGGATTGGTGAAAGATCCAATATCGGCCCTGTCGCTCGGCCTTGGACTGATGTTCGGCACCGCCGGTCTGCCACATATTCTGATGCGCTTCTTCACCGTCAGCGACGCACGTGAAGCGCGTAAAAGCGTGTTCTACGCCACCGGATTTATGGGCTATTTCTATATCCTGACCTTTATCATCGGCTTCGGCGCAATCATGCTGGTGGGGGCAAATCCGGCGTTCAAAGATTCAGCGGGCGTGCTAATCGGCGGGAATAACATGGCAGCGGTACACCTGGCCGATGCGGTGGGCGGTAACCTGTTCCTCGGCTTTATTTCAGCGGTCGCCTTCGCCACTATTCTGGCGGTGGTTGCCGGCCTGACTCTGGCCGGCGCATCGGCGGTCTCGCACGATCTGTATGCCAACGTCTTCCGCAAGGGCGCCAGCGAACGTGACGAGCTGCGGGTATCGAAAATTACCGTTCTGGCATTAGGGGTCGTGGCGATCCTTCTGGGGATTCTGTTTGAAAATCAGAATATTGCCTTTATGGTCGGTCTGGCGTTCTCGATTGCTGCCAGCTGTAACTTCCCGATCATACTGCTGTCGATGTACTGGTCGAAGCTGACTACCCGCGGTGCCATGATTGGCGGCTGGCTGGGGCTGCTGACCGCCGTGATTCTGATGATCCTCGGCCCGACGATTTGGGTCCAGATCCTCGGCCATGAAAAGGCGATATTCCCGTATGAATATCCGGCGCTGTTCTCTATCGCCATCGCTTTTATTGGCATCTGGTTCTTCTCTGCCACCGACAACTCTGCGGAAGGAATGCGCGAGCGCGAGCAGTTCCGTGCTCAGTTTATCCGTTCGCAAACCGGGATTGGTATCGAAACCGGCCAGGCGCACTAACCTGATATTCCCCGGCCACCCGGCCGGGGAATCTTAAAACATCAGCAGGCGCACCAACGGCGCTGCCAGTACCATCACCACGCCTGACAGCATCATCACCAGACTGGCCACCACCCCTTCCTGCGGCCCCAGTTCATACGAGCGGGCGGTACCGGCCCCGTGCGAAGCGGCGCCAAACCCAGCCCCTTTAGCCATCCCTTCACGAATAGCGAGCCGCATAAACAGCGCATCCCCCACCGCCATACCAAACACGCCGGTGATCACCACAAACAGGGCCACCAGCTCCGGCTGCCCGCCAATCGGTTTGGCGGCCGCCAGCGCAAACGGGGTAGTGATCGAACGCACCGCCAGGCTACGCTGAATTTCATCCGGAAGCGTAAGCAAGCGCGCCAGCCACACCGAGCTGGTTACCGCGACAACGACCGCTGTCGTCACGCCTGCGGTCAGCGACATCCAGTGGCGTTTAATCACCGCCAGGTTGTCATACACCGGGACGGCAAATGCAATCGTGGCAGGCCCCAGCAGCCATAACAGCCAGTGGGTTTCTCCCATATAGTTCTGATAGGAGATATGGCCAAAGACCAGGATCAGCACCAGCAGTATCGGGGTAAATACCAGCGGCATCAGCGGCAGCTTATGAAAGCGACGATACAGACGTTTATTGGCAAAATAGAGTGCCAGCGTCACTATCAGGCACAGGATACTCAGTTGAAAATCACTCATGCTTCATCCGGCTGATTTCAAAGCGATACACTTTATCCACCACCCATGCCGTCGCGCCCAGCACCATCATTGTACTCAGCGCAATCACCAGGCAGATCCGCCAGCCGTCCACCATCAGCAGCTGGGTATAGTTGACCACCGCCACCACCGCCGGAACAAAAAACAGCAGCATTTCCGCCAGCAGCCAGCGCGCACCTGCCCGCACCCATTTTAACGGGATCACCCGACAGACGATTAACACCAGCAGCATCAGCATGCCGACTAAATTCGCCGGTAGCGGCAGATGCAGCCAGTTAACTAAATATTCGGCGCAGACGAACAGTCCGGCATAGATCAGCACCTGAACCGGGACCTGGAGGCGCTGTACAACGAAGGGGGCCACACGAGCTGGCGCGAAGGCCATGAGCGAAATTCCTGAAAAATAAGCGAGGTGTGCAGTATAGAGAGCCGCCGGAGCGGACAGAAATGAATTAAAATCATCACAGGTATAGTCTCTGGGAATAATTATGGATATCCGAACGCTGCGCTATTTTGTCGAAGTGGTGCGTCAACAGAGTTTTACTCGCGCTGCGGAGAAGCTTTTCGTCACCCAGCCCACCATCAGTAAAATGCTCAAAAATCTGGAAGATGAGCTGAACTGCACCCTGCTCATTCGCGATGGACGCAGGCTCCTGCTGACCGATACCGGTCGGGTCGTTTTCGAACGTGGGCAGGCCATTCTTGGCGAGTTTCATCAGCTGGAATCGGAGCTGAGCGACATTAATCATCTGCACAAGGGGGTCCTGCGACTGGGGATCCCGCCGATGGTCGGCATGCTGATGGCAGAACCGATTAGCCTGTTTCGCCAGCGCTACCCGGGCGTGGAGCTAAAGATTGCCGAGTTTGGCGGCCTGACGGTCCAGCAGGCGGTAAGCAACGGCGAGCTGGATCTCGCCATGACAGCGCTGCCGGTAGACGAGAACAGCGGCCTGAGTACGCTGCCGCTCTTCAACCATCCGCTGTGCGTGCTGACGCCGAGAACGGAGCAATGGGAAAACGTTCCGTCACTGTCGCCGGAAGCGCTCGCGGCCCATCCGCTGGTGATTTATAACGAAGACTTCGCCCTGAGCCGGCAGCTAATGGCGCTGTTCACCTGCCATGATGTAAAACCTCGAATCGCGGTACGCAGCGGCCAGTGGGATTTTCTTGCTGCCATGGTGCAGGCGGGCATCGGCGTGGCTATATTGCCGCAGCCGATTTGCGAACGCCTCGATGCACAGAACTTTTGCTGGATACCGTTGCAGAGCGAGCTGCACTGGGAGCTGGGAATGATTTGGCGGGAAGGTGTGTATCTGTCGCACAGCGCACAGGCGTGGCTGGAGTGCAGCAAGGCATTCTGGCTGGGGTAAGCTCCCGGAGGCGGCGCGTTGCGCCGGTCCGGGCTACCGGCTTGCTGAACCCGTAGCCCGGTCAGCGCAGCGCCACCGGGGAACAGGTACCGGGCTACTGATCTTCGATTAACAGCGCTTCCAGCAGGTCAAGGTCATGCAGCAGCTTTTGCAGCGTTTCATTGCTGATCTGTCGGGTCGCACGCAGATGGTACAGCTCACCGCGTTCCGAACGCAGTGCCGCCAGACGGAACCGGCGTTCAAGCTGTTCTTCGAGAATTGAGGTTTCCACATCGTTGCGTCCGTCAACCCGGCGACGCAGATTACCAATGACCCGCGAACTGACCTCGGTCAGCAGCTGATTATCGATATTTTCCTTGGTGTCCGACGCCAGACGCTCTTCCATTTTCTGAATCGCCACAATAGCGACATCCGCCGTCGCTGCACGTGCCAGGCGTTCTTCTTTACGCTGCTGAACATGGTCGCTCGACTCGATATGACGCAGCAAAATCGGCAGCGCAATCACCCCGACAAACAGCGAAAACAGAATCACCCCTGCGGCCAAAAAGATCAGCTCATAGCGAGCCGGGAAGACGTTGCCGTCCGGCAGCAGGAGCGGAATCGACAGAACACCGGCGAGCGTTATCGCCCCGCGAACCCCGGCGACGGAGGAGATCAGCAGCTCACGGGTTGTCCACGAGCCAAACTCCATCGGTTTCTTTTTCAGGAAACGCTGGCTCAGTTTGCGCATCGTCCACAGCCAGCCAAAACGCACCAGCATCAGCGCGGCATAGATCAGGATAATGTCGGTAAACAGCATCCAGGTTTCAACATTAGGATCCGCTTCCGCCGCCACCAGCGACGTCGACAGAATATCCGGCAGCTGTAGGCCCAACAGCAGGAAGACCATGCCGTTAAAGACAAACTCCAGCATCGCCCAGGTGCTGTTCGCACGCAGGCGCATCGCCAGAGGCGCGGTACGCATCACGCCGGAACGAGTGATGGTCATCCCTGCAGCCACCGCTGCCAGGATCCCGGAGACGCCGATATGTTCCGCGATCAGGTAGGAAGCAAACGGCAGCAGGAACAGCAGGACAATCTGCGTTGCGGGCTCATCGCCGCCCCAGCGGCTGAGGAAGCGCATTGAGCGACCATACAGCCAGCTGACCACAAACCCGGCCAGGATGCCGCCGATGGCGACTTTGAGGAACTCGACCGTCGCGCCGCCGACGGTAAATACCATCGTGCCCATCGCCACGGCGACGGCAAACTTCAGCGAGACCAGACCGGAGGCATCGTTCATTAACGCCTCGCCCTGCAAAATCCCCATAATTTTTTTCGGAATTCGCCCTTCGCCCACGATGCCAGACAGCGCCACGGCATCGGTCGGTGACAGTACCGCCGCCAGCGCGAAAGCCGGAATCAGCGGAATACCCGGCACTATCCAATAAATGAGGAAGCCAATACCGACCACCGTCACCAGCACCAGCGCCAGCGCTAATCCGAGGATTTCTCGTCCGTGCTCGATAAATTCACGAGTCGGCGTCTTCCAGCCGTCGGCAAAAAGCAGCGGCGGAATAAACAGGACCAGGAAGAGCTCGGGGTCGAATTCAACGTGCAAACCAAACGTCGGCCACGCCAACAGCGCGCCAATGGCGATTTGCATCAGTGGTAATGGAACCTGAAAGGGCAGAACGCGTGTAACCACCCCGGAGAGAGAGACCACGAGGGTCATGATGAGTATGGTGAAGAATATTTCCATGTGTTCCCTGTTTGCTGCGTTTTCTTTTTTATACCTTAAATAATTCGAGTTGCAGGACAACAGTGCTTGCGCTGGCCCCAAAGGGACGAAGCTGAAGGCTGAGTAACGCTGCGAGCAGCGGCCCTGATAGGGTTGAGGCTCATGGATGAGCCGAATCACGAGGACAGCCAACGCTCATGCAACTTGAAGTATGACGGGTATACACCGGAGGCGTCATGTCTCTGGATAATACGCTACCCAGATTAACGCAAAAGGAAACAGGATGTGGCCTAAAAATAAAACGGGCGGCCTGAGCCACCCGTGAGACTGATGACAAACCTCAAGACGATACCGGCCTGCCATATTCAACCCAATAAAAAACAAGGAAAATCAATTTATTGATTTTCGGCTGCTAACCACAAAGAAGGAAAAACCACGCTTTTTCCTTCTTTGTCAGCAATCTGACGGGCGGCCTGAGCCACCCGTCACCCGCAGGAAAAGCTTAAATAGCCCAACCGCCGGCGTAGAAGATCACCAGCGCAGCGGCGATGATGACGGTGCCCAGGTTCAGCTTGCGCCATTCACCGGAAACCAGACGGCCGATCACCAGGGTGGCAAAGCCGATCATGATGCCCGTTACGATGTTACAGGTCAGCACGATAAAGACCGCGGTGATCAGACCCGCCATCGCATCGACAAAATCATTAAAGTCGATTTTCGCTACGTTGCTCAGCATCAGCAGACCGACATACATCAGCGCAGGCGCCGTTGCATAGGCAGGTACCAGATAAGAGAGTGGAGACAGGAACAGAATTAGCAGGAACAGTACGCCAACGGTCACGGCGGTCAGGCCGGTTTTGCCGCCAGCCGCGGTACCCGCGGCAGATTCGATGTACACCGCCGCCGGCGCAGCACCAACCACGCCAGAGAAGACGCTGCTCAGGGAGTCGGTAGTCAGCGCTTTACCGCCGTTGATAATCTGCCCGTCTTTATCCAGCAGGTTTGCCTGCCCTGCGACGGCGCGAATGGTGCCTGTGGCATCAAATACCGCCGTCATCACCAGCGCCAGCACGCTTGGCAGAACCACCGGATTCAGCGCGCCCAGAATATCGAGGCTGCCAATCAGCGAGTTGCCTTTATCATCGCTCAGCGAAGGCATCGCGAAAATACCGGAGAAGTGAACGTTCGGGTCAAACAGCAGGCCGACAATCGACACGCCGATAATCGTCAGCAGGATACCGCCCGGCACTTTCATTTTTTCAAGGCCGATAATGACCGCCAGCCCTACCAGCGACATAATCACCGGGAAGCTGTCGAATTGACCCAGCGCAACCGGCAAACCGTCCAGCGGGTTTTTGATAACCAGACCGACGCCGTTTGCGGCGATCAGCAGCAGAAACAGGCCGATACCAATCCCGGTACCCTGCGCAACGCCCTGCGGTAAATTGCGCAGGATCCAGCTACGAATGCCGGTGGCAGAGATAACGGTAAACAGCACGCCCATCAGGAACACGGCGCCCAGCGCAACCGGGATGCTGATGTGCTGACCCAGCACCAGGCTGAAGGCGGTGAACGCGGTCAGCGAGATAGCACAGCCGATGGCCAGCGGCAGGTTCGCCCACAGCCCCATCACGAGGGAGCCTACGCCGGCGACCAGACAGGTGGAAACAAATACGGCAGCCGGTGGAAACCCGGCTTTACCCAACATGCCCGGAACAACAATGACCGAATACACCATCGCCAGGAAGGTGGTCAAACCGGCAACAATCTCCTGACGAACGGAGCTACCGCGAGCTGAAATTTTAAACCAGGCGTCTAATGAACCGCCGGTACGCGCTGAAGGCGTAGACATAGAAAACTTCCCCTGAAAATTTTAATCGTTCGTCCGCATACGTGGTGGACCATCCACTGCCAGTTAAACGCGATCTCCTTGTGCTACTTCACAGCGCCAGGGGGGCTGCAAAAAGCAAACGTTTAACTCCGCGCATGCAATACGGTGGTCAGAATGAATTTGCTCCCCCCAGAACAGAGGTAAATAGCGAGCAAAATAAAAAGGCAAACGATTATCCAGCCTTTAGATGGGCCTTTTCAACTGAAGTTTGCGCTAATTCGCTAAATTTTGCTTATGACGTTCATGAAATAACCAGTCGATGCGCAAACGTTGTCGTCTATGCGCAATCCGGTAACATTTTTTTATTGCGCCGATAGCAATTCACCGCGGTCATCACAAAAATCGCTGCTTCACTGCGGCAAGGTGAACGGGCCGCCGCGTTCAATCGCTTTCTGCCAGGCCGGGCGCTGTTCTACACGCTGCACCCATTGCTTGATATGCGGCGCGTCTTCGATACCGCCACGCGCCAGCAGCGCCATGACCGGAAAACTCAGCTGGATATCGGCCATGCTTAGCCGGGCGCCGGCAAACCACGGCTGACGGGAGAGATGATCCTCAATAAAGCGCGCGTGCGTGGCGATTTGCCGGTCCAGCCAGGCCTTCTGCACCCCTTTGCCCAACGCGTTGCCTAACGTTCGCATACCGAGTGGAATGGGCGGTTTACCAAGGCTGGCAAAGACCAGTTTCATCAGCAGCAGCGGCATCAGCGAACCCTCGGCATAATGCAGCCAGAATCGGTATTGCAGCTTGTCCTCGGTCGCCTGCGGCCTGAACTGCTGTTCGCTATCGTAGGTTTCCTGCAAATATTCCAGAATGGCTCCCGACTCCGCCAGCACGTGGCCGCTATCTTCCACCACCGGCGATTTGCCAAGCGGGTGGATCTTTTTCAGTTCAGGGGGCGCCAGCATATTTTTTTCTCGCTGGTAGCTGACAATGCGATAAGGCAGCTGGAGCTCTTCAAGCGCCCACAGCACGCGTTGGGATCGTGACTGATTGAGATGATGTACCGTTAACATGCAGGCTCTCCCGTAGTTTGTTCGAATTAACTATAGGAACTGACGGCGATTGGCGGAAAAAATTCGCCTAAATAAACGGGTGAAATAGTTGGGCTGTGCCACAATTAAGTTGTCGGCGCAATCCGGAACCTCCATCAACATCTTGCGCAATACCGAGGGGAGCCGACGTCGGGGGAAACCCTCCTGCGAACCAGTAGGATAGCGTCAAAGACAAAGACCGGAAAACAACTAAAGCGCCCTGTTGTGGCGCTTTAGTTTTATACGTCATCTTCCAGCAGTCGCGCACCGGTCCCCTCTTCACCCAGCCGGTCTCCCGGGTTACGCAACGGGCAGTCACGTCGCGACAAACAGCCGCAGCCGATACAGCCGTCCAGTTGGTCACGCAGTGCGGTCAAGGTATGAATGCGCCGATCAAGCTCTTCCCGCCACTGAGATGAGAGCTGCTTCCACTCTTTCGCGCTGAGGTTATGCCCTTCCGGCAGCACGCCAAACGCATCGCCGATGGTCGAAAGCGGAATCCCGATACGCTGGGCAATCTTGATGATCGCCACCGCACGCAGCACGTCACGGCGATAGCGCCGCTGATTTCCGGCATTACGCTGGCTGTGAATCAACCCTTTGCTTTCATAGAAATGCAGGGCAGAAACGGCAACGCCGGTACGTTTTGCCACTTCGCCCGGGGTCAACAGCATTTTAATACGAGGGGATTTCTTTTCCATAAAAGCGCTTTACCTCAAGTTAACTTGAGGAATTATACTCGCCCGCAGACAAAACGACGAATCGAGAATTGAGAGAGGCCGCTTTATGTCCCATCAGGATATTATCCAAACGCTTATTGAATGGATTGATGAACATATCGATCAACCACTTAACATTGATGTAGTCGCCAGAAAATCCGGATACTCAAAATGGTACCTCCAGCGGATGTTCCGCGCCGTCATGCATCAAACGCTGGGCGATTACATCCGCCAACGCAGACTGCTGCTGGCCGCAGAAGCACTGCGCACCACCCAGCGGCCAATTTTTGATATTGCGATGGATCTGGGCTATGTGTCGCAGCAGACGTTCTCACGGGTATTTCGCCGGGAGTTCGATCGCACCCCCAGCGACTATCGCCATCAGATTTCCGCCTGACCGTTTATACACAAGGGCTGAGCAGCGCGGGTGCGTTCGCCAGCCACTGCCTGAACTCCTGCGGCGGCATCGCCTTTGCAAAGTACCAGCCCTGGCAATACTGGACCCCGCGCTTTCGTAGCCAGATGACCTGGTCCGCCGTTTCCACACCTTCGGCAACGGTCTTTAAGCGCAGGCTGCGGGCCATATCAATAATATGTTCGGCGATCATGTAGCTGGTACTGTTGGTGGTGAGCGTATCGATAAACGATTTATCGATCTTCAGAATATCCACGTTTAAAGCGTGGAGGTTGTGCAGGTTTGAATAACCCGTGCCGAAGTCATCAATGGCAATTTCATACCCGGCTTCGCGGAAAGCCTGGATGACCGGCATGGTTTTCTGTACGTCAATAAACCCGCGTTCGGTGACTTCAATTTTTATCTGATCGATACGTACCGCGTAGCTCCTGGCCTTTTCACCGATTTGGGCAATCAGCCGTGAAGAGTGGAAATCGGTCGCCGACAGGTTAATCGCAATATACAGATGCGGGTGTCTGGCCAGAAATTCTCCCAGCTCGGAAAACAGCTCATCCACCACATAATCGGTGACCTGCGCAATCATCCCCTCATTTTCCGCCAGTGGAATGAACTCCGCCGGGCTCATCACCGGCCCGTCAAACCCCGGCCAGCGCAGCAGAGCTTCGGCACCCACGCAGCGGTTATTTTCGATATCGATTATCGGTTGGTAATGCAGACACAGCTGACGGCGATTGAGCGCACGCTGTAGCATATTGCGTGGTGAATGGTATTGCTGCCGGGTACGCAACCACACCAGTAAAATCAGAATGCTGCAAATAATCCCCAGCGGTAAGGTGAGCCTTAGCTGATCATAAAAGCTCTGATAATAACTGGCGCACGAAGTGGACATAATCACGGCGATCGGGCGGATGGCCGAATGGGCCACGGTATATACCCGCTGGCCCTCGTGAAAAAAGGCGTCTTCATGACGAATCAGGCCGTGCAGAGAAGCATCGGCATGCTTACTGGTGGAAAAAAACAGGTTCGTTTTCGTATCGTACAGGCCGTAGGCTAAATCTTTATCGCTTGATATTAATGAGCTGTAGGACAGTGGGTTAATAACGGCAAGGTAATGCCCTCGCTGCATATAGTTCATCGCAAAGCCGGGATAGAAAGGCGTATCACGGTAGTAGTAGATGGCGACATCCGGCTGTTTTGTATAATTCGCAGCAGGAATACGCCATGCGGTATCAGGGTGTACCGAAGTGGAGCAAAACAAACGCGTACCATCAGCATAAATTAAATCGTCGACATAAAGCAGACTACGAACAATCGACAACATATATTGCTGATGTGCGGGAGAACATATTATCCCTTTAAATCGCATGGCTTTATCACGCGCCTGATCCGCCTCATAGATAACCATTTCCGTTTTCTGTAGCGCCAGTTGTGAAAATGCGCGGAGCCGATCGGAGGTCTCTGCTTTTGCTCTGATTTGCGCAAACCACAGCGCCAGAAGGACGGGTAGCAGGAGCACCAGCGTCATACCCAATATTCTCAACGCGTTGTGCAGTGTGCGACGATTCATTTCCGTTTATTGTCCATGCGATATGCCTTTATCACGGTAAAAGATCACACCCGTTGTTATACAACAGAGACTATTTTCAGCAACCAGTCATTTGATGTAAAAACCCCACCCTCAATAATGATGAATAATACTAATTTCACGGAGAATCGAGAAACATTCTCGTCATTATGAGAGCAACACCTCTATCTAATTCGGTTTATCCGTGTGATTGGCAAGATTACGTAATAAAAGCCGTAGATAACGCGCACAAAAAAAGAAATCAAAACCCAGGAAGGCAATGTTTACTGTTTGCGGGAGCGGTAAAATGCAGCCTCACCATTATCCACAACAATTACATGGTTTAAAAACAACCAAAAAACGCACACTTTTGACTGGTGAATAAAGAAGCAAATGTGATATAGTTCACACAACTTAATGAAACAAGAACGCTGTTTCATTACTCCCCTGATTGCCCGTAGATAGCCAGAGCGCCACGTCATTGTCAGTCTCGCCAGGTTGTCAAAGGCACCCGATTTTCTTTGAGGATGAGGTTGATGGCTTCCATAACTACCAGTGTCATACTTTTGCGCTGGCCGCTGGTGAGCGCGGTTCTGATGTTTTTGGCCAGTTCGATGAATATTCAGCTACGCAAAAGCGATTATGCCGGTTTAGCCGTTATTTGCAGCTGTCTCGGCCTGGTCGCTGCCTGCTGGTTCGCTACCGGCTTGCTAGGGATAACGCTGCTGGATATTGCCAAAATCTGGGGTAACATCAAAGACGTCATGATCGAAGTCATGAGTCAGACACCGCCAGAATGGCCGATGGTCATGACCTGATAATAAAAAAGCTTCCTTCGGGAGGCTTTTTTATTACCCCACCAAATCTATTCGCAATCCTTTGATATTTTAATAAATTTATCATTATAGATAATGTATTTATCCCCAGACTGGCGCAGCGCTGCCTGGTGAACCACATCTCCAGGCCGCAAATACCAGGCCTCGCCCTCTTCTTCCGTTGCATTGCATCCCGGCTTGATCAGCAGCTTAAACCAGGTATTGCCGCTGTTACTGACGCTTCCCGACTGGCGGTCAAAAACCCATTTAAACTGCACCTGCCGCGGGCGCACCACCAGGATAGTTTCCATCACCACCACCGGGTCGATCCCCACCGATCCACCAGCTGCAGTGCGGGCGATACGGTTACGGGTGGGGATTTCGCGAAATGAGACCCGGTAATAGCGTTCGCGGTTATCCTGTGGGCCATGGTAATAAAATTTAAAATATTCCCCTTGTCCAGCCTGCAGAGTGAGCTGACGCGGGGCAAACAGCAGCTCGCCATCTGCCGGGCGAGAGCGAACTTCATTTCCCCCCGGACGATCGATCCCGACAACGGATATCTGATACAGCCGTGCGCTCGGGTTATTATTCAGTACCCGTTTGGCGACAAAAGTCTCCCCGGCGCCCAGCGAAAAGGTTAAATTGCCAACGGAAATCGCCCGGCCCGTTGCAGGCAGCCCCAAAAGCAGCACCCACGCGACGGCCTGGAGCAGATTAATTAATATTGCGCCATGTCGCCTGAACATGAATCTCTCCTGAAGCACTGACTTCACCAAACCAGCCATCGTCATCTACCGTTCGTAACGAAATATCGTCGTTCATCGGTATGGAAAATTTCACCGTCGTCTTGTTCATCACCCCGACATCGCCGGACGCATCCGTCCACGGCGTCGTCAGCCACAGCGCATCCGTCATATCACGCCAGCTATCATCACAGCCGGCATCATAATTTTTGGTCGTACCGGTCTGGGTGGTAAACACCAGCAGCGCCGGGAAAGGAACCTTTGTCATTCCGTCCGCCGAGCTGAACAGGCAGTATGAGCGCCCGGCGATCGACTGCGACGGGCCGGTGACTTTAATCAGAACTTCATCGGCGGCGGTTTTTCCACTGGTGGTGACGATATAGCCGAAATCCAGTGACGGCTGTCCCGCGCCGACATACCCCTCGCGCGATGGAGAACTGGTGTACTCGTCGGAAATAATACTAATGCTGAAATCGCGCGGTTTGATAATCAGCGAGTTGGAGGTGGAAAACTCATACCAACCGGATTCCGGCGAGGTGGTGTTCTGGAAACGGAAGTTAAACAGATCGTTGGTATTAATATCGCTGATCCCCAGCGCCACCATCTGCTTAAAGAAGTTGCTGGAAAAGAAGATGTAAACCGAATCCGAGGCTTTCAGCTCGTTAAACGTATAGTAGTAGGCGGTGCCGCTGACCGGCTTCCAGCTGTTACCATCCAGGCTGAACTGCATATCATACATATTCACCGCCGACGTTAACGATGAGTTGTTTATTGCCGGGAAAATATGAATCGAGGTATTACTCAATCCATTGTGCTGCAACGCATAGTTGACCATCTTACAGCTCAGGCCACTCCGGGTGCCAATCGTCTGCGCCCGACAGTTCGTGCTGCCCTCTCCCAACGTCGGGATCCCGTCGCTATTGATAAAAACTTCGGTCAGCGAATGGGTGTTGATTAACTTTAAGTTCGCCGCTTTGGTATGGGTCACTTTACGGACATACCAGGCACCGGAAGCCTGATCCTTACACCGTGCTCCGCTGCTTGCATCATAGGAGACGGAGGTCTGACAAGCATTGATCGTCATCGACATGCTGCCGCCTACCGGCATCTGCTGTAGATACTGATAGAAGGCGTCCGACATCATGCCGTGCATCCATTTTTGCCCACCGGTAGTCACCGTCACGCCGTAAAATCCGTTCGCGTCAGTAACCTGCGGCAAAATCAGGCTGGTTGCCATATCGCAACCGGCGTACCAGTTGATGCAGCGCAGCCCGCTCAGGGGATTTGATACCGGCGAGTTCTCCAGCCACATATCAAACTTCCAGTTGGCGTTAAGTCCGGTGTTATAGCCGTTATCGATATAGCCCAGGCTCTGCTGATAGATAGTGCCGCTGCCGGTATATTTCAGCCCGGTCCAGCGGCTGGCACCGGTCATGCGCGGGTCCAGCACACCGCCCGGCGTAACGAAATAGTTATCATCAGAGTTGTTTTCAACGAAAACATACTGCACCGCAGCCGCGTCAGCCCAGGTTGTCTTCGTCACCGCCGCTTCTGCCCGCAGCGCGCACAGCGCGATGACAAACAGGCCAATTAACGGAAACCACTTAGCTTTCATGTCCTTCTCCTGCCTGCTGCACGCTGGCGTAAGTTTTCAGGCCGGTGCAGACGACGTCACCCACCCACACCGCTCCTCGCGCCTGACCAATCTCAAGCCCGACTTCACAGCTCTGGTTATTGCCGTAGGTAAAATCGATAGTGGGATATTTTTTATCCACGTCCATAACGAATCCGCCCGTGTTATCGGTACGCGTCCGACCAATGTGGTTATTGATATGCGCATTGGCCAGCAGCGTGCCGTCTTCGGCACGGATGCGTCCGGAAACGGTCACCATCTGCTTCACTTCCGGTTCGATAACCGCCACGTTGCCCGGGTAGAGCGTCAGGCTGCTCTTACGGCTGCTGACAATGTCGTAACTGTCGATAGAATTCTTGCTGTTTTGCAGCTCTACGTCGTAACGGCTGTAGGGTGACAGCGGCAGATAGTTGCGCTTACCGGTAAGCTGGATGACCCGCCCGTTAACCCGGGCGCTCAGCTTGCCGTCATCATCGAGATCGGTATTAAAAATCACGCCGGCGTTGCCATCGGTGCGCCCGCTGGCAGCAATATTTCGCCCCTGCCAACCCATGCTACCGCTGGCGGTCAGGTTGGTATTCACATAGCCGTCAGCGCCGCTGTTAATGTTCAACGTGCCATTGGCGTAACGTGTATCAAACTGGGCGTAGGCTCCGCCGCTCAGCGTTTTATCATCCCCGGTATCACCGGAGACCGCGCGCGAAATATTGGCGCCAAGGGTACGCACCACGCCCTCATCAAACTGTTTACGGGCGGACAGGTTCGCCATGGTGTAGCCGTTCTGGTGGGTCATACCGGCGCTGAACCAGTTTCCCAGAGGGAGTGAGAAGTCGAGCGCGATGTATTTCCCGGTGCTGCTACTGCTGTCACCATTATTGAATCGCTGGATACCGGCACGCAGGCCCAGCGAGCCGAACGCGCCGCTAAAGAGCGTCTGATAATAATCCGCGGTGTAGTAATGGCTGCTGTAGCGACGATCGTCGTTGTAGCTAATGCTAAATGTTCCCAGCTTTGACCACAGTGGATTGAGATTAAGGGTGCCGCCAATCGCCCGGTTATCGGCGTCGCTACGCCGTAGCTTATCGCCAATAATGGTTTTTTCCTGGTTAACCCAGATGGTGCTAAACCCCCCGGGTAAGGACGCGCTGATGCTGCCAATGCTGCTCCAGGAGCTGTCGCTGGCTAGCATATTTTGCAGGTTGACGTTGACCGCCTCCGTCAGCGGCACGGTCAGACGCGTCTCGGCTACGGTATTGCTATCGTAACCGTAGCCGGTCGCCGCCCAGTTGAGGACGCCAACGGCGCCGGACGTGGATGCGCCCGCCAGCCAGCTCTCTTTTGCCGGCCGGGCCTTTTTGCCGCTTTCTGACCAGCGGTCCATATGAAAGCTGCCGCCCCAGACCTGCCAGGCCAGCGGTGCCCCCGCTCCACGCCCCTGGCTGAAGAGTTTATTCACGCGCTGCGTGCGTTTGCTCACCGCCCGACCATTGACGATAACCTCGACGTCCACATCATAAATTCCGTAGGGCAGGCCCCGGGTGTCCACTTCGTGGTTGCCCATCGTAAAGTTCTGCACGCTCAGCAGACGCCCGTCGCGTGACAAATGCACCTCACCCGCGGCAGGTAAAAAAGCGACAATCGGCGTAACCGATTGTGAATGATCAAATACCGTTGAGCTGGCCTGGTTTCCCCAGGATGCACCGTAGATCTTCCCCGCAGAAATCGCGGTCATCGGCCCAAGCGACTGTAAATTCCACGTGTCCAACATCCCACCGGCAAAGCGATGCCCGGCGAAATCACGCTCATACATGGCCTTATAAATTTCACTATCCTGATTGCTGGTTCCGGCACCGTACAGCGAGCCATCCAGCACAATATGGTGTTCACGCAGAGCGCTGACGCTGTTCAACGACAAATAACTCGAAGTACTGTTCCCGGCGTTACGCATCTGGTTGTTATACACCCCGAGGTTATAGTTCAGGCTACTGCTGATACTGTTTACGCTGGACTGGCCGATATCCTCACTGCGCGAGCGCAGGACGGTCCCCAGCGCCTCACGTTTCACCACCAGCTGCAACAGCAGTTGGCGAAGACTAAGCTGTAGCTGAGCCTCAGTCGTCAGCGTGATATGTAAATCGCCGTTGAAAGGTGCATTCACCAGTTCGGTCAACGTTTTTCGGGTTTGTTCGCTTACGCTGGCATTGTCAGCGCGCTCTTCCAGCTGAATATGACGGATGCGAAGCGTTCCATCATCCAGCCAGATAAACGCGCTGCCGAGGCGCTGATCGTCCTGCGTCCCCGGGCTGCCTTCGAGGTGAAGAAACAGCGGGATACTCATCCCATCCTGCAGCGCCTGGCTAAATGCCTGAGGAATCACCACGCCACCCATTTGCTGCACCTGCTGGGGAGCTGCATTTACGCTAAGCGGAAGAGAAAAAATGGCCATACCGTAGGCAAAGAGCGTTTTCAGCCCGGGTGAAATCCGTAGTAAAGGCATAACCTTAGTCCGTCAGCACAATTATTATTTTACGGGCACAAATTGCTCGCCCTGCCAGAGAGCGACCCGTCCCTTTTTATCGGCAATATTTACGCGGGTAAAACGACGCTCTTTGCCGGGCATGAGGTAATAGTTTTCTTTGCATTCTTTGCCATCCGCAGGCTTCAGGCAGGGTCCGTAAGCTAGGATACGCAGCGTGGCATTGCCGGTGTTCGCCAGCGTTCCGTTGGCGTACTGATAGCGGTAATCCGCCTTACGCGGGGCAACGACCAGGATGGTGCCGATACGGGCCGATGCGGTGGCAACCGCACTGCGCCGGGTGCTGTCGCGCTGCGCATCGCTTAACGCCTGATCGAACCAGACGATGCGGTAATAGCGCTCTTTATTGTCCGCCGGCCCTTTATAGAAAAAGCGAATGACGTCGCTGCTCTGCGCCGGCAGCAGCAGGCTGGCGGGCGTCAGCAGCACTTCATCCTGACGGTCCATCGCAATCACACTGCCGCCTTCAAGCGGCGAGGAAAGGCGTTCAACATGGATATTGATTAAACGTCCACTATCGGTCGTGTTTTTAATCTCTTTACTGAGCACACTGCCGTCGCTGTTCATAAACGAAGAGATATCGCCAACATCCAGGGCCAGGGCCGGCATGATGGCGCAAAAATACAGGCTGATAGCCAGAATGCGGTTTTTCATATGAATTCGGTCCGTGGAGGAAAGCAGGGGGAAATCCCCCTGCTCGTGCTACAGAGAAATCAGCTGGTCCAGGTGGCGTCGAACTGAACGCTGACATCACCACTCCAGATCCCTTCCGGCAGCGTGCTGTAATCGGTGACTGCGGTCGTACCATCAGTGGTACCGCTGATGATAGAGAAGTTGAATCCATCCTGTGCAGTGGCGCGGCCGGCCTGGTTGTAACCATTAGACAGTGCGCTTAAGTTACCGCCCAGAACGCCGTTCGCGGTGTCAATCATGATGGTATCAGCAGATTTTTCGACCGCGGCGCCGTTGTAATCCACACCGACGTTCAGCGTCGAGCCCGAGGTATCCAGCTGAGTCAGGGTATTGGTAATCAGACGAGAGGTCAGTTTAAATGCCGTCGCAGTCGCATCACCTTCAATCGCGACATCAAACAGGCCTTTTTGCGAGTTAAAGCCTTTAATCCCTTCGGCGTACTGGAAAGCCAGGCTACCCAGAGGCGTCACGACCAGTTTGCTGGTGGTGTCTTTTTTAGCCGTGGCTGACCAGGTCGCAACGGCCTGAGCCGTAACGTCTGCTGCCTGAACGGTGCCCACGCAGAAAGTCGTAACCAGAGCTGCTGCTAACATTTTCAATTTCATATTCATCACCTGATAATAATAAGAGGCTTTTTATCGCCCGTACTGTTCCATCGTTATGGAATGATCGCCCTTAAGAACATGGTGTTCTTAAATGCAAAGGTTGAATAAATCGATAAAACTCACTGGATCCCTGTGACAATAAAACTCAATTACGCTGCGGGTTACACAACATTAAATAAGAATCATATTGGTTCCTGATGCCGGCAATATAAAACGCATTAAAGCAAGCATGGTAATGTTATTGTTATTTAACAAACCGACCTTATTACTGGTATTGCTTTTATGCAAACTTACCGTCTTAATACTCAGACCGAGAATTTCAGAAATATCATTGATTAAGTTGCCAATAATCATCAATGACATAATCTTCTCTTCACGAACCGTGAGATTCCTTTTCCTGGCCTTAAACTTTTTTAGCTTAAGGATGCTCTCCACCGTTTTGACACTCGCGTTAGCAGACAAAAAACAGATATTATTGATATCGGAAACATCACTAACAAATTTAGCATCAGGAGCGACAATGACCTTCGCCGGGCTGCTCGACAGATAATGCTGATAGGCACAAAGCATTTTCTCTATCTGCGCAAAATGAATAATGACGTAATCTTCTGCACTCAGCGCCCGGCACTGTTGTTGCGCGAACTCATTCTCGACGTTATCGACCCAGCTGATGTAGCAGTCATCATCGGCTATGCTCAGCAGACCCTGCATATAGAAATAATTATCTGTTACGATCAGTACGGCCATGATAACAACGCCTCCATTCCATTGAGTCCATTGAGCTAATCCATTGGAGAATGTCATCATCTATGATGAAGCTCCGACCCTTCTCTTTACTCTTATTTTTACTTTTCTTTTATGAATGATGACAAAAATTCACTATTATTTTTGTTAGAGCCGCGCCACCACATTTCATACATAAATAGTAAGCTTAATGACTTCATTTTATTACTCATAAAGTTATGAAGCACAAAAAAATCACATCTGTTGATCTTTTGTTAAAACACAACCCATTGATAAATATAAAAATAAATACCACATTTAACAAATGGACATTGATTTATAACAATCATGCTACTGGATTAAGAGTATTCTTAGTGATGAATGAATGTCAGGTCTACTCTTTGGTGCTAGTATCGCGGCATCAAATCCCAGATAAATGACACAGTGGTAACTATTCTCACAATAAGACATCATATATGGCTACTATTTACGTTATCGAGAACACGCTGAGATTTAACTCTGAAGCGCATACTCTCCATTCCATAAAAAGTAATGAACACATTACTCTGGCAATACCAGCAAGTCTGTGCTTTGATTTGTTAATACAAAATCAGGGAAGAATCGTCACCCAGGCTGAGCTGTTACAAAATGCCTGGGGAGAAAGAGGGATGAATGTTACGCCGAATACTTTACATCAAAACATCTCTTTATTGCGCAAATCCCTAAATCGCTTAAATGTGAATGGAACACTTATTCAAACCATCCCTAAACGGGGGTTTATGATTGCTGATGATGCAAACATTCGGATTGATAGCCCCGATACCAATACGGAGAACGGCCCGAAGAATGGCGTCGATAGCGTAACGCCTCAGATAAATATCGTCGTTGCGGAGGAGCGCAGCAATTACCATCAAGACAGCCAGCAGCTTCACGCCGACCCGCCGGTAGAGCAAGGAAAAGATGATGATATCCCGAAGGGAATTATCGGGGCCGTGAAAAAAAGAAAAACAGGGTGGATCATCGCGGGTATTACTACCCTGTTGATTTTTCTGCTGCATGTCTACATCAGTCAGTCGGCAGCGACCGATTCACCTTTCGCATCTTATGCACTAATAACAACGGTAAACAACTGCAAGATTTTCAGAAATGATGATTTGCGATTCGATGAATATTATATTGAATTTCTTAAAGAGCATAATATCACCTGCTCAAATGGGAAGAACATTTATATTACCAACCATTATCCATCGAGCAGGACATCGCTGATCGCCTGTCGATACCCGATTAAATCTAATAAAAAATCGTTTTGTACTTCATCTTATTACTTAAAATAACACAATATGAATATACTCAAGCTAAATAAAGTCATCGTATACGCCGGCATTATTATCGTGATAAGCTTCATTTTTTACCATATAAACACATCCGATGATGGTGAAACCATTAACTGTACTTCTGCATTTTCAATTATTAATGACAGCGAGGAGTTTACCTTTTCCGTCACGTTCTTCGCCAGCGAGGGGGATGGGTTGATCACATTTACCGGCAACTCAGGAAATATAAAAGATAACATTAGCATCAGGAAATATTTAAGTTACGTAAAAAATAAAAACAATATTTATATTTTCAGAAGCACTGACGCCAATATGCGATCAGACGTAACTCCTATCAATCATAAATTTGATGAAGTGTTACCGCCATTTTTCACCGAAATTAGAAAAGAAGATAAATTCATTATCAAAATAATAAAGATAAAACCAGGGTCGTGGGTCTTCATGTCAACAAACACACCCTATTTTATTTGTGAAAATACCAATGGTTAGCCACCTTTCCGGTTAGCACAGCGCATGGTGCTTGAAACTTCCCGGGCAGCGTTTAATCGCGCAGTGTGGCTGGTAACAGCACCCCTCCACCGTTGTAGCGTCAAAATCATAGGGACAGGAAGGCCGTTCCCGTAGGGTTTCCCACTGAGCCTGGCTGTAGATTGAAATATTATAGACTTTAATATGATGATATCTTTCGTTAACTAATACTTTCGAGGAGTACAACCTCATCGACTCCCCAGGAAGCAGCAGAATATCAGCTTCATACCATATGATGAATTTTAAGAAGCGCAGCCTTGAAATACTCGAAAATGCTACACCAGAATGTGGGCAGATAATTGTGTTCTGAATTGTCCATTTCATTTCGCATCCTTGTGCTTTGCGGGCAACAACCATATAGATAGTGATAGCAAAGATCATAATTAACCGCAAGCCTTGCCCTCGATATTGTGATGCAAGACCGGGGCATTGGGCCTTTAAAGTGACGACTAATAAGTAAGTGAGCTAATACAAAATACGTAGACAGGTAAAATAGAAATACATAATTCTACATTACGCTGGGTATAAATTTACAAAAACACAATTGCCGAACAGGCGGCAATGATGGGAAGACACGACGGGCCCTAACCAACCCCATCGCGTCGCCTGCGGATATTTACCAGGTTTTCCCAATATTAAATTGAAATTGCTCCGCCTTATCACCGTCATATTTTTTAAACGGTTCAGCCCAGGAGAAAACCAGCGGGCCCAGCGGCGACATCCACTGCACCGCAATCCCTGCCGACATACGAATATGTAGCGGATCGCCATAGTCAGGGATCCCGGCGGCCTGCGTCTGAGCGGTATTTTGCCACGACGTACTCCATACGGTCCCCGCATCGACAAAGAACGAAGTACGCAAACTGTCGGCATACTTGTCGTTGATAAACGGCGTCGGAATAATAAATTCGCTGTTCAGTACCGCCATGGCGTTTCCGCCCACCGCATCAGAAGAGCTTTCTACCGGGCAATTGCTGTAGCTACTTTCAGACCCATTACAGCGATAGTAAGCCGCTTTTGGCCCTATGGTATTAGAAGAGAAACCGCGTACCGACGTCGAGCCTCCGGCATAGAAGTTATCGTAAAACGGGACCGTTTTCCCGTTCAGGCCACCGGCATAACCCGCTTTAAGGTGTTCCATCCAGACCCAGCTTTTCCCTTCATTAAGGGGGACATACTGCGCGGTATCGAGAGTGAGTTTGTAATAACTGTTATCTGAACCCGGTACGGTCACTTTTCCGCTCAGGCTGCTTTTATTCCCCGCACGGGGGAAAAATCCGCGGTCGAGATTGTTGTAGCTCCAGCCCAGGCTGGCAAAGACGTCGTTGGCGCTATACTTTGCCCCGCTGTTGCCATCTTTCGTGACTACGTCGGGATAAATACCCCGAGAGTTAAGGTAATTCCACGTCGTCAGCTCCGGATCCATGTTCGTCAGGTAGTTATGGACATAATCTACACCCAGACTCAGCGAGTTATTTTCGCTAATCGGGAAGCCAAGACTACTCCCCAAGCCATAGCTTTGCTGGTTATAACTCCCGGCATCGGCGTCGGCGGCATCATAGCTGTTGTAGAAAATTTTCCCGCCCAGACTGACGCCATCAACGGTAAAATAGGGGTCGGTAGCACCCAGTTCAACATAGGACTGATAGCTGTTGCGCGTCCCGTTAAAACTGACGCTGTTGCCGGTGCCTAACCAGTTGTCCTGAGTGACCCCAAGCTGATAGCTGATGCCACTATCTGTCCCGAAGCCCAGCCCAACGTTAAACGAACCGGTATTACGTTCTTTCACTTTATAGACGACATCAACCTGATCCTGACTCCCGGCAACCGGCGTTATCTCTTTATCTACCGTCTCAAAAAAGCCCGTGCGATCCAGCCGCTCTTTCCCTTGCTGTACCTTTTCATCATTGAGCCATCCGCCCTCCATTTGACGCATTTCACGACGTAAGACGGCATCGCGTGAAGTGTCATTCCCGACGAAACGGATCTGGCGGACGGAATAACGGCGCCCGGCATCAACATTGATATGTAGGGCCACGCTTTTATGTGTGTCGTCTATTTCAGTACGGGTATTTACCTGTGGCCAGGCGTAGCCGTATTTACCAAACCGCTTTTTGATACTGTTTTCGACGGCTGTAATGTCGGCCCCGCTATACCATTTTCCCGACAGTGGCTGTACCAGCGCTTCAATCTCTTGCGTGTGTTCGGCCATCTCACCGCTCACCACCGTGCTGGTAACCTTATAACGCTCACCTTCAGATATGTTGACCGTGAGATACAGCGACTTTTTATCCGGCGTGATGCTGACCTGGCTGGTGTTAATCGCGAAGCGCGCATAGCCCCGGTCGAGGTAATAACTCCGCAGGGTTTCCAGGTCGGCTTCCATTTTTTGTTTCTGATATTTTTTGTCCCCGACCACGTTCCACCATGGAACATGATCACGCAGCTGAAGCTGATCCAGCAGCGTGTCCTCGCGAAAGGCTTTATTGCCGATGATATTAATCTGGGCAATGGTCGCGGCGATGCCTTCCTGAAAAACAAACTTTAAATCGACGCGGTTACGCGGCAATGGCGTTACCACCGCATGGACCTGCGCGCTGTATTTCCCGACGCTATAATAGAAATCCTGTAATCCTTTTTCTATTTCACTGAGCGCGTTACGATCCAATGCGCTCCCTTCTTCAACGCCGCTGGCCGCCAGATTGTCTTTCAGGGCATCATCTTTTACCGATTTATTTCCCGAAAAACTTAATCTGGCAATCGTCGGCCGCTCTTTAAGCTGTACTACCAGCGTCGCGCCATCACGCAGGATCTGGACATTTTCAAAGTTACCGCTGGCATATAAAGCGCGTACCGACTCGCTAATATCATCATTAGATACCTGTTCTCCGGTATGGATGGGCATGCTTAATAGTGCAGCCCCTACGGTAACGCGCTGCAACCCCTCAAAACGAATATCATCAACTTTGTACGTTGTTGATGCATAAAGCGTTAAGGGCGAAATTAATAATCCGGCAATGATATTTGTTTTCTTTAGCATGGACGTTTTGTCTAAGAGATATTTGGCGATAGCAGAATTCTGCTGGGATTTGCGTAAGCAACGCGCAGAATTACACGTCATTATGGTGAAACAATGGAGAAAAGAAGGATGTTATTCGATAGAGAAAAAATTTTAATTTAACGGAACTTCGTCAAATTAAGTCAGTCTGAGCAGCAACCTGACAACAGAATAAAATTGAAAATGATTTTTTTAATTTATAAAACAAAAAGCCCCCTTTCTGATTGGGTGAAAGGGGGAAAGATCTTGTTAGGAATGATGCTCTCTGGGATAAACCAGGAACACCAGCAATCTACCCTGAAATACAGAATTTAAAATGAAGAGATTTTGAATAAATTATGCAGTAACAACCTGTAATAACCACAATATATCAGGGCGTTAATTTGTATGAATTCTTCATATTTTCCTCAAAATAGCAGAATAGAGTATGAGAGGCTTATGGGAACATCAAAGCACATCAAGCGTGATATCTAAAAAGTAAAGTAGTGGCGCCTTACCACGGAGGGTGAGGCATTTACCTGGCCGCCTGCAGCCCCTCGCCACGTGATGGAGGGGTAGCTGGTCTGGAATGAGCATGAATCATGCGTAAAAATGAGATCCAGCAGTCCGTTCTTAACGAGCTGGTACGTTGGATAAAAAACAACCTCGATAAAAAACTTACGGTCAATGCACTCAGCGCATTTTCCGGGTATTCAGAGTGGCATCTTTTCCGTCTGTTCCGCCATTATTTTAATATGTCACCGATGGAATATATCAGGCGACAGCGCATGTCGTTATGCCGTGATTTATTGCAGATTCAACCTGCCTTCCGCATCGTCGATATTTGTGTTATGACGGGATATGAAGATATCAGTGCATTTAACCGTACATTTAAAAGGTATTATGCAGTCACCCCAACGCAATTTCGCCAGCACCTGACGGGAAATCATGATAATCCATGTAGCTGATGAGAATAAAACGCCGGGAACACTTTAATATTCCCGGCGTGATAAATGACAATCAGAAATGCGTATTTACACTGACATAGAAAGTCCTGCCTGACTCATTATAGGTCTCCGCGCCAGCACCGTATAAATAGGCCCCGGTGGTGGCATTCCCGGTCGTTTGCGCATTTCCGGCGCGATAGTGGCGAATATCAAAAAGATTGTCCACGCCGCTGGTCAGACTCAGGTTTTTATTCACGTCCCAGGTCGCACTCAGCCCGACAATGCTGTACGGGCTAAGCTCGTTCAGCTCACTTCCGGATACCGCTTCACCTTTGTAATTGAAACGTTTAGGTTTCTGCCGTCCGTACCAGGTAAAGGTGCTTTGCAATGACACATCGTCCCGGACCTGCCAGCCAAGCGTAGAGTTAAGGGTAAACTGCGGAATAACCGACAGGCGATCGCCGGTCGTCTTGTTCTTACTTTGCAGCATCCAGGTCAGGTTATTACTCCAGTTGACCGTTTCACTCAGCGGCAGGTTCAGCGAACCTTCAAGCCCTTCCACCAGCGCTTTAGGGACGTTCTCCCACTGATAGATGTTCGTCGTCCCATTGCTGGCGGTACCGACCGCTGAATACCCGGACTCAATTTTATTGCGGTAGTCGTTACGGAACCAGGTTATTCCCGCCTGATAGCCTTCATGCTTGTATTCCAGACCAATCTCTTTATTGACGCTGGTCTCAGCCTTCAGATCGCTATTCCCCATCAGATAGCAGGCGGAGCTGCTGGCATAGCATCCTTGGCCGTTACTGTAGAGAATATAGTTGGGGTTAAGCTGATAGAGGTTCGGCGCTTTATAGGCGCGGGCAATACCGAGTTTCAGGGTCCAGTCGTCACTCAGCCCCTGCGACAGATTAAGCGATGGGCTCCAGTTATTGCCGACGATACTGTGATGGTCAAAACGCAGCGCCGGCGTCAGCATCGTGCTATCGGTGAGTGCGATATTGTCTTCAGTAAACAGCGAGAAAATCTCGGCACTGCTGTAGGGACTGCGACCGGAGGCCGAAATACCGTCGATGGAACCGTAGGAGAGCGACTGGGTGGTCGACACCCCATCTTTCATCCGCTGCTGGTTCCACTCGGTGCCCAGCGTCAGATTCTGGTCGACTCCCAGCGTAAACGGAATATTCACCTCGCTGTGTAACAGCACATCTGCCAGATCGATATCCGAGAACTCACTGCTGGAGAAGATACCCTCGGTTCCCCCGGCCAGGCCTTCATTCATGCGGGAGTTACGGGTATGTTCATACTGTGCATAGCTGTTGCTGGTGACGCCGTTATCCCAGCCTCCTGTCCAGGTGAGGCCATAGGTCTGACGGTAAATGCGGTTGGTCTCTTTACCATACATACTTTTCACCAGCGTACTGGTGTTGGTATTCTGCGTATCGCCGGCATAGAGATTGCCCTGGCGGCTATAGCCGGTTTCAAACTCCAGCGCCTGCATGGGTGCAAATTCCCAGCGTAGCTTACCGTGGATATCTTTATTCACGACCCCTTCGCGCCCGGCCGGATAAGATCCCGCGTAGCTGCCGGTCCGCTCCGCCTCGTGGCCGGCGTTAATATCCTGGGCATCAGCCTGCGTTTTACTCAGGTTGCCCCATAAATTAAAGCTCACGCTGTCCGACATTAGCCCTTCAAGGCTGAAGTTCGTTCGCTTTGTCGCCCCCTCTTTTCGGTGCTGAGGCGCGTTCATGTAGGTATTCCAGGAGCCATGCCATTCGTTATTCACGGGTTTGGTAATAATATTCACCACGCCGCCCATAGCACCGTTGCCATAGCGCGCCGCCGCAGGGCCGCGAATCACGTCAATGTGGTCGATCATCTCTGCAGGAACCCAGCCGGTGTCACCGCGCGTATCACGATCGCCACGCCAGCCATAGCGTACCGAGTTACGGCTGGTCACCGGCTTGCCATCGATCAGTATCAGCGTATTCTCCGGCCCCATGCCGCGGATATCGATTTGTCGGTTATTACCGCGCTGGCCGCTGGTCGAGTTGCCGGTAAGGTTCACCCCTGGCTGAGTACGAATCAGTTCAGAGATATCGCGAGCCGGCGGGTGTTTGCGAATGTCATCAGCCGTGAGCGTTGAAACACCGGGTGCCTGCAAGGTCTGCCTGGCGGCAGTCACCACCATCGTCTCTTCGGTATTTGCCGCAGCGGTATCGGCGTCCTTTGTGTCTTCCTGTGTGCTGCTGTCAGCGGCCTGCGCGGGTAATGCCGCGCCCCAGATAGCCATATGAATCAGCACGGCTAGCGAGTAGTGTGAGTATTGTTTCATGGAGTATGCCCTGTTTTCTTTTTTTGCTGTCGGGGCGCGACTCCTTCATCATTCAGATAAACAGCGGTAGTCATTTCCATGCGAATAACTCAACGCCTGGTTTTGGCGTAGCAAAGCCCTCCCGAATAACTAACGGGATATAAAGAGCTTGTGGCCAAAATATAAAATCTCACCCTGTCGAAAATGAAAAATACGCGTCCGCACTATTCTTAGATAGCGTTTTACGATCAGCCATGGATATGATTATTGTGCGTTATTACGTTATTAGAAATGAGATTCATTATCAAGCCGATAATGTAAAATAGCTGAAACAGATTGAAATATAACAAATAAAACAAATAAAACAAATAAAACAACAGGATAAACCACGAGCGTTGTTATTGGTAATAATAATTTAATTAATATCAACATTCACAAAAACATAAAAAAAACACTATTCAACCATATTATCTCCATAATTATTTATCGTTTCCATTTCATTTTAAAAATAATAGTCAGCATTAATAAAAAAGAGAAGACGTCACTCTTCAATATTCGTCATTGAATCAAGCAGCATATTCATTCGGGTTGCTTCGCAAGGCAGGGATGCTTGCCCCGCGACATCTAGCGATGTTCCCCCCTCATGTCGTCATGGTAAACGAACAAGCTAACCCCCAAGAGTTGACTAAAATAAATGGATGCACCTGCGGAGCATCACTCCATGAACATCCTCTCATTTCAACGATACGCTATCGCCTGCTTTTCTTGCCTGGCCGCCCTGCTGCTCGCCAGCTCCGTTTATGCGGCGGCCGGGGAAAAGAAACCACCGCTTCAGGAAGAACGAGAGACGCTGGAATTAAATACGCAAGAGATGCAGCAGCCCTGGCAGGGCGATCTCCCCGGCATGCTCGACAGACGAGTCATCAGGGTGTTAACCACCTACAGCAAGACCTTTTTCTTTATCGACAAAGGCACCCAGCGGGGGGCAACACATGACATTTTTATCGAGTATGAACGCAGCCTTAATCAACAGCTGATGAAGGAACAGAAGCTCAAACACCGCCATCTGAAGGTGCGGATAATCTTTGTTCCAGTCGCTCGCGACCAACTCTTCAGCGCACTCATTGCCGGCAAGGGAGATATTGTCGCCGCAAATATTACGGTAACCGAAGATCGTCAGCAGCAGGCAGATTTTACGATGCCACTCTATTCCAACGTCCAGGAGCTTCTGCTTTCCGGACCGGGCTCACCTGAAGTGACCAGCCTGGAACAGCTCTCAGGCAAAAAAGTCTTTGTTCGCCAGTCATCAAGTTATTACCAGAGCCTGGTCGCACTGAACGCCCACTTTGCGAAAGAATCTCGTCCACCGGTTATCATCGAAGCCGCGCCGGAATCCCTCGAAGATGAAGACCTGATAGAAATGCTGAGCGCCGGCCTGATTCCGCTGACCGTTGTCGATCGTCATAAAGCTATGTTCTGGAAACAGGTTTTCCCAAAAATCCAGGTACATCAGGATATTGTCCTGCGCAAAGATGCCAGCATCGGCTGGGCGGTACGCAAGAACAGCCCCCTGCTTCTCGCCTCGTTAAATCGCTTTGTGAAGGCTAACGGCCAGGGTAGCAAGCTGGGGAATACCATCCTGCTGCGTTATCTGAAGGACGCGAAGTATGTCAAAAATGCCGCCGCACAAAAGGAACGGCGCAAGTTTCTGGCAATGGTGGATATCTTTCGCAAGTACGGCGATAAATATGACGTTGACTGGCTGTTAATGGCGGCTCAGGGGTACCAGGAGTCGCGCCTCAACCAGTCGGTCCGCAGCCACGTTGGCGCCATCGGCGTTATGCAGGTGATGCCGCGGACGGGTAAAGAGCTGAAGGTCGGTGATATCAGCAAGCTGGACCCAAATATCCATGCCGGGGTGAAGTATATGCGCTGGATGATCGACCAGTATTATGGCGACGAACCGATGACCCAGCTCGACAAGGCGCTCTTCTCGTTCGCTTCCTATAACGCCGGACCAGCCCGTATCGCCCGCCTGCGCACAGAAACCAAAAAGCGCGGTTTTGACCCCAATATTTGGTTTGGCAATGTGGAATATCTGGCCGCTGAGAAGATCGGCTCCGAAACCGTAACCTACGTCAGCAATATCTATAAGTACTATATTGCCTATCGACTGATCGTCGATGAGATGGCGCGTAAACAAAAAGCCACGGCCCAATCCAGCGGCCCGGCAGCTCCCGCCGAACCAGCAGCAGCACCAGCAGCACCAGCAGCACCAGCAGCACCAGCAGCACCAGCAGCACCAGCAGCACCAGCAGCACCAGCAGCACCAGCAGCACCAGCAGCACCAGCAGCACCAGCAGCACCAGCAGCACCAGCAGCACAGTAAGGTACAAGAGCACGCGAAACTTTCACAGCTTCGCAGCAGATATAAAAAAGCCCCGAAAAACGGGGCTTTTTTTCATGCATCAACGACTGTGTCTAAGGGAGACCTTAGAACGGGATATCGTCATCGAAATCCATCGGTGGTTCGTTAGAAGGCGCTGCCGGTGCAGACTGCTGCTGCGGGCGAGACTGTGCGCCGCCGCTGAACTGGTTGCCGCCGCCCTGCGGCTGCTGAGGCTGACCCCAGCCGCCCTGCTGCTGGCCACCGGCTGCCGGAGCGCCGCCGCCCTGACGGCCACCCAGCATCTGCATGGTACCGCCCACGTTGACGACGATCTCCGTGGTGTATTTTTCAGCCCCGGACTGATCGGTCCATTTACGGGTTCGCAGCTGGCCTTCAATGTAGACCTGGGAGCCTTTACGCAGGTATTCACCAGCGACTTCAGCCAGCTTGCCAAACAGCACAACGCGGTGCCATTCGGTCTGTTCTTTCATTTCGCCGGTCTGCTTATCGCGCCAGGATTCGGAAGTCGCCAGCGTGAAGTTGGCGACTGCGCCACCACTCGGCATGTAGCGTACTTCCGGGTCCTGCCCCAGATTACCGACGAGAATCACCTTGTTTACGCCTCTGCTGGCCATGATCGAATCTCCTGAATAGGTTTCTTAATAAGTGTAAACCGGTAATTCTAACACCACAAAGGTGCATTTTGATAGCTGCGAGGCGGATTCCAGTAAACATCTTATTGCCCTGCCATTTTTCATCGCGCATGCCGATGAGCGTTCCAATACTGTATATTCAAACAGGTCGGATTGTGCCATAATTAGCCGTTTCCGCCGTTTGTTCTTCATGCAAACCAGGCAGTCCGTGTATCTACCTACCGGGAAAGGTGAATGGATAAGATCGAAGTTCGGGGCGCCCGCACCCATAATCTCAAAAACATCAACCTCGTCATCCCTCGCGACAAACTGATTGTCGTCACCGGGCTGTCGGGGTCAGGCAAATCCTCATTGGCTTTCGACACGCTGTATGCCGAAGGGCAACGTCGCTACGTTGAATCACTCTCTGCCTATGCGCGTCAGTTCCTGTCGCTGATGGAGAAGCCGGACGTCGATCACATTGAAGGGCTGTCGCCGGCGATTTCCATTGAACAGAAATCAACATCTCATAACCCTCGCTCTACGGTCGGGACTATCACCGAAATTCACGACTACCTGCGCCTGCTCTACGCGCGCGTCGGTGAGCCACGCTGCCCGGATCATGATGTTCCTCTGGCCGCGCAAACCGTCAGCCAGATGGTCGACAATGTGCTCTCCCAGCCGGAAGGTCAGCGCCTGATGCTGCTGGCGCCAATCATTAAAGAGCGCAAAGGCGAGCACACCAAAACGCTGGAGAACCTGGCCAGCCAGGGCTATATCCGTGCGAGGATCGACGGCGAGGTTTGCGATCTGTCCGATCCGCCCAAGCTGGAGCTGCAAAAGAAACACACCATTGAAGTGGTTATCGATCGCTTTAAGGTGCGTGACGATCTATCCCAGCGTCTGGCCGAATCCTTTGAAACCGCGCTGGATCTTTCCGGTGGTACCGCCGTTGTCGCCAACATGGACGATCCGAAAGCGGAAGAGCTGCTGTTCTCCGCTAATTTCGCCTGCCCGATTTGCGGCTACAGCATGCGTGAACTGGAACCTCGCCTGTTTTCTTTCAACAACCCGGCGGGCGCCTGCCCGACCTGTGACGGTCTGGGCGTTCAGCAATACTTCGATCCCGACCGGGTTATCCAGAACGCGGAGCTGTCGCTGGCGGGTGGGGCCATTCGCGGCTGGGATCGCCGTAACTTCTACTACTTCCAGATGCTGAAATCGCTGGCGGAGCATTACCAGTTTGATATCGAGGCGCCGTGGGGCACCCTCAACGCCGACGTGCAAAAGGTCATTTTGTACGGCTCAGGTAAAGAGAACATTGAATTCAAGTACATGAACGACCGCGGCGATACTTCAGTACGCCGCCACCCGTTCGAAGGCGTGCTGCACAATATGGAACGCCGTTACAAAGAGACGGAATCCAGCGCGGTGCGTGAAGAGCTGGCGAAGTTCATCAGCAACCGCCCGTGCACCAGCTGTGACGGTACCCGTCTGCGCCGCGAAGCCCGCCACGTATTTGTCGAAAACACGCCGCTGCCAACCATCTCTGACATGAGCATTGGCCACGCGATGGATTTCTTCACCAATCTGAAGCTGTCCGGCCAGCGTGCGCAAATAGCCGAAAAAGTGCTGAAAGAGATTGGCGATCGCCTGAAATTCCTCGTTAACGTCGGCCTGAACTACCTGACGCTCTCCCGCTCGGCAGAAACGCTCTCCGGCGGTGAAGCCCAGCGTATTCGTCTGGCGAGCCAGATTGGCGCCGGGCTGGTCGGCGTAATGTACGTTCTGGACGAGCCTTCCATCGGCCTGCATCAGCGCGATAACGAACGTCTGCTCGGCACGCTGGTGCATCTGCGTAATCTGGGCAATACGGTGATTGTCGTCGAGCATGATGAAGACGCCATCCGCGCCGCTGATCACGTGATCGATATCGGCCCAGGTGCCGGGGTACACGGTGGCCAGGTTGTCGCCGAAGGGACGCTGGAAGACATCATGGCGGTGCCTGAATCCCTGACCGGGCAATACATGAGCGGAAAACGCAAGATTGAAGTGCCGAAACAGCGCGTCCCTGCCGACCCGGAAAAAGTGCTCAAGCTCACCGGCGCTCGCGGCAACAACCTGAAAGATGTGACGCTGACGCTGCCGGTCGGCCTGTTTACCTGTGTTACCGGCGTCTCCGGTTCGGGTAAATCAACGCTGATTAACGATACGCTGTTCCCGATTGCCCAGCGCCAGCTCAATGGCGCGACCATCGTTGAACCCGCGCCATATCGCGATGTGCAGGGGCTGGAACACTTCGATAAGGTTATCGATATCGACCAGAGCCCGATTGGTCGTACGCCGCGCTCAAACCCGGCAACCTATACTGGCGTCTTCACGCCGGTGCGCGAACTGTTTGCCGGCGTGCCGGAATCGCGTTCACGCGGCTATACGCCAGGGCGCTTCAGCTTTAACGTCCGCGGCGGGCGCTGTGAAGCCTGCCAGGGTGATGGTGTGATTAAAGTCGAAATGCACTTCTTGCCGGATATCTACGTGCCCTGCGATCAGTGCAAAGGCAAGCGCTATAACCGTGAAACGCTGGAGATTAAGTACAAAGGCAAGACCATTCATGAAGTGCTGGATATGACCATTGAAGAAGCGCGTGAGTTCTTCGATGCCGTACCGGCGCTGGCGCGTAAGCTGCAAACGCTGATGGACGTCGGTCTGACCTACATTCGTCTCGGTCAGTCTGCCACGACGCTTTCCGGCGGCGAAGCCCAGCGCGTGAAGCTGGCGCGCGAGCTGTCGAAACGCGGCACCGGCCAGACGCTGTATATTCTCGATGAGCCGACGACGGGTCTGCACTTCGCCGATATCCAGCAGCTGCTGGAAGTACTGCACCAGCTGCGCGATCAGGGCAATACTATTGTGGTCATTGAGCACAACCTGGATGTCATCAAGACCGCCGACTGGATCGTTGATCTTGGGCCGGAAGGCGGCAGCGGCGGCGGTGAAATCCTCGTTTCCGGGACGCCTGAAACAGTGGCCGAGTGCGAAGCCTCGCACACCGCGCGTTTCCTCAAACCCCTGCTGGGTTAATCACCGTAAAAGCTGCTGTCGGGTTGGTTCCGGCAGCAGCCGTACCGCCTGCTGGTATGAAGCATCGACCAGGTAGTAAATCTGTGAATCAGGCAGGGCACCGTCAAGAAAAACCGTACTCCAGTGGGCTTTATTCAGATGTTTGCTGGGTCTGATGTCCACGTGCTGTTCCCGCAACAGTTCAGCAAGCTCCGGGCTGGCTTTGAGCGACACGGCAGGCCGCATATCCTCCACTTCCTTCACTAACGCAAATAGCACGTCCGACACTTTAATCTGCGTGGCTTTCCAGTCGCTATGCACGCTTTGCTCCGCGCCCGGTTTTGCCATGCAGTACAGCAATAACTCCGAAATTGTCATCTGTTACTCCCCCGTGAGCCTCGCGACGATATGCCGCGAACCGCCGTGAATACGCTGTTCCTCTAACCTGTCTCGCTCAACCAAATGAATCTTCCTAAGTGTGCAGCAATACGCGAAAAGGTAAAACCTCTTCGCCCTGTTTTTTGTACAAAAAAACGGCAGCTTATTGGCTGCCGTTTTCTGTGCTGTCTCGTTTTAACCGACACTCGGGTTAATAATCAGAATTTACGATCACTTCTTCACCCAGCGCCCCGGCCATCGGCAACGGTTTATACGATGAGTTTGACGCGCGCAGTACGCGAATGCCGCGTGCCCCGGCGTCGCGCGCGGCCGAAATGTCATTATCAGAATCGCCGTAGAAGACCTTAATATTCTTCTCCTGCAGCCATTGGGTTTTCGTATTCTGCCCCGGTTTGTCACCGGCAAAAATAACCGGGTTCATGTTCGCCGCCGGGATCAGAAAATCATCCTGTAGCGTTTTCGAAACCGTTTCGGTTTTGGTCGGGCTGCGCCCGGTGACAAAGTAAATGCTATCACCGCGCTTCACGTGCATCGCAATCAGCTGCCGGGCGACCTCTTTTGGCATACTGAATTCGTCCCAGCCGTTATTCATTTTTTCCCAAAACTCGGGGTTTTTCAGGTACGCATCGCTGCCGGGTGAAAATGTTTTTTGACCGCGCCAGAAGCCCGGGCTGGAAAACAGAACCGTATCGTCAATATCAAAACCTACGGCAAACGGCTGACGACCCAGCAGGCTGTTTTCAATCTGTGCCACGGAAACCCAGTGAACCGGCATCTGCTCAGCCAGTCTGGCGACGTTGGTACCGGTGGAGAGCGGCTGTGGCGTGGAAGCCTGAGCCACGGCGCTGCCGTTGAACGTGAACAATAAGCAGATGGCCCCGAAGGCCAAAGTCATCTTGCGCATAGTTATCCCTTTAAACGTCATTCATTAAATGGCTTCTTTGCCGGGAACAAGGAACCTGGCGCTGGGGCCACGGCACCCGTTGAATGACCTGATGTATCAAGAATTGAATCGTTATAGTTTTCAATTATGTGGGTGCTTATAAATGCACCATGACCTTACCCCCCACATCCACCGATGCAAAGGATTTTCTGCTTAAATGTCATATAAAAAGAGAATGATCACACTTCAGGAAGGGAGCTGCCCTCTCCATTTAACGGGAAAGGGCAGATAATAGTCAGGGGATTACATAACCGCAGAGAACGCCTGCGCCACGCGCTGCACATTGCGTGAATTCAGACCCGCCACGCACATCCGGCCGCTGGAAATCAGGTACACACCAAACTCTTCACGCAGACGGTCAACCTGTGCCGCACTCAATCCGGTGTAGCTGAACATCCCACGTTGCTTGAGCAGGTAATCAAAATTGACGCCCGGCACCGCTTCTTTCAGGACATTCACCAGCTCCTGACGCATCGCCAGAATGCGCGTGCGCATCTCTTCCACTTCCGCCAGCCAGCAGGCTTTCAGTTCCGCATCATTCAGTACGGCCGCGACAACCTGAGCGCCAAAGTTCGGCGGGCTGGAGTAGTTGCGACGTACGGTCGCCTTCAGCTGCCCCAGCACGCGGTTTGCGGTTTCTGCGTCTTCGCACACGACCGACAGGCCGCCTACGCGCTCACCGTACAGCGAGAATATTTTTGAGAAGGAGTTGCTGACCAGCATCGGCATGCCGGCGCGGGCAATCGCGCGAATCGCGTAGGCATCATCATCCATTCCTGCGCCAAAGCCCTGATAGGCGATATCGAGGAAAGGAATCAGGTTACGCGCCTTCAGCACATCGGCAATTTGATCCCACTGGGCGTGGTTGAGATCGGCCCCAGTCGGGTTATGACAGCACGGATGCAGCAGTACGATATCACGCTCAGGCAGCGTGTGCAGTTTCTCCAGCAGCGCCTCAAAACGCACGCCGTTGGTCTCGTTATCAAACCAAGGGTAAGTACTTACTTCGAAGCCAGCCCCTTCAAATATGGCGATGTGGTTTTCCCAGGTCGGATCGCTGACCCAGACGTGAGACCCCGGGAAGTAGCGTTTCAGAAAATCGGCACCCACTTTCAGTGCGCCGGAACCGCCCAGCGTTTGAATAGAGGCAACGCGATTTTGCAGCAGCGCCGGATGTTCAGCGCCGAACAACAGTGGAGCAATCGCGTTGCGATAGGCGTTCAGCCCTTCCATCGGCAGATACAACGAGGCGCCGTGCAGCTGAGCATTAAGGCGTGCTTCCGCCTCAGCAACCGCCTGCAGCTGCGGGATAATCCCGTCTTCGTTGTAATAGAGGCCGATGCTAAGGTTTACTTTGTCACTACGCGGATCTTCTTTGAAACGCTCCATCAAGGAGAGAATAGGATCGCCAGCGTAGGCGTCAACTTTTTGAAACACGTGATGTTTCTCCGGGTTTACGAGAGGCAGGTCATAACACAATAAACCGGAAGCAGAAGAAGATCGAGAGGATGTTGGTGGATAGTTGGCGGAAAGTCAGCGAAGATCGCACGGCTCTCCGCGCCCGGGGAATGTCCCGGCTAAAACGTTAGCGTCTGCGCCGGGGTATCGCCTGCTTCAGGCCGTCACCCCGGCTAGCGCAGCGCCACCGGGGATATCAGGACTCGTGGCTGTCGACCAGATGTGCACTTAATCCAGGTACTGCATCGAGACTCTGGACGTCAGGCGGGTAATAAGTTCGTAAGCACTCACTTTTGTCAGTTCGGCGATGCGCTCGACGGGCAAACCCTCACCCCAGAGTACCACCGGGTCGCCGGACTTATCCTGCGCCTCTGGCCCAAGGTCGACGCAAATCATATCCATCGCGACACGACCCACAATCGGGACTTCGCGACCGTTAACCAGTACCGGTGTACCGGTGGGCGCCGCACGCGGATAGCCATCGCCATAGCCCATCGCCACCACGCCAAGCCGAGTGTCACGTTCACTCACCCAGGTACCGCCATAGCCCACCGGCTCACCCGCTTTATGTTCGCGCACGGCAATCAGGCTCGACGTCAACGACATCACCGGCAGACAGCCGAAATCTGCGCCGGTGGAAGGACTATCCAGCGGCGATACGCCGTACAGGATGATACCCGGGCGAACCCAGTCAAAATGCGACTGCGGCCACAGCAAAATCCCGCCCGATGCCGCAATGGAACGCAGGCCGGGTTTGCCTTCGGTAAAGGTGGTGAAAATATCCAGCTGGCGTTCGGTGGCACCGCATTCGGGTTCATCAGCGCGCGCAAAGTGGCTGACAATATTGACCGGCTGGCGAACGTTTTTACACTGGCTCAGACGCTGCCAGAACGCGTCCGCCTGTTCCGGCAGTACGCCAAGGCGATGCATCCCGGTATCCAGTTTCATCCAGACAGTGACCGGCTCAGGCAGCTCAGCCTGCTCCAGTGCCTCCAGTTGCTCCGGACTGTGCACCGCTGTGTGCAGTTGCTGCGCGGAAATAACCGACAGATCGGCCGCATCAAAGAAACCTTCCAGCAGCAGGACAGGCTTCGTGATACCGCCAGCGCGCAGGCGCAGGGCTTCTTCAAGACGGGCGACGCCAAAGGCATCGGCATCAGGGAGCGTTCGCGCGGTCTCAAGAAGACCGTGTCCGTAAGCGTTCGCTTTCACGACTGCAACCAGTTTGCTGGCAGGCGCCAGTTCACGCAGACGTTGCAGGTTGTGTCGCAGAGCGCGGCGGTTAATAACAACAGTTGCCGCTTGCATTTGAATTCCTTGATAAAAAGATTGCCTGGATCATTCGTGTTGCAGTCAACGCACCTGCGGCGCGAAGGATAACGGCTATTTATTCGTCGTCGTACTGTGGTCCCGCATAATTATCAAACCGCGACCACTGCCCGTTAAAGGTCAGACGTATCGTCCCGATGGGTCCGTTACGCTGCTTACCAATAATAATTTCCGCAATGCCTTTTAAATCACTGTTCTCGTGATAAACCTCATCACGATAGATAAACATGATTAAGTCGGCATCCTGTTCGATGGAGCCCGATTCACGCAGGTCGGAGTTAACCGGGCGTTTATCGGCACGTTGTTCCAGCGAGCGGTTCAGCTGCGACAGTGCAACCACCGGAACCTGAAGCTCCTTTGCCAGCGCCTTCAACGAACGGGAGATTTCAGCAATTTCCAGCGTACGGTTATCAGAGAGCGACGGTACGCGCATCAACTGCAGGTAGTCGATCATGATAAGCCCGATCCCCCCGTGTTCGCGGGCGATACGCCGCGCGCGGGAACGCACTTCCGTCGGCGTCAGGCCGGAAGAGTCATCGATATAGATATTGCGTTTTTCCAGCAGGATGCCCATGGTGCCGGAAATGCGCGCCCAGTCCTCATCATCCAGTTGCCCGGTACGAATACGGGTCTGATCGACCCGCGACAGCGAGGCCAGGGAACGCATCATGATCTGCTCTGATGGCATTTCAAGACTGAAAATGAGTACCGGTTTATCCTGCAACATCGCCGCATTTTCGACGAGGTTCATGGCAAATGTCGTCTTACCCATCGATGGGCGCGCCGCGACAATAATCAAATCCGACGGCTGAAGGCCGGCGGTCTTTTTATTCAGATCGTCATAGCCGGTATTGACTCCGGTGACGCCGTCATGGGGTTGCTGGAACAGCTGCTCGATACGCGCGACGGTCGCATCAAGAACTTCGGCGATGTTTCGCGGACCTTCGTCTTTATTCGCGCGGCTTTCCGCAATCTTAAACACCCGGGACTCGGCCAGGTCGAGCAGATCTTCGCTGGTACGTCCCTGCGGATCGAAGCCCGCCTCGGCGATTTCATTCGCCACCGAGATCATCTCACGAACAACCGCACGTTCGCGCACGATGTCCGCATAGGCGCTAATGTTCGCCGCACTTGGCGTATTTTTAGAGAGCTCTGCCAGATAAGCAAACCCGCCAACGCTATCCAGCTGTCCCTGACGCTCCAGCGACTCCGCCAGCGTGATCAGATCGATCGGGCTGCCTGTCTCCTGCAGACGTGCCATTTCAATAAAGATATGGCGGTGCGGACGGGTATAAAAATCTTCCGCCACAACGCGCTCGGCGACATCGTCCCAGCGTTCGTTGTCCAGCATTAAACCGCCCAACACCGACTGTTCCGCTTCAATCGAGTGCGGCGGGACTTTCAGCCCGGCGAGCTGCGGATCGCGCTCACGGGGTTCAGTCTGTGGTTTGTTGAAGGGTTTATTTCCTGCCATATTGAATGGAATTCCCGCTATAGAAATTGGCTCGAAAGGTTACCACATAGTTCAGGAGGAAGCATGGCAACACGTATCGAATTTAACAAGCATGGCGGCCCTGAGGTTCTACAGGTGGCGGAGTTTACGCCCGGCGATCCGGCGGACAACGAAATTCAGGTCGAAAATAAAGCGATTGGTATCAACTATATCGATACCTACATCCGCAGCGGCCTCTATCCGCCTCCGTCTTTACCAAGCGGCCTGGGTACCGAAGCGGCTGGCGTAGTGACGAAAGTCGGGCGCAACGTCCGGCATATTAAAGCTGGCGACCGCGTCGTCTACGCACAGTCAGCCCTGGGTGCCTACAGTACGGTTCATCATGTCGTTGCCGATAAAGCCGCCATTTTGCCGGACGAAATCTCATTTGAACAAGCGGCGGCATCATTCCTCAAAGGACTGACGGTCTACTATCTGCTGCGCAAAACCTACGAAATTAAACCCGGCGAACCGTTCCTGTTCCATGCCGCGGCCGGTGGCGTCGGGCTGATCGCCTGCCAGTGGGCGAAGGCGCTGGGCGCCAAACTGATAGGCACCGTCGGCAATGCGCAAAAAGCGCAGCGAGCAAAGCAGGCCGGCGCCTGGGAGGTGATCAACTACCGCGAAGAGAATATTGTTGAACGTTTAAAAGAGATAACCGAAGGGAAAAAAGTCCATGTGGTCTATGATTCCGTGGGCAAGGATACCTGGGAAGCATCGCTTGATTGCCTGCAACGGCGGGGGCTGATGGTCAGCTTCGGCAACTCTTCCGGTCCGGTGACCGGCGTCAACCTTGGGATCCTCAATCAGAAAGGTTCGCTGTACGTCACCCGCCCTTCCCTGCAAGGCTATATCACCACTCGCGAAGAACTGGCGGCAGCCAGTAGCGAGCTGTTTTCGTTAATTGCCAGCGGCGCGATTAACGTGGACGTAGCGGACAGCCAGAAATACCCGCTGACCGACGCGCAGCGCGCGCATGAGGTCCTCGAAAGCCGCGCCACCGAAGGGTCGAGCCTGCTGCTGCCGTAATTGCAAACAGGTGAGTGAACGCTTTGAAGCCGTGTGACGGGAGACTCGCCCTAAATCATTCGGGCTACAGGCAGGCGGCAAGAGAACGAATCCCCGGGAGCTGACAGTAGTCAGTGACTGGGGTGACAAATCTGTCTGGAACAGATTTGAACGCTGCCAGCAGCGGCCCTGATAAGGGTGAGGCTCATGGATGAGCCGAATAACGAGGTAGTCAACGCCCCTGTAGTCTGAAGTATGACGGGAGAGCAGAAAAGTTTAGGGCTTCCACATGGGAAGCCCTTACTTTTTTAGTTCGGCTGTATGTAGGGTACAGCGCGATGAATTCGTTAACGCGCTAATAGTGACAGATTTAATAAGCAAAACCTACGTCGTTTTATGCAAAATTCTTCAGGTTGTGACAGACCACTCACTCCCTTAATAACGCCAACGGTTATTCCCGCGATAACGGCTGTCAGCAGGCGATTTTATCGCCCGAATCACCCATACCACGACAACCGCCAACAGCAGCCATGGCAGCAGTTTGATCATCATTGCAAACAACCCACCGACGAACATCAGCGCCGTCGCGACGATAATCGCGGCAAGAATACCCAGCATCGACACGCCGGTGACCAGCAACATGACAAAAAATCCAATAACAAATAAGAGTTCAAGCATCGTCTTCTCCCCAAAGAAATTACGCAGTGACTCTCCGGGTATTACAAGAAACGTGCCAAGTTTAATTCATTGAATTTAATGAAAAAACTTATATCAGCCGCGACAGAACCTGGCGTATTTGACCAAATTTTGGCGTAAAATTAACGTTTATCTGCCACTAGCTTCAGCGCATGTTCCAGTACGTTAATATCCGCTCCGGCTTTATGCGCATTTTCGCTCAGGTAGCGGCGCCACTGACGCGCACCCGGAATCCCCTGGAACAGGCCCAGCATATGGCGAGTAATGTGGCCCAGATAGGTACCGTTGCTCAGCTCGCGTTCGATGTACGGGTACATCGCGCGCACGACGGCAACCGGGTCACTGTCAGTCCCATCAGCCGCAAAGATCTCCCGGTCGACCGAGGTCAAAATCCCAGGATTCTGATAGGCTTCACGCCCCACCATCACGCCATCCATATGCTCCAGGTGCAATTTTGCCTCTTCCAGCGATTTGATCCCACCGTTGATGGCCATCGTCAGATGCGGAAAGTCGCGTTTTAGCTGATAAACCCGAGGATAATCCAGCGGTGGGATCTCGCGGTTTTCTTTGGGGCTCAGGCCAGAGAGCCAGGCCTTACGGGCGTGGATGATGAACATCTCACACTCGCCGTTTCCGGAGACGGTATTGATGAAATCGCACAGGAATTCATAGCTGTCTTGATCATCAATGCCGATACGGGTTTTTACCGTCACCGGAATCGACACCACGTCGCGCATCGCTTTAATGCAGTCTGCCACCAGTTGCGCATTACCCATCAGACAGGCACCGAACATCCCGTTTTGTACGCGGTCAGACGGACAGCCGACGTTGAGGTTAATCTCATCATAGCCGCGCGATTCCGCCAGTTTCGCACACTGTGCGAGCGCCGCCGGGTCGCTGCCGCCCAGCTGCAGAGCCAGCGGATGTTCTTCTTCGCTATAGGCCAGATAGTCGCCTTTACCGTGAATAATCGCCCCGGTTGTCACCATTTCGGTATACAGCAGCGTATGGCGCGACAGCTGGCGCAGGAAATAGCGGCAGTGCCTGTCGGTCCAGTCGAGCATGGGTGCGATGGAAAAACGGTGGGCGGCAAAAGCGTGAGAAGTGGGTTCTGGCATCATGGCGAATAAACAGGCATCCGGGTAAAAAGGGGCGCTACTATAGCACAAAGATACACCACAGGCGCATAGCACCGCGATGGGTACCGTGCGCCAGATAAACGGGCTATCGCCGGCGAGGTTTGCCGTCGTGTGGGCCGAAAAATTGCGGCGGATGATCGACCCAGCGGTCCTGGCGCGTCGCCGCATACTCTGGATTCAGCGGGTAGTAAATGCGGTTAAATTTTTTGTTCGACTCTCCCACCACTAACAAGCGAACTTCCTGATCGGTGTTATTCAAAAAAGTATGACAGACCCCGGTCCCGGCCGGAAAGCCAACGCTGTCGCCCGGCTCAAGCTTCCACAAATAGCCATTGATCCAGACCTCAGGGTAGCCATCGAGCACGTAGATAAACTCTTCTTCGTCACTTTCTGCATGGGGATAAGAAGTTCGACGGCCCGGCGGCAAACGTTCATGATGAATACCCAGCCGGTTGAGCCTTAACCCCCGCGCCAGCGGAGCCCCAATAGAAAAGCGCTCCGGGTTGTTAGGATAAGAGGCATCATCTGGGCCTTCCAGTTCGCGCCAATGTCGAATGCAATCAGGTCGTTTCATCGTTTTCTCCCGAAAATGAGATGCATCAGGTATAGCACAAGCCGCCGGTTCTCGGCGTTTTGCCTGGATCGTGATAAAGTAACAACTTCAGACTCACGCAACCAGAGGATGCTCATGAATAAGACCACTTCGCAAGAAATGTTAGCGCACGCTGAAAAGCTCTGCGCACAGCGCGGCGTGCGCCTGACTCCGCAGCGCCTGGAAGTGTTGCGTCTGATGAGCCTACAGCAAGGGGCGATTAGCGCATATGACCTGCTTGACCTGCTGCGTGACAAAGAGCCACAGGCGAAGCCACCGACGGTCTACCGGGCGCTGGAGTTTTTGCTGGAGCAGGGGTTTGTGCATAAGGTGGAGTCCACCAACAGCTACGTGCTGTGCCATCTCTTCGATCAGCCGACCCACAGTTCCGCGATGTTTATCTGCGATCGCTGCGGCGTGGTCAAAGAAGAGTGCGCGGAAGGCGTGGAGGATATTATGCACACGCTGGCGGCCAGAATGGGCTTTGCGTTGCGCCACAACGTGATTGAGGCGCACGGTCTGTGCGCGGGGTGTGTCGAGGTCGAAGCCTGTAGCACTCCAGGGCACTGTCACCACGACCATACGATCCAGATTAAAAAGAAAGCCCGCTGAGGCTGGTGCCGCAGCGGGAATCAGGGTTGTCGGTACCTCCGTGTACCGTTCGGGCAGGTAATAACAGAGGGTTAATGCGTTATGACTCGCCGCTACCAGCGGTGATCGTTTTTACGTTCCCAGTCAGACACTTCTTTCTCAGCCTGATCTTTGGCGTAGCCGTAACGCTCCTGGATTTTACCTACCAGCTGGTCACGCTTGCCCTCGATGACCGTCATGTCATCATCGGTAAGCTTACCCCATTTCTCTTTCGCTTTACCTTTCAACTGTTTCCAGTTACCGCCGATTTCGTCTTTGTTCATCATTCAATCCTCATCGTTCGGTGAGTCAACAGCCCGCCGTGTGCCGGACATAGGTTTAACTATAGATAAGAATTCTGGGTTGAATTTATTATTCGGAATCTTTAACCAATTACACGTTAAAAATCGCTACGAAAACCAGGTTCCGCGCTGCCAGTGTCGCCGCCAGATAACCGCCAGCGACAGGCCGCGCAGTGCAAGAAAGACCGCCAGCGCCAGCCAAAGCCCGTGGTTACCCAGAACCGGCAGCGTCAGCAACGTCACGGCAAACCCTGCCGCCGCTATCGCCATGCTGTTACGCATCTCAGCTCCCCGCGTCGCACCGATGAACATGCCATCCAGCAAATAGCACCACACGCCAATCACCGGCAGAACCATCTGCCAGATCAGGTAGCGATCGGCAAGCTGCTGGAGCGACGGCAGCGAGGTCAACAGGGCAATAATCTGCTGCCCCGCAACGGCATAGGTCACCGCAAACGCCAGCGCCACTATTCCCGATTGCCGACAGGCCGCCCGCCAGACGTCAAGCAGCTGACTCCCATTACGCGCGCCGTACGCCTGCCCGGAGTGAGCTTCTACGGCATAGGCAAAACCATCCAGCGCGTAGGCGGTGAAGGTCAGCATGGTCATCAGAAGCGCATTGACGGCAACGATCTCGCCGCCGAGGCGAGCGCCAAAGACGGTCACCGCGCCAAAGCAGAGCTGGAGCAGCAGAGAGCGCAGCATGATATCGCGGTTTAACGCCAGCAGCCGACGCACATCCCCGCGCCAGGCGCATTTCAGCATGGCCAATGACACCCCGCGCAGCGTCAGTACGCGTTTTGCCATCAGCAGCCCGATGATAAAGGTGACATATTCGGCGGTCACCGTCGCCAGCGCAGCACCCTGCACGTTCATGTGCAGACCCATCACCAGCCACAGGTCGAGCACGATATTCAGCAGATTGCCGACGATCAGCAGAATCACCGGCGCCCTGGCGTACTGCACACCCAGCAGCCAGCCGAGCAGCACCAGGTTTGCCAGCGACGCCGGCGCGCTCAGCCAGCGAATTTTGAGAAAGCGCCGGGCCTGTTCCAGCACCGCTTCATTGCCGCCAACAATATGCAACGCCAAATCGATAAGTGGGGTTCTGAAAAGCACAATCAGCAGGCCGGCCCCTAATGCCAGCCCCAGCGGCTGCACCAGCGCCCTCGCCAGGCGAAGAGGATCTTTTGCGCCAAAGGCCTGTGCCGTCAGTCCGGTGGTGCTCATGCGCAGAAAAAGCAGCAGCATGAAGAGAAAACTGGTGGCCGTCGCGCCGACCGCAACACCACCGAGGTAAACCGGGCTATCGAGGTGACCAATTACGGCGGTATCGACCAACCCCAGCAGCGGGACGGTGATATTGGAGAAAATCATGGGTAGCGCCAGGCGCCACAGGGCCTTATCAGCGGCGTTAAAGAACATGAGAAAGAGCCTGACCGGGGGAAGACTGCGCAGCATCATGCATCAGATGATGCTGCGGGGAGAAGGTGTTACAGCCACTCACCGTTGCGAATAACGCCAACGGCCAGCCCTTCGATAGTGAAGTTTTGCTCGCGCAGATTCACCACGATCGGTGAAAATTCGCTGTTTTCTGGCAGGAGTTCGACGATGTTACCCAGCTTTTTAAGGCGTTTTACGGTAACTTCTTCGTCAATACGCGCCACGACAACCTGGCCGTTACGCACATCCTGAGTTTTATGGACCGCCAGCAGATCGCCATCAAGAATACCGATATCTTTCATCGACATACCGCTAACCCGCAGCAAAAAGTCGGCATTCGGCTTGAACATCGCCGGATCGACCTGGAAGTGACCTTCGATATGCTGCTGAGCCAGCAGCGGCTCACCGGCTGCGACGCGGCCAATCAACGGCAGACCAGGTTCTTCTTCCGTAAGCAGACGGATGCCCCGGGAGGCGCCGGAGATAATCTCGATCGCGCCCTTACGCGCCAGCGCTTTCAGGTGTTCTTCCGCCGCGTTGGGAGAACGGAACCCCAAGCGCTGAGCAATTTCCGCACGCGTTGGCGGCATGCCCGTCTGGCTGATGTGATCCCGAATGAGATCGAACACCTCTTGCTGCCTTGTCGTTAACGCTTTCATCCCGCCCCCTGGGTGTATATACAGTTATGCTGTGAGTATATACAGCTAACGGTGATTTTGGAATCAAATTTCACACAAAAATCAGGAGATTCTTTCCATTTTGCGTATCAGATAACCCATTGTGCCAGGGGTTATTGCCACCGGCAGGCCGCAAACCCCATCGGGCGCGTGGAGCCTGCCGGTCGGGACAGCAAAATTCGGTTAATGGTAGCGGGCCCACAGCAGGATTGCCCAGGTGATCAGCGCGATCGCAATGGCCAGCAGCACCGCCGCGGACCCCATGTCCTTCGCCCGACCTGATAGTTCGTGGTGCTCTGGCCCAATACGGTCTACGACCGCTTCAATCGCGCTATTAAGAATTTCGACTATCATCACTATCAGGACCGAGCCTATCAGCAGCACCCGCGTGATGGCGTCAACGTCCAGCCAGCAGGCGATCGCGACGGCAATAATGGCGGCGACGCCTTCTTGACGAAATGCGGCCTCATTCATCCATGCCGCACGGAACCCTTTCCAGGAATAACCTGCTGCTTTAATGATTCGGGTTAACCCAGTGGTATTATTGGCCATCAAAAGAACCTTTTTATGTAAATGACGTCAATGAGTGCACGCGTTTGCCGCGTGGCAACGGAAATTTTGCGCGCTTTCTGTTATTCTTGCCGCGCATTTGCATGATTAACCAGAGGCTTCACATCGTTTATGTCCGGCTGGCAACGAATTTACTATAAATTACTGAATTTACCATTACGGGTGCTGGTAAAAAGCAAGTCTATTCCCGCAGAACCTGCTCAGGAATTAGGGCTGGATACCTCGCGTCCTATTATGTACGTCCTGCCTTATAACTCGAAGGCGGACCTGCTGACTCTGCGCGCCCAGTGCCTGGAGCACGATTTACCCGACCCGCTTGAACCGCTGGAAATCGACGGCGCGCTGCTGCCGCGCTACGTGTTTATCCACGGCGGGCCGCGCGTCTTTACCTACTATGCGCCGAAAGAAGAGTCGATCAAGCTGTTCCACGACTACCTGGATCTGCACCGTAACCATCCTGACCTGGACGTGCAAATGGTGCCAGTGTCGGTGATGTTTGGTCGTAGGCCAGGGCGTGAGAAAGGCGAAGTGAACCCGCCGCTGCGCATGCTGAATGGCATTCAGAAGTTCTTCGCCGTTCTGTGGCTGGGGCGCGACAGTTTTGTCCGTTTCTCACCGCCGGTTTCCCTGCGCAGAATGGCCACCGAACACGGCACCGATAAAATTATCGCCCAGAAGCTGGCCCGCGTCGCGCGCATGCACTTCGCTCGTCAGCGCCTGGCTGCTGTCGGCCCGCGCCTGCCGGCGCGTCAGGACCTGTTCAATAAGCTGCTGGCCTCAAAAGCCATCGCGCGCGCGGTGGAAGACGAAGCACGCAGCAAGAAAATCTCCCATGAGAAGGCGCAGCAAAACGCCATCGCGCTGATGGAAGAGATCGCCGCAAACTTCTCCTATGAGATGATTCGTCTGACCGACCGCGTGCTCGGGTTTACCTGGAACCGTCTGTATCAGGGGATCAACGTCCATAACGCCGAACGCGTGCGTCAGCTGGCCCATGAAGGGCACGAGATTGTGTACGTACCGTGCCACCGCAGCCATATGGACTACCTGCTGCTCTCCTACGTGCTGTATCACCAGGGGCTTGTGCCACCGCATATTGCCGCCGGTATCAACCTGAACTTCTGGCCAGCAGGCCCGATTTTCCGCCGCGGCGGCGCGTTCTTTATTCGTCGTACCTTTAAGGGCAATAAGCTCTATTCAACGGTGTTCCGTGAATATCTCGGCGAGTTGTTCAGCCGGGGTTACTCCGTAGAATACTTCGTTGAAGGGGGCCGTTCCCGTACCGGCCGCCTGCTGGATCCGAAAACCGGCACCTTGTCGATGACCATCCAGGCTATGCTTCGCGGCGGGACCCGTCCTATCACTCTGGTGCCTATCTACATCGGCTATGAGCACGTAATGGAAGTGGGTACCTACGCCAAAGAGCTGCGCGGCGCGACGAAAGAAAAAGAGAGTCTGCCGCAGATGCTGCGCGGTCTGAGCAAACTGCGTAACCTCGGTCAGGGCTATGTGAACTTTGGCGAGCCGCTGCCGCTGATGACCTACCTGAACCAGCATGTTCCGGAATGGCGTGAGTCTATCGATCCGATTGAAGCCGTGCGGCCGTCGTGGCTAACGCCAACGGTGAACAACATTGCCTCCAGTCTGATGGTGCGCATCAACAACGCTGGCGCGGCCAATGCCATGAACCTGTGCTGCACCGCGCTGCTCGCCTCTCGTCAGCGCTCGTTGACTCGCGAACAGCTGACGCAACAGCTGGAGTGCTACCTCGACCTGCTGCGCAACGTGCCCTATTCCCCGGATGCGACTACGCCAACGGCCTCCGCCAGTGAGCTGATTGACCACGCGCTGAAGATGAATAAGTTCGAGGTCGAGAAAGATACGATCGGCGATATCATCATTCTGCCGCGTGAGCAGGCGGTGCTGATGACCTACTATCGCAACAACATCGCCCATATGCTGATGCTGCCGTCGCTGCTGGCGGCGATTGTCACCCAGCATCGTCGTATCACCCGCGCGGAAGTCCTGCATCACGTAGAGATGTTCTATCCGCTGCTGAAAGCTGAGCTGTTCCTGCGTTGGGAAAAAGAAGAGCTGGCCGGCGTTATCGATGCCCTGACGGCGGAAATGCAGCGCCAGGGACTGATTGTCCTGAGCGATGACACAATTAGCATCAACCCGTCCCATTCTCGCTCCTTGCAGCTGCTGGCCGCCGGCGCGCGCGAAACGCTCCAGCGTTATGCCATTACCTTCTGGTTGCTGAGCGCGAACCCGTCCATCAACCGCAGTTCGCTGGAGAAAGAGAGCCGTACCGTGGCCCAACGTCTGTCGGTTCTGCACGGTATCAACGCGCCGGAATTCTTCGACAAAGCGGTATTCAGTACGTTAGTGCTGACGCTGCGCGATGAAGGCTATATTAGCGATACCGGCGATGCTGAGCCGGAAGAGACGCTGAAGGTCTACCAGATGCTGGCGGCGTTGATTACGTCGGACGTGCGTTTGACGATTGAAAGCGTCACCCAGGATGAAGCGTAACGGTTAGACTGACTATTCTGCCCCCGGCTTGCGCAGTGCGAGCCGGGGACAGACAGCGCGTTTACTGCAAATAGCTCATCGCCAGACCAAGAAACACCACCAGCCCGACGTAGTTATTATTTAAAAACGCTTTGAAGCAGGCGTCACGTTCACGCCGGAAAATCAGTTTCTGCTGCCAGAAGAACAGCCCTGCCGCGATAAACAACGACCAGTAATATTCCCAGTGCAGCCCGTTCAGCCAGCCGACGGCGGCCATCAATACCAGCACCCCAATCTGCAACATGCCAATAATCGTCCGGTCATGTTCACCGAACAAAATCGCCGTCGATTTAATGCCGATCTTGACGTCATCATCTCTGTCGACCATCGCGTACTGGGTATCGTAAGCCACCGCCCACAAAATATTGGCGAGGAACATCAGCCAGCAGCTCAGCGGCAGAGCTTCACTCACCGCCGAGAAGGCCATCGGGATGGACCAGCCGAATGCGGCACCTAGCACCACCTGCGGCAAATGGGTGTAGCGCTTCATAAACGGATACACCCACGCCAGCGCCAGTCCGGCAACCGACAGCAGGATAGTCATGGTGTTTAACGTGAGCACCAGCAGGAACGAAAGCAGCACCAGCACGGCAAACAGTACCCGCGCCTCTTTCTCCGATACATCGCCGCTGGGTAGCGGGCGGTGGGCGGTGCGTTTAACGTGGCCGTCAAATTTCCGGTCGGCGTAATCGTTCACCACACAGCCGGCGGCGCGCATCAGCCAGACGCCGGCGACAAAAACGACCAGAATCCACAGCGGGGGGATCCCCGGTGTCGCCACCCATAGTGCCCACAGCGTCGGCCACAGCAGCAGCAGCGCGCCAATAGGTTTGTCAGTACGCATCAGGCGATGAAACGCCAACAGCTTATTTTGCGTCAGACTCCTCTCCATTTCTTCTTCCTCTTAATACAACGGTGACGCAGGCAGAAAAAGTTCTGTCAGCAGCAGCGGTTTTCCGCTCAGGCGGAGGCGGGAACGACGCCCCCACAGCTCTGCATAGCGCCCAATTTCAATAAAATCGCGGGTTAATGTTGATGATGTGAACAAATAGCGCCCCAGCGGCGTCTGCCCCAGCTGCTGCAAGGCCAGTTCGGGACCACACAGCGTCGACTCCGGCACGATCGTTCGGCCAGCAAGCCAGGGTTCACCATTGGCGCAAAGAATGATTTCCCGCAGCCAGTAACGCGCTTCATCTGGCAGCAACGCCTCTTCACCCTCCAGCGCTTCACGGCCAACGAAGCCTTCGTTGATCATATTCACACTGACTTTTTTCCCCTGTTGCTCAAAGCGTTGGGTCATTGAGTCTTCCAGCAACAGCCAGTCGCGCAGAGGCGGCTCCAGCGGGGGCATAGCGGCAAAATAGCGCAGCGCACGCAGTTGCGTAAGCGCAGGATGTGACATGCCTGATTCTCCGGTACATAACGTAGCAGCATTGTATCGCAGAATAAGCCAATCAGGGCGGGCAAACCGTCAAGATACGATCATCGGCGTAACAGCCATGCAACAGCGGCCGCCACGCGATAAAAAAAGGTGCGTCCAGGCGGACGCACCCAAAGGCTGTGCCTAAACATCAGCATTGTGGGGAGACGATCACCCCTTGCCTTTTACACTGCTGATAAAGGTGGAACGAGCAGATTTCGAGCCGAGGCGCTCAGCTTCGTTCATCAGTTTGAGGGCTTTGTCGATATCACCTTTCGCAACAGCCTGCTTGATGCCGTTGTTAAAGTAAGTTTCGGTGTCATCAAGCATCGGTTCGCTTTTTGCTGCTGGCGCTGGCGCCGCAACGGGAGCAACAACCGGCGCGGCCGCTGGCGCGCTGTAGACAGGTGCCGCCGTATTCCCGACGGTTACCGGGCCTGGGCCGGAAGAACCAAACAGCGGCCCAACCAGCACGCTGGAGCCTGACGATGTTTTCACTTTCAGGCCCAATGTGCCTTCAGTGGTATGTTTAGCGATCGGATCTGGAATATCAGGCACCGCATTTCCGGTACCTTTAGCGTAGGCTTTTGCCGGGTCGATTAATTTCGTCGTCTGTTGCAGATCCTGCGGCGTGGTAAAGACCAGCACATAGATTTTTTGCTGGCCTAATGCCGGAGTCAGGCGCATCACCCCTTCCAGACGATCCGAACTCATTACGCCGGGTTCCAGGTAGGTGAAATAGCTGCTTGGGAAGAACGCAGATGGCGTCATGTTCTGGTCAAGAATCAGCACATTTGGTGCATAAACGCTGGTTTGCTTATTCACTTCGCTGGTCAGCGTGAGGGTCAGCTCACCGATATTCGCCGGGACGCTGTAAGCCGCCACCGGGCCGACAATACCGGGGATATTCAGCGATTGACCTGCCGTTGCTAAATTCGTGGTTTGTGCTTTCGATTGATCCACCGGTGTCCAGGTTAGCTGCTGTAACGCGGAAGCGGGAATGGCCGGTGCAGCAGAGGTATTCTGCGGCACAAAATTCACATCAGCAAAACTGACTGCGGGTACGCTGGCCAGCAGGCCGGCGGACAGGCAGAGGGCAACGAGACTTTTCTTCATTTTCATTGTTATCACCTCAATTCCGATGGCCGAGCGGTAGCCAGGCAATAGCCCGCTGGGCCTAAACATAGAGGGGCTTGCGCCCCTCTTTTGGTCATTACACGTCAGGTCGGATTACCACCAGATTTCCATCTGGGCACCGAAGGTCCACTCGTCGCTGTCGCCACGGCTGAAGGTCTTCGCAGAAGTGTCGCTGTACGCAACGCCGGAGGTGTAGCCAGTACCGGAGTCACCGTTCGCGTAGCCCCATTTCTCATCCCACTTGGCGTAGGTTGCGAACAGACGGATTGCCGGACGAGACCAGATGCTGTCGCCAGCCTGCCACTGTTGGGCCAGGGTAATTTTGTACTGGTTGTTGCTTTCGCCGGTATTCTGGGATTTGACGTTGTCGTAGCCCACTTCCAGCAGGGTGCTCATGATAGGCGTCCATTTGTACATAGGACGTACGCCGACGGTCCACCATTTGGTGCCGTTGTTGTTGTCCAGGTTGATATCCTGGTACATCGCAACGTACATCATGTCCCAATCGTCACCCATGGAGATCGCGCCGTGGTCAAGCACACGCCACATGGTACCGTCGTTGTTGATGCTGCCGCCCTGCGGAACGCCTTTACCGTTGGAGGTCATTGCGTCAGTTGCGTACTGCAGAACAAACTTGTTGTAGCCTTTCAGAATGCTTTGCGTGTGTTCCGCAGTCAGCATCCAGCCGTCTTTAGACGCGTCCGGCTGCAGGTAGTAGTTATCCGGAACGTTGGTATGACCGTAGTCAACACCCAGCTCCAGGGTACCGCCTGGGTTGATTTCCATCTGTGCTAAACGCACGTCGAAGACGTCGTTTGGAACGATATTGTCGTATACGCGGTTACCCAGCGCATCACGGTCAGCGAAGGTCGCAGAGCCGCCAGATTCAGAAGAACGGGTCGCTGCCAGAGAGAGTTTACCGAAGCCGACATCGATGTTTTCAAGACCCGCACCAGGACCAGAGATATCCCAGTAGTAGAAGTCGATCATGTGAACGTCATGACGCTGGTAGAAACGCTTACCGGCCCAGATGGTGGAGCCTGGCAGCCAGTCGATCAGGTTTTTACCCTGCACGTTGGCTTCACGGAATGCCGGGCTGGTGGATTCCCAGTCATTTTGCTGCGATACGGAGTAGGCAACGTTAGTATCGAAGTAGAAGCTCTTATCACCTTCTTTCCAGACTTCCTGGCCCAGTTTTAATTCCGCATAGGTTTCACATTCGTTACCAAGACGGTATTTACTTTGAGCACCGGTTGCCTGGAAGCACTGTTGTTCACCGCCGCTACCGGTCCAGCCGATACCGGAACGAGCATAACCGTGGAAATCGACGGCCAGCGCCTGAGCAGACATAACGCCTGCTGCGACGGCTACCGCCAGTGGAAGTTTGCGCAGAGTAATCATCATTCTATCTCCTGAGATCATTGCTTTTCTTTGAACACTTCGCCCGTCGTTATGCCGTGTTACGGCAGCACTCTGGGGTTCGTGTTTTTTTTTTAATGGGAAGCCTTACACGCCCGGCTCTTTATGCAACCGACGACACGCCGTACCATCCTCACGGAATAAATGGCAGCGCTCTGGTGGCAAACCGATAGCGAATGTGGCTCCCTCTTTTACCAACACCACGTCATTCTGGCGGTAAACCAGGTTTTGACGGATGGCGGGGATCTGGATATGAATTTGTGTTTCGTGGCCAAGCTGCTCAACAACCTGAACTTCCCCTTCCAGGGTGACATCGGCGATATCGCTGGGCAGCAGATGCTCCGGTCGGATACCTAAGGACATATTGGCGCCAACCTGAACACGGGCGCTGTCCACCGGTAGCCAAATCTGTTGACGGTTTGGCAGTTCCACCTGCACCTGCTCAATGGCGGTAGCGGTGACTTTTACCGGCAGGAAGTTCATCTTTGGCGAACCAATAAAGCCCGCGACAAAGCGATCGGCCGGGTAGTGATACAGCTCAAGCGGTTTCCCGACCTGTGCAACGCGACCGGCATCCAGCACCACAATCTTATCGGCCAGCGTCATCGCTTCGACCTGATCGTGGGTCACGTAGATCATCGTGCGCCCAAGGCGCTTATGCAGACGGGAGATTTCGATACGCATCTGCACGCGCAGTGCGGCATCGAGGTTAGAAAGGGGTTCGTCCAGCAGGAAAACACGGGGTTCAGCAACCAGAGTACGGCCAATTGCCACACGCTGACGCTGGCCGCCGGATAACGCCTTCGGCTTACGCTCAAGCAGATGCGCCAGCTGCAGCACTTCAGCTACCTGAGTCACACGCTGGTTGATCACATCTTTTTTGGCGCCGGCCAGCTTGAGGCCGAAAGACATGTTTTCCGCGACGGAAAGATGAGGGTAAAGCGCATAAGACTGGAACACCATCCCGATACCACGCTCGGCGGGTGGGATGTCATTCATTCGCGTCTCACCGATAAACAAATCGCCACTGGTTATGGTTTCCAGTCCGGCAATCATACGCAGCAGGGTTGATTTGCCGCAGCCCGATGGCCCGACAAACACCACGAACTCCCCTTCCTGGATGTCGAGATTGATATCTTTCGATACCACAACGTCACCCCAGGCTTTCGTTATATTTCGCAGCTGTACGCTCGCCATCCCCATCTCCCTTCGTTACAACCTGTCACTAAAAGACACATTCAAGATGGGCTGACTATGCGGCATTCATTAACCTGGTGAATCCTCCACCCCCGGCTTTTTTATGGGGGAGGAGACGGGAGGATGAGAGATTGCCCCTCGCTCCGGAGGACGGCGTGGCAAAGTCAATTTCGTGATGCAGGTTGCAAAAATAGCCTCCTTTTTATGTGCTCCACGCCCCAATACCGGCATTTCTGCAAGCAAGATCACACAAACCACGGGTGGGGCGTAGACATAGGGAGGATGGAAAGGGGTTGTTAAAAAAGGAAACTCATCACCGTTAAGCCACCTAAGTGTATCCACGAGCACATCACCAAAAAGGACTGGTATATGAAAATCAAAACCGGCGCTCGCATCCTCGCGTTGTCTGCATTGACGACGATGATGTTTTCCGCCTCTGCCCTCGCCAAAATTGAAGAAGGTAAGCTGGTTATCTGGATTAACGGCGACAAAGGCTATAACGGTCTCGCCGAAGTGGGTAAGAAGTTTGAAAAAGACACCGGCATTAAAGTTTCCATCGAACACCCGGACAAGCTGGAAGAGAAATTCCCGCAGGTCGCGGCGACCGGTGACGGCCCGGATATCATCTTCTGGGCACATGACCGTTTCGGTGGCTATGCACAATCTGGCCTGCTGGCTGAAATCTCCCCGGACAAAGCTTTCCAGGACAAACTCTATCCGTTTACCTGGGACGCCGTACGCTACAACGGCAAACTGATTGCTTACCCTATCGCGGTTGAAGCACTGTCGCTGATTTACAACAAAGACCTGGTACCGAACCCACCGAAAACCTGGGAAGAGATCCCGGCGCTGGATAAAGAACTGAAGGCGAAAGGTAAGAGTGCGCTGATGTTCAACCTGCAAGAACCGTACTTCACCTGGCCGCTGATTGCCGCTGACGGCGGATATGCGTTCAAATTTGAAAACGGTAAATATGACGTCAAAAACGTGGGTGTGGACAGCGCTGGCGCGAAAGCCGGTCTGACCTTCCTGGTTGACCTCATCAAAAATAAACACATGAATGCCGATACCGATTACTCCATCGCTGAAGCCGCATTCAACAAAGGCGAAACCGCGATGACCATCAACGGTCCGTGGGCGTGGTCTAACATCGATAAGAGCAAGGTCAACTATGGCGTCACGCTGCTGCCAACCTTTAAAGGCAAAGCGTCTAAACCGTTTGTTGGCGTGCTGAGCGCCGGTATCAACGCCGCCAGCCCGAATAAAGAACTGGCGAAAGAGTTCCTCGAAAACTACCTGCTGACCGACCAGGGTCTGGATGAAGTGAACAAGGACAAACCGCTGGGCGCCGTCGCACTGAAATCCTTCCAGGAGAAACTGGAAAAAGACCCGCGTATCGCTGCAACCATGGCGAACGCCCAGAAAGGCGAAATCATGCCGAACATCCCGCAGATGTCCGCCTTCTGGTATGCCGTACGCACGGCGGTTATCAACGCAGCTAGCGGTCGTCAGACCGTCGATGCCGCGCTGAAAGACGCACAGTCTCGTATCACGAAGTAATCTGCTAGTCCCCTCCCCCTTTTCGGGAGCGGGTCAGAGTGAGGGCCGCTGTACAGAGCCCTCTCTCCGCCCCTCTGTCCTGAAGGGAGAGGGAGAACAAAATACGTTGTAGAGGATGATCCCCATGGATGTCGTTAAAAAGAAACACTGGTGGCAAAGCCCACAGCTGACATGGTCTGTGATTGGCTTGCTGTGCCTGCTGGTGGGTTACCTTGTCGTTTTGATGTACGCCCAGGGGGAGTACCTGTTTGCCATCCTGACGCTGATTTTAAGCTCAGCTGGCCTGTATATCTTTACCAACCGCAAGGCCTATGCCTGGCGTTATGTCTACCCGGGCCTCGCCGGGATGGGGCTGTTCGTCCTGTTCCCGCTGGTCTGTACCATCGCTATTGCCTTCACCAACTACAGCAGCACCAACCAGCTGACCTTTGAGCGCGCTCAGGAAGTGCTGATGGATCGCTCCTTCCAGGCTGGCAAAACCTATAACTTCTCGCTGTTCCCGGCGGGAGATGAGTGGAAACTGGCCCTGACCGATGGTGAAAGCGGCAAAAATTATGTTTCAGACGCGTTCAAACTGGGCGGTGAGCAGAAACTGGCCTTAAAAGAAGGCGATGCGCTGCCGGAAGGCGAACGTGCGAATCTGCGTATCATCACTCAGAACCGCACCGCGCTGAACCAGCTGACCGCCGTACTGCCTGACGACAGCAAAGTGATCATGAGTTCACTGCGCCAGTTCTCCGGCACCCAGCCGCTGTACACGCTGGCAAAAGATGGCACGCTGGCTAACAACCAGAGCGGCGTAAAATACCGCCCGAACAATGATGTTGGCTTCTATCAGTCCATCAATGCTGACGGCAGCTGGGGCGCAGAGAAGCTGAGCCCGGGCTACACCGTTGGGATCGGCTGGGATAACTTCACCCGCGTCTTTACCGATGAAGGGATCCAGAAACCGTTCTTTGCCATCTTCGTCTGGACGGTTGTCTTCTCCGTTCTGACCGTGATTCTGACCGTGGCCGTGGGCATGATCCTCGCCTGCCTCGTGCAGTGGGAGTCATTGAAAGGCAAAGCGATTTACCGCGTTCTGCTGATTTTGCCTTACGCCGTACCGTCGTTTATCTCGATTCTGATTTTCAAAGGGTTGTTCAACCAGAGTTTTGGTGAGATCAACATGATGCTCAGCGCGCTGTTCGGCATCAAGCCGGCCTGGTTTAGCGACCCGACCACCGCGCGCTCAATGATCGTTATCGTCAACACCTGGCTGGGCTATCCGTACATGATGATTCTGTGCATGGGCCTGCTGAAAGCTATCCCTGACGACCTGTACGAAGCATCGGCTATGGACGGCGCCGGTCCGTTCCAGAACTTCTTTAAGATTACGCTGCCGCTGCTTATCAAGCCGCTCACGCCGCTGATGATCGCCAGCTTCGCCTTTAACTTTAACAACTTCGTTCTGATTCAGCTGTTAACCAACGGCGGTCCGGACCGCCTCGGCACCACCACGCCAGCCGGTTATACCGACCTGCTGGTCAGCTATACCTACCGTATCGCCTTCGAAGGCGGCGGCGGTCAGGACTTCGGTCTGGCGGCAGCGATTGCCACGCTGATCTTCCTGCTGGTGGGCGTGCTGGCAATTGTTAACCTGAAAGCCACACGTATGAAATTCGACTAAGGAGGGCTCAGAACATGGCTATGGTACAACCCAAATCTCAGAAGCTGCGTTTATTCACCACGCACCTCCTGCTACTGATTTTCATCGCGGCGATTATGTTCCCGCTGCTGATGGTTATTGCTATCTCCCTGCGCGAAGGTAACTTCGCCACCGGTAGCTTAATCCCGGACCAGATCTCCTGGGAGCACTGGCGGCTGGCGCTGGGCTTCAGCGTTGAACACGCTGATGGCCGCGTCACTCCGCCACCTTTCCCGGTTCTGCTGTGGCTGTGGAACTCGATTAAAGTGGCTGGTATCACCGCCATCGGTATCGTAGCGCTGTCCACAACCTGTGCCTATGCCTTCGCCCGTATGCGCTTCCCGGGCAAAGCGACGCTGTTGAAAGGGATGTTGATTTTCCAGATGTTCCCGGCGGTCCTGTCGCTGGTGGCGTTATACGCCTTGTTTGACCGCCTCGGCCAGTATCTGCCGTTTGTCGGCCTGAACACGCACGGCGGCGTTATCTTCGCTTATATGGGGGGCATCGCGCTGCACGTCTGGACGATTAAAGGCTACTTCGAAACCATCGATGGCTCGCTGGAAGAAGCGGCGGCACTGGATGGTGCGACGCCGTGGCAGGCCTTCCGTCTGGTCCTGCTGCCGCTGTCGGTACCGATTCTGGCGGTCGTGTTTATTCTGTCGTTCATTGCCGCGATTACCGAAGTACCGGTCGCCTCGCTGCTGCTGCGCGATGTGAACAGCTATACCCTGGCCGTAGGTATGCAACAGTATCTCAACCCGCAGAACTATCTGTGGGGCGACTTTGCCGCTGCGGCGGTGCTCTCCGCCATTCCGATTACCGTTGTCTTCCTGCTGGCCCAGCGCTGGCTGGTCAATGGCCTGACGGCAGGCGGGGTGAAAGGTTAAGTTTCATCGTTATACCCGCCCCAAATTTCAGAGGAGGGACGGTGGTTTAGTTGCTGTACACGAACCCCAACCGGGTACGGCAACTACCGCCCTCAGCTGAAAAAGTAAGGCAAATGCCACTGCTATCCTCAACTGGACCCTACATAAATTAAGTTTTGTGACTGTTGGTCAGCGGCCCTTAGAGGCCGCTTTTTTTATTCGCGTTTCAGCCGGTTGGAGTTACACAGCCACAGCGTAATCACCAGAATCAGGATCGCGGCCGAATAGATAAGCACCGCCATTGGCGACTCGTGATCGACAATAATCAGGCGCACAATCGCCGTAATACCGATGTAGACAAAATAGCGCAGCGGAAAGTGAAAGCCCGACTCAAAGTACTTCACAATCAGCGCGATAAATTCAAAATAGAGAAAATAGACCACCAGCCCTTCGACCAGTTTGTACTTACTGACCGGTTCCGGGGTAAACAGCACATGCGCCAGATGGAACGTCTCTTTCCCCAGGAAAACAACCAGAATGACACCCAGACACAGCAGCGCCAGGTTCAGCACCGCCTGCATGGCGGTCGCTACAAAATTCACCAACGGACGATAGACCGACGGCATATTCACACCTCTTATATTCATTATTCCTGCCGATCTGTATAACGCAAAAACGTGATCCAGATCGATATTATTCGTTAACTTTTTGCGTCCATTGTGTCAAATGTAACAATCACTTGCCAAACTGGTGGGTTAAAAAGGAGACAGCAATGCTGACAATACGTACGGCACAACGGGAAGACGCCCCTCTGCTTAGTGAAATGGGGAATGCCAGCTACCGCCACCACTTCGCCCACCTTTGGCGTAACGCCGATGAGATGGAGCACTACCTGCAGCAAGAGTATGCTCTGCCCGCGCTGGAACACAGCCTGGCCGATACGCAGTGCCGTTGGTTGATTGCTGAAGCCGCCCACCCGATTGGCTTCGCTAAATACGTCTGCCGCCAGAATATCAACGCCGACGGCCCGTCCGGCACGCTGCTGCATAAGCTCTATCTGCTGCCTGACGCAACAGGGCAACGCTACGGTGAACCGCTTTTTAACGCCGTCGAAATGCGAGCAAAAGAGAGCGGCGAAAGCTGGCTATGGCTGGAAGTACTCGCCGCAAACACCCGCGCCCGTCGTTTTTATGAGCGTCAGGGGATGCAGCATGTAAAAGACGTCGTATTTAATTCCGCGACCCAGCAGAGCACATTACACATTCTGGCCAAAGCTATCTGAGAGGCGCTATGCACACTCTTCGTGAAACCGGCATCCGCAACGTGACCTGCGGCGAAAACGTCGTTATCTACCAGCCCGCCAACCTCTATGACTGCACGCTTGGCGATAACGTCTTCGTCGGACCGTTTGTTGAAATTCAGGGCAATACGCGCATCGGCGCTGACAGCAAAATCCAGTCCCATACTTTTATCTGCGAGTATGTCACGGTCGGAGAACGCTGCTTTATCGGCCACGGCGTAATGTTTGCCAACGATATGTTTCGCGAGGGTCATCCCGATGCTAATCGGGAAAACTGGGCACGAATTGCGATCGGTAACGACGTTTCTATCGGCAGCGGCGCGGCCATTCTGGCGGTCAGTATTTGCGATGGTGCGGTGATTGGTGCAGGGAGTGTTGTCACCAGATCGATTACCGAAAAAGGCGTCTGGGCAGGTAACCCGGCAAAATTATTGCGACGGCTATAACAAAAATGCCGACCCTGAAGGCCGGCATTGCAATCTGTTTGGCACAAGCACATCGCCTGAATACCGATCGCCCTGACCGGCATTCAGGCAGCAGCTAATTATGCGCGCCAGGCTTTGTAGCGGTTAATCAGGCCATTCGTCGAGCTATCGTGGCTGTCAATTTCTTCGCCATCTTTCAACTCAGGCAGAATGCGGTTAGCCAGCTGTTTACCCAACTCAACGCCCCACTGGTCGAAAGTGAAGATATTCAGAATCACACCCTGAGTGAAAATCTTATGCTCATACAGAGCAATCAATGCGCCCAGGCTGAACGGGGTGATTTCACGCAGCAGGATAGAGTTTGTCGGGCGGTTACCTTCGAACACTTTGAACGGTACTACGTGATCCAGCGTGGCCGGATCTTTACCCTGGTCACGATATTCCTGCTCAACCACTTCACGGGATTTACCGAACGCCAGCGCTTCGGTCTGGGCGAAGAAGTTAGACAGCAGTTTCGGATGGTGATCGGAAAGCGGGTTATGAGTCATGGCAGGAGCGATAAAATCGCACGGTACCATTTTGGTGCCCTGGTGGATCAGCTGGTAGAACGCGTGCTGACCGTTGGTGCCCGGCTCACCCCAGATGATTGGGCCAGTCTGGTAATCCACAGCGTTGCCATTACGGTCAACGTATTTGCCGTTAGATTCCATGTTGCCCTGCTGGAAGTAGGCCGCAAAACGGTGCATATACTGGTCGTACGGCAGAATCGCTTCGGTTTCTGCGCCGAAGAAATTGTTATACCAGATACCAATCAGCGCCAGCAGCACCGGCAGGTTTTTCTCTGGCGCGGTGGTGGAGAAGTGTTTGTCCATCGCGTGCGCGCCGGAGAGCAGCTCAACGAAGTTGTCGAAGCCCACAGACAGGATGATCGACAGACCAATCGCTGACCACAGAGAGTAGCGACCGCCAACCCAGTCCCAGAATTCGAACATGTTGGCCGTATCGATACCGAATTCACCGACTGCTTTGCCGTTAGTAGACAGCGCAGCAAAGTGTTTCGCCACGTGTTTTTCATCACCGGCGGTGCTCAGGAACCAGTCACGCGCGCTGTGGGCGTTGGTCATGGTTTCCTGGGTAGTGAAGGTTTTGGACGCGACCAGGAACAGCGTAGTTTCCGGGTTTACGCCTTTCAGCACTTCCGCGATGTGGGTGCCATCGACGTTAGAAACAAAGTGCATATTGAGGTGGTTTTTATACGGGCGCAGCGCTTCAGTCACCATAAACGGACCGAGGTCAGAGCCGCCGATACCGATATTCACCACGTCGGTAATTGCTTTTCCGGTATAGCCTTTCCAACTGCCGGAGATGATCGCTTCAGAGAAATGCTTCATCTTTTCGAGAACAGCATTCACTTCCGGCATCACATCTTTGCCATCAACAATAATCGGGGTATTGCTACGGTTACGCAGCGCGACGTGCAACACCGCACGGTCTTCGGTACGGTTGATCTTTTCGCCGGAGAACATGGATTTGATAGCCCCTGCCAGATCGGTTTCTTTCGCCAGATCCTGCAGCTTTGCCAATGTCTCTTCGGTGATGCGGTTTTTGGAGTAATCCACCAGCATCAGATCGTCGAACGTTGCGGAAAACTTAGAAAAACGGTCGCTATCTTGCGCGAAAAGATCGCTGATAGTAACGTCTTTCATTTCATCAAAGTGTTTCTGTAATGCCTGCCAGGCAGATGTCTGCGTTGGGTTGATGTTTTTCATTAGCAATACTCTTCTGATTTGAGAATTGTGACTGCGGTCGATTGTAGCGCCGGCGGCAAAAAATTGTGATGATTTTTGTGTTATGCCTATGACGCGCGTCAGGAATAGGGTCAGATCAGGGCAAAAAGCCTCTACTAGTATAGTCATCATAAGGCTTTTTTCTGTTAATCACCCTTGCATGAAAAATCCGCATAACCGCGGCGTTGACATACCTGCTCTGAAGCCTTTATATAACTGCACTGCCTGCATTTATGCAGGTTTGTATTGCTCGCGCATTTCACGCTACAGCGAAAGGGTATTGCAGGGGGATTATCACCAGCGCCCCCAGGCAAAGTGAAAGACGTCGGTAATTGCCAGAAGAGGTGCGTTGCCCAGGTAACCGTATTGGAGGGACCAGTCCGTAGAAAATACGTGAGGGGGAGCAACGCCGAGGTGAAAAAGCGTCTGGTACGCACATCACCGACCACAGGGGCTGAATCCCCTGGGTTGTCACCAGAAACGTTCGCAGTCGGGCGTTTCATACCCAGGAACTGACGCAACGCGTTGGGGAGCGGGTCTACAAGGTGGAGCACTTCTGGGTGACATCGTAGCTGTTTTTTGCTCTGCGCCCACCCTGTTTTTCGCTCTTCCCTTGTGCCATGGCTGAATAATTTGGCCTGGCTTATTAAGACATTTTATTACTGTAAGTTGGTGTCCAGCCCAACCCGATTCAGGAATCGTTTTAATAAGTCAGGCCCCCCCTGACACGAGGTTGTTATGACAGATTTAGTTGTAGCCAAATTCGGCGGCACCAGCGTTGCCGATTTCGATGCCATGAATCGCAGCGTTGACGTTGCGCGACTTGATGAAAACACGCGCGTCGTGGTGCTATCTGCCTCTGCGGGTGTAACCAATCTTCTGGTTGCTTTGGCCGATGGGCTGGAACCTACCGAGCGTTTTGAAAAGCTCGAATTACTGCGCCAGATTCAATTCAATATCCTGGAACGCCTGCGCTATCCCAACGTGATTCGCGAAGAGATCGAGCGTCTGCTGGAAAATATCACGACCCTGGCTGAAGCTGCTGCGCTGGCAACCTCTACCGCATTAACCGACGAGCTGGTCAGCCATGGTGAACTGATGTCCACCCTGCTGTTTGTCGAAATTCTCCGCGAGCGCGGTATCGCATCGCAGTGGTTCGACGTGCGTAAAATTATGCGTACCAACGATCGCTTCGGTCGCGCAGAACCCGATATTGCCGCACTCGCCGAGCTCACGCAGCTCCAGTTGACCCCACGACTGGCGGAAGGTCTGGTAGTCACTCAGGGCTTTATCGGCAGCGAAGCCAAAGGCCGCACCACTACGCTGGGCCGCGGCGGCAGCGACTATACCGCCGCTTTGCTGGGTGAAGCGTTGAACGCCAGCCGCGTCGATATCTGGACCGATGTCCCGGGTATCTATACCACCGACCCGCGCGTCGCCCCAGCGGCAAAACGCATTGATGTTATCGCTTTTGCCGAAGCGGCAGAAATGGCCACCTTCGGTGCGAAAGTGCTCCATCCGGCCACCCTGCTGCCCGCCGTGCGTAGCGATATTCCGGTCTTTGTCGGCTCCAGTAAAGAACCCACCGCCGGCGGCACGCTGGTGTGCAATAAAACCGAAAATCCACCGCTGTTCCGTGCTCTGGCCCTGCGCCGTCGCCAGACGCTGCTGACGCTGCACAGCCTGAATATGCTGCACTCCCGCGGCTTCCTCGCGGAAGTGTTCGGCATCCTCGCACGCCACAATATCTCCGTGGATCTGATAACCACCTCCGAAGTGAGTATTGCGCTGACCATGGATACCACGGGCTCAACCTCCGCTACCGACACCTTGCTGACCCAGGCGCTGCTGACTGAACTTTCTTCACTGTGCCGCGTAGAAGTAGAGCAGGATCTGGCGCTGGTGGCGTTGATCGGGAACGATCTGTCACGTGCCTGCGGCGTGGGCAAAGAGGTCTTTGGCGTTCTTGAGCCGTTCAATATTCGTATGATTTGCTACGGTGCATCCAGCCATAACCTCTGCTTCCTGGTGCCTGGCGTGGATGCCGAGAAAGTCGTGCAGAAGCTGCATCATAATTTGTTTGAATAATATCTCTTAGCACGATAAACATTACCTATGGCCGGGCTCGCACCCGGCTTTTTTATAACTATATCAACACAACATCCCTCATCGTTCAGGCTGCTGGCCGACGTGGCGCCCACGCAGGCTCCGCAGACGCATCGCCCGGGACATGAGAAGTCAATCGCAAGGAAAACAACATGCTCGCTATTCTGACGAGGCTGTTCCCGCTCTGGGCGCTGCTGCTCTCCGTTCTGGCTTATTACACGCCCACCACCTTTACGCCCATCGGGCCCTGGGTCACCACGCTACTGATGCTGATCATGTTCGGGATGGGCGTTCATCTGAAGCTGGACGACTTTAAGCGCGTGCTGTCGCGACCGGCCCCGGTTGCCGCAGGTATTTTTCTTCACTATCTGGTGATGCCTCTCGCCGCCTGGGCGCTGGCGCTGCTGTTCCATATGCCAACCGAGCTCTCAGCCGGCATGGTACTGGTGGGGAGCGTCGCCAGTGGGACAGCATCGAACGTGATGATCTATCTGGCAAAAGGTGATGTGGCGCTGTCAGTGACCATCTCTTCTGTTTCTACACTGGTCGGCGTGGTCGCCACTCCGCTGCTGACGCGGCTGTATGTGGATGCGCATATTCAGGTCGATGTGATGGGCATGCTGCTCAGCATCCTGCAAATCGTGGTGATCCCGATCGCGCTGGGGCTGGTTATTCACCATACGCTGCCCAAAGTGGTGAAAGCGGTTGAGCCTTTCCTGCCTGCTTTCTCGATGGTCTGTATCCTGGCCATTATCAGCGCCGTCGTCGCCGGTTCCGCTTCGCATATCGCCTCCGTCGGTCTGGTGGTGATTGTCGCGGTGATCCTGCACAACGCTATCGGCCTGCTCGGCGGCTACTGGGGCGGGCGGCTGTTTGGCTTTGATGAATCAACCTGTCGGACGCTGGCGATTGAGGTGGGTATGCAAAACTCCGGTCTTGCCGCTGCGTTGGGGAAAATCTACTTCGGCCCGCTCGCTGCACTTCCTGGCGCGCTGTTCTCGGTGTGGCACAACTTGTCCGGTTCACTGCTGGCGGGCTACTGGTCCGGAAAACCGACTGCAAGTCACGAGAAGAAACGCTAAGCACCTTTTGCCCGGGTCTGCGCGGCCCGGGAATCCCTCCCTTAGCGCTGCACCGGCAACGGCTGAACAAGCTGTCCGTCAGCCCGCGATTACCGTACACTGAGTTATCCGGCAGACTGAGGGCATCACTATGGCACTTCCCCGCATTACGCAACAAGATATGACCGAGCGCGAGCAGCGCGAGCTAAAAACGCTGCTTGACCGGGCGAGAATTGCGCACGGCCGTCTGCTGACTAACGCAGAAACCAACGCCGTCAAAAAAGAATACATTGATAAGCTGATGGTGCTCCGCGAAGCCGAAGCGAAAAAAGCCCGCCAGTTGAAGAAAAAGCAGGCCTATAAACCCGATAGCGACGCGTCGTTTTCCTGGTCGGCGAACACGCCGACCCGCGGCAGACGTTAACGCCCTTTCTTTTTACGTCCCGGCTGATTAAAACGTTTTCCGTTTGATGCCGGGCGTCCTTTCTCGCTTTTCTCGTTGCTCTTTTCAATCTTCACTACCGGACGCTTAATCCCGGCCGTTTTCGGTTTGGCTTTGGCCTTGGGTTTCGCCTCAGACGATGAATTCTCAATCAGCTTAAACAGCGCCACCAGCTCATCATCCGTCAGATCACGCCACTCACCGAGCGGCAACCCCGACAACCCGACGTTCATAATTCGCGTCCGTTCAAGTTTCGTGACTTCATAGCCAAAATGTTCGCACATCCGGCGAATCTGCCGGTTCAGACCCTGAACCAGAGTGATACGGAACACGAACGGCGCTTCCTTCCTGACTTTGCATTTCTTGGTCACCGTCCCGAGCATCGGTACCCCGGCGCCCAGACCGCGAATAAACTCGTCGGTCACCGGCTTGTCCACCGTTACCAGATACTCTTTTTCGTGATCGTTGCCAGCGCGCAGGATCTTATTCACCAGATCCCCGTGGTTGGTCAGGAAGATCAATCCCTGAGAGTCTTTGTCCAGTCGGCCAATAGGAAAGACGCGCTTGCTGTGGTTAACAAAATCAACAATATTGTCGCGTTCACTGTCTTCCGTGGTACTCACAATGCCGACCGGTTTATTCAGCGCGATGAAGACCAGATCTTCAGCCTCACGCGGCTCAATCAACTGACCGTTTACCTTCACGACATCGCCAGGATTGACCTGATCGCCAATGGTCGCGCGCTTGCCATTAATGAAAACATTGCCTTGTTCAATGTAGCGATCCGCCTCGCGACGCGAGCAAATTCCGCTTTCACTGATGTATTTATTAAGTCGGGTTGATGAGTCGGGCAGCATAACGTCTCCTGGAACACTTCATCCTTCAAGTTGTCATTGTGTTGGCTACGCTCACTCATCCCTGGTACAGATTTCTCTGCTGCCGGGAGTTCGTTCTCTTGCCGCCTTGATAGAACTTGAATGCTTTTAGGTTTAAAACGAGGAATATACCTCAGCCTGCGGGCAATCAAAAATAATCGCGTCCCCCTAACCCGCCGCTAAATGTGATCCGTCACGCCTTTCTACACAAAAGTGTTCCGCTCTGGCCCGTGCAATTTTGCCCGCTGAAAATAAGCAGAATCAAACCATTAGCTCATCTCGCACAAACGTGCCATCTCCAGGCCGGTTCATAATCAAATGTGCAAAACAAACTACCGTCTTCTGACGATGAAATGGCTGAAAATTGCTTTGTTGTCCGCCATAGATGGGGTTATATCAGATCAAGAGAACAAGAATGTCGTTTGCACAAATGTGCAGGAGCCCGAAGATGGCGATAGAAAATAGCGATGATATCCGCTTAATTGTCAAAGTTGCCCAGCTCTATTATGAGCAGGACATGACTCAGGCGCAGATTGCCCGCGAACTGGGCATTTATCGCACCACCATCAGCCGCCTGCTGAAACGCGGTCGCGAGCAGGGTATCGTCACTATCGCTATCAACTACGACTACAACGAAAACCTGTGGCTCGAACAACAGCTGAAGCAAAAATTCTCCCTCAAAGAGGCGGTGGTGGCCTCGTGCAACTCCTTACAGGAGGAGGACCAGCTAAGTACTATCGGACAGCATGGCGCACAGCTGGTCGATCGTCTGCTGGAGCCCGGCGACATCATCGGCTTTTCGTGGGGACGAGCGGTCCGCGCACTGGTCGAAACGCTGCCGCAGGCAAGCCAGTCGCGACAGGTCATTTGTGTACCGATTATCGGCGGCCCCTCTGGCAAACTGGAGAGCCGGTATCATGTGAATACGCTGACCTACGGGGCCGCTGCCAGGCTGAAAGCCGAATCGCACCTTGCCGACTTCCCGGCATTGCTGGAAAACGCGCTGATTCGCAACGGGATTATGCAGTCCCAGCATTTTAAAACGATTTCGTCCTACTGGGAGAATCTCGACGTGGCTCTGGTGGGGATCGGCTCCCCGGCAATTCGCGATGGCGCGAACTGGCATGCGTTTTATGGTAGCGAAGAGAGCGATGACCTTAACGCACGTCACGTCGCCGGCGATATTTGTTCACGTTTTTACGATATCAACGGAATGGCCGTTGAAACCAATATGAATGAAAAAACATTATCCATCGATATTGCCAGATTAAAACAGGTACGCTATTCCGTGGGCATCGCTATTGGTGAAGAAAAATACACCGGTATTCTTGGCGCATTACGCGGTGGTTATATTAATTGCCTGGTGACAAATCGAGAAACCGCAGAGCAACTACTGAAATAACATATGATTTCTGTTTACGCAGCCGGCGCTGCGTGGGATCCCTTTACCTGAAAATGAGATGACGATTATGCAAACATGGCTAAATCTACAAGATAAAATCATTATTGTTACCGGTGGCGCTTCGGGAATTGGCCTGGCGATTGTTGACGAATTATTAAGCCTGGGGGCAAAGGTCCAGATGACCGATATTCACGGCGGCGATAAACATCACAATAGCGACCGCTATCAATTCTGGCCAACGGATATTTCCAGCGCCAGTGAGGTAAATCAGACCGTCGAGAAAATCATTCAGCAATTCGGGCGTATTGATGGCCTGGTGAATAATGCCGGAGTGAACTTCCCGCGCCTGCTCGTCGATGAGAAAGCCCCGTCCGGACGCTATGAACTCAATGAAGCCGCCTTTGAGAAAATGGTCAACATCAATCAAAAAGGGGTCTTTTTAATGTCGCAGGCGGTCGCCCGGCAGATGGTAAAACAGCGTGAAGGCGTCATTGTTAACGTTTCGTCGGAAAGCGGGCTGGAAGGATCTGAAGGCCAGAGCTGCTACGCCGCAACCAAGGCCGCGCTGAATAGCTTCACGCGTTCATGGTCCAAAGAGCTGGGGAAACACGGTATCCGCGTCGTGGGCGTGGCGCCGGGCATCCTTGAAAAAACCGGCTTGCGCACGCCGGAGTACGAAGAAGCGCTGGCATGGACGCGCAATATCACCGTCGAGCAGCTGCGCGCAGGCTATAGCAAAAATGCGATTCCTATCGGCCGCTCCGGCCGTCTGAGCGAGGTTGCTGACTATGTCTGCTACCTGCTGTCAGAGCGGGCAAGCTATATAACCGGAGTAACTACTAACATCGCCGGCGGAAAAACCCGCGGCTAAGGAGTCGACATGGTGAATGTTATTTTCTGCGCCCACGGTCAGCTGGCCTGCGCCATGCTGGATTCGGTGCAAATGGTCTATGGCGACGTTAAGGTCAGCGCGGTGGCATTTGTGCCCGGTGAAAACGCTGGCGATATTGCCACGAAGCTGGAAATGTTAGTAAGTACTCACAATGATACTGAATGGCTGATCGCCGTCGATTTACAGTGTGGAAGCCCATGGAATGCCGCCGCCGGACTGGCGATGAAAAACCCACGACTGCGGGTCATCAGCGGTCTCTCATTACCGCTGGCGCTGGAGCTGGTGGACAATCAGGATAGCCTGAGCGCAGATGCCCTGTGCGCCCACCTGACCACCATCGCCAGCCAGTGCTGCGTGGTCTGGCGACAGCCGGAAACCATTGAGGAGGATTTTTAATGAACATTACGCTTGCCCGTATTGATGACCGCCTGATCCACGGCCAGGTCACTACCGTCTGGTCAAAAGTAGCTAACGCCCAGCGCATTATTATCTGTAACGACGACGTTTATAACGATGAGGTACGTCGGACCTTACTCCGCCAGGCCGCGCCTCCAGGCATGAAGGTCAATGTTGTTAACCTTGAAAAAGCGGTCGCCGTGTATCACAACCCGCAATATCAGAATGAGACCGTTTTTTATTTATTTACCAACCCACAGGATGCGTTAACGATGGTCCAACAGGGAGTGAATATTGCCACCTTGAATATCGGCGGCATGGCCTGGCGACCGGGTAAAAAACAATTAACCAAAGCCGTTTCTTTAGACGATAACGATATTCATGCATTTCGTGAACTGGATAAGCTGGGCGTTAAACTGGATTTACGCGTCGTTGCATCAGATCCGTCCATCAATATTCTCGATAAAATAACCGAGCAGTTTGTTACAGAATAAAAAATAGCGCCTGTATTTTATACCGTTATTCTGAACGCCACTTGCTGAAAATAAACTTTTCACTTCACCGGTGAGCGGTTTAAAAATATAAAGCCAATAACGTGACCATCAGAGTAATAGCGTATTAATGCCGTAACAGGCAGGGATTTGCATACCCTCAAGGTGACATATTATGGAAATTAGTACCCTACAAATAATCGCCATATTTATTTTTTCCTGTATTGCCGGAATGGGCAGCGTACTGGATGAGTTTCAGACACACCGCCCATTAATCGCCTGTACCGTTATCGGGCTAATTCTCGGTGATTTAAAAACCGGGATTATGCTCGGCGGCACGCTGGAGCTGATCGCACTCGGCTGGATGAACGTCGGCGCCGCACAATCGCCGGATTCGGCGCTGGCCAGTATCATCTCCGCGATTCTGGTCATCGTCGGCCATCAAAGCATCGCCACGGGGATCGCCATCGCGCTACCGGTCGCGGCGGCAGGCCAGGTGCTCACCGTTTTCGCCCGCACCATCACGGTCGTCTTCCAACATGCGGCAGATAAGGCCGCCGAAGAGGCGCGTTTTCGCACTATCGACATGCTGCATATCTCTGCGCTGGGCGTACAGGCACTTCGCGTCGCCATTCCGGCACTGGTGGTCTCGCTGTTTGTCAGCGCCGACATGGTCAGCAACATGCTGAACGCCATCCCGGAATTTGTCACCCGCGGCCTGCAAATCGCCGGTGGTTTTATTGTGGTGGTGGGCTACGCCATGGTGCTGCGCATGATGGGCGTGAAATACCTGATGCCCTTCTTTTTCCTCGGTTTTCTGGCGGGAGGCTATCTCGACTTCAGCCTGCTGGCCTTTGGCGGCGTGGGCGTCATCATCGCGCTGATTTATATCCAGCTGAACCCGCAATGGCGTAAGGCAGAGCCTCAGCAGGCGACCGCCTCTTCCACCGCCCTTGACCAACTTGACGACTGATGGAGCCCATTATGGAACCGAAAAAACTCACTCAAGGCGACCTGGTTAATATCTTTCTGCGCTCCAACCTGCAACAGGCCTCCTTCAACTTCGAACGTATTCATGGCCTCGGTTTTTGCTACGACATGATCCCGGCGATCAAGCGTCTCTACCCGCTAAAAGAGGATCAGGTGGCGGCGCTAAAACGCCATCTGGTGTTCTTCAACACCACCCCCGCCGTCTGTGGCCCGGTGCTGGGCGTAACGGCGGCAATGGAAGAAGCGCGCGCCAACGGTGCGGCCATCGACGATGGGGCGATCAACGGCATCAAAGTTGGCCTGATGGGGCCGCTGGCGGGGGTGGGCGATCCGCTGGTCTGGGGCACGTTACGCCCGATTACCGCAGCGCTCGGCGCATCGCTGGCACTCTCAGGAAACATTCTTGGCCCATTACTTTTTTTCTTTATTTTCAATGCAGTACGCCTGGCAATGAAATGGTATGGCCTACAGCTCGGCTTCCGTAAAGGGGTCAATATCGTCAGCGATATGGGCGGCAACCTGCTGCAGAAACTGACCGAAGGTGCCTCCATTTTGGGCCTGTTCGTGATGGGCGTTCTGGTCACCAAGTGGACCTCCATCCACGTGCCGTTGGTGGTGTCGCAAACCCCGGGCGCCGACGGCACCACCGTCACCATGACCGTGCAAAACATCCTCGACCAGCTTTGCCCTGGCCTGCTGGCACTGGGCCTGACGCTGCTGATGGTGCGCCTGCTCAACAAGAAAGTTAACCCGGTATGGCTGATCTTTGCCCTGTTCGGGCTCGGCATTATCGGCAATGCACTGGGCTTCTTGTCCTGATTATTCTGCCCCGGTCGCGCCGGGGCAACTTCAATAAACTAACCCCGACAGTGAAAGGGGATGAGGTGGTAAACATGAAAACAACCGCTCTGCGTCTTTACGGTAAACGTGACCTGCGCCTGGAAACCTTCGCGCTCCCGGACATGCAGGACGACGAAATCCTGGCCCGCGTGGTCACCGACAGCCTGTGCCTCTCTTCCTGGAAAGAGGCCAACCAGGGGGAAAATCATAAGAAAGTACCGGACGATGTGGCGGTGAATCCGATTATCATCGGCCATGAATTCTGTGGCGAAATCCTCGCGGTAGGGAAAAAATGGCAGCACAAGTTTCAGGCCGGCCAGCGCTACGTGATTCAGGCCAACCTGCAGCTGCCGGACCGCCCCGATTGCCCCGGCTACTCCTTCCCGTGGATCGGCGGCGAAGCCACTCACGTCGTGATCCCCGATGAGGTCATGACGCAAGATTGCCTGCTTGCCTGGGAGGGCGACACCTGGTTTGAAGGTTCGCTGGTTGAACCACTCTCCTGCGTCATTGGCGCATTCAATGCCAACTATCACTTACAGGAGGGGACCTATAACCACACGATGGGCATCCGGCCGCGGGGGCGCACGCTGATCCTTGGCGGTACCGGACCAATGGGGCTGCTGGCGATTGACTATGCGCTGCATGGGCCGGTGAATCCGTCCCTGCTGGTCGTCACCGACACCAATAAGCCGAAGCTGAGCTATGCCCGCCAGCATTATCCGTCAGAACCACAAACGCTGATCCACTACCTCGATGGACACGATGCCGGGCGTGAGACCCTGATGGCGCTGACCGGCGGCCACGGGTTTGATGATATTTTTGTATTCGTACCGAATGAGCAGCTGATTACCCTGGCCTCTTCGCTGCTGGCCGCCGACGGCTGCCTGAACTTCTTTGCAGGTCCACAGGACAAGCAGTTCAGCGCGCCAATAAACTTTTACGATGTGCATTATGCCTTTACCCATTACGTCGGCACTTCCGGCGGCAATACCGACGATATGCGTGCCGCTGTTGCGCTGATGCAGGAGAAAAAAGTCCAGGCGGCAAAAGTGGTGACGCATATTCTTGGACTGAATGCGGCGGGTGACACAACGCTGGATTTACCGGCCGTCGGCGGCGGTAAGAAGCTGGTTTATACCGAAAAATCGCTTCCGCTGACCCCACTTGGCGCCATTGCCGATCCTGAACTGGCGGCGATTATGGAGCGTCATCATGGGATCTGGTCCGCCGAAGCGGAACGATACCTGCTGGCCCACGCACCGGACATTGCTCATGATTAATCGCGATACACGGCTCTGCATGTCCCTGGCCGGTCGGCCAGGCAACTTTGGCACCCGTTTTCACAACTACCTGTATGACAAAATGGGGCTGAATTTTATCTATAAAGCCTTTACGACGCAGGACATCGCCTCAGCGGTCAGAGGCGTACGGGCGCTGGGCATTCGCGGTTGCGCGGTATCAATGCCGTTTAAAGAGAGCTGCATGCCCTTTCTCGACGCCATTGACCCTTCAGCCAGGGCGATTGACTCGGTCAATACCATTGTCAACGATGACGGCAGGCTAACCGGCCTTAACACCGACTATATCGCGGTTCAGAGCCTGATTGTCAGCCACCAGCTGAATACCGCCGCCAGGGTGATGATTCAGGGCAGCGGCGGCATGGGGAAAGCCGTCATTGCCGCCTTTCGCGACGCCGGCTTTCATGACGTGGTCATCGCTGCCCGCAACCGCGACAGCGGCCTGGCCCTGGCGAGACAGTACGGGTTTCAGTGGCAGCCACGGCCGGAAGGGATAAAGGCCGATATTCTGGTCAACGTTACGCCGCTCGGCATGGCCGGTGGTGCGCAAAGCGATACTCTGGCGTTCAGCCAGTCGATGGTGGAGCAGTCCCGCGTGGTGTTCGACGTGGTGGCCCTGCCGCCGGAAACTCCGCTGATTCGTCTGGCGCAAAAGCGGGATAAACAGATCATCAGCGGTGCGGAGGTTATTGCTCTGCAGGCGGTGGAGCAGTTCGTGCTTTATACCGGCGTGCGCCCGGATGCGGACCTCGTCAGAGAAGCCGCGGCATTCGCGCGGGCAGAGTAACGCAGAGCGCCAGGGAAGGCGCAATTCATGTCGCGACCTTGCAACATCGTGAGCCATATCAGCGAGCGAGCAGGCAACCGGTGGTAGGATCCGCAGCCGATGCTATCACCTGGCTACATGGAGAAAAGATGGAACTGCTGTTATTGAGTAACTCGTCGCTACCTGGCAAAGCGTGGCTGGAACATGCGCTGCCGCTGATTGCCGGCCAGCTAAACGGACGCCGTTCTGCGGTGTTTATCCCCTTTGCCGGGGTGACGCAAACCTGGGATGACTATACGGCTAAAGCTGCCGGGGTACTTTCCCCGCTTGGGATTACCGTCACCGGTATTCACAGCGTCGCCGATCCCGTGGCGGCAATTGAAGCAGCTGAAGTGGTGATTGTTGGCGGCGGCAATACTTTTCAGCTGCTGAAAGAGTGCCGCGGGCGCGGACTTCTGGCCCCCATCGTGGATGTTGTGAAGCGTGGCGCGCTGTACATCGGCTGGAGCGCGGGTGCCAATCTCGCCTGCCAGACCATCCGCACCACCAACGATATGCCGATCGTCGATCCGCAGGGGTTCGATGCCCTGGGGCTGTTCCCGCTGCAAATTAACCCGCACTTTACCAACGCGCTGCCGCAAGGGCATCAGGGAGAAACCCGCGAGCAGCGGATTCGCGAGCTGCTGGTCGTGGCCCCGGAACTGACGGTTATCGGTCTGCCGGAAGGCAACTGGATTCAGGTCACGCAGGGACAGGCCACGCTTGGCGGCCCGAACCCGACGCTGGTGTTTAAAGCCGGCGAAGAAGCGGTGACCCTGAGCGCAGGCCATCGTTTCTAAACCCCGACCGCACTTTTCCCGGAGGCGGCGCTACGCACCTGCCCGGGCGACCAGTCCGCAGACGACAGTGGACAGTAGCCCGGATAAGCGTAGCGCGAGCCGAAGGGTTCGGGCGGCATCAGCGCTTAATAATCATCACGCTCATCGTCTTCATCCGGCTGCTCCATCACGCTATAAGCCACCGAGCAGAACAACGAGTTCAGGCGTTTCATATCCCCCAGTAACCCCAGATGCAGCGAACTGGTCTCAATACTCTGCACGTTCTGCTGGTGCAGGCGATCAACGTGTGCGTGCGAGTAGCGGCGGTTCAGGATACGGAAACGGTGCTTGTTACGGCGCAGACGTCGGGCGCTCGGGACGTCGCTGGAGAAAAAGACCGACATCGCCAGCTGTAAGTTGCTGAGCAACTGATCGTACAACCCGTCCAGCTCCTTGAGCCCTTCGACCGAAAATGCACGCCGCGCCGCCAGCGATTTATCGGCAATTTCACTGCCCATTCTCTCCACGATATCGGAAGCTTGCTCCAGATTAAGCGCCATTTCGATGATCTCCGCCCAGCGGCGGGATTCTTCTTCGGCCAGCTCATCTTTTGGCATGCGGGCCAGATACAGCTTGATCGCGGTGTAGAGCACGTTGATATCATCAGCCAACCTGCGCAGCTCTTTCTCCTCCCGCGGCTCACCGTGCATCACCTTGTGCAAACCGACCAGCATCTGCTCCATCGCGTCACCAATGCGCAGCGTCTCGCGTGCAGCATTGGCTAACGCCAGCGCTGGCGTGTCCAGCGCCGAGGTATCCAGATGTTTTGGCTTAAGATGCAGGTCCAGCTCAGGATCTTCACGAATCATCCGCTTGCAGAGCCTGGCCATCGGTTCAGCAAAAGGCACCATTGCCACGCAGCGGATCAGGTTGTAGAAGACGTGGAAGTAAATAACCAGTTCCGATTCCGGCAGCGGCATGCGGTGCATTGCATCGGCCAGCACATGGACAAAAGGCAGAATAATCAGGCTACCCACCAGCTTGAATAACAGACTGCCGAGCGCCACGCGACGTGCGGAGGCATTCGCCGCGCTGTTGTTGATCATAGCCAGAATCCCCGAGCCGAGGTTGGCGCCAATCACCAGGCACAGCGCAACCGGGAACGAGATTACGCCGGTTGAGGTCAGGGTTGCCGTTAACAGCACCGCCGCCAGGCTGGAGTAGCTGATGATGGCAAACATGGCGCCAATCAACGCATCCAGCATAATATCGCCGGTCAGCGAGGCGAAAATAACCTGCACGCCATTGGCCTGGGTGATGGGATGAACCGCCTGCACAATCAGTTCCAGCGCTAACAGAATCAGACCCAGGCCGATCCCGACTCGCCCGAGCTGACCGGCCCGCGTTTGCTTGCGCCCGAGGAAAAAAATCACGCCGATAAAAATCAGCAGCGGCGACAGCCACGATAGATCGAAGGTCAGCACCCTCGCCATCAATGCGGTCCCCACATCGGCCCCCAGCACAATCACCAGCGCAGGCGTCAGCGCCACCAGGTCCTGGGCAACAAACGAGGTGACCAGCATGGTGGTGGCATTACTGCTTTGGACCAGCGCCGTGACGCCAATCCCTGCGCAGAAGGCGAGCGGCTTTTTCTCGACACTACTACTGAGAACGGAACGCAGGCGCGCGCCAAATACGCGCATCACGCCGGTACGGACGATGTGGGTTCCCCAAACCAGAAGGGCAACAGCAGAAAGCAGATGCAGCAGAGTTAACACGGATTCTTGTTCTCCTTATTACCCGACGGAAAAATACCGATAATCCGTCCGGAATTCCCCCGACGGCGCTGCGCTTAGCCGGGCTATAGCGTCCGGAACGGTTTCAGTCGATGCCGGTCGTTCTGGATCAATACTCCAGTATAAGGGTTTAGCTGCAATAAAGAGACAGGGCGCCCTGATAGCGCCCGGTAAGTTGTAAGTTAAGATGACAAATTTGTGACAGACGGCGATCTAGTCCGCGTCATACCCCAGATTTGGCGCCAGCCAGCGCTCGACTTCGGCAGGGGTCATACCTTTACGTTGGGCATAATCCTCCACCTGATCGCGCTGAATTTGCGCGACTGCGTAGTACTTGCTGTCAGGATGGCTGAAATACCAGCCGGAAACCGATGCACCCGGCCACATGGCGAACGACTCGGTCAGCTTCATACCGGTATGCGCCTCAACATCCAGCAGTTCCCAGATCACGGCTTTTTCCGTGTGCTCCGGGCAGGCCGGGTAGCCCGGCGCCGGACGAATCCCCTGGTAGTTTTCGCGGATCAGTTCCTCATTGCTGAGGTTCTCATTCGCCGCATAGCCCCAGTAGACTTTACGTACGCGCTCATGCAGGTATTCGGCAAACGCTTCGGCCAGGCGGTCAGCGATGGCTTTCACCATGATCTTGTTGTAATCATCGTGCTGTGCATCAAACGCCTCGGCCAGAGCGTCTTCTTCCAGCCCGCCGGTCACCGCAAAAGCACCAAGATAGTCAGCTTTGCCGCTGAGCTTCGGCGCCACGAAGTCGGCAAGACAATAGTTAGCAAAACCGACCTTCTCCGTCTGCTGGCGCAGATGGTGGCTGACCGTCAGCACATGGGTTCGGGTCTCATCGCGGTAGATTTCAATATCATCACCCACGCGGTTCGCCGGGAATAACCCCACCACACCGCGCGGATTCAGCGTCTTCTCGGCGCTAAGTTTATCCAGCAACTCGTTGGCATCGTGGAACAGCCGCTGCGCTTCTTCGCCCACCACTTCATCTTCGAGGATGCGCGGATATTTCCCGGCCAGCGACCAGGTCATAAAGAACGGCGTCCAGTCGATGTAGTTCCGCAGGGTTTCGATGCTGGCTTCCACGCTCTGCACGCCCAGGCGATGGGCAACCGGCGGCGTATAGCTGGCCCAGTCAAAAGCCAGATCGTTATCGCGAGCAGCGGCCAGGGTCACCGGCGGCGTACGTGGTTTCTTACGCCCATGCTGGATACGCACGGTTTCGTACTCTTTGCGGGTTCGTGCGACAAAGTCATCGTGCTGAGTATCAGAGAGCAGGGCCGAGACCACGCCTACGGTACGCGAGGCGTTCTGCACGTAGACCGTCGGGCCGCTGTAGTTTTGCTCGATTTTCACCGCCGTATGGGCTTTCGAAGTGGTGGCTCCGCCAATCAGCAGAGGAATAGTAAAGCCCTGGCGTTCCATCTCCTTCGCCACGTTCACCATTTCGTCCAGCGACGGGGTAATCAGCCCGGACAGGCCAATCAGGTCGGCATTCACTTCGCGGGCCGTTTTGAGGATTTTGTCCGCCGGCACCATTACGCCAAGATCGATAATTTCGTAGTTATTACACTGGAGCACCACGCCAACGATATTTTTGCCGATGTCGTGTACGTCGCCCTTCACGGTCGCAATAACCATCTTGCCGTTGCTGGAGCCTTTTTCCTTGCTGGCTTCGATATACGGCTCCAGATAGGCAACGGCCTGTTTCATGACGCGAGCCGACTTCACAACCTGCGGCAGGAACATTTTCCCTTCGCCGAACAGATCGCCGACCACGTTCATACCGTCCATCAGCGGGCCTTCTATCACTTCAATCGGACGAGTCGCCTGCTGACGCGCCTCTTCGGTATCCTGCTCGATAAACTCGGTAATCCCTTTCACCAGCGAGTATTCAAGCCGTTTTCTCACGTCCCAGCTGCGCCATTCCGCCTGCTGTGCATTGGCGGAGTCGTCCGTTTTGCTACCGCGGTATTTTTCCGCCAGCTCCAGCAGACGATCGGTCCCTTCATCGTGACGGTTGAGGATCACATCTTCGACGGCATCGCGCAGTTCGGCCGGGAGGTCATCGTAAATCGCCAGTTGGCCGGCGTTAACGATCCCCATATCCATACCGTTACGGATGGCGTAGTAGAGGAAAACGGCGTGAATCGCTTCGCGAACCGGATCGTTACCGCGAAATGAGAAGGAGACGTTCGACACACCGCCGGAAATCAGCGCATGCGGCAGCTCACGTTTAATATCTTCACAGGCGCCGATAAAGTCCTGAGCATAGTTGTTGTGCTCTTCAATACCGGTAGCAACGGCAAAGATATTCGGGTCAAAAATAATATCTTCCGGCGGAAAGCCGACTTCTTCGGTCAGAATCTTGTACGCCCGGCGGCAAATCTCAATTTTCCGCGCGCGGGTATCGGCCTGGCCAAGTTCATCAAAGGCCATCACCACAACGGCAGCCCCGTAGCGGCGCACCTTCTTCGCGTGTGCAACAAAGGCCTCAACGCCCTCTTTCATCGAGATGGAGTTGACGATGCCTTTACCTTGAATGCATTTCAGCCCCTTTTCGATGACATCCCACTTCGAGGAGTCGATCATAATCGGCACGCGAGCAATATCAGGTTCACCGGCAATCAGGTTGAGGAAGCGCACCATCGCCGCTTCGGCATCGAGCATCCCCTCATCCATGTTGATATCGATAATCTGCGCACCGCTTTCCACCTGCTGGCGGGCAACATCCAGCGCTTCGTTATATTTCTCTTCCTTAATCAGGCGCTTGAACTTGGCTGAGCCGGTCACGTTGGTGCGTTCACCGACGTTAACAAACAGGCTGTCATCGCCGATATTCAGCGGCTCCAGGCCAGCCAGGCGGCAGGCAACCGGGATCTCAGGCAGCGCGCGCGGCGCAAGGCCCGTCACGGCACGCGTCATGGCGGCGATATGTTCCGGCGTCGTGCCGCAGCAGCCGCCGACGATATTCAGAAAACCCGATTCCGCCCATTCGCGAATCTGAGCTGCCATGGTGTCGGCGTCCAGGTCGTACTCACCAAAGGCATTTGGCAGACCGGCGTTAGGGTGTGCGGTGACATAACATTCGGCAATGCGCGACAGCTCCTGCACGTACTGGCGCAGCTCATCTGGCCCCAGCGCGCAGTTCAGACCGAAGGTGAGCGCATCGGCATGACGCAGCGAATTATAAAACGCTTCCGTGGTTTGCCCGGATAGCGTACGCCCGGAGGCGTCGGTGATGGTGCCGGAGATCATGATCGGTAAATCAACGCCCAGCGCCTCGAATTCTTCTTTCACGGCAAAGATCGCCGCTTTGGCGTTCAGGGTATCGAACACGGTCTCGATCAGAATCAGATCTACGCCCCCTTCCACCAGCGCTTTGGTGGACTCGCGGTAAGCTTCCACCAGTCCATCAAAGGTAATATTGCGGTAGGCCGGGTCGTTAACATCCGGGGAAATAGAGGCCGTGCGGTTGGTCGGGCCGAGCACGCCCGCAACGTAACGCGGTTTTTCCGGCGTCCGGGAAGTCCACTCATCGGCGCAGGCGCGCGCCAGCCTTGCGGCGACTAAGTTGATTTCCGCCGACAGGGATTCCATCTGGTAATCCGCCATCGCGATGGAGGTCGAGTTAAAGGTATTGGTTTCAATGATATCCGCCCCCGCCTCAAAGTAGGCGTCGTGGATAGCGGTAATCACGTCCGGTTTACTGAGCACCAGCAGGTCGTTATTGCCTTTCAGATCGCATGGCCAGTCGGCAAAGCGTGCGCCGCGGAAGTCCTCTTCACTCAGACGATAGCCCTGGATCATGGTGCCCATGCCCCCATCCAGAACCAAAATACGTTTTTTTAACTGCTGATGCAGTTGTTCAACTTTGCTGCTCACACTCGCTCCCGACAACGCTCAACCAGACCGAAAAAAACTCAACAGGCCATACTGGCATAAAGCACTAAAGCGGAAAAGAGAGCGACGGGCAATATGAGACATGTTCAGCTTCACTCCTCCGATCAGTCGGGTTGTGATTGCAAATTCACCAAATAAAATGAAAACTATTTCCACGATACAGAAAAAAGGAATCTGCGATGGCTACTCCCGTTCCCGCTAAGCGCGGCAGAAAACCCGCAACGCCCGCTGCCCCTCAGGCTGGCGGCCAGGTTCAGTCGCTCACCCGTGGATTAAAATTACTTGAATGGATTTCTGAATCTCACAGCAGCGTGGCGTTGACCGAACTGGCTCAGCAGGCTGGCCTGCCCAACTCCACCACTCATCGCCTGCTGACCACCATGCAGCAGCTGGGCTTCGTACGCCAGGTTGGCGAACTGGGCCATTGGTCCGTCGGCGCACATGCTTTTGTGGTCGGCAGCAGCTTTCTGCAAAGCCGCAACCTGCTGGCGATCGTCCACCCTATCCTGCGTCAGCTGATGGAGGACTCCGGCGAAACGGTCAACCTGGCGGTGCTGGACCAAGGCGATCATCAGGCGATTATTATCGACCAGGTACAGTGCACGCAGCTGATGCGCATGTCGGCGCCGATTGGCGGCAAACTGCCGATGCACGCCTCCGGCGCGGGCAAGGCGTTCCTGTCACAGCTCAGCGAAGAGCAGGTCACCGGCCTGCTGCATCGGAAGGGCCTGCACGCCTATACCCATGCTACGCTGGTCTCGCCGCTCCATCTGAAAGAGGATTTAGCCCAGACGCGCAAACGCGGCTATTCCTTTGATGATGAAGAACATGCCCTGGGCTTACGCTGCGTCGCCTCCTGTATCTATGACGAGCACCGCGAACCGTTTGCCGCGATCTCCATCTCCGGCCCGATTTCCCGTATGACCGACGATCGGGTCACCGAGCTGGGGGCTCTGGTGATTAAGGCTGCGAAAGAGGTCACCCTCGCCTACGGCGGCATACGCTAACCGCCAGCTGCAACAAGGGAAAAGTGATGAGCAAGCCACTCGTTTTCTGGCAGGAAAAGTATCCGCAGGCATCCTGCTGGTCATTTGGTGATTCCCCTGAGATGGCCGATGAGCTGGTAGCGCTGGTTATCGCCGGGAAAAAGCGCGGCACCTGCTGCGCCTTTGTCAGCTATCAGGCCGATGAACACCCGGTGACGCCTGGTGCCATGCACATTGTCCTTAACGGCGCGGGCGAAGCGGCCTGCATCATACGCACGCTGTCGCTACGCATCATCCGTTTTAATGAAATGAGCGCGGAACTGGCCGCGCTGGAAGGGGAAGGCGATCTCAGCCTGGCCTACTGGCAGCAGGCTCATCAGGCATTTTTCACGCGGGAAGGTAGTTGGTCACCCGATATGGAACTGGTCTTTGAAGAGTTCGTCGTGATCGAGGTAGCCTGAGCAACAGGCTTAGCCTGCCTGCTGCAAGACGCCGTAACGAACGCAAAAACGCTGGCGGCGACGGTAGGCATAGACATCCTCCACGTGGCCGTTGCGAATTCTTGTCTGCAGCTCTCGCCAGTAGTCTGCCCGCAGCAGGTCAGCGTGCATCTCTTCAAGCAGCGGCCCAATGCGCGGGTCAGCACACAGCCAGTGGCGAAACTCTTCCGGGAAGACATCCCCAGGCGACACGCTGTACCATGGTTCGCTCGCCAGTTCATCCTCCGGATAGCGCGGTGGCGGAATATCGCGGAAATTCACTTCGGTCATGTAGCAAATTTCATCATAATCATAAAACACGACCCGGCCATGGCGGGTCACGCCGAAGTTTTTAAACAACATATCACCGGGAAAGATATTGGCAGCGGCAAGCTGGCGAATCGCATTACCATACTCTTCCACCGCATCGCGCAGCGCCTGACCATTCACCTGCTCCAGCCAGATGTTCAGCGGAACCATTCGGCGTTCAATGTAGAGATGGCTGATGGCAATCCGATCGCCAAGATCGGTGATTTTTGCCCCGGCTTCCGCCAGCAGTAACGCCATCAGCTCCGGAGCAATCTGCCGCTTTTCCAGCACGAAGTTTTCAAACTCCTGGGTATCGGCCATCCTCCCGACGCGGTCATGCTCTTTGACCAGCTGATAGCAGGCGCGCACGTGGGCGGCGGTCATCTCCTTTTGCGGCGCAAAGCGGTCTTTGATGACCTTAAATACCCGGTCAAACCCCGGCAGAGTAAAGACCAGCATCACCATGCCGCGGATGCCGGGCGCCTCGATAAACGGCTCGTCGCTGCGGGCAATATAATGCAGATATTCACGGTAGCTTTCGGTCTTCGCGTGTTTCTGGCAGCCAATGGCCATATACAATTCGGCGGTGGTTTTACCCGGCAGAATGTCGCGCAGCCATTCAACCAACGCGCCGGGCAGCGGCGCATAGACCATAAAATAAGAGCGGGCGAAGCCAAACACGATACTCGCTTCGGCATGGGTGGTCAGACAGGTATCAATAAACAGCTCGCCCTCATCGCTGCGATGGACAGGCAGCAAAAACGGCAGACTTGCCACCGGCGTGACCAGTTTACCGACCAGCCAGGCGGCTTTATTGCGGTAAAAGAGTTCGTTCGCGATTTGCAGATGAGAGCGGGACAGCATCTCGCTTCCCAGCGTTTCCTGCAGGCAGGCGCTAATGTAGCCAACATCGCGCGCCTTGTTTTGCCACGGCAGGCGCAGGGGCAAGTCGGTGAGGACCTTGCTTAATAGTGTCTCCCAGCCGCGATCGGGAAAGAAGTTTTTCGCCAGCGGTCTCGGAAGAGAACGAAAGCTGCGATCCGGCTGAGAACTGAAAATAAAAAGCCGCTCGGGAGTCAGCGAGCGGTGGTCAAACAACCGGCAATAGACAGAATTAAAAAAGCTCTCCGCAATCTCAAAGCGAGGGTAATCCGGCAGCAGGTGCGTGTACTGCTCTTTCACCCGCAGCAAAAAATCCACGTCGGTACTTTTGCCTTCGGTGATACAGCGCAGCTGCTCAACCACCAGGCCAACATGATGATCATAAAGGTGAATACGCTGCTTCATAGCCTGCTGAACCGCATGCCAGTCGGCATGTTCAAAACGCTGCTGTGCGCCTGAAGTCACTTCCAGAAATCGCCCGTACTGCGCATCGAAGCCCTGCAAAATCGTTTGTGCAATCAATAATTCCAGGCCACGCGTCATCGCTTTTCCCCATCCGGCATTCGGTCATGCCGGATGGCGCGTTCGCTTATCCGGCCTACAACTTTCGTAGGCCCGGTAAGCGAACGCGCCACCGGGCAGCAATCAGAACTGCTCTTCTTCCGTAGAGCCGGTCAACGCCGTGACTGAAGAAGCACCGCCCTGGATTATCGTAGTCACCTTATCGAAATAGCCTGTTCCTACTTCCTGCTGGTGAGAAACGAAGGTATAGCCTTGCGACGCGGCGGCAAATTCTGGCTGCTGTACTTTCTCAACGTAGTGCTTCATCCCCTCACCCTGCGCATAGGCGTGGGCCAGGTCGAACATGTTGAACCACATACTGTGGATGCCCGCCAGCGTAATGAACTGGTATTTGTAGCCCATATCAGACAGCGCCTGCTGGAAACGCGCGATGGTGCTGTCATCAAGATTTTTCTTCCAGTTGAACGACGGCGAGCAGTTGTAGGCCAGCAGTTTGCCCGGGAAACGCGCGTGGATCGCTTCCGCAAACCGGCGTGCCTGATCGAGATCGGGTTTTGACGTCTCGCACCACACCAGGTCCGCATATGGCGCATAGGCCAGACCGCGACTGATCGCCTGTTCGATACCAGCATGGGTACGGAAAAAGCCTTCGCTGGTACGATCGCCGGAGACAAATTCACGATCGTACGGATCGCAGTCAGAAGTAATCAAATCGGCAGCATCGGCATCCGTTCGCGCAATCACCAGCGTGGGAACCCCCATCACATCCGCGGCCAGGCGCGCTGCGACCAGTTTCTGGATCGCTTCCTGAGTCGGTACCAGCACTTTGCCGCCCATATGCCCGCATTTCTTCACCGATGCCAGCTGATCTTCGAAGTGAACCGCCGCTGCACCGGCTTCAATCATCGATTTCATCAGCTCAAACGCGTTGAGTACGCCACCAAAACCCGCTTCAGCATCGGCCACAATCGGCAGGAAATAGTCGGTGTAGCGAGGATCGCCAGGTTCAATACCCGTTGACCACTGGATCTGATCGGCGCGGCGGAACGTGTTATTGATCCGATCGACCACCGCCGGTACCGAGTTTGCCGGATACAGCGATTGATCCGGGTACATGCTGGAGGCGAGGTTCGCATCCGCCGCCACCTGCCAGCCGGAGAGGTAAATGGCCTCGATCCCGGCCTTCGCCTGCTGCAATGCCTGCCCGCCAGTCAACGCGCCGAGGCTGTTGATGTACCCTTTTTTCGCTTCACCATGCAGTAACCGCCACATTTTGGCCGCCCCGAGCTGCGCCAGCGTGCATTCCGGATTGACCGAGCCGCGTAATTTCACCACGTCTTCAGCGCTGTATGGGCGGGTAATGCCTTCCCAACGTGGCTGGGTCCACTCTTTGTTTAATTCTTCGATTTGTTGGGTACGGGTTTTCATGTGCAGATGCTCCATTATTTTCTCCTGGCTTCCCAGGCATTATCAGTGAAGGCCGTTTGGCCGCGGCCGAAAAGACGAGCAAAGTAACCGGGTTGTTATGCCAGCAGGCGATAGCCTGGCAGCGTCAGGAAGTCGATCAACTCCTCTGAGGTGGTGATCTGTTCCATCAGGCGTGCGGCATCGTCAAAACGTCCGCTGCTGTAGCGGTGTTCGCCCAGCTCTTCCTGAATCACCATCAGTTCTTCCGCCAGCCACTGGCGGAACAGCGCCTTGGTGACCGGCGTGCCGTCACTGAGCGTTTTCTGATGGTGAATCCATTGCCAGATGGAGGTCCGCGAGATTTCGGCGGTCGCCGCATCTTCCATCAGACCGTAAATCGGTACGCAGCCATTACCGGAAATCCAGGCCTCGATGTACTGCACGGCGACGCGAATATTGGCGCGCATCCCCGCTTCAGTACGTTCGCCTTCACAGGGAGCCAGCAGCTGGTCGGCGGTCATCGGTGCATCCTCTTCCCGGCTGACGAACAGCTGGTTAGGTCGTTCGCCCAGTACCTGGTTGAAAACCGCCATGGCGGTATCCGCCAGACCCGGATGAGCAATCCAGGTACCGTCGTGGCCGTTTTTCGCTTCCAGTTCTTTATCTGCGGTCACCTTCGCGAGAACCTGGCGGTTGCGATCGGCATCTTTACTGGGGATAAATGCCGCCATACCGCCCATCGCGAATGCACCGCGTTTATGGCAGGTCTTAATTAACAGACGCGAATAGGCATTAAGGAAAGGCTTATCCATAGTGACGACCTGGCGATCGGGTAATACACGGTCACCATGGTTTTTTAACGTTTTGATGTAGCTAAAAATATAATCCCAGCGGCCGCAGTTCAGGCCGACGATATGGTCCCGCAGCGCATGCAGAATTTCATCCATCTGGAATACCGCTGGCAGTGTTTCAATTAACAGCGTGGCCTTGATCGTACCGCGCGGCAGTGCAAACCGGTCTTCGGTGTAGCTAAAGACGTCGCTCCACCATGTCGCTTCCTGCCAGGCCTGGGTTTTCGGCAGATAAAAGTAAGGTCCGGAGCCTTTCGCCAGCAGGTTTTTGTAGTTGTGGAAAAAATAGAGTGCGAAATCAAACAAGCTGCCGGGAATCGACTCACCGCGCCACGTAACATGCTTTTCCGGCAGGTGCAGACCACGCACGCGGCACACCAGAACCGCCGGATCGGGCTTGAGCTGATAAATTTTACCGGCTTCGTTGGCGTAGCTGATGGTGCCGTTCACCGCATCGCGCAGGTTAATCTGGCCATCAATCACTTTGTTCCAGTCCGGCGCCAGTGAATCTTCAAAGTCCGCCATAAAGACTTTTACGTTAGCATTGAGGGCGTTAATCACCATTTTGCGCTCAACGGGGCCGGTGATTTCTACACGGCGGTCCTGCAAATCAGCGGGAATACCGCGGATTGTCCAGTCACCTTCTCTAATGGAAGCCGTTTCCGAAATAAAATCAGGGAGCCTTCCTGCATCAATAGCCTGCTGTTGCTGGATACGTGCCGCCAGCAGTTTGTTGCGCTCAGGCGTAAAGCGGCTTACCAGTTCCGTCAGAAATTCCACCGCCTCAGGCGTTAAAATCTGCTTTTCCTGCTCGCCAAAGGGCCGGCTAAAGGCCAGTTCATCAGTGATTGTCGCCTGTTGCGTCATTGTGTAGCTCCTGTTGGTTGATCCCGCTGGCGCGAGTGAACGATCGTTGTCTGCTTTTCGCTCAACACAATTAAGACTACTCAATAAAATTCCAAAATCAAAAACTATTTCCATTTTTAATTTAATATCAATGCAACATATTGATAACACTGAGATTAAAGTTAATTACAATCATGAAGTGAATTTCGGAAACAAAAAAGGCACCCGAAGGTGCCAGAGGCAAAATGCTGAAACGCTTAAGGATCGCGTTGTCTGGAGGATTAATCTAAAGTCGGATTCATATTCCGCAGATCGTATGGAGTGATCTGGTAGACGTAATAGTTGAGCCAGTTTGCAAACAGCAGATTCCCATGGCTGCGCCAGGTGGCTCGCGGTTTGTTTTGCGGATCGTTTTGCGGAAAATAGTTGTATGGAATGTCCGGACTCAGACCGGCTTCCACGTCGCGGAAAAACTCGCTGGCCAGCGTGTTAGCATCGTATTCCGGGTGCCCGGTCACAAATGCAATACGCTTATCTTTGCTGGCAAACAAGTAAGCATCACCCTCTTCTGTTTCTGCCAGGATCTCTAAATCGGTATAGTCGCGAATCAGCGCCGCCGGGAAATCCGCGTAGCGAGAATGCGGGGCGAGGAAAGAGTCATCAAAACCGCGGGTCAGTAACGCATGGGGATGCAGGATATGATGTTCATAAACGCCGGAAATTTTTTCTGCGCGAGTCTGCTTAGGAATACCGTACAGAATATTGAGCGCGGCCTGCACCGCCCAGCAGACAAAAAGCGTGGAGGTGACGTGATCTTTCGCCCACTCCAGCACCTGTTTGATCTGTGGCCAGTAGGCAACATCGTTAAATTCAACCAGTCCCAGCGGTGCGCCGGTAACGATCAATCCGTCAAAATTCTGGTCGCAAATATCGTCGAAGTTACAGTAAAAGTTGTTCAGGTGCTCACTCGGCGTATTACGAGATTCACGCGCATCAATACGTAGAAGCTGGATATCAAGCTGCAGCGGAGAATTCGAGAGCAGGCGCAAAAACTGGTTTTCCGTCTCGATTTTTTTCGGCATCAGGTTAAGGATAAGCACCTTCAGCGGACGAATTTCCTGAGTCGTTGCACGCGTAGCCGTCATCACAAAGACGTTCTCACTACGCAAGAAATTGACGGCTGGTAGCTCGTCCTGCACCCGAATCGGCATAACTTTATTACCTCATAGCATACGTATAAACGTTTAGACATCCAGACAGCTAACAATAACCAGGAATAAATAAAATGTCGAGTCTGCAAGATGAAGGTGAGAAAGTTTCACCCATCTCCGGGCTAGAATACAGCGGTTAATCGCAAGGAAATATCATGAACATGATGATTCGCCGTTCGCGCAGTGACGAAAGCGAACAACTGATTGAAATTTGGCGTCGTTCCGTTGATGCAACGCATCATTTTCTTTCTGAGCAGGACCGAAGGGAAATTGATCGGCAGGTGTGCGCCTTTTTTCCTCTGGCGCCGCTATGGGTCGCAACCACCAATGAGGATAAGCCCTGCGCATTGATGCTGCTTTCAGAACAGCATCTGGAAGCCCTTTTTGTTGATCCAGGCTTTCACGGTATGGGCGTGGGTCGCCAGTTAGTTACGCATGCCCTGGCATTGATCCCGGGACTCACTACCGATGTGAATGAGCAGAATACCCAGGCTGTAGGGTTTTACGCGAAAATGGGATTTGTGGTTAGCGGGCGTTCAGCACATGACGATCATGGCCGGCCTTACCCGCTACTGCATCTGCGTCATTCCACGCGTTAAACGTAACAAGCCTGACAGGGATACGTCCCCGGAGGCGGCGCGCGGCGCCTTGTCCGGGCTACCTGGCATTACCGGCAAAAACGCAAAAAGCCCATCCGTCAGGATGGGCTTCTTACTTGTTTGATGCCTGGCAGTTCCCTACTCTCACATGGGGAGACCCCACACTACCATCGGCGCTACGGCGTTTCACTTCTGAGTTCGGCATGGGGTCAGGTGGGACCACCGCGCTATTGCCGCCAGGCAAATTCTGTTTCCACCCCGCATCTCTGCGCAGTGAATAATCTGTCATCAGGCTGAAAATCAATTTCGTCTCTTCGCCAAAACAGCTTCGGCGTTGTAAGGTTAAGCCTCACGGTTCATTAGTATCGGTTAGCTCAACGTATCGCTACGCTTACACACCCGACCTATCAACGTCGTAGTCTTCAACGTTCCTTCAGGACTCTCAAGGAGTCAGGGAGAACTCATCTCGGGGCAAGTTTCGTGCTTAGATGCTTTCAGCACTTATCTTTTCCGCATTTAGCTACCGGGCAATGCCATTGGCATGACAACCCGAACACCAGTGATGCGTCCACTCCGGTCCTCTCGTACTAGGAGCAGCCCCCTCAATTCTCCAGCGCCCACGGCAGATAGGGACCGAACTGTCTCACGACGTTCTAAACCCAGCTCGCGTACCACTTTAAATGGCGAACAGCCATACCCTTGGGACCTACTTCAGCCCCAGGATGTGATGAGCCGACATCGAGGTGCCAAACACCGCCGTCGATATGAACTCTTGGGCGGTATCAGCCTGTTATCCCCGGAGTACCTTTTATCCGTTGAGCGATGGCCCTTCCATTCAGAACCACCGGATCACTATGACCTGCTTTCGCACCTGCTCGCGCCGTCACGCTCGCAGTCAAGCTAGCTTATGCCATTGCACTAACCTCCTGATGTCCGACCAGGATTAGCTAACCTTCGTGCTCCTCCGTTACTCTTTAGGAGGAGACCGCCCCAGTCAAACTACCCACCAGACACTGTCCGCAACCCGGATCACGGGTCTACGTTAGAACATCAAACATTAAAGGGTGGTATTTCAAGGTTGGCTCCATGCAGACTGGCGTCCACACTTCAAAGCCTCCCACCTATCCTACACATCAAGGCTCAATGTTCAGTGTCAAGCTATAGTAAAGGTTCACGGGGTCTTTCCGTCTTGCCGCGGGTACACTGCATCTTCACAGCGAGTTCAATTTCACTGAGTCTCGGGTGGAGACAGCCTGGCCATCATTACGCCATTCGTGCAGGTCGGAACTTACCCGACAAGGAATTTCGCTACCTTAGGACCGTTATAGTTACGGCCGCCGTTTACCGGGGCTTCGATCAAGAGCTTCTCCTTACGGATAACCCCATCAATTAACCTTCCGGCACCGGGCAGGCGTCACACCGTATACGTCCACTTTCGTGTTTGCACAGTGCTGTGTTTTTAATAAACAGTTGCAGCCAGCTGGTATCTTCGACTGATTTCAGCTCCGTGAGCAAGTCACTTCACCTACCATCAGCGTGCCTTCTCCCGAAGTTACGGCACCATTTTGCCTAGTTCCTTCACCCGAGTTCTCTCAAGCGCCTTGGTATTCTCTACCTGACCACCTGTGTCGGTTTGGGGTACGATTTGATGTTACCTGATGCTTAGAGGCTTTTCCTGGAAGCAGGGCATTTGTTACTTCAGCACCGTAGTGCCTCGTCATCACACCTCAGCGTTTAATAAGCGTCCGGATTTACCTAAACGCTCCGCCTACATGCTTAAACCGGGACAACCGTCGCCCGGCTAACATAGCCTTCTCCGTCCCCCTTCGCAGTAACACCGAGTACAGGAATATTAACCTGTTTCCCATCGACTACGCCTTTCGGCCTCGCCTTAGGGGTCGACTCACCCTGCCCCGATTAACGTTGGACAGGAACCCTTGGTCTTCCGGCGAGCGGGCTTTTCACCCGCTTTATCGTTACTTATGTCAGCATTCGCACTTCTGATACCTCCAGCAACCCTCACAGGCCACCTTCAACGGCTTACAGAACGCTCCCCTACCCAACAACGCATAAGCGTCGCTGCCGCAGCTTCGGTGCATGGTTTAGCCCCGTTACATCTTCCGCGCAGGCCGACTCGACCAGTGAGCTATTACGCTTTCTTTAAATGATGGCTGCTTCTAAGCCAACATCCTGGCTGTCTGTGCCTTCCCACATCGTTTCCCACTTAACCATGACTTTGGGACCTTAGCTGGCGGTCTGGGTTGTTTCCCTCTTCACGACGGACGTTAGCACCCGCCGTGTGTCTCCCGTGATAACATTCTTCGGTATTCGTAGTTTGCATCGGGTTGGTAAGTCGGGATGACCCCCTAGCCGAAACAGTGCTCTACCCCCGAAGATGAGTTCACGAGGCGCTACCTAAATAGCTTTCGGGGAGAACCAGCTATCTCCCGGTTTGATTGGCCTTTCACCCCCAGCCACAAGTCATCCGCTAATTTTTCAACATTAGTCGGTTCGGTCCTCCAGTTAGTGTTACCCAACCTTCAACCTGCCCATGGCTAGATCACCGGGTTTCGGGTCTATACCCTGCAACTTAACGCCCAGTTAAGACTCGGTTTCCCTGCGGCTCCCCTATACGGTTAACCTTGCTACAGAATATAAGTCGCTGACCCATTATACAAAAGGTACGCAGTCACCCCATAAAGAGGCTCCCACTGCTTGTACGTACACGGTTTCAGGTTCTTTTTCACTCCCCTCGCCGGGGTTCTTTTCGCCTTTCCCTCACGGTACTGGTTCACTATCGGTCAGTCAGGAGTATTTAGCCTTGGAGGATGGTCCCCCCATATTCAGACAGGATACCACGTGTCCCGCCCTACTCTTCGAACTCACAGAATGTGCATTTTAGTGTACGGGAGTATCACCCTGTACCCTGCGACTTTCCAGACGCTTCCACTAACACACAAACTGATTCAGGTTCTGGGCTGCTCCCCGTTCGCTCGCCGCTACTGGGGGAATCTCGGTTGATTTCTTTTCCTCGGGGTACTTAGATGTTTCAGTTCCCCCGGTTCGCTTCGTTAAGCTATGTATTCACTTAACGATAGTGTGACGAATCACACTGGGTTTCCCCATTCGGAAATCGCCGGTTATAACGGTTCATATCACCTTACCGACGCTTATCGCAGATTAGCACGTCCTTCATCGCCTCTGACTGCCAGGGCATCCACCGTGTACGCTTAGTCGCTTAACCTCACAACCCGAAACTGTTTCGTAAAACAGTTCGCATTGCGAAAATTTGAGAGACTCGAACACACCATTTTTCCTTTCTTATTACGGAGAAAGGAAACAGTGTGTCGTTTCAATTTTCAGCTTGATCCAGATTTTTAAAGAGCAAATATCTCAAACATGATTCCGGAGAATCAGTTTTGAGATACTGAGGTCGGCGACTTTCACTCACAAACCAGCAAGTGGCGTCCCCTAGGGGATTCGAACCCCTGTTACCGCCGTGAAAGGGCGGTGTCCTGGGCCTCTAGACGAAGGGGACACTGAAGTCTCAATCGCAAGACGCCTTGCTATTTACTTTTCATCAGACAATCTGTGTGGACACTACAAAGGCAGGTTCTTTCAGGTAAGGAGGTGATCCAACCGCAGGTTCCCCTACGGTTACCTTGTTACGACTTCACCCCAGTCATGAATCACAAAGTGGTAAGCGCCCTCCCGAAGGTTAAGCTACCTACTTCTTTTGCAACCCACTCCCATGGTGTGACGGGCGGTGTGTACAAGGCCCGGGAACGTATTCACCGTGGCATTCTGATCCACGATTACTAGCGATTCCGACTTCACGGAGTCGAGTTGCAGACTCCGATCCGGACTACGACATACTTTATGAGGTCCGCTTGCTCTCGCGAGGTCGCTTCTCTTTGTATATGCCATTGTAGCACGTGTGTAGCCCTACTCGTAAGGGCCATGATGACTTGACGTCATCCCCACCTTCCTCCAGTTTATCACTGGCAGTCTCCTTTGAGTTCCCGGCCGAACCGCTGGCAACAAAGGATAAGGGTTGCGCTCGTTGCGGGACTTAACCCAACATTTCACAACACGAGCTGACGACAGCCATGCAGCACCTGTCTCAGAGTTCCCGAAGGCACCAAAGCATCTCTGCTAAGTTCTCTGGATGTCAAGAGTAGGTAAGGTTCTTCGCGTTGCATCGAATTAAACCACATGCTCCACCGCTTGTGCGGGCCCCCGTCAATTCATTTGAGTTTTAACCTTGCGGCCGTACTCCCCAGGCGGTCGACTTAACGCGTTAGCTCCGGAAGCCACTCCTCAAGGGAACAACCTCCAAGTCGACATCGTTTACAGCGTGGACTACCAGGGTATCTAATCCTGTTTGCTCCCCACGCTTTCGCACCTGAGCGTCAGTCTTTGTCCAGGGGGCCGCCTTCGCCACCGGTATTCCTCCAGATCTCTACGCATTTCACCGCTACACCTGGAATTCTACCCCCCTCTACAAGACTCAAGCTTGCCAGTTTCAAATGCAGTTCCCAGGTTGAGCCCGGGGATTTCACATCTGACTTAACAAACCGCCTGCGTGCGCTTTACGCCCAGTAATTCCGATTAACGCTTGCACCCTCCGTATTACCGCGGCTGCTGGCACGGAGTTAGCCGGTGCTTCTTCTGCGAGTAACGTCAATCACCAAGGTTATTAACCTTAATGCCTTCCTCCTCGCTGAAAGTACTTTACAACCCGAAGGCCTTCTTCATACACGCGGCATGGCTGCATCAGGCTTGCGCCCATTGTGCAATATTCCCCACTGCTGCCTCCCGTAGGAGTCTGGACCGTGTCTCAGTTCCAGTGTGGCTGGTCATCCTCTCAGACCAGCTAGGGATCGTCGCCTAGGTGAGCCATTACCCCACCTACTAGCTAATCCCATCTGGGCACATCTGATGGCATGAGGCCCGAAGGTCCCCCACTTTGGTCTTTCGACGTTATGCGGTATTAGCTACCGTTTCCAGTAGTTATCCCCCTCCATCAGGCAGTTTCCCAGACATTACTCACCCGTCCGCCGCTCGTCACCCAAAGAGCAAGCTCTTCTGTGCTACCGCTCGACTTGCATGTGTTAGGCCTGCCGCCAGCGTTCAATCTGAGCCATGATCAAACTCTTCAATTTAAGTTTGATGCTCGTGAATTAAACTTCGTAATGAATTACGTGTTCACTCAGAGACTTGGTATTCATTTTTCGTCCGAGGACGTTAAGAATCCATGTCACTTTGAGTGCCCACACAGATTGTCTGATAAATTGTTAAAGAGCAGTGCAACGCGGCTTTCGCTCACCGTTGCGAGGTCCCGTATAATACGTTTTCCTCTTTCAGAGTCAACCTCATTTTTCAGAAGTTTTCTCTTTCAACCCGGCGGCTTGTTTGCCGTTGTTCCGTGTCGATGGAGGCGCATTATAGGGAGTTCTCGAGAGCCCGCAATAGAAAAATTGCAGAAAAATGACTGACTGCTGCATTCCCCAGCAAAACCCCGCTTTATACCCTGTTACACACAGAATTATCCACAGACCACCTGCATCCCTGGTCGATAAAGACCGGCAAAATGCTCTTCTATATAGAGGAGAGACCGGCAAAAAAGAGAAAGATAAAAATTCGCGAGCGTTGCGCAAACGTTTTCGTTACAATGCCGCGCTATGACAAGGATGCCCGGTTGGGCGCGTTAGGTGAGTTTTTAGACGAAAACTCACCTAACGCTCTCTGTAATGTTCAAATCCTGGGGATTTAATACCATGCAACAACGTCGTCCAGTCCGCCGCGCTCTACTCAGTGTTTCTGACAAGGCCGGTATCGTCGAATTCGCGCAGGCTCTTTCCGCTCGTGGTGTTGAGCTACTGTCTACGGGTGGTACCGCACGCCTGCTGGCTGAGAAAGGTCTGCCGGTAACCGAAGTCTCTGACTACACCGGTTTCCCGGAAATGATGGATGGACGCGTTAAGACCCTGCATCCAAAAGTGCACGGCGGCATTCTCGGCCGTCGCGGCCAGGATGATGAGATCATGGCACAGCATGCGATCTCTCCTATCGATATGGTTGTCGTTAACCTTTATCCATTTGCTCAAACTGTCGCTCGCGAAGGTTGCTCGCTGGAAGATGCGGTTGAGAATATCGATATCGGTGGCCCGACGATGGTGCGCTCCGCGGCCAAGAACCATAAAGACGTGGCTATCGTCGTGAAGAGCCATGACTACAACGCCATTATTAAAGAGATGGATGCCAACGACGGTTCCCTGACCCTGGAAACCCGTTTCGACCTCGCGATTAAAGCTTTCGAGCACACCGCAGCCTACGACAGCATGATTGCCAACTACTTTGGCAGCATGGTCCCGGCCTATCACGGTGATACTCAGGAAGCGTCCGGCCGTTTCCCGCGCACGTTGAATCTGAACTTCATTAAGAAGCAGGATATGCGCTACGGCGAGAATAGCCATCAGCAGGCGGCCTTCTATATAGAAGAAGAAATTAAAGAAGCCTCCGTTGCCACCGCTACCCAGATTCAGGGTAAAGCGCTTTCCTATAACAACATCGCCGACACCGATGCAGCGCTGGAGTGCGTGAAAGAGTTCAACGAGCCGGCCTGCGTCATTGTTAAACACGCCAACCCGTGCGGCGTCGCGGTCAGCGACTCAATTCTGGATGCTTACAATCGCGCCTACAAAACTGACCCGACTTCCGCATTCGGCGGCATTATCGCCTTCAACCGCGAGCTGGATGCTGAAACCGCACAGGCCATCATCTCTCGCCAGTTTGTTGAAGTGATTATTGCACCTTCCGCCAGCGAAGAGGCATTGAAGATTACGGCCGCCAAGCAGAACGTCCGCGTACTGATCTGCGGCGAGTGGGCAGCACGTGTACCGGGTCTCGATTTCAAACGCGTTAACGGCGGTCTGCTGGTACAGGATCGTGACCTGGGCATGGTCACCGCAGGCGAACTGCGCGTGGTCAGCAAACGCCAGCCGTCAGAGCAAGAACTCCGCGACGCGCTATTCTGCTGGAAGGTCGCCAAGTTCGTAAAATCCAACGCAATTGTTTACGCCAAAGAGAACATGACAATCGGTATAGGCGCAGGGCAGATGAGCCGCGTTTACTCCGCTAAAATTGCCGGTATCAAAGCCGCTGACGAAGGTCTGGAAGTTCAAGGCTCGGCAATGGCATCGGATGCCTTCTTCCCATTCCGTGACGGCATCGATGCAGCCGCAGCGGTTGGCGTAACCTGCGTGATTCAACCGGGTGGCTCTATTCGCGACGAAGAAGTCATTGCCGCCGCCGACGAACACGGCATTGCGATGATCTTCACCGACATGCGCCACTTCCGCCATTAATTCACGGAGCAGAACATGAAAGTATTAGTGATTGGCAACGGCGGCCGCGAGCACGCGCTGGGGTGGAAAGCGGCACAGTCTCCGCTGGTTGACACCGTTTACGTTGCACCGGGTAACGCCGGTACTGCTCTGGAACCTGCGCTGAAAAACGTCAATATCGGCGTGACAGACATTCCGGCACTGCTGAGCTTTGCACAGAGCGAAAAAATCGATCTGACCATCGTCGGCCCGGAAGCGCCGCTGGTGATTGGCATTGTGGATGCATTCCGCGCTGCGGGCCTGAAAATTTTCGGCCCGACCGAAGGCGCCGCTCAGCTGGAAGGCTCTAAAGCGTTTACCAAAGATTTCCTTGCACGCCATAACATTCCAACGGCGGAATATCAGAATTTCACCGACGTCGAGCCTGCGCTGGCCTACCTGCGTGAAAAAGGCGCCCCGATTGTTATCAAAGCTGACGGTCTGGCTGCCGGTAAAGGCGTGATTGTCGCGATGACGCTGCAAGAAGCGGAAGATGCAGTTCAGGATATGCTGGCAGGCAACGCCTTTGGCGATGCGGGTCACCGGATCGTGATCGAAGAGTTCCTCGACGGTGAAGAAGCCAGTTTTATCGTCATGGTCGACGGCGAGCACATCCTGCCGATGGCCACCAGCCAGGACCACAAACGCGTGGGCAATGGCGATACCGGTCCGAATACCGGCGGCATGGGCGCTTACTCTCCCGCCCCGGTGGTGACGGATGAGGTTCATCAGCGCACCATGGATCGCATCATTTGGCCAACGGTCAAAGGCATGGCGGCAGAAGGCAATACCTATACCGGCTTCCTGTACGCCGGCCTGATGATCGACCAACAGGGTAATCCAAAAGTCATCGAGTTCAACTGCCGTTTCGGCGATCCGGAAACGCAGCCCATTATGCTGCGTATGAAATCCGATATGGTGGAGCTGTGCCTCGCCGCCTGTGACGGGAAGCTGGATGAGAAGACCTCCGAGTGGGACACTCGCGCTTCACTGGGCGTTGTGGTCGCTGCCGGCGGCTACCCGGGCAACTACGCCACCGGCGACGAGATCTTCGGTCTGCCACAGGAAGACGCGGCGGATGGCAAGGTATTCCATGCCGGGACAAAGCTTGCCGACGGCCAGCGCGTCGTGACTAACGGCGGGCGCGTACTGTGCGTGACGGCATTAGGCGATACCGTTGCCCAGGCGCAGCAGCGTGCCTACGAACTGCTGACCGGTATTCACTGGGAAGGTAGCTTCAGCCGTAGCGATATCGGCTGGCGTGCCATTGCTCGTGAGCAAGACTAGCGTCTGAGTATTATCTCAGGGAAAGCGTTATTGACGGGCGGCTCCAGTTTGGGGCCGTCCGTTTTTTTATCGTCAGCCCGGCATCAGCCATCAGGTTTACGCGGCTGTGCGCTTCAGAGAAGTATCATCGTGCTGAAGAACGGCGGCGGAGAGAAACAGGGATTGCGGGGGGAGTGTAAAGCGTCTCTGACAGAGCGTCAGAAGGTTTTCTCCTGCGGCTGCCAGGTACAGAAGTCTTCGTTGGCCACCAGCAAGAGCTGAGCACCGTCCGATGCTTCCAGCCACGCCACGCTCACCTCAACGGAGGAGTGATTCTGGCGACGTTGAATGTGAGCTAAGGCTCGCGCATCCAGATCTGGCTTCACGATTTGCCCTTCACAGGTCGTTACCGTGTGGTTGGCATGCCAGCGCCCCTGGCGCAGGACAACGCGTCCCTGGCGTAATGCGTCGCTGGTTCGGCGAATTTGCGTTGCCCGGTAGCGGTAAAGCGCCACCTGATCGCTGGAAAGCTGCTGCTTTTGTCCGTCCACTTCGCGCTGCATAAAGCTCAGCTCGCCCTGGTCATCAAAGCGGGCCCGAATATGTTCCGTGGGTTTGCCGTATACGTTGAGTTCGATAAGCGTGAGTCTGTCACCCTGCCAGCGGTATTCGCTGGTTGAGGTATTGCCGTGACGCCACGGGCTAAAGGCAGCAAGAAGATGCACTTCACCGTTGGCATCCAGACGCCAGATACGCATCGCCCCCTGGTTGTCCGCATAACCGCTAGCGGTAAAAGGCGGAACAGAGGAATCATGGCTGCAGGCAGAGATCAGCACAACGCCCGCCAGCATCAACGCGCGACGCCAGATAGACAAAAGGGGCTTTAAGGCCCCTTCGTTAAAACTGTACACTGCCACGCAGTCTTACTTAACTGCGTCTTTCAGAGCTTTACCAGAAACAAACGCCGGCACGTTAGCAGCGGCAATTTTGATTTCGTTACCGGTCTGCGGGTTGCGGCCAGTACGCTCAGCGCGGTGGTTCACTTTGAAGGTACCGAAACCAACCAGTTGAACAGCATCACCTTCTTTCAGAGACTCAGTAATTGCAGCCAGGGTAGATTCCAGGGCAGCTTTTGCCTGTGCTTTGGACAGGTCAGCTTTGTCCGCAATTACATCAATCAGTTGAGTCTTGTTCATAAGTTATCCTTACAATGTGTTTATCGCTTGCTAAGCACCGAGTGCGACGGAAATGCCTGAAAAGCACTCTCCTGCATACACGCACCGATAGCCACTTTTTTTCGCCCTCCAAATGTAGACCAGACGGGGGGCGGAATGGAAGCCTTCAGACGCTACAATTCAGGCGGTAAATCACGTTTTCTGGTCTCACTGCTGAAAATTTATACCAATATTGCTCTCACCGGCCTCACGGAGGTCGGCACGCAGTCCTTTGATCAGCTCAATATCGCGTTCTTCGCATTCGGCCAGCAGGCGAAAAATTTCCCACTGAATATCCCATTCCTGCTCTACCGCTGGGTTTACTTTGAGCTCTTCATCGGTCATTTCGCGACCAGCCTGGGTCATTTCCAGCATTGCGACGGTGGTAATGGAACTCTTACTCACTTCAATCGCGTGCTCAAGCGTCTCTCCACTCAGACGCGAATGAACCAGTTCGCTCAGAGCGACGCAAGCATCGATAGCCGGATAGACCCCGTACATATCGAAATCGTCGGCTACCGGGATCGCCTCTTCCAGCTTTTCCAGCTGACTATCAAAATTCACCTTCGCATCTTTGACCGTCAGCGTTTCCCAAATCAGATCGAGGATACGGCGATACAGCTGGCCGTCAGCAAATTCGGTTTGCTGGCAGAACATGGCGTAATTGGGGTACATGCGCTCGCACAAACAGGCCATAAAGGTGACGTGCTGCCAGCTTTCCAGCTTCTCCAGGCGCAGATGAATCGGGTTTTGTAACATGATGAATTCTCGAAGTCAGAAATTAGCCGCAGTGTACCTGAATCAGCGGTGATTTGCTTGCCAACGCACAAATGCCGGACGCTGCGAAGCAACCGCATCGGCCCAGCGCGTGGGCTCTGGCAGACGATAACCTCTGGTGCAGCGCTGTACCCACGCCAGTGCGCTATCGAGGGCAACGCGATGGCCGGTGCTGATAAACAGAGGATTGCAGCGCGCTTTGCTGCGCCACACCCATGCAAGCTGTTCGTTTTTATCCGTCAGCGGCGCCAGCGCCCCTGGTTCGTCGCCCGGCAGCGTAAATTGCCCGCACAGGCGCCTTTTCGCCACACCAATGGTCGGCACGTCAACCAGCAGACCAAAATGACTGGCCACACCCAGGCGTCGGGGATGGGAAATACCGTGGCCATCAACAAATAACAGACCCGGCTTTCGTGAAAGCTGCTGCCACGCCGCCAACAGCGCGGGCGTTTCACGAAAGGAGAGAAAACCGGGGATATAAGGCATGGTGGTGGGCACACGTGCCACCTGGTACTCAACCAGCTCCAGCGAAGGGTAAGCGAGCAGCACAATAGCCGCCCGCGTGACTTCACCTTCTTGCTCAAAACCGACGTCCGCTCCGCCGATCAATCCGAGAGAGTCCTGATCCAACCGATCCTCGCGAATAACCGATGCTGCCAGCTCCTGCTGACGGGCGCGTAGCGACGCCAGATCCATACTCATTCCTTAGCGATGGTATTGTGCTGACAGCCGGTGTACCGCTTCAACAAATACGCCAGCGTGTTCAGGATTCACATCCTGATGGATACCGTGGCCCAGGTTGAAGACATGGCCTTCCCCCTGGCCAAAACCAGCAAGTATGGTTGCGACTTCATCTTCAATGCGTCCAGCAGGCGCATAGAGCATTGAAGGGTCCATATTGCCCTGCAGCGCAACTTTGTGACCCACGCGACGACGTGCGTCGGCAATATCCGTCGTCCAGTCGAGCCCGAGGGCATCGCAACCGGTCTCCGCCATTGCTTCCAGCCACTGCCCACCGCCTTTGGTGAACAGCGTAACCGGTACGCGGCGCCCTTCGTTTTCACGCAGCAGACCATCGACAATTTTGTGCATGTAATACAGCGAGAACTGCTGATAATCGCGGCCGGTCAGCACGCCACCCCAGGTATCGAAAATCATCACCGACTGGGCGCCCGCTTTGATCTGGGCGTTAAGGTATAGCGTGACGCTTTTTGCCAGCTTATCAAGCAGCGCATGCAGCGCCTGTGGGTCGGCATACATCATTTTCTTGATGACGGTGAAGGCCTTACTGCTGCCCCCTTCAATCATGTAGGTCGCCAGCGTCCACGGGCTACCGGAGAAGCCGATCAGTGGAACGTCGCCTTTGAGTTCACGGCGAATCGTGCGCACAGCATTCATCACGTAGCCGAGCTCATCTTCCGGATCGGGCACCGGCAGTTTGTCGACATCGGCCTTGCAGGTAATTGTCGACGTGAAGCGTGGGCCTTCGCCGGTTTCGAAATAGAGCCCCAGCCCCATCGCGTCCGGAATAGTCAAAATGTCCGAGAAGAGGATCGCCGCATCCAGCGCATAGCGGCGCAGCGGCTGCAATGTCACTTCGCAGGCCAGCTCGGCGTTTTTACACAGCGACATAAAGTCGCCCGCCTGTGCGCGAGTCGCTTTGTACTCCGGTAAATAGCGGCCAGCCTGGCGCATCATCCACACCGGGGTCACATCAACGGGTTGGCGCAGCAGCGCACGCAGATAACGATCGTTCTTCAGTTCGGTCATTTTGCAGTTCCTTAATGCGTCAGGCCGTTATTGTATCACGTCATTCCTCGTCGGCCCGGCACATTGCCACGGTATCTTCAATCAGGCGACGCGCTACGGTACCCGGCGGCGGCAGCAGCGGTAAATCGTCGTAGCGGTACCAGCCTGCCTGTAACAGCTCTTTCTTATCAATGACAATCTCGCCGCTGTCATACTCCGCCATAAATGCAGTCATCAGCGACTGCGGGAACGGCCAGGGCTGGGAGGTTACATAGCGCAGATTTTTCACCTTCAGGCCACACTCTTCCATAACCTCACGGGCCACCGCCTGCTCAAGGGTCTCTCCGACTTCGACGAACCCGGCCAGCACCGTGTGTACACCATTACGGTGCCGGGTATGCTGCGCCAGCAGGATAGAATCGTCCCGGCGAATCGCCACGATCATACAGGGAGCAATTTGCGGGTAATAGCGCTCGCGGCAGTGGCTACACAGCATCGCCCATTCGGTTTTGCTGGGATGCATAGAATGCCCGCAGTAGCCGCAGAATTTATGCGAGCGGTAAAATTCAGCCAGCTGAATACCGCGCCCCGCCAGCTGAAACAGCCCCGGATCCTGATCCAGTAGCTGGCGCAACGATCCCATATCATGCCGACGATCCTGACGCACCATCCAGACCGCGTCGCCTTGCCATTCGCCAATATGCAGTGCGTGTTGCCCGACAAGATTAAAATTTACCGCTTCGCCATGTGGTAATTCCCCGTCGGGTAACCATAATTTTTGTTCGTGACTGACGATCCACCAGCCGCGATCTAATTTTTCAATAATACGATCCATATCTATTGCACTACCTTCGTTTTACTGGCAATTTTAACATTATATTTACATTCTGGTGAGCAACGTTATTTTCTTAAACTTGCGGAGTCAACCATGTTAAACCAGCTGGAAAACCTAACGGAACGTGTTGGAGGCAGTAATAAACTGGTCGATCGCTGGCTGCATGTACGTAAGCATTTGCTCGTGGCTTACTACAAGCTGGTTGGCCTGAAACCCGGCAAAGAATCCTTTATGCGACTGAATGAAAAGGCGCTGGATAACTTTTGCCAAAGCCTGGTGGATTACCTCTCCTCAGGCCATTTTAGTATTTATGAACGCATTCTTGGGGAAATGGAAGGTGATACGCCACTTTTGGCGGCCACGAAGCTCTATCCTCAGCTGGAAGCCAACACCCAGCAGATTATGGATTACTACGACTCCTGCCTCGAAAACGCCATCGATCACGATAACTATCTTGAGTTCCAGCAGGCGCTATCGGATATCGGCGAAGCCCTGGAAGCACGCTTTGCGCTGGAAGATAAACTGATTGCTCTGGCCATTTCGCACAACCTGAAAGACAACGTCAGCGACAATATCGCGCCGACTGCTTGAGTTGTGCGCTGTTAACGCGTAGTTTACATACGTTCCCCCTCGCTGGAGGGGGATGTATCTTGTCGGAGTGCCCATTTTCCACAAAAGCATTCGTGATGCGTCAAGGCGGCAAGTCAGTGAGCCTCCGTGAACTTATAAGTAAGTGACCGGAACAAGCGGACGAAGCCAGTCAGAAGCAACACGAAGGATAAAGTGGAAAAGGCTGAGACCGTTAATTCGGGATCCGCGGAACCTGATCAGGCTAATACCTGCGAAGGGAACAAGAGTAAACTGCCATAAGCGAGCGTCCATCCAGGACCGATCGCCTCTGTTACTCCATCCGTCGTCTGACAAGCCATCTCCTCTTTATCTGGAATGAGCTATGTCTGCAATAAAACTCACCCGCCGTGAACAGCGCGAACGCGCGCAGCACTTTATTCATACCCTCGAAGGTACCGCCTTTCCCCGCTCACGACGCATCTATATTCAGGGCTCGCAGGATGATATTCGCGTGCCGATGCGCGAAATTCAGCTCAGCCCCACGCTCGTCGGCGGCGATAAAACCCGCCCGCAGTACGAAGAAAACGAAGCCATACCGGTGTATGACACATCGGGTCCCTATGGCGATCCTGATATCGCGATCGATGTCCGCCAGGGGCTGACAAAGCTGCGCCAGCCGTGGATTGATGCCCGCCACGATTGCGAGGCGTTACACGAACGCAGCTCCCTCTACACCAAAACGCGTCTGGCCGATGAAGCGCTGGATATGCTGCGCTTTAACGGCCTGCTGACGCCAAAACGCGCAAAGCCTGGCAAATGCGTCACCCAGCTCCACTACGCGCGGCAGGGCATCGTGACGCCGGAAATGGCGTATATCGCCATCCGGGAAAATATGGGCCGGGAGCGTATCCGCAGCGAGGTGCTGCGCCACCAGCATCCGGGCGAAGGTTTTGGAGCCCGTCTGCCGAAAAATATCACCGCGGAATTCGTCCGCGATGAGATCGCCGCCGGTCGCGCTATCGTGCCTGCCAATATCAACCATCCTGAATCGGAGCCGATGATTATCGGCCGCAATTTTTTAGTGAAGGTTAACGCCAACATCGGCAACTCCGCGGTCACCTCCTCCATCGAGGAAGAGGTGGAAAAGCTGGTGTGGTCAACGCGCTGGGGAGCTGACACGGTTATGGATTTGTCCACCGGGCGTTATATTCATGAAACCCGCGAGTGGATCCTGCGCAACAGCCCGGTCCCCATTGGGACTGTCCCCATCTACCAGGCGCTGGAGAAAGTAAACGGCATCGCCGAGAACCTCACCTGGGAAGCCTTCAGGGATACCCTGCTGGAGCAGGCGGAGCAAGGCGTTGACTATTTCACCATTCATGCCGGCGTCCTGCTGCGCTACGTGCCCATGACCGCCAGACGGCTGACTGGCATTGTCTCTCGCGGCGGTTCAATTATGGCGAAATGGTGCCTCTCCCATCATCAGGAGAACTTCCTCTACGCGCATTTCCGCGAAATCTGTGAAATCTGCGCCGCCTATGATGTCTCACTCTCCCTCGGCGACGGCCTGCGTCCGGGCTCAATTCAGGACGCCAATGATGAAGCCCAGTTTGCCGAGCTGCATACCCTGGGCGAACTGACCCGCATCGCCTGGGAGTACGATGTGCAGGTGATGATTGAAGGACCAGGCCATGTGCCCATGCAGATGATCCGCCGCAATATGACCGAGGAGCTGGAGCACTGCCATGAAGCACCGTTCTATACGCTAGGGCCGCTCACGACCGATATTGCGCCGGGTTATGACCATTTCACCTCCGGTATCGGGGCGGCCATGATCGGCTGGTTCGGCTGCGCGATGCTCTGCTACGTCACGCCAAAAGAGCACCTCGGCCTGCCCAACAAAGAAGACGTAAAGCAGGGACTGATCGCCTATAAAATCGCTGCGCACGCCGCCGACCTCGCCAAAGGGCACCCCGGGGCACAGATCCGCGATAACGCCATGTCCAAAGCCCGTTTTGAATTCCGTTGGGAAGACCAGTTTAACCTCGCGCTCGACCCGTTCACCGCCCGCGCTTATCACGATGAAACGCTACCGCAGGAGTCCGGCAAAGTCGCCCACTTCTGCTCCATGTGCGGGCCCAAATTCTGTTCAATGAAAATCACCCAGGAAGTCCGAGAGTATGCCGCCCGGCAGGATATCGCCGCCGGTATGGCCGACAAATCCCAGGACTTCCGCGCTCGTGGCGGTGAGATCTATTTACGTAAGGAGCAAGCCTGATGTATCAACCCGATTTTCCGACCGTCCCGTTCCACTTAGGCCTCTATCCGGTTGTTGATAGCGTGGTATGGATCGAACGCCTGCTGCAAGCCGGCGTGCGCACTCTTCAACTACGCATCAAAGATAAGCGCGACAGTGATGTTGAAGATAAGGTGATCGCCGCTATCGCGCTAGGTCGTCAGTATCATGCCCGCCTGTTTATCAACGACTACTGGCAGCTGGCCATCAAACATCAGGCCTACGGCGTGCATCTGGGGCAGGAGGACCTTGAGACGACGGACCTGAACGCGATTCGCAATGCCGGTCTGCGTCTTGGCGTCTCTACGCATGATGATATGGAAATCGACGTTGCGCTGGCCGCGCGACCATCCTACATCGCACTGGGCCACGTTTTCCCCACGCAAACCAAACAGATGCCTTCCGCTCCTCAGGGACTGGAGCAGCTTACTCGCCATATCCAGCGTCTGGCAGATTACCCGACGGTGGCAATCGGCGGTATCAGTCTGGCGCGTGCGCCGGCGGTACTGGCAACCGGCGTCGGTAGTATTGCGGTCGTCAGCGCAATTACCCAGGCGGCAGACTGGCAGCAGGCCACCGCTCAGCTGCTCAAAATCGCGGGAGCAGGCGATGAATGACAGCGATTTTATGCGCTACAGCCGCCAGCTGATGCTGGAAGACATCGCCCTCGAAGGACAGCAGAAACTGCTGGCCAGCCGGGTACTGATCGTCGGGCTCGGCGGACTGGGATCGCCTGCCGCGCTATATCTGGCGGGCGCCGGTGTCGGCACGCTGGTCCTGGCGGATGACGACGACGTTCACGTCAGCAACCTGCAGCGACAGATTCTCTTTACCAGCGAGGATATTGCTCAGCCGAAAACCAGCGCCGCCCGCCAGCGGCTGACACAGCTTAACCCGCAGATTGAAATCATCGCTCTGGCGCAGCGATTAAACGGTGATGCTTTGCACCATGAAGTCGCCAGGGCCGATCTGGTGCTGGACTGCACCGATAACATGGAGACCCGTCAGGCCATCAATGCTGCCTGCGTCGCGCTGGCTACGCCGCTGATTACCGCCAGTGCCGTTGGGCTCGGCGGACAGCTGATGGTACTGACTCCGCCGTGGGAACAGGGTTGCTACCGTTGCCTGTGGCCGGATAGCAGCGAACCTGAACGTAATTGCCGCACGGCGGGAATTATCGGCCCGGTGGTCGGCATGATGGGCACCCTGCAGGCGCTGGAGGCGATTAAATGGCTCAGTGGCATGGCAACGCCGCGCAACACGCTGCGGCTATTCGATGCACGTACCAGCCAGTGGCGCAGTCTGGCACTCCAGCGCGCGCAGAGCTGCCCGGTTTGTGGAGGGCGACATGCAGATCTGGTTTAACGACGAACCGATGCAGTGCGCCGGGACAACCACCGTCTCCGCTCTGCTCACTCAGTTAGCACAACAGCAGGCGGGCACCGCGCTGGCGCTCAATCAACAGGTCCTGCCGCGCGAGCGGTGGGAACATCATCTTTTGCAGGAAGGCGATCGGGTCCTGCTTTTTCAGGTTATCGCCGGAGGCTGACATGTTACGCATCGCGGACAAAACGTTTGAATCACATATTTTTACCGGCACTGGAAAATTTTCTGCGCCGGAACTGATGGTCGAGGCGATTCGCGCTTCAGGCAGCCAGTTGGTGACGCTGGCGATGAAACGCGTCGATCTGCGCCAGCATAATGACGCCATTCTCGCCCCCTTACTGGCGGCCGGCGTCAGCCTGCTGCCGAATACATCCGGGGCAAAAACGGCAGAAGAAGCCATTTTCGCCGCACGACTGGCCCGGGAAGCGCTGGGTACCCACTGGCTGAAGCTGGAAATTCATCCGGACGCGCGCTGGCTACTGCCAGACCCAATCGAAACGCTAAAAGCGGCTGAGGTGCTGGTCCGTGAAGGTTTCGTGGTTCTGCCCTATTGCGGTGCCGACCCGGTACTGTGCAAACGGCTGGAAGAGGCCGGCTGTGCGGCAGTGATGCCTCTGGGCGCGCCGATTGGCTCGAACCAGGGGCTGGAGACCCGGGCGATGCTGGAGATTATTATCGAGCAGGCAACGGTACCGGTGGTGGTCGATGCGGGTATTGGCGTCCCCAGCCATGCTGCTCAGGCGTTAGAAATGGGTGCGGATGCGGTACTGGTCAATACCGCCATTGCCGTGGCGGACGATCCGGTGACGATGGCGCGAGCGTTTCGCCTGGCGGTAGAAGCAGGGTTACTGGCTCGGCAGGCAGGTCCTGGCTCGCGCAGCCGCCAGGCCCAGGCCACCAGCCCGTTGACCGGCTTTCTGGAGGCGCTGGTATGAGCACCTTTACCGAGCGCTGGAAAGCGCTGCAATGGGATGATATCCGCCTGCGCATCAACAGCAAAACGCCGGCCGACGTCGAGCGGGCAATGGCGGCAAAACAACTCAGTCGTGACGATATGATGGCCCTGCTCTCCCCCGCCGCTGCCGGCTATCTGGAACCCCTGGCACAGCGGGCACAGCGGCTGACCCGCCAACGTTTCGGCAATACCGTCAGCTTCTACGTACCGCTTTACCTTTCCAATCTGTGCGCGAACGATTGTACTTATTGCGGCTTCTCGATGAGCAACCGCATCAAACGTAAAACGCTAGATGAGGAAGAGATTACCCGTGAGTGCGCAGCCATTCGCGAGATGGGTTTTGAACATTTGCTGCTGGTTACCGGTGAACACCAGAGCAAAGTCGGCATGGACTATTTTCGCCGGCACCTGCCCGCTATCCGCAGCCAGTTTTCTTCACTGCAAATGGAAGTGCAGCCGCTCTCGATGGAAGAGTATGCGGAGCTGAAAACGCTCGGGCTGGACGGCGTCATGGTTTATCAGGAAACGTATCATGAAAGCATGTACGCGCAGCACCATCTGAAGGGCAAAAAGCAGGACTTCTTCTGGCGCCTGGAAACGCCGGATCGTCTCGGCCAGGCGGGGATCGATAAGATCGGTCTCGGGGCATTAATTGGTCTTTCAGACAGTTGGCGCGTGGATTGCTATATGGTCGCCGAGCACCTGCTGTGGCTACAGCAGCACTACTGGCGCAGCCGCTACTCGATTTCATTCCCGCGCCTGCGTCCATGTGCCGGTGGCGTTGAGCCCGCATCGCTGATGGACGAGCGCCAGCTGGTGCAGACCATTTGCGCCTTTCGCCTGCTGGCACCGGACGTCGAGCTGTCGCTCTCGACGCGAGAATCGCCGACATTCCGTGACCAGGTGATCCCGCTGGCGATTAATAACGTCAGCGCATTTTCGAAAACCCAACCGGGTGGATATGCCGATAACCACCCGGAGCTGGAGCAGTTTGCACCGCACGACGGTCGCCGTCCTGAGGAGGTCGCCGACGCTCTGGTGTCACGCGGATTGCAGCCGGTGTGGAAAGACTGGGATAGCTGGCTGGGACGCGCTTCACAGTCGTGATGAAAGGCAACGTAGCTGACTAAATGTTTTACGCCGCGTCACGCAATGAGAAAAACGGCAGATGGCCGCCACGCTGCCGTTATCCTATTCTGCCCCGGTCAGCAACGGATGCTGACCAGGGCGAAAGTCTTCTCTTCCTCATTTTCGCCCTGCTTCATCGCCCTGACAAACGCCGCAATGGCATCGCGACCGAATATAAATCCCATCCTCCCAAAGCCCGTGGTTATAATTGACGGAGTATTAATTGATTCGCTCGCCAGGCATTACGACTAATCCTGCGCTTCAACCCACGGAAAGACCTTCTGGAACGATTTACAACACATGGCTCGCCACAGTAGAAAGCTCTCTTTTACTATGCCAATTCTGGTTGGCTTTGCGGGGATTTTACTCAGCTTTTTGCTGATCGCCGTTTTCGTCATCACCACGCAGAAAAAGAATTTTCTGGAAGACTACCACCACGTTAACCGCAATTTTACCCACAACCTGGCCGTTAACTATACGGAGTCACTGCTGCGCGGAAATGATTATATTCTCGCCAGGGCAACTAAGTTCTTTGCCAATAACGACGAGTTGAATCAAGCGGTTAACGTAGATCCTCTGCGGGGATTGCAGGAGTTAATGCAGCTGCAGGAGCTGATGCCAACCGTCTCGTCTATCTCGCTGGCGGACACTCAGGGCCACTATCTGCGCGCGCCGGAGGTCCTGGCGAGTGATGACAGCCAGGCTTTCGATCCTAAGTCGAGACCGTGGTTTATTAAACAGGCAGAAGCCAGCACCTTCAGCCATTATACCAGCCCCTATCTGGATTATTTCACCCATCATCCGACCATCACGCTCTATAAACCCGTCATCTCGCCGCAAGGTCGGCTCAAAGGCAGCCTCGCATTTCATCTGGATTTGACGTCCATGGGCTACGCTTTACGCCAGATGGTGGCCCCTGTTCAGGGCGAGTTTTTCGTGGTCCAGCGCGATGGGAAAGTGGTACTCCATCCCGATACCGGCGCGCTGTTTAAACCCTACGTCAGCGACGAGCTCATGGACAAAATGACCAGCGCCGAGGGTCAGCTGTATGACGAGAAAAAAGACATCTGGTACTACTATTATTCGTTCACCAATCCCGACTGGTTTGTCATCTACCGCGTGGATAACGCCACGCTGGTCGATTTAACACGTTACGAAACCGATATTGTTATCTGGGGATTTGCGCTAGCCGCCATTGTTATTATTCTCTTTGGCCTGTACCTGCGTCATGCCTCGCGCACGGTGCTGATGAATATCATCAACGCGATCAAAACCGGCGATGTCAACCGCGCCCCGCGGCTGGAAGCGATGCTGAGCAAGGCCATCGAAAGTAATAAACAGCGCGAGCTGACCTATGTGCGCCAGGCTACCATCGATGCGTTAACCGGCTGTAAAAACCGCCGCGCCTTCGACAGCGATACCGCCGCGCTGATGAACGATCATCAGCCGTTTGCACTGGCTCTGGTCGATATCGATAATTTCAAATCCATCAACGACACCTGGGGTCACCTCAACGGCGATATCGTTTTACGCAACGTCGCACGTGAAGGGCTGCAGATCCTGCAGCCTCAGCATATTTCGCTCTATCGCTATGGCGGTGAAGAATTTGCCGTCATTTTCACCGGCGAGCATATTGCCAATGCGCCGGCGATACTGGAAAGCTGGCGTCACAACATTGCTCAGCGTACCTGGCGGGAAGAAGGATTAACGGTGACCTTCAGCGCCGGTTTAGGCGAGTGGAATATGGAACCACTGGATAAACTGGTCATGAGCGTAGATGAAGCGCTCTATAAAGCGAAACAGCAGGGCAAGAATCGTATCATCAGGGCATAAGGCGCAGAGGCCAGAAAGCCCACTTCGGTGGGCCTTTTTATCTTTTCACGCATAAAATTGAAACCGGTTTCATTATTTTGTGATGCCTTACACACAATCGCTGCAAACCGGTTGTCGTGCCTCCCGCCCCGCGATAAAGATGATGCATCAAGGGAACATAAGGGCCATCCACTATGAAGAATATCGTTTTATGCTGCGCCGCTGGAATGTCCACCAGCATGCTGGTTCAACGGATGCAGGATGCTGCGCAGAAGAAAGGTGTTGAAGTCTCCATTAAAGCCGTACCGGTCGCTGAGTTTAAAGAGAATCTTGCCGCAGCGGACATCATTCTGCTGGGTCCGCAGGTGAAGTATGAGCAGGCCAAACTGCAGGCGCTGGCCGATCCGTTCGGTAAGAAAGTCGCCGTTATCGATATGATGGATTACGGCATGATGAAAGGCGATGTCGTTCTTGATAAAGCCCTGAAGTTAATGGAGTAAGTCATGGAAGATTTAGAAACAACCATCATGGAACTGTTAGTGAACGCGGGTTCAGCCCGTAGTTCTGCTTTAACCGCCCTGCAGCTCGCCCGCAAAGGCGATTTTGCCGCCTCCGAACAGGCCATGGCAGAATCACATGAGTTTGTGAAGCACGCGCATAAAATCCAGACTCAGCTTATCGGCCTGGATGAAGGTACCGGCAAGCTGCCGGTAAACCTGATCACGGTTCACTCCCAGGATCACCTGATGAATGCCATGGTGATTCAGGATCTGGCGACCGATATGATCGAACTGTATCGTCGCACCGCGCAGTAGCAGTAGCAGTAGCAGTAGCAGTAGCAGTAGCAGTAGTAAATGAATACGATGAAAGCAGGTGCCCTTCGGCACCTGCTTTTTTATTACAGGAAGCCGTACATCGCGGCAAATACCCAACCAAACACACACGACACGCTGACGCCAATTAAGCCCGGCAGAATGAAGCTGTGGTTAATCACGAAACGACCGATATGGGTGGTGCCCGAGCGGTCAAACTGAATCGCCGCCAGGTCGCTTGGATAGGTCGGCAGAATATAATAACCGTAACAGGCAGGGGCAGAGGCGACGATGTACGCAGGGTCAACGCCAATAGCCAGCGCGACAGGGACGATCGCCGCCAGCGCCGCCGCCTGAGAGTTAACGAATTTGGAGACAATCAACAGGACGATGGCATAGGCCCACGGATACTCCTTCACCATTTCTCCCAGCACGCCTTTAATCTCAGTCATATGCGCGCCGAACATCGTTTCCGCCATCCAGGCAATACCGTACACCGCCACAATGGCAATCATCCCCGAACGGAAAACCTCGTTCTTAGAAATCGACGCCGGGTTAGTTTTGGTGATGATGATGATAAGCGCACCGGAGAGCAGCATGAACATCTGAATGACCAGCACCATTGATAGTGGCTTACCGTCGAATGCCGGGCGCAGCTCAGAGAACGCCCCCAAAACGGCCACCACGGCAATGGATGCCAGGAAGATCCACATCGCGACCCAGTTACTGGTCGGCAGTTTTCGGTCCAGCAGCGTTGCCGTATCGCCGTAAACGTAGTGGCGGTTTTCCGGCGTAGAGATGAAAGCCTGAAACTCTTCGTCTTTATCTAAGTCCTTACCGCGAAACCAGCTAAATATACCAATCGCCAGGATCCCCAATAGCGTAGAGGGAATGGTAATGGCCAGCAGATCGAGAAATTCGAGGTGTTTACCGTTAAAGGTGAAATTTCCCAGCATCGCCACCAATGACACTACCGCTACGGATACCGGGCTGGCAATAATCCCCATTTGTGCGCCGATGGAACTTGCCGCCATCGGACGCTCAGGGCGAATATTATTCTTGATAGCCACGTCATAGATAATCGGCAGGATGGTATAGACCACGTGACCGGTACCGCAAAGAATGGTCAGCGTACAGGTCACGAAGGGAGCGACAATGGAGACATACTTTGGGTTACGCCGCAGAAGTTTTTCAGCAATCTGCAGCATCACATCTAACCCGCCAGAGGCCTGCAGCGTCGCCGATGCGGCGACAACCGCAATAATCACCAGCATAACATCAACCGGCGGTTTACCCGGCTGAAGGTGAAAAACAAAGACCAAAATAACCAGCCCGATACCACCTAAAAGACCCAGCGCGATACCGCCTTTTCTGGCGCCATAAAATAGACAAATTAAGATAATGATGAGCTGTATTGCAAATTCCATGCATCCCCCAGGCTATTAAAATCAAAAGACTTATCTCCCGCAGCTGTGTTATTTGCACCTCTCTCCTGTTTCATTTTTCGGATATAAGTCACCCTCCTCAGTTTCACGAAACCGAAGATGGAAGAAAAAGTAATCACATGATTAATTGGACTTTTTGACTATATCGTCTTTGATTTTCTGATTTTTTGATACGTGTAGAACTTTTACCCATCAATAAGTGTGGGTATTAAGAAAAAATCAACGGTCGGTTTTGATATGAACTATTTGCTACTTAATTGAGAGGGAAATATTAATGAAATGTAATCCATTATGGAGAAGGGAAGTGGATATTACCCTGGCACTGTCTCTGGATAATAAAAAAGCCAGTCAGGATACCTGACTGGCTTTTTAAGCATAGCGTCAACGATTAATCGTTGTCTGAACCGCCCAGACCCGCGTTCAGCAGTTCTGCCAGGTTAGCAGAAGCTTCTTCCACGCTCACCTGAGGTGCAGCAGGCTGTTCGCCAGCCGCTTTGCGGCGCATACGATCCTGGTGGTACGCATAGCCGGTACCTGCCGGGATCAGACGACCCACGATAACGTTCTCTTTCAGGCCGCGCAGTTCGTCGCGTTTACCCGCAACGGCTGCTTCGGTCAGGACACGCGTGGTCTCCTGGAACGATGCGGCAGAGATGAACGACTCGGTTGCCAGAGACGCTTTGGTGATACCCAGCAGGTCGCGGGAATAAGTCGCCGCCACTTTGCCGTTCGCTTCCAGATCGCGGTTCGCAATCTTGACGCGGGAGTATTCAACCTGCTCACCTTCCAGGAAGTCGGAGCTACCTGCGCTTTCGATGGTCGCTTTACGCAGCATCTGACGAACGATAACTTCAATGTGCTTATCGTTAATCTTAACGCCTTGCAGACGGTAAACGTCCTGTACTTCGTTGGTGATATAACGCGTTACCGCGTGTACGCCACGAAGACGCAGAATGTCGTGCGGTGCTTCCGGACCGTCGGAAACCACGTCACCACGTTCTACACGTTCACCTTCGAACACGTTCAGCTGACGCCATTTAGGAATCATCTCTTCGTACGGATCGCTACCATCTAACGGAGTGATAACCAGACGACGCTTCCCTTTGGTTTCTTTACCGAAGGAAATGATGCCGCTGATTTCCGCCAGAATAGCCGGCTCTTTCGGACGACGTGCTTCGAACAGATCCGCAACGCGCGGCAGACCACCGGTGATGTCCTTGGTACCACTGGATTCCTGAGGAATACGCGCCAGGGCGTCACCTGAGTGAATCTGAGTCCCGTCTTCCAGCTGGACAATCGCTTTACCCGGCAGGAAGTACTGAGCAGGCATATCGGTGCCTGGGATCAGAACGTCGTTACCGTTAGCATCAACGATTTTCAGCGCTGGACGCAGGTCTTTACCGCCCGCGGTACGTTCTGCAGAATCCAGAACAACCAGGGATGACAGACCGGTTAATTCGTCGGTCTGACGGGTAATGGTCTGGCCGTCGATCATGTCGGTAAAGCGAATGAAACCGCTGACTTCAGAGATAACTGGCATGGTGTGCGGATCCCAGTTTGCAACGGTTTCCCCGCCGGCAACCTGCTCGCCATCGCCTTTGCCCATAACAGCACCGTAAGGTACTTTATAGCTCTCTTTGGTACGGCCGAATTCGTCGATCAGTTTCAGTTCAGTGTTACGAGAGGTCACAACCAGCTTGCCAGCGGAGTTAACAACCGACTTGGCATTAGACAGCTTGATGCTACCCTTGTTTTTCACCTGAATGCTGGATTCAGCAGCCGCACGAGATGCCGCACCACCGATGTGGAACGTACGCATCGTCAGCTGGGTACCCGGCTCACCGATGGACTGTGCTGCGATAACGCCGATAGCCTCACCTTTGTTGATGATGTGGCCACGCGCCAGGTCACGACCATAGCAGTGCGCACATACACCAAAGTCGGTGTCACAGGATACAACGGAACGCACTTTGACGGAGTCAACGGAGTTCTCTTCCAGCAGGTCACACCAGTGCTCGTGCAGCAGCGTGTTGCGTGGAACCAGAATGTCCGCCGTACCCGGCTTCAGAACGTCTTCAGCAGTCACACGACCCAGAACGCGATCGCGCAGCGGCTCTTTAACATCACCACCCTCGATAACCGGGGTCATGGTGATGCCTTCCAGGGTGCCACAGTCGTCTTCGGTAACAACCAGATCCTGTGCCACGTCAACCAGACGACGCGTCAGGTAACCGGAGTTCGCCGTTTTCAGTGCGGTATCCGCCAGACCTTTACGAGCACCGTGAGTAGAGATGAAGTACTGGAGTACGTTCAGACCTTCACGGAAGTTCGCGGTGATTGGCGTTTCAATGATGGAGCCATCCGGCTTCGCCATCAGACCACGCATACCCGCCAGCTGACGAATCTGTGCTGCAGAACCACGCGCACCGGAGTCGGCCATCATGTAGATGCTGTTGAAGGAAACCTGCTGCTCTTCGACGCCGTCACGGTTAATCACGGTTTCGGTTTGCAGGTTATCCATCATCGCTTTGGATACACGATCGTTCGCCGCAGCCCAGATATCGATAACTTTGTTATAGCGTTCGCCCGCGGTAACCAGACCGGACTGGAACTGTTCCTGGATCTCAGCAACTTCGGCTTCCGCCTCAGAGATGATCTCGTGTTTTTTCTCCGGGATGACCATGTCATCGATACCAACGGATGCACCTGAACGCGCTGCATAAGCAAAGCCGGTGTACATCGTCTGGTCCGCAAAAATAACGGTCGGTTTCAGGCCCAGAATACGGTAGCAGGTATTCAGCATCTTAGAGATCGCTTTCTTACCCAGCGCCTGGTTCACGATAGAGAACGGCAGACCTTTCGGTACGATCATCCACAGAATCGCACGGCCAACGGTCGTGTCTTTCAGGCTGGTTTTCGCAACAAACTGGTCGTTTTCGTCTTTTTCGTATTCAGTGATACGCACTTTAACGCGCGCATGCAGAGAGGCCAGGCCAGCGCGATAAATACGCTCAGCTTCTTTCGGGCCAGTCAGCACCATGCCTTCGCCTTTGGCGTTAACACAGTCACGGGTCATGTAGTACAGACCCAGTACAACGTCCTGAGACGGAACGATGATTGGCTCACCGTTCGCTGGAGACAGGATGTTGTTGGTAGACATCATCAGCGCACGCGCTTCCAGCTGGGCTTCCAGCGTCAGCGGTACGTGAACAGCCATCTGGTCACCATCGAAGTCGGCGTTATATGCCGCACAAACCAGCGGGTGCAGCTGGATAGCTTTACCTTCGATCAGTACCGGTTCAAATGCCTGAATACCCAGACGGTGCAGTGTTGGTGCACGGTTCAGCAGTACCGGGTGTTCGCGGATAACTTCGTCCAGGATATCCCAGACAACAGCTTCTTCACGCTCAACCATTTTCTTCGCGGCTTTGATGGTGGTGGCCAGGCCACGCAGTTCCAGCTTGCCGTAAATGAACGGTTTGAACAGCTCCAGCGCCATTTTCTTCGGCAGACCGCACTGATGCAGACGCAGGTATGGACCTACGGTGATAACAGAACGACCGGAGTAGTCAACACGCTTACCGAGCAGGTTCTGACGGAAACGACCCTGCTTACCTTTGATCATGTCGGCCAAAGATTTCAGAGGACGCTTGTTAGAACCGGTGATCGCACGACCGCGACGACCGTTATCCAGCAGGGCATCAACCGCTTCCTGCAGCATACGTTTTTCGTTGCGTACGATGATATCCGGCGCAGCCAGATCCAGCAGACGCTTCAGACGGTTGTTACGGTTAATGACGCGACGATACAGATCGTTCAGGTCAGAAGTCGCAAAACGACCACCATCCAGCGGGACCAGCGGACGCAGATCTGGCGGCAGAACCGGCAGAACGGTCAGGATCATCCACTCTGGCTTGTTACCAGACTGAACGAACGCTTCCAGCAGCTTAATGCGCTTGGTCAGCTTTTTACGCTTGGTTTCGGAGTTGGTTTCGTTCAGCTCTTCGCGCAGAGTTTCACACTCTTGCTCCAGATCCATGCTCTTCAGCAGGGCCTGGATAGCTTCCGCACCCATCTTCGCATCGAATTCGTCACCAAACTCTTCCAGCGCATCCAGATACTGCTCTTCAGTCAGGATCTGATTACGTTCGAGGTTGGTCATCCCGCCTTCGATTACCACATAGGATTCGAAGTACAGAACACGTTCGATATCACGCAGCGGCATATCCAGCAGCAGGCCGATACGGGACGGCAGCGACTTCAGGAACCAAATGTGGGCGGTCGGAGACGCCAGCTCGATGTGGCCCATGCGCTCACGACGCACTTTAGTCTGGGTCACTTCAACGCCGCACTTCTCACAGATCACACCACGGTGTTTCAGGCGCTTGTACTTACCGCACAGGCACTCATAGTCTTTTACTGGCCCGAAAATACGCGCACAGAAAAGGCCGTCACGTTCTGGTTTGAACGTACGGTAGTTAATGGTTTCCGGCTTTTTAACTTCACCGAAAGACCATGAACGGATCATGTCTGGCGAGGCCAGAGCAATTTTGATCGCATCAAACTCTTCGGTTTTAGTCTGCGCTTTCAGAAACTTTAATAAATCTTTCACGGATTTGCTCCCGTCGGAGTTAGCACAATCTGGCGCCGGGTATTACCCCGGCACCAGTGACCTGTTTGAGCGAGAGTTACTCGTCTTCCAGTTCGATGTTGATGCCCAGCGAGCGAATCTCTTTCAACAGTACGTTGAAGGACTCAGGCATGCCCGGTTCCATCTGATGGTTGCCGTCCACGATGTTTTTATACATCTTGGTACGACCGTTAACGTCATCAGATTTGACGGTAAGCATTTCCTGCAGGGTGTATGCCGCGCCGTAAGCTTCCAGCGCCCACACTTCCATCTCACCGAAGCGCTGACCACCGAACTGAGCCTTACCACCCAGCGGCTGCTGAGTAACCAGGCTGTAAGAACCGGTAGAACGCGCATGCATCTTGTCATCAACCAGGTGGTTCAGTTTCAGCATGTACATATAGCCGACGGTAACCTGGCGCTCGAACTGCTCGCCGGTACGACCGTCAAACAGGGTAATCTGACCGGAAGTCGGCAGGCCACCCAGCTGTAACAGTTCCTTGATTTCAGACTCTTTCGCACCGTCGAAGACCGGCGTTGCGATCGGCATACCTTTTTTCAGGTTTTCAGCAAGACGTAGAACTTCATCATCGGTGAAGGTATTCAGATCAACCTTCTGACGAACATCTGTACCCAGGTCATACGCTTTCTGGATGAACTCGCGCAGTTTGGCAACTTCCTGCTGCTGTTTCAGCATGGCGTTGATCTTCTCGCCAATGCCTTTTGCAGCCATACCCAGGTGGGTTTCCAGAATCTGACCGATGTTCATACGAGACGGTACGCCCAGCGGGTTCAGTACGATGTCTACCGGCGTGCCGTTTTCATCATAAGGCATATCTTCGATCGGGTTGATCTTAGAAATAACACCCTTGTTACCGTGACGACCTGCCATTTTGTCACCCGGCTGAATCTGACGTTTAACGGCCAGATACACTTTAACAATCTTCAGCACGCCCGGTGCCAGATCGTCGCCCTGAGTGATTTTGCGGCGTTTCGCTTCGAGTTTTTTCTCGAACTCGTGTTTCAGTTCGTCGTACTGCTCAGCCAGCTGTTCCAGCTGATTTTGTTTCTCTTCGTCGGCCAGGCCCAGTTCCAGCCAGCGATCGCGCGGCAGCTTGTCGAGCTTCTCAGCTTCAACACCACCGGCAACCAGCACCGCGTAGATACGACCAAACAGACCAGCTTCGAGGATCTGCAGTTCTTCAGACAGGTCTTTTTTGGCCTGCTTCAGCTGCATTTCTTCGATTTCCAGCGCACGCTTGTCTTTTTCCACGCCATCGCGGGTGAAGACCTGAACGTCGATAACGGTACCGGAAACACCGTTTGGTACGCGCAGAGAAGAGTCTTTAACGTCAGACGCTTTCTCGCCGAAGATCGCACGCAGCAGTTTTTCTTCTGGCGTCAGCTGGGTTTCACCTTTCGGCGTTACCTTACCAACCAGAATGTCGCCGCCGGTCACTTCTGCACCGATGTAAACGATACCGGATTCGTCCAGTTTAGAGAGCGCAGCTTCACCCACGTTCGGGATGTCAGCGGTGATCTCTTCCGGCCCCAGCTTGGTGTCACGGGACACACACGCCAGTTCCTGGATATGAATCGTGGTGAAACGATCTTCCTGAACCACACGCTCGGAGACGAGGATGGAGTCTTCGAAGTTGTAACCGTTCCACGGCATGAACGCGACGCGCATGTTCTGGCCAAGAGCCAGTTCACCGAGGTCGGTAGACGGGCCATCTGCCAGCACGTCACCGCGCTCAATTGGCTCACCCAGCGACACGCAAGGCATCTGGTTGATGCAGGTGTTCTGGTTAGAACGGGTGTACTTGGTCAGGTTATAGATGTCGATACCTGCTTCGCCCGGGTACATCTCGTCTTCGTTAACTTTGATAACGATACGGGAAGCATCCACGTACTGAACGGTACCGCCACGTTTAGCCACCGCAGTAACACCGGAGTCAACGGCAACAGCACGTTCCATACCGGTACCAACCAGCGGCTTATCAGCACGCAGAGTCGGAACCGCCTGACGTTGCATGTTCGCACCCATCAATGCACGGTTGGCGTCATCGTGTTCCAGGAACGGGATCAGGGATGCACCGACGGAAACCACCTGTTGGGTGGAAACGTCCATGTAGTCAACCTGATCGCGGCTGAACAAGCTGGATTCGCCTTTACTACGGCAGGTTACCAGGTCTTCTTCAAAGTGGCCTTCGTCATCCAGGTTGGAGTTCGCCTGAGCGATGACGTAGTTACCTTCTTCGATAGCAGAGAGGTAATGAATTTCATCGGTAACAACACCGTCGGTCACTTTACGATACGGAGTCTCAAGGAAGCCGTATTCGTTAGTCTGTGCGTACACGGACAGGGAGTTGATCAGACCGATGTTCGGACCTTCAGGCGTTTCGATTGGACATACGCGACCGTAGTGAGTCGGGTGTACGTCTCGAACTTCAAAGCCTGCACGTTCACGGGTCAGACCGCCTGGGCCGAGGGCAGAGATACGACGTTTGTGCGTAATCTCGGACAGCGGGTTGTTCTGGTCCATAAACTGAGACAGCTGGCTGGAACCGAAGAACTCTTTCACTGCTGCGGAAATCGGCTTGGCGTTGATCATATCCTGAGGCATCAGGGTATCCAGATCGCCCAGAGACAGACGCTCTTTCACCGCACGCTCAACACGAACCAGGCCAACGCGGAACTGGTTTTCCGCCATTTCGCCTACGGAACGGATACGACGGTTGCCGAGGTGGTCGATATCATCGACTTCGCCTTTGCCGTTACGGATATCAATGAGCTTCTTCATCACTTCGATGATGTCGTCTTTGCTCAGGATACCGGAACCTTCGATTTCGTCACGCAGCAGAGAACGGTTGAACTTCATACGACCGACCGCGGACAGATCGTAGCGGTCTTCGGAGAAGAACAGGTTCTCAAACAGGCTTTCAGCCGCTTCACGAGTCGGCGGCTCACCCGGGCGCATCATACGGTAGATTTCTACCAGTGCGCTCAGACGATCGTTGGTTGGGTCGACGCGTATAGTTTCAGAAATGTACGGGCCGTGGTCCAGATCGTTGGTGAACAGAGTCTCGATGCGCTTGTGACCAGACTGGCTCAGCTTCGCCAGCAGATCCAGGCTCAGCTCGGTATTCGCCGGGCAGATCAGTTCGCCAGTCGCTGTATCGACATAGTCTTTAGCAGCAACTTTACCCGCGATATATTCAACCGGAACTTCGATATGCTTGATATCGTCTTTTTCCAGCTGGCGGATATGGCGAGCGGTAATGCGACGCGCTTTTTCGACGTAGATTTTGCCGTTCGCTTCGATGTCGAAGGAAGCCGTCTCACCGCGCAGACGTTCTGGAATAAGCTCCATCTGCAGCTTGTTGTCGCGAATTTCGAAAATAACTTTTTCGAAGAACAGATCGAGGATCTGCTCGGTAGTGTATTGCAGCGCGCGCAGGATGATGGTCGCAGGCAGCTTACGACGACGGTCGATACGGACAAACAGGTTGTCTTTCGGATCGAACTCGAAGTCCAGCCAGGAACCACGGTAAGGGATAATACGCGCGTTATACAGGACCTTACCGGAAGAGTGAGTCTTACCTTTGTCACTGTCAAAGAAGACGCCCGGGCTACGGTGCAACTGAGAAACGATAACACGCTCAGTACCGTTGATAACAAAGGTACCGTTGTCAGTCATGAGCGGAATCTCGCCCATGTAGACTTCTTGTTCTTTAATGTCTTTAACGGTGCCTTCCGGCGCTTCGCGCTCGTAGATCACCAGACGCAGTTTCACGCGCAGCGGTGCCGAATAGGTCACGCCACGGATCTGACACTCTTTAACATCAAAAACAGGTTCGCCCAGACGGTAGCTGACGTATTGCAGCTCGGAATTACCGCTGTAGCTTTTAATCGGGAACACGGAACGGAAGGCTGCTTCCAGACCATATTGCCCTTCAGGATCTTGCTCGATAAACTTCTGAAACGAATCAAGCTGGATAGAAAGGAGATAAGGTATGTCCAGAACTTGCGGACGTTTACCAAAATCCTTACGAATACGTTTTTTCTCGGTATAGGAGTAAACCATAGGGTTCCTCAGCTCGCTGACAAGTCGACCCGTCTGCCTCAAAAAGGCAGTTTTTTATGCAACACTATTTTGTAGACCGGAAAATGGAACACTTTCCGCAATACCTGTTGCTATCACGCTTAAACCATTTCGTCGCGATTTACACAGAGCGAGCACCCTGTCGCAGTATATTAAGTCGTCGATAGAAACATGCATTGTCAGGACAACCAGCAGTCAAACAGTGTGAAATTCTACTGGCGCCTTACAGCGCAAAAAGGCTGGTGACTAAATAGTCACCAGCCATCAGCCTGATCACTCAGGCTGCAACCGGAAAGGTTGGCTTATTTGACTTCAACTTCAGCGCCAGCTTCTTCCAGAGATTTTTTCAGTGCTTCTGCGTCATCTTTGCTGATGCCTTCTTTCAGGGCAGCAGGTGCAGATTCAACCAGGTCTTTAGCTTCTTTCAGACCCAGGCCAGTTGCGCTACGTACTGCTTTGATAACAGCAACTTTGTTAGCGCCAGCAGCTTTCAGAATTACGTCGAATTCAGTTTTTTCTTCAACAGCTTCAGCCGGGCCAGCAGCTACAGCTACAGCAGCAGCAGCGGAAACACCGAATTTTTCTTCCATTGCAGAGATCAGCTCTACAACGTCCATTACGGACATAGCGGATACTGCTTCAATGATTTGATCTTTAGTGATAGACATTTAAATTGTTCCTGAATATCAGAATAAGTTTATACGTAAGCGAGCGCTTTATAAAGACAACTGCAATTAAGCAGCTTCTTTCGCATCGCGTACAGCAGCCAGAGTGCGAACCAGTTTGCCAGCCGAAGCTTCTTTCATGGTTGCCATCAGGCGTGCAATTGCTTCTTCGTAGGTCGGCAGAGTTGCCAGGCGGTCGATGTTCGACGCCGGGATCAGCTCACCTTCAAAGGCTGCAGCTTTGACCTCAAATTTTGCATTCGCTTTCGCGAACTCTTTGAACAGACGAGCAGCAGCGCCCGGGTGTTCCATAGAGTATGCAATCAGGGTCGGACCAACAAACGTGTCTTTCAGGCACTCAAACGGAGTACCTTCAACTACGCGGCGCAGCAGGGTGTTACGAACAACACGCATGTAAACGCCAGCTTCACGACCTGCTTTACGCAGTTCAGTCATTTTATCAACAGTAACGCCGCGGGAATCCGCAACTACTGCAGACAGCGCACCTTTGGCTACTTCGCTGACTTCAGCAACAATCGCTTGTTTGTCTTGAAGATTTAAAGCCATTAGCTTTGCTCCTGGATGTTTGCCAGAGCTTATGCTCTGGAACTCACTTCACTCTTTCCAACGAAAGAGCGTCTTTAATACGGTGAGCAGAAACAAGCCAGAGTATCCAAAAAATAATCTTAGCGTTCTGTCACCGTCTACGCAGGGCATTAAGTTTCTGACGAAACACCTGCGGTCTTCGACGGAGGCCTGGATAGGCCAGGCTCCAACGAACAAATCTGTTTTTATCTGTCGAGCCTAAGCCAACAGAATCGTGGGGGTAGAATTGTAGACAAATCCTACGCCCACGTAAAGGCGAATATTAGTTCGCCACAGTCGCAGTCAGACCGGACTGATCAACGGCAACGCCAGCACCCATGGTGGTGGAGAGGCTAACTTTCTTGATGTACACGCCTTTAGCCTGAGTCGGTTTCGCTTTTTTCAGCGCAACCAGCAGAGATTCCAGGTTTTCTTTCAGTTTGTCAGCGTCAAAATCCACTTTACCGATGGTGGTGTGGATGATGCCGTTTTTGTCGTTACGATAACGAACCTGACCTGCTTTAGCGTTCTTAACTGCTTCAGCAACGTTCGGAGTAACGGTACCCACTTTCGGGTTAGGCATCAGGCCGCGAGGACCCAGAACCTGGCCCAGCTGGCCAACAACGCGCATTGCATCCGGGGAAGCAATAACAACGTCAAAGTTCATTTCGCCTTTTTTGATCTGGTCAGCCAGATCTTCCATACCTACCAGCTCGGCGCCTGCAGCTTTAGCAGCTTCAGCGTTCGGGCCCTGGGCAAATACGGCTACGCGAACTGAACGGCCAGTACCGTGCGGCAGTACAGTTGCACCACGGACGTTCTGGTCAGATTTACGAGCGTCGATGCCGAGGTTAACAGCAACGTCTACGCTTTCAGTAAATTTAGCGGTGGCCAGCTCTTTCAGCAGAGCAATAGCTTCGTTGATGTCATACTGTTTAGTCACATCAACTTTGTCACGGATCACGCGCATGCGCTTGGTCAGTTTAGCCATTTCTTAATCCTCCACTACCAGGCCCATGGAACGTGCGGTACCTTCGATGGAGCGAGTCATCGCTTCAATGTCGGAACCAGTCATGTCGGCAGCTTTGGTCTGCGCGATTTCCTGCAGCTGAGCGCGGGAAATTTTACCTACTTTCTCTTTGTTCGGCTTACCGGAACCAGACTTGATGCCTGCAGCTTTCTTCAACAGAACAGCAGCCGGCGGAGTCTTGGTAACAAAGGTAAAGGAGCGGTCAGCGTAAACGGTAATAACAACCGGAATCGGCAGACCTTTTTCCATGGATTCAGTTTTTGCGTTGAACGCTTTACAGAATTCCATGATGTTCACACCCTGCTGACCCAGTGCTGGACCAACCGGCGGGCTCGGGTTCGCCATACCAGCTGCAACCTGCAGCTTGACGTAGGCTTGGACTTTCTTAGCCATTTAAATTTCCTCGTTTGGGTATAACGCCTTCAGAAAAGGCTCCCCGTTATAAATAATGTTTTATGGACACATGGCCCATAAAAACAAAAGGCGCGAAATTGTATGTCAATTTCGCGCCTCATGCAACGATTAAATCGCTGCTTTTTTGATCGCCTGTTAGGCTTTCTCTACCTGAGCAAAGTCCAGCTCAACCGGAGTTGCACGGCCAAAGATAGAAACAGATACCTTCAGACGGGACTTCTCATAGTCAACTTCTTCAACGACGCCGTTAAAGTCAGCAAACGGACCATCGCTGACACGAACCATTTCGCCCGGTTCAAACAGCGTTTTCGGACGCGGCTTATCACCAACCTGCTGCAGGCGGTTCATAATCGCATCAACTTCTTTATCGCTGATCGGTGCCGGACGGTCAGAAGTACCGCCAATAAAGCCCATCACGCGCGGCACGCTGCGCACCAGGTGCCAGCTTGCGTCGTTCATTACCATCTGGACCAGAACGTAACCCGGGAAGAATTTGCGCTCACTCTTGCGGCGCTGGCCGCCACGGATTTCGACCACTTCTTCGGTCGGCACCATGACTTCGCCAAATAACTCTTCCATATTGTGTAATTTGATATGTTCACGCAACGAGGTAGCTACGCGACCTTCAAAACCGGAAAACGCCTGAACGACGTACCAACGTTTTTTAGGAGCTTCAGACATCTCAGAACCTCAGGCCAGTGATAAAGGATACCAGGCGAACCAGAATACCATCCAGTCCCCACAGGATCAGTGACATTACCGCAGTAACCGCAGCAACAATCAGCGTAGTGTGCAGCGTTTCCTGGCGAGTTGGCCAGATAACCTTGCGGACTTCGGTTCTCGCTTCGCGGGCAAAGGCGACTGTCGCCTTACCTTTAGTGGTTAACAGCGCAACGCCACCGGCAGCAGCGATCAGAATCACTACAGCCAGCGCACGCACCGCCAGCATAATGTCACGATAAAGGAAGTTGCCTACGATGGCCACAATCAGCAGCGCAGCAACGATCACCCACTTCATCGCTTCCAGGCCGCGCCCGCTCCCTTGAGCTTCGGTATTCGCACTCATAAACCAACCTGTCACAAGAATTCAGACAAATAATTTTGCCCCGCCAGAGCGAGGCAACCAAACCGAAATGCTCTGCTGCGTTTCGGACTTAACGCCCTCTACAGAGCCTGTCTCAGCAATGATTATGGCAAAAAAAATCACTGATGAGCCAGGTTCTGGTTCGAAAGCGTGCAAAAAGGGCATCAAATGATGCCCTTTTATTGCGCATTGCGTCAAATGTTATCAGCGATTAGCTGAGAACTTTTGCTACCACGCCCGCGCCAACGGTACGACCGCCTTCACGGATTGCGAAACGCAGACCATCGTCCATCGCGATCGGGTGGATCAGGGTAACAACCATTTTGATGTTGTCGCCCGGCATGACCATCTCTACGCCTTCCGGCAGTTCGATGGTGCCAGTCACGTCAGTTGTACGGAAGTAGAACTGCGGACGGTAGCCTTTGAAGAACGGAGTATGACGGCCGCCTTCATCTTTGGACAGGATGTACACTTCAGATTCGAATTTGGTGTGCGGCTTGATAGAACCCGGCTTAGCCAGTACCTGACCACGTTCGATTTCTTCACGTTTGATACCACGCAGCAGAACACCAACGTTCTCACCAGCACGGCCTTCGTCCAGCAGTTTGCGGAACATTTCAACGCCAGTACAGGTAGACTTAGCAGTCTCTTTGATACCAACGATTTCAACTTCTTCGCCAACTTTAACGATACCGCGCTCTACACGACCGGTAACAACAGTACCACGGCCGGAGATGGAGAATACGTCTTCGATCGGCAGCAGGAACGGCTTGTCGATTGCACGTTCTGGTTCCGGGATATAGGAATCCAGGTAGCCAGCCAGTTCAACGATCTTAGCTTCCCACTCTGCGTCGCCTTCCAGCGCTTTCAGAGCAGAACCACGGATGATCGGAGTGTCGTCGCCCGGGAAGTCGTACTGAGACAGCAGCTCACGAACTTCCATCTCAACCAGTTCCAGCAGCTCTTCGTCATCAACCATGTCGCATTTGTTCAGGAACACGATGATGTACGGAACGCCTACCTGACGACCCAGCAGGATGTGCTCACGAGTCTGCGGCATCGGGCCGTCAGTCGCAGCAACAACCAGGATCGCGCCATCCATCTGAGCAGCACCGGTGATCATGTTTTTAACATAGTCGGCGTGGCCCGGGCAGTCTACGTGTGCGTAGTGGCGAGTCGGGGTGTCATATTCAACGTGGGAAGTGTTGATGGTGATACCACGAGCTTTTTCTTCCGGTGCGTTATCGATCTGGTCGAATGCGCGAGCAGAACCACCGTAGGTTTTAGCCAGAACGGTAGTGATTGCAGCAGTCAGCGTTGTTTTACCATGGTCAACGTGGCCGATAGTACCGACGTTAACGTGCGGTTTTGTACGTTCAAACTTTTCTTTAGACATCGATTGTCCCTCTAAGACACGGATAAATCGGTGATATCACCACATCAACCGGGCACATGCCCGACTTGTTGAATGCAATAAACAGAGAGAAACAGGGAAGGAGAGATAAAGAAGTGGTGCTGATACCCAGAGTCGAACTGGGGACCTCACCCTTACCAAGGGTGCGCTCTACCAACTGAGCCATATCAGCACGTCTGGAGCGGGCAGCGGGAATCGAACCCGCATCATCAGCTTGGAAGGCTGAGGTAATAGCCATTATACGATGCCCGCATCCTGAAACTCGGCTACCCAGTTCTTTCTATAACAAAAAAAAGAGAGTTATCTCTTTTTTTCATTTGAGTTGATTAGTTTAACCAAGCAACTCTGGCTTCGCAAAGCGTTGCCGAAAGATGGTGGTGGGGGAAGGATTCGAACCTTCGAAGTCGATGACGGCAGATTTACAGTCTGCTCCCTTTGGCCGCTCGGGAACCCCACCAGGCACTTGATGGTGCCGACTACCGGAATCGAACTGGTGACCTACTGATTACAAGTCAGTTGCTCTACCTACTGAGCTAAGTCGGCATCAAGTAGCGCGCATTTTAGGGAGACCTGCGAATTCATGCAACTAAAAAATTGCATAAAATGTTCCATTGCTCATATTTTGTGCTCAAACAAGGAAAAACGGTGTAATTTCAAACAACGGAGGACAAAAAACCGGCATTCCTCGCGCCATAAATCGAACGTAGCCACGTGATATTGGGTTCAGAAACGCCATTTCCGATCATCGCAGGAACTTCCGGGCACCCTCGCGGCATGAAAACTCCTCTTATTCTGACGAAAATGTATTTCAACGTCAGCTAAGCGCGTTCGTTGATAGCTCTCCCCATCGACATTCATCACCCGCCCCCTTCACCACTATTATCCACCTGACACATAATTACCCGCACACCCCACTCTTGTGATGTCTGCATTAGAAAGCGTCATTCGATGAGTTTTTTTCTTATTATTCCTCGCAATCTGGTGTTACCCTCCTGCCCATTGTCCTGATTAACTTGTGTGAAGCATCCCTCGCTGCATTAGATTCGGCGATGCTAAGAACATGCTTATGAGCAAAAAAGAGCAGACGTTAATGACACCGTATCTACAATTTAACCGCAACCAATGGGCTGCACTTCGTGATTCCGTTCCGATGACGCTGACAGAGGAAGAAATCACGCGGTTAAAAGGCATCAACGAAGATCTTTCCCTTGAAGAAGTTGCAGAGATCTATTTGCCGCTGTCGCGTTTGCTTAATTTCTATATCAGTTCTAACTTGCGCCGCCAGGCCGTGCTGGAGCAATTCCTTGGCACTAACGGCCAGCGTATTCCGTATATCATCAGTATTGCCGGGAGCGTGGCAGTAGGTAAAAGCACAACTGCGCGTGTCCTGCAGGCCTTGCTCAGTCGCTGGCCGGAACATCGCCATGTCGAATTAATTACCACCGATGGTTTCCTGCATCCTAACGCCGTGTTGAAAGAACGCGGGCTGATGAAGAAGAAGGGCTTCCCGCAATCTTATGATATGCACCGTCTGGTCAAGTTTGTCTCCGACCTGAAATCCGGTATACCGAATGCCACCGCACCGGTCTATTCGCACCTTATTTATGATGTAATCCCCGACGGGGATAAAACCGTGGCACAACCGGACATTTTGATTCTGGAAGGATTAAATGTACTGCAAAGCGGAATGGATTATCCCCATGACCCGCACCATGTATTTGTGTCTGACTTCGTTGATTTTTCTATATATGTCGATGCGCCAGAAGAATTACTGAAAACATGGTATATCAACCGCTTCTTAAAATTCCGCGAAGGGGCATTCACCGATCCTGATTCTTATTTCCATAATTATGCAAAGCTTTCTAAAGATGAAGCTGTGAACATTGCCACTTCATTATGGAATGAGATTAACCTGCTGAATCTCAAAGAAAACATACTACCAACTCGAGAGCGCGCTAGTCTTATCATGACCAAAAGTGCAAATCACTCGGTTGATCAGGTCCGGTTACGGAAATAATAATTATAAAAAATAAAAGGGAGCTCCGGCTCCCTTTTTTATTTGACTTACTCGGCGCTACGCAATGATATCTCGCCACCAACCCAGGGCTTTATCACCCCATCCTGCTCAAGTAATAACGCCCCTTGAGTATCAATACCGCGAGAAATACCAAAGATTTCTTTATCACCAATAATAAGCTTAACCGGGCGATTAAGGAAGTTATCTAATTTCTCCCAACGCGCAAGATAAGGTGTCAGACCGTCTTGCTCAAAGAGCTGAAGGCCAGCGCGAAGCTCTTTAATCAGGCGCGCGGCCAGCGTATTGCGATCGATAGATACACCGGCTTCCTGCAGGCTAATCCATCCCTGGTTCACGATGTCCGACTCAACGCGACGCATCGCCAGATTGATCCCCGCCCCGCTCACTATCTGCGCCGCATCACCGGTTTTCCCCGTCAGCTCGACCAAAATACCCGACAGTTTACGATCCTGGAGATAGAGATCATTTGGCCACTTCACGCGAACCTTGTCGGCCCCCAGGCTCTGAAGCACTTCTGCAATGACAATTCCGATTACCAGACTCAGCCCCACCGCGGCGGCAGGCCCTTGCTCCAGCCGCCAGAACATAGAGAGATAGAGGTTAGCTCCAAAGGGTGAAAACCACTTGCGCCCACGGCGGCCGCGGCCAGCCTGCTGATACTCTGCAACACAGGCATCTCCGGATTGCAGCTCATTAAGACGATCCATCAGATACTGGTTCGTTGAGTCAATGACCGGGAGTACCGTCACTCGGCCGTTTTCGATCTGTGCAGCAATGCGCTCTTCATCTAATAGCTGGATCGGCTCTGGCAGGCTGTAGCCTTTACCTGGAACGGTAAAAACGTCAACGCCCCAGTCACGCAGAGTCTGAATATGCTTATTGATTGCCGCCCGGCTCATGCCCAGGCGTTCGCCCAGCTGCTCTCCGGAATGAAACTCACCATCGGCTAAAATCGATATCAGCGTCAGAGGGATTGTATTATCTTTCATGCAATTGCCTCCTCGGCGTTCACTTCACCGGTTGCACCAATAAAGCGGACTTCCGGCTGGAGCCAGATATTAAATCTTTCGCCTACCTGCTGGCGGACATAATGGGCCAGCTGAATGACATCATCGCTGGTTGCCTGATTATCATTGATTAATACCAAAGCCTGCTGGCGATGTACCGCGGCCCCGCCGATGGTTTTCCCTTTCAGCCGGCATTGATCGATGAGCCATCCTGCGGCCAGTTTCATACTGCCATCTGCCTGCGGGTAATGTGGAGCATTCGGGAACATGGCCAGCAGCGCCTGCCCTTTCTCTGCATCGATCACCGGGTTTTTAAAGAAGCTACCGGCATTACCGTTCACCTTTGGATCCGGAAGCTTAGTTATTCGCATATGGCAAACGGCATCGAATACCTGACGTGGTGTTACGGTTTGCCGGTCAAGTTGAGTCAGATCGCCGTAGGTTAACACCGGATCCCAGCTCTTTGTCAGCCTGAAACCCACGGCAACGATGGCATAGCGATCCTGGTACTCATGTTTGAAAATACTGTCACGATAGCCAAAACGACATTCACTTGCGGAAACGCGCAGCTTACGACCTGTCGCCAGCTCAATACAATCGACATACTGGCAAAAACGTTTTAATTCAACACCATATGCGCCGATGTTCTGGATCGGAGAGGAGCCCGCACAGCCGGGAATCAATGCCAGATTTTCCAGACCCGGCATTTCATTATCCAGCGTAAACTGCACCAGCTGATGCCAGTTCTCTCCGGCCCCAACGTGCAAATGCCAGGCATCAGGCGTTTCCGTAACCTCAATTCCCATAATGCGGTTGATAATCACCGTACCCGCATAATCCTTCAGGAAGAGCACGTTGCTTCCTTCACCGAGGATCAAAACGGGCTGTTCTTCTGCAGTGGCTTTTTGCCATGCGGACAATAGCTGCTGTTCATTTTCAGCACGCACAATCGCTTTGGCCGTACGGTCAATGCCAAAGGTATTCCAGGGTTTGAGGGAATGATTCATAGTGGCTTCCTGATGCAAAATCTGCACTAGTTTACCGTATCTGTTGGGGGAAGGCTTGTTTGATTGCGGCCAGACGGGTATTCGTGGCGCTCCAGATAAACATGACTTTTCAGATAGAGATATTTCCCGGAGGCGGCGCGCGGCGCCTTGTCCGGGCTACCCGGCAGTACCGGCAAAAACGCAAAAAGCCCATCCGTCAGGATGGGCTTCTTACTTGTTTGATGCCTGGCAGTTCCCTACTCTCACATGGGGAGACCCCACACTACCATCGGCGCTACGGCGTTTCACTTCTGAGTTCGGCATGGGGTCAGGTGGGACCACCGCGCTATTGCCGCCAGGCAAATTCTGTTTCCACCCCGCATCTCTGCGCAGTGAATAATCTGTCATCAGGCTGAAAATCAATTTCGTCTCTTCGCCAAAACAGCTTCGGCGTTGTAAGGTTAAGCCTCACGGTTCATTAGTATCGGTTAGCTCAACGTATCGCTACGCTTACACACCCGACCTATCAACGTCGTAGTCTTCAACGTTCCTTCAGGACTCTCAAGGAGTCAGGGAGAACTCATCTCGGGGCAAGTTTCGTGCTTAGATGCTTTCAGCACTTATCTTTTCCGCATTTAGCTACCGGGCAATGCCATTGGCATGACAACCCGAACACCAGTGATGCGTCCACTCCGGTCCTCTCGTACTAGGAGCAGCCCCCCTCAATTCTCCAGCGCCCACGGCAGATAGGGACCGAACTGTCTCACGACGTTCTAAACCCAGCTCGCGTACCACTTTAAATGGCGAACAGCCATACCCTTGGGACCTACTTCAGCCCCAGGATGTGATGAGCCGACATCGAGGTGCCAAACACCGCCGTCGATATGAACTCTTGGGCGGTATCAGCCTGTTATCCCCGGAGTACCTTTTATCCGTTGAGCGATGGCCCTTCCATTCAGAACCACCGGATCACTATGACCTGCTTTCGCACCTGCTCGCGCCGTCACGCTCGCAGTCAAGCTAGCTTATGCCATTGCACTAACCTCCTGATGTCCGACCAGGATTAGCTAACCTTCGTGCTCCTCCGTTACTCTTTAGGAGGAGACCGCCCCAGTCAAACTACCCACCAGACACTGTCCGCAACCCGGATCACGGGTCTACGTTAGAACATCAAACATTAAAGGGTGGTATTTCAAGGTTGGCTCCATGCAGACTGGCGTCCACACTTCAAAGCCTCCCACCTATCCTACACATCAAGGCTCAATGTTCAGTGTCAAGCTATAGTAAAGGTTCACGGGGTCTTTCCGTCTTGCCGCGGGTACACTGCATCTTCACAGCGAGTTCAATTTCACTGAGTCTCGGGTGGAGACAGCCTGGCCATCATTACGCCATTCGTGCAGGTCGGAACTTACCCGACAAGGAATTTCGCTACCTTAGGACCGTTATAGTTACGGCCGCCGTTTACCGGGGCTTCGATCAAGAGCTTCTCCTTACGGATAACCCCATCAATTAACCTTCCGGCACCGGGCAGGCGTCACACCGTATACGTCCACTTTCGTGTTTGCACAGTGCTGTGTTTTTAATAAACAGTTGCAGCCAGCTGGTATCTTCGACTGATTTCAGCTCCGTGAGCAAGTCACTTCACCTACCATCAGCGTGCCTTCTCCCGAAGTTACGGCACCATTTTGCCTAGTTCCTTCACCCGAGTTCTCTCAAGCGCCTTGGTATTCTCTACCTGACCACCTGTGTCGGTTTGGGGTACGATTTGATGTTACCTGATGCTTAGAGGCTTTTCCTGGAAGCAGGGCATTTGTTACTTCAGCACCGTAGTGCCTCGTCATCACACCTCAGCGTTTAATAAGCGTCCGGATTTACCTAAACGCTCCGCCTACATGCTTAAACCGGGACAACCGTCGCCCGGCTAACATAGCCTTCTCCGTCCCCCCTTCGCAGTAACACCGAGTACAGGAATATTAACCTGTTTCCCATCGACTACGCCTTTCGGCCTCGCCTTAGGGGTCGACTCACCCTGCCCCGATTAACGTTGGACAGGAACCCTTGGTCTTCCGGCGAGCGGGCTTTTCACCCGCTTTATCGTTACTTATGTCAGCATTCGCACTTCTGATACCTCCAGCAACCCTCACAGGCCACCTTCAACGGCTTACAGAACGCTCCCCTACCCAACAACGCATAAGCGTCGCTGCCGCAGCTTCGGTGCATGGTTTAGCCCCGTTACATCTTCCGCGCAGGCCGACTCGACCAGTGAGCTATTACGCTTTCTTTAAATGATGGCTGCTTCTAAGCCAACATCCTGGCTGTCTGTGCCTTCCCACATCGTTTCCCACTTAACCATGACTTTGGGACCTTAGCTGGCGGTCTGGGTTGTTTCCCTCTTCACGACGGACGTTAGCACCCGCCGTGTGTCTCCCGTGATAACATTCTTCGGTATTCGTAGTTTGCATCGGGTTGGTAAGTCGGGATGACCCCCTAGCCGAAACAGTGCTCTACCCCCGAAGATGAGTTCACGAGGCGCTACCTAAATAGCTTTCGGGGAGAACCAGCTATCTCCCGGTTTGATTGGCCTTTCACCCCCAGCCACAAGTCATCCGCTAATTTTTCAACATTAGTCGGTTCGGTCCTCCAGTTAGTGTTACCCAACCTTCAACCTGCCCATGGCTAGATCACCGGGTTTCGGGTCTATACCCTGCAACTTAACGCCCAGTTAAGACTCGGTTTCCCTGCGGCTCCCCTATACGGTTAACCTTGCTACAGAATATAAGTCGCTGACCCATTATACAAAAGGTACGCAGTCACCCCATAAAGAGGCTCCCACTGCTTGTACGTACACGGTTTCAGGTTCTTTTTCACTCCCCTCGCCGGGGTTCTTTTCGCCTTTCCCTCACGGTACTGGTTCACTATCGGTCAGTCAGGAGTATTTAGCCTTGGAGGATGGTCCCCCCATATTCAGACAGGATACCACGTGTCCCGCCCTACTCTTCGAACTCACAGAATGTGCATTTTAGTGTACGGGAGTATCACCCTGTACCCTGCGACTTTCCAGACGCTTCCACTAACACACAAACTGATTCAGGTTCTGGGCTGCTCCCCGTTCGCTCGCCGCTACTGGGGGAATCTCGGTTGATTTCTTTTCCTCGGGGTACTTAGATGTTTCAGTTCCCCCGGTTCGCTTCGTTAAGCTATGTATTCACTTAACGATAGTGTGACGAATCACACTGGGTTTCCCCATTCGGAAATCGCCGGTTATAACGGTTCATATCACCTTACCGACGCTTATCGCAGATTAGCACGTCCTTCATCGCCTCTGACTGCCAGGGCATCCACCGTGTACGCTTAGTCGCTTAACCTCACAACCCGAAACTGTTTCGTAAAACAGTTCGCATTGCGAAAATTTGAGAGACTCGAACACACCATTTTTCCTTTCTTATTACGGAGAAAGGAAACAGTGTGTCGTTTCAATTTTCAGCTTGATCCAGATTTTTAAAGAGCAAAACTTCGCAGCATACCTTTTCAGGTACGCTCTGAAGTTTTTTATTGTGCAGCAGTAAAGGATGGTGGAGCTATGCGGGATCGAACCGCAGACCTCCTGCGTGCAAGGCAGGCGCTCTCCCAGCTGAGCTATAACCCCATCGTAATTGTCATCTCTGTTTACCGTTATTCGATATCGGGCAAGGCATGGTGACGCGAAGCATACTGAAGTATGTGAGTAGTCGCCATAACGCAGCACGGTAGCGAATTTGGTAGGCCTGAGTGGACTTGAACCACCGACCTCACCCTTATCAGGGGTGCGCTCTAACCACCTGAGCTACAAGCCTGCAGAGATTTTTTACTGCTTATTTTTCATCAGACAATCTGTGTGGACACTACAAAGGCAGGTTCTTTCAGGTAAGGAGGTGATCCAACCGCAGGTTCCCCTACGGTTACCTTGTTACGACTTCACCCCAGTCATGAATCACAAAGTGGTAAGCGCCCTCCCGAAGGTTAAGCTACCTACTTCTTTTGCAACCCACTCCCATGGTGTGACGGGCGGTGTGTACAAGGCCCGGGAACGTATTCACCGTGGCATTCTGATCCACGATTACTAGCGATTCCGACTTCACGGAGTCGAGTTGCAGACTCCGATCCGGACTACGACATACTTTATGAGGTCCGCTTGCTCTCGCGAGGTCGCTTCTCTTTGTATATGCCATTGTAGCACGTGTGTAGCCCTACTCGTAAGGGCCATGATGACTTGACGTCATCCCCACCTTCCTCCAGTTTATCACTGGCAGTCTCCTTTGAGTTCCCGGCCGAACCGCTGGCAACAAAGGATAAGGGTTGCGCTCGTTGCGGGACTTAACCCAACATTTCACAACACGAGCTGACGACAGCCATGCAGCACCTGTCTCACGGTTCCCGAAGGCACTAAAGCATCTCTGCTAAATTCCGTGGATGTCAAGAGTAGGTAAGGTTCTTCGCGTTGCATCGAATTAAACCACATGCTCCACCGCTTGTGCGGGCCCCCGTCAATTCATTTGAGTTTTAACCTTGCGGCCGTACTCCCCAGGCGGTCGACTTAACGCGTTAGCTCCGGAAGCCACTCCTCAAGGGAACAACCTCCAAGTCGACATCGTTTACAGCGTGGACTACCAGGGTATCTAATCCTGTTTGCTCCCCACGCTTTCGCACCTGAGCGTCAGTCTTTGTCCAGGGGGCCGCCTTCGCCACCGGTATTCCTCCAGATCTCTACGCATTTCACCGCTACACCTGGAATTCTACCCCCTCTACAAGACTCAAGCTTGCCAGTTTCAAATGCAGTTCCCAGGTTGAGCCCGGGGATTTCACATCTGACTTAACAAACCGCCTGCGTGCGCTTTACGCCCAGTAATTCCGATTAACGCTTGCACCCTCCGTATTACCGCGGCTGCTGGCACGGAGTTAGCCGGTGCTTCTTCTGCGAGTAACGTCAATCACTAAGGTTATTAACCTTAATGCCTTCCTCCTCGCTGAAAGTACTTTACAACCCGAAGGCCTTCTTCATACACGCGGCATGGCTGCATCAGGCTTGCGCCCATTGTGCAATATTCCCCACTGCTGCCTCCCGTAGGAGTCTGGACCGTGTCTCAGTTCCAGTGTGGCTGGTCATCCTCTCAGACCAGCTAGGGATCGTCGCCTAGGTGAGCCATTACCCCACCTACTAGCTAATCCCATCTGGGCACATCTGATGGCATGAGGCCCGAAGGTCCCCCACTTTGGTCTTTCGACGTTATGCGGTATTAGCTACCGTTTCCAGTAGTTATCCCCCTCCATCAGGCAGTTTCCCAGACATTACTCACCCGTCCGCCGCTCGTCACCCAAAGAGCAAGCTCTTCTGTGCTACCGCTCGACTTGCATGTGTTAGGCCTGCCGCCAGCGTTCAATCTGAGCCATGATCAAACTCTTCAATTTAAGTTTGATGCTCGTGAATTAAACTTCGTAATGAATTACGTGTTCACTCAGAGACTTGGTATTCATTTTTCGTCCGAGGACGTTAAGAATCCATGTCACTTTGAGTGCCCACACAGATTGTCTGATAAATTGTTAAAGAGCAGTGCAACGGCGCTGAGCGCTCTGTCGCGAGGTCCCGTATAATACGTTTTCCTCATTCAGAGTCAAGCATTTATTTTTGCTTTTCTCTGTTGGTGTTCATCGCTGAACCCCGCTAACCCGGCGGCCTGTAAGCCGTTGTTCCGTGTCAGTGGAGGCGCATTATAGGGAGTTCTGAGACGTTGACAAGCCCTGTTTTAAAAAAACTTTTCAACCGCTCAAATTCCCGCCATCACGCCGATTTTACGCGCTATTTGCTCGTCATTTGTGCGATTTCTCGCGCAAAATTGGCAACCTGCTTCCAGTCGGTGTAGACGACTTCTTTACTGGTGTCCGTTTCACCGCCGGTCATCTTCATGATCAGGCGAATCATGAAGCGATCGTACCAACGATAGCGTGGGTAGCGCAGCGCCCCGGCAAATACCGCACTACGCTGCGGCTGCCACGGTGAGTTGAGCAGAAACTTGCGCGTATAGCTATTCGTTTGAGGAGTGCGCTTCTCTGGCTTACGAGCAACGAGATTAACCGAGAAAAATGCCCCCGGCAGCGCATTCAGCGGCTGCAGATGTTTCTTCACGAAACGGTCCAGGGCCGGATGAAAGTGCCCATAACGAATCGACGCGCCAATCACTACGCGATCGTAGTAATGCCATTCAACCTCTTCAGTACGGTTGAGATTGATCGTATCCGCATCGACACCCAGCTCTTTTAATTCAGAGGCCAGGAAGGAGGCTATTTCACGAGTCTGCCCATCACGGGTGGAAAATAATATCAACGTTTTCACAAGCACTCCTGTTATTCGCGCCAGAAAGTGGGGGTAAAGAGCACCAGTAAGGTGAACACTTCCAGACGACCAAACAGCATATTAGCAATCAAGATCCATTTCGCGACCGGGTTCATTGTTGCGAAGTTATCCGCCACCACGCCAAGTCCAGGCCCGAGGTTGTTTAAGGTTGCCACAACCGAGGCAAAAGCAGAAAAGTCATCCACACCGGTCGCGATGATCGCCAGCATGCTAATAATGAACACCAACGCATAGGCGGAAAAGAACCCCCACACCGCTTCCAGGATACGTTCCGGTAGCGCACGGTTGCCTAGCTTAATGCTGTATACCGCATTCGGGTGCACCAGACGTTTGAGCTCACGGTTCCCCTGTTTGAACAACAACAGTATGCGGATAACTTTCAGACCACCGCCCGTTGACCCGGCACAACCACCAATAAATGCCGAGCACAGTAACAGTACCGGCAGGAATAACGGCCAGCGAGCGATGCTGTCGGTAGTAAAACCCGCCGTTGTTGCCATCGAGACCACCTGGAAGAAGGCCTGATTCAGCGTCATTAGCGCCGAGCTGTAGACATCGTGTAGCCACAGCACCAGCGTGCAAATCACCACCAGCGTCAGCTGGACGCCGATAAACATGCGAAATTCAGGGTCGCGCCAGTACACCTTCAGGCTACGCCCGCTGAGCAATGAAAAATGCAGGCCATAGTTACAGCCGGAGATCAGCAGGAAAATCGCAATAATAGAGTTAATCGTTGGGCTGTTAAAATATCCCACGCTGGCATCATGGGTAGAAAAGCCGCCAATCGCGATTGTCGAAAAGCTGTGGCCAATGGCATCGAATGCCGGCATTCCAGCGAACCACAGCGCGAGCGCACAGGCTATCGTCAACAGTACGTAGATAAGCCACAGCGTTTTTGCCGTTTCGGCGATACGCGGACGCATCTTATTGTCCTTCAGTGGCCCGGGCATTTCCGCCCGATACAACTGCATCCCACCGACGCCCAGTATTGGCAGTATGGCTACCGCCAGCACAATGATCCCCATACCGCCAAACCACTGCAGCATTTGTCGATAGAAAAGGATGGCATGAGGTAAAGAGTCCAGCCCAACCAGCGTGGTCGCACCCGTCGTGGTCAAGCCTGAAAAGGATTCAAAAAACGCATCCGTTATCGTCAGATTCGGCTGCTCGGCAAAAATAAACGGCAATGCACCGACGCTACCCAGCACGGTCCAGAAGAGGACGACAATAAGAAAGCCCTCACGGGACTTCAGTTCACCCTTTTCACGACGGTTCGGCCACCATAATAGAGAGCCAATCGCCAGAGCGACAAAAAAGGTCTGGGTAAACGCCCGTCCCGCGCCATCTCGGTATATCAGGGCCACTAACCCCGGGAGGATCATGGTCCCCGAAAATAAGATGACCAGCAGGCCAACGATTCGGGTTATCGCGCGAAAATGCATCTCTGGCGCTTCCTTTGATATGCAAAAAATCAGGTGGGGATTATTCGTCAATCTTCAGTAATTGCAACGAACCACGACTAAAATCAGCCAGTTTTGTCGAAAAAGACGCCACTTCAGCCTGCGGAAGCGCCACACGAAGCAGGACGAAGGCCTGATAGTCGCTTTCGACAATTTTTCCGGAGAACTGAGCCAACAGCATTTCAATCCCGGCTAGCTGCCCGTATTCACACTGCAAAGTATACGCGGTCAGCGGCGTCTTGCGCTGCGTTGTCAGCTGGGCAAGCGCCTGATGTACACCGCCGCCATACGCTTTAACCAGACCACCGGTACCGAGCAAAATGCCGCCATAGTAGCGAACCACAACGGCCGTTATCTCGCCGACGCCGCTACCCATCAGCTGCGCCAGCATAGGTTTACCCGCCGTCCCCGCCGGTTCGCCATCGTCAGAAAAACCCAACTGCTGAGAGTCATTGGGTGGCCCGGCCACCCACGCCACACAGTGGTGACGGGCATCCGGGTGTTCCGCCCTCACGGACTCAACAAACGCCTTTGCCGCTACCACGCCATCCGTATGCGCCAACAGCGTGATAAAACGGCTTTTTTTGATCTCTTCAACGAAGGTCACCGGCGCCGCCGGTATCAACCAACTGTCCATTACGCCAGTTTCAGATCACGCGTCATATTTTCAACACTATTTTCGTGGATCACGACGTTATCTTCGATGCGGATGCCACCAAACGGCTTCAAGGCTTCAATTTTCTGCCAGTTGAAGTGTTTGCTGAACTGCCCTTCACGCCACGGCGCCAGCAGAGATTCAATAAAGTAGATACCCGGCTCAATCGTCAGCACCATACGCGGCTGCAGAATACGCGTGCAGCGCAGATACGGATACTTCGACGGTGCAGCCAGATGAGTACCGGTATCATCCTGCATAAAACCGGCCACATCATGGACCTGCAGGCCCAGCGGATGACCAATACCGTGCGGCATAAACGGCCCGGTCAGGTTGTTTTCGACCATCGTATCTTCGCTCATATTGGTCACGATCTGGTGCTTACGCAGCAGTTTGGCGATACGTTGGTGGAACTGGATATGGTAATCCACATAGCTAGTACCGGCCTTCATCGTGCTAATAAGAGCCAGCTGCTCATCATTAACGTCTTTAATCAGATGCGCAAAGTCATTGTCGCCATGTGCCGCCCAGGTACGCGTCAGATCGGCCGCGTAGCCGTTATATTCGGCCCCTGCATCCAGCAAGAAGCTGCGCGCTTCTGCCGGCGCACGGTGATCCAGTTTGGTGTAGTGCAGCACAGATGCATGCTCGTTAAGCGCCACAATATTGCTGTAAGGGACATCGGTATCGCGATGGCCGGTGGCCGTCAGATATGCCTGGTTGATATCGAATTCGCTCATCCCGGAGAGAAATGCTTCATGGGCGGCGCGATGACCGTTAACTGCCGATTTCTGCGCTTCGCGCATGCAGGCCAGTTCATAGTCTGTTTTATACGAACGATAGTAATGCAGGTAATCAATCACCCCTTTCGGGTTGATGTTGTCGGCGGCGATCTCTAAACCGAGCGCCCGCTCTGGCACCGGTCCAATATAGGCAATGTTGCCGCGTGCTGCCGGCAGTTGGCTGCCAATACCATCGGCTTTCGGCAGCGCGATCACTTCAACATCCTCTGTCCAGAATGAGGTCGGCAGCGGTTCAACGTTATGCCAGTAATCAACCGGCAGATAGAACCACAGCTTCGGCTTGTTTACGCCATCAACCAGCAGCCAGCAGTTTGGTACCTGCGTTACCGGGACCCAGGATTTAAATTGCGGGTTGACCTTAAACGGGTACGGATGATCGTCCAGGAAGACATTGACCAGCTCACCGGAGTGAATCAGCAACGCATCGAGATTGAAACGAGCTAAAGCATCACGGGTACGTTCTTGTAGGGTAACGATATGATTTTTATAGAGCGCGGCTAGTGATTCCATCTTTCATCCTTTGCTTTTATTGGATCGTGATTCCCCGCATCTTAGCACATTGCCCCCAGGCAGGGTGATTTCCGCCAGGTGTGATCAGACCAGCATTTATTTAAAGACTCATTTGCAATTCTTTAACATAAATACCACACTCCGCTTCATCTGGTATGACCAGATCATATTGCTGGATTCAGGAGACTGACATGCTCTACAAAGGCGACAACCTGTACCTCGACTGGCTGGAAGATGGCATTGCCGAACTGGTGTTCGATGCCCCCGGCTCGGTTAACAAGCTCGATACCGCAACCGTAGCCAGCCTCGGTGATGCGCTGGACGTGCTCGAAAAACAGAAAGATTTGAAGGGGCTGCTGCTGCGATCTGAAAAAGCGGCCTTTATTGTTGGTGCCGATATTACCGAATTTCTGTCCTTGTTCCTGGTTCCGCAGGAGCAGCTCAGTCAATGGCTCCATTTTGCCAACAGCGTGTTTAACCGTCTGGAAGATTTACCGGTACCGACCATTTCAGCGGTGAACGGTTACGCGCTGGGCGGCGGCTGCGAGTGCGTCCTGGCGACGGACTACCGCCTGGCCACGCCGGACCTGCGCATCGGCCTGCCGGAGACCAAACTGGGTATCATGCCAGGCTTCGGTGGCTCAGTGCGAATGCCGCGCCTGCTTGGCGCCGATAGCGCGCTGGAAATTATCGCTGCAGGAAAAGACGTCAGCGCCGAACAGGCGCTGAAAATCGGCCTCGTCGACGGCATTGTCAAGCCAGAGAAGCTACGTGACGGCGCTCTGGCTATTCTGCGTCAGGCAATTAACGGCGACCTGGACTGGAAAGCGAAGCGTCAGCCGAAACTGGAGCCCCTGAAACTCAGTAAAATTGAAGCGGCAATGAGCTTCACTATCGCCAAAGGCATGGTTGCTCAGACCGCTGGAAAACACTATCCGGCACCGATGACGGCGGTAAAAACAATCGAAGCTGCCGCTGGATCAGGCCGTGAAGCTGCTCTGAACCTGGAAAACCAAAGCTTTGTTCCACTGGCGCACACGAAAGAAGCCCGTGCGCTGGTAGGTATTTTCCTCAACGACCAGTACGTCAAAGCCAAAGCGAAGAAGCTAACCAAAAACGTTGAGACCCCGAAACAGGCCGCTGTGCTGGGGGCCGGGATCATGGGCGGCGGCATCGCTTACCAGTCAGCCTGGAAAGGCGTACCGGTTATCATGAAGGATATCAACGACAAATCGCTGACGCTCGGCATGAACGAAGCCGCCAAACTGCTCAACAAGCAGCTTGAACGTGGCAAGATCGATGGCCTGAAGCTGGCTGGCGTCATCGGCACGATTCACCCGACCCTCGATTATACCGGCTTTGAGCGCGTAGATGTGGTGGTCGAGGCCGTCGTCGAAAACCCGAAAGTGAAGAAGGCCGTACTGGCTGAAACTGAAGAGAAAGTGCGCCCGGATACGGTCCTGGCTTCCAACACCTCAACGATTCCGATCGGTGAGCTGGCAAGCGTCCTGTTGCGACCGGAAAACTTCTGCGGCATGCACTTCTTTAACCCGGTGCATCGTATGCCGCTGGTAGAAGTCATTCGCGGCGAAAAAACCTCGGATAATACCATCGCGAAAGTTGTGGCCTGGGCCAGCAAAATGGGCAAAACACCGATCGTGGTCAATGACTGCCCCGGCTTCTTCGTTAACCGCGTGCTGTTCCCTTACTTTGCAGGATTCAGCCAGCTGCTCCGCGACGGCGCGGACTTCCGCAAGGTCGATAAGGTGATGGAGAAACTGTTCGGCTGGCCGATGGGTCCGGCATACCTCCTCGACGTTGTCGGCATCGATACCGCGCATCACGCACAGGCAGTTATGGCCGCCGGTTTCCCGCTGCGCATGCAAAAAGACTATCGCGATGCGATTGATGCACTGTTCGACGCCCGTCGTTTTGGCCAGAAAAATGGTCTCGGCTTCTGGCGTTATACAGAAGACAGTAAAGGCAAACCTAAGAAAGAAGAAGATCCGGCCGTTGACGCGCTGCTGGCCGAAGTCAGCCAGCCGAAGCGTGACTTCAGCGACGATGAGATTATCGCCCGGATGATGATTCCGATGGTCAACGAAGTGGTTCGCTGCCTGGAAGAGGGTATTATCGCCAGCCCGGCCGAAGCGGATATGGCGCTGGTTTATGGTCTTGGCTTCCCTCCGTTCCACGGCGGCGCATTCCGCTGGCTGGATACCCAGGGCAGCGCAAAATATCTCGATATGGCGCAGCAATATCAGCACCTCGGTCCGCTATATGACGTGCCGGAAGGTCTGCGCGATAAAGCACGCCATAACGAACCCTATTATCCTCCGGTAGAACCCGCCCGCCCGGCAGGTATTCTGAAAACGGCTTAAGGAGTCACAATGGAACAGGTTGTCATTGTTGATGCAGTTCGTACCCCGATGGGCCGTTCGAAGGGCGGCGCCTTTCGCCACGTGCGCGCGGAAGACCTCTCCGCGCACCTGATGCGTAGCCTGCTTTCGCGTAACCCGGCGCTCGACCCGGCAGCGATTGACGATATCTACTGGGGCTGTGTGCAGCAAACGCTGGAGCAAGGTTTCAACATTGCACGTAACGCCGCGCTGCTGGCCGAGATCCCACATTCGGTACCGGCCACGACGGTCAACCGCCTGTGCGGTTCATCGATGCAGGCACTCCACGATGCGGCACGAATGATCATGACCGGCGACGCCAGCGTCTGCCTGATTGGCGGCGTGGAGCATATGGGTCACGTCCCGATGAGCCACGGCGTCGATTTTCACCCTGGCATGAGCCGGAACGTGGCGAAAGCGGCCGGTATGATGGGGCTGACGGCCGAAATGCTGGCGCGTTTGCACGGTATCAGCCGGGAAATGCAGGATCAATTCGCCGCCCGCTCCCACGCTCGCGCATGGGCAGCTACGCAGTCCGGTGCGTTTAAAGCCGAAATTATCCCGACGGGAGGCCATGACGCCGACGGCGTGCTGAAGTCATTTAATTACGACGAAGTGATCCGCCCGGAAACCACCGTGGAAGCCCTGGCAGCATTAAGGCCCGCATTCGACCCGGTGACGGGTACCGTCACGGCGGGAACCTCATCTGCACTCTCCGACGGCGCCGCCGCGATGTTATTAATGAGCGAAAGCCGTGCGCGTGAGCTGGGGCTAAAGCCCCGCGCCCGCGTACGTTCAATGGCAGTAGTCGGCTGTGACCCATCGATTATGGGCTATGGCCCGGTACCGGCGTCAAAGCTGGCGCTGAAAAAAGCCGGGCTTGCTGCCAGCGATATCGACGTTTTTGAAATGAATGAAGCGTTTGCCGCGCAGATCCTGCCGTGTATTAAGGATCTTGGTCTGATGGAGCAGATTGACGAGAAGATCAACCTTAACGGTGGTGCGATCGCTCTGGGTCACCCGCTGGGCTGCTCGGGCGCGCGTATCAGCACCACATTGATTAACCAGATGGAGCGCAAAGACGCACAGTTCGGTCTGGCTACCATGTGTATCGGACTGGGTCAGGGGATTGCGACGGTATTTGAGCGGATTTAATCGGAAAGATATCCCCTCACGCATTTGCACTGTATCGCGGCGGCAACTGAGCACATCCTCGGGAGCATAGATAACTATGTGACCGGGGTACGCAAGGGCAGCCAACTAAGAGGCAGCGTAAAGGCGGGTGGGGAAGAGTTTAGTTGCCGTTTTTCCCGCCTGTCAGGGGCGGGTTTTTTATTTCTGCCATCATCCGCCCTCTCCCTTAAGAAGAGGGGGAGACGAATCAGATAAAGGCAAACGCATCGCCGAACAGGCGATCTTCGCGGGCGCTACGCTCACTGCAGAACAATTCACGAGCAATTTTGGCCATCTCGAAACGACCGGCAATATAAATATCATGCTCAGCCAGGGTGCCATAATCCTGTAGCACCGCAGTCAGCACTGTGCCAGAACGACCGCGCCAGTCTTCTTCCGGCTGCTCAACGACCGGTTCAACACGCAGGCCAGGGTGTTCCACGCTCAACGCTTCCAGCTCTGCCAGATCGTAGAGGTGCTTCGCTTCGCGACCGCCCCAATACACGGCGATATCGCGATTTGGATTACGAGCCAGCGCCGTTAACAGAATGGAACGCACATAGGAGAACCCGGTGCCTCCGGCGATAAGAATAAGCGGACGATCTTCGTCTTCGCGCAGCCAGGCCTCACCATGCGGAATATCAACCTCAATCTCACGCTCTTTCAGAATGCGATCCATCACCGCCATCGCATACAGGTTCAGCTCAGAGGCTCCGATATGCAGTTCAATACATTCCTGCTCCGCCGGTGTGGAAGCCATAGAGAACGGACGCTTGTCACGCTCATCCATTACCACCATCAAATATTGACCAGCGCGGAAAGAAAACGCCGCTTCCGGCACTAATCGAACGCGATACACGGTATCGGTAATCGCCTCCACCGAGGTCACTTTACAGCTTAAGGTTGTCATGCGTCCCCTCTGTCGGGTCAAAACAGCGGCGTTAGCCCCGCTTACTGTTATTTAAAGATAGCCAGCTCATCCCAGATAGCGTCGATGCGCGCCGTCACCTCAGGATCTTTCTTGATTGGGCGACCCCATTCACGCTGGGTTTCGCCAGGCCATTTATTTGTGGCATCCAGCCCCATTTTTGAACCCAAACCGGAAACCGGTGAGGCAAAATCCAGATAATCGATTGGCGTATTTTCTACCAGTACCGTATCACGAGCCGGGTCCATACGGGTAGTAATCGCCCAGATCACATCGTTCCAGTCGCGTGCATTGACGTCATCATCGCAGACGATCACGAATTTAGTGTACATAAACTGGCGCAGGAACGACCAGACTCCCATCATGACGCGTTTCGCATGGCCGGCGTACTGTTTCTTCATCGTGACCACGGCCAGACGATAAGAACAGCCTTCCGGCGGCAGGTAGAAATCAACAATTTCAGGGAACTGCTTTTGCAGAATCGGCACGAAGACTTCATTCAGTGCAACACCCAGCACCGCAGGTTCATCAGGCGGACGCCCGGTATACGTTGAATGATAAATCGCATCTTCACGCTGGGTAATATGCGTGACCGTAAAGACCGGGAAGCTATCGACTTCATTGTAGTAGCCGGTATGATCGCCATACGGGCCTTCCGGCGCCATTTCACCCGGATCGATATACCCTTCCAGCACAATTTCCGCGCTAGCCGGCACTTCAAGGTCGTTGGAAATGCACTTGACCACTTCGGTTTTGGTGCCGCGCAGCAGGCCGGCAAACGCATATTCTGAAAGCGTGTCGGGAACCGGTGTGACCGCGCCAAGAATCGTCGCGGGGTCAGCGCCCAACGCCACGGAGACCGGGAAGCGCTCACCTGGGTGAGCCGCACACCATTCCTGAAAATCGAGTGCGCCGCCGCGATGGGAGAGCCAGCGCATGATCAGCTTATTCTTGCCAATCAGCTGCTGACGATAGATGCCCAGATTCTGTCGCTCTTTATGCGGACCGCGGGTGACCGTCAGCCCCCAGGTTATCAGCGGAGCGGCATCTTCCGGCCAGCAGGTCATGATCGGGATGCGCGTCAGGTCAACGTTGTCGCCTTCAATAATTTTTTGCTGGCAGGGCGCCCCACGCAGGCGCTTCGTCGGCATATTCAATACCTGCTTGAACTGCGGCAGCTTATCGAACAGGTCGCGAAAGCCTTTCGGCGGTTCCGGCTCTTTCAGGAAAGCCAGTAGCTTGCCCACTTCACGCAGCGAGCTGACATCCTCCTGCCCCATCCCCATGGCAACGCGGCGCGGCGTGCCAAACAGATTGCACAACACCGGCATGGTGTAGCCTTTGGGATTTTCAAAAAGCAGGGCCGGGCCGCCGGCACGCAAAGTGCGATCGGCAATTTCGGTGATCTCAAGGTGCGGATCGACCGGCAGGGATATTCTTTTCAGTTCACCCTGCTGCTCCAGTAATGTCAGAAAGTCGCGTAGATCGTGGTATTTCATGGAGTTATTATTGACCTCTATACAGGCGGCTGATTATACGGTGTTCGCCGGCGCCATGCTGTACTTTTGTTAAATTAGCGTGAAAGAACATAGAATTTTTGATTTCACTTATATTGGCTTTCGCGATCGCACCAGGCTTTTGTTATGCTTGCGGCTAATAGAGTGGAAAGAGTTATTATGCAAGCCTGGTATTTACTGTATTGCAAACGTGGGCAGCTTCAGCGCGCCCAGGAACACCTCGAACGGCAGGCAGTCAATTGCCTGATGCCGACGATCGCACTGGAAAAAATCGTCCGCGGCAAACGCACTACGGTCAGTGAACCCTTGTTCCCGAATTACCTGTTTGTCGAGTTTGACCCGGAAATTATCCATACCACCACCATCAGCGCCACACGCGGCGTGAACAGCTTCGTTCGCTTTGGTGCCCAGCCGGCTACGGTGCCGTCCGCGGTTATTCACCAGCTATCCATCTATAAACCAGAAGGCATCACCGACCCGGAAACGCCACACGAAGGCGACTTCGTATTGATTACCGATGGCGCATTTGAAGGCCTGCAGGCTATCTTTAGCGAGCCGGATGGTGAAGCTCGTTCTATGCTACTGCTGAATCTGCTTAACAAGCAGGTACTGCAAAGCGTCAAAAATACCGACTTCCAGAAAATCTGACGATACGCTTAAAAACGGATGCCAAAGAGTGTTCTGACATTCGTGTCGGTAATCTCTTCCAGCCGCAGAGCCTCTTCCCCGCGCCATCCCGCAATACTCGTCAGAATATGCGGCAGGTGTGCAGGTTCGTTACGACGGGAAGCGGGTTTCGGGCTAAGGTCACGAGGCAACAAATACGGGGCATCCGTTTCAATCAGCAGACGGTCTGCCGGGATATCCGGCAGCAGTTCGCGCAGCTCAAGCCCTCGCCGCTCATCGCACACCCAGCCGGTAACACCGATAAACAAACCGTGCTTCACACAGGCGAGCATTTCGTCGCGACTTCCGGTAAAGCAGTGCAGCACCGCCCCAGGCAGCTTATCCAGCCAGGGGATGAGTAGCGCCAGAAAACGTTCATGGGCATCGCGGCAGTGCAAAAAGACCGGCAGAGAAAGCTCAGCGGCCAGAGCCAGCTGCGCGCTGAAGGCGGCCTCTTGCTCTTGCGGGGTTGAAAAGTTGCGGTTGAAGTCGAGCCCACATTCACCGATTGCAACCACCTCCGGCTGGCGCGCCAACTGACAGATAGCGTCCGCAACCGATGCCGTCCAGCTGCTGGCGTCGTGTGGATGTACGCCAGCGGTTGACCAGCAGCGTGTATAGCGGAGGGCCATCTGTCGGGCCTGCTCGCTTTCATGCAGGTTAGTTCCGGTGAGCAGCATGCCGGTCACGCCCACCGCCTGAGCCCGGGCTACGACTTCATCGCGATCGCGGGAAAACTGTGGGCTAGTCAGATTGACACCGATATCAAACATCGCTTCTCCAATATGACAACCGCCCTGGCGGGCGGTTAGTTACTCTTCTTTGCTCCCCGCTTCTTCAGCGGCGGCATCTTCGTCACGCGTCAGTCGTTTCCCGGTATAGAAACGTGCAAAGAAGACCCCGATCTCAAACAAGCAGTACATCGGAATCGCCAGCAGCGTTTGCGAGAAAACATCCGGCGGCGTCAGCAGCATACCAACGACAAATGCACCCACCAGAACGTATGGCCGTTTCTTACGCAGGTCTTCCGGGGTCGTGACGCCCATCCAGCACAGCAGCACTATCGCAACCGGCACTTCAAACGAGACGCCAAAGGCGATAAACAGCGCCATGACAAAATCGAGATAGCTGCGGATATCGGTGGAAACCTGCACACCTTCCGGCGCCGCGTGCGTCAGGAAACCAAACGCCAGCGGAAAAACGACAAAGTAAGCAAACGCCATACCGATATAGAACAGCAGCGTACTGGAGACCAGCAGTGGCATCACCAGTCGACGCTCATGCTTATACAGCGCCGGAGCAACAAATGCCCAGACCTGGTAAAGAATCACCGGCACCGACAGAATCACTGAGACCATAAAGGTCAGTTTGATCGGTGTAAAGAAAGGAGAAGCCACGTCGGTGGCGATCATCGTTGCGCCCACCGGCATCTGCCGGATAAGCGGTGCAGAAACCAGCTGATAGATGTCGTTGGCGAAATACACCAACGCCAGAAAAATCACCAGGATCGCGATGATGCTATTGATCAGGCGCTTACGCAGCTCAATCAAATGCGAAATTAGCGGTTGAGTATCTTCTACGCCCATTTTTACGGTTTATCACTCGATACAGGGGAGGAATCGGAAGCGGTTACAGCCACTTTTTCTTTGGCTACCGGGAGAGGATCCGGCTGCGTAGCGGGGTGCACTTCAACAACACTCTCTTCCGGCGCATGTACGGGCGCACTGGCCTGATGTTCAGCCGTCGCAGGCGTAATGTCCTGGCGCTGCGCTTCACTGCCCTTCACCACCGGGTTATGAATCGTGTTGGCTTCGTCGCTGACTTTCTCAGGATCCTGGGCGGTATAAGAGCGCTTCATGGATTCAGCGGCTTCACGCAGCTCATCCATTGACGCTTTTAGTTCCGGCGTCAGGTTATCCAGGCTCGCCTTTTCCACTTTCTTCAGGCTTTCCTGGAACTCCTGCAGTTTTAGTTCCTGAGTGATCTCATTTTGTACGGTAGCCGCCAGCGATCGTAACGTACGAATCCAGCTGGCCACCGTTTTTACCGCTACAGGCAGTCGCTGTGGCCCCAGCACAATGAGGCCAATAACGAACACCAGCAGTAATTCACTAAAACCGATATCGAACACGAATTACACCTGCTCTTTGTCGTGGCGTTTTGTTTCGTCTTTTTTCGCTTCATCCGGCTTATCGGCGATCGATTTCGCCGTGAAATCTGCATCCGGAGCGGATTTTTCAGGTTTTTCATCATCGCTCATGGCTTTCTTAAAGCCTTTGATCGATGCACCCAAATCTGACCCCAGCGAGCTCAGCTTTTTCGTCCCGAAAAGCAGAACTACAATGACGACAACAATTAATAACTGCCAAATACTGATACCACCCATACACGTTCCCCTATGACAGATGATGAATTATTAGGACGCATTATACACGTCATCCCGCGAGCCGCCTCTTTGTCAGGTCACTCGCATGACTTCGCGCAAAAACGAATGCGCTGTGATAAAGGCGCTTCCCTTCAGTGCGTTTTCCGCCAGCCAATCAGCCAGGACACCGCGCCAGCGGCCATCAGCCAGCCTGGCATCATGCCCCATTCCGGGCGGTGGATGAATAACAGCGTACCACTCAGTAACAGAACCGCACCTATACCAAACAGATAGCGGGACTGCCCCTGGCGAACATGTCGCACCTGGAAGTCACGCACGATGGTATCCACGCTGGTTTGCAGCTGTTTGCTCTGCTGCAAAGTCTGGTACACCAGTTCAGGGATTTCCGGCATTCTTTCGATCCAGAACGGCGCTTTTTCTTTAAACGCACGCACCAGCGCCGGAATGCCAACCTGATCTTTAATCCACGACTCAAGGAAAGGCTTCGCCGTTTTCCACAAGTCTAACTGAGGATAGAGCTGGCGGCCTACACCTTCTACGTAAAGTAATGTCTTCTGCAGCAATACCAGCTGCGGCTGAACTTCCATGTTGAAACGCCGGGCGGTGTTGAACAGGTTCAGAAGAACATGACCAAACGAGATTTCAGCCAGCGGCTTCTCGAAGATAGGCTCACAAACGGTACGAATGGCAAACTCGAACTCCTCAACATTCGTATCCGCTGGCACCCAGCCAGAATCCACGTGCAGTTCGGCAACCTTGCGATAGTCGCGGTTGAAGAAAGCGATGAAGTTTTCCGCCAGATAGCGCTTATCTTCTTTGTTCAGCGACCCCACAATGCCGCAGTCAATCCCGATGTACTGGGGATCCTCCGGATGGTTGTAGCTGACAAAAATATTGCCCGGGTGCATATCCGCATGAAAGAAGCTGTCGCGAAATACCTGGGTGAAAAAGACCTGGACACCACGTTCAGCCAGCAGCTGCATGTTTGTGCCCTGCGCCTCCAGCGCTTCAACGTCCGAAACCGGGATGCCGTAAATCCGCTCCATCACCATCATGCTTTCGCTACAGTAATCGGAATAGACCTCAGGTACATATAGCATCGGGCTGTCTTCAAAGTTGCGGCGCAGTTGAATGGCGTTAGCCGATTCGCGCAGCAGGTTGAGCTCATCCAGCAGCGTTTTTTCGTATTCGCGGACTACCTCCTGTGGACGCAGGCGGCGGCCGTCGGGCAGCAAACGCGGAACCCAGCGCGCAAGGCGGTAGATAAGTTTCATATCCGCTTTAATGACCGGCACGATGTCCGGGCGGATAACTTTAATCACGATCTCTTTACCGTTCTCTTTCAGGCGCGCGGTGTGAACCTGGGCAATCGAGGCCGACGCTAGCGGTTCAATCGAGAAATCGTCAAACCATGCTTCTACGGGAAGGCCCCCCATCGCCTGTTCGATCTGCTGTTTCGCCAGTTGGCCATCAAAGGGGGCCACGCGATCCTGCAGCAGTGCGAGCTGATCGGCAATTTGCGGAGGGAACAGATCGCGCCGGGTGGAAAGCATCTGACCGAACTTGATCCATACCGGCCCAAGCTCCTGTAGCGCAAGACGCAGGCGTTCGCCAAGAGGTTGGTCTTTATGGCGATTTGGCATCCAGAACAGCATCCGTCGCCAGATACGCAGCGGCAGCGTGATACGCATTTTGGGAATGAGCTCATCAAGCCCATAGCTCAAAAAGGTGCGGATAATAAGATACAGGCGCCGTAATTCTCCTGGCGTCATTTGCCCTCCAGCGTTTCCAGCCGTTTTTCCAGTGCGACAAGCGTACGTTCTACGGCGGCAGTCTCTTCTCCGAACCAGGCCATTTCCAGCGGCCCTGGCGCCATACGCCACTCTTCGGTCAGTGCCTCAGCGACATAGCGCTGCTGGCGCTGAGCGCCGTTCAGCAGGAAGCGAGTGCCGGAACGAAAGACTTTACTGAGCCCTTCCGCAACGATATCGCCGGTATAAGGCGCCAGCAGTTCAGCCGGGTCGAATTCCGCCAGGTCGCAGAGCGCCACCGTATTTTGCACAACCTGCAGATCGCCCTGCACCTCCAGCTCACCGCTGCGAATAAGCGCCGTGAGCTGTTGACGATTGCGCAGCTGTGGCAATACGCTGAGGCGGGTAATGACGGTACAGTCGGCATCGCCTTCCCAGGCACCCAGCACATCCACCTGACGCTCGCTAAAGATCAGCACAACCGGCGCCGATAGCTCCTTGAGTTCGACGCGCAGTACTTTCCCCAGCAGACGTTGGCGAGCAGGTTTTAACGCTTTGTCACGCCAGAGAAAGGTATTGAGGGCGGTTTCAATGCCAGCGGTAACCAGTGGTTTGAAAGGCATACGATCCCTCCTGTCAGAACTTATAACCGCGGTGCAACGCAACGATACCAGCCGTCAGGTTGTAGTAGTCGACGCTTTCAAAACCGGCATCCTGCATCATGGCCTTCAGGGTGTCCTGATTCGGATGCATACGGATAGATTCCGCCAGATAGCGATAGCTTTCACCGTCTTTGGCAACCAGTTCCCCCACGCGCGGCAGAATGTGGAAAGAGTAGGCGTCATAGGCTTTGCTGAGCGGCTCAATGATCGGTTTCGAGAATTCCAGAACCAGCAGACGCCCGCCCGGCTTCAGGACGCGATACATTGAACGCAGCGCTTTTTCTTTATCGGTAACGTTACGCAGGCCAAACGAAATGGTGATGCAGTCAAAAGTGTTATCGGCAAACGGCAGCGCTTCCGCGTTAGCCTGAACGTATTCAACGTTGCCGACGATGCCGATGTTGCGCAGCTTTTCACGCCCCATTTTCAGCATTGAGTCGTTAATATCGGCGAGCATGACGCGACCCGTTTCACCAACCAGACGAGAGAACTTCGCCGTCAGGTCACCGGTGCCACCGGCCAGGTCCAGAACGGTCTGTCCACGGCGTACGCCGCTGCAATCGATGGTGAAACGCTTCCACAAACGATGAATACCGAACGACATCAGATCATTCATAACATCATATTTTGCGGCCACAGAATGGAATACATGTGCCACCATGTCCGCCTTCTGCTCTTTGGCTACCGTCTGAAAACCAAAGTGCGTCGTTTCTTGTGAATCCTCAACCATCTCAATGCCTGCTTATCAAGAAAATGTTCGCCGAGTGTAACAGATTCAGCGCATTTCCCATACGGTTCAACGCGGCGGAGACGGCTCATCGGCCATCTCATCGCGCGCCAAATCGGGCATAAATTCGTTATCTTCCAGCGCGTTTTCGTCTTCTTCAGAACGATATTCGTCATCCTGCGCCATCGCCTGATCGACTAAATCAGGATTAATCCCGCGCTTCACTTCAACACCAAGACCGCGGAATGCTTCGGCCTGCACCAGCAGGTTCCCGCGTCCAGAGGCAAGCTTTTTCATTGCCTGACGATAGTTATCCTGTGCCTTGTCCAGGCTCTGCCCGATGGCAGACATATCATCAACAAACAAGCGCATTTTGTCGTACAGGCGGCCCGCACGCTCGGCGATTTTCTGCGCATTGCGGCTTTGATGTTCATAGCGCCAGAGGTTGGCAATCGTTCGCAGCGCCACCAGCAGCGTCGTCGGGCTGACCAGCATGATGTTATTCTTCAGCGCCTCGCTGATAAGCTCAGGCTGGCGGTCTATGGCCAGCAGGAACGCCGGCTCCACGGGAATAAACATCAGAACATAGTCGAGCGAACGCAGACCTGGCAACTGCTGATAATCCTTGCGACCAAGCAGGCGGATATGGTTACGCACCGAGGCGATATGCTCCTGCAGTGCCGCCTCGCGGGTGTAGTCATCGTCTGCATTAAAATAGCGTTCATAGGCAACCAGCGTCATTTTGGCATCAATGACCACATCCTTCCCCTGCGGCAAGCGGACGATCACATCAGGCTGCATGCGCGAACGGCCTTCCGTTTCGATACTGACCTGGGTTTGATATTCATACCCTTCGCGCAAACCGGAGGCCTCCAGCACACGGGTTAACACCACTTCGCCCCAGTTACCCTGAGTTTTGTTATCCCCTTTCAGCGCTCGGGTCAGATTCAGTGCCTCCTGTGCCATCTGGGCATTCAACTGCTGCAAGTTGCGAATCTCATGAGCCAGCGTGTGCCGCTCGCGCGCCTCCTGGCCAAAGCTGTCCTGCACCTGACGGCGGAAACCGTCCAGCTGTTCACGCAGTGGGGTCAGCAGGCCATGTAAGCTCTGTCGGTTCTGTTCATCAACACGTCGGTTGCTGTGTTCGAAAATACGGTTTGCCAGGTTTTCAAACTGTTCGCTCAGGCGCTGTTCGCTGTTCACCATCTGGCGGATTTTATCCTCCGCGTGGATCCGGGTAGATTCAAGGCGGGTGGTGACTTCGCGGAGATCGGCCTCCAGAGAGGTGTTGATATCACGCAGGCTGCGGAGCTCATTATTCAGCAGTTCGCATTCATCACGCCAGTGGGCTTCCTGCACCAGCTGCTGGCGCGCGGCGCTGAGTTCGATATCCAGTTCACGGCGCTCTTCGATAAGATCGGCACGGATTTGGTCGGCATGAGCTTTAGTCGCCAGCCAGCCCACGATTAGCCCCACGGCCAACGCCACAACAGCACTAATAATAATCGAGATATCCACAACACCCCCTGTGGCAACAACTTACGGCACAAAAATAGAATTGTGCTGTACAAACGTCCAGTTTAAAAGAGTTTTCCTGCGAGGCGCAGCGCAAAAAAAAAGGCCGGAAGATCCGGCCCTGGGTCGAAAGACGGGGAAACTACAGCAGGCGACGAGCGGCTTCCACAACGATTTTTACCGCGTGGCTTTCGGTTTGCTTCATGGTTTCCGCGTTTGGAATTTCCTGCTGGGTACGGTTGACGATAACCCCGGCAACCATCCCGGCGCGCAGGCCCTGGCTGGCGCACATGGTCAGCAACGTCGCAGATTCCATCTCATAGTTCATGACGCCCATTGACTGCCACTCTTCCATGGAGCCTTTAAAACGGCTGACTACGCGACCGGAGAAGGTGTCATAGCGTTCCTGGCCCGGGTAGAAGGTGTCAGATGATGCGGTCACGCCGATATGGGTAGTCGCCCCGATCGATTTTGCCGCTTCCACCAGCGCGGTGGTGCAGGCAAAGTCAGCCACGGCCGGATATTCCATCGGCGCAAAATGCAGGCTTGCGCCGTCGAGGCGTACGGATGCGGTGGTGACCAGCACGTCACCAACATTGATGTGCGGCTGGATAGCACCGGTGGTGCCAATACGCAGGAAAGTTCGAATTCCCAGCTGCGCCAGTTCTTCAACGGCAATGGACGTTGACGGGCCGCCGATACCGGTCGAGCAGACAATGACCGACTTGCCATCCAGTTCGGCACGCCAGGAGGTAAATTCGCGATGCGATGCCAGCTTGACCGGCTTATCCATCAGCGCGGCGATCTTTTCCACACGCTCCGGATCGCCAGGGACGATAGCCAGCGTAGCCCCTTGTAAATCGTTTTTGGTGAGGCCGAGATGAAAAACATCAGACTTAGACATAAAAAAACTCCTCTGTGGGTCGAATTATCAGCAGAAGCAAAACGGTACTTTACAGAAGCCATCGACTTCATTTTGTGATGACAATCACCATGAATGAAAAACATTGCAATGATTTTCCATCAAAAAGTGATAAACATCACATTAACAAGTTATATTCACCGTGCCTGAACAAAAGATAGCCTGTTTCAGGCACTGTGCTTTGTTAACGTCCGGTCGATAGCGTCTATAGTTATCGATGCGCTAATAAAAAATAAGGGTACGGAGAATACCATGACCACAACTAAGCAACCTGGCTTTGCGCCTGCAGCCACGCCCCACGCTTCTACCGCCGTTCATACCTCGGAGGAAAGCATTATCACCGGCGAAACGTCGATCCCCACTCAGGGGGAGAACATGCCGGCGTATCACGCTCGTCCAAAAAACGCCGATGGCCCGCTCCCGGTCGTTATCGTTGTGCAGGAAATTTTCGGCGTCCATGAACATATCCGCGACATTTGCCGTCGCCTGGCGCAGGAGGGATATCTGGCTATTGCCCCAGAGCTCTACTTCCGTCAGGGCGATCCGAATGACTATACCGATATCCCCACCCTGTTCCAGGAGCTGGTCAGCAAAGTGCCGGATGCTCAGGTATTGGCAGATCTTGACCATGTCGCCAGCTGGGCAGCACGTCACGGAGGTGATGCCCATCGTCTGCTGATCACCGGCTTTTGCTGGGGGGGCCGTATTACGTGGCTTTATGCCGCACATAACCCGCAGCTGAAAGCTGCTGTTGCCTGGTACGGGAAGCTGGTCGGGCAGAAAACCCTGAACTCGGCGAAATATCCGGTGGATATTGCCGTTGATCTTAATGCCCCGGTTCTGGGGCTGTACGGCGGCAAAGACGCCAGCATTCCACAGGATACGGTGGAAACGATGCGCCAGGCGCTACGCGCCGCCAATGCCAAAGCGGAGATCATCGTCTACCCGCAAGCCGATCACGCCTTTAACGCCGATTATCGCGCCAGCTACCATGAAGAGTCGGCCAAAGACGGCTGGCAGCGTATGCTGGCGTGGTTCGCCCAGTATGGTGGAAAGCGCACGTAAGCCGCTATCGATTGCCGATATGGCGACTAATCATATCGGCAATCGTTCCATCACTCATCCATGCGGCCAGGCAGCCACAGACAAACTCATAGTGCTGTAGCCTGTTTCGGGGAACGCAAATCGCCTGCTGTATCTGGCTGAAGCTATCAGGCAGTAAACGGAACCGGGGATCGTCCTGCGCCACGCTGGCAAGCGGCTGACGAATACCGGCGACCATCTCCCCTTCTCCGTCGATAAACGCGCGGATTGCCTCCTGAGAGGTCGCGTACTGTTGCATCGTCGCATGTCGCAAGGTTCGAATCAGATACAGCTCATAGGCAGCGCCTTTTCCGACGTTAATCGTCATCCCTGGTTTGTCCACCTCATGGACAGAGTGAATATCGCTGTCGTTTCTGACCAGCAATGAGCTTTCAATCGTGATATAGGGCGGAGTGATGCACAGTTTGTCTTCACGAGCGGGGTCTATGGCCAGAAAAGCGATATCCCACTGCTCCTCGAAGGCCGCATCCACTACTTTTCCTGCCGTCGGCCAGGTCCTAAACCGCGCCTCGCAGCCGTACTCAGCAGCCAGCTTTTTGGCTAGCTCGGCGGTGATGCCTCCTGGGGTGCTATCCGGCAGCAACGTCGCGAGAACCGGGTTCCCCAGATTAATTGCAAAACATAAAGACCGCTGTTGATCATCGAGCCTGCTCATCATTCCCCCGGAAATATCTGTGCTTACATGGTGTTGCTAAGCGTAGCCCAGGCGGTGGAACTCAGCAGGCTGAACGCCGAATTTGCCGAAAGCACTCATGCTATGCCCCACAGCATTTTTTATACTTTTGCCCACTTCCGCACGGGCAGGGGTCATTTCGACGCGCAGCCGCTACAGTCTGCGGTTCCTCTTTTGCCAGCCACTGCATGATCGCTGACGGCGGGTAACCGTTTTCCAGAAGCTGCTGCCAGACATTCATGTAAGGCGTGATGTATTTGAAAAAATGCTTATAGCCGGCGCACAGATAGTTGTGGCCCGGATGACCACCCGGCGACACGGCAAAGCGATGTTTCGGGCAGCCTCCATGGCAAACCGGCCGGAATTCGCAGCGACGACAATCCGTCGTTAAAGTTGTTTCCTTCGCTTCGCCAAAAGCGATCGCCCGTTCGCTATGATTAAGCTCATGGATGCTTTTTTGATGAATATTTCCGAGCTTATATTCCGGGTAGACATAGTGATCGCAGTTATAGAGATCGCCGTTTGCTTCTAACGCAAAGGCGTGTCCGCAGGTTGCGGAATGAACGCATAGTACAGGCGGTTGGCCGGTCCAGGCAGCCAGCGCGACATCAAACATCTGTACCGAGACACGGTCAACATCCCGCCGCACCCACACATCGAAAATCTGACGCAGGAAATCACCAAACTGCCATGAAGGTACCGTCCAGGGAGCAAGTTTTGCGGCACTTTCGCCGGGCAATACCAGCTGCAGCGACGACGATGTATCACTGCTAAGACGTTCTACCAGGGGTATGAATTGCATGTAACGGGAACCTGCGGCTAGCAGGAATTCATAGACCTCACGGGCATGCTCCACGTTATGTTTACCGACGACTGTTAAGGTATTGAATTCAACATGATGTGCCTTTAGCAGTGACATCGCCGCCATCACCCTTTCGTGAGTTCCCTTTCCTGCGCGGTTAACACGATACCGATCGTGCAACTGCGCAGGGCCATCTATCGACAGCCCCACCAAAAAGCGATGCCCGGCAAAAAATCGGGCCCATGCTTCATCCAGCAGCATTCCGTTGGTCTGCAATGCGTGCGTTATTGTCTTTCCACCGGCATACTTTTTACACAGTTCGATGACGCGATAAAAAAACGGTAGCCCCATCATCGTCGGTTCTCCGCCCTGCCAGGCAAACGTAACCGAATCACCAGACTGGGCTTCAATATGCTGACGAATGTAGTTTTCCAGCGTCTCATCGGACATACGCCAGTTCGTATTACGCTCAGGGTAAAGGGCTTCTTTCTCAAGATAAAAACAGTAAGCGCAATCGATATTACATACCGAGCCCGTGGGCTTCGCCATCACGTGACAGCCGGTTATCGCCATGTCAGAAAAATCCTTGTTATTGCAATCTGAGAAATATCGGGAGTACCAGAGAAAGCGCGATCAGGCTCAGGATAAGACTCAGCAGGCGTTTAATCTGAACCGAAGAACGCGTCGTTAATTCCTCATCCATTACCGTTTTTTTCTGCCGGTAATACGAGATAACAACCAGCCCCAGGGCCAGCCCGGTGGCGAGACTCCCAAGGCCTGCGACCAGCACATCTCCGCGGGAAAAACCACCGCGGCTCGCGGCCAGCGCGAGGATCAATACGCAAAATGCCGTTCTTTGCCAGGAGAGAGCCGTTCGCTCCGGCTGGAGACCCGGATCGCGGGGGCGGCGCCTTATCGTCATAGCAGAAGTAATATTGCCTGGGTAAGCAATATGGTTACCGCCAACCCACCGCTGAGCCAGACCAGTACTTTGGGATAGGCTAAATCAGCACCTTTACGCATAGCACGCTCGTTACCCGACCAGCGACGATAAGCGTACAAGGCGAGAACCGCCGCCGTGAGGCTTAATACGCTCACCAGCAGTTCACGGATATCAGAAGAGGCGAAGTTTATCGCGAGTTGATCGACACCAATAGCCGTGGCCATAAACGCCAGCGCGGTACGAATCCAGGCCAAAAACGTACGCTCATTCGCCAGCGAAAAACGATAGTCAGGCGCCTTCCCCTGGCTTATCCATTTCATCGGCTGTTCTCAACAATATACTGATAGCAGCTGGCAACATGTTTAGCGATACCAAACTCCACCAGCTCGCCGCGTTCGTTATATCCTTTACGGGTTTTGACCAGCAGCGGCTCTGACGCGCTGATTTGCAGAATTTGGACATCGCTTTCCGTGGGAAGCTCCGCGGTAATAATGTCCTGAAAGCTTTCAATATTTTCGTTATTTTCCTCCAGCATGCTGTACAAGCCGCCGTCAAATGCCTCCAGCGTCAAATCCCCCAGGCGCGGCGTGAGCCAGATATAGTTCACCTGCGCAGGCAGCTCATTTTGCCGGAAGATAGTCCTGGTCAACCGATAGAGCAGGGTTTCAGCATCCAGTCCAAACTCACGAGCGATCGGCTCCGGTGGCAGGAGTCGCTCCAGCTTCAGGTTATTACGTGAAATGGGGTGCTGCTGTTGCCCATCCACTAACCGAATACGGGTTTTCACCCCCTGTTTCTCAGAGGTACTGATAACCATCGTACCGATGCCCGCCTGGCGCTTTACCAGCCCTTTCGCGACCAGTTCGGCCAGCGCACGGCGCGCGGTAATCCGGCTGACGCCAAACAGCTCTTCAAACTCTGCCTCAGTCGGCAGCACATCATTTTTTTTGTAGGTGCCGGTTTTCAACCTCTCCAGCAGAATATCGTATAGCTGGGCGTATAAAGGTTTCGCGCCACGAGAATAATCCAGCTCTTCTTTCATTAACTTCACACTCCTTTACCCCGGACTCAGCCGGGGTACCTCTTAATCAAGTCGCATTTCCAACGCCATCTTATAGTACACACTCTGGTGCTGCTCCTCTGGAACCTCGTTCTGCACGAAGGCCCACAGATTTTCACGAGTCCAGTCGGCGCTGCTGGCGGCCCGAAGTTTTCCCACCAGAGTCTGCTGGCCACTGCCTTCAAGATGCTGGAGCAACGCAAACAACCCATAACGTACCTGCGGTTCAAAGTCGGCGAGTTCCGGTAATAAATGCGGGTCCAGCCCGAACAGTGAAGCAAAGGGTTCCGCTAGTCCATATCGCGCATACAGCTCAGCGGGAGCGTCGCTTTCCTGCATCATCCGCATCATCTGCGAGATCAGCTCCCGTGCTACCCCTTCATCACGACACTGCGTTTGCTGCGCCGGATCTGTCATCACATCGTACAGGCGATGCCCAAACCGATCGGCCCCTCTGGTCATCACCGACTCTGCGGGAATTTTCATCAGCGGGCAGCCCTTCGAAAACGAAAATGGCGGGTGCATCGTCATCCCTTTAAGCTCCTGCGGCGTGCAGCGTCGATTGATTCGGGTCGGCATAAGCGTGTACTCATACAATCCATCAATACTTTGCTCAACAGGCGAGCGCATATAGACATAGCGGCCATCGGTAATATTGATATGGCAGCCGTGATAGCCAAATAGTGCATAATCTCGCACTGGCGTATCGTCAGACAGCGCAGGCAAGAGTGATACTCCCTGCATATCAGCCGGCTTATCCAGCCCGAAGCAATCCAGTATCGTTGCCGGAATATCAATCGTCTGCGCTAACGCCTGCCGCGATTCGCCCGCACAACCGTAACGGGGATGCCAGATAAAGCAGGGAATATTCGCCACTTCGTTATACAGCGGCATAATATTCTTCCCCCACCACTCGTGCTCGCCAAGCAAAAAACCGTGGTCGGTATTGACGATAAGCATGGTGTCCTGCCAGAGATCGTAACGATCCATATAATCCAGCACCTTGCCGACGTAGGCGTCCACCATCGTCAATAGCGCCATATAGTACGTTTGAATCAGACTCTTACGCTCATCGGTTTCGGTCACAAAATAGTAAGGAGGCCAGCCGTCAAACTGAGATGGATCGTCGATGCCGTACATTTTCAGGTATTTTTCCGGCACAAAAAACGGTTCATGCGGATCGAAACATTCAAGCTGCAGGAACCAGTTATCGCTGGCATGGTTGGTTTCAAGAAACTCCAGCCCCTTACCAATCGTCCTGGCCAGATGATGATCTTCTTCATTCTGCATAAACTGGACGTTGATCTGATGCTGCACCCGGCTGGCAATTCGCCGCTGTTTGATCTCACTCGGTTCACCGGATTCATACCGATATTCCGGCTTTTCCACGACACCTTTCCAGGCGTCCCCCTCCTGTCCGCGCACGAACTCAAAGGTACTGTAGCGCGAATGATATGTCGCACCGCCATCTCGCCAGTAGTGCTTATGGTCTGTCACCAGGTGAGTGTGAATACCGCTTTTCTTCAGTATTTCCGGGACGGAATCATCAAACGGCTCCAGCGGCGACCAACCACGGTGGAGGAAATTATAGCGCCCGGTGTGCAGCTCTCTTCGGGCAGGCATACACGGCATGCTGCCTACGTAAAAATTATCAAAACGCACCGTGCGTTCCCGCAATCGCTGAAAATTCGGCGTGATCGCTCGGTCACTGCCGTAAGCTGACAACAGACGTTTGTTCAGCGAATCAAACATCAACATAATCGCTTTCATGCTTTACCCCTTTCCCTTTCTCACGCCGTTTCTTTATCGTAACCACGTATTTTTCCGACGATGTACGTCAATACGAATGCGGCGGTACAACCGGTTAACCACGCCAGGATGTACTGCAAATATTTACCGTCGGCGATAAGCGGCAACGCGGACAGCCCGGCCGCCCCAATCCCGTTGGTCGTGACCCCCAGTAACACCACCATTACGCCGCCAAATCCCGCCCCGATAGATCCGGTGATAAAAGCAAACCCGGTGGGAATGTTAACGCCAAAAATCGTTGGCTCACCGACGGCCAGAATGGACGTTGGAATGGCCCCCCTGGCAATTTTCTTCATGACCGGATCGCGAGTCATCACCAGTACCGCCGTCGCTGCCCCCACCATTCCGGCATTCGACATAATCTGGATCGCAAACAGCGGGGCATGGCCGGTGGCGTTTATCATTTCGATATGGACCGGGAACAGCCCGTGGTGCAGGCCCAGCGAGATTAAGAACGGAAAGAGCGCAGAGAGAACAAAGCCTGCCGCAATACCGCCACCGGCAAGCAGACCGTTTAGCCCATGCAGAATGCCGTCAGAGATTATTCCGGCCACCGGCATAATGGCGAACAGCAGTGCCGCTGCCATCACCACCACCACGATCGTCGGTGTCACAACGACATCAACGATATCCGGCACAAACCGCCGTACCCGTTTTTCCAACAGACACATCAGCCAGGCGCAGAAAATAACACCAATCAGCCCACCCTGGCCCGGCACCAGCCCAAAGGCGGTAAGCTGCGGCAGCATCGTCACGCCCCCTAACAGGCCGCCCATAATTGCATTGCCACCGAACTCTTTTGCCGCCGACATGCCGGTATAGATAGCCAGGAACCCAAATAGCGCTTTCGAGACAATATCGAGAAACTGGCTGACGCCAAGCAGGTGCCGCTGATCGAGCACGACCTGGGTCGGGGAGAGATCGCCCAGCGCCACGACGTGATGCGCCAATGCCCAGGAAGCGGCAGAATTCACCAGCACATTATTGATGCCCATCAGAATACCGGCGGCAATAAGCGCGGGCAGTATGGGGACGAAAATATTGGCAATGTGTTTAAGAATGATTTTGGTCCGGGTCTGCCGTTTTGCTTTTTCCCGCGCCAGCGTAGCCTTTTGCTCCACCGAGCTTCGCGGCGCCTCGCCAACCGACAGTCCCTTCAACATGTCGTTAATTTCATCCGCGACCTTTGTCGATTTTCCCGGTCCGACAATCACCTGCAGCGTATCGTCTTCAACAACACCCAGCACGCCGTCGATACTTTTCAGCGCGACAATGTCAACCAGCGACCGATCGCCAATCGTCATCCGTACACGGGTCATACAGTTGGTGACATGTTGTAAATTCAACAGGCCACCACAGTGCTTCACAATTGCGCTTCCCACCTGGCGATAGTCCATACAGAGGTTCCTTTTTTATTTTGGTGGCAATTGTTATAACAATATAATGATATCATATTCGTGAGAGAGTTCAAAAAATGGTCTATCGTTTATCCGAATTTGATAAGAAGTCGTTGCGAGGAAATTAAGAACAAAAGACAAAAAAAGGAGGCACAGGGCCTCCTCTCGGGAATGAATGGTTGAGCTGTAGAACTATGCCTGACGCAGGTTCTGTGCGGCTTTCACCATGTTGGCCAGCGCGGCGCGGGTTTCCGGCCAGCCGCGGGTTTTCAGGCCGCAGTCCGGGTTTACCCACAGACGCTCTGCCGGGATACGTTGAGCCGCTTTCTCCAGCAGCGCTTCAATCCATTCCACGCTTGGGACGTTCGGCGAGTGGATGTCATACACGCCCGGCCCGATTTCGTTCGGGTATTCGAACTCTTCAAACGACTCCAGCAGCTCCATATCGGAACGCGATGTTTCAATGGTAATCACATCCGCGTCCAGAGCAGCAATCGAATCCATGATGTCATTGAACTCGCAGTAACACATATGGGTGTGGATCTGGGTATCATCCTGCGCCACGGCGGCGTTAATACGGAAAGCCTCTACGCCCCACTGCAGGTACGCATCCCAGTCGCTGCGCTTGAGCGGCAGGCCTTCACGCAGCGCCGGCTCATCAATCTGGATGATGCCGATCCCGGCCGCTTCCAGGTCCGCGACTTCGTCACGCAGCGCCAGCGCAATCTGCTTCGCGATGGTCTCGCGGCTGACGTCTTCACGCGGGAAAGACCAGCAGAGAATGGTTACCGGACCGGTCAGCATGCCTTTTACCGGCTTGTCGGTTAGCGACTGAGCAAACTTCGCCCACTCTACGGTGATCGCTTCCGGACGGCTGACATCCCCGATCACCACCGGCGGCTTCACGCAGCGGGAGCCGTAGCTCTGTACCCAGCCGTTTTGCGTGAAGATAAACCCGTCGAGGTGCTCACCGAAGTACTCCACCATGTCATTACGCTCGGCTTCGCCGTGAACCAGAACATCTAACCCTAAACGCTCCTGCTCAACAATCGCCTGCTTGATGTGCTCTGCGATACCGGTACGGTAGTTGCTGGCATCAAGATTGCCTTTTTTGAAATCCAGACGCAGGCCGCGAATCTCGGTAGTCTGCGGGAAAGAACCGATGGTGGTGGTCGGCCATGCCGGCAGATTAAAGCGCGCGCGCTGTGCCCTGGCACGTTCAGCATATGGGCTGTTGCGCTGGCTATCTTGAGCAGTAATAGCTGCCAGACGTTTTTCCACCGCCGCGTTATGCACCCGGCTAGAGTGGCGGCGGGCCTGAATCGGTGCGCTCCACGCCACCAGTTTCGTCGTATCGCCGCTGTTCAGCGCATCGCGCAGCAGGGCCAGCTCTTCACATTTTTGCAGCGCGAAGGCAAACCAGCTTTTCACTTCCGCATCGAGGCGGGTTTCAACACTCAGGTCGATCGGGCTGTGCAGCAGGGAGCATGAAGAGGCAACCCACAGTTCGCGCTTACCGACGAGGTCTTTGATTTGTGCGTACTTTTCGGTCAGGTCGGCACGCCAGACGTTACGGCCATTAATCACCCCCGCGGAGAGCAGCCAGTCGGCAGGCAGACGTTGATGCAGCCCGGCCACATCATCTTTACCGTGAACCAGGTCTACGTGCAGCCCCTGAACCGGCAGCGCAGTAATCGTGTCGAGGTTAGCGGTAATACCTTCAAAGTAGGTAGTCAGCAGCAGCTTAACCTGGCCTGCAAGCGCGTCATATGCCGGTTTGAACGCATCCAGCCATGCCTGCGGCAGCTCCAGCACCAGCGCGGGCTCGTCAATCTGCACCCACTCAATGCCGCGTTTGGCCAGTTCCGCCAGAACCTGCTGGTAAACCGGCAGAATATCGCTCAGCAGACTCAGACGGTCAAACTGCTCACCTTTTACTTTACCCAGCCATAAATACGTAACCGGGCCCAGCAGTACAGGTTTCACCTTGTGACCCAGCGCCAGGGCTTCATCGACTTCATCCAGCAGCTGCGTCCAGGTCAGTGCAAATTCCTGACCTTTGCTGAATTCCGGCACCATATAGTGATAGTTGGTGTTAAACCATTTGGTCATTTCTGCCGCTGCCGCCGGTTCGCCGGTCGGTGCGCGACCGCGGCCAATGCGGAACAGGGTATCGATATCAACTGAGCCATCTTTGTTCTGATGACGAGCCGGCACATTGCCCAGCAGCAGGCTGGTAGTCAGAACATGGTCGTACCAGGCGAAATCGCCCACCGGCAGCAGGTCCACGCCCGCCTGCTTTTGCTGATCCCAGTGGCGAGCGCGCAGCTCGCGCCCCACGGTCAGCAGCTCTTCACGGGTGGAGTTACCCGCCCAATAGCTCTCTTGCGCTTTTTTCAACTCACGGCGTAGGCCAACGCGGGGAAAACCGAGGGTGTGATTAATGATTGTCATTTTTGTTCCTCTCTTATTTCATTGAATCTGAAGAAAAACGCTAAATAGTTCGGCTTGCAGGAAGGCGGCAACGATGCGCATCCCCAGGAGCTTACTGAAGTCAGTGACTGGGGTAAGCGAGGCAGCCAACGCATCTGCAAGTCGAAATATGACGAGTTTAGACGTCCAGATGTTTACACATCCATAATTGAAGGTTACTGTATATTCCTCAAGCGCAAATTATTCATGCCGAAGTGAAGGACTTTCATGATCGAAATTAAACACCTGAAAACGCTACAGGCGTTGCGGAACAGCGGGTCGCTGGCAGGCGCTGCGGCAGCACTGCACCAGACCCAGTCCGCCCTGTCCCACCAGTTCAGCGATCTGGAACAGCGCCTTGGCTTCCGCTTGTTTGTGCGTAAAAGTCAGCCTCTGCGCTTTACGCCGCAGGGGGAGATCCTGCTTCAGTTGGCAAACCAGGTTCTGCCGCAAATCAGCCGCGCGCTGCAGGACTGCCATGAGCCGCAGCAAACCCGTCTGCGCATCGCCATCGAGTGCCATAGCTGTATTCAGTGGCTGACTCCGGCGCTGGAGAGCTTCCGCGCCCGCTGGCCGCATGTCGAAGTGGATTTCCAGTCTGGCGTGACCTTCGACCCCCAGCCAGCCTTGCAGCAAAGCGAACTGGACCTGGTCATGACCTCCGATATCCTGCCGCGCAGCGGTCTGCACTATTCACCAATGTTTGATTTCGAAGTGCGGTTGATCCTGGCGCCAGAGCATCCGCTGGCGGCGAAAACGCGCATTTCTCCGGAGGACCTGGCGGCAGAACTGCTGTTGATTTATCCGGTTCAGCGCGGGCGCCTGGATGTCTGGCGCCACTTCCTGCAGCCGGCGGGTATCAGCCCGCAGCTCAAGAGCGTCGACAATACCCTGCTGCTAATCCAGATGGTCGCCGCGCGGATGGGCATCGCTGCCCTGCCGCACTGGGTGGTGGAAAGCTTTGAGCGCCAGGGTCTGGTCGTCACTAAAACCCTGGGCGAAGGACTGTGGAGCCGGCTGTACGCCGCAGTGCGCGACGGCGAGCAGCGTCAGCCGGTTACCGAAGCGTTTATTCGCTCAGCGCGGAATCACGCTTGCGATCATTTGCCGTTTGTCCGGAGTGCGGAGCGACCCAACGGCGATGGACCCACAGTGAGGCCAGGATCACCAGAGCTCCTGTAATAAAGCTCGGCCAGTGGGGCTGCTCCTGCCAGATGGCAAGGTTTACCAGCAGCCCGGCTGGGACATGTACGTTATTCATAATGCCCAGCGTTCCGGCATCCACCTGCGTCGCCCCGTAGTTCCACATAAAGTAACCGAGCCCCGACGCCGCCACGCCCAGCCAGACCAGAACCCCCCACTGTAGCGGGGTGGTCGGCAGCCTCTGCGGATTGCCCAGCGCAAACCAGGCCGCCACCGCCACCAGGAAAGCGCCCATATAGAACCAGGCAAACGCATTGTGCTGCGGCATCGGACGCAGCTCCATCAGGCGCTTGTAGCCCACCATCCCGATAGCAAAACAGAGGTTCGACAGCTGGACCAGTAGCAGCCCCGTCCAGAAATGATCGCTCACCTTGTCATAGCGGATAATGGCCGCCCCCAGCACCGCCAGCCCCGCGCTCAGCAGATATCCCCAGCGTAGCTTGCGCCCGCTGAGCAGATCATAAATCAGCGTGATATAGAGTGGCGTAAAGACGGTAAACAGCAGGAATTCAGAAACCGTCAGGTATACATAGGCGCGGAATGCCAGCAGATACATGATGCCCAGCTGCATTGCGCCGACCAGCATATAGAGCACGATAGTACGCGGTGATTGCCCACGGGTACGCAAAAACGGCAGGAACACCAGCGCCGCCAGACCCACGCGCATCAGCACGGAAAAGTAGCTATCGACGCTACCTGCCAGGTATTCGCCTATCAGGCTAAAGGAAAAAGCCCACAGGATAGTGGTAATAATCAGTAGCGCCACAATGAATGTCTCTCAGGAAGAAGAGCATTCATTGTAGCGAAGAGTCAGGTTGACGACTGAGCAATAAACGCACAGTCGTCAATCTTTATCAGGCGAGATAGAGCTTACGCAAATAATGTGGCACCGCATCGTCAGCGTTGCTGCCGATCACGTCCAGATCCGGATGCAGGTCTTTCAGCCGCTGGTGGGCATTCTGCATGATGCAGCCTTTGCCCGCCATCGACAGCATTTCGGCATCATTCATGCCATCGCCAAAAGCGATACAGTCTTTCAGGCGATAGCCGAGCATTTTAGCAACCGCTTCCAGCGCATGCCCTTTCGACACGCCACCGGCCATCACTTCCAGGCAGGTCAGGGTCGAGAAACTGACGTTGACGCGATCGCCCCAGCGGGCGTTGATCGCCTGCTCCAGCGGCAGCAGATGCTCGTGATCTTCGCAGGTGAAGAATACTTTGCTGATCCCTTGCGGATCGAGCTCGCCCGCTTCATACAGCTTGTAGTTGAACACCGCTTCTTTGAAAAAACGCATTTCTTCCGGACGATGGCGGTTCATATACCACTCATCTTCGCGATAGACGTTAGTCACCACCTTCGGGTCATTACGCATCATTTCAAACAGATCGCCCGCGATATCACGGTCAAGGTTATGCGCAAAGATCTGTTTTCCCTCGCTATCGTGCACGCGCGCGCCGTTGGAGGTGATCATGTAGGATTTAATGCCGAGATTATCGCGAATTTGCCCGACATCGATGTAATGACGACCGGTGGCGAAAACAAAATTGATCCCGCGCGCGGTCAGCAGCTGCAGCGTCTCTTTTGCGTAGGGAGTTAAGTAGTGATCGGGAGAAAGCAGCGTGCCATCTAAGTCAGACGCAACAACCTGGTACATAAAAATTTTAACCTCTAAGCAGGGCGACGAGCGTTTCGCCGGATTAAGAACCTGACCTGGCAGGCTCTAATTATGTCGACCGAAAAAATCGACGATGGCATTCAGCGCGACTGAGCGCATGGCGTCCTTTTCAAAAAGGATCTCATGGTATGCCCCTTCTATGACAAGTGGCTTATTACCTTCGCAGGGTCGACCTGCCGCAGCGCGGAGTTCGCAGTAGCGTTCGTGCATACGGTTATCGACCACGCGTTCTTCTTCTGCCTGCAATAACAGCGTGGGCGTCGTGTCTTTTTCAACGCCCGCCAGCGCTTCTTCACCCGCGAGGATCCCCTCACGCACCCAGTGGTAGGTTGGCCCACCGACGCGCAGCTGCGGCTCATCGGCATAAAAGCGCAGATTACGGCGATAGCGTTGGCGGCTATGCGTTAACACGTTGACCGAAAAGGGCAGCGCCCGCCAGCGACCGGTACCCAGGGCATACTCTTCACGAATGCGCTGATGGCCCTCAGCCCAGTCGAGAATATGGCGCACCATCCAGTCGGGGAAGCGCATAACGATACCGAACATAGGCGCGGACAGCGCGATGGCGTCACAATGCTGCTGGTGACGTTGCAAAAATAGCGTCGCGATCGCCCCCCCCATCGAGTGCGCCAGGATAAACCGTTTTCGCCAGTGGCCGGGGGCGACTTCCTGCTGCCAGAGCGCAGCCAGATCGTCGACATAATCGCTAAAGCGCACCACGTGGCCCCGATGGCTATCGGTCAATATTCGCCCGGAACGCCCCTGGCCACGATGGTCGATAATCATCACGTCGAAACCGCTGTGGAAAAGATCGTAAGCCAGCTCGGCGTATTTAACGTAGCTTTCAATACGCCCCGGGCAGATGACCACGACCCGATCGTTATCTTTGGCGCAAAAGCGAACAAAACGGACCGGGACATCGTCTACGCCCCGGAATTCCGCTTCTTCCCGCTGATGCCAGAAATCGGTGAGTGGCCCCATCGTAAAAGCCGCAAACGCGTTTTCTCGTGTGTCCCAATCCTTTTGCTGCCGAAACATCGGGCTTACACCCCTGTTAACCACTGAAAATCGTTTTTTTATCGCGTATCACACAATGCTCACACAATAGCGTATTGTGGCATAAAAACAGACAACCAGGGAGTTTCTCATGACGTTCGAGTGGTGGTTCGCCTATCTGCTGACATCCATTATTCTCAGCCTGTCGCCGGGTTCCGGGGCAATTAATACCATGACGACCTCGATCAACCACGGCTACCGCGGCGCAGCCGCGTCGATTGCCGGGCTACAAACCGGGCTGGCAATTCATATCGTTCTCGTTGGGATCGGCCTGGGAACGCTATTTTCCCGCTCGGTGCTGGCCTTCGAAGTGCTGAAATGGGCGGGGGCAGCTTATCTTATCTGGCTAGGTATTCAGCAGTGGCGCGCAGCAGGTTCTCTCAATCTGAACACGCTGGCGAAGGCACAAACGCGTGGGAAACTGTTCCAGCGTGCGGTTTTCGTTAACCTCACTAACCCGAAAAGCATTGTCTTCCTGGCCGCGCTGTTCCCGCAGTTTATCGTGCCGCATCAGCCTCAGGTCATGCAGTATCTGGTGCTCGGGATCACCACCATCGTGGTGGATATCATTGTGATGATTGGCTACGCGACGCTGGCGCAGCGTATTGCGGCGTGGATTAAAGGCCCCAAACAGATGAAGGCATTGAACAAAGTCTTCGGATCGTTGTTTATGCTAGTGGGTGCGCTGTTGGCTTCCGCACGCCATGCCTGACGGGAGAGGCCCGGTTTGCCTGATGCAAACCGGGAAAGTCTGCGCTTAGCGCGAAATAATCAGATGAATGCCGAAGCCAGCAAAGAGCGTGCCGGCAATGCCGTCGATCCATTTTGCCATCCGCTGATAACCACGACGCATGGTCGGTAAGGCGAACAGGCTGGCTACGACGGTGAACCAGGCCAGCGTTTCAAGAACGATCAGCAGGAAAATCCCCCAGCGCTCACCCGTGCCGACGTTATCGCCGACAAACAGTGAGAAGACGGAGCCAAAGTAGATAATTGCTTTAGGGTTCGCGAGGTTGGTCAGCAGCCCTTTGAGGAAACTGCGCCCGCTACGAGCCAGTTCCACCTGCGGCTCCGCTGCCGCCACATCGCTTTTCTTCAGCGCGCCACGCAGCATCTGGTAGCCCATCCAGCACAGATACAAGCCGCCGCCGACCATAATAATGGTGTGCAGCCAGGCCATTTTTTCGATAATCAGGTGCAGACCAAGCAGTGCGACGCCCGCCCAGACCATTACGCCACAGGTAATCCCCAGCACGCCCATCATCGCCTCTTTACGAGAGCGGCTAACGGCGGTCTGCGAAACAAAGAAAAAGTCCGGACCTGGACTCATCAGCGCAATGATATGCACCAGCGCGACGGTGAGGAAAAGCATCAGCATGATTGAACCCTAATCTCTCGGCAATTTTACTAGCAGGAATATAGTGAAGACCGAAACTATCCTGACACTTTTTTGCCCGGCTGACTACTCATCTTCACCATCGATATGCGTGCGGATCAGCGCCATAAACTCTTTCCCGAAACGCTCCAGTTTCCGCGTGCCCACGCCGTTTACGCTCAGCATCTCACCTGCGGTGATCGGCGATTGCTCCGCCATTTCGATCAGCGTCGCGTCGTTAAACACGACGTACGGTGGGATATTCTCTTCATCGGCAATTGCCTTACGCAGCTTACGCAGCTTGGCGAACAGCTTGCGGTCGTAGTTGCCGCCGAAGGTTTTTTGCATCGCCTTCGGTTTGAGCGCCACGATACGCGGAACGGCGAGCTGTAGCGGTACCTCGCCACGCAGAACCGGGCGGGCAGCTTCGGTCAACTGAAGCGCCGAATGCTGGGCGATGTTTTGCGTGACCAGGCCAAGATGAATCAGCTGGCGAATTACGCTCACCCAATGCTCATGGCTCTGCTCGCGGCCAATACCGTATACCGGCAGCTTGTCATGCGCCATCTCACGAATGCGCTGATTATTCGCCCCGCGTAGCACCTCCACCACGTAACCCATACCGAAACGTTGATTCACGCGGTAAATCGTCGAGAGCGCCTTACGCGCGTCCATTAAACCGTCGTACTGTTTCGGCGGATCGAGGCAAATATCGCAGTTGCCGCAGGCTTCCTGACGCCCTTCACCAAAATAGTTGAGCAGCACCAGGCGGCGACAGGTTTGCGCTTCAGCAAATGCGCCCATTGCATTCAGCTTGTGGCGTTCAATATCCAGCAGCGGCCCGGCGGGTTTCTCTTCCAGGCAGCGACGTAACCACGCCATATCTGCCGGATCGTAAAACAGCATCGCTTCCGCCGGCAGGCCATCGCGCCCGGCGCGGCCGGTTTCCTGGTAGTAGGATTCGATATTACGGGGAATGTCAAAGTGCACCACGAAGCGGACGTTGGGTTTATTGATCCCCATGCCGAAAGCCACCGTAGCCACCACAATTTGCAGATCGTCGCGCTGGAATTTCTCCTGCACGTCGGCACGAACGCCATTTTCCAGCCCGGCATGATAGGCCGCCGCGCTAATACCGCGGCTTTGCAGACGGGCGGCGGTATCTTCTACTTTCGAACGGCTGTTGCAGTAGATAATGCCCGATTTGCCGCGCTGGTCCTGCACGTAGCGCATCAGCTGATCGAGAGGTTTAAACTTCTCCATCAGCATATAGCGGATGTTCGGGCGGTCGAAGCTGCTGACCTGAATCAGCGGATCGTTCAGCCCCAGCAGGCGCACAATATCGCGGCGGGTGGTGTCATCGGCCGTTGCCGTTAACGCCATAAACGGAATCTGCGGCATCCGCTGACGCAGCTGGCCCAATGCGGCATATTCCGGTCGGAAATCATGCCCCCACTGGGAAATACAGTGCGCTTCGTCCACCGCCAGCATTGCCAGATTCCAGTGGCTGAGATGCTCAAGGAAGTTATCCAGCATCAGCCGTTCCGGGGCAATATACAGCAGACGAATCTGCCCGCTGCGACAGCCGGCCATGACATCCTGCTGCTGCTCGCGGCTCTGCGTCGAGTTCAGACAGGCGGCGGCCACACCGTTCGCCAGCAGCTGATCGACCTGATCTTTCATCAACGAGATCAGCGGCGATACCACTACCGTCAGGCCACCAATCACCAACGCAGGCACCTGATAGCACAGCGATTTACCGCCGCCGGTGGGCATGACGACCAGGCAGTCACGCCCGCCCAACGCCGTATCGATAATGGTTTCCTGGCCTGGGCGAAACTGCTGGTAGCCAAAGGTTTCCTGTAAAACCTGTTTTGCCAGCAATGTTTGATTCAATACTTCCGCCTGTGCCACGTTGACCCCGTCTGCCTGAAAAGAAAACAGGCGCTATTTTCAGCGCCAGTGAGCCAGAGTGCAACGATTAAAACAGATCGTTAAGCGTTACACCGACGCCAACCCGCGTCTGGTTAAAGTTATAGTCGATGAGCGATTCGCCATAACCGCTGTAGACCTGAGTGTAGAAGCGCACGTGGCGGGTGATCGGGTAGCTGACGCCAAGTTCTGCACCGCCATAACCGCTGTTCCAGTTATATTGCCCCTGAGCACTCAGGATAGCCTCACCGAGCTGATAGCCGACTTTCAGGCGGTAATAGCCCATATATTTAGTAATATCCGGGTTATCGTTGGTACTGCCGACGACATACCAGGGTTTAACCTCCACCAGCCAGTTACCATTTTGCGCCATCAGGCGAGCATACAGGCGGTTCCAGCTGCGGGATGTCGGGTCCGAACGCCCGTTAGAATCGTGGTTGTAGCCCATTTCGACATCACGCAACGTCCAGCCAGCGAGCTGATAATCGGTAGCAAACCCCAAAAACAGCTGCGGTTCATAGTTGGTTTCGCGAAACGGCGCCGACTCTTTGCTATTAGAGAGTTGCCACCAGGACTTCTGCGTATAGGAGGCCCCGAGCAGCGAGTTCTCACCGAGGATCCCGCGCCACAGCGGAAACGCCAGGCTGAGCTGGAATTTGACTTCGTCCTTGCGGGCATTTTCAGCCCAGTCATAGCTGGAGATCGCTTCCTTGTTGATATCACTGCTCCACGTATAGAGCAGGTAGTTACTCTCGTAGGGATACAGCAAGAAAGGATTATCATGGTCCTGCAACAGATTAGCGATAATGCTACCGCGTACCGCAGGGGTATCATGAACGGGATGACTAACCGGCGCATCCTGCGCCAAAACGCCAGCCGGAAGCGCGCTAAACGCGACCAGCCAGGCCAAAGAGATACGCATTACTGTTCTCCTGAATGAGTGATTATTATTTCTGTTTTACCCGTCATCCATTCTACCTGTTTACAAGCCCCCTGCCCGGTTATCCGTTCTGAAAGTGGAAATCACCGTTTTAGAAGCATAAAATCAACATCTCATTAACGAATGGATATCATCGTCATGTCTGAACTTACTGCCGAAGCCGCCCTTAAGCTGGTCGGCGAAATTTTTGTCGACCACATGCCTTTCAACCGCGCCTTGGGCCTGAAGTTAGAGCGTTACGAAAAAGAGTTTGCCCAGTTGAGCTTTAAAAACCAACCGATGATGGTGGGTAACTGGGCGCAAAGCATTCTGCACGGCGGAGTCATCGCCTCGGCGCTGGACGTCGCCGCCGGGCTGGTGTGCGTAGGCAGTACGCTAACCCGGCACAACACCATCAATGAAGAAGAGTTGCGCCAGCGTCTGTCGCGCATGGGCACCATCGATCTACGCGTTGACTATCTGCGCCCAGGGCGCGGCGAACATTTTACCGCCACCAGCAGCCTGCTGCGTGCCGGAAACAAGGTTGCAGTTGCTCGCGTGGAATTGCATAACGAAGAACAGGTTTATATCGCCAGCGCCACGGCGACGTATATGGTGGGTTGATCGCGGTAAATAAAGTAACATCGCTGTTTTGGCGTAACGGATTCTACCGATGGATGCAAAACAAACGCGGCTGGGGATTATACTGGCTCTTGCCGCCTATTTTATCTGGGGCATTGCACCCGCCTATTTCAAGCTTATCTACTATGTTCCCGCCGATGAAATCCTCACCCATCGCGTGATCTGGTCTTTCTTTTTCATGCTGGCATTGATCAGCCTTAGCCACCAGTGGCCGCAGGTGAAGAAACTGCTGCATACGCCGCGAAAGGTGTTCCTGCTGGCGGTATCGGCAGTGCTGATTGGCGGCAACTGGCTGCTCTTCATCTGGGCGGTGAATAACCACCATATGCTGGAAGCCAGCCTGGGCTACTTTATTAACCCGCTGGTGAATATTGTGCTGGGGATGATCTTCCTCGGCGAGCGCTTCCGCCGGATGCAGTGGCTGGCGGTACTGCTGGCGCTTTGCGGCGTGCTGGTACAGCTGTGGACCTTTGGTTCGCTGCCGATTATCGGCCTGGGGCTGGCCTTTAGCTTCGCCTTTTACGGACTGCTGCGCAAAAAGATCGCCGTTGACGCACAAACCGGGATGCTGGTTGAAACCCTGTGGCTCTTACCGGTCGCGGCGCTGTATCTGTTTGCCATCGCCGATAGCCCAACCAGCCATATGGGGCAAAACCCATGGTCGCTGAACCTGCTGCTGATGGCGGCCGGGGTTGTCACCACCATTCCGCTGCTGTGCTTTACCGGGGCGGCCACCCGCCTGCGACTCTCTACGCTGGGGTTCTTCCAGTATATTGGTCCGACGCTGATGTTCCTGCTGGCGGTAGTATTTTACGGGGAAGTGCCGGGGGCCGATAAGATGGTGACCTTCGCCTTTATCTGGATTGCACTGCTGGTCTTTATCATCGATGCGCTGTATACCCAGCGCCGACTGCGTAAGGGATAACCCTGAGCGAAACCGCATGAGGCCCGGGCAGCGGCGCTGCCGCTATCCGGGAGTCAGACAATCTACAGCCAGTTTTTACGCTTAAAGTAGAGATACGGCGCCAGGCCGGCGAGCATCATAAAGACGATGGCTCCCGGGTAGCCAAAGCTCCAGTGCAGCTCCGGCATAAACTCAAAGTTCATCCCATAGCTTGATGCCACCAGCGTTGGCGGCAGGAAGACCACAGAAACCACCGAGAAGATCTTGATGATGCGGTTCTGCTCGATGTTGATAAAGCCCATCGCCGCCTGCATCAGGAAGTTAACCTTCTGGAACAGCGATTCGTTATGCGGCAGCAGGGATTCGATATCTCGCAGGATCTCGCGCGCCTGCTCCAGCTGCCCCGCAGGCAAACGCGCCTTACGCACAAGGAAGTTCAGAGCACGCTGGGTATCCATCAGGCACAGGCGTACCTTCCAGCCGATATCTTCCTGCTCCGCCAGCGTCGAGAGCGCATCATCGTACTCATCGCCCTGACGGCCTTCCATAATGACGCGGCTGAGTTTTTCCAGGTCGCTATAAATATTTTCGATTTCATCCGCCAGCTGTTCAATTTTGGTTTCAAACAGATCCAGCAGCAGCTCATAGGCGTTGCCATCAACCATTAACTGGTTGCGAACGCGCATGCGGTAGAGGCGAAACGCCGGCAATTCACGTTCACGCAGGGTGAACAGGCGCCCTTCACGAATCGTAAATGCCACGGTGGAGTTACCGGCGTGATCCTCTGCATCTTCAAAAAAGAAAAAAGAGTGAATATGTAAACCGTCTTCATCTTCAAAGAAACGCGCCGATGCTTCGATATCTTCCAGTTCCGGGCGCGTTGCCAGGTTCTGACCCAATTCCGTCTGCACGCGGCTTCGTTCTTCGTCGTCGGGCTCGACCAGATCGACCCACACCGAACTGGCAAGATGCTTGATCTCATCAGCTTCCAGGCGTGTTAAACGATTATTTTCCAGTTGAAATGCGCTCAGCATGACCGGGACTCCCAATGCAAAAAAATTATCGGACAGTTCGGTGGGCACACAGAAACAATTTGGGTTTCAGACCATTAAGCCTGACTCAGAGCGACGGGTATGACGGGTCGCTGACAACCGCTAAGGCTATCAGCATAAGAGGATAGCCTTAGGAGTTGTTCCTGACGGACAGGAAGTTGAGCCAGCATCTACTGGGTGTGTCCAAGGCGAATGTCCTCTTAGCGTAATCGTGCGCGCATGTTACGCCAGCACAAAAACGGCGTCAACACGCAACGGAACGCTAAAGAGCAAATCCTGCCCTTTAGCATACAAGGCTAGCAGATTATTACAAAAAAACTATATTTTTCTTAATGTTACACTGTTTCCAGCCGCGCATAGGCCGCCACCAGCCATTTGATACCTTGCCCCTGGAAAGCTACCTGCAAACGGCTGTGTTCCCCGCTGCCTTCCAGGTTCACAATGGTGCCTTCGCCGAATTTAGGATGGCGTACGCGCTGGCCCAGCTTATATCCAGTATCGTTTTCCGCCATCGGCGTCCCCATCCGCTGATGGCTGACCGGGCGGCTCACCGTCGCACGCAGACGCACTTCTTCAACGCAGGCTTCCGGCAGCTCGCCGATAAAGCGCGACGGGCGATGGTATACCTCTTTGCCATACAGCCGACGGGTTTCCGCGTAGGTCAGGGTCAGCTTCTGCATCGCCCGCGTCACGCCGACGTAGGCCAGGCGACGCTCTTCTTCCAGTCTGCCGCCTTCATCCAGCGCCATCTGGCTCGGGAACATCCCCTCTTCCACGCCAACGATAAACACCTGCGGGAACTCCAGACCTTTCGCCGAGTGCAGGGTCATCAGCTGTACCGCGTCCTGCCAGGTATCCGCCTGCCCTTCACCCGCTTCCAGCGCAGCATGGGAGAGGAAAGCCTGCAGCGGCATTAAATCTTCGTCTTCATCGTTATAGCTGAACTGACGCGTTGCCGTCACCAGCTCCTCTAAGTTTTCGATTCGCGTCTGGCCCTTCTCACCCTTTTCCTGCTCGTACATCGTGCGCAGGCCGGAGTCTTTAATCACCCGATCGGTCTGTACGTGCAGCGGCATATCCGCCGTTTCCTGTGCCAGGGCGTCAATCAGCTCCATGAAGCGCTGTAACGCGCTGGCGGCACGGCCGGCCAGGGCTTTGTCTTTCAGCAGTTCACGGCACGCCTGCCAAAGCGTGAGCTGGCGATCGCGAGAAGTCTGGCGCACCACGTCCAGCGTCCGGTCGCCGATACCGCGGGTTGGCGTATTGACCACGCGCTCAAAGGCCGCGTCGTCGTTGCGGTTGGCGATCAGGCGCAGATACGACAGCGCATCTTTAATTTCCTGACGTTCGAAGAAGCGCATACCGCCGTAGATCCGATACGGCATGCTGGCCTGCAGCAGCGCCTCTTCCAGCACGCGCGACTGGGCGTTGCTGCGATAAAGAATGGCGCACTGCTCAAGCGCCCCGCCGTTCTCTTGCCAGGTTTTAATACGGTTCACGACAAACCGCGCTTCATCCAGATCGTTGAAGGCACAATAGAGCGAGATCGGTTCGCCATCGGCGCCGTCGGTCCACAGTTTTTTGCCCAGACGCCCGCTGTTGTTTTCAATCAGGGCGTTCGCTGCGCTCAGGATGTTGCTGGTTGAACGGTAGTTCTGCTCCAGGCGGATGGTTTCTGCGCCGGGGAAGTCGTTAAGGAAGCGCTGGATGTTCTCCACCTGGGCGCCGCGCCAGCCGTAGATCGACTGGTCATCATCGCCGACAATCATCACCTTGCCACTGTCGCCCGCCAGCAGGCGAATCCAGGCATACTGGATGTTGTTGGTATCCTGAAACTCATCGACGAGGATATTGGTGAAGCGCTCACGGTAGTGCTGGAGAATATGCGGTTTGTTGAGCCACAGCTCGTGCGCGCGCAGCAGCAGCTCGGCAAAGTCTACCAACCCGGCGCGATCGCAGGCTTCCTGATAGGCCTGATACACTTTCTGCCAGGTTTGTTCTACCGGGTTGCCGTAGCTCTGAATATGGTGTGGGCGCAGCCCTTCGTCTTTCTGGCTGTTGATGTACCACATCGCCTGACGCGGTGGCCACTGTTTCTCGTCGAGGTTCATCGCCTTAATCAGACGCTTCAGCAGACGCAGCTGGTCTTCGCTATCGAGGATCTGAAAATCCTGCGGCAGATTCGCATCCAGATGGTGGGCCCGCAGCAGGCGGTGCGCCAGCCCGTGGAATGTTCCGACCCACATCCCGCCCTGGGTTGTCCCCATCAGTTGGCCGATACGATGGCGCATCTCCGCCGCCGCTTTGTTGGTAAAGGTGACGGCCATAATGGAATACGGTGAGCAGTTTTCGACGCTCAGCAGCCAGGCGATACGGTGTACCAGAACGCGAGTCTTACCGCTGCCCGCTCCAGCCAGAACCAGCATATTGGTGCGCGAAGCGGCGACGGCTTCACGCTGTTTATCATTAAGGCTGTCGAGCAGGTAAGAAACGTCCATTGGCACCGCCGGAAATGAGCTGCCCGGCAACGTATCGTCTACCGGACATACTGTTAATATATACAGAACTAATGGTGATTATATCAGCGAGGTCAGAGATGCCAACCGCGAAATTTCAATATGCGGTAGCAGGCGGCTGTCGGCGGCACGCATCAGATCGGCCCCCTGCGGTTTAATCCAGCAGGCCTGCATGCCGCAGCGGATAGCGCCCGCCACGTCGGTAGTCAGGTCATCCCCCACGTGAAGTATCTGCGTCAGCGGCAGATCAAGACGCTCTGCGGCCAGATGATACATATCGGCAAAGGGCTTCGATCGCCCGTCCGGGCCGGCACGCAGCACAAAACGGAAATAATCGCTCAAGCCAAAGAGCTCCGGCTGCGCGTTGCCGTTGGTCACCGCGACCAGCGGCCATTTCTCCGCCAGCGCGGCCAGCGTATCGTGAGTTTCCTGCGGGACATCGATCAGGCTGCGCCAGTGGGCAAAATTCGCCATTGCCGCATCCGCGCCCTCGGCGGCCTGCCCGGCAGAAAGCCCGGCATTCATCATGCCGAGCACCAGCGCACGTCGCCGCCATTCGGTCACGTCGTGGTAAATGTCCGGCTCTGTCTCCAGCAGCGTCTGGCGCAGACGTTGCAGCTCGTGGGCATCAAACTGGCTCAGCGACGGATGATAGCTGCGCACGAAGGCCAGCGACTCATGCAGCGTCCGGTCGATAACCGGGCGGTTGTCATATAAGGTATCGTCCAGATCAAACGTCAGTGCAGAAATCTGGCCCAGCGGTCGGTAAAAGCGCATTATTTCCCCCGTTTGGCGCGCGGATGCGCCGCATCATACACCGAGGCAAGGTGTTGAAAATCAAGATGGGTATAGATTTGAGTGGTCGAGAGATTGGCATGGCCCAGCAGCTCCTGCACACCGCGCAGATCGCCGCTCGACTCCAGCATATGAGTGGCAAAGGAGTGACGCAATTTATGCGGGTGCACGTGGCTGTTCAGTCCCTGCTTAATGCCCCATTCGGCAAAGCGCTTCTGCACATTACGCGCGGAGATACGCTTACCCAATTTTGATAAAAACAGCGCGTCGTCATCGGTGCCAAACAGGCCGCGCAAATCAAGCCAGTGTTCGATCCACGCCACTGCGCTGCGCCCAATCGGCAGACGACGTTCTTTGCTCCCTTTCCCCATCACCCACACCTCGCCGGACTCCAGATCAAGGTGTTTAATATCGAGATTGACCAGCTCAGAAAGACGCAAACCCGCACCGTACATCACTTCCAGCATAGCCCGGTCGCGTACCGCCAGCGGATCGTTAAGATCGATATCCAGCAGCCGGTCCACGTCATCGACGTCGATGTTTTTCGGTAAGTGGCGGGGAATTTTCGGGGCGGAGATACCCTTCGCCGGGTTTGCCGTCAGCTCGCCCTGGGCCACCAGCCAGTCAAAAAAGCTGCGCAGCGCAGAGAGCCGCAGCGCAAGACTTGCCGGCCCCAGTCCCTGTTTGCGGCTACGCACCGCCAGGCCTCGAACCTGAGCGGCGTCGCACTGCTGCCAGGTTTTGAGCCCCGCCTGTTCAGCGAGCGCCATCAGCGCATCCAGCTGGCGCCGGTAGTTCAGGAGCGTGATTGGGCTAAGCTGACGCTCCACGCCCAGATAGCGCAGGAAGCGGTCAACGGCAGTGAATAAGGGAGAATCTATCATGCGCGTTCAACCCAGCGCTCCAACAGACCCGGCAGCATTAGCGCGATTTCCTGCAGCAGCTGCGTTCCCTGGCCTTGCTGATAATGCTGGACATCACGGCTGCTGAAAAGCATTACGCCGGGCGCGTCATCGCCGCCCAGTAAGGACATTGCTACCGAGCCGATAGCTTTCGCGTCCGGGAGCACCACCAGCAGCTCAGGCCCATGCAGCGGCCCAAGATAGTGACTAGCCTGACCAAGACGCTGAATACGGATAGGTTCAAACGCCTGCCGGCTCAGCGCCAGATGGGTAAACTTTGATGGTGCGCCGAGCCGCCAGCTATCGGGAAACAGACGCACCGTTGCGCCCGCCAGCCCGATTTCACGGGCCCAGCGGTGAAAGCGGTTCAGCATCTCGTCAAGGCTTTCTGCCGCCGCCAGCCGCGTCTGCAGATGCAGCAGACGCTGGAACAGGCTCTCATTCGCCGTCGCCTGCTCCATCAGCAGCATCATGTTCTCTTCCAGCACGTTGATATGGTTACGCGCCCGCACCATGTGCCATTCCACCAGCGAGATTGAGCCGCGCACCGGATGCGGTACGCGCATGTGCTCAACTAATGCTGCATTACGAATAAAGAATTCAGGATGTTGCAACAGATAGTCCACCACCGCGCGATCGTTCAGCGCGCCGGTGATTTCCTGCTGTTCTTCCCCGACTTGTTTCATAAGTGAATAAATCCGTCGTAGACATGTGCCGCCGGGCCAGTCATAAACAACGGTTGGCCCGGGCCTTTCCAGGCGATATCAAGACGCCCGCCTGGTAATTCCACGCGTACTTCTTCGGCCAGCAATCCCTGTTGGATACCAACCGCGACCGCCGCACAGGCGCCGCTGCCGCAGGCCTGGGTTTCGCCCGCGCCGCGCTCATAAACACGCAGACGAATGCGATCGCGTTCTACCACCTGCATAAAGCCGATGTTAGCGCGCTCCGGGAAGCGCTCATGACTTTCCATCACCGGACCAAGCGTTTCTACCGCAGCGGTTTCTACATTGTCGACCTGAATAACGCAGTGCGGGTTGCCCATCGAGACCACGCCGCACAATACTGTCTGCTCGGCAACACGCATAATATAGGTCTTTTCCGCTTTGTTAGCGCGGAATGGTACCTGCGATGGCTCGAAGTTCGGCTCACCCATATTGACGCGCACCAGATCGTCTTCCGTTACGCTTAATACCATACGGCCGTTCGCCGTGCTCACGCAGATATCACGTTTATTGGTCAAGCCTTTCAAACGGACAAACCGGGCAAAGCAGCGTGCGCCATTGCCACACTGTGACACTTCGCTGCCGTCGGCATTGAAGATGCGATAATGGAAATCCAGATCCGGATCGTAAGGCGGCTCAACAACCAGCAGCTGATCGAAACCGACGCCCAGATGACGATCCGCCAGGCGGCGAATCAGCTCCGGTGAGAAAAAAACATTCTGCGTTACCGCGTCAACGACCATAAAATCGTTGCCAAGGCCATGCATTTTAGAGAACTGCATCATCTACTCCAGTCGCGCGGAACAGAACGTTATCGTTAATAGTTTACCTGGCTCGGGCCGCCGCTATCACCGCGATCGTTACGATCTGGCGTCGAGCTCTGGATACCGCTATCGACCGGTTTAGTCGGAGGCGCCGCCGTCTTTTCTGCCGGAGGGAAATAAAGCGGTCCCTTCAGACCACAGCCAGTCAGGCTGAAGATCGCCAATAAAACGGCAAGCGTTGGAAAAACGTTTTTCATTGATAGTTGCCCGTGATTCACTCTTTCTGCTTTCTATCATCGCAGGAGAAGACGTAAAAGCAAGCGTTTAGCATCCGACTGCGCGCGCTTTTGTTTCGCGCTATACTGCCGCCATCTTTAAAAAAGCAGGGTAGAACCATGAACGACAGTGAATTCCATCGCCTGGCTGATAGCCTGTGGATGACCATCGAAGAGCATCTGGACGACCGCGACGGCGATAGCGACATCGACTGCGAGATCAACGGCGGCGTGCTGACCCTCAGTTTCGAGAACGGCAGCAAAATTATCATCAACCGTCAGGAGCCGCTGCATCAGGTGTGGCTGGCCACGAAACAAGGCGGCTACCATTTTGATCTTAAAGGTGATGAGTGGGTGTGCGATCGCAGCGGGGAAACCTTCTGGGATCTGCTGGAGCAGGCGGCCACGCAGCAGGCAGGCGAAGACGTCAGCTTCCGTTAAGGTTATTCCCGGATGCCGGCGCGTCGCGCGTCATCCGGGTTACCGGTGCTCAGGAATAGTGCTGCTGCAGCATCGGTGAGACGGCAGTATCTTGGCTCACCGACGTCGCAGGGGTGCCGATCGCCTGACTACGGAATGGAATCACCTGGAGTCGGCCGTCAACATCGACGATCTGGTAGAACTGCGGCAGGTTGAAGTTGATAAAACTGGAGCCGTAGGTGAAGCGGTCATGGGACGAGGAGTAAAAACGACTCACGTCACGCACCAGCTCCTCTTTACTGCCCTCACAGTGATGATAAACCTCTGCGCGGTTGCTCTCGTCGAGAATATAGATGTTAAATCCGCTATCGTTATCCGCATCTTCAAAGAAGAACTGAATAATCCCTTCGCTGGCAAACCCATCCACCACCTGCGGCAGCTTAACATGGTTGGTTTCCACCTGAACCGACAGGCCATGCAGCTTGTTATGCGAAATGGCACCGTAGAACTCAATCGCATTTTCCAGTTTCTGCACCGAGACGTTAAGACGTTCAAAGAACAGTCCCCACGTCTGCCCGGAGACGCGCAGCGCCTTAAAGCGACCGGTATCCTGACGGGTACTGGAGAGACGTAGCTCAATGCACTCGGACACCATCTGCTGCACGCGGGTACGAATTAAACCACGCAGATGCTGGCTATAGCAGAACACTTCAACGCTATCCGGCGGTGCGGCATCCTGATGCATTTTGCCGAGAATGGTTTTCAGCGCTTCGATCATCGCCTGCTCGCCGTTAAAGTGCAGGGTTCGTACTTCGTTCCACGAATTGCGATACAGCAGATCAACGCTGCCAATTAAGCACTTCTGCTCTTCGCCGAAGCTGAAGACATCCAGCTTACGGAAATCAAAATGCACCACCTGATTACGGAACGCTGCCGTCGGGTCATATTCAAGGTTGACGATAATCGCCAGATGGCGAATTTCGCAGGGGCTATACAGCGCTTTTGGCGTTGGCGACGGCAGACGCAGCGGGAAATGGTGCGAAACATCGGCGACCATCTCCTGCAGCTTAGCGAGATCAACGATGCCGTTGCCCTTAATAAACAGGCGAGTACGCGATGTCAGCAGGCCGTTGAACCAGGCCCAGGCCACCAGCTTATTAAGATAACGGTTATACTCCAGCGGCTGATGGCTGATGATCGACTCCATATCCGGTGCGCGGTTATAGACATACCAGCCGGTACGGTTGGCACGGCCAGGCGGCACGTGGATAAAGGTCAGATTCGGCTCGGACAGATCCGGAGAGATTTGTGGGTTCACCAGGGTCACTTTCCCCGGTAGCGCTTCAAAAGCCGCATACAGCTTACGGGTCAGGACGCCGATATCCTGCGGACTGGCAGATACGCTCAGATTATTGCGGCGCGCAAAGCGGATCAGGTTGCGATAGCTTTGCATCATCGCATCCAGCAGCTCGTTATGCGCTTTGCGGACTTCGTCGATCTTCCAGTTGGCCCGGTTGTCCAGCATCATCAGACGCTTTTCATCCCAGCCCCACTCTTTCACCAGGTGGCTCACGACTTCACGACGCCAGCCCACGCAGGCGCGTTCGCGACTGAGTTTTTCACACACTTTCAGGTAGAAGCAGCGACGTACCAGATCGAGACGGGTATCGTCTTCGATGGCCTGCAGATAGGCGGTCACGCGCTCCAGCATCATGCAATAAGGGTCGAGGCCAAACGAGACAATTTCACCGTCATGCAGACGCTGCTTAATGTCTTTCGCCAGCAGGCGGTTGTTCGGATACTCCCAGGAGTAGGCTTCGAGCAGCAGGGTTTTCAGCACCGCTTTATAAGGCGAGTCGATACTTTTATAAAGCTGCCACAGGCTGGCGCCGAAGTATTCTTCCGCCGACAGCGAGCTCAAGCCGCCCAGGTCGAGCCACTCGTTGGGCGTCAGTACGCCTTGTGCATAAAGGCTCATGACGTAATCGTCGTAGTGCTCTTCTTCCTCGCACGGCACCATATTCCACAGAATACGTTTCCCGGCGAGGCGCACGGCGGTGCGGTAGAACTCATCCAGCAGCAAAATATGCTGCGTAGAGCCGCAGTCTTCGCCGCCCAGGCTGCCGCTCTCATTATGACGGAAGCGGTTTTCATCAATCAGGAAGAAGCTGACCTCAACGCCTAGCGATGCCGCCCAGCTTTCCAGCAGGCTGCACTTGCGCTGTAGAAGTTGACGCTCATCCGTATCGAGCCATGCCTGATGGCATACCCAGATATCAAGATCGGAGGAGCAGCTTTGGCCAACGGAAGAGGTGCTGCCCATCGAGTAGACACCGGTAATCGGCAGTTCGCCTTTCGGCGGCTCCTGCGTCAGCATGCCGCGGTGCAGTTCTAACTCGTCAAGATAGTGGCGTTGGGTTTCATCAGGCGTGTAGAGGCAAATGCCTCGGGGAACGTTACCGTCAAGGTAACCCGGCATCAACGGGTGATGATAATGTAGTAATGTCGGCAGTAGACTGTAAACCTGCTGGAAAGCGGGTCCCATGGCAGCAAGCGCGCGATCGACACGCAGTTGGTTGATGGCATCCAGTCTCTGTTTCAGTGTCTCAATATAGAGGTACAAGACATATCGCCTGATGTTCAAAAACCCGTCGTACAATAGTACGGAGGATTTCAGTATTTCAACAAAAACCGTCACCATTCGTCGTCGGTGTGGTTGTGATGAACTGCTGACGGACAAATGGTTTAAAACGTGATCAATCTAACACCTTGCTCATTGACCGTAAAGAAAGATGCGCTACATACAAGTGTAGCACCGTTTACTGTGTGTAAATTCCTCACTACGGTTGTGGCAACCGTAATGGCACCAAACGCAAATAAAGAGAGAGCCGCCCCCCTAATCCCACAAAACTAACATCCCTAAGGCAACAATGTTAGGATAGTTTGTGGTCGACAATGACGGTAACAAGCATGTTAGACAAAGTTTTGAGAATTGCCACACGGCAAAGTCCACTTGCGCTATGGCAGGCGCATTATGTGAAAGATCGCCTCGAGTCCTGTCATCCAGGGCTGGTGGTGGAACTGGTGCCAATGGTCACTCGCGGCGACGTGCTCCTTGATACTCCACTGGCAAAAGTGGGTGGCAAGGGCTTGTTTGTCAAAGAATTAGAACTGGCCATTATGGAAGGTCGCGCGGATATCGCCGTGCATTCCATGAAAGATGTTCCCGTCGAGTTTCCCGAGGGACTGGGGCTGGTCACGATTTGCGAGCGCGAAGATCCGCGCGATGCCTTCGTCTCTAATCACTACGCGTCAATCGATGCACTGCCGCACGGCAGCGTCGTTGGCACTTCAAGTTTACGCCGTCAGTGCCAGCTGGCAGCCCGACGCCCGGACCTGGTGATCCGCTCTCTGCGCGGTAACGTGGGGACCCGCCTCGGTAAACTTGATAGCGGTGAATATGACGCCATTATCCTCGCCGCCGCCGGGCTGAAACGCCTGGGGCTGGAAGCGCGCATTCGTCAGCCGTTAACGCCGGAGCAGTCGCTGCCCGCCGTCGGCCAGGGCGCGGTCGGTATTGAATGTCGCCTGGACGATAGCTGGACGCAGACGCTGCTGGCGCCGCTCAATCACGACGAGACCGCCATTCGGGTCCGCGCAGAACGGGCGATGAATACCCGCCTGGAAGGCGGCTGCCAGGTTCCAATCGGTAGCTACGCTGAATTGATTAACGGCGAGCTGTGGCTGCGCGCGCTGGTCGGCGCACCGGACGGCTCGCAGGTGGTACACGGAGAACGACGCGGTCTGCCGGAAGATGCCGAACGCCTCGGCGTATCCCTGGCGGAAGAGCTGCTGGATAACGGCGCCCGCGAGATCCTTGCCGCAGTTTATGCAGGAGAAGCGCCTCGATGAGTATCCTGGTCACCCGTCCGCTGCCCCAGAGTGAAGAGCTGGTCAGCCGCCTGCGCGCGCTGGGACAGGTGGCCTGGAGTTTTCCACTCATTGAGTTTACTCCCGGGCGCGAACTGCACGCGTTAAGCGGCCAACTTGCGGCCTTATCCGCAGGCGATCTCTTATTTGCACTCTCGCAGCACGCGGTGGAGTTTGCCCATGCTCGTCTGCGTCAGGTGGGCCAACGCTGGCCTCAGGCTCCCGACTACTTTGCCATTGGCCGCACCACGGCGCTGGCCCTGCATACGGTCAGCGGCCAGAACATTCGCTACCCATTAGATCGGGAAATTAGCGAAGTCTTGCTACAATTACCTGAATTACAAAACATTGCCGGGAAGAAAGCCCTCCTTCTTCGCGGTAACGGCGGGCGGGAATTATTAGGCGAAACGCTCCGTGAGCGCGGCGCCGACGTCACTTTTTGTGAATGCTATCAACGTAGTGCGAAGCATTACGATGGCGCAGAAGAAGCAATGCGCTGGCAGTCCCGCGGCGTCACCACGCTGGTTGTCACCAGCGGCGAGATGCTGCAACAGCTTTGGGCGCTGATACCCCAGTGGTATCGCGAACGGTGGCTCCTTCGCTGTCGCATTTTAGTTGTCAGTGAACGCCTGGCCCAGCAGGCCCGCGAATTGGGCTGGCAGGATATCCAGGTTGCCGATAGCGCCGACAACGATGCGCTGCTACGCGCATTACAATAACTCTCAACATTGGAAGCCATAATGACGGAACAACAAAACCAATCCGCCGTGGTTGAAGAGACCAGGGAGGCCGTGGACAAGGCGCCACAGCCAGAGAATACCGGAAAGAAAAACGGCGGTAATAAAACCAGCCTCGTTCTGAGTGCGGTTGCTATCGCCATTGCCCTCGCCGCTGGCGTTGGCCTGTTTGGATTGAATAAACAGCAAGTGTCACGACAGAACGCGACCAGCACGGCGCTTGCCGATCGGGTCGCAGAGCTGCAAAAAGCGCAAGAAAGCCAAAAAAATGAACTCGAAGGCGTGATTAAACAGCAGGCAGACCAGCTAACCGAGGCGAAGCATCAGCAGGAAACGCTGGCGAAGCAGCTGGAAGAGGTGCAGCAAAAAGTCGCCGTCATTTCCGGCAGCGATGCTAAAACCTGGCTGCTGGCGCAGGCCGACTTTCTGGTCAAGGCGGCCGGGCGTAAGCTGTGGAGCGATCAGGACGTCACCACCGCCGCAGCGCTGCTGAAAAGCGCGGATGCCAGCCTCGCCGATATGAACGATCCCAGTCTGATTAGCGCCCGCCGCGCCATTACCGACGATATCACGTCTCTGTCGGCAGTCAGCCAGGTCGACTACGACGGTATTATCCTGAAAGTAAACCAGCTCGCTAACCAGATCGATAATCTGCGCCTGGCCGACAACAACAACGACGACTCCCCGATGGATTCCGACAGCGAAGAGCTGTCCAGCTCTATTGGCGAATGGCGCGTAAATCTGCAAAAGAGCTGGCAGAGCTTCATGGACAGCTTTATCACCATCCGTCGCCGCGACGAAACAGCCGTCCCGCTGCTGGCACCAAACCAGGATATCTACCTGCGCGAAAATATTCGCTCCCGTTTGCTGGTTGCCGCACAGGCGGTACCTCGCCATCAGGAAGAGACTTACAAACAGGCGCTGGATAACGTCTCCACCTGGGTTCGCGCGTATTACGACACGGAAGATGCCACAACCAAGGCTTTCCTTGACGATATCGATAAGCTGAGCCAGCAGACCATCACGATGAGCGTGCCGGAAAATCTGCAAAGCCAGGCCATTCTCGAGAAGCTGATGCAAACGCGAGTACGCAACCTGATGGCGCAGCCCGCCGTCACCCAGAGCAGTGCTCAGGCTCCCGCAACCACAGCGCCTGTCCCTGCACCTGCGCCACAAGGAGAGTAACGCATGCTGAAAATTCTCTTACTCTTCGCACTGCTGATCGCCGGGATCGTTGTCGGCCCGATTATCTCCGGGCACCAGGGTTATGTTCTGATCCAGACCGATAACTACAACATCGAAACCAGCGTCACCGGGCTGGCGATCATTATGATCCTCACGATGGTGGTGCTGTTTGCGATCGAATGGCTGTTCCGCCGTATTTTCCGTACCGGCGCCCACACCCGCGGCTGGTTCGTAGGCCGCAAGCGTCGTCGCGCGCGTAAACAAACCGAACAGGCATTGCTGAAGCTGGCGGAAGGTGACTATCAACAGGTTGAAAAGCTGATGGCGAAGAACGCCGATCACGCGGAGCAGCCGGTAGTGAACTACCTGCTGGCTGCGGAAGCGGCCCAGCAACGCGGTGATGAAGCACGGGCGAATCAGCATCTGGAACGCGCAACGGAACTGGCCGGAGATGATTTGATTCCGGTCGAGATCGCGCGCGTGCGCCTGCAGCTGGCCCGTAATGAAAACCATGCGGCCCGCCACGGCATTGACAAGCTGCTGGAAATTACCCCACGGCATCCGGAAGTTCTGCGCCTGGCTGAGCAGGCCTATACCCGCACCGGCGCGTGGAATTCGCTGCTGGATATCATCCCGTCAATGGCAAAAGCCAACGTCAGCGATGAAGAGCACCGTGCCGCGCTGGAACAGCAGGCGTGGATTGGCTTGATGAGTCAAACCCTTGCCGATCGGGGTAGCGACGGGCTGCGCGAGTGGTGGAAAAATCAGAACCGCAAAACTCGCGGGCAGGTGGCGTTGCAGGTGGCGATGGCCAATCTGCTCATCGAAAGCGACGATCACGATACCGCACAGCAGATTATTATCGACAGTCTGAAAAAGCAGTATGACGACCGGCTGGTCATGCTTATTCCGCGCCTGAAGACTAATAATCCGGAGCAGCTGGAAAAAGTACTACGTCAGCAGATTAAATCCGTCGGCGACCGTCCTTTACTGTGGAGCACGCTGGGGCAATCCCTGATGCGCCACGGCGAATGGCAGGAAGCCAGCATTGCATTCCGCGCCGCGCTGAAGCAGCGTCCGGATGCTTTTGATTATGCCTGGCTGGCCGATACGCTTGACCGCATGCATCAGCCGGAAGAAGCAGCGCTAATGCGCCGTGATGGCCTGCTGTTAACGCTCCAGAATAATCCTCAGTCATAACCTGCCGTTCCGCTATCGCCTCTTCCTGGGGCGATAGCGCACTTCTCTGAATCTGTTCCTGACTTCCAGACATAAAAAAACGCCTGCGCTGAAATCAGGGCAGGCGTTAAAACAGGTCTGTTTGACAACAAATTGGGTGCTTCACTCAACGTTATGTCCATGGTGTTTGATGAGACGATACGCTGTATCTCGCAGGCGGCGTTGAAGCGGCCTGAAGATTGTGCGTAAACGCGACATCTGTCAGTGGACGATAAGCACCGTAAACGGCTCTGCATCATTCCTGAGTTTATGAGGCCCGAAGGCGAACATAAGAGATGGAATGAGCATCTACCCGGCTATTATCGCACAGGTTCCGTGGGAATGACATCTGCCACGACGGTGAATTGGGAGTATTCCGGACAAGAAATGACGCTTTTGAATATCGCGTAGCTGTGAATTTTTATCTTGGAAATCAAGGAGACAGGAATGATTTGTGGCGATGAGAGAAAACAAAAAACCCCGCCGAAGCGGGGTTCAAAATTGGTCGGCGAGAGAGGATTCGAACCTCCGACCCACTGGTCCCAAACCAGTTGCGCTACCAAGCTGCGCTACTCGCCGATATACTGCTTTTTGAATTTTTAGTTCAATTCTTTAAAGTCGTGGTGCGAGGGGGGGGACTTGAACCCCCACGTCCGTAAGAACACTAACACCTGAAGCTAGCGCGTCTACCAATTCCGCCACCTTCGCAAATCACAACTCTATCAAATAATGGGGTGGCTAATGGGATTCGAACCCACGACAACTGGAATCACAATCCAGGGCTCTACCAACTGAGCTATAGCCACCACTACAAATCTTTTCACGCGGCCCTGTTAATTTAACAGTCCACCGCAGCTCAAGCACCGGGTTAAATGGTGCGCCCGACAGGATTCGAACCTGAGACCTCTGCCTCCGGAGGGCAGCGCTCTATCCAGCTGAGCTACGGGCGCTTAGCGCCGTTGCGGGGTCGGATATTACGGACTTCCCCCCCCGCTGTCTAGTGCCTTTTTAAATAAAATTTCTGTTTGGTCACGCTTTGTGCGTTTTGGCGTTTATTCCGCCGTTTTATCGATATTTCCACGGCGGCCGAGGCCAAACACCTTATAAATAAGCGTCACCAGCGCCAGGAAAAGTATCCCGACGAACAGCGACATTCGGGTGTCATCGTTGAAGCCCATACCGATTAGCACACAAACCAGGAACGCCATCGTGAAGTAGTTAGCCCATGGGAACAGCAGTGAACGGAATGGATGGCTGGCCATAGCTTCCCGATGCGCGCGGCGAAAACGCAGCTGGCTAATCAGGATCACAAACCATGGCACCATGCCCGGCAGCACGCTGGCGCTGTAGACATAGACAAAGACCCGCTGTGGGTTAGGAATAATATAGTTCAGGCAAGACCCAATCAGCAGGATCAGAATCGACAGCGCGACGCCCACGGCCGGGACGCCGTTGCGTGACACTTTAGCGATAGCCGCCGGCAGCTGGCGATTCCGCGCCAGTGCGTAGAGCATACGACCGCAGCTGTACATCCCGCTATTACAGCCGGAAAGCGCCGCCGTCAGCACCACAAAGTTGATAATACCCGCCGCAGCGGTAATACCGATTTTCGCAAAGGTCAGGACAAACGGACTGCCGTCGGAGCCAATCTGATTCCACGGGAAAATCGTGACAATCACGAAAATAGCGCCCACATAAAAAATCAGGATACGCCACAGGACCTTGCCCACCGCACTGCGCAGCGTGACCTGCGGGTTCTTCGCTTCGCCGGCGGTGATGCCGATAAGTTCAACGCCCTGATAGGAAGCCACGACGATACACAGCGCCGTCAGAAACCCCTTCCAGCCCCCGGCAAAGAAGCCACCGTGTTCAGTCAGGTTGCTGAATCCGATGGAGTGCCCGCCGTTGCCAAAACCAAAGAAGATCACACCCAGCCCGACCACTATCATCACAATAATGGTGGTGACTTTAATCATCGCAAACCAGAATTCGATTTCACCATACAGCCGTACCGCAGCCAGGTTTGCCAGCGCAACCAGCCCCACGGCAATCAGCGCCGGTATCCACTGTGCCATCTCCGGGAACCAGAACTGCACATACACCCCGATAGCCGTAATCTCCGAGATCCCGACCGCCATCCACATGAACCAGTATGACCAGGCGGTGAGGTAGCCGAAAAACGGGCTCATATAGCGGTGAGCGTAAACGGCAAACGAGCCGGTTACTGGTTCGAGGAACAGCATTTCGCCCATCGAACGCATGATAAAGAAGACAAATAAACCGGCGATAATGTAAGCCAGCAGGACGGAAGGTCCGGCCCACTTCAGCGTACTGGCCGCGCCCATAAATAACCCCACGCCAATCGTCCCGCCAAGGGCGATAAGCTCAATATGCCTGGCCTCCAGCCCGCGCTGAAGTTCCGCTTTTTTCTCTGTCATATAGCCTCTTTGTGTTTGCCCTGCTTCCGGTTTTTGTTCATCGTCCTTCGAACGGGCACAACTGACGGCAGACCTCACTCATTCCCGCGACACGATGATTCATGCCGCCGGGAGTGGCGAATTTGCCATAGCGCGGCCCGCGAATGGTCTTGCACATATACCGGTTATTTTTATGGATGAATGAAAGGATATGGCCTTGCCTGCACGACGGCATAAACTGCCCGCCGCGTATTAAGCATGCGAATGGTTAATGAATTTTAAGGAAATGGCAAACAAAGTATCAGGCGAGTTAATATATTAGACAGAATACGTACGTAAACTCGCCGATTTGCAGTGGAATATTAGAGCTGACCGGTATAATACCAACGTAAATATCGCAGCAGGCGCAGCTGTCTTTTAATCCGACTCGGCTGCGATATTAAACGATAGAACCACTCCAGGCCGAGGTCCTGCCAGAATTTTGGCGCCCGGTGGACATGGCCAGTGAAAACATCATAGGTGCCGCCGACGCCCATATACAGCGCCTGTGGGTAAACCTCCCGACAGTCGCGCATCAGAATCTCCTGACGCGGCGAGCCCATCGCCACGGTGACGATTTTTGCGCCGCTATCGCGAATACGCTCAAACAGCGCCTGGCGCTGATCAGCGGCGAAATAGCCATCCTGACTGCCGACAATATTGACGTTCCAGCGTGCCCGCAGCTGTGACTCCGTCTGGGCCAGGACCTCCGGTTTGCCGCCCACCAGGAAGACCGGAGTCCCCTGTGCGCCAGCACGTTCCATCAGCGCTTCCCAGAGATCGGCGCCCGCCACGCGCGAAACTTGCGCCTGCGGATATTTTTTGCGTAATGAACGAACGACGCTGATGCCATCGGCATATTTAAACTCAGCGGCTTCAATCAGTGCCCGAACTTCCGGGTTATCTTCAACCGCCAGCATCTTCTCTGCATTGATAGCGACCAGCGTCCCCTGGCGGATAGCGCCGTCCGCATACAGATAATCCAGAGCGTGCTGCATATTGCGCCAACCAATGAGTTGTAACCCTCTCAGCAGATACAACGGCGCAGAAATAGTCTCAGTCATGTCCATCCTTATCTGACCTGAGGTTGCGAAAGCGGTTTAGCCCGCCGGTGAATCAGTCCCGCGCTATCCAGGAACCAGTACAGCAATTTCGCCGCCAGTAAGCAGATACCAAAGATCACGAGGAAAAACACCACGCGGGAGCCAAATGAGTCCAGCCCTTCGCGTGCCAGCACTATCATGTTGAAGATAGCGCCAAAACAGAAACTGTGCAGAATAGCCGCTTTATAACGGTTACTCTCCCGGTTGCCGAGCTCGTACAGCCAGTCAAACCATTTAATAATAAGCCCGACAGCCACCGCGCCCAGCGGAACAAACCAGACCCCGCCCATCACCACCAGCGAGCCAATCAGCGTCGGCGAGATAGCCAGGCCGGAGTGGTTATTCAGCACTTCCCAGGTAAAATAGTTCGCGGTATTGAGCACCATGGATGGCCGTCCATGCCACATCCAGCTGGGGATAAAGACGTAAAAATCCCTGATCATCGGCGCCAGCCCCTGGAACGCGATCTTGTCGTAGTTCTGCAACAGCAGCGCCAGGTTCTCCCACGGCGAAAACGTATCGCGGGTCAGGTACAGGAAGGTATAAAACGCCTCATCGCCGCTGACGTTCATACCGTAGCGCTTGAGCGCCAGCCAGAACATCCCCACAATGCCCAGCACCCCAGCCGCCGCCAGCATCCACAGGCTAATCCAGCCACGAATAATGCCGATAAATAAGAAGATAGCGAAAGCGATAATAATATTTGCGCGGGTTCCACCGACGATGGCATAGGTCAGCAGCCCAAACGCCACTGTGCTGATCAGGAAGAATATCCACGCCTTATAATCCTGGCGCAGGAAATAGACCACCAGCATTGCCGGGATAAAGAAATAGAAAAAGCGCTTCAGGGCCACACCGGAGACTTCAGCAGAGAAGATCTGACTGTAGGAGTTGAGCTTAAACAACAGGAAGCCGTTGTGGGCGAAGAAGATCCCGACGCACAGCAGCGCCACGCCCAGCAGAATGACCCATGTCAGATGGGCTTCCACGCGATTCATGGTGAATAACGGGCGCCGCTGGCTGTCATGCGTTGCCGCACGCAGACGCGTTTTATAGGTCACGTAATAGACCGCATAAAAACAGACCGACACCAGCAGGGTTTGTAAAAGCACGTCCGGCGGCGCAACGCTGACATCAAAGCGGAACACCAGAATACTAGTCAGCGGGAAGCCAAAGAAGAAAGTCAGCAGAAACAACAATGAGAAGAAAACATTGAAGTTAAAGCGCACGCGGCGAAACTCAAAATACGTCGCGGTGGCGATAAATAGTGTGGACAGCAGCCAGACAGCCAGCAGCCCGCAAAATTGCATTAATGTCATGCTTTGACCTCCGCGGCAATCTGCAATGCCCGCTGCCAGCCAGCCAGGTAGTTCGGTCGGAAGAAAGCAATCTGGTTCTTATCAACGCTCGCCAGCTGGCGCTGAGCCTCACGTACCACGGCCACATCCAGCGCATCACCGGTAAACAGCACCGGGATATTCTGCTCCGTCATATCCTGCCAGAACGGATTTTCCCGGTTCAGTACGCAAGGTATACCCGCCTGAATCAACAGACATAATGTCCCGATGCCCTGCTGGCGAGCGAAGAGGAAATAGCCCAAATCGCAGCGACGCAGCAGGTTGAGATAATCATGAAACGCCAGCTTTTCGCTGAGGATCTGCAGGTGTTCCGCGCTGAATAACGCAGAACCTGCTTCACGCACCTCATGAATATAGTCCGCATTATTTTCCGGATACCCCATCGGCACAATCACATTGACCGTATCACCAAACTGCTGATGGATAGCACGCAGCGCCGCAATATGCGCGTTGCTGCGATCGCCCGAGTTGCCCACCAGCAGAGTCAGCGTCTCTGCGCGCGGGGCACTCTCGGCCAGCGAATTGAGCGCCGGATCCATCCGCGTCGGGAAATAGAGCAGTTCGCCGGGCACGCGCGGATGGCGACGGGCAAACCAGCTGAGATCGCCGCGAGTGGCAAAAACACGCCCCACCCGGCCCTGCGCCAGACGCCGCAGCGGATAGAATAAGCGGAACTTCAGGCTGGACGAATTCTCATACAGGTCGGCGCCCCAGATATGCCAGTTAAACTGGCCCGGACGAATCCCGCCGCTTAGCAGCGCCAGCCACAGCCCGGTATTAAACTGGCCGTGGAAGAAAAACCGCTGACGACGATCGGCTTTTGCCAGAGCAATAACCGCCTGCGCCAGGGATTTTTTCCCGCGATAGCAGGCGATCGACAATGCCGGGTACGTTTCGCCGACTCCCGTATCATCACCGACGACCATAAACCGACGCGCCTGCTCGTCATGAACGGCCAGCTCGTCGTTAAAGAACCGCAAAACGGTCTGGTTGTGGTGCGGGATATCCGATCCCAGTACATGTATCAGTGCTGTCATGCCCGTTTACGCCAGAGTAAAAACACGCCACTACAAAGGGCGAAATAAACAATATAAGTAGCCATATACGCCTGCGCTGCGCCAATCGCGCCATGCGCCGGGATAAGCCAGTGCGAAAATGCGGTCAACAGCGTGAACTGGCTGATTTCCGTCAGAATATAAAAACGCAGTGACGCTTTTGCGATCACCAGATAGCCATATACATAGGCGCCGACCTTCAGCACGTCGCCGACCAGTTGCCAGGCAAACAGATCGCGCATTGCCGTAAAGCGCTCAGAAAACAGCAGCCAGATGGCAAAGTCGCGCAGCAGCCAGACCGTCAAGCTTGCCGCCGCCACCGCCGGAAGGACAAATTTCAATGACTTGCCGATCTCGCGGGTAATCTCCGCTTTGGCCGTCAATCGGGAGAGCGTAGGCAGGAGGTACACGCTAAATGATGCGGTGATAAACTGCAGATAGGCATCGGATATACTGCTGACACCCTGCCAGATGCCTACTGCTTCCCAGCCATAATGATCCGCCAGCAGGTTACGCATCATCACGTAGGCCACCGGCAGCGTCACTGAGGTAATCAACGCCATCAGGGTAAACTTGGAGAGCTGCCCCGCCAGGCCGTTATCCCAGCGCGGACGCAGCGCGCTGAGCGGAATCCTCCCGCGCCGCCAAAGTACGATCGCCGCCGGGACCACGACCAGCGCCGGCACCAGCGCCAGCCCAAGCAGCGCCCCTTGATAGCCCGCGAAATGATAGCAAGCGTAGTAGGCCACGACACCAATCAGGCTACCAGCGATCAGCGACAGGGCATTCCCCGCCGCATCGCGAAAACCTTTCATCAACGCCAGCAGCAGGTTGGCCCAGGCAATCCCCATCTGTACCAGCGCCACAAGGCGCACCAGCCCCTGGTAATGGGTGTGGCCAAACAGCCCCTGGCTAATCGGTGCCGCCGCCAGCAGAAAAATTAATGCCAGCAGCGTTGAGAAGCCAAGCACCATCGTCGAGGAGGTTCCGACGACTTTATTCAGCTGCTGTCGATCGTCATGATGCTGCGCAACCAGTTTGGTGACGCCGTTGAAAATCCCCGCGCCGGCCAACACGCCCAGCACGGTTACCAGCTGGCGAAAGTTACCGGCCTGACCAACCCCAGCCGGTCCAAAGGAGACCGCCAGCAGTTTAACCACCAGCAGCCCGGCACCAATTTTGACCAGCGTAGACGCGGCGGTCCACAGTGAAGCTTTAGCCAGAGACATATCAGGAGAAATAGCTCAGCAGCGAATTAATCACCGTACGCTGATTGGCTGACGACAGATTGTAGAACAGCGGCAGGCGCAGCAGGCGCTCGCTTTCCTGAGTCGTATAACGATCGTCACCGCGGAACTCACCGAAGTGTTCGCCCGCCGGGCAGCTATGCAGCGGAATGTAGTGGAACACCGCCAGGATTTCCGCCTCTTTCAACCAGGCAATCAGGTTGCTGCGGTCGTCGATATCGCGCAGCTTAATATAAAACATATGCGCGTTCTGCCCGCAGTCAGCAGGAATGGCCGGCAGATCGATACGTCCTGCCCGCGCCAGCGGCAGCAGTGCATCGTAATAACGCTGCCAGAGCGTTAGACGCTGCTGGTTAATCTGTTCCGCCGCTTCCAGTTGCGCCCACAGATATGCCGCCTGCAGGTCGGACATCAGATAGCTGGAGCCGATATCGCGCCAGGTATATTTATCCACCAGCCCGCGAAAGAACTGGCTGCGGTTGGTGCCTTTTTCACGGATGATTTCCGCGCGCTCAATCAACTTACGATCGTTAATCAGCGTCGCCCCGCCTTCACCGCCGGCGGTATAGTTTTTGGTTTCATGAAAGCTGAAGCAGCCGATATGGCCAATAGTGCCCAGCGCTCGCCCTTTATAGGTCGACATTACGCCCTGCGCGGCATCTTCCACCACGAACAGATTGTATTTGCTGGCAAGAGCCATGATGGTGTCCATCTCGCAGGCTACACCGGCATAGTGGACCGGTACAATTGCCCGGGTTTTATCGCTAATCGCCGCTTCAATTTTGGTTTCATCGATGTTCATCGTATCGCGACGAATATCGACAAAGACGATTTTGGCACCGCGCAGGACAAAAGCGTTGGCGGTGGAGACGAAGGTATAGCTCGGCATTATCACTTCATCGCCCGGCTGGATATCCAGCAACAGGGCCGCCATCTCCAGCGACGCGGTACAGGAAGGCGTCAGGAGTGCTTTGGCGGTTCCGAAACGCTGCTCCATCCACTGCTGGCATCGTCGGGTATACCCGCCGTCGCCGCACAGTTTGCCGCTGTCCATCGCGGATTGCATATAATCAAGCTCGGTTCCCACCACCGGCGGTGCGTTAAATGGAATCATCATGTCACCTGTATAACCAGTACGCGGTGTTTTCCACATTCGCACCGCTGAGAATATAACGTTTAAGCGCGGCGGTATTCCCCATCTGGGTTGCCACCCGCAGTGTAGATAGCCCGCGACGTTCGGCCCAGTGCCGTGCGGCCTGCATTAGTTCAGCACCGGCACCACGACCGGCCAGCAGGCCGATTCGGGCATCCGTATCATTGAGCTGGCGCAGCGAAACAAAAGCGCGAATGTCGCCATCGGCGGCGCGAAAAATCAGGCACTGGTTATCGAACGTTCCCCGCACCGCGTTTTCAATCCATTGGGCGTAGAAATGACCGCTGGCATCAGCGGCGTACCAGGGCGCGCGAAAGCGGCTTTGAGTAAAGGTCTGTGCCGCCAGTTCACGCAGCCGCGGAATCTCTGCCGTCGTAGCCACCTCGCAGCTCGTCTTGTCAGACAGGCCAACCGGCAGCGCCAGATCGACTTCGCCTTCTACGAGCTGGAAACCCAGCTGCTGTAGCCCATCCAGCCGCACGCTATCATCCGCTGCGATTTTTGCTTGCACACGCGACCAGCCGGCCAGCGTCTGAGCCGTCAACGGCGGGGCGTCATCGTGAAAGCGGACAATCGCGCTCTGGATGCCGAAGAAGCGATTTTCCCATTCCAGGGGTTCAATGCTGGCATAAAGAGACATGGAAGGTGTCCCGGTTAGATTGGTCACGGCCAGAGGCTGACATAACGCGCAGGCTTACGCCGGTGACCCGAACCGTATTCACCGCCACACCCCTTTGGTGTCGACAATATAGGCCTGCGTTACGCTGTCGCCGCTAATGGCCTTAAACTCGTGATGATCAACCAGCATCACCAGCACGTCGGCGCTGGCCAGTGCGTCATCCAGCAAAGCCAGAGTACACAGACCGTTAAGCTTCGTCGGCAGCTGGTGAATATTGGGTTCCACTACTAGCGTTTCACCGCTGTGCCAGTGGGCGATTTGCATAGCGATAGACATCGCCGGGCTTTCGCGCAGATCGTCGATATTCGGCTTAAAAGCCAGGCCAAAGCAGGCGATTTTCAGCTCGCTGGCACGTTTATTACTGGCAGCCAGACAATCGGCCACCTGGGCTTTGACCTGACTGATAACCCAGTCAGGCTTATGATCGTTGACTTCACGGGCGGTACGAATCAGCCGCGCCTGCTGCGGGTTTTGCGCCACGATAAACCACGGGTCGACGGCGATACAGTGCCCGCCAACTCCCGGCCCCGGCTGCAGAATATTCACACGCGGATGGCGATTCGCCAGACGAATAAGCTCCCAGACGTTAATCTCCTGCTCGGCGCAGATCAGCGACAGTTCGTTTGCAAACGCGATATTAACGTCGCGGAAGCTGTTTTCGGTCAGCTTACACATCTCGGCGGTGCGGGAGTTGGTCACCACGCATTCGCCTTCAAGGAAAATTTTGTACAGCTCGCTGGCACGGGCGGAGCAAACCGGTGACATGCCGCCGATAACGCGATCGTTTTTAATCAGCTCGACCATCACCTGCCCCGGCAGAACGCGCTCGGGACAATAGGCAATATTGACATCCGCCGCTTCGCCAACCTGCTGTGGGAAGCTCAGGTCCGGACGCATTTCGGCAAGCCAGGCGGCCATTTGCTCCGTAGAACCTACCGGAGAAGTGGACTCCAGAATCACCAGCGCCCCTTTCTTCAGGACAGGTGCAATGGATTTTGCCGCCGACTCAACGAAGACCATATCTGGTTCATGCAGATCTTTGAATGGCGTAGGTACGGCTATCAGATACGCATCCGCCTCTACCGGCACGGTAGTGGCACTCAAATAGCCCTGCTCGACCGCCGTTTTAACCACGCTCGCCAGATCCGGCTCTACGATATGAATCTCGCCACGGTTAATGGTCTCCACGGCATGTTGATTGATATCAACGCCGACCACCCGCTTTTGCCGGGAGGCGAACGCGGCAGCGGTTGGCAGGCCAATATATCCAAGGCCAATCACTGAAATGGTAGAAAAACTCATAGCGTTACCTGATTATTTTTAAGTGCGGACAAAATACGGCTACATGCCTGGCCATCGCCGTAGGGATTATGCGCCCGGCTCATCGCCTGATAAGCAGCATCATCCTGCAGCAGGTGCGTGACTTCAGCGACGATACGCTGGCTGTCGGTTCCGACCAGGCGCACGGTGCCTGCAGAAACTGCCTCCGGGCGCTCCGTCATTTCACGCATCACCAGCACCGGCTTTCCAAGCGATGGCGCTTCTTCCTGAATGCCGCCAGAGTCGGTGAGGATCAGCCATGCGCGATCCATCAACCAGACAAACGGCAGGTAATCCTGTGGCTCAATCAACATCACGTTATCAACGTGACCGAGAATACGATTCACCGGCTCGCTGACGTTCGGATTCAGGTGTACCGGATACACAATTTGGACATCGGGGTTGGCGGCGGCAATTTCCGCCAGCGCGTGACAAATTTGCTCAAACCCGCGGCCAAAGCTTTCCCGGCGGTGGCCAGTAACTAAAATCATCTTCTTGCCGTTCGCCAGGAAGGGATAACGCTGCATCAGCGTGGTACGTAGTGCCTCATCGCCCAGCACCCGATCGCGAACCCAGAACAGCGCATCGATAACCGTGTTGCCGGTGACCGTTATCTGACCATCCGCGATATTTTCCCGCAGCAAATTCTGCCGTGAGGTTTCCGTCGGCGCAAAATGGTACGTCGCCAGATGCCCGGTCAGCGTACGGTTGCCTTCTTCCGGCCACGGCGAGCTCAAATCGCCGGTCCGCAGCCCTGCTTCAACGTGTCCAACCGGGATACGCTGGTAGAAAGCGGCCAGGCTGGCAGCCATCGTCGTCGTCGTATCACCATGCACCAGGACAACGTCCGGTTTAAACGATTCCAGGACCGGCTTCAGCCCCTCCAGGATGCGGCAGGTAATCTCCGTCAGGCCCTGGCCTGGCTGCATAATATTGAGGTCGTAATCCGGAACAATAGAAAAAAGTTTCAACACCTGGTCAAGCATCTCCCGATGCTGCGCGGTTACGCAAACCTTCGCCTCAAAATGAGGATCTTTTGCCAGCGCATGAACCAGAGGTGCCATTTTGATGGCTTCGGGTCTGGTGCCAAATACCGTTAATACTTTCACATCGATTCTCTTCGATTAGGTGATGAAGTCCGTTTTCCCTTCATCACAGGCCGCATTCACTGGACCCTGCGTCGCGATAACGCCACGCCTGCGCCGATGAGCGCGCCCACGATCCCCCACATCACCATCAGAAATACGCGCCGCGGGCTATCGCGTTTTACAGGTTCTTCCGGCGTACGCAAATACCGGTAAGTCTGAAAACGCGGATCTAGCGTCGGGCCAACGTTGAGCGTATTCAGCATGGCACGGCTTTGGTCATAGTCGAGATCGTATTCCGGCCCCACCGCCTGCAGATTTTCCAGCCGCGCCTGCAGCATTGGCCTGCCGAGTAAGAACAGTTCGGAATCCGGCAGCTGGTCGGCCGGGACATCCGTTTCACTGCGGGAGATGTTGTGCTGCTGAGCCACTTTCAACGCCTCTTCCACGCTGTGGGTGCGACGGTTGAAAATTTCGCGAGCCACCTCTTCCTGGCGTTTCACCTGAGCCTTCATCTGAACGGTACGGGCCGCCCAGGCGCCTTTCAGCTCATCGTTGAGATGGCCTGCCGCACGCTGGCTGGCGAAAGCCACGTACTGACGCAGCAAATTATTGGCATCCGGCGCGGTCTCAGCCGTCAGCTTGACGCTGTCGTTAACATTTTTGACCGGGTCGCCCGGCATGAACTGAATATTGTTAATCAGTTCATCCAGCATCGCAGCGTCCGCGCGGGCATTGCCCGACATGCGCTGCTTGTAATAATCAGTTTGCAACCAAAAATCGCGGCGGGTATCCCAGGACCCCTGCTGCATGATGAACTCTTTATAAGCTTGATCCATCGCCGATGGCTGGTCGACCGGAACGAGATTGGCTTTAATATCCAGATTGCGTAAGAACTGCTGTTGGGAATAGTAACCGCCCAGCATATTCACAGTTGGCCGATCGGTAATTGCAGTCGCACTCCACTCCTGGCGAGCAAAGAAGGCGTATACCAGAACAATCAGCGCAAATAGCACGGCCATACCGGCTATCCAAATTTTTCCTGCCCATAAGGCGCGAAACAGCCCGCGAATATCCAGCTCATTCTCAACGTTCACTGCTTGTGCTCCCGGTAATGGTTGAGTCATCACGTCCCCAGTTCTACTTGGTTAATTTTGGATTATTGCCGCTGTGTCGCCGTATTCTGCGTCTGATGCGCTTAACCAGTCGCGCCACTTTCCATGCGCGTTTAATGCAGTAGCCATAAAGGAAAAAGGCCAACAAAAAGAGTATTAACATCACCCATTCAGGAACGATACGGGTATATTCTGCCGCAACGCCCACCAGCGCCAGCAACGCCGCCGCCAGAGTAATCAGGACAAACGCCTGCCGGGAAGTAAACCCGGCACGCATGATCAAATGATGAATGTGCTGGCGGTCCGGAGAGAACGGGCTCATGCCTTTGCGCAGACGGCGATACATAATCGCCACCATATCCATCAGCGGAATGGCAATAATCCACAGCGCCGTCACCGGGCTAATGGGATGCGTTTTACCCTGGGTCGTTTCCAGCAGAATCCAGATAATGGTGAAGCCAATCATGGTGCTACCGGCATCACCCATAAAGACTTTATAACGCCGGCCAAGCGCGCCGAGGTTAAGTAAAATATAGGGCAGAATGGCGGCAATCATCGCAAAACACCACATTGCCAGGCTGTACTGACCGTCGAACCACAAAATAATGCCGGTTGCCGCAAAGGAGACCGATGACAGGCCGCCGAGCAGACCGTCGATGCCATCCACCATATTAAAGGCGTTAATCGCAGCCCAGACGGCAAAAAGGGTGAGGAAGAAACCAAAGGGGCCGAGGACCAGCTCCCACGAGCCAAAAATGAAGCCCAGACTACTCAGGTGCAGGTTTCCTGCCGTCATCATAACGACGGCAATGGCGGCCTGAATAACCGCGCGTATTTTTACACTGATATCAAACCGATCGTCCAGCGCGCCGACCAGCACGAGGATGCCTGCACACGCCAGATATAAGGACGCATGGGGAATGTAATAATCGGCGATGGCAAAAGTAAAACAAATGCCAGCGTAAACTGAGATGCCACCCACTAACGGAACCAAACCCTGGTGCCGTTTTCGATAGTTAGGTTTATCCACTAACCCGACTTTTTTTGCCGCTTTACGAGCAACAAATATAAAAAGGGTAGTGAATAAGAAAATACTGATTAATTCAGTAATAGCAGTGAGTAAATTCACAACACATGTGCTCTCAGCATGGTTAATCCGGGAAGTATAACGACGATGTCTCAACTCCTGAAGGGGTAAAGCAGAACATTACAAATTTATTGTATAGATTTTAGTCTGTTAAAGTTGTCTTTGCCTGGATTGGTGCGCTAATCATACGATAATCCCTGCCTGCTTTTCCCTTTCTGGATCATACAAACCCCAAAAACAAAACGCCACGCGATTGCGTGGCGTTTTTTGGCTTTTTTTAACTTACGAGCGCTTCATCATATCAAAGAAGTCATCGTTAGTTTTGGTCATCGCCAGTTTGTTGATGAGGAATTCCATTGCATCAATCTCACCCATCGGATGGATAATTTTGCGCAGGATCCACATCTTCTGCAGCTCTTCCTGAGTGGTGAGCAGCTCTTCTTTACGGGTACCGGAACGGTTGTAGTCGATAGCCGGGAAGACGCGTTTTTCTGCGATCTTACGGGAGAGGTGCAGCTCCATGTTACCGGTGCCTTTAAACTCTTCGTAGATAACTTCGTCCATTTTGGAACCGGTATCGATCAGCGCCGTCGCGATGATGGTCAGGCTTCCGCCCTCTTCAACGTTACGTGCTGCACCGAAGAAGCGCTTCGGACGATGCAGGGCGTTAGCGTCCACACCACCGGTCAGCACTTTGCCGGAAGCCGGTACGACGGTGTTATAGGCGCGAGCCAGACGGGTAATGGAGTCGAGCAGAATAATAACGTCTTTCTTATGCTCAACCAGGCGTTTCGCCTTCTCGATAACCATCTCAGCAACCTGAACGTGACGGGATGCCGGTTCGTCAAAGGTGGAAGCAACCACTTCACCTTTAACCAGACGCTGCATCTCGGTCACTTCTTCCGGACGTTCGTCGATCAGCAGCACCATCAGTACGCAGTCAGGATGGTTGTAAGCGATGCTCTGCGCGATATTCTGCAGCAGCATGGTTTTACCGGCTTTCGGTGGCGCAACAATCAGGCCACGCTGGCCGCGACCGATCGGCGAGGCCAGATCCAGTACACGAGCGGTTAAGTCTTCGGTAGAACCGTTACCACGCTCCATACGCAGACGTGAGTTCGCGTGCAGCGGCGTTAAGTTCTCGAACAGGATCTTATTACGCGCGTTTTCCGGCTTGTCGTAGTTAACTTCGTTAACTTTCAGCAGCGCAAAGTAACGCTCACCCTCTTTAGGAGGACGAATCTTACCGGAAATGGTGTCACCAGTGCGAAGGTTGAAACGGCGGATTTGGCTTGGGGATACGTAGATGTCATCGGGACCGGCGAGGTAGGAGCTGTCTGCGGAGCGGAGGAAACCAAATCCGTCCTGCAGTATCTCCAGTACGCCATCGCCAAAGATATCTTCGCCACTCTTCGAATGCTGCTTGAGGATGGCAAAAATAATATCCTGCTTACGCATACGGGCCAGGTTTTCCAGCCCCATATTTTCGCCGAGAGTAATCAGCTCAGAAACCGGCGTATTCTTTAATTCGGTAAGATTCATAATGGTGTGGGTTCTTAAACTCGGGGTAAAACTCGAACTTAATGTTGTGAATGGTATGGCAGGAACATCCATGCCTGTTAGCGGCCTTCATCTCGTGCCTGTACGTTGCCTGGTCACAGGAAAGAACGCAGAGCTGGAACGACAAACGGAATGAGTGATAAGCCCGGAATTTGTAGCCTCTCGCGCATTTTCTGCGGGATGCTTCGGGTAAAACAAGATTCAAACAATAAAGGTATGTTTAAAACGAAGTCTGAAGTTAACTTAGCACGACTCTAGCCGGGCGTCCAGAGTTCCGCTAAAAATAGGAACCCGGACGCCGGAATGGCAAACTGCTTACGCCAGGTTGGCGTCGAGGAAGTCTTTCAGCTGGCCTTTAGACAGCGCGCCAACCTTGGTTGCCGCGACTTCGCCGTTCTTAAACAGCAGCAGAGTCGGGATGCCGCGAATGCCGTATTTCGGCGCAGTACCCGGGTTCTGATCGATGTTCAGTTTAGCTACGGTCAGTTTGCCCTGATACTCTTCAGCGATCTCATCCAGAATCGGGGCGATCATTTTGCACGGACCGCACCACTCTGCCCAGAAATCGACGAGGGTTAGCCCGTCAGCCTTGAGTACGTCCGTGTCAAAACTGTCGTCAGTCAGGTGAATAATTTTATCGCTCATATATAACTCCACAGGAATAAGCCTGGTGTGTTGGTGTCGCAGACATCAACGACGTGCCGATGCTACGTTATACACGTTATTCTTCAGGATGCCTCTTTTACTGACGCCTGTGCGATTCGATCCCTCATGGACGTCGTCTCACCGGAGCCAGGGCCAACCGCCTTCAAACCGTTTCCGGTAGAATAATCCTCCTCGGCTCGCTGAGTAGTCTAAGCTTTCGAGGATTCATTAGGTTGCCGTAGATGCACCTTAAGTCATTTCGCGTATAGCCAACGAAAGGTTGACGTTATTTCAACGGATACGCTTTCTTAATGCAATAGTTAGCTGATATTCTACCACACTATGAGCAAAACACATTTAACAGAACAGAAGTTTTCCGACTTCGCCCTGCACCCGGCAGTGATTGAAGCCCTTGAAAAGAAAGGGTTTCATAATTGTACGCCCATTCAGGCACTCGCTCTCCCGCTAACGCTGGAAGGTCGTGATGTCGCCGGGCAGGCGCAAACCGGTACCGGAAAAACGATGGCGTTCCTGACGTCAACGTTTCATTATCTTCTCACTCACCCGGCTAAAGATGACCGCCAGGTCAACCAACCGCGCGCGCTGATCATGGCTCCGACGCGTGAGCTGGCAGTACAGATTCACGCTGATGCAGAACCGCTGGCCGAGGCCACTGGCCTGAAGCTCGGTCTGGCGTACGGCGGCGATGGCTACGATAAGCAGCTGAAAGTGCTGGAAAGCGGCGTCGACATTCTGATCGGCACCACCGGTCGTCTTATCGATTACGCCAAACAGAATCACATTAACCTTGGCGCGATTCAGGTGGTCGTGCTGGATGAAGCCGATCGCATGTACGATCTCGGCTTTATTAAAGATATCCGCTGGCTGTTCCGCCGTATGCCGCCGACCAATCAGCGCCTGAACATGCTGTTCTCCGCAACCCTTTCTTACCGTGTCCGCGAACTGGCGTTTGAACAAATGAACAACGCCGAATATGTTGAAGTCGAGCCGGAGCAGAAAACGGGTCACCGTATTAAAGAAGAGCTGTTCTATCCTTCCAACGAAGAAAAGATGCGCTTGTTGCAGACGCTTCTGGAAGAAGAGTGGCCAGATCGTGCCATTATTTTCGCGAACACCAAGCATCGCTGCGAAGATATCTGGGGTCATCTGGCGGCGGACGGTCATCGTGTTGGCCTGTTAACCGGCGATGTCGCGCAGAAAAAACGTCTGCGGATCCTTGAAGAGTTCACCCGTGGCGATATCGACATTCTGGTCGCAACCGACGTTGCTGCACGTGGTCTGCATATTCCGGCCGTAACGCACGTCTTTAACTTTGACCTGCCGGACGACTGTGAAGATTACGTCCACCGTATCGGCCGTACCGGTCGTGCGGGCGCCAGCGGTCACTCCATTAGCCTGGCATGTGAAGAATACGCGCTGAACCTTCCGGCAATTGAGACCTACACCGGTCACTCCATTCCGGTCAGTAAGTACAACCCAGATGCACTGATGACAGACTTGCCTAAGCCGCTGCGCCTGGCGCGTCCGCGCACTGGCAATGGCCCGCGTCGCAGCGGTCCGCCTCGTAACCGTCGTCGTTCAGGTTAAAGATAGATGTCATACACAAAATCATTCAAGGCGCATCAAGGCGGCAAGAAAGTGAGCCCCGACGAGCTTACACTGGTAAGTGATTCGGGCGAAAAAATGCCGCCAACACAGAGGCAACTTGAAGGATGAAGTGTATGAGCTCCACCTCGCTTTATGCAGCTATCGATCTTGGTTCTAATAGCTTTCATATGTTGGTTGTACGCGAGGTGGCCGGGAGCATCCAGACGCTCAGCCGCATCAAGCGCAAAGTGCGTCTGGCCGCTGGCCTGAACAGCGATAATACGCTCTCCGCGGAAGCGATGGAGCGTGGATGGCAGTGTCTGCGCCTGTTTGCTGAACGCCTGCAGGATATCCCCCCTGCCCAAATTCGTGTTGTGGCGACCGCCACGTTACGCCTGGCCGTCAATGCCGATGATTTTCTGGCAAAGGCGCGGGAAATCCTCGGCTGTCCCGTGCAGGTAATCAGCGGCGAAGAAGAAGCCCGCCTTATTTATCAAGGTGTTGCACATACAACCGGCGGAGAAGATCGGCGTCTGGTTGTCGATATCGGCGGAGCCAGTACTGAACTGGTGACCGGAACGGGTGCACAGACCACTTCCCTCTTTAGCCTGTCGATGGGGTGCGTCACCTGGCTGGAGCGCTACTTCGCCGATCGCAACCTGACAAAAGAAAATTTCGATCTCGCAGAAAACGCGGCTCGTGAGGTTTTACGTCCGATTACTGACATCCTGAATTACCACGGCTGGAAAGTGTGCGTCGGCGCATCCGGCACCGTTCAGGCGCTACAGGAAATCATGATGGCACAGGGGATGGATGAACGTATCACCCTGGCTAAACTGCAGCAGCTCAAACAGCGTGCGATTCAATGCGGGCGCCTGGAAGAGCTGGAAATCGAAGGCTTAACCTTAGAGCGCGCCCTGGTTTTCCCCAGCGGACTGGCCATACTTATCGCCATCTTCAGTGAGCTGAATATTCAGTGCATGACCCTCGCGGGCGGTGCACTGCGTGAAGGTCTGGTTTACGGCATGCTGCATCTGTCCGTCGATCAGGATATCCGTAGCCGTACGCTGCGTAATATTCAGCGCCGCTTTATGATCGATACCGAGCAGGCCCAGCGCGTAACCCATCTTGCAGCACACCTGGTGAATCAACTGGATGATGTCTGGGAGCTGGAATCGCTGAGCCGTGAACTGCTGGCCAGCGCCTGCGAGCTGCACGAAATTGGCCTGAGCGTCGATTTTAAACGCGCCCCGCAGCACGCCGCCTACCTGGTGAGCAACCTCGATCTTCCTGGTTTCACACCCGCGCAGAAAAAACTGCTCGCAACATTACTGCTTAACCAAACTAACGCCATCGATCTCTCCTCGCTCCATCAGCAAAATGCGGTGAAGCCGCGGGTTGCGGAGCATCTGTGCCGGTTGCTGCGTCTGGCCATCCTGTTTGCCAGCCGCCGTCGCGACGACCTGCTGCCGGTCATTTCACTGACGGTCGAATGCGAGAAACTCGTGCTGACGCTACCGGAGGGGTGGCTGGAAAGTCATCCGCTGGGTCGGGAGATGGTGGAACAAGAGTGCCAGTGGCAAAGCTATGTCCACTGGTCACTGGAAGTGGCTTAATTTCGCCTGAATTTCAGCGGGTTCGATACAGCATCCCCGGTGTGCGTCACCGGGGTTCACAGAGCAACCTTATTTCCCTTTCGCTTTTGCCAGCATCGCCCGGATATTGGCGACGTTTGCCTGCCCTTTATGCATTCGCTCTTCCGGCGAGATAACCTTGCGCTCCTGCTCCCAGATCAGGTCGTCCTGCGGCAGCTCCAGCAAAAATCGGCTCGGCTCCGGACGCACCAGTTCGCCGTACTGACGGCGCTCTTTACACAGGGTAAAGGTCAGCTCTTTTTGTGCGCGGGTAATACCGACGTATGCCAGCCGGCGCTCTTCATCAACGTTGTCTTCATCAATGCTACTCTGATGCGGCAGCAGCCCCTCTTCCATGCCGACCAGGTAGACGTAAGGAAACTCCAGCCCCTTCGAGGCGTGCAGGGTCATTAACTGCACCTGATCCGACTCTTCATCTGACTCGCCGCGCTCCATCATATCGCGCAGGGTAAAGCGGGTGACCACCTGTGTCAGGGTCATCGGCTCATCGATATCGCTGCCTTCGAGCATCTCGGTCATCCAGCTAAACAGCTGATTAACGTTTTTCATCCGCATTTCTGCGGCCTTCGGACTCGGGGAGGTCTCATACAGCCAGGATTCATAATCTACCCCGCGAATCAGATCGCGCACCGCCGCGACCGGCTCGCTTTCTGCCAGACGTTGGATCTCGCCGAGCCACTGCGTAAAGCCGGTAAGCGCATCGTATCCGCGACCGCTGAGCGTCTGGGTGAGGCCCATATCAAAACTGGCGGTGAACAAACTCTTATTGCGGGTCATCGCCCATTCACCCAGTTTTTGTAACGTTGCCGGCCCAATTTCGCGTTTCGGCGTATTGACGATACGCAGGAAGGCGCTGTCATCATTCGGGTTAGTCAGCACGCGCAGATAGGCCAGCAGGTCTTTAATCTCAGGCCGTGAAAAGAATGATGTGCCGCCCGAAATTTTGTACGGGATCCGGTTTTGCATCAGCATCTTTTCAAAGACCCGCGACTGATGGTTGCCGCGGTAGAGGATCGCGTAATCCTTATATTGCGTCTTATTGATAAAGTGGTGGGCGATCAGTTCACCGGCCACCCGCTCTGCTTCATGATCTTCATTATTTGCGGAGAGCACCTTCAGCTCCACGCCATAGCCCAGCTCGGAGAACAGGCGTTTTTCGAAAACGTGCGGGTTGTTAGCAATCAGGATGTTAGCGGCTTTCAGGATGCGCCCGGAAGAACGGTAGTTCTGTTCGAGCTTGATCACCTGCAGTGCCGGAAAATCCTGGCTCAACAGGACCAGGTTCTGCGGCCGCGCTCCGCGCCAGGAATAGATCGACTGGTCATCATCGCCGACCACGGTAAAACGTGCTCGCTGCCCCACCAGCAGCTTCACCATCTCATACTGGCTGGTGTTGGTATCCTGATACTCATCCACCAGCAGATAGCGAATCTTGTTCTGCCAGCGTTCGCGAACTTCTTCATTGCGCTGCAACAGCAAGGTCGGCAACAGGATCAGATCGTCAAAATCCAGCACGTTGCAGGCCTTCATATGGGCGTCGTAGAGCCCGTAACAATGGGCAAAGATCCGATCCCGTTCACCCTTTGCGGCGGCTGCCGCCTGAGCCGGCGTTTGCAGATCGTTTTTCCAGTTGGAGATCGTCGAGATCAGCTGTTGCAATACGACTTTATCATCGTCGATCAGCCCTTCGGTCAGCTCTTTTAGCAGACCCACCTGGTCGGTATCATCAAACAAAGAAAAGTTAGATTTCATCCCCAGCGCAGCATATTCCCGCTTAATAATATCCAGCCCCAAAGTATGGAAAGTGGAAATCATCAGCCCCCGCGCTTCTTTGCGTCCCAGCGTTTGCCCGACACGCTCTTTCATTTCACGTGCCGCTTTGTTGGTAAACGTCACCGCCGCAATATGGCGCGCCTGATAGCCGCAGCCGCGGATCAGGTGGGCGATTTTATTCGTGATAACGCGGGTCTTACCGGAGCCGGCGCCCGCCAGCACCAGGCACGGTCCGGTAACGAATTCGACGGCTTGTTGTTGGCCAGGGTTTAAACGCATGGGTGTTTTGCTCAATCTTCGAACGGGGTGGGGATTGTAGCAGAAAGCCAAGGGGAGATTTACCGGCTAATGGTAAAGTGTTGGCAACACCTATTATCCTGAGAGTAAAACGATGGCAAAGTCAGCAGCAGCCCTGCATATCCTGGTAAAAGAAGAGAAGCTGGCCCAGGAGATCCTCGCGAAGCTGGATCGAGGCGTCAGCTTCGATCATCTGGCAAAACGATATTCAAAGTGCCCATCTGGTCGCAACGGCGGCGATCTCGGGGAGTTTAATCAAGGCGTCATGGTCGGGCCGTTTGATCAAGCGGTCTTTAGCTGCCCGCTGCTAAAACCTTACGGACCGGTCAAAACCAAGTTCGGCTACCATATCATTAAGGTGCTGTATCGCCGCTAGCGCATGCTAATATTGCCATCTGATTCATAGCAAATTATCAAGGCACAATCATGGCGAAAACCGCGGCAGCAATGCACATCCTGGTGAAAGAAGAGAAACTGGCCCTCGAACTGCTGGAGCAGATTAAAAATGGCGCCGATTTCGAGAAGCTGGCGAAGAAGCACTCTACTTGCCCGTCAGGTAAAAAGGGCGGTCATTTAGGTGAGTTCAAACAGGGCCAGATGGTTCCGGCATTTGATAAGGTCGTGTTCTCCGGCCCTGAGCTGGAGCCAACCGGGCCGCTGCACACGCAGTTCGGTTATCACATCATCAAAGTGCTGTACCGCAAGTAACAACGGCCGGGCCCCTCTGCAACAGAGAGGCCCGCTGTTATTTATGCGACTGCAGCGTTTTCTGCGCTTCGTGCTTCAGAACATGCGTGGTGACTGCTGCCTGGAAAACTTTAAACATCAGGCCGTTGATAAGCGTTGTCAGAGTGATAGTAATAAATGCCGTCATCATCCAGTCAATGAAAGCGATACCGCTGTGCAGCAGCGCCGGACGATAAACCAGCATCCCACCAAAAACCACCCAATGGCTCAGGCAATAGAAGCACTGAAAAAGATGTCCAGCCATGGCGTTCTTTTTCACGGTCCAGGCGCGAAATGCCGCGAATAGCTCTGTTTGCGTCACCGTCATCGACATACTACTCGCCGCCAGTGCAATCATCAGACAGATTGTTAACTCATTGATTAAATCAGACATCATGGATGTGACCCTTTTCGTTGAAATAGCTGATAAATTCTGTCCCAATATCCTGTAACGACAGTCCTTTAAAACGCGCCACGATCAGCGCTTCGGCATCCGCCAGCGTCGACGACATCACCCGATTCACCCCTTGCTCGACCAGGCATTCAGGATTTTCATTTCGATTACCAATGGCAAACAGCCCCGGCGAGCCCAGCGCGGTGTAAATATCATAAAGCGTCACTTCGCCCACCGAACGGCAAAGCCGCCAGCCGCCGTGATGCCCTTTCGTTGCGCAGACGATGTTATTTTCCCGTAGCCCGGCAAGGAGCTTACGAATAAAAGCCGGATTACCGTCGATAAAGGCGGCCATCTGTTCCGACGTCATGGGTTTATCAACCTGTTCCATATGGAGCAGAATGTGCAGCGTTGCTGAGAATGAGTTATTTATTTTCATGTAACTTACGATATTACATTAGATTCATTTCAACAATATCTACACGAAGAAAATGCCAGATAAAATAATATGACATTGATATTTAAATGAATTTAAGTTGATTGATGGCGGAAGGTAAAAGCAAAAAATGAGGGAATATCGTCTGGCGCGGTGGCCAAAACAAAAAACCCGGTAGCGCGGACGCCACCGGGTTGATGTTTACTCACATATCGAGAGCGAAGAATTAACCCGCGACAGCGATACGTTTCATATCAGTCATATAGCCACGCAGCTTCTGGCCAACCTCTTCAATAGCGTGGCTGCGGATCGCGTCGTTCACATCACGCAGCTGCGCGTTGTCTACCGCGCCTTCGGCAATCGCTTTACCCAGGTCGCCGGTCTGCAACGTCGTCATGAACTCTTTCAGCAGCGGTACGCAAGCGTAAGAGAACAGATAGTTACCGTATTCTGCGGTGTCGGAGATAACCACGTTCATTTCGTACAGACGCTTACGGGCGATAGTGTTGGCAATCAGCGGCAGCTCGTGCAGTGATTCGTAGTAAGCAGATTCTTCGATGATGCCGGAATCGACCATGGTTTCGAATGCCAGCTCAACGCCCGCTTTCACCATCGCGATCATCAGAACGCCTTTATCGAAGTACTCCTGCTCGCTAATTTTGCCTTCAAACTGCGGGGCGGTTTCAAACGCGGTCGCACCGGTCTCTTCGCGCCAGGTCAGCAGTTTCTTATCGTCGTTAGCCCAGTCAGCCATCATGCCGGAGGAGAATTCACCGGAGATGATGTCATCCATATGTTTCTGGAACAGCGGCGCCATGATCTCTTTCAGCTGTTCGGACAGCGCGTAAGCACGCAGTTTCGCCGGGTTAGACAGGCGATCCATCATCAGGGTGATACCGCCCTGCTTCAGCGCTTCGGTGATGGTTTCCCAGCCGAACTGGATCAGTTTTTCTGCGTAAGCCGGGTCGGTGCCTTCTTCCACCAGCTTGTCGAAGCACAGCAGTGAACCAGCCTGCAGCATACCGCACAGGATGGTCTGCTCGCCCATCAGGTCAGATTTCACTTCCGCAACGAAGGAGGATTCCAGAACACCCGCGCGGTGACCGCCGGTCGCCGCAGCCCAGGCTTTAGCAATGGCCATGCCTTCGCCCTTCGGATCGTTTTCCGGGTGAACCGCGATCAGTGTCGGTACGCCGAAACCACGTTTGTACTCTTCACGAACTTCGGTACCCGGGCATTTCGGCGCAACCATTACCACGGTGATGTCTTTACGAATCTGCTCGCCCACTTCCACGATGTTGAAGCCGTGGGAGTAACCCAGCGCAGCGCCGTCTTTCATCAGCGGCTGTACGGAACGCACAACGTCAGAGTGCTGTTTGTCCGGCGTCAGGTTAACCACCAGGTCAGCCTGCGGGATCAGCTCTTCATAGGTACCGACTTTAAAACCGTTTTCGGTCGCTTTACGCCATGAAGCACGCTTCTCAGCAATGGCTTCTTTACGCAGCGCATAGGAAATATCCAGACCGGAGTCACGCATATTCAGGCCCTGGTTCAGACCCTGAGCGCCGCAGCCGACGATAACCACTTTTTTACCCTGAAGGTAGCTTGCGCCATCGGCGAATTCGTCGCGACCCATAAAGCGACATTTGCCCAGCTGTGCCAGCTGCTGGCGCAGGTTCAGTGTATTAAAGTAGTTAGCCATGGTGATACCTCGTGATGTTGTACTGTCTTATTGTTCGGTTCGCATATGCGAGAATGAACTTACTATATGACAGGAAATTCATTGCGGAAATTGATATATTCACAACATCACGTTGCAATATCTGCAATGTAAAACCCTGGAGTGCGGCCTGTGGATTTACGCGATCTGAAAACCTTCCTGCATCTGGCGGAAAGCCGCCATTTTGGGCGCAGCGCACGGGCGATGCACGTCAGCCCTTCCACCCTTTCGCGCCAGATCCAGCGCCTGGAAGAAGACCTCGGCCAGCCGCTGTTTGTTCGTGATAACCGAACCGTGACCTTGACCGAAGCCGGCGAAGAGCTACGTCTGTTCGCCCAGCAGACGCTACTGCAATATCAGCAGCTTCGGCACGCCATTGATCAACAGGGGCCCTCGCTTTCCGGCGAGCTGCATATCTTCTGCTCGGTGACGGCGGCCTACAGCCACCTGCCGCCAATTCTCGATCGCTTCCGCGCGGCCCACCCCTCGGTAGAAATTAAGCTCTCCACCGGCGATGCCGCCGATGCGATGGAGAAAGTCGTCACCGGCGAAGCCGATCTTGCGATTGCCGGCAAACCGGAAACGTTGCCTGGCTCCGTCGCCTTCTCGATGCTGGAAAACCTGGCGGTGGTGCTGATTGCCCCGGCATTAGCCTGCCCGGTGCGTACCCAGGTCAGCCAGGAGAAGCCCGACTGGTCAACCGTGCCGTTTATCATGGCGGATCAGGGGCCAGTCCGCCGTCGTATCGAGCTGTGGTTTCGCCGCCATAAAATCAGCAATCCCTCGATTTACGCCACCGTCGGCGGCCATGAAGCGATGGTGTCGATGGTCGCTCTCGGCTGCGGCGTGGCCTTAATCCCGGAGGTGGTACTGGAAAACAGCCCGGAACCGGTGCGCAATCGCGTGATGATTCTGGAGCGTAGCGATGAGAAAACGCCGTTTGAGCTGGGCGTGTGCGCACAAAAAAAGCGGCTGTATGAGCCGCTTATCGATGCTTTCTGGTCTATTTTACCGAACCACTAATATTTTGCCGGGTGCAGGCGCAGGCGCCTTACCCGGCCAGCGATCTGATAGTTGGCCCGATAAGCGCAGCGCCATCAGGCATTAGCCGGCAAGGAAGAAGCGAAATGCCGGGTTATGCGTTTCATCGTGGCAATCGTAGCCCAGCTCATGCAGCCGGGTTTCAAAATCCGGTTCATGATCGCCAAGCTCGAACGCCGCCAGCACGCGACCGTAGTCGGTCCCATGGCTACGGTAGTGGAACAGAGAGATATTCCAGTGGGTGCCTAGCGTATGCAGGAACTTAAGCAGCGCCCCCGGTGATTCTGGAAACTCGAAGCTGAACAGGCGCTCCTGCAGCGGTTTTGACGGCCGCCCGCCGACCATATAGCGCACATGGAGTTTCGCCATTTCGTCATCGGATAGATCGACAACGCTGTAGCCCCCTTCACGCAGCAGATCCAGAATCTCTTTGCGCTCTTCCAGACCGCGGCTCAGACGAACCCCGACAAAAATGCAGGCGTCTTTTGCATCAGCAAAACGATAGTTGAACTCGGTCACTGAACGGCCACCCAGCAGCTGACAGAACTTCAGGAAGCTGCCTTTCTCTTCCGGAATGGTCACTGCCAGCAGCGCCTCACGTTGCTCTCCCAGCTCGCACCGTTCGGAAACATAGCGCAGGCCATGGAAGTTAACGTTAGCGCCGGAAAGTACATGTGCCAGCCGTTCGCCGCGGATATGATGCTGAGCGATATACTTCTTCATTCCCGCTAGCGCCAGTGCGCCGGAGGGTTCAGCTACGGCGCGGACATCTTCGAACAAATCTTTCATCGCCGCGCAAATCGCATCGCTGTCGACGGTGATAATATCGTCAAGATACTCCTGGCAGAGTCGAAAGGTCTCATCGCCGATGCGTTTCACCGCCACACCTTCGGCAAACAGCCCGACCCGCGGCAGGTCGACCGGGTGCCCGGCTTCCAGCGCGGCTTTCAGACAGGCGGAGTCTTCCGCTTCCACCGCAATCACTTTGATCTGCGGCATCAGCTGCTTAATCAGTACCGCCACGCCGGCGGCAAGGCCACCGCCGCCAACCGGGACAAACACGCGATCCAGATGCGCATCCTGCTGTAACAGCTCCAGCGCCAGCGTGCCCTGCCCGGCAATCACCATCGGGTGGTCAAATGGCGGGACCCAGGTAAAACTCTGCTGTTGCGCCAGCTCGATGGCTTTTGCTTTCGCTTCATCAAAGTTGGCACCGTGCAGCAGCACCTCACCACCAAAGCTACGCACCGCATCGACCTTAATATCCGCCGTGGCAACTGGCATCACGATCAGCGCCTTCACGCCAAGACGCGATGCGGAGAACGCGACGCCCTGGGCGTGGTTACCCGCGGAAGCGGTGATCACACCCTGCGCTTTTTGCTCTTCCGTCAACCCCGCCATCATTGCGTAAGCCCCGCGTAGCTTGAAGCTATGAACCGGCTGGCGATCTTCTCGCTTCACCAGAATCACGTTATCCAGACGCGACGACAGTTTTTCCATTTTTTGCAGCGGCGTAATCTGGGCCGCTTCATAGACCGGCGCGCGCAGCACCGCCCTGAGATATTCCGCCCCCTCAGGGGCGGCAGACAGGGGTTGTGATTCGGCCATCATTAACCCCCTAGTTTCGATTTATCGCGCACCGCGCCTTTATCGGCGCTGGTTGCCAGGCTGGCATAAGCGCGGAGTGCGAAGGAAACCTGGCGTTCACGCGCTTTTGGCGTCCAGGCGCGATCGCCGCGGGCCTCTTGCGCTTCACGACGTGCGGCGATTTCGGCATCGCTCAGTTGCAGCTCAATGCCGCGGTTCGGAATATCAATGGCAATCATATCGCCGTCTTCGATGATCGCGATATTGCCACCGCTGGCCGCTTCCGGTGAGACGTGGCCAATCGACAGGCCCGATGTCCCGCCGGAGAAACGTCCGTCGGTAATCAACGCACAGGCTTTACCCAGGCCCATTGATTTCAGGAAGGTCGTCGGATAGAGCATTTCCTGCATACCCGGGCCGCCCTTCGGCCCTTCGTAGCGAATGACCACAACGTCGCCCGCCACGACTTTGCCACCAAGAATCGCTTCTACCGCATCATCCTGGCTTTCATACACTTTCGCCGGGCCGGTGAATTTCAGAATACTGTCATCCACACCTGCGGTTTTAACGATGCAGCCATTTTCCGCAAAGTTGCCGTACAGCACCGCCAGACCGCCGTCTTTGCTGTAAGCATGCTCCAGAGAACGGATGCAGCCTTCAGCGCGATCGTCATCCAGCGTATCCCAGCGACAGTCCTGCGAGAACGCCTGAGTGGTGCGGATACCGGCCGGACCGGCGCGGAACATTTTTTTCACCGCATCGTCTTTGGTCAGCATGACATCATAGCGATCCAGCGTTTGCGGCAGAGTCAGGCCCAGCACGTTTTTCACTTCACGGTTCAGTAGCCCGGCGCGATCCAGCTCGCCGAGAATGCCCAGCACGCCGCCTGCGCGGTGAACATCTTCCATATGGTATTTCTGCGTGCTCGGCGCCACTTTGCACAGCTGCGGAACCTTGCGCGAAAGCTTATCGATATCGCTCATGGTGAAGTCGATTTCCGCTTCCTGCGCGGCGGCCAGCAGGTGAAGTACCGTGTTCGTGGAACCCCCCATGGCGATATCCAGCGTCATGGCATTTTCGAACGCCGCTTTGCAAGCGACATTGCGCGGCAGCGCAGATTCGTCATCCTGCTCGTAATAGCGTTTGGTCAGCTCAACGATGCGTTTCCCGGCGTTGAGGAACAGCTGTTTACGGTCGGCGTGAGTGGCCAGCAGGGAGCCGTTACCCGGCTGCGAGAGACCCAGCGCTTCGGTCAAGCAGTTCATCGAGTTGGCGGTAAACATCCCCGAACAGGAACCGCAGGTCGGACAGGCTGAACGCTCTACCTGCTCACTCTGCTCGTCGGAGACTTTCGGGTCCGCCCCTTGAATCATTGCGTCAACGAGGTCGAGTTTGATTATCTTGTCAGAAAGCTTGGTTTTCCCGGCCTCCATTGGACCACCGGAAACAAAAATGACCGGAATATTCAGGCGCAAGGACGCCATCAGCATCCCCGGGGTGATTTTGTCGCAGTTGGAAATGCAAACCATGGCATCGGCACAGTGCGCATTGACCATGTACTCGACGGAGTCGGCGATCAGTTCGCGGGATGGCAGTGAATAAAGCATACCTCCATGCCCCATGGCGATCCCATCATCCACCGCAATGGTGTTGAATTCTTTGGCAACGCCGTCTGAGGCTTCAATCTGCTCTGCAACCAGCTTACCAAGATCGCGCAGATGTACGTGACCCGGTACAAATTGGGTAAAGGAGTTAACAACGGCGATAATTGGCTTACCGAAATCAGCGTCGGTCATCCCGGTTGCGCGCCACAGCGCGCGGGCACCCGCCATATTACGGCCATGAGTGGTGGTGGCGGAACGGTACTTAGGCATGCTTTAGTTACTCCCAGTCTCTGTGACATGGGGCGCTGCGTGCCGCCCCATTTTTTTATGCTTATGCTTGAAATATGACGGGTATATTTATTGGTTAACCTGATCCAGCCAGCCCCATTTATCCTCGGTTTCACCGGTGAAGAGGCCAAAGAATGCTTGCTGAATGCGCTTGGTGACAGGGCCGCAGCGGCCTTCACCAACCTGAATACCGTCAACGCTGCGCACCGGGGTGATTTCCGCAGCAGTACCGGACATAAAGACTTCATCAGCCAGATACAGAGATTCACGGGACAGCACCTGCTCGCGAACTTCGATATCCAGATCTTTTGCCAGTTTAATAATGGCATCACGGGTAATGCCCGGCAGTGCGGAGGAGGTGAATGGCGGTGTAAACAATATGCCATCTTTCACTTCAAACAGGTTCTCACCTGCGCCTTCGGAGATATAGCCGTTAACGTCCAGCGCGATCCCTTCCTGATAGCCGTGACGGCGCGCTTCGCTGCCAACCAGCAGAGAGGACAAATAGTTACCACCGGCTTTTGCGGCGGTCGGGATGGTGTTTGGTGCCACACGGTTCCAGGAAGAAACCATCGCATCGATCCCCTGATCCAGCGCTTCAGCGCCAAGATAGGCTCCCCACGGGAACGCCGCGATGATCACGTCAGTGCTGTATCCCGCAGGCGGGTTAACGCCCATGCCAACGTCGCCAACAAAGATCAATGGTCGAATATAAGCGCTGGTCAGGTTGTTTTGGCGAATGACTTCACGACAGGCTTCCATCAGCTCATCAATGCTTTGAGATACCGGGAAACGATAGATTTTGGCTGAGTCATGCAGACGCTGCATATGTTCACGATGGCGGAACACCACCGGTCCTTTGTGCGAGTCGTAGCAACGGATGCCTTCAAACACGGAGGTGCCGTAGTGAAGCGCGTGAGACATCACGTGAACCTTTGCCTCTCCCCACGGAACCATCTCGCCGTTGAACCAAATGTAATCAGCTTTTTTCGTCGTCATTTTTCTTCCCTTGCGCTTATGCGCGGATTTGTTGTGATGTTGGTTGCTGGATCTCGACGCAGGCGACGTCGACCAGCTTACTTAATTGACTAAACAGTAATTCGACGGGCCGCTGACTGGCAACGGTCAATTCAATATTTATGCTGCCGGCCTCTGCCGCGGTTTCCATATTCATGGCGCAGACCTGAAAGCCACGATGGCGAACCACGCGCAGCACACGTTCTAAGGTTTCCGGGTTGAAGCGAGCCTGTAAAGCGACCTGATGTTGCATCATGATAATTTCTCCAGCATTTCTGCATTACTGGCACCGGGCGGTACCAACGGCCAGACGTTCTCAAGTTCATCGATTGAGACATGAAGCAGGTATGGCCCCTGGCTCGAAAGCATGGTGTCGAGAGCCGCTTCAACCTGGTCTTTACGGGTTATGTGCTGACCGGGGATACCGAAGGCGCTGGCCAGCGTGACAAAATCGGGGTTATCGGTCAGGGTGGTTTCGCTATAACGCTCCGCGAAAAACAGCTGTTGCCACTGACGAACCATGCCTAAGCGCTGGTTATCCAGTAACAGGATCTTTAACGGCAGCTGTTTACGTTTCACGGTTCCCAGCTCCTGGACATTCATCATGAATGAGCCATCGCCGGAGACGCAGATAACGATATCGTTCGGACGCGCAACCTGCGCACCCACCGCAGCCGGCAGGCCAAAGCCCATCGTGCCTAACCCGCTGGAGGTAATAAAATTCTCCGGGCGTGTATAGGTCATATGCTGTGCAGACCACATTTGATGCTGGCCCACGTCGGTCGTCACAACGCTATCAGCTGGCTTACGGTCGGACAGCTGTTTGAGCAGCAGCGGTGCATAAATGCCCTCACCCGGATGGTCGTAGCGCCATGCATGCTCGTCACACAGCGCCTGAATACGCTGGCGCCAGGCGTCGATTGAAAGCGGCAGCTGCAATGCAGGCAGCAATGTATTCAGATCGCCTGTCAGAGCAACATGGGCCTGACGCAGCTTGTTCAGCTCCGCCGGATCGATATCCAGATGGATGACTTTGGCGTGCGGAGCAAACGTGTTCAGCTTCCCGGTGACGCGGTCATCGAAACGTGCACCAACAGCAATCAGCAGGTCGCACTCCTGTACCGCCAGATTGGCCGCTTTGGTACCGTGCATCCCCAGCATACCCAGATAGTATGGATACGCCGCATCAACGGCACCCAGACCTTTCAATGTGCAGGTGGCCGGCATTTGGGTCATGGCGATAAACTCGCGCAAAGCGGGAACGGCCTGCGCCATCCCTACGCCTCCCCCAACGTACAGCATCGGTTTTTGCGCAGCAGCCAACATTTGCAGGGCTTGCTCAACCTCCGCCTGGGGGAAATCAGTGTCGTTATCAACCGTCGAGAAATACGGGTCGAGCTCGCCTTTCGCCAGCTGGATGTCTTTTGGAATATCGACCAGCACTGGACCAGGGCGACCAGAGTTTGCCACCTGAAAAGCCTCAGCGATCACTCGCGGCAATTCTTCCAGTGACTGAACGAGGAAGCTATGTTTCGTACAGGCCAGCGACAAACCCATGACGTCCACTTCCTGGAAAGCATCGGTACCGATAAACGGCGCCGCAACCTGGCCGGTGATAGCAACGACGGGGATAGAGTCCAGCAACGCATCCGCCAGGCCAGTGATCAAGTTTGTCGCACCTGGCCCAGAGGTGGCGATGCACACACCGGTTTTACCCGTGGCGCGGGCATAACCAATAGCGGCTATTGCCGCACCTTGCTCGTGCCGGCACAACAGGTGTTCCACGCCGCCGTCATACAACGCATCGTAAACCGGCATAATCGCGCCACCAGGATAGCCAAAAACAGTGTCGACTCCCTGTGTCCGCAAAGCATGTACTACCCACTGCGCCCCATTCATAGTTAGTTCCCCGTCATAGATCGGGAGAAACAGAATTTTATGCTGTTGGTCATGGTCTGCTCCTCACTTATCATTTTTAAGTTATAAAAAAACCCCCGGACCTTTCGGTGCGGGGGTCTTAGTTCGTTAAGGCTTGATTTCTAAGCCTTTCCTCGTCCAAGTGCAGCCCCGCACGGTGGGATAATAATCACCACCACGCTAATCACGACCAGGCTAATCACTCGTAGAAGGGCTGTCATTTTATGTACTTTCTGGCTTCTTGTTCGAAGGAATACCTAAAGAGTTACCACAGACATCACGTTAAACACAAGATTTTTTTATGCGTCACTTGCTGATCGCGCTAACAGTTTTTTGTAAAACAATTGTTTTTAATAGGAAAAATATAAAATGAAAAAAATTCAATTTATCGTTCTTTTCTATGACGATGTGATGCTTTACGGCAATACAGTCTTTCGCGATGGAGCCCGTCTGCGAAGCCAATTCCATAACGAGTGAAATGTAATAATATTCGGCGAATTAGCTGGAATCTGTCGCGTAAAATCCATTTATTGCAGATTACTGATAGTTATCAGACAGACATAATGCCCGCACTCAGGAGGCATTATGTCACTCGCGATTATTTACACACGGGCCGCGTTCGGTATCAGTGCCCCTCTTATTACTGTCGAAATTCATATTAGCAACGGGCTCCCCGGACTGACTATGGTGGGCCTTCCTGAAACTACGGTGAAAGAGGCTCGTGACCGGGTACGCAGTGCGATAATTAATAGCGGCTATACGTTCCCGGCCAAAAAAATCACCATCAACCTGGCACCTGCCGATCTCCCCAAAGAGGGAGGCCGGTACGATCTCCCCATCGCTCTCGCGCTTCTGGTGGCGTCGGAGCAGCTAAATGCCACCAGGCTGAATCAATACGAGTTTATTGGCGAACTCGCGCTCACAGGGGCGCTACGTGGCGTTCCTGGCGCCATCTCCAGCGCAATGGAGGCGATAAAAGCCGGACGGCAAATCATCGTCGCGGAAGATAATGCAGCTGAAGTGGGGCTCATTGAAGGCCAGGAGTGTCTTGTCGCCGGGCATCTACAGGAAGTCTGTGCCTTTCTTGAGGGGCAGCATGCGCTAAATCCTCCCCTGCCGGAGGCAGAATATCCTGCGGAGCCGCTGCCTGACCTGAGCGATGTTATTGGCCAGCAGCAGGGAAAGCGGGCACTAGAAATTGTTGCCGCAGGCGGGCATAACCTGTTGTTGATAGGCCCTCCCGGAACAGGAAAAACCATGCTTGCCAGCCGACTGCCGGGGCTCCTGCCACCATTAAGTAATCAAGAGGCGCTAGAAAGTGCCGCGATCCTAAGTCTCTTCAGTGCCAACCGCGCAACAAAACAGTGGCGTAGACGGCCGTTTCGCAGCCCACATCACAGCGCATCGCTCACGGCGATGGTTGGAGGTGGCTCAATCCCCATACCCGGAGAGATCTCCCTGGCTCATAACGGGGTACTGTTTCTTGATGAGCTACCGGAGTTTGAACGTCGGGTGTTGGATGCACTACGAGAGCCCATGGAATCAGGGAAAATACATATTTCACGTACCCGGGCGAAAATTGACTACCCGGCACATTTTCAGCTTATTGCAGCAATGAATCCCAGCCCGACCGGACATTACCAGGGGCATCATAATCGCGCATCGCCGGAACAAACATTACGTTATCTGGGACGCCTGTCTGGCCCGTTCCTCGACCGTTTCGATCTCTCGCTTGAAATTCCACTACCGCCTCCAGGCGTGCTCAGTCTGGTAGCCTCTGGTGTGGAAGATAGCGCCAGCGTGAGGAAGCGGGTTCTCGCCGCGCGCGACAAGCAGCTGGCCCGACAGGAGAAACTTAATGCCGACCTCGAGAGTAACGAAATGAAAATCTGGTGTCCGCTCAGTAAAGAGGATGCTATATGGCTGGAGCAGGTACTATTGCAGCTGGGGCTCTCTATCCGTGCCTGGCAGCGCCTGTTGAAAGTCGCACGGACTATCGCCGACATAGAAGATGAACCCCGTATTGAGCGCTACCACCTGCAGGAGGCCCTGGGCTATCGGGCAGTGGACCGGATGCTGAATCATCTGCAAAAACTTATGGCATAAAAAAAGGGCTTACGCCCTTTTTTTCTTAATCATCGCTTTCGGTGTAATCTTCAGCGCCTTCGACCTGCGGTTTACCGCCGGAGAGCGTATGAAAACGCTTAGGCCGCTTAATGCGTGCCATATACTTGATCCAGACACGCTCCATTTCCGTAGCTGGTTCACATTCCCCACGGCAGACCGAAACAAATTGTTTTTCATCTTCGGTGACAGGTTCGCGTTTACCCAGTTCCAGTTCGTTAAGGGCATAACCATGCTGTTCCAGCAGTTGTGCCTCTTTGATGGTGAAATCACCATGACGGGAGAACCCGCGCGGATAATGTTTATTATCGAAAAAACGATTAGTCGTCATAAAGCTTTCCGCCATCCTACACGCTCCTGATTCTTTGGCCGAGCTATTTATGGCGCGGAGTATTAGTTACGCTTGACAGAGTGTAAAACAAAAGATTTAAATCATTACGACAAATAATTTTGCGGAGAAGAGTGTGGATACGGAATTGCTCAAAACTTTCCTCGAGGTGAGCAGAACTCGCCACTTTGGACGAGCAGCAGAGGCGCTTTATCTGACGCAATCAGCCGTCAGCTTTCGTATTCGTCAGCTGGAAAACCAGCTTGGCGTCAACCTTTTTACCCGCCATCGCAACAATATCCGTCTGACATCAGCCGGCGAGAAACTGCTTCCTTATGCCGAAACCCTGATGAATACCTGGCAGGCGGCGAGAAAAGAGGTGGCGAACGCCTCCCGGCATAACGAATTCTCAATTGGCGGCAGTGCATCCTTATGGGAGTGCATGCTTAACGGATGGATGGGGAAACTCTATAAGGAACCCTATAACCTGCAGTTTGAGGCCAGGATTGCGCAGCGACAATCGCTGGTTAAACAACTACATGAACGGCAGCTTGATCTGCTGATCACGACAGAATCACCGAAAATGGACGAATTAAGCAGCCAGTTACTCGGTAATTTCACCCTGGCACTCTACTGCGCTTCACCATTTAAAAATAAGAATGAATTGAATTATTTGCGCCTGGAATGGGGTCCGGACTTTCAACAAAATGAAGTCGGACTGATTGGCAGTGATGATGTCCCCCTACTGACCACCAGTTCTGCTGAACTGGCTTATCAGCAGCTTGCTGCGCTTAATGGTTGCACATGGCTACCTACACATTGGGCGAAGGATAAAAGCGGCCTGCATACGGTAACGGATAGCACAACGCTATCTCGGCCTCTGTACGCTATCTGGTTACAAAACAGCGACAAACAGGTACAGATCCGTGAAATACTGAAAACAGGCATACTGGAATGACGCACGCCTCCATGGACGGAGGATGCTGTAAAGCGCTGGGGATAGTGAATAACAGACAAAAAAAATCCTTTGCCTGAGCAAAGGATTATATATGGCAGGGGCGGAGAGACTCGAACTCGCGACACCCGGTTTTGGAGACCGGTGCTCTACCAACTGAGCTACGCCCCTAAATCTCTTACTATTAAGCCCGCTAATGTATTAGCAGGCTTAACTTTAAATAAGTGGCGGAACGGACGGGACTCGAACCCGCGACCCCCTGCGTGACAGGCAGGTATTCTAACCGACTGAACTACCGCTCCACCGAATACTGTTTTACTGCTACCGGTTGTCACCCCGGTTTACTGCTTTAACCTTCGAACCAGTCACAACATCGCTGTGATTGCGTTCTTAATTTGATGCCTGGCAGTTCCCTACTCTCACATGGGGAGACCCCACACTACCATCGGCGCTACGGCGTTTCACTTCTGAGTTCGGCATGGGGTCAGGTGGGACCACCGCGCTATTGCCGCCAGGCAAATTCTGTTTCCACCCCGCATCTCTGCGCAGTGAATAATCTGTCATCAGGCTGAAAATCAATTTCGTCTCTTCGCCAAAACAGCTTCGGCGTTGTAAGGTTAAGCCTCACGGTTCATTAGTATCGGTTAGCTCAACGTATCGCTACGCTTACACACCCGACCTATCAACGTCGTAGTCTTCAACGTTCCTTCAGGACTCTCAAGGAGTCAGGGAGAACTCATCTCGGGGCAAGTTTCGTGCTTAGATGCTTTCAGCACTTATCTTTTCCGCATTTAGCTACCGGGCAATGCCATTGGCATGACAACCCGAACACCAGTGATGCGTCCACTCCGGTCCTCTCGTACTAGGAGCAGCCCCCCTCAATTCTCCAGCGCCCACGGCAGATAGGGACCGAACTGTCTCACGACGTTCTAAACCCAGCTCGCGTACCACTTTAAATGGCGAACAGCCATACCCTTGGGACCTACTTCAGCCCCAGGATGTGATGAGCCGACATCGAGGTGCCAAACACCGCCGTCGATATGAACTCTTGGGCGGTATCAGCCTGTTATCCCCGGAGTACCTTTTATCCGTTGAGCGATGGCCCTTCCATTCAGAACCACCGGATCACTATGACCTGCTTTCGCACCTGCTCGCGCCGTCACGCTCGCAGTCAAGCTAGCTTATGCCATTGCACTAACCTCCTGATGTCCGACCAGGATTAGCTAACCTTCGTGCTCCTCCGTTACTCTTTAGGAGGAGACCGCCCCAGTCAAACTACCCACCAGACACTGTCCGCAACCCGGATCACGGGTCTACGTTAGAACATCAAACATTAAAGGGTGGTATTTCAAGGTTGGCTCCATGCAGACTGGCGTCCACACTTCAAAGCCTCCCACCTATCCTACACATCAAGGCTCAATGTTCAGTGTCAAGCTATAGTAAAGGTTCACGGGGTCTTTCCGTCTTGCCGCGGGTACACTGCATCTTCACAGCGAGTTCAATTTCACTGAGTCTCGGGTGGAGACAGCCTGTACCATCATTACGCCATTCGTGCAGGTCGGAACTTACCCGACAAGGAATTTCGCTACCTTAGGACCGTTATAGTTACGTACGCCGTTTACCGGGGCTTCGATCAAGAGCTTCTCCTTACGGATAACCCCATCAATTAACCTTCCGGCACCGGGCAGGCGTCACACCGTATACGTCCACTTTCGTGTTTGCACAGTGCTGTGTTTTTAATAAACAGTTGCAGCCAGCTGGTATCTTCGACTGATTTCAGCTCCGTGAGCAAGTCACTTCACCTACCATCAGCGTGCCTTCTCCCGAAGTTACGGCACCATTTTGCCTAGTTCCTTCACCCGAGTTCTCTCAAGCGCCTTGGTATTCTCTACCTGACCACCTGTGTCGGTTTGGGGTACGATTTGATGTTACCTGATGCTTAGAGGCTTTTCCTGGAAGCAGGGCATTTGTTACTTCAGCACCGTAGTGCCTCGTCATCACACCTCAGCGTTTAATAAGCGTCCGGATTTACCTAAACGCTCCGCCTACATGCTTAAACCGGGACAACCGTCGCCCGGCTAACATAGCCTTCTCCGTCCCCCCTTCGCAGTAACACCGAGTACAGGAATATTAACCTGTTTCCCATCGACTACGCCTTTCGGCCTCGCCTTAGGGGTCGACTCACCCTGCCCCGATTAACGTTGGACAGGAACCCTTGGTCTTCCGGCGAGCGGGCTTTTCACCCGCTTTATCGTTACTTATGTCAGCATTCGCACTTCTGATACCTCCAGCAACCCTCACAGGCCACCTTCAACGGCTTACAGAACGCTCCCCTACCCAACAACGCATAAGCGTCGCTGCCGCAGCTTCGGTGCATGGTTTAGCCCCGTTACATCTTCCGCGCAGGCCGACTCGACCAGTGAGCTATTACGCTTTCTTTAAATGATGGCTGCTTCTAAGCCAACATCCTGGCTGTCTGTGCCTTCCCACATCGTTTCCCACTTAACCATGACTTTGGGACCTTAGCTGGCGGTCTGGGTTGTTTCCCTCTTCACGACGGACGTTAGCACCCGCCGTGTGTCTCCCGTGATAACATTCTTCGGTATTCGTAGTTTGCATCGGGTTGGTAAGTCGGGATGACCCCCTAGCCGAAACAGTGCTCTACCCCCGAAGATGAGTTCACGAGGCGCTACCTAAATAGCTTTCGGGGAGAACCAGCTATCTCCCGGTTTGATTGGCCTTTCACCCCCAGCCACAAGTCATCCGCTAATTTTTCAACATTAGTCGGTTCGGTCCTCCAGTTAGTGTTACCCAACCTTCAACCTGCCCATGGCTAGATCACCGGGTTTCGGGTCTATACCCTGCAACTTAACGCCCAGTTAAGACTCGGTTTCCCTGCGGCTCCCCTATACGGTTAACCTTGCTACAGAATATAAGTCGCTGACCCATTATACAAAAGGTACGCAGTCACCCCATAAAGAGGCTCCCACTGCTTGTACGTACACGGTTTCAGGTTCTTTTTCACTCCCCTCGCCGGGGTTCTTTTCGCCTTTCCCTCACGGTACTGGTTCACTATCGGTCAGTCAGGAGTATTTAGCCTTGGAGGATGGTCCCCCATATTCAGACAGGATACCACGTGTCCCGCCCTACTCTTCGAACTCACAGAATGTGCATTTTAGTGTACGGGAGTATCACCCTGTACCCTGCGACTTTCCAGACGCTTCCACTAACACACAAACTGATTCAGGTTCTGGGCTGCTCCCCGTTCGCTCGCCGCTACTGGGGGAATCTCGGTTGATTTCTTTTCCTCGGGGTACTTAGATGTTTCAGTTCCCCCGGTTCGCTTCGTTAAGCTATGTATTCACTTAACGATAGTGTGACGAATCACACTGGGTTTCCCCATTCGGAAATCGCCGGTTATAACGGTTCATATCACCTTACCGACGCTTATCGCAGATTAGCACGTCCTTCATCGCCTCTGACTGCCAGGGCATCCACCGTGTACGCTTAGTCGCTTAACCTCACAACCCGAAACTGTTTCGTAAAACAGTTCGCATTGCGAAAATTTGAGAGACTCGAACACACCATTTTTCCTTTCTTATTACGGAGAAAGGAAACAGTGTGTCGTTTCAATTTTCAGCTTGATCCAGATTTTTAAAGAGCAAAACTTCGCAGCATACCTTTTCAGGTACGCTCTGAAGTTTTTTATTGTGCAGCAGTAAAGGATGGTGGAGCTATGCGGGATCGAACCGCAGACCTCCTGCGTGCAAGGCAGGCGCTCTCCCAGCTGAGCTATAACCCCATCGTAATTGTCATCTCTGTTTACCGTTATTCGATATCGGGCAAGGCATGGTGACGCGAAGCATACTGAAGTATGTGAGTAGTCGCCATAACGCAGCACGGTAGCGAATTTGGTAGGCCTGAGTGGACTTGAACCACCGACCTCACCCTTATCAGGGGTGCGCTCTAACCACCTGAGCTACAAGCCTGCAGAGATTTTTTACTGCTTATTTTTCATCAGACAATCTGTGTGGACACTACAAAGGCAGGTTCTTTCAGGTAAGGAGGTGATCCAACCGCAGGTTCCCCTACGGTTACCTTGTTACGACTTCACCCCAGTCATGAATCACAAAGTGGTAAGCGCCCTCCCGAAGGTTAAGCTACCTACTTCTTTTGCAACCCACTCCCATGGTGTGACGGGCGGTGTGTACAAGGCCCGGGAACGTATTCACCGTGGCATTCTGATCCACGATTACTAGCGATTCCGACTTCACGGAGTCGAGTTGCAGACTCCGATCCGGACTACGACATACTTTATGAGGTCCGCTTGCTCTCGCGAGGTCGCTTCTCTTTGTATATGCCATTGTAGCACGTGTGTAGCCCTACTCGTAAGGGCCATGATGACTTGACGTCATCCCCACCTTCCTCCAGTTTATCACTGGCAGTCTCCTTTGAGTTCCCGTACCGAACCGCTGGCAACAAAGGATAAGGGTTGCGCTCGTTGCGGGACTTAACCCAACATTTCACAACACGAGCTGACGACAGCCATGCAGCACCTGTCTCACGGTTCCCGAAGGCACTAAAGCATCTCTGCTAAATTCCGTGGATGTCAAGAGTAGGTAAGGTTCTTCGCGTTGCATCGAATTAAACCACATGCTCCACCGCTTGTGCGGGCCCCCGTCAATTCATTTGAGTTTTAACCTTGCGGCCGTACTCCCCAGGCGGTCGACTTAACGCGTTAGCTCCGGAAGCCACTCCTCAAGGGAACAACCTCCAAGTCGACATCGTTTACAGCGTGGACTACCAGGGTATCTAATCCTGTTTGCTCCCCACGCTTTCGCACCTGAGCGTCAGTCTTTGTCCAGGGGGCCGCCTTCGCCACCGGTATTCCTCCAGATCTCTACGCATTTCACCGCTACACCTGGAATTCTACCCCCCTCTACAAGACTCAAGCTTGCCAGTTTCAAATGCAGTTCCCAGGTTGAGCCCGGGGATTTCACATCTGACTTAACAAACCGCCTGCGTGCGCTTTACGCCCAGTAATTCCGATTAACGCTTGCACCCTCCGTATTACCGCGGCTGCTGGCACGGAGTTAGCCGGTGCTTCTTCTGCGAGTAACGTCAATCACTAAGGTTATTAACCTTAATGCCTTCCTCCTCGCTGAAAGTACTTTACAACCCGAAGGCCTTCTTCATACACGCGGCATGGCTGCATCAGGCTTGCGCCCATTGTGCAATATTCCCCACTGCTGCCTCCCGTAGGAGTCTGGACCGTGTCTCAGTTCCAGTGTGGCTGGTCATCCTCTCAGACCAGCTAGGGATCGTCGCCTAGGTGAGCCATTACCCCACCTACTAGCTAATCCCATCTGGGCACATCTGATGGCATGAGGCCCGAAGGTCCCCCACTTTGGTCTTTCGACGTTATGCGGTATTAGCTACCGTTTCCAGTAGTTATCCCCCTCCATCAGGCAGTTTCCCAGACATTACTCACCCGTCCGCCGCTCGTCACCCAAAGAGCAAGCTCTTCTGTGCTACCGCTCGACTTGCATGTGTTAGGCCTGCCGCCAGCGTTCAATCTGAGCCATGATCAAACTCTTCAATTTAAGTTTGATGCTCGTGAATTAAACTTCGTAATGAATTACGTGTTCACTCAGAGACTTGGTATTCATTTTTCGTCCGAGGACGTTAAGAATCCATGTCACTTTGAGTGCCCACACAGATTGTCTGATAAATTGTTAAAGAGCAGTGCAACGGCGCTGAGCGCTCTGTCGCGAGGTCCCGTATAATACGTTTTCCTCATTCAGAGTCAAGCATTTATTTTTGCTTTTCTCTGTTGGTGTTCATCGCTGAACCCCGCTAACCCGGCGGCCTGTAAGCCGTTGTTCCGTGTCAGTGGAGGCGCATTATAGGGAGTTCTGAGACGTTGACAAGCCCTGTTTTAAAAAAACTTTTCAACCGTCTCTTTTTTGTGCAAAACGCCATTAAAGTGGCAGTTTTTCGAGCTTCTCAAAGCCGTAACGCTGCAAAACGGGTGAAAGTTGTTCAGTTTCGGCCGTCAGCGCCATGCAATAAGCAATATTCGGGTCGCTGGATTTCGCATCCGGAGCTTCATGTTCCAGCAGCCAGACGGTACGACGGGCAATGGCGGCACCGGAGTCGATCATCCGCGTTCCTTCCGGGAGCACCTGTTGCAGCTCTTCCTGTAAGAGAGGGAAATGCGTGCAACCCAGCACAACCGTATCAGGCGGCTCCGCCATTCGCAGCCACGGGCGCAGAATGCGCCGTAGTTCATCCAACGGGACCGGTTCACCATGCAGCTTCGCTTCCGCCAGCTCAACGAGTTCAGCGGAACCCAGCATTTCTATCTTACATTCATTCGCAAAGCGGCTTATCAACTCCCGCGTATAGGGACGCTTGACCGTACCACGCGTTGCCAGCAGGCCGACAATGCCGTTCGCCGTCAAACGCGCGGCAGGTTTAATCGCCGGAACGACCCCCACAACAGGAAAGGCGAATTTTTCACGAAGGGCGGGAAGAGAGACGGTGCTGGCGGTGTTACAGGCAATGACGGCCAGCGCCAGCGGATAACGTTGTTGAACGGCAGTGACGATTTCGAGCACGCGTTCAACGATGAATTCTTCACTCTTCTCCCCATAAGGGAAAGCAACGTTATCAAAAGCGTAGATGTAATGCAGATTCGGCAGCAGCTGCCGAATCTCATTATAAACCGACAACCCACCGACGCCGGAGTCAAACACCAGCACGGTGGGACGTGGATCAGAAGGTGTAGCTGCCAGACAAGTAGTATTCTCGTCCTGCAGTTTGGTAGCCATAAGCTGTCTCGTAATCTTTATCGAACAGGTTGGCTATTTTACCACGAACCGTCAGGTGATCGGTGATCGGATACGCGGCAGAAACGTCAAGAGTGCTGTAGCTTGGCAAAATGCGCTGCGTATTATTGTACTGAGACGTGTTGTTATCGTAGCGCTTGCCGTAATACTGCCACGATACATCCATATCGACGTTGAACATCGTCCAGTCCACCTGATACTTCGCCTGGCGTTTAGAACGTCTGGCCAGGACTTCACCATTATCATCATTACGCGGGTCGACGTACTGCAACGTGACGCGATGGCTGAAAATGCCTGTATCGATATTACCCGTCCACTCAACGCCTTTAATCGTTGCGGCATTGATATTGTCATACTCGCCTTCATAGGTGACAGGATCTGAGTAATAGGTAATCAGATTAGTGATTTTGTAGTGATACGCCGACAGGCGCCAGTCCAGCGGACCGGTAAGACCATCAAGCCCCGCTTCCCATTGTTGAGACTCTTCCGGCTTCAGGTTCGGGTTTGAGCTGATGCCAAATCGGGTCGAACCGAACTGCTGTCCCAGTGAAGGGGCGAGGAAGCCGGTGCCATAGCCCAGGGTTACGCGATAGTTTTCCACGAACTCCCAACCGGCGGTGGTCTGCCAGGTACCGTGCCAGCCGAACTGTTCATCGTGGTCTTCACGACCGGACGCTTCGAGCGTCACATCGCCAAACTGCTGCTGACCGGTCAGATACAGACCCGTGTTATCACGCTTGTAGGTATCCGATATTACCGTATCCGACGAGGTCAGCCGCTGCTGCTGCCAGTCCACGCCGGCGCTCACAGAGCCATGGCCAACAATAACGTTATTGCCCCACTGCAGATTACGCTGCGTCATCCGATCGAGCGTCGTGCCGTCATTGTAACGGCCATAGATGCTGCTGTAGTTATAGTCTTTGACCTTCTGATAGCTGGCGATCAGCTGTGAAGAGTAGATTCCGGAACTAAATGCCAGGCCTGCGTCCCAGCTCTGGTTATAGAGCTGCTCTTCATCTGCGCTGTAGGCAGGGCTATATGGCGGGCTTCCCAGATCGTAGTCTGCGTTGTTGGTATAGCTACGCCCGCGGAAGAAACCGTTCAGGTTATCGTTAAATTTATGCTCAAGACCACCCCAGAACGCTTTGCTGCGGAAACCATCGCGATCCTGATCGTGCGACCAGGTCGAATCAGGCTGAACGTTAAAGCCTTTGTTTCCCTCATAGGAACCGGCGACCGTCGCAACCGTATCGCCGAAGCGATGGCGCAGAGTGCCGTCGTATTGCTGGTAGCCTTCAGAGCCAACGCCTGCGGTGATCTTAGATTCTTCTTTATCAGAGTGGGTGATGACGTTAATCACGCCGCCCATCGCACCGGAACCGTAAATGGCCGAACGCGGACCACGGATGTATTCCACACGCTGCACCAGCGATAGCGGTATTTGGTTGAGGTCAGGGTTGTTGGTAATACCAGGACGAGGCATGGGTACGCCATCAATCAGTACCAGAACCTGTTTGGCTTCGGTGCCGCGGATAAATAAAGAAGAGCTTTGCCCCATCCCGCCATTCTGGGCAATATCCACACCCGGCAGCCGACGCATAACATCGTTTAAATCCTTCGCCTGCCAGCGATCGATATCTTCCCGGGTGACCACGTCAGTCGGCGCAAGAACCGTATTGACTGGCTGTTGAAAACGATTTGCTGTCACCACTAACGTATCTGAATTGCTGTCTTGCGCCCAGCCAGAAAATGCCGTGACGGAGAGAGCCGTCATCAGCGAAGCTTTTTTAATCATTGTAAAAGCATCCGTAACATATAAAGGATGCCGCTGGTTTCATCAGTAGCACGCGATGATAGAAACCAAATGCGACGTATTCCGGCAGGTCTTCGGGCTTGGGGTGTGTTATGGATGAGGACTTCCCACCTGAAATCGGCAGTGTCTGCACAATGCGTTCATCCCACCTTCCTTACCGCTGCGCGTCAGCCCCAGATTTACACTGGATTCCCTTTTAACTCACAGGACCGGTTACACAATGCTATAATTAGAAACATATAGAAGTCCAGACTTCTATAATTATATTTGTTCCCTTTTCCGGGCTGGACATCCCCTGCGCTTTCCCTACAATCCCCGCGTACTTATTTTATTCAGGATGCATCATGACCCCAGAACACCTTCCGACCGAACAATATGAAGCGCAGCTGGCAGAGAAAGTCGTCCGTCTGCAAAAAATGATGGTGCCTTTTAGCGCGCCGGTTCCGGAGGTGTTTCGTTCGCCGGTCAGCCATTATCGAATGCGTGCCGAGTTTCGTCTGTGGCACGATGGCGACGACCTGTACCACATCATGTTCGACCAGCAGACGAAATCCCGGATTCGCGTTGATCGCTTTCCGGCGGCGAGTGAACTCATCAATCAGTTGATGAGCGAAATTATCGATGGTGTACGCGATAATCCGGTTCTGCGCCATAAGCTGTTCCAGGTCGATTACCTGACGACCATGAGCAATCAGGCCGTAGTGTCGCTGCTGTACCACAAGAAGCTCGACGACGAGTGGCGTCAGCAGGCCACAGCCCTGCGCGATGCACTACGGGCGAAAAACCTCAACGTGCATCTGATTGGCCGCGCTACCAAAACCAAAATCGAGCTCGATCAGGACTATTTAGATGAGCGCCTGCCGGTCGCCGGCCGCGAAATGATCTATCGCCAGGTAGAAAACAGCTTCACTCAGCCCAATGCCGCCATGAATATTCAGATGCTGGAATGGGCGCTGGACGCCACCAAAGAGGCAACGGGTGATTTACTCGAGCTGTACTGCGGCAACGGCAACTTCTCCCTGGCGCTGGCGCGCAATTTTGATCGCGTACTGGCAACAGAAATAGCCAAACCGTCGGTCGCGGCGGCGCAGTACAACATTGCGGCTAACCATATTGATAACGTACAGATCATCCGTATGGCGGCGGAAGAGTTTACTCAGGCCATGAACGGCGTGCGGGAGTTTAACCGCCTGCAGGGTATCGACCTGCAAAGCTATCAGTGTGAGACGATTTTTGTCGATCCGCCGCGTAGCGGGCTGGATAGCGAAACGGAGAAGATGGTGCAGGCGTATCCGCGAATTCTGTACATCTCCTGTAATCCGGAGACTCTGTGCCAGAACCTGGAAACCTTAAGTCAGACCCACGACGTCACGCGCCTGGCACTGTTCGATCAGTTCCCGTACACCCATCATATGGAATGTGGCGTTTTGCTCACGAAAAAGTAAGCGGGAAACCCGGCAACATGATGTTTGCCGGGTAACAGCTGCGGGCTTACTCTGCCGCAGTATCCTTGCGGTTACGGATCCGGTAGCCGATCCAGAACACGGTGATCACCGACAGCACGGCCGGGAAGAAGTTAGACCCGATATCCGGATATTCCGCACGCACGACGGTGCTATACAGCAAAACGCCCAGAATAAAACAGGCGGCAGCCAGGCCAGGCAGCCCAACGGGCATACTGCGGTTCTGGTAGCGCTGATGCAGACAGTAAATCGTCAGTAGCAGAGACAGTACCGGGAAGATGGAAAAGGGAACGATCGAGCTGAACAGCGCGGCGAAGGTTCCATTAATGGACAAACCAGCGATCAGCGCCAGCAGCAGCGTACCTTTATCTTGAACTGAGTGTTTCATTGCTCGTCCTTCACGTTATTCGGAATGATTTGACATTTTTTCTTGTTCGCGGCGATACCAGTAATACGCGCCTTTCGAGATCATTCTGAGCTGCAGTACCAGTCGCTCTTCCAGCTGCCGGCGTTGTTCAGGGCCGACGTCCAGCGCCTCAGCGCCCGCGCTGAAAACGATAGTGACCATAGCTTCAGCCTGCGCTTCAGTAAAGGCACGCGGCATATGGTTTTCGATTTCTAAATAATCGGCAAGTTCCGCAATGAAATGTTGAATTTCACGCGCCACGGCGGCACGAAACGCCGCGGATGTGCCAGAACGTTCCCGTAATAAAAGACGGAAAGCGTTTGGGTTGTTACCTATAAATTCCATGAATGTAGAAACAGAGGTGCGAATCACGCTGCCGCCCTTGGCGATACGCTGCCGCGCCTGGCGCATCAGCTGGCGTAGCATGAGTCCACTCTCGTCGACCATCGTCAGACCGAGTTCGTCAACATCACGAAAATGGCGATAAAAGGACGTCGGTGCAATCCCCGCCTCGCGCGCAACTTCTCGCAAACTCAAGCTGGCGAAACTCCGTTCAGCACTAAGCTGGCTGAATGCGGCTTCGACCAGCGAACGCCGGGTTTTCTCTTTTTGTAGCGCTCTTACGCCCATCACGATGTCTGAATCCTTCCAATAGACCTGCTGGCACTATACCAGAGATTAAAACTAATCGGTTTACACTGGTTTGTGAATGATTGTTTACGAGCCGAATCTGCTTTTAGGCCGCAAAAAAGCACAACGATAATTGGGTTAAAGCCCGGCGAATGTTATCATCGTGTTTATTTTATGTATAAAACAGGTGAGTAATGCCATGTCACACTCTTGGGATTATGATGCAATAGTCATTGGCTCCGGCCCTGGCGGTGAAGGTGCCGCAATGGGGCTGGTTAAGCAGGGAGCGCGCGTTGCCGTTATCGAGCGCTATCATAACGTCGGCGGCGGCTGTACCCATTGGGGCACCATCCCGTCGAAAGCCCTCCGCCATGCCGTCAGTCGTATTATCGAATTTAACCAAAACCCCCTCTACAGCGACCACTCCCGCCTTCTTCGTTCTTCTTTCGCCGACATTCTTAACCATGCCGACAGCGTCATTAACCAGCAAACCCATATGCGTCAGGGTTTCTATGAGCGTAACCACTGCGAAATACTGCAGGGCAACGCGCACTTTGTTGATGAACACACGCTCGCCCTGGAATGTCACGACGGCACCGTCGAAACGATAACCGCGGAGAAATTCGTCATCGCCTGCGGCTCCCGCCCGTATCATCCGGCCGATGTCGATTTTTCCCATCCGCGCGTGTACGACAGCGATTCGATTCTCAGCCTGCAGCACGAACCACGTCACGTGATCATCTACGGCGCCGGGGTTATTGGCTGTGAATACGCGTCTATTTTCCGTGGCATGGAGGTGAAGGTCGACCTGATCAACACCCGCGACCGCCTGCTGGCGTTCCTCGATCAGGAGATGTCCGACTCCCTCTCCTATCACTTCTGGAACAGCGGTGTGGTGATTCGCCACAACGAAGAGTACGAGAAAATTGAAGCCGTCGATGATGGCGTGATTATGCATTTGAAATCGGGTAAGAAACTGAAAGCCGATTGTCTGCTGTACGCCAATGGCCGTACCGGTAACACCGATTCCCTGGCACTGGAAAATATTGGTCTGAAAACCGATAGCCGCGGCCAGCTCAAAGTCAACAGCATGTACCAGACCGCGCTGCCGCATATCTATGCCGTCGGCGATGTCATCGGCTATCCGAGCCTGGCATCAGCCGCCTACGATCAGGGACGCATCGCCGCACAAGCGCTGATTAAGGGTGAGGCTTCTGCCCACCTGATTGAAGATATCCCGACCGGGATCTACACCATCCCGGAAATCAGCTCCGTGGGTAAAACCGAGCAGCAGCTGACGGCCATGAAAGTGCCATACGAAGTGGGTCGCGCGCAGTTTAAACATCTGGCACGGGCGCAAATTGTCGGTATGAGCGTGGGAACCCTGAAGATCTTGTTCCATAGAGAAACGAAAGAGATCCTTGGGATTCATTGCTTTGGCGAACGCGCGGCCGAGATTATTCATATCGGCCAGGCGATTATGGAGCAAAAAGGTGGTGGCAACACCATTGAGTACTTCGTTAACACCACCTTTAACTACCCGACCATGGCGGAAGCCTATAGGGTCGCCGCTTTAAATGGCTTAAACCGCCTGTTTTAACGGCTTGTCGAAATGGCCATCCATGGTGCTGCGGATGGCCTCCGCCAGATGTTCGTAGCGGCTACGCAGCGGTGAACCGGGGCGGTAAACCAACCCGATAGTACGTCTCGGCTCCGGCTTAATGCACGGGATGTACACCACGCCATCGCGTTTTCTCTCCTGCGGCACCGCCAACGCCGGCAGCAGCGTGATGCCGCTACCTGCAGCCACCATATTGCGCAGCGTTTCAAGACTGGTCGCGCGGAAATGCGTATCTTCATCCGCGCCGGCCTCAAAACAGAAACCCATCGCCTGATCGCGCAGGCAGTGGCCATCTTCCAGCATCAGCAGCTTTTCTCCGGCTAAATCAGACATCGGTACGCGATCGCGATTTGCCCACGGGTGATCTTCGTAAATTGCCAGCATCATCGGCTCTTCAAACAGCGGTACCTCGATAAAGGCCTCGCTCTCTTTCACCAGCGCGAGGATCGCGCAGTCGAGCTTACCGCTGTCCAGCTGGGCCAGCAGTTGATGCGTTTGTGCTTCATGCAGGTACATTTCCAGCTTTGGAAAAGTCTGGTGCAGCATCGGTATTATTTGTGGCAACAGGTAAGGGCCAATGGTCGGAATCAGGCCAATATGCAGCGGCCCGGACATGGTCTCACCTTGTTGACTTGCCATTTCCTTGAGCACTTTGACTTCGCGTAACACGGTACGCGCCTGATCTACCAGCAACAGTCCGGCCTGGGTAAACAGAACCTTACGGCTGGTGCGCTCCAGCAACATGACCCCAAGTTCATCCTCCAGCTTGCGGATCTGACCGCTAAGCGTGGGTTGGCTGACGTGGCAGGAGTCCGCCGCGCGCCGGAAGTGGCGGTGCTCGGCTAGCGCAACCAGGTATTCAAGATCGCGAATATTCATTATTCATCCTCCGTCGCCATGATAGTTCATGGCGATAGATAGCATAGCAACGAACGATTATCCCTATCAAGTTTTCTGTTCAATAATAAACCCAGAAACGAGGCGAAAGTCAGAAAATCACGACACCGCCTCAGCGCATTCCCTGACCGAACAACTAAAGCCAACGTGAACTTTTGCGGACCTTGTGTCCGCTTTTTTTTGCATAAAAAAGCCCGGACATAGCCCGAGCTTCTTATCTCATCTGTCCCACAGGCATCAGCCCCGGGACGACAGGATTTACACCAGACGCTGTTTCGCGTCAGCAATCGCCTGTGCGACCTGCTTCGGCGAGACGCCGCCTTTAGCCAGACGTTTATCCAGGCAAGACTGCAGCGACAGAATCGGATAAACATCATCGGCAATCACGCTGCTAAACTTCTGCAGATCGGCCAGCGCCAAATCTTCCAGTGGTTTCCCCTGAGCGATGGCCTCGACAACCGCTTCCCCGACGATATGGTGCGCTTCACGGAACGGTACGCCTTTCGCCACCAGATAATCTGCCAGCTCGGTCGCATTCGCATATCCCTGCTGTGCCGCCTCTGCGCAACGCGGACGCTTGACCTGAATACCATCAAGCACCAGCGCCGCCATATGCAGACAATCAAGCCAGGTATCGAGCGCGTCGAACAGCCCTTCTTTGTCTTCCTGCATATCTTTGTTGTAGGCCAGCGGCAGGCCTTTCAGGGTCATCATCATGCCGGTCAGGGCGCCCTGGACGCGGCCACATTTCCCGCGGATCAGCTCAAGTGCATCCGGGTTCTTTTTCTGCGGCATCAGCGAGGAGCCGGAAGTGACGCGATCGGACAGTTCAATAAACCCGGCCTCACCCGTATTAAAGAAAATCAGATCTTCGGCGAAGCGTGACAGATGGACCATGCCAATCGACGCATCGGAGAGCAGCTCCAGCACATGGTCACGGTCAGAAACGCTGTCCAGGCTATTGCGGGTCGCCGTGGCAAAACCCAGCCAGTCGGCCAGCTGCTCGCGATCGATATCATAGGCGGTACCCGCCAGCGCACCGCAGCCAAGAGGGCTGACGTCCAGGCGCTTCAGAGTATCCTGCAGGCGGCTTTCATCCCGCGCCAGCATCTCAACGTAGGCCAGGCACCAGTGGGCAAACGTCACCGGCTGCGCGCGCTGCAGGTGAGTGTAACCCGGCATAACGGCATCCTGGTTGTTCTGCGCCGTCTCCACCAGCGCACTTTGCAGCTGGCGGTTGGCAGAGAGCAGCTCGGCAACGGTATCCTTACACCACAACTTCAGATCGGTTGCTACCTGATCGTTACGGCTGCGTCCGGTATGCAATTTCTTGCCCAGTTGGCCCACTTTGTCGATAAGCTTGCCTTCCACCCAGCTGTGAATATCTTCCGCATCGCTTTCCAGAATTTGCTGCGGGTTCGCCCGCACCTCTTCCAGCAGCACGCTTAACGCCTCTTCCAACTGCTGCTGCTCGGCGGCACTCAGAACACCAACCGTCACCAGCGCTTTAGACCAGGCAACGGAGCCAACGATATCCTGCTCCGCCAGGCGATAGTCGAAGCGCAAAGAGTCGTTGAACTGCTTGAACCGCTGATCTGCTGCCTGAGTAAAACGCCCGCCCCAAAGTGCCATAACTATTTCCTTAAATTCGTTTAGTTCTGTCGGGCAGCACTGCGCTCGCCCAACCTACAGTCTTGTAGGCCCGGCAAACTGTGCGCCGCCGGGCATGAAATATTACGCCAGAATACGCGTGCCAATGGCCGTGCCATTAAACAGTGCCGGCAGCTGTTCCGCGTGGCGCCAGGAGGCGATATCCACCGGACGACCCAGCGCCCGCGCCGCATCCAGCGCCGCATTGACCTTCACGATCATGCCGTCAGTGATAATACCTTGCTCGATCAATTGCTCCGCCTTCGCCGCGGTCATTTCCGCAATGCGCTGACCTTTGCCATCGAGAATGCCGCTGACATCGGAAAGCAGAATCAAATCTGCGCCGAGCGTCGCCGCCAGTGCGGTAGCCGCCTGGTCAGCATTGACGTTCATCAGTTGCCCTTCATCGGTGACGCCGATAGAGCTGACCACCGGCAGATAGCCCCCTGCCAGCAGCGTGTTAATCAGCGCCGGTGAACCCGGCTGCGCCAGGCCAACGTGGCCCAGCTCTTCATCCAGCTGAGTGACCTTAACGCTTTCGCCATCGCCAAGGAACAGGCCAACGGACGCAATGTGGTGTTTTTTCGCCCATGCCAGCAGCGTCTTATTGGCGGTACCCGCCAGCGCACCGGTAATAATGTCGATTTGATCCGCCGGCGTTACCCGCAGACCGTTTTTCTTGTTCACCGGCAGGTTGAGCTGCTTCATCAGCTCATCCACCACGCAGCCGCCGCCGTGCACGATAATCAGCGGGCGATGATGCGTTTCACGGTAATTCACCAGCGCGGTAAACAGGCGCTCCAGCGCTTCTTCGCTGTCGAGTAAAACGCCGCCGAGTTTGATAATTAATGGGTTCATCATCACACCTTAAATAAGAGACTGCGTTTCAGCGAAGCCGAAACGAATATTCGCGCACTGTACTGCCTGCGCCGCTGCGCCTTTCAACAGGTTATCTTCCGCAGCTACCACGATAATATGCTGGTCCTGAACCGCAAAACCGATATCACAGAATGGCAGACCTACGACGTTTTTCAATGCGGGCACGCCTTTATCGTATAAACGAACCAACGGCTTATCGGCATACGCCTGCTGGAACACTTCGGCAACCAGCTCTTTGCTGACGCCTGGCTTCAGACGGCAGGTAATGGTTTCCAGAATCCCACGTTTAAAATTGCCGAGATGAGGCGTGAAAATCACTTCGGTGCCAAGGTGGGTTGCGATTTCGGGGTGATGACGATGGTTGAACACGCCATACGGCTGCAGGCTGACTTCACAGAAGCTATTGCCAATTGCCGCTTTGCGACCTGCGCCGCTAACGCCGCTGGTCGCATTGATCACCGGCCACTGGTTAAGATCCAGCAGGCCCGCATCGATCAGCGGCTTCAGCGACAGCTGAGCTGCCGTCGGATAGCAGCCAGGCACAGCGACTAAATTCGCCTCTTTCAGTTTGTCGACGCTCCACTCAGCCAGCCCGTAAACCGCCTGTTCAAGCAGGGCCGGATGCTGATGCGTAAAGCCGTAATATTTTTCGTAGAACGCACCGTCGTTCACCCGGAAGGCACCGGATAAGTCGAACACCACGCAGCCTGCGGCCAGGAACTGCGGCGCGAGGTCGTGGCTCACTTCATGCGCGGTGGCGAGGAAGACGATATCGACCCCGGCGCTAAATTCGCTGATATCTGACATCGGCTGCAAGGGTAAATCCACAATGCCTTTCAGCTGCGGATGCAAATCGGAAATGAATTTCCCTGCATCATTGCTTTGCGCGGAGACCGTCAAAGCGGTTATGGTCATATGAGGATGGCGATTTACATAGGTCACTAGCTCTGCGCCGGCATAACCGCTGGCACCCACAATCAGCGTCTTCAACATCGGGGCTCTTCACCTTCTTACGTCATATTTGCCCAGGAAGCATCTCTCTTCCTCACCCTGTTAAGCCGTAAGCACTTTCCCTACATTTTATGGGTTTTCTTACGCTCAACGATAATGTATTTTTATTCACAAATACTGCATGAATATTGATACTATCATGACCCGAGGTGTGTCAACAATGAAAAACAATTTACCGCCCTTTATCGAGATTTACCGCGCATTGATCGCCACACCTTCCATCAGCGCAACCGAAGAGGCGCTGGATCAAAGTAATGAGACTTTAATCAATTTGCTCGCCGGTTGGTTCCGCGAAATTGGCTTCAATGTGGAAGTTCAGCCGGTACCGGATACGCGCAACAAATTCAATATGCTGGCCAGTACCGGCCACGGCGCTGGCGGCCTGCTGCTCGCCGGACATACCGATACCGTCCCCTTCGATGACGGCCGCTGGACCCGCGATCCCTTCTCCCTCACCGAACACGACAACAAGCTGTACGGCCTTGGCACCGCCGATATGAAAGGCTTTTTCGCCTTTATTCTTGATGCCTTGCGCGATGTCGATGTCAGTCAGTTGAAAAAGCCGCTCTACATCCTGGCCACTGCCGATGAAGAGACCAGCATGGCCGGCGCCCGATACTTTGCCGAAACAACCCAGCTGCGCCCGGACTGCGCAATCATTGGCGAGCCGACATCGCTGCAGCCGGTGCGCGCGCACAAAGGCCATATGTCCAACGCGATTCGTATCCAGGGGCAGTCCGGCCATTCCAGCGATCCGGCGCGTGGCGTCAACGCCATTGAGCTGATGCACGATGCCATTGGCCGCATCATGCAGCTGCGCGATTCGCTGAAAGAACGCTATCACTACGCCGCTTTCACCGTACCGTATCCGACGCTCAACCTCGGGGCAATCCACGGCGGCGACGCGTCAAATCGCATCTGCGCCTGCTGCGAATTGCATATGGATATTCGCCCGCTGCCCGGCATGACACTCAACGATCTCAACGGGCTGCTGGATGAGGCGCTGGCACCGGTTAGCGAGCGCTGGCCGGGCCGCCTGACCGTCTCCGAACTTCACCCGCCAATTCCGGGTTACGAATGCCCGCCGGACCACCAGCTGGTTCAGGTCGTGGAAAAGCTGCTCGGCGCGCAAACGGAAGTCGTGAACTACTGTACTGAGGCACCGTTTATTCAGACCCTCTGCCCGACCCTGGTTTTAGGTCCTGGCTCCATTAATCAGGCCCACCAGCCGGACGAATATCTGGAAACCCGCTTTATTAAGCCAACCCGGGAGCTTATTACGCAGGTTGTCCACCATTTCTGCTGGCACTAAAAGCCGCCGGTTCCCGCCTTCTTTCCTGGGGCGGGACGGTGATTCTGGTCACATTTCCATAAGCAACGCTTATCAGGGAACCTCTGAGTTAAATTTCGCAAATTGTCGCCATTTATTCGTTTGCTGAAGCGATTTCGCAACAATTGACGTGGGGGTTTTTACGTGGCTTTATAAAAGACGGCTGCTTATCCGATGCTCACCGCTGCAGAGTGCCGGGTATAACAAAATAAAATGAGATGGGGTGTCTGGGGTAACATGAACGAACAATATTCCGCTTTGCGTAGTAATGTCAGTATGCTCGGTAAGGTGCTAGGCGATACCATCAAGGATGCACTTGGAGAGAACATTCTTGATCGTGTCGAAACTATCCGTAAATTGTCCAAGTCTTCTCGCGCCGGCAATGAAGCCAACCGCCAGGAATTGCTCACCACGCTGCAAAACTTGTCCAACGACGAGCTACTGCCGGTCGCACGCGCCTTCAGCCAGTTTCTGAATCTCGCGAATACCGCGGAGCAATACCACAGTATTTCGCCAAACGGCGAAGCGGCCAGCAATCCGGAAGTGATTGCCCGCACCCTGAGAAAGCTCAAAGACGAACCTCATCTCAACGAAGAGACCATTAAGAAAGCGGTGGAAGCCCTGTCTCTGGAGCTGGTACTTACCGCTCACCCCACCGAGATCACCCGCCGTACGCTGATCCACAAAATGGTGGAAGTGAACAACTGCCTGAAGCAGCTTGATAACAAAGATATCGCTGATTATGAGCACCACCAGTTGATGCGCCGTCTGCGCCAGCTGATTGCCCAGTCATGGCATACAGATGAAATCCGTAAATACCGCCCGACGCCGGTTGATGAAGCCAAATGGGGTTTTGCCGTTGTTGAAAACAGCCTGTGGGAAGGGGTACCGAACTACCTGCGCGAGCTGAACGAACAGCTGGAAGAGAACCTTGGCTATCAGCTGCCGGTGGACTTCGTCCCAGTCCGTTTCACCTCCTGGATGGGCGGCGATCGCGACGGTAACCCGAATGTCACCGCCGATATTACCCGCCACGTGCTGCTGCTCAGCCGCTGGAAAGCAACAGACCTGTTCCTGAAAGATATTCAGCTGCTCATTTCCGAACTGTCGATGGTCGAATGTACCGACGAGCTGCGGGAGCTGGCTGGCGCGGAAGGCGCGCAGGAACCGTATCGCTATCTGATGAAAAAGCTGCGTACCCAGCTGATGGAAACCCAGGCCTGGCTGGAAGCGCGCCTGAAAGGGCAAAAGTTGCCGAAGCCTGCTGGCCTGATTACCCAGAACGAGCAGCTGTGGGAACCGCTCTACGCCTGCTATAAGTCGCTGCAGTCCTGCGGCATGGGCATTATCGCCAACGGCGAGCTGCTCGATACCCTGCGTCGCGTGAAATCATTCGGCGTACCGCTGGTACGTATCGATATTCGTCAGGAAAGTACCCGTCATACCGAAGCGCTGGGCGAAATGACCCGCTATCTCGGCATCGGCGATTATGAAAGCTGGTCAGAGGCCGACAAACAGGCGTTCCTGATCCGTGAACTGAACTCCAAACGTCCGCTGCTGCCACGCCAGTGGGAGCCAAGCAATGAAACCCGTGAAGTGCTCGACACCTGCCGGGTGATCGCCGAAGCGCCGCGCGGATCCATCGCCGCTTACGTGATCTCCATGGCGAAGACCCCGTCCGACGTGCTGGCGGTTCACCTGCTGTTGAAAGAGTCCGGTATCGGCTTCGCTTTACCAGTCGCGCCGCTGTTTGAAACTCTGGACGATCTGAACAACGCCAATGACGTGATGACCCAGTTGCTGAATATCGACTGGTATCGCGGCTTTATTCAGGGCAAACAGATGGTCATGATTGGCTATTCTGACTCCGCGAAAGATGCCGGCGTTATGGCAGCGTCCTGGGCGCAATACCAGGCACAGGATGCGTTGATCAAAACCTGCGAAAAAGCCGGTATTGAACTCACGCTGTTCCACGGGCGCGGTGGCTCTATCGGTCGCGGCGGTGCTCCGGCGCACGCAGCTCTGCTTTCTCAGCCTCCGGGAAGCCTGAAGGGCGGCCTGCGCGTAACGGAACAGGGCGAGATGATCCGCTTTAAGTACGGCCTACCGGAAGTCACCATCAGCAGCCTGTCGCTGTACACCAGCGCGGTTCTCGAAGCCAACCTGCTGCCGCCGCCGGAACCCAAGCCGGAATGGCGTCATATCATGGCCGAGCTGTCGGACATTTCGTGTGAAATGTATCGCGGCTACGTACGTGAAAATAAAGACTTTGTGCCTTATTTCCGCTCTGCTACACCGGAGCAGGAATTGGGTAAACTGCCGCTCGGCTCTCGTCCGGCAAAACGCCGCGCCACCGGGGGTGTCGAGTCCCTGCGTGCCATTCCATGGATTTTTGCCTGGACACAGAACCGCCTGATGCTGCCAGCCTGGCTGGGCGCGGGCACCGCGCTGCAAAAAGTGGTGGAAGATGGTAAGCAGAACGAACTGGAAACCATGTGTCGCGACTGGCCGTTCTTCTCTACCCGCCTCGGCATGCTGGAAATGGTGTTCTCGAAGGCCGACCTGTGGCTGGCGGAATACTACGATCAGCGACTGGTTAAACCCGAGCTGTGGAAGCTGGGCGCGGAACTGCGCGAGCTGCTGTCCAACGGGATCAACGTGGTGCTCGATATTGCTAACGACTCACACCTGATGGCCGACCTGCCGTGGATCGCAGAGTCTATCCAGCTGCGTAATATCTATACCGATCCGCTGAACGTCCTGCAGGCAGAGCTGCTGCACCGTTCACGTCTGGCTGAAGAAGAAGGTAAAGAGCCGGATCCGCGCGTAGAACAAGCGCTGATGGTGACCATTGCGGGCGTTGCAGCCGGGATGCGCAATACCGGCTAAGCTCTCAGCCGTCCCCGGCAACGCGATGTTTGCCGGGAAATAGCGGATAGCACCTTATCCGGCTACGATGTCCCCGGTCAGCATCACGTGACCGGGGATTTTTATTAGTGGTGCAGCATCTCGTCAACAATCTGCTCTTTATGCAGCGCATACGGATAATAGGTCGGCCAGTTATCCATCTCTTTCAGCAACGCCTCTTGCGAGTCATTGCCCATAAAGATGTGGAAGTGCTGTGATTTGCGCGGCCCGATAATATGATCGCTGAACTGAACGAATTTCGGTGCTTTTGACTCCGCCTGCTGACATTCGAACAAGTAACGCACGCCTTTCTTGCCGGAAGCGTAGGTCAGGATTTTATAGCCGGAATAGGCGTATTTACAGGCATTGACGGTTTTACCAACGTGGAATTCCATCACGTTATCTTCGATCCCAATCTGGTCTACGTCGGTGGCATACCCTTTTTTATAATATTCCCGATATTCCGCCACGCTCTTGCCACCCGCTTTTTTGGCTTTTTGCTCCAGCACCGGATCCAAATCGCCGTTCAGCAGGTATGGATTCACCGACTGCCAGACCCCATCCCAATCGCTTAATGGCCGATCTTTAACGTCTTTATCGGCAAAAACACCCTCGCTGGCCTTAACCTCTGCCTCTGTTAATGCGGGTCCATGACTATGATGGCCGTGAGCAAAGGTCTGAGTACTGGCTAACAACATGCCGGCGCCCAGCGCAAGGGCAGAAATCTTTTTGGTCATGACTCTCTCCTGAGTTAACGCTTGCAATGATATGTTACGATATAACATATCATATATATTCTGCAATACGCTCCCCATCATTGCCGTCTGACTTTTACCCTTTTCACTCTGTCCGGTATGATAAAAATGTGGCGCCCTCTACGGAGCAAGAATGGATACCGATATCAATCAACGCATCGACGCTTTAATCAAAGGCCCGGCGGCAATCCGCCAGATCCGATTTGCCACCGAAAACCGCCCGGCCTCTGATAACGTGCAGAAAGCTGATTTCCCACATCTTGAAATTCTGCTGGAAGGCCAGCTGCACGATGCCGCCGTCACAGCCGATCCGCCGCTGCTGACCCGGCATGACGTACTGTTTGTTCCTGCCGGTGGATGGAATGCTCCCCGGTGGCAGTCGCCCTGTACCGTCCTGAGCATTGTGTTTGGCAAGCAGCAGGTGGAACTCACCCTGACATGCTGGAATGGCAATACGCTGAACGTTGAAGATAAGCTTCAGGTGCCGCGCCGCGGCCCTCGCACGGGCTCCTTCCTGCTGCAGGCGCTCAATGAGATGCAGATGCAACCGCAGGAGCAACACACGGCGCGCTACATCGTTATCAGCCTGCTGAGCCACTGCGCCGACCTGCTTGGCAGCCAGGTGCAAACCGCCTCCCGCAGCCAGGCGCTCTTTGAGGCGATCCGCAAATACATCGATGCGCACTTCGCCGAGCCGTTAACCCGCGAGTCGGTCGCCCAGGAATTTTATCTCTCACCAAACTACCTCTCCCATCTGTTTCAGAAGTGCGGGCCCATGGGGTTTAACGAATATCTGAACCACATCCGGCTCGAGCAAGCCCGGATGCTGCTAAAAGGCCACGACATGAAAATTAAAGATGTCGCGCATGCCTGCGGTTTTGCCGACAGTAACTATTTCTGCCGCCTGTTTCGTAAAAATACCGAACGTTCGCCCTCCGAGTATCGCCGCCAGTACCACAGCCAGCTGACGGAGAAGCCGCGTTAAACAGAAACTAGATTTTTGTAAGTAGCCCATCGTGTTAATCCACTGATACTGCCCAGGCTCACCGGATATAGCAGGAAAATGTGATCTAAATCATCCTTAATCGCAATGCGTACATTTATCCAGTTTTTGGCAAATTTGTCATCTGGCGACCCGCCGGTGAGAAGCCGTATCCTTATCTCAACATCACTGAATTGAGCATCGAGGAAAGGCTATGGAACTCTATCTGGACACCGCGAACGTAGCAGAAGTAGAACGCCTGGCACGCATCTATCCGCTGGCCGGGGTTACCACCAACCCGAGCATTATCGCCGCAGGCAAAACACCCGTCTGGGATGTTCTCCCGCGACTGCAAAAAGCCATCGGGCCTGATGGCACGCTATTCGCCCAGACCATGAGCCGCGAGGCCGAAGGCATGGTGGCTGAAGCCAAACGCCTGAGCAATGCCGTCCCGGGCATTGTGGTGAAAATCCCGGTCACCGCGGAAGGCCTCGCCGCGATCAAATTACTGAAGAAAGAAGGTATCCCGACGCTGGGTACCGCGGTCTATAGCGCCGCTCAGGGGCTGCTGGCGGCGCTGGCGGGGGCCAAATATGTCGCCCCTTACGTCAACCGCGTCGATGCCCAGGGCGGTGACGGTATTCGTATGGTGCAGGAGCTGCAATCCCTGCTGGAGCAGCACGCGCCGGAAAGCAAAGTGCTGGCCGCCAGCTTCAAAACCCCACGTCAGGCGCTGGATTGCCTGCTGGCCGGCTGCGAAGCTATCACCCTTCCCTTAGACGTAGCGCAACAAATGCTCGGCACCCCTGCGGTAGAGTCAGCAATAGAGAAATTTGAGCAAGACTGGAATAACGCTTTTGGAAATCTGGACCTGTAACCCGATTGTCGCGTCGCCAGAGGGCGGCGCCACGATTAACCAGGAGGAATAGAAATGGATCGCATTATTCAATCCCCAGGCAAATACATTCAGGGCGCAAACGCTATCACCCGCCTTGGCAACTATCTCAAACCGCTGGCCGAACGCTGGCTCATTGTAGGCGACAAATTTGTCCTGGGTTTTGCTGAAGAAAAGCTGCGCAAAAGCCTGACAGATTCGGGCCTGGTTGCGGAAATTGTCCCGTTTGGCGGCGAATGCTCACATAGCGAAATCAATAGGTTGCGCGACATCGCCGGTTCCGCCCGCTGTAATGCCGTGCTGGGAATCGGCGGTGGGAAAACGCTGGATACCGCAAAAGCATTAGCCCACTTTATGAATCTTCCGGTCGTGATTGCTCCGACAATCGCCTCAACGGACGCTCCCTGCAGCGCGCTCTCGGTTATCTATACCGACGAGGGCGAGTTTGACAGCTACCTGATGCTGCCGCGCAACCCGAACATGGTGATTGTCGATACGCAAATCGTCGCCGGAGCGCCACCGCGCCTGCTGGCAGCGGGTATTGGTGATGCGCTGGCCACCTGGTTTGAAGCTCGCGCCTGTTCACGCAGCGGCGCCACCACAATGGCCGGAGGTAAATGCACTCAGGCGGCGTTGGCGCTGGCCGAACTGTGCTACAACACGCTGATTGAGGAAGGCGAAAAAGCGATGCTGGCGGCGGAACAACACGTCGTCACGCCGGCGCTGGAGAAAGTCATTGAGGCCAACACCTATCTGAGCGGCGTCGGTTTCGAAAGCGGCGGCCTGGCTGCCGCCCACGCCATCCATAACGGTCTGACCGCTATTCCGGACGCACACCACTACTATCACGGTGAAAAAGTTGCTTTTGGGACCCTGACGCAGCTGGTTCTGGAAAATGCCCCGGTGGAAGAGATTGAAACCGTAGCCGCGCTGTGTCACAGCGTGGGTCTGCCGATCACTCTGGCGCAGCTGGATATTAAAGGGGATATTCCCGGCAAAATGCGTACCGTCGCGGAAGCGGCCTGCGCAGAGGGCGAAACTATCCACAACATGCCCGGCGGCGCGACCGCAGATGAAGTCTACGCCGCGCTGCTAGTTGCCGATCAGTACGGACAGCGTTTCCTGCAGGAATGGGAATAAAACAGGATGGCCCTCGATGAGGGCCATTTTTTTATACCGCCGGACGCACGCCCAGCGTGTGGCAAATGGCGTAGCTCATCTCAGCGCGGTTCAGCGTGTAGAAGTGGAAATCCTTCACCCCTTCGCGGCTTAAAATCTTCACCATATCCATGGCGATATTCGCCCCGACCAGTTGGCGGGTTTCCGCATCGTTATCCAGACCTTCAAACATTTTAGACATCCAGGTCGGGATACGGACGTTGGTCATATCGGCAAATTTTTTCGCCTGTTTGAAGTTAGAAACCGGCAGGATGCCTGGAATAATCTCGACGTCGATACCGGCGGATACGCAGCGATCGCGAAAGCGCAGATAGCTTTCCACATCAAAGAAGAACTGGGTAATTGCGCGGTTAGCGCCCGCATCAACTTTGCGCTTCAGGTTCAGCAGATCCGCCTGCGCACTTTTGGCTTCCGGGTGAACTTCAGGATAGGCCGCAACGGAGATATCAAAATCGCCGACCTCTTTCAGCAGCGTCACCAGGTCAGCCGCGTACATATCGGGCTTACCGCTGCCCGGAGGCAGATCGCCACGCAGGGCCACGATGTGGCGAATGCCGTTGTTCCAGTAGTCCTGCGCAATCGTGCGCAGTTCATCGCGGCTGGCGTCAATACAGGTCAGATGCGGCGCAGCTTCCAGGCCAGTACGCTCTTTAATGCCTTTGATGATGCTGTGGGTACGATCGCGCTCGCCAGAGTTGGCGCCGTAAGTCACCGAGACAAACTTTGGCTTCAGGCTGCTTAAGCGATCGATGGACTTCCACAGGGTTTGCTCCATTTCACTGGTACGCGGCGGGAAGAATTCAAAGGACACGTTAATCTGGCCCTGTACTTCAGCCAGGCTCTGATTCAGGGCTTCCCGCTGATTGGCGTGAAAAAAGCTCATACCTTACCTCATCAATCGCATTTTATTGTTTGTTGTGTCGCGAACTTCTATACGTTTAGACGTCCAGATGTAAAAATGACGGAAAACAGCGCAGGCGTCAATAGAAAAATCTGCGTAAAGAGTGAGGAATATTCAGACAAGATGAGATGCGTTCATGTCGCCAGACGCTAACGCAATGATTCTTCAATTAACGACAGTAGCCGCGCACGCAAGGACTCATCCTCCGGCCGTGTCAGTAATCCTAGCGGTAGACGCAGCCGGGTATCATCGAGTGGATGAAATACCACGCCCTGTCGCTGAATCGCCGCAAATGACGCTGGCAGCAGAATCATGCCTTCCCCACGCGCAATACGTGCCAGCAGGACATCATGCTCAGCGGGTTCTTCCACATACGCTGGCGCGTAGCCAATACGTTCAAATATATGCTTTGTTTTATCAAAGAATGACGGATTACGTTCTCGTTTGAACCAAAACAATGGCCGATGGTTCAGGTGTTTTAAGGACAGGCTGACCATTGCAGATTCCGGCCAAGATGCAGGCAGCGCCGCAATCAGCGGTTCATGATAGGACAAGGGAGAAAGGGTTAATCCATCGACATCCAGCGGCAGCGCAACCAGCGCCGCATCAAGCTTGCCTTTTCGCACCCGCTGAGCCAGAGCCGGTGAGGACTGGCGGGTAATATGCAGGGCACTCATAGACGCACCCAGCGTAGTTTCGACGGCGGTGAAAACGCCTTGCTCAAAAGCGGTCGTCAGCCCCAACCGTAGCGCCAGCGGTCGGTCGTCGGACAACCGGCCTAGCGCGCTCAGCGTCTCCTCCTGTAGCGCCAGTAGAGGACGAATAAGCTCCAGAACCTGTTCGCCTTTTTCCGTGAGGATCAGTCCTTTGGTGTGACGGACAAAGAGCGTCACACCCAGCTGCGTTTCCAGATGCCGAATATGGCGACTCAGCGGCGGCTGTGAAATGAACAAGCGCTGCGCTGCCCGGCTGATATTATTCTCTGCCGCCACCACGGAAAAATAGCGTAGCAGGCGAATATCCAGAGTCTGTAAGCGTAAATTTGTCATACCTGAAAGGTATCACGAAAAAGGTATTACTCAAGTCCGCTCAACAATCCTAACCTTCCTCACAGCACACCACCATTATGAGGAAAGATCATGCCATCAGAACGTTATACCACCGGCCTGGACATGTTGCAGCGCGTTGACGGTAAAGGCGGCGACGCCGTCGTCAAAAGCCTGCAGGCCATCGCCCCGGACTTTGCCCGCTATCTGATCGAGTTTCCGTTTGGCGATATTTACGCCCGCCCGGGGCTGGACTTACGCAGCCGTGAAATCGCCACCATTGCCGCCTTAACCGCGCTGGGTAATGCCGCGCCGCAGCTAAAAGTGCATATTGCCGCGGGGTTACACGTCGGTTTGTCGCAGGAAGAGATTATAGAAGTAATTATGCAGATGGCGGTGTATGCCGGATTCCCGGCGGCGCTGAATGGGCTGTTCGCCGCCAAAGAGGTATTTGCCGCGCATTGATATCCCAGAACCAGACGCCGGTCTGGTCCTGGGAAAGGGCAGGATTACAGCAGCTGCGCCAGACGATTAATGTCCGACTGAATGGCGCCTGCGGTCACATCGCGGCCGGCACCCGGCCCGCGGATGACCAGCGGGTTGTCACGATACCAGCGGCTCTCGATCGCAAAGACGTTATCGCACGGCAGCAGCGCTGCCAGCGGATGCTCCTCACGAACGGCCTCGACGCCAACACGCGCTTTTCCGTTGGCATCAAAACGCGCCACGTAGCGCAGGACCAGTCCCAGCTCACGAGCGGCCTCCAGCCGTTGCAGCATCTGCTCATTCAGCTCTTCGCCATTTTCAAAGAAGTAATCCACCGAGCCCTCTTCGCAGTGCGCCGGAACCAGCGATTCCACGCGCACCTGATCGGGCTCGATGTCATATCCGGCTTCGCGTGCGAGGATAACCAGCTTACGCATCACGTCTTTCCCCGCCAGATCCACCCGCGGATCAGGCTCCGTCAGCCCCTGCTGCCAGGCCTGATCGACCAGGTCGGTAAACGGCACGGTACCGTCAAACTGCAGGAACAGCCAGGAGAGCGTGCCGGAGAAAATACCGCTCAGCGCCAGGATAGTATCACCGCTATTAATCAGATCGCGCACCGTGTGGTTCACCGGCAGACCCGCACCAACGGTAGCATTGTACAGCCAGTGACGGCCCGTTTTCTCAAACGCATCGTGAATCTGACGATATTTATCGCTGCTGCTGGCGCCTGCCAGCTTATTCGCGCTGATTACATGGAAGCCATGGCTGGCAAAATCGAGGTACTGATCGGCCAACTGCTCGCTGGCAGTCACGTCCAGCACCACTAAATCATCATACGGATGGGCGCGCATCCACAGGAACAGTGACTCCTCGTCCTGCTCAACCGCCTCGTCGTTGAAGAAGGCCAGCGCGCGGCTGGCATCCAGACCGTCGTAGTTAAGCAGGCTACGGCGGCTGTCCACCACGCCGGCGAGAATAAATTCAAAGCCGGTGCGGGCAGAAAGCGTGGTTTGTTCCCGGGCGAACAGTTCCAGCCAGCGAGAACCGATATTGCCTTTGCCAAACAACACCAGGCCGATGCGCTTCTCTGCGCGGAACAGGGACTGATGCAGGCCCTGAATCAGGCTTTCCGTCGGGCCTGCACGCAGCACCGCGACCAGGCTAATGCCCTCTTCTGACTGCCAGGTAAACTCAACCGGCTGCCCTTTCAGCTGCTGCCAGAAACGGTGGCAGTGCAGCGGATTGCGGCTGACGCCCGCGCCCACCATCGCGACCAGCGCCAGCTTCTGGCGCAGACGCAGCTCGCCCGGCAGGCCGGCTTCATCCAGCAGACGCAGCGCACTGTCGGCCACTTCTGAGGTGTAGCAGAACTGCAGCAGCTTGCGGTCGGCATGGACACCTACCGCCAGCGGGCGTAGCTGAGCGCGTTTAAAGATAAGATCCAACTCCTTGTGCGCCAGTTTGAAATCCTGGCCGGCAGGCACCTGGAACTCAATCAGGCAAACATCATCATGGCTGGTGACAATGCGCGCCCCGGTACCGGACGCCAGCACGCGCTCAATGCGCGTGGAGCCTTGTTCAGGGGTATAGCTACAGCGGAGTTGCAGATCGATATCGCTACCGGAAACCGGCTGAAGAGTACGGGCGTGCAGCACCGGCGCCGCCAGACGTGCCAGCTCGCTGGCTTCATCAAGGCGCAGCAGCGGCAGCAGGCACGCGTCTTTCACCTTACGCGGGTCCGCGCTATAGACGCCGGCTACGTCGCTCCAGATAGTGACACGAGACGCCCCGGCCAGCGCGCCAATCTGGGTCGCGGAATAGTCGGAACCATTACGCCCCAGCAGAACGGTTTCCCCGGCGTTGTTACGCGAGATAAAGCCGGTCACCACCAGGCGTTTGTTCGGATGTTGCGCCATCAACTGCTGCAGCAGCGGGTAGGACAGACCTTCGTCCACCTGCGGTTGCGCGGCACGTTCGGCGCGCAGGAAGCTACGCGCGTCAAGCCACGCGGCCTCCAGCCCCAGCTGATTAAGAACCGCCGCCATCAGACGCGCGGACCACACTTCGCCGTGGCCAACCACTTCGGCATAGACCGCATCGGTCACGCCGCTATCCAGCAGGCCCGCAAGACGCTCAAGGTCGTGGATAAACGTCGCGATCAGCGTATCGGCTGCTTCTGCCGACAGCAGACTGGAGATAAGCTCCATATGATAACGGCGCAGCGACTGCTGCACCTGATGCGCAGAAAGGCGATCGGTCTGGCTGAGCTTCAGCCAGCTAATCAGCTGGTTGGTGGTGCTACCCGCAGCGGAGACAACCATCATGTCACCGGCCTGCGAGTATTCCGTCATGATCCCCGCGACGCGCAGGTAACATTTCGCATCCGCTAAACTACTCCCACCAAATTTGTGCAGCTGGCGACCCTTCGCCCCTGCCTGCGCATTCACACTCATGTTTATTCCTCGTTTGCTGCCCGGAAGCCATTTTCCAGGTCGGCAATTAAATCTTCACCATCTTCAATACCGGTCGAAATACGCAGAAGCGTTTCTGAAATCCCCGCCGCCGCACGCGCTTCAGGTGCCATACCTGCATGCGTCATCGTCGCGGCGTGCGAAATCAGACTTTCTACGCCTCCCAGCGATTCGGCCAGCGTAAACAGCGATAATCCGCTCAGAAAACGACGCAGCGTCTGCTCATCGCCATTCAGCTCAAAGCTTAACATTGCGCCAAAACCTTTTTGCTGACGCGCAGCAATCTCATGCCCCTGATTTTCAGGCAGGGACGGATGATACAGTTTTTTCACCAGTGGCTGGGTTTTCAGATAGTCGACAATCGCCTGCGCATTGCGCTGCGCCACTTCCATACGCGGAGAGAGCGTACGTAAACCGCGCAGCAACAGGTAGCTGTCGAATGCGCCGCCGGTGACGCCGATATTATTCGCCCACCATGCCAGTTCGGTGACAGTCGCCGGATCTTTAGCAATCACCACCCCGGCCACCACATCTGAATGGCCGTTCAGGTATTTGGTGCACGAATGCAGTACCAGATCGGCTCCCAGCGCCAGCGGATTTTGCAACGCCGGGCTCAGGAAGGTGTTATCCACCACGCTCACCGCACCCGCTTCACGAGCCAGCGTGCAGATTTTCGCAATATCCACCACGCGCAGCAATGGATTACTTGGGCTTTCGACCAACACCAGCTTCGGTTTTTCCGCCAGCGCGGCACTCAGCGCCTGCTCATCGTTCTGATCGACAAACAGCACGCGGTAGCAGCCGCGCTTCGCCAGGCTATCAAACAGGCGATAGCTGCCGCCGTAACAGTCGTGTGGCGCCACCAGCAGATCGCCCGGTTTCAGGTAGACGGTGGTCACCAGCAGAATCGCCGACATGCCGGTATTCGTCAGAACGGCGCCAGCGCCCCCTTCCAGCTCCGCCAGCGCACGCTGCACCACATCGCGGGTAGGGTTACCGCGGCGGGAATAGTCGTGGGCACGAGGTTCATTAAAGCCGGTGAAGTTGTAGGTACTGGAAAGGTGAATCGGCGGGACAACGCAACCGTACTGTTCGTCGTCATTTAAACCGCTACGCACTGCGATGGTGGCCTGTTTACGCGTCATGTTGGGCAGTTCCTGGGCTGAGTCGGTGAAAAGTCAGCCACCAGAGTAATCATTGTCACAATAGACGTCAATACATCTGGACATCTAAACTTCTTTGCGTATAGATTGAGCAAATAGAGAATAGCCGTTAAAATTATATGCATTAGCGCATCTCTGCGGAGGCTTAGCGGGTGTCAGAACGCCCCCTCTACGGTAAACTACGCGCAATTATGGCCAGGATTCTAAGTTCAGGCCCTTAACTAATGACTAGAGGATTAAAGGTATCTCATGGCTGAATGGAGCGGCGAATATATCAGCCCATACGCTGAGCACGGTAAGAAGAGTGAGCAAGTAAAAAAAATTACGGTATCCATTCCTCTGAAGGTGTTGAAGATCCTCACCGATGAACGCACGCGTCGTCAGGTCAACAACCTGCGCCACGCCACCAATAGCGAACTGCTGTGTGAAGCGTTCCTGCATGCTTTTACCGGTCAACCGTTACCTAACGATGAAGACCTGCGTAAAGAGCGCAGCGATGAGATTCCGGAAGCGGCGAAACAGATTATGCGCGAGATGGGTATCGACCCGGATACGTGGGAATACTGAGTCAATAAAAAAGGGCAGAAGGTGACTTCTGCCCTTTTTTACGTCCCTGTCCGTCCTGAATGCAGCGCATTACCTAACGACAGAAACAAAAAAACCGCCCTGAGGCGGTTTTTTCTTCCGGCAACTTACTTGCTGGAGCCTGGAACGCTGAAGCGCTTGTTGAAGCGGTCAACGCGGCCACCGGTCGCAACATCACGCTGCTTGCCAGTGTAGAACGGGTGGCATTTACCGCACACGTCGAGGTTCAGGTCGTGACCTACGGTAGAACGGATTTTCATGACATTACCGCAAGAGCAAGAAGCAGTAATTTCTTCGTATTTCGGGTGAATATCTTTTTTCATGGGAGAACCTCAGTTAAGGCCGCGTCGCTCTTCCAGCCCTAACGCCAGACACCACGCGATGTTAATAATTTCCCGGCTCGATTTCGCTAAGCGAAATTCCCGGGTAATAGATTTTGATGCTGCACGAAGCGCACCAAAGGCGGCGAATCATACAGAATTTGACCAGCATATGCAAACTGATCCGCGAGCCCTTATCACAATGTGTATACTAACCGGCCAGATTTCAAGTCAGGAAGATGACATGCCCGTCGCCCACGTTGCCCTGCCCGTTCCGCTGCCCCGCACCTTTGACTACCTGCTTCCTGAGGGAATGTCGGTTAAAGCAGGCTGCCGCGTGCGCGTGCCGTTCGGCAAACAGGAGCGCATTGGGATTGTTACCGCCGTCAGCGAACGCAGCGAGCTGCCGCTGAACGAGCTCAAACCGGTCATCGACATTCTGGACGCCGAGCCGGTATTTTCGTCTTCCGTCTGGCGGCTGCTACTGTGGGCCGCCGACTACTATCACCATCCCATCGGAGATGTGCTGTTCCACGCCCTGCCGATTATGCTTCGCCAGGGGAAACCGGCCAGCGCGGCCCCGCAGTGGTACTGGTTTGCTACCGAACAGGGGCAAGCCGTCGATATCAACAGCCTCAAACGCTCACCGAAACAACAGCAGGCGCTGGCCGCTCTGCGTCAGGGCAAGATCTGGCGTCATCAGGTTGCAGAGCTGGCGTTTAACGATGCGGCGCTGCAGGCCCTGCGCGGGAAAGGACTTTGCGAGCTGGCAAGCGAATCGCCGGCCCTCACCGACTGGCGTACCCACTTTGCTATTCCCGGCGAGCGGCTACGCCTCAATACCGAACAGGCCACCGCCGTCGGGGCAATTCACAGCGCATCGGACCGTTTCTCTACCTGGCTGCTGGCGGGGATTACCGGCTCCGGGAAAACGGAAGTCTATCTCAGCGTGCTGGAAAACGTACTGGCACAAGGCCGGCAGGCGCTGGTGATGGTGCCGGAAATAGGCCTGACGCCGCAAACTATCGCCCGTTTCCGCGAGCGATTTAACGCGCCAGTTGAGGTCCTGCACTCCGGCCTTAATGACAGCGAGCGGCTTTCCGCATGGCTGAAAGCCAAAAACGGCGAGGCGGCCATCGTCATCGGCACGCGCTCGTCGCTGTTTACGCCATTTAAAGACCTCGGGGTGATCGTTATCGATGAGGAGCACGACAGCTCCTATAAACAGCAGGAAGGCTGGCGCTATCACGCCCGCGATCTGGCGGTCTGGCGCGCCCATAGTGAGCAAATCCCGATTATTCTGGGGTCGGCAACCCCGGCGCTGGAAACCTTATATAACGTTCGCCAGGGTAAATATCGCCAGCTGAAGCTGACCAAGCGAGCGGGTAACGCCCGTCCGGCACAGCAGCACGTACTGGACTTAAAAGGGCAGCAGCTACAGGCGGGGCTCTCACCGGCGCTGATTAGCCGCATGCGCCAGCATTTGCAGGCCGATAACCAGGTGATTCTGTTTTTAAACCGCCGCGGTTTTGCGCCCGCGCTGCTGTGCCACGACTGCGGCTGGATAGCAGAATGCCCGCGCTGCGACAGCTATTACACCCTGCATCAGGCACAGCATCATTTACGCTGCCACCACTGCGACAGCCAGCGCCCAATTCCACGCCAGTGCCCCTCCTGCGGTTCGACACATCTGGTGCCGGTCGGGCTGGGTACCGAGCAGCTGGAACAGGCGCTGGCGCCGCTGTTCCCCGGTGTGCCAATCTCGCGCGTCGACCGGGATACCACCAGCCGCAAAGGTGCGCTCGAGCAGCATCTCTCCGATATCCATCGCGGCGGCGCGCGCATCCTGATCGGTACGCAAATGCTGGCCAAGGGCCATCACTTCCCGGACGTCACCCTGGTATCGCTGCTGGACGTTGACGGCGCGCTATTTTCCGCCGATTTTCGCTCGGCAGAGCGCTTTGCCCAGCTCTATACCCAGGTCTCCGGTCGCGCCGGACGGGCGGGTAAACAGGGCGAAGTGATTCTGCAAACCCACCACCCGGAACACCCGCTGCTGCAAACGCTGCTGTATAAAGGCTACGACGCCTTTGCCGAACAGGCGCTGGCCGAAAGACAGACCATGCAACTGCCGCCGTGGACCAGCCACGTGCTGATTCGGGCCGAAGATCATAACAATCAGCAGGCCCCGTTGTTCCTGCAGCAGCTGCGCAATCTACTCCAGGCCAGCCCGCTGGCCGATGACAAACTGTGGGTCCTCGGTCCGGTTCCGGCGCTGGCGCCTAAACGCGGGGGCCGCTGGCGCTGGCAGATCCTGCTACAGCATCCATCACGCGTTCGCTTGCAGCATATCGTCAGCGGCACGCTCGCCTTGATCAATACGCTGCCGGAAGCACGCAAAGTAAAATGGGTACTGGACGTCGATCCTATTGAAGGTTAAGCCTTCTCTTGCGAGACGGATCGAAAAAATTCAACAACCATCACGTTTTTCATGAAAATTCTGTAACTCTCTGCATCGACTATCTGCTAAAAATGTTGCTGATGTCAGAACACAAAGGATGTGTCTGCGCCAGTCAGCGAGGAGAAAACAGGTGAAGCCCAAAAAACAGGTGGTTGCCGCCACAATGAAAGACGTCGCCCTAAAGGCAAACGTTTCAACGGCAACCGTGTCCCGAGCGTTAATGAATCCCGATAAGGTTTCTCAGACTACCCGTAACCGGGTGGAGCAGGCGGCGCTTGAAGTCGGCTATTTGCCGCAGTCGCTCGGACGAAATATGAAGCGCAACGAATCGCGTACGATTCTGGTCATCGTACCGGACATTTGCGATCCCTTTTTCAGCGAGATTATCCGGGGCATTGAGATTACCGCTGCGGAACAGGGGTATCTGGTGCTGATCGGCGACTGCGCCCATCAGAACCGGCAGGAAAAGACCTTTATCGACCTGATTATTACCAAGCAGATCGACGGCATGCTGCTGTTAGGCTCTCGTTTGCCGTTTGACGCCGGCGTTGAAGAACAGCGCAACCTGCCGCCGATGGTCATGGCGAATGAGTTTGCGCCGGAGCTGGAGCTGCCGACGGTACACATCGATAACCTCACCGCCGCATTTAATGCCGTCAATTATCTGCATGAGCTGGGGCATCAGCGCATTGGCTGTATCGCCGGTCCGGAAGAGATGCCGCTCTGCCACTACCGCCTCCAGGGCTACGTGCAGGCGCTACGTCGCAGCGGGATTACCATCGACCCGCACTATATCGCTCGCGGTAACTTTACCTATGAGGCCGGGGCCAGCGCGCTGGAACAGCTTCTGGCGCTGCCGGTACCGCCCACCGCGGTTTTCTGCCACAGCGATATCATGGCGCTAGGGGCGCTGTCGTTGGCAAAACGCCGGGGTCTGAAAGTACCTGACGACCTGTCGATTGTCGGTTTCGATAATATCTCTTTGTCTGAATTTTGCGATCCACCATTGACGACCGTTGCGCAACCGCGCTTTGATATTGGCCGCGAAGCCATGCTGCTGTTACTGGATCAGTTACATGGTCATAATGTGAACAGCGGTTCACGATTGCTGGACTGCGAACTGATCGTTCGCGGCAGTACGCGCAAAATCAGAGCATAACCATCAGGTTTTCGGGCCTGCTCTTCTGGTCAAAGGCCCGCCGCTTAAGTAACATGGCGGACTGACGAACGAATAAGACAGCGAAACGATAGTGGCACAACGAGATTATGTACGCCGCAGCCAACCGGCTTCTTCGCGGCGCAAAAAGGGTAATACCCGAAGCTCAAGGAATAAACAGAGCAGCCTTCCTGCGGTTTCACCGACTATGGTTGCGATCGCGGCGGCAGTACTGGTGGCCTTTATCGGTGGGCTGTACTTCATCACGCACCATAAAAAAGAAGAAGCTGAAGCACTGCAAAACCGTCAGGCGGCAGGTAATGGTCTCCCACCAAAACCGGAAGAGCGCTGGCGCTATATCAAAGAGCTGGAAAGCCGCCAGCCTGGCGTACGTGCGCCTACCGAACCGACAGCCGGCGGGGAAGTCATGAAACCCGAACAGCTGACCAACGAACAGCGTCAGCTTCTGGCACAAATGCAGGCGGATATGCGCCAGCAGCCAACCCAGCTGACCGAAGTCCCATGGAACGAACAAACCCCGGCTCAGCGCCAGCAGACGCTACAACGTCAGCGTCTGGCGCAGCAGCAGGTACAACAGCAGCAGCAAACTCAGCAGCAGTGGGCGCAAACCCAGCAGCAGGCGCCGGTGCAGCAACAGCCGCGCGCGCAGCAGCGGGTAGCGGAGCAGCCGTACCAGCAGCCGAAGCCGGCACAGCAGCCGAAGCAAACCGCCTCGACGCAGCAGCCGTATCAGGATCTGCTGCAGACGCCAGCGCATACTACCGCACAGCCTAAAACTCAGGCGGCGGCACCGGTCGCTCGGGTTGAAGAGGCGCCAAAGGCGGCTGCCGAGAAGAAAGACGATCGCAGCTGGATGATTCAGTGCGGCTCCTTTAAAGGCGCCGAGCAGGCGGAAACCGTTCGCGCGCAGCTGGCGTTTGAAGGGTTCTCATCGCACATTACCACCAACAATGGCTGGAATCGCGTGGTCATCGGGCCGCTGAAAGGCAAGGAAAACGCCAACGATATGATCACCCGCCTGAAGATGGCCGGACACGCAAACTGCATTCGTCTCGCCGCCAGGGGTTGAAACCCTAAAAATCCCCCCCATCTATAATTGCATTCTGCCCCGCGTAAACCGCGGGGCCCCTATTCCGCTTTTGTAACCAAGGGGTCTGCTCGTGACAACAATAGTTAGTGTTCGCCGTAACGGCCATGTGGTTATTGCCGGTGATGGCCAGGCCACGCTTGGCAATACCGTCATGAAAGGTAACGTGAAAAAAGTTCGTCGTCTCTACAACGACAAAGTGATCGCGGGCTTTGCCGGCGGCACCGCTGACGCCTTCACGCTGTTCGAACTGTTTGAACGTAAACTGGAAATGCATCAGGGCCACCTGGTCAAGGCCGCCGTGGAGCTGGCAAAAGACTGGCGTACCGACCGTATGCTGCGCAAACTGGAAGCTCTGCTGGCCGTGGCGGACGAAAACGCTTCGCTGATCATCACCGGCAACGGTGACGTGGTACAGCCAGAAAACGACCTGATTGCTATCGGCTCCGGTGGTCCCTACGCCCAGGCCGCGGCCCGTGCTCTGCTGGAAAACACCGATATGGGCGCGCGCGATATCGCAGAAAAGGCGTTGAATATTGCAGGTGATATCTGCATTTATACCAACCATTTCCACACCATCGAAGAATTAGCCTCTAAAGCGTAAGGATCTCCCATGTCTGAAATGACCCCACGCGAAATTGTCAGCGAACTCGACAAACATATTATTGGTCAGGACGCGGCAAAGCGTTCTGTCGCTATCGCGCTGCGTAACCGCTGGCGCCGTATGCAGCTGAACGAAGAGCTGCGCCACGAAGTCACGCCGAAAAACATTTTGATGATCGGCCCGACCGGTGTGGGTAAAACCGAAATTGCTCGTCGTCTGGCGAAGCTGGCCAACGCACCGTTCATCAAAGTTGAAGCAACAAAATTCACCGAAGTGGGCTATGTCGGGAAAGAAGTGGATTCTATCATCCGCGATCTGACCGATGCGGCGATCAAAATGGTTCGCATGCAGTCCATTGATAAAAACCGCTATCGCGCGGAAGAGCTGGCGGAAGAGCGCATTCTGGATGTGCTGATCCCTCCGGCAAAAAACAACTGGGGCCAGGCTGAAGCACCTCAGGAACCGTCCGCTGCGCGCCAGGCGTTCCGCAAAAAACTGCGTGAAGGCCAGCTCGACGATAAAGAAATCGAGATCGATCTCGCCGCCGCGCCGATGGGCGTGGAAATCATGTCCCCTCCGGGCATGGAAGAGATGACCAGCCAGCTGCAGTCGATGTTCCAGAATCTGGGCGGTCAGAAACAGAAACCGCGCAAGCTGAAAATCAAAGACGCAATGAAGCTGCTGATTGAAGAAGAAGCGGCGAAATTGGTCAACCCGGAAGAGCTGAAGCAGGATGCCATCGATGCCGTTGAACAGCACGGTATCGTGTTTATCGACGAAATCGACAAAATCTGTAAGCGTGGTGGCAACAGCTCCGGTCCGGACGTGTCTCGCGAAGGCGTTCAGCGTGACCTGCTGCCGCTGGTAGAAGGCTGTACGGTATCGACCAAGCATGGCATGGTGAAAACCGACCACATCCTGTTTATCGCCTCTGGCGCATTCCAGGTGGCCAGCCCGTCCGATCTTATCCCTGAACTGCAGGGCCGTCTGCCGATTCGCGTTGAACTGAAAGCGCTGACGACAGAAGATTTCGAACGCATCCTGACCGAGCCGAACGCGTCAATCACCGTCCAGTATAAAGCGCTGATGGCGACCGAAGGCGTAAGCATCGAGTTTACTGAAGACGGTATCAAACGCATCGCTCAGGCGGCGTGGCAGGTTAACGAAACGACAGAAAACATCGGCGCTCGCCGCCTGCACACCGTACTGGAACGTCTGATTGAAGACATCTCCTACGATGCCAGCGAAATGAGCGGCCAAAGCATCACTATTGATGCTGAGTATGTCGGTAAGCATCTGGATGTACTGGTGGCAGATGAAGATCTGAGTCGTTTTATCCTATAATCCGGTTCAATATATTTTCATCACTATAGATGGGGCTATAGATACACGAAATCATTCAAGCTGCGTCAAGGCGGCTAGCCTGATAATCCCCGGTTGCTTACTCAAGTAAGCAACCGGGGTGAGCGGGCGAAGCCAACAACGAGGCAGTTTGAAGGATGACGGGTATAGCCCCATTTTTATTGGCCGGAACCTATGACTGAACAACCGATAAACCGAACCCAGGCCTGGCTGGAAAGCCTACGACCAAAAACCCTGCCGCTGGCCTTTTCCGCCATTGTTGTCGGCACGGCGCTCGCATGGCAGCAGGGGTACTTCGATCCCTGGGTGGCGCTACTGGCCCTGATAACCGCCGGCCTGCTTCAAATCTTATCCAACCTGGCCAACGATTATGGGGATGCCGTTAAAGGCAGCGATAAACCTGACCGTATAGGGCCGCTGCGCGGCATGCAGAAAGGTGCTATCACCCAGGCGCAAATGAAGCGCGCGCTGATCGTCACCGTGGTGCTGATTTGCCTCTCCGGGCTAGCATTGTTGTTTAGCGCCTGGCAGACGATGGCCGATTTTATTGGCTTTATGGTGCTCGGCAGCTTAGCGATTATCGCGGCGATTACCTACACCGTTGGTACCCGGCCCTATGGCTATATCGGCCTTGGCGATATCTCCGTGCTGGTCTTCTTTGGCTGGCTTAGCGTTGCGGGGAGCTGGTATCTCCAGGCCCATACGATCGAAGCAACGATTTTCCTGCCAGCCACCGCCTGCGGTCTGTTAGCCGCTGCGGTATTGAATATCAATAATCTGCGCGATATCGACAGCGACAGAGAGAACGGCAAAAATACCCTGGCGGTACGCCTGGGGCCACTCAACGCCCGTCGGTATCACACTTGCCTGCTCATCGGCGCCCCGCTGTGTCTGGCGCTGTTTAATCTGATTTCCCTACATAGCCCATGGGGCTGGCTGTTTATGCTCGCCACGCCGCTGCTGGTGAAGCAGGCGCGATTTGTGATGAACGAGCGCGAGCCAGTGGCGATGCGCCCAATGCTGGAACGGACGGTAAAAGCCGCGCTGTTGACCAACCTGCTGTTTGTCATTGGAATTGTTTGCAGCAAGCTGGTGGGTTAACTGACAAATATCAATTAACAATTGATGATTTTGCCAACAATGCGATTCGCGAGATATACTAAAATCTCTCGCAGCAACTGAACGTTAAGCCTATGAAATACGATACTTCCGAGCTTTGTGACATCTACCAGGAGGATGTCAACGTAGTGGAACCTCTGTTCTCCAACTTTGGAGGACGGTCGTCGTTTGGTGGACAAATCATCACGGTGAAATGTTTCGAGGATAACGGGTTGCTATACGATATGCTCGAACAGAACGGCCGTGGTCACATCTTACTGATCGATGGTGGAGGTTCTGTCCGACGTGCGTTGATTGACGCCGACCTGGCGCGTCTTGCCGTACAGAATGAGTGGGAAGGGATAGTGGTCTATGGCGCGGTGCGTCAGGTAGACGACCTTGAAGACCTGGATATCGGTATCCAGGCGCTGGCCGCCATCCCCGTGGGCGCCGCTGGCGAAGGTATCGGCGAAAGCGACGTCCGCGTCAATTTCGGCGGTGTGACCTTCTTCTCTGGTGACCATCTGTATGCCGATAACACCGGGATCATCCTCTCCGAGGATGCGCTGGATATCGAATAACCCGTCAGGCGCAATAAAAAAGGCCTTCTCAGAGAGAAGGCCTTTTCATTTTTGTCACGCCAGAATTAGTACAGTTTCTTCGCGCAATCCAGCCAGTCATTTTTGAACGGACGCTTCATGTTCTCGATAGCGTCGATGATGTCGTGATGCACCAGCTTCTCGTTTTGAATACCGACACAGCGGCCGCCGAAGCCCTGCTGTAGCAGTTCAATGGCGTAGGCGCCCATGCGGGATGCCAGGATGCGGTCATAAGGAACCGGGGAACCCCCGCGCTGAATATGGCCCAGAACGGTCGCACGAGTTTCACGGCCGGTCTCTTTCTCAATGAAATGCGCCAGTTCGTCCACGTCACACATGTGCTCAGTGATAGCAACAATGGCGTGTTTCTTACCTTTAGCGATACCCGCTTTGATCTCTGAAACCAGATCGTCACGCGTGTATTCAACCTCAGGTACCATAATAAACTCGCAGCCGCCGGAAATAGCCGCAGCCAGGGTCAGATCGCCACAGTAGCGACCCATCACTTCAACAACAGAAATACGCTGGTGAGAAGAGGACGTGTCGCGCAGACGGTCAATCGCTTCAACTACGGTGCTCAGCGCGGTAAAGAAACCGATGGTGTAGTCAGTGCCTTTGATATCGTTATCGATAGTGCCCGGCAGGCCGATGCACGGGAAGCCCATTTCAGTCAGGCGCATCGCCCCCATGTAAGAACCATCACCGCCGATAACGACCAGCGCATCCAGGCCACGCTTTTTCATGTTCTCCAGCGCAACGGCACGAATATGCTCTTCACGGAACTCCGGGAAGCGCGCTGAACCCAGGAAGGTGCCGCCACGGTTGATCATGTCGGAAACGCTATAGCGGTCGAGCTGAACCATGCGATCTTCATACAGGCCGAGGTAACCGTCATAGATTCCAAAAACTTCCAGACCTTCCGTTAATGCTGCGCGCACAACGCCGCGAATTGCCGCGTTCATGCCCGGCGCATCACCGCCACTTGTCAACACACCGATTTTCTTAATCATGACTACCTCTGAACTTAGGAAGCAAAAAATAATCCTGTTGCCTGAAGCGCTCCTTCACCAGGAGTGCACGACGATAATTGCAATAGTATATCAAACGCTTCTGGCTGAATTGATTCAGGTCAGACCAAACGGCGGTAATTTATACAAATAATGCCGATCTGCCCCACACTTTTACATCGAGTTTACAGACTATAACCCAAAGCTCAAAAAACGCCCTGCCGCGCCAGCGGCACCACAGAACAGGGATCCTGATGAATAATGACATCAGAACCCGGGAAACGGTGCAGAATCGCCTGCTCCACCTGGTCGGCAATGACGTGTGCCTGAACCAACGGGAGGTTATCTTCCATTTCCAGATGTATTTGAATAAAGCGAGTCGGCCCTGACTGCCGCGTCCGTAGATCGTGTGCCCCGCTGACGCCTGGCCATTCGGTCACGATATTGATAATTTCCTGACGTTCCTCATCAGGAAGCGCACGGTCTAACAACGACTGAACGGCGTCATAGCCCATACGCAGAGCGCTATATAAAATATAGATGCCAATCCCCAGCGCAAACAGCGCGTCGGCACGATGCCAGCCATACCAGGACAGGCCCAGCGCGACCAGAATTGCGCCGTTCATCATAACATCAGACTGATAATGAAGCATATCTGCTCGCACTGCCTGACTTTGCGTTTTTCTGACCACCCAGCGCTGGAAAGTCACCAGCACCATCGTGCTGACCAAGGCAATCAGCGTCACAATCATGCCGATCCCAGCCGCCTGCATCGGCTCCGGACGCGCCAGGTGTTGAATACCGGTCAAAAACAGAAACAGCGCTGACCCGGAAATAAACATACTTTGCGCCAGTGCGGCCAGCGATTCTGCCTTGCCGTGACCGAAAGTATGTTCTTCATCCGCGGGCTGGAGCGAATAACGCACCACCAGTAGGTTCGTTAACGAAGCGGCTATATCCACCAGAGAGTCCACAAGCGCAGCCAGAATACTCACCGAGCCGGTATACCACCACGCAAAAATCTTGATCAAAAGTAACGCGGACGCCATCACCGTCGCCGCAATAGCCGCACGGCTCACCAGCCGCCCATAAGATTGATTCATACATGCTCCTTTTCGGCGATGGGCTTAGTATAACCTGAACTTTTGCCGCAACGAGGAGCAAGGGGGGAAGACGTTTGCAGAATGACAGACAAAAAAAACCCCCACATCATGTGGGGGAAGACAGGGATGGTGTCTATGGCAAGGAAAACAGGGTCTACTACTGGGGTTGCACGGTATTGCTACTACTCGACAGCATGGTTGCTGATCCTTTTTGCATCCTTGCAACCTCACGCAACTGATCCATTCGTTGCTGGTGTTTAGCATTGAGAACCGCTTGCTGCTCCGGCGTTAACAGGTGATACATCTGGTTGCGGACCTTCGCCATTTCAATCTGACGGGCAACCTGTTCCTGCGCCATTTTATCTGCCTGAGCGCGCACAGCGTTTTCATCAAAATTTTCTGCGGTGACAAGACGATGCATTGTCTCCATTTCGCTAACATTAATGGGTGGCCTGTCGTGGCGCGCCCGTCGCATAAGATCTCGTAACTGCTGACGTTGCTGTTCGGTTAAACTTATGCCGTCAAACATATGACTCTGGCTGGTGCGCTGCGCCCCGTCGTCTCCGGGGAGCCAGTTAACGCTGGTAACGACTTCAGCGGCGTGGCTATATGCACTTAGTGCCAGCGTTGAGGCCATGACGGCAGCAATAACATTGCGCATCACATACTCCCAATACGTTTGTGCCTGTGTAGCGATTCAACGAGATACAGTCTACGATTCGGGCTGCAAACATGCGTCAGGGGGTGTAAAACAACGTAAAGTCATGGATTAGCGAGCCTTGATGACGTAATTTCTGCCTCGGAGGTATTTAAACAATGAATAAAATCCTGTTAGTTGATGATGACCGGGAGCTCACCTCCCTGTTAAAAGAGCTGCTCGATATGGAAGGATTTAACGTGCTCGTAGCCCATGACGGGGAACAGGCGCTGGCCCTTCTGGACGACAGTATCGATTTACTTTTGCTTGATGTGATGATGCCGAAGAAAAACGGTATCGATACGCTTAAAGAGTTGCGTCAGACACACCAGACCCCGGTTATCATGCTAACTGCCCGCGGCAGCGAGCTGGATCGCGTTCTCGGCCTCGAGTTGGGCGCGGATGATTACTTGCCTAAGCCGTTCAACGATCGTGAGCTGGTGGCGCGTATACGCGCGATTCTGCGCCGGTCTCACTGGAGCGAGCAGCAGCAAACGACCGAAGCCGGTTCCCCGACGCTGGAAGTTGACGCCTTAAGCCTCAACCCAGGCCGCCAGGAAGCCAATTTCGATGGACAGACTCTGGAACTGACCGGCACAGAGTTCACCCTGCTCTACCTGCTGGCGCAGCATCTTGGCCAGGTCGTCTCTCGTGAACACCTGAGCCAGGAAGTATTGGGAAAACGCCTGACGCCGTTCGATCGTGCTATCGACATGCATATTTCCAATTTGCGTCGTAAGCTGCCAGAGCGTAAAGACGGTCACCCGTGGTTTAAAACCCTGCGCGGACGCGGCTACCTGATGGTTTCAGCTTCATGATAGGAAGTTTAACCGCACGCATCTTCGCTATTTTCTGGCTCACGCTGGCGCTGGTGTTGATGCTGGTTCTGATGTTGCCCAAGCTGGATTCTCGCCAGATGACTGAACTGCTGGAGAGCGAACAGCGCCAGGGCACCATGATTGAGCAGCACGTCGAGGCCGAACTGGCGACCGACCCACCAAACGATCTGATGTGGTGGCGTCGTCTGTTTCGCGCTATCGATAAGTGGGCTCCGCCTGGACAGCGCTTACTGCTGGTGACCAGCGAAGGCCGCGTGATCGGTGCAGAACGCAACGAAATGCAGATCATTCGTAACTTTATCGGCCAGGCCGATAATGCCGATCATCCGCAGAAAAAACGCTATGGCCGTCTGGAAATGGTCGGTCCGTTTTCCGTCAGGGATGGGGAAGATAATTACCAACTCTATCTAATCCGCCCTGCCAGTACATCCCAGTCAGACTTTATCAACCTGCTGTTCGACCGCCCGCTGCTCCTGCTTATCGTCACCATGTTGGTCAGTTCACCGCTGCTACTGTGGCTGGCATGGAGTCTGGCAAAACCGGCTCGTAAGTTGAAGAATGCCGCTGATGAGGTCGCACAGGGTAACCTGCGTCAGCATCCAGAACTGGAAGCCGGTCCGCAGGAGTTTTTAGCCGCCGGGGCGAGCTTTAACCAGATGGTCACGGCGCTGGAACGAATGATGACCGGTCAGCAGCGCCTGCTGTCTGATATTTCCCACGAACTGCGCACGCCGCTGACGCGCCTGCAGCTGGGCACCGCTTTGCTGCGCCGTCGCAGCGGCGAGAGCAAAGAACTTGAGCGCATTGAAACCGAAGCCCACCGGCTGGACAGCATGATTAACGACCTGCTGGTGATGTCGCGCAATCAGGCGAACAACGCGCTGGTCAGCGAAACGGTGAAAGCCAATCAGCTGTGGGGAGAAGTACTGGATAACGCCGCGTTCGAGGCTGAACAGGTCGGAAAATCCTTTACCGTGGAGTATCCGCCGGGCCCCTGGCCGCTGTATGGCAACCCTAATGCGCTGGAGAGTGCACTGGAAAATATCGTGCGCAACGCGCTGCGCTATTCGCACACTAAAATTTCAGTCAGTTTTTCGGTGGATAAAGACGGCATCACGGTTAACGTCGATGATGACGGTCCGGGCGTCAGTCCGGAAGATCGCGAGCAGATTTTCCGCCCGTTCTACCGTACCGACGAAGCACGCGATCGCGAGTCTGGCGGCACCGGCCTGGGGCTGGCGATTGTTGAAGCGGCGATTCAGCAACATCGCGGTTGGGTCAAAGCCGATGACAGTCCGCTAGGCGGGCTGCGGCTGACCATCTGGCTACCGCTGTATAAACGCACCTGATGTCATCACGCCCGGCTGGCAACGTCCGCAGCCGGGTGATATCAACCGTCCAGAAACGAGTATCCCGGCCCCTGCCTGCGGGATAAAGCGTATCCGCACTTCACCGCCAGCAGATATGAGCGAATTACTTCCCCCACAATCTCCGCGAATTATCTTCGATCTGCCCGCTTAAACGCCGCTTCTGCATGGTTCGGGTCCAGCTCACCGACAGTCCCGCCGCGGACAGCAGGCGATGATACTGTTCGTCGTCGAACGGCATATGCCAGGCAATCGCGCCGGCTTCATATACGCTCACATCGCTCACCTGCGACACCCGTTCCAGTGGAGCATCGCTGGATACATGACCGCCCGCAATCACACGGTAAAGCCAGCCGATTTTGCCGTTTTGCTGCATCCGCTGCGCCATATCACTGATGCCAAAATGGAAGTTGAGTTTGAAACACGGTGATCGTGGCTGGGTGACCTGGATTAGCGCCTCGTCCCAGCGGAAGATATCGCCGATGCAAACATTTTTCTCCGTCAGCCCCTCGGTAGAGAGGTTTTCGCCAAATGCCGGCGAGCAAAAAAGGTCGGCCTGTTCGGGAAACTCACGGATCCAGTCGGCATAGTGTTCGCGTGGATAGTGGCAAAGTGCGCGATCCGGCCCGCCATGAATTTTGATTTCCGCCTGCTCATCGCCTTCCAGCCCCAGCTCACCAAGGGTTAATTCACCGTCGACCTGAATTTTATGGATGGCGCTCGGGCGGCTGCCGGGATAGTCGCGAACGCGACCGATATAGACGTTTAGCGGATAGTGCATCTGCTGCTCCTTGTGCCGATACAAAAAAAGCGAGTCATCAGACTCGCTTCTCGTTCAGCACAATGCAACCTTATTTTTTGGCGGCAAAACGCGCTGCTGCTTCGTCCCAGTTAACCACGTTCCAGAACTCTTTGATGTAGTCCGGGCGGCGGTTCTGGAATTTCAGGTAGTAAGCGTGTTCCCAGACGTCCAGGCCCAGAATCGGGAAGCCGGAAGCACCAGAGATAGCTTCACCCATCAGCGGGGAGTCCTGGTTCGCGGTAGAAACCACGGCCAGTTTGTCACCCTTCAGTACCAGCCATGCCCAGCCAGAACCGAAGCGAGTCGCAGCCGCTTTTTCAAACTCAGCTTTGAAGTTATCAACGGAACCGAAATCACGTTCGATAGCAGCTTTCAGGTCGCCCTGCAGGGTTGTACCGGTTTTCAGGCCTTTCCAGAACAGGCTGTGGTTAGCGTGGCCGCCCGCGTTGTTACGCAGAACGCCTTTTTTGTCAGCCGGCAGCTGATCCAGTTTAGTAATCAACTCTTCAACAGACAGGCTAGCGAATTCCGGCAGGCTCTCCAGCGCAGCGTTAGCATTGTTAACGTAGGCCTGGTGGTGCTTAGTATGATGGATTTCCATCGTCTGCTTATCAAAGTGCGGTTCCAGGGCGTCATAAGCGTACGGCAGGGCTGGCAGTGTATAACTCATAATCATCTCCATTATTGTCAAGCGGCAGGAAGTGTTAAGGCCGCGTAAGCAGTTGGTTCATTATAGTTAATTAAATGATATTGAAAACGCTTATCAATGCCGTATTTTTAATAAGGTTATAACCTCAGGGCATACCCGCGTTTTTGTGAGCTGGAACAAGTAATTAAGTTGTTGGTTGCCAGGGTTCTGCATCACGTGGCAACAGCCTGAAGGCGAGAAAACTGACCGATTTTTACACTCATCGTGTCGGAAGAAGATTTATCCGATAAAAAATAGATGAGGATAAAATCAATGAATCACGCGATTACGATGGGTATTTTTTGGCATTTGATAGGTGCGGCCAGTGCAGCCTGTTTCTATGCCCCGTTCAAGCAAGTTAAACAGTGGTCATGGGAAACCATGTGGTCGATCGGCGGAATCGTCTCCTGGCTGATTCTCCCCTGGGCCATCAGCGCCATGCTCCTGCCCGATTTCTGGGCCTATTACCGCTCCTTCAACGCCTCCACGCTCCTGCCGGTATTCCTGTTTGGCGCCATGTGGGGGATCGGCAACATTAACTACGGCCTGACCATGCGCTACCTCGGTATGTCGATGGGAATCGGTATTGCTATCGGGATCACCCTGATTGTCGGTACGCTGATGACCCCGATTATCAACGGGCAGATCGATGTACTTCTTCACACGCAGGGTGGCCAGATGACGCTGCTCGGCGTGCTGGTTGCGGTGATCGGCGTAGCAATTGTCACCCGGGCCGGCCAGTTGAAAGAGCGCAAGATGGGCATTAAAGCCGAAGATTTCAATCTGAAAAAAGGGCTGATGCTGGCGGTGATGTGCGGCATTTTTTCTGCCGGTATGTCCTTTGCAATGAACGCCGCCAGGCCGATGCATGATGCCGCAGCGGCGCTCGGCGTTGACCCGCTCTATACCGCGCTGCCCAGCTACGTGGTGATTATGGGCGGCGGCGCGCTGGTCAATCTAGGCTTCTGTTTTATTCGTCTGGCAAAAGTCAAAAACCTGTCGATCAAAGCCGACTTCTCGCTGGCAAAACCGCTGATCATCACCAACGTACTGCTGTCGGCGCTGGGCGGTCTGATGTGGTATCTCCAGTTTTTCTTCTATGCCTGGGGTCACGCCAGCATTCCCGCGCAGTATGACTACATGAGCTGGATGCTGCATATGAGCTTCTATGTGCTGTGTGGCGGGCTGGTCGGGCTGGTGCTGAAAGAGTGGAACAACGCCGGTCGTCGTCCGGTCAGCGTGTTAAGTCTGGGCTGCGTGGTGATAATCATTGCCGCCAATATCGTTGGCCTGGGAATGGCCAACTAGCGCCCTATGCGGCAACGCGACTGCGTTGCCGCCACTGCCCCGGGGTCATGCCAATTTCGCGGTTAAAAACGACGGAGAAATAGTTGCTGTCTTCAAACCCACACTGCATCGCAATATCACCAATCAACCGCTCGGTATGCTGCAATAAATATTGCGCATGGCAGATACGTAGCTGACGCAGGTAGTGGTTAATTGTCATCCCGGTCTGCTGGCGAAACTGCTGGCGCAGCGCGCGTTCGCTGCATCCTTCCCGTTCACAAAACAGATCGAGGACAAATGGCCGGTTCAGGCTGCCGGCCAGTTCGGTCAGCAGCTTATCGAGGAGCGTTTCGCTTTGGGTCGCCGCCCGATTGTCGGTGGCGTAGCGGTGGCGATGAAGAATCAGCACCAGCTGGGCAAACAGCAACTCGGCCATATTATTCGCCTGCATATCGCTGCGGGCGCTCTCTTGCTCCAGCTGAGTTATGACCTGGCGAACCGGAGCCATGCCAGAACTGCCAATTCGCCAGTGCGGCATCCACGATGTACCAAACAGGCCGGGAATATGGGCCGCCCAGTCAAAATTCAGCCGTAGCCGATCCGGGCAATAGATAACGTTTTGCAGGACTAAATCATTCACGGAGGCGTAGGAGTGTTTGTCTTCGGCGCGAATATAAAACAGATCGCCGCGGGTAATGCGCCACGGGCGATCGTTAAGGACATGCAGGCCATTTCCTCGCCACACCAGCACCAGTTCACAGAACTCGTGGGTGTGTTCGGCGAAGACATTTTGCGGGTACCGGTCGGCAACCGCTACCGCCTGAGAAGGAGAGGCAAAAAACTCATCTTTGCGCAGAATCAGCTGACCGGCCACCACAAGAACTCCACCGCTAATAACATTTTATTATTGGCGTTTTTACCCGCTAAAACGTTGACTGCTCTCGCGTTACTGAAGAATGGCGTCCCTGCCCTGACGAATATCGCGCGGTGACCAGGAAAACTCTCGGCGAAAAAGCGTTGAAAAGTGGTTACTGTCGCCAAAACCACAGCGAAATGCGATATCTGTGACGCTCTCATCACTGTGGCGTAGCAGGTGCCGTGCCTTCATCAGGCGCACCCGGTTGAGATAGCGCTGCGGCGTCAGGCCGGTTTGCTGTTTCAACTGACGATGTAACGTCCGCAGCGACAGGGAAAATTTAGCCGCTACTTCCTCCCAGCAGACATCCTCAGCAAAGTGATCTTCCAGCCAGGCCATCAGATGGTTAAGCCGGGCTTCATTATCAGCCGCCCCTTCCGCGAGACTGCTTTTACGCAGCAGGACAAGCAGCTGCATAAAGAGAATCTCCCGTTCGGCGAGGGTATGCATATCCGATTCAGGGCCAACATTTTCCATCTGCCCGACGATCAGCCGCACCTGCTGCAATACCGCCTGGTTCACCCGCCAGTGGGAAAGATAGTTTCCCTCTTGCTCCTGCGGCAGCAGTTGATTGACACCATTCAGAAAACGAAAAGCGTCCGGCGCACGATAGAGCACATTGGTCAGGCATAAATTGTCTGTATGTTCATAGAGATGTCGGTCGTGATCGCGAATAAAACATACTGAACCGCCGCTGATGGTATAGGGCTGACCATTGAAAACATGAATCCCTGTTCCATGCTCAACGATAACGATTTCATGGAAATCGTGGTGATGTTCCGGGAACGCCGACTGAGGGAGGCGTGGCTCAATGGCAACAGCAGACGTCCCGGACTTAAAGAAATCCACACTGTGCAATATGGTCATAACGGCGCCCTCGAAATGAGAAATGTTATCAGTCAGTGCAGCAAATAGTAATTAAGGGTCCGCAATCCGGCCTTCAATTTTTAACCGCAAACATCGTAAATCCTGCCGCTTTTTCAAGAAACAGCCGGAAAGATCGGGAACTGCGGACAACATCACATCCCCGCCCCAGGCCCCCATGAACAGGAACTGTGAGCTTCCTCACGGTCATCTTTGCTTTCTTGCCAGCCGCCTGTTTTCCCTGTCAGTGGCAAGAAGGTGTCAGATTCACGACTTTTTTAGACTGCTGACAATGATTTTCACAAGGATCTCCCCATGAGTTTTCGTCATTGTGTAGCCGTTGATTTAGGCGCCTCCAGCGGGCGGGTGATGCTTGCCAGCTATGAATGCGGGCCGCGCACGCTAACGCTGCGCGAAATTCACCGCTTTACTAATAGCCTGCAAAAGGTGGATGGCTACGACTGCTGGGATGTCGACCGTCTGGAAGGTGAAATTCGCCGCGGACTGGTAAAGGTCTGTGAGCAGGGCATTCTCATCGACAGTATCGGGATTGATACCTGGGGCGTGGATTACGTCCTGCTGAATGAGCACGGACAGCGCGTGGGCCTGCCGGTCTCCTATCGCGACGCCCGGACCCACGGTCTGATGCTTCATGCCGAAGAGCAGATAGGTCGCGCCGAAATCTACCGCCGCAGCGGCATCCAGTTTATGCCCTTCAATACCCTTTATCAGCTACGTGCGCTGGTTGAGCAGCAGCCGGAGCTGGTCAGCCAGGTTTCGCATGCGCTGCTGATCCCGGACTATTTCAGCTTCCGCCTCACCGGCAAACTGAACTGGGAATACACCAACGCTACTACCACCCAACTGGTCAATATTAATAGCGATAGCTGGGATGAAGATCTGCTGAACTGGAGCGGCGCGCCGCGCGCCTGGTTTGGCACTCCCAGCCATCCCGGTAACGTGATCGGCCACTGGATATGCCCGCAGGGCAACGCCATTCCGGTGGTGGCCGTCGCCAGCCACGATACCGCCAGCGCAGTGATAGCCGTCCCGCAGCAGGATCCTGACGCCGCCTGGCTCTCTTCCGGTACCTGGTCGCTGATGGGTTTTGAAAGCAAAACCCCGTACACCGGCAGCGATGCCCTGCAGGCCAATATCACCAATGAAGGTGGTGCCGAAGGGCGCTATCGGGTGCTGAAAAATATCATGGGACTTTGGCTGCTACAGCGTGTGCTGAAAGAACAAAACGTCGGCGACCTCTCAGCGCTTATCGCCCGTACCGAGCGGCTTCCGGCCTGTCGCTTTGTGATTGACTGCAACGACGATCGCTTTATCAATCCGCCCAATATGAGCGCCGAAATTCAGGCCGCCTGCCGTGAATCCGGGCAGCCGGTTCCCAACGACGACGCCGAACTGGCTCGCTGTATTTTTGACAGCCTGGCTCTGCTGTACGCCCGTGTACTCCGCGAACTGGCCCAGCTCCGGGGCCGGCCATTCAGCCAGCTGCATATCGTGGGCGGCGGCTGCCAGAACGAATTACTCAATCAGCTGTGTGCCGACGCCTGCGGCATCACCGTCGTCGCGGGCCCCGTAGAGGCCTCCACGCTGGGCAATATTGGCATCCAGCTGATGACCCTGGACGAGCTGAATAACGTCGACGATTTCCGTCAGGTGGTACGCCGCAACTCCGCGCTGACCACTTTTACCCCCAATCCTGAACATGAAATTGCCCGCTTCGTGGCGCAGTTTCAGCCACAACAGACTAAGGAGCTTTGCGCATGACCACTCAACTTGAACAAGCCTGGGACATTGCTAAACAGCGCTACGCTGCCGTTGGCGTGGATGTCGAGGAGGCCCTGCGTCAGCTGGACCGGCTGCCCGTTTCGATGCACTGCTGGCAGGGCGATGACGTCGCCGGCTTTGAAAACCCGGAGGGGAACCTGACGGGCGGTATTCAGGCCACGGGAAACTATCCGGGCAAAGCCCGTAACGCCAGCGAGCTGCGCGCCGACCTTGAGCAGGCGTTAAGTCTGATTCCAGGGCCGAAACGCCTGAATCTGCACGCGCTCTATCTGGAATCAGACACGCCGGTGGCACGCAATGAAATCAAACCAGAACATTTCCGCAACTGGGTTGAGTGGGCCAAAACCAATAAGCTGGGGCTGGATTTTAACCCCTCCTGTTTCTCCCACCCGCTGAGCGCCGACGGTTTTACGCTGTCTCACGCCAACGACGAAATCCGCCAGTTCTGGATCGATCACTGCAAAGCCAGCCGTCGCGTCTCTGCGTATTTCGGCGAGCAGCTGGGCACGCCGTCGGTGATGAATATCTGGATCCCCGACGGTATGAAAGATATTACCGTTGACCGTTTTGCCCCGCGCCAACGTCTGCTCAATGCGCTGGATGAGGTCATCAGCGAAAAACTCGACCCGGCGCATCATATCGATGCCGTAGAGAGCAAGCTGTTCGGTATCGGCGCGGAAAGCTACACCGTTGGCTCCAACGAGTTCTACATGGGTTACGCCACCAGCCGCCAGACCGCTCTGTGCCTGGATGCCGGCCACTTCCATCCAACGGAGGTGATTTCTGACAAGATCTCCGCCGCCATGCTCTATATCCCGCGCCTGCTGCTGCACGTGAGCCGTCCGGTACGCTGGGATAGCGACCACGTTGTGCTGCTGGATGATGAAACCCAGGCCATCGCCAGCGAAATTATCCGCCACAACCTGTTCGACCGCGTACATATCGGCCTCGATTTCTTTGATGCCTCAATTAACCGCATCGCCGCATGGGTGATCGGGACCCGCAACATGAAAAAAGCGCTGCTGCGTGCCTTGCTGGAACCGACTGAACAGCTGCGTCAGCTGGAAGCTGATGGCGACTACACCGCCCGTCTGGCCCTGCTGGAAGAGCAGAAATGCCTGCCGTGGCAGGCTGCCTGGGAGATGTACTGTCAGCGCCACGACACCCCGGCAGGCAGCCAGTGGCTGGATAGCGTCCGGGCCTATGAAACAGCGGTTTTAAGTCAACGCGGCTAATCATCATTGCCGGATAGCGGCTTACGGGAACGGCATTTTATGCCGTTTCGTAGCCCGGACAGGTGCACGGCACCGCCTCCGGGATATTCATCAACAGGAAACACAAGACTATGCACAACATCATCAACGCCTGGTTCGTCCAGGGCATGATTAAAGCCACGACTGATGCCTGGCTGAAGGGCTGGGATGAACGCAACGGCGGTAATCTGACGCTACGCCTTGACGAGGCGGATATCGAACCGTTCGCGGCCGATTTTCACGCGAAACCGCGCTACATCGCTCTGAGCCAGCCGATGCCAACGCTGGCAAACCAGCCGTTTATCGTCACCGGTTCCGGGAAGTTTTTCCGTAACGTCCAGCTCGATCCTGCCGCCAATCTTGGCGTGGTGAAGGTAGACAGCGATGGTGCGGGATACCACGTGTTATGGGGACTGACGGACGATGCGGTGCCAACATCTGAATTACCAGCGCATTTTCTCTCCCACAGCGAGCGCATTAAGCTGACCCACGGCAAAGACCGCGTGATCATGCACTGCCACGCGACCAACCTGATTGCCCTGACCTATGTCCTGGAGAACAACAGCGATCTGTTCACCCGCAAGCTGTGGGAAGGCAGTACCGAATGTCTGGTGGTCTTCCCGGACGGGGTAGGTATTCTGCCGTGGATGGTGCCGGGTACCGATGAAATCGGCCAGGCCACCGCCCTGGAAATGCGCAAACACTCGCTGGTGCTGTGGCCATTCCACGGCGTCTTCGGCAGCGGCCCGACGCTGGACGAAACTTTCGGCCTTATTGATACCGCCGAAAAGTCTGCCGAAGTACTGGTGAAAGTTTATTCCATGGGGGGCATGAAACAGACCATCACCCGCGAAGAGCTCATCGCTCTGGGCAAACGCTTTGCGGTGCAGCCCATGCAGTCCGCGTTAGACCTTTATCAATAACAACATCGCGCCCCGCTCACTGAGACGGGGCGAACTCTGTCACCTGCAAATCATTCCCCGCGTACTTCGCAATGCAGGAAGAGGGCAAGTTCCACGGATGGACGAGTCGTTAAAGCCCACGTATCTGCGCTGTGAAGAACAACGGGAATCTAACTCAATCATGTGGAGTAAAAGCAATGAAAACAAAGACAAGCTTGATCCTCACCGTTGCCATTCTGGCGTTGTCCGGTTCTGCTTTAGCTGAAGTAAAAATCGCCCTTGTGGCGAAATCATTGGGAAATGGATTCTTCGAAGCAGCGAACGTCGGCGCCCAGGAAGCGGCCAAAGAGTTAGGCGATGTTAAAGTGATTTACACCGGCCCGACCACCACCACGGCGGAAGCACAGATCGAGGTCCTTAACGGATTGATCGCCCAGGGAGTGGATGCGATCGCCATCTCCGCCAACGATCCTGATGCCGTGGTTCCGGTGTTGAAAAAAGCCATGCAGCGTGGGATCAAAGTGGTTTCCTGGGATTCCGGCGTTGCGCCGGCAGGTCGGCAAATCCATCTCAATCCATCCAATAATGCCCTGATTGGCGAAACCAATGTCCGGCTCGCCGCCGAGGCCCTAAAAGCCCTGAATGTCGACAAAGGCGATGTGGCAGTCTTAAGCGCCACGCCGACCTCAACGAACCAGAATATCTGGATCGAAGAGATGAAAAAGGTGCTGCCGAAGTACCCTTCCGTCAACCTGGTCACCGTGGCCTACGGCGACGATCTGTCGGACAAGAGCTACCGCGAAGCGGTGGGTCTGCTGAAGTCTTATCCCGATCTCAAAGTGATCGTCTCACCTTCCTCGGTCGGGATCGTCGCCGCCGCACAGGCGGTCAAGGATCAGGGCAAGATTGGTAAGGTCTACGTAACCGGGCTCGGACTACCGTCTGAAATGGCCGGGGCGATTAAATCCGGTGCCAGTAAAAGCTTCGCCATCTGGAACCCTATTGATCTGGGATACGCCGCCACCTATCTGGCTGATGACCTGGTCAAAGGGACGGCGAGCAAAACCGAAGCCAGTATGGGCAAGCTGGGTAAAGTACAGCTGGATGCCGACGGCAACGGCGCGATGGCGCAGCCGTTCGTCTACGATGCCAGCAACATCGATAAATTCTCAAAAATCTTTTGACCCCGTTCCCCTCTCCCGGCGCGGGGGAGGGGAAAAACTGGAGAATTATCATGACGGCATCCACTCCACTGCTGTCGCTTAAGGGTATCACCAAGGTTTTCCCCGGTGTGCGTGCCCTTGAGAACGTACAGCTCGATCTCTGGCCCGGCAAAGTGACCGCCTTAATCGGTGAAAACGGCGCCGGAAAATCCACGCTGGTCAAAGTGATGACCGGTATTTATCAGCCCGATGCGGGCGACATTCTTTATAAGGCTATCCCTATTCAGCTGCCTCATCCGCAGTCGGCGCACAAGATGGGGATCACCGCCATTCATCAGGAAACGGTCCTGTTTGATGAACTGTCGGTGACGGAGAATATTTTCGTCGGTCAGTACCGCTATACCGGGTTGCTGAAAAAGCTCGACTGGCCCGCTATGCATCAAAAAGCGCAGGAGATTCTCCAGCGGCTGGAGGTGCAAATTGACCCTCGTGCGACGTTGAAAACCCTGGGTATCGCCCAGCGCCATATGGTGGCGATAGCCCGAGCCCTCTCCTTCGACGCCCAGGTGGTGATTCTCGATGAACCTACGGCCGCGCTCTCTCAGCATGAGATTCTGGAGTTCTATCAAATCGTTGAGCGCCTTAAGCAGGACGGGAAAGCGATTCTGTTTATCTCGCATAAGTTTGACGAAATTTTCGAACTGGCTGACTACTACACCATTCTGCGCGATGGCGTCTACGTCAGCTCCGGCGCCATTAACGAGACAACCGAAGAGCGGATGGTGGCGATGATGGTCGGCCGTGCGATTACCCAAACCTACCCAAAAGTCGAGTGCACGCTGAGGGAAACGGTACTGGAGGTGAAAAACTTCGGCCATTCCACCGAGTTTGCCGATATCAATTTTTCACTGCGTAAAGGTGAGATTCTGGGCTTCTACGGTCTGGTCGGCGCCGGACGTACCGAGCTGATGCAGGCGCTCTCTGGAGTATCTCGTCCCGCTTGCGGAGAGATCGTGCTGAACGGCAAAGCGATGCGCTTTCGCCAGCCGGCGGACGCCATCCAGGCCGGAATTGTCTACGTACCGGAAGAGCGCCAGAAGCAAGGAGCGATTATCGCTCTGCCAATCGCACAGAACATTAGCCTGCCGCAACTGAGCAAACTCAATCCCAACGGAGTGCTTAATGCCGCCCGGGAATGGCGGCTGGCGAATGAGTATGCCACGCGTCTGCAGGTCAAGGCGTTTAACTGGCAGCAGACAGTAGAAACCCTCTCCGGCGGTAATCAGCAGAAAGTGGTGATCGGCAAATGGCTGGCTACGCACCCGGAGGTGATCATCCTCGATGAGCCTACCAAGGGGATCGACATCGGCTCAAAAGCGGCGGTGCATCAGTTTATGTCTGAACTGGTGGGCCAGGGGCTGGCGGTGATCATGGTGTCATCGGAGCTACCGGAAGTGATGGGGATGGCGGACCGTATCATCGTGATGCACGAAGGGCTGACGGTAGCTGAATATCGTGCGGGGGAAGCGACGGCGGAAACCATCGTCAGCGCCGCCAGCGGCATCGGCCGGGAGGCAGCATAATGGGACGACAGCTGCTTAGACATCGCGAAGCGCTGCTGGCGGTGGTCATCATTGTGATGATCGGCGCAATCGGCAGCCGGGCGCCGTCATTTATCACCCCAGGAAATCTGGTGGAGATGTTTAACGACACCGCCATTTTGATCATTCTTGCCCTCGGCCAGATGATGGTGCTGCTGACCAAAGGTATCGATCTGTCGATGGCCGCCAATCTGGCGCTAACCGGGATGATTGTCGCCCTGCTCAACGCCCACTACCCCGATGTACCGGTTTGGGCGCTGCTGATTCTGGCAACCCTGCTGGGTTTGCTGATGGGAATGATCAACGGCCTGCTGGTGTGGCGGGTAGGGATCCCGGCCATCGTGGTTACGCTCGGTACCATGAGTATCTATCGCGGCATTATCTTCCTGCTCTCCGACGGCGGCTGGGTCAACTCGCACCAGATGAGCGCAGATTTTCTCGGCCTGCCACGCGCCTCGCTGCTTGGACTGCCGCTCCTCAGCTGGTGCGCCATCGCCGCGCTGCTGCTGGTCGGCTATTTTCTGCGTTACAGCCGCACCGGCCGGGCGCTGTACACCGCAGGCGGCAACGCGACCGCGGCGTACTACACCGGGATCAATGCGGGGAAAATGCAGTTCATCAGCTTCTGCCTTTCCGGCGCCCTGGCGGGCTTTTGCGGCTATCTGTGGATCTCGCGTTTTGCTGTCGCCTACGTTGACGTCGCCAACGGCTTTGAATTGCAGGTCGTGGCCGCCTGCGTGATTGGCGGCATCAGTACGATGGGGGGAACCGGGCGCGTCATCGGCTGCCTGTGCGGAGCGCTGTTCCTCGGCATCATCAACAATGCCCTGCCGGTGATCGGCATCTCACCGTTCTGGCAAATGGCAATTTCCGGCGCGGTCATTGTCATCGCGGTGGTACTCAATGAACGCGGCAACAAGCGGCATGGGCGGTTAATTCTGCGCAGTGCGGTGGTGGCGGCGCAAAAACAGACGGTGAAATCATGAGCAAAATAATGACCTCGGAAGAGATGAGCAGCGTTACGCCTGCTCCGTCTCCGCTGCGCCGCCTGCTCTGCTGGGAAGGTTTTTTGCTGGCGGTCACTCTGGTGGTTTTCATCGCCAGCGCGCTGGCATCACCCTACTTCCTCAATATCTGGAACCTGTCGGACGCTACCTTCAACTTTACCGAGAAGGCGATCGTAGTCCTGCCGATGGCGATGTTGATTATTGCCCGGGAAATCGACCTCTCGGTTGCCTCCACCATGGCGTTGAGCTCAACGGCGATGGGTTTTTGCGCCGCAGCGGGGATGGATACGCCGCTGCTGGTTGCCGTGGGGCTGGGAGTGGGTCTGCTGTGCGGCCTGTTTAACGGCCTGCTGGTCACGCGCCTGAATCTGTCGTCGATAGTGATTACCATCGGCACCATGAGCCTGTATCGCGGTATGACCTACATTCTGCTGGGCGACAAAGCACTGAATCACTATCCAGACAGCTTCGCCTGGTTCGGCCAGGGCTATGCATGGGGTGCGCTCTCCTTTGAGTTCGCGCTGTTTATCCTTCTCGCCATCGCCTTCACTTTCCTGTTGCACAAAACCAACTTTGGCCGCCGCACCTACGCGATAGGCAATAACCCAACCGGAGCCTGGTTTTCCGGCATCAACGTTAAACGCCACAACCTCGTGCTGTTTGCGCTGGTTGGGCTGATGTCCGGGCTGGCCGCCGTGCTGTTGACCTCCCGGCTTGGCAGCACCCGCCCGACCCTCGCCATGGGCTGGGAGCTGGCGGTTGTGACGATGGCGGTACTCGGCGGTATCAATATTCTCGGCGGTTCCGGCAGCATGGTAGGGGTGATTATCGCCGCCTTCCTGATGGGCCTGGTGACCTTTGGCCTGAGCCTGCTCAACGTGCCGGGCATTGTTATGTCAATCATCATCGGGGCGATGTTGATTGTGGTGATTTCACTGCCGGTCATTACCCGACGGGTGATGCACCGAAGACGGATCTAATGCCGGGGGGCGCTGCATTTACCCGGCCTGCGAGTGCGTAGGCCGGCGCAAGTGCAGCGCTGCCGGGTATAAAAATCACAGTCATTAAGGAGAATTATGATGAGTTTTATGTTGGCACTTCCCAAAATCAGCCTCCACGGCGCGGGTGCAATCGGCGATATGGTGAATCTGGTCGCGGATAAGCAGTGGGGCAAAGCGCTGATCGTCACCGACGGTCAACTGGTGAAGCTGGGCCTGCTCGACAGCCTGTTCGCCGCGCTGGATAAGCAGCAGATGTCTTATTATCTGTTCGATGAGGTGTTTCCTAATCCTACCGAGGCGCTGGTACAAAAAGGCTACGCGGCGTATCAGGATGCAGGTTGTGATTACCTTATCGCCTTTGGCGGAGGGAGTCCGATTGATACCGCCAAAGCGGTAAAAATCCTTACCGCTAACCCGGGGCCTTCCACTGCTTACTCCGGCGTCGGCAAGGTGAAAAATGCCGGCGTCCCGCTGGTAGCAATTAATACGACAGCCGGTACGGCGGCGGAGATGACCAGCAACGCGGTGATTATCGACTCCGGTCGCCAGGTCAAAGAAGTAATTATCGACCCGAATATCATCCCGGATATTGCGGTAGATGACGCCAGCGTGATGCTGGATATTCCGCCGTCCATCACCGCTGCAACCGGGATGGATGCCCTGACTCACGCTATCGAAGCATTTGTTTCCGTCGGTGCCCATCCGCTTACCGACGCGAACGCCCTGGAGGCCATTCGCCTGATTGCGCTGTGGCTGCCAAAGGCCGTTGAGGACGGGCATAACCTCGAGGCCCGCGAACAAATGGCATTCGGCCAGTATCTGGCGGGCATGGCATTTAACAGCGCCGGGCTGGGGCTGGTCCATGCGCTGGCGCATCAGCCCGGCGCCACCCACAACCTGCCGCATGGCGTCTGCAACGCTATCCTGCTGCCGGTTATTGAAAACTTTAACCGCCCGAATGCCGTCGCACGCTTTGCCCGAGTGGCACAGGCCATGGGCGTAGACATGCACGGCCTGAGCGATGAAGCCGCCAGCATCGAGGCCATTAGCGCTATTCGCGCGCTGAGCAACCGGGTCGGTATCCCGCAAGGCTTCAGCCAGCTTGGCATCACCAAAGCGGATATCGAAGGCTGGCTGGATAAAGCCCTGGCCGACCCCTGCGCGCCGTGCAACCCGCGTAGCGCCAGCCGCGATGAGGTCCGCGAGCTCTATCTGGAGGCCTTATGATCCGCAAAGCCTTTGTCATGCAGGTCAACCCGGATGCGCATGAGGAGTACCAGCGCCGCCATACACCCATCTGGCCAGAGCTGGAAGCGGTGCTCAAGGCGCACGGCGCGCACCACTACGCGATTTATCTCGATGCCACGCGCCACCTGCTCTTCGCCACGGTAGAAATTGAATCTGAGGCACGGTGGAATGCGGTCGCCAGCACCGATGTTTGCCAGCGCTGGTGGCGCCATATGCGGGATGTCATGGCCACCCATGCCGATAACAGCCCGCTCAGCGATGAGCTCACCGAGGTATTTTTCCTCGACTAACTCGCCCGGGAACCGGGCATAAAGACACGACGCCGCGGGTCACTGCGGCGTCGTGATTTGTGTGCGGCTGGCCCGTACGATCAGGTCGTCATCGCTTTGCCCTCAACGCTCCCCAGGGCGGTTTTACCCGACAGAGTGAACGCCGAGATAACGGTTACCACCAGCGCGATACCACCGAGAATAAGATAGGTGTCCTGGAAACCAATCCGGTCATACATATTGCCGGCAAATGCGGAGAGGAAAATCGCCGCCACCTGCTTGGCAAACTGGAAACCAACCAGATAAATCGTCGCCGACAGACGGGTATCGAAAACGCCGGTAATGTATTTAAATGCCCCCACCAGCAGGAACGGGACCTCGAGCGCGTGCAGCATTTTCAGCGCCACCACCTCCAGCGCGGTGGTCGCAAAAGATGAGCCGATCATGCGAGCCGCCATTACCGTCCCGGCAATCAACAAGGTATTTTTGGCGCCAATACGGTTAATAATCCACGGCGAGCAGAACATGATAATGGCATTGCAGATCTCCCCGGCGGTGGTGGCAAAGCCAAATGCCCGGGTTCCCGCTTCCGGCGTGGCGAAGTAGGATTTGAAGAAAGTGGCAAACTGCTGATCGAACACGTCATAGACGCAGGCAACGCCAACCACATACAAAATAAACATCCACATTTTACGCTGGCGGAACATGCGCACTGCGGTTTTCAAATCCACGGCGGGACGATTGGCTCCCAGAGAGTCCAGCACCTGAGTCGCCTGGCTGGCCTGCGGCTTAGCGATAGCCACCAGCACCAGCAGCAGCAATGCCGCGGCCGATCCCATCCAGAATACCCATTCAGGGTTCACGCTAAACAGCATTCCCGCCGTGGTGGCGCACAGCGCCCATCCCAGACAGCCAAAGGTACGCGCTTTCCCGTACTCAAACCCGCTATTACGACTGACGCGCTCGATATACGCCTCCATCGCTCCGGCGCCTGCGGAAAAAACAAAGCCGATATAGGCACCGCCGCTTAACGCGCCGATCCAGATATTGGTTTTTAATAACGGCGCAAACACGTAAAGGAAGAACGGCGCAATCAGCACCAGCAGGACGGAGACGACCCACATCAGATGCTTCTTCAGCCCCAGTTTATCCGAGATAACGCCCAGCACTGGCTGAAAACAAATCGCAAAAAGAGACAGACTGGAAAACACGATGCCGGTCTCGGTCTTGTTCAGCCCAATAACGTCCGACAGCCAGATCGGCAGAAACGGAAAGCAGGTGGCCATGATGAAGAAGTAGAGAAAGAAGAACAGCCCGAAAATCCAGAAGTTAGGGTTGTTTTTATGGGTACAGGCGGTCGGGTTCATTTTGTATTCCTCAATAAGGGCCGCCGGGCGGCCCATTGCCATCACACGCGTTGCAGACCAATCAAAATGGCGCTTTCCGGATCGAGAATCGGCAGCGCCAGTCCCGCCTGTTGCAGCCACTCGCCGCTCACCGTTTGCGGTGAGGTCATCCACGCCGGTAGCCTGCGCATGGTGTGGCCTCCTTCCCCCGTTATCTGAATATTCGGGTGATCAAGGAGCGTAATGCGATAGCGCGCTCCCGCCTCCAGACCCGCCATGCGCAGCGGTGCCATCAGGCCATAATCCGGCATCGCCAGCTGGCTCACGAGAAACAGGGCCTGGCTCTTATCTTCGCTGACCACGCCGTGCGCCAGGGTGGTAGCGTCTGGCATATCCAGCCGCCACTGCACGCCATGATGGATAACGTCGCGCCACTGCTTATGGAGCGCCGCATACTTGCGGTAGCCTGCGCGCTCCTGTTCATCGGCGCTGACCGGATCCAGCTCCAGCCCCATATGGCCAAACAGCGCGGTCAGCCCGCGAAAGGCGATACTGTGCTGACGAAACGTCGCATGACAATGCCGGTTGCCAATATGCGCGCCCATCACTTCCGGCGGGAAGAAATAGCTCATGCCGCGCTGGATGGTATTGCGCTCCAGCGCATCGTTATTATCCGAAGCCCAGAAACGGTGACTGCGTTTGAGTACTTCGTAATCGATGCGCCCACCGCCGGAAGAACAGGATTCAAACTCGATATGCGGGAAGCGAGCGACCAGGGTATCCAGCAGACGATAAAACTGACGGGTTTGCGCATCGGCCGCTGCTTTACCGTTATGCGCCGGCTGCACCAGCTCACGGTTCATATCCCACTTCACGTAATCAACCTGGTGTTCGCCAAGCAGCCAGCTCATCCGCGCCAGCAGATAGTCGAACGCCTCGGGAATATTGAGGTTCAGAACATATTGATGACGCCCGGTCGGTGGCGTATAGCCCGGCAGTGCAAGGACCCAGTCCGGGTGCGCACGATACAGATCCGAATTTGGATTAATCATTTCCGGTTCAACCCAGATACCAAATTCCATGCCCAGCGACTTCACATGTTCAATCACCGGCGTCAGGCCGTTGGGGTATTTTTTCTCATCGAGATACCAGTCGCCAAGCGCCGCCCAATCATCGTTGCGCCCTTTAAACCAGCCATCGTCAATAATGAAACGCTCGACGCCCAGCGTCGCCGCTTCATCAGCCATGCGCATGATGTATTGCGGGTCATGGTCGAAGTAAATCCCTTCCCAGGTATTGAGATGTACCGGGCGCGGTTTATTGTCCGGAAAGCGAATGATCTGCTGACGAAGATAGCGGTGGAACTGTTGGCTCATGCCGTTCAGCCCCTGCGTGGAATAGCTGGCGTAGAGGCTGGGTGTCCACAGCGTGTCCCCTTCCGCCAGCGCCATTTCCCCCGGCAGATATAAGGCTTCCGCCTGCAAATAACGCCGACCGTCGGTTTTCACTTCCGCGCGCAGGCGGTGGTTGCCGCTCCAGCCAAGGTGAACGCCCCACACCTCGCCCTCCATTTCTCGAAACGATGGACTGCCGGTAATCAGCGCTGGAAAATGCTCATGGGATGTTCGCCCCCGGCGATTTTCCAGCACAAAGCTGTCGTGCTCCAGGGTCAGGCGGTGCGGCTGAAATTCACGGATCCAGCGGCCGTGGAACGCCATGACCTCGCGGGCGCGTTCGGCAACCGGCAGCGTCACGGCCAGGCGGTCAACCTGCCAGGGCTGCGGGTGAAGATTAGTTAAACCGTGTCGGACGCGCAGGACACCGCTGCTATCGAGCTCAATCTCGCTGACCAGACGCAGGCCAGCGTGTTTATCTTCACTGGTAATCGTTAAATTCTGCCCCTCCTGGGCGACTTCCGTCGTGGCGAAGACCGGCGAGCCATCCAGCCCCTGACGATGCCCTTCGATCCCCGGCGCACCGAACAGGCCGTGGCCCAGCTCGGCCATTAAGGTGACCGGCGAATCAACATCGAGGCGGCCGTTGGCGATTGGGCGAGCAAGACTGTCAGCATCCTGCGGCGAAAAGTGGGCTACATGCGGCCCCCAGTAGATAATTTCGGCGAAAGGGTGGGTTTTTATCACCACATCAACCGTGGCGCTTTGCAGGCGTAAAATCGAATCAGACATCAGACATCTCCACAACAAGGAATGCCTTACTGTTGATCCGAAACGTTTCGGGTAACAACCAAAACGTTTCGGATCCGTGATCGAGTGCAGAAATTAGCGTCGCGGAAGGAGGATCAGGCGGTTTCGCCGGGGATGAATTCAGGCTGCCATAGCACCTGTAAAGAGGAGAGATCGTCACCGGCAATCAGCCGCCGGACCATATCGGCAATCTGTCGGCCGACGCCCTGGCGAGTGGACTGAATCACGGCAGCCACCTGGGTATCGATAATACTGTCCTGCGGCAATCCGTCGTAGACCACCAATGACACACGACTATCGCCGGTCAGTCTTCCCAGCTGCGAGAGCGCCATTGCCGCGCCGTCGCCGTGCGAATTACAGTCAGTGACGATCGCCGTCGGCGGCTCTGGCTGGCGTAAAAGCTCCAGCGTCGCCTGGTATCCACCGCGCCGGGTGGGCGGTACGCTGCGCAGCCAACTGTCTGACAGACCGGCTTCGCGTAGCGCATCCAGATACCCGTTACGCCGCTGAGAGATAAATGCCTGACTGTTGTTTTCTCCCAGCAGGGCGATGCGTCGATGGCCCTGGCTGATTAAATAGCGGGTCGCACGATACGTGCCGGCATAGTTATCAAAATCAAACCAGGCATAGGGCTGAGGTAGTCGGCTACGGCCAAGAGCAAGGAAAGGAAAACCGGAAGAGAGCAGCTGCGTCAGTCGCGGATCGTCATCCAGCGTGTGCGCCACGATCAGCGCATCAACCCGGCGGCTTTGTACCATGCGCATGTAGCCATGTTTATCCGCCTGTTCATCATCTGCTATCAGCAACAAATCAATTTCATAGCGCGCCAGCTCATGGCTGATTTCCCCGACCATATCGAGAAAGACGGTGTTATTCAGCGGGGCCGGACTCACCGGGAACACCAGACCCACGGCATCTATTTTGCCCATTTTAAGACGCCGGGCGAAGGTATTGGGCCGATAGCCGCGGCGTTTTGCCTCTGCCTCAACGCGGGCGCGCGTCTCCTGCGACACGTCGTCATATCCGTTTAACGCACGGCTGACGGTGGTGACCGAAATCCCAAGTTCTTTAGCAATGGCTTTCAGCGACATAAGTATCCCTGTCTTCGCGGAGAATGCGGCTAGTTTCCCGCAATACGGAGATGGCGTCCAGCAAGAGCCGTGGCACCCGCGCCCTCTCGTTAGTTCTGTTCAGCAACCAGGATAGCCTGCGTGTCCGGCTCCAGCGCCTGGAAAACATGCTCCTGATCCGCCGGATAACAGATGTAATCGCCCTCACCCAGCTCCTCCGGCGCTTCGGTCAACCCGACCCGCGCGCGTCCCTGGGTGATAATAATATGCTCTACCGACCCCGGCGGATGAGGATGAGAGACCCGATCGGCGCCAGGCTGCGTCAGCAATAAATAGATGTCGCGGCGGGCGCCCGGCGGACAGGTCGCCAGCAAAATAGCCTGGTAATGGGCCTGTTCGGCCACCACTTTGGTGCCTTCACCGCGGCGCAATACCTGTGTCTTTTGCGCCTGGGGTTCCAGCAGCTGCGCAAAAGGAATATCCAGCGCAACACAGAGGGCCCACAGCGTTTCCAGGCTCGGATTACCGTTGCCCGATTCCAGCTGCGATAAGGTTGATTTAGCAATACCCGCCCGGCGCGCCACTTCTGCCAGCGACAGCCCGGTTCGCGCACGTTCACGTACCAGACTTTTGGCAATCAGGCTAATTGGCTGTGTCATACACGGCTCCGCGTTTTTTATATCGAACGATTCGTTCGTCTTGAAAATCGATACTGTTGCGTTCATTATAATGGAAATTCGTTCGATATGGCTAAATAGTATGAAGCAGCAGCTCTCCTGTCTCAAAGCAGACACGATAAAAGCGATAGGCTTAGTGTGCCTGGCAGTCGGCATTGTCGGCGTGTCCTATGGCTCGCTGGCGATGGCCTATGGCTTCCCGGTCTGGGTCCCGTTTGTGCTCTCCATTTCGGTACTGGCAGGCGCGTCTGAGTTTATGTTTATTGGCATTATCGCCAGCGGTGGCAATCCTCTGGCCGCGGCGGCAGCGGGTTTGCTGGTCAACGCCCGCCATGTACCGTTCGGCGTCACGGTACGCGACCTGGTTGGCAAGCGCGGCGTCAGCCTGCTGGGCTGCCATATTATGAATGACGAAAGCGTGGTGTTCGGACTCTCGCAAAAAACACCGGAACAGCGTAAAGCCGCCTACTGGCTATGCGGCCTGGGCGTGGCGATCGTCTGGCCCGCAGGGGCTCTGTTCGGTGCCATGGTTGGAAAGCTGCTACCCGCCCCGGAAACCATCGGTCTGGATGCGGTATTCCCGGCAATATTGCTGGCGTTAGTGATACCGGCGTTTAAAAATCGCACCACCTTAATCCGCGCTTGCAGCGGCGCAGCGTTGTCCCTCGCAACAGTCCCCTTCGCACCGGTCGGTCTGCCGGTATTGCTCTCTCTGCTTGGCTTAATGGCGAGGAAAAAATAATGGCTGATATCACACTGTTTATCGTCGGCATGGCGATTTTATCGGCAGGAACCTATTTGATGCGTCTGGGCGGGGCGAAGCTCGGCAATCGGTTAGCGCTCTCTGAACGTTCTCAGGCGCTGCTTTCTGATGCGGCAACGGTGCTGCTGTTTTCTGTAGCCCTGGCGACTACTTTTTATGAAGGCGAGCATTTTTCCGGAATGGCGCGGGTGCTGGGGGTGGGTTTCGCCGTCTGTCTTGCCTGGTGCAAAATACCGCTGATCGTGGTGATTATCTCGGCAGCCGTGGTCACGGCGCTGCTACGCCTGGCCGGCATCCATTAAAAAAGCGCCCACAGGCGCTCTTTCGACGGTGATGCCAGTTTTATTTGTTCAGTTCCGCCGTCATGTGTACGCGGTTACCGGTGAAGGCTTCGGTGATAGTGTAAGAAGAAGCACCCGCGGCCTGCGCCTGGGCTGCGATTTTCGCTTCCGCGCCGTCCATTGTGGAGGAAGTTGCGCTCACTGACTGCGCAGCGAAAGCACCAAAGGAAGCGGTAAGAGCGATAACTGCAGCAAAAGTTTTGATGTTTTTCATGATGTAAATCCTTCATTTAGTTGTTTGGGTAAGGTGATTTGCCTTGATGTGATAAATAATAGACCTCACAACCCATGACTAAAAGCGGAAGGATTTGCTCTCATCATTCAAAAAAACTGAACTATATTTAACCTGCGTTCAACCGCTGCGGATGCGTGTAAACCGTCGCTCTGCCCGGTCGGCAAAAGCCCACCAGCGTCAGATTACAGCGCTCCGCGACTTCCACCGCCAGGGCGGTCGCAGCGGAAACCGCAAACAGGATTTCTACACCGCACATTGCCGCTTTCTGCACCATCTCGTAGCTGGCGCGGCTGGAAACCAGCGCCGCCCCAGACAGCCAGTCATCACCCTCTTCGACGCGTCGCCCGAGCAGTTTATCCAGTGCGACGTGCCGCCCGACATCCTCGTGCCCGCCCGCCAGCTCACCGTTCGGACGCAGCCAGGCCGCCGCGTGGGTGCAGCCGGTGATATGGCCAATCGGCTGTACATCGCGAAGCTGCTCCAGCGCGAGATCGAGATTGGCCAGGCGGAAGGTTTGCGTGAAAGGCAACGGTTTCACCGGCCTGCCGATATCGTTCAGTTGCTCAACGCCACAAACGCCGCACCCGGTTCGCCCGGCCAGCGCGCGCCGACGCTCTTTCAGCCCCATAAAACGACGGCTGGAAAGCTCGATCTGGACCTCCAGGCCGTTACATGCCTGCACCACCTCCATCCCATAAATCTCCCGTCGGTTTTCAATAATCCCTTCGGATAATGAAAAACCGACGGCAAATCGTTGCAGGTCTCTGGGAGAGGCCATCATGACAACGTGCGAGATACCGTTATAGACCAGCGCGACAGGAACTTCTTCGGCTAATTCGTCAGACTGCGGATGTTGCAAATTATCGCGCTTCCAGAGCGTGACCTGACGATATCCCGTGACATTTGTCACATTTTCAATTTGTTCGGGAGGGTTCTTATTCACTTTGTCTTAACCATATTGGAACAGGCATACACACAATGTGGTATTCTTTGCATACCCCTTCAAGTGAAAGGGTGATCAACCCCAATTCTGAACCTTTGCGGCCCTTACCGCAAAGTAAATAACTACATGTGACAATGTCGATACAAGGAGTGAACCATGCAGGTCAGCAGAAGGCAGTTCTTTAAGATCTGCGCTGGCGGTATGGCAGGCACAACGGCTGCAACGCTGGGCTTTGCCCCTGCGATTGCGCTCGCGGAGACCCGGCAATATAAACTGCTGCGTACCCGTGAAACCCGTAACACCTGTACGTACTGTTCTGTCGGTTGTGGGCTGTTAATGTATAGCCTCGGCGACGGTGCAAAAAACGCCAAAGCATCCATCTTTCATATCGAAGGTGACCCTGACCATCCGGTCAACCGTGGTGCGCTCTGCCCGAAAGGGGCCGGTCTGGTCGACTTTATCCATTCAGAAAGTCGCCTGAAATTCCCGGAATATCGTGCGCCAGGCTCCGATAAGTGGCAGCAAATCAGCTGGGACGACGCGTTCGATCGCATCGCGAAGCTGATGAAAGAAGACCGCGATGCCAACTTTATTGCCAAAAATGACGCAGGCACGACCGTCAACCGCTGGTTGACCACCGGTATGCTGTGCGCTTCGGCTTCCAGTAACGAAACCGGTTATTTAACGCAGAAATTCACCCGCGCGCTCGGTATGCTCGCGGTCGACAACCAGGCGCGCGTCTGACACGGACCAACGGTAGCAAGTCTTGCTCCAACATTTGGTCGCGGTGCGATGACCAACCACTGGGTTGACATTAAAAACGCCAACCTGATCGTGGTGATGGGCGGTAATGCCGCTGAAGCGCACCCGGTAGGGTTCCGCTGGGCGATGGAAGCCAAAATCCACAACGGTGCGAAGCTGATTGTTATCGACCCACGCTTTACGCGTACTGCGTCGGTAGCCGACTTCTATACTCCAATTCGTTCCGGTACTGACATTACCTTCCTGTCAGGCGTCATTCTGTATCTGCTGAATAACGAAAAATTCAACCGCGAGTACACCGAAGCCTATACCAACGCCAGCCTGATCGTGCGTGAGGATTACAGCTTCGATGACGGGTTGTTCAGCGGCTATGACGCGGCGAACCGCAAATACGATAAGACCAGCTGGAACTATGAGCTGGACGAAAACGGCTTCGCCAAACGCGACACGACGCTGCAACATCCGCGCTGCGTATGGAACCTGCTGAAACAGCACGTTTCCCGCTATACCCCGGAGGTTGTGGAGAATATCTGCGGCACGCCGAAAGCCGACTTCCTGAAAGTCTGCGAGTACATCGCTGAAACCAGCGCGCATGATAAAACGGCCTCGTTCCTCTATGCTCTCGGCTGGACGCAGCACTCTATCGGTGCGCAGAACATCCGTACCATGGCAATGATCCAGCTGCTGCTCGGTAACATGGGCATGGCCGGTGGCGGTGTGAACGCCCTGCGCGGCCACTCCAACATTCAGGGTCTGACCGACCTGGGGCTGCTGTCGCAGAGCCTGCCGGGCTATATGACGCTGCCGAGTGAGAAGCAGACCGACCTGCAAACCTACCTGGCCGCCAACACGCCGAAACCGCTGCTGAAAGATCAGGTGAACTACTGGGGCAACTACCCGAAATTCTTCGTCTCGATGATGAAGGCCTTCTTTGGCGATAAAGCTACGGCAGAGAACAGCTGGGGCTTCGACTGGCTGCCGAAGTGGGATAAAGGTTACGACGTCCTGCAGTACTTCGAGATGATGAACCAGGGCAAGGTCAATGGCTATATTTGCCAGGGCTTTAACCCGGTAGCCTCTTTCCCGAACAAAAACAAAGTCGTTGCTTCGCTGTCGAAACTGAAGTTCCTGGTGACTATCGATCCGCTCAACACCGAGACGTCCACCTTCTGGCAAAACCACGGTGAATCGAACGATGTCGATCCGTCAAAAATCCAGACCGAAGTCTTCCGTCTGCCCTCCACCTGCTTCGCCGAAGAGAACGGTTCCATCGTGAACTCCGGACGCTGGCTACAGTGGCACTGGAAAGGCGCGGACGCCCCGGGGATTGCGGCTACCGATGGTGAGATCCTGGCCGGCATCTTCCTGCGTCTGCGGAAAATGTACGCCGAAACCGGCGGCCCGGTACCGGAACCGGTACTGAATATGACCTGGAACTATGCCACGCCACATGAGCCCGCGTCGGAAGAAGTGGCGATGGAGAGCAACGGCAAGGCGCTGGCAGATATTACCGACCCTGCCACCGGCGCAGTGATTGTGAAAAAAGGGCAGCAGCTCAGTTCCTTTGCTCAACTGCGCGACGACGGTACAACGTCCAGCGGCTGCTGGATCTTCGCCGGGAGCTGGACGCCGGACGGGAACCAGATGGCACGCCGCGATAATGCCGACCCGTCAGGGCTGGGTAATACGCTGGGCTGGGCCTGGGCATGGCCACTCAACCGTCGCATTCTGTATAACCGCGCCTCCGCGGACCCGCAGGGTAAACCGTGGGATCCGAAACGCCAGCTGCTGAAATGGGACGGCGCAAAATGGGGCGGCGTGGACATTCCGGACTACAGTGCCGCCGCACCGGGCACCGACGTCGGGCCGTTTATCATGCAGCCCGAAGGTATGGGTCGCCTGTTTGCCATTGATAAGATGGCGGAAGGTCCGTTCCCGGAACACTACGAGCCGTTTGAAACGCCTCTGGGCACCAACCCGCTGCACCCGAATGTCATCTCTAACCCTGCTGCTCGCGTCTTTAAAGGCGATCTTGAGCAGATGGGTAAAGCGGATAAGTTCCCGTATGTTGGCACCACCTATCGTCTCACCGAGCACTTCCACTACTGGACCAAGCACGCGCTGCTCAATGCAATTGCCCAGCCGGAACAGTTCGTGGAAATCGGCGAGAAGCTGGCGAACAAGCTCAACATCGCGCATGGCGATACCGTTCGCGTCTCCTCCAACCGCGGCTACATTAAAGCCAAGGCGGTGGTGACCAAGCGTATTCGCACGCTGAAGGTGGATGGTAAGGATATCGATACCATCGGTATTCCTATTCACTGGGGCTATGAAGGGGTGGCGAAGAAAGGCTTTATCGCCAACACGCTGACACCGTTTGTCGGCGATGCGAACACGCAAACGCCGGAGTTTAAAGCCTTCCTCGTGAACGTGGAAAAGGTGTAACGGAGACGACTTATGGCTTATCAATCGCAAGACATTATTCGTCGTTCCGCGACTAACGGTTTCACTCCCGCGCCTCAGGCGCGGGACCACCAGCAGGAAGTCGCGAAGCTAATCGACGTCACCACCTGTATTGGCTGTAAAGCCTGTCAGGTCGCCTGTTCAGAATGGAATGATATCCGTGATGAAGTCGGCAGCAACGTCGGGGTGTACGATAACCCCGCGGATCTGACCGCGAAATCGTGGACGGTCATGCGCTTTTCGGAAGTGGAGCAGAACGACAAGCTGGAATGGCTTATCCGTAAGGATGGCTGCATGCACTGCGCCGATCCGGGCTGCCTGAAGGCCTGTCCGTCAGAAGGCGCTATCATTCAGTATGCCAACGGTATCGTCGATTTTCAGTCCGAACAGTGCATCGGCTGCGGCTACTGCATTGCAGGCTGTCCGTTCAACGTGCCGCGCCTCAATCCGGAAGACAACCGCGTCTACAAATGTACGCTGTGCGTAGACCGTGTCACCGTTGGCCAGGAACCGGCATGCGTGAAAACGTGTCCGACGGGCGCCATCCACTTCGGATCCAAAGAGGATATGAAAGTGCTGGCAGGTGAGCGCGTTGCCGAGCTGAAAACTCGCGGTTATGACAATGCGGGTCTGTACGATCCGGCCGGCGTTGGCGGAACGCACGTGATGTACGTGCTGCACCATGCCGACAAGCCGAATCTGTATCACGGTCTGCCAGAAAACCCGGAAATCAGCGCGACAGTGAAGTTCTGGAAAGGCATCTGGAAACCGCTCGCGGCGGTAGGATTTGCCGCGACCTTCGCAGCCAGTATCTTCCACTATGTCGGTGTCGGTCCGAACCGTGCGGAAGAGGAAGAAGACAACCTGCATGAAGAGAATGACGAGGTGCGCAAATGAAAAGACGTGACACCATCGTGCGCTACACGGCGCCGGAACGCATCAACCACTGGGTCACCGCCTTCTGCTTCATGCTGGCGGCGATAAGCGGACTGGGATTCTTTTTCCCGTCCTTCAACTGGCTGATGCAAATCATGGGCACTCCACAACTGGCGCGTATTCTGCACCCGTTTGTCGGTGTCATTATGTTTGCCTCATTTATCATCATGTTTTTCCGCTACTGGCACCATAACCTAATCAATCGGGATGATATCTTTTGGGCGAAGAATATTCGTAAGATCGTCGTCAACGAGGAAGTGGGTGACACCGGGCGCTATAACTTCGGTCAGAAATGCGTATTCTGGGCGGCGATTATTTTCCTGGTTCTGCTGCTGGTAAGCGGTGTGATCATCTGGCGTCCGTATTTTGCGCCTGCGTTCTCAATCCCGGTAATCCGATTAGCGTTAATGCTGCATTCATTTGCCGCAGTTGCCCTAATTGTGGTTATCATGGTGCATATTTACGCCGCCCTGTGGGTGAAAGGCACCATTACCGCGATGGTGGAAGGCTGGGTTACCAATACATGGGCGAAGAAACATCACCCTCGCTGGTACCGAGAAGTTCGCCAGAAACAGGAAAAAAAGACTGAATGAGTATTCGCATAATCCCGCAAGATGAGCTGGGTTCGAGCGAGAAACGCACGGCGGAGTACATTCCGCCGTTACTGTTCCCCAGGCTGAAAAATCTTTATAACCGCCGTGCAGAGCGTCTGCGTGAGCTGGCTGCCAGCAACCCGCTTGGCGACTATCTGCGCTTTGCTGCGCTCATTGCTCACGCCCAGGAAGTGGTGCTCTACGACCATCCGCTACAGATGGATCTGACCGCCCGCATCAAAGAAGCGAACGATCAGGGCAAGCCGCCGCTGGATATTCACGTGCTGCCGCGCGATAAGCACTGGCACAAACTCCTGCACTCGCTGATTGCCGAGCTGAAGCCAGAGATGAGCGGCCCGGCGCTGGCCGTGATCGAAAACCTCGAGAAGGCCTCTGAGCAGGAGCTGGAGCTGATGGCAAGCGCTCTGTTCGTCTCCGACTTTGCGTCGGTCAGCAGCGACAAAGCGCCGTTTATCTGGGCTGCGCTGTCGCTCTACTGGGCACAGATGGCAAGCCTGATCCCTGGCAAAGCGCGCGCCGAATACGGCGAGCAGCGCCAGTATTGCCCGGTTTGCGGCTCGATGCCGGTATCCAGCATGGTGCAAATTGGCACCACGCAGGGTTTGCGCTACCTGCACTGCAACCTGTGCGAAACCGAATGGCACGTCGTGCGCGTGAAATGCAGCAACTGCGAACAGAGCCGCGATTTGCACTACTGGTCGCTGGATAACGAACAGGCGGCCATTAAGGCCGAAAGCTGCGGCGACTGTGGGACTTACCTGAAGATTCTGTATCAGGAAAAAGACCCGAAAGTGGAAGCCGTCGCGGACGATCTTGCCTCGCTGGTGCTGGACGCACACATGGAGCAGGAAGGCTTCGCCAGAAGCTCTATCAACCCGTTCATGTTCCCGGGTGAAGGGGAGTAAATCAGCTCTCATGTCGGGCGGCACACGCTGCCCGACTCACCCATTTCACCACAATCCCCTTCTTTGCATCAGCCGTGAACTTCACTTTTGCGAGCCGCTATCCATCATCCACCCGCCATCAGAAACGCCATTTTCTTTTGCCCCAAACCAGGCTATAACACTGTATGCCCATACAGTTTAAAGGAGTAAAAAATGGCGTTGGAAAAAGGTATTGCAGAGCAGGTTCAGGCCTTTATCGATGCGGGTCGCCCCGCTTCGCGAGAGCAACATATTGATGACCGGAGAAACGGCTATATCGCCAGCACGGTCCTGGCCGGCGAGACGGAAACCCGCGTACAGGTGGACGATATCACTCTCGAAGGCATGAACTTTCGCGTGGTATCGCCGCAGAATGCGGCCGGTACGCTGCCTGCCGTTATTTACTATCACGGCGGCTGCTTTATCAGCGGCGGTTTCGCGACCCACGATAAACAGCTGCGGCAGCTGGCGTATACAAGCGGCTGCCGGGTGATTGCCGTGCAGTACCGGCTGGCACCCGAGCATACCTTTCCTGCCGCACACGATGATGCGGAACGCGGAGCCCGGATAATCCGGCGCCATGCGGAGCAGCTTGGGGTGGATGCCTCACAAATTACCCTTGCCGGCGATAGCGCGGGTGGCCACCTGGCGCTCGTGACCGCACTACGGCTGAAAGCCGTGCAAGGCTGGCAACCGGCGCAGCTGATTCTGATTTATCCCATGCTGGATGCTACCGCAGCTTCTGCAAGCTATATCAGCAACGGCAGTGATTACATCATCACCCGGGATACGCTGCTGAGCGGCTACGAAATGTACCTGGTTTCCACACCTTTAACGCACCCGGAGGCCAGCCCCCTGTGGCGTAACGACTTCAGCGGCCTGCCGCCCGTGCACATCCTTACCGCCGAATATGATCCGCTACGTGATGAAGGTGAAGCGCTGTACCAACGGATGATCGAACAGAACGTGGCCTGTACCTGCCAGCGCTATTCTGGCGTGATTCATGGTTTCTTTCAGCTGGGCGGTATCAGTGCTGCGGCGCGCGATGCTATGGGAGATGTCGCCTGGCGAGTCCGTTCACCAGGTCGGTCGATATAATCGATACGGCGGGAATTACTCTTCTTCGTTCCCGCCCTCTTCATACGAACCAAACGGCTTCGCGGGCAGAACGATGTAAATACCTTCAAAAATAGCGCCCAGGCTGTCACCGCCAAACAGCTCAACCTGCAGCTGGACGCGAGCTTTACGTCCGCGCGCCAGGCGGTCGAGATCGCCGCTGAGCGAACCCAGGTCGGCCACGGCGCTCGGGCGGCCGCTAATCGGCTGGCTGTAGCGTATATGGGCATCGGCGAGAATAATCGTGCCCCCCAGATGCCGTTCACGCAACATTAACCAGATTAACCCCCAGCCGGTCAGCGTTGCCTGGGAGAACAGGCTTCCGGCAAACAGGGTATGGTGCGGGTTCTGGTTACCGGCTTCGGGCATCGTCGTGATGAATTTTTTCCCGGTGTACTGCTGGATGCGTACGCCCATTTTTTCGCTGAGCGGAATATGCTGATACCAGGCCTGCTGCAGCTGTCCGCACCAGTCGCCGCGGTGCAGGATGTCGTCCAGCGAGGCAATGGGTTTAATCATCAGAAAATGGCGAACGGGCGTGGTGGTTGGCGTGGTAATCTCGCCCTGGTTAACAAAACCGAGCTTGGCAAAGAAGTCCATCGCATCTTCGCGAGCGCTACAGGTTACGCGCTTAACCCCTTCCTGACGGGCTACGGACTCCAGCGTCATCGCCATCAGCGTCCCCAGCCCTTTATCCTGCACCGACGGGTGAACGGCCATAAAGCGAATAGAAGCCTCGTTCTCCGCATTGATATATAGCCGCCCGACGGCAACGAGATTGCCTTCTTCATCGACCACCATCTGGTGATGTGCCATTGCATCCCAGGCGTCACGCTCCGATCCTTTGGGCTGATGAAGCGGCTTGCGCAGCATCTCCCAGCGGAACTGATAGTAGCTCTCGAGTTCGTCTTCTGTTTGCGGTACACGAAGGTGATACATAGCTGTACTCTCTTTTGTTACCCGCAGCCGGCCCGGAAGCTGGCTCATACCTGCAACCAAAAGGTCACAGGACCATCATTCACCAGTGAGACCTGCATATCCGCAGCGAATCTCCCGGTTTGTGTGTTCATTTCCTGCTGGCGGCAGCGCTCGACAAAGTAGTCATACAGCGCTTGCGCTCTGTCAGGAGCGGCCCCTTTGGAAAAGCTCGGGCGCATGCCGCGTTCGGTATCCGCAGCCAGCGTAAACTGTGAGACGACCAGAACACTGCCGCCGGCCTGCTGCACATTCAGGTTCATTTTTCCTTCGGCGTCGCTGAAAATACGATAGCCAAGCACGCGTTCGCACAGGCGATTCGCGTTTTGCTCATCATCGTCTTTCTCGACGCCCAACAGGACCAGAAGCCCCGGGCCGATTTCACCCGTCACTTCGCCCTCCACGGTTACGCTTGCACGGGATACGCGCTGAATTAATGCAATCATAGTTATTCTGTTTCTTCTTTTTTAAGTTTGCGGTATTCCTCGAGAGTGACAGTAATTTCTGCCCCAAGCAAGACGATACACCACGTCCAGTACACCCAGACAAACAAAATCGGCACCACGGCAATGACGCCATAAATCAGCTGGTACGACGGAAATGCCGTGATATATAAGGCAAACGCTTTTTTGCCCGCCTCGAATAGCAGCGCCGCCACCAGCGACCCGACGATCGCATCGCGATTGCGTACCTGAGTCGTCGGTACAATGCTGTAGAGCAGCCAAAACGCCGCCCACGATAGAATCAGCGGGAAGATACGCAGCACATCATCAATCACGCTGTTCAGTTCGCTTGCCCAGCGCAGCGACAGTAGATAGGAGCTGATAGCCAGGCTCGCCCCCGCCAGCAGCGGCCCCAGCGTCAGAATCATCCAGTAAACGGCAAAAGAGTAAATTTTGGGCCGGGTACGCGCGCTACGCCAGATGGTGTTCAGCGCGCTATCAATCGAATACATCAGCAGCAGCGACGTCACGATCAGTCCAAAAGCCCCGACGGCCGTCATCCGACTGGAGTTCGCGACAAACTGTTCGATGTACCCCTGGATAACATCCCCCGTTGCCGGGATGAAGTTGGCAAAGATAAAGTGGCGAATCTGCCCGCTGACCTCAGAAAACATCGGAAATGCCGAGAACAGCGCAAAGACAACGGCAATCAGCGGTACCAGGGAGAGTAACGACACGTAGGCGAGGTTCCCCGCCAGCGTCGTCATATTATCTTCATCAATACGCCGCCAGAGCAGCTTTATCCAGGCCATCAGGGGCCGGATACGATGCCTTGCTTTTTGATGAACGGTTTTGAGCATAGTTATTTCGCAAAGTAGGCGGGGATAGTCTCCTTTCCGGTCACCAAAATACTGGTTATCCCCAACAGGTTAGCTCCCGCTATATTATCGGCGTTATCGTCAAAAAAGACCGTATCTTCAGCAGAAAAACCTTCCGACTGCAGAACGCTTTGATAGATCCGCGCCTCGGGCTTGCGCATTCCCATCTCCTGGGAAAGATAGATATGGTCAGCAGCGGCCCGGACCTGCGGATATTCATCCGGCCAGAAAGTGGTATGCAGGCGGTTGGTATTCGACAGGACAACCACGCGGTGCCCCTGCTCACGCAGTTTTTGCATGATGGCGGTCACTTCCGGGCGCAGGGCGACAAAAACAGCCTGCCAGCCGTGGGAGAACTGCTCGTAGCTCAGCGGCATATTCATTTCATGGCACATCGCTTCGGCAAAGGCTTCGTCGCTAATTTCACCACGTTCGTGCTGATGGAACGCCTCGCCCATGGTGAAATGCTGCTTGAGCGTTGCCAGCGGGATGCGGCTCAAATCGCTCCATGTCCCAAGTACCCGGTTGAAGTCGATGTCGACAATCACATTACCTAAATCAAAGATATAGAGCATTTTTGTCTCCTTCCGCGCCATGAAAGATTAACTGTAGCGGGAAAGAGGGTGTTTGACTACGGAGTTAAAAGCAGAAAACACCCGCCCTGAGTCGGGTGTTTATCGAGGATCATAAAATTTCTTTAAAAGACCAGCGTGTTTCAATGATCTGCGGAGCGTCTGGAGCGACAAACTGCGGTGAATGGTTAATCGCATTCGGCGCCTGAGTGATGGGATTAACACATGTTGCATCAGGCTGTTTATCAAACACAACCAGGCTTTGCGCGGGTGATGTCATCACCATATTCAGCTTGCCAGGCCACTGCAATCGGACATTAACCCCGGAAGAAAATCCAAAACAATCGTCCCATGGGCCCGGCTGAGGGGATATCCTATTGCCCGTCGGTAACTCATTGCTCCCCGCCTCTTCTTGCCAGTCGGCGTTAAAGATGACCTGTAACTCGTCATCCGTATTCAAATCAAGCCGTTTAGCAAACCACGGATGCCAGCCAGCAGACGCAGGAAATGTTTCCGATGCTGAACGGATTTCAAGACGCAGAATGACGCTATCTTCTTCAATTTTCAGCGTTTGCAATACTTCCCCTTGCCAGGGCCAGGGTGAATCCAGCGGCATACGCAGCGTCAGCGCCTCCGCTTTATGCTCGACAATTTCCCATGTTGAATAACAGGCCATCCCGTGCAAGGCATGCGGAGGTTTATTCGCCGGCAAAGTATAGCGTTTACCTCCTACGTTAAGCGTCGCATCGCCCAGCCGCCCAGCCCAGGGCACCATCGGAAAACAGCCATACTGAAACGCCCTTCGCTGCGGAGCCCACTGCCGCAAGACCTCAAAACCAAACGCCTGTAGCGATGTCATCCTGGCGCCGTCATGCGGATAGACCTTGAGCCGAATATGACCATGCTCCAGTGAAACGGCCTTGCCTTCTGGCCCTGGCCAGGGGGCGTCAAAAGCGCGCTGTAGCGCGAGATGATGCAGATTATTTCCTTCAGTTTTCATGTGATTGTTCTCGGATATAGCGGTAAGAAGTTAATGGTTTCTTCGTGTCTTTTTTATTGTTTGAATGTGGCTCGATAAGCCAGACACAGATGAATGAAAGAGTTGAAACTACAAACAGGAACAGTGCGACATACCACGGTTTCCCCTCACCTAAAGCCAACAGGCTGGAAGCAATCAGGGGGCTTAACCCCCCGAGAATGGCAGAAAATTGGTAGGCAAATGAAAGACCGGTGTAACGGACCCGAATACCAAACATGCGGGTAAATAGCGTGGGCTGCACGGCAAACATCATGGTTGGCCCAAGGTTATAGCCCAGGATCATACTGCACCAGATGATCGGGGTACTTTTCGTGTCCAGTAAAAAGAAGAAAGGAAAGGCAAAAAGGACGCAGAAACCCGCGCCAAATAAGTACATTTTCCGCTGCCCAATACGATCGGAGATCCACCCCACCAAAGGGCAACACACAATGCCAATCGCCGACGCGATCAGCATCCCGGTTAATGGGATATCCCTTGATAACGCCAGCTGGCTGGAAATATAGACAATACCAAAGGCATTAATGATGTTTGACGAAACGCTCTCCGCCAGCCGGGCACCAAGTGCGAGAAGAATATTGCGCGGATGTTTACGAAAGAGCTCAATCAACGGCGGCGCGACTTTTTCATGTGATACCGACGGCTTCTGCTTTTTAAAATCCAGAGTCTCTTCGGTATGAAGACGGATAAACATCCCGACAATCAGCATTACGGCAGAAAGCCAAAATGGGATACGCCATCCCCAGGAAAGAAACTGCTCCTGGGTCAGAAAATGATTACAAAGCGCAAACACACCGGTTGCCAGCATAATTCCAACAGAAGCAGCGGTTTGTGGTAGAGCGCCTAAGAATCCGCGCTTTGCCTCAGGAGCCGACTCAATCGTCATTAATGCCGCTCCGCCATATTCTCCGCCAAGGCCAAAACCCTGGATCAGACGAAGAACCATCAGCGTGACGGGGGCCCAAATACCAATATCCTGATAGGTAGGAATAAAGCCAATTAAGAAGGTTGAAGTCCCTACGATACCCAGCGTCCAGATCAGCGTAATTTTTCGCCCAACTTTGTCACCGAAATGGCCAAAAACAATCCCGCCTAATGGACGGGTTAAAAAACCCACGCCAAAGGTTGCGAATGCGGCAATCAAACCAATAAAAGGATCGCTGTCAGGGAAAAACAGAGGAGCAAACACCAGTCCCGCAGCCGTGCCGAAAATAAAAAAATCGTACCATTCCATCAGAGCACCAGCGAAGCTCCCCATGACAACTCGTCTCATGGCCTTGCCGGATAGCCCTTCTCTCGGTATCGGTAATCTTTCAGACATCATTTTTCCTCTCCAGGTCGACGAGAGATGTGCTCAACAAAATGACTTCAAAAGGTGGAGAGCCTTCGGAGTAAACGCGTCGATATCAATCGACGCGTACGATCATTTCTCCAGTTCGGCCAGCACCTGAGCATCCTCAGCGTCCACATTCGCGCCAAGGGGTTCCCAGTTAATCAACACGCAAGTCAGGAATCCCAGGAAAGGCACAATTGCCAGCCAATAAAACGCCTCTGTTTTTAATGCGCCCCACAGCATAGGCCAGAAGATAAGCCCGGCAATGGCTCCGGTACGCATAATCGCTCGTGCGAATCCCACACCAGTTGGACGAATGCTGGGAGGATAGGAGAGGGTTGCGATAGTCATCCCTAAACCGCCAGGCCCTGCAGAATGGAAGAAAATGATGGCGCCCAATAAACCTAAAGAAAGCCATGGGTTGGTCGTCGCTAATGCGCCTAACGCCAGCAGGGCAATGGTCACTAAGGCAAATCCATACATCGACTGCAGACGTGTACCTAAGCGCTGAAGAATGAGTGAACCAATCAATCCACCGGTAATCCCGCAGAGTGCGTTCACAGCCGCAGAACCGGTTAGCGCTCCGGTCAATCCTCCACTCAATATCCCCGCAAGCGTCAGAGGCAGATAAACACCGACTGCGTTATATTGCCAGGCCTGCATGGTCGCCACAACGCAGCCTAAAATAGTGCGTTTACGATAGCGCGCGTTAAACAGGATGCCATACCCGCCGCGGAACTTACCTTCTGGCTTCACAGATGACGAACATTCTGATGATGGCGAAGCCACGCGAGCGTGAACGCCATAGCGGGCTGCCAGAATGCCGCAGGCTTCTTCATAACGCCCAACACGCGCAGCCCACATGGCGGACTCACCGATGAAGAAATAGCGCAGGATCATAATAATGACGGCGAAAATCGCCCCCGCGAAAATCCCATAACGCCACAGTTGTTCTTCAGCCACTCCGGACAGAAGTAACGGAAGCAATACAAGATAGACAACGGTTGTTGAGACGTACCATGCCATTTGCCAAAGGTTAACTGACGACCCGGTTTTCTTAGATGTGGAACCCCGCAGCTCCGCCACGGCGTTTGTTGCCAGAGGAAAATCAATGCCCAGGCCAAATCCCATGATCACGCGACATACCAGCACCCACCAGATGTTGGGGGCGATGGCGACGGCGGCGGCGCCTATCGTGCATAGTCCCATCCCGATGATAAACGCCCGCTTTTGACCAAAACGGTTAATCACCCGGTTTGCTAATAACCCACCGATCAGGGCCGCCACTAAAACAGAAGCGTTCACCGTTGCCGCAAGACCCGGTGAAATACCGAATTGAGCAGCAATGTATTTATTGCCAAATCCCACCATCGCCGCCTGATAAGCGTCAATGAGAATGCCACCCAGCGCGATAAAAATAACGCCGATGCTGGTATTAACAGCTGAGTTTTTATTAACAATATCAATCACGTCTTGGGGACGGCTGATTGAATAAGTTACAGGACTGGTGATTTGACTCATCGCAGTATCCTTTTTCATTGTTGTATGTAGGGTGGCGCTGCTGTTTTGCAGCGCCAGACAGAGGGTTACATCATTCAACCTCAGCAAACTGCAACATGACTTTTATGGAATCATTTTGTTGTGCACGTTCAAACGCCTTCGCCGCATCTTCGACCGGGAACAGATCTGTCACCAGTTCACGGGTGTCAAACTGGCCATCGGAGAGCCACCCAATCACCACGTCAAAATCCTCGGGGATGTACATGCCTGAATTCAGCAAATCCCGTTCAAAACGCTGCATCATAGGGAGAGGAATTTCACGAGGGCCGCTCGGCACCCCCATGCATACCACCGTCCCTCCGGCATAGACGCGAGTGCAGGCATCATTTAGCGTTGCCTGAGCAGCTACCACATCGATCGCTCCCGTAAAGCGAACCTGCGGATCAAGCTCGCCGGGAGCCCAGACTTCAGCTGCACCAAGCTTTAATGACAACGCTCGTTTGGCGGCATCGGGTTCAATAACGGTAATTTTCCCCGCGCCCATAATGCGGAGTGCCTGAACGATGGATAAGCCGATGGTCCCTGCACCAATCACCAACACGCTCTCCAGTGAGGCTTTCGGCATACGATTAACACAGTGGCGCGCACAGGCGGCCGGTTCGGCGAACGCCAGCACTTTCAGAGGCAGGGAGGCAGGTGCAACATGGCAGTTTCTCGCCGGTACAATATGCTGCGAACGAGCAAACCCTGGTGCACGGAAACCCGCAACCTGTGGAGGCTCGCACAGATTAAAGCGGCCTGCTTTACAGGCACGACATTCCATACACGCCATAATGGGGTCGACGACAACATGGTCACCCGGTTTAACCTCTTTGACCTCACTACCGACTTCCGTTACGCGTGCAGCAATTTCATGTCCTGGGACAACAGGGGGTTTAGCAAACGGGTGTCCCCCCTTCAGCACATGCAGGTCAGACCCGCAAATTCCATAGAATACCGGTGCAATACGAACTTCATGGGGTTTGAGTTCCTGGTGTGGCACTTCAACATACTGGGTCGTGACGCTCCCAATATCAGAAAATAAAACCTGGGTAATTTTATCCATTGTCATTCTCCAAATTCGTTATGAACCGGTGATTAGCGTTGAGCAATACCTTCATCAACGATTTCAGCTAAACGCTGCAGGCGTGGAACGGAAACATCACGCAGCATCGTTTGCGGATCCTGAGCGCCAATGACCGAAGCCCACACGGCTCGCCCGGCCAGGAACCCTGAGGCCCCCGCTTTCATTGCAATGCGAACCGCACGACCAAAAATATCCGCCTCAACGCCCGAGGAGAGAATGACCCAGGGCATCTTCATTTGATCATTCAGTTTCTGGCACGCGGCGAGTAACGTCGGTTCATCACCCTTACCGCCTAACGGCATTTCTGCTTTATAGAGGTCGGCGCCGGTGTTCCCGAGTTCTGCTGCCGCGGCAACAATGGCGCCTTCGCGGTCAAACTCCCAACCACAGCGAGGAGGACGCACCACCGGTTCAATAATACTGACCAGCCCGGCACTACGGCAGCGTTCAACGAACTCATTCACCATCGACAGGCGTACTTGCGCAGGTTCATCTTCACGCCACAGCACCAACAGTTTCATTGCCTTTGCGCCCATCTGGCGCGCCTGATGAGGGTCAATAGCTTTATCAATTTCAACGCTGTCTACCGGGATACCATTACCAGGGACAAAACGATCGGCAGCGACAATCAGGCCGCATGAATCAGCCACCGCACCCTGTGACACGATCTGATCCAGGCAAAACTGCTTATCGGCAAGGACCGCAGAAGCATAGGGGGACAAAATGCGCGTCGCAGAGACTTTAAAATCAGTTAAAACGCTATCCGCTACCGGTTTAGCATGCCCGGAAGCCGCAAACATCAAACGCATTGCTTCACGCTGATCGACGGCCAACATGGCAAATCCACCGCCAGGGCGAGAAATATCTTTCAGGGTGTACGGGTTATTGTGGGAAGACATAGTAACTCCTGTGAACGTTTAGAATTTAAAATGAGTCCGGGCGGCCAGCCTGCTGACGAACCAGGGATAACAGCGCACTCCAGTCCTGGCGACCCCGGCCACTCTCGCTGGCGCTGGCATAATACGTTTCTGCCGCAATCCCCATGCTGAGCGGCGCTCCGGTCTGACCGGCGACATCAACAGCGATACGCAAATCTTTCAACGCCAGATCCACCATAAATGCGGGAGAAAGATCCCCTTTCAGCACTTTTCCTGGCCAGGTTGTGGTGAAGTGGCCTTTGCCTGCCGCCGTACCGCTCATGACTTTGATGGCCACATCCAGACTTAAGCCTAATGACTCGCAAAGCACGGCAGCCTCCGCAGACAGTGCGTTTAGCGCGATGCTCATGTAGTTGTTAATCAACTTGACGCGGATCCCCATCCCCGGGCCACCCGCTTCGACCAGCTCAGATCCCATGCACAACAGGATTGGGCGCGCACGCTCCACTTGTTCTGACGTTCCTCCTGCCAGAATCAGCAAAGTGCCATCGATAGCATTAACGGAAGTTCTGCCCACGGGCGCATCCATCATGCTGATGCCTTTTTCTTTCATTGCGTCGAGGAGTGCATCGGTTTGCAGCGGATGAATCGTGGACATATCGATTACCAGCGCATCATGAGATACCGATTCACAGACGCCGGATTCACCCAGTAACACTTGCCGAACAATGTCGCCATTTGGCAGCATCGTGATGACAAACTCAGCGCCTTGTGCTGCTTCGGCCGGGGTTCCGGCTGCGATGGCCCCCTTCTGAACTAACGCATTAACGGCTTGCTGATTGACGTCGAAAACACGCAAAGCATGCCCTTTTTGCAACAGATTGTTGGCCATTGGGCTGCCCATCTGGCCCAATCCCAAAAATGCGATGGTCGTCATGAACGATCTCCTGTCTTAGGTTGACAAAAAATTACAACAAAAAAAGAAAATTCCGTCTGTTTTTGAGCATATTTGTAATTTATGATTAAAAACACGACCCGCATCACTAATTTGATCATTTATGTCATTAGAATGAACAAAAGAAGACAAAATCACACAGGACAAGTCAGATATGATCAGAATTGCATGCGTTGGAATCACCGTTCAGGATCGCATTTACTCTCTGGAGAGCCTTCCGGAGGATGGCGGCAAATATCAGGCAAGCCAGTATCTGGAGACGGGAGGAGGCCCGGCGGCGACAGCAGCGGTTGCTATTGCCAGGCTCGGAGCTGAAGTTGACTTTATTGGCCGCGTGGGTGACGACAGTTGTGGAGATACCTTGCTTACCGAGCTGCAAAACTGGGGAGTGAATACGTCACTTTGTCGCCAGTATCCTCATGCCCGCTCTTCACAATCCGCCATTCTCGTTGATCATCAGGGAGAGCGAATCATCGTTAACTACCCGAGCCCGGATCTGAAGACCGATGCACAATGGCTGGAATCAATCGATTTTACGCGTTACGACATCGTCCTGGCCGATGTCCGTTGGCATGAAGGGACAGAGAAAGCCTTTACGCTGGCACGTGCGGCAGGCGTCACAACGCTGCTGGATGCGGATATGACGCCGCAGGATATTACCCCACTGGTTGCACTTGCCGATCATGCCGTTTTCTCTACGCCAGGTCTGGAACGAATGACCGGGCAAAAGAGCGCCGAACAGGGTTTGTATCTGGCCGCTAAGCACACTGATGGCCAGGTGTATGTCACTCTGGGTAGTGAAGGGTCTTTATGGATTGAAGATGATCATCCGTGTCAACTGCCCGGATTCTCTGTGGATGTGATCGATACTACCGGCGCTGGCGATGTTTTTCACGGTGCAATGGCCCTCGCGTTAGCAGAAAAAATGCCTACAATTCAAGCTATTCGTTTTGCCAGCGCGGTAGCAGCGATGAAATGCACACGCGCAGGAGGTCGAGCCGGCATTCCTAATCGTGAGCAAACTGAATCATTTTTGTCACTTTATGCGTAAAATAGTGAACATTTACAGGGGCAGAGTACAGGAGTATTCATGAGCATCATCGAGATTACCGGTAACCCACGGCACGATCAGCTCGTCCACTATATTGCGGAACGAGGCTACATGAATATCGAAGAACTGGCGCAGCTGCTGGATGTATCCACGCAAACTGTCCGCCGGGATATTCGTAAACTGAGTGAGCAAGGGTTAATTACCCGTCACCATGGCGGGGCCGGAAGAGTATCAAGCGTCATGAATACGGCCTTTGAGCAGCGCGAACTGTCGCTTACTCAGGAAAAGCAAGCTATTGCGGAAGCCGTTGCTGATTACCTTCCTGAACGTTGCACCGTTTTTATTACGATAGGAACCACCGTCGAAGCCGTTGCCAGGGCGTTGCTCAATCGCCACGATTTACGCATCATCACGAACAGTCTTCGTGTCGCACAAATCTTGTATAAAAACCAGGATATTGAAGTCATGGTGCCTGGGGGAACGCTGCGGGCACATAATGGCGGCATCGTAGGTCCTGGCGCGGTGAGTTTTATTGAAGGGTTCAGAGCGGACTATTTAATTACCAGCATTGGGGCGATTGAGCATGACGGGACACTGCTGGAGTTCGACGTCAATGAAGCCCAGGTCGCCAAAACAATGATTGAACATGCGCGTAATACGCTATTAGTTGCCGACCATACTAAATTTTCTGCCTCCGCAGCCGTCTCCATCGGCAACGCACGTAAAGTTCGGGCATTTTTCACCGATGCTCCGCCGCCAAACTCATTTAAGCAGCTGATGAGTGAGGAAAATGTTGAGCTGGTCATTGCCGAGCAGGATATATCCCGGGATATCAGCGAGTAAAAATCTCTCTTCTACCGGGGAAAAATAGTAACAAAGCCGCAGAAACCTGCGGCTTTCGCTATTCAACATCCTGAGGTTTCACGCCCTGACGTTATGCCTCAGCGGCCTCTAACGCCCGCTTTCGTTGGCTAATCCGCTTCACCAGCAAGACGGATGCAACGGCGCCGCAGAACGCAAAGCAGGCCATGATACCAAAGACAATTTTGTATCCCAGAATGCCTGGATTGAGGTCCAGGATATAGCCGTAGAGGCTGAAACAGAACATTGCAGGGGCATAGCCGATAAAGCTACCGAGTGCCATGGCGGCGCCGGTCTGACTTTCCGCAATTTTCGCTTCACCAATTGGCGCAAAGAAGACCGCGCGCTGAGTAAAGACGATCGCCCCAAAGCCCAATGTGCAAGCCATTCCCAGATAAACCGGCATGCTTTCATGCGGGAGCAGAATCAGGACCACCAGCGCAGCCGTACTGATAAAAAAGGTGTAGCACAAATATTTACTCGGGGATTTCAGTATTTTATCCGAGATAATCCCGCCAACGGGACCACCGATCATCTTCAGACAGTACTGGTTAATAATGCCGTAAGCCCCCACCAGCGCGACCGGTAGAAGATAAATGTTTTTCAGGAATGGAATAAAGAAAGTCAGTCCGCAATAAACGGCGTAAACAAAAAAGACGTTGAACGCAATCAGCCATATTGTTTTATCTTTCAATACGGAAGACATACTGGTGTTTTTCTTCTCTTCATGCTGGCAGTCGACGGCGGCTGTTTTAACATCATCATCGTCCTGATTAAGCACAAAGAAGATAATGACCCCGACGCTAATAACAATGATGGAATAAAACCAGATCCCGGCTTTAAACCCTAACAGGCCACTTCCGAACCAGGCAAAAACCGCCAGTGCAGAAAAAGCGACGATAGTATCAACAATACCGCGGCCGGTTTCAAAGAAGCCAAATAGCCGGCCCTGCTGCTCACTATTTCCCAGACGGCTGACGGACTTTAATAATACTGGCCAGTTCATCATGTCACAGGTGACACCAAATAGCGCCCAGACGAAGAGAATACCCCAGTACCCCGGCATTGTTGTCAGATAGATACCTAGCAGCCCGGTGGCGATAAGCGAGAATGACATGGTGTATTTGCGCGGTAATTTATCGGCAAAATAGATTGAAAGAAAAAAACCAATCGTCGTTACAAATGAGTTAACGGACATGGCATTCCCAATCTGACCATTGGTCAAATGAAAATATTCCTGCATCGGTATATAGAAAGCATCTTTTAGCGAAGGCAGTTTATAAATCGTACCGCCACACAACGTCAATAAGCTAAAGAGTGCCCATTTCTTTCTTGTGAGCATGTGATTCCTTAATGATTTTATAATCATTTCGTTTTAAAAGGAAAAAGAACCCTGGCCACGCCTGCCGGGTGGCATATCGAAAAATAAAAGATCAGAGCTTAAAATTAAGATTTGATAATGTGGCTGGCCTCACTTTTTATTTGCTGGAGCGTTGTTCTGACAAATGCTAACTGTTGAAGAGCATCCGCTTTTTCTTTCAGTAACCGAGTTTCCAGCTGTGAGGTCTCAGGTAAAGGCGTTTCACTCATTTCTCGCCACGGGATCCACGGATTATCACCTTCATCAGCAAAGCGGAACGCCGGGGCAAAGTAGTCCACCTCTTCTTCCAGACCGTAGGCAACCACTTGAGGATGCTTATCACCAAGGCAAATTAGCCTGGTGAGCAACTCTTTAAACGGCATATCCCCTTGTCCGGAGATGCAGGCCTGATGCCCGAGACCGTTATCCTGATTAACAATCAGGGCATCTTTAATATGAACCTGAGTAATAAAGGGAGACATCGTCTCTAATGCATTAAGCGGATGTTCGTTGGCATTGATCATATTCGCAAAATCAAACAGAAGAGAAAGCGAAGACATATCACTCTGTTCGATTAATGCATTCAGTTCGTGGCTTTTCAGGTCCTCATGCTGCTCAAGAGTAAACGTCAGCCCACTATCCTGATAACGCTCTTTAATATACTGAATATCAAGAGCGATTTTCGGTAGTACGTCCTGTAAATGCCCTTCATAGCGAGGATAAAATCTAACAGAGGTGGCACCGGTTTTTAATGCGATATATGTTGCATGGTCGATGGCAGGTTTATCTGAGGAGCTGGTTTCTATATGAACATCAAGCTGTAACTTTTTCGCTTTTTCTGAAAACTCGCCAAGCTCCGCGTCACTCATCTTACCTAAAGAGCGTGTTTCACCATCCAGAACATGAATTTTCACACCGCGCAGATTATTTTTATGCGCAATATCTAATAAATCACCGGGTAATATGCGTTCAAGCCGCATATTAAGGTGATATGCATAGGCGTGAAGATAAAGGGGGAGGTTATCTACACGCGCGAGAATTTTTTCTGCATCGTATTGAGTTAGCATAACGTACCTACAAGTTAATAAAGAGATCTACAGCTTCGAACCGCCAGTATTCAAGATCTATCTGAATAATATTGCCGTCACCGTCAGCCCGATGCTTTTCAATAAGAATGGCCGGCATGCCAGAAGAACCGCCAATAAATTTACTGATATCACCGGACAGTCGGATTGGTTTAAACACCAGCTTTTTGGTTACGACGTCCTTTTGGTACTCATTTTTCCAGACGGAGGAGAAAGATTGATTTTCAAGCTGTTCGATAAACCCTGGCGCGACATTCGGGTTAATAAAGGTTTCGTGATAAAAAACTTTATGCCCTTCCAGTGCCCCCCAACCGGTAATGAGGTAAAGCTCATCTGATACCGTTGTCGCCAGAAGCGGCTGTGCGGCCTCGGGGTAGTTTGCCGTACGGCTCTTTTCAATAAATCCCCAGGAAGGTTCCCGGCCTTGTTCTAGCGCAGCACGCTGAAAACTGGCTGACAGCTCCGGGCTATAGTTAAAACGAGGCTGGGTCACGAACCACCCCTTCCGGTCTTTACGGAAGATGCGTGATTCTGCTTCCAGGCTTAAAAGCGCCTGCCGCAGGGTCATACGCTTAATGCCCAACAGCTCGCCTAATTCTCTTTCTGAGGGGAGCTTACCGCCAGGCGCGGTTATTCCTTCCTTCAGCCAGTGGTCTAATTTTTCTTTCGCATTTTCGACGGTAGACAGATTTGTTGTCATTGTTTAACCCAGTTGGTTTAAACCAGTTCATGAATCTTACTCTGACGCGCAAAAAAAAAGCAATATCTACGTTATTCTTTGGGGATAAATGTGACCAGCCTCTCTCCGAAACGGAAGCGGCTATTTGCTGACGCTGGGCGGGTATGGTGCAGGGCAAAAAAAAACCCCGCCATAAAGGCGGGGTCCAGGCATCGACAAGAAGTGCGAATTACTCTTCTTTCGCACCGCGCATAGCGCGTTTACGATCGTTCTCAGTCAGATGGCGCTTACGGATACGGACAGAAGTCGGAGTCACTTCGACCAGTTCGTCGTCATCGATGAACTCCAGAGCCTGCTCCAGGGTCATTTTCAGCGCCGGAACCAGCGTAGTTGCTTCATCAGTACCGGAAGCACGCATGTTGGTCAGTTTCTTACCGGTCAGGCAGTTTACAGTCAGGTCGTTAGAACGACTGTGAATACCGATGATCTGACCTTCATAAACTTCAGCACCGTGGCCCAGGAACAGCTTACCGCGGTCCTGCAGGCTGAACAGTGCAAACGCAACCGCTTTACCCTGACCGTTGGAGATCAGTACGCCGTTCTGACGCTGACCCACATCACCCGCACGAACGTCGTCGTAGTGGCTGAAGGTGGAGTACAGCAGACCGGTACCGGAAGTCATGGTCATGAACTCAGAACGGAAGCCGATCAGGCCACGGCTTGGGATCACGTAGTCGAGACGTACGCGGCCTTTGCCATCTGGATTCATGTTTTTCAGGTCGCCTTTACGCTCACCCAGAGCCTGCATGACAGAACCCTGATGCTGCTCTTCAACGTCCAGCGTTACGTTTTCGAACGGCTCTTGTTTACGGCCGTCGATTTCGCGGAAGATAACTTTCGGACGGGAAACCGCCATTTCGAAACCTTCACGACGCATGTTTTCGATCAGAACAGACAGGTGCAGTTCGCCACGACCAGAAACGCGGAATGCATCAGCATCCGGAGTTTCTTCAACGCGCAGCGCCACGTTATGCACCAGTTCTTTGTTCAGACGGTCAAGAATCTGACGGGAGGTAACGTACTTACCTTCTTTACCACAGAACGGAGAGGTGTTAACGCAGAAGAACATGGATACGGTCGGCTCATCGACTGACAGCGCCGGCAGCGCTTCAACATTCTGCGGATCGCAGATGGTGTCAGAGATGTTCAGTTCGCCCAGACCGGTGATCGCGATGATATCGCCTGCTTCTGCGATGTCACTGTCGATACGCTCCAGACCCAGATGGGTCAGAACTTTACCGACTTTACCGTTACGGGTTTTGCCTTCGCTATCAACGATAGTGACCTGCTGGTTTGGCTTCACTTTGCCGCGTTTGATGCGGCCGATGCCAATTACGCCAACGTAGTTGTTGTAATCCAGCTGGGAGATCTGCATCTGCAGCGGGCCATCCAGGTCCACGTTCGGAGCCGGTACGCGATCGACGATGGTCTGATACAGCGGAGTCATATCATCAGCCATATCTTCATGATCCAGACCCGCGATACCGTTCAGCGCAGAAGCGTAAACGATCGGGAAGTCCAGCTGCTCATCAGTCGCATCAAGGTTAACGAACAGGTCAAATACCTGATCGACGACCCAGTCAGGGCGTGCGCCCGGACGGTCAACCTTGTTGATGACCACGATTGGCTTCAGGCCATGAGCAAATGCCTTCTTGGTTACGAAGCGCGTCTGCGGCATTGGGCCATCCATTGCGTCAACGACCAACAGAACGGAATCAACCATGGACATTACACGCTCAACTTCACCTCCGAAGTCGGCGTGCCCAGGGGTATCAACGATGTTGATACGGTAATCATTCCATTTGATAGCGGTGTTTTTCGCGAGGATGGTAATCCCACGCTCTTTCTCCAAATCGTTGGAGTCCATCACTCGCTCTTGAGTTTCGGCACGCGCATCGAACGTACCGGATTGCTGCAGCAGCTTATCAACCAGGGTAGTTTTACCATGGTCAACGTGCGCGATGATGGCGATATTACGCAAATTTTCGATCACAACTTTGCCTCAGGCATTTAGAAATAGCGCGTTATTGTACACGGATTAATCGCAGTACAAAACAGGATCACAAACATCCTCCACAAACAAGTATTGCAGAGTTTCTTTGTGATCGCTTTCACGGAGCGTTAAAAGGGTTATTAAAGGTAAATTGCACCAAATAAGTGCACGACGTTCACATAAATGCACTATATTGGTGCAATGCATTCATGATGGTGCAGCCCTTTTGCACGATGGAGTGCATGATAACGCCTTTTGGGGGCAATTTAAAAGTTGGCACAGATTTCGCTTTATATTTTTTAAGGCAACAACGCCACATTAAGCAGTTAAAAAGTTTTCGTTACCACGACGACAATGACCAATCCGGGAGAGTTTAAGTATGTCCGCTGAACACGTTTTGACGATGCTGAACGAGCATGAAGTGAAGTTTGTCGACCTGCGCTTCACCGATACCAAAGGTAAAGAACAGCACGTCACAATTCCTTCTCATCAGGTAAATGCCGAATTCTTCGAAGAAGGCAAAATGTTTGATGGCTCCTCGATTGGTGGCTGGAAAGGTATTAACGAATCTGACATGGTTCTGATGCCGGATGCGACCACCGCGCTGATCGACCCGTTCTTTGAAGAACCAACGCTGATCATCCGCTGCGATATCCTGGAACCAGGCACGCTGCAGGGCTACGACCGTGACCCGCGCTCCATCGCCAAACGCGCTGAAGAGTATCTGCGCTCTACCGGTCTGGCAGACACCGTACTGTTCGGGCCAGAGCCAGAGTTCTTCCTGTTTGACGATATCCGTTTTGGCGCGTCTATCTCTGGTTCCCACGTTGCTATCGATGATATCGAAGGCGCATGGAACTCTTCCACCAAATATGAAGGTGGTAACAAAGGTCACCGTCCGGGCGTGAAAGGCGGTTACTTCCCGGTTCCGCCGGTCGATTCCTCTCAGGACATCCGTTCTACCATGTGTATGATCATGGAAGAAATGGGCCTGGTTGTTGAAGCTCACCACCACGAAGTGGCCACCGCAGGTCAGAACGAAATCGCTACCCGCTTCAACACCATGACCAAAAAAGCGGACGAAATTCAGATCTACAAATATGTCGTGCATAACGTCGCTCACCGCTTCGGCAAAACGGCGACCTTCATGCCAAAACCTATGTTTGGTGATAACGGTTCCGGCATGCACTGCCACATGTCTCTGTCCAAGAACGGTGTCAACCTGTTCTCTGGCGACAAGTATGCAGGCCTGTCTGAACAAGCGCTGTTCTACATCGGCGGCGTCATCAAGCACGCTAAAGCGATCAACGCCCTGGCGAACCCGACGACCAACTCCTACAAGCGTCTGGTCCCGGGTTACGAAGCACCGGTTATGCTGGCCTACTCTGCCCGTAACCGTTCAGCTTCCATCCGTATCCCGGTGGTCACCTCTCCGAAAGCACGCCGTATCGAAGTGCGCTTCCCGGACCCGGCGGCTAACCCGTACCTGTGCTTCGCAGCACTGCTGATGGCTGGCCTTGACGGTATCAAGAACAAAATCCATCCGGGCGAAGCGATGGACAAAAACCTGTACGATCTGCCGCCGGAAGAAGCGAAAGAGATCCCACAGGTTGCAGGCTCTCTGGAAGAAGCACTGAACGCGCTGGACGCTGACCGTGAGTTCCTGACGGCTGGCGGCGTATTCACCAACGACGCTATCGATGCCTACATCGCCCTGCGTATTGAAGAAAACGACCGCGTACGCATGACTCCGCACCCGGTTGAGTTCGAGCTGTACTACAGCGTCTGATTTTGCTGTAAATCCTCGGTATTCCGTGTTGTGGCGTGGGATACCAGGGATATTTTGTTGCCGTGGAAACTTTCAGCCCATCTCAGGATGGGCTTTTTTCTCCACCAACATGCTGATCTCATGCGCTTTTTATTCATAAAAAGCTATAATGCACTAAAATGGTGCACTCTTTTCAGGAGACTGTCAGATGGCAACAGGCACTCAGCCCGATGCTGGGCAGATCCTTAACTCTTTAATCAACAGTATCTTACTGGTCGATGACGACCTGGCGGTGCATTACGCGAACCCGGCGGCACAGCAGCTGCTGGCACAAAGTTCACGTAAGCTCTTCGGCACGCCACTCCCGGAACTGTTGAGCTACTTTTCACTGAATATCGGCCTGATGCAGGAAAGCCTGCTGGCGGGCCAGGGCTTTACCGACAACGAAGTGACGCTGGTTATCGATGGCCGCTCGCATATCCTGTCTCTGACCGCTCAGCGCCTGCCTGATGGCTATATCCTGCTGGAGATGGCCCCAATGGATAACCAGCGGCGCCTGAGCCAGGAGCAGCTACAGCACGCCCAGCAAATCGCTGCGCGGGATCTGGTACGAGGGCTGGCCCATGAGATTAAAAATCCGTTAGGCGGCCTCAGAGGCGCCGCACAGCTGCTGAGTAAAGCGCTGCCAGACCCGGCACTCATGGAATATACCAACGTCATCATCGAACAGGCCGATCGCTTAAGAAATCTGGTTGACCGTCTGCTGGGGCCACAGCACCCAGGGATGCACGTCACCGAAAGCATCCATAAGGTCGCCGAGCGAGTGGTCAAGCTGGTCTCGATGGAACTGCCGGATAACGTCAAACTTGTCCGCGATTACGACCCGAGCCTGCCGGAGCTTCCGCATGACCCCGACCAAATCGAGCAGGTTCTGCTGAATATCGTGCGTAATGCGCTTCAGGCGCTGGGGCCGGAAGGTGGCGAGATTATTCTGCGCACCCGTACGGCCTTTCAGCTGACGCTACACGGCGTGCGCTACCGCCTCACCGCGCGGATTGACGTCGAGGACAACGGTCCGGGAATTCCATCTCACTTACAGGACACGCTGTTTTATCCCATGGTTAGCGGTCGCGAAGGCGGTACCGGTCTGGGGCTTTCCATTGCCCGCAGTCTTATCGATCAGCACTCCGGCAAAATTGAATTTACCAGTTGGCCAGGGCATACCGAATTCTCGGTATACCTGCCTATTCGGAAGTAGAGGTGTTTATGCAACGAGGGATAGCCTGGATCGTTGATGACGATAGCTCCATCCGTTGGGTGCTTGAACGCGCGCTCACCGGGGCAGGCTTAAGTTGTACAACGTTTGAAAGCGGCAACGAGGTGCTTGATGCACTCACCACCAAAACCCCGGATGTACTGTTATCGGATATCCGGATGCCGGGAATGGATGGGTTGGCGCTACTGAAACAAATTAAACAGCGTCATCCAATGCTCCCGGTCATCATAATGACCGCGCATTCAGACCTGGACGCGGCGGTCAGCGCCTATCAGCAAGGTGCCTTTGATTATCTGCCTAAGCCGTTTGATATTGATGAAGCCGTCGCCCTGGTAGACCGTGCGATCAGCCATTATCAGGAGCAGCAGCAGCCGCGCAATATCACGATAACCAGCCCGACGGCCGATATTATCGGTGAAGCCCCGGCGATGCAGGACGTCTTCCGTATCATCGGGCGCCTGTCGCGCTCTTCAATCAGCGTATTGATCAACGGCGAATCCGGTACCGGTAAAGAGCTGGTTGCTCATGCTTTGCACCGCCATAGCCCGCGGGCGAAAGCGCCGTTTATTGCACTGAATATGGCGGCTATCCCAAAGGACCTGATCGAATCCGAACTCTTCGGCCACGAAAAAGGGGCATTTACCGGCGCCAATACCGTGCGTCAGGGGCGCTTTGAGCAGGCCGACGGCGGGACTTTATTCCTCGATGAAATCGGCGATATGCCTCTTGATGTGCAGACGCGTCTGCTGCGCGTTCTGGCCGATGGCCAGTTCTATCGCGTGGGCGGCTATGCGCCGGTGAAGGTAGACGTGCGTATTATTGCCGCAACCCACCAGAATCTTGAACAGCGCGTGCAGGAGGGGAAATTCCGCGATGACCTGTTCCACCGCCTGAACGTGATTCGCGTCCATCTCCCACCGCTGCGCGAGCGCCGTGAGGATATTCCCCGCCTGGCACGGCATTTCCTGCAAATTGCCGCCCGCGAGCTGGGGGTCGAAGCCAAGCAGCTCCATCCGGAGACGGAAACCGCGCTAACTCGTTTAGCCTGGCCCGGTAACGTCCGTCAGTTGGAAAACACCTGTCGCTGGCTGACGGTGATGGCAGCAGGTCAGGAAGTTCTGACGCAGGATCTTCCCAGTGAACTGTTTGAAACCACCATTCCGGATAGCCCTACCCATATGCAGCCGGACAGCTGGGCGACGTTGCTGGGGCAGTGGGCCGATCGCGCCCTGCGTTCCGGTCATCAAAACCTGCTTTCTGAAGCGCAACCGGAAATGGAGCGGACGCTGCTCACTACTGCGCTGCGTCATACGCAAGGACACAAGCAGGAAGCCGCACGTCTGCTGGGATGGGGGCGCAATACGCTCACGCGCAAGCTGAAAGAGTTAGGCATGGAGTAATGCTTCTCTGTTCCGGCAGGCATATCGCCCGCCGGGACAGTGCTTAAATTACCCGGGAGAACTGCTGCATTCGCGCTTTCTGGCGCAGATAGGCATCAAAGCACATGCAGATATTGCGAATCAGCAGCCGGCCTTTCGGCGTCACCTGAATGCCCTTTTCATCCACATCCACCAGCCCGTCTTTTGCCAACGGCGCCAGCAGCGCCAGGTCGTCCGCAAAATAGCGCTGGAAATCCAGCTCCCACCGCGTTTCTACCGCCGAAAAATCGAGACTGAACTGGCAAATCAGCGCCTTAATGACATCGCGACGAACACAGTCATCGCGGGTCAACGCGATGCCACGCCAGAGCGCATTGCCGGTTTCATCAACCTGCTGATAATAGTGTTTCAGTTCTTTCTGGTTCTGCGCATAGCAGTCGCCAATCATGCTGATCGCCGAAACGCCCATCCCCAGCAGGTCGGTGTCACCCTGAGTCGTGTAGCCCTGGAAGTTACGATGCAGGACGCCTTCGCGCTGAGCAATGGCCAGCTCATCATCCGGACGGGCAAAGTGATCCATTCCAATAAACTGGTAGCCGGCGCCGGTGAGTGAAGCAATAGTCTCCTGCAGAATATCCAGTTTCTGTTCCGCCGAAGGCAGGTCGGCATCTTTGATTTTACGCTGGGCGGCAAAGAGCGTCGGCAGATGCGCATAGTTAAATACGCTCAGTCGATCGGGATTAAGCTCGGCCACTTTTTGCAGCGTAAACGCGAAACTCTCCGGCGTTTGTTTCGGCAGACCATAAATCAGATCGATATTCGTCGAGGTAAAACCAATCTCACGCGCATGGTTAAGTAAGGCAAAAATAAACGCTTCGTCCTGCTCGCGATTAACCAGCCGCTGAACCTCTTTATTGAAGTCCTGCACGCCCATGCTCAGGCGATTGAAGCCTTCAGCTCGCAGATGATCCAGGACATCCAGTTCGATTTCACGCGGATCGACTTCAATCGAGATCTCCGCCTCAGCGTTAAAATTGAAATGGCCGCGCAGCAGATGCATCAGACGGCTGATTTGCGCTTTGTTCAGATAGGTAGGGGTACCGCCGCCCCAGTGCAGCTGGTTCACCTGACGCCCGGCAAAAAGCGGCGCGCGATGAATAATTTCCTGCTCCAGGACATCCAGATACTGGTCGGCCTTATGCTGCTGGCGGGTCACAATTTTGTTGCAGCCACAGAAATAGCAGAGCTTGTGGCAAAACGGAATATGCACATACAGCGATAGCGGGCGCTGCGGGTAGCGAGCCACCGCCTCGTCAAATTCAGCCGCACCGAACTCAGGAGAAAACTCCAGTGCGGTGGGGTACGAGGTATAACGTGGCCCGGAATAGTTATATTTCTGGATCAGGGCCAGATCCCAGTCGATTAACTGCACAGACATGCTCACTCCTTCCGATGGTGCCGCCGGCGGGTACGCCGCCCCGGCCCAACCGTACCTCGGGTAATGAGCCGGTTGCGCAGCCATTTCTGACGCCGCGACAACCGTCGTAGTTTAGCGAATAACCACAGCAGATAACATATAACCAGAAGGGTTATAAGCAGGACCGGGAATCCGATTGAATGCAAACGTTAGTTTCCACCCTTCAGCAGACGCATCATATCTTCCTGACGCTCTTCTTCTTCTTCGTCTTCATCGTCATCGTAGGACAGACCAAGCTGTTGCATCAGCTCATCAATACGATCGAGTTTGGCATCGACCCAGGACTGCTCTTCAGCATTCAGGGAACCACCCTCTTCCAGACGTTCCAGCAGCGCGTCCAGGCGCTCATCGTTTTCCAGCAAATCCAGCTCAGCCTGTGGTGAAAGCATAGGTTTCTCGCTCTTCGGTTTGTGCTGCTTAGTAGCCGGGGTGCTTTCAGTCACGCCCAGCGGAATCGGTTTTTTACTCCCAATACGCGGATCTTGCTGTTGGCCCTGTTTTTTGCCGGATGATGCGGCATCAGCGCCGGTTGCGCGACTTCCCGCCGCGTGGCCACGATGTTTCTTCTGGCGTTTGCGATCGCGGGATTCCTGGTTCATTTCTTCACGTGTCTTGCGCTGCGTTTTGCCACGGGTTACGGATGTCGGTTTTTTCATATAGGTAATCTTCAGATTCGTTTTCTTCAGTATAGAATTGAGGCGGAATCTAGCAGAAAGCAAGCAAAGAAAAAAGGCGACAGATTACTCTGTCGCCTTTTTCCTCACTGACAACCCTTAACGGGTTTCCACTTTCCCTGTTAGCTAACGACGCACCCTGTCTTTCCTTTAGCTAATAACAGTCCCTGTTATATCCCTTTCCTTTTTAAAACGTCTCCAGACGTTTGTCATCCTGACATCAATCCCTGGTCTTCGCCTCCTGGCGCTCCTGACCACTCATCCTGAGTCTTCGTCCTGTCGGCTTCCTTACCTTTGCTCATTACTTTACCGTGTTAAGTAAATCCTACAACCAACCACAAAGTAAAAATGGGTATGTAAGATTTTTATTTTTAATTAAGATAATGATTTTTAATGTTTTTATACTAAAAACACTCGACATTTCTCATCGATCTCCCCTGAATTGAATGGGCAATGTCTCACAAAGCACAAGGTTTTTACTTACAACAGACAGGTGCGGTAAAAACAGCCTTTTTCTGCTGTTCAGGTATAATCCCCGCCATAGCCTTATTTAACGGAGACGACAGTCTTGACCAACTGGAACTATCAACAGACGCATTTTGTCACCAGCGCACCCGATATCCGCCATCTTCCATCCGATACGGGTATCGAAGTTGCTTTTGCTGGTCGCTCAAATGCGGGGAAATCCAGCGCCCTGAATACGCTTACCAACCAGAAAAGCCTGGCGCGTACTTCTAAGACCCCTGGACGCACCCAGCTTATTAACCTGTTCGAAGTCGCCGAAGGCAAACGCCTGGTCGACCTGCCGGGCTACGGCTACGCTCAGGTCCCCGAGGAGATGAAGATAAAGTGGCAGCGTGCACTGGGTGAATACCTGGAGAAACGTCTGTGCCTGAAAGGCCTGGTGGTGTTGATGGATATCCGTCATCCCCTGAAAGACCTTGATCAGCAAATGATTCAATGGGCCGTAGAAAGCGATATCCAGGTTCTGGTGCTGCTCACTAAAGCCGATAAGCTGGCCAGCGGCGCACGTAAAGCGCAGGTGAATATGGTGCGTGAGGCGGTTCTCGCCTTCAACGGTGATGTGCAGGTTGAGCCCTTCTCTTCGCTGAAGAAATCAGGCGTGGACAAGCTGCGACAAAAACTCGACAGCTGGTTTAATGAGATCCCTCCTCAGGAAGAGATCGAAGAAGACGCAGAATAACCACCGCAGCATCCCCGGATAACGGCGCCTGACGCCTTATCCGGGCATCATCATCAGCCCGCCGTAGCCCGCAAAAGTTTTCTTTCGCGCAATAAAAAACGCCCCGGTCATAAATGACCGGGGCGGCTAAAATATTCAGCCAAATCCGATTACGTGAAGTAAAAGGTCTGAAAGATAGAACATCTTACCTCTGTACCCTACGAGATTAACTCTACTCTTCTTTCGATTAGGGAGAAAGCACTTTTTGTAGTTTTTTTTCACTCTTTACATAGCAAATTCAAATGATCATCACAAAACGCTATAAGTTATGTTGCTTACTTACAGAAAATCGCCTTATCAACTGAATAGTTAGTGCGCTTGATCCCAGTTTTCCCCGCTTCCCACTTCCACCAGCAGCGGTACCGCCAGAGTCGTACTGTTTTCCATCAGCTCATGCACCTTCTTCGCCACCGCATCGAGGTCGTCTTTGTGCACTTCAAAGACTAATTCATCGTGCACCTGCATGATCATTCGCACGCGAGGTTTCTCGGTCAGCAGCCATTCATCGACGGCGATCATCGCACGTTTGATAATGTCTGCCGCCGTACCCTGCATCGGGGCATTGATCGCCGCACGTTCGGCACCGGCACGACGGGCGCCGTTGCTGGATTTGATGTCCGGAAGATAGAGGCGGCGGCCATCCAGCGTTTCAACATAGCCCTGCTCTTTCGCCTGTGCGCGGGTGCGTTCCATATAATCCAGTACGCCCGGATAGCGCTCAAAATAGAGGTCCATGTATTTCTGCGCTTCTTTGCGCGGAATATTAAGCTGTCGGGCGAGGCCGAATGCGCTCATACCGTAAATCAAACCAAAGTTAATCGCCTTGGCACTTCGGCGCTGTTCGTTACTGACGCTCTCCAGCGGCAGGCCAAAGACTTCTGCCGCCGTCGCGCGGTGGATATCTTTGCCTTCAGCAAACGCGTTCAGCAGGCCTTTATCACGCGACAGGTGCGCCATGATACGCAACTCAATTTGCGAGTAGTCGGCAGAGACGATGAGATACTCCGGCGGCGCAATAAACGCCTGGCGAATACGACGCCCTTCCTCGTTACGCACCGGAATATTCTGCAGGTTAGGATCGGTGGACGAGAGACGCCCCGTCGCCGTTACCGCCTGGTGGTAAGAGGTATGTACGCGACCGGTTTTAGGGTTAATCATCAGCGGCAGCTTGTCGGTGTAGGTCGATTTCAGCTTCGCCAGCCCGCGATATTCAAGAATGACCTTCGGCAACGGATAATCCAGCGCCAGCTCTTCGAGCACTTCTTCGGAAGTTGATGGCGCGCCGCCCGGCGTTTTCTTCAGTGGCTTAATCCCCTGTTTTTCAAACAGGATCGTTTGTAGCTGCTTGGGAGAAGAGAGATTAAACTCTTCGCCCGCAATCTCGTAGGCTTTCTGTTCCAGCTCGATCAGGCGTTTGGCTATCTCCTGCGAATGGGCATGCAGCACGGCCGGATCGATTTTGACACCGTTGCGCTCCACGCGAGACAGCACCGGCACCAGCGGCATCTCAATATGTTTAAAGATGTTCAGTGGTCCTTCAAACTGCTGCAGCTTTGGCCACATCTTCTGGTGCAGCTGCAGAGTTACATCAGCATCTTCCGCCGCATAGCGGCCCGCCTCTTCCAGCGCTATCTGGTTGAAGGTGAGCTGATTTTTACCTTTACCGGCGATCTCTTCGAAGGTGATGGTTTTATGCTTCAGCCAGCGGTCAGCAAGACTATCCATATCATGGCGACCCGCCACGCTGTCCAGAATGTAGGACTCCAGCATGGTGTCGAAAGCGATGCCGCGAAGCTCAATGCCATAGTTCGCCAGAATCCCGCGGTCATATTTCAGGTTTTGCCCGACCTTCAGCAGATTTTCATCTTCCAGCAGGGGCTTAAGCAGTTCCAGCACGCGTTCACGAGAAACCTGATCCGGTGCATCGAGATAATCATGTGCAACCGGAACATAGGCCGCCAGGCCAGGCTCAATAGCAAACGACAGGCCGACCAGGTTGGCTGAGATGTTATCGAGGCTGTCCGTTTCCGTATCAAACGCAAACAGCGGCGCTTTTTTCAACTTCGCAATCCATTTGATCAACGTCTGTTCATCAAGAATAGTGACGTAGTTTTCCGCAGACAGCGTTGCCGTTACCTCGGTCTCTTCCTCCACAGCTGCCGCCGCTGATTCTGCCGGTTTTGCCGTTGGCTTCACGCCTTTTAACTGCATCCACTTCCCGGATTCCACATCGGTGATCCAGCGCTTAAATTCATATTTTTTAAACAGTACCAGTAGCTCATCCGCAGCCGGTGGCAGCACGTGCAGCTCTTCACAACTCAGATCCAGCTCAACATCGGTTTTAATGGTAGCCAGCTGATACGAGAGGTAAGCGACTTCTTTATTCTGCTCCAGCTTCGCCGCCATCGTTTTGGCACCGCGGAAACTCAAGCCAGCAATTTTTTCGGGCTCGGCATATAGCGTATCCAACCCTCCCAGCCCCTGCAGCAGCGCCTGAGCCGTTTTCTCACCCACACCGGGTACGCCTGGAATGTTATCTGAGGAGTCGCCCATCAGCGCAAGGAAGTCGATAATCAGCTCCGGCGGAACGCCATACTTTGTGACCACTTCATCCGGGCCAAGGATCGTATTGGTCATGGTATTAATCAGGGTAATACCCGGCGTGACCAGCTGCGCCATATCTTTATCACCGGTACTGATTAGCACCGGACGGCCCGCTTTTTCCGCTTCACGCGCCAGAGTTCCAATAACATCGTCCGCTTCAACGCCAGGCACAGCCATTAGTGGCAGCCCCATCGCCTTCACCATGGTATGCAAAGGTTCGATCTGCGCCCGCAGATCGTCCGGCATCGGCGGGCGGTGGGATTTGTAATGCTCAAACAGTTCGTCACGGAAGGTTTTCCCTTTGGCATCAAAGACCACAACGGCATGAGTCGGTTGATACTGAAGGATCAGGCTTCGCAGCATATTCAGCACGCCGTACATTGCCCCGGTCGGCTCACCGGCGCTGTTGGTCAGCGGCGGGAAAGCGTGATACGCCCGGTAAAGGTAGGAGGAGCCGTCAACGAGGATGAGAGGGTTTTCTGGGATCTGAACCATAATTTCCGTGCCTGTTTATCAGATTATGGGTAAAGGATGCCACAGACAGGCCTGAAAACCTGAATTTTTCCCGCATTTCACCAAAAAGATTCGTTGATCCGGTCGATCGTGCGGCAATGATATCTGTGGATAACTTTGTGCATAGTTTTATAAGGATAGCTGTCACGCATGAAATAAAATATCAGAAAACATAATTAAAGTTTATTTATCAGCAAGTTAATTATTGATCCTTGTTTTTAATACCCTTCTAATGACTCAATGTTCCATGTGGATATAAGATCCGCCACTTTTTCTGTTCTGGTAAGACCCGTCATTTGCTGCGTTTTCTGGTAAAATCAGCCTCTTGCACGGTTTAACTGCCCTCTTTATCAGCCTAACTTTCTGAATAAACTAACTATGTCGAGATTACTCGCTGCGATAATACTTCCGCTGAGTATCGCCCTTACCATCCTGGTGACGATTATCTGTTCCGTACCGATAATTCTCGCCGGGCTGATTAAACTTCTTGTCCCCATTCCTGCGGTGTGGCGTGTGATTTCCCGTTTCTGTAATTTCATGATGTATTGCTGGTGTGAAGGGTTGGCGCTGCTGCTGTACCTTAACCCTGGACTGAAGTGGGACGTGCAAGGGCTCGAGGGGCTGAGCAAGAAAAACTGGTATCTGCTCATCAGCAATCATCATAGCTGGGCAGATATCGTGGTGCTCTGCGTGCTGTTCCGCAAGCATATCCCCATGAATAAGTATTTCCTCAAACAACAGCTGGCGTGGGTGCCTTTTATCGGGCTTGCCTGCTGGGCGCTGGATATGCCCTATATGCGTCGTTACTCGAGGGGCTATTTAATTCGCCATCCGGAGCGTCGTGGTAAAGACGTTGAAACCACTCGCCGCTCCTGCGAGAAATTTCGCTCGCACCCAACAACCATCGTCAATTTTGTTGAAGGCTCACGTTTTACCGAAGAAAAGCAGAGCCAGACCCGTTCGCCATTCCGCAATTTATTGCCACCGAAGGCTGCGGGTATCGCGATGGCTCTGAATGTTCTTGGTTCGCAGTTCGATAAGCTACTGAACGTGACGCTTTGCTATCCGGAAAACAACCAACGGCCATTTTATGACATGCTGAGCGGTCGGCTGACGCGTATTGTTGTCCGCGTTAACCTGGTTCCCGTGGCGGAAGACCTGCACGGTGATTACGTCAATGACAAAAACTTTAAGCGTCGTTTCCAGCGGTGGTTAAATGAGCTGTGGGAAGAGAAGGATCGTCAGCTGACGGAAATCATGCGACAGGAAGAGCGTGAAGAGAGTTAAACCAGAAAGCAAAAACGCCGGTCACTGACCGGCGTTTCTTTTACTTCTTCTCAACCAACTGCTTAACGGTATCCGCATACTGGGCGACAAATGCGTCCATATTGCTGGTATCCATCCCTTGCGGGTTCAGCTGATATTTACCATTGACGTACATCGCCGGTACACCCTGCAGCTGCAGGTCAGCGGCGGCTTTTTCCTGCTGAGCAACCAGTGATTTCACCACGAAGCTGTTCCATGCCGCATCGTAGTCTTCACCTTTCACCCCGGCATCAACGAAGACTTTGCGAATGTCGGCAACGGTCTGTACGGTCTGAGTTTTCTGCACCGCTTCAAACATCGGCACAGTAATCTTATCTTCCACGCCCAGCGCCATCGCTACTGCCCACGCCTGGGTTAAGTCTTTACCCAAAGGCCCCAGGAATTCAACGTGGTATTTGGTCATTTTCACGCCTTCCGGCAGTTTTTTCTTCACGTTATCAGAAACGTGCAGCACTTCTTCAAACTGATAGCAGTGCGGGCAGTAGAACGAGAAGAATTCAAGGACCTGAGGCTCACCGGCTACGGGCTTATCAAGGGTGATGTACTGCTTACCGTCGGTGATCTGGGCAGCAGAAGCGCTGAAAGCCAGAATCATACCAGCCAGCGCCAGCCAAATTTTTTTCATTTTTACGTCTCTCCTGGAAATATCAGATTAATACATTGGCGTTAACTGAAGAGGGGGTTCTTGCAGAACCTTCACCTGCTCAAGAAAAGTTGCTGTCTGCCCGCGCCAGTAATCTTCCCCGGTAAGCCATGGGAAATTAATGGGGAAAGCAGGATCCTCCCAGCGCCTGAGCAACCATGCCAGATAATAGACTAACCGCATGGCGCGTAAAGGTTCGATGAGGGCAATTTCGTCCGAATTGAACGGACTGAATTCTTCATAAGCTTCAACGATCATCTCCAGCTGCATTCGCTGCTCGGCTTTGTCACCGTTCAGCAGCATCCAGAGATCCTGAATTGCCGGACCGTTGCGGGCATCATCTAAATCGACAAAAAGTGGGCCATCGCGCCAGAGGATATTACCGGCGTGACAATCGCCGTGCAGGCGCAGAATATCCGCATTCCCGTGCCATTGCGCTATAACGGCGGCAATCAGCTTATCTGCTGCACGAAGGAAATCCTTCTTCAGGCCTGAGGGTATCAGCGTTGAGTGTTCAAAAACATCACGCGGCGCGAGCAAATACTCATTCACGCCAATCTCTGGGCGTGCGACAAAACGCTCTTTGCGCCCGGTCTGGTGCAAACGCCCCAGATAGCGACCGACGGACTCCATTTGATCGAGGTTATCAGATTCAAACTGGCGCCCACCTAAGCTTGGGAACACGGCAAAATAGAAGCCCTGATGCTGGTGAAGCGTGTTGTCATTAAACAATAATGGCGCGGCAACAGGAACATCATCCTGTTTAAGCTGGAGGGTAAACTGGTGTTCTTCGAGGATCTGCTCGGCAGACCAACGTTCAGGACGATAGAACTTCACCACGTAACGGCGGCGGTCTTCGTCCTGAAACTGGTAAACGCGGTTTTCATAGCTATTAAGCGGGGTGAGCCCGGAGTCCACCCGCATCCCCAGATCGAATAGCCCATCGATGATGGTATCCGGGTTTAGCGTCTGAAAATTAAAAGCCTTATCGTGCATCCTGACATCCGATAATCTTAGGAATAGTTCAGGATATCATCTCATAACTCGTTCCGCGGCAGCACTTACAACCTTTTACTCTTTAATCACGCCGCGCGCGCGCAGTAAGGCCGTTTTAAAATCTTCTTCGTAATCCTTCTGAATCCCGGGAATAACGGCTTCTTTAGCCGAATCACGCATTTTCAGATGATATATCAGGATATCGTCGGAAAGATCGGTCAGTTCACCGTCATAACCCGCCTCTTTTGCCAGTTTCTGCAAGAATTGCATCAGATTCAGCTCCGGCTCTTTCTGCCAGGCTGGCTGGAGGAGTTCAATTACTTCATTCAGACGTTTACATTTCATGGTCATGCTCCTTACTCTTGATAGGGACAAGTTAACAGGGTCAATCCCACAATGAAAGAGGCGATATGGATACGCAGGGCGAAGTCATAACCGGCGTTGTATTGGCAGGCGGAAGGGCCACGCGGATGGGGGGAGCGGATAAAGGATTACAGCTGCTCAATGGTAAGCCATTGTGGCAACATGTTGCTGAAGCGCTGTCTCCTCAGGTGACGAGCCTGGCTATCAGTGCCAATCGTAATCTTGAACGCTGGTACGCAAGCGGGTATCCGGTCTATACCGACAGTCTATCCGATTTCCCGGGCCCATTGGCTGGCATGCTATCCGTGATGCAGCAGATGGATAGCGAATGGTATCTCTTTTGTCCGTGTGATACGCCGTTTATTCCCACATTCCTGGTTGAGCGCTTTATACAGCAAAAAAAAACCGCCCCGGTGGTCTGGGTATACGACGGGGAACGCGATCATCCGGCGATTACCCTGATGCATAGACGTTTAATACCCGATCTGGCGGCTTATCTTGCTGCAGGCGAACGACGAGTGATGGTTTTTATGCGCAATAGCGGCGGACATCACGTCGATTTTAGCGATGTCAGGTCGGCATTTATTAACGTTAATACCCTTGATGACTTGCAGAACATACAGGAGTAACCATGATCCCCGTTCTCGCTATTTCCGCCTGGAGCGGTACCGGTAAAACAACGCTACTGAAAAAACTGATCCCTGCATTATGTGCAGCTGGTCTGCGTCCCGGTTTGATCAAACATACTCATCATAATATGGACGTCGATAAACCAGGTAAAGACAGCTATGAGTTGCGTAAAGCCGGAGCCGCTCAGACAATTGTCGCCAGTGCCCAACGCTGGGCGCTAATGACGGAAACGCCGGATGAAGAAGAACTGGATTTGGCCTGGCTGGTTAGCAGAATGGATGCATCAAAGCTGGATTTAGTCCTGGTTGAAGGGTTTAAGCATGAACCAGTCGCCAAGATCCTACTTTTTCGGCAAAACGGCGGGCATTGTGTAGACGATCTTGTTCTGGACGATCACACCATTGCGGTAGCCAGTGATACGTTGATTGAAACTTCACTTCCACAATTAGATTTAAACAACATTCCACAGATCGCGGCGTTTATCCAACGGTGGCTGGCAGAAGCTTAATGACTGCTTTTCGGTGATATTTCCCGGAGGCGGCGCGCGGCGCCTTGTCCGGGCTACCCGGCAGTACCGGAAAAAACGCAAAAAGCCCATCCGTCAGGATGGGCTTCTTACTTGTTTGATGCCTGGCAGTTCCCTACTCTCACATGGGGAGACCCCACACTACCATCGGCGCTACGGCGTTTCACTTCTGAGTTCGGCATGGGGTCAGGTGGGACCACCGCGCTATTGCCGCCAGGCAAATTCTGTTTCCACCCCGCATCTCTGCGCAGTGAATAATCTGTCATCAGGCTGAAAATCAATTTCGTCTCTTCGCCAAAACAGCTTCGGCGTTGTAAGGTTAAGCCTCACGGTTCATTAGTATCGGTTAGCTCAACGTATCGCTACGCTTACACACCCGACCTATCAACGTCGTAGTCTTCAACGTTCCTTCAGGACTCTCAAGGAGTCAGGGAGAACTCATCTCGGGGCAAGTTTCGTGCTTAGATGCTTTCAGCACTTATCTTTTCCGCATTTAGCTACCGGGCAATGCCATTGGCATGACAACCCGAACACCAGTGATGCGTCCACTCCGGTCCTCTCGTACTAGGAGCAGCCCCCTCAATTCTCCAGCGCCCACGGCAGATAGGGACCGAACTGTCTCACGACGTTCTAAACCCAGCTCGCGTACCACTTTAAATGGCGAACAGCCATACCCTTGGGACCTACTTCAGCCCCAGGATGTGATGAGCCGACATCGAGGTGCCAAACACCGCCGTCGATATGAACTCTTGGGCGGTATCAGCCTGTTATCCCCGGAGTACCTTTTATCCGTTGAGCGATGGCCCTTCCATTCAGAACCACCGGATCACTATGACCTGCTTTCGCACCTGCTCGCGCCGTCACGCTCGCAGTCAAGCTAGCTTATGCCATTGCACTAACCTCCTGATGTCCGACCAGGATTAGCTAACCTTCGTGCTCCTCCGTTACTCTTTAGGAGGAGACCGCCCCAGTCAAACTACCCACCAGACACTGTCCGCAACCCGGATCACGGGTCTACGTTAGAACATCAAACATTAAAGGGTGGTATTTCAAGGTTGGCTCCATGCAGACTGGCGTCCACACTTCAAAGCCTCCCACCTATCCTACACATCAAGGCTCAATGTTCAGTGTCAAGCTATAGTAAAGGTTCACGGGGTCTTTCCGTCTTGCCGCGGGTACACTGCATCTTCACAGCGAGTTCAATTTCACTGAGTCTCGGGTGGAGACAGCCTGGCCATCATTACGCCATTCGTGCAGGTCGGAACTTACCCGACAAGGAATTTCGCTACCTTAGGACCGTTATAGTTACGACCGCCGTTTACCGGGGCTTCGATCAAGAGCTTCTCCTTACGGATAACCCCATCAATTAACCTTCCGGCACCGGGCAGGCGTCACACCGTATACGTCCACTTTCGTGTTTGCACAGTGCTGTGTTTTTAATAAACAGTTGCAGCCAGCTGGTATCTTCGACTGATTTCAGCTCCGTGAGCAAGTCACTTCACCTACCATCAGCGTGCCTTCTCCCGAAGTTACGGCACCATTTTGCCTAGTTCCTTCACCCGAGTTCTCTCAAGCGCCTTGGTATTCTCTACCTGACCACCTGTGTCGGTTTGGGGTACGATTTGATGTTACCTGATGCTTAGAGGCTTTTCCTGGAAGCAGGGCATTTGTTACTTCAGCACCGTAGTGCCTCGTCATCACACCTCAGCGTTTAATAAAGGTCCGGATTTACCTAAACCTTCCGCCTACATGCTTAAACCGGGACAACCGTCGCCCGGCTAACATAGCCTTCTCCGTCCCCCCTTCGCAGTAACACCGAGTACAGGAATATTAACCTGTTTCCCATCGACTACGCCTTTCGGCCTCGCCTTAGGGGTCGACTCACCCTGCCCCGATTAACGTTGGACAGGAACCCTTGGTCTTCCGGCGAGCGGGCTTTTCACCCGCTTTATCGTTACTTATGTCAGCATTCGCACTTCTGATACCTCCAGCAACCCTCACAGGCCACCTTCAACGGCTTACAGAACGCTCCCCTACCCAACAACACATAGTGTCGCTGCCGCAGCTTCGGTGCATGGTTTAGCCCCGTTACATCTTCCGCGCAGGCCGACTCGACCAGTGAGCTATTACGCTTTCTTTAAATGATGGCTGCTTCTAAGCCAACATCCTGGCTGTCTGTGCCTTCCCACATCGTTTCCCACTTAACCATGACTTTGGGACCTTAGCTGGCGGTCTGGGTTGTTTCCCTCTTCACGACGGACGTTAGCACCCGCCGTGTGTCTCCCGTGATAACATTCTTCGGTATTCGTAGTTTGCATCGGGTTGGTAAGTCGGGATGACCCCCTAGCCGAAACAGTGCTCTACCCCCGAAGATGAGTTCACGAGGCGCTACCTAAATAGCTTTCGGGGAGAACCAGCTATCTCCCGGTTTGATTGGCCTTTCACCCCCAGCCACAAGTCATCCGCTAATTTTTCAACATTAGTCGGTTCGGTCCTCCAGTTAGTGTTACCCAACCTTCAACCTGCCCATGGCTAGATCACCGGGTTTCGGGTCTATACCCTGCAACTTAACGCCCAGTTAAGACTCGGTTTCCCTGCGGCTCCCCTATACGGTTAACCTTGCTACAGAATATAAGTCGCTGACCCATTATACAAAAGGTACGCAGTCACCCCATAAAAGAGGCTCCCACTGCTTGTACGTACACGGTTTCAGGTTCTTTTTCACTCCCCTCGCCGGGGTTCTTTTCGCCTTTCCCTCACGGTACTGGTTCACTATCGGTCAGTCAGGAGTATTTAGCCTTGGAGGATGGTCCCCCATATTCAGACAGGATACCACGTGTCCCGCCCTACTCTTCGAACTCACAGAATGTGCATTTTAGTGTACGGGAGTATCACCCTGTACCCTGCGACTTTCCAGACGCTTCCACTAACACACAAACTGATTCAGGTTCTGGGCTGCTCCCCGTTCGCTCGCCGCTACTGGGGGAATCTCGGTTGATTTCTTTTCCTCGGGGTACTTAGATGTTTCAGTTCCCCCGGTTCGCTTCGTTAAGCTATGTATTCACTTAACGATAGTGTGTCGAAACACACTGGGTTTCCCCATTCGGAAATCGCCGGTTATAACGGTTCATATCACCTTACCGACGCTTATCGCAGATTAGCACGTCCTTCATCGCCTCTGACTGCCAGGGCATCCACCGTGTACGCTTAGTCGCTTAACCTCACAACCCGAAACTGTTTCGTAAAACAGTTCGCATTGCGAAAATTTGAGAGACTCGAACACACCATTTTTCCTTTCTTATTACGGAGAAAGGAAACAGTGTGTCGTTTCAATTTTCAGCTTGATCCAGATTTTTAAAGAGCAAATATCTCAAACATGATTCCGGAGAATCAGTTTTGAGATACTGAGGTCGGCGACTTTCACTCACAAACCAGCAAGTGGCGTCCCCTAGGGGATTCGAACCCCTGTTACCGCCGTGAAAGGGCGGTGTCCTGGGCCTCTAGACGAAGGGGACACTGAAGTCTCAATCGCAAGACGCCTTGCTATTTACTTTTCATCAGACAATCTGTGTGGACACTACAAAGGCAGGTTCTTTCAGGTAAGGAGGTGATCCAACCGCAGGTTCCCCTACGGTTACCTTGTTACGACTTCACCCCAGTCATGAATCACAAAGTGGTAAGCGCCCTCCCGAAGGTTAAGCTACCTACTTCTTTTGCAACCCACTCCCATGGTGTGACGGGCGGTGTGTACAAGGCCCGGGAACGTATTCACCGTGGCATTCTGATCCACGATTACTAGCGATTCCGACTTCACGGAGTCGAGTTGCAGACTCCGATCCGGACTACGACATACTTTATGAGGTCCGCTTGCTCTCGCGAGGTCGCTTCTCTTTGTATATGCCATTGTAGCACGTGTGTAGCCCTACTCGTAAGGGCCATGATGACTTGACGTCATCCCCACCTTCCTCCAGTTTATCACTGGCAGTCTCCTTTGAGTTCCCAGTACCGAACCGCTGGCAACAAAGGATAAGGGTTGCGCTCGTTGCGGGACTTAACCCAACATTTCACAACACGAGCTGACGACAGCCATGCAGCACCTGTCTCACGGTTCCCGAAGGCACTAAAGCATCTCTGCTAAATTCCGTGGATGTCAAGAGTAGGTAAGGTTCTTCGCGTTGCATCGAATTAAACCACATGCTCCACCGCTTGTGCGGGCCCCCGTCAATTCATTTGAGTTTTAACCTTGCGGCCGTACTCCCCAGGCGGTCGACTTAACGCGTTAGCTCCGGAAGCCACTCCTCAAGGGAACAACCTCCAAGTCGACATCGTTTACAGCGTGGACTACCAGGGTATCTAATCCTGTTTGCTCCCCACGCTTTCGCACCTGAGCGTCAGTCTTTGTCCAGGGGGCCGCCTTCGCCACCGGTATTCCTCCAGATCTCTACGCATTTCACCGCTACACCTGGAATTCTACCCCCCTCTACAAGACTCAAGCTTGCCAGTTTCAAATGCAGTTCCCAGGTTGAGCCCGGGGATTTCACATCTGACTTAACAAACCGCCTGCGTGCGCTTTACGCCCAGTAATTCCGATTAACGCTTGCACCCTCCGTATTACCGCGGCTGCTGGCACGGAGTTAGCCGGTGCTTCTTCTGCGAGTAACGTCAATCACTAAGGTTATTAACCTTAATGCCTTCCTCCTCGCTGAAAGTACTTTACAACCCGAAGGCCTTCTTCATACACGCGGCATGGCTGCATCAGGCTTGCGCCCATTGTGCAATATTCCCCACTGCTGCCTCCCGTAGGAGTCTGGACCGTGTCTCAGTTCCAGTGTGGCTGGTCATCCTCTCAGACCAGCTAGGGATCGTCGCCTAGGTGAGCCATTACCCCACCTACTAGCTAATCCCATCTGGGCACATCTGATGGCATGAGGCCCGAAGGTCCCCCACTTTGGTCTTTCGACGTTATGCGGTATTAGCTACCGTTTCCAGTAGTTATCCCCCTCCATCAGGCAGTTTCCCAGACATTACTCACCCGTCCGCCGCTCGTCACCCAGAGAGCAAGCTCTCCTGTGCTACCGCTCGACTTGCATGTGTTAGGCCTGCCGCCAGCGTTCAATCTGAGCCATGATCAAACTCTTCAATTTAAGTTTGATGCTCGTGAATTAAACTTCGTAATGAATTACGTGTTCACTCAGAGACTTGGTATTCATTTTTCGTCCGAGGACGTTAAGAATCCATGTCACTTTGAGTGCCCACACAGATTGTCTGATAAATTGTTAAAGAGCAGTGCGACGGCGCTGAGCGCTCTGTCGCGAGGTCCCGTATAATACGTTTTCCTCATTCAGAGTCAAGCATTTATTTTTGCTTTTCTCTGTTGGTGTTCATCGCTGAACCCCGCTAACCCGGCGGCCTGTAAGCCGTTGTTCCGTGTCAGTGGAGGCGCATTATAGGGAGTTCTGAGACGTTGACAAGCCCTGTTTTAAAAAAACTTTTCAACCGTCTCTTTTTTCACCAAAGCAGCGTGAAACGTGGCAAAAAACCAGCGTTTTGCCGTTTAAACCAACGAAACGGTCCACCTGGTGGCATACTGATACAGTAAAAAAAGAGAAAGGAACGGCATCTATGTCTTTAAGCGCACAGCAACTGGCGGCACAAAAGAACATCTCCTGGGTATTAGCGGAGAAACTGGCTCAAAAAATCCTGACCGGCGAATACCAGCCTGAAAGCATTCTGCCCGGCGAAATGGAACTGGGTGAACAGTTCGGTGTAAGTCGCACCGCGGTACGCGAAGCGGTCAAGACACTCACTGCAAAAGGGATGTTGTTACCACGCCCGCGCATCGGTACACGAGTGATGCCACGCAGTAGCTGGAATTTTCTCGATAAAGAGCTGCTCTCATGGTGGCTAACGGAAGATAACTTTGAAGAGGTGGTAAGCCATTTCCTTGTTATGCGCAGTAGCCTGGAGCCTCAGGCCTGTTTTCTGGCAGCCACGTCAGGTAGCGCTGAGCAAAAGGCTCAGCTCAACACCTTAATGGAAGAGATGAGTCAGTTAAAAAGACAGTTTCTACGCGAACGCTGGATAGAAGTGGATATGGCCTGGCATGAGCACATCTATGAAATGAGCGGCAACCCATTCCTGATAGCCTTTGCTTCTCTGTTCCATTCGGTTTACCACACTTACTTCACTTCTATTACCCAGAACGAAGTGGTGAAGCTGGATCTCCACCAGGCCATTGTTGACGCGATTCAGGATAGCGACGGCTCACGAGCGCTTAACGCCTGCCAGACGTTATTGAACGCGCCAAACCATTCAGGCAAATAACAAGGGTACCGCATGAGTGAAAAGAAAGGGCGCAGTATGGCCGGACTGCCGTGGATTGCAGCCATGGCCTTTTTTATGCAGGCGCTGGACGCCACCATTCTAAACACAGCCCTTCCAGCCATTGCGCACAGTCTCAACCGTTCACCGCTGGCCATGCAGTCCGCCATCATCAGCTATACATTAACAGTCGCTATGCTTATCCCGGTCAGCGGCTGGTTAGCCGATCGCTTTGGCACTCGCAAGGTGTTTATGATTGCCGTCGGCCTGTTTACTCTCGGTTCACTCGCCTGTGCCCTTTCCGGTTCCTTGATGGAGCTGGTTATCTTTCGCGTGATTCAGGGGATCGGCGGTGCCATGATGATGCCGGTGGCGCGCCTGGCATTATTAAGAGCCTACCCACGCAGTGAGCTACTCCCCGTACTGAACTTCGTCACCATGCCCGGACTTGTTGGCCCGATTCTTGGGCCGGTACTCGGTGGGGTGCTGGTCACCTGGGCCAGCTGGCACTGGATTTTCCTCATTAACATTCCTATCGGCATTATCGGGATATTTTATGCACGTAAATATATGCCTGACTTCACCACGCCGCGCCGGCGCTTCGATACTACCGGCTTCCTGCTGTTTGGCCTGAGCCTGGTGCTGTTTTCCAGCGGAATAGAACTGTTTGGCGAGAAAATCGTAGCAACCTGGATGGCTCTTTCGGTCATCGCCCTCAGCGTTATTTTACTGCTGGCCTATATCCGCCACGCGCGACGCCACCCGACTCCGCTGATCTCGCTTTCTTTATTTAAGACGCGCACCTTTTCTGTCGGCATTGCCGGTAATCTGGCAACACGTCTGGGGACCGGGTGCGTGCCGTTTCTGATGCCGCTGATGCTGCAGGTCGGATTTGGCTATCCGGCAATTGTCGCGGGATGCATGATAGCCCCTACCGCCATCGGTTCGATTATCGCGAAATCAACCGTAACTCAGATTTTACGCTGGCTCGGCTATCGGAAAACCCTGGTAGGAGTGACGATTTTTATCGGCCTGATGATCGCCCAGTTCTCTTTCCAGTCTCCTGAAATGCCAATCTGGATGCTATTGCTGCCGCTGTTTGTTCTGGGGATGGCCATGTCCACCCAGTTCACCTCGATGAATACCATCACGCTGGCTGACTTGACCGATGATAACGCCAGTAGCGGCAATAGCCTGCTGGCCGTGACCCAGCAGCTGTCAATTAGCCTCGGGGTTGCCATTAGCGCGGCCGTTCTGCGTTTTTATGAAGGATTCGACAGCGCCAATACCGTCGAGCAGTTCCACTACACCTTTATTACGATGGGGGTGATTACCGTGGTATCAGCGCTGACATTTATGCTGTTAAGAGCGAAAGATGGCCGCAACCTGATTAAGGAACGACACTCACGTTAAACAGAGCCGCGAATGACCAGTTCCGGGGTAAGCTGAACGCGCTGTTGCTTCTGCCCCGGATCGGCCATGCGGTGAATCAGCACGTCGATGGCCAGTTCGCCGAGCTCATCTTTCGGCTGATGAATAGTGGTCAGCGGCGGCGTCATATAACGCGCCAGTTCGATATCGTCATACCCCACCAGCGCCATATCCTGCGGGATACGTAGCCCGGCCTGATAAAGCGACTGATACGCCCCAACCGCCATCGCATCGTTACCGACGAATACCGCCTGCGGCCGCTCTGGTAAGGCCAGCAGCTTTTGCATGGCGCTAAATCCGCCGCCAAATTCGAAATCGCTGGTAATGACATAACCGGCCATGACCGGAAGCCCGGCGCGGGCCATCGCAGCGTGATACCCCTCCAGCCGCAGGCGCGATGGCGTTTTATCCAACGGTCCGGCAATACAGGCCACGCGGGTATATCCTTTATCAATCAGATACTGGGTCGCCATATCACCACCCAGCAGCGAGTTGTCCTGAATCAGATCGCTATCCCCGTCAAACGGCGCCCAGTCCATCATGACCGTTGGCACTGACGGATAGCGCTGCATAATTTCTGGCGAAGGTTGATGCGTTTCGGTACACAGCAGCAGCAGGCCGTCGACGCGTTTTTGCATCAGCGTCTCAAGATTGCGGTTCATACGCTGCTCATCGCCTTCGGTGTTACACAGCACCAGGCTATAGCCGCGCTCAAAGCAGCTGCGTTCCACGCCGCGCACCAGCTCCGAATAAAACGGGTTGGTACTGGCGGTTATCAGCATGCCAATGGTCCGGGTCTGGTTTAATTTGAGGCTGCGCGCCAGCGCAGACGGCGCATAGTTAAGGTTTTTAATCGCCGCATCAACTTTGGCCGTGATCGCTTCACTGACGAAGCGATCTTTATTAATGACGTGAGAAACTGTTGAAGTGGAAACGCCCGCTTCGCGGGCTACATCCTTCATGGTAGCCAAACGTTACCCCTGTTGACGTAAAAACTCGTCGATTTCTTCGCGCCATGGTACGGAAGGCTGTGCGCCTTTACGGGTAACGGCAATGGCAGCGGCAGCATGGGCAAAACGGATCGCGTCGTCCAGCGCGGTACCTTCCAGTAAGGCTGTCACAACGGCCCCATTAAAGGTATCCCCCGCGGCAATAGTATCGATAGCCTGAACTTTAAAACCAGCAATCCGACGGCCTTCTCCTTCCTGGCTGACCCATACACCCCGGCTGCCGAGCGTAATCATGACGATACCAATGCCTTTTTGATGCAGCGCACGGGCCGCATTCGCCGCATCGTCATCGTTTTCAACGCGGATGCCGGTCAGCTTTTCCGCTTCGGTTTCGTTAGGCGTAATGATATCCACCAGCGAAAGCAGCTCATCTGACAGCTCCCGGGCCGGTGCAGGGTTCAGTACAACGGTAGTTTGATGCTGATGCGCGATTTTCGCCGCCGCCAGCACGCTTTCCAGAGGTGACTCCAGCTGCATCAGCAGCGCCTGCGCACCTGCAATACGCGCTTTTTCGGCCTCAACCTGCGCCACTGAGAGCGCCGCATTGGCTCCGGCATGAATACCGATGACATTCTCACCTTCAGCGTTAACAAAGATCAGCGCTACGCCGGTCGATTGATCTTTTACCGCACGCACTGGCGCAACATCGATGTTATCGCGCTCGAGCTGGCGACGAACGCGCTCGCCGATATCGTCATCGCCGGTACAGGCAATAAACGCAATATCTGCGCCGCTTCGCCCGGCGGCGACGGCCTGGTTCGCCCCTTTACCGCCGAACGCCACCTGATAGTGATGACCGGTGACGGTTTCACCCGGCGTCGGGAAAGATTCAAGGTTAAGAATGTGATCGGCATTGATACTGCCAAGGACGACAAGTTTGCCTGCGGTTTTCATTATTTCTGTTCCCGGGAAAGCGCGCCACCGGACTCCGGTGGCGCATGCCCTGCTTTTCTTTTTTATGTTGTCCCTCGAACCGTTTCCGGCTCGAATCGCATATTACTGCTTAATGACCAGCTTCAGCTCAACCGGATAGCTGGCATCCACTTTCTCACCCTTCAGCACTTTATCAGCAGTCTCCACGCCTTTCACGCCGATCTGCTCTGGCAACTGAGCGATAGTCGCTGCCAGTTTGCCACTATTTACTGCTTTTTCGCCATCCGGAGTGCCGTCAAATCCAACCACCATCACATCAGATTTGCCCGCCGTTTGTAATGCACGCAGCGCACCCAGCGCCATTTCATCATTCTGAGCAAACACCGCTTTCACATCAGGATGTGCGGTCAGCAGGTTCTGCATGACGTTCAGACCTTTGGTACGGTCAAAGTCCGCCGGCTGGCTGGCCAGAACATCAAATTTGTGCGCGGCAACAGCCTGCTTAAAGCCTTCACCACGTTCACGAGCCGCGGAAGTCCCTGCAATACCTTGCAGTTCAATGACCTTCGCACCTTCACCGGCTTTCTTCGCAATGTAGTCGCCGGCCATCTTACCGCCCAGCACGTTATCAGAAGCGATATGGCTGACGACGTCACCTTTTGCTGCCTGACGGTCAAGAGTAATAACCGGGATCTTCGCCTGGTTAGCCATCTTCACGGCATTACCGACCGCATCAGAATCAGTCGGGTTAATCAGCAGCAGCTTCGCACCACGCACCGTTAAATCCTGCACGTTCGCCAGCTCTTTCGCCGGGTTGTTCTGCGAATCCAGCACCACCAGGTTGTAGCCCAGCTTGTCTGCTTCTTTCTGTGCGCCCTCTTTCAGGGAAACAAAGAACGGGTTATTCAGCGTTGAGATGACCAGGGCAATGGTATCTTTCGCCATCGCGTTTGCGCTGACGGTTGCGCTTAGAGCCACAGCAGAGACCAGGGTCGCCAGTTTTTTCATATTCATAGTTAAGATGTCCTGTAGAGTTCTTAGTTACTGCTTTTTGTTGTCTACCAGCACCGCCAGCAAAATTACCACCGCTTTCACGATCATCTGGTAATAGGAAGAAACGCCTAAAAGATTCAAACCGTTGTTCAGGAAGCCAAGGATCAACGCACCAATCAAGGTCCCGACAATACGACCTTTACCGCCCGCCAGGCTGGTGCCGCCAAGCACAACCGCCGCAATGGCATCCAGCTCATAGCCAGTCCCTGCCGTCGGCTGCGCAGAAGACAAACGCGCCACTTCGATAATCCCCGCCAGCGAAGCCAGCAGGCCGCATAGCGAATAGACGATGATTTTAACTTTGTTGACGCTGATGCCGGATAAGCGGGTTGCCGCTTCGTTACCGCCCAGCGCATAGATATAGCGACCCAGGCGCGTATGATGCAGCATGTACCACGCCGCCAAAAAGACGATCGCCATAATCCACACCGGCGTCGGAATGCCTAACGGGCGGCCGATACCAAACCAGCCAAACAGGTCGGCGTTATCGGTAAACCCGGTGTTCACCGGGCTGCCGTTGGTGTAGACCATCGTTACGCCGCGCAGCAGCAGCATCATTACCAGAGTCGCGATAAAGGCCTGAACGCGCCCTTTCGCCACAATCACGCCGGTGACCGCGCCAATCGCTGCACCTAAAGCAAGCGCCCCGGCAATCGCCACCAGCGCATTGACCTCCAGACCAACAATCGATGCTGCCACCGCGCCGGTCAACGCCAGCAGGGACCCGACGGACAGATCGATCCCTGAGGTCAGAATGACCAGCGTCATTCCGACAGCCATAATGGCGTTGACCGACGTTTGTTGCAGGATATTGAAGAGGTTATTGACGGTAAAAAAGTTGGGGCTCATGGTCGACACAATCGCTATCAGCACCAGCAGGGCAATCAACGACTTTTGCTCCATCAGCCATGCTTTGGTGAAATAGCGGCGACCAGAAACAGCCTGGGTTGTCATCTTTTTTACTCCTGATTCACACGGTTAAGCTTGCCCACAGCGGCAGCCATCAATACTTCCTGGGTGGCCTGCTCGCGTGTGAATTCACCGCCGAGATGCCCTTCATGCATCACAATGATGCGATCGCTCATGCCTAACACTTCCGGCATCTCCGAAGAGACCAGAATGATGCTCAGACCATCGGCTTTGAACTGGTTAATCAGCTGATAGATCTCTTTCTTCGCGCCAACGTCCACGCCGCGGGTGGGCTCATCAAGGATCAGCACCTTCGGTCGCGTCATCAGCCCGCGGGCGATCGCCACTTTCTGCTGGTTACCACCAGAGAGCAGGCCAATAGCCTGTTCCATTGATGGCGTTTTCACATTGAATAAGCGGATAAAATCGCTCACCGCCTGCTGCTCATCTTTATGCTTCAGACGGCCACCGGCATGGCTGAAATAACGCAGCGCGGTCAATGACATGTTTTCTTTCACCGACATCCCGAGCACTAAACCATCGCGCTTGCGGTCTTCGGAGATATAGACAATCCCGTTTGCCAGGCCATCCTGAGGGGAACGGGTCACCACTTCATGGCCGTCGAGCGTGACGGAACCGCTGCTGCGCGGCAAGGCGCCGTACAGCACCTTCATCAGCTCCGTTCGTCCGGCCCCCATCAACCCGGCGACGCCGAGAATTTCGCCCTGACGAAGGGTAAACGACACATTTTCGACACCCGGCCCGCACAGGTTGTCCACCTTCAGGCGAACCACACCCGGCGCTTTATCCAGATGCGGGTACTGATCTTCCAGCTTGCGACCAACCATCATCTCGATCAGCAGATCTTCATTAAGACTGGCCACCTCGCGCTCTGCGATAAACTGCCCGTCGCGGAAAACCGTCACATCGTCGCAAATCTCGAAGATCTCTTTCATGCGATGCGAGATATAGACAATCCCGCGTCCTTGCGCCTTTAACTCGCGGATGACGCGGAACAGAGATTCCGTTTCGGTATCGGTCAATGCATCCGTCGGTTCATCCATAATGATGACCTTCGACTCAAAGCTCAGCACCTTGGCAATTTCAACCATTTGCTGATCGCCAATCGACAGATCGCCCACCAGCTTCTGGCTGTTAAAACGCAGATTGAGCTTTGCCAGTAGTTTGTCGGCTTCGGCATACATCGTTTTCCAGTCAATTTTGCCAAACCGGTTAACGAACTCGCGACCGAGGAAAATATTCTCCGCGATAGTCAGCTGAGGGATCAGGTTAAGTTCCTGGTGAATAATGCCGATACCGGCTTCCTGGGAGGATTTAGGTCCGTTGAACGTGACTTCTTTACCCAGCCACAAGAGTGATCCGGCATCACGGGTATAGATACCGGTCAGCACCTTCATCATGGTGGACTTACCGGCGCCGTTTTCGCCAACCAGCGCCATGACGCGGCCAGCATAGACATTGAGCGAGGCGCCAGAGAGCGCCTTAACGCCTGGGAACGCTTTATCGATCCCTTTTAATTGCAATAAGGCTTCCATATCGGCGACCTCAGAACGTCACGCCGGCACAGAGAATAACGTTCGCATACGGGGAACATTCCCCGCTGCGAATCACCGCCTGACTATCTGCGGTTTGTTTTTTAAACTGCTCATGACTGGTGTAACGAATTTCAATGGTATTTCCCTGGTGTTGCTGCAGCAGCTCAAGGTGAGTGAGCAACGTCGCATGGAGCTGCGGATTATGAATTTTTATCTCTTCCGCCAGGATCGCCGCTTCAACCTGCATTTCAGCCGTTACCACCTCCAGAACCTGCATAAAGGAGGGTACGCCCTGGGTTAATGCCATATCGATACGCGCGCTGCTGCGGGGAACCGGTAAACCGGCATCGCAGACGACCAGCGTATCGGTATGACCCAGGCGGGAGATAACCGAAGAAATATCAGCGTTAAGTACGGTGCCTTTTTTCATTTTTCTCTTTTGCTCCAGTAGCGAAACGTTTCGCTAGAGCAAGTATTGTCAATATACGCGCAGAAAACCATCATCAGAAGAGAGAAATGTGATCGCCATCGAAACGTTTCGCGCACGACAGGAGAGAAAAGAGAACCAGGGCAAAAAACAAAAAAAAGCCCTTCACGAGGAAGGGCTTCTGCGCATCAGATTTCGACCTGGGTGCCCAGTTCGATTACCCGGTTCGGCGGGATTTCGAACTGATCCGGCGCCCTCAGGGCATTACGCTGCAGCAGGAGGTACAGTTTCCCGCGCAGTCGCAGATACCATGGCCGTTTGCCAATAATCAGCGATTCATGCGACATAAAGAACGAGGTCTCCATCATCCGGCAGCTCAGACCTTCCAGCCCACAGCGGTGGAACACTTCTTCCACGTTTGGCGTTTCGCGCCAGCCGTAGCTGGCCACCACGCGCCAGAACGACGGTGAAATCTGCTCAATCTGCACGCGGCGAACGTTATGCACATAAGGCGCATCTTCAGTTCGCAGCGTCAGCAGAATCACCCGTTCGTGCAATACCTTGTTGTGCTTGAGGTTATGCAGCAGGGCAAAAGGAATCACGTTCAGCGCGCGGGACATATAAACCGCGGTGCCCGGCACGCGAACCGGAGGTGATTTCTCCAGGGAGGAGATCATCGCTTCCAGAGAGTTTCCGTGTTCGTGCATCCGGCGCAGCAGGCGGAAACGTTCGCTTTTCCAGGTTGTCATCACGGTGAACATCACCAGACCAAGCGTTAACGGCAGCCAGCCACCGGAAACAATCTTATCGAGGTTGGCTGAGAACAGCGGTAAATCAATGCACATAAACGCGAGAAAGAGCAGCGCCACAAAGAACTTATTCCAGCGCCAGTTTTTACGCGCGACCGTGGTGAACAGAATCGTGGTCAGAACCATGGTTCCCGTTACCGCAATCCCGTACGCTGCCGCCAGGTTCGAAGAGTGCTCAAAGCTGATAATCACGATAACCACTGAGACATACAGCAGCCAGTTGATGAACGGAATATAAATCTGCCCGGATTCCATTTCCGAGGTATGAATAATCCGCATCGGCGGCAGATATCCCAGGCGAACAGCCTGGCGGGTCAGCGAGAATACCCCGGAAATCACCGCCTGCGAGGCGATAACCGTCGCTAACGCTGCAATGATCAGCATCGGGATCAGTGCCCATTCAGGAGCCAGCAGGAAGAAGGGGTTTTTGATCGCTTCCGGATGCTGTAACAGCAGCGCGCCCTGACCGAAATAATTCAGCACCAGCGAGGGCAGTACCACGGAAAACCACGCCAGGCGAATCGGCAATTTACCGAAGTGCCCCATATCCGCATACAGCGCTTCAACACCGGTAATAGAGAGCACCACCGCACCAAGCGCGACAAAGGAGACGGTTTTATATTCAAGGAAGAAATGAACAGCCCAGTACGGGTTTAGCGCCTGCAGCACTTCCGGATTGGCAATAATGCTGCGCGCCCCCAGCACCGCCAACAGCAGAAACCAGATCAGCATAATTGGCGCGAACAGCTTACCGACCATGCTGGTGCCGTGCTTCTGGATAGCAAACAACAGCGTCAGCACGAAAATAGAGATGGGGACAATCCAGGTATCCAGATTAGGAGCGATAATTTCCAGCCCTTCAATTGCCGACATAACCGAAATCGCCGGCGTAATCACCACCTCGCCGTAGAAGAAGCTGCCGCCAATCAGGCCGAGAATAACCAGAACCGATGTCATTCGCGCGGACGTGTTGCGTCCCGCCAGCGACATCAGCGTCAGGATCCCCCCTTCACCGGCGTTGTCTGCGCGCATGACGAAGGTGATGTATTTGAGTGATACGGTGAAGATTAACAGCCAGAAAATTAGCGACAGAAAGCCAAAAACAGCATCACGTTCAACGCCAAACCCAAACTGACCAGACAGACATTCTCGAAGTGTATACAGCGGACTGGTACCGATATCACCGTATACCACGCCGATAGCCGCCAGCGTTATTGCTGGCAACGATTGCTTATTATCAGTGCTCATAGACTAGTCTTTTCGTTTATAAAACAAATGTGTGCCTAGTCCCTTGGCCCACAAAAAGCGCACAGTATGCACGATTATTTGCTGAATCGTACCCCTAACCAACATCATATTAACCTGACTCAAAGAAAATAAATCGATTCTTCAGGCTATTACCATCCCTAATCAAACATCTATACTCGACTCAATAACGACACATGAAAAAGCACGCAACTCAATTATGGCTCAATCACATTTACTGGCAGAAAGAATTTCCCGGCTCAGCGCCTCTCTGGAAAAAGGTTTGTTCGAACGCAGTCACGCGATACGACTTTGCCTGCTCGCCGCGCTCAGCGGCGAAAGCGTTTTCTTACTCGGTCCACCGGGCATCGCCAAGAGTCTGATCGCCCGCCGCCTCAAGTTCGCCTTCCAGCAAGCCCGCGCTTTTGAATACCTGATGACCCGATTCTCCACTCCGGAAGAGGTTTTTGGCCCACTCTCCATTCAGGCGCTGAAGGATGAAGGGCGCTACGAGCGCCTGACGACGGGCTATCTTCCGGAAGCTGAAATTGTCTTCCTCGATGAGATCTGGAAAGCCGGCCCGGCAATCCTCAACACCTTACTGACGGCAATCAACGAACGTCATTTCCGTAACGGGGCGAAAGAAGAAAAAATCCCCATGCGCCTGCTGGTGGCGGCGTCAAACGAATTACCGGAAGCAGACAGCAGCCTTGAGGCACTCTACGACCGCATGCTCATCCGTTTATGGCTGGATAAGGTCCAGGATAAAACGAACTTCCGCTCGATGCTGATAAGCCAGCAGGATGAAAACACCAACCCGGTACCCGCCAGCCTGCAGGTCAGCGATGAGGAGTTCCGGCAGTGGCAGCAGGATATCAGCGCAGTGAAGCTACCGGATAGCGTGTTTGAGCTCATCTTCCAGCTTCGCCAGCAGCTGGATGCGTTACCTGATTCGCCTTATGTCTCGGATCGTCGCTGGAAGAAAGCCATCCGTCTGCTGCAGGCCAGCGCCTTCTTCAGCGGCCGGGATTCTATTGTCCCTATCGACATGATTTTGCTGAAAGATTGCCTGTGGCACAATATTGAAAGCATGAACCTGATGTCACAGCAGCTGGAAACCCTAATGACCAGCCATGCGTGGCAGCAGCAGGCAATGCTGACCAAACTGGGGGCGATAACCCAAAGACGTATTCAAATCCAACAGCAGCACAGCGACAAAACCGCGCTGAAGGTTACTCGCCTTGGCGGGATGTTCAGCCGTAAACCCCATTATGAGCTACCGGCTGAGATCAAGGATACCACGCTGACTCTGCTGCTCCAGCAGCCGCTTAAGCTGCACGATATGGAAGTTATCCATATCACCTTCGTGCGCGAAGAGCTTGCGCACTGGCTGGAAAAGGGCGGTGAAATCCGCGGTAAGCTTAACGGTATTGGTTTCGCCCAGCAGTTGAATATCGACGTGGATGCCGGTCAGCATCTTGTCGTTCGTGACGTCAGTCTTCAAGGCTCTCGCCTCTCATTACCCGGCAGCGAATCGCAGGAAAATATGCCAGCGGAAATCCGGCAGCAGCTGGAAGCGCTGGATGACGAGTGGCACCAGCAGCATAACCGCTTTAGCGAGCAGCAAAAATGTTTGTTCATTCCCGGTGACTGGCTCGGACGCATTGAAGCCAGCCTGCAGGACGTTGGCACGCAGATTAAACAGGCGCGGCAGCCATGACGCTGGATATGCTGAATGCCATGCTGGCAGTCAGCGAAGAGGGGATGATCGAAGAGATGCTGCTGGCGCTGCTGGCCTCTCCTCAGCTTGCCGTATTCTTCGAAAAATTTCCGCGCCTGAAGAATATTATCGCTGCCGATATTCCGCGCTGGCGGGAGGCCGTCAGAGCGCGACTCAAAGAGACGCATATCCCGCCGGAGCTGGATGTTGAAGTACAGAACTATCAACGTTCGCAGCTGCTCTCTACCTCGCAGTTCATCGTGCAGCTTCCGCAGACCCTTAGCCAGCTGCATAAACTGCACTCACCGTTTGCCGCCCAGGCACAACAGCTGGTGGACGAGAATGCCACCTTCACGCCCGCGCTGCATACGCTGTTTTTACAGCGCTGGCGCCTGAGCCTCGTGGTCCAGGCAACCACCCTCAACCAGCAGTTGCTGGATGAAGAACGTGACCAGCTACTGAGCGAAGTACAGGAGCGGATGACCCTGAGCGGGCAGCTGGAACCGGTGCTGGTGGAAAACGACAACGCCGCGGGCCGCCTGTGGGATATGAGCGCAGGGGAACTGAAGCGCGGCGATTATCAACTGATCATCCGCTACGGTGATTTCCTCAGTCAGCAGCCGGAGCTGATGCAGCTGGCTGAACAGCTCGGTCGTTCACGGGAAGCCAAATCAGTACCGAAAAAAGACGCACCAATGGAAGCATTTCGTAGCCTGGTTCGCGAACCGGCAACCGTACCGGAACAGGTTGATGGCCTGCAACAGAGCGATGATATTCTGCGGCTGCTTCCGCCTGAGCTGGCCACTCTTGGGATCACCGAACTGGAGTTCGAGTTCTATCGCAAGCTGGTGGAAAAGCAGCTGCTGACCTATCGGTTACATGGCGACGCCTGGCGGGAGAAAATCACCGAAAGACCGGTGACCCGTCAGGATTTTGACGAACAGCCGCGCGGGCCGTTTATCGTCTGCGTCGATACTTCCGGCTCGATGGGAGGATTCAACGAACAGTGTGCCAAGGCGTTTTGTCTGGCATTAATGCGGGTAGCGCTGGCGGACAATCGTCGCTGCTTCATTATGCTGTTCTCCAGCGAAGTCGTACATTATGAGCTGACGGGCCCGCAGGGTCTGGAGCAGGCGATCCGCTTCCTGAGTCAGCGTTTTCGCGGCGGTACGGATTTAGCCAGCTGTTTCCGCTCCATTATTGAGCGAATGCAAAATCCGCAATGGGTCGATGCCGATGCGGTGGTGATTTCCGATTTTATTGCCCAGCGCCTGCCGGATGAGGTGATCAATAAGGTAGGGGATCTACAGCGTAAACATCATCATCGCTTTCATGCGGTGGCGATGTCTGTACATGGTAAACCCGGCATTATGCGCATCTTCGATCACATCTGGCGCTTTGATACCGGGTTACGTAGCCGCCTGCTGCGTCGCTGGCGGCGTTAACAAGTCTATTAGAGGGGTTAGAGGAGCGAAGACACGCTCTCGCGAACCTGCGCTGGCCATACGCCGCACTGTACCTGACCGATATGATCAAGCTGCAGCAGAAGCATAGTCAGGCGGGACTGGCCAATACCGCCGCCAATAGTCTGCGGCATTTCACCGCGCAGCAGTGCCTGGTGCCACTCCAGCTTCAGGCGATCTTCATCACCGGTGATCGCCAGCTGGCGCTTCAGGGCGTCGGCATCGACGCGGATCCCCATCGAAGATATCTCAAAAGCATCTTCCAGAACCGGGTTCCACACCAGAATATCACCGTTCAGACCGGCAAATCCTTCGGCAACCTGGGTACTCCAGTCATCATAATCCGGTGCACGAACGTCATGGCGCTGGCCATCCGTCAGCTTACCGCCAATCCCAATAAGGAATACCGCACCCAGTTCTTTGGCGATTGCCCGCTCGCGCCCTTTAGCGTCGAGGCCCGGATAGCGACTCAGCAGCTCCTGGCTATGCACAAACTGAATTTGCTCTGGCAGGAACGGTGCCAGCCCAAACTCTTTGCATACCTCAGCTTCGGTCGCTTTGATCCCGGCGTAGATCGCCTCTACGGTCGATTTTAATGTCCCAACGTGGCGCTCATCGTCCCCCATCACGCGTTCCCAGTCCCACTGGTCAACGTAAACGGAATGAATTGCGGTCAGCCGGTCTTCATCGGGGCGAAGGGCCTTCATGTGCGTGTATAGCCCTTCGCCCGCGCTGAAGTCGTGTTGTCCCAGGGTTTGACGTTTCCACTTCGCCAGTGAATGAACCACTTCGAACTGGGCGTCTGGCAGCGTTTTCACTTTAACCTGAACCGCTTTCTCGCAACCAGACAGGTTGTCCTGAGTCCCGTCTCCGACACGGCTTAAGATAGGTGCCTGGACTTCAATCAGACCAAGCTTCTCTTCCAGCTGGCGGGAAAAGTGAGACTTAACGAAACTAATCTGGCGTTGTTTTGCGATGTATGCGGTTTTCATTTTTATTACTCCTGCGTCCTGTTGGTATTGATTAAGCAACAAAAACGGCTACCAATTCAATAATCAAACAACAAAAAGCCACGTTCACTTTTGATTCAATAAAATTTAAGGCTAATATAGGAAGAATCATCAAACATCATAAGAAAAACCAATGGAAAATTATCAGATCGATAATCTGGACCGCGGCATCCTTGAAGCCCTAATGGCCAATGCGCGTACTGCCTATGCCGAACTGGCCAAACAATTTGGCGTCAGCCCGGGGACGATTCATGTTCGCGTAGAGAAGATGAAACAGGCGGGCATTATTACCGGCGCGCGTATCGACGTGAATCCCAAACAGCTCGGCTACGATGTTTGCTGCTTTATCGGCATCATTTTAAAAAGCGCCAAAGATTATCCCTCGGCACTGGCCAAACTAGAAAGTCTCGATGAGGTCACTGAGGCCTACTACACCACCGGGCACTACAGCATCTTTATTAAGGTCATGTGCCGCTCGATCGATGCCCTGCAGCAGGTACTTATCAACAAGATCCAAACAATCGATGAAATTCAGTCCACCGAGACGCTGATCTCCCTGCAGAACCCGATCATGCGTACCATTCGCCCGTGATCGGGCTTTTTTAATCCCACATTTTCCACAGGTAGATCCCAGCTCTCACACAGCGTACAATGTGCCACTCTGAATAATTGAGCAGGCGATCATGGCAGACATTACGCTTATCAGCGGCAGTACCCTGGGCAGTGCGGAATATGTAGCAGAGCATCTGGCAGAAAAGCTGGAAGAAGCCGGTTACAGCACCGAAATCCAGCACGGTCCATTGATCGCGGATCTGCAGGCGGAGGGGATCTGGTTAGTTATCTCCTCTACACATGGTGCGGGCGATATCCCTGATAACCTGCTGCCGTTCTACGAGGCACTTCAGGAGAAGCAGTCTGACCTGTCTGCCGTTCGCTTTGGCGCTATTGGTATCGGCAGTCGTGAATACGACACCTTCTGCGGTGCTATCGATAAGATCGACAGTGCATTGAAGGCGTGTGGCGCCAAACAGATCGGTGAAACGCTGAAGATAAATGTCCTAGAACATGAAATTCCGGAAGATCCGGCAGAGATTTGGGTCGGATCCTGGAAAGATTTGCTCTAAGTTTTGTAAAGATCGTCCGTTCTTCTGTGGATAACTACACTTAAAAGCTCTGATCAACCGGTAGTTATCCAACGTATAAGTATTGACTGCTTTTTGAGCTGTGTATAACCATTCATTTTGATCCCAGCTTATACGGGACAGGATCACCGATCATTCACAGAAAGCGATCCTTCTTAAGCATTTGATCTTAAAACGCGGATCCGGCTTATCCACAGAAAGGCTCGATCCTAATAAGAGATCACAATAAAACAGATCTCTAAATAAAAGATCTTCTTTTTAATACTCAAGATCCCAGAGCTTTCTCGATCGACTAAAGTTGAGTAGAATCCACGGCCCGGGCTTCAATCCATTTTCAAACCGCTTTATGCGAGGCATACCACCATGTTTTATCAGGATCCTTTTGACGTCATCATCATTGGCGGGGGTCATGCAGGCACTGAGGCCGCGATGGCCGCAGCGCGAATGGGTCAGCAGACCCTGCTTTTGACACACAATATCGACACGTTGGGGCAGATGAGCTGCAACCCGGCGATTGGCGGCATTGGGAAAGGACACCTGGTAAAAGAAGTGGATGCACTTGGCGGGCTGATGGCGAAAGCGATCGACCAGGCTGGCATTCAGTTTAGGATACTAAACGCCAGCAAAGGCCCGGCGGTACGAGCGACTCGAGCTCAGGCAGACCGCGTGCTCTACCGTCAGGCGGTACGTACTGCACTGGAAAACCAGCCAAACCTGATGATCTTCCAGCAGGCAGTTGAGGATCTGATTGTCGAAAACGATCGGGTTGTCGGTGCCGTAACCCAGATGGGGCTGAAATTCCGTGCAAAAGCCGTCGTCCTGACCGTCGGTACCTTCCTGGACGGTAAGATCCACATCGGACTGGATAACTACAGCGGTGGCCGGGCAGGGGATCCGCCTTCCATCTCGCTCTCCCGTCGCCTGCGTGAACTTCCGCTGCGCGTAAGCCGCCTGAAAACCGGTACACCGCCGCGTATCGACGCCCGAACTATCGACTTCAGCGTTCTGGCCCCGCAGCATGGCGATAACCCGATGCCGGTCTTCTCGTTTATGGGCAATGCGGCTCAGCATCCCCAGCAGGTACCGTGCTACATCACGCATACCAACGAGAAAACCCACGATGTCATTCGTAACAACCTCGATCGCAGCCCAATGTATGCCGGAGTGATTGAAGGGATCGGCCCGCGCTATTGCCCGTCGATCGAAGATAAAGTGATGCGCTTTGCCGATCGCAACCAGCACCAGATCTTCCTTGAGCCTGAAGGGCTGACATCCAACGAAATTTATCCGAACGGCATCTCCACCAGCCTGCCATTCGACGTACAAATACAAATAGTTCGCTCTATGCAAGGCATGGAGAACGCTAAAATCGTTCGTCCAGGCTACGCTATTGAGTACGACTTCTTCGATCCTCGCGACCTGAAGCCGACGCTGGAAAGTAAATATATTCACGGCCTGTTCTTCGCCGGCCAGATTAACGGCACCACCGGTTACGAAGAAGCCGCCGCTCAGGGGCTGCTTGCTGGCCTGAACGCTGGTCGCTTCTCTGCGGAAAAAGAGGGCTGGGCACCGGCGCGTTCGGAAGCTTACCTTGGCGTACTGGTCGACGATCTGTGTACCCTGGGAACCAAAGAACCGTACCGTATGTTCACTTCCCGTGCCGAGTATCGCCTGATGCTGCGTGAAGATAACGCCGATCTGCGCCTGACCGAACAGGGTCGTGAGCTGGGTCTGGTCGATGATGAACGCTGGGCTCGTTTCAACGAGAAGCTGGAAAGCATCGAACTTGAACGCCAGCGTCTGAAATCCACCTGGGTTTACCCGGCGGCAGACAGCGCAGAAGAAGTGAATGCACACCTGACGGCGCCACTTTCTCGCGAAGCGAGCGGTGAAGATTTACTCCGTCGTCCGGAAATGACCTACGAGCAGCTGGTCCAGCTGTCTCCGTTCTCGCCGGGCCTGCAAGATACCCAGGCCGCAGAACAGGTTGAAATCCAGGTGAAGTACGAAGGGTATATTGCTCGTCAGCAGGAAGAGATCGAGAGACAGCTGCGTAATGAGAATACGATCCTGCCGGCAACGCTGGACTACCGTCAGGTGATCGGGCTGTCGAATGAAGTGATTGCTAAGCTAAACGATCACAAACCGTCTTCCATTGGTCAGGCTTCGCGTATTTCTGGCGTGACACCTGCGGCAATTTCCATTTTGCTGGTCTGGCTGAAAAAGCAGGGGATGCTGCGCCGCAGCGCCTGATTGCCCTGACAGGCAGAATTTGGCGGATAACGGACTGCGTCTCCGCCCTTTTGATTCACCAGCCCGGTAAGCGTTATCGCCTCCGGGCTCATTATTTCTGGACAGGTATTGAACGTGCTCAACAAACTTTCTCGTCTGCTGGTTGAAGCGGGTATTTCGCTCACCGATCATCAGAAAAATCAGCTGGTGGCCTATGTTGGACTGCTGGATAAGTGGAACAAAGCCTATAACCTGACCTCCGTTCGCGATCCGAACGAGATGCTGATTCGCCATATTCTCGATAGCATTGTTGTTGCGCCATACCTGCAAGGCTCACGTTTTATTGATGTCGGAACGGGACCAGGGCTGCCGGGAATACCGTTGGCTATTGTTCTCCCGCAAGCGCATTTCACGCTGCTGGATAGCCTTGGTAAGCGTGTACGTTTTCTTCGCCAGGTACAGCATGAGTTAAAACTGGAGAATATTGCACCGGTGCAGAGCCGTGTGGAAGATTTCCCCGCAGAGCCACCGTTCGACGGCGTAATCAGCCGTGCATTTGCTTCGCTGAATGATATGGTGAGCTGGTGTCATCATCTGCCGTCCGAAACCGGATGTTTCTATGCGTTGAAAGGCGTGGCTCAGGAAGATGAAATGGCTCAACTTCCCGAAGGATACACCGTAAGTGAGATTATCGAGCTGCATGTTCCTGAGCTGGAAGGGGAGCGTCACCTGGTGGTTATTAAACCAAAAATGATTTAGTTTTTATCAAAAAATGTGAAAAAAATGAGACCGTCGCATGTTACAAAAATAAATGTCACGGCGAGGTATTTGCAGAGCGTTTTAACCATGTTTTCACCATGGGTTATCTCAAAGTTAACTTTTACGGTTGATTTACCCATAAAATAGTCAACCCTGAAAATATCAGTGCGCTAAAAATCGAGCCGCTGACAGGGCATACAGATGTTAAATTTTTATTATAAATGTCAATAAAAGGTTTTCATTGTATGTGGGGTTGTTTTATAAAAACTGCTCATTTTTTATCTTTAATATCAAAAAGATGAAAACAGGCAATTTATGAACGGAATTAATTCGCTTTACTCTAAAATGTTTAATATGTGATCTGGTGCACGCTTTAATAGCTGTGTTTTCTCAGTATTTGCAGTTTCGTATGATGGCTCACAGATTGCTAAAATGCAGGAAAAGTTGCCTGTCAGAAAATAATTAAACATTTATTCACTATTTTGCTACTTATTGTTTGAAATCACGGGGCGTCACCGTATAATTTGTCCGCTTTTTGATGCTTGACTCTTCGTCTTAAAGGACGTTTTATACGACACGCGACATACCTCGAAGGGAGCAGGAGTAAAAACGTGATGTCTGTGTCGCTCTTGAGTCGAAACGTTGCTCGTAAGCTTCTGTTTATTCAGTTACTGGCAGTAATAGCAAGTGGACTGCTGTTCAGCCTAAAAGACCCCTTCTGGGGCGTTTCCGCTGTATGCGGAGGTTTGGCGGTTGTTTTGCCAAACATGTTGTTTATGATTTTTGCCTGGCGTCATCAGGCGCATACACCATCAAAAGGCCGAGTGGCCTGGACCTTTGCCTTCGGTGAAGCTTTCAAGGTGTTGCTGACCTTTGCCCTCCTCGCGGTGGCGCTGGCCGTTTTAAAAGTGGTATTTATGCCGCTGATAGTGACGTGGGTTTTGGTGCTGGTGGTACAAATTCTGGCACCAGCTGTAATTAACAACAAAGGGTAAAAGGCATCATGGCTGCAGAAAATATGACGCCGCAGGAATACATAGGTCACCATCTGAACAACCTTCAGCTGGACCTGCGTACTTTCTCGCTGGTGGATCCGCACAACCCCCCGGCCACCTTCTGGACGCTCAACATTGACTCCATGTTCTTCTCGGTGGTGCTCGGTCTGTTGTTCCTTACCATTTTCCGCAGCGTTGCGAAAAAAGCGACCAGCGGTGTTCCTGGTAAACTCCAGACGGCTATCGAGATGACCATTGGCTTCGTCCATGGCAGCGTCAAAGACATGTATCATGGCAAGAGCAAGCTGATTGCTCCGCTGGCCCTCACCGTGTTTGTCTGGGTATTCCTGATGAACCTGATGGACCTGCTGCCAATCGACCTGATTCCTTATATCGGTGAACATATTTTCGGCCTGCCTGCACTGCGTGTGGTTCCGTCTGCTGACGTGAACATCACCCTGTCGATGGCGCTTGGCGTGTTTATCCTGATTCTTTTCTACAGCATCAAAATGAAAGGCGTGGGTGGGTTCGTTAAAGAACTGACGCTGCAGCCGTTCAATCACTGGGCGTTCATTCCTGTCAACTTAATCCTTGAAGGGGTAAGCCTGCTGTCCAAACCGGTATCACTCGGTCTGCGACTGTTCGGTAACATGTACGCCGGTGAGCTGATTTTCATTCTGATTGCTGGTCTGCTGCCGTGGTGGTCACAGTGGATTCTGAATGTGCCATGGGCCATTTTCCACATCCTGATTATTACGCTGCAAGCCTTCATCTTCATGGTTCTGACGATTGTCTATCTGTCGATGGCATCCGAAGAGCATTGATTTTTACCAACATACTACGTTTTTACTGAAACAAACTGGAGACTGTCATGGAAAACCTGAATATGGATCTGCTGTACATGGCTGCCGCTGTGATGATGGGTCTGGCGGCGATCGGTGCTGCGATCGGTATCGGCATCCTCGGGGGCAAATTCCTGGAAGGCGCAGCGCGTCAACCGGATCTGATTCCTCTGCTGCGTACTCAGTTCTTTATCGTTATGGGTCTGGTGGATGCAATCCCAATGATCGCTGTAGGTCTGGGTCTGTACGTGATGTTTGCTGTCGCGTAGTAAGTTGTACGCAAGAAACCTAAGCCACAGAGTTAATTTAAGAGGTATTGTGCTGTGAACATGAACGCAACAATCCTCGGCCAGGCCATCGCGTTTGTTCTTTTCGTATGGTTCTGCATGAAGTACGTATGGCCGCCTTTAATGGCTGCCATCGAAAAACGCCAGAAAGAGATTTCTGACGGTTTGGCTTCTGCAGAACGTGCTAAGAAAGATTTGGACCTTGCACAGGCCAACGCGACCGACCAGCTGAAAAAAGCGAAAGCGGAAGCTCAGGTCATCATCGAGCAGGCGAACAAGCGTCGCTCTCAGATGCTGGACGAAGCTAAAGCTGAAGCAGAACAGGAACGCACCAAAATCGTTGCACAGGCGCAGGCTGAAATTGATGCCGAACGTAAACGTGCACGTGAGGAGCTGCGTAAGCAGGTCGCTATCCTGGCCGTTGCTGGCGCCGAGAAGATCATCGAACGTTCCGTGGATGAAGCTGCTAACAGCGACATCGTGGACAAACTTGTCGCTGAACTGTAAGGAGGGAGGGGCTGATGTCTGAATTTATAACGGTAGCTCGCCCCTACGCCAAAGCAGCTTTTGACTTTGCCGTCGAACACAAAAGTGTTGAGCGCTGGCAGGATATGCTGGCGTTTGTCGCTGAAGTGACCAAAAACGAACAAATGGCAGAGCTTCTGTCCGGTGCTCTGGCGCCGGAAACGCTCTCTGAGGCGTTCATTGCGGTCTGCGGTGAGCAACTGGACGAAAATGGCCAGAACCTGATTCGGGTTATGGCTGAAAATGGTCGTCTGCAAGTGCTTCCGGATGTTCTTGAGCAGTTCATTCACCTGCGCGCTGCCAGTGAGGCAACCGCAGAGGTAGATGTTATTTCTGCCTCCCCGTTGAGTGAAGAACAGCTTGCGAAGATCGTCGGCGCGATGGAAAAACGTCTGTCACGCAAAGTTAAGCTGAATTGCAAAATCGATAAGTCTGTTATGGCAGGTGTTATCATCCGTGCGGGTGATATGGTCATTGATGGTAGCGTACGCGGCCGTCTTGATCGCCTTGCAGACGTCTTGCAGTCTTAAGGGGACTGGAGCATGCAACTGAATTCCACCGAAATCAGCGAACTGATCAAGCAGCGCATTGCTCAGTTCAATGTGGTGAGCGAAGCTCACAACGAAGGTACTATTGTTTCCGTAAGTGACGGTGTTATCCGCATCCACGGCCTGGCCGATTGTATGCAGGGTGAGATGATTTCCCTGCCGGGTAACCGTTACGCTATCGCACTGAACCTGGAGCGCGACTCCGTAGGTGCAGTAGTGATGGGTCCGTACGCTGACCTCGCCGAAGGCATGAAGGTTAAATGTACTGGCCGTATCCTTGAAGTTCCGGTTGGCCGTGGCCTGCTGGGCCGCGTGGTGAACACCCTGGGTGCACCTATCGACGGTAAAGGTCCGCTTGAGCACGATGGCTTCTCACCAATCGAAGTTATCGCACCGGGCGTAATCGAACGTCAGTCCGTCGACCAGCCGGTACAAACCGGTTATAAATCTGTCGATGCGATGATTCCAATCGGCCGTGGCCAGCGTGAGCTGATCATCGGCGACCGTCAGACCGGTAAAACCGCGATGGCAATCGATGCGATCATCAACCAGCGTGATTCCGGCATCAAGTGCGTCTACGTTGCTATCGGCCAGAAAGCGTCCACCATCTCTAACGTGGTGCGTAAACTGGAAGAGCACGGCGCGCTTTCCAACACTATCGTTGTCGTTGCGACCGCTTCTGAATCTGCTGCACTGCAATACCTGGCGCCGTATGCCGGTTGCGCAATGGGCGAATACTTCCGCGACCGCGGTGAAGATGCGCTGATCGTTTATGATGACCTGTCTAAACAGGCCGTTGCTTACCGTCAGGTTTCCCTGCTGCTCCGTCGTCCGCCAGGACGTGAAGCGTTCCCGGGCGACGTGTTCTACCTCCACTCCCGTCTGCTGGAGCGCGCATCCCGCGTTAACGCGGAATACGTGGAAGCTTTCACCAAAGGTGAAGTTAAAGGTAAAACCGGTTCCCTGACCGCTCTGCCGATCATCGAAACCCAGGCGGGTGACGTTTCTGCGTTCGTTCCGACCAACGTAATTTCCATTACCGATGGTCAGATCTTCCTGGAAACCAACCTGTTTAACTCCGGTATTCGTCCGGCGGTTAACCCAGGTATCTCCGTATCCCGTGTGGGTGGTGCTGCTCAGACCAAGATCATCAAGAAACTGTCCGGTGGTATCCGTACCGCGCTGGCACAGTATCGTGAACTGGCTGCGTTCTCTCAGTTCGCATCGGATCTGGATGAAGCAACCCGTAAACAGCTGAGCCATGGTCAGAAAGTAACCGAGCTGCTGAAACAGAAACAGTATGCGCCTATGTCTGTAGCACAGCAGGGCCTGATTCTGTTTGCTGCTGAACGCGGTTACCTCGAAGATGTGGAACTGGCGAAAATCGGTAGCTTCGAAGCCGCTCTGCTGGCTTACGTTGACCGTGACCACGCTCCGCTGATGCAAGAGATTAACCAGACCGGTGGCTATAACGATGAGATCGAAGGCAAGCTGAAAGGCATCCTCGACTCCTTTAAAGCAACCCAGTCCTGGTAAAGTCTGGCGGCTTGTCTTAGGGCAAGCCGCACGGCATTGAGGAGAAGTTCATGGCCGGCGCAAAAGAGATACGTAGTAAGATCGCAAGCGTCCAGAACACGCAAAAGATCACTAAAGCGATGGAAATGGTCGCCGCTTCCAAAATGCGTAAATCGCAGGAGCGCATGGCGGCCAGCCGTCCTTATGCAGATACCATGCGCAAAGTGATTGGTCACCTTGCAAACGGTAATCTGGAATATAAGCACCCGTACCTGGAAGAACGCGACGTGAAACGCGTGGGCTACCTGGTGGTGTCGACCGACCGTGGTCTGTGCGGTGGCTTGAACATTAACCTGTTCAAGCGAGTGCTGGCAGATATGAAAGTATGGTCCGATAAAGGCGTTCAGAGCGATATCGCAATGATCGGCTCTAAAGGCGTATCTTTCTTTAGTTCCGTCGGTGGCAATATTGTCGCCCAGGTGACCGGCATGGGTGATAACCCGTCCCTGTCCGAACTGATCGGTCCGGTAAAAGTGATGTTGCAGGCCTATGATGAAGGCCGTCTGGACAAGCTTTACGTTGTCAGCAACAAATTTATTAATACCATGTCCCAGACTCCGACCATCACTCAGCTGCTGCCGTTACCGGCATCAGAAGATGCTGAGCTGAAGCGTAAATCCTGGGATTACCTGTATGAGCCAGACCCGAAAGCGCTGCTGGATACCCTCCTGCGTCGTTATGTGGAATCTCAGGTTTATCAGGGCGTGGTAGAAAACCTGGCCAGCGAGCAGGCCGCACGTATGGTGGCGATGAAAGCCGCTACCGATAATGGCGGCAGCCTGATTAAAGAGCTGCAGTTGGTATACAACAAAGCTCGTCAGGCCAGCATTACTCAGGAACTCACCGAAATCGTCGGTGGTGCATCCGCGGTATAACCAGGTTAATTCGTAGAGGATTCAAGATGGCTACTGGAAAAATTGTCCAGGTAATCGGCGCCGTGGTTGACGTCGAATTCCCTCAGGATGCCGTACCGCGCGTGTACGATGCTCTTGAGGTTCAGAATGGTAACGAGAGCCTGGTGCTGGAAGTTCAGCAGCAGCTCGGTGGTGGTATCGTGCGTACCATCGCAATGGGTTCTTCCGACGGTCTGCGTCGTGGTCTGGAAGTAAAAGATCTCGAACACCCGATCGAAGTCCCGGTAGGTAAAGCAACTCTGGGTCGTATCATGAACGTCCTGGGTCAGCCGATCGATATGAAAGGCGACATCGGCGAAGAAGAGCGTTGGGCTATTCACCGCGCAGCGCCGAGCTATGAAGAGCTCTCCAGCTCTCAGGAACTGCTGGAAACCGGTATCAAAGTTATGGACCTGATTTGCCCGTTCGCGAAGGGCGGTAAAGTCGGTCTGTTCGGTGGTGCGGGCGTGGGTAAAACCGTAAACATGATGGAGCTGATCCGTAACATCGCGATCGAGCACTCAGGTTATTCTGTGTTTGCGGGCGTAGGTGAACGTACTCGTGAGGGTAACGACTTCTACCACGAAATGACCGACTCCAACGTACTGGATAAAGTATCCCTGGTTTACGGCCAGATGAACGAGCCACCGGGAAACCGTCTGCGCGTTGCTCTGACCGGTCTGACTATGGCTGAGAAATTCCGTGACGAAGGTCGTGACGTACTGCTGTTCGTCGATAACATCTACCGTTATACCCTGGCCGGTACTGAAGTATCAGCACTGCTGGGTCGTATGCCTTCTGCGGTAGGTTATCAGCCAACGCTGGCTGAAGAGATGGGTGTTTTGCAGGAGCGTATTACCTCCACCAAAACCGGCTCCATCACTTCCGTTCAGGCGGTATACGTACCTGCGGATGACTTGACTGACCCGTCACCAGCCACCACCTTTGCTCACTTAGATGCAACCGTGGTACTGAGCCGTCAGATCGCGTCTCTGGGTATCTACCCGGCCGTTGACCCACTGGATTCCACCAGCCGTCAGCTGGATCCGCTGGTTGTTGGCCAGGAACACTACGACACCGCGCGTGGCGTTCAGTCCATCCTGCAGCGTTATCAGGAACTGAAAGACATCATCGCGATCCTGGGTATGGACGAACTGTCTGAAGAAGACAAACTGGTGGTAGCACGTGCGCGTAAAATTCAGCGCTTCCTGTCCCAGCCGTTCTTCGTGGCAGAAGTATTTACCGGTTCTCCAGGTAAATTCGTATCGCTGAAAGATACCATCCGTGGCTTTAAAGGCATCATGGAAGGCGAATACGATCACCTGCCAGAGCAGGCTTTCTACATGGTCGGTTCTATCGACGAAGCCGTGGAAAAAGCTAAAAAACTTTAACGCCTTAATCGGAGGGTGATATGGCAATGACTTACCACCTGGACGTCGTCAGCGCGGAGCAACAAATGTTCTCCGGTCTGGTCGAAAAAATCCAGGTAACGGGTAGTGAAGGTGAACTGGGTATTTACCCGGGTCACGCGCCGCTGCTCACCGCCATTAAGCCTGGTATGATTCGCATCGTTAAACAGCACGGTCATGAAGAGTTTATCTACCTGTCCGGCGGCATTCTTGAAGTGCAGCCTGGTAGCACGACCGTTCTGGCTGATACGGCAATTCGTGGCCAGGATCTCGACGAAGCGCGAGCCCTGGAATCGAAGCGTAAAGCCGAAGAGCACATTAACAGCTCTCACGGCGACGTGGATTACGCTCAGGCGTCTGCGGAACTGGCCAAAGCGATCGCCAAACTGCGCGTTATCGAGTTGACCAAAAAAGCGATGTAACACCGGCTTGAAAGTTAAAAAGCCAGTCTGGTTCAGACTGGCTTTTTTTATGGTTCCGTTTCAGAAAATTTGAAACTAAAAAGCGAGTTCAAAAATTTTGTGATGAATGTCTCATTTTTATTGATCGATTAAAAAATGAGGCGTAGACTTATTTTTATGATGTGAATCACAAAAATAAACCATCATAAATTAATCGCTATCCAGGAAGTCATCATGAAACTGATCAATAAAATCGTCGCTTTCTTCAGTGCTATGAACGTTACCTTTGGTACTTTCAACAACTGAGAATAAAACTTTCCAGACTGCATTTGCGCTGTCCCGCTAACTAAAACGACAACACATGCGGTGTAAAGCAGAAAAGGAAAAGGTCGCCTGAGGGCGACCTTTGTGTTTTTTGTCTTCCAGAAAACGCGACAGACTAGTTACGGCTGAGGAAGTCCCCGGTAGCAAAACTGCCATCGGCACGACGCAGCAGCGGAACCGGCAGCGTCAGGGATTGGTAATCGGTACTCTGAATCGTTTTCCCCTCGGCGTTGACGCTTTTCCCCTCGCGAATAAAGTAGTTGTTATCCTCAACGTTGCCGACGACGGCATCATCATATTTTCCGGGCTGGCTGCGCAGCGACAGATTGTCGCTGAAGTGCCCTTGAGTCTCTGGTTTACCGTAAGGACTAGGGCGGAAAAGATAGTTAAAGCGCTGGTTATCTACCGCTACGTTATTGACCACCACCAGCTTGCCGGGATTGAAATTATCAGTGAATCCGTCCAGATGGTTACCGATGGCAATGCTGTTACGTATTTCGTGGGCTACCGGCTGCCCTTCCCCACCGAGTTTGAAGCCGTTGCTGGTATTATTGCGGGCAATTGAATTCTCGATCACCACAACGCCGTTGGCACCGTCTTCAATTTTGTTAAACAGGTCGAATCCGTCATCGATATTATCGTGTGAGTAGCACCCTTCCAGGCGATTACCTTCCCCGACCCGCATTTTGACGGCAAAACCGTCGGCGTTAATCTTACCGGGATCCACATTGCCGTAGGATTCTGAATTCACCACTCGGTTGTAGCTTGCCCACAGCGGGCGACCTATTTTGTCCGCAGAGGAGATCTGGATTCCGGTATCATCGTTTTTGTAGGCGGTGACGTTCTCGATCAGGTTATGGCTACCCTGAATACGCAGGCTTTTATCGGTGACATTGATCCCGTTGATATGCCAGTAGTTCGCATCCAGCAGCAGGCCATGAATAACCGCTTTCCCGTCAGCCTGTAGCGTTTTGCTCTGCTCTTTGAGCCCGCTGGCCTGGAGTGGGATGACCGTTTGCGGGTAATCCCCGGCGGCTAAAATAATTTTCCCTCCGGGGGGCAGCAGGTCTATTGCGGTGGAGAGATCCAGCGGGGAATTAACGGTCCCTTTAGCATCCGCCTGACCCTCTGGAGAAACATGCAGCGTACTCCCATCAACGTGGAGGCTGCGCTCAACCGTCAGACTTTGCGTAACCGGTTTTTGGTTGCTGGCCGGTGTAAACTGAATCTCAAAGGTACTTTTATCTTTGAGTGTGGCGGGCTGAGTGAACATCTCCCCGGCTTTGACCTTCTTATTCTCCCCGATCGTCACCTCGTCCTGACGAACGGTGAAGTCGCCGTCATCATTCGCCCGCACCTGCAATACATACTCCGCGCTCTGGCTTTTTGCCCCCGAGGCGATTTGCATCACTACCGGCCAGGCTTTGGCAACATAAGGCTGAGAAACCAGGGTGTTCGCTGGCGATGTGACTAGTGAAGCGTCACTGACGGTGATTTTGGCGTTACGGGAAGCAAAGAAGCCAACGTAGTAGTTGTTTTTATCCTGCTGATTAACCAGATCGGCATGAGGCACCTTTTGGCTCACCCATGCATCGCTACCGTCCGGCGCCCATGAGGTGATAAATCCTTCATTGGTACGTTCGAGCCTGAGCTGGAAGGCCGGCGTCTGTGTAATATCGACATTTTCTTTATAACTCAGCCGGTTGATTGCTGCCCCCGCGTTCCCCCAGGGTCGAGTCATTCCTTCCCGGGATATTGCCTGGAGTTTGACGCGCGAGCGATCTTTTTTATCCTGAGTCATAATAGCGTTCATAACCATATTGGACGCCGCCGGAAACTCTTCGTAACCAACCATCAAAGGCTGCTGTCGCGGATGGCCGATGACATCACGCACCAGCAGCCCTGCGCCTTCCTGTGCTGCCGGAAGGGCGCCATTTTCCGGGCCAAATTGATCGACCCTGACCGTGGCTTGCAGGATGAAATTCTGCCGGGCCGGCAGTTCTGTATAAAAGAAGGTCAAACCGTCGTGTGAGTTGGCTATTTTTCCGCCTCGGCTCTCAATCGTTACGGGGGCGCTGAGATCGGCAACATCCTGCGGGGTAAGCTTTTTCCCTGCAATCGTCACGTCGTTAACGCCAATTTTCTCCGCCAGAACGTTGGAGGAAAAATTCACGTCAGTTGATTGACCAAAAGCGATGCCTCGCCAGACATGTTGCTCGTCAGCCTGCAGCGGTAATGCGATAATTGAGCTGCAAAGGGCTAATGCCAAAGGTATTTTTTTATTCATTTTTGTCTCCTGGGTAAATATTGACCAGCATTATCATAATAATGAAATGGTGTTTCTATTTACCTCGTCACAATTAATGAATATTAAAACGTTGTTTTATTTTATCGCCATGCTTTATTCAGGCGTCAAAAAAACAGCAAAAGCAGTGAGATAGCAGGCATTTATCTCCCTTATGGTTTTTTTTCGGAGATAAACTCATTTGCAGCGGTGAAAAATAGCACCATAAAATGGTAGATATCGTTGAGCCAGGGCGTTTTATCCGCGTCTCGTTTCATGATGAAAAATATGTAGATATTTCAACGTGAAAGGCTTTTACTTTTCGTTCTAATAGTTGTCAGGATGCGTATGTCAAACAGTGCGATGAGCGTGGTTATCCTTGCCGCAGGCAAAGGGACCCGCATGTATTCCGATCTTCCGAAGGTGCTGCACTCTCTGGCCGGGAAGCCAATGATGCAGCATGTTATTGATGCTACTAAAGATCTCGGTGCTTCAGCCGTACATCTGGTGTACGGGCACGGTGGCGATCTGCTTCGTCAGACGCTGCATGAAGACAATCTTAACTGGGTCTTACAGGCTGAGCAGCTCGGCACCGGCCATGCGATGCAGCAGGCGGCGCCGTTCTTCCGTGATGATGAAGACATCATGATGCTGTATGGCGATGTTCCGCTGATTTCCGTTGATACGCTACAACGTCTGCGCGCGGCAAAACCGCAGGGCGGCATTGGCCTGCTGACGGTGAAGCTGGACGACCCAAGCGGATACGGTCGCATTACGCGTGAAAACGGCCTGGTTACCGGCATCGTTGAGCACAAAGATGCCAGCGATGAACAGCGTCAAATTCAGGAAATTAATACCGGGATTTTGATCGCGGGTGGGGCGGATTTAAAACGCTGGCTGGCGAAACTGACCAATAACAACGTACAGGGCGAATACTACATCACCGATATTATCGCCATGGCGTATCAGGAAGGTCGGGAAATTGCTGCCGTCCATCCGCAGCGTTTGAGCGAAGTGGAAGGCGTGAACAACCGCCTGCAGCTATCGCGTCTGGAGCGCGTTTATCAATCCGAACAGGCTGAAAAACTGCTGCTGGCTGGCGTGATGCTACGCGACCCGGCACGTTTTGATCTGCGTGGCACTCTCCAGCACGGGCGCGATGTGGAGATTGATACTAACGTTATCCTGGAAGGAAACGTGGTACTGGGCGAGCGCGTGAAGATCGGTACCGGCTGTGTGATTAAAAACAGCACCATTGGCGATGACTGTGAGATCAGCCCCTATTCGGTGGTTGAAGACGCTCATCTGCAGGCTGCCTGTACCATCGGGCCGTTCGCTCGTCTTCGCCCTGGCGCTGAGCTGCTGGAAGGCGCGCATGTCGGCAACTTTGTCGAAATGAAAAAAGCGCGCCTGGGTAAAGGGTCGAAAGCCGGGCATCTGACTTATCTCGGCGATGCAGAAATCGGCGATAATGTGAATATCGGTGCCGGCACTATTACCTGTAACTACGATGGCGCGAATAAATTTAAAACCATCATCGGCGACGATGTGTTTGTCGGGTCCGACACTCAGCTGGTGGCGCCGGTGACCGTAGGCAATGGCGTCACGATTGCCGCCGGTACGACGGTGACGCGTGATATTGCTGATAACGAACTGGTTTTAAGCCGTGTGCCGCAGGTCCATAAACAGGGCTGGCAGCGTCCGGTGAAGAAGAAGTAATTTTTGGATTGTCGCCGGGCGTGAAAATCGACCGGTGAATCAGGATGAGAGGCGCAATATAGCGCCCCGTCCGCAGGCAGTACCATAAAAATAACCCCACTCTCTACAAGGCTCGGGGCGCCCGAAAGGGCATGACTCAAAGAATTTCGCATTGTGGCAGGGCGGCAAACGTGAGAATTCATGGGCGCTGACTTAAGTCAGTGACCATGGTGAGCGTGTGCAGCCAACGCAGTCACAGCGTGAAAGACGAAGAGTAATACAGGTCAGCGACAACGCATGGCATAACGCCATTATCAGGAAATTTAACTATGTGTGGAATTGTTGGCGCAGTCGCGCAGCGTGATATTGCTGAAATCCTTCTCGAAGGTTTACGTCGTCTGGAATACCGTGGATATGACTCTGCCGGTCTGGCAGTGGTTGATAACGCCGGGCATATGTCCCGCGTTCGTCGTCTCGGTAAAGTCCAGATGCTGGCTCAGGCGGTAGAAGAGCATCCGTTACACGGCGGTACGGGGATTGCCCATACCCGCTGGGCGACGCACGGTGAGCCGTCTGAAGGTAACGCGCATCCGCATGTTTCTGAACACATTGTGGTGGTCCATAACGGTATCATCGAAAACCACGAACCGCTGCGTGAGCTCTTGCAGTCCCGCGGCTATATCTTTGCCTCAGAGACCGATACTGAGGTGATTGCTCACCTGGTTCACTGGGAACTGGAGCAAGGCGGCACGCTGCGTGAAGCCGTTCTGCGGGCCATCCCGCAGCTGCGCGGTGCTTATGGCACGGTGATTATGGATATCCGCGATCCGGGTACTCTGCTGGCTGCGCGTTCGGGTAGCCCGCTGGTTATCGGCCTGGGAATGGGGGAAAACTTCATTGCCTCCGATCAGCTGGCGCTGCTGCCGGTAACCCGCCGCTTTATCTTCCTCGAAGAGGGCGATATTGCTGAAGTGACCCGCCGCTCCGTGGTGATTTTTGATAAGTCAGGCGCGGAAGTGAAACGCCCGGATATCGAATCCAACCTGCAATATGATGCCGGCGATAAAGGTATCTATCGCCACTACATGCAGAAAGAGATTTACGAACAGCCGAACGCTATCAAAAATACCCTCACCGGGCGTATCAGCCATGGTGAAGTGGATCTTAGCGAGCTGGGTACGCATGCCAATGAGATGCTGTCTCAGGTTGAGCATATCCAGATTGTTGCCTGCGGCACCTCGTATAACTCTGGCATGGTTTCTCGCTACTGGTTTGAAGCGCTGGCGGGCGTACCGTGCGATGTTGAAATCGCTTCTGAATTCCGCTATCGCAAATCAGCCGTGCGTCGCAACAGCCTGATGATCACGCTTTCCCAGTCCGGTGAGACTGCGGATACGCTGGCCGCTCTGCGCCTGTCAAAAGAGCTGGGCTACCTTGGTTCACTGGCTATTTGTAACGTTGCCGGGTCTTCTCTGGTCCGTGAATCTGATTTGTCTCTGATGACCAAAGCAGGCACCGAGATTGGCGTCGCATCAACCAAGGCTTTCACCACTCAGCTGACCGTATTGCTGCTGCTGGTGGCAAAACTGGCACGCCTTAAAGGCCAGGATGCCACCGTTGAGCATGATATCGTTCACGGGCTGCAGGCGTTGCCGAACCGTATTGAGCAGATGCTGTCTCAGGATAAGCGTATTGAAGCGCTGGCCGAGAACTTCTCTGATAAGCACCACGCGCTGTACCTTGGCCGTGGCGATCAGTACCCGATTGCGTTGGAAGGGGCGCTGAAGCTGAAAGAGATCTCGTATATCCACGCGGAAGCCTACGCAGCCGGCGAGCTGAAACACGGCCCTCTGGCCCTGATTGATGCTGAAATGCCGGTGATCGTTGTCGCGCCGAATAATGAATTGCTGGAGAAGTTGAAATCCAACATTGAAGAAGTTCGCGCGCGTGGTGGTCAACTGTACGTCTTCGCCGATGGCGAAGCGGGTTTCAGCAGCAGCGACAATATGCACATCATCGAAATGCCGCATGTTGAAGAGGTGATTGCGCCAATCTTCTACACCGTGCCGCTGCAGCTGCTGGCCTATCACGTTGCGCTGATTAAAGGCACTGACGTCGATCAGCCACGTAACCTGGCAAAATCGGTCACCGTAGAATAAACCGACTCACAGCATAAAAAGGGCTGCCATCCGGCGGCCCTTTTTTTATTACCGGCGATTTTTTTATCCTGCGGGTGAAAAATGCTGCGGCGCGGCTTAATGACAAACTGTCATTTTCGACGATAATTTCAGTGTCATAAAAAGAAAATTTTTCTGCAAACTTACCGTCACTTAAATAATTAACAGTATGATTTATATTGTTTTTATTTTCGCCTCTCGGCTGTCTTTTTGGGTGTCATAAAACTGTAATAATTCGTACATTTTACTGTCACTTCTTTGTCCTATTTTGCTCACCATAGCCTCGAAACAACGATTTACGAATCCAGCAGGAGACATTATGAACGTTATGCGTACCACCGTCGCAACAGTTGTCGCCGCGACCTTATCGATGAGCGCTTTCTCTGCATTTGCAGCTGCAAGTCTGACTGGCGCGGGCGCAACTTTCCCGGCGCCGGTGTATGCCAAATGGGCTGATACCTATCAGAAAGAAACCGGCAATAAAGTGAACTACCAGGGCATTGGCTCCTCCGGTGGTGTAAAACAAATTATTGCTAACACCGTTGATTTCGGTGCTTCTGATGCTCCTCTGGCCGATGACAAACTGGCCCAGGAAGGTCTGTTCCAGTTCCCGACCGTTATCGGCGGTGTGGTTCTGGCAATCAACCTGCCGGGTGTGAAGTCTGGTGAGCTGGTTCTGGACGGTAAAACGCTGGGTGATATCTACCTGGGCAAAATTAAAAAATGGGATGACGAAGCGATCGCTAAACTCAACCCAGGCATGAAGCTGCCGTCGCAGAATATCGCCGTGGTTCGTCGCGCCGATGGTTCTGGTACCTCCTTCGTTTTCACCAGCTACCTGGCGAAAGTGAACGAAGAGTGGAAATCTAAGATTGGCGCAGGCTCAACCGTTAACTGGCCGACCGGTCTGGGCGGCAAAGGCAACGACGGCATCGCCGCCTTCGTTCAACGTCTGCCGGGCTCCATTGGCTACGTAGAATACGCTTATGCTAAGCAGAACAACCTGGCCTACACCAAGCTGCTTTCTGCCGATGGTAAGCCGGTTAGCCCGACTGAAGATAACTTTGCTAACGCAGCAAAAGGTATCGACTGGAGCAAATCCTTCGCACAGGATCTGACTAACCAGAAAGGTGATAATGCATGGCCGATCACCTCAACGACCTTTATCCTGGTTCACAAAGCGACCACCAAGCCAGAGCAGACGGCTGAAGTGCTGAAGTTCTTCGACTGGGCGTACAAAAACGGCGGTAAAGAAGCTAACGCACTGGATTACGCAACGCTGCCGGAAGCCGTGGTTGAGCAGGTTCGCGCTGCATGGAAAACCAACGTGAAAGACAGCAGCGGTAAAGCGCTGTACTAAATACCCGTCAGACTTCGAGCCGCAGCTGCGTTGGCTGCACTTGCTTACCCCAGTCACATAGTGAATCTATGCTCCTGGGGGGTCACAAGCTTGCCGCCTTGCTGCAACTCGAATTATTTAGGGTATAGCATTACGTTAGCCTGGAGGCACGGTAAAATGCGCGCTTCCAGGCCCGAACTTAAAGAGTAATCTATGGCTGCAACCAAGCCGGCATTTAACCCTCCGGGGAAAAAGGGTGACATAATTTTCGGCGTGCTGGTCAAACTGGCGGCGCTGATTGTGCTATTGATGCTGGGCGGCATCATCGTTTCCCTCATCATCTCTTCATGGCCAAGCATTCAGAAGTTTGGTTTTTCCTTTTTGTGGACCAAAGAATGGGATGCGCCCAACGAAATTTTCGGTGCGCTGGTACCCATCTACGGGACGCTGGTGACCTCGTTTATTGCGCTGCTGATCGCCGTACCGGTGAGCTTTGGCATCGCGCTGTTCCTGACCGAACTCTCGCCGGGATGGTTGAAACGTCCGCTTGGTATCGCGATTGAACTGCTGGCGGCAATCCCCAGTATCGTTTACGGCATGTGGGGGCTGTTTATTTTTGCCCCGCTGTTTGCGACCTACTTCCAGGAGCCGGTGGGCAACGTTCTGTCGACGATTCCGTTTGTCGGCGCGCTCTTTGCCGGTCCGGCGTTTGGGATCGGGATTCTGGCTGCGGGCGTCATTCTGGCCATCATGATTATTCCGTACATTGCTGCGGTAATGCGTGATGTGTTTGAACAGACTCCGGTCATGATGAAAGAGTCGGCCTACGGGATTGGCTGCACGACCTGGGAGGTTATCTGGCGTATCGTGCTACCGTTTACCAAAAATGGCGTTATCGGCGGCGTGATGCTCGGTCTGGGGCGCGCGTTGGGGGAAACCATGGCGGTGACCTTTATTATCGGTAACACCTACCAGCTGGATAGCGCTTCGCTGTATATGCCAGGCAACAGTATCACCTCCGCGCTGGCAAATGAGTTTGCCGAAGCGGAAACCGGCCTCCACGTGGCGGCGCTGATGGAGCTGGGGCTGATTCTCTTTGTGATTACCTTTATTGTTCTCGCCGCCTCGAAGTTCATGGTGATGCGTCTGGCGAAGAATGAGGGAGCACGCTGATGGCGACGATCGAATTGCAAACCAGCGCAGAGCTGGCGGAATCCCGCCGTAAAATGCAGGCCAGGCGCCGGCTGAAAAACCGTATTGCCCTGACCCTGTCGATGGGAACGATGGTATTCGGGCTGTTCTGGCTTATCTGGATCCTGATGGCGACCGTGACCCGCGGTATTGATGGCATGAGTCTGGCGCTGTTTACCGAAATGACGCCGCCGCCGAACACCGCAGGCGGTGGTCTGGCGAATGCCCTGGCGGGCAGCGGTTTGCTGATCCTGTGGTCGACTATTTTTGGTACGCCGCTGGGCATTATGGCGGGTATTTATCTGGCGGAATATGGGCGTAAGTCTGTGCTGGCGGAAGTGATTCGTTTTATTAACGATATCCTGCTTTCCGCGCCGTCCATCGTGGTTGGCCTGTTTGTCTACACGATCGTGGTGGCGCAGATGCAGCACTTTTCCGGCTGGGCGGGCGTAATTGCTCTGGCGCTGCTGCAGGTGCCTATCGTCATTCGAACCACGGAGAATATGCTGAAACTGGTGCCTGACAGCCTGCGTGAAGCGGCTTATGCACTGGGTACACCGAAGTGGAAGATGATTTCAGCGATCACCCTGAAGGCCTCCGTGTCCGGCATCATGACGGGGATTCTGCTGGCTATCGCGCGTATCGCCGGGGAAACGGCACCGCTGCTGTTCACCGCGCTCTCCAACCAGTTCTGGAGCACCGATATGATGCAGCCGATTGCTAATCTGCCGGTGACCATTTTCAAATTTGCCATGAGTCCGTTCGCGGAGTGGCAGCAACTGGCATGGGCCGGGGTATTGATTATCACCCTGTGCGTATTGCTGCTGAACATTCTGGCGCGCGTTGTTTTCGCGAAGAATAAACACGGTTAATTTTTGCAGCGCGGCGAAATGCGGCGCTGAATGAGGAAGAGATTGATGAGTATGGTGAATGCGACCCCGGGTAAGCTTTCAGTTCGTAACCTGAACTTCTACTACGGAAAATTCCATGCCCTGAAGAACATCAACCTGGATATCACCAAAAACCAGGTTACGGCGTTTATCGGACCGTCAGGCTGCGGGAAATCGACCCTGTTACGGACGTTCAACAAAATGTTTGAACTGTACCCGGAGCAGCGTGCGGAAGGTGAAATTCTGCTGGATGGCGACAATATTCTGACCAATACTCAGGATATCGCTCTGCTGCGTGCGAAAGTCGGTATGGTCTTCCAGAAGCCAACGCCGTTCCCGATGTCGATTTATGACAACATCGCCTTTGGCGTTCGCCTGTTTGAAAAGCTGTCGCGTGCCGATATGGACGAACGCGTGCAGTGGGCACTGACCAAAGCCGCATTATGGAACGAAACCAAAGATAAGCTGCATCAGAGCGGGTATTCTCTCTCCGGCGGTCAGCAGCAGCGTCTGTGCATCGCGCGCGGCATCGCTATTCGCCCGGAAGTCCTGCTGCTTGATGAGCCGTGTTCAGCGCTGGACCCGATCTCTACCGGGCGCATTGAAGAGCTTATCACTGAACTGAAACAGGATTACACCGTCGTTATCGTTACCCACAACATGCAGCAGGCTGCGCGTTGTTCAGACCATACGGCATTTATGTATCTTGGCGAGCTGATTGAATTCAGTAACACGGATGATCTGTTTACCAAGCCCGCGAAGAAACAAACTGAAGATTATATTACTGGCCGCTACGGTTGATTGCCCTTCTGCTTACACAGGATCTAACCCGTTGGGCATTCAGGAGACACCATGGACAACCTAAATCTTAATAAACATATTTCCGGCCAGTTCAATGCAGAACTGGAGTATATCCGCACCCAGGTGTTGACCATGGGTGGGCTGGTAGAACAGCAGCTTTCTGATGCAATCACCGCGATGCACAATCAGGACAGCGATCTGGCAAAGCGCGTGATTGAAGGCGATAAACAGGTCAACATGATGGAAGTCGCTATTGATGAAGCCTGCGTACGCATCATCGCCAAGCGTCAGCCAACTGCCAGCGACCTGCGTTTAGTGATGGCGATTATTAAAACCATCGCGGAGCTGGAACGTATCGGCGACGTCGCTGACAAAATTTGTAGCACCGCGCTGGAGAAATTCTCCCAACAGCACCAGCCGCTGCTGGTCAGCCTGGAGTCGCTGGGGCGCCATACCGTGCAGATGCTGCATGACGTGCTGGACGCCTTTGCTCGCATGGATCTGGACGAGGCTGTGCGTATCTATCGCGAAGATAAGAAAGTTGATCAGGAATATGAGGGCATCGTGCGTCAGCTGATGACCTATATGATGGAAGATCCGCGTACGATCCCAAGCGTACTGACTGCTCTGTTCTGCGCACGCTCTATCGAGCGTATCGGCGACCGCTGCCAGAATATTTGTGAGTACATTTTCTACTTCGTGAAAGGCCAGGATTTCCGCCACGTTGGCGGCGATGAGCTGGACAAGCTGCTGGCGGGTAAAGATCCGAAGGAGTGATCCGCAGTAAAATGCCCGGTGACGTTACGCTTAGCGGGGCAACAAATCTACGGATCCTGTAGGCCGGATAAGCGCTAGCGCCATCCGGCTTTTTTCATTAACGCGTAATATTCCACCCACGCGCTTTCCACAGCCCTGGCAGCTGCGCTAAATCGGTAAAAGTCGTCACTTTTGGATGATCGATCGGTTTGTTGTGCGGGTCAGCGCAGAAGTAAAACACTTCCATTCCCGCATCGATACCTGACTGAGCGCCAGCGGTGGAATCATCCACCAGAATGCAGTTTTCGACGTTAACGTTCATGGCTTTTGCCGCGTGGAACATCAGTGCCGGATCGGGCTTCCAGCGCTGGATATCGTAACCGCTGTACAGCTGGTCGGGAAAATGGTGCACCATACCGGTTCTTCCCAGCGAGTGCTGCATTTTGCTGACCGGGCCGTTAGAAACTACGCACATCGGCACGCTGACCGCGTCCAGCAGCGCTTTCGCTCCGGGAATCGCCTCTAGTTCAGAATCAAACAGGCGCGCGACTTCAGCACGGTAGAGCGGTTCAAGCTCCGGCTTTTGTAGGTCGACACCGTACTCTGCATTGATGGTATCAATGATTTCGTAGAGCTTTACCCCTTTGAAACGCTTAAAAATCTCGTCTAAATCCAGGGTAATGCCAAATGCTTTAAACATGTGAACATACGCGCGAGAACAGATCACTTCGCTATCGACCAGCGTGCCGTCACAGTCGAAAAACAGGGCTTCTATTTGGGACATGCCGTTTCCATTTTAATAAGTTAACGTTTTCGTCATGCATATTCACAGGACGCAATCGTTGCCGTATAAGCAAATTCAATGAAAAAAATTACCATACAACTGCCCCTGGTGTCGCATTTTGGTATAGGATAGCGACGAATTTTCCCTCCTTTTGTTCGGAAACCGATAATGAGTCAACAACAAACCAGCCAGTCTTCTGGCCAGGGTCTGCTGGAGCGCGTGTTCAAACTACGTGAACACGGCACGACGGCACGTACCGAAGCGATAGCAGGTTTCACTACCTTTTTGACAATGGTCTACATTGTTTTTGTTAACCCACAGATTCTTGGCGTAGCGGGTATGGATACCAGCGCTGTATTTGTGACGACCTGTCTGATCGCCGCCTTCGGTAGTATTCTGATGGGGCTGTTTGCTAACCTGCCGGTTGCTCTGGCACCGGCAATGGGGCTGAACGCCTTCTTTGCCTTTGTCGTCGTCCAGGCGATGGGTCTGCCGTGGCAGGTGGGGATGGGGGCTATCTTCTGGGGCGCCGTTGGTCTGCTGCTGCTGACCATTTTCCGCGTCCGTTACTGGATGATTGCCAATATTCCGGTCAGCCTGCGCGTGGGGATCACCAGCGGTATCGGGTTGTTTATCGGCATGATGGGGCTGAAAAATGCCGGCGTGATTGTCGCCAACAAAGATACGCTGGTAAGCATCGGAAACCTGACTTCCCACAGCGTGCTGCTGGGGATTCTCGGCTTCTTTATCATCGCTATTCTCGCGTCTCGTAACATTCATGCCGCGGTGCTGGTCTCCATTGTCGTCACGACGCTGCTGGGCTGGATGCTGGGTGATGTTCACTACACCGGTATTGTTTCCGCTCCGCCGAGCATTACGTCGGTTATCGGCCACGTTGATTTGGCTGGCTCGTTTAATCTCGGCCTGGCTGGCGTCATCTTCTCCTTCATGCTGGTCAACCTGTTCGACTCCTCCGGTACCTTGATCGGTGTGACCGATAAAGCCGGTCTGGCCGATGAGAAAGGCAAATTCCCGCGGATGAAGCAGGCGCTGTTTGTCGACAGTATTTCATCGGTGGCAGGCTCCTTTATCGGTACCTCTTCCGTGACTGCCTATATCGAATCCTCCTCCGGCGTTTCCGTCGGCGGGCGTACCGGCCTGACGGCGGTTGTCGTGGGGATTCTGTTCCTGCTGGTGATTTTCCTCTCGCCGCTGGCGGGGATGGTACCAGCCTATGCGGCTGCGGGTGCGCTGATTTATGTTGGTGTACTGATGACTTCCAGCCTGTCGCGCGTGAAGTGGGACGATCTGACTGAAGCGGTACCGGCCTTTATCACTGCGGTGATGATGCCGTTCAGCTTCTCGATTACTGAAGGGATTGCGTTAGGCTTTATCTCTTATTGCGTGATGAAGATTGGTACCGGTCGCCTGCGTGACCTCAGCCCGTGTGTGATTATCGTGTCACTGCTGTTCGTGCTGAAAATCGTGTTTATCGACGCCCATTGATTTATCGATACTGATTTGCCCGTACGATCCCCTCTCCCTCCAAGGGAGAGGGGAAATAACCTTATGCTTTAACCCGCTGAATATATTCGCCAAAGGCGCTCAGCTGTCCGCTCAGATGATCGAGCGTGCTCTGATCGACCACTTCTCCTGACTGCGGATCGACCTTGTTCTGAATCACGCCACCCATAAACTCAGGTTTGTTCATCACCATTGCATCAAGGAACACCAGAATTTGACGCAGGTGATACTGGCAGCGAGCACCGCCGATAGCGCCCATTGAGCTGGTTTGAATCAGAACGGGTTTCCCGGACAGCGGTTGTTCAGGCAGGCGTGACAGCCAGTCAATCGCATTTTTCAGGCCGCCAGGAACGGAGTAGTTATACTCCGGCGTGACGATGACCACGCCATCTGCTTCGCGAATCTGGCGGGCAATTTCCTGCACACTTTGCGGAAAACCGTCTTCCTGCTGGACATCCGCATCATATAACGGAATATCGCCAATCGACGGCAGCGCGGAAATTTCCATACCCGCCGGCGCAATACCCGGCAGGGTACGAGCGACCATGCCATTAAAAGATCCCTTGCGCAGACTTCCGAGTAGCGTAACAACGTTCAACGTATCAGACATGATTGCTCCTTTGCATCATGATAGCCGGACAGGCCGGTTAGTTGAGGGAGAATGCTTTTTCCGCTGACAGGCTGGTAAAACGCATCAGGCGGGCAGAGGGCTCTTTTGCTCGCATCTGTGCGTCTGGCAGACTACGCCAGCCTTCCTGACAATTGTATTCCCAGACTTTTAGCTGGCCGATACCCGGCGTAGCGGCAATCGACCAGACCAGTACCGTTTCTGCATCACACAGGGCTTCAACAGGCTGCATGTTGGTTGTTCGTAGTCGACCTGCACCTGGCAGCAGCTGCAGGCGGATGGGGGATTCACCGGTCAGCTTCAGCACGCTCCGGCGCAGCGCCACCAGCTGGGCGCGTGCTTCATCGGGATCGTGCTGAATGTTAATCCATAAATTCTCATTGCTGTTGAAAACGTAGCGGTTAGCGTCGTGTAGTGGATGGACGCCGCGCGAGGCGTGCTGAAGCTCCATATCCAGTCCGCAATCGCCTTCCGTCGTTAAGGTTACGCCGACAATGTTTCCGGCATACGAGATGGAAAAACGGGGCAGGTGGGGATCGAGAAAAACGGGTCTGCCATTATCTTCGCTGATAATTTCCGGAAGCTCGCTAATGCCATATAGCATAAACAGCAGCTCGGCGAGCAGTGAGCGCGATGCGCGATAGCGAGTCTGCCGGTATTCTGGCAGGCGTTGTGCGGATTGATGACAGGCCGCGGACAGTCTTGTCGATAGCGGCTCCCTGGTACTGAGTATCCCTCTTGCAAAATGCGTTGCCATTCGTCGCTCCGTGATTAATGGTCAGAGAAAAATTAGTGGGGGTCTATTATCACCTGGTATTGATAGGTTTTAATGCGGAAATCCCCCCTTGAAAAGGGGATTTGCGAGAATTTTACAATTTCTTGCGCAGTCAGGAGAGAATGACCGGGAAAATCGCGTCAGAGCGGGTCAGCGTAGAGTCGCTTGAGGGTATCTTTGAGCCAGACGATCTTCGGGTTATCGCTATTGCGCTTGTGCCATAGCAAGGTAAATGGCACCCTCGTTTTTTCCAGTAATAACGGCTCCAGCGGTAGCGGGCGCGATACCAGCGGCAGATGGTGCTGCCGGTTATAGTGATGGCAGTAACGCGGCGCGGTGGCCAGCATGGTGTGATTCGGCTGGGCGGCCATAAACAGCGATTGTTCAAACCCCGGCAGCGTTAGTGCGACGTTTCGTTTGTGCCCCAGATCGTGCAGAACGTCATCCAGTGCCCAGGTATCGCTCTGTTCCCAGCTGATATTGATATGCGGATAGCGTAAAAAAGTCTCCAGATTCCACTCTTCGGCGAGTGCCGGATGGTCCGCGCGCAGCCAAACCTGAGGCAGGTCGGTAAACAGGACTTCGAAATCGATATACCACGGCAGCTGGCTGAGCTGCTCCCGTGAGCGCGGGTGCGTTTCGCGCCCGCAGAAACCGATATCGACCTCACCGCGAATAATCGCATCCAGCGAATCATAGTCCCAGTTGCGCAGACGGATCAGCGCCTGGGGATAGCGTTGGTAGATTTGCTGCGACAGCGAATTAAACAGGATCATCAGCAGCGGTACTTCCGCCGCCAGCTCGAATTTCAGGCCGCTAGGCATGATGTGATGGGGTTTATCAAGGATCTGGTTGCCCATCTGCATCCAGTCCGCCAGATCCTGCTCCATACTGGTCATTAGCGGCGTCGGCGACAGGCCGAGCGGCGTTTTGACAAACAGCGGATCGTCAAACCAGGTGCGCAGCTTGGCCAGCGATTTACTCACCGCCGACGGCGAAACGTTCATGCGTTTCGCCGTGCGGGTCACGCTGAGCTCCTGCGTCAGAAGCTGCAGGCAGAGTAATAAATTAAGATCGAGACTCGACAGGGGTTTCTTCATAATGTTGCGCGGCCCGGGTAGGGGAAGCGGCCAGAATCAGAACAATGCTCACTATGCTACAGCCAATGAGAATCCCGATCAGCATATTCGTGGCGCTTAGCCCAATGATGGCTGCCAGCCAAATCCATACCGAAGAACCGCAGACCTGAGCAATCCCCAGCGCGGAGCTGGCTACTCCCGCCCGCAGGGTGAACGGCCCCAGCGCCTGGCTCATGGCGACGCCAAAGCCCACGGAGAAGCCGGCGCAAATCAGCGCCAGGCCCAGGAGGGTTACCGTCTGGCTGGTGGCGAGGCCGAGCAATGTCCCGGCAATAAAGAACATCACCTGTGATGTCAGCATCAGAGTACGCGGCTTAAACAGGGTGAGCGCAAAGGGCGTTGAGAACGACACCGTCATGCTGACCAGCGCCATGAGGGCCATTGCCATCGAATACTGTCCGCGATCGAAACCCATCTCTTCCATCATCAATACCGGGGAGACGTTAACGTATGTAAGGATTGCCGTGACGCTGAGGGTGGTAATGACGATGCGACTGAGGAAAAAGCGGTTCAGCAATGATTCAGAGACGTCACCCTGCCCGGCGGTATCATGTGCGGTGACTGTTGGTCGCGTTTCTCGCAGCATAAAGACTGAGAGCAGGCCAACCATCACGCCCATGCCGGTCATGGTGTAGAACAGACTCTGCCACGGGTATTTCAGCATAATCAGGTGGCCCAGAACGGGTGCCAGGACCGGGATAATACAGGTGATGCCATTCAACAGTGACAGCACCTTGGCGCGGCGGCGATCGTCGAGCGTATCGCGCAGTACGGCAAACGCGACGACGTAGCAGCTCCCCGCCCCAATCCCCTGGATAAAACGTCCGATCAGGAAGAGAGTGCTGGTATGCGCGTGTGCACAGAGCAAAGAGGCCAGAATAAAAATCGTGGAGCCGAATATTGCGACCGGTTTGCGTCCTGACTTATCGGCTATTCTGCCGGCAAATAGCATCGCGGTCGCCATACCTGCCAGATAAACCGAAAACGCAATATGCAGCTGGGCTTCGCTGGCGCCGAGGTCCTGCGCAATGCGCGGCAACCCAACCAGATACATATCGATGCCGGATGGATAGAGTAAAACCAGCGCAAAACTGCAGATGAGAAAGCGTGCCATAGGACCCCCGCGAGAATAGTGGCGTACAGAGTAATGGCTATTGCGCGGCAGTACGAGTTGCCATTTGGACAACAATGATTTCCTGAGAGGAAAAACCCTTGCTGTGTTCTGCGCCTGACTACCAGACTTTGGCCATCCCGTCGCTTGCCGGGCGCACGGACGCAAAACCAAACTTCGCATACAGCTCGGGGACATCAGCGACCAGCGAAACATACGCTCCCTGGCAGGCGTTGGCATCCAGCCAACCGACGATCTTCTCCATAATGAGCCTGCCCAGGCCCTTTCCCTGGTGCACCGGGTCGACTGCAACATCGACAATCTCGAAATTGATGGCGCCATCACCCACGATACGACCCATGCCAACCGGAATTCCCTGCCAGAGAATATGGACGCCATAGCAGCTGCGCGGCAGCCCTGCTTTCACGCCTTCAAGCGGTCGGGGTGACATACCGGAGATCAGCCGTAAACGGCAAAAGTCCTCTGCCGAAGGGACGGTATCGATAACGGTGTAAGCGGTGGTCATGGCGGTATCCGGTAGCGGGTTTCTTAGGGCATTTAATGATGCCGCGTTACCGGAAGCAACCCGGTGTCGCCAGGATCGTGAGACGGGCAGAGAAAATCAGCGGTCTGGAGATAAAAAACCTGCATAAACATTATGTTAATGCAGGTTAGTTTATGCTCACTAATGTGTATCGATGAAACGTTATTTGCCGATACAGAAGCTGGAGAAAATACGCCCCAGCAGGTCATCAGAGGTGAATTCGCCGGTGATTTCGCTCAATGCCTGCTGCGACAGTCGAAGCTCTTCGGCCAGCAGCTCACCCGCCCATGCACCAAGCAGCTGTGCTTTGCCCTGCTGCAAATGGTTGGCGGCGTCGGATAATGCCTGCAGGTGGCGACGACGGGCGAGGAAACCGCCTTCCATATTGGTATCGAAGCCCATACTCTGCTTGAGGTGGTTGCGTAGCACATCCACGCCCTCACCGGTACGTGCCGACAGGCGAATCAGTGAGTGGCCATTCACTTCACTGATACCCAGCGTTTCGCCAGTGACGTCGGCTTTATTTCGTACCACGGTAATCGGCAGTTTCGCGGGCAAACGTTCGATAAAGTCTGGCCAGATTTCAGCCGGGTCGACGGCGCTGGTGGTAGTGCCATCCACCATGAACAGCACCCGGTCAGCCTGTTCAATTTCCTGCCAGGCACGCTCAATCCCAATGCGCTCAACTTCATCATTGGCATCACGAAGCCCTGCGGTATCAATGATATGCAACGGCATGCCGTCGATATGGATATGCTCGCGCAGCACATCGCGGGTGGTCCCGGCGATATCGGTAACGATCGCGGCTTCGCGACCGGCCAGCGCGTTCAGCAGGCTCGATTTCCCGGCGTTCGGGCGGCCAGCGATCACGACCTTCATACCTTCACGCAGCAGGCTGCCCTGGCGAGCCTCGGCACGAACGGCATCGAGGTCGGCGATCACGCCGTTGAGCTGGGCTTCGATTTTGCCATCAGAGAGAAAGTCGATTTCCTCATCCGGAAAGTCGATAGCAGCTTCGACGTAGATGCGCAGGTGAGTCAGCGCCTCCACCAGATGGTTGATACGAGTGGAGAATGCACCCTGCAGCGAATTCAGCGCCGAGCGTGCGGCCTGCTCGGAGCTGGCGTCGATCAGATCGGCAATCGCTTCAGCCTGGGCAAGATCGAGCTTATCGTTAAGAAACGCGCGCTCAGAGAATTCACCTGGTCTGGCAATCCGAATGCCCGGGAGGGTCAGAATGCGTTTCAGCAACAAATCCAGAATGACCGGGCCGCCGTGGCCCTGGAGTTCCAGGACATCTTCACCGGTAAAGGAGTTTGGGCCGGGGAACCACAGCGCAATACCCTGATCCAGAGGCGTGCCATCGGTATCTTTAAAGGGCAGATAATCGGCATAACGCGGCTTTGGCAGCTTGCCGAGAACCGCTTGCGCGACGTCGCGTGCTTTGAGGCCGGAGATGCGCAGGATGCCCACACCACCGCGTCCCGGTGGGGTTGCCTGGGCGACGATAGTGTCGTTATGGCTCATGATGACTCTCTATGTAAATGTAAAAAAGGCGGTCTATTGACCGCCTTCTCTGGCATTAACTCTACCGTAGATACTCAAACTAATTCAAGCAGCGGGAAGGCGGCAAGTTAGCGAGGCCCCAGGAGCTTACTGAAGTAAGTGACTGGGGCGAACTTACGAAGCCAGCGCATCTGCGGCTTGAAGAATGAAGAGTATCAGGATTTTTTCTTCTCGCGGCTATGCAGGCCACGCTTCTCCAGACCACGGTAAATCAGCTGCTGCTGAATAATGGTGACCAGGTTGCTGACGATATAGTAAACCACCAGACCAGACGGGAACCACAGGAAGAACACCGTGAAGATGACCGGCATAAAGGTCATGATCTTCTGCTGCATCGGGTCGGTCACGGTGGTCGGAGACATCTTCTGAATGAAGAACATCGTCGCGCCCATGATGATCGGCAGGATGTAGTACGGGTCTTGCGCAGACAGGTCGTGGATCCACAGGATAAACGGCGCATGACGCAGTTCAACCGAGGCGCTCAGCATGTAGTACAGCGCAAGGAAGATTGGCATCTGAATAATCAGCGGGAAGCAGCCACCCAGCGGGTTGACCTTCTCAGCTTTATACAGGGCCATCATCTCCTGGCTTTGACGCTGTTTATCGTCGCCCAGACGCTCACGCATAGCCTGAATCTTCGGCTGCAGCATGCGCATCTTCGCCATGGAGGTGTACTGCGCTTTGGTCAGCGGGTACATGATGCCACGAACGATAAAGGTGATAACGATAATGGAGAAGCCCCAGTTACCGAGGAAGCTATGGATCCATTTCAGCAGTTTGAACAGCGGCTGAGAAATAAACCACAGCCAGCCGTAGTCAACGGTCAGATCCAGGTGCGGCGCAACGGCAGCCATTTTGTCCTGAATTGCCGGGCCAACCCACAGCACGCTGTCCAGCTTATCAACCTGACCTGGCTGTACCAGAACCGGCTGAGATTTGTAGCCAATCGCGACAATACCGTTACCGAGGTTTGCGGTGTAGAAGCTATTGGTACCGTTATTATGCGGAACCCATGCGGTTGTGAAGTACTGCTGCAGCATGGCAACCCAACCGTCTTTGGTGCTGACGTTCAGGTTTTCGTTATCGACGATGGTATCGAATTTGTATTTTTCGTACTTCGCATCAGCGGTTGAATACGCGGCACCACGGAAGGTGTGCATCGTAGACAGGCCACCGGTTTGCGTATCACGCGCGCTTGGCAGGTTGGCAGACTGTTTCAGCTGACCGAAGGTAGAAATTTCCAGCGGTTTTTCGCCAACGTTCTTCACGCTGTAGCCTACGTTCACCGCATACTCACCGCGCTTCAGGGTGAATGTTTTGGTGAAGACGTTGCCCGCTTTGTCGGTGTACGTCAGCGGAATGACGATTTCGTTCTGGCCATCGGCCAGCACAAACGCATCTTTATCGACGTTATACAGCGGACGGGAGCCATTAGCCGGGTTATCCGGGCCATCACGACCGGTTAAACCGCTCTGTGCCTGATAGATAAACTGCGGTGTGGTTTCCAGTAACTGGAACGGTTCGGTAGACTTCAGCGCTTTCGGGTAAGCCGGAAGCAGCGCTTGTTCAACATCACCACCACGGGTGTTGATGGTCAGATCAAGCACGTCTGTTTTAACCGTAATCAGTTTCCCTTGGCCACTGGCCGGTACGCCCTGGTCGGCGGCGCTACCCGCTGCTGTGGTCGTTGTCTGCGTGGTCTGCTGCTGCTGGGCTTGCGGATTGTTATCCTGCTCCCAGGCTTGCCAGATCATGAAAGACACGAACAACAAAGCGATGATAAGAAGATTGCGTTGCGAATCCATCGTTAGTGTTCTCTGGTATCAAATGGTCCAGGCGGGACGGGATCGTCACCACCAGGGTGTAAAGGGTGGCATTTTAATACGCGTTTCACTGTCAACCAACTGCCTTTTACCATTCCAAACCTGCGCAATGCCTCAATTCCGTAGCTTGAGCAGGTAGGAGCGAAACGACAATGCGGCCCGAGTAGCGGACTAATCAGGCGCTGATAGACCCGGATAAGGCCTATCAGGACCCGGGAGCCAGGCGACAATGGCGGCGCCATAATTTTTCCAACGCTTCCGAGAGAGCACGGTTATCGAGATCGGCAACCCCTTTCTTTGCCACCACCACGAAATCCATTGGCGGGAGTTCATGCTGACGCAAACGGAAACTTTCACGCGTCAGACGTTTAATCCGATTGCGTTCATGTGCACGTTTGACGTTTTTCTTGGCGACTGTAAGACCGATGCGGGGATGCCCCAGCGAATTCAGGCGGCCGAGGATGGTGATTTGCGGCGTGCCAGCCCGTTGTGGCTGCTGGAAGACGAAAGTGAAATGACTGGGAGTTAACAAACGTAACTCCCTGGGAAATGCGAGCTTAACCACGCAGGGTTAGCTTTATTACTTGGAAACGGTCAGACGGGAACGGCTTTTAGCACGACGACGTGCCAGAACCTGACGACCATTTTTAGTAGCCATACGTGCACGGAAGCCGTGAGAACGGTTGCGCTTCAGTACAGACGGTTGAAAAGTGCGTTTCATGGCGGTTTCTACCTAAACTTGAATAATTTCACTGACTTTTGCGTATACCCGAACGAACTTCGAACGGCCAACGCCTCAGCGATGGTGATTAAAGAGGCCGGATTGTAATAATTGTACACTCCGGAGTCAATTCTCTTTCCTTATTTCTCGTAGCTTGTTGCACAAAAAATGACCTGCAACAGGCTACGGAAAACGGGCATTACGCGCCGGGTGGAGGATTATACGGCCTGACGGGTAAAGCGCAAGGATCGCAAAGGATCTTTGTTAGATCGTTTAGGCCCTAAACCGACATAGCTCATTAAATTTTTCAATATGTGGGTGAAATCGTGCCTCACTCTTCTCCGGATCGATTACACTTATCCGGCTTCGATCCTTCCTGTGGATAAATCGGGAAGAATCTGTTGAGAAACACAAGATATCTTTCTCAGTTTAGGCTATGATCCCCGGTCCTGATCGCGATCCACCGATCCGCATCGGATAAATACCGCAGATAGCGGTTCGCACGTCACCCCTTTAGTGCAGGGGCTTTTCGGCCAATGCAGGGTCTTGTCGACGTGTGCCAACAATCACGATTGTTTCTTTTTTTCTTTATATCGATTTTATGTTCGAGTGGAGTCCGCCGTGTCACTTTCGCTTTGGCAGCAGTGTCTTGCCCGATTGCAGGATGAGTTACCAGCCACAGAATTCAGTATGTGGATACGCCCGTTGCAGGCGGAATTGAGCGATAACACGTTGGCATTGTATGCGCCAAACCGTTTTGTGCTCGATTGGGTAAGGGATAAATACCTCAATAATATCAATGGACTCCTCAATGATTTTTGCGGTGCTGATGCCCCACAGCTGCGTTTTGAAGTCGGTACTAAGCCGGCTGTGCAGCCGCAGCGCGGTGCGATAAATAACGTCGCGGCCACCGTACCGGCAGCACAGGTTCAAATGGCGCGCGTTGCGCCGACGATCGTGCGCCCTGGCTGGGATAACGTCCCGGCACCGGCGGAGCCGACCTACCGCTCTAACGTTAACGTCAAGCATACCTTCGATAACTTTGTTGAAGGTAAATCTAACCAGCTGGCACGCGCGGCGGCGCGTCAGGTCGCCGATAACCCCGGGGGCGCATATAACCCTTTATTCCTTTACGGCGGTACCGGTCTGGGTAAAACCCACCTTCTGCACGCGGTCGGTAACGGCATCGTTGCGCGCAAACCGAACGCCAAAGTGGTCTATATGCACTCGGAGCGTTTTGTTCAGGACATGGTGAAAGCCTTGCAGAACAACGCGATCGAAGAGTTTAAACGCTACTACCGCTCCGTAGATGCCTTGCTGATCGATGATATTCAGTTCTTTGCGAACAAAGAGCGTTCTCAGGAAGAGTTTTTCCACACCTTTAATGCCCTGCTGGAAGGTAATCAGCAGATCATTCTCACATCGGATCGCTATCCGAAAGAGATCAACGGTGTTGAGGATCGTCTGAAATCTCGCTTTGGTTGGGGACTGACTGTCGCGATCGAACCGCCAGAGCTGGAAACCCGCGTGGCGATCCTGATGAAAAAAGCGGACGAAAACGACATTCGTCTGCCAGGTGAAGTGGCATTCTTTATCGCTAAGCGTCTACGCTCAAACGTACGTGAGCTGGAAGGGGCACTGAACCGCGTTATCGCCAATGCCAACTTTACCGGCCGGGCGATCACCATCGATTTCGTGCGCGAAGCGCTGCGCGATCTGCTGGCACTGCAGGAAAAACTGGTCACTATCGACAATATTCAGAAGACAGTGGCGGAGTATTACAAGATTAAGGTAGCGGACCTGTTGTCGAAACGCCGCTCCCGTTCGGTGGCGCGTCCACGCCAGATGGCGATGGCGCTGGCGAAAGAGCTGACCAACCACAGTCTGCCGGAAATTGGCGATGCGTTTGGTGGCCGCGACCATACCACCGTGCTGCACGCCTGCCGCAAAATCGAGCAGTTGCGTGAAGAAAGCCACGATATCAAAGAAGATTTTTCCAATTTAATCAGAACATTATCCTCGTGACGCTATGAAATTTACCGTAGAACGTGAACATTTATTAAAACCGCTGCAACAGGTGAGCGGCCCGTTAGGTGGTCGTCCAACGCTGCCCATTCTCGGTAACCTGCTGCTTCAGGTCTCGGAAGGCGCGCTGTCGCTCACCGGTACGGACCTGGAAATGGAAATGGTGGCGCGCGTTGCGCTGATACAACCACATGAAACGGGCGCAACGACGGTTCCGGCGCGTAAATTCTTTGATATCTGCCGTGGCCTGCCTGAAGGTGCGGAGATTGCGGTTCAGCTGGAAGGTGATCGGATGCTGGTGCGCTCCGGGCGCAGCCGCTTCTCGCTGTCGACTCTCCCTGCCGCAGATTTCCCTAATCTCGACGACTGGCAGAGTGAAGTTGAATTCACGCTGCCGCAGGCGACGATGAAGCGTCTGATTGAAGCCACTCAGTTTTCGATGGCGCATCAGGACGTCCGCTATTACTTAAACGGTATGCTGTTTGAAACCGAAGGCGACGAACTGCGTACCGTGGCAACCGACGGACACCGTCTGGCAGTCTGCTCTATGCCGTTGGGTGAATCGCTGCCCAACCATTCGGTGATCGTGCCGCGTAAAGGGGTGATTGAGCTGATGCGTATGCTCGACGGTGGCGATACGCCGCTGCGCGTGCAAATTGGCAGCAATAATATCCGCGCTCACGTTGGTGATTTCATCTTTACTTCGAAGCTGGTTGACGGGCGTTTCCCTGATTATCGCCGCGTATTACCGAAAAATCCTGATAAACATCTGGATGCGGGCTGCGATATTCTTAAGCAGGCATTTGCCCGTGCGGCGATTCTGTCGAACGAAAAATTCCGCGGCGTGCGTCTGTACGTTAGCGAAAATCAGCTGAAAATCACGGCTAATAACCCGGAGCAGGAAGAAGCGGAAGAGATTCTCGACGTTTCCTACTCCGGCAGCGAGATGGAAATCGGCTTTAACGTCAGCTACGTGCTGGACGTGCTTAATGCGCTGAAATGCGAAAACGTGCGTATTTTGCTGACCGATTCGGTATCGAGCGTGCAGATAGAAGATGCGGCGTCACAATCCGCAGCTTACGTCGTCATGCCTATGAGATTGTAGAATCTGCAAAGGGGCTGGTTTACTTGCCATTTCGCCTTCCGGCAGTGCTCGAAATGCTCACGTACTTCGTGTACGCTCCGCTTTCTGCGCGCTGGCGGTAGACGAACTGGCTGCGACACCCACGCGCCTTGAATGATGACGAGCTGATATGTCGCTATCCCGACTTCTAATCAAAGACTTCCGCAATATTGAAGATGCGGATCTCGCTTTATCCCCTGGCTTTAACTTCCTGGTGGGCGCGAACGGCAGCGGCAAAACCAGCGTGCTTGAGGCTATCTATACGCTCGGCCACGGCCGGGCGTTTCGTAGTTTGCAAATTGGCCGCGTGATCCGCCATGAGCAGGAGTCGTTTGTGCTGCATGGTCGCCTGCAGGGCGAGGAGCGTGAAATCTCCATCGGTCTGACGAAAGATAAGCAGGGCGACAGCAAAGTTCGTATTGACGGCACCGACGGCCACAAAGTGGCTGAGCTGGCGCACCTGATGCCGATGCAGCTCATTACGCCTGAGGGATTTACGTTACTCAACGGCGGTCCCAAATACAGAAGAGCCTTCCTCGATTGGGGATGCTTTCACAATGAAGTTGGATTCTTTACCGCCTGGAGCAATCTGAAGCGCTTGTTGAAGCAGCGCAATGCCGCGCTGCGTCAGGTCAGTCGCTACGCTCAGATACGGCCCTGGGATCTGGAACTTATTCCGCTGGCGGAGCAAATCAGCCGCTGGCGTGCCGAATATAGCGCCGCTATCGTCGAAGACATGGCGGATACCTGTAAACAATTTTTACCTGAGTTTTCTCTGACCTTCTCCTTCCAGCGTGGCTGGGAGAAAGAAACGGATTATTCCGAGGTGCTGGAGAGAAACTTCGAGCGTGACCGCATGCTGACCTACACCGCCCACGGCCCGCACAAAGCGGATTTCCGCATTCGTGCCGATGGGGCGCCGGTCGAAGATACTTTGTCACGTGGTCAGCTCAAACTCCTGATGTGCGCGCTACGGCTGGCACAAGGGGAGTTTTTAACCCGCGAAAGCGGGAGACGCTGTCTGTATCTGATAGATGATTTTGCCTCGGAACTTGATGATGCGCGGCGCGGTCTGCTTGCCAGCCGCTTAAAAGCCACGCAGTCGCAGGTTTTCGTCAGCGCGATTGGCGCTGAACACGTAATGGACATGTCGGACAAAAATTCGAAGATGTTCACCGTGGAAAAGGGTAAAATAACGGATTAACCCAAGATTAAATGAGCGAGAAACGTTGATGTCGAATTCTTATGACTCCTCCAGTATCAAAGTCCTGAAAGGGCTGGATGCGGTGCGTAAGCGCCCGGGTATGTATATCGGCGACACGGATGACGGCACCGGTCTGCACCACATGGTATTCGAGGTTGTGGATAACGCTATCGACGAAGCGCTCGCAGGGTACTGTAAAGACATCGTTGTCACCATCCATAGCGATAACTCCGTTTCCGTACAGGATGATGGCCGCGGTATCCCGACCGGTATTCACCCGGAAGAGGGCGTATCGGCGGCAGAAGTCATCATGACCGTCCTGCACGCAGGCGGGAAGTTTGATGATAACTCCTATAAAGTTTCCGGCGGCCTGCACGGCGTAGGCGTGTCCGTCGTTAACGCCCTGTCGCAGAAACTGGAGTTGGTGATTCAACGTGACGGCAAAGTGCACCGTCAGCTGTACGCCCACGGCGTGCCGCAGGCACCGCTTGCCGTCACCGGCGATACCGAGAAAACCGGTACCATGGTGCGCTTCTGGCCGAGCTATGAAACCTTCACCAACGTTATCGAATTCGAATACGAAATCCTGGCAAAACGCCTGCGTGAGCTGTCGTTCCTGAACTCCGGGGTATCTATCCGTCTGCGCGACAAGCGCGATGGTAAAGAAGACCATTTCCACTACGAAGGCGGCATTAAGGCGTTCGTTGAGTATCTCAACAAGAACAAAACGCCGATCCACCCGAATATCTTCTATTTCTCCACCGAGAAAGACGGTATTGGCGTAGAAGTTGCGCTGCAGTGGAACGATGGCTTCCAGGAAAACATTTACTGCTTCACTAACAACATTCCGCAGCGCGACGGCGGTACCCACCTTGCAGGCTTCCGTGCGGCGATGACCCGTACCCTGAATGCCTACATGGACAAAGAAGGCTACAGCAAAAAAGCGAAGGTCAGCGCCACCGGCGATGATGCTCGTGAAGGCCTGATTGCCGTGGTTTCCGTGAAGGTTCCGGATCCGAAATTCTCCTCGCAGACGAAAGACAAACTGGTCTCCTCTGAGGTGAAAACGGCGGTAGAGCAGCAGATGAACGAACTGCTGAACGAATACCTGCTGGAAAACCCGTCTGACGCGAAAATCGTCGTGGGCAAAATTATCGATGCGGCCCGTGCACGTGAAGCCGCGCGCCGTGCGCGTGAGATGACCCGTCGTAAAGGTGCGCTGGATCTGGCTGGTCTGCCGGGCAAACTGGCGGACTGTCAGGAACGTGACCCGGCGTTGTCCGAACTGTACCTCGTGGAAGGGGACTCCGCGGGCGGTTCTGCTAAGCAGGGCCGTAACCGTAAGAACCAGGCTATCCTGCCGCTGAAGGGTAAAATCCTCAACGTTGAGAAAGCCCGCTTCGACAAGATGCTTTCCTCTCAGGAAGTGGCGACGCTGATTACCGCGCTGGGTTGCGGCATTGGCCGCGACGAGTACAACCCGGACAAGTTGCGCTATCACCACATCATCATCATGACCGATGCCGACGTGGATGGTTCGCACATCCGTACTCTGCTGCTGACCTTCTTCTACCGTCAGATGCCGGAAATCGTTGAGCGCGGCCACGTCTACATCGCTCAGCCGCCGCTGTACAAAGTGAAGAAAGGCAAACAGGAACAGTACATCAAAGACGATGAAGCGATGGATCAGTACCAAATCGCCATCGCGCTTGATGGCGCAACCCTGCACACCAACGCCAGCGCTCCGGCCCTGGCGGGTGAACCGTTAGAAAAACTGGTTGCCGAGTTCAATGCGACGCAGAAAATGATTGTTCGCATGGAACGTCGCTTCCCGAAAACGCTGCTGAAAGAGCTTATCTACCAGCCAACGTTGAGCGAAGCCGATCTGTCTGATGAGCAGACCGTGACCCGTTGGGTAAATTCGCTGGTGACCGATCTGAACGAGAAAGAGCAGCACGGTAGCCTGTGGAAATTCGACATTCACGAAAATACCGAGCAGCAGCTGTTCGAACCGATCATCCGCGTGCGTACCCACGGTGTGGATACCGACTACCCGCTGGATCACGAGTTTATCACCGGCGGTGAATATCGTCGTATCTGCACGCTGGGCGAGAAGCTGCGCGGCCTAATCGAAGACGATGCGTTTATCGAACGTGGTGAACGCCGTCAGCCGGTAGCCAGCTTCGAGCAGGCGCTGGACTGGTTGGTAAAAGAGTCCCGTCGCGGCCTGTCTATCCAGCGTTATAAAGGTCTGGGCGAGATGAACCCGGATCAGCTGTGGGAAACCACAATGGATCCGGATAGCCGTCGTATGCTGCGCGTAACCGTTAAAGATGCGATTGCCGCCGACCAGCTGTTCACCACCCTGATGGGCGATGCCGTAGAACCGCGCCGCGCCTTTATCGAAGAAAACGCCCTGAAAGCGGCGAACATCGATATCTAATCAGTCAGTCCCCGGCGGCGCTATGCTTACCGGGGCTGTGCAATGAATCACCCGGATAAAGCGCCTGGCGCCGCAATCCGGGAGTTCCTCAGCCGTAAAAGAGGAATTCTTCGTTTCGATCCTATCCTCGTTTTCCCCTTCTTCTGTTGCTGTTTTTTGAGCGGAATCGCGTTAGCATGGCCCAGGACTCATCTTACCTGGGGATCTCATGGCTATTAAACTGATTGCAATTGATATGGACGGCACGCTGCTGCTGCCAGACCATACCATCTCTCCTGCTGTTAAAACCGCGATTGCCGCGGCGCGCGCGCGTGGCGTCAACGTTGTTCTCACTACCGGTCGTCCGTATGCGGGTGTGCATAGCTATCTGAAAGAGCTGCATATGGAGCAGCCAGGAGACTACTGCATTACCTATAACGGTGCGTTAGTGCAGAAGGCAAGCGACGGCAGTACCGTGGCGCAAACTGCGCTGAGCTATGACGACTACCGCTACCTCGAACAGCTTTCTCGCGACGTCGGTTCTCATTTTCACGCCCTCGATCGCAATACGCTGTACACCGCCAACCGCGATGTGAGCTACTACACGGTACATGAATCCTACGTAGCGACGATCCCACTGGTCTTCTGCGAAGCAGAAAATATGGACCCGAATATCCAGCTGCTGAAGGTGATGATGATCGATGAGCCAGCGATCCTCGACCAGGCTATTGCCCGGATCCCTGCGGAAGTAAAAGAGAAATATACCGTGCTGAAAAGCGCGCCGTACTTCCTCGAAATCCTTGATAAGCGCGTGAATAAAGGGACGGGTGTAAAATCTCTGGCTGATGCGCTGAATATCAAACAGGAAGAGATCATGGCAATTGGCGATCAGGAAAACGACATCGCCATGATTGAGTTTGCCGGCGTCGGCGTGGCGATGGATAACGCGATTCCAACGGTGAAGGAAGCCGCTAACTTCATTACCAAATCGAACCTTGAAGATGGCGTGGCCTGGGCGATTGAGAAGTACGTTTTATCCTGACCTGCTCTTCAGGCCCGTCATTTTCGGGCCTGAATCTGCCTTGATGATGCACAAAATGAACAACTTAGGCCGTTTTTTGCCGCATCACACGTCAATCCGCACTTAAGTCTCCCCCTCATTGCCGCGAATTCTATAAGCTTTCCTTCTTATTTTGCTGAATCCGTACCTGCCTCGAAAGAGTCATGCTGGATGCCAACTATACTCAAACTCGACGCGATTGCGCATTGCTGGCCGTCATCACTTTTTGTCTCAGGAGAGAATCGTTTTTGAGCACGCTGCGTAGCGTCATTCTGTTGTGTTTTGCATGCTCTTTTATCGGGCAGGTTCAGGCGCAGGCACTCAGCCAGGAAAATATCGATGACTGGCTGAAAAACCTGGGGGCCAGCGACCAGTTTGATGCCTCGAAAGGGATCGACTGGGGGGTGATGCCCGGGCCGTTTTACACGCCGGAGCTGGGTCTGGGAATAGGAACTGCGGTTGTCGGCATGTATCGCCCCGACCCCTCCGATACCGTTAGCCAAAATTCGACGTTAACGCTCAGTGGCTATGCCAGTTCTACCGGCGCATTCGGCGTCAGCGTGAAAAACTATGCCTTTTTTGCCAACGATCTCTGGCGCATCTTTGTTGAGGGGTCATTGGCTAATACACCAACGTACTATTGGGGACAGGGCTTCACTGCCGCCGATAATGACGGCGGCAAAGAGAAATATACCGCGCAGGTACTGACCCTGCGGCCCACCGTATACCGACAGCTGCTGGATAATGTCTATCTTGGCGTGGGCTGGTCGTTGGCCGCCCAGAATGCCGATGAAATGGACCGCGACGATCTGCCAAAAATAGAAAGTACCCCCCAGGGGCCCTCGGTATTCAGCTCCGGCATCAGTATCGATGTGAACTGGGACGATCGTGATTTTGTGCCGAACCCTCGCAAAGGCCAGTATGCCGACCTCCGCTATACCCATTACGCCCCCGGACTCGGGAGCGATACCCGGTTTGATGAATTCCACCTTCACTACAGCCGCTACACCGCACTTAGCGAGAAAAGCGTGCTGGCGTGGGAAGCTGACGGGATTTTTACTCAGGGCGATGTGCCATGGAGTATGCTGCCGCTGCTGGGCAGCGATGAACGCATGCGTGGCTATTATCAGGGGCGCTATCGCGATAAAAATGTGGTGAGCTCCCAGCTGGAATATCGTCGCCAGCTCACCTGGCGCCATGGCGTTGTCGCCTGGGTAGGTGCCGGGACGATGGGGCCTTCCGTTGATTCTCTGAACGACGGTCGCTGGCTGCCGACCGCAGGCGTCGGCTATCGATTTGAATTTAAACCCCGGGTGAATATTCGCCTGGACTATGGTATCGGCAAAGGCAGCAGCGGCTTCTACTTCCAGGTCGGCGAGGCCTTCTGATCGTCATTTCTCCCCCTCATTCTGACTTTCCTTCTGATAGCGGCCTTTGGGTTCGCTTTTTTTTATCTTATGAATTGTTCTTTTTGTGATCTAAATTGTAGTACAACATTGGTTATTGGTACTACTATGTGTCACATCAGATGACGTATAGCATCACGTTTGTACTGCAAAGGTGAGGTAAAAACCGGCAGTCAGGGTAAAGTAAGGCAGAGTGATTTCTTAAAGGACATGCCATGAACCTGACTAAAACCGATCGCATCATCATGACGTTGGGCCGCCAGATTGTGGGGGGCAAGTACGTTCCCGGCTCGGCACTGCCGGCGGAAGCAGAGCTGTGTGAAGAGTTTGAAACCTCGCGCAACATTATTCGTGAAGTGTTTCGCTCTTTAATGGCAAAGCGGCTGATTGAAATGAAGCGTTATCGTGGCGCTTTCGTCGCGCCGCGTAACCACTGGAATTACCTGGATACTGAGGTGTTGCAGTGGGTGCTTGAGCATGATTACGACCCGCGTCTTATTGGCGCAATGAGCGAAGTTCGTAATCTGGTTGAGCCGGCCATTGCTCGCTGGGCGGCAGAACGCGCGACCTCGAGCGATCTGGCGCAGATTGAAGACGCGCTCAACGACATGATAGCCAATAACCAGGACCGGGATGCATTTAATGAAGCCGACATTCGTTATCACGAGGCGGTGTTGCAGTCGGTGCATAACCCGGTTCTACAGCAGCTGACGGTAGCCATCAGCTCGTTACAGCGAGCCGTGTTTGAACGGACGTGGATGGGCGATGAGGCCAACATGCCGAAAACGCTCCAGGAACATAAGGCGCTGTTTGATGCGATCCGGCATCAGGATAGCGAAGCGGCAGAGCAGGCGGCGCTCACCATGATCGCCAGCTCAACACGACGGTTAAAGGAAATCACATGATATCTCGCTACATCGCAATTGACTGGGGATCGACCAATCTGCGCGCCTGGCTTTATCAGGGCGATGAATGCCTGGAGAGCAGGCAATCAGAAGCTGGCGTCACTCGCCTCAACGGCAAGTCCCCGGCTGCGGTGTTTAGCGACATAACCGAAAGCTGGCTCAATGGCGCCACTCCGGTAGTGATGGCGGGAATGGTGGGCAGTAATGTGGGATGGAAAACTGCGCCCTATCTGCCGGTTCCCGTCCATTTCTCGGCAATTGGCCAGCAATTAACCGCTGTTAGCGACAATATCTGGATTGTTCCTGGACTGTGCGTCTCTCGTGATAACAACCATAACGTGATGCGCGGTGAAGAGACGCAGCTGCTCGGGGCGCAGGCCCTTTCGTCCGCTTCTGTTTATGTTATGCCTGGCACCCATTGCAAATGGGTACAGGCCGACAGTCAGCAGATCCACGATTTTCGCACCGTTATGACCGGAGAGCTGCATCACCTGCTGCTGCGCCACTCGCTGGTGGGGGCTGGGTTACCGGAGCAAATATCGGCCCCCACCGCATTCCGCGCCGGTCTCGAGCGCGGACTGACTTCTCCTGACATATTGCCGCGGCTCTTTGAGGTTCGCGCGGCTCACGTGCTGGGTTCACTTCCGCGTGAGCAGGTTAGCGAGTTTTTGTCCGGCCTGCTGATTGGCGCCGAAGTTGCCACCATGAGCGAACAGTTTACCGGGCCGCAGGCAATAACGCTGGTCTGCGGAGCGTCGCTGGCCTCGCGCTACGCTCAGGCATTCCACGCTCTCGGGCGTGATGTGGCGACGGTCGATGGCGATGCGGCTTTTCAGGCGGGTATACGCTTCATTATTCAATCTGCCTCTCTGTCGACCGCGGGCGCACTTCGTCCCGTCCCTCATCCCTGAGGCGACAGCTGCACGCAGCATTCCAGTCTGTTTCTGAGCGATGGGGTTTCCCGAACGCTGAATCAAGCATACGTCTGAGGACTCTCAGGCGCGCGGCTCGACGCATTCTTAATGGTTTTGTGTAACTAAGGAGCATCGCAAATGCAGTGGCAAACAAAGATTCCGTTAATCGCAATTCTGCGCGGCGTAACGCCAGAAGAGGCGCTGGCACACGTTGGCGCTGTGATTGATGCCGGGTTCGACGCCGTTGAAATTCCGCTGAATTCTCCCCGTTGGCAGCAGAGCATTCCGGCGATTGTTGAGGCTTTTGGCGATCGGGCGCTGATCGGTGCAGGCACCGTGCTGCAACCGGAACAGGTAGATGAGCTGGCGAAAATAGGCTGTCGGCTGATTGTTACGCCCAATATCCAGACCGAGGTTATTCGCCGTGCGGTGGGCTATGGCATGACGGTCTGCCCGGGATGTGCCACCGCGACCGAAGCGTTCACCGCGCTCGACGCCGGGGCGCAGGCGCTAAAGGTATTCCCATCCTCTGCTTTTGGGCCGGACTATATCAAGGCGTTGAAAGCCGTATTACCGCCGGAGATCCCTGTGTTCGCCGTTGGCGGCGTAACGCCGGAGAATCTGAGGCAATGGATTGATGCCGGTTGTGCCGGTGCCGGGCTGGGTAGCGACCTTTATCGCGCCGGGCAGTCCGTCGAACGAACCGCTCAGCAGGCAACCGCATTTGTTAAAGCGTATCGAGAGGCAGTGCAATGAAAATAACCAAACTCACCACGTACCGTTTACCCCCTCGTTGGCTGTTCCTGAAAATTGAAACGGATGAAGGGGTTGTTGGCTGGGGCGAACCGGTGATTGAAGGGCGTGCGCGTACCGTGGAAACGGCCGTTCACGAGCTGGGAGACTATCTGATTGGTGCCGATCCGGCACGTATCAATGATTTGTGGCAGGTGATGTACCGCGCTGGTTTTTATCGCGGTGGCCCGATTCTGATGAGTGCGATTGCCGGTATTGACCAGGCGTTGTGGGACATCAAAGGTAAGGTGCTGAATGCGCCGGTCTGGCAACTGATGGGCGGCCTGGTACGCGACAATATCAAAGCTTACAGCTGGGTCGGGGGCGATCGCCCTGCCGAAGTCATTGATGGTATTAAAAAGCTGCGTGAAATTGGCTTTGATACCTTCAAACTAAACGGCTGTGAAGAGATGGGCGTTATCGATAATTCACGCGCGGTGGATGCGGCGGTGAATACCGTGGCGCAAATTCGCGAGGCTTTCGGTAATGAAATTGAATTTGGCCTCGATTTTCATGGCCGAGTCAGCGCGCCAATGGCCAAAGTATTAATTAAGGAACTGGAACAATATCGCCCGCTGTTTATTGAAGAACCGGTGCTGGCGGAGCAGGCGGAATATTATCCGAAGCTGGCGGCACAAACGCATATTCCTATCGCTGCCGGCGAGCGGATGTTCTCGCGCTTTGAGTTTAAACGCGTACTGGAGGCGGGCGGCCTGGCTATTCTGCAACCTGATCTTTCCCACGCCGGCGGTATTACCGAATGCTATAAAATCGCCGGGATGGCCGAAGCTTACGATGTGGCGCTGGCGCCGCACTGCCCGTTAGGGCCGATTGCCCTGGCCTCCTGTCTGCATATCGACTTTGTCTCACGCAATGCGGTGCTTCAGGAACAAAGCATGGGCATTCATTATAACAAGGGCGCGGAGCTGCTCGATTTTGTGAAAAATAAAGAGGACTTCAATATGACCGGCGGTTTCTTTAAACCGTTAATGAAGCCGGGACTGGGCGTAGAAATAGATGAAGCCCGGGTTATCGAACTGAGTCAAAATGCGCCGGACTGGCGTAATCCGCTGTGGCGGCATGAGGATGGTTCCGTCGCGGAATGGTAAATGGGCGTCATATTTCACGCCGCAGGTGTGTTGGCTGCAATTGCGCACCTCAGTCACTTACTCATGTAAGCTCCTGAGGATTTGCAATTTTTCCGCCTTCCTGCAACGCGAACTATGTAGATCATTCGTAAGCAAAATAAAAATTTTAAACACACCCTCTGTAAACTACAGGGCATGGTGAGCGGCTTCGCTATGCCCAAAATCTGGAGACAGATTGCGATGGATATTTCAGTTACCGCTGTAAAACCGGGGCGCCGCCGTTATTTGACGCTATTTATGATCTTTATTACCGTCGTCATTTGCTATGTTGACCGCGCCAATCTCGCCGTGGCATCCGCCCATATTCAGGAGGAGTTTGGTATCACGAAAGCGGAAATGGGCTACGTTTTTTCCGCTTTTGCCTGGCTTTATACGCTGTGTCAGATCCCGGGCGGCTGGTTTTTGGACCGGGTTGGTTCACGGCTGACCTACTTTATCGCGATCTTTGGCTGGTCGGTGGCGACCCTGTTTCAGGGGTTTGCCTCGGGGCTCATGTCATTGATTGGATTGCGGGCAATTACCGGGATTTTTGAAGCACCGGCCTTTCCGACCAATAATCGGATGGTGACCAGCTGGTTCCCGGAGCATGAACGCGCCTCCGCCGTGGGATTTTATACTTCCGGGCAGTTTGTCGGGCTGGCTTTCCTCACTCCGCTGCTGATCTGGATTCAGGAAATGCTGAGCTGGCATTGGGTCTTTATCGTAACCGGCGGCATCGGCATTGTCTGGTCATTAATTTGGTTCAAGGTTTATCAGCCGCCGCGTCAGACGAAAAGTATTAGTAAAGCAGAGCTGGATTATATTCGCGACGGCGGTGGTCTGGTGGATGGCGATGCGCCGGTAAAAAAAGAGGCGCGACAGCCGCTGACCAAAGCCGACTGGAAGCTGGTCTTTCACCGTAAACTGATCGGGGTTTACCTGGGGCAGTTTGCCGTGACGTCGACGCTATGGTTCTTCCTGACCTGGTTCCCGAACTATCTGACGCAAGAGAAAGGTATTACCGCGCTGAAGGCTGGATTTATGACGACCGTTCCCTTCCTGGCGGCCTTCTTTGGGGTACTGCTCTCCGGGTGGTTGGCCGATAGACTGGTGAAAAAAGGCTTCTCGCTTGGCGTGGCCCGTAAAACGCCGATTATCTGCGGTTTGCTGATTTCGACCTGCATCATGGGGGCCAACTACACCAATGACCCGGTATGGATCATGGTGCTGATGGCGGTGGCCTTCTTCGGCAACGGTTTTGCCTCCATCACCTGGTCGCTGGTCTCTTCGCTGGCGCCGATGCGTCTGATTGGCCTGACGGGCGGAGTGTTTAATTTCGTGGGGGGGCTGGGTGGCATTACCGTTCCGCTGGTGATTGGCTATCTGGCACAGGACTATGGTTTTGGCCCGGCGCTGGTCTATATCGCCGCGGTAGCGCTGATGGGCGCGCTGTCCTATATCCTGCTGGTGGGTGATGTTAAACGTGTAGGCTAATCTTGCCCGATGCTATACCCTGATGTGAACGTTGTGCATCAGGGTATCTCTATGAAACAAGTCACCTTTGCTCCCCGCCATCATCAGCTAACCAATACGCGCACCTGGACTGCGGACAGCCAGTGGCTGGTTTTCGACGTCCGTCCGTCTGGCGCTTCCTTTACCGGTAAGACGATTGAACGGGTTAATGTGCAAACCGGTGCCGTAGAAATCCTTTATCGCGCGGATCACGGGGCTCATGTCGGCGTGGTGACCGTTCATCCTTCATTGGATAAATATGTCTTTATACACGGCCCGGAGCACCCGGATGAAAACTGGCAGTACGATTTCCATCATCGTCGCGGTGTAGTGACATATCAGGGCACAACGCACAATCTTGATGCGATGGACATCACCGCACCGTATACGCCAGGTGCGTTGCGCGGCGGCAGCCACGTTCATGTCTATAGCCCAAACGGGCAGTACGTCAGCTTTACCTATAACGATCATGTTCTGCACGAACGCTCCGCCGCTCTTGATCTCAGGAACGTCGGGGTTGCGACGCCTTATGGGCCGGTGACCCCTGGTGGCCAGCATCCGCGTGAATATAGCGGTAGCCACTGGTGTGTACTGGTCAGTCGGACAACGCCGACGCCGGTGCCGGGCAGCGATGAGATTAATCGCGCCTATGAAGAAGGATGGGTGGGTAACCATACGCTGGCATTTATCGGCGATACGCTGTCGATCAATGGCGATAAAATCCCTGAGCTGTTTATGGTGACGCTACCCGAGGATGAACAAGGCTGGAAACAGCAGGGCGATGCGCCGCTGGCAGGCACGGATAGCACCATGCCAGCACCGCCGCACGGCGTGATGCAGCGACGTTTAACGTTCACTCACCATCGCCGTTATCCGGGGCTGGCCAGTACACCGCGACACTGGGTGCGGGCAAACCCGCAGGCGACGCAGATTGCCTTTTTGATGCGTGATGAGGCCGGTGTGGTTCAGCTGTGGCTGATTTCGCCGCAGGGCCGCGATCTGCGGCAGCTTACCCATAACGTTAATGATATTCAGTCGGCGTTTAACTGGCACCCGTCAGGAGAATGGCTGGGATTTGTACTGGATGACCGCATCGCTATCTGTCATGCCAGGAGCGGTGAAATTACATTTTTGACTGCCGATCATGAAAACCCACCTTCAGCGGATGCTGTGGTGTTTTCACCGGACGGGAAGCACCTTGCCTGGATGCAGGATGCAGAGGGCTATCGCCAGCTGTGGATAACCGAAGTCGCGCTTTAGATCAAGGTGAGGGCATTGCCGCTGGCGGAATCACAGAGTTGGTCGCCAGCGAGTCCTTCTCACTTTTCTCGACGCGTGATTTTATCGAGCTGTCGGTGCGGAACATATCCCACGGCAGCAGAAGCGTATCCATCACCGCCGTAAAGGGCATATCAAGAGCGACCAGGGATTTTGTTCCCCAGTTGGCATCACTGTTCCCCAGCATTTGTGCGCTGGCACGGGTTCCCGGATAGGTTCCTTCCTTTCCGCCGGTATGTGACATCACGCTGGAGCAACCGCTCAAACTCACTATCCCGCTGAACAGGACCAGCTTTAACAGACCGCTTTTCATCATTCTTCCATCGTCGTTTCGGGCATTGAGGTAACCTTCACATCGGTTATATCGAGCCATTCCGTGAATGCCTAGCGTTATTACGCTGCACTGTGGCAGGCATCGCATTTTGCCTTTTGTGCTGTCCACCCAGTCTAAGCAATCGGCAGGAAACTGCAAAAAAAAATGGCTTTTTACGCTTGAAAACGCCCAGGGAAGCCACATTTTAAGAATGTGGCCCGATGAGAATACGCCTGCGGGGTATTCCGGGTAATAACGACCTGTCCATGATGGAAGGTCAAAAATTCTCGCTGATTTCAGGAGCTTTTTATTATGCGTAATTTCGATCTCTCTCCGCTGTATCGTTCTGCTATTGGTTTTGACCGTCTTTTTAATCTGTTAGAAAACAATCAGAGCCAGAGCAATGGCGGCTACCCTCCGTACAACGTCGAGCTGGTAGATGAAGACCATTACCGCATCGCCATCGCCGTGGCCGGTTTCGCTGAGAGCGAACTGGAGATCACTGCGCAGGATAACTTGTTGATTGTAAAAGGCGCCCACGCGACCGAGCAAAAAGAACGTACCTATCTTTATCAGGGCATTGCGGAACGCAACTTTGAGCGCAAATTCCAGTTGGCGGAAAATATCCATATCCGCGGCGCAAACCTGGTGAACGGCCTGCTGTATATCGTTCTGGAACGTGTGATTCCGGAAGCGGACAAACCGCGCCGTATCGAAATTAACTAATTTTGTTCGGGTCGCCATGCGGCCCGATACTGGCAAACTTGCTCGCCGTCAGGGGGCAAATGTAAATCCACAGGATTTGCAGATATCAACTCGCTTCTTAGAAGGAGAAATACATTATGCGTAACTACGATTTATCCCCACTGCTGCGTCAATGGATCGGTTTTGACAAACTGGCCAATGCACTGCAATCCACCAGTGAAAGCCAGAGCTTCCCACCGTATAACATTGAAAAAAGCGACGATAACCACTATCGCATTACGCTTGCGCTGGCCGGTTTCCGTCAGGAAGATCTGGATATTCAGCTGGAAGGGAGATGCCTGAGCGTGAAAGGTACGCCGCAGCAGGCTGACAAAGAGACGAAATGGCTGCACCAGGGGTTAGTCAGTCAGGCCTTTAGCCTGAGCTTTACCCTGGCAGAAAATATGGAAGTCTCCGGCGCCACGTTCAATAACGGGTTGCTGCACATTGATTTAACCCGTGATGAGCCGGAAGTTGTTATCCCGCAGCGAATCGCAATTAGCGAGCGTCCGGCCCTCGACAGCTAAGATGACATCGCAGATAAAGCCCCGATTTTCGGGGCTTTTTTTTGCGTTAACAAAACTGATTCTCCGGCCTACGCCGTTCAGATGACCCGCTGATTATTGTGCGCCAGGCTGCATACAGGCCCGGAGGCTTAGGCCATAATCCATGGTGTTGATAATGTTATTCACAGGGAACAGACGATGAGTGATATAGCATTGACCGTCAGCGTTCTGGCGCTGGTGGCGGTAGTCGGATTGTGGATCGGCAATGTCAAAATTCGCGGCGTCGGGTTTGGTATTGGCGGCGTGCTGTTTGGCGGCATTATCGTTGGCCACTTTGTGGATAAGGCAGGTATCGCTCTTAGTAGCCCGATGCTGCACTTCATCCAGGAATTTGGCCTGATTCTCTTCGTTTATACCATCGGTATCCAGGTGGGACCGGGTTTCTTCGCCTCTCTGCGTGTCTCCGGGCTGCGGCTCAATCTCTTCGCCATCCTGATTGTTATTCTCGGTGGGCTGGTAACCGCGGTGCTGCATAAGCTCTTTCATATCCCGCTGCCGGTGGTGCTCGGTATTTTCTCCGGGGCCGTGACCAATACGCCAGCGCTGGGGGCCGGGCAGCAAATTCTGCGCGATCTTGGCGTACCGTTTGACGTTGTCGACCAGATGGGGATGAGCTATGCCATGGCCTACCCGTTTGGCATTTGCGGCATTTTGCTGACCATGTGGCTGGTGCGCCTGTTCTTTCGCGTTAACGTAGAAAAAGAGGCCCAGCAGTTTGATGAAAGCAGCGGGAACGGGCACGCGGTGCTACAAACGATCAACGTCCGCGTCGAAAACCCCAACCTGAATAATATGGCGATTCAGGACGTGCCGATGCTCAACAGCGATAAGCTGATATGCTCCCGTCTCAAGCGTGAAGATCTGCTGATGGTGCCTGCTCCGGGGACGTTAATTCAGACCGGCGACCTGCTACATCTGGTCGGGCGCCCGGAGGATTTACATAACGCGCAGCTGGTTATCGGCAAGGAAGTTTCAACCTCACTTTCAACTCGCGGTACGGATTTAAAAGTTGAGCGGGTGGTCGTCACCAATGAGAAAGTGTTAGGGAAGCGGATCCGCGACCTGCATTTTAAACAGCGCTATGACGTGGTCATTTCGCGACTTAATCGCGCCGGGGTTGAGCTGGTCGCCAGCAGCCACGCCAGCCTGCAGTTCGGCGATATTCTTAACCTGGTCGGTCGCCCGGAAGCGATTGATGCGGTTGCCGCTGAGCTGGGTAACGCCCAGCAAAAATTGCAGCAGGTGCAAATGCTGCCGGTCTTTATTGGCATTGGTCTGGGGGTTTTGCTGGGCTCCATTCCGCTGTTTATTCCCGGTTTCCCGGTGGCCTTGAAGCTGGGGCTCGCCGGTGGGCCATTGATTATGGCGCTGATCCTCGGGCGAATCGGGAGTATCGGGAAGCTCTACTGGTTTATGCCGCCGAGCGCCAACCTTGCCCTTCGTGAGCTGGGGATCGTGCTGTTTCTGGCCGTCGTCGGGCTGAAGTCTGGCGGTGATTTTGTCGTCACGCTGACCGAAGGAGACGGATTAAGCTGGATTGCCTACGGTATTTTTATCACCGCCATTCCTCTGCTGGCGGTCGGCATTCTGGCTCGGCTGCTGATGAAGATGAACTATCTGACCCTGTGCGGCATGCTGGCCGGGTCGATGACCGACCCGCCGGCGCTGGCTTTCGCTAACAACCTGCACGCCACCAGCGGGGCGGCGGCGCTGTCATATGCCACGGTCTATCCGCTGGTCATGTTTTTACGCATCATTACGCCGCAGCTACTGGCCGTGCTGTTCTGGGGGATGGGCTAACGGCATATCCAGGTGGACGCGCCGCAGATGGTAGTCCACCTGATATTCACTGGCGTTGCGGAACATCACCGAATAGTTCAGAAACTCACCGCTGTCGCTGTAGGAAAGCGAGGTTATCCGCAGCAGCGGCGTTTGTTCCGGCACATTCATCGACCGCGCCAACTGCTTGTCTGCCAGCACTGGCGTCAGGCTTTCATAGTTGCCGCTAATGGTTATCCCACACTCTTTCTCGATGTAATCGAATTTTGACCCTTCCAGATGTACCAGCGACAGGTTGCGGAACAATTTGACCGGCATATAGCTGTCTTCCAGCATCAGGGGTTTTCCATCCACGTAGCGCACGCGGCGAGAGAAGTAGATCCGCTCATTGATCTGTATTCGCAGCTGGCTGGCGATAGCCGGCGGAGCTGGCATAACTTCGAATACCAGCACCTCGCTCACCACCTCTTTGCCCTGCTTGCGTAACACCTCGGCAAGCCCGGTGAGATTCGTGGTTTCGTGGTGCACATCTTTGCGGGCGACAAAGGTACCGGAACCGTGCCGGCGAACGACCAGCCCCCAGCTAATCAGCAGCTCGATAGCCTTGCGGATCGTCATCCGCGCCACGCCAAACTCTTCCGCCAGCTTTTTCTCCCCCGGCAACGGGCTACCGATATTGAAATCGGAGGAATTTAGCCGAAGACGCAATCTGTCTGCGATAGATTTATAGATCACCAGTAGACCTCTGTTCCACTCTTCATAAGGAGTGCTAAACGATATGTATTGAAGGAAAATCCTTTTAATACATAAAGATATTATTTATTTATCACGATGGATTAATCGTCGTAATTCATGTTGTCTATTTTTAACACCAAAAGTAGACAACATGGGGGAAATTAAAACCATGAAAGGGATCACGAATCGCAGTGCCGCCGCATGTTGTCAGACGAGGAAATTCCTATTCTCGATTTAGGCCGATACTCAAGACAAATAAGGCCTCTTACCCTACTGGTTGTTAAATGAGGATTTTAAAATGCTCAGTCAAATACAACGTTTTGGCGGCGCCATGTTTACCCCGGTTTTACTGTTTCCTTTTGCCGGGATCGTGGTGGGTATAACCATTATGCTGCGCAACCCCATGTTTGTTGGCGAAGCGCTTACGGCACCTGATTGTTTATTTGCTCAGATTGTTCACATTATTGAAGAGGGCGGCTGGACGGTATTTCGCAATATGCCGCTGATTTTCGCCGTCGGCTTACCGATTGGCCTCGCAAAGCAGGCTCAGGGCCGGGCCTGTCTGGCCGTACTGGTGAGTTTCCTGACGTGGAACTACTTCATTAACGCCATGGGGATGACCTGGGGCCACTTTTTCGGCGTCGATTTTTCTGCCGATCCCACGGCCGGTAGCGGCCTGACGATGATTGCCGGCATTAAAACGCTGGATACCAGCATCATCGGGGCGATCGTTATTTCCGGAATCGTTACCGCGCTACATAACCGCTATTTTGATAAACCGTTGCCGGTATTTCTCGGTATTTTCCAGGGCTCTTCATTTGTTGTCATCGTTGCCTTCCTGGCGATGATCCCCTGCGCCTGGTTAACGCTGCTGGGCTGGCCAAAGGTGCAGATGGGTATTGAATCTCTGCAGGCCTTTTTACGCTCAGCCGGGGCGCTGGGGGTCTGGGTCTATATTTTCCTTGAGCGCATTCTGATTCCTACCGGGCTACATCACTTTGTCTACGGACCGTTTATTTTTGGCCCGGCAGTGGTGGAAGGCGGCATTCAGGTGTACTGGGCGCAGCATTTGCAGGAGTTCAGCCAGAGTACCGAACCGCTGAAAGCCCTGTTCCCGGAAGGCGGTTTCGCCCTGCACGGCAACTCGAAGGTCTTTGGCTCCGTCGGGATTGCGCTGGCTCTCTACTTTACCGCGGCGCCTGAAAACCGCGTGAAGGTGGCCGGGTTGCTGATTCCGGCAACGCTAACCGCCATGCTGGTAGGGATTACCGAACCGCTGGAGTTTACCTTCCTGTTTATCTCCCCGCTGCTGTTTGCCGTCCATGCGGTGCTGGCCGCCACGATGGCGACGGTGATGTATATGTGCGGGGTCGTCGGTAACTTTGGCGGCGGTCTGCTGGACCAGTTCCTGCCGCAAAACTGGATCCCGATGTTCCATAACCATGCATCGATGATGTTCATCCAGATAGGCATCGGGGTGTGCTTCACCGCTATTTACTTCGTTATCTTCCGCGCCCTGATATTGCATTTCAACCTGAAAACACCGGGTCGCGAAGAGAGCGAAATCAAACTCTACAGCAAGGCGGATTACCAGGCGGCGCGCGGCAAAACAAGCGCAGCAGGTGCGACGGAATCCAAATTCGGCCAGGCCGCTGGTTTTCTGCAGGCGCTGGGTGGCGCGAGCAACATCGAAAGCGTCAACAACTGCGCCACACGGCTACGCATCACGCTGGTCGATATGACGAAAACACAAAGTGACGACGTCTTTAAAGCGCTGGGCGCTCACGGGGTAGTGCGTCGTGGCAACGCGATTCAGGTCATCGTAGGCCTGCATGTTCCCCAGGTTCGCGACCAGTTGGAATCCCTGATGAAAGATTCTCTACAGACCGAACAAACCACCATGACGGAGGCAGTATCATGAAAAAATTCTCAGTTGTTATCGCAGGCGGCGGCAGTACCTTCACGCCAGGTATCGTTTTGATGTTGTTAGCAAACCAGGACCGTTTCCCGCTGCGGGCACTGAAATTTTATGACAACGACGGCGCACGTCAGGAGACTATCGCCGAAGCATGTAAAGTGATTCTCAAAGAGCAGGCGCCGGAGATTGAGTTCAGCTATACCACCGATCCGCAGGCGGCTTTTACCGACGTTGATTTTGTCATGGCGCATATCCGTGTTGGCAAATATCCGATGCGTGAAAAAGATGAAAAAATCCCGCTGCGCCACGGCGTTCTGGGTCAGGAAACCTGCGGACCTGGCGGCATCGCCTACGGCATGCGTTCTATCGGCGGCGTGCTGGAGCTGGTGGACTATATGGAAAAATATTCACCGAACGCCTGGATGCTGAACTATTCCAACCCGGCGGCAATCGTAGCGGAAGCCACGCGTCGTCTGCGTCCGAATGCGAAAATCCTCAATATCTGTGATATGCCAATCGGCATTGAGGGACGCATGGCGCAAATTGTCGGCCTCAAAGACCGCAAACAGATGCGCGTACGCTACTACGGGCTGAACCACTTCGGCTGGTGGACGTCGATTGAAGATCTGCAGGGCAACGATTTGATGCCGAAGCTGCGCGAACATGTGGCGAAATATGGCTATGTTCCGCCGTCTAACGACCCGCATACCGAGGCCAGCTGGAACGATACCTTTGCTAAGGCTAAAGATGTGCAGGCGCTGGACCCGGACACCATGCCGAACACCTACCTGAAATACTATCTGTTCCCGGATTACGTTGTTGAGCACTCTAACCCGGCGCGTACCCGTGCTAACGAAGTGATGGATCACCGCGAGAAAAATGTCTTCAGCGCCTGCCGCTCAATTATTGCCGCGGGTAAATCTTCTGCCGGCGATCTGGAAATCGATGAGCACGCCTCTTACATCGTGGATCTTGCAGCCGCCATTGCCTTCAACACCCAGGAGCGCATGCTGCTGATTGTACCGAACAATGGCGCAATCCATAATTTTGACGCCGATGCGATGGTGGAAATTCCGTGCCTGGTGGGCCACAACGGTCCAGAACCGCTGACAGTCGGTGATATTCCTAACTTCCAGAAAGGGATGATGAGCCAGCAGGTGGCGGTTGAGAAACTGGTGGTGGATGCCTGGGAACATCGCTCCTACCACAAGCTATGGCAGGCCATTGCGCTGTCGAAAACCGTACCGAGCGCATCCGTCGCGAAAGCGATTCTCGACGATCTGATTGAGGCCAACAAAGACTACTGGCCGGAACTGCATTAATTCTCACCTCGGCCGGCATCCATCGGATGCCGGTTCTTTCTCTGCTCCCCTGTTCGTAACAAATTACGCTATGCTGAAGCCTGCTTGCGCTACGAACAAGGAACCCTGATGAAAATCTCTCGCGTCGGCGAAGCACCGGATTACCGCTTCTCGCTGGCCAATGAACGCACCTTTCTGGCGTGGATCCGCACGGCATTAGGCTTTCTTGCCGCCGGGGTTGGTTTAGATCAGCTGGCACCGGATTTTGCCACACCGCTGATTCGCGAAGTGCTGGCACTGTTACTGTGTCTGTTTGCCGGCGGCCTGGCCATTTATGGCTACCTGCGCTGGTTGGGTAACGAAAAAGCGATGCGTCTGAAGCTGGACCTGCCTTATACCAGAACGCTACTGGTTATTAGCATATTGCTGGTCATTGTGGTGATCGTCGTGATGGGCCTGGTACTGTATGGCGGATAAGCGCCGGGTACGACGGGAAAGCGATCCGGGATTGCAGCCCGAACGGACATCGCTGGCCTGGTTTCGAACGCTGCTGGGCTACGCGGCACTGATGGCGCTGGCTATCAAACATAACTGGCATAGCGCCGGGATACTCTTCTGGTTATCGATTGGCATACTGGCGATTGTCGCAATCATCCTCTGGAGCTATACGTATCGCCGTAATCTGATGGATGTGGATGATAGCGATTTTGTCCAGCCACAGGCGATACGTGACAAGTTTTACATCGCCGTCGCAGTCCTTTCCCTGTCGCTCATGTTTGCGGCTACGCACCTGCGACAGATTGCTGTATTTCTTCAGGATATGACGTAACGAGAAGTGGGCTCAACGGCTTATCTTCCAGCCGTTGAGCCAGTGATGTTAGCGTCCCTTCGCCAGGTACTGCGCCATTTCTTCTTCCGGTACCATACCGCCGCCGGTCGCCCAGACCAGATGCGTGGCGTTGTGCATCTGGCTGTCCGTGAAGCTGTGCATCTGCGAATACGTCTTGCTGGCGCAAACGCGCTGAGGTCCGGCCATACCGGCCAGCGCAGACGGCTCCAGACGAATGTTTTCGGCTTTCGCCAGCCAGCCCAGCATGTCGTACATCGTCTGGTCACTAAGGGTATAGAAACCATCCAGCAGGCGCTCCATAGCCCTTCCGACAAAGCCGGAAGCTCGTCCAACGGCCAGACCGTCGGCAGCGGTCAGGTTATCAATACCCAGATCCTGGACCGAAATGTCATCATGCAGGCCGGTATGAACGCCGAGCAGCATGCAAGGAGAGTGCGTTGGTTCGGCGAAGAAGCAGTGTACATGGTCGCCAAAGGCCAGCTTCAGACCAAACGCTACCCCGCCAGGACCGCCGCCTACGCCGCACGGCAGATAGACAAACAGCGGATGATCGGCATCGACTACGCGCCCTTGCCGGGCAAACTGGGCCTTCAGGCGTTCACCTGCGACGGCATAACCGAGGAACAGCGTGCGTGAATTCTCGTCATCGATAAAGAAACAGTTGGGATCCGCTTCGGCGGCTTTGCGCCCCTGTTCGACCGCGACGCCATAATCCTGCTCGTATTCAATCACCGTCACGCCGTGGCTACGCAGCTTCGCCTTTTTCCATGCCCGGGCATCGGCTGACATATGCACGGTGACGTTAAAACCGACACATGCGCTCATGATGCCAATCGACATCCCCAGGTTACCCGTGGAGCCCACGGCGATGCTGTACTGGCTAAAGAACTGCTTAAATTCTGGCGTCAGCAGCTTGCGGTAGTCATCTGCAGGAGTGAGTAAACCAGCTTCCAGTGCCAGTTTTTCGGCGTGGGTGAGAACCTCGTAAATACCACCGCGGGCCTTGATGGAACCGGAGATCGGCAGATGGCTGTCTTTTTTCAGCAGCAGATCGCCGTAAATGGGCTGGGTAAAAGCCTGCTCCAGCCGTGTTTTCATTGCCGGGATAGCGACCAGCTCGGATTCAATAATTCCCCCGGTAGCGGCGGTTTCCGGAAACGCCTGTGCCAGATACGGCGCAAAGCGCTCAAGCCGGGCACGGGCGTCCTGAACATCGTCAGCTGTCAGGCCTACGTACGGTAAACCTTCCGCCAGCGAAGTGGTTGCCGGGTTAAACCAGGTGGTTTCTTTCAGGTCAATCAGGTCCTTCAGCAGAGGGAACCGGGCAAGTAAAGTGGTCATGTCAGCGTTTTTCATATTACGTCTCTTTGCGCTCAGATGATGAAAGAAAGCAGGAACGTGCAGGCTAGTGCAAGTAAGGATGCGATAAATGTGGCCGTTGTATAGTATTTGAACGTCTCACTCAGGCTCGCTCCGCAGTATTGTTTTACCAGCCAGAACAGGGAATCGGTGACGATCGTGCAGCCGATTGCGCCGGAACCGATGGCAATGGCGATGATCTCCGGGCTAACGCCAGGGTATAGCGGCAGCATCGGTGCGACGATGGCCGTGGCCCCCATCATGGCAACGGTGGCTGAACCGACCGCCGCATGCAGAATCAGGGCCACCAGCCAGGCCAGCAGAATCGGGTGCATATGCATGCCGGACAGAATCACCGCCAGTGAATCGGCCAGGCCGCTGGTTTTCAGGACCGCGTTGAACGCGCCGCCAGCGCCGATAATCAACAGGATATTAGCAATGGAGCCAAAGCCCTTTTCGGTATGGGTCAGCAGCGTGGCCATGCCCATATTCTGACGGATACCGAGGACGTAGTAGGCCACGAAGACGGCGATAAACATGGCGGTAATCGGGTTACCAATAAACTCCAGCAGCATATACAGCGTGCCGGTTTTGGCCATATTCAGCTCGGCGACGGTTTTCACTAACATCAGCGCGATCGGCAGCAAAATGGTCAGTAGCGTAGCGCCGAGAGACGGCAGCGTCTCTTCTTTACGGACTTCCAGATTCGCGAACTCAGCAGGAACCGCTTTAAACGGCAGACGGTTGCCCAGAAGCTTAAGGAACAACGGGCCGCCGACCAGCGAAGCCATCAATCCAACCAGCAGGCCGTAAACAATCACCGTACCGATATCGGCACCCAGCTTATTCGCGACAAACAGCGCCGCCGGGTGCGGCGGTACGACGCAGTGCACGGCCATTAATGCAGTACACAGCGGAATCGCCAACTTCAGCAGGGAGGTATGGGTCTTTTTAGCGATGGAAAAGGCCAGCGGAATCAGCAGTACCACGCCCACTTCCACAAACAGCGTTATCCCGCAAATCAGGCCAACCAGCACCATGATCACATCAACTGACAGCCAGCGGCAGCGCTGAAGCGTCAGGCCGATACGTTCGGCGGCGCCTGAGATTTCCATCATTTTGCCAAGAATGGTACCGAGGCCGATGACCGCTGCCAGGAAACCGAGGGTTCCACCAATCCCATTTTCAATGGCGTTGACCATATCCAGCGGGCTCATCCCCATCATGGCACCGACGAAGAAACTGGCTAACAACAGCGCCAGGAAGGGGTGAAATTTCAGTTTTACGATAGTCAAAACAATCAACACGATGCTGATTAATAACGTGCTCACAACCCAAATCTGAGATTCCATACCCCACCTCGCCCGTGAATAATATAGGGTTATTGAACAGAAAAACGGCATCGGCTGACAAACGATATAAATGGCCTTTCAGGTGAATTAGATTGAATCAAAATGGTGATTAATGTCTAAAAATGGCTTTTATTTGCGTTGTGGGTCACTTTTATTCATCTTTAAATCCACTTACCGCAACCATTTTTCTTACAATCATCGGTAAAAAAACAGGGGGATCGAACGATGGATATCAGTAAGGAGATAGGTAACCGGCTGCTGAATGGCTGGCAGCTGTCAAAGCTGTATACCTTTGAGGTGGCAGCGCGGCACGAATCTTTTGCGCTGGCGGCGGAAGAGCTGTCGCTGACTCCCAGCGCGGTGAGCCACCGGATGAATCAGCTGGAAGACGAGCTGGGTATTCAACTGTTTGTGCGCTCTCATCGCAAGGTTGAATTAACCCATGAGGGGCGGCGGGTGTACTGGGCGCTGAAGTCATCCCTGGATAGCCTGAATCAGGAGATTCTGGACATCAAAAACCAGGAGCTGTCGGGCACGCTTACCGTTTACTCGCGACCGTCAATTGCCCAGTGCTGGCTGGTACCGGCGCTCGGAGACTTTACTCGCCGCTACCCGTCGATATCGCTCACCGTCCTGACCGGCAACGACAACGTGAATATGCAGCGGGCGGGTATCGATCTGGCGCTCTATTTTGACGATCTGCCTTCATCGCAATTAACCCACCACTATCTGATGGATGAAGCGATTGTACCGGTTTGTACAGCCGACTACGCCCGCCAGCATCAGCTGCAACAAAATCCCGATAATCTTCAGCATTGCACCCTGCTGCACGATCGCCAGGCCTGGAGCAATGATTCCGGCACCGACGAATGGTTTAGCTGGGCACAGCACTTTGGGGTTAACTTGCCGCAATCGTCGGGCATTGGCTTCGATCGTTCAGATTTAGCGGTGATTGCTGCCATGAATCATGTTGGCGTGGCGATGGGGCGTAAACGGCTGGTGCAAAAGCGCCTGGCGAGCGGAGAGCTGATTGCGCCCTTTGGTGAGATGACGCTGAAATGCCACCAGCACTACTATGTGACTACGTTAGCGGGGCGCCAGTGGCCGAAAATAGACGCGTTTATTCACTGGTTACAGAGTCTGGCTCAATGATGTCTGGCGGACGCCCGGATAGGGCGCAGGCCACTATCCGGGGAGACTCAGACTTAAACCGGCTGCTGGTGGCGGCTGAAGCGCGAAGCCAGCGGCAGCCAGCACAGCAGAATCAGCAGACCCATCAGCATCATCAACAGTCCAAGGCTGCTTTGACTGGTCTGCGGCATCATCGCCGAGAGCCAGGCCAGTACGCCGGAACCGATGTTTTGCAGGCCGCCAACCAGGGCACCTGCCGTCCCGGCGAGGAACGGGAAGGGTTCCATTGCGCCGCTGGTTGCCAGCGGGAACAGCATCCCGGCGCCAAAGAAAAACAGCGCGGCGGGTACCAGTAGCGTCCAGACGGTCATGATGCCCATCAGACCCGGGATCCACATCAGTATCCCTGCCAGCAGACAGCAAATCACCGATTGCCACATCAGGGTCGAGAAACGTTTATTCGGGCGTCCGGCAAACCAGGCACCGAAGAAGGCCGCCGGAATGGGCAGAATAAACAGAATACTCACCGCCATGCTGCTTAAGCCCAGCACGGCGCCCATCAACACCCCTGAACAGGCTTCAAACACGGCGATGCCGGCGAGGCCGCCAATCAGCATCAGCAGATAGCAGTTAAACGCGGAGTTGCCGAACAGCGTTTTATAACTGGTTGCCAGCCGGGTGCGCGGTGCGCCAGCCGGACGCGTTTCCGGCATCCAGCGTGCCATGCTGAAGGTCACGATCGCACACAGTATGAGCAGGAACGCATAGCAGGCGCGCCAGCTCCACAGCGTATTGAGGATACCGCCAATCAGCGGCGCCAGCAGCGGACTGACCAGAATGCCCATGTTTAACAGGCTGTTGGCATGTCTGAGCTGGGCTCCTTCGTACAGGTCGCGCGGCAAGGTTCGCGCCATCACTCCGCCCACACCGGTTCCCATACCCTGGATGGCGCTGGCAATAATCAGCACCGTCAGGCTGTGCGTGGTGATGGCAACCAGCGTCGCCAGCATAAAAATAGACATTCCGATAAGGATCACCGGACGTCGCCCCACGCGGTCAGAAATCGGGCCATAAAAAAGCTGTGAGGTGCCATAGGTCAGCAAATAGGCCGCCATCACGCTCTGCACGGCGCCTTCGCGTGCGTTCAGCGAAATAGCCATATCGGCGATCGCCGGAATATAAATGGTCTGCGCCATCTGGCCAACGGCCACCAGCAGTACCAGCATCAACAACAAAGTGAAGTTCTTATGCCGTTTCATGTCGATGAATACTTTGTCAATAGAGATAAAAGAAGAATATGTGACTGGCACATCCCTTAAATGCTGGAGGAATCTACCACATAAAAATGACAGTACAACCACATAGTGATGATTGGTGAGGAATGACAGGCAGGTTTTGTAAACAATAATCGGCAACAAATGTTGCCATTCTGCACTAAGACAGACGCAGCAGGATAGCGCCTGCCGCGATACCGCAGGCGGCAACGATGCGCAGGGCGATAATCTTCTCTTTGAGCAGCACAAATGCGATGACGGCACCGAACAAAATTGAGGTTTCTCGCAGCGCGGCGACCACTGCCAGCGGCGCCTGGGTCATCGCCCAAAGCGCCAGGCCATAAGACCCCATCGTACTCAGGCCACCGATCAGGCCTTTTTTCCAGTGCTGACGCAGATAGCGGCTGGCTTCCTGGCGGCGGGCAATCATTGACCAGGTCAGCAGACAGGACCCGTTCATAAAAAAGGACCACAGTGTGTAGCCCAACGCGGTATCTGACAGCCGCACTCCTGTGCCATCAACCAGCGTATAGCCGGCGATAAAACAGGCATTAATAAGAGCGAGGGTGATGCCATAACCAGAGCTGGCCCGGCCGTTGAAGGCCATCGCGAGTATTGCCAGGCAGATAACGCCAATCCCTGTCCACGCCAGCGGTGACAGGGAGTCACCGAGGAGAGCAACGCTCACTACCGCCACCAGCAGCGGGGCGGTACCGCGCATCAGCGGATAGGTCTGGCTCATATCTGAGACCTGATAGGTTTTGGCGACCAGGACGGTGTACACCACCTGCAATGCGCTGGAAAGCACCAGATACGGTACGCTGGCCAGCGTGGGCTGCGGGGCGAAAGGCAAGGCCACCAGGGCGATCAGCGCAGCGGAGCCACTTACGCCAATCGCCGCGTACATCTTGTCTCCACTTGCTTTGACGATGGCATTCCAGCTGGCGTGCAGCAGGGCGGCGAACAGCAGAACGCAGAAAACGGTTATCGTCATGACGGATGTGTTGGGTAAATGGCAGAGACCTCGAACTGTAACACGAGCGTTTTCGGCCAGCCAGCTGCGCTTAAAGTGAGCAAAACAGGCGATGAGTGACCCGTGGCTCATCGTAAACCGGACGGAATCCGAGCGATTCATAAAATGGCCACGCCGACGGCGGCGCGTGGGTGTTGAGAAAATCGAACCAGGTGCCGGAGTGAGTGATGACGGCCACCAGCAGCTGCTGGCCGATATTCTGCCGACGGCAGGATTCGCTGATATATAAGTGGCGAATGCGCCCGGTTCGCAGCTGCGAGCTGAAGGGGTCAATATTCAGTCCGCAAACTCCCACCAGCTGCCCGCCGACAAAGGCACCTAGCAGTTTTTCACCCGGTGCATTAAAGCGGTTTTTCCCACTTTGCCAGTTCTCTGCCAGGCGACGTAGCATATTGAAATGCTGGGCGAGGCTTTCACTGCGCAGGGCAAGGAACCCGGGATCGTCCGGCGTTGTTGCGGCAATCAACAGCGGTGGTGGCATGGTTTTCTCCAGCAAGTCAGCATAAGGTTAATGGGAACCTCCTGTAGAGGGGCGGTTTCCCGCCCCTCTCAGGTGCGACTTGAACCTGAATCAGCGCAGCTGTTTCAGGACGGCATCAAGCAGTTGCAACACAGCAACCATGAGTTTCAGGATAAGAACAATAATATCCATTGCACCCATACGCGTCTCCTCTGGTACAGGAGCACGACCGGCTGGCGTACCTTTCCGCCGCCTGTTGCCAGCCAGGGTATACGCCGCCTGCGGGACACGTTGCCGTGACCAGAAGACAGTAGCGTATTTGTTGACGTAACACAGTGTGCTCTCTCGGGGTTAAGGCACTGACGGCACCACCCGTTTCAGCCAGGACTTTATTGCGCCGGTGATCCATGCGGCCCCGAATGACACAACGTGAACGCTTTCAGTATAAACAAGTACTGTATATATAAACAGTATTTTCTCGACAAATTTGTGCTCGTCGCCCATACTCTACTTCGGCGTAAACCGGGGTAAAATTGCGTGAACTCCCGTGAAAGCGTATACTTTTGTCGTTGACGTAATACAGTGTACTTGCGGTTACCAGCCGTAAACACGCTGAGGAAAAACCTCGCTTTGGCGGGGTTTTTTGTTTTTCCTGCCAGAATAAAAATTGTGATCCCTCACACAAATCCTCGTGGATGAAAATAAATCCGTTGTTTAATGGCGGCGCCTGTGTTTGTATAAATTCAGTTAAATTTTCGACACAACAGGTCCCTAATGAACGCTTCCATCCTGACTTCGACTCTACTAAAAACCGCGCCTGCCGCGGTGGTCGTCGTGCGTGTGGTGGTCGTCGTCGGCAATGCGCCGTAGGGTCCGGAACAACACGATTCCAAACCCCGCCGGCGCAAACCGAGCGGGGTTTTTTTTCGACACTCGCCCGGTAAGTCGGCTCAGAATAAAAGGACTGGAGCATGGCAAGTTCGGGCACAACATCAGAAAAAATGCGCTTTACCGGCGCACAGTTAGTTATTCATTTACTGGAGCGTCAGGGGATCACTACCGTTGCGGGTATCCCGGGCGGCTCTATCCTTCCGATCTATGACGCATTAAGCCAAAGCACCCAGATTCGCCACGTACTGGCCCGCCACGAGCAGGGCGCGGGCTTCATCGCTCAGGGGATGGCGCGCACCGAGGGCAAACCGGCGGTCTGTATGGCCTGTAGCGGTCCGGGTGCCACTAACCTGATCACCGCTATCGCCGACGCCCGTCTGGATTCGATTCCGCTGGTGTGCATTACCGGCCAGGTTCCGGCATCGATGATTGGGACCGATGCGTTCCAGGAAGTCGACACCTACGGTATCTCTATTCCCATCACCAAACATAACTACCTGGTACGCGACATTGCCGAACTGCCGCAGGTGATGAGTGACGCGTTTCGCATCGCTCAGTCAGGCCGCCCGGGTCCGGTGTGGATAGATATTCCTAAGGATGTGCAGACGGCGACCATTGAGATGGATGTCTTACCTGAGCCGGGCACCCGTACCGCGCCTCCGACATTTGACCGTACCAGCGTTTGTGATGCGGCAGCGATGATTAATGCGGCCAAACGTCCGGTGCTTTATCTGGGCGGCGGGGTGATTAACGCCCCTGAACAGGTTCGTGCGCTGGCGGAAAAAGCGAACCTGCCTACCACCATGACGCTGATGGCGCTGGGTATGTTACCGAAGGCGCATCCGTTGTCGCTGGGCATGCTGGGTATGCACGGCGCGCGTAGCACCAACTTTATTCTGCAAGAATCTGATTTATTGATTGTTTTAGGCGCACGTTTTGATGACCGGGCGATTGGTAAAACCGAGCAGTTCTGCCCGAATGCAAAAATTATTCATGTGGATATCGACCGTTCCGAGCTGGGTAAAATCAAGCAGCCGCACGTGGCGATTCAAGGGGATGTGGCCGACGTTCTGGCGCAGCTGACTCCACAGGTTGAGTCTCAGCCGCGCGACGAATGGCGCCAGCTGGTGGCGGACCTGCAGCGCGAGTTCCCTTCTCTAATTCCGCAGGAAAGCGATCCGCTTACGCATTACGGCCTGATCAATGCCGTTGCCGCCTGCGTTAATGATGACGCGATCGTGACTACCGACGTTGGTCAGCATCAGATGTGGGTTGCGCAGGCGTATCCGCTGAATCGCCCGCGCCAGTGGCTGACCTCCGGCGGACTGGGAACCATGGGCTTTGGTCTGCCGGCAGCGGTTGGCGCGGCACTGGCCAATCCACAGCGGAAAGTGATCTGTTTCTCTGGTGATGGCAGTCTGATGATGAACATCCAGGAGATGGCTACCGCGGCGGAAAACCAACTGGATGTGAAAATCATTCTGATGAATAACGAAGCGTTGGGGCTGGTCTATCAGCAGCAGAGCCTGTTTTATCAGCAGGGGGTATTTGCTGCGACCTATCCTGGGATGATCAACTTTATGCAGATTGCCGCCGGTTTTGGCCTGCAAACCTGTGATTTAAATAACGAAGCCGATCCGCACGCGGCGCTGCAGGCGATCATCGATCGTCCTGGTCCGGCGCTGATTCATGTACGTATTGATGCGGAAGAAAAAGTCTATCCGATGGTACCGCCGGGAGCGGCAAATACAGAAATGGTGGGGGAATAAACCATGCAACAGCAGACTCATGACAACGTTATTCTGGAACTCACCGTCCGCAACCATCCGGGAGTCATGACCCACGTTTGCGGCCTGTTCGCCCGCCGTGCGTTTAACGTGGAGGGCATTCTCTGTCTACCGATTCAGAACAGTAACCACAGCCGCATCTGGCTACTGGTGAATGATGACCAGCGGCTGGGGCAGATGATCAGTCAGATTGAAAAACTGGAAGATGTGGAAAAGGTGGTACGTAACCAGTCCGACCCTTCGATGTTTAATAAAATTGCCGTCTTCTTTGAGTAAAAGCCTATCCCATTAGGCTATTTTATTTGCCATTTTGGCCCTGGGCAGAGCGCCAGATCATCACGTACTACGCGTACGCTCTGGCTTTAGTGCACTGCCCGTCTCCAGACTGGCTGCGACAAGCTACGCCTACTGGGATGGCGCTAAGCTACTCACTTTCAGAATCCGGGGTGATGATTTTTACCGAACCATTCCGGCAGTGTGTGGCATAGTCTGCCGGTAATGGACGATCGCTGATAAGCACATCAAATGCTGACAGCGGAGCGATACTGGCAGGCGCGACATCGTCAAATAACGCGTAGCGCGCGAGCAGGATTTTTCGCAGGCCGCGTTCCATCGCTTTACGTTTGGTGGCGAGGTCTTCGGGGTTAAACCAGCTGACGCCAAAGTGTTCGTGTACGCCGCTGGCGGAAATAAACACTTTCCGCGGATTCAGCGAATCCAGCGCAGAAGGGTTGTTGGTATCGTAGAAGGCATCGCTCTTAGCCCGATAAGTTCCGCCACATAAAATGGCGGTGGCATTGGGCTTTTCATTTAAGGCCATAAATACCCGGTGTGAATAGCAAATACCGGTAAAGGTAATGTCATCGGGGATCATATTGATGACCAGCGGCATTTCGCTACCGTTATCAAAAAAGACCAGATCGTTTTCGCTCACCAGGCCGGCGGCAAGGATGGCAATCGGCAGCTCGTCGCGATGATGGGCTGGTTTCGCCGCAAGCGAAGGCGTGGCCGAAGGGGATGCTGGTTTATTCACCATGACCACGTAGCCGCCAAGCAGCGTGAGCGGCAGCGGTTCGTCATTTTCCAGACTGAGATCCCGGCGAATGGTCATCACAGAGACTTCCAGCATACGCGCGGCGTCTTTGAGATGGATTCGGTCGGTTTTCTTCAGCAGTTCCATCAGACGACGTATACGTTCTTTTTGCTTGGTCTCCATGCACACTCTCCGTAATTCATTAGGCAAATGTTCCTCTGGTAACATTTCTGTCCCTGCTGAAACATTATGCGTTCACATTACTATACTGCGCGTCTTTTGGAATTAAAAGTCTGATAGATCTCATTTTATTTATTATAATCGTTTTATTTTCATGTTGTTATGTATGTTGGCGTGCATTTTAATTCTCTTTCCTTCACTACCTCTCGCATTTTTATGGTCGTTAAATAAACAGATAATGATACTGCAATCGCGATCATGGTCACAAATGGTACTAAAGTAACATGATAATGTTACGATAATATCATTGTTGTGTGATTGTTTCTGAGAGGTAGTAAAATGGATATCGCGGTTATTGGCTCCAACATGGTGGATCTCATCACCTATACCAACCAGATGCCAAAAGAGGGTGAAACCCTTGAGGCGCCGGCGTTCAAAATTGGCTGTGGCGGGAAAGGGGCCAACCAGGCCGTGGCGGCCGCTAAGCTCAATTCTAAGGTGCTGATGTTGACCAAAGTGGGAGATGATATCTTTGCGGATAACACGATTCGCAATCTTGAGTCCTGGGGCATCAATACCACCTATGTTGAAAAAGTCCCCTGCACCAGCAGCGGCGTCGCGCCAATCTTTGTGAATGCCAACTCCAGCAACAGCATTCTTATTATCAAAGGCGCCAATAAATTTCTCTCTCCTGAAGATATCGATCGCGCCGCAGAGGATTTAAAAAAATGCCAGCTGATTGTTTTGCAGCTTGAGGTTCAGCTGGAAACGGTTTATCACGCTATCGAATTTGGTAAAAAGCACGGCATTGAAGTGTTATTAAATCCGGCACCGGCACTGCGTGAATTAGATATGTCTTATGCCTGTAAATGTGATTTCTTTGTTCCTAATGAAACCGAGCTTGAAATATTAACCGGCCTGCCCGTTGAAACTTACGATAATATTCGTACCGCCGCCCGGAGCCTCGTTGAAAAAGGCCTCAATAATATTATTGTGACCATGGGTGAGAAAGGCGCGCTGTGGATGACGCGCACTCAGGAGGTTCATGTTCCGGCGTTTAAAGTCAGCGCGGTAGATACCAGCGGCGCAGGCGATGCCTTTATTGGTTGCTTTGCGCATTATTACGTCCAGAGCGGAGATGTTGAATCCGCCATGAAAAAAGCCTCTCTCTTTGCCGCCTTTAGCGTCACCGGGAAAGGCACACAATCGTCTTATCCCAGTATCGAGCAGTTTAATGAATATCTGTCGTTAAACGAATAATCACCCTGCACTGTAAAAGGTAGCACTATGAACGATAAAAACATCATTCAGATGCCTGACGGCTATCTGAACAAAACCCCTCTGTTCCAGTTTATTTTGTTATCCTGCTTATTCCCTTTATGGGGATGTGCTGCGGCGTTAAATGATATTTTAATTACACAGTTTAAAAGCGTATTTGCATTAAGTAACTTTGCTTCCGCATTGGTACAAAGTGCATTTTATGGCGGTTATTTTTTAATTGCGATCCCGGCGTCATTAGTCATTAAAAACACCAGCTATAAGGTTGCTATTCTCACCGGGCTCACGCTTTATATCGTCGGCTGCACGCTCTTTTTCCCGGCCTCGCACATGGCAACCTACACCATGTTCCTGGCCGCGATTTTCGCGATTGCCATCGGCCTGAGCTTCCTGGAGACGGCAGCGAACACCTACAGTTCGATGATCGGCCCCAAAAGCCATGCCACACTGCGCCTGAACATCAGCCAGACCTTTTATCCGATTGGCGCAGCAGCCGGTATTTTGCTGGGCAAATATCTGGTCTTTTCCGATGGCGAAAGTCTGGAAAAACAGATGGCTGGTATGAATGCCGAGCAGATTCATAATTTTAAAGTCCTGATGCTGGAAAACACCCTTGAACCTTACAAGTACATGATCATGGTACTGGTGGTGGTCATGGTGCTGTTCCTGCTGACGCGCTTCCCGACCTGTAAGGTTGCGCAGACAGCAACGCATAAACGCCCGACGGCGGCCGATACGCTGCGCTACCTGGCCAGCAATGCGCGCTTTCGTCGCGGGATTGCCGCTCAGTTCCTGTATGTCGGGATGCAGGTCACCGTCTGGTCGTTCACCATTCGTCTTGCGCTGGAGCTGGGCGATATCAACGAGCGCGATGCCTCAACCTTTATGGTCTACAGCTTCGCCTGCTTCTTTATCGGCAAGTTTATCGCCAATATTTTAATGACCCGTTTCACGCCGGAAAAAGTGCTGATTATCTACTCGATCATCGGCGCGCTGTTCCTGGCGTATGTGGCGCTGGCGCCAAGCTTTAGCGCAGTGTACGTGGCGGTGCTGGTGAGCGTTCTGTTCGGACCATGCTGGGCGACTATCTACGCCGGCACGCTGGATACGGTTGATAACGAACATACCGAAATGGCCGGTGCGGTCATTGTGATGGCGATTATTGGTGCCGCCGTCGTGCCTGCGATTCAGGGCTTCGTGGCCGATATGTTCCATTCGCTGCAGGTCTCTTTCCTGGTACCGATGCTGTGCTTCATCTACGTGGGCGTCTATTTCTGGCGCGAGTGTAAAGTCCGCCGTTCGCTGACCGAAGCGACGGCATCCTGAGGAGAAAGCTCATGACGACACGTTTACCTTTATGGCGTCAGCTCTTTAGCGAGCAGCCTCGTACGCTGCTGGCGAATGATGACTTCACGGTAACGGCCTTCCGCTATGCCAGCGGCGTAGAGGGGCTACGGGTGGAGAATGCGCGCGGCCATCTGGTGATTTTGCCCTGGCTGGGGCAAATGATCTGGGACGCTGAATTTGACGGTCACGACCTGACCATGCGCAATATGTTCCGCGAGCCGAAGCCGGCAGCGGAGGTGGTGGCGACATATGGCTGCTTCGCCTTCCATTCGGGACTGCTGGCGAACGGCTGCCCGTCGCCGCAGGATACCCATCCGCTGCATGGTGAAATGGCCTGCGCCACCCTGGATGACGCCTGGCTGGAACTGGAGGAGGGCTGCCTGCGCGTGGCGGGACGCTACGAATACGTAATGGGTTTTGGCCATCACTATGAGGCGCGTCCTGCGGTGGTATTGCACAAAGCCAGCGCGCTGTTTGATATCCAGATGGCGGTAACGAATCTTGCTTCTGTTGCTATGCCGCTACAGTACATGTGCCATATGAACTATGCCTACGTGGCGCAGGCGACCTTCAGCCAGAATATTCCAGATGAAGCGCTCACGCTGCGTGAATCTGTACCGGCTCACGTGCAGCCAACGGAGTCATGGCTGGCTTTCAATCAACGTCTTGTGCAAGGGGAAGCCTCGCTGACCACGTTGAGTGAGCCTCAGTATTACGATCCGGAAATTGTTTTTTTTGCCGATAGGCTGGATCGCTACACGAATAGCCCGGAATTTCGCATGATAGCGCCGGATGGCACCACGTTTATCACGCGATTCTCCAGCGATGAGTTCAATTACGTTACCCGCTGGATCCTCTATAACGGCGATCAGCAGGTGGCCGCCTTCGCGCTACCGGCTACCTGTCGGCCTGAGGGATTTCTGGCGGCCCAGCGTAATGGCAGCCTGATTTCGCTGGCACCGCAGCAGACCCGGACCTTCACGGTGACTACCGGCATCGCATGAGGCGGATAATCCTGCACAAGGCTTGAACAACGCGCGATAAACATAATCCTTCAAGTGGCAGCAAGTCTGAGAATCCCCAGGAGCTGACTTAAGTCAGTGACTGGGGGAAGCAGACGCAGCCAACGCAGACGCCGCTTGAAGGATGCAGTTTATATCGTTAAGGTAAGCGCGTTTTTTAACCCGCCAGGATACGTCATGACCACCATTGCCCTTATCGACGATCATCTTATCGTCCGCTCCGGTTTTGCGCAGCTGCTGGGGCTGGAAGCCGATTTCCAGGTGGTTGCTGAGTTCGGCTCCGCACGCGAAGCCTTGACGGGGCTGCCCGGGCGCGGCGTTCAGGTCTGTATTTGTGATATTTCGATGCCGGATATGTCAGGCCTTGAGCTGCTCAGTCAGCTGCCTAAAGGGATGGCGACTATCATGCTCTCGGTTCACGACAGCCCGGCGCTGGTAGAGCAGGCGCTAAATGCCGGCGCCCGCGGTTTTCTCTCTAAACGCTGTAGCCCGGATGAGCTGATCGCCGCGGTCAGAACGGTGGCGACCGGCGGCTGTTACCTGACGCCGGATATTGCCATGAAGCTGGCGGCGGGCCGCCAGGATCCTCTTACCCGCCGTGAGCGCCAGGTGGCGGAAAAGCTGGCGCAGGGGATGGCGGTCAAAGAGATCGCCGCCGAGCTGGCATTGTCGCCAAAAACCGTTCACGTACATCGCGCTAACCTGCTGGAAAAACTGGGCGTCAGCAACGATGTTGAGCTGGCGCGGCGCATGTTCGATAGCTGGCAATGAAACCGTTCCTCTCCCGGCTGCTTTCGGTGGCCGGCTGCTTCTGTATTTTCTCTGCCGCGTGGTTTTGCCTGTGGAGTATCAGCCTGCACCTGGTTGCACGGCCGGACCTTGCCGTTCTGCTGTTTCCCTTCGGTCTGCGTCTTGGTTTGATGCTCCAGTGTCCGCGCGGCTACTGGCCGGTGTTGCTGGGCGCGGAGTGGCTGCTGATTTTCTGGCTGGCGCAGGAAGTGGCGCTGGCGCATCCGTTAATATTGATGATCGGAAGTGTGCTGGCGCTGCTGCCGGTGACGCTTATCTCGCGTTTTCGCCATCAGCGCGACTGGCTAACTCTGCTGCGTCAGGGCGGGGCGCTGATTGCTGCGGCTTTGCTGCAATCGCTGCCGTGGCTGCTGGAGGGGAAAGAGGGGCTGAACGCGCTGCTGCTGACCCTGACCGGCGGCCTGACGCTGGCGCCGACTTGCCTGGTTATCTGGCACTATCTCACCAGCACCGTCTGGCGGCCGCTGGGGCCATCGCTGGTTTCGCAGCCGGTGAACTGGCGAGGACGACACCTGATCTGGTATCTGCTGCTGTTTACCGTCAGCCTCTGGTTGCAGCTGGGATTACCCGCTGAACTCTCGCGGTTTACCCCTTTTTGCCTGGCGTTGCCGATTATCGCCCTGGCCTGGCACTACGGCTGGCAGGGAGCGCTGATTGCGACCCTGATGAATGCTATCGCGCTGATTGCCAGTCAGACCTGGCACGATCATCCGGTGGACCTGCTGCTCTCTCTGCTGGCTCAGAGCCTGACCGGACTGCTGCTGGGGGCCGGGATCCAGCGCCTGCGCGAACTGAACCAGTCGCTGCAAAGCGAGCTGGCGCGCAACCGGCGGCTGGCGGATCGGCTGCTGGAAACGGAAGAGAGCGTGCGTCGGGACGTGGCGCGCGAACTGCATGATGATATTGGCCAGACCATCACCGCCATTCGAACCCAGGCGGGGATTGTTCAGCGTCTGGCGCCGGAAAACGGCGGTGTGAAACAGAGCGGTCAGCTTATTGAGCAGCTTTCTCTGGGGGTTTACGACTCGGTGCGGCGCCTGCTGGGCCGCCTGCGCCCGCGTCAACTCGACGATCTGTCCCTTGAACAGGCGGTGCGTTCGCTGATGCGCGAAATGGAGCTGGAAGACTGCGGGATGGTCAGCCATCTGGAGTGGCGTATCGATGAGTCCGCACTGAGCGAAAACCAGCGCGTGACCCTGTTTCGTGTCTGTCAGGAAGGGCTGAACAACATCGTGAAACACGCCAGCGCCAGCGCGGTAACGCTACAGGGCTGGCAGCAGGAGGAACGGCTAATGCTGGTGCTTGAGGATGATGGCTGCGGGCTGCCGCCGGGCACCGGGCAGCAGGGCTTTGGCCTGACCGGCATGCGCGAGCGTGTGACGGCGCTGGGGGGAACACTCACTATCTCCTGCACGCACGGTACCCGCGTTTGCGTCAGCCTGCCGCGACGTTATGTTTGAGGAATGATGATGCTGAGCTTTTTTAAATCCCCGCCTGATGCCGCGCCGATTGCCGATAAGCAAGCGCTGGATGAGCGCTATCGCTACTGGCGACGGCATATTCTGACGACCATCTGGCTGGGCTACGCCCTGTTTTATTTTACGCGCAAAAGCTTTAATGCCGCCGTGCCGGAAATCCTCGCCAGCAACGTCCTGACGCGCAGTGATATTGGCCTGCTGGCGACGCTGTTTTACATCACCTACGGGCTGTCGAAGTTTTTCTCCGGCATCGTCAGCGACCGTTCCAACGCCCGCTATTTTATGGGGCTGGGCCTTATTGCCACCGGCGTGGTCAATATTCTGTTTGGCTTCTCTACCTCGCTATGGGCCTTTGCGCTGCTGTGGGCGCTGAACGCCTTTTTCCAGGGCTGGGGCTCGCCGGTGTGCGCCCGTCTGCTCACGGCCTGGTATTCGCGTACCGAACGCGGCGGCTGGTGGGCGCTGTGGAATACCGCGCACAACGTCGGCGGAGCGCTGATTCCGATGGTGGTCGGCGCGGCGGCGTTGCACTACGGCTGGCGCACCGGGATGATGATTGCCGGGATGCTGGCGATTCTCGCCGGGCTGTTCCTCTGCTGGCGGCTGCGCGATCGGCCACAGGTTGTCGGGCTGCCCGCGGTGGGCGACTGGCGGCATGACGAGCTCGAGATTGCCCAGCAGCAGGAAGGCGCGGGGCTGACGCGCAAAGAGATCCTCACCAAATACGTGCTATTGAATCCCTATATCTGGCTGCTGTCGCTGTGCTACGTGCTGGTATACGTGGTGCGGGCGGCGATAAACGACTGGGGCAATCTCTACATGTCGGAGACGCTGGGCGTCGACCTGGTGACCGCCAACTCGGCAGTGACGATGTTCGAGCTGGGTGGGTTTATTGGCGCCCTGGTGGCTGGCTGGGGATCGGATAAGTTATTTAACGGCAACCGCGGGCCGATGAACCTGATTTTCGCCGCCGGAATTTTACTCTCGGTTGGCGGGTTATGGCTGATGCCCTTCGCCAGCTATGTGATGCAGGCGGCCTGCTTCTTTACCACCGGCTTCTTTGTGTTTGGCCCCCAGATGCTGATTGGTATGGCGGCGGCGGAGTGTTCCCACAAGGAGGCGGCGGGCGCGGCAACCGGGTTCGTCGGGCTGTTTGCCTATCTTGGGGCATCGCTCTCCGGCTGGCCGCTGGCGAAGGTGATGGAAATCTGGCACTGGAGCGGTTTTTTCGTGGCGATCGCCATTGCCGCCGGGATTTCTGCACTGTTACTGCTGCCGTTTTTAAACGCTCAGGCGCCAAGAACCGCCAGCGAAGCGTGACCTGCCTCTCTTTTTTGCCCCGAGTGGGGCAAAACTAAGAAATTTTCCCGGTTCCGCCTGGACGCTGTCTCAGGCCTGTTGCGCCGCGGCTTTTTACAATGCCTGCCATTCGCAGGTATAAAAATTAGCCCGGAGTGTCCTATGCTGGCCTTTCTAAACCAGGTGCGCAAGCCGACCCTGGATCTGCCGCTCGACGTGCGGCGTAAGATGTGGTTCAAACCGTTCATGCAGTCCTATCTGGTGGTCTTTATCGGCTACCTGAGCATGTATCTGATTCGCAAGAACTTTAATATCGCCCAGAACGATATGATCTCGACCTACGGGTTGAGCATGACCCAACTGGGGATGATAGGCCTCGGCTTCTCGATAACCTACGGCGTAGGTAAAACGCTGGTGTCTTACTATGCGGACGGCAAAAACACCAAGCAGTTTCTGCCGTTTATGCTGATCCTCTCCGCTATCTGTATGCTCGGTTTTAGCGCCAGCATGGGAGCCGGTTCGACCAGCCTGTTTCTGATGATAACCTTCTATGCACTGAGCGGTTTTTTCCAGAGTACCGGCGGTTCGTGCAGCTATTCAACCATTACCAAATGGACCCCGCGGCGTAAGCGCGGCACCTTCCTGGGCTTCTGGAATATTTCTCACAACCTCGGTGGCGCGGGTGCGGCTGGCGTGGCGTTGTTCGGCGCGAACTATTTGTTCGATGGCCACGTCATCGGCATGTTTATCTTCCCGTCGATTATCGCGCTGATTGTCGGTTTTATCGGCCTGCGTTTTGGTAGCGACTCCCCGGAAACCTACGGTCTCGGTAATGCGGAAGAGCTGTTCGGCGAGGAGATCAGCGAAGAAGATAAAGAAACGGAAGAGAATGCCATGACCAAATGGCAGATTTTCGTCGAGTATGTGTTGAAAAACAAAGTCATCTGGCTGCTGTGTTTCTCCAACATCTTCCTCTACGTGGTACGCATTGGTATCGACCAGTGGTCGACGGTCTATGCCTTCCAGGAGCTGAAGCTGTCGAAAGAGGTCGCGATTCAGGGCTTCACCCTGTTTGAAGTCGGGGCGCTGGTCGGGACGCTGCTGTGGGGTTGGCTGTCGGATCTGGCGAACGGTCGTCGTGCACTGGTGGCCTGTATCGCGCTGGCGCTCATTATCGCGACCCTTGGCGTTTACCAGCACGCCAGCAATCAGTATGTCTACCTGCTGTCGCTGTTTGCCTTAGGCTTCCTGGTCTTTGGCCCGCAGCTGCTGATCGGCGTCGCCGCCGTGGGCTTCGTCCCGAAAAAAGCAATTGGTGCCGCTGACGGTATTAAAGGCACTTTCGCCTATCTGATCGGCGATAGCTTTGCCAAGCTGGGGCTGGGGATGATTGCTGACGGTACGCCGGTATTCGGACTTACCGGCTGGGCGGGCACTTTTGCGGCCCTCGACGCGGCCGCTATCGGCTGTATCTGTCTGATGGCCATCGTCGCGGTCTTTGAAGAACGTAAAATTCGCCGCGAGAAAAAGAAACAAATTTTGCAGTGTGCCTGAGTTATTGAGTATTGGTAACGTTGCCCGGCAGTGATGCCGGGCTTTTTTTGTTACATCATGAGTGAATGACTCAAATGGGCGACAACATCATTAAGTGAAATCTGTACCCAATAATGATTTTCTTCGTCGTAAAATGTCACTTCGGTCTCACTACCATCAATAAGTAAAATAAAGCGAGCGCCCAGGCGTTGGGCATTTTTTTGTCTGGTCGAGAGACGTAAAGAAGAGCAGTCATTCAGAATGCTTAAATGCGGAAAACTACGGCGTAAGCGCCGGCTCAGGGTTAATGCGACACGGCGGGCTCTCTCCTGACATGGAATAATCACCAGATCAATATGCTTCCCGGGGAAGTTATCTTTGTGGGTACTGCTTAATAAATGCATGATAGGTTCCAGCATAAAAGCAAACCCACAAGCGGATACGGGGTGGCCAATTAGCTGGCTGGCCGTATTATCATAGCGGCCACCACGGCATAATAGTTGATGGCGATGTGAAGTGTCAGAGTGCCATTCAAAGATAAGGTCATTGTAGTTATTCACGGGGAAAAGTTTGCGATCGTGGGTAAAAGGGATACGCAAAGCCGTAAGTGTATCACAGAGTATTATGAATCTTTGACGTGAGTGAGGCGAGATCCAAGACTCTAATTGCGGGGCCTTCTCTGCAAGACGCTGCATTAAACTGTCGTTGTCGGTTAACAAATGCTCCGGGCGAATGTTGAGCCAGTTCAGTTGTTGGGTGTTCAACAGAGCAGAGAAGGGGCGGTAGTATTGCTGAAGAGCGTGGCGAAAATGCGTAAACTCTTCTTGGTTTCCGGTAGTATTTACCCTGAGGTTAATAAAAGGTAATAATTGAAGTGATTTAAAAAAATCAAACTGCAGTGAAATTAATTCTATTTCAATTCCTATATCAGAATAACCGAAGGTCTCAACACCCAGTTGATGAAACTGACTAATATTTTGCTGGTGTTGACGACGGAACATTGTACCCTGGTACCAGACCCGGGTTTCAGTTTGCAAATTTTGATGCTGTGAAAGAAGTCGTAAACAGCCCATGGTGCCGTCACCACGGAGTAGGGCTTGATGATTTAATAACAGCTCGCCAGACTCGGAAGAAAAAGATTGAGTTAAATCTTCTTCAAGCTTTTCTAGCAAAGGGGTTCTTATTTCATGATAACAATACTGGCGTAATAAATATTCGGCTTTTTTTTCTAGCCATTCCCAGGTAGCTGCTGGATTCTGGTCATGTTTTCTGGGACGTCCTATTTTACGCGGGCGTAAATTTCTTTGAAGTTTATCCTCAAGAGCTTTAGAGTATGACGTTGTAGCCAGCAAGCAATTTTGCGTTAATGCAGACTCAATTCGCGTTATTATTGCTGGACTCATGCTACCGAGGCAAAACTGTTGGTAAATATTTCGGCGTTGTAATGCATTTTCCCCCAGGCGCAAATACTCGTCGTGAGGTGTAATCCGTTCCTCAGGTGCATCGGCGGAGCTATGATGCGTGAATTCGTCAGCACAGTGGCATTCAATATATTTTTTAGCGAGTAAAAAATACGCATTGGGTTCGACTGGGCTGCAATCGTAACGACTGTCCCATAACGTGCCATGTCGTTGATGACGGTGATTGAAATCATGAGTGTAACCTTTCCCAAGATGCTGCATAAATCGTCCCAGACTTTCTTTATCAGGGGCAGAAAGAAGTAAAGTTATTTTTTGCAAAGACAATGAGTATGCATGCAACTTTATTTTGTAAATTGCTAATGCATTATCAATACAATGATATAAGTTACTAATGTCTACATCATCTTTAAATATAACCTCATCATTATGCCCTGACAGTTTTACAAGATGAGGGATACCATCAATGAATAATCTGCTTTTTCGTGGCATAGTTAAATAACTTAATTTAGTAAGTGATAATATAAGGAGGAAACTGCGATGGTTATTTTAGTCTGTTTATCATGGTGTTAACCATTTCTATTCCCATGTTTGAATATCTTACAAGAGCTACCAAAAAACAACAAGGGTAGTTTGATAGCTCAGTTTTCTATTTGTGACTAATTTCAGAAATCTGTGATTTTATTTCCTCTATGGTCATTGATTCTTGCTTGTTATTTTGTAGATTCCAAAGGCGAAGATTTTCATCAGAGTTAATTGTAAGAACGTATTGGCAACCACTTTTAAGTGCATTTTGATGCTGGCGTTTTAATTTCGCGCCACTGCAATCAGTCAACACATTTAAACCTGGCAAGTCTCTTCGCAGCAAGCAAGCCAGCATTTGCGCGCGAACACCTCCATCACTTAACTCGCTGGTAATGGCGATATCAGGTGCTGATTGCCATTGCGGATTCTGGCCGTCAGAAACGGTTTGCAGCAGTAAGAGTAAACGTTCAATGCCGATGGCAAAACCGCATGCAGGAAGTCTCTTGCCGCTAAACAGCTCTGCGAGGCCATCGTAGCGTCCGCCACCGCACACTGTCCCCTGAGAGCCTAAATCATCTGTTACCCATTCAAAGACGGTTCGAGAGTAATAATCTAAACCTCGGACCAAACGTGGGTTAATCCGATAGGTAATTCCGGCATTATCTAAAATCGTCCGTAAGGTATCAAAATGCTGACGAGATTCCTCGCCCAAAAAATCAAGCAGACGTGGAGCTTGTTCGATAACGTTTTGAATATCAGGATTTTTGCTATCGAGAATTCGTAATGGGTTAATAGCAAGGCGTTTTACACTATCCTCGTCGAGGAGATCGGCATGCTGAGTAAACCATTTGACCAGTTCTTCGCGATGCGCCTGCCGTTCTGCGGATGTGCCCAGTGAATTTATTTCAAGGCGGACGTTCTGCGTGATATTTAAATCTTCGAAGAGATCCCGGACCATAAAAATGAGCTCGGCATCCACGTCGGCGCCGGACATACCGAATGCTTCGATACCAAATTGCGTAAACTGGCGTAAGCGGCCCTTTTGTGGGCGCTCATAACGAAACATCGGCCCTTGATACCACAAACGCTGAGACCTGTTGTAGCACATATTATTTTCCAGTACTGCACGCATACAGCCGCTGGTTCCTTCCGGTCTCAGGGTGATATGTTCACCGCTTTTATCCGTAAAATCATACATTTCTTTTGAAACAATATCGGTAGCCTCACCAACGGCTCGCTCAAATAGCGTCACGGGCTCGAGCAGTGGCAACCGCATCTCCTGATAACCGTAACGAAACGCCATATGGTGGAGCTTTCTTTCCAACCACTGCCACATGGGGGTTTCATCCGGAAGAACGTCTCTCATACCTCGTATAGCCTGGATCCTGCTCATAGCAACTCCTTACTTAACTTAGAAAAAGATGATTTAGTTGAACGTGTTTCAGAGGCGCCCTTTGTTTGACGGTGGCGCCTGGCAATGTAGAAAAGATAAAGAGGGAGGGTCGCCAGCTGTAAAACAATCCCCCATACCACCGTTGCCGAGCTTTCTGTCATAAGGGCCAATGTGATGAAACAAAGCGCAACAACGCTGAGGCAGCAGTAGCCGTAGAAATTTTTCTTCTCCTGGTGGTTGACGACCATCATTACCGGTAGTGATATGGCTGCAAAAGCGTATGGCAGTAGGCTGGCAGAGATGGCCAGGGTAATAATGGTTTTGAACTGGCTTTGTAAATCAGGTGAAAGCGTTAGCAGCAGGAGTAAGGTCATCAAAGAGGCAGTGAAAACGAGCCCTGCCCACGGAACACCATGGCGGTTTATTCGTGCAAAAAAATCCGGTAAAAGTCCGTCCTCTGCGGCGGCTCTGGGGACTTCGGTTTGTAGAATTTGCCAGCCAGGCATCGCGCCAAGACAGGCAATAACTACCATACCGGAAATGAGAGAACCGGCAACTTTTCCCCACATCGCGGCAGCGCTGTCGGCAAAGGGGGAGGACGAATTCACCAGAACATCATGTGGCAGTATGCCCATCATGACATTGGTAGATGTGGCATAGCATAAACCAGCAATGGCTAAGCCAAGTAATGTCGCCAGAGGGACGGTACGACGAGGATTTTTTACTTGCCCATAAGAGACTGATGCCGATTCAATGCCGAGAAATCCCCATAAAGAGATCATGGCAGCGTTGATAATGGCTTGCAGGTCGCTATGGTTGCTGACATTCCAGCTCATCTGATAACGCCCGGTATCAAAATGCCACCAACCCAGAACACCAATGCTCAGGATGACGATGACCATGCACCCGCCGGTAAAAAGCTGAGCGTATCCCATTAGCTTTGCACCTCTTAATCCCCATAGGACGGAGAGCCACAGCAAGATAATACAAGCGCTGGTGCCGTAGAGAGGGTTGTGCAGCGAGGGAAAGAAATAGGAGAGATAGCCTACACCGGCAAGTAGTAAGGCACAGTTGCCAATCCAGGTTGATAGCCAGTAAAACAGTGTCATTTGCAGGCCAATGAAAGGGCCAAAACTCGCTGTAATGCTGGCAATAATCCCACCATTACGTGGAAATAATGCACTCATTTTGCAAAAAATGAGTGCTAATGCGGTAATGACTAAAAAAGCGACCCCCCACCCCCACACGGAAATCGCACCAATGCGCGCGAGTGTGGCGGGGAGCATAAAGACGCCACTTCCCATCATATTTGATGCCGTCATCACTGTCAGGGCGAGCAGTCCCATCTGATTTGTTCTCGCACAGCATTTACTCATGCCAGTCCCCATTAGGTGGATGATGAAAAACAGTCGCAGCGGAGTCTGATGTCTCCCCGGTGAATGTCTCAGGCACAATTTTGTCGTTGCAACATATCGACAAAGCGGTAATCTGAATCAAGGCTCTGTTGACACAGAGCCTGAAGGACGCACCGATATTGATTGGTCTCGGCATCGGTGACGTCGGTCCTGGAGGGCAGTGGATGGTTATCACTGCCCTTTTACTAAGCGGCCTGTTTTTTCAAGTCGGCTATCACGTCATCAATCAACTCATCAATTTTGCTGGAATCAAGGTGGTGTGCTGTGGCGATGAGATGGGCAATATCCCCTGACGTGGCCAGGCAATGTTTTTTCCAGACGGCCTCTGATGGGCAAGGGAAGACGACGGTGATGGAGTTTTTGTTGCGCCAGGCATCAACCCCGGCAGACTGGAAACGGTCGACGGCATATTGAGCCATATTTAGGCTTCGTTCGATGCGGCGCTGCCATTCACTCCATGAGTGGCTTCGAATCGCCTCCCACATCATGAGTGGGGTGTGGCCGTTACGAGAGCCAGAAATAGTTTTATCGTGAGCAGAGATATAATCAATTTCTACAGAGATACGATCGACATTTTTCTTTTTGGCTACAACAATACCGCAAGGAATGGGAGACCCAATCATTTTATGCCCAGAAACACCAATAGAATCAATTCCGTCAGCGAAATTAAATGGCTGCGGGTCGTTAACGAAAGGTAAGATCATTCCGCTAAGCGCCGCGTCAGCGTGAAGATAATAGTCTTTACGTTCAATCCCTAACTCGTTAATTTTTTCTTGAATTGTCGCAATATTATCAATGGCTCCGCGAACGGTCGTCCCGATATTTGCAAAAATAATCGGATGTTTTTCATTATCGCGTTTGATTTTTTTGACTAAATCGGCGTAATCCATCTCACCATTGGGCTGTGATTCAACAAGTGTTGATTTGATGCGTAACAGTTTGACGATTTTTGCCACGGAGTAATGGGTATCTTTTGAGTAATACAAAGTGCCATTGGGGAAAATCTCCCGCCCCAGATAGCAGCCAAACATATTGCCTTCGGTGCCTCCATTCGTCACATACCCCCAGCTTTCTTCAAATGGGATTTTAAACAGCTGGGCGAAGTACTCCATGACCTCTTTTTCGAAATCAAATGAGTTTAACAAATAATTGCAATATTCCCCCCAGTCACCGCAGTTGTTGATAGAGAAGCGCATGAATCGTTCAAGAATAGTGTAATCAAAATCAGCAGACTCAGGATATCCGATGTTAAAATATTGATTTTTTACACAGTATGACCAGAAAGAATCAAGTTTATTTTGATCGCTAATGGATAATGTCATTTTAAACTCCTTGGTGTTCTTATTTATATATCTGGATTTATTTGTCTAAGTAGAGAATGGTTTGGCCTTTTTTACTTTTACCGGCAGCCACGAAAGAAAATAAAGGAATAGTTACCATCATCATGAGGATTCCCCAGAACATGGAATCACTGCCTGAGCCAAGCAAAGCGAAAATGCAGTAGATCATGCCAATGACAACAAGTGTGCAATAGAACATAAAGGTGCTGCCGCGGTTTATTTTCTTTGATACGAGAATGATAGGTAAGGAAATCAGGGCATACATATAAGGTAGCAAAGAAGCGAATACTGACATTAAGATAATAACTTCAAACTGCTTGGCCAGGTTTGGTGAGGCAGTAAGTAATAATACAATGCTCATCAGAATACCGGTAAAAATGAGGCTTTTCATCGGTACATCTTGTTTATTGGTGTCAGAGAAAAATTTAGGGAACAGGCCTTGCTGAGCACCTGCACGTGGCCCTTCTGACTGCAAAATAAGCCAACCGGAGATTGAACCAAAGCAAGCAATAATACTCAACGCGGAGGCAATGTTACCCGCCATATTACCAAACATGTAGCGAGCTGCGTCTGCGAATGGTGCAGCCGAGGAGATCAGAACATGGTGCGGAACCAGACCCATAATGACGGTGCAGCTACCGACATAGCATACAGAGGCAATAAGTAAGCCCATCACCGTCGCGCGGGGCACGGTGCGTTCTGGGTTTTCGACTTGTCCTGTTGAGACTACCGCTGATTCAATCCCTAAGAATCCCCAGAGCGCAATAGAAGACGCTGAGATAATAGCGGAGGAGTTGCTGCGGCCGGTCGCATTATAAACTTCGGAATACGTTTCTGGGCTAAACCAGAACCAACCAATCAATCCCACACCTAAAATAACGATAAGCCCACAGGTTGCAGTGAAAGACTGCGCTCGACCTGCGACTCTTGCGCCGAAGCTAGCAAGGAACACAAAGGCCCATAAGATAATAATGGCAGCGATGCAGCCATAGGCTGGATTTCTTAATTCTGGAAAAAAGAAACTTAGATATCCAACGCCAGCAACCAGTAATGCAACATTACCAACCCAGGCGCTTATCCAGTAGCAGATGGTAGTTTGAAATCCGATAAATGGTCCAAAAGCATCGCTGGCATATGCAACGATTCCCCCCGTACGTGGTGTAATGAGACTGGTTTTAGCAAAAACTAATGCAAGTGCAATAACTCCGATAATGGTAAATACCCATCCCCATATTGAGATAGAACCAATGCCTGCCAAATTAGTCGGTAGCATAAATACACCAGACCCCATCATGTTTGATGCGGTCACTAATGTCAGGGCAATGACTCCCATTTTATGAGCAGAGCCTGAGCTAACTGTTCCCATAATGGTTTCCTATTAATTTTAAATTTTACAATAAGTGAAAGTTCGTACTGAATTCGGGGGTATTTTTATCAATGAGATGACGCTGTTTTTGTGATGGGTGTCAAAAATGAGTATTAAGTAGATTATTAAACATGAGAGATTTGGTTGTTATTTGTTCAATTGCGCCGCAATTGACTCTGTCCCCTTTTATTTAAACTATTCGTGCTTTGATTTTATAATTCACGAGTGTCCCTATGAGGTGGCTAGATTAAAGTTATGATGCGGATAATGTGTTAAATAATATGCGCTCATGTACATATTTATGGCTTGTTTCGTTTCTTTTTAATAGGTTTGTTTACTTTTTCTGATTAGTATTGAACAACAGCTCCCGCAGCCACTGCTGCGCCGGGTCGCGGTGGCTACGTTCGTGCCAGGCCATACTTTTGGTGAAACCCGGTATTGCCAGCGGCGGCGGGGCGATGTGCATCCCGCCAGCCATCTTCGCCAGCCGGCGCGGCACTACGGCTATCATATCGCTGACCGCCAGAATCTCCGGCAGCACCAGAAAACTGCTCACCGATAACCCCACCCGGCGGGAACGCCCCAATGCTGCCAGCGCCTCGTCGGTTACGCCGCGAAAACTGTCACCCTGCCACGAGACCAGGATATGTTCCAGTGAGCAGAAGAGATCGAGGGTTAACGGTGCGTCGGCCTGGGGATGATCCGCCCGCATCAGGCACACATACTCCTCCTGATACAACGCCCGGCTGTGGAGCTCGGGCGGCGTTGAATAGGGCGTCAGCAGAGCAATATCGACATCGCCTCGTTCGGTCTGGGCGAAGAGCGTCTGCGGAGATTCCGCAATGATACGGACGCGAATGCCCGGCGCCTGAGATTTCAGCGCGGCGATAAACGGCACGATCACCGCTTTTAGCGCATAGTCGGTTGCGGCAATCGTCCAGGTAAAATTGGCCTCGAGCGGATCGAAAGTGGCCGGATACAGCAGCGCTTCGGCATCGGCCAGCAGCTGCTTAACCGGTGAGGCCAGCGCCTGTGCGCGCAGGGTGGGGACCATACCGTGCGGGGCGCGGACAAACAGCGGGTCGTTAAAGGCTTCCCGCAGCCGCGTGAGCATGCCGCTGACCGCCGGCTGCGTCAGGGAAAGCCGCGTCGCCGCCCGGGTTACGCTCCGTTCATCAAGCAGCGCATCCAGCGCTTTTAGCAGATTCAGATCGAGGTTTCTGATATCAGATTTCATGATGGACATCCGCAACGGCGATAAGTCACATTATGGTACGCCGGGGAGTCGACAGCGCGCAAATTCCCATTATGATAGTGGGGCTGCGGTAGATTGAGAGGAAGCATGATCTGGTTAGGATTGGCCACGCTGGTGGTAGTATTTGTTGTCGGTTTTCGGGTGCTTACCTCTGATTCACGCCGTGCTATTCGCCGCCTGAGCGAACGGTTAGCCATTACCCCGGTGCCGCTGGAATCGATGATCGACCAACTGGGGAAAACCGCTGGCAATGAGTACCTTCATTATCTTGAACGCCCCAATGAGGCGCATCTGCAAAACGCTGCACAGGTACTGCTGATCTGGCAGGTGGGTATTGTGGATGGCAGCGAGCAGAACCTGCACTACTGGTACCGTCAGATGCAAAAAGCCCGCCTGGCGGCACCGATTACCGATGCGCAAATTCGTCTGGCGCAGGGCTTCCTGCGAGAGCTGGACCCGGAGCTAAGCGAGATTGTTGCCCTGCAGCAGCGCTATAACGCGCTGTTTTCACCTGAGGATGGTGTGCACTGGCTGCATTGATATCAGATTGTGTGATGATCATAATCAATGATGGTGATTAGATTTATATCACTCCCGGACGGATGATGGGCCTCGTGAAATCGCAAACTTACGAGGTCTTTTATGAAACAGTCAATGCAACAACGCGCCATCGTCTGGCCGGAAGATTACCTGCCCGGCACCACCGATAACTTTGCCTCCAACGAAATCATTGTCAGCGGCCTGACGGCGGCGGAGATCTGGGCGCAGCTCGACGACACCACGCTATGGCCAACCTATTACAGCAACGTGGCCGATATCCGTTTTCATGACGGTAGCGGACCGACGCTAAGCGCCAACGCCCGCTTCCGTTTCTCCACGTTTGGCTTCCCTATTGAAGCGCAGGTCACCGAATATGTTCCACCAGTGGCCGGGGAGGCAGCACGCGTTGCCTGGCACGGCTGGGCAGAAGGTGATGAAACCACGCGGCTGGATGTGATCCACGCCTGGCTGTTCGAGGATTTACCCGGCGGCCGCGTGCGTATTCTGACTCAGGAGTCGCAAAAAGGCGCACCGGCCCAGGCGCTGGCCCAGACACTGCCGAATCCGATGATTAACGGACATCAGGAGTGGATCTGCGGCCTGGCTACGGCGGCCAAAAAAGCGCAGCGCGGTTAATTTTATCGTCTGAGCGCTGGCGAGCCTTGTGTGGCAGGCTCGTCAGCCGTTTATCCGCAAGAATCAAGCTTAAAGTTGTCGAAACGTTAAATTAGTCACACACAAAATGTTACACTGCGCAGCTTTTCCGCCATTCAACCTTGCAGGTAACTCATGACTCCTCTGAATGAAGCCAAACAACACGCCAGCGAGTTAGCGCGGCCAAACTGGTCGGCGGTCTTCGCGGTGGCCTTTTGCGTGGCCTGCCTGATTACCGTTGAGTTTTTACCGGTTAGCCTGCTCACGCCGATGGCCCAGGATCTGGGGATCTCTGAAGGCCTGGCCGGCCAGTCGGTCACCACCACGGCTTTTGTGGCCATGTTCTCCAGCCTGTTTATCACCACCATCATTCGCAGCACCGATCGCCGCTATGTGGTGATCCTCTTCTCGGTTCTGCTGACGGTCTCCTGCCTGCTGGTCTCTTTTGCCAATAGCTTTGCTTTGCTGCTGGTCGGCCGTGCCTGCCTGGGGCTGGCGCTGGGTGGCTTCTGGGCGATGTCCGCCTCACTGACGATGCGTCTTGTCCCGATGCGGGTGGTGCCAAAAGCGCTGTCGGTTATCTTCGGTGCGGTGTCGATTGCGCTGGTGATTGCCGCCCCGTTGGGTAGCTTTTTGGGCGGCGTTATCGGCTGGCGTAACGTCTTTAATGCGGCGGCGGTTATGGGCGTACTCTGCACGCTCTGGGTGGTGAAAGTGCTGCCTTCCCTGCCCGGTGAAGCGCCGCATCAACAGCAAAATATGTTCGGTCTGCTGAAACGCCCCGGGGTGATGGCCGGGATGTGCGCCATTTTTATGGCCTTTGCCGGGCAGTTTGCCTTCTTTACCTATATTCGCCCGGTCTACATGACTCTCGCCGGTTTTGATGTTGACGGCCTGACGCTGGTGTTGCTGAGCTTCGGTATTGCCAGCTTTATCGGCACCTCGCTGTCGTCGATGATCCTCAAACGCTCGGTGAAGGCGGCTTTAACGGCGGCGCCGCTGCTGTTGGCGATAAGTGCGACGGTGCTGGTGCTGTGGGGCGAAAGCCAGGTTGTGGCGTCGACGGTGGCGATTATCTGGGGCTTTGCGTTTGCGCTGATTCCGGTCGGGTGGTCAACGTGGATTACCCGCTCGCTCTCTGACCAGGCAGAAAAAGCCGGTTCGATCCAGGTAGCAGTCATTCAACTGGCCAATACCTGCGGTGCGGCGGTGGGTGGCGTGGCGCTGGATCACCTTGGCCTGCTGTCACCGCTGGTGATTTCCGGGGCGTTGATGCTGTTGACCGGCCTGCTGGTGGCGGTCAAAGTCCGCGTGTAGCGAAGACAATTCTCCGTGGAGACGGTTGCCCGGGCAAGGGGGATGCCGTCGCCCGGGGAAAGAGGGTGTAACTTACGGGCGTTCGCCCTTTGCCAGCCGGTCGTTGATGTCGGCAATCACTTCCGGCAGGTCTGCCAGCGTATCGACAACATAATGGGCGCCGGCGGCGTAGAGTTTCTCGGCCGCGCGCTCGCGGCGGGTCGCGATCTCTTCTCCCGTCATCGCCTGATATTCTTCCCAGGTGGCGCCAAACTCGTTACCGGAAACCGCCAGTCCGACGCTCCACATCCCGGCGTTCAGTCCTTCGGTAATCCCCGGCACGGCATCGTCCACTTTTACACAGTGGGAGACCGCATCAATGCCCAGAACCACCACGTTTTGCAGCGCCATCCATGGACCGGGGCGACCACCGGCCGCGAGGTCATCGGTGGCGACCCAATAGTCCGGGGCATAGCCGTGAGCGGCGGCGGCAGGCACCAGCTTTTCCATCACCGGGCGCGGGTAGCCAGAACAGGAACCTATTTTCAGTCCTTCGGCGCGAAGTGCGTTAATGGTGTCGACGACTCCGGCAATTGGCGCGGAAAAGTCGACCACTTTAGCGATTTGCAGCGGCATAAAGGCAGCATAAATCGCATCAATATCGGCGGCGGTCATCGAACGGCCAAATTTCGCCTGCCAGCGGGCATCCACGGAAGGTAACTGGCCTAGTGCTTCAATATGCTGCCACTTGCCGAGCCCCATTGGTACGCGAGCTTCCGCCAGCGTGATATCGACATCAAACGCCTGATGAAAGGCCTCGACGAAAATTTGCGTCGGCGCGAAGGAGCCGAAATCCACGGTGGTGCCAGCCCAGTCAAGGATCAGTGCGGTAATACGGTTCATGGCGGTTCCTTAGTGTGTCCAGTACATGGCATTGTCGATAGCGGTCAGCAGGGCGGTGATGTCGGCGGCGTAAACCTCGCCAATGTTGCCAATACGGAAACAGTCGCTCTGCGAGACTTTGCCCGGGTAGATAACGAAGCCCTGCTCTTTCAGTTTCTGGTAGAACGCTTTGAAGCGATACTGCGGTGCATCAGGTGAGTAAAAAGCGGTAATGATTGGCGAATGAAGGCTGTCATCCAGCAGCGGCTGAAAGCCCAGCGCGCGCATCCCGGCCACCAGGCGACGCTGGTTATCGCTGTAGCGGCGGTGGCGTGCGGCCACGCCGCCCTCGTCGGCCAGCTCTTTGAGCGCCTGGGCAAAGGCCAGCACGGTGTGGGTAGGGGAGGTGAAGCGCCATTTTCCGTGATTATCTTCCATGCAGCGCCACTGGGCATACAGGTCCAGCGACAGCGAGCGCGAGCGGCCTTTGCAGGTTTCCAGTTCGCTCTGGCGGGCAATAACAAAAGCGAAGCCCGGTACGCCCTGAATGCACTTGTTGGCTGAGCTAATCAGGTAATCAATATTCAGCGCGGCGACGTCCAGCGGAATACCGCCGAAGCTGCTCATCGCATCAACGATGTAGCGTTTATCGTAGCGCTGCGCCAGTGCCGCCACCTCTTCGATAGGGTTAAGCATCCCGGTCGTGGTTTCGCTATGGACCATGGCAATATGAGTGATCGCCGGGTCAGCCTGAAGGATCTGTTCGATCGTCGCGACGTCCGGGCGGGCCACTTCGCCGCAATCATACGGGTGACAGGCGATGCCCATCATTTCCGCCATTTCAATCATCCGCGCCCCGTAGGCGCCGTTGCTGATGATCAGCACTTTGCCCTGCGGGCCGATTGCGCTGCCGAGTACCGCTTCGACCGCATAACTGCCGCTACCCTGCAGCAGTACTGAGGTGTAGCCTTCGGCTGGGGTTGCCAGCTGTACCAGCTGCTGGCGAATGGCCTGCACCACGCCGAGGTTGTAATCATCATCCCAGGTACAGCTATCGAACAGCATGGCTTCTTTCACCGTACGAGAGGTGGTCAGCGGGCCGGGGGTCAGCAGCAGGTAATTACGTGAAGTCATTTATTTTCACCATTGGTCTATACCAGATTGGCTTTATGATGCTGACAGTGAGGGCCAAAGGTCAAAGAAAAGATCGTGCTGCAACAAAAAATTCATCTCCATGGGTATAATGGCGCTATCAAATCTGCTTGTGAGTCAACATGAAATCACCTTCTGGCGAAACGCCGCAGTACCTGCTGATTAAGGCGCAATTGCAGGCACGTATCGAAAACGGGGCGTTGAAAAGCGGCGATAAGCTGCCGTCAGAACGCGAACTGTGTACGATCTTCAATACTACGCGGATTACGGTGCGCGAGAGCCTGGCGCAGCTGGAGGCCAGCGGCGTGATTTATCGTGCCGATCGCCGTGGCTGGTTTGTCACGCCGGAGCGCCTGTGGCTGGATCCGACGCAAAATACCAACTTCCACAAGCTGTGTCTGGAACAGGGGCGGGAACCGAAAACGGTGCTGCTGAACGGCCAGCTGGCAGCCGTACCGCTGGATGTGATGGCGCCGTTGGCGCTACAACCGTTCGATCAAGTTTATCTGCTCAAGCGCCTGCGCTACGCCGACGGGCGCGCGATTTGCTACAGCGAAAACCACTGTCTGCCGGCGCGCGTGCCGGAGCTGCTGCGCCACGATCTGAATGGCAGTCTGACCGAGATTTATCAGGCTCATTACGACCTGATATATACCAGTATGCATTTGTCGTTCTATCCCACCTCAATGCCGCCGCAGGCCGCAGAGGCGCTGGGCGTTATGGAAGGGCGTCCGGCTCTGCTGCTGCGCCGCCTGAATTACGATCAACACGGACGTATCCTGGATTACGATATTGAGTACTGGCGCCACGATAGCCTGCGTATTGAAGTCGACACTCACTGAGTTTGCAGGCCCTGTACGGGATTTCCCGGTGGCGCTACGCTGACCGGACTCCGGGCTACTGACTTACCGCCGTCAGGTAGCCCGGACAGGCGCTATGCGCCGCCTCAGGGGGAAATCCCTGAGCAGTTCAACCTTCCTGAATTCCTCCGCCTTTCATCCTTTAGACACAGTTCATTCATCGTTTTGTCATAAATCCCCGGTAGCGTGACAATCAATCTGGTATAGACCATTAAAAATCACCACCCAACGAGGCTTACACGATGAAACTTTCCCGACTTGCTCTGCTGTCCGTTTTCGCGCTGACCAGTTCCCCGGTTTGGGCCGATGGGGTGGTCACGGTGTATTCCGCTGACGGCCTGCATGACGGCGACAATAGCTGGTATCAGAATCAGTTTGACGCCTTCACCAAAGCGACGGGTATCAAAGTGCAGTATGTGGAGGGGGGTTCCGGGGCGATTGTTGAGCGACTGGCAAAAGAACGCACCAACCCACAGGCTGACGTGCTGGTCACGGTCCCGCCGTTTATCCAGCGTGCGGCTAAAGAAAATCTGTTAGCGGAATTTACTCCCCAGGGCAGCGAAAAAATCCCCGGCGTTAACGCCCGCTACTCGCCGCTGGTTAACAACTATCTGACCTTTATCTATAACAGCCAGCTGTTGAAAACCGCCCCGGGCAGCTGGCAGGAACTGCTGGATAGCCGCTACAAAAATAAATTGCAGTACTCCACGCCGGGCCAGGCAGGTGACGGTACGGCGGTGATGTTGCAGGCCTTTCACAGCCTCGGTGGTAAAGATGCAGGCTTCACGTATCTCGGCAAACTGCAGGCCAATAACGTCGGCCCGTCCGCCTCGACCGGTAAGCTGACTGCGCTGGTCAATAAAGGTGAACTGTTGGTGGCCAACGGCGACCTGCAGATGAACCTGTCGCAGATTGCGCGTAACCCGAATGTGAAAATCTTCTGGCCGGCGGACGACAAGGGCGAACGCAGCGCGCTGGCCCTGCCGTACACGGTGGGCCTGGTTCAGAACGGGCCGCAGAGTGAAAACGGCAAAAAACTGATCAACTTCCTGCTGGATAAACAGGCGCAAAGCAGCGTCAGCGCGCTCTCCTGGGGGCTGCCGGTTCGCAGCGATGTGACGCCAACCGACGGTAATTATCAGGCAGCAAAAGCCGCGCTCGACGGTGTGAAAAGCTGGGAACCGAACTGGGACGATGTTGCCGTATCGCTATCGGCAGACATTGCCCGCTGGCATAAAGTGACCGACAGCGAGTAAGCCTGATGTTGATGAAAACGACTGCTGCCCACTCCCCGTCAGTGACGGGGAGTTCGGGGATAACCCTCGATTCTCTGCGCGTCTCCTATCATGGCAACGTGGTGCTGAAACCGCTGTCGCTGACTATCGAACCGGGCGAAGTGCTGGCCCTGATTGGCCCGTCGGGTTCCGGGAAAACCACGGTGCTGCGGGCCATTGCCGGGTTTGTGCAGCCGGCAGGTGGACGCATTTTGATCGGCGATACCGATGTCACCGGGCTACCGCCGTACAAGCGCGGTCTGGCCATGGTGGTGCAAAACTATGCTCTGTTCCCGCATATGAAGGTGGAAGATAACGTCGCCTTCGGCCTGCGGGCGCAGAAGCAGCCTAACGCGCTGATTGGTGAACGGGTGACCGAAGCGCTGAAAATTGTTGGCATGGCGGACTACGCCACGCGCTACCCGCACCAGCTGTCCGGCGGCCAACAGCAGCGTGTGGCTATCGCTCGTGCCATTGCCGTTCGCCCGCGGGTGCTGCTGCTCGACGAGCCGCTCTCGGCGCTGGATGCGCAAATTCGCCACAACATGGTGGAAGAAATTGCCCGCCTGCATCGCGAGCTGCCGGAGCTGACCATTCTCTATGTCACCCACGATCAGACCGAAGCCCTGACCCTGGCGGATAAGATTGGCATCATGAAAGACGGTTCGATGATTGCCCATGGGGAAACACACCCGCTTTATCATTACCCACCTAACCGGTTCAGTGCCGAATTCCTCGGCCGCGCCAATATTCTGCAGGCGACGGCGCTGACGGACACCTCCGGCCCAGGGCTGGTCAGCGTCAGCTGCGGCGGTGGGTTGGTGCAGGCGTTTAGCCAGGGCGGCCAGCACGGCAATAACAAGCTGCTGTGTATTCGCCCGCAGCATATGAGCCTGGCGCCGCGCTCGGCGGCCAGTAACCGGCTACATGCTACGCTGACGTCGGTACACTGGCAGGGGGATTTGACCCATCTGCTGTGCGACGTAGCCGGCGAAACGGTACGTATCGTGATGACGCACGTCAATCCGCTGCCGTGCGCGGGCGACAAACTGGCGCTCTACTTTGAACCGAATGATGCGGTCCTGATTGAGGTGTAATGATGTCGCAGACGTTAACGCTGTCGCGCCCGCGCCCGAACCTGCGTCCTTTCCTGTGGCTCCTGCTGCCGCTGCTGGTGCTGGCGACCCTGTTTTTCTATCCGCTGCTGCTGATCGCCGGCCAGGCGCTGCGCGATGACAGCGGTCATTTGAGCCTCGGGACATTCTGGCAGGTGCTAGAGTCCCGCCGGTTTATCGGCGCCTTGCTGAATACCCTGCAAATTGCGGTGCTTGCCACGCTTGGCTGCCTGGTGCTGGGCAGCCTGATGGCGCTGATTCTGGTCTTTATCCCGTTTCCCGGCAGCCAGTTAATTAGCCGGGTGATTGATACCTTTATTGCCCTACCGACGTTTCTTATCACCCTTGCTTTCACCTTTATTTATGGCTCGGCGGGATTGCTGAACGGTACGCTGATGTCGCTGTTCGATTTTGCGCTGCCGCCGGTGGATTTTCTCTACTCGATTCAGGGCGTCATTCTGGCGGAGATCACCGTTTTCACGCCGTTGGTGATGCGCCCGCTGATGGCCGGGCTGCGGCAAATTGATAAAAGCCAGCTGGAGGCGGCGAGTATTCTCGGGGCCCATCCGCTGAGGGTGATTGCCCAGGTTATCTTCCCGGCGGCGCTACCGGCGCTGATGGCGGGCGGCAGTCTGTGTCTGCTGTTGACGACGAACGAGTTTGGCATCGTGTTGTTTATCGGTGCAAAAGGGGTGAATACCCTGCCGATGATGGTCTACAGCAAGGCGATTCTTGAGTCCGATTACAGCGTGGCCTGCATGATTGCACTGATTAATATTCTGCTGTCGCTGGGGCTGTTTATGCTCTACAGGCTGGCGGCTGCGCGTACCGGCGTGAGGAGCTAACGATGTTAATTTGGTCACGTAAAGGCCGTGCGGCGGCGGGAACGCTGGCGGTGGTGCTGTTTGCCGGGTTCTTCTTCCTGCCGCTGTCGGTGATCCTGATGTCCAGCCTGAGCCAGCAGTGGAACGGCCTGCTGCCGTCCGGATTTACCTTCGGGCATTTTGTGAATGCGTTTCGCGGGGCGGCCTGGGATTCGTTGTTCTCAAGCCTTGCGGTCGGCTTTTGCGCCAGTCTGTTTGCGCTGTTGTGCGGCATGTGGGCGGCGCTGTCTCTGCGCCAGCTCAGTGCCCGACTGCAAAAATATCTTGGCCTGGCGTTTTACCTGCCCAGCGCGATCCCTTCGGTATCGGTGGGGCTAGGGATTCTGGTCGCCTTCAGCCAGGGGCCGCTGCGGATGAACGGTACCTTCTGGATTGTACTGGCGGCGCACTTCGTGTTGATTTCGGCATTTACCTTCAGCAACGTCTCCACCGGTTTGGCTCGTATTTCGCCGGATCTCGAAAATGTCGCCTCCAGCCTGGGCGCCTCGCCGTGGTATCGCCTGCGCTACGTGACGTTACCGCTGATGACGCCGTGGATGATCTCCGCGCTGGCGCTGAGCCTGTCGCTGTCGATGGGGGAACTGGGGGCAACGGTGATGATTTATCCGCCGGGCTGGACGACGCTGCCGGTGACGATATTCAGTCTGACCGACCGCGGGAATATTGCCGATGGCTCGGCGCTGACCATCGTACTGGCGGGCGTGACGCTGCTGCTGATGATAAAGCTTGAGCGTATCGCCCGCCGAATGAGCCAGAAATAAGGCTTTCCCCGGCGGCGCGCTGCCTCCGGGGACTTGGGTAACATCAGAACCAGGCTTCCCACATGGCGCCGACGTTCAGCGAATCGAGCTGATCTTCACTGGTGCCGTCGACTTTGGCGGTATGCTTGTTATCCACCTGACCGCCGGTGACGTAGAAACGCAGCATCGGACGGAACTCCGGCCCCATACCGATTGAAATGTTCTGCGACAGCGTCAGCTTCCAGCCCTTGTTATCTCCACCCTGATCGTAATCTACGCGCTGATAGCCCGCTTCCAGCCAGGTTGAGTGCACGTCGTTCCAGAAGTACATCGGACGCACAATCACGCCGTAGTTCTTACGGTTGTCGGTATTGTCTTTGCCGTTGTCATAATCATGGAAGGCCAGCAGATAATCGACCTGCGCCTGCGGGGTAAACTTGTGGCTGCCTTCAAAGCTGGCATACACCGTCGTCAGATCGTCGGTTTTGTTATACACGCTGTTATCCGAATTATCGGAATAGCGCAGAATCACTTTGTTTACGCCGCTGTCGTTGGTATGGCTGAGCACCAGGCCGCCCTGCCAGGCATCAAGACGCGCATCCTCGTCCACCGCTTTCGAGTCAAAACCGTAGTTGGCGTACACTTCGACGTCAATCGGTCCGGCTTTCATGTTGTGAATTTTGGAGGTCAGGGCATAGTTGCCTTTATCGCCGGTATCCGCGCCGCCGGTACAGGTAATACGCGATGGGTTCGACTCATCGGCCATGACTTCCGGGCTACAGGAAGCGACCTGCGCCACCGTAGCCACGTCGAACTGGACGCCGCCGATATCGAAGTTTTTCACCCCGGCGCCCTGGCCGTCGTGGTTCATCCAGAAGTAGTCGTTGATACCCTGTTGCGGACGCTGGTGGAAGTCGCGCCCAGCCCACAGATAGGCTCCCGGGTTAGATTCCAGCACGTTCGTTACGCCAACGTAGGCTTTCTTGAGGTTAACTTCGTCGCTCCACTGGTCAAACATCACGTTGATATCCCAGATGGCGCCTTTGCTGCTCTTAAACGCTTTGGTTATCTGGAATTCACCGCCGTTGCCTTCGTTACCTAAACGACCAATCGCCGAGGCGCCGTTATAGGAGCCGTCCACGCCAACGAATTTCTGATCGCCGGTCTGGAAGTGGGCGCCGTAGCGGGCATAGCCGCCGAATTTCAGGCCGAATGGAATCGCCATATCCGGCGAATCGGCGGTGGTTTGCGGGTTGGTAATGACATCCACTTTCTTATTGGCCGCGGCATCGATTTTGGCCTGACGATCCGCCAGGGCTTTATCGACGGCTTTCGCTACTATGGCGTCAATTTGTTCCTGAGAAAAATCTTGGGCGAGGACGGAAATTGGGCACAGTGCGGCAATGACCGCCATGGCTAATGGCAGTGTTTTTATTGTTTTCATGGTTATCTCACGTTTAATAATTTATCAATATTCAGACAATAATCACCCGCTCCGGCTATTAAATATAATAACCAGGGCACGCTGATTCTGTTTATTTAGGGCACAGCTATGCTCAAGAACAAATTGACCTGTTCTGGAGTTTTACTTCTGTACTAAATTAACGCTGGTAGAGATGAATCATTTCTTCGGAAAACTCACGGGCAAGCAGAGAGTTCATTAAATGATCCTGCGCATGCACCATAATTAACGTCATTGGCTGGCGCGCTTCACCGGCATCCTGCTCGATGAGCCTGGTCTGCATCAGGTGGGCGCGTCGGGCGTAGCCATCGGCTTCATTGAGGAGTAATTTGGCTTCATTAATATTTCCATTACGAGCGGCATGTAACGCCTCAAAACATAATGAGCGTGACTGTCCCGCATTCACGATAATTTCCATTACCGCTTCTTCTAGTTCAATCATAATATTACCTGAGGTGATTAACTTTATTATTTAAAGAATGTAGCGAAAATTCCTTTTTCGCATTATTCCGGGGTGGTGTTATTTTATTATTTAGATTTCACGGGAAATACAGCTGGCTGCGTATTCCCCACTCATTACTGGCTGACGGTTTCGGCAACCGGCACGGCATTTTTTGCTTTTTCAACTTCGGTCTTCATTAAAGAGCGTTCATAGGCACGCAGGAACGGCAGGTAGATAAGCGCCGACATCACCATGCAAATGGCACACATGATGACCGGGCTTAATGTCCAGTTAGCGGCCCAGGAAGCGCCGATCGGTGCCGGAGTGGTCCATGGCGTCAGCGAGACAACCTGCGTCAGCCAGCCAAGACGCGTTGCGCCATAGGCCAGGATGGCGTTGATCATCGGGACGAAAACGAACGGGATAAACATCATCGGGTTCATAATAATCGGCGCGCCGAACAGGATTGGTTCGTTAATATTGAAGAAGCTTGGCACGATGCCCATTTTGCCAATGGTACGCAGATGCGCCACCCGGCTGCGCAGCAGCAGGAACGCCAGCGGTAAGGTCGACCCGACGCCGCCAATCAGCAGATAGTGGTCCCAGAACCCTTGCAGATAAACATGGGGCAGTGCGGCACCGGCCGCCAGGGCCGCCTGGTTTGCTGACAGGTTTGCCATCCAGAACGGGTTCATAATCCCGGTAACGATCAGCGAGCCGTGGATCCCGGCAAACCAGAAAATCTGGCACATCAGCACGGAAAGCAGGATTGCGGGCAGGGAATCTGAGGCCGATACCAGCGGTGCGAGCAGGTGCATAATGGCCTGTGGCAGAATCATGCCGGTCTGGGCTTCGATAAACAGGTTCAGCGGATGCAGGGTACCAATCACCACCAGTACCGGGATCAGAATTTCGAAAGAGCGGGCGACGCCGGTTGGCACCTCTTTCGGCAGGCGAATAGTGATGTTGTTCTGTTTCAGCCACGCGTAAACGCGGGTGGAGTAAATTGCGGTAATAAGAGCGGTGAAGATCCCCTGGCCCGACAGATACTGCGTCGAGATTTTGCCGTCAGCATAAGGGGCGGCGACCAGCAAAAAGGCCATAAATGCCAGCAGGCCGGACATCACCGGGTCCAGCTGAAACTGGCGACCCAGGCTTGCGCCGATACCGACGGAGATAAAGAAGGTCATCACCCCCATACTCAGGTTGAACGGCAGCATCAGCTGTTCACGATACTGCTGCGAGAAATCCAGCCAGCCGCGCGCAAAACCGTTGGTAGTGTCCGGTGAAAAGGGAGGAAAGATAAATACCAGCATGAAAGAGCCGATGATCATAAACGGCAATGCGGCAGTGAAGCCATCGCGAATGGCGATAACATACTTCTGCTGCCCAAGGCGTCCTGCCAGCGGAGTAATAGATTGCTCGATCACGGCAATCATGGACTGATACAGAGAACTCATTTGCACACCTCTTATTGCGCCGGGTTAATCAGCGACAGCGCATAATCCAGGACGTTATCTCCCCGCTGCATGCCGTAGTCCATGGTGTTAATTGGCTGGACCGGAATATTCAGGGAAGCGGCTTTTTCTGACAACGTTTTCAGCATGTATTTCACCTGCGGGCCAAGGAGCACCACCTGGTAATGCGGAAACTGCATGTCAAATTCGGAAACACCATAGGCGTCAATCTGCACCGGCAGGTTACGTTCTTTCGCCACGTCGACCATCTTCCTGACCAGTAAACTTGTGGACATCCCGGCAGAGCAGCACAGCATAATCTTGTACATCGACACTCATCCTCAAAATGTAAAAAGTTATTGCGTGAATGATTTGATATCAGACGGAAACCGGTTTCCATTCATAAAAAACAGAACTGTGATGACTGTCAAGATCTTCTCCTTATGCCGCTAATTAATTGGATTTTGCTCACAGAATTCTGCCGGTTTTGCGATGTTTTTCCATGAAACGGAAAATCGGTTTCCAAATGAAAATGGAAACGGATATACTGGCGATGGTTATAATTGAAGCGATTCAGGGCCAGGAATGTACAGGGATCGGACGGACCCTGTCAGGGGATAATGATGTCTACAATCAATGATGTATCACGTTTAGCTGGGGTGTCCAAAGCCACCGTCTCTCGGGTATTGAGCGGTTCGCGCGGGGTAAAAGAGGCCAGCCGCCAGGCGGTACTACAGGCGGCGGAAGAGCTCAACTACCGTCCCAATATGATTGCCCAGTCGCTGTTTAGCCAGAGCACCGGCTGCATCGGTGTCATTTGCGCGCAGGACAATATTAATCAAACGACCAGCTATCTGTATGCCCTGGAAAAACAGCTGAGCCTGCATCAAAAGCATCTGCTGCTGCGCTTTGCCAACACCCGCGCCGGCGTGATGAGCGCCCTCGAAGAGTTGAGCTGTGGCCTGTGCGATGATGTGCTGATCATTGGCGCGCGGTTTCCATTGAATATCGACCGGGACGACGTGGCGCTGATTGATTGCCTGGAAAGCGAAGGGGCGAACAGTATTCAGTTCGACCACGCGTTTGCGGCGGAAACAGCCTGTAACTATCTGATTAGCCAGGGGCGTCGGCAGATCGCATTAATTCACCCCGAAGGCAGCGGCTTTGCTGACCAGGTTCTTCTGGGCTACAAACATGCGCTGGAGAAAAATTTCCTGCCGTTTAATCGCAACCTGGTGTTCCTCGACAGCACTTCGCCGTCGGTGGCGGTACAGGAGCTGGTCAGCAATGCGACAACCTTGAATTTCAATGCGTTGCTGGTTGCCGATGAACAGCAGGCTCAGCATATTGTGCCGCAGCTGCTGGCGTTTAATCGGGCGGTGCCGGAAAAAGTGATGGTGTTCAGCCTCGCGGGCTCGTTACAGCTGCCCGGTATTCCGACCATTCCGGCGATTGAGTATTCAATGGATGCGATGGCGACGCGTATCGTCAGCTGGCTGACTGAAAAAACGCAGATGCTCGGCGGCAGCATGCTGCGCGGCGATTTAATTATTCCGAAGCGCTAATCCCCCCTTGAACATCAACCCGTGGCGTTAACGCTGCGGGTTTTTTTATGCCGCTCTTTTTGCTGTCCACTTCACAATATAAACAGAACTCATAGCTGCCGTCGGTTTTTTGAACCGGACAGCGCCCGGGGACTGCCTTAAGTTGAATACGAAAGTTCAACTCCAAAAACATTAACCAGAACATTCGTACCGCCTGCTTAAGGAAGTCACCCTATGAATCACTCTCATGTTGTCGACGTGAAGTCGTGGATCGATGCCCGACCGATCTCGCGCTTTCAGTGGAACGTCCTGCTGCTGTGTTTTGTCATCATCATGCTTGATGGCTATGACGCGGCGGTTATGGGCTTTATCGCCCCGGCTCTGATCGAAGACTGGGGTATCAGCCGTGCGCAAATGGGCCCGGTACTTGGCGCGGCGATGTTTGGTGTCGCTATCGGTGCGCTGGTCGCCGGCCCGCTTTCCGATCGCTATGGTCGTAAGCGCATTCTGCTGTGGTCGGTGGCGCTTTTTGCGCTCTTCAGCCTTGCCGCCGCGCTGGCACAAAGCCCTTCACAGCTGGCGCTGATGCGCTTTCTCACCGGGCTGGGGCTGGGGGCGGTGATGCCTAACTGCGTCACCCTGGTGGCGGAATATATGCCTGAGCGGCGTAAGGGGCTGATGATTACGCTGATGTACAGCGGGTTTAATGTCGGTTCCGGGCTGGGCGGTTTTATCGCTGCCGGGCTGCTGTCGCACTACAGCTGGCATTCGGCGCTGATTTTTGGCGGCGTGCTGCCGCTGGTGGTCCTGCCCTTTATGGTGGTCATGCTGCCGGAGTCGGCAATGAATATGGTGGCGCGGCGTCTGCCTGCCGGACAAATTGCCCGGGTGCTGAACCGCCTTGGCGGTAGCTTCAGCAGCGAAACTCGCTTCCAGCTGAACGCCCCGCAAATCTCACGGCACAATAAAGTGGCGCAGCTGTTCCGCAACGGCTATGCGCGCGGGACGCTCGCCCTGTGGCTGACCTACTTTATGGGGCTGTTCGTTATCTATCTGCTCAATGGCTGGCTGCCGACCATCTTACGCTCCGGTGGATTGTCATTGCAGCAGGCGGCAATTATTACCGGCCTGTTCCAGCTTGGCGGCCCTCTGGGCGGTATTCTGGTGGGGTATTTGATGGATCGCACCTCGGCGAAAGCGGTGATTGCGGTCACCTATTTCCTCGGCTGCCTGTGCCTGTTAACTCAGGGACTGATGGACTTTGGCTCTGCGGCACTGTCGGTGCTGATCTTCATCAGCGGCATGTGCATTAACGGTGCGCAGAACGGTCTACAGGCCTATTCACCGGCGTATTATCAAACCGAAATTCGCGCCACCGGCGTCAGCTGGATGCACGGAATCGGGCGTACCGGAGCCATACTTAGCTCCACCCTGGGAGGGGTAATCATGCTGGCGGTACCGGGCCACTCTTCCATCTTTTTGGTGCTGGCGCTACCGGCTTGTCTGGCGGGCGCGGCAATTTTACTGCACCGTATGAATCACCCTAAGCCTCGGCAAACAGAGGCGGAGCTCAACGCGCTGTCGCAAACGTTGCATAACCGATAAATGGAGTCACCTCATGGCCAGAATACTCGGCGGGATCGCCGTTTCTCATACCCCGACCATCGGCTTTGCCGTCGATCATCATAAACAGCAGGAAGCCGCCTGGGCGCCGATTTTTCAGAGCTTTGAGCCTCTGCAGCGCTGGCTGGATGAGAAAAAACCGGATGCGCTGGTCTATATCTTCAATGACCACGTGACCGCCTTTTTCTTCGACCACTACTCGACGTTTACCCTCGGGATTGATAACGAGTACGACGTGGCGGATGAAGGCGGCGGCCCGCGCGACCTGCCGCCGGTAAAAGGCGATGCGGCGCTGTCCAGGCATATCGGCGCCAGTTTGATGGCGGATGAGTTTGATATGTCATTCTTTATGGACAAAAAACTCGACCACGGCCTGTTCTCGCCGCTGTCGGCGCTGCTGCCGTGGCAACAGGAGACGGGCTGGCCGACGCGGGTTATCCCGCTGCAAATTGGCGTACTGCAATTCCCGGTGCCCAGCGCCCGCCGCTGCTATAAGCTCGGGCAGGCGCTGCGCCGGGCCATTGAAAGCTATCCGCAAGATATCAACGTGGCGATTGTGGCGACCGGCGGTCTGTCGCATCAGGTGCATGGCGAACGCTGTGGTTTCAACAATCCGCAGTGGGACGCGCAGTTCGTTGATATGCTGATCAATGATCCAGAAAAGCTGGCCGAAATGACCCTTGGCGAGTACGCCACGCTGGGTGGCATGGAAGGTTCGGAAGTGATTATGTGGCTGGTTATGCGCGGGGCATTATCGGCCAACGTGAGTGAAATCTGGCGTGATTACTACCTGCCGTCGATGACCGGCATCGCGACGCTGATTCTGGAAAATAATGCCCGCGTCCCACCGGTGGATACGCTCAGCCGCCATCGCCAGCATATGGCGCAGCAGCTGGCTGGCGTGGAAGCGCTGCCTGGAACCTATCCGTTTACCCATGAACGCAGCCTGAATGGTCTGCGGCTGAACCGATTCCTGCATCAGCTGATTCAGCCCGCCTGGCGCGAGCGTTTTCTTAGCCAGCCGCAGGCGCTGTATGCTGAAGCGGAACTCAGCGAATATGAGCAGGCGCTGCTCGACGCCCGCGACTGGCGTGGACTGATTCAGTACGGCGCCAGCTTTTTCCTGCTGGAGAAAATGGGCGCCGTGGTTGGGGTATCCAATCTGCATATCTACGCCGCCATGCGCGGGCAGACGCTGGAGGAGTTCCAGAAGACGCGTAACCAGCAGGTGACCTACTCGGTAGCGGGAACCCGTTAACGTTGCGCGACATGCTGCTGAATAAAGCTTAGTAGGGCCTGGGTTGCCGGCGAAGGCAGGCTGCCCGCCCGGAAGGTCAGCCCGATGCGACGGGTCGTATCGGGCAGGCGAACGGGCAGAATAGTTAACAGGCTATTATCGATTTCAAAGCGCATCTGGCTGGCGGAGACGGCCGCCAGCATGTCGGAATCTCTCAACAGACCGCGAACCATCGCGGCATCGCCGGTTTCTACCGTCGGCTGCGGCAAGGGCAATCCCAGCGTCAGAAAAGCCTTCTCCAGCAGGTGCCGCGCCGGGGCATTTGAGCGCGGCAGCACCCACTGTGCAGCCGCCAGCTGGCTGCGCGGATCCGGATGACTTAGCAGCGGGTGATCGTTGCGCAGCAAAATGAGCATATCCTCTTCGAATAGCGCTTCGCAGGTCAGGTCCGGTAGATCCTCATCCTGGCGCAGCGCGCCGATAATAAAATCGATATTCCCCGCGCGCATATCGGAGACCAGCGACTCATATGGGCTTTCATTGGTCATCACCGTAATGCCGGGGTAGCGCGCCAGAAAGGCGCTAATCGCTGCGGGCAGTAGCTGAGTCCGGCTGAGCGGCAGGGCACCAATGCGTACGCGGCCCTCCAGCACGCCGCGACGGGCGGCAAGATCGCTCCAGATATTATCCAGTTCGTTCAACGCCCGGCTGATGGGCGGGTAGAGCAGGTCCGCCGCCGGCGTCGGGCGAACCCCTTCTGGCGTGCGGCGAAACAGCGCGGAGTCGGCTCCTTTTTCAAGAATTTTCAGCGCGGCACTGACCGCCGGTTGGGTGATGCCCAACTGGGTGGCGACGGTCTGCGTGTGATTGACGTGATAGAGCTGCAGGAATATTTCCAGCCGGCGGGTGTTGAACAGCCAGCCGGCATCCGGCAGTGCGCCGGATGCGGTGCTCCGCGTTTTAATCTTTTGCAGCAGCAGAGGAATGGCCTGAAGGTCATCGATAGCACGCCGCGCCCGCGGCAGCAGACATCTGCCGTACTCGGTCGCCACCATCCCGCTGTAGTGGCGTTCGAAAAGCGTCACGTTCAGCGCCGCTTCCAGATCGCGAATCGCCCGGGTGATTGCCGACTGCGTGCGGAATAAATCATCAGCCGCCCGCGAGACGCTGCCGCGCAGGGCAACCTGGCAGAAGAAGCGTAGCTGCATGATATTTATTGTCTTATCGTACTTTCTCTTCAGCATTTCTCTCCGGACTCCGGATTGTGAGCTTTACGACAACATAAATAAAAATCATAGCCTTCGCAAGTTAACGAATTACCCGCTCCTGCCGTGACATGACAAGCTGAAAAAAACAACAGAGGAAGTCATCATGTCTGAACCGCATAGCGAAAAAAGTGCCCTTGTCGTCAGCGCCCACTCTGCCGATTTTGTCTGGCGCGCGGGCGGAGCGATTGCGCTGCACGCCCGCCAGGGCTATCGGGTGCATATTGTTTGCCTGTCATTCGGCGAGCGCGGTGAATCCGCAAAGCTGTGGCGCAAAGGCAACATGAGCGAAGAGACCGTGAAGCAGGTCCGCCGTGAAGAAGCGCAGGCTGCCGCCGATATTCTCGGCGCCAGCGTTGAATTCTTCGATATCGGTGACTACCCGCTACGCGCCGACAAAGAGACGCTGTTCCGCCTCGCTGACGTTTACCGTCGCGTACAGCCGCACTTCGTCCTGACCCACTCGATGCACGATCCCTACAACTACGACCACCCGATGGCCTCCAACCTGGCCCAGGAAGCGCGCATCATCGCTCAGGCCGAAGGCTATCGCCCCGGAGAGAAAATCGTCGCCGCGCCACCGGTGTACTGCTTTGAGCCGCACCAGCCGGAACAGTGCAACTGGAAGCCGGATGTGCTGCTGGATATCACCAGCGTGTGGGAGACCAAATATCAGGCGATCCAGTGTATGCAGGGTCAGGAACATCTCTGGGAATACTACACCCGGGTTGCGCTACAGCGAGGCGTACAGGCGAAGCGCAATATCGGCATCACCGCGGCACGCGATATCGTTCACGGCGAGGCCTTCCACAGTATCTTCCCCCGCGTGACGGAGAATCTCGCATGAACCTGTTGAATAAAAAAGGCATTGTGATCCGCAATCTTCCTCGTCACGACCCGGCGACGCTGAGCCAGTTCGCCGCCGCCGGCGTCGCGACGATTCACGAAGCGTACGACCGACAGGGGCTGATGGCCCCGGATATTCGCCCGATCCAGCAGGGCGTCAGCCGCGCCGGAAACGCGGTGACAGTCCTGGTCACGCCGGGCGATAACTGGATGTTCCACGTGGCGGTCGAGCAGTGCCGCCCGGGCGATATACTGGTGGTGGCGCCAACCTCGCCCTGCGGCGACGGGTTCTTTGGCGATCTGCTGGCCACGTCGCTCCAGGCTCGCGGGGTGATTGGGTTGGTGGGAGATATCGGCATTCGTGATTCGCATACCCTGCGTGAAATGGGCTTTGCCGTCTGGTCGCGCCACGTTTATGCCCAGGGGACGGTGAAAGAGACGCTGGGGTCGGTCAACGTGCCGGTTATCTGCGCCGGACAGCTGGTTCATCCCGGAGATGTGGTTGTGGCGGATGACGACGGCGTGGTGGTGGTGCCGCATGCGCAGGCCCAGACGGTGCTGGCGAAGGCGGAGACCCGGATGGCCAATGAAGTGGCGAAACGCGATCGGATGCGCAGCGGTGAGCTGGGGCTGGATATCTACGCCATGCGTCCGCGCCTGGCGGAGAAAGGGCTGCGCTACTACGACAACACGGACGACGTCGAGGGCTAATAAGATGGCACAACGCAAAATACCGTGTCTGCTGATGCGCGGTGGCACCTCGAAAGCCGCCTGTTTTCTGGCGGACGATCTGCCGTCGGATGTCACGCTGCGAGATGCGGTGCTGCTGGCCGCCATGGGCTCACCGGATGCCCGGCAAATTGACGGCATCGGCGGGGCCGATCCGCTTACCAGCAAAGTCGCGATTATTCGCCGCTCCGCACGGCCTGAGGCCGATGTTGATTACCTGTTTGCCCAGGTGAATGTCGATCGCGCGGAGGTGGATTACGGGCAGAACTGCGGCAACATTCTCGCCGCCGTTGGCCCGTTTGCTATCGAACGCGGTCTGATCAGACACTCCGCACCGCTGACCCAGGTACGTATTTTTATGGAGAATACCGGCCAGTTGGCGATTGCCGATGTTCCCTGTGATGACGACGGGGTTGAGTACGCGGGCGAAACGCGCATTGACGGTGTTCCGGGCAGCGCCAGCCGAATTGTCCTTAATTTTCTCGATGTGGCGGGCTCCAGCTGCGGTTCGCTGCTGCCAACCGGCTGCGCCCGCGATCGCTTTGACGGTATCGACGTCACCTGTATTGATAACGGCATGCCGGTGGTGGTGGTGCGCGCCCGCGACCTTGGCCGCAGCGGCTATGAAACCCGAGAGCAGCTGGATAACGATGACGAGCTGAAGCAGCGGCTGGAGTCGATACGGCTCCAGGCCGGGCCACGTATGAATCTGGGGGATGTCGCCCGGCGAACGGTGCCGAAAATGACCCTGATTGCCGGTCCGCGCGAAGGCGGCACCCTCAGCAGCCGGACGTTTATTCCCCACCGCTGCCACGCATCGATTGGCGTCTTTGGCGCGGTGAGCGTTGCCTGCGCCTGCCTGATCCCCGGTTCGGTTGCCGAGGGGCTGGCACAGATCGGCGAAAGCGGGAATGTGATGATAAGCGTTGAACACCCGACCGGCGAGTTCAGCGTGGCGCTCCAGCGCAGCGAGCAGGGTGACGTGGTGGGCTGCGGTCTGCTGCGCACGGCGCGCCTGCTGTTTTCCGGCGACGTGTGTATTCCGGCCCGTATCTGGCCCGTGGAGGAGTCAGCATGACGACGATAACATTTATTGGTTTTGGCGAGGCGGGCGGCATTCTGGCGGCTGATTTAGCTCGCAATAATGAGGTCACCGTCTGGGACTGTAAACTGAACGGCCCTGAGCGCGAGGCGATGCGGGATAAGGCCCGTCGGGCTGGCGTCCGGGCGGCGGATTCGCTGGCGCAGGCGCTGGAGGGGGCGACGCTGATTTTTTCCACCGTGACGGCGGGGTCCGCGTTGGACGTGGCGCGATTGGTGGCGGAGTCTGTCGGTGCAGGTGGCTATTTTCTTGACTTAAACTCGGTGGCGCCGGCGACCAAGCGACAGGCGGCTGGTGGCTTTTTGCCGGGTGTTTATGTCGACGTGGCAGTCATGGCACCGGTGCCGCCAGCGCGGCTGAAAACGCCGCTGCTGATTGGCGGCCCGCAGGCGCGTGAAGTTGCGGACCTGCTACAGGCGCTGGGGCTGAATGCCCGCTATGGCGCGGATGAGGTGGGCAGCGTATCGGCGATAAAAATGTGCCGGAGCGTCATGATTAAAGGGCTGGAAGCGCTGACGACCGAATGCCTGTTTGCCGCCCGTGAGTACGGCGTGGAAGAGGACGTGCTGGCCTCGCTGCATGCCAGCTTCCCGTCGCTGGGCTGGGACGGCGCATTTTCGGGGTACTTGATTAGCCGGGTGGCTGAACACGGTATTCGCCGTAGTGAAGAGATGGAAGAGGTGGTGAAAACGCTGCGCGATGCGGGTGGCGCGGGGCTGATGAGCCAGGCTACGGCGCAAACGCAACGCCAGCTGCCGCAAAGCATGGCCGCACGTGGCCTGAGCTATGCACAGCTGGCGCCGTTCGACTGGAAAGCGTTGGCGGCTAAGCTGAAATGATTAGATTGCCGGGCAGCTGATTTTATCGATGGCTGCCTGATAACCCTTCTGGTTGTTGCGCTCTTTCGCCAGGGTAGCTTCCCGGACATATTCCTGATTTGCCTGAGAGGCGAGGATTTTATTGGCAAACTCGGTATCGCTCAGGGTGGCCTTCGGCGCACATTTTTCCTTCACCGCTTTTAACACCAGCTGCTTTTGTTGCTCGAACTGCAGACTTTTCAGCGGTGATTCGGCCCAGGCCGCCGTCGCGCTGAGGGTGGTAACCAGGCACAATATCCAACACGCTTTCATGGTGCTTCTCCTCAAATAGTAGCTTCAGTCAACTATATGCGCAGGACGCAAAACACGCAAATCATCATAAGATTAAGTTGTTTAAAATCAGGTGATTGCTTTTCTATGTTACCCGCACCCGGCGCCTTGAATCTACGGCGATCAGCACCACGGACGACAGAATAAGCAGGGTGCCGAGCCAGTCCGGCAGCGTAAAAGTGATGCCCAGCAGCAGGAGCGACAGCAGAGCGCTGCTCAGCGGCTCGGCGCAGCTGAGAATCCCCGCTTTCGCGCCGCCGATCTTTTGCGCACCGTTTAAATAGAGGCTGAAGGTTAGCGAGGTGCCGATCACGACCAGATAGAAAAATGCCAGCAGCAGACGGCCATTCACAACAAAGTTGGTGCCCTGGCCGCCGTAGAACGGTAGCAGCATTGCTCCGCCTATCAGCATGCTCCAGCCGACGATTGGCAGCGTGCCGTACCGGGCGATGAGCGTTGACGGCCAGGTGGTATAAAACGCGGCGGCAAATGCCGAGGCTACCCCCCATAGCAGCGCCGAGGGGGAAATGGATAACGTGGTGGGGTTGCCGTGGGTCACCAGCAGGAACGTACCCGCCAGCGACGTCCCGATGGCTGCCAGCACCAGCGGCCCGGGTCGCGTTTTGCGCGCCAGTGCAAACCAGCCGACGATAATGGTCGGCGACAGGAATTGCAGCACCGTCGCGGTTGCGGCGTTCGATTTCTCGATGGTCATCAGGAAGGTGTACTGCACGGTCAGTGCGCCGAACAATGAAAAGAACAGCAGGCTTAAGGCATCTTTACGGTTTTGCAGGACGCGGAAAATTTTGTCGCCGTGGACGAAAGAGAGCATCAGGAGAATCAGGCCAGCGAACAGCAGGCGCGTCATGGTCAGAAACGGCGAAGACATCTGGCTTTGCTGCATAATGTACTGCGCACAAACGCCGGAACTGCCCCATAGCACCGCAGCTATCAGTACGTTCAGCATCCCTTTTTTGCTGGAGCCCATCTTTTCCTCGAGTGAAATAGCGCAAAGCGGGCATCATAGCATGAGCCGAGGACCCGAAGGCGGACAGGAAATGGTAGTCGGGAAGCAAACTGGATGGGGCTTGGCGCCAGGGGGAAGTTAAATCCCGTCAAAAAAATCTATTGACGCGTTAACGACTTCACGTTGGTGATGGAGATGACAAACCTCTTCCCCCAGAACGTGTTGTGGGATGCTGGCAAGTGCGTGAGTCATCACGACGTATTATCAACCCGCCATCTGGCGGGTTATATCATGTACACCGTGATGTATCCGGTCCGCGTCCTAGCTCAAATCAACGTTTTTACTGCCGAACAGCCAGGTAAAGGCAAAGCCGCACAGATAGGCCACCGCTAACCCTGCGGCGTAAACCGCCATACCGGCGTAGATCCCGCTGGCGGAGGTCATCAGCGGCAGCGCCACCAGGCCAGAAGGGCCGAACACCGTGTTCAGACCTACCGGCAGCCCCAGCCATGCCACCAGACCGAGGAAGAAGCCGCCGCAGGCTCCGCCGATACAGGCGGTGATAAATGGCTTCATGCGCGGCAGGGTCACGCCGTAAATCAGCGGTTCGCCAATGCCGAGAAAGCCGGGAATAATCGCCCCTTTAATCTGGGTACGCAGCATTGAGCCGTGCTTCGCCCGCCAGTACAGCGCCAGCGCCGCGCCGACCTGCCCGGCTCCTGCCATGGCCAGAATCGGGAACAGCGAGTTAAATCCCTGGGCATCGACCAGCGCAAAATAGACCGGTACGAAGCCCTGATGGACGCCGAACATCACCGCCAGCAGGAACAGCCCGGCGAGCACCGCTGAGCCGAACGGGTTACCGTTGAGATGCAGGAACAGCCATGACATCCCGGTAAACAGCCAGCCACCGAGAGGCATGATGACCGTAAAAGTCACCGCCCCCATAATCAGCAGCGTGACCGCCGAGGTGAGGATCATATCGAGGTTGGCCGGCATCACGCGGCGCACCTGTTTTTCTACCCACGCGCCGAGAATCGAGGCGATCAGCACGCCGATGATATTACCGCGCGGGTCGATGCCGTGGCCGAAGAAGGTGGTGATCCCGGCGTAGAATCCGCTGGTGGCCTCGGGGTTATAGCCGAGGACAAACAGCGAAGCGATAATAGCGCCGTTAACCCCGGAACCACCGAACGCCTTCTGTGCGTTATAGCCAATCAGGATACTCAGGAAGGTGAACATCCCTTTGCTGAAGACTTTCATGTAGCCGATCAGCGCCATCAGAGAGGCGTTGGGATGGGCATTCTCCAGCACGAACATCTGCTCAGCCAGCGTCGCGAAGCCGAGCAGCAGGCCCACTGCGATAAAACCGGGGATCAGCGGGGTAAAAATAGTGGCGAATTTAGCGAGAAACTTCTGTACGCCGCTGGTTTGCTTGCTTTTCAGCGCCTGCTTTTTCTCTGCCGCCACATCCGCCAGAGAGGGCGCGTCGGTCGGCGTCTCTTCCAGCAGCCCGTTCATCATTTCCGCGGCGGTTTGCGCCTTGCCGGGGCCGAGGACTACCTGAAACTGCTCATCGCTGACGATAACGCCCATCACGCCTTCAATCTGGCGGATGGCGGCGCTATCGGCGAGCTGTTCATCACGCAAGGTGAGCCGCAGGCGAGTCATACAGTTCCCCGCCTGGGCGACGTTACCGGCCCCGCCGACATGCGTAAGGATCCGCGCTATCATCTCTTTATTTATTTTTGCCATTGCACGTTACCTGGTTATCGGCGCTTAGGTATTGCTCAGCGCTTTGCGGATATAGCCGTCATTTTTTGCCAGCAGGGATTGTGCTTCTGCGGCGCTAAGACCGGCCAGCACCATCACAATGGCCGTTTTACAATGGCGACCACAGGCGTCCAACGCGCTTTGCGCCGTCGCGCGATCGCAGTCGGTCGCTTCCATGACGATCGACACCTGGCGCTCAATCAGCTTCGCGTTTGTCGCTTCAACGTCAACCATCAGGTTGCTGTAAACCTTACCGACGCGGATCATGGCCCCGGTGGAAATCATATTCAGGACCAGCTTCTGCGCGGTGCCTGCTTTCAGACGGGTGGAGCCGGTGACCACTTCCGGACCGACGACCGGAGTGATGGCGACGTCGGCCAGGCGGGCCATTTCACCGTGCGGGTTGCAGCTAACGATAGCCACAAAAGCGTTCTGGCTGTGGGCATATTCCATGGCGCCAATAACATAGGGTGTACGCCCGCTGGCGGCCAGGCCAACCAGCACATCGCGGTGACTGAAGTTGAGGTTTTGCAGATCCATAGCGCCCTGCGCTTTGTTGTCTTCGACGTTTTCAACGGCGCTCAGAATCGCTTTGTGGCCACCGGCGATAATCCCGACCACCTGCTCCGGACGCGTACCAAAAGTCGGCGGGCATTCGCTGGCATCCAGGATCCCCAGACGACCGGAGGTGCCGGCACCGATGTAAATCAGGCGTCCGCCGGCCTGTAACGCCGCGGCTACCTTGTCGACGACCTGGGCAATCTGCGGCAAATAGGGCGCGATCGCGTGGGGCACCTGCTGGTCTTCCTGGTTAATAACCGTCAGCATGTCGACGGTGGACAGGGTGTCTATATTGGCGCTATTGGCATTGCGGCGCTCGGTCAGCAGCGCGCTCAGGTCGATACTCATATAAAAACCTCATCAGTGACAGTGAGCAGAGATTCTAAGGAATTAATTATTCCTTTCATGTGAAGGTTATCACGATTAACACGCAATGAATAATACGAGATTTACAGGTATGGCGGGAGATGGTGCAGTAATAATAGTGGAATATTTTATTACTGCACCTTTAATCAGTGGGCAGGCGTTGGCTTTTGCAGACCGAAGAAGAGGGCGATCAGATAGCTGACTGCCATGGCGAAACTCATTTTCAACATCGTTTCTCCCCCGAGCCCGGCCAGCGGCGCGGCAATACCGCCGCAGACAAACATCAGGGTTCCCATCAGCGCCGATGCGGTGCCCGACTGCGCGCTGCTGACCGCACTCATCGCCTTTGACCCGGCAACGGTACTGATACCGCTCATGAACGCCACGGTGAAGAACAGACCGATCAGCGCCGGCAGCGGCAGATGCAGCCAGGCGAGAGCCAGCGTGATTAACGCACACAGGGCCGCCAGAATCAGGCCGGTGCTCAGCAGTGTATCGGCGCGATAGCGGCGTGAGAGGCGAGAGAAGATCTGCGCGGTGATAATCAGCCCGATACCGTTGAGGCCGAACAGCAGGCTGAACTGTAGCGCCGTCATGCCGTATTCGTTCTGAATCACGAACGACGATGAGCCGATGTATGAGAACAAACCGGCCATCATAAAGGCCTGAATCAGGCAGTAGCGCATAAAGGGACGGTTTTTCAGTACCGGAGTATCGCTTTGCTGCTGTGCGGCGGCGGCGGTGTTTTTACCCGGCAGCGTTTCACGCAGCACCGTCAGGCTCAGGAGCAGCAGTACGCCACCAATACCGGCCATCGCCCAGAACAGAATACGCCAGTCGAAGGCGGTAATGATGTAGCCGCCAATGACCGGCGACACGACCGGAGCGATGCCGTTGACGGTCATCAGCATGGCGAAGAACTGGGTCAGTTGGGTGCCCTGATACTTATCGCGTGCAATAGAACGGGAGAGTACGGAACCGCCGGCCCCGGCGAAGCCCTGCAGAAAACGCCAGCCGATCAGCATATGAATATCGTAGGTTGTGGCGCACATCACCGACGAAAAAATAAACAGCAGCAATGACAGCGCCAGCGGTTTTTTACGCCCGATACGGTCGCTCAGTGGGCCAAAAAACAGCTGTCCGAGACCAAGACCGATCAGCGCCGCGGTCAGGGAGAGCTGGGTTTGCGTACCGGTGGCGCTCAATTGTTGGGTAATATCCGGCAGCGCAGGTAGATAGAAGTCGGTGCACAGCGGGCCGATGGCGGTTAACAGACCAAGAATTAACGCCCAGGAGAGGGAGATGCGTGGCATAAAAACTCCTTTAGCATACCGGGCGTTGCCGCCCGGTTGAAATCGATTTAGCTGGCGCCGCCTCCCAGCGACTGCCAGAGCGTGATGCGGTTTTCCAGATCGGTTTGTTGCAGAGATATCAGCGTGGCCTGCGCCGACCACAGCGTGCGCTGGGCGGTCAGAACCGACAGATAATCGCCGACGCCCGTCTGATATCGCTTCATCGCAATGTCCAGCGAGGTCTGCTCTGCGGCCACATACTGACGCTGGGCATCCAGCTGTTCGCTCAGGGTTTCCCGGCGCGCCAGCGCATCGGCCACGTCTTTGAAGGCGCTCTGAATGCTTTTCTCATAGGTGGCGATAAGCCCTTTTTTCTCTGCTTCCGCATAGCGTAGCTGGGCCAGATTGCTCCCGCCGGTAAACAGCGGCAGGCTGATCGACGGGGCAAATGACCAGACCTGCATCCCGTGGCTGAACAGGGACGATAGCGAATCGCTGCCCACACCAGCGCTGGCGGTCAGGGAGATGGACGGGAAGAAGTTGGCCCGTGCCGCACCGATATCCGCATTGGCGCTCTTCAGATTGTGCTCCGCTTCCTGAATATCCGGGCGGCGCAGCAGGACCGATGACGACACCCCGGCCGGTACCAGGGTAATGCTGTTATCGCCCAGGCTTTCCAGCGTGCCGGGCAGCAGGCTGTCTGGCACGGTTTCACCGGCCAGTAAATTGAGCGCATTTTTGTCCTGCGCAACCTGAGTACGGTAGCTGGCAACGCTGGCGCGTGCCTGCTGATAAACGCTTTCGGCATCGCTGAGATCGCCTGCGGATGCGGTACCCACCGCCATCTGGCGGGCGACAATTTTGCGCGAGTTATCTGCGCTGGCCAGGGTCTGCTGGGCCAGCGCCAGATTACTGTTATCCGCCGCAAGCGTGACCCAGGCGGTTGTCAGATCGGCAATCATCGTCAGACGCGTATTCTGCGCAGTGTATTCACTGGCAAGCCAGGTTTCCCGCGCTGCCCGCGATAAACTTTGATTCTTACCAAACAGATCCAGCTCGAAGCTGGAAACGGCGCCGTCGGCCTGTGACGATGAGGTGAGGCCGCTGGCCACCGTTTTACTGCGGGTGTGGCTAAGTTCGGCGTCAACGGTCGGGAACAGCGTCGCACGAGTTTCGCCATACTGTGCGCGGGCGGCCTCTATGTCGGCAAGCGCTTTCTGCACATCGCGGTTGCTGGTCAGCGACATGTTGACCACTTTTTTGAGCCGCGCATCGTTCACCACCTGCTGCCAGCTGCCGACAACCGTTGTGGCTTCGCCGTGGGTACCGGGGAGCGTGGCGGGAACCGGCGCCGCCGGGCGGCTGTAGTCCGGATCGAGCGAGACACAGCCGGCGGTCAGGAGCGCGACAAAAACTAACGTAAAACGAAACATAACTTACTCCTGAGTAGGGCGTCGGCGGGTGAACAGACGTTTCACCAGCACAAAGAACAGGGGAACGAAGAATACCGCCAGCAGCGTTGCGGTCAGGGTGCCGCCGATAATGCCGGTACCTATCGCCACGCGGCTGTTGGCCCCTGCGCCGGTCGCCACCGCCAGCGGCAGCACCCCGGCGATAAACGCCAGTGAGGTCATCACGATAGGGCGCAGGCGGGTTTGCGCTGCCCGCAGCGCGGCGCGTGACAGCGAATAACCCTCATCCACCGCCGCCTCGGCAAACTCAACGATCAGAATGGCGTTCTTCGACGACAGACCGATGGTGGTCAACAGCGCAACCTGGAAGTAGACATCGTTGTTCAGGTCGCGGATCCACGCCGCGAGTGCGGCGCCGAGCAGGCCCAGCGGAATAACCATAATCACCGAGAACGGTACGGACCAGCTCTCATACAGCGCCGCGAGACACAGGAACACCACCAGAATCGAGATGGCGTACAGGCTCATGGCCTGGCCGCTGGCCAGCTTTTCCTGTAGCGACATGCCGCTCCACGCCCAGGTGGTCCCTGCTGGCAGGCTGTCGGCCAGCGCTTCCATTTTGTCCATGGCTGCCCCGGAGCTGAAGCCGGTGGCATTCTCGCCCTGGATTTCGTAGGCGGCGGAGCCGTTGTAGCGCACAAGGCTTTCCGGGCCATATTCCCAATGAGTGGTGGCAAACGCGGAGAACGGCGTCATGCTGTCATCGCTGCCGCGCACGAACCATTTCCCGAGATCGGACGGTACGGCGCGGGCGTCGCTATTCCCCTGGATATAAACCTTTTTCACACGTCCGCGATCGATAAAGTCATTCACGTAGGTGCCGCCCCATGCGCTGGAGAGTGTATCGGTCACATCGCTCAGCGACAGCCCCAGTGAAACGGCTTTGTTGTTGTCGATATCGACCTGCAGCTGCGGCATTTGTGGCAGGTCATTGGCGCGGACCGACTGGAGCTCCGGACTTTGATTGGCGGCGGCCAGCAGCTGGCTGCGCATCTTCATCAGGCTCTCACGATCGGTACCGCCGCTGGACATCAGCTCAAAGGTAAAGCCGTTGCTCTGGCCCAAACCATCTACCGACGGCGGGGTCATGGCAAACAGGGACGCATCGCGGATGCTGCTGAGTTCTTTGGTGGCACGCAGGGCGATTGCCTGAGCGGTGTTTTCTGCCCCTTTACGCTCGGACCAGTTTTTCAGCGATACGAAGGCCATCCCGGCGTTTTGGCCGCTGCCGCTAAAGCTGAAACCATCGACGGTAAAGATAACGTTGGTATTGGCTTTCTCTTTGGTCAGGAACCAGTCGGTCACCTGGCGGCGAACCTCAGCGGTGCGCACGGCGGTGGCGCCTGCCGGGAGGGTGTACTGGACCATGATTTCGCCCTGATCCTCTACCGGCAGGAAGCTGCCCGGTAGTTTCCACATGGCCAGCGCCATCGCCGCGCAAATGACGGTAAAGGCGCCCATCATGATGGCCGAGCGGCGCAGGCCGCCCAGAACGCGATGCTGATAGCCCTGCTCCGTACGGCCCCACAGACGGTTAAATGCCCCGAAGAACCCTTTAGTGTGTGGTTTTGAATGGGAGAGCAGCGCGCCGCACAGCGCCGGGGTTAAGGTGAGAGCGACCACCACCGACAGCATCATTGCCGAGATAATGGTGACCGAGAACTGGCGATAAATAACCCCGGTTGAGCCGCCGAAGAAGGCCATAGGCAGGAAGACCGCCGACAGGACGAGGGCGATGGCGATCAGCGCACCGGAGATTTCCCCCATCGATTTTTCAGTGGCTTCGCTGGCCGGTAGCCCTTCGTCGCGCATAATACGCTCGACGTTTTCCACCACCACGATGGCGTCATCTACCAGCAGGCCGATGGCCAGTACCATCGCAAACAGGGTCAAGGTGTTGATGGAATAGCCGAACAACGCCAGCACGCCAAAGGTACCGAGCAGTACGACCGGCACCGCGACCGCCGGGATCAGCGTGGCGCGGAAATTTTGCAAGAACAGGTACATCACGCAGACGACCAGTATGATGGCTTCAAACAGCGTCTGAATCACGTCTTCGACCGAGATTTTGATGAACTCGGTGCTGTCTTTCGGGTAGGCGATATCGTAGCCCTGCGGCATCTGACGCTGGAATTCGGCAATCGTGCTTTTTACCCGCGTAGCGGTATCCAGCGCGTTGGCACCTGGCGCCATCATGACGGCGATACCGGCAGACGGATGGCCGTTAAGGTTTGAGGTGGCGGTGTAATCTTCGCTGCCCATTTCGACGCTGGCAACGTCGCCGAGATGCACGACCGAGCCGTCAGACTTGCTTTTTACAATGATGTTTTTGAACTGATCGACGGTTTGCAGCCGCGATTGCGCGCGGACGGTGGCCGTCAGCTGCTGAGCGCTGGAAGATGGCAGGGCGCCGATTTTACCGGCGGAAATCTGTACGTTCTGCGCTTCAATAGCCGTTTGTACATCGGAAGGCATTAACGAATAGGAAGCCAGTTTGGTCGGATCCATCCAGATACGCATCGCGTATTCCGCGCCGAACACCTGGAGACTACCGACCCCCTCAACGCGCGCCAGCGGGTCCTGCATATTGCTGACCAGCCAGTCGGCGATATCGGAGCTGGTGGCCTTGTCGGTTTTGTCATAGACCGCGAGGATCAGCAGGAAGCTGCTCTGCGATTTAACCACCGTCACGCCGGACTGCTGCACCTCGCTCGGCAGGCGCGATTCGGCCTGCTGCACTTTATTCTGTACCTGAACCTGGGCAGTATCCGGGTCGGTACCTTGCTCGAAGGTGACGTTAATACTGACTGAACCGTCTGAGCTGCTGGTGGAGGTGAAATAGAGTAGGTTATCCAGCCCGGTCAACTGCTGTTCAATAACCTGGGTTACGCTGTTTTCCAGCGTTTCGGCCGAGGCCCCGGTGTAGGTGGCAGAGATTTTTACCGACGGTGGCGCCACGTCCGGGTATTGCGCCACGGGCAATGTGCGAATGGCGAGCACCCCGGCGAGCATAATCAGAATCGCGATAACCCAGGCGAAAACCGGGCGTCGTACGAAGAAGCGGGAGAACATCAGGCGTTGCCTCCGTTAGTGCTGGCTGCAACGGCTTTGCTGACTTCAACGGCTTTCACCTGCTGGCCGACGCTCGCTTTGCTGGTGCCTTCGACGATTAACCGGTCACCGCTCTTCAGGCCGTTAACCACCAGCCATTTGTCACCGTAGGTTTCGCCGGTTTCGACTTCGCGCTGCTCCACTTTGTTGTCGCCATCGACGATAAGTGCGGTGGCGTTGCCTTTCGCATCACGGGTAATACCCTGCTGCGGCGCCAGAATCGCGTCGTCCATTACCCCTTCATCGACGTGAGCGCGTACGAACATTCCCGGCAGCAGGACATGCTGCGGATTCGGGAAGACCGCGCGCAGCGTGACTGACCCGGTGGATTCATCTACCGCGACTTCGGTCAGTGCCAGATGGCCTTTTTCGCTGTAGGTGCTGCCATCTTCCAGGGTTAACGTCACGTTGAGCGTATTGCCGTTGGTTGCCAGGGTTTGTTTACGCAACCGCAGCAGATCGACGCTGGAACGGGTGAGGTCAACATACATGGTGTCGAGACCACGGATGGTTGCCAGGGCGGTATCCTGATCGGCGGAAACCAGCGCGCCTGGAGTGATGGATGAAATGCCGATGCGCCCGGCAATCGGTGCGGTAACGGTGGTCCAGTTCAGATTAATGCGGGCACTCTCCAGCGCCGCTTTTTTCGACTCGACGCTGGCTTTGTCCTGATTACAGGTCGATATCGCATCGTCGGCATCCTGACGCGATACGCCGTTGTCTTTAACCAGCGCCGCGTAGCGCTGGGCTTTCTGACAGTCGGACACCACCAGAGACTGCGCCTGTTTCAACGCGGCGGCGGCTTCGTTATAGGCCGCACGATAGCTGGAAGGGTCGATTTGATACAGCGCCTGGCCGGCTTTGACCATGTCACCTTCGGTGAACAGGCGTTTTTGAATAATGCCGCCGACCTGTGGGCGTACCTCGGCGCTCAATGACGCCGTCGTGCGCCCGGTTAGTTCGCTGACCACGGAAACGGGCTGACTTTTCAGCGTCACGACGCCCACTTCCGGTGTCATCTGTGGCGGAGCTGATGTTTGGGCATTATCGCATCCACTCAGGATAAATAATGCCGCTGCGATGGGGAGTATGGTGTATTTCATTATATATTCTCTGGGTGAACGACGTCCTCCCCGTTAATTAAATAACGGGGCTCAGGCCAGGCGATGACGCATCTCCGAACAACGGAAACGACAAAAGGGAATTTAAAATTCCCTGTTTATTAGTTGTGGGCTAATTATTCTATCATTAGCAACATAGTGGTTATTTCCCGATACAGTTTCTCAAGTACTTCTGGTTCTACCGTTTGTGGAACAAGACGGCGGTAAATCGTCCCTTCCATCATGACTGCCGTGATTTCAACACAGCAGCGAACGCGTTCATCGCTAAGATGCGGATGCATTTTGTGGATGTGCGCACAGGCGTTGGCAAACATGCGCTTGTCCGCCTCAATCATCATGGCGGCGATGTGCGGGTTACGCGTCGCTTCTGCGGCCATTTCCAGCATCAATGCGTCGTCATCTTCGTCTAACGTTTGCCGCCAGGCGAGCGCGCGCGGGATCTGGTCCGTTTGCGTTTTTCCGTCCATTTCCGCGATGCGATAATCGATGATGCGGCGGATCATTTCCGCAATAATGGCGTCTTTATTGGCAAAGTAGCGGTATATTTGTCCGACGCTTAGCCTGGCCTCGCTGGCGATTTGTGCCATGCTGGCTCCGTGAAAACCATGGCGGCGAAAGCAGTGACGTGCGGCAGCGATGATTTCATCCTGCCGAAGCTTTTGGCGAGTAGCCAGTGCATTGCTCATGGTTTTCTCCGTAGCGGTAAGAGTGAGAATGATCATTCTCATTTTTTCTTCATTATACGTTTCCGGTAGGTGATGAAAAGGTTTTTTTAATTAAAAATAAGCAATGAAAATTTAGACAGGAAATAATGGAGAAAATAAGTATTTTTTGTGAAATTCAGGGCAGGGATATCTTCATAATATTGAATTAAGGAGAATAAAGGTGGCGCTAATAGTGACAAGAAGTATTAATCCGGCGGACCAGGAAGAACTGCTGACGGGACTACGTGAATACAATTTGCGTTATCTTGACCCGGAACAATTTGGTGAGATCGGCGTGTATATGCGCGATGAGGCAGGGGTGATGGTCGGTGGTCTGATTGCGAAAAGAAAAGCTAACTGGCTGTGTATTGAGTATTTGTGGGTCAGTGAAGCGGCACGCGGCAGTGGCCTCGGTAGCACGCTGATGCGTGAGGCAGAAAACCAGGCGCAGGAAGAGGGATGCCAACACGTCCTGGTCGATACCTTCAGTTTCCAGGCCCTGCCGTTTTATCAAAAACAGGGCTATCAGCTGCAAATGTCGCTACCTGATTTCCCACATGCCGGGATGGCGCGTCACTACCTGTCGAAAGCGCTGTCGCCCGATCGACAGATAAACCCCGAGGCGTCTTAACCGGCAATCCCCTGGCGGATGAGCGTCAGCGCGTGGCTGACAATCGTCTGTCGGGAAACGGATGCTAAGCGCTTGTCAGTACGCAGGCGGGAAAACGGCACCAGCACCAGGCTAATCAGAGTGGTGAACAGCAGCTCCGGCGACAGGGCCGGGTTGAGTTTGCCCTCTTCCTGCCAGCGCTTCACCGTTGCCAGCGTCCGGTGGTATTTATCTTCGCCAAAGCGCGCGTGCATATGCTGACGCAGTACCGGCATTTCACCAATGACCTCCTGCATCCACAGCGGGGCAAACCAGTTATTTTTCTCTGCCAGCGTGCCCAGCGCCTCGATCAGTAAGGTGAAAGCCGTCAGCGGATCATCCGGATGTTCGATAAAAATCTGGCCGATTTCATTGCGTAAAGGCATAAAGCGCTCTTCCAGCAACTGGTCGACTAACGTTTCCCGTGAGCTGAAATAGTAGTGCAGCATCGCCGGCGTCACCCCGGCCTCTTTGGCAATTGCGTTGAGGGAGGTATGGGCGATGCCCTGGCGGGAAAACAGCGCCAGCGCAATATCCATCAGCTGTTCGCGGCTGGCCGTACCGGGTTTTTTACCCCGTGGACGACCTGGACGACGAGGGACATCATTGTCTTTTTGTGCTGCCATTTCTTCGTGCTCTCTTGACGTGGTTCATCATTTCCCTAAATATTAATTATACATTTAATTAATTTCAAGCGAGTGATGTGATGACGTCTCAAGTCGCGACCCAACCGGCACCGTCGATCCGTCTGCTGTTTAGTGCGCTGTTGCTGGTTATGCTGTTGTCGGCCCTGGATCAAACCATTGTGTCGACGGCGCTACCCACTATTGTTGGCGAACTGGGCGGGCTGGATAAGCTCTCCTGGGTGGTGACCGCCTATATTCTTAGCTCGACGATTGTCGTCCCGCTGTACGGAAAATTTGGCGATCTGTTCGGCCGTAAAATCGTACTCCAGGTCGCGATAGTGCTGTTTCTGGTCGGCTCCGCGCTGTGCGGCGTTGCACAGAATATGACTCAGCTGGTGCTGATGCGCGCGCTGCAGGGGCTGGGCGGCGGTGGTTTGATGGTTATCAGTATGGCGGCAGTGGCCGATGTGATCCCTCCGGCCAACCGCGGCCGCTATCAAGGGCTCTTCGGTGGCGTATTCGGGCTGGCGACGGTCATTGGGCCGCTAATCGGCGGCTTTCTGGTGCAGCATGCCTCATGGCGCTGGATCTTCTATATCAACCTGCCGCTGGGGTTGTTTGCGCTGCTGGTGATCGGTGCGGTATTCCACAGCAGTAACAAACGTAGCCAGCACCAGGTTGACTGGCTGGGGGCGGTTTACCTGACGATGGCGCTGCTGTGCATCATTCTTTTCACGTCCGAAGGTGGCAGCGTGCGCGCCTGGAACGACCCGCAGCTCTGGTGCATCCTGGCCTTTGGCGTGGTGGGGATAATCGGCTTTATTTATGAAGAGCGGATTGCCGCCGAGCCGATTATTCCTCTCTCTTTGTTCCGCAACCGCAGTTTTCTGCTGTGCAGCCTGATTGGCTTTGTCATCGGGATGTCATTGTTTGGGTCGGTCACCTTCCTGCCGCTCTACCTGCAGGTGGTGAAGGCGGCGACGCCAACCGAAGCCGGGCTACAGCTGATTCCGCTGATGGGCGGACTGTTGCTGACGTCGATTGTCAGTGGGCGCATTATCAGCCGTACCGGTCGGTATCGCATGTTCCCGATTCTCGGCACGCTGTTAGGCGTGGTGGGGATGGTACTGCTGACGCGCATCACCATTCACTCGCCGATGTGGCAGCTGTATCTGTTCACCGGCGTGCTGGGTATGGGCCTGGGGCTGGTGATGCAGGTGCTGGTGCTGGCGGTACAAAACGCTATGCCGGCACAGATGTACGGCGTGGCAACGTCCGGTGTGACGCTGTTTCGCTCCATCGGCGGTTCAATCGGCGTAGCGCTGTTTGGGGCGGTGTTCACTCACGTTCTGCAAAATAACCTGCAGCGTCTGCTGCCGGAAGGGGCGGAGTTGCCGCGGGCGCTGAATCCGGCGGCGGTACAGAACCTGCCGGCGGAGATTCGCCTCGATTATCTCGATGCTTTTGGCTCGGCGATTCATGCCGCGTTCCTGATGGCGGCCTGCATCATGGCGGTCGCCTTCCTCCTTTCATGGCTGCTAAAAGAGACACCGCTGAAAAAGGCAACGGACTAGCGGGCAGTCGCGACGCGCGCCAGCGCCTGACGTAGCATCGGTGTGGCGAATTCGAGAAATTTCCGCAGTTTAAGCGGGGCCAGATCGCGAGCGGTATACAGCAGGTGTACCGGCGCCGGCTCTGGTTCCGTCGCTTCCAGCATCAGTTTCAGTTCCCCGCACGCCAGACCATCGATGGCCTGGTAGTGCAGCAGACGCGCCACGCCGACCCCCAACCGGGCGGCGTCGGCGGCGCTTTCCGGAGTGGTCACGCAGAGCACCGGCTGAGGCTCCACGAGCCTGTCTTCCGCCATCGTCGCGTTAAACCGCCAGCCGCGATAGGGCATCGGTGATTCAATGCGGATGGTTGGCAGCGCGCTCAGCTCTCGTGGCCGCTGCGGTAGGCCATGTTTCTCCAGCAGTGCCGGATGCGCGCAGGTGACGATGCGCATCTCACCCAGGCGAATGGCGACCATTCCGCTGTCCGGCAGCGTGCCAATGCGCACCGCGAGGTCGATATGTTCGTCGAGCAGGTCGGCATTGCGATCGCTGAGCAGTAAACGGGCGCGAATTTGCGGGTAGCGGGCAAGAAATTCCGTCACGACGGGTAAAACGTGCCGGCGGCCAAACATCGTGGGTGCTGCGATCGTCAGCTCGCCTTTCGGCTGCTGATATTCTCCCAGCGCCTGGCTTTCAGCTTGTTCCACCTCTTCGAGAATTCGCCGTGCGGCGGCGACATAACCGACCCCGGCATCGGTCAGCGTCAGTTTGCGGGTAGTGCGGAGCAGCAAACGTACGCCAAGCGTGCTTTCCAGCTCGGCAATGTTACGGCTAATGGTGGTTAATGGCGTATTCAACGCCCTTGCTGCCGCCGACATACTGCCCAGCTCGGTGACTTTTACCAGCAGCGCCATGGCGCTCAGGCGATCCATAATTATCCCGTTTATCGGAAAGATGATTATCAATCCAACAGTATTATCATTTACTACGGCAGAGTCCATGATGAGTGCAGGCACACCGTATTCGGAGGGGCTATGCCGGGAGATTTTCTTGATATCGCCATTACGCCTGATGTGATGGACGTTCAGCATGAAATGGGGAGCGACGAGCTGTGGCAGTCGCCGTACCGTCAGCGCAGGGGCGAGCGCTTCGGCGCCAGCGAAGAGGCGATGATCGCCACCCGCGACAGTTTTTATCTGGCAACGCTATCGCAAACCGGCTGGCCCTATATTCAGCATCGCGGCGGACCGCCGGGTTTTCTCCATTTGCTGGATGACGTTACGCTGGCGATGGCCGATTTTGGCGGCAACCGGCAGTACATCACAACCGGCAATCTACGCGGAAGCGACCGTGCCTGCCTGTTTTTGATGGATTACCCGCGCCGTGCCCGGCTAAAAATCTATGCCACTATTGAGGTGCTGGCAAACGATGATGATCCCGGGCTGTTGGCGCAGGTGACGCCGGAAAACTACCGGGCCCGGGTGGAGCGCCTGTTTCGCTTTCACCTTCAGGCCTTTGACTGGAACTGCCCGCAGCATATTACGCCGCGCTACAGCGCCCGGCAGGTGGCGGAGTATAGCCAGACGCTGCAACTACGTATTCAGGAACTGGAGCAGGAAAACCTGCTGCTGCAACAACAGTTAACGCTTAAAGAGGATCGCTCATGACCGAATCACGCCCGCCGCTGCCGCCGTTTACACGTGAAAGCGCGATGCAAAAAGTCCGTGCCGCCGAAGACGGCTGGAACAGTCGCGATGCACAAAAAGTCGCGCTGGCCTATACGGCCGACAGCCAGTGGCGCAACCGCAGTGACTTTGTTCATGGGCGTGCTGAAATTGTTGGCTTCCTGACGCAAAAATGGCACAAGGAGCAGGAGTACCGGCTGATTAAGGAGCTGTGGGCATGGAACGATAACCGCATTGCGGTGCGTTTTGCCTATGAATGGTGTGATGCCGACGGCAGCTGGTTTCGCTCATACGGCAATGAAAACTGGGAATTTGATGAGCATGGCCTGATGCGTACTCGCTATGCCTGCATTAACGATCTGCCGATTGAGGCGCGCGACCGCCTGTTCCACTGGCCCCAGGGCCGTCGCCCTGATGACCATCCGGGGCTGAGCGATCTGGGGCTGTAAACAGGCGGCGTTGCGGGTTAATCCGCTTTCGGGAAGTCGACGACCGTGTCATTCACCCGGTTTACCATATTGGTGAACAGAATAGCGCTCACCGCGCTAATGATCTCAATCACCTGCTGGTCGCGAAAGCCGACGCTGCGCAGTGCGCTGACGTTGGCTTCCGGCAGCGTGCCGCTGGTGCGCACCAGGGTCTGGACAAATTTCACCAGCTCGTCGAGATGGGCATCTTCAGCAAATTCCCCCCGGCGCAGCGCCTGAATTTGCTCGCTGCTGTAACCTGCTTTTTTCGCCATTAAAGTATGCGCTGCCAGGCAGTAATCACAGCCGGTGGCTTCGCTCACGGCCAGATTAATCGCCTCCAGCTCTTTGGCATTCAGGCTGCTTTTATTCAGCATCGCGTTGTGTGCCAGCGCCTGCTGCAATGCTGCCGGTGAATGACCGCCAATTGTCAGATAAGCATTCGGCACTTTGCCCATCGCTTTTTTGATCGCGCCGAAAATTTCTGCGGCTTTGCCTGTTACGTCTTGTTCACGAATATCAGCTAAACGGCTCATGGTGTGCTCCTGTGTATTTGAGGGTATATCGTGGCAATGACGACATCTTAGAGAGTTGGCGCGTGCTAGACTGAGGCCCTTCGTCTCATATTTTTGTCTTATCGTCTCAGGGGTGGCATGGACAGTCTCAGTCATTTGCTGGCGCTGCTGGCGCCGCGCTGTGAAGTGAATCTCCACTGCCGGTTTGGCGGACGCTGGCAGGCAGGCCATGAACAGATGCGCAATGGCGTGGTGCCGTGGCACTTTGTGCTGCGCGGTGAAGGGCGGCTGACGGTTGGCAGGCAAACCCGGCATATGCGGGCGGGGGATGTCATTCTGCTCCCGCACGGCTCCCCGCATCTGATGGAAAGTCTGGTGGAGTGGGGCCAGATCCTGCCCGTTGCCCACCGCTTTAACGGCACATTAACCGAGGTCAGAACCGGCACCGACCACGATGCGCTGGAGATGCTGTGCGGTGAATTTTACTTCGGCCCGCACGTCAGCTGGTTGTTTGCAGAGCAGGCGGACTTGATTCACCTGCATACCGACGAGCGCACGGAGTGCCCGGAGCTGGAGCTGCTGCTTAACGTACTGGTTCGGGAAAGCCTGATGGAACGGCCCGGCGGCGGCGCTATCGTGCGCAGCCTCGGTGACACGCTGCTGGTTTTGCTGCTGCGCACGTTACTTGGCAGCGAAGCGCCGCCGGAAGGGCTGCTGCGACTGATGAGCGATGAGCGGCTAATGCCCGCGGTTTTCGCGGTACTGGAGACGCCGGAGCAGCCCTGGACGCTGGAGAGTATGGCCGCTCGCGCGTTTCTCTCCCGGGCGACCTTCGCCCGTCACTTTGCCCGCGCGTATCATCTCACGCCCCAGGCCTGGCTTTCGCAGCTGCGAATGGCGATGGCTGCGCGACTGCTGCGCGTGGAGCGGCAGACCAACCTTGATGTGATTGCCGGACGCTGTGGGTTCCAGTCGCTGGCATCGTTCTCGAAGGCGTTTAAAAAACTGTATGGCGTGACGCCCGGCGAGTGGCGCCGCCGGTAAGGGGTGCTGCATTGGCAGGGGTGGAAAGCAAAAAATAGTCGTCCGGTTTTCGGTTGTGACGCCCGGCCCACGCGGGCCAGAATCCGCCGTATCACTACCAAACCGGAGGACTTATGGATTTCGCACAACAACATCAACAGGCAACGCCAATGCTGCTGGCTAACGTCTGGGACGTCCCCAGCGCACACGTTGCCGCCGATGCAGGATATACCGCAATCGGCACGTCCAGTGCCGCCATCGCCCACGGGCAGGGCCTGCATGACGGCGAAGCGTTGCCGTTCGCTGACCTGCTGCAACTGGTCACCCGCATCCGTGCGCGGGTGGCGCTTCCGCTGAGCGTGGACATGGAGGCCGGATATGGCGCCAGCGTCGCCACGGTCGTCGAGAACCTGCGCGCGCTGGCGCAAACCGGCGTGGTAGGGGTGAATCTCGAAGACAGCCTGGTTAACGAGGGGGAACGTGTTCTGGTTGATGCGCAGGTCTTTGCCCGGCGCCTGCGGGCGATTAAAGCGGGTCTGGTGCAGGCGGGTATATCGCTGTTTCTGAATATTCGGACCGATGCGTTTTTGCTGAACCGGCCACAGGCGCTGGCAGAGACGCTTGTTCGAGGTCAGCTGTATGCCCAACACGGCGCCGATGGCCTGTTTGTGCCGTGCATCACCGGGGCTGCGGATATTGCGGCGATTGTGGCGGCGGTTGCACTGCCGCTGAACGTGATGGCCATGCCCGCGTTGCCAGAAATTAGCGAGCTTGCAAGCCTTGGGGTGAAGCGGGTATCTATGGGTAATGCGCTACATAGCGCGCAGCAGGAGTATCTGCTTACTCTGCTACGCAGCGTGCGACAGCAGCAATCGTTTAACGGAGTGTTTGGCCATGCAGGTGACTGATAACGGTTTATGCGATACCTGGTACGCCGCGCTGCTGGCACGCGATTCCGGGTATGCGGGTGTTTTTTTCGTGGGTGTGAAAACCACCGGCGTGTTCTGCCTTGCCACCTGTCGGGCCCGCAAGCCAAAGCGGGAGAACGTTGAGTTTTACCACGATTTTAAAGCTGCGCTCAGCGCCGGATTTCGCCCGTGCAAAATTTGCCGGCCAACGGAAAACGCCAGCTCTGCGCCGCCCATGGTGGAGCAGGTGATGCGCCAGCTGCGGGATAACCCAAAAGCGCGGATAAGCGACGACCAGCTGCGCCAGCAGCACATCAGCCCGGAGCGGATACGCCGCTGGTTTACGCACCACTACGGGATGACCTTTCAGGCTTTTCAACGGATGCTGCGGGTGAACACCGCCTTACAGGAACTTAAGGGCGGGCGTCGTGCCACCGATGTTGCCTTTGACAGCGGCTACGACTCGCTGAGTGGTTTTGGCTATACCTGTAAAAAACTCACCGGCCACGCGCCCAGCCAGGCGGCGCAGGTGATTGTGATCCACCGCTTCACCACTCCCATCGGTCCGATGTTTGTCTGCGCCAGCGAGCGCGGCATTTGCCTGCTGGAGTTTGTTGACCGGCGGATGCTGGAGACGGAGTTTCGCGATATCCAGCGTCTGCTGTCGGCCAATATTATCGCCGGAGAGAATGAGCATACGCGGCAGGCAGTGAAGGAGATCGGCGAATATTTTGCCGGCCAGCGGTGCCATTTTTCCCTGATGCTGGATACGCCGGGCAGCGACTTTCAGTTGGCGGTCTGGCAGCAGCTCCAGGCGGTGCCGTACGGCACCACCGAACACTATCAGGGACTGGCGCAGCGGCTGGAGAAAAGCAGCGCGGTGCGGGCTGTCGCCAACGCCAACGGCGCGAATCGGGTGGCGATCGTTATTCCCTGCCATCGTATTATCGGCAAAGATGGCTCCCTGACCGGCTACGGCGGCGGCCTTGCACGCAAAGCGTGGCTGCTGGCGCATGAAGCCAAACACCGGTAGATGATTTTATTTCCGGTTGCTGTTTTTGCAGTTTAAAACCTGACCATAAAGTCGTTATAGTTTCGGTCGAAAAATAATAACGATCTTCTATGGACTGACAGGGTAAAAATGATGAAATTGCGTTTACGGACAGCCGCTGTCGTAGTGCTGGCAGGCCTGCTGCTGGCGGGCTGCGATCAGAAAGGTAGCGATGCGAAACACATTAAAGTCGGCGTCATCAACGGTGCGGAACAGGATGTGGCGGAAGTGGCAAAAAAGGTCGCCAAAGAGAAATATGGCCTGGATGTCGAGCTGGTGGGCTTCAGCGGTTCGCTCCTGCCTAACGAGGCCACTAACGCCGGCGATCTGGATGCTAACGTCTTCCAGCACCGGCCGTTCCTCGAGCAGGATAACAAAGCCCATGGCTATCATCTGGTGGCGGTCGGCAACACCTTCGTGTTCCCGATGGCGGGCTACTCGCGCAAAGTAAAATCGGTGGCTGACCTGAAAGACGGTGCGACCATCGCTATCCCTAACGACCCGACAAACCTTGGCCGCGCGCTGCTGCTGTTGCAGCAGGAGAAGCTGATTACCCTGAAAGCAGGAACCGGGCTGCTGCCGACGGCGGTCGACATAACTGACAACCCGCGTCACCTGAACATTATGGAGCTTGAAGGCGCGCAGCTGCCGCGCGTGCTCGACGACCCGAAAGTCGATGTCGCGATTATCAGCACCACCTATCTTCAGCAAACCGGGCTGTCGCCGGTGCATGACGGGATTTTTATCGAAGATAAAAACTCCCCCTACGTGAATATCATTGTGACCCGCGATGAGAACAAAAACGCGGAAAACGTGAAGGAATTCATGCAGTCCTATCAGTCGCCGGAAGTAGCAAAAGCGGCAGAGACTATCTTTAACGGTGGGGCGGTTCCCGGCTGGTAATCGCCAACACAAGGAGAGGTGAATATGGTCCGGCAGCGTCAGGCGGATTTACTGCTGGTAGCCGCCACGGCTATCGCCGCATGCGGGTGGATATTTTCTCGTGAAGCCATTGCGGGGATGCCGGTTTTCGCCTTCCTCGGGCTGCGCTTCTTTTTTGCGGCACTCCTGCTGCTGCCGTTCTGTCGCGGCTTTCGCGTGGAGAAACGCCACTGGCGACAGATGACCATTGGTGGGCTGTGGTTTGCGCTGAACCTGTGTCTGTGGATTTACTCGGTATCGACCACCGCCTCGTTGGGCGAAGGGGCGTTTATTATGAGCCTGTCGATGCTGTTCGTCCCGCTCACCGCATGGGTGATGATGAAGACGCGTCCGGCCAGGGCTTACTGGGAGTGCCTGCCGGTGGCGATTGTGGGCCTCGGGCTGCTCAGCCTGCATATGCCGATTACGTTCACCCCCAGTCAGGGTTGGTTTCTGCTGACCGCGCTGGTGCAGTCGATCTGGTTTTGCTACACCAGCCGCTGCGCCCGCGAGGTGCCGCTGATCCCGCTGACGACCGTGCAGCTGGCGATGACCGGGATTGTTGGGCTGGGGATCTCCCTCGCCGTCGAAACCTGGGACCAGCCGTTTACGCTGCCCACCTTCGGCTGGCTGCTGGCCAGCATCGTTATTGCCACCAGTCTGCGTTTCGGCCTGCAAATGAAGGGGCAGAAGTACGCGGCGGTGGCGAGCGCTGCGATTATTATGGTGCTGGAACCGCTGCTGACGGTAATTGCCGCCGCACTGTGGTACGGCGAACAGCTACCGTTGCAAAAGATTATCGGCGGGATGCTGATTCTGGCGGCCCAGCTGTGGTTCCGCTGGCGGATGCTTAAACCGCTGCGTTAACCGGCCCGCTGCTGGGCCATCAGATGCAGCAGCGGTACCAGCGACAGCCCGTCTGGCATCTCGCCGCGGGCGATAAGCTGGCTGATTTCCGCGAAGGTAAACCATCCCGTTTCCATCACCTCATCCTGATTCGCATCCATTCCAACATACTCCAGATCGCGGGCAAGCCAGGTGATAAACAGCTGGTCACTGCTGCCGTAGGAGGGGTTGTAGCGGATAATTTCTTCGGCATATTTTGCCCGATAGCCGGTCTCTTCCCGCAGCTCGCGCAGGGCCGCCGCGCGCGGTTCTTCATCTTCATCAATGCCGCCGGACGGAATAGCCCACACGACCTTATCGATCAGATACCGGTAGTGGCGGATCAGCAGCACTTTGTCCTGCTGCATAGCCACAATACCCACCGCCGGGCGCGGGTAGTGGATGGAGTAAAAATCGCGGCGCTCGGCGTCTGTGACGTCGATGGCCACCTTACGCATGCTGAACCACGGGGTTTGCGCAATCACTTCGGCGTCGTGCATATCGGCGACGGTCAGTTTCTTTTTCATCGTAGCCACTTCCTCAGGAAACGAGCGTTCAGCACACCATAGCCTGGGGCCGATGGCAACCGGGGAAAGTTGGCCCAATCCCATCGATCATTGCCCAGATGCCCATATTGCGCCAGGCTTGTGGGACGTACGATGTTCGCCAGATAACCGCGAAGAGGAGTGAACATCATGAAAATGACCCACATTCGTAATGCAACGCAACTGATTGAGTATGCAGGTAAAAAATTTCTGATTGACCCGATGCTGGCGCAGCAGGGTGCCTGGCCGGGATTTGCCGGCACCGCGCGGGCCGGACTGCGTAACCCGCTGGTGGGGCTGCCTGTTTCCGTCGATACGCTGGTGGATGTCGATGCCGCGATCGTCACCCACACCCACGAAGATCACTGGGACGAGGCGGCGATCGCTGCGATCCCGAAAACGCTGCCGGTTTTCGTGCAGCATGAAGCCGATGCCGGGCTGCTGCGTGGGCAGGGGTTCAGCGATATTCGCCTGCTGTCTGAGCACAGCGAGTTTGACGGGGTGACGCTGCAGAAAACCACTTCCGGGCAGCACGGCAGCGATCGCACCTATGCGGTACCGGCCATGGCGGAGCGCCTGGGTGAGGCCTGTGGGGTGGTGTTCCGCCATCCGCAGGAGAAAACGCTGTGGCTGGTGGGGGATACCATCTGGCGCCCGGAGATTGAATCCGACATGCGGCGACTGCACCCTGACGTGGTGGTGCTGAATGCCGGATACGCGCATGTGATCGGTTTTGGCCCGATTATCATGGGCAAAGAGGATGTACTGAAAGCGCATTTCACGCTGCCGGAAGCACACATTGTGGCTATCCATCTCGAAGCGGTTAACCACTGCCTGCTGAGCCGCGAGGAGCTGCGCGAGTATGTGGCTGACAATCAGATTGCCGATGCGGTCAGCATCCCGCAGGATGGGGAAAGTCTTTTCTTTTAACGTATTGCAGGGAACGGAGGGCACCATGAAACTCACCGATGTCGCGATTGTCGCCGTGGATGGCTTTAGCCCTTTCCACTACTCGGTTCCCTGTATGCTGTTTGGCGATAGCGTCTCGGAAACGAAACGCTTTAACCTGCAGATCTGTGCTGAACGGCCGGGATTGTTGACCGCTCGCGATGGCTTTGCGCTCAATGCCAGCGCCGATTTTAAGGCCCTTGAACAGGCCGATATCGTGGTGGTGCCGTTCTGGGGCGCGGTGCATCAGCGCCCGCCGCAGTCGCTGCTGGACAGCCTGGTGCGGGCCAGAGAGCAGGGCGCGGAGATTGTCGGCCTGTGCCTTGGCGCTTTTGTACTGGGCTATGCCGGGCTGCTGGATGGCAAACGAGCCGCCACCCACTGGGAGTTTGAGCAGGCGTTTCAGCAGCTGTTTCCCCAGGTGCAGCTGGATATCAATGCGCTGTATGTGGATGACCAGCGGATCATTACCTCCGCAGGCACGGCGGCGGCGCTCGATTGTTGCCTGTACATTATCGGCCAGCGTTTCGGCAGCCTCGTCGCAAATCAGATTGCCCGGCGCATGATTGTTCCTCCCCATCGCGAAGGTGGCCAGGCGCAGTTTATCGCCCAGCCGGTGCCGAAAAACACCCGCGATACGCGGATTAATGGCCTGCTGGAGTATCTCCAGCAGCATATTGCCGAACCGCACAACCTCGACACGCTGGCGCAGGTGGTGGCAATGAGCCGCCGGACGCTCACCCGCCATTTTACCCAGGCCACCGGTATGAGTATCGCCGACTGGCTGACCGCCGAGCGTCTGCGGCGCAGCCAGGTCCTGCTTGAAGCGGGAGGTATGCCGGTGGAGCAAGTGGCGGAAATGGTGGGCTTCCGTTCCGCCGTGACCTGGCGCCAGCAGTTTAAATCCCGCTTCGGCGTGAGCCCGAGGGAGTGGCGACGAACCTTTCGGCGCGGCCCTTAACCGGCGAGGGTGGCGCTGTCGATCACGAAGCGGTACTTCACGTCCCCTTTGACCATTCTCTCCCAGGCTTCGTTGATCTGATCGCCGCGAATCAGTTCGATATCGGCGACGATGCCGTGTTCAGCGCAGAAGTCTAGCATCTCCTGGGTTTCCGGGATCCCACCAATCATCGAGCCGGCAATCGCGCGGCGGCGGAAAATCAGATTAAACACTTCTGGTGAAGGATGCGGGCTGGCCGGTGCCCCTACTAGGGTCAGGGTCCCATCACGTTTGAGCAACGTGGTGAAGGCATCGAGATTGTGCGGTGCCGCCACGGTGTTGAGGATGAAGTCGAAGCTTTTCACATGTGCGGCCATTTCGTCCTCGTTGCGCGAGACAACCACCTCGTCCGCGCCCAGCGCTTTCGCCGCTTCCCGCTTCGATTCTGAGGTAGTAAAGGCCACCACGTGGGCGCCCATGGCGTGGGCCAACTTTATCCCCATATGTCCCAGCCCGCCGATACCCACGATGCCGACTTTTTTCCCCGGCCCGACGTTCCAGTGGCGTAGCGGGGAGTATGTGGTGATCCCCGCGCAGAGCAGCGGTGCCACGGCGGCGAGTTGCTCTTTCGGATGGCGCACGTGCAGTACGTAGCGTTCGTGCACCACAATCTGCTGAGAATAACCGCCGAGGGTATGTCCGGGGGCGTCTGTGGTCGGGCCGTTGTAGGTGAGGATCATATGATCGCAGTAGTTTTCCAGCCCCGCTTCGCACTCTTCACACTGTTTACAGCTGTCGACCATGCAGCCGACACCGACCAGGTCGCCGACGTTGAACCCCGAGACCTGATTACCGATGGCGGTCACCTGGCCGACAATTTCATGCCCCGGCACGCAAGGATAGAGCGTACCGGCCCATTCGGATCGTGCCTGATGAAGGTCGGAGTGGCAGACGCCGCAGTAATCGATGGCAATCTGCACATCGTGAGGACCAGGATCGCGGCGGGAGATGGCCATCGATTTCAGCGGTTGGGTGGCGGAGTACGTACCAATAGCATTGATCTGCATAGCGAAACCTCTTTCTGAATGAACGAGCTGGATGATTCGGAGGGGATGACCTGCTTTTTGGCGGCAACGGTAAGCGTAGCCTGGTCAGCGCGGGACGTGGGGCGATTAGCTCAGAGTGTTAAAAAGAAAGGGATGAAAAAGATGCAGCCCCCCTGCACGGCCGGGGGGCGAAAGGATTGGGGAGATTACTCAACCGGCGTCAGATAATCCAGGCGCAGAGGCTCGGCCAGCAGGCTATCCATTTGCGCGATAAAGGCCTGGAAGTGCGGCAGGGCGATATGTGCCTCCAGTGCAGACGGGTCACGCCACGATTCGCGCATGTAGAAGGTATCCGGCATATCACGCAGCTGGAACAGGGCGTAATCCAGATTGCCTGGTTCCTGACGGGTTGGCGATAGCAATGCTTTCAGCGCTTGCTGCAACTCGGCCGTTTTTCCCGGTCGGGCTTTCAGAACGGCAATAATAGATACTGCTTCGCTCATCATCTTAAAACCCTTCCAGTACGATTTTGCCCACCGCGCGGCCGGTTTCGAGCTGAGCGTGGGCTTTCTGCAGATTCTCCGCGGTGATCGCGCCGTAGTGTGCGCCGAGCGTGGTTTTAATCGTTTTATCATCAATCAGCGCGGCGACGCGGGTCAGCAGCCGATGCTGGGCAATGATATCCGCCGTTTCAAACATTGAGCGGGTAAACATAAACTCCCAGTGCAGCGAGATGCTTTTGGCCTTCAGCGGTCGGGCGTCGAGAGCTTCCGGATCGTCAATCAGTGCCAGCTTGCCCTGCGGGGCGAGCGCCGCAATCAGCTGAGGGTAATGCTGCTGGGTGTTGTTGAGACTGGCAACGTGTGTGACCGCGTTGACCCCAATCCGCACCAGCTCTTCGCTAAGTGGCTTCGTATGATCGATAACGTGGTGCGCGCCGGCATCAAGCACCCATTTCTGGCTTTCCGGACGCGAAGCCGTGCCGATCACCGTCATGGCGGTCAGTTTACGCGCCAGCTGCGTGAGAATGGAGCCGACGCCGCCCGCTGCGCCGACAATCAGCAGCGTGTCCCCGGCGTTGCCGCCTTCCTGTATGCCAAGACGGTCGAACAACAGTTCCCAGGCGGTGATGGCGGTCAGCGGCAGGGCGGCGGCGGCGGCATTATCCAGCGAACGCGGTTTCAATGCGGCAATCCGCTCGTCGACGAGCTGATACTCGCTATTGCTTCCCGCGCGCCCTAGCGCGCCGGCGTACCAGACTTCATCGCCCGGAGTGAACAACGTGACCGCCTCGCCGACCGATTTAACAATGCCTACCGCATCCCAGCCCAGCACGCGCGGGGTATCGCCGGTAAACCCGGCGCGGACTTTGGTATCCACCGGGTTAACGGAAATGGCCTTTACTTCAATCAGCAGGTCATGCCCTGCGGCAACCGGAACCGGTAGCGCAATGTCGCTTAAAAATGGGATGTTGCTGCCTTCTGTTGCGGCGCGGGTAATGGCGATCGCTTTCATACACTCTCCGGTTATCAAATGGGGTTTCGGGTGGCAATCCATTAATGGTAGACCGTGGATGAGGAGGGAAAAACGGGGTGCGGGCGATAAGAGTTATATTGGAAAGGTGAAAATCAGTTCAGGCGATGTCGTAACCCGTTCTGTGCGCAGACGCCGACTTCGCCGACGGGGACGGTACAACATAAAGATCCTCGTGAGGAATATTGCGCAACGAAGAGCTGCACAATGTGTCATGCACCGCTGATGCCGTGTTTCATATTTGAGAATATTTTTGTGTTGACACCACAAATATGAATATCTGCTTCAGGGAATAAGAATATTGCGTTATTGCTCAAGGTTTATGTCTTGACTCAAGGCATTGTGCGTGCGACTTTTCCTTTATCAAATAATAAACAAGGTTTCATATCTGGAACAATAAATATAAAAAACACGCTAATTGAAGGATCGTTTCACTGCTGAGACAGAATAAATAAAAACGCCGATATTAAGCGGCGAGAACTTTTATCGCTTATTAAATTATAACGTGAGGCATTCGCTATGCGTAAATTAATCCTTTCCCTGCTGCTGGCCGCCAGCGCCAGCGGGCTGGCACGGGCAGACGACGGCAAGCCGTTTCCGCATATCGGCTGGCGCAGTGCGGATAATCTTGCCGGGCTGGATTTTGGCGGCGCGCTGCGCGCGAATTACCGCTACGAAGACTGGAAAGGCAGTAATTATCGTAACCCGCCGCATCTGCGGTTTGATACGTTTCGTATCGATAGCAGCGGCTTTTATAATAACTATTTCTTTGATGCCGGATTCTGGTTTCAGGACCACCGAAAATATGCCATCGATCGCGCCTATGTGGGATATCGCATCGATGATAATAATAATATCCAGTTGGGGATACCTGGCAAACCTTTCGGCCTGGAGCCTTATCCACAATTTGGTTGGTCCTACGGTATTCCGTTTTATCTCGGCTTTGGCGTCAGCGCCGGTAGCGGCGTTAACTATCAATATCACGATAATAACTGGTCGCTGGATGTAGCTTATTTCCCGTGGATGGAGCCGGAGAATTTACGCTATGCGCCGGATGTCGGGGATTACGATCGGCTGAAAAACACGATCTACCCAACCCAACACCAGCAACATAATGAAAAGCGCGATCAGGTTAACGTGCGCGTCGCGCGTGATTTCCACGGCGGCGGCTGGAACAACGAGCTGGGCGGCTCGCTGGCGCTGGCACGGCTGCACAACCGTGAGACCGACGATGACGGCACCTTCTGGGCAGCGGGCGTGCACGGGATGCTGCATAACGGGCCGTGGCAGCTCACCTCGCAGCTGATCCGCTACCAGTACGATCCGAAGAACCCGGCGGGCGTCAGCGACGATACGATTCTGATGGGGGGCAACGGCCTGACCCCGGCCTACCTGATCCCGGCTAAAGCCACCACCGCATCGCTGAACCTCGCCCGCGACCTTGATGTGAAGTGGGGAGCCGTCTCGAAGCTGCGCCTCTATAACGATTACAGCGTATTGTGGAAAGACAAAAGTGGCTGGCAAGATTCGCAGATGAACACCCTTGGTGTACAGGTCTTCGCACTACCGGTGATGTTCTGGGTCGATCTCAGCTGGGCGAAGAACGTTAATCCGTGGGGCGGCGCGCTGAACTCCACCGGCTGGACCAGCACCCAGTCTGAGGGCAGCGGCAAATGGTATTTCCGCACTAACGTCAATATTGGTTATTACTTCTGATGGGGGCGGGGCTTCTCAGGGGCCCTCCCTTCGCGCAGCCATGTGCTGATAAGCCTGACGGTTGCCAGAGTATGTCGCCCACATGAAGTCGGTTATTCCTGATTATAACGGACTCATATTCGAGATCAGGATCAGCACAGGAGAATATTACTGATTGCAATAGACTGTAGTATAAGGGATTTATTGAACGCGATGGAATTCAGAGGAAGCAAACTGGCGGAAGATCACAGGAGTTGAACCTGCCCGGGACCGCTGGCGGCCCCAACTGGATTTGAAGTCCAGCCACCTCACCGGAGATGACGATCTTCCGCGCCTCGATTGCTACATGGAGGCGGGGCGCATTATAGCTACTTTCAGGCATTTACCACATACCTAAACGCATTTTTTTACTGTTAAAACTGGACTTTACAGAACAGTCTGACACAAACCCTCGCAAAATCCGTGGGTTACACTTTTATATATTTTCTGCGAGCGGGGCCCGGCAGAAAAAAACGACTGCGGATAGTGAGATACGGTGAATGGCATCGCGCCTGAAACCACCGTGGCGCCCGCATGCTACCGCGGTTGCTACCGTTCTCTGCCAGTGAGTTCCCCCACAGACACCCTTGCGGTTTGGTGGTAGCGTACTCTGCCGCTGAGAGGAGCCCGCAATGGACTTAGAGAATATCTTTCGTGACGTGAAGCTGAGCAAAACGGAAATGACCGTGCTGCGTTTTATCCAGAATGACCCTGAACAATGTGTGCGGGAAGGGATTCGGACCGTCGCTGAGCGCTGCTATAGCAACCCTTCCTCACTGGTGCGGCTGGCGAAGAAGCTGAAGTTCAGCGGCTGGCTGGAGCTGGTTTATTTCATCAAGTTCAATATCACCATGCCGAAACTCGATGTCACCAACGACATCGACTACATGAGTATCCAGCCCACAGAGCAACTGGCGCCGCTGCTGGAAAGCCTGCAACATCAGCGGATCCTGATTCACGGCAGCGGTTTCTCTCAGCTGATTGCGCAATATATTTATAATAAATTCCTGGTGACCGGCGTAAACGCCAGCCTCGCACTGTGGCCAGATTACGAAATCCTTGAGCAGAAGAACGCGGCGAAATTCGACTCCATCTGGATAGTCTCAAAATCCGGGCGCAGTAGCTCGGCCCTGAACTGGGTCAAGGCGCTGGAGGGGAAGGAGATTAACCTGGTCTGCTTTACCGGCGATTATCAAAGCCCGCTGGCGCAGGCGGCAGATGCCGCGTTTATTATTCATGACCCGCAGAAATTTGATGATGATATCTACTGGAGCAACCCGTTTTTTGGCTACTGTATTTTAGGTTTTGAGCGCTTGCTGAAGATGTGGTTTATGCAGACAGGGATCCCCGGAGGGGGCGCTTAACGCGCCTGTCCGGGCGACAAAACCGGCAAATCATGCCGATCCGGTAGCCCGGATAAGGCGTTCGCCGCCATCCGGGGGAGTGGGCCGGGCGCTTATTGCCAGTCGGCAAACAGCTTATCGTCGAGGTAGGCGTTTGCCAGCTTCTGCGCCAGCGAATATGAACCGACCAGCGGGTGGGCCATTAGCGCCCGGATCGCCAGCGATTTATCTCGCTGCAGAATGGCCGCCACCGCCAGACGTTCATACTCTTTGACGCTGGCTATCATGTTTTTCTGCGCCGTTGGCACGTGTGCCGGAGTGACCGGCTTCAGACCCTCTCTGCTCAGATCGCAGCTAATCTCAATGACGTCATCAGGGCGTAAAAAATCGAGGGTGGTGTTGTTGGATATCGATACGACAATACGTTTGGTGGTGGTGCTGTTGACCGCCTCCAGAATATCCAGCGCCACGCCTGCGTAGCCGCCGGTATCCGGCTCTTCGATAAACTGCTGTAAGGTGAGCGGTTCGCGGGTATGGAACTTCTCCTGCTGCGACTCGTTTTGCATATAGCTATTTTCCCGGCGCAGGTAGTGTTTCATCCATAAATTAAACGCGGCTTCCGGGTTGGTACGTACATCAACGGTGTGCAGCTCATCGCGCATATCGCGGTTGATGCGGGCGATCTGCTCGCCGCGGGTTTCGGGGGCGTCCTGAATCGCTTTTAACGCCACTTCGCGATAATAGTAATAATAGAGATATTCGTTGAGTAATTGCTTATCGCACAGCTGAACCAGCTCCGGCGAGAAATACTGCATCGCCGTTTTACGGTATAAATCCGGGTTGGCAATCAGGCGTTCGGTAACCTCTTCGCCGCGCACCGTAATGTGGGTAAACCAGGAAAAATGGTTCAGCCCGTAACACTCCACGCTGAGATCACGCTCGTCGCAGTCCAAAATCTCGGGCAGTTCGCGAATCAGCTCCGACGGCGCATCGCAAATGCCATACACGCGGCGCTTAAAGCCTGACTTGATGATCGCCTCAGTCACCAGCCCAGACGGGTTGGTAAAGTTAAACAGGATCGCATCTTCGGCGGCATGTTCTTCGATCAGGCGGCAGTAGTTGAGGATCGCCGGGATCGAACGCATCGCCATGGCAAAACCACCGGCGCCGGTGGTCTCCTGGCCCAGGGTGTTATGCTCAAGCGCAATGCGCTCATCGCGAATGCGGCTCTCGTCGCCGCCAACCCGCAGTGTGGTAATCACATAATTGGTGTTTTTCAGCGCGGCGACCGGATCGGTGGTCGTGCTAAATGTAATATCAGAACGAATTGTCTTAAAAACATAGCGGGCAATTTCACCAAACAGAGCCAGATTATCCGCTGAGCTGTCCAGAAATACCACTTCGGTTAAACCAATACGGTGCGCGTTATAAGCCAGAGATTTCGCCAGAAACGCAGAGCGCACGCCGCCCCCGCCTAATACGGTTAATTTCATACATCACTCCCAATTAATTTTCTGCTAGCCAGCTATCAACCCGGGAACGAACTTGTCCCACTTTGACGCCATAAATAACCTGAACTTCATTACGATTTCTCACGACGCCATTAGCACCGGTACTTTTTAATATGAGGTCATCAACTAAATCCATATTCTTAATCACCACGCGCAGGCGCGTGAAACAGTTATCGACGGAAATAATATTTTCTTTGCCCCCGAGGCCATTAATAATCTCATCGGTAACCGACTGCGGATTGCCGACCTTTTGGCGATAATCTGCTTTGCTGTAAAGCTTCACATTGTCGTCGTCTTCACGGCCCGGCGTTTTCAGATTCAGCTTCACCACCAGGGTCCGGAAAATGACGTAATAAACGGCGAACTGACCGATACCGATAAGAATGTACCCCGGCCAACGCGTTAATGAGACCGGCAGCGGCAGGTTATAAATCAGGAATTCGATAAGCCCGGATGCGCCCCAGGGACGGACGGTAAAGAGGTCGCAAATTGCCTGTGAGGCGGCGGTCAAAGTGGCGTGAATCACCCACAGCAGCGGCGACACGAACAGGAAGGTGAATTCAATCGGTTCGGTAATTCCGGTCAGCATCGAGGTAATAATGGCGGGCAGCAAAATCGCCTTAGCCATCATTTTTTTCTCCGGTTTTGCAGTGTGATAAAAGGCCAGAGATGCGCCTGCGAGGCCGAAAATCGTGGTCATTCCCTGCTGTGAAAAGCGCAGAGCATCGTTCATTACCGGAGTCAGATCCGGATGGCGCATATAGGCGAGAAATATCGCCTGGGTACCGGAAACTACCTGACCATCGACGTTCAGCGTGCCGCCGATTTGCGTCAGCTGGAAGGGGGACCAGACGAAATGGTGCAGGCCGGTAGGGATCAGGAATTTTTCAAAGAAGCCGTAAACGAAGACGCCCGCCACGCCAGCATTTTTCATAAACCCGGTTAACGCCCCGATACCGTGGGTCATAAACGGCCAGATCCAGGTAAAAGCGATAGCGTAGAAAATGACCACCGGCGTCATCGCCACCAGCGTTAGCTTGGCACCGCCGTACATCGACAGTGCGCCGGGCAGTTCAATGTTCGAGACTTTATTATGTACCCAGGCGATGGTGCAGCCGAGGATAATGCCGAGGAAAACCCCCATATCGACGACCACAAAACCGAGGAGCTGCGTCTGACCGGTTCCGTAATATTCGCCATTAATTTTTTCGGCGATACCGTGGATATGCTCCAGCCATGAATGGTTGGCGCCCAGAAACATAATAAAACACATGACCGAAACCAGCGCGACTTCTGTTTTTTTATCTTTCGCCAGGCCATAACTAATACCGACGCAAAAGAGTAACCCAAGGTTGCCGAATAAAGGCCAGAAGGTATCGCCGAGTAATTGTCCGAGCTGATGTAAAAAGCTGGTTTCAGAAATTAATGTTGGGTTGGTTAAGACAGAACTGAGTGCCAGAATCAGGCCAATGACGGGCAAGAACAAGACTGCACCGATCATTGCTCTGGAGAATTTTTGCATATTCTCCAGAATACGTTGACGTATTGCGGACATAGTTGTTCCTTTATTTTTATATTTACATAGGGTTGATTATTGTTTTATCTACTTCCAGTTATTTGTTTATAGCAATTCCGATCTTTGAAGGAAACATGTTGCGGGAAATAGGTACAAACAGCCGCAAAATGCACACAGGTTTCGCTGCCGGGAAGGGGATACCTTGTGGGGACGGAAAATGGCATGGTGGAAGAAGATGCCCTCTCACCGGCGGAGAGAGGGCTGGAGGACGTTAAGGGGCTGGCGGGGTGGGGACAGTCTGAGTCGGTTCGCTGCTTACCTGACCGTTGCGCATCACCTGCGCGACCTGCTGTTTTTCCATATTTACCGCGCTGAGCTGGCCGCTCACCGTTGGTTTTAGCGGGGCATCGGCCTGCACGCTGCCGCTGGCGGTCAGCTGGAAGTTACCATCGCCGGAAACCGGTAGCGCTGGCCAGCCCCATTCCTGCAAAATATTCAGCGGTACACCGCGACCGTTCAGACTGAGCGTGACCTGACGCTGGGGGAGCTGCGAAATGGCCGCCGTGGCCTGGAGGATGCCGCGCTCGGTAAAGGCGCTCAGCTCGTTGATATTGACCGTGGAGGCGTTGGCGTTAAGCTTCAACGACGGCCGGCGAACGTCGATGCGGTTAAAGGTTGCGGCAGCGGCGTTCAGCGTTGCGCTGCCGTTCCACACGCCCCAGCGGTGATCTTTCACCAGCTGCAGTTCGCCGCCGTAGCCGTCAAGGGCGGTGATCTGCCACGGGAACGTCGGGTCGATATCGATAATGAGATTGCGGCTGGCGCTGAATTTTTTCAGCGTCAGGCTTTCCAGCCATGTTGGCAGCGACGCCATCCACAGCTGTTTCCAGTTTTCAGGAAGGGTGTACTCCAGCCCGGCAAACGCGGCGTCATCCAGTACCAGCGCGTTACCGGCGCGCAGCCAGTTGCCAGAAGCCCGTACCATCCCACCTTCCCAGCGCGAGGTGAACTGGCGCAGCGCAATACCCTGCGGTGAGAATTCAGCATTGGCGATAGGATCAAGCAGATGCAGCGATCCGTTAATAAAATCGCTGGCGTTCATCGACAGGGTGCCGTCATCGCTCTGCCATCCGCCGTGGCTCAGGGTCAGGTTACGCAGGCTAAGATCGAGATCCGTCACCGCCCAGTCCGGCCCCTGTAAACGGGCATCGGTCATATCGAGACGGCCAATTTGCAGCGAAGGGACGCTGGTCAGCGGGGTGAAGAATTCCGCCAGCGATTTATCGCTCTGCAGGCGAATTTCGTTGAGCTGCAGATTATCCACCAGCCAGCTGCCGTCGGCGTTGCGTCTGGCGTTACCGGTCAGCGTACCACGCGCGATGTCGGCGCCCAGCGTGGATAACGTCACTTCGCCATTATCGAGACTGCCCTGAATCAAGACATTACTGGCGTCAACGCCGTTCAGGGTCAGCGACCCCGCACTCATCTGAATCTGGGCCTTTTTGCCCAGTACATTGCCCGCTTCCGGTGCCCAGGGGCTGACGCCTCCGTCGACGCGCTGTGCGCTCAGCGCCCAGCCGGTTTCCGGGCTGTTAAACGCCATATTGCGCAACTGCAAACGGTCGGCGGCAAAAGGTAAAGACGCGGAAGACGGCGAGAGATTCAACGTCCCGTCGCTGAGGACAATTTCGTCGGCGTGCAACGGGTCGCTGAACTGGCGGGTACTGAAGCCAATATCCACCGTTTTAGCCACCAGAGTCGGCGGTTTGCCGTCGCGCCCGAAAGTGACATTTTGCAGCTGTAGATGGAGAGGTGAAGAGAAGCTGTGATCCATCGCATCGAAGGAGACCTGCCAGCCGGTACCCTCGCTCAGCCAGGCGCTGGCCTGGCGTGAACCCCAGTGGGTCTGTAGCAGGAACCAGGCAGCAACGATGGCGACCAGCAGGGCGATCGATAGCCAGAGGACCAGCTTTCCAAGAAATTTCATGATCTTCCATCCTGAGAGGTGCACATAGGGCTGTTATGCACGATTTATGCGCAATCCTCAAGACAGGAGTTGTTTTTTTAGATGACAGCGTGACGGGTTCAGGTGTTGGTGCCGCCCCGGCGCACAAAGTGCTGCCGGGGCGAAGAAGATTACGACTTCTCTGGAGGGAAAACCAAATTCAGAACAATCGCCGTAATCCCGCCGGCAGCAATACCGGAGGAGAGCAGGTTCTTCAGCCAGTCAGGGGCAAACTGCAGAATCAGCGGCTGCTGGGAGACGCCGAGGCCAACCGCCAGCGACAGGGCGATAATCAGAATCGCGCGGCGGTTCAGTGGTTCGCGAGAGACGATACGCACGCCGGACGCGGCAATGGTGCCGAACATCACCAGCGTTGCGCCGCCGAGCACCGGTTCCGGAATGTGCTGGACAAAGCCGCTGACCGCCGGGAACAGGCCCAGTACGATCAGCATCAGTGCCACCACGAAGCCGACGTAGCGGCTGGCGACGCCGGTCAACTGAATCACGCCGTTATTCTGGCCGAAGCAGGAGTTCGGGAAGGTATTAAAGACGGCGGAGACAAAGGAGTTCAGGCCGTTAGCCAGTACGCCACCTTTCAGACGTTTCATATACAGCGGGCCGGAGACCGGCTGTTCGGATACGTCGGACGTGGCGGTGATATCGCCGATGGTTTCCAGCGAAGTAATCATAAAGACCAGCATCAGCGGCAGCAGCAGGCTCCAGTCGATGCCCAGACCGTAATAGAGCGGGGTTGGCACCATAATCAGGCTGTCGTTTACCGGTGCGCTGTTGGTTGGCAGCATATCGAGCAGCCAGGCCGCCAGATAGCCTGCCGCCATGGCAATAACCAGGGAGGCGATGCGCAGGTAAGGGTTGCGCTGGCGGTTAAGAATAATGATCAGCGCCAGAACAATACCCGCCAGCAGCAGGTTTTTCGGCGCGCCGAAGGTATGGTCAGCCATAGCGGAGTAGCCACCGCCGATGGAGGTCAGCCCGACCTGAATCAGCGACAGACCGATAATCATTACCACCACGCCGGAGACCAGCGGCGTAATGACCCGCCGGGCCAGATGCAGGACCCGAGAGATGACCATTTCCGTGCAGCTTGCCAGCATTAGCGTGCCAAACAGCGCGGCCATCATCGTTGGTACATCGGCTCCGCCGGTTTTCAGCGCGGTGCCGCCCATAATCAGCGGGGCAACGAAGTTAAAGCTGGTGCCCTGAATCGACAGCAGTCCGGACCCGACCGGTCCCCAGGCTTTAATCTGAATGATGGATGCCACACCGGAAGCGAACAGCGACATACTGATGACGTGCTGTGTGTCCTGAGCCGGAAGGCCCAGCGCCTGACAGATTAACAACGCCGGCGTGATGACCGCGACAAACATCGCCAGCAGGTGCTGAAAAGCGGCGAACAGGGTTTGCGGCAGCGGCGGGCGGTCTTCGAGGCGGTAGATTAATTCGCTGGTTGTTTTATGCGCAACCGGTTGCGCGGCTTCTGACTCGGCGGTGTTAACGGACATCACAAACAATCCCAAGGTGGCAAAGCGGGAATTTTATCGGACTGTAGTGCAAAAGCAAACGTTTGCCACTCTTTGGCGGGAAATTTTTATACAAAAAACCACCGCGGATATTTTATTAACATTTTGTATGCTTGATCGCATCAATATCAAAACAAACTATCTTTTCCTGTTATTTGCCAGGCGCTTCTGCTTAAAATCTGGCTCCGATTTCTCAAGACGAGAATCTATCGACACCGGGAATACCGTCGCGTGTGAATGAATCATGCGCAAATAAGGAGCTCTTTTTTATGTTTCACCTCGATACCTTATCGACGCTTGTTGCCGCAACACTGGTGCTGCTACTAGGCAGACAACTCGTCCAGAAAGTCCCCTTCCTGAAGAAATACACTATCCCTGAACCCGTCGCGGGTGGCCTGCTGGTGGCACTGGCGCTGCTGGTGCTGAAAAAAAGCATGGGTTGGGAAATCGATTTTGATATGAGCCTGAAAGACCCGCTGATGCTGGCGTTCTTTGCGACGATCGGGCTTAACGCTAACCTGGCCAGCCTGCGGGCAGGCGGTAAAGTACTGGGGACGTTTCTGATTGTGGTGGTGGGTCTGCTGCTGCTGCAAAACGCCCTCGGCATTGGCATGGCAAAGCTGCTGGGTCTGGACCCGCTGATGGGCCTGCTGGCCGGTTCGATCACCCTCTCTGGTGGCCATGGTACCGGCGCAGCGTGGAGTAAGCTGTTTGTAGAACGTTACGGTTTTGCCAACGCCACCGAAGTGGCAATGGCCTGCGCCACCTTCGGCCTGGTGCTGGGTGGGCTGATTGGCGGCCCGGTAGCGCGTTATCTGGTTAAACACTCCTCTTCTCCGGACGGAACGCCGGACGACCAGCTGGCGCCTACCGCGTTTGAAAAGCCAGAGATGGGCCGGATGATCACCTCGCTGGTGCTGATCGAAAGTATTGCCTTAATCGCAATCTGTCTGACGCTCGGGAGGGTGGTTGCGCAACTGCTGATGGGAACCGTGCTGGAATTGCCGACCTTTGTCTGCGTGCTGTTTATCGGCGTGATCCTCAGCAACGGTCTGGCGCTGGCGGGCTTCTATCGCGTGTTTGACCGGGCGGTATCGATACTGGGTAACGTCAGCTTGTCGCTGTTCCTCGCCATGGCGCTGATGAGCCTGAAACTGTGGGAGCTGGCTTCGCTGGCGCTGCCGATGCTTGCCATCCTCGCGGTGCAGGCGGTAGCGATGGCGCTGTATTCGATTTTCGTTACCTACCGCATGATGGGTAAAAACTATGATGCCGCCGTGCTGGCTGCCGGTCACTGTGGCTTTGGTCTCGGCGCAACGCCGACGGCGATTGCCAATATGCAGGCGATCACCGACCGTTTTGGTCCGTCCCATATGGCATTTCTGGTGGTGCCGATGGTTGGCGCGTTCTTTATCGATATTGTGAATGCGCTGGTGATTAAGTTGTATTTGCTGCTGCCGATCTTTGGCTAAATCCCCGTCGTCTTTCAGGCCACAGGTGCGTTGACTACGTTTGCTTACCCCGGTCACAGAGTTATCTATGTGACCGGGGATGCGCGCACTTGTCGCCTTCCTGTGACCCGAAATCCATAGGGGATTGCCTGGTAAAGGTCCGTAGCCCGGTCAGTACAGCGCCGCCGGGCATTTTCGGGTTATGACTCGTCGTGCTCTTCCCATGCCAGGGCGCGTTTCACCGCTTTTTTCCAGCCGCTGTAGCGGTAGTTACGCTCGGTGGTTTCGATACCCGGACGGAATTCACGCTCAATGACCGCTTTCTCCTGCAGCTCATCCAGATTCTGCCAGAAGCCTACGGCCAGACCTGCCAGATAAGCGGCTCCCAGCGCCGTAACTTCACGTACTTCCGGGCGCTCAACGCGGGTGCCCAGGATATCGGACTGGAACTGCATCAGGAAGTTGTTGGCGACGGCCCCTCCGTCGACACGCAGCGCGTGCAAACGAATCCCTGAATCAGCCTGCATGGCTTCCAGTACATCGCGCGTCTGATAGGCAATAGACTCCAGCGTGGCACGAATAATATGGTTGGCATTCACGCCGCGCGTCAGGCCGAAGATGGCGCCACGAGCATACGGATCCCAGTAAGGTGCACCGAGGCCGGTAAACGCCGGAACCACGTACACGCCATTGGTGTCTTTCACTTTAGTCGCGAAATACTCGGAATCGAACGCGTCGTTGATCAGCTTCATTTCATCACGCAGCCACTGAATGGAGGCGCCGGCCATGAACACCGCACCTTCCAGCGCATAGTTCACTTCCCCACGTGGGCCACAGCCGATAGTGGTAAGCAGACCGTGAGTCGATGTGACCGCTTTTTCCCCGGTATTCATCAGCATAAAGCAGCCGGTGCCGTAGGTGTTCTTGGCCATCCCCTCTTTGACGCACAGCTGACCGAACAGCGCCGCCTGCTGGTCACCGGCGATACCGGCGATTGGAATACGCGTGCCGCCTTTACCGCCGATGTTCGTCTGACCGTATACCTCGGAAGATTTACGGACTTCCGGCAGCATCGCGCGTGGAATATCCAGCGCTTCCAGCATTTTGTCATCCCAGTCCAGCTCGTGGATGTTGAACAACATAGTTCGCGAGGCGTTGGTGTAGTCGGTGACGTGAACACGACCCTGCGTCATTTTCCACACCAGCCAGGTATCCACGGTCCCGAACAGCAGTTCGCCGCGTTTTGCCCGCTCGCGGGAGCCTTCCACGTGGTCCAGAATCCATTTTACTTTGGTACCGGAGAAGTACGGGTCAACCACCAGTCCTGTGGCCTTGCGGATGTACTCTTCCATACCGTCACGCTTGAGCTGTTCGCAAATTTCAGCGGTACGACGGCATTGCCAGACAATCGCGTTATAAATCGGTTTACCGGTTTCGCGCTCCCAAACAATGGCAGTTTCACGCTGGTTGGTGATCCCGATTGCCGCTATCTCGTCGGAGTTAATGTCGGCCTTCGCCAGCACTTCAACCAGGGTAGAGCTTTGCGATGCCCAGATCTCCATCGGGTCATGCTCGACCCAGCCTGGCCGCGGATAAATTTGCTCAAATTCACGCTGAGAAACGCTGACGATATTGGCATCGTGATCCATCACAACGGCCCGGGAACTGGTGGTGCCCTGGTCGAGCGCAACGATATATTTTTTGTCGGTCATAGTATGAGTCCCGTAGTCGGATTACAGCGAAGCATTGTGTTGCGTAGTCGAGGTGCTTTCTTTCTCGTCCTCGACGCAGGTGTCGCAGGGCAGATGGCGGCCAATCAGCTTGCGATAGCTGAACGCGCCTAGCGCGGCACCCACTATCGGTGCGCACAGCGGCACCAGGAAATAAGGAATATCTTTACCGCCGGTGAAGGCGATGTCACCCCAGCCGGCAAGCCAGGCGAACGTTTTTGGGCCAAGGTCGCGTGCCGGGTTCATGGCAAAACCGGTCAGCGGTCCCATGGATGCGCCGATAACCGCGATCAGCAGGCCGATCAGCAGCGGTGCCAGCGGGCCACGCGGGATGCCGTTGCCGTCATCAGTCAGCGCCAGGATGACGCCCATCAGGATAGCGGTAATCACCATTTCTACCGCGAATGCCTGCACAAAATTGATATGTGGGTTCGGGTAAGTGGAGAAAATACCGGCCAGCTCAAGACTTTCGACGCTGCCGCGCACCATATTGTGGCTGTGTTCGAAATCGAAGAAAAGATTGTAGTAAAGCCCGTAAACTAACGCCGCAGCGCAAAAGGCGCCAGCGAACTGAGAAATGATAAAAGGAACAACTTTACGCCCGTCGAAGCAGGCAAACAGCCATAATGCGATAGTAACCGCAGGGTTAAGGTGCGCACCGGATACGCCTGCGGTCAGGTAGATAGCCATCGCCACCCCCAGACCCCAGATGATGCTGATTTCCCACTGACCGAAGCTGGCTCCCGCAACTTTGAGCGCCGCGACGCAGCCAACGCCGAAAAAGATCAACAACCCGGTACCAAGGAACTCTGCGATGCACTGGCCTTTTAATGTTGATGTCTGGCTCATATTGAATCCTGAAGCGAAGTGGTGATTATTGTATGTATGAAGGTCGACGACGACCACGCTGCCTTGTAGGCATAGTGTTAATTTATCGTTAACGAACAAAAACGAGAAATATCGAAATATAAATGTGTGTGCTGCGTCAAGAAAATGAGCGTTTTCGCGCCATAAACGCGTGTTGTGACACATTTGACCCTCTTTTTCGGCAGATTGAGTTAACCCATTGATTAACAATTGCCAGAGAAGTCCCCGGAAAACGCGCCGAATGCGCCAGGTAAAGGCTGAAAAGTGTTGCAAACCGCAATCTGCGCGGGTTGTCGCTGGACAGGGAAGGCGGGGATTCATACAATCGACAGCATGACCACTGTAGTGCGCTTATTTTCGTTAAGGCGTCACCGCATAGGTACACAACATCATTCGGGATGCATCACAACGACAGGCGAATGAATCCTCAGCAGCTTACTTCGGTAAGCGGCCGGGAAGAACCCGCTAACGCAGAAGCAGCTTGAAGGACGACGTGTACGGGATAGTACTCTATCAACGCCTTGCAAGTTCAGGAGAGGTATGACGATGTCATTAGAAGTGTTTGAGAAATTAGAATCAAAAGTACAGCAGGCGATTGATACCATCACTCTGTTACAGATGGAAATCGAAGAGCTGAAAGAAAAAAACAACACGCTGGCGCAGGAAGTTCAGGGCGCACAGCACGGTCGTGAAGAGCTGGAGCGTGAAAACGGTCAGCTGAGAGAGCAGCTGCAGGGCTGGCAGGATCGTCTGCAGGCGCTGCTGGGTCGCATGGAAGAAGTGTAACCCTCTCGTCCTCGCCCTCTCCTGCCCGGGAGAGGGTAAGCATTACCCCCCTCACAGATATATACTCACAAGTTATAGCCAATCTTTTTTTATTCTTTAATCATTGGTTCGCTTTCTGGCACGCTTAGCTCATCACAACACGACATAAAGAGAGCGGTGCGATGAACAAGTGGGGCGTTGGGTTAACTCTATTGCTGGCATCCGCCAGCGTTCTGGCAAAAGACATTCAGTTATTAAACGTATCTTATGATCCGACGCGCGAACTGTACGAACAGTACAACAAAGCATTTAGCGCGCACTGGAAACAAGAGACCGGCGACAATGTCGTGATTCGTCAATCGCATGGCGGCTCTGGCAAACAGGCGACGTCGGTCATTAATGGTATCGAAGCTGATGTCGTGACGCTGGCGCTGGCCTATGATGTTGATGCGATCGCCGAACGCGGGCGTATCGATAAAAACTGGTTGAAACGCCTGCCGGATAACTCAGCACCGTATACCTCCACCATCGTGTTCCTGGTTCGTAAAGGCAACCCCAAACAGATTCATGACTGGAACGACCTGATTAAGCCGGGCGTGTCGGTCATTACGCCAAACCCGAAAAGCTCCGGCGGTGCGCGCTGGAACTATCTGGCGGCATGGGGCTATGCCCTGCATCAGAATCACGGTGACCAGGCTAAGGCCCAGGAATTTGTGAAGGCGCTGTATAAAAACGTTGAGGTGCTGGACTCCGGCGCACGCGGTTCGACCAATACCTTTGTTGAACGCGGTATCGGCGATGTGCTGATTGCGTGGGAGAACGAAGCGCTGCTGGCGGCGAACGAACTGGGTAAAGATAAGTTTGAAATTGTGACCCCGAGCGAATCGATTCTGGCCGAGCCGACCGTCTCCGTGGTGGACAAAGTGGTTGATAAAAAAGGCACCCGCCAGGTGGCTGAGGCCTATCTGAAGTATCTCTACTCGCCGGAAGGCCAGGAGATTGCGGCGAAGAACTTCTATCGGCCACGTGACCCGGCAGTGGCGAAGAAATATGCCGATGAATTCCCGAAACTGAAGCTGTTCACCATTGACCAGGAGTTTGGTGGCTGGACCAAGGCGCAGAAAGAGCACTTCTCAAACGGCGGCACGTTCGACCAAATTAGTCAGCGTTAATTGCCCAGAACGCCCGGTTAAATAACCGGGCGTTTTTATTTAGTCATCAAACCAGGCTACTCTTCCGTTTCTGGCTGGACAGGAAAAGATGATGAGAAGAGTACGATACCTTTTATGGCTGCTGTTAGTACTTGTGCTGGCAGCGGTGGCCGGCGGCTGGTACTGGCTGCATTCCGGTAACCCCAACGCGCTGCGACAGATTGTTTTGCAGCAATGTGTGCCTAATCAACAGCAGCATCAAAACCCATCGCCGTGCGCTGACGTTAATCTGAAGGGCGGCTACGTGCTGTTTAAAGATCGTAACGGCCCATTGCAGTATTTGCTGATGCCGACATACCGGATTAACGGTACAGAGAGCCCGCTGCTGCTCGACCCGTTAACGCCGAACTTCTTCTGGCAGGCGTGGCAGAGGCGCGAAATCATGAGCGAGCGCCGCGGTTCGGCGGTCCCGGATAGCGCGGTGTCGTTAGCGATTAATTCCCGAAGCGGACGCACGCAAAACCATTTCCATATTCATATATCCTGCCTGCGGGAAGATGTGCGCACTCAGCTCAATAGCCATGCCGGTGCGATAAGCAGCCGCTGGCTGCCGCTTCCCGGCGGTTTGCTGGGCCATGAATATCTGGCGCGGCGAGTCACTGAGTCCGAGCTGGCGCAGCGCAGCCCGTTTCTGATGCTGGCCGAAGAGGTTCCCCTGGCGCGCGAACATATGGGACGTTTTGCGCTGGCGATGGCAGAGCAGAGCGATGGTTCTTTGGTGCTGTTGGCAACCGAGCGTAATCTGCTGACGTTGAATCGCGCTTCCGCCGAAGAGATCCAGGATCACCGCTGCGCGATCCTGACATCACCTTAACGTTCCTCTCGACAGGCAATTCTGCCGATATCCTATTGATTCTCATCCCTGTTTGATTAAGGGGTGGGATTCAGTACGTAAAATTTATGTGAATTCGATCAAAAGATATAAAGGTATACCTTTATATCTTTTTGGATCTCGTTACACTCTCCCTATGGTCATCAAAAGCGTTTGGCAGATGACTTATTAATAAAAACGTTTTTATTTCACGTAGTGACATCATTAATTGTTTGTCAGATTTGCGCTTAAGAGCGTAAAGGAATATCAACATGAAACTTTCTATCGTGGAAAAAATCGGCTTCGGCGCAGGAGATATGGCGATAAACGTTGTAATTATTGCCATGCAGCTGCTCCTCGCTTATTTCTATACTGATATTTATGGCCTGAGTGCTGCAGATGTTGGCGTATTGTTTGTGGTTGTACGAATGATTGATGCCATTATCGATCCGGCAATGGGGATACTGACCGATAAGCTTAATACGCGCTGGGGACGCTATCGTCCATGGCTGCTGTGGTTTGCCATCCCTTTCGGTTTTGCTGTCTATTTGATGTTTATCACTCCAGATATGGCGTATATGGCCAAGCTGGCATGGGCGTATGGCACTTATATTTTGATGACCCTGATTTATACCGCCATCACCATTCCCTATATTTCTATGATTGGCGTCATTACCAACGATCCTGTTGAACGGCTAAGCGCAAATGGTTACCGATTCGTCATGACTAAGATTGCTGCGTTTCTGGTGACAATTGTCGTTCCCATGCTGGCTGTATGGCTAGGGCAGGGCAATAAAGCGATGGGATACCAACTTTCTATGGGATTGATGGGGGCAATGGGGTCACTGTTGTTTATCTTCTGTTTTTTGACGACCCGTGAACGCAGTGAACCGGAAATAACCGCTCTTCCGATAGGTCAGCAGTTTAAGTATTTATTGCGTAACGATCAGTGGATCATCCTCGGTGTCGTGATTTTACTGCTGATGTGTGGCTACGTTATTCGTGGCTCTGTTGCAGCGTATTATGCTAAATACTTTCTGAATGGCGGTGATAGCTTGATTTCACCTTTCCTGACTACTGGCGTTGTTGCATCGATTTTGGCAATGGTAGTGACCACCTGGATGACTCGATTCTGGGATAAAATTAAACTATTCCGTTATACCCAATTGATTACCTTTGTTCTGAGCGCACTGATGTATTTTTCCGTCGGCCGGGAAAACCTTGCGCTGGCATTCGTATTCTACTTCCTCATTAATTTCTTCTGTGACATGCAAATGCCGGTGTTCTGGTCTTCTATCGCCGAGGCTGTGGACTACGGTGAAAAGAAAACCGGTATTCGCGTTTCCGGTCTCGCATTTGGCGGCATTCTCTTTTTCCAGAAATTCGGTATGGGGGTTGCAGGTGGCGTTCTCGGGTTCCTGCTGAGCCATTTTGGTTATCAGGCTGATGTTGAACAAAGCGCACGGTCGCTAACCGGTATTGCCCTGATGATGACGTTAATTCCTGCATTGTTCCATCTGATAGTCGGCCTTCTTATGAGGAAATATTTGATTAATAACGACTATTACCGTGACATCCAGAGTGCGCTGACGCAGCGTCAGCAGGCGTAAGGAGGCGAAAATGAGTGCAACGAATAAAGTCTGGGTTATTGGGGATGCGTCCGTTGACCTGGTCCCGGAAACGCAGAATAGCTACCTGAAATGCCCTGGAGGCGCATCGGCAAATGTCGGGGTCTGTGTGGCCAGACTCGGAGGGAACTGCGGTTTTATTGGCTGTTTGGGTGACGATGATGCCGGGCGTTTCTTGTGTCAGGTGTTTCAGGATAACGGTGTGGATGTCTCCTTTCTGCGGCTGGATGCCGCCCTAACCAGCGCGGTACTCATCGTTAACCTGACCGCTGACGGAGAGCGCAGCTTTACCTACCTGGTACACCCCGGAGCCGATACGTTTGTCTCGCCAAAGGATCTGCCGCGATTTCAGGCGAATGAGTGGTTTTACTTCAGCTCGATTGGTCTGACGGACAGACCTGCTCGTGAAGCGTGCCTGGAAGGCGCCAGAAGAATGCGTGATGCCGGGGGATACGTACTGTTTGATGTCAATTTACGCAGCAAGATGTGGCGAGATGTGGGGGAGATCCCCGAGCTGATCGCACAGTCCGCTGCGTTGGCTTCTATCTGTAAAGTCTCTGCCGATGAATTATGCCAGCTGAGCGGAGCCAGCTGCTGGCAGGATGCCCGTTACTATCTGCGCGATCTAGGTTGCGAAACCACCATCATTTCGCTGGGTGCCGATGGCGCGCTCTTGATTGATGCCGAAGGTGAATACGGCTTCCCCGCGCCGAGAGTTAACGTCGTGGACACGACCGGTGCGGGCGATGCGTTTGTCGGCGGACTGCTCTTCACGCTCTCGCAGGCCGATGGCTGGACCCATGTGCAGCTGGCAGAAGCGATCGGTCACGCCAATGCCTGCGGTGCAATGGCGGTGACGGCGAAGGGGGCTATGACCGCACTACCGTTTTCCGACCAGTTACACACTTTTTTGTCCAGCCATACGCTGGAACAAGCCATGACCGTGAAATAAGGAGTCATCATGTACATTGATCAAAATAAAATACTGGGATGTTTGGTTGGTGCCGCCGCCGCCGATGCAATGGGAGCGGCAACGGAGGTCCGTACTCAGCAGCAAATAAAAGACTATTTTGGCGGATGGGTGACCACTTTTCAAAAACCACCGGCTGATACGTTTGGGCGCTGCAACGAAGCAGGCATGTGTACTGATGATTTTATTCAGGCAAAGTACATCATGGATGCGCTGTTATGCCACCACCGCAAAGTGAGTGATGAGGCAATGCGCGAAGCTTTCCAGCACTGGCTTGATTACCCTTACTACGCCAACTTTACCGGTCCGACAACGCGTGCGGCAATGAAAGCGATATTTAACGATAATCGCGCATCATTGCAAGGGGAGCTGGAAGGTGAAAAACAGTCGGTACAAATTATTAATAAGGGCAACGCTGAGGCGACGAACGGCGCCGCTATGAAGATTTGGCCCGCTGCGGTCTTGCACCCGGCTGATGTTGACGCGGCAATTGATTGCGCGCTACAGATTTGCCGTTTTACTCATAACAACGTGCTGGCGATGTCCGGTGCTGCGGCGATGGCAGCGGCGACCAGTGAAGCCTTAAGCGCGCAGACCAACGCTGATAGCATTATTGCCGCAGGGATTTATGGGGCGGAAAAAGGATATCTGCTCGCGCAGAATATGGGGGCTATGATGGTCGCCGGACCTTCCGTTGCACGGCGAATTGAACTGGCCGTCGATATCGGCAAGCGACATCGTCATTGGGAAACCGCGATTGTGGATATTGCTGATATTATTGGCTCAGGGCTTCACGTCAGCGAAGCTGTACCGGCTGCTTTCGGTCTGTTCGCGTGTTGTCCGAATTCTGCCGTAGATGCTATTATCTCCGCCGTTAATGTTGGTAACGATACCGATACCGTCGCGACCATGGTTGGGGCAATCGCCGGCGCATTCCACGGTGTAAATGCTTTTCCAGCCGATTATTTAACGACCGTGGATCAGATGAATCATTTCGATTTAGCAGAACTGGCCAGGCAAATCGCAGGGTAGCGTTTGGAACCCTGCCGGGGACGGCGAACCGTCCCCTGCTGGCGAAGACGTGAGGTGCGTAGTTTGCAGGTTGATAAAACGAGCTTTACTCCGCTTTATAAGCAATTATTTTTTATCCTCTGTCAGCAGATCCAAAATGGCGCGTTGCCTGTTGGTAGCCAGTTGCCGACGCAAAAAGAAATTGCCAGAGCGTATAATGTTTCGCTCATCGTGGTTAAACAGGCCTGGAGTGAACTCATTAACGCGGGCATTATCTCATCGCAGCGTGGGAGTGGCTCGATAGTCTGTGCGGTGCCGGAGGGGGTTAGCTATGGCCACACTTTTCGCGGTATCACTCGCGATTTGCAAGATGCCAGTATTGCGATTGAAAACCGTGTGCTGGAAATCACGCCGCGCCGGGCACGAGATGCGCATGCGGATGGACTAAGTCTGCCAACGCACCACCAATACCTGTACATCTCTCGTATTCGATATCTGAACAATCGCCCTTTTAACCATGAGAAGATTTATCTCGATCTGAGTTTCTTCCCGGGACTCGAATTAACAGCAGAGGCGCTGGCACATACATCGCTCTACTCCTTGCTGAATGTCACCAGTGATTCTGCAATAGAAAAAGTGGATGCAATTTTACCTTCTGTAGAATTATGCGAGAAATTGCAGATTGCCGCTAACAAGCCGTTACTCTCCGTCGCCAGGCAGACTTTTCAGGCCGGGCATGATATCCCGTTCGAGTACTGCCGCTATTACGTACTGTCGGAATATTTCGGTGAAATTCATTATCACTAACCTGCCAGCGTAACGTCATTTTTACGTTGTCCGATAGTTATCAATACGGATTGTTCTGCGATACGATCCACAATACGTGAAAAGCCCCACCATATCTGGCGTTTACCTGCCTGGTCCCTCGTCGTATTCTTGCTGAAAAAAACGACAGGAGACAGGCATGTCGCTCTGGTTTTCTCACCCTCTGTTTATTCCCTCGCTGATTGTCGCGATAACCATCCTGCTGTGGGCAACCTCGCTGCTGCCGGAGTTTATGACCGCGCTGCTGTTTTTTGCTGCGGCGATGATGGCCAAAATTGCGCCACCGGAAGTGATCTTTGGCGGGTTTGCCTCGTCGGCGTTCTGGCTGGTGTTCAGCGGTTTTGTCCTTGGGATTGCGATTCGTAAAACCGGTCTGGCGGACAGAGCGGCACGGGCGCTATCGGCGCGGCTGACAGACTCCTGGCCTTTAATGGTGGGCAGCGTTGTGCTGCTGAGCTATGCGTTGGCCTTTGTGATGCCGTCAAATATGGGGCGTATCGCGCTGCTGATGCCCATAGTGGCGGCGATGGCGAAGCGCGCCGGTATCGAAGACGGCACCCGGCCCTGGTATGGACTGGCGCTGGCGGTGGGCTTTGGGACGTTCCAGCTGTCAGCAACTATTCTGCCTGCCAATGTCCCAAACCTGGTGATGAGCGGTGCGGCTGAAGGTTCGTACGGCATTCACCTTAACTACCTGCCGTATCTGCTGCTGCACACGCCGGTGCTGGGTTGGCTAAAGGGGGGAGTATTAATTGCCCTGATCTGCTGGCTGTTTCCTGGCAAACCGCACCCGCCGCGCGAACTGACCCCGCTTACGCCGATGAGCCGGGACGAGAAGCGCCTGGCCTGGCTACTGGCGGTGGTGCTGGTGTTATGGGTGAGTGAGAGCTGGCACGGCATCGGCCCGGCCTGGACCGGGCTGGCGGCCGCAGTGGTGACTTTGCTGCCACGGGTAGGATTTATCAACGGGGAGGAGTTTTCCAGCGGGGTGAATATTCGCACCTGCATTTACGTCGCCGGGATCCTTGGACTGGCGATTACCGTCACCCAAACCGGCATCGGTGAGGCGGTGGGCAATGCGCTGCTGCACGTAATGCCGCTCGATAAAGAAAGTCCGTTTACCAGCTTCCTGGCCTTAACGGGCATCACTAGCGCCCTGAACTTTATTATGACCGCCAACGGCGTACCCGCGCTATACACCACGTTTGCCCAGAGCTTTTCCGATGCCACCGGTTTCCCGCTGCTCAGCGTGATTATGATTCAGGTTTTGGGCTATTCAACGCCGCTGCTGCCGTATCAGGCGTCGCCGATTGTGGTGGCGATGGCGTTGGGAAAAGTGCCTGCGCGGCTGGGGATGCTGCTGTGTATCGCCCTGGCGGCGGTAAGTTATTTGATTCTGCTGCCGCTGGACTATCTGTGGTATCAGGCGTTGGGGAAACTGTAGCGGGATCAAAAAACCCGGAGGCGGCGCCTGATGCGCCTTGTCCGGGTTATCCGTATTGCACGACACGTATTGTACTATCCCGTCGCCCCACCAGGGGAAATGAGGGATAGCGCGTTACGCGTTTTTCGCTGCTTCTGCTGCTTTAACGATCACCGCGAAAGCGTCAGCTTTCAGGGATGCGCCGCCAACCAGCGCGCCGTCGATGTCCGGCTGGGTGAACAGTTCTGCTGCGTTGGAAGCGTTCACGGAACCGCCGTACTGGATAATGACCTGTTCAGCCACTTTCGCATCCGCTTTCGCAATGTGGTCACGGATGAATTTGTGCACGGCCTGAGCCTGAGCCGGAGTCGCAGATTTGCCGGTGCCGATTGCCCAGACTGGTTCGTAAGCGATAACCACGCCTTCAAATGCCGCTGCGCCCTGAGTTTTCAGAACGGCGTCGATCTGACGTGCGCATACTTCTTCGGTTTTGCCCGCTTCGTTTTCTGCTTCAGTTTCACCGATGCACAGAACCGGAATCAGACCTTGTTCTTTCAGAACTGCGAATTTTTTAGCGATGAATTCGTCAGACTCTTTGTGGTAAGTACGACGCTCAGAGTGACCGATGATGATGTATTCAGCACCGACATCTTTCAACATTTGGGCTGACGTTTCACCGGTGAATGCGCCGGACAGGTTCAGGTCAACGTTCTGCGCGCCCAGGTGAATGTGGCTACCTTCTGCCGCATGCTTAGCCAGATCGATATACATTTCTGGCGGAGCGATTGCAACGGCACAGCCAGAAACGCCAGCCAGTTCGGTACGCAGGTTAGCAACCAGTTCGTTTACCATGTGGCGGCTGCCGTTCAGTTTCCAGTTACCCATCACTAAAGGATGTCGCATTTTAATTCTCCACGCTAAGTTAAGCGAATTAAGGAATATAGCCACCCGTCAGGGCAGCATGGTCTGTCAAACAGTATAGAGATTCATCGTTGGAAAGGCTTTGCTTTTTGTCATTTATTATTGCTCTCCAGCGTTTCGGATAGCGCCAGCTTAATCGGTTCAACAGCGAAGGTCAGCCCTTTTTCACCGTTGTCTGCGACAACATAGCGTATCGCGCCTTCCGTTTCAGAGAAGTAACGTTTTCCCTTGCCGGCGGCGAGCATTTTCTGCAGTTTTTGCTGACTCTGAGCGAGACTTAAGGTGGGCGCAAACGTGCGTAACACGGCGCTCATATACTCCTGAGCTTTGGTCTTTGCGGCTTTTTGCTCTGGTCCCTGAATAGGTAGCCAGGTCACCTGTATCGATTTTATCTTGAGCGTGCCGCGCTCCAGCGCCGTGGAGGCGTAGAGATTTTCATTAATTTTGCTCGCTGCCCGCGTCAGATTTTCCCGATCGCGGCTGGAGGCGATGGCGCGAAATTCGTTCAGCTGGAGCTTAGGATTGTCCGCATTGAATTTTTCCCTAAACTCGCTGATAGACATATCAAAGGTGGGGGCGCCTGCTAGCAAATAGGGGGCCGTGGCGGAAGATTCCGGCACCGCGGAGAACGCCTTCGGGCCAACGGTTAAGGCCGTCAGCCCAATAAAACATATTGTCATCCACGTCTTCATGCCGGTCGTTCCTTTTTTTGCCTGCAGACGATTAAAACGGGAACCGTCGCGCTTGTCAAAAAGTGACGGCTTCAGGGTAAACTACGCGAATGAAGATGATAAGGAATAAAACATGACCCTACAGCAGTGGATGTTCTCAATTAAAGGGCGCATCGGGCGCCGTGATTTCTGGATCTGGATAGCTATCTGGGTGCTTTCCATGAGCGCGCTGTTTACCCTGGCCGGCACAAATTTACTCAATGTGCAGACCGCTGCGTTTATTTTGGTGTGCCTGCTGTGGCCGACGGCGGCGGTGACGATTAAGCGCCTGCATGACCGCGGGAGATCGGGGCTCTGGGCGCTACTGATGATTCTGGCGTGGATGCTGCTGGCGGGGAACTGGTCAGTGCTGCCGGGCGTCTGGCAATGGGTTGTCGGGCGGTTTGCGCCGACGCTGATTATCGTCATGATGCTTATCGACCTGGGCGCGTTTGTCGGCACCCAGGGTGAGAATAAATTTGGTAAAGATACGCAGGATGTTCGCTGGAAAGCGGAGTCCTGATTACCAGTATTGCTCGGCGGTCATGTGGCCCGGTCGGCGACGAAGATGTTTCGTCATCTGTCGGGTCTCTTTCAACAGCTGTTGAGTATCGCGCACCATCTGCGGGTTTCCGCAAAGCATAACGTGGCTATTATCGGCGTTCATCGGCAGGCCAACCGTCTCTTCAAGGGCGCCGGTTTCGATCAGAAAGGGAATTCGGCCGGTCAGCGAGCCGGGGACGGTTTCGCGGCTCACCACGGTCTGGATTCGTAGCTTGCCGGCGTAGCGTTGTTCTAATTCACGCATCAGCGGCAGATAGCTTAAATCTGCCTCATAGCGGGCGGCATGAACCAGCACCAGGTTCTTGAAGCGCTGGAGGTCTTTGCCTTCTTGCAGGATAGACAGATACGGGCCGAGTGCGGTGCCGGTCGCCAGCATCCACAAGGTCTCGCAGTCCGGCACCTCTTCCAGCACGAAGAAGCCAGCGGCTTCGCTGACAAGCTGAACGTCATCGCCAGGTTTGAGCGCCGCGAGACGCGGGCTGAGCTTACCGTCCGGGACGGTGACCAGATAGAATTCCAGGTCAGGATTACCCGGTGCGTTAACGTAGGAATAGGCACGCTGCACGCGTTCACCGTCAATTTCCAGCCCCAGCTTGGTAAATTGCCCGGCGGTAAACGGGTGAACAGGTGCATGGACGTACAAACTGAACAGCGTGTCGGTCCAGAACTCTATTTTTTTTACTTTGCCGCTAACCCAGTCAGCCATCATCTTCTCCCGTTGCGCGAAGCGTTGCCTTATCTTCGGTGCATGCGGCAAAGATTTCCAGCCTGACGGCGCCGAAAAGCTCTATTGATCAAATATTACCGTCATACTTCAATTGCATGTGCGCTCGGGGGAACCGTTATTCAGCCCATCCCTGGGCCTGTTGCCAGCATGCCATCAGAACGCGTGAACGGGCGTTTACAGAATATGCAGCTGGATATCCGGGTCTTTGCGGTCGAGATAATGAATGGACTGAATACGACGAATCGTACGGGATTTACCGCGAATCAGCAGCGTTTCCGTCGTGGCCATATTGCCTTTACGAGTAATGCCATCCAGCAGATCGCCTTTGGTGATCCCGGTGGCGGAGAACACGACATTATCGCTGCGGGCCATCTCGTCCAGGCGCAGGACTTTGCCAGCCTCGATGCCCATCTCTTTGCAGCGTGCCAGCTCGTTCTCACCGATACGGCGGTTTTCTGCGGTATCGCCTTTCACATCGTGACGAGCCAGCAGGCGGCCCTGCATGTCGCCGTCCAGAGCACGGATGACGGCGGCAGAGACCACCCCTTCCGGTGCGCCACCGATGCCGTACAGGACGTCGACTTCGCTGTCCGGCATGCAGGTCAGAATTGATGCCGCTACGTCGCCATCAGGAATGGCGAAGACGCGGACGCCTGACTGCTGGAGCTCGGCAATGACCGCATCATGACGCGGCTTGGCCAGAATAGTGACGGTCAGTTCGGCCAGCGGTTTATTCAGCGCCGCAGCGACATTACGCAGGTTTTCCGCCAGCGGCAGATTGAGGTCAATCGCCCCTTTTGCGCCTGGGCCGACAATCAGTTTTTCCATGTACATATCCGGCGCATTCAGGAAACAGCCCTTATCACCGACTGCCATCACCGCCAGCGCGTTGGCCTGGCCCATGGCCGTCATACGCGTTCCTTCAATCGGGTCAACGGCAATATCCACCGCATCACCGTTGCCGGTGCCGACCCTCTCACCGATATACAGCATCGGCGCTTCATCGATTTCACCTTCGCCAATAACGATGGTGCCGTCGATATTAATCAGATTGAGCATAATACGCATGGCGTTGACGGCAGCGCCGTCGGCGGTATTTTTATCACCGCGGCCCAGCCATTTATAGCCCGCCAGGGCGGCGGCTTCGGTGACACGCGAAAATTCGATGGCCAGTTCTCGTTTCATAATCCACTCGTTGTGAAGATAAATTGCGCGCAGCGTCGCGGTCTGCCCCTGCGGGAACAGGTCTGACGCTAGGCGTTGGAATAGCGTTCGGTTTCCGGCATCCAGCGCTCGATAAGCGCCTGAGCCTGCTGAGAATAACGTTCATGAATATGGCGGGCGATGCGCTGAACGTCCGGGATCATGGCCTGATCGCGCAGCAGATCGGCGACTTTAAACTCGGCGGTGCCGGTTTGTCGGGTGCCAAGCAGCTCGCCGGGGCCACGGATTTCCAGGTCCTTCTGAGCAATGACGAAACCGTCGTTGCTGTCGCGCAGGACCTGCAGGCGTTTCTGCGCCGTTTTTGACAGCGGTGATTTATAGAGTAGCACGCAGTGTGATGCTACCGCGCCGCGCCCGACGCGCCCTCTGAGCTGGTGCAGCTGCGCCAGACCCAGGCGTTCCGGATTTTCGATAATCATCAGGCTGGCATTCGGCACGTCTACCCCAACTTCGATGACCGTGGTGGCGATCAGCAGATGCAGTTCACCCTGCTTAAAGGCCTGCATGACCGCCTGTTTGTCTGCCGGCTTCATGCGGCCATGCACCAGGCCGATATTCAGCTCCGGCAGCGCCAGCTTAAGCTCTTCCCAAGTGGCTTCTGCCGCCTGGGCTTCCAGCAGATCGGACTCTTCAATCAGGGTGCAGACCCAGTAGGCCTGACGCCCTTCATGTGTGCAGGCGTTGCGAACCCGGTCGATAATATCGTGGCGGCGAGTATCGGGGATGGCGACCGTAGTGACCGGCGTTCTCCCCGGCGGCAGCTCGTCGATTACCGAGGTATCAAGATCGGCGTAGGCGGTCATTGCCAGGGTACGTGGAATCGGGGTCGCGGTCATAATCAACTGGTGGGGATGGAAGCCTTGCTGCTGGCCTTTTTCCCACAGCGCCAGCCGCTGGTGGACGCCGAAGCGGTGCTGCTCATCAATAATCACCAGCGCCAGGCCGTTGAACTGTACCTGCTCCTGAAAAATGGCGTGGGTGCCGACGATCATCTGTACCTGACCGCTGGCGATGGCGTCCTGCTGTGCCTGGCGTGCCTTACCTTTCTGTTTGCCCGCCAGCCAGCCGACTTCAATGCCCAGCGGCGCAAACCACTGGCGGAAGTTACTGGCGTGTTGTTCTGCTAGCAGTTCGGTAGGCGCCATCAGCGCCACCTGTTTGCCGTGAGAGATGGCCCGCAGCGCGGCGAGCGCGGCAACCAGCGTTTTCCCGGACCCAACGTCACCTTGTACCAGGCGCATCATCGGCACATCGAGCGCCATATCGCGTTCAATCTCGGCGGTGACTCGCTGCTGTGCGCCGGTCGGCTTAAAGGGCAGGGAGGCAAGCAGCTGGTTTTTAAATGTGTCGTTGGCGCTGAGAGCCACGGCATGAAAACGCTGAGCACCTGCGCGTAGCGCCAGCATGCTCAGATTATGCGCCAGAAGTTCTTCCAGAATTAAGCGCTGCTGTGCCGGATGTTTGCCGCTTTCCAGATCGCTGAGCTGCAGCGACGGCGGCGGACGGTGCAATGTGCGTAGCGCTTCCGGCAGGCTCATCATTCCCTGTGCCAGTTCGGGTGGCAGCAGTTCGGCGATAGCGCAGGTGTCGAGGAGTTCCAGCGCCTGATCGGTCAGCTTGCGCAGCGTTGCCTGCTTGATGCCTTCGGTCGTTGGATAGACTGGCGTCAGCGTTTCCTGAAGCTCAGGCGTGCTCATGTCACCCTGCACGCGGTATTCCGGGTGAATCATCTCCGCCCCGTATTTCCCACGTTTGGCTTCTCCGTAGGCCAATACGCGCCTGCCAGTCGCCAGGCTGTTTTTCATCGCGGCGTTAAAGTTGAAAAAGCGCATGGTGAGTATGCCGGAGCCGTCGCTGATTTGGCAGGTCATCATGCGGCGGCCGCCGAAGGTGATGTTGCTGCTGAGGACTTCGCCTTCAACGGTGGCGTAAACGCCCGGCAGCAGCTCGCCTATTTGATAAAGATGGGTACGGTCTTCATAGCGTAGCGGCAGGTGCAGAAGGAGGTCCTGCACGGTATGCAGGCCGATTTTCGCCAGTTTGTTGCTTTGTGCCGCGCCAACGCCGGTTAGCGAATTCAGCGGGACTGCATCTAACAGGCGACCTGCCATTTACCCTTCATCCTTCAGATTGCGCCTTTGTGGGCCTGCTCCTGTACTGCTACCGCCTGTGGTGCGGTGAGCGGAGCCGGATGCCTGCATGGTTGCCCACCATGCGTCATCGGCTTCAACTTCGCCCTGCGCATTCACGTACGGATAAGGCAGACCTTTTTGTTTTGCCACCCTGGCCAGCACCGGATATCCACCTTCAAACAGCAGGCGCTGCTGTTCTTCTTCCGGCAGCATACTGTTCTCACGCTGATACATGCCCGCGTTTTGCCGCTGGCGCTGGGCTTCGTAGAGGATCAGGGCGGAGGCGACGGAAACATTCAGCGACTGCACCATGCCTGTCATCGGAATAATGATGTCCTGGTCGGCCAGCGCTAAGGCTTCCTGAGTGATGCCGGTTTTTTCCTGACCCATCAGAATGCAGGTGGGGAGGGTGTAGTCGATTTCGCGAAAATCGACGGCTTTATCAGAGAGGTGAGTGGCCAGGATTTGCATACCCTGGCCCTTTAAATGGCTGACAGCATCGCCAATCGAGCGGTGGGTTTTGACCTGAACCCAGCTATTGCTGCCGGCGGCGGCAGAGGCCATAGTGCGCATGCGGCTACTGGGCCATATAGCGTGTACTTCGTGCACGCCAACGGCGTCTGCGGTACGAATCACCGCAGAGACGTTATGAGGTTTATGGACCTGCTCCATGCAGACCGTCAGGTCAGGCTGACGCCTGGCGAGCATCTCACAGATACGCGCATAACGCTGTGGATTCATAAACACTTCATCCTTCAAGTTACCTCGGCGTTGGCCGTACTTATTCACTCCAGCCACCGACTTCTGTTTGTGGCTGGAGATTCATTCGATCGCCGCGTTACCTGGCTGACAAACGTGCCCCTTCGGGGCCAGCGCAAGCGCTGTGCAAAACGCGAAAGCGTCTTGTGACGTAACTCGAATGCTTTTGTATATAAGGCTAGTTTCGGTTACGGGTGACTTTTATCACATCCGGCATGACACGAATTTTGCGCATAATATTCGCCAGATGCACGCGGTCGCGCGCGGTAAGGCGGATAAACGCGCTGTATACGCGACCATCTTTTTCTTCTGTATTCAGACTCTGAATATTGGAAGAGGCGGTGTTAATGGCTGCCGTAAGGTTCGCCAGTGCACCCTGGTGGTTAAACATATCCACCTTAATTTCGGTGATAAATTCCTGCGCGGTCTCTTTATCCCACTCGACGGCCATAAACTTCTCTGGCTCTTTCTGGTAGCCACGAATGTTACGACAGGACTCATGGTGAATGACCAGACCTTTGCCGGGGCTGACGTGGGCGATAATCGGGTCGCCAGGAATCGGACGACAGCACTTCGCAAAGGTAATCAGAACGCCGTCAGCGCCTTTAATCGGCAGATGACCGTGGCCTGAAGAGGCGCTTTGCGCTGGTGCAGTGACGGTTTCGCCCTGCTGCAGGTTTTTGGCTACTACGACGCTCATCGCGTTACCGAGGCCAATTTCCGCCAGCAGATCGTCAAGGCTGGCCAGCTTCATACGCTCCAGTTCGCGCTGAATACTCTCCTGCGGGATTTCAGCCAGCTTGCGGCTGCCACCCAGAGCATGGTTGAGCAGACGGCGGCCCAGGCTGACAGAATCATCGCGCTTGAGGTTTTTCAACAGCTGGCGAATTTTGGCGCGCGCTTTCGAGCTGACGACAAAGTTCAGCCATGCGGCATTCGGCCGGGCGCCAGGTGCGGTGATGATTTCCACCGTCTGGCCGCTGGAAAGCGACTGCGACAATGGATACGGCTGGCGGTCGACGCGGGCGCCAACGCAGGCATGGCCGATATCGGTATGCACGGCGTAGGCGAAGTCCACCGGCGTCGCGCCAGCGGGCAGTTCGACAATGCGCCCTTCCGGGGTGAAAACGTAAATCTCATCCGGGAACAGATCGGATTTGACGCTCTCGATAAATTCAAACGAGCTGCCTGCGCTTTGCTGTAGCTCCAGCAGGCTTTGCATCCAGCGCTGCGCGCGGATTTGTGCGGTGGTGCTGCTTTCGCCGCCGTGCTCTTTATAAGCCCAGTGCGCCGCGACCCCCATTTCTGCCATCTGGTCCATGTCTTCGGTACGAATCTGGACCTCAACCGGGACGCCGTGCGGGCCGATCATGGAGGTGTGCAGAGATTGATAGCCGTTCGCTTTTGGAATAGCGATGTAGTCTTTCATTCGGCCTGGGCGAGGCTTGTAAAGGCTGTGCATCTGGCCAAGCACGCGGTAGCAGGTGTCTGAATCATGCACGATCACGCGGAACGCGTAGATATCCATGATTGAGTGAAAGCGCTGCTCTTTAAGCACCATCTTGCAGTAGATGGAGTACAGATGTTTTTCACGACCGCTGACGCGACAGGGGATTCCCGCTTCCTGTAAACGCCCTTCGATTTCAGAGAGGATCTTTTGAATCATCTCTTTACGGTTGCCGCGCGCCGCTTTGACGACTTCTTTGATGACGCGATAACGATTAGGATACAGCGCTTCAAAGCCCAGCTCTTCAAGCTCGGTTTTGATGTGGTGAATACCTAAACGGTGGGCCAGCGGGCTGTAGATCTCCAGCGTTTCACGGGCAATACGGCGGCGTTTGTCCGGGCGAAGTGAGCCCAAAGTGCGCATGTTGTGCGTGCGGTCGGCAAGTTTGATGAGGATGACGCGGATATCCTGCACCATCGCCATAATCATTTTGCGAAAGTTTTCGGCCTGCGCCTCTTTCTTATCGCGGAACTTGAGCTTATCAAGTTTCGATACCCCCTCTACCAGCTCAGCAACGCTTTTGCCAAAGAGCTGCTCCATATCCTGGTAGGTGGCAGGGGTATCTTCAATCACGTCATGCAGCAGCGCAGCCATCAGCGTTTCATAGTCGAGTTTCATCTCGGCCAGAATGCAGGCTACCGCCACCGGGTGCGTGATATAGGGTTCACCGCTTGAACGTGTCTGGCCCTCGTGAGCGTCACGTGCAACGAGATATGCCTGCCGAAGACGCTTGATTTGCTCTTCCGGCAGGTAATTTTGAATCAGCTGATTCAGGCTTTCAAACAGATACAAGGGCTACCCGCTGCGTGATTAACGACGACCTTCAGCAATAGCGGTAACGGCTTGTAATTCAGCGGCTTCCTGCTCTTGCTGTTCTTGACGATCGCGGACGTCGAGGATCTGGTTGTTGATCAGACCTTCTTCGATTTCGCGCAGTGCAATAACGGTAGTTTTATCGTTTTCTTCCGGTACCAGCGGATCTTTTCCGCCTACCTGCATCTGACGAGCGCGACGCGCGGCGACCAGTACCAGGTCAAAACGGTTACCAATTTTCTCTACAGCGTCCTGAACAGTTACGCGTGCCATACTTAAAATGCTCCACAGATGAAGAAATGACTGGGCATGATACTGAATGTGGGTTCAGTCTGCCAACAGTTTGGTGATTAAAGCGCCATGTCGCTGCTTTTGGCGGCTCATGCGCAGACGTTCGGCGCGAATAATGTTTTTCAGATCGCTCAGCGCGGTATCAAAATCATCATTCACAATAAGGTAATCATATTCCGCGTAATGGCTCATTTCTGCAACAGCCTGCGCCATACGTTTTGCGATCACCTCTTCGCTGTCCTGGCCGCGGCCACGCAGGCGACGGTCAAGCTCATCTTTTGACGGCGGCAGAATAAAGATGCTGCGCGCGCCCGGCATTCTTTGACGGATTTGCTGAGCACCCTGCCAGTCGATATCAAGGAAAACATCGACGCCGGTTGCCAGTACCTGCTCGATTGTTTCGCGCGAGGTGCCGTAATAGTTGCCAAAAACTTCCGCGTGCTCAAGAAATGCGTCTTTGCCAATCATCGCTCTGAAATCATCGTGATTAACAAAGAAATAGTGTTCGCCGTGCACTTCACCCGGACGCGGCGCGCGCGTGGTATGCGAAACAGAGACCTGGGTGTCATACAGCGGTTGGGTTTTCAATAAAGCCTGAATCAGGCTGGATTTACCCGCGCCACTTGGGGCGGAAACAATATAAAGCGTGCCTTGAGCCATGAGAGTCTTTTGTATGTGATTGTCGAAAGAGATACTACATACGAGCCTATTATACACGGCGCCGCACCGTGACGCAGTCCCTGTCACACTTTTTGCTTCTGTTTCTTTCATTTTGCTAGCCGTTTCCCTGATTTCTCTGTGTCTTGCCGAAAAGACATACAAAGCCTGGATGACCGATCGCAGCGTGAGAAATCACCTGTCGCCGAAGGAAAACGCTCTCCTGCAGAATGCCCGTGGATAAAACAGGAGGCGGAGCCATGCGAAAGTGGATCTTGATGATTGGCGTGTGGGTCGCGGCTGGATACGGACAGGCAGCCTGTCCTGAATGGCCACTGGCGCAGGCCGAGCGGGAGATACATCGTCTGAATCAGCAGGTGACTGACTGGAACAATGCGTACTGGCGGCAGGGGAGTAGTGACGTCAGTGATGAGATATACGACCAGCTTTCGGCGCGATTAACACAGTGGCGACGCTGTTTTTCGCTCGTATCCCCCGCAAATAATGATGAGTTGCCGCCCGCAACGGGAGCGATCGAGCATCCGGTTGCCCATACCGGTGTGCGAAAACTGGCTGATAAATCCGAAGTTGCGCGGTGGATGCACGGTAAAACGGATCTCTGGGTGCAGCCGAAGGTTGACGGTGTGGCCGTGACGCTGGTGTATCGCCACGGGCAATTGGTACAGGCGATCAGTCGTGGAGACGGTCGCGCCGGAGAGTCGTGGACCGCCAAGGTGCGACAGATTCCTGCTGTGCCGACGGTTACTGAAGGTGCACTGGCTAATAGCGTGCTGCAGGGGGAAATTTTTCTGTATCACGCCGGGCATATACAAAAGCAAATGGGGGGAATGAATGCGCGGGCGAAAGTGGCCGGTACGCTGATGCGCCTTGATACACCGGCGCAGCTCGCACAGCTGGGGATTTTTATCTGGGCGTGGCCAGATGGTCCTCAGGATATGCGCCAGCGTCTGGACTTGTTGCAGAAGAGTGGATTTCTCCACAGCGCTCATTTTTCACACCCCGTTGTGGATGCGCAGCAGGTTGCACAGTGGCGAGAGCGCTGGTTAACCTCGGCTCTGCCTTTTGCTACCGACGGTGTGGTTGTGCGTCGCGGTCGGGAGCCTGCCGGCCGATTGTGGTCGCCAGGGCAGGGTGAATGGGTCGTTGCCTGGAAATATCCGCCGGCGTCCCGCTTAATGGAGGTTCGCGGCATCCGCTTTCGGGTTGGCCGCAGTGGGAAAATTTCAGTCGTTGCCCTGCTGGAGCCACAGTATTTGGACGATAAACGGGTGAAGCAAGTCAGTATCGGGTCAGTTTCCCGCTGGAAGCGCCTGGATATTGGTCTCGGCGATCAGCTGCAAATCAGTCTGGCGGGTCAGGGTATTCCACGAATAGACCGCGTCGTGTGGCGGGCAATAAAACGTAATAAGCCTCAGCCGCCGCCGGAGCGGTTTACCCCGCTGACGTGCTATTTCGCGGTCCCCGGGTGTGATGAGCAATTTCTCTCAAGGCTGACCTGGCTGTCGACAAAACCGATTCTGAAACTTGATGGCGTAGGTGAGTCAGTGTGGCGCACTGTACAGCATGCGCACCCGCTGGAGCACCTGTTCTCGTGGCTGGCATTAACACCACAGCAGCTACAAGGGATTCCTGGGATTAGCGCCGGTCGAGGGCAGCGGCTTTGGCATCAGTTCAATCTGACTCGCGAGCTGCCGTTTTTACGCTGGATACAGGCGTTAGGTGTGCCAATTCCTCAGGTGGCGCTTGCCGGACTGGCAGGGGAAAACTGGCAGCAGCTGCAGGAGCGTAGCGAGGAGCAGTGGCGGAGCCTGCCGGGGATGGGCGCTGAGAGAGCCCGGCAGCTGGTTGCTTTTCTCCGACATCCGGATGTTACCGTGCTGGCGCACTGGCTCAGCGGGCAACATATTCCCGGGTTTTGACGGGATCAGTGGGCGTTATGGTTGTAATTGAAGACGGGAAGTCCCAGTTTCCAGCGCAACGCCAGCATGCGGGCGGTAAAGCCAAACAGCAGGGTGGAGATCACGACCACATCATGGCTGCTCACGTAGTGCTGCAGGGCGATATAAAGGATTGCTGCCGCAAATGAGATGCCGGCATACAGCTCTTTCTGGAAAACCAGGGGGATGCGCTTGCAGAACATGTCTCGCAGCACGCCGCCAAATACGCCAGTAACCACGGCAGCGATAGAAGCAATCACCGGTCCTTCTCCCATATCCAGCGCAATTTGTGCGCCGATGATCGAGAACACTATCAGGCCCAGGGCATCCAGAACCAGAAACAGGCGGCGCAGATGAGGCATGACCGGGGCGGCAATGGTGGTTAACACTGCCGCGACGGCGACGATGATGACGTATTCCGGGTTCTTGACCCATCCCAGCGGGTAGTGTCCCAGCAGGATATCCCGGACTGAGCCGCCGCCAAGCGCGGTTGCGGTTGCAATGATAATGACGCCGAAGGTATCCATCCGGCGGCGCCCGGCTGCCAGAGCACCGGTCATCGCTTCAGCAGTGATACCAATTAAATACAGAATATGAAGCAGCATAAATCCCCCACAATGATGCCGGTCAGATTAGCGATTTGTGCGGAAGATCACGATTGAGATTTTCTAAGGTGAAGAGTTTTTCCCAGGAAAAACTAATGTGTGAGATAGGTTTTGAGCAGTAAATCTGGGGTAGGTTGATCGTAAGTTGATTAAAATGGATAAATAAAAGTAATGCTGGCTCGTCATAAGAGGAGCCAGCAACAGCGATTACTCGATGTTCTGAATCTGCTCGCGCATTTGCTCGATCAGGACTTTCAGTTCGATGGCGGAATTGGTCACTTCCGCATTGATGGATTTCGACGCCAGCGTGTTCGACTCGCGGTTGAATTCCTGCATCATAAAGTCAAGACGGCGGCCAACGGCTTCTTTCTTCTTCAGGATGTTCCAGGTCTCTTTTACGTGTGCTTCCAGACGGTCCAGCTCTTCGGCAACGTCGATGCGCTGTGCCATCAGCACCAGCTCTTGTTCGAGACGGTTATTTTCCAGCTGCACTTCCGCATCTTCCAGCTTGGCAACCAGGCGGTCGCGCTGCCACTGTAAGATTTCCGGCATATGAGCGCGCACTTTCGCAACTTCAGCAGTAACGCCTTCGAGGCGCTGCTCAATAAGCGATTTCAGCGCCTGACCTTCGGTCTCACGGGCAACGATAAAGTCATCCAGCGCACCGTTCAGCGCAGACAGAATATCGGCGGCAATCGCATCGAGATCCTGTTCCTGGGCTGCCATAACGCCAGGCCAGCGCAGAATGTCAACCGGGTTGATTTCACCTTCATCGCTCTGCATCTTGACCCAGTTGGCGGCATTGACCAGCTGTTTTGCGAGATTTTCGTTCAGAATCAGCTCACTCTGAGCGCTGGGATCCTGATCAAAACGTAAGGTACATTCAACTTTGCCACGGGTCAGTCGTGAACGAATACGCTCACGCACTACAGGCTCCAGGCTACGGAACTGCTCCGGCAGACGGAAATAAGTTTCCAGATATCGTTGGTTTACCGAGCGCAGTTCCCACGCGGCGCTGCCCCATTCACCCTTGATTTCACGCCGGGCATAGGCGGTCATACTGCGGATCATAGACGTTCCTGTTTTTAAAGGAGAGTGGGGTGGATTATAGCTTTCAGGGCCTTATCAGGATAGGAATAAGCGAGCATTATCCGTATATACACGTTATCCTTCTGACTGCCCCTCTGTTGGCGGCATCGCTCCGCCCAGGGCCTCAGTTATCTATGCTGCCAGAGGCGCGTCACCTCATGCATCCCGCATGATTTTGTGTATAATGCGCGCCACATTCGTTTCAAGCCGGAGAGATCATTATGCGTCCAGCAGGTCGTAGCGCTAACCAGGTGCGTCCCGTCACCCTGACCCGTAACTATACAATACACGCAGAAGGCTCCGTGCTGGTCGAATTTGGTGACACCAAAGTGTTGTGCACCGCCTCGATCGACGAAGGCGTGCCGCGCTTCCTGAAAGGTCAGGGCCAGGGGTGGATTACGGCAGAATATGGCATGCTGCCGCGTGCTACACATACCCGTAACGCGCGTGAAGCCGCGAAGGGTAAGCAGGGCGGCCGTACCATGGAAATCCAGCGTCTGATTGCACGTGCTCTGCGCGCGGCGGTAGACCTGAAAGCACTCGGCGAATTCACCATTACCCTCGACTGCGATGTTCTGCAGGCTGACGGCGGCACCCGTACCGCATCGATTACCGGCGCCTGCGTGGCGCTGGCCGATGCGCTGAATAAGCTGGTTGCTGCCGGTAAGCTGAAAAGCAACCCGATGAAAGGGATGGTCGCTGCGGTTTCCGTGGGTATCGTCAACGGCGAAGCGCTGTGCGATCTGGAATATGTCGAAGATTCCGCAGCGGAAACCGATATGAACGTGGTGATGACCGAAGACGGTCGCATCATTGAGGTGCAGGGCACGGCGGAAGGCGAGCCGTTTACCCATGAAGAGCTACTCACCCTGTTGGCGTTGGCCCGAGGGGGAATCGAATCCATTGTGGCGACGCAGAAAGCGGCGTTAGAAAACTAGTTTTTAAGGCGACTGAGAAGTCGCCTTTTTTTTGTCTGAAAATAGTAAGAAGCGATTCCATCAGGCCTGACCGGCGCAGGTAGTTTGCGCTGGGCTCGCGCGGAAAAACCGGAACGTACGCATAGTACGTGAGGATTTTGAGCACTGCCCTGGCGCATAATGACAAGCAAGGTAGCCTGGTGGGATGGACTCTAAGATGAGGAGCAAATCCATGAAGTTATATCAGCGCCAGTTTATTGAATTTGCGCTTAACAAGCAGGTCCTTAAGTTTGGCGAATTTACGCTGAAATCCGGGCGTAAGAGCCCCTATTTCTTCAACGCCGGCCTGTTTAACACCGGGCGCGATCTGGCACTGTTAGGCCGTTTCTATGCCGAAGCATTAGTCGATTCCGGAATTGATTTCGATCTGCTGTTTGGCCCGGCTTATAAAGGGATCCCTATCGCGACCACCACAGCGGTTGCCCTGGCGGAACACCACGACCTGGATTTGCCTTACTGTTTTAACCGTAAAGAAGCGAAGACCCATGGTGAAGGCGGGAGCCTGGTCGGCAGCACTCTGCAGGGACGAGTTATGCTGGTTGACGACGTGATCACCGCCGGTACCGCGATTCGTGAGTCGATGGAAATTATCCAGGCGCACGGTGCAGAACTGGCCGGCGTACTGATCTCTCTGGACCGCCAGGAACGCGGTCGCGGTGACATCTCCGCGATTCAGGAAGTTGAGCGTGATTACGGCTGTAAAGTGATCTCTATCGTCACCCTGAAAGAGTTGATTTCCTATCTGGAAGAGAAGCCGGAGATGGCTGAGCATCTGGCAGCCGTTCGGGCTTACCGCGAAGCGTACGGGGTATAAACATCAGCCCGGCAGGTCGTTTCCTGCCGGGCTGGTTTCAGACCAGCTTTGCCCCTTGGGCATTGACGTAGAGCGAATAGATTGAGGTGCTGGAAGCCATAAACAGGCGATTGCGCTGCTCACCGCCAAAACAGAGGTTTGCGCAACGTTCCGGCAACTGAATGATGCCGATGTTCTTCCCCTGAGGGTTGAAGACGCGCACCCCGTCCAGCTCCTCGCTGCCCGTTCCCCAGCCACACCATAGATTCCCGTCCATGTCACAGGCGATGCCGTCAGCGGTCCCGTTGCCACAGTCAATATGCACTCTTTTGTTTTTCAACGTGTTATCGACAACATCCCATGCCAGGATGAGGCGGTTTGGCGTTGCGCGGCTCTCCACGACGAACAGCGTTTTCTCATCCTGGGAGAAACAGAGTCCGTTTGGACCTTTCACGTCGCCCAATATGACGCTCAGCTTGCGGCTTTCTGGATCCAGCCGATAAACGTTCTGCGGCAACTGCGGCGTGGCTTTGTGCCCTTCATAGAACCCACTGATACCGAAAGGCGGATCGGTAAACCAGATGCTGCCGTCTGACTTCACAACGATATCGTTCGGTGAGTTTAGCGGTTTGCCGTCAAAGCTGTCGGCCAGTACGGTAATGGTCCCGTCGTACTCGGTGCGGGTAATGCGGCGGGTGTCGTGCTCACAGCTAATCAACCGCCCCTGCCGGTCGCGGGTGTGGCCGTTGGCGTAGTTTGCCGGTTGACGAAATATGCTGGTTTCACCGGTGGCTTCATCCCAGCGCATGATGGCGTTATTGGGAATATCACTCCAGAGCAGCATACGCGTATCGCCAAACCATACCGGTCCTTCTGCCCAGCGAAAACCGGTAGCGATTTGCTCGACTTTTGCGCTGGCAAGCATATAGCGGCGAAAGCTGTCATCCGTCGCCATAATGCGTGGGTCGGGATAACGCGCTGATGGTGCCCAGGCCGCGAAACTTTTTTGACTGAGCAATAGTGATGCGGTCGCCAGACCGCCCAGTTTGAGCAATTCCCGCCGTGATGTCGCCATCAGCCTTCTCCTTGTCCATTGAAAAAATACAATCAAAGGATGTTATGAGAGAGCGAGAGCCGAAAACATCTGGCAATTCAACGAATTGTTCTGGGCTTTATGACAGAAAAATCAAAAATGAGATGCAGCCTTTTGGGCTGCATCGAGAGCGGTGTGGATTACCGCAGCTGCGCGGCAACCAGCGGCCAGCGGGCGTCAAAATCATCCGTCGGACGATATTTAAACTCGCTACGCACAAAGCGAGACAGCATACCCTCGCAGAAGGCCAACAGCTGACTGGCCAGCAGGGCTTCATCGACGGTATAGCCTTCACCTTCACGCATTTTCTTCTCGCGCATGACCTGGCGTAGCTGTACCTCAATACGTTCAAACAGCTGGTTAATCCGCCCCTGGAGACGATCTTGTTCGAACATCAGCGCATGGCCGGTCAGAATTCGCGTCAGCCCAGGATTACGCTCACCAAACCCAAGAATCAGCAGCACAATCAAACGCAGGCGCGCCGACGTGTCTTTTTCATCTTTTAAAATCAAATTGATGCGCGTAATCAGACTGTCTTCGATAAACTCGATTAGGCTATCGAACATGCGAGTTTTGCTGGGAAAATGACGATACAACGCCGCTTCGGACACGCCGACGGACGCCGCCAGTTTCGCTGTGGTAATGCGTTGACTACCATCGCTGGATTCAAGCATCAGGGCCAGAGACTGAAGTATTTCTTCGCGACGATTCCTTTTCGCAGTTTGTTTTTCTGCCATGTTTTAAAATACCCCTGAAAATAAGCACTTGTCAGGCAGGCATCCACAAAGTGACCGCAAACAGTCGTTTGCGGTGATGTTATTGCATTAATGCACTCTGGGATGCGGATTCGATGTGGTCAGGCTTATGCGCGCCCTGAGTGACCAAAGCCACCTTCGCCACGTTCGGTGGCGTCAAAATCTTCCACCAGGTTAAATTCCGCCTGTACGACGGGTACAAAGACCATTTGAGCGATACGCTCACCGGGTTCAATCGTAAAGCTCTGCTGGCCGCGGTTCCAGACGGAAACCATCAGCTGCCCCTGATAGTCGGAATCAATCAGACCGACCAGGTTGCCCAGAACGACGCCGTGCTTATGGCCCAGCCCGGAGCGCGGCAGAATCACCGCCGCCAGAGACGAATCGGCGATATGAATAGCCAGACCGGTAGGCAACAATGTGGTTGCACCCGGCGCCAGCTCTACGGCGTCGTCGAGACAGGCTCGCAGGTCAAGTCCGGCGGAACCGGAGGTGGCATAGGTCGGCAGCGGAAATTGCTTACCAACACGCGGGTCCAGAATCTTAACGTCGATTTTTTTCATCATAACGGGTCACGATCTCGTCGAGTAATAATTGGCCAAGGAGTTCCTTGCGCTCAAGTGGTAAGCGCTTATCTCCATCCTGCCAGAAAAGGTGTAAGGCGTTGCTGTCGCTGTTAAATCCTTGATTAGGCTGAGAGACATCGTTAGCGCAAATCAGGTCGAGGTTTTTGCGAGCGCGTTTTTGCCTCGCGTATTCTTCCACATTATTCGTTTCGGCGGCAAACCCAACGACAAAAGGTCGATTGACCATGAGCGCTGCCACTCCGGCAACAACATCGGGGTTCTTGACCATTTTGAGGGTTAGCTCATCGCCTTGCTTTTTAATTTTTTCTTCCGCGATGGCAACGGCACGATAGTCGGCTACGGCGGCGCAGCCAATAAAAATCTGCTGCTGCTGGGCGCTTTTCTGGACCGCTGCTTCCATTTCCAGCGCAGTTGTCACATCGATACGTTGGACTAACGGCGGCGTTGGTAAAGCAACCGGCCCGCTAACCAGCGTCACGTTCGCCCCACGGCTCGCGGCCGCGGCGGCAATGGCAAACCCCATTTTACCGGAGCTGTGGTTGGTAATATAACGCACCGGATCCAACGGCTCACGGGTAGGGCCCGCAGTAATCATGATGTTGAGATGTTGCAAATCTTTGACAGGCGAAAAATGCGCGGCGGCCAAATCAACAATCGTCATTGGGTCCAGCATTCGGCCCGGGCCGATATCGCCGCAGGCCTGGCTACCGCTGTCCGGACCCCAGAGCAGCAGGCCGCGTGAGGCAAGCACCTCAAGGTTATGCTGCGTGGCTGCCGCGCGGTACATCTGCTGATTCATTGCGGGGACAACGGCAACCGGAGAGGGGGTCGCGAGGCAGATAGTAGAGACCAGGTCATTGGCCATGCCAGCCGCAACGCGGGCGATCAGATCGGCGGTTGCCGGGGCGAGGATAACCAGGTCCGCCCATTTACCCAGCTCAATGTGACCCATTGCGGCTTCTGCTGCCGGGTCGAGCAGGCTATCGGACACCGGGTAACCGGACACCGCCTGCAGACTCAGTGGCGTAATGAAGGCTTTGGCGGCTTCCGTCATGGCGACGCGCACATCTGCGCCACGGTCACGCAGGCGGCGCACCAGTTCCGGCGTTTTATAGGCAGCGATGCCGCCGCTAACGCCAAGAACGATCTTTTTACCAGCCAGACTCATCATGATTTTTTCCTGTTGGAGTACACCAGAATCCGCGCATATTACCACAATCCCGTCGCCGTCGCGTGGCTGCCAGGAATTCACTTTGCGAGGCGCTACGCAAGAGGCGAGTAAGGCTGTCGGCAGCGCTAGCGGGCTGTGCCAGGATAGGGGGACTGGAAAGGAGAGGCCCTATGGATGCACCGGAACCCCTGATGCCGCGGGAAAAAATGTCGCTTTACGGCATTGAAGCTTTGTCGGATGTTGAACTGCTGGCGCTATTTTTACGCACCGGGACGCGGCACAAAGATGTCATGACTTACTCGTATGACCTGCTGCAGCGTTTTGGTTCGCTGCATGGTCTGCTGTCAGCGAATAAATCACAGCTTGATGCGGTGGATGGTATTGGCCTGGCGAAATATGCTCAGCTAAAGGGGATTGCCGAGCTGGCACGGCGCTATTTTAGCCTGCGGTTGGTTGCAGAGCCTTCTCTGGTCACCCCGATGATGACGCTGGAGTTTTTGCAAAGTCATCTCGCTGATGAGGAGCGAGAGATCTTCATCGTGATCTTTTTAGATAATCAGAACCGGGTATTGAAACATAGCCGGCTTTTTTCTGGTACTCTTAGCCACGTAGAGGTGCATCCGCGAGAAATTGTACGCGAAGCCATCAAAGTGAACGCCGCTGCGGTGATCCTTGCACATAATCATCCGTCCGGTAGTCCTGAGCCGAGTAAGGCTGACAGACTGATGACCGAACGCGTGGTAAAGTGTTGTGGTTTCATGGAGATACGAGTGCTCGATCATCTTGTAATCGGCCGCGGTGCGTACGTATCTTTTGCCGAACGCGGCTGGATTTAGCCCCGATCACGCGATCCAGCGGGATCTTTGTCTGTTCGGGACTTGAGCACATCGCCGAGTCAGCGTATACTACGCCACCTTTGAGAATCTCGGGTTTGGCATTTGGGCCTGGCAATCGATGGTTCACTTAGAACTGCGATGACCGGGCTGTAAAGCCTGACGAGGCGCCGATACCCCATACGAAGCTCGAGCTAATTTGATTTTTGGAGAATAGACATGTCCCGAGTCTGCCAAGTTACTGGCAAGCGTCCGGTGACCGGTAACAACCGTTCCCACGCACTGAACGCGACCAAACGCCGTTTCCTGCCGAACCTGCACTCTCACCGTTTCTGGGTTGAGAGCGAAAAGCGTTTTGTCACCCTGCGTGTATCTGCTAAAGGTATGCGTGTTATTGATAAGAAAGGCATCGATACAGTTCTGTCTGAACTGCGTGCCCGTGGCGAAAAGTACTAAGTACTAAGAGGAAATAAATCATGGCTAAAGGTATTCGTGAGAAAATCAAGCTGGTTTCTTCTGCTGGTACTGGTCACTTCTATACCACCACGAAGAACAAACGTACTAAGCCGGAAAAACTGGAACTGAAAAAATTCGATCCAGTTGTCCGTCAGCACGTTTTATACAAAGAAGCTAAAATCAAATAATTTTAGTTTCCTTGTAAAGAAAACCCCGCTCCGGCGGGGTTTTTGTTTTTTTATCCAGTGGAAAACTGCCGGATAAACCCCGCCCGGAATTTACTTCCCTGATGCCTGCTGCTGAATCACAATACTCTGGGTTAATGGAGGAAAACGAATGCCTGAATTACCAGAGGTAGAAACCAGCCGTCGCGGCATCGAACCGCATCTGGTGGGGGCGACTATTCTGCACGCGGTTGTGCGTAACGGACGCCTGCGCTGGCCGGTCAGTGAAGAAATTTATCGCCTGAGCGATGTCCCGGTGCTGAGCGTGCGTCGGCGTGCCAAATATCTGCTGCTTGAACTCCCTGGCGGCTGGATCATTATCCATCTGGGCATGTCCGGAAGCCTGCGCATCCTGAAGGACGAGCTACCTGCAGAAAAGCATGACCATGTGGATCTGGTGATGAGCAACGGCTGCGTGCTGCGCTACACCGACCCTCGTCGTTTTGGTGCCTGGCTGTGGACTCGCACGCTGGAAGGGCATCCTGCGCTGGCGCATCTTGGGCCAGAACCGCTGAGCGAAGCGTTTAATGCCGACTATTTGCAGCAGAAGTGCGCGAAAAAGAAAACGGCAATTAAACCCTGGCTTATGGATAACAAGCTGGTGGTCGGCGTCGGGAATATTTATGCCAGCGAATCGCTGTTCTCGGCGGGGATCCACCCCGATCGGCTGGCTTCTTCGCTTTCGCGTGAAGAGTGCGAGCGGCTGGTAAGCGTGATTAAAGCGGTGCTGCTACGCTCGATTGAGCAGGGTGGAACGACGCTGAAAGATTTTCTGCAAAGTGATGGTAAGCCGGGCTATTTTGCCCAGGAATTACAGGTTTATGGCCGCAAGGGCGAGCCCTGCCGCATTTGCGGTACGCCAATTATTGCCAGCAAGCATGCTCAGCGGGCGACGTTCTATTGCCGCCAGTGCCAAAAGTAAGGTGTTGAAACCGGCATGCTCCCGGTGGCGCTGCGCTGACCGGGCTACGGGTTCGTAAGCAGCCTGAACTGGCGCAAGGTGCCGCCTCCGGGAATGACCCCTGGCGTAAGATTACAGCTTTTTCAGCAGCGCCTGATGCACGTTCGCCGGCAGGAAGTGGGAAACGTCGCCCTGGTGGCGTGCGACTTCCTTTACCAGCGAGGAAGAGATAAACGACCACTCTTTGCACGGCATCAGGAATACGCTTTCCAGCGTTGGCATCAGATGGCGATTCATATGCGCCAGCTGCATCTCATATTCGAAATCTGCTACTGCACGCAAGCCACGAATCAAAATGTTGGCCTGCTGTGCGCGGGCAAAATTCGCCATTAGATCGCTGAAACCCATCACCTCGACATTGACCAGATGCGCCGTTGCCTGCTCCGCTAGCGCAATACGCTCGTCGAGGGTGAACATCGGCTTCTTGCTCGGGCTGGCGGCAATGGCCAGCAGCACCTTGTCAAACATGCTGGCAGCGCGCGTGACGATATCGATATGCCCGTTGGTAATGGGGTCGAAGGTACCGGGATAGATTGCTTTTGTGCTCATAATTACACTTTCTCTGAATAGCCGCGGCTCAGCGCCCACAGCTCGGTGTATTTATTAAACGTATACTGCGCGTTAACTACGGCGAGCAGCCAGCCTTGTTTACCATCCAGCACGCCGCCGCGTAGCAGCAGCGTTTTCACAAAAGCGCCCAGCGTATGGCCGAAGATGCTCGCCAGAGAGGTCTTTTTCCCCTTCAGGTGACGCTCCTGCGCCCAGGCGGCAGCATAGGCCAGCTGTTTTTGCTGGAAACCCGAAAAATCGCGGCAGGTCAGATGCAGTAAATCGCCTGACAGTTCGATAACCTGTGCACCTTTGGTATCGAGCGATTCGTGCACCAGATTATTGTTATAGCGGAAACGGCTGCGTTCGTACAAACGCATAACACGATCGGGATACCAACCGCTATGGCGCATAAAGCGACCAAGGAAATAGTTACGCCGGGCGATGCTGTAGACCACGCCGCTTTGTGGCGCATCCAGCACGCGGCGAAGAGAGCGTGCCAGCTCCGGCGTTACGCGCTCGTCGGTATCAAGCATCAGCACATAGTCGCCGGTCGCGTAGTCCTGGGCGCGCTGACGCTGAATGCCGTAGCCTTGCCAGTCGCTGTTGATATAGACCGTTGCGCCCAGGCTGCGGGCCATTTCGACGGTATTATCGCTGCTGCCGGAGTCCAGCAACACGATCTCATCGGCCCAGTCTACGGAGGCCAGGCAATCCGCAAGCAGATCCGCCGCATTTTTGGCAATCATCACGACGGACAGGCGGGTCGACATTAGTGGCTCCGCTGCGGCAGATAGGGTTGCAGTAAATGTAGCAGACGCGAGAGTGCGCCCTGGTTTTGATGCAGCACTTCCACCGCGTGGCGGCCGTACCACAGACGATAGTCTTCATCGGTCAGCAGATTGGATACCTGGGTGACCAGTGAACTGACGTCGGTGACGGTAATCAGGCCATCGTCCTGTTGTAGCTTGGCGCAGATATCTTTGAAGTTGAAGGTGTGCGGGCCCATCAGCACCGGGATGGCATGCGCCGCCGGCTCCAGTGGGTTATGGCCGCCCCGTTCAACCAGGCTGCCGCCGACGAAGGCGAGGTCGGCAATGCCGTACAGCAGCATCAGTTCGCCCATGGTATCGCCGATCACCACCTGCGTACTGTGGGTAGGAATTTCGCCGGTGCTGCGCAGCGTGAAGCTCATCCCTGCCTTTTGCACCATATCTCGTGCATCGGCGAAGCGCTCAGGGTGGCGAGGAACGAGGATCAACAGCAGGTCCGGGAAGGTATTCAGCAGCTGCCTGTGCGCCTGCAGGATAATTTGTTCTTCACCGTCGTGAGTGCTGGTGGCGATCCACACTTTGCGGTGCGGGGCCCACTGGCGGCGAAGGGTAATTGCGCGAGCGGCCAGCTCTGGCGTCACGGAAATATCAAATTTGAGACTACCGGTGACCGCCAGCTGGTTGCGCTTCAGGCCCAGGGCCAGAAAGCGATTACCGTCTTCTTCATTCTGCGCCGCGATCAGCGTGATGCGGCTGAGCAGTCGACGCATAAATTTCCCAAGCTTTGCGTAGCCCTTTGCTGAACGTTCTGACAAGCGGGCGTTGGCGATGACCAGCGGGATTTTGCGTTTGTGCAGGGCGGCGACCATATTAGGCCACAGCTCGGTTTCCATCACGATAACCAGCTTTGGCTGTACCGTATTGAGGAAGCGGTTCATCGCGCAGGGTAAATCGTAAGGCAGATAGACGTGATGAACATCTTTGCCGAAGGCGGACATTGCGCGTTCAGAGCCGGTCGGCGTCATGGTAGTGACGGTGATTGGCAAAGAAGGGTAGCGGTGGCGCAGTGCGCGCACCAGCGGGATCGCTGCAAGCGTCTCACCCACGGAAACGGAATGCAGCAGAATCCCATCCGGCGCTACCTTGTTCTGACAGAAGCCATAACGTTCAGCCCAGCGCTTTCGATAGGCAGGGGCCTTACGGCTGCGCAGCAGCAGTCGCAGCCAAACCAGCGGCTGAATAAGATAGAGTAGGGTGGTATAAAGCAATTCCAAGCGATTTATCCGATTTATGTTTTAGCGGGCAAATTCTAAGCATTTAGCCCGCGTAAAGCTATCTCTTTGGCGGAAACAGCGGGATTCAGCGTCAGGCCGCGTCGCGATAGCGTTTAATGCGCAAGTAGCGCCGGCCAAGGCGCCAGCGTAAACGGAAGGTGCGCGCATTTTTCCAGATCAGCTGCCAGATTCCGCGGTCAAAGAATTCTTTAATAATAATATGCTTTTTTGACTCATCTTTCATGCTATCAAAGGTATGAATAATCCCCAGCCCCTCTTTGGCGATTTGCCAGCGGCAGGCGGAAATATGGCGCACCTTATCGGGATAGCGTTCGTTGATCGCGTCCAGCATCTCCAGAATCTTCATATAATGGCGTGCCGAACGCATCAACGTGTCGTCATTGTCCGGTTTGTGCGACACCGATTCTGAGTGGATATAGTAATCGTAGAACTGCTCGCTGGTGTACTGCACGCGTTCAGCGGCCAGCAGCGCTTCCGTGGTCCACGGGATATCCTGATGACGTAACCCGGGCTCAAAGTGGAAATGATGCTGCATGATAAATTCGCGGCGATAAATATTCAGCCAGGTGACATGCAGGAACTTGCGTGAGTCCAGAGCCTGTTTAAGCCAGACGTGGCCGGGCAGAATGCCGGTCGACGGCAGGCGATCCGGAGGAAGAATAGGGTGGATATCGTTTCGGGTTTCGTAAACGTAGCGACCGTTACAGGTGGCGACATCAAGCTGACCCTTTTCGGCCATCTCCAGCAGCGTGCGATACATACCGGGGTAAAGCTTATCGTCAATATCCGGGAAGGCCAGATATTTGCCGGTTGCGGCGGCCAGGCCGGTATTACGCGCGACCGAGACGCCCTGGTTTTCCTGCTCCAGCACGATGATGTTGGGTAACCGGGATTGCCATTCTTCGATAACCGCCAGGCTACAGTCCGTCGAGCCATCGTTGACCAGGATCAGCTCATAGCTTTCCAGCTGCTGTTGCTCAATGCACTCAAAGAATTGCGCAAGGAATTTTTCGCCGTTATAAACGGCAGCCACAATGCTCAGTAAAGGCGTTTGACTCATAAATCATTCGATCCTGGTTAAATAGCGGCGTCAGCTGCGACGCAGCTGACGGTACTGCTGACAAATTGTATCCACGCTGAATTTTTCCAGTGCAGATTGCTCGATGGCTGGTGGGTTATGGTAAATGCTTTGCATCGTCCGGGCCAGCGCCGGGCTGTTCAGGTCGGCCAGACCGCGGGCTAACTCGCCGGTGAGAATTTCCGTCACCCCGCCAGGACAGCGGGTGCTGGCGACCGGTGTATCCAGCAATAGTGCTTCAACTACCACGTTGCCAAAACCCTCGCTGTCAGAGCTGAGCACCAGCATCCGCGCGTGCTTAATCCACGGTAGCGGGTTTTGTTGAAAACCTTTAAACAGAACCCGATCGCCAACCTGCAGCTGCTGCGCCAGCTGACGCAGGCGCTGTTCCTGTTCCGGCTTGCCCTGGCCCAGCAGCACCAGCGGCGCGGTAATACCGCTCTGCGCATAGGCTTCAATCAGGCGATCGTGGCGTTTCCCGGGGTGAAAGCGGCCGACGTGAATAATATAGTCGCCCACGGGCTGTTCACCAGGGGCCTCGGCGGCGGTGCGCAGTGCGGCAATGTCGAACGGGTTATAAATCGTTTTTAACTGTGCCGGGCGTATCGCGAATTGTTCGACCAGATCCTGGCCTACCGCATCGGAAACGGTCACTACGTTGCGCCCCTGGTAGACACGCTTAATTTTCTGCTGTTTCATCCAGCGATCAAATCCGCTGCGATGGCCCAGGTAAGATGTCGAGAAGACGCCATGCAGGCAGAACCAGACGTTACGGTTTCTCAGCGTCTGGCTGCGGGCGACGATGCGATCGGTTTTATGCAGGTTGGAGAGGACCAGATCAAACTCGCCCTGCTGTTCGGCCTGGGCGATGGCGGCATCAAGTTGATGAGCGCGGCGCGATAGTTCAGTGAGCTTGCGCCAGGGTTTTCGGCAGTGGTCACTGATTACCTGATAATCCAGCCTTTCCGGCAGAGCGTAATCACAGACGTCGCGCAGTGAAAACAGCGAGACCCGCTCGCCCTGGCTCAGAAAACGCTCTGCCAGCGTCAGCACCACCTTTTCCGCTCCGCCCCCGGGCAGGCCATCGATCACAAACAGTATGCGCATCGTTATTTCACCAGATCCTGATAAAGGGAGAGCAGCTGCGTCGATAACCGTTCGCTGGTGCAATCCATAATACGTTCCCGGGCGCGGCTGCCCTCTGCTGAACCTGGTGCGCGAGCGGGGAGCGCGACGACTGCCTGCTGTAGCGCCGGGATATCCAGCGCATCGCAGACAAAGCCGTTGCGGCCCTGAACGATAAATTCCGCACCGCCGCAGCCGGTTGTGGTGATCACCGGCAGGCCGCAGGCCATGGCTTCCAGAATGACGTTCGGAAACGGGTCGTACAGCGTCGGCAGCAGCAGGCCATCGGCCATTTGATAAAACGGCAGGGTTTCCGATTGCATCCCGAAGAAGCGAATCCGGTTTTCACAGTGCAGCGTTTTTGCCAGCGACTGATAGCGGTTCTGATCTTTGTCTTTGCCCACGACCAGCAGATAGCGGTCGGTTGGCGCGATGGCGCGGATCGCGGCATCCAGCCCCTTGCGCTCAAAACCGGAACCCACAAACACCAGGCAGGATGCCTGCGGTGGGAGACCCCACTGGGTACGCAAGGCCGCACGGGCTTCCTCCGTTGGCGGCAGGAAACGCTGGTGATCGATAGCGTTGTAGATGACGTGGATTTTCTCCGCCGGGATCGCGAAGTCTTCGATGATCTCTTGTTTAATCATCTCCGCATTGCAGATGACGCCGCGCAGGTGTGCATCCTGATACATCTCGCGTTCGGCCTGCATGACATAGCGGTGATAGCGGTCGGCAAACAGCAGTCGGCTTTTCCAGCCGGGCAGAATGCGTGAGCGCTGATGCAGCCAGCGGCGGTGGACACCGTCACCGGCGCGATACAGGTCGCACCCGGGAATGCGTTCATGGCTCTGCACCAGATCGAAGTGTTCGCCCTGCCACAGCTGACGCGCGGCATCGGCGAACCCGCGTTCACGGCTGATGCGCCCCCATTTACGTGGGTTGCAGATGTGAATATTCCAGTCGGGTTTCACCGGCCCTTGCCATTCGCGAGTAATGACGTTCAGTTCAAGATTGCTGCTATCAAGGGCTTCCAGCGCACGGGAGACAAAACGCTCTGCGCCGCCGTCCGGGCGGTATTTCTGTCGCACCAGGGCCAACCTGAATTTGCTCATGCCAGTACCTTTTTCGCCGCCGCGATAACGGCGTCGGTGGGAATTAAATCGAGATAACGTTCTTCCGTACCGGTATCGATATCGTCCGGGTCAGGCAGAGGGCCGAAATCACCAGCCCAGATGACCTCGCCTTTGGCCTGCCATGGGCGCCAGAAGGTCAGCTTCGACGGCCCGAACAGCGCTACGAGCGGGGTACCGAGCGCGGCGGCCATATGCATAGGAACGGAATCTACGCCAATAAACAGGCGGGCATGATCGATAACCGCCGCTAGCTGGCGCAGAGTCAGCTGGCCGGCAAGAGAGTGTAAGCGTGCGTGCGGGCAGCCGGCGATAATGGTCTCAACCATTTTCTTCTCTTTAGCGTCCGGCCCGGAGGTCAGCACGACAGCATATCCGGCATCTGAAAGCGCATTAATCACCGTGCTCATACGGTCTTCACGCCAGCATTTGAAGAACCAGCGGGAGGTCGGCTGAATGACGACATAGTGATTTTCAAACCCTTCAGGGAGCAGTGAGCGGCTGGTTTCCAGGTCCTGCTCGCTGTAGCCCATTCGCGCTGGTGCTTCATCGATAGCCAGGCCGAGCGGGGCCAAAATAGACAGGTTTTGCTGCACCGTGTGCAGATGTTTATGCGCCTGGGTTGAGGCCAGCTCGGTGTGACAGAAACGCCAGGCCGGTTGGCGACGTTTAGGAAAGTCAAAACCGATGCGCGTCGCCGCACCGGTCAAGCGGGTGATGATAGCGCTGGGCCACTGATCGGCAAGATTCAGTACCATGTCGTAGCGCTGTTGGCGCAGGGTACGTATCAGTCTGAACTCCATTCTGAGCTGATGGCCTTTCCCCTGTTTTTTCCAGCGCCGGTCAATGGCGAAAATCTGGTTAATATCAGGGTTAGCCGCGAGCATATCCCGGGTTTCTTCATAAAGCAGAACATCAACGCTGGCAGCGGGATATTGCTGTTTGAGGGCGTGAATGAGCGGCGTGATCAGCAGCATATCGCCATGATGGCGCAGCTTGATGACCAGGATTCGCGCCGGGGTCACGGGGCCGGGAGAGCGGGTTTCAGGCGTCATACTCAGTTCTTCATTCAATATCAGGTTTCCGATTCTAGGGGATCAGACAGATTGAGAGAAGCGTTGTATTGCTCTACCATGACCCGATACGTATGGTCTGAGGACGTTTTCGTGCACAATCCCGCATTTCTCATCACGATTGATACAGAGGGCGATAACCTCTGGCAAAAACATGACAGCATCACCACCGAGAATGCGCGCTATTTACCGCGTTTTCAGCAGCTTTGCGAAAAGTATGGTTTTAAACCTGTCTATTTGACCAACTATGAAATGGCGATTGATCCATTTTATATCGAATTTGCCAAAGATGTGATTGCCCGCGGTACGGCGGAAATCGGCATGCATCTCCATGCCTGGAACAGCCCGCCGACGGATCCGTTGACCGATGATGACTGGCGCCATAAGCCCTATCTGATTGAATATGCCGATGCGGCAATGCGCGAAAAAGTCGCTTACATGACGCACCTGCTGGAAGATACCTTCCAGACGAAAATGGTTAGCCATCGCGCGGGGCGCTGGGCGTTTGATGAACGCTACGCTCGCCTGTTGGTGGAGCATGGCTATCTGGTCGACTGCTCGGTAACGCCGCGGGTCAACTGGAAGACGGCGAAAGGCGCGCCGCAGGGGAATGGCGGGACCGATTACCGTGATTTCCCACAGCATGCCTATTTCCTTGATGAGAACGACATCAGCCGCGAGGGCCGATCTTCACTGCTGGAAGTGCCGATGAGTATTCAATATAAGCACTCCGGTTGGATGAATAGCGTGAAGCAGGGCTACGACCTTCTGCGCGGCAAAGTCCGTTCGCCGTCGGTGCACTGGCTGCGTCCGATGGGGGGTAACGTCGACACCATGAAGAAAGTGGTACAGCAAACTCTGGCTCAGGGTAATGATTACGTTGAGTACATGCTGCACTCCTCGGAGTACATGCCAGGAGGAAGTCCGACGTTTAAAAATGAGCAGGATATCGAGCGTTTATATGCCGATCTGGAGGCGTTTTTCAGCTGGCTGGCGCCGCAGGTGAACGGAATGACGTTGGCGGAGTATTACCAGTTCCGGATAAATCTTACACAAAATAACCCTATAGCATAGAGGCGCATGGGTTTTCTGGTGTAATATTGGCGCCGCGTAAATGTCGGTCTCCTGATTTTTATTTTTCTGTGCAGTATGTTTTCATTTTATGAGGCATGTATGAAGATAGTAACGGTATTGCGTTCTGGTGGTGATTATAATCATGATCATGTTCAGTGGTTGTATAAGCAATTACCGGATGATATCGAGAAAATTTGCTTCACTGACCTGACCATTCCTGGCGTTCAGACGATTAAACTGACTGAGAATCTCCCTGGCTGGTGGTCAAAAATAGAAATATTTGATCCAGAAAAGGTCAATGAAGATATTTTTTATATTGATTTAGATGTTGTCATTGTGGGCGATCTCACGGATATTCTGCAAAATACCAGACTGACTATGCTCAGTGACTTCTTCTTCCCGCAGAAAACAAAAAACTCAGCAATTATGCGTATTCCGCATGAAGAGAAGTATAAAGTCTGGGAAGCTTTTAAACGTTACCCTGAGCTGTTTATGTCGCGCTATCAAAGCGGCGGTGACCAGGAGTTTATTAGTAAGATTTATCCTCAGGCGGCCATCTGGCAGGATATTTTGCCAGGGCAAATCGTTAGCTATAAAAAACATGTCATTGAGAAGAAGAAGAATGAACACGCAACCGGGAATGGCTCTGTGCCGCCAGGAACGCGCATCGTGTGTTTCCATGGCAAGCCAAGACCGTGGGACTGTGGTGAAGCATGGGTTCCGCCATTTGTGAAAAGTTAAGCACCGATGATTAAAGAAAAATTTCCTTTGCTAATATTGCTAAGTGCAATATTAGCCTGTGCAGTGGTGACGCCTGAGAAAATTATGGGCAGAAACCTTTTTTATTTATCGGCTGTGCTGTCTGTAGGCTATGCCGCGTTTAATATTAAAAATCTGCGCTTTAAAAAAGAAGATGCGGTCATTGCCCTGTTCCTTTTTTTGATGGGCAGCTCGCAGCTGCTATGGACATATCGGTTTCCGGCGAATGCCGCAGAGATTTATATGGCAGATGTTAGCTACGGGCGTACAGGCATCTATCTGATCATCGGTGCTATTGTCGTGCCGCTTGTTTCGGCGATATTCAGGATGATTACCCCGAGTCAGGGGCGATTTTTCAATTATCTGCTGCTGCTGGGCTTTACGTATTTAACGCTGTATGCCCTGCATTTTCACTTTTTTATCTCGGAAGACCGTCTGAGAATTGGCAACTCTGCCACGTTGAGCGCCTACCTGTATGCGTTTTATACGATGATCACGCTTTATGCTTTAGCCTGTATAGAGATGCGTTATCGCAAGCAGATGATTTTTGCAGTTCTGGTTTTCTCTTTTTGGGTTATATTTTTAACCCAGACACGTTCGGTGCTGCTTTTTTATCCGGCGATTCTGATTTATGCCCTCCTGAAAAGCAGCATGATGTCGAAGTCAAAAATGATCGTACTGTGCCTGGTATCATTACTTGCCTCGCTGGTTATTATTGAGTTTGTCTTTCCGACAATTAAAACGCGCGCGGTTGATGCCGTGACGGAGCTTTCAGAGTATCAGAGCGATAACAACACTTCACTCGGCGCCAGGCTGAGTATGTGGCATACGGGCATCTACGAAATATATCGCCATCCTGGCGGGGTAAGTTCACAGCAACGTTATGAAATCCTTTCGCAGCTGATGCAGGAGAAAGAGCATGGTAACCCGGAAGGGATCCGTAATATGGTCTATCACTTGCATAACGATCTGATTGAAACGATGTCCCTGCAAGGGGTGTTTGCGGGTGTCATCTTACTGGGGCTGTATGCAGCGATGATTTTCTATGTCTATAGAAAGAAAGTGCTGTCGTGCGCCGTTATATTTCTATGTGCACCGGTTATTCTCTTTGGCTCCGTTGATACCCTTTTTATTCATGACCGGTTTATCGTGATGTTTATTACCAGTCTGATCATCTGTACCGGGATACACAGGATAAAGCAGGTTTGGTAGCGACACAGTAAAAAAAGTGACCTATACGGTCACTTTTTTATTGATTGGGCAAACGGGACTTTATCGAAGATATGCGCGGGGAGCGCACTGTTTATTGATACGTTGGTTACTTCGATACCCGCGTTACGCATATACTTACTGGCGAGCTCAAACGCCGGGAAAATTAATGAGTCTACTTTGTTGGCAAGATAAGAAGGCAGCATATTACTGCTGTTTTCATAAAATCTTGGTTGTTCAAAGTTATTCATGTCCAGACCCGCGATGATTACTTTATCAAACCCCAGCCAGGCGATAATCTGCAATGCCCAGTAGGCTACCGTCCCGGCATCAAATATCCCGTGGCGAATATCAACGGAAAATCCAATGTCATTCGACCGATCATGGAGTAAAACCGTATCAGAGTGGCTGAACGTATTTTTGATATCGCGGCTGGCGATGCGGGGTTGATAGATTTTGTAGCAAGCATCCTCGATCAGCGCAAGGCGGCAGCGGATATTCTCTATGCCGAGCCGATCGATTATTTTAACTATGCCGTGGGCTGTCGTAAAAAACAGAATCTTTGGATTAGCCACAATAGATGCGATGACGTCAGGTTTTCTATCGAAAAACTCCATATCAACAATCAGATATAAAGTGAAACTGACTTTGCCTTCAAGGCAATAGGCGCCATTGACTCCCATCACCGGAATCGTCGGAGGCAGGATAGAAAAATCAATGTCTTTAACCGATGGGCCGGTTGCGGTAAGCAACAATGGCCCGGAAAAGCGATCTTTCAGTTCACTGAGGCGACACAGCGGTACCGCTTTACTTTTGTAGGTCAGCGAACAAATTTCTCCGGTTGCCGCACGGGTTATTTTCGTCCACGGCCAGAGATTTTCATTATGACGAAAAGCCCGCGGGCGGGTGTAGCGATAAATTTGCTTGAACAGTGAACCCATTACGCCAGCCCCTGAGATTGCAACAGCTGCATGACGCGGGTAGCGGTAATGTCCCCGGTGCTGTTGCCGCTTTCCGGGCGCACGACATGCTGGTTTTGACCATAGCCGCCAATCAGCCCCGGATCGGTGGGGCCATACAGCGTAAAGTTGGGTTTATCGAGCGCAGCGGTCAGATGGCTCAGGCCGGTATCGACGGAGACTACGCCTCTGGCGCCCGCCAGAACCTGAGCGACCTGTTCCAGGCTCATGCGCGGCAGCACCTCGACAAAGCTGTGGCCGTCCGCCAGTCGCCTGGCCCGCGCCTCTTCATGCGGCGCACCCCACGGCAGCTTAATATGCAGACCGCTGTCGGCCAGCAGGGCGATCAGCGCCTGCCAGTGGCTTTCTGGCCAGTGCTTGTCATCGCGGGTTGTGGCATGCAGGAAGACAAGGTACGGCGTAGCCGGCGCGGTTTCCTGCTCGGTGAAGTGGCGGGCGATAGCATAATCGCCCTGGCTCTCCGGCCGGGCGTAGCCCAGGCTTTTGGCGAACAGTTCACGTGTGCGTTCAACGGCATGCTGCTGTTTAGCAATATGGTGACGACGGTTGTAGAACAGACTGGCCAGCGGCTCGCGGGCGGTTTGCCAGTCCATACCGTGTTTCACGCCATGCGCCAGTCGGGTGACCAGCGCGGCGCTTTTCACCAGGCCTTGCGCGTCGATGATGGCATCGTATTTTTGTGCCCGTACGGCTTCACGGAATGCCTTGCGCTCGGCTTTAATCGGGGCGGAAAACCAGGCTTTGCGCCAGCGACGAATGGCGACGGGAATCACCCGATCGACGGCTTCATGCCAGGAGGGAATCTGTGCAAAACCTTCCTCTACGACCCAGTCAAAGCGAATCTCGGGAAAAGCCAGCACGGCATCGGTTAGCGCGGGCAGCGTATGCAACACATCGCCCATGGATGAGGTTTTTACGATCAATACCCGCATCCGTTACGCTTCCTCTTTTTCAGTTGTTTCCTGCAAGAGCGCGTGCAGCTCCTCCAGTACGCGCTGCGGCGTAATATCTATAAGGCTCTGATGATAGCCTTGCGCAGCATCGCCTTTACGGACCTTGTGGTAGCCGCTAATCAGGCGGATCACCCGCGCTTTATGCGACAGCGGCGGGGTAAAGTCGGGACTGCTTGGGCCATACAGCGCTACCAGCGGGCGGTCCAGCGCCGCGGCGACGTGCATCAGCCCGGAGTCGTTGCTGACCACCGCCGTACAGGCTGCAATCAAAATCACCGCCTGTTCAAGCTGGGTTTCTCCGGCCAGATTACGGCACCATGCCTGCTGCTGGGTGCTCAGCGCGGCAAGGATATCGTTGCCGGCTTCATGGTCTTTGGCCGAGCCGAACAGCACAACCTGATAGCCTTCATCGATGAGCTGCTTTGCCAGCTCGGCGTAGTGGTAGTGCGGCCAGCGTTTTGCCGGGCCAAACTCTGCGCCGGGGCAGAAACCGACGACAGGGCGATCGGCAGAGATGTTGAACGCGTTGCAGACCTGCGATTTTTCACCGTCAAAAACCTGCAACTGCGGCCACAGCAGCGGCTGCGGTAGATCTTTGGCGCTGCGCATGACGCCCTTATCATAGGCCAGCGCGACATAGCGTTCGACCATCAGCGGCCAGGCGTCTTTATCCAGCACCCGGGCGTCGTTGAGCAGCCCGTAGCGCATTTCACCGCGCCAGCCGGTGCGATGCGGGATATTAGCGAAGAAGGGAACCAAGGCCGATTTAAACGAGTTCGGCAAGACGTAGGCGCGGTCATAGCGTCGTTCACGCAGGCTGTGTCCGAGCTTACGGCGTTCGCCAATTTCGAGTGCGCCATGACCCAGCGGCATCGGGATGGCTTCATTGACTTCCGGCATTCGTGACAACAACGGACGGCACCATGCGGGTGCCATCACGTCGATGATTGCCTGGGGATAGCGTGCTCTGAGCGTGCGATAGAGACTTTGCGACATCATCATGTCGCCCACCCAGGACGGGCCAACCACCAATATTTTCATTCACTTCATCCTTCAGGCTGTCTCTGCGTTGGCTACGGATTACTCGGCCCATCCCTGGGCCTCGCCCCTTCGGGACCGCTGCAAGCAGCGTTCAAATCTATTCCAGATAGATTTGTCACTCCGGTCACTGACTTGAGTCAGTTTCCGGAGATTCACTGAGTTTCTGCCGTAATACCGTTTGAATGCTGTTGTTAATTGGCGCTATTTTCGCGGTTCAGCCAGACCATATATTCCGTTACGCCTTCGGCCACGGTCTTGAATGGTTTGTCGTAGCCAGCAGCACGCAGGTTCGTCAGGTCCGCCTGGGTAAATGCCTGGTAACGGCCCTTCAGCTTCTCCGGGAACGGAATGTATTCAATGCTGCCTTTCTGGTGGTATGCCAACGTTGCATCTGCTACCGCCTGGAAAGATTCCGCACGGCCGGTACCGAGGTTGAAAATACCGGATACGCCGTTTTCCCAGAACCATAGGTTCACCGCAGCCACGTCGCCCACGTAGACGAAATCACGTTTGAAGCCATCGCTGCCTTCGAACAGTTTCGGGCTTTCGCCGTTATTCAGCTGGGTATTGAGGTGGAAAGCCACGCTCGCCATGCTGCCTTTGTGACCTTCGCGAGGGCCGTACACGTTGAAGTAACGGAAGCCGACAATCTGCGAGTCTGCTTCTGGCAGGATCTGGCGAACATACTCGTCAAACAGGAATTTGGAATAGCCGTAAACGTTCAGCGGCTGCTCATATTCGCGGGATTCGATAAAGTCGCTGGTACGCCCGCCGTAGGTTGCCGCAGACGAGGCATACAGGAACGGGATTTGACGTTCCAGACAGTAATGCAGCACCTCTTTAGAGTACTGATAGTTGTTATCCATCATGTACTTGCCGTCCCACTCTGTCGTGGAGGAGCAGGCGCCTTCGTGGAAAATCGCTTCAATATCATCGCCGAATTCTTCACCGGCGATCACCTGAATCAGGAAGTCTTCTTTATCCATGTAATCAGCGATATTCAGGTCTACCAGGTTGGCAAACTTGGTGCCGTCTTTCAGATTATCTACGACCAAAATGTCGGTAATGCCTTTGTCATTCAGGGCCTTCACGATGTTGCTGCCGATAAACCCTGCGCCGCCGGTAACGATGATCATAACTGTAACCTTTGAAGTATGGAGTCCAGAGACAATCCGGACATGAATACTCATATCATATCACCACATGAAGCCGGCTTCAGCCATTCGCCGAAAAGGGGGGGGTGAGCGTGATTTATGCTGCAAATAATTCATCCAGGCATGCATCATCTCGTATCAGCGTATAGCTTTGGGTAATATGTGCCAAATTTTGCCAAATCTGGAGAGTTGCAATGCGTGGTGATTTTTACAAACAGTTAACCAATAACCTGGAGACCGCTCGTGCGGAAGGGTTGTTTAAAGAAGAACGCATTATCACATCGGCGCAGCAGGCGGATATCACCGTCGGCGGCAGCAACGTCATTAACTTCTGTGCCAATAACTATCTGGGTCTGGCGAACCACCCTGAGCTGATTGCGGCCGCGAAAGCCGGGATGGACAGCCACGGTTTTGGGATGGCTTCCGTGCGTTTTATTTGCGGTACGCAGGACAGCCACAAAGCGCTTGAGAAGAAGCTGGCTGAGTTCCTGGGCATGGAAGATGCCATTCTCTATTCCTCCTGCTTTGACGCCAACGGCGGTCTGTTTGAAACGCTGCTGGGCCCGGAAGACGCTATTATTTCTGATGCCCTGAACCACGCTTCCATTATTGACGGCGTGCGCCTGTGCAAAGCAAAACGCTACCGTTACGCCAATAACGATATGCAGGAGTTGGAAGCGCGCCTGAAAGAGGCCCGCGAAGCCGGTGCACGTCACGTGCTGATCGCCACCGACGGCGTATTCTCCATGGACGGCGTGATTGCCAACCTGAAAGGCGTTTGCGATCTGGCGGACCAGTTCGATGCGCTGGTGATGGTTGATGACTCCCACGCCGTGGGCTTTGTCGGTGAAAACGGCCGCGGCTCTCATGAATACTGCGACGTAATGGGCCGGGTAGATATTATCACCGGGACCTTAGGTAAAGCGCTGGGCGGCGCATCCGGCGGCTATACCGCCGCGCGTAAAGAGGTTGTTGAATGGCTGCGTCAGCGCTCGCGTCCGTATCTGTTCTCCAACTCGCTGGCCCCGGCAATTGTTGCCGCCTCCATCAAAGTGCTGGAGATGGTGGAGTCCGGTGCCGAACTGCGCGATCGCCTGTGGTCCAATGCGCGTCTGTTCCGTGAAAAAATGACTGCCGCAGGCTTTACGCTGGCCGGCGCCGATCACGCGATTATCCCGGTCATGCTGGGCGAGGCCGTGGTTGCGCAGAACTTTGCGCGTGAGCTGCAAAAAGAAGGTATTTACGTCACCGGGTTCTTCTATCCGGTGGTACCGAAAGGCCAGGCGCGTATTCGTACCCAGATGTCTGCGGCGCATACCCCTGAACAAATTGAACGTGCGGTGGAAGCCTTTACCCGCATCGGTAAACAACTGGGCGTTATTGCCTGAGGGCGTGAGATGAAAGCGTTATCCAAACTGAAAGCGGAAGAAGGCATCTGGATGACCGACGTACCGGAACCGGAAGTCGGCCATAACGATCTGCTGATCAAAATCCGCAAGACCGCGATTTGCGGTACCGACGTACACATTTATAACTGGGATGAATGGTCGCAAAAAACCATCCCGGTGCCGATGGTAGTAGGGCATGAGTACGTGGGGGAAGTCGTGGGTATCGGCCAGGAAGTGCGTGGCTTTAAGATCGGCGATCGCGTTTCCGGTGAAGGGCACATTACCTGCGGCCACTGTCGTAACTGTCGCGCCGGGCGCACCCACCTGTGCCGCAATACGATCGGCGTAGGCGTTAACCGCCCGGGCTGCTTTGCTGAATATCTGGTGATTCCTGCCTTCAACGCCTTCAAAATTCCTGACAACATTTCTGACGATCTGGCGTCGATTTTTGACCCGTTTGGTAACGCCGTTCATACCGCGCTCTCCTTCGACCTCGTCGGTGAAGACGTGCTGGTTTCCGGTGCGGGTCCGATTGGCATCATGGCAGCCGCGGTGGCTAAACACGTTGGCGCGCGTAATGTCGTCATCACTGACGTTAACGAATACCGTCTGGGTCTGGCACGTAAGATGGGCGTGACGCGTGCGGTTAACGTCGCACAGGAGAGCCTGACTGACGTAATGGCAGATCTGGGGATGACCGAAGGGTTCGACGTGGGCCTGGAAATGTCCGGTGCCCCGCCGGCCTTCCGCACCATGCTGGATACCATGAACCACGGTGGCCGTATTGCGATGCTCGGTATTCCGCCGTCGGATATGTCTATCGACTGGACGAAAGTCATCTTCAAAGGTCTGTTTATCAAAGGGATCTATGGCCGGGAAATGTTTGAAACCTGGTACAAGATGGCCGCACTTATCCAGTCTGGTCTGGATCTGTCGCCGATCATTACCCATCGGTTCGGCATCGATGAGTTCCAGCAGGGCTTCGATGCGATGCGCTCCGGTCAGTCCGGAAAAGTGATTCTGAGCTGGGATTAAACCGGCGAAAAGAGCCGCCCGGCTGCGGCCGGGTGTATGCCTCGATGCTCTGAGCGCCTGCGGGCGCTTTTTTTTGTTTAGATTTGGATAACATATCTCGCCTCCTCACCGGTAAACGCACGTTTACTGCATCGGACTTTGGCCTATTCATTTATACAGTTGTTTAATCACCGTTTAATCCTATAAAAACTATGTTTAAACTCACTGTATGCTTGCTGACCTGTAATTCCGCTCGTCTGTTGTGTCAGGTTTTACCGCCGTTATTAAAAGTGGCGGATGAATGTATTGTCGTGGATTCAGGCAGTACCGATGCAACGCTGGATATATGCCAGCAGTTTGGTCTGGCGACACATCATCACCCCTATACCGCCCACGGTGCGCAGATGAACTATGCAACAGCGTTGGCCAGCCATGACTGGGTGCTGTGTATGGATAGCGATGAAATTCTTGATAATGAAGTGGTGGCCGCGATTCTGAGGCTGAAAGCCGGTGAGGATCTTGACCCTACCTGCGCGTGGCGCCTGCCGCGTCACTGGTATGTACTTGGGGAAGCCGTGAGAACCATCTATCCCGTCTCATCGCCGGATTACCCGGTTCGCTTATTTAATCGTACCGTCGCGTCCTTTAATCACCGCCCGGTTGACGACCAGGTTGTCGGCCACGCCTGCTCAGTTAAGCTGCCGGGACGCGTACGCCACGATACGTTTTATTCGCTGCATGAAGTGTTTAATAAACTTAATAGCTACACCACCCGACTGGTGAAACATCAAAAGGTCAGGCCATCGCTGAGTCGCGGGATCATCAGCGCGATTGGCGCTTTCTTTAAGTGGTATGTGTTTAGCGGGGCGTGGCGGAATGGCAAAGTAGGGGCCGTTACCGGGCTATATGCCACCTCGTACAGCTTTCTGAAATATTTTAAAGCCTGGTATGCCGACGAAGGAAAGCGGGAATCTGTGACGGAAAAACGGACAGACTCCCGGTCAGTCTAGTTCGTTGGGTTGTCCCAGCCCTGCCATTTCAGCTGGTAGTACTGTACCAGCGCACTCTGGCTGATACTTTCGCTCAGAATGCTAAAGAAGCGGCTGGCGTAAACCGGCTCTGGCGGTTGCTTCGGCTTGCAGAATTTCACGCCGCGGAACGGATTACGCGGCGAGGTGGGCGGCGTGGTCTTCGACGGCGGTAGCCCGCTGTCTGGCGTTGAAGTATCGACCTGCGGTTCGTTCAACAGGCTGCTCGGGCGCACGAGAGTGATATCGGGCGGCAGGTTATAGACCATTTGTTGCAGGACGCGCACCGTGGTGGGATGCGGATGACCGATAGCAATGGCAGAACCGTTGCGGCGCGCCAGCGCGATAGCGCGGTTGAACTGGACGCGAATATCGGCCTCATTCTGCGTGTCGTCGAGGAACACTTTACGCTTGATCACCTTCACACCGGTCCCCTGAGCGGCGCGCATGGCCTGGGTGTTGCCGATAGTGACGCTATCGAGAAAATAGAGATTGTAGCGTTCCAGCGCCTGCATCACCTTTTGCATCCCGAACAGGCTGGAGGTCATCGCGCTGCCCATATGGTTGTTCAGGCCAACGGCGTACGGCACTTTGTCGTAGGCATCACGGATGATGCGCTCAATCTCATTGCTGCTCATATCAGGACGCAGGGTATCTTTTTCCAGCGGCTGCTTGCTGAGCGGCGCCATCGGCAGGTGGATAAGCACCTCATGGCCAAGACCATGCGCCTTCGTCGCCATTTCACGGGCGTGCGGCGCATTGGGTAAGACGGCGACGGAGATCGTTGCTGGCAGCGCCAGCACTTGATTTTCAGTTTGTGGACGATAGCCAAAGTCGTCAATAACGATGGAGAGTTTGCCGGCAAATGCTGGCGATGCCATAGCCAGCGTACCGGCTACCGCGAATGCAATTCTGCGAAATTGAAGCAAAACTTATCTTCCCAACCACGGCTGTGGATTGACCGCCTGACCCTGGCGACGAATTTCGAAATAGAGCGACGGACGGCCCTGACCGCCGCTGCTGCCTACGAGAGCAATCGGCTGGCCCGCCCGGACCTGAGTGCCGACGCTGACCAGCGCGCTTTGGTTATAGCCGTAAAGGCTCATATCGCCTTTACCGTGTTCAACGACTACCACCAGGCCGTAGCCCTGTAGCCAGTCGGCGAGAATCACCCGGCCATCGGCAATGGCTTTGACCTCGGTGCCTTCAGACGCAGCGATAACCATCCCTTTCCAACGTAGTTCACCTTGCAGCTGTTCGCCATAACGATGAAGCAACGTTCCGCGAACCGGCCAGTAGGCCTGACCACGAGGAGAGCCAAGACCGCCGGTGCGGGACATCAGCGAACGCTCGCTTTCGGTCGGTTTGTAGGTCGTACCTTTACGGGATGCATCCTGTTGGCGATCGCGCACGGCCTGTGCCTCACGGGCCTCTCGTTCCGCGCGGGCTTTCGCCGCGGCTTCTGCTTGTGCGATCCGGCCGCGCAGGCGCGATTCGTTGGCCCGCATTTCGCTCAGCTGCTGCTGGCCTTGCTGGATAGAGGACTCAAGGCCTGAAAGGGTTTTCTTACGTTCGTTACGTGCCTGCTCCAGCTTTGCCTGCTGTGCACGTTGCTCATAAACCAGCGTCTGCTGTTGGCTTTGCTTCTCTTCCAGCTCGGCCTTTTGGGCGGTGACCTCTTCGCGCGTTTGCTTCAGCTGGGCGATAGTCTCCTGGCGAGCCTGGTTAAGGTAACCGTAGTAAACCTGCATTCGCTGGTTACGCTGGCCTTCTTCACCGCTGAGGATCATTTGCATCCCGGTATGCGGCCCCTGACGAAACGCGGCGTCAAGCTGCGCGGACAGGTTGCGCTCCTGGGTGGCGCGCTGGCGTTCCAGCTTAGCAATCGACGCGTTCATCTCGTCAATCTGCTTATTCAGCTGGTTCAGAGTATCCTGGGTTTCACGCAGTTTACGGGAGGCGGCCGAGATGGCCTCTTCCTGCGCTTTTAACTGGGCAAGCAGGGAGGCGCGCTGCTGCTGCTGCTGTTTTATCGCCTGCTGCTTTGCGGCGATATCAGCCTGAATCGATTTGAGCTGGTCGCGGTCATCCGCCTGAGCGGGTGCGGCGCACAGCAATACGCCAGCGCTGAGCGCGCTGGCGTAAAGGACGGATCGAACAGCCGTTGCGATCCATGTATTTGAATAAGTCGCCTTTCCCCTCATGGGGAAGGATTATTCCACGATGAACAGCGGCTTGCCAGTCATCTCTTGCGGGATTTCCATTCCCATCAGCGACAGCATGGTCGGTGCGATATCGGAAAGCTTGCCGCCTGCGGCCACTTTCACGGCTTTATCGCCGACGTAGATCAGCGGTACCGGCAGGTTGGTGTGGGCCGTGTGGGCCTGGCCGGTTGCCGGATCGCGCATCTGTTCAGCGTTACCGTGATCGGCGGTAATCAGCAGCTGGCCGCCGACGGATTCTACCGCTTTGGTGACCTGATCGATGCAGTTATCCAGAGTTTCAACGGCTTTGATTGCCGCTTCCATCACGCCAGTATGGCCGACCATATCACCGTTCGGATAGTTACAGATGATAGTGTCGTATTGGCCACCTTTGATAGCGGCAACCAGTTTCTCGGTCAGCTCAGCGGAGCTCATTTCCGGCTGCAGGTCGTAGGTGGCTACTTTCGGAGAATTGATCAGAATACGCTCTTCGCCTTTGAACGGCTCTTCAACACCGCCGTTAAAGAAGAAGGTCACGTGCGCGTATTTCTCGGTTTCAGAGATGCGCAGCTGAGTCTTGTCGTTCTTCGCCATCCACTCGCCGAAGGTGTTCGCCAGCGACGCCGGCGGGTATGCGCAGGCAACGTTGATGTCGGCGGCGTATTCGGTCAGCATCACGAAGTCGAGCTTAACGACTTTCTTGCGGGCGAATCCGTCGAAATCGGTATTGACGAAGGCGCGGGTGATTTCACGGGCGCGGTCGGCACGGAAGTTCATGAAAATCAGCGCATCGCCGTCTTCCATTGCCGCATCGGCCTGGCCTTCGGCGCGAATGACGGTCGCTTTCACGAATTCGTCGTTTTCATCACGAGCGTAAGCGGCCTGCAGACCGGCAACGGCGGTATCGGCCTGGAACTCGCCCTGTGCCAGGGTCATCAGGTCATATGCCTGCTCAACGCGATCCCAGCGGTTGTCGCGGTCCATGGCGAAGTAGCGGCCAATAATCGAGGCCACACGGCCCTTGCCCAGAGCGGCAAATTTTTCTTCAAATTTTGCCAGGGATTTTTCCGCGCTGCGCGGCGGTGTGTCGCGGCCATCGAGGAAAGCATGCAGATAGATTTTTTCTGCGCCGCGTTCGGCGGCCAGTTCCACCATCGCCATGATGTGGTCTTCGTGGCTATGAACGCCGCCAGGGGACATCAGACCCATGATGTGCACGGCTTTGCCTGCGGCAACGGCTTTATCGACCGCAGCGGTCAGAACCGGGTTGGCAAAGAAGGTACGTTCTTTGATTTCGACGTCGAGACGGGTCAGATCCTGGTAAACGATGCGGCCTGCACCCAGGTTAACGTGACCGACTTCGGAGTTACCCATCTGGCGATCCGGCAGACCGACCTCCAGGCCAGAAGCATCAATCAGCGTATGGGGACGTTTCGCCCACAATGCGTCCATGACTGGCGTTTTCGCGCTATAAATCGCGTTATCCTGCTGGTCTTCACGATAGCCATAGCCATCCAGAATGACCAGTACCATCGGTTTTTTAGAATTCGACATTGCGACAACCTCATGCTCAAAGACAGAAAATTTGCGTAATTTTACTACAGCTGAATCGATCAAAGCACCGTAAAAGATCAAAGAAAGAGAGCGTCGGGCCGGCACGAAAGTCGCGATAAGATGATTTTTTCGTGACGGACCGCAGAAAATACATTACATCGTGCTCACTGGCTGTATTTGCTGCAATGCACAGGTATACTCCTTCCCTGGTTTTTTTATCACTTAGTCGGGAGTTGTAACCCCCCATGCAAGAAATTATGCAATTCGTCGGCCGTCACCCCGTCCTGAGCATCGCGTGGATCGCGCTGCTGGTGGCGGTACTGTTCACCACCTTCAAAGGGCTGATGTCGAAAGTTAAAGTCATTACCCGTGGTGAAGCGACGCGTCTGATCAACAAAGAAGATGCCGTGGTTGTCGACCTGCGTCAGCGTGACGACTTCCGTAAAGGCCATATCGCGGGCTCCATCAACCTGCTGCCGAGCGAAATCAAGGCAAATAACGTTGGTGAGTTGGAAAAACACAAAGTACAACCCATTATAGTGGTAGATGGTTCCGGTATGCAGGCACAAGAGCCTGCCAGCGCGCTGAATAAAGCCGGATTCGAAAAGGTCTTTGTACTGAAAGAAGGCATTGCTGGCTGGAGCGGCGAAAACCTTCCGCTGGTACGCGGCAAATAAATTTACCCCACGTCTTTATGGCGTAGCCAGGTTTCCCCCACAGCGGCGATCCGTCGGGGGTAGCCTTGTCTGCGGCGTAAAATCCTCAGGGTAAAAACAGGAGTGAAGTCATGGCCAATATTGATATCTACACCAAAGCCACCTGCCCGTTCTGCATCCGTGCCAAAGCACTGTTGAACAGCAAAGGCGTAACGTTCAATGAACTGCCGATCGATGGCAATGCCGCAAAGCGTGAAGAGATGATCCAACGCAGCGGTCGGACGACGGTTCCGCAGATTTTTATTGATGAACAGCACATTGGCGGCTGTGACGACTTGTATGCGCTTGATTCACGTGGTGGACTTGATCCCCTGCTGCGCTAATTTTGCGTCCGCCCAGGCCGGGTAGGCGTATTTAAGGACAACACGAAAGGGTTTTACTATGTCAGAACAAAACAGCACCGAAATGACTTTCCAGATCCAGCGTATCTATACCAAGGATATTTCCTTTGAAGCGCCGAATGCGCCGCAAGTTTTCCAGAAAGACTGGCAGCCTGAAGTTAAACTTGATCTGGATACCGCTTCCAGCCAGCTGGCTGAAGGCGTATATGAAGTGGTGCTGCGCGTGACCGTAACCGCCGCGCTGGGCGAAGAAACTGCATTCCTGTGTGAAGTACAGCAGGGCGGTATTTTCTCCATCGAAGGCATTGACGGCAACCAGATGGCACATTGCCTCGGCGCATATTGCCCGAACATTCTGTTCCCGTATGCGCGTGAGTGCATTACCAGCCTGGTTTCTCGCGGTACCTTCCCGCAACTGAACCTTGCGCCAGTGAACTTTGATGCGCTGTTTATGAACTATCTGCAGCAGCAAGCTGGCGAAGGTGCCGAACAACATCAGGATGCCTGATGAACGCACTTAATGCTGCAATGACTGTGATCGGTGCCGGCTCATACGGCACCGCTCTTGCCATTACCCTGGCAAGAAATGGCCACGACGTTGTGCTCTGGGGCCATGACCCGAAACATATCGCGACGCTGCAACACGATCGCTGCAATGCCGCTTTCCTTCCTGATGTACCTTTCCCTGACACGCTGCATCTTGAAAGCGATCTGTCGGCCGCGCTGGCTGCCAGCCGCGATATTCTGGTGGTGGTACCAAGCCATGTCTTTGGTGAGGTTCTGCGCCAGATTAAACCGCTGATGCGTCCTGATGCGCGCCTGGTCTGGGCGACGAAAGGCCTTGAGGCTGAAACCGGGCGCCTGCTGCAGGATGTCGCACGCGAAGCGCTGGGCGACACGATCCCGCTGGCGGTTATCTCCGGTCCGACCTTCGCCAAAGAACTGGCTGCAGGTCTGCCGACGGCTATTTCGCTGGCGTCAACTGAGCCACAGTTTGCCGATGATCTACAGCGTCTGCTGCACTGCGGTAAAAGCTTCCGCGTTTACATCAACCCGGATTTTATCGGCGTGCAGCTCGGCGGGGCGGTGAAAAACGTTATCGCCATCGGCGCCGGCATGTCTGACGGTATCGGTTTTGGTGCCAATGCTCGTACGGCGCTGATTACCCGAGGCCTGGTCGAAATGTCTCGTCTCGGTACCGCGCTTGGCGCCGATCCAGAAACCTTTATGGGGATGGCGGGGCTCGGTGATTTGGTGCTGACCTGTACCGATAACCAATCGCGTAACCGCCGCTTTGGCATGATGCTCGGTCAGGGCATGGATGTGCAAAGCGCGCAGGATAAGATTGGCCAGGTGGTTGAAGGCTACCGCAATACCCGGGAAGTTCGCGTTCTGGCACAGCGTTTAGGTGTCGAAATGCCAATAACCGAGGAAATTTATCAGGTATTGTATTGCGGAAAAATTGCGCGCGAGGCAGCATTGACTTTATTAGGTCGTGCACGCAAGGACGAGCGTAGCAGTATCTCCCCGAAATAATCCGCGCAGGCGGCCCAAAGTATAACGGGGATAGTCGCAGGGAACCTTTGTCACCTGAATGACCCGGTCAGCAGAGAACTGACCGGTCATTTAACCCTTTGATACTTCAGGCTGCTGTCAGCCGAAGTATGACGGGGATAGCTATCGTCTGGAGTCAGCAATGCCATGTGAAGAACTGGATATCGTCTGGAATAATATTAAAGCCGAAGCTCGCGCCCTGGCTGACTGCGAGCCTATGCTTGCCAGTTTTTACCACGCAACGCTACTCAAGCACGAAAATCTGGGCAGCGCCCTGAGCTATATGCTGGCGAATAAGCTGGCATCGCCAATTATGCCCGCCATTGCCATTCGTGAAGTGGTGGAAGAGGCCTATGCCGCTGACCCGGAAATGATCGCCTCCGCAGCCTGTGATATTCAGGCCGTGCGCACCCGTGACCCGGCGGTCGACAAATACTCGACTCCGCTGCTGTATCTGAAAGGCTTCCACGCGCTGCAGGCATACCGCATTGGTCACTGGTTGTGGAATCAGGGGCGCCGCGCGCTGGCCATTTTCCTGCAAAACCAGGTATCCGTTTCTTTCCAGGTGGATATCCACCCGGCGGCGAAGATTGGTCGCGGGATCATGCTCGATCACGCTACCGGCATTGTGGTTGGTGAAACGGCGGTGATTGAGGATGACGTGTCGATTCTGCAGTCTGTCACCCTCGGCGGTACCGGTAAAACCAGCGGCGACCGTCACCCGAAAATCCGCGAAGGCGTCATGATTGGCGCCGGTGCGAAGATCCTCGGCAATATCGAAGTGGGGCGCGGTGCCAAAATTGGTGCCGGTTCTGTCGTGCTACAGCCCGTACCGCCGCATACCACTGCGGCAGGTGTACCGGCGCGTATCGTCGGGAAGCCTGAAAGCGATAAGCCAGCGATGGATATGGACCAGCATTTTAATGGTATCCACCATACCTTCGAATACGGCGACGGGATCTAGAATCGGGTTATCGTGCTTACCCGCTTGTGCCTGGGCTGTGCCCGCCATCCTCACGTACTGCATGTACGCTGCGGTGGCTGAGCGCAGTCGATTCCCGGCTTAACGACGCAAGACCGCGCCAGGATACCCCAGCTGGCGCCATGCTTCGTACACCACCACCGACACCGCGTTTGACAGGTTCATGCTGCGGCTGTCCGGCATCATCGGAATACGGATTTTCTGCTCCGGTGGCAGGGCATCAAGAATGCTGGCCGGCAGGCCGCGCGTTTCCGGACCAAACATCAAGAAATCGCCATCCTGGTAGCTGACCGCGCTGTGAGCCGGTGTACCTTTGGTGGTCAGGGCGAACAGGCGCTGTGGCCTCGCGCTTTCCACGAAGGCGGCATAATCGTGATGGCGCTGGACGGCGGTGAATTCATGGTAATCCAGTCCGGCGCGGCGCAGGCGCTTATCGTCCCAGGTGAATCCCATGGGTTCGATAATATGCAAACTGAAGCCGGTGTTAGCGCACAGGCGGATGATATTCCCGGTATTGGGCGGGATTTCTGGCTCGAATAGTACGATGTTTAGCATGCTGCCCTGTCTCATTAGGCTCTAAATAGCGCGGGCAGAATAGCAGATTTTTGCCCGGCCCTCATCCCTGTGGGAGCGCGCCGGGCGGGGAGTTACGCTGCGTTACCCTGCTTAATGGCATTGAAGGTTTGCAGAGCGTCGGCATTCTGTACCAGAGAGTCGCGGCTGATTTCGCTGATGGTTTTGGTACCGGTCAGGGTCATGGCCACTTTCATTTCTTTCTCAATCAGGTTCAGCAGATTAGCCACGCCCTGTTTGCCGTGCGTGGCCAACGCATACAGATAAGCGCGGCCCAGCAGGACGCTATCGGCACCCAGCGCAATCATTCGCACCACGTCAAGGCCGTTGCGGATACCGCTATCGGCAAGGATAGCGATATCGCCTTTTACCGCATCGGCGATGGCCGGCAGGGCGCGGGCGGAGGAGAGAACGCCGTCGAGCTGGCGGCCACCGTGGTTGGAGACGACGATCCCGTCAGCGCCGAAGCGCACCGCATCGCGTGCGTCCTGAGGATCGAGGATCCCTTTGATCACCATCGGGCCGTCCCAGAATTCGCGGATCCACTCAAGGTCTTTCCACGAAATCGACGGATCGAAGTTGTTCGCCAGCCAGCCAATATAGTCCTCAAGGCCGGTGGGTTTGCCAAGATAGGTGGAGATATTGCCGAGATCGTGCGGACGGCCGTTTAAACCGACATCCCACGCCCACTGTGGGTGAGTCATCGCCTGCCAGTAACGGCGCAGAGCGGCATTTGGGCCACTCATGCCGGAATGGGCGTCACGATAGCGAGCGCCGGGGGTTGGCATATCAACGGTAAATACCAGGGTTGAACATCCTGCGGCTTTGGCGCGCTCCAGCGCATTACGCATAAAACCGCGATCGCGCAGGACATACAGCTGGAACCACATCGGGCGCTTGATGGTCGGAGCGACCTCTTCTATCGGACACACGGAAACGGTGGAGAGCGTAAAGGGAATGCCTTTATCATCCGCCGCGCCTGCTGCCTGAACCTCACCGCGACGGGCGTACATCCCGCATAGCCCGACCGGCGCCAGCGCGACCGGCATCGCCAGCTTTTCTTTAAACAGCGTCGTCTCCAGGCTCAGGTCCGACATATTCTTCAGGACTCGCTGGCGGAGCGCCACATCAGACAGATCTTCTACGTTGCGGCGCAGCGTATGTTCGGCATAGGCGCCGCCGTCGATATAGTGGAACAGAAACGGTGGCAGGATTCGCTGTGCGGCTGCGCGATAGTCGCTGGCGGCTGAAATAATCATCACGGGTTCTCCCTGGCATTTTCATTGTGGTCACCGGGCAGGCGGGTAATTCGCGCCTGGCGGGCCTGGTCTTCATCAAAGTGTTTAATCGTGGCGTGGACGAAACCTAAATGCGCCATCATCGCCTGCCGTGCGCCTTCGGCGTCACCGGCGAAAATGGCCTCCATCACGGCCTGGTGCTGTTCGGTCAGGCGGGCGAATACCGGCGGGACAAGATACATCCGCTGGCGGCTTTGCTTGACTGAGGACTGTAAGAGATCGAAAAAGCCGCGCATGGTTTGTAGCAGCACTACGTTGTGCGAGGCTTCGGCAATCGCCAGATGGAAGCGGACGTCGGCCTGTGAGGCGAGGTCCGGGTCTTCACTCTGCGTGGCTTCGAAGCACAGGCGAATACGCTCTTTTTCTGCGTCGGTTGCCCGCATTGCCGCATGCCAGGCGGTGCTGGCTTCGATGGCGTGACGGGCTTCCAGAATATCAAAGCTGTAATCGGGGTCGTCGGCGAGCAGCGTTTTTAGCGGCTGAACGATATTCTGTTCTGACCACGCCTCATGCTGCCAGCGCACGAAAGTCCCGCCGCCGCGGCGGCTGACCAGAAGGCCTTCGTTCACCAGCATCGCCAGCGCTTCGCGTAGTGAATTGCGCGATACGCCAAGCTGCGCGGCCAGCTGGCGCTCGGCGGGCAGTCGCATGCCCGCCTCCAGCTTGTGTTCTTCTATCAGCGCCCGCACACGACGAGCAACATCGTCTGCGAGGCGCCGGGGCATCACTATCATGGGATCATCCAGGTTAAGACATAAGCCTGTAGCGTGGTAATAACGCCGACCATACAGGTGAAAATCAGGCTGTGTTTTACGGTAAAACGGAACAGATCCGACTCTTTACCCACCAGGCCGACCGCCGCACAGGCGATGGCGATGGACTGCGGTGAAATCATCTTGCCGGTGACGCCACCGGTGGTATTGGCCGCCACCAGCAGGATATCGGAGACGCCGATTTGCTGAGCCGCAGTTGCCTGCAGTGCGGCGAACAGCGCGTTAGACGATGTGTCTGAACCGGTCAGGAAGACCCCCAGCCAGCCGAGGAACGGCGAGAAGAAGGTAAACGCATGGCCGGTATGCGCCAGTGCAAGGGCCAGCGTCGACGACAGCCCGGAATAGTTAGAAATAAAGGCAAATGCCAGCACCATGCCGATGGAGTAAATCGGCAGAGCCAGTTCTTTCAACGTACTGCCAAAGGTGACCAGCGCGTCTTTCGGCTTCATGCGCAGCCAGACTACGGAAAGTATAGCCGCGAACAGAATGGCGGTACCGGTGGCCGACAGCCAGTCGAACTTGTACACCGCAGCGTAAGGCGTGGCTGCGCTGACGACCGGCGGCATACGAGCCACCATCTTATCGAGGAACGGGACGGAGATATTGATGACGAAGTCATACATCGCGCCGCCGGGGGCGAACAGGGCCTTAAACGGCGGCACGCTCCATAAGGTCACGGTGGCGGTCAGGAACAGGAAGGGTGACCAGGCGCGGACGACCTGCCCGGCGCTGTAATGGGTACGGGCCAGCGTTTGATCGACCTGCGCTGCACCCATATCGCCAAAGCGGAAGATGCGTACCGGCTGCCAGCGTTTGAGGAACAGCGTCAGACAGACCAGCGACACCAGAGAAGAGATGATGTCAGGCAGTTCCGGGCCGAGGAAGTTAGAGCTGAGGTACTGGGCGATAGCGAAGGAGCCACCGGCGACCATCACCGCCGGCCAGGTTTCTTTGACCCCGCGCCAGCCGTCCATAATCGCCATAATCCAGAACAGGACGATAATCGTCAGGAACGGCAGCTGGCGTCCCACCATCTGGCCGATGGCGAAGCTATCGATACCGGTTACCTGACCCGCAACCAGAATAGGAATGCCCATCGCGCCGAAGGCAACCGGTGCGGTATTAACAATCAGGCATAGCCCCGCCGCATACAACGGGTTAAATCCCAGGCCGACCAACAGCGCGGCGGTAATCGCCACCGGCGCACCAAAGCCCGCCGCACCTTCCAGGAAAGCCCCGAAGGAGAAGCCGACGATCAGCATCTGCAGACGCTGGTCAGGGGTAATCGACAGAATTGAAGAGCGGATAATATCGAACTGTCCGGTCTTGACCGAGATTTTATAGACAAATACCGCGGCGATAATAATCCACGCGATGGGCCACAGGCCGTAAAAGAAGCCATAGACCACGGAAGTCAGCGCGCGGTCAACCGGCATCTTGTAGAACAGCAGCGCGACCGATAGCGCAATGGCCACGGTCCATGTCGCCGCCACGTACCCTTTGAGCTTGAGCTTAATCAGGGCAAAAAAGAAAAACAGAATCGGTAACGATGCGATAAGACTTGAGAGCCAGATATTACCGGCCGGATCGTAATTTTGTTGCCAGAGGTTCATGCAGGTCTCCATCGGGCCACAAAGATGCGGTGCTGAGTCTGCGCTCCTTGCAGGTCACATCTTTTGTAAAATTGGCCCAGCCAAAATTCAGTTGTAGGATTAACGACAACGAATGGTTAACCAAATGTTATTGCCAGGCAATATGTCTGTGACTAAAAATGATGTATTTGTGAACCGTTGGGGGGTTTAAGAAATAATTGGTAGGGCCAATAAGGTAAGAAGGATTGGGGACAGGATTCACATTGGAATTTGTGCATTCCCCCGGAGGCAGCGCATGACGTGCCTGTCCGGGCTACAAAGCCCCAAACATCCATGGGATGTAGCCCGGCCAGCGTAGCGCCACCGGGGAAATTCTCGGGATAAAAGATCAGAACGCGGTTTTTGAGAAACCGGTCATTTCTTTAAGGTTCATTTCGCGACCCAGAGCGGTCATCGGGTGAACAATCACCAGCCCGCGAACGCTTTTCTTCAGCTTGCCCATATCGGCCTGCTCTTTTTTGGTGATCGCGCGGCGATGCGGCAGATTCATCAGCTTCTGAGCTTCTTTGCTCAGCTTCTGGCCCTGAACTTCGCGCAGGCGCACGATTTCAGCTTCGATGGTGGCCTGTTCTTTTTCCAGCTCGGCATACTTGTCCGCAGCTTCAACCAGAGACAGGTCTGCCTGCTGGTGACGGATGGCGTCGAGGCGGTCGCTCAAACGCTTGATTTCATTCTTTTCGACTTCTTTCATGATGACTTAATCTATTAATAAAGGGATTTCGACAACATATAGTATGTGCTGTGACTTCTGTTGTGGGTAGTCATTTATCAAAAACTCGTTGTTTTTTCCACGGAAGTCTCAGATGTAATGATTTCTAATTATTTGAATGTTAATCATATTATTACTAAGAGTGACCTGAATTTCATCTCTGTGAACTCCGTCGTCAATAAAGCACGTTTTCCTCAACCCTGGCCTCGCTTTTCGCTAATCCTTTACAGGATGAACCCTGAAAACAGGAGGGCGAGATGGCAAAAATCGGTGACGGCGTACCGCGTATAATCGACAAGACAGTTGATTTTATGGCTTCAAGCCAGGCTTTTATGGAGTATTTGAAAAAATCCCCGCGTTTGCAGCACGTGCCGCGGGATATCCCGCAGAACAAAGAGGCGCTGTATCTGAGTCGTCTGGAGTATTACAGGCAGCTTTACCGGCCGGCTTGTGACCAGGTGGAGTCCGGGTCAGAGCGTTGATTTCTGAAAGGCTTTTTTTAAGCTGATTCGGGAAATCAGCTCAGTCAGAGACAGCATCATTGTTGAACGTACAACCTGCTGGTAGCGTAGTTTCTGCATTGCCAGCAGCTCTTCGTCGCTCTCGTCGAACAGCGGCGTTGGCGGCAGGGCGGTCACGCAATGCAGTTCGCCAAAAGGCCCAAGAATCTCATCGTCGGTAAAGCTGTACTCATTCCCGTCGTGATTCAGCTCTTCGCGCAGGGCCATCAGCAGCTCGGCGTCTTCGTATTCGGCGCGGCTAATCACCCCAAGGCCATAAATCAGCTTCAGGCGTACAGAAAGGTCTCCCAGCGGCCCATCGCCATCCAGCAATGGCTCCACTGCGTATTTCACCGCGTAGTCGTCTTTACGGAATACCTGAAGCACCAGAATATTGACCGCTTCCGTGAGGAGTTCGACGGTGGCGATCAGGAAGCTTCGTACGGTTTTGCCAGCATTCAGACGCTCAAGCACGCGGTTTTCAAATGCCTGTGTTTCTTCCATTATTGCCTGCATATCTGACAGGAGTAGTAATGGGCGCGGTTCGTACCGCGCCAGGTTTTGTCTCATTTGGTGGCGTTATAGTCGTTAACGGCCTCCACCACCACGGCACTTGCGGCATCCAGACCAGAAATCTGTGCCAGCGCTGCCTGCGGGCCCTTTTCGTTAATCAAGGCAGCCAGTTCCTGCGCCTGCGGGTCTTCTTCGCTACGGAAATGCATCGCGGCGGCGATCCCTTTCACCAGATTGACGTGTGGCAGAGCATACTCCAGCGTGCCAAGCAGCGGTTTGATCAGACGATCGCCCGCGCTCAGTTTACGCAGCGGCTGACGACCCACGCGCTCAACGTCATCTTTCAGGTACGGGTTCTCGAAACGACCGAGGATTTTCTGGATGTAGGCGGCGTGCTTCTGTGCATCAAAGCCGTAGCGTTTGATCAGTACCGCGCCGCTCTCTTCCATGGCCCCTTTTACCACTGCGCGAATATTCTCATCGAGAATCGCATCGCGAATCGTCTGGTGCCCGGCCAGTTTTCCGAGGTAGGCGGTTATAGCATGTCCGGTGTTTAAGGTGAATAGCTTACGTTCGACAAATGCCATCAGGTTGTCGGTTAATTCCATTCCCGGGATCGCGGGCAGGGTACCTTTAAACTGGGTTTTATCGACGATCCACTCGCTGAAGGTTTCCACGGTCACTTCCAGCGGATCGTGCGTGGCGGAAGCGGAAGGCGGAACAATGCGGTCAACTGCGGAATCCACGAAGCCGACGTTGGCTTCGACCCAGGTTTTATCTTCTTCTGCCAGGGCGTTAAACACGTGGCCTTTTAGCTGGGTGGTGCCGCGCACCATGTTTTCACAGGCGATGATGTTCAGCGGGGCGGTAATACCCTGCGCTTTACGCTTCGCCAGACCTTTCGCAATGGCTGGCGCAATACGTTCCAGCACCACGGGGCCGACGGCGGTGGTAATCAGGTCAACGCTGGCAATCAGGTCAATGACTTCATCGCCGATGCTGCTGACGGCATTGACGCCGGAAACGGTATCAACCTGCTCGTTTTCACCCACAACGTGAACCTGATAGCTATGACGGGCATTCAGGGCATCAAGTACCACCTGATTCACATCGGCGAATGTTAAAGCGATCCCCGCGTCAGCCAGCAATTTGCCGATAAAGCCACGTCCGATATTACCTGCGCCAAAATGTAATGCATTCATAGTATTAACCTTCATTAATGTTTTTACCTGAGAGGGTTCGGGTGAGGCTTGCCCCTCACCCGAACCCTCTCTCTCCAGACAGAGAGAGAGGGTGATTCGTTTCCCCGGCAGGCCGGGGGACCGTTTAGGCTTTATTGCCTTTCAGCAGCGCCAGCACTTCCTCAACGCTGGTGGTGTGAGTCAGGCGTTCAATCACCGACTCATCATCCAGCGCATTAGTCAGGCTGGTAATCACGTGGATATGCTCGTTGTTGCGTGCTGCGATACCGATAACCAGACGGGCAATGTCATCGGCTTCTTCACCAAAGCGGACGCCTTCTGGATACTGGCAGAACACTACGCCGGTCTTCAGCACGCGGTCTTTCGCTTCAATCGTACCGTGTGGCACTGCGATGGACTCACCCAGGTAGGTTGAGGTCAGTTTTTCACGATCCAGCATCGCCTGCACATATTCCGGCTCAACGTATCCGCCTTTCACCAGCTGCTCGCCGGCAAAGAGGATCGCTTCTTCTTTCGTCGCCGCTTTCCGTCCGAGGAAGATGTTTTCCGCACCGAGTTTGAACAGATTGGTGTCCTGAGCGTCAAAGCTGTCTTTCAGGCTACCGCGAACTTTCTCTTCGTTATCGGTATGGCGCTGTGCGGCGACCAGACGCTCGGTCAGGCTGGTGTAGAGGCCGCTGTCGAGGAAGTTGGTCAGCGAAATATGCTGGGCCTGCGGTACCTGGCGCATCGCACGCTCGGTCAGGTCGCGGTGGGTAATCACCAGGTCGACATCCGGCGGCAGATTGTTAATGGCGCAGTTGGTCACGGAAATATTGCTCAGCCCCGCATCCTGCACTTTTTTACGCAGCACCCCGGCGCCCATCGCGCTTGAGCCCATACCGGCATCACAGGCCACGATGATTTTGCGCACGTGGCTCAGGTCGTTAGCTACGGCACCCGCAGACAGCGGCGTAGCTGCGCCTTTGGATTCGGCTTTCATATCCTGCATGCGACGGGTCGCAGCATCGATATCGTCTTCTTCTTTCACTTTGCTGGTTTTCAGCAGAATAGCGGAGACCACGAAGGAGACGGCCATCGCTGCAATAATTGCCGCGATGTTAGCGAAGTACGCGCCTTTCGGGGTCATCGCCAGGACGGCAAGGATAGAACCCGGGGAGGCAGGAGAAACCAGACCGCCGTTCAGGATAGTCAGGGTGAACACGCCGGTCATACCGCCGAGGATAACGGCGAGGAGCAGACGCGGGTTCATCAGCACATACGGGAAGTAGATTTCGTGGATACCGCCCAGGAAGTGAATGATTGCTGCACCGCCTGCAGACTGTTTCGCGCTACCGCGGCCAAAGAACATGTATGCCAGCAGGACGCCCATCCCCGGACCCGGGTTCGCTTCAATCAGGAAGAAGATTGATTTGCCCAGCTCATGAGACTGCTGAATGCCCAGCGGCGAGAAGATACCGTGGTTGATGGCGTTGTTCAGGAACAGGATTTTGGCCGGTTCAACGAAGATAGACGCCAGCGGCAGCATGTCATGGACAACCATGAAGTTAACGCCCGCCGCCAGAATTTTAGACAGGACTTCAACCGCCGGACCAATGCCGAGGAATGCCAGAATCGCGAGGATCATCCCGATAATACCGGCGGAGAAGTTGTTCACCAGCATCTCGAAGCCAGATTTAATCTTACCGTCTACCCAGCCATCGAAATGTTTAATCGCCCAGCCACCCAGAGGACCTGCGATCATCGCACCGAGGAACATCGGCATGTCTGCACCGACGATAACGCCCATCGTGGTGATTGCGCCGACCACGCCGCCACGCTCACCGCCAATTAATTTACCGCCGGTATAACCGATCAGCAGCGGCAGCAGATAGGTGATCATTGGCCCGACTAGCTTCGCCAGCGTTTCGCTCGGTAACCACCCTGTCGGAATGAATAATGCGGTGATGATACCCCACGCGATAAACGCGCCGATGTTTGGCATCACCATATTGCTGAGGAAACGACCAAAGCTTTGCACCTTGATCTTGATATCGGATGACATAAAACACCCCTTCTTCTGTTTTGCTTACGCGTAGGCTAAAAGCCTGAGGCTTGTTGTTAATATGGCGGCAGAGGTCGCCGGACCCTGATTGATAGAGGGAATCTGGCACTGAATCGCTAAACTGTCCAGTCGGTGGATTTTTATGTGATTATGATCACATGAATATAGGTGTCTGGTAGGTATTTGTAGTGATGTTCATCACAAAATGAGTGTGCAAAAAAAAGACAACAGGTCAAAATTAGCCTGATTAGGCTAATTAATGTGAATTCGATCACATAATATTGTTTTCTGTTTGTCTCTATATTGTGACTTTGTTCACAAAAAATAATGAGTTGATTTTTACGGATGTGATCCCCGGCAAACTCCGTGTGCTCGCACCGGGCCCGGTACCGGCACGCCGGCTTCAGAATGAAAAAACATCATCGCAGGGCCGTATGGAAAAAAGTAAAAACCTGGCTTAAGCTCATCATGTAAAGATAAGTATATAGTTCTTCAGGATATATTTTGTCACGCTTAAAAACTTGCAAGGAGAATAGCTAAAAACAATACTCCCCGGCCTTAAATTATAAGTGCATTTTGCTATTACTTAAATTTAATTAATTAATTTGGTTGCTTACCATTTTATATCATTGATGAGCTTACGTCGTGTTTAGTGAGGCACATATGTTTCTCAACTATTTTGCGCTGGGTGTGTTGATTTTCGTTTTTCTGGTTCTGTTTTATGGAATCATCGCTATTCATGATATTCCATATCTAATGGCTAAAAAACGCAATCATCCCCATGCTGATGCCATCCACACCGCCGGTTGGGTGAGCCTGTTTACACTGCATGTTATCTGGCCATTCCTGTGGATTTGGGCCACGCTCTATCAGCCTGAACGGGGATGGGGAATGAAATCCCATCTTCCTCCTTCTGAGCGCGATCCGGACATAGACAGACTTTCACAACGCGTTGCCGAGTTGGAAAAACGACTGGGTGCGGTGTCATCATCCGCAGAAAAAGATACGCCGGAGCGCTAATCATGGATCTGTTAATTGTATTGACCTATGTGGCGATTGCATGGGCGGTTTTTAAAATATTCCGTATTCCGGTTAACCAGTGGACTCTCGCCACGGCGGCATTAGGCGGTATATTTCTCGTCAGTGCCCTTATTTTATTAATGAACTATAACCATCCTTATACGTTTACCGCACAAAAAGCGGTTATTTCTATTCCCATTACGCCACAGGTAACCGGCATCGTCAGTACCGTGACGGATAAAACCAATCAGCGGGTGAACAAGGGCGATGTGCTGTTTACTATCGATCCCGTTCGTTACCAGGCCCGGGTGGATAGACTACAGGCCGATCTGGTGACCGCGATGCACAGCATCAATACGCTTAAGGCCCAGCTGTCAGAAGCGCAGGCCAACACGGTGCGTGTTTCTGCCGAGCGCGATCGGCTCTATAAAGATTACCAGCGTTACCTGAAAGGCAGCCAGGCACGGGTCAACCCGTTCTCTGAAAGCGATATCGATAATGCCCGACAAAACTATCTGGCGCAGGATGCGTTAGTGAAAGCGTCGGTTGCCGAGCAGGCGCAGATACAAAGCCAGCTGGACAGCATGGTGGGCGGCGAGCAGTCGCAGGTTGTCAGCCTGCGTGCGCAACTGACGGAGGCGAAATACAACCTCGACCAGACCGTTATTCGCGCGCCAAGCAACGGCTACGTTACCCAGGTTCTGATCCGTCCCGGCACGTATGCGGCGGCGCTGCCGCTGCGCCCGGTGATGGTCTTTATCCCGGAACAAAAACGGCAGATTGTCGCCCAGTTCCGCCAAAACTCGCTGCTGCGACTGAAGCCAGGCGATGATGCCGAAGCGGTCTTTAACGCGCTGCCGGGCCAGGTGTTTCATGGCAAGCTGACCAGCATTCTTCCGGTTGTGCCCGGCGGGTCTTACCAGGCGCAGGGAGCATTGCAGTCACTGACGGTCTTGCCGGGAACCGATGGGGTACTGGCGACGATTGAACTGGACCCGAATGCGGATGTAGATGCGCTGCCGGACGGGATTTATGCGCAGGTTGCGGTCTATTCTGACCACTTCAGCCATGTCTCGGTCATGCGAAAAGTCTTGCTCCGCATGACCAGTTGGATGCACTACCTCTACCTGGATCATTAATTCCAATAAAGGCAGGCTGACGCTAAGTCGGACCTGCCTTTTGCCTGCGCCTGAACCATACTTATACCCGTCATACTTCAAGTTGCATCGGCTCCTGGTCACTTACTTGAGTAAGCTCCTGGGGATTCTGCGTCGCCGCGTTACTCTCGCCCCTGTGGGGCCAGCGTAAACGCTGTTCAATAACGCCGAAAGCATTGTGGTCCTGCAACTCGAATTATTTTGGGTATAGAGCCTATCCCATTAGGTTTCTACTTTTGTGTTGGCGAAAGGAGCAGGCAATGAAACTGATCGGCAGCTACACCAGTCCCTTTGTGCGTAAAATCTCTGTCATTCTGCTGGAAAAAAATCTCCCCTTCGAATTCGTCAACGAGTTCCCCTATCAGGACGTGAACGGCGTCGGGAAATTCAACCCATTGGGTAAAGTGCCGGTGCTGGTTACGGACAGCGGCGAATGCTGGTATGACTCCCCCGTTATCGCGCAATATCTTGAGCAACTCGGCGTCGCGCCGGAAATGCTGCCATCGGACCCGAAGGCGGCGTTGAAAATGCGCCAGCTGGAGGCGCTGGCCGATGGTGTCATGGAGGCGGCCCAGGCCCTGGTGCGCGAAAAAGCCCGCCCGGCGGCGCAGCAGTCGGAAAGCGAGCTGCTGCGTCAGCGCGAGAAAGTGACCCGGGGACTTGACGCGCTGGAAGCCTATGTAGCCGACGGCCGCCTGCGAATTGATGAGGTCAATCTGGCCACGATTTCGGCAGCGTGCGCCATTGCGTACCTCAATTTTCGCCGGGTCGCTCCCGGCTGGTGTGCGACACGTCCTCAGCTGATCAAGCTGGTCGACTCACTCTTCCAGCGCGCCAGTTTTGCCCGCACCGAACCGCCAAGGACTTGACCCAGGCAGGTAACAGTTTCCCCCCGGAGACGTTACAATCACCGCTGATTTGTTGACTCCCTCTCCCGTCGGGAGGGGGGTAAATAACTTACCGCCAGGTCCATTCATGACTACCGATATTCGTGCGCTCTACACCCGGCTTCCGGCCACCGATCGTTTGCTTCGCGATCCCGCTTTTTCTGCCGTGCTGGCCCGACATGGCCATGCCCAGGTGGTGGCGCTGCTGCGCCAGATGCTGGATGAAGCCCGGGAACACATTCGTCAGGCACAGGCGCTGCCGGCCTGGTGCGATGACTGGCCGCAGGAAGCCGGGCGACGTCTGGCGCAAACCCTGCAAAGCGCGCTGCGCCCGGTGTTTAATCTCACCGGTACGGTGCTGCATACCAACCTGGGTCGCGCGATCCAGGCCGAAGCTGCGGTTGATGCGGTAGCTCAGGCAATGCGCGCACCGGTGACGCTGGAGTACAGCCTGGATGATGCTGGTCGCGGCCACCGCGATCGGGCGCTGGCGGATCTGCTGTGCCGCATTACCGGCGCGGAAGATGCCTGCATCGTCAACAATAACGCGGCGGCGGTGCTACTGATGCTGGCGGCCACCGCTGGCGGTAAAGAAGTGGTGCTTTCACGCGGCGAGCTGGTGGAGATTGGCGGCGCGTTCCGTATTCCCGACGTGATGCGCCAGGCGGGCTGTATCCTGCATGAAGTGGGGACCACTAACCGCACCCATGCCAAAGATTATCGTCAGGCCGTGAATGACAATACCGGCTTGTTGATGAAGGTCCATACCAGTAACTACAGCATTGAAGGCTTCACTAAAGTCGTCGATGAAGCCGAGCTGGCGGCGATTGGTCGCGAGTCTGGCATTCCGGTAGTGGCTGATTTGGGCAGCGGTTCGCTGGTCGATCTGAGCCAGTATGGTCTGCCGAAAGAGCCGATGCCGCAGGAGATGATCGCCGCGGGCGTCAGCCTGGTGAGCTTCTCCGGCGATAAGCTGCTGGGCGGCCCGCAGGCGGGGATTATCGTTGGCGATAAAGCGCTGATTGCCCGTCTGCAACAGCACCCGCTTAAACGCGCGCTGCGGGCGGATAAGATGACCCTGGCTGCGCTGGAGGCCACTTTACGGCTCTATTTGCATCCGGAAACGCTGGCCGACCGGCTGCCCACGCTGCGTCTGCTGACCCGCACGGCACAGGCGATTCATGCGCAGGCAGTGCGTCTACAGCCGCAGCTGGCCGCGCATTATGCAGACTTTGCGGTGCGGGTAGAGCCGTGTCAGTCGCAAATCGGCAGCGGTTCGCTACCGGTTGACCGCCTGCCGGGGGCGGCGCTGACCTTTACGCCGCGCGATGGCCGCGGTAGCCAACTGGAGGCGCTGGCGACCCGCTGGCGCGGGCTACCGGTTCCGGTTATCGGGCGAATTTACGACGGGCGTCTGTGGCTGGATTTGCGCTGTCTTGAAGATGAACCCCGGTTTATGGAGATGTTATTACAATGATTATTGCCACCGCCGGACACGTTGACCACGGCAAAACGACGCTACTGCAGGCGATAACCGGCGTTAATGCCGATCGCCTGCCGGAAGAGAAATCACGCGGAATGACGATCGATCTGGGGTACGCCTACTGGCCACAGCCCGACGGCCGCGTGCTGGGTTTTATCGATGTGCCTGGCCACGAAAAGTTTTTGTCTAATATGCTGGCTGGCGTGGGTGGTATCGACCACGCGCTGCTGGTGGTGGCCTGCGATGATGGCGTGATGGCCCAGACTCGCGAGCACCTGGCAATCTTGCAGCTGACGGGAAACCCGTCGCTGACGGTGGCGCTGACAAAAGCCGATCGCGTTGACCCGGCGCGGGTGAACGAAGTGCATGCTGAGGTGGAAGCGGTGCTGGCCGAATTTGGTTTTACCCACGCGACGCTGTTTGCCACGGCAGCGACGGAAAACCAAGGAATTGACGCGCTGCGCGACCATCTGCGCCAGCTACCTGAACGCACCCATCCGCAGCATCAGCGTTTTCGTCTGGCTATTGACCGCGCCTTTACCGTAAAAGGGGCAGGCCTGGTGGTGACCGGCACCGCGCTCAGCGGTGAGGTCAGCGTCGGGGATACGCTGTGGCTGACCGGGGTAGATAAACCGATGCGCGTGCGTGGCCTGCATGCGCAAAACCAGCCGGTCGAGCAGGCGCGGGCAGGCCAGAGAATTGCGTTGAATATCGCGGGCGACGCGCAAAAAGAGGCGCTGAACCGCGGCGACTGGCTGCTATCCGTTCAGCCTCCGGAACCGTCCGACCGGGTTATCGTTGAATTACGGTGCCACACGCCGTTGACGCAATGGCAGTCTTTGCATATCCATCATGCCGCCAGCCATATTACCGGTCGCGTTTCGCTGCTGGTGGGGGATCTTGCCGAGCTGGTACTCGATACGCCGCTGTGGCTGGCTGATAACGATCGCCTGGTGTTACGCGATATCTCTGCCCGGGTGACTCTGGCGGGAGCCCGCGTAGTGACGCTAAATCCGCCGCGCCGCGGGAAACGAAAAGCGGAGTATCTGCAGTGGCTTCATACGCTAACGGCGGCGACAGATAATGCTCAGGCGCTGGAGATGCACCTGCAACGTGATGCGGTACGTCTGGATGAGTTCGCCTGGGCTCGCCAGCTAAACGACAATGGCCTGGCTGCGCTGACGCACAATGCCAGCTACCTGCAGGCCGGCTATAGCCTGCTGAGCTCTTCGCTGGCGGCCCGTTGGCAGGCAAAACTCCTTGATGCGCTGGCGCGCTATCACGACCAGCATCGCGACGAGCCTGGACCGGGCCGGGAGCGTCTGCGGCGTATCGCGCTACCGATGGAAGACGAAGCGCTGGTGCTGTTGCTTATTGAGCAGATGCGCGCTGGCGGGACGATCGAGAGTCATCACGGATGGCTGCACCTGCCGGAACACAAAGCGGGTTTTACCGAAGAGCAGCAGGCCATCTGGCTACGGGTTGCCGATCTGTTTGCCGATGAACCCTGGTGGGTGCGCGACCTGGCGAAAGAAGCGGGTGTCGAAGAGTCGCTGATGCGCGCGGTACTGCGTCAGGCGGCGCAGCAGGGCATGATTACCGCGATCGTTAAAGATCGTTATTACCGTAACGATCGTATCGTAGCCTTTGCCAGAATGATCCGCGATCTGGATCAGCTGCGGGGTTCAACCTGCGCCGCTGACTTTCGCGATACGCTAAACGTCGGGCGTAAGCTGGCGATTCAGATTCTCGAATACTTCGACCGGATTGGCTTTACTCGCCGTCGTGGAAACGATCATATCCTGCGTGATAAGGCATTGTTTCTTTAAGCATCATCAGAGCGTTCCCGGAGATCTGCTCAGCCTGGCGCCACCGGGGGTTTTAAAATAAAGACCTCCGGTGACGCTGCGATGCCTCCTGCGCTTATTGGTCCGTTTCTTTTACCCAGATGCGCATTTCTCCTTCACCGCGATTCGCCCAGCTAAACCACGGGATAAAGGTTAAGGTCTGCGGCTGACGCGTAGCCGAAGTACGATCGTAATTCCACAGCGCCTGGTTTTCGGCGTTCTCCGCCGTTTGCTTGTAGCCCGGTGCCTGAAGAATCATTTTATGGGCAAAAATGCCTTTCCCTTCAAAAGCATTGAACCTGGCATGGCGCGGCAGCTGCAGGTTATGCAGCTGCTCACCGTTGTCGGCCTGTTCCAGACAATAAACCAGCGGACCTCGCTGCACGGCGACCTGGCCGGCCTGATGGCGCACCAGCGGATTACCATAAACACGACGTACCGGCATCGGCAGCGTTAACAGGAGAATATCGCCTTCCTGCCAACGATGGCTGATGTGCAAATAACCTTTGCGCACATCCTGTGAAACCGGAGCGCCGTTCAGCGTCACCTGTGGTTCATCGCACCAGTCTGGCAGGCGTAGCGCCAGGGTATGATTAACCGGCGCAGACGAGTCGATGGCTATTTTCACCTGCTCCTGCCACGGGTAGTTGCCGCTGATTCGCAACCGCAACGTTTGGTCGCCAACCGGGATCTCCGCGCTGTTGCCGACATACAGGTTGATGTAGAGCGCCTCTTCATGCGGCGTATAGATATAGTGCCCTAGCGAAGTGAGCACGCGGGCAATGTTTGGTGGGCAGCAGGCGCAGCCGAACCAGCGCTGACGAACGGGCTTCACGTGGTCGTAAATATGATTGAATTTCAATGAGGTAGGATGCACTTCCAGCGGGTTGACGTAGAAGAAGTGCTTACCATCCAGCGCCATTCCGCCCAGTACGGTGTTATACAACGCGCGCTCCATGACGTCGGCATACTGGCTGTCGGCTTCCATTTCCAGCATCCGGCGGGCAAACATCATCAGCCCGATGGAGGCACAGCTTTCAGCATAAACCGTATCATTCGGCAGGTCATAGTCGCTGCTGAAGGCTTCGCCGCTGCTTTGCGAGCCTATACCGCCGGTGATATACAACTGACGCCTGGCCATATTGTTCCACAGGCGCAGACAGTCCTGGCGTTTACTTTCATCCTGACTCAGGCGGGCCAGATGGGCGACGCCGGTCATCAGGTAGACAAAGCGCACCGCATGGCCGATGGCGACAGGCTGCTCGGCAATCGGCAGGTGTGCCTGACTGTAGGGTTTATCCATCACCATCCATGCCGGGCCGTAGGTATTCCAGTAGGATGTTTTGCCGCGTTTTTCGTATTCAATGTCGTAAAAATGTGGCTGCGTTCCGCGCTCTTCGACGAAGTAATTCGTCAATGCCAGGTAGCGTGGTTCCTGAGTGACGTCATACAGGCGCATTAATGCCAGCTCGATCTCCGGGTGTCCAGGGTAGCCGTGCAGCTGATGTTCACCGGGGCCAAACACGCTGTCGATATGGTCCGCCAGGCGACAGACCACTTCCAGCAGGCGGCGTTTGCCAGTGGCCTGGAAGAAGGCGACGCCGGCTTCAATCATATGGCCAGCGCAGTACAGCTCGTGACACTCGGCAAGGTTCGTCCAGCGTTCCGTCGGTGCTTTGACCGTAAAGTAGGTATTCAGATAGCCATCTTCGCACTGGGCCGCAGCAACCAGCTCAATCACCTCATCAGCGGTCTTCTCCAGCTCGGCGTCCGGCTTCTGGCACAGCGACCAGGCGACAGCTTCCAGCCATTTTGCGACGTCGCTGTCCTGAAAGACCATACCGTAAAACTCGCCTTCCTGGCGTCCGGCGGCAATGCGGAAGTTTTCTATCGCATGGCTCGGATCGGCCTCCTCAATGCGGTCATTAAGCGCATCCCACTGGTAGGGGATAACCACATCACGCACCAGCTGCTGGTACTGGCCAAGGAAAGGGTCGGTGACTTTCAATTTGTGCAGATCGACTTCCATAACAGACATGACGGACTCCTTAAGACTGAACGTGGCGCGTGCGCAGGTCGGTGGCAATGCGCGCCATCATCGGATTATTGAGCTTGCAGGCACGGATAGCGAAGGCCAGCAGCAGATGAAAAAGGGCGGGCAGCAGGGTTTCCATGGACGTGATACCCGCCAGCGACGATGCCGTTTGGTTGCCCGCACCCGGCTGATAAGCCACATAAATAAAAATGATGCTGATAATGCCGGCGCTGGAAGCCCATGCCAGCTTGATGAAGAACAGATTAAAGGCGAAGTTCATGCCGGAAGAGCGCACGCCGGTCTTCCATTCGCCGTAGTCGTCGGAGAAGGCCATCAGCGAGAAGTGCAGCGGCAGAGTGAAGCCGAGAATAATTCCATTGCAGAGGATAACCACCAGCCACAGGGTCTGATGGGCCGGACCGGTGGGTAAAAACCACATCGCAACGGCAATCGCCGCTAACACCAGGTTGGTGTAGTAGTAGAGTGTGACGGTATCAAAACGACGTGACAGCATGTTGATAATGACGGCGCCGAAAATAGAGGCGAAGGTCACCATAGTGAAAAACAGGGAGGTATAGCCAGTAGAGCCGCCGAGGACGTAGGTGATGAAATACATGTAACCGCCGCCACGGATATTAAAGACGTTGATCAGCAAGAATGACATCACCAGCATCAGCAGCAGCTGATCGTTTCTACGCAGTCCGGCAATATGTTCGCGTAGGGTAAATTTCCCCATCACATCCAGCGAAACACGTTCGCGCACCCAGAAGAAACAGCACAGGAACATCACCACCGCAACAGCACAGAGTACGCCAACGCCATATTGATAGCCCTGCGCGGTGTTGCCCTGGCCCAGAGCCTTCACCAGCCATGGCAGTCCTACCGAAACTAAAAATCCTGCCACGCCGCATAATACAAAACGCCATGCCTGGCATGAGATGACTTCGCTATGGCGGGTAGTCATGGTGTTGATGAGCGCGCAGTACGGCACATTGATTGCGGTATAGCTGATGGACAGCAGCAGGTAGGTACCGAATGCCCAGGCAATTTTTACCCCCATGCTGGCGTCTGGCACGGTAAAGGTGAGTACGCCAATGATGCCGATAGGTACGGCAATCCACAGCTGCCAGGGGCGGAAACGCCCCCAGCGACTTTGGGTTCGGTCTGCCAGTACGCCCATGATTGGGTCAGAAATGGCATCAAAAACGCGCAGGGCCAGGAACAGGGTTCCGACTAGCGCAGGCGTCAGCCCAAAGACATCGGTATAGAAAAACGTAAGAAAGTTCATAATCAGGCAGGTAATTACCGTCCCGCCCGCGTCACCCAGTCCGTAACCTATTTTTTCACGGAGGGATAATTTGTCGTTTTGGGCACTCTGTGCCAAATCGCTAGTCGTAATCGGAGCCGAAGTCATAAATAACTCCTGGAGATGATGTTCGGAAAATATCCCGCTGGATTGCAGGTTTTTATTGTGTAATTTGCAAAGTACGGTATTTATTCTGCACGAAATTCCGGCACCAACAAGGGAAGGAAAAAGTATAAAAAGGTGACGATTCCGACTTCATCGTGAAAGTGTGATTTCGATCCGGCATGATGGCTTTTTATCGTTAATAATCAAATGCAAATTGAATTATAGATGATGAAAAAAGCGAGAAAATGAATATCTATGCTTGAATTATCCATGTCTCTTCCGATTAAAGTACAAAATGGCGGGTTATTTATTTCTCGTGGAATTGGTAGCCACCCGGCACGGCAGCTTTGTTCCTGGGAAATCATTTTTGTGGAAAAAGGAACATTAACGATTCGTGAAGATAATCAAATGTTCAGCGTGAATGCCGGAGAAAGTTTGCTGCTTTGGCCACAGCGGTCGCATATTGGTGTTGGCCAATTCCCGGCGGATTTAAAATTCTACTGGCTACACTTTGAGGTGATACCGGATGAGGGGAGTTTACTCCCTAAAGCACTGCTATCTATCCCACAACATGCTCGGGTTAGTGAGCCGCAGTATATTATTTCGCTGTTCAGGCAATTCTTGCGAGAACAGGAAAATATTCATCGTAGTGCGGCACTGGAATTGATTCTGTTGCTCATTTTACAGCAAATTTCGGCAGCCGCAGGCGAGCAACCGGCGGATAGCCCCGGCAATGCGCTGGCGTGGAAAGCACAGCAAATCATTCATACCCGCTTTCATCTGCCGGTTTCGGCCTCAACGTTAGCGAAAGAGTTGCATTGTAATGCGGACTATCTGGGGCGCGTTTATCGTCATGCTTTTCGGCTGACGCTCACGGAAGCATTGCATCGTCAGCGGGTGAGAGCGGCGGAGAAGCTGCTAATCAGCGATTCGTTATCGCTGACCGAGGTGGCAATGAAATGCGGCTTTAACGATGTCGGCTATTTTCGCAAGATTTTTCGCAAACACACCAGCCTGACGCCGGCGGCGTGGAAGCGCCGTTATTGCAAGGAGCACATTAATTCGGCGTAGGGTTTCGCTGCTGTGCTCGTATTGTGCCGGATGACTCACCTTAGCTATTCCCTGGTGGCGCTGCGCTGACCGGGCTACGGAGCCTGACTTCAGTTGGTAGCCCGGACAGACGCGGCATGCGCCGCCTCCGGGGTGATATTTGAAACCCCGATTCCCCGGTAGCGCGGCACTGACCGGGCCTACCGGGGTCTGGCGTCAGTTTTGCCCGTAATAGGCATTCGCACCGTGTTTACGCAGATAGTGTTTGTCGAGCAGTTCAGATTGCATATCCGGCAATTGCGGGGCCAGCTGGCGTGAGAACAGTCCCATGTAGGCACACTCCTCAAGCACGACGGCATTATGTACGGCGTCGGCGGCGTTTTTACCCCAGGCAAACGGACCGTGCGAATGGACGAATACCGCCGGAATTTGCGCCGGATCCAGGCTGCGCGCTTCAAAGGTTTTAATAATCACCTCACCGGTTTGATACTCATACTCACCGTTAATTTCCTCAACGGTCATCAGGCGGGTGCAGGGGATAGCACCATAGAAATAGTCGGCGTGCGTGGTACCCCAGGCGGGGAGATCGAGCCCGGCCTGGGACCAGATCGTCGCATGGCGGGAGTGGGTATGCACAATCCCACCGATCTCTGGATAACGCCGATAGAGCGCCAGATGGGTTGGCGTATCGGACGAGGGTTTTTTGTTGCCCTCAACGATGTGGCCGCTGGCGATTTCCACCACCACCATATCATCGGCGGTCATCACCTCATATTCGACCCCGGAAGGCTTGATGACCATTAGCTTGCGCGTTTCATCAACTGCGCTGACGTTGCCCCAGGTAAAGGTGACTAAACCGTGTGCCGGGAGCGCCAGGTTTGCCGCCAGCACCTCGGCTTTGAGCTGTTCTAACATGTAAAACCTCCTTCCTGCATCCGCGCTTCTATCCAACGGCGAGCCTGGATTATCTCCAGCACCGGTTCGTTGGCTTTCTCCGTCCACATTTCAACCAGAAACGATCCGCGATAGTTCAGTTCATGCAGCGTCTTAAAAATGCCGACAAAATCGACGCACCCTTCGCCAAACGGTACGTCGCGGAACTGGCCGGGGCTATCGCCAGTCACCGGGAACGTGTCTTTCAGATGGATTGCGGCAATACGGTCGATGCCCAGCTTCAGCTCGGCGGTCACGTCGTTCCCCCAGGCGCTGAGGTTCCCGACGTCCGGATAGACGGTGAACCATGGCGACGAAAGCATCTCGTCCCACTTCTTCCATTTGCTGATCGAGTTCATAAAAGCGGTGTCCATGATCTCCACCGCCAGCATCACCTGAGCCGCGGCGGCTTGCTCTACCGCCCATGCCAGCCCTTCAGCAAAGCGCTGCTGAGTCCCTTCGTCGTGCTCTTCGTAATAGACGTCGTAACCTGCCAGCTGAATGGTACGAATACCGAGATCGCGGGCCAGACGAATGGCTTTGGTCATGATTTCGCGCGCGCGTTCACGCGTCTTCTCATCGCGACTGCCAAAGGGAAAGCGACGGTGGGCGGAGAGACACATTGACGGGATAGCGACGCCGGTTTCCAGCATCGCGGCTACCAGCGAGGTGCGCTGAGCGGGGCTCCAGTCGAGGCGTGACAGGCGTTCATCGGTCTCATCTACCGACATTTCGACAAAATCAAAACCACAGCTTTTTGCCAGCACCAGCCGTTCCGGCCAGCTGAGATCTTTTGCCAGCGCTTTTTCATAGATACCTAATGGATGATTACGCATGCTTTTATCCCCAGATGGCATTGATTTGTTCGCGGAATTCGCTGGCGACCTGTGCCGGATGAGAGGCCCCTGCCAGCGCTCGCCCGGCAATAAACGCTTTGACGTTGACATCGTGGAACAGCGGCAAATCGGCGGGCGTAATGCCGCCGGTTATCGATAGCTCAAGGCCAATATCCGACAGCGCTTTCATCCGCGCCAGGTCCGCCGCTCCCCACTGTTGCCCGCTGGCCTGCGCATCGCGTCCGCGATGATAAATTGCCTGATGAACACCGGTACGATACCAGGCGCGGGCGTCGTCCAGCGTCCAGTTGCCGAACAGCTCCATCTGAATTTCGCCGCCGCAGGCCTGCGCAACGGCGTGGCCTTTTTCGACCGTGGCGAGCGGTGCGGCGCAGATGATGGTCATCCAGTTCGCGCCGGCTGAAAAGGCCTGCTGCGCCAGGGTTTCCCCGGCATCGGCGACCTTCCAGTCGGCGACGATGATTTTTTCCGGGCACTGGGCGCGCAGAGCTTTCACCGCGCTAAGGCCCTCGGTCAGACACAGGATGGTGCCAGCTTCAACGATATCGACATGGTCCTGTAACAGGGCAACATCGCGCTGTGCCGCCTGAAGACTGGTGTGGTCGAGCGCGAGTTGCAGTAGTGGTCGGCTCATAATGCGTGCTCCTTAACGCGGGCGTGGTAGCCCTGCAATGCTGTAATCAGTTGTTGGTAACGGTGGTATTTGTGCTGGTAGCGCGCGTGAGCGGCCATATCGGGCAACAGCGTGCGCATTGGATGTTGTAGGTCTCGCCGGGCTTCACCGAAGCTGCGATAGACGCCGGTGCCAACACGAGCCGCGAGTGCTGCGCCAAAGCAGCCGGTTTCTTCTACCTGAGGCAGTTCAATGCGCAGTCCGCTGACGTCCGCCAGCATCTGCATCCAGACATCGGAGTGTGCCGGGCCGCCGGTGACCCGCAGGGTATGAACGCGAGTAAAGCGTTCACGCACACGGTTGAGGTGGGTCATGTGGCTGAAGACTACACCTTCATAGACGGCCTGCAGCAGGTGGGCACGGGTGTGCAGCGCCTGCATGCCGTAAAAACCGCAGGTCATCTCCAGTCCGGCGTTACTGCCGTAGAGAAAGGGCAGAAAAAAGAGGTCGCTACCGGCTTTCGGCAGGCTGGCGACCGCCCGGTTGATCTCATCAAAAGAGAGGTCGCCCCACTGTGCGGTAAACCATTCAAGGTTGCCTGAAGAGGTCGGGCTGGCTTCGTGAACGATGTACTGCCCGTCATTGACATAGCGACCATAAACATAAGGATGGGCCTCATGTTCGTGCAGACCGTGTGCAATCCCGCTGGTGACGGCCCAGGTCCCCATGACGGCATTGAGCGTGTATTCATCTTCAATACCGGAACACAAGGCGGTGGAAACCACATCAAACAGGCCGCCGACGACGGGGGTGCCCGCCGCCAGACCGGTTATGGCGGCTGCCTGAGCGGTGATCTCCCCGCATATTTCGGCTGAACCGACGATGGGCGGAAGCGCATTATCGATTTCACTGATGCCCAGCCACTGTGTCAGACACGGGTCGTACTGACCCGTGGTCATGTTGTAGAGATTGGACTCGGAGATGTTGCTCTCTTCGCAGCCTTTCACCCCGGTTAAGCACCAGCGCAGATAGTCATGCCCCATCATTACGCAGCCGATTTGCGCATAGCGCTGGGGATCATGTTCTTTTATCCAACGCAGCAAAGAGGCCGGATGTCCGGTCCAGAGTGTTTGCCGGGTGAGCGGATATAGTTGCTCCGGAATACCGTCCTGTTGCCAACGCTGGATGATGTCCAGCGCCCGGCGATCGGATGAAAGTATGGCGTTTCCTAATGGTCGGTCTCGCTGGTCCAGAAGAAACAGGCCTTTTCCCTGAGCGGAAATCCCAACGCCTCTGATTTGTGCGCCGGATATACCCGTTTGTTGTAATAGACCGGCAAGGGTCTCTGCACACTGTTGCCAGAGCTGGTTCATGTCGCGTTCGGCATAACCTGGCTGCCGCGATATTGTTTGCAGTGCTTGCCGATGAATGCCGCATTCGTGGCCATTGGCATCATACAAACCCGCTTTAAGATAAGTACCGCCACAATCGATACCCAGCCAGAAGGTCTCTTTTTCACTCATCTTTGCCTCTCTGTTTTCCGGGAGACTTATTTCTCCCGGCTGGAGTTATGCTGCGTGTTTACGCGGGTTCATTGTCTTTACCGGCACGGTACCGGCATCGCATTTCGCCGGCAGCAGCAGGGCCATGAGTGCGGCTAACGCAAGGGAGATTGCCAGGCAATACACGCCAGCGTCTTTGCTGTAGAGCGTGATCAGCACACCCACCGCGTAAGGGCCGCAGAATCCACCGAGGTTGCCGAGGGCGTTGATGACGCCACGCGCGCCACCGGCCATTTCGGCACTGAACAGACGGGCAGGAATGGTCCAGAACACGCCAGCAGCCGATTGCAAAAAGAAGCCGCAGCCAACCAGTGCGGTATAGGCCAGCCAGATATTGTTTTTCAGCGCTACCGACAGGAACATGCACAGGGCGAAGCCAACCAGCGGCAGGCAGACAAACAATTTGCGTTTTCCGGTGCGGTCAGAAAGAGAAGAGAACAGGAACATCCCGGCAATAGCACCAACGTATGGCAGAATGGCGAGCATCCCAACCTGACTCATGCTGCTGTGAGTTAATTCCTTGAGAATGGTTGGTAGCCACAGGGTGTAGCCATAAATGCCCGTCTGATAGAAGAAATTAAGCGCGATCAGCTGCCACATGGTTCTGTCAGAAAGTACGGCGCTGAGAGAGGCGTTTTTGACGGTGGTTCCGGCGATGGCGCGTTGTTCGGCGGCGAGGGTATCGACCAGGTAGCGCTTTTCAGCTTCAGAAATCCACCGGGCTTCCTGCGGGCGGTCGTAGACGGTATAGGCCCACAGGGCTAACACTACCACCGAGAGCATGCCTTCAATAATGAACAGCCAGCGCCAGTCGAGGATGGTAATGATCCATCCGGAGAGCGGGGCGGTGATAATGCCGGCAATCGGGACAAACATAATCACAATCGCGTTGGCGCGGCCACGTTCAGCATCCGGGAACCAGTTGCTGATCATCGTCAGCACCACCGGCAGCATGCCCCCTTCGGCGACGCCCAGTAAGAAGCGCAGGACCAGCAGCTGATATTGGTTGGTGATTAACCCGGTCAGGACCGAAATGACCGCCCAGGCGACCAGCGACCAACCAATAAACTTCTTGCCGCTGCCGTGGACCGCGATTTTTCCGCCCGGCACCTGTAAAAACAGATAGCCGATAAAGAAAATCCCGCCCGCAAGCCCTGCCATGGTGGCGGAAATACCGAGTTCGGCATCCATCCCTCCGGGCATAGCAAAGGCAATGTTGACCCGGTCCATATAGGAAATAATACACGCGATAAGAATAGGGGGAATAATTCTTAACCAGCGTTGGCGCGGAATATCCGCGGTTGTAGCGTAAGAGGAAGTGTTCATATTAATCTCGTGTTTAAAGTAACTGACGTTGCGATTAAATTGACGCTTTATATTTATTGTTGGGCTATGTTTAACGCGTTAATGCCATCGCGTAATATGGCTATGCGATGATTCGCATCAGCATTCTCATCAATTTCCAGTAACTTAATACCGGCAAACTGTAATTTTGCTGAATCAGCCACATTAAATAATTCTTTGGCGTGCGCCGCCGTTAACAGGCTGTGCGGGCAGAGCGGGGCGAACGGTGTGTGCAGGTCAGTCCATTCGCCATACGGCCCTTCAGTCGCGGTGCCAGAGAACATCAGCGCCCCCAGTTTTCCTGCGGCATGTACCGCTTGAGCGTGCGTCAGCGGCAGGTCGGCGTTACGCCCTTCAATCGCCGACCGCGCCCAGTTGATACAGATATCAATGCGGTAACCTGCCAGGACCTCCAGCACGTTTTCCAGCGGCAAAAAGCCTTTGCGTGGCGCCGGCTGGTTCATGGCATCACAATGTTCCAGTACGAGTGAGCATGACCAGTCCCAGGCCGCAATCTCTTTGATTGAGCGGGCGAAAGCATCGGTTGCCTGCTCTACGTTCGCATTGCCTGCAAGCGGTGCTGCCTGCAGTTCCAGGGAGATGACCTTGCCGGCAAAACGTTTGTTTAGTGCATTGATTTTGTTGTATAAATGACGATGGAATTCGACGCATGCCAGGCGCTGTTCTTCATCGCTGGAGGCCAGGCCGAAAGCCGTGTTGCCACCGCCACGGCGACGCATGGTTTCCGGGATGGCAGTCACCACCATCTGCCACTCCTGCGGCGTATGCTGGAGCAACCACTCATCGCCATAGGGGTGAAAATTCTCATGGCATGGCTGCTCCAGCCCGCGGATGTGGGGCGTGTCCGCAAGTAAGCGCCAGAATTCCGTCTCTTCTTGTTCGCTCTTTTGGTGAAATGAGGGCGCACAAGGGTATGCGCCGATGATATAACCGGCGTCATTTCTTTCCATTTTTCACTCCTTTTATTTATCGCTGTGCGACAAATAAATTACGGATTAATCTAAAGCGGAAATAGCAACTTTAACCACTATTTTCCTGATCGCCGTTGCCTGGTGTTTATTACAAGCTGGTCGGTGAACATCCTGCGGGAAAAATATGGCGTAGTTCCCCGGTCTCATTTCTATTAACGATTCATTTTCGCTGTGGTGATAGAAAATAATATCCCGCTGCTCAAGTAATTCTTCACTGACAACATTATTGCCGGTATCGATAGCGACACCGATTTGCTCTTCACCGGAATATAAAAACTGGATATCCAGGTAGCGGCGGTGTACTTCCGGGCGCAATTCATCGTGCGGACGGGTGGTCAGATCGAGGATCTGCGCGAATATCGTACGCCCCTCGATTTCGACCACCCCGGTCTCCAGTTTGCTGAAGTCCGTGGTGCGCAAAAAATCCAGTGCTTTTTCAATCGCTGCCGGATATCGACAGGCGTTGGGTTGAGAAATATGTCCATAAATCATGATGATATTCCTTACAGCGCTTTGATTTTTGCCCACACGCTGTCATCAACGGTGATACCGTTGCGGCGGTTCTCTTCCAGCAGACGGGAAAACTCATGACCGGGCAGACGGACCGGCACGTGTTCGTCGGCACGTTCGGCGCTGGTGATGTAATCCATGATGCGTTGCAGCTTGGCGTCGCGGGTGGCACCGTCGATCAGCTTGTCCACTTCGATAGCGATAAAGACTTGCGAAATGTTGAATTCGTCACTGTTGTCTTCAGTTACTGCAGCAACGGAAGCGCCATCGGAGAGCAGGGTGGCGATCATGTCCAGCACAATGGAGAGGCCTGAACCTTTCCAGTAGCCCATCGGCAGAATACGGCGGTTTTTCTCGATGGGTGCCGGGTCTTTGGTCAGGTTTCCTTCGTCATCGAAGCCGCCGTCAACCGGCAGCTGGCGGCCTGCCAGACGGTTCACTTCCAGCATGCCGTAGGAGAACATCGACATCGACATGTCCACCATGGTGATCGGCGTCGACGGAATAGCGACGATCAGTGGGTTCGTCCCGATGCGGCACTCTTTGGCGCCCCACGGCGGCATCACGGCAATGGAGTTGGTCCAGCAGATACCGATGTAGCCTTTTTCCGCCGCCTGCCAGCCGTAGCTGCCGCCGCGCATCCAGTGGTTGGCGTTGCGCACCGCAACCAGACCAATACCGTGGTCAGAAGCCAGTTCAATAGCCCGATCCATCATTTTTTTCGCCGTCAGGTTACCGATTGAACGCTGGGCATCCCACTGCTCAATTGCCCCCAATGAAGCGGTACATTTTGGCAGGGCCTCCGGGATGATATCGCCGTTTTCCAGCTGCTGAATAAAGCGCGGGAAACGGTTTACGCCGTGTGAATAGACCCCTGACTCGGTGGTGCGAGCGAACATTTCTGCACAGGCATCGGCAGTTTCAGCCGCCACGCCGCGTGCCAGCAGGACACGGGTAAACTCATTTTTAAGGTCAGAAAAACTCAATAACATACGTTTTCTCCATTACATCTTATGTTTCACATAGTGGAATGCTATTCCACTAAATAGTGTCCGGTTGCAAAAATACGCCGGCAGGACCGGTGCGTGTCGGTGTGACTTTGGTTTATCCCTGAAGGCGGGATGGGGTGAAGGTCACCCGATACAGCGATGTCGTCGCCGTAATAAAAAGCGCATTCCCGTCGGGACCACCAAAGGTGCAGTTAGAGACGCGCTCGGGGACCGCAATGGTGTCCAGTAATTCGCCTGCGGCGGAGAAAATCAAAATCCCCGTTTCGCAGCTGCAGTAAATATTCCCGTCCTGGTCGACGCAGAATCCGTCCGGAATACCCGGTTTGACCTGGGTTACAACGTGGGAAAATAGCGCGTTATCGCCTTCAAGGCGGTAAGCACGAATTTCCCGGCGACCCTGGCTCGGAAAATCAATAACCGACATATCTGCCACGTATAGCCATTTATCATCTGGCGAAAAGGCCAGCCCGTTGGGGCGCTGGGTATCGCTGATGGCAATAGCGACCTGGTGACGCGCTTCATCAAAGCGATAGACGTAGCAGCCAATGACCTGACTTGCGGCGCGATAGCCCTCTTCGTCACCGACGATGCCGTAGGGCGGATCGGTAAACCAAATCGACCCGTCCTGGCGCACCGCGATATCGTTGGGGGAGTTAAAACGCAGCCCATCGACTTTATCCACCAGCAGGGTGTGATTGCCTGCGGCGTCGGTACGGCTGATCCCGCGCCGACCGTGCTCGCAAGTCAACAAACGCCCTTGTAAGTCCCGCGCGTTGCCGTTGGCAAAGTGGGATTCGGCACGAAACACGCTGACGCCATTTTGCGCATCCCAACGGAACATTCTGTTGCCTTTCACATCGCTGAAAATCAGGCACTGCTGGTCTGCCAGCCACACCGGACCTTCCGCCCAGATCGCCGGTGAGCACAGGCGTTCAATACTTCCCGTGACGGCTAACATTTCACTTCACGCCCCAGATGGCTTTGTAGCGATCGCGATAATGGTTGTCCGGGTCGAATTCATTGTTCTGGCCGCCGTCGGCGGCGATGTTCTCTTTGGTTACCAGATGCGCCGGGGTGACATAACCAGATGGCGCTTTGCCCGCGAAGGCGCGGTTAAATTCATCCAGCAGCTGCCAGCCGTGCAGTTTCAACGGCTCTGGTACGGTTGCGATCTGCGCTTTGCCTTCACGCACGCGCTGGTAGGCGGTGACGGAACCGTCGCCAGCGGAGATGTTGTACGGTGGTTTATCTCCGCTGCCTTTGCCCGCGGTTTGTAGGGCTGGGGCCATAAAGTCGAAGTACAGGTCGTTAATCGCCAGCGAGTATTCGAATTTATCGCCATATTTTTGGATCAGGCTGTAGGTCATGCCCGGCATGCGGTTGGAGGTATCGGCCAGCGGGGTATCAATAAACTCCACCACCTGGCAACCGCTGCACTGCTCAATCACCTTCTTCATCGCGTTGGCTTTATCCAGCGCGATTTGGTACAGCGAGTCGGTGAAAATCAGCACCTTGGCGGTGCCGTTGGATTTCGCCACCGCATACAGCGCCGCCATGCGCGAGACTTCATTCGAGTCGGAGGTCACGTTGTAGAAAATGTTGTAAGCCGGAACAGGGCCAGGCGCGGGAACCGCGTGCCATGCAGTCAGCACGATGCCCTCTTTCACGGCCTTTTTCAGCGGAATTTTGGCGACGTTCGGGTTCCAGCCGCCAATGACGATACCGTCCGGTTTACGAGCGATCGCCTGGTTTAGCGCCGCCAGTTGATCTTTCACCGAACCTGCACCATCCAGTACATCCAACTGCCAGCCTGCGGCTTTCACCGCTTCCTCCAGTCCCTCTTTAACGCCCAGCACGCCGCCGTTTTTCATGTCTGAGGCGATGAAAATGATCTTCTTATTCGGCTGCAGCGCCGGACCTTGGGTTGGGCCGTCCCATGTGGTGACTGGTGCGGTCGCTTTGGCAATCGCCGTTTTCGCTTGCTGAACAAAGGCATCGTCGGCGAGGCTGAAACCACTTGCCATCATCAACCCGGCAGCCAGACAGCATTGAACTATTTTTTTATTCATTTTCAGTTCCTTACGTGAGACTCATTGGGTAACGGAGGAGCCTGATGCTGGCGATTGTGCCCGCTGCACCAGTTTTTTATTTAATGCCCGACGGCGTTGGGCGTAGCCTGCCAGGGTAATCGACAGCAGCAGCGTCGCGCCGTTAAACAGTGGTTCGACCCAAAACGCGCCGCCGAACTGCTGGATACCCGCAATACCAATCGCCAGAACCGCAATACCGACCACCGTGCCCCAGACGTTCACCCGGCCAGGACGAATGGTGGTGCTGCCAAGGAAGGCGCCCACCAGAGCCGGGAGCAGATAATCCATTCCGACGCTGGCCTGGCCCACGCCCTGCTCGGCGGCGATGATCACCCCGGTAAAGCCGGTTAAGGTGCTGGAAGTCATAAATGCCCCGATGATGTAACGATTAACGGAAATGCCGTTGAGCGCTGCGGCGACGGGGTTGCCGCCCACCGCATACATGCAGCGACCAATCGGGGTATGTTCGGTGATGATCCACAGCACCACGGCGGCAAAAAGGACGTAGAAGGCCACCACCGGAATGCCGAACAGGTCGGAGTGATGCAGGGCGATAAAGGCGTCAGGTAAGTCCCCGACGATCTGCCGACCGCCTGAGTGCCAGAGCGCGATGGCGTACAGCACCGTGCCAGAACCCAGGGTCGCAACAAAGCTGTCGATATCCGCCAGCGCCACCAGAATACCGTTCAGCAAACCGTAGAGTGCAGAGAGCACCAGCACGATCGCCACAGCGACGGGCCAGGAGAAACCATATTCAACCTGCAAAGTAATGGCGAGGATGTGCCAGAGCACGATGCCGAAGCCGACGTTCAGGTCGATTTTGCCAACAATCATCGGGATGGTTGCTGCCAGCGCCAGCAGGGCAATTTTCGATTTGCTATCGAGAATAGCCTGCAGCGTCAACAGGGAAGCAAACGAAGGCGTTGTCAGTGAAAAAACGATAACCAACACCACGCAGATCGCGGGTAAACCGTAACGCGTGGTCAATTGTCCAAGCCAGGTGGCCGCTCCGTGTTCATGAAGTGATACGCGTGATTCCAGGGCCGTCGATTTCATTGATGTTTTAGCCATAACGCACTCCGACTTAATGTATGGTGCCGCTGCCTGATGCCAGCTCAAGCAATCTGGCAAAGGTGACATCCTGGTTGAGAAGTTCGCCGACGATCTGCCCGCGGTTAAACACCAATGCCCGGTTGCAGATGTGCGCTACCTCTTCCAGATCGTTGGAGATGACCAGAATGGCAACGCCGTTTTGCAGCGCCTGATTGAGTAAATCGTAAATTTCTGCGCGTGCGCCTACGTCAACGCCTGCAGAAGGATCTTCCAGGATGAGCAGCGGGGCATTGAGCGAGAGCCAGCGTGCCATGACTACTTTTTGCTGGTTGCCGCCCGACAGCGCACTGATTTCAATATTTATCTGCGCAGGGCGCACGTCGAACTGGCGGATTTTCTCCCAGCTCAGCGGCGCTTCGCTTTTTTCGTTATAGCGGGAAAACAGCGCATGACCGTGTTTACAAGGGTTCATAAACAGGTTTTCACGCACCATCATGCCTGGAATCAGGCTTTCATGAAGACGGTCGCCGGCGACAAAAGAGATGCCTGCGGACATCGCTTCCCCTGGTGTTGTCGCCGTAAGCGGCACGCCACTTAACATGATTTGTCCACTCTCCTGCGGCCTGCAGGCAAACAGTAAACGTCCAATCTCTTCCTGACCGGCGCCCCGCAGACCGGCGAGTGCCACCATCTCACCGGCACGCAGCTCAAAGGAGACTGGCCCGGTATCACCCACTTTGACGTTGTCCATTTTCAACAGCACCGGCGCGCTGGCATCGGGTAAGGCCTGACGCCGATCGCCGCCGAGGCTTTCGCCCACAATCAGTTCGACCAGACCACGCAGGCTATAGCGAGCGATATCGCCGCCCCCGGCGTAACAGCCGTCGCGCATCGCGCAAACGGTATCCGCCATCTCCATCACCTCATCCAGGCGGTGGGTGATATAAATCATGCCTACCTGCTTCTCGCGCAGGATGTTCATCACGCGGAACAGGTGGCGGACATCGTCGGCAGGCAGTGAGGCTGTCGGTTCATCGAGCACCAGCACCGAGGCGTCAACTGCCACCGCGCGGGCAATCGCCAGCAGGGATTTTTCGGTGCGGGAAAGGTCAAACACGCGGTCATCCGGGTCGAGTTGAATGCCGATATCTTCCAGCGCTTTTTGCGCCTGGCGTTTGGTGGCCGCCCAGTCAATCAGGCCGAAGCGACGGGGGAAACCCATCACCAGCGCCATGTTTTCGGCGACGGTCATCCACTCTACCAGGCCTAAATCCTGATGAATAAAGGCGATAGGCTGTTCGTTACCCTGACGTAACGCGGCGGCGGAATCCACCGGCTGACCGCGAAACAGGATCTCTCCACCATCGCGGGAATAGACGCCCGCCAGCACCTTAATCAGCGTCGATTTACCGGCACCGTTTTCTCCCAGCAGTGCCACAACCTGTCCCGGATAAATATCCAGACTGACGTTATTGACCGCCACATTTCCACCAAAGCGCTTGATAATGTGGCGCATGGATAACAACGGAGACAACACTGCTGCTTCTGCCATTTAAGGTGACCTCCCGTCGTGTGGGAAAGAACGTTTTACACGCTATAAATTTCACTATGCGAAATCTGATTTCAAATATATCGATCATGATTTCACAAAGCAATCGATGAGGTTGTTTTTGAAATTCAATAAAATCAGATAATTACAAAATTTCTGTTCAGATCGTGAAGTGAAACACACTTTGCGCTACCATCAGTGCGGGTCGAAAAGGGGAGCTGACGCGATGGACACAAAAGAGAGCGAAATGACGCAAGACAAAGAAAGGCCTGCGGGAAGCCAGAGCCTGTTCCGGGGGTTGATGCTGATTGAAATCCTCAGTAACTATCCGAATGGTTGTCCGTTGGCGCATCTGTCTGAGCTGGCGGGTCTGAACAAAAGTACGGTCCACCGCTTATTGCAAGGGCTGCAATCCTGCGGCTATGTGACGCCAGCCCCGGCTGCGGGCAGTTACCGTCTGACGACTAAATTTATCGCGGTGGGGCAAAAAGCGCTGTCATCGCTCAATATCATCCACGTTGCAGCACCGCACCTTGAGGCGCTCAATCTGGCGACCGGTGAGACGGTCAACTTTTCGAGCCGTGAAGATGACCATGCGATTTTGATTTATAAGCTGGAACCGACGACGGGAATGCTGCGCACCCGTGCTTATATCGGTCAGCACATGCCGCTGTACTGCTCGGCAATGGGCAAGATTTACATGGCCTTTGGCCATCCTGACTATGTCGAAAGCTACTGGAATACACATCAGGATATTATTCAGCCACTGACCCGCAATACCATCACGGGACTGCCTGCGATGCATGATGAGCTGGCGCAGATCCGCGAACGGAATATGGCGATGGACCGTGAAGAGAACGAGTTAGGCGTTTCCTGCCTGGCTGTACCCGTTTTCGATATCCATCGGCGAGTTCCTTACGCTATTTCCATCTCGTTATCGACGTCGCGTCTTAAGCAGGTCGGAGAAAAGAACTTACTGAAACCGCTGCGCGATACGGCGGAAGCCATTTCCCGTGAGCTCGGTTTTTCGGTGCGCGAAAACTAAGGCAAATGACCAGATTTTCCTGGTAATCGCTAAAAAAACGGCTGATTCCATTCAGGATCAAGGCGCGGTGAAGGTTTTTTCTGGCACGCTGCTTTTTTATCCTCAATGGAGCAGTGGATGAACCGTTTTATCATCGCGGATGCACAAAAATGCATTGGCTGCCGGACCTGTGAAGTGGCCTGTGTGGTTGCGCATCAGTATGGCCAAAGCTGTTCAACGGTTTCTGCAACGCAGTTTGCGCCACGTATCCGGGTGGTGAAAAGCGACGAACTGTCGACGGCTACGCTGTGCCGCCAGTGTGAAGATGCGCCCTGTGCGAACGTGTGCCCGGTAGAGGCGATTCAACGGGAGAATGCCGTCTGGCGCGTTGATCAACGTCGCTGTATCGGCTGTAAAAGCTGCATGGTGGCCTGCCCGTATGGCGCGATAACCGTCATGCTGACCGAAGAGGGCGTACAGGCGCTGAAATGCGATCTATGCAGCCATCGCGAAGAGGGGCCGGCATGTATTGCCGCGTGCCCGACCGAGGCTTTACGCTGCATGGAAGGTGTGGAGCTGGAGGCATTAAGCGCGCAAAGGCGTCGGCGAATGGCGCTGGCAATGTAGTCGATGTGTGAGATCCCGGATAGCGGCGCGCTCTGCGCCTTATCCGGGCTCCACAGCCCGGGTGATGGCGTCAGGGCAAGCGCTCTATGCGTGTTCTTCGCTCCAGGCCCGCTCAACCTCTTCGGCGAGGATTTTCACTCCCGCTTCGATTTTTTGCGGGTCCGGTACGTAGTTCATGCGCATGCACTGGTGCGTGTGCGGCCAGGGTTTATCCAGCCCCGGGAAGAAATAGTCGCCCGGCACCATCAGGACGCCGCGTTTTTTCAGCCGCTGATACAGCAGCTCCGTGGAGATTGGCAGGTCTTTAAACCACAGCCAGAGGAAAATGGCCCCTTCCGGTTTATGAATCAGGCAGCGTTCTTGCGGAAGATAGCGGCGAATAATGGCGATGGTTTCCTGTACGCGCTGGTAGTAAAACGGCTTGATGACCGTTTCCGACAGACGCAGCAGGTCATTGCGTTTAATCATTTCGCACATCATCGCTGGCCCCATTCCACCCGGCGCAAGGCTGATAATCCCGTTCATGTTGCTGATGGCGGTAATGATTTTCTCATTGGCCACGATAATCCCGCAGCGGCTGCCCGGCAGGCCCAGCTTGGACAGGCTCATGCACAGCACAATATTCGGGTTCCACAGCGGCCTGGCGTCACTGAAAATAATCCCCGGGAAAGGCACGCCATACGCGTTATCAATCACCAGCGGCACGCCGTGTTGATGGGCCAGCGCATCCAGCTTGATCAGCTCTTCGTCGGTAATCACGTTACCGGTCGGGTTGGTCGGGCGAGAAACGCAAATCATCCCCGTCTCTTCGGTGACCTGCAGATGCTCGAAATCGACGTGGTATTTAAACTGGCCTTCTGGCAGTAGCTCGATATTCGGGCGTGTCGCCACAAACAGATCCTCTTCGAGGCCCGAGTCAGCGTAGCCGATATATTCCGGCGTCAGTGGAAACAGGACTTTGCGGGTGGTGCCATCCGCACGGCGCCCGGCAAAGAGATTAAATAAGTAGAAAAACGCACTCTGACTGCCATTTGTTAGCGCAATATTCTGTGGTTCGATCTCCCAGCCCAGCGCTTCTCGCAGCATCTGCGCCAGTACGGTCAGAAGCTCGCTTTTCCCCTGAGGGCCGTCGTAATTACAAAGCGCATCAAGGGCTTTGCCGTTGGCGAGCATGTCCGACAGCAGGTTCTGGAAGTATTCGTTCATTTCCGGGATTTGTGCGGGGTTACCGCCGCCCAGCATGATTGCGCCCGGAGTGCGCAGGCCGTCATTAAGGTCTTCCATCAAGCGGGTGATGCCTGAATGACGGGTGAATTTGTCGCCGAAAAGTGAAAATGTCATCGCGGATAGTCTATCGGTCTTCCTGGAAAGTGGATAACCATAACGCCAGCCTCGACGCGGTGCAAATCGGCAGGGAAGTCGAATATTTCTTTTTTATGCTAGTTTGTCGTCTTATGTTGGTGTTTTATGCTGAAAAGGCTCCCCGCAGATCACGGGGAGCCAGCAGAAGAGAAATTAACGTTGGCCTGCCCACACCACCATGACTTTGTCATCGGCGTTTTCACGGACGAAGCCATAGCCCTGCGGCAGGGAGAGCGTGGTCTGTTTACCCATCCCAATCGCCGGATGGCGGGCGCGGAACTGGCCGAGTTTCTGCCAGTGGGTGACGCTGAGCGCGGCCTTACCCTCGACGTCCTGCCAGTTCATATCCGAACGGGTTCCCTGTAGCGGGTCTGAGCCGGTAGGGCCGAACGGCCGTGCGGACTCATCACCGTAGAAGAGCTGTACCGCACCTGGCGCGAGCAGCAGCAGTTCTGCCGCCGTGCTGCCACCTTCACGGAACAGACGCGTATCGTGGGATGAGAGATAGCTCAGGACGTTAAACGTTTGTAGTTTATCTGCCATCTGCTGCCAGGTCAGGTCAATATTGGCGAGGCAGCCTGACGCTTTCGCCGCCTGATCCTGATAGTCGAAGTTAATCATCGCATCAAAGCCGTGATGGTAGTAATCGCTCTGCATCACCCCGTGGCCCCAGGCTTCACCGGTCATCCAGAAAGGCGCGTTATCCAGCGCTTTATCCGGGTTGGCCTTTTTCCATTCCGCCAGCGCCGCGGTGGCCTGGGTTTTTAACTGTTGCCAGGCTGCCTGTTCAACGTGTTTGGCGGTATCGACGCGGAAACCATCGATGCCGTAATCACGTACCCACTGACTGAGCCAGTGGGTTAAATAATCACGCGGCGTGAAGCCGGGAATGGTTTTGGCTGCGGTGTCCGGCTTTTGTTGGTAGAAATTCGGCAGCCCGGATGGCGTGGTCGATTCTGTTTTCAGATCCGGCAGGAAGGCCAGGGACATGGTCAGATCGTCAAAGCCCGGGTTGTCGTAGTCGCCAATATCGGTACGAATCCACTTTTTCCCCCACCATTTTTCCCAGCCGGCTTTATCGCTGAAGTTGATGTAATCGTTGAAGCTGTGCCAGGTCTGGCCCGGGCCGGGCTTCCAGTCGGTCCAGCGTTCCCCGAGCGTCTTTTTCAGCTCGTCGCCTTGCAGATACAGCGAGCCGAATTTGAACTCCTGCATGTCGGCGAGCGTCGCATAGCCGGTGTGGTTCATCACCACATCGAAGAGGATGCGAATACCGCGTTTGTGCGCCTCATCGACCAGGCGACGTAAATCGGCCTCGGTGCCCATATTGGCATCCAGTTTTGTCCAGTCCTGGGCGTAGTAGCCGTGGTAGGCGTAATGGGGGAAGTCGCCCTTGGTTCCGCCGCCGACCCAGCCGTGTATTTGCTCCAGCGGCGAGCTAATCCACAGCGCATTAACGCCTAATTCTTTCAGGTAATCGAGCTTGCTGGTCAGGCCTTGCAGGTCGCCGCCGTGGAAGGTACCGATTTCCTGCATGCCGTCTTTGTGGCGTCCATAGCTGTTGTCGTTGGCCGGGTTGCCGTTGACAAAACGATCGGTCAGAACGAAGTAGACGGTCGCATTATGCCAGTTGAAAGGCGCATCGGCGGTGGTGTCCGCACGCTCAAGCAGCAGTAAACCATTGCTGTTGGGTGCCGGCTGTAGGGTAATTTTCCCGGCGCTGACCGTGGCAATATTGCCGCTGTAGAAATCACGGACTTTACTGCCCTCGGCGAAGGTTTTGCTGACGTCCAGCGTCAGCGGTTTTCCGTTCCATGCAGGACACTGACGCAGCTGCGGCGCGGAAGCCGTTGCGGCCTCTTTTTCCTCCAGAGAAAGCATCAGCGTTGGCGTACCGGAGCGAGTATCGACTTCAAGCGTGTAGCGACCTTCGCGAAAAACCCGCCACTGCGCGGGAGTACCGTGGCAGGGTTCCATTGACAGCATCTGGTTGAGTTTTATGGCGCCGACGGGCTGCCAGCACTGTTGGTCAAAATTAATTTGCAGCGGACGTGTACCCTTCGCCACCTCGTTTTGACTGATAAATCTGCCGGTGCCTTCTTCGGTGAAGGAGGGAAAATCAGCGGTAGTCCAGGCGGCGAAGGCCATCCCAGGCAACAAGAGCGACGCAAGCGCAGCGAGTTTCATTCTGGAGTCCTGTGAGCGGTTTTTTGTTCAGTTTGCCCGGCAAGCCGGGCAATGAACTCATCCCACCTGCACTTTTGCAGGGATGACAAAAAGGGGTGAGTGACTAAGGTCAAAAAATAGGCAAAAAATGAGACGGAGATAGCATTTTCGCGCCCTGGTTACGGCACAGAAACCGATTTCAGATGACAGCTTTTAGGAATTGGACTATTTCTGTTAGTGCTCTTACTGGGTATTTTTGATACTATTCGCGACTCAATTAACGTTTTTTTGCGTAAAACAAGGTGTTGGAATGATTAAATCCGACCAGGAGACCTAATGATATCGATTCCCATGCGACGATATGGGGCTGCGATACTCATGTTACTTACCTGCATATTTTCAGGTAGTGTGTTGGCAACAACCCACACAGCAACAACGAGTCATAAAGCCTCACAAGTAAAGAAAAGTAGTCAAGTTAAGGTAAGCAGTAAACAAGAGTATTCTCGCAATAGTGTAAAGAGTAGTTCACTTCCTGATTTGCGAAAATACCCTTCCGGAACCCCAAGGAAAAAAGCGTTTCTCCGGACAGTAATGCCTTATATTACTAAACAGAATCAGGTGATTACCGCCGATCGTAACTGGCTTGTCACTAAGCAATACGATTCGCGCTGGTCGCCGACAGAGCGCACGCGCCTGAAGGACATCACCGCACGCTATAAGGTGAAATGGTCTGGCAATACTCGCCATATTCCATGGAACACGCTGATGGAACGCGTCGACATCATTCCTAACAGTATGGTGGCGACCATGGCAGCGGCGGAAAGCGGTTGGGGTACGTCCAAACTGGCGCGTATGAACAACAATCTGTTTGGTATGAAATGCGGCGGCGGAAATTGCCGCGGTGCGATGAAAGGCTACTCCCAGTTTGATTCTGTGGAGGAGTCCGTGCAGGCTTACGTAACGAACCTGAACACGCATCCGGCATATAAGTCTTTCCGTAAATCCCGTGCGCAGCTGCGTAAAACGGATCAGGAAGTGACGGCCAATACCATGATCCATAAGCTGAAGGGCTACTCGACCAAAGGGTCAAGCTACAACAACTACCTCTTCGCAATGTATCAGGACAACCAACGGCTGATTGCTGCCCACATGTAATAGTGAATGCCCGGTGCGCAAGCCCGGGCATTTTTCTTTTCTGCCAGCTTCTCTACATCATCACTTCACTGTGCCGGTCCCGGTACTCCTTCGGCGTGACGTCGTACTCTTTCTTAAATACTGAATAGAAATATTGCAGCGACGGATAGCCGCACATCTGTGAGATTTCATTAATCGACAGCGTGGTGGACACCAGCAGGCTGCGGGCCTTTTCTAACTTCTCGCGATGGATGATGGAGTGAATGGTGTCGCCGACTTCCTCTTTGAAGCGCTTTTCGAGGTTGGATCGGGAGATGCCGACGGCATCCAGCACCTGCTCGACCTTGATGCCTTTACAGGCGTTATTGCGGATGTAGTGCATCGCCTGAATTACCGACGGGTCGGTGAGCGAGCGATAATCCGTTGAGCGGCGTTCGACGACACGCATAGGCGGCACCAGCCGGCGCTGCAGCGGCAGCGGCTCTTTATCCAGCAGACGATGCAGCAGCTTTGCCGCCTGATAGCCCATCTGTCGAGTCCCCTGCGCTACGGAGGAGAGCGCCACGCGTGACAGGTAGCGAGTCAGCTCTTCGTTATCAATACCGATGACGCACAGCTTTTCCGGCACCGGAATGTGCAACAGCTCGCAGGCTTGCAGCACGTGGCGAGCGCGGGCGTCGGTCACGGCGATAATGCCGGTTTGCGGAGGCAGCGTTTGCAGCCAGTCCGCCAGGCGGTTTTGTGCGTGCTGCCAGTTTTCTGGCGCGGTCTCCAGCCCCTGATAAACCACGCCGCGATATTTCTCTTTTGCGACCAACTGACAAAACGCGTGTTCGCGCTCCACCGCCCAGCGCTTTCCGCTGGAGGTGGGCAGCCCGTAAAAGGCGAAGCGCTGGACCCCTTTTTCTTTCAGGTGCAGAAAAGCGCTTTCGACCAGCGCGGCGTTATCTGTCGCAATATAGTGAACCGGAGGATAGCCTTCAGGGCGATGGTAGGAGCCACCGACGCCGACAATCGGGACCTCGACATCGGTAAGCAGTTTTTCAATTTCCGGGTCGTCATAATCCGCAATGACGCCGTCTCCCAGCCACTCTCTGATGTTCTCAATCCGCGCCCGAAAATCCTCTTCAATGAAGATATCCCATTCCTGTTGCGATGCCTGTAAATATTCACCAACCCCTTCCACGACCTGTCGGTCATAGGCTTTGTTGGCGTTAAAGAGCAGCGTAATACGGTGGCGCTTTGCAAACATAGTCTCTTTTCCTGGTCACTCTGACAGGCCATACAATACCGGCCAATGCCCGAATAAAGACAAGCGTCTTATACGTAAATCTGGCGGTAGCGCAAATAATTCGGGCATTCTCTATTCAGCAGACTTAGGTTCTCCGTTTCGTTGCCGAATCCATCCACACCGCCAGCAGCAAAATGGCACCTTTGACGATGTACTGCCAGAAGGTGGCGACATCCATCATGCTCATGCCGTTATCCAGGGCTGACATGATAAAGGCCCCCATGACTGCGCCAGCAACGCTGCCTACCCCGCCAGCAAGGCTGGTACCGCCGATGACGCAGGCGGCGATGGCATCCAGTTCGGCGATGTTACCGGCCGAGGGCGAACCAGCCCCCAGGCGCGAGCTGAGGATCAGGCCGGCAATGGCCACCATCAGACCGTTGATGGCGAAGACGGCCAGCTTGGTTCGTTCCACGCTAATCCCGGACAGGCGAGCCGCTTCCAGATTGCCGCCAATGGCGTAAATCCGCCGACCAAACGCCGTTCGGGTTGCCATAAACATCCCTGCCAGCAGCAGGGCCGCCAGGATGAGTACCGGCGTGGGAACACCGCGGTAATCATTTAATAACCAGATGGCGCCAAGGACGATAACCGCGGTAACGCTCTGGCGAGCCACCGTCGAGGTTGGCGCCGGCGTGGTTAATCCCAGGGACAGGCGACGCAGGCGACCGCGCCATTGCCAGACAATAAAGGCCGCCATGCCAATGACGCCGATGCCAAAGCCCAGGCCATCGGGCAGATAGCTTTGTCCAATTTGCGACATTGCCGGGCTGGTGGGGGAAACAGTGGTGCCATTGGTGATACCGATCAGAATGCCGCGGAACGCCAGCATCCCGGCTAGCGTGACGATAAATGAGGGGACTTTGCGGTAGGCGACCCACCAGCCATTCCATGCGCCGAGCAGCAGCCCCATCACCAGCGTGACCGCAATGGTCAGCGGCAGCGGCCAGCCGAGCCAGACGTCAAAAATCGCCGCTGCGCCGCCAAGCAGCCCCATCATCGAGCCAACGGAGAGGTCGATCTCCGCAGAAATAATGACAAAGACCATTCCGACCGCCAGGATGCCGGTGATCGCCGTCTGCCGCAGCAGGTTAGAAATGTTACGCGCGCTTAAATAGGCTCCCTCGGTGGCCCAGGTGAAGAACAGCATAATCACGACAATAGCCGCAATCATCACAAAAACCTGCAGGTTCAACCCGTTGAGAGCAGGTAAACCGGCAGAGGCGGGTGGGATAACTTTAATTTCAGACGGCGTGTTTTTCGACATGGTGTTCGCTCCTCAGCGCGGCTTCCATTACCTGTTCCTGGGTCAGGTTATGATTGATTAAATTGGCTTTCAGCTTGCCTTCATGCATCACCAGTACCCGGTCGCTTAACCCGAGAACTTCAGGCAGCTCGGATGAGATGACGATGACGGCGATCCCCTGCTGTACCAGCTGATTAATCAATTTGTAAATTTCGTATTTCGCACCGATATCGATGCCGCGGGTAGGCTCATCGAGAATCAAAATACGTGGATTCAGCAGCAGGCAGCGGGCCAGAATCGCTTTCTGCTGATTGCCACCGCTCAGACGGCCAATGGCCAGATCCGGCGATGATGTTTTGATTTTCAGCCGCTGAATGGACTGCTGGATGCAGTGCTGCTCGCCGGCGTCATCCAGGCTGCTGAGCGGGCCGGTAAACTGATTTAACGCCGCCAGCGTGATATTCTTGCCCACCGCCATGACCGGTACGATACCGTCTTTTTTGCGGTCCTCCGGTACCATGGCGATACCGTGAGCAATGGCCTGCTGACAGTGGTGAATCGCCACCGGCTGGCCATCAATGAACACCTTGCCTTCCCAGCGTCCCGGCCAGACGCCGAACAGACACTGAACGGCCTCGGTACGCCCGGCGCCGACCAGCCCGGCAATGCCAAGGATCTCCCCGCGACGCAGGGAAAAGGAGATGTCGTTAACCCGTTTAATGTGTCGGTTAACCGGATGCCAGGCGGTTAAATGCTCGACGCGTAAAATTTCATCGCCGCAGTCGTGCGGCTCATTCGGGTAAAGGGCGGTGAGCTCGCGGCCGACCATCATCGTTATCACGTCATCTTCATTCATGCCGCTGGCGTCGCGGGTGCCGATATGCTGGCCATCGCGAATGACGCAGATCGTGTCGGAGATGGCTTTCACCTCATTGAGCTTGTGGGAAATATAAATACAGGCGATGTCGTGGTTTTGCAGATCGCGAATGATATCCAGCAGAATGGACGTTTCCTGCTCGGTTAATGAGGCAGTAGGTTCATCAAGTATTAATAAACGCACCTGCTTATTGAGCGCTTTGGCAATTTCAACCAGCTGCTGTTGGCCCAGGCCTAAATCGCCAACGCGGGTATCGGGTGAAATAGCTAAATTCACCTGAGCCAGCAGCTTCTGGCAGCGCAGGGTCATGGTTTCATAATCAAGAAGGCCATAGTGGGAAATTTCCGCGCCCAGAAAAATATTCTCCAGAACGCTCAGGTGCTTAACCAGCGCCAGCTCCTGGTGAATGATAGCAATGCCTTTACGTTCGGTATCACGAATATGGCTGGGTTTTAGCGTTTCACCGGCGAAAATAATCTCACCGTCATAGCTGCCGTACGGATAAATTCCGCACAGGACCTTCATTAGCGTGGATTTACCCGAACCATTCTCTCCGCATAGTGAAACAACTTCCCCTGCGTTAAGGCGCAGGCTGATATTATCTACGGCCTTCACGGTGCCGAAGGTTTTGGTGATATTCTTCATTTCGAGTAACCAGGACATAGATGCTCCGCGTAAGCGATATCCGGCTGGACGAGAATGACGCCCCGGCGAGGGGCGTCAGGAATTATAATTCGCTCTTTTTGTGGAAGCCGTCTTTGATTACCGTCTGTTCAATATTGTCTTTATTGACTTCGATAGGAGTTAACAGGCGGGACGGGACGTCTTTCAGTCCATTATTTAACGTGGTGTCAGCATGTGGCGCTTTATCATTGCCGAGCTCGACGGCAATTTCCGCAGCGGTGGTAGCAAGCGTGGTAATCGGTTTATAGACGGTCATGGTCTGCGTGCCGGAAACAATGCGTTTAACACCGGCAAGGTCGGCATCCTGACCGGATATGGCCACTTTGCCCGCCAGGCCCTGCGCGCTTAATGCCTGGATCGCGCCGCCGGCGGTCGCGTCGTTAGAGGCCACGACTGCATCGATTTTGTTATTGTTGGCGGTGAGGGCGTTCTCCATAATTTTTAAGGCATTTTCCGGCAGCCAGCCGTCAACCCACTGATCGCCGACGATCTTAATTTTGCCTTCGTCAATATAGGGTTTGAGGACTTTCATTTGTCCGGCACGGAACAGCTTAGCGTTATTATCTACCGGAGAGCCGCCCATCAGAAAATAGTTACCCTGGGGAACTTTATCGACCAGACTTTGGGCCTGCATTTCACCCACTTTTTGGTTATCAAAGGAAATATAGAAATCAATATCTGCATTATTAATCATGCGATCGTAGGCCAGGACTTTAATACCTTCCTGTTTGGCTTCTTTAATCACATTACTTAATACCTGGCCGTTGTAAGGAATAATAACCAGAACATCAACGCCGCGATTTATCATATTTTCAATTTGCGACATTTGTGTTTCTTCATTGCCATTAGCGGACTGAACAAATACTTTGGCACCTAATGATTCGGCTTTGTTGACAAATATATCGCGATCTTTCTGCCAGCGCTCCAGTCGGAGATCGTCAATGGCCATACCAATCTTAACTTCTTTCGCAATCCCCGCCATGCTGGTCAGCAGGAGTGAGGCACAGAGCGTGAGGAAAAGGTTCTTTATCTTCATAATAATAACGCCTTTTTTGTAAAGTGCAGGATAAGACGAACGGGTAAAGAAACGGCCTGATACGTAGTAGATTCTTAACAGGTACAGGAAGACTGGCAATTATCTGTGCTTATTTTCGGGTTATGAAATTTAGTTTGTTTTCTGATTTATGACCGCGATCTGGTTTTTAAAAATAAATAACCTGGCTATATCGTTGATATTTCATTAAAACGATGGCGGAAGTGCTATTAATAATATTGATTTATGCGATCTGGCGCACGTTTGTGGATTCTCTCAATCACGGTGTGAAATAACGTAATTGAGGAAAGTAAAACATGAATTCTATATTGGCTTATGACTTATTACCCGCCGCATCCCTGAATATGGAGTTCATTATGCAGACCTATTTCGATCAACTCGATCGCGTTCGTTATGAAGGCCCAAAAACCACTAATCCGCTGGCGTTCCGTCATTACAACCCTGATGAGCTGGTGTTGGGTAAGCGCATGGAAGAACACCTGCGGTTTGCCGCCTGTTACTGGCACACTTTCTGCTGGAACGGAGCAGATATGTTTGGTGTGGGCTCCTTCAACCGTCCATGGCAGCAGCCGGGTGACGCGCTGGAAATGGCAAAACGCAAAGCCGACGTCGCCTTTGAGTTTTTCCATAAGCTTAATGTGCCGTACTACTGCTTCCATGATGTTGACGTCTCGCCGGAAGGGGCGTCGTTGAAAGAGTATCTGGACAATTTTGCCCGGATGGTTGATGTGTTGGCGGAGAAACAAGAGCAGAGCGGCGTGAAGCTGCTGTGGGGGACGGCAAACTGCTTTACCAACCCGCGCTACGGCGCAGGCGCTGCGACCAACCCGGATCCGGAAGTCTTCAGCTGGGCGGCGACCCAGGTCGTTACCGCCATGAATGCCACTCACAAACTGGGCGGGGAAAACTATGTCCTGTGGGGCGGTCGTGAAGGCTACGAAACCCTGCTCAATACCGACCTGCGCCAGGAACGTGAGCAAATTGGCCGCTTTATGCAGCTGGTGGTGGAACACAAACATAAAATCGGCTTCCAGGGCACGCTGTTGATTGAGCCAAAACCGCAGGAGCCGACGAAACATCAGTATGATTATGATGCCTCCACCGTCTACGGCTTCCTCAAGCAGTTTGGCCTGGAAAAAGAGATCAAACTAAATATCGAAGCAAACCATGCGACCCTGGCCGGCCACTCCTTCCACCATGAGATTGCGACCGCTATCGCGCTGGGCCTGTTCGGTTCCGTGGATGCCAACCGTGGCGACCCGCAGCTGGGCTGGGATACCGATCAGTTCCCAAATAGCGTGGAAGAGAATGCGCTGGTGATGTATGAAATTCTTAAAGCCGGCGGCTTCACCACCGGTGGCCTGAATTTTGATGCCAAAGTCCGTCGTCAGAGCACCGATAAATACGATCTGTTCTATGGTCATATTGGGGCGATGGATACGATGGCGCTGTCGCTGAAGGTGGCGGCACGCATGATAGAAGAGGGTGAGCTGGATAAGCGGGTGGCGAAACGTTATGCCGGCTGGAATGGCGACCTGGGCCAGCAAATCCTGAAAGGACAGATGACGCTGACGGAGATTGGGCAGTACGCGGCGCAGCATAATTTGGCTCCGCAGCATCAGAGCGGGCATCAGGAACAGCTGGAAAACCTGGTTAACCATTATCTTTTCGATAAGTGATGAGGATGCCCGGCCGCGCCGGGCGTTGGCGATAGCCTGCTTTCTCGCGCCACGGTTAGCCGTGGCGCACCGTTAAGGAGAGACCGTATGTACATCGGGATTGATTTAGGTACCTCGGGCGTCAAGGCCATTCTGCTTAATGAGCAAGGTGAGGTTCTGGCTTCGCACACCGAGCCCCTCACCGTATCGCGGCCACATCCGCTCTGGTCCGAACAAGACCCCGAGCACTGGTGGCAGGCGACGGACCGCGCCATGAAAGCGCTGGGTGAGCAGCACGTTCTGCGCGAAGTGAAAGCGGTGGGCATCGCCGGGCAAATGCACGGCGCCACGCTGCTGAATAAACATCAGCAGGTACTCCGCCCGGCAATTTTGTGGAATGACGGGCGTAGCGGCGATGAGTGCGTCCAGCTGGAAAAAGCCGTGAGCCGCTCGCGGCAAATCACCGGCAACCTGATGATGCCGGGGTTTACGGCGCCAAAACTGCTCTGGATCCAGCACCATGAACCCGATCTCTTCCGCCAGGTGGATAAGGTTCTGCTGCCGAAAGATTATCTGCGCCTGCGAATGACCGGTGAATTTGCCAGTGATATGTCGGACGCCGCCGGAACCCTGTGGCTGGATGTGGCCAGACGCGACTGGAGCGATGAGCTGCTCAATGCCTGCGACCTGAGTCGCGATAATATGCCGGCGCTGTTTGAAGGCTGTGAAGTGACGGGAGCGCTGCGTCCGGCTATTGCGCAGGCGTGGAATATGCCGCAGGCGCTGGTGGTCGCTGGCGGTGGCGATAATGCCGCCGGTGCCGTGGGCGTCGGTATGGCAGATGCGGGCCAGGCCATGCTGTCTCTGGGAACCTCCGGGGTCTATTTTGCCGTCAGTAACGGTTTTCTCAGCAAACCTGAAAGCGCAGTACACAGTTTCTGTCACGCCCTGCCGGGACGCTGGCATTTGATGTCGGTGATGTTGAGCGCGGCTTCTTGCCTTGACTGGGCGGCAAAACTGACTGGTCTCGGCACGGTCCCGGCGCTGGTGGCTGCCGCGGAATCAGCGGATGAAAACGTCGATCCCGTCTGGTTTTTGCCCTATCTTTCCGGTGAACGCACGCCGCATAACAACCCGCATGCAAAGGGCGTCTTTTTTGGCCTGACGCATCAACATGGCCCGGCGGAGCTGGCGCGTGCGGTACTGGAAGGTGTGGGCTATGCGCTGGCGGATGGTATGGATGTGGTGCATGCCTGCGGCGTGAAGCCGGAGAGTATTACGTTGATTGGCGGTGGCGCGCGAAGCCCCTGGTGGCGGCAGATGCTGGCTGATATCAGCGGCCAGCAGCTTGATTTCCGTACCGGTGGCGACGTTGGACCCGCGCTGGGCGCTGCCCGGTTAGCGCAGCTGGCGCTGCATAAAGGGGCGGCTTTTTCAGACCTGCTGCCGCAGCTACCGTTGGAACAGGCTCACCGGCCGGATGCTGAGCGTTTTGCCCACTACGCGCCGCGTCGTGAAACGTTCCGCCAGATATATCAGCAGCTGCTGCCGCTGATGTCGTCCTGATAATCCGCCCCTGTCGGGGCGGTTTGTTTCCGGCCGCGCTAGCTGACCAGACGCCGGGTATCCAGGCGCTGCACCAGCATCGACAGCAGCAGGCTGCCTGACACGGCCGCGGCGAACACCCAGAAAATATCCAGCAGCGGCCAGCGCGTTAGCTCCATTCCGCTGGCCCGCAGCGCATGAATAATCAGGGCATGAAACCCGTAGATCCCCAGCGAGTGGCGCGCAATCAGCGCCAGGGCAGGGATCTGACGTGCGTTGAGGGTATTCTTCACCAGCGTCAGCATCGTTATCGCGCAGACAAAAACCGCCGGCCCACAGTACAAGTACCAGGTATCCCCGAAGTCGCCGCGCCACTTCAGCTCGTGCAATGTCCCACGTGAAATCACCCATACCGCCGCGGTGAAAAGGGCGGCGCACAGCAGCGTGAGCCATTTTTTATCGGTGTCCATCATGCCAATTGCCCGACCCAGCACGCCATACAGGACATAGTAAAATGTATCGCCACTGATATAGAGATTGAGCGGCAGCCATTCGATTCCGCCTGCTTTGACCGACACCATATTGGGGTTCGCCAGAATGCCCGTCACCAGCATCAGGACCAGCAGCATTTTGCCGCTGACCTGCTTAACCTGTAGCAGCGGCGAGAGCAGGTAAATCACGATAATCGCGAAGAAAAACCACAGATGGTAGAACACCGGCTTTTGCAGCAAATGCTTCAGCGACAGCACCACGTTGATATGGGTGAACAAGGTGATGTAAAGCAGAGACAGGGCGCTATAAAACACCACGCACAGTACGATCCGCAGAAAATGTCGCGGCCGGGCGCTACGCTCACCGAAAAACAAATAGCCTGACATCATGAAAAACAGCGGGACGCTAACGCGAGAGGCCGAATTAAGCAGGTTGGCGATATCCCAGTCCAGCAGGGTGATGGCATGTGGATGGGTGATGTACCAGGTGGTGCTGTGAATCATTACCACCATCAGGCATGCGATGCCGCGCAAACTTGTTATCCAGTTTATTTTTTCCTGCATCGGTACCTCAGTTGCTCCTTTTTAAAGAGGGTCTGACTCCTCCAGGCGGGCTGTGTCGCAATGGAAAATTCCGAGTTTGTCACGCCGCTCTTGTAGAGATGCGGAGAGATTCGCACAATGCCCCGGTGATTTCACGTAACCTGCACGATAACAATTTGCTAACAAGGTGGTTAAGGAAAATAGTGATGAAATATTTCTTTTCTGGACTGCTCGTGCTTTTGCTGGCGGGCTGCAGCCAGTCGCCTTCTCAGCCGATACAGAAAGCTCAACGTGCACGGATTACGCCACAAATTACCCTGAATATGGAGCAACTGTGTAAGGATCAGGCGGCAAAACGCTACAGTACTGGCCCCCGTATGGTAGACGTCAGCCACTTCGAGCAGTTTCAGGGAAGCTATGAGCTATCGGGTCTGACTTCGCAGAATGAGCGCTTTATCTGTTCTTTCGATCCAGACGGGCAGTTTTTACATCTTTCTATGCGCTAAATCGGCCCCTGGTGCCGCGTGATGGCGTTAATTTCCGCAATTTTATTTAAACAACGCCGTTTCGTACTGTATATCTCGCAGCCAGCGGGTATACTGATCCCTTCCTTTAAATCCACACGTATCCAGCACGAAATAATATGCAAAAGTTTGATACCAGGACCTTCCAGGGCCTGATCCTGACCTTACAGGATTACTGGGCACGTCAGGGCTGCACCATTGTTCAACCACTGGACATGGAAGTTGGCGCCGGCACCTCTCATCCGATGACCTGCCTGCGTGCGCTCGGGCCAGAACCGATGGCGACTGCCTATGTGCAGCCTTCTCGCCGCCCGACTGACGGCCGCTACGGTGAAAACCCGAACCGCTTACAGCACTACTACCAGTTCCAGGTGGTGATTAAGCCATCGCCGGATAACATTCAGGAGCTGTACCTTGGGTCTTTGAAAGAGCTGGGTATGGATCCGACGATTCACGACATCCGCTTCGTGGAAGACAACTGGGAAAACCCGACGCTGGGTGCCTGGGGTCTGGGCTGGGAAGTGTGGCTGAACGGGATGGAAGTGACCCAGTTCACTTACTTCCAGCAGGTGGGTGGTCTGGAATGTAAACCGGTAACCGGTGAGATCACTTACGGTCTGGAACGTCTGGCGATGTATATCCAGGGCGTAGACAGCGTGTACGACCTGGTCTGGAGCGATGGCCCGCTGGGTAAAACTACCTACGGCGACGTGTTCCATCAGAACGAAGTCGAGCAATCGACCTATAACTTTGAATACGCGGACGTTGACTTCCTGTTCTCCTGCTTCGAGCAGTATGAGAAAGAAGCTCAGCAGCTGCTGGCGCTGGAAAACCCGCTGCCGCTGCCTGCCTACGAGCGTATTCTGAAGGCCGCCCATAGCTTCAACCTGCTGGATGCACGTAAAGCCATTTCCGTCACCGAGCGTCAGCGCTATATCCTGCGCATTCGCACCCTGACGAAAGCAGTGGCGGAAGCGTATTACGCTTCCCGCGAAGCCCTTGGCTTCCCGATGTGCAACAAAAACAAATAAGAGGCGGCCATGTCTGAGAAAACTTTCCTGGTGGAGATCGGCACCGAAGAGCTGCCACCAAAAGCCCTGCGCAGCCTGGCTGAATCCTTTGCTGCGAACTTTACCGCGGAGCTGGATAACGCTGGACTCGCCCACGGCAACGTAGAGTGGTTTGCTGCCCCGCGCCGGCTGGCGCTGAAAGTGGCGAACCTGGCCGCTTCTCAAGCGGATCGCGAAGTTGAAAAACGCGGTCCGGCTGTTTCTGCGGCGTTCGATGCAGAAGGCAAACCGAGCAAAGCGGCTGAAGGCTGGGCGCGTGGCTGCGGCATCACCGTTGACCAGGCCGAGCGCATGGTCACCGACAAAGGTGAATGGCTGCTGTATCGTGCGCACGTGAAGGGCGAAAGCACAGAAGCGCTGCTGCCGAACATGGTGGCAACGTCTCTGGCAAAACTGCCGATCCCGAAACTGATGCGCTGGGGCGCGTCTGACGTGCAGTTCGTGCGTCCGGTTCACACCGTGACCCTGCTGCTCGGCGATAAAGTCGTGCCGGCGACCATTTTGGGCATCACCTCCGATCGCGTCATTCGCGGCCACCGCTTTATGGGCGAGCCGGAATTCACTATCGATAATGCCGATCAGTATCCGCAGATTCTGGCCGAGCGCGGCAAAGTCATTGCTGACTATGAGCAGCGTAAAACCAAAATCAAAGCCGATGCCGAGGAAGCGGCGCGCAAAATTGGCGGCAACGCCGATCTCAGCGAAAGCCTGCTGGAAGAAGTCGCCTCCCTGGTCGAATGGCCGGTGGTGCTGACGGCGAAATTCGAAGAGAAGTTCCTCGCGGTGCCGGCGGAAGCGCTGGTCTACACCATGAAGGGCGATCAGAAGTACTTCCCGGTATATGGCAACGACGGCAAACTGCTGCCGAACTTCATTTTCGTGACCAACATCGAGTCGAAAGATCCGATGCAGATCATTTCCGGGAATGAGAAAGTGGTTCGTCCGCGTCTGGCGGATGCGGAGTTCTTCTTCAACACCGACCGTAAAAAGCGTCTGGAAGATCATCTGCCGCGCCTGCAAACCGTACTATTCCAGCAGCAGCTGGGCACGCTGCGCGACAAAACTGACCGCATTCAGGCCCTGGCTGGCTGGATTGCCGGGCAAATCGGCGCTGATGTTAACCACGCCACCCGTGCGGGCCTGCTGTCGAAGTGTGACCTGATGACCAACATGGTCTTCGAGTTCACCGACACCCAGGGCATCATGGGTATGCACTATGCACGTCACGACGGCGAAGCCGAAGACGTTGCGGTGGCCCTGAACGAGCAGTACCAGCCGCGCTTTGCCGGCGATGACCTGCCGTCAAATCCTGTCGCCTGTGCCGTGGCGATTGCCGATAAAATGGATAGCCTGGCGGGTATCTTTGGAATCGGCCAGCACCCGAAAGGGGATAAAGACCCGTTTGCGCTGCGTCGTGCCGCGCTGGGTGTGCTGCGTATCATCGTTGAGAAGAACCTGAACCTGGATCTGCAAACGCTGACTGAAGAAGCGGTACGCCTGTACGGCGACAAGCTGACTAACGCCAACGTGGTTGATGATGTTATTGACTTCATGCTCGGTCGTTTCCGCGCCTGGTATCAGGACGAAGGTTACACCGTTGACACCATTCAGGCGGTCCTGGCACGTCGTCCGACTCGTCCGGCTGATTTCGACGCCCGTATGAAGGCGGTATCGCACTTCCGTACTCTGGAAGAGTCCTCGGCGCTGGCCGCAGCTAACAAGCGCGTGTCCAACATTCTGGCTAAATCTGAAGAAACGCTGAACGACGTTGTCCACGCTTCCGTGCTGAAAGAGACCGCTGAGATCAAGCTGGCGACCCACCTGGTGGTTCTGCGCGACAGACTGCAACCGTACTTCGCCGCAGGACGCTATCAGGAAGCGCTGATTGAACTGGCTTCTCTGCGCGAGCCGGTAGATGAGTTCTTTGAAAACGTGATGGTGAATGCGGAAGATAAAGACATCCGTATCAACCGCCTGACGCTGCTGTCAAAACTGCGCGATCTGTTCCTGCAGGTTGCGGATATTTCTCTGCTGCAGTAATCGCCCGTTTGCATAACAAAAAACCTGCCCCAGGGCAGGTTTTTTTATGGCGAGAAGAAACACGCTCACTGTATCGGACGCCTTTCGGCGGCCAAATTTACTGCAAATTCCCCGCCGTCAGGCTCTCTTTATCAAAGGCATGGCTGACGTTAATCCGGTTCTGATGCACTGACGTATCGATGTTTGAACCGGCTTCCGGCGGCGTGGGGCGATGCTCTGCCGCCATGACGCCAGATGACAGTGAAGCGGCCAGAAGCAGGGCAGTCATCACGCTGATATTTTTCATTTTATTTACCTTTTCATCGTGTTGTCGTTGTCGCCTGTCTGGTTAACTTCCGGCGGCCCGGCAAGAGCGGGTGATGTTATTTTGTCAGTTCGGCAGTCATATGCACACGGTTGTTGAACTGGGCGCTGGTAATTTTATAAGACGCACCTTGTTCAGCAGCCTGGGCGGCAATTTTTGCTTCAGCGCGGTCCAGCGTGGAGGCCGTGGTGCTGATGCTCTGTGCGAAAGCACCGAAAGACATCATAGAAAGGACAGAAACTGCAACGAAAGTTTTGATGGATTTCATGGTCATATTCCTTAAGTGATTTGTTTGGTATAGGGCGTTGTTGCTCTGATGTGATAAATAATAGAACGATATTGGATCGATTAAAATTGGAACAATTTGCGCATCTCTTTCAAAAAATTAGAATGAAAAGTGAGCGATAAAAATCGAGCAATCTCGAGAGTGTTTTGCGTCTCCTGGCGGGGAGAGTCGATTGGCCTGATAGCGGTTGTTGGAAAATTAACCTTGTCATTAGGGGGTGGGTATGGCTATCCTGTGCCCCGACGAATCCCTCGTCTCACTGAGAGCACACTGAAATGGACAAACACGCCTGCTGAATTCGGATCCTTGCTAACGCACTGCGTCAGCTGGGGATGTATTGATTTCATTCAGGAGTGCTTATGGCCCATTGTGCCCAATCCCCCTCTTTTATTTTGCATCAGGTCACCTGTCAGTTTGCGACGGGAGAAATGCTTTTTGGTCCGCTGAATATCGCGCTGGAGAATTCGCTCTGCGGTCTGGTCGGGCGAAATGGCGTCGGGAAAACCCGGCTGCTGCGCCTGCTGGCGGGCATAGATTCTCCCTCAAGCGGACACATCGAACGCGGTACCTCACTGGCCTGTGTAGCCCAACAGCCGGCTATCTCCTCCCACACGTCGTTAGCCGCCCTGTTGGGCTATGAGCCCATATTTTCTGCTTTGCGGCGACTTGAGTGTGGTGAAGGGCTGGCTGACGACGTCGATTGCCTGGAAGGTTTCTGGGATCTGCACGATCGCCTGAGTGCGGCGTTTGAAGATGCTGATCTGCCGCCGTTTTCCCCCGATCGACTCGCGTCGTCACTGAGCGGTGGGGAGCGGGTGAAAGCGTTGCTGTGCGGGGCCTTTCTGTCAGGCTCAGACTATTTATTGCTGGACGAGCCGACTAACCACCTGGACAGGCAGGGACGCGATTGGCTGTATCAGCAGCTTGAACGCTGGCCCGGCGGGGCGCTAATAGCCAGTCACGATCGCGCGCTGTTGGCCAACATGCCGCGCATACTTGAACTCACGCCCGGTGCGCTGCGCAGCTACGGTGGCAACTACGCTGATTATCAGCAACAGCGTGAAGCAGAGCAGCAGGCGGCGCGTTCGGCGTTGGAACATGCTGCTACCGAGCGCCGTCGCACGCGTGCCCGGATGCAAAAGGAACATGATGCCAGCCAGCGACGCTCTGCTCAGACACTGCGTGTGGTTGATACGCTGAACATCGCCTCCTTTGAGCGGGTGAAATACAAAGGGGCGGCGAAGGAGCGTCCGGGCACATTGCATCGCCAGCACCGGGAACAAAATAGTGCCCTGAACGCTGCGGTTGCTCAGGCACGTGAGCGGGTTGAAGAAGATGCTGTAGTGATGTTTACCCTGCCGGGAAGCCAGGTTGCCGCCGGCAAACAGGTATTTGTCCTCGATGCTTTACGGCTGGCCTTTTCTGACACGCCGCCGCTGGACTGGCGGCTTGACGGGCCGCTACGCGTGGCGTTGCGTGGTCCTAACGGCTGTGGGAAAACCACGCTGCTGAAAACGCTGATTGGCCTGGCGGCACCTTTATCCGGCGAGTGTCGGGTATCGGTGCATGCGGCCTGGTTGGATCAGCACTTGTCGCAGCTGGATTTGTCGCTGTCGGTCATGGCGCACCTTAATCTTGATGATACGCCGCTGGAGGCGGGCGCATTACGCAGCCGTCTTGCCCGGTTGCAGCTGGGGGGGGATAAAATTAATCTGCCGCTGTCGGCATTGAGCGGTGGCGAACGATTAAAGGCCGCGCTGGCCTGTGTGCTGTGGCGGCGTGAAGCGGCGCAGCTTCTGTTGTTGGATGAGCCAACCAACCATCTTGATCTCGCGTCCACCCGGGCTATTGAGTCGGCACTCACGGCGTTTCCTGGCGCGATGATTGTCGTATCGCATGACGATGATTTTCTGCAAGGATTGCGGCTGACCCACTCGCTGGAGTGGCGCAAGGAGGGCTGGCATTTTTCAGCGCTGTGAAGACAAAAAAACCGCCATCAGATGAATGGCGGTTTTTTATGACCAGATAAAAAAATCCCCGCCGTCAGGCAGGGATCTTGAATTTCTGAGCTTAATTTAAGCTTACAGGCTGGTTACGTTGCCAGCTGCCGGGCCTTTAGCGCCGCTTTCGATGGTGAAGGAAACTTTCTGACCTTCATCCAGAGATTTGTAGCCATCGTTCATGATAGCGGAGAAGTGTACGAACACATCTTTAGAACCGTCATCAGGAGTGATGAAGCCGAAGCCTTTGTCAGCGTTGAACCATTTTACGATACCAGTCATTTTACCGGACATAGCGAAATACCTTAAATAATAAATGAACCTTTCGGCGATACGGTCTGGACTACAGATTTAAAGCTATAAAGGTAAAGTTCACTACCGGGGTATCTATGATAACCGCTCAAGGACTACTCTATACTAATGCTCTGTGGTCTGTACATCAAACCTGCGAGCATTAACTCATTTTTGCGGCTCGATAGCAAACGTTTTTTCACATTAATAAAAACGGTCCCTTATGAGGACCGTAACCAGACCTGATTCTTATTATAGAACTTTAGTCGATAAGCTGCCTTGAAAGCTGAGGGTTTGCCTGAATCAGGCGCATTAATTTGAGCTCAGTGGAAGAAGGCTTCACCCGTCTTGACTCCCACTCTTGTACCATCGCCACGCTGACACCCATGGCATTGGCAAAATCATCAATTTTTAAGCCGGTGCCTTGGCGGAGCAGTTCAAACTCGCTAAAGGCGGTCTGCTTACGAGGCTGGGCGATCGTCTGAGAAATATCTTTAAAAACAATTTGTTCCAGGCTGCTAAGCAGTTCAAACACGGGATCTTTATATTCCATTGAGAACTCCTTCTATCACACAGCAAAAGGTAGATGTCATTAAGCCTATTAAGAATAGTCAGAAAAAACGCAAAGAATGATCACGGGGGTGATTATGTGCATGCAGCCTATTACCTGAGAGGCAAAAGGCTGACGAAAACGGCAGATAAGGTGATGATTAATCATCAGACGCGTTGCAATGGAAAATTTTTGTAAACAGGTACGAAAACCAGCAGGCCAGCGGTTTCCCGCTGGCCCGAGAGTCAGGCTTTTTGCATATTTTCGGCTTTTGCCGGAGGGGAGACCGGTTGGCTTTTGCTTGCCTTATATTTCACCAGTAGCGCGATGGCGGATAAGAACGCCGGAATCGACAACACGGTAAAGATGGTAACGAAGGAGAGCTGCGCCTGCATCAGGAATGCTCCGCTGAAGGCACCCAGGATGCCGCCAAACCGGCCAATACCCAGCATCCAGGCGACGCCGGTTGCCCGGCCCTGCGTGGGGTAGAACCCCGCGGCCAGTGCCGGCATCGACGATTGCGCACCGTTCATAATGCTGCCGGCAATAAAGACCATCACTCCCATTAATACCAGGCTGCTGGTTGAGAAACCGACGAGAAAGACAAAAACACCGGTCAGCAGCCAACCCACGGCGACGACTTTATTGGGGTTTATCTTATCCATCAGCGCACCGAGGATCAGGACTCCGATACCGCCACCCAGCGGGAACAGTGCGGTGATAATTGAGGCCTGGCTCATTGAGGCGCCGGTTTCGCGAATCAGCAGCGGGAGCCAACTGGTCAGCAGATAGAAAATCAGCAGCCCCATAAAGTAGGTCATGCACAGCATGACGGTCCCGATGATGTAACGAGGTGAGAAAATCACGGCCAGCGCCGATTTTTCTTTTACCTGGCCGGCTTCATGCAGCTCAAATTCAACCTGTTCAGGCACAGGGGCAATACGACGCAGAATGGCGGCAATGCGCTGCGCTGGCTGGCGCTTAACGACCAGATAGCGCGCCGATTCCGGCAGTAAGAATACCAGGGCAACGGCAAGCAGCAGGGGCATTACGCCACCGAGCACCAGCACGCTCTGCCAGCCGTAGTGTGGAATCATCCAGGCCGAGAGGAATCCGCCCAGTGAAGAGCCCATCGGGAACCCGACGAACATCAGATTGACCAGTAAAGCGCGGCGGCGTTCCGGCGCATATTCGCTCATCAATGTTGCGGCGTTCGGCATCGCAGCACCCAAGCCAAGTCCGGTCAAAAAGCGCAGCAGCGTCAGTTGATTCAGACTGGTAGCGAAGGCGGTCAGCAGGCTAAAGCTACCGAAAACCACAATCGACATGAGCAGCACTTTTTTTCGACCAATGCGGTCGGCCAGCGGACCTGCGGTCAATGCACCTACCGCCAGACCGACCAGCGCGGCGCTCATCACCGGACCTAACGCGGATTTTTCCACGCCCCATTCCTGCACCAGGTCAGAGGCAATAAAACCGATGATGGCGGTATCGAACCCATCCATCGCAACGGTAATAAAGCACAAGGCCAGAATCATCCACTGGTACTTCGTAAACGGATGTTCGTTGATAAAAGCCTGAATATCGATGGTTGTCTTATTCATACGGCATTCCTGGCAGTGCGAGGGAGGAGGCAAGACGGCTGCTGTTTCCCTCGCTGTCATTAATGAAGTTTGTGCGATAATCGAACGTATCGCCGTTAATCGCTCATTTATCAAATCACTGAACCTACTCTCAGGCAACGTAGCCTGGCCAGGAAGCGTGCGATTATCGTTCTCTTTCACCAGTTTTAGTCAGGAATGGAATTTAAATATGAATATAATCAAATGGTTATTATTCGTTTCTCATGGGTGAGTTATGGCGGTAATTGTGATGCGCTTAACAGACGATGGCGATCGTCCATAAAACGCTAAGGATGGAGCTTTTCCTGCGGAAGATTGTCAGGAAAGAGTATCCTGCAAGGCCGACCTGGACTATCCTTGTCAGCGTCTGGCACGTGTGTGTCTGTGTGCGCTTTTTTTGGCTGAAAGGAGTAAAAAAATGGCGACAGGAAAGTCCTGCTCTCGCTGGTTTGCGGCTATTGCGGCCTTATTAATGGTGGTTAGCCTGAGTGGGTGTTTTGATAAAGAAGGCGATCAGCGCAAAGCGTTTATCGACTTCCTGCAAAATACGGCAATGCGTAGCGGCGAACGTCTGCCGACGCTGACTGCCGATCAGAAAAAACAGTTCGGTCCTTTTGTTTCCGATTACGCGGTGATTTACGGCTATTCGCAGCAGGTTAGTCAGGCGATGGATGCCGGTCTGCGTCCGGTTGTAGACAGCGTGAGCGCGATCCGCGTTCCGCAGGATTATGTGACTCAGCGTGAACCGCTGCGCCAGGCAAACGGTGCGCTGGGCGTGCTGAGCCAGCAGCTGGAGAATGCGAAAATGCAGGCCGATGGCGCACATAGCGCGCTGAAGCAAAACGAAGAATTGAAACCGGTCTTCGACCAGGTTTACAACAAAGTCGTGACCGCGCCGGCAAATGCACTGCAGCCGCTGATTCCAGCCGCTCAGGTCTTTACTCAGCAGCTGGTGCAGGTGGGTGATTTTATCGCTCAGCAAAATACCCAGGTGAGCTTCGTGGCGAACGGCATTCAGTTCCCGACTTCGCAGCAGGCCAGCCAGTACAACGCTCTGATTGGCCCGCTGGCTGCCCAGCATCAGGCCTTCAACCAGGCGTGGACGGCGGCAGTTAACGCAACGCGTTAATCGGTTTGCCAGCCCGGGTCAGGCGTTAATGCCGAGCCCGGGTACTGCCCGGCTGGCATTCTGCTAAGCCGGGTAGCGTCAGCTTCTCTCTTCACTTCACCTGCGGGTTGACGCAGTTCTTCTCTACGTGACCATTCAGCGCATCAATCAAATTGTCTACCGCACAGGCCGCCATATTGTAGCGGGTCTCATGAGTGGCTGAACCAATATGCGGCAGCGCGACGACATTTGGCAGACTGAGCAGCGGAGAGTCTTTCGCCAGCGGTTCCTGCTCGAAAACGTCCAGACCGGCCGCGTGAATTTCGCCCGTTTGCAATGCTGAGATTAGCGCTTGTTCATCGACTACCGGGCCGCGCCCGGCATTAATAAAGATGGCGGATGGCTTCATTTTCGCGAACTTTTCCGCGTTGAACAGGTGGTGAGTCTCCGCGGTCAGCGGCAGGATCAGACAGACAAAATCGGCCTCCTGCAGTAGCGTATCCAGATCGCAGTAACGCGCGTTGAAGCGCTCTTCCGCCTGCGGATGCTGGCTGCGGGCGTTATACAGAATCGGCATACCAAAACCGGCGTGCGCCCGCTGTGCCAGGGCCATCCCGATACGGCCCATGCCGACAATACCCAGGGTTTTGTGGTGCACGTCGCTACCGAACCAGTCCGGGCCAATACTTTTAGTCCACTCTCCGGCTTTAACGCGGTTAGCGACTTCCACCACCCGGCGAGACGTGCTGAGCACCAGCGCCATCACGGTATCGGCAACGGTTTCGGTCAGTACGGTCGGCGTATGCATCAGCAGCACCCTGCGCGCGTTCAGCGCATCAACGTCGAAATTGTCATAACCGACGGAGATGGTGGAGGTCGCACGAAGCCTCGGCATTTTCTCCAGTAACGCGGCATTAACTTTTTCGCTCGACCCCAGCAGTCCTTCCGCCTGGGCAAAGGCTTCTGCGTGCTGCTGGATGGTTTCAGGGCTCAGGTTTTTCACCTGAGTGACGGTAAAGTGTTTTTCCAGACGTTGTTGCAGGTCGTCGGGAAGCGTTTTATAGAGAATAACGGACGGCTTCATGCGGATCTCCGTAGTAGTAAAGGTCAGGCGTGACGAGCGCCGATCGGAAGCGTTTGATTGTTAGCAGGCTTAACAATCAAAGTAAGCCATACCGAGGCGAAAAGCGCCACTCCCATGAAAATGTATGAGGCTGACGGACTACCGGTTGTACCGTTGAGATAGCCGACAAACCACGAGCCAAAGAACGAACCCAAGGCACCCATACTGTTAATAAGCGCCATCGCACCGCCGGCGACGTTACGCGGCAGCATTTCCGGAATAATGGCGAAGAACGGGCCGTAAGGGGCGTACATGGCGGCACCGGCAATGACCAGCAGCGTATAAGAGGCCCAGAAATGGTTAGCGCCGACGGCCCAGGAACCAATAAAAGCCAGCCCGCCAATCAGCAGCAGTGGCCAGACGAACAGTTTGCGGTTCTGCATTTTATCGGAGGCCCAGGAGACGACAATCATCGCGATAGTCGCGGCCAGATAAGGTACTGACGAGAGCCAGCCGACTTCCACCATCCCCATATTGACGCCGCCGCTGCGGATAATTGACGGCAGCCACAGAACGAAACCGTACACCCCAATGCTCCAGGCAAAATACTGCATGCACAGCAGGATGACGTTACGTGAGCGGAAGGCCTCGCTGTAGTTACGTACGGCTTTAATACCCTGCTGCTCGCTTTCCAGCTGCGCCTGCAGCGCGGATTTTTCGCTTTCGGACAGCCAGTTCACCTGCGACGGTTTATCTTTTACCAGCACCCACCAGCAGAAGGCCCAGAGCACGGCCGGAACGCCTTCAATAATGAACATTTCACGCCAGCCGAAGGACTGAATCAGGTAGCCGGATACTACCGACATCCACAGCACCGTGACCGGATTACCAAGGATTAAGAAGGTATTGGCGCGTGAGCGTTCGGATTTAGTAAACCAGTTGCTGATATAAATCAGCATTGCCGGCATGACGGCGGCTTCAACGATACCGAGAATAAAGCGGATGGCCGCCAGTGCGGGAATATTGTGCACCATCCCGGTCAGCGAAGCGCAGGCGCCCCACAGGATCAGACAGATGAAAATCAGCTTACGCACGCTACGGCGTTCGGCGTAAATCGCCCCCGGGATCTGGAAAAAGAAGTAGCCGAGGAAGAAAAGGGCCCCAAGAAGCGACGAAATGCCTTTGGTAATGCCTAAATCTTCCGTAATGCCCGCTGCCGAAGCAAAGCTGAAGTTTGCGCGGTCGAGATACGCCAGGCTATACGTGATAAACACGATGGGCATGATGTACCACCAGCGTTTCGTTGCATTGGTTGAGCTATTCATAAGCTTGCCTCTGAAGTTGAGGTTTATGACGCCGCCGCCGTATGTAGGGTACAGGGGAGGCCGTTATGATTACGCCGACCTGGGTTATTCGCCCAGCGCCTCGCGTGTAGGTAATCCTTCGCTGTCTCCCTGGACCTGAATGGCCAGCGAGCCAATTTTATTGCCGCGCTGCACCGCCTGCTGCAACGTTTTGCCTTCCAGCAGGGCGCTAATGACGCCGACGGCAAAGCCATCGCCGGCGCCCACGGTATCCACGACGTTATCGACTTTGATGGCCGCGACGGCGCCTTGCTCACCGGTGGCCGTTTTAAACCAGGCGCCATCGGAGCCGGTTTTAATGATCACCGCCTGAACGCCGCGCGTGAGATAGAAATCGGCAATCCCTTCCGGAGTGTGTTGACCGGTCAGGACCATGCCTTCTTTGATGCCTGGCAGAACCCAGTCGGCCTGGTATGCCAGCTGATTGAGTTTGGCCACCATCTCAGCTTCGCTTTTCCACAGTACCGGGCGCAGATTCGGATCGAATGAAACGGTCTTGCCCTGCGCTTTCATCGTCGTGGCTGCCCGATCCAGCAGGGCGTACGAACTCTCCGACAGCGCAGCGGCCACGCCGCTTAAGTGCAGATGGCGAGCGCTGGCGAAGTAATCGGCGTGAAAGTCTTCTGTCGACAGGTGACTGGCGGCGGAGCCCTTACGGAAATACTCCACGATGGGATCGGTTCCATTTTCGACTTTAGATTTCATCTGGAAGCCGGTTGTATAGCGACTGTCTTCGCTGACGCCGCGCGCATCAATCCCTTCTTTGGCCAGGGAATGAAGGACAAAACGGCCGAAGCTGTCTTTGCCCACGCGGCTGACCCAGCCGACCTTCAGCCCCAGGCGAGCCAGGCCGGTGGCGACGTTCAGCTCTGCGCCGGCCACGCGTTTCATAAAGTGTTCCACTTCGGCCAGGTCACCGGTTTGCGTCGCGACAAACATCGCCATCGCTTCTCCGATGGTGATGACATCTAATGTGTTATCCATGGCTTATTCCTCGCGTAACAAATCTACATAGCGGCGGGTAACGGCCGTCAGGTCGTGGCCAACCAGCGGAAATTCGATCCCGCGCGGGGCGTCGGCTGGCAGGTTGTCGAGCAGGGCCAGCCAGCGCGCCGAAGCTTCATCAGGCGGTACGGCGCGATAGTGAGCATGGTGTGGCTCTGCGGCTTTCACATGGATGTAGCTGACGGCGGGCGCCAGGTGACGTGCGGCCTCTTCCGGCGAATCGCCGACCCACAGCCAGTTGCCCATATCGAAAGTCAGCGTGACAGGCAGTTGATTGACCCGACAGGTGGCTTTAAAGCGCTGCATTGGTGCCAGCTGGCCGCACTGGGTCTGGTCGTTTTCCACCACCAGCGGCATACCGCTCTCCAGCAGAATGCGGCGCAGCGATTCCAGTTCATTGTTGTGGGTGAAGTGGCCGAGGGATAGCTTTAACCACAGGGCGTTGAGGGTCTGTGCTTCGCGTAGCAGCGCCGGCAGGCGCGGGTTAAGTGAGCCATTTTCTTCAAACAGGGCTTCTGGTGCGGAGTAGCAGGCCAGCAGATTGTGGCGCTCGATGGTTGCAGCCAGTTCTGGCAGGTGGCTGAGCTCGTCAGCGCTAAATAGCTCACGACGAATTTCCACGCCGTCGGCGCCAGAACCGGCGATAAACGGCAGTACGGCGGACTGCCCGCCAAGTTTTTTAATGCAATCATGACCATAGGCGGCGGTCACGACAATAATCTTTCTGGTCATCTGACAAACTCCCGGTGCGCTGTAGCGAATCACTCTTTATTACGCTAGATGGTACCGGTTCCAAAGAAAAGGAGAGGATGTCTAATTTATGATCACCATCACGAAGGATGATTAACGGGAGGTTGATCCCCGCACGATCAGCTCGCCAGAAAATACCCGCTCGCAGATGGGGTCATTGCTCCCTTCAATTCGGCGCACAACCTGCTCAACCGCGGCATAGCCAATCTGCCAGGTTGGCTGCTTAAGCGTGGTAATGCCAACGCCTGCCAGTTCCGCCCATTCCAGCTCGTCGAAGCCGAGCAGGCCGATATCGCTGCCCCAGATCAGGTCGACTCGCTTGAGTGCGCGCGCAACCTGCAGCGTCAGGGCGCCGTTGGCGGAAATCAGCGCTTTGCGCATACCGCGGTGGCGGGAGTGAAACTGGCGCAGAACCGTATCCAGCATCGCGCCGTCGTTAAGCGGGACTTCGGCGTTTTCCGCCACAATGCCGGCGTATCGCTGGAGGGTAGCGCGGAACGCACTCAGGCGTTCGCGACGGGTGTTCACCGAGCCGAGCGGTTCGCTCAGGAACAGCAGGGCTTCAAATCCTTTTTCTACCAGATGCTCTGTGGCGGTGGTGGCGGCCTGGGTATTGTCCAGACCCACAACATCACAGGCGAAATCTGGAATTTTGCGGTCAATCAGCACCATCGGCAGCGCCGACTGTTGCAGGCGATTCAGCCCCTCTTCGCGCATTCCGACGGCGTTGACCACGATCCCTTCGACCTGGTAGCTGCGCAGCAGATCGAGATAGTGCAGCTCCTGGTCGAGCTCATTATTGGTATTACACACCAGCAGGGTGAAGCCTTTCTCGCGGCAGGCGGCTTCGATACCGCTGAGCACGTTGACGGAGTAGGGGTTGGTGATATCGGCAATAATCAGGCCAATCAGCCGGGTACGGCCATGCTTCAGGCCACGGGCCATCAGGCTGGGACGGTAGTTGAGTTCGGCAATCGCTTTTTCAATTCTCGCCAGCAGGTCATCGGAAAGCAGATGTTTTTCGCCATTGAGATAGCGTGAAATACTGGTTTTTCCGGTCTTTGCGGCTTTCGCCACATCGCTAATGGTTGCTCGCGCCGCTTTCGCCATGATCGCTTCCTTTGCTGAAATCTGGAGAACACCTTAGCGCGAAAATCCGCTATATCAAGCATTTTGCCCGACAAGTGACCATTGTCGGGCGCTGGAGACGGCGGCTTGAGAGCCGACCGTCGGGCTTACTGGAGCGGGCTGAGAGTGATTTCTACGCGACGGTTCTGCGCTTTCCCTTCCGCAGTGCTGTTGCTGGCGATGGGATTTGCCGGGCCCATGCCGCTGGTGCGGATGCGGTTTGCCGCTACGCCCTGAGTAATAAGGGCACTGGCGACGCTGTCGGCGCGCTGCTGCGACAGGCGCATATTCAGATCCTGGCCGCCGGTGCTGTCGGTATAACCCACGACGTTAACGGCGGTTTTCTCATACTCTTTCAGCACCATGGCCACGCCGGTCAGGGTGTTTGCGCCGGCCGGTTTCAGATTAGCGCTGCTGCTGTCAAAGGTGACGTTGTTTGGCATGTTCAGCACGATGTTATCGCCGTTTCGCGTGACGCTAACGCCGGTTCCCTGCATTTTCTCGCGCAGTTTTGCTTCCTGCACGTCCATGTAATAACCGATGCCGCCGCCCAGCGCTGCGCCAGCCGCTGCGCCAATCAGTGCGCCCTTACCGCGATCTTTTTTCGACGAGGAGAGTGCGCCGACGCCCGCGCCGACCAGTGAGCCGATCCCGGCACCGATGCCGGATTTACCCGCTTCGCGTTCGCCGGTATACGGGTTGGTGGTACAGCCAGAAATCGCCAGTGTGCCGCTAACCATAGCCGCAATCATGAGTACGCGTTTTTTCATGTTATTTCCTTAATCCTTTTTATTCTTTGTCACAGCGCGCGTGACGGTTGATTATGACGTCCAATTACGTAGAAAATTCCCCGGAAGCCCTCTCTTTTTGTAAATAACATTTTGTAAATAACATTGAGCGGCCGCGTAACAGACCGCCACAACACCTGCATTCGCTGACCAGGAGCTCGCTTTGCCAACCTCATCTGCAACTAAAACCATCTTAACCGCGGCCCACTGGGGGCCAATACTGGTTGAAACGGATGGTGAAAATGTCCTTTCTTCCCGCGGTGCGCTGGAGACCTCGTTTGCCAACTCGCTGCAAACCGCCGTGCGCGATCAGGTACATAGCAAAACCCGCGTGCGCTACCCGATGGTACGCAAAGGTTTCCTTGCTTCGCCGGATAGCCCACAGGGCGTGCGCGGCCAGGATGAGTTTGTGCGGGTAAGCTGGCAGCAGGCATTGGATCTTATCCACGCACAGCATCGGCGAATTCGGGAAAGTTACGGCCCGGCATCGATTTTTGCCGGCTCCTACGGCTGGCGCTCGAACGGCGTGCTACACAAGGCGGCGACGCTGTTACAGCGTTATATGAGCCTGGCGGGTGGATATACCGGCCATCTGGGGGATTACTCCACCGGCGCGGCGCAGGCGATCATGCCCTATGTCGTTGGCGGCAATGAGGTGTATCAGCAGCAAACCAGCTGGCCGATGGTGCTGGAACATAGCGAAGTCGTGGTGTTGTGGAGCGCCAACCCGCTGAATACGCTAAAAATTGCCTGGAACGCTTCCGATGAACAGGGGATCCCGTGGTTCGATCGACTGCGTAAAAGCGGCAAGCGGGTGATCTGTATCGATCCGATGCGATCGGAAACCGCTGAGTTCTTTGGCGAGGCCGGCGAATGGATTGCGCCCCATATGGGGACGGATGTCGCGATGATGCTCGGCATTGCCCATACGCTGGTGGAAAACGGCTGGCAGGATACGGCGTTTCTGACCCGCTACACCAGCGGCTACGATATTTTTGCCCGCTATCTGACCGGCGAGAGCGACGGCGTACCAAAAAGTGCAGAATGGGCCGCCGGGATTTGTGGCGTTAACGCAGGTAAGATCCGTGAACTGGCAACGTTATTCCACGAAAATACGACCATGCTGATGTCCGGCTGGGGGATGCAACGCCAGCAGTTTGGCGAGCAGAAACACTGGATGCTGGTGACGTTAGCCGCGATGCTGGGGCAGATTGGCACCCCCGGAGGCGGTTTTGGCCTTTCCTACCACTTTGCCAACGGCGGCAACCCGACCCGTCGGGCCGCGGTGCTGGCCTCGATGCAAGGTAGCGTAGCGGGCGGCACCGATGCAGTAGAAAAAATACCGGTAGCGCGCATTGTGGAAGCGCTGGAAAACCCAGGCGCACCGTATCAGCACAACGGAATGGACCGCCATTTTCCGGATATTCGCTTTGTCTGGTGGTGCGGCGGGGCGAACTTTACTCATCATCAGGATACCAACCGTCTGATTCGGGCCTGGCAGAAGCCAGAGCTGGTCGTCATTTCAGAGTGCTTCTGGACCGCCGCCGCCCGCCACGCCGATATTGTCCTGCCGGCGACAACGTCGTTTGAGCGTCACGATATGACAATGACCGGTGATTACAGCAATCAACATCTGGTGCCGATGAAGCGCGTGGTCGCCCCGCGCGATGAAGCCCGCGATGATTTTGACGTTTTTGCCGATCTCAGCGAGCGCTGGGAAGAGGGGGGACGCGCCCGCTTTACTGAAGGAAAAAGCGACCTGCAGTGGCTGGAGACCTTCTATCGGATTGCCGCGCAACGCGGGGCGAGCCAGGAGGTGACTCTGCCGCCATTTGACCAGTTCTGGCAGGCTAACCAGCTGATAGAAATGCCGGAAAACCCGGATAATGCCCGTTTTGCCCGCTTCGCGGCGTTCCGTGCCGATCCGCAGGCCAATCCCTTGAAAACCGCGAGCGGCAAAATTGAGATTCACTCGCCGACGATTGCTGGCTTTGCCTATCCGGACTGCCCGCCGCACCCGATGTGGCTGGAGCCGGATGAGTGGCACGGCAACGCTCGGGAAGGGCAGCTGCAGGTGCTCTCCGCGCATCCTGCGCATCGTCTGCACAGCCAGCTGAACCATACGTCGCTGCGGGAAAAATACGCCGTCGCCGGTCGTGAGCCTTTAACTCTGCACCCGCTGGACGCCCAGGCGCGGCATATTGTCGACGGCGATGTGGTCCGGGTATGGAACGCACGTGGCCAGGTGCTGGCGGGCGCCGTGGTGACGGAAGGCATTCGTCCGGGGGTTATTTGTTTACACGAAGGAGCCTGGCCCGATATCGACCCGCAGGCCGGTATCTGCAAGAACGGCGCGGTGAACGTCCTGACCAACGATATTCCGACCTCGCGGCTGGGCAACGGCTGCGCCGGCAATACGGCGCTGGCGTGGCTGGAAAAATACGAGGGTCCTGCCCTGACGCTTACGGCGTTTGATCCGCCGGCCAATGCATAATCCAGGTCGGCTGTAGCGTATCGTCCTGCCATGCGCAGTCTTCTATCCTGAAGCCTTGCGCATGGTAGAAACTCACCGCCTGAACATTTTTCTGGTACACCTCAAGGCTGAGCCAGCGGTAGTGCTGCTTGACCTCATTCAGCAGCGCGCTGCCTATCCCGTGGCGGATAGCGTCTGGCGCGACGAATAGCGCGCCGATAAAGCGAGACTCCATCACGCTGACAAAACCCTTTATCGTACCGCTCTCTTCCCATGCCCAGGTGCGGGCGGCAGGCAGATAAACATCGCGAACAACGGCCACGCTCTCATGCCAGTAGGTTTCGTTGATAAAGGGATGGGCATGAATCGTGCTTTCCAGCCACAGTACGAGCAGTGGCCGGGTCTCTTTAGCATCCCACTCGCGGATCATCATCGCCTCCCGGGTGACAGAAACAGCTCGTCACATGATCGTTAACCAGGCCGCAGGCTTGCATAAAGGAGTAGCAGATTGTGGAGCCGACAAACTTAAAGCCGCGCTTTTTCAGCTCTTTTGAGAGCGCGTCAGAGGCCGGTGTGGTGGTCGGGATTTCGGCCAGCGTGGCGGCATGGGAGATTTGTTGCCGATTGTCGACGAAAGACCAGACAAAATCGGTGAAGGAGTCGCCGCTCTCTTCCATTGCCAGGAAGGCGCGAGCGTTGCCAATAATTGCCTGAATTTTCCCACGATGGCGAATAATTCCGGCATTCTGGAGCAGGCGTTCAATATCGTCCTCATTCATCGCGGCGACGCGAACCGGATCGAACTGATGAAAGGCCTGGCGGTAATTTTCGCGCTTTTTCAGTACCGTAATCCACGACAGCCCGGCCTGCTGGCCCTCGAGGCAGATCATCTCAAACAATTTGCGGGCATCTCTTTGCGCAACGCCCCACTCGTCATCATGATACTGAATATAAAGCGGGTCCTGGCTAACCCATCCGCAACGCTGCATGTCTCTCTCCCTTTAGCAATAAAACTTACGCGTTCACCTTGACGGCTGAAAGATAAAGATAATAGTTAATACAGGGATACCGTTCTCAAATATACCCGCCATTCTTCAGGTTGCATGTGCATTGGCAGCATTCGTTCGCCCAATCACATTATTCAGGGTATTCAAGGGAAGCTTATCCCATAAAAACACAACAAGAATGCCGGTTTGGCTCTTTTCTGGAGTCGCATTAATGATAATAAAGAAATGCAATGGCCTTCGGGGGTTAATGCTCCCGGCGTGTGCAGCCGTCTGGGTCTCGTTTGTCGGTAGCGCGAATGCCTGGCAACAGGAATATATCGCTATCGATACCAAAAGTAACACCCCTGAACGCTATACGTGGGATAGCGATCACCAACCACGCTATGAAGATATTCTGGCGGAGCGTATGAATACGTCCGGCGATCTTCCCGGAATGGCGCTGAATCAGGCGGTTGCACCGCCAGATAGCGGCCACGGGATGAGCGTGGGCTGGAATTTTACGCTGGCTAACGGTATCACTTCAGGCCCGGTGGCGAGTTTGCGAAGCGATGTGATATCGACCTCTCCCGCGCGCCGTGCGCCAGAGAATCCCTATGTGAATACGCTTGGCTGGCGCATGGACTATCAGGAGCTGTGGGGCGTACATCCGTGGGCTCAGGTGAGCTACAACCAGCCGCTTTCTGCGGATCTGATCGGGCCAAATCGCGGTCAGGATGGCGCGTGGCGCGATGTCACCTTTGGGGCGGATATGTCGCTGAATTCGCACCTTGCTGCCTGGGCGGCGCTATCGCAGGCGGAGAATGCGACAACGGGAGCAAACTACCTCTATGTGATGGGGGTAAGCGCTAACTTTTAGCGTTTTTTTAGCATGCCAGAAACGTTTGTGTTACCTAAAAAACACAGCAATGGCGCATTGTTGTAAGGTAGTGGTCACTAACTTATTGCCGCCACTCTCATGCGCCCCCTCTTTTTCAATGCCATTCATTCCGGCCTGCATGCATTTCATTCCCTGCTGACGGCATTTCATGCCTTTTTTACCCTGGCGTTCAGGTGACTTCGCTATTGTGGCGGCAGTTAATTATTCAGGATATCTGCTATGAACGCTGCAAACAGTCAATATACCCGCTGGCTTACGCTTGCCGGCACGATCGTGACGCAATTCGCGCTGGGGTCGGTTTATACATGGAGTTTGTTCAACAGTTCCCTTTCCGCAAAACTGGACGAGCCGGTAAGCCAGGTGGCTTTCTCCTTCGGCCTGTTAAGCCTCGGTCTGGCGCTATCCTCTTCCGTCGCCGGCAAGCTGCAGGAACGTTTTGGCGTCAAACGCGTCACGATGGCCTCCGGTGTTCTGCTGGGACTCGGTTTTTTCCTGACCGCTCACGCCAATAGCCTGATGATGCTCTGGCTGAGTGCGGGCCTGCTGGTAGGTCTGGCAGATGGTGCAGGCTATCTGCTGACGCTCTCCAACTGCGTGAAGTGGTTCCCGGAGCGTAAAGGGCTGATTTCCGCGTTTTCTATCGGCTCCTACGGCCTCGGCAGCCTCGGATTCAAGTTTATTGATACTCACCTGCTGGCCACCGTCGGGCTGGAGAAAACCTTTATTATCTGGGGCGCTATTGTCCTGGTCATGATTGTTTTCGGTGCAACATTAATGAAAGATGCGCCGAACCATAGCGCGGCGTCCCACAACGGCGTGGTGGAGAATGACTTCACGCTGGCCGAGTCGATGCGTAAACCGCAGTACTGGATGTTAGCCGTCATGTTCCTGACCGCCTGCATGAGCGGCCTGTATGTGATTGGCGTGGCGAAAGATATTGCTCAGGGGATGGTGCATCTGGATGTGGCGACGGCGGCGAATGCGGTCACCGTTATCTCTATTGCCAACCTGAGCGGACGCCTGGTTCTGGGGATTCTGTCAGATAAAATCTCCCGTATCCGCGTGATTACGATTGGGCAGGTGGTTTCACTGGTCGGGATGGCCGCGCTGTTGTTCGCGCCGCTGAACGCAGCCACTTTCTTTGCCGCGATTGCCTGTGTCGCCTTTAACTTCGGTGGCACCATTACCGTGTTCCCGTCGCTGATCAGTGAATTCTTCGGACTGAACAATCTGGCGAAAAACTACGGCGTGATTTATCTGGGCTTCGGTATCGGTAGCATCTGCGGGTCGCTGATTGCCTCGCTGTTCGGCGGGTTCTACGTAACCTTCTGCGTTATCTTTGCCCTGTTGATTCTCTCCCTGGCGCTCTCCACGACTATTCGCCAGCCCAAAGGTGAAGTTTATCACGCAGCTCATGCCTGACAGGCCATCTTCGCGGCGTTATACCAGCATTTCCTGAGCCATTCGTGCCAATCCAACCAAATGTTTTGTAAATGTTTGGTTGGATCACATTCCCTCCTGGTACTTTTTCGTTTCTCTGTGGTCTACTTAGCGCGCTTTGTAGAGGTTTCTTATACTCTCCGTCCTTCAAACTGCCTTATTGTTGACTGCGCTCGCTCGCCTTAGTCACTTACTTAAGTAAGCTCCAGAGGATTCGCGGGCCCGTTATCTCAAGGCATCTCGAATGGGTTTGAGTAGTTAAACAACCTGAACGCACCCTATTAACCTGCTCGCTTATATTGCGTAAGCAAGGCGGTTTTATCTCTTCTTTTTCCAGGTTTCATGCATGAAATATATTAGAACGATGACACAGCAGAAGCTCAGTTTTTGGCTGGCGCTGTACATCGGCTGGTTTATGAACGTTGCAGTGCTTTTCCGTCGTCTTGATGGATATGCTCAGGAATTTACCTTCTGGAAAGGGCTTTCCGGGATTGTGGAACTGGTTGCCACCGTACTGGTGACATTTTTCCTGCTGCGTATTCTGTCGCTGTTAGGCCGGCGCGTCTGGCGAATACTTGCCACGCTGGTCGTTATTTTCTCCGCTGCCGCCAGCTATTACATGACCTTCCTGAACGTGGTGATAGGCTACGGCATCATTGCGTCGGTTATGACGACGGATATCGATCTTTCTCAGGAAGTCATTGGCTGGCATTTAATTCTGTGGCTGGTACTGGTCAGTACGCCGCCGCTACTGCTTATCTGGAATAACCGCTGCCGGCATACTCTGCTGCGGCAAATCCGTACCCCAGGCCAGCGGATGAAAAATATCGTTATTGTTGCTCTGGCCGGGTTAATGGTCTGGGGGCCGATTCGCCTGCTCGAACTACGCCAGAAGGACGTTGAACGCAGTTCCGAAGTGGATATGCCGAGCTACGGCGGAGTCATTGCCAACTCGTACCTGCCTTCGAACTGGCTTTCTGCGCTAGGCCTGTACGCCTGGGCGCAGGTGGATGAGTCATCAGACAACAAGTCACTGATAAATCCTGCAAAGAAGTTCACCTATGTTGAGCCTCAGGGGCTGGATGATACCTATGTGGTATTCATTATTGGTGAAACCACCCGCTGGGATCATATGGGCATTCTGGGGTATAACCGGAACACCACGCCAAAGCTGGCCCAGGAGAAAAACCTGGTTGCCTTCCGCGGCTACTCCTGTGATACCGCGACCAAACTCTCTCTGCGCTGCATGTTTGTGCGTGAGGGGGGAGCAGAAGACAACCCCCAGCGAACGCTAAAAGAGCAAAATGTCTTTGCTGTCCTGCACCAGATGGGCTTTACCGGCGATCTGTATGCCATGCAGAGCGAGATGTGGTTCTACAGCAACACCATGGCGAACAACATTGCCTATCGCGAGCAGATTGGCGCTGAACCGCGTAACCGTGGCAAGAGCGTCGATGACATGCTGCTGGTGGACGAAGTTAAGCGCTCGCTGGTGAAAAATACCCACGGTAAACACCTGATTATTTTACATACCAAGGGGTCGCACTTTAACTATACCCAGCGTTACCCGCGCAGCTTTGCTCAGTGGAAGCCGGAATGTGTTGGTGTGGACAGTAAATGTTCCAAAGCGGAGCTGATCAACTCGTACGATAACAGCGTCACCTACGTCGATCACTTTATTGTGAGTGTGTTGGATCAGCTGCGTGATAAGAAGGCGATTGTGTTCTATGCCGCCGACCACGGAGAGTCTATCAACGAGCATGAGCACCTGCACGGTACGCCGCGCAAGATGGCGCCGCCGGAACAGTTCCGTGTGCCAATGATGGTGTGGATGTCGGACAAGTATCTGGAAGCGCCTGACCATGCTGCTTCCTTTGCTCGCCTGAAAGAACAGGCGGCGATGAAGGTGCCGCGCCGTCACGTTGAGCTGTATGACACCATCATGGGCTGCCTGGGGTATACCTCGCCAGACGGCGGAATAAATGAGAATAACAACTGGTGTCGCACGCCGGATACGGGCAAAGCCGTAGCGAAATAGCAGGAGTGGCGAGTTTCTCGCCGCTTGAGCCATTTTTTCCAAATAAGGCATTGACGGGTGTGAGTCTCAGCAGTAAGATGCGCCCGCATTCGGTGATTGGCGCAGCCTGGTAGCGCACTTCGTTCGGGACGAAGGGGTCGGAGGTTCGAATCCTCTATCACCGACCAAATTTAAAAGCCTGCTCAATGAGCAGGCTTTTTTGCATCCGAGATTGATGAGGATGAGAACCTCCGGGGGCAAGAGGTTCGACTCGAGCGCAGCGAGAGAACGTTGCTTCAGCAACGGCCCGCAGGGCGAGCCACGCAGTGGCGAGTCATCCTCTATCACCGACCAAATTTAAAAGCCTGCTCAATGAGCAGGCTTTTTTGCATCCGAGATTGATGAGGATGAGAACCTCAGGGGGCAAGCCTCTGTCGCCCGGCCGGGCAGCGTGACCTCGGGAATATATTCAGAGTAGGTTAACGAAAGTTACCAAAAAACCATGAATCCCCATTTTCAAGCGCCTGTTAACTATTTTGTGACATCTTCCATTGTTTTTTTTTATATATGTATAGCCTCTTTTTTCGCGAAGCTTATGGCTAAATCCAGCATTTTACGCTGTGCGTTTTAACGTTCGCGCTATTAATCGCTCACATATTGGCCACATCGCAATAAATTTTCACCATTTACCAGAATTGCTTATCACTAGCTGTTACGAAGTATTAAGGCATTTATGCTGCTTGCTTGCCGCTAGCATAAATTTCTCTGCTGAAAATAGCGCCTTGAAGTTTTTTTAATCTTTGCCTGCTGATTCTCACCCCGGATGTAAAACCGGGTTGGCTGTATTGACGTTTACCCATTCTGTTGACAGATTGTAGGGCATGAGGGGCATTTCATGGAGAATCCGCACTGCAACTCAGTCGCTTTTGTGAAAGGAATCCCCATCTCTCTCAACGCTTTCGAGCACCACCGACCGGACCGGGTATATTCTAAATAGTTCGCGCTGCGGAAAAGCGGCAAGTTTGAGAATCTCCAGGAGCATAAATGACTATGTGACTGAGGTTATCGAGCACAGCCAACTTATCCGTCGCGAGAAATATGGCGAATAAAAATAAATAAAGGCCTGGCGGATATATGCAAACAACATCACATTTGGAGCAGAATAATGAGTATTTCCTTGAAAAAGTCAGGGATGCTGAAGCTTGGTCTGAGCCTGGTCGCCCTGACCGTTGCAGCAAGCGTTCAAGCTAAGACCCTGGTTTATTGTTCTGAGGGTTCGCCGGAAGGTTTTAACCCGCAGTTATTTACCTCTGGTACGACCTATGACGCCAGCTCGGTGCCCATCTATAACCGTCTGGTTGAATTCAAAACCGGTACGACGGAAGTCATTCCGGGCCTGGCGGAAAAATGGGAAGTCAGCGCTGACGGCAAAACCTATACGTTCCATCTGCGCCAGGGCGTGAAGTGGCAGGATAATAAAGACTTTAAACCGACTCGCGACCTGAATGCCGATGACGTTGTATTCTCGTTCGATCGTCAGAAAAACGCACAAAACCCGTACCATAAAGTGTCTGGCGGCAGCTATGAATACTTCGAAGGTATGGGCCTGCCTGACCTGATTAGCGAAGTGAAGAAAGTGGACGATAAAACCGTCCAGTTCGTACTGACCCGCCCGGAAGCGCCGTTCCTCGCTGACCTGGCGATGGACTTCGCCTCTATTCTGTCAAAAGAGTATGCTGACAACATGCTGAAAGCCGGTTCGCCGGAAAAAGTGGACCTGAACCCAATCGGTACCGGTCCGTTCCAGCTGCTGCAGTACCAGAAAGACTCCCGTATCCTCTATAAAGCCTTCCCGGGCTATTGGGGCACCAAGCCGAAGATCGATCGCCTGGTCTTCTCCATCACGCCTGATGCTTCCGTGCGCTATGCCAAACTGCAGAAAAATGAGTGCCAGGTGATGCCATACCCGAACCCGGCCGACATCGCGCGCATGAAAGAAGATAAGAGCATTAACCTGCTGGAACAGCCGGGTCTGAACGTCGGCTATCTCTCATTCAACACTGAGAAGAAACCGCTGGATAATGTGAAAGTCCGCCAGGCGTTGACCTATGCGGTAAATAAAGAAGCGATTATCAAAGCCGTTTACCAGGGCGCAGGCCAGGCCGCGAAAAACCTGATTCCGCCGACCATGTGGGGCTATAACGACGACGTTAAAGACTACACTTACGATCCGGAAAAAGCGAAAGCGCTGCTGAAAGAAGCCGGCATGGAAAAAGGCTTCTCTATCGATTTGTGGGCAATGCCGGTACAGCGTCCGTACAACCCGAACGCGCGCCGTATGGCTGAGATGATCCAGGCTGACTGGGCCAAAATTGGCGTCCAGGCCAAGATCGTCACCTACGAGTGGGGCGAGTATCTGAAGCGTGCGAAAGCAGGCGAGCACCAGACCGTTATGATGGGCTGGACCGGCGACAACGGGGATCCGGATAACTTCTTCGCGACCCTGTTCAGCTGCGCGGCTGCGAAAGACGGTTCGAACTACTCTCGCTGGTGCTACAAGCCGTTTGAAGATCAGATTCAGCCGGCGCGCGCGACCGATGACCACAACAAACGTATCGAGCTCTACAAACAGGCTCAGGTCGTGATGCATGATCAGGCTCCGGCGTTGATCATCGCGCACTCCACCGTGTTTGAGCCAGTGCGTAAAGAAGTTAAAGGCTACGTGGTTGACCCGTTAGGCAAGCACCACTTCGAAAACGTCTCTGTCGAATAATAAACAGTATGTTTCCCCTCTCCCTTAACGGGGAGGGGGGATTTACATTTGTGAGCAATACAGACCTCCTGTCACCAGGCAGGGCGTCACTATAGAGAATCCGGGTTATGTTGCAGTTCATCCTCCGACGTTTGGGACTTGTCATCCCGACATTTATCGGTATTACCCTTCTCACCTTTGCCTTTGTGCATATGATTCCCGGTGACCCGGTGATGATTATGGCGGGCGAACGTGGTATTTCCCCTGAACGTCATGCTCAGCTACTGGCTGAAATGGGCCTTGATAAGCCGATGTGGCAGCAGTATGTCCACTATATCTGGGGCGTATTGCACGGTGATTTAGGCATCTCGCTGAAAAGCCGTATTCCCGTGTGGCAGGAATTTGTTCCACGCTTTAAAGCCACAATGGAACTGGGCGTGTGTGCGATGATTTTCGCCGTCGCTGTCGGGATCCCGGTGGGCGTTCTGGCGGCGGTTAAGCGCGGTTCTATCTTCGATCATACCTCCGTTGGCCTCGCGCTGACCGGCTATTCCATGCCGATCTTCTGGTGGGGAATGATGCTGATTATGCTGGTTTCGGTGCAGCTGAATCTGACGCCGGTCTCCGGGCGCATCAGCGATACGGTCTTCCTCGACGATACCCTGCCGCTGACCGGTTTTATGCTGATCGACACCGCTATCTGGGGTGAGCCCGGTGATTTTATTGATGCGGTGATGCATATGATTCTGCCGGCCGTCGTGCTGGGCACCATTCCGCTGGCCGTTATCGTCCGCATGACCCGCTCATCAATGCTGGAAGTGCTGGGTGAGGATTACATTCGTACCGCGCGTGCCAAGGGGCTGAGCCGGATGCGCGTTATTGTGGTCCATGCGCTGCGTAATGCCATGCTGCCGGTGGTCACGGTCATTGGGCTCCAGGTGGGAACGCTGCTGGCAGGCGCCATCCTGACTGAGACCATTTTCTCCTGGCCGGGGCTAGGGCGCTGGCTGATTGATGCTTTGCAGCGCCGTGATTACCCGGTCGTGCAGAGTGGAGTACTGCTGGTCGCGACGATGATTATCCTCGTCAACCTGCTGGTCGATCTGTTGTACGGCGTGGTGAACCCGCGTATTCGGCACAAGAAGTAAGGGGCCATCATGTCACAAATTACTGAAAATAAAGTTGTTGCCGCACCGGTGCCAATGACCCCTTTGCAGGAGTTCTGGCACTATTTCAAACGCAACAAAGGGGCGGTTGTTGGCCTGGTCTACGTGGCGATTATGATTATTATCGCCGTGTTCGCTAACTTCCTGGCACCCTACAACCCGGCGGATCAGTTCCGCGACGTGCTGCTGGCGCCGCCGGCCTGGCAGGAAGGGGGAAGCTTTGCGCATCTGCTGGGCACCGATGATGTGGGCCGCGATATTCTGTCGCGACTGATGTACGGCGCACGTTTATCGCTGCTGGTTGGCTGTCTGGTGGTGGTGCTGTCGCTGATTCTCGGCGTCGTGATGGGCCTGATCGCCGGCTACTTCGGCGGCGTGATTGACTCTATCATTATGCGTATCGTCGATATCATGCTGGCGCTGCCAAGCCTGCTGCTGGCGCTGGTGCTGGTGGCTATCTTCGGCCCCTCGATTGTGAACGCCTCGCTGGCGCTTACCTTTGTTGCCCTACCGCACTATGTACGATTGACCCGCGCGGCGGTGCTGGTCGAAGTGAATCGCGACTATGTGACCGCTTCGCGGGTCGCAGGCGCGGGAGCAGTACGCCAGATGTTCGTCAATATTCTACCTAACTGCCTTGCTCCGCTGATTGTTCAGGCGTCGCTGGGCTTTTCTAACGCCATTCTCGATATGGCTGCTCTTGGCTTCCTTGGCATGGGTGCGCAACCGCCGACACCGGAGTGGGGCACGATGCTCTCCGACGTGTTGCAGTTTGCGCAGAGTGCCTGGTGGGTCGTCACCTTCCCGGGTGTCGCGATTCTGCTGACGGTGCTGGCATTTAACCTGATGGGTGACGGTCTGCGTGACGCGCTCGATCCCAAACTGAAGCAGTAAGAGGTTCGAGATGGCGTTATTGAATGTTGATAAATTATCGGTGCACTTCGGCGACGAAGGAACACCGTTTCGCGCGGTAGACCGCGTGAGCTACAGCGTTAACCAGGGTGAAGTGGTTGGCATTGTCGGCGAGTCCGGCTCCGGTAAATCGGTCAGCTCGCTGGCCATTATGGGGTTGATTGATTATCCCGGCCGCGTGATGGCGGATAAGCTGGAATTTAACGGTCGCGATCTGAAACGTATTTCGGAAAAAGAGCGCCGCCAGCTGGTGGGGGCGGAAGTCGCGATGATCTTCCAGGACCCGATGACCAGCCTCAATCCGTGTTACACCGTCGGCTACCAGATTATGGAAGCCATTAAGGCACATCAGGGCGGAAATAAGAAAACCCGTATTCAGCGGGCGATCGATCTGCTGACGCTGGTTGGTATCCCCGACCCCGCATCGCGCCTGGATGTCTATCCGCACCAGCTTTCCGGGGGGATGAGTCAACGTGTGATGATCGCCATGGCGATTGCCTGTCGGCCGAAGCTGCTGATCGCGGATGAACCCACCACCGCGCTGGATGTGACGATTCAGGCGCAGATCATTGAACTGCTCCTGGATTTACAGCAAAAAGAGAACATGGCGCTGGTCCTGATCACGCACGATCTGGCGCTGGTGGTCGAAGCGGCACACAAAATTATTGTGATGTATGCCGGTCAGGTTGTGGAAGCGGGTGATGCGAAGGATATCTTCCGCGCCCCGCGCCATCCGTATACTCAGGCGCTGCTCCGTGCACTGCCTGAGTTTGCCCAGGATAAAGCGCGGCTGGCGTCGCTCCCTGGCGTGGTACCCGGTAAATATGACCGGCCCAACGGCTGCCTGTTAAATCCGCGCTGCCCCTACGCCACGGATAAGTGCCGAAGCGAGGAACCAGAACTGAACGTCGTCGCCGGCAGCCGGCAGTCGAAATGTCACTACCCACTTGATGATGCCGGGAGGCCTACGCTATGAGTACCCATGAGGCCACCACGCAACAGCTTTTGTTGCAGGCCATTGACCTGAAAAAGTATTACCCGGTGAAGAAGGGGATGTTTGCGCCTGAACGCCTGGTCAAAGCGCTGGACGGCGTCTCGTTTACTCTCGAACGAGGGAAAACGCTGGCGGTGGTCGGCGAGTCCGGCTGCGGAAAATCGACGCTGGGTCGTCTGTTGACGATGATTGAGATCCCGACCGGTGGCGAACTTTACTACCAGGGCCAGGATCTATTAAAGCCTGACGCCACGGCGCAAAAGCTGCGCCGGCAGAAAATCCAGATTGTGTTCCAGAACCCCTACGGCTCGCTGAATCCGCGTAAAAAAGTGGGGCAGATTCTGGAGGAACCGCTGCAGATCAATACGTCGTTGAGCAAAGAACAGCGCCGTGAAAAAGCGCTGGCGATGATGGCGAAGGTCGGCTTGAAAGCCGAACATTACGATCGCTATCCGCATATGTTCTCCGGCGGTCAGCGGCAGCGTATTGCCATTGCCCGTGGTCTGATGCTGGACCCGGATGTGGTGATTGCCGATGAACCCGTCTCCGCGCTGGACGTGTCGGTTCGCGCGCAGGTGCTTAACCTGATGATGGATCTTCAGCAGGATATGGGACTGTCGTACGTGTTCATCTCCCACGATCTGTCGGTCGTGGAGCATATTGCTGATGAAGTGATGGTCATGTATCTCGGCCGCTGCGTGGAGAAAGGGTCGAAGGACCAGATCTTCAACAACCCGCAGCACCCCTATACCCAGGCTCTGCTGTCGGCCACGCCACGCCTGAACCCGGACGACCGCCGCGAGCGAATTAAGCTGACCGGCGAGCTGCCGAGCCCGCTGAACCCGCCTCCGGGCTGCGCCTTTAATGCTCGCTGTCGCCGTCGCTTCGGTCCGTGCACGCAGCTACAGCCGCAGCTGAAGAACTATGGTGGGCAGCTGGTGGCCTGCTTTGCCGTTGACCAGGATGAAAATCAGGAAAAACACCTCGCCTGATGTCTCGCGCTGCTGTCGAAGGGCCCAGAACTTTCGACAGCAGCCGCAATGCTTCCTCCGGGAAAAATAAAGCATTGAGAATGTACCTGGCTGATGTTTTTTAGCTTAAATAAGCAATTTGACCTATTTATATAACGATATAAAAAGATTAAAATATATTCCAGCAAGCGGCATGGTTATTTATTCTGCGTATTATTTAAAATTTAACGAGATAAAAAACTGGTTATTTTTAATGGTGCGGTGGGTTCAGGTTTTGTGGGCAAAGACCTCCTAAAAAATGGAGCTATCATTTCATATAAGAAATGGTAGGGTAACCACAAAACTATCAGTGAATTACGCCACCCTGACCAATATCCCTATACATAGTCATTGTATTGTTGGTCATCCCGATCAACTTAAGTTGATGAAAAACAATAAAATAAACTATGCTCTAAGGACGTAGTTTCAAAATAAAAACAGCTAAAATATTATGCTTTTAGAATCATGAGGTTATCCATGAACCATTATGATGATTTGCAGCGCTTCAAGGAAAAGACTCGTACGCAAAGTCTACATTTCAAGGACCTCTCATCACACGCAGCCGCCCGGGAACAGGGAGATTGGGTTATCCTCAATCAGCTCACGCCTGGAGAAGAAAAAGAATCCTCGCTGGCCATGGGAGGATCGGTATCGTTGCCGATACCGCAGCAGGTTCCTACCGATATGTTTCATTGGGTCGAAACCGAAGCCGAACCCGTGCACACGCCTTCCGTCTCATCGCCTGTCGTTCCGACTCCGGTCGCGCCACCCCCTGTTGCCGTCTCTGTTCCGTCTGAGCCTCTTCCGGTTGCGGCCACAGTGGTGACAATGGCTCCGGCACCAGCGATGGCAGTACCCGTCTCTGCGCCACCCGTGGCGCCAGCACCACCGGTAGCTGCTCGTCCGGTGATGCCCTCTGCGCAGGCGTCCGAAGGTTATGCTCATTTATTTGCGGCAAAAGCCGCTGAACCGGTGGCGAAAAATAAAGATCAGCCGCTGAAATCACTTTTAGAAAGGATTGCGACATGCCGTTGATCTGCGTGTGTTCTCCAAAAGGCGGCGTAGGAAAAACGACCCTCGCGGCAAACCTGGCCTATTCGTTGGCTCGCGCGGGCAGCAAAGTTCTGGCTATCGACTTTGATGTGCAAAATGCGCTGCGCCTGCATTTTGGCGTCCCTCTGAGCGATGAGCGCGGCTATGTCGCAAAAGCGCTGGAGCTTCATGACTGGAGCCAGTGCGTATTGAGCGCGGGCAGCAATATTTTTGTCCTGCCCTATGGCGATGTGAGCGAGGCGCAGCATCAGGCTTTCGATGAACACCTTGCCAGTGATGCGCATTTTCTTACCCGTGGGCTGGCGGCCTTATTGAACTACCCAGGGTTGATTATCATCGCCGACCTGCCTCCTGGACCTTCACCGGCGTTAACGGCATTAACGTCGCTGGCCGATCTCCATCTGGTACCGCTGCTGGCGGATACGGCCTCGATGTCGACGCTGGCGCATGTGGAAAAGCAGCGTTTAACCGGCGGTAAGCTTAACCACAAACTTGGGCACTTTTTCGTGCTGAATCAGAGTGATAATCGTCGTCAGGTCAGTCGCGACGTGACCGCTCTGATGGAAGAAAAACTGGGCGATCGTCTGTTGGGTATTATCCATCGCGATGAAAGCGTGGTAGAAGCAAATGCTTCTCAGAAGTCGATTCTCGACTTTAGCTCTTCCTCTGCAGCCGCCTTTGACATTGAAATCATTGCAAAAAAAATCTCTGCGCTGTTGGGTATCAAAATTGGCGACGGCACGGTGCACAGCCAGCCTCGCATGTCAGGGCTTTAACTTATTGCAGGGCTGCTGAATGAAAAAGTCTCTTTTCTGGTTGCTGGCACTGGTGCTATCGCCCATTGCCGTTCTGGTTATTATTACGCCGATGGACAGCCAAAAGCAGTATCTCTTTGGCCTGTTGAGTATCGGTATTCTGTTTTTAATGGGCTTTAGCAAAAAGCGCAGTATTTCGGTCATTATGGTCGTGACTTCGCTGCTGATGTCTACCCGTTATATGTATTTTCGCCTGACGCAAACCCTGCATTTTAACTCCGGTATCGAGACGGTGCTGGGGATGGGGCTGTTTCTGGCGGAAGTCTACATCTGGGTGATGCTGCTGCTGAACTACCTGCAAACGGTCTGGCCGCTGAAGCGTGAAATTGTTCCGCTACCGGATGACATGAGCACGTGGCCGACGGTCGATATTTATATTCCCAGCTATAACGAACCGCTGGAAGTGGTACGTGATACCGTGCTGGCAGCGCAGTGCATTGATTATCCGGCGGATAAAATGAAAATTTATCTGCTGGACGATGGCAAGCGCAGTGAGTTCGCGGTGTTCGCCGCCGATGTGGGCGTGGGGTATATCACCCGTAACGATAATAAACACGCCAAAGCGGGCAACCTGAACCACGCAATGACCCTGACCCAGGGCGAGCTGATTTGCGTCTTCGACTGTGACCACGTGGCAACCCGCGTATTCCTGCAGGCGACGGTTGGCGGCTTCCTCAAAGATCCGATGCTGGCGCTGGTGCAGACCCCACACTACTTCTATTCGCCGGATCCATTTGAACGTAACCTCTCCGTTGGCCGCAATATTCCCAATGAAGGGATGCTGTTCTATGGCCCGATTCAGCAGGGCAACGATAACTGGAATGCGACCTTCTTCTGCGGCTCCTGTGCGGTGATTCGGCGTAAAGCGCTGGACGATATTGGCGGCTTTGCGGTTGAAACTGTGACCGAAGATGCGCACACCGCGCTTAAGTTTCAGCGTCTTGGCTGGAAATCATCGTTCCTCGATATCCCACTGGCTGCGGGTTTAGCCACCGAACGTTTAGTGGTTCACGTGATCCAGCGAACCCGCTGGGCGCGTGGGATGACGCAAATTTTCCGCCTCGATAACCCGCTATTGGGCCGCGGGCTGACTTTCCAACAGCGCCTGTGCTACCTCAGCGCCATGCTTTACTACCAGTTTGCCCTGCCGCGGGTGGTGTTTGTCACCGCACCGTTGGCCTATTTGCTGTTTAACCTGAATATTATCTACTCCTCGGCGAGCCTGATTGTCTCGTATGCGCTCCCGCATCTGTTCCTCGCGATCTATGTCGGCTCCCGAATGAACGGTCGCTATCGTTACAGCTTCTGGGGGGAAATCTATGACATCGTTCTGGCATTCCATCTGGTGCTGCCGACGCTGGTGACGATGATTTTCCCGAAACGTGGGAAATTCAACGTGACCGACAAAGGGGGACTGCTGGATGTGGGCTACTTCGACTTTACCGTCGTCAGGCCGCATCTGGTGGTGGCATGTTTGCTGGGGGTCGGTGTGATTGTCGGTATCGTCCGCGCCATCGGGCATGACTATTTCGGCTCGGACCCTAACGTTATCGCGCTGAACGTCGGCTGGGGGCTCTACAGCCTGATCTTCCTGCTGGCGGCGATTGCCGTTGCGCGGGAAACTCGTCAGGTGCGAAAAACTATCCGTATTGACGTAAATATTCCGGTGTTGATTCACTATGCCAGCGGCGTTGTATCACGTAGTCATACCGCAGACCTGTCGATGGGCGGGTGCCGTATTGCTGTCCCGGACGACCGCCATCTGCAGGATGCTATCGAAGAGATTGAACTGATTCTGCAATCCGGCGCCATTTGTATTCCGGCCGAGCAGGTAACGGCTGATGAGAACTTTATTCGCCTCAAGTTTGATGAAAACATTCCTCTCTCTCTGCGCCGTGAACTGGTGCGAGTGGTGCTGGCGCGTGCCGATGCATGGATTAACCCGCCGCGTCCGCAGGATAACCCGTTCCGTTCTTTCGTGACCATCTTACGCTGCGTATTTGAACTGTTCTGGCTGAGCTGGAAAACACGCGGCAGCCGTCGTCGGCAAAAACCTGTTGCGAATACCGCGCAGGAGGATGGCCAACTATGAAGCGATTAACCACGCTTGCGCTCCTGGCCGGCATGTTTTCCGTGCCTGCGCTGCACGGCGAAGAAGCGTCAGCCGATCGTTCGGCACCGCTGAATTTCCCGCTGCAAGGTGCGGCGACGGGCAGTACCGCCGTTGATGAATCAGCATCGGTGTCGACGGCGGGAGCGGCACCCACGGCGACGCCAGAGTCATCAGAAGCACCCACGACGCCTGAAGCGTCGGCATCGCCTGAGCCATCAGAACCCACGGCGGCAGAACCGGCGGCTTCGCTGCCCGTATTACCTCCACCGGTTAATACGGCAACGCCGGATGTTGCACCGCTGACCCCGGTGGTCGGGGGTAGCCTCAATCTGTCACAGATGGGCATGCCGGATGGCATTATTCTCAGCGGCGGGCAGCAGCAGGGCGGCGCGGATTTTACCCTGCCTTCAGACCAGGTTGTTACCCATGCTGAACTGATGCTGGATGTTCAGGTATCGCCAGAAATGGCCGCGCGCAACGCCACGCTGCAATTGATGCTCAACGGTCAGCCTTTGGGCACGGTGCCGCTGGGCACGGACGGCGCGGATATTTCGCACTATCAGCTGGATATTCCGGCGGCGCTGATGGTTTCCAGCAACAACCTGAGCTTTAAAGTGAATGATGGCGACAACATGCAGTGCCAGCTCAATACGCATGACACGTCGGGCATCACCATTTTACCGGCCTCGCGCTTTAACTGGGAAAGCCAGCCGCTGAATCTCAGCAATGATTTAAGCCACTTCCCGCGTCCGTTCTTTGACAGCATGCAGATGACCCCGGCGGACATCGCGGTGGCCTACCCGGATAAATCGGGCGCCGATGTGTTTAGTGCCGCAGCGCTGATCTCGTCATGGCTGGGTATTCAGGCGGATTATCGCGGTATTGCCTTTAGCGCGCTGCGCGACCGTTTACCGGAGCGTCACGGCATTATTATCGGCCATCCGGGTGACCAGGTCGGTGGGTTAACGCTGCCGCAAACCGATAAACCGCTGCTGCAGATTATCGATAACCCGGGTAACCCCACCTACAAACTGCTGCTGATCGTCGGGCAAAATGATGCGGCGCTGCGTGCGGCGGCCTGGCGGCTGACCCGTGGCAATATTGCGCCACAGACCGCGAGCCTGAGCGTGGATCCGCAGGCGATCCCGGTCGGTAAACCGTACGATGCCCCGCGCTGGATCCCGACCGATCGACCGGTAAAAATTAGCGAGCTGCTGCGTAAAGACCAGAGCATGACCGTGAACGGCGTCTGGCACGAACCGCTGCGCGTGGCCTTCCGCGCGGCGCCGGACCTCTATTTGTGGGATGGGGAAACCATCCCCCTGCAGATTGGCTATCGTTTCCCGTCGGAAAGCTGGATTAATGAGGATCAGTCGTTATTAAGCGTGACGCTCAATAATACCTTCCTGCACAACCTGCCGCTGAACAAGCAGGGGCCGCTGGAGAAATTATGGCGTCACCTGGGAGGAGATGCGCGTCAGGAGCGGTTTACCATTCCGCTGGCGCCGTATCTGATCTACGGGGATAACCAGCTGTCGCTCTATTTCAACGTGGCGCCGAAAGAAAACGCCCCCTGCTCGGTGGTGCTCAATAACAACATCAAGAGCCGGATTACCGATGATTCATGGATTGATTTGAGCAATACGCGACACTTCTCCCTGTTGCCGAATCTTTCCTATTTCGTCGGGGCATCGTTCCCGTTCTCACGGCTGGCGGACTATTCGCAAACCACGCTGCTGCTGGCGGAAAAACCGTCGGAAACGCAGGTCGCCACCCTGTTAAACCTGGCCGCTCGCTCGGGCAACGCGACCGGCACGGCGCTGGCGAACAACCGGGTAGTGTTAGGCGTTCCCAGCGGTGGTGCAGGCATGCAGTACCTGCGCGATCGTGATGTGCTGGCGGTCAGTGCTCTCGATCAGAAAACGTTTAACCAACGCCTGTTAGAGGATTCGCCCTATTACCCAGCGGATAACCAGCTGGGAGTCCGTGAGTCAGGATTGGGTTCAAAAGTTCAGCGCTGGATAACCGGCGACTGGACATCCGCCAGCGTTGACGCCGATCGCTACCTCTCCTCCAGCACCGCCTGGCGCGGCTTTATTAGCTATCGCTCGCCGTGGAACCCACAGCGGACGGTGGTGGTGGCGATGGCCAGCAACGACGATCAGCTTGCGAGACTGAAAAGCGACCTTGATTCCCCGCATATTAACGCCGGTATCCGTGGCGATACGGCGGTTATCACCAGTGACAATGGCGTGCGCAGCTTCCAGGTGAGTACGCCATTCCCGAGCGGGCAGATGCCGTGGTACATGATGGCCGTCTGGTATGCCAACCAGCACTCCGGTCTGCTCGCGCTGTTGGGGCTGCTTGCCACAACGGTCATCGGCCTGGCGCTCACCGCCATGTTTAAACGCCATGCACGCAAGCGTCTGAGTTCGGGGGATAGCCAATGAAACGAGCCATTACAATGAAGAGCAGGGCGACCCGCAGATTATCCACATTTTGTCTGTCAGGCGCGTTGACCATAGGGGCGTTCGGGGATGCCGTCGCCGCGGGGAATGATGCCGCACTGCAGGCGCTGTTTGCCCAGGCCAATTACTGGCATGAAAAATCGCACGATGAGCTGGCGATGGAATCACTGCAGAAAGTTCTGCTGGTCGATGCCAACAACACTCAGGCCATGTATCTGATGGCGCTCTGGGCGCAGCAGGGCGGCGATCTTCAGACGGCGGCCCAGTGGCGGGCGCGGCTGGCAAAGACCTCGCCAGGCAGCCCGAATTTACAGGAGCTGGATAACGCCAAAAAAATGGCTCAGGTACCGCAGGGGCAGCTCAGCCTGGCAAGACAGCAGGCGCGTAGCGGCAATATTCCGGCGGCGCTGACGACCTGGCGCAGCATGTTCAATGGCAATACCCCGCCACCGGGGTTGGCCGGTGAATACTACATGACGATGGCCAGCGACAAAACGCTCTATCCACAGGCGGTCGATGAACTGCGCCAGTACGTGGCACAGCATCCGCAGGAGAACGCCCCGCGCGTGGCGCTGGGTAAGGCGCTGACCTGGCGGGAAGATACCCGCAGGGAAGGGATTTCAATGCTGGAATCCATGGCCAGCGGCAGTAAAGATGCCGACAGCGGCCTGCGTCAGGCGCTGCTGTGGCTGGGGCCGCAGGCAGGAGACCAGGCGTTTTACGATACCTGGATGCAGCGTCATCCGCAGGATACCGAAGTACAGAATTACTACCGCACGCGCATCAGCGGCCAGGCGCGCGGACAGGGGTTTGTTAACCTCAATAGCGGTAATACTACCGCGGCGAAACAGCAGTTTGAGCAAGTGCTGCAAACCAACCCGCAGGACGCGGACGCGCTGGCCGGGATGGGGTATATCGCCCAACGTAACGGTGACTTCCAGGCCGCGTCGCAGTATCTCAGCCGGGCGGCGGATCTTGGTGGCAATGATTCGGCGGCGCGACGTCAGCAGGCGGCGGATGCGTTATTCTACGGCCAGCTGGCTCAGGCGCAGCAGGCTTACAAGCAGGGCAATATTAGCCAGGCGCTGGCGCTTTCTGCTCCGCTGGCTCAGCAGAGCGGAACGCGCGGGGCATCGGCCAAACTGTTCCGTGCCGATGTGCTTCGCCATAACAAAGATCTTCCTCAGGCGGAGCAAACGCTGCGTTCGTTGCTCAACGATCAGCCGCAAAATGGTCCGGCGCGTGAAAACCTCTACTACGTTCTGCGTGAGCAAAATAAAACGGCGGAAGCGCAGGCGATGCTGCGTACGCTGCCGGAGAATTTGCAGCAAAAACTGCAGCCGCGAATCGTGACCGGTATGCCGGGCGATTCACTACGTCGGCAGGCGCAGGAGCAGGCCAACAGCGGCAACGTTAACGGCGCCATTGCGACGCTGCGCCAGGGCGTCTCTCGCTACCCGGACGATGCCTGGATGCGTCTCGATTTAGCCCGATTGTTACAAAAATCAGGTAATGACAGCGAAGCGGCATCCACGATGGCAGCCGCGTATCGTCCCGGCGCCAGCAGTAATTCGCTGTACGCCGCTGCGCTGTTCGCCAGTGAGAACGGCGGCTGGCAGCAGGCGCAGACGCTGCTCGGGCGGATCCCCGCGGCCAGCCAGACCAGCCAGATGCGAGACCTGCGCCAACGGGTGAACTACAACCTGCAGCTGGCGACCGCGCAAAACTATCTCGCCCAGGGCAACAGCGTGGCGGCAGCGAATACCTTAAAAGCGCTGTCATCGACGCCGCCAAAATCACCGGCTGACGTGGGCAAGCTGGCGCGATTGCTGGCGCAGAGCGGCGATGTTTCCACGGCGGTTACGCTGGTGCGTAACAATATCAGCGGTGGGATCACGGGAAATGCCGGTGATTACGCCGATCAGGTGTCGGTTCTCAATCAGGCGGGTCTGACGAACGAAGCACAGGCGCTGCTAACCAACCCGCAGCTTCAGGCAAGCAGTACCCCAACGCAGCTGGCCAGTATCCGCAATGGTTACGTGATCAACGAAGCCGACCGACTGCGGGAGCAGGGCAACTACGCCGCAGCCTATGACAAGCTGATGGGGGCGATGCAAAGCGACCCGCAAAATACCGATCTGATGTTCGCGATGGCGCGTCTCTATCAGAGCGGCAAAATGAACAAAGAAGCCGGCGTGGTCTATGACTACCTGATGACCCGCGATACGCCGGATCAGGCGGCGCGCACCGGTGCCATCGACGTTGCACTATCGGCTGGCGATAACGACCGGGCGGAACAGCTGGCCGGCGGGCTGCGCCAGGATAACACCCCGGATCGTTTACTGCTGTTGGCACGCGTTGCAGAATCGCAGGGGCATCATCAGCAGGCGATGACGTATCTGCGAAGTGCGCGTGGCAAACTGCTGGGACTGCAGAGCAGCAACAGCGCACAGACGCCGACCGTTGGCGGCGTGCTGGCGGCGGATAACCCGTTTGTGGGTGTCTCCCGGACACCAACCACCACGCGAACGGCTTCAACCTACGGGCAGTATATGCCGTGGCAGGTTTCTCAGGTATCGACAGGCGGCGGAACCACGTTGCCCGGCATCCAGCGTCCCGACCTCCCGGTGGAGACCGCGCAAACCCGCATGCTGCGCCAGGTCGATACCATGATGGAGTCGTTACAGGATAAAACCGGCACCTGGCTCCAGGGCGGTATGGAAGTGCGCGGGCGCGACGGCGAATCCGGGACCAGTAAGCTGACCGAGATGAAAACGCCGCTGACCTGGTCTTCATCACCGTTTGGCGACTCGCGTTTTGATTTTACCGTGACGCCGATTTCGCTTAACGCCGGTACCGCCAGCGGCGACGCCTGGCGGCGCTACGGCTCGAACCCGCTCTCCAACGCGGTATCGAACATGGTATCCACCGCCACCAGTGAACAGGCGGCGATTGCGGCGATGACCGAAGCGGAGCGCCTTGCCTATTTCGCGAGTAACCCAGGCGCGGCAGCCTTGAGCTCCCTGGGGACGCTGGATCCGTCTGATTTCAACGCAACGACCAGTAGCGGGATGGAGAATCTGGCGAAACTGGGAGCCTATGATTCTGGCAAAGTGGCCAGCTATCTTGCCTCATCGAGTCTGAAACCGAATGTCGATCAGGCCAGCGGTTCAACGGATTCGCAGAAGGCAAATGGCGTTGAATTGGCCCTGGCCTTGAGCGGCGATGATTATCGTGTGGACATCGGCAGTACGCCGCTGGGCCAGGATCTCAACACCGTGGTGGGCGGCGTGAAGTGGTCGCCGAAGCTGACCAACTATCTGTCATTGATCTTCACCGGTGAACGCCGTTCACTGACCGACAGCCTGCTCTCCTACGTGGGCCTGAAAGATTCTTACTCCGGGAAAACCTGGGGGCAGGTGACGAAGAACGGCGGCACCCTGCAGCTGAGCTATGACGATGGCGATGCCGGTTTCTACGTCGGCGGCGGGGGCTACAGCTACATTGGTAGCGACGTGGCCAGCAACACCAGCATCAACGCCAATGCCGGAGTTTATTTACGCCCTTACCATGACGAATATCGTCAGCTGCAGGCCGGTCTGAGTATGAGCTACATGGATTACTCGAAGAACCTGAGCTACTTCACCTATGGTCAAGGGGGCTACTTCAGCCCGCAAAACTACGTGAGCGTTTCGCTGCCGGTCAACCTGACGGAGAAGTATGACAACTGGACGATGAAGCTTGGCGGCTCGGTGGGTTATCAATCTTACAGCCAGGATAAGAGCGCCTACTTCCCGACGAATTCCGAGTGGCAACAGACCCTGGAGACTGCGGTGGCCAATGGTTTTGCCAAAGAGGCTTACTATTCAGCGACCTCGAAGAGCGGCATTGGCTATACGCTGCGCGCCGGGGCGGATTACAAGGTGAACAAACAGATGACGCTGGGCGGCCAGATTGGCTACGACACCTTCGGTGATTACAACGAGAGCACCGCCGGTCTCTATATCCGCTATATGTTGGGAGATAACTGATCATGACGGAGAAAAACAACGCGGAAGTCATGGCCTGGTTTCAACAGCAGCAAACGCCCGCCGGATGGTTTGATCTGCTGCTCATTATGGTTGACGGGATGCTGAACAACGCCGGTGAGCTGGAGAGCCAGCCATTTTTACGCCAGATGGGGGAAACCCTGGCGGATAGCTACCCGCTGCCGGAGTCTGAGACGGTGGGGCAGCTGGAGGCCAATATCAATCAACTGCTCAGCCGCTTTCAGTGGGGCGTCGTTAGCGTGGATGTCGGCGAGGAAGGCCTGCGCCTGCGCCATCGCGCGCTGCCGGTAAGCCGCGATGATGCGCGCCGCGTGCGCTGGTGCAATGCATTTTGTGCCATACTCGAGGGGCTTTATTCTCGCTGGCTACAGGGGCAAGGGGGCGGTGCGCACGTGGTTTTACAGCGCGAGCGGCTATTCTCGGTTTCTGATGTTCAGTTCCTCTACTTCCATCCATAACGGGTGAACATATGTCTTTGCGTGCTGTAATCGCAGTCATGGTGACGATGATGGTCCTTCCCCGCGCGTGGGCAGACACCGCGTGGGAAAGCTATAAATCACGCTTTCTGATGGCTGACGGGCGGATCGTCGATACCGGTAACGGGAATATTTCCCATACCGAAGGTCAGGGGTTCGCGATGCTGCTGGCGGTTGCGAAGAACGATCGACCGGCCTTTGACAAGATGTGGCAATGGACGGATAAAACGCTACGCAATAAAGACAACGGACTCTTTTACTGGCGCTACAACCCGGTCGCGCCGAACCCTATTGCTGACAAGAACGATGCGACCGATGGCGATACCATGATTGCCTGGGCGCTGCTGCGCGCGCAGCAGCAGTGGGGGGATAAAGCCTACGGAAATGCGTCAGACGCCATTACCGCATCGCTGCTGAAAAATACGGTGGTGACCTTTGCCGGCTATCAGGTGATGCTACCCGGCGCCAAAGGCTTCAACCGCAACGACCATCTCAACCTTAATCCTTCCTACTTTATTTTCCCGGCGTGGCAGGCCTTTGCCGCACGTACGCACCTGACCGCCTGGCGCAAGCTGCAAAGCGATGGTCAGGCGCTGCTGGGCAAAATGGCATGGGGCAAAACGCAGCTTCCTACCGACTGGGTTGCTCTGAAAGCTGACGGTAAGATGGAACCGGCGAAAGAGTGGCCGCCGCGCATGAGCTATGACGCCATTCGTATCCCGCTGTATCTCTACTGGGCCGATCCGCAAAGCGCCTTACTGACGCCGTGGAAAAACTGGTTCCAGAGCTATCCGCGGCTGAAAACGCCCGCATGGATTAACGTGAGTACTGATAACGTTTCCCCGTGGTTTATGACCGGCGGCCTGCTGGCGGTTCGCGATCTGACGATGGGCGAGACGCAGGGCGACCCGCAAATTACCGCTCAGGATGATTACTACTCCGCCAGCCTGAAACTGCTGGTCTGGCTGGCAGGACACGATCGATAATCTGTCCAGCCTTCCGCACCCTATGGCGTGCTGAAGGCTGTATCGATAGGCCTGAACGGCTTAGTGCGAGATGTTTTCGTCCTGGCGTAGCGTCAGGACTTCGACGCCGTCGGCGGTGACGGCGACGGTGTGTTCCCACTGCGCAGAGAGCTTCTTATCGCGGGTTACCACGGTCCAGCCATCCTTCTTGATTTTCGTCCGGCAATCGCCCTGATTGACCATCGGCTCGATGGTAAAGACCATGCCTTCCTGCAATACGGTACCTTCGCCAGGCTTTCCATAATGCAGTACCTGCGGCTCTTCATGCATCTCCTGGCCGATACCGTGCCCGCAATACTCCCGGACAACGCTGTAGCCGTTGCTTTCGACATGGCTCTGAATGGCATGGCCAATATCGCCCAGCGTGGCGCCGGGCTTAACGGCTTTGATACCTTTCCACATCGCTTCGTACGTTTTCTTCACCAGACGACGGGCTAGCGGCGAAACGTCACCGATTAAGTACATCTTGCTGGAATCGGCAATCAGGCCGTCTTTTTCCAGCGTAATGTCGACGTTGACGATCGCGCCTGATTTCAGGTGTTCCGTTTCTTTGGGCATACCGTGGCAAATCACTTCATTCACCGAGGTATTTAACACGTAAGGATAATCGTATTGCCCTTTACTGGCCGGGCGCGAATGCAGTTGATTAACGATAAATGCCTCCGCCAGGTTGTTGATCTCCATGGTGGTTATGCCTGGCTGAATATGCTGATCCAGCATGTCAAATACCGAGGCCAGCAGCGCGCCTGCCCGGCGCTGTCGGGCTAACTCATCCGCCGTTTTAATGGGAATTGATGGCATTGATGACCTCCAGTAAACGATCGGATCCCGATTTAAGCATCATCATCTTGATTTGCTGGTGGTTAAGCTCCGGGTAGAGCTCGCTCATCATCCCCAGTCGGATCCAGTATTCCGCCTGAGCATTCACCGAGCGTGACATGGCCTTGCTGGCGTCGCGGATGTCGTCATGCAGCAGGTCAGAGATTTTTACGATTCCCATGTATATATGTTCCGTAATGATTCATATATATATCGTATATCCCCAGGCGTTCGCTGTCACTGCGTTTTTTGGCCGGCGTGTGCCACAGGAGACCGCGTGCCTGTGGGGCAGCGGGTTTTTCGGGAGAGGAGTAGCGATAGGATAAGGGGAGAGAGCGGGTTGAGAGACCGGTCAAATACTGGCCGCAGGGCTTGCCCCTGCGGCCATGTAAGGGATTACTGCGGGTACGGTACCCAGCTTCCGCCGTTCAGCTGAACGTAAGGTTTCCCCTGGTACTGCAGAACGATGGCGTTAGCATTTTCTGAGACCGCTGCGCTTTGCGGCAGGTTAGCGGTGTACTGCTGCCAGTCCACGTTATCTTCGGTAAACATCTTACCGTCCAGCGCGCGCACCACCAGCTCCGATACGGCCAGATAACTGGTTGGCTGGTCGATAACCACCGGGGCACCCTGATGCGGAGCCTTCATCCCGAAGAATTTAACCGCCGTCGGTACGTTGGTGATAGACGGGCTCGGGATATCGCGCAGGCCGGAAACCTGCATTTTGTCGCCCTTCAGCGCGCCGCCGTGCTCCGGAACCACCACGACCATCACTTTGCGGCCCGATTTTTCCAGCTCGGTAAAGAAGTTATCCAGCTCGTCGAACAGTTTCTGCGCGCGGACTTTGTAATCCGCCGTTTTGCTCTGGCCCGGGAAGTGGTTGCCATCGTGCAGCGGCAGGATGTTGTAGAAGGTCGCGTTACGCGCGTTGCCCTGTTTATTTTCGGTTTCCAGCCAGCGGTTCAGGGTCGCTAAATCGTCATAGACCGGCGAGCCGTCAAACGCCTGCAGGCTGACCGGCAGCCCGGTTTGATCCATCAGCGGACTTTGCATCCCGCCTAAGCTGCGCAGCTCTTTCAGGAAGTCGCCGAACTGGCCGTTGTGGCCGAGCATCAGCTGCTGGGTAAAGCCGAGTTTGGCCAGGTTTTCAAACAGGTAACAATCGCTGCCCGACGGTTGATAGAGGTTTGAATGCGACAGCTGGCCGCAGCTGGCACGCAGCAGACGTACCGCCGCCGGTCCGCTGTAGGACGTCGCCGAGTTAAAGTTTTTGAACACAATATCAAAATGCTTCCACAGCGGGTGGTCCATCAGCCCGGCGGCTTCAATATCAGACCACGACAGCGAGCAAATATTGATAACCAGCAGGTCAAACGGCTGTGCATCTGCCGGGAGCTGATCCGGGAACGGGGTCTTGCGCTTCTGCTCTGAGGCATAGAACGCGTTGAGCCAGTTGGTCAAATTCGCCGAAGTCGGCGGTTCGGTTTGCGCAGGAATATCGCCGCTGGCGGCGGGAGTGCCCGCCGAGGCGGTTGTTGTGGTGTTGGTCTTCGCGGTGGTCGCGGCGGCCGTGGTTGGCTGACCCGCAGGCCACAAGGTAAAGGCCGGGAGCAGCGGGCTGACCGCCAGCCAAACCATAATGGCGGAAACCAGAACCGTCACGCGCAGCCACTGGCTGATGAACATCCACAGCACCAGCAGCAGGAAGAAGGCACCGACCATATTCCAGTTAATAAAGCGGGTCACCAGGTCCCAGAGATAATCGGCGCTGAAGCCGGCAAGCTGTGAACCCTGGCTGAAAATACTCTCCGGACCCGGCAGCCAGGTGTCATGCCAGAACAGGGCGATGCCGAGAGGAATGGCAATCCAGTGCCGTACCCGGTGCAGCTTATATTTTGGCAGGGGAACCAGTAAAAATGCGAGAAAGACCAGGTTGAGCATCGGATGAAAATTAAGATATCCCGCCCAGAGCAGCGCAAACTTCACCAGAAAGTAAAAATTCCAACCGGCCAGGCCACGCCAGTACTGCCAAAGCGGCAGCGGCGTCGCATTAGTTTTTGCATTCGTCATTTATTCAGTTTGCCTTGCTGAGTTGTTGCTTCCCGGCGTAACACGCCAGCCGGTTTGACATAACGGGGTTTAAAGAACATCAAACGTAAGGTGGTGCGAATTCGGCGCTGGTAGTGGCGCGTCAAATATCCCAGCGGAAAAAACAGCAGGGCACAGAGCATGACCAGTTGAAGAATATCACTGATGGACATCATGACGTTTTCTCCCTGTCGGTAGACAAACGATGCGGCTCGGGAATACGTCGCCAGCTGCGTCCATCATGGGTCGCGTTGATGGGGGTGTTTTTCTCCACCGTGATGGGCAACGGCGTGTTCCACTGCGACGGCGCAATGCCCCGCATCAACAAAATTTCTGCCGTGATCTGTTTATCTTCAAACCAGACCATGCGGTTGGAAAAAATATCGCCGGTGGGCAACGGGAAAATATGGTTTAACGCGGTGTCCAGGTCATTTACGCGACAAAACGACAGAAACAGCACCAATCGGTTGTTACCAATCGTCATGATATCGCCCATGCGATTCGGGCGGCACAGCGTCAGCGCCTGCTCGACGCGCAGCCCCGGAGCCGGACGCAGCGCGACCATTACCCCCTTACTGTCCGCAGGCAGCATGGTGTTGGCCATGATGTTATGTACCGCAGAGCAGAAATCTCCCCACTTCTGGTAGCCGCGTAGTTTGAGCGGCTGACTCCAGGTCAGCAGGGTGGCGAAATCTTCCGGAATATGTCGGGTAAACTTCTGTTTTTGTACACTTTCTACCAGTGTCAGGCAGCGGGAAAGCGGCGCGCTGAAAGGGATAACCATATTAGCGCCGCTGCTGAGTAACAGCCGCTCATCGGTGGTTCTCAGGCTCGGAAGCTGTTCGCGCACGATGATTTTCAACGCGCTGCCACGCTGGCGGCGCAGCGTGTGGATATAGCGCCCCAGCTGCTCAATCTGTTCATTTTGCGTTACGGAAAACAACAGCGTCGCCGCCTGCGCGGTTCGGGCAGCGTTAAATACGGCGTCGTTAGTATCAAACAGTGTCCAGTATTCGGACAGCGCAGGGGCGCCTTCCAGTACCCGCAGGTTGCTCAGGACAACTTTCTCATCGCTGCGCGGCTGCACCGTCGCTTCTTCGTTTTCCGCCAGCCGCCAGCCTTCGTCATCCTGAATAACGGTCAGCTGCTGCTGTGCGCTCATGCCTTTTTCACTGCCCCACCAGGCAATATCATAGAGAAAATTATCACCCTGATAGCGAATGCTTGCCAGCCCGGAAAGTGCGCGATATTCGTGTAATAACGGTGAAAGCTGCTGGTCTATATCATTATCCGAATTAAGTATTAATAAGGAACATTGATGATATTTAGCCCATCGGTGAGATTTTTCTACCCACTCGCTTATTTTCTCGCTTTTTATGTTTTGCCAGGCATTTTCCGCACACAGCAATATAAAAAAATAATTGGCAGGATCGACCGAGCAGAGTAAATCACGATGCATTTCTTCCAGCCCTGCCGTCAGGTCAGGCATGCTGAATAATGCCACTTTTTCCGGGCCACGGTCTTTGTCTAATGATATAATTTTATTTGGTTTTTCACCCATGACAATCGCGGCGACCTTACACTCTTTATCCTGGGCCGCCAGGGTATGATTGAGCAGGCTTACCGCGTCAGTATAGCGGTCGACATTGAGCCACCACACGCCCCCGACGGGCATATGACAGACTTCGTCCCATAATGATGAAATACCTAAAGTATAAACGATATTCACGTCGTTCCTCGTGAGCCCTGATTCATACTGGATCAGTTTACTAGCGAAAGCGTCAGAGTAAACCTAACATTGAAATTAAAGGGTATCAGTTTTAGCATATATAGGTGACTTGAGAATGAGCCTTTTACACATCGGGTTTTATTTATGTGTTTTTTGAATGGACAGCGAAATGCCGGGAAAAGAGCCTGCAGTACCTTCAGATGCAACGCTGGGTTATACCTTTCAAAATGATTTCCTGGCTTTAAGCCGGGCATTTTCTCTGCCCGAAATTGATTACCACGACATTTCCCGGCGCGAGCAGTTAGCCGCGGCGCTGAAACGCTGGCCATTATTGGCTGAACTCGCAGAGAAAAAGTAAGGACGCCGTCGATGGCTATTCTTGGATTACAGGGTATACGCGGTGGCGTGGGCACCACGTCGATTACCGCTGCGCTGGCCTGGGCGTTACAGCTACTCGGTGAAACGGTTCTGGTGATCGACGCCAGCCCGGACAATATGCTGCGCTATTTTTTCAACGTTGATGCGACGCACAGTGATGGCTGGGCGCGCTCGTTGATTGACGGGCGCGACTGGCGTGACGCCGGCATCCGCTACACCTCGCATATCGATATTTTGCCCTTCGGTCTGCTGTCACCCGGGGAGAGAGAGAACGTCGATAAGCTGTATCCGACGCTGGAGCCTCTTGCCGGGATGGTGGAGAAGCTGGCCCAGCAGGGCGATCATCGCTGGCTGCTGCTGGATTTACCGGAAGGATATTCTCCGCTGACCCGCGCGCTGATTAGCGCCTGCGATCGCACGCTGGTGGTGGTGCATCCGGATGGCAACAGCCATATTCGTCTGCATCAGCAGGCGCTGCCGGCGAATGGCGATATTCTGATCAACGATCTGCGCGTCGGCAGCCAGCTACAGGAAGATTTATATCAGCTGTGGCTTGAGAGCCAGCGCCGTATTCTGCCGATCACGGTCCATCGTGATGAGGCGATGGCGGAATGCCTGGCGGCGAAGCAGCCGCTCGGAGAATATCGCCATGACTCGCTGGCCGCCGAAGAGATACTGACCCTCGCCAACTGGTGTTTACTGCACTATTCCGGCAAGGAGACGCAATGATGCGCCTGAGCACCTTGCTGCTGGCCCCCCCGGTCGCGGAACGTTTGAGCGAACGCTACAGCGACTATCGCCAGCACGGTGCCTCGTGGCTTTCCGCCGCGCTGGGCTGCCTGTGGGCGTCGCTGGCCTGGGCGCTGATGCCGCTGGAAACGCCGCGCTGGCAGGCGATTCTGACAAATCACCATGATTATTTTCCACATATCAATCCTCATCGCCCGCGCCTGCTGGACCCGCTGCGCTATCTGCTCCAGTCTCTGTGGCTACTGGCAACGCGTGTACCCGAGGCGGATAAAAAGGCCAACTGGCGGTCGTTTGTCGCCCTGGAAGGGGTGCACGGGCGCTACACGCAGTGGCTGGATGAACTTCCCGAACGGATGAACAACCGCACCGGCCATCTGAATAAACATAAAGAGCTGGCGCACGTCAGCCCGAAACTGCGCAAGACGATTCTTGGCGTGGTGGTGACGTTCTCTCTGGTGCTGGCGCTGCTGTGTATTACCCAGCCCTTTAACCCGCTTTCGCAGTTTATTTTCCTGCTGCTGCTGTGGGGCGTGGCGCTGCTGGTGCGCCGTATCCCGGGGCGTTTTTCTGCCCTGATGCTGATTGTTCTCTCGCTGACCGTCTCGTGTCGCTACATCTGGTGGCGCTATACCTCGACGCTGAACTGGGACGATCCTGTCAGCCTGGTGTGCGGTATCGTGCTGTTGTTTGCTGAAACCTATGCCTGGGTGGTACTGGTTCTGGGCTACTTCCAGGTGGTATGGCCATTGAATCGTCAGCCGGTGCCGCTGCCGAAAGATATGGCCGAATGGCCAACGGTGGATATTTTCGTTCCCACCTATAACGAAGACCTTAACGTGGTGAAAAACACCATTTATGCGTCGCAAGGTATCGACTGGCCGAAAGATAAGCTCAATATCTGGATCCTCGATGACGGCGGACGGGAAGAGTTTCGCCAGTTCGCCAAAGATGTTGGCGTGCATTACATCGCCCGAACGACCCACGAGCATGCGAAGGCCGGGAATATCAACAACGCCCTGAAGTACGCCAAAGGCGAATTTGTATCGATATTCGACTGCGACCACGTTCCGACCCGCTCCTTCCTGCAAATGACCATGGGCTGGTTCCTGAAAGAGAAAGAGCTGGCGATGATGCAGACGCCGCACCATTTCTTCTCGCCCGACCCGTTTGAACGCAACCTGGGCCGTTTCCGGAAAACCCCGAACGAAGGCACGCTGTTTTACGGCCTGGTGCAGGACGGTAACGACATGTGGGACGCGACCTTCTTCTGCGGCTCCTGCGCGGTGATTCGTCGCGGCCCGCTGGATGAGATTGGCGGTATCGCCGTTGAAACGGTTACCGAAGATGCCCACACTTCCTTGCGCCTGCACCGTCGCGGCTACACTTCCGCCTATATGCGTATTCCGCAGGCCGCGGGCCTGGCGACCGAGAGCCTTTCGGCGCACATTGGCCAGCGTATTCGCTGGGCGCGTGGCATGGTGCAGATTTTCCGACTGGATAATCCATTGTTTGGTAAAGGATTGAAGTTCGCCCAGCGGATCTGCTACGTCAATGCGATGATGCACTTCTTATCCGGTATTCCCCGGTTAATCTTCCTCATCGCGCCGCTGGCGTTTTTACTGCTGCACGCCTATATCATCTATGCGCCGGCGCTGATGATCGCGCTTTTCGTCTTGCCGCATATGATCCACGCAAGCCTGACGAACTCGAAGATTCAGGGTAAATATCGCCACTCTTTCTGGAGCGAAATCTACGAAACGACGCTGGCCTGGTATATCGCCCCGCCGACCTTTGTTGCGCTGATTAACCCGCATAAAGGCAAGTTCAACGTGACGGCGAAAGGGGGGCTGGTAGAAGACGAATACGTCGACTGGGTCATTTCCCGCCCCTATATCTATCTGGTGCTGCTGAACCTGGTTGGCGTGGCGGCCGGTATCTGGCGTCATTTCTATGGCCCGCAAAATGAAGTCCTGACCGTCTGGGTCAGTATCATCTGGGTGTTCTATAACCTGATTATCCTCGGGGGTGCAGTAGCGGTCTCAGTGGAGAGTAAGCAGGTCCGTCGCTCGCACCGCGTGGAAATGAGCATGCCGGCGGCGATTGCCCGCGAAGATGGTCACCTGTTCTCCTGTACCGTTCATGACTATTCCGATGGCGGTCTGGGGATCAAAATTCACGGTAAGGCGCAGGTGCTGGAAGGGCAGAAGGTGAATCTGCTGCTCAAACGCGGACAGCAAGAATATGCCTTCCCGGTCAGGGTTGCGCGCGTGAACGGCAGCGAAGTTGGTTTGCAGCTGATGCCGTTGACCAATCAACAACATATTGATTTTGTACAGTGTACGTTTGCCCGTGCTGATACGTGGGCGCTTTGGCAGGATAGCTTCCCGGAAGATAAACCGATGGAAAGCCTGCTGGATATCCTGAAGCTGGGGTTCCGTGGATATCGTCACCTGGCGGAGTTCTCACCGCCGTCGGTGAAGGTTATTTTCCGCTCGCTCACCATGCTGGTTGCCTGGATAGTCTCGTTTGTTCCCCGTCGGCCTGAACGTGCCGCGGCGATACTCTCTTCAGAACCAGAAATGGCTCAACAATGATGATAATGCGATGAAAAGAAAACTCTCCTTAATTTGTGCAGTGGCGGTGGGAATGGCTGGGTGGTATTCCTTCGCCTCTTTTGCGGAACCCACCACAGCGATTACTGCGGCACCGACGCCTGTGGCGGCGGATCCGGTAGCCGGCGCCCTGACGGCACCAGCCCCTGTCATCGCCCCTAATCAGCCGACGGCAACGCTTGCGGACCCCGCGGCACCTGCCGTGGTGATGGAGAATGTCCCAAGCCGCGACGTGAAGCTCTCCTTCGCCAGCATCGCTCCGGCTCCGGGCAGTATGATACTGCGCGGGGCGCATCCTGACGGTGCGGTAGAATTCGGTATGCGTAGTGATGAGGTCGTCACGAAAGCCCTGCTCAATCTCGACTATACGCCGTCACCCTCGCTGCTGCCGGTGCAGTCGCAGCTGAAGGTGTACCTCAATGATGAACTGATGGGCGTTCTGCCAGTCACCAAAGAGCAGCTGGGCAAAAAAGTCAGCGCGCAGATCCCTATCGATCCCCTGTATATCACCGATTTTAACCGCGTGCGTCTGGTGTTCGTCGGCCATTATCGCGATGTGTGTGAAAACCCGGCCAGCAGCACGCTATGGCTGGACATCGGGCGTGACAGCAACCTGGACCTGACCTATCAGGCGCTGGCCGTGCGTAACGACCTGTCGCACTTCCCGGTACCGTTCTATGACTCCCGGGACAACCGGCCTCTGACGCTACCGATGGTTTTCGCCTCCTCGCCGGATGCGCAGCAGCAGCAGGCTGCGGCGATCGTGGCCTCCTGGTTTGGCAGCAAAGCCGGCTGGCGCGGCCAGGCATTCCCGGTGCTGTTTAACTCCCTGCCGGATCGCAACGCCATCGTGTTTGCGACCAACGACAAGCGCCCGGACTTCCTGCGTGAACATCCGCCGGTGAAGGCGCCGACTATCGAAATGATCAACCATCCGGACAACCCGTACGTCAAACTGCTGGTGGTCTTCGGGCGTGATGATAAAGACCTGCTGCTGGCCGCCAAAGGCATTGCGCAGGGCAATATTCTGTTCCGTGGCAGCAGCGTGGTGGTCGATGACGTCAAAGAACTGCAGGCGCGTAAACCTTATGACGCGCCGAACTGGGTACGCACCGACCGTGAAGTCACATTTGGCGAGCTGAAAACCTACGAACAGCAGCTGCAATCCAGTGGCCTGGTGCCGGATTCGATTAACGTGGCGCTGAACCTGCCGCCGGATCTCTATCTGCTGCGCGCCAACGGCATTGATATGAAGCTGAACTATCGCTACACCATGCCGCCGATCAAAGACAGCTCGCGTATGGATATCAGCCTCAATGACCAGTTCCTGCAATCCTTCAGCCTGAACAGCTCTCAGGATGTGAATAATTTGATATTGCGCCTGCCGGTATTGCAGGGGTTGCTGGACGGGAAGTCTAACGTCAGTATCCCGGCGCTGCGCCTTGGGGCGATGAACCAGCTGCGTTTTGATTTCCAGTACATGAACCCGATGCCGGGTGGGTCTATCGATAACTGCATCACCTTCCAGCCGGTGCAGAACCACGTGGTGATCGGCGATGACTCGACGATCGACTTCTCGAAGTATTACCACTTTATCGCCATGCCGGACCTGCGCGTATTTGCCAATGCGGGCTTCCCGTATAGCCGGATGGCCGATCTCTCCGACACCCTGATTGTGGTGCCGCCTGCACCGACTCAGGGTCAGGTCGCAACACTGCTGGAATCCGTTGGCGGCATCGGCGCGCAGACCGGCCTGGCGGCGATCAATATGCAGGTCACCGATGATGGCACCAAAATTAAGGATAAAGATGCCGATCTGCTGCTGATTGGCGCGATCCCGCCGGCGCTGAAGGATGAAACCAAAATCAACCTGCTGGTCGATGCGACGAAAAGCTGGGTGAAGATGCCGATGCGTCATTACGATCTGCCGAGCATTTACCCGGATGATGATGCCAGAACGCCAAATACGCGTGCGGATATCACCTCCTCCGGGCCGATGGCGGCCATCATCGGCTTCCAGTCGCCTTATTACGATCAACGTAGCGTCGTGGCGCTGCTGGCGGATAGCCCGCGCGGTAACGAACTGCTGAACGAGGCGCTGAACGACAGCGGCAAGCGGGCGGTCATGTTCGGTTCCGCCGCGGTCATTCGCGAATCCGGGGTGAACAGCCTGCGCGTGGGCGACGTCTATTATGTGGGTCACCTGCCGTGGTTTGAACGTATCTGGTTTGCGCTGTCCAGCCATCCGGTGCTGCTGGCGATTCTGGCAGCCGTCAGCATTGTCCTTCTGGCATGGGTGCTGTGGCGTATGCTGCGTATTGTCAGCCGTCGTCGCCTCCACCTTGATGATGATGAGTAAACCATGATGAACCCGGTACGCGGAGTCATCCTGTCGGTTCTGATGCTGGCGGCGGTGCAGGTCAGCGCCGCCTGCCAGTGGCCGGCCTGGGAGCAATTTAAAAAAGAGTATGTGAGCACGGAAGGGCGGGTGGTTGATCCTGCCGATTCGCGCAAAATCACGACCTCCGAAGGGCAAAGCTATGCGCTGTTCTTCGCGCTGGCGGCAAACGATCGCGATGCGTTCGGCAAGCTGTTCCAGTGGACCCAGAACAACCTGGCGGCGGGCGATCTGCGTGCCCGCCTGCCGGGCTGGCTGTGGGGTAAGAAGAGCGATGAGTCGTGGACGCTGCTGGACAGCAACTCCGCGTCAGATTCCGATTTATGGATAGCCTGGTCGCTGCTGGAAGCCGGCCGTTTGTGGCAGGTGCCGCAGTATACCGAAGTGGGTAAAGCGCTGTTGTCGCGCATCGCCGATGAAGAAGTCGCGGATGTGCCGGGAATTGGGCCGATGGTGCTGCCAGGTAAAGTCGGTTTTGCCGATGATAAAGGCTGGCGCTTTAACCCCAGCTATCTTCCGCCGCAGCTTGCCAGCTACTTTAGCCGTTTTGGCGCTCCCTGGCCGAAGCTGCGCGACAGCAATTTACGTTTTCTGTTGGAGACGGCGCCCAAAGGTTTCTCTCCTGACTGGGTGCGGTATGAAAAAGGACAAGGCTGGCAGCTGAATGCCGACAAACCGATCCTGGGCAGCTATGACGCGATTCGCGTCTATCTGTGGGTCGGCATGCTGGACGACGGCGATAAACAAAAAGCGCGGCTGCTGGCACATTTTAAACCGATGGAAGCACAGACGGTTCGCCAGGGCGTGCCGCCGGAAAAAGCGAATATTGCGACCGGTAAAACAACCGGGAATGGTCCGGTCGGATTTTCAGCGTCAATGCTACCGTTTTTGCAAAACGATGACGCCCGGGCAATACAGCGCCAGCGCGTCGCAGACCACTATCCAGGCGCAGATGCCTACTATAGTGCAGTCCTGACTCTTTTTGGCCAGGGATGGGATCAACATCGTTTTCGTTTCACTGAGGGTGGCGAATTACGACCTGACTGGGACCAGGAATGCGTAAGTTCAGATTAAGTATTATCACGCTGTCTCTGGGGATCGCCCTGCTGCCGTTGGCACAGGCGGCGACAACGCCTGCCCAGGAGCATCTGCTGGAGCAGGTACGGCTGGGCGAGGCGAGTCATCGTGAAGATCTGGTTAAGCAATCCCTCTATCGCCTGGAGCTGATTGACCCGAATAACCCGGGATTCATTGCCGCACGAATGCGTTACCTGTTGCGCCAGGGCGATACCGCTGGCGCGAAAAAACAGCTCGACAAGCTGGCGACGCTGGCCCCTGATTCCGCAGAGCTGAAATCTTCCCGTAGCGAAATGAACCTCAATACCGGCGACGGGCGCCAGGAGCTTCAGCAGGCGCGCCTGCTGGGCGTCTCGGGGCGTGTCGAAGAAGGTGTGGCTGCCTTTGAAAAATTATTTGGCGGCGTGCCGCCCGATCAGACCCTGGCGGTTGAGTACTGGACGCTGGTGGCGCGTCTTCCTGCCCGGCATAAAGAAGCTGTCGCCCAGTTGAAGAAGCTGGATGCCAGCTCTCCCGGCAATGCTGATCTGCAGGCGGCGCTGGCCAAACAGATGTTCGCTGACAATAAACCGGCGGAAGGGTTTGCCTATTTAGAGCAAATGTCGCGTTCGGCCGCCGGTCGCGGTACCGCGGCCGATATGTGGCTCAGTGAAATCAAAGATATGCCGGTCAGCCGGGGCAGCGTACAGGAGTTGCAGCGTTTCCTGACCCTCTTCGCAACCGGCGAATCGGCAGCGAATGCCCGCGTGTTGCTCGCTCAGCAGCAGGCTCAACTTCAGGATCCGGCATTCCGCGTCCGCTCTGAAGGACTGGCGGCGGTCAAAAGTGATAACCCCGCTCAGGCCGTGGCCAGTTTACAGCAGGCCGTTCGCGCCGATGCCAGGGACAGCGATGCCGTGGGCGCGCTGGGTCAGGCCTACTCGCAGCGTGGCGACAGAGCCCGGGCCGTCGCACAGCTGAACAAAGCGATCGCCATGGATCCGAAAAGCCCGAATCGCGATAAATGGGACAGCCTGCTACAGACGAACCGCTACTGGCTGCTTATCAAACAGGGCGATAACGCGCTGAAGGCCGGGCAGTTGGATCAGGCGCAAAATGACTATGCTCAGGCACAGCGGGTCGACAACACGGACAGCTATGCGGTTCTCGGGCTCGGTGACGTGGCGGCGGCGCGCAAAGATAATGCCGCAGCGGAGCGTTATTATCTGCGTACCCTGCGGATGGATCGCGGCAACAACCTGGCGGTTCGCGGGTTGGCTAACCTTTACCGTGCTGAATCGCCTGAAAAAGCCAGCGCGTATATCGCCAGCCTGTCGCCGGCTCAGCGACGCAGCATTGATGATATCGAACGTAGCCTGACCAATGAACGGCTGGAAAAACAGGCCGAAGCGCTGGAGAGCCAAAGCAACTGGGCGCAGGCGGCAGAAGTGCAGCGCCGACGCCTGGCGCTTGATCCGGACAGCGTATGGATTACCTACCGCTTATCCCGTGATTTGGTCAGCGCAGGCGAGCAGGCACAGGCCGATACGCTGATGCGTAATATGGTTAGCCGCAAGCCGGGCGATGCCGAACGAGTTTATGCCTGGGGCCTTTATTTATCCGGTAATAATCAGGATGACATGGCGCTGGCGCAGATCAACGCCCTGCCGCGCAGCCAATGGACGGATAACATTCGTGAACTGGATGCGCGCCTGCAGAGCGATAAGGTGATACGTCAGGCGAATCAACTACGCGACAGTGGCCAGGAAGAGCGCGCAATCGCCCTGATTCAGCAGCAGCCGCCGCTGGTACGCTACGAGCTTACGCTTGCGGACTGGGCGCAGCAGCGCGGTGATAACCAGACGGCGATTGCCCAGTACAACGCGGTGCTGAGTAAAGAAGCCGATAACGGTGATGCTCGTCTGGGGCTGGCCGAAGTCTATCTTGCTGAAGGCGATAAAAATGCCGCGCGCGCGCAGGTCAGCCAGCTGAAGGACGGTGAGGCTGACTCCATCAATATGCAGCGGCGGGTGGCCCTCGCGAACGCTGGCTTTGGCGATACCGCCCAGGCCCGGCAAATTTTTAACCGTATTATTCCGCAGGCAAAAGCACAGCCGCCGTCAATGGAAAGTGCGCTGGTGCTGCGCGATGCGGCCCGCTTCCAGACCCAGAACGGCCAGCCGCAGCAGGCGCTGGAGAGTTACAAAGACGCGATGGTGGCTTCTGGCGTGACCACGGTTCGTCCGCAGGATAACGACGCCTTTACCCGCCTGACCCGTAACGACAGCAGCGATGACTGGTTGAAGCGCGGGATCCGCAGTAACGCTGCGGATCTGTATCGCCAGCAGGATCTTAACGTCACCCTGGAACATGATTTCTGGGGCTCCAGCGGCACAGGCGGCTATTCCGATCTCAAAGCGCACACCACCATGCTGCATGTGGATGCGCCGCTCGCCGACGGACGGATGTTCTTCCGTACCGACCTGGTCAATATGGACGCCGGTAGCTTCTCAACGAACAGCGACGGTAGCTATTCGCCAAACTGGGGTACCTGCGGTGAAATCGCCTGTACCAGCGGCAGCAAGAACCAGAGCGACGGTGGGGCCAGCGTTGCGGTAGGCTGGAAGAACGCGACCTGGAGCGGTGATATTGGCACCACGCCGATGGGCTTTAACGTGGTTGATGTGGTGGGTGGTCTGAGCTACAGCAACGATCTCGGGCCGATTGGCTATACCCTCAATATGCATCGTCGGCCGATTTCCAGTTCCCTGCTCGCCTTTGGCGGACAGAAAGACAGCAGCAGCCATACCGGGACAACCTGGGGCGGCGTGCGTGCAGACGGCGGCGGCGTGAGCCTGAGCTACGATAAGGGCGAAGCCAGCGGCGTCTGGTCTTCCCTGGGCGCCGATCAGCTCACGGGGAAAAACGTGGCCGATAACTGGCGCGTGCGCTGGATGACCGGGTACTACTATAAAGTCATCAATGAAGATAACCGCCGCGTCACGGTTGGCCTGAACAATATGCTCTGGCACTATGACAAAGACCTGAGCGGCTATACCCTGGGCCAGGGCGGCTACTACAGTCCGCAGGAGTATATCTCGTTCGCCGTGCCGGTCACCTGGCGTCAGCGTACCGAAAACTGGTCCTGGGAGCTGGGCGGATCCGTCTCCTGGTCCCACTCGCGCACCAAAACCATGGCGCGCTATCCGTTACTGAATTTGATTCCCTCAGAATACCGTGCCGATGCCAGTCAACTGACGGAGGAAGGGAGCAGCAGCCAGGGCTTTGGTTATACCGCCCGGGCGCTGGTTGAGCGGCGGGTCACCGGAAACTGGTTCGTCGGGGCAGCGGTGGATATTCAGCAGGCGAAGGATTATACCCCGAGCCATGCGCTGCTCTACGTTCGCTACTCGGCAGCCGGCTGGCAGGGTGACATGGATATGCCGCCGCAGCCGCTGGTTCCTTATGCGGACTGGTAGCAGAATAGCCTGAATTACGCGATCGGGCGTCACTCCACCCGCCTGTTCGCGTATACTCGTCAAACTTCGCTCGTTTTTGTCAACACCGGCCGTTTTTCCCCGGTGGCGCAGCCCTTACCGGGAGACCTGGCCGGAGCGGCCGTGTCGCCGTGTAGACCGGACCAGGCATCAGCCGCAATCCGGGAAAATAACCTGAAGACATCACTTCACGCCTTACGGGCGCGGGCGAAGGATTTAAGTATATAATCAGCCTGAAAACGACCGGTTTTGATGGAACTAAACCGGGTATGTGTTAAGTATCAGTGGAGAACACAGTTGCGCGTCAGCCGTTCACTTACAATTAAACAGATGGCGATGGTCGCGGGCGTGTCCATGGCATTTGTATTGGTCTTTTGTTCTATTTTGCTGTTTCACTTTGTGCAACAGAGTCGCTTCATTACGGCCACGCAATTAGAAAGTATCGCTCGTTCCGTTCGCGAACCGCTATCGGCGGCTATCCTGAAAGCGGATATCCCCGAGGCGGAAGCCATCCTGGGTCGTATTCAGCCTGCTGGTATTGTCAGCCGGGCTGATGTCGTGTTGCCTAATCAGTTTCAGGCGCTGCGGATGCGTTTTATCCCGGAGCGTCCGGTGCCGGTGACGGTCACCCGTATTTTCGAACTCCCGGTACAGATATCGCTGCCGATTTACTCCCTGGAAAGACCGGCTAACCCGCAGCCGATAGCCTATCTGGTGCTCCAGGCCGACTCCTGGCAGACCTACAAATTTGTCATGAGCGTGCTTTCTACGTTAGTGACTGCTTACTTCTTGCTGGTACTTGTTCTGACGGTATCTATCACATGGTGCATTAACCGGCTGATTGTGCGACCGCTGCGTAAGCTTGCCCGCGAGCTCAATGATGTTTCGCCCCAGGACCGGCTCGGGCACCAGCTGACGCTGCCGCGACTGCATCATGATGATGAAATTGGCCTGTTGGTCCGTAGCTATAACCGCAACCAGCAAACCCTGCTGCGCCAGCACGATGAACTGACGTTGCAGTCCACTCGCTTTCCGGTATCCGAGCTGCCGAATAAGGCTTTTTTAATGGCCCTGCTGGAGCAGACGGTCGCCAGGCCGCAAAGCTCAGCGCTGCTGGTCATCGCCTGTGAAACGTTGCAGGACACGGCGGGGGTACTGAAAGAGACTCAGCGCGAGATCCTGCTGTTGACGCTGGTGGAGAAGCTGCGGGGGATTATTCCATCGCGGATGGTGCTGGCCCAGATTAGCGGCTATGACTTCGCCATTCTGGCCCACGGGATGAGCGAGCCGTGGCACGCGGTGACATTAAGTAAGCAAGTGCTCACTGTTATTAATGAACGACTGCCGCTACAGGGGATTCAGCTGCGCCCCTGCGCCAGCGTGGGGATCGCGATGTTTAACGGCGAACTGAGTGCGGAACAGCTCTATCGTCGGGCATTTTCTGCCGCCATCGCCGCACGGCATAAAGGTAAAAACCAGATTGAATTCTTCGACCCGGCGCAAATGGAAAAAGCCCAGCGTCGGCTGATGGAAGAACACGATATCCTGACGGCGCTGGATAATCATCAGTTCGCTATCTGGCTCCAGCCGCAGATAGAGGCCGCCAGCGGTGACGTCTGCGGAGCGGAAGTGCTGCTCCGCCAGCGCCAGACGGACGGCAGCTGGTCGCTCCCCCCTGATTTGATTGAGCGTATTGAAGCCTGTGGGCTGATGGTACCGGTGGGCCACTGGGTAATGGAAGAAGCCTGTCGCCAGCTGGCCGCATGGCAAAGCCAGGGGATCATGTTGCCGCTGTCGGTGAACGTTTCGCTGTTACAGCTGCTGCACCACGATCGTGGCACGGAGATGCTGACGTTACTTGAACGCTACCGTATTGCGCCGGGAACGCTGGTGCTGGAGATTACGGAAAGCCGTCATCTGGACGATCCACAAACGGTGGTGTCGCTGCTGCGCCCGCTGCGCGATGCAGGCGTGCGGATTGCACTGGATGATTTTGGCATGGGCTACGCCGGGCTGCGTCAGCTCCAGCATATGAAATCCCTGCCGGTGGATATCCTGAAAATCGATAAAGCCTTTATTGATATGTTGCCGGAGGATACCAGCATGGTCCCGGCGATTATCCAGCTGGCACGCGGGCTTAATCTGCGCATCGTGGCAGAGGGGGTCGAAAAGCAGCCGCAGTATCACTGGCTGCAGGCGGCGGGGGTGGATGTGGTTCAGGGGTTCCTGTTTGGCTGCGCGCTGCCGCAGGAGGCTTTTATGGCGCAGTTCTTGCGGGGCACTGATGAAGAGGGTGAAAGTCTGTAACGCGAGTGTGAACTTATGCGTGTCAGCTCAAAGTTTTTAACAATTCCGTTGCATTATTGCGGTTAGTTATTTCTGAAATGTTTCCCTGGTGTTACTTTTAAGCCACAGACACCCAATACCCCTTCAAGGTCTGTGGTTTTACCCAAAGGACACCCTATGAAAACCTCTCTCTTCAAAAGCCTCTATGTGCAGGTTTTGTCGGCCATTGCCATCGGTATTCTGCTGGGCCATTTCTACCCGGAACTGGGCGCGCAGATGAAACCTCTCGGCGATGCCTTCGTTAAACTGATTAAAATGGTTATCGCACCGGTTATCTTCTGTACTGTTGTCACAGGGATTGCCGGGATGGAAAGCATGAAGGCCGTCGGTCGCACCGGTGCGGTGGCGCTACTCTATTTCGAAGTGGTGAGTACCGCTGCGCTGATTATCGGCCTGATCATTGTTAACGTGGTGCAACCCGGCGCCGGAATGAACGTTGACCCGGCGACCCTTGATGCCCATGCCGTAGCGGTCTACGCCGAGCAGGCGAAAGAACAAGGCATCGTGGCTTTCTTGCTGGATATTATCCCCGGCAGCGTCATCGGCGCCTTCGCCAGTGGGAACATCCTTCAGGTTCTGATGTTTGCCGTGCTGTTTGGCTTTGCGCTGCATCGCCTGGGAAGCAAAGGCCAGCTCATTTTTAACGTCATCGAAAGTTTCTCGCAGGTCATCTTCGGCATCATCAACATGATTATGCGCCTTGCGCCGATCGGTGCCTTCGGGGCCATGGCCTTTACCATCGGTAAGTACGGCGTGGGTTCGCTGGTGCAACTGGGTCAGCTGATCGTCTGCTTCTATATCACCTGTATCCTGTTCGTGGTGGTGGTACTGGGTTCTATCGCCCGGGTGGCCGGCTTTAGCATTTTCAAGTTTATCCGCTATATCCGTGAAGAACTGCTGATTGTGCTCGGAACCTCTTCGTCTGAATCCGCGCTGCCGCGCATGCTGGATAAGATGGAGAAGCTGGGCTGTCGTAAATCGGTGGTGGGACTGGTGATTCCAACCGGCTACTCCTTTAACCTGGATGGGACCTCGATTTATCTGACGATGGCGGCGGTCTTTATTGCCCAGGCGACGAACAGCCATATGGATATTTTCCACCAGATTACCCTGCTGGTTGTGCTGCTGCTCTCCTCAAAAGGCGCAGCGGGTGTGACGGGGAGCGGCTTTATCGTTCTGGCGGCAACCATTTCTGCGGTGGGGCATTTACCGGTCGCTGGCCTGGCGCTGATCCTCGGGATTGACCGCTTTATGTCTGAAGCCCGTGCGCTGACTAACCTGGTAGGCAACGGTGTGGCGACTATCGTCGTGGCAAAATGGGTCAAAGAACTGGACAGCAAACAGCTGGACGATGTCCTGAATAACCGCGAGCCGGCCAACAAATCGCACGAATTATCCTCTTAAATCCTTCTGTTAGGCCCGTTGTCCTTGCTGGACTCCGGGCTCCTGCGCATAATTAGGTATCATTCCCCGGAGCAGGGGAATGATACGAAATGATTATTTTACGTCTCCGTGCGACATTTTCATCTCCGCGTGGTCTAACCGACGTACTTCGTTCACCATATTTTTGGCAGCCCGCGCGCGGGTTGCTTTTGTAACCAGGAATGTTCATCAGGGGTTCACATGCAGGGCACAAAAATTCGACTGTTAACGGGTGGTTTGCTGATGATGGCAGCAGCCGGTTATGTGCAAGCAGAAGCGCTCCAGCCGGACCCGGCCTGGCAACAGGGGACTCTCGCGAATGGGCTACAGTGGCAGGTTTTAGCTACGCCTCAGCGTCCTAGCGATCGTATTGAAGTCCGCCTGTTCGTGAATATTGGCTCGCTGAGTGAAAGCACTCAGCAGAGCGGCTTTAGCCACTTTATCCCTCGCCTGGCGTTGACGCAGAGCGGTAGCCTGCCGACGATGCAGGCGCGTTCGCTCTGGCAGCAAAGCATCGATCCCAATCGTCCGCTACCGCCCGCGATCGTCTCGTACAGCTACACCATGTTTAATCTCAGCCTGCCGAATAACCGCAATGACCTGCTGAAAGAGGCGTTGAGCTGGCTGTCGGATACCAGCGGAAAGCTGGTGGTGACGCCGGAATCGGTGAATCATGCCCTGCAGGGGGATGATATGGTTGCCACCTGGCCGCTGGACACTAAAGACGGCTGGTGGCGCTATCGTCTGAAAGGTTCCACCATGTTGGGCCATGACCCAGGCGCTTCGCTGAAAAAACCGGTCGATATTGCGCAGCTGAAGGCGTTTTACCAGAAATGGTACACCCCGGATGCAATGACGCTGATCGTGGTGGGTAACGTCGATAGCCGCAGCGTAGCGGAACAGATCAGCAAGAACTTCGGCGAGCTGAAAGGTAAACGCGAAACGCCGGCTGCGGTACCGACGCTGGCGCCGCTTCCGACGACGCCGGTCAGCATCATGACCAATACGGTGCGTCAGGATAAGCTGTCAATCATGTGGGATTCCCCGTGGCAGCCGATTCGTGACTCGGTGGCACTGCAACGTTACTGGCGTGACGATCTGGCGCGCGAAGCGCTGTTCTGGCACGTTCAGCAGAGCCTGAGCAGAAACAATGCCAAAGACGTGAACCTCGGCTTCGATTGCCGGGTACTGTATCAGCGTGCCCAGTGCGCCATTAATATTGAATCACCGGGCAATAAGCTCAATGCAAACCTGACAGCCGTCTCTCGTGAACTGGCGAAGGTGCGCGATAACGGCTTGCCGGAAGAAGAGTTTGATGCCCTGATTGCGCAGAAAAACCTGGAACTGCAAAAGCTGTTTGCGACCTACGCGCGCACCGATACCGACATCCTGATTAGCCAGCGCATTCGTTCGTTGCAAAACCAGGTGGTGGATATCGCGCCGGAGCAGTATCAGAAGCTGCGTCAGGAGTTTCTGGATTCTCTGACCGTAGATATGCTGAACCAGTATCTGCGCCAGCAGCTGTCGCAGGATATGGCGCTGGTGCTGCAACAACCGCAGGGCGAGCCGGAATACAACATGAAGGATCTGAAGGCGACATGGGAAAGGCTGATGATGCCTGCCCCGGCAGCCGCAGCCAGCGGCAGCAGCACTGCGGAAGTGCATGGCGACGCCTCGGATATTCCCCCCGCACAGTAATCCAACCGCGGCCCGGGAGCTTTCCTGGGCTGCGGCGCGAACGTGTTGTCCGGGTTACTGCGGCATCGCTTCGCGCGGGATAATGGCCCCACGATACTGAATGACCGTGCTGGCCGTCAGATGGCCTCGTCTGGCGGCAGACTCAGCATCGCCGCCGGTCAGGCGTACCGCCAGATAACCGGCGCTAAACGAGTCACCTGCCGCAGTGGTATCTACCACGCGCTCTTTTGGCAGCTTCACGGCCGGTACATCCAGCAGCGGTTGGCCGGCGATGGCCACCAGGCATGAATCCGCGCCGCGCTTCACCACCACTTCTTGTACGCCTGCGGCATGAGTGCGGGCGATGACCTCATCGACCGGCTTTTCACCCCACAGCGCATCTTCGTCATCCAGCGTCAGGAAAGCGATATCCGTGCAGGCCAGCATGTGCTGATAGACCTGCCGGGTCTCTTCCTGGCTGGCCCACAGACGTGGCCGATAGTTATTATCAAAAATGACCTTCCCACCGTTCGCACGGCATTCGCACAGCAGCGTCAGCAGTTTTTCGCGGCTGGACGGGCTGAGGATGGCCAGGCTTATCCCGCTGAGATAGAGGTAATCAAAGGTTGCCAGCTCTTCACAGATGGTGGCGGCCTGCTCGCTCTCCAGCCAGAATTTTGCCGCCGCCTCATTGCGCCAGTAGTAAAACGTGCGTTCGCCGGTATCGTCGGTTTCGATGTAGTACAGCCCCGGTAAACGGTCGGCCATACGCTGAATCAGATCCGTGTGGACGTTTTCCTGCTGCCAGGCATCCAGCATCTGCTGGCTGAATGCATCCGTACCTAGCGCGGTAACGTAGTGCACGGCGAGCGCGCTGGCATCGGTCTGACGCGCAATATAGACGGAAGTGTTTAAAGTATCGCCGCCAAATCCGCGGTTTACCGCCGCGTTTTTCTCTGACAGCTCAATCATACATTCGCCAATGACGGCAATTTTTTTAGACATAATCATGACCTGAGATGGAATCGAATGAGCGCTAGTGTGCGCCGCGCTGTTTTTATGGTCAATTATATTAAAACAATGTTCCATTATTTTTTTGACCTGACGCGCGTAATGTGACGAAAAGCGCATTTGTCAGAGCAAGATGTGCTTTTCAACTATATTCAGGACTGACGAGACGCAAAGGAGCGGAGAGGGGATGACCAGAACCCGTAAAACGATTGCCATTATCTCGGGAGCGATACTTGTATCGATCGTTCTGTTTTTCATCGTGCTGGCGACCTTTGACTGGAACCGGCTGAAGCCCACGATTAACCAAAAGGTGTCTGCCGAGCTGAATCGCCCATTTGCGATTCGCGGTGACCTGGGCGTGGTCTGGGAGCGCCAACCTGGCGAGCGCGGCTGGCGGAGCTGGATCCCCTGGCCGCACGTTCATGCCGAAGATATTGTTCTCGGCAACCCGCCGGACATCCCTCAGGTCACCATGGTGCATCTGCCGCGGGTTGAAGCCACTCTGGCACCGCTGGCGCTGCTCACCAGAACCGTTTATCTGCCGTGGATTAAGCTGGAACAGCCCGATGCCCGGCTGATTAGGCTGACGGAAAAAAATAATAACTGGACCTTTACGCTGGCCTCCGGCGCCGCTTCCACCGATCAATCCACCCCTTCCAGCTGGTCTTTCCGGCTGGATAATATTCTGTTCGATCGCGGGCGGATCGTCATTGATGACAAGGTGACGCGCGCGGATATCACGATCCTGGTCGATCCCCTCGGCAAGCCGTTGCCTTTCAGTGAAGTGAGCGGTGAGAAAGACAAGGAGGGGGCAGAAAAAGCCGGAGACTACGTTTTTGGCCTGCAGGCGAAAGGGACCTACCACGGACAGCCGTTGCAGGGTAGCGGAAAAATCGGCGGCATGCTGGCGCTGCGCAGCGAGGGCGCGCCCTTTCCGCTGCAGGGGGACTTTCGCTGCGGCAATACCCGGGTTGCCTTTACCGGTACGGTCAGCGATCCCCTCAATCTCGGGGGCGTGGATCTACGCCTGAAGTTCTCCGGCGATTCGCTGCGGGATCTGTACGACCTGACCGGCGTAGTGCTCCCGGATACGCCCGCTTTCTCAACCGATGGACATCTACGAGCCACCTTTGACCAACGCAAAGGAGCGCAATTCGCCTATCGTGATTTTAACGGGCGTATTGGCGAGAGTGATATCCACGGCTCCTTAACCTATACCACCGGTAAACCGCGGCCGAAGCTGGAAGGCGATGTTGCTTCGCGCCAGCTGCGGCTGGTGGATCTCGGGCCGCTCATTGGTGTGAATGCAGCTACAAAAGCCCGCGGGGGTGAACAACGTAAAGGCGCGGCCTCAGCGCAGCCCGCGGGGAAAGTGCTGCCCTACGATCGTTTTGATACCGATAAATGGCAGCTGATGGATGCCGATGTGCGCTTTAAGGGCGGGCGAATTGAGCACGGAGGTACGCTGCCGGTAAGCGATCTTAGCACTCATGTGCTCCTTGAACAGGGAGACCTGCGCCTGCAGCCGCTGCGCTTTGGTCTGGCGAACGGTACGATAGCCGGCAGCCTTCATCTTCAGGGCAATAAGAAACCGCTGCAGGGAGAAGCTAACCTGCAGGCGCGGCGCCTGAAGCTCAAGGCCCTGATGCCGAAGGTCGAGATGATGCAGAAGACGCTCGGAGAGATGAATGGCGACGTGCAGCTGCGCGGGAGCGGCAATTCGGTGGCGGCGCTGTTAGGCAACAGCAACGGCAATCTGAAGTTGCTGATGAACGATGGCCTGATTAGCCGCAACCTGATGGAAATCCTCGGCCTGAACGTCGGTAACTATGTTATCGGGCAGATTTTTGGCGATGATGAGGTGCGGGTGAACTGTGCGGCGGCAAACATCAATGTGGTAAACGGCGTGGCGCGACCGCAGATTTTTGCCTTTGATACCGAAAATGCGCTGATTAACGTCACCGGTACCGCCAGCTTTGCGTCAGAACAGCTCGACCTGACTATCGACCCGGAAAGTAAGGGGCTGCGTATCATTACCCTGCGTTCCCCGCTGTATGTGCGCGGAACCTTTCAATCGCCGGATGCCGGGGTGAAGGCTGGCCCGTTGATAGCCCGTGGCGCGGTAGCGGCGGCGCTGGCGACATTAGTCACGCCCGCCGCAGCGCTACTGGCGCTGGTGTCGCCTGCGCAAGGGGATGCGAACCAGTGTCGGGTCATTTTATCGCAGATGAAAAAATAAACCGGTGGGAGAAAGAAGCCCGACGCAGAGCGTCGGGCTGGGAGGCATTACAGCGACTGATGGCGCGTTTCGTGGGTCAACAGCAGCGCGATAAGCGTCAGTCCGGCCATCGCCGCCAGGTAGAGCCCGACCGCCGTCAGGCCGTAGTTACCCTGTAGCCAGGCGGCAATATACGGTGCAACAGAGGCGCCGAGGATCGACGACACGTTATATGAGAACGATGCACCGGTATAGCGGACTTCCGTCGGAAACAGCTCCGGCAGCAGCGCGCCCATCGGGCCGAAGGTCAGCCCCATCAGGCTCAGGCCCAGCAGCAGGAAGGTGAACACGAGAACCGGCTGGCCGGAGCCCAGCAGCGGTTTAAAGGCAAACAGGGCGAAGAGAATAATCATCGAGGTAATCACGATCATGCTCTTACGGCGACCAAATGCATCCGCCAGCAGGCCCGCCACCGGCACCATCACGCCGAAGCCAATCACCGCCATCATCAGCATCCACAGCACTTCATTACGCGGCAGGCCAAGGCCAACCGGCGCCGCGCCGGTGCTGAACGTCATGGAATAGACGGTCATGATGTAGAACAGGGTGTAAGTGGCCAGCATGATAAAGGTGCCGAGAACGGTCACGCGCACATGCTTTGTCAGCAGCGTCCCCAGCGGGATTTTTACCTGTTTCTTCGCCGCGGCAATTTTGGCGAAGACCGGGGTTTCGTGCAGCGAAACGCGCACGTACAGCCCGATAATGACCAGTACGGCAGAGAAGATAAACGGTACGCGCCAGCCCCATTCCATAAACTGTTGGTCGGTCAGCAGCCAGGAGAGCAGCAGGAAGGTGCCGTTGGCGAAGAAGAAGCCAATAGGCGCGCCGAGCTGCGGGAAAGAGCCGTACAGCGCCCGTTTGCGCGGCGGCGCGTTTTCAGTTGCCAGCAGCGCCGCACCACCCCATTCACCGCCCAGTCCAAGACCCTGGCCAAAGCGCGCCAGCGCCAGCAGCATTGGCGCGAGAATGCCGATGCTCTCGTAGCCGGGCAGCAGGCCGATAATGACGGTAGAAATCCCCATGGTCAGCAGCGAGGCGACCAGCGTGACCTTACGACCGACGCGATCGCCAAAGTGGCCAAATAGCGCCGAGCCAATCGGGCGGGCAACGAAGGCAATCGCGAACGTCGCCAGCGACTGTAGCGTGGCAGCGGCCGGGTCACCCTGTGGGAAGAAAATATGCGGGAATACGATTACCGCGGCAGTGGCATAAATGTAAAAGTCGAAGAACTCAATGGCGGTGCCGATGAGAGAGGCGACGACGACTTTATTGCGCGAGTTAACCGGGGCGGTTTCCTGCGGATTGTCGAGTGTGGTGGCTGTGGCTTGCATAAATCTTTCTTATTTTTTAGCGAACGAAAGGTCATATAGCCACAGCAAAAGGGACATTTCAATCTGTAACAGAGTGCGCGGGAGGCGAAAAAATGAGCAAAAAGCGGATAATTTGCGTGCCACAAAAATAGCTTCTATGAAATGCTTCACACAAATAAAATAATGGCAGATAAAACCAGGTTTAAGTTAAATAAAAGTTACACGTTGGATTTATCTGCTGAAATGATGATGAGGGCTGAATATTGTGCCTTTATTCAGCCCCCCAGGGCCTCAGTCGTGGGCTTTGCCCGGCATGCGGCGGTCATCCTTGTATTCTGCCGTGGCTATCCACGCCGCGCAGAAGAGCGTCAGGCGGGCGAAGAAATAGAAGAATGCCATCAGGCCTAATACGGAGCCAAAGGCGGCGCCGGAAGGTGATTTCACCAGCGCAGGCAGCGTCCAGGTCATGATCATTTTGATGATTTCAAAACCGATAGCCGCAATCAGGGTGCCGCGAATTAGCGCTTTGCGCCGCGGACGGTGGCGCGGCAGACGCCAGAAGATCCAGAAAAACAGCAGGTAGTTGGCGAAGATGGAGATGGCGAGGCCAATCAGGCGCCAGGCCGGTTTCAGCCACTCAATATTATCGAGATAGAGCGCGGAGATGATCATCTGCTGTGCGGAGCCGGAGACGGAAGTTATCGATAAGGTCACCACCAGCGCCACCAGCAAACCAATCAGCGAGATAAAATCACGGAAGTATTTTATCCAGATTTTTTCCTGATCCTGCGGCGTCCGTTCCCAGACGTCGCGCGACTGGGCGCGAATCGCTTCTCGCAGGTTGCCCATCCAGTTAATACCGGAATACAGCGCCACCAGCAGACCAACCAGGCCAACGGCGGTGCGCTGCTGGACGGCGGTATTAATGGTGTTTTTTAGCGTAGCGGCCAGCGTCGGGTCGCTGACGTTAAGCAGGATTTTATCGAAAATGTCCTGGAGCAACGTCGGGTGCCAGGCCAGAACAAAACCGGCGGCGGCGAAGGAGACCATCAGAATGGGGATCATCGACAGGAACGAGAAGTAGGTGATGGCCGCGCCGAACTGGTTGCCCATCCTGTCGTTAAAACGTTCGGCTGCGCGCAGCAGGTGCGCAATGATCGGGTTACGCTGCACTTTCTCTGCCGTCCCGGTGACGGTCTTCAGCGCCTGATTTGCCTTCTGCGCCACGGCAGAGTCGTTGATGGCGGCCAGAGGACTTTTGCTTTTAACCGGCGGCTGGCCCGGATCCTGGGTCGGGCGTTTCGCATCATTTTCCGATGTCATCAGTTATTTCTTCCTTTCTTTACAGCGAGATTCTTCAAAATTATATACGTAAAATCCGTCACGGACCTGCGAAGTGCCCAATTGATAACGCATGGCCGGCCGGAAAAAGGGCGGGATGGTTTAATCGACGTACACTTTCATCACGCTACCCAGCCACTCCATGAACAGATGTACCCGCCGGGAAAGATTGCGTCGGTGCGGATAGATTAACGATACCGGCAGCGGTTCTGCGCGGTACTGCGGCAGGATGTCAATCAGCTCGCCGGTGCGCAGCGCTTCGCGCACCCCGGTGCGCGGAACCTGGATAATCCCCAGCCCGGCCAGGCAGGCAGCCTGATAGGTTTCCGTACTGTTAACGGTGAGCGTACCGCCGGTTTTCACCCACCGGACCACCCCATCGCTCACCACTTCAAACCCCAGCGGGCGTGCGCCTGGCGTGCTGGAATAGTGGATCAGGGCGTGATCGGCCAGATCGTCGAGAGAGGTCGGGTAGCCAAACCGCGATAAATACTGCGGACTGGCACAGTTAATTTGCGTCAGTTTGCCCAGCGGGCGGGCGATCAGGCCGGAATCTTTCAGCGTACCGACGCGCACCACGCAGTCAAATCCCTCACGAATGACGTCGACCAGCCGATCGCTGCTGCTTAGCTCCAGCTCAATTCCCGGGTACTGCTGGAGAAAAGCCGGCAGACGCGGAATGATCAGCTTCCTCGCCAGCCCGACCGGCATATCCACCCGCAGACGGCCGCTGATGCTGGACGGATCGTGCTGAAACATGCCGTCCAGCTCATCAAGATTGCTCAGCAGGTCCCTGGCGCGCTCGTAATAGACCATCCCGTCCTGGGTAAGCTGCACCCGGCGGGTGGTGCGGTGCAGCAGGCGTACGCCAAGATGATTTTCCAGCGCCTGAATCTGGCGCGAGACGCTACCTTTAGGAAGACTCAGCGTCTCGGCGGCGCGGGAAAAGCTCTCCAGTTCTGCGACGCGGATGAACAACTGCATTGCGTGAATTTTATCCATACTGAAACTCTATTGTTGTTTTCAGTGGAACAGTAAAACGTAATTTAGCGTATTTATTGTTTTACTGTCAGCCAATAAGCTCTTTAACCAGACAAACACAACTGAGAAGGGGTTTTCTGATGACACAACGTATCGCTTTAGTGACCGGCGGCAGCCGTGGACTGGGAAAAAATGCGGCGCTTAAGCTGGCGGAGAAGGGAACCGATATTATTCTTACCTGGCATAGCAACCGGCAGGCGGCCCAGGAAGTTGTGGATGAAATTGAACAAAAAGGGGTTAAAGCAGCGGCATTGGCGCTTAACGTCGGCGATACTGCAAGTTTTGAGGTTTTCGCGCAGAATGTGGCTCAGCTGCTGCAACAGCACTGGCAGCGCGACACCTTTGATTATTTATTAAACAACGCCGGAATCGGCTTAAACGTCCCTTTTGCCGAGACCAGCGAAGCGCAATTTGATGAACTGATGAACATCCAGTTTAAAGGCCCGTTCTTCCTGACCCAGCGCCTCCTGCCCCTGCTGGCGGATAAGGGACGTATCCTGAATGTTTCGAGCGGGCTGGCCCGCTTCGCGCTACCGGGCTATTCCGCTTATGCGGCAATGAAAGGGGCCATGGAGGTGCTGACCCGCTACCAGGCGAAGGAGCTGGGCGCGCGCGGGATTTCCGTCAATATTATCGCGCCCGGCGCAATAGAAACGGATTTCGGCGGCGGAATGGTACGGGATAATGCACAGGTTAATCAGCATATTGCTGCGCAGACGGCGCTGGGGCGGGTTGGCCTGCCGGACGATATCGGTGATGCGATTGCGGCGTTGCTGAGCGATGATCTGAGATGGATGAACGCCCAGCGCGTTGAAGTCTCCGGCGGCATGTTCCTGTAATTGCGACAGCCTCTTCGGTAACGGGGAGGCGTATCGTTTAGCCTATATCTCCAGCGTATGATAATCACGGCGTAGCAGGCCAAACAGCCAGTCGTTGTGCCAGCGACCGTTCAGCCAGTAGCATTCACGCAGCTCTCCCTCCTGCAGGAAACCCGTTTTCTGTAGCAGATTTCGCGACGCCATATTTCCGGCGGTGACGGTGGCGGTGAGCCGACGCACGCCGCCGGCGTTAAAGGCAAAATCACACAGCGCACGCAGCGATTCATAGCCATAGCCGCGCCCCTGAGCATCCGGTGTAAACAAAAAACCCACTTCGGCGCAGTCGCCTTCATGGTGCCGGTAACCGGTCATACCCAGCGGTATGCGGGTTTCCCGGTCTCGCACAATCAGGCACAACCACTGCTTTGACCCCGGCGACCATGGCGGAATGCGCGAATCGAAGGCCTCGCGGATTTCAGACAACGGACGCGCGTCGGCAATATAAAGCATCACCTGCGGATCCCTCTGCAGAGCGAGAAAAAAAGACCAGTCCTCCAGCTTCAGCTGTGTGCAGTGCAGCCGTGGCGTAAGCAATTCGGTCATGAAAACGATTCCTGCGAGGTGTGATGGTATGACCATAGCAGGACATTAATTTTCGGAATAGCACCTGGTTATAAGGGTTCGCCGTACAGCCCTATCAGCCGACGCACCACGCCGTTCGTCCAGCCGAAGCCATCCTGTAGCGGATATTCACCGCCGCCGCCTTCGTGCGGGGTACCGCTGGCGATATGGTACTTCTCAATCAGCTTGTGGTGCTGCTTGTAAAAATGGTTCACCGTTTGCAGCCAGCTGTGGGCAATTTCGTCGCCGAGCGGGTCCTGGCCGTACAGCTTAAACCCCTGCACGGCCATCCACTGCAGCGGCGCCCAGCCGTTGGGTTTGTCCCATTGCTCTCCGCTGTCATATTCCGTTGCCATGATACCGCCGGGGGTCAGCAGACGAGCGCGTACCGCATCGGCAAGGCGCTCGGCCTGTTTGTGCGTGGCCATGCCGACATACAGCGCCACGATGCTGGCGGCGGAAAAGAGCGCCAGCTGTTCGCGTCGCCAGTCGTAATCACGAAAACAGCCGCTCTCTTCATCCCATAAATAGCGGTTCACCGCAGCCCGGCGCTCACTGGCCTTCTGGCGAAACGCCGCTTCCGTTTCCCGGTCGCCTTTCAGGCCGGAAAGATTGGCAATGGTATTTTCCAGTTTGAACAAAAAGGCGTTTAAATCGATGGGAATAAACTGGGTCGTGCGGATGCTCGCCAGGCGGGTGATATCCCGCAGCCAGCGGCTGGAATAGTCCCAACCGGAGGCCGCGCCGGCGCGCAGATCCCGGTATACCTCATTGGCCGGGCGACCCGAGTGTCTTGCCGTGTCCACATCTTCCCGCCAGGACTCATCCCGTGGCGTATCGCGGTCGTCCCAGTAGCGGTTTAACAGCGACCCGTCCGGCATGCGTACCGTGTGGCGATAGGCCTGATTGGGGATTAATGATTCGGCGCCGTCCATCCAGAACTGGTATTCCAGCTTCAGATGATCCAGATAGCGCCGCGCACCGCGTACCCCGTCTTCCTCAAACAGTTCAACCATCAGGGCAAACACCGGTGGCTGCGAGCGGCTGAGATAGTAGGTGCGGTTGCCGTTGGGGATATGGCCGTAGGTCTCAATCAGCCACGCAAAGTTGTCCGCCATGCATTTCAGCAGGTCTTCGCGGCCGCTTTCCGCCAGCCCCAGCATGGTGAAGTAGGAGTCCCAGTAGTAGGTTTCGCTAAAGCGACCTCCGGGCACGATATAAGACTGCGGCAGCGCCAGCAGCGATGACCAGGGAATGTGATCCTGCGGCTCGCGGGTGAGAACGGGCCAGAGGTTATCGATATGTTCTTTCAGGGATCGTTGCGGATCGGATTCGTAATCATCAGCCCGGTTGTCCGGCATCCAGAAGTGTTCTTCAACAAACTGGCGCAGGTCGAATCCGGGCTGGTGCTTCATCCGCCGGTAGTGGATCAAAATATCCAGCGGGTCCTGCTTTGGTGCGCAGTCTGGGAAGGTTTTACTGTCGGCAAAGATGCGTGATTTCTGCACATGCGCAAACAGTTCCAGATAGCGGTCAGCAGGTGTCAGAGCATCAGAAGCCGGGAAACCTTCGATAATCTCCGGCTCGGGCTCGGCGTCAAACATTTCATCCAGTTTTAACTCATACGGATCGGCTTCATAGCGCAGATCGTTCTCGATCTTCGGTTTCTCGCCATTATCGTTGCGTAATGTCTGGCTGGACATAGTGATACGGACCTCCGGATCGCGTCAGTTCAGGGCGCCGGGCTTCACCCGGCCTGACTCTTAAGCGTAGTCATTCGCTTCGGTGTCCGGGAGAAAACTGTGCGTCGCATCACGCTTCTTAGCGATGAGCCAGGAAAATGGATTTTATTAATTAATTGATAATATTAGATAAATTTAAAAATATTGTCGCCAGTGGCGAACGGAAATTTACCTCGATCGTTTTGCAACAAAATTTGAGTATATGAACGGTCGCCTACCGCTTTTTGCCTGATTCCGGTAAAAGCCACATTATTCCCCACTTTTTGACTTATGGCGATGTTCTGAAAATTAGGGCCAAAGTCACATGGTTAACCATTTGGTATTTATGGCTAAACTTAAATAAAACATGTTTATTCTCCATGATTTTAAAATTGTTAAATGTGGTTTGATGGTTGTTTTAATGTTGTGATTGTGTGGTTTTTGTGGTTTTATCTGCATATACCCTGCTGTAGAGATAACGCAAATGGCACATTTCGATGAACAAGTGGATGTAGTAGTCATTGGTGGCGGTGTCGTCGGCTGTGCGGTGTTTCGCCGCTTTACGCTGATGGGCGCGAAGACGCTGTTGCTGGAAAAAGGAGGCGATATTCTTTCTGGCGCCAGTAAAGCGAACAGCGCAATTTTACATACCGGTTTTGATGCACCTCCCGGAAGCCTTGAGCTTGAATGTATGCAGGCAGGGTATAAAGAGTACCTGTCCATTCGGGAAAAAATGAATCTGCCGCTGTTGAAAACGACGGCTATCGTGGTGGCATGGAATGAAGAACAGCTCTCCATGCTGCCGGCGATTGTGCAACAGGCGCATCAGAACGCGGTTTTCGACGTCGAGCAAATCTCGGCAGAGGACGTTTATCAACGTGAGCCTAACCTGGCTCCCGGTGCGTTAGGTGGCGTTTATGTCCCGGGCGAGTATGTCATTGACCCGTGGAGTTCGCCGCTGGCGTACGTTACTCAGGCGGTCAAACACGGTGGCCAGTATCGTTTCAATTGCGCAGTGACCAGCGTAACGCGCGATTCCGATGGCTGGTGGCTACAGACTCAACAAGGGAAAGTCAAAACCCGGCTGGTCATCAACTGTGCCGGAAATCACGGTGACCTTATTGACGGGATGTGGCGCCAGCCGGAGTTTACTATCCATCCCCGTAAAGGGCAGTTTCTGGTTTATGACAAGGCTTCGGCGGCGGAGATCAACGCCATTATTCTGCCGGTTCCTACCCCCACCACCAAAGGTGTCCTGCTATGTCGGACGATATTTGGCAACATCATTCTCGGACCGACCGCGGAAGAACAGGACGATCGTGAACGGGCGGAAGTGGATGAACACGTGATGAAGGAACTGATTGAAAAAGGTTCGCGCATGTTGCCCAGCCTGACGCAATACACGGTGACGGCGACCTATGCCGGGCTCAGGCCTGCTACAGAGAAAAAAGAGTACCGTATTTATGATTATCCGCAGGACAGCTGGATAAGCGTGGGCGGTATTCGTTCGACCGGGTTGACGGCGGCTCTGGGTATCGCCAGCCACGTAGCCGGGCTGTATTGCGCAAACTTTTCACCACTTTTTCCACTGAATCCGCCCGCTGAGCTGCAGTGGCCGCGTATGCCCATGCTTTCCGAGTATGAATCTCGCGATTATACCTGTGCGGGCAATGGCGGCATCGTTTGTCACTGTGAACTGGTGACGCGCCGTGAGCTGGAGGCGACATTTGATTCCGCCGTTCCTCCGGAATGTATCGGCGGGCTGCGTCGTCGGACTCGGGTGATGATGGGGCGCTGTAACGGCTTTTTCTGTAGCAACCATGTAGCCGAAATTGTTGGCGATCGTCTGGCGAACTCTCTTGTTGTCGGGAAGGTAGAATGAGTCATCAATACGAAGTGATTATTATCGGCGCCGGGCCTTCCGGGCTGGCGGCAGCACGCTCGTTGCTGGAAGAAGGGGTAAAAGATGTTCTGCTACTGGAACGTGAGCAGGAGGCGGGCGGCGTTCCGCGCCACTGCCGTCATCCCACCTTCGGGATACAGACGTTTCATCGACCTATGCAGGGGCATCGCTGGGCGCAGCGTATTCTGGCCATGGTCCAGGGTCAATATGAGATTCGCACCGGAACGACGGTGATTCAGATTCACCCCGGTGGTGAAATTGATGTCTCTTCTGACCGCGGTCTGGAAACCTTGTCTGCCAGACGCGTGATTATTGCGACCGGCGTGCGTGAAACGCCGCGTCATCCGCGCCTGGTGAGCGGGTTACGGCCGCAGGGGATCCTCACCGCGGGAGCATTGCAGCAGTTTATCTATTTACGCAAACTTAAGCCTGGTCTGCATCCGGTGATTATTGGCTCTGAACTGGTTAGCTTTTCCGCCATCTGGACGCTACGCAATGCCGGTATCAAAACGCTGGCGCTGATTGATGAACACTCCCGGCCGCTGGCTTTCCGTCTGAGTACTCTTTATGCAAAGCTGCTCGGGGTTAAGGTGTATCTCGGCGCGCATATCACCCGAATTAATGGCGCAGAACGGGTCGAAAGTATCGAATTCCGCGAAGCGAATGGGCAGACCCGACAGCTTGCCTGCGACAGCGTGATTTTTACGGGGCGCTTTACCGGTGAATATACGCTGATCAGAAAAAGCCACCTGACGTTCGAACCAGACTCAGGCAGGCCGTTATTTGATCAGTACGGCCGCTGTTCCGATCCCGCCTATTATGTTGTGGGTAACATGACGCACCCTGCGGATATGGGCGATCAATGCTATCAGGAAGGACTGCGTATCGGACGTTACGTAGCGGGTTCGCTACGTCAGCGGCAGCAGAACCAGCATGAGGTCGGGGTGACACTGGAAGAGACCTTCCGCCTGGCTGCACCGAATGTGCTGACGCTGACGGAACATATGCAGAGCGTGACGTTGAACGTACGTGTTAACCATTTCTATCATGGTGAGATAGTCGTTCGTTGCGGTGAGAGCATCATTTACCAGGGCAAGCATCGTTGCCTGCCTGAACGTCGTATTCTGCTGAAAGATATCCCATTATCACGGATTAAGGCAGGCGAAACGCTCACCGTTGCGACGCAACAGGGCAGGACAGACCCGTGTACAATGTCTCGATAAAACAAAAACCTTGAGTACCTGAAATCGTACCTCCCTGTTGGCCGAAGGCCACAACAATCGGCCCGTTAAGCGGGCCGATTGACGTTCTCCTCTCCGCTAAAAACACCTTCTCCGGCTGACCTGCCGCTATACCGACAGATTCATCTTTGATCATTGCGGCAAACGCCAACGGGCGAGGGAGGATATTGCTGGCAGGGACGATGAGCGGAGGCTTTGGTGATGATGAGAAGTGAGCGATTTGACTTTCCGCCTCTGGCAGTCGCCCGACGTGGCGACTGCCAGATAGGGAAAACCGGCTCAGGTAAGAAGTGGGGCAGGTACTGACGTAAATTCATCCTGAACCTGGGACCACAGGCTGACACGCTGGCCCCGGGATTCATAAAACTCAATTTCTCGCTTAATACCGGCACTCCGATCCCAACCGTCGAGATCAAGAATAATGAGCTCCGCCATAAGGTCGAGATATAAAGCATCAACCGGAGCCCACATTTTACCAATATTTTCTTTTGCTGTTTTAGTTAGCATCAGATTAATAGGGTGGGACATTGTTACCTGGCTAAATACCGCATGGCCAGACTCCATGATTTGTGCTGCCACTTTATTACAGGCCAGAAATCGCTGCTCAACAATATGATTATCTGCATGGCTATAGGGGCAGGCCAGAAAAATTTTGCGCATAGTTATCTCCTGATAACTCAGTATAAATAAAAATTAATTGAAGAATTACTGGGCGGTTTGAGCAGCTAACGGACTCTCCTGGTTATTGAGAGATATCGTTGCTTCATCAATTTTCTCCAGACGCTGGGCTTCTGGTACCGAGATAAATATGGCAATGGTAATGGCAATAACACCGGCGAGGAATTTACCTAACATGATTGGGATCACCAGCGTGGGCTGGAAATTAGCAGTAAATGCCAGATGGTCGCCGAGCGTGGCCTGTGCGCAGATGCCGAAAGCGACGCAAATAACCTTATCCCGGGCTTTCATATCTTTGAACAGGTGATAGACCGCGATGATATTGGCCAGTACCATAACGACGCCGATGGCCCCGCTGTCCGTTAGCTGGAGTTTTCGACCAATAAAGTGCATTGGGCGTCGACAGTATTTCTGGAACAGATAGCACACCGGGAATGTCCCCGCCAGCATAATGCCGATATAACCGGCAATCTCAATGGCGCGATATAACTCTTTTTCGTCCGCAAATAATGGATCGAAAACCCATCCGCCGAAGACTTTACTGAATATGCCGGTAAAATGCTGGATAATACAGGCGGCAAGAACCAGCTTAATAAACGCATCTGAGATGCGGCCAAACGCCAAAAAGCCTTTGACCATCATCATGGTTCGATATTTAAGGCCCAGTGCGAGCAAAAAGCAGAAAACAAATAAAGGCGCGAGCATCTGCAGGGCGTGAAGAAAATCAATCGTCAGATAGTGGTTGGCCGGCGAAGAGGTGGAAATAATATCTCTAACCGGGATGTTGCCAAGCGTGATACACATCAGCGATATCAACACACCAAAGGGGATGCTGATTAACCCGGCCATTGCGCCGAGCGCCAGATATTTATGGTCTTTTTGCGTCAGCATAACCAGGCCTACGGGGATCAAATAGACGATGCTCGCCCCGGAGGTATAGCCAATTAACATGGCGGTGATCCATTGGTCGCGGTTCGCGGCAATGGCATCCGCCAGCTGATAGCCGCCCATATCGACGGCAATAATAGACAATGCGGCGATGGAAACGTCAGAGCCCATCGATTGGAAAAGCGGGCCAATGGTATGCAGAATGGCATAAGAGATGATGGGAATTGCCGCCATAATCCCGGCCTGGGCAAGAAATACCGGGCCGATAGAATGAATGCCATTCACAAATTCTTTGCCTAAACCGCTTTCGGGTTTTATAACGGAGGCAGCAGCACCGATCAGGGTGCCCGCCATAATAATGTAGATAATAATATTACCGATCTCAGACATAGTGGCCTCTGTTATTCAGTGCGCAGATTGCGGGACCGAGAAATAATGTCCTGGTATTTTTCGAAATACGGAGCAAAATTTCGTTGTTCAGGCTCAGTAATTGACACCTGGGTTCTGACTTTCATTGGGTGGGTAATTCCCAGTCCTTTACGCGCAAGCAACGCCACTCCCTGAGCGGTAATTTCCCTGTTGGCAGGAGAAATAATGCGTTTCTGGATCAAGTTGGCTAAAAACTGCTTAAAATAATGATTTGAAGATAAACCTCCATCTACGGAAATGGTTTCACCAATCGGCTGCACTTTATCCATCGCGAAAATAACCTCGGCTGAACGTACCGCAATTCCCTCGAGGATCGATTGCAGTAGATCTTTGCGTTCGGTATCCAGCGAGAGCCCGGCCCATAATCCGGCCGCGGAGCGATCCCAGTACGGACAACCGAGGCCGGAAAGTGCCGGAATAAAGGCCAGGCCGCGAGCAATCGCTGGCTCATCAGGAAAGTCACCGAACTCTTCCAGATCGCTGAATAAGCCAATTTTTCCGGCCCAGTTAATTGCGGATGCCGCGTTGTAGACGCCACCGTCCAGGCCATAGACCGGTTTTTCTCCCGGCATTTTCCAGCACAGTGCGGGAAGCAGCCCCGATCCTCTGGCATCGGGCACTTCAGTGCCGGTAATGGATTGCAGAAACGCTCCGGTACCAAACGTAATTTTCATTTGACCGGGGGTCAGGCACCCGTGACCGTATGTGCCGGCAAACTGATCGACAATACAGGCCGTCAGCGGCGTTGTACTGCCCTCGTAGCGAACGTCGCCGAAGTGGCCGATGTTATCGCGTACTTCGGGAAGGGCGTTCATCGGGACATCAAATAATCGGCAGAGCTCTTCATCCCATTGCAGGGTGTGAATATTAAATAAAGAAGTGCGGGAGGCCGAGTTGTAGTCGGTGATATGGGTACCGCACAGATGAAACATAAAAAATGCATCCATGGTGCCAAGACGGAGCAGACCACGTCGCGACAGCTCAAGCGCACCGGGAACATGGCGCATCACCCAGCCCATTTTGCTGGCGGAAAAATAGGTATCCAGCGGTAGGCCGGTTTTGCTCCTTACCAGCTCCTCAACCCCTTCCTCCTGAAGGCGGCGAATGACGGCCGCCGTACGTTGATCTTGCCAGATAATGGCGTTATACAGCGGCACCCCGGTCCGCGCATCCCAGGCGACGATACTCTCTCCCTGATGAGCAAGGCCAATAGCATCCACAACCCCACACTGACCCAGGCAGGCGCGTATATTGCGCAGAATTTCGAGAGGGTCATGCTCAACCCAACCCGGGTTTGGCGTCAGTTGTTTATGCGCGATTGCCGCTGGTGAGAAGTGCTTTCCATCCTCGCTGAACACGACAACACGTGTTCCTGTCGTCCCCTGGTCAATGGCCGCATAGCGTTGGTTAAGCATAGAACCCTCAGTGCATCGTTGTGGTTTGTATGTTGTCATATTGCCTGCATTCACAATTTAGCATTACATACACACATCAAATCAACATAATTGTCACATTAAACGATCTAACTGTGACTGGTCTCATATTTTTTTCTTATTCTGATGTGGGTATGTTGTGGTTTTTGTGGTTTAGTCGGGGGATTCCCACAACAAAGATAGGCATGCGTCGGTGATTGACATCTTCTGGGGCGTCGCCGATAGTGCCCACAGATTGTGCCGCGTAGTAAGGCTATCAGGTAAGGAAAATCAATGGACTATTCAAATGCAGGTGAACGGCGAAGCATTATTCTGGAAAAGTTAAAGAATAATGGTCAGGTATTTGTGAACGAGCTGGCGGATGACTTCGGCGTGTCACAGGAAACCATTCGTCGGGATCTGAATAAGCTGGAAGAGCTTCGGCATATCAAGAAGATTCACGGCGGTGCCGTTAGCGCTCAGTTTGGCTTTGAACTTGAGTTTAATCAGCGGGCGAAACTCGCGGAAGATGAAAAGAAAAATATTGCCCGGAAGGCGGCTGAATTAATTAAGCCCGGCGACTCTCTGTTTATCGATTTTGGTACCACCACGCTCGAGTTTGCCAGACAAATTGCGGATATTCCGCAGCTGACGGTCATCACTAACTCCCCGGTCATTGCGAATCTATTCCATGATAATTCAAGCACTAATCTTATCCTGATTGGTGGTCAATTCGGCGTATCTAAAATGGAATGCATCGGGCCGATAGCATTGCAGGGAATCAGCGGTTTTTATGCAGATTATGCGGTGATAGGTGCCGGTGCCGTCAGCCCGCAGGCCGGAATTATGGATCAGGATTTAAACGAGGCGGCCATCGCGAAGCAAATGATTAAGCAGAGCCATAAGGCTATCGTGCTGGCCGATGGCCATAAGCTGGATAACCGTGCAACCGCACATGTTGCTGACTGGAAAGAGATCGCCTGGCTGGTGACCTCAGACCGAGAAAATAAGCTTAAAAAGCTCCATTTTCCGGCTTCATTAGCGATTCTTGTCGCGGATTAAATACTGCATTACATCGGGGTCATGGCTGACCCCTGTCAGTTTTTTATTCCCACGCCGCTTCCAGCATCTCCAGCAGCTGCTCGCTATCCAGCTGTACCGGATTCGCTTTCATCGATGAGGAGCTGCTGGCCGCCAGTGCCGCAGGCTCCAGGGCCTCGTGCGGAACGCCCAGCTCGCGCAGATTTCCCAGCCCGGCGCTGCGGCTCCAGTCGCGCAGACTCTCCCAGGCCGTATCCGGCTCGATGTTCATCCCGGCGGCCAGCCACTGACGAACGTCATCAAAACGTCCGCGAATAGCCTTATTGCTTATCTGCGACTCATTGAGCGCCAGGCCGTAAGGCAGCAGGCTTCCGCAAAGCGCACCGTGGGAAGCATTGCTCAGCCCTCCCAGCGGGCCGGCCAGACCGTGAATGACGCCGAGACCGGCATTGGCCAACGCCAGGCCGCCGCACAGGCTGACCCAGGCCATTTCATCGCGGCTGTCAGGACACTCTTTTTCCATCAGCGTGTTGAGTGCTTTGATCCCACGCGGAATGGCGGCCTGGCAGAGCGCATCGGTAAAAGGATTTGCACGGGTGCAGAGCCAGGGTTCGATGAGCTGGGTAATCGCATCCAGACCGGAGCCGAGCGTTACCGCACGCGGGGCATTGTCGGTTAAGGCCGGGTCGACGATAGCCAGATCGGGCAGCATACGATCGTCGCGCAGGCTGACTTTTCGCTGCTGCTGTATGACGTTAATTACCGCGTTTTTCGTCACTTCCGCCCCGGTGCCGGCGGTGGTCGGGATCGCGACAAACGGCAGCGGATGCGCTTCTAATACCCGGCCATTGCCCACCACTTCCAGATAGTCAACGATCGGCCCCGATGCCGGCACCAGTGCGGCGATGGCTTTTCCGGCGTCGATTACGGCACCGCCGCCCAGACTCACCACCGCGCCGATGTCATGCTCACGGGCCAGGGACACGCCACGCTCGATATCTTCCAGCGTCGGCTCACGGGCAATGGAAAGCGTGTGCACCTCCAGAGAGTGGGCATGCAGTTCGGCCAGTAAAAACGTGGCCCGATGCTGGCTGGTACCGTGGACCAGAAGCACCTTTGCAGTACGCTGTGCCAGCCAGGGCGCAGCGCTCCCGGCAAGACCACGACCAAAACGGATGTTGCCCGGAGTTAAAACAGTAAACGGAGTCAGCATGGCGGGTTCCTGTGTCAGCAAAAAAGCTGAAATCAACTATACACATTATCCGGCAAGCTGCCTCTTTGCCGTCGGATGGAGTAGGGTGGAAGCAACGACTTTTTGCTTAAGGATGTCACGATGCTAAAAATATTGGGTAAACGCTCGTCAATTAACGTGCGTAAAGTGTTATGGACCTGCGATGAGGTCGGACTGACTTATCAGCAGGAAGATTACGGCAGCGGTTTTTTGCCTGTCGATACGGCAGAGTTTCGCGCCCTTAACCCAAACGGGCTGGTGCCGGTGCTGCTGGATGATGATTTTGTTCTGTGGGAGTCCAACAGCATCTGTCGTTATTTGACGCGTAAAACCGGGCGCGAAGATCTGCTCCCCGTGACGCCACAGGGCGCGGCGGAAGTGGAACGCTGGATGGACTGGCAGGCTACCGAGTTTAACAATGCCTGGCGTTATGCATTTATGGGCCTGGTGCGTAAAGACCCGCGTTTTCAGGACCCGGTGGCGATGAAGGAAAGTATTGCGACGTGGACCCGCTGCGTGCAGATCGTGGAGTCTCAGCTGCAACGCACCGGTGCATGGGTCACCGGGCCTCAGTTTACGCTGGCGGACATCGTTCTGGGCCTGTCGGTTCACCGCTGGAAAATGACGCCGTTTGCCCACTCGGAGCTGCCGGCGGTTGAGCGCTGGTATATGACGCTTAATCAGCGACCGGCATTTATGCGCCATGGGAATAACGGTACGGCCTGAGGGCAGGAGAAAAACATCCAAATTTGAATCATGCGAAGCGCTAATTTCAGCCTGTTCGCTTTGCAATGATCGTTGACAGCCGTTACGATTCCGGCGTCTTGAATTTTCCCCCCCATTGGTTTCAGTACGGCAGGAAGGTATGGTTTGAACAGGCAGTTGTGCCCTGTGCTGTTGGCGTCACTGCTGCTTGTAGGATGCTCCGGAACGCTCTCGCAAATGAGTACGCCCTCAGAAGCAACCCCTCTGGTCGGGCAGAACGGGCATGCGCTGCCGGTCGATGCTTTTGTCGGCCGCTATATGCAGCAAAAGCAGGTCAGCGGCATGGTGGTGGCGATCATCCATCACAATGGCCCGGCGGAGTTTCACTGTTATGGCGTGACCGATGCCAAAAACCGTTATCCCATCACCCCGGATACGCTCTTTGCGCTGGGATCATTAAGTAAAGGGACCACCGCCGAAACGATCGCCTTACTGGTGAATTCGGGGCGCCTGCGCTGGGACGACACCTTACTGACGCTGCTTCCGCCGGGGACGCCGCTCAGTGACGATGCTAAAAAAATCACCCTGTTACAGCTGGTGACCCACACTTCCGGCCTGCCGCGTCAGCCAATGAACCTGCTATCGCTGGAACATCTGCTGGTCTATCTGAGCGACGGCGAAAACTTCTACCATGAACTGGATAGCAACAAGGTGCTGAGCTACCTGAGCACTTTTGATGCGCCGCGCACCCGCGAACCGGAATACTCTAATCTTGGCTACGCGATTCTGGGTTACATCCTCGCTTATCAAACCGGGGAGTCAGTAGAAACTCTGGCGTCACGGATGATTTTTCTGCCGCTGGGGATGCAAAGCACCAGCTATCTGCCGCAAACGTTGCGCGGATTTCCCTACCGGGCGCTCGGGCATGCGGGGGACCAGCCCAAGTTTAAACCGCGCGGTGCACTGACGCCCGACTGGCAGTTCAGCAACAATATGGTGGGAGCGGCAAGCCTGTACAGCAACGCGCGCGACCTGATTGAGTACGCCCGCGCCCATATGACGTCAACTCAGAACGCTGCGCTGGATAAGGCCTTTGCCGACGTTAGCGTCGATTACTATCCGCGAGAAAAAGAGGCGGCCAATATCGCCTGGGTGACCGATACGCTCGGCGGGCAAAAAATGACTTATCAGGTGGGCTATATCGGCGGCTATTCCAGCTATATCGGTTTTGATAAAGCGAATCAGAATGCGGTGGTGGTGCTGCAAAACAGCTTTAACTGGAGTAACTATATCGGCCACGCCATATTGCAACATCAGGGCGAGGAGCCGGCTGACTCGGTGCGCGATGGGCGCATAAAAAAAGCCCCGTGAGAACACGGGGCTGAAGAGATTACCGCATGGTGACGAACTCTTCCGCTGCGGTCGGGTGAATCGCCACGGTGTTGTCGAAGTCCTTCTTGGTGGCGCCCATTTTCAGCGCTACCGCAAAGCCCTGCAGCATTTCATCCATCCCGAAGCCGATGCCGTGAATACCGACAATCTTCTCTTCCGGGCCGACGCACACCAGCTTCATGCGGCACGGCTGGCGGTGCGAGGTCACGGCGGTATACATGGCGGTGAACGCGGATTTATACACCTTCACCGCGTCATCGCCGTACTGCTCGCGCGCCTGCGGCTCGGTTAAACCGACGGTACCGATAGGCGGATGGCTGAAGACCACGGTCGGAATATTACTGTAATCCAGATGCTCTTCCGGCTTGTTGTTGAACAGGCGTTCGGACAGGCGGCGACCCGCGGCCACCGCGACCGGCGTCAGTTCGACCGCGCCGGTGTTATCGCCTACGGCATAGATCCCCGGCACGTTGGTGTTCTGGAATTTATCTACGACGATATAGCCTTTGTCGTTAGTTTTTACACCCGCGGCCGCGAGGTTGAAATTATCCGTCTCCGGCTCACGACCAATTGCCCAGATCAGGCAATCCACGGTCTGACTGCGGCCATCTTCCAGCTGAAGCGTCAGGCTGCCGTCGGCGTTTTTCACTACCGCTTTCGGGATTGCGGTTGTGTGCAGCTGCGGCCCTTCGGCGTTCATGACTTCGACCAGGGTGTCGACGATCAGCGGATCGAAGCTGCGCAGCGGCGCATGTTTACGTACGAACAGATGCGTTTCGGCGCCGAGACCGTTAATGACGCCAGCCAGTTCTACGGCGATATAGCCCGCACCGACCACGGCAACGCGCTTTGGCAGCGCCGGCAGCTCGAAGAAGCCGTTGGAGTCAATGCCATACTCGACGCCCGGGATCGACGGGTGGCTCGGACGGCCGCCGGTGGCGATCAGGATATGATCGGCGGTGATCGTCTCACCGTTCACTTCCACGGTTTTCGCATCCACAAAGCGGGCGAAGCCTTTGATGACGTCAACTTTGTTTTTACCTAATACGTTGTCGTAGGAGGTGTGAATGCGGTCGATATACGCGCTGCGGCTGGCAACCAGCTTATCCCAGTCGAAGTGGTTGATGGTGGTATCGAAACCGTAATCCGGGCCATACAGATGAATCGCTTCGCGAATCTGCGCCGCATGCCACATGATTTTCTTCGGGACGCAGCCGACGTTTACGCAGGTGCCGCCCAGATCTTTAGCTTCAATCAGCGCGCATTTCTGGCCATACATTGCCGCACGGTTGATGGAGGCGATACCGCCGCTACCGCCGCCGATAGCGATGTAATCATAATGTTTGCTCATAGCCTTTATCCTTAGAGGCCTATCCTGGTAGGCCCTTAATCGTTGAATGACCGCGATTGTAGCGCGAGGCGTAAAAGGTTCCACCGATGGCTGTGATTACTCCGGTACGATCCAGCTGACGGTGGCGTGTCCGATGCCGGTCGGCGAGAGCTTTTTATGCAGCCACGGCAGGACGTTGTTCATCTGCTGTTCCAGCTTCCACGGTGGATTGATGACGATCATCCCGGAAGCGGTCATGCCGCGCTGGTCGCTATCCGGACGCACGGCCAGTTCAATCTGCATGATTTTGCGAATGCCGGTGGCTTCCAGTTCTTTGATCATGCGCTTAATTTGCGCACGCAGCACGACCGGGTACCACAGGGCATAGGTGCCGGTGGCAAAGCGTTTGTAGCCTTCGTGAATACCGGCCACGACGGCCTGGTAATCGCTTTTAATTTCGTATGGCGGGTCGATAAGAATCAGACCACGACGGGAAGCCGGCGGCAGTTTAGCCTTCAGCTGCTGGTAGCCATCGGCTTTTTCCACGCGGGCGCGGTCATCTTTCTGAAATTCCGAACGCAGCAGCGGGAAATCGCTCGGGTGCAGTTCGGTCATCTGCAGGCTGTCCTGCTCGCGCAGCAGCTGGCGGGCAATCAGTGGAGACCCCGGGTAGTAGCGCAGCTGGCCGCTGCGGTTGAAATGCTGGACGACGGAGATATAGGCTTCCATCTCGGCCGGCAGATCGTCCTGTTGCCAGATGCGGGAAATGCCTTCCAGGTATTCACCTGTACGCTCGGCGTGCTCGCCGCTCAGCTGATAGCGGCCCGCGCCAGCGTGGGTGTCCAGATAGAGAAACGGTTTTTCTTTCTCTTTCAGCGATTCAATGATCAGACTCTGAACGGTGTGTTTAAGGACGTCGGCGTGGTTGCCTGCGTGAAAGCTGTGGCGATAACTGAGCATGGATGCAGAGATTCCGGGAATTAAACAAGATGACCGATAGTTTACCGCAGATCTGCTTAGATTACCGCTGTAGCACCGTGCTGTTTCAATGAGGTCAAAAGCGTTGCAAAACATGACCACGTCATAAAAATGTCAAATACCCGCGCTAGCGTCGCGTTCAGGCAAGGTAATTGTTTGAATAAAAGGAAAAATAATGAAACTGCAAATCACACTTCTGACATCGGCGCTGATCCTGGCGCTGCCGGCACTGGCAAAAGAGGTTCCGTTGAACCAGGCAGCGGCGATCGCCGGTAGCGTCACGCCAGCAGCAGCCAGCCCGGCCTTTGACAGCCTTGAAAGCCAGGCCCTGGCACAGTTGCGCAATGCCCTGAAAGGCGATGCCGCCACGCTCACCCGCGGCCAACTCGAACACGCAAAGCAGAGTAAAACTCAGGCCGACAAGGCCTGGCTGAAGGCCAGCGGCTATGACTTCCAGGCGAAAGAGAATCAACAGGCGGGCATCGCACTGCTCGCCGCCTTCAGTAAACTTCCGCAATCGGTGGTAAAAGACAACCTGGCCACGGTGACCGATATTAACCGCGATGCAACCCAGGCCACTCGTCACCAGGCGCTGGCGGATGCGGAAGGGATTAGCTATCTCTATTTCCTCAGCGATGCGCTGGGCCCTCGGTTGGGGAAAGCCTTCCTCACGGCCTACGATAAAGGCGAACTTGGCAAGGCGGCTGCGCTGATTAAGGCCAGTGAAGTCAGCACCGGGGCGGCGAAAAAGCATTTTAACAACCCGCGCCCGTTCCTGATTCAGGGGAATACCATTCATCTGGTGCCGGACGATGTGGTGGTGAAGGATAACCAGCCCTATACCGCCGACGGTGGCTCCTTCCCCAGCGGACATACCAATACCGGCTATACCGATGCGCTGCTGATGGCCGAAATGATCCCGGAACGTTTTGACGCGCTGGTGACCCGCGGTGCGCGCTACGGCTATTCCCGCATCGTGCTTGGCGTACATTACCCGCTGGACGTGATGGGGTCGCGGATGGTGGCGCAGCGTAACGTTGCGCATTACCTCAACGACGCGAAGTATCGCGTGCTGTTCAATGAGGCACGCGATCAGCTCCGGGCAGCCCTGGAAAAAGAGTGCGGCACGTCGCTGGCCGAGTGCGCGAAATCTGCCGGGAAAGACGATCCGTATCGCGACCCGGCGATGAACGCATTTTACCCGTTCACCATGACCTACGACCTGCCGCAGCAGAAGGGCGAAAAGCCGGGGCTGACGGTGCCGGAAGGCGCAGAAGTCCTGCTGGAGACCGCGCTACCCCATGCGTCAGCGGCACAGCGCCGGGCGCTGATGGTGAAAACCGCACTGCCGGCAGGTTATCCGCTGTCGGGCGAGACCGCGGACCAGCAGTTCTGGCAGCGCGTGAATCTGCCGGCGGCATATCAGATGGCGCAGAAAGCGCATTAATCCTGGCCGATATGTTTGCAGGATGACGATGACCCCGGCCCACACTGCCGGGGAAAATTCGCGATAGTGAGACAGGGACTTATTGCAGCAATACCCGGCACCTGGCACGGTGTGACATTGAAATTCCCGTCACGATCCCCCATTCTAGATCTCATGCTAAAGCGCCGGAACGCGCGCTTCATTCTCCCTTTTCAACAGGACTGCGCATATGACCAATCCATTACTGACGCCTTTTTCCTTGCCGCCTTTTTCTGCGATCAAGCCGGAACACGTTGTCCCTGCGGTGACCAAAGCGCTGGATGACTGCCGGACTGCGGTAGAAAGCGTGGTGGCGCAAGGCGCGCCGTACAGCTGGGAAACACTGTGCCAGCCGCTGGCCGAAGTGGATGATGTGCTGGGCCGAATCTTCTCGCCGGTAAGCCACCTGAACTCGGTCAAGAACAGCCCTGAACTGCGGGAAGCCTACGAGCAAACGCTGCCGCTGCTGTCGGAGTACAGCACCTGGGTCGGCCAACACGAAGGTTTGTATCAGGCCTATCGCGATCTGCGCGATGGTGACCATTACGCCACGCTGAATACCGCGCAGAAAAAAGCGGTGGATAACGCGCTGCGTGATTTTGAACTGTCGGGGATTGGCCTCGCCAAAGATCAGCAGAAACGCTACGGCGAGATTGCCGCGCGCCTGTCCGAGCTTGGCAACCAGTACAGCAACAACGTACTCGACGCTACCATGGGCTGGAGCAAGCTGGTGACCGACGTCGCCGAGCTGTCCGGGATGCCGGAAAGCGCGCTGGCAGCGGCTCAGGCTCAGGCCCAGGCGAAAGAGCAGGAAGGCTACCTGCTGACGCTGGATATTCCGAGCTACCTGCCGGTGATGACCTACTGCGACAATCAGGCGCTGCGTGAAGAGCTGTATCGCGCTTATTCCACCCGCGCGTCAGACCAGGGGCCAAATGCCGGCAAATGGGACAACAGCCCGGTAATGGCGGAAATCCTCGCGCTGCGCCACGAGCTGGCTCAGCTGCTGGGCTTTGACAACTATGCCTCCAAATCGCTGTCGACCAAAATGGCAGAGAACCCGCAGCAGGTGCTCGACTTCCTGACCGACCTGGCAAAACGCGCCCGTCCTCAGGGAGAAAAAGAGCTGGCTCAGCTGCGCGCCTTCGCGAAAGCAGAATTCGGCGTCGATGAACTGCAACCGTGGGATATCGCTTACTACAGTGAAAAACAGAAGCAGCATCTCTACAGCATCAGCGATGAGCAGCTGCGCCCGTACTTCCCGGAAAACAAAGCCGTTAACGGCCTGTTCGAAGTGGTAAAACGCATCTACGGGATTACTGCCAAAGAGCGCACCGATGTCGACGTCTGGCATCCGGAAGTGCGTTTCTTCGAGCTGTATGATGAGAACAATGAACTGCGCGGCAGCTTCTATCTCGATCTGTACGCACGTGAACACAAACGCGGCGGAGCGTGGATGGATGACTGTGTCGGGCAGATGCGCAAGCTCGACGGCTCTCTGCAAAAACCGGTTGCCTACCTGACCTGTAACTTCAACCGCCCGGTGAACGGCAAACCGGCGCTGTTTACGCATGATGAAGTGATCACCCTGTTCCACGAATTCGGTCACGGTCTGCACCATATGCTGACCCGTATCGATACCGCCGGCGTCTCTGGCATCAGCGGGGTTCCGTGGGATGCGGTCGAGCTGCCGAGCCAGTTTATGGAAAACTGGTGCTGGGAGCCGGAAGCACTGGCGTTTATTTCCGGCCATTATGAAACCGGTGAACCGCTGCCGCAGGCGCTGCTGGAGAAAATGCTGGCGGCGAAAAATTACCAGGCTGCGCTGTTCATTCTGCGCCAGCTGGAATTCGGCCTGTTCGACTTCCGTCTGCATGCGGAGTACCAGCCAGAGCAGGGTGCCAAAATTCTTGAGACCCTCGCGGAAATCAAAAAGCAGGTCGCCGTGGTACCGGGCCCATCGTGGGGACGTTTCCCGCATGCCTTCAGCCATATCTTTGCCGGGGGCTATGCGGCAGGTTACTACAGCTATCTGTGGGCCGATGTTCTGGCGGCGGACGCCTTCTCACGCTTTGAAGAAGAGGGGATTTTCAACCGCGAAACCGGTCAGTCTTTCCTCGATAACATCCTGAGCCGCGGCGGTTCCGAAGAGCCAATGGTGCTGTTCAAACGCTTCCGCGGGCGCGAACCGCAGCTCGACGCGATGCTGGAGCATTACGGTATTAAGGATTGAGTCTGCTGTGAAGATTTGCTTAATAGATGAAACGGGCGCCGGAGACGGCGCCTTATCTGTTCTTGCCGCTCGCTGGAGCCTGACGCAGGACGATGACAACCCGATGGCGCTGGTGATGACCCGCGAGCATCTGGAACTGCGTAAACGCGATGAGCCGAAGCTCGGCGGAATTTTCGTTGATTTCGTCGGCGGAGCGATGGCCCACCGACGTAAATTTGGCGGCGGCCGCGGCGAGGCGGTTGCGAAAGCGGTGGGCGTCAAAGGCGACTACCTGCCGGATGTGGTGGATGCGACGGCAGGACTGGGGCGCGATGCCTTCGTGCTGGCCGCAGTAGGCTGCCGTGTGCGTATGCTGGAGCGTAACCCGGTGGTGGCGGCCCTGCTCGATGATGGCCTGGCGCGAGGTTACGCAGACACCGAAATTGGCCCGTGGCTACGGGAGCGTTTGCAGCTGATCCACGCCTCCAGCCTGACGGCGCTGACGGATATTACGCCGCGTCCGCAGGTGGTCTATCTTGATCCGATGTTCCCGCACAAGCAGAAAAGTGCGCTGGTAAAAAAAGAGATGCGTGTGTTTCAGTCGCTGGTGGGGCCAGACCTGGATGCCGACGGATTGCTGGCGCCGGCACGTCAGCTGGCGACCAAACGCGTGGTGGTGAAACGCCCGGATTATGCACCGCCGCTGGCGGATGTCGCGACGCCGAACGCGGTTGTCACCAAAGGCCACCGGTTCGATATTTATGCCGGAACGGCGCTGTAAATAACCTGACCGGGCTACAGTCCTGCGCGGTTTTGGGGATGTCACCCGGACGGGGGCGTAGCACCGCCTCCGGGGAAATCTCCTGAGGCGGTGCTACGCAATCCGGGAATACGGATTAAACAAACGGCGCCAGCGGATCCGCAATCTCAAATGCTACCGCTTTCTCGGCCTTCGGCGGATAGATAAGCTCGCTGACGATAGACACCTTCAGCTTTTTCGCTTCCTCACGGGTCAGCTTCACCTGCTGATCCCAGCCTTCGGTATAGACCGCACCCCAGGCGCCGAGATCGAGGCAGGTAACGTAGTTTTCCTGACGATACGGCAGCGGTGCCACATCCAGCAGGCTTGCCGCCGCGTTGTTACCGGCAAATTTACCCAGCAAAATAGCGTGCTGGCAGGTCATGAGCGCATGGTTGCCCTGGTCATCTGTCGCCGCGTAGGCCACGTCGCCGGTGGCATAGATATCGTCATACCCGACGACCTGAAGCGCCGTATTGACATGCAGACGACCCAGACGGTCGCGCGGGGCCTCAATCTGCTCCGTAAGGCCACTCGCCTGAACGCCTACCGTCCAGATAACGGTGCGGGCGTTAATTTTCTGCCCGTCTTTAAGCATGACGCCATCGGCATCAATACGCTCAACTTCGGTATTGACCTGCCATTCTACGCCGAGCTCAGCGGAGGCCTGGACGATAACGTCGCGCAGCGCCTCGCTGTAGCGCGATCCCGGCTGCGGACCGCGTTCAACTACGACAACTCTGGTCTTAGCATTCTCTCCCAGGATCTCGCGCAACCGGCCTGGCAGCTCCATTGCCATCTCAATGCCGGTAAAACCGCCGCCGCAGACAACGACGGTATTACGTGATTCGCTATCGGCTTCGTGAGCCAGAGATTGCAGGTGCTTTTCCAGAGTGCTGGCGCTTTCGAGCTGGTCGAGATCGAAAGCATGCGCTTCGGCACCGGGCACCAGCGAACGGTTTACGTGGCTGCCGCTGGCCAGAACTAAACGGTCGTAGTGTCTTTGCTGTATTTCACCGCTGGCATCCGTCCAGACGACGGCTTTGCTGGCGGGAAGAATTCGTGAAACCGTACCGCGCAGGAAGCTGACGCCGGTGGCATCAAACAACGGTTGCAGTGGCGCAACCAGCGTCGGTACCGCTTTCTCATAGAAGCGTGGACGTACGCGCAGCTCAGGCTGCGGTGCAATAACGGTGATATCCACGGCCTGATGTTGATATTGATCGGCCAGACGAGCGGCGCTAAGCGCGGCCCACATCCCTGAAAAGCCGGCACCGACAACCAGAATTTGTTTACGCATGATGGTTTCACTCATTGTTAACGACAAAATATTTACTCGGATTTTATTTGTCGTAGTATGAGATTGCAATGTGATTTGTGCGATCGGTCGGTAACTTGTTGCTAAATTACATTTATCATATTGATAAAAAACAAATTTAAATTTCACATGCTCACTTCTTCTTTTATCCATCTGGCATGGAAGGGGCGAAAAAGCTACAATAACTCAGATTCGTTTTGGCTGAGATAAGAGCATGGCATTTTACAGTTCCGGAGTTGAGTACGGTATCCATAGCCTGATGTGTATGGTGGATAGCAAAGGTGATGCCCGCGATATGAGCGTGCGGGAAATCGCCGAGCTGCAAAGCGTGCCTTACGATTACCTGGCCAAAATCTTTACCCGCCTGTCTAAAGCTGGCCTGGTGCGCAGCATTGAAGGTAAAGGCGGTGGATTCCAGCTGGCAAAACCTGCCGAGCACATCACGGTGCTGGATGTGGTCAACGCCATCGATGGCGATAAGCGGATTTTTGAATGTCGTGAAATTCGCCAGCGGCTGGCGGTATTTGACGAACGACCACCGGAGTGGGCCTGCGAAGGGATCTGCGGCGTGCGTTCGGTGATGGATATGGCGCAGCAGCGCATGGAAGAGGCCTTAGGGCAACATACTATTCTGGATCTGGCGCGTAAGATGTACCGCAAGGCGCCGGACGAGTTTGTTATTGAAGTGCAGGACTGGATTGCTGCCCGGAAGGGCTAACCTCAGCCGATGTGACCCGCCGAGGTTAACCTTGCGGTTATTTATCGCTCTGCGGCGTGTTCACCATCCGGTTGAGCCACGGTACCAGAATGGCCATCACAATAGTCACACCCAGCGTCACCAGGCCAATCTTGCTAAACACGCTGGTATAAATCGGTAAGGTTTGCAGCGGGTCGGTGATATTTTCCGGGACGGCGGTGAAGGTAGCGACATATCCACCCATCAGGAAGGCGGCCGCCTGGGTCAGGAACCACATCCCAAGAATAAAGCCCATCAGATGCTGCGGTACCAGCGCGGCGACCATTGCCAGTCCCAGCGCGCTAATCAGCAGTTCCCCCAGACTCTGGAACAGATAAACCAGCACGATAAACCACGGTGAGGTCAGGCCCTGGGCATCGGCAAACCATATTCCCGCTGCGGCGGCGGTGAGGAAACCCAGTGAGCATAAAAACATGCCGAGGGTAAATTTCATCGGCATGGACAGATCTTTGCCTTTGTTGCCAAGGCGGGTGTAAATCGCCGCCAGCACCGGACTGGCCACCACCACCCAGAACGGATTCAGCGCCTGGAAGCTGACGGGGTTAATGGTCATGCCGAGGATGTCGTGGTGGACGTTATTGATGGCGAAGAAGTTGAGTGAGGTTGGCATCTGCGCGTACAGAATGTAGAACAGCACCGCTTCCAGCATCAGGATAAAGGCGACAAACATTTTGTTGCGCCCGGTCTTATCAAGCTTGAAGGCTTCGCGAAAGAAGAAAATCATCACGATGATGGAGAGTACAATCAGCACCAGATTGGCAATTTTGACGTTATGCATCAGCCAGGCGCAAAGGAATACCATCACCACCGTACCGGCCAGCACATACAGCAGGTTGCGGAAAATAAGCGGCTGATGGTCCGGCTCCGAACCGATATCTTTGACCATCCCCCGGCAGGCTAAATAGACCAACAGGGCGATAATCAGCCCCGCGCCGCACAGGTTATAGGTGACGGCATAGCCATATTTTTCGGCAATCACCGGCGCGAGGGACAGCGACAGCAGCGAGCCGATATTAATCGACATGTAAAACAGGGTGAATGCCCCATCGAGACGGGCGTCTTTGGGCGGGTAGCACTTTGACAGCAGGCTGGCGGGATTGGCCTTAAACAGCCCGTTGCCGACGGCAATCGTCCCCAGCGCAATAAAAATCAGATCGGGTTTCAGTAGCGACAGCCCGGTCATGAAGTAGCCCAGTGCCAGCACCACCGCCCCGAGCACCAGCGTGCGTTTGGTACCAAGCAGATGGTCTCCCACATAGCCGCCGATGGAGATCAGACCGTAAACCAGCGCGGCAAAGGCGCCAAAGGTAATAAACGCTTGTTCCTGAGAAAATCCGAGCTGCTTAACAAAAAAGACCGCCAGGATCCCCTGGACGCCGTAATAGCCAAATCGCTCCCATAATTCCACAAAAAAAATCATGAAGAACGGACGAGGTTGCTGCAACAACCCCGTAGGTGCAGTAGTTTTCATATTCCTTCGCCTTGTAGTGCTATCCCAAAAAAGTATGAACGCGTATGCCAGAACGCGCTGAAAAAGTATGGTGAAGCGCAATGATGCGGCCATTGGCTTTGCGTGTAGATTATTATATAGATTATTTTTCTTATAATTGGTTGATCACACTAACCGTTAATAATTATCTGGCTTTATATCCTGGTATTAAATTCGGGTGGACGATGTGTGGGGGAAATGAGGGGATGCTCTTTTTGTAAAAACAACAACGCCCGCAGTAGCGGGCGTTGGCATTCTGGCTGTTAACCGCGCGAACGGTTATTCGTCTTCTTCATCGCGCAGCGGAACAATCAGCATATCAACGTGAACGGTGTTGATCAGCTGACGTGCGGAAGACATCAGCTTGCTCCAGAAGTCCTGATGGTGACCGCAGACCACCAGATCCATGTCGTACTTTTTAATCGCATCAACCAGCACCTGGCCGAGATCGCCGCTGCCGCTCAGGGTTTCGGTAATCGGATAGCCCGCGTTAGTGGACAGCTCGCTCAGCGCGTGGTGCGTCTCTTCGGAAATGCGTTTCTGCATGTCGCCCAGATTGACATCGATCAGACCGGTGTACAGGTCGGAGTAATTAACATCCACGTGAATCAGAGAGACTTTGGCATTATAAGGACGCGCCATAGAAACGGCTTTCTCTACCAGAACTTTGCTTTCCGGGGAGAGGTCTACTGCAATAAGAATATGTTTGTAAGCCATAGTGTTACTCCTTCCATAAGTTGTCGATGACCATTGGACCAGACAGCTGGTGCTGCCGCTTCGCCCGCGTCCTGCGTGCTAATCCGCGGGGGTTCAGCCCTTTAAGGACTTAATTGTAGAAGATATTTCTACCTTATAGCGCCCCTCGCGCTCCGTCAATGCACCTGGTTCACCAAAAGTTAAACAAATATATTCATCTTACGTATTGATAACGATTAACCTTGTGGTAAAAAAATTGACTGATCTCCTACACTATTTAATGAGCCGGTCGGATAAATAAACGTGATCGGAATCGCACTCTTGTCTTGTATGTTGGGTTGGGTATTGGGGAGCGCTAGCCCCGGAGACATCTCCGAGGGTGGGTCGCCGGGGAGGACGTATGATCAGCACTATTGCGCTGTTTTGGGCCCTGTGTATCGTTTGTGTGGTGAATATGGCACGCTACTTCTCATCATTGCGTGCATTATTGGTTGTGCTACGTGGTTGCGATCCCTTGCTTTATCAATATGTTGATGGCGGAGGCTTTTTCACCTCGCATGGGCAACCGAGTAAACAGATGCGTCTGGTCTGGTATATCTATGCCCAGCGTTACCGCGATCATCACGATGATGAGTTTATTCGTCGCTGCGAGCGGGTAAGGCGGCAATTTATTCTGACCAGCGCACTGTGTGGTCTGGTAGTGGTGAGCCTGATAGCGTTACTGATTTGGCACTAGCCGGATGTCAGGCAAAAAAAACGGGCCAGTTTCCTGACCCGTTTTATATTTGCTCAGCGGTAATCACCCGGACTTAGATAAGCTTGAGGGCTATCCAGTACAGTCCGCCGGACAGCAGTATCGCCGCGGGTAAGGTAAGTACCCACGCCATCAGAATGCTGGTGACGGTCTTTCTTTGCAGGCCGCCGCCATCAACGAGCATCGTCCCCGCGACAGAGGAGGAGAGCACGTGGGTGGTGGAAACCGGCATGCCGGTATAGCTCGCCAGACCAATCGATACGGCCGCGGTCATCTGGGCTGACATACCTTGTGCGTAGGTCATCCCTTTCTTACCAATCTTCTCGCCGATAGTCGTCGCGACGCGACGCCAGCCGATCATGGTGCCGATACCCAGCGCCAGCGCCACCGCCATAATGATCCAGATTGGCGCGTACTCAATGGTGCTCAGCATATCGGTTTTCAGTTTCTTCAGCAGGCGCTGATCGTCTGCATTCACTTCCGGTAGCTTCGCGACTTTGTCAGTCGTGTCGGAAATACACAGCATAATACGACGCAGCTGACCACGCTGATCAACGGAGAGTGAGTCATAGCTTTCAATGCCGGTCAGCGCCGTCTTCACGCGATTCAGCGCGTTGATGGTATTCGCCGGGTGGCAATGGAATTCGCCGCCGGTGGTTGCGGCGCCGGCTTCCGGAGTCGGAATCAGCTGATCAACGCCGGTCGCCTTTTTCAACAGCTCAGGGCGCTGCTGGAAGAACGTTTCCACGTTGTTAACCGCATCGCGGGTCCGGGTTATCTCATAGCCGGAGGCATTCATGTTAACCACGAAGCCTGCCGGCGCCACGCCGATAAGGACCAGCATGACCAGACCAATGCCTTTCTGACCGTCGTTGGCACCGTGTGAGAACGACACGCCAATGGCTGACAAAATCAGAGCAATACGGGTCCAGAATGGCGGTTTTTTCTTACCGTCTCTCTTTTCACGTTCTGCAGGCGTCAGGTGGATACGGGCGCGTTTTTTGGTATTGCTCCAGTAGCGGCGCAGAATGAAAATCAGGCCACCTGCTACCACCAGACCTACGATAGGCGAGATGATAAGCGAAGCGAAAATACCGATGACTTTCGGGATATTCAGCGCGTCGACCACTGAAGTGCCGGTCATCAGCGCATTGGTTAAACCAATACCGATGATGGCGCCAATCAGCGTATGCGAACTGGAGGCCGGGAGGCCAAAATACCAGGTTCCGAGGTTCCAGATAATCGCTGCCAGCAGCATAGAGAACACCATGGCGAGGCCATGTGCGGAACCCATGTTAAGCAGCAGGTCGGTCGGCAGCATATGCACGATGGCATAAGCAACGCTAAGACCACCCAACAGAACGCCGAAGAAGTTAAAGAGGGCCGCCATCGCAACAGCAAGTTGTGACCGCATTGCGCGTGTGTAAATCACAGTTGCAACAGCGTTTGCGGTATCATGAAAACCGTTAATCGCTTCGTAAAACAGCACGAAAGCTAAAGCAAGCAATAGTAATAGCCCGGTATGTAAATCCAGACCGGCAAATAAATGTAGCATAGGACGTTACGCCATTTTGAGGACATGAACGCGGCGCATTATCAGTGACTTTAGCGGCGCGGGCAAAGTGAAATATAGACTTTTTTTGATTTTCTTCCTGTCTGGATTTTACCGGCTTGAGAGTAATCCTATATCTTTCAATGATGTACCTAAATACATGGATTTTCGTGCTGGTGCGACCAGAGTGAAAAATTTACAATTCCCGACAATCGGGACATGAGGAAAGTTGTGTGGAAAGGTTTGATGCCATTGTGATCGGCGCCGGGGCGGCGGGAATGTTTTGTGCAGCGCAGGCGGGTCAGGCAGGGCTGCGCGTGCTGTTGCTGGATAATGGCAAAAAGCCAGGACGTAAAATCCTGATGTCCGGCGGCGGTCGCTGTAACTTTACCAATATGTATATTGAGCCTGCGGCCTACCTCAGCCTGAACCCACATTTTTGCAAATCTGCACTGGCGCGCTATACCCAGTGGGATTTTATTGAGCTGGTTGGTAAACATGGTATTGCCTGGCACGAGAAGACTCTCGGCCAGCTGTTTTGCGATGATTCCGCTGAGCAAATCGTCAGCCTGCTGCTGGCCGAATGTGAAAAAGGCGGCGTACAAATTCGTCTGCGTAGCGAAATTCTCAGCGTAGAACGTGACGACGAAGGCTACAGATTAGCGCTTAATGGCGATGAAGTGGCGGCGAAAAAGCTGGTCGTGGCCTCCGGCGGCCTGTCGATGCCCGGGCTGGGCGCATCGCCGTTTGGCTATAAGCTTGCCGAGCAGTTTGGCCTCAAGGTGCTGCCGACCCGTGCGGGCCTGGTCCCCTTTACCCTGCACAAACCGCTGCTTGAGCAGCTGCAGGTTCTCTCGGGCGTTTCGGTGCCATCAACCATTACTGCCCAGGACGGTACGCTGTTCCGCGAAAATCTGCTGTTTACCCACCGCGGGCTCTCCGGGCCGGCGGTACTGCAAATTTCCAGCTACTGGCAGGCGGGTGAGTTTGTCACGATCAACCTGCTGCCGGATTGCCATCTTGAGGATTTCCTCAACGACCAGCGCAGTGAACATCCGAATCAAAGTCTGAAAAACACCCTGGCCATGCAGCTACCGAAGCGGCTGGTGGAGTGCCTGCAGCAGCTGGGACAAATTCCGGACGTCACGCTAAAGCAGCTGAACCCGCGCGAGCAGGAAGCGCTGGTGGAGACGCTGACCGCCTGGCGGGTGCAGCCCAACGGCACCGAGGGCTACCGCACGGCGGAAGTGACTCTCGGCGGCGTCGATACTCACGAGCTGTCGTCGCGTACTATGGAAGCCCGCAAGGTGCCGGGGCTGTACTTTATCGGTGAAGTCATGGATGTCACCGGCTGGCTGGGTGGCTATAACTTTCAGTGGGCGTGGTCTTCCGCCTGGGCCTGCGCTCAGGCGCTGGCAGAAGCGTAAGCCGTGATGGTGAGGTCGGCCCCGTGAACGGAGGCCGACCCTCAGGTTAGCCGTTCAGACCAAGAAAGTGCTGGGCTATTTTGAAGTAGATAATCAGCCCGGTACCATCGATCAGCGTGGCGATAAACGGAGCGGAGACCACCGCCGGATCGATACCCACGCGCTTGAGCAGCATCGGAATCACCGATGAGACCACCGCGCTCCACAGCGTAATGCACACCAGCGTCAGGCTGACGATCAGGGTAATTTCCATGCCAATACCCATCATCCAGGCTCGTAAGCAGCCCGCCAGCCCCAGGGTAAGGGCAATCAGCAGCGACGTCGTCATCTCTTTACGAATCACCCGGCCCATATCGCGCAACCGGACTTCCCCGAGCGCCATGGAACGGACCAGCGTCGAGGTGATCTGCGTCCCGCTGTTGCCGCCGGTGCCGATCAGCAACGGAATGAAGAAGGCCAGCGCGATCGCGGACTCCAGCGCCTCTTCAAAATGTTGAATCACGCTGCTGGTATAGGCTTCCGCCACGAACAGCAGTAATAACCACACCGACCGTTTTTTCCACAGCGTCCACGGGCTGATCTCCAGATAGGGCTTCTCCAGCGGGAGCGTCGCGCCCTGGCGATGAACATCTTCGGTGACGTCATCTTCCAGCAGATGGGCAATCTCCTTTTCCATCAGGCAGCCGACCAGTTCGCCTTTTTCAACCACCGGCACCAGGTCCAGCCCGCGTTCGCTCAGCTCGGCAACCACCTGCTGGCGCTCATCATCGGGCTTTACGCGGAACAGGCAGCTGTCCATCAAATAGCGGATAGATTGTGCGGCATCGCTCTCCTGGAGCAGTTTTTTAATGGATAAGCTACCGCGCAGCCTCTTTCCGGCCACCACAAAAACCTGGCCGGGAATATCATCGCTGGTGAGCTGTGAGACAAACAATTCCCGCGCCTCATAGACGCTGAGGTGCTCGGGTAAGGTAATAAAATCAGTACGCATGTACTGCGCGATCGCATCGCCGTCGAAGGCTGAAGTGGCCAGGTGCGCGGCACAGTGCTGAAGAGATGACATGGTGTAATTCCCTATAAAAAATCACTCATAGGGGCGAACAAGACAGGATGAGCACAGGCAGATCCCTACGTCCTGGTTTTAGCACTGCACAACGTATCTGAACGGAAAATACCGCCAGAAGTTACCTTGGCAACACCTTGATTCGATGGATGCCTGTATTTCCCTGAGTGGTCTCTCTCGATACCAGCAGGGCGGTAACTTGTATTTGTGCAGGAGCCTCGCCATAACGAGATCGTTAAATGAGCGGCCATTATAGGGACGCAGGGTTGCTGTGAAAGCGTATCATTTACGTGGTTTATCAACTGTTGATAAACCACGGTAATTCAGGGCGGCGTGGCGATTCAGCCGGCGGGGTGCTCATTTGCCGCCGTTAAGCAGTGCAAATGGCCATGGCGAACGCCGCGCTGGGCAATCACCTCGTCGGCAAAATGCTGAACTTCGCCCATTTCGCCTTTAAGCACAGCGATTTCCAGGCAGTCGTCATGGCTGATATGCACGTGTAACGTCGCAACCGACAGGTCGTGATGGTGATGCTGGGTGGCAATAAGCCGACTGGCCAGTTCGCGCTTTTCATGCTCATAGACATAGGAGAGTACCGCGTAGCCGCGCTGCTCGGGCTGTTGTGCATGCTCATGCATCAACGTATTGCGCAAAATATCGCGAACCGCCTCTGAGCGGTTGTGATAGCCGCGCTGGGCGCTCAGCGCATCAAGGGTCGCCAGAAGATCGTCGTCAAGGGTCAGGGTTACGCGCTGCATGGTTGTTTCTCTCTGGCAAGGGAAGCGGGAAAAGCGGGAAGGACCGCACGCTGAAGTGCCCGGCCCGCCGTTGACTGAAGACGTAGCGGCGCATTGACCGCCGTGGTTTCAATAATCTGCCCGCTCTCCATCACCATCACCCGCTGACAAAAACGCTCTACCAGCCGCAGGTCGTGCGTGATAAACAAGCAGGCGGTGGAAAACTGTACCTGCAGACGCTTCAGTAAAGCAACGATCTCCGCCTGCAAAACGAGGTCAAGATTCGAGACGGCTTCATCGAGGATCAGCAGAGGGGGTTGCACAATCAGCGCGCGGGCCAGGCAAACGCGCTGTAGCTGTCCGCCGCTGAGCTGGAGTGGCCGTTTGTCGAGCAGGCCAGGAGAAAGATCCACCGCCTGCATCATCGTTTCGACCCGCGACTGGCGTTCATCGCGGGGGTAGCGAAACAGATGCCGCAGCGGCTCGCTGACTATCTCATTCACCGTTTTACGCGGGTTCACCGCGCTTTGTGCATCCTGGAAAACCAGCTGGATGTCGCGGCGAAACGCCCTCAGCGCTTCGCCTTTTAGCGTGTTAAGCGGGGTCCCACGCCAGGTTATCTCACCGCGTTCCGGCATCTCAAGGCCGACCAGCATCCGTGCCAGTGTGCTTTTACCGCAGCCGCTGCGTCCGAGCAGCGCCACCGTTTCACCGGCCTGGATGCTGAGGCTGACGTCGCGCAGCACGCCCGGGTGGTGCGGGTAATCGTGGCTGACGCCGCTGACATTAAGTAGATTCATCCTGCAAGCTCCATTCCGTACAGCGCCAGGTGTGCCGCCAGCAGCCGCTGACTGACCGGATGCTGTGGCGCGCTGAACAAGGTGTTGACGTCGCAACGCTCGACGATACGCCCGTGGGCCATTACCGCCACCTCGTGTGCCAGCCGGGCCACTACGCCCATATCATGAGTGACCAGCAGTAAGCCCTGTCCACGGCTGGAGACAATCTCTGCCAGCAGATCCAGAATGCGGCCCTGTGCTACGGCGTCGAGGTCGGTGGTGGGCTCATCGGCGAAGATAAAGGGCGCTTTGCTCAGCAGGGCGAGGGCGATCATCATTCGCTGCAACATCCCGCCGCTCATCTCGAAGGGATAGCGTTTCAGGAGCCGAGACGGATGTTCCAGCCCTACGGCAGCCATAACGGCGATAAGTGTCGCATCATCGGCGGGCTGACCGGAGGCGCGGCAGGTTTCCCGGGCGTGAGTGGCCATCGTATACAGCGGATTAAAGGCGCTGCGCGGGTTCTGCATAATGGTTGCAATGGTCGTGCCGCGTAGCTGCTCGCCGTGCACCGGAATACCGTCCAGCAGCAGACGACCGGCGGTTTGCCGCACGCCGGGGGGCAGCACGCCAAGGGCGGCAGCGCAGGTCAGCGATTTCCCGCAGCCGCTGCTGCCCAGCAGGGCCAGCACCTGCCCGCGACGTAAGGTCAGCGACAGGTCCGTCACCAGCGGATTCCCGGCGCAGAGGGAAAAGTGTTCTAACTGGATCTTCTGTGGCATCAGTGGCTGTGCTCCGCGATCAGGTGAGGATCGAGACGATCGCGCAGCGCGTCGCCCACCAGGTTAAAGGCCATCACGCTGATAAACAGCGCCAGGCCGGGCCACAGCATCTGTAGCGGCTGGGTCCAGATATATTGACGCGCATCGTTAATCATCACTCCCCACTCTGCCGTCGGCGCACTGACGCCGAGGCCCAGGAACGACATCCCAGCGACGTGCAGCATCATATGGCCGATATCAAGGGTGGCGAGGACCAGCAGCGAAGGAACCACCGCACCGGCCAGGTGGTCAAGGAAGAGCCGCCAGCGGTTCGCGCCGCTTAACCGTGCGGCAAGAATAAACTCGCGCTGACGCAGAGACACCACCAGGCTGCGGACCATTCGCGCGTACCAGGCCCAGTGGGACAAGGCGATGGCGATGATGACGTTCGTCAGCCCGGTCCCCAGCACCCCCACCATAAAAAATGACAGAATGGAGGTGGGGAAGGTCATAAACATATCGGCCACCCGCATGGTGAGCTGATCGATGCGTCCGCCCATAAGCCCCGCGCAGCCGCCAACGATGAGTCCCAGCGCCAGTACCAGGGCTAAGCAGGCCATCACCGCCCCCAGCGACACCCGCGTTGCCGCCAGCAGGCGGGAGAAAATATCGCGGCCCAGGTGGTCGGTGCCCAGCCAGTGCTGCGCGTCCGGCGACAGCAGACGGGAAGGTAAATCAATGGCCTGCGGATCATACGGCAGCCACCACTGGCTGGTGAGTGCGACCAGCGTCAACAGGGCGATAATGACCAGCGCCGCGCGTACCGAGGCGCGGGCAGAAGAGAAAAATCTCATGAGTGCGCTCCTTCGTGACGACGGATGCGCGGGTCCAGCGCGGCGTTTAGCAGATCGACCGCCAGATTACACAGGGCGAACACCACCACCATGATAAGCGTAAAGCATTGAATCACTGGGTAATCACGGTTAAAAATGGCCGAAACGGCATAGCGTCCTATCCCGGGCCAGGCAAAGATATTTTCGATGATCATCGTCCCGCCGATCAGTTCGCCGATGTGCATGCCAACGGCGGTAATCATCGGCAGCGAGGCGTTACGCAAAATATGGCGACGTTCGATTTGCGTCGCATTCAGGCCGCGCAGACGCGCCCAGGTGACATGACGCTGCCCGGCGACATCCAGCATGCTGGCACGCAGGAGGCGGGCGTTAATCGCCAGCGACATAAACGCAATCGACACGGCCGGCAGGACGATATGCTGCCAGCCGCCGTAGCCCATGGCAGGCAGCCACTGTAAATAGACCGAGAAGAACAGCACCAGTAAAAAGGCGAGCCAGAAGTTTGGCATCGACACGCCGAGAAAGGCGATGAGCCGCACGATAAAATCCGGCAGCTGTTCGCGGTGGCGCGCGGCCCAGATACCCAGCGGTACTGAGGTCAGGAGGATCAGCACCAGCGCCGCGCCCGCCAGCTGAAGCGTGGCGGGCAGGAAGTGCAGCACATCGTCAAGCACCGGGCGCTGAGTGGCGAATGAAAGACCAAAATCCAGATGCAGCGCTCGCCATAGCCAGCGACCGTATTGCACAAACAGCGGCTGATCCAGCCCCAGCATCGTTCGCGTCGAGGCCACCATTTCCGGCGTAGGCGGCAGGTTCGACAGCCGCAGGTAGTCAAGCGCCGGGTCGCCGGTGCCGAGGCGAAGCAGCAGGAAGATAATCACCGAGGCGGCAAAAATCATCGGAATCAGCAGCAGAATGCGTCGGAGGAGATAGCGGCGCATCAGGGTTTCACCGGCTGGATCTGTTCGAAGGGTATTTCTGCGACGATCGGCGCGTAAGGTATCGTCCCCAGTTCGGGTTTCGCCACCACCATCATCGAGATATAGCTGATGGGCAGATAGACCGCATCGTTGTGCAGGCGGGTCAGAATATCGCGGTACAGCGCCCGGCGGCTGGCGTCGTCACTGGTCGTCAGAACCTGGCTAATCTCTTTATCAATGACTGCTTTGTCTGCAAGCCCCTGCTGTGCCTGGTAATCGGCGTGCGAGGGAACGCGCATGGAACTCATAAACGCATGCGGGTCGTACGGCGCCCCCCAGGTACGGTTAAAGATCATGCCGAAGCGCCCGTCGCGCTGGCGGGCGTAAATGCTGCTCTCTTCTTCACCGACCAGCGCCACATCCACGCCGATCTGACGCATATCCGCCTGGATTATCTCCGCCATCGATTTACTCAGCGCATCGGTGCCGATAAACGACAGTTCGATGCGCAGTGGCTGGCCATTTTTCTCACGGATCTCTTTGCCCGCCGGCCTGATCCAGCCGGCTGTTTCCAGTCGCGCGTTGGCCTGTTGCGGGTCGTACTGGCGCGGTTTCAGGCCAATATCGGCGTATGGGACGGAGGGGGAAAACAGCGTATCGGCAACCTGCTGCGTACCGTACAGCGCGTTGTCGATCAGCGATTTTTTGTTCACCGCATAATTTAGCGCTTCACGCACCGCCAGTTCGTTGGTGGGGGCTTTGGCGGAGTTAAGGGCCAGCATTACCGTTTCGATTGGCTGAGAGAGCTGGGTGCGGTAAGCCGGGTTTTGGCTGAAACGAGCGAAGGTATCCAGCGGCAGCAGGCCTTCGTTACCGTAGAGCAGATCGATATCGCCGGTTTCAAAGGCGATGGCGCGGGTCATCGGGTCCGGAATGACTTTCACCGTCACCTGTTGGATTGCCGGTTTTTCGCCCCAGTAGCGATCGTTACGAACCAGGACATCATACTGATTGAGCTTCGACGTTTTTAGCACCCAGGGGCCAGTGCCGACTGGTGCCTTGATGCCGTGCCGTGTTCCCCCATCAACAAACTGTGAAGGGGCGATAAAACGAAACGGGCGCGGCAGAGCCAGCTCTTGCAGGAAAGGGTAGTAGGCGCTTTTGAGCGTCATTTGCAGCTGCGTATCGCTAAGCGCCCGGACGTCGGTAATCTGGTTGGTCAGCTCCAGCCAGGCGTGGCGCTGCTTGTTAGCCAGCACCGCCTGAAAGTTGGCTACCGCGGCCTGCGCATTGAACGGTTCGCCGTTGGAGAACTGCACATCGTTGCGCAGAGTAAAGAGCCATACTTTTCCGTCTGCGGAGTGGCTCCAGTGGGTTGCCAGCCACGGTTTTACCGAACCGTCAGCCTGATATTTTACCAGCGGCTCATACACCATACTTTGGGCAAACATCTGGTTGGGGGTATACAGATGCGGATTCAGCGGGCCAACGTTCACCGGCCAGGCGGTGGTGATAGTTGAGGCGGCGGTCAGCAGAGGAGTGCAGGCGAGGAGCGCCAGCAGCGTGGTGCGGAAAATAGACAAGGTCTTTATCTCATTGGGCAGGAAAGTATGATGATTTTAATAATTCATCATACTTCAGGCGTAACCTGGATCAATGTCAGGCCGAAAAGTATAAGAATTTCATATATAGACTGCGTGCTTCCCGTTGTCTCTTTGCTGGCTGCGGTCGATACAACGTGAAGGATGGACCCAGCTCGTGGCCGCGTTAGCGGAGCGCCGTCGGGCGATTCAGGGGGCTCTGAACAGCGCCAGCAGCGTGGCGAGCTGCTCATCAATGGGGGCCAGATCGCGTTTGACGATCAGGTGCAGCGGCGTGGCGCGGCGGGCGCCGTGGCTAAGCGGTAATATCTTCAGCACGCCCTGATCCAGCCGGGAGCGGATGCGTTCTTCGGGAAGCCAGCCGAATCCGACCTGGTACAGTACGGCATCGATAGCGGCATCAATGGTGGAAAACGTCCACGCATCGCGGTCCGCCTGCGGGTTGTCGCTGCGATCGGCGATCCGCACCAGCGGCCAGGGGGCCAGGGCACCGTCGTCGAGGGGGCCGCTCAGCATAGCAAGCGGGTGGTCTCGATGGGCAACGGCAACAAAATCAATGTTCATCAGCCATTCGCCGCGCCCGGTAATATCCTGGCGGCGGGTGAGCACCATCACGTCGGCTTCGCTATGGGCATCCTGCTCATCTTTCCTGTTCTCAAGAACTTCCGTCAGCCGCACCTGGGTCTGCGGGTGGCGCTGTTGAAACTGGCGCAGAATGGCAAACAGCCGTTCGCGGGGAAAGATGCTGTCTACGACCAGGTCAAGACGCGTTCGCGCACCGTTGTGCAGAGTCGCCGCGCGGGTTTCTACGTATGAAAATGCCTGCAGCAGTGGTTTCACCTGGCTTAGCAGCAGCTCTCCGGCCGGGGTGAGTATCGCCCGGCGGCCTGAGGCTTGCAGTAGTGCGACGCCGAGCCTTTCCTGCAGCAGGGCGAGGTTATAGCTCACCGAGGACTGGCTGCGATGGGTCTCCTCCGCGGCTTTGGCGAAGCTGCCCAGTGCGATAACTTTCTCCAGCAAGGCCCATTGTTCCAGCGTCGTTTTGTGCATGATTTATCGAAAAAGTGGATGTATTTCATCAAAATATAGCGTTATTCATTCATTTTTTAAAGCCGTATGCTGAGTCTCAACAGCAAAGGAGAAACGAAAATGAGCACTTTTGATAAACATGATTTGAGCGGTTTTATCGGCAAACATCTGGTTTATACCTACGATAACGGCTGGAATTACGAAATTTACGTTAAAAACGGCAATACCCTGGACTACCGTATTCATAGCGGTATCGTCGGGAATCGCTGGGTGAAAGATCAGCAGGCTTATATTGTGCGGGTGGGGGCAAGCATTTATAAAATTTCGTGGACGGAACCGACCGGGACCGATGTGAGCCTGATTGTGAACCTGGGCGATAAGCTGTTCCACGGCACCATCTTTTTCCCACGCTGGGTGATCAATAACCCGGAAAAAACCGTTTGCTTCCAGAACGAACACATCCCGCTGATGGAGTCATATCGCGCCGCCGGGCCGGCTTACCCGACCGAAGTGATTGATGAGTTCGCCACCATTACCTTTGTACGCGACTGTGGGGCAGATAATAACAGCGTCATTAATTGCCCTGCTAATCAATTACCCGCTGATTTTCCTGCAAACTTGTCATCTTCTAAAAATAATTTTGTGATCTAAGTTAGATTTTTATAATGCATATTGCAGAATAAAATTCTATTTATTGTTTAACTGTTTAATGTTTGTTTACTTTACTACACCGTGCTCCTGTTTTGCCCATAAACGGGAGCCAGATCCCGCCCTTTTCGCCTCTTTATTATTTGTAAATTCCATTTAAAAACAATTGATTATTGCCTGTCCGGCAAATTATATTAATTTCTTAATATTATCCTAAGCAACCCCGTCTAAATTTAATAGCGTCAAATACCCTGGGATGAAATGTGGCATTGAAGAGATTCCATTTTCATTTTGTTTAAGTCCGCTGGCGCAGGATATTTTTTCTATCGACCCGTGATTCTCAAAGGGTCATATACAGAACAGGAAAATGATGAGCGAATTTTTGCCGTTTTCGCGCCCGTCGATGGGCGACGCAGAGCTGGCTGCGCTGCGTGAAGTTTTGCAATCGGGCTGGATCACCACTGGACCGAAAAACCAGGCGTTGGAAGAGGCATTCTGCACGCTGACCGGCAACCGCCACGCCGTGGCAGTGAGTTCGGCAACCGGCGGCATGCACGTCACGCTGATGGCATTGGGCATTGGCCCGGGTGATGAAGTTATCACGCCGTCCCAGACCTGGGTTTCCACGCTGAACATGATTTGTCTGCTGGGCGCGACGCCGGTGATGATCGACGTCGATCGCGACAACCTGATGATTTCCGCAGACGCGGTTGAAGCGGCGATTACCCCGCTCACCAAAGCGATTATTCCCGTGCACTACGCGGGCGCACCTGCTGACATCGACGCGATTCGCGCCGTGGCAGAACGTCACGGTATCCCGGTGATTGAAGATGCCGCGCACGCGGCGGGCACCTACTACAAAGGTCATCACGTGGGCGGGCGCGGCTGCGCGATCTTCTCCTTCCACGCCATCAAAAATATGACCTGCGCCGAAGGCGGGCTGATCGTGACCGATGACGATGAGCTGGCGTCGCGCATTCGTAGCCTGAAATTCCACGGCCTTGGTGTCGATGCCTATGACCGCCAGACTCATGGCCGGGCGCCGCAGGCTGAGGTGATTTCTCCAGGCTTCAAATACAATCTGGCCGATATCAACGCCGCGCTGGCGCTGGTGCAGCTGGATAAACTGGCCCATGCCAACCAGCGTCGCACCGAGATTGCCCAACGCTATCTGCGCGAACTGGCGGACACGCCATTTAAGCCGCTGACGGTACCGGAGTGGGAACACCAGCACGCCTGGCACCTGTTTATTATTCGTGTGGATGAAGCCACCTGCGGGATCAGCCGCGATGCGTTAATGGAAAAGCTGAAGGCCATGGGCATCGGTACCGGGTTGCACTTCCGTGCCGCTCACACGCAAAAATACTACCGCGAGCGTTTCCCGACGCTTTCCTTACCGAATACGGAATGGAACAGCGCGCGCATCTGTTCACTCCCTTTGTTCCCGGATATGACCGACGATGACGTTACTCGGGTCATTTCCGCGCTGCACCAGCTGTCAGGATGTTGATATGTTTACTTACCCTCCCGTAAAAAAGGTCTCGGTCGTTATCCCTGTTTATAACGAACAGGAGAGTCTGCCCGAGCTCATTCGCCGTACGGATACCGCCTGTGCGACGCTGGGTCGCCAGTATGAAATCCTGCTGGTCGATGATGGCAGCAGCGATGATTCTGCGCGCATGCTGACCGAGGCTGCAGAAGCCGAAGGTAGCCACGTAGTGGCGGTGTTGCTTAACCGCAACTACGGCCAGCACTCGGCAATTATGGCGGGCTTCAGCCATGTGACCGGCGATCTGATTATTACCCTCGATGCCGATCTGCAAAACCCGCCGGAAGAGATCCCGCGGCTGGTGGAAAAAGCAGATGAAGGCTACGACGTCGTCGGTACCGTTCGGCAGAACCGCCAGGACACCTTCTTCCGCAAAAGCGCGTCGAAGATGATCAATCGCCTGATTCAGCGCACTACCGGTAAAGCGATGGGCGACTACGGCTGCATGCTGCGCGCCTATCGCCGCCACATTATCGACGCGATGCTCAATTGCCATGAGCGCAGTACGTTTATCCCGATTCTCGCGAACACCTTCGCGCGCCGGGCGGTCGAAATCCCGGTGATGCACGCAGAGCGCGAATTTGGTGACTCCAAATACAGCTTTATGCGTCTGATTAATCTGATGTACGACCTGGTGACCTGCCTGACCACCACGCCGCTGCGTCTGCTCAGCGTCTTTGGCAGCGTGATTGCCCTGCTGGGCTTTGCTTTTGCCTTCCTGCTGGTGTTCCTGCGTCTGGTGTTCGGCCCGCAGTGGGCAGCGGAAGGGGTGTTCATGCTGTTTGCCGTGCTGTTTATGTTTATTGGCGCGCAGTTTGTCGGCATGGGCCTGCTCGGGGAGTATATCGGACGCATCTATAACGATGTCCGCGCCCGTCCCCGCTATTTTATTCAACGTGTTGTTCGTCAGCCGGAAACGGCATCTCAAGAGGAAGATCGTTCATGAAAGCTGTAGTCTTCGCTTATCACGATATGGGTTGTGCAGGCATTCAGTCGCTGCTGGACTCCGGGTATGAAATCACCGCTATTTTCACCCATCCGGATAACCCTGGCGAAAACCATTTCTTTGGCTCGGTTGCGCGTATTGCTGCTGAACAAGGCATCCCGGTGTGGGCACCTGAAGATGTTAACCACCCCCTGTGGATTGAACGCATTCGCGACATGAAGCCGGACGTGCTGTTCTCTTTCTACTATCGCAACATGCTGGGCGACGAAATCCTCAGCCTGGCACCGAAAGGCGGCTTTAACCTGCACGGTTCTCTGCTGCCGAAATACCGCGGTCGCGCACCACTGAACTGGGTGCTGGTGAACGGTGAAACGGAAACTGGCGTGACGCTGCACCGCATGGTCAGTCGTGCGGATGCTGGCGATATCGTGGCGCAGCAGACGGTTGCCATCGGCGCCGATGACGTTGCGCTGACCCTGCACCGCAAACTGTGCACCGCCGCATCAGAACTGCTGCGCCAGGCTCTGCCGGCGATTCGTGATGATAAAACGCAGGACCGCGCGCAGGACGAGAGCGAGGCCACCTATGTTGGTCGCCGCACGCCGGAAGATGGCCGTCTCGACTGGGATAAACCCGCGCTGACGCTGCATAACCTGGTGCGTGCGGTCTCCGATCCGTGGCCGGGTGCGTTTGGCTACGTGGGTGCGAATAAATTTATCGTCTGGAAATCCCGCGTGCGCCAGGATCTGGCGGCGGCGAAGCCGGGTACGGTGATTTCCACCTCTCCGCTGGTGGTTGCTTGTCAGGATGGCGCGCTGGAGATCGTCACCGGTCAAACCGAGCGCGGCGTGTACATTCAGGGTACGCAGCTGGCGCAGGCGCTGGGCCTGGTATCCGGTGCGGTGCTGAGCAGCAAACCGGTTGTGGCGATTAAACGCCGTACCCGCGTGCTGATCCTCGGCGTGAACGGGTTTATCGGTAACCACCTGACCGAGCGCCTGCTCGCCGACGACAACTACGAAATCTACGGCCTGGATATCGGGTCTGACGCCATCAGCCGCTTCCTCGGCAACCCGCGTTTCCACTTCGTGGAAGGCGATATCAGCATTCACTCCGAGTGGATCGAATATCACATTAAGAAATGCGACGTGGTACTGCCGCTGGTGGCCATCGCGACGCCAATCGAATACACCCGTAACCCGCTGCGCGTGTTCGAGCTGGACTTCGAAGAGAACCTGAAGATCATTCGTGACTGCGTGAAATACGATAAGCGCATCATCTTCCCGTCGACTTCCGAAGTGTACGGCATGTGCACCGACAAAAACTTCGACGAAGACACCTCCAATCTGGTGGTGGGCCCGATCAGCAAACAGCGCTGGATTTACTCGGTATCGAAGCAGCTGCTCGACCGCGTTATCTGGGCTTACGGTGACAAGTCCGGTCTGCGCTTTACTCTGTTCCGTCCGTTCAACTGGATGGGACCGCGTCTGGATAACCTGAATGCCGCACGTATCGGCAGCTCTCGTGCGATTACTCAGCTGATTCTGAACCTGGTTGAAGGCTCGCCGATTAAGCTGATTGAAGGCGGTAAACAGAAACGCTGCTTCACCGACATTAGCGACGGTATCGAAGCGCTGTTCCGTATTATCGAGAACAAAGACGGCCGCTGCGACGGGCAGATTATCAACATTGGTAACCCGGACAACGAAGCCAGCATCAAAGAACTGGCTGAGATGCTGCTGGACTGCTTCGAGCGCCATCCGTTGCGCAGCAACTTCCCGCCGTTCGCCGGCTTCCGCGACGTTGAGAGCAGCGATTACTACGGTAAAGGCTATCAGGATGTGGAACATCGTAAGCCAAGCATTCGCAACGCGAAGCGCTGCCTGAACTGGGCGCCGACGGTTCCAATGGAAGAAACCGTAGAACATACGCTCGACTTCTTCCTGCGCACGGTTGAGCTGGTGGACGACAAGACATCATGAAACAGGTCGGCTTACGCATAGATGTCGATACCTTTCGCGGTACCCGGGACGGGGTGCCGCGCCTGCTGAGCCTGCTGGGCCAGCACGGGGTTCAGGCAAGCTTCTTTTTCAGCGTTGGGCCGGACAATATGGGGCGCCATTTATGGCGCCTGATAAAACCGAAGTTTCTGTGGAAGATGCTGCGTTCAAACGCGGCTTCGCTATACGGCTGGGATATCTTGCTGGCCGGTACTGCCTGGCCTGGGCGTCGGATTGGCGCGGGTAATGAAGAGGTTATCCGGGCGACGGCGCAGACGCATGAAGTGGGTCTGCACGCCTGGGATCATTACAGCTGGCAGGCATGGAGCGGCGTCTGGCCACAGGAACGACTGGCGCTGGAGGTCGAACGTGGCCTGCTGGAGCTGGAACGGATCATCGGTCGTTCGGTCACCTGTTCCGCCGTGGCGGGCTGGCGTGCGGACCAGCGGGTGATTAAAGCCAAAGAGTCTTTCAATTTCCTCTACAACAGCGACTGCCGGGGCACGCGTCCCTTCCTGCCGCTGTTAGGCGACAAGGCGCCGGGTACCGTGCAGATCCCTGTGACGCTGCCTACCTGGGATGAAGTGGTCGGCAGTAGCGTCGATGCCGGTGGCTTCAATCGCTACCTGCTGGATTGTATTCACCGGGATACCGGTACGCCGGTCTACACCATTCATGCCGAAGTGGAAGGCATTGCCTTCGCACAGCAGTTTGATGAACTGCTGACGATGGCCGCGCAAGAGGAAATCCAGTTTTGCCCGCTGAGCCAACTGCTGCCCGCTGACTTTAGCGAGCTGCCGTTGGGCAAAGTGGTTCGCGGTGAATTGGCTGGCCGGGAAGGCTGGCTTGGGCGTGAACAATTATTGAGTCAGGACGTATGAAAAGCATTCGTTATAGCATCTCTTTAGTGGTGTTATTTGCGCTGTATTATTTACTTCCGTTGAATTTCCGGCTGCTCTGGCAGCCTGATGAAACGCGCTACGCGGAGATCAGCCGCGAGATGCTGGCGTCCGGTGACTGGGTAGTGCCGCATTTTCTCGGGCTGCGCTATTTTGAAAAACCGATTGCCGGATACTGGATTAACAGCATCGGGCAGTGGCTGTTTGGTCACAATAACTTTGCTGTACGCTTTGGGTCGGTATTCTCCATAAGTGTCACCGCGTTACTGGTTGCGTGGCTGGCCTGGCGAATCTGGCGGGACAAACGGGTGGCGATTCTGTCCGCCGTTATCTTCCTGACCGCGCTGCTGGTCTACGGTATTGGTACCTATGCGGTGCTGGATCCAATGATCACTTTGTGGATGGCGCTGGCGATGTGCAGCTTCTGGGGCGCGACTCAGGCGCAGACCCAAAGCGGTAAAATCTTCGGCTACGTGCTGCTGGGTGCGGCCTGCGGAATGGGGGTAATGACCAAAGGCTTCCTTGCGCTGGCGGTGCCGGTTATCGGGGTTCTGCCGTGGGTGATTGCCCAGAAACGCTGGCGTGAAGTGCTGATCTACGGCTGGCTGGCGGTGGGCGTGTGCATACTGATGGTGCTGCCATGGGGCCTGGCTATCGCCAAACGTGAACCGGACTTCTGGCGCTATTTCTTCTGGGTGGAGCATATTCAACGCTTTGCCGAGAAAGATGCCCAGCACAAGGCGCCGTTCTGGTATTACATTCCGTTCCTGATTGCCGGATGTCTGCCGTGGCTGGCGCTGCTCCCTGGGGCGCTGAAACGTGGCTGGACCGAGCGCGATGACGTGCGCGGGGCGCTGTATCTGCTTGGCTGGGTGGCGATGCCGTTCCTGTTTTTCAGCATTGCGAAAGGTAAACTGCCAACCTACATTCTGCCGTGCTTCGGGCCGCTGTCGATTCTGATGGCACGCTATGCGCTGGATGCCGCTAAAGCGGGCGCAAAAGCGCTGCGTATTAACGGGCTTATCAACCTGATCTTCGGGCTGGTTGGTCTGATAGCCGTGCTGGTGGTGTCGCCGTGGGGCGTGATGCATAAACCGGTCTGGACGCAGATTGAGCTGTATAAATGCCTGCTGGCGGCCATTGCGTTTGCCGTCTGGGCACTGATGGGCTGGCTGGCGATGAAAGATAACGGTCGTCGCTGGACATTGGCCGCCTGCTGTCCTGTAGGACTGGCGCTGCTGATTGGCTTTGCGATCCCTGACCGGGTGATCGACAGCAAACAGCCGCAGTTCATGGTGGATATTATTGGTGAATCGCTGGCGCCAAGCCGCTACGTGCTGAGTAATAATGTCGGCATTGCTGCCGGTCTGGCGTGGGAGCTCAAGCGTAGCGATATCATCATGTTTGATAAGCAGGGTGAGCTGAAATACGGCCTGAACTGGCCGGATGCAAAAAATGGTTTTGTGAGCCAGAGTGAGTTTGCCAGTTGGCTGGCGGTTCATCGTCAGGAAGGCCCGGTGTCTCTGGTGCTGCTGATGGACAAAGGAGAAAACATGGCTGATTTACCGCTACCGCAACCCGATAGCTCCTATGTGTTGGAACGGGTTGTGTTTCTCCAGTACCTGCCGCAATGAGTACCTGGATCTGCCTGGCGCTTGCGAGCTTGTTAAGCTGCGCCGGGCAACTGTGCCAGAAACAGGCGACGCGCCCGTCTAAGTCACGGCGGCGCGGTCGCCATATTCTCGTCTGGCTCGGCCTTGCGCTACTGGCGCTTGGTGGCGGTATGCTGCTGTGGCTGAGCGTGCTGCAATCCATCCCCGTGAGCGTGGCCTATCCTATGCTGAGCCTCAATTTTGTCTGGGTGACGTTAGCGGCGTGGGGGATCTGGCGAGAGCCGGTGGCCCGCCGCCACTGGGTAGGTGTGGGGCTGATTGTGGTGGGTATCGTGGTGCTAGGGAGTAGCGTCTGATGGGGTTAATCTGGGCGTTATTCAGTGTCGGGCTGGTCAGCGCCGCACAGCTTCTGCTGCGCGGGGCGATGGTTGAACTGCCGCCGCTGAGTGACCTGTTCGCGTTTCTCAATCATCTTTTGCATCTGCGTGCCGGGACCATCGGCCTGGTACTCGGGTTGAGCGGCTATCTGCTGTCGATGGTCTGCTGGTACTTTGCGCTGCACCAGCTGCCGCTCGCCAAAGCCTATGCGCTGCTCAGCCTCAGCTACATTCTGGTATGGGCCGCTGCCATCTGGTTGCCCGGCTGGCATGAACCTTTCCACTGGCGTTCGCTGCTGGGCGTGCTGATTATCATCGCCGGCGTGCTGACTATCTTCTGGCCGGTGAAGCGCAACGCCTGATTCAACAAAAGCTATCGGCCCTGAGCTCAAACGGCGTCGGCGTGCAGACCGCAAGGCTCAGGCCGGCCAGCTGGATTTGACTGACCGACAGCGTGGCGCTGCGCGTGCTATCGACGCTGGCAATCTGCCAGGCGCTGCCGCCGCGCTGCTTCACTATCGCTTCCTTGCGCGTCCAGATACGCCAGAAGGCGTCGAGCTGCCGGTCCGGGTGCTCCGCTTCCAGCTCCGCATGTTCCCCGAGACTGAAAACGGCATTAGCCAGCCTGCGCCAGTTCTGCCGCGGGCGAATGGTTTCGATATCGCAGCCTACCTCGCCTTCATCACTGAGCAGCAGGGCGATGTCATCCCCGCTGTGGCTGAGGTTAAACCACAGTCCCGTCTCGCCAGAGAATCCCGGCTTGCCGTGTTCCGCGTACATAATTTCAGGCAGCGGCGATACCGCCTGCGCCAGCAGGACTCGGCCGGCCAGCCAGCTGGCGCGACGCACGCCCTGTGGCGCCTGAGCCGCGAGGTTATGTGGCAGAAGCTGGGGGCTGAGGGTCGAGATTTTTCCCAGAAAAATTCGATACATATCAGGACCAGCGCCGGATGATGATGGACGTATTAATGCCGCCAAAAGCGAAGTTATTGCTCTGCAAAAATTCGCAGTCAACCCGGCGGGGCGCTCCCATGATGTAATCCAGCTCGCCGCACTGCGGGTCCGGCTGGCGCAGATTGAGCGTGGGGGCAAACCAGCCTTCCCGCATCATGTGCAGGCTCATCCACGCTTCCAGCGCTCCGCAGGCGCCAAGCGTATGGCCAAAATAACTTTTCAGCGAAGAGACAGGGACGCGGCTACCAAAGACGGCCGCGCTGGCCTGGCTCTCAGCAATATCTCCGCGATCGGTCGCCGTGCCGTGTGCCGAAATATAGCCTATATCCTCGGCGCTTAAACCGGCCATTCTGAGCGATTGCTCCATGCAGATTTGCATGGTTTCCCGCTGCGGCTGGGTGATATGTGCGGCATCGCAGTTGGTGGCGAAGCCGATAATCTCGCCGTAAATCGTCGCCCCCCGGGCTTTGGCATGCTCCAGCTCTTCCAGGATAAGCGTACCGGCACCTTCGCCTATCACCAGCCCGTCGCGTGCCTCATCGAACGGCGACGGCGTGGTTTTCGGCTCGTCATTACGCTGGCTGGTTGCAAATAAGGTATCGAAAATCGCCGCTTCCGACGGGCACAGTTCCTCCGCGCCGCCGGCCACCATGATCGTCTGATAGCCGTGGCGAATCGCCTCCCAGGCATAGCCAATTGCCTGGCTGCCGGAGGTACAGGCGCTGGAGGTAGGAATGACCCGTCCGCGCAGGCCGAAGAACAGGCCGGTATTGACCGCAGTGGTGTGCGGCATCATCTGGACGTAGGTGGTGCCGGTGATGTTATTGGTGTGCTTTTCCGTCAGCATGGTAGCGAATTCGCTGACCGGACCGGTGCTGCCGGTAGAAGAGCCGTAGGCAATACCGGTTTCACCATTGGTGAGCACCGCCTCGCCAGTCAACCCGGCCTGCTCCAACGCCAGTTCGCTGGCGCGGGTCGACAGCAGCGACACGCGGCCCATGGCGCGAATGCGCTTGCGGGTATAGTGTTCCGGCAGAGTGAAATCATCGATTGGCGCGCCGAGGAGCGTATGCAGACCGTCATAGATTTGCCATTCCGGCATTTTGCGCACGGCGTTCTCTCCGAGCAGCATTCTGGTAGATACCGCCTGCCAGCTTTCGCCGAAGGCGGTCACGCCGCCCATACCGGTAATGACGACGCGACGTGTCATAGCATGCCCCCGTTGACGGAAATGACCTGGCGCGTGACATAGCCTGCAATATCCGACATTAAATAGCTGGCCAGCCCGGCGACTTCTTCGGCCTGGCCCATGCGTTTCATCGGAATCATTGCCATCGCCTCGTTGAGCGCGGTCTCTTCCATCGCGATCATCCCGGTATCAATCAGGCCAGGGGCAATGCAGTTGACGGTAATTTTGCGTTTTGCCAGCTCAATCGCCAGCGCTTTGGTGGCACCGATAATCCCCGCTTTGGCGGCGCTATAGTTCACCTGGCCGCGGTTGCCCATAACGCCGGACACCGACGATAGGGTGATAATCCGCCCGCCCCGGCGGGCGCCGATCATCGGCATGATGCACGGCTGAATAACGTTATAAAAGCTGTCGAGATTGGTGTGGATCACCGCATCCCAGTCGTTGTCGCTGAGCGCCGGAAAGGCACCGTCGCGGGTAATACCGGCGTTGCTTACCACGCCATACCACGGGCCGTGGGCCGCGTTATCCTGCTCCAGCACCTTGCGACACTGCTCGCGGTTGGCGACGTCAAAACTCAACAGTCGGCCACTGCCGCCGGCGGCGAGGATCGTCGCCAGCGTTTCCTGGGCGCCCTCTGCGTCGCGATGAAAATGGACACCGACGGTAAAGCCGTCAGCCGCCAGCTGACGGGCGATAGCGCGGCCGATCCCCTTGCTGGCACCGGTCACTAATACGGAACGATTCATGGTTGCTCTTCCTGATTAAACATCGTCGTTAACTCTTCAGCAGTGGGCTGGAAGGTATTGACGCGGCCCGTCGCCAGCGTCTTTTCCCCGGCGTAGATGGCGCACTCGAAGCTGCCGAAACGGCTATCCTGCATCAATAAATTGACCGCGATGGTCAGCGTTTGCCCGGCGGGCAGAACGCCAGCGGTGCACACCAGTTCTCTGGCTCCCAGCACCATCCCGAGGGCGAGGCTGCTCTGCTTCTGCTGATGGCGATGCCAGCCGGACCAGACGCCGACGGTCTGGGCCATTAGCTCCAGCGCAAACCAGCCAGGCAGGTTGCCACCGGCGTCGAGAAACGGTGCCAGCACGCTTTTGGCGGTGACGGTCACGCGGCAGGCGGCCGTTTCGTCAGTCACCTCCAGCACTTCTTCAAGCAGTAGCATCGGAGCGTCATGCGGCAGATAGTCGCCGGGAGCCAGGTAGTGGTTCATAACAGTCTCCCGAGCAGAATGCTGGTGTTATTGCCGCCAAAGGCAAAGGAATTAGACAGAATTACCGGGCGTTCAAGGGGCTGTGCTGTCGCGATCACGCCGCACTCAGCCAGCGCCGGATCGCGCGGAGAAAGGCTGAAGTCCTGCGCCGGTAGCGCCAGGTGACGCTGCAAAATCAGCATCCCGATCGCCGCTTCGGTAATCCCGGCGGCGCCAAGAGTATGCCCGGTCAGATGCTTGGTTGAGCTACACGGCACGCTGCTGCCGAACAGCGCGTGGACCACCTGTGCTTCCACCTTATCGTTAAGCGGGGTGGCGGTGCCGTGCAGGTTGATATACCCCACGGCGTCTGCCGCGATACCGGCTTCGTCGAGCGCCTGGGCTATCGCCCGTAGCGCGCCTTCGCCCTGCGGGTGGGGAGCCGAAATATGGTGCGCGTCGCTGGATTCACCCACTCCCAGCAGCGCGATGGGCTGCGGCTCGCGGGTCAGCAGCATCAGCGCCGCGCCTTCGCCGATGGTTATCCCACTGCGGTCGCGGGCGAAGGGCTGACATTGCGTCACGGAGAGCGATTCCAGACTATGAAAACCGTTGACCGGCATTCGGCTCAGGGTATCGGCACCGCCGACTATTGCCACGTCGGCGAGGTCGGCCTCGATAAGCCGTCGTCCGCTGATAATGGCCCTGGCGCTGGAGGAGCAGGCGGTAGAAAGCGTAAACGCCGGGCCGTCCAGAGCCAGCCAGTGGCTGAGAAAACGCGACGAATCGCCCAGCTCCTGCTGCGGGTACTGCCAGTCAGCGCTGGCCCGGCCGTTAAGCATGGCATCAACGTGATTATCACCCTCGTCGAGGCCGGAGGTGCTGGTCCCGAGCACAACCGCGACTCTGTCACTCCCGTAACGGGCAATGGCCTCGTCGACCTGGAGGCGGATCTGCGCCAGTGCCGCCAGTAGCAGCTGGTTATTACGCGAGCGGTGGGCCGCAAAGTCATCAGGGATAGCGGGCAGGACGGCATCCACGCCGCCGAGTACCGTCTCCGGCCGCCCCTGTAGCCAACCGGCGCGCGGGCGCATTCCGGGCGCGACGCCGCGCGCCAGATTTGCCGCGATGTCGTCGGCGTTATCGCCTAGCGCATTGATCATGCCGACAGCAGAAATGTAGATCATCTCAGTCGCCCAGATATTGAATAGTGATGTGGTATTTAAAAGCCCGCTGCTCGATGCTGACCGGCACGCGTTTGCCCTGGCGGTTCAGGTAGACGATTATCGTCACCAGCTTACCGTCGGCGTTACGGAGCTCGCGGCGGTCGCCGTTGTCGACCAGGGTCCAGCCGCTCGGCAGCTGCGGTTGCCATGCGGCGATAGGCCAGTGGCTGAGCATCACGTCGGCCAGTACCTGACTTGCCGGCGGCAGCTGCGGGACTACGATGGATTGTTCGGTTCGCAGCCCCTTTTCATCATAGGTCACCAGAAACAGGCGGATCCCCACCGATGAGAGACCCGCGAGGGTGATTTTTTTGTCATCGGCATTGAGCATCACCAGCAGCGACTGGGTCTGGCCGTGAAAACGCCCGGTCAGCAGCTGCTGAGCGTTCAACGGTGGGCTGATCCCCGGAGACGGTAGGGTAACGCGGGTCCCCGGCTCCAGCCATGCCTGCGGGCGGCCTTCCTGCGGTGGCGGCGAGTGGCTGCATCCGGCGAGGATTACGGTGGCGGCCAGCGCGGCTGCACGCCAGAATCTGTGCTTCATCATCGTCTTTTTTTCTCTTTTTTACCGGGCATCGCCAGAGGGGAAAGCAGGAACGCGGTGAAAATACCGCTGACCAGCACAATGCCAAAACTACTGATGGCCTGAGTGGCGCTGAAAACCAGCATGCCGAGAGTCAGCAGCGTGGTCATCATGGCGAGGATGATGGCCAGCAGCGACGTTAGCGGTGTCCCGCGCGGGTTGCTGAAAAACAGGGTGTAGTTGATGCCGATCCCCAGCACCAGCACTAGTGCCAGCAGTGAAAACAAATTCACCGGGTGGCCGCTGAAGGACAGGGCCGCCAGCCCGCAGCCTAATGACAACACGGAGGGCACCAGGCTGAACAGCCCTTTACGCCAGCCCAGACGCAGCATGGCGCCACAGGCGATGACTGCCAGCGCAACGGCCAGCAGCCCCGTCAAAATATGACGATAGAGGGCGAACAGCTCGTCAAAGGTGCTTTTTCTGTCGACCCACGCGACGCCGGGCTGCGTTGCGCTCAGCGCCTGTAACGCCGCGCTTGATTTCACACCGTCAACCGGAACCAGCACGCCGCTTTCGCCGTCTTTTAGCGTCAGCCACAGCAGGCGCCAGCCTTCGCTGGCAGGGCTGGCAAGCCAGGCATCGACCGTGACCGGCATGGCGGTAAGATCCGCTTCAATCGTTTTTAACCCGGCGTTTTGCAGGGCGGCGGTGACCGCCGGAACAGCCGCATTGAGCAGCGTCAGATCCTGACGTTGGCGGGACAGTGAATTCAGCGGCAGCGTGCGATAACCGCTGAGCATCCCCTGACGTTTGGCCTGCTCCAGAGCCGGCGTAAAGGCTTCCAGTCGTTCCAGCGTTTGCTGTGGTGTTGCGCCGTAGACCACGAACCATTTCTGATCGACACGTTGGCCGGTTAGGGCAACGATGGCTTTCTCTTCGCCCAGAAGATGCTGCGGCAGCGCCTGGAGCTGAGAAATATCGTCATCGACGCGCAGGGTGGCGATGCCGGCCAGCGAGAGGATCGTCAGCGCCAGTGGCAGGCCGATGTAGAGCTTTTTATTGCGCCGCCATGCCGCCAGCCAGCGCAGCAGCAGCCCCATCGCCGGAACCGGACGAACCGGCAAACCGCGGGAAAGCAGCGGATGCCAGAAAATTACCGTCAGACAGGAGGCGCTGAGTCCGGCGGCGGCGAACACCGACATCTGGCGAATGCCGGGGAAGGGGGCCAGCATCATGATGAGATAGGCCACCACGGCCGTCAGCAGCGCCAGAAGTAGCGCGCGACGAACTCTGGCAAGGCTTTGCCACGGCGTGACATCATGCCCGTGGACCATACGTTCCGTCAGATAGTAGAGCGTATAGTCGGCGGAGATGCCGATAATGCTCATGCTCATCACCAGCGTCATCATATGCAGTTCGCCGAACAACAGCAGCGTGGCGACGGTGCCAGCCAACCCGCCAATGCCGACGGAAATCAGGCACAGCAGCAGCGGACGTAGCGAACGGAAGGCTACGACGATAAGCAGGATCACGCCCAGTATCGTGGCGACGCCGAGGGTGGAGATATCCTGCTTCGCCTGCTGGCTGGCGTAGTCGCTATAAAACACCGTCCCGCGAGAGAGCAGTTGCGCCTGCGGGTAGCGCGCTGTTAATTTCTCTTCCAGCCCGGCGAGGGTGGTCACGACGTCGTGCGTCTGCTGCATATCGAATGAGGAACCCGCCAGCTCACCGTGGATCAGATACCAGTCATTCCCCTGTTTATCCTGGGCGACAAGCCAGCCGTCTTTTAGCTGCAGGCGCTGGCCGTTTTGCGCCATCGCCAGCTGCGAGCCACGCATTAGCATCAGGGGATCGTGTTGCAGCTCTTTGCCGCTGACGCCGGAGAACGCAGAATAGAGCTGAGAGAGGACCCACTGCGCCTGGGCAGTACCGCCATTTTGCAGGCGGGCGCGGGTGGCATCATCGATAAGCCCGTTGCGGTGCTGCCAGAAAAATGCGCCCCAGGCCTGCTGGCTGGCGGCATCCATCGGGCCTTTTACTTCCGCGAGGGTATGTGACTGCTGCAGGAGAGTGAGCCATTCGCGTGCCACCTGTGGATCGGCCTGCTTGCCGGGGCTCACCAGCCAGACAATCTGCCGGTCCAGACGCTGCATAAAACCATCGTTCAGGGCCGGAGGAATGGCGCCGAGCGTCTGTTTTGGCAGCATGGCCAGCACGCTGCTGTTGATGCGCGATTGAGGCAGCAGCGTCAGCAGAACGCCCAGCATCAGCAGGCAGGCGCATCCCCACAGCAGCGCGATGCTGCGGCGGTTACGGTGCAGCAAATCGTTGTCGTTCGTCATCGGTCAGTTGTGCAGGCGTCAGTTGGTGGTGAGAAAGTGCGATATCGGTGCGATCGCCCTGTTTATCATTCAGTTGAATGCTGTCCAGATAGGTCTGCCCGGCCAGATCGATGGTGGCGAAGATTTTATCCAGCGGCGCGGTGAGCGGCGTCAGGCGCAGGGTCCAGCGCCCCTGTCCCTTATCGCTAAATTCGACGCGAAAATTCTGTTCGAGCACGCGACGGTCGGCCTGGAACAGCGCGCGCAGCAGATGATTGAACTGAAACATCTGCGGGTTGTTCTCGGCGGTAATGGTTTGCGGCGGCTGGCCGTTGATTACCTGCACCATCCGTTTATCATCCAGCAGGAGCTGCATCGGAAACGGCGTTGTCTGATCCCACAGCAAACCCTTATCGCGGGCGATCAGCATCTGACCCTGGGATCGTAGCGGCTGCGGAAGATCCTTGATGGTGCGAGTTTGATCGAAGTGGGCGCGGACCACTGGCTGCTCGGTAAAGCGCTGTTGCAGATCGTCAAGCGTCAGGGCGCTGACCAGCGGGCTGATCAGCAATGCCAGCAGAGGCCACCACTTCATGGCTTCACCCCCATCCGCTCAAAGAGAATATCCGGGCTGACGAAGCTCAGCTCACGACTCTTCTCTTCCACCGCCACCTGGATGGTGTAGCCGGTAGTCGTGCGTTTCCCGCTGTCGGCGGCGAAAATCTCATAGCCGATGCGCAGCCGGTTTTCGTACTCTTCGAGCCTGGCGCGTACGCGAAAACGTTGTTCAAAGGTCAGGACGTCGCGGTACTTCACGCGGGTGTCCACCACCGGCCATAAATAGCCCGATGCTTTCATCTGGCGGTAGCCGTAATTAAATTGATTAAGCAGCGCCTCGCGGGCAATCTCAAAGTAGCGGAAGTAGTTGCCGTGCCAGACAACGCCCATCATATCGACGTCGTGAAACGGTACGGTCAGCTCTACCTCGGCAGTAAAACGGGGATCGTTAAGCACCCTTTACTCCTTCTCTTTGGCATCCGGCAACTGCCAGAAATCGAAAAAATTAAACCAGTCCAGCGGTGACTGGAGCGCGTAGTGCTCAAGACGTTTTGCATAGCGGTCAATCGTGCGCTGTAACGCCGCCTGGCGTTCGGCACGAGGCAGCAACAGCGGATCGGCGAAGGATTCACAATGAATATGCAGCTTACCCTGCTGGCGCAGTGCAAAAATCAGCTGCACCGGGCAACGCAGGATCGACGCCAGAATAAACGGCCCCTGCGGGAAAGGCGCGGGCTGCCCCATGAATTCGCTCCAGCAGACGCGCCATTCGCCGCCGCGCTGAGGGGTGACGGCGATACGATCGCCAACGATAGCTACCCACTCGTTACGCTCCAGCTTCTCTTTCAGCAACATGGCGGTCTCGGGGCCAATGTCATCCACCGGCATCAGGTTGACCCCGGCCTGGGGGGCCATCTCCTGCATAATCTGTTTAAAGCGCCGGGCATTTTTGCTAAAGACCAGCGCAGTAATGACGGGGCCGCCCTGCAATTGCGCCAGCGCCCGACAGGCCTCGACATCACCGAGGTGCGAGGCCAGTAGCAGCCGGCCGCCTGTTGCGCCACGGTTGAGCGTTTCCTCGGCGCCAGGCGCAAAAACAACATCGCGGCCGAGGCGTAATTCGCCGCGCCAGCTGGCGATTTTGTCGAGCATCGCATCGCCAAAGCGCAGAAAATGGCGATAGCTGTTGAGGTGCTCCGGCAGCGGCTGCTGGCGGGCGGTGAGCCGGGCACGTACGCGGGACAGCCAGCGTTGCGAGGCCTGACGGGCGCGGTGCGCCGTTAGCCAGTAGACGGCCACCACCGGGTAGAGCAGCCATGAAAACGCGCGACGCCCCAGCAGCCGCCAGACCAGTAGCATCAGGCGCATCCCCCACAGCCCTTTGACTTCATCCTGTCGCGCCCAGTGCGTTGCCCGGCGACGAAACAGCAGCGAAGGGATACGCGGTAACATGCCGAGGAACAGGCGGGTGTGCATCCAGGAAATGCGGCAGTTGTCCTTCAGCGCATCAAAATGCGACAACCCGTCTACGGGATAGGTGACGCGGGTCGGTACAAAATAGCTGTCATTGCCCAGCCAGTAGAGGCGCACCATGACTTCGGTATCGAAATCCATGCGCTTACCCAGCGCCACGCGCTGCGCCAGCTGAAGCGTTGGCGCAATCGGGTAGACGCGAAAGCCGCACATGCTGTCTTTCAACTGTAGCGAGAGCGTTTCGATCCATACCCAAACGTGGGTTATCCAACGGCCATACAGCCGCGAGCGGGGAATGGAGTCGTCGTAAACGGGCCGCCCGGAGATCAGCGCCGCCGGATGCGCCTGCGCCAGCGTCAGCAGCTGCGGAATATCCTCAATGGCGTGCTGCCCGTCGGCATCGACCTGTACGGCGTGGCTAAATCCAGCCTCGGCAGCGGCCTGCAAACCGCGAATCACCGCCGTGCCTTTGCCTGAGTTCTCCGCCAGACGAATCAGCGTCAGCCCGGGTTCCTGCGCCGCCAGCTGTTCCAGCACCTGGCGCGTTGGCTCGTCGCTGCCATCGTCCACGACAATGCACGGCAGATGGTAGGGCCGCAGGCGAGCCAGCACCCGCGGCATCATTACGCCGTGGTTGTAGCAGGGGATCACCACGCAGGGCATGAATGTCACTGACATAGACGGATTTTCCCGCTGCTGGCGGTATGACGCGCTTCGCCATCGTGGCGCTGGAAGCTGAAGGCGAGGATCTGGCGCGTTTCCTGCCAGTGCAGAGTGAGTGTGACAGTGGCGCCCGGTAAGAGCGGAGCCTGGAATTTGACGTTCTGAATACTGTGGAAATGCCAGCCAGGCGCCAGCAGCGTGGTGGCGTAATGCATTACCCAGTCCAGTTGGGCAACGCCGGGTAACAGCGGCTGTACAGCAAAATGCCCACGGAACCAGAAAAGCTCAGGATCGAGGGACAGGATAATCTCAATCTGCTGCTGGTGTGCCTGATGGCGCCCAATTTCATGGGGTTTCATGAAACAACTCCTGTAATTGCGCATAGACACGCTTGTTCATACTGTTCACCGGGATCTCGTCGATAATGCGCCAGTAGCGGGGGATGGCGACGGGCTCAAGCGTTGGCCGCAGCGCCTGTCGCCAGGCCTGCTCAAGGATTTTGCTTGTGTTATGCCACCGCTGTCGGGTTTGCGCGTCCAGCACCAGCAGGACCCCGACGCTCTGGCGGCCGCCGCGGGTTACGGGCAGGGCGACCGCTTCGCGAATGCCTTCCAGTTCCAGCAGGCGCTGCTCAACTTCGCCGAGCGAAATCCGCTTTTCTTCAATTTTCACTACCCGCCCACGGCGACCCGTCAGCTGGAAGTGACCGTTGGCCGCGAACTGTAGGCTATCGTCGAGCAACAACCCGTTGTTGTCGGCAATCAGCGGTGAAAAGACGCGGAACGTTTCTCCCTGGGCGTGGAACCTGACGCCGGGTAACGGCTGCCAGGCGGCCTGCTCCCGATCGCGCAAGCGCCAGGCGAGAACGCCGGTTTCGGTGCTGCCGTATATCTCATCCGGCCAGCGTTTGAGCCAGTCGGCCGTCCGTACCGCATCCTGCCAGGCGAGCAGGCCACCTGCGGAGATGATGAGATCGACCGACGGAGGTTCCAGTCGGTGATCGAGGCGCTTTAAAAACGCCGGGCTGCTGATAAACGCATAGCGGTGCCGATGATCCAGCGCGGTAACCTGCTCGGCATAGTTCAGCATCCCCGCATGCAGCGGCAGGCCGAGCGCCATAGGCAAAAAAATGCGGAAAGTCAGGCCGTAGAGATGCTGAGGTGCTACCGATGCGACAACGCGACAGCCCGCCAGTCGGTCGGCAAAGTGCGTAGCCAGCAGTTCGGCCTCGCGGTCAAGGCTGGCCAGCGGCTTGATAACACGCTTCGGCTGCCCCGTCGATCCTGAGGTAAAGAGCTCGATGCAGGCATCATCGGCGATGTTGCGAAACGTGATGGCCTCTGTCAGAGCTTGCTGTGCGCTGCCGACGATAAGCGTAGGGCCGTTCCAGCCCATGGCCTTATCGCTGATGACGCCATCAAACAGCGCCCGCTGTTCATCCAGCAGCGAAATGCGGCCGTGTCCTGGCATGACCGGCGTTTTACCGGCGTGTAGCGTGGCCAGAAGCGCGACGAGGAACAGATAGCTGTCGTCGAAACAGAGCGCCCAGCGCTGGCTACTTTGTTTCTCCAGCTGCGTTACCCACCGCGCGACGTCATTGCGGAGCTGGCCTAATGTCCAGCGCTGTTCATTCACCCAGGCGATGAGCGTGTCGGCCGGGCGGGGAGCATTCAGCCAGCGGGAGAGGGCAAGAGGTGTCATCATAACGATTCTCGCTTGATGACCCGGCGGCGCACCAGCCACTCACCGCCCATCAGCGCGCCGATCAGCAGATAGGCAATCATGCCATTCCAGGCGGTCCACAGCGCCATATCGCCATATAGCGCTGTCGCGAGGGCGATGCTGCCGTTAACGCTAAAAAAGACGCACCAGACCTGGGTGACTCGGCGGGTATAGCCTACGGCGGCGGCAGGAAGCTGAGGGTCCTGGATGCGGGCAAGACGTTCAACGATTGGCATGGCGGACCTGAGCGAGCCGCCAAAAATCGCCAGCATCACGCCATTCACCACCACCGGGTAAAACAGCAGCAGCTGGTGCGTTTTCAACAGATAGCTGGCAGCGCAAAGCGTGATGCCCGCCAGCGCCACCACCTGGGTGACGACGCGCAGCGGCCCCGCCTGGCGCCGGGTCTGATGAAAGCGTAAACAGAGCAGCAGCGCCATCACGGGCAGCAGCCAGTGCAGGCTGTTATGCGCGAGACCCAGCCAGATGAGACATGGCCAGGCCAGCAGGAGCAGCGTCGTCAGCAGCAGTATGGCTTTGCGTGAGAGTGCCCCCGACATACGGATCAGGCTTCTCGGGACAAGCGTTCAAGGGCATCAACAACGTCCTGAACGGTACGCACGGCTTTAAACTCTTCGGCCTTGATTTTTTTACTGGTTTTCTTTTGCAGGTGGACAATCATATCGACCGCGTCGATGCTATCCAGCTCCAGGTCTTCATACAGGCGCGCTTCCGGTTTGATATCTTGCGGATCAATTTCAAACAGTTTGACCAGAAGTGCCGAGACCTCGGCATAAACATCGTGTGATTCAGTCATGGGGCGAGCCTCAGGTACGTTGAGCGTGGATAAAAGCGGCCAGGGTGGCAACGGAGAAGAAGTGCTGGCGCATCTCATCACTTTCGGCCGAGAGCACGACGCCATACCGGTTCTTCACCGCCAGTCCAAGCTCCAGGGCGTCAATGGAATCCAGACCCAGTCCATCACCAAAGAGTGCCGCATCGGTGTCAATGTCGTCAGCCGACAGATCTTCCAGATTGAGCGTATTAATTATGAGATTTTTAATTTCAAGATAGAGCGCTTGCATCATTAATTCCTGAGCCAGGCGTAGTACCTGATTGTAATTGAAGCAAAAGATGCCGGTTTAGCTGTCGTGCCGCCAGCGATGGCGCCTGTGAGCTGGCATCGTAAAACTGGTCAATACGTACCCGATCCCGCACCTCAATCGTAAACAGGGGTTTAGTGGGCGGCGCATCGTACCATTTGCAGTGCTTGCCAAGCATGTGCTCGCTGCAACGGATCGTCACGACCCGTAAATCGCTGGCGCAGCGTACGGCGATATTGGCTGCGCCGCGCTGTAACGTCATTTGTTCACCGGGTCGCGTGCGCGTGCCCTCAGGGAAAATCAAAATCGTATCACCCTGTCGTAGACGGTTCTGGCTGGCGGGCAGCAGCGAGTCCGCCTGATCGTTAATCAAATAATCCGCTGCGCGAATCACCCCGCTGACGAACGGGTTCTTCAGTAAGGCGCTTTTAACCAGGCAGTCGGTCTCCGGCATGATGGAGGCCAGCATCACGTAGTCGATCAGGCTGGGATGGTTGGCGACCACCAGACACCCGCGCTCCTGGCGCAAAATGTCACCGCCTTCAATGCGGTAATCCAGGACGCCGACGGCTTTCACTACCGCAAGAAAGAGGCGGAAACTGGCCGCAATGCTGCGCCGGGCCACGCGACGGCGACGAGGTTTGTTCCTGACAACGAGCAGCAGCAGGTTGAACCAGATGAGGGACAGCAGCAGCCCTCCAAGACCGAACAGGGCGAAGCAGACGCCGGTCATGGCGGCTCGCCAGATCCGGTTCAGGCGCATTACGACACCGTTCATGCGCGACTCCACTGCCACTGCATACGTTCGCCAGGCAGGCTGAACGCAGGGCTGTTCTGCAAATAGTGTTTTAAAAATAACAGGCTTTGCGGCAGTTCGGCCTCCGGGGACGGTGCGTGACGCCGGGTGGTGCAGCGCCACGTCTCCCCGGCCTCAATCACCAGCGCCAGCGCGTAGGGCCAGGTTGGCATGGCGGGCGGAAGTTGCGGGCGATAAAACTCGGGCAGATGGCCATCAAAATCAACCATTAGCACGCGCTGATAGCCCGCCTGCAGCAGGCACATCACTTCACAGAGTCCTTGCTGGAAGGTATCGCGCCCGGCTGAAAGCGAAGAGGACGTTATGGGCTGGCGGGCGGCAATCGTCAGATTCCCCACTGCCGAATTATGCACGGAAAGGGCGAAGTCGGTCGGCGAAATGGCCTGCTCCGTTGCCAACGCGTGGAGGATACGATAGTTACGCTCCAGCTCCCCGTGACGGCTGGTGTACAGCACGGCATCGATATTGTGCTGGCGGAGCATTGCCAGCCCGCATTCAACGGCAAGTTTGCTGCCGGAGCTCAGTCGCCGGGCGGTCATCATCGGTAATTCGGTTAAGGCGGCCTGCGGGGCCGACGGATCGATGGCGAGCGAATGCCGTGACCATTGCTGCCACTGCGCCGTTTCGCTCAGTCCCGGGGCTCTGCCCTGCCAGTCAACTATGTTTAGTGCAAATTTCATCAACGCGTATCCGCGGTAAGCCGGATATCCCGGCGACGTTTTTAACCTAACGTTGTTATTTTTCTTCTGACCTGCGAATACAGTATGGCTAACGTCTGAACGAACGGCGACCTGCCTGGATTCATGACGACCTCACTTTTCTGCCGACCGGATATCCATTCTGCAAATTAAGCGAAGAACGCACCGACAAGCAAATTCACCGCATGGCAATTTATGACGCGAAGTCTGCGCGTATTTTCGATATTTTCACACGCCAGTGCAATTTATTATGGCAAATATTCTCGCCTGACAGAGATATACCGTTATTCCGTCAACAGGCCAGTGACCTGCCTCTGACATTTCCGCCACATCTTGTACAGAATGGCCTACGAATACATAGGATAATGCTGAATCCCGGTAGTGCAGCGGAATAGTCTCTGTCTCAATTCTTCGGTAGGAGATGCATACTTGCGGGTTATCCTCTGAATTAATGAGTGGAAGAAAATGCAATGAGAACGATTTCTGATTGACGTCCGCTGTCCGCGGTCCCCCGTACGACTTTCCTGTTAAATTCAGGTAATACAGTGAAATGACGGATGTGAAAAAATGAATACCAGACAGAATAAAATTCTGGATAAATAGGGCGGGCGAATTTCCGTTTTATCGTATGCGGTACAGGAGGCCGCATAATGCGGGAGTGCAGAGTCGCCGGTATCATTCCATCATGAGGCATGATTTTATGGGGTTGAATTTTCACAGCATAGCGAAATTGATCGCGTTCTGGGAACCTGCATTATTATTCTCGGGTGGGGAATAATCCGCGATATAGCACCATATTGTCGGAAGCATATAAATATGGCTAAAAACCATTAGTGGGTAGCCAGAGAAGCTTGCGGTAGGCAATATTTATATAGCAGGGATATTATTTAGCGCGGTAAGAACGCCAGCCGCGGCACAGAGAAATATCTCATCCGGCGTGGGAGGCTGCGTGATTTTTGGCTCAGTGGGCTGCTTTTGAGCAGGCGACGTGGTAATAGTGAAACACTGTTGTAAAAATCTGGTGGACCCGATGCCCGAACCCGTCGACGAACCGGCGCTGAATGGACTGCGCCTCAATCTGCGGATTGTCTCAGTTGTGATGTTTAACTTTGCCAGCTACCTGACAATTGGCCTGCCGTTAGCCGTCCTGCCAGGCTATGTGCATGACGTGATGGGATTCAGCGCGTTCTGGGCCGGGCTGGTGATTAGCCTGCAATATTTCGCAACCCTCCTCAGTCGCCCTCATGCCGGGCGCTATGCCGATCTCCTTGGTCCAAAAAAGATCGTTGTCTTCGGGCTGTGCGGCTGTTTTCTCAGCGGTGCGAGCTATCTGCTGGCGGCTGTCAGCAGCGGCTGGCCGTTCGTTAGCCTGGTTCTGCTGTGTCTTGGCCGCGTAATTCTCGGCATCGGGCAAAGCTTTGCTGGCACTGGTTCAACGCTATGGGGCGTGGGCGTGGTGGGGTCGTTACACATCGGGCGCGTTATTTCGTGGAACGGCATCGTGACCTACGGGGCGATGGCGATGGGGGCGCCGCTGGGCGTGCTCTGTTACTCCCTCGTGGGTCTGCATGGGCTGGCATGGACGATAATGATCGTGGCACTGATAGCTATCCTGTGCGCGCTGCCGAGGGCGGCGGTCAGGGCAACAAAGGGCAAGGCGATGTCATTTCGCGCCGTGCTTGGCCGGGTCTGGCCGTATGGAATGGCTCTGGCGCTGGCTTCTGCCGGGTTTGGTACGATCGCGACGTTTATTACCCTGTTTTACGACGCGAAAGGCTGGGACGGCGCGGCGTTTGCGCTGACGCTGTTTAGCTGCGCGTTTGTTGGCACGCGTCTGTTGTTCCCCAACGGGATTAATCGTCTGGGGGGACTCAACGTCGCGATGCTGTGCTTTAGCGTTGAGATTGCCGGGCTCTTGCTGGTGGGGCTGGCTGATAGCTCGCTGATGGCGAAAATCGGGACCTTCTTTGCCGGTGCCGGTTTTTCACTGGTCTTCCCTGCGCTGGGGGTGGTCGCGGTGAAGGCGGTGCCGCAGCAGAATCAGGGTTCGGCGCTGGCGACCTATACGGTATTTATGGATCTGTCTTTAGGGATTACCGGTCCGCTTGCCGGGCTGCTGATGGCATGGGCCGGGATTTCTACGATTTATCTGGCGGCGGCGGGGCTGGTTGCGGTGGCGCTGTTGCTAAGCTGGCGGTTAAAAAAACGGCCCCCGGTTGTTGCTCCGGAGGCCGCGGCGTCGGGCCAGTAGTTACTGGATGACGAGGGTGTTGATGATGTTTTCAGCCGCGCTTTGCGCCTGCTGCTGGTTGTCTGCCGGCAGCGTGATCTGCAGGGTCAGCAGCTTATCGTCAACCTTGCCGAGGATAACGGAAGACCAGGCGGTCTGCCCCTTGGCGGAGATGATGCTGTCCAGCTGTTGCAGCGTGTGACCTTTGATCTCAATTGATTTATTAGTGACAACCTGCAGCTGCGGATCGCGGCTGCGCTGCTGATCTTCCAGGCGCTGAGCCAGCACGCTTAATTCTTCACTGGTGGTGTCGCCGACAATCACGATCACTGCTTTCTGCCCGGTGACGTCAGAATAGACGTGCATGTTGTTGGCCTGGGTTCCCAGCTTGCCGCTCTGGTCGGTCATTCCTGCTGGCAGGGAGAAACTCAGCTTCCCATCCAGCAGGCTGATATTTTGCCCACTGGCGTTGCTTTCTGCTGCTGCCCCTTCGGTTGGCGCTTTTGAATCGCTGTTATCACAGGCCGCAAGCCCCATAACCAGCAGGCCAATACCGACATATTTAACCAAATTGCGCATTGACATCTTCCTTTCGATAAACGGCCATTAACGGCTCATCCGCGTATCTTATCACATCAGCCTGCGAGTACTCTTAACCTGGCTGCAATGCTGATAAATCAGATTTATCTGCCAGTTTTTTCATCAGCATATTCAACAGCATGCCATACATCGGCAGGAAGAAAGCAATGCTAATCAGTACCTTGAAGCTGTAGTCGACAATCGCGATTTCTCCCCAGTTTGCCGCCATAAACGGGTCCGGGCTGCGCCAGAACGCAATGAAGAAAAAGGCCAGGGTATCGCTGACGTTGCCGAACAGGGTAGAGGCGGTTGGCGCCAGCCACCAGCGACGGTTCTGCCGCAGGCGGTTAAAGACGTGGACATCGAGGATCTGGCCCAGCGCGTAGGCCATAAAGCTGGCGGCAGCGATACGAGCGACGAACAGGTTAAAGTGGGTCAGCGCAGCAAAACCTTGCCACTCGCCCATATAGAACAGGGACGAAACGCCATAGGAGATCAGCAGCGCAGGGACCATCACCGCAAGGATAATGCGTCGCGCCAGCGGAGCGCCGAAAATTCGCACCGTCAGATCGGTTGCCAGGAAGATAAACGGAAAGCTGAATGCACCCCAGGTGGTATGAAAACCAAAAATGGAGATCGGGAGCTGCACCAGATAGTTACTGGAGGTGATAACCAGCAAATGGAAAAGAGAAAGCCAGACCAGCGCTTTTTGACGCTGTGACGTCGTAAATGGACTCATATTGTGACCTTTTTAGTGATTGGGGTGAGGGAACCCAATAAATCAATACTCGCGCGGTGGCTTGCCAGCGTGCGTGTACCAGCGTGAAGCGGCAGAATGATACTGCGTTGAGCAGGTAATGCAACGGTTGTTTTTCGCGCAAACGTTAACCTGGCTTGCGTAGCGGAAAAGTGGGGGTAAACTAGGGCCGTTTTGTTGATGTGAGATGAAAATGACCGAACTTTTCTCCAGTCCTGACCACACTCTGGATGCTCAGGGCCTGCGTTGCCCGGAGCCAGTGATGATGGTGCGTAAGACCGTACGTACGATGCCGGTGGGCGAGACGCTGCTGATTATCGCCGACGATCCGGCTACAACTCGCGATATTCCGGGCTTTTGCCGCTTTATGGAACATGAGCTGGTTGCGCAGGAAACCGAGGCGCTGCCCTACCGTTATCTGATTCGCAAAAGCCATTAAGCACGGGTTTGCGTACCGCGCTGCCAAGGACAAAGATCTCTGGCTCCCGTAGCCCCGGTAGGCAACGCGCCACCGGGGTCTCTCCGCTTATTTCTTACGTAACAGTCGCAGGGCGTTTGCGGTCACCAGCACCGTCGCCCCCGTATCGGCCAGCACGGCCAGCCACAGCCCGGTCAGTCCGAGCAGCGTGGTGATAAGGAAAATGCCCTTCAGCCCAAGCGCAATCGCGATGTTCTGGCGGATGTTGGCGTGGGTGGCTCGGGCCAGAGAGATCATCTGCGCCAGACCAGTTAAGCGATTATGCGTCAGGGCGGCATCGGCGGTTTCCAGCGCCACGTCGGTTCCGCTGCCCATCGCAATGCCGATGGTGGCGGCCTTCATCGCCGGTGCGTCATTAATCCCGTCCCCGACCATGGCCAGCGGTGCAGCGGCGTTGAGCGCCGTAACCGCTTCCACTTTATCGGCTGGCAGCAGCCCGGCACGGAATTCCAGCCCCAGCTCTCCGGCAATGGCGGCCGCTGCACGCGGATTATCGCCGGTGAGGATCACCCCTTGCACTCCCAGACGATGCAGGTCATCGACCGCCTGGCGGGCGTCATCGCGCAGCGTATCCTGCAGTGCCAGAATGCCGAGCAGAGACTGCTCGCGCAGCACCAGTACCACCGTCTGACCGGCGCTTTCAAGCTGTTGAATCTGCGCCTCATGCCGGGGAGCCGCACCGTTACCCGCCGCGCAAATCAAGACGCGACGGCCGTCGACTTCGGCTTCAATACCGGAACCTGCCAGCGCACGCTGGTCGCGGGCGGACGGAATCACCAGCTGGCGTTGCTGAGCTTCGCGCACGATAGCCTGCGCCAGCGGGTGGCTGGAGCCTTGTTCTACCGCCGCGGCCAGTGCCAGCAGGTTATTTTCATCTTCGTCATTCAGCGGGATTGCGGCGGTGACGCGCGGTTGGCCGACGGTCAACGTCCCGGTCTTGTCAAAGGCCACCTGGCGTACGCGGCCCAGTTGCTCAAGCGCTGCCCCCCCTTTAATCAGGGCACCGCGACGGGCCGCCACTGCCAGCCCGGACGTAATGGCCGCCGGAGTGGAAATAACCAGCGCACAGGGGCAACCGATCAGCAGCAGCGTCAGACCCTTGTAGATCCACGGCAGCCACGTGGCGGCAAAAAACAGCGGCGGTACGATAGCGACCAGCAGGGCGATGGCCATAATGGCCGGCGTATAGACCCGGCTGAAGCGATCGATAAAGCGTTCAATTGGTGCCCGGCGTTCCTCTGCCTCTTCAATCAGCTTCAGAATGCGGTCAATGGCGCTGTCACCCGGCTCTGAAATCACCGTTAGCTGAACCAGGCGGTCGACGCTGGTAGCCCCTGCCGCCACGCGCTCGCCGGAATGGCGTTCGACCGGCACGGATTCGCCGGTTAAGGCGCTCTCGTCGAAGCTGGCGAACGGCGTGTTCAACTGACCATCTGCGGGTAAACGACCGCCTGCCGCGACTTCAATGACGTCGCCGGGGCGGAGATCGCGCTGGGCGACGGTTTCCCGCACGCCGTCACGCAGGCGAGTGGCGGTATCGGGTTTTAACGCCATCAGGGCGCTCACGCCCTGACGGGCACGGCTGGCGGCCCAGCCCTCAAGACGCTCGCCAATCATGAACAGCAGCAGCACCATTGCGGCTTCGGCCGTTGCGCCGATAAACAGCGCCCCGATGGCGGCGACGCTCATCAGTGTTTCAATAGCGAACCAGCTGCCGCTGCGGATCAGGCGTACTGCCTGGCGGGCGACGGGCCACAGGCCTACCAGCGTGGTGGCAATAAACGCCAGCTCGCCGAAGGGGTGATTAAATTGTTCCAGACCCCAGCTCAGCGCCATCAGCAGCAACAGCGTTATCAGTGGCAGGTTCTCGCGCAGGCGAGAGGTTTCCGGCGGCGGGGTGCTTTCATCGCGCAGCGTGTAGCCCACGGCACGCACTGCGCTTTCTACGGCTGAGCGGATATCGGTATCGGCATTGACCAGCAGTTTTTCGGTAGCAAACAGAACCTGCACCTGGCCGACGCCCGGAACCTGACGCACCGCATTTTCGACCTTACGGGCGCAGGCAGCGCAGTCCATACCTTCGACCAGCCAGCTGTAGCGCGCCTCGTTGAGTGCGTCGCTGTCGGGAGTGGCATTGGCGGTACAGCCTGATTCTGTGCAGCAGCTGTCAGCCTCGGCGGCAACCGGCTTTAATTTGAATGACGAGAACTGCGGGACTTTTTTATCCTGAGCTTCTGGCGTCGACATGGGACCCTCCGGGCAATGATAATTTTCTCATTACCCAAAGGATACACTCTGGAGTCGACTCCAGAGTCAAGCGCTAAATTAGAGGTACAGTGCGCGGACGATCAGGAAGTGGCCGGCAAAGTAGAAGGCGGCGGCGATGGCATTATCGGCGCGAAAACGACGGCGATAGTGGCTGATCAGCCAGACGATATTGCTCAGGAGCAGGAATGTTGCGCCGGCGAAGCCTGAAAGCGCGGTATCTGTCGGACGGAAGAACCATAGCTCACCGGCCAGCCAGACCATCACCAGCGTCATACCAATGAAGGTGAACACCGGCATGCGCAGATCTTCCAGCCGACTCCAGATAACCGCCAACAGCAGCGCGCCGATAACCAGCAGCACCAGCGGCAGCGGCCAGAAAAACGACATTGTCATCTGGCTGGCAAACCAGATTGTGTACAGCAGGTGCGACAGGAAAAAGGCGCCCACCGCATACATCACCCGCTGACGCGGCAGCAGCGTTAATGCATCACCCAGTAACGAGGCGCACAGCCCGGCGAGCACCAGGTAGCTGATGGCGTTGAACATCGGCGCCTGCCAGGCCAGCAGCAGTAGCAGGATCAGCGTGACGGGTTTAAAAACCCAGCGTTGCCACGTGGGGCCGCGATAGGATGCATCGACATAAAGCCACGCGGAGAAACAGACAGCAATAAACGACCAAAGCATAGTAAGTCCTTGTATCTGTTATTATTAAATGGTTGATGTATTGACGGTACTGAATTCTAGTGTAGTGGTTCGGAGCGGCAGATGACAATGTTAATCAAGGCGCGGTATGCTAATTCCTGAGAATTCTTATGGGTTAGATCAATGAGCAAGGTTCCGCTGTTTTTTATTCTCGTCGTCGCCGTCATTGTGGTGGCCGCCTCGGTGCGCTATGTCCAGCAGCGACGGGAAAGTATGGATAATGACGCTGCGCCAGTACTACAAAAGCGGGTGGTGGTGAGTAATAAGCGGGAAAAGGTGATTAACGATCGCCGGTCGCGCCAGCAAACCGTGGCGCCTGCCGGGAGCGATACGCGCTATGACGCGAGCTTCAGGCCGCAAAGCGGTGGTCTGGAAGTGAGTTTTCGACTTGAGGCGGCGCAATATCATGCGCTGAGCGTCGGTGACCGGGGAACGCTGAGTTATCAAGGCTCAAGGTTTGTCGCGTTTACGCCAGAACCTTGAGCCAGGAGGATTACTTCTTACGTAGCGTGGCCTTGAGCTTTTTCTGCCAGGCCACCAGTTCGAACACGCCGAAGACAAAAATGCGAACCTGCTCGAAGCGGCCCAGCGGCGGGGCATCTTTCGGCTGGGTGGCCTTCAGCAGCGTCAGCTGCAGGCCGTGCATCAGGATCATAAAGATCAGCGCGACGTTAACGAAGATGTTCAGCGGCTTCGGAAAAGGCTGAAACAGGTTTAATAGCAAGAATGCCCAGACGCACAGCATCAACACGCGGCCAAAATTAATCAGCATGATTTTCTCCTTGTGCCTCACGTTGATAGAGACGGTAGGCGACCTGTCCGGCCACTTTTTCACGATACAGGTGCCAGCTTGTCGGCACCGGCGGTAAACCATTTTCGACTTCGCTCTCAACATAGATAAGCGCGTCATCGGCGAGCCAGCCGTTATTTTCCAGCAGGCGCAGCGTCTCTTCCAGCAGACCTTTGCGAAAAGGCGGGTCGACAAACACGATATGGTGCGGCGTTCCGGGCTGATTGAGATAGCTGAGCGTATTGGTGTTGACCACCTTGCCATGGTTGGCTTTCAGGGTCGCCAGGTTTTTTTGCAGCTGCTGGGCGACGCCGCGCTCCATTTCCAGAAGCGTTGTGCTGCCTGCATAGCGCGAGAGCGCTTCCAGCCCGAGGGCACCGCTACCGGCAAAGCAATCAAGGCAGTGCGCGTCGACCATTACAGGCGCCAGCCAGTTAAAAAGGGTTTCACGGACCCGGTCGGTGGTCGGGCGCAGGCCCGGGCTCTCCGGCACCGGTAATTTCCGGCCCCGCCATTGCCCACCAATAATGCGGATCTGGCCGCTGCCCGCGTGGTTTGGTTTCTTCATCTCTTTGCTCTGGTCTCCACTTTCAGCCCGCTATTCTAGCGATCGAACGCGGATGACGAAACCTTAATCCGGGGGCGGTGATGCGAGTTAAGTTAAGTGATAGACTATCCGACTAATTTCATCATTTTTCAGCTTCCGCTATTGTTATGCCGAAGCTGTGCCATGAATAAACAGCGGGAGTGTCGTCGCAAATGGCAAAAGAGAAAAAACGTGGCTTCTTTTCCTGGCTGGGCTTTGGACAGAAAGAGCAGGCGCAGGAAACCGAGACCGAACAGAAAGTAGAAGGGCAAACCGAGGTTGCTGAACAGCATCCGGCTGCGGAGTTGCCTGCTGAGGCGGTTGCGGCACCAGAGGCGGATGCGGTGAGCGCACCTGCAGAGGAAAAAGAGGACCCGGAAGCCTTTGCAGCCGATGTCGTTGAGGTCACTGAACAGGTTGCTGAGAGCGAGTTACCGCATTCGGCACCGATGACGCCAGCGGCTGAAGCCCCGGTCGACGTCGAAGAGATCCCTCAGCCGCACGTTGCTATCGAAGCGACGCCGGTTGTCCACGCGACGGAAGAAGAGGTCGCCGTTGAACCGGTTATCGCGGAGACCGTTGTTGAAGATGCTGTTGTTGAAGAGCCTCGGGCGCAAGACGCTGTCGTCGCAGAGCCGCTGGTTGAAGAGATTATCGCTCAGCCGGTTGTCGCGGAAGCGGTCGCCGGGCAGACGCCGGAAGTCGCCGCTGTTGTAGAAGAGACGGCGAGCGATGAGACGCTCGATGAAGAGCAGTCCGAACCTGCGCTGTCTGATGAAGAGCTGGAAGCTCTGGCGCTGGCCTCACAACCTCTTGATGATGAAGAGGTTGCTGAAGCACAAGAAGAAGAGGGCCAGCCGGAGGATACCGCGCAGCAGGAGCAGGAAAAACCGACGAAAGAGGGCTTTTTCGCCCGTCTGAAGCGCAGCCTGATTAAAACCAAGCAGAACCTCGGTTCCGGATTTATCAGTCTGTTCCGCGGCAAAAAAATCGACGATGATCTGTTTGAAGAGCTGGAAGAGCAGCTGCTGATTGCCGATGTTGGTGTGGAAACAACGCGTAAGATCATTACGAATCTTACCGAAGGCGCGAGCCGTAAGCAGCTCCGCGATGCGGAAGCGCTGTATGGCCTGCTGAAAGAAGAGATGGGCGATATCCTCGCGAAAGTGGATGAGCCACTGAATGTTGAAGGGAAAACGCCATTTGTTATTCTGATGGTTGGCGTGAACGGCGTGGGCAAAACGACCACCATTGGCAAGCTGGCGCGTCAGTTCGAGCAGCAGGGTAAATCGGTGATGCTGGCGGCAGGGGATACCTTCCGCGCCGCTGCGGTAGAGCAGCTGCAGGTCTGGGGTCAACGTAACAACATCCCGGTGATTGCCCAGCATACCGGTGCGGACTCGGCATCGGTCATCTTCGATGCTATCCAGGCCGCGAAGGCGCGCAACGTTGACGTGCTGATCGCCGATACGGCGGGCCGCCTGCAGAATAAATCGCACCTGATGGAAGAGCTGAAAAAGATCGTCCGCGTAATGAAAAAACTGGACGAAGATGCGCCGCATGAGGTCATGCTAACCATTGATGCCAGTACCGGGCAAAATGCGATTAGCCAGGCCAAACTGTTCCATGAAGCCGTTGGGTTGACCGGTATTACGCTGACTAAGCTGGATGGCACTGCGAAGGGGGGCGTTATCTTCTCCGTCGCCGACCAGTTCAGTATTCCGATTCGCTATATTGGCGTCGGTGAACGTATTGAGGATCTGCGTCCGTTTAACGCGGGCGACTTTATTGAGGCACTTTTTGCCCGAGAGGATTAATCATGATTCGCTTTGAACAAGTCAGCAAAGCCTATCTCGGTGGGAGACAAGCGCTGCAGGGGGTGAACTTCCACCTGCAGTCGGGCGAGATGGCATTTCTGACCGGCCACTCCGGCGCGGGGAAAAGTACCCTGCTTAAGCTTATCTGCGGTATCGAACGGCCGAGCGCCGGGAAAATCTTATTCGGCGGCCATGATATTAGCCGCCTGAAGAGCCGTGAGGTGCCGTTTTTGCGCCGCCAGATCGGGATGATTTTCCAGGACCACCACCTGCTGATGGACCGTACGGTGTTTGATAATGTGGCTATCCCGCTGATTATTGCTGGCGCCAGCGGGGATGACATTCGCCGTCGCGTGTCGGCGGCGCTGGACAAGGTCGGGCTGCTGGACAAAGCGAAAAACCTCCCTATCCAACTTTCCGGCGGGGAACAGCAGCGCGTGGGGATTGCCCGCGCGGTGGTGAATAAGCCCGCTGTGCTGCTGGCGGACGAACCAACCGGTAACCTTGATGAGGCGCTCTCGGAAGGCATTTTACGTCTGTTTGAGGAGTTTAACCGCGTAGGGGTAACGGTTCTGATGGCGACGCACGACATGGGGCTGATTTCCAGTCGCTCGTATCGCATGCTGACCCTGAGCGACGGTCATATGCATGGAGGCCATTGGGGTGAATAAGCGCGACGCAATAAACCAAATTCGCCAGTTCGGCAGCAGATTCGATCGCTTACGCAATGGCGCAGGCGCTGGCGGCGGTGGACGTAATGCCCCGAAGCGGCCGAAAGCGGCACCGAACCCGGCTTCCCGTAAGAGCAACGTCTTTAACGAACAGGTGCGCTATGCCTGGCATGGCGCGGTGCAGGATCTGAAAAGTACGCCGCTGGCCACGTTCCTGACGATTATGGTTATCGCCATTTCGCTGACGCTGCCGAGCGTATGCTACATGGTGTACAAAAACGTCAACAGCGCGGCGGCGCAGTACTATCCGTCACCGCAGATCACCGTTTATCTTGAAAAAACGCTGGACGATGACGCCGCGGCGCGGGTGGTAGGCCAGCTCCAGGCGGAGCAAGGCGTGGAGAAGGTCAACTATTTGTCGCGGGATGAAGCGCTAGGGGAGTTCCGCAACTGGTCTGGTTTCGGCGGCGCCCTGGATATGCTGGAAGAGAACCCGCTGCCGGCCGTGGCGATTGTCGTGCCGAAGCTGGATTTCCAGAGCACCAATGCACTGAATACCCTGCGCGATCGCGTGACGCACATTCAGGGCGTGGACGAAGTGCGTATGGATGACAGCTGGTTTGCTCGCCTCTCCTCGTTGACCGGGCTGGTGGGCCGGGTGTCGGCGCTGATTGGCGTGCTGATGGTCGCGGCGGTATTCCTCGTTATTGGCAACAGCGTGCGTCTGAGCATTTTCGCCCGCCGCGATACCATTAACGTGCAAAAACTGATTGGTGCGACCGACGGCTTCATCCTGCGTCCGTTCCTGTATGGCGGTGCGTTGCTGGGCTTCTGCGGTGCCTTTTTGTCGCTGATTCTCTCGGAAATTATGGTGATGCGTCTGTCATCTGCAGTGACGGAAGTGGCGCAGGTATTTGGAACGAAGTTTGAACTCAGCGGGTTAGGGTTCGACGAGTGCCTGCTGATGCTGATTGTCTGCTCGATGATCGGTTGGGTTGCGGCCTGGCTGGCTACCGTTCAACATTTACGTCACTTTACCCCCGATTAAAAAAAGTCTGATATAATCTTTCCCTGCACTGATGAATGTCTCTCTGCAGGGAAAGAGTCCCTGTTGTCTCTTCCCTACGTTTTCATTTCCATGTCACATTTTGTGCGTAATCTATTCACATCGTTGCATGGAACTTGTGGATAAAATCACTGTCTGATACTAATGTGGGTGATATTCTCGTTGCTCATAAACGCTGGCATGTTTGTTGCTCATCTCGCAGGAACCATCACGTCAGACGATATCGATTGAGAGGATTTGAATGACCAAAGATATGCAAACTTTAGCTTTAGCCCCCGTTGGTAACCTGGAATCGTATATCCGGGCTGCAAACAGCTGGCCGATGTTGTCGGCCGATGAAGAGCGGGAGCTTGCTGAAAAGCTGCATTACCAGGGCGATCTGGAAGCAGCGAAAAGGCTGATCCTGTCTCACCTGCGCTTTGTTGTTCATATTGCTCGTAATTACTCGGGCTATGGCCTGCCGCAGGCGGATTTGATTCAGGAAGGCAATATCGGCCTGATGAAAGCCGTACGTCGTTTCAACCCGGAAGTGGGCGTGCGTCTGGTTTCCTTCGCCGTGCACTGGATTAAGGCTGAAATTCATGAATACGTCCTGCGTAACTGGCGTATTGTGAAAGTCGCTACGACGAAAGCGCAGCGTAAGCTGTTCTTTAACCTGCGTAAAACCAAGCAGCGTCTGGGCTGGTTTAACCAGGATGAAGTCGAAATGGTGGCCCGCGAGCTGGGCGTGTCGAGCAAAGACGTACGTGAAATGGAATCCCGTATGGCGGCGCAGGACATGACCTTTGATATGTCGTCGGATGATGAGTCCGATAGCCAGCCGATGGCGCCGGTGCTCTACCTGCAGGATAAAACATCTAACTTTGCCGATGGCATTGAAGATGATAACTGGGAAGAGCAGGCGGCCAACAAGCTGACTGACGCGATGCAGGGCCTGGACGAGCGTAGTCAGGACATCATCCGCGCCCGCTGGCTGGACGAAGACAACAAGTCGACGTTGCAGGAACTGGCTGATCGCTATGGTGTGTCGGCTGAGCGCGTGCGCCAGCTGGAAAAGAACGCGATGAAGAAACTGCGTACTGCCATCGAAGCGTAACGCGAAAGCGTGCATGCTTGCCTCTTCGCAGGCACCCGATAACGCCCCACATTACGTTGGGGCGTTTTGTTTTTCTGCGTCTGCTCCGCTGAGCAACACCTGAGGGCATAGTGCCTGTAAACACCCCAGCAGGATATGAAAGGCCGGCTCCATTTGCGTCTCTGCCAGGCTGGCAAAACCCATCAACAGCCCTTTCTTACGCTGCTCCGTCAGATAGTAGCGTGAGAGCGGACGCACCAGAATATTGTGGGCATTCGCCTGCTGCGCGATGGCCACATCATCCGCATCGTCTGGCAGGTTCAAAATCAGATGCAGGCCGGCGTTATCGCTGAAATCTGACAGCGCGTGCGGGATACAATAGCGCTGAATCAGCTCGGTCAGGCAGGCGCGACGGCGGCTGTAAAGCAGGCGCATGCGTCGGATATGGGCGGAGTAATGGCCCGCGTTAATAAATTCCGCCAGCGCCATCTGTATCAGCGAATGGCCGCCGCGATACAGTTCGGCATGGGCGCTTTTCAGATCGCCCGTCAGCGGGCGAGGCAGCACCACATACCCCATTCGTAGCCCCGGATAGAGCGTCTTACTGAACGTGCCGATGTAAACGACCGGCGCATCGGCAACCAGCCCCTGCAGCGCCGGAATCGGCTGTCCGGAAAAACGAAATTCACTGTCGTAATCGTCCTCGACGATCCAGCTCCCGTGCTGGCGTGCGAGGGCCAGCAGGCGCTGACGGCGCTCAAGACTCATCACCGCGCCCAGCGGATATTGATGCGATGGCGTAACAAAAATCAGGTGCGGCGACTCCTCGACCGTCTCCGGTGGGCACAGTCCGTTGGCGTCGACGGTTATTGGTTTGACCCGCACATTGTTCATCGCCAGCACGTGGCGGATCCCCCAGTAGGAGGGTTCCTCGACCCACGCCAGATCGCCACTATCGCAGAGCATACGTGTCACCAGGTCGATCGCCTGATGAATCCCTTCCGTAATAAGAATTTGATCTGCCTGACAATGGACGCCGCGCGACACGCGAAGGTAATCCACTAACGCCTGCTGCAGTTCCGGCGTACCGCCGTTACAGCTGTAGCTCAGCCGCTCGGGCTTCGGACGACGGCTGATTCGAGCCTGAATCTTGCTGAACAGCGGATGGGGGAAGGCATTGACGTCCGGTACGCCGGGGATAAATGCTCCCCACTGGCGCGGGCTGGCGCTGACGTGAGTAAGCAACTGTTGTCCGCGGCGGGATAAAAAGGGCGCTGCCATCGGGTCGCTGCTGTTTTCGGCAATGCTACCAGCAGAAAGAGAAATATCTGGTCCGGTTTTCGCGACGAATGTGCCGCTTCCGCGGCGGGAGACCACATATCCTTCCGCCAGTAATTGTTCATAAGTTGTTAATATGGTGTTTCTTGAAACGCCAAGCTCTCCGGCCAAATCTCGTGAGGGAGGCAGGCGACTGTGAGGCGGTAAAGAACCGTCCAGAATCGACCGGCGAACCGCGTTGTATAAGCGTTTGTGCAAGAGTGGGTCCGTCTCTTCCTGCAATCTGACCAGCACAAGGTCACCGACGAGTGAACGCATTGGATCCCTCAGATAATCTAAATTGGTACTCGATTATAGGGCCAACTCCTGTGTAAATAAACGACATAGTTTCTAGATTGTTGCGATAACGTGACATACATGACAGGAGATTCGAGGGTGAAAAGTTCAGAACTGAATCAACGTCGCCAGCAGGCGACGCCGCGCGGCGTAGGCGTAATGTGTAATTACTTTGTTGAGAAGGCGGAGAATGCCACGCTGTGGGATGTGGAAGGCAACGAGGTGATTGATTTTGCTGCGGGAATTGCCGTGCTCAATACCGGCCATCGCCACCCGAAAATCGTGGCCGCCGTCGCGAAGCAGCTGGAAGCCTTTACCCATACGGCGTATCAGATTGTCCCTTACGAAAGCTATGTTTCGCTGGCGGAGCGCATTAACGAGCTGGCGCCGGTAGATGGCCCGGCTAAAACGGCATTCTTCACCACCGGCGCGGAAGCCGTAGAAAACGCGGTGAAGATTGCCCGCGCCTATACCGGCCGCCCGGGGCTGATTACCTTCGGTGGCGGTTTCCACGGTCGTACCTTTATGACCATGGCGCTGACCGGTAAGGTTGCACCGTACAAAATCGGTTTCGGTCCCTTCCCGGGGTCGGTGTATCACGGGGTCTACCCGAATGCCGCCCACGGTATTACCACCGATGAGGCCATGAAAAGCCTGGAGCGCATCTTTAAAGCCGATATCGCGCCGGATCAGGTGGCGGCCATTATCCTTGAGCCGATTCAGGGGGAAGGCGGTTTTAACGTTGCTCCCGCTGAGTTTATGCAGGCGCTACGTGCGCTGTGCGATACCCACGGCATTCTGCTGATTGCAGATGAAGTGCAAACAGGCTTTGCACGCACCGGCAAGCTGTTTGCGATGCAGCATTACGATGTGAAACCGGACCTGATGACCATGGCGAAAAGCCTTGCCGGCGGTTTCCCGCTGTCCGGGGTGGTGGGCCGTGCCGAGGTGATGGATGCACCGGCGCCGGGCGGGCTGGGTGGCACCTATGCCGGTAACCCGCTGGCAGTGGCGGCGGCTCATGCGGTTCTTGATGTCATTGACGAAGAGCAGCTTTGCCAGCGTGCGGAACAGCTTGGCAGCCACCTGAAAGAGGTGTTGAACCAGGCCCGCGAATATTGCCCGGCGATTTATGATGTGCGTGGGCAGGGGTCGATGGTTGCCGTGGAGTTTGTCGATCCGCAGACCGGTGAGCCGTCACCGGAGTTCACCCGTCAAATCCAGCAAAAGGCACAGGAAAATGGTCTGCTGCTGTTGAGCTGTGGCGTCTATGGCAACGTGATCCGTTTCCTGTACCCGCTCACCATTCCCGATGCGCAGTTTACCAGGGCGCTGGATATTCTGGCCCGCATCCTGAAGGGATGATGTGCCCGACTCCTGTGCGGCGGCAGGGAAGCCAGATAAAACAGGATGCCGCACAGGCGTTTTCATACTCAGCGTGAGTGGTTTATCACCCTGATATCACCTTTTTTCCGGCGGCGCGTGTCGCCGGAATAAAACGGAAAATATTATGTCTGAAAATTCCACCTTTTCCTCGGTTCTGACGAGCCGGGAGCGTACCGCTGTACCTGCAAAATCCCTGAGCTTCGTTGAAGGGGTGTCGATGATCGTCGGCACCAATATCGGTGCCGGGGTGTTATCTATCGCCTATGCATCCAGCAAGGCCGGCTTTTTACCGCTGCTGTTCTGGCTGGTTGTGGTCGGCAGCCTGACGACGATCACCATGCTGTATGTCGCAGAATCGACCCTGCGCACCCGCAAACACTTACAGCTGAGCGGCCTGTCGCGCCGCTATGTCGGGCGCTTCGGGGCATTAATGATGTTCCTGTCCGTTTGCGTAAACAGCGTTGGTGCGCTGACGGCCTATATGACCGGCAGCGGCAAGCTGCTGCATTCGCTGTTTGGTCTTTCCCCGGCACTGGGCAGCGTGCTGTTTTTTATCCCGGCAGCGGGCGTGCTTTACCTCGGGCTGAAGGCTATTGGGCGTGGTGAAAAATTCATTAGTATCGGCATGGTGGTGATGATCGCTGTGCTCGTGGCCGCGACGCTGCTCAAAGATACAACCCAGGTCAGCTATCTGCTCGACGGCAACTGGCTGTATATGGTGCCGGTGTTCAACGTTGTCGCATTCTGCTTCTCGGCGCAGTATATCGTGCCGGAAATGGCCCGTGGGTTTGCAGATAAGCCGGAGAAATTGCCGAAAGCGATTATGGTGGGGATGGGATTGACCTTCTGCCTGCTGGCGCTGGTCCCGCTATCTGTTATCTCCCTGAACGGGCTGGATAATATTTCCGATGTGGCGACGATTTCGTGGGGCAGGGCGCTCGGTGAGTGGGCCTTTTTCTCCGCCAATCTGTTTGCCCTGTGTGCGATGTTGACCTCGTACTGGGGACTGGGGGGAAGCTTCCTGACCAATATTTTCGATCAGTTCCGTCTGGGTAACGACGAGCAGCCGCTCAAGCGCTTGATGGTGCTGTTTATCGTGGCAATCCCGCCATTTATTCTGGCTTACAGCGGCATGGTGTCGTTTGTAAATGCGCTCTATTTTGCCGGCGTCTTTAGCGGCGTAATTTTATCGATTATGCCGATTCTGATGCTCAAAGGTGCCCGGCAGCGCGGCGATATCACGCCCGGCTGGACTTGTCCGGCGCTGATAACCCATCCGCTTATCCAGACCTTCATTGTGTTGCTTTACCTTTGTAGCGCCGTTTACGCGATAGCTTCCGCATTGGGCTACCTGCCCGCCGGTTGGTAATTTGGCCTCTGACTCCACCGCGTCCGGTTCATCCTGGCGCGGTTTTTTATTTGTCACTTATCTGTTACATAACCCTCAATTTTGTCATTTCAAATTCTCCTGAATGGCGGTATGTTTAGCATAGTGTGCTGAAAAAGCGCAGTCGGCAGACCTTAAAGTAGATGTAATATGCTTTTTTTATGTCTCTAACTAGAATAATGCGCTAACAAACAACATCACAACAAATGCAAAAAACCATAATAATGGGGAGCCTCAGGATGAACATGAAGGGTAAAGCGTTACTGGCAGGATGTATCGCCTTGATTATGAGCAATGCCGCGCTTGCTGAAGACATCAAAATTGCCGTGGTAGGCGCGATGTCCGGCCCGGTGGCACAGTACGGTGACCAGGAGTTTACCGGTGCTGAGCAGGCGGTTGCCGATATTAACGCTAAGGGTGGGATCAAAGGCAATAAGCTGCAGATCGTTAAATATGATGATGCCTGCGACCCGAAACAGGCGGTGGCCGTTGCCAACAAAGTGGTTAACGATGGCATCAAGTATGTTATTGGCCATTTGTGCTCGTCCTCTACCCAGCCGGCGTCTGATATCTATGAAGACGAAGGCATTTTGATGATCACCCCGGCCGCCACGGCGCCGGAGTTGACCGCTCGTGGTTATAAAATGATTCTGCGTACCACTGGCCTGGATTCCGATCAGGGCCCGACGGCGGCAAAATATATCATCGAGAAGGTGAAGCCTAAGCGCATCGCTATCGTGCATGACAAGCAGCAATATGGCGAAGGCCTGGCGCGTGCGGTGCAGGATGGCCTGAAGAAGGGCGGCGCTAACGTGGTGTTCTTCGACGGGATCACCGCCGGTGAGAAAGATTTCTCCACCCTGGTGGCGCGTCTGAAGAAAGAAAATATCGACTTCGTCTATTACGGCGGCTATCACCCGGAAATGGGGCAAATTCTGCGTCAGTCCCGCGCGGCAGGCCTGAAAACGCAGTTTATGGGGCCGGAGGGCGTCGCCAACGTCTCCCTGTCTAACATTGCCGGTCAGTCTGCGGAAGGGATGCTGGTAACGAAGCCGAAGAACTACGATCAGCTTCCTGCGAACAAACCCATTGTTGACGCGATTAAAGCGAAGAAACAGGACCCGAGCGGCGCATTCGTCTGGACAACCTACGCGGCAATCCAGTCGCTGCAGGCTGGCCTGAATCAATCCGAAGACCCGGCGGCTATCGCGAAATACCTGAAGGCCAACTCAGTGGAGACCGTCATGGGGCCGCTGTCCTGGGATCAGAAAGGCGACCTGAAAGGCTTCGAATTCGGCGTGTTTACCTGGCATGCTGATGGCTCGGCAACCGACGCCAAATAATTTAACCGTCGCCTTTCACGCTACAGGTGCGTTGGCAGCGCCCCTCAACCCCGGTCACTTACTGATGTAAGCTCCCGGGGATTTCGACGCAGCCGCCTGCCTGTAGCATGAAATCCTCGGTTAAATAAGCTGGCTGTCTTTCACGCTACAGAGTTAAATAAATTGTCATCCCGGATAAGGCGCGAAGCGCCGCCATCCGGGATGTTCTTAACGTTTTTCCCAGCCGTCCTGCTGTGCGCTAAAGCCCAGCGCCTGCATAAATGCCGACATTACCGACTTGTCTTCTACGCCAGCTGCATTGACCCGCCAGCGGCCGATCTCCGGGTTATCTTGCAGGATCTCTTCCACCAAATACTGCCCGACGCCGCGCCGACGGGTGACTTCACGTACGCAGAGCGCGCTGAGTTCGCCTTCACTGCCGTGTAGCGTGACGCGCACGGCGGCCAGCAGGCGTTCGTTAAAGCGGGCGGCGTAAATCCGGTGACGATCGTCCAGCGGGATCCCGTCGATATCCTGCGACGGCCAGATTTTCCCTAAGTCGATGCGATCCTGATCGCTGAAAAGCGGTAATCGAATAATGGTCAGTTTCATGCGCGACAAGTCCAGTCAAAACGGATGGGGCAGTGTACCCAAATTTGCTGTTGGACGGGGCGCTGTTTTTTATCCATTCATCAGGGGATTCGTTCTTCTGGCAGGTTCAGAGTAGCGCAATCCGTCATGGATCGAAAAATAAGCAGAATTTTAACCTAATGTGCAGCGTTTTATTCCGCCTTATGTATCGTTATTTTATGCTGGAAACTGGACTTTTTTTGTTTATCTTCGCTTGAATACAGAATATTATCTTTGCTTAATCGCCTGAAATATAGAGAATTTAATCTGAATTCAGGTAAAAACCGCGCTAAACCATTAAAGATCATGGTAAAAGTAGCGTTGTTTAATAAAAGCACAGAATGCTTTTTAACCATAAAAATACAAAATATTTACACCACATCACGAACGGGGTTCTGAAGCATGAAAACGAACGCAAAAACCATTATTGCGGGATTCGTTGCACTGACGATGTCGCACGCGGTCATGGCTAAGGATATTAAAGTCGCCGTTGTCGGCGCGATGTCCGGCCCGGTAGCTCAGTGGGGCGATATGGAGTTCAACGGCGCACGACAGGCTATTAAAGATATTAATGCGCAGGGTGGAATTAAGGGCGATAAGCTGGTGGGCGTTGAGTTTGATGATGCCTGTGACCCGAAACAGGCCGTGGCGGTCGCGAACAAAATCGTCAATGAAGGCATCAAGTACGTCATCGGTCACCTGTGCTCGTCTTCAACCCAGCCGGCATCCGATATCTATGAAGATGAAGGTATTCTGATGATCTCTCCGGGCGCCACGAACCCGGAACTGACCCAGCGCGGCTATCAGTACATTATGCGCACCGCCGGTCTGGACTCCTCTCAGGGGCCTACCGCCGCCAAATACATCCTGGAAAAAGTGAAACCGCAGCGTATCGCTATCATCCATGACAAACAACAATACGGCGAAGGCCTGGCCCGCTCCGTGCAGGACAGCCTGAAGAAAGGTAATGCGAATATTGTCTTCTTTGATGGCATCACCGCCGGTGAGAAAGATTTCTCCGCGCTGCTGGCACGCCTGCAGAAAGAAAATATCGACTTCGTTTATTACGGCGGCTACTACCCTGAAATGGGGCAGATGCTGCGTCAGGCTCGCTCCGTGGGACTGAAAACCGTGTTTATGGGGCCTGAAGGTGTTGGCAACGCATCGCTGTCAAATATTGCCGGTGCGGCGGCGGAAGGCATGCTGGTGACAATGCCGAAACGCTATGACCAGGATCCGACAAACAGCGCTATCGTTGAGGCGCTGAAAGCAGAGAAAAAAGATCCGAGCGGTCCGTATGTCTGGATTACCTACGCTGCCGTGCAGTCGTTAGCGCAGGCGATGGACAGAAGCAGCAGTCAGGAACCGCTGGACTTAATCAAAGATCTGAAAGCTCACGGGGCAAAAACCGTGATTGGGCCGCTGAATTGGGACGAAAAAGGCGATTTGAAGGGATTTGAGTTTGGTGTCTTCCAGTGGCATGCGGATGGATCATCCTCTGTCGCCAAATAAGATGCGTTATCCCACCGCCCGTGTGAAACGGGCGGCATGAAAAAGGTTACCTTATGTCCGAGCAGTTTCTCTACTTTCTGCAGCAGATGTTTAACGGCGTCACGCTGGGCAGTACCTATGCACTGATCGCCATCGGTTATACGATGGTGTACGGCATTATCGGTATGATTAACTTCGCCCATGGCGAGGTCTATATGATTGGCAGCTACGTCTCCTTCATGATCATCGCCGCCCTCATGATGATGGGGATTGATACCAGCTGGCTGCTGGTGGCCGCCGGGTTTATTGGCGCGATTATTATCGCCAGCGCCTACGGCTGGAGTATTGAACGCGTGGCCTACCGGCCGGTGCGTAGCTCCAAGCGCCTGATTGCACTGATCTCCGCCATCGGGATGTCCATCTTCCTGCAAAACTACGTCAGCCTGACGGAAGGCTCGCGCGATGTCGCGCTGCCGAGCCTGTTTAACGGTCAGTGGATTATCGGCAGCAGCGAAAACTTCGCCGCGACCGTCACCACGATGCAGCTGGTGATTTGGATCGTGACCTTTGTTGCGATGCTCGCGCTGACGCTGTTTATCCGCTATTCACGTATGGGCCGCGCCTGCCGCGCCTGTGCAGAAGACCTCAAAATGGCGAGCCTGCTGGGCATTAATACCGACCGGGTGATTGCCCTGACGTTTGTGATCGGCGCGGCAATGGCGGCGGTCGCGGGTGTACTGCTGGGCCAGTTCTACGGCGTTATCAACCCGTATATCGGCTTTATGGCCGGGATGAAAGCTTTCACCGCAGCGGTACTGGGCGGCATCGGCAGTATCCCTGGGGCGATGATCGGTGGCCTGATCCTCGGCATCGCTGAAGCGCTCTCTTCTGCCTATCTCAGCACGGAATATAAAGACGTCGTCTCCTTTGCTCTGCTGATTCTGGTGCTGCTGGTCATGCCTACCGGTATTCTGGGCCGCCCGGAGGTAGAGAAAGTATGAAACCGATGCATATTGCGATGTCGCTGCTGTCTGCGGCGATGTTCTTTGTCCTGGCCGGCGTATTTATGGGCGTGCAGCTGGAGCTGGATGGCACCAAACTGGTCGTGGATACCGCCGCCGATATTCGCTGGCAGTGGATCTTCATTGGCACCGCGGTGGTCTTCTTCTTCCAGCTGATGCGTCCGCTGTTCCAGAAAACGCTGAAAAACGTCTCCGGGCCGAAGTTTGTGATGCCGGCCATCGACGGCTCGACGGTTAAGCAAAAGCTGTTCCTGATAGCGCTGCTGGTCATCGCCGTGGCGTGGCCGTTTATGGTGTCGCGTGGGACGGTGGATATCGCCACGCTGACCATGATTTATATCATTCTGGGTCTTGGTCTTAACGTCGTCGTGGGGCTGTCAGGCCTGCTGGTGCTGGGCTACGGTGGCTTCTACGCCATCGGCGCTTACACCTTTGCGCTGCTGAACCACTATTACGGCCTCGGCTTCTGGACCTGTCTGCCGCTGGCGGGGTTGGTGTCTGCGGCGGCGGGCTTCCTGCTTGGTTTCCCGGTGCTACGTCTGCGCGGCGACTATCTGGCGATCGTCACCCTCGGTTTCGGCGAGATCGTCCGTATTCTGCTGCTCAATAACACCGAAGTTACCGGCGGCCCGAACGGCATCAGCCAGATTCCTAAGCCAACGCTGTTTGGCCTTGAGTTTAGCCGCAGCGCTCGCGAAGGCGGCTGGGATACCTTCAGTAATTTCTTCGGTCTGAAGTATGACCCAAGCGATCGGGTTATTTTCCTCTATCTGGTGGCGCTGCTGCTGGTTGTGCTGTCGCTGTTTGTGATCAATCGCCTGCTGCGTATGCCGCTGGGCCGCGCGTGGGAAGCGCTGCGTGAAGACGAAATTGCCTGCCGTTCGCTGGGCCTGAGCCCAACGCGCATTAAGCTGACCGCCTTTACCATCAGCGCCGCATTTGCCGGTTTTGCCGGTACGCTCTTTGCCGCGCGCCAGGGCTTTGTCAGCCCGGAGTCCTTCACCTTTGCCGAGTCGGCTTTCGTGCTGGCGATTGTGGTGCTGGGCGGGATGGGGTCGCAGTTTGCGGTCATTCTCGCCGCGGTGCTGCTGGTGGTATCCCGCGAGCTGATGCGTGATTTCAACGAATACAGCATGCTGATGCTGGGTGGTTTGATGGTGCTGATGATGATCTGGCGTCCGCAGGGTCTGCTGCCGATGACGCGTCCGCAGCTGAAGCTGAAAAAAGGTCAGGCGAAAGGAGAGCAGGCATGAGTCAGCCATTATTATCCGTCGACGGTCTGATGATGCGCTTCGGTGGCCTGCTGGCGGTCAACAACGTGTCTCTGGAGCTGCGCCCGCAGGAGATCGTGTCGCTGATAGGTCCTAACGGGGCCGGGAAAACCACGGTCTTCAACTGTCTGACCGGCTTTTATAAGCCCACTGGCGGTACCATTAAGCTGCGCGAGCAGCATCTTGAAGGGCTACCGGGACAGCAGATCGCCCGAATGGGCGTCGTGCGGACGTTCCAGCACGTGCGACTGTTTCGCGAAATGACGGTTATTGAAAACCTGCTGGTTGCACAGCATCAGCAGCTGAAAACCGGGGTTTTCTCCGGGCTGCTGAAAACGCCGTCCTTCCGCCGTGCGCAGAGCGAAGCGCTGGATCGTGCCGCCACCTGGCTGGAGCGTATTGGCCTGCTGGAGCACGCTAACCGCCAGGCCAGTAACCTGGCCTATGGCGACCAGCGGCGTCTGGAAATTGCTCGCTGCATGGTGACCCAGCCGGAAATTCTGATGCTGGATGAGCCCGCCGCGGGCCTCAACCCGAAAGAGACGAAAGAGCTGGACGAGCTGATCGCCGAGCTGCGCAGTCATCACAACACGACCATCCTGTTGATTGAGCACGATATGAAGCTGGTGATGGGCATTTCAGACCGTATTTATGTGGTAAACCAGGGCACACCGTTGGCTAACGGTACGCCGGAAGAGATCCGCAACAACCCGGACGTGATCCGCGCATACCTTGGTGAGGCATAAGCATGGAAAAAGTGATGTTATCTTTTGACAACGTCAGCGCCCACTACGGCAAGATTCAGGCGCTGCATAACGTCAGCCTGCATATTAATCAGGGGGAGATTGTTACCCTGATTGGTGCCAACGGCGCGGGGAAAACGACGCTGCTTGGCACCCTGTGCGGCGACCCGCGGGCTTCCAGCGGGAAAGTGGTCTTTGATGGTAAAGATATTACCGACTGGCAAACGGCGAAAATCATGCGTGAAGCGGTGGCGATTGTCCCGGAAGGGCGTCGGGTTTTCTCGCGCATGACGGTTGAAGAGAACCTGGCGATGGGCGGTTTTTTTGCCGATCGTGACCAGTTCCAGAGCCGGATTAAGTGGGTCTACGAGCTGTTCCCGCGCCTGCTTGAACGTCGAATTCAGCGTGCGGGCACCATGTCCGGCGGCGAGCAGCAGATGCTGGCGATTGGCCGTGCGCTGATGAGCCAGCCGCGCCTGCTGCTGCTGGACGAGCCTTCGCTGGGTCTGGCACCGATCATCATCCAGCAGATCTTCAACACCATCGAACAGCTGCGTGAGCAGGGGATGACCATCTTCCTTGTCGAGCAGAACGCCAACCAGGCGCTGAAGCTGGCCGACCGTGGCTATGTGCTGGAAAACGGCCACGTCGTGCTGGAAGACACCGGTGATGCGCTACTGGCTAACGAGGCCGTGCGTAGCGCCTATCTGGGCGGCTAAGCCGGCATGTTTCCCCGGCGGCGCTGTGCCTGACCGGGGGACAAACTGCACTCATCGCCCGGGCGAGGCGCTTGCGCCGACCCCGGGGAACCGCATTATTGCCCATACGTGTCTCAGCTCCCACTTTCCTGTCTCCAATCCTTCATCGTCTTGCCATCTCTCTGACGCGTTACTATCTTTTTTTTGTAATAAAAAAGTTATTTTTCTGTAATTCGAGCATGTCATGTTACCCCCGCGAACATAAAACGCGTGAAATCGCGCATCTGGAACAACAAGAGAGATAACCGATGATATCGTTACGACATACAGCTTTAGGACTGGCGCTCAGCCTGGCATGTGCTGGTCAGGCGCTGGCAGTGACCAATATTCCGTTCTGGCATTCAATGGAAGGGGAATTGGGGAAAGAAGTTGATTCTCTGGCGCAACGTTTCAACGCGGCCAATCCGGATTACAAAATTACGCCAGTGTACAAAGGTAACTATGAACAGAGCCTGAGTGCCGGTATTGCTGCATTCCGTACCGGTAATGCACCGGCGATTCTTCAGGTTTATGAAGTCGGTACCGCGACAATGATGGCTTCTAAAGCCATTAAGCCGGTTTACCAGGTGTTCACCGATGCGGGCATTAAGTTTGATGAATCGCAGTTTGTCCCGACCGTTTCCGGCTACTACACCGATTCCAAAAGCGGCCATCTGCTCTCCCAGCCGTTTAACAGCTCCACGCCGGTGCTGTACTACAACAAAGACGCCTTCAAAAAAGCCGGTTTAGATCCGGAGCAGCCGCCGAAAACCTGGCAAGAGCTGGCAGCCTATACCGATAAGCTGAAAGCCGCCGGGATGAAATGCGGCTACGCCAGCGGCTGGCAGGGCTGGATTCAGATTGAAAACTTCAGCGCCTGGCATGGCCTGCCGGTGGCGACTAAGAACAACGGCTTTGACGGTACCGATGCCGTGCTTGAGTTCAACAAGCCCGAGCAGGTTAAGCATATCGCGATGCTGGAAGCGATGAACAAGAAGGGCGATTTCAGCTACTTCGGACGTAAAGACGAGTCTACCGAGAAGTTCTATAACGGTGACTGCGCGATTACCACCGCCTCTTCCGGCTCACTGGCCGATATTCGCCAGTACGCTAAATTCAACTATGGCGTAGGGATGATGCCGTACGACGCCGACGTGAAGGGTGCGCCGCAGAACGCCATTATCGGCGGGGCCAGCCTGTGGGTTATGCAGGGTAAAGATAAAGAAACCTACACCGGCGTGGCGAAATTCCTCGAATTCCTCGCTAAACCGGAAATCGCCGCAGAGTGGCACCAGAAAACGGGCTACCTGCCAATTACCACCGCCGCTTATGACCTGACCCGCCAGCAGGGCTTCTACGATAAGAACCCGGGCGCGGATATCGCCACCCGTCAGATGTTGAACAAGCCGCCGTTGCCGTTCACCAAAGGCCTGCGTCTGGGCAATATGCCGCAGATCCGCACCATTGTGGATGAGGAGCTGGAAAGCGTGTGGACCGGTAAGAAAACGCCACAGCAGGCGCTGGATTCAGCGGTTGAACGTGGTAACCAACTGCTGCGCCGCTTCGAACAATCAACGAAATCGTAATAGTTGACATGCCCGGTGGCGCTTCGCTTACCGGGCCTACGATGTGCCATATGTAGGCCGGGTAGGGCGAAGGCACCACCCGGCTATTTCTGGAAAAGAGTCCATTTATGTCATCATCCCGTCCGGTATTCCGCTCGCGCTGGCTGCCCTATGTGCTGGTCGCGCCGCAGCTGATTATCACGATTATTTTCTTTATCTGGCCTGCGGGTGAAGCGCTGTGGTATTCGCTGCAAAGCGTTGATCCTTTTGGCTTATCAAGCCAGTTCGTTGGCCTGGATAACTTCGTGACGCTGTTCCACGACCCCTACTATCTGGACTCGTTCTGGACCACCATTAAGTTCAGTAGCCTGGTCACCTTCAGCGGACTGATTATTTCGCTGTTTTTTGCGGCGCTGGTGGATTATGTCGTGCGCGGCAGTCGCTTGTATCAAACTCTGATGCTGCTGCCCTATGCCGTGGCGCCCGCGGTGGCGGCGGTATTGTGGATTTTCCTCTTTAACCCAGGGCGCGGGTTGATAACCCACTTCCTCGGCGAGATGGGCTACGACTGGAACCATGCGCAGAACAGCGGTCAGGCAATGTTCCTGGTGGTTTTTGCCTCGGTATGGAAACAGATTAGCTATAACTTCTTGTTTTTCTTTGCTGCATTGCAGTCGATCCCGCGATCGCTGGTCGAGGCTGCCGCCATTGACGGTGCCGGGCCGATTCGCCGCTTCTTTAAACTGGCGCTGCCGCTGATTGCGCCGGTTAGCTTCTTCCTGCTGGTGGTTAACCTGGTTTACGCCTTTTTCGATACCTTCCCGGTCATCGATGCTGCCACCGCCGGTGGGCCGGTCCAGGCGACCACGACATTGATTTATAAGATCTATCGTGAAGGTTTCGCCGGGCTGGACCTGTCGGCGTCCGCCGCTCAGTCGGTGGTGCTGATGTTCCTGGTCATTGTGCTGACGGTCGTTCAGTTCCGCTACGTTGAAAGTAAGGTGCGCTACCAATGATTGAGAACCGTCGCGGGCTGACGATTTTCAGCCACACCATGCTGATTGCAGGGATCGCCGTCATCCTGTTCCCGCTGTATGTCGCCTTTGTTGCTGCGACGCTGGATAACAAAGCCGTCTTTGAGACGCCGATGACGCTGATTCCCGGCGGGCATCTGCTGGAAAATATGGCCACTATATGGACTCAGGGCGTTGGTGCGAACAGCGCGCCGTTCTGGCTGATGATGCTGAACAGCTTCATCATGGCATTCGGCATTACGGTGGGGAAAATTGTAGTCTCAATGCTCTCCGCGTTCGCCATTGTCTGGTTCCGTTTCCCAATGCGTAACCTGTTCTTCTGGATGATTTTTATCACCCTGATGCTGCCGGTTGAAGTGCGTATCTTTCCCACGGTGGAAGTTATCGCCAATCTGAAAATGCTCGACAGCTACGCCGGGCTGACGCTGCCGCTGATGGCCTCGGCGACCGCCACCTTCTTGTTCCGCCAGTTCTTTATGACGCTGCCGGATGAGCTGATTGAAGCGGCGCGCATCGATGGTGCTTCCCCGATGCGCTTTTTCCGCGACATCGTGCTGCCGCTGTCGAAAACCAATCTTGCGGCGTTGTTTGTTATCACCTTTATCTACGGCTGGAATCAGTATCTGTGGCCGCTGCTGATTATTCAGGACGTGAATCTTGGCACCGCGGTGGCGGGTATTAAAGGCATGATCGCCACCGGCGAAGGCACCACCCAGTGGAACCAGGTGATGGCGGCGATGCTCCTGACGCTGATTCCCCCGGTTGTTATCGTTTTAGCCATGCAGCGCGCGTTTGTGCGTGGTTTAGTGGACAGTGAGAAGTAGGTTGTATCCCTTGATTGTTCGTGGAGGCGATGCTGAGTCGACACCGCGTAATCAAGGCGGAGGATGATGGACATAGTGGGCCTGTGTCCAAATCCGACAACGCAGAGTGCGCGGTTTCGGCACGCGTCCCGAAGGGCTGGGGCCATGTTTGCCCGGTTCCGTGTTACTCGCGTCTTATTTGGGCCCACCAAACTGCGACGCTTGCGCCTTGCCCCGAGCAAATATAGCCGCCAGCGACGTTCAAGAATAATTAAGGGATACAACCTTTTATGGCTGGTTTAACACTACAGGCAGTAACCAAAAGCTGGGATGGCAAAACCCAGGTGATCCAGCCGCTGACGCTGGACGTCGCGGACGGAGAGTTTATCGTCATGGTCGGGCCGTCAGGCTGTGGGAAATCAACCCTGCTGCGCATGGTGGCAGGTCTTGAGCGCGTGAGCAGCGGCGATATCTGGATTAACCGCCAGCGCGTCACCGAAATGGAACCAAAGGATCGCGGTATCGCGATGGTATTTCAGAACTACGCCCTCTATCCGCACATGAGCGTGGAAGAGAATATGGCCTGGGGTCTAAAAATTCGTGGTATGGGCAAAAGCCTGATCGCCGAGCGGGTGCAGGAAGCGGCGCGTATTCTGGAGCTGGATGGTCTGCTCAAGCGCCGCCCGCGCGAACTCTCGGGCGGCCAGCGCCAGCGAGTGGCAATGGGCCGCGCTATCGTGCGTGACCCGGCGGTGTTCCTGTTTGATGAACCGCTGTCGAACCTTGATGCTAAGCTGCGCGTCCAGATGCGTCTCGAACTCCAGCAGCTGCACCGTCGCCTGAAAACCACCTCGCTGTACGTCACGCATGACCAGGTGGAGGCGATGACCCTTGCCCAGCGGGTCATGGTGATGAATAAAGGCATTGCCGAGCAGATTGGCACCCCCGTCGAGGTGTACGAAAAACCGGCCAGCCGCTTTGTGGCCAGCTTTATCGGCAGTCCGGCAATGAACCTGCTGGACGGGCGCATCAGCGAAGATGGCCACCGTTTTGAACTGGATGGCGGCCTGCGTTTGCCGATGAATGGCGAGCATCGCCGCTATGCCGGGCGTAAGATGACGCTAGGTATCCGCCCGGAGCATTTTGCATTAAGCTCCCAGGCGGAAGGTGGCGTACCGCTGGTGATGGATACGCTGGAAATTTTAGGTGCCGATAACCTTGCCCACGGTCGCTGGGGCGAGCAAAAGCTGGTGGTCAGGTTGCCGCATCAGCAGCGCCCGACAGCGGGCAGCACGCTGTGGCTGCATCTGCCCGAGGATCATCTGCACCTCTTTGATGGTGAAACAGGACAACGCGCATGAGTCACTGGCCTTATCCCCACATCGTCGCCCATCGCGGTGGCGGCAAACTGGCGCCGGAAAATACCCTGGCGGCCATCGACGTGGGCGCCCGTTTTGGGCATACGATGATCGAATTTGACGCCAAGCTGTCGAAAGACGGACAGATTTTTTTGCTGCACGATGACAACCTTGAGCGTACCAGCAACGGCTGGGGTGTTGCCGGTGAACTGGCCTGGAGCGATTTGCTGAAAGCCGATGCCGGGAGCTGGTATAGCCATGAATTTAAAGGCGAGCCGCTGCCATTGTTGGCGGAAGTTGCCGAACGCTGTCGTCAGCACGGCATGATGGCGAATATTGAGATTAAGCCAACTACCGGTACCGGCCCGCTCACCGGGAAAGCGGTGGCGTTGGCGGCCCGTGAGCTGTGGCAGGGTATGACGCCGCCGCTGCTCTCATCGTTTGAAATTGATGCGCTGGAAGCGGCGCAGCTGGCAGTGCCAGAGCTGCCGCGCGGACTGCTGCTGGATGAGTGGCGTGAGGACTGGCGCGAGCTGACCTCGCGGCTGGGTTGTGTGTCGATCCACCTCAATCATAAGCTGCTGGATGCGGCGCGAGTGGCAAGCCTGAAGGCCGCAGGCCTGCACATTCTCGTGTATACCGTTAACAAACCCCAGCGAGCGGCTGAGCTGTTGAGCTGGGGTGTGGACTGCATTTGTACCGATGCCATTGACGTCATCGGTCCTCACTTCCAGGCCTGATCGGGCGGCAGGCGGCCGTTATGGCGTCGTCTGCCGTTGCAACATCCCTCCGTTGGTATTCGGTAACATCTGCTGTGATGAGTTCAAATTACCGCTCTGGGTGACCCGCTGCTGGTTGTTGTTGAGCTGCGTCTGAAGATGCTGCTGCTGGGCGCGCGTCTGGCTTTGCATATCCTGCTTCAGCATGCTTTGATGCTGCTGCTGTTGGACCTGCATCTGATTTTGCATCCGCTGCTGGCTAGGGATGACGTACCCCGGCTGGTTGGGATTATTGGTCGTGTTGAGTGGCTGTGCCAGGACGCTTAATGGCATCAGCGCCGCCAGAAATAATAGTGCTTTCATTGTTCTCTCCTCCCGTGTGGGATCGTTTAAGTGTACCTCCTTTCCAGCATAACAATGATTTTTTAGGACTTATCAACCAGGCTTAAGCGGGGAAAAAAAATACATTTCAGGAGTAAGACAATGATAAACACGCGTTCCTGGCGTCAGGTGGTCATCGCTGCTTTGCTGGCCGGCGGAAGTTTTACCGTCGCGGCAAATCCCACCCCGCCGCCCGTTTCTTATGGTGTAGAAGAGGATGTCTTTCACCCGGTTCGTGCCCAACAAGGGATGGTTGCCTCGGTAGATGCGATGGCGACCCGCGTCGGCGTTGAGATTTTGCGCCAGGGGGGGAATGCCGTCGATGCCGCCGTGGCCGTAGGCTACGCGCTGGCGGTTACGCATCCGCAGGCCGGCAATATTGGCGGCGGCGGGTTTATGATGCTGCGGACCAAAGAGGGTAAAACGACGGCGATTGATTTTCGTGAAATGGCACCTGAGCAGGCCACCCGTGACATGTTCCTCGACGATCAGGGTAACCCGGACAGCAAAAAATCGCTGACCTCGCATCTGGCATCCGGTACGCCGGGTACCGTGGCGGGTTTCTCCCTTGCGCTGGAGAAATACGGCACCATGCCGCTGAACAAAGTGATCCGCCCGGCGATTAAGCTGGCGGAAGAAGGCTTCACGGTGAACGATGCGTTGGCCGACGATCTAAAGACCTACGGGAGCGAAGTGATCCCCAACCATGCCAACAGCCGGGCCATTTTCTGGAAAAACGGCGAGCCGCTGAAAAAGGGCGATAAGCTGGTACAAAAACAGCTGGGCAAAAGTCTCGAACTGATTGCCGAACTGGGCCCGGAGGCGTTTTATAAAGGGGCTATTGCCGATCAGATAGCCGATGAGATGCACAAAAACGGCGGGCTTATCACCAAAGCTGACCTTGCGGGTTACAAGGCTGTCGAGCGGACGCCGATAAGCGGTGAGTATCGCGGTTATCAGGTGTTTTCGATGCCTCCTCCGTCGTCCGGGGGGATCCACATCGTGCAGATCCTCAATATTCTCGAAAACTTCGACATGCATAAATATGGCTTTGGTAGCGCAGATGCGATGCAGGTGATGGCGGAAGCTGAGAAGCGCGCCTATGCCGACCGCTCGGAGTATCTTGGCGATCCGGACTTCGTGAAGGTGCCATGGCAGGCCCTGACGAACAAAGCCTACGCCAAATCGATTGCCGATCAGATTGATATCAACAAAGCCCGCCCTTCAAGCCAGATTCGCCCGGGTAAACTGGCACCGTACGAAAGTAATCAGACCACCCATTTCTCGGTGGTGGATAAAGAAGGTAACGCTGTGGCGGTCACCTATACGCTGAATACCGTTTTTGGCACCGGTATTGTGGCGGGCAGCTCCGGGATCCTGATGAACAACCAGATGGATGACTTCTCCGCTAAGCCCGGCGTACCAAATGTTTACGGACTGGTGGGCGGCGATGCCAACGCCGTTGGGCCGAAAAAACGTCCGCTGTCGTCCATGTCGCCGACAATTGTCGTGAAAGAGGGGAAAACCTGGCTGGTGACCGGCAGCCCTGGCGGCAGCCGCATTATTACCACCGTCCTGCAGATGGTGGTTAACACCATCGACTTCGGCATGAACGTGGCGGAGGCCACCAATGCGCCGCGTTTCCATCATCAATGGTTGCCTGATGAGCTGCGGGTGGAGAAGGGCTTTAGCCCGGATACGCTGAAGCTGCTGGAACAGAAAGGGCAAAACGTGGCGTTGAAGGCGGCGATGGGCAGCACCCAGAGCATTATGGTTGGGCCGGACGGGACGCTGTACGGCGCGTCCGATCCGCGCTCGCCGGGTGATTTGACGGCGGGATACTGATTTATATGCCGGGCGACACTGCGTTTGCCCGGCATATAGTCTCGTAGGCCCGGTAAGCGTGCGACAACGGGCAATTCCTTAAAGATTACTTCAGCCGCGCCATAAAATACGCGTCTACATACTCGCCGTTGCGCAGCGCGAACCTGCGTCCCGTCCCTTCAACGACAAAACCGTGTTTGCGATAGACGGCAACGGCGGCGGCGTTATCGGCAAATACCGTTAATTCGATGCGCTCCACCCGCAGCCAGTTATCGCACAGGTTAATCATTTCGCGCATCAGCGCACTGCCCACTCCGCGCCCGTGGAACGCCGCAGCAACGCTCATCCCGAAGGTGGCAACGTGGCTCCGACGAGGACGTGGTTCGACGCTAAGCATCAGATGACCGACGAGCTCATTGTTAAGAGTGGCAACCAGATGGTGGCTGTGGGGCCTTGGCTGGAGACGTTCTTGCCACATCTCCATAGAAGGATGAGGAAGCTGTAGCGTGTCGTGATAGACCTCCGGTTGTGCAGTCAGCTGGCGTAAGGGTTCTGCATCGCGCGGTTCAGCGTGGCGTATCACTATGTCACTCATTCCTCTTCTCCTTTGGGCTGGAATAGCGGTTTTTATCCGCTTTATCATCCGGTTAAACATCCCTGACTTTAAAAAATGCGTCAACGCCTATTTTTTGCAAAAAGAGGTAGACAAGTGCGAATGAGAATGATTATTATTGTCCTGCATTCAGGGAGACCCTTGCGGAAAGCCTGAAAGCACGACATTGCTCACATTGCTTCCAGTATTACTTTAGCCAGCCAGGTGCTGGCTTTTTTTTATCCTTTTTTTGCCCTCTCAGGCCGAAGGGCACGCAAAGGGCACCATTAATGCTTCCTGCCTTTCCTCTGTATCCGGGTCTGGCTGCGCAATCGCTTTGCCCGATGCGGGTTCACCGTTGTTCTCGATATCGTCCACCAGAATCCCGGCCTGGCCGGAGAAAACACCTCCTTTTTTCACCGCCAGGGTGCGGTAAATTAGCGTCCCGGTTACTTTGCCATTTTCATCGATTTCAATGCTGTCGCTGGTGCACTGCCCGGTTACGGTACCTCCAATAACCAGCTCGCGACAGGTGATGTTCCCTTCGACCTGACCATCACGCCCGATCGTAATCTGATTATCCTGGGCATCGATATTGCCGTTCAGCAAGCCATAAATTTCAACGTTGCTGTCCGCAATGATGTTGCCGTCAACGTTAACGCCGTTGGCTACGATGGTCGCGTGCCGGGTTTGTTCCGACTCGCTAAGGGACGATGGAGGTTGTGCGGTAGAGTTTTTGTTTTTGAACATGCCATTAACCTGAGTGGGCTGGAAGTGGATAATGAAAGCGGTAACGGAAAATACGCCAGATAGCCAGGCCAGATGAGTCTGGTAGAAACACCAGGCAACCAGCCCGAGTAGCCAGAAGAGCAGCGCGCTATTTAACGCGAGGTATTTTTTTTCCATGTGAGGTGGATGGTGCCTCCCTGAGTGCTCTTATGATTTTTTATTCGCCGCGGAAACGGTATGGCCGGCTCGTTGCCTGACGTGGTGATCGCCATCGGCAGTCCATGATTCTCTTATCCAGAAATTAAGTTACAGCGTCAAGGCTTTAGTGGCTGAATTTTTCAATTAATTGTCTTATTTATTATCTAGTTATATTTATATTGTATATTTTGGCTTCGACATATTTTGCCGGTAAATTTCCACCATGTTTGCCAGGGAAAGAGTTAAGTTCATCGCCAGGGTGCGCTATGGTTAGCAGCAGAAACCTCAACAAAGGACAGCTTTATGACTCTACACTGCGCATTTATCGGGTTCGGCAAAAGCACGACCCGCTACCATCTCCCCTATGTTCTGCACCGCAAAGACCGCTGGCACGTTGCACATATTTATCGCCGCAGCGCGAAGCCAGAGGAACAGGCGCCGCAATACTCGCATATTCACTTCACCAGCAGTCTTGATGACGTGCTTAGCGACCCGCAGGTCAAGCTGGTCATTGTCTGTACTCATGCGGATAGCCACTTTGAGTATGCGAAGCGGGCGCTGGAAGCAGGCAAGAATGTGCTGGTGGAAAAGCCGTTCACGCCTACTCTGGCAGAGGCGAAGGCGCTCTTTGCGCTGGCGAAGAGCCGGGGGCTGACGGTGACGCCTTATCAGAACCGCCGCTTTGACTCTTGTTTCCTGACGATGAAAAAGGTGATTGAGAGCGGTAAGCTGGGCGATATCGTTGAGGTGGAGAGTCATTTTGATCTCTACCGCCCGGTTGCAGAAACACAGCCAGGGCTGCCGCAGGATGGTGCATTTTACGGTCTGGGCGTGCATACGATGGATCAGCTCATCTCGCTGTTTGGCCGACCGGAGCGCGTGACCTATGACATTCGCAGTCTGCGTAACAAAGCCAACCCGGACGATACGTTTGAAGCTCAGCTGTTCTACGGCGATCTGAAGGCCATTGTTAAAACCAGCCATCTTGTGAAGCTGGCGTACCCGAAATTTATCGTCCACGGCCATAAGGGCTCGTTTATTAAATACGGTATCGATCAGCAGGAAACCAGCCTGAAAGCCAACATTATGCCCGGCGAAGCGGGCTTTGCGGCAGACGATAGCGTTGGCCTGCTGGAATACGTTGATGAAGCGGGAATTAGCGTGCGTGAAGAGGTGCGGGTGGAACCCGGCGACTATGGCCGCGTCTATGATTCTCTGTATGACACCCTCGTTAACGGTCGGGAGAATTACGTCAAGGAATCTGACGTTTTCACCAATATGGAGATCCTGGAGCGCGGGTTTGAACAGCCTTCTCCAGCCACGATAACCCTCGATAAATAAGCTTTTTTGACTCTTCTGTTGTTGTTCATATTTTTTGAACAGAGGAGTCAATTTTCACCCTCTATGATCGCGAGCGGATTGAGTCCACACTTATTCCATCGAAAACATACGGGGGTGCAACATGATCTACTTACGCAAAGCTAACGAACGCGGTCACGCTAACCATGGCTGGCTGGATTCCTGGCATACTTTCTCTTTCGCTAACTATTATGACCCGAACTTTATGGGCTTCTCAGCGCTGCGCGTGATTAACGATGACGTGATTGACGCCGGTGAAGGCTTCGGGACCCACCCGCACAAAGACATGGAAATCCTGACCTATGTGCTGGAAGGGGCGGTGGAGCACCAGGACAGTATGGGCAACAAAGAGCAGGTGCCGGCAGGTGAGTTCCAGATCATGAGCGCGGGTACCGGGATTCGTCACTCCGAATACAACCCGAGCAGCACCGAACGTCTGCGTCTGTACCAGATCTGGATCATGCCAGAAGAAAACGGCATCACTCCGCGCTACGAACAGCGCCGCTTTGATGCTCTGCAAGGCAAACAGCTGGTGCTGTCGCCGGATGCCCGCGAAGGTTCGCTGAAAGTGCACCAGGATATGGAACTGTACCGCTGGGCGCTGCTGAAAGACGAACAGTCGGTGCATCAGATTGCCGCTGAACGTCGCGTCTGGATCCAGGTGGTGAAAGGTGAAGTGACGATTAACGGTACCAAAGCGACCACCAGCGATGGCCTGGCGATTTGGGATGAGCAGGCTATTTCCGTTCATGCCGACAGCGATAGCGAGATCCTGCTGTTCGATCTGCCACCGGTTTGATTCAGTTCTGAAGATGTTTAAATAAATTGCGCAGCCTTCCCGGATGTTTGGGAAGGTTGCGCTTTGTCCGTGATAAACTGAGAGAATGTCTCCCCGTTATCACAGTCAGGACGATGAAAAAGAAAAGACCCGTACTTCAGGATGTAGCCGATCTTGTCGGCGTGACCAAAATGACGGTCAGTCGCTTTTTACGTAACCCGGAGCAGGTCTCCGAGGCCCTGCGTGGCAAGATTGCCGTTGCTCTCGATGAACTGGGTTATATTCCCAATCGTGCGCCTGATATCCTCTCCAATGCCACCAGCCGCGCCATTGGCGTGCTGCTGCCTTCGTTAACCAACCAGGTGTTTTCGGAAGTACTGCGCGGAATTGAAAGCGTCACCGATGCCTTCGGCTACCAGACGATGCTGGCGCACTACGGCTATAAGCCTGAAATGGAAGAAAAGCGCCTTGAATCGATGCTGTCATGGAACATCGATGGCCTGATCCTCACTGAACGTACTCATACTCCTCGCACGCTGAAAATGATCGAAGTTGCCGGTATCCCGGTAGTCGAACTGATGGACAGCCAGTCACCGTGTCTCGATATTGCCGTCGGCTTTGATAACTTTGACGCCGCGCGGCAGATGACCGCCGCGATTATTGCTCGCGGCCATCGCCACGTTGCGTATCTTGGCGCGCGTCTCGATGAACGTACTATCATCAAGCAAAAGGGATACGAGCAGGCGATGCACGATGCCGGTATGACGCCATATAGCGTGATGGTGGAACAGTCTTCTTCCTACTCGTCAGGGATTGAGCTGATGCGCCAGGCGCGTCGCGAATATCCGCAGCTTGATGGGATCTTCTGCACCAACGATGACCTTGCGGTCGGTGCCGCCTTTGAGTGTCAGCGTCTGGGATTGAAAATTCCGGACGATATGGCGATAGCCGGTTTCCACGGTCACGATATTGGTCAGGTCATGGAGCCGCGGCTGGCCAGTGTGCTGACTCCGCGTGAGCGAATGGGGCGCATTGGTGCCGAGCGCCTGCTAGCCCGCATTCGTGGTGAAGTGGTGACGCCTAAGATGTTAGATTTAGGTTTCACATTGTCACCGGGTGGATCAATTTAAACCGACAAGTTTGAAGTAGATCACACATATTCACTTCTGGCACGAATGGTGATTGCTTATCCCTAAGTCCGGCATGACAATGTTACCGATAACAGTTACCCGTAACAATCAACCTGTATGCGAGCATTTCACGCTGTATTCTTGCAGCCTGTGCGGCCTCGCATATGTGTCCAGTGGGAGGAAGCTTTGAGCACGACTAACCATGATCACCACGTCTATGTCCTGATGGGCGTTTCCGGCAGTGGTAAATCCGCTGTCGCCAGCGAAGTGGCGCATCAGCTGCATGCCGCGTTTCTCGATGGCGACTTTCTGCATCCGCGTAGCAACATCAACAAGATGGCCTCCGGCGAGCCGTTAAACGATGACGACCGTACGCCGTGGCTTCAGGCGCTGAACGATGCCGCTTTTGCCATGCAGCGTACGAACAAAGTGTCGCTTATCGTTTGCTCGGCGCTGAAAAAAAGCTATCGCGATATTCTGCGTAAGGGCAACCCGAACCTCTCTTTCGTCTACCTGAAAGGGGACTTCGACCTGATCGAAAGCCGCCTGAAAGCGCGTAAAGGGCATTTCTTCAAAACCCAGATGCTGGTGACGCAGTTTGAAACGCTGCAGGAACCAGGCGCAGACGAAGGCGATGTCTTAATCGTCGATATTGATCAATCGCTGGAAGGCGTGGTCGCGAGCACCATTGAGGTGATCAACAAAGGCAGTAACTAGTGAGTACATTAACGCTTGTTTTAACAGCAGTCGGCTCCGTTTTGCTGCTGCTGTTTTTAGTCATGAAGGCGCGTATGCATGCCTTCGTGGCCTTGATGGTGGTTTCAATTGGTGCCGGTCTGTTTTCCGGAATGCCGCTGGATAAAATCGCGGCAACGATGGAAAAAGGAATGGGTGGGACGCTGGGCTTCCTGGCGATCGTCGTGGCGCTAGGGGCGATGTTTGGCAAGATTCTTCATGAAACCGGCGCGGTCGATCAGATTGCCGTTAAAATGCTGAAATCTTTTGGCCACAGCCGCGCCCATTACGCGATTGGCCTGGCCGGTCTTATCTGTGCGCTGCCGTTGTTTTTTGAAGTGGCGATTGTGCTGCTGATTAGCGTGGCCTTCTCCATGGCGCGCCATACCGGTACTAACCTGGTGAAGCTGGTTATTCCGCTGTTTGCCGGTGTGGCTGCGGCGGCAGCGTTCCTGCTGCCTGGGCCTGCGCCGATGCTGCTGGCATCGCAGATGCACGCTGACTTTGGCTGGATGATTCTGATTGGCCTGTGTGCGGCGATTCCAGGAATGATTATTGCCGGCCCGCTGTGGGGCAACTTCATCAGCCGCTACGTTGAGCTGAATATTCCTGACGATATTAGCGAGCCAAGCCTGGGTGAAGGCAAGATGCCGTCCTTTGCCTTTAGCCTGTCGCTGATTCTTCTGCCGCTGGTGCTGGTGGGGTTGAAAACGATCGCCGCGCGCTTTGTACCGGTCGGTTCCAGCACCTACGAATGGTTTGAGTTTATCGGCCATCCGTTTACCGCGATTCTGGTGGCGTGTCTGGTGGCTATCTACGGTCTGGCGGTACGTCAGGGGATGGCGAAAGATCGGGTGATGGAGATCTGCGGTCATGCGCTGCAGCCTGCGGGGATTATCCTGCTGGTTATTGGTGCCGGTGGCGTCTTTAAACAGGTGCTGGTTGATTCCGGCGTCGGTCCGGCGCTCGGTGAAGCGCTGACCGGCTTAGGTCTGCCGATCGCGATTACCTGCTTCGTGCTGGCGGCTGCGGTACGTATTATCCAGGGTTCTGCGACCGTTGCCTGCTTAACGGCCGTGGGTCTGGTGATGCCGGTTATCGAGCAGCTGAACTACAGCGGCGCGCAGATGGCGGCACTCTCCATCTGTATCGCAGGTGGTTCTATTGTGGTGAGCCACGTGAACGACGCTGGTTTCTGGCTGTTTGGTAAATTTACCGGCGCGACCGAAGCCCAGACGCTGAAAACCTGGACGATGATGGAAACTATCCTCGGTACCACCGGTGCCATTGTCGGGATGATTGCGTTTACGCTGCTGAGCTAAACGTCGATAAGATTGTCCGGCCGAGCGATGCGAGGCCGGGCAAATTACCCGCCCAGGACTGCAAATATCCTTTCCCCACCGATTGATAAAACAAAAAGCTTAATCCTCGTAAGACCGCATCAGGCCTGCTTTTCTTTACTTTCATCACGGTCTTAAAATCACCATATTTCCGCGCAGATCCATAATCCAGATCAATAAAAAAGCGGCAGAAAATATTCCCTTCCCGAGGCAAAATCCCCGATAATCTTTGAGGTTTTTCTGGGCACCGATGTCGGCAGAAGCTGCGTTCAATAAGTTGCTTTTCTGATTGCTGCGCAATCATTGATTAATTTCACTTGCGACTTTAGCAGCATTTTGTAATGTGAGGGATGATCCAGCAGGAAACTGGCTTGGCACAAACAGCACACATCTCCCAGGAAATACGTTATGAAAAATGTTGGTTTTATCGGCTGGCGCGGAATGGTCGGCTCTGTACTCATGCAACGCATGGTTGAAGAGCGCGACTTCGACGCCATTCGCCCTGTTTTTTTCTCCACCTCTCAGCTGGGACAGCCGGCTCCATCCTTTGGTGGCAGCACCGGCGGTACGCTTCAGGATGCGTTTGATCTGGACGCGCTGAAGGCGTTGGACATTATTGTGACCTGCCAGGGCGGGGATTATACCAACGACGTTTATCCGAAGCTGCGTGAAAGCGGCTGGCAGGGTTACTGGATTGATGCGGCCTCTTCGCTGCGTATGAAAGATGATGCGATCATTATTCTTGATCCAGTGAACCAGGACGTGATTACCGCCGGGCTGAATAACGGCGTGAAAACGTTCGTTGGCGGGAACTGTACCGTCAGCCTGATGCTGATGTCCCTCGGCGGCCTGTTCGCACAGGATCTCGTGGAGTGGGTCAGCGTCGCGACTTACCAGGCCGCTTCCGGCGGCGGGGCGCGTCATATGCGCGAGCTGCTGACCCAGATGGGCCAGCTACATAGCCACGTAGCGACAGAGCTGGCGAACCCGGCGTCCGCCATTCTGGATATCGAACGCAAAGTGACCGCGCTGACTCGCCGCGGTGACCTGGCGGTAGATAACTTTGGCGTGCCGCTGGCAGGCAGCCTGATCCCGTGGATCGACAAACAGCTGGATAACGGCCAGAGCCGCGAAGAGTGGAAAGGTCAGGCTGAGACGAACAAAATTCTCGCCACCTCGTCCGCCATTCCGGTAGATGGTCTGTGTGTACGCGTTGGCGCGCTGCGTTGCCATAGCCAGGCGTTTACCATCAAGCTGAAAAAAGATGTTTCTATCCCGACCGTGGAAGAACTGCTGGCCGCACACAACCCGTGGGCCAAAGTGGTACCGAACGATCGCGATATTACGATGCGCGAGCTGACCCCGGCTGCCGTCACTGGCACCCTGACCACGCCGGTGGGTCGTCTGCGTAAATTGAATATGGGGCCGGAATACCTGTCGGCCTTTACCGTCGGCGACCAGCTTTTGTGGGGCGCTGCCGAGCCGCTGCGACGCATGCTGCGCCAGCTGGCCTGATATCAGGTATAAAAAAGAGGGAGAGGGGGTGTCTTGCACCTCCTTTTTTTTGCGTAATACAAGGAGTAAACGCGGATGTTAGATTTTTTCCAACGGAGGTAAGACAGCCTTGGCTATGCTTTAAGTAAGGAACGATAACGTTGCCTTACCTGAAGGTGGGACGGAGCAGGAGGATGCACAGTGTGCTGCACCGTTCAGGTCAAAAAAAGTCGCCAGATACAGGAATGGGCGACACTTACAACAGGATGAAACCATGTCTAATCGTATCGATAGAGACGTGATTAATGCGCTTATCTCTGGCCATTTTGCGGATCCCTTTTCCGTACTGGGCATGCATCAAACCGATGCCGGGCTGGAAGTGCGCGCATTATTACCCGATGCCACCGATGTATGGGTTATTGAACCGAAAACCGGGCGCAAAGTCGGCAAACTCGAATGCCTCGACTCACGCGGATTCTTTAGCGGCGTTCTGCCGCGTCGAAAAAATGCTTTTCGCTACCAGCTGGCGGTCACCTGGCATGGTCAGCAAAACCTGATTGATGACCCTTATCGTTTTGGTCCACTGTTACAGGATCTTGATGTCTGGCTGCTGTCTGAAGGTACTCATCTGCGGCCCTATGAAACGCTGGGCGCACACGCCGACACCATGGACGGCGTGACCGGTACACGCTTTTCTGTCTGGGCGCCGAACGCCCGCCGGGTTTCCGTTGTTGGCCAGTTTAACTACTGGGACGGCCGTCGCCATCCGATGCGCCTGCGCAAAGAGTCCGGTATCTGGGAGCTGTTTGTTCCCGGTGCGCATAACGGTCAGCTGTATAAGTTTGAGCTGATCGACGCCCACGGTCATCTGCGCGTGAAATCTGACCCCTATGCTTTTGAAGCGCAAATGCGTCCGGAAAGCGCATCGCTTATCTGCGGCCTGCCGGAAAAGGTCGAACAGCCACAGTCCCGTAAGCAGGCTAACCAGTTTGATGCACCGATTTCGATTTATGAAGTTCACCTTGGCTCGTGGCGCCGCCACGCCGATAACAATTTCTGGCTGAGCTATCGCGAACTGGCAGACCAGCTGGTGCCTTATGCGAAGTGGATGGGCTTTACCCATCTGGAACTGCTGCCGGTTAACGAACATCCGTTTGACGGTAGCTGGGGCTATCAGCCGACCGGGCTGTACGCGCCGACTCGCCGCTTTGGCACGCGTGAGGACTTCCGCTACTTCCTGAATGCCGCCCACGCCGCAGGCCTGAATGTCATTCTCGATTGGGTGCCGGGTCACTTCCCGTCGGATGACTTTGCGCTGGCATCATTTGATGGCACCTCGTTGTATGAACACAGCGACCCGCGGGAAGGTTACCACCAGGACTGGAATACGCTGATCTACAACTACGGTCGCCGTGAAGTCAGCAACTTCCTGGTCGGGAATGCGCTGTACTGGATTGAGCGCTTCGGTATTGACGCCCTGCGGGTGGATGCGGTGGCATCGATGATCTATCGCGACTACAGCCGCAAAGAGGGCGAATGGGTGCCCAACGAGTACGGCGGACGGGAAAACCTCGAAGCGATCGAGTTCCTGCGTAATACCAACCGCGTACTTGGCGAACAGACGCCGGGGGCGGTCACGATGGCGGAAGAGTCTACCGACTTCGCCGGCGTGTCGCGGCCTTCGTCGACGGGCGGTCTTGGTTTCTGGTTCAAATGGAACCTCGGCTGGATGCATGACACCCTTGACTACATGAAGCTCGATCCCATCCATCGCCGTCATCATCACGACAAGATGACCTTCGGGATGCTCTACAACTACACCGAAAACTTCGTGCTGCCGCTGTCTCATGATGAAGTGGTTCACGGCAAAAAATCGATTCTGGATCGGATGCCCGGCGATGCCTGGCAGAAGTTTGCCAACCTGCGAGCCTACTACGGCTGGATGTTCGCCTTCCCGGGTAAAAAGCTGCTGTTCATGGGCAATGAGTTCGCCCAGGGGCGGGAGTGGAACCACGATGGCAGCCTGGACTGGCATCTGCTGGAAGGCGGCGATAACTGGCATCACGGCGTCCAGCGTCTGGTGCGTGACCTGAACCATACCTACCGCCATCATAAAGCGCTGCACGAGCTGGATTTTGACCCGTACGGATTTGAATGGCTGGTGGTGGATGACCACGAACGTTCTGTCTTTATCTTTGTACGCCGCGATAAAGCCGGCAATGAGATTATTGTTGCCAGCAACTTTACTCCGGTGCCGCGTCACGGCTATCGCTTCGGGATTAACCAGCCAGGGCGCTGGCGTGAAGAGCTGAATACCGACTCAATGCACTACCACGGTAGCAATACCGGTAACGGTGGCATTGTGGAAAGTGAGGCCATCGCCAGCCACGGGCGTGAACATTCGCTCTCAATTACGCTACCGCCGCTGGCGACCGTCTGGCTGGTACGGGAGGCTGAATGACGATACTGGCGGCCGGAAAGCCCTCGCCATTGGGCTCACGCTATGACGGAAAAGGGGTGAATTTCACGCTCTTTTCCGCCCATGCTGAACGGGTAGAACTCTGCATATTTGATGCACAAGGCAATGAGCAGCGGTTCGATTTACCTGCGCGCACTGGTGATATCTGGCACGGCTGGCTTCCTGCCGCCGGGCCGGGGCTACGCTATGGCTACCGTGTCCATGGGCCGTGGGATCCGGCCCAGGGGCACCGCTTTAATCCAGCTAAGCTGCTGCTCGACCCGTGCTGCCATCGGGTCGAGGGCCAACTGCCCGATGATGAGCGTCTCCACGGCGGCGACCGTCTTCCCGATAACCGTGACAGCGCGGCGATAGCGCCAAAATCGCAGGTTGTGGATCTGTATTACAACTGGCGGGGCGATGTGGCGCCGCGCACGCCCTGGGGCCAGACGGTTATCTATGAGGCCCATGTGAAAGGGCTGACCTGGCTGCACCCCGATCTGCCAGAGGCGATTCGCGGCACCTATAAAGCACTGGGTCATCCGGTGATGATCGATTACTTCAAAACCCTTGGCATTACGGCGCTTGAACTGATGCCGGTGGCACAGTTTGCCAGCGAACCGCGTCTACAGAGAATGGGATTGAGCAACTATTGGGGCTACAACCCAATGGCGATGTTTGCGCTCGATCCTCGCTATGCCAGTGAGCCCGCACGCGCGCTTGACGAGTTCCGCGATGCGGTAAAGGCGCTGCATGCCGCAGGTATCGAGGTGATCCTCGACGTGGTGTTGAACCACAGCGCGGAAATTGATCTTGAAGGACCGACCTTCTCTTTGCGCGGAATCGACAACCGTAACTATTATTGGATCAGAGAAGACGGGGATTACTACAACTGGACCGGCTGTGGGAATACGCTCAATCTCAGCCATCCGGGCGTAGTGGAGTATGCCCGCCAGTGTCTGCGGTTTTGGGTGGATGAATGCCACATCGATGGCTTCCGTTTTGATTTGGCCTCGGTGATGGGACGTACGCCGGAATTTCGCCAGGATGCGCCGCTGTTTGAGGCGATCCGTCAGGATCCGCAGCTGGCGGCCGTTAAGCTGATTGCCGAACCCTGGGATATCGGCGCCGGTGGCTATCAGGTTGGCAACTTCCCGCCGCTGTTTGCCGAATGGAATGACCATTTTCGCGACGTCGCAAGGCGTTTCTGGTTACAACAAAATGTGTCATTGGGTGAGTTTGCCCGGCGCTTTGCCGCGTCCAGCGATGTCTTTCAGCGTAACGGGCGTCAGCCTGCTGCGGCGGTAAATCTGATCACCGCCCACGATGGCTTCACCTTGCGCGACTGCGTTTGTTTCAATCAGAAACACAATGAGGCAAACGGTGAAGAGAATCGCGATGGGACTAACAATAACTACAGTAACAATCATGGTATAGAGGGTACAGGCGGCAGTCTCGATGTGCTTGAGCGGCGTCGGGATAGTGTGCACGCCCTGCTCTCCACGCTGCTGCTGGCACAGGGCACGCCAATGTTGCTGGCGGGTGACGAGCATGGTCATAGCCAGCATGGCAACAATAACGCGTACTGTCAGGACAACGGATTGACCTGGCTTGACTGGCGTCAGGCAAATCGCGGGTTGACCGCATTTACCGCCGCGCTCATTCATCTGCGTCGAAGCATACCGGCATTAACCGGTAATGGCTGGTGGCAGGAAGGGGACGGCAACGTGGTCTGGCTAAATCAAAATGCACAACCGCTAACCGCTGACGAATGGCAGCACGGCACAGCGCGTCTGCAAATTCTGCTATCTGGCCGTTGGTTGATGACGGTGAACGCTACCTCAGAGGTGGCATATATGGAATTACCCGAGGGGGAGTGGCATGCCGTTCCTCCTTTCGCCGGAGAGGATAATCCGGTCGTCATGGCTGTCTGGCATGGGCCCGCGCACGGAGTGTGCGTATTTCAAAGGTCGTAAGCCCTGAAGCTTCCGGTTGCACTCGCGGCGGCTGCGCGGTGAGAAGGACAGGAAGGCTGGGATGTAAAAAGGAGTTAATCATGGTTAGGCTAGAAAAGAATGACCCGTTGATGCTGGCACGTCAGCTGCCCATCAAAACCGTTGCGTTGATTCTTGCGGGTGGGCGCGGTACCCGGCTTAAGGATTTAACTATTAAGCGTGCAAAACCGGCCGTCCACTTTGGCGGTAAGTTTCGCATAATCGATTTCGCATTATCTAACTGCATTAACTCAGGTATCCGCCGTATCGGCGTTATCACCCAGTATCAATCGCACACTCTGGTACAGCATATCCAACGTGGCTGGTCGTTCTTTAGCGAAGAGATGAACGAGTTCGTTGATTTGCTACCGGCACAGCAGCGTGTCCATGGCGAAAACTGGTATCGCGGCACGGCGGATGCGGTGACGCAGAACCTCGATATTATTCGCCGCTACAAAGCGGAGTATGTCGTGATCCTCGCCGGCGATCATATCTATAAGCAAGACTACTCACGTATGCTTATCGATCACGTCGAAAAAGGGGCACGCTGCACCGTTGCCTGTATGCCAGTGCCCATCGAAGAGGCATCCGCCTTCGGCGTCATGGCGGTAGATGAGAGCGATAAAATCATCGAATTCGTCGAAAAGCCGGCGAACCCGCCCGCCATGCCGAGCGATGCGAGCAAATCGCTGGCCAGCATGGGGATCTATGTCTTTGATGCCGATTATCTTTATGAGCTATTGGCTGAAGATGATAACGACGAAAACTCCAGCCACGATTTCGGCAAAGATATTATTCCGAAGATTACCGATGCTGGCATGGCTTATGCACATCCTTTCCCGCTCTCCTGCGTGCAGTCTGACCCGGATGCGGAACCGTACTGGCGCGATGTGGGAACGCTTGAAGCCTACTGGAAAGCGAACCTTGACCTGGCGTCGGTGACCCCGGAGCTGGATATGTATGACCAGAACTGGCCGATTCGCACTCATATGGAGTCTCTGCCGCCCGCGAAGTTCGTACAGGATCGTTCCGGTAGCCACGGTATGACGCTGAACTCGCTGGTTTCCGGCGGCTGTATTATTTCCGGCTCCGTAGTCGTGCAGTCGGTATTGTTCCCGCGCGTGCGCGTGAACTCATTCTGTAACATTGATTCGTCAGTCTTATTACCAGAAGTCTGGGTAGGGCGCTCATGTCGCCTGCGCCGCTGCGTGATCGATCGCGCCTGCGTGATTCCTGAAGGCATGGTGATCGGCGAACACGCGGAAGAGGATGCGCGTCGTTTCTACCGCTCAGAGGAAGGTATCGTGCTGGTTACGCGTGATATGTTGCGGAAGTTGGGGCATAAACAGGAGCTATAATGCAGGTCCTACACGTATGTTCAGAGATGTTCCCGCTGTTAAAAACCGGCGGTCTGGCAGATGTCATCGGCGCATTGCCTGCGGCACAAATCGCGGAGGGTATTGATACGCGCGTGCTGTTGCCAGCGTTCCCGGATATTCGCCGTGGTATCACCGATGCGCAGGTCGTTACGCGCAGGGACACCTTTGCCGGGCGCATGACGCTGCTGTTTGGTCATTTTAACGGCGTGGGCATTTATTTGATTGATGCCCCGCATCTCTACGACCGTCCAGGTAGCCCTTATCACGACACGAATCAACATGCTTACACCGACAACGTGATGCGTTTTGCGCTGCTGGGCTGGGTTGGCAGCGAGATGGCCAGTGGGCTGGACCCTTTCTGGCGTCCTGATGTCGTGCATGCCCATGACTGGCATGCGGGTCTGACGCCAGCCTATCTGGCGGCGCGCGGACGGCCAGCAAAATCAATCTTTACGGTGCACAATCTGGCGTATCAGGGCATGTTCAATTCCTGGCACATGAATGAGATAGAGCTGCCGTGGTCGTTCTATAACATGCATGGCCTTGAGTTCAACGGCCAGATTTCGTTCCTTAAATCCGGTCTCTATTACGCTGACCATATTACGGCGGTCAGCCCGACCTACGCTCGTGAAATAACCGAACCGCAATTTGCCTACGGCATGGAAGGGCTGCTGCGTCAGCGCCAGCACGAGGGGCGGCTATCGGGGATTCTGAACGGCGTGGATGCGAGCATCTGGAACCCGGAAAGCGACCTGCTACTGGCGTCGCGCTATGACCGCGATCGGCTGGAAGATAAAGCGGAGAACAAGCGGCAGCTGCAAATTGCGATGGGGCTGAAAGTGGACGACAAAGCCCCGCTGTTCGCCGTGGTCAGCCGTTTGACCAGCCAGAAAGGGCTGGATTTGGTTCTCGAAGCGCTGCCGGGCCTGCTGGAACAAGGTGGGCAGCTGGCGCTGCTGGGAGCAGGGGATCCGGTCCTTCAGGAAGGTTTCCTGGCCGCAGCCGCAGAGCACCCGGGCAAAGTTGGCGTGCAGATTGGCTATCACGAAGCTTTTTCGCACCGCATTATGGGCGGCGCCGATGTGATTCTGGTTCCCAGCCGCTTTGAGCCCTGCGGCTTAACGCAGCTCTATGGCCTGAAGTACGGCACGCTGCCGCTGGTGCGGCGTACCGGTGGTCTGGCGGATACCGTTACCGACAGCTCACTGGAAAACCTGGCCGATGGCGTGGCCAGCGGTTTTGTGTTTGAAGACAGCAATGCACTGTCGCTACTGCGGGCAATTCGGCGCGCGTTCGTGCTGTGGTCGCGCCCGTCGCTCTGGCGTTATGTTCAACGCCAGGCGATGAATATGGATTTTAGCTGGCAGGTCGCGGCGAACTCGTATCGCGAACTTTATCAACGCTTGATGTAACCACAGGAGTCATTGCGATGAATGTACCCTTTAGCTATGCATCACCCACGTTGAGCGTTGAGGCGTTAAAGCACTCTATTGCCTATAAGTTGATGTTTATCATCGGTAAAGATCCGGCAATCGCCAACAAACATGAGTGGCTCAACGCCACGTTGTTTGCCGTTCGTGACCGCATGGTGGAGCGCTGGCTGCGCTCTAATCGCGCTCAGCTTTCGCAGGAAGTTCGCCAGGTTTATTACCTGTCGATGGAGTTTCTGATTGGCCGTACTCTTTCTAACGCCTTGCTGTCGTTGGGCATCTACGAAGATGTGAACAACGCGCTGGAAGAGATGGGGCTCAACCTTGAAGAGCTGATTGACGAGGAGAATGACCCGGGGTTAGGCAATGGTGGCCTCGGGCGCCTGGCCGCCTGTTTCCTGGATTCACTGGCGGCGCTAGGCCTGCCGGGACGGGGCTACGGTATCCGCTATGACTATGGGATGTTTAAGCAAAATATCGTCGACGGACGGCAGAAAGAGTCCCCGGATTACTGGCTGGAATACGGTAATCCGTGGGAGTTTGAACGCCATAACACACGTTATAAGGTGCGCTTCGGCGGACGAATTCAGCAGGAAGGCAAGCATTCACGCTGGGTTGAAACCGAAGAGATCCTTGCGGAAGCCTACGATCAGATAATCCCGGGCTTTGATACCGATGCAACCAACACATTACGCCTGTGGAGCGCTCAGGCCAGCAGTGAGATCAACCTGGGTAAATTTAATCAGGGCGACTACTTCGCCGCGGTTGAAGATAAAAACCACTCCGAAAACGTTTCCCGGGTACTGTACCCGGACGACTCAACTTACTCCGGGCGCGAGCTCCGTCTGCGTCAGGAGTATTTCCTTGTCTCCGCCACGGTGCAGGATATTCTCAGCCGTCATTATCAGTTGCATAAAACCTTCGCTAACCTGGCAGATAAAATCGCCATTCACCTTAACGATACGCATCCGGTGCTGTCGATTCCGGAGCTGATGCGCCTGCTGATTGACGAGCATAAATTCAGCTGGGATGAGGCGTTTGAAGTGACCTGCCAGGTGTTCTCCTACACCAACCATACATTGATGAGCGAAGCCCTGGAAACCTGGCCTGTCGATATGCTGGGGAAAATTCTGCCCCGTCATTTGCAGATTATTTTCGAGATCAATGACTACTTCCTGAAGACGCTCCAGGAGCAGTATCCCAACGATACCGCGCTGCTGAGCCGCACGTCGATTATCGACGAATCCGACGGCCGTCGCGTGCGCATGGCGTGGCTGGCGGTGGTGATTAGCCATAAAGTGAACGGCGTTTCCGAGTTGCACTCCCGGCTAATGGTGGAGTCATTGTTTGCCGACTTCGCGAAGATTTTCCCGATGCGCTTTACTAACGTGACCAATGGCGTGACCCCGCGCCGCTGGCTGGCGCTGGCGAACCCACCGCTGTCGAAGGTACTGGACGAGAATATTGGCCGCACCTGGCGTACCGATTTAAGCCAGCTGAAGGAGCTGGAACAGCATATTGACTACCCGCTGGTGAATCAGGCCGTGCGTCAGGCGAAGCTGGAGAACAAGCAGCGGCTGGCAAACTACATCGCCCAGCATCTGAACGTGGTGGTGAATCCTAAAGCGCTGTTTGATGTGCAAATCAAGCGTATTCACGAGTACAAGCGCCAGCTGATGAACGTGCTGCACGTCATCGCTCGCTATAACCGCATCAAGGCCGATCCCGACGCCGATTGGGTTCCGCGGGTGAATATCTTTGCCGGGAAAGCCGCTTCGGCTTATTACATGGCCAAGCATATTATTCACCTCATTAACGACGTCGCGGCAGTGGTGAACAACGATCCGCAGATCGGCGATAAGCTAAAAGTGGTGTTTATCCCGAACTACAGCGTGAGTCTTGCGCAGCTGATCATTCCGGCGGCGGATCTTTCTGAACAGATCTCGCTGGCGGGAACGGAAGCTTCCGGTACCAGTAACATGAAGTTTGCGCTGAACGGCGCGTTGACTATTGGTACGCTGGATGGTGCGAACGTCGAGATGCTGGAGCACGTGGGGGAGGATAATATCTTTATCTTCGGCAATACCGCGGAACAGGTCGAGGCGCTGCGTCGTAACGGCTACAAGCCGCGGGAGTTTTACGAACAGGATCCGGAGATGCATCAGGCGCTGACGCAAATCGGCACTGGCCTGTTCAGTCCGTCGGAACCGGGGCGCTATCGCGATCTGCTGGATTCACTGATCAACTTTGGCGACCATTATCAGGTGCTGGCTGATTATCGTAGCTACGTGGATTGTCAGGATAAGGTAGATGAGCTGTATCGTCATCCGGAAGAGTGGGCGATGAAGGCGATGCTGAATATCGCCAACATGGGCTATTTCTCTTCTGACCGTACGATTCAGGAGTACGCCGACCATATCTGGCATATCGACCCGGTACGTTTGTAGCCGGTCAGGCAGTAAAAACGAGGCCGATGGTCTAATGCTGGTCACTTAAGGTGGCCAGCATTTTTTATGGTTTATGGCAGGTCGGGGGAGATGTCGGTAAATCACCGTAAAAACAAAATCCCTGGCTCAACGGTGAGCGGTTAAGACGCCAGAGAGAGTTCAGTCTTTCCCACGCGCTGGGCCAGCCATTCACCGATCCGCGCCTGCTGCTCGTCGTTCAGCCACATCCCCTGTTTCGTCCGGCGCCAGATGGCATCCTCTAGGGTGCGTACCCACTCATGCTCCACCAGGTATTTCAGCTCGGCTTCATAGAACTCGTGGCCAAAATCTTCGCCCAGGTCCGCTATCGATGCTGCTTTTGTGAGGATCAACTCGCTGTTGCTGCCGTAAGTGCGGGCGTAATGGCGCGCCATCGACTCGCTGATAAAGGAGAACCGGCGACGCAGTCTGGCTGCATAATCGTCGCGGTCGCCGTCGATATCACCGCCTGGCAACACAGCGGTTTTGGTCCAGGCCGGGCCGATGCCTTTATAGTACGGCGTCAGTTTTTCCAGCGCGTGTTCGGCCAGCTTGCGATAGGTTGTCAGCTTGCCGCCAAATACCGACAGCAACGGTGCCTGGCCATTTTCGTCATGGATATCCAGGGTGTAATCGCGGGTGATAGCCTGCGGTGAGTCCGATTCGTCATCGCACAGCGGGCGTACCCCAGAGTAGGTCCAGACAATATCATCCCGGGACAGCGTCTTTTTGAAGTGCGCGTTATAGGCCGTCAGCAGATAGTTAATCTCGTTGTCATCGATCGCGACTTTTTGCGGATCACCGTTGTATTCAACGTCGGTGGTACCGATTATCGAAAATTCATCCATCCACGGGATCACGAACACGATGCGTTTGTCTTCGTTCTGCAGAATGTAGGCCTGTTTTTGGGTGTGCACGCGCGGCACCACGATGTGGCTGCCCTTAATCAGGCGAATGCCGTACGGCGATCGCAGATGCATACCTTCATCAAAGAAGTGTTTGACCCACGGACCGGTGGCATTGACCAGACCGCGAGCCTGCCAGGTCAATGTCTCGCCGGTATCAATGTCTTCTGCTTCGACAATCCACAGGCCGTTTTCACGTTTCGCTGATATTGCCCGGGTGCGAGTCCGAACCTCACCGCCTTTGCGCACCACCATCTGGGCGTTAGCCAGTACCAGACGCGCATCGTCAACCCAGCAGTCGGAATATTCGAAACCGCGCACAATCTCAGGTTTTAATACTGATTCTGCGCCAAATCGCAAGCCGGTAGAACCGGGTAAACTGGTGCGTTTCCCCAGATGATCGTACATAAACAAGCCGATACGGATCATCCAGGCCGGGCGCAGGTGCGGGCGATGCGGCAGGCGAAAACGCATCGGAAAGGCGAGATGCGGCGCCATCTTTAACAGGACCTCGCGCTCGGCCAGCGCTTCGCTGACCAGGCGGAATTCATAGTGTTCAAGGTAGCGCAGCCCGCCGTGAATCAGCTTCGAGCTGGCGCTGGAGGTGGCGCAGGCGAGATCGCGTGCTTCCAGCATCAAGACGGATAAACCACGCCCGGCGGCGTCTGCCGCGATACCGGCACCGTTGATGCCTCCCCCTATCACAATCAGATCTTTGGTTTCCACGTTCGCTACCTCTGACGCTTTCGTTTAAGCTCACAAATGTTCGTTATCGCTCAATATAGCAAACAAACGCGCCATTGGTAACATCAAAAAAACATTTCAGAGTGATGCATGTAACATATTGGCGTTTATTTCCCGTCTGACGGTAAACTAGGCAGTAGAATCATGGCCGGTTACCCGCCAGCAATATCATTTCGCTATATAGAGAAAGAGCACATGGACCACTTTGAATGTATCAATGTTGAAGAAGCGCACCAGAAACTGCATCAGGCGATGGCGGTGCTGGTAGACATCCGCGACCCGCAGAGCTTCGCAATGGGGCATACGCCGGGTGCGTTTCATCTGACCAACGATACGCTGGGCGCGTTTATGCGCGACAACGACGTTGACACCGCGGTGATGGTGATGTGCTACCACGGCAATAGCAGTAAAGGTGCTGCGCAATATCTGCTACAGCAGGGCTATGACAAGGTCTACAGCGTGGATGGCGGGTTCGATGCATGGCACCGTCATTTCCCGGCGGAAGTGGAACATGGCGCGCTTTAAGCCTTAATGCGCCATAGCCGTGCGATACCCGGTCTGTTTCCGGTGGCATGGCTGTGGATGCGCAGGCCAGGGACGCCCGCTGCGCGCTGGCCCGGCAACTCGTATATACTAGCCCCCTTTGTGTGGAATAAGCGATCCGCTGTATGTTAATGATTACCTCTTTTGCTAACCCGCGTGTGGCCCAGGCGTTTGTCGACTACATGGCGACGCAGGGCATTATCCTGACTATTCAGCAGCATGATCAGAGTGATGTCTGGCTGGCCGATGAGAGTCAGGCCGGACGGGTTCAGACTGAACTGGCTCGCTTTCTGGAAAACCCCGCCGATCCGCGTTATCTGGCGGCCAGCTGGCAATCCGGGCACACCAACAGCGGTTTGCACTACCAGCGCTTCCCCTTCTTTGCCACTCTGCGCCACAACGCCGGGCCGTTTACGTGGGCCATTCTGGTTGCCTGTATCCTGGTCTTTATATTGCAAAATATCATCGGCGATCAGCCGGTCATGCTGCTGCTGGCCTGGCCGTATGACCCGTCGCTGAAATTTGAAGTCTGGCGCTACTTTAGCCATGCTTTCATGCACTTCTCGCTGATGCATATTCTGTTTAACCTGCTATGGTGGTGGTACCTCGGCGGCGCGGTGGAAAAACGCATCGGTACCGGCAAACTGGTGGTTATCACCGTCATTAGCGCCTTGTTGAGCGGGTTTATTCAGCACCAGTTTAGCGGCCCCTGGTTTGGTGGTTTATCCGGCGTAGTGTATGCGCTGATGGGCTATGTCTGGCTGCGGGGAGAGCGGGATCCGCAAAGCGGCGTCTATTTGCAGCGCGGCTTGATACTCTTCTCTTTAGTGTGGTTAATTGCTGGATGGTTTGATGTTTTTGGCATGTCGATTGCCAACGGTGCGCACGTAGCAGGTCTGGTGACCGGGCTGGCGATGGCATTTGTCGATACGCAACATGCGCGAAAGCGAACATAGGGCCGCATTACCCGGCTTTCTGCAACGACAGCGCCTTTATGCGAGTCTTTTAATCCCAGGGATATTTCATGAAACAAACACAACGTCATGACGCTATTATCGAGCTGGTAAAAAAACAGGGATATGTCAGCACGGAAGAGCTGGTCGAGCAATTTGCCGTCAGTCCGCAAACCATTCGCCGGGATCTGAACGACCTCGCCGAACAGAAGATGATCCTGCGCCACCACGGCGGGGCTGCGCTGCCGTCCAGTTCGGTGAATACTTCATGGCACGACAGAAAGGCCACCCAGACGCAGGAAAAAGAACGTATTGCCCGCAAGGTGGCCAGCGAGATCCCCGATGGTGCCACGCTGTTTATTGATATCGGCACCACGCCGGAAGCAGTCGCCCATGCGCTGCTGGATCATCACGATCTGCGTATCGTCACCAACAACCTGAACGTAGCCACTACGCTGATGGTGAAAGAGGACTTCCGCATTATCCTGGCGGGTGGTGAGCTGCGCAGCCGGGATGGCGGTATTATCGGCGAAGCGACGCTGGATTTTATCTCCCAGTTCCGTCTTGATTTCGGCATTCTTGGCATCAGCGGCGTCGACAGCGATGGTTCGCTGCTGGAGTTTGATTATCATGAAGTGCGCACCAAACGCGCGATTATTGAAAATTCTCGCCACGTGATGCTGGTGGTGGATCACTCTAAGTTTGGTCGTAACGCGATGGTGAACATGGGCAGCATCAGCATGGTCGATGCGGTCTACACCGATGTGATGCCGCCGGCAGGCGTGCTGAAGGTGATTACGGAAAACAACCTTCAGCTGGAACTGTGCTAAACGACGTCAGACGCCGTATCCCATCATTTTAAGCAACCGCTGGGCGTGCTGTACGGCATCCTGGCGGTGCGCAACTCCCAGCTTCTGATACAGATTACGAATGTGGGTTTTTATGGTCGTGGCCGCTACGTCCAGCTCACCGGCAATCTGTTCGTTGCTGTAGCCAGAATAGATAAGCCCCAGTACCTGCCATTCACGTTGGGTGAGTGGGCTGGTGCGAATCAGCTCCGGGACTTCCGGGTGACTCAGCAGGCGTTCGACGAAGCCTTCATCGAAGTGGGCAAACTTATGACGATGATGCTGGTTAATATCGCGCAGGATACGCTGAGCGCGATGCTGCTCCAGCTCCGGCAGCGTATTGAGCTGTATTAGCTGGCGCAGCTGCTGCGCCATGGCTTCACCTTCAATAACAAAGTGGTTGATAAACCCAGTGCGGTTGGCGAGCGCGAGCGCCTCCAGCAGGACTTTCTGCGCTTCACTTTTCCGCCCCGCCTGCCAGTAAAGCTGGTTGAGCAGCAGCAGGTTGCGGTTAATATCGCTCATCAAGCGCAGCGAACGGGCATTATCGTTTAACTCTTCCAGCACCATTTCCGCAGAGTCGAAATCACCCAGCAGGATTTGCGCCCGGGCAATGTTGCGCCACTGGCTTTGCAGGAAGTGGTTATTGGCAAATTCAGGTTTTGGCGTCTGGCGCAACCAGTTGGCGGCAGCGGCTTTATCGCCGACCATCTGCCAGTAGATGACCCGGACTTTATCCGCATTTGATACCCAGTCGCTATGATAGTGGCCGTTGCCGAGCAGGTTTTCCAGGCGGTTCAGGTGGCTGCGGGCGTTATCCAGATCGCCGCGTGCCAGCGAGCACTGCACCATCAATGCCAGGCACTGTAGCTGTTGCTGAGGCTGATAGCTTGACAGGACGTCCATACCATTACGCGCTGATGCTTCTGCTTCGTCCAGTCGCGCCCAGGCCCACAGCAGCTGTGAGCGAATGCGCAGCAGGAATTCATGCATTGGCAGCTGTTCGAGATGCTGTTCGCGAATAAGCTGGAAGGCTTTTTCCTGAACCTCCCATGCGGCCTGCAGGAAGCCCTGGGCAAAGAGAATTTCGCTTTGCTGGATCATGCTCCACAGCGCGTAGTGCCAGATATCGTGGCGGCGGGCCATCTGTTCCGTCTGCTGCATGACCGCCAGAGATTTACTTAGCTGGCCTTTACAGTGCAGAACTTCACCGTGGACTGACGTGGCCACAATACGACTGTAGTAGCTGGCCAGAGGCAGCTCTTCTAACGCCACCATCGCCAGCCGCTCGGCTTCTTCCTGGTCGCCTGCGTTAATTGCCACCTGCGCACGCAGAGCGTTGAAATCGCCGTGCATGGCGGTATCCATCTTCATATCCATCTCCTGCTCGGCGCGGGCCAGCAGGGTGTTCACTTCGCTGTAACGGTGCTGGCTTTGCATCAGCCAGGCCTGTAGCAGAAGCAGACGCGGATTCTCCAGCAGATTTGACCACGGCAGGGCCGCCAGCGACTGTTCGAGTAGCCCCAGTTCGCTGTGGTTAAACATACCCCAGGCGTGATTGAGTAAAATATCGCGCAGCATTTTCGCATCACCGGCCGCCAACGCATGATGTATGGCTTCGCTCGGGAAGCCCAGCGCCATCCAGCCTTCAGCGGCGGAGCGATGAATTTCAGGCAGCTCGGTTGCCAGTTCCCACTGGCAGCGCTGGCGCAGGAAGTTACCGAAAAGCGGGTGATAGCGGAACCATTCGCCGGAGTCGTCCATCCGCTGCATGAACAGACCCTGGCGTTCAATCTCTTCCAGCTGCATCTGACCGTTTTCTTCTCCGGTCACGCGAACGATCAGCGCATCGTTCATTGAGCGCAGCAGCGAGCTTTTCAGCAGAACGTTACGCGTCCGCGCGTCGACGTTATCCAGCACCTCATCTACCAGGTAATCGGAGAGATGGCTGGCGTTGATACCGGCAAGACGGCGGGCTGAATGGTGGGCGGAGGAATTATTCTGGCGGGCTGAAAGGGCGATGAGCTGCAGCGCCGTGGCCCAGCCGGCGACGTCGTCGCACAGTCTGCTACTGTCGTCAGCTTCAATCGGCGAAGCCAGACGACAGTCGAAAAATTGTTTTGCTTCCTGATGGGTGAACGCCAGCTGCTGGCTGCCAATCTCCAGCAGCTGATCGCGAACGCGCAGGTTGGCAATGCCGAGCTGCGGCAGGTTACGCGAAAGCACCACCAGGGTCATATTCTCCGGCTGATGACGGAGGAAGAAGCGCATCGCGTCGTGAATCACCGGGTTGTTGATCAGATGGTAATCATCAATCACCAGGAACAGCGGGCGCTGCCAGTCAGCCAGCTCAATAAACAGCTGAGCGAAAAGCGAGGGCAGGCTGGCGTACTGGCGTTTCTGGACCATTGTCTCGCTGGCCACGCAATGGCCACCGGTAGCTTGCTGAACAGAAGCGATCAGATAACTGGCAAAACGCTCCTGTTGGTTATCGCCTTCATCCAGCGAGAACCAGCCAAGTTCATTTTTCCCCGCCGCCCACTGAGAGACGAGCGTGGTCTTGCCATACCCAGCCGGGCTGGTGACCAGCACGAGACGGTAATTGTTCGCGCCGGAAAGTTTCGCCAGTAATCGCTCACGAACCACGGTGTGTTCAAGGCGGACTGGGCGACTTAATTTAGACGGAATCAACATAGTTAATCATTTCGCTGTGCAAGAGAGGATTTGCGATTTTTTTTGCGCTTCGTAATTAATGACTATTAAGGTCGGCGATAATGAAAATTATTGCAAGTTATGTCCGAATTTTATGCTCTTGAATTTGCACCAGGTCACAAATTCCCAATTAAACACCCTGCGTTATAAAACCGGTACCAGCGTGCATGGCTCCTGGGTTTCCCTCTGTTTTGGCGACAACAAAATGACTTTCACTCCAGTTTTTTGTAGTTGTATGTTTTTATTAAGTTAATGGCAGGAAAATCTTATAAATAATCGCTTTGGCGTATTTGTGTCATGAGACAGGATTATTTTTACACAATGCTTATTTTTATTTCGTGATAATTACGGAATGGTGTTTTATTCATCGCCCTGTCTCGGCCTGTAACAAATTTTCTTCTGATAGTCATGAACGAAATAGTGTTTCTGTAAGGCGGATTTTTCAGCATGTTTTTGCCGAAGAGCTACCGTTATAGTGGCCTCGATCACACTTTTCGCTCATCCCTGCTGCTCCTCCCTGCCTAATCCCCATCGGGATGAGGACGTTGCTTCAGGAGGTCGGCACACTAACGCCAACGTTTTAGTAAAGGACCCGGATTTCTTATGTCACAGACTTCTTTTAATAAAGATCAGTTTCAGGCTGCACTGACCCGTCAGTGGCAGCACTTTGGCTTACAGTCCGCTTCTGAGATGACTCAGCATCAGTGGTGGCACGCCGTAAGCGGTGCACTTGCCGAGCTGTTGGCCGCTCAACCGGTGGCGAAACCCGCTAAAGGGCAGCGTCACGTCAACTACATCTCGATGGAGTTTTTGATCGGCCGTCTGACCGGCAACAACCTGTTGAACCTGGGTTGGTATCAAGGAGTGAGCGATGAGCTGAAGGCTCATGACATTCACCTGACCGATCTGCTGGAAGAGGAGTTCGATCCGGGCCTGGGCAACGGCGGTCTGGGCCGTCTGGCGGCATGTTTCCTCGATTCTATGGCGACCGTTGGCCAGTCGGCAACCGGCTATGGCCTGAATTACCAATACGGTCTGTTCCGCCAGTCTTTCGACGATGGTCAGCAGATCGAAGCGCCGGATGACTGGGGGCGTGGCCGCTACCCGTGGTTCCGTCATAACGAGCAGCTGGATGTCCAGGTTGGGATCGGCGGTAAAGTGAGTAAAAGCGGCGCCTGGGAACCGGCATTTGTGATTACCGGCCAGGCCTGGGATCTGCCGGTGCTGGGTTATCGCAATAACGTGGCGCAGCCGCTGCGTCTGTGGCAGGCGACCCATGCTCATCCGTTTAACCTGACCAAATTTAACGATGGCGATTTCCTGCGGGCCGAGCAGCAGGGTATTGACGCGGAAAAACTGACTAAAGTGCTTTATCCGAACGATAACCATCAGGCAGGGAAAAAACTGCGCTTAATGCAGCAATACTTCCAGTGCGCCTGTTCGGTTGCCGATATTCTGCGTCGCCATCATCTTGCGGGCCGTAAGCTGGCGGAGCTGGCGGATTACGAAGTGATCCAGCTCAACGACACCCACCCGACGATCGCAATTCCTGAGCTGCTGCGCGTGCTGATTGATGAGCACCAGCTGAGCTGGGACGATGCCTGGGCCATTACCAGCAAAACCTTTGCTTATACCAACCACACGCTGATGCCTGAAGCGCTGGAGTGCTGGGACGAGAAGCTGGTCAAAGCGCTGCTGCCGCGTCATATGCAGATTATCAAAGAGATTAACGACAGATTTAAGAAACTGGTCGAGAAAACATGGCCTGGCGATAAGCCGGTGTGGGCGAAGCTGGCGGTTGTGCATGACAAGCAGGTTCGTATGGCGAACATGTGCGTGGTCAGCGGTTTTGCGGTCAACGGTGTGGCGGCGCTGCACTCCGATTTGGTGGTGAAGGACCTGTTCCCGGAATACCATCAATTGTGGCCGAATAAATTCCATAACGTGACCAACGGCATTACGCCGCGCCGCTGGATTAAGCAATGCAACCCGGCGCTGGCTGCGCTGCTGGATAAGTCGCTGAAGAAAGAGTGGGCGAACGACCTCGATCAGCTGATTAACCTTGAAAAATATGCCGACGATGCGGCATTCCGTCAGACCTACCGTGAAATTAAGCTGGCTAACAAAGTTCGCCTGGCTGAGTTTGTTAAGCTGCGCACCGGTATCGAGATCAATCCACAGGCGATCTTCGATATCCAGATTAAGCGTCTGCACGAGTACAAGCGTCAGCATCTTAATTTGCTGAACATTCTGGCGCAGTACAAAGAGATCCGCGAAAACCCGCAGGCAGACCGCGTACCGCGTGTATTCCTGTTCGGCGCGAAGGCGGCTCCGGGCTACTACCTGGCGAAGAACATTATTTTCGCCATCAATAAGGTTGCCGAAGCGGTGAATAACGATCCGCTGGTGGGCGATAAGCTGAAAGTGGTCTTCCTGCCGGATTACTGTGTCTCTGCGGCGGAAATGCTGATCCCGGCGGCAGATGTCTCTGAACAGATCTCCACGGCGGGGAAAGAAGCTTCCGGTACCGGCAACATGAAGCTGGCGCTGAACGGTGCGCTGACCGTCGGGACCCTGGACGGTGCGAACGTTGAAATCGCTGAGCAGGTCGGCGAGGAAAACATCTTTATCTTCGGCAACACCGTTGAAGAAGTTAAGGCATTGAAAGCGAAGGGTTATGACCCGCTGAAATGGCGTAAAAAGGACAAGCTGCTGGATGCGGTACTGAAAGAGCTGGAAAGCGGAAAGTACAGCGACGGCGATAAGCATGCCTTCGACCAGATGCTGCACAGCCTGCTGAAAGGCGGCGATCCGTACCTGGTACTGGCAGACTTCGAAGCTTACGTTGCGGCGCAGAAGCAGGTCGATGAGTTGTATCGTGACCAGGAAGCCTGGACCCGTGCGACGATTCTGAACACCGCACGTTGCGGGATGTTCAGCTCTGACCGCTCGATTCGCGATTATCAACAACGTATCTGGCAGGCAAAACGCTAAGGACAGGCCTATGGAGACTAAACGCCTTGATAACGCCGCGCTGGCGGCAGGGATAAGCCCTGACTACATCAATGCGCACGGTAAGCCGCAGTCGATTGCTGCGGCGACGAAACAACGTCTGCTTGATGCGATGCATCGTACTACAGCCGCCACGAAAGTGGCGGGTGACCCGCTGCCCCCGGTGCAGGTTTTCACCCACGGTAAGAAAATGTCGTTGCCGGTGGCCGGGAAGGGGGAATTCCAGTGGATCCTCACCACTGAAGAGGGGAAACAGTATCAAGGCAAAGCGCGCGGGGGGGAAACGCTCCCGCTGCCGGCCAAACTGCCGGAAGGTTATCACTCGCTGACCCTGACCCAGGATGGCGAACGCTGGCATTGCCGGGCGATTGTAACGCCGGTGCGTTGCTATGAACCGCAGGCCCTGAAAGAGGGAAAAAAACTGTGGGGCGCCTGCGTACAGCTTTATACGCTGCGTTCGGAAAAGAACTGGGGGATCGGTGATTTTGGCGATTTGCGCGCGATGCTGCCGGAGATTGCTCAGCGCGGTGGGTCGTTTATCGGTCTCAACCCGATTCATGCGCTCTACCCGGCAAACCCGGAAAGCGCCAGTCCCTATAGCCCGTCTTCGCGCCGCTGGCTGAACGTTATCTATATTGACGTTAACGCGGTCGATGATTTTCGCCTGAGCAAAGAGGCGCAGGCCTGGTGGCAATCACCGGAGACGCAGCAGGCATTACAGGCCGCACGTCAAACCGATGATGTTGATTATACCGCCGTGACCGCGTTGAAAATGACCGCGCTGCGCATGGCCTGGAAGCGATTTTCCGCCCGTCACGATGAGGCGATGACGGCGTTCCGTCAGTTTGTGCTTCGCGAAGGCGAAAGCCTGTACTGGCAGGCGGCGTTTGATGCGCTGCACGCGTGGCAGGTACAGCAAGATCCGCTGCGCTGGGGCTGGCCCGCGTGGCCGAAAGCGTATCAGGATATCACCAGCCCGGAAGTGAAAGCGTTCTGCACCGAGCAGGCCGATGAGGTGAGTTTCTACCTCTGGCTACAGTGGCTGGCGTATTCCCAGTTTGCCGAATGCTGGCAAACCAGCCAGCGTGATGCGATGCCAATTGGCTTGTATCGTGACCTGGCGGTGGGCGTGGCGGAAGGCGGCTCGGAAACCTGGTGCGACCGTGAGCTCTATTGTCTGAAAGCCTCCGTCGGGGCGCCGCCGGACATTCTGGGTCCTTTGGGACAAAATTGGGGCCTGCCGCCGATGGATCCGCATATCATCGTCGCTCGTGCCTATGAGCCGTTTATCGAGCTGCTACGTGCCAACATGCAAAACTGCGGGGCGTTGCGTATCGACCATGTGATGTCGGTTCTACGCCTGTGGTGGATCCCGTATGGTGAAACCGCCGATCACGGAGCCTATGTGCAGTATCCGGTCGATGACCTGCTGTCGATTATGGCGCTGGAAAGTCAGCGTCACCGCTGTATGGTGATTGGTGAAGACCTGGGTACCGTGCCGGTAGAGATTGTCGGCAAGCTGCGTAAGAGCGGCGTCTATTCCTATAAAGTACTCTATTTCGAAAACGATCATGAGAAGACGTTCCGTGCGCCGCAGACGTACCCGGAGCAATCTATGGCGGTGGCGACAACGCATGATCTGCCGACGCTGCGTGGCTACTGGGAAAGCGGAGACCTGACGTTAGGTAAATCGCTAGGCCTGTATCCCGATGAAGTGGTTCTGCGTGGCTTATATCAGGATCGTGAGCTGGCGAAACAGGGGCTGCTTGATGCGCTGCATCAGTACGGCTGCCTGCCAAAACGCGCCGGGCATAACGCCTCGCTGATGGCGATGACGTCTACTCTGAATCGAGGGATGCAGCGTTACATTGCCGACAGCAACAGCGCATTGCTGGGGCTACAGCCGGAAGACTGGCTGGAAATGGCCACCCCGGTCAATATCCCCGGCACCAGTACCGAATATCCGAACTGGCGGCGTAAGCTGTCCACCACTCTTGAGCAGATGTTTGCCGATGAGCGGGTGAATAAGCTGATTAAGGATCTGGATAAGCGGCGCAAAGCGGCGACGAAGAAAAAGTAGTTTTGCGGTTCCCCGATTGCGACAGGCGCACCGGGGAAACGTGTGAAAGGTACCAATAAAAAGGCCGGGTCGCGACATGCTGACCCGGCCTTTTTTATGCTGACGTCTGGCTTACACGACCATCCCCAGCAGCAGACAGCCGACCAGGCCGCAGACTGAGATAATGGTTTCCAGCATCGACCAGGACTTGATGGTCTCGCCGATGGTCAGGTTGAAGTATTCCTTAAACAGCCAGAAGCCCGGATCGTTTACGTGGGAGAAGATAACGCTCCCGGAACCGACCGCGATAACCATCAGCTCCGGGCTAACGCCGGTAGTGGCAATCAGCGGTGCGGCGATCCCGCCAGCCGTGATGGCGGCAACGGTCGCAGAACCGAGTGCAATACGCAGTACCGCCGCGATAGACCAGGCCATAAACAGCGGAGACATGTTGGATTCATGCATGATAGAGGCGATATATTTGTCCATGCCGCTATCAACCAGCACCTGCTTAAAGGCGCCGCCGCCGCCGATGATCAACAGCATCATGGCGATAATTTTGATCGATGAGGTCAACGTTTCGTTGATCTGCTCCATCGAGCGCCCACGGTTCAGGCCAAAGGTGAACAGGGCGATGAGGACCGCAATCAGGGTCGCCATCACCGGGTCGCCAAAGAACTCGGCAACGGGCAGGAAGGCGTGGCCTTTCGGTAACACCATTTCAGCGACGGCGCGCATCGCCATCAGCACCACCGGAACCAGTGAAGTCCAGACGCTGACGCCAAAGCCAGGCATCTCTTCTTCGGTGAAGGTTTTCGGGTTGTGCAGTCCTTCCGGAATCGGTTTATCGATGTTCTTCAGGAAGCGGGCATAGACCGGGCCGGCCAGAATGACGGTCGGGATAGCCAGCAGCGTACCGTACAGCAGGGTTTTACCCATATCGGCGTGGAAGATGGTGGCAATCGCCGTTGGACCCGGGTGCGGAGGCAGGAATCCGTGCGTCACGGAGAGTGCCGCCGCCATTGGAACACCGACATACAGCAGTGGGATACGGGCAGAGGCAGCAATGGTGAAGACCAGCGGCAGCATCAGCACAAAACCTACTTCGTAGAACAGCGCGAAGCCGACGGTAAAACCGGTCAGAACGACGGCCCACTGAATATGCTTCTTACCGAACTTAGCGATTAAGGTGGTGGCAATTCGCTGAGCGCCGCCGCAATCTGCCAGCAGCTTACCGAGCATAGCGCCAAAGCCCATGATCAGCGCAAGACTGCCGAGGGTTCCCCCAACGCCGTTTTTAATGGATACGATGACTTTATCCAGAGGCATACCTTGCATAAGTCCGACGGCGAGCGCCACCAGAACCAGAGCGATGAAGCCGTTCATTTTGAAACGGATCATCAGCAGCAACAGCAGGGCAACCCCGATAGCAACGATGACTAATGGCATAATTTACCTGGCCTTTCATTTGTTATGGGTAACGTCAAATTTCAAACACTTTTCGCATGCCTGGCCGGAGCTGGCAAACGGTATGGCGCCATAAAATCGGCTATCACTCCTGTAAGAAAGGATAGCTGGCTATTTTTATAGCAGCGGTGCCTGAAAGAGATGATACGGGTAACATGGCCGGGTTGAGAATCACCCTGCGGGGTAAAATTTTAAATATGAGACTTAAGTCATACTCTTTCCCGGGTTTTTGCCGGATGACTCAGCGGTAAATGTTGTGCGGTAACATTGGCAGGGGGCGGCCCGGCAGGAAAAACGCCGCCGGGCTTAACGAAAGAGGAGGGGGACTTAGTAGTAAGAGTGCTCGCCGCGCTGGTGCTCGGTCAGATCGCGCACGCCTTTCAGCTCCGGGAATTCGTTCAGCAGCTGTTTTTCGATCCCTTCTTTCAGGGTCACGTCGACCATTGAGCAGCCGTTGCAACCGCCGCCGAACTGCAGGATAGCCAGACCGTCTTCGGTGATTTCCATCAGCGTGACGCGCCCGCCATGACCGGCCAGCTGCGGGTTAATCTGTGATTGCAGCATGTATTCAACGCGTTCCATCAGCGGCGCATCGTCGGAGACTTTGCGCATCTTGGCATTTGGCGCTTTCAGGGTTAGCTGGGAGCCAAGCTGATCGGTGACGAAGTCAATTTCAGCGTCTTCCAGATAAGGCGCGCTGAGTTCGTCGACATACGCAGTCAGTTGCTCAAACTTCAGCGCCGTGTCGGTGTCTTCCACCGCATCCGGTGGGCAGTAGGATACGCCGCACTCAGCGTTTGGGGTGCCGGGATTAATCACAAATACGCGAATTTGTGTCCCTTCTTCCTGGTTTACCAGCAATTTGGCAAAGTGCGCTTGTGCAGCATCGGAAATACGGATCATAGCGTTGGCCTAATAGTTGACTATTTTACTTGGTTATAATACGCCCATCAGCAGGGGTCTACAAGGTACGGCACATACACCATACCTGAACCGTCGCGGCGCCGTTTCGCAAAAGCTGGCGGGATATTTCAGCGACGGTGCTTCCGGTTGTGACGACATCATCCACTATGGCGATATGGAGGCCCTTGACTGATATTTCAAGCTGAAAGGCGTTTTTCAGGTTCTGTTTGCGCAGCCGTGCGGAGAGCCGGTGCTGGGTCGCGGTTCGTCGGGTGCGGCGCAAAGCATCGCTGTGCCATGCGCAGTGCAGCCAACGCGCCAGCGGACGGCATAGCAGGTCGCTTTGATTGAACCCTCGCCGCCACTGGCGGCGCTGCCACAGCGGGACGCTGACGAGACGGTCCGGGTGGGGGATCACTGCGCTATGGCGAATACGTAGCAGCAGCAGGCGTGCCAGCGCTGGCGCCAGCTCGGGTCGACGGGAAAATTTCAGCTGATGGATCAAACCGCTGAGCGGAGGCCGGTAATCATTAACCGCAACCAGCCGCTGCCACGGCGGCGGTTTCTGCAGGCAGCGGCCGCAGGGGATAGCGCTGGCAGCTGCCGGCAGGCCGCACCGTGGGCAAAGTGGGTGGCTGGGGGCCAGAGAGGCGGTGCAGCGGGAGCAGATTCCCCAGCCGGCGATAGCCAGCGGCATTTGGCATAGCCAGCATAAGCTGTGTGCTGTTAGCATATTTCACCTCGTAATGGTGGAAAGAGAACAGTAACTGATGAACGACATCTGGTGGCAAACCGTGGGCGAAGGAAAGTGTCATCTTGTGCTCCTGCACGGATGGGGGCTGAATGCCAGAGTATGGGATTGCGTGACGCCGGAACTGGCCTCGCACTTTACGCTGCATCTGGTTGACCTACCGGGGTATGGTCGTAGCAGCGGCTTTGGCGCCCTGTCGCTGGAAGAGATGGCGCGGCTGGTCCTCATCCAGGCCCCGGAGCAGGCTATCTGGCTGGGCTGGAGTCTCGGTGGGCTGGTGGCAAGCCAGGTTGCCCTGCGTCACCCGGAACGCGTCCAGGCGCTGGTCACCGTAGCCTCTTCCCCCTGTTTTGGTGCCGATGGTGACTGGCCGGGGATCAAGGCGGATGTGCTGAGTGGTTTTCAGCAGCAACTGAGCGAAGATTTTCAGCGCACCGTAGAGCGTTTTCTGGCACTGCAAACGATGGGTACGGAAAGCGCACGCCAGGATGCCCGGGCGTTGAAAAGTACCGTGCTGTCGTTGCCAATGCCGTCCGCCGAGGTGTTAAACGGCGGACTGGAAATCCTTAAGACGGCCGATTTACGCCAGCCGCTGGCGGCATTAACGCAGCCATTCCTGCGGATATATGGCCGACTCGACGGTCTGGTGCCGCGGAAAATTGTCCCGGTGCTGGATGCATTATGGCCGCAGAGTGAATCCATCATCTTTGACAAAGCGGCCCATGCGCCGTTTATCTCGCACCCGCAGGCGTTTTGCGAGCCGCTGGTGGCGTTGAAAAGCCGGCTGAGCAATTATTTTTAGCGGGCTGTGGCAAAAATCCCGGTCATAGCAATACTTAGGTTGTCACGGGGAGAATGAATTTCTGTCGCCGCCGTGGCCTATAACAACAACCTTATGGAGAGTTGAGGCTATGAAACTTATTACGGGTATTGTTGCATCTCTGGTGATTGGGTCCCTGTCTTTTGGTGCATTTGCGGCGAAAGAGATTCAAAAAGATGAAGTCGCGTCAATGAAGCTGACGAAGGTCGGGAGCATTACCACCTCAAAAACGACTTCGCCGATGGATGCAAAGCGCGACCTGTCGAAGAAAGCGGATAAGCTGGGCGGCAAGTATTTTGTGGTGATTGCCGGTGAGAAAAACGAGAAAACCGTTCACGCCAACGCCGACGTCTACAAATAAACAAAAGCGGGTCTCAGGACCCGCTTTTGTTTTATCGCACGTACGTTTTATCGCCCCGCAGCCACGTTATCAGCGCAGCGCCCACCACTCTCGCAGGCAGGCCTTTCCCTCGGGGCAACTTTTGCAGCTTCCGGACAGACAGCCATCCGCGTCTTCCGTGATGCGCACGGCTTTCCCCATGGCTTCCAGACGGCTCAGCATAGCATCGACCAGCGGCTGCGGGGCATGCAGACGAGCGCTGAGCTGAGCTGCCTCCATACGCCCCTGCAGGGCCAGCATATCGCGTACTTCAATCAACGATGCCATGATGACCTCTTAGTGGCAATCACCCGCCGGACTCTGACAGCAGGATGACGGCGTTTTACGCGTGGCCAGCAGGGAGACATCGACTCGGCTGCGGGCCCGGCGCAACAGACCAAAGACCACGATGTTAAATAACACCACCGACAGAATGCACACCAGGCTGTAGCGCGGATGCTGGCTGAAACTCACGGTCTGATAGTACAGCGTGGAAAGCGAGTAGGCGATATTCAGCCCCCACAGGATAGAGAACGACATCCATCCGCGGCTGGATTCACGAGCGATAGCCCCCATCACCGAGATACACGGAATATAGAGCAGTACGAATATCAGGTAGCTGTAGGCGGCCGCTGCGCTGCCGAATTTACTGCCCATAACGCCCATGGCACCGGTCTCCATTTCACCATCGCCTTTACTGGCTTCGATAGGGTTCGCCAGTACGCTCAGGCTGAAGGTATCTTTCAGGCTCTGCCAGGTTTCGTCCAGCGCGGCCAGCAGTTCATCACCGAGATGAAATTCCTGCGGGTTAAACGCTTCATTCTGAATATCTTCGGCGGTGTAGAGCGTGTTCAGCGTCCCGACGACCACCTCTTTTGCCATCGCACCGGTGAACAATCCAACGGTAGCCTGCCAGTTATCTTCATGCACGCCGATAGGTTTAAATACCGGGGTGATGATGCGGCTGACGGAGGCCAGCGCCGAATCGTTAATGTTATCCACCAGCTTGCCGTTGAGCGAGAAGCTGTTCAGCGCGCTCAGGAAAATACTGACGATAACGATAACTTTACCCGCGCGCAGTACAAAGCCTTTCAGGCGTTGCCAGGTCTGGATGATCAGGCTTTTGATGTGCGGGACGTGATAGACCGGCAGTTCCATAACGAACGGCGATGCTTCACCACGCATAATGGTGTGCTTGAGCATCAGGCCGGTCAGGATTGCCATCACGATACCGAGCAGATACAGCGAGAAGACCGCCAGTGCCCCATTCTGGCCGAAGAAGGCGGCGGCGAATACGGCGAAAATCGCCAGACGCGCGCCACAGGACATAAACGGCGCCATCATGATAGTCATCAGGCGTTCGCGCGGCGCATCCAGAGTTCGGGCGCCCATCACCGACGGTACGTTACAGCCGAAGCCGACAATCAGTGGGACGAAGGATTTCCCCGGCAGGCCAAGCGCCTGCATCAGGCGGTCCATGACGAATGCGGCACGTGCCATATAGCCGGAGTCTTCAAGGAAGGAGAGGAACAGATACATCATGCCGATCTGCGGTACCAGCGGGAGTACGGTATTGATACCGCCGCCAATCCCCTGGGCAAGGAAAACGGTCAGCCAGTCCGGGAGATGCAGGGTGTAACCTAACCACTGGATGCCGTGGATAAAGATAGCCACGGAACCGGCGTCGAAGATCGGCTGCAATGCGCCGCCGATGTTAATCGCCAGCAGGAACATCAGGTACATCACAAACAGGAAGATCGGCAGCCCCAGCACGCGGCTGAGGATGATTTTGTCCATCGCGGTGGTGAAGCGGCTCGGTTCGGCGGTCAGCGTGTTGCTGACGGCATCGCAGATGGCCGCAATGCTTTGATAGCGGGCATCCGCAATATGCAGCGCCGGATCGTCAATTTCTGCGCTCAGGTTTGCCAGCGCATCGTCGAGCTTATGCGCCGCATTTCCGGCGTACTCTCGGCTGTAAATGTCGCCTTCCAGCATTTGCAGGCCCAGCCAGCAGCGCTGACGCTGAGGGATATCCTGCGCCATCTCCTCGGCCAGCTTTTCGGCTTCACGCAGCAGCGGCTGAGGGTAGTGCACCAGCTCCAGCGCCGTATTTTGCTGGTGGCGGTCGACGGCCATTTTTAAGGCTTCGATACCGCGCCCACGGGTGGAGACCAGCGGGATCACCGGGCAACCCAGGCGAGCCGCCAGGGCGTCAACATCGATACGGATTTTTTGCTTCTCAGCAATATCCAGCATGTTCAGCGCAACGATGCAGGGGATACCCAGCTCCAGCAGCTGAAGCGTCAGATAGAGATTGCGTTCCAGATTGGAAGCGTCGACCACGTTGATCAGCATGTCGGCGTCGCCGCTGAGGATATAGTGGCAGGCGATCTGCTCATCCAAAGAGGTCTGAGAAGAGATGGTCGTGAGTGAATAGGTGCCTGGCAGGTCAACCAGCGTGACCTGGTGATCGGTCGTGGTAAACGCGCCTTCTTTACGCTCAACGGTGACCCCGGCCCAGTTACCTACGCGCTGACGTGCGCCAGTGAGCTGATTGAATAACGTTGTCTTACCGGAGTTCGGATTACCAATTAAACCAAGGGTTAACTTTTTCATATTTCAGACTCTGAGTGCCGGGCCAGGTGTTATTGTGCAACCGCTTCCAGTTCGATTAAATCGAGATCTTTTTTGCGTAATACCAGGCTCACGCGCCGGGTTTCGATATGCACGGGATCGCCAAGCGGAGCCACGCGGACCACATTAAAAGAAGAACCTGGCAGCATTCCAAGGGATAACAGTTTCTGACGATAAGCCGGGCTAATATCGCGAGAGAAACCCGTGATTTTCCACGCACTATCAGGAGTGAATTGCATAGGGCCTACCTGTAATCGCTAACTAAACGAGAGTTTCCGTGTGCGGTCGCCGCACAGCACCGGGGAGACGAGCCAACGGAGGAAATTATATACTTACTGCAAATGATGATAATGATAATGGTTTTTATCATCAATACATAATTGGCGTAATAATCGGCATTCTCCGGAAATGTGCGGCTTTTTTGATATGACTCAAGGTCTGCATTGTAGCGATAAATAAGGTTAAAATTTATTTCATCACTTAATGTTTAATTAAGGTTTCATTAGTTAACGGAATGAAATTTTAATAAATAGCGTATTTACTCGCCTTTATTAACCGTAATTAACCGGTTACCGGAGTATACAAAATCGGGTGCTGAGAACGGGCGTGGGGAAAACGGCCCTCGTAATGAGGGCCGGAAAGGGATTAGCGTTTTTTGCCCATAGCGGCTGCCAGGGCGTCCATCATGGCGCTGTTACCGCCGGACTGCGCCTCACGCCCGCGTGGTTTCGCCGCTTTCGCCGCCGGGCGATTGCCCTGCGCACGTTCGTTACCGCCGCCGCGTCGCGCGTTGCTCTCGCCTGGTTGCTCATCCAGGCGCATGGTCAGCGCGATGCGTTTGCGCTGCAGATCGACTTCCATCACTTTGACCTGCACGATGTCGCCCGCTTTCACAACGGTATGCGGATCCTCGACGAATTTGTTCGACAGCGATGAAATATGCACCAGACCATCCTGGTGAACGCCGATATCGACAAAGGCGCCAAAGTTAGTAACGTTGGTGACCGCGCCTTCCAGTACCATGCCTGGCAGCAGGTCATTCATGGTTTCCACTCCATCAGCGAACTTCGCGGTTTTAAACTCCGGACGCGGGTCCCGACCGGGTTTTTCCAGCTCTTTGATGATGTCTGACACGGTCGGCACGCCGAATTTCTCATCGGTGAAGTCGGACGCTTTTAGATTGCGTAACTCACTGCTGTTGCCCATCAGGTCGTTTAACGCCTGCTGGGTGGCGGCCAGAATGCGCTCAACGATGGGATACGCTTCCGGGTGAACGGTGGAGGCATCCAGCGGGTTGTCGCCGTGGTTGATGCGCAGGAACCCGGCACACTGCTCGAAGGCTTTTGGGCCGAGACGGCTGACTTTCAGCAGCTGCTGGCGGTTCTTGAACTGGCCGTTTTCATCGCGCCAGGCGACGATGTTCTGCGCCATCATGCGCGTCAGGCCAGCCACGCGGGTGAGCAGCGGCACGGAGGCGGTGTTCAGATCCACGCCGACGGCGTTAACGCAGTCTTCGACGACCGCATCCAGCTTACGCGCCAGCTGCGACTGGCTGACGTCGTGCTGATACTGGCCCACGCCAATGGATTTCGGGTCGATCTTCACCAGCTCGGCCAGCGGATCTTGCAGACGACGGGCAATGGAAACGGCGCCGCGCAGAGACACATCGAGATCCGGGAACTCAAGGGCCGCCAGTTCAGAGGCGGAGTAGACGGATGCACCGGCTTCGCTGACGATCACTTTTTGAGCGGTGACTTTCGGGAACTGCTGCTGCACATCGAGGAAGAAGCGCTCAGTTTCGCGCGATGCCGTTCCGTTACCGATAGCCACCAGCTCAACGTTGTGTTTTTCACACAGCGCAGCGACGGCAACCGCGGCTTTGGCGGCCTGCCCGGTGTGCGGGTAGATAGTGTCCGTCGCGACCAGTTTACCGGTGCCATCGACAACGGCGACTTTTACGCCGGTACGCAGGCCCGGATCGAGACCCATGGTCGCGCGCAATCCGGCCGGTGCGGCCATCAGCAGATCGTGCAGGTTGCGGGCAAATACGTTGATGGCTTCCTCTTCCGCGCGTTCGCGTACGGTGCCCATCAGCTCGGTTTCCAGATGCATCAGTACCTTGATGCGCCATGTCCAGCTTACGACCCCTTTGCGCCAGCTGTCCGCCGCGGCGTTGTTCAGACGTAAACCCAGGTGGTCGATAATAATCTGTTCGCAGTGGCTCTCTTTTGGCGGCTCATCAAACTGCGGGTCAGCATTCAGAGCCAGCTGCAATATGCCTTCGTTACGGCCACGGAACATGGCGAGCGCGCGGTGCGAAGGGACGGAAGCAACAGGTTCATGGTGATCGAAGTAGTCGCGGAATTTTGCCCCTTCCTCTTCTTTCCCACTGACCACCGTGGCCACCAGATGCGCATTCTTCCACAGGTAGTTACGCACCTTTGCCAGCAGCGCGGCGTCTTCGGCGAAACGTTCCATCAGAATATAACGCGCGCCATCCAGCGCGGCTTTCGTATCGGCGACGCCTTTATCGGCATCGATAAACTTCGCGGCTTCCGTTTCCGGGTCGTGGGACGGCTCGTTCCACAGCAGATCCGCCAGCGGCTCCAGCCCGGCTTCAATTGCGATTTGCCCGCGGGTGCGACGTTTCGGTTTATAGGGCAGGTAGAGGTCTTCGAGCTCGGTTTTGCTCAGGGTGGTGGTAATCGCTTTTTCCAGCGCGTCGGTTAGCTTACCCTGTTCACCGATCGATTTGAGGATCGATTGACGGCGGTCTTCCAGTTCTCGCAAATAACCGAGCCGGGTTTCCAGATTACGCAGCTGCGTGTCATCCAGACCGCCGGTGACTTCTTTACGATAGCGTGCGATAAACGGCACGGTATTCCCTTCATCAAGCAGGCGAACGGCAGCTTCTACCTGTTCAGCTCTGGCCTGAAGTTCACCCGCAATAATGCGGCAGAGCGAATCATTCATCATGTCTGTTTCATCTTGTAGATCGAAAATCAGGGGATAGTTATACGGACTGACACGGCAAAATGCCAGTCACGGCACGAGGCTCTCAGACTGTTCCGGACGCGTTATTTCACATATTCGATATCATTCACGTACCAGCTTGCTTCACCGGCAGGCGTGTTAACCACCGCCAGATCGCCGACCTCTTTTTTCAGCAGCGCACGAGCCATCGGTGAGTCGATAGAGATATAGTCTTTACGCCCAAAGATTTCATCGTAGCCGACGATGCGAAAGCGCTTGGTATCGCCCTCATCGTTTTCGATTTCAACCCATGAGCCGAAAAACACCTTGCCCTCCTGCTGCGGGGAGTAATCGACGATTTTCAGATTTTCCAGGCATTTGGTGAGATAGCGCACCCGGCGGTCGATTTCGCGCAGGCGCTTTTTGTTGTACTGGTAATCTGCGTTTTCGCTACGATCGCCAAGGCTGGCAGCCCAGGTCACTTTTTTGGTGACCTCCGGACGTTCTTCACGCCACAAGTAGTCCATCTCTTTTTTAAGTTTTTCATACCCTTCACGGGTGATCAGCGGCGTTTTCATTCATCGTTCTACCTTCTGATTGTCGGACATTGCGCATGGTGATGTGCGGTAGCGCACAATTCGTAGTGCGTAATAATACCGACAGGATAAATAATGTGTCTTATGATTAAATGTATACTTAAGCTGCTGTTAAATATGCTTTGTAACAATTTAGCCTGGAATATATACCAGATTTAGCTGGTGGGCGACCCGGGCTTTTTTGAGAATACGCTCTGACAATTGCAGTGAACCTTTGGGAGTATAAACAATGCAAGAGAATTATAAGATTCTGGTTGTCGACGACGACATGCGCCTGCGCGCGCTGCTCGAACGTTATCTGACCGAGCAAGGCTTCCAGGTTCGAAGCGTCGCAAACGCTGAACAAATGGATCGTCTGCTGACTCGTGAATCCTTCCACCTGATGGTGCTGGATTTGATGCTGCCGGGCGAAGATGGCCTGTCCATTTGCCGTCGTTTGCGTAGCCAGAGCAACCCGATGCCGATCATTATGGTGACGGCCAAAGGGGAAGAGGTAGACCGTATTGTGGGCCTTGAAATCGGTGCGGACGACTATATTCCGAAACCGTTCAACCCGCGTGAGCTGCTGGCCCGTATTCGCGCCGTGCTGCGCCGTCAGGCAAATGAGCTGCCGGGTGCGCCGTCCCAGGAAGAGGCGGTGATCGCCTTTGGTAAGTTCAAACTGAATCTCGGTACCCGCGAGATGTTCCGCGAAGATGAACCCATGCCGCTCACCAGCGGTGAATTTGCGGTATTGAAAGCGTTGGTCAGCCATCCGCGTGAACCGCTCTCCCGCGATAAACTGATGAACCTCGCCCGCGGACGCGAATATTCGGCGATGGAGCGTTCCATCGACGTGCAAATCTCCCGCCTGCGCCGCATGGTTGAAGAAGACCCGGCACATCCGCGCTATATCCAGACCGTGTGGGGGCTTGGCTACGTATTCGTGCCGGACGGCGCTAAGGCATGAAACGCGTGCGCTTTTCGCCGCGAAGCTCGTTTGCTCGCACCCTGTTATTGATTGTCACTTTGCTGTTTGTCAGCCTGGTGACGACCTATCTGGTGGTGCTGAATTTTGCGATTCTGCCGAGCCTCCAGCAGTTTAATAAGGTGCTGGCATACGAAGTGCGTATGCTGATGACCGATAAACTGCAGCTGGAGGATGGCACCCAGCTGGTGGTGCCGCCGGCGTTTCGGCGCGAAATTTATCGCGAGCTGGGCATTTCGCTCTATTCCAATGAAGCGGCGGAAGACGCAGGTCTGCGCTGGGCGCAGCATTATGAGTTTTTAAGTCAGCAGATGGCGCACCAGCTCGGTGGGCCAACCGAAGTGCGGGTTGAGGTGAACAAAAGCTCTCCCGTGGTGTGGTTGAAAACCTGGCTGTCGCCCAATATTTGGGTGCGCGTACCGCTGACAGAAATCCATCAGGGTGACTTCTCACCGCTGTTCCGCTATACCCTGGCGATTATGCTGCTGGCGATTGGCGGCGCCTGGCTGTTTATCCGTATTCAGAACCGGCCGCTTGTCGATCTTGAGCATGCGGCGTTGCAGGTCGGACGCGGCATTATTCCGCCGCCGCTGCGGGAATACGGCGCATCCGAGGTGCGTTCGGTCACCCGGGCCTTTAACCACATGGCCGCAGGCGTCAAGCAGCTGGCCGATGATCGTACGTTGCTGATGGCCGGCGTTAGCCACGATTTGCGTACGCCGTTGACGCGTATTCGTCTGGCAACGGAGATGATGGGGGAAGAGGACGGTTACCTTGCCGAGTCGATCAACAAAGATATCGAAGAGTGTAACGCCATCATCGAGCAGTTTATTGATTACCTGCGTACCGGCCAGGAGATGCCGATGGAGCTGGCGGACCTTAACTCCGTGCTGGGTGAGGTTATCGCCGCGGAGAGCGGCTACGAGCGAGAAATTGCGACGGATCTGCAGGCCGGAGAGATTCTGCTGCGCATCCATCCGCTGTCTATCAAGCGTGCGCTGGCCAATATGGTGGTTAACGCCGCGCGCTATGGCAATGGCTGGATCAAGGTCAGCAGCGGTAGCGAAGCGAGCAGCGCCTGGTTCCAGGTGGAGGATGATGGCCCGGGGATTAAGCCGGAACAACGCGAGCATTTATTCCAGCCGTTTGTCCGTGGCGACAGCGCCCGCAGTACCAGTGGTACGGGCCTGGGATTAGCCATTGTGCAGCGCATTATCGATAACCATAACGGCCGTCTGGAGATTGACTCCAGCGAGCGGGGCGGGTTGTTGATTCGCGCCTGGCTACCGGTTCCGGTTCAACGAGCGCTGGTGCCGACGAAGCAGAGTAAAGAAAGTTAGTCAGCCGTTCATCGCTATCTGAATCATGCGAGTCAGCAAGAGAGCATAAAAAAGCCGGGCATTTGCCCGGCTTTTTCTTTATGGCTACACGCTTAGCGTTTTGGACCGGCAGCAACCAGCGCTGCGCCCGCCGGCGTATCGGTATACTTCTCGAAGTTTTCAACGAACAGCTTCGCCAGCTGTTCGGCTTTCTCCTGCCACTGTTCCGGCGAACCGTAGGTGTTACGCGGGTCGAGGATGTGCGTATCAACGCCCGGCAGCGAGGTTGGGATCTGCAAATCAAACATCGGCAGCGTGAAGGTTTCCGCGTTGTCCAGCGAGCCGTCGAGGATGGCGTCGATAATAGCGCGGGTATCTTTAATCGAGATACGTTTGCCGGTGCCGTTCCAGCCGGTATTGACCAGGTAGGCCTGTGCGCCGGATGCCTGCATGCGCTTCACCAGGACTTCTGCATACTGCGTCGGGTGCAGCGACAGGAACGCCGCGCCGAAGCAGGCCGAGAAGGTTGGCGTCGGTTCTGTAACGCCACGCTCGGTACCGGCCAGCTTAGCGGTAAAGCCAGAGAGGAAGTGATACTGGGTCTGGTCAGCAGTCAGCCGCGAGACCGGAGGCAGCACGCCAAAGGCATCAGCGGTCAGGAAGATAACTTTGGTGGCATGGCCCGCTTTCGAAATTGGCTTAACGATGTTCTCGATATGGTTGATAGGGTAGGAAACACGGGTGTTCTCGGTTTTCGAACCATCATCGAAATCAATCGTGCCGTCTGCGCGAACCACGACGTTTTCCAGCAGCGCATCGCGGCGAATCGCATGATAGATATCAGGCTCTGCGGCTTCGGAAAGTTTAATGGTCTTGGCATAGCAGCCGCCTTCGAAGTTGAAGACGCCATCGTCATCCCAGCCGTGCTCGTCATCGCCAATCAGGCGACGCTTTGGATCGGTAGAAAGAGTGGTCTTGCCGGTGCCTGAGAGGCCGAAGAAGACTGCAACATCGCCTTTTTCGCCGACGTTAGCGGAACAGTGCATCGACGCGATGCCCTGCAGCGGCAGCAGGTAGTTCATAATAGAGAACATCCCTTTCTTCATTTCGCCGCCGTACCAGGTACCGCCGATCAGCTGGATACGCTCGGTCAGGTTGAAGGCAACGAAGTTTTCAGAGTTCAGGCCCTGTTCCTGCCACTGCGGGTTGGTGCATTTGGCGCCGTTCATCACGATAAAGTCTGGCTTAAAGCTGGCCAGCTCTTCGTCGCTTGGGCGAATAAACATATTTTTGACGAAGTGTGCCTGCCAGGCCACTTCGGTAATGAAGCGCACGCTCAGACGCGTGTCGGCATTGGCGCCGCAGAACGCATCAACGATGAACAGGCGCTTGCCGGAGAGCTGGTGAGTGACCAGACCTTTCAGATGTTGCCAGGTTTCCTGAGAGAGTGGTTTGTTGTCGTTCTTACCGTTGCCTTTATCAGACCACCACACGGTATCGCGGGTCGTATCGTCACGAACGATATATTTATCTTTCGGCGAACGACCGGTAAAAATACCGGTATCGACGGCGATAGCGCCAAGACTGGTCAGTACGCCACGCTCATACCCTTCCAGAGTGGGATCGAGTTCTTCCTGATACAGTGTATCGTAACTGGGGTTGTGGACGATATCCTGGACGTCATTGATACCATAAGCCTTGAGATCCTGCGGGGTTAAACCATTATTAACGCGCATGTCACTGCTCCTTAGCCAATAATATATACTGCTTTAAATTGTAGGGGTTCTTTCGGGGTATAGACCGCGACCAGGCTCATAGATTTACGTATCTCGACAAACGCCTTACTTACGAAAAACACGGTGACTCCTGTCACGAAACATGCGTGATTATCTCAGGAAATTGGTCGTTGGTGGGGATAGATGTTTCTTATTGGTTAAAAAGTAATTAAAGAAACTGCTGAATTGTGAATGTAATCGCTTTCTTGAAAGAAAATTACGTAACTCTTTCAGTGAAAATCGATTCATCTCGCGAGGAAAAGCTTGACGGCAGATGCGGCGGAGGGAGAAAACCTCCGCCGTGAGCTCGGACGGGCAGGATTATCAGTGAACCTGCAGGTCGGCCGGAGACGCATTATTGCGAATCTCGGCGATATCCATTGCGTTGAAGAGGTAGTGATTGCCGCAGTAATCGCAGTGCATATCAATTTCACCTTCGTCAGCGAGGATGCTGTCGATCTCTTCATCCGGCAGCGTTTTCAGCGCGCCGGCGCAGCGTTCACGAGAACAGGTACATTTAAATTCCACGTTCTGCGGATCGTACACGGTCACTTCTTCTTCGTGATACAGACGCCACAGGACGTCTGAGGCCGCCAGGGTGAACAGCTCCTCGGCCTTGATAGTCTCGGTCAGCGTTGCCAGATGTTCGAAGTCGTTGGCCTGAGTCTCTTGTGCCGGCATCACCTGGAGCAGCATGCCGCCAGCCATTGGTTTGCCTTCATGTTCGCCGGTGCGAATGATAAGACGCGTTGGCAGCTGTTCTGAGCGCTGGAAATAATCTTCCAGGCAAGCCGCCAGCGTTTCGCCTTCCAGACCGACCACGCCCTGATAGCGCTCGCCTTCATCCGGAGAGATGGTAATGACCAGGTAACCGTTACCGACCAGCGTTTTCAGGTCCGCATCTTCCGGGATATCGCCCTGAATTCGCGCTACGCCGCGCAGCTGCTGCTGGTTTGTCCCGTTAATGACCGCCAGAGACAGAGGACCATCGCCCTGCAGCTGCACGGTAATATCGCCGGCAAACTTCAGCGTTGCGGTCAGCAGGCTGGTGGCAACCAGCAGCTCTGCCAGCACGGTTTTGACCGGCTGCGGGTAGCTGTGGTTAGCCAGAATCTGTTCCAGGGTTTCCGAGACGGTAACCAGTTCACCGCGTACGGCATAGTTTTCAAACAGATAACGATGTAATTGATCGTGTTGAGTCATAATGGTCTCTCTTGCTGGCAACAGCGGTGCCTACAGGTATAGGCGATTATTCACTGTCGCCGTGTTTAAATCTCATCAGGTCGCGGCGTTCTTTCTTGTCCGGACGTCTGTCGGGATGCGGCATGGTTAGCGCGTTCATTTTGCGCGCCAGCGCCATTTTCTCGCGTTTCTCGATGCTCTCTGCCGTCTCTTCATATAACGCGACGGCTTCGCTGGCAGGTCTGCGCTGTTCCGTTATCCCTAAGATCAGCAGGGTGCGCTCATCGTTGCCCTGGCGTAATGTCAGGGTGGCGCCTTGCTCAACGACTTTACCCGGCTTGCTGCGCTGTCCGTTGTAATGCACCTTGCCGCCTTCAATCATCTCGCGCGCCAGTGCACGGGTTTTATAAATGCGGGCTGCCCAAAGCCATTTATCCAGCCTGACGGCCTCGGCGGGCTTTTCTTTCATGGCCTCTCCTTTGGGTTCAGCGAAGGGATCAGACGCCGGTAGTCGTTCAGTCCAGGGTGGCGGGCGTAGCTTTTATCCGCCAGCCCGGAATCCGGATTGGTGATACCCAGGCAGTAGCGAATACCAAACTGAGTTGCGGCATCCAGAATCGCCTCGCTATCGTCAACAAAGAGCGTTTTACGCGCATCGAAGCCGGTTTCTTCTGCCACCGCACGCCACAGGCGCTGATCTTCTTTCGGATAACCAAATGTGTGGGTGGAAAGTAATAAATCAAGGTGTGCGTCGAGACCGGTATGTTCGAGCTTCACCGCCAGGTTGTGCGGATGGGCGTTGGTCAGGAGGATACGGCGCTTGCCGCTGGCCTTGAGCGCATCGAGGAACGGGATGGTATCTTCACGCAGCGCCGCTTTTGGCCCCTGTTCGCTGGTCATCGCACGAATATCCAAATTCAGGCGCTCGCTCCAGTAGTCCAGACAGTACCAGTTTAGCGTATGCTGCACCGCGTGATACTCCTGATGCATTGCCTCTTTGGCCTCTTGCAGGTTGAGCCCGCGCGTCGCCCCCCAGGTTTCCGGAACCAGTTTTTGCCAAAAATAGTTGTCGAAGGCGAGGTCGAGTAGCGTGCCATCCATATCCAGCAGAACGGTATCAACCTCCTGCCAGGCGATATCAAAATGCATGGTGAGTCTCCAGCGAGGGGAAATGCGCGACAGGGTATCACACCCCATCGCACAGGGAATTACTCTTGATGATCCGGTGAGGGGATGAGAACCGGATTCAGACAGCTTTCGTAGTATTTCTGAATATCTTCCATACGCTGGCGATGACGCTGGTAGCGACGAAGCGTCAGGATCCCGTGCCAGGACATGCAGCCCAGCATGGTCAGCAGCAGCAGCGTCGTACCCAGATAGCGCCACAGGCCTGAACGATCCGGAATGCGGTGTAGATTAATATGTTGCGTTCCATTCGCATCGGTATAGAGATTAGTGACTATTCCCTCTGCGTGGAACGGTGTATGCATTAGCATCCCGGCCAGTCGCTGTAGTTCTCCCCATTGCTCATGTGCCGGATAGTCATACAGGCTGGTGGTTGGCCACGGCTGATTGACCAGGTCGCTGCCTTCATCGCTGACGATCAAGAAACCACCGGGGGCAGGGCTGTTCAGGGCCTGAGCGGCGCGTGATGTTTCGCGGATCACAAACGGCGCCGTTGACGTTGTCACCAGATTTTCCAGCGACTCGGCGCTTACCGGGCGCAGCAGCACGTTCACGCCATCGAGCTTGCCGGAGTTGGCGCGTTTTATCAGAGATTCCCAGCTGCGCGTATTGCCAAGGTTAACCAGCGCGTTCTTTAAACGAGTACAGTCATCTTTCGCGGCACACAGGTTATTGGTTTTAATAACGATATCGCCAAAATCATCCAGCAATACCATGCCTGATTTCTGAATCGCCGAACGCAGAGCGGGGCTGACATGTGAGTCATCGTCCGGATCGGGATGCAGCTGGCGCTGAACGGATTGCATTAGCGCAGTGGCTTTACTGACGACGTCGGACTCCGGCAGCGGTAGCGGAGGTGCGTCATTCCAGATGATCTGCGAGCAATCAAACGGCATAAACGGTGAGTTTTCTTTCGCCGTCCAGGTATCCGGGGAGTGGATATTACACGTGCCGCTGCCTTTCAACCGCAGCGTATCACCGATGCGTACCTGCGACTTTTCCAACTGGGCAACAGTCGTCGCTTCAATGGTTTGTGCCCCTTTCAGCCATGAAATCGTGAACTTAAATGGCATATTCAACGGTACGCTGGCCCACAGCATTACGACGACCAGCAGTGCGCCGATGGCGATAATGGCGCTGCGCAGCCAGTATTGCAGCGGGAAGTGTTTCACTTCATCGTGCAGCGACAGGAAACGCCCCTGGCGCACGACGTGGCGAGTGAGATAGATATCGATATCCGTCTGCTGGCCAAGGTCCTGCGCAATCCAGGGCTGCCAGTGGCGCGGATAGATCAGGTCGATAATCCCCAGGGAGATATTATTGATGTGCTCCTGGTCGTTTTCGCCGAACAGCCCCCAGCGTTTGGGCATCCCGCGCAGGCAGTGGATCTCCCGGAGCGCGGTTTTACGCGGTGGAGCATAAATGCCCCACAGTCCTGCAGCCAGCAGCAGCAGCCCGCCGCCCAGCAGCCATGGGGTAAAAACGTAGGGGCTTATCAGGCTGAAGTAAAACAGCAGGAAGGAGGTGACGATAAAGATTGCTTCGCGCAGGCCCTCCGGCCGACTGAGGGCGTATTCCTCAGGGGTTTCCTGGCGAATGCTCAGCAGCTCGATCTGCTCGCTCTCTTCACCGCGGATTGAAGCCTGGGTCGCTGACGCCCGTTCAAGCGCGTAACCGCGGCTCTCCTGCGGGTAGTCGCTGAGCGCATGGCCGTTGAGTGCAATCACCAGCGGCAGGCTGTCGGTAGGTATCAGCTCAACGCTATTCTCGTCATTGATATACTGTTCCCAGAACGGCGGCAGATGTACCTCCACCGAGTCGAGGAAGTAGCGCCATTTGTTCGGATCGTCAGTGGTAATACCGTAGCGCGTAATGGAACGAGTTACCGTGAAAACGGTATCGCTCTGCAGAGTTAGCGAGAGTACGGCAGGGGCAACGCTTGCCCCAGATGCTGGCATCTGCTGGGCGCGGTTGAGTCCTTCAAGATACTTTTCCACCGCGAGACGCTCTTGCTCAGCCAGCTTGCGCGTGACGGCATCGCTAAAGGCATGCAGGAGAGGGAGGCGGCGACGTCTGGCAAGCGATCGATACCACCACCCGATAAGCAATGCGCAGATTAGCAGAGCTGTGAAAGAAATCAGAAAGGTGCCCATGCCCATCCCATCATAGTTATTCTTTTCTTACAGGTGTCTTTAGTTGCTTAACACTTTGCGTGAACCTGCAGTGTGCTATCGGCAGATGTCGTGTAAACACGGGAAAAAAATATCGTGCAATACAGCAGCATACAAGCTTATCAAAAACGTTAAAATTCAGGAATCAGCAAATTCTCAAAAACATTTCAACCTATTGACTTTTTTGTCTTTCTGATTATTAAGTTTGGGTTGCTAAAGTTGCAACTATGTAAATAAGTGGCGAATTGAATTGCCGAAACCGTGCTGCGTATCGCACAATGACCTCTGGAATCACAGCATAGATCGATAACAATGAGCAAATCATTACAAAAACCCACCATTCTCAATGTTGAAACCGTCGCGCGTTCGCGTCTTTTTAACGTTGAAAGCGTGGATCTGGAATTCAGCAACGGCGTGCGTCGCGTTTATGAACGCATGCGCCCTTCTACGCGTGAAGCCGTGATGATTGTACCGATTGTCGATGACCATCTCATTCTGATTCGTGAATATGCCGTCGGCACCGAGTCGTATGAGCTTGGATTTTCTAAAGGGTTGATTGACCCGGGTGAAACCGTCATGGAAGCCGCGAACCGCGAACTGAAAGAAGAGGTCGGTTTCGGCGCCAATAAGCTGACGTTCCTGAAAAAACTGAGTATGGCGCCGTCCTATTTCTCCAGCAAGATGAATATTCTGGTGGCAGAGGACCTGTACCCGGAATCGCTGCCGGGTGATGAGCCGGAACCATTACCGCAGGTGCGCTGGCCGCTGTCGCAGCTCATGACGCTGCTGGATGATGAAGATTTTAATGAAGCGCGCAACGTCAGCGCTCTGTTTTTGGTTCGCGAGTGGCTAGTGGCCCAGGGACGCCTGTAGGCTGCCCAACGCGCTCCTGAAGAACCGGTCTGATAAGCCGGCTGAAAAAGAAAAAGCGCCCGCAGGCGCTTTTTTTGTCAGAACAGTTCGTGAGTTTCGCCACCGCCATCGGTGATCGTTGTCCCCACTTCATGAACCGCCTGGTGGGTAGGCTGTGTGCCATCAATGAAGTATTCGGCACGACTGTTGCCGCCGCTCGCCAGCTGCCCGGTACTCCGGTCGATGTTGACCGTGACCACGCCAGGCGGTGGCGTTAACGGTTCTTCCGGTACGCCTTCGAGCACGCGTTTCATAAAGTCATCCCATGCCGGCTGGGCGCTTTTAGCTCCCCCTTCATAGCCGGAGATCTGATCCTTAATCGCCCCGGAAGCGGTCGTGCGCCCCAGATCGCGGCGGTGATCGTCAAAACCAATCCATACCGAGGTCACAACCCCCGGGCCGTAGCCGGAGAACCACGCATCTTTTGAGCTGTTGGTGGTCCCCGTTTTACCACCGATATCGCGGCGTTGCAGATCGCGACCGGCGCGCCAGCCAGTGCCCATCCAGCCTGGTTCACCGAAGATGTTACTGTTCAGCGCACTTTTAATCAGGAACGACAGCGGCGTGTTGATCACATGCGGCGCGTATTCCGGAGAACCGGTCTGTGCAACCAGCGCCTGGTTGACCTGTTCAAGCTGCGGCTGCGGCGGTACTACGGCGTTCTGCGGTATTTCAGAGGTCGCGACATCTTCGACATCTTTATTTTCCAGCACGTCGGACTTCGGCGTATCACCGTAAATAACCGGCAGGTTGCACTGCGGACAGGCAACTTTTGGCCGCTCTTCGAAGATCACGCCACCCTGGTCGTTCTCGATTTTGCTGATAAAGAATGGCGTGACCAGGAAGCCGCCGTTGGCCATGACGGAATACCCACGCGCAACCTGCATTGGCGTAAAGGACGCGGAACCCAGCGCCAACGACTCGGTATGCACGATGTTTTGTGCCGGGAAACCGAAACGTTGTAGATACTCCGCCGCGTAATCAACGCCCATGGCACGCATAGCGCGAACCATCACAACGTTCTTCGATTGCCCCAGTCCCTGACGCAGGCGAATAGGGCCTGCGTACTGCGGCGGTGAGTTTTTCGGCTGCCAGTCGGAGCCTGCACCGGCGTCCCAGCGGGAAATCGGAACATCGTTAAGCATACTGGCCAGCGTCAGACCTTTATCCATCGCGGCGGTGTAGAGGAACGGCTTAATGTTTGAGCCCACCTGGCGCAGGGCCTGGGTCGCGCGGTTGAATTTGCTCTGATTGAAATCGAACCCCCCGACCAGCGCGATAATGGCGCCGTTTTGCGGGTTAATGGAAACCAGCGCCGAGTTCACATCCGGTACCTGCGACAGCCACCAGCTATCACCGACCTGACGGACCCAGATCTGTTGCCCGGCCTGCAGGACATCGTTAACTTTCCGCGGCGTCGCGCCCTGTTGGGTATCGGAGATAAAGCGGCGTGCCCAGCGGACGCCGTCCATATTTAGCGTGACCGATGTTCCATTGCTTAATAGTGCCACTGCCTCTTGTGGATTTGCGGAGGTAATCACCGCCGGAGAAAGCGGCCCGGAGCCTGGCAGGTTTTTCAGCGAGGCGATAATTTTGGCGTGATCCCAGGGCGTTTCGCCCACTTTCCACAGGACGTTGGCAGGACCGCGATAGCCATGGCGCATATCGTAATCCAGCACGTTATTTCGTACCGCCTGCTGAGCCGACTGCTGGTTTTTACGCGTGATGGTGGTGTAAACGCGGTAGCCATCTTCGTATGCCTGTTCGCCATAGCGGCTGACCATCTCCTGGCGAACCATTTCACTAAGATACGGCGCGGAGAAGGCGATTTCCGGCGCGTGGTAGCGCGCGTCGATAGCTTCACTACGCGCCTGATCGTACTGGCTCTGCGTGATATAGCCTTCGCTCAGCATACGCGCCAGGACGACGTTACGACGCGCGGTCGCCCGATCCATGGAATAGAGCGGGTTAAACGTCGATGGGGCTTTAGGCAGACCGGCGATAACGGCCATTTCGCTCAGGCTAAGCTGGTCGACAGATTTACCAAAATAAACCTGTGCCGCAGCGCCGACGCCATAGGCGCGGTAGCCGAGATAGATTTTATTCAGGTAGAGCTCAAGGATTTCGTCTTTATTCAGCAACTGCTCGATGCGGATCGCCAGAAAGGCTTCTTTGATCTTACGCATCAGCGTCTTCTCCGGGCTCAGGAAGAAGTTACGCGCTAACTGCTGGGTGATAGTACTCGCGCCCTGTGAGGCATGGCCTGAGAACATGGCAACGCTGGCTGCGCGAAAAATACCGACCGGATCGACGCCGTGATGCTCGTAGAAACGACTGTCTTCGGTGGCAATAAACGCTTTAATCAGCTCGGGCGGCATTTGTTGCAACGTGACGGGAATACGGCGTTTCTCGCCATATTGCGCGATAAGCTCGCCATCCGCGCTATAGACCTGCATTGGGATCTGCAAGCGCACATCCTTTAAGGTCGCGACGTCAGGGAGTTGCGGCTCAATATATTTGTAGAGGCCAAAAACCGAGCCTGCTCCCAGCAGTACGCAACAGACTGCAAGGATCAATAGGTACTTTACGAACTTCACCGGAGATTTCCCATTAAGTTTAATTTGGGCAGTTTATAAACAAACGCGCGGTAGTATAAAGGCAAGCCTGGTGCATTGATAGAGTCGAGCCGTAATGGCGGACAAGGAGATCGTAAGCATGGCTTTCAGCAACTGGCGAATCGGGATGCATATTCAACAGGACGCGATTATTCTGGTCGCGTTGCGTTACTCGCGTTCGCGCTGGGCGCTATGCCGCTGGTGGCATATCGAACTGGCGCCCGGCATCGTGCGTAATGGGATGGTAGTTGACGTTGTTGCGCTGGCCGAACGGTTGCGGAACTGGCGGCGGGAACTGCCTTTTCAGCATCAGGTCAGCATTGCGTTTCCAGCCAGCCGAACGCTACAAAAAAAACTGCCTTATCCCCAGTTGTCTCTGAGCGAAGGAGAGCAGGCAACGTGGATAGCCAGCGTAATGGCGCAGCAGCTGGAAATGCCTGCCGCCTCGCTCTGCGTCGATTATTCCGCCGCACCGGCAAAGACCGAGTGGCGGGCAACGGCGGCACAGCGGCTGGATATCGATGCCCTGCGTCAGCTCGCCACTTGTCTGAAGCTGAACATCGCGGGAATTGTACCGGATGCCAGCGCGCTGAGCGCGTTCCTCCCCTGGCTACCGTCAGGCTCACAAGGCCTGGTGTGGCGTAATGATTCCCGCTGGCTTTGGGCAACGCGAGAGGCCTGGGGCAGCTCTCCGTGCGCGGAAGCCTCTTCGCTCTCGCAGCTCTCCGTGCTGATTGACGCCACACCACTTCAATACTGCGCCACGCGTTCTGCCGATGAGGAATCTTTTGATCCCTGGAGCGTGATTCCGCGCCTGCAGCCTCCACTGCCGGACTGCGGCGACCGCTTTACTGTGGCGATTGGGCTGGCGTTAGGAGGGCGTTAACTATGGCGACGGCGGTGAATTTTCTCCCATGGCGTGAAGCGCGCCGCCGCCAGCGGCTGCGTGTCGGGCTGCTGTACGCCGTGGGGCTACTGCTGGCTCTGCTGACAGTTGTTCAGGTCAACCGGGCTGAACGTCGCACGGGTGAGACACTTGCTGCGGTGAGACTCGCGGCTGAAAACCAGCTCTCTTCCGCGCTTCGGCAGCACGAAAGCATGATGCTTGAACGTCAGCAGCAGGCTGAGCGGCGGCGTCTGCGGCGTCAGAGCAGGGCGCTAACCGAGGCATGGCAGTCCCGGCTGCGGGCCGTTGCGGCTCAATTACCGGAGCAGGCCTGGTTAACCCAACTGGAGTACCAGCGCGATACCCTGATGCTGAGTGGCCTGGCATTGAATCTGCACGCTGTAGCCAGATTAGAGGAGGTGCTGGGCAGGGTCGCCGGGTTCAAACCGGCAAAAGCCGGTGAAATGCGCCGCGGTGACCAGGGGCGCTGGCAGTTTCGCTTTTCCCTGGCCGGAGATCGCATCGATGCCGGCACTCATTGAGCGTGGGATAACGCTATTTTTTTCTCCACGGGGGCGGTGGCTTGTATTGCTCGTCGTTCTCGGGCTGATAGCGGTGATGCTCTTCCCGCTGTCGTCGCCACCTCCACCGGTAGAAACCGACGGACATCTCCGCCTGCGTCAGCAGTGGCTTCGGTTAATACCGCTGCAGGCAGCCCTACAACATGACACTCCGGATGAGCGTAAGACACGCGTGTTCTCTCCGGTTACGCTGCCGGTATCAGGAGCCGAGCTGGTGACCTGGCGTCCGTTAGGGAGCGGCGGTGAGCTGTTACTGGCGACCAGCTGGCAGGCCGTGCCGCGATTGTTTCCCTGGTTGGCAGACTGCGGAATGCGCGTGACGGGCTTTACGCTGCGCCCGGAAAAAGGAGGGCTACAGATGGCACTACAGCTGGAGGCCGAAGATGCGGGGTAAAGTGGGGTGTTTGCTGTGGCTGTCTCTGCTCTCGCATCCCTTACTGGCCAGCGATCGTAATCCATTTCTGCCGCCGGAGGATCGCTGCCAGGCGGCACAGCTGGCGCAATGGCGTTACGGCGGGGCGATAGGCCATCCACAATATAGGGTCGGTTATTTACAGGACCCTCGCGGGCAGTGGCGTCGGGTACGAGATGACGCATCTTTACCGGCCGGCTGGCGAATCCACCTGCTGACGGCGCAAAGACTGGAAATAACAACAGGGCCAGGGTGCGAACCTGCGCATTGGTCATGGCTGCGGGAAAAAGGAGGAAAGCATGATGCGATGGGCAGGCCTGCTGTTTCTGTTGCTGCCAGCGATAGCGGCGGCAAAAAATGAGCAAACGGTGTCGCTGGTGGTCGATGATGTCCCGGTTGCGCAGGTGCTACAAACGCTGGCAGAGATGCAGCAAAAGAATCTGGTCGTCGCGCCGGATGTCAGCGGTACGGTGTCGCTGCATCTAAAAAGCGTTCCCTGGTCGCAGGCATTGCGATCGGTTATCGATAGCGCTGAGCTGGTGCTGAGTCAGCAAGGTTCGGTGCTCTATATTCATACGCTTGCCTGGCAAAATGCACGTCAGGCGCAGCAAGAGGGCGCACGCGTGAAGCGGTTGCAGAATCTGCCTTTGCAGCGGCATAGCGTCATGCTGCAGTATGCCGATGCGACTGAACTGGCTAAGACCGGGGGGCAATTGCTCAGCGCCCGCGGAAGCCTGACGGCGGATAAACGGACGAATCGTTTGTTAATTCATGATGATGCCCACCATCTTTCTGTACTGAAAGCGTGGGCGCTGGAGATGGACCTCCCGGTGGGGCAGGTTGAGCTGGCGGCGCATATTGTCTCCATGAGTGAAACCAGCCTGAGAGAGCTGGGCGTGAAATGGAGCCTGGACGAGGCCAGCAGTGCGCCAGGATCTGGAAAGTTGACGGTGTTAAACAGTCATCATTCTGTCAATGGCGCCACCACATGGGCGGGGTTTAATATCGGCCGCCTCAGTGGGCGACTGCTGGCACTGGAACTTTCGGCTCTGGAGCAAAAACAGCTGGTGGAAATTATCGCCAGCCCGCGGTTACTGGCTTCTCATATGCAGCCCGCCAGTATCAAACAGGGCAGCGAAATCCCCTATCAGGTCTCCAGCGGTGAAAGCGGTGCGACGTCGGTTGAGTTTAAAGAGGCGGTGCTGGGAATGGAGGTGACACCTACGGTTTTGCCACATAATCGCGTGCGTCTGAAGCTACGCATTAGCGAAAATACGCCGGGCCAGGTCCTGAAGCAGGAGAATGGCGAGGCGTTAGCGATTGATAAGCAGGAGATTGAGACGCAGGTCGAAATGAAAAGCGGTGAAACCCTGGCGCTGGGCGGAATATTTTCGCAAAAAAAGAAATCTGCCCGCGGCAGTGTTCCGCTACTGGGTGACATTCCGCTGCTCGGTCAATTGTTTCGTCACGACGGTAAAGATAGCGAACGGCGTGAACTTGTGGTCTTCATTACCCCACGAATTCTGGCAGTGCATTAAGCGGTTTTCTTGCTAAACACGTTTCAGGTGTTTGACGTGAGGACGGATTTAGCATACAAGGGGTACCGATTTGAGAGTCGGGTTCGGCATCAATCCTCCCTTTTTGTCCGGTGATTTATCCACAAGATCATTCAGGATGCGTCGAGGCGGTAAGCTGGTTTACCCCCAGAAACATAGATAACTATGCACCTGGAGGCGGATAAGTGCAGCCGACGGCAAGGTAGTTTGAATAATGACGAGTATATTCAGTTGCCAAACCTGCCTGAGTATTGAGATAATTTTCAGTCTGACTCTCGCTCTATTGCATATGAGGTTTCAGTTCATGTCCTGCTGCGCTGGGTATTCGCGAAGCGGGTTTACCATTAACGAATAGTCTTAGTAGTACCGAAAAAATGGCAGAGAAACGCAATATCTTTCTGGTTGGGCCTATGGGTGCCGGCAAAAGCACTATTGGGCGCCAGTTAGCCCAACAGCTCAATATGGAATTTTACGATTCTGATCAAGAGATTGAGAAACGCACTGGCGCAGATGTAGGCTGGGTTTTCGATGTCGAAGGTGAAGACGGCTTCCGCGACCGTGAAGAAAAGATCATCAATGAGTTGACGGAAAAACAGGGAATTGTGCTGGCGACTGGCGGCGGCTCTGTTAAATCCCGTGAAACGCGTAACCGTCTCTCCGCCCGCGGCGTGGTGGTCTACCTGGAAACAACGATCGAAAAACAGCTTGCCCGTACGCAGCGCGATAAAAAGCGTCCTCTATTACAAGTTGAAGCGCCGCCTCGCGAAGTTCTTGAAGCGTTGGCCGACGAACGCAACCCACTGTATGAAGAGATTGCTGACGTCACTATCCGTACCGACGATCAGAGCGCGAAAGTCGTGGCAAACCAGATTATTCATATGCTGGAAAGCAATTGATTCTGGCTTAATAAAGAGCGTCAGAGTAAAAGCAACTGAGGTGGACGTCGCGTTATGGAGAGGCTTACTGTAACTCTCGGGGAACGTAGTTACCCGATTACCATCGCGGCTGGTTTGTTTAACGATCCAGCTTCCTTCCAGCCACTGAAATCAGGCGACCAGGTTATGCTGGTCACCAATGAGACGCTGGCGCCGCTTTATCTGGAAAACGTTCGCTCTGTACTGGAGCAGGCGGGAGTTAACGTAGACAGCGTCATTTTACCCGACGGCGAGCAGTATAAAAGCCTGACGGTGATGGACTCCGTCTTTACCGCCCTACTGCAAAAACCGCACGGCCGTGACACCACTCTGGTGGCGCTCGGCGGCGGCGTAGTCGGTGATTTAACCGGCTTTGCTGCGGCCAGCTATCAGCGCGGCGTGCGTTTTATCCAGGTTCCAACCACTCTGCTGTCGCAGGTGGACTCCTCGGTCGGAGGTAAGACGGCCGTCAATCACCCTCTTGGTAAAAACATGATTGGTGCCTTCTGGCAGCCGGTTTCCGTGGTCGTCGATCTCAACTGTCTCAAGACGTTGCCGGCCCGTGAACTCTCTTCTGGACTGGCCGAAGTTATCAAATACGGCATTATCCTCGACGGCGAATTCTTCAACTGGCTGGAAAACAATATCGATGCGCTGCTGGCGCTTGATGAGAAGGCAATGGCGTACTGTATTCGTCGTTGTTGTGAGCTGAAAGCCGAAGTTGTCGCCGCTGACGAGCGTGAAACCGGGTTACGTGCTTTACTCAATCTTGGACATACTTTTGGTCATGCGATCGAAGCCGAAATGGGCTACGGTAACTGGCTACACGGCGAAGCCGTTGCCGCTGGCATGGTGATGGCCGCGCATACGTCCGAACGGTTAGGTCAGTTCAGCGCGCAGGATACGCAGCGTATCGTGACGTTGCTGCAGCGTGCGGGCTTGCCGGTGCGTGGGCCGCAGGAGATGACTGCGCAGGCGTATCTGCCCCACATGATGCGTGATAAAAAAGTACTGGCAGGCGAAATGCGGCTGGTGCTACCGCTTGGAATAGGGAAAAGTGAAGTTCGCGGCGGAGTGTCGCATGATGTAGTTCTTGGCGCGATTGCTGATACTCAGCTAGCGCAACAATAAGAAGGTCTAGCCGCGTCCGCGCGGCGTTATCATTTCAGGTGACATGCAATAGTCGTGAGCATAAGCCTTTTAGTGGGGTGTTAAATGGATGAATTAAAACCAGAAGATGATCTGAAAGCCGATCGTAGCGATCGTCGTACTGGTCGTTCCCGTCAATCTTCCGAGCGCGATAGCGATCCGCAGATCAATTTTGATGATGTCGATCTTGATGCGGACGACAGCCGTCCAACGCGCGCCAGTAAAGCACGCCGTGAGCGCGATGAAGAAGAGTATGAAGCGGACGTAGAGTCTGAAGAAGACGAAGAGTCAGAAGAGCAGCAGGTTGAGCGTCGTCCGCGCAAGCGTAAAAAAGCGCCCGCGAAGCCAGCCTCTCGCCAGTATATTATGATGGGGGTGGGGATTCTCGTGCTGCTGCTGCTGATCGTTGGCATCGGCTCTGCACTGAAGTCGCCGTCCTCTTCCAGTGAACAAACCGCGTCAGGTGAGAAGAGCGTTAGCCTGTCAGGCGATCAGTCTGGCAATAGTCAGCCTGCCGCTGGCCAGCCTGTCGCTCAGGATCAGACTGCGGCGAATAACACGCAGCAGGATGTTTCTCTGCCGCCGATCGCGTCTAACCCGACTCAGGGCCAGGCTGCCGCGGAACCACAGGGACAGCAGCGTGTTGAGGTACAGGGCGATCTCAATAATGCGCTGACTCAGCAGCAGGGACAGATTGACAGCGCCGTAGCGAACTCCACGCTGCCGACCGAGCCCGCCACCGTGGCTCCTGTTCGTAATGGGACGGCTCCGCGGCAGGTAACGACTGAACGTCAGACTACCGTGGCTCAGCGTCCGGTAGAGCGTAAACATACGGTGATTGAGCCGAAGCCGGTAGCGAAAGCACCTGTTGAAGCGAAGCCGGTTCAGCCTAAACGTGTTGAAAGCACGGCGGTGGCCACGGCAGTGAAAGCGCCGGCTACCCAGCCGAGCAAGCCTGTCGCTACCGCGCAGACAAAACCTGCTCCGACGGCTACGACAACCGCGACCGCGCCTGCGGCCACCGCGGCGGCAACGGCAGCCCCGGCTGCGGCTGCAGGCAGCAAAACTGCCGGTGATGTCAGCTCGATGAAAGCGGCGCCGTCTGGCAACTACACTCTGCAACTCAGCAGCTCCTCCAACTACAACAACCTGAATAGCTGGGCGAAGAAAGAGAAGCTGGAAAAATATGTCGTCTATGAGACCACGCGTAACGGTCAGCCATGGTATGTACTGGTCAGCGGTATCTACGCTTCTAAAGATGAAGCGAAGCGTGCTGTTGCCACTCTGCCAGCGGATGTGCAGGCGAAAAACCCGTGGGCGAAACCGCTGCATCAGGTTCAGGCTGACCTGAAGTAAGTACGGCGTAGTCTTAAGCGCAGGGTGCTGTCGGAGCTTTCTCCACAGCCGGAGAATGTGGTAATTAGTTAGGCAGCATGAAAAAGAATCGCGCTTTTCTGAAATGGGCAGGGGGGAAATACCCCCTGCTTGACGATATTAAAAAGCACTTGCCGCAGGGCGATTGTCTGATTGAACCCTTTGTTGGTGCAGGGTCGGTATTTCTTAATACCGACTTTTCTCGTTATATTCTGGCGGACATCAATAGCGATCTGATCGGTCTTTACAACATCGTCAAAACGCAGACGGATGAGTACGTTGCGGCGGCGCGTGACATGTTTACGCCCGAGAATAACGCGGCAGAGCAATACTACCAGTTCCGCACTGAATTCAACCAAAGTCAGGATCCGCTGCGCCGTGCGGTGCTGTTCCTGTATCTTAACCGCCACGGTTACAATGGCCTGTGTCGCTACAACCTTCGCGGTGAGTTTAACGTACCGTTCGGCCGTTATAAGAAGCCTTACTTCCCGGAAGCCGAGCTGTATCATTTTGCCCAGAAGGCGCAAAATGCGTACTTCTACTGCGAATCGTATGCCGACAGCATGGCGCGAGCGGACGGTTCTTCAGTCGTTTATTGCGATCCGCCGTATGCCCCGCTGTCGTCTACTGCCAATTTTACGGCATATCATACGAGCAGCTTTAATTCTGAGCAGCAGGCCCATCTGGCCCGGCTGGCAGAGAACCTACTGGAACAGCGGGTTCCGGTGTTGATTTCCAACCACGATACGGCGCTCACGCGCGAATGGTATCGTCTGGCTAAACTGCATGTCGTTAAAGTGCGACGCAGTATCAGCAGCAACGGTGGTACACGAAAGAAGGTGGACGAGCTTCTTGCTCTTTACCGTCCGCCCAAGACTAAATAATTTCAAGGAGATGCGGATGAAGCAGTATTTGATTGCCCCTTCGATTCTGTCGGCTGATTTTGCCCGCCTGGGTGAAGATACCGCCAAAGCGTTGGCAGCAGGTGCAGACGTTGTGCACTTTGACGTGATGGACAACCACTACGTGCCGAATCTGACCATCGGCCCTATGGTGCTGAAAGCACTGCGCAACTACGGCATTACCGCCCCTATCGATGTGCACCTGATGGTGAAGCCGGTCGATCGCATCATCCCTGATTTCGCCGCAGCGGGCGCCAGCATCATCACCTTCCATCCGGAAGCCTCTGAACACGTCGATCGCAGCCTGCAGCTCATCAAAGAACATGGCTGTAAAGCCGGCCTGGTGTTTAACCCGGCGACGCCGTTGAGCTATCTCGATTACGTGATGGATAAGCTGGACGTTATTCTGCTGATGTCCGTGAACCCGGGTTTCGGCGGCCAGTCCTTCATTCCCCAGACTCTTGATAAACTGCGTGAAGTGCGTCAGCGCATCGATGCGTCCGGCTATGACATTCGCCTGGAAGTCGATGGTGGCGTAAAGGTCAGCAATATTGCGGATATTGCGGCAGCAGGCGCAGATATGTTTGTTGCGGGTTCGGCGATTTTTGATAAGCCGGACTACAAGCAAGTTATTGATGAAATGCGTAGTGAATTAGCAAAGGTTAGTCATGGATAAATTACACTCTGTTCGCGGTGTCGCCTTTGACCTTGACGGCACGCTGGTTGATAGCGCGCCGGGTTTGACGGCGGCGGTTGATAGCGCACTCTATGCGCTGGAATTGCCGACGGCAGGTGAGGCGCGCGTCGTGACCTGGATCGGTAACGGGGCGGATGTTCTGATGGAACGTGCCCTGAGCTGGGCGCGTCAGGAGCGTGCAGCGCAGCGCGCGGCCATCGGTAAGCCTTCTGTCGATCATGACGATATTCCTCAGGCAGAGCAGCTGACGGTACTGCGTAAGCTGTTCGACCGCTACTATGCTGAGGCGGCGGAAGAGGGCAGCTTCCTGTTCCCGTCGGTTGCCGATACGCTCGGTGCTCTGCACGCGAAAGGCTTGCCGCTGGCGCTGGTGACCAATAAGCCAACGCCGTTCGTTGCGCCAATTCTGGAAGCGTTGGATATCGCTAAATATTTCACCGTTGTTATCGGCGGTGACGATGTGAAGAATAAAAAACCGCACCCGGATCCGCTGCTGCTGGTGGCGCAGAAGCTGGGAGTGACGCCCGCTGAGCTGCTGTTCGTCGGTGATTCACGCAATGATATTCAGGCGGCTAAAGCGGCCGGCTGTTGCTCAATCGGATTGACCTACGGGTATAACTACGGCGAGTCGATTGCGCTTAGCGAACCAGACTATATCTTCGACCAATTTAATGAACTCCTACCCGCTCTCGGGTTACCGTACAGTGAAACTCAGGAATTAAAACATGACTAAGCCCATCGTTTTTAGTGGCGCACAGCCCTCAGGTGAATTGACCATTGGCAACTATATGGGTGCGCTGCGTCAGTGGGTGGGTATGCAGGATGACTATCACTGCATCTACTGCATCGTTGATTTGCATGCCATTACCGCGCGTCAGGACCCGGAGAAACTGCGTAAAGCGACGCTGGATACGCTGGCGCTTTACCTGGCATGCGGTATCGATCCTGAGAAAAGCACCATCTTCGTCCAGTCTCACGTGCCGGAGCATGCGCAGCTGGGCTGGGCGCTGAACTGCTACACCTATTTTGGTGAGCTGAGCCGCATGACCCAGTTCAAGGACAAGTCCGCGCGCTATTCAGAAAACATCAACGCCGGCTTGTTCGATTATCCGGTGCTGATGGCGGCGGATATCCTGCTGTATCAGACCAACCAGGTTCCCGTTGGGGAAGATCAGAAACAGCACCTGGAGCTGAGCCGCGATATTGCCCAGCGCTTCAACGCCATTTATGGCGACGTGTTTAAAGTGCCTGAGCCGTTTATCCCGAAATCCGGCGCCCGCGTGATGTCCCTGCTTGAGCCGACCAAGAAAATGTCCAAGTCGGACGACAACCGCAATAACGTGATCGGCCTGCTGGAAGACCCGAAATCGGTCGTGAAGAAGATCAAGCGTGCAATGACCGACGGTGACGAGCCGCCTGTTGTTCGCTATGACCAGCAGAATAAAGCCGGCGTTTCCAACCTGCTGGATATCCTCTCGGGCGTCACCGGGCGGAGTATTCCGGAGCTGGAGCAGCATTTCGAAGGCAAAATGTATGGTCACCTGAAAGGCGAAGTAGCCGAGGCGGTATCCGGTATGCTGCAGGAACTGCAGGAGCGCTATAACCGCTTCCGTAACGATGAAGCATTCCTGAACCAGGTGATGAGAGACGGGGCCGATAAGGCCAGCGCTCGCGCGTCTGAGACTCTGAAGGCGGTGTACGAAGCCATCGGTTTTGTGGCCAGACCGTAAGCGATAGCCGGTCGGGAAACAGAAAAGGGCGGGTTATCCCGCCCTTTTGCTTTTCAAGGATAGCCTGAATCAGTGATGTGAGAACCAGTTCAGTTTGTCGCGCAAGCTCACCACGCGGCCCACGATAATCAGCGCCGGGCTGGCCATCTGCTGCGCCAGAACATCCAGCTGATCCAGGGTGCCGGAGACCACTTTTTGGCTGACTGCCGTACCGTTCTCTACAATGGCCGCTGGCATATCCGCGGCCATGCCGTGCGCAATAAGCTGCTCCCGAATAGCCGGCGCCTGGTTTAACCCCATATAAAACACCAGGGTCTGTTTTTCTACTGCCAGATTTTCCCAATCCAGCTCACCACCGGTTTTCAGGTGTCCGGTGATTAAGCGCACGCTTTGCGCGAAATCGCGATGGGTCAACGGGATGCCAGAATAGGCGGAACAGCCGGAAGCTGCGGTAATTCCTGGCACCACCGAAAAGGGGATCCCGGCATGGCACAGGGTTTCCAGTTCTTCGCCGCCGCGGCCAAAGATAAAGGGATCGCCACCTTTCAGACGCACCACGCGCTTACCGCTCTGCGCCTCGCGCAGCAGGATCTGGTTAATCTCATCCTGCGGTACGCAGTGGTAGCCCGCACGTTTACCGACGAAAATCCGATCGGCGTCGCGACGGACCAGATTCATAATATCGTCGGAGACCAGACGGTCATAGACCACGACGTCCGCCTGCTGAATTTGCTGGAGTCCTTTGAGAGTCAGCAGACCGGCATCGCCGGGACCGGCTCCGACCAGCACCACTTCACCACGGTGATCCAGCGGTTCCGTTAGCAGCTGTTCGGTGGTATCAGCAACGGCCTGGCGGTCTTCATTGGCCAGAGATTGTGCCAGACGATCGTTGATAAACAGTTTTTCCCAGAAGCGTCGGCGTTCGCTAACCGTTGCAAACTGTTTTTTGACCCGCGAACGCAGCTGGCCTGCATAGTGGGCCAACTGACCTAAATGGAGTGGCAGAACTGATTCCAGCTTTTCGCGCAGCAGACGCGCCAGAACCGGTGAAGTACCGCCGGAGGACACGGCAACCATCAGCGGCGAGCGGTCGATGATGGATGGCATAATAAAGCTGGCTTGCCGTGGAGCATCCACCACGTTACAGAATATCCGCCGGGCCTCTGCCGCTTCACTGACCTGTTGGTTCACCGACTCATCGTCGGTGGCGGCAATCGCCAGCCAGCAGGTATCGAGAAGCGCGGGATTAAACGGTGCCTGCACCAGGGTCAGCCTCTGCGAATCAGCCCATATCTGGAACTGCGGTGAGAAATCCAGCGCGTTGACCGTTAATCTGGCGCCGGCGTCCAGCAGCAGGCGCGCCTTGCGTTCGGCAACATCGCCGCCGCCGACCAGTAAGCAGTCGCGATCGCGTAGCTGACAGAAAATAGGTAAGTGATCCACGGAACATCCTCGCAGCAAAGCAGTGGGAGAGGGGAAGCGGGTGTAGCATAACAGTAGAGGGTTTACGGGATATATGACTTTTCCGGTGCCTACCTCTTCGTTGGCATAAGAAAAATATAGGGATCCCTCCGGGTAAGGAGGGAACCCCTGGCATCAGGCTTTCAGCTGGACGTTGCCATCTTTCACTCGAGCGTCGAAATGCGCAATAGAGTGGCTTTCATCTTCCATGCACAGACCGTCGCGCAGGCGAAAACGCTGTTTCTTCAGTGGGCTGGCAACCCACAGGTCGCCTTCGTGTTCGGCAATGATACCGCGTGACAGCACGCTGGCGTTGAAGAACGGGTCAATGTTGCTGAGCGCAAAGACCCGATCGTCATGGTAAGGCCGGAACAGGGCAACCTGCTGCTGGCCGAGCAGCGCACAGACGCCGGTTGCAGGCAGGATATCGTCAATCTTGCAGATGTTTACCCACTGGCTCATGCGTTTTCCTCCACCAGAGTGACCGGGATACGCTCATACGGCGTGGCCGGACGATGCTGTTCACGTTCCGGAACGACCTGAACATTCGGGTCGCGCTGGTTACTGTTGATAAAGTGTTTGAAGCGGGTCTGCGCCGCCGGGTTGTTAACCGTCTCAGTCCACTCACAGGCGACAGCGGCACGCAGACGCGCCAGCTCTTCTTCCAGGTGAGCATTCAGACCCAGTTTGTCGTCGATAATGACGCTGCGCAGGTAATCAATACCGCCTTCCATGTTGTCTAACCACGGTGCGGTACGCGTCAGCTTATCGGCGGTACGGATATAGAACATCATAAAGCGATCGAGATAGTTGAGCAGCGTTTCGCGGTCGAGATCGGCGGCCAGCAGGTCAGCGTGGCGCGGCTTCATCCCGCCGTTGCCGCAGACATACAGATTCCAGCCTTTCTCGGTGGCGATTATCCCCACGTCTTTACCCTGTGCTTCCGCACATTCACGAGTACAGCCCGAGACGCCAAACTTCATTTTGTGCGGTGTACGAATGCCTTTGTAGCGGTTCTCTAGCTCGACGCCGAAGCCCACGCTGTCACCGACGCCGTAGCGGCACCACGTGCTACCGACGCAGGTTTTGGCCATACGCAGCGCTTTTGCGTACGCGTGGCCGGTTTCGAAGCCGGCTTCAATCAGCTGGCGCCAGATCTCCGGCAGGTCGTCTTTTTGCGCGCCGAACAGGCCGATACGCTGCGAACCGGTGATTTTGGTGTAAAGGTTATATTCGCGAGCGATACGTCCCACGGCTACCAGGCCTTCCGGCGTGATTTCGCCGCCGGCGGAGCGCGGAATAACAGAATAGGTACCGTCTTTCTGGATGTTGGCGAGGAAGTTATCGTTCGTATCCTGCAGCGGGGTATGCTGAGGCTTGAGGATATACTCATTCCAGCAGGAGGCCAGCAGGGAGCCGACGGTCGGCTTACACACCTCGCAGCCGTAGCCTTTACCGTGTTTTGCTAACAGCTCTTCAAAGGTTTTAATGCCTTCAACGCGAATAAGATGGAACAGCTCCTGGCGGGAGTAGGCAAAGTGTTCACACAGGTTGTGGTTAACTTCGATACCCTGTTTCGCCAGCTCCGCGTTCAGGACCTGAGTCACCAGCGGGATACAGCCGCCGCAGCCGGTACCGGCTTTGGTTTCGGCTTTCAACGCGGCAACGGTATGACAGCCTTTGTTAATGGCGGAAATCAGCATCCCTTTGGTGACGTCAAAGCAGGAACAGATTTGCGCGCTGTCCGGCAGTTTATCGACGCCAATTGACGGCTTACCGCTGCCCGCGTGCGCTGGCAGAATCAGTGAGTCAGGGTTTTCCGGCAGCTCAATGCCGTTCAGCACCAGTTGCAGCAGGTTGCCGTAGTCGCTGGTATCGCCGACCAGCACCGCACCGAGCAGCGTTTTATTATCTTCACTGACGATCAGACGCTTGTAGACTTCTTTGCTTTCATCAAGATAGACGTAGCTACGGGCGCCCGGCGTGCGGCCATGCGCATCGCCGATACCACCCACATCAACGCCAAGCAGCTTCAGTTTGGCGCTGAGGTCGGCGCCGATAAAGCGGTTATCGTTGCCGAGAAGATGATCGACGGTGACCTGCGCCATTTTATAACCCGGCGCGACCAGGCCATAGACGCGGTTGTTCCAGCTGGCGCATTCGCCGATAGCATAGATATCCGGGTCGGAGGTCTGGCAGGTGTCATTTACCACGATGCCGCCGCGTTGTGCCACGGCCAGACCACATTGGGTTGCCAGCTTATCACGCGGACGAATACCGGTGGAGAAGACGATAAAGTCGACCTGTAGCTCGCTGCCATCGGCGAACTGCATGGTTTTCCGTGCTTCGCTGCCCTGTTGGACAATCTCTTTCGTATTTTTGCTGGTATGGACCTTCACGCCCATGCTTTCGATTTTACGCTTGAGCTGCTCGCCGCCCATGTTATCCAGCTGTTCTGCCATCAACATTGGCGCAAATTCGATGACGTGGGTTTCCACGCCAAGATTCTTCAGCGCGCCCGCGGCTTCAAGGCCGAGAAGGCCACCGCCAACGACGGCGCCGCGTTTGCTGCGCCGCGCGCAGGATTCAATCGCGTTGAGATCTTCAATGGTGCGGTAAACGAAGCAGTCCTGAGTTTCAGCGCCTTTGATCGGCGGGATCCACGGATAGGAGCCTGTTGCCATCACCAGCTTGTCGTAAAATACGGTGCGTCCCGCGCTGGAGTGAATGACTTTCTCCTGGCGGTTAATGGTAATAGCGCGTTCACCGATAAGGACTTTAACGCCATGTTTCTCGTAAAATCCTTCACGGACCAGCGAGAGTTCTTCGGCGGTGTGATGGGAGAAGTAAGACGACAGGTGGACGCGGTCGTAAGCGATACGGGGTTCTTCGCAGAACACGGTAATGTCGAACTGTCCGGCAGGCGCCTTATCAAGAAGCTCTTCGATAAAGCGATGGCCAACCATGCCGTTACCGATAATAGCGATTCTGACTTTGCTCATTTTTGCCTCGATTTCTTTTCTATTACCGCCTACCTTAACGATTCAGCCAGTGCGCTTATTGATACAAATCAAGATCGCCCTTACCTACCACTTAATGGGTATGCTCATGATTTTCCTGGAATTTTATAAGTTGTGGAAAACTCAGGCTTTTCCTTATTGCTGGTTTTGTGTACAAAATGGATGTGGGGAAATGTTCATGATCTGGGCGAAAAATCGGCAATATTTACGGGAGTCATCAAGATGACAGCAGTTCCGCTTTGGTTGGTTCAGAACGTACGTCTGCCAGACCGCGAAGGGTTATGGCAGATAGCGATTGATAAAGGCTGCTTTGGTGATATCACCCCGATGGGGGACGCGCGCAGCGAAAGTTATGAGGTGCTCAACGCCCGCGGCGGGCTGGCGATTCCACCGTTCATTGAACCGCATATTCACCTGGATACAACCCAGACCGCCGGCGAACCGAACTGGAACCAGTCCGGGACGCTGTTTGAGGGTATCGAGCGCTGGGCGGAGCGTAAGGCGCTGTTGAGCCATGAAGATGTGAAGACCCGGGCGTGGAAAACCCTGAAATGGCAAATTGCCAACGGGATCCAGTTTGTCCGAACGCATGTTGATGTGTCTGACCCCACGCTGACGGCGTTAAAGGCGATGCTGGAAGTGAAGCAGGAGGTAGCGCCATGGGTAGATTTGCAGATAGTCGCCTTCCCCCAGGAGGGGATCTTATCCTACCCCGATGGTGAGGCTTTGTTGGAAGAGGCGCTGCGGCTCGGGGCCGATGTGGTGGGCGCCATTCCGCACTTTGAGTTTACGCGCGAGTATGGTGTGGAATCACTGCATATTGCGTTCCGTCTGGCGCAGAAGTACCAGCGACCGCTGGATATTCACTGCGATGAAATTGATGATGAGCAGTCGCGGTTTGTCGAAACGGTTGCTGCTCTGGCGTTGAAAGAGGGCATTGGCTCTCGCGTCACGGCCAGTCATACCACCGCAATGCACTCCTATAACGGCGCGTATACCTCGCGGCTGTTTCGTCTGTTAAAGCTTTCGGGCATCAACTTTGTCGCTAACCCGCTGGTGAATATTCACCTTCAGGGACGTTTTGACGATTATCCAAAGCGCCGCGGTATTACCCGGGTAAAAGAACTGATGGCGGCGGGCATTAACGTCTGTTTCGGTCACGATGATGTTTTTGATCCGTGGTATCCGCTGGGCACCGGCAATATGTTACAGGTGCTGCATATGGGTCTGCATGTCTGTCAACTTATGGGCTATCAGCAGATTAACGACGGTCTGAAGCTAATCACCGACAACAGCGCCCGCACCTTCGGTCTACACGATTACGGCATTGTCCCGGGGAATCAGGCAAACCTGATTATTCTACCGGCAGAGAATGGTTTTGAAGCGGTTCGTTGCCAGGTGCCGGTACGCTGGTCGATTCGTCGGGGGCGGGTCATTGCCACAACGCAGCTGGCGCAAACCTGGATCCAGACCGACAGAGGAGGAGAGGAGCTGTTCTTCAGCCGAAATAGCCCCTTCACTGATGCAAAGGGGCCTGAGAAGGCTTAGTGGGACGCCGCTGACGCGTTGTGCTGGCGGTGACGGGAGACGAAACCAAGAATTAAGCACATCACAAAGACGACTGCGTAGAGGCCGTTAGCGGTGTGCAGCGCAGCCAGCGGGCCGCTGGCTGCCACAATTGGACCTGTCACCACGAAAGTCAGCATGGTACCGATGGTGCCGCAGGTGAGAACGAAGTTCACCAGTTTCGGCGACGCCACTTTTGTTTGCAGCGAGCCCAGGGTGATGAGCGAGGTGTAAATCGCGCTGGAGAAGAAGCCGAGGGTCAGGATAAACCACGGCATATTGTCCGGCGAACCGTTGATAAACAGGTACATCAGTACGGTTGCCAGGCCTGCCAGTACGGTCAGGATGCGCTGCAGGTCGAAGAAGCGCAGGATAAAGCTGAATGACCACATACCAATCATGTACGACATCCAGAAATCGCTCACCAGCTTGCCGCCATCGGCAAGGCTCATGCCCAGCGTTTTAGCATATTCCGGTACCCAGGAGATAAAGCCCAACTGGCCGAGGATATAGCACAGCGCGGCAATCGAGAGGAACAGCACGCCGATGCCCCACTTTTCTTTCACGACCGGCTGGCTGTCCTGCTGCGCTTTTTTGCCCAGGTCCGGGAACTCACAGCCGAAAGTCAGAATAAAGATAGCAACGTAAACCAGACCAATACAGGCATAAACCCAGTACCACTCGATGCTGCGGGCCAGCAGGAAGGCGGCGACCATCGGGAAGATCATCCCCGCCATACTGAAGAAAGAGTCGGTAAACAGCAGACGCGCGCCGCGCTGGCGACCTTCATACATGTGAGTGATCAGGAAGGTCCCAATAGACATGGTAATCCCGCTGACCAGCCCCAGAACGAACATGGAGGCAGAGAACAGGGCCAGACTGTGGCTATACATCAGCCCGGCAACGGCCAGCACCATCAGAATGAAGCCAAAGCGCAGCTGGGTTTTCAGCGGCACAATTTCCATCAGCCAGGCGTTCAGGAAGATAGAAATCAGGATACCGGCATTGAGGAAAGTAAAGGTGTTGCTCATACTGGAGACGGGCAGGTGGAAATAATCGGCAATATTTCCCATCACCATCCCGGTGACGATCACCAGCGCGCCGGTGAGGGCGTAGGAAAAGAAGCTGATCCATGTGAGCTTGATACGGTTGCTGTTAGTCATGACTGGCCTGTGAATAGAAATGTAAAGCGCATTGACTGCGCCAGGGCGGACAGATTTTATTCATTCGAGTGATGTAAGCAAACGTTTATTATGCAATGAGATGCTTTTTGCATGGATTAGTGTGATGTGGATCTCTTTTATTTATCGCACTGGTTAATGAGTGCGACGTAACAACTATTTCAGCTACGTAAAATTAGGTAAAAGGCTGGCCCAGGATGCAAAGGCTCTTTAGAATCAATGCACTTGCTTTTTATTCTGCTCCGTTAAGGAATTCCCATGCTCAAATCAACTCTGGCGGCGGTGGTTGCCGTTTTCGCCATTTCAGCTTTCTCTCCGGCCATGGCGGCGAAGGGCGATCCTCATGTATTGCTGACGACATCTGCGGGCAATATTGAGCTGGAGTTAAATAGCCAGAAAGCACCGATTTCCGTGGATAACTTCCTGAAGTACGTCAATAGCGGCTTCTATAACAACACCACCTTCCATCGTGTGATCCCAGGCTTCATGGTGCAGGGCGGTGGCTTTAACGAACAGATGCAGCAAAAGCAGCCGAACCCGCCGATTAAAAACGAAGCTGATAATGGCCTGCGCAATACCCGCGGCACCATCGCGATGGCGCGTACCGCCGATCAGGATAGCGCCACCAGCCAGTTCTTCATTAACATTGCGGACAACGCCTTCCTTGACCACGGGCAGCGTGATTTTGGCTACGCGGTCTTTGGTAAAGTGGTGAAAGGCATGGACGTGGCCGATAAGATTTCTCAGGTACAGACGCATAACGTAGGGCCGTACCAGAATGTTCCGTCCAAACCTGTCGTCATCCTCTCAGCGAAAGTACTGCCATAAGTCTTTAAGCGCGCGGGGGATCGCCCGCGCCTTGCCAGCCTCTCTGCATAACCCAAAATTGCTGCTTATACTTGTGGCAAACGAGGGACGATAAGGGAGGCGACCATGCGTTCACTCACTGACAAGCAAAAATCCCAACTCTGGGAACAGACCCGCAATGCCAATTTTCAGGCCAGCCGTCGCCTGGAAGGCGCTGAGATCCCGCTGGTTACGTTAACCGCCGAACGGGCGCTGGCGCGTCTTGCCGAGCTCAGGAGGCGCCATGAGCAGTAAATATGGCGACGATCGCGACCCTTACCTCTATCCTGCGCTCAATGTGATGCGTAACCGCCTTGGCATTCGTCAGGCGCAGCGTCTGGAGCAAACCGCCTGGGAAATCACTTCCCTGCGTGCAGCGACGCTGCCGCTGGGGCCGCGCGGTCGCGGGCTACCCTATCTCTGTTTTATTCACCATCAGCTCTACCAGGATATCTTTGACTGGGCGGGACAATTCAGAGAAGTCGATATTTATCAGGGAGACACGCCTTTCTGCCACTTTGCGCGGATTGAGAAAGAGGGCAATACGCTGATGCAGGCGCTGGAGGAAGAGCGCTATCTCAGCGGAATTAGCCGAGAGGCATTCGTCACGCGTATAAGCTGGTACTACGGAGAAATCAACGTCCTGCACCCGTTTCGCCTCGGCAGCGGCCTGGCTCAGCGGATTTTCTTTGAACAGCTGGCCCTTCACGCAGGCTTTGTGCTCGACTGGCGCGGTATCGACCCCGATGCCTGGAGCCAGGCCAATCAACTGGGGGCGATGGGCGATCCTGAACCCCTGGAGCGGATCTTTCGCAAAGTGGTAAGCGAAGCGTGAGAATCTGAGTAGAATAGCCCGGTTTTGTTCTTTCCGGAGCCGCTATGATCCTGCTTATCGACAACTATGATTCTTTCACCTGGAATTTGTACCAGTATTTCTGCGAACTAGGAGCTGAGGTGCTGGTCAGGCGTAATGATGAGTTGACGCTCCAGGAGATAGCGGCGCTGGCGCCGCAGAAAATCGTTATCTCCCCTGGACCCTGTACGCCTAATGAGTCAGGCATCTCGCTGGCGGTGATTGCGCATTATGCCGGTCAGGTTCCGCTATTGGGAGTGTGTCTGGGTCACCAGGCCATTGCCCAGGTGTTTGGGGCGACTATCGTGCGGGCGGCTAAAGTGATGCATGGCAAGACTTCACCCATCCAGCATAACGGGCAGGGGGTCTTCCAGGGGCTGAATAATCCGCTGACCGTTACCCGCTACCACTCTCTGCTGATCGACCCCGCGACGCTCCCCGACTGCTTTGAAGTGACGGCCCGCAGCGAAAGCGGTGAGATTATGGGGATTCGCCATCGGGAGTGGGATCTCGAAGGAGTACAGTTCCACCCGGAGAGTATTCTCAGCGAGCAGGGGCATCGGCTGCTGGCAAACTTCCTCAATCGGTGATTTGTAGTTGCCATTGACTGATTTTTTATGCATATTTTGTGATTAGATTATCAAAATAATGACTGCGTAACGAAGAAGGATGGCATGACATGGCAACTGAGCAACCGGTAATTACCCGCGCCACATTCGATGAAGTTATTCTGCCGATTTATGCACCGGCAGAATTCATCCCGGTAAAGGGGAAAGGTAGCCGCGTATGGGATCAGCAGGGCAAAGAGTACGTTGATTTCGCCGGCGGGATTGCGGTGACGGCGTTAGGTCATTGTCATCCGGCTCTGGTCGCGGCACTGCATAAGCAGGGTGAAACCCTCTGGCACACCAGTAACGTCTTTACCAACGAGCCGGCGCTGAGCCTGGGTCGTAAGCTGGTGGATGCCACCTTCGCCGAACGCGTGGTGTTTATGAACTCCGGCACGGAAGCGAACGAAACGGCGTTCAAACTGGCACGTCACTACACGATTACCCGTCGCAGCCCGTATAAGACCAAAATCATCGCCTTCCATAATGCCTTCCATGGCCGTTCGCTGTTTACGGTTTCCGTGGGCGGACAGCCAAAATACTCTGATGGTTTCGGTCCGAAGCCGGCAGATATTATCCACGTACCGTTTAACGACCTGCATGCGGTCAAGGCGGTGATGGACGATCATACCTGCGCGGTAGTGGTCGAGCCGATTCAGGGAGAAGGTGGGGTGATGGCGGCAACGCCAGAGTTCCTGAAGGGGCTGCGTGAACTGTGCGATGAGCATCAGGCGCTGCTGGTGTTTGATGAAGTCCAGTGCGGCATGGGACGAACCGGGTCGCTGTTTGCTTATATGCACTACGGCGTAACGCCGGACATTCTCACCAGCGCTAAAGCGCTGGGTGGTGGCTTCCCGATCAGCGCCGTACTGACTACCCACGATATTGCCAGCGCATTCCACGCCGGTTCCCATGGTTCAACCTACGGCGGCAACCCGCTGGCCTGTGCCGTGGCCGGGGCGGCATTTGACCTGATTAATACGCCGGACGTGCTGAACGGTGTGAACGCGAAGCGTGAGCTGTTTGTGCAGTACCTCCAGCAGATTGATGCGCAGTTTGACCTGTTCAGTGATATCCGTGGGATGGGTCTGTTGATTGGCGCTGAGCTTAAGCCACAGCATCACGGCCGGGCGCGTGATTTCCTGTATGCCGCGGCAGATGCGGGCGTGATGGTGCTTAATGCCGGACCGGATGTTATGCGCTTTGTACCTTCTTTAGTTATCGACGAGAAGGATATTGCCGAAGGGATGGCCCGCTTTGCACAGGCGGTACAGCAGGTACTTAGCGCTTAATCGCGCGTAGCCAGATGCCGTGATGCGGGCGCTGACGCCATGCCACCGAGGAGATGGTGTGCATGGTGTTCAGATGATCGAGGATCCGCTGCAAATGCTGTTCCATCGTACTCAACGGGCCACGGCTCACTTCTACATCCTGCGACTCCATAATATTCACATCGCCAGTGCTGCCCGGACCATCGGTATCCAGCCGCTGCTGGCAGCGCTGGAGCGCAATCTCACAAGATTCCAGATAGCGTCGGGCCAGCTCCGGCGTCAGCATCGTATGCTCACGGGCAAGCGTGGTCATCGCATTGATATGTTCAACAATAAACTGACTGTGGGTGACCCAGAGCTTCATATCGTCAAGATAATGTGAGTTAAAACCGGGCTCCTGCATGGCCTGATTCAGCGAGTTATACAGTGAGTTATGCGCCTGATTAACACGCATGCGGCGGTAGGCCAGCGCCGGGGCCTGATGATCGTCGCTGAGAATGAGTCTGATGGCCTCCTGGTCCGCTTCCAGCGCATCGTGGGCGTTTTTACGCAGCAGCCCGCTTTGCCATTGCGGCCATAGCCAGACCATGCCGCCAAACGCGATAAGGCAGCCGATAAGCGTATCGATGAGCCTGGCGACAATATACTGCTCGCCGTTTAGCGTCAGAAGCTGCAGGGTATACACCGCCGTTACGGTAAAGCCGACCATCGCCCAGCCGTAATGCTTGCGAATAATCAGGTAGCTCATCAGCGTGACGAGCAGCATCGCGGTGAGCGTATAGCCCTCCGGGACATGAAAGTGCAGCGCCAGTCCGGCGATGGCCAGACCGGCAAGGGTTCCTGCCGCCCGGTGGACGATACGTACTCGCGTCGCGCCGTAGCCGTTTTGGGTCACGAACAGCACCGTCATCAGGATCCAGTAGGGCTTGGGCAGATTCAGGGCGCTACCCATCAGACTGGCTGCCGATAGCATCACGCAGATGCGGGCGGCGTTGCGTAATGCCGGTGATTTCAATGAGAGATAGTTCTTCAGCGCAGGCAGCAGCGGCAGGCGACGTTCTTTATCTGCCATCAGGTTGCGGGCATAGAGCGGGCGCTGGGTACGCAAAACCCGGGCTATTCGACTAAAGTGCCAGGCGCAGAATTGTCCGACCGGGTTGTCAGGATGCTGCCAGGCAATTTTCTCCAGCGCACCGATTTGCTTATCCATATGAAAGCGTTGCGGATAGCGGTGGTACAGAATGTCATCGGCCAGCACCCGCAGGCGGGCAGCTACGGTTTGCGCGTTCCAGCGGATCACCGCCTCCGCGTGGCTGCGCTCTACCAGCTTTTGCACTTCTTCGGGTTGATGCAGGCTGACGGAAATATGTTCCTGTAAATCCAGCGCCACCTGAAAGGCCCGCAACAGACGTTTGTGGTCGTTGCGCTGGTTCGCCGCCAGCATATGCATCTGCTGGTAGCATTGGGTTATCAGGTCCACCACCTTTTGCTGGCGCGTGAGCAGCGGCGGCAGCGAAGTGGCCGGATCGATATGCTGCGTCAGCAGGCTGTATTTCGCTTCGCAGTAGTTAGCCAGCTCCCGATAGAGCAGGCTCAGCGATTCACGCAGCGGCTGTTCGCGCCAGAGCCAAAACCAAAACCAGTTAAACAGGCCATACCACAAGGTCCCGAGAGCGTAGATCAGCAGTGGCTCCCAGACGGGCATGTTCCCGGCAAGGCTCAGGGTAAAGATCGCGGCAATTAACGATGCGGGCAGCAGCCTGGCGTGCAGGGAGCTGATTTCCGCCGTGACGCCAAGCAGCAGCGCCAGGCCACTGAGAATCAGAGGCAGCGGGATATCCTGCTGGAGCAGAAGCTGGACGACCAGGCTGCTGCCGGCAAATAACGAACCGCCAACGATCAATCGCTTAAAAAAGCGTTTGTGAGGTGTATCGAGGCCAGCGACGTTACAACAGGCAGGCACTAACGAGAACAGCAGGCCTTGCTGTAGATGACCGAGGAAGAGACCGATTGCGACAGGCAAACACAACACCAGCGTTTGCCGCAGTGCATAGTTGACTTCCGGGTGGTAAATCAGCCTGCGCCACATAATGGGGAAACAAAAACGGCGTATTGCGGGTGCAATACGCCGTTTTATCGACTTAACGCGTACCGTAGACGACGATAGTTTTACCGTGTGCAGAGATCAGGTTCTGATCTTCCAGCATCTTCAGGATACGGCCAACGGTTTCGCGGGAGCAACCCACGATCTGACCAATTTCCTGACGGGTAATTTTAATCTGCATACCATCAGGATGGGTCATCGCGTCTGGCTGTTTTGCCAGATTCAGCAACGTCTGAGCGATACGCCCGGTGACGTCGAGGAAGGCAAGGTTACCCACTTTTTCTGAGGTTACCTGCAGACGACGAGCCATCTGCGACGACAGACGCATCAGGATGTCCGGGTTGACCTGGATAAGCTGACGGAATTTTTTGTAGGAGATTTCGGCCACTTCACATGCGGTTTTCGCACGTACCCAGGCGCTACGCTCCTGGCCTTCTTCAAACAAGCCTAATTCACCGATGAAATCGCCCTGGTTGAGGTAGGAGAGGATCATCTCTTTCCCTTCTTCATCCTTGATGAGCACAGCCACAGAGCCTTTGACGATGTAGTACAACGTTTCTGCTTTTTCACCCTGGTGGATCAGCGTGCTTTTAGATGGGTACTTATGAATGTGGCAATGAGACAAGAACCATTCGAGGGTAGGGTCTGTTTGCGGTTTGCCAAGCACCATGCGCGGTTATCCTCTGTTATAAGCTATCTCCGGGTGCCGACACAACACGGCATCCGGGCATGCAATCGTATTGTTTCCCTATGCCTGGGAAACGGCTGGTGATTTTTCTTCAGCCTGTAATGTGAACTCCTCTGCATACATGCAGTACATCAATGTAATACTGTAGCATCCTGACTGTTTTAGCATAGCTTTTGCCGCATGTCTCCTGGTGTCTCGCTTCAGCATGATGCAGGTCGCCTTCCGTTGCGAGAATTGTTATGTGCGCGTAATCTGTCAGGAAAATTGCAACCTTGGAGTTAAATTTTATGCAAGCTCGTGTGAAATGGGTTGAGGGGTTAACCTTCATTGGAGAGTCCGCATCGGGTCATCAGATTTTGATGGATGGCAACTCCGGGGATAAAGCGCCAAGCCCGATGGAAATGGTGCTGATGGCGGCGGGTGGATGCAGTGCGATCGATGTCGTGTCTATTTTGCAAAAAGGTCGCCACAACGTGACCAACTGCGAAGTGAAGTTGACGTCGGAACGCCGGGAAGAGGCGCCGCGCCTGTTTACCCATATCAATATGCATTTTATCGTGACTGGCAAAGAGCTGAAAGATGCGGCGGTCTCGCGTGCGGTAGAACTGTCGGCGGAGAAATACTGCTCGGTAGCGCTGATGCTGCAAAAAGCGGTGAACATCACTCATACATTTGAAGTGGTGGAAGCGTAATACCAGATGCCCGGTGGCGCGATGCTTACCGGGCTTACACCGTTTTGTCGCGCCGCCCGGCCATTTAAATCGCTTTGCCTTCCATCAGGCGCTCTACCAGCGGCGTCATAATGAGTTCCATCGCCAGCCCCATTTTCCCGCCCGGCACTACCAGCGTATTGATATGTGAGATAAACGAGCCCTGTAGCATCGCGAGCAGCCAGGGGAAATCGATATCCCGCAGGTTGCGGAAGTGAATCACCACAAAACTTTCATCCAGAGACGGAATGCCTTTCGCCGCAAACGGGTTGGAGGTATCGACGGTGGGAACGCGCTGGAAGTTGATATGCGTGCGTGAAAACTGTGGCGTAATGAAGTTGATATAGTCCTCCATCGAACGGACCACGGAGTCCATCACCGCTTCACGTGAATGCCCCCGTTCGCTGGTATCGCGGGTCAGCTTCTGAATCCACTCCAGGTTGACGATGGGCACGACCCCGACCAGCAGGTCGACATTCTGCGCAACGTCATACTGAGGCGTGACAACCCCGCCGTGCAGCCCTTCATAAAACAGGACATCGGTCGGCTCCGGTAGCGGTTGCCACGGTGTGAACGTGCCCGGTACCTGGTTCCACGGCACCGCCTCGTCATAGGTGTGCAAATATTTGCGCGACTGGCCGCTACCGTTTCGTCCGTACTCAAGGAAGGTATTTTCCAGCAGGCCGAAGTCGTTCGCTTCCGGACCAAAGTAGCTGATGTGCTTCCCCTGATCTCGCGCTTTGCGGATTGCCATGTCCATTTCCGGGCGGGTATAGCGATGAAAGCTGTCGCCTTCCACTTCCGCGGCACGCAGGTTTAGCTGTGCGAAGATTTTACGAAAGGCGAGGCTGGTGGTCGTGGTTCCCGCGCCGCTGGAGCCCGTGACGGCAATCACCGGATGTTTGGCAGACATAACAACTCCCAGATTAAACGATGGTGTGGCGCCGCCTTAGCCGTGAAACTGCTTGCGGGGCATGATGTTGACCGTCTCGTGTAGTTCTGACCACACCAGCACGGCTTCTCCGCTTTTCAATTGTTGTTTGACGTCGGCGACTTTATCCGCCAGCGAGCGTTCATGTTCACCATAATCTGTGCCTTCGCGCAACACAAAGCTTTCGATCAGATTATCCAGCGTTTCGGGATCCAGATCGTGCCAGGGAATAATCATTTTTGTGCTCCCAACCAACGGGTTAACCAGTCCGGGATGCGTCTTTCCAGCCACATTTCCGGCTTGCGCAGCGTACCACCGACGAACCCGACGTGCCCGCCATGTTCCGTCAACTGATACTCGACGTTTGCCGGCAGCTGAGCCTGCGGCGGGATCGAGTGGTGATCCATAAAAGGATCGTCCTTCGCATGGATAATCAGCGTCGGTTTGGTAATGTCGCTGAGTCGTGGCATTGCGCTGCACTGACGATAGTAGTCCAGCGCATCCGCAAACCCGTGGATTCTGGCGGTGATCATATCGTCAAATTCGCGGATGCGGCGCATGCCTTTGAGCTGGCGTAAATCAACCGGTAGCGAGCCGGGATAGGCTTTGAGCTTACGGGCAGCGTTGGCTTTTAACAGGTTGAGCAAATAACGCTGATAGACCCGGGAAAAACCCTTATCCATATGAGAACTGCAGGCTTCGAGCATAAACGGGGCTGAGACGATGACCGCCGCATCGAGCGGGACGCTATCGCCTTCTTTCGCCAACAGGCAGCCCAGCATATTTCCGCCCAGGGAATAGCCGACGGCGGCGGTCGGTACCGCACCCCATTCGCGCTGTAGCCAGTGCAGGAACCAGCTGCCATCTTCGGTTTCGCCCGAGTGGTAGATGCGATTGTTCCGGTTAGGTTCGCCGCTACAGCCGCGAAAATGCATTACCACACCCAGCCAGCCGCGCTGCATGGCTGCGTGAATAAGGCCGTGAGCATACGGGCTGTGCAGACTGCCTTCCAGCCCGTGGAACACAACCAGTCGCGGTTTGTGCGGTGCCTCGGCGGGATTTTCGCTCCACGCGAGATCGACAAAATCACCGTCCGGCAGTTCAAGGCGCTGCCAGTACGGCGTGAAGCCCAGTTTACGGCGGATCAGGCGCGGCAGCATGGTTTGCAGATGACGATTACCCACGCCGCGCATTGGGTGGAACTCGCGCGAGTCGTCTTCGGGGGGCGTCATTTCTGTGGGGGTGATTTCAACCATAGCACCAGAGCAGTTAATCATCTTATAAAACAGTATACCGCGCATGAAGTGCGCAGGTTATCCAATATGTGGTCTTGCGGCCTGCGCTATAGGTTACACGAAATTGAGGGGCGGTGATGAATGCTAGCTGGATTAAGAAAGCGTGCCGACCGGAAACCCCGAGAGGAGAAACAGCCACCGCACGGAGCAGGTGGCTGCGCCACCGGCTTAAAACATGCTGTTGCCGCTGGCGGTTTTTTCCGGAACTGTCTGGATAACGTCCCAGTGCTCTACGATCTTGTTCTGCGCGTCGAGGCGGAAAATATCGATTATCGCGCGGGTGATGCCCGGCTCGCGGCCGGTGGAAGCAACGTGCAGAACAACATAGTCACCGTCGACAATCACGCGTTTTATTTCGCTGTGAGAATCGGGGAATTTGTCTTTCAGAAAAGTGATGAACTGACGAAAGCCCTCCGGCCCATCCTTTGCTCCCGGGTTATGTTGGATATACTCCTTTCCGAGATAGGGTTTTGCAGCGTCAAAGTCTTTGTCATTCAGCGCTTTATTATAAAAGGCGATGACGTTTTCTTTGTTCTTTAATTCGCTCTCAGTGTAGGCAGCAAAGGCGGTATGGGTCAGGGCGCAAAGCAGTGAGAGAGAAATAAGCGTTTTTTTTACCATGGCAATGCCTCTTCGCAGATGAGTGTTGCTGTTTTAGCAGGGGCATATAACGGCGCGATCCCATAGCCCGACGCCGCTGCGTTTATGCCCCTGCCTTAGCATAACCGGCTTTAGCCTTCTTGCATCATCTGTTCCAACTGCTCCTGCGCCTCAAGCCAGGCCATCTCGCACTCTTCCAGGCCCGATTTCGCATTGGCCTGCTGTTGCAGGCAGGCGGTCAGCTCGGCTTTACGGGAGTTGTCATACAGCTCGCTGTCGCCGAGTTTCTCTTCCGCCTGGGCAAGCTGAGCGTTGAGCTTATCCATCTCTTTTTCGAGGCGGGTAATTTCTTTACGCAGCGGCTGCGTGAGCGTCCGCAGCTCAGCTTCCCGCCGTTTCTGGTCTTTGCGAGCCTGCGCGCTGTTGCCGTTATCTTTGGCGACGTCAGACGACTGACTCTCCTGCTTCTGCGAGTCGCTTAGCCACTGCTGATAATCTTCCAGGTCGCCATCGAACTGCTCGACCTTACCGTCATGCACCAGATAAAGATCGTCGGTGGTGGAGCGGATCAGGTGGCGATCGTGCGAGACCACGACCAACGCGCCTTCGAAATCAATCAGCGCTTCGGTCAGCGCCTGGCGCATATCGAGATCGAGGTGGTTCGTTGGTTCATCGAGCAGCAGAAGGTTAGGGCGTTGCCAGACGATTAACGCCAGCACCAGACGTGCTTTTTCGCCACCGGAGAAACGCTGCGTCTCTTCGTTGACCTTGTCGCTCTGGAAGCCAAACCCACCGAGATAATCGCGCAGCTTTTGCTCCAGCTCCTGAGGTGCCAGGCGAGCCAGGTGCTGAAGAGGGGATTCGTCAGCGCGCAGGAACTCCAGCTGATGCTGGGCAAAGTAGCCAAGCTTAATGCCTTTCGCGAGGCCAATCTCGCCGTGCAGCGGCTGAAGTTCACCGGCCAGTAGCTTAATCAACGTTGATTTACCGGCGCCGTTACGCCCTAACAGGCCAATACGCGAACCGGGCACCAGGTTGAGCTTGATGGAGTCCAGAATAATTCGTTCGCCGTAGCCGGCGCTGACTTTTTCCATTTTCAGCAGCGGGTTTGGCAGGCTCTCCGGGGCGCGGAAGCTAAAGTGGAACGGGTTATCGACGTGAGCCGGGGCGATAAGCTCCATGCGCTCCAGCATCTTAATACGGCTTTGCGCCTGCTTGGCCTTGGTCGCCTTGGCGCGGAAGCGATCGATATAGCTTTGCAGATGGGCGACGCGCAGCTGCTGGCTCTCATACATTGACTGCTGCTGCGACAGGCGGGTGGCACGCTGCACTTCAAACGAGCTGTAGTTACCGGTGTATTCGTACATCGTTTGCTGTTCGATATGAATAATTTTATCGACGATCGGGTCCAGAAAGTCGCGATCGTGCGAGATCAGAATCAGCGTGCCGGTATAGCCTTTGAGCCATTTTTCCAGCCAGATAACCGCGTCGAGATCGAGGTGGTTGGTCGGCTCATCGAGCAGCAGCAGATCGGAACGGCAAATCAGCGCCTGCGCGAGGTTCAGGCGCATACGCCAGCCGCCGGAAAAGTCGCTGACCGGGCTCTCAAGCTGCTCATTACTGAACCCCAGACCGTGCAACAGGCTGGCAGCGCGTGAACGAATGGTCCAGGCATCGATAGCATCCAGTTTACCGTGCACCGTCGCAATGGCGTGGCCGTCATTAAGCTCGTTGGCCCGATTTAAATCGGCTTCGAGCTGGCGATATTCGCGATCGCCGTCAATAACATAATCAATGGCTGGCTGCGGTAAGGCAGGGGTTTCCTGATTAACCCACGCCAGCTGCCAGTTGCCCGGAAAGGTCATACTGCCGCCGTCGGCGCTAATCTCGTTTTTCAAAAGCGATAGCAGCGTGGACTTGCCGCAGCCGTTTTTGCCCACCAGACCGACCTTCTGGCCAGGATTGATGGTAGCGGTGGCGTTGTCCAGGAGGACCCGTACGCCGCGACGAATTTGTAACGAGGAGAAAACAATCATAAGGCGCCGTATGTTCTGACTATGTTAGTTTGTCATTATGATAATGTAATGTGGCAGCAAGTTGCTCCACCGGGCCGCAATGGTAGCCCAAAACGAAGACGATACACAAAGTCATTCTGGTTGCGTCGAGACGCAGCCGTTGTACAGGCCACCAGAAGATGTTCGGGAGGGGAATGATGTCTCAGACAGCGAAGGTTTTGCTGCTGTATGCCCACCCAGAATCCCAGGATTCCGTGGCCAACCGGGTTTTACTTGAACCGGCTTTACAGTTGCCTAATGTCACCGTGCATGACCTCTATGCGCACTACCCTGATTTTTTTATTGATATTGCCCATGAGCAGGATCTCCTGCGCCAGCATGAGGTGATTGTTTTCCAGCATCCGCTCTATACGTGGAGCTGCCCGGCGTTGCTCAAGGAGTGGCTGGACAGAGTCCTGACCCGCGGCTTCGCCAGCGGTGCCGGAGGGAATCAGCTCGCGGGAAAGTACTGGCGTAGCGTGATTACCACCGGCGAGCCGGAGAGCGCCTACCGACGCGATGCCAATCGCTATCCGATGAACGATATTCTGCGCCCATTTGAACTGACCGCCGGCATGTGCCGGATGCACTGGATGAGCCCGATTATCGTCTACTGGGCTCGCCGACAATCGCCTGCTGATTTGAAAAGTCACGCACGCGCCTATCGTGACTGGCTGGCTAATCCCATTGCGGCAGGAGGCACAAATGGAGGGATCTGATCTGCTTCTAGCGGGGGTCTTATTTCTGTTTTCTGCGGTGGTCGCGGTGCCGTTGGCCGCCCGGCTTGGGATCGGTGCGGTATTAGGCTATCTGCTGGCCGGCATTGCGATTGGCCCCTGGGGGCTGGGATTTATTAGCGATGTCGATGAAATTTTGCACTTCTCTGAACTGGGCGTGGTGTTCCTGATGTTTATCATCGGGCTGGAACTGAACCCGGCTAAGCTCTGGCGCCTGAGAAGCTCTATTTTTGGCGTGGGAGCGGCACAGGTGATGCTCAGCGCGGGCATTCTCGGAGGCCTGCTGATCCTTACGGGGTTCACCTGGCAGGCGGCGGTTGTCGGCGGTATTGGCCTGGCAATGTCCTCCACGGCGATGGCCCTACAACTGATGCGTGAGAAGGGCATGAGCCGCAGTGAGTCCGGACAGCTGGGCTTTTCCGTGCTGTTGTTTCAGGACCTGGCTGTTATCCCCGCCCTGGCCCTGGTGCCGCTGCTGGCCGGTTCCGGCGATGATCATTTTAACTGGGTGACGGTCGGACTAAAGGTTCTGGCCTTCGGTGGAATGCTAATTGGCGGCCGGTATCTGCTCCGCCCGGTTTTTCGGTTTATTGCCGGTTCCGGCGTACGTGAAGTGTTTACCGCCGCGACGCTGCTGCTGGTGCTGGGGTCAGCCCTGTTTATGGATGCGCTCGGTTTGTCGATGGCACTCGGTACCTTTATTGCCGGAGTGCTGCTGGCTGAAAGCGAATATCGCCACGAGCTGGAGATTGCCATCGAGCCGTTTAAAGGGCTGTTGCTCGGGTTATTCTTTATTTCCGTGGGTATGGCGTTGAATCTGGGTGTGCTTTACACCCATTTATTGTGGGTAGCGGCAAGCGTTGCTGTGCTGGTGGCGGTGAAAAGTCTCGTGCTGTACGGTCTGGCGCGGGTATACGGTTTACGTAGCTCGGAGCGGATGCAGTTTGCGGGTGTGCTGAGCCAGGGTGGGGAGTTTGCCTTTGTGCTGTTCTCCATGCCGGCCTCGCTACGACTGTTCGAAAACGACCAGATGGCGCTACTGCTGGTGACGGTTACGCTGTCGATGATGACCACTCCGCTGTTAATGACGCTTATCGATAATGTTCTCTCCCGGCGCTTTAACCAGCCGGAAGAAGAAGATGAAGCACCGTGGGTTGAGGACGATAAACCGCAGGTCATTATCGTCGGCTTCGGCCGCTTCGGCCAGGTAATTGGCCGCTTGCTGATGGCTAATAAAATGCGAATTACCGTGCTGGAACGTGATATTAGTGCGGTTAACCTGATGCGCAAATATGGCTACAAAGTCTACTTTGGCGATGCAACGCAACTGGAGCTACTGCGCTCGGCGGGAGCAGAAGATGCGCAGTCGATTGTTATCACCTGCAACGAGCCGGAAGATACCATGAAGCTGGTGGAGATGTGCCAGCAGCATTTTCCGCACCTGAATATTCTGGCGCGCGCCCGGGGCCGCGTTGAGGCGCATGAATTGCTGCAGGCCGGCGTGAAGCAGTTCTCACGTGAAACGTTTTCGAGCGCGCTGGAGCTGGGTCGCAAGGCGCTGATTACCGTAGGCATGCATCCACATCAGGCACAGCGTGCGCAGCTGCACTTCCGTCGTCTGGATATGCGAATGCTGCGTGAGTTAATGCCCGTGAATACGGATACGCTGCAGATATCTCGCGTACGGGAGGCTCGCCGGGAACTGGAAGAGATTTTCCAGCGCGAGATGCAGAAAGAGAGCAGGCAGCTTGACGGCTGGGATGAGTTTGAATAAGAGGCAAATGATGATGGCAGTGCGTAAACGTTTTATTGCCGGCGCAAAATGTCCGGCGTGCCAGGCGCAGGATTCCCTGGCGATGTGGCGTGAGAATAATGTCGATATTGTTGAGTGTGTTAAGTGTGGCCACCAGATGCGAGAGGCGGATAAAGAGGCGCGAGAGCACGTCCGCAAAGACGAACAGGTGATTGGCATTTTTCATCCGGACTAGCGTTATCTGTCGCCTTTTTTTAAGCTAGAGGGTACACGGCTGCAGAATTCCGCTACAATCTGCGCCACTATTCTTCCCATGCTCAGGAGATATCATGAAAGTAGCAAAAGACCTGGTGGTCAGCCTGGCCTATCAGGTACGTACAGAAGACGGTGTGTTGGTTGATGAGTCTCCGGTAAGCGCGCCGCTGGACTACCTGCATGGTCACGGTTCCCTGATTTCCGGCCTGGAAAATGCGCTGGATGGTCATGAAGTAGGCGACAAATTTGACGTAGAAGTCGGCGCGAACGATGCGTACGGCCAGTACGACGAAAACCTGGTTCAGCGTGTTCCTAAAGACGTCTTCATGGGCGTTGATGAACTGCAGGTTGGCATGCGTTTCCTGGCAGAAACCGACCAGGGTCCGGTGCCGGTTGAAATTACCGAAGTTGATGACGAGCACGTCGTGGTTGATGGTAACCATATGCTGGCTGGCCAGAACCTGAAGTTCAACGTTGAAGTTGTTGCGATTCGCGAAGCAACTGCAGAAGAGCTGGAGCACGGTCACGTGCACGGCGCACACGGCCACGAACATGACCACGATCATGAAGGTTGCTGTGGCGGCCACGGCCACGACCATGACCACGGTCATGAACATGGCAAAGGCGGTTGTGGTAACGGCGGTTGCGGTTGTCACTAATACCCGTCGTCTTTCAAGCCGCAGGCGCGTTGGCTTAGCTTTCATACCCCGGTGACATAGTTTTCTATGCTCCCGGGAATTATCAAGCTGGCCGCCTTCCTGCGACTCGAAATTCTTAGGGTATGTGATCCGGTAGACGCAGTGTTACCGGATATAGTCAGCGGGGAAACCCGCTTTTTTTACGCCTCAATAATGCGGAGGGGGCGTTTCTTCAGCCTGCGATGCAATGTGCGATGATTGGGTGGCTTTCAGCTTTTCAACCATCAAGCGCATATGTTCACGCATCTTCGCCATTTCGATCTCATGGGCGGTGACGGTCTTGTTGAGGTCTTCAATGGTGATTTCCTGAAACGCCAGTCGGCTTTCCAGCTCCGCCAGGCGAGTCTCCAGTGTACTGTCGTGCATGAGTAACCTCTTCTGTCTTATCTCGCGAGCGGATTCTACGCAACTTTCATCCTCCGCGCAGCAATGTCGCGTAAGACAGGAAACTTATTTATACAAAAATAGTCTGAAAACTGGCGATATTCAGGAAGGTCTGTATGTAGATTTGCTCTGCAACGTTCTATAGTACCTTTTTTGCTTTTTACGATAACCCTGGGGTGAGATGCCCCGGCCCTGGAGAAATGGATGAAATCACTGTTTAAAGTAACGCTGCTGGCGACCACGATGGCTGTCGCCCTGAATGCACCGCTGACCTTTGCGGCTGATACTGCTGCGAAGACGGCACCTGCAACGGATAGCAAAGCGGCATTTAAAAATGACGATCAAAAATCTGCTTATGCGCTAGGTGCTTCACTGGGGCGTTACATGGAAAACTCCCTGAAAGAACAAGAAAAACTGGGTATCAAGCTGGATAAAGATCAGCTGATTGCCGGTGTTCAGGACGCTTTTGCTAATAAAAGCAAACTGTCCGATCAAGAAATCGAACAGACTCTGCAAACCTTCGAAACTCGCGTGAAAACCGCTGCTCAGCAGAAAATGGAAAAAGACGCGACTGAGAACGATGCTAAAGGTAAAGCATACCGTGACACCTTCGCGAAAGAGAAGGGCGTAAAAACCTCTAAATCTGGCCTGCTGTACAAGGTTGAGAAAGAAGGGACCGGCGATGCACCGAAAGACAGCGATACTGTTGTCGTGAACTACAAAGGTACGCTGATTGACGGTAAAGAGTTCGATAACTCCTACACCCGCGGTGAACCGCTCTCCTTCCGTCTGGACGGCGTTATCCCGGGCTGGACTGAAGGCCTGAAAAATATCAAGAAAGGCGGCAAAATCCAGCTGGTCATCCCACCGGATCTGGCTTATGGCAAAACTGGCGTACCGGGTATTCCGGCTAACTCCACGCTGGTCTTCGACGTAGAGCTGCTGGATATCAAACCGGCACCGAAAGCCGATGCCAAGCCTGAAGCTGCGGCTGATGCCAAAGCTGATGCACAAAGCGCAGACGCTAAGAAGTAATCTGGTTTGAGCCGCCGCCGTTAAAGGCGGCGGCTTTTTTATTTGGGGCAGATATAATTAAAACTGGAAAGTGCCTCAAGCGCTGTATTACTTTAGTTAGCTTAATAATGATGATGAGCCTGCCCTGACAAGCTACACCTCATCCTTCAAGCTGCCTCTGTATTGGCTGCATCCGCTTATTCCGGTAGCTACCGGAGTCAGCCCTGAGACGCGATAAGAGATCTGTTTCCTCTTACCGCGCCAGCTTACGGCTGGTCAAATTCGTCCTGACGAATGTCTCAGCCATGCACCACAATGCACCTTGAACGGTTTCGTGTAAAAAATGACAGGCTCCTGAAAAGGAGTGCTTTTTTTCATGTCCAGGTCGCTTTTAACCAACGAAACCAGTGAGCTTGACCTGCTGGATCAACGTCCTTTCGACCAGACCGACTTCGATATCCTCAAATCCTATGAAGCGGTGGTGGACGGGTTAGCGATGCTCATTGGTTCCCATTGTGAGATCGTGCTGCATTCTTTACAGGATCTGAAATGCTCCGCCATCCGCATCGCCAACGGTGAACATACTGGTCGCCAGATTGGCTCGCCGATTACCGATCTCGCGTTGCGTATGCTGCATGATATGACAGGGGCCGATAGCAGCGTTTCCAAATGCTACTTTACGCGGGCCAAAAGCGGCGTCCTGATGAAATCCGTCACGATAGCCATCCGCAACCGCGAACATCGGGTCATCGGCCTGCTGTGCATCAACATGAACCTTGATGTGCCGTTTTCCCAGATCATGAGCACCTTTATTCCGCCGGAAACGCCGGAGGTGAACTCTCAGGTTAACTTTGCCTCATCGGTTGATGATTTGGTCGCTCAAACGCTTGAATTTACCATTGAAGAAGTTAATGCCGATCGCAATGTTTCTAACAACGCGAAAAATCGCCAGATTGTCCTGAACCTCTACGAGAAAGGCATCTTTGATATCAAAGATGCTATTAACCAGGTTGCCGATCGGCTGAATATCTCCAAACACACGGTCTACCTCTACATTCGTCAGTTTAAGAGCGGCGATTTCCAGGGGCTGGATAAGTAATGCGTTTTGCCATTACGGTGACGGGGCCTGCCTATGGAACACAGCAGGCCAGCAGCGCCTGGCAGTTTGCCCAGGCAGTTTTGCAAGAAGGTCACGAGCTGGCTTGTGTCTTCTTCTATCGTGAAGGCGTCTACAACGCAAACCAGTTAACGGCTCCTGCCAGTGATGAGTTTGACCTTGTACGCGCGTGGCAGAAGTTGCATGACGATCATGCCGTCGCGTTGCACATCTGCGTTGCGGCAGCCCTGCGTCGTGGAGTTACCGACGAGCGGGAAGCACAGCAATTGGGGTTACCCGGCCATAATCTGCAGCCCGGTTTTACCCTGAGCGGTCTGGGTGCGCTGGCTGAAGCGTCATTAACCTGCGATCGGATGGTGCAGTTCTGATGAAACGCGTTGCCTTTGTTTTTTCTTCTGCTCCCCACGGCTCTGCCTCTGGTAGAGAAGGCCTGGATGCGCTGCTGGCGACTTCAGCGTTGACCGATGACCTCGGCGTTTTCTTTGTCGGCGATGGCGTCTTTCAGCTGTTACCTGGCCAACAGCCGTCGGCGGTGCTTGCCCGTGACTACATCGCGACCTTCAGGCTCTTACCGCTTTACGATATTGACGCGTGTTGGATTTGCGCCGCTTCCGCCCGCGAACGAGGTCTGAATGCTGACATCCCGTGGGTGGTGGACGTCGGGTGGCTGGAGCCTGATGCGCTGTGCGCCCGGCTTGATGATTTCAATGTGATTTTGCGTTTCTGAGGACTGAATGCTCCACACACTCAGCACATCCCCGTGGCATACCGATCTTCGCGCAATGCTGCGCCTGGTAAAGGATGGTGACGATCTCCTGCTGCTTTCTGATGGCGTGCTTGCCGCCGTCGCCGGCGGGTCGTTCCTTGAAATCCTGCAGTCTGCCCCCATAACCATTCATGCTCTGCAAGACGATATCGATGCCCGTGGGCTGGCTGGTCAAATTGCGGACAGTGTCGTCAGGGTTGGCTATACTGATTTCGTCAGAATGTCGCTCAAACATCCTGGACAGTTGTCCTGGTAATGGCGGGATCGTTGTATATTTCTTGACACCTTTTCGGCACCGCCCTAGAATTCTGCGTCCTCATATTATATGAGGCGATTTATTACATGTTTACGAAGCAAAAGCTAAAACCAGGAGCTATTTAATGGCAACAATTAACCAGCTGGTACGCAAACCACGCGCACGCAAAGTTGCAAAGAGCAACGTGCCTGCACTGGAAGCCTGCCCGCAGAAACGTGGCGTATGTACTCGTGTATATACTACCACTCCTAAAAAACCGAACTCCGCACTGCGTAAAGTTTGCCGTGTTCGTCTGACTAACGGTTTCGAAGTCACCTCCTACATCGGTGGTGAAGGTCACAACCTGCAGGAACACTCCGTGATCCTGATCCGTGGCGGTCGTGTTAAAGACCTTCCGGGTGTTCGTTATCACACCGTTCGTGGTGCGCTTGACTGCTCTGGTGTTAAAGACCGTAAGCAAGCTCGCTCCAAGTATGGCGTGAAGCGTCCTAAGGCTTAATGGTTCTCCGTTAAGTAAGGCCAAACGTTTTAAATTAATGTCAAAATAAACTCTTTGAGTTTTGGACAATCCTGAATTAACAACGGAGTATTTCCATGCCACGTCGTCGCGTTATTGGTCAGCGTAAAATCCTTCCAGATCCTAAGTTCGGATCAGAACTGCTGGCAAAATTTGTAAATATCCTGATGGTAGACGGTAAAAAATCTACTGCAGAAGCAATCGTATACAGCGCGCTGGAGACCCTGGCTCAGCGCTCTGGTAAAAATGAACTGGAAGCGTTCGAAGTCGCTCTGGACAACGTCCGTCCGACCGTCGAAGTTAAGTCCCGCCGCGTAGGTGGTTCTACTTACCAGGTTCCAGTTGAAGTCCGTCCGGTTCGTCGTAATGCCCTGGCAATGCGTTGGATCGTAGAAGCTGCTCGTAAACGTGGTGATAAATCCATGGCTCTGCGTCTGGCGAACGAACTTTCTGATGCTGCAGACAACAAAGGTACTGCAGTTAAGAAACGTGAAGACGTTCACCGCATGGCAGAAGCCAACAAGGCGTTCGCTCACTACCGTTGGTAATCCCTTCGGAGTCATAGTCACCAGGCGGGCGCTTCAGGTAAGTGGCCCGTACTGGATAACTTAACTGAACGCCTAAAGAAATAAACGAGGAATCAAATGGCTCGTAAAACACCCATTGAGCGCTACCGTAACATTGGTATCAGTGCTCATATCGACGCCGGTAAGACAACTACTACCGAACGTGTTCTGTTCTACACCGGTGTAAACCACAAAATCGGTGAAGTTCATGACGGCGCAGCAACCATGGACTGGATGGAACAGGAGCAGGAACGCGGTATTACTATCACGTCTGCTGCGACCACCTGTTTCTGGTCAGGTATGGCTAAACAGTTCGAACCACACCACATCAACATCATTGACACCCCAGGGCACGTTGACTTCACCATCGAAGTTGAACGTTCCATGCGTGTTCTTGATGGTGCGGTAATGGTTTACTGTGCTGTTGGTGGTGTTCAGCCACAGTCTGAGACCGTATGGCGTCAGGCAAACAAATATAAAGTTCCACGTATCGCGTTCGTTAACAAAATGGACCGTATGGGTGCTAACTTCCTGAAAGTTGTTGATCAGATTGAAAAACGTCTGGGCGCAACTCCGGTGCCTCTGCAGTTGGCAATCGGGGCAGAAGAGAAATTCACCGGTGTTGTTGACCTGGTGAAAATGAAAGCCATCAACTGGAATGAAGCCGATCAGGGCGTGACCTTCGAATACGAAGAGATCCCAGCTGATATGCAGGAACTGGCTGAAGAATGGCGCCAGAAGCTGGTTGAAGCCGCTGCTGAAGGTTCTGATGAGCTGATGGAGAAATTCTTTGGTGGCGAAGAGCTCACTGAAGAAGAGATCAAAGGTTCTCTGCGTAAGCGCGTTCTGAACAACGAAATCATCCTGGTTACCTGTGGTTCTGCATTTAAGAACAAAGGTGTTCAGGCGATGCTGGATGCGGTTGTTGAATACCTGCCAGCACCGACTGATGTTACTGCGATTAACGGTATTCTGGACGACGGTAAAGACACTCCGGCAGTTCGTCACTCTGATGACAATGAGCCGTTTGCTGCTCTGGCATTTAAAATCGCTACCGACCCGTTCGTGGGTAACCTGACCTTCTTCCGCGTCTATTCTGGCGTTGTTAACTCTGGTGACACCGTGTTCAACCCGGTGAAATCAGCGCGCGAGCGTCTGGGCCGTATCGTACAGATGCACGCTAACAAACGTGAAGAGATCAAAGAAGTTCGTGCGGGCGATATCGCTGCAGCTATCGGTCTGAAAGAAGTGACCACTGGTGACACTCTGTGTGACCAGGACAACGTGATCATTCTGGAGCGCATGGAGTTCCCGGAGCCGGTAATCTCCATCGCTGTTGAACCGAAAACCAAAGCTGACCAGGAAAAAATGGGTCTGGCTCTGGGCCGTCTGGCTAAAGAAGACCCGTCTTTCCGCGTATGGACTGACGAAGAAACTAACCAGACCATCATCGCCGGTATGGGTGAACTGCACCTCGACATCATCGTTGACCGCATGAAGCGTGAATTCAACGTTGAAGCGAACGTCGGTAAACCTCAGGTTGCTTACCGCGAAGCGATTCGTGCGAAAGTTACCGATATCGAAGGTAAACATGCTAAGCAGTCTGGTGGTCGCGGTCAGTATGGTCACGTTGTGATCGACATGTACCCACTGGAGCCGGGCTCAAATCCGAAAGGATATGAGTTCATCAACGACATCAAAGGTGGTGTAATTCCTGGCGAATACATCCCGGCCGTTGATAAAGGCATCCAGGAACAGCTGAAAGCTGGTCCGCTGGCAGGTTACCCGGTAGTTGATCTCGGTGTGCGTCTGCACTTCGGTTCTTACCATGACGTTGACTCCTCTGAGCTGGCGTTTAAACTGGCTGCTTCTATTGCCTTTAAAGATGGCTTTAAGAAAGCAAAACCAGTTCTGCTTGAGCCGATCATGAAGGTTGAAGTAGAGACTCCGGAAGAGAACACTGGTGATGTCATCGGTGACCTTAGCCGTCGTCGTGGTCAGCTGAAAGGCCAGGAATCTAACGCTACTGGCGTACAGATTCATGCTGAAGTTCCGCTGTCTGAAATGTTCGGATATGCAACTCAGCTGCGTTCCCTGACCAAAGGTCGTGCTTCTTACTCCATGGAGTTCCTGAAGTATGATGACGCACCGAACAACGTTGCTCAGGCCGTAATTGAAGCCCGTGGTAAATAAGCCGTAGGGTTAAAACCAAAATCCCGTGCTCTCTCCTGAAGGGGAGAGCGCTATAGTAAGGAATATAGCCGTGTCTAAAGAAAAATTTGAACGTACAAAACCGCACGTCAACGTCGGTACTATCGGCCACGTTGACCATGGTAAAACTACTCTGACCGCTGCAATCACTACCGTTCTGGCTAAAACCTACGGTGGTTCTGCTCGTGCATTCGACCAGATCGATAACGCACCGGAAGAAAAAGCTCGTGGTATCACCATCAACACTTCCCACGTTGAATATGACACCCCGACTCGCCACTACGCACACGTAGACTGCCCGGGCCACGCCGACTATGTTAAAAACATGATCACCGGTGCTGCTCAGATGGATGGCGCGATCCTGGTTGTTGCTGCGACTGACGGCCCGATGCCGCAGACTCGTGAGCACATCCTGCTGGGTCGTCAGGTAGGCGTTCCGTACATCATCGTGTTCCTGAACAAATGCGACATGGTTGATGACGAAGAGCTGCTGGAACTGGTTGAGATGGAAGTTCGTGAACTGCTGTCTCAGTACGACTTCCCGGGCGACGACACTCCGATCATCCGTGGTTCTGCTCTGAAAGCGCTGGAAGGCGAAGCAGAGTGGGAAGCTAAGATCGTTGAACTGGCTGGCTACCTGGATTCCTATATCCCGGAACCAGAACGTGCAATCGACAAGCCGTTCCTGCTGCCGATCGAAGACGTATTCTCCATCTCCGGTCGTGGTACTGTTGTTACCGGTCGTGTAGAGCGCGGTATCGTTAAAGTTGGCGAAGAAGTTGAAATCGTTGGTATCAAAGAGACTGCTAAGTCTACCTGTACTGGCGTTGAAATGTTCCGCAAACTGCTGGACGAAGGCCGTGCTGGTGAGAACGTTGGTGTTCTGCTGCGTGGTATCAAACGTGAAGAAATCGAACGTGGTCAGGTACTGGCTAAGCCGGGTTCTATCAAGCCGCACACCAAATTCGAATCTGAAGTGTACATCCTGTCCAAAGATGAAGGCGGCCGTCATACTCCGTTCTTCAAAGGCTACCGTCCGCAGTTCTACTTCCGTACAACTGACGTGACTGGCACCATCGAACTGCCGGAAGGCGTAGAGATGGTCATGCCGGGCGACAACATCAAAATGGTTGTTACCCTGATCCACCCGATCGCGATGGATGACGGTCTGCGTTTCGCAATCCGTGAAGGCGGCCGTACTGTAGGTGCGGGCGTTGTTGCTAAAGTTCTGAGCTAATTCGTTAGTTCTGAATTAAAAAGGGCGCTTCGGCGCCCTTTTTGCTGTCTGCTATTTGGCATGAGTAGGAATGACGCGAATACTATAAAAGTGCGCCGAAGCGGGTATTTAATCGACTGTCTATTGTAATTATAACTATTCTCATTTACACTTTTGATCATAAATTGAACGGGAGTCGGTATGTACGTTTGTTTGTGTAATGGTGTAAACGATAAAAAAATTCGTCAGGCCGTACGTCAATTTCATCCACAGTCCTTTCAGCAATTGCGCAAATTCATTCCCGTTGGAAATCAATGCGGTAAATGCGTCCGTGCCGCCCGTGAGATTATGGAAGATGAATTAACTCGCATGCCGGAATACCAGGAGATCGCTTAAGAGCTCTGGCTTTTCTTTGACATCTTTATAGCCCGAACTACGCTTCAATAAGTGGAAGCGGAGGGACTATATAATGAAAGGTGATGTCAAAATCATAAGTTATCTCAATAAATTATTGGGAAATGAGCTTGTCGCAATAAATCAGTACTTTCTTCATGCCAGGATGTTCAAGAACTGGGGCCTGATGCGCCTCAATGATGTTGAATATCATGAATCCATCGATGAAATGAAACACGCCGATAAGTACATCGAGCGAATACTATTTCTTGAAGGAATTCCAAATCTGCAGGATCTCGGCAAACTGGGCATCGGCGAAGATGTCGAGGAGATGCTGCAATCTGATCTGAGACTAGAGCTTGAAGGTGCAAAAGACCTTCGCGAAGCGATCGCCTATGCCGATAGCGTGCACGATTATGTCAGTCGCGACATGCTTATCGAAATCCTGACGGATGAAGAAGGCCATATCGACTGGCTGGAAACAGAGCTGGATCTGATAGGTAAATTAGGGTTACAAAACTATCTTCAGTCGCAAATCAAAGTGGCTGACTGACAAACGGTTGCCACCCGCACCAAAAACCCGCTGCAGCCAAAAAAGGGCCGAAAGGCAGCGGGTTGTCCAGTAAGCCCTGTGCTTTACCGAGAATAACCAATAACAGCAGAGCTCCACCGGCAAAAATTGTCGCCACAAGAACCAGCTGTGGCAAAATTTGCCAGCCGTGCCACGCGCCAAGCGCGGCCAGTAATTTCACATCCCCGTAGCCTAGCCCTTCATAACCGCGTATCCCTCGGTAGAACCAATAAATTAACGCAAAAGACAGGTAGCCGGCGATGGCCCCACCAACGGCATGTTCCAGCTGAAGCGGCGCATGGCAAAGATAATAGAGGAGCCCTCCCCAGAGCAGGGGACAGGTCAAACGGTCAGGGAGCAGACCGTAGCGAAGGTCATACCAGCAGAGGACAAGCAGTATACTGCTATAGAAAAGCAAGGAGGGGAGCATCATCGGGATCCTGTCTGGCTATGGGGCAGATGCGCGGAGTCTGGTAGATAAAGAGGCAGGCAGCAAAGGCCGGGACTTGTTATCGCGAGTCTCTGTCCACGATATTTGCCCGTATTCACCTGGCTTCACCGGCTGCTGAACGTAGCACGTAAAAAAGAGTGATGATTTTGTATGCAGCACTTGCGTAGTGGCGGAATTTGCGTATAATGCGCGGGCCTGTCAAAATTGGCAGGCCGGTTCGATAAGAACCCAGATAGAGCTTTTAGCTATCAAACAATGTTCCCAATCGGGGAACTATGTAAGAACGGTTACACTCTCCCATCAATCGTAATGGGTATGAGGAGTAACCATTTCGTCTATAAATAATTGGAGCTCTGGTCTCATGCAGAACCAAAGAATCCGTATCCGTCTTAAAGCGTTTGATCATCGTCTGATCGATCAATCAACCGCGGAAATCGTCGAGACTGCCAAGCGCACTGGTGCGCAGGTCCGTGGTCCGATCCCGCTGCCGACCCGCAAAGAGCGCTTTACCGTTCTGATCTCCCCGCACGTCAACAAAGACGCGCGCGATCAGTACGAAATTCGCACTCACAAGCGTCTGGTTGACATCGTTGAGCCAACTGAAAAAACCGTTGATGCTCTGATGCGTCTGGATCTGGCTGCCGGTGTAGACGTGCAGATCAGCCTGGGTTAATCAGGTCATCGAGCGATTGAGAGGTTGAAACAATGATTGGTTTAGTCGGTAAAAAAGTGGGTATGACCCGCATCTTCACTGAAGATGGCGTATCTATCCCAGTAACCGTAATCGAAGTTGAAGCAAACCGTGTTGCTCAGGTCAAAGACCTGGCTAACGATGGTTACCGCGCAATTCAGGTTACCACCGGTGCTAAAAAAGCTAACCGTGTAACCAAGCCGGAAGCTGGTCACTTCGCTAAAGCTGGCGTAGAAGCTGGCCGTGGCCTGTGGGAATTCCGTCTTGCTGACGGTGAAGAGTTCACCGTAGGTCAGAGCATTAGTGTTGAACTGTTTGCTGACGTTAAAAAAGTTGACGTAACCGGTACCTCTAAAGGTAAAGGTTTTGCTGGTACCGTTAAGCGCTGGAACTTCCGTACCCAGGATGCTACACACGGTAACTCCTTGTCTCACCGCGTTCCGGGTTCTATCGGTCAGAACCAGACTCCGGGCAAAGTGTTCAAAGGCAAGAAAATGGCAGGTCAGCTGGGCAACGAACGTGTCACCGTTCAGAGCCTGGACGTAGTACGTGTTGACGCTGAGCGCAACCTGCTGCTGGTTAAAGGTGCTGTCCCGGGTGCAACCGGTAGCGACCTGATCGTTAAACCAGCTGTGAAGGCGTGAGGAGATAGCAATGGAATTAGTATTGAAAGACGCGCAGAGCGCGCTGACTGTTTCCGAAACTACCTTCGGTCGTGATTTCAACGAAGCGCTGGTACACCAGGTTGTTGTTGCTTATGCAGCTGGTGCTCGTCAGGGTACTCGTGCTCAGAAGACTCGTGCTGAAGTAACTGGTTCAGGCAAAAAGCCGTGGCGCCAGAAAGGTACCGGCCGTGCGCGTTCAGGTTCTATCAAGAGCCCGATCTGGCGTTCCGGTGGCGTAACCTTCGCTGCTCGTCCGCAGGACCACAGTCAAAAAGTTAACAAAAAGATGTACCGCGGCGCGCTGAAAAGCATTCTGTCCGAACTGGTACGTCAGGATCGTCTGATCGTTGTCGAGAAGTTCTCTGTTGAAGCGCCTAAAACTAAGCTGCTGGCACAGAAACTGAAAGACATGGCTCTGGAAGATGTGCTGATCATCACCGGTGAGCTGGACGAAAACCTGTTCCTGGCTGCGCGCAACCTGCACAAGGTTGACGTACGCGATGCAACTGGTATCGACCCGGTTAGCCTGATCGCCTTCGACAAAGTCGTAATGACTGCTGATGCTGTTAAGCAAGTTGAGGAGATGCTGGCATGATTCGTGAAGAACGTCTGCTGAAGGTGCTGCGTGCACCGCACGTTTCTGAAAAAGCGTCTGCTGCGATGGAAAAAACAAACACCATCGTTCTCAAAGTTGCTAAAGACGCGACCAAAGCAGAAATCAAAGCTGCTGTGCAGAAACTGTTTGAAGTCGAAGTCGAAGTCGTTAACACCCTGGTAGTTAAAGGGAAAGTTAAACGTCACGGACAGCGTATCGGTCGTCGTAGCGACTGGAAAAAAGCTTACGTCACCCTGAAAGAAGGCCAGAATCTGGACTTCGTTGGCGGCGCTGAGTAAGTCGGAGGAGTAATACAATGGCAGTTGTTAAATGTAAACCGACATCTCCGGGTCGTCGCCACGTTGTTAAAGTGGTTAACCCTGAGCTGCACAAGGGCAAACCTTTTGCTCCGTTGCTGGAAAAAAACAGCAAATCCGGTGGTCGTAACAACAATGGCCGTATCACCACCCGTCATATCGGTGGTGGCCACAAGCAGGCTTACCGTATTGTTGACTTCAAACGCAACAAAGATGGTATCCCGGCAGTTGTTGAGCGTCTTGAGTACGATCCGAACCGTTCCGCGAACATCGCGCTGGTTCTGTACAAAGATGGCGAACGCCGTTACATCCTGGCCCCTAAAGGCCTGAAAGCTGGCGACCAGATTCAGTCTGGCGTTGATGCTGCAATCAAAGCAGGTAACACCCTGCCGATGCGCAATATCCCGGTTGGTTCTACCGTTCATAACGTAGAAATGAAACCAGGTAAAGGCGGTCAGCTGGCTCGTTCCGCTGGTACTTACGTTCAGATCGTTGCTCGTGACGGTGCTTATGTCACCCTGCGTCTGCGTTCTGGTGAAATGCGTAAAGTCGAAGCAGACTGCCGCGCTACTCTGGGCGAAGTTGGCAATGCTGAGCATATGCTGCGCGTACTGGGTAAAGCTGGTGCTGCACGCTGGCGTGGTGTTCGTCCTACCGTTCGCGGTACTGCGATGAACCCAGTCGACCACCCACATGGTGGTGGTGAAGGTCGTAACTTTGGTAAGCACCCGGTATCCCCGTGGGGCCTGCAGACCAAAGGTAAGAAGACCCGCAGCAACAAGCGTACTGATAAATTCATCGTACGTCGCCGTAGCAAATAATATTAGAGGATAAGCCATGCCACGTTCTCTCAAGAAAGGTCCTTTTATTGACCTGCACTTGCTGAAGAAGGTAGAGAAAGCGGTGGAAAGCGGAGACAAGAAGCCCCTGCGCACTTGGTCCCGTCGTTCAACGATCTTTCCTAACATGATCGGTTTGACCATCGCTGTCCATAATGGTCGTCAGCACGTTCCAGTTTTTGTTTCCGACGAAATGGTTGGTCACAAACTGGGTGAATTCGCACCGACTCGTACTTATCGCGGCCATGCTGCTGATAAAAAAGCGAAGAAGAAATAAGGTAGGAGGAAGAGATGGAAACTTTAGCTCAACATCGCCATGCTCGTTCTTCTGCTCAGAAGGTTCGCCTTGTAGCTGACCTGATTCGCGGTAAGAAAGTGTCGCAGGCCCTGGATATTCTGACCTACACCAACAAGAAAGCGGCTGTACTGGTCAAGAAGGTACTGGAATCTGCCATTGCTAACGCTGAACACAACGATGGCGCTGACATTGACGATCTGAAAGTTACGAAAATTTTCGTAGACGAAGGCCCGAGCATGAAGCGCATTATGCCGCGTGCGAAAGGTCGTGCAGATCGCATCCTGAAGCGCACCAGCCACATCACTGTGGTTGTGTCCGATCGCTGAGACTCTGGAGACTAGCAATGGGTCAGAAAGTACATCCTAATGGTATTCGCCTGGGTATTGTCAAACCATGGAACTCTACCTGGTTCGCGAACACCAAAGAATTCGCTGACAACCTGGACAGCGATTTTAAAGTACGTCAGTTCCTGACTAAAGAACTGGCTAAAGCGTCCGTATCTCGTATCGTTATCGAGCGTCCGGCTAAGAGCATTCGTGTGACTATTCACACCGCTCGCCCGGGCATCGTTATCGGTAAGAAAGGCGAAGACGTAGAAAAACTGCGCAAGGTCGTAGCGGATATCGCTGGCGTTCCTGCACAGATCAATATCGCCGAAGTTCGTAAGCCAGAACTGGACGCTAAATTGGTTGCTGACAGCATCACTTCTCAGCTGGAACGTCGCGTTATGTTCCGTCGTGCTATGAAGCGTGCTGTACAGAACGCAATGCGTCTGGGCGCTAAAGGTATCAAAGTTGAAGTTAGCGGCCGTCTGGGCGGCGCGGAAATCGCACGTACCGAATGGTACCGTGAAGGTCGCGTACCGCTGCACACTCTGCGTGCTGACATCGACTACAACACCTCTGAAGCGCACACCACTTACGGTGTAATCGGCGTTAAGGTATGGATCTTCAAAGGCGAGATCCTGGGTGGTATGGCTGCTGTTGAACAACCGGAACCGGCTGCTCAACCTAAAAAGCAGCAGCGTAAAGGCCGTAAATAAGGAGCGTCGCTGATGTTACAACCAAAGCGTACAAAATTCCGTAAAGTGCACAAAGGCCGCAACCGTGGTCTGGCGCAGGGTACGGATGTTAGCTTCGGCACTTTCGGTCTGAAAGCTGTTGGCCGTGGTCGTCTGACTGCACGTCAGATCGAAGCAGCACGTCGTGCTATGACCCGTGCAGTTAAGCGTCAAGGTAAGATCTGGATCCGTGTATTCCCGGACAAACCGATCACCGAGAAGCCGCTGGAAGTTCGTATGGGTAAAGGTAAAGGTAACGTGGAGTACTGGGTTGCCTTGATTCAGCCGGGTAAAGTCCTTTATGAAATGGACGGCGTACCGGAAGAGCTGGCCCGTGAAGCCTTCGGCCTGGCAGCAGCGAAACTGCCTATCAAAACCACCTTTGTAACTAAGACGGTGATGTAATGAAAGCAAAAGAGCTGCGTGAAAAAAGCGTTGAAGAGCTGAACGCTGAGCTGCTGAACCTACTGCGTGAGCAGTTCAACCTGCGTATGCAGGCTGCAAGTGGCCAGCTGCAACAGACTCATCTGCTGAAGCAAGTGCGTCGTGATGTTGCACGCGTTAAGACTTTACTGACTGAGAAGGCGGGTGCGTAAATGACCGATAAAATCCGTACTCTGCAAGGTCGCGTTGTTAGCAATAAAATGGAGAAATCCATCGTTGTTGCTATCGAACGTTTTGTGAAACACCCGATCTACGGTAAATTCATCAAACGTACGACCAAACTGCACGTACATGACGAGAACAACGAATGCGGTATCGGTGACGTGGTTGAAATCCACGAATGCCGTCCGCTGTCCAAGACTAAGTCCTGGACGCTGGTTCGCGTCGTAGAGAAAGCGGTTCTGTAATAGAGCCTGCATTCTCAACGAATAAACGGCTCAGCGATGAGCCGTTTATTTTTTCTACCCATATCCGATTTCCGGTGTTATAATGCCGCGCCCTCGATATGGGGATTTTTAACGGCCCGATTTTGGGTCTCAGTAGTAGTTGACATTAGCGGAGCACTAAAATGATCCAAGAACAGACTATGCTGAACGTCGCCGACAACTCCGGTGCACGTCGCGTAATGTGTATCAAGGTTCTGGGTGGCTCGCACCGTCGCTACGCAGGCGTAGGCGACATCATCAAGATCACCATCAAGGAAGCAATTCCGCGTGGTAAGGTCAAAAAAGGTGATGTGCTGAAGGCGGTAGTGGTGCGCACCAAGAAGGGTGTTCGTCGCCCGGACGGTTCTGTCATTCGCTTCGATGGTAATGCATGCGTTATTCTGAACAATAACAGCGAGCAGCCCATCGGTACGCGTATTTTTGGGCCGGTAACTCGTGAGCTTCGTAACGAGAAGTTCATGAAAATTATCTCTCTGGCACCAGAAGTACTCTAAGGAGCGAATCATGGCAGCGAAAATCCGTCGTGATGACGAAGTTATCGTGTTAACCGGTAAAGATAAAGGTAAACGCGGTAAAGTTAAGAATGTCTTGTCTTCCGGCAAGCTCATTGTTGAAGGTATCAACCTGGTTAAGAAACACCAGAAGCCGGTTCCGGCTCTGAACCAACCAGGCGGCATCGTTGAAAAAGAAGCTGCTATTCAGGTTTCTAACGTTGCAATCTTCAATGCGGCAACCGGCAAGGCTGACCGTGTAGGCTTTAGATTCGAAGACGGCAAAAAAGTCCGTTTCTTCAAGTCTAACAGCGAAACTATCAAGTAATTTGGAGTAGTACGATGGCGAAACTGCATGATTACTACAAAGACGAAGTAGTTAATAAACTCATGACCGAGTTTAACTACAATTCTGTCATGCAAGTCCCTCGGGTCGAGAAGATCACCCTGAACATGGGTGTTGGTGAAGCGATCGCTGACAAGAAACTGCTGGATAACGCAGCAGCAGATCTGACAGCAATCTCCGGTCAAAAGCCGTTGATCACCAAAGCACGCAAATCAGTTGCAGGCTTCAAAATCCGTCAGGGCTATCCGATCGGCTGTAAAGTAACTCTGCGTGGCGAACGCATGTGGGAGTTCTTTGAGCGCCTGATCACTATTGCTGTACCGCGTATCCGTGACTTCCGTGGCTTGTCCGCTAAGTCATTCGATGGTCGTGGTAACTACAGCATGGGTGTCCGTGAGCAGATCATCTTCCCAGAAATCGACTACGATAAAGTCGACCGCGTTCGTGGTTTGGATATTACCATTACCACTACTGCGAAATCTGATGAAGAAGGCCGCGCTCTGCTGGCTGCCTTTGACTTCCCGTTCCGCAAGTAAGGTAGGGTTACTTAATGGCTAAGCAATCAATGAAAGCACGCGAAGTAAAGCGCGTGGCTTTAGCTGATAAATTCTTCGCTAAACGCGCTGAACTGAAAGCTATCATCTCTGATGTGAACGCAACCGACGAAGATCGTTGGAATGCTGTTCTCAAGCTGCAGACTCTGCCGCGTGATTCCAGCCCGTCTCGTCAGCGTAACCGCTGCCGTCAAACAGGTCGTCCGCATGGTTTCCTGCGGAAGTTCGGGTTGAGCCGTATCAAGGTCCGTGAAGCCGCAATGCGCGGTGAAATCCCGGGTCTGAAAAAGGCTAGCTGGTAATTGTCACCAATTGAATCACGGGAGTAAAGACAGATGAGCATGCAAGATCCGATCGCGGATATGCTGACCCGTATCCGTAACGGTCAGGCCGCGAATAAAGCTGCGGTCACCATGCCTTCCTCCAAGCTGAAAGTGGCAATTGCCAACGTGCTGAAGGAAGAAGGCTTTATTGAAGATTTTAAAGTTGAAGGCGACATCAAGCCGGAACTGGAACTGACTCTTAAGTATTTCCAGGGTAAAGCTGTTGTAGAAAGCATTCAGCGTGTCAGCCGCCCAGGTCTGCGCATTTATAAGCGCAAAGACGAGCTGCCGAAAGTTATGGCAGGTCTGGGTATCGCAGTTATTTCTACCTCTAAAGGTGTTATGACTGATCGTGCAGCGCGCCAAGCTGGTCTTGGTGGCGAAATTATCTGCTACGTAGCCTAATCGGAGGAAACAATGTCTCGTGTTGCTAAAGCACCGGTCGTTATTCCTGCCGGCGTTGACGTTAAAATCAACGGTCAGGTTATTACGATCAAAGGTAAGAATGGCGAGCTGACTCGTACTCTCAACGATGCTGTTGAAGTTAAACATGCAGATAATGCACTGACTTTCGGTCCGCGTGATGGTTTCGCTGACGGTTGGGCTCAGGCTGGTACCGCGCGTGCCCTGCTTAACTCAGTAGTAATCGGTGTTACCGAAGGCTTCACTAAAAAGCTTCAGCTGGTTGGTGTAGGTTATCGTGCAGCAGTTAAAGGGGATGTAGTAAACCTGGCTTTAGGTTTCTCTCATCCTGTTGAACACAAGCTGCCGGCCGGAATCACTGCAGAATGTCCGACTCAAACTGAAATCGTGCTGAAAGGCGCTGATAAGCAGGTGATCGGTCAGGTTGCAGCAGATCTGCGCGCCTACCGTCGTCCTGAGCCTTACAAAGGCAAGGGTGTTCGTTACGCCGACGAAGTCGTGCGTACCAAAGAGGCTAAGAAGAAGTAAGGTAACACTATGGATAAGAAATCTGCTCGTATCCGTCGTGCGACCCGCGCACGCCGCAAGCTCCAGGAGCTGGGTGCAACTCGCCTGGTGGTACATCGTACCCCGCGTCATATTTACGCACAGGTAATTGCACCGAACGGTTCTGAAGTTCTGGTAGCTGCTTCTACTGTAGAAAAAGCTATCGCTGAACAACTGAAGTACACCGGTAACAAAGACGCGGCTGCAGCTGTGGGTAAAGCTGTTGCTGAACGCGCTCTGGAAAAAGGCATCAAAGATGTTTCCTTTGACCGTTCCGGGTTCCAATATCATGGTCGTGTCCAGGCACTGGCAGATGCTGCCCGTGAAGCTGGCCTTCAGTTCTAAGGTAGAGGTGTAAGATGGCTCACATCGAAAAACAAGCTGGCGAACTGCAGGAAAAGCTGATCGCGGTTAACCGCGTATCTAAAACCGTTAAAGGTGGTCGTATTTTCTCCTTCACAGCTCTGACTGTTGTTGGTGATGGTAATGGCCGCGTAGGTTTTGGTTACGGTAAAGCGCGTGAAGTTCCAGCAGCGATCCAGAAAGCGATGGAAAAAGCCCGTCGCAATATGATTAACGTCGCGCTGAACCACGGCACCCTGCAGCACCCGGTTAAAGGTGTTCACACGGGTTCTCGTGTATTCATGCAGCCAGCTTCCGAAGGTACCGGTATCATCGCCGGTGGTGCAATGCGCGCCGTTCTGGAAGTTGCTGGAGTTCATAACGTTCTGGCTAAAGCATATGGTTCCACCAACCCGATCAACGTGGTTCGTGCAACTATTGATGGCCTGGAAAATATGAATTCTCCAGAAATGGTCGCTGCCAAGCGTGGTAAATCCGTTGAAGAAATTCTGGGGAAATAAACCATGGCAAAGACTATTAAAATTACTCAAACCCGCAGTGCAATCGGTCGTCTGCCGAAACACAAGGCAACGCTGCTTGGCCTGGGTCTGCGTCGTATTGGTCACACCGTAGAACGCGAGGATACTCCTGCTGTTCGTGGTATGGTCAACGCGGTTTCCTTCATGGTTAAAGTTGAGGAGTAAGAGATGCGTTTAAATACTCTGTCTCCGGCCGAAGGCTCCAAAAAGGCGGGTAAACGCCTTGGTCGTGGTATCGGTTCTGGCCTCGGTAAAACCGGTGGTCGTGGTCACAAAGGTCAGAACTCTCGTTCTGGCGGTGGCGTACGTCGCGGTTTCGAGGGTGGTCAGATGCCTCTGTACCGTCGTCTGCCGAAGTTCGGCTTCACTTCTCGTAAAGCGATGATCACTGCAGAAGTTCGTCTGTCTGATCTGGCTCACGTAGAAGGCGATGTAGTCGACCTGAACACGCTGAAAGCGGCTAACATTATCGGTATTCAGATTGAGTTCGCGAAAGTGATCCTGTCTGGTGAAGTAGCTCGTCCGGTAACTGTTCGTGGCCTGCGTGTGACTAAAGGTGCTCGTGCTGCTATCGAAGCTGCTGGCGGTAAAATTGAGGAATAAGTAGCAGATGGCTAAGCAACCGGGATTAGATTTTCAAAGTGCCAAAGGTGGACTTGGCGAACTGAAACGCAGACTTTTGTTTGTTATCGGTGCGCTGATTGTGTTCCGTATTGGTTCTTTTATTCCGATCCCTGGTATTGATGCCGCTGTACTTGCCAAACTGCTTGAGCAACAGCGAGGCACCATCATTGAAATGTTTAACATGTTCTCTGGTGGTGCTCTCAGCCGTGCTTCTATCTTTGCTTTGGGTATCATGCCGTATATTTCGGCATCGATTATTGTCCAACTGTTGACGGTTGTTTATCAGCCGTTAGCGGAAATGAAGAAAGAAGGGGAGTCTGGTCGTCGTAAGATCAGCCAGTACACCCGCTACGGTACTCTGGTGCTGGCGATATTCCAGTCGATCGGTATTGCTACCGGTCTACCGAATATGCCTGGTATGCAGGGCCTGGTGATGAATCCGGGCTTTGCATTCTATTTCACCGCTGTTGTAAGTCTGGTCACAGGGACTATGTTCCTGATGTGGCTCGGCGAACAGATAACTGAACGTGGTATCGGTAACGGTATTTCGATCATTATCTTCGCTGGTATCGTTGCGGGTCTCCCGCCAGCCATCGCCCATACTATCGAGCAAGCGCGTCAAGGCGACCTGCACTTCCTCCTGTTGCTGTTGGTTGCAGTATTAGTATTTGCCGTGACCTTCTTTGTTGTATTCGTTGAACGTGGTCAACGCCGCATTGTGGTGAACTACGCGAAGCGTCAACAAGGTCGTCGTGTCTATGCTGCACAGAGCACACATTTACCGCTGAAAGTGAATATGGCAGGGGTTATCCCGGCAATCTTCGCTTCCAGTATTATTCTGTTCCCTGCGACCATCGCGTCATGGTTCGGGGGCGGTACCGGTTGGAACTGGCTGACAACAATTTCGCTGTATTTGCAGCCTGGGCAACCGCTTTATGTGTTACTCTATGCGTCTGCAATCATCTTCTTCTGTTTCTTCTACACGGCGTTGGTTTTCAACCCGCGTGAAACAGCAGATAACCTGAAGAAGTCCGGTGCATTTGTACCAGGAATTCGTCCGGGAGAGCAAACGGCGAAGTATATTGATAAAGTAATGACTCGTCTGACTCTGGTCGGTGCGTTATACATTACCTTTATCTGCCTGATCCCGGAGTTCATGCGTGATGCAATGAAAGTGCCGTTCTACTTCGGTGGGACCTCGCTGCTTATTGTTGTCGTTGTGATTATGGACTTTATGGCTCAAGTGCAAACTCTGATGATGTCAAGTCAGTACGAGTCTGCATTGAAGAAGGCGAACCTGAAAGGCTACGGCCGATAACTGGTCGCCCGAGAAGTTACGGAGAGTAAAAATGAAAGTTCGTGCTTCCGTCAAGAAATTATGCCGTAACTGCAAAATCGTTAAACGTGATGGCGTCATCCGTGTGATTTGCAGTGCCGAGCCAAAGCATAAACAGCGCCAAGGCTGATTTTTGCATATTTTTCTTGCAAAGTTGGATTGAGCTGGCTAGATTAGCCAGCCAATCTTTTGTATGTCTGTGCGTTTCCATTTGAGTATCCTGAAAACGGGCTTTTCAGCATGGTGCGTACATATTAAATAGTAGGAGTGCATAGTGGCCCGTATAGCAGGCATTAACATTCCTGATCAGAAACATACCGTAATTGCATTAACTGCTATTTTCGGTATCGGCAAGACCCGCTCTAAAGCCATCTGTGCTGACACGGGTATCGCTGAAAATGTTAAGATCAGTGAGCTGTCTGAAGAACAAATTGAATTACTGCGTGAAGCAGTTGGTAAATTTGTCGTTGAAGGTGATCTGCGCCGTGAAATCACCCTGAGCATCAAGCGTCTGATGGACCTTGGTTGCTATCGTGGTTTACGCCATCGTCGTGGTCTTCCGGTTCGCGGTCAGCGTACTAAGACCAACGCACGTACCCGCAAGGGTCCGCGTAAACCGATCAAGAAATAATCGGGGTGATTGAATAATGGCAAAGGCACCAGTTCGTGCACGTAAGCGTGTAAGAAAACAAGTCTCTGATGGCGTGGCTCATGTCCATGCTTCTTTTAACAACACCATCGTTACCATTACTGATCGTCAGGGTAACGCGCTGGGTTGGGCAACAGCCGGTGGTTCCGGTTTCCGTGGTTCTCGCAAATCCACTCCGTTTGCAGCTCAGGTTGCAGCAGAGCGTTGCGCTGAAGCCGTAAAAGAATACGGCATCAAGAATCTGGAAGTTATGGTCAAAGGTCCGGGTCCGGGTCGCGAATCTACCATTCGTGCTCTGAACGCCGCTGGTTTCCGCATCACTAATATTACTGATGTGACTCCGATCCCTCATAACGGTTGTCGTCCGCCGAAAAAACGTCGCGTATAACGCGCTCGTTTCTAGGATTGTTGGAGAAAGAAAATGGCAAGATATTTGGGTCCTAAGCTCAAGCTGAGCCGTCGTGAGGGCACCGACTTATTCCTTAAGTCTGGCGTTCGCGCGATCGATACCAAGTGTAAAATTGAACAAGCTCCTGGCCAGCACGGTGCGCGTAAACCGCGTCTGTCTGACTATGGTGTGCAGTTGCGTGAAAAGCAAAAAGTTCGCCGTATGTACGGTGTGCTGGAGCGTCAGTTCCGTAACTACTATAAAGAAGCAGCTCGTCTGAAAGGCAACACCGGTGAAAACCTGTTGGCTCTGCTGGAAGGTCGTCTGGACAACGTTGTATACCGTATGGGCTTCGGCGCAACTCGTGCTGAATCACGTCAGCTGGTTAGCCACAAAGCTATCATGGTAAACGGTCGTGTTGTTAACATTGCTTCTTATCAGGTTAAAGCGAACGACGTTGTTAGCATTCGTGAGAAAGCGAAAAAGCAATCTCGCGTGAAAGCCGCTCTGGAGCTGGCTGAGCAGCGTGAAAAGCCAACCTGGCTGGAAGTTGATGCTGGCAAGATGGAAGGTACGTTCAAGCGTCAGCCGGAACGTTCTGATCTGTCTGCGGACATTAACGAACACCTGATCGTCGAGCTTTACTCCAAGTAAAGCTTAGTACCAAAGAGAGGACACAATGCAGGGTTCTGTGACAGAGTTTCTAAAACCGCGCCTGGTCGATATCGAGCAAGTGAGTTCGACGCACGCCAAGGTGACCCTTGAGCCTTTAGAGCGTGGCTTTGGCCATACTCTGGGTAACGCACTGCGCCGTATTCTGCTCTCATCGATGCCGGGTTGCGCGGTGACAGAGGTTGAGATTGATGGTGTACTGCACGAGTACAGCACCAAAGAAGGCGTTCAGGAAGATATCCTTGAAATCCTGCTCAACCTGAAAGGGCTTGCGGTGAGAGTTCAGGGTAAAGATGAAGTCATCCTTACTTTGAATAAATCTGGCATTGGCCCTGTGACCGCAGCCGACATTACCCATGACGGTGATGTCGAAATCGTCAAGCCGCAACATGTGATCTGCCACCTGACCGATGAGAACGCTGCTATTAGCATGCGTATCAAAGTTCAGCGCGGTCGCGGTTATGTGCCGGCTTCTGCCCGAATTCATTCGGAAGAAGATGAGCGCCCAATCGGCCGTCTGCTGGTCGACGCATGCTACAGCCCAGTAGAGCGTATTGCCTACAATGTTGAAGCAGCGCGTGTAGAACAGCGTACCGACCTGGACAAGCTGGTCATCGAAATGGAAACCAACGGCACAATCGATCCTGAAGAGGCGATTCGTCGTGCGGCAACCATCCTGGCAGAACAACTTGAAGCTTTCGTTGACTTACGTGATGTACGTCAGCCGGAAGTGAAAGAAGAGAAACCAGAATTCGATCCGATCCTGCTGCGCCCTGTTGACGATCTCGAATTGACTGTCCGCTCTGCTAACTGCCTCAAGGCAGAAGCTATCCACTATATCGGTGATCTGGTACAGCGTACCGAGGTTGAGTTGCTGAAAACGCCGAACCTGGGTAAAAAATCTCTTACTGAGATTAAAGACGTGCTGGCTTCACGTGGTCTTTCTCTGGGCATGCGCCTGGAAAACTGGCCACCGGCAAGCATTGCTGACGAGTAACCGGATCACAGGTTAAGGTTTTACTGAGAAGGATAAGGTCATGCGCCATCGTAAGAGTGGTCGTCAACTGAACCGCAACAGCAGCCATCGCCAGGCTATGTTCCGTAACATGGCTGGTTCGCTGGTTCGTCATGAAATCATCAAGACGACCCTGCCGAAAGCGAAAGAACTGCGTCGCGTAGTTGAGCCGCTGATTACTCTTGCCAAGACTGATAGCGTTGCTAATCGTCGTCTGGCATTCGCCCGTACTCGTGATAACGAGATCGTGGCAAAACTGTTTAACGAGCTGGGCCCGCGTTTCGCGAGCCGTGCCGGTGGTTACACTCGCATTCTGAAGTGTGGCTTCCGTGCAGGCGACAACGCGCCGATGGCATACATCGAGCTGGTTGATCGTGCTGAGCTGAAAGCAGAAGCTGCTGCAGAGTAATCTGTAGTAACGTAAAAAAACCCGCCTCGGCGGGTTTTTTTATATCCTCGTTATGACTGCTTCACTACAATGTCTGTATTCTTTTTGTTCATCCCGGAGCCGTATGATGTGGTTACTGGATCAGTGGGCAGAACGCCATATCCTTGACGCACAAACCAAAGGCGAATTTGATAATCTTCCTGGCCGGGGAGAGCCGCTGACTTTGGATGACGATCTGCATGTCCCGCCTGAATTACGTGCTGGCTACCGCTTACTCAAAAACGCTGGCTGTTTGCCTCCTGAACTTGAGCAGCGAAGAGAAGCCGTTGTTCTGGTCGATTTATTAAAAGCGGTCCGCCCGGACGATCCGCAGTATGCAGAACTCAGTCGCCGACTCGCTTTGCTTGAGCTGAAGTTACGCCAGGCCGGGTTGAACACCGATTTTTTACGCGGTGAATATGCAGACAGGCTTCAGAACAAGATTGATGAGGAGTAAACATGTACCGCATTGGTGAACTCGCAAAACTTGCTGATGTCACGCCAGATACTATTCGCTACTATGAAAAGCAGCAGATGATGGCTCATGACGTACGGACTGAAGGTGGATTTCGTCTTTATACCGACAATGATCTCCAGCGGCTACGTTTTATTCGCTATGCCCGGCACCTGGGGTTCACACTTGAAGCGATTCGCGAATTACTGTCGATCCGTGTCGATCCAGAGCATCATACCTGCCAGGAATCTAAAGGTATCGTGCAGGCACGATTGAGCGAAGTTGAGGCCCGTATTAAAGAGTTGCAGACCATGCGTCGCTCACTACAGCGGCTCAATGATGCCTGCTGCGGCACTGCTCATAGCAGTGTGTACTGCTCTATTCTTGAAGCGCTAGAGCAGGGGGCCAGCAGCGCTACGGGGGGACATTGATTTTTTCATTGCGCGGATCTACACTCGCGCCGATCTTATTCACAATCAGGAGTTGTTATGAGCCGCTACCAGCATACAAAAGGGCAAATTAAAGATAATGCCATCGAGGCGCTGTTGCACGACCCGTTATTCAGACAGAGAGTTGAGAAAAATCGGAAGGGAAAAGGCAGTTACCAACGTAAAGATAAACATGCAGGACGAAATGACCGGGAGGCCAGTGGCAAAAGAGTGAATCACTTTTTTACCACTGGCCTTCTGCTTTCTGTTGCCTGATTAAGAACGGTTATTCTGTTCTTTCAGCAGATCGCGAATCTCACTTAACAATACTTCTTCTTTCGTTGGAGCCGGTGGCGCAGCAGGCGCTTCTTCCTTTTTGCGATTCAGGTTGTTCATCAGCTTAATCGCCATGAAAATGGCAAAGGCTACGATCACGAAATCGAAGACATTCTGGATGAATACACCGTAATGCATCACGACTGCCGGGATATCACCCTGCGCATCACGTAACGTGACGGCGAATGATTTAAAATCAATACCGCCAATCAGTAAGCCCAACGGCGGCATAATAATGTCGGCAACCAGAGACGATACAATTTTACCGAATGCCGCACCAATGATGACACCCACTGCTAAATCAACAACATTCCCGCGCATCGCGAAATCGCGAAACTCTTTTAAAATACTCATTTTATTCTCCTTGAGCCCACTAACAGTGATAAGTTTATCAAATGTATTTTCATTTGCCATTGCTGTTGAATAATTGCTAAAAAATATTATCCACTGAAAAATAAAGGATAATAAAAACGGGCGCCATATTGGCGCCCGTTGCAATTAAAGGAAGAAGGGACTGGGCTGGAAGAGACGCTCGACGTCAGATATAAATTTTTTGTCAGTCAGAAACATAATGACGTGATCGCCCTGTTCAATACGCAGATTATTATTAGCGATCATGACGTCATTGCCACGTACGACTGCACCAATGATCGTGCCGGGCGGTAGCTTGATCTCATCGATCGAACGCCCCACCACGCGGGAGGTGCTTTCATCACCGTGAGCAACGGCTTCGATGGCCTCCGCAACGCCGCGGCGTAGTGAGGATACGCCAACAATATCAGCCTTACGGACATGACTCAGCAGGGCAGAAATCGTGGCCTGCTGCGGCGATATCGCAATATCGATAACGCTGCCCTGCACCAGATCGACGTACGCTTTCCGCTGGATCAAGACCATGACTTTCTTGGCACCCATTCGTTTGGCCAGCATTGCGGACATAATGTTAGCTTCATCATCGTTGGTGACGGCGATAAAGAGATCGACCTGATCGATATGTTCTTCTGCCAGCAACTCCTGATCTGATGCATCGCCATAGAAGACGATAGTATTCTGTAGTTTCTCAGCAAGTTCGGCAGCGCGCTGCTGATCGCGCTCAATAAGCTTAACGCTGTAATCTTTTTCGAGACGACGCGCAAGACCAGCACCGATATTTCCGCCGCCAACCAGCATGATGCGCTTATAGGGCTTCTCCAGGCGCTGTAGCTCACTCATGACGGCACGAATATGCTGTGAAGCGGCAATAAAGAAGACCTCATCACCGGCCTCAACAATCGTTGAGCCCTGCGGACGAATGGGTCTGTCGTGACGGAAAATGGCAGCGACGCGGGTATCGATATGCGGCATGTGTTCGCGCATTGTCGAGAGTGCGTTACCCACCAGTGGGCCGCCATAGTAAGCTTTCACAACCGCGAGGCTGACTTTCCCCTCGGCAAAATTAACAACCTGAAGTGCACCAGGATATTCAATAAGCCGATAGATATTGTCGATAACTAACTGTTCAGGGGCGATCAGGTGGTCAATTGGCACCGCTTCAGAGTGAAACAGTTTTTCAGCATCACGTACGTAATCCGGAGAACGGATACGCGCAATACGATTAGGCGTATTGAACAGAGAATAGGCGACCTGGCAGGCCACCATATTAGTTTCATCTGAACTGGTTACGGCAACCAGCATATCGGCATCATCGGCACCGGCTTCACGCAGCACTCGGGGGTGGGAACCATGCCCCTGGACAACGCGAAGGTCGAATTTATCCTGCAGGCTGCGCAGGCGGTCACCATTGGTGTCGACTAAGGTGATGTCGTTGTTCTCTCCGACGAGGTTTTCCGCGAGAGTTCCGCCAACCTGACCGGCGCCCAGAATAATAATCTTCATCAGCAGTGATCCATTATTTCCGATGTTTGATCAGCTTAGCGTAAAAGAACCCGTCACCCTCTTCCGCACCAGGCAAATTTTGCACGCCCGGTTGCTCAGGTGTACCGGTGACGCTAAGTTCTGCGTCCGGTGTACGCTTCAGGAATGCGGCAATTTGCTGGCTATTCTCTTCCGGAAGAATTGAGCAGGTCGCATAGACCAATATCCCACCGGGTTTCAGGTGAGCCCAGATGGCATCGAGAATCTCTGCCTGCAGCTGGGCCAGCTCGGCTATATCACGGTCGCGGCGTAGCCATTTGATATCCGGATGACGACGAATGACGCCCGTTGCCGAGCAGGGGGCATCGAGAAGAATGCGATCGAACTGCTGATCTTCGCACCACTGAGCAGGATAGCGGCCATCACCCTGTTTGACCTGCGCTTTCATTCCAAGCCGCTTCAGGTTTTCGTAGACGCGGGACAGACGCTGTTCGTCAATATCAACGGCTAAAACGCTGGCCTGCGGAGCAACTTCCAGGATATGCGTCGTTTTACCCCCTGGAGCGGCACACAGATCCAGGATTCTCTCACCGTTCTCCGGTGTCAAATAGCGCATACAGCCCTGGGCAGAAGCATCCTGGACCGTAACCCAGCCCTGGTCGAACCCCGGTAATGCTTGTACGGGGGCCGGCGTTGCCAGGCGCACCGCATCAGGATAGTCAGGGTGAGCAAAGCCTTGCAGCCCTGCCTCTTCCAGAAGCGCGAGCCACTCATCGCGTGAATGATGATTGCGGTTTACGCGCAGCCACATGGGCGGACGTTGGTTATTAGCATCGGCAATAGCCTGCCATTGCTGCGGCCAGGATTTTTGCAAACGCTTGAGCAGCCATGCCGGGTGAAGAAAACGGCTCTCGCTTTGGGCAAACTCAGCCAGTAACGTTTCCTGCTGGCGCTGGAACTGGCGTAAAACCCCGTTAATAAGGCCTTTCAGCTGCGGGCGCTTGATTGCTACCGCACCTTCAACCGTTTCCGCCAGAGCTGCATGGGCCGGAATGCGGGTATATAGCAGCTGATAAAACCCCACCATAATCAAATAGTGAACGGTGCGCTGTTTGCCTGTCATCGGGCGAGCCATCAGTTTGCTGACCAGCCAATCCAACTGGCTGAGGGTGCGCAGGACACCAAAGCACAGCTCTTGCAGCAGCGCTTTGTCCTTTTCCCCGACCTTTTGCTGTAACGGTGGCAGAACGTTGCTTAATGACTGGCCTTGTTCGACAACTTGCTCAACGGCCTGCGCCGCCAGACTGCGTAAATTTAGATTTTTTTTCATAACCGCAAAATAAAAATGCCCGGTAAACCCGGGCCTGAGAAGTGACTACCGTCAGGAGAGACGGTTACCGGGGATAAACCATTCCCGGCGAGAATTTAGCAAGTCCTGGGCGCTCATCGCTTTTTTACCTGCGGGTTGCAGCGACTCCAGATTCAGGATGCCATTGCCGGTTGCGACCTGAATACCTTGCTTTCCTGCGGCGATAATTGTGCCAGGTTCAGCACTACTGGTTTCAGCAAAGACTGATGCTTGCCAGACTTTCACCGGTTGTTCATCAATTTCGAGCCAACTCATGGGCCACGGGTTGAATGCACGGATGCAGCGTTCAAGCTGTACAGCGGAAAGAGACCAGTCAATACGGGCTTCTTCTTTACTGAGCTTCTCAGCGTAAGTCACTAACGCCTCATCCTGGACTTCCGGGTGAGTGGCATCGTTTGCTATCTGAGTTAACGTTTCCAGCAACCCCTGTGGGCCGAGTTCTGCCAGCTTGTCATACAGACTGGCACTGGTATCTTGCGCGGTGATCGGGCAGGAGAGCTTATACAGCATGTCTCCCGTATCCAGGCCAACATCCATTTGCATAATGGTTACGCCGGTTTCGGCATCACCCGCCCAAAGTGAACGCTGAATAGGTGCAGCCCCGCGCCAGCGCGGTAACAAAGAGCCGTGGACGTTGATACAGCCCAGTCGCGGCATGTCCAGAACTGCTTTAGGCAGAATCAGTCCATAGGCCACAACGACCATGACATCGGCATTCAGAGAGGAAACCAGCTGTTGATTTTCCTGCGGGCGCAGGGATACAGGCTGGAAAACCGGCAGATTGTGAGCTTCCGCGAGAACTTTTACCGGGCCTGGCATCAATTTTTTGCCGCGACCAGCAGGACGGTCGGGCTGCGTAAATACGCCAACAACCTGATGCTCAGACGACAGCAGCGCATCAAGATGACGCGCTGCAAAATCGGGGGTTCCTGCAAAAATAATACGTAGTGATTGTGACACGTTAGTCCTTGTCCTCAGGCACGCGTACGCAAACGATCCATTTTTTCAACTTTCTGGCGAATACGCTGTTGTTTCAGCGGCGACAGATAATCGATAAACAGCTTGCCTACCAGGTGATCCATTTCATGCTGGATACAGATTGCCAACAGGCCGTCAGCTTCCAGTTCGAACGGCTTGCCCTCACGATTCAAAGCGCGAACCTTCACGGTTTCAGCACGTGGTACCAGTGCGCGTTGTTCCGGGATAGACAAGCATCCCTCTTCGATGCCCGTTTCACCGTTTTTTTCCAGCAGCTCTGGGTTGATGAGCACCAGTTGCCCATCACGGTTTTCTGAAACATCGATAACGATAATGCGCTGATGAATATCCACCTGTGTGGCGGCCAGACCAATACCTTCTTCAGCGTACATCGTCTCGAACATATCATCGACGATACGTTGAATTTCCGCATTAACTTCTTTTACCGGTTCAGCGACTTTGCGAAGGCGCTCGTCCGGGATATGTAACACTTGCAAAACTGCCATAAAGATCCAGAGTCGTATTCAGGAGTTGATAAGATTATTAGCTCTATTCTAGACAAAACCCCCCGTAATTGACAGTCTCGCTGTCCAATCGCAAAGATTGTCAAAGCCACTTATGGCAGAGGGTGAGGATGGCGCCTACAGAGATCTGGCTGCGCTTGATGAAGGTAAACAACCTTTATGGTGACAGCATGGTGATGGCTGCCCGGATGATGTGTGGAGCCCCTGTGCTTGATGGCGAAGCATTACGTACCTGCGGTTTGAGCGAGGCTCAATCAAAGCAATTTTTGTCCTTTAGCCAGCAAGAGCTTGAGTCTACGCTGTTATGGCTGGAACAGCCTGGGCACCACCTGCTGTCGGTCGATCGTCCTGACTACCCACCTCAGCTACGAGCAATTGTTGACTATCCTGGTGCTCTTTTGGTGAATGGTAATTTGGCCGTGCTGAGCAGCTTGCAATTGGCCGTTATCGGTAGCCGTTCGCATTCCTGGTACGGTGCTCGCTGGGGGCGACAGTTCAGTGAAATCCTGGCGGGTTATGGTATGACCATCACCAGTGGTCTGGCGATTGGCATTGATGGCGTCGCTCATCGCGGGGCACTTGAGGCGAACGGGAAGACTGTCGGCGTTCTCGGCAACGGATTAGCTACGATTTATCCACGTCGACATAGCGAATTAGCACAGCAGATCGTGGGTAGTGGGGGGGCGTTGTTGTCTGAGTTTCCTCTCTCCGCCTCTCCGCTGCCGGGAAACTTTCCCCGGAGAAATCGCATTATCAGCGGGCTCAGTATCGGTGTGCTGGTGATTGAAGCTGCCTTGAAAAGCGGCTCTCTGGTGACCGTTCGTTGTGCATTGGATCAAGGACGAGAAGTCTTTGCCCTGCCTGGACCGGTGGGCAATCCCGGCTCGGAAGGTCCACATTGGCTCATCAAGCAAGGCGCTATCCCCGTGACTTCAGCAGAAGATATCGTTGAATATTGCCAGCAGGAGCTACGATGGCTCACGGATGTGCCTGACAATATAAATAATTGCATGGATCCACCTCCCGTGGCATTGCCATTTCCAGAGCTCCTGGCTAACGTAGGAGATGAGGTAACACCTGTTGACGTTGTCGCTGAACGTGCCGGCCAATCTGTGCCAGTGACCGTAGCTCAGCTACTTGAACTGGAGTTAGCAGGCTGGATCGCAGCTGTACCCGGCGGCTATGTCCGATTAAGGAGGGCAAGCCATGTTCGACGTACTCATGTATTTGTTTGAGACTTACATCCAAAACGAAGCAGAAATGCGCGTGGATCAGGATAAACTGACCCGTGACCTGACTGATGCAGGGTTCGATCGGGAAGATATCTATAACGCGCTGATGTGGCTCGAGAAACTGGCTGATTATCAGGAAGGTCTCGTTGCACCCATGCAGCTTGCTTCTGACCCGCTCTCTTTGCGGATTTATACCGAAGAAGAGTGCCAGCGTCTGGATGCCAGTTGCCGAGGTTTTTTATTATTCCTCGAGCAGATTCAGGTGTTGAACCTCGAAACGCGAGAAATGGTGATAGAGCGCGTGCTGGCGCTGGATACAGCAGAGTTCGATCTGGAAGACCTGAAATGGGTGATCCTGATGGTGCTGTTTAATATTCCGGGCTGCGAAAATGCCTATCAACAAATGGAAGAATTACTCTTCGAAGTAAATGAAGGTATGCTGCATTAATCTTTTTGCGGCAACATCGAGTTGTTATGACCAAATCAGCACTGTTTTCGGTGCGTAAAAATGAGCCCTGCCCGCAATGCGGGGCTGAACTGGTAATTCGCTCCGGGAAACACGGGCCGTTTCTCGGCTGCTCACATTATCCGGACTGTGACTATGTCCGTCCTCTGAAAAATCAGGCGGACGGACATATCGTCAAGGTACTGGAGGGTCAGGAGTGTCCGTCGTGCGGTGCCGTCATGGTGTTGCGCCAGGGGCGCTTCGGTATGTTTATTGGTTGCAGCCGTTATCCGGAATGCGAACATACTGAAACCATCGATAAACCTGATGAAACAGCTATTTCCTGCCCGCAGTGTGGGCAAGGACAGCTGGTCCAGCGCCGCTCTCGTTTCGGCAAAACCTTTCATTCCTGCGATCGTTACCCCGATTGCCAGTTCGTTATTAACTTCAAACCGGTAGCGGGTGAATGTCCTGAATGCCACTATCCGCTATTAATCGAAAAGAAAACGGCGCAGGGCGTAAAACGCTTTTGTGCCAGTAAACAATGTGGAAAGCCGATCCCGGCGGAACAAATCAGTGAATAATAACCTGCACTCCGAAACCGTCGCCCATGCCGTGGCGGTTCTGCATAATGAACATGTCATCGCCTATCCAACAGAAGCTGTTTTCGGCGTAGGCTGCGATCCTGACAGTGAAACGGCGGTTATGCGCCTGCTGGCACTTAAACAGCGCCCCGTTGAGAAGGGGCTTATCCTAATCGCAGCCAGCTACGAACAGCTAATTCCCTATATTGATGATTCGCAGCTTAATGATAAGCAGCGAGCGGCTATCTTCTCCTGCTGGCCGGGACCGGTAACTTTTGTCTTTCCGGCTCGTACTACCACACCGCGCTGGTTGACCGGGCGTTTTGATTCCCTGGCGGTACGCGTTAGCGATCATCCGCTAGTAGTCGAACTGTGCGAGGCTTATGGTAAACCGCTGGTGTCAACCAGTGCGAATTTATCTGGTCAGCCGCCTTGTCGCACCACGGACGAGGTTCTGGCCCAGTTTGGCGCCAGTTTCCCGGTAGTGGACGGTGATACGGGCGGTCGCCAGAATCCGTCTGAAATTCGTGATGCCCTGACGGGCGAACTCTTTCGCCAGGGGTAAGTGATGGAAACCTACGCAGTCTTCGGCAATCCGATTGCTCATAGCAAGTCCCCCTCTATTCATCAGCTCTTTGCACAGCAGCTGCAGATTGCACATCCGTATGGGCGAGTCCTTGCCCCGCTGGACGGGTTTATCCGTACCCTTGATGCTTTTTTTGCTGATGGGGGGAAAGGGGCTAATGTAACCGTTCCGTTCAAGGAAGAGGCGTTTGCTCGCGCGGATGAGTTAACTGAACGAGCGGCTTTAGCGGGGGCGGTGAATACCCTAAAAAGGTTGGATGACGGACGTTTGCTGGGGGACAACACCGACGGAATAGGGCTGTTGAGCGATCTGGAGAGGCTGGGTTTTATTAGACCGGGTTATCGGGTATTGCTCATCGGAGCTGGCGGCGCATCGCGCGGTGTCTTGCTACCACTGCTGTCACTGGATTGTGCAGTCACTATTGTCAACCGTACTTTTTCCCGTGCGCATGAATTGGCTACGCTGTTTGCACATACCGGAAGTGTCTGCGCACTTAAGATGGAATCACTGGCTGACCATGAGTTTGACCTCATTATTAATGCCACGTCCAGCGGCCTCAGCGGTGAAGTGCCGGCGATTCCCGCATCGTTAATTAATGCGCACGTCTATTGCTATGACATGTTTTACCAGAAGGGTTGCACGCCGTTTTTGCGCTGGTGCCAGGAGCATGGTGCGAAAATGTATGCGGATGGGCTGGGTATGCTGGTGGCGCAGGCCGCCCACGCGGTACTGCTGTGGCATGGCGTCCTGCCGGATATTGCTCCGGTTATCCAGGCCTTGCATAAGGAACTGAATACGTGAATCAGGCCATTCAGTTTCCTGACAGGGAGGAGTGGGATACCAACCGGCAATGTGTCACCTTTCCGGTGCTGGTGAATGGTATGCAGCTTACTTGTGCGATCAGAGGTGTGACGTTAAAACAGCGCTTCGGTGGTGAAGCGCCGGAACAGTGGCTGGCTGCGTTTCGTGTGCATCGCTGGGATCTGGAAGAAGAGGCTGATGAATTGATCCGCGAGCAGCAGGAAGACGATCAGGGCTGGGTTTGGTTTTCCTGAGCCAGATAATCGTCTTTCCATTTCACATAGTTGTTTGCTGAATAGAGTAAACCCGCGCGTTCCGCCTCCGTCAGGGGGCGGATCTGCTTCACCGGATTGCCAAAATAGAGATAGCCACTTTCCAGTCGTTTGTTTTGCGGCACCAGGCTACCCGCGCCAATCATGACATCGTCTTCTATTACCACGCCGTCCAGCAAAATTGAGCCCATCCCCACCAGTACCCGATTGCCAATGGTGCAGCCATGCAGCATGACCTTGTGACCGACTGTGACATCTTCACCAATAATGAGAGGGTTACCTTGCGGATTAGAGGCCGATTTGTGGGTGACATGCAGCACACTACCATCCTGAATGTTAGTGCGAGCACCGATTGCCACGTAGTTAACATCACCGCGAATTGCAACCAGCGGCCAGATACTAACGTCATCAGCCATTCTGACATCACCGATTGCCACACTGGTGACATCGATCATCACTCGCAGGCCGGTTTGTGGGGATAAATCTTTATAAGGACGTAAATTAGCGGACATGATTACCTCAATAAATCTGGGTTGTATGAAGACTTTGGTGGCTTTTCCTGCCACCTGCAACCCCTTATTGTGGTGAAAATTGAGCAAACTGGACAAGAACGCCGCGAAAAGGGTGAAAAAACATCACTTGGAAAAAAAGATCGATAAAAGACTTGTGCAATAAAATGGGATCCCTATAATGCGCTCCCACTGACACGGCACATGTGAACAACTTCACAGAGTAAGCCGGGTCGGAAGAGAAAAAATCCTGAACTTAAGGGTTGACTCTGAAAGAGGAAAGCGTAATATACGCCACCTCGCGACAGAGCGCTCAGCGCCGTCGCACTGCTCTTTAACAATTTATCAGACAATCTGTGTGGGCACTCAAAGTGACATGGATTCTTAACGTCCTCGGACGAAAAATGAATACCAAGTCTCTGAGTGAACACGTAATTCATTACGAAGTTTAATTCACGAGCATCAAACTTAAATTGAAGAGTTTGATCATGGCTCAGATTGAACGCTGGCGGCAGGCCTAACACATGCAAGTCGAGCGGTAGCACAGGAGAGCTTGCTCTCTGGGTGACGAGCGGCGGACGGGTGAGTAATGTCTGGGAAACTGCCTGATGGAGGGGGATAACTACTGGAAACGGTAGCTAATACCGCATAACGTCGAAAGACCAAAGTGGGGGACCTTCGGGCCTCATGCCATCAGATGTGCCCAGATGGGATTAGCTAGTAGGTGGGGTAATGGCTCACCTAGGCGACGATCCCTAGCTGGTCTGAGAGGATGACCAGCCACACTGGAACTGAGACACGGTCCAGACTCCTACGGGAGGCAGCAGTGGGGAATATTGCACAATGGGCGCAAGCCTGATGCAGCCATGCCGCGTGTATGAAGAAGGCCTTCGGGTTGTAAAGTACTTTCAGCGAGGAGGAAGGCATTAAGGTTAATAACCTTGGTGATTGACGTTACTCGCAGAAGAAGCACCGGCTAACTCCGTGCCAGCAGCCGCGGTAATACGGAGGGTGCAAGCGTTAATCGGAATTACTGGGCGTAAAGCGCACGCAGGCGGTTTGTTAAGTCAGATGTGAAATCCCCGGGCTCAACCTGGGAACTGCATTTGAAACTGGCAAGCTTGAGTCTTGTAGAGGGGGGTAGAATTCCAGGTGTAGCGGTGAAATGCGTAGAGATCTGGAGGAATACCGGTGGCGAAGGCGGCCCCCTGGACAAAGACTGACGCTCAGGTGCGAAAGCGTGGGGAGCAAACAGGATTAGATACCCTGGTAGTCCACGCTGTAAACGATGTCGACTTGGAGGTTGTTCCCTTGAGGAGTGGCTTCCGGAGCTAACGCGTTAAGTCGACCGCCTGGGGAGTACGGCCGCAAGGTTAAAACTCAAATGAATTGACGGGGGCCCGCACAAGCGGTGGAGCATGTGGTTTAATTCGATGCAACGCGAAGAACCTTACCTACTCTTGACATCCACGGAATTTAGCAGAGATGCTTTAGTGCCTTCGGGAACCGTGAGACAGGTGCTGCATGGCTGTCGTCAGCTCGTGTTGTGAAATGTTGGGTTAAGTCCCGCAACGAGCGCAACCCTTATCCTTTGTTGCCAGCGGTTCGGCCGGGAACTCAAAGGAGACTGCCAGTGATAAACTGGAGGAAGGTGGGGATGACGTCAAGTCATCATGGCCCTTACGAGTAGGGCTACACACGTGCTACAATGGCATATACAAAGAGAAGCGACCTCGCGAGAGCAAGCGGACCTCATAAAGTATGTCGTAGTCCGGATCGGAGTCTGCAACTCGACTCCGTGAAGTCGGAATCGCTAGTAATCGTGGATCAGAATGCCACGGTGAATACGTTCCCGGGCCTTGTACACACCGCCCGTCACACCATGGGAGTGGGTTGCAAAAGAAGTAGGTAGCTTAACCTTCGGGAGGGCGCTTACCACTTTGTGATTCATGACTGGGGTGAAGTCGTAACAAGGTAACCGTAGGGGAACCTGCGGTTGGATCACCTCCTTACCTGAAAGAACCTGCCTTTGTAGTGTCCACACAGATTGTCTGATGAATAAAAAATTTCAAAATGTACTGAGAAGTGCATTGTGAAATTTTGCTCTTTAAAAATCTGGATCAAGCTGAAAATTGAAACGACACACTGTTTCCTTTCTCCGTAATAAGAAAGGAAAAATGGTGTGTTCGAGTCTCTCAAATTTTCGCAATGCGAGCTGTTTTACGAAACAGTTTCGGGTTGTGAGGTTAAGCGACTAAGCGTACACGGTGGATGCCCTGGCAGTCAGAGGCGATGAAGGACGTGCTAATCTGCGATAAGCGTCGGTAAGGTGATATGAACCGTTATAACCGGCGATTTCCGAATGGGGAAACCCAGTGTGATTCGTCACACTATCGTTAAGTGAATACATAGCTTAACGAAGCGAACCGGGGGAACTGAAACATCTAAGTACCCCGAGGAAAAGAAATCAACCGAGATTCCCCCAGTAGCGGCGAGCGAACGGGGAGCAGCCCAGAACCTGAATCAGTTTGTGTGTTAGTGGAAGCGTCTGGAAAGTCGCAGGGTACAGGGTGATACTCCCGTACACTAAAATGCATATTCTGTGAGTTCGAAGAGTAGGGCGGGACACGTGGTATCCTGTCTGAATATGGGGGGACCATCCTCCAAGGCTAAATACTCCTGACTGACCGATAGTGAACCAGTACCGTGAGGGAAAGGCGAAAAGAACCCCGGCGAGGGGAGTGAAAAAGAACCTGAAACCGTGTACGTACAAGCAGTGGGAGCCTCTTTATGGGGTGACTGCGTACCTTTTGTATAATGGGTCAGCGACTTATATTCTGTAGCAAGGTTAACCGTATAGGGGAGCCGCAGGGAAACCGAGTCTTAACTGGGCGTTAAGTTGCAGGGTATAGACCCGAAACCCGGTGATCTAGCCATGGGCAGGTTGAAGGTTGGGTAACACTAACTGGAGGACCGAACCGACTAATGTTGAAAAATTAGCGGATGACTTGTGGCTGGGGGTGAAAGGCCAATCAAACCGGGAGATAGCTGGTTCTCCCCGAAAGCTATTTAGGTAGCGCCTCGTGAACTCATCTTCGGGGGTAGAGCACTGTTTCGGCTAGGGGGTCATCCCGACTTACCAACCCGATGCAAACTACGAATACCGAAGAATGTTATCACGGGAGACACACGGCGGGTGCTAACGTCCGTCGTGAAGAGGGAAACAACCCAGACCGCCAGCTAAGGTCCCAAAGTCATGGTTAAGTGGGAAACGATGTGGGAAGGCACAGACAGCCAGGATGTTGGCTTAGAAGCAGCCATCATTTAAAGAAAGCGTAATAGCTCACTGGTCGAGTCGGCCTGCGCGGAAGATGTAACGGGGCTAAACCATGCACCGAAGCTGCGGCAGCGACGCTTATGCGTTGTTGGGTAGGGGAGCGTTCTGTAAGCCGTTGAAGGTGGCCTGTGAGGGTTGCTGGAGGTATCAGAAGTGCGAATGCTGACATAAGTAACGATAAAGCGGGTGAAAAGCCCGCTCGCCGGAAGACCAAGGGTTCCTGTCCAACGTTAATCGGGGCAGGGTGAGTCGACCCCTAAGGCGAGGCCGAAAGGCGTAGTCGATGGGAAACAGGTTAATATTCCTGTACTCGGTGTTACTGCGAAGGGGGACGGAGAAGGCTATGTTAGCCGGGCGACGGTTGTCCCGGTTTAAGCATGTAGGCGGAGCGTTTAGGTAAATCCGGACGCTTATTAAACGCTGAGGTGTGATGACGAGGCACTACGGTGCTGAAGTAACAAATGCCCTGCTTCCAGGAAAAGCCTCTAAGCATCAGGTAACATCAAATCGTACCCCAAACCGACACAGGTGGTCAGGTAGAGAATACCAAGGCGCTTGAGAGAACTCGGGTGAAGGAACTAGGCAAAATGGTGCCGTAACTTCGGGAGAAGGCACGCTGATGGTAGGTGAAGTGACTTGCTCACGGAGCTGAAATCAGTCGAAGATACCAGCTGGCTGCAACTGTTTATTAAAAACACAGCACTGTGCAAACACGAAAGTGGACGTATACGGTGTGACGCCTGCCCGGTGCCGGAAGGTTAATTGATGGGGTTATCCGTAAGGAGAAGCTCTTGATCGAAGCCCCGGTAAACGGCGGCCGTAACTATAACGGTCCTAAGGTAGCGAAATTCCTTGTCGGGTAAGTTCCGACCTGCACGAATGGCGTAATGATGGCCAGGCTGTCTCCACCCGAGACTCAGTGAAATTGAACTCGCTGTGAAGATGCAGTGTACCCGCGGCAAGACGGAAAGACCCCGTGAACCTTTACTATAGCTTGACACTGAACATTGAGCCTTGATGTGTAGGATAGGTGGGAGGCTTTGAAGTGTGGACGCCAGTCTGCATGGAGCCAACCTTGAAATACCACCCTTTAATGTTTGATGTTCTAACGTAGACCCGTGATCCGGGTTGCGGACAGTGTCTGGTGGGTAGTTTGACTGGGGCGGTCTCCTCCTAAAGAGTAACGGAGGAGCACGAAGGTTAGCTAATCCTGGTCGGACATCAGGAGGTTAGTGCAATGGCATAAGCTAGCTTGACTGCGAGCGTGACGGCGCGAGCAGGTGCGAAAGCAGGTCATAGTGATCCGGTGGTTCTGAATGGAAGGGCCATCGCTCAACGGATAAAAGGTACTCCGGGGATAACAGGCTGATACCGCCCAAGAGTTCATATCGACGGCGGTGTTTGGCACCTCGATGTCGGCTCATCACATCCTGGGGCTGAAGTAGGTCCCAAGGGTATGGCTGTTCGCCATTTAAAGTGGTACGCGAGCTGGGTTTAGAACGTCGTGAGACAGTTCGGTCCCTATCTGCCGTGGGCGCTGGAGAATTGAGGGGGCTGCTCCTAGTACGAGAGGACCGGAGTGGACGCATCACTGGTGTTCGGGTTGTCATGCCAATGGCATTGCCCGGTAGCTAAATGCGGAAAAGATAAGTGCTGAAAGCATCTAAGCACGAAACTTGCCCCGAGATGAGTTCTCCCTGACTCCTTGAGAGTCCTGAAGGAACGTTGAAGACTACGACGTTGATAGGTCGGGTGTGTAAGCGTAGCGATACGTTGAGCTAACCGATACTAATGAACCGTGAGGCTTAACCTTACAACGCCGAAGCTGTTTTGGCGAAGAGACGAAATTGATTTTCAGCCTGATGACAGATTATTCACTGCGCAGAGATGCGGGGTGGAAACAGAATTTGCCTGGCGGCAATAGCGCGGTGGTCCCACCTGACCCCATGCCGAACTCAGAAGTGAAACGCCGTAGCGCCGATGGTAGTGTGGGGTCTCCCCATGTGAGAGTAGGGAACTGCCAGGCATCAAATTTAGCGTGCTGATATGGCTCAGTTGGTAGAGCGCACCCTTGGTAAGGGTGAGGTCCCCAGTTCGACTCTGGGTATCAGCACCAGTTTTTAGGTTAAAGTTCGGTACTTTGAAAAGAATTTGCCTGGCGACGAGAGCGCGGTGGTCCCACCTGACCCCATGCCGAACTCAGAAGTGAAACGCCGTAGCGCCGATGGTAGTGTGGGGTCTCCCCATGTGAGAGTAGGGAATTGCCAGGCATCAAATAAAGCAGAAGGCCCAGTCGAAAGACTGGGCCTTTTTGCATTTCAGTTTTCTCGCGTCGAGAACAATACTTTTACAGTAGTCGGCGATCTCTATCTCGGTACTCGCTGATGAATGGCTGCCTGGAATCGTAGGAAACGGACGGTTATCGAACAAAAAGGGCTCAGTCTCGTGACTGAACCCTCTGTTTTATCGGAAATTTATTGGCATCGCGTTATTCAGCAATGAAATCTTAGCGAGTCAGGGCCACAATACCTAATGTCAGCCCCGCAACGGCCGCAGCGCCTCCTGCAATAGCACCTGCTGTTTCCCAGTTATCCTGGGTGGTTCCTTTCATACAGGTATTGGTATGGACTAATCTACCCTGAGAATCATAGACCGGTACGCAGGGGGAATCGTGTGCACAGCCGGCAAGTAAAGTTGCCAGCAGCGTCACTAGAATAAATTTTTTCATGGTCGGGCCTCTGAATAATCCGTCGGGTTGTACCGGTTTCGATATATGACGGAATGGCCTATTTTACCATCGACAATATAAAGGCCCGCAGCCGAAATAATCTCAATTTATGACTAGCGTAAATATCGTGGAGATAGCGACGAGATTATGAGGGAAATATGTAGAATAAAATAACAGAAGAGAGATAAGGTTAATTCATCCCTAATATAACGGATTGATTTTTCAATTAATAGTATGCAGACCGATTGACGAAAAAAGGCGCCATGAGGGCGCCTTATCATGAATGACATGCTTACTTATGCTGACGCACAAATCGACTTCTGACTACGACGAAGAAGACCGGTACGAAGAAGATAGCCAGCAGTGTGGCGGTCAACATGCCACCCATAACGCCTGTACCGACGGCGTTTTGCGCTCCGCTTCCCGCACCATGGCTTATTACCAAAGGGAGTACCCCGAGAATAAATGCCAGGGAAGTCATTAGTATAGGACGTAAGCGCATACGCGAGGCTTCCAGCGTCGCTTCAATAATACCTTTCCCTTCTTTATCCATAAGATCTTTTGCAAACTCAACGATAAGGATAGCGTTTTTTGCGGAGAGACCGATGGTGGTTAATAAACCCACCTGGAAATAAACGTCATTATTGAGTCCACGCAGTGAGGCCGCCAGCAAGGCACCAATTACCCCTAATGGTACAACTAGCATAACGGAGAAAGGTATCGACCAGCTTTCATAAAGCGCGGCCAGGCACAGGAAGACGACAATCAGTGAAATAGCATAAAGTGCCGGAGCCTGATTGCCCGACAGACGTTCCTGGTATGACATTCCCGTCCAGTCGAAACCGATGCCGGCCGGCAGCTTGCTCGCCATTTTCTCCATCAGAATCATGGCATCTCCGGTGCTCTTTCCTGGCGCCGCCTCACCTAACAGCTCCATTGATGGCAGACCGTTATAGCGTTCCAGTCGTGGTGAACCGTAAACCCAGCGTGAGGTGACGAATGAGGAAAAAGGAACCATTTCGCCATTTGCGCTGCGCACGTACATGTTATTCACGTCGCTGGGCAGCATGCGGAAATGGGCGTCGGCCTGCACGTACACTTTTTTCACCCGGCCATGATCGATAAAGTCATTTACGTAGTAGCCGCCAAGAGATGCAGATATGGTTTCGTTGATATCCGACAGAGAAATACCCAGCGCCTGGGCCTTTTCCTGGTCGACGTCGAGCTTGAATTGCGGTGTATCCTCAAGCCCGTTGGGACGCATGCGTACCAGTTGGTCAGGATGTTGTTTCGCCATGCCGAGAAGTTGGTTGCGTGCCTGGGTCAGTGCGTTATGACCAAGGTTACCTTGATCGATAAGCTCAAAGTCAAAGCCCGTAGCCGTACCGAGTTCGATAATGGCCGGAAGGTTGAACGGAAAGACCATGGCATCCTTAATCTGACTAAAAGCGGCCGTCGCCCGTTTGATAATGGCCTTAACGCCATTTTGTGAGCCACTGCGAGCTTCCCATGGCTTCAGGCTGACAAATGCCATCCCTGAGTTTTGCCCCTGGCCGCTGAAGCTAAACCCGTTAACCGTAAAGACGCTCGCGACGTTTGCCTTCTCATTATTCAGGTAGTAGCTCGTGACGGTATCCAGCACTTTCTGCGTCCGCTCCTGGGTCGCGCCAGATGGCAGCTGGATCATGGTCATAAACACACCTTGATCTTCATCCGGCAGAAAGGAGGTAGGTAAGCGCATGAAAAGCACCGCCATTCCGACAACAATAAGCAGGTAGATAACCAGATAGCGACCGGTATTACGTAAAATCCCGCTGACGCTGTTGGTGTAGTGATTAACGCTGCTTTCGAACCGGGCATTAAACCAGCCAAAGAAGCCCTTCTTTTCATGATGATCGGCCGACGCTGGTTTCAACAACGTGGCGCACAGGGCCGGCGTCAGAATCAAGGCGACCAGCACGGACAGCGCCATGGCTGAGACGATGGTGATTGAAAACTGGCGATAAATTGCGCCCGTGGAGCCGCCAAAGAAGGCCATAGGAACAAACACTGCGGACAGGACCATCGCAATGCCAACCAGCGCCCCTTGAATCTGCGACATCGACTTTTCGGTCGCCTCTTTTGGGGGGAGCTTATCCTCCACCATGACGCGCTCGACGTTTTCGACCACCACTATCGCATCATCAACCAACAGGCCAATCGCCAACACCATACCAAACATCGTTAGGGTATTAATGGAGTAGCCAAAGGTCGCCAGCACCGCGAATGTCCCAAGAAGAACAACCGGTACGGCAATCGTCGGAATTAGCGTAGCACGTAGATTCTGTAGGAACAGATACATGACAAGGAAGACAAGGATAATGGCTTCCAGCAGGGTTTTAACCACTTCATGAATGGAGATCTTCACAAACGGCGTGGTGTCATAGGGATAAACGATGCTCATTCCCTGCGGGAAGTACGGTTGCAGCTCGGCGAGTTTAGCTTTAATTGCCGCAGCGGTGTCGAGCGCATTCGCTCCGGTGGCGAGCTTAATTCCCAGGCCAGAAGCCGGCTTGCCGTTAATTTTCGCGACGATGTTAGAGTTTTCACCTCCCAGCTCGATACGCGCGACATCTTTCAAATGAACAACGGATCCATCGGCATTCACCCGTAAGGTCACTTTGCCAAATTCTTCCGGGTCTTTCAGGCGCGTTTGGGCAATGATGGAGGCGTTAAGCTGTTGGTCTTTGATTGCCGGTGTCCCCCCAAGCTGGCCAGCGGCAATCTGGTCGTTTTGCACCTTTAGCTGGTTGATAACGTCAACCGGCGTGAGGTTGTATTTGTTCAGCAGGTTGTTATCAAGCCAGATACGCATCGCGTACTGAGCGCCGAATAGCTGGACATCCCCGACGCCGTTCAGCCGGCTAATCGAATCTTTCACGTTTGAAGCAACGTAGTCAGAGATATCGTCCTGAGTCGTTGCGGGGTTGTCGGAGATGAAACCGGCAACCAGCAGAAAGCTACTGCTGGACTTCTCAACGCTAATCCCTTGCTGCTGTACTTCCTGGGGTAATAGCGGTGTCGCCAGCTGCAGTTTATTCTGCACCTGAACCTGGGCGATGTCGGGATCCGTACCTGATTTAAAGGTTAACGTGATGGTGACGCCGCCGGCAGAATCGCTGGTCGAAGACATATACATCAGGTTATCGATACCGTTCATGTTCTGTTCGATAACCTGAGTTACGGTATCCTGAACGGTTTGCGCATCTGCTCCGGGATAGGTCGCGGTTACCGCAACGGCAGGAGGCGCAATGGTCGGGTATTGCGCTATTGGCAGCTGTAAAATCGCGAGGCCGCCGGCGATCATCAGGATAATCGCCAGTACCCAGGCGAACACCGGTCGATGGATAAAAAACTTAGACATAATGATGCGTACCTTATTGTGCGACAGGCGCCGCAGTATCCTCTGTGGCCTTCACCGTGACGCCGGGGCGAACCTTCTGCAAACCGCTCACAACGACTTTCTCGCCGCTATGTAGTCCACCGGTAATCAACCAGCGATCGCCGATCGCCTGCGATGTCGTCACCGCACGGGTTTCAATTTGGTTTTTGTCATTCACCAGCATCACGCTGGCCTCGCCGCGAGGTGTACGCGTCACGCCCTGCTGAGGAACCAGCATTGCTTCTGGATCAACGCCTTCATCAATCCGGGCACGAACAAACATCCCCGGTAATAGCGTGTGCTGCGGGTTGGGGAAAATGGCACGCAGCGTAATAGAGCCGGTACTCTCATCCACAGTGACATCAGAGAATTGCAAAGATCCTTTAAGCGGGTAGGTCTGCCCATTTTCCATCACCAGCTGCACGCTTTTCGTGTCGTTACCGCGCTGTAGGCTTTGCTGCTTCAGGTGCATAAAATCGTTGCTGGATTCGGTGACATCGACGTAAATCGGATCGAGCTGTTGGATTGTGGCCATCGCATTTGTCTGGCCATTAGTGACAAGGGCGCCTTCGGTTACGCTGGACTTACCAATTCGTCCCGCAATCGGTGAGGTCACTCTGGTGTATGCCAGATTGATACGTGCACTTTCCACCGCTGCTTTGGTCGCGATAACATCGGCATCGGCCTGACGCGCCGTAGCCACGGCCTGATCGTACTCTTGCCGGCTGATATATTGAGTCCCGAGTAGGGGAAGGTAGCGTTTAACGGTCAGGTGAGCGAGGCCTGCTGCGGCTTCAGCTTTCGCTTCATCACCTTTCGCACTGTTATAAGCGGCCTGATAGGTTGCCGGATCGATTTGATAAAGCGACTGTCCGGCTTTGATATCACTCCCTTCGGTAAAATTACGCTGCAGAATGATCCCGCTGACCTGGGGCCGCACTTCAGCGATGCGGAATGCCGATGTACGTCCCGGCAGCTCTGTGGTTACGGAAAGCGGCGCGGTGCTAACTACATGGACGGTAACCTGAGGTGTTTGCGCACTGGACGGCTTATCGCCTGAATGGTCGCAACCTGTAAGCCATATCGCAGAGATAATAAGACTGGATAAAAATGTAATCCTGGCGTGACTCGTCATTGCTGTTCCTTATCGATTACGCACCGGCTCTGGCAGTGAATCTGTGAAAGAAGGAGAAAATAAAAACAGCCTGCATCCTACAAATAAATATCGGTGGATGTAAGGGATAGTTATTTTTGAGCAACAGACAAGGCACGCAAACATAAAAATAAGATATTTTGAGTGTAATAGATGCTCTGGGATTTAAATTTTCTTACACTGATATTTATTTGGTGAATGATTTTATATTTTGATATTTGTTTTATATATTGTTTATTTGAGAATTAAGCTACCTACATTTTTGCTAAATACAATGTTTCAACATATGCTAAATTTAATAATGACTCAGCCTGTTCTCTATTCATTTTTTGCTAGCGAGAAACGCATTGTATGGCACGAAGAACAAAAAAAGATGCATCACGTACGCATCAGTTACTGATCGATGCAGCCATTCAGCAGTTTGCCCTACGCGGCGTGGCCAGTACCACGCTGACGGACATTGCGGATGCCGCCGGGGTAACCCGCGGCGCAGTATACTGGCACTTTTCCAGCAAGGCTGAGTTATTTAATGAGATATGGCGACAGCAGTTGCCTCTGCGAAACCTTATTCAGCAGGAACTAAATCTGGGTCATAATCCAGAACTGCTTAATCAGCTAAGGGATAAGTTCATTGCTGGTTTGCAATATATCGCGGTAGATTCACGCCAGCGAGCATTGATGCAAATCTTGTATCATAAATGCGAATTTACTGATGAGATGATGTCGGAAAGTGAAATCCGTCAGAGAATTGGGTTCAGTTATTCTGCCATCGGTGAGGTTTTACAGGCATGCATTCGTAACCGCTTATTACCAGCAGAAACAAATATCGAAATTGTATTGATTGTATTACATGCGACTTTTAGCGGAATAATTAAAAACTGGCTGTTGGCACCGCAGCGATTAGATCTTTTTGGTCAGGCACCGGCTTTGGTTGGGAATATTATGTCTGCGCTATGCATACCGCAGAGAAGGGAGGATCAGGGAGAGGAGGGCGTTCAGTGAGGCGCGAAACGGCAGGCAGTAAAAAGGCGCTTCCCCATGCCGAAGAGCGCCTTTTATAACAAACAATGAGCTGATTAGTATCAGTTCATGCCGTATTTTTTCAGTTTTTTACGCAGGGTGCCGCGGTTGATGCCCATCATCAGGGCTGCACGGGTCTGGTTACCGCGGGTGTATTGCATCACCATGTCCAACAGGGGCTGTTCAACTTCAGCCAGTACTAGCTCATACAGATCATTAACATCTTGACCATTCAGTTGAGCAAAATAGTTCTTCAGTGCCTGTTTAACCGAGTCACGCAGGGGTTTTTGAGTTACCTGATCCTGAGAGTTAACGGTAGAAACGGTCAGTACGTCAGAATTTACGCGTTGTTCGAACATAGTTCTGTCAGCTCTTTATTTCTGTTTACGCAAAATTTTCGAAGTATGCCTCCAACGCCTCCAGCTGATCGCTGGCATCCTCTATGGCGTTGAATGTGCGCCGAAACTGGTCATTTGGGGCGTGCTCCTGTAGATACCAGGAGACGTGTTTACGTGCAATTCGGTACCCTTTTGCCTGGCCATAAAAGTCATGCAATTCCCGAACATGCGCGCAAAGCAAACGCTTAACCTCTGCCAATGGCAGCGGGGGCAGCAGCTCCCCAGTGTCCAGATAATGCTGGATTTCCCGAAAGATCCAGGGTCTTCCCTGAGCTGCGCGGCCTATCATAAGGGCATCAGCCCCCGTATAGTCGAGCACAGCTCTGGCTTTAAGCGGGTCAGTAATGTCACCATTCGCGATAACCGGAATGGAAACTTTCTGCTTAACTGCCCGAATACTGTCGTATTCAGCGTCTCCGTTAAACAAACAGGCGCGCGTGCGTCCGTGAATAGTCAGAGCCTGAATGCCACACTCTTCAGCCAGTTGGGCAATTTCTACACAGTTACGGTGTTCCGGCTCCCAACCGGTGCGAATCTTGAGTGTCACGGGAACGTCCACTGCCTTGACGACCGCCGTCAGGATTAACTTCACCTGCTCGGGATACTGCAAGAGGGCTGAACCTGCGAGCTTGCGATTCACCTTTTTCGCCGGGCACCCCATATTAATATCAATAATCTGGGCACCGCTTTCCACGTTAATACGGGCGGCTGCGGCCATCTCTTCCGGTACGCTACCGGCGATTTGCACGGTACGAATACCGGGCTCATCCACGTGCACCATCCGTAAACGGGACTTGTCGCTCTCCCAAACCTGCGGGTTGGAGGACATCATCTCGGAAACGGTTAAACCTGCTCCCATCTCGTAGCACAGCGTCCTGAATGGTCTGTCAGTAATGCCAGCCATTGGCGCTGCGATCAGGCGATTTCTGAGCTGATAGTGTCCGATGCGCATGAGTTAAGAAATGACCATACTGTGACTGCAAGGCGGCGTATATTACGCATTTTTTGCACGAGATGAAAGGCCAAACTTTGAGCAATCCTCTGTCACAGATCAATGAATCCAGCATCCGTAGAAAAGTGATGAATAAATTATTATATTAATCATAGTGTTAATCTAAGGTGGATAATTTGTGTCCATTTATAAAATCACAAAACTTCTCGATTTTTCTTAGAAAAAGGCGGCTCTCAACGGCATAAAACGCTGTTTTTGTAGTCAAAAAAGCGCATCGTAATGCGATCTGGCTCCCATTTCTTGACGTCATTCAGCGGTTACTGGAAACAAAAATGCGGCCCGCAGGCCGCATTCCAGAGTTACTTTCTCTGGCCGGTAATCCGGCACCACTCTTCTTTCTCCACCACCGGGTCGAGCGCAAAGCTATCGGCATACGCTTCGCAGACGCTTTCAGCCTGGCTGGCAAGAATACCGGAAAGGCCCAGCAGACCGCCTGAAACGGGCAGCACGCTGATTAACGGGGCCAGCTCACGTAATGGGCCGGCCAGAATGTTGGCGACCACGACATCGGCGCTGAGCGCTTCAGGCTGGTCCTGCGGTAAATAGAGCTCCAGTCGCTCTGAGACGCCGTTACGCTCGGCGTTATCACGGCTGGCCTGGATGGCCTGCGGATCGATATCTATGCCGATCGCTCTCGCCGCACCCAGCTTCAGCGCCGCAATAGCCAGAATGCCCGAGCCACAGCCGAAATCGATAATTGTTTTGCCCGTCAGGTCCAGCCCGTCCAGCCATTGCAGGCACAGCGAAGTGGTCGGGTGCGTACCGGTACCAAACGCGAGGCCCGGATCGAGCATGACATTGACCGCGTTTACATCTGGCACGTCACGCCAGCTTGGGCAAATCCACAGGCGCTCACCGAAGCGCATCGGGTGGAAATTATCCATCCATTCGCGCTCCCAGTCTTTATCTTCCAGCTGTTCGATTTTATGCGTGAAACCGGCGCCCAGCAGCGGATGCTGCTCGAGGATAGCCACCACGTCATGCATATCGCTTTCGGCATCGAACAGACCAATAACATCAGTATCTCCCCACAGGCGAGTTTCACCCGGCAGCGGTTCGAACACCGGCGTATCGTGGGTATCCTGGAAGGTGATAGAGACCGCTCCGGCCTCCATGAGCGCATCGCTTAAGTCTTCAGCATGTGCACCGGTGGTATTCAGTTTCAGTTGGATCCATGGCATAGCAAAACTCTTTATTTGTCAGTAGTCATAACAGGGGCTGGTGGCACAGGTTGACCAAAACGGTTTCCCACCACAAAAGCCAGCAAACTTAACAGCAGCGAAGGCACGATAGGATGAAAGCCCAGGTACTGAATTTTCAGGGTGGCGAGTACGGCGTACAGCACGCCGCCGACAATCATCCCGCTCAGGGCGCCTGCTGCATTGGCACGATCCCAGTACAGGCCCAGCACCAGCGGCCACAGGAAGACCGCTTCCAGCCCGCCAAATGCCAGCAGGTTTAGCCAGATTATCATCTCTGGCGGACGCCATGCGGCCAGCAGCAGCAGCGCGCCGAGGATCAGCGTAATCAGCGCTGACATTCCCTTCAGGCGTTTCTCGTTATGCAGCTGCTCTGGGTGCAGGTTCAGGTACAGATCCTTAATGATCGTAGCGGAACTCTGCAATAGCTGCGCGTTGATCGTCGACATGATCGCCGCCATTGGCGCGGCAAGGAAGATCCCGGCGGCAAACGGCGGCAGTACTTTCACCATCAGCGTAGGGATGACCAGATCCGGGATCGTGAGGTCCGGGATCACCGCGCGACCCAGGGCGCCGGCGAGATGCATACCAAACATCAGGATCGCCACCACGATGGTGCCGAGAATAATCCCGCGGTGCACCGCTTTACTGTCTTTATAGGAGATACAGCGCACCGCAGTGTGCGGCAGGCCGATCACACCGAAGCAGACCAGCACCCAGAAAGAGGTCATAAAAGTGGGGGACAGAATATCGTCCGCTCCCTGAGGAGAAACCAGTTTCGGATCGATGTGTTCCAGGGTCTGCACCGCCTGGCTCAGACCACCCGCAGCATGCACGATGCCGACGAGAAGCACGATGGTGCCTATCAGCATCACCAGGCCCTGCATCGCATCATTCAGCACGCTGGCGCGAAAGCCGCCAAAAGCGGTGTAGAGCGCGATACTGATACCGAAAATCAGCAAACCGGTTTCGTACGGGATGCCCGCGGCGGTTTCCAGTAGTCGCGCGCCGCCGATAAACTGGACCGTCATGGCCCCGATAAACGCAACCAGCAGGCTGAGGCTCGCAAGCCACACCAGTAGACGACTTTGGTAGCGGGCGAAGAGCATATCGTTGAGCGTCACCGCATTATAACGACGGGCAAGAATGGCGAATTTTTTCCCCAGCACGCCCAGCGATAACCATACGGCAGGCAGCTGGATCATCGCCAGCAGGACCCAGCCGAGTCCATATTTATAGGCCGCACCCGGGCCGCCAATGAATGAACTGGCGCTGATATAGGTGGCGGTCAGAGTCATGGCCAGCACGAAGCCGCCCATCGAACGACTACCAAGAAAATACTCGTTGAGGAATGTCCCGGTCGAGCGCTTGCGCATGGCATAAATCGACAGGCCAAACACCACCAGCAGGTAGGCAATAAGCGGCAGGATCACTTCAGGCTGCATCGTCATCCTCCAGCGGAATATCGCGATAGATAAACTTCACCATCGCCCAGCACAGCAGGATAAATATCAGCGGGGTCAACAGACAGGCCATTTCAAACCAGTGCGGCAGGCCGGTAAAGCCCTGCAGAGAGTTTGGTATGTAAGCACTTGCTAACCATGCTGCAAGATAAAGGAGGGTAAGCCACAACGCCCAGCGGGCTTCTTTGTGGGCCTGAACAAAACGCGCGTCCATAAGGCTCCCAGGGTCAATTTAAAGCGGGGATTGTACCTTAAGGGGCTGGCAAGGGGAGAGAAAAAGAAAAAAGGCCGGATTATCCGGCCTTATGCTGCGAGTGCAGGATTATTTTTCCTGCATGCCGAGTTTTTTCTCAAGATAGTGGATGTTGGTCCCACCATGCTGGAAATGCTCGTCATTCATGATGCGAATCTGCAGATCGACGTTGGTTTTAATACCGTCGATGATCAGTTCCTGCAGCGCATTTTTCATGCGTGAAATCGCAACATCACGGTTCTCGCCGTAGCAAATCAGCTTGCCAATCATTGAGTCATAGTACGGAGGTACGGTGTAGCCTGCGTAGATATGAGACTCCCAGCGAACGCCGAAACCGCCTGGCGCGTGGAAGCGGGTAATTTTACCCGGGCTCGGCAGGAAGGTGTTCGGGTCTTCGGCGTTGATACGGCATTCTACCGCATGGCCACGAACCTGGACTTCTTCTTGCTTGATGGACAGCGGCTGGCCCGCCGCAATGCGCAGCTGTTCTTTGATCAGGTCAACGCCGGTAATCATTTCGGTAACCGGGTGTTCAACCTGAATACGGGTGTTCATTTCAATGAAGTAGAACTCGCCGTTTTCGAACAGGAACTCAAAAGTACCTGCGCCGCGATAGCCGATGTCGACACACGCTTTGGAGCAGCGCTCGCCGATGTAGCGACGCAGTTCCGGAGTAATGCCCGGTGCCGGCGCTTCTTCGACGACTTTCTGGTGACGACGCTGCATGGAGCAGTCGCGTTCCGCCAGATAAATAGCGTTGCCCTGGCCGTCAGCCAGTACCTGGATTTCGATGTGACGTGGATTTTCCAGGTATTTTTCCATATATACCATGTCATTGCTGAAAGCAGCTTTTGCTTCAGCTTTGGTCATGGAGATGGACTGGGCCAGTTCGGCATCGCTGCGCACAACGCGCATACCGCGGCCGCCGCCGCCGCCGGACGCTTTGATGATAACCGGGTAGCCAATGCGTTTTGCATGGGCGCGGTTAGCATCCATATCGTCGCCCAGTGGGCCATCAGAACCGGGAACGGTTGGCACGCCTGCTTTCTTCATCGCGTTAATCGCAGACACTTTGTCGCCCATCAGGCGAATGGTGTCGGCTTTCGGGCCGATAAAGATAAAGCCAGAACGTTCAACCTGCTCAGCAAAGTTGGCGTTTTCGGACAGGAAGCCATAACCCGGATGGATTGCCACCGCGCCGGTAATTTCCGCTGCGCTGATGATTGCCGGGATGTTCAGATAGCTTTTAATGGATGGAGCCGGGCCGATACAGACCGTCTCATCCGCTAACAGTACGTGTTTTAAATCGCGATCCGCAGTGGAGTGCACAGCGACGGTCTTGATGCCCAGTTCTTTACAGGCACGCAGGATACGCAGTGCAATCTCGCCACGGTTGGCGATAACAATTTTATCCAGCATGTTCGCCTCGTTACTCGATGACTACCAGCGGCTCATCAAATTCTACCGGTTGGCCACTTTCGATCAGAATGGCTTTCACCACGCCGGCTTTATCGGCTTCGATCTGGTTCATCATTTTCATTGCTTCTACGATGCACAGGGTGTCGCCCACGTTAACTTTCTGACCGATTTCCACAAACGCTTTTGCGTCCGGGCTCGGGGTGCGGTAGAAAGTACCGACCATCGGGGAACGTACGATGTGACCGCTGATTTCTGCTTTCGCCGGCGCGTCTGCCTGAGCGGCTGCCGGTGCTGCTGCAACCGGTGCCTGAGCCTGCATCATCGGTGCAGCATAAGCCTGCTGCATTAGCGGATAGCCAGCATTTGGCGCGGCGCGGCTGATGCGTACAGACTCTTCGCCTTCAGAAATTTCCAGTTCGGAGATGCCTGATTCTTCAACCAGCTCGATCAGCTTTTTAATCTTACGAATATCCATGAGTGGGTTCCGTACTCTTTGTTTAGTGTGATTGTGACAGGCGTTTTACCGCCGTCTGTAAAGCGTATGAATAGCCGTCCGCACCGAGTCCGCAAATAACGCCCGAGGCGATATCCGACAGATAGGAGTGGTGACGGAACGGTTCGCGTGCATGTACGTTGCTCAGGTGAATCTCGATAAACGGGATACTGACCGCAAGTAACGCATCGCGGATAGCCACGCTGGTGTGCGTAAACGCGGCCGGATTAATCAGGATATAGTCCACAGTGTCTTTAGCCTGATGAATTCGGTCGATTAGTGCGAACTCCGCATTGGACTGCAGGTGATCCAGCGCCACGTTCAGAGCCGAGGCTTCTGATTCCAGACGGTTAACAATCTCAGAAAGCTTCAGGGTGCCATACTTCTCAGGCTCGCGCGTACCGAGCATGTTAAGGTTGGGTCCGTTTAAAAGCAAAATGCGAAACTTGTCTGCCATTGTGCGGCTATCTCCTGCCATTCTCGGGTAAAAAACAAAATATACCTTCGAAGCGCGCTTGTCACCTTTTCAGGGCTCGAAAACCCCGTCAGGAAAACCAAAGTCGCACATTATAACGATTTCGTAGCATTTGGCAGCTAAATACTGGTCTTATCAGGGAAGATTATCAACCGCTATCGTGCAAAGCGTCGCGGTTGATAAAAGATCTGCGGGAAACTGCACATATCCGAAGATTATCGCCACCACTGGCGGAACTTCTTGTAACGCCACGCTAAAAGCAATACTGCAAGCACGGCATAGATAACCGGCTGCGGGGATAAGATCTTCACTGACCACAGGTAGTGAACGGGGGCCAGGATCGCAACCAGATAGACGAAGTTGTGCAATGTTTGCCAGCGGCGACCTAATTTTCTCTGCAGCGCTTGCGTTGAGGTGGCGGCCAGCGCCAGCAAAATCAGCCAACTGATAAAACCCAGAGTCAGGTAAGGCCTGCTCACTAACTCCGATCCCAGCAGCGCCAGATTGTTGATCCCCAGCTCCAGCAGCGTGTAGCTGGTGAGATGCAGTGTCGCCCAGGCAAAGCACCATAACCCTAATAAGCGCCGGGTACGAATCAATAATGGCTGTTTAGCGTAGCGCGCCAGCGGCGAGACAAGCAAGGTCGCGAGCAGAAATTTAAGAGCCATCCTACCGGTAAAGTGTTGAATATCTTTTGCTGGATCGGCGCTAAAGTAGCCCTGCTCTCCGGCCCAGAAGAGCCAAAGAAAAGGTAAAAAACCGGCCAGATGAAGGACGACCTTCAGCCAGGTAATCTGTTTTACGCTCAGACGCACTAGTAGTACTCCCGCAGATTTAAGCCCCGATAGAGCGATGCCACCTCGTCAGCATAGCCGTTGAACAACAGCGTCGGCTGGCGCTTAACGTCAAGCACGCCGCCCGAGCCGATAAAGCGCTCCGTCGCCTGCGACCAGCGTGGATGATCGACGTGCGGATTGACGTTAGCGTAGAAGCCATATTCCTGGGGCCCGGCCAGGTTCCAGGTTGTGGGGGGCTGTTCACGTGTCAGTTCGATACTGACGATAGACTTAATGCCTTTAAAACCATATTTCCACGGGACGGTCAGACGGATCGGCGCGCCGTTTTGCGGCGGTAGTGCTTTACCGTACACGCCGACGCTCAACAGCGTCAGATGATGCATAGCTTCGTCCAGCCGCAAGCCTTCTACATAAGGATAAGCCAGCCCCCCACCGATAAAGCGGTCTTTTTGCCCCGGCATCTGATCCGGCGCATACAGGGTTTTAAACGCGACAAAACGAGCGTTGCTGGTGGGCTCAACCAGCGCCAGCAGTTTATGCAGCGGGAAACCAACCCAGGGCACCACCATCGACCAGGCTTCTACACAGCGCATCCGGTAAATGCGCTCTTCCAGCGGAAAGCGCCGGGTCAGGTCATCATGATCGAGCGTCAGCGGTTTAGCCACTTCCCCGCCAATTGTGAGCGTCCAGGGATCGGTGCGCAGGCTGCCGGCATTGGCCGCAGGGTCGGCTTTATCAAGGCCAAATTCATAGAAGTTGTTATAGCCGGCGACTTTATCTTCCGGCGTGAGGGCGAGCGAGCTTTGCCATTGTGCGGGTTTATCAAACGTCAGGGCTTTGCCTGCCGGGGCCGGCGGGCGGTCGTGACCTTTAAACCAGTTCAGCAGATCGGCCTGTGCAGTGGGGGAAAGCGAAAGGGCCGTTGCGGTAATCCCGAGCGTCTTCAGAACCTGGCGGCGCTGCAGCATAAATACGGATTCTGCCGTTACATCGGCTTCCGTGAGTTTTCTTGGTTTCATGACTTCCTCCGGCATGCTTTTTTCTAAGCATGACGGAGGCGGAGATTTATCGCGAATATGTCACGAAAAATTGCAGATTAGGCGATTTTCACCAACGTCCGGCCCTGGATTTGGTTGTTCATGATCTTCTCTGCGAATGCCGGAGCCTCTGCGAGCGTGATTTCCGTGGCGCTGGCGGCGTAGAACGATTCAGGCAGATCGTGCACCAGACGTTGCCACGCTTTTGCACGGCGCGCAGGCGGCGTCATCACGGAATCGACGCCCTGAAGGCGGACATTACGCAGAATAAACGGCATGACCGTTGTCGGCAGTGCGAAGCCACCGGCCAGACCGCAGGCGGCGACACAGCCGCCATAGTTCATCTGCGCCAGCACTTTCGCCAGCATCTTGTCACCGACGGTATCAATCGCGCCAGCCCACAGCTGTTTTTCCAGCGGACGGGTTTCGGCAAATTCTTCGCGGCCGAGAATACGCTGTGCGCCGAGGCTTTTCAGGTATTCATGAGTGCTTTCACGACCAGAAACCGCGACAACCTGATAGCCCAGCTTATGCAACAGCGCAATGGCGGTACTGCCGACGCCGCCGCTGGCGCCCGTCACGATGATTTCGCCATCCTGTGGGCGGATGCCGGCATCTTCCAGCGCCATAACGCACAGCATCGCGGTGAAGCCAGCGGTGCCGATAGCCATTGCTTTACGACCATCCAGGCCCGCAGGCATCGCGACCAGCCAGTCGCCTTTTACGCGCGCGCGCTCGGCGAGGCCGCCCCAGTGGTTTTCACCAACGCCCCAGCCGGTCAGAAGCACTTTCTGGCCGCCGTGGAAGCGCGGATCTTCGCTTGAGTGAACGGTACCGGCGAAATCAATGCCAGGAATCATCGGAAAGTTACGGATGATTTTTCCCTTGCCGGTGATTGCCAGCGCATCTTTATAGTTGAGGCTGGACCAGTGAATATCGACGGTGACATCGCCCTGTGGTAGCCGGTCGGCGTCGATGGTTTGCACCGAAGAGATTGTTTTGCCATCCTGCTGTTCTAATATTAAAGCCTGCATATGCGGGTCCTTATTTGTACAAAGATTGGAAAAAATTTTCTGCAGACTATACTCGCTATCGACATTATTACGCCGATATAACGCAATAAATTGCCAGAAACGCCAGCTTTGATAGTATGCCTCGCGCTTTAGAAAGTTAGTGCTTACTTTAGGTAAAGCGCCAGTACACGAGCCTGAAAATCTATCGGGCAGTCATTCACTCGCGGAGTTAACACAGGGATGCGATTAACGACGAAGTTCTCAGCATTTGTCACGCTGCTTACCAGCCTGACCATCTTTGTCACGCTCATAGGTGCTTCGCTGAGTTTTTATAACGGTATCCAGCTGAAAATGGAGAATCGCGTCCAGGCCGTGGCGACGATGCTGGATAACCGCCTGATCTCTTCCTCGTTTGAGAAACTCGAACCGCAAATGGATGAGTTAATGACGCCGGTGGAGATCGCCCAGGTGGATTTTCTGCTTAACGGAAAGTCGGTCTACAGCCACACGCGGAGCGGCAGCTATCGCCCCCCTGGCAGCAATAATCAGTATCGCGAAATCACAGTACCGTCGTTAAAACATCCGGGGATGACGCTCCACCTGGTCTATCTCGATCCGATGGCAAATTATTTCCGCTCGCTGCATATCACCGCACCATTATCGATAGCCATCGGCTTTATGGTGCTGATGATCTTCTTCTCGGTGCGCTGGATTCGCCGCCAGCTGGCGGGGCAGGAGCTGCTGGAGGTGCGCGCTGCGCGGATCCTCAACGGTGAGCGCGGGCCACAGGTCCGCGGGTCGGTACACGAATGGCCGGCGAGCACCAGCAGCGCGCTGGATATGCTGCTTTCCGAGCTACAGTTTGCCAGCGACCAGCGTAGCCGGATGGATACGTTGATTCGTTCATATGCTGCACAGGATTCGAAAACCGGGCTAAATAACCGACTGTTCTTTGATAATCAGCTGGCCACGCTGCTCGAAGATCAGGAGAAGGTGGGGGCGCACGGCATGGTGATGATGATCCGTCTGCCGGAGTTTGATCTGCTACGTGATAACTGGGGACGAGCCGCTGCTGAAGAGCATTACTTCATGCTCATCAATCTGCTGTCTACTTTTATTATGCGCTATCCGGGGGCGCTGCTGGCGCGCTACCACCGCAGTGATTTTGCCGTGCTCCTCCCTCACCGTACCTTAAAAGAGGCCGATAGTATCGCCGGGCTGCTATTAAAAGCGGTAGATGCTCTGCCGCCAACGCGTATTCTCGATCGTGATGACATGATGCATATTGGACTCTGCGCTTTTCGCAGCGGGCAGACGACCGCTCAGGTAATGGAACGCGCCGAGGCCGCAACGCGCAACGCGGTGCTGCAGGGCAGTAATAGCTGGGCAGTCTACGATGATTCTTTACCGGAGAAAGGGCGCGGCAACGTCCGCTGGCGGACGTTGATTGAACAAATGCTCAGCCGCGGCGGGCCGCGGTTGTATCAAAAGCCGGCCGTGACCCGCGATGGCCGCGTTCATCACCGTGAGCTGATGTCGCGGTTGTATGACGGAACGGAAGAAGTGATCGCGGCAGAATATATGCCCATGGTGCAACAGTTTGGCCTGGCGGAAGAGTATGACCGCTTGCAGGTCACGCGATTACTGCCATTTTTAAGCTTTTGGCCGGAAGAAAACCTCGCGCTTCAGGTGACGGTGGAGTCACTGATCCGGCCGAGATTTCAGCGCTGGCTACGTGATACTTTGATGCAGTGTGAAAAATCGCAGCGTCGACGGATTATTTTTGAACTTGCAGAGGCAGATGTTTGTCAATATATCGGCCGCCTACAACCGGTAATGCGCCTGGTCAATGCTCTGGGTATACGCGTTGCCGTCGTGCAGGCCGGATTAACGCTGGTGGGAACCAGTTGGATCAAGCAGTTGGACGTCGAAGTGATTAAGCTGCATCAGGGGCTGTCGCGCAATATAGAAAAACGCAGTGAGAACCAGCTGCTGGTTCAGAGTCTGGTGGAAGCCTGTAAGGGCATGCCGGTACAGGTTTTTGCAACCGGAGTACGCAGTCGCAGTGAGTGGCAGGTGCTGTCTCAGTGCGGTGTCACCGGTGGTCAGGGGGAATTTTTTGCCGCCTCACAGCCACTTGACACAAATGTGAAAAAATATTCGCAAAGATACTCGGTTTGATCTGCCGTTTAGCGTGATTTCACGTAGAATAACGCGCGCCATAGTGAAGGGGGTGTGCTTGTCTACCTGCCGGATTGTCGCAATGTAAATGCCAGTAAATGACCTTTGACGGGTTACAGATTCAGGCGCGGAGCGCTGTTGAAGATTTCAGCACTGAATGGACCCGGTAAATTTGTAACGAAGGAAATTCACTGCACTAATTTTCACCGTAGCAGATGATTTTTGCGCCTTGTCGCTGCTGCGTGTGGTTGGTAAAGTAAGCGGATTTTGTTTTCCGCCCCAGCTTTCAGGATTATCCCTTAGTATGTTAAAAAAATTTCGTGGCATGTTTTCCAATGACCTGTCCATTGACCTGGGTACCGCGAATACCCTTATCTATGTAAAAGGACAAGGCATCGTATTGAATGAGCCTTCCGTTGTGGCCATTCGTCAGGATCGTGCCGGCTCGCCGAAAAGCGTCGCTGCTGTTGGTCATGAAGCGAAGCAGATGCTCGGGCGTACACCGGGCAACATCGCGGCGATTCGCCCGATGAAAGACGGCGTTATCGCCGACTTCTTCGTTACCGAAAAAATGCTCCAACACTTTATCAAACAGGTGCATAGCAATAGCTTCATGCGTCCAAGCCCACGTGTTCTGGTGTGCGTGCCGGTCGGCGCAACTCAGGTTGAGCGTCGTGCGATTCGTGAATCTGCTCAGGGTGCTGGCGCTCGTGAAGTCTTCCTGATTGAAGAGCCGATGGCGGCTGCAATCGGTGCGGGCTTACCGGTTTCTGAAGCAACCGGTTCTATGGTGGTGGATATTGGTGGCGGTACCACAGAAGTGGCGGTGATTTCCCTGAACGGTGTGGTTTACTCCTCTTCCGTTCGTATCGGCGGTGACCGTTTCGATGAAGCCGTGATTAATTATGTGCGTCGTAACTACGGATCGCTGATCGGTGAAGCGACGGCGGAACGTATCAAGCATGAAATCGGTTCGGCGTATCCGGGCGATGAAGTGCGTGAAATCGAAGTTCGCGGCCGTAACCTGGCAGAAGGTGTGCCACGCGGCTTTACTCTGAACTCGAACGAAATTCTCGAAGCGCTGCAGGAACCGCTGACCGGTATTGTTAGTGCCGTCATGGTGGCGCTGGAGCAGTGTCCGCCGGAGCTGGCTTCCGATATCTCCGAGCGCGGTATGGTTCTGACCGGCGGTGGCGCTTTGCTGCGCAACCTCGACCGTCTGTTGATGGAAGAGACGGGTATTCCGGTCGTAGTTGCAGAAGATCCACTGACTTGCGTCGCACGTGGCGGCGGTAAAGCGCTGGAAATGATCGATATGCACGGCGGCGACTTGTTCAGCGAAGAGTAGTCAGCCGAAGACCCCCGGGCGGCCTTATGGGCTGCCTTTGGTCTTAACTGACACGAGAATACGCATAGCCTATGAAGCCAATTTTTAGCCGTGGCCCGTCGCTACAGATTCGCCTTATTCTGGCGGTTTTGGTGGCGCTTGGCGTGATTATCGCCGACAGCCGCCTGGGTACGTTCAGTCAGATTCGAACGTATATGGACACTGCCGTCAGTCCTTTCTACTTTATCTCAAACGGTCCCCGGGAATTGCTGGACAGCGTATCGCAAACGCTGGCAACCCGCGATCAGCTCGAACTGGAAAACCGCGCGCTGCGTCAGGAACTGCTGTTGAAGAACAGCGATTTACTGATGCTGGGTCAGTACAAACAGGAGAACGCGCGTCTGCGTGAGCTGCTGGGCTCGCCGCTGCGCCAGGATGAGCAAAAAATGGTGACTCAGGTCATCTCAACGGTTAACGATCCTTACAGCGATCAGGTTGTCATCGATAAAGGCAGCGTGAACGGCGTGTATGAAGGCCAGCCGGTTATCAGCGACAAAGGCGTCGTTGGCCAGGTCGTTGCGGTGGCGAAGTTAACCAGCCGTGTGCTGCTCATCTGCGACGCGACGCATGCGTTGCCGATTCAGGTGTTGCGTAATGATATTCGCGTGATTGCGGCGGGTAACGGCTGCACTGACGATTTGCAGCTGGAGCATCTGCCGGCGAATACCGACATTCGCGTGGGTGATGTGCTGGTGACCTCCGGTCTCGGCGGTCGCTTCCCTGAAGGTTATCCTGTTGGCGTGGTCTCCTCAGTCAAGCTCGACACGCAGCGTGCGTATACGGTCATTCAGGCTCGCCCAACGGCGGGTCTGCAACGTCTGCGCTATCTCCTGCTGCTGTGGGGCGCCGATCGTAACGGTGCGAACCCGATGACGCCGGAAGAAGTGCATCGCGTGGCTAACGAGCGCCTGATGCAGATGATGCCGCAGGTTCTGCCGGCTCCGGATGCGATGGGGCCGCAAATGCCTGCACCGGCCACCGGCATAACGCCGCCTTCGCAACCTCAGCCTGCTGGGGGGCAATAGTGGCAAGTTATCGAAGCCAGGGACGCTGGGTTATCTGGCTCTCGTTTCTTATCGCGCTATTGCTGCAGGTCATGCCATGGCCGGCGGACCTGACCGTCTTCCGGCCAAACTGGGTGTTCCTTATCCTGCTGTACTGGATCCTCGCCTTACCGCATCGGGTGAACGTGGGCACCGGTTTCGTAATGGGTGCTATCCTCGATCTCATCAGCGGGTCGACGCTGGGCGTTCGCGCGCTATCGTTAAGTATCATCGCGTATCTGGTTGCGCTGAAATATCAGTTGTTCCGCAATCTGGCGCTCTGGCAACAGGCGCTGGTCGTGGTGATGCTATCGCTTGCTGTGGATATCGTTGTTTTCTGGGCTGAGTTTTTAGTGATCAACGTCTCTTTCCGTCCAGAAGTGTTCTGGAGTAGTGTAGTAAACGGTGTGCTCTGGCCATGGTTATTCCTGCTGATGCGTAAAGTCCGTCAGCAATTTGCGGTGCAATAAGGTTGATATGACGACTCTGTATCTCGCTTCAGGTTCTCCGCGTCGGCAGGAACTGCTGACGCAGCTGGGGCTCTCTTTTGAACGCCTGGTTCCCGGTATTGAAGAACGACGGCAGCCGCAGGAGAGTGCCGAGCACTATGTTGCGCGCCTGGCGCGTGAAAAGGCGCAGGCGGGCGTTGCGCTAGCGTCTCGCGATCTGCCGGTACTGGGGGCGGATACCATCGTCATCCTTAACGGCGAAGTACTGGAAAAACCGCGCGACGCCGCGCATGCCGCTGAGATGCTGCATATGCTTTCCGGTAAGACGCATCAGGTCATGACGGCTGTGGCGCTGGCGGATCGGCAACAGACGCTGGATTGCCTGGTGGTGACGGAGGTGACTTTCCGCCTGCTCTCAGAGCAGGATATTGCGAGCTATGTGGCCAGTGGCGAACCTCTGGACAAAGCGGGCGCATACGGTATTCAAGGGTTGGGTGGCTGTTTTGTCAGGAAGATTAATGGCAGCTATCACGCCGTAGTCGGCTTACCGCTGGTAGAAACGTATGAGTTGCTGAGTAACTTTAACTCACTGCGTGAAGAAAAGGGATAAAGATGACGGCAGAATTATTAGTTAACGTAACGCCATCGGAGACGCGCGTTGCGTACATTGATGGCGGTATTCTTCAGGAAATCCATATTGAGCGTGAAGCGCGGCGCGGAATCGTAGGCAATATCTACAAAGGTCGTGTCAGTCGTGTACTGCCGGGGATGCAGGCGGCTTTTGTAGATATTGGCCTGGACAAGGCCGCCTTTCTGCATGCGTCAGATATTATGCCGCATACTGAGTGTGTCGCCGGGGAAGAGCAAAAGCAGTTTACCGTGCGCGATATTTCCGAACTGGTTCGCCAGGGCCAGGACCTGATGGTGCAGGTGGTGAAAGATCCGCTCGGCACGAAAGGTGCCCGCCTGACGACGGACATTACGCTACCTTCCCGCTACCTGGTGTTTATGCCTGGGGCATCTCACGTTGGTGTGTCACAGCGTATCGAAAGTGAAGCCGAACGTGAACGCTTGAAGAAAGTGGTCGCCGATTACTGCGATGAGCAGGGCGGTTTTATCATCCGTACCGCTGCGGAAGGCGTGCACGAACAGGAACTGGCCGCCGATGCGGCGTACCTCAAGCGCGTATGGACTAAGGTCATGGAGCGCAAAAAACGTCAGCAGACTCGCTATCAGCTCTATGGTGAACTGGCGCTGGCTCAGCGCGTGCTGCGCGATTTTGCTGATGAGCACCTCGATCGTATTCGCGTCGATTCCCGTCTGACGTATGAATCTCTGGTGGAGTTTACCGCCGAATATATGCCGGAAATGACCAGCAAGCTGGAGCATTACAGCGGTCGTCAGCCGATCTTCGATCTCTTTGACGTAGAGAACGAAATTCAGCGCGCGCTGGAGCGCAAGGTAGAGCTGAAATCCGGCGGCTATCTGGTTATCGATCAAACCGAAGCGATGACTACCGTGGATATTAATACCGGGGCATTCGTCGGGCACCGCAATCTCGACGACACTATCTTCAATACCAATATTGAGGCGACCCAGGCGATTGCTCGTCAGCTGCGTCTGCGCAACCTTGGTGGGATTATTATCATCGATTTCATTGATATGAATAATGAAGACCACCGCCGCCGGGTGCTGCATTCGCTAGAGCAAGCGCTGAGTAAAGATCGGGTTAAAACCAGTATTAACGGCTTCTCCCAGCTGGGGCTGGTGGAGATGACCCGTAAGCGTACCCGTGAAAGCGTTGAGCACGTATTGTGCAAGGATTGCCCTACCTGCCACGGACGCGGTACGGTGAAATCGGTTGAAACGGTGTGTTATGAAATCATGCGTGAGATTGTGCGTGTGCATCATGCCTACGATTCCGATCGTTTCCTGGTCTATGCTTCTCCTGCGGTTGCGGAAACCCTGAAAGGGGAAGAGTCGCACGCGCTGGCGGAAGTCGAAATCTTTGTCGGTAAGCAGGTCAAAGTACAAATTGAACCGCTCTATAATCAAGAGCAGTTCGATGTCGTTATGATGTAATCATCTGGTTTGCCTCTGTTCAGGCGCTCGGGAGCATGGCAAAGCGATGCCGCTTCACGGGAGTGAACGCCGCTGACGCAGAGGCAAATGACGGATGACGTATAAAAGTCTGACAAGGAGAGAGGCGTGAGGCGACTGCCCGGGATATTACTGCTCACCGCGGCAACATTGACTGTTGTCGTCGCACTGCTGGTGAGCGGCCTGCGTCTCGTGCTGCCGCAGCTGGACGCGTGGCGTCCGCAGCTGCTGGAAAAAATCTCTGCAATTTCTGGCTCGCCGGTCAATGCCTCTCAGCTGACGGCCAGCTGGGAGAACTTTGGCCCCACGCTCGATGTCCGCGATGTCTCCGCCGGCCTGAAAGATGGCGGTCAGCTCTCTGTTAAACGGGTCACCCTGGCCCTGGATGTGTGGCAAAGCCTGCTGCACATGCGCTGGCAGTTCCGCGATCTCACCTTCTGGCAGTTAAAAATCCATACCAATTCGCCAATCCAGACTAATGATGGCGGCGATAGCCTGAAAACCGACCATATTGGCGATCTCTTTCTGCGCCAGTTTGACCACTTTATTCTGCGCGATAGCCATTTGAGTTTCGTGACCCTCTCCGGTCAACGCGCGGAATTAGCCATTCCGCAACTGACCTGGCTGAACACCAATAACCGCCATCGTGCGGAAGGGCAACTGAGCCTCTCCAGCCTCAACGGGCAGCATGGGGTGATGCAGGTACGAATGGATCTGCGTGATGAAAATGGCCTGCTGAACAAGGGGCGCGTATGGCTACAGGCTGACGATATTGACGTTAAGCCATGGCTGGGCCGCTGGATGCAGGACAATATTGCGTTGCAGAATGCGCGCTTTAGCCTTGAAGGCTGGATGACTATCGACAAAGGCGATATCGCCGGCGGAGACGTTTGGCTGAAGAAGGGCGGTGCCAGCTGGCAGGGTGATAGCCAGCCTCATCGATTGACGGTGGATAACCTGACGGCGCATATCTTCCGTGAGAAGCAGGGTTGGGGCTTTCATATCCCGGATACCCGTATTTCAATAGATGGCAAAGCCTGGCCACGCGGAGCGCTGGCAATGGCGTGGATCCCGGGGCAGGACGTCGGCGGAGATGACCACTTACGCAGCGATGAACTGCGTATTCGCGCCAGCAACCTCGATCTGAATGGCCTGACCGGGCTGCAACCTATTGCCGATAAGCTATCGCCTGAACTGGGCGAAGTCTGGCGTACCACGCAACCTGCGGGGAAAATCGATCTCCTGGCGCTGGATATTCCGCTGCAGGCGGCGGAGAAGTCCCGTTTCCAGGCGAGCTGGAGCGATTTATCCTGGAAGCAGTGGAAGCTGCTGCCCGGGGCCGAGCACTTCTCTGGCAGCGTTGCCGGGAGCGTGGAGAACGGTGCTCTGCATGCCAGTATGACCGAAGCAAAAATGCCTTATGCCACGGTCTTCCGCGCGCCGCTGGAAATCGCCCAAGGCGATGCCACCCTCAGCTGGGTGAAGAATGATAAAGGCTTTATGCTCGACGGGCGCAATATTGACGTGCAGGCGACCGGGGTACGGGCGCGGGGTGGATTCCGCTATTTACAGCCGCAGGGGGATGAACCGTGGCTGGGGATTCTGGCGGGGATCAGCACCAATGACGGCGGTCAGGCATGGCGGTATTTCCCGGAAAATCTGATGGGCAAAGCGCTGGTGGATTATCTCAGCGGCGCGATACAAGGCGGGCAGTCGACCAACGCCACCCTGGTTTACGGAGGGAATCCCCATCTGTTCCCGTATCTGCACAACGAGGGCCAGTTCCAGGTTTCCGTGCCATTAACTAACGCCACGTTTGCTTTTCAACCGGACTGGCCGGCGTTGACCGGGCTGGATATTAACCTCGACTTCATCAATAACGGTTTATGGATGAAGGCCAATAAGGTGATGCTGGGTAAAGTTACTGCCAGCAATCTTGATGCGGTTATTCCGGACTATTCGCGGGAAAAACTGCTTATTGATGCCGATATTAACGGTCCTGGAAAAGAGGTTGGTCCCTATTTTAAAGAGACGCCGCTGAAAGATACGCTGGGATCGGCGCTGGACGAACTGCAGTTGGATGGCAATGTGAGTGCTCGCTTACATCTTGATATCCCGCTGGATGGTGAGCTCACCACCGCCAAAGGTGATGTGAATCTGGCCAATAATAGTCTCTATATCAAACCGATAGATACGACCCTTAAGGATCTGACCGGCAAGTTCAGCTTTGTAAATGGCGATCTGAAAAGCGAAACCATGAAAGCCAACTGGTTTAATCAGCCGCTGAATCTCGATTTTTCCACCACCGAGGGGCCAAAAGCCTTTCTGGTCAACGTTGGAATGAACGCCAGCTGGCAGCCGTCGCGTACCGGCCTGCTGCCAAAAGCCGTCGATGATGCCGTTAGCGGCAGCGTGCCGTGGGACGGGAAGGTGGCAATTGAGCTGCCGTATCACGGAAATGCAAGCTATAAGGTTGATATTAATGGCGATCTGAAAAATGTGAGCAGTGACTTACCTTCTCCGGTCGATAAGCAGGCGGGTGAGCCGCTTCCGGTTAAAATCAACGTCGAAGGCGGACTGAACAGCTTTGAGTTGACCGGCGCCATCGGGGGGAAAAACCATTTCAACAGCCGCTGGCTGCTGAACCGCAAGCTGACGCTGGACCGGGCGATTTTAACGTCCGATAGCAAAGCCATTTCTCCGCTGCCGGATCAGGCTGGCGTTGAGCTGAATATGCCGCCGATGGATGGCGCGGAGTGGCTGGCCCTTTTCCAGGGCGGAGCAGTCAATGAAGTCAGTAGCAATATTATCTTCCCGGAACGTATTACTTTACGAACGCCGTCACTGACGTTTGCTGGCCAAAGCTGGAACAATGTGAGTCTGGTTACTCAACCGGATGCCGGTGGCTCGAAGGTTGAAGCCCAGGGGCGTGAAATCAACGCTTCATTGACGATGCGCCAAAATGCTCCCTGGCAGGCCGCTATTCGCTACCTTTACTACAACCCGGCATCCGCTCAGAAGAGTAGCGAAACGAACGTCAGCACGGGCCCGCTTACCGGTAATCGCTTTGATTTCCGCGGCTGGCCGGATCTCCAGCTACGCTGCGCAGAGTGCTGGCTATGGGGGCAAAAATACGGGCGGATTGACGGTGATTTCTCGATTAAGGGCGATACCCTGACGCTGGCTCATGGACTGGTGGATACCGGTTTTGGCCGCCTGACTTCCGACGGCGTCTGGGTCAACGCGCCGGGCGGAGTACGGACGTCGCTGAAAGGTAAGCTCCATGGGAATAAAACAGATGCCTTTGCCAGCTTTTTCGGTATTTCCACTCCGGTGAAAGGCTCTTCGTTCGATGTCGATTACGATTTACACTGGCGTGCACCGCCGTGGCAGCCGGACGTGGCTTCTCTCAACGGGGTACTGAAAAGCCATCTTGGAAAAGGTGAGTTTACCGATATCAGCACCGGCCACGCCGGGCAGCTGCTGCGCCTGCTGAGCGTCGATGCGCTGCTGCGCAAACTGCGCTTCGATTTCAGCGACACCTTTAGCGAAGGTTTTTATTTTGATTCGATCAACAGTACGGCATGGATTAAAGATGGCGTGCTGAATACGGATGATACGCTGGTGGATGGCCTTGAAGCCGATATCGCTATGAAGGGCTCGGTCGATCTGGTTCGCCGCCGGCTGGATATGCAGGCCGTCGTTGCGCCAGAGATCTCGGCTACCGTTGGCGTCGCGACGGCGTTTGTGATCAACCCGATTGTCGGCGCCGCCGTGTTTGCCGCCAGTAAAGTACTGGGACCGTTGTGGAACAAAGTGTCTATCCTGCGCTATCGCATTACCGGTCCTATCGATCAGCCGCAGATTAATGAAGTTCTGCGCCAGGCGCGCAGCGACAAAAAGCAATGATTTGACGATTGCGGGGAATTATCGCACTCTCAATAGATAGCGTTCTATACCCGTTTTATTTCAAACCACAGATGCGTTGGCGAGTGATTGCTCGACCCATCCTCGGGCTTCGCCCCGATGGGCCGTCGCAAGCGGCGTTCAAATCTGCTCCGGGCAGATTCGTCGTTCACTCCAGTAACATAGTTTTCTATGCCGCTGGGATTTTCTCACTTGCCGTCTTTCTGCACCTTGAGCTATTTAGGGTATCTATTTCCGCCTGATACGCGGCAACAAATGAGTAGCATAACGATGAGTCTGAACCTGGTAAGTGAACAATTACTGTCGGCAAATGGCCTGAACCATCAGGATCTTTTTACCATTCTTGGCCAGCTGGCCGAGCGCCGTCTTGATTACGGCGATCTTTATTTTCAGTCGAGCTATCACGAATCCTGGGTTCTGGAAGACAGCATCATTAAAGATGGTTCTTACAATATTGACCAGGGCGTCGGCGTTCGTGCGGTAAGCGGTGAAAAAACCGGTTTTGCTTATGCCGACCAAATCAGCCGGCTGGCGCTGGAACAAAGTGCGCATGCGGCCCGCACCATCGTGCGCGATAGCGGTGATGGCAAAGTGCGTACCTTGGGTGCGGTAGAATACAGCTCGCTGTATACCAGCATCGATCCGCTGCAAAGTATGAGCCGTGAAGAGAAACTGGATATTCTGCGTCGCGTCGATAAAGCGGCTCGCGCCGCGGATAAACGTGTGCAGGAAGTGTCTGCCAGCCTGAGCGGCGTGTATGAATTAATTCTGGTCGCGGCGACCGATGGTACGCTGGCGGCGGACGTTCGTCCGCTGGTGCGCCTGTCGGTTAGCGTGCTGGTGGAAGACGACGGAAAACGCGAACGCGGGTCCAGCGGCGGCGGTGGTCGTTTTGGCTATGATTACTTCCTGGCTGACGAAGACGGGGACGTTCGTGCCGACGTCTGGGCGAGAGAAGCGGTGCGCATGGCGCTGGTGAATTTATCCGCCGTTGCCGCCCCGGCGGGCATGCTGCCGGTAGTACTCGGTGCAGGCTGGCCTGGTGTATTACTGCATGAAGCAGTTGGACACGGTCTGGAAGGCGATTTCAACCGGCGTGGTACGTCGGTGTTCAGCGGTCATATGGGTGAGCTGGTGGCTTCTGAGCTGTGTACCGTCGTGGATGATGGCACCATGGCCAATCGTCGCGGCTCGCTGGCGGTTGATGATGAAGGGACGCCGGGTCAATACAACGTGTTGATTGAGAATGGTATCCTGAAAGGCTATATGCAGGACAAACTCAACGCGCGTTTAATGGGGGTTGCGCCGACCGGTAACGGGCGTCGCGAATCCTATGCCCATCTGCCTATGCCGCGTATGACTAACACCTACATGCTGGCGGGGAAATCAACGCCGCAGGAAATTATTGAATCGGTTGATTACGGTATCTATGCCCCTAACTTCGGCGGCGGCCAGGTGGATATCACCTCCGGTAAATTTGTGTTCTCTACCTCTGAAGCCTACCTGATCGAAAAAGGCAAGGTGACGAAGGCGGTGAAGGGCGCGACGCTTATCGGTTCAGGGATTGAAGCTATGCAGCAGATTTCCATGGTCGGTAACGATCTGAAGCTTGATAGCGGCGTCGGCGTCTGTGGTAAAGAAGGCCAGAGCGTGCCGGTAGGCGTTGGTCAGCCAACGCTGAAGGTGGATAACCTCACCGTTGGCGGAACCGCCTGAGTGCTCTCAATGCGCTTTCGCATCATGCGAAGGCGCAGCGTGTACCGCGATTAGCGGGCAATTCCCCGGCCGTGCATCCCCTGGTAAATCTTCGCCACCTCGACGAAATATTCCGTCAGCGAGTTAATACAGACCTGAACCTTCAACGGCAGCTTGTCTTTTTCGGTATACACCGCGTACACCGGGCGAGGATCGGACTGGTAGCTCGGCAGCAGGATCTCCAGCTCGCCGCGATTGATCTCTTCGATCGCCCACATCAGCGGCACGTAAGCCACGCCAACGCCTGCGGTGAGCCAGCGTACCAGCGTCATGGGATCGTTAGTGACAAAGCGGCCCTGCGGGATCAGTTTTATTGAGATCCCTTCCGGGGCGATAATTTCAAATTCATTATCGGGGCGCACGCTGTACTCGAGCCACGAATGGCTGGCGAGATCGGCCGGCTTCTCCGGGATCCCGGCCTGCTGTAAGTAGCTTTTCGCCGCACAGAGCACCATGGGCATCGATCCAAGCCGGCGCGAGAAAAGACTCGAATCCTGCAGCGCCCCGACGCGGATCACCACATCCAGGCCGTCGGCAATCAGATCCGGAGCCGGGATGCCGGTAACCAGGTTGACGGATAAACCCGGGTACTCTTTCAGCATCCCTGCGGTAATGTGGGCCAGTACATTCTGTGCCATAGTTGAAGAGCAGCCGACGCGCAGCGTACCGATAGGCGTATTATTAAATGCGTACAGTTGCTCGTGAACATCCTGGGCTTCGAACAGCATTCGCCGACAGCCCTGGTAATAAATTTTGCCCGCTTCCGTTAAGCCAAGGCTGCGGGTACTGCGGTTGAGCAGCTTCACCTGGAGTTCATCTTCCAGTTTGGCTACAGTCTGGCTGATTGACGATACGCTCATCTGGAGCTGGTGAGCCGTGGCGGTAAATGAACCAAGTTCAACCACTTTGGCGAAAACGGACATGCGTTTTAATCGTTCCATTGTTCACTCTGACTTAAAAGTGATTTAGATCACATAATATAGATCATGCTGCAATTGTTACGTTACTATATTGTTAGCTAAATAATAAATGCTTCACGCATATCACCTGTACGCTTCTTATCAAGGTCATCATGAGTCTGTTTCCTGTCATCGTGATTTTCGGCTTGTCGTTCCCGCCGATCTTCTTTGAGTTGCTAATATCGCTGGCTATCTTCTGGCTGGTACACCGCCTGCTGGTTCCCACCGGCATCTATGATTTTGTCTGGCACCCTGCACTGTTTAATACCGCGTTATATTGCTGCCTTTTTTATCTGATATCGCGTTTGTTCGTTTGAGGTCGATGTGAAAACACTAACAAGAAATATCTTCCGTACCGCAATCACTGTGATACTGGTTATCCTGGCATTTGTCGCGATTTTTCGCGCATGGGTCTATTACACCGCGTCTCCCTGGACGCGCGACGCGCGTTTCAGCGCCGATATCGTCGCCATCGCACCCGATGTGTCGGGGCTGATTTCGCAGGTAAATATTAAGGATAACGAGCTGGTTAAGAAAGACCAGGTGTTGTTTGTCATTGATCAGCCTCGCTATCAGAAAGCCCTGGAAGAAGCTCAGGCCGACGTTTCCTATTACCAGACACTGGCGCAGGAAAAACGTGTTGAAGCCGGACGGCGTAACAGGCTGGGCGTACAGGCGATGTCTCGTGAAGAGATAGACCAGGCCAATAACGTTTTACAAACCGTGGAACACCAACTGGCGAAAGCCGTAGCCAGCCGGGATCTGGCTAAGCTCGATCTTGAACGTACGGTTGTCCGCGCGCCAGCCGATGGCTGGGTGACCAACCTTAACGTCTATAACGGCGAATTTATTACTCGTGGTTCTACCGCAGTGGCGCTGGTTAAACAAAATACCTTCTACGTGGTGGCCTATCTTGAAGAGACCAAGCTGGAAGGCGTGCGTCAGGGCTACCGTGCAGAAATTACCCCGTTAGGAAGTAGCCGTTCGATTAAAGGTACGGTAGACAGTATTGCCGCCGGGGTGACCAACGCCAGCAGCAGTAGCGACGCAAAAGGGATGGCGTCTGTGGACTCTAACCTGGAGTGGGTACGCCTGGCGCAGCGCGTGCCGGTACGTATTCGTCTCGATAAGCAGCAGGGCAATCTGTGGCCGGCGGGGACGACCGCGACGGTGGTAATCACCGGCAAAGAAGATCGTGATACGACCCAGGTGAACTTCTTCCAGAAACTGGCGATGCGCCTGCGTGAGTTTGGTTAATCGCCATGGGCATCTTCACCATTGCTCCCCGGCACCTTCGCTTCGCGATTAAATTAGCGTGTGCGGTGGTGCTGGCATTATTTGTCGGCTTCCACTTTCAGCTGGAAACGCCACGTTGGGCGGTGCTCACGGCGGCCATTGTGACCGCGGGTCCCGCGTTCGCCGCCGGTGGAGAACCGTATTCTGGCGCGATCCGCTATCGCGGGATGCTGCGTATTGCCGGGACGTTTATCGGCTGTATTGCTGCGCTGGCGATTATTATTCTGATGATTCGCGCCCCGTTGTTGATGATGCTGGTGTGCTGTCTGTGGGCAGGCTTCTGTACCTGGATCTCCTCGCTGGTGCGCGTCGAAAACTCCTATGCCTGGGGGCTGGCGGGCTATACCGCGCTTATCATTATCATCACCATTCATACCGACCCGATGCTGGCGCCGCAGTTCGCCGTTGAACGCTGCAGCGAGATTGTTGTCGGTATTGTCAGCGCCATCATGGCGGACCTGCTGTTTTCTCCTCGCTCCATTAAGAAAGAGATCGATCTTGAGCTGGATAACCTGCTGGTAGAACAGTACCGCCTGATGCAGCTATGCGTGGCTCATGGCGATAGCGAAGTGGTCGACAAAGCATGGGGGGCGCTGCTGCGCCGAACCAGCGCGCTGGAAGGGATGCGCGGCAACCTGATTATGGAGTCTTCGCGCTGGGCGAAGGTCAATCAGCGGTTGAAGGCCATCAATACAATCTCTTTAACGCTGATTACTCAGGCCTGCGAAACTTACCTAATCCAGAACTCGCGCCCGGAGATCGTGACCGATGATTACCGCGAGCTGTTTGCTGAACCGGTAGAAACCGTACAGGATGTTCATCGGCAGCTGAAAAGAATGCGCCGCTTTCTGACCTGGAAAGGGGAGCATAATACGCCGGTGACGATCTACAGCTGGGTTGGTGCTGCGACACGCTATCTGCTGCTAAAACGCGGCGTGGTGGGCAATACCAAGATCAGCCGGATTGAAGACGAAGTGCTGCAGGGCGAGGTGGTGGTAAAGGCAGGGTCTGCCGAGCGCCATCATGCGATGGTCAACTTCTGGCGCACCTCCATTTCCTGCATCCTTGGGACGCTGTTCTGGCTATGGACCGGATGGACGTCGGGCAGCGGAGCGATGGTGATGATTGCGGTAGTGACGTCCCTTGCCATGCGTCTGCCTAACCCGCGAATGGTGGCGATAGATTTTCTGTACGGTACGTTGGCAGCCTTACCATTGGGGGCATTGTTCTTCCTGGTGATCATGCCTGCCACGCAGCAGAGCATGCTGCTGCTGTGTATCAGCCTCGCGGCAATGGCGTTCTTTATCGGTATTGAAGTACAAAAACGGCGGCTGGGATCGCTGGGGGCTCTGGCGAGTACCATTAACATCCTGGTGCTGGATAACCCAATGCAGTTTCATTTCAGCCAGTTTCTCGATAGCGCATTGGGCCAGATAGTCGGCTGTTTCCTCGCGCTGATGGTTATTCTGCTGGTGCGGGATAATTCACAAGCGCGTACCGGACGCGTGTTGCTCAATCAGTTTGTTTCGGCAGCCGTTTCATCGCTGACGACGAATACAGCCCGCCGTAAAGAGAACCATCTGCCGGCGCTTTATCAGCAGCTGTTCCTGTTGCTGAATAAGTTCCCGGGGGATATTGCCCGTTTCCGCCTTGCATTAACCCTGATTATTGCCCATCAGCGCCTGCGGGATGCGCCTGTGCCAGTGAATGAAGATCTGTCGGCATTCCACCGCCAGTTGCGACGTACCGCGGACCATGTTATTTCCGCCAGCAGCGATGATAAACGACGCCGCTATTTCTCCCGTTTGTTAGAAGAGCTGGATGTTTATCAGGAAAAATTGCAGGTCTGGGAGGCGTCGCCCCAGGTGACGGAGCCGGTCCGAAGGCTGGTAGAGATGTTGCGTAAGTACCAGCACGTATTGACCAATAGCTAACTGCCTGAACCGACGCTAAGCGTCGGTTTTTTTATCACTATACTTAAGCGTCGGGGGTGTTCGCGCTTCGTACAGGACCGCAGGGAGAGAAACCCTGAGGCGTGGAGAGTATCAGGGCGGGTGATAATAGCGCGATGTTGACAGGGTGTGGACGATGACTATCTATACATTTGATTTTGATGACATAGCCGGGCAGCAGGATTTCTATCGTGAATTTTCTCGGACCTTCGCGCTCAACCGTGAGCAGGTGAATAATCTGGACTCACTGTGGGAAGCGGTGACCGGCGGTCTGCTGCCATTGCCGCTGGAGATTGAGTTTATTCACTTAAGCGATAAGCAGCGTCGGCGCTTTGGCGCCTTGATATTGTTGTTTGATGAAGCCGAGGAAGAGCTGCGCTTTAACGCCCGACAGGCATAAAAAAGGTCCATCGCATCTTCGCGTGAACCAAAAAAAGCCCCCGACAGGCGGGGGCAAGTCGTCGGAAAAGACGACGAGGGTTTATTTGTACAACTCAGCTGTAGCGTGCCAGCTATCGCCGGTACGGGCTTCAATAATACGGTAGCTGCTTGCGCCTTCTTTAGCGGCTTTTGCTGCCAGTTCCTGACGCATATCCATTGGGGCACTACCAACCTGAGAAACAGAGATGGTCCCCATAGACTGCAGATTTTGAGCTTGTTCTTCACTGACCTGATGTACTGCGGCGCTTGCGCCGAAGGAAAGGACGGAAGCCAGGCCCAGGGATGCGATGATCATTGCACTTTTCATAATCTTTACTCCAACCATATTGTTGCAGCGGCGGGAGGTTGCTTATGGACCTGGGCCGCTGGAAATTATTCGTATTCAGTTAATAACCGACAATCGTTAAATCTTATTTATAAAGCTCAGCCGTAGCGTGCCAGTGGTCGCCGGTACGGGCTTCGATAATGCGATAGGAAGAAGCACCTTCTTCCTGAGCTTTCTTGTTCAGCATTTCATGCATATCCATCGGGGAAGCACTCACCGCGCCGACGGAAATGGTACCGATTGACTGACGGCCCTGGGCCTGATCGCTGTTGATGGAGTCAGCGGCGAAAGCGCCAAAGGACAGAACAGACAGGATGCTTAGTGCAGCTACAGTTGTTTTGATTTTCATGATGTTCACCTCGTCGAATCTTATTATTGAGGGCTCTTCGTTTCGTGACCCTCATCACAAAATCAAGTATACACTAATCACCGAAAATATTAATACTCTGCTAATGGTTGTATGAGTAAATAATTACAAAGAATTGTCGTTTTTATAACGTATAAGTATTAGAAATGTCATTTTCTCGCCATGACAGTCTGTTATAGCGAATAAAATCATATGGATAGGTGATTTTGATATTTCGTGCGCTTCTGGCCTTTTCATTCGGTAAAGGAATGTATAGAGGCAGAAAACCACACTAAATGTTAAAGAAATGCTGCATTTTTGAAGAGGCCCTCTGGCGGGAACCAGAGGGAAGGCACTTAGAGTTCCTGTTCAAACAGAACGAGAATGGCATCGTGCAGATCTTTGACGGTGAAGCCTCTGGCCGGGGTCGTAAAGATAGTATCATCGCCAGCAATGCTGCCGAGAATCCCTTCAGCCTTGCCGAGAGAGTCCAGCAGACGCGCAATCAGCTGCGCTGCACCCGGGCTGGTGTGGATAACGACCACGGCATCGTTATAGTCGATATCGAGCACCAGGTTTTTCAACGGACTGGAAGTCGTCGGAACGCCAAGCTCGGCAGGCAGGCAATAGACCATCTCCATTTTGGCGTTACGGGTACGAACCGCGCCAAATTTTGTCAGCATACGGGACACTTTCGATTGGTTGATATTATCGAAACCTTCTTCCTGCAGCGCCTGGACGATTTCACCTTGAGAGCTGAACTTTTCTTCTTTAAGTAGCAGTTTAAACGCTTTAACCAGTTCTTCTTGTTTTGCCGAACTTCGCATAAGTCACCCAGATTATGGTGGTAAAAACAACATCATTATGCATAGGAATGAATTTTTATGCAAATAATCCGCAAGGGGATAAAGTAAATAATGTTATGAAGGGGGCATATTTTAGCAAATAACCCTGCTAAGGAACATGCCTTCATCACAGCACGTAAATCGCTGTAAAAGTAAACTAAATGTTATGAGAATGGTGTTGTTTTGCCGAGCGAGCTGGGTGTATTGTAACCAACAGTCGATCCGGTACTACGTTTTGCTGGATGGTCAGTCTCAGGGATGAAAATGCGAAGCGAATGCATCGCTGCGCACCAGAACGCATTCTTCAACCATACTTATTGTAATTGTTCATCTTGTGAATTAAGGTCCAGGCGACGGAGTAACGAAAGACTATATTAACCATAATAAGGAGTTTAGGATGAAAGTTGCAGTCCTCGGCGCCGCTGGTGGAATCGGCCAGGCGCTTGCCCTACTACTTAAGACCCAACTGCCTTCAGGTTCAGAACTCTCGTTGTACGACATTGCTCCGGTTACCCCGGGCGTGGCGGTTGATCTTAGCCATATCCCTACCGATGTAAAAATCAAAGGTTTCTGCGGTGAAGACGCTACTCCAGCGCTTGTCGGGGCTGATGTGGTGCTGATTTCAGCTGGCGTCGCCCGTAAGCCAGGCATGGATCGCTCCGATTTATTTAACGTTAATGCCGGTATCGTGAAGAATCTGGTACAGCAAATCGCGAAAACCTGCCCACAGGCCTGCATCGGTATTATCACCAACCCGGTAAACACCACGGTGGCCATTGCGGCAGAGGTGCTGAAAAAAGCAGGCGTTTACGATAAGAACAAATTGTTTGGCGTCACCACGCTGGACATCATCCGTTCGAATACCTTTGTGGCTGAGCTGAAAGGTAAATCCGCATCTGACGTCGAAGTACCGGTGATAGGCGGCCACTCTGGCGTGACCATTCTGCCGCTATTGTCACAGATTGCTGGCGTGAGCTTCAGCGAGCAAGAAGTTGCCGATTTGACAAAACGTATCCAGAACGCCGGTACTGAAGTGGTTGAAGCCAAAGCCGGTGGCGGATCGGCAACGCTCTCCATGGGTCAGGCAGCCGCTCGTTTTGGGCTGTCCTTAGTACGCGCGATGCAAGGTGAGAAAGGCGTAGTCGAATGCGCCTATGTGGAAGGTGATGGCCAGTATGCGCGTTTCTTCTCACAGCCGTTGCTGCTGGGCAAAAATGGTATCGAAGAGCGCCAGTCGTTCGGTAAGCTCAGCGCATTTGAGCAACAGGCGCTGGAAGGAATGCTGGATACGCTGAAGAAAGATATCGCCATGGGCGAAGATTTCGTCAATAAATAAGATGACGATGTGATAAAAAAACCGGAGCTTACTGCTCCGGTTTTTTTATGTCGGCTAGTTAGTTGCCGGGTATTCCTGCACGGCGATATGCAGGGTGATTTTTTTGTCGTCGCGCATGATAACCACCGGAATTTCAGAGCCTGGACGAATTTCCGCGACCTGGTCCATGGTTTCGAGAGCGGAGACCGCCGGTTTATCATTCACTGAAATGATCACGTCATTCGCGCGGATCCCGGCCTGAGCCGCCGGGCCATCCGGGGCTACGTCATTAACCACTATCCCTTGTAGCTGATCGATACCGCCGCCCTGGGCGTGCAGTGGCGCTATCTCGCGGCCGCTGATGCCGATATAGCCGCGGATCACGCGGCCATCGCGGATCAGCTTATCCATGATCTTCGTCGCCAGCTGGAAAGGAATCGCAAATCCGATCCCTTCCGGGGTTTCGCCATCATTACTTTTATCAAAGGACAGCGTGTTGATACCCATCAGCTCGCCCAGCGAGTTCACCAGCGCACCGCCGGAGTTGCCGTGGTTGATAGACGCATCGGTTTGCAGGAAATTTTGCCGTCCAGTGGGGTTCAGGCCAATACGACCGGTGGCGCTGATGATCCCTTGCGTAATCGTCTGTCCAAGGTTGTAGGGGTTGCCAATCGCAAGGACCACATCACCAATATGTGGCACTCGTTTCGGGTTGATAGGGATGACCGGCAGGCCCGCATTGGCGTTAATTTTTAAGACCGCCAGGTCAGTCAGGGTATCTGAGCCAACCAGCAAGGCTTCAAAGACGCGGCCATCCTGCAGTGCGACAATAATCTGATCCGCATCATTGATGACGTGTTTGTTAGTCAGGATATAACCACGTTGGTCCATGATAACGCCGGAGCCGAGAGTCAGCTGATTATGGCTGGTGCCGTTCAGCGCGCGGTTATAAACGTTGACCACCGCAGGCGCGGCGCGGCGGACGGCAGGATTATAGCTGGCGGGTGACTCGTCCGCGCTATCGTACGGGGTGGTCGTCGACAGATGCCACTGACGCAGAGAAGGCATAACGGCCAGAAGCAGGCCTCCGACGATCAAACCAATGAGTACAGAACGTAAAAACTTTCCAGGCATGATACCGGTATCGTTGATGGATGGACATGCGCAGCATAGCACGAGTTATCCGGACATCGCACTGCAGGCGATGTCCGGAAATGCGTGTTAACGCAGCAGCAGATAGATGCTTTCGTTACCGCGAATGACGTTCAGCGCGATGACGGCCGGTTTGCTCTCCAGTACTTTACGCAGCTCGGCGATAGAACGAATACGCTCGCGGTTAAGACCGATAATAATATCGTCCTTATGCAGGCCAACCTGTGCCGCAGGACTTCCTTTATCGACGTTTTCGACGGCGACGCCTTTCGTACCGTCTTTCATCTGGCCATCGCTCAACGATGCGCCCTGGAGGGCCGGGATGATGAGATCGGCGCTGGCAGTCGAAGAGGTGCTCTTATCCAGCGTGACTTCGACGTCCAGCGGTTTCCCGTCGCGCAGCAGGCCGAGCTTCACCTTGGTGCCCGGCTCGGTAGTGGCAATCCGTGAGCGCAGTTCGGCAAAGCTACTCAGCGGTTTGCCGTTCATGCTGACGATCACATCCCCGGACTTAACTCCGGCTTTCGCCGAACCTGAGTTCGGTAAGACTTCGCTGACGAAGGCCCCGCGCTGAGCGTCGATATTCATCGCTTTCGCAATATCTGCGCTCATTTCCATGCCTTTAATTCCCAGCAGGCCGCGTTTGATTTCGCCAAACTGAATGAGCTGCTGAGCGAGGGTTTTTGCCATATTACTCGGAATGGCAAAGCCGATGCCGACGCTGCCGCCGCCCGGTGCGAGAATCGCGGTATTAATACCAATCAGTTCACCGTTGAGGTTCAGCAGCGCCCCACCGGAGTTACCCCGGTTGATTGAAGCATCGGTCTGAATAAAGTTCTCCAGCCCTTCGAGGTTAAGACCGCTGCGACCGAGTGCGGAGATAATGCCGGACGTGGCGGTCTGCCCGAGACCAAACGGGTTACCGACGGCGACGGCGAAGTCACCAACCCGGAGTTTATCGGAGTCAGCGATCGCGATTTGCGTCAGGTGGCTGGGGTTTTGCAATTGCAGCAGGGCGATATCGCTCTGATCGTCGCTGCCGACCAGCTTCGCATCAAATTCACGACCATCGTTTAGCTGAACGCTGATTTTCTGTGCCTGGCTGATCACGTGATTATTGGTCAATACATAGCCTTTGGCCGCATCGATGATGACGCCGGAGCCCAGGCCTTCAAAAGGTTGAGCCTGCTCCTGCGGTGCATTATCGCCAAAGTATTTTTTTAGCTCCTCCGGCATGTTTTGCGCAGGGGCGGCGGTTCCTTCAACCTGTACGCTCACCACCGCAGGCAGCACTTTTTCCAGCATCGGTGCCAGGCTTGGCAACGCCCCCTGGCCGGGGACCTGGGTGGGTAACGATGCCGTAGCCGTTGGTAGAACCGACAACGATAACCCGATGCTTAACGCTAACGCACTCAACAGCAAAGTCTGTTTCTTCATTAGATGCTGGCTCTCGTAACCTGAGGTGTATGGAAATACGTCCCGAATGGTCTGATGTTATTGAATTTTCGACCGGCTAACAATGCGGTCAATGCTTAAATAATAGCTGGGATGTGGGGTTGAGTCGGGCGCAGGAAGTGCGCCCGGATAATATTTTTGCTGTCAGGGGAAAATTAGTCGCGTTTTGCGCCACCGCGCAGCAGGCCGGATGCGCCTTCAGAATAATCGCGCGGCATCTGGACCGGAGCCTGATCGTTGCCGGCTTCTGATTCAGCCAGACGATTGCGGAACGGATTCGCGTCCGCCATGGCGTCCGGCAGCAGGCTGGAAGAGCTTTTGGCCATGTGCTGATACAGCTGGCGATAGTCATCAGCCATGTTATCCAGCAGTTCAGCGCTGCGGGCAAAATGGCTGACCAGCTCTTCACGATACTCTTCAAGCTCTGTTTTATTTTTTTCCAGTTCGAACTGCAGCGCCTGTTGTTGACGTAATTTGCGGTTGCCAAAACGCATGGCGACGGCACCGATGATGATACCGACAACTAGCCCAATTAGCGCATATTCCCAGGTCATGTACATCTCCCGTTGTTTTGTGGTTCCGTAGGGTGGCTGTTAGGCTCTCCGCCTGCGCCTGATAGTGCCACTATAACCGCTAATTCCACAGAAGTGGAATCCTGGCGTATCATCGCGTAGTGTAGAACGGCATTTTTTTCGTCAATCGTGAGCTCTGGCGTTACGGTTTTCAAGGAATAACAATAAGATCATGCAAAGCCTGTCCCCAACATCGCGTTACCTTTTAGCTCTCAAAGAGGGCAGCCACCAACCTGACGACGTCCAGCAAGAAGCGGTTAGCCGCCTCGATACCATCTATCATGAGCTACAGAATAAACCCGTTCCGGCACCGCAAAGCGGCGGCCTGCGGGCAAAATTCGGCAAGCTGCTGGGCAAGCGTGAGCCAGTTGCTGAGACTGCTGCCGTGCGTGGTCTCTATATGTGGGGGGGGGTCGGGCGGGGGAAAACCTGGCTGATGGACCTGTTTTATCATAGCCTGCCGGGCGATCGTAAGCAGCGCCTGCACTTTCACCGCTTTATGCTGCGCGTTCATGAAGAGCTCATTACTCTGCAGGGACACAGCGATCCGCTGGAGATCCTCGCCGACCGCTTTAAGGCGGAGACCGACGTGCTGTGTTTTGATGAATTCTTTGTCTCTGATATTACCGATGCGATGCTGTTGGGCGGTCTAATGAAAGCCCTGTTCGCTCGTGGGATCACGCTGGTCGCCACCTCGAATATTCCGCCGGATGAGCTATACCGCAACGGCTTGCAGCGGGCCCGTTTCCTGCCGGCTATCGAGGCGATTAAACAGCATTGCGATATTATGAATGTCGATGCCGGAATAGATTACCGTCTGCGTACATTAACCCAGGCCCATCTGTGGCTGTCGCCGCTCAATGTGCAGACCCAGCAGCAGATGGATAAACTGTGGCTAGCGTTGGCCGGTGCTAAGCGTGAGCAGACGCCCACGCTGGAGATTAACCACCGTCCCTTGCCTACGCTCGGCGTGGAAAACCAGACCCTGGCGGCATCGTTCTCTACGCTGTGCATTGATGCGCGAAGCCAGCATGACTACATCGCGCTATCTCGCCTGTTCCATACCGTTATGCTGTTTGATGTACCGGTCATGACGACGCAGCTGGAGAGCGAGGCGCGGCGTTTCATTGCGTTGGTTGATGAGTTCTACGAGCGCCACGTTAAGCTGGTGGTCAGCGCAGCGGTGCCGCTGTATGACATTTATCAGGGTGAACGGCTGAAGTTTGAGTTCCAGCGCTGTTTATCACGCCTGCAGGAAATGCAAAGCGAAGAGTATTTGAAACGCCCACATATGCCTTAAGAGCGCGCTCTTTCCCACGTTGCCTGTTATCCGGGAGAGAGGAAGCAGGGCGGCACCGCACCGCCGAAAAAACCTGGTTCAAATCACATAAAGGGGTCGATCTTTGGCCCTGACTTCTCTATAATCTTGCGACCCCACGTTACGAGAAGGTTTTTTTCCCAAAACTTTCTATGTGCCGGCATAGGCTATTCGAAGGGGTAGGTTTGCTGGACAATGTCGTGTGAACCTCAACTGACTAAAACGTTTGGGTGTTCACCAACGTGTAACTTATTATTTGGGTAAGCTTTTAATGAAAACTTTTACAGCTAAACCAGAAACCGTAAAACGCGACTGGTATGTTGTTGACGCGACCGGTAAAACTCTGGGCCGTCTGGCTTCTGAACTGGCTCGTCGCCTGCGCGGTAAGCATAAAGCGGAATACACTCCGCACGTAGATACTGGTGATTACATCATCGTTCTGAACGCAGAAAAAGTTGCTGTAACCGGCAACAAGCGTGAAGACAAAATGTATTACCATCACACCGGCCACATCGGTGGTATCAAAGAAGCGACCTTTGAAGAGATGATTGCCCGCCGTCCTGAGCGTGTGATTGAAATCGCGGTTAAAGGCATGCTGCCAAAAGGCCCGCTGGGTCGTGCTATGTACCGTAAACTGAAAGTTTACGCTGGTAACGAGCACAACCACGCGGCACAGCAACCGCAAGTTCTTGACATCTAATCGGGATTATAGGCAATGGCTGAAAATCAATACTACGGCACTGGTCGCCGCAAAAGTTCCGCAGCTCGCGTTTTTATCAAACCAGGCAGCGGCAAAATCGTTATTAACCAGCGTTCTCTGGAACAGTACTTTGGCCGCGAAACTGCCCGCATGGTAGTTCGTCAGCCGCTGGAACTGGTCGACATGGTTGAGAAACTGGATCTGTACATCACCGTTAAAGGTGGTGGTATCTCTGGTCAGGCTGGTGCGATCCGTCACGGTATCACCCGCGCTCTGATGGAGTATGATGAGTCCCTGCGTGGCGAACTGCGTAAAGCTGGCTTCGTTACCCGTGATGCTCGTCAGGTTGAACGTAAGAAAGTCGGTCTGCGTAAAGCACGTCGTCGTCCTCAGTTCTCCAAACGTTAATTGTTTTCTGCTCACGCAGAACAATTTGCGAAAAAACCCGCTTCGGCGGGTTTTTTTATGCATAAACCTGCCGTTATCCACAAGGAAATCGCCTGTTCTTACCACTTTTTCAGCATTTCCAGAATCCCCTCACCACAATGCCTTCAAGATCTGGTAAACTATCATCCAATTTTCTGCCCAAATGCTGGTGATTGTTCGTTTTTTGTTTTTTTGCATAAACAATAATGACTTCACGCGAATGGGGTTTTTACATCTGGCTAGCCACGCGTGGCTGGTAGCAGTACAAAAATTCTGAATATACCTGGAGGTTTTCATGGCTGTCGCTGCCAACAAACGTTCGGTAATGACGCTGTTTTCTGGTCCTACTGACATCTATAGCCACCAAGTCCGCATCGTGCTGGCAGAAAAAGGTGTTAGTTTTGAGATAGAGCACGTGGAGAAGGACAACCCACCTCAGGATCTGATTGACCTCAACCCGAATCAAAGCGTACCTACGCTGGTGGATCGTGAGCTCACTCTGTGGGAATCCCGCATCATTATGGAATATCTGGATGAGCGTTTCCCGCATCCACCGTTAATGCCGGTTTATCCGGTGGCGCGTGGAGAAAGTCGTCTGTACATGCAGCGTATCGAAAAAGACTGGTATTCGCTGATGAATACCATTCAGAACGGTACTGCAGCGCAAGCGGATACCGCGCGCAAACAACTGCGTGAAGAGCTGCAGGCGATTGCGCCTGTCTTCACTCAGAAACCTTACTTCCTGAGCGATGAGTTCAGCCTGGTTGATTGCTATCTGGCGCCGCTACTGTGGCGTTTGCCGGTTCTCGGTGTTGAAGTTATTGGTGCCGGCGCGAAAGAGCTCAAGGGCTATATGACTCGCGTCTTTGAACGTGATTCCTTCCTCGCTTCTTTAACTGAAGCCGAGCGTGAAATGCGCCTCGGTCGGGGCTAATCGATGGATGTATCGCAGCTAACGCCGCGTCGCCCGTATTTACTGCGAGCGTTCTATGAGTGGCTGCTGGACAACCAGCTGACTCCACATCTGGTCGTGGATGTGACACTGCCGGGCGTAGAGGTTCCAATGGAGTATGCGCGCGACGGGCAAATCGTTCTGAATATTGCTCCGCGTGCGGTCGGTAATCTTGAGCTGGCTAATGACGAAGTGCGTTTCAACGCGCGCTTCGGCGGTGTCCCGCGTAATGTTTCTGTGCCAATGGCCGCCGTACTGGCTATCTATGCCCGTGAAAACGGCGCGGGTACCATGTTCGAACCTGAAGCGGCCTACGATGAAGACGTCACTTCTCTGAATGATGACGATGCATCAGAAGGTCATGAAAGCGAGACGGTTATGTCGGTGATCGACGGTGATAAGCCGGACAATCATGACGATGATCCTGACGATACGCCACCGCCACCGCGCGGTGGGCGTCCGGCGCTGCGCGTCGTGAAGTAATCTTACGGGCAGGGCCATCAGGCCCTGCTTTTTTATGCCTGAATACCGGGCATCAGCCAGCATTCAATAGTCTCACGCATCACCTTTCTTCTGGCGGCTAATGCTTCCGGGCGCTTCAAATCCTGCTGATAAATGATCGACAAGGTCGACTGGTTGATAAGATAGAAAAAACCCAACGCCGACATTGTAATATTCAGCTGCATCGCATCGATTCCCGGCCGGATGGTTCCGTCTTCTTGTCCGCGGTCGAGAATGCGCTGGGTGATCCCAATCCACGTGCTGTTGATCGGTACGATCGTATCCACCCCTTTCAGGTGGCGTGCTTTCAGCTGATTTTCACTGTTGAGTAGCTGAATAAATTCCGGATTCTCAAGATAGTAGTGCCAGGTGAAATCCATCAGCTCGAGTACCGCATCGCGGGCAGGCAGATGATCCAACTTAAGCGCTGCTTCTTTGGTGCGGATATCCTGATATGCGACCTGCAAAACGTGGGTAAAGAGCGTATCTTTATTTTCAAAATAGTAATAGATAAGCTGCTTGTTCACTTTCGCCGTCGCGGCAATCTGATCGATCCTCGCACCATCAAAACCATTCTCTGCAAACTCCTTTCTGGCGGCATTCAAAATCAGACATTTTGTGAGATCCGGATCATGCCTGCGCTTGGTTCTCGATTCCCCTTTCATAGCATCTCCATTGAATTGCTTGTTTTAATTGTAGTTTTAATTAAATCAACCATCTGGTTGATTTTGAGAAGTCGATCATGATTTAAATTTTTGACTCTTTCTATACTGATTTCGAAGTTTCAACTGTTTAGTTGAAATGTGTCGAGATAAGCAAGGAGTATCCTCATGATCCATTCACAGCGTCCGGTAGCATTGGTGACAGGCTCCACACGGGGAATTGGTAAAGCATGTGCTCTTGCGCTAGCCAGAGCTGGATTTCATGTTGCCATTAACGGACGTGATAACGAAGAAGGCCGCACCCGGCAACAAGCCATGGTAGCGGAATTAGAACAATTTGGCATCGAAGCGCAGGCATTACCGGGCGATGTATCAGAATTACCGCTCCAGCAGGCGATGTTTGACAAGGTCCTGGCTCGCTGGGGGCGGCTGGATTGTGTCGTCAATAACGCGGGGACGGCGGCGAAGCAGAGAGGTGACCTGCTGGAAGTCACCCCGGAAAATTACCAGTACTGCCTGGACGTCAACACAACTGCGATGTTCTTCTTTTGTCAGAAAGCCGCGCGAGCCATGTTGCAGCAAGGTGAGATAAACCAACAGCATCGATCCATCATCAACATCACCTCCTGTAGCGCTCACAGCTTGTCGATTTCTCGCGGTGAATATTGTGTATCAAAAGCGGCGGCGAGTATGGTCACGCAATTGTTCGCGTTACGTCTGGCTGAAGAGGGGGTCGGCGTTTATGAACTGCGCCCGGGCATTATCGCTACCGACATGACCAGCGCTGTGAAACCAAAATACGACCAGCTCATTAGCGATGGCCTGGTGCCGATGAAGCGTTGGGGGCAGGCGGAAGATGTTGCCGCTGTTGTCGAGGCGCTGGCAAGCGGCAGACTTCCTTTCACCGTCGGTCAAATTATTGATGTTGATGGTGGCCTGAATAAATCCCACTTTTAATCTCGAGGTATAACAATGGCTACAATTCCCGTTGGCATTATCATGCATGGCGTAACCGGTCGGATGGGTAAGAATCAACATCTGATCCGTTCGATCGTCGCGATTCGCGAGCAGGGTGGCGTTCTGCTGGAAAATGGAGATCGACTATTGCCGGAACCGATCCTGATTGGTCGCAGCGAAGAAAAAATTTCCGCACTGGCAAAACAGACCGGCATCACTCGCTGGGGGACCGACCTGGATGCGGCGCTTGCTAATCCCAACGACACCATTTTCTTTGATGCAGCGACCACGCAGGCACGCCCCACGTTATTGAAAAAAGCCATCGCTGCGGGCAAGCATATCTACTGCGAAAAACCTGTCGCGGTGAGTCTTACTGAAGCGATAGAGCTCTACCACTACGCAGAACAGCAGGGCGTGTGTCACGGTGTCGTGCAGGACAAACTTTGGCTACCGGGGCTGCGTAAACTTCAGATGCTCAACCAGGCGGGTTTCTTTGGGCAGGTGCTGTCGGTTCGTGGTGAATTTGGCTATTGGGTGTTTGAAGGTGATTTGCAACCGACACAGCGTCCGTCCTGGAATTACCGCCAGGAAGACGGCGGCGGCATCATCCTCGATATGATCTGCCACTGGCGCTATGTCGTCGACAATCTGTTCGGGGAAATCAAAAGCATCAGTTGCCTGGGCGCGACCCACATACCGGAACGTTTTGACGAGCAGGGCAATGCTTACAAAGCTACCGCCGATGATGCTGCTTATGCCACCTTTGAACTAAAAAACGGCACTATCGTGCAGATCAATAGTTCCTGGTGCGTTCGCGTGCGCCGCGACGACCTGGTGACCTTTCAGGTTGATGGCGTAAATGGTTCCGCTGTTGCGAGCCTCACCGACTGCCTGACTCAGTCACGTGTAAATACGCCAAAACCGGTCTGGAACCCGGACATTCGCCAGTCGCACAACTTTTTCGACGACTGGTCACGGGTACCTGACACGACGACCTACGACAACGCCTTCAAAGTTCAGTGGGAACTCTTCCTGCGTCACGTGCATGGTGAGATTGATTTTCGTTGGAACCTGCTCGAAGGGGCGAAGGGTGTACAGCTGGTTGAGCTGGCCTTGCAGAGCTGGAAAGAGCGGCGCTGGGTCGATGTTCCGTCACTGGTACGTTAAGGGGGCGTTATGCAACAACCCGATCAAAAGCGGTTATCGCTGAATACAGCCACTGTCCGCCGGCAGTGGACGCTGGATAAGATTATCGACGGTTGTGCCCGCCATGAAATATGCGGCATCTCGCCATGGCGAGATCAGGTGCAGGCGCTTGGATTGGAACGTACTGCCCGGCTTATCCGCACGAATGAGCTGCTCGTCAGTGGCTACTGCCGCGGGGGGATGTTTCCCGGTATCGACGAGGCAGCCCGACGTGCGGTGGATGATGATAACCGTCGGGCAGTTGACGAAGCGTTGGCAGTGAATGCCGCTTGCCTGGTTCTGGTGGTTGGTGGCTTGCCGGGTGGTTCGAAAGATATTGCCGGGGCGCGTAGCCAGGTGCGGGACGGTCTGGGACGCTTGCTGGACTATTCGCGTAAAACGGGCATGCCGCTAGCCATTGAACCACTGCACCCGATGTATGCAGCAGAGCGGGCCTGTGTGAATACTCTGGAACAGGCGAATGACCTCTGCGATGAGCTTGGGGACGAGGGGTTGGGGATAGCTGTTGATCTCTACCACACCTGGTGGGATCCGAAGTTCTTCCAGCAAATTACGCGTGCCGGACGTAAACGTATCCTGGGATTTCACATTTGCGACTGGCTGGTGCCGACACAGCACCTGCTGCTTGATCGCGGCATGATGGGCGATGGCGTGATTGATATCCGTGCCGCTCGCCAGGCTGTTGAAGCCTTGGGTTATGAAGGTGCACATGAAGTCGAGATTTTCTCCGAAAATAACTGGTGGCAACGCGATCCGGACACGGTGCTGGCTACCTGCAAAGCGCGTCATGTGACGCATTGTTAATCAGATTTTGGCTGTATCTGATATCTCGTCAGTCTTACCGGGTTAGTCGAGGGAAATATGAATACAGATACAAAAAAGATGGTGCTGGTGTCGGTACTATGCGGCCTGGGTTACATGATGTACTCCGTGGATCGCATGACCGTCTCCTCTGCAATTGGGCTTATAGCGACGGATTTCGGGCTGGGTAAGGGCCAGTCCGGTGTCCTGATGAGCTCGTTCTTCTATGGTTTTATCGGCTTTCTGTTCTTGTCAGGGATTATTGCCGACAAGCTCAGTGGTAAGCCGGTTCTGATCTTAGGCCTGGTGATGTTCTCGGTCGCCACCATGCTTACAGGTATTGCGGGGAGCCTCAGCTCACTGATTTTTTACCGTGTGATGACGGGTATAGGCGAGGGGGTATTCTGGCCCGCCGCTTCGCTGGAAGTGGCCAATGTCACTACTGAAAAACAGCGTACTACCGTGATGTCACTCTACTGGATGGGATATCCAATCGGTGGTTTTTTTGGCACCTGGCTGGGGGCCGTACTCGGCCCGGAGTTTGGCTGGCGCTTCGTATTTTATGTTGCGGGTGGTTTAGGGCTGCTGGTTGCAATCGCCTATGGCGTACTGGTGAAGTCTGAACCCAAAAAAGTTATCACCGTTGCTGATCATGAGAAAGTACCTTTAAAACAATTGTTTCGTAATAAGTCTGTGATGTTGATGGCTTTCTACTACTTCCTGTTGTTAAGCGGTTGGTGGATTGTCCTGCTTTGGGCACCGACCTTCCTGATGAACGTTAAGCAGCTCTCTATCGGCACAGCGGGGACGATCGCCAGTCTGTTAGGTCTGACCGGGGCACTGGGTGGTTTCCTGCTGGGGCGTTTTTGTGACGGTGGCGATTTTTCCCGTAAGCGCAGCGTTCTGATTGGCATCACTATCGCAAGTAGTCTGTTGATGGCGGCGATGGTGCTACAGCTGCCGGTTTTTGCTGTCGTCATTCTGGTGTTACTGCTCGGTCTGCTGGGCTATCCGGTTACGCCGCTGGTGCTCTCCTTCACAGCGGAACTGGTGCCTGCACAACTTCGTGGTTCAGCGATAGGTTTCGTGATGAATGTGGGAATGACCGCAGGTGGCATCTCTCCGGTACTGGCAGGTTATTTTGCTGATAAATACTCTATGTCCGCAGTCTGGTTCGTAGCAGCTTGCGTCATGGTAGTGAGTTCAGTGCTGTTACTTGGGGTAAGAAAGGTCGCGAAGCCCGTTAAAGAAATGGAAATGTCCGGACTGTCATCACGCGTTTAACGAGGTAAAACATGGCAATAACGATCCCACAATCGATTCTTGAAAATCTGACCAACGTGACCATGCCGCGCCACGTTGTACAGGCACAGGCGCAGCAAACGATGGAAGTAGAGGGATTTCGTATTCCGGTTTATCACAGTGATGCGCTGGTGGTGGGAAGCGGTGCCGCCGGACTGCGCGCTGCGGTTGAGCTGAAGCGCAGGAAAGTGGATGTGCTGGTAGCGACCCAGACGTTGTTCTGGGGCACATCTGCATGCTCAGGATCCGATAAGCAGACGCTCCACACTGCATCGACCAGTTTTACAGGCGACAATTTCACGGCTCTTGCCAGCGCGATTGGTGCTGGCGGGGCAATGGATGCGGACACCGCCTACGTAGAATCTGTCGGATCGGTTGAGGCATTTATTGGCCTGAAAAGTATCGGGCTGCCTCTACCGGAAGATAGATATGGTGCGGTGCTGCGCTATCAGACGGACCATGATGAAGTCGGACGCGCTACCAGCTGCGGTCCGCGGACGTCCCGGCTAATGGTGCAAGTACTTGCGGAAGAGGCTGCGCTGCTGGGCATACCTTTTGTGGACCATGCCACGGCTGTAAGGCTGCTTACCGAAGGTAAAGGCACTCAACGTCGGGTGGCGGGGATCCTCGCCATAGTCAAAGGAGCAAGAACAAAGGATAACCCTTGGGGGATGTGTCTGATACGCAGCGCGACGGTGGTACTTGCAGCCGGCGGTCCAGGAGAGCTCTTCAGGGACAGCGTATATCCGAAACGCTGTTTTGGCTCGCTAGGGCTGGCGCTGGAAGCGGGGATTGCCACGGTTAATCTGACGGAGCACCAGTTTGGCATTGGCACCCGTCGTGATGAATTCCCATGGAATCTGTCGGGTACTTACGTACAGAGCATACCCTATATCTACTCGGTGGATGAGCTCGGACAGGAACACAACTTCCTTGCCCGTTACTACCGCACGACTCGCGAGCTGGCCTCGAATATTTTCCGCAAAGGTTACCAGTGGCCGATTCATGCCACACGCATGCTGGATTTTGGCTCAAGCCTGGTGGATCTGGCGATTTACAATGAGTCGCAGGCCGGGCGAACTATCCTGATGGATTTCAACCGCAACCCGCTGCCAGTAACGGACGATGAACCTTTTGCCCTTGGGAATCTGGACGAAGATGTCTATCGCTATCTACGTAATAATGATGCGTGTCTCGAGTTACCCATTGCTCGCCTGCAGCGCATGAACCCGCTGGCTATAGAACTTTATAAGCATCATGGGCACGATCTGACAACGCAACCGCTGCCGTTTAACGTCAATCATCAACATATGAACGGTGGCATAGCGGTGGATGTGTGGGGCCATTCGTCACTGGAGGGCTGCTATGCTGTGGGCGAAGCTGCGGGAACGCATGGCGTAACCCGGCCAGGTGGGGCGGCGTTGAATGCCGGACAGGTCTTTGGGTTGCGCTGTGCGAAGCACATTGCGGCTACTCCGCGTAACGTTTCCTCGTCACTCTTTAAAGAGGAAACGGCTGAACTGTTACGTCAAATTCAGGATGACAGCCGTCATCCTGACAGTCTGCCAATTGAAGAGGTCCGTGTCGAAATCCAGCGGCGTATGAGCGAGCGCGCTGGATTTGTGTGTAAAGCTGACTCTGTACCGGAAGCACTTCAGGAAGCCCGTCGTCTGAACCAACGTATTGCCGAGTGTGGCGTGGCAATCGACCATCCAAATAAGGCCGCATTTAGTCTTCAGTGGCGACAAATGGCGCTGGCGTCCGAAGCGCTACTGGTGGCGCTTGATGCTTACATCTCAAAAGGTGGCGGCAGTCGAGGAGCGCGGATGCTTTGCTCCGCCCGAGGTGATGTCGTGCCTCAGAGTCGTGAAGGTGAGCTGTCGGATTTTCGTTTTCTTTCGGAGAAACCCGAGCACCGTCAGGAGCAACTGCAGGTAATCTTGCATGACGGCGAATTCAGAGTAGAGGTAAAACCGCTGCGTAAGCTTGATGATCTGTCGACTCTTTTCTTTGAGAAAAACTGGCCTGCATACCTGACGGGGGATATCTATCGAGACTAGTCATCAACGAGAGTGACTGGCGTTAACTTCGCCAGCCAGATTTGATGCGATAAGAAAGAGCGCTGCAAATATCGGTAGGCCGGATGAGGTTCTTTCACCATCATCCGGCACTTCATCTTACACTTCCAGGTAGTTCAGGATCCCGTCAGCCGCTTTACGACCTTCGGCAATCGCCGTGACCACCAGATCGGAGCCGCGCACGATATCACCGCCAGCAAAGATTTTCGGGTTGCTGGTCTGGAACGCATTTTCATGGCCTTCCGGCGCGATAATGCGGCCCTGAGAATCCAGCTCAACGTCGTGCTTCGCCAGCCACTCCATGCTGTGCGGACGGAAACCAAACGCCATGACCACCGCATCTGCCGGGACGACGTGCTCGGAGCCCGCGACGATTTCCGCACGACGACGACCCTTAGCATCTGGCTGGCCCATCTCGGTACGCGCCATTTTCACGCCGCACACCTTACCGTTGGCATTCACTTCAACGCCCAGAGGCTGAACGTTGAACTGGAACTCGACGCCTTCTTCACGCGCGTTTTTCACTTCGCGGCGGGAGCCTGGCATATTTTCTTCATCACGACGATAGGCGCAGATGACATGCGATGCCCCCTGACGTACGGAGGTACGCACGCAGTCCATCGCGGTGTCACCACCGCCGAGAACCACAACGCGTTTGCCTTCCATGTTGACGTACGGCTCGCTCGCCGTTTCGCCAAAGCCCATGGTCTGCTTGGTGTTGGCGATCAGGAACGGTAGAGCATCAAAGACGCCGTTTGCCTCTTCATTTTCCAGCCCGCCGCGCATGGACTGATAGGTCCCGACGCCAAGGAAGACCGCATCGTACTCTTTCAGCAGGTCATCGAGCTGCACATCCCGGCCCACTTCGACGTTGAGTTTGAATTCAATGCCCATGCCGGTGAAGATTTCACGACGACGTGTCATGACCTCTTTCTCCAGCTTGAATGCCGGGATACCGAAGGTCAGCAGGCCGCCGATTTCCGGATGGCGGTCGAACACTACCGCTTTGACACCGTTGCGGGTCAGGACGTCGGCGCAGGCCAGTCCTGCCGGGCCAGCCCCGACGATGGCCACCGTTTTACCGGTTGGCTTCACGCCAGAGAGATCCGGACGCCAGCCCATTTCGAACGCTTTATCGTTGATGTAGCGCTCGATGTTGCCGATAGTCACCGCGCCGAACTCATCGTTCAGCGTGCAGGAACCCTCGCACAGACGGTCCTGCGGGCAAACGCGGCCGCAGACTTCCGGCAGCGTGTTAGTCTGATGCGACAGCTCTGCCGCTTCAAAAATACGCCCCTCGTTGGCGAGCTTCAGCCAGTTAGGAATGTAGTTGTGGACCGGACATTTCCATTCGCAGTACGGGTTGCCGCAGGACAGGCAGCGGTCTGCCTGGGCTTTGGCCTGGCCTTCTGAAAACGGCTCGTAAATTTCGACAAATTCAATTTTACGGATCTTCAGCGGTTTCTTTGGCGGATCAACGCGCTGTAAGTCGATAAACTGGTATACGTTCTGGCTCATCTGAATTCCTTACTGCGCCTGCACACGCAGCTCTGCTGCGCTACGACTGCGGTGACCCAACAGTGCTTTAACATCGCTGGACTTTGGTTTAACCAGCGCGAATTTCGCGGCAAATGCCGGCCAGTTGGCCAGGATCTCTTCGCCACGAGACGAACCGGTAAGCTGCACGTGTTCGGTAATCAGACCACGCAGGTGCTCTTCATGGATAGCGAGAGAGTCTACGTCCAACACTTCCACCAGTTCCGGGTTCACACGTTTACGGAAATCGCCGTCTTCATCCAGGACGTAAGCAAAGCCGCCGGTCATCCCTGCGCCAAAGTTGACGCCGGTTTTACCCAGCACGCAGACGATGCCGCCGGTCATGTATTCGCAGCCGTTATCGCCGATGCCTTCTACTACGGTGATTGCACCGGAGTTACGCACTGCAAAACGTTCACCCGCCCGGCCCGCTGCGTACAGACGACCGCCGGTCGCACCGTACAGACAGGTGTTGCCGATAATGCTGGCTTCATGGCTGCGGAAGGCTGAGCCCACCGGAGGACGGATTGAGAGCAGACCACCTGCCATCCCTTTACCGACATAGTCATTCGCGTCACCGGTCAGATGCAGCTCCACGCCGCCGGCGTTCCACACGCCGAAGCTCTGCCCGGCAGTGCCGCTGAAGTGAGCGGTAATCGGGTCTGCTGCCAGTCCCTGATCGCCATGGGTCTGGGCGATATAGCCGGATAGCGACGCGCCAACGGAGCGGTCGGTGTTGCGGATATCGAACCAGAAGGTTTTGCTCTGCTTGCTGTCCACGAACGGTTTCGCCTGTTGCAGCAGCTGCGCATTCAGCACCCCGTTATCAAACGGCGGGTTGCTTTCGGTGCAATGCAGCGCTTTACCGGCATGCGGCTCGGCGGTTTCCAGCAGTTTGCTCAGATCCAGCTTCTGTTGCTTCGCGGTAAAGCCGTCCAGCACTTTCAACAGGTCGGTACGACCAATCAGGTCGACCAGACGCTTCACGCCGAGCTCTGCCATCAGCTCGCGGGTTTCGCGGGCGATGAATTCAAAGTAGTTGGTCACTTTGAACGGCAGGCCGTGGTAGTGATTCTTACGCAGTTTGTCGTCCTGGGTTGCGACGCCGGTTGCGCAGTTGTTCAGGTGGCAAATACGCAGGTATTTGCAGCCGAGCGCAACCATCGGGCCGGTGCCGAAGCCGAAGCTTTCCGCGCCGAGAATCGCTGCTTTAATGATGTCGAGGCCGGTTTTCAGGCCGCCGTCCACCTGCAGACGAATCTTATGGCGCAGGCCGTTGGCCACCAGCGCCTGCTGGGTTTCAACGAGGCCCAGTTCCCACGGACATCCCGCGTACTTCACCGAAGAAAGCGGGCTGGCACCGGTACCGCCATCGTAACCGGCGATAGTAATAAGGTCGGCATAGGCTTTTGCTACGCCGGTGGCGATGGTGCCGACGCCCGGTTCGGAAACCAGCTTCACGGAAATCATCGCTTTCGGGTTGACCTGTTTGAGGTCAAAGATCAGCTGTGCCAGATCCTCGATAGAGTAAATATCGTGGTGCGGCGGTGGTGAAATCAGCGTGACGCCCGGTACCGAATAGCGCAGTTTGGCAATGTACGGCGTGACTTTATCACCCGGTAACTGCCCACCTTCGCCCGGCTTCGCGCCCTGAGCGACTTTAATCTGGATAACATCGGCGTTGACCAGGTAAGCCGGAGTGACGCCGAAGCGGCCGGAAGCGACCTGCTTGATACGCGACACTTTGTTGGTGCCATAGCGTGCCGGGTCTTCCCCGCCTTCACCGGAGTTAGAGAAACCGCCGATGCTGTTCATGGCTTCCGCCAGCGACTCATGGGCTTCCGGGCTTAGCGCACCGATAGACATGGCCGCGGTATCGAAGCGTTTGAACAGCTCTTTTGCCGATTCAACGTGGTCGATGCTGATGGCCTCATCGCCAGGATTCAGCGCCAGCAAATCACGCAGCGTTGCGGCCGGACGTTCATTCACCAGTTTCGCATATTGCTGATAATCATGGTATTCGCCGCTCTGTACCGCTTGTTGCAGCGTGCGTACAACGTCCGGGTTGTAGGCGTGATATTCGCCGCCGTGAACGTATTTCAGCAGGCCGCCCTGATCCAGCGGTTTACGGACCAGCCAGGCACGTTTGGACAGATTCAGCAGATCCTGCTGGAAGTCATCAAAGCCCGCGCCGCCGATGCGGCTGACAACGCCGAGGAAGCACAGGTCGGAAACTTCGCGATGCAGGCCGACCGCTTCGAACAACTTCGAGCAGCGGTAGGAGGCGATGGTCGAGATGCCCATCTTGGACATGATCTTGTACAGGCCTTTGTTGATGCCGTTACGGTAGTTCAGCATCACCGTACGATAATCTTTCTCAATGGCTTTGTTGTCGACCAGTTTCGCCAGCGTTTCATAGGCCAGGTACGGATAGATAGCCGTGGCACCAAAGCCCAGCAGAACCGCAAAGTGGTGTGGATCGCGAGCACTGGCGGTTTCAACGATAATGTTGGCATCGCAGCGCAGGCTTTTATCCACCAGACGGGTCTGGATCGCGCCAACTGCCATCGGTGCCGGAACCGGCAGACGACCTTTGGCGATGTTGCGATCGGAAAGCACCAGCAGAACGGTACCGTTACGCACCATCTGTTCGGCTTTATCACACAGCGCTTTCACCGTGTCCGCCAGCGAGGTTTCCGCGGCGTTAAAGGTGATATCCAGCGTATCAGCGCGATAGTGTTCCTCTTCCATGGTGGTGAGCTGTTTGAAATCAGAGTACAGCAGAATCGGTGATTTGAAGCTCAGACGGTGCGCCTGGCCTTCCGCTTCGCAGAAGACGTTCATTTCACGGCCGATGCTGGTGGCCAGCGACATCACGTGGGCTTCACGCAGCGGGTCGATTGGCGGGTTGGTCACCTGCGCAAACTGCTGACGGAAGTAATCATAAATGATACGCGGCTGACTGGAGAGCACGGCAAACGGGGTGTCATCGCCCATTGAACCGACGGCCTCCTGGCCATTTTCGCCCAGTACCCGCAGCACGGAGTCGAGCTCTTCGGCACTGTAGTTAAACTGTTTCTGGAAGCTGGTGAGGGTATCGTCATCCAGCTGACGGCTGCCGACGTCTTCGTCCGGCAGATCTTCAAACGGTACCAGGCGGCGAACGTTTTTCTCCATCCACTCCTTATAGGGGTGGCGGCTTTTCAGGTCATCATCGGTTTCCGCAGAGTGCAGAATGCGCCCGCCGCGGGTGTCGATAACCATCAGTTCACCTGGGCCAACGCGGCCTTTTTCGACAACTTCGTCGGGCTGGTAATCCCAGATCCCCACTTCTGATGCGCAGGTGATCAGTTTATCTTTGGTGATGACGTAGCGCGCCGGGCGCAGGCCGTTACGGTCGAGGTTACAGGCCGCGTAGCGACCGTCGGACATCACGATACCCGCCGGGCCATCCCACGGCTCCATATGCATGGAGTTAAAGTCAAAGAAGGCGCGCAGCTCCGGATCCATATCCGGGTTATTCTGCCAGGCAGGCGGCACGAGCAGACGCATGGCACGCACGATATCCATACCGCCGGCCAGCAGCAGCTCAAGCATGTTATCCATGGAGCTGGAATCAGAGCCGGTTTCGTTGACGAACGGTGCAGCATCGTGCAGGTCCGGAATTAACGGCGTCTGGAATTTATAGGTACGCGCGCGCGCCCACTGGCGGTTGCCAGTAATGGTGTTGATCTCGCCGTTATGCGCCAGATAGCGGAACGGCTGTGCCAGCGGCCAGCGCGGCACGGTGTTGGTGGAGAAGCGCTGGTGGAACAGGCAGATTGCCGATTCCAGACGCAGGTCCGCAAGGTCCAGGTAGAAGCGCGGCAGGTCAGCCGGCATACACAGACCTTTATAGATGTTCACCAGATTCGACAGGCTGCAAACGTAGAAATCTTTATCTTCCTGCAGGCGCTTTTCAATGCGGCGACGGGCGATGAACAAACGACGTTCCATATCACGCGGGCGCCAGCCTGCCGGAGCATTAACAAAAATTTGTTCAATACGGGGCAGCGAGGAGAGGGCGATTTCACCGAGAACCCCTTCGTTGGTCGGCACTTCGCGCCAGCCGACGATAGACAGGGTTTCACGTTGGAGTTCTTCTTCAACGATGCGGCGTGAGGCAGCCGCCAGTTCAGGATCTTTATTAAGGAATAACATCCCGACGGCGTAATTTTTGGCTAAACGCCAGCCGCGCTCTTCCGCAACGATACGGAAGAAACGATCGGGTTTTTGCAGCAGCAAGCCACAACCGTCGCCGGTTTTACCATCGGCGAGGATAGCGCCGCGGTGCTGCATTCGGGCCAGTGCGTGTATAGCGGTACGCACTACCTTGTGGCTAGGTTCGCCTTCTATGTGGGCGATCAGGCCGAAACCACAGTTATCCCTCTCAAGGGATTTATCGTACAACATATCAGTGAACCTCCCCAGGCTCTACGGGACACCCTCCGATACCGATTGCGCACGGGCACAGAAAGAGCATGGCGACGGGGTTTGCACCTCGCATTCGCCCTCTTTAAATCCTTTTCGCATCGGTACGCAAGTTTGAGGACTTGCTGTAAGAGGGAATCTCAATTACTGCATAAATATGATGAGCAGAGTGCTCATCCAGAAAGCTTCCAGCGGATTCCCAAGTTATCGGGAATCCGCACTTACGTCAAATGGCAATCTTATTTATACGAAAATGTGCTATGAGGTATTTAATGTTATGATTGTTAAGGAAAATGATGGTTTTTAAACGGTAATGAAACGCAGCGGGAAGCATAATCTAGTGTGATCTGTCTCACTATATCGATAGCGTAACATTATCGATCTGTGCTGAAGTGGCTATTTATTGCAGAGTATTTATCTACCTGTTGTCTTACAGGCGGGAAATAACACTGTTTTTAGCCCTGATGAAGATAATGGCAAACCAGAGGTTAAGTATAAGGAAAAGTCATTACATATTGGGTGAATGAAATTGCAGTTATCTTGATTGTTTATGCAATGAGCTGAGCGGCCGCGCTGACGATTGATCCAGGTCATCGCCGTCGGTGGCTAAAAATGGCAGGCTTGGCCCCTTTATTCAGGCCGGTCTATCAGATTATGCAGTTACAAAAATTAGTCAATATGTTTGGTGGGGATCTTTCGCGGCGCTATGGCGAAAAAGTCCATAAACTGACGCTGCATGGTGGTTTTAGCTGTCCGAATCGCGATGGCACTATCGGTCGCGGAGGCTGTACGTTCTGCAACGTAGCCTCTTTTGCTGACGAAGAGCAGCAGCACCACTCCATTGCAGAACAGCTGGCGCATCAGGCGCAGCGGGTTAACCGCGCGAGGCGCTATCTGGCTTACTTCCAGGCTTACACCAGTACGTTTGCGGAAGTCCAGGTGCTGCGTTCGATGTATCAGCAGGCGGTGAGCCAGGCCAATATTGTCGGGCTGTGCGTTGGCACTCGTCCGGATTGTGTCCCGGAGGCGGTGCTCGATCTGCTCAGTGAATACCGGGAGCAGGGTTACGAAGTGTGGCTGGAGTTAGGCCTACAGACGGCGCACGACAAAACGCTGCGGCGGATTAATCGTGGCCATGATTTTGCCTGCTATCAACGTACGACTCGCCTGGCGCGTGAACGCGGGCTAAAGGTCTGTGCACATTTGATAGTCGGCCTGCCGGGCGAGGTGCAGAATCATTGTCTGCAAACGCTGGAGCAGGTTGTGGACACTGGCGTGGATGGTATCAAACTGCATCCGCTGCATATCGTGACCGGAAGTACAATGGCCAAAGCCTGGCAGGCGGGGCGACTGGAGGCGATCGCGCTGGATGAATATACGCGCATCGCCGGAGAGATGATTCGCCACACCCCGCCTGAGGTGATTTATCACCGTATTTCAGCCAGCGCCAGACGCCCGACGCTGCTGGCTCCCCTGTGGTGTGAAAACCGCTGGACCGGAATGGTTGAACTTGACCGCTATCTGAATCAACACGGTGTCCAGGGCTCGGCGCTGGGACGAGCCTGGGTACCACACAGCGCTTTAGAGTAAGGGCCCCCGCATTTTTTGCACAACTTACAGCGTATTGCTCAGAATTGGGTATTATTGTGCGGAGTTGTCGCGAAGGAATCCCTTATGAAGCAAATCCGTATGCTGGCGCAGTACTATGTCGACCTGATGATGAAGCTGGGTCTGGTGCGTTTTTCCATGCTGTTGGCCCTCGCCCTGGTGGTTCTGGCGATTGTGGTGCAGATGGCCGTCACGATGGTCCTGCACGGTCAGGTTGAAAGTATTGATGTGATCCGCTCCATCTTCTTTGGCCTGCTTATCACCCCCTGGGCCGTCTACTTTCTGTCGGTGGTCGTGGAACAGCTGGAAGAGTCGCGTCAGCGCCTTTCCCGGCTGGTTGAAAAACTGGAAGAGATGCGTGAGCGGGACCTGAAGCTCAACGTGCAGCTCAAAGACAATATCGCGCAGCTCAATCAGGAGATTGGCGAGCGTGAGAAAGCAGAAGCTGAGCGCGAGACCACGCTGGAGCAGCTGAAGATTGAGATGAAAGAGCGCGAAGAGACGCAAATTCAGCTGGAACAGCAATCCTCCTTCCTCCGTTCTTTCCTTGATGCCTCACCGGACCTGGTTTTTTATCGTAATGAAGATAAAGAGTTTTCCGGCTGTAACCGGGCGATGGAACTGCTGACCGGGAAAAGCGAAAAACAGCTTATCCACCTGAAACCTCAGGATGTCTATAACGAAGAAGCGGCGGTCAAAGTGCTGGAGACGGACGAAAAAGTCTTCCGCCATAACGTGTCGTTGACCTACGAACAGTGGCTGGATTACCCGGACGGGCGTAAAGCCTGCTTTGAAATCCGTAAGGTCCCCTACTATGACCGCGTCGGCAAGCGCCGTGGCCTGATGGGCTTTGGTCGCGATATTACCGAGCGTAAGCGCTACCAGGATGCGCTGGAGCGCGCCAGCCGCGACAAGACTACGTTTATCTCAACGATTAGCCACGAACTGCGTACGCCGCTTAATGGCATCGTGGGGCTTAGCCGTATCCTGCTGGATACCGACCTGACCAGCGAGCAGGAAAAGTACCTCAAAACTATCCATGTTTCCGCGGTAACGCTGGGGAATATTTTCAACGATATTATTGATATGGATAAAATGGAGCGGCGTAAAGTTCAGCTGGATAACCAGCAGGTCGACTTTACCGGCTTCCTTGCCGACCTGGAGAACCTTTCTGGCCTGCAGGCGCAGCAGAAAGGGCTACGCTTCGTGTTGGATCCGGCGCTGCCGTTGCCGCACAAGGTCGTGACCGATGGGACGCGCCTGCGACAGATCCTGTGGAACCTCATCAGCAATGCCGTCAAATTTACGCCGCAGGGCGGAAACGTCACCGTCCGCGTTCGCTACGATGAAGGCGATATTCTGCATTTTGAAGTAGAAGACTCCGGTATCGGGATCCCCCAGGACGAGCAGGATAAGATTTTCGCCATGTATTATCAGGTGAAAGACAGCCACGGCGGCAAACCGGCGACGGGGACGGGAATTGGCCTTGCCGTTTCGCGTCGCCTGGCGCGCAATATGGGCGGCGACATTAATGTCTCCAGCCTGCCGGGCCAGGGCGCAACGTTTACACTGACCGTGCATGCGCCTGCGGTAGCTGAAGAAGTGGAAGATATGCTGACCGATGATGAGATGCCCCTGCCGGCACTCAACGTGCTGTTAGTTGAAGATATCGAGCTCAACGTGATTGTCGCGCGTTCGGTGCTGGAGAAACTGGGTAACAGCGTCGATGTGGCGATGACCGGTAAGGCCGCGCTGGAGATGTTTAAGCCGGGTGAATATGACCTGGTGCTGCTGGATATTCAGCTGCCGGATATGACGGGGCTGGATATTTCTCGCCATCTTAAACAGCACTTTGCTGCCGATGAACTGCCGCCGCTGGTTGCCCTGACCGCCAACGTCCTGAAGAATAAAAAAGAGTATCTCGATGCCGGAATGGATGACGTGCTGAGCAAGCCGCTATCGGTGCCGGCGCTCACCGCTATTATTAAAAAGTTCTGGGATTCACCGGAAGAGGATGAGATCGAAATGCCGACCGTTGATGCGAGTAAGTCAGAATCCGTGCTGGATATTCCGATGCTTGAGCAGTATATCGAGCTGGTGGGGCCGAAGCTTATCAACGATGGGCTGGCGGTTTTCGAGAAAATGATGCCGGGCTATATGGCGGTGCTGGAGTCTAATCTGACCGCCCGCGACCAGAAAGGGATCGTTGATGAAGGGCACAAGATTAAAGGGGCGGCGGGGTCTATCGGCCTGCGACATATTCAACAGCTTGGGCAGCAGATTCAGACTCCGGACCTGCCAGCGTGGTCAGATAATGTTGGCGAATGGGTCGAAGAGATGAAATCCGAGTGGCAGAACGATGTGGCCGTGCTGAAAGCGTGGGTTGCGGCGGCACATAAAAAATGACCCCGGATAAACCGGGGTGCGCGAACACTGCGCCAACACCAGGGAACTGGTCGTTGCGCCAGAATTTTTAGAGATATTTTTACGTAGCGCAACCTGAGGATTTGGTTTGCTCGCTCATTAAGATAGCAAACCTTAAATTATTTGTTACGTGAATCAGTAAAATATGTGAAGCAATGCGAGTAAATCAAAATTTTTGACTGGTTTCAGCAAGTTGCACTAAGGAGCTGGCAGTATGAAAAAGATTGGTGTGGTATTGAGCGGCTGTGGCGTTTATGACGGAACGGAGATCCATGAAGCGGTCATTACTCTGTTGGCGATAGCCCGTGGCGGCGCGCAGGCAGTTTGCTTTGCCCCCGATAAAGCGCAAACGGACGTGATCAACCACCTGACCGGTGAGCCGATGGTTGAAAGCCGCAACGTATTGGTTGAGGCGGCGCGTATTGCCCGCGGAGATATTCAGCCTCTGGCCACTGCCCGGGCTGAAGATTTAGATGCGCTGATTGTCCCAGGCGGCTTTGGTGCGGCGAAGAACCTCAGCAGCTTTGCTTCCGAGGGGGCTGAATGTCTGGTCGATAGCGACCTGAAAGCGCTGACGCTGGCCATGCATCAGGCGGGTAAGCCGCTGGGCTTTATGTGCATTGCTCCGGCGCTGCTGCCAAAAATTTTCCCGATCCCGCTGCGGATAACCATTGGCACCGATCTTGATACCGCTGACGTAGTGGAAGAAATGGGGGCAGAGCACGTTCCTTGTCCGGTCGATGATATCGTGGTCGATGAAGAGCATAAGGTCGTAACGACACCAGCCTGGATGCTGGCACAGGACATTGCGGAAGCGGCAAGCGGAATTGAAAAGCTGGTGGCTCGCGTGTTGGTTCTGACTGCATGAGTGTACGTTTGTCGCCGTTCCGCATGATTAAACGCCTTTTTCTGCGTATTCTGCTGATTGCGGCGGTCTTTTGGGGCGGCGGCATCGCGCTCTTTAGCATTCTGCCGGTTCCGTTTTCCTCCGTCATGCTGGAACGCCAGGTCGGCGCCTGGCTGAGCGGTGATTTTCATTATGTCGCCCATTCTGACTGGGTCGGAATGGACGAGATTTCACCGTGGATGGGGCTGGCGGTCATGGCCGCTGAGGACCAGAAATTCCCTGACCATTGGGGCTTTGATGTCCCGGCGATAGAAAAAGCGCTGGCGCATAATGAACGTAATGAAAACCGCGTTCGCGGCGCATCAACGCTGTCGCAGCAGACGGCGAAAAACCTGTTTTTATGGGATGGTCGGAGCTGGCTGCGTAAAGGGCTGGAGGCCGGGCTGACGGTAGGTATCGAGACGGTATGGAGCAAAAAGCGCATTCTCACCGTCTATCTGAATATCGCTGAGTTTGGCGAAGGGACGTTTGGCGTTGAAGCAGCATCGCAGCGCTATTTTCACAAGCCCGCAAGCCGGTTAAGCGCTTCTGAAGCGGCGCTGCTGGCGGCGGTATTGCCCAATCCGATTCGCTTTCGGGCCGATGCGCCGTCCGGCTACGTGCGCAGTCGACAGGCGTGGATCCTACGCCAGATGCGTCAGTTAGGCGGAGAAGGATTTATGCAGACACACAAGCTGTATTAAGGAAAAGGCGGGAATATTTGCCCCGGTCAGCGTCACGCTGCCGGGGAGAGGCTGGAAAGGTTAGTCTTCGTCAAAACCGGCGTTGAACAGCGCAATGACCGCAGCCAGTGCCTCGACTTCCTGCGGACCGTTGGCCTCAATCTCGATTTGCCGACCTTTGGCAGAGTCGAGCATGAGCAAGGCAATCACGCTATTGGCTTCTGCTTCAGTCCCTTCGTCGTTGCGTAGCAAGACTTCAGCATCATAATTTTGCATCAGCTCGAACAGCTTCATCGCCGGGCGGGCATGCATCCCCAGCTTATTCGTGATTTCAACGATCTGCTTTACGGTCATGATTTGCGTTTTTCCAGCGTCCGATGGCGAGACTGCACGTTCTTACCGCGCGAGCGGAAGTAATCAGCCAGTTGTTCGGCGATGTAGACCGAACGGTGTTTACCGCCGGTACAACCAATAGCCACCGTCAGATAGCTGCGATTATTGGTTTCCAGCATCGGTAACCATAGCTCAAGATAGCTGCGGGTCTGGTAAATAAAATTGTGAACTTCCGTGTGCCGGTCAAGGAAGGCGGCAACGGGCTTATCCAGACCGGTCATCGGACGCAGTTTTGGATCCCAGTGCGGGTTTGGCAAGAAGCGTACGTCGAAGACATAGTCAGCATCAATCGGGATACCGTGCTTAAAACCAAAGGATTCAAAGACCATGGTCAGTTCGCGTTCGCGTTTGCCGAGCAGACGCGTACGGAGCATTTCCGCCAGTTCATGTACCGACATCTCTGAGGTGTCGACGATCAGGTCAGCCCGGGAACGCAGCGGTTCCAGCAGGGCGCTCTCTTCGTCAATTGCGCTCTCAAGCGACAGGTTTTTGCTCGATAGCGGATGCAGGCGGCGGGTATCGCTGTAGCGGCGGATCAGCGTATTGCGGTCAGCATCAAGGAACAGCAGCTGTGGGGAAAACGCCTCAGGCAGATTTTTCATCGCCTGTTCGAAGATCTCCGGCGATTCCGGCATGTTACGCACGTCAATGCTGACGGCGGCAGATATGTTTCTGTCGGCCAGCGATCTCGCCAGCTCAGGCAGCAGCACTACCGGCAGGTTATCTACGCAGTAGAAGCCCATATCTTCCAGCGCCCGCAGAGCGACGGATTTCCCCGAGCCTGAACGGCCGCTGACGATCATCAGTACCATGTACCGTTTCTCCTCAGTACGATAAAGAGTAGGGGGCGACTGTCGTTATACGTCATCGCTGCTTCCCGCTTCGGTGATGATCTCATACAGCTCTTGATCGCTTTGCGCCGCGCGCAGGCGACGGCATATCGTTTTGTCCGCGAGTCGTTTTGCGACCAGCGAGAGCGTATGCAGATGGGTTTTGGTCTGGTCAGCCGGCACCAGAAGCGCAAACAGCAGATCGACCGGCTGGTTGTCGATGGCATCAAATGCGATCGGCGTCTCCAGTTGGACAAACACACCGACGGCGCGCAGCGTATCCTCTTCGAGCTTACCGTGCGGAATAGCAATGCCGTTGCCAATCCCGGTACTGCCCATTTTCTCACGGGTGAGGATCGCTTCAAACACCACCTGCGACGGTAAACCTAACTGTTTTGCTGCCAGCTCACTGATGATTTCCAGCGCGCGTTTTTTGCTCTGGCAGTGGACCTGACTGCGGGTACATTCCTGGTTAAGGACATTGCTCAGTTGTAGAGCCGAATCGTTGTTCATCATAATTTCACCTGAGCGCGCCCTTTGCCTGTCACCAATGAGAGCCGGTGGCAGGCAAGGGCGGCGCCCGGACAATTAGTGTTGTTTTAGTTTATCTTTATGTTTTGTTAACTGTCTTGCCAGCTTATCGATAAGACCATCGATGGCGGCATACATATCCTGCCCTTCCGCACTGGCATGGATTTCGCCACCGTTGACATGCAGATTGGCATCCGCGATTTGCGTCACCTTCTCTACTTTTAACACAATATAGACCTGGTTGATCCTGTCGAAAAACTGTTCCAGTTTGCCGAACTTCGCGTTGACGAAGTCGCGCAGTGCAGGGGTTATCTCGACGTTGTGTCCTGTAATGTTGAGCTGCATAGTGTCTTCCTTATCGGTTGTGTCAGACCAGTTGTTTACGCTGGTTAGACGGCGGAATGGATAAAGACTCTCGGTACTTAGCGACGGTACGGCGTGCCACCATGATACCCTGTTCAGACAGGATGGTGGTCAGCTTACTGTCACTCAACGGCTTCGCCGGATTCTCCGCGGCGATTAACTTCTTCACCAGCGCACGAATAGCCGTCGACGATGCTTCGCCGCCGCCTTCCGTATTAACATGGCTGGAAAAGAAATATTTCAGCTCAAAAATACCGCGTGGACTGTGCAGATATTTTTGGGTGGTAACACGTGAAATAGTCGATTCATGCATTTCGACGGCCTGGGCGATATCCGCCAGTACCATCGGTTTCATAAACTCTTCACCCCGATCGAAAAAGGCTTGCTGCTGTTCGACGATGCAGCGGCTGACGCGCAGCAGCGTGTCGTTTCGGCTTTCCAGGCTCTTGATTAACCAGCGGGCTTCTTGCAGGTTGCTGCGGATAAACTGGCTGTCTGCGTCATTACGCGAGCTGTTACCCATGGCCGCGTAATGCTGGTTGATTTTCAGGCGCGGGATGCTGTCTGAGTTCAGTTCGACAACCCAGCGATCGCTGACTTTACGCACCAGTACGTCAGGAATGACGTATTCCGGTTCGCTGGTCTGGATCGACTGGCCCGGACGCGGGTCGAGGGACTGGATCAGATTAACCGCTTCTTTCAGCACCTCTTCTTTGAGCCGGGTGACGCGCATCAGGGAGCGGAAATCGTGGTTGGCGAGTAGATCGAGATGATCGCTGATGATCAGTCGGGCTTCTTCCAGCCACGGCGTCTCTTTGGCGTATTGTGAAAGCTGGACCAGCAGACAGTCGCGTAGATCTTTTGCCGCTACGCCGACCGGATCAAAACGCTGGATCCGCTTGAGTACCGCTTCAACTTCTTCGAGGCCGATTTCGTCATCGTCGATGCTCTCGACAATATCTTCCACTCGAACGGTGAGGTAGCCGGTATCATCCACGGCATCGACAATCGACGTGGCAATCGCGCGATCGGTATCGGTAAACGGCGTCAGCTCGACCTGCCACATCAGGTAATCCTGCAGACTTTGTGTCGTTTCGCCTTGATAAACTGGCAGCTCGTCGTCCTGGTAATCCACGCCGTTGCCTGACGGTGTGCCGGCGGTGTAGATTTCATCCCAGCTGGCGTCGAGCGGCAGCTCTTCCGGCATCTCTTTTTTTTCCAGAGCGTCGACGCTATCCAGCGACTCGCGGTCCTCGATCTCTTTGGTTTCTACCTCATCGTGAAGATCGGTTTGCTCAAGCAGCGGATTACTCTCCAGCGCCTGCTGGAGTTCCTGCTGGAGTTCTAACGTGGACAGCTGCAGCAAGCGGATGGCCTGCTGCAGTTGTGGCGTCATGGCAAGCTGTTGGCTTAGCCTTAATTGCAAACCTTGCTTCATATTCAGGGCTAATATCTCCGGCTAAAACGTCTGTAACCTCTACCCTATCAGAGTCTGAAGTCTTCCCCAAGATACACGCGCTTAACCTGCTCGTCTTCAAGGATTTCCTGCGGGGTTCCGTGAGCTATCAGGTGGCCCTGGCTGACGATATAGGCACGTTCGCAAACGGCCAGCGTTTCCCTGACGTTATGGTCAGTGATCAGCACGCCAAGGCCGCTGTCACGCAGATGCTCGATGATCCGTTTGATATCAATAACTGAAATGGGGTCAACGCCGGCGAAGGGTTCATCCAGCAGAATGAATTTCGGGTTGGCGGCCAGCGCACGGGCGATTTCGACACGGCGGCGTTCACCACCGGAAAGCGCCTGTCCCAGGCTGTCGCGCAGATGCTCGATGTGAAACTCTTCCATCAGCTCTTTCGCGCGATCTTCACGTTGTTCAGTGCTGAGATCGTCACGAATCTGCAAAACGGCCATCAGGTTGTCGTATACGCTCAGACGGCGGAAAATGGACGCTTCCTGGGGCAGATAGCCGATCCCACGACGCGCACGGGCATGCAGCGGCAGCAGGCTGATATCTTCATCATCGATGATGATGTTGCCAGCGTCGCGCGGCACAATGCCGACGACCATGTAGAAGGTTGTGGTTTTACCGGCCCCGTTTGGGCCAAGCAGACCAACAATCTCGCCGGAGTTCACGGTCAGACTGACATCTTCCACCACGCGGCGGCCTTTATATGCTTTGGCGAGGTTTTTTGCGGTTAATGTTGCCATAACGAATTAGTTACCCTTCTTTTGCTGGTTGGCACTTTTGTCTTGCAGCTGCGAAGGAACCAGAACCGTCGTCACGCGCCCGCCTTTATTGCTGAACGCCTGCATTTTCTGCTCTTTCACCAGATAGGTGATTTTGTCGCCCTGGATGTTGCTGTCGAGCTGGTCGAGGTGTGCATTCCCGGTCAGCACGACAAAATCGTTCTGCAGTTCATAGTGCATTTTCTCGGCACGGCCTTTCACCGGTTTGCCGTTGTCCTGCATCTGGTAGAAGGTTGCAGGATTACCGAAACCGTCGATCACCTCTTTGCCTTTTTCACCACCAGGGCGGGTCACCACAACCTTATCAGCGTTGATTTTAATGGTGCCCTGGGTGACGACGACATTACCGGTGAAGGTGACAACATTACCTTGCATATCCAGCGACTGCTGATCGGATTCGATGTGAATCGGCTGATCGGTGTCGCCGGTTTTTGCCAGCGCCGGCAGGCTGGCGGCCAGTAAGGCGCTGGCGAGCGCAATCTTAAGGCTGAGTTTGTTTGTTCTGAATTTCATAAGAGGTTCTAACCTTTTCAATCAGCTCGGCAGTTTTGCTGCGTAAATTTCCGCGCATTTTCAGGCCGCTGGAATTAAATGTTGTCCCGTACAACGTCACCATGTCATCGGAGGTCACGTCTTGCGTCACCAGGTTTATCTGGGCGTTATCCGTCGTAATTTTGCGCAATTGAGAGTCCGCAGTCAGCGCGTCCACCTCAACGTGGCCGTAAAGATACAGCATGCGGTCTTTAGTCAGCTTGGCTTTATCCGCTTTGATAGACCAGGTCGGGACCTTGTTGGTATCAAATGTGGTCATCACCGGTCGGGTGAACCACGACAGCTCCTGGGCGGAAAAATACTCTACATGCTCAGCGATTAAGCGGTAGTTAAGCGCCCCTTCTGGGGTATAAACAACAGTATCGGTATGCTCGCTGGTGTAGGTCGGGTCATCAGGACCGATCTCTTGCAGAGTGGTATCGTCCGTACTCGCCAGATTCAGGCCGATCAGGATCAGCGCGACCAGCGACAGTAAAATGATAACCCAACGTCTGGTTTTACTCATATTGATTGCCCTTTGGCCTCATCCAGCTTGCCCTGCGCCAATAGTAACAAATCGCAGACTTCGCGTACCGCTCCACGTCCACCGTCGATACGGGTGACATAATCCGCCTTCGGCAACAGCAGCGGGTGCGCATCCGCAACCGCAACGCTTAAGCCAACCTCAGCCATCACCGGCCAGTCAATCAGGTCATCGCCGATGTAGGCAACTTCGTCCGGACGAACGGCCAGCTTGTTCAATAAGTCACGAAATGCCAGTAGCTTATCGGACTGCCCCTGATACAGGTGCGTTATTCCCAGCGTCTGGCAGCGATCTTCTACTAGTTTAGCTTTTCGTCCGGTAATAATCGCGACTTCAATGCCTGAAGTCAGCGCGCAGCGGATCCCGTAACCATCACGAACGTTAAACGCCTTCAGCTCTTCGCCGTGGTTGCCCATGTAGATAAGGCCATCGGACAGTACGCCGTCTACGTCGAGGATCAATAAACGTATCTTTGCCGCCCGCGCGATAAATTCAGGGCTTACTGGCCCGTAGCAGGTCGCCTGCAGAGCATCAGCATTATTCATTATTTTATCCTTACTTACACTACGCCTGCGCGCAGGAGATCGTGCATATGTACCACACCCAACAGGCGGTCGCCATCGGCAACTAACACACAGGTGATATGGCGAGATTGCATCAGGTTCAGTGCATCGACGGCCAGAATACCGGGGCGAATACGAATCCCGCCCGGCGTCATCACGTCGGCGATACGGGCATTACGCATATCAACGCCGGTATCAAACACCCGGCGCAGGTCGCCATCGGTGAAAATACCGATGATGTTCATGTCATCATCGCAGATTGCCGTCATACCTAAATTTTTACGTGTGATTTCCAGCAACGCATCGCGCAAGGTGGCTTGCACATTGACGTGCGGTATTTCATCACCCGTATGCATAATATCATTGACCCGCAGCAGCAGCTTACGGCCCAGTGCGCCACCGGGATGCGACAGCGCAAAATCTTCGGCGGTAAAGCCGCGAGCCTCCAACAGGGCAACTGCCAGCGCATCGCCCATCACCAGTGCGGCGGTGGTGCTGGAGGTCGGAGCCAGCCCCAACGGGCACGCTTCTTTCAATATCTTCACGCAAAGGTGAATGTCTGCCGCACGCGCCATGCTGCTTTCCGCACGGCTGGTCATGCAGATAAGGGGCACCTGCTGGCGTTTAAGCACGGGAATCAGTGCCAGGATCTCATTCGATTCGCCGGAGTTCGAGAGCGCGATAACAATATCCTTCGGCGTCACCATGCCTAAATCGCCGTGAGCAGCTTCGCCGGGGTGAACGAAAAACGACGGCGTGCCGGTGCTGGCAAACGTGGCCGCCATTTTACGCCCGATATGGCCGGATTTGCCCATCCCCATCACCACGACTTTACCCGCGCAGCGGAAGATCTTCTCGCAGGCATGAGTGAAATCTTCATTTATGTACTGATCGAGTTGAGCCAGACCTTCACGTTCAATTTCCAGAACTTCACGCCCTGCCCGTTGAAAGTCAAAATCCGTTGGCAAATCTATTTGCGACATAATGTTATCCCGATTCATTCAACGAAGAGCGGTGCTGCCCAGTACAGCATCGCCAACCAAACCACAAAACCGCCGACCAGCAGCACGCCGACAAGGCGGCCGGGTTGCCGTTTGCGACGCCAGCATAGCAGGGCGAATATGACGCTGACGAACATCATCACGGCGTAGTCGCGCGTAAAGGCTTCAGGCGCGAACGCGCCAGGGGCAATCAGCGCTGGCAATCCGAGAACCAGGGCAATATTCAGGATATTCGCGCCAATGATATTCCCGATGGCGATATCGTCTTCCCCTTTTCGTGCCCCCGCAATCGCCGTAGCCAGTTCCGGCAGGCTGGTACCGATGGCGACCACCGTTAAACCGACGGTCAGTTCGCTAATAGCAAAATAGTTTGCCAGCACGGTGGCGTTATCTACGACCATTCGGGTCGCCATGGGCATCACAATCATGGCAACGCCCAGCCAGAGCAGCGCAACGGGAAGCGAACCTTCACGTGGAAGCTCAGCCATCTGTTCCCGGGTCAGACTGTCGCTGCCCTGATGCTCAGCAAGACGGGCGATTTTAATCGTAAACAGTAACCACAGTATGGCGAGCGCCAGTAAAAAAAGACCGTCCATACGCGACAGCTGGCCATCGTAAAGCACAAAACTCGCCAGCAAACTCACCAGCAACATTAGCGGTAACTCGCGGCGCAGGATATCAGAATGCACGGTAAATGGGCGCAGCAAGGCGGCGAGGCCGAGTATTAATAATATATTGGTAATATTGGATCCGAGCGCGGTGCCGATCGCCAGATCGGTCTGCCCGTGCAGGGACGCGGCGGCGGAAACGATGATCTCCGGCAGACTGGTGCCGATACTCACCACCGTCATCCCGATAATCAGCGGGGGGATCCCTATCATGCGGCAAAGTATTGAAGCGGCGTAGACCAGACGATCGGCGCTGTAGACTACCAGCAGTAAACCAATTATTAACAGAGCCGTCGCTAAGAGCATCTAAAGTCCTTTCTTCAGGTATAATCGTCGATTCGCTGTGCCGATCCATCTGCAGCGTAACGAATTCTTAATTTTGACTTTATGTTTGTCAAAAGTAAAACAAATGCCAGCTTTCGCTAACCCAGGCAGGTAAGATTCTGTAAAAATGTTGGGTTTGTGGCGAAGGTACGCGCCATGCTTAGCCCGAGGGATGTTTAGGAAGGATGATTTTATGAGCCAAACTCTGGCGAATTTGGTCGAAGTGCGCGGTATCCGCTTCTCTCGCGGCGATCGTGTCATCTTCGACGATATCTCGCTGTCAGTGCCGCGCGGTAAGATCACGGCGATCATGGGACCATCGGGGATCGGTAAAACGACGCTGCTGCGCCTGATCGGTGGGCAGATCCCGCCGGACAAAGGTGAGATCCTGTTCGATGGTGAAAACGTGCCGCAGATGTCACGCTCGCGCCTGTATACCGTGCGTAAGCGTATGAGCATGCTCTTCCAGTCCGGGGCGCTGTTCACTGATATGAATGTTTTCAATAACGTCGCGTATCCGCTACGTGAGCATACGCATCTGCCTGATGCGCTGCTGCATACGACCGTCATGATGAAGCTTGAAGCGGTGGGTCTGCGCGGGGCGGCGAAGTTAATGCCTTCCGAGCTGTCTGGCGGGATGGCGCGCCGTGCCGCTTTAGCCAGGGCTATTGCGCTGGAGCCTGACCTGATTATGTTCGATGAACCTTTTGTCGGGCAGGATCCCATCACCATGGGCGTGTTGGTCAAGTTGATTTCAGAGCTAAACAGTACGCTAGGCGTGACCTGTATCGTGGTGTCACACGATGTGCCGGAAGTGCTTAGCATTGCTGATTACGCGTATATCGTGGCGGACAAAAAAATCGTGGCGCATGGCAGCGCGCAGTCGCTGCGTGAAAACGGCGACCCGCGGGTTCGCCAGTTCATTGATGGTATTGCCGACGGTCCGGTGCCGTTCCGCTATCCGGCCGGTGATTATCACCATGATTTATTAGGCAAGGGAGCGAGCAACTGATGCTGCTAAATGTGCTGGCATCACTCGGACACCGGGGAATTAAAACGACCGCGGCTTTCGGGCGTGCCGGATTAATGCTTTTCAACGCGGTAGTGGGCAAGCCAGAGTTCCGTAAGCATGCGCCGTTGCTGATTCGTCAGCTTTATAACGTCGGCGTGCTATCGATGCTGATTATCATCGTGTCAGGGCTGTTTATCGGCATGGTGCTGGGGCTGCAAGGCTATCTGGTGCTCACGACGTACAGCGCAGAAACCAGTCTGGGCATGCTGGTGGCGTTATCGCTGTTGCGTGAGCTGGGGCCGGTGGTCGCCGCGCTACTGTTTGCCGGGCGTGCAGGCTCAGCGCTGACGGCTGAAATCGGCCTGATGCGTGCGACTGAACAACTCTCCAGCATGGAAATGATGGCGGTTGATCCGCTGCGTCGGGTGATTTCTCCTCGCTTCTGGGCGGGCGTTATCTCATTGCCGCTGTTGACTATTATTTTTGTCGCAGTGGGGATCTGGGGGGGCTCGCTGGTGGGCGTAAGCTGGAAAGGTATCGACAGTGGCTTCTTCTGGACCGCCATGCAAAACGCCGTCGACTGGCGAATGGATCTGGTTAACTGTCTGATTAAGAGTCTGGTGTTCGCTATTACGGTGACATGGGTCGCGTTATTTAACGGTTATGACGCTGTCCCCACTTCCGCCGGGATTAGCCGGGCAACGACGCGTACCGTGGTGCATTCGTCGCTGGCGGTTCTGGGGCTGGATTTTGTGCTGACTGCGCTGATGTTTGGGAATTGAGTTCATGCAAACGAAAAAAAGTGAAATCTGGGTAGGTGTGTTCTTACTGCTTGCGTTGCTGGCGGCGCTGTTTATCTGTCTCAAAGCCGCCAACGTGACCTCTTTACGTACCGAGCCAACGTATCGTATTTATGCCACCTTTGACAATATTGGTGGGCTGAAGGCGCGTTCTCCGGTCCGCATCGGCGGCGTGGTTGTGGGCCGGGTGGCGGATATTACCTTGGACCCGAAAACCTACCTGCCGCGCGTTGCGCTCGATATTGACGAGAGCTACAACCATATTCCGGATTCCAGTTCGCTGGCCATTCGTACCTCAGGCCTGCTGGGAGAACAATACCTGGCGCTGAATATCGGTTTCGACGATCCGGAACTGGGTACGTCTATCCTTAAAGATGGCGGAACCATTCAGGACACCAAGTCTGCCATGGTTCTGGAAGATCTGATTGGGCAGTTCCTTTACAGCAGTAAGGGCGGTGACAATAAGAATTCTGGCGATGATTCGGCTGCGGGAGAAAGTCATACTGACGCAACGCCGCCGGCTGCCACGACGCATTAATTTCAGGAGAGACACGATATGTTTAAACGCTTACTAATGATCGCCATGCTGGTGATTGCTCCATTGACGGCTTCGGCGGCAGCGGATCAGTCCAATCCGTATAAGCTGATGAACGAAGCGGCGCAGAAAACCTTCGATCGCCTGAAAAATGAACAATCGAAAATTCAGGCTAACCCGAACTATCTGCGCGATATCGTTGATCAGGAACTGATGCCGTATGTTCAGGTCAAGTATGCTGGTGCGCTGGTGCTGGGCCGCTATTACAAAGATGCGACTCCGGCACAGCGTGAAGCCTACTTTGTCGCTTTCCGTGAATATCTGAAGCAGGCCTATGGCCAGGCGCTGGCGATGTATCATGGTCAAACCTATCAGATTGCTCCGGAACAGCCACTGGGCGATGCGACAATCATCCCTATTCGCGTGACGATTATCGATCCTAACGGTCGCCCGCCGGTTCGTCTGGATTTTCAGTGGCGTAAAAATACCCAAACCGGTCACTGGCAGGCTTACGACATGATTGCCGAAGGGGTGAGTATGATTACCACCAAACAAAACGAGTGGAGCGATCTGCTGCGTACCAAAGGCGTTGATGGTCTGACCGCGCAGCTCAAAGCGATCTCTGCTCAGCCGATTACTCTGGAACAGAAAAAATAATGACCGGGCAGCTGAGCTGGACTCGCGATGGCGAGCGACTGGCGCTGCATGGGGAGCTGGACCAGGATCTGCTGGTCCCGCTCTGGGACGCCCGTGCGCAAGCGACCGATGGCGTGTCGGTTATCGACCTGAGTACGGTGACCCGGGTGGATACCGCCGGGCTGGCGTTGCTGATGCATCTTGTGGCGTTAATTCGCCGCCAGGGTCGAGAGGCGCAACTGATCGGTAAGAGCGATAACCTGCAAACGTTGGTCAGTCTTTACAACCTCCCTGCCGATATGATCCCATAGTTTTTTCAGTGCGTTACTACTAAGGTTATCCTGAAAGCCCCATCAATATTTTCGATGGGGCTTTTTGCTTGTTTAAGACCGCGTCACTTTCCTCTAAGATGTTGGGCTATTTTCACTACCAGATAAAATTTGAACCCATGGAAAATCATGAAATTCAGACCGTGCTGATGAACGCACTCTCCCTCCAGGAAGTCCACGTCTCTGGCGATGGCAGCCACTTTCAGGTTATTGCTGTGGGTGAGATGTTTGACGGCATGAGCCGGGTAAAGAAGCAGCAGACTGTTTACGCTCCGCTGATGGAATACATTGCCGACAATCGCATTCATGCTCTGTCGATCAAAGCGTATACCCCGCAAGAATGGGCACGAGACCGCAAACTCAATGGCTTTTAAGCTGCAGGGATGTTCCCCGCAGCGTATGTGAATTCTTAACAGAGAACAGAATCAATGGATAAATTCCGTGTTCAGGGGCCGACTCGCCTCCAGGGTGAGGTCACCATCTCCGGTGCGAAAAACGCCGCCCTGCCGATCCTCTTTGCAGCACTGCTGGCAGATGAGCCGATTGAGATCCAGAATGTACCAAAACTGAAAGACATCGATACCACGATGAAACTGCTGAGCCAGCTCGGCGCTAAAGTGAAGCGCAATGGTTCAGTCTGGATCGATGCGGGTCCGGTTGATGTCTTCTGTGCTCCGTACGATCTGGTCAAAACAATGCGTGCTTCCATCTGGGCGCTGGGCCCGCTGGTAGCGCGTTTTGGTCAGGGACAGGTTTCACTGCCTGGCGGCTGCGCTATCGGCGCTCGTCCGGTTGACCTGCACATTACCGGCCTGGAGCAGCTGGGCGCCGAGATTAAGCTGGAAGAGGGCTACGTCAAGGCGTCGGTCAATGGACGTCTCAAGGGCGCGCATATTGTGATGGATAAGGTCAGCGTTGGCGCGACCGTCACCATCATGAGCGCAGCCACGCTGGCAGAAGGCACAACCGTTATTGAAAACGCCGCGCGTGAGCCGGAAATCGTCGATACGGCTAACTTCCTCGTTGCGCTGGGTGCGAAAATTAAAGGTCAGGGGACTGACCGTATCACCATCGAAGGCGTTGAGCGCCTGGGCGGCGGCGTTTACCGCGTTCTGCCTGACCGTATCGAAACCGGTACTTTCCTGGTTGCCGCAGCTATCTCCGGCGGTAAAATTCTTTGCCGTAACGCCCAGCCTGATACGTTAGATGCCGTACTGGCTAAGCTGCGCGATGCGGGTGCCGATATCGAAATCGGCGAGGACTGGATTAGCCTGGATATGCACGGCAACCGTCCGAAAGCTGTCAATGTACGCACCGCGCCACATCCGGGATTCCCGACCGACATGCAGGCGCAGTTCACGCTGCTGAACCTGGTGGCGGAAGGTACCGGCGTGATCACTGAGACGATCTTTGAAAACCGTTTCATGCACATTCCGGAACTGATCCGTATGGGCGCACACGCGGAGATCGAAAGCAATACGGCGATTTGCCACGGTGTGGCACAGCTCTCTGGTGCTCAGGTGATGGCGACCGACCTGCGTGCGTCAGCAAGTCTGGTTCTGGCCGGGTGTATTGCTGAAGGGACAACGATTGTTGATCGCATCTACCACATCGACCGTGGATATGAGCGTATCGAAGATAAACTGCAGGCGCTGGGCGCGAATATTGAACGCGTAAAAGGCGAGTAAATCTGCAGCGATAACGGCCCCCTGACGCGTGTCCGGGGGCCGTTTTTTTGTTATGTCCTGTTCATTCACCGTTCTGCCTTCATGTAGGCTCTTTCTTCTGCCGTATCATCTGCGTTCTGTCGATAAACTGATGTGTCACCGGGTCGTGGTAGCGTGAGGGCCAGATAATCCACGGCGTGGTACCCAGTGCATCTGCAATGATCAGCTCGCCTTTTGGCCACGGTCGGGTCAGCGCATTCGCCAGCGTGGAAGAACTTAAGCCGTTACGCCGCGATTCCGCTGCCAGCGACGTCCCTTTTTTATGCAATCCAGCAATGATATCCGCCGGATGCCAATCGATGAACTTATCCATAAATTCTCCTGGTGATAAGGATCCTGTTTGCCTGATATGTGAGCAACAGAATGACTATACTCCAGGTTCATTTAAGTTCTAACAAGTTCTTGTAAGCGAGTAAGATATTCGGAATTTGTTAATTTAAGGGCTGTGGTTACGTGTTACTGGAACTTTATGTCGCGTTCCCGCGCTTTTGCGGGAACGGAGCAAGGGGAGATATTAGTGGTCGCGCTGAACCGCAATATGGGCAAGACCGATAAGCGCTTCACGCCACGGTGAGTCTGGTAACACCTGAAGAACGGCAATAGCCTTGTCTGCTTCTTCTTCCGCGCGCTGACGGGTCCATTCCAGCGAACCGCAGGCGGCCATGGTTTCCAGTACCGCATCAAGAAGATGGCGCCCGTTACCTTGTTCAATCGCCCCACGAATCATGGCTGACTGCTCAGGTGTGCCGTGGCGCATGGCATGCAATAACGGTAACGTCGGTTTGCCTTCGTTTAAATCGTCACCCACGTTTTTGCCAAGACGCTCGCCATCCGAGCTGTAGTCCAGCAAATCGTCGATCAGCTGGAATGCGGTACCCAGATAGCGACCGTAGTCCTGCAGTGCTTGTTCCTGTTCCGCCGTACAGCCGGCCAGAATACCGGAACACTGTGCGGCAGCTTCAAACAGACGGGCGGTTTTGCTGTAGATAACCCGCATGTAGTTTTCTTCGGTGATATCAGGGTCGTTGACGTTCATCAACTGCAGCACTTCGCCTTCAGCAATGACGTTAACGGCTTTCGACATGACTTCCAGCACCTTCAGCGAGCCGAGGCTGGTCATCATCTGGAAAGAGCGTGTATAGATAAAATCACCCACCAGTACGCTGGCTGCGTTGCCAAAAGCCGCATTTGCCGTCGCCTTGCCACGACGCATATCTGATTCATCAACGACATCATCATGCAGCAGGGTAGCGGTATGGATAAACTCGATCAGCGCGGCAATAGTGACGTGCGCGTCGCCCTGGTAACCCACTGCCCGGGCGGCAAGAACCGCAATCATCGGACGAATACGTTTACCGCCTCCGCTAACGATGTAATAGCCTAACTGATTGATAAGCTGAACATCTGAGTCAAGTTGCTCAAGGATTGTCGCATTGACACCCGCCATATCCTGCGCGGTTAACTCATTGATTTTTTCTAAATTCATCGCAAAAGCCGGGCCACATGTCCTGTTACCGCGAATCCAGGTGGGTTCACAGAAGGATTAAGATAGAATTAAACGAAGCTATGATTGTACTGAAAAAATGCCATAGATAAACGTTAGCGTGAAAGTTGTGTTTTTTTTCTGCGTTGATCGCTAATCGCTCTTGTCAAAGGCTCGCGTTTTGCGTAATATTCGCGCCCTATTGTGAATATTTATAGCGCACTCTGAATCACACGAAGAGGTGCGCGGAAGCGGAGTTTTATATGTACGCGGTTTTCCAAAGTGGTGGTAAACAACACCGAGTAAGCGAAGGTCAGACCATTCGCCTGGAAAAGCTGGACATCGCAACTGGCGAAGCTGTTGAGTTCGCTGAAGTGCTGATGATCGCAAACGGTGAAGAAATCAAGATCGGCGTTCCTTTCGTTGAGGGCGGCGTAATCAAAGCTGAAGTTGTTGCTCACGGTCGTGGCGAGAAAGTTAAAATCGTTAAGTTTCGTCGTCGTAAACACTACCGTAAGCAGCAGGGCCATCGTCAGTGGTTCACTGATGTGAAAATTACTGGCATCAGCGCCTAAGACCTGAGGAGAGATTTAAATGGCACATAAAAAGGCTGGCGGCTCAACTCGTAACGGTCGCGACTCAGAAGCTAAACGCCTGGGCGTTAAGCGTTTCGGTGGCGAATCCGTTCTGGCGGGTAGCATCATCGTTCGTCAGCGTGGCACCAAATTCCACGCAGGCACCAACGTAGGTTGCGGTCGTGACCACACTCTGTTTGCTAAAGCAGACGGTAAAGTGAAATTTGAAGTTAAAGGCCCGAACAACCGTAAATACATCAGCATCGTTGCTGAGTAAGTTCTTCGTGGTCCGGTAACGGATTAAAGCCCCGCAACGTGTTGCGGGGCTTTTTACATTAGAATCCCGGATATTTTTCTGCAGGGAAAACGGGTATGAAGCAGCAGGCCGGCATTGGCATTCTTTTGGCGCTCACCACCGCAATGTGCTGGGGTGCTTTGCCAATTGCAATGAAGCAGGTTCTTGAAGTGATGGAGCCGCCGACGGTGGTGTTTTATCGCTTTTTGATGGCGAGTATTGGCCTTGGCACAATTCTGGCTATCAGAGGAAAGCTGCCGCCGCTGCGTCTCTTTCGCAAACCGCGCTGGCTGGTGCTTCTGGCCATTGCGACGGGCGGCCTGTTCGGTAACTTCATCCTGTTTAGCTCTTCCCTGCAATATCTTAGCCCCACGGCTTCTCAGGTAATCGGACAACTGTCTCCGGTTGGCATGATGGTGGCCAGCGTGTTTATCCTGAAGGAGAAAATGCGCGGTACTCAGGTTGTGGGGGCATTGATGCTGATTTGCGGGCTGGTGATGTTTTTCAACACCAGCCTGTTTGAGATTTTTACCCGCCTGACGGATTACACGTGGGGGGTAATATTTGGCGTTGCAGCGGCTGCAGTCTGGGTTAGCTACGGCGTCGCGCAAAAGGTGTTATTACGCCGCCTGGCGTCACAGCAGATCCTCTTTTTGCTGTACACTTTATGTACGATAGCGTTGCTGCCGTTAGCGACGCTTTCACAAGTTCTGGCGTTAAGTGACTGGCAACTGGCGTGCCTGGTTTTCTGCGGGTTAAACACCCTGGTAGGCTACGGTGCGCTGGCGGAAGCCATGGCACGCTGGCAGGCAGCGCAGGTGAGCGCGTTAATTACCTTAACGCCATTGTTTACGCTGCTTTTTTCAGATTTATTATCACTGGCCTGGCCCGATGTTTTCGCCAGACCGATGTTAAACCTGTTAGGTTATCTCGGTGCGTTTGTCGTGGTTGCGGGCGCGATGTATTCCGCCATAGGCCACCGTCTTTGGGGTGGCTTACGTAAGCGTGAAGCGGTTGTGCCGCTGCCCCGCTCAGGCGAATGATTTTCGGAGAGTAAAATGAAGTTTGTTGATGAAGCAACAATCCTGGTCGTAGCAGGTGATGGCGGCAATGGTTGCGTTAGCTTCCGCCGTGAAAAATATATACCGAGAGGCGGCCCGGACGGCGGCGATGGCGGTGATGGCGGTGATGTCTGGCTGGAAGCGGATGAGAACCTGAACACCCTGATCGACTACCGTTTTGAGAAATCCTTCCGCGCCGAGCGTGGACAGAATGGTCAGAGCCGCGACTGTACCGGTAAACGTGGTAAAGACGTTTCGGTAAAAGTGCCTGTAGGGACCCGTGTTATCGATCAGGGGACCGGTGAGGTCATGGGCGATATGACCAAGCATGGTCAGCGTCTGATGGTCGCTAAAGGCGGCTGGCACGGCCTGGGCAACACCCGTTTCAAATCGTCCGTCAACCGTACGCCGCGTCAGAAAACGATGGGGACTCCGGGTGACAAACGCGATCTGCAGCTGGAGCTGATGCTGCTGGCAGATGTTGGGATGCTGGGAATGCCGAATGCCGGTAAATCCACCTTCATCCGCGCCGTTTCTGCGGCGAAGCCGAAAGTGGCCGATTATCCGTTTACCACGCTGGTGCCAAGCCTCGGCGTTGTGCGTATGGATAACGAGAAGAGCTTCGTGGTTGCAGATATCCCAGGGCTTATCGAAGGCGCAGCGGAAGGTGCTGGTCTGGGTATTCGTTTCCTGAAACACCTTGAACGTTGCCGCGTGCTGCTGCATCTCATCGATATCGATCCGATTGACGGCTCCGATCCGGCTGAGAACGCACGCATCATCATCGGTGAGCTGGAAAAATACAGCGAGAAGCTGGCTGAAAAACCACGTTGGCTGGTCTTTAACAAGATTGACCTGATGGATAAAGCAGAAGCCGAAGCGAAGGCGAAAGCAATTGCTGATGCGCTGGGCTGGGAAGATAAGTTCTATCTGATCTCCGCGGCGAGCCAGCAGGGCGTGAAAGACCTATGCTGGGATGTGATGACCTTTATCATCGAAAACCCAATTGTTCACGCTCAGGAAGAGAAAGCGCCTGAAAAAGTCGAGTTCATGTGGGATGACTACCACCGTCAGCAGCTTGAAGAAGCGGAAGTTGAAGTCGAAGATGACGAAGACTGGGATGACGACTGGGACGAAGACGACGAAGAAGGCGTTGAGTTCATCTACAAGCGTTAAGCTGTTCTGTCGCCCCGGCGACATTGTTGATCGGGGCTACGGCAATCCGTTTGGCCGGATTTACCGGTAAGCGATTCAGAACGCACTAAAAAGGGCCGCATTATTTGCGGCCCTTTTGTATTAATTGTTCTGGTACAAATCCTTGTATAACCGGCTCTCAAAGCGTACGAGCGGAATCCGACGATTACGCTGATCCGCAGGCGGCACCGCATACCCTGATAAATACTGCACAAAGGCGATTTTCTGCCCGCTGGCGGCGGTAATAAAGCCTGCAAGGTTGTAGACGCCCTGCAGAGAACCTGTTTTGGCCGACACTTTACCGTCAACCCCAGCCTGATTCAGACCTGCACGGTACTGCAGCGAGCCATCGTGGCCAGCCAGCGGTAGCATGGAGATGAAGTTGAGCTCATTATCGTGCTGGGCGATATATTGCAGCACCTGCATCATGGTCGCCGGCGCTATCAGATTATGGCGCGACAGGCCGGAGCCGTCGGCAATAATGGTATTACCTAAATCAATCCCGGCCTGTTGACGCAGGATCTGGCGCACGGCATCAGATCCGGCACGCCATGTGCCAGGTACGCCGAGGCGAGCATGGCCGATGGTGCGGAAAACGGTATCCGCGATCATGTTGTCGGATTTTTTCAACATGATCCGCAGGAGATCGTGCAGCGGCGCGGATTGCGTGGTGGCCAGCACGGTTCCCGGATCGTTAGCCAATGTCTGGCGCAGCAGCGTGCCGCTATAGGTAATACCAGCCTGGGTCAGCTCGGACTTCAGGATCACGCCGGCATAGCTCGCGCCGTCCTGAATGGCGAAAGCCAGCGGCAAGGGCTCACTGCGCTGCGGCAGGCAACCAGTCAAGGTATAGCGGTTCAGATCGCCTGTGACCACGTCGAGCTCGCAGTACTGGGCCTCAGCAGAGCCGCGGGCCAGCGTCCTCACCTGGCTAAACATCGTCACTGGGTAGTACGACGCCACGCGAATAAAGGCCAGATCGCCTGGTTTCTGTGCGCTGTAAAGTGAGACAGAAAAACAGTTACGATCGACGATAGCTGCCGCCGGAGGGGCGCTAAAGCATTGGGTCATGTCGTTCCACGGCCAGCCCGGAGCTTTGTCATGGCTGGCGAAGACCGATGTGTCAATCAATACGTTCCCTTCGATCCGCTGGACGCCCGCTTTTTTCAGCGTTGCGACCATATTGCGAATATCCTGGCGTTTGAGCGTTGGGTCACCGCCAAAACGGGCAATCAGATCGCCTTTTAGCACGCCGCCATCGAGGCTGCCTTTGGTTTCCAGGGTGGTCGTGAAACGAAAGTCCGGCCCGAGCTGCAACAACGCGGCCAGCGCAGTGATCACCTTCTGGGTGCTGGCAGGCAGCGCCATCTGCTGGCTGTGGAAATCTATCTCCGGCGTCGGGGAGCCAACCTTCTGCGCTATAAAGGCGAGGTTAGCACCCGCAGGAAGCTGGGTGATGTATTCGTCAATGTTCGCCGCCTGAGCGCTAAACGCTATACCGGCGGTCAATCCGATGATAAATCTGGGAAATCGCATAATCTCGCGCTAACAACCTGAAACCGAGCCGTCATACTACGGTGCAACACCCTGTAAAGTAAACGATGACCCATAGTGAACTTCAGGGTAAAATACGTATCAAATTGAAAATTGCTGCTGACCTGGGGAATGTTTTCCGGGTTGGTTTTCTTTTTGCTCCTGTTCTGCTCAAAGGCTGACAGGTTGCGGAACGGCGGCGTCCGTTCCATGAAGGAATGATAAAGAGGTATAACTAATGCAAGCTATTCCGATGACCTTACGTGGTGCTGAAAAACTTCGCGAAGAACTGGATTTTTTGAAGTCAGTTCGTCGTCCTGAAATCATTGCTGCTATTGCTGATGCGCGTGAACACGGCGATTTGAAAGAGAATGCCGAGTACCACGCCGCCCGTGAGCAGCAAGGTTTCTGTGAAGGCCGTATTAAGGATATTGAAGCGAAGCTGTCAAATGCGCAGGTTATCGATATCACCAAAATGCCGAACAACGGACGGGTGATTTTTGGCGCGACGGTAAACGTCCTGAACCTCGATACCGATGAAGAACAGACTTACCGCATCGTGGGTGATGATGAGGCTGATTTTAAGCAAAATCTGATCTCTGTGAATTCACCGATTGCCCGTGGTTTGATCGGTAAAGAACAGGATGATGTGGTGACGATCCGTACACCAGGTGGTGAAGTAGAATACGAAATTATTAAGGTCGAGTACCTTTAGTTCGTTTTTCCCGCTACCATGTTGATGGATTGTAAAGAAAGGAAAAAGGCCGCATAGCGGCCTTTTATCAACGTCCGGAGCATGGCATTTTGCTCGTCTACCCGTAGAAATCCCTCGTTTTACACAATGTTGTGTCGAGATTCAGGATATTCTTAGCGTGGCAGCGAGATTTTACGCTCTTTAGTTGGGCGATACAGGACCAGCGTTTTACCGATGACCTGTACGTTACAGGCGCCGGTTTCGCGCACGATAGCTTCCACGATCAAGGTTTTAGTTTCGCGGTCTTCCGATGCGATTTTCACCTTGATGAGCTCATGGTGCTCTAACGCTTGTTCGATCTCGGCCAGTACCCCTTCGGTCAAACCATTATTGCCAAGCATAACTACCGGCTTGAGCGGATGTGCCAGACCTTTCAGGTGCTGTTTTTGTTTAGTACTCAGATTCATCGTATTTTTTTGCTTACGTTGGGATTGAAAACGGTTCATTCTACCGCCATCTCCCATATATCGCCAAACTACCGTGTCGATTTTTACGTCGCAAAGTATGATGAACCCGAAATGGGAATGTGAAATGACAGGTAAAAAGCGTTCTGCCAGCTCAAGTCGCTGGCTTCAGGAACACTTTAGCGATAAATATGTTCAACAGGCACAGAAAAAGGGGTTACGTTCCCGTGCCTGGTTTAAACTTGATGAAATACAGCAAAGTGACAAGATTTTTAAACCGGGGATGACCATTGTTGACCTCGGTGCTGCACCCGGTGGCTGGTCGCAATATGCGGTTACGCAGATCGGAAACAGCGGCCGCATCATCGCTTGCGATCTTTTACCGATGGATCCAATCGTTGGTGTGGACTTCCTTCAGGGCGATTTTCGTGATGAATTAGTCCTGAAAGCGTTACTTGAGCGCGTAGGTGACAGTAAAGTACAAGTTGTCATGTCCGATATGGCACCAAACATGTGTGGAACACCGGCGGTGGATATTCCCCGGGCCATGTATTTGGTGGAACTGGCGCTTGGAATGGCTCGTGATGTATTAGCGCCGGGTGGTAGTTTTGTAGTGAAGGTGTTCCAGGGCGAAGGCTTCGATGAGTATCTAAGAGAAATTCGCTCCCTGTTTACGAAGGTCAAAGTTCGTAAGCCGGACTCTTCTCGCGCACGTTCGCGTGAAGTGTACATTGTAGCGACCGGGCGTAAACCATAACCGGTAGATTTCAAACGAAAGTTTGAAAGACGCTGGATATAGAGTATCCTGACGCTGTTTTTAACACAGTTGTAATAAGAGGTTAATCCCTTGAGTGACATGGCGAAAAACCTAATACTCTGGCTGGTCATTGCCGTTGTGCTGATGTCAGTATTCCAGAGCTTTGGGCCCAGCGAGTCTAATGGCCGTAAGGTGGATTATTCAACCTTCCTGCAAGAGGTCAACCAGGACCAGGTTCGCGAAGCGCGTATCAACGGACGTGAGATCAACGTTACCAAGAAAGATAGTAACCGTTACACGACTTACATTCCGGTTAACGATCCGAAGCTGCTCGATAACCTGTTGACGAAAAACGTCAAAGTGGTTGGCGAACCGCCGGAAGAACCGAGCCTGCTGGCTTCCATCTTTATTTCCTGGTTCCCGATGCTCTTGCTGATCGGTGTCTGGATCTTCTTCATGCGGCAAATGCAGGGCGGCGGCGGAAAGGGCGCGATGTCCTTTGGCAAAAGCAAAGCCCGTATGCTGACGGAAGACCAGATCAAAACCACTTTTGCCGATGTCGCCGGTTGCGATGAAGCAAAAGAGGAAGTGGCTGAGCTGGTTGAATACCTGCGCGAACCGAGCCGTTTCCAGAAGCTGGGTGGTAAAATCCCGAAAGGTGTCCTGATGGTCGGCCCTCCGGGTACCGGTAAAACGCTGCTGGCGAAGGCTATCGCCGGCGAAGCGAAAGTCCCGTTCTTCACCATTTCCGGTTCTGACTTCGTAGAAATGTTCGTCGGCGTGGGCGCATCTCGTGTGCGTGACATGTTCGAACAAGCTAAGAAAGCGGCACCGTGCATTATCTTCATCGATGAAATCGACGCCGTCGGCCGCCAGCGTGGCGCCGGTCTGGGTGGCGGTCATGATGAACGTGAGCAGACGCTTAACCAGATGCTGGTTGAGATGGATGGTTTTGAAGGCAACGAAGGCATTATCGTTATCGCTGCGACTAACCGTCCGGACGTTCTTGACCCTGCGCTGCTGCGTCCTGGCCGTTTCGACCGTCAGGTTGTGGTTGGCCTGCCGGATGTCCGTGGCCGTGAACAGATTCTGAAAGTTCACATGCGTCGCGTGCCGCTGTCGCCAGATATCGATGCGGCAATCATTGCGCGCGGCACCCCGGGCTTCTCCGGTGCCGATCTGGCGAACCTGGTCAACGAAGCCGCTCTGTTTGCTGCTCGTGGCAACAAGCGCGTGGTTTCGATGGTTGAGTTCGAAAAAGCGAAAGACAAAATCATGATGGGTGCGGAACGTCGCTCCATGGTGATGACGGAAGCGCAGAAAGAATCTACCGCCTACCACGAAGCGGGCCATGCGATTATCGGCCGCCTGGTACCGGAACACGATCCGGTGCACAAAGTGACGATTATCCCACGCGGTCGCGCTCTGGGTGTGACGTTCTTCCTGCCGGAAGGCGATGCGATCAGCGCCAGCCGTCAGAAACTGGAAAGCCAGATTTCAACCTTGTACGGCGGTCGCCTGGCGGAAGAGATTATCTACGGTGTAGAACATGTTTCTACCGGTGCGTCGAATGACATTAAAGTCGCGACTAACCTGGCGCGTAACATGGTGACGCAGTGGGGCTTCTCTGACAAACTCGGTCCGCTGCTGTATGCGGAAGAAGAGGGCGAAGTTTTCCTCGGCCGTAGCGTCGCCAAAGCGAAGCATATGTCCGATGAGACTGCACGTATCATCGACCAGGAAGTGAAATCTCTGGTTGAACGTAACTATAATCGTGCTCGTCAGATTCTGAACGACAACCTGGACATCCTGCATTCGATGAAAGATGCGCTCATGAAATATGAGACCATCGACGCACCGCAGATTGATGACCTGATGGCTCGTCGCGAGGTTCGCCCACCTGCGGGTTGGGAAGATCCGAACGGCACCAATAACTCTGGCAACAATGGCACCCCGAGTGCACCGCGTCCGGTCGATGAACCGCGTACGCCGAACCCGGGTAACACCATGTCAGAGCAGCTGGGCGACAAATAAGTTAGCCGCTGTTGATGTTGTTGTGCATATTGAAACCCCGGGGCGCCCGTCGCTCCGGGGTTTTTCTTTTTAAACCTTCCTGATTCAGGGATTTCGTGATGAAACTCGTAGCCCAGGGCTCAACCCTCGATCTCTCCCATCCTCACGTGATGGGTATCCTTAATGTGACGCCAGACTCTTTCTCCGACGGCGGCACGCATAACTCGCTCGTGGAAGCGGTTAAGCATGCCAACCTGATGATAAACGCGGGAGCGACTATCATTGATATCGGTGGTGAATCGACGCGCCCGGGCGCACTAGATGTGAGCGTTGAGGAAGAGCTGGCACGAGTGATCCCGGTCGTAGAAGCAATTGCTCAGCGATTCGAAGTCTGGATCTCCGTGGATACGTCGAAGCCTGAGGTGATCCGTGAGTCTGCCCGGGCAGGCGCGCATATTATTAACGATATACGCTCGTTGACCGAACCCGGTGCGCTGGCCGCTGCGGCCCAAACCGAGCTGCCGGTGTGCCTGATGCATATGCAGGGCCAGCCAAAAACGATGCAGGAAGCGCCGAAGTACGATGATGTCTTTGCCGATGTCGGCCGCTTTTTCACCGAGCATATCGTGCGCTGTGAGCAGGCGGGTATCGCAAAAGAGAAATTGTTGCTCGACCCAGGATTCGGTTTCGGTAAAAATCTTTCCCATAATTATGAGCTGCTTGCTCGACTCGGCGAGTTCCACCATTTCGGTCTCCCGCTGTTGGTCGGTATGTCGCGTAAGTCGATGGTCGGTCAATTGCTTAACGTCGGGCCGACGGAGCGCCTGAGTGGCAGCCTGGCATGTGCAGTGATTGCAGCGATGCAGGGCGCGCAGATTATTCGCGTCCACGACGTCAAAGAAACGGTAGAAGCGCTACGCGTGGTGGAAGCCACCCTGAGCACAAAGGAAAATAAACGTTATGAGTAACCGCAAATATTTTGGCACCGATGGTATCCGTGGCCGCGTGGGTGATGCGCCAATTACCCCGGAATTCGTACTCAAACTGGGCTGGGCTGCGGGCAAGGTGCTGGCGCGTCATGGCTCACGCAAAATCATTATTGGTAAAGATACCCGAATCTCCGGCTATATGCTGGAATCGGCGTTAGAAGCAGGACTGGCCGCCGCGGGGCTCTCAGCTTCTTTCACCGGGCCGATGCCAACTCCGGCGGTGGCATACCTGACGCGTGCTTTCCGTGCGGAAGCGGGGATTGTGATTTCAGCGTCGCATAACCCGTTCTACGATAACGGCATTAAGTTCTTCTCTATTGAAGGCACCAAGCTGCCGGATAATGTGGAAGAAGCTATCGAAGCAGAAATGGAAAAAGAGCTTACCTGCGTGGATTCTGCCGAACTTGGCAAAGCCAGCCGCATCGTGGATGCCGCCGGTCGTTACATTGAGTTCTGCAAGGGCACCTTCCCGAATGAATTAAGCCTGAATGCGCTGAAAGTGGTCGTCGACTGCGCGCATGGCGCAACCTATCACATCGCGCCGAACGTGTTCCGCGAGCTGGGCGCTCAGGTCATTGCGATGGGTTGTGAGCCTGACGGACTCAATATCAATGAAGAGGTCGGTGCGACCGACGTACGTGCCCTGCAGGCGCGCGTGCTGGCTGAAAAAGCCGATCTTGGCATCGCCTATGACGGCGATGGCGACCGCGTCATTATGGTCGACCATGAAGGCAATAAAGTGGATGGCGATCAGATTCTGTATATCATTGCCCGCGAAGGGCTGCGTCAGGGCCAGCTGCGCGGTGGCGCGGTGGGGACGCTGATGAGCAATATGGGTCTCGAGCTGGCGCTCAAACAGCTGGGCATTCCGTTTGCCAGAGCAAAAGTCGGTGACCGCTACGTTCTCGAGAAGCTACAGGAGAAAGGCTGGCGTATTGGGGCGGAAAACTCCGGCCACGTCATTCTGCTGGATAAAACCACGACCGGTGACGGTATCGTTGCGAGCCTGCAGGTCGTGGCGGCGATGGTGCGTAACCACATGAGCCTGCATGATTTATGCAGCGGTATGAAAATGTTCCCGCAGATCCTGGTCAACGTACGTTTCACCGAAGGCAGCGGTAACCCGCTGGAGCATGAAAACGTGAAAGCAGTCATGGCGGAAGTGGAAGCGGCGCTGGGCAACCGTGGTCGTGTACTGCTGCGTAAATCGGGTACCGAGCCGTTAATTCGTGTGATGGTTGAAGGTGAGCACGAAGAGCAGGTTCATGAGTTTGCGCATCGTATCGCCAATGCGGTAAAAAACGCCTGATTAAGCCGGTTATTTTATTTGCCGATTTGAGCGGAGCGTAGCCCGGACTCAGACCGCGTGTAATCATCATGCTGGATGAAACGGCTCTAAGTGTTTAAAAAGGCGGCGCTTGCCGCTTTTTTATTGGCCGAAAGATCGTTTTTTGCTGTTTTTTTCCGCAGTTGATACAATGCACCGAAATTGCCCTTGCGAAGGTCATTCGCTTTGGTTAGTATTCACACCCGCTTCAGTGGGAAACATTAAAACGTCCCGCTTTATTGGTTGAAGCAATTGGTATGCGGCGAATCCGCAAGGAACAGGTTGATTATGCAAGAAGCTCTTTTAGTTGTTTTCCTTATTGTGGCAATTGGCCTTGTTGGTCTGATTATGCTGCAGCAAGGTAAAGGCGCTGATATGGGAGCCTCCTTCGGAGCAGGCGCTTCCGGCACATTGTTTGGATCCAGCGGTTCTGGTAACTTCATGACCCGCATGACCGGTATCCTTGCAGCGTTGTTCTTCATCATCAGTCTGGTGCTGGGCAATATCAACAGCAACAAGACCAATAAAGGAAGTGAGTGGGATAATCTGAGCGCTCCGAAAACTGAGCAGACTCAGCCAGCAGCACCGGCACAGCCGAGCAGCGATATCCCGCACTAATAGTTATATCCGTGCCGAGGTGGTGGAATTGGTAGACACGCTACCTTGAGGTGGTAGTGCCCGATTGGGCTTACGGGTTCAAGTCCCGTCCTCGGTACCAATATTCTGAAAAAAAGACGCTGAAAAGCGTCTTTTTTTTGCTTTCGATATGCGCTTGTTTATTTATAAATAACTCTTCACTGGTCTTGAACCCACCGTAATCGCTAAAGTCGCGCTCATCTATTCAGAAGAGGTGAAGTGACGCCATGAAAAAAATCAGGTCGTTTATCATTGCCGGCGCCCTGTGTTTGTCCGGATGTAGTACCACGCCATCGGCGGATACAGTGGATACCATTAATACTTTAATGGTGCCGGTATTGCATAGTGATGCGCAGCCTTCAGGGCAAAGTGCTCAGGCAGTGGTCAGTTGTTTTCAGGATAATACCGCGATTATCGGTAGCTTGAGCCGGTCGTTGAAAGATAACTACCTGCAGGATGCCTCTAAAAAAGACATTTTCGATAAGGACAGTGAGGCGTTCCACGTCTATAGCGCTCTGACGAAACTGGAGCAGATGTCTGCGATGAACGAGGTTTATCGGAAAGAGAACAACATTGCAGGGCTTCAGGTGATCAACCGGCTGCTAAAAGCCGTTCCGGCGGTGGCATAAATGAATGAGGGATTGCCGGCGGCAATCCCCTTTGCTGGCATCAGAAATTGAAGTTGAAACCTGCATAGGCACCATCAGCCAGCGTGTTGTCGTGATGGGCATCTTTCCCCGCCATATCAATGTAGCGATACCCCGCTTCAATATTCAGCGATTTAATCACGTTAATCCGCACGCCAGCATTAGCTTCGACATAGTCGTCTACGCCGCTGGACAAGGAGTCCGGAGAATAATAGGTCTCGCCAAATAACGTAAAGTATTGGCCCAGCGGGAGCTGCGCACCGCCACCCAGCGCGACAGCATAGCCTTCATCGCTATCCTGTGGATTCAGATAAAGCGCCTTACCACCCAGAGTCAGAAGAAACGGGCCAAGGTTAAAGTTATAGCCCATGCCTAACCCGGCAACGTCGCCGTCATTATCGCTGTGTGCCCAGTTGCCGTTAAAGGTCATGCCCGGCTCTTCTGCACCGAAGCTGGCCGACAGGTTAGTGAACTCTTCCCCGGCTTCTCCGTGTAAGTTTACCGATGCGCAGGCGGCACTGCTGGCACCGAGAGCGACGACTAACAGAACTGATTTCGGCGTGATCATGCTCATTGTTGAATTCCTTCAGGTAAAAAAATGCCCGATACGGGCGTTCGGGCAAAAAGTTAACGGGTTTTTGGGTTTAATCGTTATTTACTGAAGTGCTATCCCACTGTCGCAATGGCGGCAGAGATATTGGCACTTACGCTTTGCTGATTATTGGCAGCGTTGCTGACACGCGAAAACAGTGCGCGGCCAGCCCAGTCTGGCGTGACATCATGATAGAGCGACATCTAGTGACGGTAATCCCGTCCATCGGACGTTTTCAGGGACAGCTGAAAGCGCCTGATTCCTCCGACCATCATCGTGCCTGTGGGGACATTGATCCCTGCCTCAGCCAGATAAGGGTTTATCCTCACATCAGGCGCTCTCTCTTGCCGCACCTTAATGGTCCGGATATCGAAGAGCGCCGTAGTGTAAGCCGCAGAAACAGGCATTGCCGTACCGGGCATTGCGGCAGAAGGGAGTCAACCTTCCCACAATGCAGAAATTTCAGTAAACGGCACAAGGAGAGCCATCTTCATTTCTGAGCTTGTTGTTCAGTTTTCAGCACACAATCAGTGTGATAAATACAGGAGCTCAGAATAAAATTATTTATCGCTCGTCGTTATCGTTTGTTTGTTTAAATTTAAACTCTTTCGTCGAACCAGTGCCGACAACAATAGATAAGCGATAAATAGTGTGATGGATGATTAGAATTTTTCGGGAAGCGAGTTTACGCCTTGCAAATAACCGCCGCGGGCGAACTCAATATATCCTCCCTTTTTTAACGCCGACAGGACATTAAGAATACTGCTGCGTGAAAGATGGGTGCGGTCCTGAATATACTCCAGAATGGAGACTCGCAGTCGCGTCTCTTCCTGTAACAGCAGCATTTCCAGAAGATGATTGCGAATGACCGAGTAGGTGCGCTGCTGTAAGACCAGATCGTCCCGATACACCAGATAAGAGGTATGGTACGCCAGTAGTCGGGTGACCTCTTCCCACAGGTTGTGCTCGCGGAATAGCCTGATGGCGTGCTCGCTATCAATACGCAGAACTTCGGAAGCGACCTCAGCGCGCAGAGCGTGGCTATGGCTTGGCTGAAGTATCTCGGCTACGCCAAACAAATGCGGTTCATAGACGGTGACGATCAATAATTTATCTGATGAACGAATGACGGACAGCTCGCCTTTTTTTAAAAGATAGAGCTGTGTTTTGCCTTTATAGCTCGGCGTCAGCCTTTTTCTGGCAACGACATTCATGGGTGTGGCATACGGTTCGAGCGTTTCCAGCAGGCGGTTGATTGCCTGATTTGGCCTGACCGGGGGATTAATATTCATCGCGATCCTCACGGGGTCAAGGATAAAGGTATCCGGGTGATTATAGACAATAATTATAAGAAATTGCGACAGGTAAAAATTAACAGGCTAAGGTTTTTGTGATGTTGAGAACGGGTCAGATAAAAAAGCCGACGGATTAACGTCGGCTGAAAGCGTAGTTGAAAACAGGTTATTTGTCTCTGTTTTCCAGGTTTTCTACCTGCGGCAGACCGGTGACTGAAGAGGCGCTCAGCAGGCCCGATTGCGCGTAACCAAACAGCTTGTCACGAGTATCGGTAATATCCAGATTACGCATCGTCAACTGACCAATGCGGTCTTCCGCCGAGAACATCGAGTCGCCTTTTTCCATTGTCAGACGTTCGGCTTTGTAGGTCAGATTGTCTGAGACGGTATTGAGGATCGAGTAGTCGTTGCCACGACGGAGTTCCAGCGTGACTTCGCCGGTGATCTGGCTTGCTACCCAACGCTGCAGACCATCACGCAGCATCAGGGCCTGGGAATCAAACCAGCGTCCCTGATACAGCAGGCGACCTAGCTGACGGCCATGAGCATGGTACTGCTCGATAGTGTCTTCGTTATGGATACCGGTCAGCAGGCGTTCATAAGCAATATGCAGCAGCGCCATCCCCGGTGCTTCATAGATACCGCGGCTTTTCGCTTCGATGATACGGTTTTCAATCTGGTCACTCATACCCAGACCGTGGCGACCGCCGATGCGGTTGGCCTCCAGCATCATCTCAACGTCGTCGTTGAAGGTTTTTCCGTTCAAGGCTACCGGGTGGCCCTGTTCAAAACGAACGGTCACTTCTTCGGCCGGAATTTTGACGCTGTCGTCCCAGAACTTGACGCCCATAATCGGGTTAACGATTTTGACGCTGGAGTTCAGGAATTCCAGGTCTTTCGCCTCGTGCGTTGCACCCAGCATATTGGAGTCGGTGGAGTAGGCTTTTTCAACGGACATTTTGTAGTCAAAGCCGCAGGCGATCATAAACTCGGACATTTCCTGACGGCCGCCCAGCTCATCGATAAAATCGCTATCCAGCCACGGTTTGTAGATTTTCAGCTCGGCGTTGGTGAGCAGGCCATAGCGATAGAAGCGTTCGATATCGTTGCCTTTATACGTACTGCCGTCGCCCCAGATATTGACGCCGTCTTCTTTCATCGCTGCGACCAGCATTGTTCCGGTCACCGCGCGGCCCAGCGGGGTGGTGTTAAAATAGGTCAGCCCGCCGGTCGTGTTGTGGAAAGCCCCGCACTGAATCGCGGCGATACCTTCTGCGACCAGCTGCTTACGGCAGTCGATCAGACGAGCGCCTTCGGCACCGTACTCTTTGGCCCGACGAGGAATGGCATCGTAATCCTCTTCGTCGGGCTGACCCAGGTTTGCGGTATAGGCATAAGGAACTGCGCCTTTTTTGCGCATCCACAGCAGTGCGGCGCTGGTATCCAGACCACCAGAGAAAGCGATACCAATGCGTTGACCAACCGGGAGATGCTTAAGAATCGTCGTCATAAAATAAAACCCTGCTAGATAGACTGTTGTGAGTTCGGTTTATCAAGTCGTAGAACCTGTTCTGTTTGACTATATCTGCCTGCCGTTTTTTCTTCGGACAATGTGCATAATCTTCTCGAACTATGACGCTGAACTGCTGACTGCGTGCTTCGCATGGCCAAAGATGCAGTACTCATGACGTCAAATGGAACAGGTTTATATTGCATTTTTATGCATTAATTGTGAGTTTTCATTTAATCATCTTTTGCGGATGACAGGAAGTGCTTCATCGCTTTTTTGCTAAAAAAGAGCAATATGGCAGCACAAACGAGAACAGAGAGAGATGAAATACATGTTGACAAAATATAGGGTTTATCAATAAACTTTACCACGATTTTATGTCCCGTCCTCGGTACCAAATCCCAGCAGTATTTGCGTCTTTTACTCAATAAGAGTAAAATGTGCCACGTTTCAGGCGCGGGGTGGAGCAGCCTGGTAGCTCGTCGGGCTCATAACCCGAAGGTCGTCGGTTCAAATCCGGCCCCCGCAACCACTTTCCCTTTGAGTACTTTTTCAAATATACTGTGAGGACCTGGTCCTTCGTAGCTGAATTTGAAAGAATTCTCCTGGAAGGTGTTCCAGATCGCAGTTGCGATCGCAGGGTTCAGTTATCTAAAACCCCGATTTATCGGGGTTTTTTGTTATCTGACTTCAGAATAACTGGGCTATACGCCCTTTTTTTATGTCTTGGGGGTGGGTTTGTCCACATTAGAGCAAAAATTAACAGAGATGCTCACGGCGCCGGTTGAAGCGCTTGGCTTTGAGCTGGTCGGCATCGAATTCATTCGCGGTCGCACATCCACACTGCGCATCTATATTGATAGTGATGATGGCATCAATGTTGATGATTGTGCTGATGTGAGCCACCAGGTCAGCGCTGTCATGGATGTCGAAGATCCAATCACCGTAGCTTACAACCTGGAAGTGTCTTCACCTGGTCTCGATCGCCCGATGTTTACCGCCGAACACTATGAGCGTTTTTCCGGTGAGGAAGTCGCGCTGGTATTGCGTATGGCGGTACAGAACCGTCGCAAATGGCAGGGCATTATCAAAGCGGTAGACGGTGAAATGATCACGGTAACCGTCGAAGGCAAAGATGAAGTGTTCGCGCTGAGTAACATCCAGAAGGCGAACCTGGTTCCCCACTTTTAACAGTCTGGATTGAGGTGAAAGGCCCCGATGAACAAAGAAATTTTGGCTGTTGTTGAAGCCGTTTCCAACGAAAAGGCGCTGCCGCGCGAAAAGATTTTCGAAGCGCTGGAAAGTGCTCTGGCAACGGCAACCAAGAAAAAATACGAACAAGAGATCGATGTGCGTGTCAGCATCGATCGTCGTAGCGGTGATTTTGATACCTTCCGTCGCTGGCTGGTCGTCGAAGAAGTGACCCAGCCGACGCGCGAAATTACGCTAGAAGCGGCGCGCTACGAAGACGAAAGCATGAATCCTGGTGACTTTGTTGAAGACCAGATTGAATCAGTCACCTTCGACCGTATCACCACGCAGACCGCGAAACAGGTTATCGTACAGAAAGTCCGTGAAGCTGAACGTGCCATGGTTGTCGATCAGTTCCGCGAGCACGAAGGTGAAATCATCACCGGCGTGGTGAAGAAAGTAAACCGCGACAACATCACTCTGGATCTGGGCAGCAATGCTGAAGCCGTGATCCTGCGTGAAGATATGCTGCCGCGTGAGAACTTCCGCCCGGGTGACCGTATTCGCGGCGTCCTGTATGCGGTTCGCCCGGAAGCGCGTGGCGCTCAGCTGTTCGTGACCCGTTCTAAACCAGAAATGCTGGTTGAACTGTTCCGTATTGAAGTGCCAGAAATTGGCGAAGAAGTTCTCGAAATTAAAGCCGCCGCTCGCGATCCGGGTTCCCGTGCGAAGATTGCGGTGAAAACTAACGATAAGCGTATCGACCCGGTTGGCGCTTGTGTAGGCATGCGTGGCGCGCGCGTTCAGGCGGTTTCGACCGAACTGGGCGGCGAGCGTATCGATATCGTTCTGTGGGATGATAACCCGGCGCAGTTCGTCATTAACGCAATGGCGCCGGCTGACGTCGCTTCTATCGTGGTGGATGAAGATAAACACACCATGGATATCGCGGTTGAAGCGGGTAATCTGGCGCAGGCGATTGGCCGTAACGGTCAGAACGTCCGTCTGGCCTCGCAGCTGAGCGGCTGGGAACTCAACGTTATGACCGTTGATGACCTGCAGGCGAAGCATCAGGCTGAAGCCCACGCGGCTATCGATACCTTCACGAAATATCTTGATATTGATGAAGATTTCGCCACGCTGCTGGTTGAAGAAGGTTTCGCTACGCTGGAAGAACTGGCCTATGTGCCAGTGAAAGAACTGCTGGAAATCGACGGTCTGGATGAAGACACCGTTGAAGCACTTCGTGAGCGTGCGAAAAACGCGCTGACCACGCTGGCGCTGGCTCAGGAAGAAAGCCTGGGAGATACTAAACCTGCCGATGATTTGTTAAATCTGGAAGGTTTAGAACGTTTGATGGCTTTCAAACTGGCTGCCCGTGGTGTTTGTACGCTGGAAGATCTCGCCGAGCAGGGCATTGATGATCTGGCTGATATCGAAGGGTTGACCGACGAAAAAGCCGGAGAGCTCATCATGGCCGCCCGTAATATTTGTTGGTTCGGCGACGAAGCGTAATAAACTGTAGCAGGAAGGAACAGCATGACAGATGTAACCATTAAAGCGCTGGCCTCAGAGATTCAGACCTCTGTGGATCGCCTGATACAGCAATTTGCTGATGCAGGGATTCGCAAATCGGCTGATGATTCTGTGACGGCGCAAGAGAAGCAAACCTTGTTGACGCACCTGAACCGTGAGCACGGTTCGGCGCCCGACAAGCTGACGCTGCAGCGCAAAACGCGCAGCACGTTAAATATTCCAGGTACCGGTGGAAAGAGTAAATCGGTACAAATCGAAGTCCGCAAGAAACGCACCTTTGTGAAACGTGACCCGCAGGAAGCTGATCGTCTGGCGGAAGAAGAAGCGAAGCGTGAAGCGGAAGAACAAGCCCGCCGTGAGGCTGAAGAAGCAGCCAAGCGTGAGGCACAGGCAAAAGCTGAACGTGAGGCCGCAGAACAAGCTAAACGTGAATCCGCTGATAAAGCGAAACGTGAAGTTGCGGAAAAAGACAAAGTGAGCAATACAGACGATATGACTAAAACCGCCCAGGCTGAAAAAGCCCGCCGTGAAGCTGAAGCCGCTGAGCTGAAGCGCAAATCGGAAGAAGAAGCGCGCCGCAAGCTTGAAGAAGATGCGCGTCGCGTTGCGGAAGAAGCCCGCCGCATGGCAGAAGAGAACGAAAAGAACGGTAATGCGAACGCAGAGCCGACTGAAGACACCAGCGACTATCACGTCACCACCTCTCAGCATGCTCGTCAGGCTGAAGATGAAAACGACCGTGAAAGTGAAGCCGGTCGTGGCCGTGGTCGTAACACCAAAGCCGCGCGTCCAGCGAAGAAAGCCAACAAACACGCTGAATCCAAAGCCGATCGCGAAGAAGCTCGTGCTTCCGTACGCGGCGGAAAAGGTGGCAAGCGTAAAGGTTCCGCGCTGCAGCAAGGCTTCCAGAAGCCTGCCCAGGCCGTTAACCGTGACGTTGTGATTGGTGAAACCATCACCGTTGGCGATCTGGCAAATAAAATGGCAGTCAAAGGCTCTCAGGTCATCAAAGCGATGATGAAGCTGGGCGCAATGGCGACCATCAACCAGGTCATCGACCAGGAAACCGCACAGCTGGTTGCCGAAGAGATGGGCCACAAAGTTATCCTGCGTCGTGAGAACGAGCTGGAAGAAGCGGTAATGAGCGACCGTGATACTGGTGCTGCGGCTGAATCCCGTGCTCCGGTTGTGACCATCATGGGTCACGTTGACCACGGTAAAACCTCTCTGCTGGACTACATTCGTTCAACCAAAGTAGCATCCGGCGAAGCGGGTGGTATTACCCAGCACATCGGTGCATACCACGTTGAAACCGAAAACGGCATGATCACTTTCCTGGATACCCCGGGGCACGCCGCGTTTACCTCTATGCGTGCTCGTGGTGCGCAGGCAACGGATATCGTTGTTCTGGTTGTCGCAGCAGACGATGGCGTGATGCCACAGACTATCGAAGCTATCCAGCACGCAAAAGCGGCTCAGGTTCCGGTAGTGGTTGCGGTCAACAAGATCGACAAACCTGAAGCGGATATGGATCGCGTTAAAAACGAACTGTCTCAGTACGGCGTTATGCCGGAAGAGTGGGGCGGCGAATCTCAGTTCATCCCTGTTTCTGCGAAAGCGGGTACCGGTATTGATGACCTGCTGAATGCAATCCTGCTGCAGGCTGAAGTTCTGGAGCTGAAAGCCGTTCGTAACGGTATGGCCAGCGGCGCGGTTATCGAATCCTTCCTGGATAAAGGTCGTGGTCCGGTTGCTACCGTTCTGGTTCGTGAAGGTACCCTGAATAAGGGCGACATCGTACTGTGTGGCTTTGAATATGGCCGCGTTCGTGCAATGCGTAACGAACTGGGTCAGGAAGTTCTGGAAGCGGGTCCGTCCATTCCGGTGGAAATCCTCGGTCTGTCCGGTGTTCCGGCTGCGGGTGATGAAGTGACCGTTGTTCGTGACGAGAAAAAAGCGCGTGAAGTTGCTTTGTATCGTCAGGGCAAATTCCGCGAAGTCAAACTGGCGCGTCAGCAGAAATCTAAACTCGAGAACATGTTCGCTAACATGACTGAAGGCGAAGTTCACGAAGTGAACGTCGTACTGAAAGCGGACGTTCAGGGTTCTGTGGAAGCGATCTCTGACTCTTTACTGAAACTGTCTACCGACGAAGTGAAAGTGAAGATCATTGGTTCTGGCGTAGGTGGTATCACCGAAACCGACGCAACCCTGGCTGCGGCATCCAATGCTATCCTGGTAGGCTTCAACGTGCGTGCTGATGCATCTGCGCGTAAAGTTATCGAAGCAGAAAGCCTGGATCTGCGCTACTACTCCGTCATCTATAACCTGATCGACGAAGTGAAAGCGGCAATGAGCGGCATGCTGTCTCCGGAACTGAAACAGCAGATCATTGGTCTGGCTGAAGTGCGTGATGTGTTCAAATCGCCTAAGTTTGGCGCAATCGCGGGCTGTATGGTTACCGAAGGGACGATCAAACGTCATAACCCAATCCGCGTACTGCGTGACAACGTGGTTATCTACGAAGGCGAGCTGGAATCCCTGCGCCGCTTCAAAGATGATGTTAACGAAGTCCGTAACGGTATGGAATGTGGTATCGGTGTGAAGAACTACAACGACGTTCGCGTTGGCGATATGATCGAAGTATTCGAAATCATTGAAATCCAACGTACTATCGCTTAATTGCTGATGGTAGGCCGGGTTAGCACAGCGCCACCCGGCACGCATTCTAAAAAGGGGCTAAGGCCCCTTTTTTGTCTTTATCTGGAGAATCTATTATGGCGAAAGAATTTGGTCGCCCACAGCGTGTGGCTCAGGAGATGCAAAAAGAAATTGCTATCATCCTGCAGCGTGAAATTAAAGACCCGCGTCTGGGCATGATGACGACAGTCTCTGGCGTAGAAATGTCCCGCGACCTGGCTTATGCCAAAGTCTTTGTAACCTTCCTGAATGACAAAGACGAAGCCGCGGTTAATGCTGGCATCAAAGCGTTACAGGAAGCATCCGGTTTTATTCGTTCCCTGCTGGGCAAAGCGATGCGTCTGCGTATCGTGCCGGAACTGACCTTCTTCTACGACAACTCGCTGGTCGAAGGGATGCGCATGTCCAACCTGGTGACCAGCGTGGTGAAGCATGACGATGAGCGTCGTGTGAACCCGGACGACAGCAAGGAGGACTGATGAGTCGTCCTCGTCGTCGCGGCCGCGATGTGCATGGCGTACTGCTGTTGGATAAGCCTCAGGGCGCATCCAGCAACGATGTACTGCAAAAGGTAAAACGCATTTATAACGCGAACCGGGCAGGGCACACCGGTGCGCTGGATCCGCTGGCTACCGGCATGTTGCCGATTTGCCTTGGGGAAGCCACTAAGTTTTCTCAGTATCTGCTGGACTCCGATAAACGCTATCGCGTGATTGCGAAACTCGGGCAGCGCACCGATACCTCTGATGCCGATGGCCAGGTGGTGGAGGAGCGTCCGCTGACGTTCAGTGATGAGCAGCTAGCGACGGCGCTGGAGAGTTTCCGCGGTGAAACGCAGCAGATACCGTCGATGTATTCGGCGCTGAAGTACCAGGGGAAAAAGCTCTACGAATATGCCCGTCAGGGAATTGACGTTCCGCGTGAAGCCCGGCCCATTACCGTCTATGAGCTGCTGTTTATTCGCCACGAAGGGGACGAGCTGGAGCTGGAAATTCATTGCTCAAAAGGCACCTATATTCGTACGATTATCGACGATCTCGGGGAAAAACTGGGCTGTGGAGCCCACGTTATTTTCCTGCGCCGTCTGGCCGTCAGCAAATATCCGGTTGAGCGAATGGTGACGCTGGAGCAGCTGCAGGCGCTGGTTGAACAGGCGACGGAGCAGGATATTCCTGCCGCGCAGCTGCTCGATCCGCTGCTGATGCCGATGGATAGCCCGGCGTCGGACTATCCTGTGGTTAATATTCCCGAAACATCGGCTGTTTACTTTAAGAACGGCAACCCAGTCCGTACGACAGGCGCACCGCCGCAGGGTCTGGTGCGAGTTACCGAAGGCGAAGAAGAGAAATTTCTCGGTATGGGTGAAATTGACGAAGAGGGCCGCGTCGCGCCGCGTCGTCTGGTGGTTGAATACCCAGCTTGAGGGCTGTTCTTGCGATAAAAGCCGGCTGCGAGTAGAATATCGCCGCTTAACGTCCGCAAAAGTGTTTTAACATTTTCGGGCGTTGCATCAGGGGTCGCTGAATTAGAGATCGGCACCCTTTCTTTCTTTTAAATTTGGAGTTTTAAAATGTCTCTAAGCGTTGAAGCTAAAGCAAAAATCGTTTCTGAGTTTGGTCGTGGCGAAAACGACAGCGGTTCTACCGAAGTTCAGGTTGCACTGCTGACTGCACAGATTAACCATCTGCAGGGTCACTTCTCCGAGCATAAAAAAGATCACCACAGCCGTCGTGGTCTGCTGCGCATGGTTTCCCAGCGTCGTAAACTGCTCGACTACCTGAAACGTAAAGATGTTGCACGTTACTCTTCGCTGATCGAGCGTCTGGGTCTGCGTCGCTAATTCTGCGAGTTTCAGAAAAAGGGGCCTCAGGGCCCCTTTTTTCGACCGGGCGGCAGCAATTCACTAAAAACTCATGTATTGTTGCTATTAATGATCTTTGTGCAGAGGTTCGCGCGGCTAATGAGAGGCTTGATCCGCAGGGGCGGGTAAAGGTTGTCATTAGTCGCGAGGATGCAGAAGATCGGGTCAACTGACGCGATGTCGTGGATATTGCGTCACCAATTGATATAAAGGATAGAATTTTGCTAAATCCGATCGTTCGTAAATTCCAGTACGGCCAACATACCGTAACGCTGGAAACCGGCATGATGGCTCGTCAGGCCACTGCCGCTGTCATGGTTAGCATGGATGACACTGCGGTATTCGTTACCGTTGTTGGTCAGAAAAAAGCGAAGCCAGGTCAGGACTTCTTCCCGCTGACTGTTAACTATCAAGAACGTACCTACGCAGCAGGTAAAATCCCGGGTGGTTTCTTCCGTCGTGAAGGCCGTCCAAGCGAAGGCGAAACCCTGATCGCGCGTCTGATTGACCGCCCGGTTCGTCCGCTGTTCCCGGAAGGCTTCGTTAACGAAGTTCAGGTTATCGCCACCGTTGTTTCCGTTAACCCGCAGGTTAACCCGGATATCGTTGCGATGATTGGTGCTTCTGCTGCGCTGTCCCTGTCTGGTATTCCGTTCAACGGTCCTATCGGTTCTGCTCGCGTTGGTTACATCAACGACCAGTATGTTCTGAACCCGACTCAGGATGAACTGAAAGAAAGTAAGCTGGACCTGGTTGTTGCCGGTACCGAAGCTGCAGTACTGATGGTTGAATCTGAAGCAGAACTGCTGAGCGAAGACCAGATGCTGGGCGCCGTGGTCTTTGGCCATGAGCAGCAGCAGATTGTTATTCAGACCATCAACGATCTGGTTAAAGAAGCGGGTAAACCGCGTTGGGACTGGCAGCCGGAAGCCGTCAACGAAGCGCTGAATGCGCGCGTTGCTGCGCTGGCCGAAGCTCGCCTGAGCGACGCTTACCGTATCACTGACAAACAAGAGCGTTATGCTCAGATTGATGTGATCAAAGCGGAAACCATCGCGACGCTGATTGCTGAAGACGAAACCCTGGACGCTAACGAACTGGGTGAAATCCTGCACGCTATCGAGAAAAATGCCGTTCGTAGCCGTGTACTGGCAGGCGAGCCGCGTATCGATGGCCGTGAAAAAGACATGATTCGTGGTCTGGACGTTCGTACCGGCGTACTGCCGCGTACTCACGGTTCCGCACTGTTCACCCGTGGCGAAACGCAGGCGCTGGTTACCGCGACTCTGGGTACCGCACGTGATGCGCAGAACATCGATGAACTGATGGGCGAGCGCACTGACTCCTTCCTGTTCCATTACAACTTCCCTCCGTACTCCGTAGGTGAGACCGGAATGGTAGGTTCACCGAAGCGTCGTGAAATCGGTCACGGTCGTCTGGCTAAGCGCGGCGTACTGGCCGTTATGCCGACCACTGAAGAATTCCCGTACACCGTTCGCGTAGTGTCTGAAATTACCGAATCTAACGGTTCTTCCTCTATGGCTTCCGTGTGTGGTGCTTCCCTGGCGCTGATGGACGCAGGCGTGCCGGTGAAAGCTGCCGTTGCGGGTATCGCGATGGGCCTGGTGAAAGAAGGCGACAACTACGTTGTTCTGTCTGACATCCTGGGTGACGAAGACCACCTGGGCGATATGGACTTCAAAGTTGCGGGCTCCCGCGACGGTATCTCTGCGCTGCAGATGGATATCAAAATTGAAGGCATCACCAAAGAGATCATGCAGGTTGCGCTGAACCAGGCTAAAGGTGCGCGTCTGCACATCCTGGGCGTTATGGAGCAGGCGATTAATGCGCCGCGCGGCGACATCTCCGAATTCGCACCGCGTATCCACACCATCAAGATCAGCCCGGACAAGATCAAAGACGTGATCGGTAAAGGCGGTTCTGTGATTCGTGCGCTGACCGAAGAAACCGGCACCACCATCGAAATCGAAGATGATGGTACTGTGAAGATCGCAGCGACCGACGGTGACAAAGCGCAGCACGCTATCCGTCGTATCGAAGAGATCACCGCTGAGATCGAAGTAGGCCGTGTCTACAATGGTAAAGTGACCCGTATCGTTGACTTTGGCGCATTTGTTGCCATCGGTGGCGGTAAAGAAGGTCTGGTTCATATTTCTCAGATCGCCGATAAGCGCGTAGAGAAAGTGACTGATTACCTGCAGATGGGTCAGGAAGTTCCGGTTAAGGTTCTGGAAGTTGACCGTCAGGGCCGCGTTCGTCTGAGCATTAAAGAAGCAGCTGAACAGACTCAGCCTGCCGCTGCACCGGAAGCTCCGGTTGCTGAGCAAGGCGAGTAAGGTTGCCGTTTGCCCTCCGCGTTGGCGGAGGGCGTATTACGGGCAGGACGCCTTGTTTGCAGCCGGGGAACTGGACGTTCATCCAATCGTTGTCTTCGGGAGTGGGAAATGAAGCCTTTTTTGCGCTGGTGTTTCGTGGCGACAGCTCTCACGCTGGCAGGATGCAGCAACTCTGCCTGGCGTAAGGACGCAGTCCTCGCGGTGCCATTGCAACCGACTTTGCAGCAAGAAGTGATTCTGGCGCGCATGGAACAAATTCTTGCCAGTCGGGCTTTAACCGATGACGAACGCGCACAGCTTTTATATGAGCGCGGAGTGTTGTATGATAGTCTCGGTCTGAGGGCATTAGCGCGAAATGATTTTTCACAAGCGCTGGCAATCCGACCTGATATGCCTGAAGTATTCAATTACTTAGGCATTTATTTAACGCAGGCAGGCAATTTTGATGCTGCCTATGAAGCGTTTGATTCTGTACTTGAGCTTGATCCAACTTACAACTACGCGCACTTAAATCGCGGTATCGCCCTTTATTACGGCGGTCGCGCTAAGTTAGCGCAAGATGATCTGCTGGCGTTTTATCAAGACGATCCCAATGATCCTTTCCGTAGCCTGTGGCTTTATCTCGCTGAGCGTAAACTCGACGAGAAGCAGGCGCTTGAAGCACTGAAGCAGCGCTTCGACAAATCGGATAAAGAGCAATGGGGATGGAACATTGTCGAGTTCTACCTTAACGACATCAGCGAAAAAACGTTGATGGACCGTTTGAAGGCAGACGCAACGGATAACACCTCGCTCGCTGAGCATCTCAGTGAAACCAACTTCTATTTAGGTAAGTACTACCTAAGTCTGGGGGACAGGGACAGCGCTACGGCACTGTTCAAACTGGCGGTCGCAAACAACGTTCACAACTACGTTGAGCACCGATACGCATTGTTGGAATTATCGCTCTTGGGCCAGGAGCAAGATGACCTGGCAGAATCGGACCAGCAATAGCTGACGAACACACATCAGCCCATTTTTTGTTTGCCATCACCTTAACGGGTGAGGGCGTTGTTGTTCGTTAATACACCTACTTTGAGCCGGTTCACACTTTTCAATGAAAATTACTCTAAATTTTCACGTTGAGTTATGTAGACTGGCCGCCATTAATTTTGAGGCACACGTACTACATGGCTGAATTCGAAACCACTTTTGCAGATCTGGGCCTGAAGGCTCCTATCCTTGAAGCCCTTAACGATCTGGGTTACGAAAAACCATCTCCGATCCAGGCTGAGTGCATTCCGCATCTTCTGGGCGGCCGCGACGTTCTGGGTATGGCCCAGACGGGTAGCGGTAAAACCGCAGCGTTCTCTTTACCGCTGCTGAACAATCTTGATCCTGAGCTCAAAGCACCGCAAATTCTGGTGCTGGCGCCGACCCGCGAACTGGCGGTTCAGGTTGCTGAAGCAATGACGGACTTCTCTAAACATATGCGCGGCGTAAACGTGGTTGCCCTTTACGGCGGCCAGCGTTATGACGTGCAGCTGCGTGCTCTGCGCCAGGGACCACAAATCGTTGTCGGTACCCCGGGTCGTCTGCTGGACCACCTGAAGCGCGGTACTCTTGACCTCTCTAAACTGAGCGGTCTGGTACTGGATGAAGCTGACGAAATGTTGCGTATGGGCTTCATCGAAGACGTAGAAACGATTATGGCGCAGATCCCGGAAGGTCATCAGACCGCTCTGTTCTCTGCCACCATGCCGGAAGCTATCCGTCGTATTACCCGTCGCTTTATGAAAGAGCCGCAGGAAGTACGCATCCAGTCCAGCGTGACGACTCGTCCGGATATCAGCCAGAGCTACTGGACTGCTTACGGTATGCGTAAAAACGAAGCGCTGGTGCGTTTCCTGGAAGCGGAAGATTTTGATGCGGCGATTATCTTCGTTCGTACCAAAAACGCGACCCTGGAAGTGGCTGAAGCGCTGGAGCGTAGCGGCTATAACAGCGCCGCGCTGAACGGTGACATGAACCAGTCACTGCGCGAGCAGACGCTGGAGCGTCTGAAAGACGGTCGTCTGGATATCCTGATTGCGACTGACGTTGCGGCCCGTGGCCTTGACGTTGAACGTATCAGCCTGGTTGTTAACTACGATATCCCGATGGACTCCGAGTCTTACGTTCACCGTATCGGCCGTACCGGTCGTGCGGGTCGTGCGGGTCGTGCGCTGCTGTTCGTTGAGAACCGCGAACGTCGCCTGCTGCGTAACATCGAACGCACCATGAAGCTGACAATTCCAGAAGTCGAGCTGCCGAATGCAGAACTGCTGGGCAAACGCCGTCTGGAAAAATTTGCTGCGAAAATTCAGCAGCAGCTGGAAGCGAGCGATCTGGATCAGTACCGCGCGCTGCTGTCTAAAATCCAGCCGTCTGCCGAAGGTGAAGAACTGGATATTGAAACTCTGGCTGCAGCATTGCTGAAAATGGCCCAGGGCGAACGTCCGCTGATTCTGCCGCCAGATGCTCCGATGCGTCCTAAGCGTGAATTCCGCGATCGCGACGAGCGTTTTGAACGTCGTAATGACCGTAACGATCGTAATGACCGTGGCCCGCGTGGTGACCGTCCTGAGCGTAGCGGTGAAGATCGTCCTAAGCGTGAACGTCGTGACGTTGGCGATATGGAATTGTATCGCATTGAAGTGGGCCGTGATGATGGTGTTGAAGTTCGTCACATTGTTGGCGCTATCGCTAACGAAGGCGATATCAGCAGCCGTTATATCGGTAACATCAAGCTGTTCGGTACCCACTCTACCATCGAACTGCCGAAAGGCATGCCGGGCGAGGTTCTGCAGCACTTTACTCGCACCCGCATCCTGAACAAGCCGATGAACATGCAGCTGCTGGGCGATGCTCAGCCGCGTCCAGACCGCGGTGGCGAACGCCGTGGTGGTGGTGAGCGTCGTGAAGGCGGTCGTGCATTCGGTGGCGAACGTCGTGAAGGCGGCCGCAACTTCGGTGGTGGTGAGCGTCGTGAAGGCGGTCGTGGTGATGGTCGTCGTTTCAGCGGCGAGCGTCGTGAAGGCCGTGCACCACGTCGTGATGATGCTGCTGCTCCGCGCCGTGATGATGCCGCTGCACCGCGTCGTGATGATGCCGCTGGCCGTCGTCGTTTCGGTAGCGATGCGTAATTAGCGCACTCCGCTAGCGTAAAGAAAATAATACAGCCCCGATCGTAATGATTGGGGCTTTTTTTATTTCTTTTGTACTCGTGTACTGGTACAGTGCTGCGCGTTAACAACGAAAAGCATGATTGACTGGAGATTTCGGCAAATGGCGACACTTACCACTACGGCAGCGCGACCGTCTTTGTTTGGCGGCGTGGTGATTATCGGCGGAACCATTATAGGCGCGGGGATGTTCTCGCTGCCGGTGGTCATGTCCGGTGCGTGGTTTTTCTGGTCGCTGGCGGCGCTGGTCTTCACCTGGTTTTGTATGCTGCATTCCGGACTGATGATTCTGGAAGCGAACCTGAACTATCGCATTGGCGCCAGCTTTGACACCATCACCAAAGATCTGCTCGGCAAAGGCTGGAACCTGGTTAACGGACTGTCGATCGCCTTTGTGCTCTACATTCTGACCTATGCCTATATATCGGCTAGTGGCTCCATACTGCACCATACCTTCTCCGAGTTTTCGTTTGATGTGCCGGCACGGGCTGCGGGCTTTGGCTTCGCGCTACTGGTGGCTTTTATTGTCTGGTTGAGTACCAAAGCGGTAAGCCGGATGACGGCTATCGTACTGGGGGCAAAGGTCATCACGTTCTTCCTGACTTTTGGAAGCCTGCTGGGGCATGTTGAGCCAACGACGCTGTTCAACGTCGCCGAAAAAAATGCCTCCTACACGCCGTACCTGCTGATGACGTTGCCATTTTGCCTGGCCTCTTTCGGTTATCACGGTAACGTGCCGAGCCTGATGAAGTATTACGGTAAAGACCCCCGGACGATTACCCGCTGCCTGGTTTACGGTACGCTGCTGGCGCTGGGGCTGTATGTCATCTGGTTGCTGGTGACGATGGGCAATATTCCGCGCCCTGAGTTTGTCGCTATCGCGCAGAAGGGCGGTAACATTGATGTACTGGTGCAGGCATTGAGTGGGGTGCTCAACAGCCGTAGTCTGGATCTGCTGCTGGTGGTGTTCTCGAACTTTGCGGTTGCCAGCTCTTTCCTCGGCGTGACTCTGGGTCTGTTTGACTATCTGGCGGATCTGTTCGGATTTGATGATTCTGCGCTGGGGCGTTTTAAGACCGCGCTCCTGACCTTCATCCCGCCGGTGATTGGCGGCCTGCTGCAACCAGATGGTTTTCTCTATGCCATCGGTTATGCCGGGTTAGCTGCCACTATCTGGGCGGCCATTGTTCCAGCCCTGCTGGCTCGTGCATCGCGTAAACGCTTCGGCAGCCCACAGTTTCGCGTATGGGGTGGAATGCCGATGATTGTGCTGATTCTGCTGTTTGGTGCGGGTAACGTGGTCGTGCATTTCTTATCGAGCTTTAATCTGCTGCCTGTTTACCAGTAAACATAACGCCCGGTAGCGCGATGCTTACCGGGCTCTGCAAAGAGCGGGCAGGCCGGATAAGGCCGCAGCCGCCATCCGGCAATAAATTACCCCTCCAGCTCTTCTTTCACCTGCATCGCTAACTCAAACGAATACAAGCGCGCCTGATGATCGAAGATCTGGCCGTTCACCATCAGCTCATCGGCCTGGGTTTCACGCAAAATGGATTCCAGCCCGTGGCGGATCCTGGCTTTATCCCCAACCAGCGACATGCTCAGCGCCTGCTGGACGCCGTACTGCTCAGATGCGGACCACAGCTGATGCATATTTTCTACCGGTGGCGGGAGCTGGCCGGTTTCACCACGTCGCAGCTTCACAAATGCCTGCTGCATCGAGGTAAACAGGAATTCGGCATCACGGTTGCTGTCGGCGGCGATGATATTAATGCAAACCATGGCATAGGGTTTTGCTAAGCGTTCGGATGGTTTGAAATGGGTACGGTAAAGATGCAATGCCTGGAATAACATATCCGGCGCAAAGTGCGAGGCAAAGGCAAAAGGTAGCCCAAGCTGTGCGGCCAACTGGGCGCTGTATAAGCTCGATCCTAGCAGCCACACGGGAATTTTTTCCCCGTAACCGGGCACCGGGCGCACGTGTGGATTAGGATCGCGGGCATCGAACCAGTCCACCAGTTCCGCCACATCGCGTGGGAAATTATCGACATCACCGCCCATGTGGCGGCGTAATGCCATCATTGTGCGCTGGTCGCTCCCCGGTGCACGGCCAAGACCCAGGTCAATACGACCGGGATACAGGGTATTGAGCGTACCGAACTGTTCGGCAATCACCAGCGGTGAATGGTTGGGTAGCATCACGCCACCGGATCCCAGGTGCAGCGTCGTCGTATTCGCGGCAAGATAGCCGATAAGCACCGATGTCGCGGCGCTGGCGATGCCGACCATATTATGGTGTTCCGCCAGCCAGTAGCGGTGATAGCCGCGTTTTTCAGCCAGTTGAGCGAGATCCAGAGAGTGCGAGAAGGCCGTTTTGGCGCCAGAACCCTCGGGGATCGGTGCCAGATCGAGCACCGAGAACGGAATAGATTTGTCAGTCATAAAGGCTCACTTTGTTACAGCATCGTCATCAGATTGAAGGTCTTCTTCCAGCCTGGCGCATTCAGCAGGCGCCAGCCAGAAAAGCTGCAGCTTTAATACTGCATGAAAAGACGAAGCATGCTGTTAACAAAGTGAGCTATTTTCAGGATTGCAGTTCCAGCCCGGCCAGTCGTTTCCAGTAACCGTTACAGTCGCTGTTGGCGGTTAGTTGTAGCGGCGAGGTACCGTTTTCGTTGGCGCGGAAGGCATCGAGCATGGCGAAAGTGTCATTACCCAGCGGCGACAGACGCACGATATCGACCAGGCCCTGCATCGACGTCAGTTCGTTGCCGAGGTTATAGACGTAGCCGCTCATGGTCTGAATACCATTCAGTACAAATACCTGCTGATTCTCCTGGGACAGCACGCTGCGTCCGTTCGGGTACTTGATACAGCAGGTCTCACATTCGTCTTTTGGACGATCTTCGGAACGCGCGGTAAAGCAGCGGGCAGAGTAAGCCAGCGGCAGGTGGCCATAGCTCAGAACTTCCACTTCGAACTGATCGCGGATCCCTAACTCTTCGCACTGGGTGAGCAGATTCACCAGCCAGTCGCGAGACAGCTCGACCGGCATGCACCAGCGCATCATGCCTTGTTTGCGCAGCAGACGCAGGGTGACGGCGTTATAGCAGTTGAGCGCATGACCGGCGACAAACGGCAGCTTGCGCTCTGCGCACATATTGACGACGCCCAGGTCACTGGCTTCGATCAGAAATTCGCCGTTATCGACATAGCGCTTCAGCTCGCCTAACTCCGAGGAGGCTTGTACAAGGGCGAGGGTGGAGAGCACCACCTGCTTGCCGCTGCCCGCCAGCGCTTTTGCCATCTCAAGCCAGTCGCCCACTTTGGTGGCTCGACGTTTGCTGCACACCGCTTCACCCAGGTAGATCGTATCGGCACTGGAACGTGCGGCCTGCTGATAAAAATCTTCCAGCGTCTCTTTCGACCAGTAGTAAAGCACCGGCCCTAATGAATATTTCATTACTTTTCTCACTGCCATTTACGGTGGTAGGCGCCAAGGGTCGTTTGCGTCCCTTCAGACATGGCACCGAGCGTTTCCATCCACGCGGATTGCGGAATAAAGTTTTGCGGATCGGCTTTGCAGCGATCGATTGCCTGGCGCCAGACTTTCGCAACCTGGGTGACGTAGGCCGGGCTGCGCTGACGGCCTTCAATTTTCACCGATGCAATATTCGCCGCCATCAGTTCCGGCAGCAGTTCCAGCGTGTTCAGGCTGGTCGGCTCTTCCAGCGCATGATAGCGTTCGCCATCCACCAGATAACGGCCTTTGCACAGCGTCGGGTAGCCGGCGTTTTCGCCGTCCTTGTAGCGATCGATCAAGACTTCGTTCAGGCGTGATTCCAGGCCTTGAGGCGTTTGCTGCCAGCGAACGAAGCGCGCAGGTGAGCAGGCTCCGACGGTATTTGGCGATTCACCGGTCAGATAGGAAGAGAGATAGCAGCGACCTTCCGCCATGATGCACAGGCTGCCGAAGGCAAAGACCTCCAGGGGAACCGGCGTGGCGCGCGCCAGCTGCTTCACCTGATGAATCGAGAGCACGCGCGGCAGCACGACGCGAGCGACGTCAAAATTGCGGTGATAGAAACGGACAGCCTCTTCATTGGTTGCTGAAGCCTGAACCGAAACGTGGCGTTCAATATGCGGATAGCGCTCGGCGGCATATTCAAGCATCGCAATATCGGCAAGAATTAAGGCATCAGCACCGAGCTGTGCCGCCATGTCTACCGCGCGCTGCCAGCGGGCATAACCGTCAGGGTGCGCAAAGGTATTGATCGCAATATGCAGCTTACGACGGTGCTGATGCACAAAGCTAACGGCTTCCTGCAATTTCTTTTCGGTGAAATTAAGGCCGGCAAAATGACGGGCATTGGTATCATCTTTCAGCCCGATATAGACGGCGTCGGCACCGTTTTCGATGGCCGCCTTAAGTGCCGGAAGATTGCCGGCTGGGCAGAGCAGCTCCATAATTTTTCCTGAAAAATGCGGCCCGTAGGGACGCTGATAGGGTTAATGAGCAGGGATTTTAGTTAACCTTCTGGTGACAATTTTTGATTTGAGGCAGTTAAAAGCGTATTGGCGGAACCAATAATAGGCACTCGTCGTCGTGATTTTGTTGATTTACGCCGCTATGTCGTTTATTTGATATGGCACAATAGCGAAACTATTGCTTTCATGGAGTAAGGCTTGTGTTGGATAAATTGCGTTCCCGGCTGGTCCACTTTGGCCCGTCTTTGATGAGCGTGCCGGTTAAGCTGGCGCCTTTTGCCCTCAAGCGCCAGGTGCTGGAGCAGGTATTAAGCTGGCAGTTTCGTCAGGCTCTGGAAGATGGCGAGCTGGATTTTCTCGAAGGCCGCTGGTTAAGTATTAATGTGCGCGATATCGGTCTGCTGTGGTATACCTCGGTGAGCGAGGGGCGTCTGGTGGTTAGCTCAACGGCCGAAGCCGATGTGAGCTTCAGCGCCGATGCCAGTGATCTGCTGATGATTGCCGCACGTAAACAGGATCCAGATACATTGTTCTTCCAGCGTCGGCTGGTTATCGAAGGCGATACCGAGCTGGGGCTGTATGTAAAAAACCTGATGGATGCCATTGAGCTGGAGCAGATGCCAAAAGCGCTGCGCATGATGCTGCTGCAGCTGGCTGACTTTGTTGAAGCGGGGCTAAGTAGCCCGCGGAAACCTGAACAGACATCGGTAGGTGAGGCATGCTGATTCGAGTTGAAATTGGGATTGATGCACCGGGAATCGACGCATTATTGCGTCGTACGTTTGGCAGCGATGCTGAAGCGCTGCTGGTGCGCGATTTACGTGAAGACGGTCTGATCACGCTGGGCGTGGTTGCGACGGATGATGAAGGGCAGGTTATTGGCTATGTTGCCTTCAGCCCGGTCTCCGTCGAAGGCGAAGAGCTGCAGTGGGTCGGCCTGGCACCGCTGGCGGTAGATGAAAACTACCGCGGACAGGGGATCGGCAGCCAGCTGGTCTACGAAGGATTGGATTCGCTAAATGAGTTTAGCTATGCCGCGGTGGTAACGCTGGGCGATCCGGCCCTCTATGGCCGCCTGGGCTTCGAGCCGGCTGCGCGTTTCGATCTGCGTTGCCGCTGGCCGGATACCGCTGAAGCGTTCCAGGTTCGCCCGCTGGCCGATGATGCGCTGGTAGGGGTACATGGCCTGGTAGAGTACTGCGATCGCTTCAATCATCTCTGAGGCTCTCCAGCAGGGTCTCAAAAGAACCATCACCGGCAACGAGGCGCTCTTTCTGGCGCTTCGTTAGCTGCTTGATGCGATATTCCAGCCGCAATGCAAGTGAGTGTTCACCAACTTCCTGGCTGAACGCCAGCTGCAGCTCGCCTTTCCCACGCAGTGCTTTTGCCCCCTTGCCATCCTGATGCTGACAAAAGCGACGAGAGACGTCGGTGGTAATTCCGGTATAGAGGCGATTATCGGCGGTACGTATCAGATAAAGAAACCAGCGCACGGTAGAAAGGTCGGTATGTTAAGGTGTGTGCACCATAACATACTGGAGAGTAAAGATGGATACGCTTGCTGCTATTAGCCGCTGGCTGGGCAAACAGCATGTTATCACCTGGTGCGTGGCCTCTGAAGGGGAGCTGTGGTGTGCCAATGCATTTTACGTGTATGACCCGCAAAATGTCGCCTTCTATCTCCTGAGTGATGACAATACCCGCCACGGGCAGATGACCGGCCTGCATGCCAGGGTCGCTGGTACCGTGAATGGCCAGCCCAAAACCGTAGCCCTTATTCGCGGTGTCCAGTTCAAAGGTGAAATTCGCCGTCTTTCAGGCGACGAGGAAGCGGCGATGCGCAAGCGGTATATTAGCCGCTTTCCGATAGCCAGGATGCTTCGGGCGCCGGTCTGGGAAATCCGCCCTGATGAGCTCAAGTTCACCGACAACACGCTCGGATTTGGCAGCAAGCTCCACTGGTTACGGCACCCTGAAAACGTGTGAAATTCTGCAAAGGTGTGCAGAGTTCCACGTTTCTCGCATACTTTCGTTATCGCGGCATCCGCCGCTGAACGGTTGATTTTTCAGGGGGCATGATGAGCCAGGTGCTAATAACAGGGGCTACTGGATTAGTTGGTAGGCACTTACTTCGGATGTTGATCCAGGAGCCGGGCATTGCGGCGATAACTGCGGCGACCCGTCGTCCGCTGGTGGATGCCGAGGGCGTGCTCAATCCCCACGATCCTCAGCTGAGCGATGCGCTGGCTCAGGTTGTTGACCCTGTCGATATCGTTTTTTGCTGTCTGGGAACGACGCTGCGGGAGGCCGGTAGTAAAGCCGCCTTTATTCAGGCCGACTATACGCTGGTGGTAGATACGGCGCTGACGGGACTGCGGCTGGGCGCGCAGCACATGCTGGTAGTCAGCGCAATGGGGGCCAACCCGCATTCGATGTTCTTCTACAACCGCGTTAAAGGCGAAATGGAAGAAGCGCTTCGTGCCCAGCCGTGGCCGCGTTTGACGATCTTGCGACCGTCAATGCTGCTGGGCGACCGTGATAAAAAAAGGGCGAATGAAACGGTGCTGGCACCGTTGTTCCGGCTGTTGCCGGGAAACTGGAAATCTATTCATGCTCATGATGTGGCGCAAGCGATGTTGAGCGAAGCGCTGGCCCCGGGACGAGAAGGCGTGACTATCCTGCCATCGGCAAAACTGCGTGAAATTGCGGCCAGCGAAGCGTAGTATTCTGCGCCTTACATCACATCACCACATCTTTCCTGGGGAATGCTATGACTGGTCAGTCTTCATCTCAGGCGGCATCACCGTTTCAATGGTGGAAGCCCGCGCTCTTTTTTCTCGTTGTTATCGTTGGTCTGTGGTTCGTCAAATGGCAGCCGTACTATGGCAAGGCGTTTACGGCGGCAGAAACCCATAGTATCGGTAAATCAATCCTGGCTCAGGCTGACGCTAACCCGCTGAAAGCGGCATGGGACTACGCGGCAGTCTACTTCCTGGCGGTCTGGAAAGCGGCAGTGCTGGGCGTATTGCTCGGTTCGTTGATTCAGGTGCTGATCCCCCGCAACTGGCTGCTGCGCACGCTGGGACAATCGCGATTTCTCGGTACACTCACAGGCGTCCTGTTTTCTCTGCCCGGTATGATGTGTACCTGCTGTGCCGCGCCGGTGGCAGCAGGAATGCGTAAGCAGCAGGTATCGATGGGCGGTGCGCTGGCTTTCTGGATGGGAAACCCCTTGTTGAACCCGGCAACGCTGGTGTTTATGGGGTTCGTGCTGGGCTGGCAGTTTGCGCTGATTCGTCTGGTGGCAGGGCTGGCAACGGTATTGATCGTCGCGACACTGGTGCAAAAATGGGTCGGTGAGGCGGCAACGCAGCCGTCAGCGATTCCGGCTGTCGGCGATAGCGAACAGGGGCCTTTTTTCACCCGCTGGCTACGCGCGCTCTGGATCCTGTTCTGGAACACAATCCCGGTATATATTCTGGCGGTTCTGCTCCTGGGCGCAGCGCGCGTCTGGCTGTTCCCGCACGCCGATGGTGCAGTGGGGAATACCCTGTTTTGGGTGCTGGCGATGGCGATAGCCGGCTGCCTGTTTGTCATCCCGACGGCGGCAGAGATCCCTATCGTGCAGACCATGATGCTGGCGGGAATGGGTTTTGCGCCGGCACTGGCGCTGCTCATTACGCTGCCTGCGGTCAGCGTGCCGTCGTTGATTATGCTGCGTAAGGCTTTTCCGGCGAAAGCGCTGTGGCTGACCGGCGGGCTGGTGGCGCTGTGCGGCGCGGTGGTTGGCGGACTGGCGCTAATCTGATAATCCTCCCGGAGATGGCGCGACGCGCCTGTCCGGGCTCCAAATGCAGATGGTTTTGCCTTGTAGCCCGGTCAGCGAAGCGCCACCGGGGAGAGCGACTTACTTAATATAGGTAAAGGCGGTGGTCACGCGAGAGACGCCGCTTACCCGGCTGGCGATATCTGCCGCCGCACGACCTTCACGATCCGTAACCAGCCCCATCAGGAACACTTCGCCATTCTCGGTCGTCACTTTGACGTTCGACGATTTCACCTGGTCGGTCCCCAGCAGCTGAGAACGCACTTTTGTCGTAATCCAGGTGTCTGAAGAGGCGGTACCTAAGCCAATTGGCTGGCCCTGGCGAACTTCGTTAAAGACTTCCGTCGTGCCTTCTACGCCCATCGCAATTTGTTTCGCGCGTGCGGAGAGGTCGGCTACCGGAGACTGACCGGTCAGCAGGACTTTGCCCTGATAAGCCGTGACGTTAATCCGGGCCTGTTTCTTAATTTGCTCGTCTTTCGACAGCGCGCTGTTGACGCGCAGTTCCAGCGTACTGTCATCAACCTGAGTACCTACCGTACGCGGGTCCGTGGCGGCTTTGGTGCCGACAGCTGCCGTTCCGACTACCGCTGCGGCAACGCATCCCTGTAGCAGTAGTGCAGAAAGAATGATGGCGAGGGGCGAGAGAGCCTTCATGTGTTCTCCTTAATCGTCCTGGTGTGGAAAAAGCGTGTTATCAATCAAATCGCACAGGCAGTTGACGGTGAGCATATGCATTTCCTGAATTCGCGCGCTGCGATGAGACGGAATGCGGATTTCGACATCCTGCTGGCCCAGCAGGCCAGCCAGCTCACCACCGTCGTAGCCGGTAAGCGCGACGATGGTCATATCGCGGGTCACGGCGGCTTCAACGGCTTTCACGATGTCCCGGCTATTGCCGCGTGTGGAAATAGCCAGCAGAACATCGCCTGCGTGGCCTAACGCGCGAACCTGCTTGGCATAGATTTCGTCATGCAGGCGATCGTTGGCAATTGCGGTTAAGACCACATTATCGGTATTTAGTGCAATGGCGGGTAAACCTGGACGCTCTGTTTCAAAACGATTAATCATGCTGGCAGCAAAATGCTGTGCGTTGGCGGCAGAGGTGCCATTGCCACAACAGAGGATTTTGTTGCCATTGAGCAGCGATTGTACCAGGGTCATGGCCGCACGGGAGATGGCATCCGGGAGTGCTTCCGCTGCTGCAATTTGGGTTTGAATGCTTTCAGTGAAGCAGGCTTTAATTCTATCGAGCACGGGATCCCTTAATTCATTTACGCTATTCGCCAAAGGCGTTTTTCAGCCATTGGATGTCGTTTCCGGTGAAGGCTACCACATCGAAACGGCAATCCACAGTGTCAAAGCTCCCATTATGTCGGGAGAGCCACAGGTGACCTGCCTGGAGGAGTCTTTGTTGTTTTTTTTGCGTGACGCTGGAGGCGGCATCGCCGTAGCTCGCGCTGCGACGATAACGCACCTCCACAAAAACGGTTACCGCACCGTCGCGCATGATGAGGTCAATTTCGCCGCCCCGCTCACGGGCGTTGGCGGCGATAAAACGAAGCCCCTGGCTTTCCAGCCACCGGCGAGCCTGGATTTCCCAGGCATCTCCGGTTTGTTTGGTCAGTTGGCTGCGACGATCTGTCCGTGCTGGTACTTGAGCCATGACAATTTCCTGTTGATCACACAGTCCTGTGAGGCCGTCAGATCGCCGGTATTGCCGTTCAGCTCGAAGCCCGGCGTCTGGCGCATCTGGGCAAAATGGTTAGCCAGTGACCAGGCATCCGCGCCCATCGCGTACAGGCGAGCCAGCGAATAATCGTTGCGCACGGCAGAGAGCGCCTGCTGCATCAATGCCGGGTTGCTGCCTGCCAGCATCGGGATCTCACTATACTGCAAACCTTCCATCTCCAGACGGAAATCCGGGCCGGCGGTGCCCTGGGCGCTACGGGAGCTGGCGTACAGGGTGACATTGCTTTGGCTGCCGTTACGCAGGGCGATCATCGGTTTGATATAGGCAATCTGCTCCGGCGTCGCCAGGATCCAGGCGGCATCGACACCACCGGTGCTGCTGGCAGGGACATCCTCCGGGTTGCCGAGGGCGCTGTCAGCCGCTGACGGCAGCGTAGATACCGGCGTCCCGCTCAAGGAGATACCGCTATTGACGCTGGATTTCAGTTCGGAGGCCGAGCCGAAACGCTGCTGCAGCACGGTACCGCCGCCCAGCTTTAACCACTCGTTGGCAAAGGCACTTACCACACGATCGCCGAGGGCACCGCGTGGTGCCAGCAGCAGCGGCGATTGTTTGCCCTGGTCGTGAATATGACGCGCCGCATCACGGGCTTCATCTTCCGGTGAGAGGGCGAAATAACAAATATTGGCGCGATTTTCGACTTTCTCCGGCTGGTTCAGCGCCAGCACGTTCAGCGAGGTATTGCTCTTGATAACATCCTCGACGTTATCTTTCAGCAGCGGGCCGACGACGATGGTAGCGCCGTCCTGCTGTACCTGCGCGAGTAGCTGGCTCATTGGCTGCGTGGTGGTGTCGTAAATTTTCAGTTCTGCAGAAGGATTGGCCGGGGTGGCGGCAACCGTCTGAGACTGCGGTGCGGCAACCGCAGGTTGAGCGGCGGATGCTGCGGCATCGCTGGTGGCTGACGGAGCCGGCGTTGCTGCCGCCTGAGTCGCTGCCGGTGCCGTTACGGGAGCCGGCGCCTGGTCTGTGGTGGGTGCCTGGACGGGTGCCTGTGCGGTATTGGTCGAGGTCAGGTCGCCAACTTCAGCCTGCGAAGGGCTCACAACATCGCTGCTGGCGACGTTTGCGGCCTGGGCAACCTGAGCAGGAACGGCGCTTCCGGCGACGGCAGGTGCGCCATTTTTTGCGGCTTCAAAACCTTGCTGGATGGTACGGCCAAAGACGGCTGCCTGGCCATTTAGCGGCAGCAGGAGGGCGATCTTATTGGTCGACGCCGGTTTATAATTCTGCATATTCACCAGCGCCGTTGGCAGCATTTTCGCACCAGGGTTCTGCGGATAGCGGGTCTGCCAGTCTTTCACACCGGCTTTAAGCATGGTGGGATCGTTACGGTTATCAAACCACATGCGTTGCAGATCCAACCATCCCTGCAGGACGTTTTCATCGGCATTGATGACCAGCGCGTTAGCCTGCTCCTGAGTCATTGAGGTGAGTGCTTTCCAGGTCGCGTCGATGTTCTGCTGCTGCTGTTTCGGCTGGCTCAGCAGCGGCTGCTGAGCGATGAGGGCGCGCAGCAGTGTAATCGACGGGCGTCCCTGGCTGGCATCAATTTGCGCCTGCCAGTATCGCGACTGCTGACTTTGTTCAAAACTCGCCGGATCGAGCTTAGCCAGCAGCGCCTGAGCACCCTGGAAATCGTTCTGCGCCAGCTTCACTTCGACCGCCAGCAGCGATTGTTCGCGGGCCTGCGCGCCGCTGAGATTAGACGGCAGCTGGTTGAACAGATCGATGGCCTGCTGTTTTTTGCCTTCCTGTAACAGTGCACGAATGGCGAGTAATTGCCAGTTGGTCTTGCTATCATTCGAGCTTTGCTGCATTTGCTGTAGGTAGTAACTGGAATCTGCCTGTGCCGTACCCTGTAAAAACGCCGTGCTTTGATCCGGGGTATGGGTGCCGCAGCCAGCGAAGATCAAAGCAGCCAGCAGTACGGGCAGACAACGCGCGGGTTTAGAACGAAGAAATGTTGACGGTACCATATGTATCCAGTGATATTTTTTTGGCTCAATGCTCAATATTAATTCGGCAATACGGACGAGACAATGAAACAACACGAATCAGCAGATAATTCTCAGGGGCAGCTCTATATTGTGCCCACTCCGATCGGAAATCTGTCTGATATCACGCAGCGTGCCCTGGAAGTGCTACAAGCCGTTGATTTAATTGCTGCGGAAGATACCCGCCATACCGGTTTGTTGCTCCAGCATTTTGCGATTAACGCCCGTTTATTTGCGCTGCATGACCATAATGAACAGCAAAAAGCTGAAACACTTCTGGCTAAATTGAAGGACGGACAGAACATTGCGCTGGTTTCTGACGCCGGGACACCGCTGATCAACGATCCGGGCTATCACCTGGTGCGTGCCTGCCGTGAGGCGAATATCCGCGTAGTACCGCTGCCGGGACCTTGCGCTGCCATTGCGGCGCTGAGTGCTGCGGGCCTGCCTTCCGATCGTTTCTGCTACGAAGGTTTCCTGCCGGCAAAATCGAAAGGTCGCCGCGATACCCTGAAGGCGCTGGAAGAAGAGCCGCGAACCATTATCTTTTATGAATCAACCCACCGCCTGCTGGAAAGCCTGGAAGATATTTGTACGGTGCTGGGCGAGTCCCGCTATGTAGTGCTCGCACGCGAGCTGACTAAAACCTGGGAATCCATTCACGGCGCGCCGATTGGTGAACTGCTGGCGTGGGTGAAAGAAGATGAGAACCGCCGAAAGGGCGAGATGGTGCTGATTGTCGAAGGATTTAAAGCTCAGGAAGAAGCGCTGCCCGCAGATGCGTTACGTACGCTGGCCTTACTGCAGGCGGAGCTACCGCTGAAAAAGGCGGCAGCCCTGGCAGCGGAGATCCACGGCGTGAAGAAAAATGCGCTGTATAAATATGCCCTGGAGCAGCAGGGGGAGTAAGTTATCCTCGCGATGACCGTGCTTATCTGGTTTAAAATGTGATTATCAGCCAGGCAAACTCAGTGTTGCCCGGCTGATTAACGCCTTACATTGCGCAGAATAAACAGATCGTCCGGGGATGCAGCCAGAGAAATGATGCCGGGATCTGAGTCGTCACTTTCCCTTCTCTGAACGCGTGAAATGCCTGCTGTTTTCCGTCACCGGCAACCAGCAACAGGATCTCTTTTGCCGCGAGAATATCCCTGAGGCCCAGCGTGATTCCCCTGTCCACCGGGACTGATGCCTGTTTCAGCATGTCATGCTGGCGGGTGCCTGCGTCGAGAAGTGCGATATGGCTACTGGGTACAAGGGCGTCACCCGGTTCGTTAAGCCCTAAATGCCCATTTTTCCCGATCCCTAACAGACAAAGATCCAGACCACCGTGCCGGGCAATGTGCTCGACAACTCGCTGGCATTCTTGTTCGTCAGCCCTGTCAGAAGCAAACGAAATATAGCGTTCATCTGTAATCGCAAGTGGCTGAAGAATATGCTTTTGCAGAAAAACATTGCAGGTAGCCGGGTTATCGGGGGACAGCCCGACCCATTCATCGAGCTCGACGAAAGTGACCCGACTGACGTCCACTTTTTGGCTCTTCACCTTCTCAACGAACAGCTGGTAAGTGAGCAGCGGCGTCGCCCCGGTTGCCAGGCATATCAGCGCGTCTGGCTTACGGTGAATGAGCGCGATTAAATGGTCGCTGGCGCTTTCGCTCAGCGCACGATAATCGCGGGATTCATGAAATACAATGTCACCCATTTATAAGATCCCCAGTGCAGAGCCGGCAATGGCCAGTACAAAAGTGACTGCAATCAGCAAAACAGGATGGGTCTTTTTCACCCGCAGCAGGTAGTACATTAGCAGTGTGTAACCCATCGGCAAGATATTGGGGAAGACTTTGTCAAAGAAATCCTGCTGTAGCGCAACGTTATGTGTGGCATCAATGGCAAAGGTGGTGACCACGTTGATGTGTACATACGATGCAATCAGGCCGCCAATCACCGTGACGCCGAGGATTGTCGCCGAGCGGGCGATCATCTGCGAGTTTTCCCGCACCTTGTCTATGGCTTTTATCCCGACCGTATAGCCGACGTGCGTCCAGCCTACGCGCAGGAAAAAGATGGCAAGATACACTGCGAAGAACAGGATCGGCCCCAGGACGTTGCCCTGGCTTGCAAAAGAAGAGCAGATCCCAGCCATAATCGGCAGCAGAGTAAACCAGAAAATTGCATCCCCAATCCCTGCAATAGGACCGAAGAGCGCCACTTTCAGGCCTTTGATCGTATTTCGGTTTTCTCCTTTTTCTTCCATGGAGATCAGCAGGCCCATCAGAAAGCCTACGAGGTTTGGGTGGGTGTTAATAAACTCCAGATGATCCTTCATGGCGGCGCTAAGGCCTTCTTTATCACCTTTATAGATCTTTTTCAGGATCGGCAGCATCGCCCAGGTAAAACCACCCGCCTGCATACGTTCGTAGTTGAAACTGGCCTGAAGTAAAGAGGAGCGAAAACCCAGGCGCGTAATGTCTTTTTTACTGATTTCAGATCCCATTGCTATAATCCTCTTCATCTTTTTTTGGCGCGGTAGCCTGAGACTGCGCGGCGTTTTTTGCTTTCGCATTGAAGAATTCGTAAACCGCAAATCCAGCGCCTAAAACGGCTACCGGCAGCAGGTTGCTGACCTGGATGTAACAGACAAACAGAAAGCCTGCGATGAGGTAAGGAATATATTGCGCCTTAAACATCACGCGCAGCAGCAGACCGAAACCGACCGCAGGCAGAATACCGCCCGCCACTTCGAAGCCGTGGGTCAGCCAGGCAGGCATTGCTTTCACCAGGGCCTGCATTGCCCCTTGCGCCAGGTAAGTACAGAGAAAGGCAATAACGGCGTACGAGCAGGCGACAATCAGCGTCGTCGTCCAGTTCAGACGAGCAAACGCTGCCGTGTCGGCCTCTTTCGCGCATTTATCGGCTTTAGACATAAATAACGAAAATGCCGAGTAGAAGAACAAAATGACATATTGCATTAACAGGCTAAACGGCAGACCTAAACCGATTGCGGTTTTAGCATCAACGCCGGTGGTCCAGGCGATGACGGTCGTCATTACCCCCGCCATGATGGGGTTTGGCGGCTGCACGCCGCCGGCAGGAGTCAGGCCCGCAAAGGCCAGTTCAGTCAGACCCCCGGTGATTAAACCAATATGGATGTCACCAAGGATCGCCCCGGTAAGCGTACAAACGATGATCGGACGAAAAAGGAAAAGAGCTTCCAGCCAAAAATCTATCCCAAGAACAAAAACTAATGCGGCCAGGGAAATTCCCTGAATGAGGGTTATTTCGTGCATTTTGTTGCCTCGTAATAGTGATTTCAGTTATTAGAATATCGAGACTCTGCAATTAATCAGGGATGCCCTCTTTCGTATCTCCGGGAACATCCTGAATAAATATGTTTACGCCGCTATGCTTGATAAATTGCAGATTATCTAAATCGTGATTATCGACATAGACCTTACTGCTGATCTGTTTTTTCCCTTCAGAGAAATGCATATTTCCAACATTGACATCTTTTAATGGCACGCCGCCTTCGATAAGTTTTCTGACGGTAGCCGGAGTACGGCAGATGAGAAAAATTTTCTGGTGAGGGGCCGCCTTAGAAATGATGGCGATCGTTTTCTCTATTGAGAAAAAACGAATGCCGAAGCCGTAGGTGTCTGCCGTCATCCCCATTAACTTTTGCTGAATGTCGTCGTTTGCGACTTCATCATCGACAACAATCAATAAATTTGCACCAATCGTGGATGTCCAGGTGACACCGACCTGGCCATGGACCAGGCGGTTATCAATGCGGGTTAATAAAATATTTGGAGTACTCATATGATTAATTCCTGTCAATATGATCGGTAAGTTACGCATTATTAAAATAATATGCTTGCGCTTGATTTAAGAAACCGATACCGAATCGATCGCTAATTTATCCGCCGACCCGCAAACGGTGATTTTGTTTCTGACCACCTCTTTCATGGCATCCATGCCGACGCGCATATAGTAGCGAGGATCGTTACCCTGCGGGTTTTCGGCGAACCATTTTTTGACCGCCGCGGCGAATGCAATTTTCAATTCGGTGGCCACGTTAACTTTGCAGACTCCCAGTTCGATAGTGCGACGGACGTAATCGTCTGGTACGTCGCTCGCGCCGTGCAGCACCAGAGGTATGTCCACGACTTCGCGGATTTCCGCCAGACGCTGGAAGTCAATTTTTGGCGTTTTGCTGTAAAGCCCGTGGGCGGTGCCTATGGCCACCGCGAGGCTGTCGACGCCAGTCAGCTCAACAAAACGTTTTGCCTCCTGCGGATCGGTCAGAAATGCGCTTTCAGCATCCACGTTCATGTCATCTTCCATGCCACCCAGGCGACCGAGTTCTGCCTCTACGCTGCAATCACGGGCGTGGCAAAAATCCACGACCGATTTCACCAGCCTGACATTCTCAGCAAACGGGAAATGGCTGCCATCGATCATGGCGCTGCGAACGCCGGCGTTCACTTTATGGGTGATATCTTCCAGCGATTCATGATGATCGAGGTGCAGTGCCAGCGGCATGCCGTAAGTCGCGGAATAAGCGCTGCACAGCGCGTAGATCTCTTCCAGCGCAATGTGTTTGAACGTGCCCGGAGTCCCCGCGAGGATCACCGGCGATCGCATTTCGCGGCATACTTCGAGGATCGCCTGAATAGTCTCGGCGTTATGAATGTTGAAGGCAGGGACCGCATAGCCTTTTGCCTGAGCGTCCAGCAGGAGGTATTTCGTTGAAATAATGCTCATGATGCGATCCTCTCAAGCAATCCAGGGATGAATGACAACGCCTTGTACCACGCGGTTAACCGTACCGCTGATGGAAGGCGCGTCCGGGGTATTACCGACGCTGATAGATTGTGCGAGAGCGAAAGTCTGGGCATACATCAGGAAGCAGAAAGCCTGTTCGACATCGATAAACGTACGAGAAGGCGGTAACAGGATGTGCGGACCGGCTTCGATAGCAGCATCGTTCTCAGCGGCAATCGCTACCACGCGCATGGCCTGGTTGTCGCGGCGTAGTTCGGCCAGCAGATCGAGATCGTACTGACGGGTATACGGATGACTGGAAACCAACACCACAATCAGCGTTTCTTTATCAACCAGTGATTTAGGGCCGTGGCGGAAGCCGGTAGGAGAGTCATAAAATGCCGCTCGCTTGCCTGCGGTCAATTCCAGGACCTTGAGAGCCGATTCACGAGCCGCACCCTGTAATCCACCGCTGCCAAGGTAGACGATCCGTTTCCACGGCTCATGACCAAATACGCCATTGCTAAAATCGCCGAGCGACGTGAGGATCGTTTGGCAGCGATCCGCCACGTCACCGAACGTTGTGCTGTTGATCGTTTCTGGTGCAAACACCGCAAGGCAGCTTGCCATCATGGTGGTGATGCTGCTGGTCATTGCGAAGCCGCGATCGTGGGTTTCAGCCGGCATTAATAGCGCAAAGGCATTAGGGTTGTTTACTGCATTTTGATACAGGCTGCCGGCTTCATTGCAGGTAATCGACAGGTGGTAACATTCAGGTACGAATTGGTTAGCCAGTTCGACAGCCGCGACGCTCTCCGGGCTATTGCCAGAGCGGGCGAAGGAGACCAGCAGCAGCGGATGTGCCGCGTTAAAGTAGTCCATGGGGTTTGTGACCAGATCGGTCGTCGGGACCGCGCTGAAATTTTTTCCGGTATGGCGCGACAGCCAGGGCGCGATGATCTCGCCGATAAAGGCGGAGGTGCCGGCTCCGGTCAGGACAATTCGCAGGTCGTTTTTGCGTAGCAGGGGGGTAAGGAAGCTGTCGATCGCCGAGCGAATATTGTCGATATTGCTGAGTGAACGTAGCCAGCAGGCAGGCTGCTGACGGATCTCTGCTTCAGTCCAGGTGCCAGTGCTAGCAAAGGCGGCGGTAGAGGTTTCAGGCATAGCTCGGTCCTTAATCGTGTGAATTCCACATCAGACGCTGGCAAAATGTCGCTATCTTTCGTTTCGTTTCACTTGTTTGCTTAATCAGTTTTATAAAATTTATACGAAAGAAAGTGAAAGTTCAATGCACGATTAAGGAAATAAAACGAAATTTGTGATCGAAACGCAGAATGAAAAGATAATGTATTGTTTTTAATAGATAATATTATTATTTATTTATAAATCAGACGGCTTTATGAAAGGAAAAGAAAGCCTTCGGTTTGAAACGAAGGCTTTATGCGGCGTAATGAAAGGGTCAGCGAAGTGGCCTGTTTCGCGACAGGATGAGTGATATTCGCGTTACCTGGCTCAGGTAACGGCATCAGATTCCTTCTTCCACGGGCTTTTCCGTGCGACAGCGTCCTAGCTCATCACTCAGGCTGGTCAAGCCGCGATGGCCGCACTCCAGCGCCTGTACGCGAAACGCCTCACTGCATAAGCCCTCACGTTCCATGACCATTTCCAACACTAACTGTAAGTTGGTGCCGGTGATGACTTCACTGCCCGGTTTCTGTATTGCCAGCGTGGAGGCCACCCGAAATGGCGTTCCTCCCAGCAGGTCAGTCAAAAAGATAATACCGTCCGCGTCTTCAAGTTCTGCAACTGCCTGCTCCAGCTGAGAGGTTAGTTGTGCAGTGGTCGATGTTTCAGGGAAATCAATGGCGATAAATTGTGTCTGTTCGCCGAGGATCTGCTTCATCGCTTTTTCCATCCCGGTAGCGAACCCACCGTGACCGCAAAGAATAATACCTAACATTGTGACTCCTCTTACTTAGCATTTTTCGCCTGGAATTCGTGTCGGGTTTACCCGCCGCTGTCTGCTGTAAACGGATAGCCCACGTTAGCAGAAACGGTTACGCGCTATGTGACATAACGGCCGCACAGGCGGCGTGGTACTGCTGCAGTATGTCCTGAATGTGATCGAGGATGAGTGCTCGCGGTTCCGCCTTGAGATCGCCCTCGCGAACTTTGGTGTACTGCAGCGGCATATACTGGCTGAGGAGCGGCAGTGGGAGTGGCCGGTCCGCAAGATTGCGTACCAGGCGTTCAAACGCCTCATCGATTTGCCGGTCCGGCCAGTAGTAGCGCACGCGGTCTGAATAGCTATAGCCCCGTGCCAGACGTCGCGCATTGCCATCGCCATGGTAGTGGTTTTGCCAGTATTCAGGGCGATCGAGCATCACGTTTTCCAGCACGTGACGCAGGCCGGAGCACGCCTTCGCAGGCAGAAGCTCTTCTTCTATGGCCGAAAGTGAGAACAGCGCTTCGCGCAGAGCGAAGGTAAGCGCCGGACCTACCTTCAAAATGGCGAAGTGATCTTTCACCAGCTGGCGTAGAGCCTGCGGTGTCTGGTAATCGGTAGAGTGGGCTTCAAAGATCAATTCATCATAGTCTTCAATCGTGGCGCTAAGCGCTTCGGCCCGCTGAGGCTGATAGTCGATAATATGGGTGTGATCGAATTCGACGCCGGGCTGCACGACTAATCCAATTATGCGTGGCCAGATGTCGGTCAGCCCGCATTGCGCAAAAGCATGGCGATGCGCTTCGAGCGTCGCGCGCGCGGCATCAGGAGTGGTGACCTGCAGTTCGGTCAGCATTTCGTGGGCTCCGCCAGGAACGGGCACTTCGGTACCGATGACGTAAACCAGGTCGGATTCACCAAAGCGCTGGCGGCAGGTGTCTTCAGCCACCGTGGCCAGACGCGCGGCACGTTCAGCGACAATCTCATCGGTTAACGGTACCGGGTCACCCTCGCAGGACATGCTGCAATCGAGGTGGATTTTTTTAAAACCGGCGGCGACGTAGCTTTTAATTAAATCGTCGGCATTGGCCATCGCCTGAGCGGCGGGCAGGTTTTGCCAGCGGTTGGGACCGAGATGATCGCCGCCGAGGATCAGCTGCGTCAGGGGAAAATTGAGCGAACGGGCAAGCTGGCAGACGAAGCCGCGGAAATCAGTGGGTGTCATACCGGTATAGCCGCCGAACTGATCGACCTGGTTCGATGTTGCTTCAATCAGGAGTGGAGTTTGCTGCATTTGGGCATAACGAATGGCGGCTTCAAGCACCAGTGGATGGGCGGAACAGACGGCATAAATTCCGTTGTTCCCGCCTTGTTTATGCTGTTCCACCATGTTTGTCAGATGTTTCACTTTCCTCTCCATTTCGGATGGTAATGACATTTATCTTTCGATTTATTTCATTTTATATTGCATAAAGGTCTCATGAAAACAAAATGAAAGGTTTTTGTTTTACGATCTGTCTCACAAAAGAAATGTAATGAAAGTTTTCAGCGATAGCAGATGCGCTGAACTCCGGTTTTATGGGGCTTGCATTCCGCCAAAAGAAAGGTGTTAATAGACAAAACGAAATGAAACGAAAGATTTGAACAAAGGAATACTTATGAGCGGTACCGACTCTTCTGTGGATAAGCGTATCAGCGGCACGAGTGAAAGGCGCGAGCAAATTATCCAGCGCTTGCGGCAGCAGGGAAGCGTGCAGGTGAACGACCTTTCTCTTTTATACGGCGTCTCGACGGTCACTATTCGCAACGATCTGGCCTTCCTGGAAAAGCAGGGTATTGCCGTTCGTGCCTACGGTGGCGCGCTAATTTGCGATGGGACAATGCCGGCTCCTGAACCCTCAGTGGAAGATAAAAGTGCGCTCAATACTGCGGTGAAGCGCAGTATTGCACAGGCGGCGGTAGAACTGATTCAACCGGGGCACCGGATTATTCTCGACTCCGGCACCACAACGTATGAAATTGCCCGCATGCTGCGTCAACATACCGATTTGATCGTCATGACTAACGGGATGAACGTGGCGAATGCGCTGCTGGATGCCGAAGGGGTGGAGCTGTTGATGACCGGGGGCCACCTTCGTCGCCAGTCTCAGTCGTTCTATGGCGACCAGGCAGAGCAGTCCCTACAGAATTACCACTTTGACATGCTTTTTCTCGGCGTCGATGCCATCGATCTCGATCGCGGCGTGAGTACCCACAATGAAGATGAAGCGCGTCTGAACCGGCGGATGAGCGAGGTGGCGGAGCGGATCGTTGTCGTGACCGACTCAACGAAATTTAATCGTTCAAGCCTGCATAAGATTATTGATACGCAGCGAATTGATATGATTATCGTTGATGAAGGGATCCCGACCGAAAGCCTTGATGGGCTGCGCAAAAGCGGCATTGATGTGCGACTGGTGAAGGGCTAAACGTGGCCTCCCTCCTTGCAGGAGAGAGGCTCAACGCTATGCCGTCCGGCGGAAATCAGGTCACCGGAGCCGGGTTAAACACCGCCAGCTGATTGTGCAGGCCCCAGCGGTCAGAGAAGGTTTTCTTACGACCACTCGCCACATCCAGAATAAACTCGAACAGCTTCAGGCCAACATCTTCAATCGTCTCTTCGCCGGTGGCGATAGTCCCGGCGTTGATATCCATTAAGTCATACCAGCGGTTTGCCAGTTCGGTACGGGTCGCCATCTTGATAACCGGTACTGCTACCAGACCATATGGCGTGCCGCGGCCGGTGGTAAACACCTGAACCGTGATCCCCGAAGCAACCTGCTGAGTGCCACAGACAAAGTCGCTGGCCGGCGTGGCGGCGAAGATCAGGCCGCGTTTAGTTGGGCGCTGGCCCGGAGAGAGGACCTCGGCAATCGCGCTTTTGCCGGATTTAGCGATAGATCCCAGCGCTTTTTCCACCACGTTCGCCAGGCCGCCTTTCTTATTGCCGGGGGAAGGGTTGGCGCTGCGGTCGGTTTTACCTAAATCCAGATAGTTATCGTACCAGGCCATCTCTTCGAGCAGGCGTTTACCCACCTCTTCGTTGATCGCCCGTGGCGTCAGCAGGTGGATAGCATCGCGGACTTCAGTCACCTCAGAGAACATCACGGTTGCGCCACAGCGAACCAGCAGATCGGACGCATAGCCGACGGCGGGGTTGGCGGTGACGCCGGAGAAGGCATCGCTGCCCCCGCACTGCATGCCCACCACCAGTTCAGAGGCCGGGCAGGTTTCGCGCTGGCGGGCGTTCAGTTTCGCCAGATGCCGTTCTGCTACCTGCAGAATATCGTCAACCATCGACTGGAACCCGACGTGGTGTTCATCCTGCAGGCGGATGATGCTGGCACTGTCGACGGCGACGGGCTGGACATCGTCGGTACCCTGAAGCAGTCGCTCCGGCTGGAGCTTTTCACAGCCCAGCCCAACCACCATGACTTCGCCGCCGAAATTGGGATTCAACGAAATATTATGGATCGTACGAATAGGGATCACGGCGGCCGGGGCGTTGATCGCCACGCCGCAGCCGTACAGGTGGTTGAGACCGACCACGCCATCAACATTCGGGTATTTTGGCAGCAGGTCTCGTTCAATAATTTTCACAACATAATCTACAACACCCGCCACGCAATGTACGCTGGTGGTGATACCGAGCAGGTTCTTGGTGCCGACGCTGCCGTCCGCATTGCGATAACCCTCAAAGGTATAGCCGGTAAGCGCAGGGAGAGGCTCCGGGACTTTCGTTGCCAGCGGTAGCGTGTTCAGCGGCGGCGCCTTCGGGAGTTCAACGAGTGATTCGTCAATCCAGCTGCCCTGCGGGATATCGCGTACCGCGTAGCCAATAACTTCGCCGTAGCGGATGATTTCACCGTGAGCGGGAATATCAACCAATGCCACTTTGTGACCTTGCGGGATATGTTCTATGAGCGTTAGCCCATCAGGGAAACGCGTTCCGGCTTGTAAACCTCGATCGTTAACAATAATCGCCACATTATCCGTTGCGTGTACTTTTATATAAAACGCCGTCGGCGATTGTTGTTTAATTTCAATGTTAGCCATTGTCCAGTATTCTCCAGCAAGGTGCGAATAATAAAATAAAACGGTTATTCAATTCGGAATTTCAGATTTCTGGGAGAAAGAATGTCAGGTGTTTTGATTTTAAAATGTGATCTAAATCACTCATTGTTGCTAGCGCGAACCCGTTAAAGAGGGAAAACACCGGAACTGTGCATCAGCGCCCATTCATTATGGCATTTGCACAATTATAATGATTTATTTATTGTCCTTATGGGTCTTGTGCACAGTGTCCAATGACCGCGAGCTGATTATACTGAGTCATGCTTGCAATGCGCCGGATGAGTAAATCGATAGCCCCTGATATTGATTTATTAATAATTAAGAATCACACCAAAAATAAATAAATGGAAGGTGTGTCGTGCCTGAGGAATATTAAATGAGTCTGGATGCAACGATAGAAGAAAGAAAAGGTGTGCCAACCCGATATTTAATTTTGCTGATAATATTCATTGTTACCGCCGTTAACTATGCTGACCGTGCAACGTTATCAATTGCCGGCACCGAAGTGGCAAAAGAGCTCCAGCTGAGCGCGGTCTCAATGGGCTATATTTTCTCTGCTTTTGGTTGGGCATACTTGCTGATGCAGATCCCCGGAGGCTGGCTGCTCGATAAATTTGGCTCGAAGAAAGTCTATACCTATAGCCTGTTCTTCTGGTCGCTGTTTACGTTCCTGCAAGGCTTTGTCGATATGTTCCCGCTGGCCTGGGCCGGGATTTCGATGTTCATCATGCGCTTTATGCTCGGCTTTTCAGAAGCCCCTTCCTTTCCGGCGAATGCCCGTATTGTGGCTGCCTGGTTCCCGACGAAAGAGCGCGGTACCGCCTCGGCTATCTTTAACTCCGCACAGTATTTCTCTCTGGCGCTGTTTTCGCCGCTGCTGGGCTGGCTGACCTTTGCCTGGGGTTGGGAGCACGTCTTTACCGTGATGGGCGTGATTGGCTTTGTGCTGACCGGTCTGTGGGTCAAGCTGATCCATAACCCGACCGACCATCCGCGAATGAGCAAAGAGGAGCTGAAGTTTATCTCCGAGAACGGTGCGGTCGTTGATATGGACCACAAAAAGCCGGGCAGCGCAGCGGCCAGTGGACCAAAGCTTCACTATATCAAGCAGCTGTTGAGCAACCGCATGATGCTGGGCGTGTTCTTTGGTCAGTATTTTATCAATACCATTACCTGGTTCTTCCTTACCTGGTTCCCGATTTACCTGGTACAGGAAAAAGGCATGTCGATTCTGAAAGTGGGTCTGGTGGCCTCCATCCCGGCACTGTGTGGTTTTGCCGGAGGTGTGCTGGGCGGGGTGTTCTCTGACTATCTGATTAAACGTGGTTGGTCTCTCACCATGGCACGTAAGCTGCCGATTGTCCTGGGAATGCTGCTGGCATCAACCATCATTCTGTGTAACTACACCAATAATACGGCGCTGGTCGTGATGCTGATGGCGCTGGCGTTCTTCGGTAAAGGGTTTGGCGCACTGGGCTGGCCGGTGATTTCCGACACCGCGCCGAAAGAAATTGTTGGCCTGTGCGGCGGCGTATTCAACGTCTTTGGCAACGTCGCTTCCATCGTAACTCCGCTGGTGATTGGTTACCTGGTAAGTGAATTGCACTCATTCAACGCAGCGCTGGTCTTCGTCGGATGCTCGGCCCTGATGGCAATGATTTGCTATCTGTTTATTGTCGGCGACATCAAACGTATGGAACTGCAGAAATAATTAACGGTTAAGTGACAAGGTATAAGCGATGAACAACGATATCTTCCCGAACAAATTTAAGGCCGCCCTGGCGGCGCATCAGGTTCAGATTGGCTGCTGGTCCGCACTGGCCAGCCCGATCAGTACAGAAGTGTTAGGCCTGGCAGGTTTCGACTGGCTGGTACTGGATGGCGAGCATGCGCCGAACGATATCTCCACCTTTATCCCCCAGTTGATGGCGCTGAAAGGCAGCGCCAGCGCACCGGTTGTACGTGTACCCACCAATGAGCCGGTCATTATTAAACGCCTGCTGGATATCGGTTTCTATAACTTCCTGATTCCGTTCGTTGAGAGCGAAGAACAAGCCGTCAACGCTGTCGCTTCGACCCGCTATCCGCCAGAAGGTATTCGCGGCGTTTCTGTGTCACACCGCGCCAATATGTTTGGCACCGTGCCAGATTACTTCGTGCAGTCGAACAAAAATATCACCATCCTGGTACAAATCGAAAGCCAGCAGGGCGTGGACAACGTCGATGCAATCGCCGCCACCCCAGGCGTTGACGGTATTTTTGTTGGCCCAAGCGACCTGGCCGCCGCGCTGGGACATCTGGGCAACGCTTCTCACCCGGAAGTCCAACAGGCTATCCAGCACATTTTTGCGAGTGCGAAAAAACACGGTAAGCCGAGCGGCATTCTGGCTCCGGCAGAGGCCGATGCGCGTCGCTATCTGGAGTGGGGGGCAACCTTTGTCGCCGTTGGCAGCGACCTGGGCGTATTCCGTTCCGCCACGCAGAAACTGGCTGATTCCTTTAAGAAATAACCGCCACCGAAACAAGAGAGATAAAGACATGACAATGAAAGTTGGATTTATTGGCCTTGGCATCATGGGTAAACCCATGAGTAAAAACCTCCTCAAAGCGGGTTACTCGTTGGTGGTTGCCGATCGTAACCCGGAGGCGATTGCTGAAGTCATTGCTGCAGGCGCTGAAACAGCCGCTTCGGCGAAAGCGATCGCTGAACAGTGTGACGTGATAATCACCATGCTGCCGAACTCCCCGCATGTGAAAGAGGTTGCGCTGGGCGAAGGCGGCATCATCGAAGGGGCGAAGCCGGGCACCGTGCTGATTGATATGAGCTCGATAGCGCCGCTGGCGAGCCGCGAAATCAGCGATGCGCTGAAAGCGAAAGGTGTCGATATGCTCGATGCGCCGGTTAGCGGCGGAGAACCGAAGGCTATCGACGCGACTCTGTCGGTCATGGTGGGCGGCGATAAAGCGATTTTCGACAAATATTATGATCTGCTGAAGGCCATGGCGGGCTCCGTCGTACACACCGGTGATATCGGTGCGGGTAACGTGACCAAGCTGGCTAACCAGGTCATTGTGGCACTGAACATTGCCGCGATGTCTGAAGCGCTGACTCTGGCGACGAAAGCCGGCGTTAATCCGGATCTGGTGTACCAGGCAATCCGCGGCGGGCTGGCCGGTAGCACCGTACTGGATGCCAAAGCGCCGATGGTGATGGATCGCAACTTCAAGCCGGGTTTCCGCATCGATCTGCATATCAAAGATCTGGCGAATGCGCTGGATACCTCCCACGGCGTGGGGGCGCAGCTGCCGCTGACCGCTGCGGTGATGGAGATGATGCAGGCCTTGCGTGCCGATGGTCTGGGAACGGCTGACCACAGTGCGATTGCATGCTACTACGAAAAACTGGCGAAAGTGGAAGTCACTCGCTAACAAGAAGGGCGCGGATGCGCGCCCTGTAATTCTTGCCTTGCGCGGCACTGTCAGGCTACATAACTATGAAAATCGTAATCGCCCCAGACTCTTATAAAGAAAGCCTCTCGGCCACTGAGGTTGCACAGGCTATAGAAAAAGGTTTTCGGGAAATTTTCCCCGACGCGCTCTACGTGAAGGTTCCTCTCGCCGATGGCGGAGAAGGCACCGTTGAGGCGATGATAGCCGCGACGCAGGGAACCGAGATGAGCGCTTGTGTGACGGGGCCGCTGGGTGTTCCGGTTGACGCTTGCTGGGGGCTTTCCGGTGATGGCAAAACCGCGTTTATTGAAATGGCGGCGGCCAGCGGGCTGGGGCTGGTACCACCCGCGCAGCGAAATCCGCTATTGACGACCTCGCGCGGTACCGGTGAGCTGATTTTGCTGGCGCTGGAACATGGGGCGAGAAATATCATTATCGGCATTGGTGGCAGTGCGACCAATGACGGTGGTACGGGGATGGTGCAGGCGCTGGGCGCGCGACTCCGTGATGCAAATGGCGCAGACATTGGCTACGGCGGCGGCAGCCTTGCCAGTCTGAATTCGATTGACCTGTCTGCGCTGGACGTGCGATTGCAGGAATGTTCTATTCGCGTTGCCTGCGATGTCTCTAATCCATTGATCGGCGAAATGGGCGCTTCACGTATTTTCGGCCCACAAAAAGGGGCGACGGAAGCGATGATCCTTGAGCTGGATCGTAATCTTGAGCGCTATGCCGATGTCATTAAGCGCGACCTGCATGTTGATGTCAAAGAGGTCGCTGGGGCCGGTGCCGCCGGTGGGATGGGCGCAGCGCTGATGGCATTCCTGAACGCAGAGCTACGCAGCGGTATTGAGATCGTGACCCAGGCGTTAAATCTGGAAGAGCATATTCTCGATTGTTCGCTGGTGGTGACTGGTGAAGGAAGGCTCGACAGTCAAAGTATTAGCGGTAAGGTGCCGGTCGGTGTTGCAAGCGTGGCGAAAAAATACCATAAGCCGGTGATTGGTATTGCCGGTAGTCTGACTCGTGACGTTGGCGTTGTGCATCAGTACGGTATTGACGCGGTGTTCAGTGTGCTGACCACCATCACCACCCTGGAAGAGGCCTTCCGTGGCGCCTCGGATAACATTTATCGCGCTTCACGTAATATTGCCGCGACATTGCAGGTCGGGATTGCGATGGAAGGATGACAACCGGCGGTAAACCTTTTATACTTCGCGCCGAAGCTGACCAGACAGTCGCCGCTTCGTCGTCGTCCTCTTTCGGGGGGAGACGGGCGGAGGGGAGGAAAGTCCGGGCTCCATAGGGCAGGGTGCCAGGTAACGCCTGGGGGGGAAACCCACGACCAGTGCAACAGAGAGCAAACCGCCGATGGCCCGCGCAAGCGGGATCAGGTAAGGGTGAAAGGGTGCGGTAAGAGCGCACCGCGCGACTGGTAACAGTTCGTGGCACGGTAAACTCCACCCGGAGCAAGGCCAAATAGGGGTTCACAAGGTACGGCCCGTACTGAACCCGGGTAGGCTGCTTGAGCCAGTGAGCGATTGCTGGCCTAGATGAATGACTGTCCACGACAGAACCCGGCTTATCGGTCAGCTTCAATCATTCAGAAACGCCCATACAGCGCAATCTGTATGGGCGTTTTGCTATCGGAAAAGCGATGAACGACTGCCCACTCCGTTCTCAACGAAAAGAAAGCGGCTTACCGGTCAGCTTCTATCATTCAGAAACGCCCATACAGCGCAATCTGTATGGGCGTTTTGCTATCTGGGGTAGGCTCTAAGCTAAGCGTGGGGATAAATAACTGACACATTAGCTTCAGGGTAATTGAACAATAAATATTTCCGGGCAATATATAAATTTAAACGTTTTTCCGACTGTGCTTAACTGAATTCTCAGAGATAATATCAGGCTCAATACTGGTCTGTTCTATCCGTTTTTGGCAATTATTCCTGGTGTGCATTCTGCCTTTTTTCAGGTTAATGGATAGCATTTTTATTCTTTTACACCCGAACAGGAGAGTGTATAGCATGAAAAGCTTTGTTTTGTTCCCACAGGTTAAATATGCCATTGAATGGCTTAAAGGTCATGGTGACACTATCATCCAGTTTGGCTGGAATATTGCCGCAGCCTTAATATTGCTGTTTGTCGGGAAATTGATATCTAAGCTCTTATCAAAAGCCATAGAACGAATTCTTCTCCGCAGAAATGTTGACGCCACGGTGGTCCACTTTTTTGCCGCTATTGTTCGCTATATTACGATGGCATTCGCCATTGTCGCTGCTTTGGGCAGAGTAGGAATTGAAACATCATCCATTATTGCTGTTATTGGTGCCGCGGGGTTAGCGATTGGCCTGGCGTTGCAGGGGTCACTATCAAACTTTGCCGCAGGTGTGCTGCTGGTGACGTTGCGCCCTTTTCGTGCCGGTAATTTTGTTGAGGTCGGGGCCGTATCCGGCGTTGTACAATCGGTACATGTTTTCTCGACGACGTTGCTGACTGTTGATAACAAAGAAGTTGTTATTCCAAACGGTAAGATTATCGCCGACAGTATTGTGAACTATTCTCGTCATCCATGGCGGCGTATTGATATTCTGCTGGGCGTCGCCTACCAAAGCCGTATTGGCGAAGTAAAAGATGTGATTCAGCATATTATTGATAACGACAAACGAATTGATAAATCTCGTGGGACAACGGTGCGCCTTATTGAGCTTGGACCGTCAACACTTAACTTTACCATACGCGTTTGGGTGAAAAATGTTGAATACTGGGACACCTATTTCGATCTTCTGGAAAATATTAAAGATGCGCTGGACGAACATCATATTATGTTACCAGGGCCGAGAATGGATGTGCGGTTGATGGGCCCATCCGGGAATCCCATTATGCAGCCGAATGGATAAAATACAGCACAGGGCGGCCAGATAATCGGCCCCATTTGGGGCCGGGTTAAATACGTCAGGCGGCGCGCTCTTCATCCTGAAGCCGGACTTCAGCTTCGGTAATAATAGCTTCCAGCTCGCTCAGCATCTCTTCATAGCCAAAATTCACGGGCTCCGTTGGCTCAACGAACAGAGCTTGAGGTGGCGTAACGGCTTTCTTTGCTTTCTTCTTATGCTTACTCACTGACAGACTCCATGACTCCCGTAATTACACCGGTAAATCTATCAGCAAAGCGCGCAAAGGCGTATCGGCAACGAGGGTAATGTTAGCTTCGTCACGAATAAATGCCCCATCGCCGCAGGTCAGCGCCTGTTTCTGTTCCTCATGCGCGACAGCATGCACCGTTCCATGAATAGATTGCAGGTAGGCGCGTGGCCCGTGAAGCTGGATATTCACCCGCTCGCCTTTGGCGAGATCGAGATGGTGGATCCAGACCTGCTGGCGCAGTTGCAAACTGTTATCTGCACCGTCCGGAGACGCGAGTATCTGCTGCCCGACGCCGGCAATAGTCATCTTCTGCACCAGCGGGTTTTCCCGCTGCGGGCAGGCGTCCAGCCACAGCTGCATCCGCGTCAGAGAGCCGTCTTTACTCAGGTTGTGCTCGCTGTAACTCACGCCTGGCTGAGTGGATATCAGCAGCGCTTCACCGGCCTTTGCCTGCACATGGTTGCCGTCACTGTCACGATACTCCGCTTCCCCTTCCAGAATCAGGTTCAGAATATCGACTTTTGGGTAGGTACGCGGTTGAAACGACGCGCCGGGTGCCAGAACTTCCTGGTTGAGCACGCGCAGGGAGGCGTAGCCTAACAGTTTAGGGTCAAAGTAGTGTCCAAAGGAAAAGGTGTAGCGGGCCTGCAGCCAGCCGAAATCTGCTTGTCCGCATTGTTTGGCTGTTCGGGTAGTAATCATGTTCTTGACCTCTCTTTACACTAAATCAATGGTAAAGGTATGGACGCTGTATTGTTAGCCAGATATTCTGCCCGGTATATTCAAATTTCCTGAATGAGAGTGCTATGGCTAAAGAGAGAGCATTAACGCTGGAAGCGTTACGCGTAATGGACGCTATCGACAGGCGTGGGAGCTTTGCTGCTGCGGCTGACGAACTCGGACGGGTGCCCTCCGCCCTCAGCTACACCATGCAAAAGCTGGAAGAAGAGCTGGATGTGGTGCTGTTTGACCGCTCGGGCCATCGGACAAAATTCACCAACGTCGGACGGATGTTGCTGGAACGCGGGCGCGTGTTGCTGGAAGCGGCGGATAAGCTCACGACCGATGCCGAAGCGCTCTCGCGCGGCTGGGAAACGCATCTGACTATCGTGACTGAAGCTCTGGTGCCAACGCAGGATTTCTTTCCTCTCATCGAGAAGCTGGCGACCAAATCAAATACGCAGCTGTCGGTCATTACCGAAGTGCTGGCCGGTGCGTGGGAGCGGCTTGAACAGGGGCGCGCGGATATTGTTGTCGCGCCTGATATGCATTTTCGCTCCTCGTCGGAGATTAACTCGCGCAAGCTCTATTCGGTGCTGAACGTCTATGTTGCTGCGCCGGATCACCCTATTCACCATGAACCGGAGCCGCTTTCTGAGGTGACGCGGGTAAAATATCGCGGTATCGCGGTAGCCGATACCGCCCGCGAACGTCCGGTTTTGACGGTACAGCTGCTCGACAAACAGCCGCGCTTAACGGTCAGTACTATTGAAGATAAACGTCAGGCTCTGCTGGCGGGGTTGGGGGTCGCGACGATGCCTTATCCACTGGTCGAGGAGGATATTGCCGAAGGGCGTTTACGGGTCGTCAGCCCGGAATATACCAATGAAATCGACATCATCATGGCATGGCGCCGCGATAGCATGGGCGAAGCGAAATCATGGTGTCTGCGGGAGATCCCGAAGCTGTTTGCCAGGAAGTAAATCCGCTATGCGCTCCTTCCGCGGGAGGAGCGCATGAGTCATGATGACAGGGATTTTGGGTCCGGCCCGAAACGATTGTTTCCAGGCGTACCGTTCTGACAATTGAAGACCAGAATGACCAGCCAGCCAATAACCGGAATCAGCATCAGTAGCAGCCACCACGCCGAGCGATCCGTGTCGTGTAAACGACGGAACTGCACCGCCCACCACGGTAAAAAGACCAGCACGCCATAAATCGTTGTCAGGATGCCTTCACCTCCTGCGCGCTGCCAGCCCAGCATTTTATCGATGATGCTCAACACGCCAGTCAGGATGATGTTGACCAGAATAAACATCCAGTATTCTTTGCGGCGTGCGCGGCCGCCAAATCCAATATAGTTTCTTAGTACTTTTAAATACCAGTCCATTTTTACGCCTCGATTAACGGTCAATCACTTGTTTTTAAAGCGATCGCAATAAGAATAGACGTGAATGGCAGGCGGGTAAATATTCAGGAACTGAAATATCGGGCGCCGGAAATGGCGCCCGATGGGTTAGCCGAACAGAATGTCACGGCCATGGGGCTCAAAGAGATCCTGCTGCGGTCCGACAGAGATAATTCCGGTCGGGTTAATCGTTTTATGGCTGCGATAGTAGTGGTTGCGGATGTGGGCAAAATTCACCGTCTCCGCAATGCCCGGTATCTGGTAGATATCGCGCAGGAAGCCATACAGGTTGGGATAATCGCTGATGCGTCGTTTGTCGCACTTAAAGTGAGTCACGTAGACCGGATCGAAACGCACGAGAGTCGTCCACAGACGAATATCAGCTTCGGTCAGCTCGCTGCCCGTCAGGTAGCGATGCCGGGAAAGAATTTGTTCCAGACGTTCCAGCGAGGTGAACACCGCATCGACGGCCTCATCATAAGCCTGCTGGCTGGTGGCAAACCCGGCTTTATAGACGCCGTTATTGACGTTGTCGTAAATCCAGCCGTTTAGCGTATCGATGTTTTCGCGCAGCACGGTCGGGTAGTAATCACCGGCGGTTGCGCCCAGTCCGTCGAAGGCGGTATTGAACATACGGATGATTTCAGCCGATTCATTGCTGACTATCGTCTTCTGCTTTTTATCCCACAGGACCGGTACCGTGACGCGCCCGGTGTAGTGCGGGTCGGCATGCAGGTAAAGCTGATAAAGAAATTCATGTTGATACAGCGAATCGCCGGTTGCATCCGGAAAATCGTCACCAAAGGTCCAGCCATTTTCCAGCATCAGGGGATGAACTACCGAGACGGAAATAAACGGATCGAGACCTTTGAGCTTACGCAGAATCAGCGTGCGGTGCGCCCACGGGCAGGCAAGGGAAACGTACAGATGATACCGGTCTTTTTCTGCGGCAAAGCCACCGCTGCCGGAGGGGCCTGGTGCACCATCGGCAGTCAGCCAGTTGCGGAAGGCGGAAACGGAACGCTTGAAACGCCCGCCGGTTGATTTGGTGTCATACCATGTATCGTGCCAGACGCCGTCGACTAATTGTCCCATTTTTTCCTCCTTCAGACTTCAGATAGCAAAAGCGAGGAGATATCTCCTCGCTTTGTTCGTTACTCAGTATAGTGCGCTTACCACTTTTTATTCAGCACGCGGTCGATGCTGAATGCGCCCGGACCGGTGATGGCCAGCAGCAGGAAGCCGCCTGCGATGGTCAGGTTTTTCATGAACATCAGCGAGTTCACGCCTTCAGCAAAGTTGCTGTGGAACAGGAACGCAGTCAGCAGGGTGAAGCCTGCGGTAAACAGCGCAGTGGTACGCGTCAGGAAACCGAACAGAATCGCCAGACCGCCGCCGAACTCCAGCAGAATGGTTAACGGCAGTAATGCGCCCGGTACGCCCATGGCTTCCATATATTGTTGAGTACCCGCATAGCCGGTGATTTTTCCCCATCCTGCAGTGATAAACAGGATTGGCATCAGAATACGCGCTACCAGTACACCAACATCTTCTAATTTTTTCATTTCTTACTCCAGAAAACCCAAAGGGCGGCGATTTTGTTTTTTAGTGCAATCCTGCGTAGTTACGCGGGGTTGCTGTCGATGGAGAGAATATTAGCGAGGCTCTGAGGGAAATGTTAGCAAGGAAAACTGTAGATCTTCATCAAAGATTCTGAGTAATCATAGCGGCTAAACAGGGCGTGACCTGGCAGACGAGCAGGGATAGACCCTGGCGTGCAGGACTGAATGGGATAAAAATCGGCACGAATCACGAGGCGTTTAAGCCCCGGGAGCGGTGAACTGCGGCCGCTAGCCTGCGTCGAAAAAGGGGATCAGAGGGATGATTGCTGGCGCAGCAGGCTTTTGACCATGCGCCAGGTGCTCCAGATACCGAAGCCGCGTTTTGTCCAACGGAGTAAAAAGCGCGGATGGCGAACGGACCAGACTGCCATGATGCCGCTGCCGACCATTGCCCAGGAGCGAAGGTGCTGAAACGTCTGCCAGCCACGATCTAACGGAGCGGTCGTTTCCAGCCAGTCGCGGCGGCTGGCGATTAAATCCAGCCGCTGCTGTTGGATCTGACGCAGCAGCAGCGCTTTACGCTGCTCGCGTTCCTGTTTGCTGTTCATTAGCGTTCGTCCTCCAGCAGAGCCCGGTCGTCAGCCAGCTCTTTGCGCGTCAGACGCAGGAGAGTCGAGCGGCGTGCTTTACGCAGCGTCCAGATACCACCGATTAACGAGCTAAGAAGCAGCACGGCGGTGGTGGCAATCATCACGTACAGCCGGTACTGCGGATCGATGGCCCAGATAATCAGGACCAGCAGACTCATCAGGCCAAAGGCGGCAAACAGCAGCGTCAGTCCCAGCATTAAAAACAGCTGGAAGAGGTTCGCCTTCTCTTCCTCCAGCTCCACGACTACCAGGCGCAGACGCGTTTCCACCATTTCGACCAGCAGCGTAATGATGCGCTGGCCGATACCGAAAACGCTCTTGCCCGGTCCTTGCGTGTTTTGAGAGTCCGCCATAATTAACGACGCGTCAGCAGGACACCCAGCACCAGCCCAACGGCTGCGCCAATACCTACGCCGGTCCACGGATTTTCGCGGACGTACTCGTCGGCGCGGGCGGCGGTTTCACGCGTTTGTTTGACGATGGCATCGCTGGTTTCACCCAGGCGAACGCGGCTTTCTTTCAGCGCACTCTCTGCTTTACTGCGCAGTTTGCCAATTTCTTCTTTTGACTTATCCGTGGAGGAGTTCAGCACTTCTTCCAGGGTATCAGCCAGCGTTTTCAGTTCTGTACGCAGATCGTCTGCAACGTTGTCTTTAGGCATCTTTCTCTCCTGTAGAGTGGGTCCATAACGTAAAAAGTGACTTATTAGTAATCACGCGACTCGAGCGTTTTCAGCTCTTGCTGCGCTTCATCAAGTTTGTGCTGGCGCTTGCTGATCTTATCCGCATCGCCTTTTTGCCGGGCTTCCTGCAGGTCCCGCTGACGTTCAGCAATTTCTTCGCGCTGTTTGGCGATTTTTTGCTGATGAGCGGCTCTGAGCTGGCTGTCACTGCAGCTTGCTCTGACCTGGCTGAGTGCCTTATTCAGGCCGTCAATACGGCTCTGATTATGGTGTTTTTCAGCGTAGCTAATCTCACGCTTGATATCCTGCTCTTTTTCCTGACAGGGGGTGTTGGCAAAGGCACTGGCGCTAAGCGAACCCAGGACCAGGAGCAGAGCAATGCGGTATTTCATGAATGCTACCTTCCATTGTGAGAGGGCATACCCGGGAGATATGCCCGATCCAGTCGATAAACGTCAGCCCGGCGGCTCCCGCAATCTTAAGCATAGTAAGTAAAACGAGAAACCACCAAACTGCGTGAATATATTCAGAATTTTGGCTATTTATCCAAATCTGTGTGGCGCATCGCGCAGACGGGAGAGCCATGCTGTCGGCGTATTCTCTTCCTCCAGCAAAGCAATAATATAACCATGTGGCAGGGCGCGGCCCAGCACTTCTTTAGCGGCAATGCCTTGCTCGCTGGAATCAAATTTGATCAGCAGGCCGTCTTTTTGCGGGGTGATGCTTTTAAAACGAATGCCGTTGGCGTCGAGATGATGCCAGACGGAAAAACCGTCCGGCATGCCAACGCCCTGAGAGACAGGGTGGATGGTCAGGGTCGATTCTTGTTGCTGCACCGCCAGCCATAGCCAGAACAACGCACACAACAGCACGGAGCCACCCAGCAACCAGCTAAGCCGGCGCCGGGAGAGGCTTTTTATGGCCATCATCAGCTCCGGCTTCTGTATTTTTTCTTCCACAGGACAACTAACGATCCGACTAAGCCGAATACCAGTAGCACCACCGGCAGCAGCATCAGGCAGGACATCAGCTGATCCTCATATTTGAGGAATACCGGGGTTTTGCCCAGCAGGTAACCCAGGGTGGTGAGAATCAGAACCCACAGCAGGCCGCTCATCCAGTTAAAGAACTGAAAGCGGGCATTGTTCAGACCGGAAAGCCCGGCGATGGTCGGCAGCAACGTACGGACGAAGGCAATAAAGCGGCCCATCAATAAGGCGGAAAGCCCGTGTTTATGGAACAGGTGGTGCGCGCGCTGGTGGTAATGGGACGGCAAATGCGAAAGCCAGTTTTGCACAATCCGCGTATTGCCGAGCCAGCGGCCCTGAATATAGCTGAGCCAACAACCCAGACTGGCCGCGGTTGTCAGCAGAAGCAGAGTTTCCGGAAAGCCCATTGCGCCTTTGGCAATCAGGACGCCGACCAGAACCAGCAGGCTGTCGCCCGGTAAAAAGGCGGCGGGAAGCAGGCCGTTTTCAAGGAACAAAATCATAAATAAGACAAAATACAGCATGCCAATCATGGAGGGATTCGCGAGGGTCTCGTAATCCTGGCTCCACAAAGCATTCAACAATTGGGTTAATAGTTCCATTCACGATTCCTGGTACATCGGTTAACGGTATGTCTGAACGCGTGTGTGTAGCGACATAGATTCTTATTAGATTATGGTCGCTGTTCGTGCGTCCTGAACGATTCCCTGTTTAAAAGTGAAGTAAGTGCAAGCCTACTTTCAGAACGACAAAATGCATCTAATTGTAACAAAAGCACTGACTTTACGTCAGAAAAATTGCAGTCTGTTGCATGTTGATTTTGCTGATTGCGGCGGCGGGTGGCGAGTGTCTTTACACAGGCTGACACTATATATGTTTGCTTACCCAGGCGGGTTTACGGGCAGGCGCTGAGAGCCTGCCTGAGATGAGGATAATCGCTTATTTTACGCCGTTAGCTGCGGTATCGAGGTGAACAACCGGATTTTCAGCAAACAGGTAGCGGTCGGCATTAAATTCAAAATCATCGCTGGTCTCATTGAACAACATCAGTTTGGTGTTTTCCAGATGCTGCCACATGGCCAGTTTCGCCGCGTGAGGATCTTTGCGAATCAGCGCCTTCAGAATTTGGTCGTGATCGTCACACCAGTTATCCACCGTACGCAGGTCGATATGGTCATGCAGCTTTTTCCAGTACGGGTTATGCACGCGCTGGGTCCACATTTTTTCAACGATGGCGGCTAATGCGGTATTCTGCGTTGCCAGGGCAACCTGGACGTGAAACTGGAGATCCCACTCTGAATCGCGAAAGCATTTCTCTTTACGCGCCTTCTCCTGGATTTCCATCAGCTTCATGATGTCCTGCTTGGTCACCTGGGTGGCAGCAAACTCGGCAATATTACTTTCAATCAGCTGGCGCGCCTGCAGCAGTTCAAACGGCCCGTAGCTGGCGAACTCCAGCGTTTCATCAACCACCTGCTGATGTTTCGGATGGTTGGAGATGACATGGATGCCTGAGCCTTTGCGCACCTCAACATAGCCTTCCACTTCCAGCATGATAATGGCTTCGCGAACCACGGTGCGGCTGACGCTTTTCTCATCGGCGATAAACCGTTCTGCGGGCAGCTTATCGCCCACAAGGTAGACACCTTGTTCAATACGCGCTTTCAGCTCGGCAGCAAGCTGCTGATACAAACGACGCGGTTCTGTGATTTCCATATTCGCTCCCGGAAGATGGCGACAATATTGGATTTGTTATACCACTTTTACGCGCATCTCACCACTATCAGGCATGAAAAAGCCGCCTTCTGTGAGGCGGCTTTGTGAACGAATTTAAGCGTATCAGGGCTAGTTTTGCGTCACGGGCTTATTCGTACTGAGCGGCGGGATGTCATCATCGGCCGACTTGTTCTTCAGCACGGTCCAGATAACCACGGCACCCAGCAGGTCGAAGACCGCCAGCACGGCGAACAGCGGGCTGAAACCGATGGTATCTGCCAGAGCGCCAACCACCAGGGCGAACATGGTACTCGCCATCCAGGCTGCCATACCGGTCAGACCGTTGGCGGTAGCCACTTCGTTACGACCAAACACGTCGGAAGAGAGCGTAATCAGCGCACCGGACAGCGCCTGGTGAGCAAAACCGCCGACGCACAGCAGGGCGATGGCGACGAACGGGCTGGTGAACAGGCCGATCATCCCCGGGCCAATCATCAGCAGCGCGCCCATGGTTACGACCATTTTACGCGACACAATCAGGTTAACCCCGAACCAGCGCTGGAACAGCGGTGGCAGGTAGCCCCCGACGATGCAGCCCAGGTCGGCAAACAGCATTGGCATCCACGCAAACATCGCGATTTCTTTCAGGTTAAAGCCGTAGACTTTAAACATGAACAGCGGGATCCAGGCGTTGAAGGTCCCCCATGCTGGCTCAGCAAGGAAGCGCGGCAGCGCAATGCCCCAGAACTGACGGTTACGCAGAATCTGCCACGGAGACATTTTCTTGCTGTTGTTGGTCTGGTGATGAGATTCCTGACCGCCAATGATGTATTCGCGTTCTTCCTCGGTTAATTTCTTCTGGTCACGCGGGTGTTTGTAGAATACCAGCCACGCCATTGCCCAGATAAAGCTTAAGACACCGGAAATGATGAACGCCATCTGCCAGCTGTGCATCACAATCGCCCAGACGACCAGCGGTGGAGCGATCATCGCACCGATTGAGGAGCCCACGTTGAAGTAGCCCACGGCAATAGAGCGTTCTTTTGCCGGGAACCATTCAGAGCTGGCCTTCAGACCTGCCGGGATCATCGCCGCTTCCGCCGCGCCGACGGCGCCACGAGCCAGTGCTAATCCGCCCCAGCTGCCCGCCAGCGCCGTTGAACCGCAGAAAATGGCCCAGGCGATAGCAAAGAAGGCATAGCCGATTTTCGTCCCCAGAACATCAAGGACGTAGCCCGCTACCGGCTGCATAACGGTGTAAGCAGCTGAATAGGCTGCGATGATATAGGAATACTGTTGGGTGGAGATGTGTAACTCTTCCATCAGAGTCGGCGCAGCCGCAGCCACAGTGTTACGTGTCAGGTAGCCCAGCACGGTGCCCATTGTCACCAGTGCGATCATGTACCAACGTAACCCTTTAATTTTACGCATGTAAAACCTCATCGTTTGTTATATCTCCGCAGCGAGTGCGGCCATCTTCAAACCCTGTAACAGGGGTGGAGAAGGAGAAACGGAGGGCTCAGGGGGGAAAACCCATATGGCCCGAACCTTGCCATCAGTTGTTTTGCTTAATTCGGTATCCGTACCGGTCAACCCGATGTGTTTATTCATCGGAAGTGCACTCTGTCGGTTTATATGTTGCGACGGCAGAAAGATAACTTGTCATACAACTTTAAAAGTTGAGTACTGTCACAAAAGTGGGAAAGTTTATGGGGGTATTATCTCTTGCGAGCAAAGCCAGAGCTGGCGCGGCCTGGGAGAACGTTTACTCCCTGAAGGGTACTTTTTTTGTCAGCGTTTATTGATCTAACTCACGAAAAAGATTTCGGCCTGTGGAAATTGGTGTGATAACTTTGTCAGCATGATAGTCAATCATCTGATGGGCTCCGAAACGGGGCGAAGAGGAAATGAAAATGACACCGTTTATGACCGAAGATTTTCTGCTTGATACCGAGTTTTCCCGCCGCTTGTACCACGAATACGCCAAAGACCAGCCGATTTTCGACTATCACTGCCATCTTCCGCCGCAGCAGATTGCCGAAAATTATCGCTTTAAAAACCTGTATGACATCTGGCTGAAAGGTGACCACTACAAATGGCGCGCGATGCGTACAAATGGCGTGGCTGAGCGCCTGTGTACCGGTGATGCCTCGGACCGCGAGAAGTTTGACGCATGGGCAGCAACCGTTCCACATACTATCGGCAACCCGCTCTATCACTGGACACACCTGGAGCTGCGCCGCCCGTTTGGGATTACCGGTAAGGTGTTATCCCCACACACTGCGGATGAAATCTGGAATCAGTGCAACGAGTTGCTGACCCAGGATCGTTTCTCCGCTCGCGGCATCATGACGCAAATGAACGTGAAAATGGTCGGCACCACCGACGATCCGATCGATTCTCTGGAACATCATGCGGCAGTGGCGAAAGAGACGACCTTCACCACCAAAGTTCTGCCAAGCTGGCGCCCGGATAAAGCGTTCAACATTGAACAAGCCACTTTTAACGACTACATGGCGAAGCTGGGTGAAGTCTCAGATACCGACATCCGTCGCTTTGCTGATTTACAGTCCGCGTTGGTTAAGCGTCTGGATCACTTCGCCGCCCACGGCTGTAAAGTTTCCGATCACGCGCTGGATGTCGTGCTGTTCGCCGAAGCCAGCGATGCTGAACTGGACAGTATTCTTGCCCGCCGTCTGGCTGGTTCCACCTTGTGCGAGCATGAAGTCGCGCAGTTTAAAACCGCCGTGCTGGTCTTCCTCGGTGCCGAATACGCTCGCCGCGGCTGGGTACAGCAGTACCATATCGGCGCGCTGCGCAATAACAACCAGCGTCAGTTCAAGCTGTTAGGGCCTGATGTTGGTTTTGACTCCATCAACGATCGCCCGATGGCGGAAGAGCTGTCCCGTCTGCTGAGCAAGCAGAATGAAGAAAATCTGCTGCCGAAAACCATTCTTTACTGCCTGAACCCACGCGATAACGAAGTACTGGGCACGATGATCGGTAACTTCCAGGGTGAAGGGATGCCGGGCAAGATGCAGTTCGGATCCGGCTGGTGGTTCAACGATCAGAAAGACGGCATGGAACGTCAGATGACCCAGCTCGCTCAGCTTGGTCTGCTGAGTCGCTTTGTTGGCATGCTAACCGATAGCCGCAGCTTCCTGTCCTACACCCGCCATGAGTATTTCCGTCGCATCCTGTGCCAGATGATCGGCCGCTGGGTTGAAGCGGGTGAAGCGCCAGCGGATATTCAGCTGCTGGGCGAGATGGTGAAAAATATCTGCTTTAACAATGCGCGTGATTACTTCGCGATTGAACTGAATTAAGACCAGAGGTCGGTTGATATGCAATACATTAAGATCCATTCGCAGGATAACGTTGCTGTCGCATTAGCTGATATGGCTGCGGGTACCCAGGTCACTATTGATGGCGATACGGTTACGTTAAGCCAGGACGTTATCCGTGGCCACAAGTTCGCACTACACGCGATTGCGAAGGGAGAAAACGTCATTAAGTATGGTCTGCCCATTGGTCATGCGCTGGCGGATATCGCGCCAGGGGAGCATATTCACGCCCATAATACGCGAACCAACCTGAGCGACCTTGACGAGTATCGCTATCAACCCGATCTTATCGAGCCGACGGCGCAGCCTGCCGACCGCGAGGTGCAGCTTTATCGTCGCGCAAACGGCGATGTCGGGGTGCGCAATGAACTGTGGATCCTGCCGACCGTCGGCTGCGTGAACGGTATCGCTCGTCAGATTCAGAACCGTTTCCTGAAAGAGACCAACGAAGCGGAAGGTACCGATGGTGTCTTCCTCTTCAGTCATACCTACGGCTGTTCGCAGCTGGGGGATGACCACATCAATACCCGCACCATGCTGCAAAATATGGTGCGTCATCCGAACGCCGGGGCCGTGCTGGTGATTGGCCTGGGCTGTGAGAACAACCAGGTTGATGCATTCCGTGAAACCCTGGGCGAGTTCGATCCTGAGCGCGTGCACTTTATGATCTGCCAGAAGCAGGATGACGAAGTGGAGGCCGGGCTTGAGCATCTGCATCAACTTTACGACGTGATGGGCCACGACAAACGTACGCCAGGTAAACTGAGCGAACTGAAGTTTGGCCTTGAATGCGGCGGGTCAGACGGCCTTTCGGGGATTACTGCTAACCCGATGCTGGGGCGTTTCTCGGATTACCTGATCGCCAACGGCGGCACTACCGTACTGACGGAAGTCCCGGAAATGTTCGGCGCCGAACAGCTGCTGATGAGCCACTGCCGAGATGAAGAGACCTTCGGCAAGCTGGTGACGATGGTGAATGATTTTAAACAGTACTTTATTGCCCATAATCAGCCTATTTACGAGAACCCATCGCCGGGCAACAAAGCCGGTGGTATCACCACGCTGGAAGATAAGTCTCTGGGCTGTACCCAAAAAGCGGGCTCCAGCCAGGTGGTAGACGTCCTGCGCTACGGCGAACGTTTAAAAATGCACGGCCTCAACCTGCTGAGCGCGCCGGGCAACGATGCGGTAGCAACCAGCGCACTGGCCGGTGCGGGCTGCCATATGGTGCTGTTTAGTACCGGTCGCGGCACGCCTTACGGCGGTTTTGTGCCGACGGTTAAAATCGCCACTAACAGCGAACTGGCGGCGAAAAAGAAACACTGGATCGATTTCGATGCCGGTCAGTTGATTCACGGTAAAGCGATGCCGCAGCTGCTGGAGGAGTTCGTGGATACCCTCGTTGACATCGTCAATGGCAAACCGACCTGCAATGAGCGCAATGATTTCCGCGAACTGGCTATCTTCAAAAGCGGTGTCACCTTGTAATGATCCTCATCCGACTTCGTCACGGTGCCGGGTGGAACAATAGCCCGGCCGGCGTATAAAAAAGATGAAGTCTCTGTAGTGAGTGAAAAACGGCGCGCCCTGAGGGGATCGCCGTTTGCTTTTGTCTGTTATGACAAGGAACTTTCATGACTGCGTATTGGCTTGCCCAGGGCGTAGGTGTCATCGCCTTTCTGATCGGAATCACCACCTTTATCAATCGCGACGAGCGCCGCTTTAAACAGCAACTGGCGCTGTACAGCGGCATAATCGGGCTGCATTTTATTCTGATGGGGGCGATGCCCGCCGGCATGAGCGCCGGGCTGAACGCCGTGCGCACGCTCATATCATTGCGCACGCGTAGCATGTGGGTGATGGCGACGTTTATTACCCTGACGCTGGTTCTTGGTCTGGGAAAATTGCAGCATGCGATGGAGCTGCTACCGGTTATCGGTACCGTCGCCAGTACCTGGGCTCTGTTCCGCTGTAAAGGGCTCACCGTCCGCTGTGTGATGTGGTGTTCTACCGCCTGCTGGGTGACGCATAACTTTTGGCTGGGTTCGATCGGTGGAACGCTGATTGAAGGCAGCTTCTTAATCGTCAATGGCCTGAATATTATTCGTTTCTGGCGCATGCAAAAACGCGGGATAGATCCGTTTAAACTGGAAAAGGCTGAGGGGGAAGCGAACCCCTCCGCACGTTAGCGGAGGGGAAGGGCGGGATTAATCGCGCAGTGCGTTTTTCGCCAGCTGCTCGTCTTCCGCCATACAGGCGGCAGCGGTGAACAGCACGTCGGTGGAGGAGTTCAGCGCGGTCTCACAGGAGTCCTGCAGTACGCCAATGATAAAGCCGACAGCAACGACCTGCATGGCAACATCGTTGGGAATGCCGAACATGTTACAGGCCAGCGGAATCAGCAGCAGAGAACCGCCCGCCACGCCGGAAGCGCCGCAGGCGCACAGAGAGGCGACGACGCTCAGCAGCAGCGCGGTAGGCAGATCCACCGGAATACCCAGGGTGTGCACGGCAGCCAGCGTTAGCACCGTAATAGTAATGGCGGCCCCGGCCATATTGATGGTTGCGCCCAGCGGGATCGACACCGAATAGGTATCGCGATCGAGATTCAGTTTTTCACTCAGCGCCATATTCACTGGAATGTTGGCGGCGGAGCTGCGGGTAAAGAAGGCGTACACGCCGCTTTCGCGCAGGCAGGTCAGCACCAGTGGGTACGGGTTACGACGGATTTTCCAGAAGACCAGCAGCGGGTTAATTACCAGCGCCACCAGCAGCATGCAGCCTACCAGCACCATCAGCAGCTGCGCGTACCCCCACAGGGTTTCGAAGCCCGTGGTCGCCAGCGTTGAAGAGACCAGACCAAAAATACCCAGCGGTGCAAAACGAATAACCAGTTTTACAATAAAGGTCACCGCATGGGAGACATCGTTGATCAGGTTTTTCGTCGTCTCGTTGCCTTGACGCAGCGCAAAACCCAGGCCGACAGCCCACACCAGAATCCCGATATAGTTGGCGTTGAGTAAGGCATCAACTGGGTTTGAGACCATGCTCATCAGCAGTCCGCGCAGTACTTCGACGATACCAGACGGCGGCGTAATGTCGCCGGCGGCGGACGTCAGGTGCAGCGTGGAAGGGAAGACAAAGCTAAACAGCACGGCGGTTAATGCCGCGCTGAAGGTCCCCAGCAGATACAGGAACAGAATCGGACGGATACTGGTTTTTTGTCCCTGCTGGTGGTTGGCGATGGAAGCCATGACCAGCATCAGCACCAGAACCGGCGCAACGGCCTTCAGCGCGCCGACAAATAGCGTACCGAGCAGGCCAACGGCGATTGCCGCCGGTTTGGAAACCAGCGCCAGCAATACGCCAAGCACCAGGCCGACTAAAATTTGTTTAACCAGGCTGCCCTGAGCCAGGCGCTGTAGCAGGCCCGATGGGGGCGTTTGTGTCGTCATAATTCATTCCTTGTTGTGATGTTGCTATCCGTCCCGTGTACGTATTATTTGTTACGTTTATGTCCGGATGTAAATAAATGTTTGCCTGGTTGAGTATACGGAAAGCGCGTCGGGTAGGAAGCGTAAAATGCTGCTTATTTAGCTGAGATCTTATTTTTTAACTATGTATTAACGTTTTTGTGACATGACGAGAAATAATACGCGGCGGGCGTTGCTGACCGGGTGAAAGCGGCTTCCACCCGGTCATTTAAGGCTTAGTGCTGTAATTTCTTCTTATCGTTTTGCTTATTAACCCACGCGTTAATCAGCAGCGTCAGCGCCAGAATGCCGCCAACCACGCCGAGCGAAATGCCAATCGGGATATGGTAGAAGTCGACGATCAGCATCTTGATGCCGATAAAGACCAGAATGATCGACAGGCCATATTTCAGCATTGAGAAACGCTCTGCGACGCCGGCCAGCAGGAAGTACATCGCGCGCAGGCCGAGAATGGCGAACAGGTTCGACGTCAGGACGATGAACGGGTCGGTGGTCACGGCGAAAATCGCCGGGATGCTATCGACCGCGAAAATGACATCGCTCAGTTCTACCAGGATCAGCACCAGCAGCAGCGGCGTGGCAAACAGGACACCGTTTTGCCGCGTGAAGAAGCGCTCGCCTTCAATTTTATCCGTCATACGCAGATGGCTGCGGATCCAGCGTACCAGCGGTTTGTCGCCGAAACCGGAATCGTCTTCTTTCGCCAGCGCCATCTTCACGCCGGTAAACAGCAGGAAGGCGCCAAAGATGTACAGCAGCCACTCGAACTGCGAAATCAGCCAGCTTCCGGCAAAGATCATCACCGTACGCAACACGATCGCACCGAGCACACCGTAAACCAACACTCTTCGCTGTAGCGCGGGCGGAACGGAGAAGTAGCTGAACAGCATCAGCCAGACAAAGACGTTGTCTACGGCCAGCGCTTTTTCAATCAGATAGCCGGTAAGGAAAGCCAGCGCCTGAGGATCGGCAACGGCACGGCCTTCGGTTTGCGCCAGGTGCCACCAGAAAACAGCGTTAAAGAGAAGGGAGAGCGTAACCCAGAGAATTGACCAACCTGCGGCCTGTTTCATGGTCATGCCATGCGCACCACGCCGTCCCTGAAGAAGCAGATCGATGGCCAACATGATCACCACGACCACGGCGAATCCGCCCCATAACAACGGTGTGCCGACAGTATTCATTACTTAATTCCTTACATAAAAACAAAACGGCTGACGTCGGAAGACGGCAGCCGCTGCGTGTTTATGCATAGACCTCGCCTTCCGGCAAGGTCTCACTTACAACAATAAAAGAGCCGCGCGATACAGGCGGATCTTTTATTATTGCCCGGCGACCGGATGCGGTTTTGCACGCATCGTAATGACGATCCACCGGCAAGGAAGTTACTCCCCTTTGCGCGTAACAAAATATGACAAGTCATAAGTGGCGTCAATGGCTGCTGACGGCCTCTTTACACTCTTTTACGCCACCTGCGGATTATCAGCCGGGAATACTACGCCGGTCTGGCGGCGAATTTCGCTCAGCAGGCTGGCCGTAATACGGCTGACCTCCAGCCCAGGGTGAATAACCTGTTTGTTCTCCACCAGGCGCGCAAACTCTTCCGCCTCGTAGAGCATAGTATTGATATGCTGTGGCTGCGTCAGATCCTGGGCTTTCCCGCCGCGCGGAATGAAAGAGAGCTTCTGGCACTCGGAGATTTTTTCGATCACCAGCGCACCGGCTTCGCCCTGAATTTCGCTTGGCAGCGTGGAGTCGCTCACTTTTGAATGGTGCAGCGTGACGTCAAAATCTGCATAGTTCAGCACCACGGTTCCCTGTGCATCAACGCCGCTGTCCAGCAGGCTGGCGCTGGCATGAACCGCACGCGGTTCGCCCCACAGCGCCACGGCCGAGGCCAGGCAATAGAAACCGATATCCATAATCGAGCCGTTAGAGAAGGCCGGGTTGAAGGTATTCGGGTTCTCACCGTCGAGATAGCGCTGATAGCGAGAAGAGTACTGGCAGTAATTGATAAATGCTTTATGCAGTTTTCCCACTTTACCAAGCGACTGTTGCAGCAGCAGGAAATTCGGCAAAGTAGCGGTTTTGAAGGCTTCGAACAGCACCACCTGGTGTTCACGAGCGGTTTTGATCGCGGCTTCAACTTCCCGCAGATTTGAGGCCAGCGGTTTTTCGCAAATCACATGTTTTTTATGGCTCAGGAACAGCTGTGTTTGCGGGAAGTGCAGGGAGTTCGGGCTGGCGATATAAACGGCATCGACGGCATCGCTTTGCGCCAGATCGTCCAGCGACGTAAAAAGATGGTCGACGGGATAATCTTGCGCAAAGGCTTGCGCTTGTTCAAGGCTGCGAGAGTAAATTGCGGTGAGTTTATACTTGCCAGTTTCATGGGCGGCATCGACAAACTGTTTAGTTATCCAGTTTGTGCCAACAACAGCGAAACGTATCATAAACGTTGACGAACTCCGTTAAAGGGGACCTTTGGTCACTTTAACATGCCATCATGACAAAACCAGTGCGCGACTACGCAGAACGATTTAACGAAAGGTGCGTCAGCCACAGACGGGTATCGAACTCCAGCTGATGGTACTGCGGTTCCATATAGCAGCAGAGTTGATAGAAGGCTTTGTTATGCTCTTTCTCTTTAAGATGCGCCAGCTCATGCACTACGATCATGCGCAAAAAGGCTTCCGGGGCGTCGCGAAATACCGTGGCTACGCGAATTTCGGCTTTCGCCTTCAGCTTCCCTCCCTGAACCCGCGAAATGGCGGTATGCAGGCCGAGCGCGTTATTCAACACATGGATCTTGCTGTCGTACATCACCTTATTTACCGGTGCTGCGCCGCGTAAATAGCGGGTTTTCAGATCCTGAGTGTACTGATAAAGCGCCTTGTCGTTATTGACATCATGGCCTTCCGGATAGCGCTTTTGCAGGACCGCCCCCAGGCGCTGCTCGGCAATTAATGTGCGAACCTGGGAAAGTAAATTCTCCGGATAGCCTTGCAGGTATGTGAGTTGACTCATTACAGCTCCAGATAAAAGATCTTCACATCCTCCTTCAGGCTGCATCGGCGCATCTTGAATGATTTTGTGCATAAAAAGGGTATACTCACGCACCCTTTCAGGGATAACACCGAAATTTTACCACTCAGGAGGGCCGATGAGCCACTTAGACAACGGTTTCCGTTCACTGACACTAAAACGTTTTCCGGAAACGGATGATGTTAACCCGCTACTGGCGTGGGAAGCGGCGGATGAATATCTGCTGCAGCAGTTAGATGAGACGGAAATTAACGGCCCGGTCCTGATTTTCAACGATACCTTTGGTGCGCTGGGCTGCGCGCTGGCGGAGCATACGCCGTTCAGCATCGGCGATTCTTACCTCACCGAGCTCGCCACGCGTGAGAACTTACGCCATAACAATATTGAAGAATCCAGCGTCAAGTTTCTCGACAGTACGGCTGAGTATCCTCAGGCGCCAGGCGTTGTGCTAATTAAAGTTCCGAAAACGCTGGCATTGCTGGAGCAGCAGCTGCGCGCCCTGCGTCAGGTTGTGACACCGCAAACCCGCATCATCGCCGGCGCGAAGGCCCGCGATATTCATACTTCCACGCTGGAACTGTTTGAGAAAGTACTGGGGCCGACCACCACCACTCTGGCCTGGAAAAAAGCCCGTCTGATCAACTGTACGTTCAGCGCACCGGCCCTTGCCGAGGCTCCGCAGACGCTGAGCTGGAAGCTGGAAGGGACGGACTGGACGATCCACAACCATGCGAATGTGTTTTCCCGCACCGGGTTGGATATCGGCGCGCGTTTCTTCATCGAACATCTTCCGTCAGACATTGAAGGTGAGATTGTCGATCTGGGCTGTGGTAACGGGGTGGTTGGCCTGACGCTGTTGGAGAAGAATCCGCTGGCTAACGTGGTGTTCGTTGATGAATCGCCGATGGCCGTCGCCTCCAGCCGTCTGAATGTTGAAACTAACATGCCAGAGGCGCTGGACCGCTGCGAGTTTATGATTAACAACGCGCTGTCGGGCGTAGAGCCTTTCCGCTTTAATGCTGTATTGTGCAACCCTCCTTTCCATCAGAAGCATGCGCTGACGGATAATATTGCCTGGGAGATGTTCCACCACGCGCGCCGCTGCCTGAAGATCAACGGTGAGCTGTATATTGTGGCCAACCGTCACCTCGATTATTTCCACAAGATGAAGAAAATCTTCGGTAACTGCACTACCGTCGCCACCAACAATAAATTCGTGGTGTTGAAAGCGGTGAAAGTGCGCAAGCTGCGCTGATCTGTAGACTACCGTAACCCGGAAGGCGCAGTGCCTCCCGGGGTTTTCTGGTTTGCGGCCATCGTTAAATGGCCAGCGCGAGCGTCGTACCCTGGGCAATAGCGCGGCGAGCATCCAGCTCCATCGCGACATCGCACCCGCCAATCTGATGCACCACTTTCCCCGCCGCGCGCAGCGGGTCCGCCAGCTCGCGTCTGGGTTCCTGGCCGGCGCAAATAATGACCCGATCGACATGCAACACCTGCGGTTCACCGCCGATCGTGACATGCAATCCTTCATCGTCGATCTTTTGATAGCTGACGCCCGGGAACATTTTGACGCCGCGCGCCAGCAGCGTGGCGCGGTGGATCCACCCGGTGGTTTTCCCCAATCCATCGCCGGGTTTGCTGGTCTTGCGCTGGAGCATCACAATTCGACGCGGGCTTTTTTCCAGCTGCGGTCCTTCCGGACGCAGGCCGCCTGCCGTCTGCAGGCTGGTATCAATGCCCCATTCCTTGCAAAATGCGTCGATATTCTGGCTGGTGGCAACGCCCGGCTGGCTCAAAAACATTGCGGTATCAAACCCGATGCCGCCGCAGCCGATAATGGCGACGCTCTGGCCCACCGGTGCCTTGTCGCGCAGAACGTCGAGGTAGCTCAGGACTTTCGGATGGGTAATTCCGGCGATATCCGGCATTCGCGGGGCGATCCCGGTGGCGAGAATAGTTTCATCAAACGTCATCAAACGATCCGCCGTGACGAATTGACCCAGCTGCAAATTAACCCCGTGCAGATCCAGCATGCGGCGGTAGTAGCGCAGCGTTTCGTAAAACTCTTCTTTGCCGGGGATCTGTTTGGCGATATTAAACTGCCCACCGATCTCCTGCTGCGCGTCAAACAGGGTGACAGAATGTCCGCGCGCGGCGGCATTAACGGCAAAGGCCAGCCCTGCTGGGCCAGCGCCGACGACGGCGAGGCGTTTTGGCACGGCCGCAGGCGTGACCGGCATCAGAGTTTCGTGGCAGGCTCGTGGGTTAACCAGACAGGAGGTGACCTTCCCGGCGAAGATCTGATCCAGACAGGCCTGGTTACAGCCGATACAGGTATTTATCTCATCGGCGCGCCCGCTTTTGGCTTTGCTAAGGAACTCACCGTCGGCAAGGAACGGGCGCGCCATTGACACCATATCGGCATCGCCGCGGGCGAGGATCGCATCGGCCACTTCGGGATCGTTGATGCGGTTAGTGGTCACCAGGGGGATCGACACCGCGCCCTTCAGCTTACGGGTTACCCAGCTGAAAGCACCGCGCGGCACCGGCGTGGCGATGGTGGGAATACGCGCCTCGTGCCAGCCTATTCCGGTATTGATAATCGTCGCTCCCGCCGCTTCGATGGCCTGCGCCAGCGTAGTGACCTCCTCCAGGGTACTCCCGTCGTTGACCAGATCGAGCATCGACAGGCGATAGATAATAATAAAGTCGTGACCGGCTCGCTCGCGTACCGCGCGCACGACTTCGACGGCAAAGCGCATGCGCCGGGCGTAATCGCCACCCCACTCATCGGTACGCTGGTTGGTGTGCGCGGCGAGAAACTCGTTGATTAAATAGCCCTCTGAACCCATCACTTCGACACCGTCGTAGCCCGCCTCCCGGGCCAGCTGTGCGCAGCGGGCAAAATCGGCGATCAGCTGCAGGATCTCATCATGGCTTAGCGCATGCGGAGTAAAGCGGTTAATCGGCGCCTGCAATGCCGACGGCGCCACCAGCTGTGGCTGATAGCTATAGCGACCGGTATGTAAAATTTGCAGGGCGATTTTGCCGCCTTCGCGGTGGACCGCATCGGTAATGTGCCGATGGTGTGCCAGGTGGCTGGCATCGTCGAGCACCGCGCCGCCGGCCATCGTGACGCCGGAGTCCGCTGGCGCAATTCCGCCGGTGACAATCAGCGCCACGCCGTGGCGCGCGCGCTCGGCGTAAAAGGCCGCCAGCCGCTCTGCGCCGTCGGCATGTTCTTCCAACCCGGTGTGCATGGAACCCATCAGCACGCGGTTTTTCAGCTGGGTGAAACCCAGGTCGAGCGGGGCGAATAACGACGAGTAGTGGCTCATAATGGCTTCCAGTCTCTTATACCCGCCATACTTCAAGCTGCATATGTGTTGGCTGCGCTCGTTATTCGGCTCATCCATGAGCCTCACCCTTATCAGGGCCGCTGCTCGCAGCGTTCAAATCTGTTCCAGACAGATTTGTCACCCCAGTCACTGACTTTGTAAGCTCCTGGGGATTTACGGCCTTGCCGCCTTCATGCCGCTTGAATTATTTCGGGTATGTAACATTATTGTTGTGTGGTCGGATGAGTTACTAATTTAGCCGTCGCGGGCGAAAAGTGAAAAAGGGCGTGCGGTGATTGTGATGGGATTCAAATAACGATGGCGAGAAGGCCCCCTCATCCAGGGAAGAGGGGGAGTCTGTACTAAGAGCTGGGAGCTCAGGGCGCCGGGACGACCGGTGGCCGTCGCTCAAGGCCCGGTGCTTGCCACATTGACGTCGTCAGCCCGCTGTCGACCAGCCCCAGTTGGTCGGCATAGACCGACTGCCATTTCTCCATCATCCCCTGGTACAGCTCGCGATGTGCCGGGTTAGGGGTAAACTCCCGGTGCCAGCTCACCAGCTTCTCGCCCGCGCTGGCCATATCGCTGTATAAGCCGGCGCCGGTTCCGGCGGCGATTGCGCAGCCCAGCGCCGTGGCTTCACGCACGACCGGTACTCGTACCGGCAGGCCGGTGACGTCGCTGAGGATCTGGCTCCACAGTGCCCCTTTCGATCCGCCGCCGGCAAAGACCAGGCTGTCAAACGTCACGCCGGAAAAGCGGGATATTTGCGCCAGGTTGCAGGCGGAGACAATCGCCGCGTTCTCCTCCAGCGCGCGGAACAACGTGGCCTTGTTGCATTTTTCCGGGTCGATGGAGAGGTTAATAAACGACGGCGCGGCGTGATACCACTGCTTAAAATGCATTGCATCGGAGAATATCGGCATCACGCCGTGAGAACCTGCCGGCACGCGGCTGGCCATCTCTTCGAGCAGAGCATAGGCATCCATCCCCAGGCGTTCCGCAACCAGCTTCTCTTCAGCGCAAAAAGCATCGCGGAACCAGCGCATGGTCAGGCCGGTGAAGAAGCTGATGGACTCGGCCTGCGCCATACCGGGAATGACGTGCGGGTTGATGCGAATATTCATCTCCGGGTCGGTACGGACCTCCGGCAGATTCACCACCTGTTGCCAGAAAGTGCCCCCCAGCACGGCGCTTTGGCCGGCGCGTACCACGCCCAGGCCGAGGCAGCCGAGCTGTACGTCCCCGCCACCCATGACCACCGGCGTCCCGGCCCGCAGGCCGCACTGCTGCGCCGCCGTGTCGGTCACTGCGCCAAGCGGTGTGCCGGTCTCTTTCACCGGCGAGAGCATATCCGCACGCAGTCCGGCCATATCGAGCAGCGCAGGACGCCAGTCGCGGCTGAACAGATCGAGCATCCCGGTAGTACCGGCGTTAGACGGGTCGACGGCCAGTTCACCGGAGAGTTTTGCCGCCAGCCAGTCGCTAATCATGGTGATAGTGGCGGCCTGACGATAGATATCCGGGCGATGGTGGGCCAGCCACAGCAGCCGCGGCATGGCGCTTAACGCCAGCGTCTGGCCGGAGACGTCATAGACTTCAGATTCAAAATGATAATCATGAATCTCTTTAAGCTCAGCCACTTCGCGGCTGGCGCGGGCATCGACGTTGGCGCAGGCCCAGATAGCCTCGCCGTTGCGGTCGTACAGCACGATGCCTTCGCGCATGGAACAGCAGGCGACGGACTGAATATCGCCCCCCTGGAGGTGGGCGTTTGCCAGCGCCTGGCGGATACACTGGCAGGCCAGAAGCCAGTTGGTGGTGAGGTCAAACTCCATAGAGCCGGGAACATTTTCCACGCTCAGATGCTTCCATTCCGCCTGGCCGACTGCGACCTGGTGGCCGGCGAGATCGAAAATCACCGCCCGAATACTGCCGGTCCCGGCATCTAACGCTAACAGGTAACTCATGACATGCGCCTCGCGATTGTTGCGCGGCGCAGGGCCATCAGGAGGCCAGCGTGAGCACCGCGCGTGCTGTTGTCTCTTCCGTTACCAGGCCATTGATGCGTTTGCCCACCAGGGCGGCATAAATCGCCTGCGCTTTTTCCGTTCCACCGGCAACGCCGACAATGGTCGGCAGCTGCGCCAGCTCGTCGAGGGTGACGCCGAGTAATTCCCGGTGAATCTCTAGTTCCTCAACCCGCCTGCCGTCGGCCTGCAGGAAATACCCTAAAATGTCGCCGACTGCGCCTTTCCGGGCGTACATCAGCTGTTCGCCTTCGCTGATGTAGCCGGAGCGCAGAATGGTGGCATCGCGGCGCTGGTCGATGGCGCCGATGCCCACGACCGCCGCATCCGCCGCGGTGGCTGCCAGAATGACATCGCGAACGCTCGACTCCCGCCGCAAAATTTCAGCCACGTTGGCCGAAGAGACCCGCAGCGGCGCCGGAATGATGCTGACGCGACAGGCGGCGTCCAACTGGCCGATGCCGGTCATATAGGGACCGACGCCGCCGGACAGCGTGACCAGCCGCACCTGCTGAGAGCTGATAAACCCGCTCAGGTGCTGCAGGCAGCTCATGGTGGCTTCGCCAAATCCCACCGCCAGCAGCTGCCCCGGTTCCAGCACCCCCATCAGCGATTGCGCCGCGCCAATCCCCAGACGCGTGTTCATCGGCGGGGTATTGAGCGCCGGCAGCACGCGAGCGATCTTCAGGTTAAAACGCTGCTGCAGCTCGGTTTCCAGCGCCAGACACCCCTCATAGCGGGAGTTGATCTGCACGCGGATCACCCCGGACTGGCGGCCTTTCTCCAGCAGACGGGAGATCTTTAACCGCGGCAGCCCCAGGCGCTCGCCGATATCGTTCTGCGTCAATCCGTCGTGGTAGTAACACCAGGCCACCCGAGCCACCAGCTCCTCTTCGGCTAATGCCAGGCCTGCGTAGCGACTCTCTTCCGTAATGCGTTTTTCGCTCATAAATTGAACTCTTATAAAAATTTAGATCATATGTTCGCTATTGCGCGGTCGGAAAGTGTGAGCCGACTGGCAAAACCGATCTTTCATTGTTTGCCGATTTTTTCCAACGATCTAAAGCATGAAACTGTGATCTTTGCACGGTTGTAAATATAGTTCACCGTCTACGCTTTTGAACATTATTAAATTAAAAAATCATTTGTTCATACGAGGCGTGATGATGAACCCACTGCTTGAAGCCCGGCAGATTCGCAAACAGTTCTCCGGCATCGCCGTGTTGAAGGGCATTGATTTCACGCTCTTTTCCGGCCAGGTGCATGCGCTGATGGGCGGCAATGGCGCGGGAAAATCAACGCTAATGAAGATTATCGCCGGGGTGGAAACGCCCGACGACGGTGAACTTACCCTTGGCGGCCGCGCTTTTGCGCGTCTTAACCCGGCGCTGGCCCATCAGCTGGGGGTGTACCTCGTTCCCCAGGAGCCAATGCTGTTTCCCAACCTGACGGTACGGGAAAATATTCTTTTCCGTCTGCCAAAGCGGCCAGATAACAGCGGACGGCTGGAGGAGACGCTGCGGCAGTTGAACTGTCAGCTCAATCTGGAGGCGGTGGCCGGGACGCTGGAAGTGGCGGATCAACAGATGGTGGAGATCCTGCGTGGCCTGATGCGCGACGCGCAGATCCTGATCCTCGATGAACCCACCGCCTCTTTAACTCCCGGGGAGACGGATCGGCTGTTTCGTCAGATCCGCGCCCTGCAGGATCTCGGCGTCGGGATTGTTTTTATCTCGCACAAGCTGCCGGAGATCCGCCAGATCGCCAGCCATATCTCGGTCATGCGCGACGGCGCAGTGGTGCTCAGTGGTGAAACCGCGTGCTACAGCGACGCTCAGTTGATCAATGCGATGACCCCCGTCGACAGAGGGCACGATCTCAGCGATAGCCAGAAGCTTTGGCTGGCGCTGCCGGGGAATCGCCGCACTCAGGCGCAGGATTTTCCGGTGCTGAGGGTGGAGGATCTGACCGGCGAAGGTTTTATCGATCTCAGCCTGGAGATCCATGCCGGGGAGATCGTTGGTCTGGCCGGGCTGGTGGGATCCGGACGTACCGAATTTGCCGAGACGCTGTACGGCCTGCGTCCGCCGCGTGCCGGGCGAGTGTGGCTGGAGAACCGCGACATTAGCCGCGACAGCACGCGCGCACGGCTTGCCAGCGGTCTGGTCTATTTGCCAGAGGATCGCCAGGTGTCCGGGCTGTTTCTCGATGCCCCGGTACGCTGGAATACGGTGATGTTTAACCAGCCGTCATGGTGGCAGCAGCGCCAGCGCGAGTCGGCGGTCGTGGAGCGCTATCACCGGGCGCTGGGTATCAAACTCAATCACAGCGATCAGACCGTGCGAACGCTCTCCGGCGGTAATCAGCAAAAGGTGCTGCTGGCCCGCTGTCTGGAAGCCAATCCGCTGCTGCTGATTGTCGATGAGCCGACGCGCGGCGTGGACGTTTCCGCCCGGGCTGACATCTATCAACTGCTAAAAAGCGTCGCCGCACAAAACGTGGCGGTGCTGATGATATCAAGCGATCTGGATGAGTTTGTCGGGCTGGCCGACCGGGTGGTGGTAATGCATCAGGGTCGGCAGAGCGGCGAGTTGTTAAGGCCGGCGGTCACCGTCGATCGCATGATGACGCTGGCCTTTGGAGGGCAGTCATGAAAATGTTACTTAGAAACCGCGAGCTGAGCGCTTTGCTGGCGATTCTGGCGCTGTTTGCGCTGCTGATCGCGCTCAACCCGGCCTGGTTCAGCCTGCAAATTCTGGCGATGATATTTGCCAGTTCACAAATTCTCTGCCTGCTGGCGCTGGGGGCGACGCTGGTGATGCTGACCCGCAATATCGATGTGTCCGTCGGCTCGACCGTCGGTCTGAGCGCGATTGCAGTAGGCGCCGCGCTCAACGGCGGCTATGGCCTGACGGCGGCGATCGTCTTTGCGCTGGCGGTTGGCGCGCTGGCGGGGGCCTTTAACGGCCTGCTGGTTGTTGGTCTGCGCATTCCGGCGATTGTTGCGACGCTCGGTACGCTGGGGCTGTATCGCGGGGTGATGCTGCTGTGGACCGGCGGCAAGTGGATCGAGGGCCTGCCCGATAGCCTGAAGTCACTTTCCGAACCGGTTTTTATCGGCGTTTCTCCGCTGGGATGGCTGGTACTGGCGCTGCTGCTGGTAGGCGCATGGCTGCTGGCACGCACCGCGTTTGGCCGTGATTTTTACGCCGTAGGCGATAACCTGGCCGCCGCGCGTCAGCTGGGGGTCGCGGTTAACCGCACGCGCATGCTGGCTTTTACGCTGAACGGTATGCTGGCGGCCTGCGCCGGGATCGTCTTTGCCGCGCAGATAGGTTTTGTCCCCAATCAAACCGGCAGCGGGCTGGAGATGAAGGCCATTGCCGCCTGCGTGCTGGGGGGGATTTCTCTGCTCGGCGGAACCGGAACTCTCGTCGGCGCCTTTCTCGGCGCCTTTTTCCTCACCCAAATCGATACCGTACTGGTGCTGCTCCGACTCCCGGCATGGTGGAACGACTTTATTGCTGGTCTGGTTCTGCTGGGGGTGCTGGTGCTCGACGGGCGGCTGCGCCAGGCGCTGGCGCGGCATCAGCGAGCGCTGAAGTACAGCCGCTTTCAACCCGGCAACAAAGGGGGAAAGCACGTCACCCCGTTCGCAAAACGTAAAAGCAAAGAGGTGGCGTAGATGAAACTCAACTGGGAAAGCACGCTGCTGGCATTATTGGTACTGGAGATCCTGCTGTTTGGTGCGATCAATCCGCGCATGCTGGATATCAACATGCTGCTGTTCAGCACCAGCGACTTTATCTGTATTGGCATCGTCGCACTGCCGCTGACTCTGGTGATCATCAGTGGTGGCATTGATATTTCTCTCGGATCCACCATCGGCCTGTGCGCCATTGCGCTGGGGGTGATGATGCAGTCTGGCTGGCCGATGGGGCTGGCAATTCCCCTGACTCTCGTTCTTGGTCTGCTGTGCGGCCTGGTGAACGCGGCACTGATCCACTATACCGGCATCAGCCCGCTGGTGATTACCCTCGGCACGCTGTATCTCTACGGCGGCGCCGCGTTGCTGCTTTCCGGTATGGCGGGGGCAACGGGTTATGAAGGCATAGGCGGCTTCCCGGACAGCTTTACCGCCTTCGCCAATCTGACGCTCGTTGGCCTGCCGCTCCCGCTGGTGTTGTTTATCGTCATTACCTTTTTCTTCTGGCTGCTGACCCACCGCGGGCGCTTCGGCCGCCACCTCTTTTTGCTTGGACAAAACCCCAGAGCGGCGCGCTATGCCGCCTTGTCGGTCAACGGGATGCCGTACGTGCTATATGGCCTGGTGGGCGTGGCTTCGGCAATCGCGGCGCTGATTCTGGTCTCCTACTTCGGCTCAGCGCGATCGGATTTGGGCCGCGACCTGCTGATGCCTGCGCTGACCGCGGCGGTGCTCGGCGGGGCGAATATCTACGGCGGCTCGGGTTCGATACTGGGTACGGCGCTGGCGGCACTGCTGGTGGGGTATCTGCAACAAGGTTTACAGATGGTCGGCATCCCCAACCAGGTGTCGAGCGCGCTGTCAGGGGCGCTGTTGGTTGTGGTGGTGATGGGACGTTCGTTGAGCCTGCATCGTGAATGGGTGCGTACGGTCTGGCGGCGTCTTTTCTCGCGTAAAACAATCGGAGCATAACAAGATGAAAGCAAAACATATTCTGCACATCAGCGCCCTGGCGCTGACCATGAGCGTGGCGGTAGCTCAGGCTGCCGACCGTATCGCCTTTATCCCTAAACTGGTTGGCGTAGGCTTCTTTACCAGCGGCGGTAACGGCGCGAAAGAGGCCGGTAAAGCGCTGGGAGCAGACGTCACCTACGACGGACCGACCGAGCCGAGCGTGTCCGGCCAGGTGCAGCTGATCAATAACTTCGTCAACCAGGGCTATAACGCGATTATCGTCTCAGCCGTGTCACCTGACGGCCTGTGCCCGGCGCTCAAGCGGGCGATGCAGCGCGGGGTCAAGGTGCTGACCTGGGACTCTGACACCAAACCTGAGTGCCGCAGTATTTATATCAACCAGGGAACGCCGCAGCAGCTCGGTGGCCTGCTGGTGGATATGGCGGCGAAACAGGTCAGCAAGCCGACGGCCAAAGTGGCGTTCTTCTACTCCAGCCCGACGGTGACCGACCAGAACCAGTGGGTAAAAGAGGCGAAGGCCAAAATTGAAAAAGAGCACCCGCAGTGGCAAATCGTCACTACCCAGTTTGGCTATAACGATGCCACTCGCTCCCTGCAAACCGCTGAAGGGATCCTGAAAGCCTACCCGGACCTTGACGCCATTATCGCGCCGGATGCCAACGCGCTTCCGGCTGCCGCGCAGGCGGCAGAAAACCTCAAAAGGCAGGGCGTTGCGATCGTCGGCTTCAGCACGCCGAACGTGATGCGCCCCTACGTTGAGCGCGGCACGGTAAAAGCCTTCGGCCTGTGGGATGTGGTACAGCAGGGGAAAATTGCGGTTAACGTCGCCGATCGGCTGCTGAAAAAAGGCGATCTTAACGTTGGTGACAGCGTAGACGTTAAAGATATCGGGACGCTGAAGGTCGAACCAAACAGCGTGCAGGGCTACCAGTATGAAGCGAAAGGCAACGGTATCGTGCTGCTGCCGGAGCGCGTGGTGTTCACCAAAGATAACATCAATAACTACGACTTCTGATGGAGGATGAGATGGCAGATTTAGACGATATCAAAGAGGGGAAAGACTTCGGGTTTGACCGACCGCAGAAGAATACGCTCTATACGTTGAAAGGCTGCGGCTCGCTGGAGTGGGGGATGCAGTCCCGGCTGGCGCGCATCTTTAATCCGCACAGCAACCGCACGGTGATGCTGGCCTTCGACCACGGCTACTTTCAGGGGCCGACCACCGGCCTTGAACGTATCGATCTTTCTATCGCCCCATTGTTTGATGAAACTGACGTGCTGATGTGTACCCGCGGCGTGCTGCGCAGTCAGGTTCCGGCGGCCACCAATAAGCCGGTGGTGCTGCGTGCCTCCGGCGGTAATTCTATTCTCAGCGAACTGTCCAACGAGTGCGTCGCTGTGGCGATGGAGGACGCGTTGCGCCTGAACGTCTGTGCGGTGGCGGCCCAGGTCTATATCGGGAGTCCGTATGAGCATCAGTCGATCAATAACATCATTAAGCTGGTGGACGCCGGGAACCGCTACGGGATGCCGGTACTGGCGGTCACCGGCGTGGGTAAAGAGATGACCCGCGACGCCCGCTACTTCTCATTAGCCAGCCGGATTGCCGCCGAGATGGGGGCTCAGTTTGTTAAAACCTACTTCGTCGAAGAGGGGTTTGAAAAGGTCACCGCCAGCTGTCCGGTGCCGATCGTGATCGCCGGCGGGAAAAAGCTGCCGGAGCATGAAGCCCTTGAGATGTGCTGGCGGGCGATTGACCAGGGCGCATCCGGCGTGGATATGGGGCGCAATATTTTCCAGTCCAGCGCGCCGCGCGCGATGCTGAAGGCAGTGAAGAAAGTGGTCCACGAGAATATGAATGCCCGTGAGGCGTATCAGTTCTGGCAGGAAGAGAAACAGGGAGAGCTAAAATGAACGTGACGCTGGTGGAGATAAATATCAAGCCAGAGCGGGTGGAGGCGTTTCTCGACGTCTTTCGTGCCAACCATGAAGGGGCGCTGAAAGAGCCGGGCAACCTGCGCTTTGACGTGTTGCAGGACCCGGAAGTGAAGACCCGTTTTTTTATCTACGAAGCCTATAAAGATGATGAGTCGGTGCTGGCGCACAAGCAAACCCCGCACTACCTGGCCTGCGTGGAGAAGCTCGACGAGATGATGTCGGAGCCGCGTAAGAAACGCAGTTTCGTGGGGTTATTGCCGGTGGTGTAGGCATTACCGGGCCTACGAGTCAAACCCCGTAGGCCCGGTAAGCGTAGCGCCACCGGGCATTAATGGACTACGGTTTCCTGAAAAAATCGTTATACAACATATACAAATGCGCGGCGCTCCAGGAGAAGTTGGGCGCGCCTTGCTGGGCGCCGGTCAGCGGGTTGTAGTTCTCCTGAATCGGGCCGTCGGAGGTGAGTCCTTTGGCGTGCTTAAAGAAGGTATCCGCCAGCTTGAGTGCTTCTTCACGATGACCGTAGCGTGCCATGCCTTTGAGGCCAAACCAGAACTGATCCACCCACACGCGGCCGCGCCAGTAAATATCCGGGCCAAATGCCGGGTTGGTTAATGCGGCGGTACCCAGCGGTACGAAGGTATTGAACTCTTTGGCATCGAGCATCACGCTGATCACCCCATCGGCGTGCTGCTGGGTTGCCGCGCCGTTAAACAGCGGCGACCAGCCTTCCGGGCCTTTGCCGCGTTCGACAATCGGCTTCCCGGCGCAGCCGTTGGCCAGCGGCTTTTCTTCGATCCGAATGTCGTAATAGAACGAGGTCTGCGGGTCGAACATACAGGTGTTGATATAGTCCGCCAGCTTCTGTGCCAGCGCCTGGTAGCGTTTCGCCTCATCGGGTTTACCGAGAAGGGTCGCCATCTCCGCCAGATAGTGGTTGTCGCTGTACATATAGCTGGCCTGATCAACCGACTCCTGTAACAGTGAATAGCCCAGCAGATGTCCTTGTTTATCGCGGTTTTCGGCAAAGTTGACCGTCCAGTCACTGCGCTTGCCGCCGTTGGCCACATACTTATCCAGCTGATCTTTATCGATAAAGCCGAACACCGCCGCATCATCGCGCCCTGACTCCCAGGACGCGGCGACCTGCGCCGGGATCTCCAGGCTGTCATAATCCCCCTTGCGGGTGACGGCTTCATAGGTTTTCAGGCCAGAAAGTGTCTCCTCGTTGTCGCCTTTTTTGAGCGTAAACAGCATCGCGCCGTTGGCGGTATTATGGGCTTTATCGCGAGTGGCGCCGTACTCTGGCACGCCGTTGCCGTTATGATCGCGATTGCGTAGCCACCAGTCGTGATAGGCCACCAGCTTCGGATACATCTCCTGTAGCCACGCTTTATCTTTGGTGACGCGATAGACCTCCATCACCGACCAGGCGGCCAGGCTTGGCTTGGTATTGCGCTCATTCCAGTTAGTACCATCGCCGCCGCGCTCTGGGCTCAGGTTCCAGGCGATGAGGTCCGGGACGAAGCCGACGTCCTGCGGGCGTACCTTGTCGTTGGCCTGAATCTGCCAGGAGAAGACCGCGCGAATATTCTCTTTGGCGATCTCGGGGTTAAAGTGCGCCATGGCGTAAGCCTGTTTCCAGGTATCCCAGGGCCAGGTCTGATTGCCGGAGAACCAGCGCCCGGTGACCGACGGAGTGACAGTATTGTGCTGCACTGCGCCGCCCGGCGCGCGCCAGTTACCGTTAAGCGTTTCGATAGCCTTAACCGCCACCCGGGTCTGTTCGGCGGTCGCATCCGGGTTAGTCAGCCCTTTTTGCAGATAGCCGTCCCAGCGCTGCTGCGACGCGTTCAGGTAGAACGCCGGGCGAGCGAGGATATCGCGGATCTGTGCTTTCTCCGTTCGCACCTGCTCCGCGGTCAGCAGATGTGAATAGGTTGTGTAAATCGTCGTGGAGCCGCTGATTTTGGCCGTGCTGGTAAAGCGGTGGCCGTCGATTTCGGTCTCGGCCGGCAGGGACTTATGGATCTGATACTGCGACTCACCGGAGGTCATCAGGTCAGAAGCGGCGCGTACCTTGCCGAAGCTCACCGTCAGTCCGTCGTGGGTTGCCGTCAGGCGGCGCTGATAATCCGGGAATGCGCCGTCGATGGTCTTATCCGAGAGTGGTTTTCCCTCTTTGGCTTCCAGTTTTTCCAGCAGCGCGCCGTCCCACACCAGGGTGAGCGGCGTATTGCTGGTGATTTTGGTCTCCAGCAGCGAGGTGTGCGGGCTGGCAAAGCGCAGGGTCATGACGACGCGTACGCCGGGGGCGGTTAGCGTCTGTACCAGCGCGCCGGGCAGACTCCAGGCCTGAAGGGTGAAGGCCACTTTTTGACCGTTCTGATAGACCGTCAGTCGGTCGAAGCTGGTGGCCATAAAGTTGATGTATTCTTCCGTCAACAGCGCCGGGCCGGGGAAGCCGCCCATGGTTGCCGGGCCATCCGGAAGCAGATGTCCGTGCCACGCACCGAGATCGAAAAACGGGTTAAAACGCTGGTGGTCATCGTGGTCAAAATCATGCATGTACTGTGGCGAACCGGTCCGGTTGATGACGTTTTTAAACGCATCGGCGGTGACCGCGTGGGCGGAAAAACTCAGTAGCAGCGCACAGGCCAGCGGCGTGAAACGGGTGGTGATATTCATGGTATTTATATCCCTTCTTACCAGTAGAAATATTGCATCAGGAAGACCTGATCGGCCGGATCGCCAGAAGCATTTTTCAGATAAAAACGGCTGTCGGCGGCGGTAGCAAAACGGCCGCCGCCATATTCGTACCAGATACCGAATTGCATAAACGAGGTGGTCTCTTCGGCGGCACGATCCGGGCGGTGTCTGGCGTAGCTGTATGCGGTTGAAAGGTAAAAGCCTTTTAATGCTTCATACATTGCGCTGGCCATAAACCCGGTTTCGCTTCCGGGGACGTTCAGGCCTTTAGCGCGGCCGGTATGGTGCCAGGCGCGGGCGGCGAGGTTGGGTGAGAGAATACCGGTTAAAAATAGCTGCCCGGTGCCGTCGGTCACTTCCAGGCCGTTCATCCAGGTGACCTCTTTGGTCAGGTCGTACTGGATATAGCCGTTGACCATTGCCGGATAGGTATATTTATCGTCGTAGCGGTCATATTTGCCAAAGTGCAGCCAGGCTTTGCTCTCGTCATGATGTCCGGCCGGCGTAGCGGTGATGCTGTAGCGCAATTCTCCGGCCAGGTTTTGCACCTTGAGGGCGTACATGATGTCGCGGGTATTGGGGATAACGTACCCCAGGTCCGGCGTAAAATCGGCCCACCACTGTAGGTCATCCAGCGACGAGTCCTGGCGCAGGCTGAGCATGATTTCGGTGCTGTCATCAGTTTTATAGCCGCCATAAAACCGGTTTATCCCGCCTTCAAACCCGCCCCAGCTGTGGCCGGGCTCCCAGGCGTTGCCCTGGCTGTCCGCCTGTACCGTCCAGCCTTCGCCGTAAATTAAACCGAACCAGTGGCCGTGCTTTATTTCCAGACCCCCTTCAATATAGGTCCCGTCGCTATACTTATGTTTATTTTCACCTTCTAAATCCATATATCCGCCGAGGCCCATCTCGCCATAAAAACGGAATGACGGAGAGGTCATTTCTGGCGTTTTTGTATCATCATGCTCCGCCGGATGGGCGATTTCAGCGGCAATAGCCGGGCAGCAAAAAGCGAGGGCAGCGAGTGCCCCGTACAGCGAATTATTATTTTTCATAACGTTTTCAGAGGTATTGTTGTTTATATTTTTAGAATGATTTTTAGGTGCCTTAAGACATATTTGAGGCTGGCGCAGCTTCCGTTTCCCGCTCTTTCTGGGTTAATCCTTTGACGTATTTGCTGTATTTCCACCATGCAAATCCAAGGAAAATGACGATTCCACCGACGTTATAGAAAATAATCGTCATGATATTGCCGCCGGTCGGGAAGGTAGAGGCGATAAAGCCGATAGTGAAAATAACAATCAGCATTGAGACGACCACGATACCGGTCGTTCGTGAGCCCATTTTGAAATCGCGCGGCAGGTGATCCAGTTTACGGCGCAGGTTAAGGTACGCCAGCATAATAAACAGCGGTGGCAGCATGGAGGCGGCAGCGGTCATATTAATGATGGTATTCATTAATTCCTGAACGGTGTTGGAACCCAGCATCGGAATAATCATTAACGGGATGACAATCAGGAACTGAATCCATGCTGCGCGAGCCGGTACGCCATTTTTGTTCAGCTCAACGGTCTTCTTGCCGAAAATGCCTTCGGGGATTTCGGAGAAGAAGATCTTCACCGGCGTCGCGGTCCACATCAGCAGCGAGCCGAACATGGCGGTAAAGGAGACGAGGCCGACGAAGCGGTTCATCATGATTTCAGGCAGGCCAAAGTACGCTGCCAGGCCGTGGAACACCTGCACTGAACCGCCGGTAAATTTCAGCTCTTTGCTGCTGACGAAAACGTTAATCAGTACTGAAGAGACAGAATACAGTACGCCAATCACAATCCCGGCAAGGATTATCACTTTGACAAAGGATTTCGAACCGCCTTTGACGTCATTTACGTAGACCGCAACAGACTCTGCCCCGCCGGCCGCCATAAAGATCCAGGTGGTTATCCCAAGGAACGCCCAGTTAAAATTCGGGATCATCGCTTCGACGGTAATCGGGTCCGCCGGCTGTACGCCGCCGACCAGCGCGGTTCCCGCCAGTAAAATATAGGAGAGCGTCAGCAGCAGCATCAATGATGAGGTTACGGACGTTATCGGCCCCAGCATTTTCGCGCCGTTGGTAGAAACCCAGGTGGAGAAGGCGAACAGCGCCATGCTTAGCACCGTTGTTGCCACAGGGGTCAGAATGTACTCGTAGCCTAAAAAGGCGTACGAGGCGTAGGCAATAACGCGTGGCAGCAGGGAAGTAAAAAAGAACAGGTTCACGAACCAGTAGGTATAGGCGGTAATAAACGCCCAACGGCCGCCCAGCGAGCTTTTGACCCAGGCATAGACCCCCGCTTCGGAGGTTTTATTCAGCGACACGAATTCCGCAATGATCAGGCAAAACGGGATGAAGTAGAACAAGGTGGCGAGGAAAAACATCGGCGCCGATGCCAGTCCTAATTCGATATTGTTATTGATAACGTTATTAAAACTGTAAACGGCGGCGAAGGTCAGCGACAGCAGGCCGAACTTACCGATGGTATTACGTTTGGTATCAGACATAACACATCTCCACACATTGTCCTTCAGAGGATGCCGAAGGGGGTTGTGTTGTTTGTAAGACAGAGGTAGTTAAGTAGTGAAGTTAATTTTAGTAAAAGTTTTAGTAAATAACAGAAATAAAACCCGGTTGCTTTAACTCGATCACGAAAAAGCTGAGCGTGACGTAATGACAGGTAGAAAAAATCCCGCCAGCGGGACAAGCGCTGGCGGGAGAACGCGACACGTTATCTGGAGATACCCGGTGCCGTCGCAGCCGACGCTTTCTGGCGCTGCTGCTGTTTTTTCTCAAAGCGGGTGATCCACCACCAGGCAAGGCCTGAGAAGACGGCGGTCATAAAGACGTTGATAAAGAAGGCGTTAACCAGGTCGACACCCGCCGGGAAGGCGGAAGCCGTCATGCTGACCACAAAGATAACAATCAGCATAGAGACGATGCCCATGCCGACCTTGCGCGAGCCCATGCGGAAGTCGCGCGGGGTATCATCGTGTTTCCAGCGTAGAACAAAGTAGGCCACCATAATAAACAGCGGCGGCAGCATTGCAGTGCCGGCGGTCAGATTAATGGCCGTATTCATCATCTGCTGCACGCTGGCGGAGCCGAAGCCGTTAACGATAAGCATCAGGAAGACGAACAGGAACTGCCACCATGCGGCGCGTACCGGTACGCCATGCGCATTCAGTTCGGTGGTTTTCTCGCCGTAGATGCCGGCCGGAATTTCAGAGAAGTGGATTTTTACCGGTGCCGCGGTCCACATCATCATGCTACCGAAGATGGCGATAAACAAAATAACCCCGACAAAGCGGCCCATCAGCAGCTCAGGAATATGGAAGTAAGCTCCCAGTCCGGTAAAGATTTCCACCATCCCACCGGCGTAGGTCAAATCTTCACGTGCGACGAACACGTTGACCAGCAGCGAGCCCAGCGCATACATGCCGCCAATCAATACGCCAGCGGAGATAATGACTTTGATAAACGATTTCTGGCCACCCTTGGTATCGTTCAGATAGGCTGCCACGGTTTCTGCGCCGCCTGCGGCCTGGAAAATCCAGCACATGATGCCCAGCGTGGCCCAGTTGATGGTCGGCTCCATGGCGGAGAGCGTAATCGGCTGTGCCGGGACGTGGCCAGAACTTAATGCGGTAAAGGCGCCGACGACGTAGATAGCAAACAGCGCGAAGACGCCGTAGGCCACGCACTCGGAAATTCTCCCCAGCCACGTCGCCCCTTTCGTCGAGATGTGGGTTGCCATGGCGAACAGCACGATGGAGATCATTGAGGTGACCATTGGGGAGAAGGGAATGGCGTACCCCATCACGGCGTATGAGGCATAGGCCACGACGTTGGGCAGTAGCGAAATGAAAAAGAACAGGTTCACGAACCAGTACAGGAACGAGCCGAGATAGGCCGCCCGTGACCCTAACGGCTGTTTCAGCCAGGCATACATGCCCGATTCGGAATGCTTATTGGCCGAGACAAATTCGGCGATGATAAAGACAAAGGGGATGAAATAGACCACCGTGGCAAACAGGAAGATCGGGGCGGAACTCAACCCTAGCTCAATGTTGTTATTGACGATGTTCCGCACGTTAAACACGGCGGTGAAGGCCATCGACAGCAGGGCGAATTTGCCTATTTTGGCGCGAACTGATTCGGACATAAGTCCTCCGGGAAATCATGTAGCCCGTATTCTGGGCTGGAAACGGTCAGGTCAGCGGGTATCCCGCTGACCTTGGGTATTGCTGAGGACTGCACTACTTATTCAGGAAATAGCCGTCTTCAATCGTTACTTTGAGCACCACTTTTTTGACCGGCGTTTCGCTGATAAAACGGTAGGCCTCATCGTTATCACAAATCACCATCTGTCCTTCATGCACCTGGACGGTCTCACCGAGGCCTTTCAGGTATTCGCGATCCGTCTCATCCCGGTAGCAGGCTACGGTTTGCAGCTGTGCTTTCGCGGCAAACTCGATCTTTTGCTGTCCCTGCAGGTAGTAATGCACCTCGAAGTAGCGGCGATGGCCGGCAAACAGCGCATCGGTGGTGCTGTCATTTTCCACGCGATAGGAGAGTGAGTCCCCGATCGAATGGGCCACGCCAGGGCGAATGTTTTCGATGTTATTAATGGCTTCCACGCAGCGCTGCCATTTACGTCCGCTGTGATAGATCTGCTTAAATTGTTCTAAATTATCAAGAATTCTCATTTTTCAGCCTCGCTGTGTGAAACGGGGGAAAAGAAACCGGCGCCGAAGTCATGGTTCGCCAGCACCTGCGAGGAGCCGCATCCGCCTTCCAGCGGCAGCAGCGTAAAGCCATAGTTGAAGGGGGTGAGCCAGACGCGCCAGCTATCCAGAACTTCGCTGCCCCAGGAGTTGGAGCCAAGGCCGAGCAACCGGGCGTCGATGTTCAGCGTGATGTCGTCGCTGCGCTGGAGTTCGTTGCAGTGCTGGGCTGCGTGCAGATTTTCTGCCGTGTAGTGCCAGGCGCTGACGTTCAACGGCGCACGCGGAACCACCAGCAAACCGCTGCCGTGGCGGTTGGTAAATGACGCCCAGCGTACGTGCTGACGGTTGCCGTTATTCTGTGGGAACGGGTAGTTCTCAAACATGTCGTCAACGCTGGTACGCCAGACATCGATAATATTGCTCTGCTGGCTATCGGCGTAGTTCTCTCCTGGCCCGCGACCGTAATAATTGACCTGCTCAAACTGACCGTTAATCCCCATCATAAAGCCGACGCACGGAACGATATGCGGGTAGTCGCCGTAGCGCTCGCCCTGCAGTTCAACGTTGATATGGCCCTGTGGCGTGATCTGCCAGCGATAGGTACAGCGCATCCCGAAATCAAAAACCGGCGGCGCGATAATCGTCCGCGTAGTGATGATAACGGTCTCGCCCTGCTGTTCAACGCTGAACTCCCGCAGATGCTCCTGCATGATGTGCAGATGGTTCGGCTGCCACAGCCCCTCATATTCCTGTTTATGGTTATCAATCATCGGCTTGAAGAAGTTAATCTTCGGCTCACGGGTCACCTGCTCGCAGCCATTAACCAGCCAGCGGGTCAGTTTGCCGCTGAGTTTAGAGAATTCGACGCGGAAATTATGCCCGGTCAGGGTGTAGCTCAGACGTTCGTCAGCAATCTGCAGCGGCGTTGCGCTGGCATTGGCGAGCGTCGTTTTTGCCGCTGTCTGCGCCTTTAGCGGGAACTGATACACGGCAATATCGTGGTTGGCTTCGCTATACAAGGTCCGGGAATCTTTGGTGACGATGACGTTGACGAATGTTTCACGCGCATCCAGTTCGGGCAGCGCAATCGTGATATCACGACCGCTGTTCGGCGGCAGATCGCGAACTTTTATCGTCTGAGTCGACAGCGTTTCCCCTTCGGCGCGCACTTCAATGCGCAGGGTGTAATCGTCGAGGGTGGAGAACCACAGTTTGTTCTCGATGCGCAGTTCGCCGCGATGGATATCCGTCGCCTGCACCTTGACCGGCGCAATAACCTGCTTGTACTCCCTTAAACCCGGTCCAGGGGTTTGATCGGAGAAGATCAGGCCGTCGAGGCAGAAGTTATAGTTGTTCGGGTAGTCGCCATAGTCGCCGCCGAATTTGTACCATACTGCACCGTTCTCATCGGTGGCCTGAATACCGTGATCGCACCACTCCCACACGTAGTGGCCCTGAATGCTGTCGTGCTGGTAAAAAACGTTCTGGTATTCGGTCAGCCCGCCCGGGCCGTTACCCATGGCGTGGGCATATTCGCAGATAATGCGCGGCTTCTCGTGCGGGTGCTCGCCGAACTCATTCATCAGCGGTACGCGGGTATACATGGTCGAGATGATATCGACGACTTCAGCGTCGCGGTCCTCTTCGTAGTGCACCAGGCGGGTATCATCCAGCGCTTTGGTGGCGTGATACATCGCGCGAATGTTACAGCCGTAGCCGGATTCATTCCCCAGAGACCAGATGATGATTGACGGGTGGTTTTTCTGCGCGTGTACGTGCCGCACGATGCGCTCAACGTATACGTGCTCCCAGCCTGGGTCATCGGTAATGCGGCTCAGGTTGCCGACGTTGGCGAAACCATGGGACTCCACGTCGGTTTCCGCCATCACAAACAGGCCGTAAATATCGCACAGCTCATAAAAGCGCGGATCGTTTGGATAGTGGGCGGTGCGCACCGAGTTGATATTGTGCTGCTTCATCAACAGCAGATCTTTTTCGACGCGATCCATCCCGACGGCGCGGCCTTTCAGATGGTCGTTGTCGTGACGGTTGACGCCATGGAGCATCACGTAATGGTTGTTGATGTAGAACAGGCCATTGCGCACCTTAATGTCGCGAAAGCCGACGCGCTGCGGGATGATTTCGAGCACTTCACCGGCGGCGTTTTTCACCGTCATCACCAGATGATAGAGCCAGGGATTTTCCGCCGACCACTGCTGCGGAGCGGTGACATCAATGGTGAAACCGCTCTCCAGCGATTGCCCGACCGTCAGGCGACCGGTGGTACCCTGATACAGCGCGCTGTCGCCATCAAACAGAGTATATTCCACGCTGACATCGGCAGGCTGGCCGCTCAGGTTTTCCAGCACCAGCTGGCAGGAGAGGGTGGCGTCGCGGTAATCGTCATTAAAATCAGTACGTACGGTAAAGTCCTGCACGTGAAGTGGATTTTTACCCACCAGGTAGACATCGCGGAAGATCCCCGCCATCCACCACATATCCTGGTCTTCAATATAGGTGGAGTCTGCCCACTGCATTACCCGCACGCACAGCAGGTTATCACCGGTTTTCACCGCCGCGCTGATATCAAACTCGGCGGTCAGACGGCTGCCTTTGCTGAAGCCAATATACTGGCCGTTGACGTAGACTTCGAAGTAGGTCTCGACGCCGTCGAACTTAATCAGGGTCTGCTTACCCTGCCAGCCGTCGCCGAGGGTGAAGATGCGCTGATAGGCGCCGGTTGGGTTGTCAGTTGGTACGTACGGCACGTCAATCGGGAAGGGAAAACCTTCATCGGTATACTGAAGCTGCCCGTGGCCTTCCATCTGCCACATTCCCGGCACGGTGATCGGACCCCAGCCCGCGATATATTCGCGGGTGAACGCCTCCGGAACCAGCAGCGGGTGCGTGAAGAAGCGGAAGTTCCATTGCCCGCTAAGCGATAAAAAGCGGCTGCTGGTTTCGCGGACAAAGGTGCGCGCCTGCGCCAGCGTATCGTAAGAGAAGAAATACGCTCGCGGCGGCAGCCTGTTTTCATGAGTCAGTTGAAGATTTTCCCAGCGATTCATATCGCCTCCCTGTACGGATCTGATGTAATACGGCTATTTTAGTAAAACTTTTACTAAATAAAATGGGCAGGGATGATTTACTTTAACTCGATCACAAAATGAGCGCTGTCAGAGGGGGACGAACGTGCAAATCAGAAAATACCGGGGAGCGGAATTTTACCGCATTTACGCCGGGATGGACGTAGAGGAAGTCTCCCCGGCCGGCCTGGTGCCGTCGGGGAAGTTTCGCGCGAAGAGGGTGTTATCGGGTGGTGCCGCGCAGCTTCAGGACGCTGGGGACAAAGACGTTCAGCGGTAATGCCCGGCCATCGCGGGCTTTTTCGTACAGCAGGTTCACCCCCTGGCTTCCCATCATTTCTGAGTGGATGCGCACGGTCGACAGCGGCGGGAAGGTGAAACGCGCGGTCGGAATATCATTCACGCTGATTAACGAGATATCTTCAGGTATCGACAGGCCGCGTTCGTGAATGGCGCGCAGGACGCCGATGGCAATCGAGTCCGAGGCGACAAATAGCGCCATCGGGTAGTCTTCCTGAGCCAGCATGGTTTTCGCCAGCTCATAGCCCGACGAGCTGGAGAAACCGCCGCGCCAGATATCACCCTGTGAGACCACGCCTTTTAGCTGTCCGTACTCAACGAATGCCATTTCGCGGATATCGGCTTTGCCGGGTTCATCCTGGCCACCGATAAAGCCAATGCGTGAAGCCCCCTGGGCGATAAAGAAGTCGATCACCTCTTTGGCGATGCGCACCAGATCGATATCCACCGCATCGTAACTGCTGTCTGGCTCATGAAAATCGATAAAGCAGATATTGTCGGTCAGCGCGGTGGCGGCTTCGCGAATGGCGCGGGAAGGCTTGCCGACGATCAGTACGCCGGTGGCTTTTTTCAGTTCGGGTAGCGCACTGTTGAGGTAGCAGTTGGTCAGCTCGATCCCCAGTTTTTCGCACTGGGTTTCAATCCCGTGGCGGATTGCCAGATAGTAAGGATCGTTAATCTCTAGATCCTGCTGGTAGCTGTAGAGCGCCAGAATATGGTGATGGCCCACGGCATGAACCTGCGCCTTACGCGAACTGCTGCTTTTATATTCCAGCTTCTCCGCAATCTCCAGGATACGGTGCTTGGTCTCTTCTTTCACGTTCAGGGTCGGATCGTCGTTTAATACCCGTGAAACCGTCGCCAGTGAGACACCCGCTTCGGTTGCGATATCTTTGAGTGTTGCCATCTTATTCCTTATCTGACGTTGCCCCATCTGCGCCCGCCCATTGTAAAGCAAGCTTGGGTTCCTGCATCTGTTTTCAGTAAATATTGCTGGTTTTATTCGCAGCGAACGGGGTCTTTTTTCCGCCATAAAGAGTGACGGAAGTAACATTCCTGTCAGCGGGATGCTGAACAAATCATTAAACTTGCTATATTTTACTAAAATTTTACTGGAGGTAAACGATGGATACTGTTGCTTACGATGATTTTGCCAGACTGGAAATGCGTACCGGGAAGATTGTTGAGGTTAAACGGCATGAGAATGCCGATAAGCTGTATATCGCGAAGATTGATATTGGCGAGCGTATCTTGCAAACGGTGACAAGCCTGGTGCCTTACTACAGCGAACAGGAGCTGTTGGGAAAAACGGTGGTGGTGCTGTGCAATCTGGCGAAGGCCAAAATGCGGGGTGAAACGTCGGAGTGCATGCTGCTGTGCGCAGAGACTGAGGATGGCAGCGAAAGCGTGTTGCTGACGCCGGAGCGTCTGATGCCACCTGGCGTACGGGTGGTTTAAGCTTCGTTTCTCTGCGTGAGGATATCGGCGATACCGCAGGAAAAGCGCCTCTCCCCGATGGGGAGAGGACAGCGCAGAGTAGAGAGCATCAGGCCTCTTCTACGGCAACCCGCAGTGCAGCCAGCGCCTGACGCGCCGCGCTGAGCACCTGCTCGCACTGATCGAGCGTCAGCGTCAGCGGCGGTTCGATGCGAATGGTTTTGGCATTATTTAACGTTCCGGCCACCAGAACCCGCTGGCGGAACATCTCGCTGGCAAAGTTATAGCCGATTTCGTTATCCACGAACTCAATCGCCATCAACATTCCTTTACCGCGTACTTCATTCACCAGATCCGGATACTCGTTGGAAAGCTGACGGAAGCCGTTTAGCAGCAGTTCACCTTTCTGTTCCGCCTGGGCCGGCAGGTTCTGCGTCAGCAGGACGTTGATCGTTGCCAGCGCTGCGGCACAGGCCAGCGGGTTACCGCCGAAGGTGGTGGTATGCAGAAACGGATTGTCGAACAGCACCGAGAACACCTCTTCGGTAGCAATCGTCGCACCAATGGGCATAACGCCGCCGCCGAGTGCTTTAGCAAGGCACAGAATGTCCGGCTGGACGTTCTCGTGCTCGCAGGCAAACATTTTGCCGGTGCGCCCCATGCCGGTTTGCACTTCGTCGAGGATCAGCAGTGCGCCAAACTCATCGCACAGCTTGCGCACCGCGGGCAGGTAGCCCTGCGGCGGCAGGATCACCCCCCCTTCGCCCTGTATCGGCTCGAGGATCACCGCCGCGACGTCATCACCGGTTTTCTTGCACTCGCTCAGCAGCGTGCGCATGGCGTTGATATCGCCAAACGGTACGTGGCGGAACCCCGGCAGCAGCGGCATAAACGGTTTACGGAAGGTCGACTTGGCGGTGGCAGAAAGTGCGCCCAGGGATTTACCATGGAAAGCGCCGCTGGTCGCGACGAAGGTAAATTTACCACGCGGTGACTGATAGGCTTTGGCGAGCTTCAGCGCCGCTTCGACCGATTCCGTGCCGCTATTACAGAAGAAGCTGTATTTCAGCTTGCCGGGCGTTAACGCGGCCAGCGTTTTCGCCAGCATGGCCCGCAGCGGGTCAAGCAGTTCCTGACTATGAAGAGGTTGTTTAGCGAGCTGATGCTCGACGGCGGAAATCACAACTGGATTACGGTGCCCTACATTAAAAATTCCAAAGCCACCCAGACAATCAACAAACTCTTGTCCCTGAGTGTCGACAAGCGTATTTAACCCTCCCGCTTGCCACTCTACGGCTCCGTAATCCCCGCCAGCGGTGACCGATTTTCGGTACTCTAAAAACCCGGGATTCACATGCTCTTTAAAGTATTCCCTGACCTCCTGGTTAAGTGCTTTCATCTCCTCATGATCAAGCGTTCGCTTCTCAATGAGATTCAGTGCGTGTGCGCTGCAGGCCAGAGCCGATGCGCTGGAAGGTAACCTGTTCAAAGTGAGCTCCTGGGACGGGCGTATCACATGATACTGAAGTAAGTATTGCAGGGATTACGCCACTTCGGCACGGGAGCTGAAAATCGGGATAAACGCAGCGCGAAAGCGCATTTGCGCGAAATTTAATCTCACGGCGATATTTTTGGCATGTTTTACTCCTGAACGGGAAACATGACCTGGTGGGAAGCATTCCGCCGCGTGCTTCGCGGCGGTGCAGATTGCCCAATATGAGGGCACAAAGGGGGCTAAGATATCGCCCCGGAGAGATTAATCGAGCTGGGAAATCTCCATCGCCGCCCGGTCAATGACGGCGACGATCTGTTTCAGCTGGGCTTCGCTGATGGACTGCTGGTTAACTTTTAAATCCAGTACGGCTTTAAAGTTCTCCAGTGCCCGCTTCATTTGCGGGTTTTTGCGCAGCTCACAGCCGACCATTCGCGCCTGTAAACGTTCCTGGATATGGCCAAGATGTTCCAGATTCTCGGCGTGCAGAAGGCTCCCTTCTTCAGTAATGGCGATTTTTTTGCGGCCATTTTCCTCTTCTACGCTGATAAGGCCCTGATCCTGAAGGAGATCAAGAGTTGGATAGATAACGCCCGGGCTTGGACTGTAGTTGCCCTGAGTCAGATTCTCTATCTCTTTAATCAGCTCGTAGCCGTGGCTGGCATTGCGGGTGAGGATATCGAGGATAACCAGACGCAATTCGCCGTGGCCAAAGAAACGCTGACGGCGTCCGCCGCCACCGCCGCCCCTGCGGCCGTGTTCGCCATGTTCGCCGCCTCGACGGCCATGCTCCCCGCGTTCGCCGTGTTCACCGTGGTGCCCACGTGGCCCACGACCGTCTTCATGATGATGTCGCATAGTTTGCTCCTGTATGTTTTGATATATCTAATCTATATCTAAAAAATAATACTTAGCAAGGATGAATCGTAATATTTTTATATCTATATGATTTATAGCGATTTAATTTTCATGTGTGGACTTTATTGCTTTTTATCATGGCTATATCAAAAAAAACTTGCATTCTTTTTTAATGGCAATCATTATCATTTGGGTAAAGTTTAGATATATCTATAAAGTTCACGAAGGCGAATGATGATGATAAAAACGAAAGAACCTCAGTACCCGCAACGCGTTCGTAACGAGCTGCGTTTCCGTGAGTTAACCGTACTGCGCGTTGAGCGCGTCGGCGCCGCATTCCAGCGTATTGTGCTGGGTGGTGACGCGCTGGACGGTTTTGTTTCCCAGGGGTTTGACGATCATACCAAACTCTTTTTCCCGGAAGCCGGCGCCGCGTTTACGCCGCCGCAGGTGACGGAAGAGGGCGTTAACTGGGGCGAGGGCGTTCGCCCGGCAACCCGTGACTACACGCCGCTGTATGATGCTGAACGTCATGAGCTGGCGTATGACTTTTTCATCCACGATGGCGGTATCGCCAGCCGCTGGGCGCTGGCGGCAAACGTTGGTGATAAGCTGGTGATTGGTGGTCCGCGCGGCTCCCTGGTGGTGCCGGAAGATTATGCCTGGCAACTGTATGTCTGTGACGAGTCCGGTATGCCTGCGCTACGCCGTCGTCTTCTGGGCCTTAGCCGTCTGCCGGTGCGCCCGCAGGTCACGGCGTTGGTAACGATCGGCGAGGAGTCGTACAAAGATTATCTGGCGGATCTGCAGGGCTTTAATATTGAGTGGATCGTCGGCCATCATTCGCCCATCGTGGCGGAACGTCTGGCTCAGGTCAGCGTGCCTGCGGAAGATTACTTTATCTGGGTGACCGGTGAAGGCGCAGTGGTGAAATCGCTGCTCGGTCGTTTTGAAAATGACGAGATTGACCCGCAGCTGGTACGTTCCCAGGCCTACTGGCACACTAAATAGTGTGATTCCCGGGCAGTCGCGTCAATGCCTTGCCCGGGATACCGGCCGTTCAGTTCTGGCGCCCGGCTAAGCGTTGCGCCGCCGGGATGTTCAGCCGGTGAGCGCGGGCTTAGCTGCGGCGTTGTTCTGTCAGGGTTTTAAAGACCTGCGCCACCGCGTGGGCACCGGGGTCCATATTACCCAGCAGGCTGTCGCTATTGAGATACGATGCCCGTCCGGCGTTGGCTTTGCTGGCGTGGCAGGTGCGTTCGGCGCCCGCTTGCGCAGCGGCAAAGGCCGCCTGCATATCCATCGGCGCGGCAAGCAGCGACGCCAGCGCTGGCTGCAGCGCATCAATCATGGTGCGATCGCCCTCATCCGCTCCGCCGTAAAACTTCATTTGTGCCAGACCGGCATTTAAGGCCTCCGGGATACCGGCGCCTTGTTCCAGCTTCTGCCCGGCGGCGGTAAAGAAGATAGACATCAGCACGCCGCTCGAACCGCCCATCACCACCGTCAGACGCTCGCCGATCAGGGCGAACAGCGTCGCGAGATTGCCGAGCGGCAGCTGCTGGCGGTGCAGCAGGTCGGCGATATCGCGCGCGCCGGCGGCAAAAGTAGAGCCGGTATCGCCATCGCCGACTTTGGCATCCAGCGCATTCAGGTGCGTCTCCAGGCCAGACAAGGTTCCGGTTATCTGGTCGACATAGCCCGCGACGTCGTGATTGTCAGAAGGCTGAAACGCCACGCGGGTGCTGCGCAGTGAAGAGGGCATCACTTCAATCGTTCGCGGCTGCACCGGCGCCTGCCAGCTGGCTGTTTCAACCGCGGAAAGCAGCGCTTTTTCAATGCTCTCTTCCAGCACGATGGCCGTTATCGAGAAACCTTTCATATCCAGCGCCGTCACCAGTGATGCAGGGCCTATCAGCCAGTCAATTCGCTGATGGAGCGGTGTGTCGGCCAGTTCACGCGTCAGAATCGCCATTTCCGCTACCGACACGCCGCCGAGGTTATTAAGCATGACCGCCAGGCGGCCGGTTTGCGGCAGGGCGGCGGTCAGTTTCTCGACCATCAGACGGACAATCTGCGCGCTGTTCTGGGTGGCGATGACCGAGGCTCCGGGTTCACCATGAATGCCCATGCCCAGTTCAGCCTGGTCAGGATGGTGACGTGGTGCCGTTTCAGCGTCCTGCGGCAGGTGACAGCTGGAGAGCGCGAGGCCGAGGCTACAGGTTTTGTCCGCTGCATAGCGGGCTTCGCGCAGCACGGTGGCCAGGTTATAGCCACATTCGGCAAAATAACCGGCCACTTTATGCACCAGGATGGTTCCGGCGATGCCGCGCGGATGCTTGTTGTCCGGCAGAGAGATATCGTCCCCGACAATAAGCATCTCGACGTTATAGCCCAGACGGCGAGCTTTCTCCGCGGCGAGGCCAAAGTTAAGGCGATCGCCGGTATAGTTTTTAACGATCAGCAGACAGCCCGCTTCACCGGTTACCGCCTGAATCGCGGTCAGGACCGCATCTACGCTCGGGGAGGCAAAAATATCGCCGCAAACCGCAGCGGTGAGCATCCCTTTGCCGACAAAACCGACGTGGGCTGGTTCATGACCGGAGCCACCGCCGGAGATGACCGCGACGTTGCTTTTGTTCAGGTTGCGGCGGACGACCACGCGGATCGCCGGGTCGCTCTCCAGCCGCGCCAGGTTATTCCACGGACTGGCAATAATCGTTCCTTCAATGACATCGTCGACGAGGCGGGCGCGCTGATTAAAAAAGAATTGAGACATAACGGTTCCTGGAGATTGAGCGTAAACAGTATCCCCGGAGGCGGAGCCTCCGGCGTAAAAAATAGGGTACAGAGAATGTCGAACGAAGAGTTACGTGCGGATAACGCGTTTGCCGGCGACATCGAGCGTGAGGGATTCACCGTCGCGTATGTGCTTCAGGGCCTCTCCCTGCTGGCACAGGCAGGCGATGCCGGCTTCGCGGGCGATGATCGCGCCGTGAGAAACCTCGCTTCCTTCCCGCAGGCAAATCCCTTTGACCCACCGGGTGTCCAGCTGCAAGACGGTGGACGGGAAGATATCCTCGGCGATGATAATTGTCGGCTCATGCAGCGCCCTCGATTCCTCGCTGTTGCCTTGCAGATGGCGCAACGTCCGGTGGAGCAGATCGTCGATATCAATAGAACGTGCCTGCAGATAGGGATCGTTTAGCTGGCGGTACTGCTGGCTGAGATCGGTCAGCACCTGAGACCACGCCCATTCCGCATTGCAGCGCTCCTGGCGCACGATGTCACAGGCGGCTTCATAGAGATCAGGGTCGTCGAGCAGCGTGTGGTGACCGGAGAAAATCGCCGCGATATCGGCAGAATAGCGATCCTCCGCCAGGGTAGTCAGCGCATTGAGATCGTCCAGCGTCCGATCGATTGCCTGCTGGAGGCGCCGCTGTTCATTGGCGATATCGGTGCCGTTTTGCCGCTCAGGCCGGGTGTCAGGCAGCAGATAGCGTACTGCTTTCCCTTGAACGCGCGCGGCGGCGGGGCGAGAGACCGCTGGCGTTGCCTCCGGCTGCTCGCCAAAGTTCTCCGCTGCCAGCGCCTGAAATGCCGCCAGCGCCGCCTCGGCATCCGGCCCGCGGGCCAGCAGCCTCAATGTATCGTTGCGGCGTACCTGAAGCAGGGCAATTTGATTAATACTGTCCGGCGAGACGCATTTGCCGCCTTTTTCCAGCACCAGATCGGCATTGAAGCCGGCTAATGCGGCGACCAGACGCGATGCCGGACGAACGTGCAAACCGTTGTGGTTTTTAATGACCACGGAGACGGACTGGCCGCTCAGATCGTCGGCCATTGCCGTGGCCTCGCCAGCGTCTTGTGAGAGCGATGGTAACCCCAGCTGTACGCGCTTAGCTTCCAGGGCGTTCATGGCGTCGGCGATCACTTTATCAATGTCCGATCCGGTAGCGGCGCTGACCGTTGCTGCCAGCGTGCCCTCTACCAGCGGGGCCGCGCACAGGCGAACCTTTGCCGCAATCGCCGGATCGAGAAGATCCAGCGCGGTTTCCGCACTGAGCAGGGCGCTGCCAATATCCATCATCACCAGTACGTGATCGGTATCGGCAACGGATTCAATTGCCTCCATTACCTTGACGGGATCGGTGCCGATCGGATTTTCAGGATCGTCAATGCCGGCGGCGATCGCCAGCTTACAGTCGTCGCCCATTAACATCTGCCGGGCCAGTTCCCCGACACCTTCGCCCAGCCGGGCGCTATGAGAAACAATCACCAGGTTTACCATCGCTTTATCCTTACTCTTTGGCTGCCGCAGCCAGCTCCTGAATCATAAACATCACCGACGTTGCCCCGGGATCCTGATGCCCGATGCTGCGCTCGCCGAGATAGCTGGCGCGACCTTTACGGGCCTGCATGGTGATGGTCGAGCGGGCGGCGTCTTCCGCATGTTTCACTGCGGCATCCAGCGCGTGCTGAACCGACAGGTGCTGTTCGCTGGACTGACGCAGTGACTCAACGACCGGGAGCCAGACATCGCACATGGTTTTGTCACCGGGCTCTGCTTTCCCGCGGTTGACCACGCCGTCCGCCCCTTCGCGCATCATCTGATACAGCTCATCGAGGGTCAGGCTCTGGTGAGCCTGTGTCACCTGGGCTGCGCGGATAAAGAAGGTCCCGAACAGCGGGCCGCTGGCACCGCCGACGTTGGAGAGCAGCGTCATCCCCGTATTTTTGAGGATAAAGCCGATGTCTTTATCGGCAATGGACGGCAGCTTTTCCACCACTTTGCTGAAGCCGCGGTACATATTCAGGCCGTGGTCGGCATCGCCAATCTCTTTATCCAGGCCGGTCAGAAAATCTTTCTCTTTGGTGAAGATATCGCCGCAGCGATAGAGCCAGTTAACGATTTGCGTTCTGTTCAGTGACATGTCGTGCTCCTTAATGGCCCCAGTTCAGCGCCGGGGTATGAACGGGGGCGTCCCATAATGCCAGCGTGTCGTCATCGACTTTCAGCAGCGTGAGGGAGAAGCCCACCATATCGAGCGATGTGCAGTAGCTGCCGATGAGATTGCGTTCGATAGCGATGCCGTACTCCTCGCAGCGAGTGGCCAGGCGGTTGTATACGCCATACAGCTCAGACAGCGGGGTGGCGCCAAGGTTATTGACCAGCGCGATAACGCGGTCGCCCTTCTGTAGCGCCTGTTTACCTTGCGTGACGTCCCGCCAGCTTCCTTTGACGGTATCCCACTCGCGCAGCGTGCGGCTGTAGGTGCCGTTCTCGAGCAGGGTGTCGAACATCTCATCGACGGTACGATCGAGTGAACTGAAGGCGCGGCGGTCGATGCCTGGCTCGCCGTGGATACCAACGCCGAACTCCATCTCATTATCTTGTAATTCGAATGATGGCTGTCCGGCGGCCGGCACGGTACAGGCGCCCAGTGCAACACCAATAGAGTGCCCAAGGTTGTTAAGCCTCCGGCCCAGCTCAGCGCAGGCCTCCAGTGAATCGCCGCGTTCAGCGGCCGCGCCGACCAGTTTTTCAATCAGCACGGTGTTGGCGACGCCACGGCGCCCGGCAGTGTAGAGGCTGTCTTTGACCGCCACGTCGTCATCGATCACCACGGTAGTCACCTTTATGCCGCTTTCGTGCAGCAGTTCGGTGGCGGTTTCGAAGTTGAGAATATCCCCGGTGTAATTTTTGATGAGCAGCAGCACGCCTTCGCCGCCGTCGATATTCATCGCGCATTCGAACATTTTATCCGGCGTCGGTGAGGTGAAAATCTCGCCCGGACAGGCGCCGGCAAGCATGCCTTTGCCGATATAGCCGCAGTGCATCGGCTCATGTCCGCTGCCGCCGCCGGAGAGCAGTGCCACTTTTCCGGCGACCGGCGCATCGGCGCGGGTGACATACACCGGGTCCTGATGCAGCGTTAATTCAGGGTGGGCTCTGGCAAGGCCAAGCAATTGTTCACTCAGTACATCTTCGACACGGTTAATCAGTTTTTTCATTATGTATGCTCCGTCGGAGTGATGCGATGCGGCCTCTCTACGCACGGAGGCGGTCATCGTGTAGGGGTATCGTCTGGCGTGAAGAACCACCCGGCGATGTCATGATTCTGGCTGAGTTAACGGAAAAAAAAATGTCGAGAAAACCGGTTTCATAACGGAACACGGTTATTTATTTTTGTTCCGTTATGAAACGATATCGACGACGAAAAGAGAAAAATGCGAGCTAAGCCTGTTTTTTCGCCCCGGCTTCAATGGCGACAGGCGCGGGTGGCAGCGAGATTTTCTGATATGTTTTCTGCTGCTGAGAGCAACGGCTCTGGCGGATTATGCGGTTTTTTTCGCGGCATGGCATTGAATGAGCGGATCGGGATCGCAATCCCGTCGTTTTTCGGTAATTGATGTTCCAATATGGAACGTTAAAAAATATTCTCTGTTTCATATCAGAACAAAAACGGGAAAAATTTTTTTGTTCACCGCTCGCCCTACAGTGTTTGCATCGCTCCGGCCACGATCCCGTTTCCGCCATAAACCGAAGGCTGAACAGGATGACGCCAGGGCTCATCATGTAAAACATGCACTTATTTGAGGGTGAAAGGAATGCTAAAAGTTATTCAATCTCCGGCCAAATATCTTCAGGGTCCTGATGCGTCCACGCTATTTGGCCAGTATGCCAAAAACCTGGCGGACAGTTTTTTCGTGATTGCCGATGACTTCGTGATGAAGCTGGCGGGAGACAAGGTACTCAATGGTCTGCATAACCACGGTTTAAGCTGCCACGCGGCGCGTTTTAACGGTGAATGCAGCCATGCGGAAATCAACCGCCTGATTGCGATTCTGAAGCAGCACGGCTGCCGCGGCGTGGTGGGAATTGGCGGTGGGAAGACGCTCGATACGGCCAAAGCCATCGGCTTCTACCAGAAGCTGCCGGTAGTGGTGATCCCGACGATTGCCTCTACTGATGCGCCAACCAGCGCGCTGTCGGTTATCTACACCGAAGCCGGTGAGTTTGAAGAGTATCTGATCTATCCGAAAAACCCGGATATGGTGGTTATGGATACGGCCATTATTGCCAAAGCACCGGTGCGTCTGCTGGTGGCTGGAATGGGCGATGCGCTCTCGACCTGGTTTGAAGCCAAGGCCTGTTTTGATGCCAGAGCGACCAGCATGGCCGGCGGGCAGTCCACGGCGGCGGCGTTGAGCCTGGCCCGCCTGTGTTATGATACGCTGCTGGCCGAAGGCGAAAAAGCGCGCCTGGCGGCGCAGGCTGGCGTGGTTACCGATGCGCTGGAGCGCATTGTCGAAGCCAACACCTACCTCAGCGGCATTGGCTTTGAAAGTAGCGGCCTTGCCGCGGCACACGCTATTCATAACGGCTTCACCATTCTGGAAGAGTGCCACCATCTGTACCACGGCGAAAAAGTGGCGTTTGGCACCCTCGCGCAGCTGGTGCTGCAAAACAGCCCAATGGAAGAGATTGAAACGGTGCTGGGCTTCTGCGAGAAAGTCGGCCTGCCGGTGACCCTGGCACAAATGGGCGTCAAAGAAGGCATTGAAGGAAAAATTCAGGCGGTCGCGGAAGCGACCTGCGCGGAAGGTGAAACGATCCATAACATGCCATTCCCGGTAGCGGCCGATAATGTTTACGCCGCGATCCTGACGGCCGATTTGCTCGGCCAACAGTGGCTGGCGCGTTAACCTCTGGCTGACCTGCTTCCTGCAGGATGAAGCGTGTCCTACCCCTCTGGCAGTGTCTGCCGGAGGGGTTATCTATTTTAAACAGCGGAAAGGGAAATGACGGCGCAGACTCAGGACTCCGGGAAAACAGTATCTTCCGTTATCAGCCAGTCGTGGCATCGTTGCAGTCGGTTTATGCCACGGGAAACCTGGCAGGCACCGCATCAGGCGCAGGGGCTGACTTTCGAATCAATCTGCCGACGTAAAACCGCGCTGCTAACCATTGGCCAGGCTGCGCTGGAAGATGCCTGGGAATTTATGGATAGCCGACCCTGCGCGCTGTTTATCCTCGATGAGTCCGCCTGTATTCTCAGCCGCTGTGGGGAACCGCAGACGCTGGCGCAGCTGGCCGATCTTGGATTTCTCGACGGCAGCTACTGTGCGGAGAGCATTATCGGCACCTGCGCGCTGTCGCTGGCTTCGATGCTGGGTCAGCCGGTGAAAACGACCGGCGAGCAACATTTTAAACAGGCGCTGCACGGGTGGTCATTTAGCTCCACGCCGGTGTTTGATAACCACGGTCGCCTGTTTGGTTCTATTTCGCTGTGCTGTTTGACCGAAGAGCAGGCTTCCTCTGATTTGTCTCTGACGCTGGCTATTGCCCGGGAAGTGGGCAACTCACTGCTGACCGACAGCCTGCTGGCCGAATCCAACCGCCACCTCAACCAGATGTATGGCCTGCTGGAGAGCATGGATGACGGCGTGATGGCGTGGAATGAGCAGGGGGTCTTGCAGTTTCTTAACGTCCAGGCCGCGACGCTTCTGCATCTTGATGCGCAGACCAGCCAGGGGAAAAATATTAACGAACTGGTGACGCTGCCGGCGCTGCTGCGCCGGGCTATTAAGCATGCGCGCGCGCTGAACCACGCGGAAGTCACGTTTGAAAGCCAGCATCAGTTTATCGATGCCGTCATTACCCTCAAACCGATTGTCGAAGAGCAGGGCAATAGCTTTATTTTACTGCTGCACCCGGTGGAGCAGATGCGCCAGCTGATGACCAGTCAACTGGGGAAAGTGAGCCATACTTTCGAGCAGATGTCCTCGGACGACCCCGAGACGCGGCGGCTGATTCATTTTGGCCGTCAGGCGGCGCGGGGGGCTTTTCCGGTTCTGCTTTGCGGTGAAGAGGGCGTGGGCAAAGAGCTGGTCGCCCAGGCTATCCATAATGAAAGTGAACGGGCGGGCGGCCCTTATATTGCGGTCAACTGTCAGCTGTATGCCGACAGTGCGCTGGGCCTGGATTTTATGGGGAGTGCGCCGACCGATGATGAAAACGGGCGTCTGAGCCGCCTGGAGCTGGCCAGCGGCGGGACCCTGTTTCTGGAAAAAATTGAGTACCTGGCGCCGGAGCTACAGTCTGCGCTGCTGCAGGTCATTAAGCAGGGAGTGTTAACGCGGCTGGATGCCCGGCGCCTGATCCCGGTGGATGTTAAGGTCATCGCCACCACAACCGTCGATCTGGCTAATCTGGTGGAACAGAACCGCTTTAGCCGCCAGCTTTATTATGCGCTGCACTCGTTTGAGATAGTTATTCCACCGCTGAGATCGCGGCGCAACAGTATTTCCTCGCTGGTGCACAACCGCCTGCGTAGCCTGGAGAAGCGCTTTTCATCGCGCCTGAAAGTGGACGATGACGCCCTTGCGCAACTGGTGAGCTACTCCTGGCCGGGCAATGATTTTGAGCTCAATAGTATTATTGAAAATATCGCCATCAGCAGTGATAACGGGCATATCCGCCTGAGTAACCTGCCGGAATATCTCTTCTCTGAGCGGCCGGGGAGTGACACTGCGTCGCCGCTGTTACCTGCCAGCCTGACCTTCAGCGCCATTGAGAAAGAAGCCATTATCCACGCTGCTCGCGTCACCAGCGGCCGGGTACAGGAGATGTCCCATCTGCTCAATATCGGGCGCACGACGCTGTGGCGCAAAATGAAGCAGTACGATATCGACGCCAGTCAGTTTAAGCGCAAAAACCAGGACTGATTTCCCGGCGTTCCCCCTTACGGGCATATGTGACGGGGGCTGCGTTTATGCGTGCAACGCCAGACCTATCGAACAGAAAAACGCCATGCAAACGTTTGACTGAGGGCTGAATCAAAGAAAGGCAACGATCTCTTTGATATCCCGGCGGACTTGGGTCCATAGTATAAACATGTTCATCACATGGTAAATTTTAAGGATAAGAGCATGCCAACAGCGATAGATAAAGCATTAGATTTTATTGGTGGAATGAACACATCAGAACCGGCTCCGCCTTCAATGGATGAAAGCACAGCTAAAGGAATTTTAAAGTATTTGAATGAGCTAGGTGTTCCGGCGAGTGCTGACGACGTGATGGCGCGGGGTCAGCTGGAGGGATGGAATACCGGCTTCACGGAAAAAGTGGCCGGATGGGCAGATAAAATCGCATCTGGTGACCGTCTCATCATTAAAAACCCTGAGTTCTTCTCTTCCTACATGCGGGAGCAGCTCCGGGAACTGGTGTGAGTTGAGCGTTGCAACCGCACATTCCGGACTACGCTATTCAGCGTGTAAGGTATAAAAAAAGGAGCGATCCGTTGTTAACGGCGCTCCTTATATTTTCAGTATGATCATCCTGTTAGCATAACGCTCAAAAAACAATCGAATAGATAGTTGCTCACGGTAATTAATTTTTATCCTAAAAGCTTCATGATAGAATAACCTTACACTTTGCAATGGAATGACAAACGTGAAACCCTATAACACAAACAAAGCCATCGCCAGCTTAGTTTTGATATTACTCATCCCCTTCATTGTCATTTGTGTTTATACCTATCTCTATATTGATTTAAGTAGTAAAAAAGAATTTAAAAGTACCATGTCCCGGTTTACGACTAACGCTTCAAAGGCCAACATTGAAACGCCGGTCAATGAGATAAAGTTAATGTTCAGAAGTCTGTCTGCTAATATCGACGAGGCGGATATCGAAAAGTATTTGAGCGGTGAGAAGACTGATTTAAATACCGTGATACCAGCAATAACAGACTCAACCGTATTTTTTAGTAATGTCATCATTTCGGATCCTAACGATAAGTATAAAATATATCCAAACGTTGTGTTACGTAAATTTTCTCCACGTTCAAGGCCGTGGTACCCGCTGACGGCTACAAAGGATTTTATCAGCTATTCAGAACCTTACCCGTCAATTATTGATGATGTAAATGGCACTGCTAAATTAAAAAAGAAGTCTATTACCGTAAGCATGAATCTGTTTAATAAACATTCTGATTTTATCGGGAATATTGCATTCGATCTGGATTTAAAGTCCATAAGTTCCACCATCAATAATAAAATGCCGCCCTATCATGGTAAGTTTTTAATTACTTCGTCGACAGGGGAGGTGGTGCTGAGTGAGAACAAGAACGAGATTCTCCGTAAAAAGGTGCCACTCTCCTGGATTGAACGGGCATCTGATGTTGAAGGGGAGTTTTATGATAGTAAAGAGAAGGTTTTTGTTTTCTATAAAACATTCATGAATCCTGACTGGTTCGCTTTTACTATCGTAAATGAAAGTGATTACCATGATATTACCAGTATTGCCAAAAAGACATTCTGGATAGTGACGTTATCCTGTCTGGTGTTTTACATGATTATGGTTTTCCTGGCTAAGTTGTACATGGAGAAGATAATCTCAAGGCTCTATATGGGGATTAATGGGATCGACCCCAGGGAAGAGAAAATAACAATGGGTGCGATCTATGCCGATATCAGGAAGAATAAAGAAAATCTTGAACAGGCTGTTTATAACGCTACCGTTGATGGCTTAACGAAAATATTTAACAGAAGAAAATTTGATGATGATATTCATCAGCTCATTAAAGATGAGACGACATTCTATCTGGCAATAATAGATATAGATGATTTTAAAAGGATAAATGATACATATGGTCACGATGCCGGCGACGTTGTTTTGCAAACTGTCAGTAAGACAGGGAGCCAGGTGGTTGGCAGTGAACATTGCATCTACAGGTTCGGTGGGGAAGAGCTGTGTGTTATCTATGTCGGCGAAGATTATGACTGTTTTTACCAGATGATTGATACCTGGTTGCAGATGGTTTCTATCCGTAAATGGCGGGAGGCCGAATTGCATGTCACGTTCAGTGCGGGTATGGCTAAACACGTCAGCGGTGAATCTGCGGAACAGCTATTGAAAAGAGCGGATGCCAGGCTTTACCAGGCGAAAATGGCCGGCAAAAACCGTATCATCGGGGAATGATCGTCATAAGAAACGTCGCCTCGTTTCTGAAGAAGGTTTGCAGACGCAAAGTACTTCGTGCTACCTGCGGAGCAACGGAAGAAAGAGTTCGCGACTGAAATACAGGTGAACTTTTCAAGGGGGTTTGCCGTCGCCTGTCTGGCAGTACAGCAGCGTTGGGGATAATCAGAGTTGCCACGCGGAACGCATGATGAACGTTTAGCTTTATTGGGCAACATTGACGTAGAGGATCCGGACCTCAATCATGAGCTGAGTCAGCACATCACTTACGTGGCTCAACGCAACGGGATGGAAGCCCGAGCGAAGATTTATGCGGAGCGTCAGCAGATCCTCAATATGGTATTTGTGCTATCGACAGTTTATGGATGACAACAAAAAGGAGTTAGACGATTTCTCATCTAACTCCTTGTTTTATTTGGTGGCCCCTGCTGGACTTGAACCAGCGACCAAGCGATTATGAGTCGCCTGCTCTAACCACTGAGCTAAGGGGCCGTGGCGAGGGATTATAAAGTAACTGGCAGATGCAATCCAGCGCAAAACGCACGGCTGCTGTTTTTATAAACAATGCATTTTCAATCCTTTATAATCACCTTTTAGGTATTGAGCGGGTGGAAAGATGATTAACGATATTCTGGCCCCGGACCTACGGGTGATCTTCTGTGGCATCAATCCAGGAAAGTCCTCTGCCCATACCGGTTTTCATTTCGCGCATCCGGGCAACCGTTTCTGGAAAGTGATTTACCAGGCTGGCTTTACCGAGCGCCTGCTGAAGCCGGAAGAGGAGCGGCAGCTGCTTGATACGCGCTGCGGGATTACCATGCTGGTGGAGCGTCCGACGGTGCAGGCCAGCGAAGTTGCCTTGCAGGAGCTGCGCAGCGGCGGACGGGAGCTGGTGCTGAAAATTGAACAGTATCAGCCGCGGGCGCTGGCAATTCTTGGCAAGCAGGCTTTTGAGAAAGCGTTTCAGGTTCGCGGTGCCCGCTGGGGTAAGCAGCAGGTGACCATCGGCGATACGGAAGTGTGGGTGCTGCCTAACCCCAGCGGATTGAATCGGGCGACCCTGGAGAAGCTGGTGGCGGCGTATCGTGAACTGGATGAAGCGCTGGCGTCGCGAGGTCGATAGCCTCCCGTGACGGTGCCGTGGTCCTTCCCGGCAACAGGGTAAACTGAAGGCAAAAAAAAGCTCCCCTCGGGGAGCTTTTTTATTTCCGGCAACGATTAATCGTCGAGGAAGCTACGCAGCACTTCAGAACGGCTCGGGTGACGCAGCTTGCGCAGCGCCTTCGCTTCGATCTGACGGATACGCTCACGGGTGACGTCGAACTGCTTACCGACTTCTTCCAGCGTGTGGTCGGTGTTCATGTCGATACCGAAACGCATACGCAGAACTTTCGCTTCACGAGCGGTCAGCCCTGCCAGCACGTCGTGAGTGGCGGCACGCAGGCTTTCCGTGGTTGCGGAGTCCAGCGGCAACTCGAGGGTGGTATCCTCGATGAAATCACCCAGATGCGAATCTTCATCGTCGCCGATCGGCGTTTCCATGGAGATAGGCTCTTTGGCAATTTTCAGCACTTTACGAATCTTATCTTCCGGCATCAGCATGCGTTCTGCCAGCTCTTCCGGCGTCGGCTCGCGGCCCATTTCCTGCAGCATCTGGCGGGAGATACGGTTGAGCTTGTTGATGGTCTCAATCATATGCACCGGGATACGGATGGTGCGCGCCTGATCCGCGATAGAGCGGGTGATCGCCTGACGGATCCACCATGTTGCATAGGTGGAGAACTTATAGCCGCGACGATATTCGAACTTATCAACCGCTTTCATCAGACCGATGTTACCTTCCTGAATCAGATCCAGGAACTGCAGACCACGGTTGGTGTATTTCTTAGCAATAGAGATAACCAGACGTAAGTTTGCTTCAACCATCTCTTTCTTCGCACGGCGGGCTTTCGCTTCACCGATGGACATACGACGGTTGATATCTTTAACCTGCTCGATGGTCAGTCCGGTTTCTTCTTCAATCTGCTGCAGCTTCTGCAGGCCGCGCTGAACGTCTTCTTTTACGTCGTGCAGCTTTTCAGACCACGGCTTGTTCATCGCAACCGCAGCGTTGAACCAGGTTTCGCTGGTTTCGTTGCCGGTGAACAGGGTGATGAAGTTTTTCTTCGGCATTTTGCACTGTTCGACACACAGTTTCATGATGATGCGTTCCTGAGTACGGACGCGATCCATCATGCTACGCATGCTGCCGACCAGGTAATCGAACTGTTTCGGTACCAGACGGAACTGTTTGAACACTTCGGACAGCTTGAGAATTTCTTCCTGTGCTGCGGCGTGGCTACGCCCTTTCGCTTTGATGGTGTCGCGGGTCAGTTCGTACTGCGTACGCAGTTCAGCGAATTTCGCGCGCGCCAGCTCAGGGTCGATGCTGTTGTCGTCATCGCTGCTGTCGTCGTCTTCTTCTTCATCTTCGTCTTCGTCGTCATCCATCTCTTCCTGAGAGAGTTCAGAGCCGACGTGCGTGGCAGTAGGCGCCAGGTCTTCTTCTGCGTTAGGATCGACGAAACCGGTGATCAGGTCAGACAGACGCGCTTCTTCAGCTTCAACGCGATCGTACTGCTCCAGCAGATAGGTAATCGCTTCCGGGTATTCAGCTACGGAGCACTGAACCTGGTTGATCCCATCTTCAATACGCTTGGCGATGTCAATTTCGCCTTCGCGCGTCAGCAGTTCTACGGTACCCATTTCGCGCATGTACATGCGCACCGGATCGGTTGTGCGTCCGATTTCAGATTCAACACTGGACAGTACCTGTGCAGCAGCTTCTTCTGCATCTTCGTCAGTGTTGTTGCTGTTTTCAGCCAGCAGCAGATCATCGGCATCCGGTGCTTCTTCCATCACCTGAATGCCCATGTCATTGATCATTTGGATGATGTCTTCGATCTGATCGGAGTCGACGATATCTTCCGGCAGATGGTCATTGACCTCGGCATAGGTCAGATAGCCTTGCTCCTTACCACGTTGGACAAGAAGCTTCAGCTGTGACTGCGGGTTTTGCTCCATAAGACGGTATCCACACTTAATTCGTTTGATTGGTGTCGACAGACAAACTGCCAACATTTAAAGCGAGGGCGTACTTATATTATTGCCGCTGCGCCTCAGCGCGGCTGTCGGGGGCTTCCCGAACGATATTCGGCACTTAAGCCGTGCAATTCATTTTTTTGCCAGTTCCTGACTGATAGTCCAGAGTTCCCGGCGTTCCTCACTGCTTAAACCGTGTGTGCGGTCGCGAGCTATCAACTCTTCTTGCCGCAGTTCCAGCAGTGAATCAAACATATGGTTGAGCGAGTCGGTGAAGGTTTTTTCCGCGATATCTTTATCTGCTATATCGTCCCACATCGACAGTTTTTCAAGGGTTGCGGCCTCATTTGTACCGCGATACTGCTCTAAAAGTTGCCCGGTGGTCAGACCTGGCTGAGACAAACAGGTTTTGACCAGTTCGCTGAACAGGCCAAGCCCGGGCATTTTGCGCTGATCCAGACCTTCTAAAGGTGGAACCAGCGGTGCCAGATCCGGGTTTTGCACCAGCAGTCCTATTAGTATACGCATGGTCGTGCGTTTTAGCTGCGGTGCGGGGCGCGGGGCGCCATTTTCTGTCTGTTTTGGCATTAAACGTTCAAGCTGGGCGTCATCTAAAATCCCCAGCTTGTTGCCCAACTCCTGGCGCAAATAAATACGCAGCGTTTCGCCCGGCACCTGGGTTATCAGCGGCAGCGCTAAAGTACTGAGCTGCGCTCGCCCGTCCGGGGTGCTCAAATCGACCTGCGGCAGCAGGCTGTTGAACAAAAACGTGGAGAGCGGTTGAGCCTGCTCCATCCGCGCTTCAAACGCGGCTTTACCCTCTTTGCGCACCAGCGTATCCGGGTCTTCGCCGTCGGGCAGAAACATAAAGCGTAGCTGACGACCGTCGGTCATGTACGGCAGCGCCGTTTCCAGCGCGCGCCATGCGGCATCGCGACCAGCTCTGTCTCCGTCGTAACAACAGATGACCTGATTGGTTGCCCGGAACAAAAGCTGAATGTGGTCGGCTGTCGTCGACGTACCCAGCGAAGCGACGGCATAGTTAATGTCGTACTGCGCCAGCGCCACGACGTCCATATAGCCTTCGACAACCAGCAAACGCGGTGGTTCGGCGTTATCCTGCTGCGCTTCATACAGACCGTACAGCTGACGGCCCTTATGGAAAATATCGGTTTCCGGGGAGTTAAGGTATTTCGGCAGGGCATCGCCCAGCACGCGTCCACCAAAACCAATGACCCGGCCTCGCTTATCGCGGATAGGGAACATCACCCGTTCGCGGAAGCGGTCGTAACTGCGCCCCTTATCGTTCGTGACCAGCATGCCGGCATCAATAAGTGACTGGCGATTTTCTTGATTGCCGCCAAAACGTTTTAGGACGTTATCCCAACCGGGAGGGGCGTAACCAATCGAGAAGCGCGTAATGATCTCGCTGCTTAAGCCACGTTTCGCCAGATACTGGCGCGCAGGGTCGGCGGCGGGTTGCATCAGAGACTGTTGGTAAAACGCATTCAGGCCGTCCATCAATTGATAGAGACTTTGCCGCTGATGGCGCTCTATTTGACTCGGCCCGTTACCTGCTTCGTATGGCACTTCGAGGTTGTGCATGGCGGCCAGTTCTTCAACCGTCTCCACGAACTCGAGCTTGTCGTAGTTCATCAGGAAGTCGACTGCGTTGCCGTGCGCACCGCAACCAAAGCAGTGATAAAACTGTTTTTCACCGTTGACGGTGAAAGAGGGGGTTTTTTCGTTATGAAATGGACAACACGCGTGGTAATTCTTGCCCTGCTTTTTGAGCTTTACCCGTGCGTCGATGAGATCGACGATGTCGGTGCGCGCCAGCAGGTCATTGATAAATACGCGTGGAATTCGTCCAGCCATAGGCCCCGTATACTATACACATGCTCTTGAAACGGCCTCAGCGTTAGCTGCGCGCGCTCCGGCATGATGCTGTGTATATGCTAATGCATAAACGAAAATAAGCCGCGCATTCCTTCCGGAAGCACGGCCTTACAACAACAACTCGGTCTGAATTGAGGGCTTTGGCCCTCAACAGATTAGTACAGACGAGTGCGGCGTGCGTTTTCGCGAGCCAGTTTCTTCGCGTGACGTTTCACTGCAGAAGCTTTAGCGCGCTTACGTTCGGTAGTCGGTTTTTCATAGAACTCACGACGACGAACTTCCGCCAGAACACCTGCTTTCTCACAGGAACGCTTGAAGCGACGCAGAGCTACGTCGAACGGCTCGTTTTCACGTACTTTAATTACCGGCATGTGCCTCTCACCTTTGATTAATTCGGTTTGCTGCTGGCATCAACGCCAGCTTATTTCAAAATGGTGCCGAATTTTACTGCAACTGCTGCTGCTTTGTAAAGCACCGGCGCCCTTTTTGAAAGGACTTTTATAAGGGTGAGGAGTATACACGAGGGTTCTTCCTGGGGCGAACAAAGTTTTAACTCCGCTCGCTTCAGAAGTGTAAGGTATCACCTTCCGGGCTTAATCCGGGCGCCGTCCGGCGAGGTGTGGCCTGACGGTTTTTGAGGCGCTGCGTTGCCGTGACCCGATACGCTGAGGGTATACATCAACCCGCATTGGTCCTAAACTGCGCGGTATTAGAGCGAGGTAAAACAAGACATGCGTGTACTGGGTATTGAAACATCCTGCGATGAAACCGGCATCGCCATTTATGACGACGAACAAGGTCTGCTGGCCAACCAATTGTATAGTCAGGTGAAATTACACGCTGACTACGGCGGCGTGGTGCCGGAGCTGGCTTCGCGCGACCACGTGCGTAAAACCGTACCGCTGATTCAGGCCGCGCTGAAAGAAGCCGGGCTGACGGCGAAAGAGATCGACGCGGTAGCGTATACCGCAGGTCCGGGTCTGGTCGGTGCGCTGCTGGTCGGGGCAACGGTAGGGCGTTCGCTGGCGTTTGCCTGGAACGTGCCGGCGATTCCGGTGCACCATATGGAAGGGCATCTGCTGGCGCCGATGCTGGAAGATAATCCCCCTGCGTTCCCGTTTGTGGCGCTGCTGGTCTCCGGTGGACATACCCAGCTCATCAGCGTAACCGGTATTGGTCAGTACACTTTGCTCGGTGAGTCTATCGATGATGCCGCCGGGGAAGCGTTTGATAAAACCGCCAAACTGCTGGGGCTTGATTATCCCGGCGGCCCGATGCTGTCTAAGATGGCGGCTCAGGGCACAGAAGGACGGTTTGTTTTCCCCCGTCCGATGACCGATCGCCCCGGCCTGGATTTCAGCTTCTCCGGCCTGAAAACCTTTGCGGCTAACACCATCCGCAATAACGATGACGACGAGCAGACCCGTGCAGATATCGCCCGTGCATTTGAAGATGCGGTGGTCGATACGCTGATGATTAAGTGTCGTCGTGCGCTGGAACAGACAGGCTTTAAACGCCTGGTGATGGCCGGTGGCGTGAGCGCCAACCGCACGCTGCGCGCGAAGCTGGCGGAGATGATGACAAAGCGCGGCGGCGAAGTGTTCTATGCCCGCCCGGAATTCTGCACCGATAACGGCGCAATGATTGCCTATGCCGGGATGGTTCGCCTGAGCTCCGGTGCAAAACCCGATCTCGGTGTGACCGTCCGTCCGCGCTGGCCGCTCGCTGAACTGCCGGCAGCATAATCTGCATTACAGGCCGACACTGCATCGGCCTGCCTTTTTCTGCCTTCCTGCGTTACTCCATACTTTTACACAGCGAGCAAATAGCGCCCTGATGCTTGTGCGAATGCATCACATCCGGACGTTCGTACTCTTCTTCACAGCTCACGCACTGGTAAACGGTAATGGACGCGTTGCCCTGCGCGTCGTAGCGCGGCTCGCTAATACCGTCATCGTGCTGCTTGATATAGTAGCGCCCGCCGGTGAGGATGCCCATCAGTGGGGTCATCACCAGCGCAACGACCAGCGCAATCAGCGGAGAGAACGGCGCCAGCGTGGCACCCAGCAGGCCGAAGAACGCGCAGATGGACAGCCCGGCAGCCAGAGCGAAAGAGACCACGCCTACCGGGTTAACGTTGTGGATCATCCCGCGACGATATTCCGGTTGTGCCGGGGCGAGCTTCAGCAGACCCTTGTTTACGGTGATATCGGTCGCCACCACCACCACCCAGGCAATGGCAAAGTTGGAGTAGAAGCCAAGAATCCACGACAGCGCGCTGAACATATCGCCTTCCATCAGCGCCAGCGCAATGGCCAGGTTGACGATGACGAAGATAATCCGTCCCGGATAGCGTTTGGTGGTCCGCGTCCAGGCGCTGGTCCACGCCAGCGAGCCGGAATAGGCGTTAGTAACGTTGATCTTAATCTGCGAAATGACCACCAGCACCACGGCCAGGGTCAGCGCCAGCCAACCGGGCACGAGGTTATCAAAGACGCTGACGAACTGCTGTACCGGTTCGGTGTTATGCACCGCCGGAAAGCGAGTCAGCAGATAGAAGCCGAGGAAGGCGCCGATAATCTGTTTTATGGCGCCTAATACCACCCAGCCTGGGCCTGCGGAAAAGACTGCCAGCCACCAGCTTTTGCTGTTTTCAGCGGTTTTAGGTGGCATAAAGCGCAGGTAATCGATCTGCTCGCCTATTTGCATAATCAGCGACAGGCACACCCCGGCGCCGAGCATGATAGCGGTTAAATCGACGTGCGCTGCATTATTCCTGCCTCTGAAGTTCATAAAGCTGTCGACCAACGCCGGGTCTTTGGCAATCAGCCAGGCAACCGGCACGACCATCAGCACCAGCCACAGCGGCGTGGTCCAGACCTGCAACCGGGTCAGGGCTTTCATGCCGTAAATGACCAGCGGCAGCACCATCAGAGTGGCGATGAGATAGCCCATCCACAGCGGGATACCTAATCCAACCAGCAGGCCCTGAGCCATAATCGAACCTTCAAGGGCGAAGAAAATAAAGGTAAAACCGGCGAAAATAATGCTGGTGATGACCGAGCCAAAATAGCCAAATCCGGCGCTGCGGGTGATTAAGTCGAGATCGATGTTGTAGCGCGCAGCGGTAATCGCCAGCGGGATCCCGGTGAGGAAAATGACCAGTGCCGCCAGCAGGATGGCGTAAATAGCATTGGTGGTACCCCATGCCATACCGATACTGGCGCCGATAGAAAAGTCCGCCAGATAGGCGATGCCACCCAGCGCGGTGACGGCGACGACGCCAGGTCCCCAGCGACGAAAGCTCAGCGGAGCGTAGCGGAGAGTATAGTCTTCCAGCGTTTCTCTGGAGCCAGATGCCCCGGCCTGTGCAGGTAACTCAGTTTTAATATCCAGTGATGACATAGTCATTCCTTAATGGTTAGGCATGACTGGAATTAGCAAACCTTATGCCACTTCGCAGAGCAGCGCTGGCGGGGACTTACGGCGTGGGGATGAATAAATCGGGGCAGGATATGCACCATCCGAACGCACGTGCGCCCGGATGGTGCGAAGGTGCTTAACGCAGCATGCCTTTGTCTTCGAGGAAGGCAATGATGTTGTTCAGGCCATCGCCGCTTTTCAGGTTGGTAAAGGTCCACGGACGCTCGCCGCGCATACGCATCGTATCGCGCTCCATAACCTCAAGCGACGCGCCCACATACGGTGCAAGGTCGGTTTTGTTGATCACCAGGAAGTCAGACTTCGTGATCCCCGGCCCGCCTTTACGCGGGATTTTTTCCCCTTCGGCAACGTCAATGACATAGATGGTCAGATCCGCCAGCTCCGGGCTGAAGGTGGCGCTCAGGTTATCACCGCCGCTTTCGACAAAGATCAAATCGAGGTTGCCGAACTTCTCGCTCAGCGCTTCTACCGCCGCAAGATTCATCGAAGCATCTTCGCGGATCGCGGTATGTGGGCAGCCGCCGGTTTCGACGCCGACGATACGTTCAGGTTCCAGTGCGCCCGCCTCGGTGAGAATACGCTGATCTTCTTTGGTGTAGATGTCGTTGGTGACGACGGCCAGCTGCCAGGTGTCGCGCATAGCTTTACACAGCGCTTCCAGTAGGGCTGTTTTCCCGGAGCCGACCGGGCCGCCGACGCCGACGCGCAGCGGATGTTTGTAGTTGTGCATACTCTCTCCTAGGAACGGAATAATCGGGAATACTGGGTTTCATGTCGGGCGGAAGCAATGGCGGCCAGCGGCGTGGATGAACCTATCGCGCTGTCCGGCGCCGCAAGGGCGCGGGCCATATCCGCCGCGTAGCGATCGCACAGGCGCAAAATCAGCTGTTGGGCGGCCTGCTGGCCGAAAGGAACCAGCTTAACCCCCGCCATGACCGCGCTTTCAATCCAGCTGTACCCCAGGCTCAACGCCAGGTCCGGAAGCGCGATTTGCCACCGCACGCCGAGCCAGGCCATGCCGGCCTGCTGGCTTTGTCGGCACAAAATGCGCCATTCCTGCGGGCAATCCGGCTGCCAGTCGGCCAGCAGCCGGGCAAATGCTGCGCCGCGATTGCGCTCTTCTTCACGCAGTTCGCGGGTCTCTCTACAGGCGATCAACCAGGCGGTCCAGCGCTGTGCTGACGGCAGATCGTCGTTTTCACAGGCGTAATACAGCCGGGCGAACAGCGGGAGATCGACGGTAAAAAAGCTCTGTTCCATCTGTTGCAGCTGCCAGCGTTCGAAAGCGGCGGTATCGGGCACCCAGCCAGCTTCCACCGCCCATTCCAGCCCTTGCGACCAGCTATAGCCTCCGACCGGCAGGTTGCTGCTGGCCAGCTGCATTAGTCGCAGGCGTTTTTCCGACGTTGGCATTTAGTGACTGTGCTCATGATGGTGATGGTCATGATCGTGGCTATGACCATGGCTGTGGCCGTGGCTTTCGCTGGCGTAGGCGCCGGCTTCCGGCTCAAACGGCAGTTGGGCGAACGTCACCTCCAGGCCGAACTGGCGCAGCATATCGTCCAGCACATGGTCATGGTGGTAGCGCAGTTCGCCGGGCATAATTTGTAGCGGAACGTGGCGGTTGCCGAGGTGATAGCAGGCTTTCGCCAGCATGAACGGATCGTCACAGCGCACAACGGAGACCCCTTCATCCGCAGCGATAACTTCTACAAACTCGCTACTGTCTTCATTACTGAGCACATCCCCGCCGCGCAGCAGCAGTCCGCGCGGTAACAGTAAACCCGCTTCGCGACCATCGTTGAGGGTGACTTTGATACGACTTTTTACCCGCACATCGATCGGCAGGGTGAGGCTGGCGGTCAGTTTGCCAGGAGAATCAACTCGTTGGGTCAGATAGATCATCTGGACTCCTTAAAACAGAAAATAGCGTTGCGCCATCGGCAGAACGTCTGCCGGTTCGCTGGATATCAGCTCGCCATCGATGCGCACTTCATAGGTTTGTGCATCGACGGTGATATTGGGCTGCAGGCTGTTATGGATCATATCGGCCTTTTGTACCGTCCGGCAGCCTTTCACCACCGCCGTAGCGCTGTGCAGGTTCAGACGCTGCGCCACGCCACTATCGACCGCCGCCTGCGGCAGGAAGGTCAGGCGACAGTGATGGCGAGCGCTGCCCAGCGCACCAAACATCGGACGGTAGTGCACCGGCTGTGGCGTCGGAATCGAGGCGTTGATATCGCCCATTGGTGCAATGGCTATCATGCCGCCCTTGATAACCGCGGCAGGCTTAACGCCGAAAAATGCCGGAGACCACAGCACGAGGTCCGCCAGCTTGCCCACTTCAATCGAGCCGACTTCATGGGCGATACCGTGGGTCAGCGCCGGGTTAATGGTGTACTTGGCGATATAGCGCTTCACGCGGAAGTTGTCGTTATCGCCGCGCTCTTCGGCCAGCGGCCCGCGCTGAACCTTCATCCGATGGGCGACCTGCCAGGTGCGCAGAACGACCTCTCCGACGCGCCCCATCGCCTGCGAATCCGAAGAGGTCAGGGAGAAGGCGCCAAGGTCATGCAGGACATCTTCCGCCGCGATGGTTTCCCGACGAATGCGTGATTCGGCAAACGCCACATCTTCCGCGATATCCGGGTCGAGGTGGTGGCAGACCATCAGCATATCCAGATGCTCATCAATGGTATTAACGGTGTACGGCAGCGTCGGGTTGGTGGAGGAAGGTAAAATATTGGGGTGTGCACAGGCGGTAATAATATCCGGCGCATGGCCGCCGCCGGCACCTTCGGTATGGAAGGTATGGATTGTCCGCCCGGCAATCGCCACCAGCGTATCTTCAACGAAACCCGATTCATTCAGGGTATCGCTGTGCAGCGCCACCTGAATATCCATTTCGTCGGCAACCGTCAGCGCGCAGTTGATGGCCGCCGGCGTGGCACCCCAGTCTTCATGGATTTTCAGGCCAATCACTCCGGCCGCTACCTGCTCGCGCAGCGCATCCGGGTTCGAACCGTTACCTTTACCCAGCAGGCCAATATTCACCGGCAGGCTGTCCGCCGCCTGCAGCATCCGCGAGATGTACCACGGGCCGGGAGTACAGGTGGTGGCATGCGTTCCCGCGGCCGGGCCGGTTCCGCCGCCGACCATCGTGGTGACGCCGGAGACCAGCGCTTCTTCTGCCTGCTGCGGGCATATCCAGTGGATGTGGGTATCGACGCCGCCGGCGGTGACTATCTTCCCTTCGGCAGCGATGACTTCCGTTGCCGCGCCGATGGGGATGGTGACGTTGGGCTGGATGTCCGGATTACCGGCTTTGCCGATCGCAAAGATCCGTCCTTCTTTGACGCCAATATCGGCTTTGACGATCCCCCAGTGATCGACGATCAGGGCGTTTGTCAGCACCAGATCGACGCAATCGTCCGCGCACATTTGCCCCTGACCCATACCGTCACGGATCACTTTACCGCCGCCGAATTTCACCTCTTCACCGTAGGTGGTGAGATCGTCTTCGACCTCGATCCATAGCTCGGTGTCGGCCAGACGCACTTTATCACCAGTGGTGGGGCCAAACATGTCGGCATAGGCCTGACGTGTAATATCACTCATCGTTTGCCTCCAGATTCCCCATCACGTCGCCGCGAAAACCGTACACAGCGCGACGACCAGCGAGCTCAACCAGTTCCACCTCGCGTTTTTGCCCCGGCTCAAAACGGACTGCGGTACCGGCGGCGATGTTCAGGCGGTAGCCAGTGGCCTGCCCACGGTCAAATTTCAGCGCCGGGTTGACCTCGGCAAAATGGTAATGCGATCCCACCTGAATCGGCCGGTCGCCATGATTTTCAACGATAATGCTGCGGGTGGCGCGGCCAACGTTCAGAGCAATCTGTCCGGGCTGCACCTTGTATTCACCTGGGATCATCGCGATACCTCAGATAATTGGGTTATGGACGGTGACCAGCTTCGAGCCATCCGGGAAGGTGGCCTCGACCTGGATATCAGGGATCATTTCGGGAACGCCCTCCATGACCTGCTCGCGGCTTAGCACATGACGGCCTTCTTCCATTAGCGCCGCAACGCTCTTGCCATCGCGGGCGCCTTCCATAATAAAGGCGCTGATTAAGGCGACGGCTTCCGGGTAGTTCAGTCTCAGGCCACGGGCCAGACGACGTTCCGCCACCAGCGCGGCGGTAAACAGCAACAGCTTGTCTTTTTCTCTGGGAGTCAGTTCCATAGCGTTCTCTTAGGTCAACCAGATTCGGGGAAGGACCGGAGATTTCCCGGTCAGATGCGGGCGCATAAACTGCCAGATATCACGCATCGCCCGCTGGCAAAGTAAATTATCGTCACTTAAAAATCGCACCGTCAGCAGGCCGTCGGTCAGCGTGGCGCCGGCGTAGTTTCCCAGCGTCGTCAGTCGTTCACGCACCCCGTCAAGCAGGGCCTCGCTGGCGGGGTAGAACAGCAGAGTACCGACCCACGGGCGCTCCGCCACGCTTGCCAGATGTCCATCTGCCAGGTTCAGGCGTTCAATCAGCAGCGGTGAATCATCTACCCACACTTCAAGACGGTTGCTGAGGGCGCCGTGGCTAAAGCTTTCGCCGATGACCGGGCGGCCAAGGCACAGCAAATCCCAGGCCAGCAGCGAGCTGGAAGGATGAAGGTGGAAGGTTGTATGCAAACTGGCCTGCGCGCCGGGAAAGAAAATCGCATCCTGCGGCAGCCACTCCAGCGTTGAGTGTGCCGCCAGCGTCAGATGCTGATGCAGGCAGGCCTGTGGGCCGCTGCTGCGGTAAAACTTACTGGCGCCGGGCATGGTGATTAACGTGTGGCAGCGGCTATCGAGCGTGGCGCGAATGGTCAGCTCGTCGCCGCCAACGATCCCACCTGGCGGATGGAGTAGATAGAGGTGACAGGTATCATCCTCGGGATAAAAGGGACGCTGGACGGTGAGCGGGCCGACGTGACGGGCGGAGTTGAGTACCGTTTTGCCGCCGCGATGTTGAAAATGAAGGTCCAGCGTCGCCTGCCAGCCTTTTTTATTCTCTGGTAACACGGTGCTGTGCAATGTTGCGCCCCTGCAAAATCAAGATAAAACAGCAGCGATGAGTATTGATCGGCGCGAAAGTATCTCGATCATATGAAAAGCTTATGAGTTAAAAACAGGAAAACAGCCGCCTGAGCGACGGCCGCTTAGCGACACGATTATTGCGCCTGATAATCCTCGGCGTCAATGTCATAGCCCGATGGTTCCCAGCGAATGGCGAGCAGCGACAGCAGGCCAATCAGCGGCGCCGCGGCGATAATCCAAAATACGTGGGTATCCAGAGCCGCAACCAGCAGCGGGAAGAGAAACAGCGACAACGTTGAGCTGCTGCGCATCAGGGTCTGGTTCAGGCCGACGCCGACGCCGCGCAGTGAGGTTGGATAGCTCAACGAGGCAAACGTCATGGTGTGCGCGCCGGGGCCAAATCCCTGACCAAAGAGGAACAGCGCCAGCAGCGCGACGGCAGCGATACCTTCGCCAGCGCCGTCCGGTCGGCCAATCAGCGCCAGCCCCAGCAGCGCCAGCAGCTGGCAGCTGTAGCCCGCCAGCGACTTTTTCCACGCCCCTAAACGCGGTACCAGCCGCACCGCCAGCAGGCCGCCGACGAAAGCAAAGAGCAGATTCAGCGCCAGTGAGATCAGAATCGTAGTCAGCATCGACTGGACAAAGAAGCTGGAGATAATCACCGGCAGGCCGAAGGCGACGGCGTTATAAGCGAATGACGAAACGACGGACAGCAGCGTGGCCAGGGTAGTCCGTCGCAGATAAACGCCCTGGAACAGGCGGAAATAGTTACTCCACTGCGCTTTTTTGACCACCGGCACCGGGTTTTCCAGCGCGTCCTGCGCCACGTGGGCGTTGATATTATACGCCTTGCGAAGAATTGCCGCCGCGTCGCGCAGGTTGCCCTGGTTGGCGGCCCACACCGGGGATTCGCTCATATAGCGGCTGCGAATGGCGATAATCACCAGCGCCGGTATCGCGCCGAAGCCCAGAATCAACCGCCACAGCCAGTCGCTGTGGCTTTCTGGCAGCACGGCATAGAAAAAGAGCACCAGCAGGTATGAAATGCTGATGGCGGCATACCACGTCGGGCACCACATGGCGACGCTGGCCGCTTTGTTGCCCGGCCCTTTGAGCCTGGAGAATTCGCTCAGAAAGGCCATCGCCACCGGGAGATCGATCCCAACGCCAAGCCCCATCACAAAGCGGGCGCCGGTCAGCACATATTCGTTAGGTGCCAGCGCGCAGGCGATTGCCGCTACCACAAAAAACAGCATATCGGCCATAAACACCCGATAGCGGCCAATTTTATCCGTCAGGTATCCGCCCAGCAGCGCACCGACGATTGCCCCGAAGGTGATGGCCGAGGCCACCATGCCGGTACCGGCCGGCGTCAGATTAAACTCGCGGGTTATATCTTTCAGGCCGAAAGCCAGGGAACCCAGGTCGTAGGCATCGAGGAAGATACCGCCGAGGGCGATACCCATAACAATTCGTGCATTGTTACGCCCGCTGCTGCCTTCATTGATTAAACGTGAGACATCGGCGGCGCCGCGTATCCATCTTATTTCCCCGCCGGGCGACCCTGCCGCTGCGACCGGAGCCGCATTGATTACGTCTGTCATGATGATGTTCTGTGCAGTCTTATAGAGGAATTCAGAGTAAACATCGGGGCGGGCGGAAATAAATTATTTTTGGTTATAAGACATAACTAAGTGATTGTTGTAAAAAGGATTATCTTTGCCTGCGGTTTCATTCAGAATGATTGGCTGCAAAAAAGGGCAATTCAGTGAGATTGTCGTGATAACTGGCGTCCGGCGAGGGGCGCCGGGCGCAAGATTATTTCTGCTCTGGCGTTTTTTTGTTCTTCTTCAGCCGGGCCCAGATTTTGGTTTCCTGGCGACGCCACAGACGTTGAATATTGTCGTGGTGGCGCAGCAGAATCAGGCAGGAGAGCATTGAAACCGGGAAGGTATACTGCGGCTTGAACCACCAGACGTAGAAGGGGGCGATGAGCGCGCTGACAATCGCTCCGAGCGACGAATAGCCGCTGAGCAGAATGGTCAGCAGCCAGGTGCCTGCCATGACGCCGGTCAGATCCCAACCGATGGGCGCGATGGCGCCGAAAGCGGTTGCGACACCTTTACCGCCGCGGAAATTAAAAAACACCGGCCAGATATGCCCTACGCAGGCCGCGATAGCGACCAGGCCCAGCCAGAATGGCGTCAGGCCGAGCGCCCAGGCACCCCAGACGGGTAACATGCCTTTGAGCACATCAAAAATAAGAACCGTTACCGCTGCTCCTTTGCCGCCAATTCGTAGTACGTTAGTCGCCCCAGGATTGCCGGAACCGCTATCGCGAGGGTCGGGCAGGCCAGCGAGACGACACACCAGAATGGCGCTGGAAATTGAGCCGCAGAGGTAGGCAAGGATAACCAGTCCAGGCGCGATTGCACTCATCAGCTGTTCCATTTTGAAAATGTCGTTTTATCCCCGTCGTCCTTCGCGTGGCTGATGCGCAGGCGGTCATCATTTGTGCCGCCTGCGGGTCGTGCGGTGCGCCAGAACGCTTGCTGCGCCGCCGCTTTCCTGCCATGCGAATTATTTAGGGGATGTCTTTGCATCTGTGGATAATACGCATAATTCGCCGGAAGTGGTATCCGGTTTAGCCAAAAAGCAGGCAGGTCGTGATGGATATTGTATTTATAGAGCAACTTTCGGTAATCACCACTATTGGTGTTTACGACTGGGAACAAACCATTGAACAGAAGCTGGTGTTCGATATCGAAATGGCGTGGGACAACCGCAAAGCGGCAAGCAGTGATGATGTCAGCGATTGCCTCAGCTATGCTGATATCAGCGAGCTGGTGATTGGTCACGTCGAAGGCGGGCGTTTTGCACTGGTCGAGCGCGTTGCAGAAGAGATTGCCGATTTGCTACTGGAAAAATTCCCCTCGCCGTGGGTGCGGATTAAAGTCAGCAAACCTGGTGCGGTAGCCAGGGCGGCAAACGTTGGTGTAATTATCGAACGCAGCCGGACATAGCCTTAATCTGAAACAAAACTTTTCAGGTCATACTCGTTAAACAAATTGTGTTTATACCGGTCATATGAGCCGGCTATCGGGATATTTTATTGTCATCCGGCGTCTGGACAGCACTCGAAATTTTCGCGTACTCCGTGTACGCTCCGATTTCCTGCGCCGTCCGTCTCCAGACTGGCCGCATCAATATCACCTGATGGAATGGTTCAGCGTATCTGGTTTTTTCATTTTACTTTTAAAGGGTTTATTGGATGAGCGATATACACTCGCTGCTGGTGGCGGCAATATTGGGTGTGGTTGAAGGGTTGACGGAATTTTTACCTGTTTCCAGTACTGGCCACATGATTATTGTGGGTCATCTACTGGGCTTTGAAGGTGATACGGCAAATACTTTTGAGGTGGTCATTCAGTTAGGTTCTATTCTTGCCGTTGTCGTCATGTTCTGGCGCCGTCTGTTCGGTCTGATTGGTATTCATTTCGGTAAACCACCGGAGCATGAGGGCCAGGGCAGCGGTCGTTTATCGCTGATTCATATTTTACTGGGGATGATCCCGGCGGTGGTGCTGGGCCTGTTACTTCACGATACCATCAAATCGCTGTTTAACCCGGTTAACGTGATGTACGCGCTGGTTGTGGGCGGCTTACTGCTGATCGCGGCGGAAGTGCTGAAACCGAAACAGCCGCGCGCTGTCGGCATTGATGATATGACCTACCGTCAGGCGTTTGTGATTGGCTGCTTCCAGTGCCTGGCGCTGTGGCCTGGCTTCTCTCGCTCAGGTGCGACCATTTCCGGTGGGATGCTGATGGGTGTCAGTCGCTACGCGGCGTCAGAGTTCTCCTTCCTGTTGGCAGTGCCGATGATGATGGGCGCGACCGTGCTGGATGTGTATAAGAGCATCGGTTTCCTCAACGCCAGCGACATTCCGATGTTTGCCGTCGGCTTTATCATGGCGTTCCTTGTGGCGCTGATCGCGATTAAAACCTTCCTGCAACTGATTAAACGTATTTCGTTTATCCCGTTTGCCATCTACCGTTTTGTTGTCGCGGCAGTGGTTTACGTTATCTTCTTCTAAGTTTTAAGCGCCGGTAAAACCGGGCCCTCAGTCGCAAGGCTGAGGGCAGCGTTCTTCCTTCCACTTCGCAACGGCCAGAATACGTCGACGCGTCAGCTCCTCGCGAATCTCCGGCCCTTTAAATCCCTCGGCGACCACGTCCTTTGTCGAGACTGATTGGGCAATATTCCAGGCTTCAAGCAGCAGGCGTCCCTGCGGATAATCACAGGCTTCAAACCCGGTGCGCCCGCGCACGTCGGCCTCGCTGGTTAAGGCGATTTGCATGACCCGCTGCGGTTTACGCCAGGCGTCGATATTATCAAACAGCTTAACCAGCGTTTTGGGCTGGAGTATCGGCAGAGTATGAATCAGATCGTGGAACTCAGCGACCAGCTTCGCCAGGTCGCGAATGTCGTTCGGTACGCGCAGGCGAGCGCAGAGCTGTTCGACCAGCTTGACGCCTGCCGGGCCGTGGCCGTGGTGTCGCGGCCAGAGCGCTTTCGGCGTCAGCCCTTTGCCGAGATCGTGGCACAGCGTCGCAAAGCGAACGTCAATGTCCGGCGACAGCATCGCCGCCATCGTCAGGGTCATCAGCGTATGCAAACCGGTGTCGATTTCCGGGTGCCATTTGGCCGGCGCGGGAACGCCGTACAGCGCGTCGATTTCCGGGAACAGCACGCCGAGTGCACGGCAGTCGCGTAGGGTCTGGAAAAAGACCTGCGGATTGCGGGTACCAAGGGCGTTTTCCGTCTCTTTCCAGACGCGTTCCGGCGTCAGATGCGCCAGCTCGCCGGCGTCGGCCATCGCACGCATCAGCGCCATTGTCTCATCGGCAATACGAAAACCAAGATGGGCATAGCGGGCGGCGAAGCGCGCAACGCGCAGAACGCGCAGCGGATCTTCGCTAAAAGCAGGTGAGACGTGGCGCAGCAGGCGCAGGCGTAAATCGGCCTGACCGTCGTAGGGATCGATAATCAGGCCATCGGGGCCCTGAGCCAGTGCATTGACCGTCAGATCGCGGCGCAGCAGATCCTGTTCCAGCGTGACGTCCGGGGCGGCATAGCAGGTGAAACCGGTATAGCCGGAACCCGATTTACGCTCGGTACGGGCCAGCGCATACTCTTCCCGGCTTTTCGGGTGCAGGAATACGGGGAAGTCGCGGCCTACCTGCTGGTAGCCCGCATCAAGCAATTGATCAGGCGTGGCACCAACCACGACCCAGTCTCTGTCTTTGACCGGTAGCCCTAATAACGCATCCCGAACCGCACCACCGACCAGATAAATCTTCACGCCTGACTCTCCCGTATCCACTTTGCTCAAGATGATACGTAAGTCTGGCAGAGAAGACGAATTAGTTCATCCACCGGTCTTTACGTTTACGGCTCGGGACCAGATGCGGCAGCACCAGACCGAGCAGCAGGCCAACGCCAAGCACGCCGCCGCCATACATAAACCACTGCATGATAATGGTGCGCTGCTTATCATCCAGCTGCAGATTCGCGGCATTCACCTTCTTCTGGGCGACAACCAGCTCATTTTTCAGCTTTTGGTTCTCGTCTTTCAGCGCGTTGATGACGGTATCGCTCCCGGCGACCTTTTTCTGCATGTCTGCGGTGCGCTGATTCCAGGTGGTATCGATGTTATTCAGCTTGTCGGTCAGGGTTTTCACCTGGTTTTCCAGATCCGGTACGCGAGTGCGCAGGCTGGGCTCGGTGCTCAGCTCTTTCAGCGGAATCCAGGCGGTACGGCCGTTGCCGTCGCGGATCTGGGCATAGCCGGTGCTGTCATTGGTTTGCAGCAGAGAGACTTCTTCCCCGGCGTTGATGGTGCCCTGAAGACGATAATTATCGCCCGGCCCCGTGCGAACCCAGGTGTTCAGTTCATCAGAAACATAGCGCTTTTCTTCCGCATGAACCGCCGTGGTGGCGCTGAGCGCCAGCAACATAAAAGTAATAAGGCGTAATTTTGGCATCAGGTCATCGTTTGATCGTAAAAAGTTGAACGATAGTAGTGGCATCGCCATAGCGACGCAAAGTTTTCTGCCACAATCGGAAACATCCAGGAGGTGGCCCGGCAAAATGCGCATTGCATGGCGAATCGCCGCAAAATACTATCTACTGACAAAAAATATCGGCGATAGTTCGCCGTATTTTCCCGGCAGAGCACAGAAGCGGAAGAATTCAGTCATGGCTCAAGAAATCGAATTAAAGTTTATTGTCTCCGAGAACGGCGTAGATACATTGCGTCAGCACCTTAATACCCTTAACGCACAGCACACGCCTGCGGGGCAATTGCTCAATATTTACTATGAAACGGCGGATAACTGGCTGCGTCGCCACGATATGGGACTGCGCATTCGTGGCAATGGTGGTCATTATGAAATGACCCTGAAAATCGCCGGCCGCGTAGTGGGCGGGCTGCATCAGCGTCCGGAATTCAACATTCCACTGGAAAGCCCGGAACTGGCGCTGGAACGCCTTCCCGCTGAGGTCTGGCCGCAGGGTGAACTGCCTGCGGAGCTGGCGCAAAACGTACAGCCGCTGTTCAGCACCGATTTTGAACGTGAAAAATGGGTGGTTAGCGAAGGGGAAAGCCAGATTGAGATTGCGCTCGATCGCGGGGAAGTGAAAGCCGCTGAACGTCAGGAAGCAATCTGCGAACTGGAGCTGGAGCTACTCTCTGGCAAGACGGAAGATGTGCTGACGCTCGCCCGTCGTCTGCTGGAGACTGGCGTGCTGCGCCAGGGGAGCCTGAGCAAGGCGGCTCGCGGCTACCATCTTGCCCAGGGCAACGATGAACGTCTGGTTAAGCCATTCGGTATTTTGCAGGTAGCGGCAAAAGCCAGCGTTGAGCAGGGGCTGGAGGCGGCGCTGGAAAGCGCGCTGGCGCACTGGCTCTATCATGATGAAGTCTGGAACCGCGGTAATCCGGCAGCCAAAGGCGAAATCCTTCGCGCCATCGCGCGGGTGCGTCATACGCTGGTGCTGTTTGGCGGTATCGTGCCGCGTAAGGCCACTGCGCAGCTGCGTGAACAGCTCGGTGAAGCTGAAGCCGCGCTGACGGAAGCCGGAAAAGACCCGGCGGTGCTGTTCAGCATTGCCACGGTCAGCGCGAAGCTGACGCTGACCGAATGGCTGGTGGGCTGCGGCTGGCTCGCATTTTTAAATGAGGGTGCGCAGAAGAAGATCGCCGGCTCTTTTAAACGCTTTGCGGATATTCAGCTTTCACGGGCGGCTGCGGAGTTAAAAAATGCGTTCCAGCAGACGCTGGGGGATGATTATGACGGTCAGCTGCCGCGCCTGGCTCGTGACATCGACTGCATTCAGCTGCTTGCCGGCGCCTATGCCGATGCTGCGGCATCCTGGCTGGAAAACTGGCTGGAAGTCCGTCGCGCCATTGAGCACAAAGATCGCAGCGTCATTGAATATTTCCGCCGCCAGGCGCTGGCCGCGGAGCCATTCTGGCTGCATAGTGGAAAACGATAATTTCAGGCCAGGGAGACCCCTATAATGCCGCTTTCTTCACAGTTACAGCAGCACTGGCAGACGGTTATAGACCGGCTGCCGGCGGATTTTCCATTACAAACGTTAAGTCCGCAAGCGCAGTCGGTGATGGCGTTCAGCGATTTTGTCCAGCAAAGTCTGGTGGCCCAGCCGCAGTGGCTGACCGAGCTTGAACATTCACCGCCAGAGGCGCAGGAGTGGCGTGACTATGCCGACTGGCTACAGGCCGCATTGGCCGAGGTCAACGACGAAGCGGCGCTGATGCGTGAGCTGCGCCTGTTTCGCCGTCGTGTCATGGTGCGTATCGCCTGGGCTCAGGCGCTGTCGCTGGTCAGTGAAGAGAGCAGTTTGCAGCAGTTAAGCGCGCTGGCGGAGACGCTGATCGTCGCCGCTCGCGACTGGCTATATACCGCCTGCTGTAACGAATGGGGAACCCCTTCCAGTGCCGAAGGAAAAGCGCAGCCGCTGCTGATTCTCGGGATGGGAAAATTAGGCGGAGGCGAGCTTAATTTCTCGTCGGATATCGACCTGATTTTTGCCTGGCCTGAGCATGGCGCAACCCGCGGCGGGCGCCGCGAGCTGGATAACGGGCAGTTCTTTACTCGCCTCGGCCAGCGACTGATTAAAGTCCTCGATCAGCCAACGCAGGATGGCTTTGTTTATCGCGTTGATATGCGCCTGCGGCCCTTTGGCGATAGCGGGCCGCTGGTGCTGAGCTTCGCTGCGCTGGAAGATTACTACCAGGAACAAGGGCGCGACTGGGAACGCTATGCGATGGTCAAAGCGCGGATCATGGGCGACAGTGAAGGCACTTACGCCAGCGAACTGCGCGCCATGCTGCGCCCGTTTGTCTTCCGTCGCTATATTGACTTCAGCGTGATCCAGTCACTGCGTAATATGAAAGGCATGATTGCTCGTGAGGTTCGTCGTCGCGGACTGAAGGACAACATCAAACTCGGTGCGGGCGGTATCCGCGAAATCGAATTTATCGTTCAGGTCTTCCAGCTGATCCGCGGCGGGCGCGAGCCGGCGCTCCAGCTGCGGGCACTGCTGCCGACGCTGGCGGCGATAGATGAGCTGCACCTGCTGCCGGAAGGCGATGCCGCCCGGTTGCGTGATGCCTACCTGTTCTTACGTCGCCTGGAAAACCTGCTGCAAAGCATCAATGACGAGCAAACGCAGACCCTGCCACAGGATGCGCTCAATCGCGCTCGCCTGGCGTGGGGCATGCACGTTGATGACTGGGAAACGCTGATCGCGCAGCTGGACGAGAAAATGGCCAGCGTACGGCGGGTGTTCAACGAGCTGATTGGCGATGATGAGGCGCAATCACCGGATGAACAACTGGAAGAGTACTGGCGTGAGCTGTGGCAGGATGCGCTGCAAGAAGATGACACCAGCCCCGCGCTGGTCCATCTTGAGGATGGCGACCGCCGCAGCGTGCTGGCGCTTATCGCTGATTTTCGCAAAGAGCTGGATAGACGCACCATCGGCCCGCGCGGGCGGCAGGTGCTGGATCAACTGATGCCGCATCTGCTCAGCGAAGTCTGTTCACGGGCCGATGCGCCAGTGCCGCTGGCGCGTATTACGCCGCTTTTAACCGGTATTGTCACCCGAACAACCTACCTCGAATTGCTCAGCGAATTTCCCGGCGCGTTGAAGCACCTGATTAGCCTCTGTGCCGCCTCGCCGATGGTGGCCAGCCAGCTGGCGCGTCATCCGCTGCTGCTGGATGAGCTGCTGGACCCCAATACGCTCTATCAACCGACGGCGACCGATGCCTATCGTGATGAGCTGCGTCAGTATCTGCTGCGGGTGCCGGAAGAGGATGAAGAGCAGCAGCTGGAGGCCCTGCGTCAGTTTAAGCAGGCGCAGCTGTTGCACATCGCCGCCGCCGATATCGCCGGTACCCTACCGGTGATGAAAGTGAGCGATCACTTAACCTGGCTTGCCGAAGCGATGATTGATGCGGTGGTGCAGCAGGCCTGGATGCAAATGGTGGCACGCTATGGCCAACCGACGCACCTGCACGACCGCCAGGGGCGCGGTTTTGCCGTTGTCGGCTATGGAAAACTGGGCGGCTGGGAGCTGGGCTACAGCTCCGATCTTGATCTGGTGTTCCTGCATGACTGCCCGGTTGAAGTGATGACGGACGGCGAACGCGAAATCGACGGCCGTCAGTTCTATCTGCGCCTGGCCCAGCGCATTATGCACCTGTTCAGTACCCGCACATCGTCAGGGATTCTCTACGAAGTGGACGCTCGCCTGCGGCCGTCAGGCGCTGCGGGCATGCTGGTCACCACCGCTGATTCATTTGCCGAGTATCAGAAGAATGAAGCCTGGACCTGGGAGCATCAGGCCCTGGTGCGCGCCCGCGTGGTGTACGGCGATCCGGAACTGCAGGTGCGTTTTGATTCCATCCGTCGCGATATTCTCAGCGCTTCGCGCGAAGGGGCCACGCTACAGACCGAAGTACGGGAAATGCGTGAGAAAATGCGCGCGCATCTCGGGAATAAGCACCGCGATCGCTTTGATATTAAAGCCGATGCCGGAGGAATTACCGATATTGAATTTATTACCCAGTATCTGGTCCTACGCTATGCGCACGATAAACCGAAGCTGACGCGCTGGTCTGATAACGTGCGCATTCTGGAACTGCTGGCGCAAAACGACATTATGGATGATGAAGAGGCGCGGGCGCTGACCCACGCGTACACCACGCTACGCGATGCGCTGCATCATCTGGCTTTGCAGGAACAGCCGGGGAACGTCGCCCCGGACGCCTTTACCCATGAACGTGAGCAGGTAAGCGCCAGCTGGCAGAAGTGGTTGATGGCTTAACTAAAAAACCGGGTGTGCTATTATCGCGCGCAAAGTTTGTATCTCGCAGGAGAGAGTCATGAAAGTAACGCTGCCGGAGTTTGAACGTGCAGGAGTGTTGGTGGTTGGCGATGTCATGCTGGACCGCTACTGGTATGGTCCCACCAGCCGTATTTCCCCTGAAGCCCCGGTGCCGGTGGTGAAAGTGGAGAATATCGAAGAGCGTCCCGGCGGTGCGGCAAACGTGGCGATGAACATTGCGTCTCTCGGTGCGACCTCCCGGCTGGTCGGGCTGACCGGTATTGATGATGCTGCGCGAGCGTTGAGCAAAGCGCTGGCCGACGTCAACGTGAAATGTGATTTTGTCTCTGTACCGACTCACCCAACTATCACCAAGCTACGTGTGCTGTCGCGCAACCAGCAGCTGATCCGCCTGGATTTCGAAGAAGGATTCTCCGGCGTCGATCCGCAGCCTATGCACGACCGCATTCAGCAGGCGCTGGGGGCTATTGGGGCGCTGGTGCTGTCTGATTATGCGAAAGGCGCGCTGGCCAGCGTCCAGACCATGATTAAACTGGCGCGTGATGCCGGTGTACCGGTGCTGATCGATCCGAAAGGCACTGATTTTGAACGCTATCGCGGTGCCACACTGCTGACGCCGAATCTCTCCGAATTTGAAGCCGTCGCGGGCAAATGCAAAGACGAAGCGGAGATTGTTGAACGCGGCCTGAAAATTATTGCTGATTTCGAGCTCTCTGCGCTGCTGGTGACTCGTTCCGAGCAAGGGATGACGCTGCTGCAACCGGGCCGACCGCCGCTGCATATGCCGACTCAGGCGCAGGAAGTGTATGACGTTACCGGCGCCGGTGACACGGTGATTGGCGTGCTGGCGGCAACGCTTGCATCGGGCAATACCCTGGAAGAAGCTTGCTACTTCGCCAACGCGGCGGCGGGCGTGGTGGTCGGTAAGCTGGGAACGTCAACCGTTTCGCCTATCGAGCTGGAAAATGCGGTGCGCGGGCGTGCGGAAACCGGGTTTGGCGTCATGAATGAGGACGAATTGAAACAGGCCGTTGCGGCGGCGCGTAAGCGCGGCGAGAAAGTGGTGATGACCAACGGCGTGTTTGACATTCTGCACGCGGGCCACGTTTCTTATCTGGCCAACGCGCGCAAGCTGGGCGATCGCCTGATTGTGGCCGTTAACAGCGATGCGTCGACTAAACGTCTGAAAGGCGACTCTCGTCCGGTTAATCCCCTCGAGCAGCGTATGATCGTGCTGGGCGCGCTGGAAGCCGTCGACTGGGTGGTCTCATTTGAAGAGGATACGCCGCAGCGCCTGATCGCCGGTATTCTGCCGGACCTGCTGGTGAAAGGCGGAGACTATAAGCCGGAAGACATCGCGGGCAGTGAAGAAGTCTGGGCGAACGGCGGCGATGTTCTGGTACTGAACTTTGAAGATGGTTGTTCTACGACCAACATCATTAAGAAGATCCAGAAAGACAGCGGGAAGTAATTTGTCATGCCATAAGGGTGGCCGGGGAGGTTGGGTTGCGGATAGCGCAGCCGGAGAAACCCCCAGCGCTCTGATAAAAAGGCCTGCGATCGTGAGATTGCAGGCCTTTTTTATATTTAATGATGACAGAAATGATGTAGCGCAATAAATAAACAGTGCGGGCGCATTTTTCGTACAAAAAGCGTTAGCGTAAGCATAAATACTGAAGTGAGTAGAAAGCATATGACCAATCAGAACACACACGGCTGAAGGAGTATGCGGATGAATCAACACGAACTGTATTCAATGAAGAACTTTGATTTTCTGGCCCTGAGTTTCGCCAGAATGCACGCGCAAGGTCACTCCGTTGATCTCCAGGCCATTGTTGGCAACATGGACGAGGTTCATCGGGAATGGTTTTGCCAGCGGTATGAACTCTACTGCCGTCAGGTCAGTAAAGAGGTGACATCGGAACCAGAGCTGGAACACTAAGACAACAACGGGCCTGATGGCCCGTTATTTTTTACTGCTTCTCTGCGGTATCTGGGGTGGTCGAGCGGCTTTCCAGATCGCTGATACGCTGCTCCAGCAGCGCCAGTTTTTCGCGGGTGCGCAACAGCACCTGGGTCTGCACATCAAACTCTTCGCGACTAACAAAATCCAGGCGGGTCAGCTGCGACTGGAGTACCTGGCGAATCTTTTTCTCCACATCGTCTCCAAGATCGCGAAGGCCTTTCGGCATCGACTCATGGACCTGGCGGGCGATTTGTTCAATTTTTTTTGGGTCAATCATGGTGGTTTCCTGCTCTGGTCGATTTGCCGTCCATTGTAGTGCGATCAACGCTGCCTATAAACCAGAAATGTTTGAAGCTTATGCATTGCCGATGATAATCAATAGCGTTATAGTGATCCTGCTTATTCTCAGGGCGGGGCGAAATTCCCCACCGGCGGTAAATCAACCATTGCGTTGAAAGCCCGCGAGCGCTTCCTGCGACAGCAGGAAGGTCAGCAGATCCGGTGTAATTCCGGGGCCGACGGTTAGAGTCCGGATGGGAGAGAGTAACGGCTCAGTCGGGTTTCGATCCGCTTGCGTTGACTTTTGCCGCTAAACCGGCGCTCCTAAGACTGCCCTGATTCTGGTAACCATAATTTTAATGAGGTTTTTTTACCATGAATCAGACGCTCCTTTCCTCTTTTGGTACCGCTTTTGAACGTGTGGAACACGCTTTAAATGCACTGCGCGAAGGCCGCGGTGTGATGGTGCTTGACGATGAAGACCGTGAAAACGAAGGCGACATGATTTTCGCCGCCGAAACCATGACCGTTGAACAGATGGCGCTGACCATTCGTCACGGCAGCGGCATTGTGTGCCTGTGCCTGACCGATGAACGCCGTAAGCAGCTTGACCTGCCGATGATGGTGGAAAACAACACCAGCGCATACGGAACCGGCTTTACCGTGACCATTGAAGCAGCAGAAGGCGTCACCACCGGCGTTTCCGCCGCTGATCGCGTGACCACCGTGCGTGCCGCCATTGCCGATGGCGCCAAACCTTCAGACCTGAACCGTCCTGGCCATGTTTTCCCGCTGCGTGCCCAGCCGGGTGGCGTGCTGACCCGTGGCGGTCACACGGAAGCGACTATCGACCTGGTGACGCTGGCGGGCTTCAAGCCGGCTGGCGTACTGTGTGAACTGACTAACGACGATGGCTCCATGGCGCGTGCGCCAGAGTGCATTGCGTTCGCGCAGAAACAAAATATGGCCGTTGTCACCATTGAAGATCTGGTGGCCTACCGTCGCGAACATGAGCGCAAAGCCAGCTGATTCTGGCCCGCGTTATCACAAAGCCCACCTCTGCGTGGGCTTTGTTGTTTTTACCCTCAGCCAATACCCATTGCCTGCAGGGCAACCAGACTTAATCCCATCACCGACATACCGCACAGCACGCCGTAGCTTGGGTTGCTCTGGGGATCGATTTCCTTTGCCAGCGGCATCAGTTCATCGACCGACAACGCCACCATAATCCCGGCGACGGCGGCCATAATGGCACCCATCACGACCGGCGATACTAGACTACCGAGGATCAGCCAGGCCAGCAGCCCGCCGAGGATTTCTGCCATTCCGGAAAGCCCTGCCCAGAGAACCGCTTTGCGCCGTGAACCGGTGGCGGCATAGACCGGCCCGGCGACCGCCAGCCCCTCAGGAATGTTATGTAAAGCGACCGCCAGCGCAACGCCCATGCCCAGCTCAAGGTTGTTACTCGCCGTCACAAAGGTGGCGATCCCTTCCGGAAAGTTGTGCAGGCTGATACCCAGGGTCAATAAAATTGCGGTGCGGCGCAGATTGCGCGGGCGCGGTAAGCCCGGCGACATCAGATCCTGCGGATGCGCATGGGGTAGCATATGGTCGAGTGCAAAGTAGCCCAGCAGGCCGATGACAAACATGCCATAGCCGAGCAGCGGCGACATTCCTTCGGCACTCAGCGCGGCAGGCAGCATCTCCATCAGCGAGATAAGCAGCATGATGCCGGCGGCAAAACCCAGAGAAAACCCCAGCAGCCGGTTGGATGGCTTCTGGCCCAGGACGCCAAAAATAGCCCCGATGAATGTGGCGCTACCCGCCAGCAGCGTCAATATTAATGGTGACGACATTATTCATCTCCTTTGATAATGATTATCATTCATAATATCCGTATTGCGTGGTAACGGCGAGAGGGAGAAGTGGCCTTTACAGCGAATTACATTCAAATTTTCTGACGATCATCATCATGCTTATCTGAGTTTATCCTGACTCAAAAACGCGTAATGTGAAGGCATCACAATTCCTCTACTTAAGGATATCACCATGTCCCGTACCCGAATGCCAGCGTTGTTTTTAGGCCACGGCAGCCCGATGAACGTGCTGGAAGATAACGTCTATACCCGCGCCTGGCGGCACCTGGGCGAAACATTGCCGCGTCCAAAGGCAATCGTTGTGGTTTCTGCGCACTGGTTTACGCGTGGTACCGGGGTAACGGCTATGGAAACACCGAAGACGATCCACGATTTTGGCGGCTTCCCGCAGGCGCTTTACGATACGCATTACCCGGCTCCAGGTTCCCCTGAACTGGCACAGCGTCTGGTTGAGCTGTTGGCGCCGGTGCCCGTGACGCTGGATAAAGAAGCCTGGGGCTTCGATCATGGCTCATGGGGTGTACTGATTAAAATGTATCCCGATGCGGATATCCCGATGGTGCAGTTGAGCATCGACAGCACCAAACCGGCCGCCTGGCATCTGGAGATGGGGCGTAAGCTGACGGCGCTGCGCGATGAAGGCATCATGCTGGTGGCGAGCGGTAACGTGGTCCATAACCTGCGAACGGCGCGCTGGCACGGTGAGAGCACGCCATATCCGTGGGCGGAATCATTTAACGACTACGTGAAAACCAACCTCAGCTGGAAAGGGCCGGTTGCAGAGCATCCGCTGGTGAACTATCTGGCGCACGAGGGGGGATCGCTCTCTAACCCGACGGCGGAACACTTCCTGCCGCTGCTCTACGTTCTGGGCACCTGGGATGGGGAAGAACCGATTTCTGTTCCGGTGGAAGGGATGGAGATGGGATCGCTGAGCATGCTGTCGGTGCTGATTGGGGCGTAGAAGATAACGTTATAAACCCGGCAGGCGTTAGCGCTGCCGGGGCAAATCTTATTCGACGAAAATATGCGGGTAGAAGCGCGACAGATCTTGCGTGATCAGCGCGCGATCCTCACGCACGCCGATCCCGGCGGGCTGGTCGTTGATCAGCCAACTGCCTATCAACGTGTAGCTGTCGCCAAACTTCGGCAGTGGATAGAACGCCTGCACGATCGTACCTTCTTCCCCGTACGGGCCTTCTACCGCCTCCAGCACTTTGCCGTTTTCCACGATCGACACGTTTGCACCTTCGCGGGAGAAAATAGGCTTAATGACGTACTTCTCCATCTCCGGATGCGCATCTTCGCTGAAGTAAGCCGCCAGCAGGTTTGGGTGGTTGGGGAACATCTCCCACAGCAGCGGGAGCAGAGCTTTGTTTGAAATAATGCTCTTCCATGCCGGTTCCAGCCAGCGTACGCCCGCGTCTTCCAGCTTGGTGGAGAACATCTCGCGCAGCATATATTCCCACGGGTAAAGCTTGAACAGATTGCCTATCACCTGATCCTGCAGGTCGGTGAACTGACCTTTTTCGCCCAGGCCGATATCTTCAATATACAAAAACTCAGTGGCCACGCCCGCTTCCGCGGCACAGTCCTGCAGGTACTGCACGGTACCGCGATCTTCTTCGGTATCGCGGCAGCAGGCCATATGCAGCAGCTGGAAGCCAAACTGATCGCGCAGCTCGGTAAAGCGCTCGATCAGTTTTTCCTGCAGACTATTGAACTGGTCGCTGCCTGCCGGCAACTGCCCGGCATTGATCTGATCTTCCAGCCAGATCCACTGAAAGAACGCGGCTTCATACAGCGAGGTTGGGGTGTCGGCGTTGTTTTCCAGCAGCTTCGGCTCGCCCACGCCATCCCACGCCAGATCGAGACGCGAGTACAGCGACGGCTGGTTGGTTTTCCACGACTGGCGCACGAAGCTCCAGGTATGTTTCGGGATGCGGAATTTCGCCATCAGCTCATCGCTGGCGACGACTTTTTCCACCGCCTGCAGGCACATTTGATGCAGCTCGGCGGTCACTTCTTCGAGCTTATCAACCTGCGCCAGCGTCAGTTTATAATAGGCTTCTTCGCTCCAGTACGGCTCGCCATACATGGTATGAAAGTTGAAGCCGTATTCGGTCGCCTTTTCACGCCAGTCCGGGCGCTCCGTGATGCTGATTCTTTCCATGTGATTTAGCCGCCCATTGAGCGTTTAGTCGAGGTGGTGCCCGCAGCGCTGCGCTGCATGGTAGATTGCTTCGCAACCGATTCACCAAAGCCGCCGCGGGTTACGGTGCTGGTGGTGGCCGGTTTTGGCGCCATTGCCGTCTTCGGTACGTTCATCGTCCGGCCCGGCTGTGCAGCGCCGTAGCTCTTACCGCCGGCATCGGTGTACTGGCCATAGGCCGGGCTGGCCGGGTTTTTAGAGCTGAACAGCGGCTGCTGTGCGCCCATACCGCCGCCCATCATGCGGCCCATCATGTAGCCTGCCATCAGCGGCATCCAGAAGCTGCCGCTGCTTTGCGCCTGCGCCTGGTTTTCTGGTGCTACGCCTGCCTGAGCCGGCGTCTGCTGGCACTGGCCTTCACCGAATTCAGCGACGCAATCTTCACGCGTGGCGTATTTAGGTGCGGTGCGTACCGCTTCCTGCTGAGCGTTGTTGAAAGCGGTAGTACATTCTGCGCTTTTGCCCGGGTTGGCAGTAGAGCAGTCATCGGCGTTTTGATACAGAGAAACCGTCTCGTCGGTTTGTTCACAACCGGCAAGCATAAATACGGCCGTTACGGCAAGAGCAACTGGCGTCAGATGGCGCGCGCTCCAGCTTTTACGGAACGAAGCATGATTGATATTTTTTGTCCGTTTCATATTTGTCTTCCAGGACCCAGTGGTATAGCGGTTTGTTAACGCTCAGGATAGAGGATGAGTGGTGGAAAATGAAGCGAAGAGGGACGGAAAGGAGGGGAAAGCAGGGGATCTTTACGTTGCCTTACGTTTAGCGCTTCGCTTAGCGGAATTCGTTAAGCGAAGCGCCATCACGCAATGACGATTACTGGCGGAAAGGATTTGAGCCGCTGGATTTCGTGGTGCGGTTAGAAGCCGGTGTCGCTGCCGGGGCTGCATTGCTGCTGTAGCCGTCGGCGCTGGCATCCTGCTGCGGGTTTTCCGGTGCGACGCTATCCGGTGATGTCGCAACGGGTTTGCCCAACGTATTGTTCAGCGCAACCAAATCCTGCTCGTTCAGAGTGCCGAGTGCAGATTTAATGTTCAGTTGGTTAATCAGATAGTTATAACGAGCGCTGGAGAGCTGTTGCTTCGCGTTGTACAGGGTGGTTGTGGCATCCAGTACATCGACGATAGTACGCGTACCCACAGAATAGCCCGCTTCCATTGCATCAAGGGAGCTCTGTGCAGAGACCACCGCCTGTTTGTAGGCGTTGATGCTGCTGATAGAGGCGTTGATGTTATTAAAGGAAGAACGAACGGTCTGTACGACGCTGCGATGCGAGCTTTCCAGCTGTTCGCTGGCGCCAACAAAGTTGTACTGCGCTTGTTTAACCTGAGAGTTAACCATCCCACCTTGATACAGCGGCAGCGAGAAGCTCAGGCCGATTTTGTTCTGCCCGGCATCGTTGTCGTCATACTGAGTACTGTTGTGGGTTTTTGAACCGCTGTAGGAGGTGTTGGACACCCCGGTCGATGCGGTTAAATCCAGGGTCGGCATGTGGCCATCCTGCGCCTGGCGAATTTGTTCGCGGGCCAGATCCTGGTTCAGACGTGCCTGCAGCAGCGACAGGTTGCGGTTTTCCGCTTCCTTCAGCAGCGCATTAACGGTCTGCGGTTTGTTAGTCTTAAAGCCGTCGACGTTCAGCGATGCCAGCTCAGGATAGTAGTTGCCGGTAACCTGACGCAGCGCTTCTACCGCGTTGTCGAGGTTGTTGCGGGCGGTCACTTCGTTGGCCAGCACGGAATCATATTGTGAACGGGCGTTCTGCACGTCGGTGATGGCCACCAGGCCAACGTTAAAGCGCTGAGTAGTTTGATCTAACTGGCGGTAGATCGCCTGTTTTTGTGCTTCGGTATAGGAAAGCGTATCAATGGCGCTCAGGACGTTAAAGTAAGCCGTTGCGGTGTTCAGAATCAACGTTTGCTGGTCGGTCTGATAAGTCACATCCTGAATACCGGCCGCTTTTTCCTGCAACGTCAGGGCGCGCCACTTCGACATATCAAACAGCGTTTGCGTTAACTGCAGGGAGCCGCTGGTAACGTTAGAGTTCACACCGTTGCTGTCACGATAGCCATTGGTATAAGTATAATCCGCACCCAGGCCGAGCTGAGGCAGTAACGGGCTACGTGCTTCGTTGATCTTCTCGAATGCAGCATCACGATCGGCTGCTGATTTACGCAGGTCAGGGTTGCTGACGCGCGCCTGCTGATAAACCTGCATCAGGTTTTCTGCCTGGCTCATGGCGCTGAAGCCAGTCAGGCCCAGACCGATGAGGATGGGGAAAAGTTTCTTCATTTGCATTCCTTGTTGTGAAGCATAAAGCGCTGCCCAAATTCTAAATATATTTGCTGATTGTATCGAGTCTGCCGCGGTAAAAAGTTGGCGTTACGTGCCATCCGGCGGTAATTTGCACCAATCTAACATACAGACTGTAAAACGGTAGCCAAACGGCTTATAAATCCTTACTTTCGGATGCGCAGGACAGAGACAATGAGCAAGCCCAATCAGCAAGGAATCACCTTCTCGAAAAACGATGTAGAAATTATTGCACGCGAAACGCTTTATCGTGGTTTTTTTTCGCTGGATTTATACCGTTTTCGCCATCGCCTGTTTAACGGCGGGATGAGCGGCGAGGTGACGCGCGAAATTTTTGAGCGCGGGCATGCCGCAGTCTTGCTACCCTTTGACCCGATACGAGACGAAGTGGTGCTGGTCGAGCAAATTCGCATCGCCGCGTATGATACCAGCGAGAGTCCGTGGCTGTTGGAAATGGTCGCCGGTATGATTGAAGAAGGTGAAACCCCCGAGGACGTTGCCCGCCGCGAAGCGGTAGAGGAGGCCGGGCTGGAAGTCGGGCGAACAAAACCGGTCTTGAGCTATCTGGCCAGCCCAGGCGGTACCAGCGAAAGGCTGTCGATTATGGTCGGCGAAGTCGATGCAACGACAGCAAAAGGGATTCACGGACTGGCGGATGAAAATGAAGACATCCGGGTGCATGTGGTAAGTCGGGAGCAGGCTTATCAGTGGGTTGAAGAGGGGAAAATCGACAACGCGGCCTCTGTCATCGCCTTGCAATGGCTGCAATTGCATTATCACAATTTACGTAATGAGTGGACAAAATGAAGCGTTATACACCTGACTTCCCGGAAATGATGCGCCTGTGTGAAACCAATTTTGCTCAGTTGCGCCGCTTGTTGCCTCGAACCGATGCAGCCGGCGATGTCGCGGGCTATCAGGTGGGAAATGCGCAGTATCGATTAACTATCGTCGAATCGACCCGCTACACTACATTAGTGTCAATTGAGCAGACGGCTCCGGCGGTGAGTTACTGGAGTTTACCGTCAATGACGGTACGCCTGTATCATGATGCGATGGTCGCTGAAGTGTGTTCGACTCAGCAGATCTTTCGCTTCAAAGCAAAGTATGATTATCCTAATAAAAAGTTGCATCAACGCGACGAAAAGCATCAAATTAATCAGTTTCTGGCGGACTGGCTGAGATACTGTTTAGCACATGGAGCGATGGCGATTCCGGTTTGTTAGCGTCGTGAAACCTAAGGACACCATTTGGAAAGCCTGTTAAATCTGCCTCTGGCTGGTGAGACCAGAGTCAGGATATTACAAATTACTGATACTCACCTGTTTGCTGAAAAACACGAAACGCTGTTAGGTATTAATACCTGGGAAAGCTACCAGGCAGTGCTGGATGCCATCCATGCCTCACAGCGTCAGTGCGACCTTATTGTAGCAACAGGCGATCTGGCGCAGGACCATTCCGCCGCGGCCTATCAGCACTTTGCTGAAGGTATCGCGAGCTTTGCTGCGCCCTGCGTCTGGTTACCGGGCAATCATGACTTCCAGCCGGCGATGTACAGCACGCTGCAGGAATCCGGTATTTCCCCGGCCAAGCGGGTTTTGCTCGGCGACCATTGGCAAATCTTATTGCTGGACAGCCAGGTTTTCGGGGTTCCACACGGTGAGCTAAGTGATTTTCAGCTGGAGTGGCTGGAGCATAAACTGGCGGAAGAGCCGCAACGCTATACGCTGCTGCTGCTGCACCATCACCCGCTCCCTTCGGGTTGTAGCTGGTTGGATCAACACAGCCTGCGTAATGCCGGAGCCCTCGATCGCGCCCTGGCCGCTTTCCCTCGCGTGAAGCATCTACTCTGCGGCCATATTCACCAGGAGCTGGATCTCAACTGGAACGGGCGACGGATGATGGCAACGCCCTCGACCTGCGTACAGTTTAAGCCGCATTGTGCCAATTTTACCCTGGATACTATTTCTCCCGGTTGGCGCTGGCTGGATTTGCACGCCGACGGTACGTTGACCACGGAAGTGTGTCGCCTTAATGGCGTGAAGTTTCACCCGGATATCGCTTCAGAAGGATACTGATGTCTACGCTCCTCTATCTGCATGGTTTTAACAGTTCGCCGCGGTCGGCAAAAGCGACGGCGCTAAAGGACTGGCTGACGCAGACTTATCCCGACATTACGATGGTGGTGCCTGAACTGCCAGCCTACCCGGCAGAAGCAGCAGAGCTGCTGGAAGCTATTGTGCTGGAACACGGCGGGGAACCGCTGGGCGTGGTGGGGTCATCTCTGGGAGGCTACTATGCCACCTGGCTGTCGCAGTGTTTTATGCTGCCGACGGTGGTTGTTAACCCGGCGGTACGGCCGTTTGAACTACTGAACAATTTCCTTGGCCTCAATGAGAATCCGTACACGGGGCAGCAATATGTGCTAGAGTCACGCCATATTTACGATCTCAAAGTCATGCAAATCGACCCGCTGGAAGCGCCTGATTTACTCTGGCTGTTGCAGCAAACGGGCGATGAAGTGCTTGATTACCGCCAGGCCGTTGCTTACTACGCCTCATGCCGGCAGACGGTAGATGAGGGCGGCAATCACGCATTTGTCGGCTTTGAAGATCATTTCACTCAGATTATCGATTTTCTGGGTCTGCGTTAAGCAGCCCTGGATCACCTACGAATACACACCATGACGCAATCTTCATATAACGCTGATGCCATCGAGGTACTCACCGGGCTAGAGCCGGTTCGCCGCCGTCCGGGGATGTACACTGACACAACTCGTCCTAACCATCTCGGCCAGGAAGTTATTGATAACAGTGTGGATGAAGCACTGGCTGGCCACGCAAAACGCGTGGAGGTCATTCTTCATGCCGATCAATCTCTGGAAGTCATTGACGACGGACGCGGGATGCCGGTTGATATCCACCCGGAAGAAGGCGTTCCGGCGGTTGAACTGATCCTCTGCCGGCTGCATGCTGGCGGTAAATTCTCCAATAAGAGCTACCAGTTCTCCGGTGGTTTGCATGGGGTGGGGATTTCGGTGGTCAACGCCTTGTCGAAACGCGTTGAAGTGAACGTGCGTCGTGATGGTCAGGTCTACAGCATCGCCTTCGAGAACGGCGATAAAGTCGAAGATCTCCACGTCACCGGCACCTGCGGCAAGCGCAACACCGGGACCAGCGTGCATTTCTGGCCGGATGAAAGCTTCTTTGATAGCCCGCGTTTCTCCGTAACACGGCTGACGCATGTGCTGAAAGCTAAGGCTGTGCTCTGCCCGGGCGTTGAGATCGTGTTCCGCGACCAGGTCAATAACAGCGAGCAGCGCTGGTGCTACCAGGACGGCCTGACCGACTATCTGTGCGAAGCCGTTAACGGCCTGCCGCTGCTGCCGGAAAAACCATTCGTTGGCAACTTCTCCGGCGAAACCGAAGCGGTAGACTGGGCGCTGCTGTGGCTACCGGAAGGCGGTGAATTGCTGACCGAAAGCTACGTTAACCTGATCCCGACCATGCAGGGCGGGACCCACGTTAACGGCCTGCGCCAGGGGCTGCTCGAAGCGATGCGTGAGTTCTGTGAATATCGCAATATCCTGCCGCGCGGCGTGAAGCTGTCTGCGGAAGATATCTGGGATCGCTGCGCCTACGTCCTGTCGGTGAAAATGCAGGATCCGCAGTTTGCTGGCCAGACCAAAGAACGTCTCTCTTCACGTCAGTGTGCGGCATTTGTCTCTGGCGTGGTGAAAGATGCCTTCAGCCTGTGGTTGAACCAGAACGTACAGGCGGCGGAACTGCTGGCCGAAATGGCTATCTCCAGCGCTCAGCGCCGGATGCGCGCGGCGAAAAAAGTCGTGCGTAAAAAGTTAACCAGCGGCCCTGCGCTGCCGGGTAAGCTGGCGGACTGTACCGCACAGGATCTGAATCGTACCGAGCTGTTTCTCGTGGAAGGAGACTCGGCGGGCGGTTCGGCCAAGCAGGCGCGCGACCGTGAATATCAGGCGATCATGCCGCTGAAAGGCAAAATCCTCAACACCTGGGAAGTCTCTTCTGATGAAGTACTGGCTTCGCAGGAAGTCCACGATATTTCAGTGGCGATCGGTATCGATCCGGATAGCGATGATTTAAGTCAGCTGCGCTACGGCAAGATCTGCATTCTCGCGGATGCGGATTCCGATGGTCTGCATATCGCTACGCTGCTGTGTGCGCTGTTTGTGAAGCATTTCCGCACGCTGGTGAAACACGGACACGTCCACGTTGCGCTGCCGCCTTTGTACCGTATCGATCTCGGCAAAGAGGTTTACTACGCGCTGACTGAGGAAGAGAAAGCCGGCGTGCTGGAGCAGCTCAAGCGTAAGAAGGGCAAACCAAACGTTCAGCGCTTTAAAGGGCTGGGCGAAATGAACCCGATGCAGCTGCGCGAAACCACGCTCGATCCCAATACCCGCCGCCTGGTTCAGCTGATTATCAGCGATGAAGATGAGCAGCAGACAACGGCGATGATGGATATGCTGTTAGCCAAAAAACGGTCGGAAGATCGCCGTAACTGGCTGCAGGAGAAAGGGGATATGGCGGATCTGGAAGCCTGACCTGTTGCTAAAGCAGAACTGGCGCTGCCGCCAGTTCTGATTCACTTCTTTTTTTCTTTTCCTGCGCGCAGGCTTAAATGCCGGACTGCAGAATACGAATGCTGGTTTCCAGCACGTCGCCTTTTACCGCTTCACCGTACGCTTTCATATGCGGCGTTTGCAGATGCGCTTCGAGATGGGCAACGCTTTCCCACTGTTCAACCATCACGATGGAATCCGGAGAGGTGCTCTGGAAACTGACGCCCGCGGCGTGGTCAACCAGCGGGGCATAGCCGTGGCAGCCTTCTTCCTGTAAAACCACAGGAACAAGTTTAGCGAACTGATCAAGCACCGCCTGGCGATGATGCTGGCCTGGGCGTGTGCGAATTTCTGCGATCACTGTCAACATGATTAACTCAACTCCTTCTGTATGTAGGTCTTTAGTTAACCAAAAATTTGCGCCAGATGCTTGCGATATTCTGCGATGTAACGCGGAACATCCGGCATTTTAATCACGTCATTGACGATAAAGGTCGGCAGAGGGGTCATGCCGAGAAACTGGTTGGCTTTATGGAACGGCAGATAGACGCCGTCAACGCCCACGCCATGGAAGAACTGATCTTCATCGGTAAATGCATCCATCGGCGCATTCCAGGTCAGGGAGAGCATGTACTGCTTGCCCTGAATCAAGCCGCCGGAACCATACTTTTTGCTGGCGTCGGAGCGGGTGCGTCCATCGCTGGCATACAGCGCACCGTGCCCTTCGGTGAAGACGTCATCGATATATTTCTTCACGGTCCACGGCGCACCCATCCACCAACCCGGCATCTGCCAGATAACCACGTCGGCCCAGAGGAAGTTCTGCACTTCTTGCTGGATATCATAATCGCTTTCGGCGCGGACAATTTTAACATCATGCCCGGCGTCGCGCAGATAACCATCCGCGACCTCGGTCAGGGTGTCGTTCAGCTGGCCGTTTGAGTGGGCGAATTTCTTCGCACCGTTAATAATCAGGATGTTGCTCATTTTCTACCCTTCGAGTTTCGAGTTTGTCACTAATTTTACCCCGCGAAGCGGGGCGGTAAAATGAGCAAAATGTGCAAAGTCTTTTGCAATATTCGCAATAATTTCTACCAGCGTACGCGGGCTATAAAGCCGCCCTCGCGCGCGTTGCTGAAGTCTACCGTCATCCGGTGCAGCGCAGCGATGCGTCGGACGATAGAGAGTCCCAGGCCGCTGCCGGGTTCGTCCTGGCCGGGGGGGCGATAAAACCGCTCGCCGATCCGTGCCAGTGCCTCGGGGCTGATGCCCGGGCCATTATCACGTACGTAAAACTCCCTAGCTTCAAGGGTGATATCGACCTGGCTTCCGCGTGGGCTATAGCGTACGGCATTATCCAGCAGGTTGCGTACCAGCAGACTCAGCAGCAGAGGCTGGCCCGACTGCATGACGTGGGCTGCGTTAAGATGCAGGCGGAGCTCGATGCCAGCCTGCTGCGCAGAATGGTACATCTCCATAACCGACGATTGCAGTAACTCATCTATGGCAAGTGTGTGTACATCATCAAGCTGCGCCAGCGAATCCAGGCGCGACAGCGTTAAAAGCTGGTCTACCAGCCGGGTCGCGCGGTCAATCCCTTCATGCAGCTGCGCCAGCGCCTTCTCGCGCCCCTGCGGGTCATCCATCGACAGCTGCGCGACTTCGGTCTGTACCTTCAGTGCCGCAAGAGGACTGCGTAGCTCGTGTGCGGCATCGGAGGTGAAGCGGCGTTCACGAATCATGGTGTCGTGGGTACGGGTAAAGAGTTGATTCAGGGCATCGACCAGCGGGCGGACTTCGTTGGGAACCTTGTCGACATTCAGCGATTCGGCTGAATCCGGCGCGCGCAGGCGCAGCGTCCGGGCCAGCTGCTTTAACGGCGCCAGTTCCCGGCTCAGCAGCACAATCAGCAGCAGGAACATCAGCGGCAGTGCTACCAGCCACGGCGTCAGCTGTGAGGTAACGATATCCAGCGCCATTTCCCGCCGGTAGTCCCACTCCTGGCCAACGACAATCCGATAGCGGCCATCGCTGGTGGTTAACTGCAGGAAGCGCCATTCATCGTCATCGTTATTCAGATAGCCGTCGCTGAACCCTTCCCGGCGGTTTTGCCACGGAATATCCTGGCCATTCTCACCGTCGTGAAGGACGCGTTTGCCGTCGGCGGTAAAAATCGTGAAGGCCAGTGCGTCGTCATCGAGATGGCCGTGTTTGATCTTCTTTTTCGTTCTTACCGGTGCCGCGATCGTATGCAGCTCGTCGAAATTCATTGCGCTCAGGCGACGGGCAAACAGCAACTGCTGGGTATCAAAGAGCTTATCCAGCTTTTCCGTCGTTTGTTGCCAGGCAATAAAACAGGCGATGCCCCAGGCCGCGCTGGTCAGCAGGAAAAAAAGCAGCGTCAGGCGGACGCGCAGGCTTAGTCGTTTCATGCATCACCGAGGGTATAGCCGATACCGTGAACGGTACGGATAAATTCACTGCCGAGCTTGCGACGCAGATGATGAACATGCACCTCGACCGCGTTGCTGGAAACGTCGTCATCCCAGCTATAGAGCTTTTCTTCAATGAGCTTACGCGGCAGGACGCGTCCGGCATTGCGCATCAGGAGCTCCAGCAGCGCGAACTCTTTTGGTTTCAGCGCCAGATTGTCGCCGTCAAGCGTGGCAGTCAGGCCAATGGGGTCGAGCGTGACGTGGCCATGACGCAGCTCGCTGCTGCTCTGACCGTGGGCGCGGCGAATCAGCGCTTCCAGGCGGGCGGCAACTTCAATCAGCGCGAATGGTTTACACAGATAATCGTCAGCGCCGAGATGCAGCCCTTCAACCCGCTGGTCGAGTGCATCGCGAGCGGTGAGGATCAGCACCGGCTCGTGGCGGCCCTGATTGCGCCATTCGCGCAGGATATCCAGCCCGTCGATACCGGGTAGCGTCAGGTCGAGGATCGCCGCGTCATAGGGGGCCGAATAGAGTGCGGCTTTCCCCTCTTCGCCGCGGGTAAACCAGTCGATGCTGAAGCCCATTTTCGTCAGCCCGACTTTAATGCCATCGCCGATGAGCTTGTCGTCTTCCACCAGTAAAATGCGCATGGCCGCTCCTGTGGCTATCATCAATACGCGCAGTAAACCGCGTTGCAGCAGGCGCTGTACAGTAATAAAATTTCTTTTTTCTGCTTAAGAAGTCGTTAAGTTTTGCCTGATGTAATCATGGTCATATAACCAGACAAGGGAGAACATCTTATGAAGAAAATTGCTGCAATGACCGCGATCGTCGCTTTAATTTCCATGCCGGTACTGGCTGCGGAACAAGGCGGTTTTACCGGGCCGGGCGCGACGCAAACCAGCCAGACGTCTACGCAAAAAGGCGGTTTTATTGGCCCGAGCGGTAGCGTCACAACGGTAGAAAACGCGAAATCGCTGCGTGATGACACCTGGGTGACCCTGCGCGGCAAAATCGTGCAGCGAATCTCCGACGATCTGTATAAATTCCAGGACGCTTCCGGGACAGTGAATGTGGATATCGACCATAAGCGCTGGAACGGCCTGACCGTCACGCCGCAGGATACCGTTGAGATTCAGGGGGAGGTCGATAAAGACTGGAACTCTGTTGAGATTGATGTGAAGCAAATGACGAAAGTCACCCCGTAAGCGCGACATCACCCAGGCCCGGCGTATGCCGGGCTTGAACATTCAGCGTCGAGCGTCATCTGGAAAATCCCGGTCGCCGCATCGTTCGCCCTATCACTTTCACCGGCAATTCTGCACCTGGTGCGACGTGCCGCTGTATCGCTACGGGACGTTCCCGTATTTTTCACTCCCTCAACGTCGTGCATGAAGTCGGCGAACACGAGCGACAGACCGATATTTATCTGCCGCTGTGCTGATTAGCATCAACGGAATCCTCAGCCGATCTCACGGCCTGTGACTCAGGGCGTGAGATCGGGTATTATCGCGGGTAGTTTTGCCGCCCGTACGGTCGGTACGCAGATTGAGGATTCACGATTAATGAGCGATATGGCAGAGCGCCTTGCGCTGCATGAATTTACGGAAAATGCTTACCTGAACTATTCCATGTACGTCATCATGGACAGGGCATTGCCGTTTATTGGCGATGGTCTTAAGCCGGTCCAGCGTCGCATCGTTTACGCGATGTCCGAGCTGGGGCTGAACGCCAGCGCGAAGTTCAAAAAGTCCGCCCGTACCGTGGGTGATGTGCTGGGTAAATATCACCCGCACGGCGATAGCGCATGCTATGAAGCCATGGTGCTGATGGCGCAGCCATTCTCTTACCGCTACCCGCTGGTGGACGGACAGGGGAACTGGGGGGCGCCGGACGATCCCAAATCCTTCGCCGCGATGCGTTATACCGAATCCCGTTTGTCAAAGTATGCGGAACTGCTGCTGAGCGAGCTGGGACAGGGAACCGTCGACTGGGTGCCGAACTTTGACGGAACGATGCAGGAGCCGAAAATGCTACCTGCGCGTCTGCCGAATATCCTGCTGAACGGCACCACCGGCATTGCCGTCGGTATGGCTACCGATATTCCTCCGCACAACCTGCGTGAAGTGGCACAGGCGGCCATCACCTTGATCGAAAAACCGCAGACCTCGCTCGACGAGCTGCTGGATATCGTTCACGGGCCAGACTACCCGACCGAAGCGGAAATCATTACTCCACGTTCCGAGATCCGCAAAATCTACCAGAACGGCCGCGGCTCGGTGCGCATGCGTGCAGTATGGAAGAAAGAAGATGGTGCGGTGGTGATCAGCGCGCTGCCGCATCAGGTTTCCGGCGCGCGCGTGCTGGAGCAAATTGCCGCCCAGATGCGCAACAAAAAGCTGCCAATGGTTGACGATCTGCGTGATGAGTCGGACCACGAGAATCCGACCCGTCTGGTGATCGTCCCGCGTTCGAACCGCGTGGATATGGAGCAGGTGATGAATCATCTGTTTGCCACCACCGATCTCGAAAAAAGCTATCGCATCAACCTGAATATGATTGGCCTGGACAACCGTCCGGCGGTGAAAAACCTGCTGGAGATCCTGACTGAATGGCTGACTTTCCGCCGCGATACCGTGCGCCGTCGTCTGAACTACCGTCTTGAGAAGGTGCTCAAGCGCCTGCACATCCTCGAAGGTTTGCTGGTCGCGTTCCTGAATATCGATGAAGTCATTGAAATTATTCGCCATGAGGATGAGCCTAAGCCAGCGCTGATGTCGCGTTTTGGCATCAGCGAAACCCAGGCTGAAGCGATCCTTGAGCTGAAATTGCGTCACCTCGCTCGACTGGAAGAGATGAAGATCCGCGGTGAGCAGAGCGATCTGGAAAAAGAGCGCGATCGGCTGCAGGCGATTTTGGCCTCCGAGCGGAAAATGGATAACCTGCTGAAGAAAGAGCTGCAGGCTGACGCTGAGACCTTCGGTGACGACCGTCGTTCACCGCTGCGCGAGCGCGAAGAAGCAAAAGCGATGAGCGAGCACGACATGCTGCCGTCTGAACCGGTCACTATCGTTCTGTCGCAGATGGGCTGGGTGCGCAGCGCCAAAGGGCATGATATTGACGCGCAGGGCCTCAGTTATAAAGCGGGCGATAGCTGGAAAGCATCGTCGAAAGGCAAGAGTAACCAGCCGGTGGTGTTTATTGATACCACCGGGCGTAGCTACGCCATCGATCCCATTACGCTGCCGTCTGCACGCGGTCAGGGCGAGCCGATTACCGGCAAGCTGACGCTGCCGCCGGGCGCCAGCATTGAACATATGTTGATGGAAAACGAGGATCGTAAGCTGCTGATGGCGTCCGACGCCGGTTACGGTTTCGTATGTACCTTCAACGATCTGGTCGCCCGCAATCGTGCCGGCAAAGCGCTGATTACGCTCCCGGATAACGCACGGGTGATGGCGCCGCTGGTGATTGAAGATGATTCAGATATGCTGCTGGCGATCACCTCTGCCGGACGCATGCTGATGTTCCCGGTCAGCGACTTGCCGCAGCTGTCGAAAGGTAAGGGGAATAAAATTATCAATATTCCGTCGGCGGAAGCGGCTTCCGGCCAGGATGGCCTGGCGCACCTGTTTGTGCTGCCGCCGCAGAGTACGCTGACGATCCACGTCGGGAAGCGGAAAATTAAACTGCGCCCGGAAGAGCTGCAAAAAGTCACCGGTGAACGCGGTCGTCGCGGCTCGCTGATGCGCGGGCTGCAGAAAATTGACCGTGTGGACATTGATTCACCGCGTCGGCCGTCGTCGGCGGGTGATAGCGAAGAGTAAGATGAGCATCCTCTGCTATCAGGTAGGGGATGCTAAAATTTGCCGCAAAATCGTTGTTTATTCAGATGTTGCGATTAACAATAGGCGCAAAATCATTCAAGATACGTCGGGCGGCCAGTCAATGACACCCGACGCCCGCAATCTGCTAAACAGCGAGTCAGTACCCTATACACGTGAGCTGCGCTTTAACGCAGTGAAGAGTGTATCAGGCGTGTCGTGCACGGGCGGTCACGATGTACCGGGCGATGTTGCCGTTCGCGCGCATACAAGCTGAAGTTTGACGGGTATCATACTAAGCGGTTTGGGTTTTAGAGGTAGCTATGCTATTTATTTTTCGACTAATTATTGTTGTTATTTATTGTCTCTTTGTGTGCATATTTGGCTGTATTTACTGTTTGTTCAGCCCGCGTAATCCAAAACATGTTGCCACCTTTGGGCATCTGTTTGGCCGACTGTCTCCGCTGTTCGGTCTGAAGGTTGAAACACGCAAGCCCGCAGATGCAGAGAGCTATGGCAATGCGATCTACATCGCTAACCATCAGAACAACTATGATATGGTGACGGCATCAAATATCGTACAGCCGCCAACCGTAACCGTAGGCAAAAAGAGCCTGGTGTGGATCCCGTTCTTTGGCCTGCTCTACTGGTTGACGGGGAACCTGCTGATTGACCGGAATAACCGGGCGAAAGCACACGGGACTATTTCGCAGGTCGTCGATACGTTTAAAAAACGCAAAATCTCTTTCTGGATGTTCCCGGAAGGCACACGCAGCCGCGGTCGCGGTCTGCTGCCCTTTAAAACCGGCGCTTTCCACGCGGCAATCGCCGCTGGTGTGCCGATTATTCCGGTATGCGTTTCCAATACGTCGAATAAAATTAATCTCAATCGCCTGAACAACGGTCTGGTGATTGTCGAAATGCTGCCGCCGGTCGATACCAGCCAGTTTGGTAAAGAGGGCGTACGCGCGCTGGCAACGCACTGCCGCGAGCTGATGGCCGCGAAGATTGAAGAGCTGGATCGTGAAGTTGCCGAGCGCGAAGCGGCGGCAAAGAAATAAAACAGGAACTGCCGCGATAGCGCGAGCACATGGCTAGCGGGAAACGAATTCCCATTTTGATTAGTTAGTATTCCATGGAGTTAATATGTCACTCAGTCGGCGTCAGTTTATTAAGGCTTCAGGCGTAGCGCTGTGCGCGGGAGCCGTGCCACTGAACGCACATGCCGCCGGCCAACAGCCAGCACTGCCGGTTCCGCCGCTGCTGGAGTCCCGCCGCGGTCAGCCGCTGTTTTTGACTCTGCAGCGGGCGCACTGGTCATTTACACCGGGCACGCGCGCATCGGTGTGGGGCGTGAACGGTCGCTATCTTGGGCCGACTATCCGCGTGTGGAATGGCGATGATGTGAAGCTTATTTACAGCAACCGTCTGACGGAAAACGTCGCCATGACCATTCGGGGTTTACAGGTTCCCGGTCCGCTGATTGGCGGCGCGGCACGTATGATGTCACCGAACGCCGACTGGGCCCCGGTGCTGCCGATTCGCCAAAGCGCCGCCACGTTGTGGTACCAGGCCAATACCCCGAACCATATGGCCAGACAGGTCTATAACGGTCTGGCTGGCATGTGGCTGGTGGAAGATGAAATCAGCAAAAACCTCCCCGTTCCAAACCACTATGGCGTCGATGATTTCCCGGTGATTATCCAGGACAAGCGCCTGGATAATTTTGGGACGCCTGAATACAGCGAACCCGGCAGCGGCGGTTTTGTCGGTGATACCCTGCTGGTGAACGGCGCGCAGAGTCCGTATGTCGAAGTGTCACGCGGGTGGGTGCGTCTGCGTTTGCTGAATGCTTCTAACTCCCGCCGCTACCAGCTGCAGATGAGCGACGGCCGGCTGATACACGTTATCTCCGGTGACCAGGGTTTTTTACCCGCCCCGGTATCGCTGAAACAGCTGTCGTTGGCTCCCGGCGAGCGGCGAGAAATTTTGGTAGATATGACCAACGGCGATGAGGTGTCGATTACCTGTGGCGAAGCAGCAAGCATCGTGGACCGTATTCGCGGCTTCTTTGAACCGTCGAGCATCCTGATTTCTACGCTGCTCTTAACATTGCGCCCGACGGGCCTGCTGCCGCTGGTCACCGATAGTCTGCCGGTGCGCCTGCTGCCGACAGAGTTTCTGTCCGGTGCGCCGCTTCGCTCGCGCGATATCTCTCTGGGCGACGATCCGGGAATTAACGGTAATCTGTGGGACCCGCAGCGCATTGATATCACCGCCCAGCAGGGAACATGGGAGCGCTGGACGGTGCGTGCCGATCGGCCGCAGTCGTTCCATATAGAAGGCGTCATGTTCCAGGTGCGTAACGTTAACGGCTCTGCGCCGTTCCCGGAGGATCGCGGCTGGAAAGATACCGTGTGGATCGACGGGCAGGTGGAGCTGCTGGTGTACTACGCGCAGCCTTCCTGGCCGCACTTCCCGTTCCAGTTCTTAAGCCAGACGCTGGAGCTTGCCGACCGCGGCTCAATTGGCCAGATGCTGGTCAATCCGGCACCGTAATACCTCATACCCTGACCGGTACGCGGTTAGGGTATAAGAAAATCTCCCTTCATTTCCGTCATCGATCCGGCTTATAATCGCCGCCCTTTGATTGTTTTTTTATCATTTTTTTCCGGAAGCAATATGAGCGCAATATCCCTGATCCAGCCGGATCGTGACCTTTTTTCATGGCCGCAGTACTGGGCCGCCTGTTTTGGCCCGGCGCCATTTTTACCCATGTCACGTGAAGAGATGGATCAACTTGGCTGGGATAGCTGCGACATCATCCTGGTAACCGGCGATGCCTATGTTGACCATCCAAGCTTTGGGATGGCTATCTGCGGACGCATGCTGGAAGCGCAGGGGTTCCGCGTTGGGATCATTTCCCAGCCTGACTGGAACAATAAAGATGACTTTATGCGCCTCGGGAAACCGAACCTGTTCTTCGGCGTCACTGCCGGCAACATGGATTCGATGATCAACCGCTACACCGCCGACCGTAAGCTACGTCATGATGATGCCTATACCGCAGGTAATGTTGCCGGTAAACGTCCCGACCGCGCCACGCTGGTCTATACCCAGCGCTGCAAAGAAGCGTGGAAGGATGTGCCGGTGATCCTCGGCGGTATCGAAGCCAGCCTGCGCCGCACCGCGCATTATGATTACTGGTCTGATACCGTGCGTCGTTCGGTGCTGGTGGACTCGAAGGCCGATATGCTGATGTTTGGCAACGGTGAACGCCCGCTGGTTGAAGTGGCGCATCGTCTGGCCGCCGGCGAGCCAATTGGTCAAATTCGCGATGTGCGTAATACCGCGATTATGGTTAAAGAGGCGCTGCCGGGCTGGAGCGGAGTGGACTCCACTCGTCTCGATACGCCGGGTAAAATTGACCCTATCCCGCATCCGTATGGCGAAGACCTGCCGTGCGCGGATAACAAAACCGTCGCGCCGCCAAAACAAGAAGCCAAACGCGTTACCGTACAGCCGCCGCGCCCGAAGCCATGGGAAAAGACCTACGTTCTGCTGCCGTCTTTTGAGAAGGTCAAAGGGGACAAGGTGCTGTATGCGCATGCGTCACGCATTCTGCATCATGAAACCAACCCGGGCTGTGCACGTGCGCTGATGCAAAAACACGGCGAACGTTATATCTGGGTTAACCCGCCGGCTATCCCGCTGTCGACGGAAGAGATGGACAGCGTTTTTGCGCTTCCTTATAAGCGTATCCCGCATCCGGCGTACGGTGACAGCCGCATCCCTGCGTACGATATGATCCGCTTCTCGATTAACATTATGCGTGGCTGCTTCGGCGGCTGCTCATTTTGCTCAATCACCGAGCACGAAGGCCGCATCATTCAGAGCCGTTCTGAAGACTCGATCATTAATGAAATTGAGGCGATTCGCGACACGGTACCTGGTTTTACCGGCATTATCTCCGATCTTGGCGGCCCAACGGCTAACATGTATATGCTGCGCTGCAAGTCCCCGCGCGCGGAACAGACCTGCCGTCGTTTATCCTGCGTCTATCCGGATATCTGCCCGCACATGGATACCAACCATGAGCCAACGATCAATCTGTATCGCCGCGCCCGCGATCTGAAAGGCATTAAAAAAATCCTCATCGCCTCCGGCGTGCGTTATGACATCGCCGTAGAAGATCCGCGCTATATCAAAGAGCTGGCTACCCATCACGTAGGCGGCTATCTGAAGATCGCGCCGGAACATACGGAAGAAGGTCCGCTGTCAAAAATGATGAAGCCGGGCATGGGGAGCTATGACCGCTTTAAAGAACTGTTCGATACCTATTCGAAACAGGCGGGCAAAGAGCAGTACCTGATCCCGTACTTTATCTCTGCGCATCCGGGTACCCGTGATGAAGATATGGTGAACCTTGCGCTGTGGCTGAAAAAGAACCGTTTCCGTCTCGATCAGGTGCAGAACTTCTATCCGTCGCCGCTGGCCAACTCAACCACCATGTATTACACCGGCAAGAACCCGCTGGGTAAGATTGGCTATAAGAGTGAAGATGTCGTGGTGCCGAAAGGCGACAAGCAGCGTCGACTGCATAAAGCGCTGCTGCGTTACCACGATCCGGCAAACTGGCCGCTGATTCGCCAGGCGCTGGAAACGATGGGTAAGAAGCACCTGATTGGCTCACGCCGTGACTGTCTGGTTCCGGCGCCGACGCTGGATGAGATGCGCGAAGCGCGTCGTCAGAATCGTCATACCCGCCCGGCATTAACCAAACATACGCCGATTGTGCATCAGCGTTCTAATGCTGAGGCGACGGCGAAAAAGCCCGCAAAACGCGGCAAGGTCGCCAGTCGTTAAGTCTGTTGTATTGCCCGGTAGCGCTGCGCTGACCGGGCCGACAACAGTGTGAATCGTAAGCCGGATCAGCGTTAACGCTATCCGGCTTTTTTACGTTCTATCCACCAAACTGATCCGGATCCGGTCCCAGACGTTTGTTCTGGTCCAGTTTCGCCAGCTCACCCAGTTCGTCTTTATCGAGACGGAAGTCCCAGACGTTGAAATTCTCCGCGATACGTGCCGGAGTGACGGATTTCGGAATGACCACCAGACCGTTATCCAGATGCCAGCGGATAACAATCTGCGCGGGCGTTTTCCCGTACTTATCCGCCAGATGGCGAATCACTTTCTGATCGAATACACCGACTCCTCCCTGCGCCAGCGGGCTCCAGGATTCCGTCTGGATTTTATGTGTGGCGTTCCAGGCGTGGAGCTGACGCTGCTGCAGTAAAGGATGGAGTTCTACCTGGTTTATCACCGGTACGATGCCGGTTTCATCCAGCAGGCGTTGCAGATGGTGCACCTGGAAGTTACAGACGCCGATGCTCTTGACCAGCCCCTCTTTTTGCAGCGCAACCATGCCTTTCCAGGCGTCAACATAGTGATCAATTGCCGGAACCGGCCAGTGCATGAGATAGAGATCGACGTAATCAAGCTGCAGCTTACGCAGGCTCTCTTGCAGTGCTTCACGAGGGCGCTTTTGATCGTCATTCCACAGTTTGGTGGTAATGAACAGCTCATCGCGTGACACGCCTGCGCTGTTTAACGCATTGCCGACGCCGGTCTCATTTTGGTACGCGGCGGCGGTGTCAAAAGAGCGATAACCGACTTCCAGCGCCTTATGAATGGCGGAGACGACTTCCTCGTTGCCTGCTTTCCACACGCCGAGGCCCAGTTGTGGCATCAGGTTGCCGTCGTGCAGTTTTATATCGGTTGGATGTGTCATGCCTTCCTCCTGTTAATGAAACTCAGCGGGATACATTCCGCTAAGGGGTAGCATTAAGTCTGGACGAAATAGCTAAAAACGGTAGTAAAACTCTTCTCCTTCACGCGGGTTCACGTGAAGGAGAAGGGGGAGTGAAGGGGAAAACTTAGCGTGCAGCCTCGTAAATCCGGCGGCTGACGTCGAGGGTGATATCCTGGTTTTCACCCAGTTGGGTCATGCCGTGTTCTTCCAGTTTAGCCAGCAATGCCGGGATGGAGCTACCGTCCAGGCCGTAGTCGGAAAGACGAGTCGGAACGCCAAGCTGTTCGAAGAAGCTACGAGTCGCGGCGATAGCGGCGTCGATACGTTGGTCTTCAGAACCTTCGGTAATATTCCAGACGCGAGCGGCATATTGCAGCAGTTTGGCGCGTTTAGTATCGCGTTTTTCATTCCACAGTACCGGCAGAACGATAGCCAGCGTCTGGGCATGGTCGAGACCATGCATTGCGGTCAGTTCGTGACCCAGCATATGCGTTGCCCAGTCCTGCGGGACGCCGGCACCGATCAGGCCGTTCAATGCCTGGGTAGCGGCCCACATAATATTGGCGCGAACGTCGTAATTTTCCGGCTCTTTCAGCGCTTTCGGGCCATCTTCAATCAGCGTCAGCAGAATACCTTCAGCAAAGCGGTCCTGAATCTTGCCATCGACCGGGTAGGTGACGTACTGCTCAACGGTATGGACAAATGCGTCAACAACCCCGTTAGCTACCTGGCGCGGTGGCAGGGTATAGGTGTAAACCGGATCGAGGATCGCAAACACCGGCTGCACATGAGAAGACATAAAGGCGCGTTTGTCACCGGTGGTTTTACGCGAAACTACGGCACCTTTATTCGATTCGGAACCGGTCGCCGGCAGCGTCAGCACGGAACCCATCGGGATCGCGCTTTTCACGTTGCTGCCGTAAGTTTCGAGAATTTCCCACGGATCGACGTTTTCGTCATAGTGCGCTGCCGCGGCGATGAATTTCGTGCCATCCAGTACGGAACCGCCGCCAACGGCGAGCAGGAAGGTGACTTTTTGTTCACGGGCGATTTTCACCGCGTTCATCAGCGTTTCGTAAGAAGGGTTTGGTTCAATACCGCCAAACTCCAGAACGTCGAAACCCTTCAGGGCGTTGAGGACCTGATCGAGCACGCCGGTTTTCTTGACGCTGCCGCCGCCGTAGGTCACCAGAATACGTGCATCCGCCGGGATTTGATCGCGCAGGTTGTCGATGGCGCCTTTACCAAACAGGATGCGGGTTGGGGTATGTAGATCGAAATTGTTCATTGCTCGTGCCCTCAAAAAAAGAAAACTGCCGACTGAGAGGATGCCTCGGCCAGATGACGGTCATTGTGGTCCTGTCGCCTGTTCCTCTCAATGCACATTTCTGCCGTTGTCTTGCCCATTTCTCCTCGGTGCTGGAGAAAAAGCAGAAAGATGCGCACAATGCAGTGGTGAGAAAACGTCTGGAGAGTCACCGAAAATGAACCGCGCCGAGATATGTCAGCTGCTGACGGAAAAGGTTAATGCACTGAAAGATAAAGAAGAAAATCTAAGTGTGCTGCTGCCAGATATTCGCCTGTTGTACGGCACGCTGCCGGGTACCCGCACGCCGGTGATGTACCAGCCAGGCATTGTTTTTCTCTTTTCTGGGCATAAAATTGGCTACATCAATGAGCGAACATTCCGCTATGACACCAATGAATATCTGCTGTTGACGGTACCGCTGCCGTTTGAGTGTGAGACCTTTGCGACGCCGGAGGTGCCGCTGGCAGGACTACGGTTAAACGTGGATATTCTTCAGCTGCAGGAGCTGCTGATGGATATTGGCGAGGATGAGCTGTTTCAGCCTTCGATGGCTTCCAGCGGCATCAACTCGGCGGCCCTGTCGGAAGAGATCCTGTGTGCGGCGGAAAGACTGCTGGATGTGATGGAGCGCCCGCTGGACGCACGCATTCTCGGGAAGCAGATTATCCGCGAGATCCTGTATCACGTGCTCACCGGGCCATGCGGCGGCGCGCTGCTGGCGCTGGTCAGCCGGCAAACCCACTTCAGCCTGATTAGCCGCGTACTGAAGCGTATTGAAAGCCAGTACACCGAAAATCTGAGCGTGGATCAGCTGGCGGCTGAGGCGAATATGAGCGTCTCCGCGTTCCATCATAATTTCAAATCGGTGACCAGCACGTCGCCGCTGCAGTACCTGAAAAGCTACCGTTTACACAAGGCGCGGATGCTGATGATTCATGACGGAATGAAAGCCAGCGCTGCGGCGATGCGCGTGGGCTACGAGAGCGCGTCGCAGTTTAGTCGAGAGTTTAAACGCTATTTTGGTATGACGCCGGGGGAGGACGCGGCGCGGATCAGAATGATTCAGGGAATGTGACGGGCGAATGGCTACGGTGCCGGCCCCCGGGAAGGCACCGCAGCACCACTCCCGGGAACACGCTCTCAGGCGCTACAGAATTTTTTCTTGATGACCACGACCAGCGTGCCCACCAGCCCGGCAACCAGCAGCGCGATGGGCAGAATCATCAGGCAAGTCATCACCTGATCTTCATGGCGTTTCACGAACGGGATCATGCTGAGCGCATAGCCCAGACCGGTAACTACGCCGACCCACAGCAGCGCGCTGAGCCAGTTGAAAAACTGGAAGCGGCGGTTGGAGAGCCCGGAAATACCGGCCATCGTTGGCAGTAAGGTTCGCACGAAAGCGAGGAAGCGCCCGGCAAGCAGCGCCAGCAGACCATGCTTATCGAACATGCAGGTCGCACGCTGATGGTACTTCTGCGGCAGATGGGCGAGCCAGCCTTTAACCGTTTCGGTATTACCCAGCCAACGCCCTTGCAGATAGCTCAACCAGCAGCCGAGGCTGGCTGCCGCGGTCAGGATGGCGAGCGTCGGCACAAAGTCCATGACGCCTTTGGCAATGAGCGCCCCGGCGAGCAGCAGCAGGCTGTCCCCGGGTAAAAATGAAGCGGGCAGCAGACCGTTTTCCAGAAACAATGTCGTGAACATGACCAGATAAACAACGCCCACAACCTGGGGGTTTGCCAGCGCGGCAAAATCATGTTGCCACAGGGCGGCGACAATCTCTTGAATGACAACCATGGACTTTCCTAAGTGGTACCGTATTTTCGATTAGTGTACTCCTGAAGAGCCCCGAACACCTTGATCTCGGGCGCAACAAAAGCGGCCGCCTCACACAGAACGTCCGCTATTATTGCCACTCGCTGTCACTTTACACGATACGGGAGAAGCCTGCCGCTAAATCCGCCAGCAGATCGTCAACATTTTCTAAGCCAATATGGACGCGAATCAGCGTGCCGCTGAAATCGACTTCAGCTTCCGGGCGAATTGAGGCGATTTGTTCCGGCTGGTTGGCCAGAATCAGCGATTCAAAACCACCCCAGGAGTAGGCCATGCTGAACAAGCTGAAGTTGTCGAGATACGCAGAAAGTTCGTCATCGGTCAGGCGTTTATTGAGGACAAATGAGAACAGGCCGCTGCTGCCGGTAAAATCGCGTTTCCAGAACTCATGGCCTTTGCTGCCCGGTAATGCCGGGTGGTTGACGCGGGCGACCTGGGGATGCTGCGCCAGCCATTCGGCAATCTGCAGGCTGCTTTCATGATGCTGGCGCAGGCGGACGCCGAGGGTTCTCAGACCGCGGCTGGTCATATAGGCGGTATCCGCATCGACCATCTGCCCCATCAGGTAGGCATTCTCCCGCAGCTGATCCCAGCAGCGCGCGTTAGATACCGCGGTGCCGACCATCGCATCGGAGTGGCCAATCAGGTATTTCGTCGCCGCCTGAATCGAAATATCGACGCCAAAATCCAGCGCTTTAAACAGCACGCCCGCAGCCCAGGTGTTATCGATCATGATAATCGCCTGCGGCGCAACGCGGCGCACGGCCGCAACAATGGCCGGAACGTCGTGAACTTCCATGGTGATTGAGCCGGGCGATTCAAGGAATACTACGCGCGTGTTCGGCTGCACCTGGCGGGCGATGTCGGCGCCAATAAGGGGATCAAACCAGCTGGTTGTCACACCGAGTTTCGCGAGAATTTTGGTGCAAAAATCCTGGCTGGGCTCATATGCGGTATTGGTCATCAGGACATGGTCGCCCTGCTCGACGAAGGCCAGAATGGTATTGGCAACGGCCGCAGCACCACAGGGAAACAGGGCGCATCCGGCGCCACCTTCCAGCTCGCACATAGCTTCCTGCAACGAAAAGTGGGTCAATGTGCCACGACGGCCATAAAACAGCTCGCCTTTTGCCCGATTGCGGGTGGCCTGTTTTTTGGCTTCAACGGTTTCGAAAACCAGCGATGAAGCACGTTGAATCACGCTGTTGACCGAGCCCTGAGTATATTTTTTACTACGCCCGGCGTTAACCAGCGCGGTATCAAGATGTTTATCAGCCATGTTTTTTTACCTGGTTTTATACGTCTGGACGTCTAAACTAGCATGAATGCCCGGTCCTGTACCGGGGAATGGCCGATACGGGTAAAAATTTTGCGAAATCCGCGGTCGGCCACTTTTTTACTGCGTAAGCGCAAGGAATCTAAACGTGATTTGCTGCACAGTGTAAATACTAATGAGAACCACTATCAATTCGATGCTTTTTTGATATTATTGTGCTCAGATTTTGTGATTGACGTCCTGGAGATTCAGCGTGGGTAATAATTTGATGCAGGCGGACCTGTCCGTTTGGGGTATGTATCATCATGCCGATATTGTCGTTAAGGTCGTGATGATTGGCCTGATTTTGGCATCGGTAGTCACATGGGCTATCTTTTTCGGCAAAGGTGCTGAAATCCTCTCCAGTAAGCGCCGTCTCAAGCGCGAACAGCAGCTGCTCAGCGACGCTCGCTCTCTCGATCAGGCCAGCGACATCGCAAACAGCTTCCACCCGAAGAGCTTAAGCACGCAGCTTATCAACGAAGCACAGAACGAGCTGGTGCTCTCTGAAGGCGTCGAAGATAACGAAGGAATTAAAGAACGTACCGGTTTCCGTCTTGAGCGTCGCGTGGCGTTCGTCGGTCGTTACATGGGCCGCGGCAACGGTTATCTGGCGACCATCGGGGCGATTTCCCCGTTCGTCGGTCTGTTTGGTACCGTCTGGGGCATCATGAACAGCTTTATCGGCATTGCGCAGACGCAGACCACCAACCTGGCAGTGGTTGCTCCTGGCATCGCAGAAGCGCTGCTGGCGACGGCCATCGGCCTGTTCGCGGCGATTCCAGCCGTGGTTATCTATAACATTTTTGCCCGCATGATTGGCAGCTACAAAGCGTCGCTCGGCGATGTTGCCGCGCAGGTTCTGCTGCTGCAAAGCCGTGACCTGGACCTGAGCGCCAGCGGTGTGAAGCCGGTCCGTACCGCGCAGAAATTACGAGTAGGTTAATGCTTTATGGCAATGCATTTTAACGAAAACCTCGATGATAACGGCGAAATGCATGACATCAACGTCACGCCGTTTATTGACGTCATGCTGGTGCTGTTGATCATCTTTATGGTGGCGGCACCGCTGGCCACCGTAGATGTGAAGGTCAATCTGCCAGCGTCTTCAAGCCAGCCGCAGCCGCGTCCGGAAAAGCCGATTTATCTGTCGGTGAAAACGGATAAAACCATGTTCCTCGGCAACGATCCCATTACCGAAGAGAGCATGATTGGCGCGCTGAATTCGCTGACAGAAGGGAAGAAAGACACCACCGTCTTCTTCCGCGCGGATAAAACCGTGGACTACGAGACGATGATGAAGGTCATGGATACCCTGCATCAGGCGGGATATCTGAAGATTGGTCTGGTGGGTGAAGAAACCGTAAAAGCGAATTAACCCTCCCGATGACGCTTCTCAGGCTGGCCTTGTGCCAGCCTTTTTTATGCCCGTCGCTCAGCGGTTATGCGGCGGGATATTGCCATCGCGGCGGCGGGTTGCGATATAATGCCCGTCGTTTTTATTCACTCACAGGATCCTATGGAACGCTTTCTGGAAAATGCTATGTATGCCTCGCGCTGGTTGCTGGCACCGGTTTATTTTGGTCTTTCGCTTGGGCTGATTGCGCTGTCGATCAAATTTTTTCAGGAGATTTTCCACATACTGCCGCACATCTTTAGCGTGGGGGAGTCGGACCTGATTCTGACGCTGCTGTCGCTGGTCGATATGACGCTGGTGGGCGGCCTGCTGGTCATGGTGATGTTCTCCGGCTACGAGAATTTTGTCTCCCAGCTGGATATCAATGAAGGGAAAGAAAAGCTCAGTTGGCTGGGCAAAATGGATGCCACATCCCTGAAAAATAAAGTGGCGGCGTCAATCGTCGCGATCTCCTCTATCCATCTGCTGCGGGTGTTTATGGATGCGAAAAACGTGCCGGACAACAAACTGATGTGGTATGTGATTATCCATCTGACCTTTGTGCTGTCGGCGTTTGTGATGGGCTATCTCGATCGTCTGACCAAGGTTAAACACTGATTCAGCTGGCCGGCGGCGCGGCGCCGCCGGACGAGGGGATTACTTATCCGATGAGGTTTGCCATAAGTTGAGTTGACCATCCGCGACGTGCTGGTCAATTTGCGCAAGCTCTTCTGTACTAAACGTCAGATTTTGCAGCGCCTGTACGTTCTCCTCCAGCTGCTGCGGGCGGCTGGCACCAATCAGTACCGACGTGACCCTGTGGTCCTTCAGCAGCCAGCTCAGCGCCATCTGCGCCATACTCTGTCCCCGGCTATGTGCCATCTCCTGCAATAATCGCAGGCTGTTCAGGTTTGACTCGCTGAGCATATTTTCCGTCAGGCCGCGTGCTCTTTTCCCTTCGTAGAACATCCGCGATCCTTCCGGGATCTGCTGAAGATATTTGCCGGTCAGCAGGCCCTGCGCCAGTGGCGTAAAGGCGATGCAGCCGATGCCGTTCTCCTCCAGCGTGTCCAGCAGCCCGCTGGTGTCAACCCAACGGTTAAGCAGGTTGTAGGAGGGCTGGTGAATCAGCAGTGGGATCTTCCACTCGCGCAGCAGCGCCGCCATCTCCCGGGTGCGCTCCGGTGAGTAGGAGGAGATCCCGACATACAGTGCTTTACCGCTCTGTACCGCCTGCGCCAGCGCCGCGGCAGTCTCTTCCATCGGGGTGTTTTCATCGACGCGATGCGAATAGAAAATATCGACGTACTCCAGCCCCATGCGTTTCAGGCTCTGGTCGAGGCTGGACAGCAGGTATTTTCGTGAACTGCCGTTGCCGTAAGGGCCGGGCCACATGGAATAGCCGGCTTTAGTCGCGACAATCAGCTCATCGCGGTAGGCGGCAAAGTCTTCGCGCAGCAGGCGACCAAAGTTTTCCTCCGCGCTGCCTGGCGGTGGCCCGTAGTTGTTTGCCAGATCAAAATGGGTAATGCCGAGGTCAAAGGCTTTACGTAGCAGGGCGCGCTGGTCATCCAGTGCGTGGCCATGGCTAAAGTTATGCCACAGTCCTAGCGACAAAAGCGGCAACTGCAGGCCGCTTTTACCACAGTAGCGATACTGCATCCGATCGTAGCGGGTAGGGTCAGCTAACCAGGACATACTCTCTCCTCATAGATTAAAACGTCGTTTCTATTTTAACTGGTATGGCACGGCGACGGCGTTTGCTGGATCACAATGCGTAAGATTGCTGGCGCCAGCGTGAGCTTATGCTTTGCTTAAAGGGGTTTATTTCAGGAGAAGAGATGATGACGCGACTGACGGCGAAAGATTTTCCGCAAGAGCTGCTGGAGTATTACGACTATTACGCGCACGGTAAAATCAGTAAACGGGAGTTTTTGCAGATGGCCGGGAAGTACGCCGTCGGCGGGATGACCGCCCTGGCGCTGTTTAACCTGCTGAAACCAAACTATGCGCTTGCCGAGCAGGTCCTGTTTACCGACCCGGATATTCGTGCGGAATATATTCGCTATCCTTCTCCCGACGGCCACGGAGAGGTGCGAGCCTACCTGGTGGTGCCGACGAAACTTACCGCAAAGCCGGCATCGGTTGTTGTGGTACATGAGAATCGCGGTCTGAATCCCTATATTGAAGATGTTGCCCGGAGGGTGGCAAAAGCGGGTTATATCGCACTGGCTCCGGATGGCCTGAGCTCGGTGGGCGGCTATCCCGGCAATGATGATGAAGGACGCGAGCTCCAGCAGAAAGTCGACCCCCTGAAGCTGATGAATGATTTCTTTGCCGCTGTCGCCTTTATGGAGAAGTATCCGCAGGCAAGCGGCAAGGTAGGGATAACCGGTTTTTGCTACGGCGGCGGCGTCTGCAATGCGGCTGCCGTGGCAATCCCTGAGCTGGCCTGTGCGGTGCCGTTTTATGGCCGACAGCCGCCGGTCGCAGATGTCGCGAAAATCCATGCGCCGCTGTTGCTGCACTATGCCGAGCTGGATAAATCTATTACCGACGGCTGGCCCGCCTATGAGCAGGCGCTGAAGGCGCAGCACAAAGTGTTTGAGGCCTATATCTATCCACAGGTGAACCACGGTTTTCACAATGACTCTACGCCGCGCTACGACCGGGCCGCAGCCGAGCTTGCCTGGCAACGCACGCTGGCGTGGTTTGCCAAATATCTGGGCTAAAAAGGGGTGAAATAGCGCTGGCACTCGCTCAAAAAATCGCTATATAATTTTGTATATAACGATTGAGGGTGAAAGTGATGGATAACCATTTTGGCAAAGGTTTAATGGCAGGGCTAAAAGCCTCTCAGGCTGAAAGCGCCAGCAACGCAGCCGGTTTTTGCGCGGATTATAAACGTGGGTTTGTCCTCGGTTATTCTCAGCGTATGTTTGAAAAAACCGGCGATCGCCAGCTAAGCGCCTGGGAGGCGGGGATCCTGACCCGTCGCTATGGCCTGGACAGAAACATGGTCATGGACTTCTTTAAAGAGGGGCATTCCTGCACCGCGATGCGCTACTTTATGGCGGGATACCGGCTGGAAAGTTAACTACCGAAGGCCGAAGCCCTCGGTAGGCGTTGCGTTATGCCTGGCGCTTGTCTTCGGTCAGGGTATCGAAGTCGCTGGCGTTATGGCGTTCATGCAGCTGCTCGTTAAGCGGGCCGTTGGTCCGGTTGACGATGCGCCCGCGTTTGACTGCCGGACGACTGGCGATGTCCTGCGCCCAACGCAGGACGTTTTTGTAGCTGCCTGCGTCAAGGAATTCAGCGGCGTTATACACGCCACCCAGCACGACATTACCGTACCACGGCCAGATGGCCATATCGGCGATGGTGTACTCTTCTCCGGAAACATAGCGGTTGCGGGCGAGCTGTTTATCCAGCACGTCAAGCTGACGTTTGGCTTCCATCGTGAAACGGTCAATTGCGTACTCGATTTTCACCGGCGCGTAGTTATAGAAGTGGCCAAAACCGCCGCCGAGGAACGGGGCTGCGCCCTGTAACCAGAACAGCCAGTTAAGGGTTTCGGTGCGCCCGGCGGGGTCTTTGGGCAGGAAGAAACCAAACTTCTCCGCGAGGTAAAGCAGAATGCTGCCGGACTCAAATACGCGCGTTGGCGGGGTGGTAGAGTGGTCGCTCAGCGCGGGAATTTTTGAGTTAGGGTTCACCTCGACAAAACCGCTGGAGAACTGATCGCCTTCGCCAATGCGAATTAGCCAGGCATCGTATTCCGCGCCGCTCACGCCGAGCGCCAGCAGCTCTTCCAACAGAATAGTCACCTTCTGACCGTTTGGCGTTCCCAGTGAGTAAAGCTGTAGCGGATGCGAGCCAACCGGCAGCGTTTGTTCATGGGTTGCGCCGGAGACGGGACGGTTGATGTTGGCGAACGCGCCGCCGTTGTTTTGCTTCCACTCCCACACTTTGGGTGGTTGGTAGTTATTCTCTGACATGAGGACCTGCCTTTTTAGTGAGCCGTTGAGGGAGTGTAGCAGGAGATGCCTGGCGGGTTTAACAGTGTGAGGCTTATTGGCCCCGGTCAGCGTCGCGTGACCGGGGCGAACGGGACTCAGGCCATAATCCGCGCGGCCCATACGCTGATATCGTCGCTGCTGCCCAGATCCGGCTGCACCAGTCCGTTAACCATAAAGGTGGGCGAGACGTGGATACCATTCTGCCGGGCGTATTTGCAATGCCATTTAATTTCAGCCTGCAGCTCCGGGCGGGCGAAAGCCGTGGAGAGCAGCACCTGGCTGTAGCGTTCAATGCGCTGGATAATCTGCTGCGGCGTCGTATCCATATTGGGTCCGCTACAGTGGTCGGTAAATTCAAACTCTTCGCGGTGGTCGGCAACGGCTTTTAGCACCCTGTGCGCCTGCTCTCTGCCGTGCGGCAGCGTCGAAGCGGCAAGAATACAGCGCACGATGACGCCGGAGAAAAGATGCCACGGCTGCGACTGCAGGCGGATCTTGATGGTCACATTATCCGCGCCGACTTCATCCAGCAGGTCATCGAGCTTATTGAATGCCCGGACGGAAAAGGGGCAGGTTGGCTCCAGGAATACCTCAAAAGTACGCGGGCCGTGGCCCCAGACCAGCGGTTGGGCCTGCAGATGCGGTTGTGTGCTCATAATCAACTCCTGACGTTGTTTCATTCTTCGTTATGATTCCCTGCCCCTGCCTGACTCGGGTGGCCGCCAGCGGCAACGCAACCTGAAGTATTGCGGGGAGATATTACCAATAACGATATCACTTTTACCCAAAGGCGCTGGGTTATTTTCCCGCAGGGCACGATTAGTGAATCCAATGAGTGGTATCATCTTTTCACCTCTGTCTGGTAAGTGCCTGCGGCAGGATAAGAAGAGGGAGTTTTGTTCCGCCAACTGCCCGGGCTGCATTAATTTGAGGTCAGGCTAATGAGCAAAGGATCGACAAGCAGTGATGCCCCTTTTGGTACATTGTTAGGCTACGCGCCGGGCGGCGTAGCAATTTATTCATCGAATTACAGTAGCTTAAATCCGCGTGACTATCCGGATGACGCGACGTTCCGCAGTTACATCGGCAATGAGTATATGGGGCACAAATGGCAGTGCGTTGAATTCGCGCGCCGTTTTTTGTTCCTCACCTACGGTTTTGTTTTTACCGATGTCGGTATGGCCTATGAAATCTTCTCCCTGCGTTTTCTGCGAGAAGTGGTCAATGACAATATTCTGCCGCTCCAGGCCTTCGCAAACGGCTCCCGTCGCCCACCGATGGCCGGCTCGCTGCTGATTTGGCAGAAGGGCGGTGAGTTTAAACATACCGGCCATGTTGCGGTGATCACGCAGCTGGTGGGGAATAAGGTCCGTATCGCCGAGCAAAACGTGATTCACGCGCCGCTGCCGCAGGGTCAGCAATGGACCCGAGAATTGACGCTGGAAGTGAAAGACGGTGTCTACACCATCAAAGATACCTTTGCCGATACGGAAATATTAGGTTGGATGATTCAGACCGCCGATACCGAGCACAGTCTGCCGCAGCCGGTGCTGCCGGGTGAGGCGATGGCTATCCAGGGCGCAAGACTGCCGAATAAAGGCCAGTTCCGCGGTAACTGGCTGAACGAGAAAGATTCGCTGCAAAAAGCCTACGTGGCCGCCAACGGTCACTTTATCAATCAAGATCCCTACCAGTATTTCACCATCACCGAAAGCGCCGAGCAGGAGCTTATCAAAGCCACCAATGAGCTGCATTTGATGTACCTGCACGCCACCGACAAGGTGATGAAAGATGACAATCTGCTGGCGCTGTTTGATATCCCTAAAATCCTCTGGCCGCGCCTGCGGCTCTCGTGGCAGCGACGTCGTCATCATATGATAACCGGCCGCATGGATTTCTGTATGGATGAGCGCGGGCTGAAGGTCTATGAATACAACGCCGACTCCGCCTCCTGCCATACCGAAGGCGGGCTGATCCTCGAACAGTGGCTGAAACAGGGCTACTACGGCAGCGGACATAACCCGGCGGAAAATCTGCTTGATGAGCTGGCGGGGGCCTGGAAACACAGCCGCGCCCGTCCTTTCGTGCATATCATGCAGGACAAGGATCTGGAGGAGAACTACCACGCCCTGTTTATCCAGCGCTCGCTCACGCAGGCGGGCTTCGACAGTAAGATCCTCTTTGGCCTCGATGAGCTGCACTGGGATGCCGCCGGGCAGCTGATCGATGGCGACGGGCGCCTGGTAAACTGCGTCTGGAAAACCTGGGCCTGGGAAACCGCCATCGAACAGGTGCGTGAAGTCAGCGCCGATGAATACGCCGCTGTGCCGATCCGTACCGGGCATCCGCAAAATGAGGTGCGGCTTATTGACGTGCTGTTGCGTCCGGAAGTGCTGGTCTTCGAACCGCTGTGGACGGTGATCCCCGGCAACAAAGCTATTCTGCCGGTGCTGTGGTCGCTGTTCCCGAACCATCGTTATCTGCTGGATACCGATTTTGTGGTCAATGAAGAGCTGGCAAAAACCGGCTATGCGGTTAAACCCATCTCTGGCCGCTGCGGGAGCAACATCGATTTAATTGGTCCGAAAGACGAAGTTCTGGATAAAACCAGCGGGCAGTTTGTCGATCGTAAAAATATTTACCAGCAGCTCTGGTGCCTGCCGAAGGTGGATGGTAAATACATTCAGGTGTGTACGTTTACCGTCGGCGGCAACTACGGCGGTACTTGTCTGCGCGGTGATGACTCGCTGGTGGTCAAAAAAGAGAGTGATATCGAACCGTTAATTGTGCTGAAAGACAACGACGGCCGGTAGCCAGCAGCCCGGATAGCCGCATAAACGGCCCGTCCGGGCAACAAATCCTGCAAACACGAAAAGCGACAAAGACAACAACAAGACAGAAAAGGAAAATAATATGCACGACAGGCGACTCGCCGCCCGCGCGGGTGAACTCAAGCCCTCCGCCGTCCGCGAACTTCTCAAGCACAGTAAACTGCCCGGGGTTATCTCTCTGGGAGGCGGGATCCCGGCCCCGGAGCTGTTTGATACCGAAGGTCTGAATCTGGCTGTGCAGCAGGTGATGAGCGGGCGTTTCAACGATGCATTTCAGTATGGTTTGACCGAAGGCTACCCGCCGCTGCGTCAGGCCGTGAGCGAACTGTGTCAGGCGCGCGGCGTTGACTGCCAGGCCAGCCACGTCTATATCACCTCTGGTTCTCAACAATCGCTGGATATTGTGGCCCGTACGCTGCTCGATCCGGGCGATACGATTGTGGTCGAGCGCCCAACCTACCTGGCGGCGCTACAGGTATTTCAGCTGGCGCAGGCCAATATTCTCAGCGTGGATACCGACGATAACGGGATGCTGGTCGAACAGCTGGCAGACCTGCTGGAAACGACTCGCGTCAAAGCCGTTTATCTGGTGCCGACCTTTGGCAACCCCGGCGGGAAAACCCTGAGTGAAGATCGCCGCCGTCGTCTGGTGGCGCTGGCGAAACAGCATGATGTTGTCATCATCGAAGATGACCCCTACGGCGAAATCAGCTTTACCGATGAAGTCCGCCGTCCGCTGTATCAGCACGCGGTTGAGCAGGGCTGTGAAGATCAGGTGGTCTACACCTCCACCTTCTCCAAAATCCTCGCTCCGGGGATGCGTATCGGCTGGATTGTGATGCCGGACTGGCTGGCGCAGCAGACGGTGATCGTCAAGCAGGCTGCGGATCTGCATACCAATATGCTGTCGCAGGTGATCACGGCGGAATACCTGGCGATGAATCGTCTGGATAACCAGATAGCGTTGATCCGCGAAGATTATCGTAAGAAGTGCGTGGCGCTGGCGGATGCGCTGGAGTCTCGCCTTGGGGAGCACATTGCATTCAGCCGGCCAAAAGGCGGGATGTTCCTGTGGGCTCGTTTCCGCTATTCGTTTGATACGATGGAATGGATGAAGAAAACGCTGGCAAACGGCGTGGTGTTCGTCCCTGGCGAGGCGTTTTATCACGATAATCCGGATACCCGCACGCTGCGTCTGTCTTATTCGACGGTGTCGGAAGAGGGTTTGATGACGGCGGTTGAACGCCTGGCTAAATCGCTGTAGCTCTCTGTAAATAACTCCGCGCCGCCGGGCGGCACGGAGTTTTAATCTGGTTTATTCGCTTTCGGCGATGCGGTCATCGAGCCAAATTAGCATCAGTGAGGAGAGAAATGCGACGCCGAGTGTGCCAATAAATAGCCACATAAAAAATACCTCAGAGGTTTTTAATTATTTTTCTGATTTTACCGGTGAGTGGTTGTTTTTGTTGATCATCGTAACTTTGGTCGCCGACTGGGATGTGGCGAGTGTGAAGAAATCATCTGCATCAATATCAAAATTCAGCACAATTTCCCTGTATTTCCCGCAGTGAACTAACTCTTTCGCTTCTTGCATATTACTGGCTGTAATTGTCGGCATCGTCTTATCTCGTGTGAAAACTGGTTAGCAAAGTAAGAGCTTGTGCATATCAGATCAACTCTTTTTTATCACCGTGGCCAATATATGTTTTCCTTATAATTTAAAGGGAAAATGGCGGATAGCGCAAAATATCAGGGCAGGTCTTCGGTCGACGACCTGCCCTGGGCGTTAAAAGGCGTAAGCGACGCTTAAGTTTCCGCTGAAGCCGTGGCTATCTCCGCCGCTGGCCATTTCCGCCTGGCCACCCAGGTTCAGGCTGAGCGCCCCGCGGGTCAGGCCAATGTTGGCTCCGGCATTAACGATATCCCGACTGTCAAAGGCGGAGTGCTGCCACACCGTATAGGGATAAATTTGTCCGCTGGTGCCTACCGACGGGCCGCTGAAGCTGTGTTCGTACCCGATATTGACCGCCGGAGACAGCGTCCAACTACCGAGATTTTGTGGGGTAAAGGCAAAATTGACGCCGGCCAGGCCGCTGCTGCTGTTTTCGCTCACGCTGGCGACGTCAAGCGCCAGCTCGCTGCCGGTTTCGTGGAAAGCGTCCATACGCAGATGCGTCAGACGCGTGCCGATGGAAGACTCGATGCTGACAACATCGAACGGGCTGACATAACCGAGACGTAAGGTGCCACCGACTATCTGCCCGTGGGTATCGCCGGAGGCGGTGCCCAGACCGCCGCCGAGTCGACGGGTGCTGCTATAGTCGACCCAGCCGGCGTTCAGGTCGGCTGCGGCAAAGGGACCATGGGTAAGATCCTCAAAGGCATAGCGCGCACCTGTTCCCAGCAGAGTGGTATTGGCGTCGGCCTCGGCGTTAGCGCTGCCCAGCGAGCCCCGGCTATAGCCCACGGTACCGTAGGCGCTGAGTCGGGCGTTAACACGCTGGGTATAGCCCAGCAGACTTCCGGCGGTATGTTCATTGCTGCTGGCCGCTTTTTCAGAGCCATCGGTGCCCAGGTAGCCACTCAGCGCGGTCAGCCATAGTTTTCCTTCCCCCTCGCGCAGCAGGCGGCTGTCAATATTGGGTGTCAGCGCCCGATCCAGCCGTGAACCGCTGCGCAGCAGATAGCTGGCGGTATCGGCATAAATTTGTCCGCCTACCTGCGATTCAACCCCGCCGAGCGTGCCGGCATCGATGGCGGATTGCAGGTAGCTGTTGTAATCGGTGTAGTGGCCCGACAATGTGCTGTTTTGCAGCGCGTTCAGCAGCCCAGCACCCTCTGCGGCATTCCCGCGAAGTGCGCTCTGCCCTGGAAGCTGGGCGTAGTGCACCATCTTCGCGCGCAGCACGTAAATCGTTGCCTGCGATAGCCCCAGCCCCTCTTTCAGGTAATTATCAACCGAACCGTACTCGCGGGTAATCTCATCCAGACCGGCCTGCAGATAGCTGGCATCAACGCCAAGCAGCGGCTCGTAGATAGCGGCCATTGCCGGAGGCATCGCGGCGAGGGTCGCGGTAATGCGCTGACGGGTATAATCATTGGTCGCCAGGTAGTTTTCCATGATGGTCGGGCTATCTACGCCGGCAATGCTCAGCAGCATCGCGGCGGTCCAGCCGGTCCGGTCCTTACCGGCGGTACAGTGGAACAGGGCGGCACCGTCGGCGCCGGCCAGGTCGTTAAACAGGGTGGCAAACTGCGCACGCATTCCGGAATCGCTGACAAAAGAGACGTTGGCCTGTTGCATCATCGCTTTCGCTTCGGCGGCGCTGGTCACCGCGATACTGGTGATATTGCTGCCTGACGTTCCGCTGCCGATGATATCGATATGGGTATAGATAGCACCGTCTGGCAGCACGTCCGGTGCGCTGGCGATTTCACTGGCGGTGCGCAAATCGTAAACATCGCTGATGCCGAGTGAACTGAGGGTGGCCTGATCTGCGGAAGAGAGCGTCAGCGCATTTGCGCGATAAAATACGCCGGTCCGCATCGTGCCATCATGGCTGGTGGTATAAATTGACGTGGTGCCGGCAATATCGCGAAAATTATCGATGCTGGCGAGCATTGGGGTATTTATCGGTGCGGCATAGAGTGCGCCGGAGAGTGTGCTGGCGACCAGAGATAATGAGAACGGGATCGAGCGAATCAAAATAAGCCTCAATGTTTTATCAGTTGTAATTGATTGTTTATTAAGGCTTGAAAAGATATGTGGCGTTTATTACAGAAATATTTCTCTCAGCAGTTTTATTGCCCTTCGGTAAGGCGCGTGATGAAAGCACAATAACAAGATATCGAGATATTAGGTTAGATTCCGCTATTTAAACGCAGGCATCCCGCCAGTAAGAGCAGGATGTTGTTTTAAATTATCGTTAGCCAGCTAATCCTTCGCCAGCCATTATTTTGCATTGCCGGCGCCAGCGCGGGCTTAATCTTGCTGTTTTGCGCTCATCAACTGGCGGCAGCGCTGCTGATCCTGGCCAATGCTGGCTTGTTCTTCCCGGCTGAGCTGCAGCCATGTCTGGCGCATACGTTCGCCGAGCGCAGGGATAAAGTGGTTTTTGTTCAGGGCATAATCTGAATTGCCGCCTTCGACAATATTTTCCATATCGCCGAGAAATGCCCGGCTATCCTGGTGGTCGATGACACAGAAAACCGAGCGGTACCAGGCCATCTCTTCTGTGGAGTAGCGTGGCGTAAGCCACCAGACAAGCAGTGCGGTGAGCGCCAGCAGTGGCATCGTAAAAAGTAATTTCTTCAGCATGAATCGGTCAGGAAGGGGAAACAGGGGCGGTAGTGTACCTGCTGAAGAAACAGGATGTAAAACCGGAGGCCGTATTTGCCTCCGTTCGGCGGCGATCAGAGCTGATATTGCCAGGAGAGCAGGAAGCGTTTTTCCGCGTTATCCAGGTAGGTATTGTTATCCTGAATATAGGTCATCACTTTCACCGAATTATGCTGGGTGAGGCTATAGCCAAGACCGACCCCGGCAAAGTAGCCTTTGTAATTGTCTCCGGCATCGTTTTTTGAGCCGTAGGTCCCGCCTAAAAAGCTTAATAATCTCAGGTCATCAGTCAGTGGTTTCAGGGTGAAAACGCCCAGATAACCGCTGCTGCCGGAACTGGTGGTCGATTCAAAACCATTGTCCGGCGAGGGCATCCCGTCAAATCCAGGCTGCGAGCAGGATTTATGCTGGCCTGCATTGCATGCCATGTGCTCGCCATCGTTATAGGTATAACCTGCCATCGGGAATATCTGGAAGCCGGCAGGTTCGATACCAAAGGCGCTAAGCGGAATAAACGTGCCCACGGAGTAATTAGTTTGCGATGCGTTATCCGGATATTCGTTTTTACCAAAGTTGAAGTTAATAATTCCAACCGGGAATAACCATGAACCGCCAATGCGCCATTCTGACGCATCGCTATTCACGCGGACGTTAATTTTTTTCACCTGATCGAACGCCAGCGATCCGGAGAAGGCAACGTTGCTGTCGTTCATCTTATAATTATCGGACCAGGAGACACCGACTTTGGTTGTCACCTTCGTCGGATCATCGGCTGATTTTTCGGCATTCGTTCTGACGTCTCCCGTCTTTGCGAAGAGGGCACCGGGAAGCAGACCGATGCACAGGGCCAGGAGAGGGAGGAATTTCATTTGCATATTGGATATCCAGAGTGGCGATACTCATTTCTAAAATATATAACAACCGACTACTGTACAGGTCGTCAGGTATATCAAGGCATTTCGATGCGTTTAATTTTGAATTTTATCGATGGTCCGTTACGACGTATTAATTTCCCTTAATCAACGGTCGTGAAAATAACAGCACCAGCGGCAGCAGCAGAAAACAGAGAAACATCATCAGACGGAAATCCTGGTAGTAAGCCAGAACAGCTGCCTGGCGCGTCACTTCGCCATTAATAGCGAGCAGACCGGGCAGATGGTGAATATTGTAAGCACCAGACTGCATATCCTGCTGCAGGGCTTTATTAAATGGGTTAATAAAACCAGAAAATAGCATGTGGTTGCGCTGGGTCTGCTGCGCCAGATAGGTGGTGACGACCGAGATCCCGATACTGCTGCCGATATTGCGGATCAGTGAATAGAGTGAGGCTCCCTCGGTACGGTACTGCGGCGACAGCGTAGAGAAGGTGAGCGTCGAGAGCGGTACAAAAGTCAGGCCCATCCCGACACCTTGCACGACGCCTGAGCTGATAATATCCGTTGGGCTCATCCACATGGCATAGCGGGTCATCATCCACAAGGAGAGCGCCATAATCATAATCCCCACGCCGATCACATAGCGCATATCGACTTTACCGGCGATGCGTCCGACAAGCATCATGCTGAACATGGTGCCAAAACCGCGAGGTGTCATTAACAGCCCGACGTCGATCACCGGATAGCCCATCAGTCCTTGCAGCAGGGGCGGCATCAGCGCCATGGTTGCCAGCAGAATAGTCCCCACCACGAAGCTGAACAGCAGGCCAACGACAAAGTTTTTATCACGGAAAATAGCCGGGTCGATAAATGGCTTTTTGATGGTGAAAATGTGTACCACGAACAGATACAGCGCCAGGGCGGCCAGTACCGCTTCGATGATGATTTCACCGCTGCTAAACCACTCTTTTGATTGCCCGCGATCGAGAAACAGCTGCAGGCTGCCGATGGTCACGCTCAGCAGGAAGAAACCCAGCAGGTCAAACTTCCGCGTCGTATCAACGGGTGTTTCACTGACGAAGGTGCTGATGCCCAGCCAGGCCAGTACGCCAAAGGGAATGTTGATATAAAACACCCAGCGCCAGCTGTAATATTCGGTCAGCCAGCCGCCCAGAGCCGGGCCCAGAATCGGCCCAACCATGACGCCCATGCCCCACATCGCCATTGCCGCCCCATGTTTTTCCGGCGGCCAGCTGTCCAACATCACCGACTGGGACAGCGGAACCAGGCTTGCGCCAAAAATCCCCTGCAACAAGCGGAACAGGACTATCTGGTTCAGCGTTTGTGCCGCTCCGCACAGCATGGAGGCGAGCGTAAAACCGATAACCGCAATGACAAACAGGCGCTTGCGACCGATGCGGGCGGAAATAAAACCCGTGAGTGGCATGGCGATTGCTGCCGCGACAATGTACGAGGTCAGGACCCAGGAGGTCTGGTCCTGAGTCGCCCCCATCGCCCCCTGCATATGGGGCAGGGCAACGTTAGCTATTGTCGTGTCCAGCGCCTGCATGATGGTTGCCAGCATCACCGAAAAAGTGATGAGCAGACGGCGGTCGATAGCGCTTTTCTTCGGCGGTGAAGCCGTCATTATTTCAGACATAGGCCCCTCGTTACGATGCGCTGTTTACGTCAGATTGCGTGTCGATTTTGATCGTGGCGCTGAGGCCCGCCCGCAGCTGAGGCTGTTGAACATTGGTTTGTAAACGAATACGCACCGGAATTCGCTGGGTAACTTTCACCCAGTTGCCGGTCGCATTTTCGGCCGGAATCACCGAGTACTCCGCGCCAGTTGCCGGGCTAATGCTGCTGACCTTGCCATGCCAGGTTACCCCGGGAGCATAATCAACGTTAATTTCCGCCTGCTGGTTATCACGGATATGGGTCAGATCTTTTTCGGTGAAATTGGCTTCAATATAGATATTTTTATCGGAGACTAATAACATTGCCGTTGTCCCGTCCTGCACGTATTCACCTTTTTGCAGCACTTTGGTTATCGTGCCGGACGCCGGAGCATATTCCCGGACATGGGCCAGATTGTTTTTGGCGATATTTAATTGGGCCAGTGCTTTTTTATAACGCGGGTGTTGCTCAACGGGCATATTAATATCGCCACCAAAGCTATCGGCCACTTCCTGCAGCTGGGTTTTCAGCATATTGACTTCCAGGGCCATCAGCAGCGTTTTTTGATGGGCGCCATCCATATCGGAGGCCGAGACATATCCCGGTCCATTCAGGCGATGCAGGCGATCCTCTTCACGCTGCGCATATTCATGCTGGCTTTGAGAAACTGCGATATTGGCCAGCTTACTTTGGTATTGCGATTTAATCGTTTTCAACTCGATAAGAGTATTATTAAGATCGGACTCCGCCTGGGCAACGGCCAGCTGATAGGGCCTGGCATCCACGCTGAACAGCAGGTCACCTTTATTGACGTGCTGGTTCTCTTTGACCGCCACCTTCACGACTCGACCATCAACTTCAGCGCTAATTCCGGTTTTGTCAGCCTTCACGTAGGCGTTGTCCGTTTCGACATAGCGACCGTTGGCGAAATAATACCAACCGCCGGTCGCCAGCCCCAGAGCCGGCACCACAAGCAACAGCATTAAACGTAATTTTTTTATATTCATATTGCAGGTCTCTTTATTATGGCGATATTGATGAATATCCCGATGGTTAAAAATCAGAGATGCCCGTCAATATTTGAAATGAGGTGGCGTACGATCAATAGCGAGTGAAAAGTGCCCTGGCTTGCAGGGATCATTGATTGAGGACAAATGGATACTGCCCGTTGCCACTGGTAGAGAATAATATAGTTAGCCTGCTTATTATAAACTAAGCTGCTCGTGCTATTCGCTGTTTAAAAATAAACTCTGCGGGGTGTGCTGTTCTGGAGATAGCAAATTAGCCCGCTAGTGCGCGGGCTGATTTATGAGGGAAAGAGGTGACCCGTTAGCGCGGCGATCCGGCTAACGGGGAAGGTGCTTAAAGCAGGCCAATTTCTTTGGCGGTGCGGTCGACGGCGCGCCGGGTCTTCTCGACCAGCTCATCCAGCTCGCTGTGGCTGGCAATCAGTGCTGGCGCCATAATCATGCGCCCCAGCGTAGAGCGGATAATCACCCCTTCTTCGAAGCCGATCGTCCGGCAGCGCCAGGCCAGATCGTTTTCATTAGCAAAGCGTTTGCGGGTTTGCTTATCTTCGGCGAACTGCAGGGCGGCGACGAGGCCGGTGCCCTGGATTTCTCCGATCAGAGGGTGATTCCCAAACACTTCGCGCAACGTTTTTTGCAAATAGGGGCCGCTGTCGTTACGTACGGTCGTCACCCACTGCTCATCCCGCAGCGCTTTCAGGTTGGCAATGGCGACGGCCGCGGCGACAGGGTGGCCGGAATAGGTCAGACCGTGGGCAAACACGCCGCCTTTCTCGACCAGCACGTCGGCCATACGTTTGCTCAACACCAGACCGCCCATCGGCACGTAGCCGGAGGTCAGCCCTTTGGCGATGGAGAGCGTATCCGGTTCAAAGCCAAAATACTGGTGTGCAAACCATTCGCCGGTTCTGCCGAAGCCGCCAATCACTTCATCGGCGCACAGCAGCACGTCGTATTTCCGACAAATACGCTGAATTTCCGGCCAGTAGCTCTCCGGTGGGAAGATCATCCCACCTGCGCCCTGGAATGGTTCAGCGATAAAGCCAGCAACGTTCTCTGCGCCCAGCTCCAGAATTTTGTCTTCCAGCTGGCGAGCGCAGCGCAGACCAAACTCCTGCGGGGTCAGGTCGCCACCGTGCATGTACCAGTAGGGTTCATCAATATGCGCCACGTCGGGGATCATCCCGCCCATGGTGTGCATGGCCTTCATGCCGCCAAGGGCAGTGGCGGCCAGGGTGGAGCCGTGGTAGCCGTTCCAGCGGCCAATCATTACCTTTTTCTGCGGCTTATCGAGAATCTGCCAGTAGCGGCGCACGGTGCGGATCAGCACTTCATTCGATTCGGAGCCGGAGTTGGTATAAATAGCGTGGCTGTAGTGCCCGGGCAGCAGGCTGAACAGCAGCTCTGACAGCTCGATCACCGTCGGGTGAGTGGTGTGAAAGAACATATTGTAATAGGGCAGTTTGGCGAACTGAGCCGCTGCGGCATCCGCCAGATCCTGGCGGCTGTAGCCTAGCTGGGTACACCACAGCCCGGACATCCCATCAAGGTATTTATTGCCGTCATTGTCCCAAAGGTACAGGCCTTCGCCGCGCACCATGACGCGCGGTCCTTCGGCGTTCAGCGCTTTCTGGTCGAGAAACGCATGGATATGGTGTGCGGCATCCCCGCGTTGATACTCGGAAGTGGAACGCGTCGGGTGAATCGGGTGAGTCATTTTATCTCTCCTGTAAGCGGAATCAGAGCAAGGCGAGGCCGCCGCCTGCTAGCGAAACTGGAACCAGGTCGTTTTCAGGCAGGTAAACTTGTCGAAGGCATGCAGCGACAAATCCCGACCAAAACCAGACTGTTTATTGCCGCCAAACGGCACGGTGACATCCAGGGCATCGACGGTATTGACCGACACCGTGCCGGCGTTAAGCCGTCCGGCAACGCGATGGGCGCGATGCAGGTCGTCGGTCCAGACCGAGGCGGCGAGGGCGTAAATATGGTTATTGGCCAGCTGGATGGCCTGCTGTTCATCATCAAAAGGGATAACGGCAAGCACCGGGCCGAAAATTTCATCCTTCCACAGCGACATCTCTTCGCTCACCGTATCCAGCAGCGTGGGCTGGACATAGTTGGCGACCCCTTCAATTTCGACTTCGCGGCCGCCGGTCAGCACGCGCGCACCTGCCTGCTCAGCAGCGCGGATTGCACGCATCACCTTTTGCGCGTGCGCCGCGCTGACCATCGCCCCCATTTTTGCTGTCGGATCAAAGGGGTGAGACGGGGCCCATGCTTCCATTTTGCGCTGTAGCCGCGAGACAAAGTCGCTGTAAATCGTGCGCTCTACCAGCAGGCGGGAGTTGGCAGAGCAGACCTCCCCCTGGTTAAAGCAGATGCCGAAAGCCGCTTTTTCCGCCGCCAGATCGAGATCCTGGCAGTCGGCAAAGACGATATTGGCGCTTTTGCCCCCGCACTCCAGCCAGACCTGTTTCAGATTTGACTGCGCGGAATAGGCCATGAAAGCCTTGCCGACGTCAGTCGAGCCGGTAAAGGTGATGACATCGATGTCGTTATGCAATCCAAGCGCGGCTCCCGCCTCGGTACCGAGGCCGGTGACCACGTTCAGAACGCCGGGCGGCAGGCCCGCTTCGAGCGCCAGTTCACCCAGGCGCAACGCTGAGAAGGGCGAATTTTCAGATGGCTTGAGGATCACGCTGTTCCCGGCGGCCAGCGCTGGCCCCAGTTTCCAGCAGGCAAGATCGAGGGGAAAGTTCCACGGTACGATGGCCGCCACCACGCCCACCGCTTCGCGGGTGAGGGTGGCAAGTGACCCTTTACGGGTTGGGGCGACCTCGGCATAAATTTTATCGACGCTTTCGGCGTACCAGGCCAGCACATGCGCCGCGCCGGGGATATCGACACTCAGCGCGTCGTTGACCGGTTTGCCCATACTCGCACTTTCCAGCAGCGCCAGCTCTTCACGGTGTTCGAGAATCAGTGCGGAGAGCCTGAGCAGCACGGTTTTACGTTCCTGCGGCGATAGGCCAGACCAGGCGCCGGAGGCGAAGCTGGCGCGGGATGATTTCACCGCGATATCAATATCTTCCGCCTGCAGCGCCGTGACCTCCGCGAGCACGCTATTGGTTGCCGGGTTGACCGCCGGGCAGACTTTGCGGCTCCTGGCGAGGCAGGGGCGGCCATCAACGATCGCGTGGCTGATAAAGCGCTGCTCCCGCAGTTTGTTCTGCCAAAAGTTTCTGTCAGACATACGCCTCTCTCTTAGTGTGTTGCTTATTTGTTATTTATTTGTTGCTGTTGATTCATGATGCAGGAGGGGGCGGCGGCGAGAAAGGACTAAAAATCTAGGTAACCTCCATAAAAAACTTTGTTAGTCCCGGGGAGGCGATAATCTCCGGCGGCGCCAACGTCGGTTATTTCTGTGACAGCATTCATGAAATTGAGAAGGGATTATTTTTAATTATTTGTATTAAAACAATTTTTATTTCCATGCCGGATTGTTTTTACCACCGTCGCTCCCTTCATTTGAATAGATTAAATATTCTCTAATCTTATTGTTGAGAATAAAAAAAAGATGAATGGCCATGATACAACCGCAGCGGAGGTCTCGTTGCTATTGCTGGCTCGCAGCTTTTATGCGTTTTGTCTGTTAAATTTCTGTAAAAATCTGACCCGCGTCGGATAGTTGATCTTTTTTCTGCTGGCGGGGTTGCGGGTACAGGGTGGCATCGTTTAAAGCTATTTAGCTTATCTCTCTGAGAATAAAAAATAAGGTGTCACATGCCCCATTTCACCCTGAAACAGCTCAAATACTTTGTCGCCGTTGTTGAAGCGGAGAGTATTGCTGAAGCCTCCAGACAGTTGCATATCGCGCAACCGTCAATCTCCATTGCGGTGAAAACGCTGGAAGATATGTTTGAACAACAGTTCTTTATTCGCCACCACGCGCAGGGGGTTTCTATGACGCCCAGCGGGCAGCGCTTTTATGAAAAGGCGAAAGAGCTGCTGCGGCTTTCTTACCAGTTTGAGCAAAACTCGAAAGCGGATAATGAACTGGTCTCCGGCATTATTTCCCTCGGCTGTTTTGAAACGGCGGCACCGCTCTATTTACCTTCGCTGATTGCCGGGTTTAAAAAAATCTATCCGGATATCACCCTCAAAATTTGCGATGGTGAGCAGCATGAAATCGCCCACGGATTGCATCGCGGTCGCTTCGATCTGGCGTTTTTATATGACCTTGAGCTGGATACCGCTCTGCATACGGAAAGTCTTAATGCGCCACAGAAGCCTTATGCTCTGCTGCCGGCAAATCATCTGCTGGCGCAGCGGGCGACGGTGAAACTCTCAGAGCTGAATAATTTGCCGATGGTGCTGCTGGACGTGGTGCCAAGCCGAAACTATTTTCTCAGTATCTTCAAGGATAAAGGGTATAACCCGCAGATCGCCTACAGTTCACCGTCCATTGAGATGGTGCGCTGCATGGTTGGCCAGGGACTGGGCTTTTCCGTGCTGGTGACTCGCCCGGTTTCGGATATAACCTACGATGGCCAGCAGGTGCGCTGCGTGGAAATCCAGGATGAGATGGCGAACTCCACGCTGGTGATGGCACACCTGCGCAGCAGCGAGCCGACCAAACCCACCAGGCTGTTTATGGAATATTGTCGCCATGCGGTACTCAGTCCGGTGGATATCGACGCGCGGGTGGCGTAAATACAGGGAATAATGAGAGACGGCTCGCATAATTGCGGGCCGTTCTCGTTTCTGGCCACCCGATGAATTAAATATAAAAAAACGAGTCTCTGATAATATTTTTTATAGGCTATGGCATTTGCATTTTCTTTTTTATAAATAATTCAGCATGCGCCAGATTATCTTTTGTCGATAAATTGCCGTGAATGTAATTTTTATCCATTAAATTCAAGGTGCTGCGTTCTGCATCACTATTTTATTCTCAGGTTCTAAATTTATAATAATTTACCTGCTTGTTACGGTTTATTAACCTCAGTCCTGCGCAGTGGTTTATTCCTGGCGATTGAACACCATTCGAAGGACACATTTATGACCGTAGAAAAAATGAATATTGATACGCTGATTGTTGGCGGGGGCCAGGCCGGTATCGCCATGAGTGAGCACCTGACGAAGCTTGGGATCTCACATCTGGTTATTGAGAAAAACCGTATCGCCGAGGCCTGGCGGACCGGACGCTGGGACTCGCTGGTGGCTAACGGTCCGGCGTGGCACGACCGTTTCCCGGGCATGGAATTTAAAGGCGGCAATCCTGACGGCTTTATTCCCAAAGATGATGTGGCGGAATATTTTGAAGATTATGTCAGGGCATTCGCACTGCCGGTGCGTACCGGCGTCGAAGTAAAGAGCGCGGTTCGCAATAGCGGGCGTCCGGGTTTTACCATTGAGACCACCGATGGCGTGATTGAAGCCCAGCGTATTGTCGCGGCGACCGGGCCATTTCAAAAGCCGGTGATTCCACCGATTGCGCCGAAAGAGAGCAGTATTCATCAGATCCACTCCGCCAGATACTACAACCCCGAACAGCTTCCTGAAGGGGCGGTACTGGTCGTTGGCGCAGGCTCTTCCGGCGTACAGATTGCCGATGAACTCCAGCGCGCTGGCCGTCAGGTCTATTTATCCGTCGGCGCCCACGACCGCCCACCGCGTGCGTATCGCAACCGGGATTTCTGCTGGTGGCTGGGGGTGCTGGGAATGTGGGATACCCCCGCCAGCGCACCGGGCAAAGAGCATGTCACGATTGCGGTCAGCGGTGCCCACGGCGGGCACACCGTGGACTTCCGCGAGCTGGCGCAGCGCGGGATTACCCTGGTCGGGCTGACGAAAGCCTTTGAGTCCGGGACGGTAACCTTCCAGTCAGACCTGTGTGACAACATTCGCCGCGGGGATGAGAACTACCTGGCACTGCTGGATGCCGCGGATCAATACGTTGACGCCAACGGCCTGGATCTCCCGCTGGAGCCTGGCGCCCGCACGTTTTTGCCTGACCCACCGTGTATGACTTCGCCAGTTCTCTCCCTGGATCTCGCGCAGGCGGGTATCACCACCATTATCTGGGCAACCGGCTACGCCGTGGATTACAGCTGGCTCAATGTGAATGCCTTCAATGAGCAACGGCGTCCGCAGCACCAGCGCGGCGTCTCCAGCGAGCCGGGCGTCTATTTCCTCGGTTTGCCGTGGCTGTCGCGCCGGGGATCAACCTTTATCTGGGGCGTCTGGCATGACGCGAAACATATTGCCGACCATATTGCTACCCAGCGTAAATACAGCCAGTACCAGGATGCCGGTCAGCGCTGAACACTCGCCTACTAAACAGGATAAAATAGATGCCAACGCATACCCGTATTCGCATGTTTAATACGAAAGAAACTTACCCCAATCAGAGCCTGGATAACGATTTATGTCAGGCGGTTCGCGCCGGGAATACCGTTTACGTGCGCGGCCAGGTGGGAACGGATTTTTCCGGTAATCTGGTCGGGCTGGGCGACCCGCAGGCTCAGGCTGAGCAGGCGATGAAAAACGTCAAACAGCTGCTGGAAGAGGCCGGAAGCGACCTGTCGCACATCGTGAAAACCACCACCTACATCATTGACCCGCGTTATCGCGAGCCGGTGTATCAGGAGGTGGGTAAATGGTTGAAGGGCGTCTTCCCGATCTCCACCGGGCTGGTGATTTCAGCGCTGGCGCAGCCGCAATGGTTGATGGAGATCGATGTGATTGCCGTGATCCCCGATGATTACCTGAAGTAAGGAGCGACGATGACGTTTTCTATCGCAGCATATTGCCCGGAAAGCGGGCAGTTTGGCATTGCGCTCAGCTCCTCCAGTATTGCCGTCGGCGCGCGTTGCCCGTGGCTACAGGCCGGGGTCGGGGCGGTGTCCAGTCAGAACATCACGTTACCGGCGCTAGGGCAGCTGGCGCTGGCGCAGCTGGAACAGGGTTTAGCACCGGAGATGGCGTTGCGCAGGGCGCTGGCGGAGGATGATTTCAGCCGCTACCGGCAGATTATCGCCATCGATGCGAACGGGAAAACCGCCGCCTTCAGCGGAGATAAAACTCTTGGTATTTACCATGTTGCCGAAGGCGAAAACTGCATTGCCGCCGGAAATATGCTGGCCAGTACGTCGGTAATTGAGGCGATGGTGGCCGGTTTTCAGCAGAGCGAGGGCGAAATGGCGCTGCGGCTGGTGGCCGCGCTTCAGGCCGGTCTGGCCTGCGGGGGGGAGGCCGGGCCGGTCCACTCAGCGGCGGTGAAGGTCGTGGATGACTATTCGTGGCCGCTGGTGGATCTGCGCATTGACTGGAGCGAGGACGATCCCATTGGCGAGCTTGCTGCGCTCTGGCAGGCGTATGAACCGCAGATGCAGGCCTATATCACGCGTGCGCTCGACCCGCGGGAGGCCCCCAGCTACGGAGTACCGGGCGATGAATAATGAGCTACGGAAGATACTGGCAACGCTGCTGGCTTTTGATACCACCAGCCGTGAATCCAATCTGGCAATGATCGACTACATAAACCGCTTTCTGAGCGGTTTTGGCATTGAATCCCGGCTGTTCTACGATGACGATGGCAAAAAAGCCAATCTCTATGCCCGCCTGGGGCCGTCGGGACCGGGGGGGGTGATGCTCTCCGGCCATACCGATGTGGTCCCGGTTGACGGTCAGCGCTGGACGGTCCCTCCTTTTGAACTCACCCTGCGCGATGGCCTGTGCTACGGGCGCGGCAGCACTGACATGAAGGGCTTTATTGCCTGTGTGCTGGCCAGCATTCCTGCTTTTCTCGCGCAACCTTTAAGCATGCCCCTGCATCTGGCCTTTTCCTATGACGAAGAGGTGGGGTGTCTTGGCGTTCGCAGTCTGGTGAACCATCTCAAAGCCTCAAAAGACAAGCCAGCTCTGTGCATTATCGGTGAGCCGACGGCGATGCGCCCGGTCTACGGCCATAAAGGTAAATTAGCCATGCGCTGCCATATTCACGGTAAGGCCTGCCATTCGGCCTATGCCCCAGACGGCGTGAATGCCATTGAGTATGCGGCAAAGCTCATTACCCGCCTGGGCGTGCTGGGTGAAAAACTGGCGCTCAGGCAGGATCCGCGCTTTGATCCCCCCTATAGCACCTTACAGGTGGGGCTGATTACGGGCGGTGCGGCGCTTAACATCGTACCTGAACGCTGCCAGTTTGATTTCGAAATTCGCCATTTACCGGATGTATCACTCGACGAGACGATCGCCGGGCTGCGGACGTATGCCGAAGACGAGCTGGTGAAGGCAATGCGCACGGTCGCGGAGGAGGCAGCGATTCGCTTTCAGCCGCTCAGTCAGTATCCCGGCCTGTTGAGCGACACGCAGTCGTCTTTTGCTGGCTGGTTGGCGCAGTGGGCGGGAAATGATGACTTTGCTACCGTCGCATTTGGTACCGAAGGCGGTCTGTTTGACGAGGCAGGCGTAGCGACGATGATCTGTGGACCGGGAAGTATGGATCAGGGCCACAAGCCCGATGAGTTTATTGCCCTGACTCAACTGGAACAGTGTCTGACAATGCTGGATAACCTGCGCCACTGGATGGCCGCCTCCTGAACCTTTGGCGCCCGTTTTCGGGCGCATGCTCGCAGACTTCTTCCCCGCATCTTTTCTCTTCGTTATGTTCTGGCAGACCGTTCCTGTATTGATTAGATCCTGCCATTTTTAATTATCTTCCACTCTGGAAATAAAAAAGCTCCGGAACTTGTCCGGAGCGAAATAATCACCTGAGGGAATGTGCTGCTTAAGCTTTCTCTTTTGCAAAGGCCATCTTCTTGACCGTCTTCGCTTTCGAGAGATAATAATAGACAGGAGAAACCACCAGCAGGCCAATAATCCATGATAAATCAGCCCCGCCGAATGACAGTGCAACCGGGCCGGTATAAATTGCCGTCGACATAAACGGCACTTCTACCGCAATACCTAATAAATAACAGAAGATGGCAGTCGCATTAAAATAACCGTAGACGCCGCCATCGCGTTTAAAGAAGGAATCAACATCATATTCGCCATGAGCAACAAGGTAGTAATCTACCAGGTTAATTGCCGTCCATGGTACCAGCACGTATAACAGAACGGTTATAAAGTTAGTGTAGATGAGTAAAAAGTTTTCCTGACCATAGATCGCCAGTGATATTTCGAGGAGCATTGTCAAAATGGCGGTAATTATTCTGGCCCGGGCCATCGGCGACCAGCCATCAATAAAGGTCTGGCCTAAGGTTAAGGTGCAGAGTACCCCGCAGTACAGCATCATGGAGTTCGTGGCGGCGATACCTAATGCCAGAACCACAATAACCAGGGCACCCATTCCGCCCGTCAGGTCAATAATGCCTTGAATAATATCATCATTGCTAATGCAAGTGGCGACCAGTACCCCAAGGACCATCGGCAGATAAGAGCCTAAAATGCAGCCAGAGTAGCTGGCATAAAAGACACTTTTATCGTTGGTGCTGTAGGGCATATAGCGAGAATAGTCAGAGACATACGGCGCATAGGCGAGTTGCCACAGTGCGGCAATGGATACCGCGCCGAGAAAGCCCACTTTATTAAAGCCGCCGCGGTCGAGAAAATCGACCGGCAGGCCATGCACGAACACGATCCACAAAAAAGTGGCGGCCAGCACAATACCGGAAATCCACGACATGATTCTGGCGTAGGAGTGGATGATTTTGTAGCCAAAGATGGTGGCGAATAAGCTGAGCGCCCCGACGACAATAATCCCTACGTCGGAGTTCATCGGTTTATAAATAGCATGCATCGACTGCCCGCCTAATACCAGACTGGAGGCGGTAAATCCGATATACATTAATACGACAATCGAAACGACCAGTACCGAACCATAGGAGCCAAACTGCCCCTTGGTTTGAACCATTTGTGGGACGCCTAGTCTCGGGCCCTGGGCAGAATGTAATGCCATAAAAAGACCGCCAACCAGGCTGCCGATAAGAAGGGCAATGACTGACCATAAAAATGAAAGATGAAAAATCGTTACCGCCATGGCTCCGGTGATAACGGTTAATAACATGATATTTGAGCCAAACCAAATGGTAAAAAGATCGCCGGGTTTGCCGTGTCGCATATTAAGCGGAATAGGTCTTATGGTATTACTTTCGAGATTTTCAACATGGACGGATTGAGGTTTAGTCATGGTGCTCTCTCATCACTGTAGGGCTAAATCAGCGTTAGATTGATATTCCAATGAGGAGTACAGCTAATCTACTCATCATAACATTTCGTTTACTATTGTCACAATCCTGCATCATTTTGGAAATTATTAAAAATGTCGAACGTCGATATAAAAAAAATGCTTTACGCACGGCCTGTGCCCTGAATCACCGTGTTGAGTAGGCCGTCAAAACTCTTTTTCAGAGATTTATGCTGCTTATATTGGGATTCAATAATTAACCCCGCTGGAAGGCTATTTTCAGACAGATAAAACTCCGCAGAGGCGGTTGTTGCCTGGAATGATTGGTTGTCTGGTGGAATGGGAAAGGCCTGGTAAATATGTGGAAAAGCGATAGCGCGAGAATAAAGAGATTTTATTTGCGAATGTGTGATATTTATGGCTTAAAATCAAAGAGTTGAATTTTTTCACTCAAAGAGTAATGTCATTAAAAGCAGGTCAGAGAAATAAATGATGCGGGAAGCTTCACAATTAAATGCATTTATCTGGAGTGTGCAGCAGATCAATATTTACAACACGTAATGCGCTCTTTTTCTTTTCTCTTAGCGGGAAAATGTCGGCGGAACGTTGCCTGTCCCCCGCTATCCGGCGGGGGACAGGACAGACTCTGCCCGGGCAAAATTTGCCGGCGTTCCCACAAGTCAGTAACCGACGGTGTACACCCGCCCGCTTTGTACACCTTCCACGCTGCGGCGATAGGCCTGAGCAACGGCAGCGGCAGGAACGCTGTCGAATCCGGGGAAGAAACCGTCATAAGCGGCAAGCGACTCCGTCAGAACGGTAGGGCTTATCAAATTGATGCGGATCCCACGCGGGAGTTCGCAGGCAGCGGCACGGACAAAACCTTCCAGCCCGGCATTCACCGTGGTGGCGTTGACGCCCTGGGCGATCGGCTCATGGGCCACTATACCGCTGATAAGCGTAATTGAGCCGCCTTCATTCAGATAATGCTGCCCGGTTAGCGCAAGGCGGATTTGTCCCAGCAGTTTGTCCTGCAGGCCCTGATTGAAATCCCGGTCCGTCATGGTCGCCAGCGGGCCAAAGAACAGATTGCCGGTAGCCGAGACGATCGCATCGACCTGGCCCACTTTTTCAAAGAGTGCCTCGACGCTCGGCTGCGAGGTGATATCAACCTGAAGATCGCCCTGAGTACGACCTACGCGAATGACTTCATGTTTACGCTTCAGTTCTTCGACAACTGCGCGTCCGACGGTACCGCTGGCACCAATAATGACGATTTTCATGGCTGACTCCCGTTCTGGTGTGAGCCTCTATTCTTTAATGAAACAGATATCGGATAAACTGGCTAAAAGTTAGATGATGACTAACCAGAGGTTTGTAATATGGATAAGCTGCGCGGGATGGAGACGTTTATCGCCGTGGTGGAATGCGGCAGTTTTACCGAAGCAGCATCGCGGCTGGAGATTTCGGCGGTGATGGTGGGGAAATATATCGCGCTGACAGAGCGTCAGCTTGGCACCCGCCTGCTTGAGCGCAACACCCGCCGTCAGAGCCTGACCGATGCCGGGCGAGTCTATTATGAAGAGGCCAAACGGGTACTTGAGCAGGTCGCCATTGCTGAAAGCTCGGTCGAGCGATTACGACTGGCACCGGCCGGTACGTTGCGCATCAGCGCGCCGACCTCTTTTGGTGCCTGCGCAATTGCGCCGCTGACCGCCTCTTTTTTACAGGCGTGGCCGGATGTCCGCATTGAGCTGGACCTGACTAACCGGATGATTGACCTTGTCGATGAAGGGGTTGATCTGGCGATCCGGATTGGTGAGATTCACAACACCGATCTGGTGGCGAAGTACCTCTGTCCTTATCGGATGGTCATTTGCGCCGCGCCCGATTATCTGGCCCGCCACGGTACGCCAGTCGTGCCGGCGGATTTAGTCGATCATCTCTGCCTGTCCCACACGGTGTGGACGGCGCGCAATGAATGGACATTGCCAGGTGCGCAAGACGCAGTGCGCTGGAAGCGGGATGCCATTCTGCGTTGTAACGATGGCTACGGCCTGCGAATGGCGGCGATAGCCGGAGCCGGGCTGTTGCTCCAGCCGGAAGTGCTGCTGAGCGAGGCGCTGGCCAGCGGTAAGCTCGTGCGCGTGCTGGAGGCCTTTACTCCCCACCCGCGGCCGGTGCATCTCCTCTGGCGCCAGGATCTTCGTCCGCTGCCGAAGCTGACCCGCTTTGTTCAGCATGTACTGAAGGCGCTGGGGGAGATGCCCCCGCAGCTTTGATATTTATCCCGGCGCCATTTCAGTGATATGAAAAGAGATGTCGCGGGAACGACAAGATGTGCACGACGGAATATATTGGGTAAATGTTTCATTCATATTATTGTTTTTTCCTCCAGGGAGTCATGTTATTTCAGATGTCTCGCATTTCTTATGGCTCGCCTCACTGAAGTGTTTTCTTCATTCTGGCGATGCTGTCGCATTGTTCTACGCATGCAGCTCCGGCATCAGTCGTCTGAAAAATAGATAAAGGTCTTCGGCCCGCAGCAGAATATTTTTTGCTACGGCGAAAGCGGCTGTTGTATTGCTTCGTTCAGCTCAGGGTTGTCCGCATCTGCTCTGGAAGAGCGGCATTCTTTCGTCTGCACATTTATCTGTGTATTTGTCATTTCTCCTGAATGTAGCAGGGTCTGAATCCATTCATTTCACCGATATGTGAATACCCCAATGCCGGGAAGATAATAATTCAAGCCTTGCGATATTGCGGTTTTCGCGCCTGGATATTGTATTTTTTTAATGTCTCAGGTGAGCCGTAGATATTGATTGTTAGTATAAAAACCTAATATTAATAGAATTGTAAGTATATAAATCTAATGAAGTGAGTTTCGTGTGTTTTTGTCCTAATAAATCTGATGTTTTTAGAGATGGTATTTCATTTTAAACCTGCTGTTTTTTTAGTCTTCCAATTTCAGAGGATTGAACGATAATTTAAAACGTCAGCGAAGTGAGAGCTTGGGTTTATATTTCAGCCTTGGGCCAGACTCTCGACTGGTGATGTGATTTTAGATGTTGTGTCATATTGATAAATCGGAACCGGCAGTTTTAGGTTTATTCGAATCTTTCGGATGTTTATTTGCATGCATATTCGCGGGCAGGGAGCTTTATGTCTTAAATTCTGACAGGGAGTGTCGTCGGGCTATTGAATATGAATGAAATGAAAGGTTTTTGACGATTTATTAATAGTAATTAAGTCTTTCGTTCAATTAAAAGGATTGTTTTATGAAACTGAATAACGTTTTTTCTGCTCTGGTAATCGCGTCGGGTCTGGCTGCATTTGGTGCGCAAGCCGATCAAGGTAGTGGTGTGGTTACGTTCACGGGTTCCGTTATTGACGCACCATGCTCAATCGCGGCGGGTGACGAAGACCAGACCATCAGCCTTGGCCAGGTTTCCAGCTCTGCTGTCGCTAACGGCGGGACCTCTACTCCGGTTCCGTTCTATATCCACCTGGAAAACTGCTCTGTTGATACGGCAAACACCGTAACCACAACCTTCAGCGGCGCAGACTCCAACGTTGACGGCGCAGTTCTGGGTGTAACCGGTTCTGCAACTGACGTCGGCATCGTGATGACCGATGGTTCAAGCAACACCATCTCCCTCGGTGAAGCGACTGCTGGCCAGACCATCGCCAACGGCGACAACACGCTCGCTTACTCTGCTTACATCATCGGTGGCGCAGCGCCGACCGAAGGTGATTTCACCGGCGTAACCAACTGGACCCTGGCGTACGAATAAGCCCTGACCTTATTTCGTTAATCCGTTCAGACGGCCGTAACTGGCCGTCTGATATTCGATACCGACTGAATAAGTGAAAAGGGTTTGCTATGCGTTTTATATTTCCCAGAACAATAAAAATAGTGAAAGCATTCCCTTTTCTCCTGTCCGGTTATTGCCTGCCATTATTTGCTGCAAACCACGGGGAGGGCGCCGTTTTCATCAGAGGCGAAGTGCTTTACACCCCCTGTGCCATTGATCTGGATAGTCGCGATCAAACCATTGAAATGGGCGATACGCCCGTGTCGGACATCGCAACCAAAGGCTATGGCCCAACCCGCGTATTCACCGTTCGCTTAATTAATTGTCTGATGCTGCCTGCACCAGGGAACAGCAAATATGACTCCGAGTACTACCAGATAACGTTTGAGCCGATGACCGGCGCTGAGCGATTTGCCATTCGCGGCGACGCTGAGGGCGTTGAGCTGGCCATCCGCGATACGGACGGCAACATCGCCCAACCTGGCGTGGCCTTTCCCGCCAGAGAAGTGACGGCGGGAAGCATGAATTTGAATTATTCACTGCAGCTTGTCAGCAATGGTCAGCCGCTTAAAGCCGGGGATTACCAGTCTCTGATTCGCTTCAGAATGGATTACTACTGAGATGAAAAAGACAACACGGCTGTTCCGACGTTCACCGCTCAGCGTGCTTATTCTGGGGCTGATGATATCAGCAACCAGAACATGGGCTGACGATGAGATTCAGTTTAATACCGACGTACTGGATACTCAGGACAAGAGCAATATCGATCTCAGCCACTTCTCGCGCCGTGGCTACGTGATGCCAGGGGAATACACCTTTAGCATCATGGTGAACAAGGACATTCTCCGTGAAGAACAGATCGTGGTTTACCCCGACGGTGAAAGCGGACAGGACAGCCTGATCTGCCTGACGCCGGAGCAAATTTCACGCTTCAACATGAAGGCCAGCGCCATCGACGATTTACGCTGGCTGCGCGACGGACAGTGCCTGGATAAGTCCAGCCTTGAAGGTCTGGAGATGCGTGTCGACCTGGCGAAAGACACGCTGTACCTGTCCATCCCTCAGGCATGGCTGGAGTTCACCGCGCCGAACTGGGACCCGCCTTCACGCTGGGATGACGGTATTGGCGGGATGGTGGCCGACTACAACCTGAATATGCAGACTCAGCACTCCCAGAACGGGACCGACAGCCAGAGTTTCAGCGGAACGGGCGTACTGGGTGCCAACCTGGGAGCATGGCGCGCTCGTGCGGACTGGCAGGCCAACTGGAACAAACGTAACGGCTACACGGACAAGGATTTCTCCTTTAGCCGCTACTATCTCTATCGCGCGATCCCTTCTCTGAAAGCCAAGCTGACGGTGGGTGAGGATTATCTCAGCTCAGATATCTTCGACACGTTTCGCTTCAGTGGCGTGAGCCTGAATTCCGATCTCAGCATGTTACCGCCTAGCCTGCGCGGCTATGCGCCGGAAGTGACAGGGATCTCCCGTGCCGGCGGCAAGGTGACGATCAGTCAGCAGGGACGCGTGCTGTATGAAACCCAGGTGGCGGCAGGGCCTTTCCGCATTCAGGAGCTCAATGATGCCGTCTCCGGCACGCTGGACGTACGGGTAGAAGAGCTGGATGGCAGCGTGCAGGTCTTCCAGGTTACCACCGCTTCGGTGCCTTATCTGACGCGTCCGGGCGCGCTGCGCTACAAGCTGGCGGCGGGTAAACCCTCCGAATGGGAACATCGCATGACCGGACCGGTTTTCAGCTCCGGTGAGGTTTCCTGGGGCGTGGCGAACGGCTGGACGCTGTATGGTGGGATGGTTCTCGGCGGCGACTATAACGCGCTGTCGATAGGAACCGGGCGAGACCTCTATTTGCTTGGCGCACTGGCGTTTGACGTGACGCAGTCACGAGCCGCGTTGCCTTCTGAAGGTACGTTGTCCGGGACGTCATACCGCGTGAGCTACTCGAAAACGTTTGATGAATATGACAGCCAGGTCACCTTCGCCGGCTATCGCTTCTCCGAACGCGACTTTATGAGCATGTCGGAATATCTCGACGCCCGCTACGGCAACGGCACATCGCACAGCCCGAAAGAGAAATATACGGTGTCGTTCAATAAGCGGTTTCGCGATCTCGGGCTGAGTACCTATATCAACTACAGCCACCAGACCTACTGGAACAGTGCCGATAACGACCGCCTGAGCCTGTCCCTGTCCCGCTATCTCGACATCGGGCCGTTTAAGAATATGAGTATGTCGATCTCAGTCTACCGTAGCGAGTACTACTCCTTTAAGGACGATGGCGCCTACGTGTCGCTGTCGCTGCCCATCGGCAACGGCACCTCTCTGAGCTATGGCGCCACCGTCAACCGCAGTGATAACACTCATCGAGTGAGTTATTACGGTCGCGTGGACGAACACAACAGTTTCCAGGTCAGCAGCGGCATCTCGCGCAGTGGCCCGACCGCATACGGGTATTACACCTGGCTTGGGGACAGTGCGCAGGTTCAGGCCAATGCCAGCTATCAGTCCGGGAGCTATAGCGCGCTGGGCATGAGCGTTACCGGCGGCCTGACGATGACCCCGGAAGGGGGAGCGGCGCACCGTTCCAATGCCCGCGGCGGCAGTCGGGTACTGGTGGATACAGCTGGCGTCAGCGGCGTGCCGGTGAAAGGCTTTGGCGCTTCGGTGAAAACGAACGGCTTCGGCAAGGCTGTGATTGCCGATGTGAACAGCTATTACCGTAACCCTATTCGAATCGATGTCGACAAGCTGGATGACAATGCCGATATCACGCGTTCCGTCTCCCAGGCCACGCTCACCGAGGGCGCCATTGGCTATCGGCAGTTCGACGTCATTTCCGGGGGCAAAGCGATGGCCTTTATCCGCAAGGCGGACGGGAGCTTCCCACCGTTTGGCGCCTCCGTGGTGAACGAAAAAAACCAGGAAACCGGCGTCGTGAACGACGAAGGAAGCGTCTGGCTGAGCGGGATTCAACCAAACGGCAAAATGACCGTGAAATGGGATGGCAAAGCGCGCTGCGTGGTGCATCTGCCCGGCACGCTGCCTGAGGTACTGGAAAACCTGCTTTTAACCTGTGAGCCGGAATAAACCGGCCTGACTAACAAGAGTTAACCGAGATGACAATGATACGTTTTTCCGCCCTGGCGGGCATGGCACTGATGATCTCCTGTATGGCGCAGCAAGCGGGCGCTGCCGTGTCGCTGGACAGAACCCGGGTCATTTTTGACGGCGCGGCGAAGTCGGTCAGCCTACGTCTCACCAACGAGAACAAAACGCTGCCGTACCTGGCGCAAGGGTGGGTGGAAGATCCGCAGGGGAAAAAGATCACCGATCCGCTGGTGCTGCTGCCGCCGGTTCAACGTATCGAACCGGGCGAGCAGAGCCAGATTAAGGTGCAATCTACCGCCTCGATCCAGCGTTTGCCGCAGGATCGTGAATCGCTGTTCTATTTCAATCTGCGCGAGATCCCGCCGAAAAGCAGCAAACCCAACACCCTGCAGCTGGCGTTACAGACCCGCATTAAGCTCTTCTACCGCCCGTCGGCTATCGAAGTGAAACGCGCAGATTATTCCACGCCGTTTCAGGAACAGCTGACTCTGACGCGTGAAGGCGACAAGTATCGGATCAATAACCCGACGCCATATTACATCTCGCTGGTCAATGCTTCTTCAACGCTGACCGGCAAAGCGGCTGCGGGGTTCAAGCCCATTATGGTGGAACCGAAAGGGCAGTTGACGCTGGTGCCGACCGCTTCTGCACTGGGTGGTGCGCCGGTGCTGACCTACGTCAACGACTTTGGCGGGCGTGCGAAACTGGTCTTTAGCTGTAGCGGCAGCGGATGCAAAGCCGTACCGCAGGAAAAGAAAAAATAAACGTCGGGAGAGCAAAATGAATATGGCTTGCTTGAAAAAAGGGGGGTGGCTCGCCCTGATACTGGCAGCCGCGCCGCTTAATGCCGCAGACGATCGCGTCGACGGGAGCGATGGCCTGTTGCACGTTCACGGTACGTTAACGGAGAGCGCCTGCCGCCTGGCCATGGAGTCGGCCTGGCAGGAAGTCGACATGGGGAATACGGCGACCGCCAGCCTGAAGCGTCCCGGCGATCGGGGCGAGCCGGTAAGGGTGGCGATTCGGCTGGAAGATTGCTTGCCATCTCCGTCTTCCATCCGCGATGCCTGGAGCGGCGATTTGCTCTGGAGCCGCGATATGCCCTCGGTCACGGTGAGTTTTGTGGCGCCGGGTGAACGCTTTCAACCCGGGCTGGTCAGCGTGTCCGGGACCAATGGATTAGCGCTCCGGCTGAGCGACCGCCTGCATCGCGACGTTCGTCTGAACAGTGAAGGTCACCCGCTGCTGCTCGATCCGGGTGGCAACACGCTTTTTTACTATATCGCACCGGAACGCACCGCCGCACCGCTGGTGGCGGGAGCGTGGCAGGCGCTGATTCACTTCAGGCTTAATTATGACTAATCCACGGTATCGACTGCTGAGCGCCATGATAGCGCTGATGCTGGCGCCTGCGTCCTGGTCTTCCTTGACGGTCAATGTGACTGGCGTGGTGGTGGAAGGCGTTTGTGAAATCAATAACGGTGAAACTATCCACGTCGATTTTGGCAACAACCTGCAGCCTCGCCTGATTGACGGCGAGAATTTTATGAAAGCTATCGAATACTCACTGACGTGTGAGGATCTGACCTCGAACGATCTGGAAATGGAGTTTGAGGGGATCGCGAGCACCTTTAGCGAGGACTACCTGGCAACCGATCGCGAAGGGTTGGGGATCAAGCTGTATATGAATGGTGTATCCATGCCGCTCAACACCTGGATGCCGTTTACCTGGCCCGAGGTGCCGGTGTTGCAGGCGGCACCGGTTAAAAGCGAGGCGACTGAAGTCGAAACCGGCGTGTTTAGCGCATCAGCCACCCTGAAAATTCAGTATCAGTAAGGGAAAGTACTTATGATTCGATTGTTATACGCCGTCATCTTATTGGCAGGACTGGCGTTCAGTCCGGTCTCTTCGGCATCTATCTGGAGCTGGATTGATGATTTGAGCACCTGCTCGGCGACCCAGACCTATTGTTACGACTACAACTTCACTATTGCGGATTGGGATGAGGACGATTCAACACCTAATCCGTGCTATTCGCTTTCGGCTTGCACCCTTTTCATTGGCCACAGACACAACGCGGCTGGCACCTCAGGCAGCGGGATCGTCCGCTCATGGGGAGCGGGCACCTATCCTTTTATCATTGAGGCCGAAACCCTCGGTGATTTAGCAAAACAGTTCAAAACGGTTTTCTCGCTACCCTTTTCCAGTACCACCAACCATACAGCGAACACCGTGGCGACTGAAGAGTGCGTTGGCCTGTTCTACGCCGCAGGGAAAAACCTGGGCAGCAATAGTTCGGCCGTGAACCAAACGGCCTTTGAGGGGCATCCCATTATGCCCGGCAGTATCTGCGGTTCTGCGCCGGCGCCAAGCGGTTCATGCGATTTCGATCAGGATGTGCTCACGCTGGATCACGGCACCTTGACGCGCCAGGAACTGGAGGGACATGAGGCCAGTGAAAACGTCAGCATCAGCTGTACGACCTCGCAGACGCTCAAGCTGTACATTTATTCTTCTGACCATGTGTCGTTACGCGACGATGGGAGTCTGTACTCCGAACTTTATATGAACGACAACGTCCTGGGGTCTGCAGGCTTCACGCTGGATGTGGCCGCGCAGGAAAATGTGACGGTGAAATCGATTCTACATACTAACGGTAATATTGATGCTGGCGAGTTTTCTGGCTCAACGGTCATGCTGATTACGGTGGAGTGATAAACGATAAAATATCGTCATGAAACTATGTAAAACGCCATTGTGCATAAATGAGGGGCGTATTTAACATAATTTTCTGGCGATGATGAACGTCGTGTTCGTCGTTCAATATATCAGTCAGTGACTGAGTTACACGTAATATTTATCTGATTGAATTATTATTTCCAGACTGCTTTGGTAAAGAATAAATAATATTAAATTACATTGGGAATATTTAATGTTCCCGTAATAATAAAATGATAGTGTTGAGTATGGGAATGAACTTATGTTGTCAAAGGTATTAATGGTCAGTGTGCTGATGCTCTTTTCTGCAAATATTATGGCGGCAATCTGGAGCTGGATTGATTCGGTGATCGATACCTCCGGGGCAATTTATAATAACTATGAGTATACTTACCGAATTGAAGCCTGGGATGATGACGATGATACGCCGAATCCCTGCTACGGTTTAAGTGCGTGTACGCTGTTTATTTCCCACCGTCATAATGAAGATGGTACATCAAGCTACTCGGTTAAAAATTACTATGGTACCGGAGGGACCGGATACTATGCCTTTTTATTAACGGCAAAAACCATGGGTGAGTTAGGCTCATTAATGAAGCCAACGCTCAATCTACCGATAACGGGAACCATGACGCACTCGTCAGATAAAACCATTCCTGATGAGTGTGTTGGCATATTTTATGCTGCGGGGAGTAACTTTGGGACTGGCGCTTCTTCAGTGAACAACCAGTTTAACGGTCATCCCCTTCTACCCAGTTCGGTATGCGGCGTGGCGCCGACGCCCAGTACAACCTGTAACTTTGGCAATGACGTGATAAACCTGGATCACGGGGTGCTGTCGTCCGGTGAAGTAGAGGGGCATTCTGTTTCCGAGACGGTCAATATCACCTGTTCAAAAGTGGCTGAACTCAAGCTGTATATGTATCCCGATTCGAAAATATCGCTCTCTGATAGTGGCGATTTTTATAGTGAGCTGTACGTGGATGATGCACTTATTCCAACGACGGGGGCCAACTATGAAGTGGATTATACCCGGGCTTTGAACGTGAAGTCTGTTCTTCGCAGCAGCGGGAGCGTAAAGCCAGGTTCATTTTCTGGCTCGGCAATTATCGTTATGGAATTAAACTAATGTGCCATTGCATATTGTCGGAATTCACTTTGCCAAAATATTCATGCCTATTGGCCTGAAATGATTATTTTTTAATGCTTGAGGCAGGCTTCATGTCAGATTTGGACTTTTATCGGCGCAAGCTTCACCGGGCGATGAACAATGAAGAGATTTTCCCGTACTATCAACCTATTATTAATGTTGATTCTGGCGTTGTTGATGGTCTCGAGGTTTTAGCGCGCTGGAAAGGGACTAATGGTATTATTTATTCACCGGCGTTTTTTTTCTCACATTTAGAGAGGTTGGGGCTGGAGAGGGAATTAGCCGAGTTCCTGATGCAATGTGTTGAGCGTGATATGAAAGATTTGGGTGCTTTACTCCCTCACGGAGTTTATCTGGCGATGAATTTTAGTGTCGCCACCGTGCAAACGCCCGGATTCATTAATACGTATTTATCGTTTGTGTCTAAATTTCCGACGGGAAGGTACGCGTTTGTTGTTGAATTGACCGAAACACAGGCCTTAAACAAGGCCGCAAGGTCTGCCCTGCAAACGCTACAGCTTACTAATGTCAAAATTTTTCTTGATGATTTTGGAACTGGTCATTCTAACCTTAATTATTTACTGCTGCTTGATATCGACGGGCTGAAATTAGATAAATGCTTTACTGAAAACTATCTTTCGGTTAAAGGCGACAAGGTGATAGACGGGATCCTGACGCTTGCGCGTTCATTGAACGTCGCGGTGGTAGTCGAAGGCGTAGAAGTAAAAAGCCAAAGCGAATACTTTCATAGCAGAGGCGTTTTTCACCAGCAGGGTTTTTTATACGCCAAACCAATGAGTTATAACAATCTTAAAGTATATCTGGAATCTTCTTATATTAAAAAGACACAGTGAAATTGTGTCTTTATTTAGATGCCATGTACAGGTACTATAAAAAATATAGTCGATGGCTAATGTCGTTCGGGTAATCGTCTTAAAATTAACTGGAATGCTTGGTGATGAGGTAGATGAAATATATAATTAATGGCACAGTACAATTTCTTGTCGCTGAGCGAAAATTAACCGGCGATGATGGTGTCGAAGTTGTCCTGTCTAATCCAGCATGTCGGCTATTAATCGTATTTCTTGAGCATAACCATCTGCAGGTAAGTCGGGAAATCCTGCTGGAAAAAGTGTGGGAAGACTTTGGCCTGGTTTCTTCTGAAAGCAGCTTGAATAATAGCATCAGTAGCCTAAGACGTGGATTACGAGATGTGGGAGTAGACAATACGATTGAAACCGTACCGAAAAAAGGCTTCGAGTTTCATGTCGATGAGTTGATTCTGGAGAATATAACAGCAGATTTTCTGGTCAATAACCTGGAAAGCGAGCCTGTTGTCGGGAGCAGCGTAAAGACTAAACCAAAGGGCTTACTGATAAATCACGGTCAGATCATTTTTTCAGCACTCTTTGTTTTATTTATACTTTTCTCCATTGTGTTCTTTTATAAAGAAAAAAATCAGGAGTATAAACTTTTTGGCCACGTCGGGAAATGTAATATTTACTTTTTTAATGGTATTAAAAGCAATGTGAAAAAGTATTTTTCAAGTGCCAGAGGAAAAGAATTATTGTCCCAGTGTAACCAGCCTGCCGTTGTTTATTATGATGAGACCAGCAGAGGCAAAAAAAGTGGGGTGCCGGAAAGTATTGCGTCTATATGCGGTATCGGAGTAGATGGGAAAATAAATGCGTGTAAAAACTATGTCGATATTATTCATAATTAGTAGTGTTGTTATTCTGACGGTTGTTTTCGTCATTATGCGTAATGAGTCGACGGTTGAAGAGTTAAACTGCTCAGGAAATGTGGATATTTTAATGAGCTCATCAGGTGTTCAGACGTTAGATGGCGATATTCAAATAACGGCTCATCTTGTTCCCGTAGACGGGCGCAGGAGCTATGTTGCTGAATATGGGAAGGTTATTTATGGCGGGAAGAGCTACATTATTGACCGTAATGTCAGACTCTTATTTACGGAAACCAAGAGTAATGGGTTCTCCGAAGTGCATAGAGAGGGGGTTGATAAAAATCAATCCGATACCCTTCCGGATCATATTGCGCAGGCGCTGTTATCGTCTCAATCGATCTTCTTTTACCGGCTGGATAAAATTCAAAGTGGGATCTGGCGGTTGAGCGATTTGAGGCGCACCATTTTTATTTGCAAAGTCATATCATGATATTACCTTTGCCCCGGAGGGGTGAGCGGCCTGCCGCGAATAATCGAACGGAGTTCGATGGAGAGTCCGCTTCGCAGAAAGCAAAAAACCAGCCCTTAGGCTGGTTTCTGTCGCATTGCTTTGCGCATCTTTCAAACTTACATTTGATATGTTGAAGCAACGATTTTTGAGATAATAAAAAAATGAATTATTTCTAATTTATAGATTTTATTAGTATTTTTGCTACAATTTTGAGATGTTGTTATTCACCAGTTGAGATAACTAAACATCATGGCTCAATTTAATCACTTTGAACTCTCGCTTCTGAACCCCAGCTTTGACTCCCCTTTAGTCGACGCGCTGACGGAACTGGAGTTACTCCGACACCTGCGTCTGGAAACTGACGTTCATCCTATCCTGTTTGCACAGTTGAAGGCTGTTTTCCACATGCTGGAGAGTCTTGGTTCCGCAAGGATTGAGGGAAACCACACTACGCTTGCCGACTATGTTGAAAGCAAGGTTGAAGGAACGCAGAGTTCGACAGACCAGCTCAAAGAAATCAACAATATTGAAGCCGCGATGGAGTTCATCGACGAATACCTCAACGATGGCGATGATATAACAGAATATTTTATTCGCGAGTTACATGGTCTGGCGGTTGCCGGACTGCAACAGGAAGGCGACAGAACGCCCGGCGCATATCGACAGAATAGCGTTAGCATTGCTCAATCTGATCATTTACCGCCCGACCATATCCACGTTCCTGATTATATGGCGGAGCTGACAGCCTTCATTAACCGTGCCGATAAGCCAAAGTACGATCTGATGAAGATTGCCCTGGTGCATCACCGCTTTGGCTGGATACATCCCTTTGGTAACGGTAATGGCAGAACGGTCAGATTGCTGACCTATGCGTTGCTTATCAAGTATGGCTTTAATGTACAGACTGGTGGGCGGGTTCTCAATCCGACTGCGGTATTCTGTAACGATCGAGAACGCTATTACGCCATGCTTTCGTTAGCCGATAAGGGAACAGAGCAGGGGCTGGAAGAATGGTGCTTATATGTACTTTCGGGGATTTCCTCTGAGCTGAAGAAAGTCGATCAACTGACAAGCCATGCTTTTCTGAGTGAAAAGATCTTGTATCCGGCTATCGATTTTTCGTCGGAGAGAGGACTGATAAACCCGCTGGAATCAAAGGTACTGAAACGCGCAGTCGAATTAGGGACGATAAAAGCGGGCGATCTACGTGCTGTTTTGCCAGACCTGAAGCCAACGCAGGTGACTTATCAGCTTGGTAAGCTGATTGAACGGGGACTGCTCCAGCCAGTAGAAGAGGGGGCTCGTAGCTATACGGCGAAGTTTTCTAACTCGTATCTGATTCGTGGGGTGATTAAGGTATTGCGGGAAGAGGGATTTATTCCTCACTTGTAATGATGCCTTTCGCAGAAAGCAAAAAACCAGCCCTTAGGCTGGTTTCTCTAAATAGTGGTGCCCGGACTCGGAATCATATTTACAATTAACAAAATGATTTTTATTGTTTTTGTTGATATTTCTCAGCAAGCAGAGCCCCCACAAAAGCCCCTGTAAAAGATCGCTCTGATTTTGCGATGGTAATCACGAAACAAAACGGGATTAGGTGGGGATGTGCCCAGAACCATATATAACGCCAGAATTGATTGGTTTAAATTTTTACCAAAAATTCACTTACGAATGGACAGATTGTACTGACTCCCAACTGTAGGGCAGGATCGTCTACTAGGGTGGGTCAGTCCAATTTAGCCAGTCTGCGATGATGCCCATTGGCTCAATTGGCCAGACGGGCCGGATGTGTACCACGGTCCCGAAATAGCGCTGTATGGTTTCAATGTTATGCACTGTCATTTGGGAAACAAAATTCTGCGCCGCAGGCTTGAAAAGGGAAAGAACCATGTCACGGGCAGCGGATTTTTGATTCTTTTTGACTTCATGAAATACTCATCGCTGAAGCGCTTAAGGGACCATTCATGCTCCACCATGGCCCCGGCGCAGTACATCAGGTGCGCCTCCATGATAGTCACATCATGGACGAAAGACATCCTTTAAACTGGTACAGGCTGCTCTTCATCAAGCAGGAAAAATAAATCCTTCAGCTCCTGATTTGCGTGCAGGAAACGCTGATGAGCATTGTTTAGGGAAGCCACAAACAGCCCGTGTTCATGATTCCACTGAGCCTGGTCTGCAAGCGCCTCCTGCTCCCATTCTTCAGAACCAGGGACAACATTCGGGTAATTTTCCTTAGGCCATTTATCAAAACGATTAGCTTCAGTATCCAACATCGAGTCTTTCATGCTTGCCATAAACCAAGTTCCACTCTGTATGGCTCTATAAACGGGAAATCCCGCCCTGCCGTTTATCTCTGGACATTTTCAGAATCTGTCCTTCATTCGCTGCTGCACCGACAACAAGGTGAGCTCTTCCAGCCCGTCCGGGACGATCCGCTCCGGATTGGTGTAGATGGCGTTCGCATCCCCAGTCATCCACCAGGAGCCGGAGGCCCGGACACGTTCGGCCACCATCAGCCCGTCCCAGGTGACTATCAGCCAGGTGTTCACGCTCCCCTTATCCGAGAGGTAGCCAGAGCCGCTGATGGCCTAGGGGGTCAGCACCCGCCAGGCCGCTTCAAGTGAAACCGGAACGCGCTCGCTATCGGGGGATCTGAATACATAGGTAACAGTAACTTATAGTTATTATTTGTGGGAATCCCTGATGATAATTGTTCTTATATTACCTTTACATAATAATTACTTGGGTGATAACAAGCTAGCATGTTGTCACCATGGTAAATTACTAGGTGCGCATTTCGCAGTGATCCGGCTTTTCCGTTATTCCGCAGTTTCTGGAAGTGTAGCATTGTGAGGAAATAATCATCCCCCTGTTTTCCGCCCCGGCTGGCCGGGTCACGGGTAGAGGGAAAACACAACTTGTAGAAGAAGAACCGTTGACAGCGTGGCACATATTGTGGTTTCAGGCTGTAACCGAACGAGAGGCGTGAAGAAGATCCGGAACTTGGGGTTTTCGGATCTTCAGATATACAGAATCACATTATGGACAGAAATGCGCTAATTAACCAAAATTGATAACAAAAAAGCATTATTGATGTTTTGGCAAGAGTATATTTAATTTATTGCGATGTGGGGCATAATCTGTTTTCCCTCTGGCCTGCATGGCTCCCGTAAGCCGTTACCTGCCCGGAATGAAAACCCTCGGGAAAGAATGCAGTTTCAGAAAGGTGTCAGGCGTGCCCTTCTCCGTTCTGCGAACCGGCGTACGGGCAGAGACATAACTGCGAAATGTATGGGTCGTGCTGACGCTGCAGTCTTTATGATTTTCATGTCTGGGAATACGGGAAGTCGTCAGCCCTGATATCTTGTTACGCGATCCAGCATAAATGACGTCACAGGAGAGGGAAAAATAGATGCAGCTCAGGAAAGCCATCGTCAGTTTGCTCATATTAGTCCTTTGACCACCAGTATTATCACTTAGCTATCGCAGGATTTACGGCTATAAATGAAAAAATGTCACTATTTTTTCATGCAGTACATGACTGGCATATCTCCGGAATAGATGATAAGGGCATTATTGATGGGATATAAGCTGTAAAAAGTACTCTTCTTTTCGTGAAGGATGGCATCATTTACAAACGTATCCAGTGAATTGATTCGGGTGTTATTTAGCGGAACAACAGTGACATGTTCTGAAAAAAACTGATAAGCAGACCCTTCCCGTTTAACTTTGAAATTATTACGAAGCTTAAAATAACTGGCTTTTTTATCCGGGTAGGAGATTTTACCGTCCATGATCCATATGCCATCGCTACCGTTAAGCGTCAGGCTGTTCCTTGATGAAAATGAGGTGTCATTATGGATGGCGGTATATTCGCCCGCGCAGGAAAAGTGCGTCATCCGGTACTGCTTATATAAATAAAAAGAAACGGTGGAGACAACTATAGTCAGCATGGCATAAGAAATAAAAAAAATCCATTTTCTAGTGCTCATTTTTACCTCGAAGATTCAATACACGACAGGCGTCTGGGGACGAATTTATTTCTTTATTGCATGATATCACCGAGACATTGGAAGAGTATGAATAGGTAGTAATGTAATTAAAAGGATTTTTATTACATGTAAGTAACGCCGGGTCAATCTGTGAAAGCTGGAAATTACTGCTGTAAGGAGAAAGAAAAAAGGAGCATTCCGTGATATCGGGGGAGGTTTGTTTTTTATAATTCCCGAAGGAAACAGTTTTGAAAAGAAATGAATCAGATGTTAAATGTAAAATGAGAAATGTGGTAAATGTTAAACCAACAATAGCACAAATCAGCATAAAGAAATGGAATTGTTTTACATCAGTGGTTCGGTCATCACCCGAACCTAGATCCGTTCCGGCTTCAGGTGAGGACGAATCACTCGCAGCTTTTATTCCTGACGTACGCTGTTCTGGTGAGACTGTGACTTCAGGGTTGATCCGAAAACCCCGTCTTGTTTCAGTCAGAATGTAGTTTACGCCGCTCTCGTCCAGTTCCCTGAAAGCCCGACGCAATACCGAGATGCTCTGATAAAGCGTATTTGGTGAAGGGATAAATCCACTTCCTGCCCAGCCGTATTCATATAATTCATTCTGAAAAACGAGATCCATCCGGGTAAGGAGGAGTTCAAGACAGCGGGACGCTGGACCGGTCAGTTGTATGGATCTGGTTTCATTTTTACCATCAGACAACAGATTTCTTTCAGGCCAGAAGATTAATATCCCATTTAGAATATATGTTTTTTGAAACATAAAAGTAACACCTCATGATATGTAATTTTACATCACAGATATCATTTCTTTACATGCATTTCTGAAATTATCTTATCTCTCTTATATAAGATTATATAAGAATTTTTAAAAATTTCCAAAAAACAACATAACCAACTGAATTATATAGATATTTTAAACTTAAATTCATTTTGTAGCTAACAATTTAATAACATATATTTGTTGTGCTTAACTATTAGCTTTTCATGTGAAAAAGGTAAAAAAAAAAGGGCCTTGACCTTATACTGCTCACCAGTGGACAGATACAGAGTTAAAAATATTCCTGATTTCTTCCGTATTACCGGGTAACAGGAAAGCTCCTATACACAGCGACCTGAGCCATCATGGGAAGATTAATAAAGAAGGAAAAAATTTTTTCTCAGGATAAAAAACCACAGTAATTCATCTTCTGAGAGATTTATGGTCGCATTTACGTCTTATTGATCTATCTTGGGTGTTATATAAAATCCACACCACTGATGAGGTTAGATTCCAGGAGGATAACTTTGAATGTTGAAAAAAAGAGAAAAGTTTCAGCAAGCCCTTTATGGATATTGCCTCGGAGATAACCTGGAATTCCGGATTGCACCGGCGTTATTGGTGAATACTTTAACGGGTATAAGTATGCGCCTGAGACCCACTATGGCGCGATTATTACAGTACATCCTAAACCATTCCAATGACAGAATGATTGAGGATAAAAAAATAATGAAGGAGGTTTTCGAAGACTTCGGGCTCAAGTGTAATAAACAACGCCTCTGGCAGGCAATAAATGCTCTGAAAAATACCCTGTTCAAATCGGGATGCAGGAGTGTTGCCATACACAGAGTTAATAACTGTGGTTTTTTGATTTGTAACGTTCAGGTGAGCGTGCTTATCTCATATCCGATAAATAATCTGGGTATGACTTTACCCCTGGTTCAAAACTGAAAGAAAGGGAATTCAGAAGCTAATCCATCTGTTACCGAAGTAATTTATTTTGTGCAACTTTATGAATGGCAATTAAATTTTTGCAGTATATACATCCTTTAAACTTCAGCCGACATTACGCTGTAAAAGACAGTGTTTTGTCAAAATTCAGAAATATTCAGTGCATAAGGAAACGTTTATGAAAAAGTCAGTTATCAGTGCTTCAGTTTGTGCAGTATTTGCCATTGCAGCGTTTAGTGCCCACGCAGCGTCAACCGGAACCATCACGTTCAACGGAGAACTGACCGACACCACCTGTCAGGTGGATATCAATGGTCAGGGATCTGATGCCACTGTTGTTCTGCCGACAGTTGGTGTTAATCAACTGACCGCCAGCGGTGACACCACAGGACGCACTTCCTTTAATATGAATATCTCTGATTGTGTCATCGGAACTGAAGGTGGCCATTCCAAAGTTTCCGCATTCTTCCAGCCTGGGAATACCGTTGATCTGAGCACAGGCCGGCTGAAAAACACGGGCGGCAGCGCGACAAACGTCGATTTGCGTCTGCTTGACGCATCGAATAACTATGCCCCGATTAATGTGGGTAATACCGATCAGGTCAATGATACGGCTTATGTGGATATCAATGCAGACGGCACTGCAAATGTGCCTTATGCGGTTGAATACTACGCTAATGCGCAGACCACTCCAGGTACCGTTATCAGCAGTGTCGTTTATAACCTGCAGTATAAGTAACAGCTAATCACGGGGGAGATCCTCCCCCTTTTAATCGGGAGCATGCTATGAAACCATCTTTAATCCGGAAAATAGCCTGCAGCTGCTTTATTATGGCTGTTACGGCAATATTACCGACTCATGCCAGTGTGATTGTTAATGGTACTCGTGTCATTTATGACAGCAAGGAAAGAGACGTTTCGGTAAGATTAACCAATACCGGAACACAACCTGTGCTGGTGCAGAGCTGGATCGATGATGGTCAACAAAATGCTAAACCTGATCATCTATCAACACCATTTACATTAACACCACCGATAAACAGAATTAATGCAGGAAAAAGCCAGACTCTCCGGATTAGTTATACCGGGATAACTGCGCTGCCACAAAATAAAGAATCCGTTTACTGGTTAAATGTACTGGAAATCCCGGCAGCACAGAAAAATGAGAAAGACAGCAAGCTTCAGGTTGCATTTCGTACGCGTATTAAACTCTTTTACCGGCCCGATATCCTTTCCGACAGAGGCAGGGTCACCGAGGCTGCTGAAAAGGTGCAATGGTCTGTGGCCGGAGACAAACTGACGGCTATCAATACTTCACCTTACTTTATCTCTCTTGTTTCCGTGACCTTGAGCAATAACGGTCGGAAGGGGTCTCTCGAAGGTGAGATGGTTCCCCCATTGGGAAAATATGACTTCAGATTACCCGGATCCTTACGACCGGGTACCGGAACCACATTAATTTATGAATATGTGAATGACTGGGGTGCGGTTAAAAAAGTTGAATACATCTTATAGTGCCCTATTAAAAACCGCGAAATAATTATCAGGAACATAAATTCATGCGCCATCAGACAGGATATTCATTGATTGCCCTCGCAGTCATGGCTGCCATTTTGTGCCCGCAACAGGTTTTAGCAGCGTCAGCAATGAATGAAAACAAGACTACCGATGATATTACGTTTGATCCTAACTTCCTGAACATTTCAGGAAACGAGACTATCGATTTGTCCCGTTTTGAGAAGGGTGATGCCGCCCTGCCGGGTACATGGATAACGGATGTTTTTGTAAATGGACAATCGGTTGCGCAGGATAAAATAATATTTATAGAAAGAAAGGACAAGACTGTTCAGCCCTGTGTTACACGCGATCTGATTAAAAATTTTAATTTAAATTTCAGTCAGCTTCCACAATCCTTTACCGATGCCATCAGAGAAAGTCATGAATGTTATTTCCTCAGTGACCTGTTACCAGATATTAAGATGGCTTACGATTCATCCAGTCAGCGTCTTGACCTTGAAATACCACAGGCCCTGATACGTACCACTGCTCGCGGATATGTCAGTCCGGCGCTATGGGATAAAGGTATTCCTGCAGCCACACTTGGCTATAATGCCAGTACTTACACCACCCGTTCACGAGGTGAAGATTTTACGTCTTCTTATATCGGCGTTAATGGCGGGATTAATATTGACGGCTGGTATTTCAGACACGACGGAAATTATAGCTGGCAACAGGGTAGTGGCAGTCACTATCAGTCGTTAAATAATTACGTACAGCGTGATATTTCCTCCATCCTGGGGCGGGCGCTTCTCGGTGATACCTCAACCGGTGGACAGCTATTCGATACCCTACCTTTCAGAGGGGTCGAACTGGTGAGCGATGACCGGATGCTGCCGCAATCCCGTCGTGGCTACGCACCTGAAATCCGTGGCATTGCACGTACGAATGCGCGCGTCACCGTACGCCAGAATTCTCGTGTCATCTATGAAACCACCGTGCCGCCGGGCGCATTTGTCATTGATGATTTATACCCTACAGGCTACGGCGGCAATCTTGATGTCAGCGTCACTGAAGCCGACGGAAGTATGCAGACATTTGAAGTGCCCTATGCCTCTGTCACACAGCTTTTGCGACCCGGGACTCACAGATATGATGTCGTGGCGGGAAGGCTGAATGATCCGAATTTATCCTTTAATCCCACGCTGTATCAGGCTACCTACCAGCGCGGACTTACCAATACAGTGACAGGCTACGGCGGTATTCAGGGAAGCGGGGCGGATTACTATGCAGTCCAGCTGGGTATGGCACTCAGCACGAGTCTGGGAGCTTTCTCCGCAGATGTCACTCAGGCCAGGGTTCATCTGAAAACAACCGAAGAAATGGCTAATAGTGGTCAGAGCTATAAAGTGAGTTTCAGCAAGTACTTACCGGAAACTGACAGTAACCTCACTGTAGCAGCATACCGGTTCTCAACGTCAGGGTATTACGATTATCAGACTGCCATGCGGGCAATAAATGAAGAAAAACGCGGCGGGCTGGCGTCAGGTGTCTGGCGCCCTAAAAACCGCCTGAATCTTACCATGAACCAAGGACTGGGTTCTGGATGGGGACAACTGTATTTAACCGGTTACACCCAGGATTACTGGGACAATAGCCAGTCCGATATGCAATATCAGCTGGGATACAGCAACAACATCGGACGGCTTAACTATAACGTTAGTGCCGGCAGGGTCAGGGATTACGCAGGTAAAATGGAAAACAATTTTTTGCTGAACCTGTCGGTTCCACTGGGGGGCTATGAGCAAAAGCACGTACCTATGCTGACTGCGAGTCTTAATAAAAACAGTAATGGCAGAATGGGTGAGCAGGTCGGTGTTTCTGGCGCATACGGCGAGGACAACCAGTACAATTACGGGTTAACAGCCGCTAATTACAATCAGAATACCGGCAGCAGCATGACTGCAAGCGGCGGATGGAGAACGCCGTACACACATCTCACCGCCAGCTATGGTGCCGGCAGGCATTATCAGAGTACAAGTCTTGCGGCCAGCGGGACAGTTATTGCCTGGCAGAATGGTGTTGTTGCCACACCTTATACTGGAGATACTTTTGCGGTGGTTGAGGCGAAAAATGCTCAGGGGGCCAAAGTCGGTGGTTATCCGGGACTGAAGATTGATCGCTTAGGTCATGCTGCAGTTCCTTATCTTACCCCTTATGAAATAAATGAAATCAGCCTTGATCCGAAGGGCCTTCCTCAGGAAATTGAACTCAGCAATACGTCTGAAAAGGTTGCTCCACACTGGAGGGCTGTGAGTAAAATTACGTTTGAAACCCGGAAAGGCATCCCTCTCCTTATCAGTGCGAGAAACCCGGCGGGAGAGACTTTGCCATTTGGCGCCGACGTTTTCGATGATAATGGAGTGAATGTCGGTAATGTCGGCCAGTCGGGACAAATATATGCCCTGACCGGGAAAGAGTCCGGAATATTGACGGTCAAATGGGGAGCGGACACAACGCAGCAATGTAACATCTCTTACAATACAGAATCATTAAAAGAACCCGGCTTTAAGAGGCTGAATGCTATATGTCAGTAAAATACCTGTAGTTGCAGTCGCATGAGGCCTTACAAAAAGAAAAGAATTGATGTTGCGTTCCTGAATAACGTAACCATCATTAATTAATCCGGGTTGTGAAAATTATGTTTACTCCAGAAAATGACAGCAGAATGCAGTTTGACATTTTCACGATGGATTTTTGTCTGCAGAGTGCGCTGCAGCATCTTTTCATCAGATGCCATGAGTTGGATGCGCTTCATAATATGAAGAATGTAAGAATTTTTTGTAAGAGAGGTAAAGGAGATCTCAGAATCGCGCTTATTGATGTAAGGTGTCTGTATCTGAAAAATGAAATGTGGCTGAGCATAATGAGAGCTATAAAGAACTCAGATTTTTTTATATTTATGTCAAGTTCGGAAGTAACACTTGGAAATATTTTACATTTATCACTCAAACAACCGGTCAGCAACATTAAAAGAGATCTGATAAATATGCTCGAAAAAAGGTTATGTAACAGGACGCGTAATCATTACGATTTGATGTCACCACTCAATATATCTGAGAGAGATCTTTTCGTGCAGATGGCCGGTAATGTGGATATTCTTCAGGTCCAAAAAATGACTGGGATAAAAAATAAAAAAATTTACCAGGTACGTGCAGGGATAATGAGGAAGTTCAACATCAACAATAAGAAAGAATTCAATCTTATACTGAGGTTGTATGATTTTCTTGAATATGTGAACTGCAGGGGTAGCTCCATATGTTGATGTTTATTATCCGTTAATATAAGGTGCCTGGAATGTGAAAATATTAAGAGATACATATACAATCATGTCTGGTAGCGCTGACTCACGTTAACCCTCGAAGACATTATTTTTATTACACGTAACAATGCCGTTTTTTCCGGCATATAGGGAGTTATATATGAACTGGTCCGGTAATGGTCGTGGTAAATTTTCAGGAAAGCATTTCTGGTTGTGTGCTTTTGTCTGCTCATGTATGTTGATGGCGTCAAAGGCGTACGCTGTAACCTGTGGTTTTTCTCAAAAATTTAATGATAACGTCACTGTACCCGTTGTGGGGCCTGGGCTGGCGACAGCCGGCGAAGATGTTCCGGTTGGTAAAGTGCTCTATCAGCAAACCTATCTGCTCAGTAAAGATACAACATATTCATGTACCGTGAGTCCTGAAGAATATGGACAAACATTTTTAATGAACGTATTCAGCCGGATGGATGTTATTTCCACCCCGTCAGGGGCTCCAACCAGAGCGGGCGAGACGGATACGTTTCCCACGAACGTTCCCGGTATTGGAGCAGTTATTACCATTAACGGTTCCATTCCTTTTAATGCAAAGTATCCTAATACCTGGGAGAGAAATTCAAATATTTCAATAGGTACCAGTACTCAGGATATGGGTATAATTAGCCTCGTAGAAATAAAATTTGTCAAAACAGGCCCTATTCCTTCCGGTACACAACAGATAACCGGTGCTGCTTTACCAACTTTCCAGATTTCTGCCGGTTCAACGTCCCCCGTTCCCGAGGAAAACATATTCGTGACCTTAAATTTTACCGGCACAACGACGATGCACACGAAAACCTGTCAGCTCGCAACGCCGGATATTGACGTTAACCTTGGAAAGCATCAGTTAACTAATTTTAACGGGCCGGGTGCGGTTACGGCCTGGAAAGACTTTGATATTGTGTTAAAAGACTGTCCGCCGTTTCACGGTTATGGTAACTACATCTTTGACAGTAGTCAGAATATGACTATTGGTGCGAGTACTGATAATGCTGTCACCATTGGATTCAGAAGCGTCTACGGCGTAAATGATTCAAACCCTGCGCTGGCTAAACTGGAATCCGGTCCAAACGCTGCCACGGGCGTGGGTATAGAATTATCTGAAAGAAATGCTACAGCTAGAATTCCGCTTGATGGGACTGGTGGTTTTAATGTGCTGAATCTTCCAAAAGAAGATAACTCTACAGTCACTATTCCGCTGAAGGCACGCTATGTTCAGACTGACACAAATGTTCAGGCAGGACAGGCTAATGGGGCTGTTGTTTTCACAATCACATACCAGTAAGTGTGGGAAATTAATGCTCTGAGAAGGCTTATGTGGATGTTATGTTTTTTAAACTCATTATGCTCCCGGCTGACTTGATTGATAAGGTGTCAATAAAATGCATAGACGTATATCCATTTATCCTGTTCTTGTATTTCTTATAATGTTCCTGTCCGGGACGCCAGCTTTTGCCGGTGTTGTTATCACAGGAACCCGGATCGTTTATCCCGGGAATGAGAAAGAGGTGACTGTAAAAGTTGATAATGATGGCGAGCAACCCGTGCTCGTTCAAATATGGAGCGATCGGGGTAATGCTGATGCCACTCCGGATAAAGCCAGCGCACCTTTTCTGGTCACACCGCCTGTAAAGCGGATTAACGGGGGGAAAGGCCAGATGTTCCGTCTTATCTATACGGGAGAAAATTTACCTGTTAATAAAGAGTCGCTGTTCTGGCTCAATGTGCTTGAAATTCCGGCAGAGAAAAAGGGGAGTACTGACAAGCTCAAAATGGCCTTCCGTTCCCGCCTTAAGATTTTCTTTCGGCCGGCAGGTTTACAGGGTAGCGCTGAACAGGCGTTTAAAACGCTGACCTGGAAAAAGGTCAAAGGTGGCATTGAGGGCGACAATCCGACACCGTATTTTGTTTCTGTTGCCAGCATTGCCGAAGACAAAGACGGGAGAAGTATCCTTAATCATGGAGGGATGATAGCGCCGGGCAGCAAGGCTTTTTTTCCGATGAAAAATTCGCTGAATACCATTTATCCCTCTTTTATAAACGATTTTGGTGGGCTGGTTACGCTACCCCAGCCGGTAGTATACTGAGCGGAATTTCTTTCCGTGCGATGGATCCATAAAGATTTTCGGGCTCATGCCGGCTGCGGCAGAATTTTGAACAACATAACGGAACCATCATGACAAGGCAGGAATGGCTTTTGCGTCGCAGACGCTGACGCTCAGGTGTCCGCTTGTACTGGAAAAAATGTACCGCCTGGCAATTGACGCGTCGTAGAACTGTTCAGTTACAGGCAGAGCCGTGAAAGCGACGTTTGAAGAAACTTACCTGAACTGTTTTTCTGGTGTGCAGATCCATTAAGCCAATGAGCTGCAGGGCATAGCTGATATTGAGACCCGTCACATTGGTATTGAGGGCCTTCATCATGCCTGCGCTCGTATAAATGACGTTGCCCTTCAGGCTTCCCTGATAGCCTTTTGACGTGACTACTGCCAGTTGTTCCTGATTGCGGAGAGCTTTCCTGCCCGCGAGTAGGTCTGACTCAACGGCACGCAGGTAAAGCGGGGAGGACGCCACCACAAACCGATCGTCAGGCCTTGCCTGAATCAGCGTCTTCAGAGAAGTACACCGTCGTTCCGAAGGTGGACGCGTTGTCAGTCGTTCCCAGTGAGGGGCCTGGAAAACGGAAAATATCCTACGCTAAGCCTCCAAGCATGACAGGCGGCTTTTTGCCAGAAGAGGACTCTGTTCTATTCGTACCATGCGAATTCATTACGAGAGAGGGTTAAATTTTCCCATTAACACTGTGTAGACCCAAGTTAACCAATTTCATCTGGAGCCGCAAAGTGATTTTAAACCACTTCTTAGCGGCATCGGCAGTATGATTTAGGCAAAAAACTATTTAAAATAGTCAGTTACGCTCGGGGTACTTGCTCCGTTTATGCTGATAAAGCAATTCATCGGATTTCAGAATGGCAACTTCCAGTGTGTCTCCTGGCAGCAGCTGATATGCCCCCCAGGAAAATGCCACCAGTTTATCCGGGTCAATTGCGAGTAATTGTTCCTGCGCACGGGCAATGACTTCACGAGATTTATCCAGAGAATAATCGATAAGAACCAGACAAAACTCATCGCCCCCAAGCCGGATACCATAATCACTTTTACGAATAGCATTGCCCAGCGCCATCCCAAGTAACTGTATCACTTTATCGCCCATATGGTGACCGAGAGAGTCATTGATTCTTTTGAGTCCGTCACTGTCAATGGCGATGACCGTGACGGGGATAACTCTGTCAACGAGTGAGCCGATTTTATGTTTCAGCTCCGGTGTAATAACTTTTCTGTTATATAGCCCGGTCATCGCGTCCGTCACGTTATCCCTGGAAAGTAAGGTTTGTCTGATTAACTGTTTATGGGCATACCGGCATAATGTCCAGGTTCCAAGGAGATAAAGCAGCAGCAGCCATAAATTCGCAATAATGATGTAGTTAGCATCCAGTTTTACATGTAGGGTGTAATACTGGGTGAGCGAGTCTTCATAACTGATCAATGCATAAGATTTGATATATGGTTTATGGAAAAAAATATTGCTGCCGGTTACATTGTCGGTGACATATAAAGAAAGAAATTGCCACAGCAACGGGCGGTTGACTGTTTTAAACGAAACCACCAGATCGTGAATGTTGATGTCTGTAATCATAATACCTTTTACTTTGTCGCCCAGAAATACAGGGCTAAGCATGCTGATAATATTATTTCGGGTATAGCCATCCTGATAAATATGAGACAGTGTGGTTTCCCCTCTCAGCAGGTCTTTCAGAGCATTATCATCAATCGAAATCGTGTGCGCGCTGCGAGCAATATTGATGCTACCATTATTGCCCTCGAGCCAGTTATTGAAGGTATAGTCGTGAGTATTAACTAGCTGATTAATATAAATATAGTTGTAATCAAGGTCGATGTAGTATCTGATATTCCTGAACGTATAACCAGTATAATTTGAAAAGCTGTACTTCGACTGAGCGATGCGATCGGCGTTGTGAATTATCGGTAGCGCGCCAATGTCTCCCCCCCACTCATTACACGATCTATTGCGTGTTTGCAGGGTGCCGTCGAGATTAATATCTTCTTTCTTCAACAGATTGAATCCGTAAATATCACCTACGTTTTCAAGATGTTGACATATTGCGGCCCGTTCGGTGCCGGTAGAGGACGCATCGGCTATTCGGCGATAGAATTCCCGCGAAAGCCGGGTGGCAATATTCTGGTTAAAAGACTCTTCATGGAAAAGCGCCGACTTCCCATTTTCAGCGACGTACCCCATATAGTTCTTCAAATCGTGCGCCTCGCGAACAGCCAGCATGGCAAACAGAGAGGTTGTGCAAACCACGATCAGGAGAATCGCACTGAAATATTTTTTTCTGGACAAGATGGCTAATTCCCTGTTGTACCACCTGAAAATAATAGCAAATATAGCACCAAACAATGGCATCTTAGCGGATGATGCCTCCAGGACAAAGCTTCAGTTTCTTCTCGCTGATCAGCCCGGATGTTATTCTCCGGTCTGTTCCGTCAGATGAGGCGGACATTTTTTCTGCACCAGGCCAGGATAGTAACCTGTTTGGTGGTGGTGTGTCAGGCGGCAGAGGGCGCGTTACGTGTATCACCCCACCGCAAGAGTCACGGTATTTTTCGATACATTGCGTGAATTCATCGGACACCCTGCAAGATGGTCAACACTTCGCTGTCAGCTCTGACGACGTGAGCCACATTGTCGTCATTACATTATATGAACGTCTGCTCCTCGCTCAGAGCGGACGATGGTTCCTTGCAGTAATCCCTCCTATTAGGCCTCGCCAAAATTGCATTCAAACTTTAATCTTCATCGGCTTTTCAGTGAGGATCCGACTTCAGGGGTTTTCGGATCTCTGTGAGAAGATAAAGAAACTAATGCTACTAAAGTAATAATACTCAGTTATTGTTGCTTTTATTTCATTATTGTCAGAAAGGCAATAATCATCACGCTCTGTTGCGGTAATCCGCAAGCCGGAAAAGAAAGCCGCCCCTCTCATGCGTAACCCGTTACATGCGCTTCGGGTTCAGATCAAATATTGATTAACCTGTTACGGAAATAAAATGAAGCCGGAACGGGATCGCCTTAATATAAAAAATTATTCAAAGCCTTCGGGCATTCATCAGCAACCGAATAAAGGTATCAGGGAATGTATCCTGTATTTGAGAATGGCTCCTGCTGGGTCAAGGTGGATTTTCATCTTCATACCCGTGCAGATAAAGAATTTCGCTATGCCGGAGGATCCGACAGGTATATTCGCGACTACGTCAGTGCCCTGAAAGCGGCTGAAGTGGGCGTCGGCGTGATCACCAATCACAATAAATTCGATCCCGGTGAGTTTAAGGCACTGCGCAAAGCCGCGCGCCATGAAGGTATGGAGCTGCTCCCCGGCGTGGAGCTGTCCGTTAATGATGGCCAGGCCGGTGTGCACACACTCGTGGTGTTTGCTGATGAGTGGTTTATCAATCCGCAGCAGACAAACCATATTGAAAGTTTCCTGACGGCCACGTTTGCGGGCGTTGATAATTTTGAGAACGAAAATGCCCGTTCAACAGAAAATATCACACAGACCATCCAGCGCCTTGACCGGTACGAACGGGATTACTTTATTGTGTTTGCCCACGTGGAGGCCCCTAACGGGTTATGGGGCGGGCTGAGCCCTGGCCGGATCGGGGAGCTTTTTGATAATGAGCTTATCCGCCGGCGCGTAACGGGATTTCAGAAGGTGATGACCCACGACCTGCGGGTCAAAATTAAGGGCGTGCTCGGTGAACGCTATCCTGCCGAAGTCCAGGGATGTGATGCCAAAACGCTGGATCACATTGGTGCCAGAAAAGTCGCCAGCTATCTGAAACTGGGAGATTACAGTTTTGAGGCTGTCCGATTTGCGCTACAGGATTTCCCGCACCGCGTCAGCGGGGAGAAACCGGCACTGAACCACAGCCATATCCGCCAGATAGCATTCGAGGGAGCCGGTTCGCTTGGCGGAACCGTGGTGAAATTATCGCCGGAGCTGAACACCCTGATAGGGATCCGCGGCAGTGGAAAATCCTCCATCCTTGAAGGGATCCGGTATGCACTGGACATTCCGTTTGGCGAGAAGGCTTCTGACCGCGATTACAAAGAAAATCTGGTCAGTAATTTACTCAAAAGCGGGGGGAAGATCACCGTCGATGCCGTGTGCCGTCACGGACGGGCCTATCAGATAACCCGCATCTTCGGCCAGGAGCCGCAGGTTATTTTTGACGGTCAGGCCCGGCACGGGGTGGCGCTACGGGAAACGGTGCTGCACAAGCCGGTGTATTTTGGCCAGAAAGACCTGTCCAATACCGGCGCGGGATTTGAACACGACCTGATTGAAAAACTGGTCGGGGAGCGCCTGGCCACCATGCGGAACAAAATTCGCCAGCAGGAAGAAGTCGTCCTCGACAGGTTACGCGAATATCGTCGTCTGAAAACATCAGGTGAAACACTCACCGAATGGCAGGCGAAAGAGAAGGATGCGCAGTTCCGACTGCGATTTTATGCCCAGCACGGTATGGAAGAAAAACTGGCACGTCAGACCACCTTCGGACGGGATGAGCGCTACCTCAGCAGTACCACTGAACGGGCAACCCGGGCGCTGGACAGTCTGCAGGATGGGATCAGGGAAACACTCGATGAGCTGAAACAGGAGCAGAAACATGAGTCCGCCCATAACCAGGCAGACATTGATGATTACAGTGCGGGATATGATCGCTTCATGGCCCATCTCGGCTCGCTGAACACCATCGTGGACGGCGCCCGCCGGCTGCTTACTTACCTGATTGAACGTCATGGGGAGGTCGCCTCCCGGGACGATATTCTTGAGACGGTCTGGACGATGCACGGGCTGCGGTCATCCAATAACAGCCTGAACAAATATATTGCCGACCTGCGAAAAATATTCGTAAATCTGGAGCTCGGGACGGAGGTGATTATAACCGTACCCAAAGTCGGCTTTATGATGTCCCGTGATGTGGACATTGAAATAAAACAAACGGATGATGATGTCTTTCCCTTACAGTCGCCTGAAGAAGCTCTGCCCGTCATCAGTCAGAAACGGTATATCCCCCCGTTAAGAATATTGGTCCTGACCGCGGTAATCATCACCGGGGGCGTGGTATCCCTGTTTTCCGATTCTGTTCTTAAGCTTGAGTTATTTGGCAGGAATGAAATTCCTGAAAGCCCGGTATTTTATCTGGGTGACGTGGACGGCTGTAAAATAATGACCCTGCAGCCGGGCTCGGAGAAAATGACGCCGGTAAAACTGACTCTGGCTCGTGAAGTGATGAAACACGCCAATATATTCTGTACGCCGGACACTGAAATTTATTTCCAGCCCTCAGATCCAGCCGTGTATGGCGATAAGGGGCGTGTATTTCTTTCTCGCTGCACATTTAACAAATTTGCAAAAGGAAAGTTTGCGGCATGTAAAAACTATTATGGTGTAAATTACAGAAATGAATAAAAAGATAAAATATGTCTTCGTTGCGGTGTTTTTATTGGTCACTCTGGCTGTTATTTTCAGCATCCTCCAGAAACGTTCCAGTGAAGTATTTTCTGACACCTGCACGAGCGTTTTCAGCATGGAAAATCTTTCTTCATCCTTTACGTCCTCCGTGGATACAATGATAGTTTTTCGTCGCGATAAATCAGCGTATATCGCGTTTTCTGGCCAGCTTAACGCTGACAACCGGACAATGATTTTATCGAGAGACATACATTTTCATTACGAAAAAGACAGCAGGAATGTGTATCAAATGAATCATATATCGACGGTAAAACATGCCGCAGATAATACGTCAGATGCCATAATGGACGCCTTATTTTTTAGTATCAGCAAAGAAAAAGTGCGCTATATGACCGTTGACAGAATAAACAATGCCTACGTCATTGGTAATCTTCATTCCCCGGTATTTATGTGTGTTGTAAAACAGACCTGAACTTGACTGCCGGCGGGGGAATCGACAAGACTGCGGACCTGCTGTTTCTGCAGCGGGTCCGGCAGACCGGGAATGCCGTCCTCCGCAGCCGGCCGGTTGCAGCCACCCAGGGACAACGTCAGCACCCGGCGATAGCCGATTACGCATGTCCCGAAACCGTAAAGCGGCCGCGCGGACACGGGATATCATGACCGGTAACAGAGAACATCTGGCCACGGTGACTGCCTGGAACGACCCCAGCGGGGTGACGCAGTCATAAGCACAGGCAACGTCAATCTCATGGTCACCTGCGTCAACGCAAAAACGTGCCTGCAGGTGATGCGGTCTTTCCGGATGAACGTGACGTGGAGAGAGCTTACGGGCTCTGGCTGGAAAGGCTGGAGCAGGGCAGCTGCGGCGCGTAACGGTGCCGAAATGTGGGTGATTTCAGCTGACCTGGAGCTACTGCACGTATCAGACCCGGTGGTTTCGTACGAGGCTACGTTCTCCTCGATGCCGTTCTGCCATCGCACTCACTGGGAACGGCTGACAACGCGACCGCCTGCGGAACGGCGGTGTGCCTCCCTGAAGACGCTGATGCAGGCAGGGCCTGACGATCGGTTTGTGGGGGCCGCCTCTCCGGTGTACCTCCGTGCCGTCGAATCGGACCTGCTCGCGGGAAGAGGGGGCTCAGTGCGCCTGAACAGCGGCAGGTTGTCACCTCAAAAGGCTACCAGGGCAGCCTGAAGGACAGTGTCAGATATACGAACGCAGGCGTGATGAAGAAGCTCAATACCAACATGACAGGCCTCAACATCAGTTATGCCCTGCAGCTCATTTCCCGGTAGGCAGTGTAATAAACTTACTGCGATTTTCTCAGCTTCTTAATCTTTTCCCTGGCGCGTTCCCTGTGTTCATCGCTGATAAGGCCCACCGGCTCACCGTTAAGATTGAAACGGTGAGTTCCTTCCACAACTGACATGACATAGCGCGCACTCTGGGTGTATCTGACCAGATACTGCTTAATCTGAACTTCAGAAATACACCGTAATTTTAGTAATGGCTTCCAGTTGCGGTAAAATACCCTTATCCATTCAAAATGCCAGGGCACAGATAGCTGGCTGATGCGATTTCCCTTTTTTCTCCGGCCCTGGTAATCAAAAAACCAGTCCTAAGGCTGGTTCTCCTGAATTCAGCCGCACCGTGTCCGAATGGCCCTGATTGTGGAAGATAGCGTATCGTCAGGCACTGTAGCTAATTTAGGACATCAGATAGGGTGGGTGATGATCTCCCGCTGTAAATCCGAGGCGATATTGACGGTGTTTTGCCGCAGCGAGATAAACACGTTACGCATCAGGTCCTCTTCCGCGTGCAGGTCAATCACGTGAACGCTGATGAATACGGGTGCCCGCGAGCGGGTTTTCAGGTAGCTCAGTGACGTCAGGGGCGGGTTTGCCGGGCCCTGCAACTGGTGGAGCTCTGCCTTCGGATCACTGCAGGCGCAGTGGATCTGGATTTTTTTCCCCATCAGGGTGCGGAACGGCACCGCGAGTGTCCGCCCCATCGGACTGACGAAGCATTCGCTGAAGTAAAACATCGGGTCGCTTTCGTCATAATCGCGCAGGGGCAGGTAGCTCCCGGTGGTCACCAGCCTTTCGCCGTCAATGTGCAGGATGTTATCCAGTTGACGGCGGTGCGGGTTGGTCACGCGGGTGATATCCACCACCATGTATTCATATACGACCACCTTGCGACGATAAACAATGTCCCGGTAGGCGTGGGTGTTCCACTCTATGTGGGTCAGGCTGGGCACATCGGCCGGGGGCTCACGCCAGTCCACCTCGACCGTCACCTCGGCGTACTTTTCCGTCTCCGTAAAGCTCAGTGTCTGTGGACTGGCGGGCGGCTGGTTGGACTCTTCTGCACACAGGACGTTATGGGTAAGCGTGTTTTTGTAGTAGCTGTAGTGCATTGGGGCCCCGTAACCGGTGGTCCCCATATCAGGAAGAATGGCCACGTTCTGGTCGTAAATGATGAGCCCGGGCTTATCGTAGTGATCGTGCTCGCCCCCGTAGGGGGTGTGCTTGACGACCACGGCCCGACCCTGCTCTGGATTGCGGAAGATAGTGATGCCGTTATCCGGGTCGTGATAGTTGCCCGTCTCCCGGACCGGCTCCGTGATGCGCAGCCGCGGATCGCCGTACAGGAAGGCACCCAGGCTGGTCCGGGGCTCCTTGTCATAGATGATGGAGAGCATGCGCGCAAAGTTGTCTTCCCCATAACAGGCGTAGGCAAACTCGTAAAGGTCAGGATAGGTCACTGTATCCTTCATCGGGATACAGTCATTAAATGCGGGCTCGGTGTCGTCCGGCATCAGCAGCTTAATGGGCAGGTCGAGCATTTTCCTGTAGTACGGCTGGCTCATCAGGCTGTAGTCCTGATGGGCATAGCGGACCATACGCTCAAATTCGAAGAAGCCCTGAAGGGCATAATAGTGATAGTGCAGGGAGCCTTCAAACCACAGACCGCCTTTGAGGACCCCGCACCTGAGCTGGTCGTGCAGGCCCCAGACCGCATTGACGCCGGTCTGTAGATAACGGGGGTCATCCAGCACTGCGCCGGTCATGGCCAGCGCACTGTTGATCCGTACTTCATGGTTATGCAGCTGCTTCCAGCGCTTACTGATGAGAAATTCGGCGCAGGCCCGGAGTAAATCACGCTCGATGGTGGTTCGTTCTGCCGGGGCCAGTGCGTCATAAATAAGATCGTAGCCCTTCACAAACCCGGACAGACACAGGGCTTCACAGAGCGTCTGGGCATTCATTTTCCCGGGGCCGTTATAGGGGATCCCACCGTGCTCGGCATAGCCGGGGTAGTAGCGCGCGTACGCCATGAGGATATCCCGCACTATCGTGAAATAGACCTTCTCCCCGGTCAGCATCCAGGCGATACCCAGTTCATAACAGGCCCGGGCGTTCAGGTCGTTGAGTTTTCGCCACCAGGCGCCCCGGTACGGTTCCCCCGTCAGAACTTCGTTATCGACCGGGCAATGGTAGGCTTCCGGCGAGAGCCGGTCCCAGATAAGCGGGACGCCATGTTTCGGACAGTAGTAGAAGAGCTCCCAGCTGGCACATCCTGTTTCGGGGACCAGAACGGGGTGGTTAAGCACGACCTCATTGTCTTTGAGTATTTTTTTAAGGATGCGCGGATCGTCGAGGCTGGCCTGTCTCAGGCGCTGGATATCGGACGGACTGAACTGTTTCATGATGTTTTCTCCTGGTGGGTCAGAGACCCGGGTTAAGGACAGAGTCACGGAGGGGAGCGGAGCGGGGAATGCTGAGTAGGGTCCAGAGCAGGGCGGCCCCGATAAGATCGAGGAAGCCCAGCACGTCGAAGACCAGGCTATAGCCGATCCTGGCCACGGCGGCCCCGATCAGCAGCGTCCCGATAAATCCCCCCACACCGCCGACCAGCCCGGCAAACCCGGTGACGGTGCCAACCTCGTCCTCGCTGAAGAACTCGGCAGACATGCTGATCACCGTGATGGAGGCACACTGGTGGGCGAACCCGGCGACGCAGAAGAGGGTGATGGCCATTCCGGTGGTGGTGACAAAATTGAGCAGCGGGATGAGCGTCATCAGGCAGGCCGCCAGGGTGAAGGTGATGCGCTTGGCGTTGATGAGGGTGACTCCACGCCGGTGAAGCCACTGGGCAAACAGGCCCGCAAAGAGGCAGCCTGCGTCAGCGGTGAGAAACGGCAGCCAGGCGAAGAGGGCAATTTGCTTCAGATCCAGATGGCGGATGGTGACCAGATAGAGGGGCATCCAGAAGCCCAGCGCGGCCCAGGTGGGGTCCGCAAACAGGCGGGGCAGGGAGATGGCCCAGAGGTTCCGCCGGGGCAGCATTGTTTTCAGCGAGACGCGGTGCGTGACTTTCGTGCGCTTTGCTTCGCGGCCAATCAGAGCGAGCTCTTCTTCTGTTATGAGGGCATGCTTTTCCGGGGCGCGATAGGCAATCAGCCAGAGCACGGACCAGACAATCCCGAAGACGCTCGCCACGACAAAGGCGATGCGCCAGTTGTAATGGATGATGGACCAGGCGACCACGGGCGGAGCGAGCATGGCCCCGGCTGAAGTGCCGATGCTGTAGATCCCACAGGCCAGGCCGCGCTCCCGGGGCGGGAACCACTGGGCGGAGACTTTCATCCCGGCAGGATTGAAGGTAGATTCGGTGAGGCCAATACCCATCCGGAGTATCATTATGGGGAGCCAGGAGCTGAAGAAACCGGTCAGCGCGTTAAAGACGGACCAGAGGATGGCCATCATGGCGAAAACCCAGCGTACGCCGAACCGGTCCATGATATAGCCGGCGCCGACTCCGCCCACAGGGTAAGCAAGGTTAAAGGCGGCGGTGATCCAGGCGTACTGCTGTTCGGTAAAGCCGATGTCCTTCAGCATGGTCGGGGCAGCGATACCAAGAGTATTACGGGACAGGTAGTTAGTAATGGTACCCATCATAACCAGGACAATAATGTACCATCGTAGATTCTTAATTTTCATTTCCAGGGCATCCTTTTCTATCCGTTAATGCGTTAGTTTTGGTGTCCTGCCTGAATAACGCGTGAGCGAAGCCGTTGCCCGTATACGAAATAAAGGCCAGAGACGAAATCGGGTAGTACTGTCAGTCAGGTTATGTGTGGGTTCCGATACCTCCCCGTGCATGGGTATTGGTCAGTTTCAGGCAACAGTTATCCCCACCCGGTAAGGGGGTGATGAGCCGTTCACTGTATCCTTTCGGTCCGGTGCGTTATCCCCCGTGGTCGGCTATCCGCGTACCGGCCCCCTCATCAGCCGTGCGTCAGGTAAACAGTCCGGTGGCGCAGAGCCAGCCGATAATGACGGCCAGCGGTCCCGTCAGCTGGCGGGAGAGTAAAAAAGCCGGTACTCCGGCGGCGATAGTGGCCCGGCTGGCTCCCTGAATAGCCAGCCCCACTTGAATGAAATCGCATCCGACCTGCACGTTGATGGCGAACAGGGCGGGTAGAGCCAGGGCGGGAGGCAGGGTCCCGGCCCCGATCTGCGTCCCGATAATCACTCCAGCCACCTGCGTGAAGGCCGCCCCCGGCCCGAGCAGCGGGGACAGGAACGGGAAGCTGCAGATGACCGAGAGCAGCAGGAGTCCCCAGACCGAGCCCACGAGCGGGGTCAGCAGGTGTTCCATGGCGGCCCCCAGGGTTGAGTTTTCGGCGAGGGCCATCAGCAGGGCGATCAGGGCCATAAAGGGCAGGATGTCGCGCAGTGATACCTGAATGGCCTCCCGGGCTGTATCGCGTAACAGGGGGAGCACTTCCCCCACCCACAGGGCCAGACGAACCTCCCCGGCGGCAAGGCACTTAATCCCGCGTGGCGCGGGTGGCGAATGGCGGATCACTGGCCCGGACTCCCTTATGGGCGATGAGACCGGATCGGGCACGGTGTGTATGTCCGCCCGGGCGATTTCGGAGAGGGTCACTCCGGAGACATAGGTGGCATCGGTGATGACGCTTGCGAGATGGCCGTTGTAGCGGCCCGGCCGGACGTTGATTACCGGAATGCGCTTCTGAGGATAAAGGCCACAGAGCAGGGAGCCCGGGTCGTCGAGCACCACGCAGAGCAACCGTTCATCGGGGGGCAGGGTGGAATAGCCGTTGATCAGCTCGGACTCGGTCAGGGCCGCCAGCTCGATGGCGACGGGATGAAAATCCCCGCCTGTGAGACACAGGATGATCCGGCCGCTGCGTAGCGGAAGCCAGAAGCCTGTGCCGCTGCCCCCGGGGCCGGGGGTGATGTGGATCAGCTCCATGGATAGCCCTCCTCGATGATGAATGCGCCCCACAGATCGGCAAGCTCTGAAGTCGGACTGCCCGGATGCAGGACCCCGTCGTGGAGAGGCACATGTGCATGTTCGAAGAACATGACCAGTATGCCGTCCCCGGATAGAGACTCCCGCACCAGTGAGCGGCAGTCTTCCACATGGGTTCCTTGTTTGATGATGAGGGTGGGGTAGCGTTGCATCAGCGTTTCCCTCGTGAGGTGATCCGCAGAAAGATCCACTCTGTGACCATTCCCCGGATAAGGCAGATCAGCACGCCAGTCAGGAGATAGCGCAGGACCAACTGGGTCACGGGCAGGCCATGGTTCCGAAGTCCGGCCGTAATGCTTAGCCAGGCGACCAGTTCAGGGGTCACTACCCCCGGGAAGGCGGTGGACAGGGGATGGGCAAGGGTGGTGAGTGCATCCTCGAAGCCGGGCTTACTTTTCTCCGGCAACACGAACCCGAGGGCCAGCGCCCCTGGAGCCCGGAGCAGCAGCCAGCCAATCACTGGCAACAGCCCGTAGGTGAGCACCCTGGAACGGCCACAAAGCCGGGCGAGGGCTTCTGTTTGCGCGGTACCTACGAGGCGCAGGGTCACAGTGAGCAGGATCCGCATGAACAGAAATACGGGCAGTATGGTGATGGCCAGCGTGAGAAAATGTCCGCTGGCGCTCTGGATAAAGGTAAGGATGCCGTCGTTCAGGCTGAGCAGTTCCATGTCCAGTCCTCTGTCTGGAGAAAAAAAACCGTGGCCCTGGCAAACCGACCAGGAGGAGCCAGCATGGCTGATACAACAGTCAGAGACCCCGGACACAGTGGCGGTACAGACTCAAGCACCTGCTTAGTTTTTTTCAGGGCGAGCGCAGGCGTGGCATTTCAGCCCTGTTTATGCGATTCTCAGAAGTTAAGTTTGCAGAAATACAATGTCTGCAATGAGATGAATGACTATAAGATAACAAAGTTAACTTTAAATGTGAATCTTAACTTTTATCTCGTGAAAATATTATTAATTGATTAATAATCAACGGCTTATTCTTCTGGGTAACTGAAATGGATATTAAGAACGAAGAAAATCGAGAAGAAGATCACAAATTCCAGTTTGGAAGAAGATTGGCTCAAGCTATGCTGCTTACAAAGCATTCTAATGCGGCCTTAGCCAAGGCTATTGGTGTTAGTGAGCCAATGATTAAAAAATACGTGGATGGGAAAAATTTACCTAAGGCCGACGTGCTCCAAAAGATTTCACTAGTATTAGGTATTGATGTTTCTCTATTGCTTGATGCCCAGGATTCAGATGGTAATAGAGAGGATAAAGACCTTGAGTTCCTTAACCAAACATTCAAATATCTTACTGTCTTGCAAAGAAAAATAATCCTTAGACAACTTTCTGAAACCGTAACCAATCTCCTTAAACAAGAAGAAAACTACCTTACTAAGAAATGACTACGTCAGAATTCGGCCAGAGGCTGACTGATGCTATGTCTGCGACAGATGACACGGTTAGCTCACTTGTTGTCAAAACAGGTATACCTAACTCGACTATCAGGAGTTATCTGAAGGGAGACTCAGTTCCTGGGATTTTACAGCTTAAAAAATTAGCTTCTGGGATGGGCATCAAAGCAGGATGGCTATTGGGCGACGAGGATGGTCAGCCAGCATTGCGATCGGATGCTGATGCGCTTGAAAAAGATCTCGAGTTACTTAACAGTATGTTCAGATTTATGACGCCGGGACAGAGAGCCAGAATCTTAAAGCGTGTGCTTAACAGTATTTCAGGCCAACTGGATAAGGATTTTGGCGGAAGTAGGTAAGGGGAGTAGTACAGTTGTTATCGAGGAAATCATGAACTTGATTATCCGGTTAAGCGACTGACGCCCAGTTAAAGTAAACCCCAAAAAACAGAGAGCTTATTTAAACTCAATGACCCTTCTCGCCATCCGCCCCATGACATCGCCCAGTCAGTACGCCCCACGGTGTTGGGCGATGTCATGGGGCGATAGCCAGGTCGCGTTGCGGCAAAGTGCCGTAAAGCTGTGCTTCCCGGCATAAAATCCCGAACGCCTGTCAATGCGGGCTGGACGCCCTTATTTCCAGTCTCGCAGGGGTAATGTCGCGTCTGGACGCCGCGCCAAAACCCCAGGGTCAAAAGCGGCACACCGTCACGCGCTACGCGCGCCCCCCCCCCTTTAAGACGCGCGTTTCGCCTGTTTTTTTCTCGCAAGCTCCAAAAAAAACGGGAACGCTGCTTTAAAGGGGGGGGTCGCGCAACGCTACCGGCTTCTGGCCGGAGACTTAGCGGCGACGGTGTGCGGGGCAAGCCCCCCAAATAAACCGACGCGTGGGCGCGTCTTTTTGCTCGCTGGGGCGGCAAAATTTATTCGGCTCCCCCCGGCCTGCTCGGTTCCCTTTGGAGAGAACGCTCGCGGGTGGGTTCGGGCGACGCAAATTAGCCATTTCTTCGAAAAGGAATTTCCTCACCTCACGCCACTTTTTAATTTCTGCTGTTCGCATCCATTAAAAAGCCATATAAGCGCAGCCTGTCATATCGATTGTCCCTGGAATACGGGTAATGGTGGTGGGGAAAAATCCCGCTATTTTATCAAAGGGGAGTGCTCGCTCTGTTGTACTCCACCTAAGCCCTTTGTATGTTCAGAAGCGGTTTATGCTTTCGGTGCATCAGTCTGGCTCAGGCAATCTTAATCGACTTCTCAAAGCGATAAGCCGGGATGAATTGATGCTGGCAGGCATCAAGATAATCCGACCACCATTGCATCATTTGAGTTCGTTCGTCGAGGTGTTCTGCTTTATGAATATAGGCGGCACGAACGTGATTACGTTCCTGATGGCTCATCTGCCGCTCCACGGCATCTTTTGACCAGCGACCTGATTCAATCAACGCGCTACACGCTATCGTACGGAAGCCATGTCCGCAGATGTCCACTTGTGTGTCGTAACCCATCGTGCGCAGTGCCTTGTTGATGGTGTTCTCACTCATTGGCTTACGGGCATCGTGATCGCCGGGGAAGAGTAAATCCCCGTTGCCGGATAACAGTTTTAGCTGCTTCAGTACCGTTACCGCCTGTTTTGACAGCGGCACCAGATGCGGCGTTTTCATTTTTGCACCGCGTTCTGAGTAACGCACACCTGTGATGGGTTCCCGATTTGCAGGAAGTGTCCACATCGCATTATCCAGGTCGATCTCCGACCAGCGGGCAAAACGTAATTCACTGGAGCGAATAAAAATCAGCAAATTAAGCTGTACCGCCAGCCTTGTTAGCAGTCTGCCTGAATAGCTTTCTATTCTTTCCAGTAGTTCCGGTAATTTTTCCAGCGGCAGGGCAGGGTAATGGTTTTTTGGTGGCGGGGTGATAGCGCCGCAGAGGTCATTGGCCGGGTTGCTTGTAATCAATCCTTCCTGTACGGCGTAACGCATGATGACCGTGGTACGTTGCTGTATTCGTGCTGCTGTTTCCAGGCAACCTTTTTTCTCTGCTATCCGTAGCGGAATAAGCAGATCGGCAGTTTTCAGGTCAGTCACAGGGGCATTGCCGATGAACGGGAAAATGTGCAGCTCGAGTGATCGCAGGACTCTGGTGGCGTGTGCCTCACTCCAGCGAATGTTCGCGGCTACCCACTGACGGGAGACGGTCTCGAAGGTATTGCCGTTTTTTCTCGCCTGCTTGTCCTGCTGTTTCTTTACACCGGGATCGGCACCAGTGCTCAGTATTGTACGGGCTTCCTGGCGCAGTTTACGGGCCGTTGCCAGCGAGACAGTCGGGTAAGCGCCAAACGCCAGCTTTTTCTCTTTTCCGCCAAAGCGGTACTTAAGGTGCCAGAGTTTGGAACCGTTGGGTTTAATCAGCAGGTATAAACCTTGCGTGTCGCTGAGTTTGTAAGGTTTGTCGAGAGGTCTGGCGTGGCGGGTGGCGGTATCAGTCAGAGGCATTGTGGGGGCTCCGTAGTTTATCAAACCGGCAGGCCCCCAATTAAGCCCCCAAAAACTACGGATGTCAAAAAATCCGGCAGTACCTTGCGGTACTCCAGATTTTCATCAACTTACTGATTTTTCTAGGTTCCCGGACGTATAGGAACGTCCCAAAACTAAAATAGTGGTGCCCGGACTCGGAATCGAACCAAGGACACGGGGATTTTCAATCCCCTGCTCTACCGACTGAGCTATCCGGGCAACGGGGCGCATTAAAACCGATTCGCCTCGCTTCGTCAACGAAATTTATTCAAATCGACGCAGACTGCACAATCTATCACCAGATCGAATTAAAAGCACGCGCCTTCAGGTAAAAAATATCGTCCAGGCCGCTGAAATCGGCATCGCCAGCAGCAGGGCGGGCAGCATATTCACCACCGCAAACATCTTAATTCCGCAGATGCGCAGCCCTGTTGCCAGCAGCAGCATACCGCCAACGGCAGTAAAATCTGCCATCATCATCGGCGTGGTCAGTGGCATGATCAGCGAGGCGCAGGCCGCCAGCGACAGCTGGATAGCCAGCATCGGCAAGCAAATTGCTGCAACGGCAAACCCAAGGGTGCAGGCGAAAATCGTGGCGGTGAAAAAATCGAGAAAAGCTTTGGCGATCAGAATGCTGGCATCGCCGGTCATCCCTTCGCGCATGGCGCCGAAAATGCCGGTACCGCTGGCGCAGAACAGGACAATAATGGCGACGTAGCTCTGAATAAATGACGTATTCAGCGGCGCCTTTTTGTTGCCTTTCGGCGTCAGCCACTGCTGAAGCTTGCTGACCAGCGTGTTGATGCCTTTTTCCATATTGCAGGCTTCGCCAAGTAGCGTCCCGACCAGCGTGGAGAGCACCATCACCGGCAGGTTGGCACACTTGATAACCAGCAGAATACCAATCCCCAACGAGGCCAGACCAAAAATAGAGGTCATCGATGTGCGAATCCGCTCCGGCAACCTCTGGCTCAACAGCGCGCCCAGTACGCCGCCTAAAAGGACCGCACCGGCATTAATAAAAGGTCCTGTCACCACAGTAGAGCTCCTGTTAATTATCCCTGATAACAGCATTATTATGACCCGAAAGCCCGGCAAAGGCCTGTAATTCCGTCGGGTATTTGCATACAGATTTCATCTTGCACGGGTATGTCAAAGGTGACATTATTGCGCGAATTTTCTTCTCTTCAACTGTGAGGCCGTCGGTGATAACTCTATCCGTACATCGTCATTGCCGCTGCGCGCAGATGCGTAAGTCGCCTCATCTTGCTACTCTGCATTCTGATCCCCTGCACCTCATGCGGTGAAGACAGCGCATGCTCACTGCAGGACAACAGTAAGATCGGACCCGGTCTGCTTTTACTGATGTCTGGCGGTCGGAGCTGGAATCCAGTCGGACCCTGACATTTCGTTGGGCAAGGCAGAAATGCCTTGTCTGAAGCCTTTTACTCTCCGGAAACGGGTATTCGCGCTAATGAAATCAATGCACATTGCCGCCAGCCACGCGCTGGTCTCTCATCTCTCCACCCACCGTCGCGTGGTGGCGCTGGACAGTACTGATTTTACCGATGTGGCGGCAGTCGTCATTACCGCAGCGGACAGCCGCAGCGGCATCCTTGCTCTGCTTAAACGCAGCGGCTTTAACCTGCCGGTCTTCCTGCTGACCGATACCGATATGGCAACGCCAGACGGCGTGACGGCAACGATCGGCGGGAAAGAACAAGAATGGCTGGAGCTGGAAGCTGCTGCCTGCAGCTATGAAGAGAACCTGCTACCGCCATTTTTCGATACCCTGACGCAGTACGTCGAGATGGACAACAGCACCTTTGCCTGTCCAGGACATCAGCACGGAGCCTTCTTTAAAAAGCATCCGGCGGGTCGTCAGTTTTTTGACTTTTTTGGTGAGAACGTCTTTCGTGCCGATATGTGCAATGCCGATGTGAAGCTGGGCGACCTGCTGATCCACGAAGGCTCGGCAAAGCATGCGCAGAAGTTCGCGGCGAAGGTCTTCAATGCCGACAAAACCTATTTTGTTCTCAACGGCACCTCGGCGGCGAATAAAGTGGTCAGCAACGCCCTGCTGACCCGCGGCGATCTGGTGCTGTTTGACCGCAACAACCATAAATCCAACCATCACGGCGCGCTGATTCAGGCGGGGGCTACGCCGGTGTATCTTGAAGCCTCGCGAAACCCGTTTGGCTTTATCGGCGGTATTGATGATCACTGCTTTGATGAACGCTACCTGCGCGATCTGATTCGGGAAGTGGCGCCGGAGAAAGCCGATGCGCCACGTCCGTTTCGCCTGGCGATCATTCAGCTTGGCACCTACGACGGGACGGTCTACAACGCCCGTCAGGTGGTCGATAAAATTGGCAGCCTGTGCGATTACATCCTGTTTGACTCCGCATGGGTAGGCTATGAGCAATTTATCCCGATGATGGCCGACTGCTCGCCGCTGCTGCTGGATTTGAATGAAAACGATCCGGGCATTTTTGTTACCCAGTCAGTGCATAAGCAGCAGGCGGGGTTCTCGCAAACGTCGCAGATCCATAAGAAGGATAACCACCTGCGCGGCCAGGCGCGGTTCTGCCCGCATAAGCGGCTGAATAATGCCTTTATGCTGCACGCCTCTACCAGCCCGTTTTACCCGCTGTTTGCGGCGCTGGATGTGAACGCCAAAATCCATGAAGGAGAGAGCGGTCGCCGGCTGTGGTCAGAGTGCGTGGCGCTGGGCATTGACGCTCGTAAAGCGATTATCACCCGCTGCAAAATGATTCAGCCGTTTATTCCACCGGTGGTTGCAGGGCGTCCGTGGCAGGATTACTCCACCGAGACAATTTCCCGCGAGCGGCGTTTCTTTAGCTTTGAACCCGGCGCACGCTGGCATGGTTTTGACGGTTATGCCCGCGAGCAGTACTTTGTCGACCCTTGTAAGCTGCTGTTGACTACCCCGGGCATTGATGCCGAAAGCGGTGACTACACCGCATTTGGGATCCCGGCGACGATTCTGGCGCACTACCTGCGCGAGAACGGTATCGTACCGGAGAAGTGCGATCTGAATTCGATCCTGTTTCTGCTGACGCCGGCAGAGAGCGCGGAAAAGCTGGCCCAGTTGGTGGTGATGCTGGAGCAGTTTGAACAGCACATCGAAGCCGACACGCCGTTGGCCGACGTCCTGCCGACCATCTATAACAAGTACCCCGTCCGCTATCGCGATTACACCCTGCGCGAGCTGTGCCAGGAGATGCACGATCTGTACGTCAGCTTTGACGTGAAGGATCTGCAAAAAGAGATGTTCCGCAAGCAGAGCTTCCCCCACGTGGTGATGAACCCGCAGGATGCTAACCGCGAGTTTATTCGCGGCAACGTTGAGCTGGTGCGTTTAAGCGAGGCCGAAGGCCGGGTGGCTGCTGAAGGGGCGCTGCCGTATCCGCCGGGCGTACTGTGCGTGGTTCCGGGAGAAGTCTGGGGCGGGGCGGTGCTGCGTTATTTCCTGGCCCTGGAAGAGGGCGTCAATATGCTGCCCGGTTTCTCGCCGGAGCTGCAAGGGGTATACAGCGAGACCGACTCTGACGGTATCAAACGTCTGTACGGCTACGTGCTAAACCAGGACGCCACGCGCCTTTCTTAACCTGACGCCGATCCTCTCCCGCGACGTGCCGGGAGAGGTTTTTTGGTCACTCAAACCGTGCTGCGCTTATACATCCTGCGCGGATGGCCTATCTTGCCGTATAGCATCTCTACGCTCAGAAAACCGCTCTCTACGCAGTGTTCCAGATAGCGGCGGGCGGTCGTCTTACTCAGTCCCGTCGCGCTCGCAACCTCGTCCACTGAAAAGCAGTTCGCGGTATGCTGACTAAACAGCTGCTCTACCCGCGCCAGCGTATTGCCCTCAATGCCTTTGCTACCGTTATCCTGGCGGTAGTTTTTTGCCTGCAGCTGATACAGCGAATCCACGTTTTGCTGATCGACAATCTTCCACACCCGCTGCTGCTCGGCGAACTGAATAAAGCGTTCCAGCGACTGGCTGAGGCGTTTCCATGACACCGGCTTGAGGATATAGTCGAACGCGCCGTTGCGGATCGCAAGGCTACAGGTATTCATATCGCTGGCGGCGGTGATAAAAATAACCGAACAGTGGGTACGCGCCAGCATTGCATTGCCGATAAGCGTGATACCTTTTCCGTCTGGCAGGTAATTATCCAGCAGCACCAGCTGCGGCCGCTTGCTCTCAATTTGCGCCTGGGCATCGGTCAGGGAGGATGCGATCCCCACCAGCCGCAGGTCCGGATGTTTGCCAATCAGCTCCGCGTGCAGCTGTGCCAGCGTGTGCTCGTCTTCCACGATCAGTACATCAATAAGTTCATGTTGCATAGTCGGTCTCTTCCAGTTCCAGTGCCGGGCGTCTGGCGGTTCCCGTGGTGGGAATAAACAGTGAGAAAATTGCACCTCGCGGCATATTGTCGGCGACTTCGATAGACCCGCCTGCCTGGGTGACATAGCTGTCGATCAGGTACAGCCCGATACCATGATCGCCGTGGGTTTTGGTGGTAATACCGCGCTCAAATATTCGTTCGCGAAATGCCGGCGTAATACCGATACCCTGGTCGGCGACCTCCACGATCAGCTCCTGGCTGTTAAGCTTTATCAGGACTTCTACCGGCGCGTGCGGCAGCGGCGCACGCTGCGTCGCTTCAATGGCGTTATCCAGCAGGTTACCGATAATCGAAATCAGCTCTGATTCGGCGAGCGGGGCGAAGGGTTTGTCCATCAGGCAGGCCGGATCGAAGTGAAGTTCGACGCCTTTTTCGCGGGCGCGGGAGGCCTTGCCCAGCAGCAGGCCGCACAGCGTGGGCGAGCGAAAGCGCGATGAGATAAAGTCCAGCAGCTCCTGGGCATGTTCTGACTGGGCCTGAATATAGTGAATAGCTTCCTTGTAGCGTCCCATATGCAGCAGACCGGAGAGTGTGGTCATACGGTTCAGCTGCTCGTGGCGCATGATGCGCAAATTGTCGACGTAGCGTTTCACCTGGCTGAGCTGTGCGCTGAGCGTATCTATCTCATTGCGATCGCGGAAGGTAATGACCCAGCCCTGCAGCGAATCCTCCAGCATGATTCGCACGCGGCTGGCGATCACCGTGAGATCGTTGAACCGGCAGATTTCATCATGTGTATCCTGCTGTAGCATCGTTTTCAGCGTGAAGAAGGGGACGGGAGCAATCACCTGACTGATTCGCCGGCCGCGCAGCTGGCGAACAGGCTGGCTCAGATCCAGCAGCTTCCGGGCTGCCTGGTTGATCACTTCGATCCGCAGATGGTCGTCGATGGCGATCACCCCTTCGTAGATCGACTCCATCATCGCTTTTTGCTGGCGCACCAGCAGGCCTATCTCACGTGGCTCCAGTGAGAAGATTTGCTTCTTGATGCTGCGGGTGAAAAACCACGAGAACACAAACAGGGCGAGCAGTAGCAGAACGGCGGCGATCAGGATATTGACGACTTTACTGACGGTAATGGTATCGAGGTAGCTGGTAAGATAGCCGACGGAGACAATACCGACCACCTGACCCTCATCGTTCAATACTGGCGCTTTGCTGCGTAGAGAAATCCCCAGTCCTCCCTGGCGAATGGTCGTCGTGGTATTACCATTCAGTACCGCTTCGTTGTCGCCACCGACGAGCTGCGTGCCAACCCGGTCGGCAAATGCGGAGTGAAACAAATGACGGCCCTTGTTATCTCCGACGACAATAAAACTGGCATCGCTCCGGGCTGCTATTTCATTCATAAACTGAGTAATGGCTGGAATATCTTTTCTGGCGACGCTTTTTCGTAATGAAGGAATGATGGCGATTTCTTCGGCCTGTATTTTTGCGCGGGTGCTCATTTCCATATATAGCTGTTTTTCAACATCAGTATAATAATAGCCGCCCAGCAGTGCAAAAAGCACTGAGAAAAAGACCGTCAACGAAATAAACAGCTTTATTTGAAATGATACTTTCATGACTATCACGCGCGGTATCAATGGAAGTCGTTAATGTATCATCTTTTTTCCCGCTGGCATCTGGTTTGCTGGAAACTTGTGATCCTTTGCACAAGCGCCAGATAGCAGGAAATTGTCGTAGCGAAAGCAGATCTTAAATTTACGTTAATAAATGTTATTTGTTTGTTCAATTTGGAAAATAAACCATAAAAACCACGCCAATAAATAAATCATGAATCACATTAAATAAAAGAAACCATTAAAACCATAGCAGCCATTAAAGTTTCGATTTTAATATGCTGAGCCTCACATTAAGTCTGCTTTTGGCACATTAAGATGCCAGCACAAAATAACCAAGGGGCTTAATGATGAGCACGACTGACGATTCTTTCTCTGTTACCCAGGACCCAATTGATATTCACAAACCGTCGCTCAAAGAGCGCTGGTGGCATATTATGGATAGCTGGAAAATTGGGATTATTCCTTTACCACTGTTTGTTCTTGCCGGGCTGCTTATCGCCATCGATTGTCTGGGCGGCAAGCTGCCGAGCGATATCGTGGTGATGGTAGCCACGCTGGCGTTTTTTGGTTTTGCCTGCGGCGAGTTCGGCAAGCGCCTGCCGATTGTCGGCAAACTCGGCGCAGCAGCGATTTGCGCGACCTTCATCCCCTCGGCACTGGTCTACTATGGCCTGCTGCCGGACGTGGTGGTGGAGTCCACCACCAAATTCTACAAATCCACCAACATCCTCTATCTCTACATCTGCTGCATTATTGTCGGCAGCATCATGAGCATGAACCGCACCGTGCTGATCCAGGGTTTTCTGCGCATCTTCTTCCCGATGCTGTGCGGTGAAATCGTCGGCATGATCGTCGGGATGGGCGTGGGCCTGGCGCTCGGTCTTGAGCCGTTCCAGATCTTCTTCTTTATCATACTGCCGATTATGGCGGGTGGCGTGGGCGAGGGGGCGATCCCGCTCTCTATAGGTTATGCGACGCTGCTGCATATGGATCAGGGCGTAGCGCTGGGCCGCGTGCTGCCGATGGTCATGCTGGGCGGCCTCACCGCCATTATTATCTCCGGCTGCCTGAACCAGCTCGGTAAGCGCTATCCGCACCTGACCGGTGAAGGCCAACTGATGCCAAACCGTGCCAATACCGATGAAACCGCTTCTCAGCCCGCCTCTTCTGGAAAAGTAGACGTCACCACCATTGCTTCTGGCGCCCTGCTGGCCGTGCTGCTGTATATGCTGGGGATGCTGGGCCATAAGCTGATTGGCCTGCCTGCGCCGGTTGGCATGCTGTTTATGGCGGTGCTGGTGAAACTGTTTAACGGCGTTTCCCCGCGCATTCTTGAAGGTTCTCAGGTGGTCTACAAATTCTTCCAGACCTCTGTGACCTATCCCATCCTGTTTGCCGTTGGCGTGGCGATCACCCCGTGGCACGAACTGGTCGCCGCCTTCACCGTCAGCAACCTGCTGGTGATTATCAGCACCGTCTCCGCGCTGGTGGCGACCGGCTTCTTCGTCGGTAAAAAAATTGGTATGCATCCGATTGATGTCGCCATCGTCTCCTGCTGCCAGAGCGGACAGGGCGGAACCGGCGATGTGGCAATTCTGACCGCCGGCAACCGTATGAGCCTGATGCCGTTCGCCCAGATTGCCACCCGTATCGGCGGTGCGATTAACGTCTCCGTCTCGCTGCTGATTCTGGGCAACTTCCTCGTTTAAGTTTTCAGGAAAAAACAATGAAACTCGCAAGCTTTATCTATCAGGGTATTCGCAGCTTTGGCATCGTCAAAGCGGAAGGGATGATTGATTTAGGTCGCCGCCTGGGCGATCGCTACGGCGACCTGAAGGCGCTGTTGCAGGGCAACGGCCTGGCGGAAGCCAGCCGCTATCTTAACGATACGGTGGATGTGCCAATGTCGGCTGTGACCTTCCTGCCGGTGATTGAGCAGCCTGAAAAAATTCTCTGCGTCGGCATGAACTACGCCGAAAAGCGCAAAGAGTTCGATCAGCACAATCCGGCGCCGACGCTGTTTGTCCGCTTTCCCGATTCCCAGACCGCCCACAATGCGCCGGTGTTGAAACCGCGCCACTCCAGCGAATTCGACTATGAGGGCGAGCTGGCGGTGATTATCGGCGAAGGCGGTGAGAATATCCGCCGCGAGGAGGCGCTGCGCCACGTTGCGGGCTACAGCTGCTACATGGATGGCTCCGCTCGCGACTGGCAGCACAGCTGGTTTACCGCGGGAAAAAACTGGCGGCAGACCGGCGCATTCGGCCCGTGGATGGCTACCGCTGATGAGATCCCGGATCCGCATCAACTGGCGATCCGCACCTGGCTGAACGGGCGGATGGTTCAGGATGACAACACCAGCAGCATGATCCACAAGGTGGCGGATCTGATCGAGTATATCAGTACGTTCACCCGCTTAAGTCCGGGCGATGTGATCATTACCGGATCGCCCGGCGGAGTAGGGAAAAAGCGCAATCCGCCGCTGTTTATGCAAGAGGGCGATCGCATTGAGGTTGAGATCGAGCATATCGGCCATCTCAGCAATGTGATCATGGAAGCGCCAGCCAACATGCTGACGACGGCACACTGAGTAAGGCGTGATGATGGACTCGCAACCCGCTATCGACTTTCGTCTCACGGAAGTGGCCCGACACCCGGAACGTCTGAGTCAGATTCGCTATCTGCTGACGGACAGCGGTCTGGGGATGGATAACGACATCACGCTGTTTATTGAGGCCTGGTCCGGCGGGCAGCTGGTGGGCTGTGCGGGGCTAGCCGCCAACGTTATCAAATGCGTGGCGGTCGATGAGCAGCTGCGCGGTGTCAACCTTAGCGCGCGGCTGCTGGCGGAAGTGGAAAACGTCGCCCTGGCGCGCGGCCACTTCCACCTTTTCCTGTGCACCCGACCGCGTAACGAGGAGCGCTTTGCCCGCAGCGGCTTCTGGCCTGTCGCCCGGAGTGGCAGTAACGCGGTATTGATGGAAAACACGCCGCAGGGCATCACGCGCTACTGCCGCTCGCTCAGCAGCCAGCGCCGGCCCGGCCAGGATATCGGGGCGATTGTGATGAACGCCAACCCGTTTACGCTCGGCCACCGTCATCTGGTGGAGCAGGCGGCGGCACGCTGCGACTGGCTGCATCTGTTTGTGGTACGCGAAGATGCCTCCTTCTTTCCGTTCAGCGCCCGTCTGGAGATGGTCCGGGCCGGAGTGGCGCATCTGCCGAATGTTTCCGTCCACGAAGGCTCGCAGTACATCATTTCCCGCGCCACTTTCCCGGCCTACTTCCTCAAAGAGAGCGGCAAAGTGCAGCAGGCGTGGAGCGAAATCGACGTGCTGATCTTTCGCGACTACATCGCGCCGTCCCTTGGCATTACCCATCGTTTTATCGGCTCTGAGCCGTTTTGCGATATCACCCATCAGTACAACCAGACATTACACGAGCTCCTGGCGGGCCATATCAACGTTGAGGAGATGGCCCGCATCAAGGCGGGCGGAAGCGCTATCTCGGCCTCGGAAGTCCGCCGTTTACTTAAGACAGAACAGTATTCTCGTATTCGGGACATTGTCCCGGAATCTACTTTCGCGCATCTCGAAGCGCACTACAGCGCGGAAGTCGCTTAACTATCAGGAAACGATCATGAAAATTGTAAGGGAGGCGCTGGCCGGTACGCAGGAGTCCAGCGACCTGATGGTGAAAATCGCCCCCGCCGACGGCGAGCTGGAGATTGTCATCCACAGTGAAGTGATAAAGCAGTTTGGCGAGCAGATTCGCCAGGTGGTTGAAGAGACGCTGCACGCCATGGCGGTGCATCAGGGGTTGATTATCATCGAAGACAAAGGGGCGCTGGATTGCGTTATTCGTGCGCGTCTGCAATGCGCAGTGCTGCGCGCCGTCGATGAGCCGCATATCGACTGGAGGGCCCTGCGATGAATACGCTCCGTCGTAGCATGTTATTCCTGCCGGGCGCTAACGCAGCGATGCTCTCTACCGCTTTTGTCTACCGTCCCGATTCGATCATGTTCGATCTTGAGGACGCGGTGGCGCTGCGCGAGAAAGACAGCGCGCGCCTGCTGGTCTGGAATGCGCTTCAGCATCCTGTATATCAGGATATCGAAACCGTCGTGCGGATTAACCCGCTGAGCACGCCGTTTGGCCTCGCGGATCTTGAAGCGGTCGTCCGCGCCGGCGTCGATGTGGTGCGTCTGCCGAAAACCGATACCCCGGAAGACATTGACGAGCTGGAAAGCCATCTGGTGCGCATCGAGCGCGACTGCGGACGTGAAGTGGGGTCGACCCGCATCATGGCCGCAATTGAGTCGGCGATTGGCGTGATTAATGCCGTGGCTATTGCCCGTCGCTCCCCGCGGCTGATTGGCATTGCGCTGGCGGCGTTTGATTACGTGATGGACATGCAGACCGAGCGCAGCGACGGCACCGAGCTGTTCTACGCCCGCTGTGCGGTACTGCACGCTGCCCGGGCTGCCGGTATCGATGCCTTCGACGTGGTATGGTCAGATGTGAATGACGAAGCCGGATTCCTGCGCGAAGTCGAATTGATCCGCAAGATGGGCTTTAACGGCAAATCCCTGATTAACCCGCGCCAGATTGACCTGCTGCACAACGCCTATGCGCCTACCCGGCAGGAAGTCGATCACGCAAAATTAGTGATTGAGGCCGCGCAGGAGGGGGAGCGCAATGGCCTGGGCGTGGTATCGCTCAACGGCAAAATGGTCGACGCCCCGATTATCAACCATGCACAGAGAGTGCTGGAGCGCGCGGCCGCCTCCGGCGTGCGCCGTTAAGGATAAAACAATGAACCAGACAGAACTTCTCCATGCCAGTTTTCCCCATCTGCGGGATTTAAAACCGTTTGATTCCGCCCTCAGCGCCACGCCCTGGCTGGCCGACGTAGAGGCAAAACATCGTCGTAAACTGTGCGAATCCGTCGAGGAGGCGGTGGTGCGCAGCGGCCTGCAGGACGGGATGACTATCTCCTTTCACCATGCTTTCCGCGAAGGAGATCGGGTGATTAATCGCGTGGTGGCGAAGCTGGCACAGATGGGGTTTAAAGGCCTGACGCTGGCCTCCAGTTCACTGATGACCTGCAACGATGCGCTTATTGAACATATACAGAGCGGGGTGATTCGCCGCATTTACACCTCCGGGATGCGCGGGAAGCTGGCGGATGCTATCTCCCATGGATTGATGGATGAGCCGGTGCAGATCCATTCTCACGGCGGGCGGGTGAAATTATTACAAGACGGTGAGCTAAAAATTGACGTCGCGTTTCTCGGCGTACCGTGCAGCGATGAATTTGGCAACGCTAACGGTACCCACGGGCGCTCCTGCTGCGGTTCGCTTGGCTATGCGATGGTCGATGCGCATTTTGCCCGCAAAGTGGTGCTGCTTACCGAAGAGTTGGTGCCTTTCCCCAATATGCCCGCTAGCCTGATGCAGGATCAGGTGGACTACATCGTACAAGTTGAAAGCGTGGGCGACCCGGCGAAGATCAGCGTCGGCGCCGCGCGCGTCACGAGTAACCCGCGCGAACTGATGATTGCCCGCTATGCGGCGGAGGTGATTGAGCATTCCGGCTACTTCCGGCCCGGTTTTTCGATGCAGACCGGCTCCGGTGCGGCGGCCACCGCCTGTACCCGTTTTTTGGGGGAGAAGATGGCGCGCGACGGTGTGAAAGCCCGTTTTGCGCTGGGGGGGATTACCGGCAGCCTGGTGGATTTGCATGAGAAGGGGCTGATTGAAAAGCTGCTTGATACCCAGTGTTTCGATGGTCAGGCTGCGGCTTCTCTGGCGCGTAATCCCAATCACGTGGAGATCTCCACTAACGTCTACGCCAACCCGGGCAGCAAGGCAGCGAGCTGCGACCAGCTGGACGTCGTTATCCTCAGCGCACTGGAAATCGACGTCGATTTCAATGTTAACGTGATTACCGGTTCCGACGGCGTCATGCGTGGGGCTTCCGGTGGCCACTGCGATGTGGCGGCGGCGGCAAACCTGACCATTGTTGTCGCCCCTCTGCTGCGCAGCCGGATCCCAACGGTAGTGAAGCGGGTGACGACGCGACTGACGCCCGGAGAAAGCATTGATGTGCTGGTGACCGACCACGGCATTGCGGTGAATCCGGCACGCCCGGAGATCCGCGCGCGCCTGATTGAGGCCGGGATGAAAATTGTCGATATCGACGCGCTGTATGCGCGAGCCGTCTCGCTCAGCGGGGTCCCCAGACCGATTGAATTTACCGATAAAATCGTCGGCGTCATTCGCTATCGCGACGGACGAGTGATCGATACCGTGCGCCAGGTTAAGGAGTAGCCCTATGAACACCGCGATGCCCGCGCAAGCGGGTGTCAGCCTCGATGCGTTGCTGGCGGCGAAGGAACGCCGCGCGGCGCGTCAGGCTGACTGGCTAAGACGTTATCAACAGCCGGTTATCTCTCTGACTCTGGTGACGCCGGGAGCGGTAAAAAACAGCCTCCGCTACCGTAATACGATGGGCGTGGCGCTACAGATGTGTGACCAGTTGCTGTGGGAAAACCGCTGGCAGGTGCGGGATCGTCAGGTGCTGTGGCTTCCGACGGGGCCTGAGGCGATGTGGTCCGTGGCGCACAATGCCCCGGAAATTAAGGCCCACTGCGCGGCGCTGGAGCAGATGCACCCGCTCGGCAGACTGTGGGACCTGGATGTGATAAGTCCGCAGGACGGCCACGTTGGCCGCCTGTCGCTTGGCCTGCATATGCGCCGCTGCCTGGTGTGCGATGAGCCGGCGCATGCCTGCTCCCGCTCGCGCAAGCATCCGGTGGAGCAGGTGGTCGGTGGGGTGGAGAAGATAATCAATGACTGGTTTGCTCGCGACTAAACGTGATGCCATTGACGTCCCTCGTCTGGCGGAAGAGGCGCTGTGGCAGGAGCTGGAGCTGACGCCGAAGCCGGGGCTGGTGGACCGGCTGAACAGCGGTTCCCACCGCGATATGGATCACGCTCTGTTTGTTCGCAGTATTGCGGCGATTGCACCGTGGTTATCTCGCTTTACCGAGCTGGGGAGCCACCATGCGGGCAAACCGGCAGACGGGCAGCTACGCCTGCTGCGCCCGATGGGGATTGCTTGCGAGCAGGCGATGTATGCCGCAACCGGCGGCGTGAACACCCACAAAGGCGGGATATTTTCCCTCGGCCTGCTCTGCTTTGCCGCCGGGCGAGTGCAGGAAGTGACCGCATCAACGCTGTGTACTGAAGTGGGGCTTCTATGCCAGGGGCTGGTAGCGCGCGAGCTGGCAGGGCGCGGCGCGGCGGCAACCGCAGGTGAACGTCAGTTTCAGCAACTGGGGTTAACCGGCGCGCGCGGCGAGGCGGAAAGTGGTTTTGCAACGGTACGCGGCGTTTTGCCGCAGTGGAACGGTCGCCGGCTGCATGATCTTTTACTGCGGCTGATGGCGGTGAATCCGGACAGCAATCTGGTGTCGCGCGGGGGGATTGCCGGCCTGCGGTATGTGCAGACCTATGCGCAAACGCTGCTGGCAAGCGGCTGGGATCGCCGTCGGCTGCTGGAGATGGACCGGGCGCTGATAAAGCGTCATTTAAGTCCGGGAGGGAGTGCGGATTTACTGTCGGTGGCGTGGGTATTAGCGAAATGCGGCTGATGCCCTCCCCCCGATGAGAGGGGGAGGGAGCCATCAGTTAATGTGTGACAGGAGTGTGTGCACCGGCCGGGACGCGCACGTGTTTGTACTTAAACAGCGCGATGAAGGCGACGGCCAGAACCAGCGAATACGCGGCAAAGATCAGCCACACGGGCTGCCAGTCGGTAATGCCGTTGGTGGTATACATCTCCACGACTTTCCCGCTCACGACACCGCCGAGAATACAGCCGAAGCCGTTGGTCATCATCAGGAACATCCCCTGGGCACTGGCGCGAATTTCCGGTCTCACCTCTTTCTCAACAAACACCGAACCGGAGATGTTGAAGAAGTCGAAGGCGCAGCCGTAAACAATCATCGACAGAACCAGCAGCACGGTGCCGAACGGCGTCGGATCGCCATAGGCAAAGAGGCCGAAGCGCAGCATCCAGGCAAAGATACTGATAATCATCACGTTTTTGATGCCATAGCGGCTCAGGAAGAACGGGATGGTCAGAATGAACAGGGTTTCGGATATCTGGGAAATCGACATCATCACCGACGCATGTTCAACGATAAAGCTCCCGGAGAACAGCGGGTTATTATCGAAGCTGTGCAGGAAGGTATTCCCGAACATGTTGGTGATTTGCAGCTCTGCGCCTAACAGCATGGAGAAGATAAAGAAGATCGCCATCCGTTTGTTTTTGAACAGAGCAAAGGCATCCAGGCCCAGCATGCTGCTCCAGCTCTGGTTTTTCTGCTGATTGGAGACCGGGATATGCGGCAGCGTCAGAGTGAACAGCGCCAGAACGACGGAGAGTACTGCGCCGATGTAAAGCTGCATATGGCTCAGTTCGAAACCGGCAAAGCTAACGGCCCACATTGCCATGATAAAGCCGATGGTGCCCCAGATACGAATCGGCGGGAAATCCGTCACAATATCCAAACCGGCAGACTTCAGGCGGTAGTAGGAAATCGTGTTGATTAAGCCCAGCGTTGGCATATAGGCCAGCGAGTTAAGCAGAATGACGAAGAACATCTCTCCAGGGGTGGTCACCTGGGCCGCCATAAACAGCGTACCCGCTCCCACCAGGTGGCACAGCGCATAAACCCACTTCGCGCTGATCCACTTATCCGCCACGATACCCAGCAGCGTTGGCATCAGAACCGCCGCAATGCCGAGCGAGCTGTAAACGGCGCCGATAGACGCGCCGTCGAACTTGAGCGTCACAAACATATAGGAGCCAAGTGTAGTCAGCCAGCTACCCCACAGGCAGAACTGCAGAAACGACAATATTTTAAGCTGCAGCTTAAGGTTCATGTTATTTTCCTCACGAGTAAGCGGGGGATGTGTTGTGATAATTACATTCAGAGTTGCAATTTGATGAAATTCTATCAGCTAACGCCATTATGTTTTGTTACCTTCCGCAAAAAAATGCAATCCACATTAATTTGCAGATTAGATTGTGATGCAAATAACATTTTCGTATGGAGACGGGATGGGAAGGCGGGGAAAACCGGCCCTTCCGCGTCAGGAAAGGGCCGGGGGAAGAGATAACCTTACTTCCGGCGATAGGACTTCTGCGCCGTATTCACCTTGTAAAGATAGCGGCGTGATTCCGCAGACGGGTGACGGTTGGTCAAAGTAGCGTAGACATCTCCGGGGGTCATGCTGTTGATAATATTGGCCGCCTGGACCTTATCACTGGAGAAGACGCGCAATACGCTGCCCGCACCGCCGTTATACGCGGTAATAACGGCGTAGCGACGCGAGGTCGGGTTATCGATGCCTGACAGATACACGTTATTCAGCATCGCCAGATAGGCGGTGCCGGTATCAATGTTATTCACCGGATCGAACAGATAGCTGCGGCTTGGCAGGCCCGATTTCCCCTGCGAACGGAATACGTCTTTCCCGGCGCTGTGCTGCACGACCTGCATCAAACCCAGCGCATCGGCATGGCTGACGGCGTAAGGGTTGAAAGAGGATTCGGTCTGCATAATCGCCAGAATCAGCGACTCATCGACGCCATATTTCCGCGCCGACTGGCGAACGTAGCCAATGTACTTATGCGCACGTTTGTCGAGGTGGTTTGGCACCAGATTGATGGTGATGCTGTAGATCATCCGCAGGCCGTTGCTGCGGCTTTTTAGCCGCGTTTGCAGCAGATAATCGGCATAGCGCGAGGCCCGCCACTCCCAGCGAATCGGATCGCCGTGGTTATCCACTACCTGCCCGTAAAGGAAGGGCTCTTTGGAGATCTGGATATCGTCGGCGTCGGAATAGAGGTCGATTGACCCCGGATCGTCGCCCATCAGCAGGGTCTTAATGATGGTCTGACGTAAACGGCCCGTCGGATCGGTACCGGCGATGGTCTCGACCGTGATGGTACCTTCATCAAAGTTAATGTGGCTACGGGTCTGATATCCGTCGGTATATTTAACGTAGTCTTTCGGCCCGGCGAGCAGGACTTCGTTATAACCCCAAATATTTTCGACGTTATGGGCAAACTGGCCCATCAGGATATCGAAGCCGTTGGTGTCCTTCACCCAGGCTTCGTTATACTCAGCGCCCTTTTTATTTGAGCTGGAACACGAAACGAGCAAAGGCGCGATGAGCGCTAGCGCTAAATATTTTTTCATCATTCCGGGAGTGTGCGTTGTGTTTGTTGTGCTTAAGAGTCAGCTGACTCTTACTATTTTTCAGGCGGCGTGTAGCCTTCGATGTGCACATCTTTCCCTTCAAACAGGAACTTGACCATCTCTTGCTCCAGCAGCTTGCGATGCTCCACGTTCATCATGTTGAGCTTTTGCTCGTTGATTAACATGGTCTGCTTGTGCTGCCACTGAGCCCAGGCTTCTTTCGAAATTTCGTTATAGATACGTTTGCCTAGCTCGCCCGGATACAGCTGAAAATCCTGGCCATCCGCTTCACGCTGCAGGAAAGTACAAAAAATCGTTCTGCTCATTAGTCATCCTCTTTATTCGCCAGAAAGCTATGCAAGTGCCCCGGCCTTCAGCTGTTGCAACAAGCGCTCCACGGGAGCTGCCAGTCCGACCGACGGCGGCTGCGCTAAGTTATACCAGAGTGCGCTGCCTTCATCCATGCATGTACCAGATGAATCTACGGTAAGCCACATTGGCACAATATCCAGATGGAAATGGCTGAAAGTATGGCGGAACGCGGTCTGCTGCGTCAGATTATCGTCCTTTATCCCGCGCTGAGTCAGCCATTCACGGAGTGCGGCCTCCTCTTCAAACTGCGGAAAACAGAATAATCCGCCCCATAAGCCCACCGGCGGACGCTGGGAAAGAAACACTTTGTTACCGTGCTGCATCAGCAGGAAATAGCCCGTGCGCTCCGGAATGGTCTGCTTCGGCTTTTTGCCTGGGTATTGCACCCATGAATGATTTGCGTAGGCAATACAGCCGTTATTTAACGGACAGATTTCGCACTTGGGTTTTGAACGGGTGCAGACTATCGCCCCGAGATCCATCATCGCCTGGTTAAAGCGTTCGACCCCTTTTGCCGGCGTGACCTCTTCGCTGATTTGCCATAATCTTTTCTCGACCTCTTTTTTCCCCGGCCAGCCGCTGACCGCATAGCAGCGGGCCAGCACCCGCTTCACGTTGCCGTCGAGAATGGGGTAATGTTTGCCAAGGGAGAGGGATAAAATCGCGCCGGCCGTTGAGCGCCCGACGCCGGGCAATGCGGCCACTTCATCAAAGGTCTGCGGGAATTCGCCGCCGTGCAGGCTGGCTACCTGCTGTGCCGCCTTATGCAAATTTCGCGCGCGGGCGTAATAGCCCAGTCCGGTCCAGAGGTGCAGGACTTCATCCAGCGGCGCCTCGGCCAGATCGATAACCGTCGGAAAGCGCGCCATAAAGCGCTCAAAATAGGGGATAACCGTCGCAACCTGCGTTTGTTGCAACATCACCTCGGAGAGCCATACTTTGTAAGGCGTTTTGCCCATTTGCCAGGGCAGGGTCTTACGCCCGTATTTGTCGTACCAGTCCAGCACCTGGGCTGAAAATTGCGCGGCGAGAAAAGTCAAAGCTACAGCTCCGGAATCGCGATATCAGGGTGGCAGATTGCAGCATAAGGGCGACAGGCTGTAAACCCTTGCATCCGTCGGGTAACTTTGGATAATGCCCGTTTTCCGAACACTTTCACAAGCAGACTTAATCTTTATGAAAAACGACGTCATATCTTCGGAATTCGATGAAAACGGCCGCCCGCTGCGCCGTATTCGTAGCTTCGTCCGCCGCCAGGGCCGCCTGACTAAAGGGCAGCAGCATGCGCTGGATAACATTTGGCCGGTGATGGGCGTTGAGTTCAACGATGCGCCGCTCGACTTCGTCGCGCTGTTTGGCCGCGCCGCGCCGACCACATTAGAGATCGGATTTGGCATGGGCGCTTCGCTGGTGGCGATGGCGAAAGCGAAACCGGAGCAGAATTTCCTCGGTATTGAAGTCCACTCTCCGGGCGTTGGGGCCTGCCTGGCCTCCGCTGAAGAAGAGGGCGTTCAAAACCTGCGCGTGATGTGTCACGATGCGGTCGAGGTGCTGCACACCATGATCCCGGATAATTCTCTCAATATGGTGCAGCTGTTTTTCCCTGACCCGTGGCATAAAGCGCGGCATAATAAACGCCGTATCGTGCAAGCGCCTTTTGCTGAGCTGGTGAAAAGTAAGCTGAAGCTGGGGGGCGTCTTCCACATGGCGACCGACTGGGAGCCGTATGCCGAACATATGCTGGAAGTGATGTCATCTCTGGAAGGATATCGTAACCTGTCAGAAAGCAACGATTATGTACCGCGCCCGGAATCGCGTCCGGTAACCAAATTTGAACAGCGTGGCCATCGTCTTGGCCACGGCGTATGGGACTTAATGTTCGAGAGGGTGAAATAATGGCAAAGAATCGTAGCCGTCGTCTGCGTAAAAAAATGCATATCGACGAGTTTCAGGAAATCGGTTTTTCCGTTGCATGGCGTTTCCCGGAAGGGAGCACGGAAGAGCAGATCGATCAGACCGTGAATGACCTGATTGATCAAGTGATCGAGCCGAACAAACTGGCGTTTGACGGCAGCGGTTACCTTTCCTGGGAAGGGCTTATTTGCATGCAGGAAATCGGTAAATGCACCGAAGAGCATCAGGCTATCGTGCGTAAGTGGCTGGAAGAGCGTCAGTTAGCCGATGTGCGCACCAGCGAACTTTTTGACATCTGGTGGGACTAAGTTTGACAAGGGTCGGCAATTGCCGACCCGTTTTGTCTTAAGGGAGTTTTATGATGCGTAAAACGCTGCTGGCGGTGGCGCTGTCCGTTACTGCTCTGTCCGCGCATGCGGACTACCAATGTAGCGTCACGCCGCGTGACGACGTGATCCTCAGCCCTCAGCAGGTGCAGGTGAAAGGGGAGAACGGCGATCTGGTGATTAAACCGGACGGCAACCTGACCTATAACGGAAAACAGTATTCTCTGACTGCGGCCCAGCGCGAGCAGGCCCAGGATTACCAGGCCGGTTTGCGCAGCAGCCTGCCGTGGATTGATGACGGTGCGCGCACGCGAGTCGAAAAAGGGCGTCAGGCGCTGGATAAAATCATTACCGAGCAGGTAGGCGCCAGCAGCAGCATGCATGGCCGTCTGACCAAACTGGATGCGCAGCTTAAAACCCAGATGAACCGCATTATTGAACGTCGCAGCGACGGTCTGACCTTCCACTATAAAGCGATCGATCAGGTGCGCGCCGACGGCCAGCAGCTGGTTAACCAGGCGATGGGCGGCATTCTGCAGGACAGTATCAATGAAATGGGGTCGAAGGCAGTCCTGAAAGGCGGAGGCAATCCGCTGCAGGGGATCCTCGGCAGTCTTGGCGGCCTGCAAACGGCAATCCAGGATGAATGGAAAAACCAGGAAGCGGATTTCCAGAAATTTGGCAAAGACGTATGTAGCCGGGTGGTCTCTCTTGAAGACAGCCGCAAGGCGCTGGTGAGTTCCCTGAAATAACGTTCTCTGCGGTGTGCCACGGCCTTCACCGGGACACACCGCGTTCAATCATCTCAGGCACGTCCGTGCGATACCCGCGAACGGCGGGCCAGAGAGTCAATAATCACCGCAATCGCCAGCACGCAGCCGGTAATGATATAGCGCAGCGATGACGGCAGATTCAACAGCGTCAGGCCATTGGAAATCGACTGAATCACGATGATCCCCAGCAGAGCGGACCAGGCGCTGCCGCGCCCGCCGAACAGGCTGGTGCCGCCGATGACCGCCGCCGCAATGGCGTTCAGGTTTACATCGCCGGTTCCAGCCTGCTGGCTCGCCGACGCCAGTCGGGAAGCGGCCAGAATGCCGCCGAAGGTGGCGAGCGTGGTACAGAGCACAAAGGCGCTGACGTAAATAGCCCGAACGTTGATCCCCGAACGGCGTGCGGCTTCGCGGTTGCCGCCGACGGCAAACATTGAGCGCCCCCACTGCGTGCGCTTGAGCGCATAGTTGAGCATCATCACAAATGCGACGAACAGGCCGAAAATCCACGGAACACCGCGCCCGAGATTGAGGTAGAACACGGCGGCTTCAAAGATTACCGTGAGCAAAATGGCGCGCAGCAGCAGTGAACTGACGGCTTCCGCCGACAGATTCGCCGTCAGCCGACGCGTGCGCGTTTTGAGGCCAAATACCAGAATCGCCAGTCCGGGCAGCAGCGCCATCAGATGAGAGAACCAGCCGGGCATCACCAGTAGCTGGCCAAAGCGCACCAGCGGTGACGCGTACGGCAGGTTAATGCTGCCGCTGGGACCGAGGATATACAGCTGTAGCCCGAGCAGCGCCAGCAGACCGGCGAGCGTTGCCACGAAGCTTGGCATCCCGACGCGGTTATACAACAGGGCGTAAATCAATCCGACGCCGACACCGCACAGCAGTGCGACGGCAATCGCCGCGGCAACCGGCCAGCCGGCATTGACCCATAGCACGCCAACAATCGCCGAGGAGAGACCGCTCATTGAGCCGACCGAAAGATCGATTTCGCCAAGCATCAGCACACAAACGATCCCCAATGAGATAAACCCAACCGTGGCGCAGTCAAAAAGCAGGTTCACCAGGTTATTGGGGGCGATATAAACCGGGTTGAGCCAGGTGAAAACCAGAGAGATAACGATCAGACCGGCGATGACCGGCGCGGTGCCGAGATCGCCGGTTTTGATACGATTGATTTGCGCACGTACCATGCCGAACAGGCCGTCGTTGTGCCGGACGCGCTCATCGCTGCGATCCAGTGCGGGGCGGGATTCTGTCTTGCTGTTCATAAAATTAAATCACTCCGGAAGCGCTAGACTGGGATTTCCGTTCGACGCGACGTGAAACGGCATTTTCTGTTGCGCCGGTAATGGCCGCCACCAGATCCTGGTTTGATGCGTCGGGGGTAAAGATGCCTTTATTGCGCCCGAGTCGTAGCACCACGATGCGATCGGCCACCGCGCGGACGTCTTCCATGTTGTGGCTGATAATAATCACACCGAGGCCGCGCTCGCGAACGCGCTCAATCAGATTGAGCACCTCCGCCGTCTGGGCTACGCCGAGCGCAGCGGTGGGCTCGTCAAGCATGATGATTTTGGGATTCATTAGCAGCGAACGGGCGATGGCCACCGTCTGGCGCTGGCCGCCGGAAAGCGACGCAATCGGCTCGCGCACTGACGGAATTCTGGCCGCCAGCTCCTGCAATAATGTCCATGCCCGCACCTCCATCGCCACTTCATCAAGCTGCAACGGCGAAATTTCGTGGCCTAAAAATAGGTTCGCCACGACGTCGAGATTTTCACACAGGGCTAAATCCTGAAAGACCGTAGCGATGCCGTATTCCAGGGCTTTGCCCGGACTGTCGAGGGTGATGGCCTTGCCGTCGAACTCAATGGTGCCGGCCGTGGGCTGGTGTACGCCGGCGAGGATTTTCACCAGCGTTGATTTTCCCGCGCCGTTATCGCCAACCAGCGCGACCACTTCGCCGGCGTGAACCTCCAGCTCGATATCTGTCAGGGCGGAAACCGCGCCAAAGTGTTTGGAGACGTGACTCAGTTTCAAAATGGGTTGCCTGGTGCTGGCGACATTTTCTTGTTTTTGCGCGTGTTCTTGCGGCTGTGTTTGCAACATAAAAGAGACCTCAATCATGGCGAAACTGCGCCCGTTACGGAAGACGGGCGCAGGGACATCATTTTTTCTCGATACCTAATTTCTGGCAGGCCGCGGCATATTCACCGGTGCAAACCTGAGCGTAGGTCTGGATCTTTTTATCGAAAATTTCCGCTTTGATATTTTTGGCGGTGATGACCGCCGGGGTAAACAGCTGAGAAGGCGTGTTATACAGCGTGGTGCTTGCCTGCGGCTTCTTACCCTGAATCAATTCCACGGCCACTTTTGCCGCTGCGGCGGCAACAATCTCTGAGGGTTTGGAGATAGTGTTGTACTGGTCGCCGGCGATGATGAGCTGCAGCGCAGCAATCGTGGCGTCGTTACCGGTGACCGGCGGAACAGGCTGTACGCCGGCGGCTTTAAAGGCGGCAATGGCGCCGCCGCCGGTGCCGTCATTGGCTGCGACGACACCCTTAATTTTGTCGCCAAAGCGAGTTATCTGTCCGGCGGCCCACTCCTGCGCTTTTGGCGGCGCCCATTCCGGCGTATCAAACTCCGCCAGAGTGGTGTAGCCCGACTCTTTCAGACCGCGATGAATACCATCGCGGATCAGCCCCGCAGCGGCATCGGTCGGTGAGCCGTTAATTTGCAGAACGCCGGCATCTTTCGGTGCGCCGCTCTCTTTCAGATGATGAACCAGCGATTGGGAAATGGCATAACCGATGCCTTCGTTATCAAACGAGACGTAAAAATCCGCCGGCTTGTTGGGAATGGGGCGATCGTAGGCGATCACTTTCACATCCTGGGCCTGGGCATTTTCGACCAGTGCGGCGGCTGCGGAGGAGTCAACCGGGTCGAGGACGATAATCTTCGCCCCCTGGGCAATGACCGAATTGAACTGCTGCTGTTGCAGCGTCGCGCTGGCGTTTGCGTTTTGATAAATGACTTTGCACTCGGCGCACAGTTTGCTCATTTCCGCTTTAAAACCGGGGAAATCATGCTGCTCATAACGCGTGGAGGCCTGGTCAGGCATTAAAAATGCCACGGTGGCGGATTCGGCCGCTTGCGCCGATGCGGAAATACCGCCGGATATTGTTGCGAGTGCGATGAAAATATTACGGTAATTCATTGTATTACCCTCTTTTTTATATGCTTGAGCCCGCCGGCCTCAGCCGACGTCATAAAGACTTTTTTAATAAGAGTTACTAATAATTCACATGCAGGATACTTCGGTTTTACATTTGCTCAACCGATGAAGCAGGATTACCACTGCGCAAAAAAGGAGTCAAGAAATGGAAAAAAGTCGATGCAGATCTGTGATTGGCTGCAAAGAACCGAATAAAAAACAGACAGCCGGTTTGACCGAAACGCGGGCACAAAAAAGGGCGGAAGAGGGTGCTAAAGAGATGAGAATAACGGGCGGTGGAGGGCCGCCCGGAGGATTAATCTTCGCTGAGAAACAGCTCAAGCAGAGAGTTTAAAAACAGCTTGCCGTGTTCGGTTATCTGCCAGCAATGCTCATCTTCAGCCAGGTAGCCCTGGGCGATGGCGGCATCGATTTGCGGGCGGATCACGTGCTCTTCGAGGCCGGTATAGCGGCTGAATTCGCTGCGCGGCGCCGCTTCCAGCAGACGAAAGCGGTTCATAAAGAACTCGAACGGTTTATCGGCAATTTCGACGTCATGCTGACGTTCGAGGTAACGACCTTCCATGTATCCCCGAGGATGGCGTGTTTTTGCCGTACGCAGAATTCTCCCGTCCGGGAAGGTGACCTTGCCGTGTGCGCCGCAGCCGATGCCCAGGTAGTCACCAAAGCGCCAGTAGTTCAGATTGTGCTGGCACTGATAGCCCGGCTTCGCATAGGCCGACGTTTCGTACTGCTGATAACCTGCAGCCGTCAGCAGGCGATGCCCCTGCTCAAAGATATCCCATAGCGCATCGTCATCCGGCAGGACCGGCGGACGCGAGCCGAACAGCGTGTTTGGCTCAATGGTCAGCTGATACCAGGAGAGATGCGGCGGATTAAGGTCGATAGCCTGGCGCAGGTCGTCCAGCGCCTCTTCCAGCGACTGATCCGGCAGGCCGTGCATCAGGTCGAGGTTGAAGCTGCGCAGCCCAAGGCCGTTTGCCAGGTGCGCCGCCCGTTTCGCCTCGTCGGGGCCGTGAATGCGGCCCAGGCGCTGCAGCTTAGGCTCACTGAAGCTTTGCACGCCGATGGAGATTCGGTTCACGCCTGCCCGCTGGTATTCGACGAAACGATCGGCTTCCACGGTGCCTGGATTGGCTTCCATGGTGATCTCTGCACCGGCGGCCAGCGGCAGGCACGCCCGCACGCCGTCGAGCAGGGTTTGCATCGCCGGCCCGGAGAGCAGGCTCGGCGTACCGCCGCCGATGAAAATAGTCCCGATTTCACGTCCCTGGGCGTAGGCCGCATCGGCCCGCAGGTCGCTCAGCAGATGCTGCACATAATCATCGTGCGGCACCTCGCCTTTTAGCGCATGCGAATTAAAGTCGCAGTACGGGCATTTCTGCACACACCAGGGGATATGAATATACAGGCTCAGAGGTGGCAAATTAGCCATTACGTAATGCTTCCAGTAACAGTTTCAGCGCGCGTCCGCGGTGGGATATCGCGCTTTTTTCTTCACGGCTGAGTTCCGCTGCGGTTTTACCCTCGGACGGAACAAAGAAAATTGGGTCGTAGCCGAAGCCGCCGCTGCCAGCCGCCTGACGGGTAATGACCCCCGGCCAGCTGCCGTGACAAACGACAGGCGTCGGGTCGGCCGCATGACGCAGATAGACCAGCACGCAGTGGAATTGCGCCTGACGCCGGTCGTCAGGGACATCCTTCAGGGCATCGAGCAGCTTTTCCAGGTTCTGCTGGTCGCTAGCGTCTTCCCCGGAGTAGCGGGCTGAATAGATACCCGGCGCGCCACCCAGCGCATCAACCGCGATACCGGAGTCGTCGGCAATGGCCGGTAAACCGGTAATCTGAGCCGCGTGACGAGCTTTCAGAATCGCGTTTTCGATAAAGGTCAGACCGGTTTCCTCGGCGGAATCCACGCCCAGCTCGGTTTGAGCAACGATATCCAGACCAAAATCTTCCAGCAGCGAGGCCAGCTCGCGAACCTTCCCGGCATTACCGGTGGCGAGAACAACTTTTTGCATCATTAATCCTGTCTATTCTGTCAGCGCCGCGACCGCAGTCGGGATCTGTTGCGGGTTGATGATTTTTATCTGTTTGTGGCGACCGAGCTCTCCTTTTTCAAGAAGTACCTGGCTTTTCGCGACACGAAACTGTTTGGCGAGGAATTTAACCAGATGGGCGTTAGCCTGGCCATCAACGGGTGGAGCGGTAATGGCGACTTTGAGCTCGTCGCCATGTAAACCAACGATGCTATCACGGCTGGCCTTGGGCTGAATATACAGCCGCAGCACCAGCCCGTCAGCGCAGGCCTCAACGGCACTCATAGCGCCATCCATAGCCCCGGAAGCAGGACGTTGCCGGTCGCCTGTAGCAGTTCGGCGATCCCCATATTGACCACGTACAGCAGCAGAACCAGCACCATCGGCGAGAAGTCGATACCGCCCATCGACGGCAGCATTTTGCGGATGGGGCGCAGCAGCGGATCGGCCAACTGCATCAGAACGAATTCTACCGGGCTACGGCCCTGGCTTACCCAGCTCATGATCGCCATCAGCAGCAGCACCCAGAAAATCAGCAGGCCGACGGTCTTCATCAGAATCAGCAGCGCGGAAATCCAGATAATCGGCTGGAAGGTGACCACCATAAACAGCACGATGGCTTTCACGACGCAGAGAATAAAGGCGATCAGCAGCGAGGAGCTGTCGATGGGGCCCATGGCCGGAATAATACGTCTCAGCGGCCCAACGATCGGCTGGGTAACCTTAACGACAAACTGCGAAAATGGGTTGTAAAAATCGCAGCGTGCCCACTGCATCCAGACGCGTAGCAACATGATCATCGTGTAAAGTTCAATGACCGTTGCCAGCAGGAAAGTCAACGTCTTCATGGCGTTCCTCAGATTCCTTAATTTTTGCTGTAGTCGCGCGCACCGAAAATTGCGGTACCGATGCGCACCATCGTGCTTCCCGCCGCGATTGCGGCTTCCATATCATCCGACATGCCCAAAGACAACGTATCGACCGTAGGGTATTGCGTTTTCAATCGCGCAAATGCTACCGCCATTTGTTGGGCTACGGCAAACTGCCTTACATATTCTGACTCAGGTGCCGGAATCGCCATCAGCCCGCGTAGCTGCAGGTTGGGCAGGGCGGCAATCTCCGCTGCCAGGGCGTCCAACGCAGGCAGAAGAATGCCAGACTTGCTCTGTTCATCGCTAATGTTTATTTGAATCAATACATTAAGCGGTGGAAGGTGTGCCGGACGCTGCTCGCTAAGCCGCGTGGCGATTTTCAGACGATCGACGGTGTGACACCAGTCAAAATGTTCCGCTACCAGGCGACTTTTGTTGGACTGCAGTGGGCCAATAAAGTGCCACTGTAGCGAAGCGGCGCCAGCTTCCTGGAAGTAGCGGATTTTTTCCACCCCCTCCTGGACGTAGTTTTCACCAAAAGCCACCTGGCCTTCGGCTATCGCCTCTTCAATCGCGCTCGCAGGTTTGGTTTTACTCACCGCAAGCAGCGTAATTTCTTCTGGATCGCGACCGCAGCGTGCGGCAGCGTCTGAGATTTTGTCCCGGACCTGTGCCAGGTTATGCGCAATATCGTTCATATTCCGAGGATGAGTTATGGAGCTGGAAGAAATCGTGGCCCTTAGTGTAAAGCATAATGTCTCCGATCTACACCTGTGCAATACCTCGGCAGCGCGCTGGCGTCGGCTGGGAAAGCTAGAGCCTGCACCATTTTACACGCCGGATATTGTGGAATGGCTCAATGACTGGCTTAGCGAAAAGCAGCTAGCGCACTGGCTGGCCAATGGACAGGTGGATTTTGCGCTCACGCTGGCGGCCGGGCTGCGCCTTCGTGCCAGCGCGTTTTCCCACGCCCGCGGAGTTTCTCTGGCGCTGCGCTTATTGCCGGAAAGCTGCCCCCGGCTTGAGGCGCTGCGTGCCCCTGCGGCGTTGACGGAGTTGTTGAATGAAGAAAGTGGTTTGATTCTGGTCGCCGGGGCGACCGGCAGCGGTAAGTCGACCACACTGGCGGCGATGGTTAACCACCTCAATCAGCAGCGGGAGGGGCATATTCTGACGCTTGAAGATCCGGTGGAGTTTGTCCATCAGAGCGAGCGGTGCCTGATTCAGCAACGTGAAATCGGCCGCGATAGCCCCACTTTTGCCTCGGCTCTGCGAGTGGCGCTGCGCCAGGACCCCGACGTTATCCTGCTGGGAGAGCTGCGCGACAGTGAAACGATCCGCCTGGCGTTGACCGCGGCGGAGACAGGCCATCTGGTGATGGCTACGCTACATACCCGTGGTGCGGCGCAGGCGGTTGAGCGTCTGGTTGATGTTTTCCCCGCGCAGGAAAAAGAGCCGGTTCGCAGCCAGCTAGCGGGAAGCCTGTGCGCGGTTCTGGCGCAAAAATTACTCCCGGCAGCGGCAGGCGGAAGAATTGCGCTATACGAGCTTTTGGTGAATACCCGGGCCGTCGCTAATTTGATCCGTGAAGGGAAAACGCATCAATTGCCGGGCGTCATGCAAACCGGTCAGCAGGCCGGGATGCTGACTTTTACGCAAAGTTTTCAACAGCGTGTGTCATCTGGTCTTTTATAAGCGACGTTTTATTATTCAGTTGTCATGCCAGTGCATTGTTATCGTGATGTTTTACTAATGTTTGTTGTTATTGCCGCTGAATATAATTATGCATCAATGCCTACGCCAAATTAATGACGTCTATGAAATGGGGAGTGACATTATCCTCGCAGAATAAGGAAAAAAATCAGATTATCTTTTGACACTTTTCGTATGTTCGACTTATGCTGTTTCTGGAGATAGGATGTTTCCCATGAAATATTGTTTTAAAATGTAAATTTATTAATTTTTTGTAATTTTAGGTTTAATTCATTTAACCGCCATGATGGTGGGTGCTTGCTAAGGAGAGTTTTAAGTGATTAATTTTAAAGGTAATATATCTAATTCTCGTCAGGTTGTGTTTATTACTCATCCGTCAATTCAGAGTAAGGCATTTGCCTCTTATCTGAGCGATGCATTGTCGGTTATGGTGACGCTTCATAATATCAACAAACCGCTGACGCAGCGTTTGCCGAAAGAATCGGTAATATTATTTGATATTGCCGTGTCGAATAAAAAACTGAACGGACTATGGCGGGATATTATTCGGTCTTACGCCGAAAATCCGCGTTTGCTGATTATCAACAGCGCACAAAAATATGAGCTTTATGAAATGGCGCAGTGGCCGGCATTGTACGGTGTTTTCCGCCATGACGATGATGAATCGCGTTTAATTGAGGGCGTTAAGGCCGTGCTAAATGGCGAACAGACGGCTGAATTGAGCGTGATGCACCCGGCGATGTATGCCGCGGATCATGCATCGATCCCTGCGGAGAGCTCGCCGTTGACCGAGCGTGAATGTGAAATCCTTAATGAATTACGCTGTGGCGCAACCAATATGGATATTGCTCGCGCGCTGTTTATCAGCGAAAACACGGTACGTACTCACCTGTACAACGTGTTTCGTAAGCTGAGCGTAAAAAACCGCACCCAGGCGGTAAGCTGGGCGAATGAGCATTTACGTCACTAGGGCATTCGGTAACGATGGCGCCATTTTGCAGAAGGTGGCGCCATCGGCGTAGCTTCGGGCTCAGAAACCCTGCTCGAAGTAGCTTTCCAGAATGATCACCGCAGAGGCAGAATCAATGCTGCCTTTATTCAGGGCGCGGAACCCGCCGTGCTCGAATAGCCCGGCACGAGCTTCCACCGTGCTCAACCGCTCGTCGTGCAAGGTGATTTTCACCCCAAAACGGCCGTGAATTTTATTGGCGAAGTTGCGCGCGCGCGCAGTCAACGGCTGTTCTGTCCCGTCCATATTCAGCGGCAGGCCGACGATCACCGCTTCTGGTTGCCACTCCTTCAGCAGCTTTTCGATGACATTCCAGTCTGGTTTGCCATCCTGCGCTTTCAGTGCCGGAAGGGGACGGGCGGTGCCGGTGATGCGTTGGCCGACGGCAACGCCGATGCTTTTAGTGCCGAAATCAAAACCCAGTAGCGTTCCGCTCATTATGCGTGCCCCGCGATACCGGGCATCGTCACGATGTCGATACCGATAAGTTTCGCCGCGTCACGCCAGCGGTCGGCGATGGGCGTTTTAAACAAAATATTCTGATCCGCCGGGGCCGTCAGCCAGGCGTTATCGAGGATTTCCTGTTCCAGCTGACCTTTCTCCCAGGAAGAATAGCCCAGCGCGACCAGCACATTAGCCGGTTGTTTATCCGTACCGAGCGTTTCCAGTACGTCACGGGAGGTGGTAATCACCGTATTATCGGAGATACGAATGCTGGAGGAAAAATCAGAAGGCGGTGAATGCAGAATAAAACCGCGATCTTCCGCCAGCGGCCCGCCGAGCATCACCGGTTTATCCAGACGAATCTCCGGATTACGCGGCTCAGCGACAATGTTTAACTTTTCCAGAATTCCGTCAATCTGCAAATTTTCCATCGGCTTATTGATGATAATGCCCATGGCGCCATCGTCATTGTATTCGCAGATATAAACCACGGAGCGGCGGAATATAGGATCCTGAAGAGCAGGCATGGCAATCAGAAAGTGATGCTGTAAATTCATTGTCAGAGGTTCTGTTCCTGGTTCAAAAAAGCAGCACCCAGTATGCGGGTAAAGCCTGGACCTGTCGATTCAACTTTATCTTTCAGGCGACAGAGGCGTTGATTTCCTCGCTCGAACCGGTCACATAGTGAACTATGCTCCCGGTCTCTTGCTGCGTCATCGCCTTCCTGTCACCTGAAATCTTTCGTTGAATCATGTGGACTATCTTGTCGCATGACAGAGGCGTTGATTTCCTCGCTCGAACCGGTCGCATAGTGAACTATGCTCCCGGTCTCTCGCTGCGTCATCGCCTTCCTGTCACCTGAAATCTTTCGTTGAATCATGTGGACTATCTTGTCGCATGACAGAGGCGTTGATTTCCTCGCTCGAACCGGTCACATAGTGAACTATGCTCCCGGTCTCTTGCTGCGTCATCGCCTTCCTGTCACCTGAAATCTTTCGTTGAATCATGTGGACTATCTTGTCGCATGACAGAGGCGTTGATTTCCTCGCTCGAACCGGTCACATAGTGAACTATGCTCCCGGTCTCTTGCTGCGTCATCGCCTTCCTGTCACCCGAAATCTTTCGTTGAATCATGTGGACTATCTTGTCGCATGACAGAGGCGTTGATTTCCTCGCTCGAACCGGTCACATAGTGAACTATGCTCCCGGTCTCTCGCTGCGTCATCGCCTTCCTGTCACCCGAAATCTTTCGTTGAATCATGTGGACTATCTTGTCGCATGACAGAGGCGTTGATTTCCTCGCTCGAACCGGTCACATAGTGAACTATGCTCCCGGTCTCTTGCTGCGTCATCGCCTTCCTGTCACCCGAAATCTTTCGTTGAATCATGTGGACTATCTTGTCGCATGACAGAGTCGTTGATTTCCTCGCTCGAACCGGTCACGTAGTGAACTATGCTCCCGGTCTCTCGCTGCGTCATCGCCTTCCTGTCACCCGAAATCTTTCGTTGAATCACGAGATTATCTTTCAGGTCACAGGTTGACCCGCTTACTTCCCGAGGCGTTTCTCGATAGCGTCCATCAGCATACCGGTGATGGAAATCGGGAACGCCGCTTCAATTTCACGTACGCAGGTTGGGCTGGTGACGTTAATTTCCGTCAGGCGATCGCCGATGATATCCAGACCGACGAAAATCAGGCCTTTGGCCTTCAGCGTTGGCCCGACGCGGCGGGCAATGGCCCAGTCGCTGTCGCTCAGCGGACGTGCTTCACCACGACCACCGGCGGCAAGATTACCGCGCGTTTCGCCGCCCTGCGGAATACGCGCCAGGCAATAAGGCACCGGTTCGCCGTCAACCACCAGCACGCGCTTGTCACCGTCTTTAATCGCCGGCAGGTAGTTCTGCGCCATGCAGTAACGGCTGCCAAGCTCGGTCAGCGTCTCCGCAATCACCGGCAGGTTCGGATCGCCCTCTTTGACGCGGAAAATGGAGGCGCCGCCCATGCCGTCCAGCGGTTTGAGAATAATATCGCCGTGTTTTTCCCAGAAAGCTTTCAACTGAGCTTTATTCCGGGTCACCAGAGTCTCTGGCGTCAGGTCGGCAAACCAGGCGGTAAACAGCTTCTCGTTACAGTCACGCAGGCTCTGCGGTTTGTTAACGATCAGCGTACCTTTATCTTCGGCGCGCTCAAGAATATAGGTCGCGTAAATAAACTCGGTATCAAACGGCGGATCCTTACGCATCAGAATGACGTCGAGATCCGCCAGCGGCAGATCCTGCTCGTCGGTAAACTCGTACCACTTATCGTAATTCTGTTCCACGCTCAGCTTACGCGTACGGGCGCGGGCTTCCCCGTTGATTAAGTACAGGTCGTTCATCTCCATATAATGGAGTTCATAGCCGCGACGCTGCGCTTCCAGCAACATAGCGAAGCTGGTGTCTTTTTTGATGTTGATGGTTGCGATGGGGTCCATCACGATGCCGAGCTTGATCATTGTTATTCTCCGTTAACGCTTCAACCTAAGTCGCCAAAACGCACCTGCAGGGCGGTAATGGCAGTTAGCGCAGTTGTCTCTGTACGCAGAACGCGCGGTCCCAACAGAATATCAGTAAACTGGTAGCGAGCGGTCATCACTATCTCTTCCGCCGACAGGCCGCCTTCCGGGCCAATCAGCAGACGAACGCGTTCAACCGGCAGCGGCAGCGTGTTAATACTGGCGCTGGCGCGTGGGTGCAGGTTGAGCTTCAGACTATTGTCCTGCTCAGCACACCAGGCCTCCAGCTGCATGGCCGGGCGAATTTCCGGTACCACGTTGCGGCCGCTTTGCTCGCAGGCGGCAATGGCGATTTTCTGCCACTGCTGGATTTTTTTCTGCAAACGTTCGGCATCCAGTTTAACGCCGCAGCGTTCGGAAAACAGTGGCGTTATGAGGCTTACACCGAGCTCAATCGATTTCTGAACGGTGAATTCCATCTTTTCGCCGCGCGACATCACCTGACCCAGGTGAATATGCAGAGGGGACTCGCGGTCGTCAGTCTCGCCGCCGATCACGTCAACCAAAACGTTTTTCTTTCCGGCTTCAGCGATAACGGCGTCGAAAACCTGATTACTGCCGTCAAAAAGCTGAATAGCCTGGCCTTTGCCCATCCGTAGTACGCGGCCAACGTGGTTGGCGGCATCGTCAGAGAGGGCAATTTGACTGCCTACGGTTACAGGCTCCGGGTGGTGAATGCGAGGGATGCGCATGCTGGGTATTCCGTTCTTCGCGCAGGCGCAGTCTTTTCCACTGCGGGGAAAGCGGCACCTGCAAATTAACAATTGCCGCTAGTGTAGGTTAGCTCTTTTGCGCCTGGCAAGCTTGCTGGACGTATGGATTGTGGTTGCCCTGTACTTTAGCGATGCGCTCGTCGCGTTCGCACTCCCACGAAGTGACCGGATACATCTTATCCCAGGCGGTAAATAGCTGGGTTTGCTGACGGGAGAGGGTGAGCTGATAGGTATCGCGCATATAAAAGTAGGTACGAGCGATAGAACCGCGGGCGCGGGCAGGCGGCTCGGCAACTTTATCTTTAAAGTCGACCTTCATGGCGCACTGACCATACTGGCCTTCTCCGCCGTTCCACTGGCCATACATAAAGTTGGCGCGGTCGCCGTTGACTTCACCCACGGCCGGCTGCAGGTTGTGCATATCGCTTTCTATCTTACGATAGACCGGATCTTTGGCGCAGTTTTTCCGCCCGCCGTCCTGCCAGCACTGGCGCTGATGGCCAAACTGCCATGCCGGAACGACGTGTTCCCACTCTACCCGGCTGGCGCGGTTTTCATTTTTACGCACTTTATAGCCGCAAGATTCCAGATCGATAACGCCTTTTTTCCCCTGCCAGTCAATTTTACAGCCGCAGTAGAAATCGCCGGGTACATCGGCATTGACCTTTACTCCGGCAGCTTTCGCCTGGGAGAAGCTGTTGATTCCTTCGGCCGTAGCCTGGCCGCTGCAGGCGGCGACCAGAAACGCCGTGGCAAAAACATAATTACGGGACATCGTTAACTCCGTGTCAAAACGAGCCCGCAACGTAACGAATGCGATTGTCAGATGCAATCAGCCAGATCAGAAAATTTCCAGTTATACCCGATATTTACTCTTCAGCGACCAGGAGATCGCCGCAGCGCACGCAGCGGTAGGTCGCTTCGCCGCGAACCACGCGGTTATGACGGCGGACGGTGAGCTGATGCTGCTGGCACTGACAGCGATAGGGAAAGGTATTCTGGCGAACGGAGTCGAGTTCGAAACGGTGGGTACGGCGGGCGGCGACGCCGAGCACGCTTTCCATCATCCATTTCCACTCTTTGCCGTGCGGCGCTACGCGACCAAAATGTTTCCAGACCAGCAGATGCGCCAGCTCGTGCGGGACGACCTCGTCGATAAAGGCCTGCTGGTTTTCCAGTAGCAGTACCGGGTTGAGGCGAATTTCGTTTTTCTCAAGCCAGGCGGTACCGGCGGAGGTGCCGCGCTGCTGATAGACCAGGGAGGGTTCCGGGTAATTGCGGCCAAGCTTGAGGTTCGCCTGGGCGAGCTTTTCCCGCAGGCAGCGCATCGCGGCCTGTTGAATGGCGATAGGAATTCGGGGTGTTTTCATAGCGCCAGAGGATAGTGCGCCGGAAAGGGGAGAGCAAGAGGAAGACGCTTCCTCCCGGGCGGGAGGAAGCGTTAATGGTCAGTCGCGTGCGCCGATTTCGCGCAGCGGACGGCCTTTCATCAGGTTACGTTCAATGTGTTCCAGCGAAACGTTTTTGGTTTCCGGGATAAGCCACAGTGTCAGAACAATAAACAGAACGTTCAGACCGCCATAGACCCAGAAGGTGTTCGCGCTGCCCAGCGAGTTAAGCATGGTCAGGAAGGTCGCACCGACGATCATGTTGGCAATCCAGTTGGTTGCCGTAGAGCAGGTGATACCAAAATCGCGGCCTTTAAGCGGCTGAATCTCTGAGCACAGTACCCAAATCAGTGGACCGGCGCTCATGGCGAAGCCAACGATAAACATCAGCAGCATCAGCACGGAGAAGTACTGGGCGGTGGCTGAATGAATACCGATATGCATCATTGCACCCAGCACGCCCATGCCGACGGCCATCACGATAAAGCCGAGGATCAGCGTCGGTTTACGGCCCCAGCGGTCAACCAGCCCGATAGCGATAAAGGTCGCCAGCACGTTGGTCAGACCGACAATAACGGTCCCCCACATCTGTTCGGTCGTGTTGGCATACCCCGCCAGTTCAAAAATCTTCGGCGCGTAATACATGATGACGTTCATACCGGTGAACTGTTGCATGACCTGCAACAGGATGCCGAGGAATACGGCGCGACGGAAGTTGCTGTTTTCTTTAAATAACTCCCAGCCAGACTGTTTTATCTTCAGGCTTTCACGAATCTCATCCAGCTCGCGTTTGGCTTCGGCGCTGGTGTCACGCAGACGCAACAGTACGCGTTCGGCATCGACGAAGCGGCGTTTGGCGGCAAACCAGCGCGGGCTGTCCGGCAGGAAGAAAACGCCAACCAGCAGCAAAAGCGCCGGGATGATAATGACGCCCAGCATCCAGCGCCATGCGCCGCTGTAGCTGAAGGCGGTATCCGACATATAGGCACCGAGGATCCCGATGGTGATCATCAGCTGATACATTGAAATCATACTGCCGCGGATTTTTTCCGGTGCGATTTCAGACAGATACAGCGGGGCGGTGTAAGAAGCGACGCCAACGGCCAGGCCGAGCAGCACGCGGGATACGAGCAGTACTTCAACGTTCGGGGCGGCGGCGGAGAACAGGGAACCGGCGACGAACAGGATAGCGCCGATCATCAGGCTCTTTTTACGACCGAGGCGGAAAGAGAGCCAGCCGCTGCCGACTGCGCCGACGGCGGCGCCGAACATCATGGAACTCACCACCCATTCCTGAGTGTGAGCGCTAATCTGGAACTCGTTGGCAATAAAGGGTAAGGCACCCGCAATGACACCGATATCAAGGCCGAAAAGCAGGCCAGCCAGTGCAGCGAGGAAACAGACAAAGAACGTCATCGTCTTGTTCGAGCGCCCTTGTTTTTTGTTGTCAGGCATAACGCCCTCCAGTTGAGTTATTGATTCTGTCGATGCTTAGGGTAGGGGAGTCCATCACAAAAAAACGTGATACCAATCACGGCTGTGTAATCGCTTACACTAAAGTAAAGAAGTGTAATCACTAAAATATCATTAATTTCAAAGAGATAATGTATTATAAAACCACTATATAAAATCAATAATCAGATAAGCCTGAAACACTATGCAATATAGTGAAAGATTGTTTCACTTACTTGGTTTGGTGGTTATTTTATGGCTATAGCTCTAATGTAATCGCTTTCATTTTGTTGGGGAAAAGCGCGTTTTTCTGAGGCAGAGAAGAAGAAACAACGGGGTTATGAAAACAAAAAGGCCAGCACGGGGCTGGCCTTGGCAGAAGAAAAGCGTCGGGATTACTTCAGGCCGGCCGCTTCACGCAGCAGAGCCGCTTTGTCGGTTTTTTCCCACGGGAAATGTTCACGACCAAAGTGACCGTACGCCGCCGTCTCTTTGTAGATCGGGTGCAGCAGATCCAGCATCTGAATCAGGCCGTAAGGGCGCAGGTCGAAGAATTCACGCACCAGCAGAGTCAGTTGCTCAGAGGCGATTTTCTCGGTACCGAAGGTTTCCACCATAATGGAGGTCGGTTCTGCTACGCCGATAGCGTAGGAAACCTGAATCTCACAGCGGTCAGCCAGGCCAGCGGCAACGATATTTTTCGCCACATAGCGCGCGGCGTACGCCGCAGAACGGTCAACCTTAGACGGATCTTTACCGGAGAACGCACCGCCGCCGTGACGTGCCATGCCGCCGTAGGTATCCACGATGATTTTACGACCGGTCAGGCCGCAGTCGCCCATCGGGCCGCCGATAACAAAACGGCCGGTCGGGTTGATGAAGAATTTGGTAGCGCTGCTCAGCCATTCGGTCGGCAGGACCGGCTTGATTATCTCTTCCATCACCGCTTCCTGCAGTGATTTCTGATCGATATCTTCGGCGTGCTGAGTCGACAGAACCACGGCATCGATGCCGACGATTTTGCCGTCGTCATACTGGAAGGTGACCTGGCTTTTCGCATCCGGACGCAGCCACGGCAGCGTGCCGTTTTTGCGCACTTCAGCCTGACGCTGCACCAGACGGTGAGCATAGGTGATCGGCGCTGGCATCAGAACGTCGGTTTCGTTAGTCGCATAGCCAAACATCAGACCCTGGTCGCCCGCGCCCTGTTCCAGCGGATCGGCGCGGTCAACGCCCTGGTTAATGTCCGGGGACTGCTTGCCGATGGCGCTCAGTACGGCACAGGAATTGGCATCAAAGCCCATATCGGAATGCACATAGCCAATTTCACGAACCGTATTACGCGTAATTTCTTCGATATCAACCCATGCGCTGGTGGTGATTTCACCGCCGACCAGCACCATGCCAGTTTTGACATACGTTTCACACGCGACGCGCGCTTTCGGATCCTGTTCGAGGATCGCATCCAGCACGGCGTCGGAGATTTGGTCAGCAATTTTGTCTGGATGCCCTTCTGATACAGACTCGGACGTAAAGAGGTGTTTTGCCATGTTTTATTTTACCTGTGGAGTATTCGTGTAGCTCATACTGTTGTGTGAATTCGCTCTGATAGGCAATTCTACCAAAACTTGCAGGTAGTGACACGAGCAGTCTGAGTGTTAATCAGTATAGACGGATTAACTTCTGGATGGCTATTTTAGGTCAGATCTTAATCCCATTTCCAGCCTTTTTTGATGTAGATCGCATTGATGAAAAAGAGTGGGTGGCAATTTTTCCTGCCATCCGCGGCAACAGGCCTATTTTTATTTTGCATTTTAGCCGGCTTATCGGTATAAAACGCCGCGCGCGGCTCATTAAAAAAGCGCACGAAGCCCATCTCGTGACGCCACTTCCAGCCGGGTTAAGCAGTCTGTATATACAGAAATCTGCAGCGGTGTTTTGCACGTTGCTGCGGTATGTCTAGCTTTGGCTTGTCGCTGACTCGTATCCGGGCAGTGTGGAGGTGATACCAGATAATGAACCCACGTTTTTCATCCGACTCGTCGCGTCGTTCCGTCGCGCGTCTCTATCCCGCAATCTGCATCTCTTTCATGCAAACCAGCCGACGTTCTACCCGTCTCGGCGCTTCTCAGGATTCCAGGGCCGGCAGGCTATCTGAAAACTGAACAAGGGCTCTCTTGCTATCGCAAGGGTTTTCTCGTGGTTTCTCCGGACTGTCATACTACGTTCGGGTATGTGTTTTACTATGATATGAATAAGAAACCGGTCGCGCAGTCGCAAAGCCAGCACTATCTGCTGGGGTTTAGGACTGTTCATGGGTTGTTATCGCGTCTTCGGGCTGCGATAGTAGTCAATATTACAATTTGAGGTTCGCTATGTCTGACGACATTTCTTCAGTTTCGCCTTCGTCAGCAGGCGAACACGGTGTACTACGTTCCATGCAGGAGGTTGCGATGAGCTCCCAGGAAGCCAGCAAAATGCTACGTACTTATAATATTGCCTGGTGGGGTAATAACTACTACGACGTTAACGAACTGGGCCACATCAGCGTTTGCCCGGATCCTGACGTCCCGGAAGCCCGCGTTGACCTCGCTGAATTAGTGAAAGCACGCGAAGCCCAGGGGCAGCGCCTGCCGGCACTGTTCTGCTTCCCGCAGATTCTGCAACATCGCCTGCGTTCGATTAACGCCGCCTTTAAACGTGCGCGTGAGTCATACGGCTATAACGGCGACTACTTCCTGGTTTATCCGATCAAGGTTAACCAGCACCGCCGTGTGATTGAGTCGCTGATCCACTCCGGCGAACCGCTGGGTCTGGAAGCCGGATCCAAGGCCGAGCTGATGGCAGTCCTGGCACACGCCGGGATGACCCGCAGCGTTATCGTCTGTAATGGCTATAAAGACCGTGAGTACATCCGTCTGGCGCTGGTCGGTGAAAAGATGGGCCACAAGGTCTATCTGGTTATCGAAAAAATGTCGGAAATCGCGATTGTGCTGGAAGAAGCCGAGCGTCTGAATGTCGTTCCGCGCCTTGGCGTGCGTGCGCGTCTGGCGTCGCAGGGTTCCGGTAAATGGCAGTCTTCCGGCGGTGAAAAATCGAAGTTCGGCCTCGCGGCAACGCAGGTTCTGCAACTGGTTGAGATTCTGCGCGCGGCGGGGCATCTGGAAAGCCTGCAGCTGCTGCACTTCCACCTCGGATCGCAGATGGCCAACATTCGCGATATCGCCACCGGCGTACGTGAATCGTCGCGTTTCTACGTTGAGCTGCACAAGCTGGGCGTGAATATTCAGTGCTTTGACGTTGGCGGTGGCCTGGGCGTTGATTACGAAGGCACCCGTTCGCAGTCCGACTGCTCGGTGAACTACGGCCTGAACGAGTATGCCAACAATATTATCTGGGCAATTGGCGATGCCTGTGAAGAGAACGGCCTGCCGCACCCGACGGTGATTACCGAATCAGGTCGTGCGGTCACCGCGCACCACACCGTGCTGGTCTCCAATATCATCGGCGTTGAGCGTAACGAATACACCGAGGCGACCCCGCCTGCGGAAGATGCGGCGCGCCCGTTGCAGAGTATGTGGGAAACCTGGCTGGAGATGCACGAAACCGGCAACCGCCGCTCGCTGCGCGAATGGTTGCACGACAGCCAGATGGATCTCCACGATATTCATATCGGCTACTCGTCCGGTACCTTCAATCTTCAGGAGCGCGCCTGGGCAGAGCAGCTGTATCTGAACATGTGCCATGAAGTACAAAAGCAGCTTGATCCGAGCAATCGCGCGCATCGTCCGATTATTGACGAGCTGCAGGAACGCATGGCGGATAAGATTTACGTCAACTTCTCGCTGTTCCAGTCGATGCCGGATGCATGGGGTATCGACCAGCTGTTCCCGGTCATGCCGCTGGAAGGGCTGAATATGGTGCCTGAACGCCGCGCGGTGCTGCTGGATATCACCTGTGACTCCGACGGCGCTATCGACCACTACGTGGATGGCGACGGGATTGCCACCACCATGCCGATGCCGGAATACGACCCCGAGAACCCGCCGATGCTGGGCTTCTTTATGGTTGGCGCCTATCAGGAAATCCTCGGCAACATGCACAACCTGTTCGGCGATACCGAAGCGGTCGACGTTTTCGTCTTCCCTGACGGCAGCGTTGAGGTTGAGCTGTCCGACGAAGGGGATACCGTGGCGGATATGCTGCAATATGTGCAGCTTGATCCGAACACGCTGCTGACCCAGTTCCGCGATCAGGTGAAAAATTCCGGTCTCGACGAAGCGCTGCAGCAGCAGTTCCTCGAAGAGTTTGAGGCTGGTCTGTACGGGTATACTTACCTGGAAGACGAGTAATGTTTTACGGGCCCTCTCTGCTATTGGGGGAGGGCACTCGGTCACACAACTGTGATGCCGACTTGAACCCGTACGCATTAACGGCGATAATTCGCGCTAACAAGCAGTCCCCTATTCAAACCCTTCCTCGTCGGGCCTAACGACGCGGAAGGGTTTTTTTATATCTGTCATCGACGGTAAAAAGAGGTCATTCTCATGAGCACCTTAGGTCATCAATACGATAACTCCCTGGTATCTAACGCGTTTGGTTTTCTGCGTCTGCCGCTGAATTTCCAGCCGTACGACAGCGACGCGGATTGGGTTATTACCGGCGTGCCTTTTGATATGGCAACTTCCGGGCGCGCAGGTGGCCGTCATGGCCCGGCGGCTATCCGTCAGGTATCCACCAACCTCGCATGGGAGCACAACCGCTTCCCGTGGAACTTCGACATGCGTGAGCGTCTGAACGTGGTTGACTGTGGTGACCTGGTGTACGCCTTTGGCGACGCGCGCGAAATGAGCGAGAGGCTGCAGGCGCATGCGGAAAGACTGCTGGCGGCCGGGAAGCGTATGCTCTCCTTCGGCGGCGACCACTTTGTGACCCTGCCGCTGCTGCGCGCCCACGCGAAGCACTTTGGCAAAATGGCGCTGGTGCACTTTGATGCGCATACCGACACCTACGCCAACGGCTGCGAATTCGATCACGGCACCATGTTCTTCACCGCGCCGAAAGAAGGTCTGATCGATCCAAACCACTCGGTGCAGATCGGTATTCGTACCGAGTTTGACAAAGACAATGGGTTTACCGTGCTGGATGCCTGCCAGGTGAACGATCGTTCCGTGGACGACATTATCGCGCAGGTGAAACAGATCGTCGGTGATATGCCGGTGTACCTGACCTTTGATATTGATGCGCTGGATCCGGCGTTTGCACCGGGTACCGGTACGCCGGTGATCGGCGGGCTGACCTCCGATCGGGCGATCAAGCTGGTACGCGGCATGAAGGATCTGAACATCGTCGGGATGGACGTCGTTGAAGTGGCGCCGTCTTACGATCAGTCCGAGATCACCGCTCTGGCAGCGGCGACCCTGGCACTGGAAATGCTCTATATCCAGGCCGCGAAAAAAGGCGAATAAGCCTTAGGCGCTCACTGCTGCTGCGCGACGCATGCGCAGCAGCAGCATCCCTCCGGCAAGCAGCGTTACCACCTGCGAGGCCACCAGCACTGAAAACCCTGAGCTCACCGAACCTGCCGACTTCATCACCATTCCCATCAGCAGCGGAATAAACGCCGCACAGATGTTGCCAATGCCGTTAATGATGCCGTAAGCGCTACCTACCGCCTGGCGCGGCGCGTGATGCTGTACTACCGCCGGGATCGCCGCACCCTGTAATCCCCAGAAGATATTGGCCGCTAACATAAATAGCGCGAGAAGCGCCGGCTGCGAGCTTAGCATCAGCGCCAGGACCGAGCTGGCGGTCAGCAGTCCACCGATAATAAACAGCAGCGGCGCCTGCTCCGGTCGCATCTTATCGAGCAGGACGCCGCCGAGAAATTTCGACCCGAGGCTGAGCAGGAAAGGGATCGCGGCAAGCAGGCCGGTGGCCTGAAGGGAAAAGTGGTGTTCATCACGCAGCCAGGCCGGTAGCCAGGCGCTACTGCCCCACAGATAGCTCAGAGTGGCAATTTCTACCAGCAGGATCCAGCCGAGAAGCGGCGTATGCCAGGCCAGCAGAAAGGTCTGCCAGAAGCCGGGCGTGGCGCTTTTTGTCTGAACCACCGGAGCCGGTAAGAAACGCCAGATCACTCCGCCGCCAAGCACCAGGTTCAGTCCTGCCAGGCTGTAAAACGATCCCATCCATCCCTGGTGTTCAACGAAAAAAGTAACCAGCGGAAAGCCCACCGCCAGCCCCAAAGAGACACCCAGAGCGGTCACCGCATTTGGTTTCCCAATCTCTTCGGCAGAGAAGCTGTCGCTGATAAAGCGCGTTTTGAGGGAAAACAGCGGACCTTCCGCGATCCCGAGGATAATTCTGGCCAGCAGCATCCCCATTAGCGAGCCCAGCAGTGGTGAAATGGCACAGATCAGCGCCCAGATAGCAATGCTGGTCAGCAACCCCTGTCGGTAATTCAACTTACTTTCGATAACCGGGGTTAATAGTAATGCCGAAAATCCATAACCCAGAAGAAAGCAGGTCATCAGCATTCCTTGTAACATTCTGTTTTCATTTAGCTGAAAGTGGGTGGCAAAATCGGGGTTAAGAATCATCACCGAGATATTTACCCGATCGACGTAAGAAATGATTATTAGCAACAGTATTGCGATTGTTCCCTGCCATCTTGCGGTCATTTTTATTCTTCTCTCTCGCTTGTTAATGAATCAATGTTGTTATTTTTAAATTACGGTGATAATCACGTATGTAAAATGGTTCACCAATGAAACTCATTGTTTTAAATCGATAATTTAAATTGTTGTTTCACCTGTGAAACCTGATGTCATGCGGCTTTTATCATTTTTAATGATCCTTGATAAAAAAAGTCAATAGCAGTTATCGACAATATCAGCGGCAGATTAATTTAATTTCATCTCGCACCTTAAATATCACAATTTCATATCGCAGCATTTTTTCGTGATCAATTGCACACTTAGTTAATTAAATAGCGCTTAGTTAACAAATCCTTCACATTGCCGCTTGACGAAAGATTGAACGCTTTTATATTGACCGTATTAAATAAGAAACAGAGTTTCATATATGAAACAAAAGCCTGGAGGATCGTGATGAGCTGGATAGGCGTATGTGACGCAGAGCAGGTACAGGAAGATTTCCCTTATAGCGGCAACATCGACGGTAAAGAAATCGGTATTTATCTGATTGAAGGTGAGTACTACGCGCTGGAAGACGTGTGTCCCCATGCCTACGCGCTGTTGAGCCAGGGTTTTGTGGAAGACGGCAAAGTCGAATGCCCGCTGCATGAAGCGGTATTTGATGTCAAAACCGGGCAATGCCTGCATGGTCCCGGCGGTCGTAACCTCAATCGTTACCCGGTGCGGGTATTCGACAATCAGATCCAGATTACTTTTATCGAGGAGAGTGTGGCATGAGTGAATCCCTGGACTTTAACCCGGCGCTACCGGAAAGCCGGCAGTTTACGCCGCCCGCGGAAGGCGGGAACGGCAATATTCATAAGCCTGGCGACTACCCCAACCTTATCTGGCAAACCCGCAGTCGCGTCCCGGAGACCTGGGAGCTGGAATTAATCGCGACCCTCGAAACGCTGTTTGAGCAGGGCGCGGAAAGCCTGACGCAGCTGGTGGACGGGTTGAACGCGCTGAAAATGCACGATCGACAAGGCGATGCCTGGAGCGAACAGAGCTTTCAGGTGTTTTTGCAGGTAAACGGATACTGAGGGCTCGGTGATGACGACAACGGTACAAAACTATCTTGATAAAGGTTTACGTGGCCTGTGGTATCCGGTTCTGGCGAGCTGGGAAGTGCAGTCTGCCCCGGTGGGCATTACCCGCCTCGGTGAACAAATTGTCGTGTGGCGTAACAAGGATGGAGAGCTGCAGGCGCTGGAAGACCGCTGCCCGCACCGGGGTGCCCGCCTGTCGATGGGCTGGAATCTCGGCGATCGTATTGCCTGCTGGTATCACGGCGTAGAAGTGGCCGGCAACGGTGAAGTGAAAGATGTCCCGGCGGTCGACAAGTGTCCGCTGGTGGGCCAGCAGTGCGTGCGGAGCTACCACGTCCAGGAAGCACATGGGGCGATATTCCTCTGGTTTGCGGCCACTGCCGACCAGCAGCCCGAGCCGCTCGCTTTCCCGCAGGAGCTGGCCGATAGCGATAAGTACAGCAACTTCCTCTGCACCGCTGCCTGGAAATGCAACTATCAGTACGCGCTGGAAAACGTGATGGACCCCATGCATGGCACCTATCTGCACTCCTCATCCCACTCGATGGCGGAAGGCGAACGAAAAGCCGAGATGGTGCTCCAGCCAACGAAAAGCGGCTTTATCTTTGAGAAAAAAGGCCAGAGCGGCGTGAACTTCGACTGGGTCGAGCTGGGTAACAGCGGCGCCTACTGGATGCGCCTGTCTATCCCGTACAAAAAGCGCTTTGGGCCGGGCGGACACTTCTGGATCGTCGGCATGGTGGTGCCGGAAGATAACGACAACTGCCGGGTCTTTTTCTGGCGTATTCGCGGCGTGCAGGGCTGGCAGCGCGATCTCTGGCGCTTTATGTACCGCAACCGTCTGGAAAAACTGCACTGGGAAGTCCTGGAGCAGGACCGGGTGGTGCTCGAAAGCCTGGCACCAAATGCCCGCGATCACGAATACCTGTATCAACATGATGTGGGTCTTTCCCGTCTGCGCCGGATGATGCAAAAAGCGGCTAAAGAGCAGCTGGCCGCGCGTGAAGAGCAGCAGGGAGCGGCCTGATGAACGGGTTGTTAACCGGCAAACGTATCGTGATTACCGGCGCGGCGCGCGGCCTGGGCTTTCATTTTGCCAAAGCCTGCGCGGAGCAGGGCGCTGAAGTCGTGATGTGCGACATTTTGCAGGGTGAGTTGGTAGAAAGCGCTCACCGCCTGCGCGAGCAGGGTTACCGCATCGAATCACAGGCAATCGATCTGGCCGATGCGTCATCTATTGAGCGTGCGTTTCACGCGATCGGTGAGCGAGGGAAGATCGACGGGCTGGTGAATAACGCGGCGATGGCCACCGGCGTCGGCGGGAAAGATATGATCGACTACGATCCGGATCTGTGGGATCGGGTGATGTCGGTGAATGTTAAAGGAACCTGGCTGGTGACCCGGGCGGCGGTATCGCTGCTGCGTGAAGGCGCGGGGATCGTGAACGTCGCCTCCGACACCGCGCTGTGGGGTGCTCCTCGTCTGATGGCCTACGTGGCCAGCAAAGGGGCGGTGATCGCCATGACGCGCTCGATGGCCCGTGAGCTGGGCGAAAAACGCATTCGTATCAACGCGATCGCCCCAGGGCTGACCCGGGTTGAAGCAACGGAATACGTGCCGGCCGAACGCCATCAGCTGTATGAAAATGGGCGCGCGCTGAGCGGAGCCCAGCAGCCTGAAGACGTGACCGGCAGCGTGGTGTGGCTGTTAAGCGACCTGTCGCGGTTTATCACCGGGCAGCTGATCCCGGTCAACGGTGGATTTGTTTTTAACTAAAGAGGCGAGGCGGTATGGCAAACGTTCAGGAAGTGAAATACCTGGTGCCGGGGCTGGAGCGGGGATTACAGCTATTGCTGGCATTTGGCGAGCAACATCGCGATCTGACCTTTGCCGAGCTGCATCGGCTGGTAGATATGCCGAAAGCGACCGCCTATCGCGTGGTGCAGACGCTGGAGTATATGGGGTTTCTGGAACGCAATTCGCGTACCAACACCTTCTCGCTGGGGATGAATGTCCTGCGTCTTGGCTTTGAATATATCGCGTCACTGGACGTGGCCCAGGTCGGCCAGCCGGTGATTGAGCAGCTGCGCGATACCAGCCAGTGCAGTAGCCATCTGGCGATCCGCGACGGGCGAGACATCATTTATATTGCCCGCGTGAGCGCCGCCGGATCGCGTATCAACCAGGTCAGTATCGGTACCCGTCTTCCGGTTCACTGTACCTCGCTTGGCCGTATGCTGCTGACCGATATCTCACGTGCGGACTTTGAGCAGCTGTTTCCTGACGAGCGGCTGCCGGGCAACACGCCGGGGCAAATTCATGATCGCGAGGCGCTGTGGCAGATGGTGCAGCAGGATAAAGCACGAGGCTACGTCATTGGCGAATCTTTCTACCGCCACGGCATCTCTTCTATCGTCTACCCGGTTTACGATCGCAGCGGTCGGGTGGCAGCGGTGGTCAGTATTCTGGTGCCGTCGGATGAAATCCCACAAAGCGATCGCGAACGGCTACAAAACGACGTCAGCCTGGCGGCGGACAAAATCTCTGGCTTTTTAGGGTACCTGTCACAGGCCAGTTAAATCAATGAGTTAACAGCAGGCGCTTGAGTGCGTCGGGCATGTTTTACGCCCAAATCAGGGCGACAGAACGGTAAAGAGGCTACGAACGATGAGTGTAACCGGAATTGAAAAGCTGGAGTTTGGCGTCGATGACCTGGCCCATTGCGGCAAGTTTATGCACGATTTTGGCCTGGCGGGTGACGCCAGCGGCCAGCGTTTTACGACCTTAAGCGGTGCGCGGGTGGAGTTGAACCCGATCCATAGCCCGGATCTGCCACCGGCTTTTGAAGCGGGTAACACCCTGCGCCGCCTGACCTGGGGCGTGGCGGACCAGGCGGCGCTGGATGCCCTGCGGCCAAAGCTGGCCCGACAGCCCGCTTTTCGTGAGGTTGACGGTGCCCTGGAGTGCCAGGATCCCAACGGTATGACGCTGCGTGTGCAGGTGACTCAACAAACCGCGGTGGAGCTTAACGTCGAGCCGATTAATCAGTGGGGCGACGCACGACGTATTGATACGCCAAGCCCGGTGTATGACCGGGCGCAGCCGATCAACGTCGGTCACGTGGTGTTCTTCGTCGAAGAGCTGGCGGCGGTTGAGAGCTTCTATCGTGACGTGCTCGGTTTCCAGGTCTCCGACCGCTATATCAACCGTGCGGTATTCCTGCGCTGCGACGTTCGCGGCGGCCACCACAATCTGTTTTTATTACAGCTCCCCAACCGTAAGCGCGGTCTGAACCACGTCGCCTTTACCGTGCGCGATATTCACGAAGTGATTGGTGGCGGTATCGCGATGAACAAAAACGCGTGGAGTACCTTTATTGGTCCCGGTCGCCATCCGGTCTCTTCCGCCTACTTCTGGTACGTCAACAGCCCGACCGGCGGCGCGTTTGAGTACTACACCAACGATGATTTCCTGACGGAAAACTGGCAGCCACGTGAGCTGGAACATTCGCTGGTCTCCTTTACCGAATGGGCGGTTGAAGGGGGAATCGACCACGATACCCGCCGCCAGCAGAAAAAGCCGGAGGCGGTATGACGGCGCGGATAGTCATTATCGGCGGCGGCCAGGCGGGCGGCTGGGCGGCGAAAACTCTGCGTGACGAAGGCTACGACGGCGAAATTTGCGTGGTGGCTGAAGAAGAGTGGGATTTCTACGAACGCCCCCCGCTCTCAAAAGCGTCGCTGCTGGAGACCGACGCGGTGCTGCCGCGCCTGTTCAGCGAAGAGGTCCAGCAGGCGTTGAACCTTAGCTGGTTCCGCCCGCTGCGCGCGGAGGCCATCGATCGCCAGAATAAAAGCGTGCGGCTGAGTAACGGCGAGCGGCTTGGCTACGACAAGTTGCTGATCGCCACCGGCGGTCGCGCCCGTCTGCCAGACGAAGCATGGGCGAAACAGCCGCAGGTTTACACGCTTCGTCACTGGCAGGATGCCCAGCGCCTGAAGCAACGGCTGGCGAACACCGCGCGGCTGGCGATTGTCGGCGGCGGCTGGATTGGTCTTGAGATCGCCGCATCGGCGCGAAAAAGTGGCGTCGCGGTTACTTTGTTTGAACAACAACCGCTGTTGTGCATGCGCTCGGTTAGCGCCGAGGTGTCGCAGGAGCTGGAGCAGATCCATCGCGATCGGGGCGTTGATATTCGTCGCGGCTGCGGCGCGCTGGAGCTGGAAGATGATGCCGGTCTGCCGGTTATCCATTGTGATGGCCTGCGCGAAACCTTCGATGCGGTGGTGGTGGGGATCGGTGTCGATCTTAATCTTGAGCTGGCGCGTGACGCGGGACTGGCCATCGATCGCGGAATCGTCGTCAACGCGCAGGGGCAAACGTCCGATCCGGCGGTGTTTGCTGCTGGCGACGTCGCGCAGCATCACCAGTATGGCCTGTGCATTCAGTCCTGGGCCTTCGCCCAGAATCAGGCGGTGGCGACCGCCAGAGCAATGCTGAACCCGCAGGCGGCGGGCTACGACGACGCGCCGTGGCTGTGGTCGGATCAATATACGCACAATATTCAGATCCTCGGCATTCCGCTGCCGGGTAGCCGGATGGTGATTCGCCGGGATCCGCAAGGGCCGCTGTTTTTCTCAATAGACCCCGACGGTCGTCTGGTTCAGCTGGTGGCGTTTAACGACGCCCGTACCGTCAAGCTGGCGAAACGTTGGATGGCCGCGGGGAGAGATCTTTCCGCCGTACCGCTCGATGACCTGGCCTTTTCGCTGATGTCATTGCGATAAGACACGCGCACCCTTAAAGGGGGAGAGATGACCACATTAGAGACAAACACCGCGCCGCTTGAGGCAGGCGGTGAGGGCGTCCGTACGCCTGAAAAAGCGGTTCGCTGGGCGATTCCACTGTCGCTGCTGGCCTGCGTGCTGCTGGCATTTTTCGACAAAATCAGCATTGCCGCGCTGTTTTCCGATAGCCATTTCCAGCAGGCGATGGGGATAGATTTTGACACCACGCGGCTGGGCATTCTGATGAGCGCCTTCCTGCTGAGCTACGGGTTTTCCTCGGTGCTGCTCAGCGGGCTGGGCGACCGCATTGCGCCGCTGCGCCTGCTCACCGGGATGATGGTGGTGTGGTGCATTTTAATGGTGATGATGGGCTTCACTCATAACTACACCGCGATGGTCACCTTGCGCATTCTGCTCGGTATCGCTGAAGGGCCGCTGTTCCCGCTGGCGTTCGCCATCGTCCGCCACACCTTTCCGCCGCGGCTTCAGGCACGGGCCACCATGCTGTGGCTACTCGGGACGCCGGTCGGTGCAGCGATTGGCTTTCCGCTGTCGATTTGGCTGCTCAATACTTTTGGCTGGCAGAGCACCTTCTTTGTGATGGCGATGCTGACGCTTCCGGTGCTGATTTTCGTGCGTATTGGCCTGCGCGGGGTCCAGCTGGAGAGCAAAGCGTCTGGCGAAAAGGTCTCCCAGGAGGCGCGCCGCGCCGCGCGTCGTGAGCTGTTTATCAGCCCGCATTTCTGGATGATTTGCGTGTTTAACATCGCCTTTTTGGCCTATCTGTGGGGCATCAACGGCTGGCTGCCTGGCTATCTGATTAAAGGGAAGGGGATCCATCTTGAACATGCCGGATGGCTGTCGTCGATGCCGTTTATCGCCATGCTGCTGGGTGAAGTGATTGGCGCCTGGCTCTCCGATCGTCTCGATAAACGCGCGGCTGCCTGCTTTATCTCGCTGGCCGGAGCGGCGGTTGGTCTGGCGGTGGTGATGCACCTCACCACGCCGTTGGCGGTGATTGCGGCGATGAGTTTCAGCACTTTTATGTGGGGGACCGGCGCACCCAATATTTTCGCCCTGCTGGCTAAGGCGACCCATCCTCGGGTCAGCGCCACGGCGGGCGGCATTTTCAACGGGCTGGGGAACTTTGCGGGCGCTCTGTCGCCGGCGGTGATGGGGGCGCTTATCGCCTTCACCCACAGCATGGATTCCGGGCTGATTTTTCTGGTGGTGATGGCGGCGGTGGGCTGCGTCCTGTTACTGCCGCTGCTGAGACGTTACTGAGGATAAAACGATGACTGATTCAACCGTGAGCGCAAAACAGGGTATCAAACCTGAACATCTGACGATGGAAGAGTGGGTAGAGTCGCGTATCGCGCGCTTTGAGGGGCGGAAATATGACTGGAATGCGCTGAAATTCCAGGCCGATTTCGATCCGAAATATCGCCGTGCCCAGATGCGCTATATCGGCACCGGCGCCACCGGCGTAGCGAGTGATACCAACACCGTGGCGGCGGAGAACTTCACCTTCTCCACCATGGTCCTGCCGGCGAAATGTGAAGGGCCGCTGCACCTGCACGACGACGTTGAAGAGGTGTTCTTCATGCTTAAGGGGCAGATAACCCTGATGATTCAGGACGGCGACAGCTATACCGAAACCGTGCTGCGCGAGCGGGATCTGATCTCCGTCCCGGCGGGGATCTATCGCGGGTTGTTTAACCACGGCGAGGAAGAGGCGCTGATGTGCGTGATGCTGGGGACTAAGAAGCCGAATATTCCAACTTATCCGGAAGATCATCCCCTGTCGAAAGTAAAACGCAATTAAGGAGGCGCTATGACGGGTTTTCGTGAACAAGGGCAGGGCGTGCCGCTGGTGCTTCTACACGGTATCAGCTCTGGCGCGGCCTCCTGGCATAAGCAAATGGCGCTGTCCGGCTATCGCGTGCTGGCCTGGGATATGCCCGGTTATGGCGAAAGCCCGATGCTGCCGGTTGAACAGGCTGATGCGGGCGATTATGCCGACGCGCTGGCACGCATGCTGGACCACGCTGGTGTCGATCAAGCGGTACTGGTGGGACACTCCCTCGGCGCGCTGGTGGCCAGCGCCTTTGCGGCAAAATATCCCCGGCGCATGCGCTACCTGGTGTTAGCCGATGCCGCGCAGGGGTATGGCCAGGCGGAGCCGGAACAGCGGGAAAAAGTCTGGCAGGGCCGCCAGCAGCAGATAGCGTTGGGTGTCGAAATGCTGGCGCAAACCCGAGCGGCGAAGCTCTTGCATCCGTGCGCTCAGGAGGCGGATATCGCCACCGTTGCTACCGGAATGCGCAAGCTGCGCCCAGAGGGCTACCTTGCCGCGGCGTGGATGCTGGCGCACGACGATATTCACCGCTGGCTGGGGGATTATCACGGCCGGTTTGAGGTGTGGTGCGGTGAACAGGACGCCATCACACAGCCGGAACTGGTCCACGGCCTGGCGCTACGCTACGGCATGCGCTACACCGCGATCCCGCATGCGGGCCACGCCAGCTATCTCGATAATGAAACCTTTTTTAATCAACAGCTTTTACGGGTAGGGGAAGAGGTGCGCGATGAATGCACAAATTGAAGGTCGTGTAGCGGTAGTCACCGGAGGATCGTCAGGGATCGGCTTTGAAACGCTGCGTCTGCTGCTGGGAGAAGGGGCGAAAGTCGCCTTCTGCGGCCGTAATCCCGACCGACTCGCCAGCGCCCATGCGGCGCTGCAAAACGACTATCCCGGCGCGGAGGTTTTGTCTTACCGCTGCGACGTCCTGCAAGAAGAAGAGGTACGGGCTTTTGCCGACGCGGTAGCCGAACGTTTTGGCGGTACGGATATGTTGATCAACAACGCCGGGCAGGGCTACGTGGCGCATTTTGCCGATACCCCGCGCGAGGCGTGGCTGCACGAGGCGGAACTGAAACTGTTTGGCGTGATCAACCCGGTAAAGGCCTTCCAGCCGCAGCTGGAGCAGTCGGATATCGCCTCGATTACCTGCGTGAATTCACTGCTGGCACTCCAGCCGGAAGAGCACATGATCGCCACCTCTGCCGCCCGCGCGGCGCTGCTCAACATGACGCTGACGCTGTCAAAAGATCTGGTGGGAAAAGGTATTCGCGTGAATTCGATTCTGTTGGGAATGGTGGAATCCGGACAATGGCAGCGGCGCTTTGAAAACCGCGCCGATAAACATCAGAGCTGGGCGGAATGGACGGCGGATATCGCCCGTAAGCGGGGGATTCCGATGGCGCGTCTCGGTAAGCCGCAGGAGCCTGCGCAGGCGCTGCTGTTCCTGGCCTCGCCGCTGGCCTCGTTTACCACCGGCGCGGCGCTGGATGTCTCCGGCGGTTTTTGCCGTCACCTGTAAATAAGGCGCCATCATGAAAAAAATTATGCTTATCGGCTATGGCGCCATGGCGCAGGCGGTCATTCAACGGCTGCCTCCGCAGGTCGCTTTAGGCTGGATTGTTGCCCGTGAAGCCCACCATGCGGCGATTCGCGCCCGCTTCGGCGACGCGGTGACGGTGCTTGACGACCCGCAAAACTGTACGGAAAACCCGGACCTGGTGCTGGAGTGCGCCAGCCAACAGGCGGTCGCGCAATATGGCGAAGCGATTCTCGCCCGTGGCTGGCATCTGGCGGTGATCTCCACCGGCGCATTAGCCGATAGCGCGCTTGAGCAGCGTTTATACCAGGCCGGCGGCAGGCTGACGCTGTTGTCCGGCGCGGTTGCTGGCATTGACGGGCTAGCGGCGGCGAAAGAGGGCGGCCTTGAGCGGGTGACCTATCAGTCGCGCAAAAGCCCGGCCAGCTGGCGCGGGAGCTACGCGGAAATGCTGATCGACCTTAATACCGTTAGCGAAGCGAAAATCTTTTTTGAAGGCAGCGCCCGTGAAGCGGCACGCCTGTTTCCGGCGAATGCCAACGTGGCGGCAACCGTGGCGCTGGGGGGGATCGGTATGGACGATACCCGCGTGCAGCTGATGGTTGACCCGGCCACCCGGCGTAATACCCATACGCTACATGTTGAAGGCTTGTTCGGTGAATTTCGCCTGGAGCTGAGCGGCCTGCCGCTGGCTGACAACCCAAAAACTTCCACCCTGGCGGCACTGAGCGCGGTACGCGCCTGCCGTGAACTGGCGCAACGCTGAGAGGCTGCGATGGACGAATTAACGATTTTTATCGGCGGACACTGGCGCCACGGCGGCGGCAACCTGATGCACAGCTATTTTCCTGCCGACGGTTCGGTGAACGCAACGCTGCGTGCGGCCAGTCTCGACGATCTACAGGATGCGATTACCTGCGCCGAGCGCGCCTGGCGGGAACCAGCGTGGCGCAACATGCTGCCGCACCTGCGGGCGAAGATCCTGCATAAGGTGGCGGATATTATCGAGTCGCGCCTGGATGAGCTGGCGCGCATGCAAAGCCGGGACAACGGCAAACCGCTGGCGGAAGCGCGGGGGCTGGTGATGAGCGCGGCGGGAAGCGCCCGCTATTTCGCTGCCGCCTGCGAACTGCTGGAGGGAGAACTGCCGACTCCGCGCCAGGCCGATCTGTTGACCCTGAGCCGCTACGAGCCGCTGGGCGTCGTGGCGGCCATTACCCCGTGGAACTCGCCGATCGCCAGCGAAATGCAAAAAGTGGCACCGGCGATCGCCGCCGGGAATGCGGTGATCCTCAAACCGGCGGAAGCGACGCCGCTGATGGCGCTGGAGCTGGCGCGGATCTTCGAACAGGCCGGTTTACCCGCGGGACTGCTGAGCGTACTGCCGGGGAAAGGATCGGTCATTGGCGATGCGCTGGCCCGCCATCCGCGGGTGCGCAAAATCTCGTTTACCGGTGGCACCAGCACCGGGCGCCATCTGGCGCACGTGGCGGCGGAAAAGCTAATCCCGGCGTCGCTGGAGCTGGGCGGAAAATCGCCCACCATCGTGCTGGAAGATGCCGATATCGAACAGGCGGCGCGGGGGATTTGCTACGGCATTTTCAGCTCCGGTGGCCAGGCGTGCATCGCCGGTTCGCGGCTGTTTGTGCATGAAAAAGTTTACCCGCAGCTGATGGCGCGACTGCTGGAGCTGACGCGCGGGCTACGCATTGGCCATCCGTTCAGCGACGAGACTCACATCGGGCCACTCATTAATGAACGGCATCGTGACAGCGTGCTCGCCTACGTCGAGCTGGCGAAACGCGAAGGCGGGCAAGTGCTGTGCGGTGGCGAGATCCCTGCCGATCCGGCGCTGGCGGCCGGCAGCTACTTCCAACCAACGATCGTTGAAGGGCTGACTAATCAGGCGCGCGCCTGCCAGGAAGAGATCTTTGGACCTGTGCTGGTGGCAATGCCCTTTAGCGATGAAGACCAGCTGATCCGCGAAGCCAATGACTCGGTCTATGGTCTGGCGGCGGGGATCTGGACGCGGGATAGCGGACGCGCGCTGCGCTTAAGTGAACTTCTGGAAGCCGGGACGGTGTGGATCAACACCTACAAGGTTTTCTCTATTTCGACCCCGTTCGGGGGCTTTAAAGAGAGCGGCCTGGGCCGCGAAAAAGGTATTCAGGGTCTGAAAGCCTGGATGCAACAAAAGAGCGTTTATCTGGCGACGGGTAATAGCGTGAATCACTGGTGCGATTGAGAGAAGGGTGAGCAATGAGCGAAATGATAACCGTCGGCGACGCCATCGCCAGAACGCTGGAGCAGTACAACGTTGAGGCTATTTACGGCGTCATCTCTATTCATAATCTGCCGGTTGCCGATGCGATTGGCCAGCGTGGAAATATCCGCTTTGTCCCGGCGCGCGGCGAAGCCGGTTCGGTCACTATGGCCGACGCCCACGGTCGGTTTTCCGGCCTTGGCGTGGCGCTGACCAGCACCGGAGCCGGGGCGGGTAACGCGGTCGGGGCGTTGGTTGAGGCGATGAATGCCGGCACGCCGCTGCTGCATCTGACCGGTCAGGTAGAAAAAACCTGGCTGGATGCAGATACCGGGTTTATTCACGAAACCCGCGATCAGCTGACCTTCCTGAAAGCCAGCTCTAAACGCGCGTATCGTATTAGTAACGCCAATCAGGCCATTGCTATTTTACACAAGGCGATTCAGGAAGCGCGGACGCCGCCGTGCGGGCCGGTATCGGTCGAGATCCCGATCGATATTCAGGGGGCAAGCATTCCTCTGGCGCTGGTCACCGCACCGCTGAACATCGCGCCGACCGCGTCTGTGGCTCAGGCAACGGTAGATACCCTGTGGGCGCAGCTCAGGCAGGCGAAACAGCCGCTGCTGTGGCTCGGCGGTGGGGCTATCGGTAGCGAGGCAGCGGTGAAGAAGCTGGCGGATGCGGGGATCACCGTGATCTCCAGCACCCACGGGCGCGGCGTGCTGCCGGACAGCCATCGTGCCAGCCTGCGTGCCTTCCATAACTCGCCTTCCGTTGAGGCGCTGATGGCGCAATGTGATTTCACCCTGGTGGCGGGCTCGCGTCTGCGCAGCAACGAAACGCGTTCCTGGACCCTGGAGCTCCCGTCCCCACGCGTACAGATTGATATCGACCCGGCGGCGGCCAGTCGTAACTATCTGATGGACAACACCGTGATCGCCGATTGTTCTGTCCTGCTAGGAGCGCTGGCGGACAAGGTACAAGGGCGCGAATGGGGTAATGCTCGTTGGGACGGGCAAATAAAAGAGGCGCTGGCGTTGGCAGAACACGGGCTCCGCGAACAGTGTGGCGCCTATGCGCAGCTGAATGATGCTATTGAACAGGCGCTGCCTGCCGATGGCATTCTGGTCCGCGATATTACCGTCTCCGGCAGCCTGTGGGGCAGCCGTCTGTTCCGCGCAAACGGGCCGCTAATGAACGTGCATTCGCTGGCAGGGGCCATTGGTATGGGCCTGCCGATGGCTATCGGGACGGCGATTGCCAACCCGCAGCGCAAGATAGTCGGCCTGGTCGGCGATGGCGGGCTGAGTCTGAACCTTGGGGAGCTGGCGACGCTGGCGCAGGAAAAGGCCAACGTGACGCTGCTCATCATGAACGATGGCGGGTACGGCGTTATGCGCGGTATTCAGGATAAATATTTCGGCGGTCGTCAGTATTACAACGAGCTGCACACGCCGGATTTCACGCTGCTGGCGCAGGCCATCGGTCTGCAGGCGTGGAGCGTTGAGCGGGCGGAGGATTTCCAGTCGGTGATGACTGAAGCGCTGGCGACGCCGGGGCCGTCAGTCGTGGAGGTCAGAATGGGGCAGATTGGCGCGCTGCGTTTTGCCGGGCCGCCGCAGAAGTCGCTGTACTAAGTCATCGACTAAGTTTTTCCCCCTCGCGGTGTTGTCGCGAGGGGGACAGGGCTTATTTAATACCGTCCGCCTTCATACGATCGCGGATATGCTGAGCTCGTTCTTCGGAGGCCGGGTGGTCGTCAAACATCGAGCTTTGGCGCCCGGCTTCCAGCTTAGCCAGCTTCTCGAAGCTGGTAGCCAGCCCCGCCGGGTTAATCCCGCGTTTACGCAGCAGGTCGTAGGAGTAGTCGTCCGCTTCGGACTCCTGGCGTTGGGAGAACTGGGAATTCACCAGTTTTTCGCCAAGATCGCCGAGCTGCGATTGCGACAGGCTGCCGACGATACCGCCCGCAGAGGCCGCCGCCGCACGCACGGCGTTGGTGCCCAACGCGACCTGCATACCTTTCTTCACGTGGCCAAGTGCAACGTGACCCATTTCATGGCCGATTACCGCTTCAACTTCGTTATCGTTCATGATGTCCATCAGGCCGCTATAGACGCGGATACAGCCGTTAGCCATCGCGAACGCGTTAACGTCCTTGGTTTCATACACTTTGTAATTCACCGGCTGGCCGTTGATATTGTCGCCCAGCGCGGCGGCGATTTTGCTCAGACGCTTGCTGTATTCGCTGCTGGCAGGCGAAAGCGTGGCTTTGCTATCCATCTCTTTGCAGGCCTGGTCACTTAAGGCTTTGACCTGTGCGTCGCTCAGTGAATAGGCCTGGAAAGCTTCGGCACCCGAACTGAGAAGGGCGTTGGAGTCCATGTTTTGACATCCGGTCAGGGTTGCTGCAATCCCAAGGGCAAGAATAGTTGAGCGAATTTTCATTTTTATCTTCCACAATCTTACGATTATTTATCTGAAAAAGGCGACGATAGACCTGTCGCATCCTGTACAAATTATAAAGACTATTACGCGACGCGGGCGAGAGTATTCCGGGGCAGCACAACGTGTTCCGGAGATTTCTTAAACCACAAAAGGATGCTCCATGTACATGCTTTCGCGCTTGGGTTACATTGTTGACACTTTTTTCTGGCGTAGCCCAAAACGCGCTCTCGTCAAGTCGTTAAGGGTATGGCCTTCAACAGTCCGAACTGGAGTCAAAATGTCCTCACGTAAAGAGCTTGCTAACGCTATTCGTGCGCTGAGCATGGATGCTGTACAGAAAGCCAAATCCGGCCACCCGGGTGCCCCGATGGGTATGGCTGACATTGCCGAAGTCCTGTGGCGTGATTTCATGAACCATAACCCGCAGAACCCGGCCTGGGCCGACCGCGACCGCTTCGTGCTGTCCAACGGCCACGGCTCCATGCTGATCTACAGCCTGCTGCACCTCACCGGTTATGACCTGCCGATCGAAGAGCTGAAAAACTTCCGTCAGCTGCACTCTAAGACTCCGGGCCATCCGGAAGTGGGCTACACCGCAGGCGTGGAAACCACCACCGGCCCGCTGGGCCAGGGGATTGCTAACGCCGTGGGCATGGCTATCGCGGAAAAAACGCTGGCCGCGCAGTTCAACCGTCCGGGCCACGATATCGTTGACCACTTCACCTACGCCTTCATGGGCGACGGCTGCATGATGGAAGGTATCTCCCACGAAGTGTGCTCCCTGGCGGGTACCCTGAAGCTGGGTAAACTGGTGGCGTTCTATGATGACAACGGCATCTCCATCGACGGCCACGTTGAAGGCTGGTTCACTGACGATACCGCTAAACGCTTTGAAGCCTACGGCTGGCACGTGGTGCGCGGCGTTGACGGTCACGACGCAGCCGCGATTAAACGCGCGGTAGAAGAAGCGCGTGCGGTCACCGACAAACCGTCTCTGCTGATGTGTAAAACCATCATCGGTTTCGGTTCCCCGAACAAAGCCGGTACCCACGACTCCCACGGCGCACCGCTGGGTGACGCAGAAATCGCGCTGACCCGCGAACAGCTGGGCTGGAAATACGCACCGTTCGAGATCCCGTCTGATATCTACGCGCAGTGGGATGCGAAAGAAGCCGGCCAGGCCAAAGAAGCAACGTGGAACGAGAAGTTCGCAGCCTATGCCAAAGCCTTCCCGCAGGAAGCGGCTGAATTCACCCGTCGTATGAAAGGTGACATGCCGGCTGATTTCGACGCGAAAGCGAACGAATTCATCGCTAAGCTGCAGGCAAACCCGGCGAAAATCGCCAGCCGTAAAGCGTCGCAGAACGCGATTGAAGCGTTTGGCCCGTTACTGCCGGAATTCCTCGGTGGCTCCGCTGACCTGGCGCCTTCTAACCTGACTATCTGGTCGGGTTCTAAAGCCATCAACGAAGATACTGCCGGGAACTACATCCACTACGGCGTGCGCGAATTCGGGATGACCGCGATCGCCAACGGTATCGCCCTGCACGGCGGTTTCCTGCCGTACACCTCGACCTTCCTGATGTTCGTCGAATATGCGCGTAACGCGGTGCGTATGGCTGCACTGATGAAACAGCGTCAGGTGATGGTCTACACCCACGACTCCATCGGTCTGGGCGAAGACGGCCCGACTCACCAGCCGGTTGAGCAGGTGGCTTCTCTGCGCGTGACCCCGAACATGTCAACCTGGCGTCCGTGTGACCAGGTGGAATCTGCGGTAGCGTGGAAATACGGCGTTGAACGTCACGACGGCCCGACCGCGCTGATCCTGTCTCGTCAGAACCTGGCGCAGCAGGATCGTACCGAACAGCAGCTGAAAGACATCGCTCGCGGTGGCTACGTGCTGAAAGACTGTGCGGGTCAGCCAGAGCTTATCTTCATCGCAACCGGTTCTGAAGTTGAGCTGGCGGTTGCGGCATGGGACAAGCTGACAGGCGAAGGCGTGAAGGCGCGCGTGGTGTCCATGCCGTCGACCGACGCGTTCGACAAGCAGGACGCGGCTTACCGTGAATCCGTGCTGCCGAAAGCCGTTTCTGCACGCGTTGCTATCGAAGCGGGCATTGCTGACTACTGGTTCAAATACGTGGGCCTGAACGGGGCTATCGTTGGCATGACCACCTTCGGTGAGTCAGCGCCAGCGGAACTGCTGTTCGAAGAGTTCGGCTTCACCGTCGACAACGTGGTCGCGAAAGCGAAAGCGCTGCTGTAGTCGTTATCTGCCCGGCTATCCGGGCAGTAAGCGCAGAAAAAGCCGGGATAATCCCCGGCTTTTTTTTTATCACCGTTATTCCCGATGGCCGTTGGAAGATTGCGTATTATTCCAACCAAAATGTGACGTACGTCAGATAACTCACTTCTTCCGCTGGACAGACATTCCTTTTATTCCTTGTTTCGCTTATTCTAGCTGAAGCGTTTCAGTCGTTTAAATGTTCGACAATTAATCAATCAGTCGCAGTTTGCGACGGGTAAGGTTTCCCTCCGGGCGTTGCTGGATTACTCTGTCAGCCACCTCAAATCAGGGACAACCTTGCAGGAGACCTATGACCATACGCATCGCGATTAATGGCTTCGGTCGCATAGGACGCAACGTGGTTCGCGCTTTATATGAATCCGGGCGTCGTGCGGAAATTACCGTGGTGGCAATCAACGAACTGGCGGATGCTGCGGGCATCGCGCATTTGTTGAAATATGACACCAGCCATGGGCGCTTTGCCTGGGATGTTCGCCAGGAGAGAGAGCAGCTTTACGTCGGCGATGATGCTATTCGCCTGCTGCATGAACCTTCGATTGAGGCGCTACCCTGGCAGGAGCTGGCGGTTGATATTGTTCTCGATTGTACCGGCGTTTACGGCAGCCGTGAGCATGGCGAAGCCCATATTCAGGCTGGGGCAAAGAAAGTGCTCTTTTCCCATCCCGGCAGCAGCGATATTGACGCGACCGTTGTTTATGGCGTGAATCACGGTGAATTACGTACTGAGCACCGTATTGTCTCTAACGCCTCCTGCACGACCAACTGCATTATCCCGGTCATAAAACTGTTAGATGATGCCTACGGCATTGAGTCAGGAACGGTAACGACAATTCACTCCGCTATGCACGATCAACAGGTGATCGACGCCTATCATCCGGACCTGCGCAGAACGCGCGCGGCCAGTCAGTCGATTATTCCGGTTGATACCAAACTTGCGGCGGGGATCACGCGAATTTTCCCGCAGTTTAATGACCGTTTCGAGGCAATTGCGGTCCGCGTACCGACGATTAATGTGACGGCGATTGACCTGAGTGTGACGGTGAAGAAACCCGTAAAGGCCAATGAAGTCAACCAGTTGCTGCAAAAAGCAGCACAAGGTACATTTCATGGTATAGTTGACTATACGGAATTGCCGTTGGTCTCGATAGATTTTAACCACGACCCGCACAGCGCCATCGTTGATGGCACCCAAACCCGGGTTAGTGGCGCTCATCTGATCAAAACATTGGTCTGGTGCGATAATGAATGGGGCTTTGCTAACCGGATGCTCGACACGACGTTAGCGATGGCCGTTATTGGTTTCAGGTGAGACATCCGTGCGCAACATCGTTCACGATAGCGCGTATGGCGTCTGCAAAACTTTAAGAATCATTGAGAGGATTCACCATGTCTGTAATTAAGATGACCGATCTGGATCTGGCTGGTAAACGCGTATTTATCCGTGCCGATCTGAACGTACCAGTTAAAGACGGGAAAGTAACCAGCGACGCGCGTATCCGTGCTTCTCTGCCGACCATTGAGCTGGCTCTGAAACAGGGTGCTAAAGTGATGGTCACTTCTCACCTGGGTCGTCCGACCGAAGGCGAGTACAACGAAGAATTCTCTCTGCTGCCGGTTGTTAATTACCTGAAAGACAAACTGTCTAACCCGGTACGTCTGGTTAAAGATTACCTGGATGGCGTTGAAGTTGCAGCCGGTGAACTGGTTGTTCTGGAAAACGTTCGCTTTAACAAAGGCGAGAAAAAAGACGACGAAGCGCTGTCCAAAAAATACGCGGCACTGTGCGACGTGTTCGTGATGGACGCATTCGGTACTGCACACCGTGCACAGGCATCTACCCACGGTATCGGTAAATTTGCCGACGTCGCGTGCGCAGGCCCGCTGCTGGCCGCTGAGCTGGACGCGCTGGGTAAAGCGCTGAAAGAGCCGGCTCGCCCGATGGTTGCTATTGTTGGCGGTTCTAAAGTTTCCACCAAACTGACCGTTCTCGACTCCCTGTCCAAAATCGCTGACCAACTGATCGTTGGCGGTGGTATCGCCAACACCTTCGTTGCCGCCCAGGGCCACAACGTGGGTAAATCCCTGTATGAAGCAGACCTGGTTGACGAAGCTAAGCGCCTGCTGACCACCTGTGATATCCCGGTTCCGACAGACGTTCGCGTAGCAACTGAGTTCTCCGAAACAGCAGCTGCCACGCTGAAATCTGTAAACGACATCAAAGATGACGAGCAGATTCTGGATCTGGGCGACGTTTCTGCACAGAAACTGGCTGATATCCTGAAAGACGCTAAAACTATTCTGTGGAATGGTCCGGTTGGCGTATTCGAATTCCCGAACTTCCGTAAAGGGACTGAAATCGTGGCTAACGCCATCGCAGACAGCGAAGGTTTCTCCATCGCCGGCGGCGGTGACACCCTGGCGGCGATTGACCTGTTCGGCATTTCGGACAAAATTTCCTACATCTCCACTGGCGGTGGCGCATTCCTCGAATTCGTGGAAGGCAAAGTCCTGCCAGCTGTAGCGATGCTTGAAGAGCGCGCTAAGAAGTAAGTTTGATCAGGCGGGAAAATCCCGCCTGTTTTTCAAATAAAATTCAATTTGTTGCTCTAAATAATTCGTGTTGCCGGAAGGTGGCGACAGCGCGAAAACCTGGTTCTTACGGAACCGGGGTAAGCGAGGGAAGCCAGGGGACTGCCACACGAATTATGGCGAGCATAAACGGCCGAAGATACAGGACTACGTAACATGTCTAAAATTTTTGATTTCGTAAAACCTGGCGTGATCACTGGTGATGACGTTCAGAAAGTGTTCCAGGTAGCTAAAGAAAATAACTTTGCTCTGCCAGCGGTTAACTGTGTGGGTACTGACTCCATTAACGCCGTTCTGGAAGCAGCTGCAAAAGCTAAATCCCCGGTTATCGTTCAGTTCTCTAACGGCGGCGCTGCGTTCATCGCAGGTAAAGCAGTCAAAACTGACGTTCCGCAGGGCGCTGCAATCCTGGGTGCTATCTCTGGCGCACATCACGTTCACCAGATGGCTGCACACTACGGCGTACCGGTTATTCTGCACACCGACCACTGCGCGAAGAAACTGCTGCCGTGGATCGACGGCCTGCTGGACGCGGGTGAAAAACACTTCGCTGCTACCGGCAAACCGCTGTTCTCTTCTCACATGATTGACCTGTCTGAAGAGTCCCTGCACGAAAACATCGAAATCTGCTCTAAATATCTGGCGCGCATGGCCAAAATGGACATGACTCTGGAAATCGAACTGGGTTGCACCGGTGGCGAAGAAGACGGCGTGGACAACAGCCACATGGACGCTTCTGCCCTGTACACTCAGCCGGAAGACGTTGATTACGCGTACACTGAACTGAGCAAAATCAGCCCGCGTTTCACCATCGCCGCTTCCTTCGGTAACGTACACGGCGTGTACAAGCCGGGTAACGTGGTTCTGACTCCGACTATCCTGCGCGATTCTCAGGAATATGTTTCTAAGAAACACAACCTGCCGCACAACAGCCTGAACTTCGTCTTCCACGGCGGTTCCGGTTCTTCTGCTCAGGAAATCAAAGACTCCGTCAGCTACGGCGTTATCAAAATGAACATCGATACCGATACCCAATGGGCAACCTGGGACGGTATCCTGCAGTACTACAAAACCAACGAAGCTTACCTGCAGGGCCAGCTGGGCAACCCGAAAGGCGAAGACCAGCCGAACAAGAAATACTACGATCCGCGCGTATGGCTGCGTGCTGCACAGGCGTCCATGGTGACTCGTCTGGAGCAGGCATTTAAAGAGCTGAACGCGATCGACGTTCTGTAAGCATCTTTTATTCTTGCCCGAAAGCCCGCTTAATTGCGGGCTTTTTTATGCCTGAATATCATCATATTTCTCTGAAAATTGTGATCAACTTGGCAAAACATGTGCATATTGTTTACCCTTAGTTAACCTGTCGCTGTGCAGGTTTGGTTTTTTTATTCCCCCTACGGGTATTCATAAGGAAGGTTAAATGGAAGAGTTGAACGTTGGCGATAGCCTACACAACGCCAGTTCATGGCTGGTGCGCAATCAGGAATTACTGCTGAGCTATGCCGTCAATATCGTTGCCGCCATCGCGATTATTATCGTCGGTATGATTGTGGCGCGGGTCATCTCTAATACGGTGAACCGACTGATGCTGGCGCGTAAGATTGATGCGACCGTTGCCGATTTTCTGTCCGCTCTGGTGCGCTATGCCGTTGTCGCCTTCACCCTGATTGCCGCATTGGGTCGCGTAGGCGTGCAGACCGCATCGGTGATTGCCGTACTCGGTGCCGCCGGTTTAGCCGTCGGCCTGGCGCTGCAGGGCTCGCTGTCTAACCTGGCCGCTGGCGTATTGCTGGTCATGTTCCGCCCGTTCCGCGCAGGTGAGTATGTTGATCTCGGTGGCGTCGCCGGTACCGTACTGAATGTGCAAATTTTCTCCACGACCATGCGTACGGCCGACGGTAAAATTGTGGTTGTCCCGAACGGTAAAATTATCGCCGGCAACATCATCAACTTTTCCCGTGAACCGGCACGGCGCAACGAATTTATTATCGGCGTGTCCTACGATGCCGATATCGATCAGGTTAAGCAGCTGCTCACCCGTATTATCGAATCAGAAGATCGTATTCTCAAAGATCGCGAAATGACCGTACGCCTGCATGAGCTGGGAGCGTCATCGGTGAACTATGTCGTTCGCGTCTGGAGCCTGAGCAGCGATCTGCAAAGCGTATACTGGGATGTGCTGGAGCGCATTAAGCGTGAGTTTGACGCCAACGGCATCAGTTTCCCGTACCCGCAGATGGATGTCCATGTGGTGCGCCCGCAGGAGAAAGCGGAGTAATTGAGCCGCAGAATTAAAGGCCAGCCACGCTGGCCTTTATTGTATTAACCACATTAGCTGTTCTTATTAATGATTAAAATTATCAATTTCCTCTAATGATTTTATCGCGCTATATTCTTCTGCATTAACGACCTTACCGGAAAAAACACCATGTTATCGTATTACTTTCAGGGGCTTGCCCTGGGAGCGGCTATGATTTTGCCGCTTGGCCCGCAAAATGCGTTTGTGATGAATCAGGGGATTCGTCGGCAGTATCACCTGATGATTGCGCTACTGTGCGCGGTGAGCGATTTGTTGCTGATCTGCGCCGGTATTTTTGGCGGTAGCGCATTGCTGATGCAGTCGCCGTGGCTGCTGGCGCTGGTGACCTGGGGCGGCGTGGCCTTTCTGCTTTGGTACGGTTTCGGCGCGCTGAGAACGGCGTTGAGCAGCAATCTGGAACTGGCCAGTGCGGAGGTGATGAAGCAGGGGCGCTGGAAAATTATCGTCACCATGCTGGCGGTCACCTGGCTGAATCCGCACGTTTATCTCGACACTTTCGTCGTGCTGGGAAGCCTGGGAGGGCAGCTGGACGTGGAGCCGAAGCGCTGGTTCGCGTTGGGCACAATTAGCGCCTCGTTTTTGTGGTTCTTTGGCCTGGCCCTGCTGGCGGCCTGGCTGGCCCCGCGCTTGCGTACCGCGCGTGCGCAGCGAATCATTAATGTACTGGTTGGCCTGGTGATGTGGTTTATCGCATTGCAGCTGGCGAAAGATGGTCTGATGCATATACAAGCTCTGCTTAACTAAGCGTTGTCCGATGGACTTTCGCCGCGTACGCGTTAAGCTTGCAGGCATGCGTCCGTAGACGGGCGACCAATGTAAGATGGAGAAACGACAGTGAAGTTAAAACTCATGGCCCTGGCGGCAGCAATTGGATTGAGTGCAATGGCAGTACAGGCAAATGAATTGCCGAACGGCCCGCACATTGTGACTTCAGGTACCGCCAGCGTAGCCGCCGTACCGGATATCGCTACCCTGGCGATTGAAGTTAACGTTGCCGCGAAAGATGCCGCTTCAGCGAAGAAGCAGGCCGACGATCGCGTGGCGCAGTACCTCTCGTTCCTGGAAAAGAACGGTATTGCCAAAAAAGATATTAACTCAGCAAACCTGCGTACCCAGCCGGACTACGACTACCAGAATGGTAAAAGTATTCTGAAAGGCTACCGTGCGGTGCGCACCGTCGAAGTCACGTTGCGCCAGCTGGATAAGCTAAATGGTCTGCTGGACGGCGCGCTGAAGGCGGGTCTGAATGAAGTGCGCTCTGTATCGCTGGGCGTTGCGCAACCGGATGCCTATAAAGATAAGGCGCGCAAAGCAGCCATTGATGATGCGGTGCATCAGGCGCAAGAGCTGGCGTCAGGCTTCCACAGCAAGCTGGGGCCGGTCTATAGCGTTCGCTACCATGTTTCGAACTATCAGCCGAGCCCGATGGTGCGCATGATGAAGGCTGCCGATGCGGCACCGGTTTCCGCGCAGGAAACCTACGAGCAGGCGACTATTCAGTTTGACGATCAGGTTGATGTCGTTTTTGAACTGCAGCCCGCAGCGCCAGCTCCGGCTCCCGCCGCACCGGCTAAGCAGCCTGATGCGGCACAGTAAGCGATAAAATAAAAAGCCACTTCTTTGAAGTGGCTTTTTTTCGCCTGCGTTTAGTCCTGCCGCAGCACCTTGTGACCGTAATCGATCAGCGCATCGGTGACCCGGCGCATCATCCGGCTTTCCGGCGCGAAGCGATGCCAGTAGAGCATCCGGCGCTGAAACAGTCCCGGCGTGAGATCGATAAGCTCGCCGCTTTTGAGCTCTTTTTCAATTTGCAGATGCGGGATCATGCAACAGGTCGTCCCCTGGCGCGCAAGCTGCACGAAGGCCTCCGAAGAGTTCACGATATGGCACGGGACGCTGCCCGGCGGCAGATCGAAGTTCTGCTGCAAAAACGCCTGATGCATATCATCCAGATGATCGAAGGCGACAACCGGCGCTTTCAGCAACGCAGAGCGAGTCACGCCGTTAGGGAAATAACGTTGCGCAAACTCTTTTGAGGCGACAAACAGGTAGTCGAGCGCACCAAGCTGATCGACCAGACAGCTCGGCAGCGCCTGCGGTTGAATACTCACTGCACCGACGACTTCACCACGACGTAGGCGTTCCTGAGTGCGGGTTTCATCTTCGACCTGCAGGTTGAGGCGGATAGGAGAGTCGGAAAGGACGCTAGACAGCGCGGGCAGCAGCCAGGTTGCCAGACTGTCGGCGTTGACCGCCAGCGACAGCAGCAGCGGCGTTGAACCCGTCTGCTCATCGCCCAGCCACTCTTCTTCCAGCAGCTCAACCTGGCGCAGCAGGGCTAACAGCTTTTGTCCCTGCTCGGTTGGGCGCGGCGGCACGGTACGGACCAGCAGCGGCTGGCCGAACATATTTTCCAGCTGTTTAATACGCTGTGAGACGGCGGACTGTGTAATGCATAGCTTCTGCGCGGCGCGCTCAAACCCACGTTCTCTTATCACCGCATCCAGCGCTTGTAGTGTTCTGTAGTCCGGTCGTTTCATTGCTCTGGCGTACCCCCATAACTTTTCGTTAACTTGCACTATGACATAAATTTGTTTTTGATGAAGACGAAAAATGGTCTGCTCAGTTGTGTGACCCTGCCGCAGGGACAATTCCCCCCATGGTGTTCTATAATGCGCCACAGGTATTCACATCTCGGACCATAATCATGACGCAAGATGAACTGAAAAAAGCAGTAGGCTGGGCGGCATTGCAGTATGTACAACCGGGCACCATCGTGGGTGTCGGTACGGGCTCCACGGCCGCGCATTTTATCGATGCGCTGGGCACCATGAAAGGGCAGATTGAAGGCGCTGTTTCCAGCTCTGATGCCTCCACCGAAAAACTGAAAAGCCTTGGCATCCCGGTTTTCGATCTTAACAGCGTTGACCGTCTGGGCATTTACGTTGACGGCGCCGATGAGATTAATGGCCATATGCAGATGATCAAAGGCGGCGGCGCGGCATTAACGCGCGAAAAGATTATTGCCTCAGTGGCGGATAAATTTATCTGCATTGCTGATGCGTCTAAGCAGGTGGATATTCTGGGTAAATTCCCGCTGCCGGTGGAAGTGATTCCGATGGCGCGCAGCGCCGTCGCGCGTCAACTGGTGAAGCTGGGCGGTCGCCCGGAGTATCGCCAGGGCGTGACCACCGACAATGGCAACGTCATTCTTGACGTCTTCGGCCTGGAAATTCTTGATGCTATTGCTCTGGAAAATACCATCAACGGTATTCCGGGCGTCGTTACCGTCGGGCTGTTTGCCAATCGCGGGGCGGATGTCGCCCTGATCGGCACCGCCGATGGCGTAAAAACCATCGTAAAATAATATAATTGGGGGAGCGAATGGCTCCCTCGCAAATATTTTTTCTCCTGGCTAAATTTGGTGACTTCTGTCACATTTATGCAACCAGCCTTAGTAACAATCTACCTTTACTTCTCTTTCTGGTGTTTTGTCCTGTCATTTCCCTCTGTGTGATATTTCTTCAGGTCGTCGACGCAAACGTTCATATTGCCGCGATAGTTTTTTTTGATATGTTGCTGAGAAGAACTTTCGTTCGGCACGACATCAGATAAGACAAAACAGGACGGGGAAATGGCTAAGGTATCACTGGAAAAAGACAAGATTAAGTTTCTGCTGGTTGAAGGTGTGCATCAAAAAGCGGTGGAGAATCTCCGCGCGGCAGGCTACACCAACATCGAATTTCATAAAGGTGCGCTGGACAGCGAGGAGCTGAAAGCGTCGATCCGTGATGCTCATTTCATTGGCCTGCGTTCCCGTACTCATCTGACTGAAGAGATCTTCGCGGCAGCGGAAAAACTGGTGGCGGTCGGCTGCTTCTGTATCGGCACCAACCAGGTTGATTTAGACGCGGCGGCGAAACGTGGTGTTCCCGTCTTTAACGCGCCGTTCTCAAATACCCGTTCCGTTGCCGAGCTGGTGATTGGCGAACTGCTGCTGATGCTGCGCGGCGTGCCAGAAGCTAACGCGAAAGCGCACCGCGGCGTGTGGAACAAACTGGCCGTCGGCAGCTTCGAAGCGCGTGGTAAAAAACTGGGGATCATCGGCTACGGCCACATTGGTACACAGCTGGGGATTCTGGCCGAATCGCTGGGGATGCACGTCTATTTCTATGATATCGAAAGTAAACTGCCGCTGGGCAACGCTACTCAGGTACAGCACCTCTCCGATCTGCTGAATATGAGCGATGTCGTCAGTCTGCACGTGCCGGAAAACGCCTCCACCAAAAATATGATGGGTGCGGAAGAGCTGGCGCTGATGAAGCCCGGCGCGCTGTTGATCAACGCCTCTCGCGGTACGGTGGTGGATATTCCTGCATTGTGCGATGCGCTGGCGCGTAAGCACCTGGCCGGGGCGGCGATTGACGTCTTCCCGACGGAGCCGGCAACCAACAGCGATCCGTTCACCTCGCCGCTGTGCGAGTTCGACAACGTGATCCTGACGCCGCACATCGGTGGCTCTACCCAGGAAGCGCAGGAGAATATCGGTCTGGAAGTGGCGGGCAAGCTGGCGAAGTATTCCGACAACGGTTCGACGCTCTCCGCGGTGAATTTCCCGGAAGTTTCTCTGCCGCTGCACGGCGGTCGTCGTTTGCTGCACATTCATGAAAACCGTCCGGGCGTGCTGACCGCCATCAACCAGATCTTTGCCGCTCAAAGCATCAATATCGCGGCGCAGTATCTGCAAACCACGTCGCAGATGGGCTATGTGGTTATTGATATTGAAGCTGAAGAAGATGTGGCACAGCAAGCGCTGCAGGCCATGAAGGCGATTCCGGGCACCATCCGCGCCCGTCTGCTTTACTGATTAACCTTTGAAAAGGATCCCTGCGGGGATCCCTTTAATTTATGCAGACCTCTCAATTGAATGTGGGCGCCTTTCTCCTGCTGCTGATCCTGGCATGGACGGGGTTGGGCACTCACGATAGTCTCACCTGGCTGATGGAAGTGACGCCGGTCATTATCATCGTTCCGCTGCTGCTCTTAACACGTTCGCGCTACCCGCTCACGCCGATCCTGTACGTGCTTATCTTCTTCCACGCCATTATTTTGATGGTGGGAGGGATGTATACGTACGCAAAAGTGCCGATTGGATTTGATGTGCAAGCATGGCTGAATTTAAGCCGTAATCCGTACGATAAGCTTGGCCACTTTTTCCAGGGGCTGGTTCCGGCACTGGCGGCGCGGGAGATTCTGCTGCGTGGCGACTATGTGCGCGGACGCAAGATGCTGTCGTTTCTGGTGTGCTGCATTGCGCTGGCGATCAGCGCCACCTATGAGTTAATCGAATGGTGGGCGGCGCTGGCGATGGGGCAGGGAGCGGATGATTTTCTCGGTACTCAGGGCGATCCGTGGGACACCCAGTCGGATATGTTCTGCGCGTTGCTGGGATCGCTGGCGACGATATTCTTACTCAGCGGATGGCATAACCGGCAGTTGAAAAAGCTCGGTAATCGATAGCTTACGGCCACTGCCACAGCGTCGAGGGGGTAATCACCGCCGGTAGCGGGATATCCCAGTGCGCTGTTGGCAGTGCGTCGACCTGCTGGCAATCATGGGCATAGCCAACAGGGTGCAGGGAATAATCCCGCCAGTTCTGCAATGTCCGGTCGTAGAAGCCGCCTCCCATTCCCAGCCGCTGTCCGACGGTGTCAAAGGCAACCAGCGGGACCATCAGCACGTCGAGCTGACTGAGCGGCAGGACGTCGCGCACATCCAGTTTCGGCTCGTTGATTTTCAACCGGTTCATCACCAGTTCGCTGCGCGGATGATAGTGTAAAAACAGCAGATTTCCAGGACTGAACGGGTGGAGCACGGGCAGATATACCCGTTTGCCGGCCTGCCACAGCTGGTCGATCAGCGGTCGGGTATCGAGTTCGCCATCAAAGGATAAAAACAGCGCAACGCTTCGCGCCTGCGCGACGGGAGGGTAGGTCATCGCGCGGTCCGCACCCTGGCGGGCAAACTGCATCTGCTGCTCTGCCGTCAGCGCGCGTCGACGCTGGCGAATCTGTTGGCGAATTTGCTGCCGGGTAGCCTGGGTGTCGGAAAGTTGAGTCATGACGGATCGCCTGATTGGGCACGGCTATGTGCGAGCCAGTTGAACGTAGGCGTAGTGTAATACACAAGGTGGTAAAAGTAGAAAATGAAGCAACAGGGAATGGAACGAAAAAGAAGGGAATCTCCGAGATGCCGCCGCAGGCTGTAACCCTTGAACCCTTGGTTCAAGGTGAATGCGTCGTCACAGTTTTAAGGCTTCTCGGACGGACCGAGCATGCTCACCAACCGTGGAGCGCCACATTCTTGTGGTATGAAATATCGGCTCAGGGGACTGGCCCGCTTGCAAACATCTCAGAGAAATTTTGTTCTTGCGATTACTCTAACACAGTTAACTGCAAAGTGTTATTCAAACTTCGGCCCGGTTCTTTCGCTTATGCGACCTTGCTCAAGCAACGCTTGTTCGATGGTCTGCTGAAGCATCCGAATACGCTGTTCCATGCTGGAGGCGTAGTCACGGGTTTTCGCTTTTTCCTGAGTCAACTCATAGCTGATGTTCAACGCGGCGATGAAGACCAGCTGCTCAGTATTTGTGACTCTAGTGCGTTCTTTTAAATCTTGCAACCGCTGATTCAGGTCATCAGCTGCCTGATTCAAGGCATCCCTTTGTTCAGGCGGGCAATTCACGCGGAGTGAACGGCCAAAAATTTGGAGATCGACGGGTTGTGCAGACATGCCACCTTCCTGCTGATTGACTGCGCGGCCTTCACGCCCGTATCTGGGGCTGCAAAGGGGCGACACTATAGCTACCCTGGTGCGAAGGTACAAGCCCTATTCTGGTTCACCAGGGTCCAAAGTGGTAGCATACCATGAATATTCCTCCCAACGATGACGAATGCGCATGTCTATACAGAACGAAATGCCTGGTTACAACGCTGTAGACCAGTTACTGAACCAACAGGGCGTGGGCTTAACCCCTGCCGAAATGCACGGTTTGATCAGCGGGATCTTGTGCGGCGGTAATAAAGACAGCAGCTGGCAGCCGCTGGTGCATGACCTGACGAACGAAGGCCTCGCATTTGGTCATGAACTGGCCGAATCGCTGCGCAACATGCACTCCGTAACCAGCGACTCGCTGGAAGACGACGGTTTCTTGTTCCAGCTCTATATGCCGGAAGGCGACGCAGTAAGCGTGTTTGATCGCGCCGACGCGCTGGCAGGTTGGGTTAACCACTTTCTTCTTGGTCTGGGCGTGACTCAGCCGAAGCTGGACAAAATCAAAGACGAGACCGGGGAAGCCATCGACGACCTGCGCAATATTGCACAGCTGGGTTACGACGAGGACGAAGATCAGGAAGAGCTCGAAATGTCGTTGGAGGAGATTATCGAGTACGTGCGCGTCGCCGCGCTGCTGTGCCACGAAACCTTCTCACGCCAGCAGCCAACCGCACCGGAAGTTCGCAAGCCAACATTACACTAACGAAAATTTGTTGAGGGGGCGTCATGACACAGCAGGAATTTCTTTCTCGTCGCCAGGCATTGCTGGCGCAGATGCAGCCAGGCAGCGCCGCGCTGATTTTTGCCGCGCCGGAAGCGGTCCGCAGCGCAGATTCAGAATACCCCTACCGGCAGAACAGTGATTTTTGGTACTTCACGGGATTTAATGAGCCGGAAGCCCTGCTGGTGTTGATTAAAAGCGACGACACCCATAACCATAGCGTGCTGTTTAATCGCGTTCGCGACCTGACCGCAGAGATCTGGTTCGGCCGTCGCCTGGGACAGGATGCGGCACCGTCGACGCTCGGCGTCGATCGCGCCCTGGCGTTCAGCGAAATTAACCAGCAGCTATTCCAGTTGCTTAATGGTCTTGACGCCATCTACTTTGCGCAGGGCGAATATGCCTATGCGGACAAAATCGTCTTTAATGCGCTGGAGAAGCTGCGCAAAGGCGTGCGCCAGAATTTGCAGGCTCCGGGAACGGTCATTGACTGGCGGCCGATAGTGCATGAAATGCGCCTGTTTAAATCGCCAGAAGAGCTGGACGTGATGCGTCGCGCCGGCGAAATTTCCGCGCTGGCCCATACCCGCGCGATGCAGAAATGCCGTCCGGGTATGTTCGAATACCAGCTGGAAGGGGAAATTCTGCATGAATTCAGTCGTCACGGCGCCCGCTTCCCTTCCTATAACACCATCGTGGGCGGTGGGGAAAACGGCTGTATCCTTCATTACACTGAGAATGAATCTGAACTGCGCGATGGCGATTTGGTGCTGATTGACGCCGGCTGTGAATACCGTGGCTATGCGGGTGACATTACCCGTACTTTCCCGGTGAACGGCAAATTCAGCCCGGCCCAGCGCGAGATTTACGATATTGTCCTCGAGTCGCTGGAAACATCACTGCAGCTTTACCGTCCCGGCACCTCAATTCATGAGGTTAACCAGCAGGTGGTCCGCATTATGATTACCGGTCTGGTGCGTCTGGGCATTCTCAAAGGGGATGTGGACGAGCTGATCGTTAACAACGCCCACCGACCTTACTTTATGCATGGCCTGAGCCACTGGCTGGGTCTGGATGTCCATGATGTCGGTCGCTACGATGTCGATCGCTCGCGCCCCCTTGAGCCTGGCATGGTTCTGACCGTTGAACCCGGTCTCTATATTGCCGTTGACGCCGATGTGCCGCCGCAGTATCGCGGCATTGGCGTACGTATTGAAGACGATATTGTCATAACCGAAGACGGCAACGAAAACCTGACCGCTGGGGTGGTGAAAAAAGCCGATGATATCGAGGCGCTGATGGCGGCGGCGCGGCGGTCATGAGCGTTCTGATCGTCGGCGGAGGGATGACCGGAGCGACGTTGGCGCTGGCTATCTCCCGGTTAACCCACGGTGCGTTGCCGGTTCACCTGGTTGAGGCGGTACAGCCGGACTCATCACAGCACCCGGGTTTTGATGCCCGCGCGATTGCGCTGGCGGCAGGGACCTGTCAGCAGCTGGCGCGTACCGGAATCTGGCAGGGGATGGCTGATTGCGCGACGCCGATTCAGCGGGTCCACGTCAGCGACCGCGGGCATGCGGGATTTGTGACGCTGGATGCGCAGGATTACGGCCTGGCGGCGTTAGGCCAGGTGGTTGAGCTGCACGATATCGGCCAGCGGTTGTTTGCGCAACTGCGTGAAGCGCCGGGCATCACGTTGCACTGCCCGGCGAAAGTTGAAGACGTCAACCGCTGGGAGGAGGGGGTCAGCATCACTTTGGACAGCGGTGAGACTATCGAAGGCAAACTGCTGGTTGCCGCCGACGGCTCGCGTTCCGCGCTGGGAGCCCGCTGCGGCATGAGCTGGCAGCAGCAGCCTTACGATCAGCTGGCGATGATTGCCAACGTCAGCACCGCGTTGCCCCATGAAGGCCGGGCCTTTGAACGGTTCACCGAGCACGGCCCGCTGGCCATGCTGCCCATGTCGCGTGGGCGTTGCTCACTGGTATGGTGTCACCCGCAGTCACAGCGTGATGAAGTGCAGGCCTGGTCCGACGCACAATTTTGCGAGCAGCTGCAACAGGCGTTTGGCTGGCGGCTGGGGCGCATCACCCATGCCGGGAAACGCAGCGTTTATCCGCTGACGCTTACCACCGCGACGCGCCCGGTTTCTCACCGTCTGGCGCTGGTCGGGAATGCGGCGCAAACGCTGCATCCGATCGCCGGGCAGGGCTTCAATCTCGGCCTGCGGGATGTTATGAGCCTGGCGGAAACGCTGGCGCAAGCCTGTGTTGACGGACAGGACCCCGGTGATTACTCACTTCTTTGTCACTATCAGGCGCGGCGTGCGGATGATAAGGCCGCGACTATCGGCGTGACCGATGGGCTGGTTCATCTGTTCGCTAATCGTTGGGCGCCGCTGGTTGCGGGGCGTAACGTGGGTCTGATGGCGATGGAATTATTTACCCCGGCGCGCGATGCGCTGGCGCAGCGTACCCTCGGTTGGGTTCCTCGTTAAGGAGTTGAACGTGCAAAGTGTTGATGTTGCCATTGTTGGCGGTGGCATGGTGGGGCTGGCGGTAGCCTGTGGCTTGCAGGGGAGCGGGCTGCGGGTCGCGGTGCTCGAACAAGCCGAGCCACAGCCATTGAACGCCGATGAGCCGCCGGCGCTGCGGGTATCAGCCATTAATGCCGCCAGCGAAAAACTGCTCACCAGGCTGGACGTCTGGCCGGAGATTATCGCCCGACGCGCCAGCTGTTACCACGGCATGGAAGTATGGGATAAAGACAGCTTTGGCCACATCAGCTTTGACGATCGGAGCATGGGGTTCAGCCATCTTGGCCATATTATTGAAAATGCGGTTGTTCATCATGCGCTATGGCAGAAGGCGCAGCGTTGCGCCGATGTCACGCTGCTGGCTCCGGCTCAGCTGCAACAGGTGGCATGGGGCGAAAACGAGGCGTTCCTGAGTTTGCAGGATGGCACGATGTTGACCGCCCGGCTGGTGGTCGGCGCCGATGGCGCGAACTCCTGGTTGCGCAACAAAGCGGATATTCCGCTGACGTTCTGGGACTATCGCCACCATGCGCTGGTTGCCACCGTTCGTACCGAAGAGCCACATCAGGCGGTTGCCCGCCAGGCGTTTCACGGCGACGGCATTCTGGCATTCCTGCCGCTGAACGATCCGCATCTGTGTTCCATTGTCTGGTCGCTATCGCCGCAGGAAGCGCAGCGTATGCAGCAGGCGGACGAAGCGGCGTTTAATCAGGCGCTGAATGTTGCCTTCGATAACCGTTTAGGCCTGTGCCACCTTGAAAGCGAGCGTCAAACCTTCCCGCTGACCGGTCGCTACGCGCGCCAGTTTGCTGCGCATCGCCTGGCGCTGGTTGGCGATGCTGCTCACACCATCCACCCGCTGGCCGGACAAGGGGTGAATCTGGGCTTCATGGACGCAGCGGAGCTGATCGATGAACTCCGGCGCCTGCATACGCAGGGCAAAGATATTGGTCAGTACCTCTATCTGCGCCGCTATGAACGCAGCCGCAAACACAGCGCCGCAATGATGCTCGCAGGTATGCAGGGTTTCCGTGAAATGTTCTCTGGCAGCAACCCGGCGAAGAAACTGCTGCGTGATATCGGCCTTAAGCTGGCGGATACGCTACCGGGCGTCAAACCGCAGCTGATTCGCCAGGCAATGGGCTTAAACGATCTTCCTGCTTGGTTACGTTAACCGCGTCACACTTCTCTCTCCCGGCCTCTGCGCCGGGTTTCCTCCTCTCATTTGAAATAATCTAATCTCACTCATTTTTTCGCATTAGTTTTATTAATGCGCCTCTTTTTTCGATACAGAAAACAGGCCTCTTTTTTCGCATAAAATACCATCATGCTCGGTGTTTTCAGCGAATGGTGTTGATTTTATGTGGTGTAAATCGCTTTTTCCCAGTCGATAACTCTGTAGTCTTTTTGGCGGCTTTTAGCCATAAGCTAATCTGATGTCCTGATTTAGCTTATGGTTTAGCGTCGGGTTAGGTGGTAAGTTCAGGCAAAAGAGAACGTTTGCGTCGGTACCCTAATGCGGCGCCGACGGTGGACTTTGTGGTGCGAAACCACCCTGATGCCACCGCCCAAAATAGTAGCTGGTTCCGTTTTATTCGATGAGGAAAAGATGGCTCAACAGACTCCGTTGTATGAACAACACACGCTGTGCGGCGCTCGCATGGTGGACTTCCATGGCTGGATGATGCCGCTACATTACGGTTCCCAGATTGATGAGCACCACGCGGTGCGAGGCGATGCCGGTATGTTCGATGTCTCGCACATGACCATCGTCGACTTCCACGGCAGCCGCATTCGGGAGTTCCTGCGCTATCTGCTGGCTAACGATGTCGCGAAGCTCACGGTACCCGGTAAAGCGCTGTATACCGGAATGCTTACCGCATCCGCCGGCGTCATCGATGACCTGATTGTCTATTTCCTTGCCGAAGATTATTTCCGCCTCGTTGTGAACTCCGCCACCCGTGAAAAAGACCTCGCCTGGATTACCCAGCAGGCTGAACCCTATGGCCTTGAGATGACCGTCCGCGACGATCTTTCTCTGATTGCCGTACAGGGGCCGCAGGCGAAAGCGAAAGCGGCAACGCTGTTCACCGACGCACAGCGTCAGGCCGTAGAAGGGATGAAACCCTTCTTTGGCGTGCAGACCGGCGATCTGTTTATTGCGACGACCGGCTATACCGGCGAAGCCGGATATGAAATCGCTCTGCCGAATGAGCAGGCGGCTGATTTCTGGCGTGGCCTGCTGGACGCGGGCGTGAAGCCTTGCGGTCTGGGCGCTCGCGATACCCTGCGTCTGGAAGCGGGGATGAACCTGTATGGCCAGGAGATGGATGAAAGTATCTCTCCGCTGGCGGCCAATATGGGGTGGACCATCGCCTGGGAACCCGCAGATCGCCCGTTCATCGGTCGTGAAGCGCTGGAACTGCAGCGAGAAAGAGGTACCGAGCAGCTGGTGGGTCTGGTGATGACCGAGAAAGGCGTGCTGCGCGGCGGCCTGCCGGTGCGTTTTGCCGATGCTGACGGTAATCAGAAAGAAGGTATTATCACCAGCGGCACCTTCTCCCCGACGCTGGGCTACAGTATTGCGCTGGCGCGCGTACCGGCCGGCATCGGTGATACGGCCATTGTGCAGATTCGCAACCGCGAAATGCCGGTAAAAGTGACTAAACCTGTTTTTGTACGCAACGGCAAAGCCGTGGTGTGATTCCCTTTTTTGGAGATTAATTGATGAGCAACGTACCAGCAGAACTGAAATACAGTAAAGAACACGAATGGCTGCGCAAAGAAGCTGACGGTACCTACACCGTCGGGATCACCGAACACGCCCAGGAGCTGCTTGGCGATATGGTTTTCGTCGATCTGCCGGACGTCGGTGCGACCGTTGAAGCGGGCGACGACTGCGCGGTTGCCGAATCGGTGAAAGCGGCATCAGATATTTATGCCCCGGTTAGCGGTGAAATCGTAGCAGTGAACGAAGAGCTGAACGACTCTCCGGAGCTGGTGAACAGCGACCCGTATGCTGACGGCTGGATCTTTAAAATTAAGGCCAGCGATGAAGCTCAGGTTGCGGCCCTGTTGGATGCGGCAGCCTATGCGGCGCTGCTGGAAAACGAATAAAGACGTTGCCCTCACGCTGCTGGCATCTGCTGCCGGCAGCGTGAACGATTTTGCCTGTTCAGGTAAGTAAAGACACATACGATTCACTGCACGTTTCAGGAACCATCGCTCATGACTCAGACTTTAGGTCAGCTTGAAAACCGCGGCGCCTTTATTGAACGTCACATCGGCCCGGATGCTCAGCAACAGCAAGAGATGCTGAACACCGTCGGCGCCGATTCGCTTAACGCCCTGATCGGCCAGATTGTGCCGCAGGATATTCAGCTGGCGACACCCCCTCAGGTAGGGGACGCGACCACCGAATTCGCCGCGCTGGCGGAACTGAAGGCGATAGCCGGTCGTAACAAGCGCTTCAAGTCTTACATCGGCATGGGCTACACCGCCGTGCAGCTGCCGCCGGTTATTCAGCGTAATATGCTGGAAAACCCGGGCTGGTACACCGCCTACACGCCATATCAGCCAGAAGTTTCCCAGGGTCGCCTGGAATCTCTGCTCAACTTCCAGCAGGTGACTCTCGATCTGACCGGGCTGGATATTGCCTCCGCCTCGCTGCTGGATGAAGCCACCGCCGGTGCTGAAGCGATGGCGATGGCCAAACGCGTCAGCAAGCTGAAGAATGCGAACCGTTTCTTTGTTGCCGCCGATGTACATCCGCAGACCCTGGACGTGGTCCGAACCCGTGCTGAAACCTTCGGCTTTGATGTCATCGTCGATGATGCCGAAAAAGCTCTCGACCATCAGGACGTTTTTGGCGTGCTGCTGCAACAGGTTGGCACCACCGGCGAAATTCATGACTACAGCAAGCTGATTACCGAACTAAAAGCACGCAAAGTCGTGGTCAGCGTTGCCGCAGACTTTATGGCGCTGGTTCTGTTGACCGCGCCGGGCAAACAGGGGGCGGATATCGTTTTCGGTTCCGCTCAGCGTTTTGGCGTACCGATGGGCTACGGCGGCCCACACGCAGCCTTCTTTGCTGCGAAAGATGAATTTAAACGCTCAATGCCGGGCCGTATTATCGGCGTATCAAAAGATGCCGCCGGTAACACTGCACTGCGTATGGCGATGCAGACCCGCGAACAGCATATCCGTCGCGAGAAAGCGAACTCCAATATTTGTACCTCCCAGGTGCTGCTGGCAAACATCGCCAGTCTTTATGCGGTGTTCCACGGGCCAGAGGGCCTGAAACGCATCGCCAGTCGCATCCATCGTCTGACCGATATTCTGGCCGACGGCTTGCAGAAAAAAGGGTTGAAGCTGCGTCACGCCCACTACTTCGACACCCTGTGTGTAGAAGTGGCCGATAAAGCCGCGGTGCTGGCACGCGCTGAAGCGCTGGAAATTAATCTGCGTAGCGACATCCACAACGCCGTTGGCATCACGCTTGATGAAGCGACAACTCGTGAAGATGTACTGAACCTGTTCCGCGCCATTATTGGCGACGATCACGGTCTGGATATTGATACGCTGGATAAAGACGTGGCGCTCGACAGCCGTTCGATCCCGGAAAGCATGCTGCGTAACGATGCATTCCTGACGCACCCGGTGTTCAATTGCTACCACAGCGAAACCGAGATGATGCGCTACATGCACTCGCTGGAGCGCAAAGATCTGGCGCTGAATCAAGCAATGATCCCGCTGGGCTCCTGCACCATGAAGCTCAACGCCGCGGCGGAAATGATCCCGATCACCTGGCCGGAATTTGCTGAGCTGCACCCGTTCTGCCCGGCAGAGCAGGCAGAAGGCTACCATCAGATGATTGCCCAGCTTTCCGACTGGCTGGTCAAACTGACCGGCTATGACGCCGTCTGTATGCAGCCAAACTCCGGCGCGCAGGGCGAGTACGCGGGCCTGCTGGCGATTCGCCACTACCACGAGAGCCGCAATGAAGGCCATCGTGATATCTGCCTGATCCCAAGTTCGGCTCACGGTACCAACCCGGCGTCGGCGCAGATGGCCGGCATGCAGGTTGTTGTTGTTGCCTGTGATAAAAACGGCAACATCGATCTCGCGGATCTGCGCCTCAAGGCAGAGCAGGCGGGTGAGAACCTCTCTTGCATCATGGTGACCTACCCGTCAACCCACGGCGTTTACGAAGAGACTATCCGCGAAGTGTGCGAAATCGTGCATCAGTTCGGTGGTCAGGTTTACCTCGACGGCGCTAACATGAACGCCCAGGTTGGCATTACGTCACCGGGCTTCATCGGCGCGGATGTGTCGCACCTCAACCTGCATAAGACCTTCTGCATCCCGCACGGCGGCGGCGGCCCAGGTATGGGACCGATTGGCGTCAAAGCGCATCTGGCTCCGTTTGTTCCAGGCCATAGCGTGGTACAGATCGAAGGGATGCTGACCCGTCAGGGCGCCGTTTCCGCCGCACCGTTCGGCAGCGCTTCCATTCTGCCAATCAGCTGGATGTATATCCGAATGATGGGCGCCGAAGGGCTGAAGCAGGCGAGCCAGGTGGCAATCCTTAACGCCAACTATATCGCCACTCGTCTGAAAGATGCGTTCCCGGTGCTCTATACCGGCCGCGACGGCCGCGTGGCGCACGAATGTATTCTGGATATTCGTCCGCTGAAAGAAGAGACCGGCATCAGTGAGCTGGATATTGCCAAACGTCTGATCGACTTCGGTTTCCATGCGCCGACCATGTCCTTCCCGGTAGCCGGAACCCTGATGGTTGAGCCGACTGAATCGGAAAGCAAAGTTGAGCTGGACCGCTTCATCGACGCGATGCTGGCGATTCGCAGTGAAATCGACCGCGTGAAAGCCGGCGAGTGGCCGCTGGAAGATAACCCGCTGGTTAACGCCCCGCATACCCAGGGTGAGCTGGTGGCAGAATGGCATCATCCGTACACCCGCGAGCTGGCGGTATTCCCGGCAGGTCTGGCGAATAAATACTGGCCGACGGTGAAGCGTCTGGACGATGTCTACGGTGACCGTAACCTGTTCTGCTCTTGTGTACCGATGAGCGAATACCAGTAACGAACTGACTGGACTCTCTTTTAAAGGCGCTTCGGCGCCTTTATTTTTTGGGGAATATGATGGCTATAGCACTGATTACCGGCGCCAGCCGGGGAATTGGCAGGGCGACCGCACTGCTACTGGCGCAGGAAGGCTATACCGTGGTGGTCAATTATCACCACAATATCAATGCGGCGATGGAGGTGGTCAACGAGATTGCCGTCCTGGGCGGGAAAGCCGTGGCGCTGTGTGCAGATATCAGCGATGAAGGGCAGATCGTGACGATGTTTGACAGTATTGATAGCCTTGATGAGCCGTTGACGGCTTTGGTCAACAACGCGGGCATCCTGTTTACGCAAAGTACTATTGAAAACCTGACCGCCGAACGGATTAACCAGGTGCTGAGCACCAATGTTACCGGCTATTTCCTGTGTTGCCGGGAGGCGGTGAAGCGAATGTCGCACCGCCACGGTGGGAAAGGCGGGGCTATCGTGAATGTCTCATCGGCGGCATCGCGTCTGGGGGCGCCGGGGGAATATGTGGATTATGCCGCCTCGAAAGGTGCCGTGGACACGCTGACCACAGGGCTGTCGCTGGAAGTCGCGGCCCAGGGCATTCGCGTGAACGGTGTTCGTCCCGGTTTTATCTATACCGAGATGCATGCTTCGGGCGGTGAGCCTGGGCGGGTGGATCGGGTAAAAGCCGCGCTGCCGATGCAGCGCGGTGGTCAGCCAGAAGAGGTTGCCCAGGCGATTGCCTGGCTGTTGAGCGACAAGGCGTCCTATGTGACAGGCAGTTTCCTCGAACTGGCCGGCGGCAAATAACCCCCGGCCAACGGGAAACGCCGGGCTACAGGCGCCTTTGGCGCCAACCCGTCCCGGAGGTGGCGCGTTGCGCCTGTCCGGGCGACAAAACGTCAAACCGCACGGCCCCGTAGCCCGGTCAGCGCAGCGCCATCGGGGGATTTTCCGGCAGCCGTTTCATTAGCGAAGGTCAGGACGCCAGCCACAGCCGCAGGCGCATACCCCAGCCGCTGGTCCAGCCGGTGGTGACCGACTTGACCTCCCCGCGAGAGATAACGATAAGCGTTGGCGTAACCTGAACGTCCCACTGGCGCGAAAGGCCGCCGCTGGCGTCGTTAACCGTGGGTAACGCCATTTTTTTACGCGTCAGCCAGTGGTTCAGCGTGTCATCGTCACCGGAACGCAGCGCGACCGTTATCACATTGCCGCCGCTGTCCGCCAGCGCCGCCACGGATGGCGTTGTGTAACGACACACGCCGCACCAGGTCGCCCAGACGTAGACCAGCAGCGGACGCTGCTGGCTCATGGCGTTCAGGTCGACGGCGTTGCCGTCCAGCGTCCGCAGCGGCGTGCTGGTCAGATTTTGCGGTAGCGCGGGCTGGCGCAGATAATCCATGACCGCGATAAGCGCCCCGGCAAGCAGTAGCAGGATAACCAGCTCGCGCAGCCAGCGGCGTAATTTACTGGCCATCGGCTTTTGCCAGCTGCTCTTTCACCAGCCCCTCCAGGTCCTGATAAGGAATCGCACCGGCGACCATTTGATCGCCGATAATCGTTGCCGGGGTGCCCTGAATATTCAGTACCTGAGACAAAATCAGGTTCATCTTCAGCGAGTCCATTGTTTTATCATCGGTTTTTACCCCGTCGGTTGCCGTTTTCTGCTGCGCGGCGAGAATACTGGCATCGTCGTGGTAACCTTTTTTGGCCATCAAACGCTGGTGCAATGCCCAGAATTTATCCGGCTGCTGGCGCCATGTGGAGAGCGCGGCTTTGGCGGCGTTAACCGAGCTTTGCCCCTTAAACGGCAGCAGTTTCACAATCAGCAGTACGTCGGGGTTATCGTGAACGATCTTCTCCAGCATCGGGTCAAACTGTTTGCAGTACGGGCAGTTATAATCGGTAAATGAGACGATAGTCAGGCGCGGCGCCTTGGCCCCGAGCCGTGGGCTGTCAGGATCGTTAAACAGCAGCTTTGCCAGTTGATCGTTGGCGGAAGCATCCGGCTGTTCTGCCGGTGCCGCCAGGCTGAAGGTGGATACGCACAGCAGAAGTAATGCGGTGATGATTCTCATGATTATTGACCTTTTGCGTCGGACAGGGTGGCGAGAAGATCGTCGCGGCTGAGCAGCGGAGGCAGCACGCGGCCCTGCGGTAATCCCGGTCCGTAAATTTGATTGAAGGGAACGGCGGCGCTGCCGCGAGTGGTCAGGAAGCGGCTGATAGTTTCTGATGGACGACTCCAGTCACCACGCAGGGCTACCACGTCCGGTTCGGACAGCGCGCTTTGCACGTCATCGCGCAGCAGCACGTTGTATTTATTGGCTTTACAGGTGACACACCAGTCGGCGGTGACGTCGATAAACAGCCGCTTATTGTTAGCCAGCGCATCGCTTATCGCCTGTTCGCTCAGCGGCTGCCAGTTCACGCGGTCGCGTCGTGACGCCTGACCGTCAGGCTGGGACAGAAAAGTGGCGGTCCCGGCGACCACTAGCATCAGGGCACCTGCCTTCAGCGCGGTGCGCCAGCGGTAGCGCCACAGCGTCGCCAGCAAAAGCGCAACGGCGAGGAATGCCGTCAGGGCGGCAACCGGCATCCGGCCGAGATGCACCGTCAGCAGGCTAATCAGCCATACCGACGACCCTAGCATCATCAATCCGAGTACCACGCGCAGGACGTTCATCCAACGCCCAGGGCGCGGCAGATGACGGGCGAAGCCAGGCCAGGCGGCAACCAGCAGCCACGGTAAACTCATACCTAGCCCCATGGCGAAGAATATGCCCCACAGCAGCGGCAGTGGCGCCACCAGCGCGACCGAAACGGCGGTGCCGAGAAACGGTGCCGTGCAGGGTGTGGCCAGCAGCGTTGCAAAGGCGCCCTGCCAGAAATGGCCGATCAGGCCATTGCCGCCGCGGGTGGCCAGAAACGTGCTGGTGCTGGAGGAGAGGCGAATGTCAAACAGGCCCAGCAGGCTGGCGCTGAACAGCACCATCACCAGCGCCATCGCGCCGATAAACCACGGGTTCTGGAACTGAATACCCCAGCCCAACGCCTGATTTCCCAGACGAAGCAGGGTCATCATCAACGCCAGCGCCAGAAATGACGCTACGATCCCGCAGACCGAAGCCAGAAACTGACGGCGTACGGTTCCGCGTTCGCGAGTCCCGGTTTGCACCAGCGACCCGAGCTTCATGCCCAGCACCGGCAGAACGCAGGGCATAACGTTGAGAATCAGCCCGCCTGCCAGCGCCATCAGCATAACCCACCAGAGAGCCGGTGCCTGCGCCGGGACGCCCTCGTCAATATTCAGCGCGCTCTCCTGTGCCAGCCCGTCGTCGGCAAGCACCAGCGACAGGCGTTTACCGCTCAGGTTCGGCGCCGCTTCACCCCAGCTGTCGGTGACCGGGATCTGCGCGACAAGGGTATTGCCATTCAGCGAGAAGGTCGGTTTGCCAAAATCGACGTTTTCCATGCTGTCGATAAACAGCGACGGCTGTTGCCAGCCGGCCTCCCGAACGGCGGTAACCGTAAGTTTTCCACTGCTATAGGCAGAGCTCAGCCGGGAGGTCAGGCCGTCCGAGCGCGGCAGCGTACCCAGCGCTCGGGTGAAATCATAGGCAAAACCGTCTTCCGCTGGGGAAGTCATATCCAGTGAAAAGGGATAGTCGGTCAGGATGCAGACATTGCTACAGGTGGAAAGCGTCAGCACACCGCTTAAGGTCTGCGGCACCTGGCCGCGGATGTCCAGCGGAAAGCTGACGTTACCGTGATAGCCCTGGGTGGATATCCCCGCGACGTCAAAGCGCTGCGGCGTTGGCCAGTGCCAGTTGACGTCCAGCGGCGTTTTCCAGGTGATAGCAGGGGCAATACCGCCTTCCCCGGGGGATCGCCAGTAGGTTTTCCAGCCTTTTTCCAGCGCGACATCCAGCAGCAGACGCGTTGCGCCGCCGTCTTCGTTCTGCGCACGCAGCCGGACGCTGGCGTGTTGATTATCGGCGGCGCGTAGCCAGCCGCTGTCGGCGGCCTGGCTGACGGGCAGCCATAGCCAAAGCAGGCAGACCAGTAGCCGCCTGAATACCATAAGCATAAATTTTCTCCGTAAATGATTGATTAACCTGAACTGTCAGGGAAATCCTCATTCACGGAAGACGCACAATCGCAAATGCACCCGTAGCCGGGGAGGAGAAATAACGCGGGGAGGCCAGAGACGCACGATGCGCGGCGGTATCGCCGCCAGCACCGTCAGCAGCAGTGCGATGGCAAACAATGCACCTTCAAACAGCACCGGCGGTGCGGCCAGGAGTGATTTCGCGCTCAGCTCGCAGGGCGTCACCGGCGCTTCGGCATTGTCTGAATTCTGCTGGGTTGATTGCGTCACGGCGGTGGCATTCATGACAAGCGCATGCAGCCCGGCCATACGCTGAGCGGTGCATATCAGCACCACCAGACAGGCAAGGGCTACAAGAAGAATGGCTTTTCGCTGTCGCTTAATCATTTTCGCCTCAATAATTCACGAGGCTTATCTTATCGGGCGAACGCGTTTTAGCAATGTTAATGCTGTAAAGAAGTGTCTGTAAGACGGGCTCTTTCCCTCTCCCCTGGCGAGGAGAGGGCAGAAGCGAGTCGAGATCAGAGGTTCTCACCGTTGCTGGCAATCACCTCTTTGTACCAGTTGAAGCTTTTCTTACGCGAGCGGGACATGTCGCCGGTACCGTCATCATGTTTGTTCACGTAGATAAAGCCATAGCGCTTACTGTACTGGCCGGTGGTAAAGGAGACGCAGTCGATACAGCCCCACGGGGTGTAGCCCATCAGTTCAACGCCGTCGTAGGTCACCGCCTTGATCATCTCTTCCACATGCGCGCGCAGGTAGTCGATACGGTAGTCATCATTGATGCTGCCATCTTCTTCCACTTTGTCGTAAGCACCAAAACCGTTTTCGACGATAAACAGCGGCTTCTGGTAGCGCTCGTACAGTTCGCACAGCGAGTAGCGCAGCCCCACCGGGTCAATCTGCCAGCCCCAGTCGGAGGCTTTGACGTGTGGGTTCGGGACGCTGCCTTCGAAGCCGGAGATAGCATCGCCACTACCGCCTTCCGCTTTGACTGCGTTAGTCATGTAGTAGCTGAATCCAAGGTAATCGCAGGTCCCTTCACGCAGGATCTGCTCGTCGCCCTCGTCCATGATGATGTTGAAACCGCGGCGCTCCCACTCGTTAAGGATGTAGCTCGGGTAGTAGCCGCGCAGCTGCACATCGGTAAAGACGTAGCGCTCACGCATCGACTCCTGAGCGAACATCACGTCGTCAGGTTTGCAGGAGAACGGATAGAGTGCCACCATTGCCAGCATGCAGCCGACCTGCATTTGCGGATTGATCCGCCGTGCCGCCTTCACCGCCAGCGCGCTGGCAACGAACTGGTGATGCAGCACCTGGTACATGGTCTCTTCCGGGTTTTCATGGTCGGTATAGACCACGCCGGAGCAGCAGTAGCCGAACAGCGGGGCGCGCCAGTTACGCTGGTTGTTGATCTCGTTGAAGGTCATCCAGTATTTCACTTTGTGCTTATAGCGCTCGAAGACCACTTCGGCGAAGCGCACAAAGAAATCGACCACCTTGCGGTTGGTCCAGCCACCGTACTGCTGTACCAGATGCAGAGGCATTTCAAAGTGGGAGAGGGTGATGACCGGCTCGATGTTGTACTTCAGCAGCTCATCGAACATGTCGTCATAGAATTTCAGGCCGTCTTCGTTCGGCTGAGTTTCATCACCCTGCGGGAAGATACGGGTCCAGGCAATGGAAGTACGGAAGCACTTGAAGCCCATCTCAGCGAACAGCTTAATGTCTTCTTTATAGCGGCCGTGGAAGTCGATAGCTTCATGGTTCGGATAGTACTTCCCCGCTTCAACTTCATGAGTTATCTCGCGCGGAACACCGTGGGCGCCGCCGGTCAGCACATCGCAAATGCTTGGGCCTTTGCCCTCTTTATTCCAGCCGCCTTCAACCTGATGAGCGGCGACCGCGCCGCCCCATAAAAAGTCTTTCGGTAAAGTGATTTTTTTCATCTTTGTTAGTCTCATCAAATAGCATCTGATTTTGAGTCTAACAAAGGGAATATAAATGTCACGATATAACAATTCCCGCTACGTGGAATATGTTACATCGAAAAAACAAGGTGTTATTTTCAGGCTAGCTTACGGGCTAACTTACGTCCCAACGACTCCAGAATATATATGACCGGTATTTGGGTGGTTATATCATAGACGCCACCGATGCGCGTTTGCGGCACGTGCCAGGAGAGGTTGAAGTCTGCAAGCTTTGCCAGACGCGAGTGTTCATGGCTGGTGACCGACATCACCTTGCAGTTATGCAGGCTGAACTGGCTGGCAAAGCGCAGAATCTCTTCGGTCTCCCCGGAAACGGACAGGACGATCGCCAGCGCGTTACGGGCCATATCGTTGGTCACCGGGAAATAAGGGTCATCAATGTGGTTACTGAATTTTCCGACGTTGGAGAAAAACCGTGCGCCATATTTTGCGAGGGCGCCTGAGGTGCCAGCACCAACAAATATAATACGTTCTGAAGCCAGAATAATATCGACGGCACGGTCGAGTAAATCATCAAATTCGTCATTGTTAACGCTTTTAAAAAAACTCATAATTTCACTGGCGCCGATATTTGCCTGTTGAGGCTCGTTCTGCTCCAGATATAATTTAAAGCGTACGCGAAACTCCGAGTATCCTTCGCACTGCAGTTTGCGGCAAAAGCGCAGGACGGTGGTCGTGGAGACCCCGGCGGCTTCTGCCAGCTCGCGGATGGTCATATACATCACTTTGTCACGATTTTTAATGACGTAGTGGTAGACCATCATCTCAAGATTATTGAGACTGGCGATCGCGGCGTGGGAGAACATACTCACAGTAATAACTCACAATTCATAATGACCAGGATGGAATTATACCATGCAGCCGAATGACATAACCTTTTTTCAGCGCTTTCAGGATGACATCCTCGCCGGGCGCAAAACCATCACGATTCGTAATGCCGCCGAATCGCATTTTAAAACCGGTGACGTGCTGCGCGTCGGACGCTATGAAGATAACGGCTATTTTTGCACGATTAGCGTGGTAGCCACGTCCACAGTGACGCTTGATACGCTCACGGAACGGCACGCCGAGCAGGAGAATATGACCCTGGCACAACTGCGGCAGGTGATCACCGAAATCTATCCTGGCGAAGACCAGTTTTATGTAATTGAATTCAAAAGACTTTGATAGAACAGCGAACGACTGTTAGTTGAAATTTTAATGTAACATTATGATTTTATAGTGTTTACAAATATTCATCGTTTTATTTTAGCTAACAGGTGTTCACTGGAATCATTCTCAGTTACCCTAAGTGAGCATTGAAAGCGTTCTTGTTTTCGGAGTCAAATATGGTTCGTAAACCATTAATCACGCAGGGTTATTCTTTGGCAGAGGAAGTTGCCAACAGCATCAGTCACGGAATCGGTTTGGTGTTTGGTATCGTCGGCCTGGTCCTCCTGCTGGTGCAGGCGGTGGACAGTAACGCCAGCGCCACGGCGATAACCAGCTACAGTCTGTACGGCGGCAGCATGATTATGCTGTTCCTTGCCTCCACGCTCTATCATGCTATTCCCCATCAGCGGGCCAAGCTGTGGCTGAAAAAATTCGACCACTGTGCCATCTATCTGCTGATTGCGGGTACCTACACGCCTTTTCTACTGGTGGGGCTCAATTCACCGCTCTCGCGCGGCCTGATGATTGTTATCTGGAGCCTGGCGTTGCTGGGGATCTTGTTTAAGCTCACCATCGCGCACCGCTTTAAGATTCTCTCGCTGGTGACCTATCTGACGATGGGCTGGCTGTCGCTCATTGTGGTGTATCAGCTGGCTATCAAACTGGCGGCAGGTGGCGTAACGCTGCTGGCGGTTGGCGGGGTGGTTTATTCGCTGGGGGTTATCTTCTACGTCTGCAAACGCATTCCTTACAACCATGCAATCTGGCACGGTTTTGTGCTCGGCGGCAGCGTATGTCACTTCCTGGCGATCTATTTATACGTCGGCCAGGTGTAAATAAAACATCGCATCATCGGGTAACTCCCCGGCGGCGGGGCAACAGGCCCGTGCAGTCCGGGGGGGCCGCCCGGGTAATAGCATCAGCATCGCGATTACCCGGAAACGGAAATCTATTCTTCTTCCAGCGAGTACGGCAGCGGGACGATGCTCAATGTGCCGGCATCGTCGCGCACGCGAAATACGCTGTCCGGCTCCATATCATTGTTCATCACCACCTGCACCAGCAGATGACCATCATCCAGCAGCACGGCTGCCAGCACGGTACCGGTTCGCCGCCAGTTTTCGCCCATCTTCAGCTCAAGATCTTCTCCGGCTTCCGGGACGCGGCTCGCTTTACCGGCCAGATACCACAGTGCGCGCTTATTTGCGCCGCGGAATTTCGCCCGGGCAACCATCTCCTGACCGGTATAGCAGCCTTTTTTAAAGCTGATGCCGCCCAACGCCTGCAGGTTAGTGGCCTGCGGAATAAACTGTGCGCTGTTGGCACTGTCAATGATCGGCAGACCGGCTTCGATGTTCAGCGCCAGCCACTGCTGGCTGTTGTTCATCTGCGCATCGCTGCGTAGCGCTTCGGCTACGCGAGCCGCGGTTTCAACGTCGGTGACCAGCAGGAAACGCTCCGCCGGGTGCTCAAACCACAGCAGGCTGGTAGCGCCGTCGGTGATGAGCGGCTTATCGCGGCCTGGAAGTTCGCTGAACAGCGGAGCCAGCGCGGCGCGCGCCTGGAAGCCGGCAACGCCAAGCAGGACGTGTTCGTCATCGGCGGCAATGGTCACTTTAGAGAACACCGCATATTTTTTCAGCTCGGTGAGCTGCGTATCGCGCAGGCTGCGGCGTTCAATCCAGGCAAAACCACCGTCACGGCGGAAGACCCGCAGGTTGCTCCACATCTTGCCCTTTGCATCACAGTGCGCGGCAAGCAGGTGCTGATCGTCGGTCAATGCACTGACATCGGCGGTAATCTGCCCCTGCAGATACTTCTCGCCATCCTGACCGGTTATCGTCGCCAGCGCCCAGTCATCCAGCGTCATCAGCGTTAACGGCAGACGAGCGGAAGAAGAAGGCTGACGCGGAGGAAAAGGTGTAAAAGCCATAGTCATGTCCTGAATAGCTTAACGCAGAGTGAATGACTAATGGTAAAAGAGCTATGGTGCAATGCAAGCGCTTTTGGCAGGCCATTTGTGCCCTGAAAGCACAAATGGAGAAACAAAGGCGAAAGATAAGTCCATAGTCCAGATGGGGTTTTTATGGAATGGCGTTCTCTGTTCTCGATATTGCTGTAAAGTAAGTGCAAAAAACGGGTTAAACTAACCTATCAACAACGTTTTTTCAGGCTGCCTTCCGGCGACCTGAAGGACGAAGTATGTATATCTTTATGCTGGAAGGACAACATGGACATTACTAATAAATCCCGCATCCACTGGGCATGCCGCCGGGGTATGCGTGAGCTCGATATCTCTATCATGCCGTTTTTCGAGTATGAGTACGATACGCTCAGTGATGAAGACAAGCTGCTGTTCATTCGCCTGTTAGAAAACGACGATCCTGATCTGTTTAACTGGCTGATGAATCATGGCGAACCAGCCGATGCTCAACTGCAACGGATGGTAAAATTAATCCAGACTCGGAATCGGGAACGTGGTCCTGTGGCAATCTGATTTACGCATTTCCTGGCGTTCGCAGTGGTTCTCGCTGCTGCTGCACGGCATTGTCGCCGCTATCGTGCTACTGATGCCGTGGCCGCTGAGCTACACACCGCTATGGCTGTTGCTGCTGTCGCTGGTGGTATTCGACTGCGTGCGCAGCCAGCGGCGGATCCACGCCTGTCAGGGCGAAATAAAGCTGATGACCGATGCGCGTTTGCGTTGGCAAAAGGCGGAGTGGGATATTGTCGGCACGCCGTGGGTGATTAATAGCGGGATGCTGCTGCGCCTGCAGGACGTGCAAACGCGCCGTAGCCAGCACCTGTGGATTGCCGCAGACAGTATGGATGCTAAAGAGTGGCGAGATCTGCGCCGGTTGGTCTTACAAAACCCGGCGCACGATTAACCGAATCAGGCGAACTGCTCAGCCATTTCGCCAAGGATTTGCTCACACCAGTTCTGGATGCGATCGTCGCTCAGGTCATACTGGTTTGTCTCATCAAGCGCCAGGCCAACGAACAGCTGGCCATCGGCAATAATCGGTTTCTGGCTGGTGAACTCATAGCCTTCCGTCGGCCAGTAACCGATAAACTTAACGCCTCTGGTGCTCAGCTTGTCGTGCAGCATCCCCAGCGCATCAAGGAACCACTCGCCGTAACCCAACTGGTCACCCATGCCATACAGCGCCACAATTTTATCCTGCAGATCCAGCTCATCCAGCTGCTGCCAGATGGCCTCCCAGTCTTCCTGAATTTCGCCGAAATCCCACGTCGGGATGCCGAGAATCAGTACGTCGTACTGTGTCATCAGGGAAGGGGAATCATCTTTCAGGTTATGCAGCGTGACTAATTCCGGGCCGATGATATCGCGAATCTTCTCCGCAGCCATTTCGGTATAGCAGGTGCTGGAGCCGTAAAAAAGACCTATGTTCATGGGGTAAACATCTCAATTCATGCGGTGACTTTGCGGCTAGTTTATCAGAAAGCCGCCGCCAGCCGCATACTTAAGGAGGCCTGTCGGGGAGCAGGAAAAAACAGCGTGGCCGTTTTTGCCCAGCAGGGCCACTTATTTGGGTATACTGAAGCCGTTTTAACGAGCAAAGAGGCCGATGTGGAACAGGATCTCGCACGAATCGAACAGTTTCTTGATGCCTTGTGGCTGGAGCGCAATCTGGCGGAAAATACGCTCAGCGCCTACCGCCGGGATCTGACGATGGTCGTGGAATGGCTGCACCATCGCGGGTCGTCGTTGCGCGACGTTAGCGGAGAGGATCTCCAGACGCTGCTGGCCGAGAGGCAAACGGGGGGCTATAAAGCCACCAGTACCGCACGCCTGTTGAGCGCCGTGCGCCGTTTTTTCCAGCATCTGTATCGGGAAAAAGTCCGTCCGGACGATCCCAGTGTGCTGCTGGCATCGCCGAAACTGCCGCAGCGTCTGCCAAAAGATCTGAGTGAAGCTCAGGTCAATCGATTGTTGCAGGCGCCGCTGGTTGAGCAGCCTCTGGAGTTACGTGATAAAGCCATGCTTGAGGTGCTCTATGCGACCGGCCTGCGCGTATCGGAACTGGTTGGTCTGACGATGAGTGACATCAGCCTGCGTCAGGGCGTGCTGCGGGTTATCGGCAAAGGCAACAAAGAGCGGCTTGTTCCGCTTGGCGAAGAGGCGGTGCTGTGGGTCGAAAATTACCTGGAGTACGGGCGCCCCTGGCTGCTAAACGGCGTGGCATCCGATGTGCTTTTTCCTAGCCAGCGAGCGCAGCAAATGACGCGCCAGACGTTCTGGCATCGGATTAAGCACTATGCCGTGCAGGCGGGTATAGATAGCGAGAAGCTCTCCCCGCACGTATTACGCCATGCGTTTGCCACGCATTTACTCAACCATGGCGCAGATTTACGCGTGGTACAGATGCTGTTAGGACACAGCGATCTTTCAACGACGCAGATCTACACCCATGTAGCAACCGAGCGTCTGAGACAACTTCATCAGCAGCACCACCCGCGGGCGTGAGTGCTGAATAAAAGGACTGAGTATGAAAAAAGGTTTATTAATGTTCACGCTGCTGGCGGCAACGCTGTCCGGTGCGGCCCATGCGGATAACGCGGCTATCAAACAATCGCTGGCCAAGCTGGGCGTGCAGAATTCGGATATTCAACCTTCTCCGGTTGCCGGGATGAGCACCGTACTGACCGACAGCGGCGTGCTGTATGTGACCGATGACGGTAAACACGTCATCCAGGGGCCGATGTATGATGTCAGCGGCGCCCAGCCGGTTAATGTCACCAACGCGCTGCTGGTGGGCAAGCTGAACGCGCTGGAAAAAGAGATGATTATCTATAAAGCGCCGCAGGAAAAACACGTTATCACCGTGTTCACCGACATCACTTGCGGCTACTGCCACAAGCTGCATGAAGAGATGAGCGACTACAATGCGCTGGGGATTACCGTGCGTTACCTCGCTTTCCCACGCCAGGGGCTGCAAAGCCAGGCCGAGCAAGATATGAAAGCGATTTGGTGCGCGAAAGACCGCAACAAGGCGCTGGATGACGCCATGGGCGGCAAAGGTGTCCAGCCGGCGAGCTGCCAGGTCGATATCAGCAAACACTACACGCTTGGCGTGCAGTTTGGCGTGAATGGAACGCCGGCGATGGTGCTGAGCAACGGCTACGTGCTTCCGGGTTATCAGGGGCCGAAAGAGCTGAAAGCCTTCCTTGATGAGCATCAAAAACAGACAAGCGGTAAATAATTCGCGTGAAACAACAGATACAACTACGCCGCCGTGAGGTGGTTGCAGGGGCCGAGCTCCCTGCCGACCTGCCGCCGCTGCTGCAGCGGCTGTATGCCAGCCGCGGTGTCCTTCGTGCACAGGAGCTGGAGCGCGGAGTCAAAGGCATGCTGCCGTGGACGCAGCTGAACGGCATCGAAAAAGCCGTGGACATGCTCTACGACGCATTCAGGCAAGAACGGCATATTGTAGTGGTCGGTGATTTTGACGCCGATGGCGCCACCAGTACTGCCCTGAGCGTACTGGCGCTGCGTGCGCTGGGTTACAGCAATGTCTCTTATCTGGTACCCAACCGTTTTGAAGATGGCTACGGGTTAAGCCCAGAGGTGGTCGATCAGGCTCACGCCCGCGGCGCGCAGATGATTATGACTGTCGATAATGGGATTTCATCGCATGCCGGCGTCGATCACGCGCACGCGTTGGGGATCCCGGTGGTGGTGACCGATCACCACCTGCCGGGGGACACGCTGCCGGCGGCGGAAGCGATTGTGAATCCGAATCTGCGCGACTGCGAATTCCCTTCGAAATCGCTGGCAGGCGTCGGGGTAGCGTTCTATCTGATGCTGGCGCTACGCACGTATCTGCGGGATAAAAACTGGTTTGAAGAGCGCGGCATTACGCCGCCGAATCTTGCTGAACTGCTGGATCTGGTGGCGCTGGGCACGGTGGCGGACGTCGTGCCGCTGGATGCCAATAACCGGATCCTCACCTGGCAGGGGCTGAGCCGAATCCGTGCCGGCAAGTGTCGTCCGGGTATCAAAGCGCTGCTGGAGATTGCCAACCGCGACCCGCAAAAGCTGGCGGCCAGCGACCTGGGCTTTGCTCTGGGACCAAGACTAAATGCGGCAGGTCGTCTGGATGACATGTCGGTCGGCGTGGCGCTACTGCTGAGCGATAACGTTGGCGACGCGCGGATGTTGGCCAATGAGCTGGATGCGCTGAATCAGACGCGCAAAGAGATCGAGCAAGGAATGCAGGCTGAAGCGCTTACGCTGTGTCAGAAGCTTGAAAACAGCGGCGACACGCTGCCCGGTGGGCTGGCGATGTATCATCCCCAGTGGCATCAGGGGGTGGTCGGGATCCTGGCTTCGCGGATTAAAGAGCGTTTCCATCGCCCGGTTATTGCCTTCGCCCCAACCGGTGACGGGCTGTTAAAAGGCTCCGGGCGTTCTATTCAAGGGCTGCACATGCGCGATGCTCTTGAGCGTCTTGATACGCTGTATCCGGGGCTCATTCTGAAGTTCGGCGGCCATGCTATGGCCGCGGGTCTGTCGCTGGAAGAGGCGCGCTTCGAGGAGTTCCAGCAGCGCTTTGGCGAACTGGTCACCGAGTGGCTGGATCCGGCGCTGTTGCAGGGGGAAGTGCTATCGGATGGCCCGCTGGACGCGGCTGAAATGAGCATGGAAGTTGCCTATCTGCTCCGTGAAGCTGGGCCCTGGGGCCAGATGTTCCCGGAGCCGTTGTTTGATGGCCGCTTCCGCCTGCTACAGCAGCGGCTGGTGGGGGAACGACATCTTAAAGTGATGGTTGAACCGGTCGGCGGCGGCCCGCTGCTGGACGGTATTGCCTTCAACGTTGATACGTCGATTTGGCCGGATAACGGCGTGCGCGAAGTGACCCTGGCGTATAAGCTCGATATTAATGAGTTCCGTGGCAACCGCAGCCTGCAGCTTATCATCGACCATCTCTGGCCGGTCTGACGAAAAAGTCGCCAATAAACAGGCTGACTGAAAGCCGAAGTGTATATAAAAGAGAGCGGGGATCCGGTACAATTCCGCTCTTATCACCGCATTTTGACGAATCCATTAAAAGAAAATCGATCATGTTTGAAACAAATCCGGTAAAAAACCGCATTCAGGACCTCACGGAGCGCTCTGACGTTCTTAGGGGGTATCTTTGACTACGATGCTAAGAAAGAGCGTCTGGAAGAAGTAAACGCCGAGCTTGAACAGCCGGACGTGTGGAACGAACCCGAGCGCGCACAGGCGCTGGGTAAAGAGCGTTCTTCACTGGAAGCTATCGTCGACACGCTGGATCAGATGTCCCAGGGGCTGGAAGATGTTTCCGGGCTGCTGGAGCTGGCTGTTGAAGCCGAAGACGAAGAGACCTTCAACGAAGCCGTTGCCGAACTTGACGTACTGGAAGAGAAGCTCGCACAGCTTGAGTTCCGCCGTATGTTCTCCGGTGAATACGACAGCGCTGATTGCTATCTCGATATTCAGGCCGGTTCCGGCGGTACGGAAGCGCAGGACTGGGCCAGCATGCTGACGCGTATGTATCTGCGCTGGGCTGAAGCGCGCGGCTTTAAGACTGAGATTATTGAAGAGTCTGAAGGCGAGGTTGCGGGTATCAAATCCGTGACGATCAAAATTATCGGCGATTACGCCTACGGCTGGCTGCGTACCGAAACCGGCGTCCATCGTCTGGTGCGAAAGAGCCCGTTCGATTCCGGCGGCCGTCGTCATACCTCCTTTAGCTCCGCGTTCGTGTACCCGGAAGTTGACGACGATATCGATATCGAGATCAACCCGGCTGACCTGCGTATTGACGTTTACCGCGCTTCCGGTGCGGGTGGCCAGCACGTTAACCGTACGGAATCCGCGGTGCGTATTACTCACATCCCGACCGGGTTAGTGACGCAGTGCCAGAATGACCGTTCGCAGCACAAGAACAAAGACCAGGCCATGAAGCAGATGAAAGCCAAGCTTTATGAACTGGAAATGCAGAAGAAAAATGCCGAGAAGCAGGCGATGGAAGATACGAAATCCGACATCGGCTGGGGCAGCCAGATCCGTTCTTACGTGCTGGATGATTCCCGCATTAAAGATCTGCGCACCGGGGTGGAAACCCGTAATACTCAGGCCGTGCTTGACGGCAGCCTGGATCAATTTATCGAAGCAAGTTTGAAAGCAGGGTTATGAGGAACCAACATGTCTGAACAACAAGCACAGGGCGCTGACGCGGCAATTGACCTTAATAATGAACTGAAAAGCCGTCGTGAAAAGCTGGCTGCGCTGCGTGAGCAGGGTATTCCGTTCCCGAACGATTTCCGTCGTGACCATACCTCTGACCAACTGCACGCTGACTTCGATGCCAAAGAAAACGAAGAGCTGGAAGCACTGAACGTTGAAGTCTCCGTTGCTGGCCGCATGATGACCCGTCGTATTATGGGTAAAGCCTCTTTCGTCACTCTGCAGGACGTGGGCGGTCGTATTCAGCTGTACGTTGCGCGTGACGATCTGCCGGAAGGCGTCTACAACGAGCAGTTCAAAAAATGGGACCTCGGCGATATCATCGCAGCGCGCGGTAAGCTGTTTAAAACCAAGACCGGTGAGCTTTCTATTCACTGCACCGAACTGCGCCTGCTGACTAAAGCCCTGCGCCCGCTGCCGGACAAATTCCACGGTCTGCAGGATCAGGAAGCCCGCTATCGCCAGCGTTACCTGGATCTGATCTCCAACGATGAATCCCGCAAGACTTTTAAAGTTCGCTCCCAGATTCTGGCCGGTATCCGCCAGTTCATGGTTGGCCGCGGCTTTATGGAAGTCGAAACCCCGATGATGCAGGTGATCCCTGGCGGTGCGTCTGCCCGTCCGTTCATCACCCATCACAACGCGCTGGATATGGACATGTACCTGCGTATCGCGCCGGAACTGTACCTGAAACGTCTGGTCGTTGGCGGCTTCGAGCGCGTGTTCGAAATCAACCGTAACTTCCGTAACGAAGGGATCTCCGTTCGCCACAACCCAGAGTTCACCATGATGGAACTCTACATGGCCTACGCGGACTATAAAGATCTGATCGAGCTGACCGAATCCCTGTTCCGCACTCTGGCGCAGGATATTCTGGGTAACACCGCTGTGCCTTATGGCGATCAGACCTTCGACTTCGGCAAGCCGTTTGAAAAGCTGACCATGCGCGAAGCTATCAAGAAATACCGTCCGGAAACCGAGATGGCCGATCTGGATAACTTCGATTCCGCGAAAGCGATTGCAGAGTCTATCGGCGTTCACGTTGAGAAGAGCTGGGGTCTGGGCCGTATCGTGACGGAGATCTTTGAAGAAGTGGCGGAAGCGCACCTGATTCAACCGACCTTTATCACCGAATACCCGGCGGAAGTTTCTCCGCTGGCTCGTCGTAATGACGAGAACCCGGAAATCACCGACCGCTTTGAATTCTTCATCGGTGGCCGTGAAATCGGTAACGGCTTCAGCGAGCTGAACGATGCAGAAGACCAGGCGCAGCGCTTCCAGGACCAGGTGAATGCGAAAGCCGCTGGTGACGACGAAGCGATGTTCTATGACGAAGACTACGTGACCGCGCTGGAACATGGCCTGCCGCCGACCGCAGGTCTGGGCATCGGTATTGACCGCATGGTGATGCTGTTTACCAACAGCCACACCATCCGCGACGTCATTCTGTTCCCGGCAATGCGTCCGGTTAAATAAGACCGAGCGTAAAAAGCATAACCCCGGCTACAGGCCGGGGTTTTTTTTGTCTTTCAGCCGCGCAACGCACGTCGCGGTAGTCCGCGGACAGGGGGCGAAAAGCCGTTGCCAGCAAGAGCGCTAGTAGCGCAGCCGGGCAACATAGTTTCTTAGCGTCCGCCGGGCACTGTCGTCAGCCGCTTCGAGCACCATCCACGGGCTGAAGGCCCACGGCGTGGCCGTCAACCCCTGCAGCAAATCGTCCAGCTCACACCATTGATAGTCCATGACCTCATCGCTATTGGCCTGCACCGGGCTGGTGGTGTGTGCAGCGTAAACCGGGCAGACTTCGTTTTCGACAATTCCGTTAGGGGCCACCGCCCGATAACGAAATGCCGGATGAACGGGCGCAATGTTGGCAATACTGACGCCCAGCTCAAAGCGGCTGCGCCGCGTCACGGCCTGTTCAAACGTTTCTCCCGTCTGAGGATGCCCGCAGACTGAATTGGTCCAGACGCCGGGCCAGGCTTTTTTGCCCAGTGAACGACGCGTCACCAGCAGCTGACCTTGATCGTTAAATAACCAGCAGGAAAAGGCGAGGTGTAAAGGGGTATTGAGGGTATGGGCGGCATATTTTTCCAGCCTGCCAACAGGCTGATCTTGCTCATCGAGCAAAATGACATGTTCCCCGATCATGACAACTCCTGATAATAAAAATGACCCGGCATAAACTCGCCTGGTCATGCATTCGCCACTAGGGTAGCCGATAACGGAGTGAAAGGCATTATCAAAACAGGCTTCGGGTACCGCCGGCGGCCAGGGAAATCCGAATAAGACAACGCAAGCGTAGCGATTGGGGATCTGCCTGCGGGCTGGTATGATAGTCATCCATTGTGACGAGATGAGAGCTGTGTTGAGTGCAGGACGCCTGATGAGAAAACGCTTTTTTATCATGATGATGTTGGTCAGCAGCCTGGTGATTGCAGGGTGTTCCAGTTCATCGGATTCCGGTTCCGTCTACACCGTTAAACGCGGTGATACGCTGTACCGTATTTCCCGGACGACCGGTACCAGCATTAAAGATCTGGCCCGACTGAACAATATCTCCCCACCTTATACCATTGAGGTTGGACAGCGTCTGAAGCTGAATCCGGCCTCTGGCTCCACAAAGAGCGGTTCATCCGGGAAGAGTAGCGCCGGTACGCGCACCGCGGCTAACAAGCCGGCTGCGACCTTGCCGCCTGTCTCCTGGCCACCGGTGGGGCAACGCTGCTGGCGTTGGCCGACCAGCGGCAAGGTTATCCTGCCTTATTCATCAAATGATGGTGGTAATAAGGGGATTGATATTGCCGGCACGCGCGGGCAGCCCGTTTATGCCGCAGGGGCGGGGAAAGTGGTGTACGTCGGTAATCAGCTGCGTGGTTACGGTAATCTGATCATGATTAAACACGGTGAGGACTACATCAGCGCCTATGCTCATAACGACAAAATGATGGTCAATAACGGTCAGAACGTGAAGATTGGTCAGCAGATAGCCACGATGGGGAATACTGACGCCGACTCCGTGCGATTGCATTTCCAGATTCGCTATCGGGCAACGGCTATCGACCCACAGCGCTATTTACCGCCTCAGGGCAGTAAACCTAAGTGCTAAATGGTTATTTTATCGGCAGTTAGCGTCATTCAGTCTTGTAAGACGGTGCGTAAGGTCTATAATGACCCTCGCACCCTAAAGCGGGCGTAGTTCAATGGTAGAACGAGAGCTTCCCAAGCTCTATACGAGGGTTCGATTCCCTTCGCCCGCTCCAGTCTCTATTCTTCTTTAGTTCGTCAGACCCAACGTTCCCTTGATACATCAACAGCTATAGTACCTGTGGCTGGCAACGCACCTTCTCTTGCACGATATATTCAGTCAGCCTGTTAGGATACTGCTCTGGGCATTGCATAAATGGCTAAATACTCCCTGCTCAATATCAGTAGAGTGCCTCCCGTCAATCCAGACCGATATAACCCGTCTGGCTACATGCCTTGTTGACTATGTTATTTATTTTAAGCCCGCAGTTGCGGGCTTTTTTTATTGCGGTTACGAATATTGTCTCGTCACGAGGGGGACATCAACACTCATTTACGGCGGCTTTGAATGGTGTTTTTTTTTGCCGCGCGAGTATGACGATATACAAGTCGTCTACTCAGAGTTTGACTTGCTATTCAATCGGAGAACGACGGCCCTCCGCAGAGTAATAAAGAAGAGCCCCGATGACGATTGCATAATTAGCTAAAAATCGATGATTTCCCTCATGCTCTAATGCCACGGCAACCTAGCAAAGATTGGTCTAACCTGTGATCCATTACTTCTGAAAAGAGCAACGCTTACATGTATTGTCTTTTCTTTCTCATTACACTTTCATAATGGATAAGCAAAGTGGATACATCGTGTAGCTGAGTTATTTCTGCGGTAGGGATTGCCTGGAATTAAGTGGAATGGAATATGTTAGAATTGAAAATTGCCGTAGGTCGTAGTTGTCATGGTTATTTTTATACTCATCGCGCATGTGTGAGTGTAGATGAAAGTAATTGTGTGGATGTGGCTGCCGTTGTATTATCAGTCGGTGATGTTGAGCGTGGGAAGCTTGACGAAATAAAGGCTACGGCTTATGGCATTCCTGTGTTTATTGCGACGGAAAAGAAAGAGCGGGTGCCAACAGAATACCTTGCGCACATATCTGGTGTCTTCGAACATGACGAGGCACGCCGGAAATTTTATGGTCGCCAGTTAGAAACGGCCGCCAGACATTATGAAACTCAGCTACGCCCTCCCTTCTTTCGCGCACTGATTGATTATGTGAGCCAGGGTAACAGCGCCTTTGATTGCCCCGGACACCAGGGCGGGGAGTTTTTCCGTCGCCATCCGGCAGGCAATCAGTTCGTGGAATATTTTGGTGAACAGCTTTTCCGTTCTGACCTGTGTAATGCTGACGTGGCAATGGGGGATTTACTGATCCACGAAGGTGCGCCATGTCTCGCTCAGCAGCATGCGGCCAAAGTATTTAATGCAGATAAAACGTACTTTGTACTGAACGGGACATCATCGTCGAACAAGGTGGTGCTGAATGCACTTCTGACCCCGGGCGATCTGGTGTTATTCGACCGTAATAACCATAAATCGGTCCACCATGGCGCGTTATTACAGGCTGGCGCAACGCCGGTGTATCTTGAAACGGCGCGTAACCCGTACGGCTTTATCGGTGGGATCAATGCCCACTGTTTCGATGAGAACTACCTGCGTGAAAGGGTCAGCGAAGTAGCGCCTCAGCGGGCCATGGATGCGCGTCCATTCCGCTTGGCTGTTATCCAGTTAGGTACCTACGACGGTACAGTTTATAACGCCCGTCAGGTGGTGGATAAGATTGGTCATCTTTGCGACTACATCCTTTTTGATTCTGCCTGGGTAGGCTATGAGCAGTTTATCCCAATGATGTCGGATTGTTCTCCGCTCCTGCTGGAACTCAATGAAAACGATCCGGGAATTCTGGTGACTCAGTCGGTTCACAAGCAGCAGGCCGGTTTCTCTCAGACGTCGCAAATTCACAAAAAAGACCGCCATATTAAAGGCCAGGCACGCTATGTCCCGCATAAGCGCCTGAATAATGCCTTTATGATGCATGCCTCGACCAGCCCTTTCTATCCACTTTTTGCGGCACTGGATGTGAACGCTAAAATGCATGAAGGTGCTGGCGGTCGTAAGATGTGGATGGAGTGCGTTGCAAACGGCATTGATGCCCGTAAGCTGATTCTCAATAACTGCCATCACATTCGTCCGTTTGTTCCAGAATTGGTTGATGGTAAGCCGTGGCAGTCTTATCCAACCGCAGACATCGCCAACGATCGGCGTTTCTTCCACTTCGTCCCCGGTGAGCACTGGCATGCGTTCGAAGGTTACGCGGAGAATCAGTACTTCGTTGACCCCTGCAAACTTCTCCTGACCACGCCAGGTATTAACGCCCGTACCGGTGAATACGACGCCTTCGGTGTACCAGCGACCATTCTTGCCAATTTCCTGCGTGAAAACGGGGTGATACCGGAAAAATGCGATCTCAACTCGATTCTCTTCCTGCTGACCCCGGCAGAAAACATGGCAAAACTCCAACAGCTTGTTTCCCTGCTAGTGCGCTTTGAGCAACTGCTGGAGTGTGATGCGCCGCTGGCTGACGTGCTGCCGTCTATTTATAAGCAGCATGAGGCACGCTATGCAGGTTACACCCTGCGCCAGTTGTGTCAGGAGATGCACGATCTGTATGCGCGCCACAACGTGAAGCAGTTGCAGAAAGACATGTTCCGCAAGTCGCATTTCCCTTACGTCAGAATGAACCCACAGGAGGCCCATTATGCCTACCTGCGCGGTGAAGTTGAGCTGGTGCCGCTGGCGGAGGCGGAAGGGCGTATTGCCGCTGAGGGCGGTCTCCCTTATCCACCAGGTGTACTCTGTGTCGTTCCTGGTGAAGTCTGGGGTGGGGCGGTGTTGCAGTACTTCCAGGCACTTGAAGAAGGGATCAACCTGCTACCCGGTTTTGCGCCAGAATTGCAGGGGGTGTATATCCAGGAGCGTGATGGTCGCAAGCAGGTATGGTGCTACGTGATTAAATCGCGTGAAACACAGAGCAGCCTGTTAAAAGGAGAAGTGGGATGAGTCAAACTAAACCCAATAAAATGGGCGTTGTGCAGCTCACTATCCTGACCATGGTTAATATGATGGGGTCCGGGATTATCATGTTGCCAACAAAACTGGCGGAAGTCGGTACCATTTCGATTATTTCGTGGCTGGTCACCGCCGTTGGCTCCATGGCCCTGGCCTGGGCGTTCGCTAAGTGTGGGATGTTCAGTCGCAAATCAGGTGGGATGGGCGGTTACGCTGAATACGCTTTTGGCAAATCCGGCAATTTTATGGCGAACTACACCTATGGCGTGTCGCTGCTGATTGCCAATGTCGCCATCGCAATTTCCGCGGTGGGCTACGGTACAGAGCTGTTCGGCGTCACCCTCTCTCCGGTACAAATCGGGCTGGCCACCATTGGCGTACTGTGGATCTGTACGGTGGCCAACTTCGGTGGCGCGCGTATTACCGGACAAATCAGCAGTATTACGGTGTGGGGCGTGATTATTCCCGTGGTCGGTCTGGGTATTATTGGGTGGTTCTGGTTCAGCCCGTCGCTCTATGCTGCCTCATGGAACCCGCATAACTTTCCGTTCTTCAGTGCAGTTGGCTCTTCCATTGCCATGACGCTATGGGCTTTTCTTGGCCTTGAATCTGCCTGCGCAAATACTGAAGTCGTGGAAAATCCGGAACGTAATGTCCCAATTGCTGTTCTGGGGGGAACGTTAGGGGCTGCGGTGATTTATATTGTCTCTACCAACGTCATTGCCGGGATTGTACCGAACCTGGAACTGGCAAATTCAACTGCACCTTTCGGACTGGCTTTCGCACAAATATTCACCCCCGAAGTCGGTAAGGTGATTATGGCGCTGATGGTGATGTCCTGCTGTGGTTCACTACTTGGCTGGCAGTTTACTATCGCTCAGGTCTTTAAATCGTCTGCCGATGAAGGTTACTTTCCTAAGGTCTTCTCACACGTGACCAGGGTAGAGGCACCAGTACAGGGGATGCTGACCATTGTGATTATCCAGACGGGACTGGCATTGATGACCATCAGTCCATCGCTGAACAGCCAGTTTAACATCCTGGTTAATCTGGCGGTGGTGACCAATATCATCCCGTATATATTGTCGATGGCCGCTCTGGTGATTATTCAGAAAGTGGCGAACGTTCCACCGTCAGAGGCCAAAATAGCCAACGTGGTTGCCTTCATTGGCGCTATATACAGTTTCTATGCGCTTTTCTCTTCTGGTGAAGAAGCCATGCTGTATGGTTCTATTGTGACTTTCTTTGGCTGGACGTTATATGGGCTGATATCTCCGCGGTTTGAATCGGAAAAAAATCACTAATATCAGTTGGCGCAAGCTTTAAGCTATACATAGCGCCCGATAATCTTGTTACCTTGGCAAAACAGGCACATATATAACTATATGTGCCTGTAGATATATGCCTGTAGAGGGTACGGCCAGGATCTTACGATATTACTCCGCAACATATATGATATTGGCCCTCTAAGTGTGTTCATCTTCTTGTCGTTTTTTCTGAGGGCTTATATATTCACTCGCCGCTACTGGCTCATCCACGCATGCGGTTTTATTACGAACCGGAATATACAAATCCACATCAACCCAGTCCGACTTCTCGCCAAGGCGCGTACCAGCAGCCCGGAAATGTTCAAGGTCGCAACCCTGCGTTCGTACGAGTCCTGCGGCAGGTAATGCTTCCAGATAGAACCGGCGGGGTAGATTGACATACTCAGCCCAGGGCCCTTCATAGTGAAACATGGCATACATTCCGCCAGGCAAGGAAAACGAACCTATTGTCGGCATCTTAGCGCCGGAGATTAAGGTGCCTATATGACTTTCGACGGCTATCGCATTGATATTTCGGCTGGAGTTCTGAAAACGGTTCATACAGTAAATGTCTTTTTTCCAGCGGGCTAACTGTTTCGTCAGCTGCGTGCGACGATAGGTGATTTCATCTTTTGGCGGTGTTTCCCCAACTGTTGTGTGATAGGAAAATACACTCCCGCTGAAATGCATTTCTGTCAGCATGATCAGATGGCAGTCTGGCAGGTCTGTCTGTCGGGTTAACCAGTTCGTACAGATAGACTCAAGATCCCAGTCATCTCGCTTACGGTATTCTCTTGGCGTACAGCCAAAGCGTTTTTTAAATTCCCGGCTAAAAGTCTGCTGTGAGTCAAAATGCAGTCGTAGTGCGATATCGCCGATGGTCATGGATGTCAGTCTGACCAGCATCGCGGCCCGGCATAATCGTCGTTGCCGGATGTAGGATCCTAATGGTATCCCCACCATATTTCTCACCAGCAATAGAATATTACGTCGGCTGTAGCCGGATTTACGCGCAATATCGTCGATTAAAAGTGGTTTTTCGAGGTTCAGTTCGATCCATTCCAGTATATCCTTCACAGTTTGCTGTCTAACCATACCATTTACCTGTATGTAATAGAGATGATCACCACTCAGCAGATTCCTTTGTCTTTAAACGATGCTTTATAATAAATTCCCGACCCGGAATGTGGGACCAGAAACGGCCATGAATAAGTTCTTCTCTGCCGCTAGTTCGCTGCGCGATTCTTGGTGTTTTGCGAGAGAAGAGTAAGATGTTGGTGCTGTATTTTAACAGTGGTGAATATCATTTTACGATATTTTTTATATTTGGTTGACCTTGCTGGAAGTAAAGGGATGTAAACATTGCCTGGCTTTTTTTAGTTTTTCTAAATCCCTGGGCTATCCCTGTTAAATTACCGCTGGATAAATTTAGATACTTCATGAAGATATGTTGAAATATCTACTAGAAATAACGCTGAGGACCTGTCTGTTTTTGCTAAGCGTTGTGCATGAATTCTGGATTTTAACTCAAGCATCGCTATCCCGTCACAATAATTAATGATGGCATTTTCAAGTAACTGTAGACGTTTGACATTTGAGTAAAATAACATATCAATATCATTGCCTTGTCTTTTTTCAGCTACAGCGTCATTTTCTTTCTTCTCCATCGTGTACTCCACTATGTTATCGCCAACTCCGCCGTTACGGATCAACATGTACTTATGTTCGACTGCTTGTTATACCGAGTAATAAGGTAATATTTATCACTCGGTTAGCTGGTTGTTGGTCATGTCCTGATTGCCAGTTATATATTTGTTAAAGTAAGCGCAGTCTGTCTATTGTATTTGCGTGTTTGCATGAGTGATTTTTCAATCACGAACCATGCATACGATACAACAAATAGCTATTCAAAACATTTCTTGGGGTATGTATATCAAACCCACATTTATCCAGAATGCGTTTTCTTTTTTGGTAGATGTTTTTTATACTTATACCTCTAAAATTTGAAACGAAGCATGGAGTGTTTTCTTTAATTAAATCATCAAGTAAAATAGATTCCTGCAAGGTTAAGAATACTTTTTTGGGCCGTATTTTTTTATGTAATATAAGGTCGAGGCAGGTACTGGTGATTTTTTTTGAGATATAACGGTCCTCTCTCTCATACCATTCATGCAACCCACCAGGGCTATATCGATCAAAAGTAATAAACTTATGTTCAAACAGTTCGCTGATTTTAAATATGGCATCATAATTTTCAAGCAGAATACTTTCGGCATCAATAAGTAAAATGTCGTTGTCATAGCTACAATTTAAATTTGCATTGACATTCTGATCCAGAGAGTGAAAGTTTACTTCCTGCTTTTCACACAGTGTTTTTACGCCAAGTGAGAAGTATAGGTCCTCACTGTAAAGATACAGAGAAACTGGCAAGGTATGCTCCCGATGAATGTTGAAACTAATACCTGCGAACAGGTTTATGATTTTTAGAGTACATTGGGAATACTAATCCGCTGTCTAAAGTATAGCCCCGGCCAGGGAGCCTGAAGATTACAGGTTCTTCTATCCCAGCTTTAACAATGATGTTTTTCAGGGCTTTAATTACCTGTCCTAATCTTTGAGTCGATGAACTTAATGAATTTTCTTCCCACACGTTCAACATTAGTGATTCATCACTGACGACCGCGCCGTGAGCATTTTCTAATAAGTAGATAAGAAGATTTTCCATTGTTCTTCTCACCCTTATTTCACCCCGCAGTCCGGCAATATAGCCACTTCCAGCATGATATGTGACCTGCGAATCTTTCCCGAAGGAACAGCAGTACAAATTGAAAACAAAATCCTTCTCAGCTACAAACATCCAGGCCCCCGCTACAGAAATGAAAATTCACCCTTCAATATTTATATCTTTTGTTAACGATTTCACCTCCTAACTTGAACAGTTTGTAAAACCGCCTGGTCGGATAAAATTTTATATTTGATGAATCTATCCTGTCTTGACACATAAAAATTAAATAAAAATTTGAGTAACTTCAAATGAGTAAAGCTTTAATAGTTTTATTTTATCTTACAAGATTGTAAGATATTTTAAGTCAATGGGTTATGTTGACTCTATTTGTTTATCTTAGATTTTCTTATGAGGTTTTATGACGGTCAGTCGCTATAATCGATATGTCTTATTTGTATCGTGTTGATAGCCCCGTGTTCAGGCAAGAGTATTGCCTTTGTTCAGGTGGACAGAGTTGGTCTGCCACTACTTGCCATCACTGAGTGCTTTCATTTTTTCGGTTACGGTTGATTTTTATCTCTTTTTCCGCAATAGAAAATTGGGATGTCATGCATATATATTACGGGAACGCCATGGATATCTCTTTCTATCTTTAAGGTTAGCGCTTTCCCTTTTTCGCGGAAAAAAGAAAGGTAGTGATGGTCTACGTTGCTGTCTCTGCTGTTATCTCTGCTAAGATATTCGACGTTAGTACTTTGCAGACTGTAAACGGAACGTTCTTTGTGATAAGAGTAGTGTATTAAGCGACTGACCTGATGTGATTCACCGTCTTCGGTTGCAATACCATTTATATTCAGCTCGCCATCTTTTTCACCGAAAATAAAACTATAGGTGGCGTCAAGCGTAAACCCACTGTGGAGTAAGGTATGGCGACTTTGGCATGAAAGGATCTGCGCCTGGTTGGCGCTGTGGTAGAAAAACAATACCGTGCCAGATGTTATAACAAATAGCGCGATAGTGATTAAAATATAATTTTTTTTATTCATTCTATGCTCAAATATTTTTCATAATAGTTAATGAACGGCAGTTTTTATTTTTATCAGAGTATACCTGGCAGTACATTATATTCATTCGTGCCCCCATCGGAGATGACGTTACCAGAGCTGTGGCATTTTTCGTGCACGTTATCCCCGCCTGGTGAAGTGTATTGATGATAAAATCAGTCGAAATATTTTTATCTGAAACATAAATATTACATGTGCCAGAGCTTATTCGCGCATAATCTTTAAAGGCCATGGCGGAATTATCATGGTCAACTAATAAAATAAAAATCTCAGCAGCTATCAGCGTGATAAGCATAAATGTGGATATTATGAGATAAAGTGAAGTCCTCTTACTTGCCTCTTCATGCACAACGAGTGTTTTCTGAGTCGTCGCAGGTTGTGGCGAATCTTTAAGCCGCAATACCGCTTTGCTTTGTGAAGAGGACGCCAGCATATCGTTACTTTCTGTTCCTTCGCGGAACGTGGCTGGGGGGACGTCAGGGAGTTGAGTCGCGGCAAAACTCACCGATTCAGGAAGATACTCAATGGCGATACTGTCACTGACTTTTAACCCCATGCGCGGGACGGTGACAATAAAATCAGATAATCCAATGTTATTAAATGATTTTCTTAGATGGAGTATACACTGGTAATAAGCATTTGCACTGACGCTGGCGTTACGTTTTTCTCCCCACCCACACAGAATTAACTCTTCCTGCGAGACAATCTCGCCTCTCTTAAGGAGTAATCTTTCCAGGCACAGGCTGGCAGGTACCTGCAGTTTGATTTTCTTTGAGGTAACTGTGTCAACGAGCTCCCGCCTGGAGACAATAAACAGCAGATGCTCGCTAATTCTTATCTGTGGAGTATGTCCGTTATTATTCATGTTGCTTATATTTTCACCTTAAATTATTAATGCCTGGCCGGTTGTCTTTACTGTCATTCCTGTTAAGTTAAACATAAAATCTTCCTCAGTAGAGGTGTTTACAAATAAAACAATATATTACATGGCCTGTGGTTATTTGTGTCTGGCAATAACTCATTGTGTGTTGTTTAAATGGAGACCAGTCTGCGTTGATAATCGATGGTATAAAAATATAAATGAATGATTTATTCTAAAGCAATGAATGACATATCGACAATTGAAAAACATTCTGCATAAGAACACCGGGTACTAAACTTCAAGCGAAGGCAGTGTGATTTTTTGACTTCAGAATTCTGTTATCTTTGCTTCTCTGATGAGAAAATAAATAATAAAAAAATATATTTTTTATAAAATAATCTATTTTTATATGACTTTTCATCCCTTCTCCCCTGAACGCATTTTCTGTTTAATAATATTTTCTACTAATCATCGTAGTGGGTTCCTGTAAGCTGTAAAGAGTGGTTCAACTAACTATGTAGAACAAGCCGAGTAGTGCGGTTTCGTCGCTCTCATCGTTCTCATACTCTCTGATCCTTCCTGGAAAATTTCAGTATGTGAGAACTTAATGTTAGCGTTTGTATCTGAAATTAAAATTGAAATTTTATTTGTTTTCCTCAAAAAAGGTTTTCGTTTGCACTGCTGGCAGTTGTCAGCCAAAGGTTTCCTCTGTATGTGATTGTGTAATTGTTTGTTTTTATTTGCATTTTTTTTGTTTTTGTTCAGTTCTTACTGTTCATGAAGTCGGAAGGTTATCACGGCTAGTATCATCCCAGAAGCTCAGTTACGTTAGTTCACTAATAAAAAATAAAGAAACTACATTAAATAAATTTTTAAATCTAAGCCTTTTCGATGATTAAACGATCAACAGAATGAAATTTAACTGGAGAGGAGTCGTTCTTTTTGTCATCAGGGGAAGAGAGGGCTCTATACCAGTATTGTACTCATATAGCGTGTCAAAAAAATGGGGGGTATATTCAATAATAAAAAAGGGGGGCAGGTGCCCTTCCTGGCGCGATGTATTTGGCAGTCAAATGTAGCATGTAGGGTCACAAGTGAAAGAATCACTGTACTGGCTCCGGGCTGAAAATCTCATGTTGGTAAGATTTGCAAAATATTTTCTGCGCGGAATACCCACTCGGCGGATAGAGTTTTCGCTTCCATTGGTGCATATAATAAACCAGGCGTTATCGATGGTGGAAAACCGCGGGAGTAAAAAAGGTGACAGATGCATTGCTGAGCTTCGTTTTAGAAGTAAAAATTTCTCCATCGATATTCAAAGTATGACGTCCGATAATAGTAGAACAGCGAACGTGTCCGGTTGATTGAAAACGGATATCTTGCCACTCGATAGTAGACCCCTTACTGCTAAACTATCCAACGGCCCGCGCCAGGATATAGCTGATCTTGTCTCTCTGACTATTGAAAAATATTCTGGGTGGATGAAATGACGATTATGAACCAGTTGATGCGCTGAACGTCATAGGTAGGCCTGAGTTCAGATCAGAAAATAAATGAGTCTTCATTAATATGTTTTTCATATTAATTTATCGTGTTTAATTCATAAATTAAATAACCCCCATGGTTGTTTAAATAAATCATCAGAATAATGTATATGTAACCTTGTTAGCTTTGATATTGTTAATGCTATCAAGTATATATTAAGTTGAAATTGCATTTGCGTGCTTGAACTTGTCTTCATCGGAAATGAAGTGGGATGGTAAATACAGCTGAGGTCAATTTTTATATTTTTTGCCTGTAACTTATTTTTTCTTTTGCATTTGAATTTTTTGCGATTTCTTTAAAGCCGCGGCATTGTCATTTTTTTCTTAAGATTCAATGTATATCTGCGGGTTGCAAATGAGTGTGCCGGGAGAAGTGTGTAGGTAAGAGAGTTGGTTGAAAGTACAAAAACTAATTTTAATTAAACTATTCAAGGCGATTGGTTACTATTTTTAACGCTCGATAGTTAATCCTGTTCGGCTGTTCTGGGCATTATAAATTTAGTGTTGGGATGTTTATTACCAAGTGTTTGTCTTAGCGAGTCTGCACTATTGAGTGTGGGCTATATATCAGGAGCTTGCTCCATACAAAAGGGAATATGAATGAAGAAGTTTAATATTATTGCTACTGCTATTATTGCTGGTACTTTATCTGCGTCTGCTCTGGCATATGACGGGCAAGTTAAGTTTGTTGGTAAAATTACCGATGAAACCTGCACGGTGACAAATAACCCCACTAACCCACTGACCGTCACGTTGGGATCAGTGGCTAAATCTGCATTTACCGGCGTCGGTGTTTCTGCCTCCACGACTAAATTTACTCTTGCATTGACCGCCTGTCCGGTCGCGGCCACTAAAGCCAAAGTTAAATTTGATGGCGCACCTCATCTCGACAATGCCGATTTCCTGGCGCTTACCGATGAGACGGGCGTGGCGACCGGTGTTGGTGTTGAGATACTCGATGTCAAATCTGCAACGATCCCAATGAATACGGCTTCAATGGAATATCCACTGGTTGCTGGTGCTAATAACCTCGACTTTAAGGCCCGTTATACCTCTACAGCCGCGACAGTGGGTACCGGTCCGGCAAACGCCTCCACTAACTTCACCATTAACTACAACTAAAATCTCTCTCCTGAATCACTTTGGGTTCGGGAGATTGGTTCTGTGGACCGGCGACTGCCGGTCTACTTTCCGTTCAGTAATGGAGTCCTTGACGTTATGAATATCTGGTTCAAAACCCTGGTGCTTTCCGTCATTTTGGGGGGGCAGCTGGCGTATGCCGCAGGGTCAGGCGGTGTCACCGTTGGTGGTACGCGTCTGATTTATGACGGTAGCCGAAAAGAGGCGTCTCTGAGCGTCACTAACTCAACCTCTGCCCCCTATCTCATTCAGTCATGGACTGAAGTGCGTGAAAATAGTACCGAGAAAGCTCCCTTTATCGTCACTCCTCCACTGTTTCGTCTGGAAGGCAACCAGCAAAACGTCCTGCGTATTGTCCGCGTCGGCGGCAATCTCCCGGAGGACCGTGAATCCCTGTTCTGGCTCAGTGTGAAATCGATTCCCAGAGGCAGCCAGCAGGACAACGTCAACACCCTGCAGATTGCGGTGAAAAACCGTATCAAGCTGATCTATCGTCCGGCAGCGCTGACGGGCGTACCTGAAGCGCAGGCAGACAAACTGAGCTGGCGCGTCTCTGGCAATAAAGTGACCGTCACTAACCCAACGCCATTTGTGATGAATTTTTATGAGATCAAGGTGGGATCCCGCGACGTCCAGGATGTCACCTGGGTGCTGCCGATGAGCGAGGCGACGTTTACGATTCCGGCAGGTGCTGCCGGACAGGTGAGCTGGAAGCTGATCACGGATTACGGCGGCGTAGGGCCGGAACACACCACTTCGCATTAATCGACGGTCGGTAAAAACATGGAGGAGTTAAGGGATGGATAACAAGAATAATCAGCACCTTAGGATCCAGTTAAGCAAGGTTGCGGTTCTTGTGGCAATGGCGCTGCTCCTGCAAGCTGGAGCAAGTACGAATGCCTGTGCCCGGGACTATTTTAACCCAGCTCTGTTGGAACGAGGGATGGCGGGAGATGCGGCGGGAGATGCGTCAGCAGATCTGTCTGCGTTTGAAAGCGAAGGTGGGCAGACTCCTGGTAATTATCGGGTGGATATCTATCTGAATAATGAAAAAGTCGATACCCGTATGGTTGAGTTCCGGGCAGTTAATGCGCCGAACGGCCAAAGTCAGTTATTCCCCTGTATTCCAGTTGATGACCTCGCTAAATGGGGCGTTCTGACCGGGAAGTTCCCGGCGCTTGGCACGGCGGGGGAGAGTTGCGCCCGGCTGGCGGCCATTCCCCAGGCAGCCAGTGAATTTCGCTTCAGCCAACAGCAACTCCTGCTGAGTTTCCCCCAGGCTGCGGTCAGTAACTCCGCCCGCGGCTGGGTTGACCCGCGTTTATGGGATGATGGCATTCCCGCCGCCCTGTTGAACTACAGCCTCAACGGCGCAAGCAATTCTCCCCGAAGCGGTCAGGGGAGCGACAGTAACAGTCAATATGTCAACTTGCGCCCGGGGCTGAATATCGGACCATGGCGTCTGCGTAACTACACCACCTGGGCCCGCAGTAGCCAGCAAGGGGGCAACACCACTAACAAGTGGGACACGGTGTATACCTACCTTCAGCGTGATATTAAATCACTGCGCAGCCAGCTGCTGCTCGGGGACAGTACCAGCCCGTCAGACGTATTCGACAGTGTGCCATTTCGTGGTGGGCAGCTGGCATCAGATGATGAGATGTTACCTGAATCTCTGCGGGGTTATGCACCGTCCATACGCGGGATCGCGCGGAGCAATGCTCAGGTCACTGTTCGCCAGAGTGGGTATATCATTTACCAGACCTACGTTTCCCCCGGCAGTTTCGAAATTACCGACATGTACCCAACGGGGGGGGGTGGAGATTTATATGTCACGATAAAAGAGTCTGACGGCAGTGAACAGAATCTGGTGATCCCCTATGCCTCTCTTCCGGTCTTGCAGCGCGAAGGGCACCTGAAGTACAGCCTGACATCCGGCATCTATCGGTCTTATGACAGCCAGGTGGACAAAACGCCTTTTACCCAGGGTACGGTCATTTACGGGCTACCTGCCGGAATAACCGCCTATGGCGGGGGGCAGTTTTCCAGCGTTTATCAGTCACTGGCTTTGGGATCAGGGAAGAACCTGGGCTCGCTGGGGGCTTTCTCCATTGACGTCACTCAGGCCTGGTCCAGGCGGCAGGGCCAGGAAAAAGAGAACGGGCGTTCCTTTCGCGCCCGTTACAGCAAGAACGTGCTAAGTACCGGGACGAACTTCACGATAGCCGGTTACCGATATGCCACGAATGGCTACTGGAGCATGCAGGAAGTGATGGATACCCAGCGCAGAGGATATACCTGGCAGCTACAGGAGCGCCGGCGTAACCGCGCTGAAATAACTCTGGCCCAGAGCCTGGGTTCAACGCTCGGCAGCCTGTCGCTAAACGCGATTCGCGAAGATTACTGGAGCACTAACAGGCGTCTGGAGTCGCTTGGGGCAAGTTACAACAGCGCCTGGGAGGGGATTAGCTACGGACTGAGCTATACCTATAACCGAAATTCAGGCCAGGGCGGCAATAGCGGAGGCGGCTCAGGCAATACGGACCATTTGATTTCATTCAATATCAGTGCCCCGTTAGACAGGCTGTTTGGTCGTGATAATCGCCGTTCCCTGTATGCGGGGTACATGATGAACAGCAGCCGGAAAGGGAGTACCACGCACAGCGTGAGCCTGAACGGCACGGCGCTGGAGGACAGCAATCTGAGCTGGGGTGTACAGCAGGGTTACGGCACAAGAAGCCAGGGAAACAGTGGCGGAATGAATGTGGACTGGCGGGCGACCTACGGCGAAGTGAACGGGGGCTACAGCTATGACAAGTTCAGCCGTCGTCTGAATTATGGTCTTCAGGGGGGGATCGTGGCTCACGGTGAAGGGATAACGCTCTCCCAGTCGCTGGGAGAAACGATAGTTCTGGTGGCAGCACCTGGTGCGAAAGGGGTTTCAGTGAATAATCAGACAGGTGTGAGAACAGACTTCAGGGGCTACACGGTGCTGCCCTACAGCAGCCCTTATCGCAAGAATACCGTCACGTTGAATACGGAAACAATGGGTGATGACACAGAGGTGGCGATAGTGTCGCAGACGGTCATTCCGACCCGGGGGGCCGTTGTCAAAGCGAACTATCAAACCAGCGTGGGAGTCCGAGCTTTAATGGTGTTGAGCCGTGCCGGGGGGCAGGTAGTACCCTTTGGTGCCACGGTGACGCTGGTGGGGAAAAACACAGATCAGGGCTATATCGTGGGGGATGGTGGCCAGGTGTATCTGGCAGGTCTGCCGGAGTTGGGAGAACTGGATGTTCACTGGGGTAAGGGCGCAGGGCAGCAGTGTCGGGCTGCATTCCAGGTGCCTGATGAGGCGGTTACATCCGGGATTCGAAGCTTGACGGTGCTGTGTAGATAGAGGATAGATTGGAATGTATATTATTAAAAAAGGGATGTGCCGTAACCAACCCCAATCAGATCGTAACGCTGTCCGGAGTCAAAAATACGGCGTCAATAAATAATCCCGGAAGATATTCAGACGGGGAAGCGTTTAATATAGGGCTAAACTGTCCCCCAGACGAAAGTCTCAGTGACATTCGACGGTACCCCCATGACTGGCCATCATGATGTACTGGAAAATCAGAGCACAGGTGCGGGTGCCGCTGGTAACTCAGTCGGCATACAGATGATGTATGGCGATAATCCCGTCACTCTGGAGCAGACCTTCCTGGCGGTTGCTGATGCAAAAGATACAGAGACGTTGTCTTTCAAAGCGCATTATTACTATAACGGCGGAGCGAATATACAGGGTGGCGATGTCACCGCCTCGACCACGTTTACCTTTACCTACCAGTAAGGAGAACACTTTCTTCACAATGCTACTCCTAATCTTTTCTTTATTCTAAGTGTAAGGCCTGTTACCAGCCACCGGTATATCCTTAATATAAGGATATACCGGTTCATGTTACCTGTATTGGTATAATCATTTTACTGACCTTTCAGCATATTTTACATGGTGGATAGTTGTGTACCTGTCTATTATCCCATGCCTCACAATCCTGCCTTAAAAAACATTCGCCCTGAAAAATAACGTTTCCCTGCTGTTTAATTATAATTCTAACCTGTATTTTCTCGAGCAAGAATTTATCAGAATATGTCGTTTTGTTGTTCTGCGGTTTTTGTAGCTCACGTGAATTGCCCCCATAAGGTGAATGAGGCCTCCCTTTGGTGGATAGTTCCTGGTATGTGCTGAAAACCGTTTGTGGATAGTTTCTTTTGTGAGAGCATTGTTATTTATCAATTCAATGTGAGATTTTCAAATGAAACTTAAGATTGTGTTGAATGTGTTTTTAGGTTTTATTTGGTGCGAAAATAAAAATAACAAATTTACTTTAAATGTTAATTTAAAAAAATAGTGGTTATTCTGATTTGGCTTTGGGATTAATGCGTTTATTACGCTGGTGTTATGCGTCATTATTTTCTGTGTTTATGAATGCCCGGATTAATTACCGTTCAGTATTTTTATTATCTGAATATTTCACAAGATACAACAATATGAAGTTAAATCGTTTCGGTATAATTGCAGTGCTTTTGGCTGCCACCGGTTTATTAAGTTCAGCAAATGCAGCAGACGGTACCATTAATTTTATCGGCACCATCTCTGCGGCGGCATGTTCTGTAAATAATACGGCCGGTTCGTCCTCAACCAGAGGTACCGTTGATTTTGGGCAGATCGGTAATGTGACCTTAGCTGCTGCCGGATCCTCTACGGTCAGTACGCCATTTAGCATCGTACTGACGGAGTGCGCCGTTGACGCGGCGCCGAAAATTACCTTCTCCGGAACCACCCTGGGCTCTTCTGCCCGACCGGAGCCCTTTGTCTCCGGCCTTCCTGGCATTGGTATCCATATTGAAGACGCGGGTGCTACCGGCACTGACTACACCACCGGCATATCAACCAGCAATACCGGCATCCCTCTCCTGGGCGACGGAGTGCCATTGGCAACCGGCAATTTCAATGCTTATGTGGTCAGCGATACCGCTACGGCAAAAAACGGTGGTGATATTGATGTCGATGTGACGTTCACCCTCGACTACAGCTGATAACCCTTGGTGGCGACCGGTGGATGCTGCTTGCTTCGCTGGTCTTTTCCTGGAGCCGGATAATGACTTTTAAATACACGCCTTGTCTCTGTGGTGTTGCTTTTCTTCTTTCTTTACCGCCAATCAGCCTGGTGGGGAGTTCACAGTTAAGTTATATCCTCCATCGAGACTATACTCCGGCGCAAGTCTTGCGGCGATGACGGGCGCGTCAAGAGCCAGTGATGATATCATTCAGTGTACTTCTGGCAGCGACATTATAACGCTTGAGAGTGGTGATTTTTCGTCTGGAACATGATTAGCAAACTCATACTTTTCAATTTATCCGGCCAAATAATGACGTTTGCGTCGGGTTTTATTTTCGCTCCTCCAGGCCTTCTGACTACTGGACGTACCCCAATGTGACCAGTGGAGGACCAACTTCATATACAGTAGACGAGATCTATGTCTTGAACGGCACCCGTTTTTCTGAGCGTAATGGACTACTCCCCTGGTCAGATATCATTTTGCAGGGGGGAGTAATATTAATATTTATGCCTATCAAGCCGGCGGCTCAGTTAATTCAGAAACTCTTCCTTCGGGGTTATTTGGCAGTGTTAAAGCCGGATCTCTGACCTTGTTAAATATCTACTTCAGTGACGTAGATGTTACCGCCGCTTCCTGTGAAGTAAGGGACTACCCTGCAGAGGTTTCTCTGGAGACCACTGATAAGTAGCGGTTTATGAACCCGGGTGATACCCAAAATGAAACGACTTTCAGCATCAGCCTGACCTGTGAGGATTATAATCTTGTCCCCGCTCTCGCCTTTGAGGGGACGACAGGCGGTACCTATCGGACAGTGTTCAGAAATGCTTCAGGGGGCGGCTATGCTGCAAACGTGGGGGGGGGGCAACTGATGCGAAATGGCAGCGTGATCACACCTGGCCCGACAACTGCAGTGTTACTTGGCGGCAAGGTGAGCACACTTGCTCCCAGAGCGTTTGACATCAGCGCCCGACTGTTCCGGTTAAATGGCAACATGACCGCCGGCGCGGTGGAAGTCCCTGTTACTTTCACCATTGTTTACGAATAGACAGCGAGTGCCGCAAAATTTCACTGAGTCAGGCGTTCATGCTCAGGGGATAAAACTAATAAAAAGAATGCTTGATTGAATGCTGGCCGTGGATGACGGCCTTTTATCTGCACAATATGAGGCTTTTTGTGGTTATACCCGGACATTGCAGTAATATAGTGGCATATTGTACAAAAAAATGACCTTATTGTGATATTTATCATCCATAATTTTAAGGGTGATGTTTTTCTCTGGTTCATAAAAGAACGAAGGGAAATGGCGGTTTATATTGCTGTCCAGGCTTTTGTCTGCACTCAGGTTCTCAATATGCTGGCTTTTTAGAGTGTAAGTGTTATTTGATTTGAGATATGAAAAATAGATCGCCCGGCTTATCTGAAAATGTTTTCCGCCTTCAGTGGTAATGCCGCTAATGCTTAGTTCACCTTTGTTACCGTTAAAAGTAAACGCATAGTTAGCATGAAGCTCAAAATCGCCATGAATCAGGGTGTGCCGACTCTGGCATGAGATAACGTCTTTACGTCCAGGTAATAGTTTATGCTGAAAGAAAAAGTAAGCGGCGATGATGATTACGATCGCAAATGTAAAAAAAGCAATATTTGTGGTTTTAATTTTCATTCTTTACCTTGATATCTTTCATTACGGTAATAGTTTGGCAGTTTTGTCTTTTGCTAACATACTCAGAGCAGTAAGCTATATTGAGTTGCGAACTTAGTGGTGAAACCGTCAGGAAAATGGTGGCGTTGCTACGGCATGTCACGCCAGCCTGTTGCAATAAGTCTTTTATTTCAACGCGTGTGAGGTGCCGATCCTGACTGAATATATTGCAAGAGGTGTCATTGAGCTGAACGTAGTCTTCAAAAGCCTGCGGTGACTGGTCGGGGTAATGATAAGCGGCGTAGATTAAAAAGACAGGGATTAAAAGGATGAGTATGTACTTTAAGTATAATGCCGACCCTTTCTTTAATATAGAGTTTGATATACCCGTATCTGTTACCGTGCCTGGTGTCGTTTCTTCAGCGACGATATCATCAGATAGTTCAGAGCCGGAGGTTGGGTTGTCGGCGTTCAAATCCAGAGTATTTAAACGGCAGACACGGTCATCATTAGAGGGGGAGGGGGTAACATCAGCAATGATCTCGTTATTTTCCGGCTCTGAGATGGGAGTATCCAGTGCATTATCCGCTAACCTGCCCGTGCAGTATGTTATGTCTATGTGGATATTAGCGTTAAGCTTTAAACCATGCCGGGGTACGGTATCAATGACATCGTTTAAACCTACTTTAGCCAGACTTCTTCTGAGATGTAAGATGCTCTGATAAAAAGTATTAGTATTAATACTACGGTTACGTTTTGGTCCCCACCCGCAAAGAATCAGCTCTTGTTGAGAAACAATATTGCCATTCTCATCCAGTAGCTTTTTAAAACATAAGCTTGCAGGTACCTGTAGCCTGATTTTTATACTGCGATGAACGTCGACCAGCTCCCTCCTTGAAGGGATAAATTCAACATTTGAGTTGATAGTAAATTGTTCGTTTTTGTTAATTCTATTCATCTTGAAAAAAAGTCATGGTAATAGCGCTCTAATCAAAAAGCTATGTAAGCCAGGTTATATGAAGTCCATTTGACAACGGAGTGGCTTTAAACATATCGCAAATATGCATGTTTAACAAATAAGATTTTCCTAAAGCCATAATTAAGAGTCGGCGGGGGTAAGTGTTATTTTTGTTCGGTTTGTTATATTTCCTTGTTGTTGTCGAATGTATGATTGATGTGAATGAATTTAATTGGATTGATAAGGTTGTGATAATAATATTTTTGGTTTTATCGTTAAACGTATCTTCGTCATAGCGATAGCCCGGTGGAGATAGCCAGCAAATAATAAGAATAAGAGCCTGTCCCGGCAGGCGTAATGAGTGCAGGCAGTTTGAACACGGACAGCACGGAGAAGCCGGAGCGTTCGTGCGCAAGGGCCGGAATAGTCTGTCAGGCTATTCCGGCCTGTACCTCTTAGCGCGCTATCAGCGCGAATACCCCCCAGCCAAGATATTCGCGCGTGAAGGCCACGTGGCGTTCAGGCGAAGCCGTGAGTTGCTCGCGGACTTCCGTGGCGAAATCATCATCGGGGTTTGCCTCCAGCCACTGGCGCATCGTCAACCATTTAGCCGCCTCGTAGCGGTCCCAGCCGTCCTGGTCGGCCAGCACCATTTCCACCAGGTCATAGCCGGAATCGCCGAAAGAAGCGACAAGCTGGGGCAGGGTCAGAAAATCGGCATCAGAGGTGGCACCGCACGCTTTGGCTATCTCTTGCGTCGTGGGCACCCGGCGCCAGTACGGTTCGCCGATAAGCATTATTCCACCTGCTTTTAGGCTTTGGCTCAGCAGCGCGAGAGTCCCGCAGACGCCGCCACCGATCCAGGTCGCACCGACGCAGGCTGCCACGTCGCATTGCCTGTCGGCGAGGTAGCTCGCAGTATCGGCGTGGATAAATTCGAGGCGCCCGGCGACGCCCAACTCCTCAGCCCGCCGCACCGCTTGCTGCGTGAATAACGGACTCAGATCGATACCAACGCCGGTAATGGCGAAATCGCGTGCCCAGGTGCAGAGCATCTCACCGGAACCGCTGCCGAGGTCGAGAATATGGCTTTCGGGCTTCATACGCAGCGCTGCGCCCAGGGTCGCGTACTTCTCGGGCGTAAACGGATTATGGATACGGTGATTGCTTTCGCTAACGGTGAAAATTCGTGGGATATCCATGTCTGTGTCCTTAGCGATTATCTAACCGGGCGCGAACGTTGTTCAGGCCGGTCGTGTTGATACGATAGGGCTGACCGTTGACGGATTTAATCAGCTTTTTGGTTTTGAGTTTTTTAAAGACAGCCAGCGTGCAGTCGGCCAGCACCAGCCCTTCGCGGCTGTAGCATTCAACGGCGGTGACGCGGCCCGAAGCATCGCGAATGTGCGCGATACGTCCACCTTTGGCGAGAACGTGTAAGGTACGTTGTTCCTGACGGGATAAATTCATACTGGAAAACCTGTTCATCATCATGTGCAAAACGTGCAAACACACAGCGGTGTCCGCATTCGATTTCAGCGCATTGATAATCAGTCCGGCCTGAAAAGGTCGGTAAGCTGATTATCAGATGATGACATTCTCCAGCATCAAAGCCTCGGTATGAGTTGAAAAGGATTTAGCGGGTGAATCATAACACCTTCTTTTTGTATGGATATGATTTCTTCCGAAAAGTGTGACCTTGTCCCGCGATAATCCAGGTAGACGATTTATGTTGTGGCATCGAGGGCTCTGACGGACAAACTCCGGCCTGAAACCCGGGTACATTTAGCGTCTATATCTTCTTCCCGCTAGCCCATTTCCCCTCAGGAGCCCGGCATGATGTTCAGCCATATGCGTATTGCCCGACCCGTTACCCATCTGGGACGTACTTGTACCATGTACACTCAAGGATTAGGGCTTCAACAGATTGCCGATTTCACCGACCATGACGGCTTTAGTGGGATAATGGTGGGCCATCCTGAGCTGTCCTGGCATATTGAGTTCACCCATTGTCCCGATCATCCGCGACAGCCCGCGCCGACGGATGAAGACCTGCTTGTGCTCTATTACCCCGATAAAACAGACTGGCTGCAGGCATGCGGAAGAATGGAGGACGCGGGGTTTCGTGCGGTGAGTGCCTTTAATCCCTACTGGGATACGAACGGGAAAACCTTTGTCGATGATGACGGCTATCGGGTGGTGTTGCAAAACCGAAACTGGCCTTAGCATTCGGCGCCGTGGGGAAGTTCGACGGTTTATCGTGGCAGCAGCTGTAGGTGGGGATAGCGGGTCAGCCACTGTTTTTCTGCAATACGCTGTTGAAACTGACCATATTTCTCACCCTGAAAGCGAGGCGTTGGCCTGAGGATGAGTCCAAAAAGATCGTCGAGGCCGAAAGGCGCCAGCACCTCAATATCGGCATGCGCATTTAATCTAACGGCCACCGCGGTGGCCGTTTCAGGCCAGTAGCGCATCGCGTCGGCGATATCATCATAGGCGGTATCGCCGTTGCGGATATGCATCCTTGCCTGATTCCTCACGGACCAGTCGAATGCGCAGGACAGATGCCTGAGCCGCTGCTCGAGGTGTATTTCAATCGCAGTATCGGAGTGAGACTCCGCCCAAAAAAGTACATCGACATCGCCGGTGATTGGGCAGGTTCCATGGCGGTGTCGATCATCCCAGACGGCATCTCTGACGAAGCCTGCGCCAATCCAGCCGCTCTCAAGACCCAGCGAACGGAGGCTCTCCATGGCCTGCATGCGCATATTATCGCGGCGCAATATTCTCTTCAGATGAGTCAGGTGGCGCATTTTTTCAGCATCTATGTCAGGAGGAATTGGGGTCGCTCATCAGCAAAGTAGTAGCATAGCGTCATAGAATCATCTGGAACAGGGCGCTACCTTTGCTGGAACCTGCAACAGGTTAAAATAGATACCAGAAATGCGTACAAAGCGCGCAGTCTGACTCCGCTGTCGCGCCATATTTTCTGCCGTTTGGCTCACCTTCGCTCGTGTGCCAGGGCACCGTCATCTGACTAAAAAATCAAGAGCACGATTTATCGATACTTCCTGCCATAGTGAAGACCAACCGCGTATTTACCCTACTTTTTATCGCGTTATATTGCCACCCTGCACCGGTCATGAGTGTGAATATCAATTCACATAACTTATTGTTTATAAAAAAATAATTAATCTCATTGTTCGCATTTGAGATGTCAATCACATTTTGGTGTTAGCCAACTTTAAATCTATAAAAGTAGACGTTTGTCGACTTTTCATCTAAAAGATGGGGTTGAGGGGCTAGACAAAACCAGAATCTGGTTATCAAATAGTTAAAAAACATCACGCCTCATGTAAATGATTGTCCCGTGTAAAAAGGGTCAACACGCTTTCCGCAGTCTCTCTGTGCTGCGGCGCACCTTATCTGGAGAAGTTATGCATTCCTCTGTGAATAAAAATGAAAACCGGACCTTCCTGGGCCATCCTTATCCGCTAGGTTCGTTGTTCTTTACCGAAATGTGGGAGCGGTTCTCGTTTTACGGTATTCGCCCCTTATTAATCCTGTTTATGGCCGCCACCGTTTACGACGGAGGGATGGGGCTGGCACGTGAAAATGCCTCAGCAATCGTCGGTATCTTCGCGGGCAGTATGTACCTGGCGGCGCTGCCGGGCGGCTGGCTGGCGGATAACTGGCTGGGCCAGCAAAAAGCTGTCTGGTACGGGTCGATTCTGATAGCCCTGGGTCACCTGTCGATCGCCCTGTCTGCCGTGATGGGCGACAATCTGTTCTTTATCGGATTGATGTTTATCGTGCTGGGGTCTGGCCTGTTTAAGACCTGCATCTCGGTCATGGTCGGTACGCTATACAAGAAAGGCGATGCGCGTCGCGACGGTGGATTCTCGTTGTTCTACATGGGCATCAATATAGGGTCGTTCATCGCGCCGCTGATTTCCGGTTGGCTGATTAAATCACACGGCTGGCACTGGGGCTTTGGCATCGGCGGTATCGGGATGCTGGTGGCGCTGGTTATCTTCCGGGTCTTTGCGGTCCCGGCGATGAAGCGCTACGACAGCGAGGTTGGGCTCGATTCAACCTGGAACAGCCCGGTAGTGAAGAAAAACGGTGTAGGCGCATGGCTGCTGGCGCTGGCGGTGGGTGCCGCAGTTGTTATCGCGCTGATTGCACAAGGCGTGATTGTGGTCAACCCTGTCGCCGTGGCCAGCATGTTGGTATACGTGATTGCCGCGTCGGTCGTGCTCTATTTTATCTATCTGTTTGCCTTTGCCGGACTGAGCCGCAAAGAGCGCGCGCGTCTGCTGGTGTGCTTTATCCTGCTGGTTTCTGCCGCCTTCTTCTGGTCCGCATTTGAGCAGAAACCCACGTCATTCAACCTGTTTGCCAATGATTATACCAACCGTATGATCGGCGACTTTGAGATCCCGGCCGTCTGGTTCCAGTCAATCAACGCGCTGTTTATTATTCTGCTGGCACCGGTGTTTAGCTGGGCGTGGCCGGCCATGGCGCGTAAAGGCCTCCGTCCGAGCAGCATCACCAAGTTCGTCATCGGTATTCTCTGCGCAGCGGCGGGCTTTGGCCTGATGATGCTGGCAGCTCAGCACGTGCTGAGCAACGGCGGGACCGGTGTATCACCGTTCTGGCTGGTCGGCAGTATTCTGATGCTGACTCTCGGCGAGCTGTGCCTGAGCCCGATTGGCCTGGCCACCATGACGCTGCTGGCGCCGGAAAGAATGCGTGGGCAGATGATGGGGCTGTGGTTCTGTGCCAGCGCGCTGGGTAACCTGGCGGCGGGCCTGATCGGCGGCCATGTGAAGGCTGACCAGCTGGATATGCTGCCGGACCTCTTCGCACGCTGCTCGATTGCGCTGTTGATCTGTGCTGCCGTACTCTGCGTGCTGATCGTCCCGGTGCGCCGGATGCTGGCAAATACCCAGAATAAAACCGCACAAAACCCGGCTTCTGACGCCTGACGGCAACGGAAACCTCGCAGGCTGGCGCGTTATGCGCCAGCTTTTTTTTCGCCTGCAGTTTGACGGAAATCTACGATTGCGTGCGCGTACAGCGGAAGATTAGCGGTAGCGCAAAGACGTAGAGAACCACCACCGACAGCCAGATAGCGCCGGGCCACGCCGTACGCACACCGAAATATAAGCTGGAGAAGACCAGCGGAGCGACAATTGAGGCCAGGCTGACGGTTGACGCCAGCACGCCCTGCAACTGCCCCTGCTGGTCGGCATGCACCTGGCGGGTAGCCAATGTCTGAAGCGCGGGCGTACCAATACCGCCAAGCGCTATCAGCGGCATGACGGCGAAGACCATCCAGCTTTGTTGGGTCATCGACAGGACGATCAGCGCCGTGCACGAACAGGCGATACCGCATAAAATCGCCCCGCGTTCACCCAGTCGCCGGGTGGCCGGGCCGGGTAAAAAAGCCTGCGCCAGCGTCTGGCACACGCCAAATGCCGCAAGCGACAGGCCAATCCATGCGCCGTTCCATTGAAACATATCCTGCCCCCACAGCGCCCAGCAGGTGCCATAGACCTCACCGGTAGCACTCAGGAAAAAGAACACCAGCGCAATGGTCAGCAGATTTTTGGCGGAAAAGAGCCAGCGCATGGGCCGCAGCGGATTCAGCCCGGCAAGCGTCATTTTTCGTTTCGCCGGAAGACGGGATTCCTTCAAGATGCAAAAAGCCAGCAACATGTTGCCGCCGTTGAGAACTGCGGCGACGATAAACGGCAGCCGGAGGTCATAATCTCCCAACAGCCCGCCGAGAACCGGGCCAATAATAAAACCAGCGCCGAAGGTGGCATTAAACAGCCCAAAACGGCCGGCACGCTTTTCCGCTGGCGTAATATCCGTCAGCCACGCCATCGCCACCGCGATATTCGCACTGGTCAGCCCGGCAACGGCCCGCCCGATGAGCAGCAGCCCGAGGTGACTGGAAAACGCCATCATCAGATAGTTGACCACTGCGCCGGCAAGGGAGACCAGCAGTACCGGCCGCCGGCCGAAATTATCGCTGAGCGCCCCGAGCAGCGGGGCGAAGATAAACTGCATCAGCGCATACAGCGCCGCCAGAATACCAATGTAGGGCGCGATATCCGCCGTCTGCATGACCGATTTAAGCAGCTGCGGGAGAACCGGGAAAATGAGCCCGATACCCACCGCATCGAGCCAGATAGTCATGAAAATAACGCTAAGCGTTCTGTTCATCGTGGCGCACTGCCCGCAGGGGATGGCTTATACATAGGGAGTCCCTTGAGCGGCAGCTTCCGCCGCGCGAAATCCGCATTCGAGCAGGGCCAGAAAGCGCTGTCGTACGGCGGCGGCAGGGTGCGTTTGCTCCAGGCGTAGCGCCTCAGCAAAGGCAATATGCCAGCTGTTCAGGACGATGCTGGCAATCAGGCTGGCTACGGGATCGTTCTCTGGCGCCCGGACGTGCGAAGCAAGCATTTTGCCCAACGCCTGGGTCAGGAGCGAAAATTGTTCAAGCGCATACGCGTGCAGCGAGGGGCTTTCGACCACCCCCTGCCAGAAGCCAGCAACCCGCTGATCCATTCTGACCAGCGGATGCTCCTGCGCCAGCAAATCCTGAGCCAGGCGCCTGAGGACGGCAACCGGCGCCAGCGTCGGATGATCGTCGAGCGCGCATTGCAGGAGCTGGTGAATCTCATCGATGCGATCGAAGTAGAGCTCCTCTTTGCGCGGGAAGTAGTTAAACACGGTCATTTTCGACACCTTCGCGGCAGCGGCAATATCGTTAATGGTGACGTTATCAAAACCGTGCTTGATAAAAAGTTCGGTTGCGGTAGTGGAAAGCTGCTGGCGCGTAAGGCGTTTCTTTTGCTCCCGCAGGCCTTCTGCGCGGTGCCGGGTTGCCATCTGTTGACTCCGTATTGCTTGAGATAATAATTTATACTGAGTAAAATTTTATGATCGGCATAAATTTAAGTCCAGCACTATTTACCGGTCATATATAAGAGGACCAATAAGCGGGGAGGGCAGATAATCTCAGTGCAGGGCAGCAGCAGGAGACACAGCAGAAGAGTCAGAAGGCGCTATGCAGAATGGGCCGCCGGTTTGCGACGGCCCGCATCGGGTATTAACGGTAAACGATCCCGCCATCGATCAGGATCGACTGACCGGTAATGTAGTCGGAATCCGGGCCGGCCAGATACGAGACCAGGCTTGCCACATCATCAGGCGTTTCCGCGCGGCCAAGCGCAATCCCTTCGACATATTTTTTATAGGTCTCACCGACCGGCGCACCGGTAATTTCAGCGAAACGCCTGTCGATTTCGGTCCACATGCCGGTGCCGACAATCCCCGGGCAGTAAGCGTTAACGGTGATCCCGCGGCTGGCGTACTCTTTCGCCGCCGCCTGAGTCAGGGCACGAACGGCAAATTTGGTAGCGGAATAGATCCCCAGCAGAGCGAAACCGTCGTGCCCGGCAATCGAGCAGGCGTTGATAATTTTGCCGTTCTGCTTGCGGTCGATGAATTTTTTAGCCGCGGCCTGAATACCCCAGAGCGTGCCCTGAACGTTGATGCGCATGATGCGATCGACCTCTTCAGGCGTCACGTCGGCGATGGCCTGTACCTGAGCAATCCCCGCGTTGTTGACGATAATATCAAAGCCGCCCAGCACCTTTTCTGCCTGGTCAACGGCGGCATACACCTGGTCGCGCTCGGCAATGTTCGCCACGAAAGTCGCGGCCTTGCGACCCAGGGCCTCAACCTCGGCGGCAACCGCCGCAATCCCTTCCGGGTTCACGTCGACAAGCATCAGCGACGCACCCTCTTTGGCCAGACGTAAAGCAATACCGCGGCCAATGCCCTGACCGGCGCCGGTCACTAAAGCAACTTTATTTTCGATAGCCATTTCTGTACTCACCTTGTACTGATTAAGAGACGATGAATGCCTGATGGGGGAAGGCTCGCAGCGCGAGAGGGCTGACCTGACGTACCGCCCATCGGTGGCAGAGGATAAAACTACTTTATAGGTATGGATAAACGTGGCCTACCCCCCGGTTGGGGGGGATAATGGCCTATGCACGGGATGAAGAGGTCATGGCGCTATGGAATTGTTACCCACGACGGAAGACGCATTGAGCGGGTTTGTTCATCAAGAACCGTTCCGCCTTGCGCGCACCTTGCCGCTGATCGCGACGCGCTTTACGCCGCCGCGTTCTCCAGGAACGTTGCAGCCCCGCGAGCGTCTGATTCAGCGGCTGGATGCTGCTCTCACCAGCACCCTTACGCTGGTATGCGCTCCCGCCGGGTCCGGTAAAACTACGCTGCTGGCCCAGTGGTACCAGCATCGGCAACAGCAGGGTGATACGCTCGCCTGGCTGAGCATTGACGAAGATGACAGCACGCCCTTCCTGTTTATGCGCTACCTGCACGAGGCGCTGCGGCCGCTCTGGCAAGCGGTGAATGCTCCGGCGGAGAACGAGCCCGGGGACGATTTCCGCCTGTTTCTTGCCGGGCTCGTCAACCACCTGCACCGCTGCCCGGCGCCGCTGTATCTGATTCTCGATGACTACCAGAATATCGCCCACCCGGATATTCATGATGGCCTGAACTGGTTGCTGAGCCACGCTCCGCCGTCTCTGCATCTGATGATTGCCAGCCGCTGCCAGCCGCCCTTCGCGCTGAGTCGCCTGCAAATGCAGGATCGGCTGGTGGAAATTGATGATATCGCGCTGCGTTTTAACCCCGCCGAAGCCAGAACCTATTTTTCAACGTCGATTTCACCGGCTCCGGGCCCGCAGGATATTCCGCGCCTGATTGCCCGCACGGAGGGGTGGGTGGCCGGAATGAAAATGGCCGCTTTAGCAAGCGGTAGCCCCAGCGCCTGCCCGACAGACGGCAAGCTAAATACCGCCTCTCGTGCTCTGTCTCGCTATCTGGAAGAGGTTATCTTTGCGCCACTGCCCGCCGAGGTGTTGGCCTTTCTTCTGCGAACCTCCATGCTCACCCGCCTGCACCCGTCGCTGTGTGACGCCGTGACCGGGCAACGCAACGGGGAAGCGATGCTGGCGTGGATAGCGCAGCACAATCTGTTTCTGTCCGCGCTGGATGCGGACGGGTTCTGGTTCCGCTACCACCCCCTGATGCGCGAAGCGCTGCTGCACCGCCTGCGCCATAGTGCGGAGGTGGATATCCGCGAACTGCATGAACAGGCCAGTAACTGGTTTGCCGGGCAGCAGCTATGGGCGGAGGCGATTCGCCATGCCCTGGCCGCTGGAAAAGCGGGGACCGGGCATGCTCAGGCCGGCGCGCAATCGCTGGCGGAGGAGGGCGATATTGAGACCATGGTGCGCTGGATCCGCTACCTACCGGCCAATCTGGACCCTTCGCGAATCGAGCTGCAAACCAACCTCGCGTGGGCGTTAGCGCACCGCTTTCGCTTTCACGACGCCCGCCAGCTGCTGGACGCCATTGAGTCGCTGGCGGTCGCTAACCGCAGCGAGATAGCCCACAGTTCATGGATCAAGATCCGCGTCGTTCGGGCTATCTGTGAAGCCTTTGCTGACAATATTACGCAGAGTATTGCGATAGTCGAACCGCTGCTGCATGACGTGCCCTGCGGTGATATCTGGGTGGATGGCCTGGTGTGCAATATTCTCAGCTACTGCCATCTGGCGAACGCCCGGCCGCAGCAGGCGCTGGACGTCCAGCAACGGGTATCGGGCGCGCGGGTGGCGAACCGCAATCTGTTTGTGGAGGTGTACCGGGCGTTTGTCATGGCCCAGGGGTATCTGCGCCAGGGCAACCTGGCCGAAGCGCAGCGGCAGGCGGCACGGGCGCTACAGTATGCCGAACGGCAAACCGGCCCCCATTCCAGCAGCGGTGCAACGCTGGCGCCGATCCTTGCCGAAATAGCCTGGGAACAGGGAGAAGTGCAGCCCATTACCACTTTGCTGATGCTCCGCCTGGAGATGATCGATGACTTCTGCCCGCCAGATGGTTTTAGCCGCTGCTACATCGTGCTGGCGAGGCTGGCGCGCTTCAACGGTCAGACGGACGAAATGGCATCGTTGCTGCTGCATGCCGAAGGTCTGGCGGTTCAGCGTGGATGGCTGCGGGCGCAGGCGCCGCTGCTGGCTGAGCGTATTTTCAATGCGCTTCAGGCGGGCGATCGCGCGGCGGCCAACGATTTGCTTCTGCGCCTGCAGCAGCTGGCCCTCAGGGCGGAGGCGGGGAACAATGATATTGTTAGCGCCTGTTTGACCTTAAGCCAGAGCCGGATGTTGATGGCCTGCGGAAAACCGCTGGCGGCGGCCCGGCAGCTTGGTACCCTGGCCGATGAACAGGAGCGCGTTGGCGAGTGGCTGTTTGCCGTGCGCCTGCGGCTGATTCAGGCCGTTGCGCTGTGGCGTGCCGGAGAGCAGGAGCGGGCGGTTGCCGCAGGGATCCCCGCGCTACGCCGCGCATTTCAGCAAAGGTTATGGCGCAGCCTGCTGGACGGCGGGGAAGATATGGCCTCATTACTGGCGGCTATCCAACAACGCGGGGGCCAGGGTGAGGCGTTCAGTGCTGAGCTGACGCAGTGCCTTGTCAGATTTAGCGAAGCCGGGATCCTGCCCGCCACAGCCCGCCAGGCGCCGGCGAATCTTCGCCTGACCGAGCGGGAGCAGCAAACGCTGGGCCTGATAGCCGAGGGCTACTCCAATAAAGAGATCGCCCGGGCCTTAGGGATTACGGCGGAAACGGTGAAATGGCATCTCAAGCAGCTGTACGAAAAGCTGGGGGTGAATGGCCGGATACAGGCAGTCAATCAGGCGCGAGAATGGCAGTTATTCAGCTGACATCTGGCAGGCTGTGTCCCGCCACGAGCTTCTCAGCGCGCCTGTTGCCCCAGATCCTCCAGCGCCGGGCCGCGATAATCCCCGCCTAGTGCCTTAATCAGCGTAATGTCGCTGCTCAGCTGTTGCGCCTGGATATCCAGCAGTAGCAGCTGCTGCGCGATGACGGGCCGACGCGCCTCCTGAGATGCATAGTAGCTCACCAGCCCGCGCTGATAGTGCGCGCTGGCGCTGCGGGAGGTGGCCATGGCCGCCGTCACTTTCAGCTTTTGCAGCACCACCTGCTGGTTTAGATCGTTCAGCTCGCTGGAGCCGATCGCCACATCGCGCACGGCGTCCAGTACCGCCTGGTTGTACTGCTTGATCAGAATATTGCTGGCGGTACGGACCGATTGCAGGTTGGCATTCAGCCGGCCGCCGTCGAAAACAGGCAGATACAGGCCCGGCAGCAGGTTGATCTGCTGGAATGAAGATTTAAACAGATCCCCGACGCTCAGGGCGTTGTATCCCCAGAAAGCCTTGATATCAAAGTGTGGGTAAAAGGCCGCCTTCGCCGCATCAACCTGGCTTAGCGACGCCGTAACATAGCCGCGCAGCGCCTGGAGATCCGGGCGGCGGGCCAGCAGTTCAAAGGAGAGCGAATCGGGTAGCGTTTCCTGGAGCGTTGGCAGCGCAACCGGGTGGATCTCCGGCATGCTGTGTGCATCGGCACCGATCAGCGCACGCAATGTTTCCCGATACTGCGTCAGCGTCCCTTTTGCCGTAATCACCTGCTGCTGCGCCGCCAGCAGCTCGGCCTGGGCATTGGCGATATCCACGCTATCCTCAACCCCGCGCTGGGTGCGGTGTTCATGCGCCTGTACCGAGAGGCGGGCAATTTCTTCCAACTGGTTCAATAGCGCAATCTTCTGGAAGGTGGCCTGCATCGCAAAGTACAGCTGCGCCACGCTGCTGGCGAGATCCAGTTCGATTCCGGCCGTTTCTGCCTGGCGCGCATTTTTCTCGCCAATGGCTGCGGCAACGTGGGCGCGATCGGCACCCCACAGATCGATATTCAGCGTCGCGCCGACGCCGACGGTATTCAGCGTGTACCAGGGGCCGTTTTTATCGACCGGCAGCGAATAAGAGTAGGGCCAGGTGAACTGTTTGTCGGTGACCCGCAGGCGGTTCTGTGCTGCCACCGCGGTGGCCTGCACGCCCATCGCTGACTGCGCCAGCTCAACGGTGGACTGCGATTGTGCAATCCGCAGCCGGGCGGCCTGCATGGTCGGGGAGTTTTGCAGCGCGCGGTTGACCAGCATATTGAGCTGAGCATCGTGGTAGCCTTCCCACCATCTGGCCGCCGGCCAGCCGCTGTTGGCCAGGTGAATCACCTGCGCGAGCTCCGCCTGCTGCGGGTTCACGATTTTCATCTGGCCGGGATCGTCCTGAATTAACGCGCAGCCGGTGACCAGCGTCAGGACGAAGGCGAGCGGTGAGTAGCGCAGGAAGCGGGATGCGGTGTCCATTTTTCTCATGACTTTTCTGCCTGTCGCGGAATCTCTGAAGGTGCGGAAGACCAGGTTGGTAATGTCGTCAGCAGGGTGGCCAGCGGCGGGCCAAAAGGATTATCGGGGTCCGGGCGGAGCTCGCCGGACGGCGCTGGCGCCTTTTGCTGATCGATGTCATCGGCATAGGCCTGGAGCAATCCGGCGCAGCGGCGGAGAAAATCATCTCCCGGGGCGGCGTAAAGTCGGTAGCCTTCGCTGAGGCGCACGATTTCGAGGGCCTGGGTCCAGGTTGCCTTCACCGGCCAGTTTTTGGCCTCAGGATGCGGGTGAGCATAGGCCTTCAGCGGTTCAGCCGCCACCCGATACATCAGCGTTTCGGCGTTGTTCAGGGCGTGAAACAGCGGCACTAATTCCACCTCATCACGACCGGCGCGCAGGTCGTCGGCAATTCGCCGGTAAAGACCAGCCAGCCGGGATTTAAGCTGCGGAGCTTCGCTATCCGGCCACAGATACAGATGGACAATCGAAGAGACCAGTACCCCGAGCAAAATACCGATGACGCGATCGCGCAGCTCGGTCAAATTGGTCAGTGGGCCAAACCAGCTGAGAAACGCCAGCGAGAACGTAAAACCTATCTGAATTCCGGCGTAGGCAATACGCTCCGATCCCGCCGCTATCCAGGCCGACAGCGCCATCACCGGCAGGGTCATCGCCAGCAGACCGACCAGCGATTCGGTATGTGGCTGAACATACACGATCATCAGTAGCGCCAGCAGGGTGGCAAGCAGGGCGCCGCCGATGCGAAGCCAGGTTTTTTGCAGCGTGGCCCCAAGCCCCGGTTGGGCGACAATCACGCAGCTGAGCATAATCGTGTGGATACCCTGCCAGTCGGTGGCGGTATAAAAAACGTAGCACAGCAGCGTTGCCAGCAGCGTTTTCAGCGCGAAGTGCAGATACGCCGGGTTCGACCAGGCATCAGGCAGCAGCAGGGGGGCTTTCTCCACTTCTCCCGCCGGTAGCGGTACCGGCTCGCCGCGCGCCAGCTGGCCTAGCGTGACGGCCATCTCCTGCAAAATCGCGTGGTTTGCCGTATCCCGTGCCGTGAAGTCCGGCAGGTTTGCCGGGAGCGTATTGACGTCCAGATTTTGCGCCAGCGTCGAGATCGCGGTGGCAAGCTGCTGGCGCCCGGCTGAAGGGGTATCTTCCGGCTGAAGCAGCGCGGCCAGGTGGTAGCAGTGCAGCGTGGCGGCCATCAGGGATTGCCATGCCTGCGGGCTATCGGCCATCTCGGGGCTGGAGCGGGTGGCCTGCTGATACAGGGACTGTAGCTGGGCGAACTGTTCGGCAATATCTTTAAATGTCGGCGGAGCGTTGACGCCCGGCGCGGCGAGAAGCGTTGCCACCTGACGCAGCAAGACTGTCGTTCGTGCCTTGAACTGATAGCCGGGAAAGGCCTGCTGAAAGCAGGCGTTGATCAGCAGCGTAACCACGATAGCCAGATTGATGACGACCCACAGCCACAGCAGCAGGCGCACCAGAATCTCACTTTGGCTGGTCATTGAGGGGAAGGTCTGCGCGTAGATAACCACCAGGGCAACCACGAAAAAGGCCAGCCCCAGCTTGCCCAGCACCCGCATCAGGTAGATCGCGCCGAAAAACAGCAGCACCGAGGCCACCAGGCGGATCAGCGGGTAATCATAGGTCCATTTGATAATCAGCAGCACGCAGCCCAGCGCCACGCTAACGGTGAGGAAAAAGACCACGCTCACCAGCTTTATCATCAGCACGTTGGGCTGGCTGACGTAAAACACCACGATGAGCGCCACGGCTAAAAAAGGGATCTGCAGGGTCATAAACAGGGCGATCAGCACCGCACAGCTGAGGGTCAGACGCAGCGTGTAGTTTGCCCTCCCCGGCACGTCGCGGAGTTCCCGGTTCAGAAATGACCAGACGTTCTGCATATCGCCCCCTTACTGAGGCTGAAGAACGGCGCTGGCGGAGGCGCCCATGCGGAAGAGTTCAGGGTCAGGATCTTTCACGGCGATCTTCACCGGGAAACGCTGAGAAACGTGGACCCAGTTGATGCTCTTCTGAATAATCGGCAGGCCTTCAATCACGCTTCCGCCTTCGGGTAGAACGCCGGAACCGACGGAATCGACCACGCCGGCAAACGATTTATCATGGTTGGTCATGATGGTGACCCTGGCCGGAACGCCGGGGCGCACGTTTTTAAGATCGGTTTCACGGAAGTTGGCAATCACGTACCAGCGATCGTCGTCCATTAAGGTAAATACCGGTTTTAACGCCGAGGCGTACTGGCCGACGGTGGTTTTCAGCGCCACCACCACGCCGTTGAATGGCGCCCGAACTTCGGTAAATTCAAGGTGCAGTTCCGCCAGCGCGATCTGCGCCAGAATCCCCGCCCGCTGGGCAACCATTGCGTCAACGCCGGTAACGGCAGCAGAGGCTTGTTTGGCCTGCAAAAGAGTGGCCTCCAGTTCGGCGCGGGCGGCTTTTTCGGCGGTCCGTGCCTGATCAAGATCTTCTTGTGAAGCAAAGCCCTGCGGGACCAGAGGTTCAAGACGCGTGCGTGATGATGTCGTCTGTTTAACCAGCGCTTTCGCGCGCTCTACGGCGGCGGTGACCGACTGAGCGTTGTACTCCTGGGCTTTAATCGTGCGTCGGGTAAGCATGATTTGCGCATCCAGCGTGGTTAACCTCGCTCGGGCATCATCGAGCATCGCCTGATAAGGCCGCGGATCGAGACGGAACAGCAGATCGCCTTTTTTCACCCGCTGGTTGTCACGGACAGGCATCTCCACAATCCGGCCGCTCACTTCCGGCACCACGTCGATGGTGTCGGTGTAGACGTAGGCATCGTTGGTTTCCGGCGCGGTCTGAAGCTGCCAGATAACCAAGATAAGCGCCACGATTGCGGCGAGGACGAGAGCCAGCAGGGGCCACTTTTTCCGTAATACGCTTGGGCTGGAGTTTGTCATAGGGGCTTAGTAAACAAAGAAAAGGAACCACAGGATCGTGGCGAACAGGAACATCAGAGCCAGGTAGCTGAATACCAGCGGAGAAAATCGCGATTGCCAGCCTTTACGGACGATCAGGATATGGCAGGGAATGAGTAACAACACGCCGCCCAATAAACAGAAAAACCAGCCAGGAAATGCGGCACCTAATACCGGAATCGCTGGTGATAATGAACAACCAGAGAGAAAGAGAAACGTGAATAATAGCGCCGGACGTGCCAGCTTCACTCGATAATTCAAAGGATAGTTCCTGAGCGCGCATACCATTGTGGGGTGAGTTTAATCGCCCTTTCCTGGAAATAAAAGCGAATGGGAAAGTTCGCATGCGCTATTTATGTGCGCAGTCAGCGCTGCCGCTGAGGGCGCAGTGAATATAAAATCGTTTATTTCGCATTAATACAAACAGTTCAGCACATATATGAGAGGCGGCTTTGGGATTTCCTCATAGCTCGTATGCGCTGGCAGGGCTATGCTTAGCACCTGAACAATAAAAACAACTGAGGCAATGTCATGGATAAGGAACTACTGGAAGCGGGCTACCGGGCCTACACCGGTGAGAAGATTGATGTCTACTTCAACACGGACATCTGCCAGCACTCGGGGAACTGCGTGCGCGGTAGCGGGAAACTCTTCAATCTAAAGCGTAAGCCGTGGATCATCCCGGATGAAGTGGATGTCGCCACCGTCGTGCGCGTGATTGACACCTGCCCAAGCGGCGCCCTGAAGTATCGCCAAAAATAAGCGAGGAAATGATGGAAATACTGGAAGGCCATAATAAGTTTTACGTCAATGATGCGGCGGGAAATCAGGTCGCTGAAATTGTTTTTGTCCCCACCGGCGAGCATCTCAGCATTATTGAACATACCGACGTGGACGAGAGCCTGAAAGGGCAGGGCGTAGGTAAACAGCTGGTGGCCAAAGTGGTGGAAAAGATGCGCGGTGAGCAGCGTAAAATTATCCCGCTGTGTCCTTTTGCCAAACACGAGTTTGATAATACCCGCGAATACGACGATATCCGCGCCTGAAATAAAAGCACCGGTTAAACCGGTGCTCAATTTTTACTGATGAAAGGATGCGTGGGATCTGGCATCCGGATTCATTTTGTTGATTATGTCGAATAATATTATTTCGACAGCATGTTTCCGGCGTGCCGCATAACGTGCAGCGTATTGACCGGGGTTGTGTCTGTCATCAGCTCGCGCCTTCATTTTCCAGTTTTTGCCTTCTGCGCAGATGCGGGAAAATGGTCATCCATATTGCCACGACGACCAGGGTTCCAATCCCGCCAAGCGCCGCTGCCGGTACGGCCCCCATCCACGCCGCGAGCAGGCCGGATTCAAATTCCCCAAGCTGGTTCGAAGTATTAATGAAGATGGCGTTCACCGCATTCACGCGACCGCGCATATCATCCGGGGTATCCAGCTGCACCAGCGCGCCGCGAATGACCATGCTCACCATATCGAACCCGCCCAGCGCGGCCAGCGCCAGCAGGGATAGCCACAACTGCTTAGACAGCGCAAACACCAGTGTCGCGAGGCCAAAACCAGCGACTGAAGCAAACATGATCAGGCCTACATTTTTCTCCAGCTTGTTACGGCTGAGCCAGACGCCGACCAGCAGCGCGCCGACGGAGGGTGCACCGCGCAGCATCCCCAGCCCCCACGGACCGGTATGCAAAATATCCTGCGCGAAGATCGGTAACAGCGCCGTCGCCCCGCCGAGGAGTACGGCAAACAGATCCAGCGAGATAACCCCCAGGACATCTTTTCGCTCGCGGATAAAATGCACGCCGGCAAACAGGTTGGTGAGATTCATCGGCAGGCGGGTTTGCGGCGCCCGCTCATAGCGCAGCTGACCGACCAGCACGATAGAGAACAGATAGAACAGCGCCGATACGCCGTATACGACTTCCGGGCCCGCCACGTACAGCAGGCCGCCAAGCGTTGGACCGATAATCACCGCCGCCTGCCCGCCGACGGAACTGGCGGCCATCGCGCGGGCCAGGATCGGTGGCGGCACCAGCGCCGGCAGCATGGAAGTGATCGCCGGCCACTCCAGCGCTTTTGCCACTGAAATTAAAAAGACCAGTCCCCAAATCTCCGTCTTGTCTGCCCAGTGCAGTAGCGTCAGTGCGACCAGTCCAAGTAACGCCAGCCATTCAATGAACTGGCCAAGCAGCACAATCCGCCGGCGATCGAACTGATCCGCAAGGTGCCCGGCAGGCAGGGCCAGCAGGACGGAAGGTAAGAACTGCATCAGACCGATCATCCCGAGCGCCATCGCACTGTGGGTGATGGCGTAAATTTGCCAGCTGACGGCAACCGAAAACATCTGAAAACCAAACGATGAACAGGTGCGCGCCAGCCAAAAGGTGACGAACGACCTGTGCCGCAGCAGGGAATCTTCCGCTGCGGATACCTGTGAACCCATAGTCTTATCCCATTCAAAGCCAATATATCGGCCAGCATCGTGGTACCGGCCTGGTGAAAAGTCCGTCAGGGACTTTTATTATTTTTTTACCACCGGATAAAGTGCGACATCTTGTGCGTTCGGACAGTGGCGAGGCGTGCGCTTTGCCACCCGGCGCCAGGCATAAATGAGCGAGGGCCTGAAGTAGACAGCCAGCGTATTGCTGGCTCAATAAAAATGCTGTAACCGCTGCTTACATAAATTTAGCGGTGCCCATCGGTCGCTATATTAATTATTTTCATAAATATTTTTTTTATAGCGCTAGCTGTTCTATCTCAGTCTATTAGCATATGAATGACATTTAGCGACAGAGGTATTTATCCTTTCTATAAATATCATTGAGTTATCTTTCATATGTTCTAATCCATAGGTCCGCGCTTCAATATACCTTTTGTTAACACAGTCGGTGCATATAACGTTTATCGGCCAGGATAAGAAAATAAAAACAGGTTTTGTTATAAGACCTGTCGGACTGGCCGCGGGAATAGGCGATAAAAGTAATGGCGTGCAGTGATACAGGTGAGTAGACTCATTTTTCTGATAAATTCATCATACAATTCTTCTTAATGAATATTAATAAGTTAGCAGCAATTTTAACCATTGCATGCAGTATTCCGGCAGCTCAGGCCGTGACTTTTACACTGACTAACGATGGTGGGAATTTGGTAGGGCGTACAGAATATATGCAGATTCCACAAGGAAATAAATTCCCTCTGGAAACGTATGCAGCAAAATACCATGTTGGGATGAGTAATATGCTAGATGCAAACCCTGGCGTTGATGTTTATTTACCAAAGTCGGGTACGGTATTAACTATCCCCTTGCAAACAATATTACCCGACACGCAGCATACGGGCATTATTATTAACACTGCCGAAATGAAGCTGTACTACTACCCGCAAGGCACAAACCGCGTGGAAATATATCCGGTTGGCATCGGTCAGATTGGACACGACACGCCAGAACATTGGGTGACCTCTGTGCTGCGCAAAAAAGTAGGTCCAACATGGACACCCACTCAGAACGAACGAGAAGAATTTGCCGCAGATGGCGATATTTTACCCGCTGTCGTTCCCGCAGGGTCTGAAAACCCCATGGGGTTATTCGCCATGTATATTGGTAATGAATTTGCGATTCATGGCACTAACGCCAACTTCGGTATTGGGCTTCGTGTCAGCCACGGTTGCGTGCGCTTGCGCGCCGATGACCTCAAAACCTTGTTTAGCGAAGTGCCTGTCGGTACGCGTGTGGAACTGGTTAATCAGCCCATAAAAATGAGCGCGGATGCAAAGGGTGACCGTTACATTGAGGTCCACCGCGCACTCTCAGAATCAGAGGCTGACAGCGTCGATAATCACCCAACCTCTTCAATGATACCGAATTCACTGAAGTCCTCCCTGACGGCGCACGACATCCAACAAGATATTTTAAAACAGGCGCTGGCGATGCGCTCAGGTATGCCGGTCAGGCTCAATGAATAATAGTTGTTGGCTGAAATCCTTTTTATCCAGAGGGCAGTGAAATATGTTTATTCCTTCCATGGGGTCAATGGCATTTGTTGCGGCGATTGCGACGCTGGGCATTCTTTCTCCTGGCCCGGACTTCTTTATGGTTATCAAAAACGCAGCGCGGTATAAACGTCTGCCTGCCATGATGACTGCGCTGGGCATTGTCGGCGGCGTTGCTACCCATATGTCGTATTGTGTCGCCGGGTTGGCGGTTGTGATTACCACCACGCCATGGCTGTTTGATATTCTGAAATATGCCGGTGCTGCGTACCTGATATGGGTTGGTCTGCAGGCCCTGTTCTCACGCGGTCATAAAAGTATGGACGTGACGCATATCGTTCAGCAGGAGGTCGCAACAGGAAAAGCTTTTCTCCAGGGCTATCTCTGTAACCTGCTTAACCCAAAAGCGACGCTGTTTTTCCTTTCTATCTTCACCCAGGTGCTCAGTACCCGTTCTGGCTTCCCGGAAAAACTGTGGTATGCCGGGGTGATTCTGGCCGTGTCGGTGATCTGGTGGCCGGTGTTGGTTGTCCTTATCCAAAGTGCGCCAGTGCGTTATGGACTGGCAAAGGCACAGAAGGTTATCGATAAAATGCTCGGTGGTCTTCTGATCGCATTTGGGATCAAAGTGGCTCTCAGCTAACCGGATGATGTTCAGGTACGGATGCGGTCGCGCATGCCGATAAAAGTCAGGGCCATGCCTGAGTCCGTGGTGCCTGAACCCTGAGGTGGCGCTGGGGATGAAAAGGTGAGGCCAAAAGTGAGAATCCCGACGCAGGCGGTCGGGATTTTTAATCAAACAATGAAATAAACATCTGGCATGAATTACCCGGCAATGCTGGTGGGATAGCGTCCCGGCGAAAAGCGCTGAATAAGATCCTCAAGATTCTCGCCATTGACCGGCGGTGAGATGAGATAGCCCTGGAAACGGTCGATCCCCAACGCCTTCAGCATATTGAACTTCTCCAGGCTATCGACGCCCTCGGCAATGCAGCGGCTGCCGGAGAGCTGGCAGTAATAGATCAGACTTTTGATCAGCGCCAGGGCATGTGGATCCCGCGGCAGATCGTTCACGATACTGATGTCCAGCTTGTACTCATTAAAGCGCACGGCGCGGACCGGGAACATGACGCTGCTTTGCGAAAAGCAGTCGTCGAGCATAATGCAGAAGCCCTGCTGTTGTAAGCGGGTGATATTGTCGCCAATTTTGCCGTGACGGCTGAGATCGACAGTTTCGGCAAATTCCAGTACCAGCCTCTCGCCCCACTGCGGTTGAAGTAACTGCTGACGGGCCGCCTCCATCATCCGGATAATATTGTCGTTTTTAGCGATGACCGACGGGATGTTGACCGCGAAATAATAGTCGCCCTGGCGCTGATTGATGTTCTGCACAGCCTCCTGGAGGACAAACGCGGTCAGCAGTAGCCAGGCATATTCCGAGCGTATCTGCGGCAAAAACTCGCCGGGCAGCAGTACATCGCCATTGCGTCGCCAGCGCGACAGCACCTCGATGCCCTGCAACATCAAACGCCCATCGGTGATGGGCTGAAACACCGGGAAAATTTGCCGGCAGTGAATGGCATGGACGAACTCGCGCTCAAACGCGGAGAGCGCGGCAACCGCACTTATTTTCTGTCCTTTGGTCTGGCTTCCGGGAAAACGGCTTGCCAGATGGGGATGATGTTCCACCATCTTTTTCAGTCCTGAACTTCTCTGGGTATAGAGGGTTTTGTGGCTAAGCCCCCGGCGTTGTGCCTGATGATTGATGCTAAAGCCCCGCAGCCAGTCCAGCGCGGTATTCAGTTCCGGTTTGGTTACGCCGCTGGCCGGTTTACCGCAGACCAGCATCTCCTGAAACGCCAGCTGCTCCAGCAACGGATAGCCTTGCAGAGCGCCGGGCTTGAGCAGCGCCCTTAGCTGCTGGCAGGGTAAATCAGACGCGACGGCCCGCACGGCGGCCAGATGGCGCGGCTTACCAACCTGATGTAACAGCGTTTGCCACAGCCAGTTTGCCGGGCTGCGGCTGAGGATCAGCATCGGCAGTGGCGTGGCGCTGTGTTTCAGCAGCAATGCCGCCTGCCGCAGGGTGAGCAGTAGCCAGAACGGATCGTCGGGCAGAAAGACCACGATACGCCTGACGGTCACGATACCGGGAATTAACAGCGCCTCATGAAGTTGGGGGAACAAGCGCCTGGCCGGCAGCAGGCAGCCGTCTTCCATCATTGAAGACAGTCCCTCGGCGGCTATCGCACAGGGCGAAAGAATATAGTCCACCGGTGGAGAGGCCTGCGTCGCGCAGGCATTACTGGTAGACAAATGTCACCCCAATAATGGACTGCACGTTACCCGCCGTCACCTGGCCCGTGGTTCGTGCATAGGTGGCGGTTAACCCCAGATTGACCGGCGAAGTGCCCACCGTGCCCAGCGATACCGTGCTGTTGGCGGGGACGATACTACCGTTACGTGTCATCTGGACGCCGATGCCCTGTGCCGCCGACGTCGACGCGGTATTGCTGAAGACCGAATTGGCGGTATCGGCGGTAGTACCGGAGAGGTAGTAGCCGAGATTCTGGTTTTGCGCACAGTGGACCGTAACCGGAACGGCCATCGAGCCAGGATAATCCGGGAGCGTCACCGTCACATCGCGGGCGGAGACGTCGCATCCGCCGGTCGGTACCACCACATCATTGTTGGCGTAAATGTTCCAGACGAACTGGTAGGAGTCGCCGTTATAGTTGTTGGTCTGATGGAGAATGAGTACTGCGATCAGCGAACCGGAGGTGATCGCCACCCCGCCAGCGGTACTGACCGGCGTCAGATAGAGTACGGTTGGCCACGGCTTATCGGTGGTGGAATCGTAGATCACCCGTGCGGTTTCCGTGGTGGTTGGAAAGGGATAGGAGGTGCCGTTGTATTTTACGGTACCGGAAAAGCTCGACAGCACCCCACCATAGGCGGAACCTCGCTGCAAGGTCACGTAGTCGGTAATGGTTTGCGGATAGTCGTTATGGCAGAAGATTTGCGTGGAGAGATCGACCACCAGGTTTTGCCCGACGTTCACCGCCGGCGTCAGGTTGACGTAGACGTTCGCGCTGCCGCCACCGATGGGGATCGTCGCCCCGGTTGCAGTTTTACAGGCAAAGGACCAGGCATTCACCGACCAGCCCAACAGCAGCAGCGTGGTGAACAGGGTTATCATTTTTTTCATCAACTTACTCTCCTGACTCAGGCGTAGGTGTAGGTGACGCTAATCACCGCCTGAATGGTTCCCTGGGTGGCACCGCCGTTAACCGTCAATGCTCTGACCTGCAACGGGAAGCGGGCGGACTGCGTTGAGTCATCTACCTGGACCGCTTTAGTGGCGCCATTGTTCAGCGTGGTACCGCCGTCATCCTGCAACTCCAACTGGATATTGCCGGCACTCCCCTGGTTTTTGTAATACCCGGTGGCGTCTGCCGTGCCGCTAAAGCTGGCGGTCACTCGTGAGGTACCTATGGGGCAGTTGCTCAGATCGAGCGACACGCTGTGCCAGGCCGACGCGGCGCCAGCCGATACCAGGCTAAAGGTATAGAGATCGCCGAGATCGACGGTGGCATTGGTGGTGGAGACCGTGCAGGGTTTGGCGACCACTTTGCCGTTAACGGTGATCGTGATATCGGCCGCCTGCAGCGGGGAGCAGGCCAGCGCCAGCGCGCTCGCCAGCAGCCATCCTCGGGGAGTCCATTTCATCTCAACCTCCGGTTACTGGAATTCCAGCGTGAATGTCGCTGTCGCGTTGACGTGCCCGGCGGTGACTGGCACCTGGGTGGCCATCAGCCGCGCGTAAAAGTTCAGGGTATTGGTCTGCCCTGGCGTCAGCGTCGTCCAGGTAATCGCCGTCGAGGCGGCGTTCAGCGGCAGCATCGTCTGCTGACCATCGAGGATCTGCACCCCCATGCCCGCCGCGGCCGCGGCGCCGCTGTCCAGCTTCAGCAAACGGGTGTTGTCGGTATCCGCGACGCCGATGAAGCCGACTTTCACCGCCGTCACCGAGCTGCCGCAGGGCGACAGCACGATGCGAAACGGTACCGCCGGCGTTGTCGCGCCGATGGCGTGGAACTGTTTAGCGGCGTTATCCATCAGGTCGACGGTAAAGTCTTTCGACTCACCCGCTACCGCACAGGCGTTATCTCGAACATACCCGCTAATGGAGATAGTACTGTCGGCCGCTGTCGCGTTGGCGGCGGCAAGCGACAGTACGACGCCCAGGAGATACAGCGATTTGGTCATCATCATTCCTTCCTTAGCGGCAGACAGCAGACAGCTGGCTCAACGCCTGCTGCTGGCTCTCTTGCGGCAGCTGATACTCGGCCACGCAGCTGGCGTCGGGGCCTTCACCCCATGTCACCAGCACCTTGCCAGCCAACGGCATGCCGCTGAGATAAACCTGTCCGTTATCGGCCACGATGCTGCCGCTCTGGTTACTGGCCGACGTCACCATGGCGCCAAACGGAACCGGCTTGCCGTTGCGGGTCAGGGTCATCAACAGCTTCATCCCGACGTGCGCCTTGAAGTCCGCGCGAACAATGGCGCCATGCGTGGGCACCACGCTGACGACCGCATCATCCAGATCGACGTTGTCAGCCAGCGTGTTGGTATCCAGCGCAACCCGGTTTTCACGGTATTCGGTGGCATAGGGCAGCACCGCATAGCCGCGCCAGTCGGTGCGTACTCCAGTCTGGTTTTCCACTTTCACGTTATCGGCTCCCGGGGCTTTAATCAGTACCACCGTGTCGTTGAGCGGCTGGCTTAAGGTGACGCCGTTGCCGTGGGCAAGCACGCCGCCGCTCACGCCGTAATACAGCTGCTTAAGTCCATCGCTGCGGCTGTAGCCGACGTTGGCGTTACCGTAGCCGCCGCGATAGTTCAGCGCCGCGTACCCGGTGCCACCGCTCCCGCCGTTGCCGCCGCCGGCATAGCCGGTCTGCATGCTGTAGCTCAGGTTGTTATCCTCCAGCAGCGTGCCGTACAGGCCGGCCAGGTTGGTCATCCGGCCATCAAGATCGTGCGACATGCTGTAGCTGGCGCTGGCGTGCCGCCAGACAGATCGGGTATCGGAACGCATCCAGTGGCTGAAGGGGATGTTGACGTTGACCGCCAGCATCTGATCGCGTCCGTCCTGCCAGGCATTTTTGGTGACGCTATAACTCAGGGTCCAGTTGATATCATCGACGGCAGCGTTCAGCCCGGCCTGTAACTGTTCATCGGCTTTGCCGGTGCCCCAGTAGCTCTGGTGGCTGCCGCTTAAATAGAGGGTGGCGGTACGCCCGAGCTGTTGGGTCACGCTGACCTGCACCTTGCCGCGTTTGCTGTAGGCGAGGTTGTAATAGTCGGTGTACTTCGGCTTGACCTGAATTACCCCGTCCTGTGTCTCAACGTCGTAGCCGCTCATCCGGTCGTAGGTGGTATCGGCGAAGCTGAAATAGCCACGGGTGGAGTAGCGATAGCCGACCAGCTGGATATTGGTGCCTACCTCATTGAGTGATTTGTTATAGAGGAAGCGCAGCGACTGCCCCTGGTGATCGCTGTCATCGGGGAGCGTGGCGTTGGCCTGGGTTATGTCCAGCGACACGGCGCCAAATTCGCCCATGTTTTTCCCCAGACCCAGGTTAAATGCCCGGTAGCGGTCTGCCAGCTGGGTACCGCCGTACAGCGTCCAGCCTGCCGGTAAGCCGTGCAGCAGCGTGCCCTGGAAGAATTTAGGTTTCTCCTGCTGGTCGTTACCGCTGCGGTATTCCCCGGCGGTCAGGGCAAAACGCGTATGGCCTTCACGTTGTAAAACCGGCACCGTGGACCAGGGAACGGTAAAGACCTGACGGGTGCCATCGGCTTCTTTTACCGTCACCTGCAGATCGCCCCCGTTACCGGCGGCGTAGAGATCGTCGATCGTAAACGGTCCCGGCGGGACCGTACTCTGATAGATCTCATAGCCGTTTTGCTTGATCGAAACCTGCGCCGTGCCGCGGGCGATGCCGTGGATCACCGGGGCGAATCCCTTCTGGCTATCCGGCAGCATATTGTCGTCAGAGGCCAGCTGCGCTCCGCGAAAGTTGATGCCGTCAAAAACATCGCCGTTGGTGTAGCTGTCGCCCAGCGTCAGGCGCGAGCGCAGGGGGATAATATCCCGCTCCAGCCAGCTGTTGACGTGCTGCCATTTATTCTCATTGCTGCTCGATGAACTGCCGCCGCTGCTGTAGCTCCAGGTCGTGTTATCGCGCAGGCGCCAGGCGCCGATGTTCAGTCCACTTTGCAGGTTCAGATAGGCATAGTTGCTGCTACCGCCAACGTCGTTATGGACATTGTTGCCGGTAAAGTTGTAGTTCAGTAGCCCGGCGGTAATGCCGTCATCCCACAGTTCTGGCGGGATATATCCGCGTGCGCGATTGCCCATAAAAGCCTGGGGTACGGTCAGATACAGGCGCTGCTGGCCCACGTCGAAACGGCTGGTCGAATCCTTGATCAGCTCCGCCATCGGTACGCAAGCATCGGCTGCCAGGGCATTCATGCCGGCTACGGCGGCGGTGTTGACGCCCATGCTGGCGAGCTGGCCGCGGGTCAGACAGGGGGCCAGGCCGCGATGGTTTTCACCGCTCTTAAAGGTGACGTCGCGGGTGGTCATAAAGCCGTTATTCAGATAGATATCCACGCGATAGGTGCCTGGCGGCACCTCTTGTCCCTTTTCAAAATTCGACAGGTCTGCTACCGCAGCAGGGTCATCGGCAAGGAAGCGCGGGTTAAAGTAAAGTTCCGCCTGCGCGGAAAAGGCCTGCATGGCAAGCAACAGGGCAAAAGGGAACCCGACAAATGCGCGAGCTGATCCCGGCGTGCTGCACCGCGCATGCCGGGTTCCCAGGCGGTCCGGCCCATATTTCAGATGTGACATAGTCCCTCCGGTCCGAAGTCGCCCGGCTGTCAGTTCTTTTTATATTTCAGGGGATAACGCTATTTTCCCCGTGGTTATTGCAGCACGCCCTTCATCCGGGGAGTCAGCGCGCCGTAGTCGTTAATCGTCCGGTAGGTGATGTCTCGCCCGGCGTCAGACGGGATTTTCACCGAGGCTTCGCCCATCGGCGGGACCAGCGCATTTTCCAGTACTCGGGTGCCGGCATTGAGTTCGGTAACCGTCAGGTAGTAGGGCGTGGGGTTAATCAGCGTCAGGGCGTTCGCACTGCGGCGAAACGTCAGCTTCTCCGCCGCCTGATCCGGCGACAGCGCGAGTTTCCCTGGGCGGTAATACAGCTTGATGCGGCTGATAATCGCCAGCTGCAGCGTGTTATCGCTGAGCTTCGATTTATCCATTGAGGGGATGGCCTTCACGTTCATCCAGAACAGGCTTTCCCGATCCTGCGGCAGCTTGTCGTTAGTCGCATCGATAATGCGCAGCGTGTTCTCTTTTTTGCCCTGCATGGCGAACAGCGGTGGGGTAATCACGAAGCGCCCGTCTTTTTGACCGTCGGCGTTTTCGACCCATGACTGAATCAGATAGGTGCTGTTTTCGTCATTATTGGTGACCGCCAGCTGAACCTGCTTTTGCCCGGCGGGATAGATGACCCGGGTAGCGCCCAGCGCGACGCCAGCTTCAGCACGCGCAGCGAAACCGGCCGTTGCTATCATTAAAAAACCTGCCAGTAAGCAGCGTGTCATCCCCAGTGTTGTTCTCACGTTTTCCCCTTTTATACTTACCGTTGTGTCCTGCATCCGGTATGCCTGCTGGTTAATTACTGATAGGTCAGAGAAAACCAGGCCTGAGCATTGGCGGCTCCGCCGGTAACCTGATGCCCGGTCGCCCGATATTTGGCGACAAAATGGAGCGTGGTGGGACCGGCATACAGCCGTGACCAGGCGCCCGGTGGCCCGTTGAGCGGGATCAGGCGATCTTCTTTATCGAACAGCGCGACGCCGATACCGGTTGCGATGCCGGGGCCTTCGCCAACCGAGAGCACGTCCGGATTTTTTCCATCTGCTACGCCATGAAAGGCGACACCCACCCGTTGACTGACGGCGGTGCTGCAATCCTGGAGATGGATATCGAAAGGAACAGGGTCAGTATCTTCCCCTGCCGAATGAAACCGATTGCTGCTGATCTGTCCCATGTTGACCGTCAACTGCTGGTCTCCCGCTTCAACGCGGCAGGATTCGGCAATAATGACGCCCTGAAAGCGCATATTTCCGCCGGGTAACGTCACATTCCAGTGGTTTCCGGCAAACGCGAGCGGCGACAGCAAAAATAGCAGCAGGCTTGATTTCATTCCTTGCATCGTTATCACCCCAGTCCTGTCGTGGATAACGGGCCATCCTGGCCCGAGCAGCGTCCTTGCGCGATGAGAGAATTATTCGTACTGCACTTTGAAGGTAGCGTCTGCGTTAGCCGTACCCGCGGTTGCCGCGCCAGTTGCGTAGTAGCGAGCCTGGAAAGGAATGATGTTGGTGCCGTCGTTCAGCGTGGTGGCTGCACCGAAGGTTGCGCCGTCCAGCGCCAGCGGGGTGCCGGTGCTGTCGAGGATCTGTACGCCAACGTTGGTTGCGCCGCCGGCTGCGGAGTTTTGCAGTGCCAGAACGGTGGTGTTGGTGCTGTCTACAGCAGTACCGGAGAACGCAACGGAAGCCTTGGTAGCGACGGTAGTATCGCAATCATCCAACTGGATGTTAAAACCAACCGCAGAGCTGGTGCTGCCTGCAGTGGCGAGCTTGGCTGAACGAACCTGGCCCAGTTGAACGGTCTGATCGATAGAGCCGGCATCAACTGCACAGGCTGCGTTGACCACTTCCCCTTTAAAATGCACTGTACCGCCATTAACCGTGGTGGTATCAGCCAGGGCCGCCGCGGAACTCAGGGACAGGGCTGACACAACAACGATTGCCAGTGTTTTGATTTTCATGCTTTTTTCCTTTAAACAATGTCGATATTACGAACCGAAATTGGCAGTCGTCGTGCCTTCCAGGCATTCCATGTATCAGCCGAATGGTTCGACTGCCGGCTCTGCGCAGTTTTCGCCCAACTGATGAGTCAATTGGGGCCATTTTGACTCATTGATATAAATGTCTGGTTTTTTGGTTTTTATGGTTTCTTTTTGGTTTATTAGTTTGGTGATTTTGATTTTGTTGGTTTTATTGGCTGTTTTTTTGTTACGGAGAGAATGGGTTACCGGGCGAAGTCAGAGAGGATGATATTGCGAGTAAGCGGAAAGGATGGAAAGATAAGTAAAGTTTCTTAAGGGTAAAACGTGATAATAATCAACCAGATGAATTTAATTTCTGGGAATATATGTACTTGCCAGTTGCAAAAGATTGCAAAACATTTTTATGATATAAACAGTTTGGCCCCAATTGACTTGTTCATTTTTAAATTTATCCTTATTTATCAAATGAATAAATCATTTCTTTTGACCATGAGAATTTTCTTCAAGCAGGTTATTTCTTTCCCATAATCCCGCGAAACGTGCGGCATTACTGGCGGTATAGCGTACGGTGTGCCGAATATTGCGGTGACCCAGATAATCCTGAATTAAACGTGTATCGGTGCCTCTTTCGGCGAGCTCATAGCCGCAGGCATGACGCAGCATATGCGGGTGAGTATGGGTGGCAGTTCCGGCTTCTTCCCCGGCGCTACGAATAATCCGATAGGCCTGCTGGCGGGAAAGCTGAGTACCGCGGCGCGAAATAAAAATCGCATTGGTTTGCTGTGCCGCTTTCCAACCTGCGCGAACCTGGGTCCAGCGGTCAATGGCTTCCAGTTCGTCGAATCGCAGTGGGTGGATGGTCGAAAATCCGTTCTTCAACCGGCGGACGTTGATGCGCCCCTCATTGAGATCAAGATCGCGATAATGCAGATCGAGCAGCTCGCTGATGCGCATCCCGTGACGAAAAGCCAGCAGGATAAGACAATAATCCCGCTCTCCGGTTGGACCTTGCCGTGCCGCCAGCATCATTGCCTGAACTTCTTTGGCGGTAAGAAAACGACGTCGATTCACAATACATTGCTCCTGAAATTTATTTGAACGAAGGCAGCGCCCTGAAGCAATTATCAGGACGGTTAAAAAATAATCCGCAGTGTTAATGGCGTATTATATAAAAGTACAGATACAGTTCATTCTTCACGTTGCCATGATGTTGGAGCTGTAAAAATAGATGGTCACATTACATTTACACATAGTTAAAATATCGCCACGCGATAAATCTTATTTTTATAGATTTTAAGGCATATCACAACAGAAGCCGCAGGGCTTCTTGCCAGGTACATCAAATCACAGGGAAAAAAGTTATTGGCGACGCAATTTTAGACGGAAAATATAATGCTGAATGGTTTAATCAGACAATAAATAACGAATTGAAATCCTGAGTATTTACAAGGGTATCGACAGGTAACGTATTATGAACGAAATAAGAACTTGCGGGAACAATAATCATAATTAACGCATGGTTAATATTTATTAATGTTTTTAGTAACAGCTGTTCAATTTAACGCCATCCATGGCGTCAGGCGTCAAGGCCTTGTGATCCCAAAACGGTCATTGAAAAATGCGGTTCCGCTGCTTCTCTTTAGTATTGTCCCAGATGCCGTAAAAGCGACCGGCATTGCTGGCGGTATACCAGACGGTATGGCGGATATTACGATGGCCCAGGTAGTCCTGAATAAGGCGGGTATCAATGCCCATATTAGCCAGCGCAAATCCGCACGAATGGCGGAGCATATGCGGATGGATCTCAATCGTTAATCCGGCGGTACCTCCGGAAGATGAAATAATCTGGTAAAACTGCTGTCGGGAAAGCGGATTGCCTTTGCGTGATAAAAACAGCCATTCACTGTCGGCATGGGGATAGGTTTTTCGAATATCCAACCAGTTTTTGAGTGCCTGAATTTCTTTATTCAGCAACGGGTGGGTAGTGGAAAAACCTTTTTTAAGACGATGGATATAGATACACTTTGAACGTAAATCAATATCGGAAATTTGCAGGCGGCAAATTTCACTGGCACGGAGCCCATGAATAAAGCAGAGTAATGTCAGGCAATAATTACGAGCGGCATGTGCTCCGGTATTTGCTGCTTTAAGAAGCGACTCAATCTCATTTTGAGTGAGGAAGTTCCTTTTTTTGATATCGGCATTATTCTTCATTATATTCCCTTTTAATTGCAGGCGTACATTACGTTCTGTTCGTCTTCGTCAGGCCAGTATTGTTGTCCGATTGATATTCTTGTCGTTTATTTTTCGCCATAGCGTCAGGTACTTTTTAAAACGAATAACGTTCTCCAGCGTGTATCATGCTGAACCGGGTCATCTGAAGGCAGGGATTTAGTTGAATCATGAAGTATCTCCACTCTCAAGAACGGGGGGATTCACGTAACATGATGAAATAAATATTTTTTTGTTAGTAAATGATACGGCTTCTGGGGGTTTCCATGTTCTGCTCATTCTTCATTCCTCCTGGTTGCGCACGCCGGGGATACGGAGGCGCAGGGCACCGGTCTGGCGTTAGTCAGACGGATATAAACATCCTTATTCATGTCGCTATGCCGCGAGATATCATAGTTTCCCGGTCTCGTAGACGACGGGAATGGATAAATCATCTCCTTGTTCTCCCTTGTCGCTTCAGCGCAGGTTGAATGATTGTGTGTCGAGAGAGTTAATAATAAAACGCTCGCTAACCCGCCAAATTCCTCACAAAAGGGAACCCGGCCCTGGGTCAGGTGAATATTCCGCGAGACGTTTCACAAAACGCGAGGAACGATATACTCGGCCGGATAGAATTCACTACACCAATGCAACAGCGATTAAACCATACTGCAAAATTATGCTTTAGAATAGTAATAATAAGCCCGGAAACAAAAGAGCCCCTGCCGACAGGGCTTAATTTCTGCCGGGAGCCGGCGGCGGATTTCGCAACCATATGATGGGGAAAATGCGGAGATTTATGATTTTACTGGAATCTTTTGGAGTTTTTATTTTAGAGGTTGAGGTTATCTTATTGTTTATTAAGGTGTATGTTTTCACTTCAGTAGAGATTACTGGAGTTGTCTGGAGCCTGCCATGGGCATTTGAGTGAGACGGCATTTTTTACGCCGAATAGATGCCAGAACCCGCCGTGAAATATTCAGCTCTGCTGACTCACCCCTGTCACGAGGGCACAAATAACTTAAATACGGTGTAAATTTATTTTGCTCATTCAGTATCTGGCGCATTATTTCAGCTGGCTGCAGAATAGCAGAACGGCTATCGCCACCATAATCGCCCCGGAAGTCATACTGACTCTTCTTGCTACCGCTGGCCGGGTGGCTAATAGTCTTTTTGACCCGTAACCCACCAGGAAATAGATAAGCGTGCAGGTCAGCAGGTGGATACTCCCCAAGGCTGACATTTGCAGTGCAACAGGCCAGCGCCCTTGGGGATCGGTAAATTGTGGCAACAGGGCGAGGAATAAAAGGAAGACTTTTGGATTCAGCCCGCTAATGCATAGTCCTTTTAGCGCCCAACGGTTCCAGCTTCCGGCCTGTTGTGTTGCGGCATCAGGCGCAGAAGGATGACGCAAAATCGCGATCCCCAGCCACAGCAAATAGGCTGCTCCCAGCAGGGTTATCAGCGACAGTACCAGCGGATGTCCGGCGATCGCCACGCCGATCCCGGCGATCACGATAACCGCCGCCAGCAGGTGCCCGGACATCAGCCCGATTACCGCGGGGATCACCCGCTGTCCGTTAATGCCGGCGCTGATGGTGTAGGCCCAGTCGGCACCGGGAGTGATGATAAGCAGGAAGGAGACAACCCAGAACCCGGCGATGAAACTCATTTCCATGGTGCGTTTTCTCCACCGTGGCTTAAGGTATTGTGCATAACTGTCTCCCGCTCGTATTCGTGTTCTGTAGAGGAAAAGAATATCGGCATTTACGGGAAATGAGCTTTCAATGTTATGCTGAAAACCACCTGTTAAAGAGAAAATCTTCCAAATGGACAGCATAGATCGAAAAATTATTGCTGAGCTGCAATCCGATGGCCGCCTGTCGATTACGGAACTGGCCGAACGGGTCAATTTGAGCCTGTCGCCCTGCCATCGGCGGCTACGTGCCTTAGAGCAGGAAGGCGTTATCACCGGCTACCGCGCCAGTCTGGATCCCATCAAAATGGGCTTTAACTTTCTGGCCATCGTCTTTGCGACGTTAAAAGAAGGCGATAAAAAAGCGGTAAGCGCGTTTGAAGAGGCGGTTGAAGAGATCCCCCAGATCGTGCTGGCCCAGCGGCTGTTCGGTGACCCGGACTATTTGATGCACGTCGTCACTCGGGATCTGCCGGCCTTTCAAAAACTCTATGATGATAAGCTCTCCGCGATGCCCGGCGTGCAGCATCTGCGCTCGACGCTGGTGATGAAAACCGTGGTGCAGGATCGCCCCTTTCCCCTGGAAAGCTTAAACCCGCCGCGTTGAGCCGCCCGGTGGCCGTATTTGAGGACAGAAAATAATGGAAGCAGAGAGTCAGCGTTCGCAGCTGGCCGCACGGATCCGCACGTGGGCGCACGGGAACGATAACGTCCGGGCGCTGGTGCAAACGGGATCGCTGGCGCGCCGGGACGGGCTGGTGGATGCCTTTTCGGATCTGGATATGGACATTATTGCCCAGGATCCGGTCGGGATGGCTAAAAACGATGACTGGATCCATCGCTTCGGCGAGGTGATCACGATCCTGCATCTTGATGCCGTGGACGCGCAGTCCTGGCCTACGCGGCTGGTTATTTATGCCGGTGGCATTAAAGTCGATTTCACGCTGGCGGGGCTGGCGCGTCTACAGAAGATGGCGAGCCCCGCGGGGCTGGATCCGCTCTACGAACGAGGTTATCAGCTGCTTGTTGATAAAGACGCCTTCGCTAAAGCACTTCCGGCGGCGACGTACCGCTTCCCGGTTCATGCCATGCCTGACGAGCAACGCTTTCTCGCACGTGTTGAAGAATTTTGGTTTGAGGCGTTCCATGTTCCCCGCTATCTGGCCCGGGATGAGCTCTTACTGGCTAAGCAACGCGACGGGACCATGAAAGAGCTGCTGCTGGAAATGATCGAGTGGCACGCCATCGCCCGTCACCCCGAGCCGGTTGATATCTGGCATCTGGGGAAGGGGATCCGGCACTGGGCGGGAGAAGCTATCTGGGCAGAATTACAGGCCACTTATGGCCATTTTGATGCGTCGGATGCGCGGCGAGCTTATCAGGCAACCACGGCGCTTTATGCCAGACTGGCCAGAGAGGTCGCCCGTATTCAAGGCTGGCCTTACCCGGAAAGCGTAGAGCGGGCGCTGCGTTAGACCTCAGGCGCCGCCGATGACGGGAGCGAAGGCAGGCGTGGACACCGCGCCTGCCCGTTGGTGCTTAACTTACCATTTTTCGTCGCGGGCATCCTGGCGGCCATCGCGACGGTTATCGCGTTTATCATGGCGGCAGTTGGCGTTGCTTTTGTTGTTGTCTTTGACGCACTGTTGTTTGACATCACGTCCACCCTGGCGGGAATCCTGACGGGTGTCCCGTGCGTCCTGGCGGTTATCACTGCGGTAAGTTGCCTGGGCCGACAGGGCTGGCAGCAACAGCGCCGCAGTAACCAGAGAGAGAATGAGCTTTTTCATAAATGTTGCCTTTCTGATAAACCAAACAGCTGATATATGAATAATAATTAAGCGCTATTGTGACGTGGAAATATTTTTTATCTCTCAGCAATAACTGCCTGTTTATTCATTGTTTTGTTTAAAATTAAATTTGTCAGAGGCGAGTGTTTCCCTCAGGTGGGGTTGCCGGGCCAGCATGTACTCCTGTGGACTGACCCGGTTTGTGCGCTCTACAGGGCCGGCAGCCGCTGACGGGGGGCGGCGGGCTGGCGAATGCTGAACAGCGCCACCAGAGCCAGCAGAGCAAAGGCCAGCAACATCAGCGCCACGGGCACGTAGCTATCCCATTTTATCAAAAATGCGACCGCCAGCATCGGGCTTATCCCGCCGGAGATAACGGCTCCAATCTCATGGCCGAGCGCCAGGCCGGTATAGCGCACTTCCACCGGAAACAGCTCCGCCATCATGCACGGCTGAGCGGCGATCATCGCCCCGTGACACACCGGCAGCGCCAGCAGCATCGCCAGCAAAATAGCCGGGAAACTATGCATCTGCAGGAGCCAGAAGAACGGAAAAGCAACCAGCGCCATGCCTGTCACGCCGATATAATAGAGCGTTTTCCTGCCGATACGATCCGACAGCCAGCCCCAGGCGAGAATGGTGACGATCTCTACCGCCATTGCAATGGTCACGGCGGCAATCACCTGGCTGGTTTCAATGCCGATATGTTTGCAATAGACCACTGAAAAGGTGAAAAAGATGTACACCGCGCCGTTTTCCGCCAGCCGCAGGCCAATGGCCTGCAATATCGCTTTCGGATGATGTTTAAAAGCGCTAAGCACCGGCAGCTGCGCCTCTTCTGGCTGCGTTTTGCGGGCGACGAACTCGGCATTTTCCTCGATGTTGCGCCGGATATAGACCCCCACCAGAAAGATAAACAGGCTCAGCAGGAAGGGGATGCGCCATCCCCAGGCCAGCACATCTTCCTGCGGCAGCAGCTGTACCAGATAGAAAGCCAGCGACGAGAGGACAAAACCGCCGGACACTCCCACCTGGCTCCACGCGGTGTAGTAGCCTTTTTGTTTTTCCGGTGCATTCTCGCTCAGCATCAGTACGCCGCCGCCCCATTCGCCGCCGGAGGCGACGCCCTGAACGAAGCGCAGGCTAATTAAAGCGATCGGCGCCAGTACACCAATATGTTCGTAGGTTGGCAGCAGGCCAATCAGGAAGGTACTGGCGCCCATTAACGTCAGGGTGATAATCAGGGTCATTTTGCGGCTGTATTTATCGCCGAGATGACCGAAGGCGATACCGCCTAGCGGCCTGGCGATAAAGCCGATGGCGAAGCCGGAAAAGGCCAGGAAGGCCCCGAGCAGCGGATCGTCGGTTGCCGGAAAAAATAGCGGACCGAAGACCAGCGCTGCCGCCGTACCGTACAGAAAAAAGTCATACCATTCCAGGGAGTTACCCAAAAAAGAGCCGATAATCAACTTGCGCATTGATTGGGGCTTGCTGACCGGCGTCTCGCTCGCAGTTCCAGACATCACATGTACTCCAGTGCAGGTGAAAAGAGGGCGCCGAAGGGCCGGCGCCATGATGCAACCCGACTCTTACCGGGGCGGCATAATGCGATAGGGTATTTTGAGTTATGGTGAACCTTAGCGGTACGGTTGCGCGCTAAGGGTATGGAACTGGCGGTTGAACCACACCAGACCGTCGCCGGCCTGCTGATGGCGAATCTGTCTGACTTCGCAATAAAACACGCTGTGACTGCCCACTTCATGGCTGGTGGAAATAGTGCAGTCTACATTGGCGACGGCGGAGGCCAGCACCGGCGAACCGGTTTCCAGCGTCAGCCACTGGTCATGCAAAAAACGCGCCTCCGAACGCAGCTGACTATTGGCGAAAACGCCGGAGAGGTCCTGATGCTGAGCGGAGAGCACGTTCACACACAGCACGCCGTTCTCTTTAAACTTGCTATGGGCAAAAGAGGAGCGGTTCATACAGACCAGCAGTGTCGGGGGGGAATCGGTGACGCTGCATACGGCAGAGGCGGTAAAGCCAAAGCGGCCTGCCGGGCCATCGGTGGTGATTATCGTAATGGCACTACCCAGCTGTGCCATGGCGTTACGGAAATCAGATGTCAGGTTCATAGCGGTATCCGTTATTTCAGTTTGACGTATTCGAAGCTTTCGATAACCAACCGGGGCGTTTTGGCCCGCGAACAGCACAGCAGAATCTGGTCGTTAGCTTCGCGTTCTTCATCGGTTAAATACTCGTCGCGGTGGTCCGGCACGCCGCTGCACACGTTAGCGAGGCAGGTTCCGCAGACGCCCTGTTCGCAGGAGACTTTGACCTTGATCCCCGCTTTTTGCAGCGCGGCGACGATGGTTTCGTTCTCCCCGACGGCAACGGTGACGCCCAGTTCAGGGACGTCGACGGTAAAGCTGTCGCCGCCGGTTTCCACTTCCCGGTTAAAGAATTCCTGATGCAGCCGTTCGGGCGGGTAGCCGCAGCCGCGCGCCGCATCGGTTATTCCGCCCATAAACCCTTCCGGGCCACAGACGTAGACATGGGCGGCGGCGTGATGCGGAGCCAGCACCTCTTCTGGGCGGAATCTTTGCCCTTCGTCGCTGATATGCAGATGGACACGGTCGCTAAAGTGACAGTCTGCCAGCTCGTGCAAAAAGGCCATCCCGTCGCGGTGGCGTCCGCAATAGTGGATCGTGAACGATTTTCCGGCGCGGAACAGCGCATCCGCCATCGCCAGCATCGGCGTAATCCCGATCCCGCCGCCAATCAGCAGGCTATAGCTGGCGTTCATCTCAAGAGCAAACAGATTGCGCGGCGGGCTGATAACCACCGTTGCGCCGACCTGGAGCTCGTGCGCCGCCAGCGATCCCCCGCGCGATGCCCGATCCCTGAGAATACCCAGACGATACAGCTCCGGATGATGGGGGCTGCTGCACAGCGAATACTGGCGAACGATCCCTTCACCGAGATAGAGATCGATATGCGCCCCGGCGCTAAACGGCGGCAGGGGAGATCCGTCCAGCGAGGTCAGCGTCAGGACCGCCACATCAGCGCCCTGGATTTCGCGTTCTGCGACGCGTACGGTCAGTGTTTCAGCCATCTTATTTCTCCACCCTGACAGGGCTTAACGCATATAAATGCCGCCGTTAATATCCCAGGTTGCCCCGGTGATAAAGGTGGCGGTCGGAGCGGCCAGCAGTTCGACCGCCCGGGCAACCAGCAGCGGATCGCCAAGGCGCTTCATGGGGATCATCTCCAGCAGCGCCGGCATTTTTTCTTCCGGTACCGCCGCGTGAACGGAAGGTAAATCGAGCGGGCCAGGGGCAATGGCGTTGACGCTGACCCCGGCGGCGCTCAGCGCACGGGCGAACACTTTCGTCAGCGTCAGAATGCCGCCTTTCGACGCCGCATAATGGGCGCCAGAGGCGGTGCCGCCGTTTTGCCCCGCCAGCGAAGCGAGGTTGATAATGTTGCCCTGTCGACGTTCGCTAAAATAGCGGCCGACGATCTGACAGCCGAGGAAGGTGCCCCGCAGATTGGTGCTGGTGACGCGATCGAACTCCTCAACGGAGATCTCCATGATCGGCGTGGTCAGGGTGAGCGCGGCATTGTTGACCAGCACATCCAGCTCGCCAAAATGCGCGCAGATCTGTGCCAGCGCGGCGTGAAATTGATCGGGTTCGCGGATATCCAACGCCAGAGGCAGCAGTCGCTGCCGATCGGCATCGATCTCTCGGGCGCTTTCGCACGCAGCGTCGAGGGAGATATCCGCCATTGCTACCCGATAGCCCTGCTGCCACAGATGGCGGCTAATCGTCAGCCCCAGGCCGTTGGCCGCGCCGGTTACTAATACGGTTCTTGTCATTGCCGCCTCACAGGATGTAGCCAATGCTATGCAGATAGTCGTCGCCGTTAATCAGCCGGACGACCTTCTGCGCGATCAGAAAGCGATCACCCTGCGGGACCAGGGTGTAGCTCAGGTCAGCAACGTAATGGTGCTCGTTACCTTTGCGGTATTCATACAGAAACTGGGCGCAGCGGATCTCAACGCGCTCGTCGCTGGCATCGGTCAGGCGATGGCGGCCGGTCATGCGAATGGTGCGTGCGCGCGGTGTCGTCGAGATTGACTCGCCGCTGTACAGCCGATGGACGCGCTTTTCGCGCATGGCCTGATTGTCATAGGCGTAATTCAGCGCGTTGGCGAAATCGGTGGTCTGCTGGTCGACCGGAATGATGTACATCCCCTGCGGCTGCCACAGCGCCAGCCATTCGCGGAACTCACCCTGGTCGAGCAGATCTGCTTCATGATTAATAAAGTGAATGGCGGCGGTTAAGATCTGTTGTGCGCTCATTGTTGCCCCCGGCTTTCTGCGGTCATGTACTTTTTCCATTGCTGATAGGCGGCGCGCATGCCGGTTTCGGCGCTGACGTCGCTGCGCAACCCATCGGCGGTGCGCGTTTCACCCGGCAGACCGCGATTGAGCATGATCCACAGATCGTGACCCGCGCCCCCGCCGCGCTGAACGCGCTCCCAGGCCTCGGAGTCGTCCGGTGTGCCAAAGCCCATCGGGCCCTGGAAGTGTTCATGCATCCGTAGACGTGCCTGGTTGGCTATCGCCGGGCCATCTTTCATGGTCAGCACCACGTGGTGGATTTCGGTTTCCTGCACCGAGACGGGTTGCAGGACGCGGAAGAATGCCATCGAGCAGGCGATGTTGGGGAACAGGTTCAGGTTGAAACCGCTGCCTCCGACTGCGCGGACGATGCGACGAACCTGCAATTCTTCGTGGCCTTCTTCACGCAGCGCCTGAGCCAGTTCGAGGAAACGGTCCGGCACCGGCGCGTCGAGGTTCTCCTCAAGGTCAATCAGTTCCGGGATCATCACCATCACGCTATGACCGTTGCCGAGGTCTTCGACAAAGCCTTTGCCGTCGACGAAGTTGAGCATCTCTTCCGTTTGCTTATCGACCGAGCTAAGGAACGACTTGTGCACGATGGGGAAGTGATAGCCATCGGTGGTATTTTCCAGCTGAATCTTCCAGTTGCCTGGGAAACGGAAGCGGTGAGCGGTGGTGGCTTGTAACGGGTAGCCCGCCCCCTGTTTCATAAACAAATCCATCCACTTCATGGCCGGCCCGAGGAAGTCGGTCAGCGGTTCCATTTCGTGGTTGAAGGTGGCGAAAATCATCCCCGCATAGCTTTCGCTACGCAGACGCACCATGCCGAGCTGGTCTTTTTCCAGGGTATCGCCGTAGCTTTCCGGATGTGGCACGCCGCGCAGGGCACCGTCGAGGCCGTAGCCCCAGCCGTGATACGGGCAGACGAAGCTGTTGGTTTTCCCGCTGCGATGTTCGCAGACCGTTGCGGCGCGATGGCGACAGCGGTTAAGCAGAACGTTGATATTGCCTTTGCGATCGCGTACCACGATGACCGGCTGTGTTCCGACCATAGAAGACTTAAAGCTACCCGCGTCGGGGACTTCACTTTCGTGCCCGACCCAGACCCAGGTCTGGTTAAAAATTTTCTCAATCTCCAGGGCGAAAATATCGCCGGAGGTATACAGCGAGGTGTGAACCCGGTCAGACTGCACCAGGGTGGACAGCGCGGCGGCGTCGTAGCCGCTCTCAATATTTTTTACCGGAATACATTCAGACATTGCTTAATCTCCTGAGCCTCCGTGATGTTTCAGCGGGCAGACGCGTGGCTGCCCGGGAAATCATTCCGGGGACTGCGTAGTGTCAGGGACAGGTAAATCCGCCTGCGAGTGCCAGTAATCCACCGGGCGACTCAATAAGTTACGGGTGGTGAAATGGTCTATGAGCCAGCGTGCGTCTGCTTTTTTAAAGCGAATAACCAACTCCGCGCTGTTGAGATGCGATCCTCCGGCGCGGAAAGTCGAAACCTGCAACATTTTCCAGCGTCCGATGGCTTCACTCTCGGCGCAAATATCAATATATTCGGCCGTTAAATAGTGAACGTTAATGGCAAAGTGCGACGGTTCACTAATATATCTGGCCATCATTCGGGCAATATTTTGGCGTCCGGAATAACGCCCCAGCTTGTCTTGATATAAACTACCAATGCCTTCCCAGACCGCCTCTTCGCAAAATAAGTCAGCAATCTGTCGGGCAATATCCGGATGGGATAAATCGTCGCATAAATGCATATACTGACTCATCAGGTTGCGGATTTGATTGGCCGCTTCGAGTTTGTCCAGACGCTGCAGGCACTGTTCTGTATTCATGGGTTAGGCCTGAATAATTAATTCACGCCCGGTACGGGCTTCGACTTTGCAATATTTCCACAGACGGTCTGGCCCCAGGCCGACCTGAACGCTGCGAAACAGATTGCAGGCGGCGGTGACGGCGTCAAAATCACGTGCGTCGGCAAGGACGTAGGTGGTCCACGGCCAGCCGGTAGACGGCCCGACCATGACCCGATCGTCATCCATGTTGCCAATAACTTGAATGCCGTCGGTGTGTTCAATGCCTTTCATCATCTCGCCGAACGCGGCCCAGACCTGCTTGCCGACCTCCGGGGTGGCATCGAAAAAGTTCTGATTTACGCCAATACAAAATAGAACGCGGATCATCGTCATACTCCTTAAAGGGTTATAAATAGCCGGGCAGCGGCGGGTGGCCGAAGAACATATTTCCGGCGTTGATGTAGGTCAGTTCGCCCATAAAGGCGTGCTGAGTAATGACCATGGTGTCGCGAGCGTAGCGCTGGAGCGGGCTGCGCATGGTAATACCGGGCATTCCGGCCAGCTTTAGCGCGCGGGTGGTCACGGATGAAGAGACGCGGGTGACGTGCGTCGACGACAGACGCAGGGCGCTGATCATCCCTTCATCGGGCTCATCACCGCGTAAAATGACCTGCCAGACATCGTCAATGGCGTCGTAAAACCAGCAGCGGGCAGAGCGCAGCTCCGCTTCGCAGTGGGCAATGTCCATCTGCGCGAACTGGCGGTCGGCCAGGCAAGGGGCGCCGGTGACCGAACTTTGGCGCTCGGCGATGGCGTAGATTTCTCCGAGTGCGGCGCGGGCGATACCCAGCGCCACCACGGAGAGTACCTGCGTCGCCAGCGACAGCACCGGGTAGCGATACAGGGCGCCGTCGAGATTGAGTTCGCCACCGCGGATAAAGGTCCACTCCGCGGGGACAAAAGCATCCTTGAGTACCACGTCGTGACTGCCGGTGCCCGCGAGACCCACGGTATTCCACACCGGATCGATGGTGAAGCTAGCGGCGGGTAGGACCGCAATGCGCGGCAGCGGGCGGGCTGAGCCATCGTCCGGCAGAATGCCGACGCCAATCAGCTCGGCCCCGGTGCAGCCGCTGGCGAAGCTCCAGCGCCCGCTGATCTGAAAGCCACCGTCCTGAGCGATGGCGTTCTGCGGGGGAAAAATACCGCCGGCAAATACGACATCCGGACCGTGGCGGTAGATCTCATCCAGCGTGCTCAGCGGCAGGCCGCCAAGATAGAAGGGGTTCATCCCAAAGCTTGCCACCCATCCGGCGGAGCCGTCGGCGGTAGCGATGGTTTCAATCAACTGGCAGAATTCTGCCGGCGAGATTTCATCGCCGCCATATTGCGCAGGCACCAATGCACGGTAAACACCAATATTTTTAAAACGCGAAATAATATCGTGAGAGATATATCGCTGTTGTTCAAACTCCTCGCTGCGATTTTTTAATTCGCCGAGTAATTCGTTTAATGCATTATTGCTGGCGAGCGGGGTCTTTTCCGCGCGCAGAGTGGCAGATGAATTTAACATGCGACTGAGCCTCTTCCAGTTAAATAGAATAAACTTTTATACCCGGTATATTTCAGGCGGTGCGCGCGTGGCGACATCCATTTACCTGAACCACGGTCGTGCAGCGGTTCGGCAGCGTGAATTATTTAGGGCTTATTATTTTATTTGGCCTGCGAGTCTGACTTTTATGGCAATTTCGCCATCAGTGATTCAGCAAAACAGAGTAATTCAAATTCTTTATTTTTCCCGGCAACGATTTGTAGGGCTACCGGCCGCTGGTTTATCTCGCCGACGGGAAGCGTCAGCGCCGGATGACCGCTTAAATTAAACGGGCGTACCAGCCGGGTCAGGTTTACCACATTGAGTGGATCCGCCGCCTCTTCCAGCGTCGGCGGGCAGGCCGGCAGCGTAGGCAGTAAAATAAACGGCGTACGGGCCAGTTGAGCATCGACCGCGTCGGTAAACGCCTGGCGAGTGCGCTCTGCCGCCTGGCGCTGAGCCGGGCTAATGTCAGCGCCAGCGCGAATGCGCACCGCGACATCCCGGGCCAGTGCAGGCTCCTCAACGATGGAATGAAAGGCCTGCCAGTTTTCCTGGGCGATGATCGTTAGCCCCGCCTGATGCGCTTCGGCGAACCCTGTCAGCATCGCTTCCGTGGGAAGGAGCCCCGCCTGTGCCAGACGGGCGCGAATCAGCTGTTCAATATCTGCCGTGGCCTGGCCGAAGAGGAACGCCGTGGCCGCGGGGTAAGCGCCAGCGGCAGGGGCGACTTCGCCAAGGACCCGCTCCAGCACCGGGCGCAGCGTCGCAACCTCGCGGCTGAAAAAACCAACGCAATCCAGGGAGCTGTCGGCGGGCATCACCCCTTGGCGGCTCACGCGCCCCCATGTCGGTTTCAGACCCACAACCCCACAGCAGGCGGCTGGCATGCGCACGGAACCCCCGGTATCAGTGCCAATCGCAAAGTCGACCTCCCCGGCGGCCACCACGGTTGCCGAACCACTTGATGAACCGCCGGGAATCAACGCCGGATAGTGCGGGTTGACCGGCGTTCCGCTCCAGGTATTGATCCCGGTAACGCCAAAGGCCAACTCATGAAGCGTCGTTTTTCCCCGCAGCTGACACCCGCTATCCAGTAGTCGTTGAATCACCGCCGCGTGTACTTTCGCTTCCGGGGCATCTTGCCGTACCGGGCTGCCTGCACGAGTGGGGTAGCCCGCGATATCGAGAGTATCTTTGGCCGCAAACGTCAGCGCTCCGCTACCCAGCGTAAAGCGCGAGATAAACCCGGAATGTGCGGACGTCCTGCCTGTGCGATGTTCATTAGCCATGGTTCACTTCCCGTTTAGCGATACCCGGTGAAGGACGGGTGTATAAAAAACAGACTGAACTGAATCTGAGATAATCTTGTCATTAAAACTTGAAACTTCAAGTAATTTGTAACGTATTTTTCACATCGTTTTTGGCTATAAGAACATTTTATAAACAAACAATAATTTTTAATTAATTGATTTTTATCTTTATTTTGTGGTGCCTGTATTTTAATCTCTTGAGGGCTGTCACAAAATAAACCGCAAAATATAAGTTAATAAAATGATAAAAAAGCGTGCGAAAAACGAGGGGTAAGGTGATAGCACGATAATAACCTTTTTCTTTAAATGGCCATTATCGTGTCGTCAGAAAGGAAATCAGTCGTTGAGGTTATGGAGCAGCAGAGACAGAACGTGGTTCATTTTCTTTTCTTGCGCTGGCGTAATGCCTTTAAATGCCCGGGCGAACACTTTTTGGCTCAGCACCTGGGCCTCGGCAACTTTTGCCTGACCTGCGGGCGTGAGCTCCGCTTCCGTGACCCGACCATCGCTGGTGCTGACGTGGGTGGTCAGCAGTCCGTCGTCACGCAGGCGGCCGACGATTTTGGTGACGGTGGGCATTTTACTGACGGCGTATTCGGTGATGCGGGAGATACTGGCCCTGTGATACTGATGGACCAGCATCAGCACCCGGAAGCGGGAAAGATCGATGTCGATTTTTTTTAATTCGATCTCCATCAACTGCGTATACTTTGCATAAACGTTGACCACCCAGAAGAAGGGAAATTCTTCTTTATGAAAGCGGCTCTCGTGGCTGTCTGGTTGCGCTGATGCGTTATTGTGTTCCACAAGCCTCTCCTTGCCCGACGACGGTAGAATGGGCTGATGGTATGCGTATTTAGCGGGCAATGCAAAATGCAATCGACGGGGAACAGGGCAGGCTGGCGGGCGCTCTCGCCGGGACTGCCGGGTGGAAATTCAGACTCACTTAATGGCTAAAAATGATGACAACTCGCACTCTGACACGTGACTGGCGCCTGCTGTCGCTGGGGTTGCCGCTCCTGGTCCTGCTGTGGGGCGGGCTAGCGCTACATGCGCATTGGGGGGCTTTTCTTCAGTGGTGCCTGGCAACGCAAATCACCCTGCATCGCTACCTGGTGATGTATCTTTTACAGCTTAACAACCATCAATATAGCGGCGGGATGTGGCTGCTGGGCGGGGCATTTCTGTATGGCGTTCTGCATGCCATTGGCCCCGGGCACGGTAAATTTATCGTCACCACCTACCTCAGTACCAATCAAGAGAGCCTGCTGGCCGCGAGAGTGGTGCCGTTTCTTGGCAGCCTGATGCAGGGCGTGAGCGCTATTCTGTTTGTCTTTATTCTGGCGGTGGGACTGAACCTTGCTTCCGGCGACCTCAGCACCAGTCGCTGGTACGTGGAGAAAATCAGCGCGCTGATGGTGGGCGCCTTTGGCGCGTTTGTGATTTATCAAACGCTTAAGGGGCTGCGGCCGCGAAAAATGGCCATCAGCGCCCTGACCCCGCTGGACGAACATAGCGAAAACTGCGGCTGCGGGCACCACGGCGTTGGCCGCGAACTGGCGCATGTTGACTGGAAAACCCGGGTCGGCGTTGTGCTGGCAATCGGCGCCAGGCCCTGCAGCGGAGCGATAATGATCCTGCTGTTTTCTAATGCGTTAGGGATCGTTAGCTGGGGCATTGCCGCAGTGATGACGATGTCATTGGGGACGGCTTTATCGATTCTCGGCCTCTCGCTGGCGGTGCGCTATGCGCGTGAGCGGGCGGTCAGCCTGTTTGCCGGGAATAGCGGCCATCTGACATGGCTGGTACCGGCGGTAAAAATTGCCGGCGGGGCGATCCTTATTTTATTTGCCTGCGTGTTGTTTCTGACCGTGATCCCGATGAGCGCCAACGGCGATTATATTGCCGCCGGTTGTTAGCGCGCTTCCAGCAGGCGCATAAAGACCGCAAGCGCCTGATCCAGCTGCTGGCGCTGCTCTGCTGAGAGCCCGGCCAGCAGCTGGCGTTCGTTTTCCACGTGGCTTTCCACCGCCTCATCGATTCGCTCGCGTCCCTCTGGCGTCAGGGCGACCAGCAGACTTCTCGCATCGTCCGGGTCAGGTAATCTGGTGATAAAGCCCCGTTTTTCCAGTGCCTTAAGGCGATGCGTCATGGTGCCGGAGGTGATCATCAGCGTGGAAAAAAGCTGGGTCGGGGAGAGGATAAACGGTGCGCCGGCCCGGCGAAGCGTAGCCAGCATGTCAAATTCCCAGCGCACCAGATCGTGGCGGGTAAAGGCGGTTTCTATCCGCGGCTCCAGCAGCATGGCACAGCGCTTCAGGCGACCGAGGGGGCCCATTGGGCTGCAATCCAGATCCGGGCGCTCCCGTTTCCACTGTTCAAGAATACGATCTACGGCGTCAGCCTGGGATGATTTGTCCAATTGTGCCCACTTATCTTGATATCAAGACATTTATCGATACATACTTTAGCGACTAACTTACCTTGATATGAAGATAAAATCATGACCTTTTTCTCGCGCTCTCCCGCTGTCGATTTGCTGCTGACTGCCTTAGCCCCGGCTATCTGGGGGACGACCTACATCGTGACCTCCCAGTTTCTGCCGCCGGACAGACCTTTTATCGCCGCGCTGCTGCGGGTGCTCCCGGCGGGGATCGCGCTGCTCATCTGGTGCCGCTGTCTTCCTCTGCGTAATGAGTGGTGGAAGCTTGTTGTCACCGGGGTGCTCAATATCGGTGCCTTTCAGGCGCTGTTGTTTATTGCCGCTTACCGTTTACCCGGCGGTCTGGCTGCGGTGATTGGGGCAATCCAGCCGCTGCTGGTCATGATGCTGGCCTGGTGTGTGGACAGGCAGCGTTCGCCGTGGATGGCGGTACTCTCGGCATTCACCGGTATTATCGGCATGGCACTGCTGCTGCTTTCGCCGCATACGGTACTGGATCCGCTGGGGATTATGGCGGCGTTTTCAGGCGCGGTCAGCATGGCTCTGGGCACCTGGCTGTCCCGCCGCTGGGCGATTTCGTTACCGGTTGTGGCGCTGACCGGCTGGCAACTGCTGATTGGCGGTGCGGTGCTGGCGCCCGTTGCGTGGTGGGTTGATCCGCCGCTGCATGGGGTGACATTGACCCAGGCTGCCGGCTATCTGTGGTTGTGCGTCGCCGGGGCAATGCTGGCTTACGGGTTATGGTTTCGCGGGATTAGCCGTCTGCCTTCGGTCGCGGTGTCCGCACTCAGTCTGCTGAGTCCGGTAACGGCAGTGCTTCTGGGCTGGATCTTTCTGGGACAGAGGATTGAGGGTGTGGCGCTGGTGGGGTTGATCGTGGTGTTGCTGAGCGTGTTGTCGATTCAGCGTGCATTAACAAAAAAAGCCCCATAAAGGGGCCCGACATTGCTGCATGGTTATTGTGAAGCGGGAGCGAAACGGGCCGCCGTCAGGCGGCCAGTCCGGCAGCTCCCTCTGCAACCATTCTCTTATTTGGACAGCTCAGCGGTCATATGAACCTGATTACCGGTATAGGCTTCGGTAATGTGGTAAGACGCGCCCTGATCTTTAGCGATGGTCGCAATTTTTGCTTCTGCGCTGTCCAGAGTATCAGCGGTAACGCTGACCGGGTGCTGAGCGAAGCTGGCGAAAGAAACCAGAGAGAGCATACCGGCAGCGGCAAGTAATTTTACGTTTTTCATGGTGTTTTTCCTTTTAACTTTTTAGGTGGAAAGCGCTGTGCTTTCGATGGGTTTATAATAAGCCTGCTAACTATAACAGGCGTTGCAAAAAGTGCGATTTAGATCACACTTTTGTGGCGGTAAGATGACGAAAAGTGGATGGTCTCTGTATTTTTTAAATAAAAAACAATTGGTTGATGTGCATTCTGGCGAGCGCGATGAATTAAAAAAATGTTGCTATGGCTGCGTGTTTATTTGAAAAGCATCGAAATGCATTGCTTGCATGAATGTATTAGGGGGGAGAGCCGCATTTTTTATGGTTTATCGCGGACCAGGGGAATGCCGGTAAACGGTGGTTTGCGCGAAGCTTTGTTGTTGCCAGAACGGTGGAATGTTCCGTTCACCACACGTCCCGCGCCTCTCTGTAACCTGCGCGACAGATGAACGGCCCAGGGCCGGTTTCGCCCGGCCCTGGGAACCCGGCATTTCGGCAAGAAAAATCGTCGCTTCGCGATACCTTCGTCTCCGCCGTCTGGCTGTTCGGGGACGGCAAGATGTCACTTCCCTGTAAGGCTTGCCTCCGCCAGCATCCCTGCTGGCGGCCCCGGTCAGTCGCCTGCGTCTCAGCGATTTTTAGCTGCGCCACCCCCCTGCGGCATGTCCTGATATTCCATGCTGACCATTCTGCCGCTGAAAAACCTTCAGCAATGATATCGCGACGGGACGGCCAAGGGATGACAGCTCGGGGGGTAAGGCGCGTCAGGAAAACGGGCGGGAACGCAGGTGCGCATCCAGGACTGGCCGCCAGGACAAAAACGTCGGAAGCGTTTTTGAACGACGTTGACGTCGGCCCCGAAGGGGGGAGTCCCAGGGACGGGACGAATAAGGCGGCCAGAGGGCAGGTCGAGACAGGGACGTTGAGTCCAGCCCGGTCCGCCAGATGAAGCCGGAGTGGAGCATACCGCGCAGCGGCCGTTTTCAGCACAATGCCGGGGGTCATGGGGGGCGAGCGAAACGCCCCCCATGCCGTTCACCCGCAGCGGGTGCGAGAAAAGTGCCGGATTCATCGTGAACGGAACATGCCACAAAAGTGAACGGAATACTCCACAGAACACATGCACCGAAGTACGAAAAACACCTTCACGCGAACCACCGTAAAAATGAAATCCCTGACTTAAGGCTATCCGGCAGAGAGGTTGAAAGCTGGTTGCACCGTATAAAACATCGGCAATCTTTGTGAGATGACTAATTCTTACCCCACTGCCGGATCGGTCAAGCGACCGTTAAACGAGCGGCATTAGGGAAGGGCCCATTTTTTAGGGCGGGCATACTTCGCTTCGCGGCGAAGTATCGGGCAGTGTTGGTACGATAAAGTGGCGTCACGACTGATTGAGGAAGGACGACACGATGATTGCGGTACTCTTTGAAGCCGAAGTTACTCCTGAAAAACAGGCCCGGTATCTTGCTCTGGCGGCGGAACTGAAGCCGTTGCTCAGCACGCTTGACGGCTTTATCAGCATTGAACGTTTTCAAAGCCTGACCACGCCAGGCAAGATCTTGTCCCTTTCCTGGTGGCGTGATGAAGAGGCGGTGCAGGCCTGGAAAAATAATCTCTGCCATCAGGCGGCTCAGGAAGAGGGCAAGGCGCATATTTTTGCCTCTTACCAGATTCATATTGTGCAGGTTATTCGCGGCTGGGGTGCAGAAAGGCGGGAGGGGCACGGCGATGTATGATATTCATGTGATTCTGCCGAATCGCCCCGGCCAGTTGGCCCTGTTGGGGCAAACCCTGGGCAAACATGGCGTGGGACTTGAAGGGGGCGGCGTTTTCACCGTCGGGAATCAATGCCATGCTCATTTTCTGGTGACTGACGGGGAGCGGGCCCAGGCGGTGCTGGAACAGGCGGGGATCCCGGTGGCGGGCGTTTACCTGTCGCTAATTCGCCGTTTAAAACAGGAACAGCCCGGCGAGCTGGGGGCGATAGCTCACGCCCTGGCCGGGCACGGGGTGAATATCCTGACTCAGTACAGCGATCATGCTAATCGTTTGATTCTGGTGACCGATAACTTTTCACTGGCGCAGGACGCCACGCGTTCCTGGGCCACCACGTTGTGAGGCACTATGCTAAAACCTGACCACGTTATTGCCGATGATGAGTCGTTGGCCGTTGCCATCGCGGCGGTGGCGTCCGCCATGGCCGATGCTTCACGAGTGAAAATGCTCTGCGCATTAATGGATGGTCGCGCGTGGACTGCAACGGAACTTGCGACGGCGGCCGAGGTTTCGGCCTCGACCGCCAGCGCCCATCTCAGCCGTCTGGTCAGCGGTCATTTGCTGGTTTGTCTGGCACAGGGCCGGCATCGTTATTACCGGCTGGCGAGCGCCGATGTTGCCGGGCTGCTGGAGAATATGATGGCGATGGCCGGAAAAAACGCAATTGTGCTCACCACCCGAACCCCGGTGAATTTGCGTACGGCGCGAACCTGCTACGATCATCTTGCCGGTGAAGTGGCGGTGGACATCTATGATTTTTTATTACGTGAAGCGTGGATCGCTGCGGACGGGAGTGCGCTGACGGCGAACGGTGAGGCGCAGTTTGCCCGTTTAGGGATGACGTTGCCGACCGAAAGTCGGCGCAGGGTGTGCTGCGCATGTCTGGACTGGAGCGAGCGGCGTTTCCATACCGGCGGCGCCGTAGGGGCCGCATTGTTACGCCATGGCCAGCAAAAAGAGTGGTTCACCCTGACGCCAGGATTTCGCGAGGTGAGCATCACACAGAAAGGCAGGAAGGCGCTGTGCCAGTACTTTCACCTGCCGCTGTAACGTGCCGCAAACTCCAGGCCGCAGGTGGCAATCCCTGCGGTTGCAGCGAACGTTTTTTATTAGACAATTCTTCGCTATTTCAACATCCCCTGTCACCGTATTATTCAGATTGTTCTCTATAGCCAGCGGATCGCATTATTTGGCATGATACTCTTTGCTCCATATATATCTCCTGCGCCTTACTCCTCCTGATGTAAATCACTTTTTATTCGTTTTTAACTATTGTTAATCGTTCATCAATAGCTAAAATTTATCATCATCCCGATGTAACAAGTTATAAGCAAATGTATATTTGTTGGCGAAAAATAGCATTCTTTGACGCCGACAGCATTAACGAATTCTTTAAAAAGAGTTCGCGTCCTGACGCCTTAAATATTGCGGCTTCCGGTCAGTCGAAGTTTCTATTCACAGTTGCACAAGTGAGCATCGCATAACGCTTCTGACTATTGTGCAGGTTTACTGTTGGTTTATTGATATAAAACTCACTCTGACAAGGAAATGGCAATGAAAAAGGTTCTTCTCTCTGCAGCTATGGCTACGGCATTTTTCGGTATGACTGCGGCAAATGCTGCTGATACAACCGTTGGCGGTGGCCAGGTTAATTTCTTCGGTAAAGTTACCGATGTATCTTGTACTGTTTCCGTCAATGGCCAGGGTAGCGATGCTAACGTTTACCTGTCTCCGGTTACCCTGACCGAAGTTAAAGCTGCCACTGCTGATACTTACCTGAAACCTAAATCATTCACCATTGACGTGTCTGATTGCCAGGCTGCAAACGGTGACAAACAAGACGATGTGAGCAAACTGGGTGTGAACTGGACCGGCGGTAACCTGCTGGCAGGCGCAACGACTCAGCAGCAGGGCTACCTGGCGAACACCGAAGCCTCTGGCGCGAAAAACATTCAGCTGGTTCTGTCCACTGACACAGCTTCTACTCTGACCAACAAAATTATCCCAGGCGTGAGCACTCAGCCGAAAGCGAAAGGCGACGCAACGGCAGTTCAGGACGGCGCACGCTTCACTTACTACGTTGGCTATGCAACCAGCACCCCGACTACTGTCACCACCGGTGTGGTTAACAGCTACGCTACCTACGAAATTACCTACCAGTAATTATCGTCTGGAAATAAAACCGCCTTTATCCGGGGCGGTTTAAAACAATAATAAAGCGGCAATGGCTGCCGCTTATTTTTTTCTTCTGAGGTCAGCATGAAGCATATTGTCCTTTTTTTCTGTTTCATTTTTAGTTTTGCGGCCAATGCCAACAATATTATCGTCAACGGCACCCGCTTTATTTATCCTGGAAATGAAAAAGAAATAACGGTACAGCTTTCTAATACCGCAGAACGTCCGGCCCTGGCGCAGGCCTGGCTGGATAACGGCAATGCCGATGCCACGCCGGATACGATTACCACACCATTTATTATTACCCCACCTATTTCGCGCGTTGATGCGAAGAGCGGTCAGACATTACGCATTAAATTGGGTAGCGCGGCCGGGCTGGCACAAAATAAAGAAACACTGTGGTGGCTGAATCTGCTGGAAATACCGCCGGTGGAGGCCAGCCAGAAAAATGAAGGGCAGAATATCCTCCAGTTGGCGATCCGTTCGCGCTTTAAGTTTATCTACCGTCCGACCGGACTGGGCAACCGCGACGCTGCGCCGGAGAAATTAGCGCTTTCAGCCAGCGGTAGCACCCTGTCAATCAGCAACCCTACGCCATTTTATCTCACCGTGAGCCGTATTACCCGCGACGGTGGCAAAGCTCTGAACAGCAAAACGGTGATGCTTGCTCCGCAGTCCAGTCAGACCGTTGCTCTCTCTTCCGCCGTGAACCGGGGTGAGACTCTGACTATCAATAATATCAATGACTATGGCGCAGATGTGGCAGTGAAAGTAGCCGTTAAATAAGGGACACTATCATGAAGCAGAGGACCATCTGCCCGGGAAAGTTAAGTTCAGCGATTGCGATGGCGCTGTTCTGCTTTCCGCCATTTTCCAGCGGACAGGAAAACCCGGGAACGGTATACCAGTTTAACGACGGTTTTATCGTTGGCAGTCGGGAAAAGGTCGATCTGTCACGCTTCTCCGCCAGTGCTATCACTGAAGGGACCTATTCGCTCGACGTTTACACCAACAACGAGTGGAAAGGGCGCTATGAGCTGAACGTCACTCGTGGCAACGATGGCAAGATGGGGGTCTGCTACACCCGTGAAATGCTTGAGCGCTACGGCATTGCCGCAGAAAAGCTCAATCCTCAGTTGGGGAAGCAGGAAGGCTACTGCGGGCGGCTGAAGGACTGGCGTAACGAAGAAAACGTAAAAGACAACCTGATTCAGTCCTCTCTGCGACTGGAAATTTCCGTACCACAAATCTACGAAGATCAGCGCCTGAAAAACTTTGTCAGCCCGGAATTCTGGGATAAAGGCATTGCGGCGCTGAATCTCGGCTGGATGGCGAATACCTGGACCAGCCACACTTCTGCGAATAACGGCTCTGATAACAGCAGCGCCTATCTCGGCGTCAACGCCGGTCTCTCGTGGGACGGTTGGCTGCTCAAGCATGTCGGTAACCTTAACTGGCAGCAGCAGCAGGGGAAAGCGCACTGGAACAGTAACCAGACCTATCTTCAGCGGCCGATCCCGCAGATCAACTCGATCGTCAGCGGCGGGCAGATTTTTACCAACGGCGAATTTTTCGACACCATTGGTCTGCGCGGGGTAAACCTGGCGACCGATGACAATATGTTCCCGGACGGGATGCGCTCTTACGCGCCGGAAATTCACGGCGTGGCGCAGAGCAACGCCCTGGTGACGGTGCGCCAGGGTAACAACATTATCTATCAGACCTCGGTCCCGCCGGGTCCGTTTACCTTGCAGGATGTTTACCCATCTGGCTACGGTAACGACCTTGAAGTTTCAGTCAAAGAGGCCGATGGTTCGGTGCAGGTCTTTAGCGTCCCGTATGCCTCGGTGGCACAGCTGCTGCGCCCTGGGATGACCCGCTATGCATTGTCGGCCGGTAAAGTCGATGACAACGGACTGCGTAATAAGCCGATGCTCTACCAGGCCACCTGGCAGCATGGTCTGAGCAACCTGTTTACCGGCTATACCGGCGTCACGGGGTTTGATGATTATCAGGCGTTTCTGCTGGGGACCGGGGTGAATACCGGTATCGGGGCGCTGTCATTTGATATTACCCAGTCGCGGTTGAAGAGCGATACCCTGGATGAGAGTGGCCAGAGCTACCGCGCCACCTTTAACCGAATGTTTACCGATACCCAGACCAGCATTGTACTGGCGGCCTATCGCTACTCCACCAAAGGCTACTACAACCTGAACGATGCGCTGTACGCCGTCGATCAGGAGAAGAACCACAACAGCAACTACACCCTGTGGCGTCAGAAAAACGGAATGACCTTTACCGTTAACCAGAACCTGCCGGAAGGCTGGGGTGGTTTTTATCTGAGTGGTCAGGTGTCAGATTACTGGAATCGTTCGGGAACTGAGAAGCAGTACCAGCTCAGCTACAACAACATGTTTGGCCGCCTCTCGTGGTCTGCCAGCGCGCAGCGCGTATATACGCCGGATAACTCAGGCCACCGTCGCGACGATCGCGTCTCGCTGAACTTCAGCTATCCGCTGTGGTTTGGGGAAAACCGGACCGCCAACCTGACGTCAAACACCTCGTTTAATAACTCACGCTTTGGCAGTTCGCAGATCGGGATTAACGGTTCGCTGGATACTGAGAACAACCTCAACTACGGCGTCTCAACGACCACGGCAACCGGCGGCCAGCATGATGTCGCCTTGAACGGTAGCTATCGCACGCCGTGGACCACGCTGAACGGCAGCTACAGCCAGGGCGAAGGCTATCGCCAGAGCGGGCTGGGCGCCAGCGGGACGTTGATCGCCCACCGCCATGGCGTGGTGTTCTCGCCGGAAAGCGGCAGCACGATGGCGCTTATCGAAGCGAAAGATGCCGCAGGCGCCATGTTGCCAGGTTCACCGGGGACCCGGGTTGACAGCAACGGCTACGCCATTTTGCCTTATCTGCGCCCTTACCGGATTAACTCCGTCGAGATCGATCCGAAAGGCAGCCAGGATGATATCGCGTTTGATCGTACCGTGGCTCAGGTGGTGCCGTGGGAAGGGAGCGTGGTGAAGGTCTCCTTTGGTACCACGGTACAGAACAACGTCACGATTCAGGCGCGTCAGGCGAATAACCAGCCGCTGCCGTTCGCTGCCAGTATTTTTGATCCAAGTGGAAAAGAGATTGGCGTTGTTGGCCAGGGCAGCATGATGTTTATCAGTGACGCCAGCGTTAAGCACGCGACCGTTAAGTGGAGCGGCGGGCAGTGTACGGTGGAACTGGGTAAGGAAAAATCAAAGGAAAGTGTATGTCGCTGAGTAAACAACTGACGCTTTTTATTGGCTTAATGGCGCTGGGGAGTACCTCGGTCTGGGCTTCGTGCACGCGCCTTTCACAGCCGACGGTGAACCTGGATATGGCCGTGGGAAGGGTCGTCGTACCGCCCGATCTGCCGGTAGGTTCGGTCATCGTCTCTCGTGACTGGACGATGAGCGCTCCGGGTGGGGCCAGCTACAGCTGTACCAGCGGCACCAACCGGTTTGCGGCGAAAATCGTCTCCAGCGGGGCCACCGATCTGGGGAATAAGATCTATTCCACGAACGTGTCGGGTATCGGCATGCGCTTTAGCCGCGGCGGCGCAACGGTGAATATCACCTATCCCGATGTGTTCTCGTCGACCATCAACCGGAACACGAACTACTCGCTGGAAGGTTCGCGCTTTACGCTGGAGATTATTAAAACGGCGGCAACGACCGGTAGCGGCACCCTGGCGGCGGGGAAATACACTTCCTATGACTGGGAGAGGGGCAATAACCCCATTCTGGAAACCTTTCTGAGCGCGAACGCGATTACCGTGGTCTCTCCGTCCTGTACGGTGTTGAGCGGTAAAAATATGAATGTCGATGTCGGGACCATTAAGCGCAGCGACCTGAACGGCGTCGGTACCACCGCCGGCGGCAAAAATTTCAATATTGAGCTCCAGTGTAGCGGCGGATTAAGCGAAACCGGGTATGCCAATATTGAGGCCTCTTTCTCCGGGACTCTGGCGAGTAGCACCAACGTCAGGCAGGGTGCGTTGCTGAACGAAAAAGCCGGCAGTTCTATTGCCAAAGGGATTGGGATTCAGGTGTTGAAAGATGGCGTACCTGTGGAATTCAACAAGAAATACAATGCTGGTACCTTACGCAGCCAGGAAACGCGTTACATCACAATGCCTTTTCTGGCGCGCTTTTATCAGTATGCCGCGGACACGAGCTCCGGCGAGGTTGAGTCTCACATGATCTTTAACCTGACGTACGATTAATTCGGGAGGCGGGTATGAAAGAAAATGGACATAAGAAGAGCGGTAAACTGCGGATTGGCCTGGCAGCGATCGGTGGGCTGTTTATTGCTTCTTCCGCTTCTGGTTTTATGACCAATTATGATAACGGACGCGTTGATTTTGCCGGCCGGGTGACGGATATCTCCTGTAGCGTGGCGCTCAACGGCGGCCATAATGCCGGGAGCGGCAACGTCTGGCTGGCACCGGTGAGCCTGGCTGAAGTTCACGATCGCGGGGCAGGTGCATTTATGAAGCCGCAATCTTTCACCCTTGAGCTGTCGAACTGCCAGCTTCGCCATGATGGCGGCGCCGCGGATAAAAATGAGATCCGTGCGGTGAATGTACGTTGGGTCGATGGGTTTTTGGTCACTGCCGTGGCGAATGAAAATGCGGGCTATCTGGCAAACACGTTGCCGGATGGGGCGCAAAATATCTTTCTGGCGCTGTCCACGAATGATAATAATACGCTGGATAAGAGTAATAAAATTGTCCCCGCCGATCCGCAGCAAAACCGGGTACCGATTGTTGAAAAATCGGTGAATGGCGGCGTATTTACTTATTATATTGGTTACGTCACGCCGTCCCCGGAAAAGGCAACAAGCGGTCCGTTGACCAGTTGGGCAACCTGGGAATTAGTTTATAATTAAGGCTGATGTGTTTAGCGTATAAAAATACCGGATGGCTCCGGCATGTTTATGCGCTAATTCTTTCCTGAACCAGTTGCTCAATGCTGACTTCTTTCCAGTAATGGCCCTGAATAGCAAACCACTCCATTCCCTTAAGCCAGTTTTTATGCGCTGCGCTTTCCACTCCTTCAATAATCACATTATGATTGTTACGCGAAAGGAATGTCACCAGGGCATCCATTAGCGGCCGCCCGGACTCTTTCTGCATAAGATGCCAGAAAAAATCTTTGTCAATTTTGACGTAATCAAAATGATATCCGCGAATAGCGCTAATGCCGGCATAGCCAGAGCCAAAATCATCGAGCCATAATGTGGATGTCTGAGGGTTATGCCAGCTGGACAGTGCATTATTAAGTAAGCTGTTGGCATTTTCCGTAACTTCAAAATGCACACACTTCAAATGGTTAATGTATGCTTCAATTTGCGGTTGGTGCAAAATGCTAAGAATATGGTCGTCAACATTGATTGTGGCGGAAATACCATTATCAATAAACCATGCCTGATGTTTTTCAATGAGCGCCAGTTGCTCCATAAAAATACTTTCACGGAGTGCAGTATTGGCATGGCGGAAGAAAAATTCAGGCGCGACTGGAATAGAGTCGAAGCGGCTTAAACACTCCACTGCAACTAAAGTGTCCTGCGGCGAGAACATTTTTTGAAAAACATAACGAACAGAGATATCGCCACGGGATAAGTTATGGTCTGAAAATATTTTAGCGTTCATTTTCTCGCGTCAGGAACTTTACAAAAAATCGCTGCAGGGTGAAATTATTATAAGTGACCTTCCTGCAGTTTGGAATGTTTATTAAAAGTAACTTTTCAATTAATTTTCTGGTTTTGATTGATGGCCTGTTGTTTTTTAAAGAGACTTCAACTCAGGCCATTCTTAGCATCGATACATGTCGACTATTTTTTTGTTCATCGCCCGTGAACTGTTCATACCGAGTTTCTGCATGATATGAATTCTGTGACTGTGAACGGTTTTATGGTCAATATTAAGCAGTGTGGCAATTTTTTTGTTGTTGTGACAGGCAATAGTCAACTCCAGCACCTGCCGTTCTCTGGCAGAAAGCTTCTTCTGCAGCGGAATGCTGCTGCTGCTGCCAGCTGGTGTGCTGACGGCATGGGAAAAATCAGTTAGTGATGATTTTTCTGTAAGAATCATGATGTTATCTAAATCTATTAGTTCCCGAAACAGACTGGCGATGTCGCTCTTCACCATCAGGATGAGCCGGGAGCAGTGTAGTAAACACCAGCGCATATTGTTGAGCAATGACATCGTGTCGGCAGCAGAAAAGTCCTTATGAATGACGTTGAAAATAACGATGCCTGTCATGGGGGGCATTGCCCCCTGAGAGATATCCTGGTAACAAAGGGTGGTGATATTTTTATTGTTATCAACCAGGTACCGATGTATGGATTGGCCGATGAAATTATCATCGGTATACAGCAATATACTGTCCAAAAGGGTCAGACTCTCTTTTTTCGTTTGGCTTCCAGAATCAAATCGAGCAGCATCTTCTCTATTCTGATCTTATCTTCACGGTGACGGAATTTAAACTGACAGGACACCTGATGATAGCTTTCTCTGTTTTCACTGTCTTCGTCGAGCGTAACCTCAACAACATTCTTGATGACTAAATCGATGGTGATTTCTCCATACTCAGCCAGCGACAGAACTGAATTTTTCAGGATGGAGTTATGGGTGAGAAATTTCAGGTTCGGGTTTTTGGCCATCAGCGCGCAGCCGCCATCTGAAATATCTTTAATATCGAAAGCATAGTTTTCGCCATTCTTATGGCGGCCGCGGCAAAAAAAGTCATACCGGTGATGTAAGCGAAAACGAGGGTCGCGGCGTCGTTGCACCACCTGGATGCATTCAGGTAATGCAAATGCGACTTTATTACCGTGTTCCGGGTCGGTGCTGTAGCTTTTCTTTAACGACGAGCTGAACTCAATCTTTCCTGAATCACTATGCAGAATGAATTTATATTTATGCCCGGGAGGGATTTTGCTGTGGGTAACGATATGAAATTCAGCAAAATCTACCCGAGTAAGTTGGGTCATGATGTTTTTGTTATTAAAAAAAACTTCTATCTCGGACTGCTTTCTGAGTTCCTCCCTGAAAATAGCAATGATTTCATACCGACTGGTCTTTATTGTTCCCTCTGTCATGTAAATTCCTTGTAGATTTTTTATTGTGTGTAGTTAATTTTTCTTATAGCAATGCCAACATTCTGATTGCATTGACCAGATGTTTTTATGAGCATTTGATGTTATTAGCTATCTTTGTAGCTGAATTGATTTGTATAAACGTCGAATCAGATGTTGTTTTTCCTGTAATCAAGAGTTTTAAAATTTTATGGGAAGGCAAAAACGACAGAAGTCCCCAATAAGGAGACTTGTCAAAATAGTATAAATCAATGCTATGTATAGGGTTACTTGCTGCGGAACCGCAGAATAATGCAAACATGTACCCGTTTGTAGGATATATAGTGCCAGCAGTGTTGGCCTAATTCCAGGCAAATAATAGGAGGGCGAATGACGTTCTGTCGGCGCCTGTGCGGCAGAAGACCGCACAGGTTTGCCAGCAGTAATCAGGCCTTCAGATTATCTAATGTGGCGATCGCTTCGGGAGGAAGAGTTAATGCACCAGCGGCCAGGTTTTCCTGCAGGTGCTGGAGCGAAGATGTGCCGGGAATCAACAGAATATTGGGTGAACGCTGTAGCAGCCAGGCGAGTGCAACCTGCATCGGCGTCGCTTCCAGTGCGGCGGCAACATCGTTAAGTTCCTGCGCCTGTAGCGGGGTAAATCCGCCGAGCGGGAAGAAAGGGACATAGGCAATATTCTGTGCGGCCAGTTGATCAATCAGCACATCGTCCCCGCGATTGGCGACGTTATACTGGTTCTGCACGCAAGCAATCGGCGTCAGCTTTTGCGCATCCGCAACCTGCTTAGCGGTGACGTTGCTGAGGCCAATGTGGCGGATAAGCCCACGCTCTTTAAGCTCAAGCAGCGTGGTCAGCGGCCCTTCCAGCGAACCTTCTACCGGCCCGTGGGTGCCGAGCATGCTGCGCAGGTTCACGACTTCCAGCACGTCGAGCCCCAGGTTCCGCAGATTGTCTTCTACCGCCTGTGTGAGCTCTTCAGGCGACATTGCTGCCAGCCAGTTGCCTTTTTCATCGCGGCGGGCGCTGACTTTCGTCACGATACAGAGATCGTCGGTATAGGGATGAAGCGCTTTTCGAATCAGCTGGTTGGTAATGTGCGGGCCGTAAAAATCGGAGGTATCAATATGGTTAACCCCCGCGGCCACCGCGGCCTGTAGAACGCGGACCGCGCCGTCGGGATCGGCTGGTGGGCCGAAGACGCCGGGACCAGCTAACTGCATGGCTCCGTACCCCAGACGATAAACCTGGCGATGACCTAACGTGCCGCTTCCGGATAATTTGACGCTGGACATGGAGACTCCCCAATGATGTGCAAACCCTAAGTGTAAACCTGGCTGGGAAGTTCGGAAGGCGGGAATATTGGCAGAATGTGCGGCGGCAGGGAAACCGCCGCCGCAGAGGGGCTATTAGCTAAAGAACATCACTGAAACGCACAGCAGACCAACCACCAGGGTGATGAAATTCCCCACCGAACGGTAAGGTTTGAGCGCGGGAATGATATAGGTCGATAGCGTCGGCATGATGAACAAGATCATGGCGATCAGCGGGCCGCTGATGGCATAGATCATGGAGATAGCGTTCGGATTGATATAGCAGACCGCGAACGTCAGCGCCGAGACCAGCAGAATTGACATCGCGCGGTTAAAGGCGCGACTTTTGCGAATACCGACCTGGCCCAGCGAGGTTTTAACGATTTCGCTGGCGCCTTCAATCACGCCAAAATAGGTACCGAGAAACGACTTCGACATGGCGACTACGGCGACCACGATGCCGGTCACCGCGAGCCAGGCCGGAGAGCCGGGCATCATCGAAAGCGCAGAGAGGATCGTCACCCCTTCATTACGAGCGTTTTCAATATAGGAGGCCGGTATCGCCAGCAGGCAGCTGAAGACAAAAAACAGCACGCTGAGGCAGATGATGGTATAGGCCACCTTCATGATTTTTTTGCATTTACCCATGGCCTGCTCACCGTATTTCTCCTGCTGGTCGATAGCAAAAGTTGAAATGATTGGCGTATGGCTAAAGGCGAAAACCATCACGGGAATGGAGATCCAGATTTGGTGGAACGTATGCGAAGTCAGCTGCATCTGGCTGGTGAGGTGTTCCGGTTGCCAGTCGCCGATTAAATAGACAGACAGGAACAGGAAGCAGGCGATTAGCGGGAACACTAAAAAGCCCATCACCTTAATCGTGATATGACGTCCCATCAAAAAGATCAGGTTCAGCACCATAACCACGGCCAGGCTGAGCATCGCCCGAACGGCGGGCGTAATCGGCGTATGCCTTGCCAGCTGCTCGGCCAGGGAGTTGGTGATTGCCACGGCGTAAATCAGAACGACCACAAAGAAAGCCAGGAAATAGAGCGCGGTGATCAGATTGCCTACTTTCTTGCCGTAGTAATGGTTGACCGCCCCTGTGATACCGACGCCGGGGGCTACTTTTGCGGAAAGGATGAACTGGCTCAGCGCCTTATGTGGCCAGTAGGTTAACGGCCAGGCGACCAGCGCGGTGATGAGCAGAACAATGGCGCCGGCAGATCCTAGCTGGATCGGTAAAAACAGGGTGCCAGCGCCTACGGCAGTGCCATATAAGGCAAAACTCCAAAGAGTTTCTTCTTTAGACCAAATTTTAGACATTGTGTGAATTTATCAACCGTAAAACCAAAAAAAAGGAGTGTAATTTACCACAACAATGAATGAGTCGTTGCGATAGTTTCGGATGACAAATCAGGCTGAGGATCGCCGGACATCCTCCCGGCGATGGACAAATCATTAGCTACGAGCCAGGGTCCGCTGCTGACGGTACTTCAGTACACGCTCGCGCAGCGTATCCCACACCCAGTTAAACAGCATGGTGTAGGGCAGGAAGAACAGCATAAAGCCGATTTCCAGCATAAACGCCTGGATCAACGAGACCCCGAGAATGAGCGCGACGGCGGTGACCCCGATCAGGATAAACCCGGACTCGAAGCCGATGGCGTGCAGCGCCCGGACTTTCAGGGTACGCACCACGCGAGATACCGGCCAGAGGCGGTCAAAAGCGGCGTTATAAATCAGGTTCCATACCATGGCCAGCGTCGCGAGCAGGATGCTCAACCCACCCATTTCGACGACCGAGCGCTGCATTAACCAGGCGGCGGTCGGGGCGAGAATTAACGTGGCGAGTCCTTCAAAACTGACTGCATGAATAACGCGTTCTGTCAGCGTCTTGCGCTGAAAATTGTTCTGTTGCATGGCTTGCTACCTCCGAAAAAGCCGTTGTTCTCGTCGGTTCCTTTGCGAAACGGGGGGAACAGATTTTGAGAAATTCCTCCGCATTTTATGGATAAATATGATAAACAAAAGATAGGTTCCATCGATAAAGTAGATAGTTTATGCGCTATTCTCCAGAAGCACTCACCGCGTTTGTTGAAGCCGTAGCCTGCGGTTCGTTTTCTGCCGCCGCCCGCCGGTTACGCAAAAGTCAGTCCACTATCAGCACCGCCATTTCTAACCTCGAAGCCGATCTGGGCGTGGTGCTGTTCGATCGCGCGACCCGCCAGCCCACCCTTACGCCGCAGGGAGAGCAGGTGCTGAGTTACGTCAAAGCGATTCTGGCGGCCAGCGATCGGCTTGATGAGCTGGCGGTTTCACTCTCTGATGAAACGGAAGCGCGTCTCACTTTTGTCCTCTCCGACACCCTGCACCCGGATGTGCTGGAGGATCTGCTCCAGCAGTTCGACAGCCGTTTTCCCCATACCGAGTTTGAGTGCCTGATCGGGGAAGATGAGGATGTGATTGATCTGCTGCAAAAGGAGCGTGCGCAGGTGGGGCTGATTGAGGCCAGAGATAGCTACCCGACGGAGATAGGTAGTACCCGGTTGCCGCTACAAACGGCGATGGCTATCTATGTGGCGCCCGCGCATCCGCTGGCGGCGCAGGGGCGGGTGAACTGGGATGAACTGCACAGCTGGCGAGAACTACGCTTAAGTACGTTTCTGGCCAGCTCGCTGGAGCCGGCGAAAGGGCAGGTCTGGTCGGCGCCAAACTATTTGCTGCTGCTCAGCATGACGGTGCAGGGGCTGGGATGGTGTATTTTGCCCTGCGCGTTGGTTGAGGAGTTTGCCGGTTCAGGCTCGCTGGTGGCACTGAATATTCCCGGCTGGCCGCGGGCTATCTCCGTTGATTTGCTGTGGAATAAGAAGGCGCCGCCGGGAAAAGCCGGGAGCTGGTTGCGCCAGCATTTGCAGCGCCAGGAACCTTGAGGGTGAGGCAAATCTTTGTGATTCGCCTCACTTTTTTTAAACAATTGCGAAATTTTTTGATAACAATTCTCTACTATGTTGCTGTTTCTTTGCGCAGAGGCAGGGCAGAGGTAGAGGATGAAAGATGTCGTGATCGTCGGTGCGTTGCGTACCCCAATTGGGTGTTTTCAGGGAACGTTGTCGCGCCACTCGGCGGTAGAATTGGGCAGTCTTGTGGTCAAGGCGTTAGTGGAACGAGCCGGTATTGACCCGCAAAGCGTTGATGAGGTGATCCTCGGGCAGGTACTGACTGCGGGGACCGGGCAAAACCCGGCGCGCCAATCGGCGATCCGCGGCGGGCTGCCGAACACCGTTTCCGCAATAACGATTAACGATGTATGTGGCTCCGGACTGAAGGCGCTGCATCTGGCGACGCAGGCAATCCAGTGCGGTGAAGCCGACGTGGTGATCGCCGGCGGTCAGGAGAATATGAGCCGTGCGCCGCACGTTCTCACCGATAGCCGCACCGGCGCTCAGCTGGGCAACAGTCAGCTGATTGACAGCCTGGTCCATGATGGCCTGTGGGATGCCTTCAACGACTACCACATGGGCGTTACGGCGGAAAACCTGGCGCGAGAATACGGCATCAGCCGCGAACTACAGGATGCCTGGGCGCTCAGCTCACAGCACAAAGCCCGACGGGCGATTGATTCAGGGCGCTTTCGCGATGAGATTGTGCCGGTCACCACCGAGTTAAATGGGGCGCCGCGTACCGTTGATACCGATGAGCAGCCGCGGGTGGATGCCAGCGCCGAGGGGCTGGCCAGCCTGCTACCGACTTTCGACCGATTGGGGTCGGTGACCGCGGGTAACGCCTCCAGCATCAATGACGGCGCGGCGGCGGTGATGATGATGAGCGAATCGAAAGCGCAGGAGCTCGGTCTGCCGATCCTCGCGCGGATCCGTGCCTTTGCCAGCGTGGGCGTCGATCCGGCGCTGATGGGGATTGCACCGGTACATGCGACGCGCCGCTGTCTGGAGAGAGCAGGCTGGCGGCTGGATGAGGTCGATCTTATCGAGGCCAATGAAGCATTCGCGGCACAGGCGATTTCGGTGGGAAGGGTGCTGGAATGGGATGAGCGCCGGGTTAACGTGAACGGAGGGGCCATTGCACTCGGCCATCCAATTGGGGCATCCGGCTGTCGCATTCTGGTTTCTCTGGTGCACGAGATGATTAAACGTGATGCCCGCAAAGGGTTAGCCACGCTTTGTATCGGCGGCGGCCAGGGCGTCGCGCTGGCGGTTGAACGCGCATAGTTCCTCTTCGGTTTACCTTCTTCTCAAGCCTCCTCGTGGAGGCTTTTTTATGCAGATTTTTCCTATGGGTTAGGCGAAATTCAGCGAAATACGCCCGATAAAGGCGCTTTTTGTTGAGCTTTGTCACGTCTTGCTGTGCCATGTTTTTTGAAACAAATAATTACGATCTCGATCACTAAAACATGAGTGCTTAAAAAATAAAATGCAGTTTCATAAAATAGAAACATAATTTTAATTTTGAGGGGTACCCTATGTTTGCAAGATCTCTGGCCCTTGCTGCTCTCTGTGCCGCAACGTTTTCTGCTTCAGCCGTCACCGTCGATTTACGTCACGAATTCATTGATGGAGGTAAAACGGATAAGACCAATGCCGACCGCGTATCTGTCTCCCATCGTTTTTCTAACGGCTTCGGCTTCTCCGTAGAGGCGAAGTGGAAGTCAGGCGGTGATAATACCGATCAGCCTTATTCAGATTTCGTCGGCAACGGCCACGAAGAAACCATTAGCTGGCAGTGGAAGGCGAATCCAAACTTCTCTGTGACGCCAGGATTTAATATTGAGAGCAACGATAGCCGCTCAATTTACAAACCAAACCTGCGCGTACAATACAGCTTCGATAATGGTTTCTACGTGGCCGCTCGTTACCGCTACGACTACACCCGCTACCCGGCGAGCGCCGGAAAAGAAGACGATAAAGTGAACCGTGGCGATGCGTGGGCCGGTTTCGTTATGGGCAACTGGCGTACCGAGCTGAACTATGTTTATGCCCGCAGCACCGAAGGCGTGAACCGCAACGACAATAAGCCGTACTCCCAGGAGTACAACGTGAAGCTGGCCTATAAGCTGGACAAAAACTGGGCGCCGTATGGTGAACTGGGCAACGTTGGTGTGAATGACCGTAGCGATCGCCAGACCCGCTTCCGCGTCGGGGTAGCGTACACCTTCTAAAAAAACGATTCCGTCATGACCCCGGAGCCGTTAGCCGGGGTTTTCTGTTTTTGGGGCCGGGGAATAGGTTGGATAAATTGGGTGGCATATTCCTCATACTCCGGTCAGAACATTCCCGCTGCCTCAACAAAATATTCCACACGCCGGAACAGATTCCCCCTGTCATCAGCCCAAAAAAAGCCCTCCGCGAAGGAGGGCAAGGCCAGTGACAGAAACGACAGAAACACTCACTCAAAAAGGCGATTTCAGGCTGTTAACATCTCTGGGTTGTCGGGCAGCCTGGCAAGATAAAGCGCGGGCTTACCGTCTTTATCAGAACTGTACAGAATGGCGCTGTCGTCGGGTGTGAACGACGGGTGCGGGTGAGTCACCTGACGGCTGTTCGCCACGGTTGCCCAGGAGGTATCGTGACGAGCGACGCGATAATAGGCCTGCTTTGCGACATCAAAGACGTAGAGATAGGGGTCGTTATCAATGGTATAACCGCTGGTATCTTTCACATCCACCGGCGTCCCTGAGCCATCCCCGACCAGCAGCGTACCGTCGAAATTACTCATCAAATGCGAACAGGCGGGCATCTGCATCAGTGCGGTATTGATACCGGTGTCCGGATCGAAGCGGTAAATAGTACGTCCTTGCTGCCCTTTCAGATAAGAGACATAAATCAGCGCGGAGCCGTTCGGGACCCAGAATTCGTGCGTACAGCTTTCGCCCTCGGCATGCTCTTTAACTTTGCGGACGTTGCGGCCATCTTCATTGACCATCCACATACGGGCGTCGACCAGGTCGTGCGGCCCTTCGTGGCAGAAGGCGACAGTGTTGTCGTCAAACGGACGATAGATAGGATGGCCCAGCCATTTTTTCTCTTCATGGATAACGCTGCTCTCACCGCTTTTCAGGTCGACACGAAGCAGGCGGCAGCGCGGCCCTTTATGGAAGAAGTCATGAAAAAGCTGCCAGTCGTTAAGCGGCGTCCAGTCGCTTTTCGCAATTTCAATGCCGACCAGCTTGCTGCAATCGCTGTTGGCAACCCATGTACCGTAACCGACCCACTCATCCGGGACGCGGTAGACTTCACGCTCCTGCAGGGTCGACAGATTCACTTCCAGCAGCGTGCGGTCGTTTTTAACGTAATAGAAGGAGGAGTCATCCGGGGAGAGAAAGCCGCCGAAGGTGTTATCGCCGGCGCCTTCGGTGAGCTGAATAGCCTCGGCTTTGGCCACATTTAACAGATAGTAGTTCCAGTGGCCGTCAAACTCGCCGGCGAACAGCAGGTGGCTGCCGTCATTGAAAAAACACTTCTGATAGAAATAGTTACGATGACAGGTTACTTCCGCAGGGGTTAAGCGGGTGATCTCCGCGCCGGTATCCGGATCGCGACTGACTTCATAGTTCAATTTTACCCGCATGCCTTTAGCCATGATGTACTCCTTTTCCTTCCCGTGATGTCGCCTGTCTTGAGGGGACGTGTAGCCAGGTGAGGTTGATTTAAAAGATGAGTGTTAATTTATCAAAACGTTGTTTCATTATTTGTGATGGCGTGCGCAAATCACTATAAAATCTTGCTCTGGATCGCAGTTTCTTCGCTCTTGCGGCTGATGCCTCTGGGCGATCTTTGTTTTCATACCCGCTTTTTGCGTTCTGCTGTTGTTTTTTAAAGTTTAATTAATTCATTGTATTTTAATATATTTTCTAATTTTTTTCTTTGGGGTGATGCACCACTTCGTGATCCGTTTTGCATTTTTGATAAATAGAAAGTAAAAATATGAAACATCGTTTTAATAAAAATTGAAAACAACTTTTCTCAGGGGTAAGATGTCGACACTAGTAAAACGAAACTCTGTTTTATTTTTAAGATGGGTTGCACCCAGAGCGTTTCCCCTGGCGTCAGAAACCGCGAGGGTTGCGGATCGGACAAATAGAACCTTGCCTGTGCTGTACGGGCTCTGAAAGATTAAGGAACAAAGTATGATACTCGATGCATTCTCTCTACAGGGTAAAGTGGCTGTTGTGACCGGCTGCGACACCGGGCTGGGCCAGGGTATGGCGGTCGGTCTGGCGGAAGCGGGCTGCGATATTGTTGGTATTAATATTGTTGAGCCGGTAGAGACAATTGAACGCGTCACCGCGCTGGGGCGTCGTTTCCTGAGCCTGACGGCTGATTTGCGCCAGATTGATGGTATCCCTCAGCTGCTTGAGCGCGCGGTTGCTGAATTCGGCCATATCGACATTCTGGTCAACAACGCCGGTCTGATTCGCCGCCAGGATGCTCTTGAATTCAGTGAGAAAGACTGGGATGACGTGATGGATCTGAATATTAAGACCGTGTTCTTTATGTCCCAGGCGGCGGCAAAGCATTTCATTGCCCAGGGCAACGGTGGCAAGATCATTAACATCGCGTCGATGCTCTCTTTCCAGGGCGGCATTCGCGTACCGTCCTACACCGCATCAAAAAGCGGCGTAATGGGCGTAACCCGGCTGATGGCGAATGAGTGGGCGCAGCACAACATCAACGTCAACGCGATTGCGCCGGGTTATATGGCGACCAACAATACTCAGCAGCTGCGCTCGGATGAACAGCGTAGCGCGGAAATTCTTGATCGCATTCCGGCCGGCCGCTGGGGCTTGCCGAGCGATCTGATGGGCCCGGTGGTCTTCCTCTCCTCCAGCGCATCGGATTACATTAACGGCTATACCGTGGCAGTAGATGGCGGTTGGCTGGCGCGCTAATTTTGCGTGGCGATGGACAAGAAACCCTGCTTTGATGGCGGGGTTTTTTTATCCCTGATATCTGCTCCGGCATGATAAATAACGGACATTAATTATCCATATTGATACCGAAGTGAAATTGAATATCGTCCATATCATTTCTTCGCATTTTTATTGTTTATCCAATAAATAATGGGGTTTCAGCAACGGTGAAAGATGAAATCGTCATATCTGAAAGTTGAATGTCCATCACAAAACAAACCTTGCCAGCCAGTTAATCCATATTTTTGACGTGTCCTCCCTGACACATTGTCGCGCCGATCGCGTACTTTCACTGCACGTCTTACTTTGCTCAGGCAGGAAAAAATGACTTCAATCAGTGACGGCGCGACGGCCCTACCGCGTAGCCAGCGCGATACCCGACGTATGAACCAGTTTGTCTCTATTGCCGCTGCGGTGGCAGGATTGCTTTTTGGCCTCGATATCGGGGTGATTGCCGGGGCGTTGCCCTTCATAACCGAACATTTTGTCTTATCCAGTCGGCTGCAGGAGTGGGTGGTCAGCAGCATGATGCTGGGGGCCGCACTGGGTGCGTTGTTCAACGGTTGGCTCTCCTTCCGTCTCGGGCGTAAATACAGCCTGATGGTGGGGGCGGTATTGTTCGTTGCCGGATCCATCGGGTCAGCGTTTGCTGCGAGCGTAGAGATGCTGCTGGCGGCGAGGATTGTACTCGGCGTTGCGGTAGGGATCGCCTCCTATACGGCGCCGCTGTATCTTTCTGAAATGGCGAGTGAAAACGTACGCGGCAAGATGATCAGTATGTATCAGCTGATGGTCACGCTGGGTATCGTCATGGCGTTCTTGTCCGATACCGCATTCAGCTACAGCGGCAACTGGCGGGCGATGCTGGGGGTCCTGGCGCTGCCAGCTGTCCTGTTGATTATTCTGGTGATTTTTCTACCGAACAGCCCGCGCTGGCTGGCCGAAAAGGGGCGCCACGTTGAGGCGGAAGAGGTGCTGCGTATGCTGCGTGACACCTCGGAGAAAGCCCGCGATGAGCTGAATGAAATCCGTGAAAGCCTGAAGCTAAAGCAAGGCGGCTGGGCGCTGTTTAAGATCAACCGTAACGTCCGTCGCGCAGTCTTTCTTGGCATGCTGTTACAGGCGATGCAGCAGTTTACCGGCATGAATATCATCATGTACTACGCGCCGCGAATTTTTAAGATGGCGGGTTTTACCACCACTGAACAGCAGATGATGGCCACGCTGGTGGTGGGCCTGACCTTTATGTTTGCGACCTTTATCGCGGTCTTTACCGTCGACAAAGCGGGGCGTAAGCCGGCGCTGAAAATCGGCTTTAGCGTGATGGCGGTCGGGACGCTGGTGTTGGGCTACTGCCTGATGCAGTTCGATAATGGTACCGCCTCAAGCGGTTTATCCTGGCTTTCCGTCGGTATGACCATGATGTGTATCGCCGGCTATGCGATGAGCGCCGCCCCGGTGGTGTGGATCCTGTGTTCGGAAATTCAGCCGCTGAAATGCCGCGACTTTGGCATCACCTGTTCAACCACCACTAACTGGGTGTCGAACATGATTATCGGCGCGACCTTCTTGACGCTGCTCGATACGATTGGCGCCGCGGGGACCTTCTGGCTCTACACCGTGCTGAACGTGGCGTTTATCGGCGTGACTTTCTGGCTGATCCCGGAAACCAAAAATGTCACCCTCGAACACATCGAGCGCCGGCTGATGTCCGGGGAAAAGCTGCGTAATATCGGTAATTAATTACAGGGATGATCTCGGTAGCCACGGGCTGGTGACGCGCACCGTTTCCCGATGGCTATCGCCGTTAATGATGTGCAGGGCGCTCAGGCGCCCGATATCATAATGCGGCAGCTGTACCGTCGACAGCGGGGGTAAAAACAGATCGCCAATGCCGACCATATTATCGTAACCCACCACCGCCACGTCCTGCGGGATCCGCAACCCCTGCGCCAGCAGCGTTTGATAGACCATAAACGCGATACGGTCGTTGCCGCAGATAACCGAGTCGAATGATGGTTTTCCCCGGCCGATATTAGCCAGCACCACGGCGGGAATATCATGGTAGTGCTTGTCACCATACGCCATATAGCTATGAACCAGCGTGTCCGGGTCGATACCGGATTCCCGGCAGGCGCGTTCCAGACCCTGGCGGCGGCGGACGGTTGCAAGATGGTTCGCCGGAAGGTGTAAACAGAGCGGATTGCGATAACCTGCGGCCAGCAGTGCCTGTGTCGCGGCGTACTGACCCTGCTCATCATCCGGAATATAGCTGGCGACCGGGTCGTTAAGGCTTTCACAGTTGGCGAGCACGCAGGGCAGCGTGAGCAACTTGGCCGGAACAGGCACCTGACGCAGCCCCATGGTGGTGTAGATGATGCCATCGGGACGGTGGGAGAGCAGCAGATCGACGATGGTTTCCGGGCTGTCATCGGAAAACATATTCACCACGAAGCTGTTCCAGCCGTGGGCGCGTGCGGTCTCTTCGATAGACAACGTGATCTCGACCGAAAAAGGCGTGGTGACGGTATCCAGCGCCAGCACGCCAATGGTATTCGGCGTGGCGTGGGCGCCGCGTATTTTCTTCGCTGAAAGGTCGGGGACGTAGTTAGTCTGTTCGATAGCGGACTGAACGCGGGCCAGCGTTTCGGGTTTCAGACGTTCCGGGTTGTTTAGCGCCCGTGAAACCGTCATCAGAGATACGTTTGCCAGTTTTGCCACATCTTTCAAGGATGCCATATTTCATACTCCACCGTTACCGCCAGGCAACAGGCTATACAACTAAGTCGCTGATGTAAAAGGATCATACGATATTCTATCGCACGCGCTGTTCTCTCAGTGGTCGGAATCTTTGATCGCGATCTCACCTCTGTTATGTTAACGTTAACTTTTGTGATTAACATCATGTATCTCAGCAAAACGGCATGATTTATGTTTTTTGTTAACGTTACCATTGTACGCATTACTCCTACACGAGAATGTCTCGATGAAAGCACATCACTCTCACAGCTATCCGTTACTCAGTGCCTTACTGTTTTTCTTTTTCGTGACCTGGTCTTCTTCCGGCTCATTGCTCTCTATCTGGCTGCACCAGGAAGTGGGACTCAAGGCAGGGGATACCGGGATAATCTATGCCGTGCTTTCCGTTTCAGCGCTGTTTGCCCAGGTGTGTTACGGCTTTATTCAGGACAAGCTCGGGCTGCGTAAACATCTGCTCTGGTATATCACCGTGCTGCTGATCCTCTCCGGGCCAGGCTATCTGCTGTTCGGCTATCTGCTGAAAATTAACGTACTGCTCGGCAGCATCTTTGGCGGGATCTATATCGGTTTAACCTTTAACGGCGGTATCGGAGTGCTCGAGTCCTATACCGAGCGCGTCGCGCGTCAGAGTCAGTTTGAGTTTGGTAGAGCGCGCATGTGGGGTTCGCTGGGCTGGGCCGTCGCGACCTTTTTTGCCGGATTGCTGTTTAACATTAACCCGAAGCTCAACTTTGCCGTCGCCAGCTGTTCCGGTCTGGTGTTCTTTGTGCTGCTGGCCAGATTGAAGGTGTCATCCGCGCCGCAGGCCATGCAAGAAGCGATATCGGGCGGCAAAGTCACTCTTGAGGATGCGCTGCGTCTGCTGACTCTCCCACGTTTCTGGGCGCTGGTCTTTTTCGTCGTCGGGACCTGTATTTACGGCGTCTACGACCAGCAATTCCCGGTCTATTTCTCCTCGCAGTTCGCGACCTTGCACGAGGGGAACGCGATGTACGGTTACCTGAACTCTTTTCAGGTATTCCTTGAAGCGGCCGGGATGTTCTGCGCGCCGTGGCTGGTTAACCGTATTGGCGCAAAAAATGGTCTGATTTTCGCCGGGATGGTGATGGCGTCACGCATGGTAGCCTCCGGCCTGGTGGAAGGACCGCTGCTGATTTCCATCACCAAGCTGCTGCACGCGGTGGAGCTACCGGTACTGCTGGTCGCCATCTTTAAATACAACAGCTTAAATTTTGATAAACGCCTCTCTTCCACGCTGTATCTGGTGGGCTTTGCCTGCACGAGCTCGGTGATTGCTACGGTGCTGTCGCCGCTGGCGGGCTACAGCTACGAGAAGTACGGCTTCGCCCAGTCCTATCTGATTATGGGACTGCTGGTGTTCTGCACCACCTTTATCTCCATTTTCTTGTTGCGATCCAGTCGTTCATCTTCGGACCCGATGATGTCGCAACCCTCCGCTATCTGAATGAAAAGAGTGAAGACTATGATGTACACCATTGCCAACGCTGAACAGGAACTGCAGGCGAAACGCGAGACGTTGAACCTGCGCTGGTACCCTCGCTACCATCTCGCCGCCCGCGCAGGCTGGATCAACGATCCCAATGGCCTGGTCTGGTTTGACGGCTGGTACCACGCCTTTTATCAGCATCATCCCTACTCCACGCAGTGGGGGCCGATGCACTGGGGCCACGCACGCAGCAAGGATTTAGTCCACTGGGAGCATCTGCCGGTAGCGCTGGCCCCGGAAGGGCCGGAGGATAAAGACGGCTGCTTCTCCGGCTCTGCGGTAGTAGACGGTGATACGCTGGCGCTTATCTATACCGGACATAAATTCCACGGCGATGCCCGTCATGACGATAATCTCTATCAGGTGCAGTGCCTGGCAACCAGCCGCGACGGCATTCACTTTGAACGACAGGGAATGGTGCTGGATACCCCGCCGGGGCTGCACCACTTCCGTGACCCCAGGGTGTGGCGCGAAGGGGATAGCTGGTACATGATCGTCGGCGCCCGCGTCGGTGATACCGGCCAGGTGCGGCTGTTTCGCTCGGCGGATTTGCGCCAGTGGCACGCCGAAGGGATCCTTGATGAAGCCGAAGATAAGATGGGCTATATGTGGGAATGTCCCGATTTCTTCACCCTCGGCGGCAAGCGCGTACTGATGTTTTCACCGCAGGGGATAGCGGCGCAGGGCTATCAGAATCGTAATTTATTCCAGAGCGGCTATCTGCTCGGCAACTGGCAGCCTGGGCAGCCGTTTGTCCGGGAAGGTGAGTTCGTTGAGATGGACCATGGCCACGATTTTTATGCTCCGCAGAGTTTCCTGACCCCCGACGGCCGCCGCCTTGTTATCGGCTGGCTGGACATGTGGGAATCGCCGCTGCCGGAGCAGCAGGACGGTTGGGCAGGCATGCTCTCTCTTCCGCGCGAGCTGAGCCTGAGTGCCGATAACCGTCTACAGATGCGTCCGGCGAAAGAGGTGGAGTGCCTGCGCCGGGCCTGGTTCCCGTGGCCGGTTAGCACGCTGAAAAACCAGCGGTCGCTGATGGTGGAAAACGCCGAAGCGATGGAGGTTATCCTGAACTGGGACTGCGCAGCCAGTACCGCCGAGCAGTTTGGGCTGAGCTTCGGCGATGGCCTGCGCGTCTATGTTGATGCACAGATGCAGCGTCTGGTACTCGAACGTCACTATCCGCAGCACGGTCTGTGCGGTGTGCGTAGCGTCCCGCTCTCGCTGTCATCTCCGCTGAAGCTGCGCCTGTTTTTGGATAGCTCCTCGGTTGAAGTGTTCGTCAATGACGGAGAGGCTTGTCTGAGCAGTCGTATTTACCCGGACGCCACCCGACGGGAATTATCACTGTTTTCCTGGAGCGGTACGGCTTTATTATCAGAAGCCGGTGCCTGGCAATTAGAATAAGTTAACGGGATCTAGTCAATAACCTGTCCGTGGCGACGGGCGGGTTATTATTGCCATCATCGCCGGTTTTTCCATAAATAAAAAATATCTTCAATGAAATAATAATAAAGGGTTTGCCGATGAAAAATATCTGGGTCGGATGTTTGCTGACGTCTTTATTTACCCCTGCGGTGAGTGCACAGGAACCCGTTTCGCTTGAAGAGCGCCTGGCGCAGATGGAGCAGCGCCTGAAAGCGACGGAGCAGAGGGCGGCCAGCGCAGAAGCGGAGATTCGGGCGCTGAAGCAGCCGCAGAGCGCGCCGGTCAAGGTCAGTGCTGTGGCCGAAAAACCGACATTACAACTCAATCATGAGGGTGAATTAAAATTCTATGGTGACGTTGAGTTTAATATGGACGGTGCCAGTCGAACCGGCAGTCTGACATCGGTGAAAACCAGCGCAAATAAAAACTGGGCACCAGGAGATAAAGAACGCTGGGATATTAATGGACGAATATTACTGGGGGTCGATGGCCTGCGCAAAGGCGCCGACGGAAAATATGCAGGATTCAGCGTGCAGCCTCTGGCGGATATGACCGGGAAAATGAATCTCGATGATGCGGTATTTTTCTTTGGTCGCGAAGATGACTGGAAAATTAAAACAGGTCGTTTTGAGGCCTATGATATGTTCCCGCTGAACCAGGATACATTTATTGAGTACTCCGGCAATACGGCCAACGACCTGTACAGCGACGGCTACGGTTATATCTATATGATGAAAGAGGGGCGCGGGCGCAGCAGCAGCGGCGGTAACATCCTGTTTAGTAAAACCATTGATAACTGGTACTTTGAGCTGAACACGCTGGTGGAGGACGGAAGCTCGCTGTTCGTCGACCGCAGCTATCACGGTAATGCGCTGGATAACCGCAAAAACGTGGCCTACGTGCGCCCGGTCGTGGCCTGGCACTCAGGCGCCTGGTCGGTGGCGGCTGCGGCGGAAAGCAACCTGGTGAATAATGCTTACGGCTATGAAAAGCAGAACGGCAGCTGGGTTGACCAGTCAAGCCGTACCGGTTACGGGATGACCATGAGCTGGAATACGCTGAAAACGAATGCCGAGAACGGCGCGGTGGTTAACCTGAGTTCGGCCTATCTGGATGCGACAGATGAAAAAGACTTCAGCGCCGGAATCAATGCATTATGGCATCGGGTTGAGCTGGGCTATATCTATGCACACAATAAAATTGACCAGTTCAACATGTCAGGCGTGAGCGCCGAGTGCGACAGCGAGTGTGCGATTCTGGCGCCGGGGCGCTATGACATCCACACCCTTCATACCTCCTGGCACCTGCCAAACATCATGGATATGCCAAACTTTAATATTTATCTCGGCGCCTATGCGTCCTGGCTGGACTCTTCGGCGGTGAAGAGTGGCAACACCGATGAACGCTACGGCGCGCGGGTACGTTTTAAGTATTTCTTCTGATCACGCGGTACATGATGTCGGGGCCCGGAGGATCTCTCCCGGGCCTCGGCATCACCGCCATCACCAACGGCTGGCGATTGTTGCATCGCGGCGGCATGTCGTGACTATCTGCAATAGCGTCTTGAGTAGGCCTCTTTCAGTCTGGACATTGCCTCAATCAATACCGAACGAGGACATCCGACATTTATCCGCATATGCCCCTCTCCACCGGCACCATACTGAATTCCGGGGGAGAGGCCCAGCCGGGCCTCTTTGATGAAAAAGGAAGCCAGAGAGTCATCACTCAGCCCCATCTTTTCGGCATTGAGGAACAAAAGATAGGACGCGCCGCCATGGATAACCGATATGTTCGGACAGTGTTCGCTGATTTCCTTTTTAACGTACGCAATATTGTCTGACAGATAGGGAAGTAACTGTTGATACCAGCTATCGCATTCCGTATAGGCAGAGTAAAGAGCGGCCTGCTGGGCATAGTTTGTTTCTGCAAGGTGGCAGTTATCCAGAAAACTGTAGAATTTATCCCGCAGTTGGCTGTGTTTAATGATAATTACGCCCCCCTGAACACCCGGCGCATTAAAAGTCTTACCCATCGAGGTTAATACAATGGACTGACTATCAGTGACATTATCGACTGTGAAAAAAGGCGTGTGATGCTTTCCGGGTAACGTCAGATCGCAATGCACTTCATCTGACACCACAATAACGCCCTCTTCATGGCAATAGCGGTTCACCTTCGCCAGCGTTTCCCGATCCCACACCATCCCACCGGGATTATGCGGCGAAATCAACAAGAACATTTTGGCTTTTTTCAGCTTCTGCCTGAAGTCCGGCCAGTCAAATTCATAGATGCCATTACATTCAAGTAAACGAGATTGTATTAAATTTCGCCCGCAGCCGGGGACGAGGTTTCTGTAAGGATCATAGACCGGGGTACAGGTCAGAATATTGTCGCCCGGTTCACTCAATGCCAGTATGGAAAGTGAAATTGTTTTTATAACGCCGGGCGTAAAATGTAACCATGGCTCCATCAGGTCTGCGCGATACTGTTTTTGATACCAGTCAATAACCGATTTTTTCCAACCAGGGTAATCCATATTGTAACCCTGAACAGGTTGGGCTGCGACAGAGATAAGATTGTCCAGGATGGGCGTCGGCGTTTGAAAATCCATGTCGGCAATCCAGAGCGGTAATATATTCTCCGTGCCAAACATTTGCTTCGCTTGCCCATATTTACGACAGCCGGGATCTCGTGCCACAACGTTATCAAATAAAGACATTATTGCTCCATGTACAACGAATATTCTCAACAGAAAAAATAAAGATTACAGTGTAATTTAGTGTTCCAGAACGTGTTCGGGATCGTCATTTGGGTCATATCGGGCAATACCAATTCCAGTGGCTGCCCATAGCAGCGCAAAGATAATGCCGCTGTAACATAAAATAGCCCACGGAAGATAATCCAGGGTGGCCACGCCGAGCATCGTTGCACAATACACGCCGGAAGCAGACCAGGGGATAATGGGCTCTACAACCGTTCCTGCATCTTCTGTCGTTCGCGACAGGTTTTTTGCAGCGAGTCCTCTTCGTTTATATTCATCTTTGAATGCATCGCCACACAGTAGCAGCGGTAGCGTGCCGTTGGCGGTACAGGCGCAAATAGTCAATGCGGTCACGATAGTAATGGATACCAGCCTGAAGGTTGATTTCACCCCTTTGGTCAATCTCTGAATGACAGTATGGAGTGAACCGGTCGCGCTCATTGCCCCGGCAAAGCTAAATGCACTAAAGACGGTCACAAAGCTGCTGAACATTGAGATGGCGCCGCCGCGCTCAAGCAGGCGTGATAAATCTGAAGAGAGCGTAGAAACATCAATGCCTTGCGCCATTGCCAGCTTAAATCCGCTCACCACGGATTCACCTACGGATGAAGGCGAAAATGTCTGATAGACCAGGGCCAGAATTACCGATACCAGAGTAGACAGAAAGAGCATCGGGATGGGGGGTTTCTTTGTCAGCGAACCGTAGAGGACAATCGCCGGCGGCAGAATAAGGAGAAGGTTGAAATGATAGACTGTTGCAATCGACGTCATCAGTATCGTGATGGTTTCCGGAGTGCTGGCGGAGGTATCAATATTCAGACCCATATATGAATAAACAATACAGCAGATAATGAATCCCGGCCCGGTGGTCCAGATCAAATGTCCTATATGAGAGTATAAGTTCACCCCGGCAGCCAGGGCCGCCATGTTGGTTGAATCTGATACCGGCGACAGTTTATCGCCAAACCAACATCCAGAGACGATGGCTCCTGCGGCAATGGCTAAGGGGATATTAAGGCCAATCGCGACACCGATCATCGCAATCCCGATAGTACCAATCGATCCCCATGAGGTACCGGTACAGACTGATATCAGGGCACCAAGAAAGAATGCTGAAATATAAAAATACTGTGGGTTAATGATTTTCAGACCGTAGTAAATCATCATTGGAATGGTGCCGGAAACCATCCATGAGCCGATCAAAAAACCAATGCTTGCGACAATTAAAATGACCGGCAAAGCCTCAGATATTTTGTTGCAGATAGATTTTAAAATATCATCCCAGGTATACCCATGGGCGATAGCAATAAACGACGCTGCTGCGGTTCCGACAAGAATCATCGGCTCGGCACGAATATTGAAAATAAAATATCCGATGCTGATGCAACCAAGCATAATCACCATGGGGAGTAGCGACCAAAAGAATGAAAGCTGCCGCCTGTCTGTAGGGTTACAGTTATTTGATTTCATGTTTTATCCAGTTTTAGTTAATCAAATGTATGAGTCATTTGTTCATGACGATCTGTGCATTAATAAAAGCGATGGGCTGGAACGAAATCCTCCTCAGAGACTGAATACAATCCTTGCCATTTGTTTTAATAGTTAAGGCCGCGCGACATGCTAAGATAAATGATGGCGTCGCTGCTGACAAAGTTTTCGATATTGTATCGGCGGCATTCCTACATGTTTTTTAAAAATATTGTAGAAGCGGCTGCTGGAGTTAAACCCCGCCAGCATTGCTATATCCAAAATGGTTTTATCCGTCTCACTTAACAAGGCTCTGACGTGGTTAATACGCAATGTGGTAATGTATTGTTTCATGGTCATTTGCATCACTTTCTGAAATATACTCATCGCATAATTTGGATTCAATTTAACATGCCCGGTAATCGCATTGACGGTCAGCGGTTTATCGCTGTTAGTGGCAATATATTCCAGCATTTGGTTGACATAAAACTGGGCGTGTCGGGAGGTACCATGTTTATGGAACGGCGACGTTTTATTCACCGATACCGAATGCCAGCCAGAAAGACTAAGGCGTTTGAGCATCAGCGCAATTTCATCAATCGCCAGCTGGCGAATCTGGGGGTTATCGCTTTGTAGCTCATGCTGCCAGCGCTGAACTTCAAACACGCTAAGTTGCTGAACAGCCAGCGACTGGATCACCATGCCATGCGTGACGTGGTTTACCAGCTCGCGATCCAGTGGCCATGAGAGGAAAAGATGCATCGGCAGATTAAATATAGCCATCTGCTTGCAGTGGCCAGGATTCGTCAGCTGATGAGGCGTACAGGCCCAGAACAGCGTGATGTAACCCTGGTTGATCAGTACCGCTTCATCGTTGATCAGGTATTCCACATCACCATCAAAAGGAACGTTAATCTCTATCTGGCCATGCCAGTGGCTGTATGTCATCGCCAGCGGAGCGCGGAGCTCGATATCCATCCTCTGAGACTCAGAATAAAGGGCCAGCGGGCTTCTTGTTTGCTTATCGAAACTACGGCACATATGCGGATCGTGCGGCAGTCGCGGGAAGGTCGTGTCCACCATAGTAATGCTTCCTGAGTCATTAGGCTGATTGGTACGCTACGCCAGAGCATGTTCACAGCTTACCCGAAACAAAACTTCGTTTTCTCTACATTTCCGACAATTCATTCCCAGAAAATCATTTTTTTTGCTCCTGAAAAACCAATCTGAGTTTTTGGGAGGAATTCCTCTTAATCGTGCAAGGAAAGAGCGGACAGGAGAAAAACGACGCGCGTCAGGGCGGTGCAGAATGCGTCTTCGTGCAGAGAGGGGGTTATCCGCGGTAAAAGGGCAGGGCGAGGGTGATTGATACAGATTCGGGGGATGATTTCCCCGCAAGCAAAAAATAAACCCGGAAAAATCCGGGTTTAGCGACGTTCGCAGCGTTCATTTCAGGAAGAAACGGGAGCCACTTCAGCCAGGTACAGCGCCGGCATGCCTTCTTTATCAGAGGTAAACAGCACCCAGCGGTCATCCGGTGAAAAGGATGGGTGCGGGTGGGCAACCTGACGCTCGCCGTTGAGTACCTTCCAGGTGGAGTCGTGGCGACAGATGGCCTGCTGCTGACCCGAACGCAAATCAAAGACCCAGATGAACGGATCGTTCAGATGAATATCTCCGGTATGGTGCGGGGCGCCATCGCCGACGACCAGTGAGCCGTCGTGGTTGCTCATCAGATGGGAGCAGGGGGGAATCGTCATCAGCTGACTATTTTCCAGAGTCAGCGGGTCGGCGCGGTAGAGGTAGCGGTGCGGATCGTTTTCCCGATGGGCGACGTAATACAGCGCGGAGCCGTCCGGTACCCAGAACTCATGGGTGAAGCTCTCGCCCGGCTGGTGCTGACGCACGTTGCGCAGCTGACTGCCGTCGGGATTAATCAGCCACATTCTGGCATCGATCGCATCGCGCGGGCCTTCATGGCAGAAAGCTATCGTCTGGTCATCAAACGGTCGATAAATCGGATGGCCCAGCCAGCGCTTTTCCTGCAAGACCACGCGGCGTTCACCGCTGTGCAGGTCAATATTGATCAGGCGGCATTCGGGATGGGTAAAGTAAAAGGCGCGGAATTTACTCCAGTCGGTCAGCGGCTGCCAGTCGCTTTTTTTTATCTCGATGCCGACCAGTTTGCTGCAATCGCTGTTCGCCACCCAGGTACCATAGGCGACCCACTCGTCATCCACTTCGTAAATGACCTGCTCTTCCAGCGTGCTCAGATCCACGCGGCGCAGCTGCTGGTTATTTTTCACGTACCACAGCGCGCGGTCGTCGCCGGATAAAAAACCGCCGAAGGTATTGTCGCCGGGGCCATCGGTCAGTTGAATGGCCTGCTGTGCGGCGATATCTAATAAATAGTAGTTCCAGTGGCCTTCAAACCCGCCGCCGAAAATTAGCCGACCGCCGTCGCGGGTGAAACATTTCTGGTAGAAGTAGTTGCGGTGACAAATAACGTGCGGGGGCGTCATCCGGATCACCTGGCGACCGGTTGCGCTGTCTTCCGTGGAACGGAAATTCAGCGGGATGATTTTGCCTTTCATGACTCGCTCCTGACGAAAACCCCCGCAGCCTGGGCCGCGGGGGAGAGACAATAACAAACGATTAGCGCATGGCGCGCTTCAGAATGCGGTCCGACTGGCGCTGGAAGTCCGCGGCCGCTTCTTCAACGCTTTTCTGTCCGTAGTCGATGTACTGCAGCGACGTACCAAACTGGGCAACGATTTGCGGGTCGTCAAAGTACGGCGATACCGAGAGCTTCGCCGGCAGCGACTGCGCCAGCTTGAGCCCGGAAACGGCCGGATCGTCGGTTTTGATCGTGCCGTCTTCGGTCAGATAGTTCACCGCGGCTTTGCTCAAAGGCACCCCCCGCTCCAGCCCCAGCGTATCCACGCCTTCTTTGCTGTTCAGCAGGAAGTTAATCACCTTCGCCGCCGCTTCCGGGTTTTTCGTCGATTTACCGATGGAGAGCATCTGCGCCGGTTTAAAGAACAGGCCAGCATCGGTGGCGCCCGGCAGCATCGGGTAGTCGCCGAGAACCAGTTTCGCCGGTGGCTTCAGGTTGTCAGAATATTTGTTGATGGTGGAGTTCCACATATAGGTCCCCGCCCACTCGCCCTGAATCCACGGCTTCATTTCGTACATGTTGCTCTTACCAAATGAGGCGTAGTACTTGGTGTCTGGCATTACATGGCTGTCGATGAGCTTTTTATACATCTGGAAGAATTCGACCCACTGCTCTTTGCTGTAGGAGAATTTCTTCGTTTTTTCATCTACTGCCGGAATGTTGTATTTCTGCGTCATGTAGGAGTTGAGCAGCGCCAGCGTATCCTGATGCTCCAGCACAACCGGATAGTATTGTTTCCCCAGCTTGCTTTCGAAGGTTTTGCCTGCCGCCATCAGCTCATCCCAGGTTTTTGGGAATGTCACGCCGGCTTTTTTCCAGGTTTCGTCGTTGAAGTAGAACACCCTGGCGGTAACGGAAATCGGGATACCGTTGAGCTTGCCGTTTACCGTGGTGGACTGAAGCTCTTTTGCATCAAACTGGCTGAGGTCGATGACATCCTTCATCTTGTTCAGGTCGTAGAAACCCTCACCGTTTTTCGAGAAGATCGGCAGCCAGTTCCAGTTGGTCTGCATCACATCCGGCTCGGTCCCGCCGGCAATCTGGGTGGTCAGGCGCGAGAGATGGCCGTCCCAGCCGGTGTATTCGGCTTTAACGTTGATGTCCGGATTCTGTTTATGAAACTCCTCCAGCGCTTTCAGAGTGACCTGATGACGGCCGTTGCCGCCCCACCATGACATACGAAGATCGACATCCTTTGCCAGAGACGGTAACGCGGTAAGGCCCAGAGTGGCGGAGATTGCGGCGCTTAAAAGCACTTTTTTCATTTTAATACTCCAGTGATTACAGAGAGATGTTCTGTTCGGTGTTGGCATCAAAGAGATGGCACTTATTCATGTCGAATTTGAACCACACTTTGCGATGAAGCCCTTTATCAATCATCGGCTTCGCTTCGTCAGAAGGAACGCGAGCGGTCAGCTCATAGTCGGCGACCTTCAGGTAGACGAAAAATTCGTGCCCCATGTTTTCGACTCGCACCATTTCGCCTGAACAACCGCCTTCGGCGAACGGCTCATCGGCAATGGAGACAAACTCCGGGCGCACGCCGTAGAACAGCGACTGGTTTTTATGGCCGTCGACTTTATCCTGCAGGGCCGCACTTAATGGCAGCAGCTCGTCCCCAATAGTCAGATGCAGGCGACCCGCTTGTTCAACCAGCTTGCTGGGGCGAATGTTCATTTCCGGCGCGCCGATAAATCCGGCCACGAACATGTTTTTCGGTCTGTGGTACAGGTTGTCCGGGGTATCGACCTGCATGATATGGCCCAGCTTCATGACGCAGATACGATCGCCCATGGTCATCGCTTCGGTCTGATCGTGGGTCACGTATACGGTAGTGGCCGGCTTACCGGATTTCTTCAGCTGCTTGTGCAGGTCGGAAATGCGAATGCGCATGGAGGCGCGCAGCTTTGCATCGAGGTTGGAAAGTGGTTCGTCAAACAAGAACACGTCCGGTTTTTTGACGATGGCGCGTCCCACCGCGACACGCTGGGCCTGGCCGCCGGACAGCTGGCGTGGCAGGCGGTCGAGCAGCTCTTCCAGCTCAAGAATTTTGGCCGCTTCGTTGACCTGGCTTTCAATTTGATCTTTCGGCAGCTTGCTCAGCTTGAGGCCAAAAGCGAGGTTCTCACGCACCGTCATGTGTGGGTAGAGCGCATAGTTCTGGAACACCATCGCAATACCGCGCGATTTTGGCGCGAGGTTATTGACTATCTTCTCGCCGATACGGACTTCACCGCCGCTGATGGTTTCCAGCCCCGCCAGCATGCGCAGGGTGGTGGATTTCGCACAGCCGGATGGCCCGACGATCACCATAAACTCGCCGTCCGCGATTTTCAGGTCGATAGCATGTACCGCTTTGAAGCCGTTGGAGTAAACCTTTTCCAGTTTGTTGAAAATAACTTCAGCCATGATATTTCCCTCTTAACCTTTAATTCCGCTGCTGGTTACGCCCTGTACGAAGTAGCGTTGTGCCAGGAAGAACACGATGATGGATGGCAGAATGGAGATACTCGCCATTGCCAGAATTTCGTTCCACGGAGCGCCTTCCGTGACGTCGATGGACATTTTCAGCGCCAGTGCGATCGGATACTTATCGACGCTGTAGACGTAAATCAGCGGGCCGATAAAGTCGTTCATTGACCACATGAACTGGAACAGGGCGACGGAGATAATCGCCGGTTTTAAAATCGGTACGACGACGTACCACAGCACCTGGAAGGAGTTACAGCCGTCAATCTGCGCCGCTTCTTCCATATCACGCGGTACGCCGCGCAGGAACTGGATCAGCATGAAGACGAAGAACCCTTGCGTCGCAAATGCCAGCGGCAGATACAGCGGCAGGTAGCTGTTCAACATGCCCATTTCACGGAACATCAGGTACTGCGGGATCAGCAGGACGGTGCTCGGCAGCAGCATGGTGGTGATAAGCGTCGCGAACCAGAATTTCTTCCACGGGATCTCGAAGCGGGCAAAGCCGTAGGCCACGATGGTGGAGGAGATAATGGTCAGCAGAACTTTCGGGATCACATACTTAAAGGTGTTCAGCATGTAGTGCCCAAAGTTGTACTCGGTCCCGGTTTTCCAGCCGTTAATAAAACCGTCCCAGGTCGCGTGGGCAGGCCACAGGCTCAGGGTGGTGAAGATTTCATGGTTCGGTTTGAACGACGCAGAGAACATCCACACCAGCGGGTAGAGCATCAGCAGGCCGACGAACAGCAGAATCACGTAGCGGATTGACCGGCTGACTTTTTCACGGCGCAGAGTGCGGGCAACTTCACGCTCCGCAATTTCCATTGCCGGGGTGATTTGTTGAATATCAGCCATTTTTGCCTCCCTTATCGGCGGAGTAGAACACCCAATATTTCGATGACTTGAACGCGATGGCGGCAAAGACCGCGACCACCAGGAACAGCACCCACGCCAGCGCCGCGCCGTAGCCCATATCGAAGTACTTAAACGCGGTGTCGTAGATGTAGAGCGAGAACAGATAGGTGGAGTAGGTCGGGCCACCGCCGGTGATGACGTATGGACCGGTAAACTCCTGGAACGCCTGGGTGGTCTGCATAATGAAGTTGAAGAAGATAACCGGCGTAATCAGCGGCACGGTGACCTTCATAAACATCTGCCATTTAGAGGCGCCGTCGATCATCGCCGCTTCATATTGTGACTGCGGGACGTTTTGCAGCGCGGCGAGGAAGATGACCATCGCCGAACCGAACTGCCAGACGCGCAGCAGGGTAACGGACATCAGCGCCAACGATGGCTCGCCGAGCCAGTTCACCGGATCGAACCCCAGCACGCCGATAAAGCTGTTCAGCAGGCCATCAATAGCGAACAGCGCGCGCCACAGGACCGCAATTGCCACCGAACTGCCGAGAATGGAAGGGATGTAATAAGCGGTACGGAAAAAACCGATGCCGCGCAGCTTAAAGTTAAGGACAAACGCAATACCCAGCGCGAAAGCCAGTTTTAACGGAATCGTTAAAAAGACGTAAGCAAAGGTCACGCCCATGGATTTCCAGAAGAGGGCATCTTCGGTCAGCATGTAGCGATAGTTTTCAATGCCGTTAAACACCGGCGGACTCATCAAATCGTACTCAGTGAAACTGAGGAAGAAAGATGAAACAAAGGGAAAAGCGGTAAAGACTATCAGCCCGATGATATAGGGCGATATCCATGCCAATCCCAGCATCTTGTTTTCATTCATACATACCTACCTGGCTTACGAGTTTGTAAAACGGATTCGGTGTCATGGTTTTTCTGTGCCCAGTTACGGGCAGAGAGTGAATCGGTATCTGGTGTGTCAGCTGGCGTTGGCTTCCTTTTTAACCTTGTGTTTGTTATGGGCTTTTGCTCGCAGCTTCCCTGCTGAGCCTGGATGTTTCGGTTTTTACTTGTCCGGCGCCTTGATTTTATAAAACACCGTTTTAATTTTATTTTATTGCTATTTATTACAGAGTCATTCGATTCATAGCGGAAATGTGATCGAAGTCGAAACGATGTTTCAAAAAGTGAGATGGCAAGCATTTTCCAGAGATGGTGAGGGATGGCGTAACAGGAGGAAAATGAGGCCTGATGCAGAAATGAAGGAGATAAATGGTTAGCTAATTATGTTTATTTAACATATTTATTAACAAATTTATCTGGCGAAAAGGAAAAAAAAGGAAAAGGACTGTGGGGGGAAGGGGCACGGCGGAGATGCCCCCTGGAAAGGTGGGTTTTACAGGAAATCCTCACGAACCGGAGTAAAGGTATCCAGCAGGGTTCCCGGCTTCAGGCAGATGCAGCCGTGCATAATATGCGGCTTTTTGTAAAGCGTATCCCCGGCGCGGACGACGCGTTTCTCTTCGCCAATGGTGAACTCAAATTCGCCGGAAAGCACATAGGTCAGCTGTTCGTGGGGGTGATTGTGCATCGGCCCGATGGCACCCGCTTCGAAATTGACCTCCACGGCCATCATGTTGCCATCATGCGCAAGAATGCGACGGGTCACGCCATTGCCCAGATCTTCAAGGGTAGTCTCGTTGTGAAAAATAAACATCCGGCAGTCCTGTTGTTAAGTGAAACAATGTTTCATTTAATTTATCGCAGAATCACCGGGAAAGAAACGATCGACAAGAGAAGTGGAAAGTTGATCACAAGTTTGGTTCACTGGAGCAAATCATAATCAGGAGCAGACGATGAAAACGATTGGCCTGTTGGGCGGCATGAGCTGGGAATCAACGATTCCCTATTACCGCCTGATTAACGAAGGTATCAAGGCAAATTTAGGTGGCCTGCACTCAGCAAGCCTGCTGCTGCACAGCGTCGATTTCCATGAGATTGAGGCCTGTCAGTCTGCAGGGCAGTGGGATCGCGCCGGCGAGATCCTGGCCCAGGCGGCCGTAGGGTTGCAGCAGGCGGGTGCGGAAGGGATCGTCCTGTGTACTAACACCATGCACAAAGTGGCGCAGGCTATCGAAACGCGCTGTGAAGTGCCGTTCCTGCATATTGCCGATGCCACCGGGCGGGCGATTACCGCCAAAGGCCAAAGCCGGGCCGCCCTGCTCGGAACGCGTTATACCATGGAGCAGGATTTTTATCGCGGTCGCCTGCAAACACAGTTCGCTATCGAAACCCTCATCCCGGAAGCTGACGACCGCGAACGCATTAACCGGATCATTTTTGATGAGCTGTGCCTGGGGGCGTTTAACGACGACTCCCGCGATTATTACCTGCAGGTGATTGAGTCGCTGGCGGAGCAGGGAGCGGAAGGGGTTATCTTTGGCTGCACCGAGATTGGCCTGCTGGTACCCGCGCAGAGCAGCCCGCTGCCGGTGTTCGATACCGCCGCGATTCATGCTGCTGATGCGGTGACATTTATGCTCTCTTAAGCACCGCGTCGAGCGGGCGCTGTATATGCGTCAGGCTGCCCTGCAGGTGCTGGATAAATGTCTCGACCAGCGCCGACCCGGGACGATGCAGAGGGCGGATCAGGCTCACGGTAAAGGGCACGTCGACGCTAAAGTGCCGCACCACTACGCCGCTTTCGGCATAATCGAGGGCGGTGAGCGGGTTGACGACTGAGATCCCGACGCCCGCTCGCACCATTGCACAAATGGAGGCCGCGCTATGGGTCTCCACCACCATCCGGCGTTTAACCTGATGGTCAAGAAACAGGGCATCAAGCAGCTGACGGTAGCTGTCAGTACGCGACAGGCTGATATAGTTCTCACCGTGGAAATCGGCCGGAGTCAGCACCTGTTTACTGGCAAGCGCGTGGCCCTGCGGCAGCACGCAGACCTCGTTGAGCGTTAACAGCGGCGTTCGTTCGGTCCCGGCGGGCGTATGCAGGGTTTCCGTCAGACCGAGATCGTGGCGTTGTGCGGAGAGCCACTCCTCCAGCAGCGGTGATTCCTGCGGTACAATTTGCAGGCTGACCTCCGGATAGCGCGCCAGAAAGGGCTGCAGCAGCAGCGGCAAAAACGACTGGGAAAACACCGGCAGACAGACGACGGACAGCTCGCCCTGGCGGAATTCGCGCAGACTTTCGGCGGCGCTGACGATCCGGTCCAGCCCGTACCAGGAGCGCTGAACCTCTTCAAACAGTCGTAATCCCTGCACCGTAGGCTGCAAACGCCCGCGGGTACGCTCAAACAGCTTTAGTCCGATCACCTTTTCAAAGCGCGCCAGCTCACGGCTGACGGTCGGCTGAGAGGTATGCAGCAGGCGGGCCGCCTCGGTCAGGTTGCCGGCGGTCATCACCGCATGGAAGATTTCAATATGGCGCAAATTGACGGCAGGCATGGCGGCTCTCTGTTGATATTCGTTATCCATATCATTTTTGCATAGAGTCACGATAAAACGATATTTTTTATTCTCTTCAGGCTATGGCGTAATCATAAAAAAGACGCACAACACAGATAACGCCGGAGTTCACCATGCCACGCTCGCTTTACGCCACCGATACCGACCTGACCGCCGAGAACCTGCTTCGCCTGCCTGCCGAGTTTGGCTGCCCGGTATGGGTTTATGACGCACAGATTATCCGCCGCCAGATAGCCCAGCTCAGTCAGTTCGACGTGGTGCGCTTTGCCCAGAAGGCCTGCTCCAATATCCATATTTTGCGCCTGATGCGCGAACAGGGTGTGAAGGTGGATTCCGTCTCCTTGGGGGAGATTGAGCGTGCGCTGGCGGCGGGTTATGACCCGCAGCAGCATCCGGAAGATATCGTTTTTACCGCCGATCTGATCGATGAAGCGACGCTGGAACGCGTCAAAGCGCTACAGATCCCGGTCAACGCCGGTTCGGTGGATATGCTGAGCCAGCTGGGAGCCGTGTCTCCGGGCCATCGCGTCTGGCTGCGCGTCAACCCGGGCTTCGGTCACGGCCACAGCCAAAAAACCAACACCGGTGGTGAAAACAGCAAGCACGGGATCTGGTACAGCCATCTGCCGGCGGCGCTGGAAGTGATCCGTCGCTATCAGCTCCAGCTGGTGGGAATTCATATGCATATTGGTTCCGGGGTGGATTACGCTCATCTGGAACAGGTGTGTGGGGCGATGGTGCGCCAGGTGGTTGAGTTCGGACAGGATCTGCAGGCGATCTCTGCCGGCGGCGGGCTGTCGATCCCTTACCGCGAAGGCGAAGAGACGATCGATACCGATCACTACTATGGTCTGTGGAACGCCGCGCGCGAGCAGATCGCCAGACACCTGGGTCATCCGGTAAAACTGGAAATCGAACCGGGACGTTTCCTGGTCGCCGAATCCGGCGTGCTGGTCTCTCAGGTGCGCAGCGTAAAAGAGATGGGCAGCCGCCATTTTGTCCTGATTGATGCCGGTTTTAACGATCTGATGCGTCCGTCAATGTACGGCAGCTACCATCACATCACCGCGCTGGCGGCGGATGGCCGTGACCTGAGCGCCGCGCCGCTTATCGAAACCGTGGTGGCCGGGCCGCTGTGTGAATCGGGCGATGTTTTTACTCAGCAGGAAGGGGGTAAAGTGGAGACGCGTCTGCTGCCGGATGTGGCGCCGGGTGATTATCTGGTATTGCACGATACGGGAGCCTACGGCGCATCGATGTCCTCGAACTACAACAGCCGCCCGCTGCTGCCTGAAGTGCTGTTCGACAACGGCAGCGCCAGGCTTATCCGTCGTCGGCAGACGATCCAGGAGCTGCTGGTCTTAGAGCAGTTCTAAAAGTATGGCCCCGTCGTTACCGACTCACGCAATACCAGCGTGCCGGTGAACGGCGGGATCGTTTCGATCGGCTGGTCGTTGGCGAGTTTGATCGCCTGATCGATGGCGGTGGTGATCATATTATCGATCGGCAGATAGACCGTCGACAGGCCGGGCTCGAGCCATTTTGCGCTGGGAGCATCGTCGAAGCCGAACAGCGAAACGTCCTGCGGGATCCGCAGCCCCGCCTGATGCAGCGCTTTTGAGGCACCCAGTGCCATATCATCGTTACAGGAAAACAGCGCGCTGAACGTCGTTTTCTCATCAAGCAGCTCCCGGCAGAGTTCATAGCCGCGGGTCATCGTCGAGTCACCGTATTTTACTTTCGCCGGATCCCACGCGATGCCGTGTTTTTTCAGGGCCTTGCGGTATCCCTGCAGGCGAGCTTTTCCCGTAGGAGTATGCATCGGCACTGTCATGCAGGCGATATCCCGGTGCCCCTGGGTAATCAGATAGCTCACTGCCTGAAAGGCCGCATCTTCTTGCTCGAAGAATACGCAGCGTTCCCGCGCCAGGCTGACGTCGCGGTTAATCACGATAAGCGGCATATCGATGGATTCGATCAGCGACATGATCTTCTTTTCGCTCATATGGCGGGTATAGAGGATGATGGCGTCGCACTGACGGTCGGCGAGCATCTGTACCGCCTCTTCTTCGCGCTCCGGGGCATCGTGGCCGTCGGTGACGATCAGCTGTTTTCCCCAGGCCTCCGTCTGGCGAGAAGCCTGTTGCAGCAGGCGGCCAAAGTAGAAACCGTCGAAGGTAGAAACCACCAGTCCAATACTGTTGCTGGTGCGGTTCGCCAACGAACGAGCGAGAAAGTTTGGCCGGTATCCCAGCTCTTCCATCGCTTTAAACACCTGTTGGCGGGTGCTCTCTTTAACCTGACCTGTGCCGTTCAACACGCGGGAAACCGTCGCTTTAGAGACGCCTGCGCGAATTGAGACATCCAGCATTGTAGCCATTCATCGATTCCTGATTTCACGTGATAAGCCGAAGTTTATCACAGACATTCATAGGGATATGCGCTCAACCGGGCGCAAAGAACTATCGCGATCACGCTTTTTGCAGGAAGTGAACGCAAAATACCTTTTCCGTGCGTTCAGCCCTCCGGTACGGGCCGCTGCGCGCGCGGTATACTGGCAACCACAGGATTTTTCAGCAGGGGATTGGTCATGCATATTCAACCCTTATACGCGCTACCACAGCATGCCGACCAGGTCATAATGTGGCTCTGGCAGGCTTTTGGCGGCGAGACGCTGCCACAGGCTTTTTTTGCCAGCATCATCGCGCACAGCCAGACGCCGGAGGCGCTACCGCTCACCTTTGTTGCCGTCGAAGGCGAAATGCTTTTAGGGACCGTGGGGCTATGGCGCTGTGACTTAATCAGCCGCCAGGATCTGTTTCCGTGGATGGCGGCGCTGTACGTCGACCAGAATGCTCGCGGGCAGGGCGTCGCGGGAAAATTACAGCAGCACGTCATCGACTACGCCCGCCGGCTTGGGCATCCGCAGCTGTATCTTTACTCCGCCTGTCGCGATTTTTATGAGCGCTACGGCTGGCAGTATATCGGCGAAGGTCTGGACTACCCGGCCACCGCCGTCAGCCTCTATCGTTACGATTTATCGCCTTGTGGCGGTGTCATTACCGAGTGACGACGGACCAGCGTTGGGCTGAATAAATGCGTGATTTCAGGTGCCGGGCGCTGATCCGCCAGTGCCAGCGCCAGTTCTGCGGCCTGTGTCGCCATCGTTACGATGGGATAACGCACCGTCGTCAGGCGCGGGCGAACGTAGCGAGAGATCAGCACATCATCGAAGCCAATCAGCGAAATCTCGTGCGGGACGTCGATGCCATTATCATTCAGCACGCCCATCGCGCCTGCGGCCATTGAGTCGTTATAGCAGGCGACGGCAGTAAAATTCCTGCCGCGGCCCAGTAGTTCGGTGATGGCGTGTTCGCCGCCGCTTTCGTCAGGCTCGGCAAAGGTTACCAGCCGATCGTTGCAGGGCAAACCGCTCTCTGTTAACGCCGCGTAATAGCCCTGCAGGCGATCTTCAGCATCCGAAATCGCGTGGTTGGAACAGAGATAGCCGATACGCGTGTGTCCTTGCTGAATCAGGTGACGCGTCGCCAGCCAGGCGCCATAGCGGTCATCCAGAGCGACGCAGCGTTGTTCAAAGCCGGCCAGAATGCGGTTGATCAGCACCATCCCCGGGATTTGTTTCATCAATCCGGCGAGCTCGTCGTCAGGGATCATTTTGGCGTGCACCACCAGCGCCGCGCAGCGGTGGCGAATAAGCTGTTCAATGGCCTGGCGCTCTTTTTTGATACTGTGATATCCGTTGCCGATCAGCAAAAAATTACCGGTGTTGTAGGCCACCTGTTCAACGGCTTTGACCATGGCACCGAAGAAAGGATCGGACACGTCGCCCACCACCAGACCGACGGTCTCCGTCGATTGCTGCGCCAGCGCGCGGGCGTTGGCATTGGGGTGATAATTCAGCGTTTCCATCGCTGCGGTAACCGACTGGCGCGAGGTTTCACTGGCTTTGGGGGAGTTGTTGATGACGCGGGATACGGTAGCGACGGACACTCCAGCGAGTCGGGCTACATCCTTAATTGTCGCCATACCAGACCTTTTTTAGGGTAAGCGTTTACATAGTGGTTATGTTACGGGAAAGCTGGGCAGATTCAAGGCTGGAGGCGTTCGGCTTCACGCAAATGTGATGCAGACTTGCCTTAATGGTGAAAAAGTTACACACCCGACAGCGCCGGGAAGGAGAGACGAATGAAACGGCGATGGGAAGATTCACACCTTTGCTTACACTTTGCGATTAGCTGTTGCGAATGTTCGCTGGTCTCTCTATTCACTGCATTGATATTCTGGCTATCCCAGAGGTATTGATAGGTGGAGTCAACACTACGTTGGCCACTCTAATTACACCAGCCTGCGCAGATGCGCAGGTTTTTTTTTGCCTGCAGGATATGCCGTGATTTGCTCGCGGCGAAAACCCGCCGCCTCACCGCGCAATACAACGCTTTCCGCCCGCAGCTCACCCTTGTTACAGATAGCGAAAATGGCAATAACTGGTTGCACTTAGGCTTATTCCCTTGCGTTTATTTGCTGGTGCAGCAGGGGCGAAAACCGGGACAATCAGGGTCCCAGAGGTATTGATAGGTGAGTTTTTAAGTACGCATTTCGTACTGATTATCTTGCACCGGCCTGCGCAGATGCGCAGGTTTTTTTTATGCCAAATATTCCCCCCGCACTGCTTTCAAACGCCTTCTCGTGTAACCTGCAATGACTTAATCACCGGTCAAAGGGAGTTGTTATGCTGTTGGCATTTTTCAGGCTGTTGTTCAAAGGGTTGTATCGGGTCAGATTGACCGGCGACACGCAGTCCTTGCAACAACAAAAGGTCTTGATCACCCCGAATCACGTCTCTTTCATCGATGGGATCCTGTTAGCCTTATTCCTGCCCGTGCGACCGGTCTTTGCGGTGTACAGCTCTATCAGCCAGCGCTGGTTTATGCGGGTACTGACGCCCCTGATCGACTTTGTCCCGCTCGACCCAACGAAACCGATGTCAATTAAGCACCTGGTGCGGCTGATTGAGCAGGGACGTCCGGTGGTTATCTTCCCGGAAGGGCGTATCTCGGTCAGCGGTTCGCTGATGAAAATCTATGACGGGGCGGCGTTTGTGGCCGCAAAGTCGCAGGCAACGATTATTCCGCTGCGTATAGAAGGCGCGGAACTGACCCACTTCAGCCGCCTCAAGGGGCTGGTTAAGCGTCGCCTGTTCCCACGCATTCAGCTCCATCTTCTGCCGCCGACCCGCATTGACATGCCTCAGGCTCCTCGCGCCCGCGATCGCCGCAAAATCGCCGGGGAGATGCTGCATCAGATAATGATGGAAGCACGAATGGCGGTGCGCCCGCGAGAAACGCTGTATGAGTCGCTGCTGGCGGCGCAGGATCGGTTTGGCGCGCGGAAACACTGCGTGGAAGATATTAACTTTCAACCCGATACCTATCGCAAGCTGCTGACCAAAACCCTTTTTGTGGCGCGCATTCTGGAAAAATACAGCGCTCAGGGCGAAAGAATCGGTCTGATGCTACCCAACGCCGGCATTAGCGCGGCGGTTATCTTCGGCGCCATTGCCCGCGGGCGTATTCCGGCCATGATGAACTATACCGCCGGGGTGAAGGGGCTCAGCAGCGCTATTACCGCCGCCGAAATCAAAACCATTTTTACCTCCCGCACCTTCCTTGATAAAGGCAAACTCTGGCACCTGCCGGAACAGCTCACCCAGGTGCGTTGGGTATTCCTTGAAGACCTGAAGGGGGACGTGACGACCGGCGATAAGCTGTGGATCTTCGGCCACCTGCTGGCGCCGAAACTGGCGCAGGTTAAGCAGCAGCCGGAAGATGCGGCAATTATCCTCTTTACCTCCGGCTCCGAAGGCAACCCGAAAGGGGTCGTGCACAGCCATAAGAGCATTCTGGCCAACGTCGAGCAGATTAAAACGATTGCCGACTTTACTGCCCACGACCGCTTTATGTCGGCGCTGCCGCTGTTCCACTCCTTTGGTCTGACGGTCGGCCTGTTTACCCCGCTGTTTACCGGCGCGGAGGTCTTCCTCTACCCCAGCCCGCTGCATTATCGGGTGGTGCCGGAGCTGGTTTATGACCGCAACTGTACGGTGCTGTTTGGGACGTCGACCTTCCTTGGGAACTATGCGCGCTTTGCCAATCCTTATGATTTTTATCGTCTACGCTACGTTGTGGCCGGGGCAGAAAAGCTTCAGGAGAGTACGAAGCAGCTGTGGCAGGATAAATTTGGCCTGCGTATTCTGGAAGGCTATGGCGTGACCGAGTGTGCGCCGGTTGTGTCGATTAACGTCCCGATGGCGGCAAAAGTCGGTACCGTAGGGCGTATTCTGCCGGGGATGGATGCACGCCTGCTGGCGATGCCGGGTATTGAAGAGGGCGGCCGCCTGCAACTTAAAGGGCCGAACATCATGAACGGCTATCTGCGGGTGGAGAACCCGGGCGTGCTGGAAGCACCTACGGCGGAAAATCAGCACGGTGAAGTTGAAAGCGGCTGGTACGACACCGGGGATATCGTCGCCTTCGACGAGCAGGGCTACGTACGTATTCAGGGGCGTGCCAAACGTTTTGCGAAAATCGCCGGTGAAATGGTGTCGCTGGAAATGGTCGAGCAGGTCGCTTTGGCCATCTCGCCTGACAAGATGCATGCCACGGCGGTTAAACAAGATGCCGGTAAAGGCGAGGCGCTGGTGCTCTTTACCACCGATAATGAACTGAACCGTGAAAAACTGCTGCGTTATGCCCGTGAACATGGCGTACCGGAGCTGGCGGTACCGCGCGACATTCGCTGGCTGAAGCAGCTGCCGGTTCTCGGCAGCGGTAAGCCGGATTTTGTCACCCTTCAAAGTATGGTTAAGCAGACGGAACATTCTGATGAGTGAGTCAGTACACACTAACACCTCGCTGTACTCGAAAGGCATGATGGCGGTCATCTGCGCCCAGTTTCTCTCGGCGTTTGGCGATAATGCCCTGCTGTTTGCCACGCTCGCGCTGATGAAGCAGCAGTTCTACCCGGACTGGAGCCAGCCGGTGATGCAGATGTTGTTTGTGGGTGCTTACATTCTATTTGCGCCGTTTGTCGGCCAGTTTGCCGACAGCTTTGCCAAGGGGCGAGTGATGATGGTGGCCAACGGCATGAAGCTGATTGGCGCAGGCTGCATTTGTTTTGGCCTCAACCCGTTTCTCGGCTATACGCTGGTAGGCGTCGGTGCGGCGGCTTATTCACCGGCAAAATATGGCATCCTCGGCGAGCTGACCACCGGGGATAAGTTAGTGAAGGCTAACGGTTTAATGGAGTCGTCCACCATTGCGGCTATTTTGCTGGGGTCGATGGCCGGGGGCATTCTTGCCGACTGGCACGTGCTGGCCGCGCTGGCCATCTGTGCGGTGGTGTATGGCGGTGCAGTGATCGCTAACCTGTGGATCCCGAAGCTGCCGGCGGCGCGTCCGGGGCAGTCATGGCGCTTTACGCCGATGACGCACAGCTTCTTCAGCGCTTGTAAAACGTTATGGCGTAATGGTGAAACGCGCTTTTCACTGGTGGGTACCAGTCTGTTCTGGGGCGCTGGCGTGACGCTACGTTTCCTGCTGGTGCTGTGGGTGCCGGTAGCGCTTGGCATCACCAGTAACGCGATGCCGACCTATCTCAATGCGATGGTGGCGGTCGGGATTGTGCTGGGAGCGGGCGCGGCGGCGAAGCTGGTCACGCTACAAACGGTCTCTCGCTGTATGCCTGCCGGGATTTTGATCGGCGTTGCGGTGATCTTTTTCGCGATACAGCATGCGCTATTGCCGGCATTTGGTCTGCTTCTGCTGCTCGGTATCTTCGGCGGTTTCTTTATCGTGCCGCTCAATGCGCTGTTGCAGGAGCGCGGTAAGCACACGGTTGGCGCAGGCAACGCAATTGCGGTACAGAATCTCGGTGAAAACGTGGCCATGCTGCTGATGCTAGGGCTCTATTCGCTGGCGGTGAGTATCGGCATTCCGGTGGTGGGTGTCGGAATTGGCTTTGGCGCGGTGTTTGCGCTGGCCATCACTGCCCTGTGGGTCTGGGGACGCCGCGCATAATCCCCGTTGGCGCTACGCTGACCGGACTACAGAATCGTGCATGCTGTGGTTTCGTCGCCCGGACGTTGCGGTTTGCAGGGTTGGTAGCCCGGACAGGCGCTGCGCGCCGCCTCCGGGCAGAGGACGGCGCGATTCGATGATTTATCTTTCTTACGGTGCCGGGTAGGTATACACCTGATGTACCGCTTCAATTTCCGCTAAGACCGCTTCACTCAGCTCAAGATGCAGACTTTCAACGTTAGTTTTAAGCTGCTCCAGCGAGGTTGCGCCCAGCAGCGTGCTGGCAACAAACGGCTGACGGCGGACAAAGGCCAGCGCCATCTGGGCCGGATCGAGGTTATGGCGTTTGGCGATATCGACGTAGGCCGCTACTGCTTTCTGCGACTGCTCGCTACTATAGCGCGTGAAGCGGCTAAACAGCGTATTACGTGCACCAGCCGGTTTTGCACCGTTAAGGTACTTGCCGGTTAGCGTGCCGAACGCCAGGCAAGAATATGCCAGCAGCTCAACGCCTTCATACTGACTGACTTCCGCCAGGCCCACTTCGTAACTGCGGTTCAGCAGGCTGTAGGGATTCTGGATGGTGACAATCCGCGGCAGATCGTGTTTATCCGCCAGATGCAGATAACGCATGACGCCGAAGGCTGTTTCATTGGAGACGCCGATATAGCGGATTTTACCGGCGCGCTGGAATTCAGTAAGCGCTTCCAGGGTGTCCAGCAGAGTAACGACCGGCGCGGAGTCGGTCCAGGTATAGCCCAGCTTACCGAAACAGTTGGTCGGACGCTGCGGCCAGTGAACCTGATAGAGGTCGAGATAGTCGGTTTGCAGGCGCTTCAGGCTATCGTGCAGGGCGTCACGGATGTTTTTACGATCGAGCACATGGTTAGGGCGAATGCTGCTGTCGTTATTGCGCGCCGGACCGCTGACTTTCGAGGCGATAATCAGCTTTTCGCGATTGCCGCGTTTCGCCAGCCAGTTGCCGACGTAGGTTTCCGTCAGCCCCTGAGTCTCCGGGCGTGGCGGAACGGGATACATTTCAGCGACATCAATCAGGTTAATACCCTGGCTGACAGCGTAGTCGAGCTGTTCGTGCGCGTCGGCCTCGCTATTTTGCTCACCAAAAGTCATAGTGCCCAGCCCAAGCGTGCTGATCTCAAGAGAACTGTGTGGGATACGGTGATACTGCATAGCCGGCTTCCTTTTTTATTAACAAGGTCAGGAGTTCCCCGACAAAGGAGTATCAAAATGGCAGAGGGGAAGAAAAAGAGGAAGTAAAAAGATCAAAAAAGCCGGGCTTTCGGCATCCGAAGACATGATGCTGCGGATGTATCAGAATATCCCGACTCTTTTTTAAGACAGTACTGTGTCGGGGAAGGCGGCCTCGCCAGGCGATAGCTGGCAGGCGGCTGGCCGACGAAAAATCTTAACGTTTAATAATCTGTGACACGTCGTCGCGATTGATCTGCATTTTGTTGCCCTGCTGATCTTCGTAACTGATAAGACCGGTATCATCATCAACGGCTGGCTTACCATCGGTCAGAATCATGCGGCCATCTTTTGTTGCCATCACATAATCGCTGCTGCAACCGGAAACCGAGAACGCCAGTCCTACGGCGGAAATCAATACTGCCCATTTTTTCATCGTCACTACCTCTTTAATGGTCGCACCTCACACCAGTGTATTAATAGCCTGATTTGTGAGACATAAAAAGCAGTAAAGTCTTAAAAAAGATTGCAGCCCAGGTTTGGGCTGCATTTTTGTGGGTTACAGCGGATTTTTTTTATTGCGCAGCAGGTTAAGGCTTTCGACGGCAATCGAGAAGAACATCGCGAAGTAGATGTAGCCTTTCGGAATATGTATCTCGAAGCTTTCCAGCATCAGGGTAAAGCCGACCAGGATCAAAAACGACAGGGCCAACATTTTCACCGACGGATGACGGTCAACGAAGTCACCGATTGGCCGGGCGGCAAACATCATCACGCCGACGGCAATGACCACCGCCGCCATCATAATGAACAGATGGTCCGACAGCCCCACGGCGGTAATCACCGAATCGAGGCTGAAAATGATATCCAGCAGCATGATCTGCACGATGGCGCCCATAAAGGAGTGCACGTTGGTTTTGAGCCCCTCTTCTTCACCCTCAATAGACTCGTGGATCTCTTTGCTGGCTTTCCAGATAAGGAACAGGCCGCCGAGCAGTAAGATCAAATCGCGGAAGGAAATCTCATGTCCCATCACGGCAAACAGCGGGTTGGTCAGCTTGACGACCCAGGCTATCGAGGCCAGCAGCCCGAGACGCATCAGCATTGCGCCCATCAGGCCGATGCGTCGCGCGTGAGCGCGCTGGGCGGTAGGGAGTTTCGCCACAACGAGGGAGAGAAAAATAATATTGTCGATCCCCAGCACTATCTCCAGCAGCGTCAGCGTACCGAGCGCCAGCCAGGCGTTAGGATCGGTTATCCATGCAAATAACATTGTTCAAAGTCCTGCAAAAAAGAAAGTCGCAATTATATGCAACCCGGCAGGCAGAACAAAAAATTAATCGTGCCCGAGGAGAAAATGACGGGCCAGCAGGGCGGCGGTAAAATTCTTTTTCAGGTAGAAGCCGCGTGGCAGGGTGAGAATGGGCTCGCCGCGGGCGCCAATAGCCTCGGTCAACGCTTTGCTGTTGGCGGCTTTTGGACGCAGCTGTAGCACCTCGCCATGACGGGCTGTGATGCGTTCAACCTGGCCGAGGACAATCAGATCCATCAGTTCCTCCCAGTCCATTCGCAGCTGGCGATCCTCTTCTTCATTCGGGCTCCACAGCAGCGGGGCGCCGACGCGACGTTCTGCCAGAGGAATGGCGCGTTCACCCTCCACCGGCACCCACAGGACGCGTTTGAGCTTATGGCGCACGTGACTGCTTTCCCAGGTCACGCCGCTGTTTCCGGTGAGCGGGGCGACGCAAACAAAGGTGGTCTCCAGCGGGCGGCCCTGGCTATCGACGGGGATAGTTTTCAGCTCGACGCCCAGCGCGGCGAAATCCTGCTCCGGTTTACTTCCGGCGCTGGCACCCAGCCAAATTTCCAGCAGGATGCCAATCCATCCTTTATCGCGTTTTAAATCTCGTGGGATGGGAATACCGGCCAGCGCCGCCAGTTCACCCAGCGAATAGCCCGCCAGCCCCTGTGCCTGGGCCAGGAGCTGCTGCTGGGATTGCGGTGGAGACGTTAACGGTGCGATGGCGGACATACGGTAAAACCCCTGGTCAAAAAATGAACGGTAATTTGCTGCGTTGTGGACAGAGTTTACCTTTTCCTGGGTAACTATGACAATTTGATGATTCGTATGGATTTTTTTTCATTTTTTTGCCGTTGTGAAAATAGTGAAAATGGGTTTTCCAGAACTGGTCACTGGCAATGAACAGGATCTTACACCATGTTATCCACAGAAAAATGGGATAACTGGGGAAAAGCGGCACTACTGTTTCCATTTACAGCCTTGACGTGCGACGAAAATCGAATTTTTAGACAAAATGTGCCCAGCAGGCTCGCATAATCTGTGGATAAAATCGACATTGTTCGATCTTTCATCAGTTCCAGGATCGCATGTGTGATGATCATCACGTTTAGCTGTAATTATTGAAAGGTTTGTGTGCTAACGTAATGAATATAATGCCATTATTAAATCGTACTATCCGTACGTGTTTCAGACTGCTCTGGGTTTTCCCTGGGTAATTCCATACTTCTTCACAACTCTATCCACAGAAAAAGTGAATAAAATGGGGTCGCGATCGCTTTCGTTGTTTATAACTCTGCTGATTACTGTGAGTTATTCAAATGTTATTCGGCCGCACAGGGGCAACAGAGTGGTTTACCGTTTACAGCGAGTGTGAAACAATCGTTCACATTGAAGATTATTTTGAGGTAGTCCGGTGATTGATGACGATGGCTACCGCCCAAATGTCGGTATTGTAATCTGTAACCGCCAGGGCCAGGTTATGTGGGCCAGGCGCTATGGTCAGCACTCGTGGCAGTTCCCGCAAGGGGGCATTAATCCAGGGGAATCAGCCGAGCAGGCCATGTATCGGGAATTGTTCGAAGAGGTTGGGTTAAGTCGTAAAGATGTGCGAATCCTGGCCTCAACCCGTAACTGGCTGCGTTACAAGTTGCCTAAACGTTTGGTGCGTTGGGACACAAAGCCGGTTTGTATCGGCCAGAAACAGAAGTGGTTTCTTCTGCAGTTGATCGGCAGTGATGCGGAAATCAATATGCAAACCAGTAGTACACCTGAGTTTGATGGTTGGCGCTGGGTAAGTTACTGGTACCCGGTTCGTCAGGTGGTGTCGTTTAAGCGCGACGTGTACCGCCGGGTGATGAAAGAGTTTGCCAGCGTCACCATGTCGCTGGCGGAAAGTGCACCTAAACCGCAAAGCGCGCCTGCATATCGACGTAAAAGAGGTTAAGCCACGCACATTATGCTCACTCGGTTACGAGAAATCGTCGAGAAGGTCGCGAGTGCGCCGCGTTTAAACGAGGCGCTGGATATCCTGGTCACCGATATCTGCAAAGCGATGGAAACGGAAGTCTGTTCGGTTTACCTGGCCGATCACGACCGACGATGCTACTACCTTATGGCCACTCGCGGGCTGAAAAAACCTCGCGGGCGTACCGTTGCGCTCGCATTTGACGAAGGCCTGGTTGGCCTGGTCGGGCGCCTTGCGGAGCCTATCAACCTTGCCGATGCGCAAAAACACCCCAGCTTTAAATATATTCCGGCCGTCAAAGAGGATCGTTTCCGCGCGTTTCTTGGCGTCCCGATTATCCAGCGGCGCCAGCTGCTTGGTGTGCTGGTGGTGCAGCAGCGCGAGCTGCGTCAGTTTGACGAAAGCGAAGAGTCGTTTCTTGTCACTCTGGCGACGCAAATGGCCGCCATTCTTTCCCAGTCACAGCTGACGGCGCTGTTTGGCCAGTATCGACAGACGCGTATCCGCGCGCTGCCTGCCTCCTCCGGGGTCGCTATTGCCGAGGGCTGGATGGACATCAGCCTGCCGCTTATGGAGCAGGTGTATGAAGCTTCAACGCTCGATACGGCTTCTGAACGCGAACGTCTGACCGGCGCGCTGGAAGAGGCGGCGAATGAGTTTCGTCGCTACAGCAAGCGCTATGCCGCCGGGGCGCAGAAAGAGACCTCGGCTATCTTCGACCTCTATTCACACCTCCTGTCTGACGCACGTTTGCGCCGCGAGCTTTTTGCGGAAGTCGACAAAGGATCGGTGGCTGAATGGGCGGTGAAAAAGATCATCGAGAAGTTCGCCGAGCAGTTTGCCGCGTTGAGCGATGGCTATCTGAAAGAGCGGGCCGGCGATCTGCGTACGCTGGGCCAACGTCTGCTTTTCCATCTCGATGATACAACTCAGGGCCCCAATACCTGGCCGGCGCGTATTGTGCTGGTGGCGGACGAGCTGTCGGCAACAACGCTGGCGGAAGTTCCGCAGGACAGGCTGGCAGGCGTCGTTGTCCGCGATGGCGCGGCAAACTCGCACGCCGCCATTATGGTGCGGGCGTTAGGGATCCCGACAGTCATGGGGGCCGATATTCAGCCTTCGCTGCTTCACGGTCATATGCTGGTGGTGGACGGCTATCGCGGCGAACTCCTGGTCGACCCGGAACCGGCGCTGTTGCAAGAGTATCAGCGCCTGGTCAGCGAAGAGAACGAACTCAGCCGGCTGGCGGAAGATGACCTGGAGCACACCTCCGAGCTGAAAAGCGGCGAGCGGGTGAAGGTCATGTTAAATGCCGGCCTGAGCCTTGAGCACGAGGAAAAGCTCGGCAACTTTATCGACGGCATTGGCCTGTACCGAACGGAAATTCCGTTCATGCTGCAAAGCGGGTTCCCGTCGGAAGAGGAACAGGTTGCCCAGTATCAGGGCATGTTGCAGATGTTTAATGAAAAGCCCGTGACCCTGCGTACGCTGGATATCGGTGCTGACAAACAGCTGCCGTATATGCCGATTAGCGAAGAGAACCCGTGCCTGGGCTGGCGCGGGATCCGCATCACCCTCGATCAGCCGGAGATATTCCTCATTCAGGTGCGGGCCATGCTGCGCGCTAACGCCGCCACCGGTAATCTCAGTATTTTACTGCCGATGGTGACCAGTCTTGATGAGGTAGACGAGGCGCGTCGGTTGATCGACCGCGCCAGCCGTGAAGTTGAAGAGATGATTGGCTATGCCATTCCACGCCCGCGTCTTGGCGTGATGCTGGAAGTGCCTTCGATGGTCTTTATGCTGACGCATCTGGCCAGTCGCGTGGATTTTATCTCAGTCGGAACGAATGACCTGACCCAGTATATCCTCGCCGTCGATCGCAACAACACCCGGGTTGCCAGCATGTATGACAGCCTGCATCCCGCCGTACTGCGGGCGCTGGCGATGATCGCGCATGATGCCGAACGCTTCGGCATCGACCTGCGGTTGTGCGGTGAAATGGCGGGGGATCCGATGTGCGTGACGATTCTGATTGGCCTCGGCTATCGCCATCTGTCCATGAACGGTCGTTCGGTAGCAAGGGTAAAATACCTGCTCCGACGTATTGATATTGAAGAGGCTCAGGAGCTGTCACGCCGTAGCCTTGAGGCGCAGATGACCACGGAGGTTCGCCACCAGGTGGCGGCCTTTATGGAGCGACGCGGACTGGGCGGTCTAATCCGCGGTGGCCGTTAGCATCCGTATACATATCTTTTACAACAACGGCGCGGCCAGTGAATTAACCTTATGTTATTATTCGCCCCCTTGGAGCACCCGCATAGGTCGGGCGTGTATGATTACCGCTGTCCACTTTCGGCGGAATAACAAGTCTTTATGGTGACAGATGAATAGTGGCTACCTGCATTTTCCGGAGTTTGATCCGGTCATATTTTCCGTTGGGCCGGTCGCCCTCCACTGGTACGGCATGATGTATCTGGTCGGGTTTGTTTTTGCGATGTGGCTAGCCACCCGTCGGGCCAACCGTCCGGGCAGTGGCTGGACCAAAAACGAAGTCGAAAATCTGCTGTATGCCGGATTCCTGGGGGTCTTCCTGGGGGGCCGTATTGGCTATGTCCTGTTCTATAATCTGCCGGTCTTCCTGCAGGATCCGCTGTATTTGTTCCGCGTCTGGGACGGCGGGATGTCGTTCCACGGTGGCCTGATTGGCGTCATCCTGGTGATGATCATTTTTGCCAAACGGACTAAGCGCACCTTTTTCCAGGTCTCCGATTTTATCGCGCCGCTGATTCCGTTCGGTCTTGGTGCAGGACGTCTGGGGAACTTTATTAACGGTGAGCTGTGGGGACGCGTCGATCCGAGCTTCCATTATTCGATGATTTTCCCCGGCTCGCGCGCGGAAGATCTGGCTTTACTGCCGTCTCATCCGGAATGGCAATCGTTGTTTGATACCTATGGCGCGCTGCCGCGTCACGCCTCGCAGCTCTACGAGCTGGCGCTGGAAGGTGTCGTTCTGTTCCTGATTCTGAACCTGTTTATCCGTAAGCCGCGTCCGACGGGCTCGGTCTCCGGCCTGTTCCTGATTGGCTATGGCTTATTCCGCATCATCGTGGAGTTCTTCCGCCAGCCGGATCAGCAGTTCACCGGTGAATGGGTGCAGTACATCAGCATGGGGCAGATTCTTTCCATCCCGATGGTGCTTGCTGGCGTCATTATGATGGTCTGGGCCTATCGCCGCCGTCCGCAGCAACAAACTTCTTGAGGAACCATGAAACAGTATCTTGATTTGATGCAGAAAGTGCTCGCTGAGGGCACGCAAAAAAATGACCGCACCGGTACCGGCACGATTTCTATTTTCGGCCATCAGATGCGTTTTAACCTGCAGGAAGGCTTCCCGCTGGTGACGACCAAACGCTGTCATTTACGCTCCATCATCCATGAACTGCTGTGGTTCCTCCAGGGTGACACCAACGTCGCGTATCTGCACGAAAACAACGTCAGCATCTGGGACGAATGGGCAGATGAGAATGGCGATCTGGGGCCGGTTTATGGCAAGCAGTGGCGCTCCTGGCCTGCGCCAGACGGTCGCCACATCGACCAGATCAGTACCGTGATGGAGCAACTGAAAAACGACCCGGATTCACGTCGTATCATCGTTTCCGCATGGAACGTGGGCGAGCTGGATAAAATGGCGCTGGCACCGTGCCATGCGTTTTTCCAGTTCTACGTCGCCGACGGCAAACTCTCCTGTCAGCTCTACCAGCGCTCCTGCGACGTGTTCCTCGGCCTGCCGTTTAACATCGCCAGCTATGCGCTGCTGGTGCATATGGTCGCTCAGCAGTGCGATCTGGAAGTCGGTGATTTTGTCTGGACCGGTGGGGATACTCACCTTTACAGCAACCACCTTGAGCAGACGGATTTGCAGCTGAGCCGCGAGCCTCGTCCACTGCCGAAGCTGATTATCAAGCGCAAACCGGCGTCGATTTTTGACTACCGCTTTGAAGACTTCGACATCGAAGGTTATGACCCTCACCCGGGAATTAAAGCGCCGGTTGCGATTTAATTCGCGCAGGATATGACCTCATAGAGAATAAAACCGGTGCCTCGTGGCGCCGGTTTTTTTTTGCATCTGGAACCGCGTTGCCTGTTTTTTTGCAACCCTCTGCACACGTTGCGCCTGGTTTCGGCACGCCACGCGAAACGCTGTTTTGCCCGTCGCCTGCACTATGTTTTTTCCCCATACTCGCGGCATGAACCGACAACGTGGCTACACCCTCATTGAAACCCTGATCGCGCTGGCGCTGATACTTATCCTGAGCACCAGCGGGCTCTACGGCTGGCAGCGCTGGCAGCAGCAACAGCGTTTGTGGCAAACCGCCGGCCAGGTGCGCGATTATCTGGTGCTGTTGCGTGACGACGCAAACTGGCATAACCGCAACCGCCTGGTGCGCGTGGGGCAACGTGACGGCAGCTGGTGCCTGAGTGCTGCGGATGAGCCTACGGGATGCGCACCAGTAACGCCCTTTACGTTGCACCCGCGCTGGCCCGAAGTGGCTCTCAGCCACATCACGCCGGGGCTAGGTTTTTATGGGGTGCGTAACAGCGCCTGGGCCGGGCATATCCGTCTGCAAAGCGCAGGAGGCAGCTGGAATATTATCGTCTCTGACTGGGGGCGAATTCGCCTGTGCCGCAATGAGGAGACTGCCTCATGCCTCTAATTTCCCGCGGATTTTCGCTGGCCGAGACGCTTATTGCGATGGCCATCAGCGCTATATTGCTGGTGGGTACATCGCGTTTTCTGCCGGCATTACAGCGGCAGGTGCTGCGGCAGACTCAGCAACAGTCGCTGGACAACGAACTGTGGCAGCGTGTTTATACGGTAGCAAAACATCTCCAGCGAGCGGGGTATTGCCATGGGCAGTGCGTCGGACAGCCGCTGCTCATCGCCAGCGCTGGTTCCTGCGTTATCGTTCGTTGGGATAGTAATAGCAACGGCGTCTGGGAATCTATGCCGGCAGCGACATCCGATTCGACAGGGTTTCGTCTGAATAATGGGGCGCTGGAAACGCGGCGTGGCGCGGTCGGGTGCAGCGAAGGAGGGTGGGAAAAAATGACGAACCCCGGAGCACTCAACGTGACCCATTTTCAGATTACCCGCCAGAATATGGCCGGTTTTTCCCCTGAGTTCACCGTGGCGCTGGCGGCGCATTCGGCTACAGACCCTCGCATTTCGGCTCAGGCAGAATATCGCGTAACGGGATATAACCTGTGAGCCGTCAGCGAGGGTTCTCCTCTTTGCTTATGGTGCTCTTGCTGTTGGCGCTGGGCAGCCTGTTATTGCAGGGGCTGAACCAGCAGCAGCGCGCTCTGCTGGCGCAAACCGCCGGTGAAACTCAGGCCATCCGCGAAACGGCCAGGGCCCATTCTGCGCTGCAGTGGGGCAAAGGGCTCGCATGGTTGATACAAGATGCCAGCGCCTGCCAGCACGCCGACGCCGAGGGCTGGCACGCCTGCCTGCGAATTTTTGACGATGCATCCGTCCTGCTGATCGCCAGCGGCGGGGGCGTTTTACTGTGGCAGTCCGGGGGGATTGAGGAGGGCATGGTGCGGTTTTCTCCCCATGGCTGGAGTGATTTTTGCCCACTGACGGAGGCGAACCTGTGTCTGATGCCGTAAACCACGAGAGCGGGTTTAGCCTGCCGGAGACGCTGCTGGCGATGGCGCTACTGGTTATGGTGGTGACTGCACTTAGCGGCTATCAGCGCGGGCTGGCCAGCGGCTTCATTCAGCTAAATCAGTATCGCCAGCTATGGCGTGATGCATGGCGCTACGGCCAGATTTACCCGCCGGCGATCCCCGGCGGTGGGTCCGTCACCCGCTTGCAGACATCGACGGCAAGATGTGTCAGCATCACGGTAACGATCACCATGCCCGTAGACAAACGGGCGCAGATGACCCGGCTGCATTGCCCGGTAAATCAGTAGTCAGGAGCGAATATGTTAAGGGTGTACCACTCAAACCGTCTGGATGTTCTTGAAGCGTTGATGGAGTTTATCGTCGAGCGCCAGCGGCTGGACGACCCTTTCAAACCGGAAATGGTGCTGGTGCAAAGTACCGGGATGGCGCAGTGGCTACAGATGACGCTGGCAAAACGGTTTGGCATCGCCGCCAATATCGAGTTCCCGCTACCGGCGAGCTTTATCTGGGACATGTTTGTTCGCGTACTGTCGGATATTCCTGGTGAAAGCGCCTTCAGTAAACAGAGTATGAGCTGGAAACTGATGACCCTGCTGCCGCAGCGTCTCGAAGATGATGCGTTTACGCTGCTGCGTCATTATCTCAGTGACGATAGCGACAAACGTAAGCTGTTCCAGCTGGCTGCCCGGGTTGCCGACCTCTATGACCAGTATCTGGTCTATCGCCCGGAATGGCTGATGCGCTGGGAGGCCGATGAACGTGTCGAGGGCCTCGGCGAAGCCCAGCAGTGGCAGGCACCGCTATGGAAGGCGCTGGTTGAACACACCTCGGAGCTGGGGCAGCCGCTCTGGCATCGTGCCAATTTGTATCAGCGTTTTATCAGCACCCTGGAGGCCGCGGATGCGCCTCCGGTCGGGCTACCTTCGCGAGTCTTTATCTGCGGTATTTCGGCGCTGCCGCCGGTCTATCTGCAGGCGCTTCAGGCGCTGGGCAAACACGTCGATGTGTATGTTCTGTTCACCAACCCCTGTCGTTATTACTGGGGCGATATTAAAGACCCGGCCTTTCTGGCGAAGCTGATGTCGCGTCAGCGCCGCCATCATCGTGAATCCCGCGAACTCCCGCTGTTTCGCGATACCGAACAGGCGCCGGGGCTGTTTAACGATGCCGGGGAACAGGATGTGGGCAATCCGCTTCTTGCCTCCTGGGGGAAACTGGGGCGCGATTATATTTATCTGCTGGCCGGGCTGGAACGCTATGAAGAGCTGGATGCCTTTGTGGATATCACGCCGGATAATCTGCTGCACAATTTACAGGCGGATATCCTTGAGCTGCGTAATGCCGCGGTAGCCGGGCGGAGCGCTGAAGAGTTTGCCCACAGCCGCAGCAAACGCCCGCTGGCTCCGGACGACCGTAGCCTGACCATCCACGTGTGCCATAGCCCACAGCGCGAGGTCGAGGTGCTGCACGACCGGCTGTTGGCGATGCTTGAGGACAATCCTGAGCTGACGCCGCGCGATATTATTGTGATGGTGGCGGATATCGACAGCTACAGTCCGTATATCCAGGCGGTATTCGGCAGCGCCAGCGGTGAACGCTGGCTGCCGTGGGCGATTTCCGACCGGCGTGCCACTGAATCGCATCCGGCTCTGCAAGCGTTTATTACGCTGCTCTCTCTGCCCGACAGCCGCTTTGCCAGTGAGGATGTCCTGGCGCTGCTGGATGTCCCGGTTCTCGCCGCGCGATTTAACATTAACGAAGAGGGGCTGCGCTACCTGCGTCAGTGGGTTAACGAATCCGGCGTGCGTTGGGGGATGGACGACGATAACGTACGCGAACTGGATTTACCCGCCACCGGGCAGCACACCTGGCGCTTTGGCCTGACGCGCATGCTGCTGGGCTATGCGATGGACAGCAGCCAGGGCGAATGGCAGTCGGTTCTGCCGTACGATGAGTCCAGCGGACTGATTGCCGAGCTGGTTGGTCATTTGGCCTCGTTGCTGATGCAGCTCAACCTGTGGCGGCGGAAGCTGGCCCAGGAACGTCCGTTGGCGGAATGGCTGCCGCTTTGTCGCGAGCTGTTAAACGACTTTTTCCTGCCCGATAGCGACACCGAAGCGGCGCTGGCGCTGATTGAACAGCAGTGGCAGGCGGTCATTGGCGAAGGGGCTCAGGCACAATATGACCAGGCCGTTCCCTTGTCTTTATTGCGCGATGAGCTATCACAGCGGTTGGATCAGCAGCGTATCAGCCAGCGCTTTCTCGCCGGCCCGGTCAATATCTGTACCCTGATGCCGATGCGCTCTATTCCGTTTAAAGTGGTGTGCCTGCTGGGGATGAACGACGGTATTTATCCACGCACGCTGGCGCCGCTGGGCTTCGATTTAATGAGCCAGAAGCCGCAGCGCGGCGATCGCAGTCGCCGCGACGATGACCGCTATCTGTTTCTCGAAGCGCTGATGTCCGCCGAACAAAAACTTTATATCAGCTATATTGGCCGCTCGATTCAGGACAATAGCGAACGCTACCCCTCTGTTCTGGTGCAGGAGCTGGCGGACTATATTGGCCAGAGCCACTGTCTGGCCGGGGACGAAGCGCTGGATTGTGACGCCAGTGAGCGGCACGTCAAAGAACATATTACGCACCTGCACACGCGAATGCCCTTCGATGCGGCGAATTTCCGTGATGATGAGCATCAAAGCTATGCCCGGGAGTGGCTGGCGGCCGCCAGCCAGCAGGGAGAAGCGCATAGCGACTTTATCCAGCCGCTGCCGGCACCGGCCATCGAGACGTTGCCGTTTGAACAGCTGCTGCGCTTCTGGCAGCACCCGGTTCGCGCCTTTTTCCAGCAGCGCCTGCGGGTCAACTTTCGCTCCGAAGAGAGTGAGATTCCGGATGACGAACCCTTTACCCTGGAAGGGCTGAGTCGCTACCAGCTGAATCAGCAGCTGCTAAATACGCTGATTGAACAACCGGATGCATCAATGATGTATCGCCGCTTTCGTGCGGCAGGAGAGCTGCCCTTTGGTGCATTTGGTGAACTGGCCTGGGAGACGCAGCGTCAGGAGATGCAGAATCTTGCCGCACGGGTCATCGACAGCCGCCTGCCGGGGCAAAGCATGGAAATCGATCTGCAATGTAATGGAGTCAACATTACGGGGTGGCTGCAACAGGTACAATCCGACGGCCTGCTGCGCTGGCGGCCTTCGCTGTTGAGCGTTGCGCAAGGGATGCAACTTTGGCTGGAACACCTTGTCTACTGTGCTAGTGGCGGAACCGGTGAAAGCCGGCTGCTGGTGCGTAAAGAGGGCGAATGGCGTTTCCCGCCGCTGGCGCAAGAGCAGGCAAAGGCATACCTTGATGAACTGGTAGAGGGCTATCTGCAAGGTTTGTCCAGGCCGCTGCTGCTGCTGCCGGAAAGCGGCGGTGCATGGCTAAAAGTCTGTTATGACGCTGAAAAGGATGTCATGTTAATGGACGAAGAGACGCAGCAAAAAGCGCGTAGCAAATTTCTTCAGGCCTATGAAGGCAATATGGTGGTCAGCGGTGAAGGGACGGATGTCTGGTACCAGCGTCTGTGGCGCACGCTTGAACCGGCTTACTATGAAGAAATTATTACGCAAACACAGCGCTACCTGTTGCCGATATTTCGTTTCCATCAGTCCGAATAAATTTGTAATAGTATAAAAATTGCGCAGAATGAGGTGTTCAATTATCATGCGCAACCAATCACGGACTGATGTGCATAACGCTGACGCTGTCAGCGCAAAGTTTGTTAATGATGAGGTTCGTGAATGCCCCGCAGTGTATGGTTCAAGGTTATTGTAGTGCTGGCTGCCCTCTGGGCGCCGTTAAGTCAGGCAGATACCGGATGGCAACCGATTCAGGAAACCATTCGAAAAAGCGAAAAAGATCCCCGACAGTATCAGGCTATTCGCCTGGATAATGACATGGTGGTCCTGCTGGTTTCCGATCCGCAGGCGGTGAAATCACTGTCTGCGCTGGTGGTGCCCGTGGGGTCGTTACAGGATCCTGTCGATCATCAAGGCCTGGCTCACTTTCTGGAGCACATGACGCTGATGGGCTCGAAGAATTATCCGCAGCCTGACAGTCTCGCCGAATTCCTGAAAATGCACGGTGGCAGCCATAATGCCAGCACCGCGCCTTATCGCACCGCGTTCTATCTCGAAGTCGAAAACGACGCGCTTGATGGGGCCGTCGACAGACTTGCCGATGCCATTGCAGCCCCGCTGCTGGATAAAAAATATGCCGATCGCGAACGTAACGCGGTCAACGCCGAGCTGACCATGGCGCGGACCCGTGACGGGATGCGCATGGCGCAGGTGAGTGCCGAAACCATTAACCCGGCGCACCCGGCCTCGCATTTTTCCGGCGGTAACCTCGAAACATTGAGCGACAAACCCGGTAAACCGGTGCTCGATGCTCTGCATACCTTCCGCGACAGCTGGTATTCCGCGAACCTGATGAAGGCGGTCATATACAGCAACAAACCGCTGCCGGAGCTGGCGAGCATCGCGGCGAAAACCTATGGCCGGGTGCCAAACCACAACATCAGCAAACCGGAAATTACCGTCCCGGTTGTGACCGATGCGCAAAAGGGCGTCATCATTCACTACGTCCCGGCCATGCCGCGAAAAGTGCTGCGCGTTGAATTCCGTATTGATAACAACAGCGACCAGTTCCGTAGCAAAACAGACGAACTCGTGACCTACCTGATTGGCAACCGCAGCCCGGGGACCTTATCTGACTGGCTGCAGCAGCAAGGCCTGGTAGAAGGTATCCGCGCCGATTCCGATCCGGCTGTTAACGGCAACAGCGGCGTGCTGGCGATTTCCGCAACCCTGACCGATAAAGGCCTGGCCCATCGTGATGATGTGGCGGCGGCTATCTTCAGCTACCTCAACGTATTGCGTAGCCAGGGCATCGACAAACGCTATTTCGATGAGCTGTCCCATGTTCTGGCGCTTGATTTCCGCTATCCGTCGATCAACCGCGATATGGACTACGTAGAATGGCTGGCGGACACCATGATCCGCGTACCGGTGGAGCACGCGCTGGACGTGGTCAACATTGCCGATCGTTACGATCCGCAGGCGATTAAAGACCGGCTGGCGATGATGACGCCGCAAAATGCGCGCATCTGGTATATCAGCCCGCAGGAGCCGCATAACAAGACGGCTTACTTTGTAAATGCGCCGTATCAGGTCGACAAGATTAGCGCCCAGACCTTCAGCGACTGGCAGCAGAAGGCGAGCGCTATCGATCTGAAGCTGCCGGTGCTGAACCCTTATATCCCCGATGATTTTACGCTGATTAAAAGTGATAAAGCCTACCCGCATCCGCAGCTGATCGTCGATGAGCCGACCCTGCGCGTGGTCTATGCGCCGAGTCAGTTTTTTGCCAGTGAACCCAAGGCTGACGTTTCCCTGGTACTGCGTAACCCGCAGGCCATGGACAGCGCCCGGAGCCAGGTCATGTTTGCGCTGAATGACTATCTGGCAGGCATCGCTCTCGATCAGCTCAGTAACCAGGCGGCAGTCGGCGGGATCAGCTTCTCTACCGGCGCCAATAACGGCTTGATGGTCAACGCCAATGGCTACACCCAGCGGCTGCCTCAGCTGTTTACCGCGTTGCTGGACGGCTATTTCAGCTACACGCCCACCGAAGAGCAGCTTGATCAAGCCAAATCCTGGTATGCGCAGATGATGGATTCGGCGGATAAAGGCAAAGCCTACGACCAGGCGATAATGCCGGTTCAGATGCTGTCTCAGGTTCCCTATTTCCAACGCGAGGAGCGTCGGGGTCTGCTGCCGTCAATTAGCCTGAAAGATGTGCTGGCCTACCGCGATAACCTGAAAGCGAAAGGGCGCCCGGAACTGCTGGTTATTGGTAATCTCACGGCTGAACAGTCCACTGCCATGGCGCGCCAGATCCAGCAGCAGCTGGGGGCCGATGGCAATGAGTGGTGTCGCAACAAAGACGTATTGATCAACAGTAAACAGCTGGCGATTTTTGAAAAGCCTGGCAACAGCACCGATTCGGCACTGGCTGCCGTCTTCGCACCGCCGAACATGGATGAATACAGTAGTTCCGCCGCCAGCTCCCTGCTCGGGCAGATCATTCAACCGTGGTTCTATACTCAACTGCGTACCGAAGAGCAGCTTGGCTATGCGGTCTTCGCTTTCCCGATGAACGTCGGGCGTCAGTGGGGCATGGGTTTCCTGCTGCAAAGCAGCGATAAACAGCCGGCTTTCCTCTGGCAGCGCTTCAAAGCGTTCTTCCCAACGGCGGAAGCCAGACTCCGGGCGATGAGCCCGACAGAGTTTGCGCAAATCCAGCAGGCGGTGATTAGCCAGATGATCCAGGCGCCGCAAACCCTGGGTGGTGAAGCCTCGCAGCTCAGCAAAGATTTCGATCGCGGTAATATGCGCTTCGATTCACGTGATAAAGTAGTGGCTCAGATTAAACTGCTGACGCCGCAAGTACTTGCCGACTTCTTCCATCAGACGGTAGTGGATCCGCAAGGCATGGCGATATTGTCCCAGATTTCCGGCAGCCAGAATGGCAAGACGGATTACGTCCACCCTGAGGGTGGCAAAGTCTGGGAAAACGTCAGCGCATTGCAGAAATCCTTACCCCTGATGCGAGAGAACGAATGACCGAAACCGCTGAGCCTCTGGATCCCCTGCGCTTGCCCTTGATGGGTGAGCGCCTGATAGAAGCCTCTGCGGGCACAGGAAAAACCTTTACCATCGCCGCACTTTACCTGCGGCTGCTGCTGGGACTTGGCGGGGAATCCGCCTTTCCTCGCGCGGTCAGCGTGGAAGAGCTGCTGGTGGTGACCTTCACCGAGGCGGCTACCGAAGAACTGCGTGGCCGTATTCGCAGTAATATCCACGAGCTACGTATTGCCTGCCTGCGTGAAAACGCGAGCGACCCCCTCTATGCCGCATTGTTGGCCGAAATCCCGGATAAGCAGCAGGCGGCGAATACGCTGCTGCTGGCGGAACGGCAGATGGACGAAGCGGCGGTATTTACTATCCACGGCTTCTGCCAGCGGATGCTCAGCCTGAACGCCTTTGAGTCCGGCATGCTGTTTGAGCAGCAGCTGATCGAGGATGAGTCCCGGCTGCGCTACCAGGCCTGCGCCGACTTCTGGCGTCGTCATTGCTATCCGCTGCCGCGGGAGATTGCCGCGGTTATTCATGACGCGTGGAAAGGTCCGCGCGATCTGCTGAAATCCCTCGACCGCTGGTTGCAGGGCGAAGCGCCACAGCTCAAATCCCCGCCGGCGGAAGAAGAGACGCTGGCCGAACGCCATCAGCAAATTATTACGCGCATCAATGCCATGAAAACGCAGTGGCGGGAGCAGGTTGCTGAGATTGACAGCGTGCTGGAGAACTCCGGCCTCGACCGGCGCAAGTTCAATCGCGGCAACCAGGGAAAATGGATAGAGAAAATCAACCTCTGGGCGCAGGAAGAGACGCTAAGCTACCAGTTGCCAGAAGCGCTGGAGAAATTTTCTCAGGCCTTCCTGTATGAACGCACCAAAGCGGGCGGCGAGCCGCCGGTGCATCCGCTGTTTAGTGCGGTTGAACAGCTGCTGGCTTCCCCGCTGACGTTGACGGATCTGGTTATCGCCAGGGCGATGGTGGAAATCCGTGAGGCGGTAGCACGCGAGAAGCGCCGACGCGGCGAACTCGGCTTCGATGATATGCTCAGCCGGCTTGATGACGCACTGCGCGGAGAGAGTGGAGACGCGCTGGCCGGCGCCATTCGCCAGCGCTTCCCGGTAGCGATGATTGATGAATTTCAGGACACCGACCCGCAGCAGTATCGTATTTTCCGCCGCATCTGGCGGCAGCAGCCGGAGACGGCGCTCCTGCTTATCGGTGACCCCAAGCAGGCCATCTACGCCTTTCGCGGCGCGGATATTTTCACCTATATGAAAGCGCGCGGCGACGTGGCGGCGCACTATACGCTGGATACCAACTGGCGTTCGGCCCCCGGGATGGTTGCAAGCGTTAACCGTCTGTTCAGCCTGAGCGATAATCCCTTTATGTTCCGCGAGATCCCTTTCCTGCCGGTCAAACCGGCAGGGAAAAACCGCGGACTGCGCTTTACCGTTGATAACGACGCAGTTCCAGCCATGAACATCTGGCTGATGCCGGGCGAGGGCGTCGGGGCCGGTGATTATCAGGCTTATATGGCGCAGCTGTGCGCGGCGCAAATTCGCGACTGGCTAAGCGCCGGTCAACAGGGGCGCGCGCTGCTCTGGCGTGGAGAAGAAGCCCTGCCGGTACAGGCCTCCGATATTACGGTCCTGGTGCGTAACCGCCAGGAAGCGTCGCTAATCCGCGATGCGTTACGGCGGCTTGCTATCCCGTCGGTGTATCTTTCTAACCGCGATAGCGTGTTTGATACGCCGGAAGCGCAGGAGATTTTATGGGTACTGCAGGCGGTACTGGCTCCCGAACGCGAAAATACGTTGCGCAGTGCGCTGGCGACATCGATATTCGGCCTGAATGCGCTGGATATTGAACGCCTTAATCAGGATGAACGTGCCTGGGACGAACTGGTTGAAGAGTTCAGCGGCTACCGACAAATCTGGCGCCAGCGTGGCGTGATGCCGATGCTGCGTGCGCTGATGAGCGCCCGGCAAATTGCGGAAAACCTGCTGGTGACCGTCGGCGGCGAACGTCGTTTAACCGATATCCTGCATATCAGCGAACTGCTACAGGAGGCGGCCAGCCAACTGGAAAGTGAACATGCGCTGGTGCGCTGGCTGACGCAGCATATTGCCGAACCGGACAGCAACGCGTCCAGTCAGCAGATGCGCCTGGAAAGCGATAAGCACCTGGTACAGATAGTCACCGTGCACAAATCCAAAGGGCTGGAGTATCCGCTGGTCTGGCTGCCGTTTATTGCCCGTTTCCGTAAACAGGATCAGGCGTTTTATCACGATCGCGACTCGTTTGCCGCAGTGCTCGATCTGGGTCAGGACGAAGGCAGTCTGGAGCTGGCGGAAGCGGAGCGCCTGGCGGAAGATTTACGCCTGCTCTACGTCGCCCTGACTCGCGCGGTCTGGCACTGTAGCCTCGGTGTTGCCCCGCTGAGTACCCGGCGCAGCGACAAACCCGGCGCCAGTGATTTTCATCAGAGCGCGCTCGGGCGCCTGCTGCAAGGCGGCGAAGCGATGGATGCCGCCGGGCTGGCCGCGCGTTTGCAGGCGTTCTGCTGCGAGGATATCGCCCTGCAAATGCCCGATGCGCCGGATCCCACACCCTGGCAGGCGCCGCAGGAGACGCTGCCGCCGCTGTCCGCGAGGATCCTTGCCCGGCAGGTCACCGATGACTGGCGGGTCACCAGCTATTCCGGGTTGCAGCAGCATGGCCACAGCGTGGCTCAGGATCTGCTCCCGCGTCTTGATGTCGACGCCGCTGGCGTCGGCGAGGTTGCCACAGAGCCGCAGCTCACGCCGCATCAGTTTCCGCGCGGGGCATCGCCGGGGACATTCCTGCACAGCCTGTTTGAAGACCTCGATTTTACCCAGCCGGTTCCTGCCGACTGGATGGCGGAAAAGCTGCAGTCCGGGGGCTTCGGAGAACAGTGGACGCCGGTACTCACGCAGTGGCTGGACGACGTGCTGCGGACTCCGCTACCGGGCGCCGGAATAGCGCTCAATCAGCTCACCGCAGGCGATAAGCAGGTGGAGATGGCTTTCTATTTGCCGATCGAACGGCCGCTGGAACCGCAGCGCCTGGACGCCTTGATTCGCCGCTACGATCCGCTCTCTGTGGACTGCCCGCCCCTGGACTTTCGCCAGGTCCGCGGAATGTTAAAAGGCTTTATCGATCTCGTGTTCCGCCATAACGGCCGATATTATCTGCTGGATTATAAATCGAACTGGCTGGGGGAAGACCGCGAAGCCTATACCCGTCAGGCAATGGAACAGGCCATGCGGACGCACCGTTACGATTTGCAGTACCAGCTCTATAGCCTGGCGCTGCACCGCTACCTGCGCCACCGCATTGCTGACTACGATTACGAACGCCATTTCGGCGGCGTGATTTATCTTTTTTTACGCGGCATGGACGGACAGGGTGGCGAGCAGGGGATTTTCACCGCACGCCCCGCGCAGCCGCTGATTGACGGCCTGGATGCGCTGTTTGCCGGAGATGTACAGGAGGAGGTCCTGCCATGACGATGGATGAACTGCTGCTGGAAGCGGTAAATCAGCGCATGCTGCGCCCGTTAGATGTGCAGTTTGCGCTGATGGTGGCACAAGACGCGCATCCGGCGGTGAAGCTGGCGGCGGCAGTGCTCAGTCGCGATGCCGGCGAAGGACACGTTTGTCTGCCGATTTCACGTTTGCGCTCGGACGAGCTTCTGAGCGGAAAAGCCAACGATCTGCGCGAACAGCTGCTGGCGCAGGCGGGGTCACCTGATGACTGGTCGGCGCTTCTGCTCGCCTCGCAGGCGGTTAGCGGCGGCGAGCGGCCGACGCCGATCGTCCTCTGCGGCGACCGGCTCTACCTCAACCGGATGTGGCGTAATGAACTGACCGTCGCGCGTTTCTTCAATGAAGCCAACCAGGTTGTGGACGTTGATGAGGTTCAACTGGCTCACACGCTGGATGCGCTGTTCCCTGCAAGCGCGGAAACAGACTGGCAAAAGGTTGCTGCTGCGGTGGCGTTGACCCGCCGTATTTCGGTGATTTCCGGCGGCCCCGGCACCGGGAAAACCACTACCGTCGCCAGGCTGCTGGCGGCGCTGATTCAGACGACCCGTCAGCCACGCTGCCGGATCCGTCTGGCGGCGCCGACCGGGAAAGCGGCGGCAAGATTGACGGAATCGCTGGGGGAGGCGCTGCGTCGCCTGCCGCTGAGCGATGAGCAGAAGACGCTGTTGCCCACCGAGGCCAGCACACTGCATCGTCTGCTGGGCGCTCAGCCCGGCAGTCAGCGGATGCGCTATCACGCTGGCAATCCGTTGCATCTGGATGTGCTGGTGGTAGATGAGGCCTCAATGATTGACCTGCCAATGATGGCGCGGTTGATTGATGCGTTGCCGGAACATGGACGGGTCATTTTCCTCGGCGACCGCGATCAGCTGGCGTCCGTGGAAGCCGGAGCGGTGCTCGGGGATATTTGTGCCTGGGTGAATACTGGCTATACCGCGGCGCGCGCGGCGCAGCTGACCCGGCTGACCGGCCACCCGGTACCGGCTGGCGAAAGTGAGGCTGCGGGCGCACTGCGCGACAGCCTGTGCCTGCTGCAAAAAAGCTACCGTTTCGGCAGCCATTCCGGCATCGGCAGTCTGGCCCGTGCGGTGAACAACGGCGATCGCAGCGGCGTGAGAGCGACGCTACGCCAGCCCTTCGACGATATTGTTTTGCATCCGCTGAGTACGACTGAAGAATACGAAGCGATGCTCATGCAGTCGCAGGCGGGATATGGTCGCTATTTGCAACTGCTGCGCGAGCGGGCAGAGCCGGAGGCACTGATTGCCGCCTTCGGTGAATTCCAGCTGCTGTGCGCCCTGCGCGATGGCCCCTACGGCGTCAGCGGAGTGAATGAACAGCTGGAGCAGATGCTTAACCGTCGGCGGGCGATTACGCTACCGAGGCATTCGCGCTGGTATGAGGGGCGCCCGGTGATGATTTCGCGCAACGACAGTGCTCTGGGGTTGTTCAATGGCGATATCGGGATTGCGCTGGAACGAGGAGAGGGGCTACGTGTCTGGTTCCCGATGCCGGATGGCAGCATTAAGTCGGTGCAGCCAAGCCGCTTGCCGGAGCACGACACCGCGTGGGCAATGACGGTACATAAATCGCAGGGATCGGAATTCACTCATGCGGCGTTGATTCTGCCCGCTAAAATCGTACCGCTGCTCACCCGTGAGCTGGTCTATACCGCAATCACGCGGGCCAAACAGCGGCTGTCGATTTATGCCGACGAGCAGGTATTGACCCAGTCCATCGTCGCCCGAACCGAGCGGCGCAGCGGGCTGGCGGATATTTTTGCCCGCGGCGCGTAACCTCTGGTTCGTTATTTCCCCGGCCAGGCGTCGTGCCCACCGGGGAGGTTGCTTCAGCCGAGGTCGGCCATCATCACTTTTGAACGACGCTGGTAGTTGTACATCTCTTTCTTACTCTCCGGCAGCAGGTCGATATCAACCGGCGTAAAGCCGCGCTCCTGGAACCAGTGAATACTGCGGGTGGTGAGGACAAATAATTTGCTCAAGCCCATCTGCTTCGCCTGAGTGGCAATGCGGTTCAGCAGCACTTCACCGCGCGATGAGCTGCGGTAATCCGGATGCACCGCGACGCAGGCCATCTCACCGATTTTCTCTTCCGGGAACGGATAGAGCGCGGCACAGGCGATAGTGGTGTTATCACGTTGAATAATAGTGAATTTATCGATTTCCATTTCCAGCTGCTCGCGCGAGCGGCGCACCAGAATACCCTGCTGCTCCAGCGGGCTAATCAGCTCAAGAATTCCGCCGATATCATTAATGGTGGCGCGGCGAATCTGCTCGGCGCTTTCCATGACTATCTGGGTCCCGATACCATCGCGTGAGAACAGCTCCTGCAGCAACGCCCCGTCTTCCTGATAGCTGATCAGATGGCAGCGACGCACGCCGCTGCGACAGGCCTTCACGGCCCCGCGCAGAAAACGCACCGTACCAGAGTTGTAATCCTCTTCGGCCTCCAGCTCTTCTACGCGCGCCTGAGCTTCGTTCGGGAACAGCTCGGAAACAATCATGCCATCCTGATTGTAAACCCCCTGGGATGAGCAGAAACCGATCATTTTTTCGGCCTTCAGCTTAACGGCCAGCTGCGTAGCAATCTCTTCAGAGGTCAGGTTAAAGCTTTCGCCGGTCACCGAAACGGCAACGGGGCCCATCAGTACAATCGCGCCGTTATCCAGCTGGCGATGAATCGCATCTTCATCGATACGGCGGATGCGCCCGCTATGGCAATAATCAACGCCATCATCGACGCCCAGCGGCTGAGCGATAATAAAGTTACCGCTCACCACGTTGATATGCGCGCCCTGCAGCGGGGTGTTATTCAGGCTCATCGACAGGCGTGCGGTAATTTCCAGCTGCAGCATGCCCGCAGCCTGCTTAACCAGCTCGAGGGTTTTGGCGTCGGTAACGCGGGTCTGTTTATGATAAACCGGCTCGTGGTGGTGCTCTGCCAGATTGGCGTCAATCTGCGGGCGTGCGCCATAGACCACTACCAGGCGGATGCCCAGGCTGTGCAAAAGACCAATGTCATTGACAATGCTGGAGAAATTTTCATGCTCAATTGCTTCGCCGCCAAGCATGATGACAAACGTTTTCCCCCGATGGGCGTTAATGTAGGGGACAGAATGGCGGAATCCTTCTACCAGTTCGGTGCGACGTTCCTTCACCATGACTTGACCTCAATGCATGATTATTCGTAATTAGTGTATTTTTATTCTGTTTCAGCATTAAACGCAAGTCTAAATTTGCGCCGAAACTGATAAAAATCTGTGATCAAAAGCGTGCTGTCTAAGATTGTTTACCCTTTTATTGATGACAGGTTATGCAGCTTTCGTTAAAGTTTCCGGTCAATCTGTCTGTTTTGAGTACGAATACGTTTTTATTGCTTGGGAGTGGCATGCCGGGATACAAGTCAGGATTAAGCCGTCGTCGTTTTTTACAGGGGGCGGGCGCAATGTGGTTAATGAGCGTCAGCCCGGTAGGCTTAGCGGCTGCCGCGCAGGTCGTCGCTGTACGCGTCTGGCCGTCGTCAACCTATACGCGCGTCACGGTAGAATCGAATCATGTGCTGAAATATCGACAGTTTGCCTTGAGCAATCCGGAACGGCTGGTGGTGGATCTGGAAGGCGTCAATCTTAACTCCGTGCTAAAAGGCATGGGAGCGAGTATTCGCGATGACGATCCTTATATTAAGTCCGCGCGCGTCGGGCAGTTTGATCCGCAAACTGTGCGCATGGTGTTTGAACTTAAGCAGAACGTTAAACCGCAGCTCTTTGCCCTGGCGCCGGTGGCTGGTTTTAAAGAACGTCTGGTCATGGATCTTTATCCTTCGACCGCGACCGATGTTCAGGATCCGCTGCTGGCGTTACTGGAAGATTACAATAAAGGCGATCTTGAGCGTCAGGTGCCTCCTGCCGAAAGCGGGCCGAAGCCGGGCAAAGCCGGGCGCGACCGGCCGATCGTGATTATGCTCGACCCGGGCCACGGCGGCGAAGACTCCGGCGCAATAGGAAAATACCATACCCGCGAGAAGGACGTGGTGTTGCAAATTGCCCGCCGGCTACGTGCGCTTATCGAAAAAGAGGGCAACATGCGGGCCTACATGACCCGGAATGAAGATGTCTTCATTCCGCTGAAGGTCCGCGTTGCCAAGGCGCAAAAGCAGCGTGCCGATCTGTTCGTCTCGATTCACGCCGATGCCTTTACCAGCCGACAGCCGCGAGGCTCATCGGTGTTTGCGCTATCGACCAAAGGCGCAACCAGTACCGCCGCAAAATATCTGGCCCAGACCCAGAACGCCTCTGACCTGGTCGGGGGGGTGAGTAAAAGCGGCGATCGCTATGTCGACCATACGATGTTCGACATGGTGCAGTCGCTGACCATCGCCGATAGCCTGAAGTTTGGCAAAGCGGTGCTGCAAAAAATGGGCAGAGTGAATAACCTGCATAAAAACCAGGTGGAGCAGGCGGGTTTTGCGGTGCTGAAGGCACCGGATATACCGTCTATCCTCGTGGAAACGGCGTTTATCAGCAACGTGGAAGAAGAACGTAAGCTGAAAACGGCGACCTTCCAGCAGCAGGTCGCCGAGTCGATTCTGGCGGGAATTAAAGCCTACTTCGCCGATGGCGCTACGCTGGCAAGGCGCGGATAACACAGGAGCAGGAGATGGCGCTACTGAAGAGCGCGCACGGCGGGAATACCCGGGAAGCCGCCGCGCTGCTGGGCATCTCGGCGGAACAGCTGCTGGATTTTAGCGCCAACATTAATCCCCTCGGCATGCCGGAATGCGTAAAGCGCGCGCTTATTGATAATCTTGAACGGGCAGAACGCTATCCTGACGTTGAATATCAGCAGCTGCATCTTGCGCTGGCGGAACACCACCGCATTCCCGCATCGTGGATACTGGCTGGCAATGGCGAAACCGAGTCTATTTTTACGCTTGCGCACGGCCTGAAGCCGCGCAGGGCGATGGTGGTGACGCCCGGTTTTGCGGAGTATCGCCGCGCGCTGCAGGCGGTCGATTGCACGGTCCTGGAATTCGCGCTGCGTGAGGAAGATGGCTGGCAGTTGACCGACGCTATTCTTGAGGCACTGACGCCAGAGCTGGACTGTTTATTCCTCTGTACGCCCAATAATCCTACCGGTCTTCTGCCTGAACACGCGCTGCTTGAGGCGATTGCCGCCCGCTGCCGGGACGCGGGGATTGCCCTTATCCTGGACGAAGCATTTATCGATTTTATTCCCGACCGGTCGGGTTTTATTCCCTTTCTGCAGGATAACCCCCACATCTGGGTGCTCCGCTCCCTCACCAAGTTTTATGCGATTCCCGGCCTGCGTCTTGGCTACCTGGTTAACAGCGATGAACGAGCCGTGGCCCGGCTGCGTGAGAAGCAAATGCCGTGGTCAATTAATGCCTTTGCGGCTCTGGCGGGTGAAATAGTGCTCAAGGACAGCGCCTATCAGCAGGCTACCTGGCAATGGCTGGCGCAGGAGGGCAGTCGCCTGTATCTGGCCCTCCGCCAGCTGCGCGGCCTGACCGTTTACCCGGGGCGGGCAAACTATCTGTTTTTACGCTGCGATCTCAGCGGGCTCGATCTGCAACAGGCTTTGCTGCACCAGCATATTCTGATCCGCAGCTGCGCAAACTATTCGGGACTGAGTGCCGGTTATTTCCGCGTGGCCATTCGCAGCCCTGAGGAGAATCAGCGCCTGCTTACCGCGCTCAGCGCCCTCCTCTCCGCCGACGTCTGACTCCGCAAGCGACCGGCTCCTGCGTATGGCATAATACGCTGCCTGATGCTTCAGAGATCCGGGATACGTCAGGCCGGATCTCTGAAGCATCAGGCTAACCAACAGGTGCCAGGGAAGGAGGTGACAATCCTCCGCAGCCCCCGCTGCTGTGATGCTGACAACCCCGTAAATACCACCGATCGTGAGACCGGGAAGGGCGGGTGAGGATGACGCTAAGCCAGAAAACCTGCCTGTCGGTGATTATCAACAACTTCGGTGGGAAGTGGGTTGCTCAGATGCGTGCCGTCGAAAGATGGCGTCAGGCGCACCTTTACACCCCGACCACCCTGAACAGGAACAGGGTATGGCGGTACAACTCCATTCATTCATTTTCGCCCGTTGGCGGTTAGTCACGGGGCCGGGACGATGACGCTGCTTGCCTGGTGCGTCGCCTGGATCCTCGATTCTGTTATCGGCGATCCGCCGCGCTGGCCGCATCCGGTGCGCTGGATTGGCAATCTCATCACTATTATTCAACGAATCGTGCGCCGGCACTGTCACAGCCAACGCGCGCTGCGCATCGGCGGTGGGCTGATGTGGCTGACGGTGGTTGGGCTTACGTGGTTCCTGGCCTGGGGCATATTGAAACTGGCGGAAACTCTCCATCCCTGGCTTGGCTGGGTGATTGAGGTGTGGATGATCTTTACCCTGCTGGCCGGGCGCTGCCTTGCGGATTCCGCCAGAGAAGTTGAACGTCCGCTACGCGCGGGCGACCTGGCGCAAAGTCGGGAAAAACTTGCCTGGATTGTCGGGCGTGATACTTCGCAGCTACGGCCTGAGCAGATAAATCGCGCGGTGGTGGAGACGGTTGCAGAAAACACCGTCGATGGCATTATTGCGCCGCTGTTCTTCCTGCTATTGGGCGGCGCGCCGCTGGCGATGGCCTATAAAGCGATTAACACACTCGACTCCATGGTGGGGTATAAACATGAAAAATATCGTGCTATCGGTATGGTCAGCGCCCGTCTTGACGATGTGGCGAATTTTATTCCCGCGCGCCTGAGTTGGCTGCTGTTCAGCCTGGCGGCGTTTTTATGTCGTTACGACGGTGCGCGTGCCCTGCGTATTGGCTGGCGCGATCGCTATCAACACAGCAGCCCTAACTGCGCATGGTCGGAAGCCAGCGTCGCCGGTGCGTTAGGTATCCGGCTCGGCGGTCCAAACGACTATTTTGGCGAGCGGGTGGAAAAACCCTGGATTGGCGACACCGTACGCGATATTTCGGTCGATGATATTCCCCGCACCCTGCGCCTGATGTGGGTGGCTTCGACGCTGGCGCTGGTGCTGTTTATGGCGGTGCGGTATCTGTGGGCAGGCGTGGCCTGAGAACGAAAGATGGCTTTTTGTGGCCAGGGCAGTTGCAACATAAAACAGAAGCGGGATGGAAGAGTAATGCGAAAAAATGCGAACGAGGAGACGTCATGACGCAGGCAATCATGCTGCAGGGAACGGCGTCCGACGTCGGTAAAAGCGTGCTGGTGGCTGGATTATGCCGCATTTTTTATCAGGATGGCCTGCGCACGGCGCCGTTTAAATCGCAGAATATGGCGCTCAATTCAGGGATCACGGCGGATGGCAAGGAGATGGGCCGGGCGCAGATCTTTCAGGCTGAAGCGGCCGGTATCGCGCCGGATGTGCGCATGAACCCCATCTTGTTGAAGCCAACCAGCGATCTTAAAGCCCAGGTGGTGCTGATGGGCAAAGTGGCGACGGATATGGATGCGGTGAGCTACCACGAATATAAACCGCGCCTGCGCGAACAGATCCTGACGGTCTATCGCAGCCTGGCGCAGGAGTATGACGTGCTGGTTCTGGAAGGGGCCGGCAGCCCGGCGGAGATCAACCTGCGCGATCGCGATATCGTCAACATGGGGATGGCGGAAATGGCGCAATGCCCGGTGATCCTTGTTGCCGATATCGACAGAGGGGGCGTGTTTGCCGCGATTTACGGGACGCTGGCGCTGCTTGAGGAGCAGGAACGCGCCAGGGTTAAAGGGGTGATCATCAATAAATTCCGCGGTGATATCGCGCTACTCTATTCCGGAATCGAACAGATCGAAGCGTTAACCGGTGTTCCCGTGCTGGGGGTGCTGCCGTGGCTGGAGGTCGATCTGGAGGATGAAGACAGCGTGGCGCTACAGAAAGGGAAGTATCTGAGCACGGCGAAGCGCGAAATCGACATTGCGGTCGTTCAACTGCCCCATACCTCAAACTTCACCGATTTCAATGCGCTGGCGGCGCAGCCGGATGTACGCGTGCGCTACGTGCGGCACCCGCAGGATCTGACGCAGGCCGATTTAGTTATCCTGCCCGGCAGTAAAAATACGCTGGGCGATCTGCTGTGGCTGCGCGACAGCGGAATGGAGCTGGGCGTATTGCAGGCGCATCAGCAGGGAATACCGGTGCTGGGGATTTGCGGCGGTTATCAAATGTTGGGTGAGGCGATTGTCGATGAAGTAGAGTCCGGTCTGGGAACGCTGCCCGGACTCGGTCTGCTCGATACGGTGACGCAATTTGCCCGACATAAAACCACCACTCAGGTGGAGGCTACGATGGCGGCAGCCCTTCCGGACTGGCTGGCAGGGGCTTCTGCCCTGCAGGTACGAGGCTACGAAATACATATGGGTGAAACGACCCTGAACGGGAACTGCCGGCCGGTGATGCAGCTGGAGAAAAATGGCCGGCGGGTGGCTGACGGGGCAATGACGGACGACGGGCTGGCGTTTGGTACTTACCTTCATGGCCTGTTCGACAGCGATGATTTCACTCGCGCGCTGGTCAACGGCCTGCGGCAGCGCAAAGGGCTGGAAGCGCTGGATACCACTCTTCACTACGCGCAATACAAATCGCAGCAGTTTGATGTGCTGGCCGCTGCTATGCGCCAGCATATTGATATCGAAAAGATTTATCATATTATGCAGCAGCATCAGGAGCCATCATGCTGATTCTGGTTACCGGCGGTGCCCGTAGCGGAAAAAGCCGCCACGCCGAGGCACTCATTGCCAATTCGCCACAGGTTTTGTATCTCGCGACCTCGCAGAGTGTTGATGAGGAAATGGCTCAGAGGATTCAACACCATCGCGATAGCCGACCGGCCCACTGGCGCACCGTCGAACGCTGGCGCCATCTCGATGAGGTGATTACGCCGGGCAACGACCCGCAGGAAGCCGTGCTGCTGGAATGCATGACCACCATGGTAACCAATATGCTGTTTGCCCAGGGGGGCGATAGCTCTCCGGACGACTGGGATTTTTCGGCGATGGAACTGATGATAGATGACGAGATTCAGTCGCTGATTGCCGCCTGTCAGCGCTGCCCGGCGACGGTCGTTCTGGTTACCAATGAAGTGGGGATGGGGATTGTCCCGGAAAACCGCCTTGCGCGGCATTTTCGCGATATTGCCGGTCGGGTCAACCAGCGCCTGGCAGCGGCAGCGGATGAGGTCTGGCTGGTAGTGTCAGGTATTGGAGTCAAAATTAAATGATCAAACTATTTTGGGCAATGCTCTCTTTTATGAGTCGCTTACCGGTGCCGGAGCGCTGGTCGCAGGGGTTGGAGATCGATCGGTATGTCCGTGGGATTGTCACTTTCCCTCTGGTCGGCGTGCTGCTGGGCGGGCTGAGCGGGCTGGTGTTTCTGGCCGTTCAATCCTGGTGCGGTATTCCGCTCGCGGCGCTGTTTTGTATTTTAGCGCTGGCGCTGCTGACCGGTGGTTTTCACCTCGATGGCCTGGCCGATACCTGCGACGGCGTGTTTTCCGCTCGCCGCCGGGAACGGATGCTGGAGATTATGCGTGACAGCCGGCTGGGGACTCACGGCGGACTGGCGCTCATTTTTGTTCTGCTGGCAAAAGTGCTGGTCGTCAGCGAGCTGGCGCTGCGCGGAACGTCGATGCTGGCCGCGCTGGCTGCCGCCTGTGCCGCCGGGCGTGGCGTTTCCGCACTGCTGATGTACCGCCATCGCTATGCCCGTGAAGAAGGACTGGGCAATGTATTTATCGGCAAAGTGAGCGGGCGGCAAACCTGCGTGACGCTGGGGTTAACGGCAATTCTCGCCGCTATGTTACTGCCAGGGATGCACGGCGTGGCGGCGTTGGGGATCACCGTGGTGGCCATTTTTGTCCTTGGGCAATTGCTGAAACGCACCCTGGGCGGGCAAACCGGCGACACGCTGGGGGCGGCGATTGAGCTGGGCGAGCTGATATTCCTGCTGGCTCTGCTGTGAGTCCGGCTATTTGAACAGTATTGCCGTAACAGAGGTGTTCAGCATCGTGCGCCATTTCCGCTCCGTAAGGGGAGGCGATGGCGCATCTGACATCATCGTGGCAAGAAAAGGCCAGTATTAACGTGACGAGTATTCATCGCGCCTGATTGGCGGCGGGTAAGAATAGTTGTTGGTATTGCTGGCGTGACCGTGACCGGTATGCAGAAACAAAAAAACACCCGTCAGGGTGTTCATTGTGTTGGTTGCGGGGGCCGGATTTGAACCGACGACCTTCGGGTTATGAGCCCGACGAGCTACCAGGCTGCTCCACCCCGCGTCCGTCTTTTACTCTTCCATCGAGTAAAGCTTACTGCTATCAGATCTAAAATTGGTTGCGGGGGCCGGATTTGAACCGACGACCTTCGGGTTATGAGCCCGACGAGCTACCAGGCTGCTCCACCCCGCGTCCGTCATTACTCTTCCATCGAGTAACGTTTACTGCTATCTGATTTTAATTGGTTGCGGGGGCCGGATTTGAACCGACGACCTTCGGGTTATGAGCCCGACGAGCTACCAGGCTGCTCCACCCCGCGTCCGTGGAAGCGCACTATACTCCGCTCGCGTTTTGATGCAACCCTTTTTCAGCAAAATCATCAAATTTGTAATAAGTGGTGTATAAAGAGCCATTTCCGGCCTGTTTTTTGAGCAAGATTGTATTTGTGGTGCTTTAGCGCATTTCAATAGCCCTGGGGGTTTGTTATCTTCCTTCATCACGAACCGCGACTAAGCAGCATAAAGAAGAGATACCATGAAAGGATGTTGGGCAAAGTATGTAGCGACAGGAGCAATGCTGGCGATGCTCGCCGCCTGTTCCTCAAAACCGACCGATCGCGGTCAGCAGTATAATGAAGGAAAGTTGACCCAGCCGTTTTCATTGGTTAACCAGCCTGATGCGGTCGGTTCACCGATTAACGCCGGGGACTTCTCTGAGCAGGTTAGTCAGATCCGTAGCGCATCGCCGCGTCTTTATAATAGCCAGAGCAACGTCTATAACGCGCTGCAGGAGTGGCTACGTGCCGGCGGCGATACCCGCACGCTGAGTCAGTACGGTATTGATGCCTGGCAGATGCAGGGGGCCGATAGCTACGGCAACGTTCAGTTCACCGGCTACTACACCCCGGTGGTGCAGGCGCGTCATACCCGCCAGGGCGAATTCCAGTATCCGATTTATCGCATGCCGCCGAAGCGCGGCAAGCTACCGTCTCGCGCCAGCATTTACGCCGGTGGTCTGAGTGACAACTATATTCTGGCCTACAGCAATTCGCTGATGGACAACTTTATTATGGACGTACAGGGCAGCGGCTACATTGATTTTGGCGATGGCTCGCCGCTGAACTTCTTTAGCTATGCCGGGAAAAACGGCTGGTCGTATCGCAGTATTGGGAAAGTCCTGATCGACCGCGGCGAAGTGAAGAAAGAAGATATGTCGATGCAGGCGATCCGTGAATGGGGCGAAAACCACAGCGAAGCCGAAGTTCGTGAGCTGCTTGAGCAAAACCCGTCGTTCGTCTTCTTTAAGCCGCAGTCCTTTGCGCCGGTGAAAGGCGCCAGCGCGGTTCCGCTGATTGGCCGTGCGTCTGTGGCTTCCGACCGCAGTATTATTCCGCCGGGTACGACCTTGTTGGCGGAGGTCCCGCTGCTGGATAATAGCGGCAAGTTTAACGGTCAGTACGAGCTGCGTCTGATGGTCGCGCTGGATGTTGGTGGGGCGATTAAAGGCCAGCACTTCGACATCTATCAGGGTATTGGATCCGATGCCGGTCATCGTGCCGGTTGGTATAACCACTATGGTCGCGTTTGGGTGCTGAAAAACGCCCCGGGCGCCGGGAACGTCTTTAGCGGTTAACGCGCTAACGTTAGCTATTTTGTCGCCCGGCGGACGCAGCGCGCCGCCAGCGGGATTGTCTGACGGTCGTATCCATTTTTAATCCGTACTACGGGGTCTGCGCTGGCAGGCCCTAATGCATTCTGAGGTTTTATGTCTGTTGTAATCAGCGACGCCTGGCGCCAGCGTTTTGGCGGTACGGCGCGTTTATATGGTGAAAAAGCGCTACAGTGTTTTGCCGATGCGCACTTCTGCGTAGTCGGTATCGGCGGCGTCGGTTCCTGGGCGGCTGAAGCGCTGGCAAGAACCGGAATTGGCGCAATCACCCTTATTGATATGGACGATGTTTGCGTCACCAACACCAACCGGCAGGTTCATGCTCTGGGCGGTAACGTCGGGCTGGCGAAAGCCGAGGTGATGGCAGAGCGTATTCGTCTGATTAACCCTGAATGCCAGGTAACGGTGATTGACGATTTTGTGACGCCGGAAAACGTGGCTGAGTATATGGGCGGCGGTTTTAGTTACGTGATTGACGCCATCGATAGCGTGCGTCCCAAAGCGGCGTTAATCGCCTGGTGCCGCCGGTATAAGGTGCCGCTGGTGACCACCGGCGGTGCGGGTGGGCAAATCGACCCGACGCAGATTCAGGTGGCTGACCTGGCGAAAACCATCCAGGATCCGCTGGCGGCGAAGCTGCGTGAACGGTTGAAAAGTCAGTTTGGCGTGGTGAAGAACAGCAAAGGTAAGCTGGGGATTGATTGCGTCTTCTCTACCGAAGCGCTGGTCTATCCGCAGGCCGACGGCAGCGTATGCGCCATGAAGAGCACTGCCGAAGGCCCGAAACGCATGGATTGCGCCTCCGGCTTTGGCGCGGCGACGATGGTCACCGCGACCTTTGGATTTGTCGCCGTCTCTCATTCGCTGAAGAAGCTATTAGCCAAAGCAGAACGTGACGCGGCATCTGCCGGGTAATTCCCCTGGAGGTGCTGTGCACCTGTCCGGGCTACCGGGCGACATGAACCCGTAGCCCGGTCAGCGTAACGCCACCGGGCTCGCGGAGATTTAAGCTTCGCGGGCGGCGGCGAGCACCGCTTCGCTGAGGGCCGCCAGCCCCTGGCCGCGCGAGGCGCTAAGCTGAGCGCGCAGCCCCAGCTCATCAAACAACGCCAGCGGATCCTGAGCCAACAGCCCGGCGGCGCTTTTCCCTTCGACCGCGGTGAGCAGCACGGCCAGCAGGCCACGCACGATGCGCCCTTCACTGTCGCCAAAGAAATGCATTTTGCCATCGATAACGGTAGAACCCAGCCAGACGCGGTTTTCACAGCCGGCAATCTCTGTCGCCTTTTCTTTCAGCTCACTCGACAGCGCAGGGAGCCGCTTACCCAATAAAATCAGCTGGCGATATTTATCTTCCCACTGGCTGAGCGGGGTAAACATCTGGCGTAGTGTCTCTTCGGTGATGTCGGTACCAAAAGGGTGAGAAGTCGTCATTAATCCACCAGTATTTCCAGGGCGCGGTCAACGGCATGAACCAGCGCGTAAACATCATCCTGAGTATTATAGGGCGCAAACGAGGCGCGTAGGGTGCCGCTGACGCCAAGCGCCGCCAGCAGCGGCTGAGCACAGTGCTGTCCGGCACGAAGCGCAATCCCGGATTCCGCCAGCAGAGTGACCATATCGCTGTGGTGCACTCCAGCGAAATCAAACGCCAGCAGACTGGCGTCCTGGCAGCGAAAGGAGCGAAAGCCTGGCCGTTTCGCCAGTTCGTCTTCCGCCAGCGTCGCCAGGCTGCGGCTCCAGCTTTCAGCCTGGGCGATATCCGTCTCTTCCAGCCACTCCAGCGCCGCGCTCAGGCCAATCACGCCGGCAACGTTTGGTGTCCCGGCTTCCAGACGATAGGGTACCGGCTGAGTGGTAAATCCTTCGAAGGTGACTTCGGTAATCATTTTGCCCCCCCCGAGCCAGGGCGACATGGCATCCAGCAGCGCTTTTTTACCATACAGCGCGCCAATCCCCGTCGGACCGTACAGCTTATGGCCGGAAAACGCGTAAAAATCGACATCCAGCTGTTGGACGTCGGCAGGGAAATGGACCGCCCCCTGAGCACCGTCAACCATCACCACCATACCGGCCTCATGCGCGTGGCGGATAGCCGTCGCCAGGTCCGGGCAACCGCCGGTGACGTTGGACATTTGGCCGATAGCCAGCAGCTGACTGCGTGGCGTAATAAGAGAAGGCAGGAGTGAAACGTCGGGCAGACGATCGGCGCCGATAGGCAACTTCACTATTCGGGCGCCGGTTTGCTCCGCGACCATCAGCCAGGGAACCAGGTTGGCATGGTGTTCAGCTTCGCTGACGATGATTTCATCGCCGGGCTGCAGGCGGGGGCGAAGATAGCTCTGCGCCACCATATTAATGGCTTCGGTCGTGCCGCGTGTCCAGACGATATCTTTAGCGGACGGTGCATTAAGCAGGGCCGCAACGCGCTCGCGGGCATCTTCATAGCGTTCGGTCAGGCGCTGTGCGGCGGCGAACTGGCTACGGTGAACGTTGCCCGCGCTGAGACGGTAAAACTGGTCGCTGGCCTCGATAACGGCAAGCGGTTTCAGCGCCGTTGCTGCGCTATCAAGGTACACGCCGGCATCGGCCAGGGCAGGAAACTGGGCGCGAAAGTGAGCAGGATTGAATGCGTTCATGGAATTCCTCGTTGCAATACGACGATCGTCGCGCAATTTAGTCATCAGGGCAAGGCTGGCGAAAGGAAGAGAAGAGCGGATTCAGGTCAGCGCGGTGGCAGACAGGCAAAAAAAAGCACCGCTCGTTGCGGTGCTACATTAAATCACTATGGACAGACAGGGTAAATGTACAGGAAGTGAAAAGGGTAGCTTAACTACCATGGTCTGCAAACACAGACCAATTGCAAACACAACAACACAACATCACAACCGTAAGCCAAAAGCTTGTTGGAACACGCATTCCAAAAAAAGCTCTTCGTTCCGGCTCAGGAAGTGCCGCCACTATAGGTATTTGCTGGTAGAACCTCAACGGACAAATTATAATGGCTCAGATAAAAAAAACTAATAGGTTAACTGTTGTTTCCTGTTTGTTAAAACGCCTTAACATCTAAGCCAGAATAACCATGTCAAAGCGATTACCGCCCCTGAATGCATTACGTGTTTTTGATGCAGCCGCACGTCATTTAAGCTTCACTCGCGCAGCCGATGAGCTTTTTGTGACGCAGGCCGCAGTCAGTCACCAAATCAAGTCACTAGAGGATTTTCTAGGGCTAAAACTGTTTCGCCGCCGCAATCGTTCGCTGCTGCTGACGGAAGAAGGCCAGAGCTATTTTCAGGATATTAAAGAGATTTTTTCGCAACTGACCGAAGCGACGCGTAAACTGCAGGCCCGCAGCGCAAAAGGGGCCTTAACGGTGAGTTTACTGCCCAGTTTTGCGATCCAGTGGCTGGTGCCGCGACTCTCAAGCTTTAACTCAGCTTATCCGGGGATTGATGTCCGAATCCAGGCGGTGGACCGCCAGGAAGACAAGCTGGCGGATGACGTCGACGTGGCGATTTTCTATGGCCGCGGCAACTGGCCAGGGCTGCGCGTCGAAAAATTGTACGCCGAATATCTACTGCCCGTCTGCTCACCGGCGTTGCTTACCGGTGACAAAGCGTTGAAAACGCCTGCGGATCTGGCGCAACATACGCTGTTGCACGATGCTTCCCGTCGCGACTGGCAAACTTATACCCGCCAGTTAGGTCTAAGCCATATTAATGTGCAGCAGGGGCCTATCTTCAGCCACAGCGCGATGGTGCTGCAGGCTGCTATTCACGGGCAAGGGGTCGCGCTGGCCAATAATGTGATGTCCCAGTCCGAAATTGAGGCCGGCCGGTTGGTCTGTCCGTTTAATGATGTTCTGGTCAGTAAGAATGCATTTTATCTCGTTTGTCATGACAGTCAGGCTGAACTGGGTAAAATAGCCGCTTTTCGCCAGTGGATCCTGGCGAAGGCGGCGAGTGAACAAGAAAAATTTCGTTTTCGTTACGAACAATAAATGATTGTAGGGTAAAAACATGACCAGCCGATTTATGCTGATATTCACCGCCATAAGCGGTTTTATCTTTGTTGCTCTGGGCGCCTTTGGCGCGCACGTATTAAGCCGGTCGCTAGGCGCAGCGGAAATGGCCTGGATTCATACCGGGCTTGAGTACCAGGCCTTCCATACGCTGGCCATTTTTGGTCTGGCGGTGGCGATGCAGCGCCGTATCAGTATCTGGTTCTACTGGAGCAGCGTCTTTATGGCGCTTGGTACCGTTTTATTCAGCGGCAGCCTCTATTGTCTGGCGCTGTCGCATTTACGCCTGTGGGCGTTCGTGACGCCGGTGGGAGGCGTGTGCTTCCTTGCCGGTTGGGTTTTAATGTTAATTGGTGCAATTCGTCTGAAACGTAAGGGCGTTGTTCATGAATAAGGTTGTCCTCTATTGTCGCCCCGGGTTTGAGAAGGAGTGCGCAGCAGAAATTACTGACAAGGCTTCTCGCCTTGAGGTGTTTGGTTTTGCCCGGGTGAAAGAAGATTCCGGTTACGTCATTTTTGAATGCTATCAGATGGAAGATGGCGACAAGCTGGTGCGTGAACTGCCGTTCAGCTCGCTGGTGTTCGCCCGGCAGATGTTTGTCGTCGGAGAACTGCTGCGCGACCTGCCGCCGGAAGATCGCATCACGCCGATTGTCGGCATGCTGCAAGGAGTCGTGGAGAAGGGCGGCGACCTGCGGGTTGAAGTGGCCGACACCAACGAAAGTAAAGAGCTGATGAAGTTCTGCCGTAAGTTGACGGTTCCGCTGCGCGCTGCGCTGCGTGAAGCGGGCGTGCTGACCAGCTATGAAACGCCGAAACGCCCGGTGGTCCATGTGTTCTTTATTGCGCCAGGCTGCTGCTACACCGGCTACTCCTACACCACGAACAACTCGCCATTTTATATGGGGATCCCGCGTCTGAAGTTCCCTTCCGATGCGCCTAGCCGTTCTACGCTGAAGCTGGAAGAGGCGTTTCACGTCTTTATTCCGGCAGACGAGTGGGACGAGCGTCTGGGTAACGGGATGTATGCGGTGGATCTCGGGGCCTGCCCCGGCGGCTGGACCTATCAGCTGGTGAAACGCAATATGTGGGTCTCTTCCGTGGATAACGGTCCGATGGCGCAGAGCCTGATGGATACCGGCCAGGTGACCTGGCTGCGTGAAGATGGCTTCCGCTATCGCCCGACCCGTAACAACATCTCGTGGATGGTGTGCGACATGGTGGAAAAGCCGGCTAAAGTGGCGGCGCTGATGGCCCAGTGGCTGGTGAACGGCTGGTGTCGCGAAACCATCTTCAACCTCAAGCTGCCGATGAAAAAGCGCTACGAAGAGCTGTCACGTAATTTGGCCTATATCCAGGAGCAGCTGGATGAACACGGCATTAATGCTCAGATTCAGGCGCGCCAGCTGTACCACGATCGTGAAGAAGTGACCGTCCATATTCGCCGCCTGTGGGCTGCGGTCGGTGGTCGTCGCGACGAACGTTAATCGCGCTACGCTTCCCGGATAACGACGCCGTTATCCGGGCACTCCTCTGCTTCACCCGCCGGCTATTTTGCCGCTATCTGTTCATCCGAAATAATATGCGTCACATCATCCAGATGGCCAATGCTGGCCTCCCCCGAACGATTAAACTTACTTTTATCAATCAGCAATAGCGATTGCGCCGCGCGTTTGAGCAGCAGCGATTTAAAATCGGCGTTTACCGTATTCGAATCCCACAGCGCACCGTGGCTGTCGATGCCTTCGCAGGAAAAAATAAACAGATCGATCTCAAGCTGTTTGAGCTGCGAGATAAGCGATGGGCTGACGTAGCAGCCATATTTGCGCTGGAGCGTGCCGCCGGAACAGGTGAGCTGAATATTTTCGCGTTTGCTCAGCTCCTGGCAAATCGGCTGGCTGTTGGTAAACACGTGCAGGTTGATATCCGGCAATTGGCGGGCCAGATACCAGCAGGTAGAGCTGGCGTCGAGAGCTATCACCATCCCTTCGTCAATCCAGGCCAGGGCGCCGCGGGCGATATCCGCTTTATGGGCATAATGGCTTTTGAGGCGAATATGGAAAGGATCGCCGCTGTCCTGGCTTTCCCGATGGATGATTTTGACCCGCCCATGATTACGCAGCACTTTTCCCCGCGACTGCAGCTCGCTGAGATCGCGACGAATTGTCTCTTTACTGACGTTAAGCCGTTGCGATAAGGCATCCGTTGTCAGGCTGCTGTGGTTGATCAGCAGGTCTATTATCGCTTGCTGGCGTGCCGCTTTCATGTTCTCACCCTGTCATTCGATGAGCGCCCGCATCAGGCGGACGCTCCGGCATGAGATTACGGCGTTACCCCTTTTTTTAAAAGAATATTCCCGTACTTAGCGCGTTCGCCTGTGATAACGATCGCAAAGGCTTTTTGCGCCCGCTCATAGAAGGCAAAGCGGTCGATACGAGCGATTTCCGGGCACGGGCTCTGTGGCGAAAGGGCGTCGCGATAGCGCATTTCCACCTGCGGGTCGAGCGTGTCGCCTTCGACCGCCGCCATCATGACCAGCGGCGGCGCATAGCTGTCGAGCTCGAACAGCGGAATCACCGCGCGTAAGAGATCGCTGACCTGCAGGCCATCGACACGCAGCACCTGTGGCCCGACGCTGTGAGCCGGGAAGTGCGCATCAGAAAAAATAATCTCATCCCCGTGGCCCATCTCGGCCAGCACCTTGAGCAGTTCAGGGGAAATGAGCGGAGAGATCGTTTTTAACATTTCATACTCCCTCTATCAGTTCGGATTCGGTTTGCGGGTAGAAGTAGCGGTACTGGTAGCACACCTGCGCTCTGGCCTGCTCGGCGCTGGTAAATTCCCCGGCGCCAAACCAGCCGTACATCGCGGCCCCTAAGACGGTAGTTTCGGCGTCATCCAGTACTTTAATCGGTATATCGAGCATGTTGGCTTTGATTTGGTTCCACAGCACATTGCGGCTGCCGCCGCCAACCAGCAGCAGTTCACTGGCTTTAAAGTGGCCGATTTTTTCCAGGGTACGCAGGTTATTTTTCAGCTGGATGGTTAGCCCCTCCAGCGCGGCACGATAAAAATGGCCGCGGGTGGTATTGAGCGTGACGCCTTGCCAGCCTGCATTCTGGCAGGCCAGCAGATCGCACTGCATCTTCACACCTTCTGCACCTGCGGGAATCAGCCGCGCTTCATCAATCAGCGTTTGCCAGGGCGTTTGCGGCGTCCAGAGCAACTGGCGTACCCACTCCAGAACGCCGGAGGCCAGCCACTGCATGCCGGGGTTTGTCAGCCCGGCCTGGCTGTCCAGCTCACAGGTTGAGCCGGGATACTGACTGAGTAAGGGGGTGTTGACCTCGGCGCTTCGCACCATCAGGATTTCCCATGTGCCGGATGAGAGCACCGGTTCATCCTGCTGCGCGCCGGCGCCAAACAGCGCAAACTGCGTATCGTGGCCGGCGGAAAATACCGGGATCCCGGCAGGGAGCCCCAGCAATGCGGCAGCATCATGCTGGAGTGAGCCAACCCTTTCGCCCGCCTCGACCAGCGTGGGAAACAGCCGACGTGGTATACCGGTGGCTTCGAGGATCTCGGGGCTGAAATCCCGCTGATGAATATCCAGCATCTGGCTGGTGCCCGCCATGGTGATATCGGTGGTGAAGGCGCCGGTGAGGCGGTGGTTGATCAGCGAGGAGATAAACAGCCAGGCGTGTGCGCTTTCCAGCAACTGCGGGTGATGCTCTTTGAGCCACACCAGCTTATATAACGTATTGAAACTGAATGCGCCGACGCCGGAGATATTCTGTAAGCGCCGTGGGGCAATCAGCCGTCCGATATTCTCCATCACCGCGAGCGTGCGCGGGCATTTCCAGCTGATCGTCGGATAGAGCAGCGTGCCGTGTTCATCAACCAGCGCGCCGTCAACGCCGAAGGTGGTGACCGTGATCCCACGAATTCGGCACGCGGCCAGTTCGGCTGCCAGCGTCTGGCAGCAGTCGGCGAAGCGTTGCAGAATCGCCTCCAGCGACCACTGATGCCACGTGCTGTTCTCCGCGGCGCTTTCGCTGGCATTGGCGGTCGAGGCTCGGGCGACAATTTTCCCCTGACGGTCGACCGCGATGGCCCGCACGTTGGTGGCGCCGCAGTCGAGAACCAGGATGACATCTTGTTTCATAGATAACTCCATAAACGTCGCCGGATGGCGCTGCGCTTATCCGGTCTACGGTTCAGATACCCGCCGTAGGCCCGGTAAGCCTGCGCCACCGGGCAAAGCCAGATTAACGTTTATACAGCGGGCCATAGTTCTGGCAGGCGCGATAATCCTGACCTTCCGTATCCATGCCGTGGGCGGACCAGCTGGAAGGACGGTAGATTTTTCCCTCTTCCACGTTATGCATGCAGACCGGGATCCGCAGCATGGCTGCAAGGGTGATAAAGTCAGCCCCGACGTGGCCAATGGTCAGTACGCCATGGTTAGCTCCCCAGTTGGCCATCACTGAATAGACATCGGCGAACGGACCTTTGCCGGTGAGGCGCGGGGCAAACCAGGTGGTAGGCCAGGTGGAGTTGGTGCGCGCATCCAGCCGATCGTGCATCGTTTTTGGTAGCTCGACGCTCCAGCCTTCGGCAATTTGCAGGACCGGTCCCAGACCTTTAATGATGTTCACCCGGGTCATGGTAAACGGCACGCCGCCTTCGGTCAGGAAACGTGAGGAGTAGCCACCGCCGCGGAAGTATTCATGGATCGCCGGGCACCATTCGGTTGCCGCCAGGCAGGCATCAGCCTCTTTTTGCGAAATCTCCCAGTGCGGTTTCATCGTCGGTTTGCCTTCGCTGTCGCGCTGCTTACAGGAACCGTCCAGCGCCGCAGAGCCCGAGTTAATCAGGTGGATAATGCCATGCTCCGCCAGTCCGGTGAGCGGCTGACCGGTCACGCGCTCAACCGCATCCGGCGACCAGTAGGTCCGCACATCGGCAAACACCTGCGCGGTACCGGTTAACTGGTGGCCCATCAGCATCGCCACCCCGTTCAGGCTGTCGTTCTCAGTGGCGACAACAAAAGGTTCACGCACGCCGTTCCAGTCGAATGAGCTGTTGAGCAACGCCTCGGCGGTATCGCCGTTCGGGTATTGATCGGTCCAGTGTCGCTGACCCTGGAAACCGGCGGCAATGGCGTTGTAGCCCATTGACTCTTCGACCAGCCCTTTTTCCGCCAGTTTCTTGTTGCCCTGCATCATGTCGCGAATGCACATCGCCATCAGCAGGCTCTCTTTCAGCACCGCACGGCTCTGTGCTTCATTGCGTTTATACTGCTGCGCGTTTTGGTCTTCACCGTAGCAGAAGTTTTTGTCCGCCCAGGCCAGGGCCATTTCCAGCTCGACTTCATCATAGATTTTCTGGTCGATGCGGCGGCGCAGCTCGGTCATATCGACGGCCTGGACCTTCATCCCCAGCCAGGATTCAAAGAAGTTATGGTCGACGATAGAGCCGGCGATACCCATCGAAACCCCGCCCACGGAGAGATAGCTTTTGCCTTTCATACTGGCAACGGCCAGCCCGGCGCGGGCAAAGCGCAGCAGCTTTTCTTCAACGTCGGCGGGGATGGTATTGTCGTCGGCATCCTGGACGTCATGACCATAGATAGAGAAAGCCGGGATCCCTTTCTGGCTATGGGCGGCCAGTGCGGCAGCCAGGTAGACGGCGCCGGGGCGCTCGGTGCCGTTAAATCCCCAGACGGCTTTCGGACGCAGCGGATCCATATCGATGGTTTCGCTGCCGTAGCACCAGCACGGTGTGACGGTAATGGTGACGCCAACGTTTTGACTACTGAATTTATCCTCACAGGCGGCAGACTCCGCCATGCCGGCGATGCAGGTATCAGCAACTACGCACTCAATCTGCGCGCCGCAGGCATGACGGAGTTTCTCGCTAATCAGTGCGGCGGTGGCTTTCGCCATATTCATGGTTTGCTCTTCCAGCGACTCGCGTACACCCATACGACGTCCGTCAATAACCGGGCGAATACCAATTTTCGGTAAGCTGATTTTTTTCATTACAGACTCCTCACGTTATTCGGAAAATGTTCAGTTCGTTGCCGCTTGTGAACGGAAACGGGCAAAAATAAAGATGACGGCGAAGCACAGCGCCGGGACCAGTTCGGCTGTGGGGATGTTGCCCGCGGCATCGCTGACAAAGCCCATCACCGGCGTGACGATCCCGCCGCCAATAATCGTCATGACGATAAACGACGACCCGTATTTGGTGTCCTGCCCCAGATTCTTGATCCCCAAAGAGAAGATGGTTGGGTACTGGATGGACATGAACGCGCTGCACAGCGTCAGGGCCAGCAGGCCGAGATGCCCGCCGCTGACTGCGGAAATCAGGCACAGCACCATCGACAGCAGGGCGTAGGCCGCAAGGACTTTGTGCGGGGCAAAGCGGCTGATAAGCCAGGTTCCGCTAAAGCGGCCGATGAAGAAGCACACCATCGTGCCGGTCAGGTAGTTGGCGGCGAAACCAGGGGTCATGCCGGGAATTTCTTCAATGGCGTAGCGAATCAGATAGCTCCAGCAGGCAGTTTGCGCGCCGACGTAGCAGAACTGCGCCAGCACCGCCCAGCGCCAGTGGCGAATGCGGGCGAGTCGGGTGAAGGAGGCGGCGAAGGAGCTCTGCTCGGTTTCACTGTGGTCGTCGCTTTGCAGCGCCGGGAATTTGGTCAACATAATCAGCAGAGCGACCAGCAGTACGACGGCGACAATAATCATGTACGGGGTCTGAACCGACAATACCAGGCTGTGCTTATAGGCGCTGAGCTGGTCGGGCGCCATTTTATCGAGCACGTCCTGCGATTGATGTGGCACGTGAGACAAAATAAGACTTTGCCCAAATACAACCGCAATAATGGCGCCGAAAGAGTTAAAGGTTTGTGCCAGGTTAAGGCGGAAATGCCCACCGCTTTCCGGCCCTAATACGGTGACAAATGGATTGGCGGCGGTTTCAAGACACCCGAGTCCGGCGGCAATAATAAACAGACCAATTAAAAATAAAGTGTAATTCATAACTTCAGCGGCGGGCCAGAATAGCGCGGCGCCAAATGCGTAGAGAAATAATCCGGTGATTATTCCAGCTTTATAACTGAGTTTTTTCATCAGTATTCCGGCAGGGATCGGAATAACGAAGTAACCAAAATAGAATGCTGACTGAATCAGACCGGCCTGAAAATTGGTTAATGTAAAGGCCTGTTGGAACTGGGGTAGTAAAATATCATTAAGGTTATTGGCGACAGCCCAAAGAAAAAATAATGAGCACAGCAGGGCGAATGGAATAATGTAGCGTTGTCGTTGGCCGACATCCACCGCGCGAAAACTCTGCGTTTGTATTGTTGTGTTTCCCATAGCATCCTCATCAGTTCAGAAGCGTATTCAGCATCTTTAGCGTGCGGTTGGCATCACTGACCAGACCGTCAACAGGGTGAGTTCCTGTGTTGATGTCCTCGTTACTCACGGCCCGCCGCGATAGCGTTTCTTGAATAATTAGGGGGTATGAATGAACTCATGGCGCCATTTTCAAATAAAAAAGGGCTTTTAATATGATAACGGTCACACTTCCCTCAATAACGATAGTTTTATGTGATTGCTATCACTTTAATTTCCATAAAACGATGCCCGTTTGAGAGAATTTAATTTAAAAGCCACATGGTGACTGCCCGATTTAATTTATTGCGCTGAAAACGGTCAGTTGTTAAATAATGAGTGAAAGTGCCCGTTTAGAAAAAGAAAAATAATAACGGGCATTTTCCATTGCTCAAAAAGATAACGGGTTAATTAAAGTGAAGGAATTAATTGATGGCGGTCACAGAATACGCGTATGTAAATTCCCTTCTGATTATTCAATATGATGATAGCCAGTAAATATAAAGCTTATGCAACAGGGCGTGAAAGCGGTTCTGTTGGCCCGTTTTTGAATCACTGAGAGAGGTAAATAATGGAACGGAACAGACTGGCGCGGCAGATTATTGATACCTGCCTGGAAATGACCCGGCTGGGGCTGAATCAGGGTACCGCAGGGAACGTGAGCGTGCGCTATGAGGGGGGGATGCTGATTACGCCGACGGGCATTCCTTATGAAAAACTCACCGAATCTCACATCGTGTGGATCGATGCCAACGGGCAGCACGAGCAGGGAAAACTGCCGTCGAGCGAGTGGCGTTTTCATATGGCTGCCTACCAGACCCGGCCCGATGCGCAAGCCGTTGTGCATAATCACGCGGTGCACTGCACGGCGGTATCGATCCTCAATCGTCCGATCCCGGCCATCCACTACATGATTGCCGCCGCCGGTGGTAACTCCATCCCTTGCGCGCCGTACGCCACCTTCGGGACCCGTGAACTGTCCGAGTTTGTCGCCGTGGCGTTAAAAAACCGCAAAGCGACGCTGTTGCAGCATCATGGCCTGATTGCCTGTGAAGAGAATCTGGAAAAAGCGCTGTGGCTGGCCCACGAAGTCGAGGTTCTGGCGCAGCTTTATTTAAGTACTCTGGCGATCGTCGACCCCGTTCCGGTGCTGGACGATGAGGCCATTGCCATTGTGCTGGAAAAATTTAAAACCTACGGGTTACGTATCGAAGAGTGATTCGCGAAGCGAGGGGAAGCGACGATGGCGAACAGAATGATTTTAAACGAGACAGCATGGTTCGGGCGGGGAGCGGTGGCGGCGTTAGCCGATGAAGTGTCCCGCCGGGGATATCGCAAGGCGCTAATCGTTACGGATAACAATCTGGTGCAATGCAGTGTGGTCGACAAAGTGACCCGCAAGATGGATGACGCAGGTCTGGACTGGGAGATGTTTTCCGGGGCGATCCCGAACCCGACAATTGCCGTGGTGCAGGAGGGGCTCGGCGTGTTTCAACGCAGCGGAGCGGACTACCTGATCGCGATTGGCGGAGGCTCGCCGCAGGATACCTGTAAGGCGATCGGTATTATCAATAATAACCCGGAGTTTGCCGACGTGCGTAGCCTGGAAGGGCTATCGCCGACTCGTCATCCGAGCGTACCGATCATGGCTATCCCAACCACCGCAGGCACTGCGGCGGAAGTAACCATTAACTACGTCATCACCGACGAAGCGCAGCGGCGCAAATTTGTCTGCGTCGACCCGCATGATATCCCTCAGGTGGCTTTTATCGACGCCGATATGATGGACGGCATGCCACCGGCGTTAAAAGCCGCGACCGGCGTGGATGCGTTGACTCATGCGATTGAAGGCTATATCACGCGAGCGGCGTGGGCGCTGACCGATGCGCTGCATATCAAAGCCATTGAGGTGATTGCCGGCGCGCTGCGAGATTCGGTGGCCGGAGATAGTCAGGCCACTGAAGCGATGGCGCTGGGCCAGTATATTGCCGGTATGGGCTTTTCCAACGTCGGGCTGGGACTGGTACACGGTATGGCGCATCCCTTAGGCGCGTTTTACAACACCCCACACGGTGTAGCAAATGCCATTTTATTGCCCCATGTGATGCGCTATAACGCTGACTTCAGCGGCGAGAAGTTTCGCGATATCGCTCGCGCAATGGGGGAGAAAGTCGAGGGGATGAGTCAGGAGCTGGCGCGCCAGTCCGCCGTTGATGCGGTCTTCCGTCTGAATCGCGATGTGGGTATTCCTCCGCATCTGCGTGACGTTGGGGTGCGTAAAGAGGATATTCCGGCGCTGGCGCAGGCGGCGTTTGACGATGTCTGTACCGGGGGTAATCCCCGCGAAGCCAGCCTCGCAGACATTATTACCCTGTATCATACGGCGTGGTAGTGTCGCTAGCGGTGGCTGTACAGGGCGATGCCGACATCGCCCTTTTATCCTTTACCCCTGGGGGGCCAGCCGCAGCTGCTGTAAATTACCGTCGAGCTGCAAATCAGTTTGCAGGCGGGCTATTTCGCGGCAGGTAAACGCCATCTCTTTATGTTCTTCGAGCTTTTTGCGCCATTTTTCAGGCACCTTCGCCAGTTGGGCATAGATGCCCTCCAGGTCCTGATACTCCGTTAACAACTGGGCCGCACTCTTTGGCCCGATCCCCGCTACGCCAGGGACTTTTGAGCTGCTGATCCCCGCCAGCCCCCAGTAATCAGGCAGCTGCTCCGGCGTGACGCCGAATTCTTTGGCGATGAAAGGCGCGTCCAGCCAGCGTTTCTGAAAGTAGTCACGGATCAGGATCGTGGGTGACAGCAGCTGGCAGTAGCCTTTGTCGGTGGAGACAATTGTCGTCTGATGCCCGGCGTGCGTGACTTTTATGGCCAGCGTGGCCGCGAGGTCGTCAGCTTCGCTCCCCGGCAAGGCCCAGCAGCGGATCCCGCGCTGCTCAAACGCCGCACGAAGGGAGGGCATTTCGGCCTCAAGAGTCTCCGGCATCGGCGCACGCCCGGCTTTGTATTCCGGCAGGCGCTGGTGCCGCCAGCTGTGTGCGCGATCTTCGTCATCAAAAACCGCCACGGCATGGGTTGGCTGGCTATGCACGATGAGCTGTTCCAGCGCATGCAGACAGGTGTCAACGCAGGGAGAACCCTGGACCGCATGGATGCGACGGATCAGATTGAGTGCGTCGACAATTAACAGATGAACGGCCACAGATACCCCCTTGAGCCTGTCGGAATAAGCCCTTATTCACAGAGCCTTAAGGGTATCATTGCCGTGGCGGAGAGGCTATCGACGCGGGAAGATTCGGGAACATGCGCCGCAAAGGTGCTTAATCGGCGTGCAGCAGCAGGCCCGGTTCGCTGTTGGTGGCCTCGCCGTACCAGACCGCTTCGCGGACCGAAATCGGCTTGCCGATCAGGCCCAGCGCATAAAAACGGTCGGCAATGGTTTGCTGCGCGCGGATCACTTTGAGGTCCATCATCCGCGGACGATGGCTGCGGCGGGCCAGCGCCAGGGCCAGCGATGCAACGTTAATCCCCAGCTCCGCCGACAGCAGACCGGCGGCTTCATCGCGCCGACGATCGATAAACTGCCCGGTTTGCGTCAGCTCGTGGAGCAGGCGCTGCATAATGTCGCCATGATGCGTTGCGTAGTCGCGGCGCGACAGGTAGAACTGGTGGTTTTGCACCCGGCCTTCGCCGTTAGCTACCACCCGCAACTCCCCGGTATGCTCGGCATCGCTTAACAGCGGATCCCACATCATCCAGGCATCCACCGCCAGATAGTCGCTGGCGGTCAGAGGGTATTTAGGTGGGGTGTAGACAATTCTGACGTCATTTAAACCCAGCCCCGCTTCTTCCAGGATCTGCAACAGCAGCCAGTGCACGTTTGACCCTTTGTTCAACGCAATACGCTTCCCGCGCAAGTCGGCAATGGTGCGGATTGCGCTATGCTGCGGGACAACCATGGCGACGCTTTGCGGTGCGGGTGGTTCCCACGCCACATACACCAGCTCGCTGTTGCCCGACTGGGCAAAGACCGGCGGTGCCTCGCCGGTGGTGCCAAAATCGATTTCGTGGCAGGCGAGGGCGTGCAGCAGCTGCGGCCCGGCGGGGAACTCGCTCCACAGTACGCTAACGCCGAGATGGGCGAAGGCGCTTTCCAGGCTCTGGCGGGCCTTTAAAATGCCCAGATTACCGAAACGCTGATAGCCAATGCGCAGCTCGCGGTCAGCGGAAACGGTACCGGACAGCGGGCGCAGCGTGGACGCTACCCGGCGGCGGCTCTTAATCAGCCCAACGTTGGCCAACTGGGTGCGTAAGGTGTGACGGCTGATGCCCAACAGTAATGCCGCCTGACTTTGGTTATCGTCGCAGTGGGCCATTGCCCCGCGGATCAGCGCGCCGGTGATCCGTTCCCACAGCGCCTCGCCGGGCTGATCAAGCTGCTGATGGATAAAGCTATCCAGCTCATTGTCCGTCGCCGTCGCTGGCGTATCGTGCAGCGTGCTCAGGCGCAGTTGGGCGGGGGTTATCTCTTCCTCTTTACTGAGCAGAACCGCGTTATGCAGCGTATTTTCCAGCTCGCGGATATTGCCGGGCCACGGATAGTCCATCAGTCTCGCCAGCGTTTCCGGCGCCAGGCGGCGGGTTGGACGACCCAGGCGGCGGGCATACAGCGTTAAAAAGTGATTGGCCAGTTGGGGAATGTCCTGACGGCGCTGGCGCAGCGGCGGTAGCGGGACAATGGCGATATTCAGGCGGTAATAGAGGTCCTCGCGAAAACGGCGTTCGCGGATCGCCTGCGCCAAATCCACATGGGTAGCGGCAATCACTCGCACATTCACTTTGATCGCCTTGCGCGAACCGACGCGGGTTATCTCGCGCTCCTGCAAAACGCGCAGCAGCTTAACCTGCAACGGCAGGCTCAATTCGCCAATTTCATCGAGCAGCAGCGTCCCGCCCTCGGCGGCTTCAAACCAGCCGGGATGGCTCTGCACCGCGCCGGTAAAGGCGCCTTTTTCATGGCCGAAGAGTTCAGCTTCCGCCAGGCTTTCGGTCAGCGCCCCGCAGTTTACGGCAAGAAACGGCTGGTGGCGGCGCGTGCTGTGATGGTGAAGATAGCGGGCAACCACCTCTTTACCAGTGCCGGTTTCACCGACGATCAGGACGGTGGCTTCAGTGGGCGCCAGTTTGTCCAGCAGGCTCTGAAACGCTTTCGACGCCGGGTCGACGAGCACGGGCGTATCGGACAGGGATTCAGGATTGAGCATGGCGGACCTCCGTTAAATGACGCTTTGAACTTATCCTTTGCCGGCGGCGGAAACCAGAGGGGAAGGCCGTCGGTTTGTTGCAAAACCGACAGCACAAGTGCAGGCGCTGGCGTATTTGCAACAGCTCAGGCGCCGGGTTTGTTTTTTAATGCATTGATTTTATTTGATTTATTTTTCACTTCTTGTTGGCACGATTATCGCTAACACTCATATAACTAAATTAAAACATCTCTTCGATAAATATCGAATATGGTTATATAGGAAATAGATAATGACGCAGCATGCGAGCGATAAAATCAATGTGTTCTGGTTTTTGCCCACCCACGGCGATGGCCGTTATCTGGGCACCACCGAAGGCGGGCGCCCGGTAGATTTACCTTATCTCCAGCAGGTTGCACTGGCCGCCGATAGCCTGGGCTACTACGGCGTACTGATCCCGACCGGAAAAAGCTGCGAGGACTCCTGGCTGGTGGCATCGGCGCTGGCGCCGTTGACCCGTCGCCTGCGCTATCTGGTGGCGGTCCGCCCTGGACTACAGCCGCCGACGCTGGCGGCGCGCATGGCAGCCACGCTCGATCGTTTGTCGGATGGCCGACTGCTGATTAACGTGGTCACCGGCGGTGACCCGGTTGAGAACAAAGGCGATGGGATCTTCCTTAACCACAGTGAACGCTACCGGGTGACCCGCGAATTTCTTGACGTCTATACCCGTTTGCTGAAAGGCGAAAAGGTGGACTATCACGGCGAGCATATTCATGTCGAAGGGGCAGAAGTGCTGTTTCCGCCGGTGCAGGAAAATGGTCCGCCGTTGTACTTTGGCGGCTCTTCAGATGAGGCCATTGACGTTGCCGCCGATCACATCGACAGCTATCTGACGTGGGGCGAACCGCCGGAAAAGGTGGCAGAGAAACTGGCTATCGTCCGTGAACGCGCCGCCGCCCGCGGGCGCACCTTGCAATACGGCATCCGCCTGCACGTGATCGTTCGTGAGACGGAAGAGGAGGCCTGGGCCGCCGCTGACCGGCTGATTGCTCATCTGGATGATGACACCATTGCTCAGGCTCAGAAGATATTTGCGCGAATGGATTCCGCAGGCCAGGCGCGGATGAGCGCGCTGCACAACGGTTCCCGCGATAACCTGCGCATTGCGCCAAATCTGTGGGCCGGCGTCGGGCTGGTGCGCGGCGGGGCGGGAACGGCGCTGGTTGGCAACCCGCAGCAGGTGGCGGAACGCATCCGCGAATATCAGGCGCTGGGCATAACCAACTTTATCTTCTCCGGCTACCCGCATCTGGAAGAGGCGCATCGCTTTGCCGAGCTGGTGATGCCGCTGCTGCCGCTGGCCAGCAACGCGCAGCCAAAAGCACGCAGCGTCAATACCGGGCCATTTGGTGAAACTATCGGCGGCGACAAACGCCCGGTTAAACAGGTCAGCGCCAGCTGAGCGGAGGTCGGTATGTTTCACTTCTTCCATCATAAGGTGGTGACCTATGCCAGCTGAACCTCACATCGTTATCGTGGGCGGCGGCTTTAGCGGCGCGGCGGTGGCTATTCACCTGCTGGGCCTGATGCCGGAAGGGCTACGAGTGACGCTGCTGGAGCCGCGTACCGTTCCCGGTGCCGGAGTCGCCTATTCCACCGCCGAACCGAGCCACCGGATCAACGTTCCCGCCGCACGGATGCAGCTTGCTGGTGATGAAGAGGGCGCCTTTGACCGCTGGTATCGCGACCAGCCTGCTTTTACGGATGACCTACAGGCGCGACGGGAAGACGGCTCGCTGTATCCGCAGCGTGGCCAGTTCGGGCGCTACGTCAGCCAGCGTTTCACTGAGGCGGTACGGGCGAGCGCCGGACGGCTGGTTCATCTGCGCGAGCAGGGGCTGACCTTTGACGAAGGTGGCATCACCACTGATACCGGCCGCCTGCTGCAAAGCGATCTGCTGATTCTGGCGATTAGCCATCCACCGCCGTCGCTGCCGCGGCTGGCAGTGCCTTTTCGTGAACACCCGGCGCTGATTGCCAACCCGTGGCAGCCCGATAGCCTCGCTGCGATCGATCCCGATGCGCGAGTGGCGGTGATGGGAACCGGGCTGACGATGGCGGATTGCATCGCCACCCTGTCCCGGCTTGGGCATCGGGTGCCGATTACCGCCTTTTCGCGCCGGGGCCTGCTCTCCCGAGGCAACGTCAGCAGCGGCGCGGCGCCATGGTCGGGGGATTACTCTCAGGGCTCGCTGCGTCAGCGGCTGCGCCAGGTACGAACCGATGTTACCCGTGCGGCAGAGCTGGAGCTTCCCTGGCAGGTGGTGCTGGATGCGGTGCGCCAGCAGGGACAGCATATCTGGCAGGCTCTGTCGTTTGCTGACCGCCAGCGCTTCCTGCGCCACCTGCGGCGCTACTGGGACGTGCATCGTTATCGTATTGCGCCGCAGGTCGCCGAGGTGCTGGAGCTGCGTCAGCACACGGGGAGTTTGCAGGTGCTGGCCGCCCGGCTGGCGGCGCTGGAGAGCGAGGATGACGCGTTGCGGCTCACCCTGACCCCGCGCGCGGGCGAGCGCATAGCGCTCACCGTCGATCACCTGCTTCTGACCACCGGCCCGGCGCACGGAGGGCTGGTCGACAGCCAGCCTTTGCTGCGTGACCTGGCCCGCCGCGGGCTGATTCGTGCCGATGCGCTGGGGCTGGGGCTGGATGTTGATGCCCATTCCCGCGCGATTGGCCGCTCGGGCCGCGCGGTACCTGATGTGCTGATCTCCGGCCCGGCGGCCCGTGGCTATTTTGGTGAACTGATGGGGCTGCCCCAGGTTGCCGATCACGCTGCCGCCGTCGCCACCGAGGCTTTACAGGCGCTGGGGATTGGGCAATTCGCCCGATGTCCCACGATTTAACCCCCCATTTCCCTTATTCCCTGATGTGTTATGCGTGCATTCCGTTGATGGAATGCACCGTGGAGAACGCTATGTCATCACAACGTGAAATTCGCCTGAATGCTTTTGATATGAACTGTGTCGGTCATCAGTCGCCGGGGCTGTGGACCCATCCGCGCGACCGTTCCTGGCAGTATAAGGACCTGGATTATTGGGTCGACCTCGCCCGTCTGCTGGAACGCGGTAAGTTCGACGGCCTGTTTATTGCCGACGTGCTGGGTATTTATGACGTGCTGAACGGTAGCGGAGATGCGGCGATTCGCCAGGCGACGCAGGTGCCGGTGAACGATCCGCTGGCGTTGATAACCCCAATGGCGCTGGTGACGGAGCATCTTGGTTTTGGCTTGACTGCCTCGCTGTCGTTTGAGCATCCGTACCCGTTTGCCCGTCGTCTCTCCACGCTCGATCATTTAACCAAAGGCCGGGTAGGCTGGAACATCGTCACCTCGTATCTGGAAAGCGGGGCGCGCAATATCGGCCATCAGACTCAGACCGATCACGATGCGCGCTATGACTATGCGGATGAGTATCTCGACGTCGTCTATAAGCTGTTGGAAGGCAGCTGGGAAGATGGTGCAGTCCTGCGCGATCGTGAGCGCGGGATCTTCAGCGATCCGCAAAAAATCCATCCGATCAACCACCAGGGCAACTTTTTCTCGGTACCGGGGATCCATCTCTGCGAACCGTCACCGCAGCGCACGCCGGTGCTTTATCAGGCCGGAGCCTCCAGCCGGGGCAAGCAGTTCGCCGCCGGTCATGCCGAGTGCGTTTTTGTCGCCGCGCCGTCGAAAGTGCTGCTTAAAAAGACCGTGGCGGACATTCGCCGCCGCGCTGCCGAAGCCGGGCGCGATCCGCGCAGTATCCTGATTTTCAACCTGCAAACGGTCATCGTGGGTGAAACCGACCGTGAGGCGCAGGCCAAATGGCAGGAGTATAAATCCTACGTCAGCTATGAAGGGGCGCTGGCGTTGATTTCCGGCTGGACCGGGATCGATTTTGGCCAGTATCAGCCGGACCAGGTGCTGAAATATCTGCATACCAACGCCATTCAATCGGCGGTAGAAGCCTTTTCCACCGCCGACCCTGACCGCCAGTGGACGGTACAGGCGCTAGCAGACTGGGTCGGCATTGGCGGCTTCGGTCCGCTGATTGTCGGCAGCGCAGAAACCGTCGCCGATGAGCTGCAATCGTGGGTCGAAGAGACCGATGTTGACGGCTTCAACCTGGCCTACGCCGTCACCCATGAAACCTTCCGCGATGTGGTGGATCTCTTAATCCCTGAGCTGCAAAAGCGCGGCGTCTTTAAGCAGGAATACCGCGAAGGCACCCTGCGCGAAAAACTGTTTGGCGCCGGGCCGCGACTGGTGGCACCGCATCCGGGCGCGGGATACCGCCGTGGCGCCCGTATCGACGTCGGCGCAGAGGAGAAGGTGACATGATCGAAATCGACAACCTGCATAAAAGCTATTGCGGGGCCGACGGACGCGTCAGCGACGTGCTTAAAGGCCTGTCGCTACGGGTGCCGACCCGCTCCATCACCGCGGTGGTGGGGCCAAGCGGCGCCGGCAAATCGACCCTTGCCCGCTGCATCAGTCTGCTGGAACGTCCCGACAGCGGCAGTATTCGGGTCAACGGTAACGATCTGTCACTGCTCAGCGGCGAGGCGCTGCGCCGCGAGCGGCGCACAATCGGTACCGTTTTTCAGTCCTCCGCGCTGCTGAATCGCAAAACGGCCTGGCAAAATATCGCGCTGCCGCTGGAGTATCTCGGCGTGGTCGATCGCGATATTCGGGCCCGCGTCGGTGAACTGCTGGAGAGCGTCGGACTGAGCCATAAGGCGGATGCCTGGCCGGCCCAGCTTTCCGGCGGCCAGCGTCAGCGGATCGGTATTGCCCGTGCGCTGGCGCTGCGGCCGTCGGTGCTGCTGGCGGATGAAGCCACTTCGGGTCTGGATCCGCATGCCACCGCCGCGGTTCTGAATTTGCTCAAAAGCCTGCGGGATGAATACCGTCTGGCGATTGTCCTGATCACCCACGAGATGGATGCGGTACGCACCGCCGCGGATGCGGTAGCGGAGATTCGCGACGGCGCCATAGTGCAGTTCGGCCAGGTGAAAGAGCTGCTGGCGCGCCCGGATTCGCTGCTGGGCCAGCAGCTGTTGCCGCTGTCTCCGGTTGCGGCCGATAGCGATCTGTTGTTGCGCCTGAGCTATCGCTGGGATATTCCGGTGGCGACTGACTGGATCAGCCGCCTGAGCCAGCAATTCGCCCTGCAAATAGATGTGCTCGGCGGCCACGTCGAGGTGATCAACGGTCGGCTGGCGGGGAGGCTACAGGTGGGCGTGCGTTTTCAGGGAGAACGTCTGACGGCGTCACGGGTGCTGGCGCTGCTGGCTCCACTTGGTATTGCGGGAGAAGTGCTTGATGGCGTACCTGAACTTCAGGAGGCGGTATGAAACCTACGGTGATGAGTCAGGATACTCCCTGGAGTGAGATTCATACGCTGCTGCTGCCGGCCTACGCTGAAACCTGGCTGATGGTGGCCATTGTGATGCTGTTTGTCGTGACGCTTGGCGGCGTGGTCGGGGTGGTGTTATTCAACGCCTCGCCGCGCGGTTTGTTTCCCCATATCGCGCTTTATCGGGTGCTGAACTGGGTGGTGAATATGGGGCGCTCTCTGCCGTTTCTGGTACTGATGGCGGCGATTATTCCCTTCACCTTCTGGCTCACCGGGACGACGATCGGTATTCCGGCGGCCGTGGTGCCGATGATAGCCGCCGGTATCCCGTTTTTTGGCCGGCTGGTGGAAAACGCGCTGCGTGAACTGCCGGCGGAGGTCACCGCCGTGGGGATCGTATGCGGAGGTTCGCGCTGGCAAATAATCCGCAGTGCCCAACTGAGCGAAGCGCTGCCGGCGCTGGTGGCGGCCGTAACGCTCAACCTGGTCTCGATGATCGAATATTCCGCCATTGCCGGCACCATCGGCGCGGGAGGTATCGGTTATCTGGCGGTGGTATATGGCTACCAGCGTTTCGACAATCACATCATGATCGCCACCATTATTGCGCTGATTGCCACTATTCAACTGATTCAATTTTTTGGTGACCGCCTGGTCAACACACTTCGCCACACGCAGGGGATCTCTTCATGACAACAGAACAGTTTGAGTTACGTAAGGCCCGCCGCTGGCCGTGGCTGGTGGTGCTGGCGGCGATCGTGGCTCTGGCCGTCGCCTTCTGGTGGTGGCGGGGACAGGCTCAGTCACAGCAGGTGGTGTTTGGTACCACCTTAAAAATTCATTATGAACCGGCGATGGCCGGCGAGCAGCGAATAATTGAGTATATCGGCCAGCATATCGCGCCGGATTATGGCCTGAAGCTGGAGGCGGTGGGCGTCCAGGATCCGGTGCAGGCGGACCGGGCGGTCGCACAGGGTGAATATGCAGGAACCATTTATCAGCATCAGTGGTGGCTAAAGCAGGTTGTCGATGCCAACGGCTTCGCGCTGTCTACGACGGTGCCGGTGTTCCAGTGGGCCTTTGGCATTTACTCCGACCGCTATACCTCGGTGCAGGCACTTCCCGCCGGCGCGACGATTGTCGTCCCGGATGACGGGGCGAACCAGGGGCAAGCGCTGTGGCTGCTCCAGCGCATCGGCCTGATTTCGCTCGACCCGGCGGTGGAGCCGCGTACGGCGAAGCTGAAAAATATCGTCGGCAACCCGCATCACTTTACGTTTAAGGAGCTGGATTTACTCACCATGCCGCGGGCGCTGAACTCGGTGGATGCGGCTATCGGCTATGTCTCGCAGTTTGATGCCGGGAAAGTGTCGCGCGAGAAGGGAATTTTATTCCCGCCCGCGCCACGCACCTTTGCGTCGCAGCTGGTTATCGGGACGCCTTATTTGTCGCAGGAGAATATCGTCAAATTGCAGCAGGCGTTCTCCGACCCGCGGATTCAGAGCTGGTTAAAAACCACCGACGATCCTCTGGTTAAGGGCGTGCTGGTGCCGGTCTCCGCAGAATAATTCTGGCCAGAAAAAGCGCTTGCAGGACGGGTGAAAGCCCGTCCTTTTTTTGTTATTTTTTGTTTTTAACTTATTGAATATATTCATTTTTATATGCTTATTTGTTGGTTTCATTTACGCCGTTATCGGCCTATAACCCTGATGACCTGCACAACAATATTAAGGTGAAAAAATGAGTACGCTGTCTGTTGATAATCCCGGCGTGGCTTCGGCGCCGGTGAGTAGCGTCGGGGATGTGGCGCGGCTGATAAATTCGGGCAAGGATCAGGCGAAATATGCGCGGATGATTGTCTTCCTCGCGCTCGGCGGTGTCTTTCTCGACGCTTATGATTTAACCACTCTCTCTTACGGCATCGATGATGTGGTGCGTGAATTCCAGCTGTCGCCTCTGCTGACCGGTCTGGTGACCTCTTCCATCATGGTTGGGACCATTATTGGCAACTTAATCGGCGGCTGGCTGACGGATAAATATGGCCGCTATTCGGTGTTTATGGCTGATATGCTGTTTTTTGTGGTCTCAGCGGTCGCCGCGGGGCTGGCGCCCAACGTCTGGGTGCTGATCGGTGCGCGCTTTCTGATGGGGATTGGGGTGGGGATCGACCTGCCGGTTGCCATGTCCTACCTGGCTGAGTTCTCCCGTTTTACCGGTAAAGGCAATAAAGCCGCACGTCTCGCCGCCTGGTGCCCGATGTGGTACGCCGCATCTACGGTCTGTTTTCTGGTTATTTTCGGCCTCTATTTCCTGCTGCCGCAGGAACATCTGGACTGGCTATGGCGCGCTTCGCTGCTGTTTGGCGCCGTACCGGCACTGCTGATTATCGCCGTGCGCAGCAAGTTCATGAATGAATCACCGCTGTGGGCGGCGAACCAGGGAGACCTGGCCTCGGCGGTGCGTATTCTGCGCGACTCTTACGGTATTGCCGCACATGAAGCGCCAGCCGCACGGCCCGCGCCGCCGCCGAAAGTGAGCTTCCGCATACTGTTCGAAAAACCGTACCGCGAGCGCACCATCGTTGCCGGGGTAATGAACATTTGTATCTCCTTTGAGTACACCGCAATCGCCTTCTTCCTGCCGTCGATTCTCGCGCAGTTCCTTGGCGCCGGGGTGTTTGAAACCATTTCGGCTTCGCTGGGGTTGAATGCACTGTTTGCCTTTACCGGCGGGCTACTGGGAATGCATCTGGCGTGGAAATATCCCTCCCGCCACGTGGCGATTGCCGGATTTGCGCTGCAGTTTATCGCCCTGATTGTCCTGGCGCTGCTCGGGCAGCCGCATGCCACCGTGGGCGTGGTACTGGCGATTGCGATGCTTGGACTGTGGTTGTTTGCCGAAGGCTTTGGCCCCGGCGCGCAGCTGATGATCTACCCGGCGCTGTCCTACCCGACGGCGATCCGCGCCACCGGCGTTGGTTTTAGTCGGGCGCTCTCCGGGATCGGCAGCGCGCTGGCGCTGTTCGTGCTGCCATTATTGCAGGCCTCTCTCGGCACCCAAATGTTCTGGGTGGTGTCCCTGGCCGCCATTATTCCGATCTTCTTCCTGCTTGCGGTTCGCCACGAGCCGACGCGTCACGATATTGACGACAGCCACCATTAAGGAACAGATGATGACATTACTTTCTACCGGTACTGACTATGCACAGCTGGCGGCGGCCTTTCGGCCGATTTTCACCCGCATTGCCCAGGGGGCGGTGAGCCGCGAGCAGCAGCGGATTCTGCCCGATGAGCAGATTCGTTGGCTGAAAGAGGCCGGGTTTGGCACGGTGCGTATTCCCCGGGAAAAGGGCGGTTGGGGGGCATCGCTGCCACAGCTGATCGCTCTGCTGATTGAACTGGCCGAGGCTGACTCAAATCTGCCGCAGGCGCTGCGGGCCCATTTTGCCTTCGTTGAAGACCGCCTGAATCAGCCTGATTCTGCACAGCGTGACCGCTGGTTTCAGCGGTTTCTCGACGGTGAACTGGTGGGCAGCGGCTGGACTGAAACGGGGACGGTTAAGCTTGGTGAGGTGATCACCCAGGTTACGCCGCAGGAGCAGGGCTGGCGGTTAAACGGCGAGAAGTTTTACAGCACCGGGGCGCTGTACGCCGACTGGATTGATGTGTTTGCCCGCCGTAGCGATAGTCATGGTGATGTGATTGCGCTGGTCAGCACCCGGCAGAGCGGCGTTGAGCGTGAAGATGACTGGGACGGTTTTGGCCAGCGCCTGACCGGCAGCGGCACCACCCGTTTTAAGCAGGCGCGGGTTGAGCAGGAGCATGTCTATGATTTTGCCGAACGCTTTCGTTATCAGACCGCTTTTTACCAGCATATTTTACTGGCGACGCTGGCAGGGATTGGCCTGGCGGTAGAGCGCGACGCCGCAGAAGGCGTGAAGCGGCGCACCCGGATGTACAGCCACGGCAATGCCGGCGTCCCGCGCGATGATGCGCAGGTGCTACAGGTGGTGGGGCAAATCAGCAGCTGGGCCTGGGCAACCCGTGCGGCGGTGCTACAGGCGGCGGAATCTTTACAGCAGGCCTATGTTGCGCATGCCAGCGGCGATGAAGCGCTTATTGAGCAGCATAACCGGCTGGCCGAGGTGGAAGCTGCGCAGGCGCAGGTGATAGCCAGCGACTGGGTGCCACGTGCAGCGACCGAACTGTTTAACGCTCTTGGCGCCTCGGATACCCGGGTGAGCAAAGCGCTCGACAGGCACTGGCGTAATGCACGCACGGTGGCCTCGCACAATCCGGTTATCTACAAAGCGCGCAATATCGGGAACTGGCTGGTCAATGGCGAAGCGCCGACGTTTATCTGGCAGATTGGTAACGGCGAGAAAGCGCAGGGCTAGAAGAAACGGCGACGGGGCACCCGCCGCCGTGAGATCAGCGTTTGTCCTGTGACCAGGTGGCGCTGCGGACATCCACTTTGACCGGCAGCAGGCCGATACGGGTAAAGGTATCCGCCAGCGCCTGCTGCTCGTTATACACCGCAGGCGTCATGCGTTCAGCACCGTAGGGCAGACGGGTAAGCGCCTTCAGCCAGATAGCTTTGTCCAACCCGGTTGAAGTCGCGAGAATTCCGGCGGCGTCGTCCTGATGGACGTTGGCCCATTCGCTTAATTTACCTAACTCATCCACGACTTGTTTCGCGGTATCCGGGTGATTTTCTGCGAACTTGCGGCTCGCCAGATAGAAGGTGTAGTGCGGCACCAGCCCTTCGGCATTGCGAATCTGCCGGGCTTTGGCGTTTGTTTCAACTTCGGCGAGGTACGGATCCCAGATAACCCAGGCATCAATCGCCCCGCGCTGGAAAGCGGCTCGGGCATCGGCCGGAGGCAGATAAACCGGGGTGATATCTTTATAGCTCAGCCCGGCATTTTCCAATGCGGTAACCAGCAGGTAGTTGACGTCAGAGCCTTTATTCAACCCTACGCGCTTGCCTTTCAGGTCGGCGACGTTGTGAATCGTCGAGTTTTCCGGCACCACGATCGCTTCAGTTTTCGGGTTTGCCGGTGAGTGCGCGAGGTAGACCAGATCCGCCTGCGCCGCCTGGGCAAAGGCCGGTGGTGCGTCGCCGGTGGCCGCCAGGTCGATACTGCCGACGTTCAGCCCCTCCAGCATCTGCGGGCCGGCCGGAAATTCCACCCAGCGCACGGCGATCCCCTGTTTTTTAAACGTTTCATCAAGGGTGCCACGGTACTTCAGCAGGGCGAAGATATTGGCCTTCTGGTAACCAATGTTTACGGTTTCTGGCGCCTGAGCCAGCGCGGAGGCGGACAGACCAAGCAGCAGCGGCAGTGCGGCCAGATGGAATCTTTTGGACATGATGAGTTCTCCTTTGGCGGTTTGCCGTAAGGTAACAAACTGTCCTTATAACCAATAAATAACTAAATTTTAATTTATATAACAGAAATGATTTTTTGCTGAGAGGCCATGCAGGAAAGACCCGGCAGAACAGGCTGCCGGGTTGATATCGTTAGTCGCAGGCGACGATTTTCATCGCCAGGCCGCCGCGCGAGGTTTCGCGGTACTTGGCGTTCATATCTTTGCCCGTTTCGTACATGGTTTCGATAACCTTATCGAGACAGACACGCGGCTCGCTGGTGCGGCGCAGCGCCATACGTGCAGCGTTGACCGCCTTGACGGCAGCGATGGCGTTACGTTCGATGCAGGGAACCTGTACCTGGCCGGCAACCGGATCGCAGGTTAGACCCAGGTTGTGTTCCATGCCGATTTCTGCCGCGATGCACACCTGGCCTGGGCTTCCGCCCAGCAGCTCTGTCAGACCGGCTGCCGCCATTGAGCAGGCTACGCCGACCTCGCCCTGGCAGCCGACTTCGGCACCGGAAATCGAGGCGTTCATCTTATAGAGCGAGCCGATAGCGCTGGTGACCAGCAGGTAGCGCGCCAGCGAATTGGCATTCACCTTACGGATAAACTTGTCGTAATAGGCCAGCACCGCCGGCACGATGCCGCAGGCGCCGTTGGTTGGCGCGGTAACCACGCGTCCACCGGCGGCATTCTCTTCGTTAACCGCCAGAGCAAACATATTGATCCAGTCAACCACCGCCATCGGATCGCTGTTGGTATTGTCCTGGCTGACCAGCATCCGACGCAGCGCGGCCGCACGGCGCGGGACGCGCAGCTTGCCTGGCAGCACGCCTTCGGTAGTGATGCCGCGCTCAATGCCGCTGCTCATGACTTCCCAGACGGCGTTGAAGTGCTGTTCCAGCTCGGCTTTGCTGTGCAAGGCCAGCTCGTTTTGCATCATCAGACCGGAAAGCGAGAGGCCGCTTTCACGGCAGTGTCTTTGCAGATCCGCCGCGTTTTTATACGGATAAGGCACTACCGCTGGCGCTTCATTGGTCTGGCCGAAATGTTCTTCATCGACAATGAATCCGCCGCCGATGGAGTAGTACGTCTGGGTGTAGAGCACCTTGTCGCCACCGAGGGCGGTAATACGCATGCCGTTTTCATGCAGCGACAGGTTGTCGGCATGGAAATTCATGCACTGGTCGACCGGGAACTCAACTTCCTGCTGGCCGTTTGCCAGCATCAGGCGCCCGTGGGTGTTGACGTCCTGAATGAACGCCGGGATAGCGTCGATATCAACGCTGTCAGGCAGGTTGCCCGCAAGGCCCATAATAATGGCGATGTCGGTATGGTGGCCTTTACCAGTGAGGGAAAGGGAGCCGTAAACGTCGACAACGACTTTAGTGACGTCAGCAAGCAGCCCGCGCGCGATAAGATCGTCCGTGAATTGCTTGCCCGCTTTCATTGGTCCAACGGTATGGGAGCTGGAAGGGCCAATGCCGATTTTAAAAATATCGAATACGCTGATCATGTTGCATCCAGTACTGTCGGGAAGCGCGCCGCCTGCTGGCGGCGCGGGGGAGATTAGCTGAACAGAGAGTAGAAAATCGCGGAGATAGCAATCAGGCCCATAATCACAACGAAGACGTTGCTGACGTGGCCGCTGTATTTGCGCATGGCCGGGACTTTCTGGATAGCGTACATCGGCATCAGGAACAGAATCATCGCGATAATCGGGCCGCCGAGCGTTTCGATCATGCCGAGAATGCTTGGGTTCAGCGTGGCCACAATCCAGGTGGTCACCAGCATGAACAGCGCAGTGATTTTGTTCAGTTTATTGATTTCGATGCTTTTGCCTTTACCGCGCAGGGATTTAATCACCATGCCGTTAAAGCCTTCACGTGCGCCCAGATAGTGGCCAAGGAAGGATTTGGTGATGGCAATCATGGCAATGATCGGTGCCATCCAGGCAATGAGCGGTGCGTTAAAGTGGTTCGCCAGGTAAGACAGAATCGAGATGTTCTGATCTTTCGCCGCCGCCAGGTCTGTCGGGGACAGGCTCAGTACGCAGCTGAAGACGAAGAACATTACGGTCAGCACCATCATGATATGAGCGCGAGCTAGGATGCTGGAGCACTTCTTCTCTGCGCCCTGACCGTACTCTTCGCGCTTCGCCACGGCGAAGGAAGAGATAATCGGTGAGTGGTTAAAGGAGAACACCATGACCGGAATCGCCAGCCAGAGGGTCATCCACAGGCCTTTGCCGGTCGTTGCGCTGCTCAGGGAGAGGGTTTCCAGCGCCGCGCCGTTCCACTGAGGAATCAGATACAGTGCCAGAATCATCAGGGCGATAACGAACGGGAACACCAGGATACTCATCGCTTTAACAATCATCTGCTCGCCGAAACGAACGATGGTCATCATGCCCACAATCAGGATCAGGGAGAGGATTGCCCGCGGCGGCGCAGTCATCTGCAGCTGGTGGGTCATAAAGCTCTCAACGGTATTGGTGATAGCCACGCTATATACCAACAGAATCGGGTAGATGGCGAAGAAGTAGAGCAGGGTAATCAGTTTGCCTGCGCCAATACCGAAGTGCTCTTCAACCACTTCCGTGATGTCTTCACCCGGATTTTTCCCGGAAAGGACAAAACGGGTCATTCCACGGTGGGCGAAAAAGGTCATTGGGAAAGCAAGAATTGCCATAATGATCAGGGGGATCATACCGCCGACGCCGGCATTAATCGGCAGGAACAACACGCCTGCACCGATTGCCGTACCGTACAGTCCCAGCATCCACATGGTATCTGTTTTGCGCCATCCGCTACGGGTTTCGCCCGAAACGATAGTGCTGGTTTGAGTGGTTTCCATCTGTATCTCCTGGAGGAAGCGACCAAATATAATGATTAAAATCAATTAAGTAATATGAAATTCGTTTTATTACGGTTTTTTAATGATTTTCTCCGCAACAAGTGGGGCGGAAAGATACATTTATCTGGTAAATGCATCAGTGATCGCGATCCCAATTGCAATAATCCACTTTCTATGTGCGTGTTTTTAGTTCAACAGTCTGTTTATGGTGATCAGCCAGATATTTGTGGCGCGAAGGCTAACATTTACAGGATATGAGATAAAAGAAGGTGGGCTTAATAACGATGTTTTTGCTGTAAAAATGAGATACAGACGATGTTTTTGCGCTTAAATACCCTTTTTTCAGCGTTATTTATCGCTACTTATGGAAACGCAAACGATTGGCTTTTGTAAAAAATTCGCGAATCATTCTTAAAATAAATGAATCATTGGGAAAGCAGACTGGAGAGACTCAGCGGGAAGTAGGGTCGTGAAGAACGGGCTATGTCGCAGTGCGGCGTAGCCCGGAATGGCAGGTTAACTCACTATCAGGAACAGATTTCGTAGCAAGGAATATAAGCGGTACCGCCCGGCAGCTTCATGCGATGCTGCGCGACAAAGCCCTGCAGCAGGTCGTCCATGCGGCGCATCATTTGCGGATCGCCGTGCAGCTTGTAGGGGCCGAATTTTTCGATTGCCTGGATGCCCACTTCTTTGACGTTACCGGCTACGATACCGGAGAACGCGCGGCGCAGATCAGCAGCCAGTACTTCCACCGGTTGATCCGGGTAGAGTTTAAGATTGGCCATGTTTTCATGCGTCGGATCGAACGGCATTTGTAGATCCGGGGTAATACGAATTGACCAGTTAAAGCTGTAGGCATCGTCGGTTTCCCGGCGGCTCTCTTTGACCAGAGGCATCGCTTTTTTCATCTGGCGCGCCACTTCGCTGGCGTCGTCGATAATAATGCGATAGTGACGACGCGCCGATTCGCCCAGGGTGTGGACGATAAACTCATCCAGCACGCGGAAATAGTCGGCGCTCTCTTTCGGGCCGGTGAGGATCAGCGGCAGCACCTGCGATTTGTTAGCCGGGTGCATTAGAATACCCAGCAGATAAAGCAGCTCTTCAGCGGTGCCGACGCCGCCCGGGAAGATAATAATGCCGTGGGCGATGCGCACGAACGCCTCAAGGCGTTTTTCGATATCCGGCATAATGAGCAGCTCGTTAACCAGTGGGTTAGGCGGCTCGGCGGCAATAATTGACGGTTCGGTCATCCCGATAAAGCGGCTGTCTTTGTAACGCTGCTGAGCGTGACCGACCGCGGCGCCTTTCATCGGTGCTTCCATCGCGCCCGGGCCACAGCCGGTGCAGATATTCAGCTCACGCAGGCCCAACTGGGTCCCGACGCGACGGGCGTACAGATATTCGTTTTCGTTAATCGAGTGGCCGCCCCAGCAAACAATCATGTTCGGCGCTTCACCGACGTGCAGGGCGCGGGCGTTACGCAGAATCGAAAAGACCAGATTGGTAATATGTACCGAGCTTTCGAGATCGAGATTCGGGAAACGCACGGTGTTGTGAATCTGCCCGTAAACGAACAGGATATCGCGCAGTACGGCAAACAGGTTGGCCTGCAGGGAACGGATAATACGCCCGTCGACGAAGGCTTCTTCCGGCGGGTTGATCAGTTCCAGCTTCACGCCGCGTTCGCGACGCAGCACGTTAATATCGAAATTTTCAAAACGAGACAGCAGCTCCTTGCTGTTATCGGTCAGGCTCCCCGAGTTGAGTACAGCAAGCGAGCAGTTACGAAAGAGTTGATAGAGGTCACTGCTGGCGGTGCGTTTAAGCATATCCACTTCCAGCTGTGACAGCATATCCATTGAACCAAGCGGGCTAACATGTGTAATCAAGTGAACTCCTTACAGGACGATTATCGTCTTCCTGTGATTACAATAGCCTTGCCCGTGACGTTTCCACAACCTTGCGTACGCGTGAACGCACGCAAAGTGAGAAAAATATCTGCTACTGACGTGCCAGGCGGCCGATGGCCGGCACAAATTCTGTGTTGCTACGCCATGGGTTAATGTCCAGACCGCCGCGACGGGTATAGCGGGCGTAGACCGAAAGTGACTCGGGCTGACAGAAATGCAGGAGGTCATTAAAAATGCGTTCAACACACTGCTCGTGGAATTCATTATGGTGGCGGAAAGATACCAGGTAGCGCAGCAGCTTTTCGCGATCGATTTTTGGCCCGCGGTACTGAATTTGCACCGAGCCCCAGTCGGGCTGGTGGGTGATCAGACAGTTGGATTTCAACAGATGGCTGACCAGCGTCTCCTCGACTATCTTGCCGCCTGCGGCGTCCTGCAGATAGTCCGCGCTGAACGCATAGTTATCAATCTCGATATCCTGATCGTCAATGCAGGAGCCGTGAAAATGTGCCACCGGCTGGCCCTCGAGTTCGTCGAGGCGATAGAGCGCAACCGTGACCTCACCCTGCGCGCAGGCGCACAGATCGCGCGTCAGCGTCGCCTGAACATCCTGCCAGCTGGCAAAACGGGTCTGGTTAAAGCTGTTGAGATAGAGCTTAAAGCTCTTTGACTCTACCAGGTTCACGGTCGTGTCGTTCAGCTCAACGTGACCCACGGCGACCTGCGGCAGACCTTTTGCATTGAGCCAGGAGAGTTCGTACAGCGTCCAGATATCGCCGCCGTGGAAAGGTAAATTGTCCGCATGCAGGCCCAGCGGATCGCGGTTCAGGCTGCGAGGTACGCCTTGTAGCAGAGAGGCGTCGTAAGTATCGCGGTAATCCGTTGATTTACCGAGCGTCAGGCCGGCCAGCGCCTGATGATTATCGTAAGAAGACATGTTTCACCATAGTAAAGCGGGTACACTAGCAACCCAGTACGGACGCGTTGTGTTCAGATAACAGATAAGAAGGCTACGTTTGCGTCAGCCATCGCGGAATGGCCAGTCGGGCTTGCCGCCTTTCTGCAACGCGCAATAAACAGAGTATATCCTGACTCACGTAAGGAGAGAAACCGGTGGACTATCAGACTGCAGAAGCGCTGCGGGCATTTACCCAACGTTATTGCGATGCCTGGCAGCAGCAGTGCGCGAGCCTGCCGCGTAGCGAAGAGCTTTATGGCGTACCGTCACCCTGCATCAGCGCGACGCACGGCGATGCCGTTTTCTGGCAGCCGCAGCCTTTTACAGCGGAACAAAATATCAGCGCGGTTGAACGGGCGCTTGATATTGTGGTACAACAGCCGATTCATAGTTATTATACCACTCAGTTTGCTGGCGATATGCCCGCGCGCTTTGCCGGTGAAACCATGACGCTGCTGCAAACCTGGAGTCCGGATGATTTCCAGCGCGTGCAGGAGAATCTGATCGGCCACCTGGTGGTACAAAAACGGCTGAAGCTGCCGCCAACGCTTTTTATTGCTACGCTTGAAAGCGAGCTGGGAGTGATTTCAGTTTGCAACCTGAGCGGTGAAGTGCTTAAAGAGACGCTCGGCACGCGCAAACGGACGACCCTTTCTCCTTCTCTGTCGAACTTCCTTGACCAGCTTGATCCGGTTCTGTAATCCATTTTACTCACCCGTTTGTGAGAGATCTCTTACAAGACCTGTAAGAGATCGTCATCATTTAGGCCATTTTTTCGCGGCTTTCTTTCTGGTAAATCAATATAATTCAGTTAGTTATTCTTTGCTTTGCCTTTTTAGGTGGGTGCTAATCTTAAGAGATTCTCTTAAGAAGGCTTGTAAGACGAAGCGGAATCAGTGATCCTATGTGTGTCGACAGGGAGTCGCGAAATGAAGTGAACATCAGGATGATGACTCTTCATGCAGGACCCGCCGGGAAGGCGTAGCAAGGATAGGCTTCAGGATGAAGCACAGGATAACGCAGGAACGCGTAAAGGACACCTCCAGGATGGAGAACGTGAGCCGCTCATGATGAACGGTGGATCAGGAAGATCGGGACAGGCTTAAGGACAAGTGATTTCGCATCGGGGTGGTGTGGAAGCAGGATGCACAAGTTTACGGATGAACATGGTCAGGAGACCTCAGGAAAAGTTTTCACGGACGAGCAGGGAGCACCAATGTAGCTGGATTGCTGCGAAACGAACCGGGAGCACTGTTTATACAGTGCTCCCTTTTTTATGCCAGTTTTCTGGCCCTGAACAAAGTGCATCGGGCTAGCCGTGAATGGAAGCCGACGCCGTCGACCGATGGCAGGACCCTGGCTCTCGCCAGTCCACGGCCAGTCTTCCCCAGCCCATATGATTTACAGTAGTTTTCGCTGCTGTATTTGCTATCCTGCGTCCGGTTTACAACACATCGAGGTTTCCCATGACTCTTCACCTTAGCGTGCGCGAGCGGTTGCACGCCCTTGAAGCGCTGTTGCGCGAAACAGAACACTGGCAGGACAATGCGCCGGAAAGCCGTGCGTTTGCCAGCGATCAGCCTTTCTGTATGGACACGCTCGAACCGCTGGAGTGGCTGCAGTGGGTCCTGATCCCTCGTATGCACCACCTCCTCGATGGCGAGCAGCCTTTGCCGCAGAATTTCGCCGTCGCCCCGTATTATGAGATGGCCCTGGATGCCACACATCCGCTGCGCGAGCGACTGCTGGCGGAGCTGATGCTGCTGGATACGCTTTTTGCCGGTGATGACGCCTGATGCTGGAGATTATCTATCAGGACGAATGGCTGGTGGCGGTCAACAAACCCTCCGGCTGGCTGGTACATCGCAGCTGGCTGGATCGCGATGAAAAAGTGGTGGTGATGCAAACCGTGCGCGACCAGATTGGCCAGCATGTGTTTACCGCTCATCGCCTCGACCGTCCGACCTCCGGCGTGCTGCTGATGGGACTGTCGAGCGAAGCAGGAAGGCGTCTGTCGCAGCAGTTTGAGCAGCATCAGATGCAAAAGCGCTACCACGCGATGGTTCGCGGCTGGCTCACTGATGAAGCGGTGCTGGATTACCCGCTGGTGGAAGAACTGGATAAAATCGCCGATAAATTTGCCCGGGACAATAAAGAACCCCAGCCGGCAGTAACCCATTATCGCGGGATGGCGACGGTAGAAATGCCGGTCGCCACCGGCCGTTACCCGACGACGCGCTACAGCCTGGTTGAGCTGGAGCCTAAAACCGGGCGTAAACACCAGTTGCGTCGTCATCTTTCTCATTTGCGTCATCCGATTATCGGCGACAGTAAACACGGCGATCTCCGGCAAAACCGCAGCGCCGCAGAGCATTTTTCCGTTGACCGCTTGATGCTTCACGCCAGCCAGCTATCGTTAACGCATCCCTTTACCGGTGAGCCGCTGGTGATCCGTGCGGGCCTTGACGACGTCTGGATGCGGGCGCTGTCGCAGTTTGGCTGGCGCGGTCTTCTGCCGCTAAATGAAAGGGTTGAGTTTGCTGACGACAGCGGTCAGGATGAAGAGAATGAGGGTAATTCAGGGAGATAATCATGGCAGATATCGGTATTTTTGTAGGCACGATGTACGGAAACGCGCTGCTGGTAGCCGAAGAGGCAGAAGCCATTCTGAGCGGGCTGGGACATAAAGCGAAGGTGTTCGAAGACCCGGAGATTCAGGACTGGGAACCGTATAGCGGCAAATATGTACTGGTGGTGACCTCCACCACCGGGCAGGGCGATCTGCCGGATAGCATCGTCCCGCTGTATGAAGGGATGAAAGATATGTATCAGCCGCACCTGCGCTACGGGATCATCGCGCTTGGCGATAGCACCTACGCTAACTTTTGCGGCGGTGGTAAGACGTTCGATGCGCTGCTGCAGGAGCAGGGGGCCAGGCGTATCGGCGATATGCTGATGATTGATGCCAGTGAAGACCCTGAGCCCGAAGGCGTGTCCAATCCGTGGGTTGAACAGTGGGCGAGCCTGCTCGAATAACCGGATACCTAAACGGATTTATTAGCGGATAAAAGTTGCGCCCTCTCCCTACATAGAGGGCGTCACTTATTGATGCCAGCGCCAGAAAAACGGTCGATGAGATGTTAACTATTTTGTCTGTCCCGGGCATCGGGCATTTGCACGACAACCTTTTCGTGAGTGCGGTTTTTTCCGGCAGTTTCCACCGGGTCAAGAGAGGCATTTCACACTCCTGCTGTTTGTTTCGCCGTTTCCGTTGTTCATCGTGCCTGCTTTTCATTTCCGTGAACTACCCCCCATCCAGTCAGGCATAAGCCACAAATCTATTTCTAAATCTCCGCTAAAGCTGTGTGTATGCACGGTGAGCCCGCCAGGCCCTCTTTTTATACTTTCCCTGCCAGTTAAAAATGCAGCACGCCAGATAGAACGAAAACAATGAAAAACACAAACACGTCATTCTGACTACCCTACAGGTTGTGCCATTCAGAATGAACGTAGCTACCGGCTATGATTCAGGAGTGCAACAATGAGTACATTAAGTCAGGCGGCTAGCGGCGCGGAAAAACGCACCAATGCCCGCTACTGGATAGTGGTGATGCTGTTTATCGTCACATCTTTTAACTACGGTGACCGGGCAACGCTGTCGATCGCTGGTTCGGAAATGGCCAAAGATATCGGCCTGGACGCGGTGGGCATGGGTTACGTTTTCTCTGCGTTCTCATGGGCCTACGTTATTGGTCAGATCCCCGGCGGATGGTTGCTGGACCGCTTCGGTTCAAAACGGGTCTATTTCTGGTCTATCTTCATTTGGTCGATGTTTACCCTGTTGCAGGGGTTCGTCGATATCTTCAGCGGCTTCGGCATTATTATCGCTCTGTTTACCCTGCGATTTTTGGTCGGGCTGGCGGAAGCGCCCTCTTTCCCCGGCAACAGTCGAATCGTGGCGGCCTGGTTCCCCGCGCAGGAAAGGGGCACTGCGGTGGCGATTTTCAACTCTGCACAATATTTTGCCACCGTTATTTTCGCGCCAATCATGGGCTGGCTAACTCATGAAGTTGGCTGGTCACATGTCTTCTTCTTTATGGGGGGACTGGGGATTGTTATCAGCTTTGTGTGGCTGAAAGTCATCCATGAGCCGAATCAACATCCAGGCGTCAACAAGAAAGAGCTGGAGTATATTGCCGAAGGCGGCGCGCTGATCAATATGGATCAGAAGAAAAACGCCCCAAAGGTGCCGTTCAGTGAAAAGTGGGGCCAGATCAAACAGCTCATCGGTTCCCGCATGATGGTCGGTATCTATATCGGTCAGTACTGCATCAACGCATTGACCTACTTCTTTATTACCTGGTTCCCGGTCTATCTGGTGCAGGCGCGCGGCATGTCGATTCTGAAAGCCGGGTTTGTCGCATCGGTACCTGCAATCTGCGGGTTTGCCGGCGGCGTACTGGGCGGGATTATCTCTGACTGGTTAATGCGTCGCACCGGCTCGCTCAATATCGCCCGTAAAACACCAATCGTTGTAGGCATGTTGATGTCGATGGTGATGGTGTTCTGTAACTACGTTAACGTGGAGTGGATGATTATCGGCTTTATGGCGCTGGCCTTCTTCGGTAAAGGGATTGGCGCACTGGGCTGGGCGGTTATGGCAGATACGGCGCCGAAAGAGATTAGCGGCCTGTCGGGCGGCTTGTTCAATATGTTCGGCAACATCTCCGGCATCGTGACGCCGATTGCAATTGGTTACATCGTCGGAACGACAGGCTCATTCAACGGCGCGCTGATTTACGTCGGGGTGCATGCGCTGGTGGCGGTACTGAGCTATCTGGTGCTGGTGGGTGATATCAAACGAATTGAACTTAAACCAGTCGCGGGGCGCTAATGATGAACACTCAATCCAGTCCGGTGATCACCGATATGAAAGTCATTCCGGTAGCCGGCCACGACAGCATGCTGTTGAACATCGGCGGGGCGCACAACGCCTGGTTTACCCGTAATATCGTGGTGCTGACCGACAATGCGGGGAATACCGGCATCGGCGAGGCGCCTGGCGGCGAGGTTATTTATCAGACGCTGGTGGAGGCCATTCCTCAGGTGCTGGGGCAGGAGGTCGCGCGTCTGAATAAAGTGGTTCAGCAGGTACATAAAGGCAACCAGGCGGCAGATTTTGACACTTTTGGGAAGGGGGCCTGGACCTTTGAATTGCGCGTCAACGCGGTCGCGGCGCTGGAGGCCGCGCTGCTTGACCTGCTAGGTAAAGCGCTTAATGTGCCGGTTTGCGAACTGTTGGGGCCGGGCAAACAGCGCGATGCGGTCACTGTCCTGGGCTATCTCTTCTATATCGGCGATCGAAATAAAACGGATCTCCCTTATCTGGCAAGTACCCCAGGAAGCCATGAGTGGTACCACCTGCGCCATCAGGAGGCGATGAACAGCGCTGCGGTGGTGCGGCTCGCTGAGGCCGCGCAAGATCGCTATGGTTTTAAAGATTTCAAACTCAAGGGCGGCGTTTTGCCGGGCGAGCAGGAAATTGAAACCGCACGCGCGCTAAAAAAACGCTTCCCGGACGCGCGTATTACCGTCGACCCAAACGGCGCCTGGCTGCTGGATGAAGCCATTGAGCTCTGCCGGGGGCTGCAGGATGTGTTGACCTATGCAGAAGACCCGTGCGGTGCCGAGCAGGGCTTTTCCGGGCGTGAAGTGATGGCGGAATTCCGTCGTGCAACCGGGCTGCCGGTGGCGACCAATATGATTGCCACCAACTGGCGTGAAATGGGGCACGCGGTGATGCTCAATGCGGTGGATATTCCGCTGGCGGATCCACACTTCTGGACGTTGTCCGGAGCGGTGCGGGTGGCGCAGCTGTGCGATGACTGGGGGCTGACATGGGGCTGTCATTCGAATAACCACTTTGATATTTCGCTGGCGATGTTTACCCACGTGGGCGCCGCTGCCCCGGGCAACCCAACCGCGATAGATACCCACTGGATCTGGCAGGAAGGCGACTGTCGTCTGACGAAAAATCCGCTGCGGATAGAAAACGGCAAGATTGCCGTACCGGATGCGCCAGGCCTCGGCATTGAACTGGACTGGGAGCAGGTGCAAAAAGCCCATGAAGCCTATAAGACGCTGCCCGGAGGCGCGCGCAATGACGCGGGACCGATGCAGTATCTGATCCCCGGCTGGAAATTTGACCGCAAGCGTCCCGTGTTTGGCCGCCACGCTGTCGTCACTCAATAAGAAAAGGATTTAACCATGACCACGCAATTTTCTACCCCCGTCGTCACCGCCATGCAGGTTATTCCGGTTGCCGGTCACGACAGTATGTTGATGAACCTTAGCGGGGCACATGCTCCGTATTTCACCCGCAACATTGTGATTATCAAAGACAACTCCGGCCATACCGGCGTGGGGGAAATCCCCGGCGGAGAAAAAATCCGTCAGACTCTGGAAGAGGCCGCTGAACTGGTCGTCGGTAAAACGCTTGGTGAATACAAGAATGTCCTGGGCGCGGTACGCGGCCGTTTTGCCGACCGCGATGCCGGCGGCCGTGGTTTGCAAACATTCGATTTACGTACCACCATTCACGTCGTCACCGGAATTGAAGCCGCGCTGCTGGATCTGCTGGGACAGCATCTTGGTGTTAACGTCGCCTCTCTGCTGGGCGATGGTCAACAGCGTAGCGAAGTCGAAATGCTGGGCTACCTGTTCTTCGTCGGCGATCGTCATGCCACGCCGCTGGCCTATCAAAGCCAGACCGATGAGAAATGCGACTGGTACCGGCTTCGTCACGAAGAGGCGATGACGCCGGATGCCGTCGTACGCCTGGCGGAAGCCGCTTATGAAAAGTATGGCTTCAACGATTTCAAACTCAAAGGCGGCGTGCTGGCGGGTGAGGAAGAGGCGGAGTCGATAGTCGCGCTGGCGAAACGTTTCCCGCAGGCGCGCGTGACGCTTGACCCGAATGGCGCCTGGCGCCTGGATGAAGCCATCAAGATTGGTAAGCAGCTGAAAGGCGTGCTGGCCTATGCAGAAGATCCCTGCGGTGCTGAGCAAGGCTTCTCCGGGCGTGAGGTCATGGCGGAGTTCCGTCGTGCCACCGGCCTGCCTACGGCCACTAACATGATTGCCACCGACTGGCGTCAGATGGGACATACTCTGTCCCTGCAATCGGTGGATATTCCGCTGGCGGATCCGCACTTCTGGACCATGCAAGGATCGGTTCGCGTGGCGCAGATGTGCCATGAATTTGGTTTGACCTGGGGTTCGCACTCCAACAACCATTTCGATATTTCGCTGGCGATGTTTACCCACGTTGCAGCGGCAGCGCCAGGCAAAATCACCGCCATCGATACCCATTGGATCTGGCAGGAAGGCAATCAGCGTTTGACCAAACAACCTTTTGAGATCAAAGGTGGTATGGTGCAGGTGCCTGCCACACCTGGCCTGGGCGTCGAGCTGGATATGGACCGGGTCATGCAGGCTAATGAGCTGTATAAAAAACACGGTCTTGGCGCGCGTGATGATGCGACGGCGATGCAATATCTGATCCCGAACTGGACGTTTGACAACAAGCGTCCGTGCATGGTGCGCTAAGGAAAATCCGGTTCCTGCGGGAACCGGAATAGTTTTGCTACCGGGTGTTGGTTCATATTAAGGACAGCGTATGAAAATAGTGATTGCACCGGATTCATACAAGGAGAGCCTGAGTGCCCTGGATGTCGCGAGCGCGATAGAAGCGGGGTTTCAGGAGGTTTATCCTGAAGCAGAGTATGTCAAATTGCCTGTTGCCGATGGCGGAGAAGGGACTGTCGAAGCGATGGTCGCCGCCACTCAGGGGCGTCTGGTGCAGGTTACGGTTACCGGCCCGCTGGGTAAACCGGTCAACGCTTTTTACGGTCTTTCCGGCGATGAGCGCTGTGCGTTTATCGAAATGGCGGCGGCCAGCGGCCTGGAAAGCGTGCCACCGGCATGCCGTAACCCATTGTTCACGACCACCTGGGGAACCGGGGAACTGATTCGTCACGCGCTGGATGCGGGCGTACAGCAGATTATTATTGGTATCGGCGGCAGCGCGACTAACGACGGCGGTGCCGGGATGGTACAGGCGCTGGGCGGAAAGTTGCTGAGTGCCGATAATCAGCAAATAGCCTCGGGCGGCGGTGCACTGGATCAGCTGGTGCGAATTGACCTCAGCGAACTGGATAGTCGCCTGGCCGATTGTCGTATTGACGTGGCCTGCGATGTCACCAACCCGCTGACGGGCCCGGAAGGCGCGGCGGCGGTCTTTGGGCCGCAGAAGGGCGCAACGGCGGAGATGATCGTCCGTCTCGATCGCGCGCTGGCGCATTTTGCGCGCATTATCCAACGCGATTTAGGGGTCGACGTGCTTCATCTTGAAGGCGGGGGCGCGGCGGGCGGTATGGGAGCTGCGCTGTATGCTTTCTGTGGCGCCAGATTACGTCCAGGGATCGAGATAGTGACCGATGCGCTGCATCTCGCCGAGCTGGTGGCTGATGCCGATCTGGTGATTACCGGTGAAGGGCGCATTGATAGTCAGACTGTCCACGGCAAAGTGCCGGTGGGCGTTGCGAAGGTTGCGAAGCGTTTTAATGTGCCGGTTATTGCTATTGCCGGCAGCCTGACCGCCGATGTGGGTATTGTTCACCAGCACGGGCTGGATGCGGTATTCAGCGTGATTTATTCAGTATGCACCCTGGAGGAGGCGCTGGAGAATGCGGCAGATAATGTACGCATGACGGCGAGAAACGTTGCCACAGTGCTGAGCATGGGGCGTAAGCTTTAGCGCGCTTTCCCCGCTAGCGCGACGCTTGCCGGGGAGATGAATCGTGATTTTACCCTTTGACCAGGCCCGGACGCGCGCTGCGCTGTCCGGGCCTGGGCGCTTATATTCCCAGCATTTTGCATGCTTCTCGCGTGACATTATCCATTTCATCCAGCAGTTCAAGCAGCTCCGGCTCCAGCTCTTCGGCGGCGGTACCGGCGCGCAGCTGGCTTTCAAGGGTCTGGCACAGCTTTTTCAGCCGCGGTACCCCGCTATAGCTACAGCTTCCGTGGAGCTTATGTATCAAGTCCAGTAGCCCTTCCGGCTCTTCGCCAACCAGCTGCTCTTCCACTTTATTGCGCACTTCAGGCATAAAGGCGATCAGCATTTGCAGCATCTCTCGGGCCAGGTCCGGCTTCATGGCGGCCTGGCGCAGCGCCAGCTGCCAGTTGAGCGTCACGTTGTGATCGACGGGAGGTTCGACGGGCTCGGGGGCCCGCAGCGGCGCGACATGCCTTCCCGGCTGATAGCGCAGCAGCAGGCTGTGCAGCTTATCCTCTTCGATGGGCTTCGCCAGATAGTCATTCATACCGGCTTTCATCAGCTTCTCTTTTTGCCCGTCAAAGGCGTGAGCGGTGACGGCAATCACCGGGGTTTGTTGCTGATGAGGAAGATGGCGAATCAACTCGCAGGCGCGAATACCGTCCATATCCGGCATCTGAATATCCATCAGAATCAGATCCAGCTGCATCTCTTTGGCCTGCTCGACGGCGCCCTGGCCGCTATCACAGAGCGTAACGTGCTGCACCAGATCTTCCAGTAGCACGCCGATAAGCTTCAGGTTCGCCGGATTATCATCCACTGCCATGACCGTCATTGGCAGCTTGCTACTGTCCGAATGGGGTAGCACGATCGGCGCGCGAGTGCGGCAGGAGGCCGTGAGCGCCGGGATTAACCGCGTGGCGGTCAGCGGTTTGAGCAGGCAGGCGGCAACGCCGTCTTGCTTCAGGGTTTCGGCATTTATCTGTGCATGGCAGGGAAGTGCCAGCAGTAAATGATCGGCCATGGCGCAGGCTTTCGCCAGATTATCCTTTTGCTGCGTCAGGTCACGCATCGAAACCGGAAGACCGGCCAGCAGGATATCGTAGTGCGCCTCTGGCAGTGCGGAAAATGTCGGGCTATACACCACTTCCAGCGGCAGGGTAGCCAGCAGCTCCATGGTGCACTGCGCCGCCGTGGCGTTGGCTTCGATATACGCCAGCGTTTTGCCCGCCAGGCATTGGGTCAGCGGACTCTCCTGAGCAGCGTTGGGGTTGAGATCGAGGTTGATATGGAACCAGAATGTCGAACCGCGATTTGGCTGGCTGTGGAATGAGATATCTCCGCCCATCTCTTTCACCAGTCGCTGGGTAATCACCAGCCCGAGCCCGGTGCCGCCGTGGCGGCGGGAAATGCTGGCATCGGCCTGGCGGAAAGCCTGGAACAGACGGGACTGATCGCGTTCCGGGATCCCAATACCGGTATCGTGGATTTGAATTTCGATTTGTACGCTGGTGTTGCTCAGCGCGCGCTGTTCGACCAGCACGTCAATATTGCCATGTTCGGTAAACTTAATGGCATTCCCCACCAGGTTGGTGATTATCTGCTGCAGGCGCAGGGGGTCGCCGATAATATTATCCGGAACATCATTTTTGATGTTCAGCGTCAGCTCCAGCCCCTTATCATGCGCCGAATGTGCCAGCAGGGTCACGACTTCATCCAGCGCATTACGCAGCAGGAACGGGATGCTTTCAAGAATCAGTTTGCCCGCTTCCAGCTTGGAGAAGTCCAGCACGTCGTTAATGATGGCGAGCAGGTTGTTCGCCGAGCGTTCGATAGTGGTGAGGTGGTCGCGCTGAGTGGTGTTTAAATCGGTTTTCAGCGTCAGGCGGGTAAAGCCAATGACGCCGTTGAGCGGCGTTCGTAGCTCGTGAGACATATTGGCAAGGAATTCTGATTTGATGCGCGCCGCTTCCTGGGCGCGCTTTTTCGCCAGATCCAACTCAACGTTCTGAATCTCCATCTGTTCGAGGGTTTCGCGCAGATCGGAGGTCGCCTGGTCAATATTATGCTGCATCTCTTCGTGATAGGCCGCCAGCGACATTGCCATGGAATTGATGCCATTCTTCAGCATATCCAACTCGCCGAGCATAAACCCTTCGACGCGGCTATCCAGCTGGCCGCGACGAATTCGGTCAACGGTATTCACCATATTGCGGATCGGACCGGTCACGTCGCGCATCAGACGCCAGCCGAAGATCAGCGCAATGCCAATACAGAACAACATCATGACGCTGGAGATAAAAATCTCTTTGTACTGCTGTAGCCGCACCGATTTGAGATCCAGTTCGAGGGCGACATAGCCCAGCATGTTGCCGGGCATTTTGGCATCCGTCGTCGGCGATTCGTCGGGTGAATAGCTTTCTGAGACGATAGGGGTACGCAGAATCATCACATCACCTTTGCGCACCGCGCTCAGCTGACGGGGGAATTTTTCTCCGTTTTCCAGGCGCAGTTCACCGGGATCGAGCTGAAAATTGGAGGTGACGAACAGCCGGTTCTGCGAATCATAGATGGAAATAGCGCGCACAATGTCGGAATGACGGCGATGCAAAACGCTAATCAACTGGCCGATGGACTCGCGGTTTTGCAGATTCATGCCATATTCACTGGAGACCGCCAGGGGTTCAATAATACTGGCTCCGGCGTCTTCCAGCTGGCGCTGCAGGTCGTGGTAGCGATGTGCGACGAAGAAAATACTGAGCAGCAAACCGATGAGAACGGTGGGCGCCAGAATAAGAATCATCATGCGAGCACGTAGGCTGTAGTTGGTCATGCGGTTCCATTATGGGAGAATATACGCTTCATCCTTCAAGTGCTTCTGCGTGGGTGGCTCCGGCAACGGGCTTCTCTTTGCCGCCGGGAACGTGTACTCGCCGCCACCGATGTACTTGAATGGACTCGTGTATAGAGTCAGTTTATTTGATTGAGACAAATCTCTACGATGGCGCAATTCTACTCTGCAAAACGGCGTGTGACGACGCGCCAGATCATAACCGTTACAGTCAATGACCTCGATCCCTTTGGTCAGGGCGTTGCTCGTCACCATGGTAAAGCGCTATTTGTTAATGGCTTATTACCGCAGGAACAGGCTGAAGTTATCGTCGTTGAAGACAAAAAACAGTACTCCCGGGCGCAGGTAAAACGCCGTCTTAATGACAGCCCGCAGCGCCAGGCGCCGCGCTGCCCGCATTTCGGTACCTGCGGCGGCTGCCAGCAGCAGCATGCCAGCGTTGAGCTCCAGCAGCAAAGTAAACGTGCCGCGCTTGCCCGGCTGATGAAGCGGGATGTCGACGACATTATAGCCGCTGCACCGTGGGGATACCGCCGACGCGCGCGTCTGAGCTTGAATTATCAGCCAAAGACCCAACAATTGCAGATAGGCTTTCGCAAGGCCGGCTCCAGCGACATTGTCGATGTAGTGCAGTGCCCCATTTTGGTGCCCAGTCTTGAGGCATTGCTGCCGGCGGTGCGCGAGTGTCTGTCCGGACTGAAAGCACAGCGTCAGCTTGGACATGTCGAGCTGGTGCTGGCGGACAACGGTCCGTTAATGGTTCTGCGCTACACGGCTGGGCTACCCGCCGGCGATAAAGAAAAACTGGAACGATTTTCGCAATCACACGGTCTTGCTCTGTACCTGGCGCCACAAAGCGAGATACTGGAACATATTCGTGGAGAAGCGCCATGGTATACCTCAGACGGGCTACGCTTAATGTTTAGCCCGCGCGACTTCATCCAGGTGAACGATGGCGTCAATCAACTGATGGTACAGACAGCGCTAACGTGGCTGGATATTCAGCCGCAGGACCGGGTGCTCGATCTGTTCTGCGGTATGGGTAATTTTACCTTGCCGCTGGCTACGCGCGCGTCCCATGTCGTGGGCGTCGAAGGCGTTCCGGCGCTGGTCGAGAAGGGGCGAGAAAATGCCGCACTCAATCAGTTGCACAACGTGACATTCTTTCATGAAAACCTGGAAGAAGATGTTACCCGTCAGGCCTGGGCGAAGCATGGTTTTGATAAAATATTACTCGACCCGGCGCGCGCCGGCGCGCCGGGCGTCATACCACACATTATAAAACTGGCCCCGCGTCGCGTCGTCTACGTCTCCTGTAATCCGGCGACGTTAGCACGCGATAGCGAACAACTGCTGCAGGCGGGGTATCAGATTCAACGCCTGGCCATGCTGGACATGTTCCCGCATACCGGACATCTGGAATCAATGGTGTTGTTTGAGCACAGAGATACATAGAATCGTTCGGAGCAGGCCGAGGTAGTCAACCCCCCGGCGTACTGAAGGATGAAGTGTCAACGTTGAGGCTTGCCGACTTCGGCAGGCCAGGTCCCTTAAGGAGAGGACAATGGTTGCGGTAAGAAGTGCACATCTAAATAAAGCTGGTGAATTTGACCCGAAGAAATGGATCGCGAGTCTGGGAATTTCCAGCCAGCAGTCGTGTGAACGCTTAGCCGAAACCTGGGACTATTGTCGCGAGAAAACGCAGGGACATCCTCGAGCGGATCTGCTGTTATGGCGCGGCGTGGAGATGGTGGAAATTCTCTCTACGTTGAGCATGGATATTGATACGCTGCGGGCCGCGATGCTGTTCCCGCTGGCGGATGGTAACGTTGTCACCGAAGAGGTGATGCAGGAGAGCGTCGGCAAATCCGTCGTGACGTTGATTCACGGCGTGCGCGATATGGCCGCGATTCGCCAGCTCAAAGCTACCCACACCGACTCCGTCTCCTCTGAGCAGGTCGATAATATTCGTCGCATGCTGCTCGCGATGGTCGACGATTTCCGCTGCGTGGTTATTAAGCTCGCCGAGCGAATAGCCCACCTGCGGGAAGTCAAAGATGAGCCCGAAGACGAACGCGTGCTGGCGGCAAAAGAGTGCACCAATATCTATGCCCCGCTGGCCAACCGCTTAGGCATCGGCCAGCTGAAATGGGAGCTGGAAGACTATTGCTTCCGCTACCTGCATCCTGATGAATACAAGCGTATCGCCAAACTGCTGCATGAACGCCGCATCGATCGTGAACACTACATTGATGAATTCGTCGGCCATTTACGTTCAGAAATGAAAACGGAAGGCGTCAAAGCTGAAGTGTACGGGCGGCCGAAGCACATCTACAGCATCTGGCGAAAAATGCAGAAAAAACATCTCACCTTTGATGAGCTGTTTGACGTGCGTGCGGTTCGTATTGTCGCGGAGCGCCTGCAGGACTGCTATGCCGCTCTGGGGATCGTGCACACGCATTACCGTCATCTCCCGGATGAGTTCGATGATTACGTTGCCAACCCAAAACCAAACGGGTACCAGTCGATTCATACCGTAGTGCTGGGCCCCGGCGGTAAAACGGTTGAGATCCAGATTCGTACCCGGCAGATGCATGAAGATGCGGAGCTGGGCGTTGCCGCGCACTGGAAGTACAAAGAAGGTGCCGGGGCGGTCGTTGGTGGCGGGCGCGGTTATGAAGATCGTATTGCCTGGCTGCGTAAGCTGATCGCCTGGCAGGAAGAGATGGCTGACTCCGGCGAAATGCTGGATGAGGTCCGTAGCCAGGTCTTTGACGACCGGGTTTACGTCTTTACGCCAAAAGGTGACGTCGTTGATTTACCCGCCGGCTCCACGCCGCTCGACTTTGCCTACCATATCCACAGCGATGTCGGCCACCGCTGCATTGGTGCCAAAATCAGCGGGCGTATTGTGCCGTTCACCTATCAGCTGCAAATGGGCGATCAGATTGAAATCATTACCCAGAAGCAGCCAAATCCGAGCCGAGACTGGCTGAACCCGAACCTTGGCTATGTCACCACCAGCCGCGGGCGTTCCAAAATCCACGCCTGGTTCCGTAAGCAGGATCGCGACAAAAATATTCTCGCCGGGCGACAGATTCTCGATGATGAACTGGAGCATCTGGGCATCAGCCTCAAAGAGGCCGAAAAGCATCTTCTGCCGCGCTACAACTTCAATGAGCTGGATGAGCTACTGGCGGCCATTGGCGGCGGAGACATCCGTCTTAATCAGATGGTTAACTTCCTGCAGTCGCAGTTCAATAAGCCGAGCGCCGAAGAACAGGATGCGGCGGCGCTGAAGCAGTTGCAGCAGAAAAGCTGGGCGCCGCAGAATCGCAGCAAAGACAATGGCCGGGTGGTTGTGGAAGGCGTTGGCAATCTGATGCATCACATCGCGCGCTGCTGCCAGCCGATACCTGGGGATGAGATCGTTGGTTTTATCACCCAGGGGCGCGGGATTTCCGTGCACCGGGCGGACTGCGATCAGCTGGCTGAGCTGCAATCGCATGCTCCGGAGCGCATCGTTGACGCGGTCTGGGGGGAAAGCTATTCCGCCGGCTACTCACTGGTCGTACGCGTAGTAGCTAACGATCGCAGCGGCCTGCTGCGCGATATCACCACCATCCTCGCCAACGAAAAAGTGAACGTACTTGGCGTGGCCAGCCGGAGTGATACCAAACAGCAGCTGGCTACCATCGATATGAACATTGAGATCTACAACCTGCAGGTGCTGGGCCGGGTGCTTGGAAAACTGAACCAGGTTCCGGATGTCATTGATGCCCGCCGCCTGCACGGCGGGTAATGACTTTCCCTCTCATGCAACCCTCTCCCTGGCGGGGGAGGGTTGCGCGCATTGTTGACCCGCGAGCCACTCTGATTTCCCCCGCGTTTTAGCCGGGAGAAGGTATAAAAACACTCTATTGCAAGGAATCACTATGACCCAAATCGATCGCCTGCTTGGCATTATGAAACGCCTGCGTGATCCGGAAAACGGCTGTCCGTGGGACAAAGAGCAGACCTTCGCTACTATCGCTCCGTATACCCTTGAGGAGACATACGAAGTGCTGGATGCCATCGCCCGCGAAGATTTCGACGATCTGCGCGGCGAGCTGGGAGACCTGCTGTTTCAGGTGGTGTTCTACGCCCAGATGGCGCAGGAAGAGGGCCGTTTTGCGTTTGACGACATCTGCGCCGCCATCAGCGACAAACTGGAGCGCCGCCATCCGCATATCTTCGGCGATGCCACTGCCGGTAACAGTGCCGAAGTCCTGGCGCGTTGGGAGCAGATTAAAAGCGCTGAGCGGGCGGAAAAGGCGCAGCATTCCGCGCTAGACGATATTCCACACAGCCTGCCGGCGCTGATGCGCGCGCATAAAATTCAGCGTCGCTGCTCGGCGGTCGGGTTTGACTGGACGTCCCTTGGCCCGGTGCTGGACAAAGTGCATGAAGAGATTGACGAGGTTATGCACGAGGCGCAGCAGGCCGTCGTGGATGAAGCTAAACTGGAGGAGGAAATGGGCGACCTGCTGTTCGCAACGGTTAATTTATCCCGCCATTTAGGGGTAAAAGCCGAAGTGGCCTTGCAGAAAGCGAACCTGAAATTCGAACGCCGCTTCCGCGAAGTCGAACGAATTGTCGCCGCTCGCGGGCTGGAAATGACTGGCGTAGACCTCAATATCATGGAAGAAGTGTGGCAAGAGGTAAAACGGCAGGAAACTGATCTCTAACGGAATTTTGCGATCAAGCGCTATTTGTGTGATTTTTTAAATGACAAGCGCTTGATTTGCGTCAAAAACATTTACCCAAAAGGGGCTATTTTCTCACTCCTTATGTTTGTCATAGCCTGGAAAGGAGACGGAGAATGAAAGTTTGTGGCGCTCGTCGTGTTCGGGTATACTACTTTCCCGTCCTGGTTATTCCATCGTTTCACCCTAACTTCTCAGGTTCAGCATGACAACGAACTATATTTTTGTGACCGGCGGGGTCGTATCCTCTCTGGGTAAAGGCATTGCCGCAGCCTCCCTGGCCGCTATTCTCGAAGCCCGTGGGCTTAACGTAACCATGATGAAACTGGATCCGTACATCAACGTCGATCCGGGCACCATGAGCCCAATCCAACACGGGGAAGTGTTCGTTACTGAAGACGGCGCTGAAACCGATCTGGACCTGGGTCACTACGAGCGCTTCATCCGCACCAAAATGAGCCGTCGCAACAACTTCACCACGGGTCGTATTTACTCCGACGTGCTGCGTAAAGAGCGTCGCGGTGACTATCTGGGCGCAACCGTACAGGTTATCCCGCACATCACTAACGCAATTAAAGAGCGCGTGCTTGCCGGTGGCGAAGGTCACGACGTGGTGCTGGTTGAAATCGGCGGTACCGTCGGTGATATCGAATCCCTGCCGTTCCTTGAAGCTATCCGTCAGATGGCGGTAGAAATCGGCCGCGAGCATACCCTGTTTATGCATTTGACCCTGGTGCCGTACATGGCAGCAGCGGGTGAAGTCAAAACCAAACCGACTCAGCACTCCGTTAAAGAGCTGCTTTCCATCGGTATTCAGCCAGATATCCTGATCTGCCGCTCCGATCGCGCGGTGCCGGCCAACGAACGTGCTAAAATTGCATTGTTCTGCAACGTTCCGGAAAAGGCTGTTATTTCTCTGAAAGATGTCGATTCCATTTATAAAATTCCGGGCCTGTTGAAATCTCAGGGGCTGGACGATTATATTTGTAAACGATTCAGCTTAAACTGTCCGGAAGCAAACCTGGCCGAATGGGAACAGGTTATCTACGAAGAAGCTAACCCGGCGGGTGAAGTCACGATCGGTATGGTCGGCAAGTACATTGAACTGCCGGACGCTTACAAATCCGTGATTGAAGCGCTGAAACACGGTGGTCTGAAAAACCGCGTGACCGTTAACATCAAGCTGATTGATTCGCAGGATGTGGAAACGCGCGGCGTCGAAATTCTGAAAAATTTAGACGCTATCCTGATCCCTGGTGGCTTCGGCTACCGTGGCGTTGAAGGGAAGATTGCCACTGCACGCTATGCGCGTGAAAACAATATTCCATATTTGGGCATCTGTCTGGGTATGCAGGTTGCGCTGATTGAGTTTGCGCGCAACGTAGCGGGGATGGAAAACGCCAACTCCACAGAATTTGTGCCAGACTGTAAGTACCCGGTAGTGGCACTCATTACTGAATGGCGTGATGAAGAAGGCAACGTTGAGGTGCGCACTGAGAAGAGCGACCTCGGCGGCACCATGCGCCTTGGCGCACAGCAGTGCCAGCTGGACGACGCAAGCCTGGTTCGCCAGCTGTACGGTGAATCGACTATCACTGAGCGTCATCGTCACCGCTACGAAGTCAACAACATGTTGTTGAAACCAATTGAAAATGCGGGTCTGCGTGTTGCGGGCCGTTCCGGGGATGATCAGTTGGTCGAGATCATCGAAGTGCCGAATCACCCGTGGTTCGTTGCTTGTCAGTTCCATCCGGAGTTTACTTCGACGCCGCGTGATGGCCATCCGCTGTTCGCTGGTTTTGTGAAAGCGGCAAGCGAGTATCAAAAGCGTCAGGCGAAGTAAAAAGAGTTAGTACGGCAATGCACCCATTCGGGTGCATTGTTTGTCTGGAGTTTTAGTTTAACTTGTACTGAGGAAAACCTAATGTCCAAAATCGTTAAAGTCATCGGTCGTGAAATCATCGACTCCCGTGGTAACCCGACTGTTGAAGCCGAAGTACACCTGGAAGGTGGTTTCGTTGGTATGGCAGCAGCTCCGTCAGGTGCTTCTACTGGTTCCCGCGAAGCGCTGGAACTGCGCGATGGCGACAAATCCCGTTTCATGGGTAAAGGCGTACTGAAAGCTGTTGGCGCAGTCAACGGCCCGATCGCTCAGGCAATCCTTGGCAAAGACGCCAAAGATCAGGCTGGCATCGATAAAATCATGATCGACCTGGACGGTACTGAAAACAAATCTAACTTCGGTGCGAACGCAATTCTGGCTGTGTCTCTGGCTAACGCCAAAGCAGCTGCTGCCTCTAAAGGCCAGCCGCTGTACGAACACATCGCTGAGCTGAACGGCACTCCGGGCAAATTCTCCATGCCGGTTCCGATGATGAACATCATCAACGGTGGTGAGCACGCAGACAACAACGTCGACATCCAGGAATTTATGATTCAGCCGGTTGGCGCTAAATCCCTGAAAGAAGCCGTACGTATGGGTTCTGAAGTGTTCCATAACCTGGCTAAGGTTCTGAAATCTAAAGGTATGAACACTGCAGTTGGTGACGAAGGTGGCTACGCGCCGAACCTGGGCTCCAACGCTGAAGCTCTGGCAGTAATCGCTGAAGCGGTTAAAGCTGCTGGCTATGAGCTGGGTACCGACATCACTCTGGCGATGGACTGTGCTGCGTCTGAATTCTACAAAGATGGTAAATACGTTCTGGCCGGCGAAGGCAACAAAGCGTTCACCTCTGAAGAATTCACTCACTTCCTGGAAGACCTGACCAAACAGTACCCGATCGTATCTATCGAAGACGGTCTGGACGAGTCTGACTGGGATGGTTTCGCATACCAGACTAAAGTACTGGGCGACAAAATCCAGCTGGTTGGTGACGATCTGTTCGTAACCAACACCAAGATCCTGAAAGAAGGTATCGACAAAGGCATCGTTAACTCCATCCTGATCAAATTCAACCAGATCGGTTCTCTGACCGAAACTCTGGCTGCGATCAAAATGGCGAAAGATGCTGGCTACACTGCCGTTATCTCTCACCGTTCTGGCGAAACTGAAGATGCAACCATCGCTGACCTGGCGGTAGGTACTGCTGCAGGCCAGATCAAAACCGGTTCCATGAGCCGTTCTGACCGCGTTGCTAAATACAACCAGCTGATTCGTATCGAAGAAGCTCTGGGCGAAAAAGCACCGTTCAACGGTCGTAAAGAGATCAAAGGTCAGGCATAAGCCTGTCTTTATCTGATATGAAAATGCCAGTCTTCGGACTGGCATTTTTTTTAGCTGGGTTACGGTGATTACTTAAAATCGACCGCCATCTGCTGCGGAATAGTAAGCCCGCGGGTGGTTTGCACGCAGCGATCGATATAGTCGGTAAAGCGCGGCGGTTTTGGCATTCCCAGACTGAGCAGCTTGTCGTTGCTAAATCGCACATTTAGCGTGGCGAAGGCGCCGTAGAGACGCATTGCTTTCAGCATCAAGCGCTCGTTGCATGGACCAAAAATATCTTTCAGCTCACGACGCATCTTGACCAGCGTCTCGTAGCTCACTTGTGCATACTTATCGCCAACGGGAACCTGCTCCAGCGCAGAAGCCATGGCGCGATCGATCTCCGCAAACTTCACGCTATTCTCTTCCCCTGCTGAAATATGCACGACTTCGCCTTGAGCCAGCTGGTTATCGAGCAGCATCATCAGCGCATCGGCGCAGTAGTCGACGGGGATAACATCGATCCTGTCTTCCATAGAGCAGAGGAATTTTTGCAGCATTAAGCCCATGCTGAATACCCAGAAGATACTGCTGGAGGGCTGGCAGCCGTGATGGGTATGGCCCACAACGATTGAAGGACGGGCAATCGTCAACGGCAGCGTTGGGCACGTCTGCTGCATCAGCTGTTCTATCGTCGATTTGGAGTGGGTGTACTCGACGAGGTGTTCCGCACGTTCACGAAACTCGGCGCTTTCAGCGACCAGAGAGTCGGGTTCTGGAGAGCATGACATGGCGGTGCCAACGTGCAGGAAACGCTGTAGCCCGGCAACCCGGGACATCCGCTGGGCAAACTGCAGGGTACCTTCCACGTTCACTTTCCAGATGAGCGGGTTATTGCCAAAGGAGGCGACGGCCGCGCAGTTGAGCACATGGGTCACCTGTTCCAGACGCGGGTCGGACAGAAATTCTGCGGGGTTGGCTAAATCACCTGCCAGAATATGCTGGGTGCCCAGCGCCGCCAGTCTCTCCTCAGAGACATTGAACTTGCGCATGTTTTCTTTGACCCGAGCAAGAGCCGCTTCACCATTATCGGCACGAACTAAAAGCAGCAGATTAATCCCGTTCTTTTGGTTCAGGATATTCTCTAAAACCGCTCCCCCCAGAAATCCGGTAACGCCTGTAATTAATAATGTATTCATGAACGCAGTCTCATCATGGTTGGTCGACTGGATTCTAGGCGGCTGAAACTAAACGGAGACTCAATGGAAAATGGCCGGCGGAAAGGCTTCCTTAAGACCGAATTAAGGTTACGAACGGACGTGGATAGCATTGGACATCGGCGCAACAAAGAAGATTCTGTTTTTCATGTTTCCATTTGTACATGCATGATTTTCATGGTTATTGTTTCATGGTTAATCGGTTTTATATATTTGTTGAAATGTAATTTCTAACATATTTAGTTACACCAAAAGCAGCCATATAAAAATTGAAATACATGCAGAAATAATCCTGCGTGGTTTATTTCTCTCGCCGCTGACTTTTTCTAAAGTGAAGGGCGGATAAAGACGAAGGAACGGATTTTTATTGGTTGATGGGCTATAACCATAGTATGACTTCAGGAAGTGCTGACAACCGGCAATCGCAGCCGGGGACAAGACCTCGGCGCTTAAATCTGCGATAATGATCGTTTCGAACCTAAACAGAGATGATTATGCAGTACCCGATTAACGAGATGTTCCAGACCTTGCAAGGCGAGGGTTACTTTACCGGCGTGCCTGCCATTTTTATCCGTTTGCAGGGATGCCCGGTTGGTTGCGCCTGGTGCGATACCAAACATACCTGGGACAAACTTGCCGATCGGGAAGTGTCGCTGTTTAGCATTCTGGCGAAAACCAAAGAGAGTGATAAATGGGGCCCCGCAAGCGGCGAAGATCTGCTGGCAATCATCGGGCGTCAGGACTGGACCGCGCGCCACGTTGTCATCACCGGCGGCGAACCCTGCATTCATGATTTAACCCCGCTGACCACGCTGCTGGAGCAAAACGGGTTCAGCTGTCAGATTGAAACCAGCGGTACCCATGAAGTGCGCTGCAGCCCTAACACCTGGGTGACCGTATCACCGAAGGTTAATATGCGCGGTGGTTATGATGTGCTGTCGCAGGCGCTGCTGCGAGCAGATGAAATTAAGCATCCGGTAGGTCGCGTGCGGGATATCGAAGCGCTGGATGAACTGCTGGATACGCTGAGTGATGACAAACCGCGGATCATCGCCCTGCAGCCCATCAGCCAGAAAGACGACGCCACGCGTCTGTGCATTGAAACCTGTATCGCCCGTAACTGGCGACTCTCCATGCAGACGCACAAGTATCTGAATATTGCCTGATAAAAAGGCCCGGTCGCACAGTGCGAACCGGGCCTTTCTGTTCTGCGGGCCGGGAAACGATATGTTCCCGGTCAGAGCATCATTCGCCGCGATAGATGCAGCCTGCGGTACAGGTCTCTTTAATCATCACCGCGCTCAGCAGCGGAACGACCGGTTTGACCTGCTGCCAGATCCAGCGGGACAGCACTTCGCTGGTTGGGTTTTCCAGGCCGGGAATATCGTTCAGGTAGAAGTGATCCAGGCGATCGTAGGTCGGCTTAAACGCGGCCTTGAGTTCGGCAAAATCCATGATCCAGCCCGTGTGGGGATCGACTTCACCGGTAATCTCCAGACGCACCATAAAAGAGTGACCGTGCAGGCGACCGCACTTATGACCTTCCGGTACGTGAGGCAGGTGGTGGGCGGCTTCGAAGGTGAAATCTTTAAACAGGGTGGTGGACATCTTTTACTCTCAATAAGACAAAAAAACCGCCGTAGGGTACCGGAAAGTGGTTTTTTTATCATTAACTAAAACGGCCCTGAGTGAAAAACAGACACATTTGCCCGGTTGGCTCATAATATCTCTTTATGTTTCATGGGCTTGATTAATCGCTTTTGTTGTTAATAACTATAACTAAAACAGGTTAGTCCATTTGGTTATTTGTTATTTCCATCCCTTCTTTAATTGTTACTATCAGCGCCGTTAACCTTACATTCTCTTCTGTTTTTGCCGCGCTGACAGGGTGCGAATAACAGCTTTGCTTACTGGAACATAACGACGCATGACGACACAGGTCCCACCTTCCAATTTGCTCCCGCTGAACCCGGAGCAAATGGCGCGCCTTCAGGCGGCCACGACAGACTTTACACCGACCCAGCTCGCCTGGGTTTCCGGCTACTTTTGGGGCGTGCTGAATCAGCCGTCCGGCGCGGCAATCTCGGTTCCTGCTCAGGTTGCAGAAATGCCGGGCATTACCCTTATTTCAGCATCGCAAACCGGCAACGCTCGTCGTGTGGCTGAAGCGCTGCGTGACGATCTGCTGGCAGCACAGCTGAACGTGAAACTGGTAAACGCAGGCGACTATAAATTCAAACAAATTGCCTCCGAAAAGCTGCTGGTTATCGTGACGTCAACGCAAGGTGAGGGCGAGTCGCCTGAAGAGGCCGTTGCGCTGCATAAGTTCCTGTTCTCGAAAAAAGCGCCTGCGCTGACCGGCACCGCCTTTGCGGTCTTCGGCCTGGGCGACACCTCTTATGAATTCTTCTGCCAGTCCGGGAAGGATTTTGACAGCCGACTGGCTGAGCTGGGCGGCGAACGCCTGCTGGATCGCGTTGACGCAGACGTGGAATACCAGCCTGCGGCGGCGGAATGGCGTGCGCGCCTGGTCGATGTATTGAAAGCCCGCGCCCCTGCCGCCGCTCCGGTTCAGGCGGCAGTGAGTGGCGCGGTAAATGACATTCACTCCAGCCCTTATACCAAAGAAGCTCCGCTGACGGCGACGCTGGCGGTGAATCAGAAAATCACCGGTCGCGATTCTGAAAAAGATGTCCGCCATATTGAAATCGATCTCGCTGATTCTGGTCTGCGCTACCAGCCTGGCGATGCGCTGGGCGTGTGGTATCAAAACGATCCGGCGCTGGTCAAAGAGCTGGTTGAGCTGCTGTGGCTAAAAGGTGATGAACCCGTCACCGTTGACGGCAAAACACTGCCGCTGGCCGACGCGCTGGAATGGCACTTTGAACTGACGGTGAACACCGGCAATATTGTTGAAAATTACGCGACCTTAACCCGTAGCGAAACGCTGCTGCCGCTGGTCGGCGATAAAGCACAGCTCCAGCATTACGCTGCGACCACCCCGATTGTCGATATGGTGCGTTTCTCCCCGGCGCAGCTGGATGCCGATACGTTGATCGGTCTGCTGCGTCCGCTGACGCCGCGCCTGTACTCTATCGCTTCGTCGCAGGCGGAAGTGGAGAGCGAAGTCCACATCACCGTTGGCGCTGTTCGTTACGATATCGAAGGTCGCGCCCGCGCGGGCGGTGCCTCCAGTTTCCTGGCCGACCGCCTGGAAGAAGATGGCGAAGTCCGCGTCTTTATCGAACATAACGACAACTTCCGCCTACCCGCTAACCCACAGACCCCGGTGATTATGATTGGTCCGGGGACCGGTATTGCACCCTTCCGGGCGTTCATGCAGCAGCGTGCGGCGGACGGCGCGGAAGGTAAGAACTGGCTGTTCTTTGGCAACCCGCACTTTACGGAAGATTTCCTCTATCAGGTGGAATGGCAAAGCTACGTTAAAGAAGGCGTACTGAGTCGTATCGACCTGGCCTGGTCCCGCGATCAACAACAAAAAGTCTATGTTCAGGACAAGCTGCGCGAGCAGGGGGCCGAACTGTGGCGCTGGATTAATGACGGTGCCCATATTTATGTCTGCGGCGATGCCAATCGTATGGCGAAAGACGTTGAGCAGACGTTGCTGGAAGTGATTGCCGAATTCGGCGCGATGGACGCCGAAGCGGCGGACGAATTTTTAAGTGAGCTGCGCGTTGAGCGCCGTTATCAGCGAGATGTCTACTAATGAGCGAAAAACACCCAGGACCTCTGGTGGTCGAAGGTAAACTGACTGATGCAGAGCGCATGAAGGTAGAGAGCAACTACCTGCGTGGCACGATCGCAGAAGACTTAAACGACCCCCTCACCGGCGGCTTTAAAGGCGACAACTTCCTGCTGATTCGCTTTCACGGCATGTATCAGCAGGATGACCGCGATATTCGCGCCGAGCGTGCGGCACAAAAGCTGGAGCCGCGTCATGCGATGCTGCTGCGCTGCCGTCTGCCGGGGGGCGTTATCACCACCACGCAGTGGCAGGCGATCGATAAATTTGCCGCAGATAACACCATTTACGGCAGCATTCGTCTGACTAACCGCCAGACGTTCCAGTTTCACGGCATTCTGAAGAAGAATGTGAAGCCGGTGCATCAGATGCTGCACTCGGTTGGCCTGGATGCGCTGGCGACCGCCAACGACATGAACCGTAACGTGCTGTGCACTTCTAACCCGAACGAGTCTCAGCTGCATGCTGAAGCCTACGAGTGGGCGAAAAAGATCTCTGAGCATCTGCTGCCGCGTACCCGCGCCTATGCTGAGATCTGGCTGGATCAGAAAAAGGTTGCCACCACTGACGAAGAGCCGATCCTCGGTCAGACCTACCTGCCGCGTAAGTTTAAAACGACCGTGGTGATCCCGCCGCAGAACGATATCGATCTGCACGCCAACGACATGAACTTCGTGGCAATTGCTGAAAATGGCAAGCTGGTAGGCTTTAACCTGCTGGTGGGCGGCGGGTTGTCTATTGAGCACGGTAACAAAAAAACCTACGCCCGTACGGCGAGCGAGTTTGGCTATCTGCCGCTGGAACACACGCTGGCGGTGGCGGAAGCGGTGGTCACGACCCAGCGCGACTGGGGCAACCGTACCGATCGTAAAAATGCGAAAACCAAATATACCCTTGAGCGCGTTGGCGTTGAGACCTTCAAGGCCGAAGTTGAGCGCCGGGCAGGCATCAAGTTTGAACCGCTCCGTCCCTATGAATTCACCGGTCGCGGCGATCGCATCGGTTGGGTAAAAGGGATCGATGATAAATGGTATCTGACGCTGTTTATTGAAAACGGTCGTATCCTCGATTATCCAGGCCGTCCGCTGAAAACCGGCCTGCTGGAGATCTCGAAGATCCACCAGGGCGAGTTCCGTATTACGGCGAACCAAAACCTGATTATTGCCGGCGTCCCGGAAGCGGAAAAGGCGCGGATCGAAAAGCTGGCGCGCGATCACGGGCTGATGAACGCCGTCACCCCGCAGCGTGAAAACTCGATGGCCTGTGTCTCCTTCCCGACCTGTCCGCTGGCGATGGCTGAGGCAGAACGCTTCCTGCCGTCGTTTATCGATAAGGTCGACGGGGTGATGAGTAAGCATGGCGTGGGCGATGAGCATATCGTGACGCGCGTGACCGGCTGCCCGAACGGCTGCGGGCGTGCGCTGCTGGCGGAAGTCGGGCTGGTGGGTAAAGCGCCTGGCCGCTATAACCTGCATCTCGGCGGCAACCGTAGCGGGACGCGTATTCCACGTATGTATCGCGAGAATATTACCGAGTCCGAGATCCTCGACTCGATTGACGAACTGGTAGGGCGCTGGGCGAACGAGCGCGAAGCGGGTGAATGCTTCGGTGACTTTACGGTGCGTGCGGGCATTATTCGCCCGGTGCTCGACCCAGCCCGTGATTTCTGGGAATAACTCAGCATTGCCCGATGCCTGATAAGGCTATGCTTATCGGGCGTTCTGATTTTATAGACCGGGCACACGCAGTTCCGCCCGGCGAAACAGGTAAGTGAGGTCTTTATGTCCGTACTCGATCTAAACGTCCTTAACGAGTTACCGAAGGTCGATCGCATTTTGCAACTGGCGGAAATCAACGCTCAGCTGGAGAAACTCAGCGCCGAAGATCGCGTGGCATGGGCGCTGGAAAATCTACCCGGTGACTATGCGCTCTCTTCCAGCTTCGGCATTCAGGCGGCGGTCAGCTTGCATCTGGTCAATCAGATCCGCCCGGATATTCCGGTGATCCTGACGGATACGGGCTACCTGTTTCCGGAAACCTATCAGTTTATTGATGAGCTTACCGACAAGCTGCAGCTGAATCTGAAGGTTTATCGCGCCGAGACCAGTCCTGCCTGGCAGGAAGCGCGCTACGGTAAGCTGTGGGAGCAGGGCGTTGATGGCATTGAGAAATATAATGAGATCAACAAAGTCGAACCCATGAACCGGGCGTTAAAAGAGCTGAATACCCGGACCTGGTTTGCGGGGCTGCGCCGGGAACAGTCCGGCAGTCGTGCAACGTTGCCGGTGCTGGCGATTCAGCGCGGCGTCTTTAAGCTGCTGCCGATTATCGACTGGGATAACCGTACCGTTTACCAGTACCTGCAAAAGCACGGCCTGAAATACCACCCGCTGTGGGATCAGGGCTATTTGTCGGTGGGCGATACCCATACGACCCGCAAGTGGGAACCGGGAATGGCGGAAGAAGAGACGCGCTTTTTTGGTCTGAAACGCGAGTGCGGACTGCACGAAGGGTAAGATTAGTGCGTTAGTCGCACATAGTGATATGTGCAGGAATACAGGAATCCCCGCTTCAGCGGGGATTGTTCGTCAATGCAGCCAGTCCGGTCAGCTTTGCTTCTCCGCCTTCGCCAGTTCTTTGAGCAGCGGCAGCATGACCTTGACGACATCGCGGCTGCGGTGTTCGATACGACCCGGCAGAGCTTTATCGATATGCTGCTGGTTATCTAACTGCACATCATGCCAGCTGGTCCCCTGAGGAAAAGAGGCGGATTTGTTGCGCTGCTGATAGCCATCTTTCTTGCCCAGCGACCAGTTCGTGGCCTCCACTGCAAGAACCGGGAGCCCCGCGTTATCAAAAATGCTGGCGTCATTGCAGCAGCCAGTGCCCTGCGGATAATCATGATTCAGGCCGGGATTGGTGTAAGCAGCAATCCCTTTACTGCGCGCGATGGCCAGGGCACGGTCCCGGGTAAGCTTACGAATCGAGGCTGGCGTGCTGCGTCCGCTATTAAAATAGAGCTTATCGCCTACCACCAGGTTATCGAGATTAATCACCAGCAGCGTATTTTTCTTCTCTGCATCGCTCATCCGTTTGAGTACGTTTTGCGCACCAAGATTACCTTCTTCTTCACCGCTCGAGGCGATAAAACGAATGCCGTAGTGGGTAGGCACATTTTTCAACCGTTCGGCCAGCTCCAGCAAAACACCTACGCCGACGGCATTATCGTCAATCCCCTGCAGGGTCAGGCCGCCAAGATTGTGTTCAACATCCGCATCGCTCATCGGCGCATAGGTATCGAGATGTGCCATCACAATGATCTGCTGGCGAGCAGTCCCTTCATGGGCGGCAATCACGGTGCTGCCGGTGACGTTTTGCCAGTTTTTCCGTTTATCCGCATTGATGTAGATATAGCGCGCATGGAAGCTACGAATGTCGCTCTGGTAGCCCATTTGGGCAAACTGCTGACGCACATAGTCCGCCGACAGCATTTCAGCAGGCGTACCGGTCATCCTTCCGGGAAAAACAGTCGCGATATGACGAGCCTGGGTATTTGCGGTTTCGCCCATAGCGCTGAATGCCGGGGCGGAGAAGACAAAACCTGCGCCAAGCGCCAGGGGAAGAAGGCGGCGGCACAACGCGGAAAACATAGAGGGGGTCCTTTCTCGAGAGGAATAATTTTACGCTCTTAGTATGAAACTGTGACCGCGGTTAAACAATTTCATTTCCTCTTAAATAGCGGATAAATCGCGCGTTAAGCACTTTTTGATATTTGCTTTTTCAGGTCGTTATTCTTTTGGGTAACTACTCATTCCATTTAGTAATTTCATTTGCTCTAAACAGCACCCTATAGTCGCTCTATGACTGATTGTAAGCGAGTTGTTGCAACGTGGACTATTTGCCCTTATTTGCCGAACTGAAAGAAAAACCGGTGCTGGTTATTGGCGGCGGAGACATTGCGGCGCGCAAGATTATGTTTCTGCGCCGGGCCGGAGCCAACGTGCAGGTGGTGGCAGCGGAGCTCTCTGACGATGTTGCCGATCTGGTTACACGCCAGGAGATTCAGTGGCGGGCCCATGAGTTTGATGAGCAACAGCTTGACGATGTCTTTCTGGTGATTGCCGCTACCGACGATGACGCGCTCAATCAGCGGGTTTCCGCTGCTGCCAACGCCCGTTACCGGTTGGTGAATGTTGTCGATAATCAGCCGCTCTGCTCGGTGGTGTTTCCCTCAATCGTAGACCGTTCTCCGCTGCTGATCGCCATATTCTCCGGCGGTTCGGCACCGGTATTGTCCCGGCTGATTCGCGAAAAAATCGAAGCCTTGCTGCCAACAAACCTGGGACGCGTCGCCGAGGCGGCCAGCTACTGGCGGCACCATATCAAAACGCACCTGACGACGACGGCAGCACGGCGTCGTTTCTGGGAGCGGGTCTTCAATGGCCGCTTTGCCAGTCTGATGATTGCCGGCAATAAAGCCGCCGCCGATAAAGCGCTGGAAGATGAACTGCATCAGCCGGAAAAGCGGCTTGGTGAAATTATTCTCGTCGGCGCCGGTCCGGGAGATGCCGGGCTGCTGACGCTGCGTGGCCTGCAGGCGGTGCAGCAGGCGGACGTGGTGTTTTATGACCATCTGGTGACACCGGAAATCCGCGAGCTGGTGCGTCGCGATGCCGAGATGATTTGCGTGGGTAAACGCGCGGGCGAACACTCGGTGCCGCAGCATGAAACGAATCAGATGCTGGTTGATGCGGCGCGAGAAGGCAAAACGGTAGTGCGTCTGAAAGGCGGCGATCCGTTTATTTTCGGGCGTGGCGGCGAAGAGTTACAGGCCGCCGCCGCCGCAGGGATCCCGTTTCAGGTGGTCCCGGGCGTCACGGCTGCGGCCGGGGCGACGGCCTATGCCGGTATTCCGCTGACCCATCGCGACTATGCCCAAAGCGTCACCTTTGTCACCGGTCATTACAAAGCTGACAGCGCCGAGCACGACTGGTCGCTGCTGGCGCAAAGCCGTCAGACGCTGGCTATCTATATGGGCACCATGAAAGCGGCGGAAATCAGCGCGCAGCTGATCGCCCACGGTCGGGACAGCAATACGCCGGTAGCGGTGATTTCTCGCGGTACCCGCGCGGACCAGCAAACGATAACCGGCACCTTACAGCAGCTCGAGGAGCTGGCGAAAGATGCGCCGATGCCCGCGCTGCTGGTGGTCGGCGAAGTGGTGCAACTGCATCAACAGCTCGCCTGGTTTCAACATACAACTCAAACAGATGCATTCAATGCGTCTGTGGTAAATCTGGCTTAGTCCCAGCGCGACAGGCTATTTTATTTGCCATTTTGGCTTTGGGCAGTGCTCGCCATCCTCACGTACCGTGGTACGTTCCGGCTGCTGTGCGCTGTCCGTAACCAAACTGGCTGCAACAATAACGCCTGTTGCAGCAGGCCTTATAAGGAACGGTTATGGACCAAAAACGACTCACTCACCTGCGGCAGCTGGAGGCAGAAAGCATCCACATTATTCGCGAGGTGGCGGCCGAATTTTCTAACCCGGTGATGATGTACTCCATCGGTAAAGATTCCAGCGTCATGCTGCATCTGGCGCGGAAAGCGTTTTATCCGGGAACGTTGCCTTTTCCGCTGCTGCACGTGGATACCGGCTGGAAATTCCGCGAAATGTACGAATTCCGCGACCGTACTGCCAAAGCCTACGGCTGCGAACTGCTGGTGCATAAAAACCCGGAAGGGGTGGCGATGGGGATTAACCCGTTCGTTCACGGCAGCGCTAAGCATACCGATATCATGAAGACCGAAGGCCTGAAGCAGGCGCTGAACAAATATGGGTTTGACGCTGCGTTCGGCGGCGCCCGCCGTGACGAAGAAAAATCGCGTGCTAAAGAGCGTATCTACTCTTTCCGCGACCGTTTTCATCGCTGGGATCCGAAAAACCAGCGTCCGGAGCTGTGGCATAACTACAACGGCCAGATTAACAAGGGCGAAAGCATCCGCGTATTCCCGCTCTCCAACTGGACCGAGCTGGATATCTGGCAGTATATCTATCTGGAAAATATTGAAATTGTGCCTCTGTATCTGGCCGCTGAGCGGCCGGTGCTTGAGCGCGACGGCATGCTGATGATGATTGATGACGATCGTATCGATCTTCAGCCGGGCGAGATGATCAAAAAGCAGATGGTACGCTTCCGTACTTTAGGCTGCTGGCCGCTGACCGGCGCGGTGGAATCCAACGCGCAAACGCTGCCGGAAATTATTGAAGAGATGCTGGTCTCCACCACCAGCGAGCGTCAGGGTCGAATGATTGACCGCGACCAGGCCGGCTCCATGGAGCTGAAGAAACGTCAGGGGTATTTCTAAGGAGCCGCCATGAACACGACAATTGCTCAACAAATTGCTAATGAAGGCGGCGTAGAAGCTTACCTGCACGCGCAACAGCACAAAAGCCTGCTGCGTTTCCTGACCTGCGGCAGCGTCGATGACGGGAAAAGTACCCTGATTGGACGTTTGTTGCATGACACCCGACAGATTTATGAAGATCAGCTCTCATCGCTGCATAATGACAGCAAGCGCCACGGTACCCAGGGTGAAAAACTGGATCTCGCGCTGCTGGTGGATGGCCTGCAGGCCGAGCGCGAGCAGGGCATCACCATCGATGTGGCCTATCGCTATTTTTCCACCGAGAAACGCAAATTTATCATCGCCGACACCCCGGGACATGAGCAGTACACCCGTAATATGGCGACCGGCGCTTCCACCTGCGATCTGGCGATTCTGCTGATGGATGCGCGCAAAGGCGTGCTCGATCAGACCCGCCGTCACAGCTTTATTTCAACGCTGCTGGGCATTAAAAACCTGGTGGTGGCGGTGAATAAAATGGACCTTGTGGACTTTAGCGAAGAGGCGTTTACGCGCATTCGCGAAGAGTATCTGGCCTTTGCCGACCAGCTGCCGGGCGATATCGATATTCGTTTTGTTCCGCTATCGGCACTGGAAGGGGATAACGTAGCGACCCAGAGCGCAAGCATGCCGTGGTACAGCGGTCCAACGCTGCTGGAAGTGCTGGAAACCGTTGAAATTCATCGCGTGGTGGAAAACCAGCCGCTGCGTTTCCCGGTCCAGTTCGTTAACCGTCCTAACCTCGACTTCCGCGGTTTCTCCGGTACCGTAGCCTCCGGCAGCGTGAAGGTCGGACAGCGCCTGAAGGTGTTGCCGTCGGGCGTTGAATCGAGCGTGGCACGTATCGTGACGTTCGATGGCGACCTGCAGGAAGCCGGTGCGGGTGAAGCTATCACCATCGTATTGAAAAATGAGATTGATATCAGCCGCGGCGATCTGCTGGTCGAGGCGCACGAATCCCTGCCGGCGGTACAGAGCGCCAGCGTGGATGTGGTGTGGATGGCCGAGCAGGCGTTAGCCCCGGGTCAGAGCTACAACATCAAAATTGCCGGCAAGAAAACCCGCGCCCGCGTCGACGGGATCCGCTACCAGGTGGATATCAATAATCTGACCCAACGCGAAGTGGAGTCGCTGCCGCTGAACGGTATTGGGCTGGTGGATCTGACCTTTGACGAACCGCTGGTGCTGGATAAATACCAGCATAACCCCGTGACCGGTGGGTTAATCTTTATTGACCGCCTGACCAACGTCACGGTGGGCGCTGGCATGGTGCGCGAGCCGCAGGAGCAATCCCAGGCATCGGCATCGTCGTTCAGCGCGTTTGAACTGGAACTGAATCAGCTGATTCGCAAACACTTCCCACACTGGGACGCACGCGACCTGCTGGGGGGCAAGTAATGGCCCTGCATGACGAAAACGTCGTCTGGCACGCCCATCCGGTTACGCAGCAGCAGCGTGAACAGCACCACGGCCATCGCGGCGTGGTGCTGTGGTTCACCGGGCTGTCCGGCTCCGGTAAGTCTACCGTTGCCGGCGCGCTGGAAGAGGCGCTACATCAGCTAGGCGTCAGCACCTATCTGCTGGATGGCGATAACGTGCGGCACGGCCTGTGCAGCGATCTCGGTTTTAGCGATAACGATCGCAAAGAAAATATTCGACGCGTCGGGGAAGTGGCGAAACTGATGGTCGATGCCGGGCTGGTGGTATTGACCGCGTTTATCTCTCCGCACCGTGCCGAACGGCAGATGGTGCGCGAGCGTTTAGGCGAAGGGCGCTTTATCGAAGTGTTTGTCGATACGCCGCTTGCTATCTGTGAGGCGCGGGATCCAAAAGGGTTATACAAGAAGGCGCGAGCGGGTGAATTACGCAATTTTACCGGGATAGATTCGGTGTATGAATCGCCAGAAAAGGCGGAAATTCATCTGGATGGTGAACAATTGGTAACAAATTTGGTGCACCAACTATTAGACCTCCTCAGACAGAGCGATATTATCAGATCCTGAAACGGCGACGGCATTGAGATGCCGGTCGCCCGGTCAACAGGATTCGATATGCGCAATACCCAGAACATCAGTCTTATTCGTTCAGAACCACCCGCGGTGGCCAATGACGAGACCACCTGGTCTTTGTCAGGCGCCGTCGTGGGCTTTATTTCATGGCTGCTGGCGCTGGGTATTCCCTTCCTCATGTATGGCAGTAATACGCTTTTTTTCCTTCTCTACACCTGGCCCTTTTTTCTCGCCCTGATGCCGGTTGCCGTTGTGGTTGGCATTGCGCTGCACTCGTTGTTGAACGGTAAGCTCCTGTATAGCGCATGCGCGACGATTTTGACGGTGGGGCTGATGTTTGGCCTGCTGTTCCTCTGGTTGCTGGGGTAGTCCTTTCTGCGTATCAATCAAGCCTGGGTATCGACGACAGAAATGTGTTACAGTCCCCGCGTTACGCGGCGTCGTCCGCGCGTCGGAGTGAAATACTCGGGCGAGTTATGGGATGATGATGCCGTTTTTCAGGGGGCAGAATGGGTAAATTAACGCTGCTACTATTGGCTTTGCTGGTCTGGCTACAGTACTCGCTGTGGTTCGGTAAAAATGGTCTGCACGACTATAGCCGGGTGAATGACGACGTCACCGCGCAGCAAGCCACTAACGGCAAATTAAAAGCGCGAAACGATCAACTCTTTGCGGAAATCGACGACCTTAACGGCGGTCAGGAAGCGATCGAAGAGCGCGCACGCAACGAACTAAGCATGACCCGCCCGGGCGAAACATTTTATCGTCTGGTCCCGGATGCGTCTAAACGCAACCAGGGGTCGACGCAGAACAATCGATAAACAAGCCCAGGATTACGACATGGCAGCCACTTTTCCGGGTGTTTGCGCCGTGGTACCGGCAGCCGGTTTTGGCCGCCGCATGCAAACGGAATGCCCGAAACAATATCTCTCAATCGGTAACAAAACGATTCTCGAACACGCGGTCGCCGCGCTGTTGGCAAACGCGTGCGTGCAGCGCGTAATCATCGCCGTCAGTCCCGGCGATGTCCGTTTTAGCCAGCTGCCGCTGGCCACTCATCCGCAGATTACCGTCGTTGACGGCGGCGCCGAACGCGCCGACTCCGTACTGGCCGGCCTGCAGGCGCTGCCCGAAGCCGAATGGGTACTGGTGCACGATGCCGCGCGCCCGTGCCTGCATCAGGACGATCTGCACCGCCTGCTGGCGCTGCGCGAAACCAGCCGCGTGGGCGGCATCCTGGCTGCGCCGGTACGCGATACCATGAAACGTGCGGAACCCGGCAAGGTGGCCATCGCGCACACCGTCGATCGCAATGATTTATGGCATGCGCTGACGCCACAATTTTTTCCTCGTGAATTACTCCTTCAGTGCCTGACGCGCGCGCTCGATGAACGCGCAACCATCACCGATGAAGCATCGGCGCTGGAGTACTGTGGCTTCCATCCCGAACTGGTGGCCGGACGAGCTGATAATATTAAAGTGACGCGCCCGGAAGACCTGGCGCTGGCAGAATTTTACCTTACCCGTTCCCGACACCAGGAGAAGGCTTAATGCGAATTGGACACGGTTTTGACGTACACGCTTTTGGTGGTGAAGGCCCAATCATTATTGGTGGGGTGCGCATCCCTTATGAAAAAGGGCTGCTGGCCCATTCCGATGGTGACGTCGCGCTGCATGCGCTGACTGATGCCCTGCTTGGGGCGGCGGCACTGGGAGATATCGGTAAGCTGTTCCCGGATACCGATCCGGCCTTTAAAGGTGCCGATAGTCGTGAACTGCTGCGTGAAGCCTGGCGGCGGATTCAGGCCAAAGGCTATACCCTCGGAAACGTGGATGTCACGATCATTGCCCAGGCGCCGAAAATGCTGCCGCATATTCCGCAGATGCGCGTCTTTATTGCCGAAGACCTCGGCTGCCATATGGATGATGTCAACGTGAAAGCGACCACCACCGAAAAGCTGGGTTTCACCGGCCGCGGTGAAGGCATCGCCTGTGAAGCGGTGGCGCTGCTGCGCAAGGGGCAGCAATGATTGCCTTCAATGAGCTCACCTGGCTGCACGGTCAACCGCAGGGGCAGGGGATACTGAAAGCCAACCCGGAAGATTTCGTGGTGGTTGAAGACCTCGGTTTTGCGCCGGATGGCGAAGGCGAGCATCTGCTGGTACGGATTCTGAAAACGGACTGCAATACGCGATTTGTGGCGGATGCGCTGGCAAAATTCCTTAAAATCCACGCGCGTGAAGTGAGTTTTGCCGGACAGAAAGACAAACATGCCGTGACCGAGCAGTGGCTGTGCGCCAGGCTTCCGGGCAAAGAGATGCCTGATCTGAGCAAGTTTCAGCTGGAAGGTTGCCAGGTGCTGGAATACGCGCGGCATAAACGCAAGCTGCGCCTCGGCGCGCTGAAGGGTAATCAGTTTACCCTGATTCTACGGGAAATTAGCGATCGCGAGGACGTTGAACAGCGCCTGCAGGCTATTGCCGCCCGGGGGGTACCGAACTATTTCGGCGCCCAGCGTTTTGGCCTTGGTGGGAGCAATCTGCTGGGCGCGCTGCGCTGGGCGGAGAGCGGTGCCCCGGTTCGCGATCGCAATAAACGCAGTTTTTGGCTGTCGGCAGCACGTAGCGGCTTGTTTAATCAACAGGTCAGTATTAGATTAAAAAAACCGGAATTTAATCAGGTTGTTGATGGCGATGCGCTACAATTAGCGGGGCGCGGGAGCTGGTTTGTCGCCACGCTTGAGGAACGCGCGCAGCTACAGGAGCGGGTTGATAACCGCGAACTGATGATTACCGCGGCGTTACCGGGAAGCGGTGATTGGGGTAGCCAACGCGATGCGCTGGCCGCCGAGCAGGCTGCCGTCGCAGAAGAGACGCAGCTCCAGGCTCTGCTGGTGCGTGAAAAAGTCGAAGCGGCACGCCGGGCGATGCTGCTCTATCCGCAGCAGATGAGCTGGAACTGGTGGGATGACGTAACCGTTGAACTGCGTTTCTGGCTGCCAGCGGGCAGCTTCGCCACCAGCGTGGTAAGGGAACTTATCAATACAACGGGTGACTATGCGAATATTGCTGAGTAACGATGACGGGATTCATGCGCCGGGCATTCAAACCCTGGCGAAGGCCTTACGGGAGTTTGCTGAGGTCCAGGTAGTTGCACCCGATCGTAACCGCAGTGGCGCATCGAATTCCCTGACCCTGGAGTCTTCGCTACGTACTTTCACTTTCGATAATGGCGATATCGCCGTCCAGATGGGCACGCCAACGGACTGTGTCTATCTTGGCGTAAACGCCCTGATGCGTCCCCGCCCGGATATCGTGGTGTCCGGCATTAACGCCGGCCCCAATCTCGGCGATGACGTCATCTACTCCGGCACCGTCGCCGCCGCAATGGAAGGCCGTCACCTTGGCTTCCCCGCTTTGGCCGTCTCCCTGAATGGCCATCAGCACTATGATACCGCGGCGGCAATCACCTGTTCTATCCTGCGAGCTTTAAGCCGCGAGCCGCTGCGCACCGGGCGTATCCTCAATATCAATGTGCCCGATCTGCCTCTTGAACAGATTAAAGGCATCCGCGTGACCCGCTGCGGTAGCCGCCATCCTGCCGATCAGGTCATCCCGCAAAAAGATCCGCGCGGCAATACGCTGTACTGGATTGGTCCGCCGGGCGAGAAACACGATGCCGGGCCGGACACCGATTTTGCGGCCGTCGATGAAGGTTACGTGTCCGTGACTCCGCTGCACGTTGATTTAACTGCCCACCAGGCACACGGAGTGGTGGCCGACTGGCTGGATCGCGTCGGAGTGGAAACTCAATGGTAAGCAAACGTGTTGAAAGTCTGCTAAATCAACTGCGTACTCAGGGCATTGTCGACGAGCGTGTGCTGGAGGCGATTGCTCTGGTGCCGCGTGAAAAGTTCGTTGATGAAGCTTTCGAACATAAGGCGTGGGAGAACACGGCGTTACCTATCGGTCAGGGGCAAACTATCTCGCAGCCCTACATGGTTGCGCGGATGACGGAGCTTTTGACGCTGACGCCGGAATCGCGGGTGTTGGAAATCGGCACCGGTTCAGGCTATCAAACGGCAATTCTGGCGCACCTGGTTCATCACGTGTGTTCGGTTGAGCGGATTAAGAGTTTACAGTGGCAGGCGCGTCGTCGCCTGAAACAACTTGATTTACATAATGTTTCAACCCGTCATGGCGATGGATGGCAAGGTTGGAAGGCGCGTGCGCCCTTTGATGCGATTATCGTCACCGCCGCGCCACCGGAAGTCCCGCCCGCACTGCTGTCACAGCTGGATGAGGGCGGCGTTCTGGTTTTACCGGTGGGCGAGGAGCATCAGTTTCTGAAACGGATCCGTCGTCGCGGTAATGAGTTTGTGATGGATACCGTCGAAGCCGTGCGCTTTGTTCCCCTGGTTCAAGGGGAGCTGGCGTAAGACCCGGATTAATCCAGGTTTTTTTTGCCTGACTTTAGGCGTAGGGTGGACACATTTTTCAGTGTCCTGGCCGGGATTCGTCCGGTAAGCAAGATATTGGCAGTTAACATATTCCTGGGGGATAAATGAGCGCGGGAAGCCCAAAATTTACCTTAAGCCGTATTGCGGCGTTATCACTGGTTTCACTCTGGCTGGCAGGTTGTACCAATACCAATAATCCGCCTGCGCCGGTTAGCTCGGCAGGTGGAGCCTCATCCTCAGGAACAAATTCCGGGATGCTGATCACTCCGCCGTCGACTACGGGATCCGCCATTGTTCCGCAAACACCTCAGGTACAGCCGGTTCAGACGTCTGCAACTCAGGTTCAGCCGATGGCTCAGCAGCCGGTGCAGACCGTGAACGGCAAGATCGTCTATAACCGCAAATATGGCAATATTCCGAAAGGCAGCTATACGGGTGGCAGTACCTACACCGTTAAACGCGGCGATACGCTGTTCTATATTGCATGGGTGACGGGCAACGATTTCCGTGACCTGGCGCAGCGCAACAATATCCCCGCGCCGTACGGCCTGAACGTCGGTCAGACGCTGCAAGTCGGCAACTCTGCGGGTCAGCCAATCACCGGTGATAACGCCGTTGCTGCGGCAAGCGTACGGGCGAGCGGCGGTGCGACGGCGGCCTCAAATACTGCACAAAAATCGACCGCGGTGGTTGCGTCACAACCAACTATTACGTATTCTGAATCTTCAGGTGAACAGAATGCTAATAAGATGTTGCCGAACAATAAGCCTGCGACGACCACTGTTGTCGCGCCAGTGACGGCTCCCGCTGTTAGCACAAACCAACCGACTGCAAGCAGTACGTCAACCAGTTCGCCGATCTCCACATGGCGCTGGCCGACTGATGGCAAGGTTATCGAGAACTTTAGCGGCGCTGAAGGCGGCAATAAAGGTATTGATATCGCAGGCAGTAAGGGACAGGCTATTGTCGCGACCGCAGACGGACGCGTCGTCTATGCCGGTAACGCACTGCGCGGTTACGGTAATCTTATTATCATCAAACACAACGATGATTACCTGAGTGCCTACGCTCATAACGATACAATGCTGGTCCGGGAACAACAGGAAGTTAAAGCGGGGCAGAAAATCGCTACCATGGGTAGCACCGGCACCAGCTCTACAAGATTACATTTTGAAATTCGTTACAAGGGGAAATCCGTCAACCCGCTGCAGTATTTACCGCAGCGATAATTTGGCGAAGTACGGATAAGCGTCGCATCAGTTAACAGGCGCCAGGCCGGTCGCAATGGCCCCTTCACCGGGGCCAAAAAGTCTCCGTCCGGGCGTCGTTGAATGATGTATAGCGAAGGTGCTTTGCTCAGGGATCACGGGTAGGAGCCATCTTTATGAGTCAGAATACGCTGAAAGTTCATGATTTAAATGAAGACGCGGAATTTGATGAGAACGGAGTCGAGGTTTTCGATGAGAAAGCCTTAGTAGAAGAGGAACCCAGTGATAGCGATCTGGCCGAGGAAGATCTTCTGTCGCAAGGCGCAACACAACGTGTGCTGGATGCGACGCAGCTCTATCTAGGTGAGATTGGTTATTCCCCGCTGCTGACGGCCGAAGAAGAAGTGTATTTCGCCCGTCGCGCGTTGCGTGGTGATGTGGCTTCACGCCGCCGGATGATTGAAAGTAACCTGCGTCTGGTGGTGAAGATTGCTCGTCGTTATAGCAATCGTGGTCTGGCTCTGCTGGATCTGATTGAAGAGGGCAATCTGGGGCTGATCCGCGCGGTTGAGAAGTTTGACCCGGAACGTGGGTTCCGTTTTTCAACTTACGCCACCTGGTGGATTCGTCAGACGATTGAACGGGCGATCATGAACCAAACCCGTACCATTCGTTTGCCTATCCATATTGTTAAAGAGCTGAACGTCTATCTGCGCACCGCTCGTGAGCTGTCCCATAAGCTGGACCACGAACCGAGTGCGGAAGAGATTGCCGAACAGCTGGATAAACCGGTTGATGACGTTAGCCGTATGCTGCGTCTGAACGAGCGTATTACCTCAGTGGACACACCGCTGGGCGGCGACTCGGAAAAAGCGCTGCTGGACATTCTGGCCGATGAGAAAGACAACGGTCCGGAAGACACCACGCAGGACGATGATATGAAACAAAGCATCGTTAAATGGCTGTTCGAATTGAACGCCAAGCAGCGTGAAGTCCTGGCACGTCGTTTTGGTCTGCTGGGCTATGAAGCCGCTACGCTTGAAGATGTTGGCCGTGAAATTGGACTGACCCGCGAACGCGTACGTCAGATCCAGGTTGAAGGCCTGCGCCGCCTGCGGGAGATCCTGCAAGGACAAGGGCTGAACATCGAAGCGCTATTCCGCGAATAAGACATTTTCCTCTCAAAAAGGCCCGATCGTCCGACCGGGCCTTTTTCTTTGCTTGCTACGCCTGCCGGGTTTCATGCAAATGACGCCACAAAATACGCCCCGCTGTTTTCCTGAATAACACCGTCGACCAGCGGACCGTCTCGCCCTGATCGGGTAAATACTGTGTCTCCCGGTAGCATATCGCTGCGCCATCGTGCCATTCGGCGAGCGTACTCGCGCAGTCAATGACGATGCTTAACCCAGGGCGACTGCCGCCAGCGGCGGAAAAGAAGGCGCTGAGCGCATCATAGTTCATGACATTTCCACCGATACCGACCATCGAAAAGTCTGCGGAAAAGCGAGCCATTAAGGCATCAGCCTCACCTTGCTTGTGGCTGAGCCAGTTTTCAATAGCCACATGGGCGTCGATGGTTTCCTGAATATACGGGTTCATGGGTTCTCCATTTTTTGATGCAGGCGCATAACTATTGCCTGGTTCTTAAGGCGCAGGCAGCCCAGCAGTGGGATGAGCGTCAGACCGGCGGCGATGATAAACACCCCGTGCCAGGCCTGCGTTGGCGGATAATAAGCCTGTAGTGCCGTCAGCAATATGGCCAGCAATGCGGCCCCGGCTAAAAAACTGAGCTGGCGGTTGATATTCCACAGCGCACTGGCATCTGGCATATCGCGGTTGGCGATATCCAGAAAGGCGCAGCTCTGAGCGGTACTGCTGCACAGGCTGCCGCCAGCGCCCATCAAGGTAAAGGCGAAAACCAGCATTCCGCTTGATGTTTGCGGCATGACGCCGGCCAGCAACAGGATCCCGGTCGCCTGTAGTAAGCAGCCGCAGAGTATAAAGGGGCGAGGGCCCAGGCGATTGAAAAAACGGCCGGTCAGGGAGATAGCCACAAATGACGCCAGCGACCAGGGCAGCATCAGGGCACCCGTTGCTGAGGGCGACATCCCGGTGATTGTTTGCAGGTAAAACAGGCCAACTACGTTAATGCCAATAAACATCCCGGGTACGCAGAGATAAATCAGCATGGCGAAACGCAGCAGCGGGTCGGCAAGCAGCGGCAGATGCAGAAAGCGGGAAGGGCGTGGCGCGCCGTCGCCATTGTTCAACCATCTGCCGGCTAACGCCAGGGTAATCAGCGCGACGGGCAGGCTAGCAAAGAACACTCCGCGCCAGCTAACCGTTTCAACCAACAGCCCGCCGAGTGCCGGCGAACAGGCGGGAGCCAGCAGGCCAACCAACATTACGGCTGCCGAGAGCTTCGCCCTTTCGTGAGGCTGAAACAGTTGCCAGGTCAGCGACTGGCCCACCGGGATAAGCAATCCGCCACCCATCCCTTGCAGAGCGCGCCAGAAAATCAAGGCTCCCAGCGAGTCGCTTAACCCGCAGGCCAGCGCCGCCGCGCTAAAGAGCGTGAGCGATAGCAGAAAGAGTCGGCGTGCCCCGCAGCGCTGTGCTAACCAGGCGCTGAACGGCACGACCAGCGTCAGCCCGGCGATATAGCCGTTGCTCACCCAGGCCAGTTCACTCACTGAGGCGTTGAGCGCCCGGCTCATGTCGGGGAAGGCGACGCTGGCAATAAACATATTGATTAAATCGAGAAAGAAACCCAGTAAAAAAACGGTGGCGACCTTGTTGCGAGACGTCATTTTTATCCCTCATCAGAAGGCCGCTACTCTAAACCGCGGGCTCAGGCGGATAAATAAGACGCTGAGGGATATACTGTCTGAAAATTTTTGACAATAAGTGAAGTGGACATGCTGAATCTGCAACGAATGACGATGTTTGTCGCAGTGGTGGATAGCGGTAGTTTTACCGCAGCGGCCGCTGCCCTGGGTCAAACCAAGGCCGTGGTCAGTTTTAACGTTCGCCAGCTGGAGAGCGAGCTTGGCGTCACGCTGCTGTTACGATCCACGCGACGGCTTACGCTCACGGAGGCTGGTTCGCTGTTTTATCATCGTGGAGTGGCGTTACTGAAAACGGCGGAAAACCTGCAGGATGCGGTCCGGGCCAGCCATACAGGGCTCAGCGGTGAACTCCGTATGACGACGACGCCGGAGTATGGTGCGCAGGTGATTATTCCCGCGCTGGCTGAATTCAGCCAGCGGCATCCTGCGCTGCGAGTGCGCCACGTTTCCTCCTCGCACCATGCGGACTTAATCTCTGAACGTTTTGATGTGGCGATTCGCCTCGGGACGCTGGCCGATTCGCGCTACCACGCGGCGCTGATATCCCGTTTTGCGATTATCCCGGTGGCTGCGCCTGCATGGCTGGCTGAGCATCCTTTGAGGACGCTTGAGGATTTGGCCCAGGCGGCGTGGATTATTCATGAACGTCTGCCTGCGCCGCTACGCTGGCAGCTGACCGGACCGCATCATGAAACAGTGGCGTTTGACATTAAAACGCCGCCGCAACTGTCGGCGGATAGCGCCAGCGCACTGATGGCTTTTGCGCTTGCGGGCTGCGGCGTTGCGCTGCTGCCCGAGTGGCTGGTGGCATCGGCGCTGGCGGAGCACAAACTGGTACAGGTGGTGCCGGAGTTTACCTTTCCCCCTCAGGGCGTGTACGCGGTCTATCCGGACGTACAGCATGTCCCGACCAGGGTCCGGGCGTTTATCGATTTCTTACGCGAGCGCCAAGGCTAATCTTTGTTTTCTTGCGCGACCAGCTTGTGGATTATTTGCGAGAACTGCTGACGCTCTTCGTCGCTAAGCCGACCCAGGAACTCATCATCGACGGCATTTCCCCGCGGTACTGAATGTGCCAGCAACGCTTCTCCTTCCGCGGTTAAATAGACAAACCGACGTCGTTTATCCGCCGGATCGTGTTCGCGGCGGACCAGTCCGCGGCTCTCCATACGGCTTAGCATTTCCGCCAGCGTCGCTTTCGTACTGACTGCCGCTTCCGTCAGCGTGACCTGTTCAATTCCCGGATGCTCGGCAATCGAGCGCATCACCGCATACTGGGGCTTAGTGAGCTCCGGCAGTTCATGCTGCCAGCGGGCGGTGTGCTGCTGAAAAAGCTGGCGCAAAAGGTGGAACGCCTCGTTTCTTAACTTCATGGAAACTCCGTAACAAAAACGTCGATTCTATAATAGCCGTTTGCGACGCTTTTACGCATCTTTCCCGCTTTGATTAAAAATGCGGCCGACCGGGAACGGACTTGCACGCGGTGGGTATCAGGCGTAGCTTTAATAAAATGTTCGTATACGAACAATATGCGGAGGAGAATGATGAAGCTGATTGTCGGGATAACAGGTGCCACCGGTGCTCCGTTGGGCGTCGCCCTGCTTAAGGCACTTCGCGGGATGCCGGAAGTGGAAACCCATCTGGTGATGTCGAAGTGGGCTAAAACCACGATTGAACTGGAAACACCGTATAGCGCTCGTGAAGTGGCTGAACTGGCCGATGTCTCACACAATCCTGCCGACCAGGCCGCCGTTATCTCGTCCGGTTCCTTTCGCACCGCGGGCATGATTGTCATCCCCTGCAGTATGAAAACGTTGGCCGGAATTCGTGCTGGTTATGCTGAAGGTTTGGTTGGGCGTGCGGCGGATGTGGTGCTGAAAGAGGGACGCAGGCTGGTGCTGGTCCCGCGGGAAATGCCGTTGAGCACTATCCACCTGGAAAACATGCTGGCCCTGTCCCGTATGGGGGTGGCGATGGTGCCGCCGATGCCTGCCTATTACAACCATCCGGCAACGATTGAAGACGTGACTGACCATGTTGTCACGCGAGTTCTGGATCAGTTTGGTCTTGAGTACCACAAAGCGCGCCGCTGGAACGGGCTGCGGGCCACTGAGAATTTTTCACAGGAGAATGAATAATGGCTTTTGATGATTTGCGCAGCTTTTTACAGGCGCTGGACGACCAGGGGCAACTGCTGAAAATTTGCGAAGAAGTGAATGCTGAACCGGATTTGGCCGCCGCTGCTAACGCCACCGGGCGTATTGGCGATGGAGCACCGGCGCTGTGGTTTGACAATATTCGCGGCTTTACCGATGCCCGGGTAGCGATGAATACCATCGGTTCGTGGCAGAACCATGCTATCTCGCTGGGCCTGCCGGCGAACACGCCAGTCAGGAAACAGATTGATGAGTTTATTCGCCGTTGGGATACATTTCCGGTCACGCCGGAGCGCAGGGCTAATCCGGGGTGGGCGGAGAACACCGTCGACGGCGAGGATATTAACCTGTTTGATATTCTGCCGCTGTTTCGTCTGAACGATGGGGATGGGGGGTTTTATCTCGATAAAGCCTGCGTAGTCTCACGCGATCCGCTCGACCCCAACCACTTTGGCAAGCAGAACGTCGGTATCTATCGCATGGAGGTGAAGGGCAAACGTAAGCTCGGTCTGCAGCCTATACCTATGCATGATATCGCGCTACATCTGCACAAAGCGGAAGAGCGCGGTGAAGATCTGCCGATCGCCATTACGTTAGGTAATGACCCGATTATCACGCTTATGGGCGCAACGCCGCTGAAGTACGATCAGTCAGAATATGAAATGGCGGGTGCGCTGCGCGAAAGCCCGTATCCGATTGCCACCGCACCGCTGACCGGTTTTGACGTGCCGTGGGGGTCGGAGGTGATTCTTGAAGGCGTTATTGAGAGCCGCAAACGTGAAATCGAAGGCCCGTTTGGTGAATTTACCGGTCACTACTCCGGCGGGCGCAATATGACGGTGGTGCGCATTGATAAAGTTTCTTATCGCACGAAACCGATTTTTGAATCGCTGTACCTCGGTATGCCGTGGACCGAAATTGATTATCTGATGGGCCCGGCGACCTGCGTACCGCTATACCAGCAGCTAAAAGCTGAGTTCCCGGAAGTGCAGGCGGTAAATGCCATGTACACCCACGGTCTGCTGGCGATTATCTCGACCAAAAAACGCTACGGCGGCTTTGCGCGTGCGGTCGGCCTGCGGGCAATGACCACGCCGCACGGCCTGGGCTATGTGAAGATGGTCATTATGGTTGATGAGGACGTTGATCCATTCAATCTTCCTCAGGTGATGTGGGCGCTGTCTTCGAAGGTCAATCCGGCGGGGGATTTGGTCCAGCTACCGAATATGTCCGTGCTGGAGCTTGACCCTGGCTCCAGCCCGGCGGGGATTACCGACAAACTGGTCATTGATGCGACCACGCCGGTTGCGCCGGATCTCCGTGGCCACTACAGCCAGCCGGTTCAGGATCTCCCTGAAACCAAAGCCTGGGTTGAAAAACTGACCGCCATGCTGGCCAACCGTAAGTAAGGAGAGAAAAATGATATGTCCACGTTGCGCCGATGCGCAGATTGACGTGCTGGCGAAGTCGCCGGTAAAAGATGTCTGGACTGTATTCCAGTGCCAGCACTGTTTTTATACCTGGCGCGATACTGAACCGCTGCGCCGTATCAGCCGCGAGCACTACCCGGAAGCATTTCGCATGACCCAGAAAGATATTGACGAGTCGCCAATGGTACCGAGTATTCCGCCGCTGCTGGCGGAAGATAAACGCTAAATGAATGGGTCCGCGTCGTCGGGCCCTTTTTATATTTCTTTGCAGGGGGCAAGACATGCTGACAAATATGCCCTTGTGGCAATGGTTGTGCTGCGTATTACGGTACTGGGATTAACGCTGATGGTACGTGGCTCATTGTGCGAGCTGAATATATTAATTTTCTGGATAATTATTTTTGGAAAGTTATTTTCTAAAATAGCAGCACCATTCAGTGCTGCTATTTTTCCACTTCAGCGAGGTATGAAGGGGTTATACCAGGCTCTTCAGCCGGTAAATCCACTCCAGCGCCTGACGCGGGGTGAGCGAATCCGGATCGAGGTTCTCCAGAGCGTCTACCGCCGGCGAAGTCTCCTCCGGGGCGGAGAGCAGCGACATCTGCGTGCCGTCAACCTGCGTGGCGGCAACGCCTGGGGCAATACTCTCCAGCTCGCGCAATTTCTGCCGCGCGCGCTTAATCACCTCTTTAGGCACGCCCGCCAGTGCGGCAACCGCCAGACCGTAGCTCTTGCTGGCCGCGCCATCCTGGACGCTGTGCATAAAGGCGATAGTATCGCCGTGCTCCAGCGCATCAAGATGGACGTTTGCCACGCCTTCCATTTTCTCCGGCAGCTGCGTCAGCTCGAAGTAGTGGGTGGCAAAAAGGGTCAGCGCCTTAATCTTATTGGCCAGACTTTCCGCACAGGCCCACGCCAGCGACAGGCCGTCGTAGGTGGAGGTTCCGCGGCCAATCTCGTCCATCAGCACCAGACTGTATTCGGTGGCGTTATGCAGAATATTAGCGGTTTCGGTCATTTCAACCATGAAAGTCGAACGGCCGCTTGCCAGGTCATCCGCTGCCCCGACGCGGGTAAAGATGCGATCGATAGGGCCGATTTCTACTTTCTCAGCCGGGACGTAGCTGCCGATATAGGCCAGTAGCGCAATCAGCGCGGTCTGACGCATATAGGTACTTTTACCCCCCATGTTGGGGCCGGTAATAATCAACATCCGGCGCTGGGGGGCTAGGTTCAGCGGGTTGGCGATGAACGGCTCTTTCAGTACCTGCTCAACTACCGGATGGCGGCCTTCGCTGATGCGAATGCCCGGTTTATCGCTGAAGGTTGGGCAGCAGTAGTTCAGGGTTTCCGCGCGTTCGGCGAGGTTAATCAGCACGTCCAGCTCTGCCAGCGCGCTGGCGCTTTGCTGGAGGTCGCCAAGGTGCGGCAGCAGCATGTCAAACAGCTGATCGTAGAGCTGCTTTTCCAGCGCCAGGGCTTTCCCTTTCGAGGTCAGGACCTTGTCCTCATATTCCTTCAGTTCCGGAATAATGTAGCGTTCGGCATTTTTCAGCGTTTGACGGCGGACGTAGTGAATCGGCGCATGCTGGCTTTGGCCGCGGCTGATCTGAATGTAATAACCGTGAATGGCATTGTAGCCCACCTTCAGGGTGTCGAGCCCCAGACGCTCGCGTTCACGAATTTCCAGCTTATCGAGATAATCGGTGGCGCCATCCGCCAGCGCGCGCCATTCGTCGAGTTCTTCATGATAACCCGGGGCGATAACGCCGCCGTCGCGTACCAGCACCGGCGGCGCATCGATAATTGCGCGTTCGAGCAGTTCACGCAGTTCGCTGAACTCGCCCATTTTATCGCGCAGCTGCTGTACCGGCGCGCAGCTGACGTCGGCCAACATTTCACGCAGGGTTGGCAGCTGCTGAAACGCATGGCGCATGCGGGCGAGGTCGCGCGGACGCGCGGTGCGCAGCGCCAGCCGCGCCAGAATACGTTCCAGATCGCCCACCTGACGCAGTACTGGCTGTAATTCGGTATAGCGTTCCTGCAGTGCACCTATTGTCTGCTGACGTTCGACGAGTACCGCCGTGTCGCGTACTGGCATGTGCAGCCAGCGTTTGAGCATTCGGCTGCCCATCGGCGTGACGGTGCAGTCGAGCACCGACGCTAGCGTATTGTCGAAACCGCCGGCCAGGTTCTGGGTAATCTCCAGGTTACGCCGGGTTGCCGCATCCATGATAATGCTGTCCTGCTGACGCTCCATGGTGATGGAGCGAATGTGCGGCAGGGAAGTGCGCTGGGTATCTTTGACATATTGCAGCAGGCAGCCGGCAGCGCACAGGCCACGCGGCGCATTTTCAACGCCAAAGCCGACCAGGTCACGGGTGCCGAATTGCAAGTTCAGCTGCTGGCGCGCGGTATCAATTTCAAACTCCCACAGCGGACGACGGCGCAGGCCGCGGCGGCCTTCAATTAACGACGACTCGGCAAAATCTTCGGCATACAGCAGCTCGGCCGGGTTAGTGCGCTGTAGCTCCGCGGCCATGGTTTCGCGGTCGGCCGGTTCGCTCAGGCGAAAACGACCGGAGCTGATATCCAGAGTGGCATAGCCGAAGCCTTTGCTGTCCTGCCAGATGGCGGCCAGCAGATTGTCCTGGCGTTCCTGTAGCAGTGCTTCATCGCTGATGGTGCCGGGCGTAACGATACGTACCACTTTGCGCTCGACCGGGCCTTTGGTGGTGGCCGGGTCGCCAATTTGTTCGCAAATGGCCACTGACTCGCCCTGATTGACCAGTTTGGCAAGGTAGTTTTCCACCGCATGGTGCGGGATCCCGGCCATGGGAATAGGCTCGCCCGCCGAGGCGCCGCGTTTGGTCAGCGAGATATCGAGCAGCTGAGAGGCTCGTTTGGCATCATCATAAAACAGCTCGTAGAAATCACCCATCCGGTAGAACAGCAGGATCTCCGGGTGCTGAGCTTTCAGCTTCAGATACTGCTGCATCATGGGCGTGTGGTTGGAGAAGTCCTTGTCTGTGGCTTCAGTCATAGTGATTTTACTCGTTTTTTAGTCTTTCTAGTGCTTATGTGGCCCATGCTAAATCCCTGTAAACCCACATAAACCCGCAAATTTGTATGCCATATGTATACTCACTATTATCTGGTATATACACGTAAACATCTGGCGCACATCGTTAAAAATGACATTGAACTAGTCGTTTATAATCAATGGGTTATCTGTCATTTTCAAACTAAATATTGATCCGCAAGACAGGGTGGTCTGCTTACCCAATCCCCAGCGAAGGCCGTATCTTATCACTGACAGCCATCGTGATTCATCAGTCGGTTTTGGTGTAAAAAAAGCCGATCTGCTTACTCGCGGTATGCAGCCACAAACGGTAAGAGGGCTTACGATTGGCAACGCGTCTGATTTTACCCGCGTTGATCACGCACGCGATGGTGCTCGCAATTTTGTTCAGACGATGACATTGCTGTAAAGGAACCCCAATCCCTGGTCCGGATTGCGGGTTAAAGATTTAACAGGTGATGAATAAACGCATCACCTGTCAATATCGTTGGCAGTCCCGGTTTATCAAAATGAACACCACGCCCGTGTCATTTCAATGAATGTGGGTGCAAGCCTTAAGCCCGGGTTAATTATAATCACGGATAGCTTCTGGCTTCCTGAATAAATCCGGCTTTAGACATACAGTCTTTAAAGAAAACATTCCTGATATCTTTATTTAGATCAGTTGCATAATAACTTTTGCTGCTTTCTTTTTCATTCTTGTTCTTATCTTTTGTGCTTTTTGTACGGTAATTTTCCTGATAAATTTGACGATCTGGCGGTAGTTCTCTATAAGCCTGAGCCTGACATGCGTATTCATATCGTTGTGAGTTTTCTGAAGATCCATCAGCTTTTATCCAATGGTAAGAAACACATCCTAATAAATTAAAAATAGAAATTACAAATATCAATCTCTTCATTTCACTGCTCGTGTTGTCAATAATAAAATTATTGAAGCTCAGATTGGCACCAAAAACAACTTAAGTAATCTTTGTGAAGTTAAACTGTTTGTTATTACTTGAGCGACGAAAATAAATCGCTACTTCTCATTTTTACAACAATAAACCAAAGAAAAGTTAAGTTTAAATTCGAGAAGAAAATAACGTATTATCAATATGCTTTTAAATTAATTGGCAATACTAGCTTCTGATTAGATTCTATTGTTGTTAAAAGGATATGTTATGGAAATTGTTAAAATTGATAGGACAACCGCAATTGAGTTTAAAAAAACAACGGGGAAAGTACTCTCTGTCAATCAAGAACATGTCACTGAGGTGTCAAGTCACGGGGGTAATTCAAGCGCAATAAGCTCTAATACTATTTTAGTGACTCGGATTCTTTTAGAGTTAGCTAATGCAAGGCAAGTATCATACACAATGAAATGTAATAATCTTATGGTGTTTGAAAATCAGATAATAACAGTCATTGAAGGTAGGGTTTATAAGAAAAATACCTATTTAAAACCGATTTTGATGGTTAATCATTCCATGGGTAATTATTTCATTGATTTTGATCCTATAAATATGGGGTATACTGCAAAGGTTATTATTATACCATTCGTCGTGTCGATAATTTCACCTTTTATTATTGGTGTGGGGGATTTTATTTACCATTGGATGTTAAAGGGTGAAGACAGCGTTGGTTCCTTCTTCGGTGGTATTATGACGGGGCTAGAAATTTTTTCCACCTGTCTTTTTTTTGCTGCTTGTTACTTCATTTATTTGCCGATAAAAATAAAAAGACTAAATAAAAAAGTTGAGGGCATCTACAGGAGATTAGCTAATGATACTTTAAATACGCACATTTAAAGCTCTTAAAATTGACTCTTTTGGTTAAGTTGAATTCATCGATTTACTTCTGTTTTTATTTACCGTAAAAACGGGTGCTCTTCCGGATTGAAATATAAAATCATTCTCATGGGTGCCTGTAATTACAGAAGGTTTTTTGCCTGACTTCAACAAAGTGGAGGGTGATGGTTTTTTATTTACTGCATATCAAGGTATCACCACTTAATACATAGGTGTCGGTAATTGAAAGGGGTGTTTTTCATTGAAATACAGCTTTTTGACAATGATTGATTTAGGTTGTCAATATATGTATGGCATTATTATAATGCTGAGATTCATATAAAATAAGCTCCAAAACGATAATTGCTTCAGAGCGTTCTGCAAATTCACCTGGAACGACTAGACTTTATTTTCGCAATCTGACCTCGTGCGTCATATCCTGCAGTATTTTCTTCAGCCAGTGGGTTACATCCCGCTTACCGCTGCGCTTATGAGAGTAAATTTTCACTTCAAACGGTGGTATCTCAAAAGGTAGGGGGAAAATCTTGATATCTGCTGCCGGAAGCAACTTCTCGGCGGCAAAGCGGGGGATGGCCATCAGCAGGTCGCTTTCCGCCACAATAAATGGTGCGCTGAGCATCGACGGCGTTTTAATGGTGGTCTGACGGGAATATCCCATCAGTTCCAGCTGCAAATCCAGAACCCCCAACTTCTCATTCCAGGGTGTCACGACCAGATGCCGGGCGGCGAGATAATCCTCCAGCGTCAGCGCGGTTCGGCGGGTGTTACTGATGACAACATATTGATCTTCGAACCAGCTGAGCTCATCCAGCTCCGGATGTCGGATATCTTCTGCCGTGCTGAATCCAAGCGCCAGATCCACTTCCCCCGCCAGCAATTCGGTTAACGCCGGGCTGTGCGGCAGATAGCGCAGCTCAAAGCGCAGGCCCGGCGCGGCATGCTGCAGCGTATGCATCAGGGCCGGGAAAATACAGAACGCGGTAAAATCGGTAATCGCAATGTGTAAACACTCGGTACTGCTGGCGGCTTCAAATTTCGGCTGGGGCGCCAGTTCCTGGTTCAGAAGTTTCAGCGCCGCTGCAAGGGTCGGTGCAAGCTGTATGGCATACACGCTGGGGCACATCCGGTGGCCTTCCCGATAAAATAACGGGTCATTGAGGGAGAGCCGTAGCCGCGATAATGCATGGCTCAATGCGGATGTGCTCATCGCCAGCTCATCCGCCGCCAGGCGAACGGAACGATGACGATAAATCGCATCAAAAACAGGCAGAAGGTTTAAATCAATACGCCGTAGGGCCGGATGCATAATATTCATCAATATGTGATTTCATTGCACTTAATTCTCCTGACAATAACCCTTATGCTTAGCGCCATCAATGTTCACGCCAGACAGCAATGACAGGAAGAATTATGAGCATCAGGATTCGCCAGGCCCGCCCGGAAGATGTCAGCACAATTTACAATATGATCTATGAACTAGCGGTATACGAAAAAGCCCCAGAGCAGGTCGTTACCACGCCAGACGAGATCCGCGAAACACTCTTTGGCGCAGACAGTAAGACCGAAGCGCTGATCTGCGAAATTGACGGAACATCAGTAGGCTATGCCGTCTTCTTTACCAGCTACTCCACCTGGCTTGGACGCAATGGGATCTATATGGAAGATTTGTATATTTCCCCTGAACATCGTGGCAAAGGGGCGGGTAGGGCGATGCTGAAGCATATCGCGCAATGCGCCGTGCAACGACAGTGCGGGCGCCTTGAATGGAGCGTACTGGACTGGAACCAGCCCGCCATCGATTTTTACCTGAGCATCGGAGCGTTGCCGCAATCTGAGTGGGTACGCTACCGCCTGGATGGTGAAGCTCTGCTGAAGTTTGCTGAATGAATCTCGGATAAGTGAAGAAAACTCCGCTGAAGCGGAGTTTGTTGGATTGGAAAGTTTACGGCGCCAGATAGACCTGCGGAATGGCAACGTCCGGATGTTCACCCATGCGTACCTCAGCGCCGTACCAGCGGCTAATCACCGACTGGCGAATAACTTCCTGCGGCGTTCCCTCTGCTACCAGCTGCCCCTGATGCAACAGCAGGATGCGGTCTGCCCACAGCGCGGCGAGGTTGAGGTCGTGCAACACCACGCAGACGTGCAGCAGACCGCTGCGGGTCAGCCGTTTTAACAGACGCAGCAGATGCTGTTGATAGTAAAGATCCAGCGCCGAGGTAGGCTCGTCGAGAAACAACCAACCCTGCGGGGCACTTTCATGCCACAGCTGGGCGAGGCAGCGGGCCAGTTGAACTCGCTGCTGTTCCCCCCCGGAAAGTGAAGGGTAGCGTCTGCCCGCCAGGTGGTCGCAGCCGGTTTCTCCCATTACCTGCTGAATCATCTGCGGATCGGGGTTGTTGCCCCACGGAGAGCGTCCCATGGCAATGACCGATTCCACCGGCCAGTCGGCATGAAGCTGCGTGCGTTGCAGCATCACCGCCCGGCGACGGGAGAGCGCCTGTGGCGTCCAGCTTTCCAGCGGGCGGCCTTCCACATGACGTTCACCCTCGTTCGGGGATAAGAAACCGGTCAACAGTCGGAGCAGCGTTGACTTACCGGCGCCGTTAGGGCCAATGAGCGCGGTCATTTCTCCGCCGGAGAGCCGGATCGAAACATCGTCGATCACCCGACGTTTGCCCAGATGCAGGGAGAGCGATGTGGCGGTATAGGCGGTATCACGATTATCCATACGTTGCCCTCTGCTGGCGGAAAATCAACCACAAAAACCACGGCGCGCCGAGCAGGCTGGTCAGCAGACCAACCGGCATTTCCGCAGGAGCTGCGACGGTGCGGGCGAGCGTATCGGCCAGCAGCAATAGGATAGCGCCGGCCAGCAGTGAACCTGGCACCAGGGCGCGGTGGTCCGGTCCCAGCCACATTCGCATCAGGTGCGGAACCACCAGGCCGATAAAGCCAATCACACCGCTTATCGCCACCGAAGAGGCCACCAGCAGTGCGCTACACAGCAGCAGTAGCCGCTGTAATGCCCGGACGTTAATTCCCAGGTAGTGGGCTTCTTCGTCACCGAGCTGGAGCAGATTAAGGCGGGATGCCATCAACCAGACGATCGCCGAAGCGGGGATCATTAAGGTGGCCGCCACCAGCAGCGTGGACCACTCGGCCTGACCGAGGCTGCCCATACCCCACAGCGAAAGCTGGCGCAGCTGGGTATCGTTGCTGATCCACGCCAGCATACCCACCAGCGCGCCGCACAGGGCGTTAATGGCGATGCCGACCAGCAGCAGGCGCGAGAGCGAACTTTCACCGGCTCTGCTGAGGATAAAAATCACCATCATTACCGCCAGACTACCGATAAACGCCGCCAGCATCGGCGCATACAGCGCCACCAGCACCGGAACCGACAGCGGCAGGACCAGCCAGCAGGCCACCGCCAGCGCCGCGCCGCTGCTGATCCCCAGCAGACCGGGATCGGCCAGCGGGTTGCGGAACAATCCCTGCATGACGCAGCCGGAAAGCGCCAGCGCGGCACCGACCAGCAGGGCCAGCAGGACGCGCGGCAGGCGAATGGTGAACCAGATATGACGCAGCACGTCATCCCCTGGTGGCCACAGACTGGTGAGCGGCAGATGCATTGCGCCGAGGGTGGTCGCGAATACCGTCAGGCTCACCAGCAGCAGCGTCATTAACCACAGCTGGCGAGAAAGGGTGGGGCGCATCAGGGAAGCTGCTCCGCTTTTTTCCGCAGCTCGCTAACCGCCTGTGGCGTTCGCGGGCCAAAGCCGAGCAGGGCCATATCGTCAATCACCAGCACCTGCTTATTGCGACCGGCCGGCGTTTGCGCCAGGCCCGGAAGCTTCCATAGCCCGGCTTCGCCGCCCATACCTTTAAGTCCGTCAGCGGAAATAACCACCAGGTCCGGCAGGCTGGCGACCACTCCTTCCTGAGACATACTGCGGTAATGGTCGAATTCCTGCATCGCATTCTGTAGACCAGCGGCATGAATGGCGCCATCTGCCGCAGTCTTTTTACCGGCGACCATGGTATTCATTCCCCCGTGGCTGAGAATAAACAGCACCCGCTTGTCGATAGGCTGCGTTGGGATCTGTGCTATCTGCGTGGCGACGGCGTGGCGCAGGGCGTCGCCCTCAGCCTGCTTACCCAGTGCGACGGCGACCGCGGCGATTTTATTATCAATCGCTGCCAGATCGTCACCACCCGGGATATTGACCACTTTCACCTGGCTGTCCTGCACCTTTTGCAAAACCAGCGAGGGCTGGGCCTGCGCGCTCGCCAGAACGATCGTCGGGCGCAATGACAGGATCCCTTCGGCGTTAAGCTGGCGTATATAGCCAACGTCCGGCAGCGAACGGGCGGCGGCAGGCCAGGTGCTGGTGCTGTCTTTGGCGACCAGCTGCTGTTGCGCATCCAGGGCATAGACGATTTCCGTGACATCGCCGCCGAGAGAAATGATCCGTTCGGCAGCGGCGCTGGCAAACAGCGGAAGGGCGGCAAACAACATCAGCCAGCGCTTCATGCGGTCTGCCCTTCCGTCGTCAGGCGGTCAACCTGGCTGCGCCACGTCGCCTGTTCCGGGTGCCCTTCGCTACGCTGACCGTACAGCTGAGCGATTTGCGTACCGTCCTGAGCAAACAGCTCCACGCTGGTGACGTGGCCATCTGAGGTCGGCTTACGTGTGACCCAGATTTCATCAAGGCTGTCTTCGCGCAGGTGCAGGGTAAAAGCAGTATTGAAGATGTTGAGCCAGCCGCGCATCGGGGCCAGCTTTTCCAGGACGCCGGTGAAAATTTGCACGCAGCCGCGGTTGCCAACAAAAATCATGATCTCATTGCCCTCTTCGCGGATGTTTTCCAGCAGGCGCGGCAGGGCATCGTTGTCGATACGGCAGGCCAGGTCATCGCTGACCAGGCGGAAAGCCTGCTGGCGGGAGAGGTTGTATTTTCGCAACAGCCCGAAGAACTGATGGACGTCAGTCATGGCACGCCATTCATTTTCCAGCGCCGCGCCGTCGGCGGAATCCGCGTAGCGGGGAGCATCGACCGGACGGATGGCCAGCGGTGCCGGGTCGGCATGTGTCTGCCCGGCAATCAGCGCATCCCACGCGGCCATATCAGTCTGAGCGGTCACGTAGACTTTCAACAGCGCGTCGCCGTGGTGGTCGAAGAACTGAATGCTCTGGCGACCGTTATCAGTGAGATGGAACGCGCTGGCCCACTGGCTGAGGAACAGGCGCAGATCGAGCGCGCGTGGGTTCAGCACCAGCCCGGCGTGGCCGCTGAGATGTTGATGAGTAAACTGGCCCACCTGCTCATGCACCGCATATTCATTGCGGCAGATGCATTTGGTCTCGCCGACGGTTTCCAGCCCGGCGATGATTGCCCGTACGTCGTCCTGCAGGCGAACCGCGTCGCGGCCAACGCGAGCGGCGGTTAATTCCGCTTCGCTGATACCCATTTCTGCGGCGATATCGCGGGCATATTTACCGGAAGCCTGCGCTTTCGTGGTCTGGTAGCGCTGCCACAGTTCGTTTTGGTTATTTTGCATGATTCACATCCTTCTCTACGATGAATATCCCCGGCCGAGGCCAGGGAGCAGGTTTATCCCCGTCGTCTTTCAATATGCCGGTGGAGAGGCGCACTTCGGGCCTGAGTCCGCGCATCGGGACTCGCCCTGCTGCTGCCAACGGCATACTGAAATCCAGAGGGTTTATTATTTTCCAGGCGATCAGAAATCGACGTTGACGCCCAGTTGCCAGGTCCGGCCCGGCATCGTCGCCAGCGCTTTATCGTAGGCGTCCTGATTGGTTGACGTCTCAATATTGCGGCTGCTCAGATAATCCCAGTACTGACGATCGGTAATGTTGTAAACGCCGCCGTTCAGACGCACGTTTTTCGCGACTTGCCACCAGGCCGTCAGGTCCAGCATGCCGTAGCCAGGGACGCGCATATATTCGCTGGAAGAGTCGGTAATGGCGGAACCCGTGTTGGTATAGCTTTCGCGGTTGGTCGCATTGGCCTGCTTTCCTTTCACGAAGGTCGCGGTCAGCGCAGTCCCGTAACGTTTCGCCGGATCATCCCAGGCTACGCCCACGATAGCTTTCATCGGGGCAACGCTGTCGAGGTCGATATATTTGTCGCCGAGATAGCTGGATTTCGATTTCCCTTCACTATAGCCGTAGGCCAACGTTGCGCTCAGGCCATTAACCTCTTCAAACCAGGTACCAAAGTTAAATTTGGCACTGATTTCGCCGCCGTAGATAAAAGCCTTATCGCGGTTTTCCGCCTGATAAATCGTATAGATATTCGACGGGACGTTGGTGAAGTGGTCCGGATTGCCAGAACGGGTGTAGCGGCTATAGGCGATGAAGTTCTTGTAATTGTTGTAGAACAGCGCGGTGCGCATCGTGATCCCTTCGACCACTTCGCCTTTTAAGCCCCATTCGAAGTTGTCGCTGGTTTCCGTGTTCAGATCGGTGTTACCAATCAACGCATACTGCGCTCGTCCGGCGTAGCTGGAACCGAGGTTCCAGGAACCGTACAGCTGGCTGGCGTTCGGGAACTCGGCGCCGCGCTTATACTGCAGGTAGGTCATAGTACGTGGAGAGATATCGTACTGGAATGTTAAGGACGGGAGCACCTGCGTATCGGAGTTTTTACCGTACAGGCTGGCGACGGAGGACTCCGTTAACACGCTGCTGTTGGTGGTCAGATCGCCCAGGTTCTCCGGTTTGGTGGATTGATGCACCACGCGTACGCCCGGGATCACAGCAAAGTTGTGGCTGTCGAGATCGAAGTTGATCTTATCCTGAACGAATCCGCCCAGCGTGTAGCCCCGGCTGTCGGCTTCCGGCTGCATGATTTCGCTGTAGATACTCGGAACCGGCGACTGGCTGAACGGGCGCTGGGTTTTGGTGGTGCTGGCGTTAAGCCCGGCGCTCAGGTCGTGGCGGCCGATGGATTTTGCCAGCGCGGTCTGAATGCCCCAGGTATCGGTATCGTAGTTGGAGTTGACCGTTTCCATCGCGCCGGTGGTGCTGTCCGGCATCCAGGTCCAGTCATGGGCCTCGGTATGCTGGTAGTAGACTTTGGTCGACATGCTGTCGAGGTAGTCATTCATCGGCGTCCAGTCATCTTTCAGGCTGAGGCCCCAGCGACGTGTCTGGCTGGTTTGGTTGGCATCGCCAATGATGCTGTTGCCGCTGCTATCCCAGCTATCAAAATGGGTGTGGTTGGTTTTATGGTAGTAGTCGAGCGTGCTGGTCAGCTTATGTTCATCATTCGGCTGCCAGATGCCGGAGGCCATAAACGCGTCGGAGTGCCAGTTGGCCGGATAGGCGTCAATCGTGTCGCTGTTATTCTCGGTTTCCTGACCGTCGCGGCGGCTGTAGACAAAAATACCGCGCAGGGTTTCATCACCGCCAGCTACCGTCACACCGTTATGCCAGCTGCGGTCAGCAGAGTCGTAGCCGCTCTGGTAGCCGAATGCGCTGGTTTTCCCCGGACGCAGGTAGTCATCGGCGGATTTCGGCTGGAAGGAGACATTCCCGCCGATAGAGGCGTTGGCCGTTTCCGTCGAGGTTGCGCCGGACTGGATATCGACGCTGCCATACATATACGGGTCGATGTAATCACGACCGATGCCAAACGTATTCAGGCCGGCCCGGCCAACGTAGCCACGTCCGGTTGCATCTGGCTGCGCGATACCGTCGACGTCAATGCCGACGCGGTTGCTTTCCAGGCCGCGAATGTTATAACCGGTATAGCCGCCGCGGTCGAAGCCGCTTTTGCCGTTCCCTGAGCCGCCGCTGGCGCCGGTCGCGCCGATCAGCGGTTCGTAACGCATGATAGAGCCAAAATCTTTGGCCCCTTTATCCTGCAGCTCCTGCGCGCTGACCGAGTGTTCGCTGCCGGCTTTGAGCACGGGGGCTGGCGCCGTGACGGTCATCTGCTCGGTAGTATCCGATGATGCATCGCTGGTGGCGATGGGTGTGGTGGTGTCTGCTGCCCCGGCGGTAGTCTGATAGATTGCTGCAAGCAATGAAGTCACCAGCAGGCTTTTCTTAAACCAGGTCGGTGATTGAGTGGATTTATACATAGTAGCCACGCCTTGATAATTATTAGTATCGGCTCACGCGTTACTTCCAGATTTGCAGGCGAGTCCCGTTGCTTCCCTAAGCGGACTCTTTTTCTCCATGATTATTGATTGCGAATGGTAATGATAGGTATTATCGTTTGCAACAAAATAATCATTTATTCCTCATTTAATCTGCAACTTGTTTACAATTTGCCCTTACAAATACAGTGAGAAAGTCATGAGTCATAAAGCCGCGATCGTCATCAACTACTGTTCCCAATGCAACTGGATGCTACGCGCCAGCTGGATGGCACAGGAGTTGCTGCATACGTTCAGTACCGATATTGGCTCGGTCACGCTGGTGCCCGGGACCGGTGGCATCTTCACCATTACCGTCGATGACGTACAAATCTGGGACCGCAAACAGGATGAAGGCTTCCCGGATGCGGCGGAACTTAAGCGTCGGGTACGTGATGTCTGCTTCCCGGAGAAGTCGCTGGGCCACGTTGATAAGCCCGCTGAACCGGTGTGAGGGCAGGGGAAAACGGCTGCGTCAAATGACTTAAAGGTGTATTATTTTTGCATCTTTATTGACGGGGAAGAGCAATGGCGGGTCAACGTATCGACCGGGAAAAAAAGACTATCCGCAGCATGATTTCGCTTTATCAGCGCCGCTGCCCGGACGCACAGGCCGACGCGGAGCATTACCAGGCGCTGAACGCCTATGCCGATAAGCGGCTGGATAAATGCGTGTTTGGTGAAGAGAAACCGGCTTGTAAGCAGTGTCCGGTTCACTGCTACCAGCCGGCAAAGCGTGAAGAAATGAAGCAGATCATGCGCTGGGCCGGGCCGCGAATGCTCTGGCGTCATCCGATTCTGACGATTCGTCACCTGATTGATGACCGACGCCCGGTGCCTGAACTTCCGGAAAAATACCGGCCTAAAAAATAGCGCCGGTTCACTCGACTTACGCGGTTGATGGGGCAGAGCCGGCGCTTTCCCCGGAGGCGGTGAAGGCGTTAGCCGCCCCGGACCGCTGTGGACACCGTCTGGGTTCGATTATCGCGAACTGACGTACAGACAAACGTAATAATGAATAATGCGGTAAACAACACCACGATGGTCGGCGCCGGCGCGCTATCCAGGTAAAATGACAGCCACACCCCACCCAACGAACAGCCCACGGCAATTCCTACAGCCAACAGCAGCGCGTTGATAAAACGCCTGGTCAGCAGCAGCGCAATGGCTCCGGGGGCAATCAGCAGCGAGATTGACAGAATAATCCCCACCGCTTTGAGCGTTGCCACGATGGTGAGCGCAATCATGCACAGCAGGCCGTAGTGCAGCAGGCCGCAGCGTAATCCGCTGGCCTTCGCTTGATGTGGATCGAAGGCGTGCAGCAGAAAATCGCGCCATTTCAGCCCGATAATCAGCGCGATAAGCAGGGCAATCGCCGACGTTTGTCCAATATCACTGGCGGAGATCCCCAGCATATCGCCAAACAGAATATGGTCGAGATGAACTTCGGATTGAATGGCGACATACAACACCAGCCCGGCGCCAAACATCCCGGAAAAGACAATGCCCATAATCGTATCGCGCTTGATGCGGCTGTTATCGTCGAGATACCCGGTAGCGATAGCGCAGAACAGCCCGGCAACAAAGGCGCCAATGGCGAACGGAATACCGATAATATAGGCCACCACCACGCCGGGAAAGACCGCATGACTCATCGCGTCACCCATCAATGCCCAGCCTTTTAGTACCAGAAAAACCGACAGCAGCGCGCAGGGAACGGCGACGATGACCGCCACCAGCATGGCGTTGATCATAAACGGAAATTGAAAAGGTTCGAGGATCGTGTTCAGCAGCATGAGGCCTCCCTGGCGCGGCGGCGGCTGGCCAACAGGCCGTGTTTTGGCGCAAAAACAAAGGTCGCCAGAAAGAGCAACGTCTGCGCCACGACGATAATGCCGCCGGTTGCGCCATCCAGGTAGTAACTTATCCAGGCGCCGAAAAAGCTGGTCAGGCTGCCGATGGCGACGGCAATCGCCAGCAGGCGTGGAAAGCGGTCGGTCAGTAGCCAGGCGGTCGCTCCGGGGGTGACGACCAGGCAAATTACCAGAAAGGCGCCCACGGTTTGCAATGCCGCCACCGTACAGGCTGCCAGCAGCGTGAAGAACAGCAGCTTGAGCCCGGTGGTGTTCAGACCCATGGAGCGGGCGTGGCTCTCATCGAAAAAGGTGACCATCAGATCTTTCCATTTCAGCAGCAGAATCGCCATTGAAATCAATCCTATGGCCGCCAGCTGAATGATATCTTCCGGGGCTATTGCCAGAATATTCCCGAGAATAATGGTCTGGATGTTTACCGAGGTTGGGTTGAGCGACACCATAAACAGTCCGATGCCGAAGAATGACGAAAAAATCAGGCCGATAATGGCATCCTCCTTGAGCTTCGAACGTTGGTTGAGAAACAGCATGCTGCCCGCCGCCAGCCCACCGGAGAGAAATGCACCGAGAGCGAAGGGCAGGCCGAGCATATAAGCCCCTGCGACGCCGGGCACGATGGAGTGGGAGAGGGCATCACCAATCAACGACCAGCCCTTCAGCATCAGGTAGCAGGAGAGAAAAGCGCACACGCCGCCCACCAGCGCCGAGACCCACATCGCATTCAACATGTACTGATAGCCGAACGGCTCGGTCAGCCAGCTCATCCTTCACCCCCCGTCGTCCGGCGGCTGATAAACGGCCGTTCATCGTCGGTAATAATCTGCTCCTCACCGCCGCTGAGTACCACGTGGCGCAGCACGCCGCCGAATGCGAGTTCGAGATTCCTGGCGCTAAAGGTTGTCTCCGTCGGCCCGCTGGCCAGAATGGTGCCTTTGACCATCACCGTGTAATCGCAAAACTCGCTCACCGAGCCGAGGTTGTGAGTCGAGACCAGCATGGTGCAGCCGTCGCTACTGAGCTCACGCAGCAGTGCGATGATCTGCGCTTCAGTCTGGACGTCAACGCCGGTAAACGGCTCGTCTAGCAGAATAACTTTACCCTGCTGGGCGATAGCGCGGGCAAGGAACACCCGTTTCTTTTGTCCGCCGGACAGCTCACCGATTTGCCGGTGGCGATAGTCGCTCATCCCGACGCGGGCCAACGCTTCATCAACGATCTCGTGGTCGCGAGCTTTGGCCCGCCGCAGCCAGCCCATGTGCCCGTAGCGGCCCATCATGACGACGTCCTCCACCAGTACCGGAAAGGACCAGTCAACGTCCTCGGATTGCGGGACATAGGCCACCAGGTTCTGGCGCAGCGCGCGATGAACCGGCTGGCCGAGAATCGCAATCTCGCCGTGGGCCAGACGAACAAAGCCCATCAGCGCTTTAAACAGCGTCGATTTTCCTGAACCGTTTATTCCCACCAGCGCAGCAATCGAGCCGCGCGGTACGCTGAAAGTGGCATCGTGCAGCGCGGTGTGGCCATTGCGATAGGTCACGCTGACCTGGTTGACCGAGAGGCCGGGGAAATCAGAACTCATGGCTGTTTCCTCATCCCGTCGTTGATACCCTGGACGATGGTTTGCGTGGTGACGCGCAGCAGATCCAGGTAGGTCGGCACCGGGCCATCGGCGGCGCTCAGAGAGTCAACATACAGCACGCCACCATAGTGGGCACCGGCTTCCCGCGCCACCTGGCGCGCCGGTTTATCAGAAATGGTGCTTTCACTAAAGAGGGTCGGGATATGCTCTTTTTTCATAATATCGATAGTTTTACGTACCTGCTGTGGCGTCCCCTGCTGGTCGGCATTGATTGGCCACAGATAGCGCTCTTTCAGTCCGTTATCCCGGGCCAGATAGGAGAACGCCCCTTCGCTGGTGATCAGCCAGCGCTTCTCTTGCGGCAGTTTTGCCAGTTCCGCCTTCAGCGGCGCCATGGTTTGACGGATTTTCTCTTTATAGGCGGCAGCATTCTGACGATAGGTCTCCGCGTTTTCAGGGTCATACTTCACGAGCGCATCCCGGATGTTATCGACGTAGATCAGAGCATTATCCGCTGACATCCACGCATGAGGGTTGGGCTTGCCGTTATAGGGGCCTTCGCTAATCCCCATCGGCTGAACCCCCTGGCTGACCACGACTTCCGGCACCCCGCTCAGATGCTGATAAAAGCGCGCGAACCACAGTTCAAGATTCAGACCGTTGGTGAGGATCAGCTGCGCCCCCTGGGCGCGTTTAATATCGCCAGGTGTCGGCTGGTATTCGTGGATCTCGGCGCCGGGTTTGGTAATCGAGCTGACCTGCGCCGCTTCGCCGGCGACGTTTTGCGCCATATCGGCAATCACCGTAAACGTGGTGATCACTTTGAATTTTTCGCTGGCCTCAGCCGGGGCGATCGCCAGCAGGCCGAGCATAGCGGTAAAGATCAGGTGCTTCAGAGGCGGCAGGTGCAGCATAGGATCCCTCACGATAATGTGGTTAATTAATCATCTGTTATAGCAATTGCTATGTTATATAGCACAGGCTATTTATAAATGAAAATGATTATTATTTAGATGGTGGGGAGGATGATTGGCGAAAACCGACGGTATTGGGATGACTCGCGGCCGGGAGAGAGCGGGTGGCAGGTAAAGTGAGAGAAGGAAAACGCGCCCGGCAGCGTGACTTTAGCCGGGCAGGAGAATATCAGGAAATATCCGCGACCGACTGGCGTGGGATCAGGCGACCCGCCAGCGTCCGCCCTTCGGTGGCAAACGCCGGACGTTCATCAATCAGGCTGCGGATGCGCTGAAGGCAGTTTTCCATCAGCTGTTCCAGCGGCCAGGAGATGCAGGTCAGCGGCGGATAGAGCAGCGAGGCCAGAGGGGAGTCCTCCAGACTCAGCAGCGATACCTCCTGTGGAACGGCAATATTGAATTCCCGCATCAGGCGCATCGCTTCCGCAGCGAAGCGGTCGCGTTTAACGATAATGACTGAATATTTGCTGAAGCTGTTAATCAGCGTCAGCAGCGCCTGCTCAACGTCATCATTCGCCGTTAGTACCAGCTGTCGGTTGAAAGGGATGGAGTAGTTTTGCAGCACATTACGATAGCCTTCCAGCATCTGGCGGCTGGCATCATCGCCGTCGTTATCGGTGAGAAGCGCAATATTGCGATGGCCTTTACCAATGACGTAGCGGCAGGCGCTTTCAGTGGCAAAAGCATAGTCGTAACCCTGATTGTTAACGCCAGCGATGCTAAAGCGGTCAAAGGAGATGACGTTGCGTGGTGCATCCAGTGGGATTGCACCGAGCACGACGACAGCGACGCACTGGCGCTGCAGGTCGTCGATGACCGCAGCCTGTTCGGTGGCATCCGTTACATACTGCACAATCAGGTTTTTATTCAGATTTTTAAGCGCCAGAGAAAGTAAGGGAAGCAGGCGTGCGCTGCTGCTTTCGTCGCGTATCGGAAGTACCAGACCGACATGATTGGATGATTGACTGGCGAGGTTTTGCGCGGCAAAGCTTGGGCGATAGTTGAGCTCCTCAACTGCGCGCAGAACGGCTTCCCGACTCTCTTCGCGCACGCCTCGGGTGCCGGTCAGCACGCGGGATACCGTCGCTCTCGAGACATTCGCTAATCTTGAAACATCATCAATCGTTGGCATGGTATTTTCTGCTTAAATATTTTCGCTTAGCTTAACATACCTGCTGAAAAAGTGTCATCGCGAGCGGTCCCCTGCATTGGCCAGAACCGGCAGCCAGGCCGCGCCGCGCACGCCGCTGGCATCGCCGAAGCGGGCCGGTTTGATCTGCGTTCTGCAACCATCGGAAAACAGGTACGGGACGATAGCGTCAGGCAGATCCTCGTAAAGCTGTTCAACGTTCGACAGGCCGCCGCCCAGCACAATGACCTGCGGGTCAAGAATATTGATCACCGAGGCCAGGCTGCGGGCAAACGCATCGATAAAGTGTTGCCAGTGGGCCTGGGCTCGGGCATCACCTTCCTGTGCGGCCTGAATGATGGTTTCTGCCCGCGCTGCTTCGCCGTAGCGGCGGGCGAAACCGGTGCCGGAGAGAAAGCTTTCAATGCAGTTTTCTTTGCCACAGTAGCAGGGCTGAGCCGGGCCATCGCGTTCAGGCGTGTAGCCCGGCAGCGGGTTATGCCCCCATTCGCCGACAATTGCATTGGGTCCGCTCAGCAGCTGTTGATTCACGGCGATACCGCCGCCGCAGCCGGTACCGATAATCACGCCAAATACCGTGTGTGCCCCCGCGCCGGCGCCATCGACGGCTTCAGAAAGCGTAAAGCAGTCGGCATCATTGGCCATCCACACCGGCTGGCCGAGCCGTTGTGTCAAATCGCGGCGCAGGTCTTGGCCGTTCAGGACCAGGCAGTTGCAGTTTTTAATCAGACCACTTTGCGGATCGACGGCTCCCGGCAGGCCGATGCCGAGGGAAAACGGGCGTTCGCTCCAGTCGCGAACATCGTCGATCAGGCGGGTCAGTTGCAGCATAAATGCGTCATAGCTCTCTTTATGCGTTGGACGGCGCTGGCGATAGACGCAGTCGCCGGACGCGTTGAGCAGCACGGCTTCCATTTTGGTGCCGCCGATATCTAAACCAAGATGTAGCATGATGTCCTCGAAGGTTTTTCTCTCACCTTGCCACGCGCTTACGCAGCAAGGTGAGGGAGAGTTATGCGTGCAGCGGGCGTGAACGGTAGACCGCAATCAGTTCAGCGATCAGCTCTTTCGCCAGAATGGACGTCATCAGATGATCCTGGGCATGGACCATGACCAGCGTCATTTTGGTCTTCCCTTCGCCCTCGTCGGCCTCGATAAGCCGGGTCTGGACAAGATGCGCTTCACGGGAGAAATGCGCCGCTTCTTTCATTTTCTCATCGGCGCCAGCAAAATCGCCCTCTTTGGCACAGCTCAGCGCTTCGTAACACAGGCTACGAGCTTGCCCGGCGTTGATGATAATGCCCATAACCTGTTCTTCTAATTCCATAGCAAACCTCAAAATGGGATGAATTAAGCGGTACGGATAGCGCCGTCTGCCTGCGCAGCCGCGTTGTCGTGTTCCTGCAGCAGCAGCTGCTTTTCGTAGGCTTTCAGGAACGGCATGTACATCACCATTGCGGTTGCCATACAAATCAGACACATGATCACCGGGCTAAAGCTCCAGTTTGCCGCCCACGAGGCGCCGACGGGAGCCGGAGTGGTCCACGGCGTCATCGATACCACGCGGCTGACCAGATCCAGCTTCAGCGCAAACCAGGCGAGGGTGGCGTTAACCATCGGCACCAGCACGAATGGCAGGAAGAACAGCGGATTCATAATGATCGGTGCGCCGAACAGGATGGGTTCGTTGATGTTAAACACGCCCGGGACAACGCCCATCCGCCCGATGGTGCGCAGATGTACCGCTTTACTGCGTAACAACATCAAGGCCAGCGGCAATGTCGAGCCCACGCCGCCAATCAACAGATAGTGATCCCAGAAGCCCTGGACGTAAATGTGGGGGATCGCCGTACCGGCGGCCATGGCAGCCTGGTTAATTGACAGGTTGGCCATCCAGAACGGATTCATAATTCCGGTCACGATCAGCGCCCCGTGGATCCCGGCAAACCACAATACCTGGCACACCAGCACCGACAGCAGAATCGCCGGTAGCGTATCGGAGGCGGCAACCAGTGGTTTCACCAGCGACATGATCGCTTCTGGAATGATCATCCCCAGTTGAGCTTCGATAAACAGGTTGAGCGGGTGCAGGGTCAGCACGATTGCCAGCACCGGGATCAGAATCTCAAACGATCGGGCAACGCCGGCCGGGACTTCAGGAGGCAGGCGGATGGTTATGTTGTGCCGCTTGAGAAAGGCATACAGTTCGGTGGAATAAATCGCCACCAGAATGGCGGTAAAGATCCCCTGGCCTGAGAAGTAGGCCGTCGAGATTTGCCCGTCCTTTAGCGGTGCCGCAACCAGCAGGAATGACATCAGCGAGAGCATACCTGCGGTCAGCGAATCCAGGTTATGGTGCTTTGCCAGACTGGCGGCGATCCCGACGGCAATAAACAAAGTCATGACCCCCATGCTGAAGTGAAAAGGCAGCATCAGCGCATCGCGGTGGTCAAGAGAGAATTGCAGCCAGGCGTGGGCAAATCCCCAACTGGTATCGGGTGAAAACGGCGGGAAGATAAAGACCAGCAGGAAAGAGCCGACGATCATAAACGGCAGCGCGGTGATAAAACCGTCGCGGATCGAGGTGACGTATTTTTGCTGGCCGATAGCGCCAGCCATCGGGGTAATTTTTTGTTCGATGACGGCGATCAATTTAGCGTACAGAGTGCTCATGATCTTTCCTTAGTTTTTGTTATCAATCAGAGAGATCGCAAAATCCAGTACGGCGCCGCCTTTCTGCATGCCGTAATCCATCATGTTGATGGGTTCAACGCGGATCCCGTATTTATCGGCCTGTTGTTGCAGATCCTTCTGCATGTATTTCACCTGTGGGCCAAGCAGCACGACCTGATATTTTCCGACCTGATCGGCAAATTCGGCGACGCCAAAGGCATTGATCTCGACGGGGAGGCCACGTTGCTCCGCTTCGGCGATCATTTTCTTCATCAGCAGGCTGGTGGACATACCCGCTGAACAGCACAACATTATCTTTTTCATATACCGCTCCTGGTGAGTTGGATGTGCGGACTATAGTCATAACGGATACTTAACGGAAAGCGCTTTCCGTTTGTGGATTTATTAATTGTGACAATGATCACCTAAGGCGGGCTTTTACTTTGAGTGGGAGTGCGCGATCATCCTGGCAATCAAACCATTTCATAAGGTAGGAACATGAACAATCCGTTGATGAATGTTGCCGTTGACATCATCGAGCAGCGCCTGGCACCGCTGGCCAACGTTCTGACGCGCAATCATCACATTACGGCGATGCGCGACAGTTTTGCTCTGGCGATGCCGTTCGTGATTGTGGGGAGTCTGCTGGTACCCGTTTTGTTTCCGCCCGTTTCCATTAATGACGCCACTGCGTTCGGGCAGTTCTACCTGCTGTTGCGGCCAATACTGCTACCGACCTTTGAGCTAACTATTGGCCTGGTGGCATTAATTGTCGCCTTCGGCGCCAGCGCCAGCCTGGCGAAACAGTACCGACTGCCGGAAAGGCTCTGCGGATTAACCGGCTGCCTGGCGTTTCTGCTGTTTATTGGCTTTCGGGATAATGGCGTAACCAATATTTTCCTCGGCGGGATGGGAATTTTTACCGCGCTCATATCGAGCGTTTATTCCATCGAAATAATACGATTTTTTTACAAGAAAGGGTGGTGCATTCGTCTGCCGGAAGAGGTGCCGGTTATGACCCGCAACGGTTTCCAGCTGCTGATACCGCTGCTGTTTGTGATGATATCAATCAGCCTCATCAATGCCGTGCTACTGCAAAGTACCGGGCGAATTCTACCGGAGCTGATCAGCGAAGCGGTCAGGCCGCTGGTGATTGCTTCCGATACTCTGACAGCCGTACTCATCTCTTTGTTTATCTGTAACCTGCTGTGGTTTGTCGGCATTCATGGCGCCTTGATTATCACCGGGATAATGAACCCGTTCTGGATGACCTATCTGTTTGAAAACCAACAGGCGCTGGCCGCAGGTTCGCAGGCGTTGCCCCATATTTATCTGCAAGGGTTCTGGGATTTTTACCTGTTGATTGGCGGGATTGGCTCGACTTTACCGCTGGTCTTTATGGCGATGCGCAGCCGATCCCGGCAGCTGAAAAGCGTGGGGAAAATCGGTCTGTTACCGTCGCTGTTTAATATTAATGAGCCGATATTGTTTGGCTTTCCTATCATCATGAATCCGGTTTTTCTGCTGCCGTTTATTTTTGTGCCACTTATAAATGCCTGTATTGCATGGTATTTAACGCAGCTCGGCATTCTGGATCGCGCGGTGGCGATGCTACCGTGGTCCATGCCATCTCCGCTCGGTGCCGCCTGGTCGGCCAACGGCAGCTGGAAAAATTTGTGTATGAGCCTGTTTGCGATTTTCAACTCCTGGATGCTCTATCGTCCGTTCTTCAAGGTCTATGAACGCCAGCTGGCCGATGCCGAACGCTAGACTTTCCTCCTCAACGCCAGGCCCGCGAAACGCGGGCTTTTTTATATCCTTTTTTTATGTGAACTAAATCACGAATTTTCCCTGGTTATAACAAATTATGTGAACCAGTCCGGCAATAACGGAAAGCGCTTTCCGTTTATGGATGTACATTTCCGTTTTTGATCCGTAAATTTCCAGTCGTTCTCTGGGCTGTGTTAATAAAAATAACCAAGGATAAAAAATGATAAGGCTGAATTATTCAATACCTCTGTCTTTACTCGCCCTTGCGGTAATAAGTGACTGCGCCAGCGCCGATCCTAAATATGATTTTGCGCTGCACGGCTACATCCGCTCGGGGATCCTCGCCAATAGCGATGGCAACCGCGCCGACTCCGTCGGCCTGATGCCGGACGGAAGATGGCGATTGGGGAACGAAGACGACACCAAGATCGAACTGATCCCGACGGTAACGCTGACCTCGGATACCGGGGTTGTTTCCCGCATCCAGGCCAACATTACCCACCAGTCAAAATGTACCTCCGACTGGAACTGCCAGGATGACGACGGTCACGATGTGCAGTTTCGTGAAGGTTTTGCCGAGCTGACAAATCTTGATTTTGCTCCACAGATGACCTTCTGGGCCGGTAAGCGCTACAGCAGCTCCAACACCTCCAGCCACCAGTTTGACTGGGAGTACATTCAGTACAACGGTACCGGCGGCGGCTTCGACAATATGGATCTGGGTTTCGCCCGCTTTGATGCCGGGGTTTATGCCTTCTCTCCCACCGACGAAACTAAGGCTTATCCGGTGGATAAAGGCGACCAGGGCTACCCGGATGACTACTCACTCAACCTGTGGTTCAAGAAGATTGCGGGCAGCGGCTTTGACCTGGAACTGATTGGCCATCATATGAATCGCAATGAAAACCACCCGACCTCGGCGGAAAAAGGGTATGGCGTCACCGGCGTCTACAACTTTGACGGTTTTTACGGCCTGACCGGCGGCTACTCTCGTGCGGTATTCCAGTACGGGCGCGGCCTGGCCGCAGGGGATTCGCTGGGTAAAAACGGCTGGGGCTGGGCGAACCTCGACGATACGCAGTCCTGGCGCGTGGTGCTGGATAACCTCGCATCGATGGGCGACTGGGAAATTTCGACCTTTGCCTACTACCAGAAAGACAAAAACTACCGGTGGTGGACCGATGATAGCAACGGATGGGGCCGTACCAGCTGGGTGGCCGGGATCCGTCCATATCAGCAGATCACCAAAAACTTCGCCATGCAGTATGAGCTGGGCTACGAATACCTCGACGATAAAAACTACAAAGGGGTGGACGGGAAAGGCAAGGGTGGCCTGACAAAAGTGACCGTGGCACCGACTCTGACCTTTGACTCCGGCTTTTGGGCACGCCCGCAGCTGCGCGTTTTTGTCACCTACGCGAAATGGGATAAAGGCGTCTCCGATGCGCTGGATGGAAACTACGACTGGAGCACCAACACCATTTCCGCAGGTAGCTACTCCCGTAGCGGCGGCACCGACACGCTGAACTTCGGTGTGCAGGCCGAAGTGTGGTTCTAAGGAGCGATGGCAATGATTAAACCGGTGAAAAAAATAGTGTTAGTGGCTCTGCTTTCGGCGCTGGGCTGCGCCGGCGCGATGGCGGCAGAACGTTCTCACTTTGAACACTTTATTACCCGCGACGGCGCGACATTGATGGATGGCGATAAGGTCTTCCGCTTCGCGGGGATCCACGCCCCGGAACTGCACCGTATCGAAGATGATGCGCGCGGTCCATGTAAAGCCGACCCGCGCGGCTGGGGGCAATATTTCAAATGGCCAACGGCAGAAGAGCAGGCTAACTGGATTGAAGCGATGGTGAAAACCGGTGCTAAAGCCCAGCGTGTCTATGTCCTGTCCGTGCAGCAGGAGTTTGATCAAGCCTGCGGTCGTGAAACGCATATCCTGGCTCCCGCGACGGCGGAAGGTATGCCACGCCTGAACGAAAAGGCCATGCGAGTCTACGACAATATGATTGCCGAGGCGGATAAACAGGGGCTGCGCCTGATTCTGCCCTTTATTGACCACTGGTGGTGGTGGGGCGGCCGCGAGCAGCTGGCGGCGTTTTACCATGAAAAGCCGGAAGACTTTTATCGTACCGATAGCAAAACCTATAAGGCCTACCTTGACGTCATTCGCCAGGTGATCACCCGTACGAATAGCGTGACCGGCCGTGCGTATTACGATGAGAAAGCGATCATGGCCTGGGAAACCGGCAATGAGCTGGAGGATACCACTGCCGCGTTCCTGGAACAGACCGCCGCCTGGATTAAAAAGTGGGCGCCGCATCAGTTGGTGGTTGACGGAACCTATAAAAAAATCAACGCCTTTGCGTTGAACGATCCTAACGTGGATATCGTCAGTAACCACTACTACACCAATGCGGACAACAACCATCCGCAACAGGTGAAGGCAGACCTGACTGCAACCGGTGGCCGGAAAGTCTACATGGTGGGGGAGTTTGGTTTGCTTGATGCGAAGCAGCTCAACGCCATTATGCAGTCCATCGTGCATACCGAGGTTAACGGCGCGCAGGCGGCAGGTGGCCTGATCTGGGGCTTCAGAGGTCATCGTCACGACGGGGGATTCTACTGGCATAAAGAGTCTACCGGGCATTACAGCTACCATCTGCCAGGCTTCCCGGTGGAAGGCAAAGCGAACCAGGAGATGGACGTCGTTAACTTGGTGCGCACGGCCGCCGCCCAGATGGACGGAAAAGAGAAGGCCCCGGCTTTACCGAAGCCAGATGCGCCAACGCTACGTGAGACAACCTCGCCGTTTGCCATCAACTGGATGGGGGCGGCGGTGGGACGGGCTTATGACGTTGAGCGAGCAACGTCGGCGAAAGGGCCATGGACCACAGTGGGGCGTGATATTTCCGACGGAGTTAACGAGTGGGATCCGGCATCAATGACTCTGTTCCGCGATGACTATCGTAGCCTGCAGCTGAATAAAACCTACTATTACCGGGCGATTGCCAAAAATGAGAGCGGCAGCTCCGCGCCTTCGAACGTTATACGCGTTACGCATACCCAGAAAAACCAGCCGCCGGTGATTACGCTCGCGGAGACATTGACCACCACTCAGGATCTCGGGGTGCCGTTAATCGCGAGCTGGAGCGACGATGCGCTTCCGGACGGTCAGGTGAAGGTCAGCTGGAGCAATAACGGCCAGGCGCAGGCGCATTTTTGTGCGGCGGACCGCGCGCAAACCCGCGCCTGGTTTACCTCTCCAGGTGAGTACACGCTGAGCTTTACCGTCGATGACGGTCTGCTGCAAAGCCGCAAAAATGTGAAAGTTCTGGTGAAGGAGGCGGCAGGGAAAGCACCGGCTGATTACTGTCGCTTTGACGGCGGCGTGGTTGGCCTTTCGCAGGCCGCGATTGCCGCGGCTAAAAGCGAAAAAGATCCGTTGGCGATTGGCGATGACGGTTTCCTTGGGCCTTTTGCCAACGACGGCGATAAGGTCAGCTGGCAGGTGCAGGCTCCCTGGGCCGGAAAATACCTGCTGCGGGTGACGTTTAACGGCAAGTGGGGCGGGAAGAAAAACTCGTTTATCGTCAACGGCGGTGCGCCGATTCCGGTGGAGTTCCCGCAGACCGATGAGAAAGGCCAGCAGCTGCTGGTGCCGGTTGATCTGAAGGCCGGAGACAATCGTATCGACTTCGGTAAATTTGCCGGAGACTGGGGATACATGTTTATCCGTTCGATTGAAGTGGTTGCAGAGTAGTTCTGATTAGCCGCGCCCGCTGGGTGCGGCATTTTTTCACTGACAGGAGGCGTTATGACCCGGTACCAGTTTCCGGAAGGATTTTTTTGGGGCGCGGCGGCATCCGGCCCGCAAACGGAAGGCACAACCCACAAGCGACACCGTTCTATCTGGGATAGCTGGTTTGCCGAGCAGCCGGAACGGTTTTATCAGCAAACAGGGCCGCAGACCGTATGCGACACCTATCATCGCTACCCCCAAGATGTGGCATTAATGAAGCAAACCGGCTTCAACTCTTTTCGCACCTCTATCCAGTGGTCCCGGCTGATCGCGGATTTTGAGACCGGCGCACCCGACCCGGATGCGGTGCGCTTCTACGATGCCTATCTCGATGAGATGATTGCGAGCGGCATCGAGCCGATGATTAATCTCTATCACTTCGACATGCCCGAAGCGCTGCAAAAGCAGTACGGCGGCTTCGAGTCGGCACATGTGACGGATCTGTTCGCGCGCTTTGCCCGTACCGCGTTTGAACTGTTTGGTCACAAGGTGAAATACTGGATAACCTTCAACGAGCCGATTGTGCCGGTAGAAGGTGGCTATCTGTATGACTTCCACTATCCGTGTAAAAAAGATGGCAAGCTGGCAGCGCAGGTGGGCTTTAATATCATGCTGGCTCATGCTAAAGCGGTACGCGAATTTCGAGCGCTTGCGCTGAAAAGTGAAATTGGCGTCGTGCTCAACCTGACGCCGTCCTATACCCGCAGCGATAGCCCTGAGGATAAAAAGGCGGCCTGGTACGCCGATCTGTTTTTTAACCGCAGCTTCCTCGACCCGCTGGTAAAACACCAGTTTCCCAAAGAGCTGTGTGAGATTCTGGCGACGCACAGCTGCCTGCCGGAAATCGCCAAAGCCGATGCCGAACTGATTACGGCTTCACGGATCGACTTTCTCGGCGTCAATTACTACGTTCCGCGCCGGGTCAAAGCCCGCGAAAGCGACTATACGCTGGACTTTTTAACCCCGGAGTTTTACTTCGAGAATTACGTGAATCCTGAAGGCCGCTTTAACCCTTATCGTGACAATAACGAGATCCTGCCGCAGGCGATTTACGATATTGCTGCCAATATCCGCGATAATTACGGAAATATTAAGTGGTATCTCGCTGAGATCGGTATCGCGATGGACAGTGAATCGGAAGGTGAACCGGGCGACGATGGCGTGATTGACGATGGTTTTCGTATCGGCCTGATGGAGGAACATCTGGTGCAGCTGCATCGCGCTATCGCCGACGGCGCCAACTGTTTTGGCGTGCATCAGTGGACCTTTATCGATAACTGGTCGTGGATTAATTCGTTTAAGCGCCGCTATGGCTTTTGGCGACTGAATCTGGCCACCGGGGAACGGCAAATCAAACGCAACGCGCTGTGGTTTGCAGAACTGGCCGCCAGCAACGGCTTCAGCGCCGATAAATACGGCGCTTGACGTAGCGGATCGCCCTGGTTTTTCTCGAATTGAAAATGCCGGTTTATCGGGGAATAAGAAGGGCGAATGCGGGAATGCTTAAGCGCGCCGTTTCACTGATCTGAAATGAAACGGCGCTTTGCGTGCGGATTATGCGCGGGTCGCGATAAGAATCGCGGAGGCCTTGATCAGCGCAATGACGCGGCTGCCCTGGGCCAGTTTCATCTCTTCCTGGCTTTCATTGGTGACGACGGCGACGACATCAAAGCCCGCGTCGGTTTTAATGTGTACCGTTGCGTTAACCGCACCTTCGGTGACGCGGGTTACGCTGCCGGCAAACTGGTTGCGTGCGGAGAACTTCAGGCCGCAATCTTCGGTGGCAAGAGTGACCCACGGCGCTTTAATCAGCGCGATGGCTTCTTTACCGGCGACCAGACCCAGAGCTTCCTTGCTGCTATGGGTGACGATCGCCACCAGCTTTGCGCCGCCGGCAAGGGTCAATTCTACTTCATCATTGACCGCGCCGGTGGCAACTGCGCTGACCGTGCCGGTCAGTTGGTTACGTGCTGATACCGCCATAAAATCTCCTTGTGTGGCTGATTGTGTGAGTACTGGACTTATACTAGCTCATCCTTGTTAATACCCAAGCGTTTCATGCGGGAAAGGAGCGTCGTGCGCTTTAATCCCAGCCGCTGCGCCGCGCCTTTTGGCCCGGCCACCACGCCGTTGCTCTCTTTCAGCACGCGGACGATCAGCTGATATTCATCTTCACCGTCCTGCGGAAGCACCTCTTCGATCATGGCTTCCGTCTCGATATTCAGCTCGGGTAGCGACAGCTGCAGCACGCTGCCACGGGTTAACAGCACTGCGCGTTCAATCACATTTTCCAGCTCACGTACGTTGCCCGGCCACTCCATGTGGCTCAGCGTACGCAGGGTTTCTGCCGGAATACTGTCAATATTGCGCCCAAGGCGGCGAGCAATTTTAAAGGTGAATGCCTTGACCAGCAGCGGGATATCGTCCGGGCGCTCGCGCAGCGGCGGCAGATGGATCGGAAAGACGTTCAGACGGTAATAGAGATCGCTACGGAATTCGCGATCGGCGACCATCTGCCTGAGATCGCGGTTGGTTGCGGCGATCAGTCGGACATCGGTCTGGATCAGCTTGTTGCTGCCAAGACGTTCAAACTCCTGCTCCTGCAGAACCCGCAGCAGTTTTGGCTGAAGCTCCAGCGGCATGTCGCCCACTTCATCAAGGAATAGCGAGCTTTTATCCGCCAGTTCAAAGCGGCCGATGCGCTGGGCGCTGGCTCCGGTGAACGCGCCGCGTTCATGGCCAAAGAGATCGCTTTCCAGCAGGCCGGCGGGCATCGCGGCGCAGTTCATCTTCACCATGCGCCGTGCGTTACGGCCGCTGAGATTATGAATGGCGCGGGCAATCAGCTCTTTGCCGGTACCGGTTTCGCCGAGGATCAGCACGGTGCTGTCGCTTTGTGCGACCATCTCGACCTGCTTGAGCACGCTGTGCATGGCTTCGCTGCGGCCAATAATTTCGCCAAACTCGCTTTCGACGTTATTCAGCTGTTCGGTGAGCGCAAGATTCTCATCTACCAGTCTTTCTTTCAGTCGCTGAATTTCGCGGTACGCAAGGGCATTATCGACGGCGATCGATACGCGCTCGGCAATTTGCCGCAGCAGCTTGAGGTTGGTGGTGGTGAACACCTTCTCATCGCACTGCGCCAGCTTCAGCACGCCCAGCAGCGTATTGCCGGACATCAGCGGCAGCAGACACAGGGTTTGAATCTGGTTGCCCCACATCTCAAAGAGCATTTTTTCATACGGGGCCAGCGAGTCGTGCTCGTGTAAATTGAGCAACAGCATCTCTTTGCTTTTGAACACCCGTTCGGTCAGCGTTCCGGCTTCATTTACCTCGCTCTGATCGTGTACCGGATGGCTGGCGTCGAGATAATGGGTTGAGTAAATGTTCAGCTTGCCCTTGCGGCTGCTGCGTAGCACTACGCTGATGGCGTCGATGCGGAAATAGCGGTGAATCTCTTTGGCCACTTCACCGACCAGCTCATCGATATCCAGACGAGAAAGTACGGCGTTGGTGATGGAGACCAGAATGCGAAAGTTATCGCGTTCGTGGCACAGCAGATCGTAATCGACGTTATTGCTGACCCGGCTCTGGATTTGCTCGGTCACCACGGCAACCAGCTGCGTAAACGTATGCAGCCGCTGGTACTCTTTTTCGGTCCATGGCCGGGCGTCGTTGCGGATAAACTCGCAGCCGCCAAAGATGCGGCCTTCTGCCGCCAGCGGCAGCAGGCAGTAATAGCCAAACGACGGATACAGACCGCAGCTGGCCAGCTGCGGCCAGGCTTCGGTAAAGGTCGCATTGTCGCAGTGCAGGGCATCGGGACGTGACAGCAGACGACGCACCGGCCCGTGCGCCAGTACGGTTTCATCTTCGTAGCACACCGGCAGGCCCGCTTCGTCGCAGGCGTACCTTGCCGCACGGTGATTCCCGGCATTCCACAGAATAATCGCCGCGCGATCCGCCAGCGCAGATTGCTGAACCAGACGGGTCAGCGTTTCACTCAGTGCCGCCAGGTCCGGCTGCTGTAATAAAATACGGGTGATATCGAACAGCCCTTGCTGCCCGAAATCGCCCAATGGTGTATACGACATTGCTTAAGTCCAAAAAGCGCCGTTCAGACGGCGCATAAGAAAGTGATGACACAAATAATAGTCTGTTAAAAAGCAGTCGTTGCCGTGCTTAGCCCATCCGTGGTGGCCCGATGATTTGGGCGGGATAATGATGCTGAGAGCCAGATTCTTTCCCGGTGGTACTACGCTGACCGGGCGGCAGACCGTGCGGCCGGACAGGCGCTACGCCCCGTCCCCGCTCCGCTAACAAATTCGTGGTAAAGGCTCGGCGTGAGGGAGGTCCAGCGTACGCTTAACGCCGTATAAACCGACGGAGCGTACGCCGCGGCGTTCAACTACCTCGCCAATCAGCGCGGCATCGCGGCCCAGCGGATGGCTGCGCAGCTGCGCCAGCGCGGCTTCTGCCGCTTCCCGGGCGACGGCAATCACCAGCTTACCTTCATTCGCGAAGTTAAGCGCATCCAGCCCTAACAGTTCACACACCCCGCGCACGGTATCGTTCACCGGCAGCTTTTGTTCATGTAGCTCAATGCCGCAGCCGCTGGTGGCGGCAAATTCATGGGCCACGGCGTTGACGCCGCCGCGGGTGGCATCGCGCAGCGCTTTAATGCCGGGAACGGCGCGCAGCGTCTGAATGAGCGGCGTCAGCACCGCACAGTCGCTGGACAACGCACCATCCAGCCCCATCTGTTCGCGGAGATTAAGAATAGTGGCGCCGTGATCGCCCAGCGTTCCGCTGACCAGCAGCACATCACCGGGAGTAATCTGCTGCGCTCCCCAGCGGATCTCCGCCGGAATGGCGCCTATCCCGGCGGTATTGATAAACAGTTTATCCGCTGCGCCGCGCGGGACGACTTTGGTATCGCCGGTGACGATGGCAATATCAGCGGCCTGTGCGGTGCGGGCCATGCTGTTGACCACGCGCTCCAGCGTGGCCATCTCCAGCCCCTCTTCGAGAATAAACCCGCAGGAGAGGTAGCGCGGCAGAGCGCCGCTCACCGCGACGTCGTTGGCGGTGCCGCACACCGCCAGCTTGCCGATATCGCCGCCGGGGAAAAACAGCGGATCGATAACGTAGCTATCGGTGGAAAAGGCGAGACGATCGCCCTGTGCGGTCAACTGAGCCAGGTCGAGACGGGCCTGATCTTCCTGTTCCGCCAGCCACGGGTTGGCGAACGCCTGCATAAACAGAGAGGCGATCAGCTGTTGCATCGCCTGACCGCCGCTACCGTGGGCTAACTGGACGCTTTTCATGCTTCATTTTCCTGACTGCGATATTGATACCAGGCGGCGCATGCGCCTTCTGATGAGACCATCAGCGCGCCGAACGCGCTTTGCGGGTTACAGACTTGCCCGAACAGCGGGCACTGATGCGGCTTACAGCGGCCGGTCAGTACGTCGCCACAGCGGGCGCGCGGATCGTCGCAGACGCGCTGCGGCGCCGGCTGAAAATGGGCTTCAGCGTCAAAACGCTGATAGGCGGGCGTCAGGCGTACGCCAGAGTTGTTAATTACCCCCAGTCCGCGCCATTCGCTATCGCCAGACAGGCAAAAGACATCGGCAATCGCCGATTGCGCCAGCGGGTTGCCTTCATCGGGTACCACGCGGCGGTACTGATTTTCCACCTGACTGCGCTGCGCTATTGTCTGCTCAACCAGCATCACCGCGCCTTGCAGTAGATCAAGAGGTTCGAAACCAGCGACCACTAAAGGACGTTGGTAGTCGCTGGCGATAAATCCGTAGGCCTCGGTGCCGATCACCATGCTGACATGGCCTGGCGCAAGAAAGGCGTCGATGCTGTTGTCGGGCTGGTCGAGCAGGCTACGCAGGGTCGGGAGCAGGGTGATATGCTGGCAGAAAAAGAAAAAGTTATCCACGTTGCGCTCGCGGGCCTGGCGCAGCGTCAGCGCGGTAGCGGGCATGGTGGTTTCAAAACCCAGGCCGAAGAAGACCACCTCACGCTGCGGATTCTGCTGGGCCAGCTTCAGTGCATCCATGGGGGAATAGACGATACGCACGTCGGCACCGCGGGATTTAGCCAGCAGCAGGGAGCCATTTTTGCCTGGCACGCGCATGGCGTCGCCGAAGGTGCAGAAAATTACGCCTGGACGGCTGGCGATATCGATACAGGCGTCGATACGCCCCATCGGCAGAACGCAGACCGGGCAGCCGGGGCCGTGAATAAATTCAATATTCTCCGGCAGCAACTGGTCGAGGCCGAATTTAAAGATCGCATGAGTATGGCCGCCGCACACTTCCATAATGCGCAGCGGACGCCCGGCGGTATGAGGGAGCAGATGCGCCCGGGCCTGGAGATGCTCAACCAGCTGCATCACCTGTTCCGGCGCGCGATATTCATCAACAAAACGCATTATCGTTCCTCACCGTAGAGCAGCGCGCCCACGTCCGGCTCGACTTCAAACATATTTTGCAACGCCTCAAGGGTATCGCGAGCCTCGGCTTCATTAATGATGCTCATGGCGAAACCCACGTGGACCAGAACCCACTGGCCGAGCCGCGGCTGCCCTTGTTCATCAACGCTACCCACGAGCGTCAGATCGACTTCGCGCTGGATCCCGCAAACTTCGACCTTCGCCAGGTTGCCGTCAATGGCGCAGATTTGCCCCGGAATGCCTATGCACATGTCTGCGTCTCCAGCCAGGTGAGCCACCGATCCATACCTTCACCGCTGGTGGCGGACAGCATAATGATTTCAATACCGGGATTGACCTCGCGCGCGCAGGCGAGACATTTTTCTACATCAAAGTTGAGATACGGCAGCAGGTCGATTTTGTTCAGCAGCATCAGGCTGGCGGCGGCGAACATATGCGGGTACTTCAGCGGCTTATCTTCGCCTTCGGTAACCGACAGCACCGCGACCTTGTGGCGTTCCCCGAGGTCAAAGCTGGCCGGGCACACCAGATTGCCGACGTTCTCAATAAACAGAATACCGTTATCCGCCAGCGGCAGGCGCGGGGCTGCGTCGGCAATCATCTGTGCGTCAAGGTGACAGCCTTTTCCGGTATTCACCTGAATGGCCGGCGTACCGGTGGCGCGAATACGGGCCGCATCATTGACCGTCTGCTGGTCGCCTTCGATAACCGCGCAGGCGGTTTTTCCTTTCAGACGCAGCAGGGTTTCACTCAGCAGGGTGGTTTTACCGGAACCCGGGCTGGAGACCAGGTTCAGCACCAGCTGACCACGGGCGGAAAAGCGAGCGCGGTTGCGGGCCGCCAGACGATTGTTCTTATCAAGCACGTCGATTTCAACTTCCAGCATCCGGCGCTGGCTCTGACCCGGCGCATGGGTGCCCGCCTCGCCGTGGCCGTAGTGCAGGTCGCCGCCCGGCAAGCGAGTGGGGGAGAAGTTATCGGTTTTGACGCCGGTAATCGTCATGGTCTGGCGCGGGGCTGGCGCGAAGGGGGCGCTGCGAAACGCCGAGTGGGGGTTGTGTTCATCACCTTCGATATAAAGGTTACCTTCCCCACAGCCGCAAGTCGTACACATAGTTTTACTCCTGGTCTATCCCGTTATGCTTCGCGTTATCTCTCTTGGTCGGCGCGCTGGCCGCGGTGAGACACCGACGAATTAACCGTGGATCACTTCTATTCGCTGAATCTGTAAGCCATCGTCCGCCACAATCTGTAGCGTGTCGCTCTGGCACTGCGGGCAACGCCGCACGTGCTGCGAGATGAGGTGCACATACTGCTGGCAGGATTCACACCAGCATTCAGCCTGTTGTTCGGCGATATGCAGTTCGCAGCCTTCCGCCAGAGTGCCCCGGCACACCAGTTCAAAACAGAAGGTCAGCGCGCTGGCTTCCACGCAGGAAAATGCGCCGACCTTCAGCCACACGCCGGTCACCCGACGAGCGCCGGCCTGCTGCGCCTGTTGTTCAATAATTTCCAGCGCCCGCTGGCTAAGAGTGATTTCGTGCATGGTCGCCTCCGTATCGCGATGGGGCATATATGCAATAACGATGCCAGGTCATCTCTACTGTCGGGCTAACTGTCGATGACGACAGCTGACTGCTGTCATCGACATGTCAGTTTGGGTCGCTTGTTTTACAAAATTCATTAAATATCAACTTGTTAAAATTTGGCATGGAAAATGCTAGTACGGTGCATCTCATGCAACCGGGGAATTCGAGATGACTATTTGGGAAATAAGCGAAAAGGCGGACTACATCGCCGACCGTCACCGCCGCTATCAGGATCAGTGGCGTCAATACTGCAATTCGCTGGTTCAGGGCATCACCCTGTCAAAAGCGCGTTTGCATCACGCGATGAGCTGTGCGCCGGACAAAGAGCTGTGCTTCGTCTTGTTTGAACATTTTCAGGTGTATGTCGCGCTGGCGGAAGGGTTTAACAACCACACCATTGAGTACTACGTAGAAACGCGTAATAGCGAAGATAAACGTTTGATCGCTAAGGCAACACTGGCATCTGACGGCACCGTTGACGGCCGGATCAGCAACCGCTCGCGCGAACAGGTGCTGGAACATTACCTGGCCATTATTGCCAGCGTATATGACCGTCTGTATGACGCCATGGAACACGACCAGCCGGTGGATTTAAGCCATCTGGCGCTGGCCCATTAACCGTAAGGTGTCGACACGTGTCGAAAATGACATCTGAACACCCTGATTTCGTCAAAAATGACTTTCACCCGAGGATTGCCCGGTGAACCGTTTTGTAATTGCTGACTCCACCGTCTGTATCGGCTGTCGCACCTGCGAGGCCGCCTGCTCAGAGACGCATCGCCAGCACGGCCTGCAGGCCATGCCGCGCCTGCAGGTTATGCGTAATGAAAAAGAATCGGCGCCGCAAATGTGCCACCACTGCGAAGACGCCCCCTGCGCCGCCGTGTGTCCGGTTAATGCGATCAATCGCGTCGACGGCGCGGTTCAGCTGAATGAAAGCCTGTGCGTAAGCTGCAAACTCTGCGGCATTGCCTGCCCGTTTGGGGCAATTGAATTTTCCGGCAGTCGTCCGCTGGATATTCCGGCCAATGCCAATACACCCATGGCCCCCGCCGCGCCACCGGCGCCAGCCCGCGTCAGTTCGCTGCTCGACTGGGTCCCGGGCGTGCGTGCTATCGCCGTGAAATGCGACCTGTGCCATTTCGATGAACAGGGACCCGCCTGCGTGCGTACGTGCCCGACGAAAGCGCTGCTGCTGGTGGATATCCGCGATATCGCCCAGGCCAGCAAGCGTAAGCGCGAGCTGACCTTTAATACCGACCTCGGCGATTTGTCGCTGTTTCAGTCGCAACAGGAGGGCGTGAAATGAACGCGATTTCTTTAGTGGACCAGGCGGTGCTGTGGTATGCCCTCAGCGGCGTACTGGCATTTATCTTCACCCTGAGAAAATCGTTAAGCGGTGCGATTGCCGGGATCGGCGGCGCGGTAGCCAGTGCGATGCTGATCGTCGCCGCTATCGCGACGCTGATGATGCCGGAGCAGGTGAGCGGCGGAATGCTGCAGATGATCTCTTTGCCGGTACGGGTGAATGGCATCAATGCGCTTTGGCTGCTTGCGATTGGCCTCAGCGCACTGCCCATCTCCTTGTTTAATATTGCCTGGCACCGTCACCCGCAGGTGAAGGCCAACGGCCTGCTGGTAAACCTGCTGCTGGCTTCGGCAACCTGTGCCGTGGTCGCGACCAACTTCGGCACGCTGGTGGTGATGGCCGAGATGATGGCGCTGTGCGGGGCATTCCTGACCGGTTGTGCGCAATCCGGAAAGCTGTGGTTTGCGCTGGGACGCCTGGGAACGCTGCTGATGGCGTGGAGCTGCTGGCTGGTGTGGTCCTTTTACGGCACCCTCGATCTGGCGCAGATTAGCCTGCTTGCTGCCCATACCACGCAAAATATGCTGCTGTGGCTACCGGCTCTCGTCGGTTTCGCGCTGCTGGCGGGTGTCATTCCGCTGCACGGCTGGGCGCCGCAGGCGCACGCCGGAGCCAGCGCGCCGGCTGCCGCACTGTTCTCCACGGTAGTGATGAAAGTGGGTCTGTTTGGCATGCTGACGGTCTCGCTTGCCGGTAGTGCACCGCCGCTGTGGTGGGGCGTCTTGCTGCTGGTCGTGGGGATGGTGACCGCCTTTATCGGCGGGCTGTATGCGCTGATGGAACACAATATCCAGCGCCTGCTGGCTTACCACACCCTGGAAAATATCGGCATTATTCTGCTGGGGCTTGGCGCATTCGTCACCGGCCTGGCGTTGAACAGCAGTAGCCTGATGGCGCTGGGCTTCATCGGCGGAATGTACCACCTGATCAACCACAGCCTGTTCAAAACGACGCTGTTCCTTGGCGCCGGCGCGGTGTGGTTCCGCACCGGCCATCGCGATATCGAAAAGCTGGGCGGGTTGGGAAAAAGAATGCCGCTGATTTCGCTCTCGATGCTGGTTGGTCTGATGGCGATGGCCGCGCTGCCGCCGCTTAACGGTTTCGCCGGCGAGTGGGTTATCTATCAGTCCTTCTTCAAACTGAGCACCAGTGACGCATTTATTGGCCGCCTGATCGGGCCCATGCTGGCCGTTGGCCTGGCCATCACCGGCGCACTGGCGGTGATGTGTATGGCGAAAGTCTACGGCGTAACCTTCCTCGGCGCGCCGCGGACTCCGGAAGCGGAGAATGCCACCTCCGCCCCGGGGCTGATGACGCTCAGCGTCGTGCTCGCCGCGCTCGGCTGCGTGGTTGGCGGGGTCGCCGCCCCGTGGCTGCTGACGCTGGTAGGCGGTGTCCTGCCGGTGCAGGCGCAGGTTTCAAGCGTGGTGTCTCAGCCGCTGATCGCCATTCTGCTGCTGGCCTGTCCGCTGCTGCCGTTCCTGCTGATGATTTTCTTCAAGGGCGACCGTCTGCCCGCCCGTTCTCGCGGTGCGGCATGGGTTTGCGGCTACGACCACGAAAAATCAATGGTCATAACCGCCCACGGTTTTGCCATGCCGGTTAAAGAGGCTTTTGCGCCGCTGTTGAAACTGCGTCACTGGCTGAACCCGGTTCGTCTGGTTCCCGGCTGGCAGTGCGCCTCGGCGCCGGCGCTGTTTCGCAGCGTGGCGTTGATTGAGCTGGCGGTGCTGGTGGTTATTGTCATTTCGCGAGGAGCCTGAGAATGAGCGTTTTAATTGCATTATTGCAGGCGCTGCTGCTGTTTGCCGCCGCGCCACTGCTGTCTGGCATCACCCGCGTGGCTCGCGCCCGTCTGCATAACCGCCGCGGTCCGGGTGTGCTGCAGGAGTACCGGGATATCTTTAAACTGCTGGGCCGTCAAAGCGTTGGGCCGGATGTTTCCGGCTGGGTGTTTCGCCTGACGCCGTTCGTGATGGTCGGCGTGATGTTGACCATTGCCAGTGCGCTGCCGGTGGTGACCGTTGCATCACCGCTGGCGGGGCTGGGCGATCTGATCACCCTGATCTACCTGTTTGCCATTGCCCGTTTCTTCTTTTCGATTGCCGGACTGGATACCGGTAGCCCGTTTACCGCCATCGGCGCCAGCCGTGAAGCGATGCTCGGCGTGCTGGTTGAGCCGATTCTGCTGCTCGGTCTGTGGGTTGCGGCCCAGGTCGCCGGCTCCACGCATATCAGCCTTATCACCGATACCGTTTATCACTGGCCCGTTGCCCACACGTTGCCGCTGCTTCTGGCGCTGTGCGCCTGTGCGTTTGCCACCTTTATCGAAATGGGCAAGCTGCCGTTCGATTTGGCGGAAGCAGAGCAGGAGCTGCAGGAAGGGCCGCTGACCGAATACAGCGGCAGCGGTTTTGCCGTGCTGAAGTGGGGCATCAGCCTCAAACAGCTGGTGGTGCTGCAAATGTTTGTCGGCGTCTTTATTCCGTGGGGCCAGATGATCAGTTTTAGCCTCGGCGGACTGCTGCTGGCGCTGGTTGCCGCCATCGTCAAACTGGTGGTCGGCGTGCTGGTTATTGCGCTGTTTGAAAACAGCATGGCGCGCCTGCGTTTTTGTGCCACTTCCCGCGTCACCTGGGCCGGTTTTGGCTTTGCGTTTTTAGCTTTCGTCTCCTTGCTGGCGGCGTGATTAAGAGAGTTTGAGCATGTCTGAAGAAAAAATCGGTCAACACTATCTCGCCGCACTGCACCAGGCCTTTCCGGGCGTGGTGCTGGATGAAGCCTGGCAGACCCGGGATCAGCTCACCGTGACGGTGAAGCTCAACTACCTCCCGGAAGTGGTGGAGTTCCTCTACTACCAGCAGGGCGGCTGGCTGTCGGTGCTGTTCGGTAACGACGAACGTAAGCTTAACGGCCACTATGCCGTGTATTACGTGCTGTCGATGGAGCAGGGGACGAAGTGCTGGATAACCGTGCGCGTAGAAGTAGATGCCGATAAACCAGAATACCCGTCGGTAACGCCGCGCGTGCCTGCCGCCGTATGGGGCGAACGCGAAGTCCGCGATATGTATGGCCTGGTACCGGTTGGGTTGCCGGATGAGCGCCGTCTGGTGCTGCCGGACGACTGGCCGGATGAACTTTATCCGCTGCGCAAAGACAGCATGGATTACCGTCAGCGCCCGGCGCCGACTACCGATGCGGAAACCTACGAGTTCATCAACGAGCTGGGCAGTAAGAAAAATAACGTGGTGCCGATTGGCCCGCTGCACGTCACCTCCGACGAACCCGGCCACTTCCGCCTGTTTGTTGACGGCGAGAATATCATCGATGCCGATTACCGCCTGTTCTATGTCCATCGTGGTATGGAAAAGCTGGCGGAAACTCGCATGGGTTACAACGAAGTCACCTTCCTTTCCGACCGCGTGTGCGGTATCTGCGGCTTTGCCCACAGTACGGCCTACACCACCTCCGTTGAAAATGCGATGGGGATCGTGGTACCGGAACGCGCGCAGATGATTCGCGCCATTCTGCTGGAAGTCGAACGCCTGCACTCGCACCTGTTAAACCTGGGCCTTGCCTGCCACTTCACCGGTTTTGACTCCGGGTTTATGCAGTTCTTCCGCGTGCGCGAAACGTCAATGAAGATGGCGGAAATACTGACCGGGGCGCGTAAAACCTACGGTATGAACCTGATTGGCGGCATCCGTCGCGACCTGTTGAAAGATGACATGATCCAGACCCGCCTGCTGGCGCAGCAGATGCGCCGCGACGTGCAGGATCTGGTTGATATGCTGCTGAGCACGCCGAACATGGAACAGCGTACCGTCGGCATTGGCCGCCTCGACCCGCAAATTGCCCGTGATTTCAGCAACGTTGGCCCGATGGTTCGCGCCAGCGGCCACGCGCGCGACACCCGCGCCGATCACCCGTTTGTGGGTTACGGCCTGCTGCCGATGACGGTTCACAGCGAACAGGGCTGCGACGTCATTTCACGCCTGAAAGTGCGTATCAACGAGGTGTATACCGCGCTGAATATGATCGACTTCGGTCTGGACAACCTGCCGGGCGGCGCGCTGGCGGTGGAAGGCTTTACCTATATTCCGCATCGTTTTGCGCTGGGCTTCTCGGAAGCGCCGCGCGGGGATGATATCCACTGGAGCATGACCGGCGACAATCAGAAGCTGTACCGCTGGCGCTGCCGTGCGGCCACCTACGCGAACTGGCCAACCCTGCGCTATATGCTGCGCGGCAACACCGTCTCCGATGCACCGCTGATTATCGGCAGCCTCGATCCTTGCTACTCCTGTACCGACCGCATGACCGTGGTCGATGTACGCAAGAAGAAAAGCAAAGTGGTGCCGTACAAAGAGCTGGAGCGCTACAGCATCGAGCGTAAAAACTCGCCGCTGAAATAAGGAATCGCCATGTTTACCTTTATCAAAAAAGTGATCAAAACCGGCAATGCAACGCACGCCTATCCGCTGGAGCCGATGCCGGTCGATAAAAATTTTCGCGGCAAGCCGGAACATACCCCGCAGCAGTGTATTGGCTGTGCGGCCTGCGTGAACGCCTGCCCGTCGAATGCGCTGACGGTGGAGACGGACCTGGTGACGCGCGAGCTGGCCTGGCAGTTCAATTTGGGGCGCTGCATTTTCTGTGGCCGCTGCGAAGAAGTATGCCCGACGGCGGCCATCAAGCTGTCGCAGGAGTATGAGCTGGCGGTGTGGAAAAAAGAGGATTTTCTCCAGCAGTCACGCTTTGACATCTGCCACTGCCGGGTCTGTGAACGCCCGTTCGCCGTGCAAAAAGAGATCGACTACGCAATCGCGCTGCTCAAGCACAACGGCGATAGTCGTGCCGAACTGCATCGGGAAAGTTTTGAAACCTGCCCCGAGTGCAAGCGCCAGAAGTGTCTGGTGCCGTCTGACCGTATTGAACTGACTCGCCATATGAGAGAGGCCAGCTGATGAGCAATTTATTAGGCCCGCGCGATGAAAACGGCATTCCGGTGCCGATGACGGTGGATGAATCCATCGCCAGCATGAAGGCATCGCTGCTGAAGAAGATTAAGCGTTCTGCCTATGTCTATCGCGTGGACTGCGGCGGCTGCAACGGGTGCGAAATTGAAATTTTCGCCACGCTGTCGCCGCTGTTTGATGCCGAACGCTTTGGGATCAAAGTGGTGCCGTCGCCACGTCATGCCGATATTCTGCTGTTTACCGGCGCAGTGACCCGGGCGATGCGTTCGCCGGCGCTGCGCGCCTGGCAGTCGGCGCCGGATCCGAAAATCTGTATCTCCTACGGCGCCTGCGGTAACAGCGGCGGCATCTTCCATGACCTTTACTGCGTGTGGGGCGGAACCGACAAAATCGTCCCGGTGGATGTTTATATTCCGGGCTGCCCGCCGACGCCCGCCGCCACGCTGTACGGTTTTGCGATGGCGCTGGGTCTGCTGGAGCAGAAAATTCACGCTCGCCTGCCGGGCGAGCAGGATGACAAAGCGGCGGAAATTCTCCATCCCAATATGGTACAGCCGCTGCGCGTGCGTATCGACCGCGAAGCGCGTCGTCTGGCGGGCTATCGCTACGGGCGTCAGATTGCCGACGACTATATGCGCCTGCTGGGGCAGGGGGATAGCCAGGTTGTTCGCTGGCTGGAAGCCGAAAAAGATCCGCGTCTGACCGAGATTGTGACCTGTCTGAATCAAGTGGTTGAGGAGACACGCATCCGATGAGCGAAACGGTGGTGTTCAGTCAGCTGAGCCGTAAATTTATTGATGAGAACGACGCCACGCCGGATCAGGCGCAGCAGGTTGTCTATTACAGTCTGGCGATTGGCCACCACCTTGGGGTCATCGATTGCCTGGAGACGGCGCTGAACTGCCCGTGGGAAGAGTACCTGGCATGGATTGCCACGCTCGAAGCAGGTAGCACCGCGCGGCGCAAAATGGAGGGCGTACCGAAGTACGGCGAGATAGTTATCGACAGTAATCACGTGACGATGCTTGCGCACGCCTTCGATAAAGCCCAGGCCGGGCAGAGCCCGCAGCAGCAGGCGTGGAGCAAACTGATGCTCAGCATGTTGCACGATATTCACCAGGAAAGCGCCATCTACCTGATGGTGAGGAGACTCCGTGACTGACGTTTTACTTTGTGTCGGCAACAGTATGATGGGTGATGACGGTGCCGGTCCGCTGCTGGCGGAGATGTGTGCGGCGAACTCCCCGGGGAGCTGGGTAGTCATTGACGGCGGCAGCGCCCCGGAAAACGACATCGTGGCGATCCGTGAACTACGCCCGCAGCGGCTGCTGATCGTCGATGCCACCGATATGGGGCTTAACCCCGGTGACATTCGCATCGTCGACCCGGATGATATTGCCGAGATGTTTATGATGACTACCCACAATATGCCGCTCAACTATCTGATAGACCAGCTGCAAGAGGATGTCGGCGAGGTGATTTTTCTGGGCATTCAGCCGGATATCGTCGGCTTTTATTATCCGATGACCCAGCCGATTAAGGATGCGGTGGCGGCGGTGTATGCGCGGCTTGATGGGTGGGCTGGCGACGGCGGATTTTCAGCGCTCTGAGCCATGTCCGGTGATTTCCCGCAGGCGGTGCCACGCCCCTGTCCGGGCTACGGAGTGGGCGGGGCTGTGGGACTGTAGGCCGGCGCAAGCGTAGCGCCGCCCGGTAATTTCCCGCAGGCGGTGCTACGCCCCTGTCCGGGCTACGGGGTGGGCGGGGCTGCGGGACTGTAGGCCGGCGCAAGCGTAGCGCCGCCCGGCAATTACGCGCGCCTTACTCGAGATCCTCGCCATTGCTGGCAATGACCTTCTTGTACCACCAGAACGATTTCTTCCGTTTGCGTGCGAGGGTACCGTGCCCGGCATCATCGCGGTCAACGTAGACAAAACCATAGCGTTTACTCATCTCGCCGGTTGAGGCGGAAACCAGATCGATACAGCCCCAGCTGGTGTAGCCCATCACCGGAATCCCGTCTTCAATGGCGTCGCGCATCGCTTTAATATGCTCGCGCAGATAGCTGATACGATAATCATCGTGAATCTCGCCGTTGGCGTCGATCTCGTCCCGGGCGCCAAGACCGTTTTCCACCAGGAACAGCGGTTTCTGGTAACGGTCATACATCATATTCATGGTAATGCGCAGACCGAGTGGGTCAATGCCCCAGCCCCATTCGCTGGCCTGAATATGCGGGTTCTTCAGTGATTTAACGATATTGGCGGCGTTGGTGTTATGCGCATTCATCTCCGCTGAGGCGCAGCGCGAGGCGTAATAGCTGAATGAGACAAAATCAACGGTATGCTTGAGAATGTCGTCATCGCCCGGCTCTTTGGCAATCACTACCCCTTTTTCACGGAACACCCGAGCAGCCCATACCGGGTAGGCGCCGCGTGCCTGAACATCGATAAAGAACAGGTTCTCCCGATCTTTTTCCAACGCCATCCACACATCTTCCGGCTTACAGGACCAGGGATAAAAATTACCGCCCGCCAGCATACAGCCAACCTGGTTGTGCGGGTTGACCTCATGGGCGATTTGGGTCGCCAACGCGCTGGCGACCAGCTCGTGATGCGCTGCCTGGTACTTCACCTGCTCCTGATTTTCTCCCTCTTCAAACACCAGCCCGGCGCCGGAGTAGGGACTATGGAGCATAATGTTGATTTCGTTGAAGGTCAGCCAGTACTTCACCAGTCCGTCAAAGGCTTCAAAGCAGGTACGCGCGTAGCGGGTAAAGAACTCCACCATCTTACGATTGCGCCATGAGCCGTATTCAATGACCAGATGCATCGGTACGTCGAAGTGGCACAGCGTCACCAGCGGCTCGATATTGTACTTTTTGCACTCTTCGAACAGTGAACGATAAAACGCGATCCCTTCTTGATTTGGCTCCAGCTCGTCGCCGTTCGGATACAGGCGGCTCCAGGCGATCGAGGTGCGAAATACGCTAAAGCCCATCTCTGCCATCAGGGCGATATCTTCTTTATAACGATGATAAAAGTCGATGGCCTCATGGCTGGGGTAAAACTCATCGTCACGCAGCTGAAAACGCTTCTCCAGCCCCAGCTTTACCGGCATGCGGTTCACGCCGTGGGGAAGGGTATCTACGGTGGTCAGCCCTTTGCCGCCCTCTAAATATCCCCCTTCAGACTGGTTTGCGGCCAGCGCGCCGCCCCATAAAAAGCCGTGCGGAAAAGTCGACATGCGTTACCTCGCTTTCAAAAAAATAGTGTTCAAACGTGTGATGGATGGGCGGCGGTCTGACGCGCTCTGGCATCGGCGGCGGATTCTTCCACCGGAATGTCTTCAAAGCCGAGCAGCAGCGTCAGAACAAACGAGAGCACCACCGCCAGCGCCATGACGCCGAAGACCCAGACGATAGACATCGGGTTGGCTGGATCGAAGAACTGGACGCTGGTAAACAGGCCCGGTGCCGCCATCGAGTGGCTGGCAAGACCGGCGATACCGGCCACCGCGCCGCAGATAAAACCGCTGATCAGGCTGGCAATCAGGGGGCGTTTGAGCCGCACCGCGACGCCATACAGCGCCGGTTCGGAGATACCGGCCAGAATGGCGGAGGCTGCAGCAGCCAGCGCGGTCTGGCGCAGTTCCGGGTTTTTCGTCTTCCAGGCTACCGCCAGCGACGAGCCGCCCAGCGACAGGTTAGCGCCGATTTCTGACGGCATTACCATCCCCTCTTTACCGGTTTCAGCAATGGTCTGAATAATTGTCGGGGTGAACACTCGGTGCATCCCGGTCATCACCAGCAGCGGCCACAGGGCGCCCATAATGGCCACCGACAACCAGCCCAGATAGCTATGAATGGTGTACACCAGCGCGGAGATGGCGCTACCGATCCAGATCCCGAGCGGGCCAATCAGCAGGATGGCCAGCGGGGCGGCAATCAGCACGATCAGCATCGGCTTGAGGAAGTTTTTCGTCACCGCCGGCGTAATGCGATCGACCCAGCGTTCGATATATGACAGGCACCAGGTCATCACCAGCGCCGGAATAACGGTATAGGTGTACTTCACCGCCGTCACCGGGATAAAAGCGAATTCGACGTGCTCGCCCTGGGCCGCTTTCGCCATCAGCTCAATAAAACTCGGATGGACCAGCACCCCGGCAATCGCGATCGCCAGTGACATATTGGTTTTGAATTTTACCGCCGCGGAGGCAGCAACCATCAGCGGCAGGAAGAAAAAGGCACCGTCGCCGATCACGGTCAAAATGGTTAACGTAGGGGAACCTTTAGGCAGAACGCCGCTCATCTCAAGGATCATCGCCAGCAGTTTGACCATCGATCCGCCGATGATAGCCGGGATCAGCGGTGACATCGTGCCGATCAGCGCATCGAGGATCCCGGCGCCGATACGCTTTAACGTCAGCGGTGGCTTGCCTTGAGGTTCGGCAGGGCGCATATCGCCCGGCAGCAGGCTGACGACTTCGCGATACGCCTGCGACACCGTATTGCCGATGATGACCTGGCACTGGTTGTCGCTGCGAACCACGCCGAGTACGCCTTTCAGGCTTTTCAGCGCCGCGCTGTCCACCTGCGTATCATCTTTGACGACAAAACGCAGACGGGTCATGCAGTGGGTGACTGCCGTGATGTTATCCACCCCGCCTGCTGCCGTCAGAATTTGCTTTGCCAGGGCTGCGTAATTTTTCGACATCGGATTTTATCCTGTTTAATCAATAGGGTACTGGCTTGTTATCGCACCAAAATATCGTGCGCTATCAGGGATACGTAGGAAACCGGTTCCACAAAATCATGATGAGTTTCATTGATTGGTACAAGATTTAAAAAAAATCAGTTTTCAGTTTTGTGATTTTGATCGCTATGTAAAGCCGAAAAGAATCTGCATTGCGCGTGAGTCGACGCTGTAAAACGGCGGGGCGTGCAGTACACTGCGGGCATCTTTTGCAACAGGAAGAACAACATGGCAACGATGCTGGAGGTGGCGAAACGCGCGGGTGTCTCGAAGGCGACCGTTTCCCGGGTGCTGTCGGGCAACGGCTATGTCAGCCAGGAAACGAAAGATCGCGTCTTCCAGGCCGTGGCGGAAAGCGGCTACCGGCCCAATCTGCTGGCGCGGAATCTGGCCACTAAAAAGAGCCAGACGCTGGGGCTGGTGGTGACCAACACCCTCTATCACGGGGTGTACTTTAGCGAGCTGCTGTTTCACGTTGCGCGGATGACGGAAGACAAGGGCCGACAGCTGATTCTGGCCGATGGTAAGCACAGCGCGGAAGAGGAGCGCGAGGCGATCCAGTACCTGCTCGACCTGCGCTGCGATGCCATTATCATCTATCCGCGTTTTCTTAGCGTTGATGAGATGGACGAGATCGTTGAAAACCAGCCGCAGCCGATTATGGTGCTCAACCGCCGCCTGCGACGTAACGCCAGTCACTGCGTCTGGTCCGATCAAAAAGCGTCGGCATTTATGGCGGTAGAAAAACTGATTATTCGCGGCCATCGCGATATTGCGTTTATTACCGGCTCGCTGGATTCGCCGACCGGTATTGAACGCCTTTCTGGCTACAAAGATGCGCTGACGAAACACGGCATTCCCCTGAATAACAAGCTGATTGTTGAAGGGAAATGGACGCCAGAAACCGGTGCAGCCGGTGTCGAAACGCTGCGCCAGCGCAATGCCTGCTACAGTGCACTGGTGGCGAGCAATGACGACATGGCGATTGGCGCGATGAAGCAGCTACATCAGCAGGGGGTCCGGGTTCCGGAGCAGGTTTCGGTCATCGGTTTCGATGATATCGTGCTGGCGCCGTATATGGTCCCTGCGCTCTCCAGCGTCAAAATACCGGTGACAGAAATGATCAAAGAGAGCATTAACCGGCTGATCTTTATGCTCGACGGCGGCGATTTAAAATACCAGCAGGCCTTCCCCGGCGAGCTGCTTGAACGTGATTCCATAGCCCCGGGACCGTTCGCCTGACGTCGTCATCTGTCATCGTCAGATGTGACGATGACAGAATCGATTCCCTGCCTGCATCTCATAAATTTCCTTTATTATCAGTATAATAAAAGTTGGAACGTATTATGCATACTCCGCCGCGTAACCTTCTTACTGCTGGAGAAATGGATGAACCGTTTCATTATTGCCGACGCGAGCAAATGCATTGGCTGCCGCACCTGTGAAGTGGCCTGCGTGGTCTCTCATCAGGAACATCAGGACTGCGCCGCGCTGACGCCAAAAACTTTCTTACCGCGCATCCATGTGATCAAAGGCGTTAACGTCTCGACGGCGACCGCCTGCCGCCAGTGTGAAGACGCGCCGTGTGCTAACGTCTGCCCGAACGGCGCTATCAGCCGGGATAAGGGTTTTATTCACGTTATGCAGGAGCGCTGCATCGGCTGTAAAACCTGCGTTGTAGCCTGCCCGTACGGCGCAATGGAAGTGGTTGTGCGCCCGGTGATTCGCCATAGCGGCGCGGGGCTGAACGTGATGGCGGAAAAAGCGGAAGCCAATAAATGCGATCTTTGCCATCACCGCGAAGAGGGCCCCGCCTGTATGGAGGCCTGCCCGACTCACGCGCTGATCTGCGTCGACCGCAATAAGCTCGAGCAGATGAATATCGAAAAACGGCGTCGTACGGCGCTGGCCTGGTAAGGCGACAGCACAATGAACGGGGTGCAGATTCGCATTCGCGGTAAGGTACAGGGGGTGGGCTTTCGCCCCTTTGTCTGGCAGCTGGCGCAGCAGTCAGCCCGCTGTGGCGACGTGTGTAACGACGGTGACGGCGTACTGGTGCGTCTGCTGGGCGATGAAGCGCAATTTCTCGCTGCGCTGGCGCGCCATTGCCCGCCGCTGGCGCGCATCGACAGTGTGGAAACGCAGCCGTTTCACTGGCACACGCGGCCACAGAATTTCGCTATTCGCGAAAGCGGCGGCGGGAATATGCGTACTCAGATTGTCCCCGATGCGGCCACCTGCCCGGCGTGCCTGGCGGAGATGAATAATCCGCAGGAGCGGCGTTATCGCTACCCGTTTATTAACTGCACCCACTGCGGTCCGCGTTTCACCATCATTCGCGCGATGCCCTATGACCGGCCCTTTACCTCGATGGCCCCTTTTTCACTCTGTCCACGCTGTGAGACCGAGTATCGCCACCCCGGAGACCGACGCTTTCATGCTCAACCGGTGGCCTGTGCCGACTGCGGCCCACGTCTGGAATGGCGTACTGAAGGGGAAGTACTGTTCGGAGAGGCGGCCTTGCAGGCGGCTATTCGCCAGTTGCAAGGCGGACTGATTGTCGCAATGAAGGGCGTGGGCGGTTTTCACCTGGTGTGTGACGCCGGGAATCCGTGTGCGGTGGCGCTGCTGCGCGCACGCAAACATCGTCCGGCAAAGCCGCTGGCGGTGATGTTACCGGCGGCGGATAGTCTGCCGGAAGAGGCGCAGGCTTTACTGGGTTCACCCGCTGCGCCCATCGTATTGATAACAAAATCACAGGTCGATGGCCTGTGTCCGGATATCGCGCCAGCGCTGAATGAAGTGGGGGTGATGCTGCCATCTAATCCATTGCAGCATCTGGTTTTGCAGGCGCTGGCGCGACCTTTAGTGATGACCTCCGGCAACCTGAGCGGGCGACCTCCGGCAATAACCAATGCCGACGCGCTGCGCGATTTAGCCGGGATTGCCGATGGCTTTCTGTTACATAACCGCGAGATTGTGCAGCGAATGGACGACTCGGTAGTGCGGCAAAGCGGCGAAATGCTGCGTCGTTCGCGGGGCTATGTACCTGATGCACTGCCGCTCCCGCCGGGGTTTCACGATGTGCCCCCGCTGCTGTGCCTCGGCGCCGATATGAAAAATACCTTTTGCCTGGCACGCGGTGAGCAGGCGGTCCTGAGTCAGCACTTCGGCGATCTCGGGGATGAGGGCGTGGAGCAGCAGTGGCATGAGGCACGACAACTGATGCAGGCGGTTTATGCGTTTACCCCCAGTCTGGTGGTCAGCGATGCGCATCCGGGCTACCGTTCGGCGCAGTGGGCGGACTCGTTAGCGCTGCCGGTCGAGCTTGTTTTGCATCACCATGCGCATGCCACCGCCTGCCTGGCAGAACACGGCTGGCCGCTGGACGGGGGCGATGTTATTGCCGTGGTTCTTGACGGTATCGGTATGGGGGAAAACGGTGCGCTGTGGGGCGGCGAGTGCCTGCGGGTGAACTACCAGGAGTGTGAACGACTGGGTGGACTACCGGCGGTAGCACTGCCCGGCGGCGATCTGGCGGCTCGTCAGCCCTGGCGTAACCTGCTGGCCCACTGTCTGGCCTACGTCGACGACTGGCAAAGCGATGCGCAAACCGCGGCGCTGCGCGAGCACAACTGGCCGCTGCTGGCGCGGGCGATTGAGCGGGGAATGAATGCGCCACAGGCCTCGTCCTGCGGGCGATTGTTTGATGCCGTGGCCTGCGCGCTGGGCTGCGCGCCTGAATATCTGAGCTACGAAGGTGAGGCGGCCTGCCGGCTGGAGGCGCTGGCGAGCGCCTGCGAGGGTGTTGCGCACCCGGTGCAATTACCCTGGCGTGGCGACGAACTGGATCTGGCCACCTTCTGGCCGCAGTGGCTGGGTTGGGAAGCGAGCGGCGAGCAAAAAGCCTGGGCATTTCATGATGCGCTGGCCTGCGGGCTGGCTGAGATGGCGCGAGCCTGTGCGGCTTCGCGCGGGATAACTACGCTGGCGTTCAGCGGCGGGGTGTTGCACAACCGGCTGCTGGTCTCCCGATTGACGTTTTACCTGGCTGATTTTACTCTGCTGTTTCCGCAGCAGTTACCTGCCGGAGATGGGGCGATCGCGTTTGGTCAGGCGGTGGTAGCCGCAGCCCGCTGGCAGGCTCACAGGATATAACCATGATAGTGACGATTTTACGCCAGCAGCCACGTGCCGCTGCGCTGGTGGTGGGACTGATTCTGGCAAACCTGCTCGCCTGGGGCTGGGCGTGGCAGGCGTTTGGCGATAGCGGTGCGCTGATGGCCGCCAGCCTGCTGGCCTGGGGATACGGATTGCGTCATGCGGTCGACGCTGACCATATTGCGGCAATTGACAGCGTGACCCGCAAAATGATGCAGCAGGGGCGCCGGCCTTTTGCCGTCGGAGCCTGGTTCTCGTTAGGCCACTCGTCAATTGTGGTGCTGGCTTCGGCGGCCATTGCTGCGACCGCCACCGCTTTCGGCCAGCAGATGAGCTGGTTTCACGATACCGGTAGCGTGATTGGCACGGCGGTGTCGGCGCTGTTTTTATTGCTGATGGCGTTTATCAATCTGGTGATTTTACGCGGCGTCTGGCGCAGCTTTCGGGCATGGAAGAGAGGCGGCAAGCTGAGTGATGAGGTGGCGACCGGCGGCGGTATGATGAGCTGGCTGTTCGGTAAAACCTTCCGTCTGATTAGCCGGAGCTGGCAGATGTATCTGGTGGGCTTTCTGTTTGGTCTCGGGTTTGATACCGCCACCGAAATCGGCGTGCTGGGGATTTCTGCCGCCAGCGCCTCAAGTGGTATGTCTATCTGGTCGATTATGGTCTTTCCAGCGCTGTTTGCCAGCGGGATGGCGCTGGTGGATACCCTCGATAATGTGCTGATGGTTGGTGCCTACGGCTGGGCCTTTAGCAAGCCGCAGCGCAAGCTCTATTACAATATGACCATTACCGGCACCTCGGTGGTGGTGGCGTTGTTTATCGGTGGCCTGGAAGCGCTGGGGCTGCTAATGGACAAGTTTTCGCTCAGCGGCGGACTATGGCGGTGGGTCGGGGCCCTGAATGATAATCTCGGCGACGCTGGTTTCGTGGTTATCGGTCTGTTTATCGCCTGCTGGGTGCTGTCGGTGCTGAACTACCGCTGGCGAGGATACGATAACCTGGCGCATTAAGCCCACTGTCCCCGGAGGCGGCGCTACCGGGGATGGGAGATTCTCCTGGAGGTGGGCGGGCTACAAAACCTGAAACGCGTGTGGACTGGTAGCCCGGACAGACGCAGCGCGTCGCCTCCGGGAATAAAGCCAGGCAGGTTAACTCACCAATTGTTTAAGCAATGCAAAAGCCTCTTTCATCCGGTCCTCGCTGACCACAAAGGCGCGTAGCTGGTTGTCGGCATCCATGCCTTTCGCCAGCAGCCCCTCTTTTGCGGCAACCATATTCCACGTCAGATCGTCACGGTGCGTCTCGCCAGCCAGATGCAGCGGCAGGTCCGGAGTTTTAACCTTCACCAGCATCGGCGGCAGCGCCAGCTCGCTCCCCTGCGCCAGCAGGTTTTTAGCGAGACACATCGCGCTCAGTAAAATCGGCTGCAGGAACGGCAGAACCCGGCCATTGATTTCTGCGCAGTCGCCGAGGGCGTAAATTGCCGGATCGCTGGTTTGCAACCGACTATTGACCACCACGCCGCGATGAATCGTTATCCCGGCATGCCGCGCCAGCGCCGTTTCCGGGCGCAGGCCAGCGGCGGCGACCACGGCATCCACATCTATTGTTCGTTGCCTGTCGAACGTCACCCGAATGGCGCCATCGTACGCCTCCAGTGTCTCAAGTTGGGTTTTCAGCATCAGATGTACGCCCATGTCAGTGAGCCGATGTTGCAGCCGACTGCTGGCCTCCGGCGGCATCAGCGCCGACAGCACGCTGGCGGAGTTATCGACCACCGTCACCGCTTTTCCGGCGCGGCAGAAATCCATTGCCAGCTCGCAGCCAATCAGCCCACCACCGACGATCAGTACGCGACGAGCATCGCGCAACTGACTCTGCGCGGCGCCGTATTCTCGCTGGCTGTTCAGGGTCAGTATCAGCTCATGCCCCGGTACCGGAGGGATAAACGGCGTGGCGCCCGTCGCCAGCACCAGCTTGTCGTAGCGCCATTCACGCTCCTGGCTTTTTACCACTTTTGCCCCGGCGTCGATGTCACTGACCCAGGTATGAGGAAACAGGCGCAGGTTGTACTGTTCGGCAAATTCACCCGCCGTTTGCAGCGTCAGATCGTCGGCGCGTTGACCGCGGCTGACCACATGGCTGAGGTCTGGTTTGTTGTACTCATCCATGCTGTCGGCGGCGATCAGCGTGAGCGGGATTTGCGCATCCTGCTTGCGGATATTTTTCACCAGCTGACGGGCCGCGAAGCCCGAGCCGATGATGACGATGCCATCACTCATTTTGCCTCCGTTGCCAGTACGTCGAAGACTTCTTTGCCAAGAGAACATTCCGGGCAGAGGAAGTTATCCGGAACTGCGCTCCACGGAGTACCCGGCTGGACATCCTGGTTTGGTTCACCTTTCGCCGGATCGTAAATCCACTGGCAGACGCTGCACTGCATCGAGGGGCCGAGATCGGCTGCGGCAGCGGCTGCACATGCGCAGGCCTCCTGCTCCGGGGTGGCCTCTGCTTCGGCAACCGGCAGCGGGGAGAGGGCCCACTGACGAGCAATTTCGCGGCCGTGTTCGCGACACAATTCCAGCGCATCGAAGTCCGGGCGCCATTTGGCCTTCAGGCTCAGCGACATTTCAAAACCGGCATCCTGTAAGCGGGTGGACAAACGATCGACTGCGCCACCGCTCCAGCCGTGAGAGCCGAAGGCGCTGGCCCGCTTGTTCCGAAAGCGCAGACCGGTCATCTCTTCCACCAGGCCAGCAATTTTCGGCATCATCACGTTATTCATGGTCGAAGTGCCGACCAGCACGCCTTTGGAGCGGAACACGTTGGTCAGGATTTCATTTTTATCGCTGCGGGCCACGTTGAAGATTTTCACCGCCACGCGCGGGTCCACCTCGGTAATTCCCTGGGCGATAGCATCGGCCATCATGCGAGTATTGTTCGACATGGTGTCGTAGAAGAGCGTGATGCGGTCTTCCTGATAGTCCGCGGCCCATTTCAGATACATTTCGACGATTTGCGTCGGGTTGTCGCGCCAGACCACGCCGTGGGAGGTGGCAATCATCTCAACCGGCAGGTTAAAACCGAGGATTTCGGTAATTTTCGGCGTCACCAGACGGCTGAAGGGTGTCAGAATGTTGGCGTAGTAGCGCTGGCACTGCTCGAACAGCTCGGTCTGATCCACTTCGTCATTGAACAGGTGTTCGTCGCAGTAGTGCTGACCGAAGGCATCGTTACTGAACAGTACCGCGTCCCCGGTCATGTAGGTCATCATGCTGTCCGGCCAGTGCAGCATCGGCGTTTCCACAAAAATAAGCTGTTTGCCGTTGCCGAGATCCAGACTGTCGCCGGTTTTCACCACGTTGAAATTCCACTCCGGGTGATGGTGGTGACCGGTAATGGAGTCAATGGCGTTCGCGGTGCAGTAAATTGGGGTGTCCGGGATACTGTTCATCAGTTCGGTCAGCGCACCGGCATGGTCTTCTTCCGCATGGTTTATCACGATGTAGTCAATATCGGCGAGATCGATTTCGCTACGCAGGTTCTGCACGAACTCGCGGCTGAATTTATGATCGACGGTGTCAATCAGGACATTTTTTTCTTCGCGGATGAGATAGCTGTTATAGCTGCTGCCGCGCAGCGTTTTATATTCGGTACCGTGAAAATCACGGACTTCCCAGTCACGTTGGCCAACCCAATGAATGTTATTTTTAACCAGAATAGACATAGCAACCTCAATTAATTCAGCGTCTTCAAATAAGATGGATTGCTTATATCAAGTTACGTGCCAACTTTTTAATTTGTTGATTTGTAATGTATTTTGTGTTTTTTCATAAACTGATTGATGTCAAAATGACAACGGTTAAAATAGTCGTTATGACACTGACTACTGTCAAAAAGACAATGAGACCACGATGAGCTTTTCCGTAGAAGTCCTGGCGAAAATCGCCATTGATTTACAAAGCGATATTGGCCATGCCGATCGATTTTCGCGTTTGATAGCCACCCTGCGACAGCTGTTGGGGTGTGACGCCTCGGCGCTGCTGCGCTATGACGCGCATCAGTTTGTGCCGCTGGCGATCGACGGGCTGGCTCAGGATGTGCTGGGGCGACGCTTCGCGCTGGCAGGACATCCGCGACTGGAGGCAATCGCCCGTGCGGGTGATGTCGTGCGCTTTCCGGCAGACAGCGATTTGCCTGACCCCTATGATGGACTGATTCCCGGCCAGGAAAGCCTCAAGGTCCACGCCTGCGTGGGGCTGCCGCTGTTTGCCGGACAGACTCTGATTGGTGCGCTGACCCTCGATGGAATGGATGCCGACCGTTTCGATAGCTTCAGCGATGAGGAGCTACGCCTGATTGCGGCCCTGGTGGCGGGGGCGCTGAACAACGCGCTGCTCATTGCCCGTCTCGAAAATCAGAACGTGTTGCCGGAGACCAGTGCGAGCTATACGCCTCCCGACCGCCAGGAGATTATTGGCCTGTCGACGCCGATGCTGCAGCTGAAAAAAGAGATCGATATCGTTGCCGCATCGGATTTAAACGTCCTGATTAGCGGCGAGACCGGTACTGGCAAAGAGCTGGTGGCAAAAGCGGTCCATCAGGGCTCATCGCGGGCGGCTAACCCGCTAATCTATCTGAACTGTGCGGCGCTGCCTGAGAGCGTGGCGGAAAGCGAACTGTTCGGGCATGTGAAAGGGGCGTTTACCGGGGCCATCAGCAACCGCAGCGGCAAGTTTGAAATGGCTGATAACGGCACCTTATTTCTTGATGAAATAGGGGAGCTGTCGCTGGCGCTACAGGCCAAGCTGCTGCGCGTATTGCAGTATGGCGATATCCAGCGCGTGGGCGACGATCGTAGCCTGCGGGTTGATGTTCGGGTGCTGGCGGCGACCAATCGCGATCTGCGCCAGGAGGTGATCGAGGGGCGTTTTCGCGCCGATCTCTATCACCGCCTGAGCGTTTTTCCGCTCTCGGTGCCGGCGCTGCGTGACCGTGACGATGACGTGGTGCTGCTGGCCGGGTATTTCTGTGAACAGTGCCGTTCGCGAATGGGGCTGGCGCAGGTGGTGCTGAGCGATGCCGCGCGGGCAAGGCTACGCGGCTGGTCGTGGCCTGGCAACGTGCGCGAGCTGGAGCATGCGATTCATCGTGCGGTGGTGCTGGCGCGGGCGACGCAGGCGGGCGACGAAGTGCGGCTGGATCCGCCGCATTTTCAGTTTGCCACTGATGCGCCGGGCCTGCCTGCCGCGATGCCGGTCGCGCCGCAGCAGACGATCAACCTGCGCGCGGCGACCGAGGAATTTCAGCGGGAGGCCATTGCCCGTGCGCTAGCGGATAACCAGCGCAACTGGGCGGCTGCGGCCCGCGCGTTAGAACTCGACGTTGCCAACCTGCACCGGCTGGCAAAGCGTCTGGGGCTTAAAGGATCCCGGCCTGATAAAAGTTCTGCAGGTTAATCGCACCCACCAGAACACCGTTTTCATCGACCACCGGCGCGGCGCTGATTTTGTGCTTCATCAGGCGCTCTTTAGCTTCAACTGCACGGCTTTCCGCCTGCAGCGTGACGCCGTTGGGGGTCATCGCCTGGTTAACGGCATCGTTCAGCGTGCCGCCGCCGACCAGCCAGCGACGCAGGTCGCCGTCGGTGAAAACGCCCTGCACGCGGTTTTGTGCATCGCAGACCGCGACCAGACCCAGTCCGGTACGGCTCAGTTCCAGCATCGCGTCCATTACGCGGGTCTCAAGATTGACCCGAGGTACATCGTCGTCACGACGCATCAGATGGTGAACCTTGTTCAGCAGTCGTGCGCCGAGGGCCCCGGCAGGGTGTGAACGGGCGAAGTCTTCTTCATTGAAACCGCGGGCCTGCATCACCGCCATTGCCAGTGCGTCGCCGAGCATCAGAGTATTTACGGTGCTGGAGGTTGGCGCCAGATGCATCGGGCAGGCCTCGCGTTCGACGGCAATATCCAGTACCGCTTTTGCTGCCAGCGCCAGCGGCGATCGAGATTTTCCGGTCATCGCCAGCAGGGGGATGCTTTTTTCTTCCAGGCGCGGGACGATAAGGTCCAGCTCTTTGGCGCCGCCGGAGTAGGAGATAAACAGCATGACGTCACGGCTATCGAGCATCCCGAGGTCGCCGTGCAGCGCCTCCGCCGGATGGACGAAAAAAGCCGGGGTGCCGGTACTGGCGAAAGTGGCCGCCAGCTTTTTGCCAATATGGCCTGATTTACCGATACCGGAGACCACCAGTTTCCCTTCGCAGTGGATGATGGTTTCCGCTGCGCGAATGAAGTCGTCGCCCAGGCGTTCAGGCAGGCGGCTGGCCTCCTGTAGCTCCAGTAACAGGGTCTGGCGTCCGGCTTCTAACAGAAAGTTACTCATGTTCTTCTCCAGTAATAATCACTTCGATGCCTTTCTCTTCCAGCGCCCGCTGGAATGTGGGGTCGATACCGGCATCGGTAATCAGCTTATCTACGCGCTCCAGGCCGCAGACGATATTCGGGCTCTTACGGCCAAATTTCGATGAGTCGGCCATCAGGATCACTTCTCTGGCGGCATTGCACATCGCTTTACTGACGGTATAGACCTCATTGAAAGTGGTGACGCCGGCGTTCAGGTCGATGCCGTCGGTACCCATAAACAGTTTATCGAAGCTGAACTGCTCGAAAGCGTTTTCCGCCAGCTGTCCGTGAAAGGAGGCCGATTTTTTCCGGAAAGTCCCGCCGGGCATCAGGATCGTTTGTTCATTATCCAGCTCGGAAAGGGCGTTGACGATATGCAGGCTGTTGGTCATCACCGTGATGTTGTTGAAGCGGCTGAGCAGCGGCACCATTTGCAGCACCGTGCTGCCGGCATCAAGGATGATGGAGTCGCCATCGTGGATGTAGTGTACTGCCGTGTCGGCGATCAGCGCTTTTTTATGGGTGTTAATGAGCGTCTTATGATCGATAGGGGGATCGGGCTCATCTTTGTTGAGTACGACGCCGCCGTAGGTGCGAATAACGGTGCCGGCATTTTCGAGGATCACGAGGTCTTTACGAATCGTCGTGCCGGTGGTCTCGAAATGTTGCGCCAGCTCTTCAACCGAGCATTTGCCCTGCGCTTGCAGGTGCTCAACAATGGCTGCCTGGCGCTGACGTGGTTTCATAGCGGTAGTATCCTATCCTGCGTTAAGTTTCGAAGTGATAATTTCGCAAGATATTTACTTTTACAACGAAATTATACATGTTTCGGTTTAAGCGCTAATGATAGTGCATTCTGACAGAGCGGATCCTGGGGAAAGATCATATCTGGCTGCAATTCCTCGCGATATTGCCCGTTTATTCCGGGGATTTTTTGCGGGCGGGCGAAGACGGTCAGCCCTTTCATTAGCAGCGTATCGCTGACGCGATCGTTGTCATCAAAAGCGATGGCGACCACCGCCCGAGGTTTGAAGCGGCCCGATGAACGCCCGACGCCGACGCGTCCATGCTGGCAGAGCCTATCAAAAGCGCGATTGAACTGGCGAATCTGCCAGCCGCCAAGCGCCAGCTGTGCCAGCCAGGCGATAGCGGCGACGGCGATCAGTGCACTTACCATAAAAGTCTCCATAAGGTAGGTTGTTGGTTGCGGAAATTCTCCCGGAAGCGGTGCTACGCAGCTGTCCGGGCTACCAGCCGGCAAGCCGCACGGGCCTGTTGTTTGTAGCCCGGTCAGCGAAGCCCCACCGGGGAGCCTCCGCTATCCGGGCCGGTACTTCCGGATTTAAAACATTACCTGACCGCCGGTTACGTTAATCGACTGCCCGGTGCAGTAGGACGCCTGCGGGCTGGCATAAAACATCAGCACGTTCAGGACGTCCTGGTAGTCGCAGCCACGTTTCAGCGGCACCTTGTCGATGTAGTACTGCTCGACGTCGTCCTCGGCAATGCCCAGCTTACTGGCATACTGCGGCAGCAGTGACTGGAACATCGGCGATTTCAGCAGGTTACCCAGCATCAATGCGTGAACGGTAATCCCGTACTCCGCCAGATCCAACGCCAGAGACTGGGTCAGTCCGACGCCGCCAAACTTCGCTGCGCTGTAGCCGGAATTGTGCTTGCTGCCTACTTTGCCAGATTTTGAATTGATCTGAATAATGCGTCCCTTAATACCATCGCGAATCATCAGCCGTGAGAATTCGCGTGCGCAGAGGAAATAGCCCACCAGATTCACCTGCAGCGAGCGATCAAAATCACCGAGCGCGAAATCGCTGATAAAGGCCGCTTTGGCGATCCCGGCGCTGTACACCAGCAAATCCACGCGAGCGAAAATGTCGTCCACGCCGCGGGCGAGGGCCATCACGCTGGCCTCGCTGGTGGCATCGGCGCCAAAGCCGTATGCCATCCCCTCTCCATATTCGTCGTTGATAGCCTGGGCGACGCGCGTGGCTTTATCGCTTTGGATATCCACAACGGCAACACGGTATCCCTGGGCCGCAAGGCCCCGGCTCAGAAACTCACCTAAGGTTTGTCCACCACCGATGACAACAGCAACCTGATTCATAATATTCTCCTGACAACTTATGCAACAAATTTCAAAATGCAGCCGGGGGCGATTGCTTCCGGCACGGGGCCTGCCACGTGGACTGTCCCCGGAAATTCCGCTTCGCGATGGCCATCAAAGCGCAGCGTGATATGGCCCAGCTCGCGTAGATTCTGTTCGGCAACATCGCCAACGGCGGTGACCGGATAGCGTTGTTCGCCAAGCTGAAGTTCAGCGCCCGGGGCCAGCGCGCCGAAAAACTCGCCGTGGTTGTGAATAAAGCAATACTCTTCGATATCCGCCGGTGCGCCTTCGCGAAAGGTAATCAGCATCTGTTCTTCAAGCGCTATCGTCGCGCTGGCGCCGATGCGCGTAATTGTGGTCTGGTAAATCACGGTCATCTTCAGGAACCTCTTATTGGTAAATAAATCCGGAAACAAACCAGGCGATTAACACCGTCGGCGCACCGGTCAGAAAACGCCCCACCAGCACCGAAGGAACGCCGACCCGCACCGTGTCCTGACGGGCTTCGGCAAGCGACAGCCCAACCGGAATAAAATCGCAGGCGGCCTGGGCGTTAATGGCGAACAGCGCAGGAAGCGCAAGGTGTGGAGGAATATTGCCGAGGCCAATCTGCACGCCAATCAGTACGCCAATGACCTGAGCGATGACCGCACCAGGGCCGAGAAACGGCGACAGCAGCGGGAAGGAGCAGATCAGCGCCAGCGTCACCAGCCCAAGAGGATGGCTGGCGAGCGGAGCCAGTCCGTGGGCAATCCAGTCGCCGATACCAGAGGCCATGATGATGCCGATCAGCGCCGAGACGAACGCCATAAACGGCAGAATCGTTTTCAGCACCGTGTCGATAGTGTCGCGTCCGGACTGGAACAGTACCGCGACCACGGACCCCATTCCCATGCCGACCTTCGCCAGCAGGCCATCGCTTTGTTCGGTAATTTTTTTGCTGGTGTCGTAATCCCGCACGGCGGGTTGGCCCGGCTTCACGTCCGGCGCCGCCGAACTGCCGTCTGTCAGGGCACGAATGTTCTCCTCTTTCACGCCGGAGACGTATATGTCTTCGACGATATACTGCGCCAGCGGGCCTGATTTGCCGGTGGCGTGGATATTGACGGTCGGGATGCGACGTTTCGGGTACAGGCCGCAGCGCAAGGTGCCGCCGCAGTCGATAATCGCGACGCCAATCTCCTCTTCCGGCGGCTCGCCCTCTTTGAATCCGTCGACGGCCTGCCAGCCGGTCAGGCTTGCGATCTTGTCGACGATAGCCGGGCGGGTTCCGGCGGTAATGTAGACGATCTTTTTGCCGGCAACGGCGTCCAGCTCAAGCGGGCCGCCCCAGCCGCTGGCGCCTTTTTCAATGCGAATTCGGGTCATGATGTGGCTCCGGAGAGATGGACTTTTTGATCAAGCTGAATGCCCATTTTTTTCTCAAAAATCGCGGTGGTCAGGTCGGTGACCCAGCCGCGAAAGAAGTTGGTGACCAGGCCGACCAGCAGATAGCTCACCGCCAGTGGACCGAGCGGTAGGCCGAGGGTGGTCAGGCCGCTGGCAATCCCGAGATAAACAAACAGTTCGCCGGGGTTGATATGGGGAAACAGGCCATTCATGGAGTGGCAGCTGTAAGAGGCTGCCGCGTAGTAGCTGGGTTTGTACTTCTCGGGCATAAAACGTCCGAGGCTCAGGGTCATCGGGTTACAGAATACAAACGTGCCGATGCAGGGCAGCAGCAGATAGCGTGAGATCGGATTGCCGGCGCAGCGTTGCGCCAGCTTTTCGATCCGCCGCTGACCGATAAAGTTGATCAGTGCGTTCATGATAACCAGCAGACTGATCAGAAGCGGCAGGATCCCGGTGACCATACCGGTAAACACCTCGCCTCCCTTCTGAAACAAGCCGATAAACCATTCGGCGCCGTGGGTAATGACATCAATCATTGTTCTCTCCTTCAGAGTGTTATTTTTCTTGCTAACTGGCGTCTTATTTTAATCACTTTGAAAGATTTGAAAGTGTTAAATTGATCGCAAAATGAAAGATAAATATTTTATTTTGAAAGTTAATGGCAAGAGGGAGCCATTTTTGCGGGAGCAAAGAGGAGGTCAAACGACGGATTATGAACCTGACAGGGGAGCGCTGGCGGGACTATTTTGTCCTCAAATACATTGCCACTTCCTTGTTTACGGGCGCATGCTTTACCATAATTATCCTTTGCCAAATTTGTTAAATGGATGTCCCATGTTGAAGCGTCGCTATCTGGCTTTACTTCCCCTGTGTGTTCTCCTCGCTGCCTGTAGCAGCAAACCTAAAACCACCGCAGAAACTCAGACGTCGGGAGGCGGCGGTTTTTTGCTGGAGCCGCAGCATAATGTGATGGCGATGGGGGGCGATTTCGCTAACAACCCGGCGGCGGAGCAGTTCATCGACAAAATGGTGAGCAAGCATGGCTTCGACAGACAGCAGCTGCATGAGATCCTCTCCCAGGCAAAACGTCTGGATTACGTCCTGCGCCTGATGGACCGCCAGGCGCCGAGCGGACTGCCGCCGTCAGGGCCGAACGGTGCCTGGCTGCGTTACAAAAAACAGTTTATTACGCCGGATAACGTGCAGAACGGCGTTGTGTTCTGGAACCAGCATCAGGAAGCGCTGAACCGCGCCTGGCAGGTGTACGGCGTACCGCCGGAAATCATTGTCGGGATTATTGGCGTGGAAACCCGCTGGGGTCGCGTAATGGGCAAAACCCGCATCCTTGACGCGCTGGCGACGCTGTCGTTTAGCTACCCTCGTCGCGCCGAGTATTTCTCCGGTGAGCTCGAAACCTTCCTGCTGATGGCGCGCAGCGAGCAAGATGATCCCTTGAACCTGAAAGGCTCCTTTGCCGGAGCAATGGGGTACGGCCAGTTTATGCCGTCTTCTTATAAACAGTATGCGGTTGACTTCAACGGTGACGGGCACATCAACCTCTGGGACCCGGAAGACGCAATCGGCAGCGTGGCAAACTACTTCAAACAGCACGGTTGGGTGAGCGGCGATCAGGTTGCCGTGCAGGCGCTGGGCCAGGCACCGGGCCTGGAGAATGGCTTTAAAACTAACTACAGCATTTCTCAGCTTACGGCGGCAGGTCTGACGCCGATGCAGCCGCTGGGCAATCACCAGCAGGCCAGCCTGCTGCGTCTGGATATTGGTACCGGCTATCAGTACTGGTACGGTCTGCCAAACTTCTACACCATTACCCGTTACAACCACAGCACCCACTATGCAATGGCCGTCTGGCAGCTGGGTCTGGCCGTTTCTCAGGCCCGCGGACAGTAATCCTTCCCCGATACTCCCCTCCAGGCGAGGGGAGTTCTGTTACATTTTGCAGCATTTCCCGCCGTTGACGCTGATTTACATTTTTCCGTCGATCTAATATTGTTACGTTATAACATATTAAATGGATGCGACGGTGACTTCTCTTTTTATGACATCTGCAGCGGGACGCGTAGGGATTGCCTGCGCACTGCTGGCGCTACTGTGGCTGGCGACCTGGTGGGCGGTAACCCTGCCATGATTGAACTGGATCACCTGGTCGCAGGGTATGAAGAGTTGGCGATTACGCCAGCGCTGAGCGGCGTGATGGCGGCAGGCAGCATGACGGCTATTGTCGGGCTGAACGGGTGCGGTAAATCAACGCTGTTGAAAACGCTGGCCGGCTTTATTCCGCCGGTGAGCGGCAGGCTACGCTGGACGACATCGCGCCCGGTGATTGGCTGGCTGGCTCAGCGCCATGCTCTCGAATCGCAGTTTCCGCTTACGGTGCAGGATGTGGTGAGCCAGGGGGCCTGGCCGCACGTCTCTTTACTGTGTGGAATACGTGGGGAATTCCGTCGGCGTATCGGCGCTGCGCTGGAGCGCGTAGGGCTGTCATCGATGGCAAAAACGCCAATTGAAGCGCTCTCCGGCGGGCAGTTCCAGCGCATGCTGTTCGCCAGAGTTATCGTGCAACAGGCGCCGCTGGTGATGCTGGATGAACCCTTTACCGGGATCGATGAATCAACCAGCCGTGAGCTGATGGGGATGATCCTCGAAATGCATCAACAGGGACAGACGATACTGGCGGTCCTGCATGACAACCAGCGTGTCGCCGAATATTTCCCGGAAACGCTGCTACTGGAACCGCAGCGCGCACGCTGGGGAAATACGGGCGATGTATTGCCCGCCTTCAACTCTGCGAGGCTGGCATGATCTGGCACACCTTCTTCCAGCCGTTTATCGAATTCGGTTTTATGCGCCGGGCGCTGGTGGTGTGCCTCGCGCTCTCCCTCAGCACCACCGTACTTGGTGTTTTCTTGCTGCTGCGACGGATGAGTCTGATGGGCGACGCGCTATCGCACGCGATTTTGCCCGGCGTCGCAGTGGGCTATCTGGTGAGTGGCATGTCGCTGCTGGCGATGACTATCGGTGGCTTTATCGCCGGTATCGCCGTGGCGCTGGTGGCGGGGTGGGTCAGTCGGCGCACGCCGTTGAAAGAAGACGCCAGTTTTGCCGGGTTTTACCTGGGGTCGCTGGCGCTGGGGGTGACGCTGGTGTCTCTTCGCGGCTCCAGCGTTGATCTGCTGCATTTACTGTTTGGTTCGATTCTCGCGGTGGATAACGATGCCGCACTGTTTGTCTCCGGGGTCGCCAGCCTGACGCTACTGAGCATTGCGCTGCTTTATCGTGGGCTGGTAAGCGAAGCCTTTGATAGCGCCTGGCTACAGGTGAACCGGCCGCGCCTGCCGGCGCTGCTGCACGGTATGTTTCTGGCGCTGCTGGTGCTTAACCTGGTGGCCGGATTCCAGGTGCTGGGGACGTTAATGGCGGTCGGCGTGATGATGCTACCGGCGGTTGCGGCCTGCTGTTGGACGCGAACCCTGCCCGGTTCTCTGCTACTGGCGGCGCTGATTGGCAGTTTTTGTGCCTGGATGGGGTTGAGCCTGTCGTGGGCGGCGAATTTACCGGCCGGGCCGTCCATCGTCCTGACCGCCAGCGGGGTCTTTTTTATTTCAGTCTTTTTTGGCACGCGCAGCCGACTGGTCGTCAGCTGGCGTAAATTAATGGGGTAAGGAAAATGATGAAACGTACCGGAGTCATTCTGGCGCTGACGCTAGGTCTCGCGACACAGGGCGCGATAGCAAAGACGCTCAACGTCGTGAGTAGTTTTTCTGTGCTGGGCGATATGGTGCAGCAGGTTGGCGGTGAGCACGTGCACGTTGATACGCTGGTGGGGCCGGACGGAGATCCGCATACCTTTGAACCTTCACCGCAGGATAGCGCCTTGCTCAGCAAAGCGGATGTGGTCGTGGTCAATGGCCTGGGTCTGGAAGGCTGGGTTGACCGATTAATCAAAGCCTCGGGGTTTAAAGGTGAGCTGGTGGTAGCGTCTGCCGGTGTGAAAACGCACACGCTCAATGAAGATGGCAAAACGGTCACCGACCCTCATGCGTGGAACAGCGCCGCTAACGGCGCGCTGTATGCGCAAAATATCCTCAACGGCCTGATTAAAGCCGATCCGCAGGATAAAGCCGCGCTGGAGGCCTCCGGGCAGCGCTATATTGGCCAGCTTACGGAGATCGACGGTTGGGCCAAAAGCCAGTTTACGGCGATTCCGTTGGCTAAACGCAAAGTGCTGACCAGTCATGATGCGTTTGGCTATTTTGGCCGCGCCTATGGCGTGACTTTCCTTGCCCCGCAGGGACTGTCGTCAGAAAGCGAAGCCAGTGCGGCACAGGTGGCGGCGCTGATAACACAAATTAAGGCTGACGGCGTTCATACCTGGTTTATGGAAAATCAGCTCGACCCACGCCTGGTAAAACAAATTGCGGCCGCCACGGGGGCGCAGCCGGGCGGAGAGCTCTATCCGGAAGCGCTCTCGAAACCGGGCGGCGTGGCGGATAGCTACGTGAAAATGCTGCGTCATAATGTCGAACTTATTGCCGCCAGTATGAAGTAAAACGCTCGTTTACGGTCCCGGCGCCGCCGGGGCCGCTCATTTTCGGAAGCCCCCTCGTAAATTCATGACCTCATCCCCATATCTGTGCTGAAAGTGCTATCTTTGATGGCCTCTTTATCAGGCTTAAACGGGGCGATAATGACAGATTCTGAATTAATGCAGCTGAGCGAGCAGGTCGGGCAGGCATTGAAAGCCCGCAGAGCGACGGTCACGACGGCGGAGTCCTGTACGGGCGGTTGGGTAGCGAAAGTACTCACCGACATCGCCGGCAGTTCGGCGTGGTTTGAACGGGGTTTCGTCACCTACAGCAACGAGGCCAAATCGCAGATGATTGGCGTCAGCGAAGTCACGCTCCTTGAGCACGGCGCGGTGAGTGAGCCGGTGGTGATTGAGATGGCGGTTGGCGCGCTGCGCGCTGCGCGTGGCACCTATGCTATCTCGGTGAGCGGTATCGCCGGGCCGGACGGCGGCAGTGCGGAAAAGCCTGTCGGAACGGTGTGGTTTGGCGTGGCCTGTGCGAACGGGCAGGGCGTTACCCGGCGTGAATGCTTTGCCGGAGACAGGGAGGCAGTGCGTCGTCAGGCAACGGCTTATGCGCTAAATCTCCTCTGGCAACAATTTCTACAAAACACTTGATACTGTATGACCATACAGTATAATTGCCTCAACAGAACAGAATTCACCACCCGGTTTCACCCGGCATGACAGGAGTAAAAATGGCTATCGACGAAAACAAACAGAAAGCGTTGGCGGCAGCACTGGGCCAGATTGAAAAACAGTTCGGCAAAGGCTCCATCATGCGCCTGGGTGAAGACCGTTCCATGGATGTGGAAACTATCTCCACTGGTTCGCTTTCACTGGATATCGCTCTGGGCGCTGGCGGTCTGCCGATGGGCCGTATCGTCGAAATTTACGGGCCTGAATCGTCCGGTAAAACGACGTTGACTCTGCAGGTTATCGCCGCCGCGCAGCGCGAAGGCAAAACCTGTGCATTCATCGATGCAGAACACGCGCTGGACCCTGTTTATGCTCGTAAACTGGGCGTCGACATCGACAATCTGCTGTGCTCTCAGCCGGATACCGGTGAACAGGCTCTGGAAATCTGTGATGCGCTGGCGCGCTCTGGCGCAGTCGACGTTATCGTTGTCGACTCCGTAGCGGCGCTGACGCCGAAAGCGGAAATCGAAGGCGAGATCGGTGACTCTCACATGGGCCTTGCGGCACGTATGATGAGCCAGGCGATGCGTAAGCTGGCTGGTAACCTGAAACAGTCCAATACGCTGCTGATCTTCATCAACCAGATTCGTATGAAAATTGGCGTGATGTTCGGTAACCCAGAAACCACAACCGGTGGTAACGCACTGAAATTCTACGCCTCCGTGCGCCTGGATATCCGTCGTATTGGTGCGGTAAAAGATGGCGACAACATTGTCGGCAGCGAAACCCGCGTAAAAGTAGTGAAAAACAAAATTGCTGCACCGTTTAAACAGGCTGAGTTCCAGATTCTTTACGGTGAAGGTATCAACTTCTTCGGCGAGCTGGTTGACCTGGGCGTGAAAGAGAAGCTGATCGAGAAAGCGGGCGCCTGGTACAGCTACAACGGCGATAAAATTGGTCAGGGTAAAGCGAATGCTATCTCCTGGCTGAAAGATAACCCGGCTGCGGCAAAAGAGATTGAGAAAAAGGTTCGTGAACTGCTGCTGAATAACCAGGATTCCACTCCGGACTTCGCGGTTGACGGTAACGGTGCGGGTGCAGAAGAAACCCAGGAAGATTTCTGATAATCTCATCAAGAGATGACTAAGGGCTGCGGATGCAGCCCTTTTGCTTTTTGATTATCGAGGTGCCCGTGACCGAACCTTCATCACGCCGTTCTGGCTATGCTCGTCTGCTGGACCGTGCAATCCGTATTCTGGCGATGCGCGACCATAGTGAACAGGAGCTGCGGCGCAAACTTGCTGCCCCGGTGCCGGGAAAAAATGGCCTTGAGACGCTGGACGTCACGCCAGAAGAGGTGGACACCGTCGTCGCCTGGTGCATTGAAAACCGTTACCTTGATGACGCCCGCTTTGTCCGCCAGTTTATTGGCAGCCGTAGCCGCAAAGGATATGGCCCGGCGCGTATCCGCCAGGATCTCAAGCTGAAAGGTATCCCCCGTGACGTCAGCGAAAGTGCAATGCGCGAGTGTGATATCGACTGGGCCGCGCTGGCTAAAGAGCAGGCGCAGCGTAAGTACGGCGAGCCACTCCCGACCGCATTTGTAGATAAAGTGAAAATCCAGCGTTTTTTGCTGTACCGCGGCTATTTGATGGAAGATATTCAGGAAATCTGGCGAAATTTTGCAGATTGACCCATCGGGTATTTTACTTCCCAGTAAAGAAAACTTATCTTATTCCCACTTTATTCCGTCCGGTCGCTGGATGTTAAAAGGCAATCAGCGCCCACGACGATTATTCCTTATACACAAAATCATTCGCGCTGCGTCAAGGCGGCAAGAGAGTGAATCCCCAGAAGCGTACAGAGGTACATGACTGAGGTGAACGAGTGCAGCCAACGTAGAGGCAGCGTGAAGGATGAAGTGTATAGCTTGATTTCAGGATAATTATGAGCAAGAGCACTGCTGAGATCCGTCAGGCGTTTCTCGACTTTTTCCATAGCAAGGGACACCAGGTTGTTGCGAGCAGCTCCCTGGTGCCGCACAACGACCCGACCCTGCTGTTTACCAACGCCGGGATGAACCAGTTCAAGGATGTTTTCCTGGGTCTCGATAAACGTAATTATTCGCGTGCGACCACCTCGCAGCGTTGCGTTCGTGCGGGCGGTAAACACAACGATCTGGAAAACGTCGGTTACACCGCACGTCACCACACCTTCTTTGAAATGCTGGGCAACTTCAGCTTCGGCGATTACTTCAAGCAGGATGCCATCAAGTATGCATGGGAACTGCTGACCGGTGAAAACTGGTTCGCGCTGCCGAAAGATAAACTGTGGGTTACCGTCTACGAAACCGACGATGAAGCCTTCGATATCTGGGCGAATGAAGTTGGCGTTCCGCGTGAGCGTATTATTCGCATTGGCGATAATAAAGGCGCAGCGTTTGCTTCCGACAACTTCTGGCAGATGGGCGATACCGGTCCGTGCGGTCCATGCACCGAAATCTTCTTCGATCATGGCGACCACATCTGGGGCGGCCCTCCGGGGAGTCCAGAAGAAGATGGCGATCGCTACATTGAGATCTGGAACATCGTCTTCATGCAGTTTAACCGTCAGGCCGATGGTACCATGGAGCCGCTGCCGAAGCCGTCCGTCGACACCGGTATGGGTCTGGAGCGTATCGCTGCTGTTCTGCAGCACGTGAATTCCAACTATGACATCGACCTGTTCCGCACTCTGATTGAAAACGTCGCGAAAGTCACTGGCGCAACCGACCTGACGAACAAGTCGCTGCGCGTTATCGCTGACCATATTCGCTCTTGTGCATTCCTGATTGCTGACGGCGTGATCCCGTCGAATGAAAACCGTGGCTACGTGCTGCGCCGTATCATTCGTCGTGCGGTTCGCCATGGCAACATGGTAGGTGCGAAAGATACCTTCTTCTGGAAACTGGTTGCTCCGCTGATCGAAGTAATGGGTGCAGCAGGGGAAGAACTGAAGCAGCAGCAGGCTCAGGTTGAGCAGGTGCTGAAAACGGAAGAAGAACAGTTTGCACGTACCCTGGAGCGTGGTCTGGCGCTGCTGGATGAAGAGCTGGCTAAACTGAAGGGCGACACGCTGGATGGCGAGACCGCTTTCCGCCTGTACGATACCTACGGCTTCCCGGTTGATCTGACCGCCGACGTGTGTCGCGAACGCAACATTAAAGTCGACGAAGCAGGTTTTGAAGCCGCTATGGAAGAGCAGCGCCGTCGTGCGCGCGAGTCCAGCGGATTTGGCGCAGACTACAATGCGATGATTCGCGTTGACGGGGCTTCTGAATTTAAAGGCTACGAGAGTCTGGAACTGAACGCAAAAGTGACCGCGCTGTTCATTGACGGCAAAGCCGTTGATAGCGTGGCCGCGGGCCAGGAAGCGGTTATCATTCTGGATCAAACTCCGTTCTACGCGGAATCCGGTGGCCAGGTGGGCGATAAAGGCGAACTGAAAGGTGCTGGCTTCTCCTTCGTGGTCAACGATGCGCAGAAATACGGCCAGGCCATTGGTCACATCGGTAAACTGACCAGCGGCGCACTGAAAGTAGGCGACGCGGTTCAGGCTGATGTCGATCGGGCTCGTCGTCAACGTATTCGCCTGAACCACTCGGCGACCCACCTGATGCATGCAGCGCTGCGCCAGGTACTGGGTACGCATGTGGCTCAGAAAGGCTCTCTGGTGAATGACAAAGCCCTGCGCTTTGACTTCTCTCACTTCGAAGCCATGAAGCCGGAAGAGATTCGGGCGGTGGAAGACCTGGTCAATGCTCAGATCCGTCGCAATCTGCCGGTTGAAACCAATATCATGGATTTGGACGCGGCAAAAGAGAAGGGCGCGATGGCGCTGTTCGGCGAGAAGTATGACGATCGCGTTCGCGTGCTGAGCATGGGTGATTTCTCCACCGAGCTGTGCGGCGGGACTCACGCTTCACGCACCGGGGATATCGGCCTGTTCCGCATTACGTCCGAATCTGGTACCGCCGCGGGCGTTCGTCGTATCGAAGCTGTGACCGGTGAAGGCGCTATTGCTCAGCTGCATGCGCAGAGCGATCTGCTGGGCGATATTGCACAGTTGCTGAAAGGTGATAGCCATAACCTTGGCGATAAAGTGCGTGCCGCGCTGGAACGTACTCGCTTACTGGAAAAAGAGCTGCAGCAGCTGAAAGAGCAGGCGGCGGCGCAGGAGAGTGCAAACCTCTCCAGCAAAGCAGAAGAGATTAACGGCGTTAAATTGCTGGTCAGCGAGCTGACTGGCGTTGAGCCGAAAATGCTGCGTACCATGGTTGATGATCTGAAGAACCAACTGGGTTCAACGGTCGTCGTGTTAGCCACGGTGGCGGATGGTAAGGTTTCTCTGATTGCCGGTGTGTCTAAGGATGTGACAGATCGCGTGAAAGCAGGGGAGCTGGTTGGAATGGTCGCCCAGCAGGTGGGTGGCAAAGGGGGCGGTCGTCCGGATATGGCTCAGGCCGGTGGTACCGATGCGTCTGCTCTCCCTGCAGCGTTAGCCAGTGTGAAAGGCTGGGTCAGCGCAAAACTGTAATAACTATAAATGCATAGCTACCTTTATCCTTGGATAACGGTAGCTTGCAAGAGAAGCACTGATAACGATAAAGTCGGGTTGAAGTTGTGTATATCGGCTAAACTTAGGTTTAACAGAATGTGATGCCGTGACTGCTTACACCGCAAGGTGTTTGTCATCGCTTACTTTTTGGCGTTATATGATGGATAATGCCGGGATACGAGAGACCCGACTCTTTTAATCTTTCAAGGAGCAAAGAATGCTGATTCTGACTCGTCGAGTTGGTGAGACCCTCATGATTGGAGATGAGGTCACTGTGACAGTTTTAGGGGTTAAGGGTAACCAGGTACGTATTGGCGTTAATGCCCCTAAAGAAGTCTCTGTGCATCGTGAAGAGATCTACCAGCGTATCCAGGCTGAAAAATCCCAGCAGTCCAGTTACTAAGGTTTCCGCGCCTCGCGATTCCGTGAGGCGCATCCCAGCTCCCGCCCTTTTTTCTGACTTTTCTTCTTCTGCCGTCTCTCTTTTTTGTTCATTGCCCATCATTCGCCACATTTTTCTTTTGCTGATAGCTGGCCGAAACCCCTGAATTCCTGTTGATAAAACACTCTTTTTGCCGTTTTTGCACGCTAATTGCGCGGTAAGTGTGCAAACGGAAAAAGGTCTCGAAAAATTGTTTGACTTATAAGTACCAGAAAGTAATATGTGCGCCATCGCAGCGACGAAGAGCAGAAACAAGTTCTTCGAAGCACTCGTAAGAGGCGTGTGGTGAGGTGGCCGAGAGGCTGAAGGCGCTCCCCTGCTAAGGGAGTATGCGGTCAAAAGCTGCATCCGGGGTTCGAATCCCCGCCTCACCGCCATTTTGCATCCGTAGCTCAGCTGGATAGAGTACTCGGCTACGAACCGAGCGGTCGGAGGTTCGAATCCTCCCGGATGCACCATCTTACTCAGTGTGGCAAGTGTTAGATGTGACACTGACGCGTAGTAAAGAAGTTCTCCCTGATGCATCCGTAGCTCAGCTGGATAGAGTACTCGGCTACGAACCGAGCGGTCGGAGGTTCGAATCCTCCCGGATGCACCATCTTCTCCCATGTCTTCAGCAATGAAGAAGTGGCTGGGGTAGCGGTAATAACCGTCTGCACCAGGGAGGATAACGTTGCTTCAGCAACGGCCCGTAGGGCGAACGAAGTGAGTCATCCTCCCGGATGCACCATTTTCTTCGAAATAACAGCCTGTTTGTTGTTTCATGGTCTGCGAAATTATCGCCAGTACCAGAGAAGTTAATGTCGTAAAGAAGTTCTCCCTGATGCATCCGTAGCTCAGCTGGATAGAGTACTCGGCTACGAACCGAGCGGTCGGAGGTTCGAATCCTCCCGGATGCACCATCTTCTCCCATGTCTTCAGCAATGAAGAAGTGGCTGGGGTAGCGGTAATAACCGTCTGCACCAGGGAGGATAACGTTGCTTCAGCAACGGCCCGTAGGGCGAACGAAGTGAGTCATCCTCCCGGATGCACCATTTTCTTCGAAATAACAGCCTGTTTGTTGTTTCATGGTCTGCGAAATTATCGCCAGTACCAGAGAAGTTAATGTCGTAAAGAAGTTCTCCCTGATGCATCCGTAGCTCAGCTGGATAGAGTACTCGGCTACGAACCGAGCGGTCGGAGGTTCGAATCCTCCCGGATGCACCATCTTCTCCCCTGTCTTCAGCAATGAAGAAGTGGCTGGGGTAGCGGTAATAACCGTCTGCGCCAGGGAGGATAACGTTGCTTCAGCAACGGCCCGTAGGGCGAACACAGTGAGTCATCCTCCCGGATGCACCATCTTCCCCAAACCCAAACCCAAACCCAAACCCAAACCCAAACCCAAACTCGAATCATCTCCGCTTTCTCTTTCTGCCTTTCTGGCAAAGCCCGTTTAGCCTCTTCCTGTGTTGAATACCTTTCAACGATGCATCTCAAACTTTTTTTATTGGCAAGTGACTCTTTCCACTATAATTTACCCGTGTGTATCGACCTGATTTGGGTGAGATGAGTGCAAGGAGAGAAATCCATGAAATGGTTCAAAGCAATACCTGCGTTTTGTGCGACGCTTCTGGTGGCCGTGTCGTTAGCTGGCTGTGCGGGATCGTCTACGAAGGAAAGTACCGGTGGCTATATTGACGATACCGTCGTCACCACGAAAGTCAAAACCGCGTTGTTTAATGAAAAAGAGATTAAGTCCTCTGAAATCAGCGTACAGACCTTTAAGGGGCGCGTTCAACTGAGTGGCTTTGTCTCGTCAGCGAAGGATGCTAACCGTGCGGTGGAAGTGACCCGCAGAGTGCAGGGCGTTCGTCTGGTTGAGAATGATTTAAAAATCAAATAAACCATCGTATTAATAGCATAAAGGCGCCCGGCGGCGCCTTTATTGCTTGAGGCGCTCCCCGCGACAACATGCGCCTTTTGCGATAAAGTAACGTTTTCTTACCCGGTTTGTGAGAACACGATGTACGAACGTTACGCAGGACTGATCTTTGATATGGATGGCACCATCCTTGATACCGAGCCGACGCATCGTAAGGCGTGGCACGAGGTTTTGGGTCGTTACGGAATGCGTTTCGACGAGCAGGCGATGGTCGCGCTCAATGGTTCTCCGACCTGGCGTATTGCCCAGGCGATTATCGAACTGAATCAGGCTGATTTAGATCCTCACCGCCTGGCGCAGGAAAAAACCGCTGCCGTGAAGGCCATGCTGCTGGACAGCGTACGTCCCTTACCGCTGATCGAAGTGGTGAAGGCATGGCACGGACGTCGCCCGATGTCGGTCGGTACCGGCAGTGAAAGCGCCGTGGCCGAAGCGCTATTAGCGCACCTCGGTCTGCGTCACTATTTTGTGGCGGTGGTGGCCGCCGATCATGTCCAGAATCATAAGCCCGCGCCTGATACTTTTCTGCTGTGCGCGCAGCGCATGGGCGTTGAGCCGGAAAAATGTGTCGTCTTTGAAGATGCTGATTTTGGCCTGCAGGCGGCGAAGCGTGCGGGGATGGATGCCGTGGACGTTCGGTTACTGTGAGCGACGCTCTGTCGCTGATATCGCTATTTGCCAGTAGTTTCCTGAGCGCCACATTACTTCCCGGTAATTCGGAAGTTGTGCTGGTTGCTATGCTTCTTACGGGAGCCAGTCAGCCGTGGGCTCTGGTATTAATAGCAACAATCGGCAATAGCCTTGGAGGGGTAACTAACGTTATTCTGGGGCGCTTGTTTCCGCTGCGCAAAACATCGCGCTGGCAGGAGAAAGCATCCGGCTGGTTAAAGCGCTACGGCGCGGTCACATTATTATTAAGCTGGGCGCCGGTCATCGGCGATTTACTGTGTTTGCTGGCGGGATGGATGCGCATCTCCTGGGGACCGGTACTTTTTTTCTTATGCCTTGGTAAAGCGTTACGCTATATCGTCATTGCGGTGGTAACGCTTCAGGGCATGACGTGGTGGCACTAATTGTGGAACTAAGACTATCCCGGCAGGCCATGTTACCGGCTATTTCGTACCTGGACCGGGTCCGAAATCCGCACGTACTGCCAGTACTTTCCGGTTTTCGTGCGCAGAGCCGGCAACAATAACGTTTTCTGGGATAGCCTGTATGGTCACCATTACAATTATGCTTATTCAAACGATTTCGACAGGCGGGAGGTCAAATTGATCCCGGACGTATCACAGGCGCTGGCCTGGCTGGAAAAAAATCCACAGGCTCTTCAGGGTATCCAACGTGGTCTTGAGCGCGAAACGCTGCGCGTCAACGCCGATGGTTCACTGGCGACGACCGGTCATCCTCAGGCCCTTGGCTCGGCGTTGACCCATAAATGGATTACTACCGATTTTGCCGAAGCGCTGCTGGAATTTATTACGCCGGTTGATGGCGATATTCAGCATATGCTCACCTTTATGCGCGATGTTCATCGCTATACCGCACGCCAGTTGGGCGATGAGCGGATGTGGCCGCTGAGCATGCCTTGCTATATTGCCCCTGGTCAGGATATTGAGCTGGCGCAGTACGGCACCTCGAATATTGGTCGTCTGAAAACGTTGTATCGCGAGGGGTTGAAAAACCGCTATGGTGCGCTGATGCAGACCATCTCCGGCGTGCATTATAACTTCTCCCTGCCGATGGCATTCTGGCAGGCGAAGTGCGGCGTTGATGATGAGGAAAGCGGCAAAGAGGCGATTTCCGCCGGCTATTTCCGTTCAATTCGTAACTACTACCGCTTCGGCTGGGTGATCCCATACCTGTTCGGCGCTTCTCCGGCTATCTGCTCTTCTTTCCTGCAGGGGAAACCAACGACGCTGCCGTTTGAGGAAGCGAAAAATGGCATGTACTACCTGCCTTACGCGACCTCTCTGCGTCTGAGCGACCTGGGTTATACCAATAAGTCGCAAAGCAATCTCGGGATTACGTTTAACGATCTGCATGAGTATGTGGCAGGATTAAAGCGGGCGATTAAAACGCCGTCGGAAGAGTATGCCCAAATTGGCCTCGAAAAAGACGGCAAGCACCTGCAAATCAACAGCAATATTCTGCAGATTGAAAACGAGCTTTACGCACCAATTCGTCCGAAGCGGGTGACCCGCAGCGGCGAGACACCTTCAGACGCTCTGCTGCGCGGCGGTATTGAATATATCGAAGTGCGTTCGCTGGACATCAACCCGTTCTCACCTATTGGCGTTGATGAGCAGCAGGTTCGCTTCCTTGACCTGTTCATGGTTTGGTGCGTGTTGGCCGATGCGCCGGAAATGAGCAGCGATGAGCTGCTGTGTACGCGCACTAACTGGAATCGGGTGATTCTTGAAGGCCGTAAACCGGGTCTGACGCTGGGCATCGGTTGTGAAAGCGCGCAGTTCCCACTGGCTAAAGTGGGTAAAGATCTGTTCCGCGATTTGCGCCGCGTGGCGCAGACGTTAGATAGCATTCACGGTGGCGAAGCATACCAGCAGGTGTGTGATGAGCTGGTTGCCAGCTTCGACGATCCGGAATTAACTTTCTCAGCACGTATTCTGCGTTCTATGCTTGAAGAGGGGATCGGGGGTACCGGTAGAGAACTGGCCGATCACTATCGTACGATGCTGCGGGAAGAGCCGCTGGAAATTTTGCGTGAAGAGGATTTTATTACCGAACGTGAAGCTTCAGTAGTGCGTCAGCAGAAGGTGGAGGCGGAAGATAGCGAGCCGTTTGAAGCCCTGTTAGCAAGACACGCGTAGCAAAAAGCGGTACAAAAGAAAAAGGCCACGTCAATGTGGCCAAATTTTCATCTCTGATTCAGGGATGATGATGATAATAAATGCGCGTCTTTCATATACTCAGACTCACGGGTGTAAGAAGAGTTCATTTTATTTTAAAAAAAATCACTATCGGAGGTGAAGAATGCCGTTGTTAGATAGTTTCACAGTCGACCATACCCGCATGGAAGCACCGGCGGTGCGCGTTGCGAAGAAAATGAACACGCCGCACGGCGATGAAATTACCGTTTTCGATCTGCGTTTTTGCGTACCAAACCAGGAAGTCATGCCGGAAAGAGGGATTCATACTCTTGAGCATCTGTTCGCGGGCTTTATGCGCGACCACCTGAACGGCAATGGTGTGGAAATTATCGACATCTCTCCGATGGGCTGCCGCACGGGCTTCTATATGAGCCTGATTGGTACGCCGGACGAGCAGCGCGTCGCTGATGCCTGGAAAGCGGCGATGGCCGATGTGCTGAAAGTGAAAGATCAAAAGCAGATCCCGGAACTGAACGTTTACCAGTGCGGCACCTATACCATGCACTCGCTGGAAGAAGCTCAGGATATCGCGCGCCATATCATCGAGCGCGACGTGCGCATCAACAGCAACGATGATCTGGCTCTGCCGAAAGAAACCCTGCAAGAACTGCACATCTAGTTCTTCTGCAGCGGCCCGACTCTCTGTGTCGGGCCGCTATTCCTGCGCCGCTATGTCGACGACCTTAACTTTCTCTTTTCAACACCGCGCTCTGGTGCCATTTGCCCATGATTATGCTCACGGCGATACAGAACCGTGGCATCAGCATGACTGCGCCCAGCTGCTGCATATCCTCTGCGGCGTGGTGCGGGTTGACACGCCGGTGGGCTACTGGGTTGTCCCGCCTGGCCGCGGCGTCTGGCTGCCGGCAGGTACGCCCCATGCGCTCCGGATTACCGGTCAGGTCGCAGCCCGCACGCTGTTTATCGATCCTCTCGCCCGGGCCGATCTCCCTTCGTCGTGCCAGATTGTCCAGATAACGCCGCTGCTGCGCGAGCTGATCGTCACTTCGCTGGCGCTGGGCGAACGTTATGAACCCAGCAGTCGCGACGAACGCATTTATGAATTAATTCTCGATGAAATTCGCGGCATGGCGGTACTGCCGTTTGGCCTGATGGAGCCCCGGAGCGAGGCGCTGCGCCGTTTATGTCACAAGGTACGGGAAATGCCGGGTGAAGTGTGGAGCAGCCAGCAGGCGGCGAAAGAGAGCAATATGAGCGAACGCACGCTTAATCGCCATTTTCAGCAGCAAACCACGTTGACCTGGAGTGAATGGGTGCGCCGGGCGAAGCTGATGGAAGCGCTGGTTCGCCTGGCGCAGGGGCAGTCGGTGCTGCGGGTGGCGCTGGATCTGGGCTATGGCAGCCACAGCGCCTTCAGCGCGATGTTTCGTCGAGTGATGGGCGTCGCCCCCAGTGATTACTTCCGTCCACCGGAGTGATCGTCTCCGGAGATAGCATGACACAGCGCCTGCAGCGAAGCGCGCGCCACGTCATTATCGATCCCGACACCCCAGCGGCTGTCGCCATTGGGGAAGATACAGCGGATATAGGCCACTGAACGGCTGTCGCTGCGTTCACCAAGGGTATGTTCGTGGTAATCCTTAATCACGAACGTTTGCTTAAGCAGCGCGCTGAGGCCGCTGGCAGCGGCGGAAAGCAGGCCGTTGCCATGACCCTGAAGGCGGCGCGTCTCGCCGTTGACCCGCAGCGTGCCCTGCAACGCGAGCTGGCCGTCCTGCCGGCTGTCGCTTTTATACTCCAGTAGCATCAGCGGCGGCTGAGCAATCAGGCCGTAGCGGGAACGGAACAGCTGCCAGAGCGCATTCTGCGTCATCTCTTTGCCATGCGTATCGGTCTCTTGCTGAACGTGCAGACTGAAATCTTGTTGCAATGCGCGGGGCAGCTTCAGCCCATGATTCTGTTCGATTAACCAGGCGCTGCCGCTCTTACCGGACTGGCTGTTGACGCGAATAACCGCTTCATAGCTACAGCCGATGTCCTGCGGGTCGACGGGCAGGTAGGGCATCTCCCAACGGTCGCCGGGCTGGCGGGCATCGAATCCCTTCTTGATCGCATCCTGATGAGACCCGGAAAAGGCGGTATAGGCAAGACTGCCGGCCCACGGATGGCGTGGGTGAACCGGCAGCTGATTGCAGTTTTCCACCACTTCGACCACCCGTTTCATCTCCGGGAAGCTGAGCTGTGGCGTAATGCCCTGGCTATAGAGATTCATGGCCAGGGTGACCAGGCAGACGTTACCGGTGCGCTCGCCGTTCCCGAACAGGCAGCCTTCTACGCGGTCGGCGCCCGCCATTACTGCCAGCTCCGCGCTGGCAACGCCGGTACCCCGGTCGTTGTGCGGGTGAACGCTAATGCAGACATCGGCCCGGCGGGAGAAATGGCGACAGAAATACTCAATCTGGTCAGCATAAACGTTTGGCGTACTGACCTCGACGGTGGCGGGCAGATTGATAATCATCGGGCGTTCTGCGCTGGGCTGCCAGATGTCCGCTACCGCTTCACAGATAGCCAGAGCAAATTCCGGCTCGGTAAAGCAGAACGTTTCTGGTGAATATTCATACTGCCAGCGGGTGTCCGGCTGGTCTGCACACTGCTGGCGAATCAGGTGGGTGGCGCGGGTTGCCAGCTCAATTATTTGCGCTTTATCCATACCGAACACCAGCCTGCGAAACAGCGGTGCGGTGGCGTTATACAGATGAACGGTGGCGCTGTGGGCGCCGCGCAGCGATTCAAAGGTACGCAGAATGAGGTCTTCTCGCGCCTGGGTCAGCACCTGGATCGTCACATCATGCGGAATACGCCGTTCATCGATCAGCTGGCGGACGAAGTTAAAGTCGGTCTGAGATGCCGACGGAAAAGCCACTTCAATTTCTTTAAATCCGCACTCCAGCAGCAGGTCCCAGAACTGCATTTTACGGGCGCCATCCATCGGTTCGGCCAGCGCCTGGTTGCCATCGCGCAGGTCGGTGGAGAGCCAGCGCGGCGCCTGGGTTATCGGGTTGTCCGGCCAGCGGCGGTCGGGCAGGGAAATTGGCGGCCAGGGGCGGTACTTTTCGCCAGGATTTGTCAGCATAGTTCTCTCCTTGTGTCGGATCTTTATCCTGCCGAAGCGCGGAGCGGGACGCTTTAGCAAACTGGACAGAAACTAGCGAGAACTGGACAACGTTGGCATAAGACAGGCAATAAAAAAGGGATCCGCAGATCCCTTTTGTTAACACTTAGTGCGCGCCGCCGCCTCCGCCGCCTGCGCTGAACGGCGGTCTGGCAAACCAGACCAGGCCGAGCAGAAGAATGAAGATTGCCGCCGAAAACCAGAAGATCTCGTTAGCAGAAATAATCAGTCCCTGGTTGGTTATCTGCTGGGCTATCCAGCCGGATGCCTGCTGCTGGGTCATCCCCAGCCCCTGTAGCTGATCGTACATCTGCTGGGCATTGGGGTTATACGGCGTCACCGATTCGGTAAGCTGCGCATGGTGCAGCGCCTCGCGGTTGGTCCACATGGTCGTGGTTATCGAAGTTCCGATAGAACCCGCCAGCGTACGGGTAAAGTTCGACAGGCTCGATGCCGCCGCCAGCCGCTCCGGCGGCAGGCCGGACAGGGTGATGGTGGTCAGTGGCATAAAGAAGCAGGCCACCGCGAAGCCCTGGATAAACTGCGGCCACGCCGAAGCGCCGAAGTCCATGCCGGGTTCGAAGGTCCAGGCTCGCCAGTAGAAGCATACCGCGTACATGATAAAGCTGAAGGTGACCAGCCGCCGCATATCGAGCTTATGGGCAAAACGACCGATAATCGGCGACAGGATAACCGGGATAACCCCAACCGGTGCGGAAGCCAGGCCGGCCCAGGTGGCCGTGTAGCCGTATACCTCCTGCAGCAGCTGCGGCAGCAGCACGATGGCGCCGAAGTAAAGCATATAGGCCAGGCTGATACACAGACAGCCGATAGTGAAGTTTCGCGATTTGAACAACGAGAGATCGACTATCGGGTTGTCATCGGTCAGCTCCCAGACGATCAGGAAGCTGATAGCGATCACCGCCACGATCGTCAGAACGATTATCTCGTTTGAGGCGAACCAGTCCAGCTCCTTGCCGCGGTCGAGCATCACCTGCAGGCTGCCGATACCAAGAACCAGCAGCGCCAGGCCAACGCCGTCTATCCGCCGCTGTTCCGTTTTGGTTTCGCGGCTGCGCAGGGTTTGCAGCGTCATCACGACCACCGCAACACCAATCGGGACGTTGATAAAGAATATCCAACCCCAGTGGTAGTTATCGCTGATGTAGCCGCCCAGAATAGGCCCACAGATTGGCGCGACGATCACCGTCATCGACCAGAGCGCCAGCGCGATGGAGCGTTTTGCCGGCGGGTAGTTGCTGAGCAGCAGACTTTGCGACAGCGGAATCAGCGGACCGGCGACGATCCCTTGAATGACGCGGAAGAAAATCAGCATCGTCAGGCTGTTGGACATCCCGCAGGCCCAGGAGGCGATGGCAAACGCCACCGTCGACCACAGGAACAGTTTCACTTCCCCGACGCGTTTTGCCAGCCAGCCGGTGATCGGAATCGAGATGGCGTTTGCCACCCCGAATGATGTGATAACCCATGTCCCCTGGCTCAACGATGAGCCAAGGTTACCGGCAATGGTTGGAATGGCCACGTTGGCAATAGTGGAGTCCAGCACCTGCATGAAGGTCGCAAGCGACAGCGCAATGGTCATGATGACCAGCTGTGCGCCTTCCAGCGGTTTTTGCTGTTGCATTACGCTCACCCCGAGTTATCCCGCGTTAGCCTGGATGATACCGTCGATCAGTTTGTTCACCGGCTCAAGGGCGATTTCACGAGCGTTACTTTCATAAACCGGAGATTTGCGCGTCTGGTTAGCCAGCATCTCGCCATCGCGGTTGGTGGTGTTCACTTCAACCAACGTGGAAAGACCAATACGCAGCGGGTGTTCAGCCAGCTGTTTGGCATCCAGCTCAATACGTACCGGCAGACGCTGGACGACCTTGATCCAGTTACCGGTGGCGTTCTGCGCCGGCAGCAGTGAGAACGCGCTGCCGGTCCCCATGTCCAGCCCGACGACCTTACCGGTATATTTCACATCATCGCCGTAAATATCACTGATGACGGTCGCTTCCTGGCCGATACGCATATGCGCCAGCTGGGTTTCTTTAAAGTTTGCATCGACCCACAGATTGGTAGCTGGTACCACCGCCATCAGCGGTGTGGTGGGGCTAATCTGGGCACCGGGCTGTACGGCACGGCGAGAAACGTAGCCGGTAATCGGGCTAACGATTTGCGTCCGCTGCAGCGCAAGCCAGGCATTACGCACTTCGGTCGCCGCCTGCAGAACCGCTGGCTGTTGTTCCAGACGGGTGCCGAGCACGATGGCCTGGTTGGCGTTGAATTGCTGAATGGCAACATCCAGCTCGGCCTGCGCGCTGGCGACGGTATCGCGGGCGTGCTGCAGTTCTTCACGGCCAATCAGGTTGGCGGCTCCCAGCGGGATACGACGGTTGAGGTCGGCCTGTGCCTGAGAGAGCGCGGTTTTCTTGACGTCGATATTCGCCTGCAGCTGCTTGCTGTTGATCATCTGCTGACGCGTCTGACGAACGCTGGCGGCCAGCTGAGTTTGCGCTTTTTCAAATGCCTGCTGGGCATCGGTCTGGTCAAGGGTGACTAGCGTATCGCCCTGCTGCACGAAATCGGTGTTGTCAGCCCAGACTTTCGTCACGCTGCCGGACACCTGCGCCATGATTTGCACCTGGTTCCCTGCCACGTAAGCGTCATCGGTTTCTTCATAATGACGCAGTACCAAAAACCAATAAATTCCGTATGCCACGGCAATAATAATAAAGAGCAATGTCAGCAACAGAAGGGCGCCTTTGCGTTTACCTTTCTTGCTGTCCGGTTGCTGCGGGGTTTGGCTCTCCGCATTTGCGCTCATGTTATTCTCCACGATCTTATTATTTCACATCGGCTGAGCCGACCTGTTTATCAGAAAGGCCAGCAGAAGATCTGCTGGCCTGTCTGTTTTTCCTTGTCAATCCAGAAAAAGTTTTGAGCGGTTCCCGCGCTTAGCGCAGTGACTCCGCAAGCACGCCATCCTCTTCCATTTGGTCAAGGCGACCAAGCAGTTTGCGGGTGATGTGCTCGAGCTGATCTTTCTCGCTGGTGCTTAAAGAAGACCAGAGCTGATGCAGGCAGTTATGCTGAGGCGGTAAGACTTCGCGCAAAAACTGATGACCTTTGTCGGTTAGTTGCAGATGCAGGCAGCGGCGATCGTTGTCGCTTTCGCGACGTTCAATCCAGCCACGTTTTTCCAGTTCATCGGCAATACGGGTAGCGTTGGTACGTGACGATCCCAGCGCGCAGCTCAGCTCGGAAGGCTGAATGCTGTGATTTTCCTGAGATTCCAGGGTTATCAACGCCATAAATAATGTCTCGTTAATTCCCTGCGCTTTCAGCATTTTATTGCGGTTTTCCAGTAGCTTACCTTGCATGTGCATACAGAGGCGGGTGAGCAGAATCTCCTGGAAAGGGAAATCTTCGTGACGGCTGGCGCGGAATTTGAGCATTTGCTCAATGGGAGTAAACGAACTATCCATTTGGGTATGACCTCATTAATTACAGCCGATATAATAACTATTGTGACAAATAAATCAAATCAATTATTGACTAAAATTGATACTTTAAACTTATAAAAAAGTCGTGATTTTCCATGCGATTCCATAGGCCAATGCGCTCAGCAGGGTAGGGATAATAATGCTGCGGGTCTTCCAGAACACCAGACCCAGTACCGCAAATCCAACCAGCGTCGGCAGTAGTCGCCGGGAATCACTGAGGATTTCCGGCACGCTCGAGACAATCAGCAGGGCGCAGATGGAGGCGATGCCGATAGTATCGAGCAGGACGCTAACCGGGCCACGTCGGCCAGAGCGAGAATGGCCCGCGCGCAGACGCAGGGGCAGGTAGCGAAACAGATAGTTCACGCAGCCGACCACGATTCCGATAATCAGCACGTTATTGTTCATCGGGCATCCCCTGAATGCTGGCCTGAATCAGCGCGGTCAGGCAGCCGCAGACAATCCCGGCGAGGATCGCAGCCGGAATAGAAAACAGAATAATACCGCCCAGGGCACCCGCCAGAGCGGCCGTTACGCTGAGAGACTGCTTACGCTGGAATGAAGCCAGCAAGAAGCTCATAAACAGCGCGGGTAGCATAAAACTCAGCGCAGCCTCCACCGCCGGAAAACCGGCCAGCAGGCCGCTGCCGGAATAGGCGCCTGTCAGAGTACCGAACACCCATGATATCCAGGAGGTGAAGGCGATGCCGAGCATCCAGTTTTCGCTCCAGCGGCGGTTGTCACGCACCAGTTTTGCGGTGGCCGCAGCGAAAACCTCATCGGTCAGGCCAAAAGCCCAGAGCGCGGTTTTTCGCTTATCCAGCGCGCGATGAATACGGCTACGTAGCGAAGGGCCGTACAGGACGTGACGTACGTCCATTGCCATGACGGTGAGGGCTGCCACCCACAATGAACTGCCGGCGGCGAGCATCGCGGTAATGACAAACTGGCTGGCGCCGGCGTAGATGATGCAGGAAAAGAACAGGCTTTCCAGCGGCGTGAAGCCGAGCCGGGTCGCGTTCAGGCCAAAGGCGAAGGCCACGGGAATATAGCTAATCACAATCGGCAGGCTGTCTTTGATTCCTTCAGGCAGCGTGGCCTCGCTGGCAGGGGCGGGTTTTTCCATAGGGTGTTATTTATTGATAATTCACGTGAATATCACATGATTGAACAGGTGAGGCTACCTTAGCAGAGAGCGGGGCGCTTTGACACCTTGTTAAGCGGCGCTGGCCGGGGGACACGGGACCGTCTGTAACGCGCCGGAGCAACCACTACAGCGCTAGCGGAAACCCGGATAGCGTACCGCCATCCGGGTCAGAGGGGAGGTTATTTCTGCGCGGCCAGCGCTTCTTTCACCCAGCCGTCAAACTGCTGCTGGTGGGCTTTGATCCAGCCGTCAACGTGACCCTGAATATCGCCTTCTGAGGCGTGACCTTCATGCATCATCGCGTTTTCGGCGTTAATGTCGGCAATAGGCAGCTTCATAATGCTGAACAGTTTTGCCGCCGCCGGGTTTTTCTCAGCCCAGGCTTTGTTCGCCACAATATGCATCGTACTGACCGGGAAACCGTAGTTGGCACCGTTAGCCAGCCTGGTGTCGATATTTTTCTGCACGCCCGGCAGGGAGGAGAACGGTACCTGCAGCCAGACCACGTCTTTACCCGGCTTCAGCACGTCGCTGACCCAGTACGGTGTCCAGGTGTAGTAGATAACCGGCTTGCCTTCTTTATAGCGGGCAATGGTATCGGCCATCATCGCCGCGTAATTCCCCTGATTGTGCACCACCGTATTGCTCAGGCCATAGGCATCAATTTGATGGTTAATCACCGCTTCGCAGCCCCAGCCCGGCGTACAGCCGGTCAGGTCGGCTTTGCCGTCGCCGTTGGTATCAAACAGTTTGGCGATTTTGGGGTCTTTCAGCTGATCGATTGATTTGATGTGATACTGCTCGGCAGTTTTTTTATCGATCAGGTAGCCCTGTGCCGCGCCGTTAACAAAAACGCCTTCGCGATAGAAGCTTTTATCGCCACCGGCGGCGGCGTACATATCATCATGCAGCGGCTGCCAGTTGACGGCGGTAAAAGTCGCGTCGCCGGAGGCGAGCGAGGTGTAGCCGACGTTATAGTCCACTTCGCTGGGTTTATCGACGGTGTAGCCCAGCTTCTCCAGCGCACGGCTGACCAGCAGGGTCTGGAAGGTCTCTTCCGTAATGGTGCTTTGAATGGGTTTGACGGTGATGCCGTTTCCCGGCAGATCGGCTGCCCAGGCAGCGCTGGTAGTGAGCAGTGTGGCCAACGTTGTGGCAATAATCGTGTTATGTCGCATCGTTATTCCTTATACATAAGAGGGGGGCTGCGGGCCCGGCAGGTGCAATGCCGCCGGGCGATGAGATGATTACTTACAGAAAGGGCGGGTAATGAAGCCCAGAGGGCCGGTTGCGTACCAGCGACGGTTGCCACGGCTGCGGGAGTCGCGGCCAACGGCCTGGGTCAGGCGGTCGAGAATAATGGCCAGGATGACAATCCCGACGCCGCCGACGCTTGCCAGTCCCATATCGAGACGGCCGATGCCACGCAGTACCATTTGGCCCAGGCCGCCCACGGCAATCATCGAGGCGATAACCACCATCGACAGCGCCAGCATCAGCGTCTGGTTAACCCCGGCCATGATGGTCGGCATTGCCAGCGGCAGCTGGACCTTAAAGAGCAGCTGACGCGGGCTGGCACCGAACGATCGCGAGGCTTCAATCAGATCAGCGGGCACCTGGTTTATCCCGAGGATGGTCAAACGCACGATTGGCGGCAGGGCAAAGATAATCGTCACCACCACGCCCGGGACGTTACCAATCCCGAAGAGCATCACGATCGGCACCAGGTAGACGAACGCTGGCGTGGTCTGCATAGCATCCAGCATCGGGCGGATAATTTTCGCCGCGCGTGGGCTACGTGCCAGCCAGATCCCCAGCGGCAGGCCGATCAACATACAGAACAGCAGTGCGGTCAGCACCAGGGCCAGAGTCACCATCGCCTGCGACCAGGCACCGATCGCACCGATTGCCACCAGAGAGATCAGCGTCGCCACGCCCATCCCCACGCTGGAGATTTGCCAGGCGATGAGGGCGAACAGCGCAATCGCGACCGGCGCCGGCATACCTAATAACAGCTGCTGGAAGGCGCTGAGGATATAGTCCACCGGCACGCGGATACCCTGGAACAGCGGGCGGAAGTGAACCACTATCCAGTCGATCCCGTGAGTCACCCAGCTGTCGAGTGGGATCAGCGTTTTGTGGAACGGATCCATGATGTTGAAATGTTCCGGCTGCGGCGCTGGCGCGCTGTTTAGCCAGTCGGCCCCGCCGCCGTCGGTCGGTGCGGATGCCGGAGTACCCCAGGCATCGGCAGATTGTGCGGCGCTGTCTGCCGCCGGTGCGGTTTCCCACGGGTTAGATTGATCAGCCATTGTTTGCCCCCTCGCGATCTAAAGCCTTCAGCAGCATTCCTTTAGAAATAATGCCGATGTACTGGTGCCCTTCATCCACTACCGGGACCGCGCACGGTGCCTGGCCTACGTGGGAGAGCAGGTCGCTGAGCGACGTTTGCGCATCCACCGCTTGCGGGGATGCGAGTAACGCCGCATCAATTCCCTGACCTTCGCTCAACGCGGATTTCAGTGAATCAATAGAGACAATGCCGACAAACTTATTACCACGTTCAATCACATAACCATATTCGCGGTCTTCGTCCTGCAATAATTTCAATGCCGAACGTGGGCCGAAACCTGGCGTTTTACGAATTAAGCCAACCGGGCTTCGGCGGGCAATATCTTTAGCGCTGAATACCTGGCTAATATCGACACCGCGGAAGAAGGTTTTCACATAATCATTGGCCGGATTATTCAGTATTTCATCCGGGGTGCCGACCTGAATCACTTCGCCATTTTGCATGATGGCAATACGATCGCCAATGCGCATAGCTTCATCAAGATCGTGGGAAATAAAGACCACGGTACGCTGATGTTTCGCCTGTAATTTTGTCAGCTCATCCTGCATTTCGGTACGAATTAATGGGTCAAGGGCCGAGAAGGCTTCATCCATTAATAAGATGTCAGGGTTGATGGCCAGCGCGCGCGCGAGACCAACGCGTTGGCGCATCCCGCCGGACAGCTCGTCCGGATAAGCGTGCGCATAGTTTTCCAGACCGACCTGGCGCAGCGCCTCCAGCGCTTTCTGCTGGCGCTCCTGGGTTGACATACCCGCCAGCTCCATGCCAAAGGCGGCATTGTCCAGAACGGTCATATGCGGCATCAGCGCAAATGACTGAAATACCATTGCGATCTTTTTTCTGCGCACCTCACGCAGCTCGGTTTCTGAGATTTTGGCGATATCGACGCCATCTATCAGCACCTGCCCGCGGGTGGGTTCAATCAGGCGATTGAGAAGGCGAACCATGGTCGATTTTCCTGAGCCGGAAAGCCCCATGATGACGAATATCTCGCCTTCTTCAATGGTCAGACTGGCGTCTTTTACGCCAAGCGAAAGTCCCGTTTTTTCCAGTAGTTGTTCTTTGGTAAATCCTTTTTCAATATATTTGAACGCTCGCTGTGGATGCTCGCCAAATATCTTATAGAGATTCTTGATTTCTAATTTAATTGCCATGCAATAGAGAGTTTCCTGTTATTTGTATTATGTCAATATAGTACCTGGTGGAGATAATTACCTTTTTACACCCTAACATACTCAGATTCTGTGACAACCCTCAATGTCCCTCGGGTGTCGAAATGAGCGCGGGAATGTCTGGCGTATTCCCCGTGATAGAAGGGCTGAGCGTTGATTATCAGAAGGTAATATTTTTTGGCGATGGCATGATAATAACGGGTGAATAGCTCGATTCTTGATGAATATTACGGCTAGATTTCAGTAAAATATCACGGGGTTATTTTGTGTGATGAAAGTAAATAATAAGGACGGACCTACCAGGAAAATGGGCAATATTCTCCTGGTAGAAGTAAGGTTAAAAATCCCAATCGTCGTCGGCGGTTTCTTCTGTTTTTCCCATAACGTATGAGGAGCCAGAACCGGAGAAAAAGTCGTGGTTTTCATCGGCGTTTGGCGAAAGCGCCGCCAGAATCGCCGGGTTAACCGCCGCCATCTCCGCCGGGAATAACGCCTCGTAGCCGAGGTTCATCAGCGCTTTGTTGGCGTTGTAGCACAGGAAGGCGTTCACCTCCTCAATCCAGCCGCTATCGGCGTACAAATCCCGGGTGTAGGCCAGTTCGTTATCGTATAAATCCATCAGCAAATCGAGAGCGAAATTTTTCAGCTGTTCCTGCTCCTCGGCGCTAATCCTTGCCAGCCCTTTTTGGTATTTATAGCCGATGTAATAACCGTGCACCGCTTCATCGCGGATAATCAAGCGAATCAGGTCGGCGGTATTGGTCATTTTGCCGCGGCTTGAGAAATACATTGGCAGCCAGAATCCGGAATAAAAGAGGAACGATTCGAGGAACACGCTGGCGATTTTCTTCTTTAGCGGATTATCCGCCTGATAATACTCCAGCATCAGCCGGGCTTTGTGCTGGAGCGGTGCGTTCTCTTCGCTCCAGGCATAGGCGGCATCAACATCTTTGGTCTGGCATAACGTGGAGAAAATCGAGCTGTAGGAGCGGGCGTGTACCGCTTCCATAAAGCTGATATTGGAGAGCACCGCCTCTTCGTGAGAGGTCAGGGCATCCGCCATCAGCGCCGGCGCGCCGATGGTGTTCTGAATCGTATCAAGCAACGTCAGGCCGGTGAACACGCGAATGGTGAGCTGCTGTTCCGTCGGCGTCAGCGTCTGCCAGGCCGGGATATCGTTGGACAGTGGTACCTTTTCCGGTAGCCAGAAGTTGCTGGTCAGGCGATTCCACACCTCCAGATCCTTATCGTCCTCAATTTTATTCCAGTTAATAGCGCTGATACGCGTTAAATGGGTCATCCTGTTCTCCTTACAGCGCGCAGGATACGCAGCATTCGATTTCGGTACCTTCCAACGCCAGCTGGCGCAGACGGATGTAATACAGCGTTTTGATGCCTTTTTTCCACGCGTAGATTTGTGCTTTATTGATATCGCGGGTGGTGGCGGTATCGGGGAAAAAGAGCGTCAGCGAGAGTCCCTGATCGACGTGCCGCGTTGCTTCGGCATAGGTGTCGATAATCTTTTGTGGACCGATTTCCCAGGCGTCCTGATACAGCGCCAGGTTGTCATTGGTCATAAACGGCGCGGGATAGTAAACCCGCCCGGTTTTCCCTTCTTTGCGGATCTCAATCTTTGCGACAATCGGGTGGATGCTCGAGGTCGCATGGTTGATGTAGGAGATGGAGCCGGTGGGCGGGATCGCCTGCAAATTGCGGTTATAGATGCCGTAGCGCTTCACGTCATCGCGGAGCTGCTGCCACATGGCACGGTCGGGCAGCGTCACGCCGGCGCGGGAGAACAGTTCGCGGACTTTTGCCGTTTTCGGCTGCCAGTCGCCCTGCAGGTATTGGTCGAAATACTCGCCGCTGGCGTAGCGTGATTGCTCAAACCCGACAAAATGCTGACCGCGCTCGCGGGCTAACTGCATTGAGGTGTGCAGCGCGTGCCAGGTGACGGTATAAAAATAGAGGTTGGTAAAATCCAGCCCTTCCGGGCTGCCGTAGGCAATACCTTCCCGGGCCAGATAGCCGTGCAGGTTCATCTGCCCAAGACCGATGGCATGGGAGGCGGCATTGCCCGCCGCCACCGAGGGCACCGAGCGAATATCGCTCATGTCCGACACCGCCGTCAGACCGCGAACCGCGACGGCGATGGTCCGGGCAAAATCCGGTGAATCCATAGTATGAGCAATATTCAGCGACCCAAGATTGCAGGAGATATCCTGACCCACATGGGCGTAATCGAGATTTTCATCAAAGGTTGACGGGGTGTTGACCTGCAAGATTTCTGAACACAGGTTGCTCATGTTAATCCGCCCGGCAATTGGGTTAGCCCGGTTGACGGTATCTTCAAACATGATGTACGGATAGCCGGACTCAAACTGAATTTCCGCCAGACGCTGGAACAGATCGCGGGCGCGGATCCAGCGTTTACTGACCCGTTCATCGGCGACCAGCTGCGCGTACATCTCGCTGATGGCGATATCGCCAAACGGTTTGCCATATAGACGTTCGACGTCATAGGGCGAGAACAGCGCCATTTGCGCATCGTCCTTTGCCAGCTGGAAGGTAATATCTGCAATCACCACCCCGAGAGACAGCGTTTTGATACGGATTTTCTCGTCGGCGTTTTCCCGCTTGGTATCCAGGAAACGCAGAATGTCCGGGTGATGGGCATGCAGGTAGACCGCGCCAGCGCCCTGACGAGCGCCGAGCTGATTGGCGTAGGAGAAGGCGTCCTCCAGCATTTTCATTACCGGCACCACGCCGGAGGATTGGTTTTCAATCCGCTTAATTGGTGCGCCGGCTTCGCGCAAACTGGAGAGCAAAAACGCCACGCCACCGCCGCGTTTTGACAGTTGCAGCGCCGAGTTTACCGCCCGGCCAATCGACTCCATATTGTCTTCAATGCGCAACAGGAAGCAGGAAACCAGTTCGCCGCGCTGCTGTTTACCGGCGTTGAGGAAGGTGGGCGTCGCTGGCTGGAAGCGACCGCTGAGGATTTCATCGGTGAGCTGGCGGGCCAGGACTTCATTGCCCTGCGCCAGGCTCAGGGCCACCATACAGGCCCGGTCGGCGAAATGCTCAAGGTAGCGTTTACCGTCGAAGGTCTTCAGCGTATAGCTGGTGTAAAACTTCCAGGCGCCAAGAAAAGTCCGGAAGCGGAAACGATAGCCGTTTGCATGGTCAAACAGTCCCAGCACAAAGTGGCGATCGTAGCAGGCCAGTACGTTGGCATCGTAATAGCCTTCGGCGATTAGCCAGTCCAGCTTCTCGTTCTGCGAGCTAAAGGTGACGGTGTTGGCCTGAACGTGCGTCGCCATAAAGGCGTCCACCGCCTGCTGGTCCTTTTCAAATGGAATACGGCCATCGCTGTCATACAAATTCAGCATCGCATTGAGGGCGTGGTAATCCGCCACCTCGGTGGCTATACGTTCTGCGGTTGTCGTTGCCAAAATTCGCTTACTCCTTTACGCACGTTGTCGACATCGGTTGGGGTGCCCATCAGCTCAAAGCGATACAGATACGGTACGCCGCACTTTTGTGCGATGACGTCGCCTGCCCGTCCGTAGGCGTCGCCGAAGTTGCGGTTGCCGGCGGCAATCACGCCGCGTATACGCTGGCGGTTATGTGGGTTGTTTAAAAAACGCATTGCCTGTCGAGGCACCGCGCCTGCCGTGCCGCCGCCGCCGTAGCTGGGGACGATGAGAATGTAGGGCTCGTCTACCTGGATACGCTCCCGCTCGTTAAGCGGAATGCGCACCGCGGGCAGCCCCAGACGCTGGACAAACCGGTGCGTATTTTCGGAACTGCTTGAGAAGTAGACGATCAGGCTCATGCGCTGACTGCCGGTTCGGGGCGCAGGCGGTTGATCATATCGGGGCGGAAGCCAGACCAGCGGGTTTCACCGGCAATCACCACCGGTAGCTGACGAAAACCTTGCTCGCGCAGCATGTCAGCGGCGTCCGGGTGATGCTCGACATTCACCATCTCAAAGGCAAATCCGCGGCTTTCCATTGCCCGCTTTGTCGCATGGCACTGGACGCAGTCATTTTTAGTGTAAATAGTAATGCGCATGATTCGTATTTCCATTTAAGATAACAGAACGGCACAAAAATGTGCGACGTTCGGTATCGGTTAACTGTGTAGGAAATACTAGATGTAGTTATCTAAAAGTTCAACCACGCAATATATAGCGTTTTTAGATAAAGATAACCCTCACGGAAGAACCCCGAGAGGGCGGGGGGCGGTGCGCCTGAAATTACTGGCGCATGCTGACGGCAAGGCGGTTAAAGGCGTTCATCAGGCTGATGGCGAAGGTCAGATCGCTTATCTGGCGTGCGCTGAAATGGTCCAGCAGCGGCAGGTAAACCTCATCTTCTGCATGGGTGCTGGCAATATGGGTCACGGATTCTGCCCAGGCCAGCGCGGCCTGTTCAGCGGCACTGAAATGCCCGCTTACCCGCCAGCCTGCCAGCGCGTCCAGTTTATTCTGCGCCACGCCGGATTTACGCAGCGCTTTACTGTGCATTTCCAGGCAGAAGGCGCAGCCGTTAATCTGTGATACCCGCAGGTAAACCAGTTCCAGCAGGGCGCCATCCAGTTCGCTTTTTTCCAGCGCAATCTTTGCCTGGACCAGCGCGTGATAAACTTCCGGGCTCAGTTCGTTATAGGGCTGACGGAGTGTACTCATAATATTTTCCTCAAACGGGAACCGCAGGTAATCGGTTCTAAGACCAGCGCAAAATAGCACTATAATGGACTGCAAAAGATAGCCATATTTTAATGAAAAAAGCAGACCATAATGGACGTTAAAAAAGTACCGCACTATCAGCGTATTGCCCGGCAGCTAAAATCGGCGATAGAGCGCGGCGAACTCGCGCCCGGTAGTCGTTTGCCCGCCAGCCGGGTCTATGCGCAGGAGCTGGGCGTCTCCCGGGCAACCGTAGAGAATGCCTGGGGTGAGCTGGTGGCCCAGGGCTGGCTGGAGCGGCGAGGGCAGGCGGGCACTTTTGTCAGCGAGCGGCTGAGTCCGCAGCGGGCGGTGGCGCCGCGTTTTCCTGTGGGTCATGAACCGACGACGCCACTGCCGTTTCAACTGGGGCTGCCGGCGCTGGATCTTTTCCCTCGCGGCCTGTGGGCGCGGGTAATGGGGCGGCGACTCCGAACGCAAACGCGTTTTGATCTGGCCCCCGGCGATCCGTGTGGCGAAATGATCCTTCGCCGGGCTATTGTCGATTATTTACGCCTTTCGCGCAGTATCGAGTGCCTGCCTGAGCAGGTGCTGGTGACCGGTAGCTATGCTGCCTCAATGCGCCTGATCTTGCGCACGCTGGCGCAGCCCGGTCAGCATATCTGGATGGAAGACCCCGGTTTTCCGCTGATTCGGCCGGGGGTTATCCAGGAAGGCGTGATTATCGATCCGGTTCCTGTCGATGAAGAGGGGATGGATGTGGCGTGGGCGCAACGGCATTATCCGCAGGCTCATTTTGCGCTCCTCACTCCTGCACACCAGAGCCCGCTGGGCGTGGCGCTGTCGCTGACCCGACGCAGGCAGCTACTGGCGTGGGCTGCCCAGCGCCATGCATGGATCATTGAAGATGATTACGATAGTGAATTTCGCTATCGGGGCAAGCCGCTGCCGCCGCTGAAAAGTCTTGATGCTCCGCAGCGGGTGATTTACGCCGGCACCTTCAGTAAATCGCTTTTCCCGGCACTCCACGCCGCCTGGCTGGTGGTGCCGCTCCCACAGGTTGCCGCCTTTCGTCAGCAGGCGGAGCTGATGAGCTGTAGCGTGCCGACGCTGTGGCAGCAGACGCTGGCGGATTTTATCCATCAAGGCCATTTCTGGCGTCACCTGAAGAAAATGCGTACCTGCTATGCGCAGCGCCGGCAGTGGCTGGAGTCAGCCCTGCTGGCGCAGGGGTTTGGCGTCGTAGCACAGCTGGGTGGGATTCAGCTGGTTATTACGGTAAACGGTGACGATCGGGAGCTGGCGCTAAAGGCAAGGCAGGCCGGGTTGGCTGCGCAGGCGCTGAGCGACTGGCGTATGCACAGTCGCGGCGAGGGAGGCCTGCTGGTGAGTTTTACTAATTTGACGTCGATGGAGATGGCGACGGAGGTAGTGCGCCAACTCAACGTTGCGCTGTTTTCTGCTGATAAGTAAAGTCGCTGATTGAGGATGGCGGGGATTAGGTCTCCCTAAAGCAGCCATTCAGGCCAACATGTGTTGAGACAACAAAAAGCCCCTGGGCCAATGGCGCACAGGGGCTGACGCGTATTTGTTATCTTCATCTATCGTTTATATTATCGACGTAAATTCAATAATACGCCAATAAATAACCCAACTGCGGCGGCGGCACCAACGCTCTGCCACGGTTTATCACGCACATAGGTATCAGCGCAGCCTGCGGCATCGCGGGCGGCCTGCTGAACGCGGTTATTCCCGTTCAGACGGGCACGGGTCTCTTTTAGCAGCGCCTGGGCTTTTTTCCGTGCGGCATCAGCTTCATCTTTCGCATCGCTGCCCCATGATTTCAGCACCTCTTCCAGCGTATCCGCTAATTGGCTGACATCGTTATGAATATCTTCAGCGCTTTCATCGACATTGTTGCGGTTCAGACGGTTAGCCATCGATTTCTCCCTTAATTCCGTTGAGCCATTAAGTGTAGAACAAGATTTTGAATTATGCTTTGGCCATGCCGTTTCTGGAATTTTCCGAAAGCGCTATCAATGATGAATAAGGTAAGGTAAATGTGCGGTAAAAGATAATGAGGAATGAGTATGTATTTAAGACCCGATGAAGTGGCGCGTGTTCTTGAAAAAGCCGGCTTCACTATGGATGTTGTGACGCAAAAAGCGTACGGCTATCGCCGTGGCGATAATTATGTTTATGTGAACCGCGAAGCGCGCATGGGGCGTACCGCTTTAATTATTCATCCGGCTCTAAAAGAGCGGAGTAATTCGCTGGCGGATCCCGCGTCGGATATCAAAACCTGCGATCATTACGAACAGTTTCCGCTGTATTTAGCCGGAGACGTACAGCAGCATTATGGTATTCCACACGGGTTCAGTTCGCGTTTGGCGCTTGAGCGTTTTTTGAATGGATTATATGGCGAAGCCCAGCCGAGTCTGTCCCATAGCTAATCGTATGACGACCAGATAGTTGAGCGAAGTGGGGATAATCGACGAGCAAGCGACTGACAGTGTCAGTCGCTGGTTGTATCGGGGGTCAGGCCTTAGCCTGCTGGTACGCGCTGACGCGGAACAGGCGACGGCAGTAATCGAGGAAGTAGCCGTAGACTGCACCCATCATCATTGATACCGCAATATTTGAACTCACCGCTGCGGCAATCTGGTGCCAGTCGGCACCAACGGCAAATAAGATAGCGACATAAACCGGTGACTGAAACGTCACATAGGCCACGACATCAGCAATATTCTTCATCCAGGCGGAAGGACTGATGTGACGAGCCAGGCGCATTGCGCGGTCGCGGTAAAACCCGTAGGGCACCGCAATAATAATGTTCACCGGAATTGCTACCAGGCGCGAAGATAACGACTGCTCAAAAGTCATTCCGGAGAGAAAAATTTCGATCAACATGTTCACAACGGTGCAGTAGACCACCATCGCAAAGGTGTCTGCTACCGCATGACGCAAGCGGGACTGCGCAGAGAACATCGGTGTGCTCCTCGAAAATGAAGTCTGATAAGCCAAAAAAGTCGCTCTTTTGCAGCGTTTTGGGTTGCCTGTTTTGATGTGCGTAGATTATATCTCTGCATTAAAAGTGGCAACTAGCTATAAATTTTTATTTAATGGCTTTTTGTCGATAAAATACTCTGTGAAAGGTGGTTTTTTCTTCGCTGCGCTACTTTTGTCCTGGTTCTTTATTTTTTGTTTAATTATCAATTAGTTGTATTGTTGGTGCTACAGTCCATCAGAAGCAGCCTGGCTGACGAGCGAGACGACTATAGTCTGAAGTAACGTTTCAGTGTGATGCCTGTCACTTTTAGAATAATTTATGCCAAAAAGCCTATGAAATTAGCATTAGATTCTGTTTTTCATCATGGCTGTATATTCGATTTTCATGCATGTTCATTCACACACCGTTGGTTTTGGTCTCACCCACAGCCCGGATATATCACTCTAACTTGCTGACCATGCAGGTAATATAGAGGGGGATAAGCTTTTTGCGGTTTTTTTACCCTATTCAAATTGTTGTTTAATTAATTCTCTTTTTTAATTTGGTGGCTGCTGAAGATATTTTAAATGGGAATTAAACGGGGCAGGATAGATATATTTATCCTTCGGCATTTAGGGTGGTAATAAATAGCTTCATATATTAGAGTACCCCGGTAGTAATGTCTTATTTGCAATTTGGGATCGTTTAGAAATTTATGTCTTTAATGTTACAGAAGTTGAATAATATCCGTTCGCTGCGGGCCATGTCGCGTGAATTCTCCATTGACGTGCTTGAAGAAATGCTGGAAAAACTCAGGGTCGTCACTGAAGAAAAACGGTCAGAACAGCAGTCTGTCAGGCAACAGAATGCCGAATACCAGGAAAAAATTAATACCTGGCTGGAATTAATGATCGCCGATGGCATCATGCCTGATGAGCTGGTCACGCAGAATTCGGCTCCGTCGAAAGAGGCGAAAAAACGCCAGCCGCGTCCGGCAAAATACCGGTTTACCGATAGTTCCGGTGCGGATAAAACCTGGACCGGCCAGGGACGTATGCCGAAGCCGATCGCCCGGGCGATTGAAGCAGGTGCGACGCTGGACAGTTTTCTGATTTAAGGGTTAACGGGAGTGATATTCGGCAGGCATATGCAGGTATAAAGAGTGCCGTCGGATAGCGTAAAAATAACGGTGGGGGAGCCCACCGTTTGTATTAGCACACGCCAAAATCGCCTTCTTCTGTATAAGGCGTGACGTCAGCGGGCTTGAGAGTATATTTCTCGCCCTGCTCATTACTGGCCTGCACGGCAACAATATGATCCTCGCCGACTGCCACAATCTTCAGTTTTGGCCCACCCGCACGCGGTTGAACCAGGTCACCTATTGAATACATCATTTTTCTCCTCTGCATGGATAACTGCATTGTACTGGTCTTCACTTTAGCTCAGCTGAATATCCGCAGACAACAGGCCTGAAGAACCCGGCGTCAGCGCCGGTTCCAGGGCATGATAGCCAGCAGGCGCGCCATCCCACAAAAACCGGTGATCCCGGCAAAGGTTAACCCAGTGCCGACGAAAGCACTGAGCAGGAAAAAGCCACTACTGACGCCATAGCCCAGCGCGACGCCCAGAAGAATAAGTCCGCCTGCGGCGATCTGTACCTGGCGCATCAGCGGCAGCGGCTGCGTTTTGTCCTCTTTGACCGGCAAACCCGCCGCTTTCCAGGCCTGAATGCCACCGGCCAGCAGTTTGACCTGCGCCGGCGCTGCCGCCGCCAGCAGACGAATGGCATTATTTTGCGTGCGCGACCCCGCCTGGCAATGGAAGATTACGGTTTGATCCGCTGTCGCCTTTAGCGTTGCGCCATTGTTCAGCGCGGCCAGGGGCACCAGTTCGGCATCGGGGATGTGCTCCCGGGCGTACTCATCGGCATCGCGAATATCGATCAATCTGGCCCCTTGCGCAATTTGCGCCCGGGCCTCTTCAGGGGAAAGGGTAGCGATAGTCATGGCTGTTCCTTATGGGCAATAGAGGGTCTTCAGCGTGGTGATGATTTGCTGAACAGCAGGATGAGCGATGAAGTAGTGGATGCGCTGCGCCTGGCGCTCACTGCTGATAAGACCTTCGTCGCGCATGCGCGCCAGGTGCTGAGAGGTGGCCGAAGGGCTCAGGCCGGTTATCCTGGCGAGTTCGCCTGCGCTGGTGTGCGGCGCCTCACACAGCATGCACAGAATTAACAGCCTGTGCGGATTACTCATGGCTTTCAACAGGACGGCGGCTTCCCCGGCGCTGGACTGCAGCTGTTCTGGTGTCATTATTTTATTTTAGTCTTTTCTAAATTTAGATAATTCTAAAATAAAAAATAGCACAGTGCCAGCACGAAAAGTGCCGCGCAGCTCAGACGGTGTAAGCCAGTCGGAAAAGATGTTCTCTGGCATGAGCGATACCCGCGTCACGGCCGTGAGGCCGGATATCCATCCCCTCGGCATAAATAAACGTCACTTCACTGATACCCATCAGCGCCAGCACGGAACGGAGGTAAGGCGTCACGGCATCGCTATCCTGCCCGCAATGTATTCCGCCGCGTGAGCTGACGATCACCGCACGCACGCCGTCGACCAGCCCCTGCGGCCAGGTTTCGGTATAGCGAAAGGTATGGCGTGCCCGGGCGACGAGATCAAACCATTTTTTTAGATCGGTAGGGACGTTGAGGTTATACATGGGCGCACCGATGACCAGCAGCTCGCTGGCTTTCAGTTCGCCAATCAGCGTATCCGATAGCGCGACGCCTCGCTGGATCGCCGGGCGCGGATCGTCGACACCGCGCAGGGCGGCAAACAGTCCGCTATCGAGGACGGGCAGTTCCAGGTCCGTCAGGCGGCGTTCGGTTACGTGGTCCTGCTGGCCTGCCGCCTCGCGCATCTGCATATATTCATCTATCAATTGGTTGGTCAGCGATGCCTGACCATTGATGCTGGATTTCAACACTAGAACCTGGCTCATGGGCATAACCTCTGGCTATCTTTGTTGCACAAAGGCTAACACTGTCCTTTTAGCGCCAGTAGTGACATTATTTTTCTCAATTGTATCTTTTCAGGAACCAATCTTATGAACACGGACCTGAGCGGTATCCCGGTTTTTGTCGCCGTCGTGGAGTGCGGTAACTTTGCCAGAGCGGCAGAGAGGCTGCACGTGACCCGTTCGGCGGTAGGGAAAACGATTGGTCGTCTGGAAGGGCGGCTGGGCGTGGCACTTTTCCAGCGCACCACGCGCAGGCAGGCTCTGACGGAAGAAGGTGAGCTGTTCTACCTGCAATGTCGCCAGGCGCTGGACAGCATTCGCGAGGCGGAGGATGAAATCCAGCGTGGTAAAACGCAGGTAAAAGGGCGGCTACGGATCAGCCTGCCGGTGCTGTTCGGTCAACGCTGCGTCGCCCCGATTCTCTTTTCCCTCAGCCAGCGCTACCCGCAGCTAAAACTCGTGCTCTCTTTTAGCGATCGACAGATTAACCTGCTTGAAGAGGGGTTTGATCTGGCTATTCGCATCGGAACGCTGGCGGATTCCACCTTTCTGAAAGCCCGGCATCTTGGCCGCCACGGCATGGTGCTTTGTGCCTCCTCTGGCTATTTGCAGGCGCACCTGGAACCGCAGACTCACCTTGAACTGGCCGGGCACCAGACCATCGGCTACCAGCAAGGTGGGCAGATCCAGAAATGGCGACTGCACGATCCGCAAGGCGGCCCCGTGGACTGGCTGCCGCAGGCGCATCTGGTAATGGATGATTTTGCGGCGATAACCGCGGCGGCAGTGAGCGGGCTGGGAATTGCCTGGATTCCGGACTGGCTGGCAGCCCAGGAGGTTGAGCAGGGGCGGCTGCGCTGTATTCTGCCGCAGAGCGCGAGCATCACGTTTGCTATCTCGGCCGTCTGGCCTGAGGCACCGTGGGTACCGCAGAAAATCCGGGTGACTATCGATGCGCTGCTGGCCGACCTGCCGCAGGCTATTTTGCCGGTCGCAGTGCATCAATAAAGCCAGGCGGGGTTAAGCGTAACTTAAGAGAGAATGGCGATAATGACAGCAATATGACTGTCATGGATCTTCGCAATGAATCGACTGGAAACTCTTAATCAAGGCGCTTTTCTGGCGCTGAATGCTCAGCCGGGAACGTCAGAAACTCTGCTGTCGTTGGCCGGTTTCTGCGCCAGTGGAATGATATTTATCGTTCCGGCTATTCTGCTCGGTCTGTGGTTCTTAGGCGGTCGTCAGGGGCACCGGCAGGCGTTGTTTTGCACGCTGACCATTCTGCTGGCGCTTGCGCTGGGCTATCTCTGCGGTTCGCTGTGGTTCCACCCCCGGCCGTTTATGATGCCGCTGGGCCATACCTGGATAAGTCATCCGGCGGATAACGGCTTCCCGAGCGACCATGGCCTGGTGATGTTCAGTGCGGCATTTGCGCTACTCTCGCAGCGTCTGCGCAGTATGGGTCTGTTGGTCCTGATCGCATCGTTGCCGGTGGCCTGGTCGCGGATCTTCCTCGGGGTCCATTTCCCGCTGGATATGGTGGGGGCGGCGGCGGTTTCCGCCGTTGCTGTGCTTGTAACCAAACGGGTCTGGCAAATCTTTGGACCGTCGATGGTGAGCGTGTGCGAAGCCATCAGCCAGCGGATGTTTTCCTGGCTGCCGGCCCGTTTTACGCCATAGTGATGGTTTAGTTTCTGCTCCGCGCGGCGCGCCGGTAAAGCGTGCTGCGTGCGACGCCAAGAGCCTGCGCCGCTTTACTGACGTTACCGTTGTAGGTCGTCAGCGTGTCGGCAATCAGCTGGGCATCATGCTGCTGTAGTCCGCGAGAGGGTGCCGGTGCCGGAGGCGACTGGTACTCCACGGGTAAATCTGCCACCTCAAGCCTGTCACCTTCATCAGCCAGCGCCAGCAGCACTTTCATCAGACTTTGAAGCTGGCGCACGTTGCCAGGCCAGGGAAGTGCGGCCAGGTGGGCCAGGAGCGTCGGTGAAAGCTGTACGTGTTGCGCTTCGGCACCGAGGCTTTGCCATAGCTGCTGGATAAAATCCGCAAGCAAGGGCCACTCCCGCAGCGGCGGAATAGTGAGAGCGAACTCACGCAGACGATAGAGTAAATCCTCGCGAAACGTCCCCTCGGTTACATGCTGCATCAGGTGGCGATGGGTGGCGCAAATAAGCGCAAAGCTGACCGGTGCACTGTGGCTGGCGCCGAGCGGCGTGACCTCTTTTTCCTGCAGCACCCGCAGCAGCCGGGTCTGGAGCAGCATCGGCATATCACCAATTTCATCCAGGAACAGGACGCCGCCGTCAGCCTCGCGAATTTTACCGATATAGCCATTTTTACTGGCGCCGGTAAAGGCGCCGGGCTGATAGCCAAACAGCTCTGATTCAATCAGCGATTCGGGGATCGCCGCGCAGTTGATGGCCACGAATTTACCGTTACGCCAGCGGCTGTGCTGATGAAGCGTGCGGCTGAGAAACTCTTTGCCACACCCGGTTTCGCCCTCAATACACAGCGCAATTCCGGCATTCAACAGGCGCACCATCTTCTCTCCCTCACGCTGGCTGGCGAAAGGCAGCGCGATTGCCGGCAGCGCCGGAGCCGGCACGGTCACGTGGGTACGGGTCGGGGCGCGCAAACGGTAATAGTAGGTTTGCCGCTGGAGGGTCAGCGGCAGCGGCACGTTCACTGCGGTTTGCGCCAGCTGAGGAAACAGCTGCTGGAAGGTAATTTGGCCGAACTGCCCGGGATCGAGGCCCAGGTCGCGCATCGCCAGGCGGTTTCCGGCGGTCAGTACGTTATCGGAAAAGACCAGCAGCAGTTCTTCAACGCTATCGAGCTTGTGGGGCTGGAGGTGCAGGCTCATCAGCCACTGCTGCGGATGAAGACTCTGTTTTACCCACAGGTATTCAATCTGCTTCGCGGCCTCTTTTACCCATGCCAGCGTGTGGGTGTGCGGAAAGTGGGCCGGGCCGGAAATATCCAGCACGCCGGCGATTTTGCCGTCCGGACTCTGAACCGGCATCGCGGCACAATAGAGATCCTGATTGCGGGTGAGGAAGTGCTGACGGCCGTCGATTTCGCAGCTGTCGTCTATAGCCAGCGCGGTGCCGATGGCATTGGTGCCGCGCCCGCTTTCGCTCCACAGGTTTCCCGGTGCCAGCGCGAAGCTTTGCGCCTTCTGCATGGCGTGCATATTGCCAAAGGTTTGTAGTACCAGACCGCTGGCGTCAGAGAGGATCACCACCGACTGGAGATCGCTGACCTTACGCGACAGGGCGTTCACCACCGGCAGCGTTAGCTGCTGTAACCGGGTATGGCTGGCCAGCGCATCCGCCAGCTCGCCGGAACCCAGGCGAGGGAAATCTTCTGTCGTCGGATCAAGGCCATACTGCTGGCTACGCAACCAGGAATCGCTGAGCAACGGGCTGGTTTTCACCTCGGCATCGAGGGTAAACGAATTGCCTTGCACGGAGCACCTCGTGGTTGGTTGTGTGATGTTGCAATATTGTAGCTTTATAGTTTCTCATGTGTTGCGATTTGCGACACATAAGCAAAATTCAGTCGCTGCGAAGGGATTAGGTAAATAATAACAAATTGAATTTTATGGTTATTTTACTATCCGGGGAATATGGCATAACCCCTGCATATGCTTCTGTGCAGCAGGCAACAGCAAAAAACCAATACGCCGCTGCGCCTTAACCCTACAGAAGGAGATTGCAATGCGTTATGCACATCCTGGCACCCCGGGCGCCTTAGTTTCATTGAAGTCCGCGTACGGTAACTATATTGACGGCAAATTTATCGAACCGCTCGGTGGCGAATTCTTTATGAATACCTCCCCCGTGGACGGAAGCGACATAGGACAATTTCCCCGCTCTGATGCCAAAGATATCGACTTTGCCCTTGATGCCGCGCACCGCGCCGCAGAAGCCTGGGGGAAAACGTCGGTACAGCATCGTTCCAACCTGCTGCTACAGGTCGCCGACCGTATTCAGGACAATCTTGAGTATCTGGCGATAGCGGAAAGCTGGGATAACGGTAAACCGGTGCGTGAAACGCTGAATGCCGATCTGCCGCTGGCGGTCGATCACTTCCGCTATTTTGCCGGCTGTCTGCGGGCGCAGGAAGGGAGTACTGCGGAGATTGATGAAACCACCGTGGCCTACCACTTCCATGAACCGCTGGGTGTGGTCGGGCAAATTATTCCGTGGAACTTCCCGCTGCTGATGGCGGCGTGGAAGCTGGCACCAGCGCTGGCGGCGGGGAACTGCGTGGTGCTCAAGCCAGCCGAGCAGACGCCGCTGAGCATCACCCTACTGCTGGAGATTATTGGTGATCTCTTCCCGCCGGGTGTCCTGAACGTGGTCCAGGGCTTTGGTAAAGAGGCCGGTGAGGCGCTGGCAACCAGCAAGCGTATCGCCAAAATCGCCTTTACCGGTTCAACGCCCGTCGGACGGCATATTCTGGCCTGCGCGGCGGAGAACATTATCCCCTGCACCGTAGAGTTGGGCGGTAAGTCGCCAAATATCTATTTTGCTGATGTTATGGACGGCGAAGAAGAGTTCATTGAGAAGGCGGTTGAAGGGCTGGTGTTGGGCTTCTTTAACCAGGGCGAGGTGTGTACCTGCCCATCGCGTGCGCTGATCCATGAATCGATCTACGAGCCGTTTATGGAGCGGGTCATGGCGAAGGTGGCACAGATTCGTCGTGGCGATCCCTTTGACACCGACACCATGATTGGCGCCCAGGCGTCGCGCCAGCAGTTCGATAAGATCCTGTCGTACATTAAGATTGCCCGCGAAGAGGGGGGCCAGATCCTGACCGGCGGCGAGCGCGCCAGCATTGCGGCTGAGTTAGATAATGGTTACTACATTCAGCCAACCCTGATTAAGGGGCGCAATGATATGCGCAGCTTCCAGGAAGAAATTTTTGGCCCGGTGATTGGCATCACCACCTTTAAAAATGAGGCGGAAGCGCTGGAAATTGCCAACCAGACCCAGTTTGGTCTTGGCGCCGGCGTCTGGACCCGCGACAGCAATCTGGCGTACCGGATGGGGCGTGGAATTAAGGCTGGCCGCGTCTGGACCAACTGTTATCACGTCTACCCGGCTCATGCCGCGTTTGGCGGTTATAAACAGTCCGGCGTGGGCCGGGAAACCCATAAAATGGCGCTTGATGCCTATCAGCAAACGAAAAACCTGCTGGTGAGTTACGGTACGGCACCGTTAGGGCTGTTTTAATTGACGGCCTGAGCGCCTGATCTACCGTCGGTCATTCAAACCCGCCACCGGAGTTTAAGGGGGCGGGTTTTTTTATGTCGTTTGATGTCACCGGTTTGCTAAGCGAATGGCTCATGCAAGGCTGGCAATACCTTTCACGGCATGATTTTTATTAAATCGGGAAATATGAAATTTATTCAACTTATTCTTTCATTTGAAATATAGCAGCGCAGAAAAACAAGAACAGCTATTTATTAGTGTTATTATGATTTCAGGGGTTACAAAAAAAATTACGTAATTGCAACTAAGAATATTCCTAATATTCTGTTTATCTCTTGCGCCTTCACAGAAAAAACCACGCTTGAATCCCGCTATTTTCATTAAAATTGTTAATTAACATATGGTGTTGTTGGGGGTTATTGTTATGGTGTTGGGTTTTTTGGGTTTGAGAATTAACAAAATAGACGAAATTGATATAAATTATTTTAAATGTAAAATAAAACGCCATTTCATTAACACAACAAATTATTGCGTTTTATTTATTGACGGAATAGTATTTCGTTTAATGTTAAATGCATGACTATGAACTTTTCGTTTGAATTTTATTCTCCCGTTGTCGGGGAATAAAATTAACGGGAATGCGCTGCTGTGCGTTTAATATCCTGCCGAGGGAACGCAATTATTTTTAACATGGACAATCTGAAAACAGAGTGGCTCTGGTCATCACTGTCCTGGGCGCTATCTGTCATAAAATATGTTAGAAATGAGATAAATAATGAAAACGCAATTTTGTATTATGGCAATGATTGTCGGTGCTCTGGTGTCCGGCGCGGTATTAGCTAGTCCTTCACAACCTGCTCATTCTGCATTGCAGATCAATCCGAATAGCAGTATTGGTACACAAAGTACGGGCGGTCAGATCGAGTTTTCCGGTTCAATTACCGATACCTCCTGTAATATTGATAGCACCAGTGCTAATCAGGTTGTCGATCTGGGCAAATGGGCGAGCAGCTTCTTTTCCGGCGCAGGTTCTGAAACCACGAAAACCTCGTTTCACATAAAAGTAAAAGATTGCCCGGCTTCTGTCGCGAGAGTTGCGGTGCTGTTTGACGGTACCCGGGATAGCAACAACAGCAATCTGCTGGCGGTTAACGGCGGCGCCCAGGGCGTGGCGATTAAGCTGTATGAGAATGACCGTACTACACCGATTAATCTCGGCACGGTATCCCGTGACCAGATGGTACTAGCCGGTACCGGTGGGGTAACGACCGGGGCGGCGGATCTGGAGTTCTTTGCTGATTATATCTCCACCAGCGCAGTTTCCGCCGGGGCGGCAAACGGCACGGCAAACTTCAATATGGTTTACAACTAAGAAAAAAATGAGCAGGACTCCCTGCTCATTTTTTTTTATTCTCTGAATAGCCCATTTGTTATTCGTGGTATTCCAGACTCTTACCTCATGGTTACGATTATGAAGCACTTGATAGCCGGTATAGCGGCGGCTTTTTTACTGTTATCCACTACGGTTCAGGCCGGTATTATTATGGGAGGTACCCGGGTTATTTATCAGGAAGGGAAACGTGAAGCCTCTATTTCAGTAACAAATGCAGATCCGCATTCACCTTATCTGGTGCAGTCGTGGGTAGAAAATTATGCGGAAAATAACAAGGCGCCGGTGCCTTTTATTGTCACCCCGCCGCTTTTTCGCCTCGACCCGGATCAGGAAAACGTATTGCGAATTAATTTCATTGGCGCCGACCTGCCGCGCGATCGTGAATCTGTTTTTTGGCTGAGTGTCAAAAGCGTGGCCCCAACGCAAAAAAGCGATGCGAATAAACTTCAGGTCAATATTAAATCTAAATTCAAGATTTTTTATCGACCGAATGGCCTTGCCGGGGACCCGATGAAGGCCTGGCAGCAATTAACCTTTAAGGTGTCCGGCAATCGACTGGTGGCACAGAATCCAACGCCGTATTTTGTCTCCTTTTTCTCTCTTTCCGTCGGTGGGAAAGAGGTCGATGAACCCGGCATGATTGGACCTTTAACCCGCAAAGAGTGGCCGATAAACGGCTCGGGAACGGTTAAATGGCGCGCCATTAATGATTTTGGCGGTATTACGGATGACGCGCAGCAGTAACTTTTGCGCTTTTGCATTGCCTGGTCAAATATCGTGAAAAAAAAGTCCCCAGTGATTCTTCACGGCTATTCCGTGATGGCAACCCCGTTTGGGGATTCCCGGTTATTCGCAAGCCTGCCGCCGCTGCTCTGCTTATTGTGTCAAAGCGCCAGCGTGTCGGCGGATGATTACTTCGATCCTGCCGCCTTAGAGTTTGCTAACCCGCAGCAAAAAATGGCGGATTTACACTATTTTGCCAAATCGGGTGGCCAGCAGCCCGGTAATTACTCGGTCAGCATCTGGGTGAACAACCAGGAAACCGGGCAGGGGTCGATCGCCTTTGTGGAAGATAACGGAACGTTACAGCCGGTATTAACCGTCGCGCAACTGACCGATTTTGGCGTGAACGTCAGTGCCTTTTCCGCGTTTAACACGCTGCATGAAGGCGAAACCTTTACCCGGATTGAACACTATATTCCCGATGCCAGCAGTCACTTTGATTTCGCCACTCAGCGTCTGAATATCAGTATTCCTCAGGCGGCGATGAACACGCAAAGCCGCGGCTATGTCGATCCGGCACGCTGGGATGACGGCATCCCGGCGGGGTTTGTTAACTACAATCTTACCGGTGCGCAAACCCGAGAGTCTGACGCCCGGTCGCACTCAAGCTATCTTAACTTGCGCAGCGGCGCGAACCTGGGTCCCTGGCGCTTGCGTAATATTTCATCAATGCAGTACGACCAGCAGTACCGCTGGCATTCCCAAACCACCTGGCTGCAACGGGATGTGAAATCACTCAGCAGCCAGCTGCTAATTGGCGATACCTTCACGACCGGTGATGTGTTTGACAGCGTGCCATTTCGCGGCGTGCAGCTGATGTCGGATGATGAAATGCTGCCCGACAGCCAGCGGGGTTTTGCGCCAGTTATTCGCGGTATGGCGCACAGTAATGCCAAAGTGACGGTCTCGCAGCACGGCTACGTTATCTATGAGACCTTTGTTTCGCCGGGCGCCTTTGCCATCAAGGATCTCTACCCAACGGCGCAAAGTGGCGATCTTGACGTGCAGGTGAAGGAGAATGACGGATCGGTACGGTCGTTTACCCAGCCTTACTCCGCCGTGCCGTTTATGCTCCGGGAAGGTCGCAGCAAATTCAGCCTCAGCGGCGGGCGTTATCACTCTGGTCAGAGCCAGGCCCGATCGCCGGATTTTGTGCAGGGTACTCTCTTTTATGGACTACCTGCCGCATTCACCTTATACGGTGGCACCCAGCTGGCGCAGGATTATCAGGCCTGGGCGATGGGGGTAGGACGTGGTTTTGGCGAACTCGGATCGCTGGGTAGCGACGCGACCTGGGCCAGAACCACCACGCCTTCCGACACCCGCTCCGCGGGACAGTCCTTTCGCGTGCAATACCAGAAAGATTTTGTCCAGACCGGAACCTCTTTTAGTCTCGCCAGCTACCGCTATTCATCGAGCGGCTATTACGACTTTAGTGAAGCCAATACCCTCGAAAGTCCTGACGAACAGATTGCTAACAAACGAAGCCGCGAAGAACTCTCCGTGACTCAGGCCATGGGTTCGGCCAGCAGCCTGGCTATCTCTGCGTACTCGCAGGACTACTGGCGCAGCAACAGTCACGATGAAACGGTGCACCTGGGTTTCTATAGCGCCTGGAAGGGGGTTTCCTGGGGCGTGGGCTATTACTACACGCAGTCTTCCGACCACAATAAAGCGGACAGCGCCTGGTCATTTAACCTGAATATCCCGCTGGGTAGCCAGCTGGCTGACAGTTCTCTGAGCTACAGCACCACCTCCGATAACAACGGGCGTACCTCGCAGCAGGTATCGATGTATGGCGCGGTGCCGCAGAACCCTAACCTCTATTATTCCGTGCAACAGGGCTACGCCAATGCCGGACAGGGCGGCAACAGCAGCGCCGCCCTGGATTACCACGGCGGATACGGCAGCGCCCAGCTGGGCTATCGCCACGACAGCGTGAGTAACCAACTGACCTGGGGGGCGTCCGGCTCTATCGTGGCGCATCCCTACGGCGTGACGTTAGGGCAACCGGTCGGTGACAGCTTTGCCATCGTACGAGCGCCCGGGGCGGCGGATGTGGCGATTCAGAACGGGACCAATATTCACACCGATGGTCGCGGCTACGCCGTGGTCCCGACGTTAACGGTGTATCGCAAAAATACCCTGACCCTGGATACCGAATCGATGAGCAATGACACCGATGTGGATCTGCAAGGGCAAACCGTGATTCCCGGCGGCGGCGCGGTGGTGCTGGCCAATTACCAGACCCATATTGGCAACCGCGTGCTGTTTACTCTGCGCGATAGAGACGGGGCGATTCCGTTTGGCGCCAACGTGCATCTGCACCAGGAGGACCCGGCAGAAGCGGCAGCGGGGGGGATGGTAGCCGACGACGGGCAGGTGTACCTCAGCGGGATACCGGAAGAGGGCACGCTCGACGCGGACTGGGTTGACGATAACATCTCGCGGAAATGCTCCCTGCATTTTCATCTTTCCGACCACCAACAGCAGAATACGGTGAAAACCGCGGCTGGTCTTTGCCTGTAAACCGAGGAGAAAAGCCATGCATCGCGGCTTTCGTGTAGTGAAGTTACTGTGTCTGCAGCTGTTGTGCCTGCTGCTGTTGGGAATCTATAGCCAACACGTCAGGGCCGAGAGCTGCGGCGGCAGCGTCGGGCAGATGACGATTAACGTACCGAATATTCGCTACCTGCCGACGCTTCGCGCCAATACGCAAATGACCAACGCGATGGCGGATAACGGCGGCGGCATTCACTTCGTCTGCGATCTGCAGATGCCAACTGCCGGCTGGAAACGGATAGTCTATCAGCAGGTTAACACCGGCGGCTCGCCGCAGGTGATTAACGGCCAGCACGTTTATGCTTCCGCGCTCAGCGGTATGGGCTATTCGCTGGGCTTTCAGTGCGGCGGCGGCCCGATTCACTACATTGACGGCAGTCATGCGCCCGCCGGAAGTGAATCGGTGACGGTCTGCGAGAGCTCACAGCTTTCGACGCTGCTTAGCCAGCGGGAGACCGTGGTGAAAGCGTATATCACTTTTTATAAAACCGGGGATGTTGCGCTGGTCAGCGGCAACCATGCCAGCGTCTCAGGCCAGCCGCAGGTGGGAAACTTATATATTGAGAAGCAGGACGGCAGCAGCGCCGCCCGAACGGCGAGCGCGCCGGTCAGCATCGACCTCGCGGCTCTCAACGTGGATATCGGTGCCAGCGGCAGTTGCCAGGTTGCTCGCCCGACGATTAACGTCAATCTGGGGACGGTCAACAAAGCGGCATTCAAAGGTAAAACGACTACCGCGGGCGTGACGCAGACTTTTAGCATTCCGGTATATTGCACCACCCCAACCGATGTCCGCATTGGCTTTTTTGGTGTCGCCGCCGACCCCGCCGCCAGCGATACCTTAGCTCTGGAAAAGGTCGATGGTTCGGCGAGCGGCGTGGGCATCAAGCTGAGCTATGGCAATAACCCCGCACCGGCGCCCTCTGTAGGAACGCCGGTGAAAATCAACGAATCCAGTAACCTGCCGGTACTAAAACATATCGTGGCCGGCAGCGCTGCCGGCGCCGAAAGTATCAACTTCACCGCCCGGTATGTGCAGACAGGAGACGTCGTCACGCCCGGACGGGCTAACGGTCTGGCGACCTTTGCGCTCGAATATAACTAAAGGGCGCTAAGCGGCTGACGGGCGATGGTTTCTGCCTGCCAGCAGCGGGCCGCGGTTCCGTTGGCGAGTGGACGCAGCGGCTGCGGCTGCTCACAGCCCGCGGTGGCGAAAGGGCAGCGCTCGCGAAAATAGCAGCCTTCCGGCAGATGACGGTTGCCGGGTAATTCCGTGTTGCGTGGCGCTTCGCCCAGCGACGAGCCAATACGCGGCACTGAGTCCATTAACAGCCGGGTATAGGGATGGGCTGGGGTATCAAGGACCCGGCGCGCCTCGCCCATTTCGACGATTTGCCCGAGATACATCACGGCTACGCGGTCGCTCATATGACGTACTACGGAGACGTTATGTGAGATCAGAACAAAGGTCAGGTTTTGCCGCCTTTGCAGCTCGACCAGCAAATTGAGGATCTGCGCCTGTACCGAAATATCCAGCGCCGAAGTGGGCTCATCCAGCACGATAATATCCGGCTTTGCCGACAGCGCGCGGGCAATCGCAATGCGCTGACGCTGCCCGCCGGAAAACTCGTGCGGTAAGCGGTCGAGATACTCCGGGCGAATACCTACCTGCAACGCCAGCTGTTCTGCCAGCTGGCGCCGGGCTTGTTCTCCCGGCCGCGACTGGATCCACACCGGTTCGGTGATGGTTCGCCACACGGGAAGCCGCGGATCCAACGAGGAGAGCGGGTCCTGAAACACCATCTGCATACGCCCGCCGGTGCGTCCGTCAGCGCCAGCGGTCATGCGTTCGAACTGCCCGTGAGTGGGCTTGAGCATGCCCATCAACAGCTTTGCAAGGGTGCTTTTTCCGCAGCCGGACTCCCCGACGATACCCAGCGTTTCGCCACGCCAGGCCGCCATATTCAGGCCGTTCAGCGCATAGACGCGTTCGACGACTTTACCGCGCCAGTTTTTGCGGGCCGGAAAATTAAGATGAACATCGCTCAGTTTCAACAGCATCTCAGACATGTGCCTTCTCCAGTTGAGGGTACCAGCAGGCCGCCTGCTGCCCGGTCTGTTCTATCGGGCGGAGCTGCGGGGTAATGCCACAGCTCTCACCGGCGGCGAAGCAGCGCTCGCGGAAGGCGCAGCCGCCAGGGAGTCGCGCCAGATTCGGCACCGTGCCGGGAATCGAACGCAGCAGCGACCGCGGCTCGCCGTTATCCGGGGCGCTGTCGAGCAGGCCAACGGAGTAGGGATGCAAAGGATGATGCAGCACCTGCTGAGTTAACCCGCTTTCAATGACCGCGCCGGCATACATGACGTACAGCCGATCGCAGACCTGGGAAACCACCGCCATATCGTGGCTGATAAACAGCACCGCGGTGCCCGTTGCCTGTGCTTTCTGTTTTAGCAGGCGCAGAACCTGGCGTTGAACGGTCACATCCAGCGCGGTGGTGGGTTCATCGGCAATCAGCAGGTCAGGCTCGCAGGAAAAGGCAATGGCGATCATTACCCGCTGGCGCATCCCGCCGGAGAGTTCGAAGGGGTAGCGCTCCATGACCCGCTGCGGATCCGCTATCTGCATATCCGCCAGCAGCGCAACCGCCCTGGCACGTGCCTCGCGGGCGGAGAGTGGCCGATGCTGGCGGATAACGTCCACCATCTGCTTGCCTATTCGCCGGGTCGGGTTCAGCGCGGTCATTGGCTCCTGAAAAATCATTGCCACCCGGCGGCCGCGGATGTCGCGCATCTCTTTCTCCGACGCCTTAAGAATATCGTTACCCATCAGGGTCACCTGCCCGCTGTGAATCTGATAGCTTCCCGGCGGCAGGAGGCGCATGGCGAGCATGGCAGTGACCGATTTTCCGGACCCGGACTCGCCCACCACGCCAACAATTTCACCACGGTCGAGATGCATGGAGACAGCGTTCAGAACATGTACTTCCCCTTGATAGACGGGGAAACCTAAACGGACGTTGTCGATTGTCAGAACCCGGTTATTCATGCGTTGCGTCCTCCGGACTTCGGATCCAGTAAATCCTGGATCCCGTCACCAAACAGATTAAAACCGACGGCGGTAATCAGGATTGCCGCACCGGGGAAGGCGCAGTACCACCACTGATCGAGGACATAGTTGCGACCGTTTGCCACCATGGCGCCCCACTCGGCGGTGGGCTGCTGTGCACCAAGGCCGATAAACCCTAACGTCGCTGCCATCAGAATGGCGCTGCCGATATCCAGCGACGCCTGTACGACCAGCGGCGGCAGAGCGTTGCGTAAAATATGCCAGCTGATCAGGTGCCAGCGGGAGGCCCCGAAGGTCACCGAGGCTTCGACGAAGCTGTGCTGGCGCACGACCAGCGTTTGTCCACGAGCCAGACGCACGTAAAACGGGATCCGCACGATGGCAATCGCCAGCATGGCGTTGAATAAGCTCGGGCCTAACGCTGCGGCCAGCGCCATCGTCAGCACCAGTGAAGGGATCGACAGCATAATATCCATCAGCCGCATGATCAGCGCGTCGCTGCGCCCGCCGAGCACACCGGAGAGGCAGCCGAGCAGCGAGCCGCTGATCCCGGCGATCAGTACCACCGCCAGACCGGCGGCGATCGATTGCTGGCTGCCGATCAGCACTCGACTGAACAGATCCCGGCCGACCTCATCGGTGCCAAACCAGTGGGACAGCGATGGCGCCTGCAGACGAGCGGTGAGATCGATTGCGTTGGGATCGTGTGGCACCAGCCACGGCGAGAAGATCATCAGAAACAGCATGATCAACATAATGGCCCCGCCGATCAGCGTCAGCGGGCTTTTACGCACCAGCCACCACCGGCGTTTCCACACGTGGCTGCGGCCGGTTTTCGCGATAGCGCCGGGGCGTTCCTGAGTCATCATCATTTAGCGTTCTCCCCGACCCATGCGCGGGTCTATCCATAAATACAGCAGGTCGACGAGCAGGTTGACCAGCACGTAAGCAAATGACACCACGACGGCGAATCCCATGACCGCCGGAAAGTCGAGCGCCTGAATAGAGGAGACGACGTAGGCCCCCATGCCGGGCCAGGCAAAGACGGTTTCGGTGAGCACCGCGCCGTACAGCAGGTCGCCCAGCGCCAGTCCCAGCACTGTGACCGAGGGGATCAGCGCGTTAGGCAGCGCGTAGCGCATCACGATGGTCCATTTCGGCAGGCCGCTGGCCAACGCGGTGCGGATGTAATCTTCACTCAGCTGTTCCAGCATGGCGGAGCGAATTTGCCGGGCGACAATCCCCAGGTGAACGAAGGCCAGGGTGGCCGCCGGCAGGATCAGGTGCTGCAGTGCGTTAAAGAACACGTCCAGGTTGCCTTCCAGCAACGCATCGATCAGATAAAAACCGGTTACGCGGGTCGGCGGGTCGAACCAGTCGTCAAGGCGCCCGCTGCCGGGCAGCCAGTCCAGCTTGCCGTAAAACAGGACAATCACCCCCAGCCCTAGCCAGAACGCCGGAGTAGATATTCCGGTCAGCGCCATCAGACGAACGAGGTGATCCGTCCAGCGGTTGCGGTACACCGCCGAGAGCACCCCCAGTGGAATGCCGACCACCAGCGCGATAAACAGAGCGCAGACTGCCAGTTCAAGGGTCGCTGGGAAAAAGGTTTTTAAATCTTCGAGTACCGGGCGACCCGTGCGGATAGAGGTGCCCAGGTCGCCGTGCAGCAGGGCATTCACATAATGGAAAAATTGCTGCCACAGCGGCAAATCCAGCCCCAGCTGCTGGCGAATATGCTGGACAATTTCATCGCTCGCGCGATCGCCTGCCAGCAGGCGCGCGGGGTCGCCGGGTATGAGGTGCGAAATTATAAAGGTGATCACGCAGACGCCGGCGACGACGAGGATCAATCCCCAGCTGCGTTGTCGTATCAAACCCCAGAAACTCATGATGACGTCCTCTGCCGGGCCCGTAACGGCCCGGCATGACAAGGTTAAGGTGCGCTATTTGTGCATATCGGCAATATTGTAAATCTGCTCGAGCATCGGGTTGAAGACGAAGCCCTTGACCTCCTTGTTCATCGCCACCTGGTAGTTTTTCTGGAACAGATAAACGTAGGCGGCTTCATCAATGACGGTTTTCTGCGCCGCCTGATAATCCCGGGTCCGCGCCGCCTGGTCGGTAGTGGCGACGGCTTGTTTGAGCAGAGCATCAACCTGCGGGTTGGCATAGAACGAGCGGTTGCCCGGCAGCCCTTTCTTATCTGACTCAAACCAGTAGTTCATGAACATATAGGGGTCGGCAAAATCCGGGCTCCAGTTGCCGATAGCAATGTCATAATCCCCTTTCCCAATACGTTCGCGCATGGTGGCGTTGGCCAGTTTTTCGAGCTTCACCTGGATGCCGAGAGTTTGCAGATTGGCCTGGGTGGAGAGCGCGATCGGCTCCCAGTTCGGGTCATTATCGGAGTAGAGGAACGATAGCGTTTTCGGCTTATCGGCCACTTTTGCCAGCGCGGCTTTAGCTTTATCCAGATCAAGGGAATACTGCATGGCGCTCGGGTCAAAGCCCCACATGCCATCGGGGATCGGGCCGCGCATCTGTTTGCCGTTACCGCCGAGAATACCGCTGACCATCCCTTTATAATCGGTGGCCCAGGAGACGGCGCGGCGTAAATCAACCTGATTCATCGGCGCTTTGCTGTTGTTGAGATACAGATAGGTCACCCGCAGCGCCGGGTAGTCATACACCGCCACGCTATCCTGTTTTTTCAGGGCCGCGAACTGGTCAACCGGCAGCGCGTCGGCGATATCCAGATCCCCTTTAGTCAACTGCAGACGGCGGGCGGAACTTTCACCAATAATTTTGACCGTCACTCGCTTGAAGGTCGGCTTTGTGCCGCTGAAGTGCGGGTTGGGTACCAGTACCAGCTGCTGTCCTTTCTGCCAGCGTTGGAGCATATAGGCTCCCGAGCCGGCGGTGTGTTCCGCCAGCCAGGCGCGAGCGTCGTCGGCAGCGTTAGCCTTCAGGACCGCCGGATTGATGATCGATGCGCCGTCATTGGCCAGGGTGTGGAGGAACGGGGCGAACGAATCTGGCAGGGTGAAGCGCACCGTAACGGGATCCACGGCGTCAATTTTCAACCCGGAAGGGAAGGCTTCCGACGGGCCCTGCTTAATGCGCATCAGGCGTTCGAAAGAGAGTTTTACCGCTTCAGCTGTGACCGGCGTTCCGTCATCAAACTGCTGATCTTTATGCAGCGTAAAGGTCCAGGTTTTGCCGTCATCAGAGACCTGCCAGCTTTCGGCCAGGTCGCCCTCCACGTCCGTTGAGCCTTTTCCGTCCTGAGTTTTGTATTTGACCAGCCGCTGATAGGCCGGATAGGTGACCGTCCAGTCGTTATTATCAATGGTGACGGCCGGATCAAGCGTCTGCGGATCGGCGGCTTTACCGATTACCAGCATATCTTTGGGCACGGCGGCATAAGCCGGAGCTACGGCCGCTGCCAGCGCAACGGCCAGCAGCAGAGGGCGAAAACCGGTGAAAGAAGTGCGACTCATATTCATGGAATGACTCCGTCAGTGTGAGCGGGGGACAGGCAGGCGAAAACATCATCAAGGAGCGGATAACCGGCCGCATCCGGTAATTCGAAGTGCCACCATTCCGTGGAAATGCCCTTAAAACCGCCGCCGAACATAATGGCGTTCAACAGCAGGCGGTTACGCTGGGCGGCCTGGGGAACCGCCGGGTGATAAGGGTGAGACAGGTCATCCATCTCATCGAATGCGGTGCCCATATCCAGCGGCTGGCCGTTTTCGTCGAGCAACGTCACGTCGATAGCGGTACCGCGGCTGTGATTGGACCCCAGCGCTATCGGCGTGACGTAATCCTGATTCGGACAGGCGTCCCATAGCCGCTGCTGCGCCTGCTGCGGACGATAGGCATCGAGCACCAGCAGGTTCAGTCCCGCCAGCTGAGCGATACGCAGCGACTTCTCCAGCGCCGCCGCCGCATCCGGGTGGAGCAGGCAGCGGGCCTCGCTATAGATGGGCTGGCCGGTAATGTTATCGGCGCTGGCATATTTGAGATCGACAGGCAGAGCCGGGAACCGTGCGCTGATATCGACCAGTGTGACTTGCTGATTCATCTGTTTTTTCCTGTCCTGGAGCCTGGCGAGCAGGCGCTTATTCACGTTCAAATTGACCAAATTCCTGCTGTAACGTCCGGTTTTCGGCCAGACGCTGCGACAGCGATGGGCCGAGCCGTTCGACGACCGCGGAGAGCAGCAGGTTGAAAAGACAGCTGATCGGGGCGAGGGAATCCCAAAAATGACCGGTATCGGTTTTGACCTGCAGCAGATCGACCGGATAATCGCGGGCCCACGGACACCAGATATCGGTGACCAGCGCGGTGGCAATGCGGCGTTCGGCGGCCACCCGACAGAACTGGCGGGCCGTGCTGGAATAAGCGCGGGTATCCGTCAGGACGATGTAAGGATGTTCATATTCGGAGTTCAGCGATTCCAGCCAACTGCCGGAGCTGCCATCGGCATAGGTCACGCGTGGTCGCAGGTATTCGAGATGGCTAAAAAAACTGTTGGCGAGGCCCCGCGTTGACTGGATCCCGAGCACTATCACCGCATCGGCCTGCGCGATCTGCTCGCTGACTCTGGCAAAAGTCTCTTCCTGTGCCAGCTGGTAGACATAGCGGATTGCATCCAGCTCCATCTGCAATGACAGGCTGGCGCGGTCAGGCTGCGTTTGCTGCTGAGCCCAGGAGTCGAGGCGGTCGATAACGCCCCAGTGCTTATAGGGCGCCGGGGTATGATCTTTCAGGCCGTTTTTGACATCATCGAGGTTGCGGTAGCCCAGCTTGCGCAGACAGCGACCGACGGTGATCCCGCTGGTGCCAGTCGCCAGCGCGATGCTGTCAGCCGTCTCAAAGGGGATATGCTCCCGATGGCTTAGCAGCCAGCTGCCGATGCGTTTTTCACTGGGCGTCAGCTGGCTAAAGATCGACTCAATGGTGCGAAACAGCCTCGAATTATCGTTCATACCCGCCTCTTAATGATATTTCGCTCTCATGAATGCGCATGGTGTTACTCAACTAACAAAGCACGATGCATGCCATCTGTTCCGGAAAACCGTTTTTTGCGGTATGACTGGGAAAGCTCGGGAGGCAGGCGAACAATGAGCGTATATTTTCGTCAAAATATGCACAAAGAAAGTGCAACGTTTCCTGGTTGTGCGTCACAAAAATAAAACATACGATTAACAAAGTTGTCATGACTGCGGTGGATAAGCAGAGAATAGAGCGCGGTGGAATGACGTGGAATCTTCACATAACTGACTTATTTATAAGGATGAGGGTATGAACCTAAAGGTCTGTCTGGCCTTCGTACTGGCGAGTATTGCCTGTAACAGCCAGGCGCGGGATATGCAGGTGATTCAACAAAGCGGCGAGTTGAAAGTGGGGGTTCCTGGCGATTATGCGCCGCTGGCGTTCCACAACGAAGCGGGTGAGCTTCGTGGCTACGACGTGGACATGGCCAAGGATCTGGGGCAAAAACTAGGGCTTAAGGTCACCTTCGTGCTGACCAGTTGGCCTACGCTGTCCGGCGATCTGAAGGCCGATAAATTTGATATTGCGATGGGCGGCGTTACCGAAACGCCGGAGCGGGAAAAAGATTTCGCCCTGAGCCATCCGGTGGTGGCCAACGGAAAAATCGCCCTGGCTAACTGTATGGCGGCCCCGGCGCTCGGTAGTCTGGAGAAAATTGACCGGCCCAATGTGAAGGTGATTGTTAATCCGGGCGGCACCAACCAGAGCTACGTTGATGCCCATATCAAACATGCGCAGATTATCAGGGTGAAAAATAACGTTGATAACCTCGATGCGCTGCGTAAGAAAACCGCCGATATGATGGTGACCGACCTTATTGAAGGCGTCTATTACGAGAACAAAGAGCCCGGAGTCTTCTGCGTCGCAACCGATAAGCCCTTCCCGGGTACTGCCAGTTTTAAAGTTTATATGATGAACAAAGATAATCAGGCGCTGCTGGAGAAGGTGAATCATTGGCTGGATAGCCAGGATAAAAATATTCTCAAGCAAAAATGGAAGATTCACGAATAGATGCCGGCGGAGATAGCCTTACCGACGGGTAAAGCTATCTCCGCGAAATTGCGCGCCTGCGCGGAAAACGTGCGGACTACACTATCTGCCCCGACTCCAGCTTGATAATCCGATCCGCCAGGTGAAAATAGCGGTCGTCATGGGTAATCGCGACGATGGTCCGGCCTTCGGCTTTGAGCATCGGCAGCAGTTCCAGGTAAAACACCGCCTTAAACTCCGGGTCCTGATCGGCGGCCCATTCATCAAACAGATACAGCGGGCGCGCTTCCAGCCAGGCCTGTAGCAGCGCCAGCCGCTTACGCTGCCCCTGTGAGAGGGCGGTGGTCGAAAAACGGCCATCCTGGAAACGGACTTTATGGCTGAGCTTCAGCAGATGCAGCAAATGCGCCACCTGCGCGGGCGTCCGCTCATGGATAAACGCGACGTCGTCAAAAAGAAAAAAATCGCTGAAGACGGCGGAGAACAGCTGGCGATAACCTGCCTGCTGGTCGGCGGCAATCTTGCTGCCGTTGAGTAAAATGGCCCCGCTATCCGGAGGATAAAGCCCGACCAACAGATTGGCGAGGGTGGTTTTACCGCTGCCGTTGCCGCCGACCACAAACACCAGTTCACCGGGCGTAAACTGCATATTCAGTGGCCCGAGGGTAAAGCGTTCGCCATCTTCTCCCTGATACTGATAGCGAACCTCTTGTAGCGTCAGGGAGCGAAAGGGCACCGCTGGCAGCGGGCGCTGCGGCTGTTCCGGGGGCAGATGGTCACGCAGGTGCTGCACCCGCTGGAGCGCCACCCGGGCGCTGGCAATGGTCGGCAGCGATGACAGTACGCCTTCGACCGGTACAATCATGTAGAGAAAGATCATGACGTAGCCGGTGATGGCCGTCGGATCCAGCGTCAGCGATCCCCGCAGGCCGAACAGCACCAGGCCGATAAAGGCAAAAAACAGAATACTTCCCCAACTGGTGGCCAGCCCGTAGAGGACGTATCCGCGGGTCCGTTCCTGGCGGACGGCCTCAATGTTGTCCGCCAGCTCGCCATACACAAACCGCTGGCGGCGGGCGGCATTAAGCCGGTATTCGCGTCCGCCGTCGAACAGCTTTTTGCACTGCTGAATCAAGGTGTCTTCCCGCTGTCGCGACCGGCGCAGCAGGCCGATCGCCCGACCGTGGGCGGCGCGATAGCCCAGGGTACCGAGTGCTATCGCCGCCAGCGCCAGTGTAAAGACGCTGACGGAGAGGGTGGCGAGGTAAATCAGACAGCCAATAATGACCGCGCCGTAGATAAACAGATTTGGCAGGCTGACAAAAAACACGACCAGGGTGTCGAGATCCTGAGTCAGCACCGACACCGTTTTCGCCATGCCGGCTCGCTCCAGCGACAGCCAACGGGTCTCGCTGACGTGGCGGGTGAGCTCGCCGCGCAGGTGCGCCTTCACTTTCTGCCCGAGAAACATAAACGTGGTCTGCGACACAACCCGGGTTGCCAGCATCAGCACTGCCAGCAGCGTAAACTGTATTCCCGGAGCAAGGCTGCTTTGCGCCTGCGGCAGCGTCAGGCTGTGGTTAATCATAGCCAGCAGTGACGCATTGCTAAACCCGCAGATTAACCCGGCGACAACCGCCAGCAGCAGCCAGCCGCCGACCATACGCAATAAAATCAACAACACCGACATGCGACATTCCTTTTTCATGACTTTTTATCTGTTATTCAGCCCCGGGCTGGCCTTTTGCGCGAATCAACGGCCAGACCAGCAGCGGGACGCCAATAAGCGAGGCCACCAGTCCGACCGGAAGCTGGCGCGGATAGAGTGCGTTACGTCCCAGCCAGTCAGCGAGGGTCATAATGCAGGCGGAGAGCAGCGCGGCGGTGTAGAGCTGCGCCAGCGCACCTTTGACACCGGTTTTACGCGCCAGATGCGGCCCGAGCAGGCCAATAAACGACACCGGGCCAACCAGCAGCGTGGCGAGCCCGGTCATCAACGCCGCCAGCGCCAGCACCCCAAAACGGGCACGGGGCAGGGAAAGTCCCAGCGAACCGGCCACCCCGCCGAGGGGCAGCAGCACCAGCCAGCGGCGGAACAGCGGCGTCAGGGTCAGCAAAATCAGGGTGGCGATAAACAGCCCCTGCGCCAGAGGGGCGCTGATGTAATAGGTGCTGCCGGTCATCAGCGGCAGGAGTATCGCGCTGGCGGCGAGGTTATTGAGCATCACAATACTGACCGCTGCCTGGCAAAGCGCGTTCAGCGCCACGCCGTTGAGCAATACCCGCTGGGGGTTAAAGGCGCTGCGGCGGCTGTTCCACATCGTCAGCAGCAGGCTGATAAGCGCACCGCAGAGGTTGCTGAGCAGCAAAAACGTACTGCCCTCGCCGGGGAACAACAGAATACAGGCCGTCACGCCCATCGCCGCGCCGCCGCCGATACCCAGCACTTCAGGGCTGGCGAGCGGGTTACCGCTGACCCGCTGCATCAGCACCCCCGCGCCAGCCAGCAAAGCGCCGGCGCTAATAGCCGCCAGCAGGCGCGGCAGCCGCAAAGGCAGCAGATGGGCCAGCTCAGCCGAATGCGCCCAGTGCCAGTGGGCCAGGCCGTGGCCGAAAAACAGCGAGATAACCACGGAGACCGCGAGGGCGAGCACCGCAGCCCAGGGAACCCAACGGCTGGTGTGGGCCGACATTTGCGGCGGTGGGGCGGTATCCAGACTCTGCTGACGGGCGAAACGTGCCAGCAGGATCAGCAGCGGTCCGCCGGTCAGGGCGGTTAGCATCCCCACTGGCAGCAGTTGACCGTTAAACAGGGAAACCCGTGACACGCAAAGGTCGGTAAACCACAGCAGGCCTGCGCCGGTCAGGGCGCTATGCAACACCAGCTGGCGCGAGGTGCGCGCGCCGCCAAAACGGGCGAGATGCGGTGCGGCAAGACCAATGAAGCCGATAACGCCGACGGCGTTGATGATAAGCGCGCTCATCACCAGCGCCAGCAGCACCGCAGCCGCACGAATCCGCAGCGGCGAAGCGCCAAGACTATTCACCATTGTTTCCGGGAGCTGTAGTAGTTCCAGCGGGCGAAACAGGAGCATCAGTAGCCCGACGCACAGCGCCAGCCACGGCAGCAGCGCCAGCAGCAGATGGCTGTCCTCCTGCGCCAGCGAACCGCCGCCCCACATCAGTACGGTCAGCAGGAAACGGTCGTTGATAATGGCGATCAGCATGGTCAGCGCGCCGCACCACAGGTTAATCATCATTCCCGCCTGAATCATTACCAGCGGGGAGAGCCGCTGGCGCCAGCTCAGAAGCAGAACCAGCAGCAGCGCGATCAGCTCGCCGCCGATAATTATCCCCATCCGCATGCCGCCGGTCAGCGCCGGAAGCCACAGCGAAGCCAGGCCCATCGCCAGGGTTGCGCCGGAAGTCATACCGAGGGTGATCGGCTCCGCCAGCGGGTTACGCAGCGCGCGCTGCATCAGCCAGCCGCACAGGCCGAGTGTGGCTCCCCCAATGATGGCCATCCCCTGACGCGGCAGCCACATGCTGTGCAGAATAATGGCGGCGGGCAGCTTGGCGGGGGGGCTGAACAAGGCATGCCATCCCCCCTGACGCAGCACATCGCTGGCCGCCAGCAACAGCGACACCAGCCACAGCACGGCGATGACGCACCATGAGAGGCGGCGGGAAAGTGGCTCACGCATGGCGCCATCCCACCATCAGCTGGCTGAAAATATCGGCAAAACGCCCGGCGGTTATCAGGGCCCCGGCGTCGCTGATGGGCTGCTCAATCAGCGCGAGTGGATAGCGTGAGGTCAGCGGCAGGCTCCGCCACAGCGAGCTTTGCTGCCAGTGCGCTACCGCATCACGCTGATCCGCCGCGACCAGCAGGATCGGTCGGGCATCGAGGGTGGCGATACGGGTGAGTTCCACCAGGACGTTGCCTTCGGCCCCGCCGCTGGCACGCCAGGCGTTGCGCATCCCGCAGGCCGCCAGTACATCGCCCGGCAGGCTACCGGCGGTATATAACCGCAGGTGCAATGCATCCACCGGGGAAGCAAACAACACCGGCTGATGCAGATTCTGCGCATAGCCGCGGGCACGGGAAATGCGCTGGGACAGGCCGGCGATCAGCGCGGCCGCCTGGGGTTCACGTTTAAGTACCACGCCCAGTTGCTGGGTGGCGCTAATAAAGGCGCTGAGGCCGTGGGCGGGTAGCGTTACGAGGGGAGCAACCTGCGCCAGAGCCGGTTTTAACAGGACGTGTTGGGGAGTGATGACAATCGCGTCCGGTTTCAACGCGTAGAGCGTTTCCAGATTGGGTTGAAACAGCAGGCCTAAATCTTGCACCGTTGTCGGCAGAGCCGGAACGGGGATCAGCTTGCGATACCACGCCGGGGCCGAAACCCCCGCCGGCGTGATGCCGAGAGCGAGGATCATTTCGGTCAGCCCCCAGTCCAGTACCGCCAGCCGCTGTGGCACAGGCGAACTGCTGGCCCACGATAAGGCAGGGGCCAGCAGGGCAGCAGTGAGCAACCTGCGTCGTGACAGCATAGCTACCACTTGTAGTTCACGGTGGCAACCAGCTGTCGTTTCATCGCATATTCGCAGCCGTTATCCTGGCACGAAGCGAGATAGGTTTTATCGGTCAGGTTGGCGGCGTTAAGCGCGACGCCCCATTCACGCCACTGGTAGCCAATTCGCGCGTCGTACACCGTTGCCGCTGGAACTTTCAGGCTGTTATCCGTGGTGGCGTAGCTGCTGCCGATATAACGCACGCCGCCGCCCAGCGAGAAACCGTCCAGCGGGCCGCTCAGTGCATACTGGGTCCACAGTTTGGCGCTGTGACGAGAAATTCCTACCGGATGTTTGCCTTCCGTGCCGTCGTTAGCGCTGGTGACTTTCGGGTCGGTGAAAGCATAGGACGCCAGTACCGACCAGGCCGGGGTGAGGTTGATTTTGCCGTCCAGTTCGACGCCGCGAGAACGGATCTCACCGGTTTGCACGCTGAAGTTGGCGTGATCCGGGTCCGGAGTGGCGACGTTAGTTTCACGCAGGTTAAACAGCGCAAGGGTAAACAGCGCATCGAGGCCAACCGGATCGTACTTCAGACCGATCTCCGACTGCTTACCTTCGGTAGGCTTAAAGGCGTGGCCGTAGAAATCGCTGTTGCTGCTGGGCACGAACGACGTTGAATAGCTGATGTACGGTGCCAGCCCGTTGTCGAAGTGGTAGAGCAGCCCGGCGCGGCCGGTGGTGGCGTAATCGTTACGTTCGCTACGGCTATCGGTAAGCAGATCGGTGGTTTTGGTTTTCGCCGCATCGTACCGCCCGGCGAGGTTCATTATCCATTTACGCCACTCCAGCTGATCCTGTAAATAGAACCCGGTTTGATCCAGCGTTGAGTGGGTATTGCTGGTGAAGGCTGGTTTTTCAACCGGGGTGCTGTAGTCCGGATCGAGGTAGTTGATCGGGCTGGCATCGCCGTAGCCGGCCTGGCTGCGCACCGAGGTGTGCATTCGATCGATACCCGCCAGCAGAGTGTGAGCGACCGGGCCGCTTTGCAGGTGAAACTCCGCCTGGTTGTCCACCGCAAAGTTAGACATGGTCTCTTTCAGGTTCATCGAATAGCGGTCAATCAGCGGCGCATCGGCGTGTTCGCCCCACGGATACACCATCAAATAATTACCGGTGCTGCTGATATAGCGCAGGTTCTGACGGAAGGTGACCGTATCGTTAATGTCATAGCGGAACTGATAGCCGATGCTGCCCTGTTCACGCTCGTACTTATCAAAACCGGGCTGCCCGCCGTAGAAGCTGGTGGAGATCTGCCCGTTAGGGTTATGGGTCAGCGTGCCTGAGACAGGCATCTGGTTGTAGAAGCCGCTGTCCGGGTCTTTGCGCAGCTGCGCAAGGAGGGTCAGGCTGGTTCGCTCGTTCGGCTGCCAGGTCAGCGAAGGGGCGATATCATAGTGCTGGTAGCGGGTGTGATCGACCTGGGTTTGCGTATCGAAAAAGGTCCCTGCGACGCGGCCCAGTAGCGTATTGTCGGCGTTCAGCGGGCCGGTAACATCGAAACCGGTGCCAAACAGGTTGTTATTACCCGCGGTGACATACACCTGACCGCCGGCGTCGGCCTGCGGGGTTTTGCTCACCATATTGACGATCCCGCCCGGATTGGCCTGCCCGTAAAGCACCGATGCCGGACCCTTGACCACTTCGATACGCGAGAGCAGGAACGGGTCCCACGCCGGGCGGCTCCACCAGGCTTCACGCGGCAGACGCAGGCCGTCGAGATATTCGTCGGCTTCGAATCCACGCACGATAATGGTGTCGAAACGAGTATCTGGCCCGGCGTTTTCTGAGGCGACACCGGAGACGTAGCGTAGCGCTTCCGGGATCGTCTTTGCCGCCTGCGCTTCAATTTGTGCCTGGGTAACGACGGCAATACTTTGCGACGTCCGGCTAATCAACTGGCTGGATTTACTGCCCGCCGTCGCGCTGTGCGCAACGATGTTACTCTCGTCATCCTGCCCCTGTGCACCGGCATCGGCGGTGACCACCATCGTCTGTTCTTTTGTGCTATCCTGCCCGCTATCCGCAGTGAACGCTTGCCCGCTGTATCCTGCGATGATCGTACATGCCAGTACTTTCAACGGTTTATCCCTGAGAAACTTGCCAATCTGTCTCATAGCATTTCCGACTGTTATTAGAATTGGATGGAAATGATAATTATTCAACTTCAAAAGAGAAGCCCGTCCATGGCAGAATGGCGCGACTGGTCACCTGGATGTCGCCATTCGGACAAAAGTTGTCTCTAAACGCAGCAGTACGGATAAATGGTGAGAATCGGACAAAGGGCAGGTGAAGATGACAATCCCGCACGCTATTGAAGGGCTACGCCAGCTGAAATATACCCCCGGCAGCGAAGAGCCGGTTCATCAGCATGAACAAGGGCAGCTGATCTACCCGCTGCGCGGCGTGGCAAAAATTGTGACTCCGCAGCATATCTGGCTGCTGTCGCCCGGTCGCGCTATCTGGCTGCCCGGCGGTTTGTCGCACGGTCTGCAGGCGATTGATCATGTCGTGACGCAAAATCTCTATTTAACCCCTCAGGCCTCGCGTCAGTTTGGCCTTCAGTGCCGCGGACTGGCCGCTACGCCGCTGCTGCATACCCTGATTGCAGCCGGTCTGGAAGAGGCCGTTTCAACGGAACGTCAGGCGCTGATTCTGGCATTATTGAGCGACGAGCTGGCCCGTTTGCCTGCCAGCATGCTGTGCCATGTGATTCTCCCCAGCGACCGGCGCGTGCGCCAGGTGTGCGATACCCTCTGCCGCGAGCTGGACCACGCGGCCACGTTGGCGTGGTGGGGGCAAAAAGTGGGCGCCAGCGAGCGCACGCTGGCGCGATTGTTCCGCGAAGAGACCCACCTCAGTTTCTCAGAATGGCGCCAGCAGATTCGTCTGCTGGAGGCGGTATGCAATCTCGCGCGCGGCGTGACGGTGAGCAAACTTGCCCATGAGCTGGGGTACGCTAGCGCCAGCGCGTTTATCGCGATGTTCCGTAAAAAGCTTGGCGTGTCGCCGCAGCGCTATATTCTGGCCACCGGCAGCCGGGAGTAAGTCCCTAATTTTTACGCACCTTCACGCGGGTGCGGACGGTATCCCGCATTGTGCGAATTAATGTCTCTTTGCTGCGCCCACGGCGAAAAATCAGCGAAAAGGGAGCCTGGTAGCCATATTCTGTCGGCAGCAGGGCGCGCAGTTTCTGCGTTTGCACCCACGGCAGCGCGTAGTGCTCCGGCAGATAGCCAACGTATTTCCCGGACAGGATGAGCATCAGCTGCGCTTCCATACTTTCCGCGCTGGCCACGCTCTGCTTAAAGCCTTTGCGCCCTAAATCACTGCTGCTCCAGTAGCTGCGAGTGACCATCCGCTGCTGAGAAATCAGCGCTTCTGTCGGATGTTTAACGCTAAAGAGCGGGTGTTTGTCGCCGCAGTAGAGCCAGTTTTGCTCGCGATAGAGCGGGTGAGATACTACGCTGTTAGCCTGAAGCGAGAAGGTCCCGATGGCGAGATCCAGTTCGTTATTCAACACCCCCTGTAAAAGCGCGTTCGGGCTTCTGACCTGCAGGTTAATATGCACAAGAGGGAAACGTTCGCTGAAGACAGCGATAATATCGCTCATCGGCAGCATCGGATCGGTAATCGTCGAATCAATCACGCCAAGATTAAAGATCCCGGTTTGTTCGCCTCGCAGCGTAGCCGTATTGCGTTCGAAATCCTCCAGCGAATTCAGCAAATCGATGCTTTGCTGAAGCACGGTTTCCCCTTTTTCCGTCAGCGAAAATCCGCCTCTGCCGCGGCGGCACAGGATGATCCCCAGCTTTTCCTCGAGCTCGCTCATATAGTTGCTGATAGCCGACACCGTCAGGTTGAGCTCCTGCTGCGCGTTGGCGTAACCCTGATATTTCGCCACGGTAATAAAAACGTGTAACAGTCGCAGATTGGGAAATTTGCCCACCGACATAGGAGATGCTCCGCTGTAAGTCCCGGGTTTTGTTTTTATTTTTCTAAACTAATTTTTTGGCTTTGACTATTTTTTCTCGACTTCGCGTTGCGCAGTATCTCGTTATCACCCCGATAAGCCATGGAGAAACTGCAATGACATCCGCAACTGAACATGAGTACCCGCAGCCGCAGGATGGAGACATTCCGCGTTTTAGCGGATTACCAACCTTTTTCCGTCTTCCTTTTGCGTCGCAGGCCGCCGAACTGGATATCAGCGTGGTGGGCGTGCCGTGGGATGGCGGAACCACCAACCGTGCCGGCACACGCCACGGGCCGCGCGAGCTGCGCAATGCGTCGAGCCTGGTGCGCCGGGTTCATCCGGTGACCCGCCGCTCTCCCTATGATTATGCGCGGGTGGGCGACCTGGGCGATGTGCGGATTAATCCCGTGAATATGCACGATAGCCTGGCGCGAATTGAAGCCTGGTATCGTGCCCTTGACCAGCAGCAGGTGATGCCGTTAACGGCGGGAGGAGACCACCTCACCACCTTACCGATTTTGCGGGCGCTGGGACGGGATAAGCCGCTGGGGATGATCCATTTCGATGCCCATTCTGATACCAACGACAGCTATTTTGGCGGCGAGCGCTTCACCCACGGTACCCCGTTTCGTCGTGCGGTCGAAGAGGGGGTTCTCGACCCACGGCGCACGGTGCAAATCGGTATTCGTGGCGCGCTGTTTTCCGCGGATGAACACCGGTGGGCGGAGGAAAACGGTATCACGATTATTCGCATGGAACAGGTGAACGAGCTGGGTATCGATAAGGTTATGCAGCGGGCACGGGACATCGTTGGCGACCAGCCCACCTACATCAGTTTTGATATCGACGTGCTCGATCCGGTCTATGCGCCCGGCACCGGAACGCCGGAGATTGGCGGCATGACGACATTGCAGGCCCAGCACTGTATTCGCCTGCTTGCCGGGTTGAACCTGACGGGTGCCGACCTGGTGGAGGTGTCTCCGCCGTTTGACCAGGGCCATCTCACCAGTTTGACTGGCGCGACCCTGATGTTTGAACTGCTTTGCCAGCTCGCCGATGCCCATCATCGCCGTACTTCTGCTTAAACCGGAGCCAAATGATGAAAAAAACTCTCTCATTACGTTATCTCGCTACCGCGCTGGTGCTGGCGTCGGGGATGGCGCCGTTGGCCAATGCGGCTGATGCCCCTCTCGCGCCGGGAAACATTAAAATTGCCATGGAAGTTGCCTATCCGCCGTTTGAGTCCTGGCAGGATGACACTATTGTCGGTTTTGATGCGGAGCTGGCGGCGCTGCTCAGCAAGAAAATGGGCTTCACGCTCCAGCTGGTGGATACGAAATTCAGCAGCCTGATCCTCGGCCTCAGCGGTGGACGTCAGGATGCGGTAATCTCCGCGCTCTATATCACGGATGAGCGTACTCGCCAGGCGGATGCTATCCCGTACGCCAACACCGGAGCCTATATTATGGTGCGCAGCGACAGCAAAGTTACGCCGCAAACGGAGCAGGATCTGTGTGGGTTAACCGTCGGGCTACAGCAGGGCACGTCATGGGTGAAAAAGCTGCAAGAGCTTTCGGCGGGCTATTGCCAGCAGCAGGGTAAAGGGGCTATCGAGATTAAGGAGTTCCCGACCTCGCCGGAGACGTTGCAGGCGCTGCTCTCGGGAAACATTCAGGCACAGGTTGATATTGCTGGCGTGGTCAGCCTCTTTACCCAACGTAGCAAAGGTCGGCTGAAGGTAAGCTCCCCGCAGACAATTTACCCGCAAACGCTGGGGATTTACGTTCGCAAAGGGAACGCGGCGCTGGCGCAGCAGCTGGCTTCTGCACTGAAAACGCTGCGCGACAGCGGGGAATATCATGCTTTGCTGCAAAAATATGCCGCCTACGGCATTACGGATAACGCGGTGCAGCCGTGAGATAAAAAACACAGATGTTGCGATGAACGGGTTGTTTAATGCGATGTTCATCACATTTTGATAGCGGTTATCGCTTTGGGTAAAATTTAATTATCATATTTATCAGTTTGTTATCTGTATTCTTATCACCTGTTGTGTACTCAGTGTGTAAAATTACACACTGATCACAATTCATCTTCTGTCCGCATGTTTTAATTCCCCTCACCAAAACAGAGAGGAATTCTTATGAAACACATGATGATTTGCTGCGGCGCTGGCGTGGCAACCAGCACCGTCGCCTTAAATAAACTGCAGGACTTCCTGAAAAAAGAAAATATCCTCGATAAGGTCCGTATTTCGCAAGGCACCGTAGCGGAGGCCAAAACGCGTGACGATGTCGATTTTATTGTCTCTACGTCGCCCGTTGCGTTGTCCGTCCCGGTTATTAACGCTCTGCCGCTGTTAACCGGCATGGGCACCGATAAAGTGTTCAGCAGCGTGAAAGAATTAATTCTCGCCGAGGGTTAAGCCATGTTTATTGTTGATTACATCGTGGGTTTAGGCGCATCGGTAATGATGCCGCTGATATTTATGCTCCTCGGTTTGCTCCTGCGTCTGTCGTTAAGTAAAGCCCTGAAAGCCGGTTTAATGGTGGGAATTGGTTTTATCGGCTTAAGCATTACCGTTAATCTGATGATCGATTCCCTGACGCCGGTCAGCCACGCGCTGGTGGAGCGTTTCGGCCTGAATCTGACCGTGCTGGATGTGGGCTGGCCCGCCGCGGCGGCGGTGGCGATGGGGACGCGCGTTGGGGCGTTGGTCATTCCGGTGTGCGTGGCGATTAACGTCCTGATGCTGTACACCAAAACGACCCGGGTACTGAACGTCGATATCTGGAACCTGTGGCACCATGCGTTTACCGGCTCGCTGGTGACGATTATTACCGATAGCCTGTGGCTGGGGATATTTGCCGCCGGGATCAACTGCATTATTACGATGGTGATTGCCGACCGCACCAGCGGTGATGTCGAAAAATATTTAAATCTGCCTTCTATTTCAGTACCGCATGGTTTCTCCGCCTCGTTTGTTCCGGCGGCGTGGCTGGTGAATGCTATTGTCGATCGCATTCCGGTGGTACGCGATATTAAAATTGATACCGAAGTGATTCAGCGGAGATTATCTATCCTTGGCGATCCGGCTTCCCTCGGGGCTATTATCGGTGCGCTGCTCGGTATTATCGCCGGAATTGAAGTGAAGGCTATCTTGCAAACGGCAATTACTATGGCAGCGGTGATGACCATTATTCCGCGTATGGCGAAAATGCTGATGGAAGGGGTCTATCCAATCAGCGAACGTATTCAGGAAATTGCCCAGTCGCGGGCCGGATCGTTCGGTAAAATTGCCATCGGCCTGGACTCTGCCGTCAGCGTCGGGCATCCGGTCACGCTGTCCGTTTCCATGCTGATGATTCCGGTCATGCTGGTTCTCGCGGCAATCATTCCCGGCAACCAGTTCCTGCCTTTTGCATCGTTAACCGGTTTACCCTTTGCCTTTGTTCTGGTGACGGCGGTGTGTCGCGGCGATATGTTCCGTACGCTGCTGACCGGGCTGCTAACTCTGAGCCTGGCGCTGCTGATTGGTACCAACCTGGCGCCGATTGTCACCAGCACGGCGGTCAGTACCGGTTTCTCGCTGCCGCAGGGGACCACCAGTATCAGTAGCGTGGATTATGCCGGGGCTATGCTGCCGTGGGCGATTATCCAGAGCTTCCACCTCAAAGAGATTGGCGTCGGGATTCTGACCCTGTGCACCCTCGCGCTGGTACTGTGGAACCGTCGCAAACTGGCACAGGAAAATGAACAGTCGGCAGTGGCGGCAACGGAGGCAGGAAAATGATGTTTAGTACTCAGCGTGTCGTGACGTTTAACCAGGCCGTAAGTCGGACGGCCTTACTGACCCGCCTTGCCCAAAGTCTGCTGGCGGATAATCTGGTGAAACCGAGTTTCATCGACGGCGTACTCACTCGCGAGGAGGTCTACCCGACCGGGATCTATATGGAGACCCACAGCGTTGCTATCCCGCATACCGAGTTTGAGCATGTTAACCAGACCGGGTTTGCCATTGGCATTAACCAGGCCGGCGTGGCGTTTCATCGTACCGATGAGCCGGAAGAAGTGGTGGTGCCAGAGATCGTGGTTATGATGGCCATTGATAAAACTTGCGAAAAAGTGGCAATTATTCAATCCTTATTCGCATTATTAGCCGATCGCGATCGCGTTAACGAAATCGTTAAAATGACGCCAGAGGAGATTGCAAAAGTGTTCACCGATGCCGTCGTCACACAGTAAGATAAAATGATGGGCGCCATACGGTGAGACCGGAAGCGGAGAGGGGCAAGATGTTACGAATCAGCGACGTCATAGAGTTAGCGATGGTCAGTCGCAAGACTATCTATAACGCGATCAACAGCGGTCGGCTGAAGTATCAGCTGGTGAATGTTGATAATCGTCAGGTTCGTATGTTCCTCGAAGAGGATGTGTTTGAAGCGTTTCCTAAAACCAGCCGCAGCACCACGCAAGAGCAGGAGATGCAGGCGCTACGCGAGGAGGTCGCCTCCCTCAAGTTTGCCCTCGCCGAACTGCAAAAAGCGGTCAATGCTATGGATCCTGAGAGTCAGTTCGAAATGACGTCGGTTAACGATCCGGCCAAAAAGCCCGGCCGCTAGTCAGCGGTCGGGCGTAAGCTCGTCAGACAATGTCGTCCACCACGCCGCCGTCAACGCGTAGCGCTGCGCCGGAAGTGGCCGAGGCCTGAGTCGAGCAGACGTACACCACCATGTTGGCCACTTCATCAACCGATGCCGCCCGCTGAATAACCGAGCTGGGGCGATGGGCCAGCACAAACTCTTTGGCGAGCTGGTCCAGCGGTTTACCGGTTTTCGCTACCTCGTCTTTCATCATCTCGGCAAAGCCATCGGAAATTGTCGGTCCAGGCAGCACGCTGTTCACCGTCACGCCGCTGCCGGCCACGAACTTCGCCAGCCCGCGCGCCAGCGACAGCTGGGCGGTTTTGGTCACGCCATAGTGGATCATGTCTGCCGGAATGTTGCGCGCCGACTCAGAAGAGATAAACACCACCCGACCCCAGCCTTTTTGCACCATGGCCGGCAGCAGCGCGCGCGACAGCCGCACGCCGGACATCACGTTGGTCTGCCAGTAGTTTTCCCAGGTGGTATCGTCGGTTTCGTAGAAGTCCAGTGGGCCATAAATCCCGGCGTTATTGACCAGAATATCGACGCCGTTCACCGCTTGCAGGAGTTGCGTGACCCCTTCGGCGCCGCTGAGGTCAGCAACGGCAGCACGTGGTCTGGCACCGGGTACTTCATTTTGCAGCCGGGCAATGGCTTCGTTGACGCTACGCTCGCTGCGCCCGTTCACCACTACCTCCGCACCGCTGGCCGCCAGCCCTTTAGCGATAGCAAAACCAATTCCGGCCGTCGATGCGGTCACCAGTGCGACTTTTCCCGACAGATCAATCTTCATAACTCTGGCCTTATGTGTTGTCAGACAGACCATTAAGCGTAGCAGCTGATGGCGGGCGCCGGACGAGGAATCGGCAGCGCAGAGGTTAATAGCCGCGCTGTTTATTCACCAGATTGTTCAACGGCAGCGCGTGCTGCTGACGGCGGATATTTTCCAGCAGCTGGCGGGCAATCACCTCCGCCGGGGCGATAGAGGCCATATGGGGGGTGATGACCACCTGCGGATGCTGCCAGAGCGGATCATCCTTCGGCAGCGGTTCTACGGGGAAGACATCCAGTACCGCGCCCGCCAGTCGACCGCTATCCAGCGCTTGCAGAACGTCATGATTGACCATATGTTCACCGCGCCCGCAGTTGATGAGCACCGCGCCCGTGGGGAGCCTATCGAGCAGCGGCTGCGCGAGGATACCGCGAGTCTGTTCGGTGAGCGGCAGAACGTTGATGAGCGCATCCAGCCCGGCAAAGAATTCACCGGACTGCGTATCGCCGTGATAACACTGGACGCCGGGGAGCTGTTTCTCGCTGCGCGCCCAGCCGGAGACGTGATACCCCAGCCCGGCGAGGCAGGTGGCAATATAGCCGCCGATTTCGCCAAGCCCCATTACGCCAATACGAAAATCGGCGGCGGCCCGCTGCGGGTAAATCTTCCAGACGTGTTCACGCTGGTGCGCCAGCGCGCGGTCAAAATTGCGCTGGAACCACAACACCCCCCACAGGGCGTACTCGAACATTCCGTGACGGAAATCCTCATCGACCACCCGGCAGAGAGGAACAGAACTGGTGAACAGGTTGTCGGGGAGATGGTCCACGCCGGCCGAGGCGGCCTGGATTAATTTTAATGCCGGCGAACGCGTCAGCAGGCCGGCATCGGGAAACCAGCAGCTGGCATATTCCGCGGTGCGTGCCGCTGGATTATCGGGCAGAACCGCGGTCACGTCCGGGAAAAGGTGCAGCGCTTCGCAAATCTCGCGGGCGTAATTCTGGTCATTGCAATCGACAACGATAGTCAGGTTTGGCATGGGCGTTAGTCTTTGTAAGAGGTGTCGAGACGGTTCAGGCGGCGTAGCCACGCCTGCCAGACCAGCTGGCGTTCATGTTCCACGCCCATCAGTTGTTCGCAGGCGTGTTGGCTCAGGTGCGCCGGGATGGTGTGGATTGCGCCAAGCGGGGCGAGCTGTGCGCTGGCCATCTGAATTTCGCAGGCGCGGTTGAGGTAGTACATGATGTAAAACGCATCGGCGACGGTGCGGCCAACCGACAGTAGCCCGTGGCTCTGCAAAATCATGGCGATATGATTTCCGAGCGAGCGCTGGATCCGCCCGCGTTCGTCGAGGTCAAAGGCGACGCCCTCATACGGGTGATAGCCGACGCGCTGATAAAACTCGGTACTGATCTGGTTGAGCTGTAACAATCCCTCCCGACAGGCGGCGACCGCCATGCCCGGCAGCGTATGGGTGTGGATGACGCAATGCGCATCTTCGCGAGCCATATGAACCGCGCTGTGGATGGTAAAGCCGGCCGAGTTAGCCGGCGCGTGCCCCTCCACGACCTTGCCCTGCATATCGACGACGATCAGGTTGCTGGCCGTGACCTCATCGAACATCATGCCGAACGGGTTAATCAGAAACCGCGGTTCGCCGTCGCCCGGCAGGCGGACGGAGAAGTGGGTATAAAGCGTATCTTCCCAGCCAAACAACGCTGCGAGCCGGTAAGCGGCGGCCAGGTCCTGGCGGAGTTCACGTTCAGTCATCATTTATTGCACTCCCATAAATTCACGTAGGCGGCTTAGCGTCGGGTCTTGTACGCCGTCACGAATGCGCTGCGGATGCACATCGCTCGCCACGACGCCGTTTTCCATCATCACTACCCGGTCAGAGATGGATAAAGCGAAGTCCATTTCGTGGGTGACGATCAGCATCGTCATCCCTTCACGGGCAAGGGACTGAATCACCTTCAGCACTTCTCCCACCAGCTCGGGATCCAGCGCCGAGGTCGGTTCGTCAAACAGCATGATGTCTGGTTTTAAGGCCAGCGCTCTGGCGATGGCGACGCGCTGCTGCTGGCCACCGGAGAGCTGCCAGGGATATTTTTCGGCATGGGCCAGCAGGCCAACGCGGTCCAGCAAATAGAGGGCCTGCTCTTTGGCCACGCTGTGCTCAACCAGCTTGTGATAGAGCGGGGCGAGCATGACGTTATCGAGCACCGTACGGTGGGGAAACAGGTTGAAGCTCTGGAAAACCATGCCGATGCGCCGCACGCCGGCACGCATCTGCGGCTTATCCACGATAGCCGCGCCTTTAAGGTAGTCTTCGCCATAGAGCACGATCTCTCCGGCATCAATGCTTTCCAGCGCATTGATGGTGCGGATGAGGGTGGTTTTACCGGAGCCCGACGGCCCGATGATGCTGATGACCTGACCGTTTTCTACTTTCAGGTCAATACCTTTCAGCACCTGATGCTGGCCCCAGGATTTCTCGATAGCGCGCAGATCCAGCGCTGGTGGGTTACCGCTGGTGGGTTCGGCCTTCGCCGTGTGCTGCGGCGCCTTCAGGGACTGGCGCAGGGCTTCACACTCGGCGTCATTGAACGTCTGCGGACGTTTATTTTGAATATCCAGCACATTTTCCAGCGCCCGGAACAGCCAGGTGAAGAGCGTTACCACCATGACGTAGTAAACCGCTACCGCCAGCAGCGTCTCCATCACGAGGAAGTTTTGCGCATACAGACGCTGGCCGGTAAGCAGCAGTTCCGGGAGTGAAATAACTGACAAGATCGAGCTGAGTTTAATAATAGTGATGTATTCATTAATCAGCGTGGGCAACGAAATACGAAATGCCTGCGGAATAATAATTAAGCGCTGAATACCAATAAAACTGAAGCTTAATGCGTGGCCGGCTTCACTCTGCCCTTTTGCTACCGACATTAAACCACCGCGATGTATTTCCGCCATATAGGCGGCTTCGGTGACGGTCATTGAGACTAATCCGGCAATAAACGGAATACCGAGCAGCGGCTGCGTGACCGGGAAGAGCTGCGGCAGGTTATAGACAAAAACCAGCAGCACCATTAACGGTACGCTGCGGAAAAACCAAATATAGAGTTCGACGGGAACCTTCAGCCAGCGCGGGCCGGAGAGCTTCGCGCAGGCTAACAGGAATCCTAATACCAGGCCAATAAACCAGGACAATGAGCTGACGACGATGACGGTTACGCACGCCTGCCAGAATGCCCCAACGCTAAATAATGAGAAAAAGTATCCCCAATCGAACTCCATACCGACTCCTGTTGCTCATGTGCTTTATTGTATTTAATCGATGCGTTCTAAATTGTATTTCTTGATAATGGCGTCATATTTCCCGTTGGCTTTTAAGGTGGCCAACGCCGATTTAACCGCGGTCACCAGTTCGCTATTGCCTTTGGCGACATAAATACCCAGCGGTAATGGATACACCAGGCGCGTGGAGCTAATGGCCAGGCGACCACGGCTTTTATCGACGATGATCTGTGCCGCCGGGGCGATTTCTACTTGCGCGTTAATGTTTTTCGACAGCAGGGCCTGGGAGACCTCCGGCGAGGTCGGGAACTCGAGAATGCTAATCGCCGGTTTGCCGTTCTTCAGACAGTACTCTTCAGAGTGGGTTTTCAGGCTGGAGACCCACGAGGTTCCCTGTTGCAGGCCCACCTTCACGCCACACAAATCATCTTCCGTTTTCGGCTGCACATTGCTGCTCTTGAGGGCCATGATCGCTGCGCCGGATAAGGCATACGGGATCGCATCGGCTTGTTTCAGGCGTTCGGGGGTGATGTACATTCCGGAGATCACCGCGTCGTACTTCTTGCCAATCCCTAAAATCAGGCTGGTGAATTTGGTGTCGATCAACTGCGGTTTGGCTTTTAGCTGTTCGGCGATCAGCGCGGCAAACTCTGGGTCAAGACCGACGATGTTGTTGTTGCTGTCGTAAGATTCAAATGGCGGATAGGTGACCTCCATACCCACTTTAAAGACGCCATCGGTCAGCAGTTCTGCGGCCTGGGTCAGCGGTGAAAAGCAAGCGGCGACGGCGATGCCCAAAGCCACACGGCGCGAGAGCTTCTTAAGCGTTTTTTTCATCATCTATCCTCACGGGTTATTAACGGTTTTTTGCTGTGCTTGTTTTTTCAGGTGACCAAAAGTGTTGGTGCCGCGCGCGCGCTCCGGAAGCTGCAACTCGCCTCTGGTGACTTTCTCGCGCAGGTAGCGATAGGTTTGCAGCGCCTGGCTCCACATATGTTCGCCGATGCTTAATTCCTGATAGTCGCTGGCTTCTCCGGCGGCCAAAAAATTGGGCAACGGACGGATCAGCGTGTGGTAATCGCAGGCGAAAAACAGCGGGAAGGAGTAGCGCTCCTGGGGCACCTTGCGAACACGGTGTGCTGTAGCAACAAATGTGCCAGCGCTTAATACTTCCAGCATGTCGCCGATATTAATCACGAACGCCTCTTCTTCTGCGGCGTTCTTCGCCGGTGGCGCATCGATCCAGACGCTATCTTCATTCAGTACTTCGAGGCCCGGCTGGTCAGCCAGCAGCAGGGTGAAGCACTCGTAATCGGTGTGTGCACCAATACCGGGAACATCTTCTGCGCTGGCATCAAAGGGGTAGTGAATCAGGCGCAGCTTGGACGGCGGGCAGGTTACCATCGCCTGGAAATACCCTTCCGGCAGGCCAAGGGCGAGGGCGAAGGCGTCAAACAGACGATGACCGAGGGCAAACACCGCGTCATAGTAGGCCAGCACCCGGGATTGAAATTCCGCAAGTTGCGGCCACTCGTTGGCGCCGATCAGCGGGGTGCCCGCCAGGACAAACGGATGGTTATCGGCGGCCTGGAAGCCAATATCGAATGCCTCTTTATGGTCGGGTTTGCCGGAACCATAAATCTCTTCACCTTCAGGAACATAGCCTTTATGGCTTTTCGAATGACCGATGTAGTACTGCATCTTTTGCTCCATCGGCAGGGCGAAGAGCTGTTTTGCCGCGGTACGGACCCCGGCGATCAGTTCAGGGGCAATACCGTGGCCGGTGATGTAGAAAAAGCCGACCTCACGCGCCGCTTCGCCTATCGCGTCGGCGACGGTCTGGCGTTTTGCCAGACTGTCGCTGGCAAGCGCACTGATATCGATGGTCGGTAATTCAGTGAAAGAACTTTTCGCAACGCTCATTTCTGCAGCTCCTGTTCGGTTAGCGATAAAAATTCGGCAAAATGCTGTTGTTCATGCGTCGCCATCCATGCATTCAGCGACCACAGATCGGCGACCGGGACATTGGTGAACGGCAGGTGGTGCAGATAGCCGTCGGGGCCAAATTCCGGCGTTAGCGTGGTGCCCTGATATCCGCGCCGGCGCTGTGATTGCCAGATTTGCTGCCAGAAACGCTGCTGAAACTGCAGCGCAGCATGGTATTCCGCTGCCGCAGGGTGGGGCACCTGTGGCCCCTGGTCGTAACCAACGCGGGCCTGAATGTGGTGCACGCGGTCGATAAAGGCGCTGAAATCATCGCAGGGGTCATCCAGCAGGCGTTCACTCACCACAATCCAGTGGCTGATATCGGCGGTAAACCGCAGCTGCGGCAGCTGTTGGATAATCTCCAGGGTCAGCCACGGGCTATACAGCGAGGTGGCTCGATGGGTTTCGAAGCAGCAGGTCAGCTCATACGCCACCGCCAGCTCGTGGGCTTTGCCGAGAAAATCCACCTGCTGCGCCAGCGGCCAGCGGTCGTTCCCGGCCAGCAGGTTGACGAAGCGCGGGTTCAGCGCTTTGGCATCATCAAAGCGGCCTTTTAAGCGTTCGAGATGCTGCTGCGGCGTGTCGGTCTGCGCAGGGATCACACCGCCGCCGCTGAACACGATGGCGATATATTCCAGCGCCGATTCCTGCAGGCGTCGGGCCAGCGTCTGCTGTTCTTCCGGGGTCAACGGAACGCGCGCTTCAATGCCGCCGCAGCTGACGCTTTTCAGCTCGCTGACCGTTTGCTGCCATGGGGTGGTGACGCCCCAAAGCGTACGAAAAACCGTGAGTTGCATGATCTGAATCCTTATGGGTATTTCACGCCGGGCAGTACGCAGAGCATTTCGTAGAGCAGGTTTGCCGCCAGTTGAGAGGTGTTGCCGCTGACGTCGTAGGGCGGAGAGACTTCGACCAGATCGCAGCCAATCAGGTCCAGGCCACGGCAGCCGCGGACAATTTCCAGGGCCTGAATCGACGTCAGGCCGCCCACTTCCGGTGTGCCGGTGCCTGGCGCCCAGATTGGGTCGAGGCTGTCGATATCGAAGCTGAGGTACACCGGGCCGTCGCCCATCTGCTGGCGGACTTCAGCCATCAGCGGAGCGAGGGATTTGTGCCAGCACTGCTCCGCCTGTACCAGACGGAAGCCCTGGTCGACGCCCCACTGGAAGTCACCGGCGGCATAGCCCTGGGCGCGCTGGCCAATCTGCACTACGCGTTTGAGGTCCAGTAGCCCCTCTTCAACGGCGCGGCGGAAGGTGGTGCCGTGGGCGATTTTTTCCCCGAACATTTCATCGTTGGTGTCGGTGTGGGCATCCACGTGAATCAACCCGACCGGGCCGTGTTTCTTGGTCAGGGCGCGCAGAATCGGCAGGGTGATGGTGTGGTCCCCCCCGAGGGTCAGCGGGATCAGCGGGAAACTATTTAATCCCGTGTAGTAATCCTCGATAATTTGCACTGATTTGAGCAGGCTGTAGGTATTTATCGGCACATCGCCAATATCAGCCACTGACAGTGATTCGAAAGGCGCCGCGCCGGTTGCCATGTTATAGGGACGGATCATCACTGATTCGGTGCGGATATAGCGCGGTCCGTAGCGGGTGCCGGAGCGCTGTGACGTCCCGATATCTAACGGGATACCAACGAATGCCGCATCAAGTCCATGTAAATCTTCAATAAAAGGCAGACGCATCATCGTTGCGCGGCCGCCAAAACGTGGCATCTCGTTGCCACCTTGTGGTTGATGAAAGACGTTATCCATTTCAGCTCCTGAATCTGACACACAAATGCTCGACAGAGTGATAGTGCGAAAGATGGGCTGGACTTTAAATCGTCTGCCGTAAATACTTAGTTCATTTATTGGTGAACTAAATATGCTCAACGATGGCAGTCTCAACATTCGACAGCTGCAGGTTTTTGAGGCAGTGGCGCGCCTTGAAAGCTATGGCAGGGCCCAGCAGGAGCTGGGTATTTCCGTGTCGGCGATCAGCAATGCGATGTCTCAGCTCGAAGGACAGCTGGGGTTCAGCCTGTGCCAGCGCGGGCGCGGCGGATTTGCCCTCACCGAGAAAGGGCAGCAGTTTTTACAGCAGGCGATTCGGGTGCTGAGTGAGCTGAACGAGCTGGAGCGCCAGTCGGCGCTGCTGAAAGGCGAGCACAGCGGGACGATTTGCATTTCGACGCTGGACTCGATTGAAACCGAAACTGCGCTGTCCCTGCCGGTGGTCCTGCGCAGCTTCAGCGATAAGTTTCCCAACGTGCATATTAAGCTAATAATTCGCACGCCGGCTGAGCAGCTGAACGGCGTGCTGAACAACCATATTGATTTGGCTATTGGCAGCTATAACTCCCAGGTGCATAACATTATCAGTGAACCGCTCTATCGCGAGCAGCACTGGCTCTACTGCAGCGACCTGCATCCGATGTTCTTCAGCCGCCAGCTCGATAAAGACCACATCAGCCAGTGTCCACTGGTAACTCGTAGCTACTGGAATACCAGCGATCTGCGCCGCCGCGGCTTTAGTAAAGGCAGCGCCACCGTGGAAACCGTTGATGCGCAGCTGCTGCTGATTCTCTCCGGGAAATATATCGGCTATCTCCCCGAACACTATGCCTGGCCGTGGATCAAAGAGAACCGGCTGCGGGTACTGCTGCCCAACGAATTTGGCTTCCAGTCGCCGTTCTCAGCGATTTGCAGGCGTGGGCGCAGCAACGAGCCGTATCTGAAAGAGTTTCGTCATTTGCTGAAGAAGAATACGGTAGCCAGGCCGAAGTGGAGTTATTGAGGGGAGAGAGCTTGCTGGCCTGATGTCCGAGCCAGTTGCTGACTCGGTGTCCTGGAGGGACTGGCGAAAAATGTGGGGGGAACGAGGAGCGAGCGGCGTAGCGCCCGCCCGGCACCCGCTACTGGCTCATGCTTAAAATAGTCCGAATGTTGCGTGCGCTGGTGGCGATAATATCGATCGCCCCGGTGCGCAGCGCGCCCATTATCGCCATGGCTTTGGTGTTTTCAGACGCAATAGCGATGACGCAGGGGATCTGCTTGAGTTCTTCAACGCTCAGGCCAATCACCCGGTTGTCCATCACCGTATTGACATGCTCACCGCGGGAGTTGAAGAAGTCGTAACCGGCAACATCACCAATAACACCCTGGTTAATGCTGGCATCGTTGATTTCCTGCGGCGTAAACCAGCCCAGCTTCACCATGTAGCTTTCTTCATTCATATCGCCGATACCTACCAGCGCAATATCGGCTTTGCGGGCGCGATCGAGCGTTTCTTTAATAGTACCGTTTTGCAGCAGCAGTTCTTTTAACTGCATGTTTTCGACGTAGGCCGGGGCATACAGTGATTCACTGCTGCCACCAAATTTTTTCGCCAGAAGGCGACTGATATGGTCGGCATTGATGATATCGCCAGGACGATGCGTCCCGCCGATGCCGCAAATAAAACGGCAGTCCCGGGCCTGGATGGTGCCGGAAAACTCAGCCACCGCTGCGACATTGCGGCCTTGTCCGACAGCCACCACGATATTATCTTTCAATATGTTATTAAGATGGCTTGATACCAGCGTTGCTACCTGACGGCGCTGCTCTTCTTCATCGTTATGATCGAGTGCGATAAGCGCGCGGCTGATGGGGAAGCGTTCTTTGAGCTGTTTTTCGAGCTGCGTGCTGAATATGGGATGGTAGCGGACGTTGATTTCGACAATCCCTTCTTCCTTTGCCCGTTTTAGCAGACGTCCAACCTTGATACGGGAAAAGCCAAATTTATTGGCTATCTCCTCCTGCGTCACTTCATCACAGTAATAAGCTACAGCTATCTCGGTGAGTAACTCATATTCCTGGGACGCGCTCGATTTTTCCATTCGGCTGCTTTCTCCACGCGGTAGATTAATGTTTAGAGGGTGAACATTTGCTGAAAGTATATCAGAAATATTTTTACCTCATGCGGGGTAAGCGCGACGGACCGGTGTTGGCTTCCGTCGCACAGGTCAAACGCGTCAATCAGGTTGCCGGGTGGCGACGAATTATCTTTTGCGCCTCAGCCAGTATGGCGGCAAAGGCTTGAGGCCGGTGGGCGAAGCGGCCGAGGAAAATTCCGTCCACATCTGGCCACAGACGGCTCAGCAGGCCGGGACCTGCGCTGCCGCCGTAGATAACCTGCAATTGCGGGCCGTAATGATTATGCAGATGTGAGCGTAGCGCCTGGCAGACACAGCGAATATAGCGATCGCTGGCAGGTTCCGCAGCGCCAATGGCCCACTGTGGTTCCCAGGCGAAAATTATCGCCGGGAGCGCATCTTTGTCGCGATGTGCCAGCAGCTCTTGCGCCTGACCGATGGCGTAAACGGCGGCGGCATCAGCGCTCATCTGCCGGTCTTCGCCGATACAAATGACCGGAGTAAGATGACTTGCAAGGGCCATATCGATCTTTTGATTAATAACTGCTGTCGTTTCACCGAAGTGGCGCCGCCGTTCGGCATGGCCAAGCTCCACGTAGCGGCAGCCCATTTCCTGTAGCATGGACGCGCTGCTCTCACCGGTCCAGGCCCCGGGCGGGGCCGGGCAGATATTCTGCGCTCCGGTGGCCATGGCGGTCCCTTCAAAGCATTGCAGCGCCGTTGCTACCGCGGGCATGGCGGGAAAGGTGAACAGCTGCAGATGCGCAGCCAGCGGCTCGGGCTGTTGGCGTAGTATCTCCGCGACCTGCTGGCACCACATCTGCGTTTGCTCATAGCCAAAATAGGTTTTATGGCTGGTGCCGATCACCAGATTCAGGGACATACGTTCTCCTGCAATTGTACTGTTTCGGTTTTATCTGCCATGCAGACGCCCACGGCGGCGATGATCATCGCCAGCGATACCGCTCCCGCATCCGGTGTGCCAAGGCTGCGTTCAGCCAACGGACGTGCGCGGCCAATCTTAGGCAGCAGCTGGGCGGTATCTTTCGCGCTCTGCCGGGCGACCGGCTCGGCCTGATGCCATGCGTCAGTGAGGGATAAACCTTCGTCAGCGGCGGCGCTGAGCGCCTCACTGAACGGAAGCAGCACATCGACAAGCGTTTTATCACCGGGCTTCGCTTTGCCAAAATGCATGACGCCGGCGTTAGCCTGCGCAACGGCCAGCGCCACTCGTGCGGCATCGGGTTTCTCATCATTCCCGATGGTGATACCCAGCGTATTGAGAATGACGCCCCAGATAGCGCCGGAGGTTCCGCCCGCTTCATCTGCCCAGGCGTCTGCTGCGAACTGGAGTAGGGTACCGGCTCCCGCACCCTGTTCGAGGGCTTTTTTCGCGGCGTCGCGTGCGGCGACCACTCCGCGCTCCATTCCGATCCCATGATCGCCGTCACCCGCAACTGCGTCAATACGGCCAAATTCTTCGGCATTCTCTATGACCGTTTGCGCCACGGCGTCAATCATGCTCATGACCTTGACGGCAACCTGTCGCGATGCCGGACTGCCCTGCGGGATATTGACGGCGCCGCGCTGTTCCAGCTGCTGCGGATCGAGCGGTTTGTGCGGAAGTACGGTACCACGATTAAAGGCAGGTGTGGTGGCGGGCGCAAGCCACAGGGATTCCAGCTCGTCATCAAACCAGGCAAAGGTCATCGACATTCCGGCCATATTGAAACTGGTTACAAATTCACCGATCTGGACGTCAGCAATGACAACTTCGGCTTCCTGTAATTGCTGCTGTACGTCATGCCAGAAGACAAAAAGCTCTTCATATTTGACCGAACCCAGCCCGTTAATAATCACGCCCAGGCGCGCGCCTTTGGACTGCACAATGGCCTGTGGACGTTCTTCAAGCAGTGTCGCCGTCAGCATGCGCGCCAGTTCGTGCGACGGGACAATATCGAGTTCGCTGATACCCGGTTCGCCATGAATTCCCATACCGAAGCCCATTTTTCCTTCCGGAATGGTGAACAGCGGATGTTCTGCCCCTGGAAAGGTGCACCCGCTGAAGGCCAGGCCAAGCGAGCGCGTTTGTTCGTTGGCGCGACGGGAGATAGCCACGACTTCGGCCAGCGTATCACCGCGTTCAGCCGCTGCGGCGGCCGCTTTAAATACCACCAGATCTCCTGCCACACCGCGGCGCTTCTCTTTTTCCGCCAGCGGCGCGCTGGAAATATCATCGGTGATAGCGATGGTTTCGCAGGGAATGCCTTCTGCTCGTAACCGTTCGCAGGCCAACCCAAAATGCAGGACATCGCCGGCATAGTTGCCGAACATCAACAGCACGCCGCCGCCGTTATTGGCAGCGCGCGCGACGGAGCAGATTTGCTGTGCGGAAGGAGAGGCAAACAGATTACCCATTGCCGCCCCGTGCGCCAGGCCCTGGCCAACCAGTCCGGCAAAGGCCGGATAATGCCCCGAGCCACCGCCAACCACGATAGCCACGCTGCCTGCTTTACTCTGCGTGTTACGCACCACGCCGCCGGGAACCTGCCGCACCAGTGAGGCATGCGCGCTGACAAAACCCGCCACCATTTCTTTCGCGAAGTCAGACGGTCGGTTAAAAATCCAGGTCATGTTTTCTTCTCCAGATGATTTGCATTAATTACCCCAGCCGCCATTTCCTGGCCTTTGTATCACCATCACAAATGAACGCTAGCAGATCGTTTGATTCAATCAAATGTTCAATGGGTGGATATGTGATCATGGTCGTGATTTGACGAATAAAGCGAATTTTTGCTTATTACCCCCCTTTTTAAGCGCCGGTTTTCTTGCTAAACATTATTACATACGAACAAGCAGTGAACTTTAGTTCATTTGAGCGATCGAAATACCCAGCCTGAATCCATCACGTGAACGGCTAGTGAACATAAGTTCGAGGCAGCCACCGTAATCTATGAGGTAAAAATATGTTGAAAGTCGCAATCGGTGCGGATGATGCCGCTACCGGGCTTAAAAATCTGGTTAAGGAACACCTGAAACACAAAGAGATTGAGGTCGTTGACTTTAGCCACGACGTGGCGGGGAATGACCAGATGTATCCGGATATCGCCTTCAACCTGGCTTCTGCCATACGCGAAGGGGAATTTGAACGCGGGCTTTTATTTTGTGGTACTGGAATCGGGATGGCGATTGTCGCTAATAAAGTTCCTGGAATTCGTGCGGCGCAGTGTCATGACGTTTACTCGGCCGAGCGCGCCCGTAAAAGTAATAATGCGCAAATCATGACCCTGGGCGCTCGGGTCGTGGGCAGTGAACTGGCGTTAATGTTGGTTGATACCTGGCTTGCCGCCGAATTTGAAGCCGGACGCTCCGGGCCAAAGGTAAAACGTATCGACTATTACGAAACGCTTGCTCACCCGGATTACGCGGCCCGGTCAGAGGAATGATGAATAAAGGAGTCATCACAATGACTATTCTGGAAAAACTGAAAGAAGTGACCACCGTCGTCGCGGACAGCGGCGATATCACCGCAATCCGCGAATACCATCCGCAAGATGCGACCACTAATCCGTCACTGATTTTGAAAGCCGCGGCGCAGCCGCTGTATCGCCCGCTGATTGAGCAGGCCATTGCCTGGGCCTGTGAGCAGGGCGGGACAGCGCAGACGCGTCTGATCAACGCCAGTGACAAACTGGCGGTGAACATCGGCCTGGAACTGCTGCGCCAGGTGCCGGGCAAAGTCTCTACCGAGGTTGACGCGCGGCTCTCTTTTGACCGTGGCCTGTGCATGGCCAAAGCGCGTAAGCTGATTCGTCTCTATGAAGAGGCCGGGATCGATCGTTCTCGCGTGTTGATTAAGCTGGCCTCAACCTGGCAAGGTATTAAAGCGGCGGAAGAGCTGGAGCGTGAAGGTATTCACTGCAACCTGACTCTGCTGTTTTCATTTGCTCAGGCGCGCGCCTGCGCCGAAGCGGGGGTATGGCTGATTTCACCGTTCGTCGGGCGTATTTACGACTGGTATCGCGAGCGCGAACTGCTGGAGGATGATAATCCGCAGCACGATCCCGGCGTCATTTCGGTACGCAATATTTATGAGTACTACAAAAAACATCGTTATCCGACGGTCATAATGGGCGCGAGCTTTCGAAAAACGGAACAGGTTATCGCACTGGCCGGCTGCGATCGCCTGACGATTGCCCCCGCTCTGTTGGAGGCGCTCAGCCGGATGGAGGGAGAGTTAGCCGTTGCGCTGGTGCCTCCGCTGGCAGGCGAAGTGCCGCCATCACCCCTGACTGAAGCTGAGTTTTACTGGTTGCACAATCAGGACCCGATGGCCGTCGATAAACTGGCTGAAGGTATCCGTTTATTTGCGCAGGATCAGGAGAAGCTGGAATCGATGTTGAGTGGACTGCTGGAAAAACAGGAGGCGGCGAATGTCATCGCGTAAAGAGCTGGCTAACGCTATTCGTGCGCTGAGCATGGATGCTGTACAGAAAGCCAAATCCGGCCACCCGGGTGCCCCGATGGGTATGGCTGACATTGCCGAAGTCCTGTGGCGTGATTTCATGAACCATAACCCGCAGAACCCGGCCTGGGCCGACCGCGACCGCTTCGTGCTGTCCAACGGCCACGGCTCCATGCTGATCTACAGCCTGCTGCACCTCACCGGTTATGACCTGCCGATCGAAGAGCTGAAAAACTTCCGTCAGCTGCACTCTAAGACTCCGGGCCACCCGGAAGTGGGCTACACCGCAGGCGTGGAAACCACCACCGGCCCGCTGGGCCAGGGGATTGCTAACGCCGTGGGCATGGCTATCGCGGAAAAAACGCTGGCCGCGCAGTTCAACCGTCCGGGCCACGATATCGTTGACCACTTCACCTACGCCTTCATGGGCGACGGCTGCATGATGGAAGGTATCTCCCACGAAGTGTGCTCCCTGGCGGGTACCCTGAAGCTGGGTAAACTGGTGGCGTTCTATGATGACAACGGCATCTCCATCGACGGCCACGTTGAAGGCTGGTTCACTGACGATACCGCTAAACGCTTTGAAGCCTACGGCTGGCACGTGGTGCGCGGCGTTGACGGTCACGACGCAGCCGCGATTAAACGCGCGGTAGAAGAAGCGCGTGCGGTCACCGACAAACCGTCTCTGCTGATGTGCAAAACCATCATCGGTTTCGGTTCCCCGAACAAAGCCGGTACCCACGACTCCCACGGCGCACCGCTGGGTGACGCAGAAATCGCGCTGACCCGCGAACAGCTGGGCTGGAAATACGCACCGTTCGAGATCCCGTCTGATATCTACGCGCAGTGGGATGCGAAAGAAGCCGGCCAGGCCAAAGAAGCAACGTGGAACGAGAAGTTCGCAGCCTATGCCAAAGCCTTCCCGCAGGAAGCGGCTGAATTCACCCGTCGTATGAAAGGTGACATGCCGGCTGATTTCGACGCGAAAGCGAACGAATTCATCGCTAAGCTGCAGGCTAACCCGGCGAAAATCGCCAGCCGTAAAGCGTCGCAGAACGCGATTGAAGCGTTTGGCCCGTTACTGCCGGAATTCCTCGGTGGCTCCGCTGACCTGGCGCCTTCTAACCTGACTATCTGGTCGGGTTCTAAAGCCATCAACGAAGATACTGCCGGGAACTACATCCACTACGGCGTGCGCGAATTCGGGATGACCGCGATCGCCAACGGTATCGCCCTGCACGGCGGTTTCCTGCCGTACACCTCGACCTTCCTGATGTTCGTCGAATATGCGCGTAACGCGGTGCGTATGGCTGCACTGATGAAACAGCGTCAGGTGATGGTCTACACCCACGACTCCATCGGTCTGGGCGAAGACGGCCCGACTCACCAGCCGGTTGAGCAGGTGGCTTCTCTGCGCGTGACCCCGAACATGTCAACCTGGCGTCCGTGTGACCAGGTGGAATCTGCGGTAGCGTGGAAATACGGTGTTGAGCGTCACGACGGCCCGACCGCGCTGATCCTGTCTCGTCAGAACCTGGCGCAGCAGGATCGTACCGAACAGCAGCTGAAAGACATCGCTCGCGGTGGCTACGTGCTGAAAGACTGTGCGGGTCAGCCAGAGCTTATCTTCATCGCAACCGGTTCTGAAGTTGAGCTGGCGGTTGCGGCATGGGACAAGCTGACAGGCGAAGGCGTGAAGGCGCGCGTGGTGTCCATGCCGTCGACCGACGCGTTCGACAAGCAGGACGCGGCTTACCGTGAATCCGTGCTGCCGAAAGCCGTTTCTGCACGCGTTGCTATCGAAGCGGGCATTGCTGACTACTGGTTCAAATACGTGGGCCTGAACGGGGCTATCGTTGGCAAGACCACCTTCGGTGAGTCAGCGCCAGCGGAACTGCTGTTCGAAGAGTTCGGCTTCACCGTCGACAACGTGGTCGCGAAAGCGAAAGCGCTGCTGTAGCTGCGCCGAGAGACGGGAAAGATTGTGCTGTTCGGCACCCTACGTGCCGATAGCGCCATGAATTTAGTCGGGAGGGAATCAGCATGAACAAGCTTTTAATTGGTGTAAATACCGCGATGTTTGATGGTCTGGACGCTGATGTCGCATTTAGCACGATAAAAAAAGCCGGATTTCGCTATGTCGAGCTGGCCTACAACCAGGGTTACGTTGGCGATATGCCCCCTGAGTTATTCGGGGAGGAGAACGCCCGGTATATTGGCGAGCTTCTGGAAAAACACCAGCTCCGCACGCATTCGCTTGGCGCGACGATGAATATGGGGGCCGTGGATACCGTGGTGCAGTTTAGCCGGCGTATCCGCTTCGCCAGCATGATTGGCGCAAAATGGATCAACGTCTGCGTTGGCAGAAGCGCCGATCGGGCGCGCATTATTGCTAACCTGCGTGAACTGGCACCGGTGGCCAGCGATCATGGCTGCGTGATCTGTCTTGAAAATGGGGGCGATCCCAATTATGACGTTTTTCGCCTGGCCAACGATGGCTTTGGGCTGCTGGATGCCGTCGGCAGCCCGGCGGTGGCCTTTAACGTTGATGCCGGCAATATCGTTTCGCTGTGCCCCGATGCCGATCCGATTGAACAGGCTATCGCGATGTTACCGGGCGCTCAGCATTGCCATCTGAAGGATCTCGAGGTGCGCGATGGGGAAGTTCATTTTACGCCAATGGGCTACGGGGAGTTGAACTACGTGCCCATGCTGAAAGAACTTACCGAGCTCGCCATCCCGTGCAGTCTGGAAATTCCTTTACGCATGCACCGTCAGCGCGATAGTTACCCTGTACGCGGCGATTCGCCTGTCGATCCTGCGCGTAGTCTTGAGGTGTTGATACAGTCTCGCGAGATGCTGGAAAAATGGCTCGGGTATGCTTTGCATGATGCATAAATTAAATGGCGCCGCGGCTTAACCAGGCGGTTAGTTTCCGGCGCATTTTATTTTCTCTGAGATCTTGCAGCATATTTATTTCGTTCATTAAGAATGAACTGCAAGCTTATATCTTAGACGGCGAGAATAAGGAAAAAAGCCGTTATGCCTGTTCGGTATTATGTGATTAGCATCGCACACGGTCTTTAATAACTGTGTTGTTATGTGCTTAACATAAGTTCAGGTCTTGTTCTTTTGTACGATTAAATCAAAAAACGTAACGAATGTTCATAGAGCACCCAAGGTTCATAAATTAATTGTGTTTTATTTTTTTAACTATTTTTAAAACCGAAGGTTAATTATGTCTGACTCTACACTCACTCCGTCATCAAATGCAAAGAAGCCAACGAATTATCGCTGGGTTATCTTTGCAACTATGTTCTTCTTATTGGCCGTCAACCTGATGGATCGTATTACATTATCTATTGGGATGCCTTATATAAAAGAAGAGTTTGATCTTTCACCGACGACTCAAGGTTTGATTCTCAGTAGTTTCTTTTGGTCTTATGCCCTGCTTCAGGTTCCCGGTGGATGGTTACTGGATCGCTACGGTCCGCGTAAAGTGATCACCGGCGCGCTCTTTGGCTGGGGCTTCTTCCAGGCCATTATCGGTCTGGCAAGCGGGGGGCTCAGCCTGATTCTCTCCCGTATTGGCTTAGGTGCCATGGAAGCTCCGGTTTCTCCTAGTGGGGCGAAGCTGAGCTCGACTTGGTTGACCCAGTCAGAAAGGGGACGTGGTGCGGTTATTATGGACTCCGGTAGCCCGCTGGGCGTGGCGATTGGTGGCATCATTGTTGCCCACCTGATTCTGCTGCTGGACTCCTGGCGCATCACCTTTGTGGTGGTTGGTATTTTCACAATGCTGCTGGGTTTTGTGGCATGGCGAATCCTGCGCGACCGCCCCTCTGAACATCCCCGGGTGGATCCAAAAGAGGTCGCATATATTGCGGCTGGCAACACCAACAGCGCGACCGGGATCGATGACTCCACACCGACAAAGGGTCTGGGTATCAGCTGGTTTACGATGGTGGCCATCATGATTGGGCGTGCTTCATGGGGCATGGTCTACTGGGGGTTATTGACCTGGGGACCGAGCTACCTGGCGCAGGCACAGGGTCTGCAGCTGGCCTCTATCGGTAACTCGACGTTCTTCATCTTTATCATGGGGACGCTGGGATGTTTGTTTAGCGGTTTCTTTGTCGACTTCCTGGTGAAAAAGGGCGTCAGCCATAACGTGGCGCTGAAAAGTCTGCTTTCCGTCTCCGGTATTGTCGGGTTGTCTGTGCTGTATGCCCTGGCGACGGTGACCGATCCTGAGCTTGCGGTTACGCTGCTCTCTGTCGCAGCATTTTTCATGATGTTCGGCAGCCTGTACTGGAGTTTCCCGGCTATCCTGGCGCCAAAAGATCGCGTCGGCCTGGTCGGTGGGTTAATGAATATGGCAAACAGCTGCGCAGGTATTCTGGTACCTATTCTGGTTGGCGTTATTCTGCAGGCCACCGGGAGCTATGAGAGTGTTTTGGTTTATTTTGCGGTCTGCGCCGGGTTTTATACCGTGGGTACCCTGTGTATTAACTTTAATAAATTATCGGTTGGCAACGGGAAATTATCGTTTCAGAAATAATGACCCGGGTTAAGTCGGTTTTCACGGTCGAGTAATTACGTTTATATACAGGATACTGTTATGCCAGTGATATTAAGAGTGGATAAAGTACCGCAGGTGTTAGCGGAGGAGCTGGCGCGTGACCACACGCTGTATGAACACAGTCAATTGTCAGCTGAAGAGTTAAATACCATTGCCGGGGATATTCAGGTGATATTAGCCAGCGGAGAGTCGAAAGTGACAGCCTCGCTGATTAACCAGTTGCCAGAATTAAAACTCATTGCCGTATTTGGTGTCGGGTACGACGGCGTGGATATCCGCGCCGCATTTAACCGTAATATTCAGGTCACCAACACTCCGGATATTTTAACCGACGATGTTGCCGACCTCGGGATTGCCCTGATGTTGAATGTATCGCGGAGGATCAACGGCGCGCAGAAGTTTATTGAACGCGGCGACTGGCAGTCGGGGTCATATCCCCAGTCAACCAAGGTGAGCGGCGCACGGTTAGGTATTGTGGGCTTTGGCCGCATCGGACAGGCCGTCGCCAGAAGGGCAAAAGGCTTTGCCATGCACATTGCCTGTTTTGACCGCAACCCCGTAGAGAGCGGAGAGGTGACTTACTATGCTGATTTGCTGGAGCTGGCAAAAAATAGCGATGTGCTGATGGTTTGCGCCAGCGCGGGTAAAGAGAGTGAGAAGCTTATCAACCGCGAAGTGCTCGCCGCGCTGGGGGCAGACGGGATTTTAATTAATATTGCCAGAGGGAGTGTCGTGGACGAGGAGGCTCTGGTTGAGGCCATTACCGAAGGCAGACTTGGCGGGGCGGGGCTGGATGTGTTTGCCAACGAACCCCATATTCCGCCAGCATTACTGCATCGGGATGAGGTTGTGGTTACGCCGCATATTGGCAGTTCAACCCGGGCAACGCGTGCGGCGATGGCAAAGCTGGTGATCGATAATATTGCTGCGTTTTACGCCGGTCAGGCGGTGTTGACTCCGGTTCCACCGCTGCGCTAAGCAGATGCTGTGGTGCAATGCAGGAAGTGAAAAAGGGGCCTTACGGCCCCTTTATTATATGTACAACGGTTAGCGCAGTGCAGCGCGCCAGGCATTCTGCAGAAATTCCCGGCACTGCCGCTCGTTATCCCACAGATCGTCCCGATCGGTGGTGCGCATTTCGACCGCCAGCGAGATGGGACCGAGCGCTTTCGGCAAGGGAAGACTCATTGCGGTGCTGATGATTTTTGCCGCCGTCTCGGTTGTGAGAAAGCCCGGCTCGCCAAATTTCATGTGGTAATCACCATATCCTTGTGCCTGCGGATCGAGGATAGCGTTAGCCAGATGAAGCTGTGAAATCAGCGGTGCGGCCATCGATAGGGATTCGACAAGGTCTTCTTCGTTCAGCGCCACGTGGGCGCTGTCCCAGGCAAGATAAAGTTTCGGGCAGTCTGGTCGTAAGGTTTTCATCCATTCGACCGTCTCATCTGTCGGGCCAATAAGCTGGCATTTGTGTGCAAAACGATCGAGCGGTTCGACCTGCAACAGCATGTTGTCATACTGGCCAACGATTTCGCCAATGCGCACCAGCGCCTCACCAAAACCTTTTTTGGCCTCTTCGCGGCGTGCGTCTCCGGGGTCGCTACCGCTGACCAGCGAGAGTTTGCTGGTCCCGCATTCCGCTGCCAAATGAACCAACTCGCAGGCGCGGCGAATCGACTTTTCTCGTAGATCGGCGTCCAGACTACTGAGGTTCAAATTGTCTTTCAGCAGTTCAAACGTTAACCATTGGGTTACGTTTAAGTGATTCTGTTCAGCTACCGTGCGGACAGTCCGGGCAATCTCCGGTTGATGAATAATACCGGTTTCAAAACCCCGGTAATAACCGATGCCGGCGATTTCGCGGATGACGTGCAAAAGTGCATTTTCATCACCAGCGAGCGGGAAAAAAAGCTCGGCAAGGTGGGCGGATGGATACAATTCGGTCGTCATAATGTTATCGCTGCCTCCTCAGATAAGAGAAAAAAGTAGGTCTGATGTGTGGTGGTCATGTATGCAGGAAAGGGTGACTACGTAGTGAACATAGTAATGATTATTGAACATATGAACAAAGAAAGAACGTCTGTTTTAGCGTAAATTTGATGAGGATCGCATTTTGTGTCCCGCGAGTTTATTGAAGGGAATGACAGTTATTGATGCTTAAAATTAGTATGTTATATAAATTTATTGTTAATGAGGTCGGGCGTGTTGCGGGCGGTGAAAGGAGGAGGTCAATAGTTATTATTATGTTCAAATGTCAGGTCTTTGAATTGAACGATAAAAGAGTGCTCCAGAGGTAAATGGGTTGCAGAGATACAGGTTAAAGGGAGGGGGCAGGGTGGCACATCATGGCGAGGTTTTATCCCTTTCTGGTGTAAGCAGGCTAACAACCACCCGGACAGGGAGCGCTAAAGCGACGGGGAATCCGGGCGGTAAATCACAGACCGAACAGCTTAATTTTTCGATATAACGTCGCGATACTGATCCCTAATTCGGTCGCTGCTTTTTTCTTACCTTCTACGTCTGAGCCAAATCGTTGTACTGCGCTTTCAATGGCGTCTCTTTCCGCTTGTTTACCCCGGCTGGCGAGTTGACGGGGCGCTGCGGTTGAGGTGGATTTTCTGCCGTCAGCAGCGTTGAGGAGATAAGGCGGTAAATGGCTGGCGTTAATCCCGGCAGCTTCTCCGCGCATCACAAAAATGTATTCAATAACATTGCGTAACTCACGGATGTTACCGGGCCAGTGCCAGGCATAAAGACGGTTGATGACATCATCGGGGAGTTTTTGCGGCGGACGCTGGTAGCTTGCCGAGAAGTCGTCGGCAAAATATTGGGCAAGAACGGCGATATCCGCGCGTCGCTCCCGCAGAGAAGGGAGAACCAGGGGAACCACATTCAGGCGATAAAAAAGATCTTCGCGGAACTGATTATTCTCGACCATGGCGTGAATATTTTTGTTGGTCGCAGCAATAATACGGGTATCAATCTCGATAATATTATTAGAGCCGACGCGGGTAATCGTCTTTTCCTGAAGCACCCGGAGCAGCTTGGCCTGTAGATGAAGCGGCATATCGCCTATCTCATCCAGGAACAGACTGCCGCCGTTTGCCAGCTCAAATTTGCCCATGCGCCCTTTGGGATCCGCGCCGCTGAACGCACCGCGGACGTAGCCAAATAGCTCGCTTTCCAGCAGCTGTTCGGGGATGGCCGCGCAGTTGATGGTGACGAAAGGCGCGGCTTTGCGCGGGCTGCTCTGGTGGATGGCAAATGCCACCACTTCTTTACCCGACCCGCTCTCCCCGGTTATCAGTACGCTGGCATAGCTGTTAGCGATTTTGCCAATGGTATTTCTGAGCTGTTCCATTGAGGGCGAGTGGCCGATCAGGCGTACCTGAGTATCCGATTCATAGGCGGATACCGGCATGGTATTCAGGTAGTCGTATGCGTCGCGAAAAATGATCATGGTTAAGCGATCATTATCCGGCGATGAAAGGGAAATTTGTTTGCACAGTACATGGTGTTTTTGCCCATCCAGCGTCAGCCACGCTTCCTCATCGCCATATAAGCTATCGCCGGTGGTTTCGATGGTGAGGGGGAGTCCCTGAACTTCCCGGTTGAGTATGCGATCTGCTGAATGGTTGGCATGCCAGATACGGCCATGGCCATCAATAGCCACTACGCCGCGATCCATCGCGTCAATCAGTCGCCGAAAGGCACCTAGCGTCTCCTGGGCACGTAAGCGTTCCAGGCATTCAAACACTTTGCTGGCGATCATGACGGCAATTTGTTCAATGAACGTAACAAATTTATCAATCTGGCTCAGCAGCGTTTCACGCTGCGCCTGCGTTGAGCAAATGATTCCGATCACACCGATGACCCGTTTATTGAGAAAAATGGGGGCGTTCAAATCAAGCATTTCTGAACAGTAGCGGTGTTTTTCGCATCGCTGGCACAGCGGATGTTCTCCGGGATTTTTGATCAATACCGTTTCACGCACCTGCAAAACGTGGCGATAGATATAGCCATTTTTGGCCACGTTCTGATTGAGCATATGCCGGTATTTCCCCGTGCCGGCGATGCGCATTAATGATTCATCGATGATTTCAACATCCGTACCGGTAATACCAGAAATAGCGTCGGCATAATTGCAGATATCATCCTGAATATTGCTGAGCACTGAAATCATGGTACTTCTCCGGCATCGTGATGAATTTATCAATAGAAATGATAAATATGCGAAATTTAGAAAAATTGATTTGCGAAAAATCAATCTACTGTTCTGTTTTTAGAGCTTTTTTCTGTTTTATCTTCCGCGATCACACTATTTCTCATTACTGAGAATTTATCAAAAAAGGGCGATAAACTCGCAGGGTTGTTTTTACAGGTTGAATAGCTGCGGTGTTATTTAATGTGTTGAGTTTAAAGCCTTTATTAAAATATTTTTAAGAATTAACTCCCTTCATAAAAAACTGGTAAGCATTTTGCTTTGATTGAATAGCGATATCTTAAATATCTCTGTATTACACCGATTACAGGGAGTGAAATACCAAGACAATGAGGTTTTATGATGCAGGATAACTTGTCATTTTTTATCAACCAAACACCGTTTACCGAACACCCTGGCGCATCGCTGACCGCGTTTAGCCAGCAGGAGCTGGTCAAGGCGCTGAATTTTCATCGGTCTATTCCAGGCTATGCGCCGACGCCGCTGTATACGCTATCCGCGCTGTCGGAAAAGCTGGGTGTAAAAACTCTTTATCTTAAAGATGAGTCACAGCGTTTTGGCCTGAAAGCCTTCAAAGCGCTGGGGGGCGCTTATGCCATGGCGTGCCATATCGCTGAATTGCTGGGTAAGGATATCAGCGAATTGCCCTTTGAGAGAATGACCAGCGAAGAGGTGCGCCACGACCTGAAAACGGTGACGTTTGCGACCACGACGGATGGCAACCACGGCCGAGGCGTGGCGTGGATGGCGCGGCAACTGCAGCAGAATGCGGTGGTTTACATGCCGAAAGGCTCTTCGCAGCAGCGCCTGGCATCTATCCGCAATGAGGGAGCAACCGCGGAAATCGTTGATATGAACTATGACGACGCCGTTCGCATGACGGCTGAACAAGCTGAAAAACATGGCTGGATCGTGGTGCAGGACACGGCCTGGGAAGGATATGAAAAGATCCCTCTCTGGATTATGCAGGGCTACGGCACCTTGATGCTGGAGTCGATGACTCAGCTTCATCAGGTTCCGCCGACTCATATTTTCGTTCAGGCAGGCGTGGGTTCATTTGCCGGAATGGTTCAGGGAATGGTGACGGCAGCCTGGGGAGAGCATCGCCCTAAAGTGATCGTCGCCGAGGCGTTAATTGCCGATTGCCTCTACCGCTCAGCGCGTGCCAAAGGAGGGGAAGCGCTGGCCGTAGGCGGGGATCTACAGACCGTGATGGCCGGTCTCGCCTGCGGTGAAGCCAACACGATTGGCTGGAAACTGCTGCGTGATTATGCCACCGCCTTTGTCTCCTGCCCTGATGAAGTCGCTGCGCTAGGCATGCGTATATTGGGCAATCCACTCGCGGGCGATCCGCAGATTATTTCTGGTGAATCAGGCGCGGTAACTACCGGCCTTCTGGCCATGCTCATGACCTCTCCTGAGCTGGCGCAAACGCGTGAACAGCTGGGGCTGGATGAGCACTCGCGCGTATTAGTGATAAGCACAGAAGGTGATACCGACCCGCAGCAGTATCTGGATATTGTCTGGGGCGGCCAGTACCCGAGCATCAGTTAATCATTTCCTGATTGAACATAGTAACGGAGAAAACCATGTTATCTGCAAACCGTATTGATGAAGTTATTAAGAACTGTCAGACGCTGATCCAGCAAAAGAGTTATTCCGGTCAGGAAGGGGATGTGGTTAATGCCATAAAAAAAATGATGCAGCATTACCAGTTTGATGACATCCACGTCGATAAGTACGGCAATATCGTTGGCGGTATTGTGGGCAATCAGCCGGGGAAAACGCTGGTCCTGGATGGGCATATTGATACCGTACCGGTGAACGCTGAGAAGTGGACCCACAACCCGTATGGCGGCGATATTGTTGATGGCAAAATCTATGGCCGCGGCACCACGGACATGAAAGGTGCGGTTGCCGCGATGATCTCCGCCGTCGGGTTTTTCGGCCAGGATAACCAGCGGCATTTTCCCGGCAAAATCTATGTTGCCTGCATCGTACATGAAGAGTGTTTTGAAGGTATCGCCGCCCGTCTGGTAAGTGAACGCTACCAGCCTGATTATGTGATTATCGGCGAGGCGTCCGAATTAAACCTGAAAATTGGCCAGCGCGGCCGGGCCGAAATCGTTGTCGAAACGTTTGGCAAACCTGCCCATTCAGCCAACCCGCAGGCCGGGATTAATGCGGTATACAAAATGGCGCAGCTTATCGACAACATTCGCACCATCGCCCCGCCAACGCATCCGGTTCTGGGGCCGGGTATTCTGGAGCTGACCGATATTAAATCGTCGCCGTATCCAGGCGCATCCGTGGTACCTGATTACTGTCGCGCGACGTACGATCGCCGTTTGTTGGTGGGGGAAACCAAAGAAAGCGTCCTGGCCCCACTGGAAAAGGCGCTAGCGGAGCAGATGGCGCAGGATCCGCAGTTCAAGGCCTCTGTCTCTTATGCTGTAGGCCAGGAGTCCTGCTATACCGGCGCAACCATTGAGGGGGAGCGCTTTTTCCCCGGCTGGGTATATCCAGAGTCTGACGCGTTCGTTCAGGCCGCTCTTGCCGGCGTGCGTGCCGCAGGGTTTGATCCGACCATCACGCAGTATTCATTTTGCACTAACGGTAGCCACTATGCGGGCGAAGCGGGTATCAAAACCATTGGTTTTGGTCCTTCGCGTGAAAACCTGGCGCACACCATCGACGAATATATCGAAATCGATCAGCTGGCCGGTTCGGCCAAAGGCTATTACAGCATCATCCAGACACTCTATCGCGCTTAAAAAATAAAAGATAAAACCCTCTTACCTTACCGGCAGTGCCGTTTATCGGCACTGCAATGGAGAATAAAGATGAAAACCATCTTCAAGAACGGAAATGTGATCGATGGAACAGGTAGTAAAGGCAAAATTGCCGATGTCATGGTGGATGACGGTCGTATTGTCGCGATCGGTCAGATTGACGCCGGGGTAAATGAACAGGTTATTGATGCAACGGATAAAATTATCTGTCCGGGATTTATTGATACTCATACTCATTCTGATTTGTCGGCCATTATTAATCCTGCGCTGTCGGCGAAGATTCGCCAGGGAATTACTACGGAATTACTGGGGCAGGATGGCGTTGCGCTTGCGCCGTTGCCCGAGGAATATATTCCGGCCTGGCGTAAGAATATTGCCGGGCTGGACGGTGATACCGACAAAATAGACTGGAAATATAAAAATACTGACGGCTATCTTAACCTGCTGGCATCCCGCCATCCGGCAACAAACCTGGCCTATCTGGTACCGCATGGAAACGTCCGCATGGAGGCCATGGGGCTGGACGGGCGTCCTTCTACTCGCGAAGACGTGGCGAAGATGTGTGAAGTCCTTGAGCGCGAGTTAAAAGCCGGGGCGTTTGGTCTTTCCACCGGGCTTATCTATATGCCTTGCGCCTTTGGTGACACCGCCGAAATGATTGCGCTGTGTGAGGTCACGGCGAAATACGACGGTCTCTTTGTTGTACATCAGCGTAGTGAAGCGGATGACATTATCAACTCAACGCAGGAGTTGATCGATATCGCTAAAGCGACCGGGGTCTGGCTGCATATCTCACATATGAAAGTCTGCGGTAAGAAAAACTGGGGGTTGATCGACCAGATGCTGGGGATGCTGGAGCAGGCGCAGGAAGAGGGGATTCGCATCTCTTACGACCAGTATCCTTATGTGGCGGGCAGCACTATGCTCGGCGTGATCCTGCCGCCCTGGGTCCATTCTGGCGGTACGGATAAGCTGCTTGAGCGCCTGGCCTCACCTGAGCTGCGGGCGAAAATGATTGCCGATATTCAGCAGGGCATTCCTGGATGGGATAACTTTATTGATTTTGCGGGTCTGGATCAGATTTTTGTCACCAGCGTGAAAACAGAAAAAAATCAGGATGCCGTGGGGCTGAACCTTGTCCAGCTTGGAGAATTACGCGGTAAGGATCCGTATAACGCCACTTTTGATCTGCTCTTTGACGAAGAAAATGCCGTCGGGATGGTTGATTTCTATGGCACCGAAGAACACGTCATAAAATTCCTCTGTCGCCCAGAGCAGAACGTGTGTACCGACGGTTTAATGGGCGCTGGCAAACCTCACCCCCGCGTGTTTGGTGCTTTCCCACGGGTGCTCGGGAAATATGTGCGCGAAGAGGGATGTCTGAGCTGGGAGGCGGCCATTCGCAAAATGACCGGGAAACCGGCTGAGGTGTTAGGCCTGCAGGATCGCGGGCTGATTAAGGAGGGGTATGCTGCAGATATTGTGATGTTTGATCCACAAACCATTGCCGATAAGGGGACGTTTGTTGAACCTAATCAATACCCGGAAGGTATTGAGCTAGTCATGGTTAATGGACGTATTGCCTTAATCAATGGCACCGAAAGCTATGCCTGTAGCGGTACTGTTATCAGAAAACAATATTAATAAATAACGCTAAACACGCATTGAACTACCGCGACCCTTTATGGCCGCGGTGGATCACGACACCCCAAGGACATCACGATGAACCTACAAACATCTTTACCTTCAGGTCAACCAAAGACCTGGAAAGCAAGATATACCGTCCTGACGCTTATCTGGCTGGCGTGGCTACTTTCTTTCCTCGACAGAATGGTGATGAGCGTTTCATTGCCTTATATCGGCAAAGATTTAAATCTGGATACCACGCAGCAAGGTTTAATTATTAGTGCCTTTTTTATTGGCTATGCCGCATTTCAAATCCCCGGAGGTTTACTGGCGGACAAGTTTGGCTCACGTAAAATCATGGCCATTGGTATTGGCTGGTGGTCAATTTTTACCAGCTTAACCGGGGCGGTGCTCACTCTTCCTCTGATGCTGGCCGTTCGCTTTTTGTTTGGTATCGGTGAAGGGTGCTTCCCGTCGGCTTCCTGGAAGATGATTTCGACCTATTTTCCGTCGAAGGAACGCGGTCGCGCAACGGCGATTCAGTCCACGGTGAACACATTAGGCCCGGCGCTGGCGGTGGTGGTGGCCGCAAGTATTATTGGGGCATTTGGCTGGCACATGGTCTTTATCGTGTTGGGTATTCCCGGACTGTTTATTGCTGCGGGTATCTACCTGTTCACGCGAGATAACCCAAAAGATCATCCCGCCATTACCCAGCAGGATCTGGCTGAACTGGCGGAGGACGATCAAGGCAGTCTGCCGGGCACCAGTACCATCGCTTTCAAAGATGTTCTGAAAATGCCCGTGCTGTGGCAGATGGCGAGTATCTGGTTTTTGTTCGACATCACTTTCTGGGGCTTTTCGACCTGGCTGCCCAGCTACTTGATCACCGTCCGTGAATTCTCACTGGCGAAGACCGGCGTTATGGCGGCGATTCCTTTTCTGTTTGGCGCCGGCGGGACCTTGATAGGCGGCTACTGCTCAGATAAATTCAAGCCGCTGCGCAAAATGTTGTATGTCGTGACTTCAGTGATTGCTGCCGGTTTTCTGTACCTGACCTTCAGCGTGAGTAGCGCAGATATGGCGGTGGTCTATCAGTGTGTTTCAGCGCTGTTTATGTTCTTCGCCATGGCGACGTTCTGGGGGATTTTGATGGATACTATCCCCAGCAAAATCATGGGCCGGGCTTCAGGTATCGTTAACTTTGGCGGTCAGATGGCGGGGGTGGTTTCCGCGCCGATTATCGGTTGGCTGATCCAAAGCAGCGGCGGGAGCTATAACAGCGCCTTTATCTTTATGATTGCTGCGCTTCTCTGTTCAGCGGTGGTTACGCTGACCGTGAGAAGCTCACATGCCATCGGTGCGCTCCCCAGCAAAGCCTGACGTGTGATTATCCTCGGTGGCGCTGATATTCCTGCGCCACCGACGTTTTCAGTTTGTCTTATCGTTTTAATTTCTGTTGGTATTTATTGGTACGTCATGGTGAAGGATAAATTACCATTAGCCGTACCGGTGGTTATGCTATTACCTGTCTGGTAATACCTGGCTTTTAATGGCACCGTAAATACCCCGCCCGTAGATGATACCCCGACAGGAAAACTGGAACCCAACACCAGTGGCTGGTTATTAAACAGCAGTTGAATGCCTACGCCTGTAGCAGCATCGATCCCACTGTTCGTATTGAACACACCTTTAGTTGCATCATAAATATTTCCTTCCATCTTCACGCTAACCTGTGTTCCGGCATTGCAGGTCAGTGGCAGACTGAACGACTGGGTGTGTGCATCACCCGGCGTGGAACCTTTGCCATTAAACGCATTTTTATCGACATCTTTCATATCAACAGGTATCGATGCCGTTGTCAGTTTACAGGCTGGCGTAGTGACCGTGAACGCATTGATATTCACGCTTGCGTCCGGGGTTTGCCACAGCAGTGAGTTGTTCAACAGAATCAGAGCACCCACTGTTGTTGCCGTTATCATCCCGGATCCGGTCTCCGTTGCCGTCTTATAAAACGTGACGGTCACAGAACCATTCAACGCAGGACTTATCATTCCGTTCGTATTTTCGCAAAGCTTCGCGGTATTGATATCACCTCTAATGGTATTGCTGCCGTTGACGGTTGCGGTCCCGCCAGCGCATTTTGCCGTGGAGCCTGAAATAGCATAGCCAATACCGGCAACGTTGGTTTTATAGACTCGCCGACCATTCAACATGGAATCAAATGTGCCGATCGCCTTCACGCCGAATATCTGATTCGAGATATTCCCCAAATCGGAGTTATAACAGCTAAATGCATTGATCGTCGGGGTGACAATCTGCGAACCAATGGTCGCGCCAACAGGCAGATCTCGTGAAATAGTGAGGCTCTGCGGTGAGACAGATGTGGAGGGAGTCACCGTCGAACAATCCCACGCCAGAGCCGTTTGTGAGAACAGACCCAGTGCGGTTAAAACTAAACTCAATATCATTCTATACATATTCATTCTCTCCGGCTCAATGGCATAGCGCCGAAAGGTTATGTGTTTTGTCAGAGGTGTTCGCCAACTGATAGGTTGCCTGACAACTTCCTCCGACCCAGCTCACCTCGACCGATCCTTGCTCCGGCGCTCCGTTGAGCCAGACTCGTTGACGATCGTCAACAATTCCTTCTGGAACGTTATCGCGGTTTTTAATTCTTGCCGTCGCACCAAAAGGAATTTCCCGCCCGATTAATTGCAACATGACCTTGTAGCCCGTAACGGTGGGGTAGTCTGCCAGTGCCAGCGCACCTTTGGTTGGCACAACCGTTCGGGTATCATTCAGCACATCGGTATTGTTGTTCAGCGATGCGGTATCCAGAGACAGGCTGTTCTGCCGATACGGCGTGACATACGGCACAACGGCAAAACCTTTACTGTCGGTGTAGATGCCGCTGTTATTCGCTATTTTTACATCTGCCGCATTATCAGCTTTCACCAGCGCTATCGTTTCGCCAAGAGGCTGGGTGGCAGAAACCCCATAAGGGTGAATCACCAGTCCGCCCATCGCCCCGGCGGAAACCTGACGGGTATCGCGGGAGTAGTGATAACCAAGCTGGTATTCCCCGTAGCGTCCTTTGTAGTTAGCCGAGGCGCTGCCCATGACGTCCGAGCCCTTACTGTTGTAACCTTGCTGTACGTTCCAGCTCAGCTTTTTGTCTTCCAGCGCAGAACCGGACAACCCCGCCTGCGAAGTGGTGTCGCCTTGCTTATTGGTGTTTACGGAAACCGTCATCCAGCTATCTGGCAGGAAACGGGAGAATGGGATCTGCATCGTGAAGGAGAGGATGTGGTCATTCTCATTGTTCCAGGGGCCACGTGAGTAGCTGTAGTTCAGTCCGTAGTTAATGTTATGAATACTGGTGTTATAACCCAGGTTGACGTTACGCTCGGTATCACCGCCCCAGTAGTCCTGCTGCCAGGCGGAAAGATTTAAATTCCCCAGCTCGCCAAGGCGTTGGTTCAGCGTTACCTGTGCCATGCTGCGTTTGTTGCGTGCATAGCGCCAGTTATGACTTTCCAGTGCGTTGTCACTCACCATGCGGAATTTGTTTACATCACCATTTGCTTCCTGAAAATCGCGAAAGCCCGAAGAGGAGTAGCGATACCCCATTAAACTCATTGAGGTGCCGGTTGACTCAAAATCTTTGGCATATTGCGCGCGAAGTGAAATCCCTTCTTCGGTCTTGTCAGGCATCTGCGTATGGGCAAAAGTGCTATCAAAAGAGAGCGAGCCAAAATCACCAAATCCTTTGCCAATACCCAACGCACCAGCCTGGTATTTGGCGGATGTCAACGTGCCGCCGTAGACTGTGGTATCTCGCGGCAACCCGTAGCTTAGTGTGGCCTGCAGGAATTCCGGCTCCTTGTCCTTACTGTTTGCTGCGCGATACTTCCCTGCCGCCAGCGCATATTTGAACTGACCTTCACGCTGCATGACCGGCACTGCGGAAAAGGGCTGGATAAACTGATGTACCGTGCCGTCCGCTTCCCGCACCGCGACCTCCAGATCGCCGCTGGCAGCGGTCGGATAGAGGTCATCAATGACAAACGGACCTGGCGGAACGTAGGATTGCCAGATAATGTTGCCACCCTGACGAATCGTGACCTGCGCGTTGCTCTGCGCGATACCGCGAACAACAGGTGCAAACCCGCGCACGCTTTCCGGCAGCATGGTGTCATCAGAATACATTTGCGCCCCACGAAAATTAACGCTGTCAAACACGCCGGCCTGTGTATAGCTGTCGCCCATACTGAGCTGACTTCTCAGAACCTTAATATCGCGCTCCAGTGAGGTACTAATCGTGCTCCAGTGCCCGGCTCCATTATTATTGTTATAGGTTGAATAATTACGTAGCCGCCATGGACCCACGTTAACGCCGCTACGCAGGTTTAAATAAGTGTCATTCCGCGAGTCGCCGCTGCCGTGGTTATTAGCAGCGGAGAAATTGTAATTCATAAACAGCATATTCAGGCCATCATCCCACTGTTCTGGTGATACAGAACCTCGCGGATCGCGCTGCATATATTCCTGCGGTACGGAAATATCGAGTCTCATACTATCGAACAGGAGGTGAAGCTGGCTTCCCGGCAGTGATTCACTAATATTTTCAATATGTGCCGTTTCTGCCATGCCCATCCAGTCAGGCTGAGCATTTCGCTTTACCCCCCATTTGATGAAGTCAGCATGTGTCAAAACCGGATTCAGCGTACTGCCACTACTGACAAAGGAAATATCGCGTGATTCGATATAACTTCCGTTAAGATAAATATCAACGTGGTAGACTCCAGGAACCTGTCCATCGGTCTTGCTGAAACGAGAGATATCAATATCTCGTGGGATATTTCCACGCGTTTCAATAAAGTCTGGCGAGAAATAGTCTTCCGCAAACGCTGCCGGAACAGGTGCGTACAGAGAAATAAAAACAGATAGCTTCGTCAACCTGGCAATATGTGAAACAGTATTGAGATGGAGCATAAATAGTTAACCTACATTTTAAATTTATGTTCAGCCGTTATGCCTCCGAAGTCATTAATCGCACGCCAAGATGCTTCCCCGCCAGTTGCCGTCGGCTGGGGGAGTGATATCGTCTGGAATGGTAAAACCATCGGAGGTTTTGCTATCTTTGTTCCATTCACCTTAAGCTCATAAAGCGATACGCTATAGGGCGAAGGATTATGAATATTGAGTTTTCCCGCTGCGCCTGAAAACGTTAACTGCTGATACGCCAGTGATGGATCGCCTTTTAATCCGGCTGGGCGATAAAATAGCTTCATCTTACTTTTTACCGCGATCAATAATTCATTTTTTGAATCAGGCGATGAGGTGGGGATCGCTTTTATATTCAACCAGTAAACACTTTCTCTGTCTGGCGGTAACGCGTTACCGGTTAACATCACACGAACCGAGTTCTGCGCCTGAGCATTTAATTTAAACAGCGGCGGTGTAGTGGAGAAGGCGCTATCGCCGTCGTCGCTATTCTCATTTTTACTCACCCACGACTGAATTAAATAGGGTTTGTTATCCGGGTTATTAACACTCATCGTCGCCTGGTTGGCATTGCCATTATAAATAAGACGAGTGCCGCCTATTTCCACGCCGCTAAAGGCCGAAGAGGAGATGAGACAAAGCCCCACGCTTACGGCTTTATATACTTTCTGAAACATGAAGAAATCCTGTGAGAAATACTTAGGGCCACGAATGGCCCTGCTATTACTGATAAACGACAGTAAATGATGTTGAAGAGTTTGCAGTCCCTGCTCCCACTGTGCCGGTTGCCATATATTTTGCAAAGTAGGTCAGTGTGTTATTGACATCTTCTAACAGCGTGACGCTTTTGGAAGGAGAACCAACCGGAATCAGCGTGGTGTTATCCTGTTCATAAATCGCTACGCCCACATTGGTCGCCGTTTGCCCGGAGGTCAGTGCCAGAATTGACGGATTTTCGTTACTGGTCGTTCCATCAAAACGCACGCTGGCGCTGGAAACACTTTGCGGGCAGGACTTCAGCACGATGTTAAAACGCTTGGCCGCCGCCGTGGCGCCGTTACCACCTGAAAACGCAGTTGTTGCAACCGTTCCCAGATCGACAGGTTGCGCAATCGCAGACGGATCAACGACACATGCGGTGCCAGTAATATTACCGGTGAAGTTAATTACACCATCGGCGGCATTTGCTGTTTGCAGCGCAGAGAAAGAGAGAATCGCGGAAATCAGGGCAATTTTTTTCATATATAAATCCAAATTTTTTAAGTTAATAGTGAGTGATAATTGATGCATTTTAATGCTGGGTATTAGTGGTTGTATTCCCTCCAGTGAAAAAACAACTCCATTACGATGATTTAAACTCGCAATGGTTTTTTTTATAAAATTCTACTCGTGCGATATTGCGGTATAAAGAAATCCGATTGCCAAGCTGAAGTTTAAATATTAAGCTTCGCTGGTGAGCATAGAACGTCTTCGTTGCCATGCCTAATTGCTTTACTGTCTCATTTGCATCAAGCCCTTTTTGCATGCATGCAAGCACTTCGCTTTCTCGTGATGAGAGCCTGTATTTCACCCGGTATTTATACCGTGAGTCATTGACAAACAGGCAGGACAGAATTTCTTTCAACTGACATCGCTTATCAATAAATATAATGTTATGAACATTCTTTAGTGCGTAGTAATCAAGATCGTTTTTGATAAACGCAATAACTCTCCTGCTGGTAGAGAAATATTTTTTAATCCGTGTGAGGTTGGTCGCCTCAACATCCACGATGTAGTAGTTTTCATCAATCAATTCAGGCGTTAATAACGCGCTCATGCCGACGATGAAAAAGTGATCATCAGAAAAAATAGAGTCTGATAAATCCATAAAACTTCCTTTTTCGGCATATCCTCTTTGGTTATTTAATGCCAGTAAATCACCTCATATTGCAATGTAGAATTTACAGAAAATAATTACTGATAGCATCAGAAAAGTAATGCAATTCACATGGGTAAATAAAAACGATCTTTTATCCTGTCTTTCTTTGTTCGAAAGAGCAATGATCCATAAAATAGTGTTCATGTTGGTTTTAAAAACCATAAAATATACACATATCAACATTAAGTACTTTCGGTATGAATAGGTGTAGTGTAATGATTTGACGGAATTTGATAGCTAAAACTTGAATTAAAAGAAAAATGGATTTTTCTTAGGTAATATCCCAGGGTTAGTTAACAAAATTTATTCTGTCAGAACGTGATTCATTTTACCTGGTTAGCTGAGATGTAACATCAGCGGTACCTTATTCTTCTGTCAGGTACTGCCTACACGTGTAGGAAGGAGGGTTAGAGGATAAATTTTTCGATAGCCTGATCGAGTTCGTTCAGTAAAGCCTCGATGTGTTCAAGTTCGCGAGTCAGCTCTGTGGATGAAAGGGCGCCCGGTAGCTTATCTTCCAGCGACTGTGCCGCAGCCATAAGAGATTTAACTCCCAGCAACTGGGCGGTTCCATTGATACGATGGATATGGTGTTTTACTGTTTGAAAATTCCCTGCATGGCCTTCTTGTTTAGCCGATGATAAATCGTGACGGTTTTCCCGTTGTGCATCTTTTAAAGCCGCACGCATCAACAGACGATTCCCTTGCGCCAACATAGCGAGTCTTTCAATATCAAATATGCTACTGCTGGTATCACTTATCCTTGAGATTAAGTCGGATATTTGTGCAAGCGTAATGGGTTTGAAAAGACAGGCATTCATGCCTGCCGCCAGACAATTTTCACGCTCATGCTCCTGGGCGGTCGCGGTCAGCCCCCAGATGATGAGTGCGTCATTAAATGTCCGCACCTGCCGGGTCAGCTCAAGGCCATCCATAACCGGCATGTTGAGATCGGTAATAAGTAAGTCATAACCCCCTGCCCGTATATAGCGTAATGCAGCTTCCCCGTTGTCCGCTTCATCCGCCTGGAGGCCCAGCGTCGCAAGTTGTCGTTTCAACAGCAGACGGCTTGAGGGATGATCATCGGCAATCAATACCCGTAGCGTCCCCTGAAGATTAAGCGTAGGTGGATTAACATCCGCAGTATCAGGAATCACGTCAACGGAGGTCTGAACGGGGAGGGTCAATGTCAAAAGGGTTCCAGCATTAACGTCACTCTGTAGGGCAATCGCTCCGCCCATTTGCGTCATTAGCGCCCGGCTGATTGCCAGCCCTAACCCCGAACCGCGGTGGTGTTTACCTGCCTTTCCCTGGCTGAAAGCCATGAATAACCGCTTCTGCTCTTCGGCACTGATGCCTGGGCCCGAGTCTCGTACTGAAATCATCAACGTATCGTTATGCTTCGTTGCTGAAACGTGCACGTATCCGTTCTGCGTAAATTTCACTGCGTTACCAATGAGGTTGGTGAGCACCTGTCCCAGCAGCTGCGGATCGAGTTGCATCGCCTCCTGCTGCTCTAGCGTTGAGTCATAATCAAGGTGAATTCCTTTTTGTAAGGCCAGTGCGCTGAACAGCGCTATTTTTTCCTTAATCAGACTATCGGGATAGATCCACTGCGGAACAATCTCCAGCAGGCCGGATTCAATCTTTTCCAGATCGAGGATTTCACCAATCAGTTTTAAGAGTGAACGCGAGGCCTGGGCGGCCTGGTCAATTGATGCTTTATCTTCATAGTTAAAGGTTGCCGGAGAAAGCTGCAGAAGTTCCAGAAACCCCATAATGGCGCTGACCGGAGTACGGATTTCATGACTCATACTGGAAAGAAACTCCCGTTTCTCTTCATTGGCTCGCTGGGCTCTGTTGCGCTCAGTTTCCAGCAAGCGTTGAGAACGTTTTCTGATACGAACTTCCCGCGCCAGGTAGACCGCCCATAATAAGGTGCTCATGACTAACAATGCCGCTAATGTCGTTACCAGATAGAAGGGTCTGTTATACAGTTCCCATGTATCTATTTTTACATCTGGCAGACGTATCCATTTACTGACGATCTGTAAGATCTCTTTTTGCGGAATATCGTCGAGCGCTTTATCAAGTATCTGCCGTAGTTCTGGCTCAGAGCGAGGAACGGCGAAACTGATTGCCGCCGTTTCTTCACCAGGAAGCGTAAGCCAGGTGAGCTGGTCAGGATAATAGTGCTCGCTTAGGTAACGAGCAGTTAACTGATTTGAAATCGCAGCGTCCGCTTTCCCTGTCGCCACAAGATTTAATGCCATACTGGAGTTTTCGACTTCTTCCCAGTGAATACCCGAATATTGTGACTTCAGTTTCGCCAGTAAAGCATGGTCAGCGCTTATCGCCACATGCGAACCCGCTCTTAATGCATTTGTCTGCTTCTCTGTTTTTCTGACAACAACTACAAACTGTGTGCTAATAAAAGGATGGGTATGGGAGATGGCGTTTTCCTGACCCAAATCATAGGTCGCAGCCTGCACAATATGCCAGTTGCCTTTTTTCATTTCTGAAAGCATTTCTTCATTCGACTTCACGACAATCGTCTCGAACTGCATGCCGGTTTGCAGGCTAATCAGATTAAGAATATCGCCGACGACGCCCCGAGTGACCTTATTGCTATCAACCATTGTGTAAGGGGCAAACCATGGATTTATTATGATGCGTACCGTCTTGTTATTTTTCAGCCACTGTTTTTCACGCGGTGTCAGATTCAATGGTTCGATCAAGAATGACAGATTGCCTTTGTCAATCATCGCCTGGGCAATCTGCCCATGAACATTTTCATCAATAGCGCTGAGCGTGTTATTGACAATAGCCAGCAGGCGTTGCTGGGTGGGTAAAAATAAAAAAAAGCTCTCTTTTTGCGGCGCAGACCAGTATTTAACGGTACTCAAGGCCAGGCTAAATTCCTGGGAAAGCCATGTGCTCGTGGTCAGCGAATCCCCCATAAACCACTCATTCTGTCCGTTGGCTACGGAGCTTAGTGCTTCCTGATAGTTGGAGTAGTCGGCAATCTCCGCATTTGGAAACGACTGGTGAATAAAGTCGGCGTCAGGGTAGTGATTAACAATCGCAACATGCGTGCTTTGCGCACTTTGCAAAGGCGCCATCACGTTGGCTAATGATGTGACTAAATTAGGCCAGGAGTGAACCAGCGGCCCCGAGGCTTGAATGCCTTCTTCGCTCAGAGGCGGGTTTTCAAGGCCGGTTAATATCATGTCGGCCTGGCCCGCCTTGAGTGCTTCAACGGCCGCTGCCCGGTTTCTGTATGCCATCACCCTCAGGCGAGTGTTAAGAGAATGTTGGATAAGCGCCAGGTAATCAGCGTTCATGCCACGATAACGCCCGGTAATCGTACTCTGTACCAGCGGGGAGACCTCGGGTTGATAAACTGCAATCCTGAGTATTTTTTTCTGCCGCAGCAGACGTTTGTCATCTTCGCTTAAATCAACTGCCACTGGAGTAACATAATTGTACCCCGATAGTTCAAGCTCAATCGGTGGCGTATCCTGCGCGTATGCGACATGCTCAGCCATTGATAAAACGATGAACATGAGCGCGAACCACTTTATCATCATCACGTCAGCTTATTTTGGTGAGCAAAAGAGAGCAGTTCGATTAACGATTTGCAGCCTAGCTTTTCCATTAACCGTGTTTTATAAGTGCTGACCGTTTTGCTACTGATATACATTAATTCGCCAATATGCGAATTATCAAGACCGCTGAGAACATAGCCCATGACCTTCATCTCTTGTGCCGAGAGGGATTCCAGGCGCTGCGAATCAGTGAGAATGGTTGACGTCGTTTCGAGGAAAAAAGGAAAATAGCTGTAGCCTTTTTGGGCTGCATTAATCGCGGCCAGTATATTTTCCATATCCTGTTTTTTACTGATAAACGCATTAGCACCTGCCTGCGCACAGCGTTTACTGTAATAGCGGTCATTCTTCGCCGACACAACGATGATTGTCCCTGTGAACTGACGTGCCCTGAGGTTTTCGACAAGCTCAACGCCATTTACGCCGGGGATTTCAACGTCAATGACGATAATACTCGCTGTCGTTTTCACCAACGCGGCTAGCGCGGTTGTACCGTTTTCATATTCGTCGATAATGGTAATGTGCTGTTTTTCAAGCACACTACGAATAGCCATCCGGGCAAGAGGGTGATCATCGACAATGATCGCAGTACGGGTTGTACATTCGCTCATACTCCACCTTAAGATCGCCATGCTTAAGTCACGCTATGCTTCCGATAATAGCCTAAACGATGCGGCGACTCGGTGAGACGAGCATCGAATTGTATAAAAAAGTATGGAGTACAAAAGTGAGTACAAAAGAGGGTATGGGATGGCTGCTGAAGAAGCTATCGGGTATACCAGCCCTGGTCTTTTCTGGCATGGCGCTTTTTTGTCGCCAGCAAATACGCAGATATGTCTCTTCGCTGGAAGGGACGGGCATTTTTGATCCGTTGAATTATCATTAGTTCATCTATACCGATGTTTGCAAGAATACTTCCCGGTCAGGACGCTTACTGGAAAACCTTCATGAAAAGACCACCGGCATACCATCATCCTCTGCTGCTGGCATTTTTCCTGCTGATTATGGTGCTGGGCACAGCGCTGAGCTATCTGCAAATGCAGCATTCCCTGGATGACGATATTCATTCTCGCCTGAAACAGGCCGTCGCTAGCCTGGATACCACTCTCAGCCATGCCGAACAGGCGGCCGATCGCGCGAAAGGGTATCTGGGAGAAAGCTGTAGCGATGACGTTCTGACGGGGATCCGGACTATCGTCGCCACCGTCCCGGATGTCAGAACGGTGAGCATGGCAAAACACAATGAAATCTATTGTACCTCAGTTTTTGGTGGCAAGACTTTCAGCCTCAATCAAGCAGACTATCCTGACGGCTCGCTCATCCTGATGGGGGGAAATCAGATTACGCCGTCTAAATCACTCATTGTGTACACTTTGCAGGATCGGAGTGGTAATAGCGTGCTAATCGGTATCGATGGCTATTACCTGTATAACGTTCTTCGGGTATTGGACGGCAACTCTCACCTGTACCTGAAAGTGGGTAATCTCTATCTGGACCGTAGCGGGCAAGTTTCCGGTTCACTGGAGACAGGTAGTCCCGTGGAACTCAAGTCAGGGCTGTTCAGATATTCCATCATTGCCGATCGCATGGGAGGCGAGAGGGCGTCCACAATTATTCATTATGAGCGGAATCTGTTGATTGCCACGCTGGTGGTATCGTTATTGCTGACCTGGCTGTTCAGGAACTATCTACGCTATCGCGGTACATTAGAATTTATGCTTCGGGATGGGATTAAACATAAGCAACTGAAGCCTTTTATTCAGCCTATTGTCGAAGGAGAGTATGGTCGGATAGTTGGGGGAGAAGTTTTGGTACGCTGGGAGCATCCAACACTTGGGTTTATTCCGCCGGACAAATTTATCCCCGTAGCTGAACAAACCGGTCTGATTAAAGATGTGACGGCAATCTGCTTTAATGAGGTGATCCGACAGTTGTATGATCGGCAGTCGACTCTGCCGGAAAGGCTGTTTATTTGCTTTAATGCCAGCGCAGCTAATTTTAAGGATGATGAGATTGTGGGACTATGCACGCGGTTCCAGTCCCGTTTGAAGGAGGTGAAAACCCGGGTGGTACTGGAAATCACCGAACGTGAATCAATCGACAATACCCGGCAGACGGATGCGGTGACCGAAAAATTACGTCAGCTTGGTGTGCAGTTTTCCCTTGATGATTTTGGCACGGGCCATGCGAACTACAGCTATCTGCAGCAGTTCCAGCCGGAGTTTATCAAGGTTGATAAGGTCTTCACGTCAAATGTGGGCACAAACGAGGCTTCGGCGCTGGTTGTCAAAAACATGGTCAATCTTGCGCGGAAGTTTAATTGCCACATCATCGCTGAAGGTGTGGAGGATAGTAACCAGTTACAGGTGCTGAAGGCGCTGGGGATAGAGATATTCCAGGGGTATTATTTTTCCCGCCCCGTGCCAGTAAGTGATTATATCCGGGCATTAGAGCCTGTATCGGATAATAAGGGGGATGAATTTGACCGGCTCCCCTGAACCTGGACGACATGATGGCTAAATACACTTCCGGCCTCTGGTTCTGATGAACTGTATCGTAGATAATTTCAGGTGGATACGAGAATGCATCGCCATATAATCCGGACCCTAATAGTATGTCAGGTCCGAAGACTATATCTGTAGCTGTAGCATTTATATATTTTGTGTCGTCTTATCAGGGCATACTGCTTGCATTGTATTTTGGAGCGGATTCAGCATGAGTATAATATTAAAAGTGGCAGAGGGTGTTTTATATAAGATTGAGGTTTATATGTTTTTGTCTCCTACGTTTTTGCTTTTTATTCCTGCTTTTGTTGAGGGGGGCTGCTGGCTTAACATATGGCGTAAATACGCAAGAAATTTTCGTATTCTGACGATGAATAATAAAATGGATAAGAGCCTATCTCAATAAGCGTTTATTTCAGACGATAAGATCGCAGGCAACATGCAACATGGCCTCGTAATTTTCGGTCTTCTTTTCCCACCGGGTCAGGATCCGGCGAAAGCGCTATGCGTCCTCTCGACGACCCAGCGATAGGTTTGAAGTCCGTGCTTTTACTCGCGTGAGACTCCTCTTTGCGGGACTGGAAATGCGGCTCGTAGCGGTAGCTCTGTAGATACGTTTTCAGCCAGCCTGCTTCGTAGCCTTTGTCCAGGCAGAGTCTGAGTTTTTGTCCCGGACGCCCCGTCTGAAGGGCATCGAGCGTATCCGCCATCTGTCATTCTTTTAATTAAAAATATATTTATTTGAGATTATCTCAGATTGATGGTGGAGGGATGTGATGGTTGGTGAAATATGATGTGTTTTTTGACGTTATGATTATTTTTCTTTTGTTTTTGAGTTCTCTGATGTTCGCCTGGTCGTCATTTTTTACTGCAATTCAATGTGTTTGTGCAGATGTGACGTTTTTTTTGAGGTTAGAGTGAGTGAATGTACTGATTGAAAATACAAAATATAATTTTAATTAAAATCCTTGGGCTGGTTGGCTATTATCTCGGTGCTAAATATTAAAATTTTTAATACTCAATGCACAGTGGCGATGGTGTCGCAGACGGTGGTCCCGACTTGGGGTGCGGCGGTGAAGGTGAGCTACCAGACCAGCGTCGGAATCAGGGCGCTGATGGTACTGAACCGCGCCGATGGTCAGGCGGTGCCGTTTGGTGCGGCTGTGACGCTGGCGGGGAACCGTGAGGAGCAGGGTTACATCGTTGGTGACGGTGGTCAGGTCTATCTGACAGGCCTGGCGCCGCAGGGCGAGCTGGATGTCCGCTGGGTAAAGGGGCCGGGCAGCAGTGCCGTGCGGCATTTCGTTTGCCTGATGAGACGATGGCTTCGGGAATACGCAGCCTGACGGCGCAGTGTTTATAATTTAAGGATATCATGATGCGTATAATTAAATGGATGGCGTTGTTGTTTTTATTGGCACCGGGTGTGTCTCAGGCCGTTGTATGCAACGTTTTACGTGTAGGTTATGTCAGTGCAACTCTGTCAGGAACAATTACGGTACCTCGTACTGTTGAGCCTGGTGATGCCATTGGGGGCTCATATCCATTGGGGGGTAACGGTACTGACGGATACGTTACTTCCTGTAGCGGAAAACCTCCTTTATATTTGGTTTTTTCCAGTACTCAAACACCATCGCCTTTTGCTGGTATATACGAAACAAATATTCGCGGTGTCGGTGTAAAGGTCTGGAGTACTTTTGTAGGCCTTGTAGGCCAAGGAGGTAGTGGAAATACTATTGTTGGTAATTCTCCAGTATATTGGTATTCGCATTATGATAGCGGTAGTTTTTTTGGGTCTACAGCAGAGATGAGGGTGCAGTTTTATGCCACAGCTAGTGATATTGGGCGAGGAAATATTTCTTTTCCCTCTCCTTTCGTCACGGCACGGGCAGGCGAACAACTGGTAATGTATTCTAACTTGTCAATTAATTCTTCTCTCAAAATCGTACCTGAAAAAGGATGCTCAGTAACCAACCCCAACCAGACCGTCACATTATTAGATGTCAAAACCACGGCGTTAAAAAACAATGCCGGTAGGTATCCTGACGGGAAAGACTTCAATATCGGACTCAGCTGCACGCCAGAGACCAAAGTCTCGATGAAGTTTGAAGGCGCCACCATGGCAGGGCATGGCGATGTGCTGGCGAATCAGAGCACCGATACAGATGCTGCGGGTAACTCAGTCGGCATACAGATGATGTATGGCGATAATCCCGTCACTCTGGGGCAGACCTTCCTGGCGGTTGCTGATGCAAAAAATGCAGAGACGTTGCCTTTCAAAGCGCATTATTACTATAACGGCGGAGCGAATATACAGAGTGGCGATGTTACCTCCTCGACCACATTTACCTTTAGCTACCAGTAAGCAGTTCATACCGCGTTGCCAGAGTATCCGTGCCCCGAGGTGTTTACGTCGGGGATACGGGACCTCTGGCGGGGCAAAAGAACCGAGTCAATGCCGTGGCAAGCGATCAGCATGGGCAGATTTCAGGATTTTGCTATTCAGCGAAACGTCTTGCAATTAAAAACAGGTATCATATGTAGGTAAATAACAGGAGTGTTGAATTTGTCCCGTTCGATTTTAAAAATCAGATCTTTCCCGGTTTCATAGAAAAAAGCAGGGAAATAAACGTTAACATTGCTGCTATCGCTTATCGTCACCGCTTAATGACTCTGGTCGGTGAGAGTGGAATATATAAATATCACCATTTTTAGCATAGCTAGAATCAACTATCCTACATATTTGCACTTGTGTATTGTTTTCAGTACCAACGCCGTGGATCGTCAACTCACCTTTGTTATTGTCAAGGGTAAAACCATACTTTACATCAAGCGTAACTCTTAGTGGCAGGGCGAATATAGCGAAACTGCCAGATCATACTGCCCTTGATTTGATGAGTAGCTCAAGGCCATCGCCATCATAGAGAACGTAGTCCGTTTCCTTGGGTTTAGCAGATTCGATTTCTTTAACGGATAGAGGTTTAGTTTGTCTTGCCATTACCGGGTTTCCATAGTTTTAGGTACCTCAAAAACATTAAAGCTTTATGAGGTGCTTAACAAGGTGCCTAAAAGGTTCGGATTTAATTAATTGGCGTCAGACTTCGCGGGACAAAATGAAGGCACAAAAAAGCCCGCAGGGCTTGCGCCGTGCGGGCTCTTAGGACTTCATCGGATGACTCTGGTAATCACCGATGGAGAATTTTGGTGGAGCTGGCGGGAGTTGAACCCGCGTCCGAAATTTCTACATCCTCGGTACTACATGCTTAGTCCAGTCTTTACATTCGCTGGCCAGCTGCGGACGGACACGCTACTGACAAACTAGCCTGATTAGTTTTAACGCTTCAACCCCAGGCAGGATTTCCACGCGATCTCTTTTGGGTTTGACCTCTCTTGAATCCCCGTCTTAAGAGCGGAAGCTAGGGAGAGAGGGCTCTTAGCAGGTTATTAAGCTGCTAAAGCGTAGTTTTCGTCGTTTGCGACTATTTTTTTGCGGCTTTTTACGAGGCCAACCGCCCCTCGGCATGCACCTTGGGTTTCGCAAATCCCGTCGAATCCAGAATCAGCCCCAATGTGTTATGGCGAGTATAACAGATTTGTGAATGGAGTTACCAGCACTCGTTAGTGCGATTATGGCGATTGGTTGGGTGAAAAATCAGCATCAACAACGATATAGCGCAGAAGGGCCCGCTGAGCGGGCCCTTAAATAAGAGGGGATTAGCGACCGGCGTGTTTCATAATGCGGGCTTTGTCCAGCGCCCACTCGCGATCTTTGATATCGGTACGCTTGTCGTGCTGCTTCTTACCTTTTGCGACGCCGATTTTCACTTTACACCAGGCGTTCTTCCAGTACAGCGACAGCGCCACGACGGTATAACCTTCACGGTTGATACGGCCGTACAGGGCGTCCAGCTCGCGCTGATTAAGCAGCAGCTTACGGGTACGCGTCGGGTCGCAGACGTAGTGGGTGGAGGCCACGGCCATCGGCGTAAAGTTGGCACCGAAGAGATAGGCCTCGCCATCTTTCAGGATGACGTAGCTGTCGCTGATATTGGCTTTGCCGGCGCGCAGAGATTTGACTTCCCACCCTTGCAGGGCAAGACCAGCCTCGTATTCATCTTCGATAAAGTATTCATGGCGGGCGCGTTTATTCAGCGCAATGGTGGCTGATCCAGGTTTGTGGGCTTTTTTCTTGGTCATAATGTCCTGAAGTCATTGCTAAACGGGAACACAGTACCTCAATCCATCCTGCGAGGTGTAATGCGCTATCTTAGCACGAGTTGTGGCACAGCGTTTTTTTTAGCGGCAGATAAATGATATTATTTGCGCCGTGTTTAAATGTGGAACTTGCTATGCCTCAGATTAGCCGTACTGCGTTGGTGCCCTTCAGCGTGGAACAGATGTATCAACTCGTAAATGACGTGAAGTCCTATCCTGATTTTTTGCCTGGCTGCACCGGGAGCCGCGTGCTGGAGTCTGGACCGACGCAAATGATGGCGGCGGTTGATGTGTCTAAAGCAGGCATCAGTAAGACGTTTACGACACGAAATACGCTTACCAGCAACCAGAGCATTTTGATGAGCCTGGTCGATGGCCCGTTTAAAAAGCTGATTGGCGGCTGGAGGTTTATCCCGCTCAGTTCGGATGCCTGCAAAATTGAGTTTCATCTCGATTTTGAATTCACCAATATGCTGATTGAAATGGCGTTTGGTCGCATCTTCAAAGAGCTGGCGTTAAATATGGTGCAGGCTTTCACGGCCAGAGCCAAAGAGGTTTATCGTGTCGGCTAACATCGTGGTTGAAGTCGCCTATGCCCTGCCAGAAAAGCAGTACCTGCAACGCGTAAAGCTGGAGGAGGGGGCTACGGTGGAACAGGCGATTATCGCCAGCGGCCTGCTGGCGCTTCGTGATGATATCGATCTGGCGAAAAACAAAGTCGGAATATATAGCCGCCCGGTTAAGCTGCATGACATTGTGCATGATGGTGACCGGGTGGAGATCTACCGTCCGCTGATAGCTGACCCGAAAGAGCTACGCCGCCAGCGAGCGGAGAAAAACGCCGGCAAATAGCGGCAAGCAGAGATAAAAAAAGCGCTCAGTGAGCGCTTTTTGTGTTTCTGAAGTCATGCGTTTATCGCATTATTCGTTGGTCAGAGCTGGTTTGTTATCAATGTTGGTTAACACACCGCTGCTGTTAAAGGTCAGCGTCAGCGTCTGCTGGGTAATTTTTTCATGCCCAGGCTGCTGACGGAAAACATAGAACCAGGTGTTGGTGCCAAACGGATCCGACATCATTGGGGTACCCAGCGCATAAGCAACCTGCTGTTGCGTCATGCCGACACGAATTTTTGCTACATCGTTAGGTGCCAGATAGTTACCCTGGTTGATATCAGGACGGTAAACCACTCGTTCCAGAGTGGAACAGCCTGCGGTCAACATGAGAAGAACCGCTGCGGCAGCAGTCAGCGTTTTACAGCGCATAGTGATTTTATTCCTTTTCGGGCCCGAGCAGTACGTGGCTCATCTGTAATATGCCGATAATAATAGACCTTTGCCCAGTTGGAAACCTTCGACTGCAGGTCTTACGGCAATTTGCTGTTCACTATGACTCTGCGAAAATCAAAAAGTTTACGCGGCGAGCAACTCTTTCGCATTTGCCAGCGTGTTACGGGTGACTTCGCTACCGCCCAGCAAACGGGCCAGTTCCTGCAACCGCGCCCGTTTATCTAGCGGATGCATATGGGTTTCTGTCATCTCACCATCGGTCTCTTTGCAGACAATGAAGTGATGATGACCGCAGCCGGCGACCTGCGGCAGATGGGTCACGCACATGACCTGCGTAGACTCGCCCAGCTGACGCAGCAGCTTACCAACCACTGCCGCCGTTGGGCCGCTGATGCCGACATCCACCTCATCGAAAATCAGGGCCGGCGTTTCCATCTTCCGCGCAGTAATAACCTGAATGGCTAAGGCAATACGCGACAGTTCGCCGCCAGAGGCGACTTTGGCAATGGGCTGAAGCGGCTGCCCCGGGTTAGTGGTGACGCGAAACTCGATACGATCGGCTCCTTCGGCGGTGAGATGACGCTCGTCAAAGGCAACGTCGATGGCAAACACCCCATGAGGCATGGAAAGTGAGCGCATACTTTCAGTGATGAGCTGAGCCAGTTCTTCGGCGCTGCTCTGACGCAGAGCGTGGAGCTGCTGAGCAGTCTTCAGCGCCAGTTGGTGGTGTTCCACTACGGTTTGGCTAAGGGACTCCAGTGAGCCTGCGCTGTCGTCCAGCAGGCGCTGCTCTTCCAGTAGCGCCTGATAAAATGCGGGGAGCTCTTCCGGGGTTATCTGGTGTTTACGCGCCAGGGTTATCTGACGAGAGATGCGCTGCTCCAGTTCGAACAAACGATTCGGGTCGAGATCCAGACGGTCGCTATAGTGGCGTAGTTCATCGCTGGCCTCGCTGAGCTGAATGGCTGCCTCTTCCAGCATATCCAGCACGCCGGAAAGCTTGCTATCCATGCCGACAAGCTCGCTCACCAGCTGCCTTGCGGTGTAGAGCTGGCTCTGTAAGTTGGCTTCTTCGCCGTCTGTGAGGACCGTTAGCGCGTGCTGACAGGTGGTTAACAGCTGGCCGCTGTTGGCCAGACGTTTGTACTCTTCGTCGATTTGTTCGAATTCACCCTGCTGAGGATTGAACTCATTTAACTCTTTTAGCTGATATTGCAGCAGGTCGGCACGGGCGGCGCGATCCTGACTCTGTTGCTGATGCTGAGCCAGTTCGCGGCAGCTTTGATGCCACTGGCGGTAGTGTTCAGCCATACGCTGAGTAAGCGCATACTCACCGGTATAACCATCGAGCAGCGTTTTTTGATGCTCTGGCCGTGTCAGCAACTGGTGTGCATGCTGGCCGTGAATCTGGATAAGCAGCTGGCCGAGTTCACGCAACTGAGAGAGCGGGACGGCGGTGCCATTAATAAACCCACGGGAGCGGCCGTCAGTACTGATGACGCGGCGAAGTAAACACTCACGTCCGCTTTCCAGCTGGTTCTCTTCCAGCCAGCGCTGTGCCGCCGGAGTATCTTTTAATGCGAAGCGGGCGCACAGGTCTGCGCGGCTGGCGCCTCTTCGCACCATATCAGCTTCTGCTCTTCCGCCAAGGCACAGCCCCAGCGCATCAATGGCAATAGATTTACCTGCACCGGTTTCCCCGGTGATCGCGGTCATTCCGCTGTGAAAATCGATTTCCAGTTCACGAACGATAGCAAAGTTACTGATGGTGAGTTGCGCCAGCATAGTCGCCTTCCTGTATGAAAAACCATTACTGTGTTTTCGTACAGTATAGACTGGTTTTTTATCCAGTAAAGAGGCAGCCGTTAAAATCAGAACAATTTTTTAGACCAGCCGAGCTTGGTACTCAATGTATTGAAATAGCTGTAGTCTTTTGGATGGATGAGGTTCAGATGATAATCGCAGCGGTGGATCAGAACATCTTCGCCATCCTGAATCGGCAGCGCTATTTGGCTGTCGCAGCTGATCTCCAGGTCGCTGCAGCGCTGGGAGAAACGCAGGCGGATAGTGCTGTCGCCATTAATCACCAGCGGACGCGCTGAGAGGGTATGTGGGAACATCGGAACCAGGGTGATGGCATCTAATGACGGTGTCAGAATGGGCCCGCCGGCGGATAAGGAATAGGCGGTGGAACCCGTAGGCGTGGAGATAATCAGGCCGTCCGAGCGCTGGGAGAAGGCAAACACTTCATCGATATACACTTCGAACTCAATCATGTGCGCGACTTTGCCCGGGTGAAGCACGACTTCATTAATTGCCGTACTGATGCGTTTTTGGCCATCTTGCTGGCACACCTGAGCCTCCAGCAAAAAGCGTTTTTCTGAAATGTAGTGGCCTTCCAGTACGTCGGCGAGCTGCTGTAGGGCATTATCCGGGTCAAGGTCGGTCAGAAAACCGAGATTGCCGCGGTTAATGCCGATGACGTTGATATCGTAACGCGCCAGGGTGCGCGCCGCGCCGAGCATATTGCCGTCGCCGCCAACCACTACCGCCAGATCCGCCTGCTGGCCAATTTCAGCCAGGGTTCCCGTTTTGACATTGCTAAGCTGGAGCTCATGGGCTATCTGTTGTTCGACCAGAACCTCGTAACCTTTGCTGCATAGCCAGCGCCAGAGCATTTCATGTGTGGTTAGCGCGGTCGGGTGACGAGGGTGCCCCACAATGCCTATACACTTGAAATGGTTCTTCATGTTCTGGATGTCCTTGCGTTAAATGAATGATGACAATCTGACAGCTTCCCTTGAAACCCGGAAACGAATCCCCATAATAAGCGAAGTTAGCGAGATGAATGCGAAAAAAAAACGCGGAGAAATTCATGAGTAGTAAAGAACAGAAAACGCCTGACGGGCAAGCCCCGGAAGAAATTATCACGGAACAGCATGAGAACGTTGAGGCGGTTGAGCCTGAAGTTTCTGCTGAGCAGGTGGATCCGCGCGATGAAAAAATTGCGAATCTGGAAGCGCAGCTGGTTGAAGCTCAGACTCGTGAACGCGATGGTGTCCTGCGCATAAAAGCGGAAATGGAAAACCTGCGTCGTCGTACCGAGCTGGACGTAGAAAAAGCACACAAATTTGCGCTAGAGAAGTTCGTCAACGAACTGCTGCCGGTTATTGACAGCCTTGACCGCGCCCTGGAAGTGGCTGATAAAGCTAACCCGGACATGGCTTCTATGGTTGAAGGTATCGAGCTGACGCAGAAGTCGATGCTGGACGTTGTGCGCAAATTCGGTGTGGAAGTGATTGCTGACACCAACGTGCCGCTGGATCCTAACGTGCACCAGGCCATCGCGATGGTTGAGTCTGACGACGTGGCGGCCGGCAACGTGCTGGGCGTGATGCAAAAAGGCTACACCCTGAACGGTCGTACCATTCGCGCCGCGATGGTGACCGTGGCGAAAGCGAAGTAACTCGCCGCAAACGGCCGCCTGAAGGTGGCCGTTTTTCTTTCTGCCTGCTGCCTGATAAATCGTGGGCAAAAAAAAACGGCGAACCCAGGGTTCACCGTGTCTGCGTCAAGTCAGATGATTACTCGGCCGCACTTTCCCGAATGGGCTTCACCGGGTTGACCTTCACCTGCTTAATCATATTGTCCTGAACGTCGAGAATATCGATATCATATTGCTCGATGCGCACGCGCGTGCCGGGAACCGGGATCTCTTCCAGGGCCTCCAGAATAATCCCGTTAACCGTCCGGGCCTCATCTTCCGGCAGATGCCAATTGAACGCTTTGTTGATTTCACGCACGTTGGCGCTGCCGTCGATGATCACCGTTCCATCCGTTAACGGAGTCACCTCTTCTGCCAGCGATGGCGACATAGACGTGGTGAAGTCGCCGACAATCTCTTCAAGAATATCTTCTACCGTTACCAGGCCCTGAATATCACCGTACTCATCGACCACCAGGCCCACTTTCTTCTTATTCCGCTGAAACTTCACCAGCTGCGTACTGAGCGGTGTCCCTTCCGGCACGAAGTAGATTTCATCGGCGGCGCGCAGCATCACCTCTTTGGTGAACTCTTTTTTCTCGGTCATCAGGCGATAGGCTTCACGTACGCGCAGCATGCTGATGGCGTCATCCAGAGAGCCGCGATACAGCACGATGCGACCATGAGGGGAATGGGTCAACTGACGCACGATGGATTTCCAGTCGCCGTTAATATCGATACCGATGATTTCATTGCGGGGGACCATGATATCGTCGACGCTGACCTTTTCGAGATCCAGCACTGACAGCAGCATGTCCTGGTTACGACGGGAGATCTGGGTTCGCGACTCGTTCACGATAGTACGCAGTTCGTCTTTGCTCAGCGCACCGCTGACGATGATATCGGTTTTGATGCCCATCATCCGCATCAGAAGACGGGTGATGGTGTTCAGCAGCCAGACCAGCGGCATCATCAGTACCTGTAACGGCGCCAGTAAGAAGCTGCTCGGATAGGCAACTTTTTCCGGGTACAGCGCGGCGATGGTTTTGGGCAACACCTCGGCAAAAACCAGCACCACGAAAGTCAGTACGCCAGTTGCAATCGCCACCCCGGCATCGCCATACAGGCGCATACCGACAATCGTCCCCAGCGCAGAGGCGAGGATATTCACGAGGTTGTTGCCGATCAGCACCAGGCTGATTAAACGGTCGGGTTTGCGCAGCAGTTTTTCTACGCGCTTTGCCTGGCGGTTGCCTTGTTTCGCCATATGCCGCAGACGATAGCGGTTCAGGGTCATCATCCCGGTTTCAGAGCCGGAGAAGTAAGCGGAGATGATCACCATGATGATCAGTGTCACGATCAGCGTGGTGGTAGATATGTGTTCCAGGGGGGACTCCTTAACGCCAGGCCCGGTAGGCTGTTTTATGTGCCAGCTGGCGCAAAACGCGGCCAGCCTTCATGCTTTCCGCAAGGATTACGCCTGCCCGGTCTGGCGGGTGTTTGGGGTTAACTAATAAACTGTTGAAGCACGCGACTGCCAAAGTAGGCCAGCGTCAGCAGACCTGCTCCGGCGACGTTAAACCAGACGACTCGACGACCGCGCCACCCTTCATGATAGTGGCCCCACAGCAGAACGATATAGACGAACCACGCGACGATCGACAGCACGGCTTTATCGATATTTTCCGTACTGAACAGGTTATGCATATAAAACAGGCCGGTGCAAAGCGTCAGCGTCAGCAGGACCACGCCAACCTGCGTAATATGAAACATCTTTCGCTCAATGCTCATCAACGGCGGCATTTCATGGCTGAAGGCCAGCTTTTTATTTTTCAGCTGATAGTCAATCCATGCCAGCTGTAGCGCGTATAGCGCGGCGATTATCAGCGTCGCGTAAGAGAAGAGTGACAGGCCGATGTGCACCAGCATTCCTGGCGTGGTTTCCAGATGGGTGATGTACTCGTTTGGCACGAAGGTAGCAAAAGCGAGGTTAATCAACGCAAACGCGTAAACGATAGGCAGCAGCAACCAGCCGCGGTTGCGCGACGCGACGATGGTCATCACCGTACAAATCATCAGGCTGACCAGCGAACCAACGTTTAATAAGCTGAGATTCTGCCCGCTCTCGCCGCCGGGGAAAATACGTGACTCCAGCGCAAAAGCATGACAAATCAGCGCAATAGTTGCGGAAAGAATCGCCATCCGTCGCCAGCTGCTGTTTTTTTGCAACAGGCCGGGAATGATCAGCGCGAGGCTGATGGAGTAGGCGACAAGCGCGAGCAGAGCAAAAACAGGCATATGGGTGTCGACTGTTGACTATATAAGAAAGAGAAGCAGTATAGCGTCACGCGACGTCTGCTCCAACCGTTGCATCACATCGCGCTGCATGTCGTGTTATACTGCGCCAAATCCGTGTTTTTCGTGTCGCTGCTGCGACCGACAGTTTCCACCTCAGGCGAGAGACAATGTTTGATAATTTAACCGATCGTTTGTCGCGTTCGCTGCGCAACATTAGCGGCCGCGGACGCCTTACCGAAGACAACATTAAAGAGACCCTGCGTGAAGTCCGCATGGCGCTGCTGGAGGCGGACGTCGCTCTGCCTGTCGTTCGTGACTTTATCAGCCGCGTTAAAGAGAGCGCGGTGGGTCATGAAGTTAACAAAAGCCTGACCCCGGGTCAGGAGTTTGTCAAAATCGTTCGCAACGAGCTGGTTGCGGCGATGGGCGAAGAGAACCAGGCGCTGGATTTAGCCGCTCAGCCGCCGGCCGTCGTGCTGATGGCTGGCCTGCAGGGTGCGGGTAAAACCACCAGCGTCGCCAAGCTGGGTAAATTCCTGCGCGAGAAGCACAAGAAGAAAGTGCTGGTGGTCTCCGCAGACGTTTATCGCCCGGCGGCGATCAAACAGCTGGAAACGCTGGCCGAGCAGGTTAGCGTCGATTTCTTCCCGTCCGACGTCGGCCAGAAGCCGATCGACATCGTTAATGCCGCGCTGAAAGAAGCGAAGCTGAAGTTCTACGACGTACTGCTGGTGGATACCGCCGGCCGTCTGCACGTTGACGAAGCGATGATGGACGAAATTAAGCAGGTTCACGCTGCCCTTAACCCGGTAGAGACCCTGTTTGTCGTCGATGCGATGACCGGCCAGGATGCGGCGAACACGGCGAAAGCGTTTAATGAAGCCCTGCCGCTGACCGGCGTGGTTCTGACTAAAGTCGATGGTGACGCCCGCGGCGGTGCTGCGCTGTCGATTCGTCATATCACCGGTAAACCGATTAAATTCCTCGGCGTTGGCGAAAAAACCGAAGCCCTGGAGCCGTTCCACCCGGATCGCATTGCATCCCGTATCCTCGGCATGGGCGACGTGCTGTCGCTGATCGAAGATATTGAAAGCAAAGTTGACCGCGCGCAGGCTGAAAAGCTCGCTTCCAAGCTGAAGAAGGGCGACGGCTTCGACCTGACCGACTTCCTTGAGCAGCTGCGCCAGATGAAAAACATGGGCGGCATGGCCAGCCTGATGGGTAAGCTGCCTGGCATGGGGCAGATCCCGGACAACGTGAAATCCCAGATGGATGACAAAGTGCTGGTGCGGATGGAGGCGATCATCAACTCGATGACCCTCAAAGAGCGCGCTAAGCCGGAAATCATCAAAGGTTCGCGCAAGCGTCGTATCGCCGCCGGTTGCGGGATGCAGGTACAGGACGTGAACCGTCTGCTCAAACAGTTTGACGATATGCAGCGCATGATGAAGAAGATGAAGTCGAAAGGCGGCATGATGAAGATGATGCGTGGCATGAAAGGTATGATGCCGCCAGGATTCCCTGGCCGCTAATCGGCCTGGCTTGTTCGCCATTTTGGCACCGGGGTGTGCTCGCCATCCTCACGTACTACGTGTACGCTCCGGTGGCTGCGCGCACGTCGGCACTGAACTGACCGCACCACCGACGGCCTTTTATAGCAGACTTATCAACTGTTGATTGCAATTTCCCCAAAAATGAGTAAAATTTTCGGGCTTTTAATATGACACCCGGGCCCCGTTCCTCGATGGGGCCCGGTTGTTCTATTCACACAAGAGGATGTTATGGTAACTATTCGTTTAGCTCGTCACGGCGCTAAAAAGCGTCCGTTCTACCAGGTTGTTGTCACCGACAGCCGTAATGCACGCAACGGTCGCTTCATCGAGCGCGTTGGTTTCTTCAACCCGATCGCTTCCGCGAAAGAAGAAGAAACTCGTCTGGATCTGGATCGTATCGCTCACTGGGTTGGCCAGGGCGCTACCGTTTCCGATCGCGTAGCTACGCTGATCAAAGCAGCGAACAAAGCAGCTTAATCTGTCACGGTGGTCATGATGAGCAAGCAACACACCGCACAAGCACCTGTTGATCCGATCGTATTGGGCAAGATGGGTTCTTCCTACGGTATCCGTGGTTGGCTCAGAGTGTTTTCCTCCACCGAAGACGCCGAAAGCATTTTTGACTATCAGCCCTGGTTAATCCAGAAGGCGGGTCAGTGGCAGGTTGTTGAGCTGGAAAGCTGGCGCCACCACAATCAGGATATCGTCATCAAGCTGAAAGGCATTGACGATCGCGATGCGGCGAATCTACTGACTAATTGCGAAATTATCGTGGATTCCTCACAGCTGCCGAAGCTTGGAGAGGGCGACTATTACTGGAAAGACCTGATGGGCTGCCAGGTAGTCACCACTGAAGGCTATGGCCTTGGTAAAGTCATCGACATGATGGAAACCGGGTCAAATGACGTTCTCGTCATTAAGGCAAACCTGAAAGATGCATTTGGTATCAAGGAGCGGTTGGTTCCGTTCCTCGATGGGCAGGTTATCAAGAAAGTCGATCTCGCTACTCGAACAATCGAAGTAGACTGGGATCCTGGTTTTTAAATTCTCCGGATAAACGGTAAAAGACGGCGCTATGTGGATTGGCATAATTAGCCTGTTTCCTGAAATGTTCCGCGCAATTACCGATTACGGGGTAACTGGCCGGGCAGTAAAAAATGGCCTGCTGAGCATCCAGAGCTGGAGTCCTCGTGACTTTGCTCATGACCGGCACCGTACCGTGGACGATCGTCCTTACGGCGGCGGACCGGGGATGCTAATGATGGTGCAACCCTTACGGGACGCCATCCACACAGCAAAAGCCGCGGCAGGTGAAGGCGCAAAGGTGATTTATCTGTCACCTCAGGGACGCAAGCTTGATCAAGCGGGCGTCAGCGAACTGGCAACGAATCAGAAACTGATTCTGGTGTGCGGTCGCTACGAAGGCATAGATGAGCGCGTAATCCAAACCGAAATTGACGAAGAATGGTCAATCGGTGATTACGTTCTCAGCGGTGGTGAGTTACCAGCCATGACGCTGATTGACTCCGTTTCCCGGTTCATTCCGGGGGTTCTGGGTCATGAAGCATCGGCAACGGAAGATTCCTTTGCTGATGGATTGCTGGACTGCCCACACTATACCCGTCCTGAAGTGTTAGAAGAGATGGAAGTACCGCCAGTTTTGCTGTCGGGAAACCATGCTGAGATTCGTCGCTGGCGTTTGAAACAGTCGCTGGGCCGTACCTGGCTTAGAAGACCTGAACTTTTGGAAAACCTGGCTCTGACTGAAGAGCAAGCAAAGTTGCTGGCGGAGTTCAAGACTGAACACGCAAAACAGCAGCATAAACATGATGGGATGGCGTAAGCCCCCAATATCAGTTTACCCAGGATAAGAGATTAAATTATGAGCAACATTATTAAGCAACTTGAACAAGAACAGATGAAGCAGGACGTACCTTCCTTCCGTCCGGGTGATACCGTGGAAGTGAAAGTATGGGTTGTTGAAGGTTCCAAAAAACGTCTGCAGGCATTCGAGGGCGTGGTTATCGCTATTCGTAACCGCGGTCTGCACTCTGCATTCACTGTTCGTAAAATTTCCAACGGCGAAGGCGTTGAGCGTGTCTTCCAGACTCACTCTCCGGTAGTTGACAGCATTGCTGTTAAACGTCGTGGTGCTGTACGTAAAGCTAAACTGTACTACCTGCGTGAGCGTACCGGTAAGTCTGCTCGTATCAAAGAGCGTCTTAACTAAGATTCGCTTTCGCGACATCCTGATGAAAAGGGCTGGCCTGATAGGCTGGCCCTTTTTTTATCTTTAATTTAACCATTTCGACGTAAATCATTTACAATATCGCCCTCATTTTGGAGGGGCGGTGGTCAGCAATATTACCCAACTATCAGCATTCAAACGGTGGGCCGCATGGCTGGCGCTGTTTTCGATCCTGCTGATTGTCATTGCACCGCTGATCTCGATCTCATTGCAAAAAGATCCGACGAGCGCCATGCCAGGCATGCATCATGCGATGATGATGGCCGATATGCCGCATGACAAGGCAATGTCCTATCCTGCGGCCTCACAATCGACGCACACGATGCCTCTCGACCATGCTGAGGCCTGTGGCTACTGTGTGCTGCTGGCTCACGTTCCTGGGATGCTCTTCGCGCTGGCGCTGCTTATCTCTGCTCTTCTGCGGCGGGTATGCATTCTCATCCCGTGTCTGGTGCTGAAGCGCCGGCATTACTTCCCCTGGCTTTACCCCGAAACCCGCGCACCGCCGCACCGGTCTGCTTTTTCTGCTTTCTAAAATAACTATGCGCACAGCGCAACGTTCTCTTTTTGCTTTCAGAAAGGAAAAGTATGACTACCTGCACCTCGCGCGCGGCATGGCTCAACCTACTGCGACGCCTCCATTTCTATATTGGTCTGTTTATCGGACCGTTTATCTTCGTGGCAGCCCTCACCGGGACGCTATACGTGGCCACTCCGCAGCTTGAGAACTGGCTCTATCAGGACGCCCTGCATGGCTCGTTGAGTGGCGATCGCCAGCCGCTTAGCGCTCAGTTGGCGGTTGCAGAAGAGGCGACTCAGGGGAATCTTCGTTTGCAGGCGGTACGCCCAGCAATCGCAGCCGGAGAGACCACTCGGGTGATGTTTGCCGATCCGCAGTTGGGAGAGTCTGAAACCCGGGCGATTTTCATCGACCCGGTAACACTAAAGGTGACGGGTGATATGCCCGTCTATGGAACCAGCGGTATTTTACCGCTGCGTCAGTGGATCGATTACGCCCATAGATCGTTGCTGCTCGGGGATAGCGGACGACTTTATAGCGAGCTGGCGGCATCGTGGATGTGGGTTGCTGCACTCGGCGGGATTATCCTCTGGGCGATGACTCGCCCCCGCAAGCGGATAGATAACCGTATGCAGAATAGCCGTCGGCTGCACGTTTCTCTGGGCTGGGCGCTACTGGCAGGTATGCTGCTGTTTTCCGCCACCGGACTGACCTGGTCGCAGTGGGCCGGCGGCAATGTGGATAAAATGCGCGCGGCATTTGGCTGGCTGACGCCGCAGGTGAATACGCAATTGCATAGCGTCATGCCAATGTCGCATGACCCGCATGCTGAACATCATATGGGGCATATGACAGAGGCGGTGCTGGCACCGAAAAACGAACAGTTTGATCGGGTGCTGGCGGCTGCGCGTGCGGCGGGACTGGATGCCAACAAGCTGGAGATCCGTCCTCCGGCAGCGGCGGGGCGGGCGTGGACGGTCAATGAAATTGACAGAAGCTGGCCAACGCAGGTGGATGCCGTGGCGGTTGATGGCGAAAATATGCAGATTGTGGATCGCACCCGTTTTGCCGATTTTCCGTTAATGGCCAAGCTGACCCGCTGGGGCGTTGATTTCCACATGGGGATTCTGTTTGGTCTTGCCAATCAGCTGCTGCTGATAGCGTTTGGTATCGCGCTGTGCGTGATGATCGTAGTGGGATATCGCTTATGGTGGATACGTCGCCCGGCTCATGCGGCATTTAACCCGGCAAATACCCTGATTCAGGCCTGGCTCAACCTGGAATGGCCAGCCCGCGTTATTACGCTGGCTGGCGCGATGATGCTGGGGCTGGCGTTACCATTAATGGGCGCCAGCCTGGCCTCAGGGCTGCTGATTGACTATTTGCGCTGGCGTGCAGCAACGACCGTTTTGCTCGCTAAATCAGTCGACTAAGGCGCTTACGGCGTGCTGATGACTACCGTGACGCGGCGGTTTTCAGCACGTCCTTTTGCCGTATCGTTGCTGGCGATCGGATATTTTTTACCTAACCCGCGGGTTGTTAAATGACTGCGTGGGATATTTGCGCCCTTGGCCCAGGCATCTGCGACGATGTCGGCACGTTTAAGCGACAGCGTTTCGTTATAGCTGTCTTCACCGTAGTTATCGGTGTGCCCGTCTAAGCGCCCGTGCGTAATGCCGGTAGAGGCCAGGCGAGAGGCCATTTTCTGAATTTGTGCCTGGCTATCGGTACGCAGATGGTAGTCATTTTTATCAAACAGGATGGTGTCGGACAAACCCAGAGACCAGTCTCCATCGCTTTCCGTAAAGCCGTAGGACTTCATGGCAGCAACCTGTTCCTGGGTGAATTTCCCTTGCGGAGCCTGGCAGCCGGTGAGTAAAACCGCGGCCATCAGCGCGGGAGCAAAATATTTCCTGAGCATTGTCGTTCCTTTTATTTTTGTACTTGCTGAATACGCTGATGTTTCATCCGATACATGTTTTGATCGGCGAACTCTTGCAGGTTCTCCGCTGACGCGTGTTCCCAGGCCAGCGCATAGCCGATGCTGAGTGACAGAGTGGCGGTATGGCCGTTATGCAGATTAAACGGCTCGAGAAACTGGGCGGATAACGATGTGCAGAGCGTCTGCACTTCTGCCTCAGAGTGCACGTCGCGCAGCAGGATCGCAAATTCGTCACCGCCCAATCTCCAGGCCTGATGATGTTTGCTGGCAAAGTTCATCAGCCGACTGGCGACTTCGATGAGGACCTTGTCACCCGTAGCATGACCCCAGTTATCATTGATCAGCTTAAAATTATCGCCGTCAAGGAACAGGAGTGCCGAGCTGCGCCGGGATAGTTCATCTTTCATCAGCGTATTGATCACGCTACGAAATGCAGCGCGATTGGCCAGACCGGTCAGCGGGTCATGCAGTGACGTACGTAGCAACTGGGCATTTCTGGCCTGCAGCTGCTGTTGCCAGTCTTCCATCTCACCCAGAAGACTATTAAAGTCCTGGGCAAACAAATGAAATTCCTCGATACGCTCTTCCGGCACCCGGCGGGAGAAGTGGCGGTTTTCCCGAATGTCATGCACCACTTCGGTAATGCTCTGTAAGGCCGTGACAATACCGCGGTGCAGAGAATGCGTCAGTAATAAGGCGATAAAAGAGGCCAGCAGTATGCTGCCGGTCAATACGATGATCGATATGCCGAGAAAATGGCTGATCAGACTGTCCAGCGCCGTCAGACGAAGCTCGCCGATAAGCTTTCCTTGATGCCAGATTGGCTGGGTGGTTGGTTCAGGGAAAAGCCATTTGCTGATGATACCGCTAAATTTCTCCTGCCGAACCAGATCGGTGTTACGCCAGACCGCAAAGTGATTTTGCTGACTGTCCAGCACCAGCGCTTCTGAAAACTGCCCCTGCCTTCCTAGCGTGGCCAGCGTGTCCTGTGCCGCAGAGCTGTCGTCGAATACCAGCGCCGCTTCCAGGCTGCGGCTCATCGTGGCGGCCGTGAGCGCCAGATTTTTCTGCGCATACTGTTTCAGCGTAAAGACTGACGCGGTGCTCAGCAATAGCCAGACCAGGGTCATTGAGATCACAACGCTTATCACGCTGATACGGCGTAGCGCTCTTTTAAATGTGGGCCGCGGAGCCTGAGATAAATCCTTATTCATGTGCGTTATTCCGGGCAAGCATCAGTACGTCTGGATTAACCCGCACACCGCTGTGTGTCAGGACATCCAGATTCACGGAGAATCTGACCCTTTCGTCATTTATGATCAGGCAAAAAGCACTGCCGATGGCACACTCGCTATTTTGTTCCGCAATGAGTAACAGGGGACGGGATTGATATTTTGCCGTGAGCTCAGTCTGTTGAGATGGTGACTCGCTGCCAAAATAAAAGCCATCACAGACCGTATTCAATGCTTCCTCTGTATTACGCACAATGACCGGTTTATACGGTAAAGCCTCAGGTTTTTCCTGAGCCAGGCTGTAGATATAACGTGAGGTAGAAAAAATACACAACCTGGGCTGGCCGGATAATGCTGGCCAATGGGTATAGGTCACAATTCCCGAAACAATGGCCCGAACATTTTTAGGCGCGTCAGTGGCGAAAGCGGGAAAACCCACGATAAATAACAAAAAAATAAAAAAAAGACGGTAAAACTCTTTCATTAACGGATCCGTCAGGTTCGCCAGGGTGCATGAATTGCAGATCGCTGATGCCCAGCGGCAGGATACCATTGTTGATGGGAAGCGTCATTAACAGCCCCCTTTGCTTTAAGATAATTCTGGCCAGGATTTTTCGTAAAGGAAGGATGAATGGATGGGGTGTTTCAGCAAGGCTTGATATCGGTGTGTATAATTAAGTTTACGATAATAGTGAAATAAAGCGCCATTTAATTTGCTTGTGTAAAGTAAAATTTACGGATTATGGATTGAAATCTTTACTTTGTGTGGTATCGTTACGTCACTCCTCACTGAGGAACCCACTATCGCAAACGAGCTACACAGGATCGCAATCATGCAAAAAGACGCGCTGAACAACGTACATATTACCGACGAACAGGTTCTGATCACGCCGGATCAGCTGAAAGCTGAATTCCCGCTGAGCCTCGAGCAAGAAGCGCAAATTGCGCTGTCCCGTCAGACTATTTCTGACATCATTGCCGGTCGCGATCCGCGCCTGCTGGTGGTATGCGGACCTTGCTCGATTCACGATCCCGAAGCGGCAATTGAATACGCTCATCGTTTTAAAGCACTTGCCGAAGAGGTCAGCGATAGCCTCTACCTGGTCATGCGCGTCTATTTTGAAAAACCCCGTACCACCGTCGGTTGGAAAGGGCTGATTAACGATCCGCATATGGATGGCTCGTTTGATGTTGAAGGCGGGCTGAAGATTGCGCGTCGCCTGCTGGTTGAGCTGGTCAATATGGGATTACCGCTGGCAACGGAAGCGCTGGACCCGAACAGCCCGCAGTACCTTGGCGATCTGTTTAGCTGGTCTGCTATCGGCGCGCGGACCACCGAATCTCAGACTCACCGCGAAATGGCTTCAGGGCTGTCAATGCCGGTGGGCTTTAAGAACGGTACCGACGGTAGCTTGTCGACGGCAATTAACGCGATGCGTGCCGCGGCGATGCCACACCGTTTCGTCGGGATTAACCAGGCCGGCCAGGTTTGCCTGTTACAAACCCAGGGCAACCCGAACGGTCACGTTATTCTGCGCGGCGGTAAAGCCCCTAACTACGGGCCGGAAGATGTCGAGAAGTGTGAAAAAGAGATGTCTCAGGCGGGACTGAAACCGTCGCTGATGGTAGATTGCAGTCATGGGAATTCCAATAAAGACTACCGTCGCCAGCCAGCGGTTGCGGAATCCGTCGTCGCACAGATCAAAGATGGTAATCGTTCCATCATTGGCCTGATGATTGAAAGTAATATCCACGAAGGTAATCAGTCTTCTGAGCAGCCGCGTTGTGATATGAAATACGGCGTATCCGTCACCGATGCCTGCATCAGCTGGGAAACTACCGATGCACTGCTCCGCGAACTGGATCAAGATCTGCGCGGTCATCTGGCGGCTCGTCAGGGGTAAGAGGATAGTATGGTTGCTGAACTGACCGCGTTACGCGATCAAATTGATGAAGTCGATAAGGCGCTGCTGGGGCTGCTGGCACGCCGCCTGGAGCTGGTAGCGGAAGTCGGAGAAGTGAAGAGCCAGTACGGCCTGCCGATTTACGTTCCCGAACGCGAGGCCGCGATGCTGGCTTCACGGCGGGAAGAGGCGTCGGCGCTTGGCGTGCCGCCCGATCTTATCGAAGACGTGCTGCGTCGCGTCATGCGCGAGTCATATTCCAGCGAGAATGACAAAGGCTTCAAAACCCTGTGTCCCAATCTGCGCCCGGTTGTGATTGTTGGCGGCGGTGGGCAAATGGGGCGTCTGTTTGAGAAAATGCTGACGCTTTCAGGCTATCAGGTGCGCATTCTGGAGAAAGATGACTGGGCGCGTGCAGCGGATATTGTTGCCGATGCAGGAATGGTCATCGTTAGCGTGCCGATTCATGCCACGGTTGACACGATAGGCCAGCTGCCGCCGCTGCCGGCGGACTGTATCCTGGTCGACCTGGCATCGGTAAAAGCAGAGCCTTTACAGGCGATGCTGGCCGCGCACAATGGTCCGGTACTGGGTCTGCACCCGATGTTCGGGCCGGACAGCGGCAGCCTGGCGAAGCAGGTCGTCGTTTACTGCGATGGTCGTCAGCCGGAAGCATACCAGTGGTTCCTGGAGCAAATTCAGGTCTGGGGTGCCCGTTTACATCGTATCAGCGCGGTTGAACACGACCAGAATATGGCGTTTATCCAGGCATTGCGTCACTTCGCGACCTTTGCCTACGGCCTGCACCTGGCGGAAGAAAATGTGCGCCTGGAACAGCTTCTGGCGCTCTCCTCGCCAATCTATCGGCTTGAACTGGCGATGGTTGGCCGCCTGTTTGCGCAGGATCCCCAGCTGTATGCTGACATTATTATGTCGTCAGAAAGCAATCTGGCGCTGATTAAACGTTACTACCAGCGCTTTGGGGAAGCTATTGGCCTGCTCGAGCAGGGGGATAAACAAGCGTTTATCGACAGCTTCCGCAAGGTGGAGCACTGGTTTGGCGATTATGCCCAGCGCTTCCAGAGCGAAAGTCGGACGCTGCTGCGCCAGGCGAATGATAACCGGCAGTAGCGGAAAACCGTATATAATCAAAGCCAGAGGGGAAACCCGCTGGCTTTTTTTATAGGGATGAAAACGATGGCTGAACCACAACCGCTGTTTGATTACGCAGGACATTTGCCGGAATGCCCGACCTGGAGCGAGTCCGGGCAGGCGCTCTACTGGGCCGATATTCTGGAGGGCGAAATTCACCGTTACGACATCCACAGCGGTGAACATCAGGTTCTGCAATTTCCCGAAGAAGTGGGCTGTTTTGCTCTGCGCGAGAAAGGGGGCTTCATTGTGGCGCTACGCAGCGCTATCTGGCTTACCGATGCCCATGGCCTGCTGCAACGCAAGATTTGTGATAATCCGAGTAATCCGCAGCTGGCGCGCTTTAACGATGGCGGTACTGATCGCGAGGGGCGTTTTTATGCCGGCACGTTCTGGGGCCCGGGTGATTATAATGGTGCGCTGCTGATGCGCATTGACCACGATCTGACTCCTCGGGTGATTCAGTGCGATATCCATGGCGCCAACGGTCTGGCTTTTAGCGCAGACAAACGTTGGATGTACACCTCGGATACGCCAAATGCCGTAATCTATCGCACTCCGCTGGATGAGCAGGGCGAGCCCGGAAAACGTGAAGTCTTTCGCCGGTTTCAGCCAGGAGAAGGTATCCCTGACGGGGCTGCCATGGATGAAGAAGGTTGCTACTGGAGCGCAATGTTTGACGGCTGGCGTATCGCTCGTTTTTCCCCGACCGGGGAACCGCTTGAAGCGTACCGGTTACCGGTGCGCTGTCCGACGATGGTCTGTTTTGGTGGAGCAGATATGCGCACACTGTATATAACGACCACGCGGGAAAATATGACCGCCGACGAAGTACAGAAATACCCGCTTTCTGGCGCCATCTTCACCCTGCCGATGACGGTGGCAGGGATGAAGAAAGTGCCGTTTACAGAACGTTAGATGGGATCGACCGGCACGACGTTTTCACCAGGGTAGCAACCGAGAACCTTCATGGAACGGGTAATCTCGGCCAGCTCTTTTAGTGCCTTACGCATCGGTATTGATTCCAGATTGGCCTGAATATCCAGATAAAACATCTCTTCCCACGGGTTGCCGTGAATCGGACGGGATTCCAGCTTGGTCATGATCAGGTTGTGGTTACGCAGCACCAGAAGTGCTTCAACCAGCGCCCCGGCCTGCTGTCCAGTTGCCATAAGTAGCGTAGTTTTTGCCGGTACCTGATCGGAAACATTTACCGCTTTGCGTGCCAGTACCAGGAAGCGGGTGATGTTTTGTGTTTGATTTGCCTGACAGTGTTCCAGAACCTGCAGGCCGTACAGTGCACCGCCGGCTTCGCTACCCAGCGCGGCGACATCTGGTGAGTTCGCCTGAGCCACTTTTTCCATCGCTGCAGAAGTGCTTTCGGTATATTCAATTTTCCAGTGTGGATAGCGGCTCAGATATTGACTGCACTGCTGGAACGGCTGCGGGTGACTATACACGGTCTGGATTTGTTGCGGATCGGTTGACGCTGAGACCAGCACGCAGTGATCGATAGGGATCGTGAGTTCGCCGACGATCGACAGGCTGGTATGTTGCAGCAGATCGTAGACGTCGTTGATCCCACCCGAGCTGGTATTTTCAATGGGAACGACCGCATAGTCAGCCTGGCCGGTTTCTACCTGATTAAAGATATCGGCAAATTTAGCGCAGCCGCTCTCAATGAATTGTTCAAAATGGCGCGCTGCGTACTGGCGTGCGGCAAGATGCGAGTATGACCCTTTTGGCCCCAGAAAAGCGACGCGTGCTGAATGCGGATTGATTTTATTCAGATGCTGCTGCAGCAGGGTTTGCTGGGTAAGAACGGAATCCTCGATGATAAGCTGGAACAGACGGGTGATGTAGTGGGCATCCAGATGATGGCTTTTCCCCAGCGTCATCAGGCGCTCAAGCAGGTCGCGTTCGCGGTCGATGTCACGAACCGGGCGATGCGACGCCAGCTTTGCTTTACCGACCTCTACAGCCAGCCCACGGCGTTCCGCCAGCAGCGCGAGCAGTTTTTCATCCAGCGCGCTTATCTTATCGCGCAGGGCCAGTAACGGGTTTTCCTCGGTCATATGTGTTGCCTTTCTTGTTATTGATTTATCAATAAAAAAGGCCTCCCGTTTGGGAGGCCTTGTTGTTCGTCTTCGCATTCTTTATCACACGACGAATTGCCTCCCGTTCAGGGGAAGGTAAAAAAGAATGCGAAGAAGAACGGTAGTCGTTTCACGATGAATTCCTTTGGTCAGTTGGGATTACAGTACCCGTACTGTTTTCATCCTGTCAATAAAAAACGCGCCCGAAGGCGCGTGGCATTACACAATATAAAGTTAAGGATTACTCTTCTTCTTCCACAAAGCCTGCCTCTTTCACCGATGTTGCGGCGCGGCGGGCTTCCCCTTTGTGTTGCACTTTATTCAGCTGCCGTTCCAGCTTGTTGATCAATTCGTTGATAGCGACGTACATATCTTCACTTCTTGCGCTGGCAACCAGATGCCCGTTTGGCGTATTGATGGTTGCGTCAGCGACAAAACCCTGCGGCTCCTTAGAGAGAATGATGTGCGGGTTGATTAAGTGGGTTTGCCATTTATCCAATTTAGCGAGACGGTCTGCGACATGCTGGCGAATTGCCGGAGTAATTTCCATTTGTTTACTGGTAATGTTCATTGTCATAAATTTTACCTCTTGTCTTTCCCGTCTTGGTGAACCCAGCATACCTCGCCCAATGTCAAGATGTGTGATTTAAATCACATTTTAATGTCACTTTTTGTCAGCGAATTCATTTTGTGAGGCAGGGCAGGAACAGGTGAGATTTTTCTTGTCGGATGGGGGAAAGAGAGTCATATTTGATAGGATAACTCGGCGCTAAAACGCTTCAGCTCAGGCGCCTGAGCAATAAAAAACGGCAGCTCGTGGCTGCCGTTTTGCTTATCTGAAAAACGATCAGGTGTTTTTGCCGTTCGCGGCGATAATTTTCGCCACTTTGTCTGCCTGGGCGTTCATTTGCATCTGGCGGTAGGCATTTTCCATCTTCGGTAATGCATCGCGAGTCGCCTGTGTGTCCGGGTAGCTGCGCAGCATGCCATCGACACGGTTCACGACAGCAACCCATGCGCCGCGGTCGGTGTAGTAATCAACCACTGACAGCTCGTACTTCGCCAGGCGATCCTTCAAGAACACCATACGTTTGTAGGCGTCGGTCGCATACTGGCTGCTCGGGTAACCGCGAACCAGTTTGGAGAAGTCGTTAAAGGCATCGCGAGCGTGCTGCGGGTCGCGGTCGGAGCGATCGACGCCGAAGAATCCTTGCAACGCACTGTCATCCAGCGCCATATTTGTCAGACCACGCATATAAATGACGTAATCAATGTTAGGATGCGTAGGATTCAGACGAACGAAGCGGTCGATTGCTGCTTGAGCCAGCGGTAGATCGGCATTTTTGTAATACGCATAAATCAGGTCCAGCTGTACCTGTTGGGAATAAGGGCCGAACGGGTAGCGGTTATCCAACGCTTCCAGTTGCGTTATTGCCTGTTTCCAGTTACCGTCCTGCAGCTTTTGCTGGGCGGTCGCGTAGATTTCATTCGGCGGATTATCAGGCACCTCTTCCTTTGAGCCGGAGCAACCCACCAAAGCCAGGCTCAGTGTGGCTGCTGCCACCAGGTATTTCATGCGCGTCATGACGTTTTGACTTCCTCAAAATGTTTATGCGGGAGAATCTCTGTTCCTGCTCCCGATTAAGACCAGCTACAATAGCACACTATATTAAACGGCAAAGCCGTAAAACCCAACGTTAAACGAAGAAGCTGTATATGGCACAACGAGTACAACTCAGCGCAACGGTGTCCGAAAAACAACTCGGTCAACGCTTAGATCAGGCTTTGGCCGAAATGTTCCCGGATTATTCGCGTTCGCGCATAAAAGAATGGATCCTTGACCAGCGAGTGCTGGTAAATGGCGTTGTCAGTGACAAGCCGAAAGAGAAAGTTTTAGGGGGAGAGAGCGTCTCCATCGATGTTGAAATCGAAGAAGATGCGCGTTTCGAACCGCAGGATATTCCGCTCAATATCGTCTACGAAGATGATGACATCCTCGTGATCAATAAACCGCGCGATCTGGTTGTTCACCCAGGCGCGGGCAACCCCGACGGTACTGTGCTGAATGCGCTGCTGCACTATTATCCGCCGATTGCCGACGTGCCGCGTGCGGGCATTGTGCACCGTCTGGATAAAGATACGACCGGCTTAATGGTCGTTGCGAAAACTATCCCGGCGCAAACACGCCTGGTTGAATCGCTGCAGCTGCGTGAAATCACCCGCGAGTATGAAGCGGTGGCGATCGGCCACATGACATCGGGAGGGACGGTAGAAGAACCGATCAGCCGTCACCCGACAAAGCGTACTCATATGGCGGTGCACCCGATGGGGAAACCGGCGGTAACGCACTACCGTATTATGGAGCACTTCCGCATTCATACGCGTCTGCGTCTGCGTCTGGAAACCGGCCGTACTCACCAGATCCGTGTGCATATGGCGCATATCACTCATCCGCTGGTCGGCGATCAGGTTTATGGCGGCCGTCCGCGTCCACCGAAAGGCGCGTCGGAAGAGTTTATCACCGCGCTGCGTAAGTTTGATCGTCAGGCTTTGCACGCGACGATGCTGCGTCTGTATCATCCGATCAGCGGTATTGAGATGGAATGGCATGCGCCAATTCCACAGGATATGGTTGACCTGATTGATGCGATGCGCGCGGATTATGAAGAGCACAAGGACGAGATTGACTGGCTATGACTAAACTGATTGTACCGCAATGGCCTGTACCGGAAGGCGTGGCGGCCTGTAGCTCCACGCGTATTGGCGGGGTCAGCCTGCCTCCGTACGATTCGCTCAATCTGGGCGCCCATTGCGGAGACAATCTACAGCACGTGGAAGAAAACCGTCGGCGGATGTTTGCCGCAGGCGGACTGCCTTCTTATCCAGTCTGGCTGGAGCAGGTGCATGGCACCGCTGTGCTCATGCTGGACGGTGGGCCGTATGAGTCAAAACGGGCAGATGCGTCATACTGTAATACGCCGGGTACGGTATGTGCGGTAATGACTGCGGACTGCCTGCCGGTTCTTTTTTGCAATCGCGCGGGAACGGAAGTTGCCGCTGCGCATGCCGGCTGGCGGGGATTATGTGACGGTGTTCTGGAAGAAACGGTCGCATGTTTTGCCGACAGCCCGGAGAACATTCTGGCCTGGCTTGGCCCGGCGATCGGTCCCGACGCTTTTGAAGTCGGTCCGGAAGTGCGGGATGCCTTTGTCATAAAAGACGGGCAAGCGGAACAGGCTTTCCGCCCGGCCGGCGAGAAATATTTTGCTGATATCTATCAGCTGGCTCGTCAGCGATTAGCCAATGTTGGCGTGACGGCGATCTCCGGCGGCGATCGTTGTACGCTAAGCGAAAAGGATGATTTTTTCTCTTATCGTCGCGATAAGACGACGGGTCGTATGGCAAGTTTTATCTGGTTGAGATAACCTGGCGAATCAAGACGGTCCAGAAGGCAAATTATTTTTCGCATAGTTCAGGTCTTTAACCTTGAATAATTGAGGGATGACCTCATTTAATCTCCAGTAGCAAATTTGACCTGTTATGGGAGGAGTTATGCGTCTGGATCGTCTTACCAATAAATTCCAGCTTGCTCTTGCCGATGCCCAGTCGCTTGCACTTGGGCACGACAACCAATTCATCGAACCTCTTCATCTAATGAGCGCCTTGCTGAATCAGGAAGGGGGATCGGTACGTCCTTTATTAACGTCTGCTGGCATCAACGCCGGAGAGTTAAGCACGAACATCACTCAGGCGCTAAGCCGTTTACCGCAGGTGGAAGGCACCGGCGGCGACGTGCAGCCGTCTCAGGATCTCGTGCGTATTTTGAATCTTTGCGACAAGCTGGCGCAAAAGAGGAAGGACAACTTTATTTCGTCGGAACTGTTCGTTCTGGCGGCGCTTGAATCTCGCGGTACGCTGACCGACCTTTTAAAATCTGCCGGGGCAACAACCGCCAATGTGACTCAGGCGATTGAACAAATGCGCGGAGGTGAAAGCGTGAACGATCAGGGTGCCGAAGACCAACGTCAGGCATTGAAGAAATTTACGGTCGATCTGACCGAGCGGGCAGAACAAGGCAAGCTGGATCCGGTTATCGGCCGTGACGAAGAAATTCGTCGTACTATCCAGGTCCTGCAGCGGCGGACTAAAAACAACCCGGTTCTGATTGGTGAACCTGGCGTCGGTAAAACCGCCATCGTCGAAGGGCTGGCGCAGCGTATTGTTAACGGTGAAGTCCCGGAAGGGCTGAAAGGTCGTCGGGTACTGGCGCTGGATATGGGCTCGCTGGTGGCCGGGGCGAAGTATCGCGGTGAGTTTGAAGAGCGTCTGAAAGGGGTGCTTAACGACCTGTCCAAACAAGAAGGCAATGTCATTCTGTTTATTGACGAGCTGCACACCATGGTCGGCGCGGGGAAAGCGGACGGCGCAATGGATGCCGGGAACATGCTTAAACCTGCACTGGCGCGTGGGGAGCTGCACTGCGTCGGCGCGACCACGCTTGATGAGTATCGTCAGTACATTGAAAAAGATGCCGCGCTGGAGCGTCGCTTCCAGAAAGTGTTCGTGGCAGAACCTTCAGTGGAAGACACTATTGCGATTCTGCGTGGCTTGAAAGAGCGTTACGAGCTGCATCACCATGTGCAAATTACCGACCCGGCGATCGTGGCGGCGGCAACCCTGTCACACCGCTATATTGCTGACCGTCAGCTGCCGGATAAAGCTATCGACCTGATCGATGAAGCCGCATCCAGCATTCGTATGCAGATTGACTCGAAGCCGGAAGAACTCGACCGACTCGACAGACGTATTATTCAGCTCAAGCTGGAACAGCAGGCGCTGAAGAAAGAAGCCGATGAGGCCAGTCTGAAACGTCTGGATATGCTCAATGAAGAGCTGGCTGATAAAGAACGTCAGTATTCCGTATTAGAAGAAGAGTGGAAGGCGGAAAAAGCGTCGCTGTCCGGTACGCAGACAATCAAAGCTGAACTGGAGCAGGCCAAAATTGCGATTGAGCAGGCGCGGCGCATCGGCGACCTCGCGCGGATGTCCGAACTGCAGTACGGCAAAATTCCGGAGCTGGAGAAACAGCTTGCGGCAGCCACCCAGTCGGAAGGTAAAACCATGCGTCTGCTGCGGAACAAAGTGACCGATGCAGAAATTGCCGAAGTGCTGGCACGCTGGACCGGTATTCCGGTTGCGCGAATGATGGAAGGTGAGCGTGAAAAACTGCTGCGTATGGAGCAGGAGCTGCACAGCCGGGTGATTGGCCAGAACGAAGCGGTTGAAGCGGTATCTAATGCGATTCGCCGTAGCCGGGCTGGTTTGTCCGATCCTAACCGTCCAATCGGGTCGTTCCTGTTCCTCGGCCCAACCGGTGTCGGTAAAACCGAGCTTTGCAAAACGCTGGCTAACTTTATGTTCGATAGCGATGATGCCATGGTGCGTATTGATATGTCCGAGTTTATGGAGAAACATTCCGTCTCGCGTCTGGTCGGTGCGCCTCCGGGATATGTTGGCTATGAAGAAGGCGGGTATCTGACCGAAGCGGTACGTCGCCGTCCGTACTCCGTCATCTTGCTGGATGAGGTAGAAAAAGCGCACCCGGATGTGTTCAACATTCTGTTGCAGGTTCTGGACGACGGTCGCCTGACCGATGGTCAGGGGAGAACGGTTGATTTCCGTAACACGGTTGTGATTATGACTTCCAACCTTGGTTCGGATCTGATTCAGGAACGTTTCGGCGAGCTGGATTACGGACATATGAAAGATCTGATACTCGGTGTGGTCAGTCAGAACTTCCGTCCGGAATTCATTAACCGTATTGATGAGGTTGTGGTCTTCCACCCGCTTGGTGAAAAACACATTGCTTCGATTGCGCAGATTCAGCTGCAGCGTTTGTACAAACGTCTGGAAGAGCGTGGCTACGAAGTCCATATGTCCGAGGACGCGCTGAAATTGCTGAGTGCAAATGGGTACGATCCGGTGTACGGGGCTCGCCCGCTAAAACGCGCTATCCAGCAGCAGATCGAAAACCCGCTGGCGCAGCAGATTCTTTCTGGTGAGCTGGTTCCCGGTAAAGAAGTTCAGCTAGTAGTAAAAGATGACCATATAGTGGCAGTGCAGTAAATCACAAAACGACAAAAACGGGCCCTCTGGGCTCGTTTTTGTTTAAAAACCAGGCAAGAATTAAAGTCTGCGCATGTTTTTGTGTGAAAAGTAAGCGAACGAATTGTTTTTTTGAATTTATACTTGTCACCTCAGAATTACTGCCTATAATGCGCCTCCACTGACACGGAACAACGGCAAACAAGTCGCCGGCTCAGAAGGCCTCAACGCTGAATATCAGCAGCGAAAGCCGACAGAGAAAAGCAAAAATAAATGCTTGACTCTGAATGAGGAAAACGTATTATACGGGACCTCGCGACAGAGCGCTCAGCGCCGTTGCACTGCTCTTTAACAATTTATCAGACAATCTGTGTGGGCACTCAAAGTGACATGGATTCTTAACGTCCTCGGACGAAAAATGAATACCAAGTCTCTGAGTGAACACGTAATTCATTACGAAGTTTAATTCACGAGCATCAAACTTAAATTGAAGAGTTTGATCATGGCTCAGATTGAACGCTGGCGGCAGGCCTAACACATGCAAGTCGAGCGGTAGCACAGGAGAGCTTGCTCTCTGGGTGACGAGCGGCGGACGGGTGAGTAATGTCTGGGAAACTGCCTGATGGAGGGGGATAACTACTGGAAACGGTAGCTAATACCGCATAACGTCGAAAGACCAAAGTGGGGGACCTTCGGGCCTCATGCCATCAGATGTGCCCAGATGGGATTAGCTAGTAGGTGGGGTAATGGCTCACCTAGGCGACGATCCCTAGCTGGTCTGAGAGGATGACCAGCCACACTGGAACTGAGACACGGTCCAGACTCCTACGGGAGGCAGCAGTGGGGAATATTGCACAATGGGCGCAAGCCTGATGCAGCCATGCCGCGTGTATGAAGAAGGCCTTCGGGTTGTAAAGTACTTTCAGCGAGGAGGAAGGCGTTAAGGTTAATAACCTTAGCGATTGACGTTACTCGCAGAAGAAGCACCGGCTAACTCCGTGCCAGCAGCCGCGGTAATACGGAGGGTGCAAGCGTTAATCGGAATTACTGGGCGTAAAGCGCACGCAGGCGGTTTGTTAAGTCAGATGTGAAATCCCCGGGCTCAACCTGGGAACTGCATTTGAAACTGGCAAGCTTGAGTCTTGTAGAGGGGGGTAGAATTCCAGGTGTAGCGGTGAAATGCGTAGAGATCTGGAGGAATACCGGTGGCGAAGGCGGCCCCCTGGACAAAGACTGACGCTCAGGTGCGAAAGCGTGGGGAGCAAACAGGATTAGATACCCTGGTAGTCCACGCTGTAAACGATGTCGACTTGGAGGTTGTTCCCTTGAGGAGTGGCTTCCGGAGCTAACGCGTTAAGTCGACCGCCTGGGGAGTACGGCCGCAAGGTTAAAACTCAAATGAATTGACGGGGGCCCGCACAAGCGGTGGAGCATGTGGTTTAATTCGATGCAACGCGAAGAACCTTACCTACTCTTGACATCCACGGAATTTAGCAGAGATGCTTTAGTGCCTTCGGGAACCGTGAGACAGGTGCTGCATGGCTGTCGTCAGCTCGTGTTGTGAAATGTTGGGTTAAGTCCCGCAACGAGCGCAACCCTTATCCTTTGTTGCCAGCGGTTCGTACTGGGAACTCAAAGGAGACTGCCAGTGATAAACTGGAGGAAGGTGGGGATGACGTCAAGTCATCATGGCCCTTACGAGTAGGGCTACACACGTGCTACAATGGCATATACAAAGAGAAGCGACCTCGCGAGAGCAAGCGGACCTCATAAAGTATGTCGTAGTCCGGATCGGAGTCTGCAACTCGACTCCGTGAAGTCGGAATCGCTAGTAATCGTGGATCAGAATGCCACGGTGAATACGTTCCCGGGCCTTGTACACACCGCCCGTCACACCATGGGAGTGGGTTGCAAAAGAAGTAGGTAGCTTAACCTTCGGGAGGGCGCTTACCACTTTGTGATTCATGACTGGGGTGAAGTCGTAACAAGGTAACCGTAGGGGAACCTGCGGTTGGATCACCTCCTTACCTGAAAGAACCTGCCTTTGTAGTGTCCACACAGATTGTCTGATGAAAAGTAAATAGCAAGGCGTCTTGCGATTGAGACTTCAGTGTCCCCTTCGTCTAGAGGCCCAGGACACCGCCCTTTCACGGCGGTAACAGGGGTTCGAATCCCCTAGGGGACGCCACTTGCTGGTTTGTGAGTGAAAGTCGCCGACCTCAGTATCTCAAAACTGATTCTCCGGAATCATGTTTGAGATATTTGCTCTTTAAAAATCTGGATCAAGCTGAAAATTGAAACGACACACTGTTTCCTTTCTCCGTAATAAGAAAGGAAAAATGGTGTGTTCGAGTCTCTCAAATTTTCGCAATGCGAACTGTTTTACGAAACAGTTTCGGGTTGTGAGGTTAAGCGACTAAGCGTACACGGTGGATGCCCTGGCAGTCAGAGGCGATGAAGGACGTGCTAATCTGCGATAAGCGTCGGTAAGGTGATATGAACCGTTATAACCGGCGATTTCCGAATGGGGAAACCCAGTGTGTTTCGACACACTATCGTTAAGTGAATACATAGCTTAACGAAGCGAACCGGGGGAACTGAAACATCTAAGTACCCCGAGGAAAAGAAATCAACCGAGATTCCCCCAGTAGCGGCGAGCGAACGGGGAGCAGCCCAGAACCTGAATCAGTTTGTGTGTTAGTGGAAGCGTCTGGAAAGTCGCAGGGTACAGGGTGATACTCCCGTACACTAAAATGCACATTCTGTGAGTTCGAAGAGTAGGGCGGGACACGTGGTATCCTGTCTGAATATGGGGGGACCATCCTCCAAGGCTAAATACTCCTGACTGACCGATAGTGAACCAGTACCGTGAGGGAAAGGCGAAAAGAACCCCGGCGAGGGGAGTGAAAAAGAACCTGAAACCGTGTACGTACAAGCAGTGGGAGCCTCTTTTATGGGGTGACTGCGTACCTTTTGTATAATGGGTCAGCGACTTATATTCTGTAGCAAGGTTAACCGTATAGGGGAGCCGCAGGGAAACCGAGTCTTAACTGGGCGTTAAGTTGCAGGGTATAGACCCGAAACCCGGTGATCTAGCCATGGGCAGGTTGAAGGTTGGGTAACACTAACTGGAGGACCGAACCGACTAATGTTGAAAAATTAGCGGATGACTTGTGGCTGGGGGTGAAAGGCCAATCAAACCGGGAGATAGCTGGTTCTCCCCGAAAGCTATTTAGGTAGCGCCTCGTGAACTCATCTTCGGGGGTAGAGCACTGTTTCGGCTAGGGGGTCATCCCGACTTACCAACCCGATGCAAACTACGAATACCGAAGAATGTTATCACGGGAGACACACGGCGGGTGCTAACGTCCGTCGTGAAGAGGGAAACAACCCAGACCGCCAGCTAAGGTCCCAAAGTCATGGTTAAGTGGGAAACGATGTGGGAAGGCACAGACAGCCAGGATGTTGGCTTAGAAGCAGCCATCATTTAAAGAAAGCGTAATAGCTCACTGGTCGAGTCGGCCTGCGCGGAAGATGTAACGGGGCTAAACCATGCACCGAAGCTGCGGCAGCGACACTATGTGTTGTTGGGTAGGGGAGCGTTCTGTAAGCCGTTGAAGGTGGCCTGTGAGGGTTGCTGGAGGTATCAGAAGTGCGAATGCTGACATAAGTAACGATAAAGCGGGTGAAAAGCCCGCTCGCCGGAAGACCAAGGGTTCCTGTCCAACGTTAATCGGGGCAGGGTGAGTCGACCCCTAAGGCGAGGCCGAAAGGCGTAGTCGATGGGAAACAGGTTAATATTCCTGTACTCGGTGTTACTGCGAAGGGGGACGGAGAAGGCTATGTTAGCCGGGCGACGGTTGTCCCGGTTTAAGCATGTAGGCGGAAGGTTTAGGTAAATCCGGACCTTTATTAAACGCTGAGGTGTGATGACGAGGCACTACGGTGCTGAAGTAACAAATGCCCTGCTTCCAGGAAAAGCCTCTAAGCATCAGGTAACATCAAATCGTACCCCAAACCGACACAGGTGGTCAGGTAGAGAATACCAAGGCGCTTGAGAGAACTCGGGTGAAGGAACTAGGCAAAATGGTGCCGTAACTTCGGGAGAAGGCACGCTGATGGTAGGTGAAGTGACTTGCTCACGGAGCTGAAATCAGTCGAAGATACCAGCTGGCTGCAACTGTTTATTAAAAACACAGCACTGTGCAAACACGAAAGTGGACGTATACGGTGTGACGCCTGCCCGGTGCCGGAAGGTTAATTGATGGGGTTATCCGTAAGGAGAAGCTCTTGATCGAAGCCCCGGTAAACGGCGACCGTAACTATAACGGTCCTAAGGTAGCGAAATTCCTTGTCGGGTAAGTTCCGACCTGCACGAATGGCGTAATGATGGCCAGGCTGTCTCCACCCGAGACTCAGTGAAATTGAACTCGCTGTGAAGATGCAGTGTACCCGCGGCAAGACGGAAAGACCCCGTGAACCTTTACTATAGCTTGACACTGAACATTGAGCCTTGATGTGTAGGATAGGTGGGAGGCTTTGAAGTGTGGACGCCAGTCTGCATGGAGCCAACCTTGAAATACCACCCTTTAATGTTTGATGTTCTAACGTAGACCCGTGATCCGGGTTGCGGACAGTGTCTGGTGGGTAGTTTGACTGGGGCGGTCTCCTCCTAAAGAGTAACGGAGGAGCACGAAGGTTAGCTAATCCTGGTCGGACATCAGGAGGTTAGTGCAATGGCATAAGCTAGCTTGACTGCGAGCGTGACGGCGCGAGCAGGTGCGAAAGCAGGTCATAGTGATCCGGTGGTTCTGAATGGAAGGGCCATCGCTCAACGGATAAAAGGTACTCCGGGGATAACAGGCTGATACCGCCCAAGAGTTCATATCGACGGCGGTGTTTGGCACCTCGATGTCGGCTCATCACATCCTGGGGCTGAAGTAGGTCCCAAGGGTATGGCTGTTCGCCATTTAAAGTGGTACGCGAGCTGGGTTTAGAACGTCGTGAGACAGTTCGGTCCCTATCTGCCGTGGGCGCTGGAGAATTGAGGGGGGCTGCTCCTAGTACGAGAGGACCGGAGTGGACGCATCACTGGTGTTCGGGTTGTCATGCCAATGGCATTGCCCGGTAGCTAAATGCGGAAAAGATAAGTGCTGAAAGCATCTAAGCACGAAACTTGCCCCGAGATGAGTTCTCCCTGACTCCTTGAGAGTCCTGAAGGAACGTTGAAGACTACGACGTTGATAGGTCGGGTGTGTAAGCGTAGCGATACGTTGAGCTAACCGATACTAATGAACCGTGAGGCTTAACCTTACAACGCCGAAGCTGTTTTGGCGAAGAGACGAAATTGATTTTCAGCCTGATGACAGATTATTCACTGCGCAGAGATGCGGGGTGGAAACAGAATTTGCCTGGCGGCAATAGCGCGGTGGTCCCACCTGACCCCATGCCGAACTCAGAAGTGAAACGCCGTAGCGCCGATGGTAGTGTGGGGTCTCCCCATGTGAGAGTAGGGAACTGCCAGGCATCAAATAAACGGAAAAACCTCATGCGAAAGCATGGGGTTTTTTTGTTTGTCTGTCGTTTGTCGGTGAAGGCTCTCCTGAGAAGGACAACATTGTCGGGAATGCTGTTGCACAGCCCGGCGTGCTGCCCGGAGGGTGGCGGGCAGGAAAGTCCGGCATACAACTGGCAGGCATCAGACCAGTAAAAAGCCCGTCCTGACGGACGGGCTTTTTGCGTTTTTGCCGGTACTGCCGGGTAGCCCGGACAAGGCGCCGCGCGCCGCCTCTGGGAATATCTCTGCTCATGAGTTGAGGGCGATAAAATGTTCGTCATGCTCAGTCAGGGATCAAATAAAGCGGAAAACTGAGCCGTCTGTTTTTCCTGCCATCTGACGATGAGCGCTCTCCTGTAAAACAGTTATCTATCTGTTTGTTCAAACGACATAAAAGCCTGCTGTGGTCGCCTCCTCACCATATTTCACTTTATCCCCGCCCATGCTTTAGCGTTAATCCCGAAAACTGCATGACGAAAAAGAATGTGAATTTCGTCACATATAAATAAATAACAATTATATAACATTTGGTTTACTAAATGATTTGTCTCAGTGACGTGGTACGCCCGACAAGACAGATTGCAGTCTTTGCTGGAGCAGAATAACAATGGCAGAAAGTAGTATTAATCAACGGGGAGAGCTGGATCATGGCGATACCCGCCGTCGCATTTGGGCGATTGTAGGCGCATCTTCAGGAAATCTGGTTGAATGGTTTGATTTTTATGTCTACTCATTCTGCTCTCTCTATTTTGCGCACATCTTTTTTCCTTCTGGAAACACCACCACTCAGTTATTACAAACCGCAGGAGTCTTTGCCGCTGGCTTCCTGATGCGTCCGATTGGGGGATGGCTGTTTGGCCGTATTGCTGACCGACGCGGGCGTAAAACGTCCATGCTCATTTCCGTATGCATGATGTGTATGGGCTCACTGGTCATTGCGTGCCTTCCCGGCTATGAAACCATTGGGACATGGGCTCCGGCACTATTACTGCTGGCACGCCTGTTTCAGGGGATTTCCGTCGGGGGAGAATACGGCACCAGTGCAACCTATATGAGTGAAGTTGCTGTTGAAGGTAAGAAAGGCTTCTACGCCTCATTCCAGTACGTTACGCTCATTGGCGGTCAGCTTCTGGCCGTGCTTGTGGTGGTCGCCCTGCAACAAATTCTTAACGATGAACAGCTGCACGCCTGGGGATGGAGGATACCTTTCGCCCTTGGCGCCGTGCTCGCAGTTGTTGCTCTGTGGCTGCGTCGTCAGCTGGATGAAACATCTATGCAAGAGACTCGGGCATTAAAAGAAGCGGGTTCCTTCAAAGGATTATGGCGCAATCGTAAAGCATTTATGATGGTACTTGGCTTTACTGCTGCGGGCTCGTTAATCTTTTACACCTTCACGACATACATGCAGAAATATCTGGTCAATACGGCAGGAATGAGCGCCGGTACGGCCAGCGTCATAATGACCGCCGCCCTGTTTGTTTATATGCTGGCACAACCGCTATTCGGGGCACTGTCGGATAAAATTGGCCGCCGGACATCAATGCTCTGTTTTGGCTCATTAGCGACGCTCTTTACCGTTCCAATATTGAGCGCTCTTCAAAGCGTGACATCACCTTATGCTGCATTTGGGCTGGTTATCTGCGCGCTGATGATCGTGAGTTTCTATACCTCGATCAGCGGAATTTTGAAGGCAGAGATGTTCCCGGCGCAGGTACGAGCATTAGGGGTTGGACTGTCTTATGCCGTGGCGAATGCTTTGTTCGGTGGCTCGGCTGAATATGTTGCGCTGTCGCTAAAATCAATTGGGGTAGAACACGTCTTTTACTGGTACGTCACTGTAATGAGCGCGATTGCCTTTCTGGTTTCTCTGATGCTGCACCGCAAAGGTAAGGGGCTAAGACTGTAGGTCTATTGGTGCGCCAGTTGCCACACGGCATAGCCCGTTGTGGCACCGGCCACATCCCATGCGAAGTCTTTCCAGCTCCAGCCGCTTCCCGCCGGGCGGCTGTCCCAGAGCTCTTTCGAAGCACCAAGGCTGACGGAAAACATAAAGCCAATGGCTGCGCTTCGGTCACGACTGTACCCCTGATGCTGGGCATATTCGTTACCGGCTGCAGAGAGCATGGCTGAGGCCAGAAAATGCTGGGCTTTATCCTGACCGCTCCATGAATCCTGCGCCATATGGCTACAGCCGGTAAGCAGTAACGGAGCAATAAAAATGATATTACGCATACACATTCCAGAAAAAAGCCCCGACGATGCGGGGCAGATATTCAGAGAATACGGCTGATCAGTCGATCGATACGGATGCGCCTCAGGCGGCGAATCAGTTTTCGTACCTTGACTGGATAATCCGCAATGCTTTGCAGATCGCGATAGTGTTTAACGACCGTGGTGTGCTGGCGGATCAGGTGCAGCTCTTTCTCACGCATCGCCCCCAGCTGATGCTGCGGATCGTGAATCAGAATCGCATTTTCCAGATCCAGACGCCAGGCACGCGGATTGAGATTATTACCGGTCAGCAACATCCACTCATCATCAACCCACATTCCCTTAAGGTGATAGCTGTTATCCTCATCTTTCCACAGACGTACAATCAACTGGTCAGTATTGACATAGTACTGCAGCCGGCTCAGAAAGCGGCGGAGGTTAATTTCATACAGATAGGGGAGTGCGCCGATAATCTTAAACGGCTGATCTTCGGGGATATAGAAGTCATTCGCCGTTTTATCGCCAACGATTATCTCCACCTGCTTTCCGCTGCGCAGTAGCTGAATGATATTCCGCACCAGAAGCGCCGGTAGGTTGAAATAGGGCGTACAGATTGTCAGCTTACGCTCAGCGCAGGGCATCAGATGGAAGATGGTTTTGTTCAGCAGGCTCGATTTACCCAGGCCTACCAGCGGCGTGACCGACAGCTGGTCGTCATCCGCATTACCGAGGAAATGATAGCTGCTGTCGCGAAGCTCCTGGCGATACTGACGGATATCATTTTTGATTTCCGGGCTTTTCGGGCGATCGTCCTTGTCGAGACGGTTAACGCCACGGCCTTCAACCAGGTTGTGCTCTACCCAATCGAACATCACATCGGCCATTTTGCCATTACGAATACACTGGTAGCGATCGTAACGATATTTATCATGCTGATGCAGGTAGACATCGTTCAGACTGGCGCCGCTATAAAGGACGCAATCATCGACAATAAAGCCTTTAAAATGCAGTACGCCGAGTGCTTCTCGGGTATTGACCGGCACGCCATAAACGGGAACATCAACGCCGGGGTTTTCCTGCGCCATGCGGCAGTACCAGTCGGCATTAGTATTAGACGCCGCTGCGCCAATGCGTCCACGCTGGGCGCGGTGCCAGTCAACCAGAATGCGAACGTCTAACTCCGGACGCTGGCGTTTGGCGTCATACAGTGCCTGCAGAATTCCTTTGCCGCCATCATCCTGCTCCAGATAGAGCGCAATAATACAAATACGCTGGGTGGCGTGGGCTATCTTTGCCAGTAGCGCTTGCCGAAAATCCGCAGGCGCGTAAAAGAACTCGATATCATCAACTGACTGAGAAAGCTTAGGGAGTTGGGCAAGGTGTTGTTGATGTTTATTACGCTTAAATTTTGACAACATCACAGTGCGTTTCTTCTCTGTTTATTGAAGGGTCTTCTGTACCATGCAGACGACGTAAGCGGGCAATAATAACATTACTGTTCGCGAATGTGGTCAACAATTGCGGTCGCCAGTTTATGATTGTTGTGGTGCAAATTGCAGGGACAAACTGACAATCCCATCTTCCAGCTGAATATCAACAGCGAATCCCAGCTTCCTGGCAAGGCCAATCATGCCTCTGTTATTGGGCATAGTGATACCATTGAGCCGCTGCAGACCGTGGCTTTGCGTATAGGCAATCAGCTTTTCCAGCAGCCGCCGGCCAAGACCTAATCCTTTGAGATCGGAACGGACCAGTACAGCAAACTCCGCATCAATGTTGTCAGGATCGGAAATGGCTCGTGTTACGCCAAGGATCTCATTGCCTTCGGTACTCACGCGGACGGCAACAAACGCCATTTCTCGATCGTAGTCGATCTGCGTCATATTGGCTAAGTCATCGTGAGTAAATTCATTGATTTCGCTGAAATAGCGATAATAGAGATCTTCTTTCGTTACCTGGGCGATAAAGGCCATAAGCAGCGGTTCATCTTCCGGGAGGATCGGACGGAACAGGCAGCGCTCGCCATTTTTCATCACCACCCACTCTTCCTGCTGCTGCGGATAGGGGCGTATTGCCAACCGGCTTTCACTGTCGCCGGTAAACGGTGCAAGGCCCAACGTGACGTCAAGTGCGGTGAACTCGTTACCCGAAGCGAGCAGCGGGTGAATATCCAGCCGCTGGATCTCCGGGCAATCGACGACAAGATTTGATACCTGAACCAGCAGTTGGCTGAGGCCAGAAACATCCAGCGGGCGTAGCGCACTGCGCCCACGGATCTTCTTGCTTTTGATCGCCTGGATCACCAGATAGCGGGCAAGATTCATATTTAACGGTGGCAGGGCTACGGCAGCCTGATCTTCCGCACGCCATTCTACGCCGCCTTCGCCCAGCATGATCAACGGGCCGAACACCGGATCGTGCTCAACGACGACGCGTAGCTCCTGTGCACCCGCGCGATTGGCCATACTTTGTACCAGCAGACCATGAATACGCGCCTGTGGCCACGCCATTTTCACGCGGTCGAAAATAGCATCCGCCGCCTGCTGTACTTCCGTAGCGGTTCGTAAATAGAGCATGACGCCCTGAACTTCAGATTTGTGTGGAATATCCGGTGAACGCAGTTTCAGGGCCACCGGATAGCCAATTTGCTCGGCGATATGGACCGCCTCAGCGCTGTCGGCAGCAATCCAGGTCGGTAAAGTGTGGATACCGTATGCATGTAATACCGGGCTAACTTCATGCGTATCCAACGAGCGGGCACCTTCGCTAATTGCCTGCTGTAACAGCATATGGGCTTCTGCGGTATTGGCCGTCACCGTATCTGACAGAACGGGTGTCTCCCGGAGCTGCTTCTGGTTACGCCGATATTCCACCATATGCATAAACGCAGTAATGGTTCCCTCCGGCGTGCGGTAGGTTGGCAGCCCGGCATCGCTGAATAGACGGCGCGCTTCCTGAGAAGAGTATTCGCCACACCAGTTTGTCAGGACCGTGACATATTTACCGCGTGGATGTTGTTTCAGCGCGTCGATCAGGGCCAGCGCACTTTCGGTTCCCGGGGCGGCGGCGCTGGGGGAGTGAATGACCAACAGGGCGTCGTAATCCTGGCTATCCAGTAGCACGTTCAGCGCCTTGAGATAGTGCTCGCTGCTGGCATCGTCGCGAAGATCCAGCGGATTGGCGATACCGATCCCCCCTGGCAGCGCCTGGCGTAGTTTTTCGCAGGTCTCTTCGCTGAGGTTGGCAAGCTTGCCGTTCCGAAGCCACAGTTCATCCAGTGCCAGAGCCGCAGGGGCGGCACCGTTGCTGATGATCATCAGTTTCTCTCCGCGCAGCGGGCGCATATGGCTGAGGGTTTCGACCGCTGAGAAGAGCTCATGGGTATCCTGCACGCGCAGTAAGCCCGCCCGTTGAATCGCCGCATCCCAGGCCGGATCCATACCCGAATTCACATGCAACAGCTTTTGCGCTGCCGGGCTGCGACCGCTTTTGATAACCAGAATGGGTTTATTACGCGATGCGCTGCGCGCGGCGGATACGAAGCGCCGGGCATCGCTCAGATGTTCAAGGTAAAGCAGGATGGCGCTGGTTTTACTGTCGCGAGCAAGGAAGTCGAGGAGATCGTCAACGTCGATATCCAGGCTATCGCCAAGCGCAATGAAGTAAGAAAAGCCCATTTCCCGCTGCTGCGCCCAGTCGAGTATGGTATTTGAAACTGCGGCGGACTGGGAGATAAACGCCAGTTTACCGCGATGAATGGGCACCGGTGAAAAGCTGGCATTCAGCCCTTGCCAGGGCGCAAGCAGGCCGAGGCTGTTGGGGCCAAGCAGGCGCATTTGATAGCGGGCAGCACATTCGAGCAGCGCGGGGTATTGTTCCGGTGGGGAGGAGAGAATAATGCAGGTCTTACAGCCCTTTTTTCCCAGAGCATCCAGCAGTTCGGGATTTCGCCTGGCGTTGGTACAAAGTACGGCAAGGTCTGGCGTGAACGGCAGGCTGTCGATGGTTGGCCATGCCAGCACACCCTGCACGGCTTTCCAGGCCGGGGTGACGGGCAGTACCGGGCCGTTAAACCCCCCGGCAAGCAGATTGCGCATCATCAGATAACCGGCACGCTGCGGTTTCATTGATGCGCCAATAACGGCAATCGACTTCGGCCGCAGCAGTGCTTCCAGGCCTCGTTGGCTCATACCGGTCTCCTTTGATCCCCAGTGACCGAATGATTTTAAACGTTTTCTACCATTTGTGCTGTGATGCTACCCTTATGCTGCGTTTTTCCCGCCAGATAGCGGGTGCGGAACAAGCTAAAATGGTCCCCAAGCGCGCGTGCTGCCGTCCGGTCTTCTGCAAGGTCGAGCAGCGCAATGGCGACTTCCGCAGTACAGTACTGCCCCTCGGCATGGGCTTCTCTCAGGTGGTAGGCTGAGATGCGGGAAAGATCGACGGATATAATCGGTAGCGCATCAAGATACGGGCTTTTACGGAACATTTTTCGCGCTTCAGTCCAGGTTCCGTCGAGCATGATAAACAGCGGCGGTTTCCCCGCTGGTGGAGCGCTCAGGATCTGGCGTTCTGCCCCTGCGTAAGAGGCCGGGAAGACGACCATTGGCTGGTAATTCCGATCGGCGACCCGATCGAGTAACGCCTGTGGCGGCTCGGTCCGCGACCATTGAAAGGCTTCGGTGTCCGGCAGAATATCGGCAATAAGACGCCCGGTATTGCTTGGCTTCATTGGCTCGGTGTCAAACATTACCAGGCAGAAGCGGCTGGCGGCGGTTGCCGGCGTCAGGGTGGCGCACAGGCACTGCTTCAGCGGCAGCAAACAGCGTTGGCAGCGGTGGATTCGGTTACCGCGTGCGAGAAAAGGCCGGGTTGCGCGCGCGAGGCGTTCGGCGCGAAGACGAAGGACGGCGTTATCAATCATAAAGTGTCGCTAAGAAAAAACGCCATTGTCGCAGAGGTGAAAAAGGGGCACAAGTCGTGCCCCTTTAGGTTTATTGCGGGTTGGCTTCATTTAGCCAGCTGTCAAACGGCGCTTTTGGCACCGCGCCGTTCAGCATGTCGATGACTTCACCGTTTTTAAACATCATAATGGTCGGAATGCTGCGGATGCGGAAACGTGCGCTCAGCTCGCGTTCGGCTTCGGTGTTCACTTTGACAAAGCGCATCTTGCCGCTGCGTTCTTCCGCGACGTCTTCGAAGATCGGCGCAAAATTACGACAAGGACCGCACCACGGCGCCCAGAAATCGACAACAACGGGCAGATCGTCCTTCAGTAGTTTATCCAGCGTTGCCCCGGTCGCGTTGATAACGTCGCCGTCAAAAAGATCGTGGCCGCAGCGTCCGCATTTAGCACCATTGGCACTACGATCGTCGGGGATGCGGTTCAGAGCCTGACAGCTGGCACAAACGGTATTCATAACTAACCTCTGGTTATGGGTTGCAGCGTGGCACGTGGCCGATTTGTTTCTGTAATGTTACATATTATCGATTAGCTACTATTAAACAACAACGCGTTTTGTTCGATGAATACGATAGACCTTATCTTTTAAACGAAATAATGGCGCAGCGGTGACACATCGGGTAATCTTCGCGCTTCGCGCAGCGCAGGTGGAGAAAATTGATGAGCGACGAACTGAAAAATAAAAGCGGCAAGGTCAAAGTGATGTATGTCCGCAGTGATGATGATTCTGACAGACGCACCCATAACCCGCGTACCGGGAAAGGGGGAGGGCGCCCAGGAAAATCTCGTGTTGACGGCCGTAGCCGCCCTGCCCGCGATGAACGAAACAGCCGCGGCGATGACCGCAAACGTGACGATCGTAAACGCGATGATTTTGATCGTGACAGTTCTTCTCCGTGGCGTACCGTATCGCGTGCACCAAATGATGAAACGGTCGTGAAACCGGATCACGGCGGGATCAGCGGTAAAAGCTTTATAGACCCGGAAGTGCTGCGTCGTCAGCGCGCTGAAGAAACCCGTGTTTACGGTGAGAATGCCTGTCAGGCCCTGTTCCAGAGCCGTCCGGATGCGATCGTCCGCGCCTGGTTTGTACAGAGCGTGACCCCGCGTTTCAAAGAAGCGCTGCGTTGGATGGCGGCAAACCGCAAAGCCTACCACGTGGTTGATGAAGCCGAGCTGGCAAAAGCTTCCGGTACGGAACATCACGGCGGCGTTTGCTTCCTGATTAAGAAACGTAACGGTACCACTGTGGCTCAGTGGGTAGCCAAAGCTGAGGCCGAAGATTGTGTTCTGGCGCTGGAAGATGTCGGCAACCCGCACAACCTCGGCGCGATCATGCGTAGCTGTGCGCATTTTGGCGTGAAGGGCGTTGTCGTGCAGGATGCCGGTATGCTTGAGTCAGGTGCGGCAATCCGTACTGCTGAAGGTGGAGCAGAACACGTTGAACCGATCACAGGCGATAGCTTTATCGATACGCTGGAGCAGTTCCGCAGTGCGGGCTACGCCATTGTTTCGACCTCCAGCCACAACGGCACGCCGCTGCATAAAGCCGAGCTGCCGAAGAAAATGGTGCTGGCATTAGGTCAGGAGCGCGATGGTCTGTCTGATGCGGCGATTTCCAGTGCCGACCTTAACGTTGTCATTGCAGGTACTGGCAACGTAGAAAGCCTGAACGTCTCCGTGGCGACCGGTGTGTTACTGGCCGAGTGGTGGCGTCAGAATAAGGCCTGATGGCTGAGTTCACCTGAAAAAATGCCAGCGTAATGCTGGCATTTTTGTTTCTGCTGAAGATGCCTGCAGGGCTATTCGTGTTCGTCTGGCAAGACCGGCATCCAGTCAACGGGAGATTCGCCGCGCCCGGCCAGCCACTGATTAGCCTGGACAAAATGATTGCTGCCAAAAAAGCCGCGATGGGCAGAAAGCGGTGAAGGATGCGGTGCTTTTAGTACGCAATGACGTTGGCTGTCGATAATTGCACCTTTCTTCTGCGCATGGGCGCCCCACAGTAAAAAAACGACCCCTTCACGATGTTCGTTGATCAATGAAATGACCTTATCGGTAAAGGTTTCCCAGCCAAGGCTGGCATGAGAATGCGCCTGACCCGCCCGTACCGTCAGAACGGTATTGAGCAGCAGCACCCCCTGTCGCGCCCAGCTTTCCAGATAACCGTGGGTCGGGCGGCTGAATCCTGGGATCGTCCCCTCCAGCTCTTTATACATATTCAACAGCGACGGCGGCGTCTGGATGCCAGGAAGCACGGAGAAGGCCAGCCCATGAGCCTGCCCGGGCCCGTGATAAGGATCCTGGCCAAGGATAACCACTTTGACATCCCCAAGTTCGGTATAACGAAAGGCATTGAAGACATCTTTTTGCGGCGGAAAAATCGTTATGCCCGACTGGCGCTCCTCGGCGACGGTTTTCAGGGTATTCACAAAATAGGGCTGCTGCTTCTCTTCCGCCAGCACGTCGTGCCAGGTCAATGGGGTGGTCATCTTGCTCTCCTGCAAAGTGTCATAGCTATAGCTTAACTGCTTCTTTCTGCATAACAAAATCCGGACGATCTGGCTGACGTTATGTATGCAAAAAAAATTGAAAATTTACAAAAATATTTTGCGCTGGCTCTGGCGTAACTTGATGTAAAACAATAATATCTCCCTATACCCATTTTTATTGAGTGGTTTTTGTTGATTTAGGTCAATGAATGCCGGATGTTTGGCTGATATACATACACTCAGACAACAATGGTTTTACCAATTGGCCGGGAATGGGCCAAGAAGACGAATAAATATTGCCTAAGGGAGGCATCAAATGATTACTGGTATCCAAATTACTAAAGCTGCAAACGACGACCTGCTGAACTCTTTCTGGCTGCTGGATAGCGAAAAAGGCGAAGCGCGCTGCCTGTGTGCAAAAGGCGGTTTTGCTGAAGATGATGTTGTTGCGGTGAATAAACTGGGCGAAATCGAATACCGCGAAATCCCGCTCGACGTGAAACCGGAAGTCCGCGTTGAAGGTGGCCAGCACCTGAACGTGAACGTACTGCGCCGTGAAACGCTGATGGATGCGGTTGAACATCCGGAAAAATACCCGCAGCTGACCATTCGTGTATCTGGTTACGCGGTGCGTTTTAACTCCCTGACTCCAGAACAGCAGCGCGACGTTATCGCTCGTACCTTTACTGAAAGTCTGTAAGTCGACGCCTGAATATAAAAACGCCGGGATATCCCGGCGTTTTTTTGTTGCTTATTTTTACTGCTGAGTATCGCCATCGCTGCCGCTTGGCTTGCGACGCTTACCGACATTCTTGGCATCGCGGTGACGTTTCTTCACGCGCGGCTTCTCTTTGTCTTTCTCTTTTTTCTGTTCGGCACGCTTGGCCAGAACCTTTTTGGACGGCTTACCGGTCAACTTCTCGCTCGGTGCGCGGGTGGTCGGGCGCAGTTCATCAATAACGCGCGCTTTGAGCGGCTCATCGATGTAGCGGCCAATTTTACCCAACAGCAGATGGTCATGAGCTTCAACCAGGGAAATAGCAACGCCTTTTTTCCCTGCACGGCCGGTTCGCCCGATACGATGCAGATAGGTATCGGCCGTGCGCGGCATGTCGAAGTTGAAGACGTGGCTAACGTCTGGAATATCGATCCCACGAGCGGCGACGTCTGTTGCAATAAGCACATTCATACGACCATCGGTCATGCGCTTAATCGCTTCGTTACGCTTTGCCTGTACCATCTCGCCTTCCAGCCAGCAGGTATTGATACCCGCTTCGCGCAGCCAGGACGCCAGCTCATGAACGCGCTCACGCTTACGGACAAAGACGATAGAGCGGGTTGCATCAGGCTGTTTCAGCAGGTTAACCAGCAGAGCGGTTTTGTGCTTGATGTCATCGGCACGATAGTACCACTGATGAATTTTCTTACGTTCGCGCGTGGACGGGGTAGCGGAGACTTCAACGGGTTCTTCCAGCAGACGCTCGGCAAAATCTTTAATCGCATCGCCTTCGAGCGTCGCGGAAAACAACATGGTCTGCTTACGCCAGCGGGTTTCACCGGCAATGTGCTCAATATCCTGAGCGAAGCCCATATCCAGCATACGGTCAGCTTCATCAAGGATCAGCGTTTCAACCGCCCGGCAATCGAAGTTTTCTTCTTTAATATATTGCAGCAGTCGGCCGGTGGTGGCGACGACGATATCCTGGTTCTCGCTGAACACTTCGGCGTGGTTCATATACGCAACGCCGCCGGTGATGGTGGCAATGTCCAGATGCGTGTGTGCAGCCAGCTCACGGGCATGGTCGGCAACCTGCATCGCCAGTTCACGGGTCGGTGTCAGGATAAGAATTCGCGGCGGACCCGACTTCTTACGCGGGAAATCAAGCAGGTGCTGCAACGCTGGCAGCAGATACGCCGCTGTTTTACCGGTGCCTGTCGGGGCTGAACCGAGAATGTCACGGCCATCAAGCGCAGGCGGAATAGCGGCGGCCTGAATGGCTGTCGGGCGTGTGAAACCTTTTTCCTGGAGGGCTTCCAGAAGGTTTTCGTCGAGTTCAAGTTCGGAAAAAGTCGTTACAGTCATGATCTACCTCTGAGTGGACCGACGATTATAGACGTTACGGACATAATGTTCATCTGTTTGTAAGGCTATCTGTTCTCCGGTATTGTGCATAGCCTTAAGCTCAGGAGTTTTTGTCCGCAAGGTTATTCAGGATGTCTCAGTCGAAGTTTGCGCTGCCGCGCAATGGTTTTACGTTTAAACAGTTCTTTGTTGCGCACGACCGCTGTGCGATGAAAGTCGGTACCGACGGCATTTTGCTTGGTGCGTGGGCACCGATTGCGCAGGTAAAGCACGCGTTGGATATCGGGACCGGTAGTGGTTTGCTGGCGCTGATGCTGGCCCAACGAACCGATACGCGGGTCACGTTGGATGCGGTTGAACTGGATGAAAGTGCAGCAGAGCAGGCGCGAGAAAACGTAGATACCTCCCCGTGGGCTGCGCGTATCCAGGTGTATCAGGCTGATATTCAACAGTGGCAGCCTCCACACACGCGACGCTATGAACTGATCGTCAGCAATCCGCCTTTTTTTGCTGAAGGCGTGCCCTGTGCCACATCCCAGCGCGAACAGGCACGATATACGACCACGCTCGATCATGTAACGCTCTTAAGCTGCGCCGCAGAGTGTATCACAGAAGAAGGGTTCTTCTGCGTGGTGCTACCGGTGGATATCGGCAATGCATTTGTACAACGGGCCCAAACCATGGGCTGGCATCTGCGTTTACGCACCGATGTTGCGGAAACAGAAATGCGCCCGCCGTACCGGGTACTGCTGGCTTTCTCGCCGACGGCGGGGGAGTGTTTTAGCGATCGGCTGATTATCCGCGGGCCAGAGCAGCAATACTCCGAGGGGTTTACCGCCCTGACCCAGGATTTTTACCTCTTTATGTGAGCCAGAGGTGACAGGATTGAGGGGCCGCTATCCGGCAGTTGTTCCGGATAATCCAGCGTATAGTGCAGACCGCGGCTTTCTTTGCGTAGCATGGCGCAGCGGACGATTAGCTCAGCGACCTGCACCAGGTTACGCAGCTCCAGCAAATTGTTGGACACGCGGAAACGGGCATAATATTCATCAAGTTCCTGCTGCAACATGGTGATTCTTCGCAGCGCGCGCTCCAGTCGGCGAGTGGTGCGGACAATCCCAACGTAGTCCCACATCAACAATCTCAGCTCGTGCCAGTTATGTTGAATCACTACCAGCTCATCGGGGATCTCTACCTGGCTCTCATCCCAGGCCGGGAGACCGTTGACCGGCTGGGCCAACGGCATGCGCTGAAGAATATCCTCAGCGGCAGACCAGCCGTAGACCAGACACTCAAGCAGTGAATTTGACGCCATCCGGTTAGCCCCGTGCAGCCCGGTATAGCTCACCTCACCAATCGCATACAGCCCGTCAACATCAGTCCGTCCGTGATCATCCACCATCACACCACCGCAGGTATAGTGGGCGGCAGGCACAATTGGCACCGGCTCTTTTGTTAAATCGATACCCAGACCGAGCAGCTTTTCGTAAATCATCGGGAAGTGCTGACGGACAAAGGCTTCAGGCTTATGGCTGATGTCGAGGTACATACAATCGACGCCGAGGCGTTTCATTTCATGGTCTATCGCGCGGGCGACAATATCGCGCGGGGCCAGCTCGCCGCGTTCATCAAAATCGGGCATGAATCGGGAACCATCCGGGCGTTTCAGGTATGCGCCTTCGCCACGTAATGCTTCAGTCAGCAGGAAATTACGCGCCTGTGGATGGTACAAGGCGGTAGGATGAAACTGGTTGAACTCGAGGTTGGCGACGCGACAGCCGGCGCGCCAGGCCATGGCAATGCCATCGCCGGAGGAGACATCCGGATTGGTCGTGTACTGATACACCTTTGCGGCACCGCCGGTGGCCAGTACGACAGATGTCGCGCTACAGGTCTCAACCTTTTCTTTATTCCGGTTCCAGATCCAGGCGCCCACCACGCGACGTGTACCCGGCAGGCCGATTTTATCGGAAACGATCAAATCAACGGCGTTGCTTCGTTCCAGAATACGAATATTTGGGTGAGCGAGGGCCTGACTCACCAGCGTCGTTTCCACCGCTTTGCCGGTTGCATCAGCAGCATGGAGAATACGGCGGTGGCTGTGCCCGCCTTCACGGGTCAGATGATAGCTCTGTTCGCCGTTGGCTTGGGTCTGAGTATCAAACAGCACACCCTGGTCGATAAGCCATTGCACGCAAGGTTTGGCGTTGCTGGCGACGAATGAGACGGCATGACGATCGCACAGGCCCGCCCCGGCAATTAGCGTATCTTCAACATGAGATTCCACACTGTCGGTTTCATCAAAAACGGCGGCAATGCCGCCCTGCGCGTAGAGCGTCGAACCTTCGCTGACAGGGCCTTTGCTCAGTACGACGACGGAACTGTGTTCCGCCAGACGCAGTGCAAGGGATAAACCGGCGGCGCCGCTGCCGATAATCAGCACATCACAGGAGAGGTCAGGTGTTGTATTCATAGACTTTGTTTAATTTACTAAACACGGTTTTGCCACAATAGCACCAGGTCGTGATGAATCGTACATTTTTTTTCCTGGCGGTTGCGGAAACTAAACATGAGCGGCTAAGGCGGGGCAGTGTAAACGAAAGAAAATATTTGCGAAGCAGATCGTTAGCTTCAGATTTTATAGTGAAATAAAAGCGATGTTACGTTACCCTTCTGGCGGACCTTACGCTTTTTCTTCATCATCTTACCTGGCGTTGAGTTGCGGGACTTATAATGAGAGATAACAAATCGTCCGCCGTTGCCAGACAAAAATCAAAGGCGTAACGGAACTTTATTGTTTTCAGACACTCCAATCGTCTGCTTGCTCATATTGCAGTGATTGGGTAGTGCTTTGAAGACGCATGGGAATTGGGTTTGGGGAGACATTACCTCGGATGAGCGAGCAGTTAACGGATCAGGTCCTTGTCGAACGGGTCCAGAAAGGAGATCAGAAAGCGTTTAACTTGCTGGTGGTGCGCTATCAGCATAAGGTCGCGAGCCTGGTCTCCCGCTATGTACCACCGGGCGATATCCCTGACGTTGTTCAGGAATCGTTCGTAAAAGCATGGCGCGCGCTGGAGTCCTTCCGGGGGGATAGTGCTTTTTATACCTGGTTATATCGTATCGCCGTCAACACGGCGAAGAATTATCTGGTAGCTCAGGGACGCCGCCCACCGTCCAGCGATGTTGACGCCAATGAGGCAGAAAACTTCGAAAGTGGTGGGGCGCTGAAAGAAATTTCGAACCCTGAGAACTTAATGTTGTCAGAAGAACTGAGACAAATAGTTTTTCGTACCATTGAATCGCTCCCGGAAGATTTACGCATGGCAATTACGTTGCGGGAGCTGGATGGCCTGAGCTATGAAGAGATAGCCGCTATCATGGATTGTCCGGTAGGAACGGTGCGTTCACGCATCTTCCGGGCGCGAGAAGCTATTGATAATAAAGTTCAACCGCTTATCAGGCGTTGACGATAGCGGAATACTGAAAAGGGTATCAGGCATGCAGAAAGAAAAACTTTCGGCCTTAATGGATGGTGAAACGCTGGATAACGAGCTGCTCAATGAGCTGAGCCGTTCTTCTGAAATGCAAAAGACCTGGGAGAGCTACCATCTCATCCGTGATTCGCTGCGAGGCGATACCGCTGAGATGCTCCATTTTGATATCTCAGCCCGCGTGATGGCCGCCATTGAGAACGAGCCCGTTCGTCAGGCGGTGCCGCTTATTCCTGAATCTCAGCCAGCACCACATCAGTGGCGTCAGATGCCTTTCTGGCAGAAAGTCCGCCCGTGGGCCAGTTCACTGACTCAGATGGGGGTTGCTGCGTGCGTTTCGCTTGCTGTTATCGTCGGCGTCCAGCAGTATAATGGGCAAAGCGATTCCGCTCAGCAGCCAGAAGCGCCTGTTTTCAACACGATGCCGATGATGGGTAAAGCCAGTCCGGTAAGTCTTGGCGTTCCGGCTGATGCTTCGGCAGGGAGCGGCCAGCAGGCGCAGGTGCAAGAACAGCGTCGTCGCATTAATGCTATGCTGCAGGACTATGAATTGCAGCGTCGCCTGCACGCAGAACAGCTTCAGTTTGGCCAGGCCCAGACTCAGCAAGCCGCTGTTCAGGTGCCAGGCTATCAAACTTTAGGAACGCAATCGCAGTAATGAAGCAACTTTGGTGTGCCATGTCGCTCATGGCAGGCAGCCTGTTCTTCTCTGTCAACGCCTCGGCTGATACATCGTCCGGGGCGTTATTGCAGCAAATGAACCTGGCCAGCCAGTCCCTCAATTATGAGCTGTCTTTCGTCAGCATCAACAAACAGGGCGTTGAGTCGCTGCGTTATCGTCACGCGCGGCTGAATAATCAACCTCTCGCACAGCTTTTACAACTCGACGGCCCGCGCCGGGAAGTGGTACTGCGCGGTAATGAAATCAGCTATTTTGAACCAGGACTCGATCCGTTCACGCTGAACGGCGACTATATCGTCGATTCATTACCTTCGCTGGCTTATACCGATTTTAAGCGACTGGCTTCCTACTATGACTTTATCTCCGTAGGGCGGACGCGCATTGCCGACAGGCTTTGCGAAGTGATCCGCGTCGTTGCGCGCGACGGGACACGCTATAGCTATATTGTCTGGCTGGATGCGGAAACCAAACTGCCGATGCGTGTCGATTTGCTCGACCGCGATGGAGAGACTCTGGAACAGTTCCGGGTGGTATCTTTTAGCGTCGGCGATAAGGTCAGCAGCAGCATGGAGACATTAGCGAAAGCGAGCCTGCCTCCGCAGCTGTCGGTGCCAGAAGGGGGCGATAAAGCCAACTTTAACTGGGCGCCAACCTGGCTGCCGCAGGGTGTCTCGGAAGTTTCCAGCAGCCAGCGTCGCCTACCGACGTTTGATGGTCCGGTTGAATCCCGTCTCTATTCGGATGGGCTGTTTAGCTTCTCAATCAACGTGAATCGTGCATCGGCAAACAGTAGCGATCAGCTACTGCGCACCGGGCGTCGTACCGTGAGCACTACGGTTCGTGATAACGCAGAGATAACCGTGGTTGGCGAACTGCCGCCGCAAACGGCTAAACGCATCTCCGACAGCATCAAATTCAAGGCCGTGCAATGATCAAAGAATGGGCGACGGTCGTATCCTGGCACAACGGCATGGCGCAGGTGCACTGTGACGTGAAAGCCTCCTGCAGCAGCTGCGCCTCGCGTGCTGGCTGCGGCAGTCGGGTGCTGAACAAACTGGGGCCGCAAACCAGCCATACGATAAGCGTTCCCAGCGAGCAGCCGCTTTCCGCCGGGCAAAAAGTCGAGCTGGGAATTGCCGAAAGCAGCCTGCTGGGCTCGGCGGTTTTAGTCTATATGGTACCGCTGGTTGGGCTGTTTGTGATGGCCTCTGTTTTTCAGGTCTTGTTTGCAAATGACTTTGCTTCGCTGTGTGGCGCAATACTCGGCGGCGTCGGCGGATTCCTGGTGGCGCGCGGGCTTTCGCCCGGATTAGCCGCTCGCCAGTCGTGGCAGCCCGTCATTATTAGCGTCGGTTTGCCGCCAGATTTGGTGCGCGTAGAGACACCGTATTCAGAACCAGGCCAGTGATTCCACTGGCCTTTATTTTTTATTTATCACCCCCGCAAGATCTCTTCATTTGCTGCGGTTATGCTGCTGGTAAGAGCATTTCCTGGTTTCGCGGATGTAGTGTAGAATGCGGCGTTTTCGGATTAAAAAACGTCAGGCACAGAACAGCGGCCTCATGATTCGCGTAAGGCATAATTAACTCTAAAATATGAAGAATATACGTAACTTTTCAATCATCGCTCATATCGACCACGGTAAATCGACGTTGTCTGACCGTATCATCCAGATTTGCGGTGGCCTTTCCGATCGTGAAATGGAAGCCCAGGTACTGGACTCCATGGATCTTGAACGCGAGCGTGGCATCACCATTAAGGCGCAAAGCGTCACCCTGGATTACAAAGCGAACAATGGCGAAACCTACCAGCTGAACTTTATCGATACACCTGGACACGTCGACTTCTCTTATGAGGTGTCACGTTCTCTCGCCGCATGTGAAGGTGCGCTGCTGGTGGTCGATGCTGGTCAGGGGGTTGAAGCCCAGACGCTGGCCAACTGCTATACCGCCATGGAAATGGATCTGGAAGTGGTCCCGGTTCTCAACAAAATCGACCTGCCGGCGGCTGATCCTGAGCGCGTAGCCGATGAAATTGAAGACATCGTCGGTATTGATGCTGCCGATGCAGTCCGCTGCTCGGCGAAAACCGGCGTCGGCGTTCCCGATGTGCTGGAACGCCTGGTGCGCGATATTCCGCCGCCGGAAGGTGACGCGGATGCGCCGCTGCAGGCGCTGATTATCGACTCCTGGTTCGATAACTATCTTGGCGTTGTTTCGCTGGTGCGTATTAAAAACGGCACCATGCGCAAAGGCGACAAAA